>NZ_CP192080.1:4800000-9130000 GCF_050955725.1 Dactylosporangium sp. CA-139114
ACGGAGTTCGGCTTCCAGGCCACCGGGACGGCCGCGGGCCTCAACCCGGCCTGCTCGGCCGGCTGACATCTCCATCGGGCTGGACGCGACGCCCGATCGCGTGGCCGTGCGGTTGGCAGACCGCACGGCCACGCACCCGCTGCCGGCTTGCGCCGGCCGATCAGCCGGTGGTCGCCGGCCGCCGCCTGACGCCGGGCAGCACGCGGCCGGTGCCCGCGACGAGCAGGACCACGACGAGGGCGACGGCCAGCGGGGAGACGCGCAGAAGGCCGAGGGCGGCGACGAGCACCCACAGCAGCATCGTGACGGGAATCGCGGCGAGCAGGACGGCGCGCGGGCGCGGTGCGGGCCAGCGCAGCGCCGTGGCGACGCCCACGGCCAGGACGGCCAGGGCGTCGACCTGCGCGATGCCGCCGGCGGCCACCTGGTAGAGCAGCAGTGCGGCGACGACGCCCAGCATCGTGCGGCGGGCCGAGAGGATCCACGCCACCGCGATGGCGAGCCGGAGCACGGCGGGGATCAGCAGGACGAGGGCCACGCTGTGGATGGGCAACGCGCGGTCGACGCTGACGAAGGCCCTGCCGGTGCCGATGTCGTACGCCGTTGTGGCGATCCATGTGCTGACGGCGACGAGGTACGCGGCCAGCAGCAGCGACGCCGGGCCGCCCAGGCGCAGACGCAGTGCGAGGCCGAGCACGCCGGCCGACTGGCGCAGGCTGGGCCGGGTGCGGCCCTCGTCCAGGTCGAGCAGGAGGCCGAGCAGCTCCTCGCCGCGGGCGGCGCGATGGTCGGCGGGCAGCAGGCGCAGCAGGCGGCGGTAGCGCCGCTCCAGCGGGCTCATCCGCTCAGGCCCAGCTGCGCGCGGCGGGCGAGGCGGCGCTTGGCCGCGCGGGCCTGGCCGGCCATGCGTTCGGTCTCGGCCTCCACCACGGCCGCGCCCGCGTCGGTCAGGCGGTAGTAGCGGCGCAGCCGGCCGTTCTCCACCTCGTCGCGCTCGGGCTCGACGAGGCCGCGGGCCGTGAGGCGCTCCAGCGCCGCGTAGAGCGTGCTCGCCCGGAGGTGAACGCGGTCACCGGACAGCGCGGCCACCTCGGTCACCAGGCCGTAGCCGTGCCGGGGCTGGTCGGCCAGCCCGGCGAGGATCAGAAACGACTGTTCGCTCAATGATTCCACGTCGAGAGCATATACCGCGCGATGGTATATGCTCTCGCCGCGGTGGCGGCGGTGCACCTGCCCGCGCCGGCGGGGCAAGTCGGGACGGGGCCCTGCCGCGGGCCCCCGTCCGTCACTCGGGCTGGCCGTTGCTGACGACGAGCTGGACCGGGCCGCCCTTGGTCGTGGCGCCGCCCGGGTTGGTGCGGTCGACGGTGCCGGCCGGGCACTTGGACGGCACCTGCGCCGCCGCGACCGTGACCGAGAAGCCCGCCTTGGCGACCTTGTCCCGCGCCTGGTCGACCGGGAGGCACTTGACCGACGGGATGTCGACCAGCTTGCCCTGCGCGCGGTCCTTCGTGGGCGCGGTGAACTTGACCTCGGGCTGGCCGGCGAGCCCGTCGCGCAGCACGCCGAGGGCCGCGTAGTTCACCGGCGCGTGCTGCATGTCCACGGTGGTCTCGGGCCAGTCCGGGTCGGTCAGGAAGCCGGAGACCGCGAGCTGCTTGGTCATGACGGTGAACGTGGCGCTCTTCTCCGAGTCCGTCGTTCCGGACTTGCCGGCGATCTGCCGCTTCACGAAGCCGCGCGCGTACTGCGCCGTCGCCCCGTTGCACTTGCTGGTCGCGGACTGGTCGCCGACCGGGCAGCGGGCCATGTCCACCGCGGCCCGCGCGACCTCGGGGTCGACCACCTGCTTGCACTTCGGGTCGAGGCCCTCGACCTTCTTGCCGCTGTTGTCCTTGACCTCGAGGATCGGGGTCGGCTCGCAGTAGAGGCCGTCCGCGGCGAGCGTGCCGTAGGCGTTGGCCAGCTGCAGCGGGGTCGTGGCCGAGACGCCCAGCGTGAACGCGCCCCACCCGTCGGGCTTGGCCGCGAGGTCGGCGTCCTCCTTGGCGTTGAACTGGATGCCGAGGCGCTTGGCCACGTCGACCACGTGCTTGACGCCGACCTGCTGCTCGAGCGGGACGAAGTAGGTGTTGATGGAGCTGCCGAACGCGGTCCACATGTTGTAGGGCCCGGACTGCCCGCCGGAGTTCTTCGGGCAGTAGTGGTTGCCGTTGCACGTGGCCGGGCCGCCGCCGTTGAGGATGAAGTCCGAGACGAACTGCTTCTCGGTCTGGATCGTCGTGGCCAGGGGCAGGCCGGACTCCAGCGCCGCCACCGCGGTGAACATCTTGAACGCGGAGCCGGCCTGGTAGCCGGGGATGTCCGCGTCGCCGGTGATGATCGGCACCGTGGTGTTCGGGTAGTTGCCCTTCTGGCCCTTCTTGCCCGGGTTCGTGTTCTCCTTGTTGCCGCTCTGGTCGTTGCTGAACGTCCGGTTGGTCGCCAGCGCCGTCACCCGCCCGGTCCCGGGCTGGATCGCGGCGAGCATGAGGGCGCTGGAGTTGCCGAGGTGGATCTGCTGGTTCTTGGCGACGTCCTTGGGCTGCTCCTGCGCATACTTCGCCGCGGCCGTCTGCGTCTGGATGTCCAGCGAGGTGATGATGGTGTAGCCGCCTGCGCGCAGCCGGTTGGCGCGCTGGTACTCGTCCTCGCCGAACACCTTCTGGTCGTCCCACCAGCGCCGCAGGTAGTCGCAGAAGAACCCGGCGCCGAGCTCGGGGGAGGCCTGGATGGACTCGCAGCCCTCCGGGGTCCGCTTGCCGACGATGGTCAGCTTCTCGGTCGCGGCGGCATCGGCGGCCGCCTTGTCGATGTAGCCCATCGAGACCATCTGGTTGAGGACGTACTTCTGCCGCTTGACCGCCTCCGGGTAGCCCTTCTCGGTGGCGGGGTCGTTGGTGCCCGGTGCCTTCACCAGCCCGGCGATGAGCGCGGACTCGGGCAGCGTCAGGTCCTTGGGGTCCTTGTCGAAGTACACGTGCGCGGCCGCGTAGACGCCGTAGGCGCCGTGGCCGAAGGGCGCGATGTTGAGGTACCGCTCGAGGATCTCCTTCTTGGAGAGCTTCTTCTCGAGGTCGATCGCGTACTTCATCTCGCGCAGCTTGCGTGTGCTGGTCTTGCCGGTGGCGTCGACCACCTCCTGCGGCGTCTGCGCGGAGTACGCGATGGCCTGCCGCACGTACTGCATCGTCAGCGTCGAGGCGCCCTGCTCGGTCCCGCCCGCGTTCTGGTTGGCCACGAACGCCCGCGCGACGCCCTTCACGTCCACGCCGCGGTGCTCGTAGAACCGGTTGTCCTCGGCCGCGACCATCGCCTGCTGCATGACCGGGGCGACGTCGTCGATCTTCACGTCGCGGCGGTTCTCGTCGTACATCATCGCCAGCCGCGTCTTGCCGTCCGCGGCGAGCACGTAGCTGATCTGCGGCGACGGCAGCACGACGAGGTCGCTGGACATGCTCTCGAACGTGTCCGAGCCGGTCTTCGCGGCCAGCCCCGACATCGCCACGATGGGCAACGCCGCCCCGGCGACCACCAGCCCGGCCAGCAGCCCGCACAGCAGCAGCGAGGCCGCGCTGGGCAGCAGGCTGTTCCTACGAATTCGTACCCGGGCCACGCTGTCGTCCCCCCGTGTCGTGCGGCGTCCTTGTGCGTTCGTCGTCCTCGTCCGTCCTAGACGCGGAACACGGAGCGTGAGGTTGCCGCCGGTGTGAGAAAGTTTTCGCGGTCAGGGTACGGGCTCGGCGGCAACCCCGATCCGGGGCGGTCGGCCGCGATCCGGTTCCGGGAGTGCGGCGGCCTGCGGGTCGCCGGCGGGCCGCGGCTTGACCGGCGGTGCTACTTCGCAGCCGATCCGGGGACCAGGGATTCCAGGCCGTCCAGGAGCCAGTCCAGGATGGCCTCGAAGGTCTGCGGCGCGGCCGCGTGCCGGTCCGGGTCGGCGGCCCAGCGGCTGAAGTGGGGGTGGGCGCCCTGCGCCGCGATGCGCTCCAGATACGGCGCCGCGCTCGCGGCCAGGTCGGCGTCGGTGGGGGAGCCGATGCCGGCGCGCATGGTGCGCTCCTCCAGCAGCGCCAGGCCGGAGCCGAACACGTGGCCCAGCACGGTGCTGACGAACCCCATGCGGGTGGCCGCCGGCAGGCGCAGCGGGTCGAGCTCCGCCAGGGCCGCGTCGTAGAGGGCCAGCGCGTTCGGGCCCAGGGGCGGGCGGGCGAAGGCCAGGCGCGCGAACCACGGGTGGCGCTGGACCGCGGCCCAGCCCGACGTGCCGATCGAGCGCAGGGCCGGGCGCCAGCCCTCGCCCCGCCGGACGGTGAACCGCCCGTACACCTGGTCGGCCATCAGGTCCGCGAGGCCGTCCTTGCTGCCGACGTACCGGTACAGCGCCATGGGGCTGCGCACGCCCAGGCGGGCGGCCAGCGCGCGCATGGTGACCTCGCCGCTGGGCTCGGCGTCGGCCAGCTCCGTCGCGGCGGCGACGATGCGCTCGCGGCTCAGGGGCGGGGGAGCGGGGGTGTCGTACCACACCGGACTGTTCATGGTGGACAAAGATTAGCAGGGCGTGTACTACGTACACCATGAGTGGACAACGTACACCTGACGTCCTCATCGTCGGCGGAGGGCTGGTCGGGCTCACCGCTGCGCTCGTGCTGCGCCATCACGGGGTCTGCGTGACCCTCGTCGAGCGCCGCGCCGGGACCTCGCCGCAGCCGAAGGCCCGCCGCTTCCACATGCGCACCATGGAGATCTTCCGTGAGCTCGGGCTGGCCGGGCTCGTCCACGCGGCCGCCCGCGATCTGGCCGGGCACGATCACATGGCGGCCGGGCGCACCCTCGCGGAGGCCGAGCGGCTGCCGCTGTGGCAGCCGGCCGGCGGGATCGCGGTCGAGGTCAGCCCGGAGCTGCCGTGCCTGCTCGCGCAGGACTCGCTCGAGCCGCTGCTGCGCGCCGCGGCGGTCGAGGCGGGCGCGGACGTGCGGTTCGGCACCGGTCTGCTCGGCTTCGAGCAGACCGGCGACGAGGTGATCGGCCGCCTGGAGCACGCCGAGATCCGCGCGCGGTACCTCATCGCGGCCGACGGCGCCCGCAGCGGCATCCGCGAGGCGCTCGGCATCACCCGCGCGGGATCGGGCGCGCTCGGCGGGCCGAACGTGAACGTGTACTTCACCGCCGACCTCGCCGACGTCGTGCGCGGCCGCGAGTTCAACCTGTGCCAGATCGACCATCCGGATGCGCCCGGCGCACTGGCCTGCGTGGACGGGCGGCACCGCTGGGTGTTCATGAGCCCGGGCGGCGACACCGAGCGCGACTGGCCATCGCTGCTGCGCACGGCGCTGGGGGTACCGGTGCCGGATCTCGACGTGCGAAGCGTCCTGCCGTGGCAGGCCGAGATGCTGGTCGCCGAGCGCTACTCGGCCGGACGCGTGTTCCTCGCCGGCGACGCGGCGCACGTGATGCCGCCGTATGCGGCCAGCGGCGCGAACACCGGGATCGCCGATGTGCACAACCTCGGCTGGAAGCTCGCCGCCGTCCTGCGCGGGCAGGCCGCGCCGGGCCTGCTCGACACCTATCACGCCGAGCGCCGCCCGGCGGGCTGGTTCGCCGCCGAGCAGTCCGCCCGCCGCACCGAGTCGTTCCGGCTCGGCGCGCCCGACCCGACCCTCGCGCACCCCTACGTGCTGGCGGCCGGCGGCTTCCAGTACACCGCCGGCGCGATCGTGCCGGACGGCTCCGAGGAGCCGACGCTCGACTTCGCCCCGGCGGGCCGCGTCGGCACCCGGGTGCCGCACCGCTGGCTCGACGACGGCCGGGCGGTGTCCACATTGGACGTCGCCGGGCCGCGGTGGGCGGTGCTGCCGGGCGGTGGCCGGGTGGACTTCGCGGGCCCCGGCGAGGTGCTGCTCCTGCGCCCGGACCACGTCGTCGCCTGGCGGGGCACCGGCGCCGACGACGCCGCCCGGGTCCGCGACGCGCTGCTGCAGGGCTAGCCCCGGCGCGCGGTACCGTTGCCGGGGTGTGGGTCGCCGTCGTGCTGGTGGCCGCCGTCGTCGTGTTGGACAGCTCCGGATTGCTCAGCCCGTGGTGGTCCGTGCTCGTCGACGATGTCGCGCAGCTGCTGGCCGCCGTCGCCGCGACGGTGGCCTGCTGGCTCGCCGCCGCACGGCAGCACGGGATCCAGCGGTGGTGGCGCATCTGGATGGGCGTGGGCACGTGCGGCTGGGCGCTGGGCCAGCTCGTCTGGTGCTGGTACTTCCTGGTCCGCGGCAACCGGCTGCCGAGCCCCTCGCTCGCCGATGCCGGCTACCTGATCCTGCCGGTGTTCGCGTTCGTGGCGCTCGTCACCATCGCGATCGGCCCGTCCGGCCAGCGCCTGCCCCGCCACCTCGCGGGGCAGGCGCTGACGGCGATCGACGGGCTCGTCATCGTCGGCGCGCTGTTCGTGCTCAGCTGGATCAGCGTGCTGGGCCCCGCCGTGCACAGCGGCGGCGCCAATCGGATGGACTACGCGCTCGCGATCGCGTACCCGGTCACCGACCTGCTGCTCACCGTCCAGGTGGTCCTGCTGCTCGGCGCGTCCTCGGCGGTCCACCGCACCCAGCTGGCCCTGCTCGGCGGCGGCCTGTTCTGCTTCGTGCTGTCCGACAGCACGTTCGCCTACCAGGTGTCCGTCCGCGCCGGCGGCATCCCCCCGATCGCCGACATCGGGTACGTCGCCGGGTTCGTCCTCATCGCGTTCGCGGCGTGGACCGAACCGGGCCCGCCGCCGCGCTGGGCGGCGCGCGGCGAGCTGGGCTGGGGCCGGCTGCTGCTGCCGTACTACCCGGTGGCCGCGATGGCCGTCGCGCTGGTCGTGCTGCGCGTCAGGGGCACCGAGGCCGACGACGTCACGGTGATCGTCGCGTCCGCGGTCGTCACCCTGCTCGTCGTCCGCCAGGCGATCACGCTCGTGCAGAGCGCCGGCCTGGTCGCCTCGCGCACCCGGCTGCTGCTCACCAACGACGACGCCCGCCGGGAGCTGGAGCGCAACCTGCACGACGGCGTCCAGCAGCGGCTCATCGCCCTGGCGCTGGACATCCGCCGGGCCGAGTCGGAGGTTCCCCCCGAGCTCACCCGGCTCCGCGCGGAGCTCGACGCCGTCGTCGCCGCACTGAACGGCACCGTCGACGAGGTGCGGGAGATCTCGCGCGGGGTACACCCGTCGATCCTGACCCAGGGCGGGCTGCGGCTCGGGCTGCGCGCGCTCGCCCGGCGCTCGGCCGTGGCCGTCGAGCTCGACGTGCAGATGGAGGGGCGGCTGCCCGAGCCGGTGGAGGTCGCCGCGTACTACGTGATGGCCGAGGCCCTCACCAACGCCGCCAAGCACGCCGAGGCCACCGTCGTGTCGGCCGCGGCGGCGGTGCGGGGTGGCGTGCTGCACCTGTCGATCCGCGACAACGGCGTCGGCGGCGCGGATCCCCGCTCCGGGACGGGCCTCACCGGCCTGTCCGACCGGGTCGCGGCGCTCGGCGGCACCCTGACCGTGGACAGCATGCCCGGCCGCGGCACGTGCCTGCACGCCGAGTTCCCGCTCGAACGGCCGTGACGAGCTTCAAGCTCAGGGTGCGGGGTTCTCCGCGATCAGCCGGATCGTGAAGCCCTCCGGGCCGTGCCGCAGCGACACGTACGCGCACAGCTGGTACGTCAGCCACAGCCCCAGCCCGCCCGGCCCCTCCGCGGCGATCAGGCCGGCCGCCGGATCGGCCGGACCCGGGCCGCGATCGCCGACGGTCACGAGCATGCGGCCCCGCTCGGCCCAAGCGCGCAGGCGCACCGGCGCGCGGCCGTGCCGCACGGCGTTGGTGACCGCCTCGGTGACGCCCAGCACCAGCCCCTGCAGCTCCTCGACGTCCAGCGCCGCGATCGGCTGCAGCGCCTCGACGGCGTTGCGGGCCCGCACGAGCGACGGGTCGATCAGCTCGACCGCCGGCGGGAGCGCCTCGAGCGGGTCCGCCCACGGCCGCGCCGCGTGGGCGAGGAAGTCGCGCGGCTGCCGGTAGTCCGGGCTGCCGGCCCGGGCCCCGTCGGCGGTGACCAGGTGCGTGTGCGTGCGCCGCACGTCCTCGAGGACCTCGGGCGCAGCGGTGCGGGTGTCATAGGGGCAGAGGCCGTACATCGGGAACTCGTCGTACACCTCGTTGGCGACGGCCTCGTAGCGCGCCCACCACTCCCACGGCACCCCGGAGCCCGGGTGCGGCACGTCCCCGGCGATGCGGATCTGGGTCGCGCCCTCGGCCACGTAGCGGGCCAGCATGTCGCGGTGCCGCCGGATCGCGACCGCCGGGCGCAGGTAGTGGCGACCGCCGTCGATGAACACGACCCCGCTGCCCGTGCCGAGGGCGTCGCGCACCAGCGACTGGTTGTGCGGGCCGAACAGCGAGACGGCCGGCTCGCCCGCCGCGACACCGTCGCGCAGGAACGGCAGCACGAGCGCCAGGAACTCCTCGTCGCCGGCGTAGAAGCCGGCCTCGTGCAGGAAGCCGTGGTGCCCGGCCGCGGGTCCTGACCTCACGACACCACCACCCGAAGGTCGCGCAGTTCCAGCAGGCCGGCCAGGCGCGGTACGGCGCTGTCCCGCCCGACCCGCAGCACGGTCGCCGCGCCCCGGCCGCGCACGTGCCCGACGAGCTGCATCAGGGCTCGGTGGTCGATGAACCCGAGCCCCCGCGCGTCGATCGTCACCGCGCCGCCGACCGGCTCGAGCGCGACCCACCGCAGCGCCGCCCGCAGCTGCTCGTGCCCGGCCGGGTCGATCTCGCCCGCCAGCACCGCGGCCACCCCCGGCTCCCCGGCCGCGTACAGGCGAAACGGCGTCGCGGCCGGTTGCGCGAGCGGGTGCATGCCGGCGAGCTCGGCCACGGCGGCGTCACCGAGCGCGGCGCGGTTGAATCCGCACAGACCGGACAGCTGGTGGCGCGCCATGTAGGAGTCGATCATGAATTCGAACCGTCCGAAGGCCGCTCGCCCCTCCGGCGTCGCCACCATCCGGGTCGCGTCGCCCGCGACCCGCAGACCGGTGTAGCCGTCGGCGAGCGCCCGCTCGGTCGCGTCCGCCAGGAAGCGCACCTGCTCGGCCGGGTCGATCGGCCCGCCGCGGTCGTCGTGCACGAAGCTGAGCACCCGGTGACCGGCCCCCCGGCCATCGGCCAGGAAGCGGTCCGCGACCTCGTGGTAGTCGGCCGGATCGTCGAAGATCCAGCTGATGTGGTCGTGTCCGCCGAGCGCGTCGACCGCGTCGACGAACCCGGTCCGGCGCATGGTCCGAACGGTAACACGCGTGTTGCCCGGCAAGCTCTTTCCCGCCCGGGCGCGGGCGACCGGCGCGCGCGGCCTGGAGTTGTGCACGTCGGGTACCCTTGCCGGTGAAGGGGAGTAGTCCTTCGCCGGTTCGCCGTCAGTTCGGAGCCCTCGCGGTTCCCGGTGGCCGGGCCCCGCGTGACCGGGGTGGACGAGACCTTCGACCCAGCTGGTGACGAACACGTTTGCCGCGGACAGGGTCGAGGTCTCGCGTGCGAGAGTTCGGTTCCTGCCGACGGCGGGAAGGACCTCAGATGCCGACCATCGCCGACCGCATTCGCCGGTTCCTGAGCAGCCCCCAGGGGCAGCGGCTGATCATGCGCGCCCAGGACGAGCTGCGCAAGCCGGAGAACCGCCGCCGCCTCCAGCAGGTCGTGTCCCGTGTCCGCCGTCGCGGTTGAGCGGCCCGGCGCCGGTGGTGACCTGCGCGGCGCGGGCGTCGCCGAGCTGCACTACGACACCGACGCCGTCCTCGTGGTCGCCGGCGTGCCCGGGGCGGGCAAGACGACCCTGCTGCGCCGGCTGTTCCCGGCCGCCGGCTCGGCCGTGCGGGTGCTGGACTCCGATCACGCGCGGGAGTGGTGGCGCCCGTACCTCGGCCGGCTCCCGTACCGGTTCTGGCGCCCCGTCGTGCACGTCAGCCACTACGCCCGGCTGATGCGCGCGCTGAACGCGAACGGCCCGATCGTCGTGCACGAGTGCGCGACGCGGCCGTGGGCCCGCCGGCTCATCTTCGCCGCGTCGCGCCGCTCCGGCCGCCGGGTGCACCTGCTGCTGCTCGACGTCAGCCCGGCCGACGCGCTCGCGGGGCAGGCGGCGCGCGGCCGGCGCGTGCGGTCGCGGTCGTTCGAGACGCACTGCCGCAACTGGCGGGCCGTCGTGCACGGCGAGCACCGCGACGCGGCGTCCGTCACGCTCATCGACCGGCCGGGGGCCGCGAGCCTGGGCGCCATCCGGTTCCGGCGCGACGAAAGTTTCAACTCCTGGTGAGCGGCCCGGGCGGTGCCCGGCGTGCGGGTCGCGCCGGGCACCGCCCGGCCGGCATCGGTCCTCCGGGCAGCGCGAACGCCGAAATCACGAGCGGCCCGGGGACGGCGGCCGCGGCCGCGCCGGCACGCGGTGACCGGCTCCGGGGCTTCCGGGCGGCAGGCATGTGAGCGATAACATTCGCGAAATTCGTTTCGTACCTGTCGCCCACGGAGGATCTGATGCAGTTCCCTAGGGTGGTGGCCGCCGCGTCGGCGGCCGGACTCGCCGTCGCCGGGGCCGTCGCGGTGCTCACCGCGAACCCCGCCCAGGCGGCCGCCGGCTGCCGTGTCGACTACACCGTCGCCAGCTCCTGGCCGGACGGTTTCACCGCCAACGTCACCGTCACCAACTACGGCGACGCCGTCAACGGCTGGCGGCTCACCTGGTCGTTCGGTGCCGGCCAGACCGTCACCCAGCTCTGGGGCGGCACGGTCACCCAGTCCGGCGCCCAGGTCGCGGTCGACAACGCGACGTACAACGGCAGCATTCCCACCGGCGCCAACGTCGCCTTCGGTTTCAACGGCTCGTGGAGCGGCTCGAACCCGGTGCCCACCGGCTTCGCGCTCAACGGCGTCGCCTGCAACGGCGCGACCACCACCCCGACGGGCACCCCGTCCAGCACCCCGTCTCGTTCCCCGTCTACTTCACCCTCCAGTTCCCCGTCTCGTTCCCCGTCGAGCAGCCCCAGCGCCTCCGCGCCGACGTGCGCGCTGCCGTCGTCGTACCGGTGGTCGTCGACGGGTGCGCTGGCGAGTCCGGCGAATGGTTGGGTGTCGTTGAAGGACTTCACGAATGTGGTCTACAACGGGAAGCATCTGGTGTATGCCACGACGCATGACACGGGTTCGTCGTGGGGGTCGATGAACTTCGGTTTGTTCACGAACTGGTCGGACATGGGTTCGGCGAGTCAGAACCGGATGAGTTTCAGTGCGGTCGCGCCGACGTTGTTCTACTTCGCGCCGAAGAACGTCTGGGTGCTGACGTATCAGTGGGGTGGGACGGCGTTTTCGTACCGGACGTCGAGTGATCCGTCCAATCCGAATGGCTGGTCGGCGCAGCAGACGCTGTTCACGGGGAGTATTTCGGGTTCTGGGACGGGTCCGATCGATCAGACGATCATCGGTGACGGTTCGAACATGTATCTGTTCTTCGCCGGTGACAACGGCAAGATCTACCGGGCGAGCATGCCGATCGGGAACTTCCCGGGCAGTTTCGGTTCCAGTTACACGCAGGTGATGAGTGACTCGACCAACAACCTGTTCGAGGGGGTCGAGGTCTACAAGGTGCAGGGGCAGAACCAGTACCTGATGCTTGTCGAGGCGATCGGTGGTCAGGGGCGTTACTTCCGGTCGTTCACCGCGACGAGTCTGGGTGGGTCGTGGACGCCGCAGGCGGCCAGTGAGAGCAACCCGTTCGCGGGCAAGGCCAACAGCGGTGCGACGTGGACCAACGACATCAGCCACGGTGATTTGGTGCGGACCAACCCCGATCAGACCAAGACGATCGACCCGTGCAACCTGCAGCTGCTGTACCAGGGCCGGTCCCCGAGCTCCGGCGGCGACTACGGCCTGCTGCCCTACCGCCCGGGCGTGCTGACCCTGCAACGCTGAGCTACGGCCGAAGCTCCGCGCGCAAGGTCTCCAGCGCCGTTTCGATGATGTCGACGAGCCTGCGGTCGTCATCGGCGTCGAGCCACTCGGTCACCGACACGTACATCAGGGTGACCGAGGTCTCGGCGAGCAGTGCGGCCCGGGCCGGCTCGAGGCCGCGGGCGCGGAATCCCTCCCGGACCACCTCGGCGAGCGCGGCCCGCTTGTGCAGGTCGCGCTCGCGGAGCCCGGGGTCGGACGCGACGATGGCCCGGCGCTGGCGCAGCGCGGCCTTGCGGCCCTCGAAGTGGGTCTCGGCGACGGTGCGCAGGCCCGCGAGGAGTGTCGGCAGCGGCTCGGCGGTCGCCGGGGCGTCGGTCATGAGCTGCTCGGCGAACGCCGGGATCGCGGACTCGTCGGCGAAGAGCACCTCGCGCTTGTCCGTGAAGTGGCGGAAGAACGTGCGCGTCGTCAGGCCCGCCCGGGCAGTGATCGCCGGCACCGTGGTCGCGGCGAAGCCCTGCTCGGCGAAGAGCTCGAGGGCTGCCTGCCGCAGCCGCTCGCGAGCGTCGGGTTGCCATCGTGCCATGACGGAAGTCTAGCCGTGATGACATGTCGTGTCATTGACGCTATGGTGATGACACGGCGTGTCGTCATCGGGATGCTCGCCGCACCTGGGCGGAGCTGTGTCATGCACGATGTATGGATTCTCGGCGGCACCGGCCGCAGCGCGCGGGCGATCGCCGCCGAACTGCTCGGCCGGGGCATCCGGCCGGTGCTCGTGGGGCGGGACGCCGGGCGGCTCGAGGCGGCCGGCGACGGACTGCCGACGCTCGTGGCCGGGTCGGTCGCGGAGACGGCGGACGCGATCCGCCGGGACCGCCCGGCCGTGGTCGTCAACACCATCGGCCCGTTCACCGAGACGGCCGCGCCGCTGCTGCGGGCCTGCCTGCCGGCGAGCCACTACCTCGACCTCGCCAACGACCTCGCCGCCGTCTCGGCGACCCTCGGCCAGGACCAAGCGTTCGCCACCGCCGGGCGCACCGCCGTCACCGGCGCCGGGTTCGGCGTCACCGCGACCGAGAGCGTCGTGGTGAAGCTCTGCGAGGGACGGCCCACCGCGAGCCGCGTCCGGGTCGACATGGTGCCCTCCCTGGCCACCGAGGAGGGTGTGCTCGGCGACGCCCTCGCGGGCACCATCGTCGAGGGGCTGCCGGGGGTCGCGGGCGGCGGCCGGTACCAGAGCCGCCGCTACCGCGGCGGCCGGCTCGCCCCCGCCCGGCTGGCCGCCGACCCGATCCGCCTCACGCTGCCCGACGGCTCGGTGGTCACCACCGCCGGCATGCCGCTCGGCGAGCTCATGGCCGCCCAGCGGGCCAGCGGCGCCGCCGACGTGCTCAGCGCGTCGAGCGAGGCCCCAGCCGCGCCCGTCGTGCGCGCCGTCCTGCCCGCGGCCGCGGCCCTGCTGAACCTCGGACCCGTGCGATCGTTCGCGCGGCGGCGGCTGGCCGCGGTGCGGTCCACGGCCCGGCCGAAGCCGCGCGAGCACTCCTGGGGCCACGCCGTCGTCGAATGGCCCGACGGCAGCCGCCGCGAGGGATGGCTGCGCGTCGGCGAGGCGCAGGCCTGGACCGGCGCGGTGCCGGCCGAGGTCGTCCGCCGCCTGCTCGACGGCGAGGGCAGGCCGGGCGCGTACACCCCCGCGGCCCTGTTCGGCTCGGCGCTGGCCGAGGCGTGCGGCGGCGAGTACCAGCTGTCGGAGTATCAGCTGTCGTAGGTTCACCGGCCGGCGCGGTCTCACCAGGCGGCGGGCGCGCCCGGGGGAGTGCTGGCGCCGGGGGTGAGCTCGAGGGGCAGGTCCGCCTCCAGGGTGGTGCCCTGCCCGGGCGGGCTGCTGATCGAGAAGCTCCCGCCCAGCGCGTGCACCCGGTCGGTCAGCCCGAGCAGGCCGTTGCCGTGCACCGGGTCGGCGCCGCCGGCACCGTCGTCGCGCACGGCGAGGCGGAGCCGGTCCTCGCGCACCGTCACCTCCAGCCGGGCGTGCGAGGCCCGCGCGTGCCTGGCGGTGTTCGCCAGCGCCTCCGCGGCGACGTGGTACGCCGCCGTCTCGATCGGCTCGGGGAGGCGGCGGTCGAGGCCCGCGTGGATCTCGACCGGGACGTCCGAACGCCGGGCCAGGGCCTTGAGCGCCGGGCGCAGCCCGCGGTCGGACAGCATCGTGGGGTAGATGTCGCGGGAGACCTCCCGCAGGTCGTCGAGCACCGCGTTCAGCCCGTGCGGTACCTCGGACAGGCGCCGCCGCAGCTCCGGCAGGTCCGGCGGGACGCTCGACACCGCGTCGCCCGCCCGGATGCCGATCGCGAGCAGCTGCTGGATGCCGTGGTGCAGGTCGCGTTCGATCCGGCGCCGGTCCCGGTCGGCGGCGACCACGACCCGAAACCGCGAGGCGGCCAGGTCGCGGCGCGCCCGGGCGTTGGCGACGGCGGTGGCGATGAGCTCGGCGCAGTCGGTCAGTCGCGCCTCCGCGGCCGGCGCCAGCGGCCGCTCGCCGGCCACGGTGGCGTTCACGGCTCCCCAGACCCGCCCCTCGACGAGGATCGGGGCCGCGACCGTCCCGCGCACGTGGCACCGGCGCAGCTGAGCGGCGATCGCGCCGGGGGCGGAGGCGAGGCTGTCCATGCGCGCGGGCCGGCCGGTCCGCCGGACCGTCGCCGTGACGCTGCGGCCGTCCAGGGGCAGCCGCGCGCCGACCGGGATGCCGGGGGCGGCGGACCGCCACGCGCCGACCACGGTCGCCGTGCCGTCGTCCTCGTAGCGCATGACGTGCGCGCCGTTGCTGCCGATGAGCCACTCCAGGTTCTCGCCGGCGGCGTCCAGGACCGCGGCCGGAGGGGCACCGCCCGCCGCCCGGGTCGCGATGCGCCGTGCCGCGGCCTGTTCCCGGGCGGCGCGCGCCAGGTGCCGCACACGCCGCTGGAGGGCGTCGCCCAGCAGGTTGCACGAGCGCGCGAGGTCGCGGACCTCACCCGCGCCGGTCTCGGGCACGCGGCAGTCCAGGTCGCCGCGCGCGAGATGGCCGACCATGGCAGCGGCCCGGCGAACCGGCCGGGCGACGGCCCGGTCGGCGTACCCGACGACGGCGCAGCCGAGCAAGGCCGCACCCGCCACGCCGAAGGCGCCCGCCGTCATCGCCCGGCCGGCCCGCGCCCGGAGCAGGCGGTCGTGCTCGGCCAGGAACTGCCGCTCGCTCGCGGTCAGCCGGTCGAGCCGGTCCCGCAGTTCGGCGACCCTGCGCTCGTCCTCCCGCAGCGTCGCCGGGCTGCGCGCGGCCGGGTCGCCGCGCCGGGCCGCCTCGAGCGCCGGCACCGCGGAGTCGTCGAGGTACGACTGGCTGACCCGGGTGATCGCGCGGGCTTGGCGAGCCTGGTCCGGCGTATGGGCCAGCCGCCGCAACCGTGCGTCCGTGCTGATCAGCCGGGCCCGCTCCCGCTGCCAGGCCGTGAGCAACGCCGGGTCCCTCGTCACGAGGTAGCCCCGCTCGGTCCGGTCGAGGTCGAGGACGCGCTGTTCGGCCTCGTCCTCGGCCGCGAGCAGCGCCGCGGAGCGCGCCGCGATCCGGTCCGCCTCGCGGTGCTGCAGCATCGAGACGAGCAGGGCGCCGAATATGGAGCCGACGATGACGACCACCGCGTAACCCACGGCGAAGCGAAGAACCAGCCCACCACGCACGGCAGCCTCCGATGGTGACGTGCGGCTCGAACGCCGCTGTCTCGGACCCACGATGCGAAGCGAACGCGACGGCCCGGGCGTGATCGCGAGTCCGGCGGGCGAGCGCGTTCGAGGCCATTTTAGTCGGGGTTACCGGCGCGCCGCCCGCGCCGCGACGTGCTCCTGGTGCAGCCGGGTGCCCCGTCGCCAGACGGCCCGGGTGTTGAGGGTGTCGGTGATGGTGGTGGTCGGGTCGCCGTCGACGAGCAGCAGGTCGGCGCGCAGCCCCGCGGCGATGCGGCCCCGGTCGGTCAGTCCGAACCGCCGGGCCGGGGTGCTGGTGGCGGCCCGCAGCGCCTCGACGGGGCGGAGGCCGGCCTCGACGAGGTACTGCAGCTCGTGGTGCACGCTGGCGCCGTGGGCGAGGCCGCCCAGGAAGGGCACGGGGAACGCGGCGTCGGTGCCGACGAGGATGTCGACGCCGGCGTCGTGCAGCGCCTTCACCGAGGCGAGGACGTCGCCGATGCGGCCCTGCGGGTAGCGGCCGAAGCTCGAGCGCAGGGTCGCCATCCAGTCCTCCGGCAGCCGGGCGGCGACGCGGGGGTCGTCGGCGAGCGCGGCGCCGGTGATGCCCATCATCGAGGCGTTGACGACCACGCACGGCACCACGAACGCGCCCGAGGCGGCGATGAACGCGATGATCTCGTCGGTGTGGGGCCCGTCCATGAACAGGTGCACCAGCCCGCCGATACCCGCCCCGATCGACATGCGGGTGGCGTCGAGGGTGAGCGCGTGCGCGACGGTGAGCATGCCGTGCCGCTTCGCCGCGGCCACGCCGGCGTCGAGCGTCGCCTGGTCCAGCATGGGCAGGCCGGGATGGCCCTCGACGCTGCCGTCGTCGACCATGAACTTGATGTAGTCCGAGCCCGTCTCGACGAGCCTCGGGATGAACGCGGCCGCCTCCTCCGGCGTGGTCGAGAACGGCATCACCGGCGGCGGTGCCGAGCCGGCGGGCGGTCCGGGCCGGAAGCCCGGGGGAAACAGCTCGCTGGGGTGCCCGCCGGGCGGCGTGATCCCGAACCCGGCCGAGCGCACGTCGGCCACGGTGTCGTCGTCGGCGATGCCGGCCCGGTTGGGGCGCGTGTTGGTGCCCTGCATCTCCAGCTCGGTCGTCACCCCGAACCGCAGGGCGAGCGCCAGGCTCGCGGCGTTGGTGTGGACGTGCGCGTCGATGAGTCCGGGCAGCAGCGTCGCCCCGGCCGCGTCGATCACCTCGACGTCCGCGGGCGTCTCGCCGCCCACCGCGGCGATCACCGGGCCGTCGAGGAGCACTGTCGTGGCGCCGAGCACCGTGTGCCCGTCGAAGATCCGCGCGTTGATGAGGGCTGTCTTCATGGGTTGCCTGCCTCCTGCACGGGCTGTCCGCCCTCCTCCGGCTTCATGTCGCGGTCTGTC
This sequence comes from Dactylosporangium sp. CA-139114, assembly GCF_050955725.1. Lineage (NCBI taxonomy): Bacteria > Bacillati > Actinomycetota > Actinomycetes > Micromonosporales > Micromonosporaceae > Dactylosporangium > Dactylosporangium sp. CA-139114. The sequence continues at coordinate 4,817,154 of NZ_CP192080.1, forward strand.
CCCGGCGCTCACGGGCCTGCCTGCCCCGGCTGCATGGGGCTGCCCCCCGAAGGTGACGTCGCTCGCGAACATGTATCTGACGAACGTGTTCGTCACGACCGTACAGGCAAACGAACGGGTTCGCAACGAACGCGTTCGTCGGGCTCACCCCGGCACGCCGGGTCGGTCGCCGAGGCTGCGGGGCATCGGCTGGTGTCCGGGGGCGGAACAGCGGGTAGGCCGGACGCCATGGTGTACGCGCTGGCCTTGTCCGCAGCGGCGTTCGTGGGGATCGGCAACGCGGTGCAGCAACGTTCGGCGGCCCGGGCGCCGTCCGGCGCGGTGCTGCACTGGCGGCTGCTGGGCTACCTGCTCCATCAGAGGCTGTGGCTGGCCGGCATCGCCACGTCGGTGGTCGGCAACGTGCTCAGCGGCGCCGCGCTCGGCCTGGGCAGCGTCGTCGAGGTGGAGCCGCTGAGCGTGATGGCGGTGCTGTTCGCGATGGGCGTCGCGGCCGTGTGGAGCCGGTACCGGGTCGGGTGGCGGGAGTGGTCCGGCGCGGGCGCGGTGGTCGTCGGCGTGATCGTGTTCCTGATCGTCGCCCGGCCCGGCCCGGGGCGGCCGGACGCGCCGGTGTGGCAGTGGGCGCTGGCCGCCGCGTCGATCGGCGCGATCACGGCCGGGCTGGTGTCGCTGGCCCGGCGGATGCGCCCGCACCACGAGGCGGCGGTGCTGGGCCTGGGTGCGGGCATGCTCTTCGGTCTGCAGGCGGCGCTGACGAGCGCGGCGGCGCACCGGCTCTTCGAGCGCGGGCTGCTGCCGATGCTGGTGGACTGGACGCCATATGCCGTCGTCGTCATCGCCGTCATCGGCATCCTGCTGGCCCAGAGCGCGTTCAAGCTGGCCCCGCTGCCGGTCTCCTATCCGCCCGTGGCCGCCGCCGAGCCGCTCGCCGGCGTGGCCATCGGCGTCGGGGTGCTGCAGGGCACGATGCGGATCACACCGGTCACCGTGGTCGTCGAGATCGCCGCGCTGGCGCTGATGACCGTGGGCGTCTACGCCCTCGCCTCCTCCCGGCTGGTGGAGGCCCACCACCACGCCCACCACCGCCCTCACCTCCCGCGCCGCTACCCGCACCCGCCTCGCACCTGACGCCGAACCGGCGCGGCACGTTCGTGCTGAGCGCGGCGGACATACACCGCCGGTGAACGGGCCGCGGAGACCGCCGCCGAGCGGGAGCCGAGCGTCGGCTGACCCCGCGCCGGCGGCCCGGCTTCGCCCGCGAACGTTCATGCTCATCAATCATCCGCTGCAACAATCCTGCACACGCCGATCCATTGACTTCTGCCCGGCCGGGCGCCAGTTTGATGAGGAATGCGCTTTCCTGACGGCCGCGGGAGTAGCGACACCCCATCGAATGAGACGAAGGTGAGCAAGCATGAGACGACCAGTCGCGTTGCGGCTCCTGGCGGTCGGTGCGGCCGGCGCCGCCATGGCGATCGGCGTGGCCCTGGTGGTGCCGCAGGCATCGGCGGCCACCGGTGGCGTCACCGGGTACGCGACCCAGAACGGCGGCACCACCGGCGGCGCGGGCGGCCAGACGGTCCGGGCCACCACCGGGACCGCGATCCACACCGCGCTGTGCAGCCGGGCGTCGAGCAGCACCCCGATCATCATCCAGGTCGAGGGCACGATCACCGTCGGGAACACCGCCAAGGTTTCTGGCGACAGCTGCAACACCGCCGCCGGGGTCATCGAGCTCAAGCAGATCAGCAACGTCACGATCGTCGGGGTCGGCGCCGGAGCGCTCTTCGACCAGATCGGCATCCACATCCGCGAGTCCAGCAACATCATCATCCAGAACGTGACCGTGCAGAACGTGAAGAAGTCGGGCTCGCCCACCTCGAACGGTGGCGACGCCATCGGCATGGAGAGCAGCGTCCACAACGTCTGGGTGGACCACAACAGCCTGCTGGCCTCGGGCGGCGAGGACCAGGGCTACGACTCGCTCATCGACATGAAGGCGGGCACGAACTACGTGACCGTCTCGTACAACACGCTGCGCAACTCGGGCCGGGGCGGGCTGATCGGGTCCAGTGACAGCGACACGGGCAACGGGCCGGTGACGTTCCACCACAACCTGTACGAGAACATCGACTCCCGCACGCCCCTGCTGCGCGCGGCCACCGCGCACATCTACAACAACTACTACGTGAGCCTGAACAAGTCCGGCATCAACCCGCGCGACGGTGGCAAGGCCAAGGTCGAGAACAACTACTTCAAGAACTCCCAGGACGTCCTGGGCACGTTCTACACCGACCTGATGGGCGGCTGGCAGGTCGCGGGCAACGTCTTCGACAACGTCACCTGGACCAGCCCCGGCACCGAGAACCACCCGGCGGGCCCGAACGTGCAGTCGAACACGAGCATCAGCATCCCCTACGCGTACAGTCTCGACGCCGCCGGCTGCGTGCCGACCGTCGTCACGCAGACCGCCGGGGCCAACAAGGGCCTGCACGTGTCCAGCGGCTCCTGCACGGTGACGACACCGACCGCCACCACGCCGGGGCCGACCGCCACCGCCAGCCCGACGCGGACCGCCGGCCCGACCCCCACGCAGTCCCAGCCGTCGGGCACCAACCTCAGCATCGGCGCCGGCGCGGACGGCTCCAGCAAGGCGAGCGGGACGAGCTACGGCGACGTCATCGACGGCAGCCTCAGCACCTCCTGGTCGCCGTCGGGCACGACCGGCGACATCTCCGTCAAGTGGAGCTCCGCCAAGTCGGTGTCGCGGATCAACATCCGCGAGGCGTCCGGCTCCGCCGGGACCATCGGCTCCTGGCAGGTGCTCAACGCCGACACCGGCGCCGTGCTGAAGTCCGGCAGCGGCGTGGGCGTCATCAGCTTCACGCCGACGTCCCTGAAGAAGATCACGTTCAGGATCACCGGCGCGTCGGGGACGCCCAAGGTCGCCGAGTTCGAGACCTACGCCTGACCGGCTCGGGCCCCGGGTGCGGTGACCGTCGAACGCGGCGATCACCGCACCCCGCTCAGCCCGGCAGCAGGCTGCGCTCCCCGCCGTGCACGCTCACCACGGCCCCGTTCACGTAGCTGCTGCGCTCCTGGACCAGGAACAGCACGACGTCCGCGATCTCCTCCGGTTCGCCGATCCGGCCGCGCGCGTTCACCTGGTTCATCGCGTCGGGGTGGGCGGCCAGCAGCGGTTGCGTCCCCGGGGTGCGCACCGGCCCCGACGCGATCCCGTTGACCCGGATGCCGGCGCCGCCGAACTCGGTGGCCCAGTACCGGGTCAGCGTCTCCAATGCCGCCTTCGACGCGCCGTAGGCGGCCCCGACCGGCGCGACCGAGCCGGCGGCGGTCGAGCTGACGTTGACGATCGCCCCGTGGCCGCGTTTGGCCATGCCCGGCGCCAACGCCGCGACCAGCTGGAACGGCGCCCGGGTGTTGACCGCCAGGTGCCGGTCGAAGCTGTCGGCGCTCGTGTCGGGGGTCGAGGTGAACTCGTACACCCCGGCGTTGTTCACCAGGATGTCCACCTCGCTGGCGTCGGCCGCCAGCCGCTCGACGTCCTCGGCGTTCGCGAGATCGGCGGCGACGAACCGCGCCCGGCCGCCCCGATCGGCGATCGCGGAGACCAGCTCGGCCCCGCGGCGCGCGTCCCGCCCGTGCACCACGACCTCGGCTCCGTGTTCGGCGAGCCGCAGCGCGACGGCTCGGCCGATACCCGCCGTGGCCCCGGTCACCAGCGCGATCTTCCCTGTGAGAGCAGGCATGTCGACCCCTTTCTGGGTTGATGAACCCAATTTCTAGCGCGTCTTTTTGGGTTGTGCAACCCAGTCGGCTAGGCTGGAGGCGTGACATTGACCCGCAAAGGGCAGGCGACCAGGGAACGCATCCTCGAGGCGGCGACCGAGCTCATCGCCCAGCGGGGCGTGGCCGGCACCAGCACGGAGGACGTGCGCAAGGCGGCCGGCGTCAGCGGGTCGCAGCTCTACCACTACTTCGACAGCAAGCAGGCCCTGATCCGGGCGGTCATCACCCGCCAGGCCGAGGCGCCGCTCGTCCCCGGCCGGCCGATCATGGGCGCCCTGGACAGCTTCGACGCCCTGCGGGCCTGGGCCGACGCCGCGACCGAACACCAGGAGCACAACAACGGCCGCGGCGAGTGCACACTGACCTCGCTGGCGGGCGAGCTGGCCCCCGCCGACATGCAGACGCGCGAGGACCTGTGCAACGCCTTCCAGCGGTGGCAGTCACTGCTGCACGACGGCCTGCAGGCCATGCGCGAACGCGGTGACCTGCGGCCGGACGCCGACCTCGACGAGCTGTCGATGGCGCTGCTCGCGGCCCTGCAGGGCGGCAGCCTCCTGAGCCAGACCCTGCGCACCGCCGAACCGATGCGGGCGTCGTTGAACGCCGCCCTCGCCTACGTCCACGCCTTCGCCGCCTGACCGACCTTTCGTGCGCCGTCCTTCGCGGACCGCACGCCCTGCGCAGGGGCGCGCGAGTCGTCGTCACGCGGTCGGGTGGAACGGGGCGGAGCCGGGGGAGACCAGGCCGGTCTCGTAGGCGAGGACGACCGCCTGGGCCCGGTCGCGGAGGGCGAGCTTCTGCAACAGGTGCCGGACGTGGGTCTTCACCGTGGCCATCGAGATCACCAGCTCCGCGGCGATGTCCGTGTTCGACCGGCCGCAGCCGATGAGCTGGAGGATCTCGCGTTCGCGGGGCGTCAGCTCGGCGAGGGCGGCGACCGGCGGCGGAGCCGGTGGGCGGTTGACGTAGTGGCTCACCAGGCGGCGCAGCACGGTCGGGGCGAACAGGGCGTCGCCGGCCGCCACGACCCGCACCGCCTCCACCAGCTGCTGCCGGCCGACGTCCTTGAGCAGGAAGCCGCTGGCGCCCGCCCGGAGGGCCGCGAAGACGTGCTCGTCCAGGTCGAACGTCGTCAGGATGAGGACCCTCGTGTCCAGGCCGGCATCGACGATTCGCTGCGTCGCCGCGATGCCGTCGGTCCCGGGCATCCGGACGTCCATCAGGACCACGTCCGGCCGCAGGCGCTCCGCCTGCGCGAACGCCTCGGCGCCGTCCACGGCCTCGCCGACCACCGCCAGACCGGCCACCTCGAGCACGAAGCGGAGACCGGAGCGGACGAGGTCCTGGTCGTCGGCGATGAGGACGCGCGTCATGCCGCCTCGATCGGCAGCAGCGCGCGGATGGCGAACCCACCGTCCGCGGCGTTGCCCGCCTTCAGGCTGCCGCCGTGAATCCGCACCCGCTCGCGCATGCCGACCAGGCCGTGCGCGTCGGGCGAGGGCGGCCCCTGGGCGCCGGGACCCCGGTCGCAGACCTCGATCCGCAGCGCGTCGGGCAACCAGTGCAGACCCACCGTGACGGGTGCGCCCGGGGCGTGCTTGGTCGCGTTGGTCAACGCCTCCTGCACGATGCGATACGCGGACAGGTCGAGACTCGGCGGCAGCGGCAGCGGTGCGCCGTCCACGGCCAGATCCACCGCCTGGCCGCCGTCCCGGGCCCGGTCCACGAGCGCGGGCAGCTCGGCCAGGCCCGGCAGCGGCTCCCGGTCCGGGTCGCCGGCGTCGGCGCGCAGCACCCCGAGCAGCCGGCGCATCTCGGCGAGCGCCTCGACGGCGCAGCCGCGGATCACGGCGATCGGGCGCTTCGCGAGCACAGGATCGTATTCGAGCGCCGCCTCCGCCGCGTCGGCCTGCACCGCGATGACGCTCACCGCGTGGGCGACCAGATCGTGCAGCTCCCGGGCGATGCGGGCGCGCTCGTCCGCGACCGCCGACCGCTCGCGCCGGTCACGCTCCTGTTCCAGATGCCGGGTCAGCTCCTCCAGCCGGCGGTTGCGTCCCCGCTGACGGCGCACCAGCACCCCGACCGCGGCCGGCGCCAGGACGACGAGGACGGCGCCGACGTATTCCCCGGCGATCACCCGCTGCATGGCGGAGCCGGCGATGCCGAAGATGGTCCCGATGAGGACCGTCGCGGCCGCCAGGTGCCGGTCGTGCACGTATGCGGTCACCGCGTAGAACAGCAGCACCGCGGCGAGGTAGCCGACCAGCAGGAAGCCGTCGGCCGGGACCAGCCAGACGGCCGAGCCGACGAGCGCGGCCGCGACCGGATGGGTGCGGCGCCAGGCGATCGGCGCGGTCGAGCCGAGGGCCACGAGCGCGCCGATGGGGGCGGGGGCGATCGGCAGGAACACGAGGACCTGCGCCAGCGCGACGGCCGCCAGCAGTGCCGCGACCACCCTGTCCGTGGTCCCGAGCCGCACGAACCGCCGCCAAGGTGACACGCGGCCACGGTAGGCGCTGCGCGCGTGGCGTGTCATCAGCCCAGGGGCTGAGCTCGTGCTCGGCCCACCGGATCAGCCGCGGTTCCGCCCGTGGGTCGATGAGCGAGGGCACCGCCCGGCCGCACGATCGACGTCGACGAACACCGACCAGAACCGGAGCCACCCATGACCACGACCACCACCGAAGTGACGACCACCGTGCGGCGGCGGGTGCCGATCGCCGTTCGCGGCGCCCAGCTCCTGCTGCTGCTGCCGCTCGGAGCGTTCCAGCTCGTCGCGACGATCGTCTTCTCGATCATCACGCCGCTCGCCGGCAAGGACTACATCGCCGTCGTCTGGGCGCCCGTCATGGCGCTCGGCTGCATCGTCACGGCGCTGCGCCTCGGCCGCGGCCCCGCGTGGGCGCTGCGCACGGCGCTGGCCCTGCTCGCGGCGCAAACCGCCTTCAGCCTGCTCAAGCTCATCGCCTTCGACGAGTCGGCGTCGCTGGTGTTCCTGGCCGTGACCGTCGTCTGCGCCGGGCTGCTCGCGCTGCCGGCGTCGCGGCGCCACTTCCAGTCCTAGCCCGCCGGCGCCCTGGTCGGCACCGGCGCGGGCACGGCGCTCGTCATCGGGTCAGGGCGGCCTGTTCCACGCGGCCGCTCAGACGTCATCGTGCTTGATCTCGATCCGGCGCAGTGACGGCACGAGCGAGACCAGGAGCATCGCCGCCGCCGCGACCCCGCCCCCGGTGGCGGCCACCGTCGCCGCCCCGAACGCCGCCGCGAGGACCGGCGCGGACATCTGGCCGACGGGCAGCGACACCGTCGACCAGAACTCGTCGTGAGCGCCGACCCGGGACAGGAGACGCTCGGGAATGTTGGTGTAGTTGACGGTTTCCCACACGACGGTGAAGAACTCGACGGCCACCCCGGTCAACAGCGACGCCGCGGCCAGCCAGACCACGTCGGCGCCGGCGCCCAGCAGCACGAGCGGGAGGGTGGCCAGCGCCATGGCGAACAGAGCCGGCATCATCGGCCGCCGCATCAGCCGCACCTTCACCAGCGCCACGCTGGCAAGCAGCGCCCCGACACCCTGGGCGCTCAGCACCAGGCCCCAGCCCGCGGCGCCGATGGTGTCGTGTGCGATGACCGGGCCGAGGATCTGCCAGACGCCCCGGTTGGCCGCGTTGAACACGGCGAAGGCCAGCGTCACCGACCAGATCCACGGCCGGGACTTGAAGTATCGCCAGCCTTCCACCATGTCGGCGAGCATCGTGGGGCTGTCCTCGCCGCGCGGTGCCGGCGCGGGCAGCGAGATCCGGGAGAAGCAGGCGGCCGCCAGCAGGAAGGAGGCGGCGTCCGCGGCGATCGCCCAGCCGCCGCCGACCGAGGCGGTCAGCAGGCCGGCGGCGGCCGGGCCGAGGATTCGAGTGACGTTGCGGGCCGAGGCCAGCAGGGAGCTGGCCGTCTGCAGATCGCGCCCGGCTGCGAGGTTCGACACGATGCCGCGCAGCGCGGGTGTCGTCAGCCCCTGGAACACGCCGTTGCAGGCGGCCAGCGGCAGCAGCAGCGCCGGGTGCTGATGGGTCAGGAGCAGGGCCGCGACGCCGGCCTGGGTGACGCCGGCGCCGAGACCGGTGAGGCGCAGCACGGCGTCGCGGCGGTAGCGGTCGGCGACGCCGCCGCCGACGAGCATCGTCGCGACCGTCGCCACCAAGGCGGTGGCGGTGACCGTGGACAGCCAGGCCGCGCTGCCGGTGATCTCGAGGACTGCGAAGGCCAGGGCGACCGGCGACATGAAGCTGCCGGCCATGCAGATCGTGAGGCCGGCGGAGTACCACCGGAAGGCCGGCGACCGGAGGGGCCCGCCGGAAGCGGCGGCTGCCTTCGGCACGGGATGGCACGCTGCCAGCCCCGGCCGGATGCATCAAGCCGATTTCCCGCGGGTGCCGGTCGGCCCCGGCCCTATGCGGCGTCGCCGGCCACCCAGTCGGGGTGGGCGGCGACGAATGCCGGCACGGTGTCCTCGCGCACGGCGCTGAACAGCTGCAGGCTGGTGTCGCTGAGAATCTCGGTGTCCTGGCCGTTGATGACCTCGGAGTTGAAGGTGCCACCGTTGGTCTTCAGCATGGTCAGGGCGCCGGAGCGGATGTCGCGCAGCGTGAAGATCCAGTCGGCGACGGAGATCCCGCCGCTGTCGAAGGTCAGCGCCTGGCCGGCGGCGCGCAGCACCTGGTCCAATTTGCCGGGGCTGGTGAGCACGCCGCTGCTGGTGGCCTGTTTCAGGACGGCCTTGATGAACTGCTGCTGGTGGCGCTGCCGCCCGTAGTCGCCGTCCGGGAGCAGCTCGCGCTGGCGCACGTAGTCCAGGGCCTGCCAGTCGGCCAGATGCTGGCAGCCGGGCTGGTACACCTGCGGGGTGACCCCCGCAACGGCAACCGGCCCGTCATCGGTCATCGCATATGGCATCTGGTACCGGCCATGGGCATCGTGGCCGATGTGGACCGAGACGGTCCGCTCGTCCACGCACATGTCCACCCCACCGAGGGCCGCCACCAGCGACTTGAACCCGGCGAAGTCGACGATCGCGCCGCCGTTGAAGGAGATCCCGGTCAGCTGCTTGATCGTCAATGCGAGCAGCCCGAACCCGCCCGCCCGGCCGGCGCCGTTGCCGTAGCCGCTGGGGAACGCCGCGTTGATCTTGGCGTGGCCGCCGTCGAACCCGCTCCTCGGATAGGGCGGGATCGACACGTACGAGTCCCTGGGCACCGAGACCAGGTAGGCGGCGTCGTGGCTCGCCGGAATGTGCACGATCATGATCGAGTCGGCGTTGTGGTCGACGTCCGGGCTGTCGTCGCGTTGATCGATGCGCTGGTCGATGCCGACCAGCAGCAGGTTGATCGGCCCGTCGATGCTGACGTGCGGGTCCGCCGCGTCGCCGAGCAGGTTCTCCTGGCCGATCGAGGCGGTGTAGCGGCTCAGCAGCGCCCGGGAGCCGGCGAGGGCGGCGGCGCTGACCAGCACGAGCAGCACGCCGAGGAGGACGAGCACACGGGCCCAGCGCCGAGGCCGCCGAGGCCTCCGCGGACGCTGTGGACGCTGTGGACGCGGCGGGTCCGCGGCCCGGATGGCGGCCGTCTCGGGTGGCGGGACGCTGGCCCGCACCACCGCCCGCCCACGGGCCCGTCGGCCGTCACCGGCGCCTGCATCAGGAATTGGATCGCCCATACCGTCTCTGTCCTCGAGCCGGGCCGGCCGCGAATCTGGCGCGCCGGGAGCCGTGACATCTGCGTGACCTCGCAAGCGTAAGAGGCCCCGGCCGGGCCGGGCGACGTATCGGCAGGTGATAGCGCAGGTGGCACTGCCGGACACCCCGCAAAGTCACCTCCGCCCGCCCGGCGCGCCGCGTTTACCGGGAACCGGCCGGGTACAGGCGCGCTCGACATCCCGCAGTTGAGGCCGGCGTTCGATGCCTCGAGCCGGTCCGATGACCGGCGCGTGTCGCGGGGCGAGGGGAAGGAAGATCGTTGGTCGTCGACGCGGGAAAACGCAGCGTCATGGGGGTTCTGGTCGACGTCATCGACTACGACACCGCCGTCGCGAGGGTGATCACGGCCGCCCGGCAACAGCGCCCGTTCATCCTGACGGCGCTGGCCGTGCACGGCGTGATGACGGGCTTGTCGGACCGGCGGCACAACGCCCGGCTCAATGCCTTCGACGTGGTGGCCCCGGACGGCCAGCCGGTACGGTGGGCGCTGAACCTGCTGCACCAGGCTCGGCTGCGCGACTGGGTGAGCGGCCCGGAGCTGACGCTGCGGGTGCTGCGGCGCGCGGCCGACGAGGGGCTGCCGGTCTACCTCTACGGTTCCACCCAGCGCACCGTCGACCGGCTGGTCGAGGTGTTGACCCGGACCATGCCGGCCCTGCGCATCGCCGGCGCCGAGCCGTCACGGTTCCGCGACGCCGAGCCGGGCGAATACGCCCGCATCGCCGAGCGGATCAACGCGTCGGGGGCCCGCGTGGTCCTGGTCGGGCTCGGCTGCCCGCGGCAGGAGTCGTTCGTCCACGCGATGCGGCCGCTGCTCGCCATGCCGCTGCTGGCGGTCGGGGCCGCCTTCGACTACCACTCCGGCCGGCTGCGCTGCGCACCGCGCTGGATGCAGCGCAACGGCCTGGCCTGGCTGCTGCGGCTGGTCCTCGAGCCGCGCCGGCTGTGGCGGCGCTACCTGATTCTCGGCCCCCGCTACCTCGTGCGGCTGTCCGCGCAGAAGGCCGGGCTGTGGGAACCCTACGTGCCCGCGCCCTCGCACCGGCCGGTCGAGCCCGCACCGGTCTGACCGCACCCGCCCCAGTTCATCGACCGACCGAGGCGGAGGATACATGTGCGGAATCGCCGGCATGGTGCTGGCCGACGACACGCGTCCCGTGGACGAGGACCGGCTGCGCGCCATGTGCCGCAGCCTCGCGCACCGGGGCCCCGACGAGGACGGGTTCTTCCTCACCCCCACCGCCGGCCTGGCGGTGCGGCGCCTGGCCGTCATCGACGTGCTGCACGGCCGGCAGCCGGTGCGGTCCGAGGACGGCGCCGTGGTCGCGGTGCTCAACGGTGAGATCTACAACCACCGCAGACTGCGGCAGTACCTCGCCGCGCGCGGCCACACCTTCGCATCCGGCAACGACGCCGAGGTGATTCCGCACCTGTACGAGGAGTTCGGCACCGGCTTCGCGGAGCACCTGGAGGGCATGTTCGCCATCGCCCTGTACGACCGTGCCCGTCATCGCCTGGTGCTGTCCCGCGACCGGGTGGGCGTGAAGCCGCTGCACTACGCCGAGCGCGCCGACGGCCTCGTCTTCGGGTCGGAGATCAAGGCGGTCCTGTGCGCCCTGCCCGAGCGGACACCGGACCTCCAGGCGTTCAGCGCGTACCTGTCGCTCATGTACGTGCCCGCGCCGCGGACGATGTACCGGGAGATCCGCAAGCTCGAACCCGGTACGACGCTCGTATGGCAGGACGGCCGTTGCACCTCGCGGCGCTACTGGGCGCTCGCCGACGTGCCGCAGCGGCAGGACCTCACCGTCGCCCGTGCGGGACGGATCCTGCGCGAGCTCCTGGTCAGCACCGTCCGCCAGCAACTGGCGGCCGACGTACCGCTGGGCTTCTTCCTCAGCGGCGGCATGGACTCCGCCACCGTCGTCGCCGCCGCCCGGCGCGCCGAGCCCGACGCCGAGCTGAAGACGTTCTCGGTGGGCTTCGCCGACCGGTCCTACGACGAGCGGGACGGGGCCGCCCTCGTCGCGGACAGGTTCGGGACCGAGCACACCGAGCTGCTGGTCGAGCCGGCGGCGCAGGACGTCGTGGACGGCATCCTGCCGGCCTTCGACGAGCCCTTCGCCGATCCGTCGATGGTGCCCACCTACTACCTGTGCCGCCTCGCCCGCCGGGACGTGACCGTGGCGTTGAGCGGCGACGGCGGCGACGAGCTCTTCGCCGGCTACCTCACCTACCAGGCCGACCGGTACGCCCGCTACTACCGCCACCTCCCGCGCGCGGTGACGGGCCGGCTCGTGCCGGGCCTGCTGCGGTACCTGCCCCGCTCCAGTGAGCGGGCGAGCTTCGACTTCAAGGCGCGCCGCTTCGCCGAGAACGCCGTCGAGGAGCCCGGCCGCAGCCACTACCTGTGGCGGGTCGTGTTCCGGGAGGCGCACAAGGCGCGGCTGCTGCAGCCGGACGTGCTCGCCGAGCTGTGCGACACCTACGACACGCACGAGCCGCACTACGACGCCGGGGCCGGATTCGACCGGCTCACCCGGTTCCAGTACACCGACGCCCACGTCTACCTGCCCGACGACGTGCTGACGAAGGTCGACCGCGTGAGCATGGCGCACTCGTTGGAGGTCCGGGTGCCGCTGCTGGCCACGCCGATGCTCGAGTTCGCCTTCTCGTTGCCGGGCCGCATGAAGCTGCCGGGCCGGCAACCGAAGTGGCTGCTGCGGCAGGCGATGGCCGGCCTGCTGCCGCCGCAGACGCTCGCCATGGGCAAGAAGGGCTTCAACGCCCCGCTGCCGCGTTGGCTGCGCGGCGTCTACCGGCCGCTGGTCGGCGACTACCTGTCCCGCGACGTCCTGCGGCGGCAGGGCTATCTGCGCTTCGACGCGGTCGACGAGATCGTCGGGCGCCACCTCAGCGGCGTGGCCGAACACGCCCGCGAGATCTGGATCCTGCTGCTGTTCACGATGTGGGCCGAGCAGGAGAAGGCATACCGATGACGACGACGGCGCCCGCCCGCTTTCCCCGGAGGTACGACAACCCGTGAGACACTGGGTGCTGCTCATCCCGCTGTTCCTGGCCTGCCTGCCCGCCGTCGTGCTCACCTCCTCGGTTCCCCCGCCCGCCCGGGCCTGGGCCTGCCGCGTCGCCTTCGTCGTCACCGCGACGCTGATCGTCGCGCCGTGGATCTGGCTGCGCCTGGGCCATGACGTGCCGGCGCGGGCCGCCATGATCCTCATCACCGGGTCGTTCGCGGGCGGGATCGTGCTCAGCGGCGCCACCGCCGGGATCGTGGAGGACAACGCGCCGCCGTCGCCCGCGGTGCAGCACGCGGTGCTGCGGCACCACACCGCCTGGGCCGTGCGCCGCGAGCCGCGGGGCAAGCGGGTCCTGGACGTCGTCGGCGCCCTCGTCGGACTCGCGCTCACGCTGCCGCTGTGGCCGATCATCGGACTGCTCATCTGGTTCGAGGAGCCGGGGCCGATCTTCTTCACCAAGAACTCCGTGGGCCGCGGCGGACGCACGTTCCGGCAGTTCAAGTTCCGCAGCATGCAGTACGGGGCCGAACGGCTCACCGGACCCGTCGTGTCGCCCGCGGGGGACCCGCGCACGCTGCGGGTCGGGCGCTGGCTGCGCCGCTGGCACCTCGACGAGCTGCCCGAGCTGATCAACGTGCTCAGCGGCTCGATGGCCCTCGTCGGGCCCCGGCCGCTGCGCACCGTGCTCGTCAACCAGCACCTCGAGGCGGTTCCCGGATACGCCGAGCGGCACACGGTGCGGCCCGGCATCGCCTGCATCGCCCAGATCGAGAAGTTCCACATGCCGCCGCAGGAGCGGCTGGTGAAGGACCTCGCCTACATCGAGCACCAGAGCGTGCGGCTCGACCTGCAGCTGCTCGTCCGCGCGGTGCTGACCACGGCCCGCGGCGAGCGTCACTACGACGAGCCGGTGCTCGCCGCGCCGAGTCCCGTCACGGTGCCGGCGACGCGCAACGACGGGCAGCTTCCGGGTCTGGTCGAGCATGCCGGCCGTACCCAGGACGCCTGAACGCACGCGCCACCCGCACGGACTGGGTGGCGCGTCCCGCTTCGTCGGCGCCGGCCTGCTCGACCAGCTGGTGATCGCCGCGGCGAACGCGGCGAACACGCTGCTGGGCGGCATCCTGCTGTCGAAGGCGCACTTCGGCGCGCTCGCGCTGGCCCTCGCCGTGGGTTACCTCGCGATGTACCTCAACCGCGCCGTGGTCGGCGACGTCCTGCTCGCCCTGGCGTCCCGCTACGACGGCGACCCCCGGGTCCGCCTGGCCCGCAACGGTCTCGCCACCGCACTGTGCTCGGGCGTGGTGACCACCGCCGTCTTCGTCGCGCTCTGGGCGGCCTGGCCCGGCCACGGCCAGATCGACCTGCGCGAGCTCGTCCGGCTGGCCCCGTTCATGGTCCCGATCATGCTGCACGACACCGCCCGCTGCGACTACCTCGCCGACCGCCGCCCGGACAAGGCCCTCGGCATCGACCTCGTCTGGGCCGGCACCCAGGCCGTCCTCGTCGCCGTCATGATCGCCACCCACCGCTGCAGCGCCGGCGCCCTGCTGACCGTCTGGGGCCTCGGCGCCACCGCCGGCATGACCGTCTACCTGCTGCGCGAGCGCCGCCTGCCCTGGCGGGGCAGCCCCGCGGCCTGGCTGGCCGAAACCCGCCACCTCTCCGGCTGGTTCACCCTCACCGCCATCGTCGCCCAGGTCCACACCCTGGCCATCAGCTTCACCGTCGCCGGACGCCTGTCGAAGATCGACCTGGGCAACTTCCGCTTCGTGCAGACCGTCCAGCTCCAGCCGGTCCAGAACCTGGTCACCGCGATCAGCAGCCTGCTCACGCCGCGGGCCTCCCGCCACGCCGCCGAGGCCGCCGAGCCCGGCCCCGGCGGCACCGCCGCCGCCGCGGCCCTGCGCCGCCAGACCCACCGGCTGGCGCTCGCCTTCGCCGTCCTCGGCGCGCTGATGGTGCTCATCGTCTGGCCGGTGGTCTCGTACGTCCTGGTGCACACCCACAAGTTCGCCGAGGCCGCCCCGCTGGCCCTGCCGATCGCTCTGCAGGGCGCGGTCTACCTGGTGCAGGCGCCGTTCACCGCCGCGCTGCGCGGCATGCACCAGGCCCGGGCGCTGTTCGGGCAGTACGTCGTCTTCGCCGTCGTCTCCCTCGGCGGCCTCGCGCTCGGCGCCGGCCGGGGCGGCTTGCACGGCGCCGCGTGGGGCCTGCTCATCGGCTCCGCCGCCGGCCTGATCTGCATGCTGATGCTCTACGCCGGTGCGCTGAGGTCGCTCGGCCCCTCGTTCGCGGCGCCCGCACCGGCCCGTGCGGAGGCCCCGCAGAACGCCTAGGCCCACGGCCCGGACGCCGGACGGGCAGGCGGCAGGCGGTCAGGCGGGCGCGACCGCGGGAACCGTGTGCTGGTGGGTCACCGCGTCGCCGCGGGGATGGTCGGGCAGGTTCCGGTCGGCGTGGTCGGCGTGGAACAGCGCCTCGGCGAGCAGGGCGCGCACATGGGCGTCGGCGGCGGAGTAGTGCACGAACGTGCCCTCCCGGCGTCCCCGGACCAGCCCGGCGAGCCGCAGCTTGGCCAGGTGCTGGCTCACCGCGGTCGGGGCGGCGCCGACGAGCTCGGCCAGGCAGGCCACCGACGACTCGCCCTGCAGGAGGGCCCATAGGATCTTGATCCGGGTGGGGTCGGCGAGCAGCCGGAACCCCTCGGCGGCGAGATGGACCTGCTCGTCGTTCGGCATCCGGAAGTCGGGCAGCTCGGTGTGCACCCGACCAGCGTAACCGCATCCTCCGTATTCGTCTGCTCATCTGCCTGGCTATCTGCATGCCTACGCAGGTAGTGTTGTCGCTCGTGACCTTGACGTCGGCACGACCACCCGCCACGGCGCCGGCCGGGCTCGCCTCCGGCCGGCCGCGCCGCCTCGGCCCGCGCATGTGGGCCCTGGCGGAGATCCGCTGGGCGACGACCGCCACGGTGCTCTTCGCCGCGGGCGGGCTGGCGCAGCTGGCCGGGGCCCCGGCGCCGGTGTGGTGGAGCCTGTACCTGGCCGGCTACGTCACGGGCGGGTGGGAGCCGGCCCTCGCCGGGCTACGGGCGCTGCGGGGGCGCAGCCTCGACGTGGACCTGCTCATGATCGTCGCCGCGATCGGGGCGGCCGCGATCGGGCAGGTCTTCGACGGGGCGCTGCTCATCGTTATCTTCGCCACCTCGGGTGCGCTCGAGGCGTTCGCCAAGGCCCGGACCGCCGACTCCGTCCGGGCGCTGCTCGACCTCGCCCCGCAACAGGCGACCCGGCTCGACCCCGACGGCACCACGACGGTGGTCCCCGCCGCCGCCCTGCGGGTCGGCGACCTGGTTCGCATCCGGCCCGGCGAACGCATCGGGGCGGACGCGGTGGTCCTCACCGGGGACAGCGACGTGGATCAGTCCACCATCACCGGCGAGTCGCTGCCGGTGGCGAAGACCGCCGGCGACGAGGTGTTCGCCGGCACGCTCAACGGCACGGGCGCGCTGACCGCCCGGGTGCACCGAGCGGCCGGCGACTCGGTCATCGCCCGGATCGTGGCCATGGTCGAGCGGGCGTCCGCGACGAAGTCCCGCACCCAGCTGTTCATCGAGAAGGTCGAGCAGCGGTACTCCATCGGCGTCGTCGTCGCCACCCTCGCCCTGTTCGCGATCCCGCTGCTGTTCGGCGCCGACCTGCGGACCACGCTGCTGCGGGCGATGACGTTCATGATCGTCGCGTCGCCGTGCGCGGTGGTGCTGGCCACGATGCCGCCGCTGCTGTCCGCGATCGCCCTCGCCGGCCGCCACGGCGTGCTCGTCAAGTCCGCCGTCGTGATGGAACAGCTCGCCGATACCACCGTCGTCGCCTTCGACAAGACCGGCACCCTCACCAACGGCGCGATCCGTGTCGCCGGCGTCCACCCCGCGACCGGCTCCGGCCTCGGCGAGCGGGATCTGCTGCGGCTCGTGGCCGCCGTCGAAACGCACAGCGAGCACCCCCTCGGCGCGGCCGTCGTCGGGGCCGCACGCGAGCGTGGCCTGGAGGTCCCGCCCGCCGAAGGCTTCCGGGCCACGCCCGGGCACGCCGTCGAGGCGATCGTCGGCGGCCGCCACGTCCGAGCCGGCAGGCCCGTCCTGTCCGGCGCCGCCGACCCGGGCCGAGCGGACGTGCGGCGGGTCGTCACCGGCGCCCACGACGCGGGCCGCACCGCGGTCGCCGTCGTCGTCGACGGCCGCCCGGCCGGCGTGGTGGTCCTCGCCGACCAGGTCCGTCCCGGGGCCGCGGCCACCGTCGCGGCCCTGTCCGCGGTCACCGGCACCCCGCCGGTCCTGCTCACCGGCGACAACGCCGGCGCCGCGCACCGCCTCGCCGCCGACACCGGCATCACCGACGTGCACGCCGCCCTCCTGCCCGAGGACAAGGTCGAACGGGTCCGCACCCTGCAGCGGCGGGGGGAGCGGGTGATGCTCGTCGGGGACGGCGTCAACGACGCGCCCGCCCTGGCCACCGCCGACCTCGGCGTCGCCATGGGCCGCCACGGCTGCGACCTGGCGCTCACCAGTGCCGACGCGGTCCTGGTCCGCGACGACCTGACCGCCCTGCCGCCGCTCATCGCCCTGTCGCGCCGGGCCCGCCGGGTCGTGGCCGCGAACCTCGTCATCGCCGGCACCTTCATCGCCGTCCTCGTGGCGTGGGACCTCCTCGGTCACCTGCCGCTGCCGCTCGGGGTCGCCGGGCACGAGGGCTCCACCGTGATCGTCGGCCTCAACGGACTGCGCCTGCTCGCCGATGCCGCCTGGCGGCGCGCGGGCCGGATCGCGGCCGCATGAGCCGCAGCCGTCAGCCCGCGAGCGCGCCGGCCGCGGGCGGACCAGCCGCGGGCGGGACCGGCCGCGGCCGCGGTCAGCTGGGCCGGCGGTACCCGGCGATGGGCCGGCCGTCGAGCTTTGCCATGCGGACGTAGTCGCCGGTGGTGGGGGCGTGGACCATCCAGCCGCCGCCGACGTAGAGGCCCACATGGTGCAGGTCGCTGTAGAAGAACACGAGGTCGCCCGGGCGCAGGTCGGCCTTGGCGACCGGTTTCGCGTCCTCCCATTGCCACTTGGTGTAGTGCCGCAGGGACATCCCGGCCGCGGCCCAGGCGGCCATGGTCAGTCCGGAGCAGTCGTAGCCCTTGGGGCCGGTGGCGCCCCAGACGTAGGGCTTGCCGATGAGCTCGCAGGCCTTCTTCGCGGCCGTGCCGCCCGCGCCGCCGAGGTAGTCGACGGGGCAGGCGACGGGCTTGAGGGTGCCGGTGGCGCCGCTGCCGCCGTACGCCTGCTGCCGGAGCTTCTGCAGCTCGGAGATCTTGGCTTCGATCTGCGTCTTCTTCGCGGCGAGCTCTTTGTCCTCGGTGGTCTGCCGGGCGATGAGGGTGTCGAGGGTCCGCTTGTCGGCGGCGAGCCGGTCGCGGGCCGCGGCGACGTCCTGGATCTGGGCGCGTTCGTTGCGGGCGATGGCGTTGACGACCGTGAGCTGGTCGAGCGTGTCGGTCGGGGTGCTGCCGGAGAGCAGGACCTGCAGGGTGGTGAGGCGGCCGGTCTTGTACTGGCGGACGGCGATCTCGCTGATCTTGCCCATCGCGGCGTCGACCTGGGCCTGCAGCGGCTGGAGCTGCTGTTGCAGCTTCTGGGCCTTGGCCTGGTTGTCTTTGAGCTGGGTGTGGACCTGGTTGTACTGCTCGATGGTCGGCTCGAGCTGGTTCCACATCTCGTCGATCTGTCGCTCCAGCTCCGCGGGGGTCGGCTCGGCCTGGGCCGCCCCGGTGCCGGCCAGCAGCACCGCGACCACGGTCACCACGGTGACCAGGGCCCTGCGCGGCGACGGTGGGCAGATGCGAGGCGCGTGGAGGCGGCGGAACGGCACGTCCGCGAACCTTACGCACCGCCGCCCGGCCAGACAAGTCCGTCTCCTAGCCGAGATAGCAGTGGTGCCGGGCAGGTGCCAAGCCTGCAGCAGCTGGCGCGCGTCCGGGGATTCCAAGCTACTAAGCGCATTAGTAGCACGCAGGTAACCCGGGTGGGCGGGTATGGCGACTCGGGCTGTCCATCGCCGCCAACTGGCGCTGTACTACTACGCAAATTAGTAGTACTGTCGTTCTGGGTCGTGCCGGAGCCTGCCAATCCCCTTGGAAGTCGTGCCGGCACGACCCTTCTCGCCGGTGCGGGACCCGGACTACATCGGCAACAGGGCCGGGGCCCAGGTGACGTACCGGTCGAACGCCGCCATCGCGATCGGGGCGGCGAGGGCGGCGGCGGTCGCGGCGACGATCGTGGCGCGAGCCGGCCACGACAGCGGCGGCGGCGGATCGAGCAGTCGGCGCAGCCGTTCGAGGGTGTCGCCGCCGCGGGCGCCCAGGGCGCCGTCCGGCGGGCCGGAGGGGCCGGGCTGGGCCATGCTGACCAGGGCCCGGGCCAGATCGATGTGGGCGGTGGCGCGGGCCGCGGTGTCGTCGGCGCACAGCTCCACCAGCCGGTCGACCTGGCCGCGGCCGAGCGTGCAGCTGCCGGCCCGCGGGAAGGCGGCCGCGAGCGGCCGCATCCAATGCGTGATCTCGTAGTGGTGCCCGGCGTGGTGCGCGCGCTCGTGGGCGAGGACGGCGGCGAGCTCGGGCGCCCGCAGGCGTTCGACGGCGGCCGAGGTGAGCACGATCTCGGCCGCACGGCCGGGCCGGCTGGGCCCGGGCAGGAGATAGGCGGCGGGCTCGTCGTGGTGCACGATGCTGGTCCCGGGCAGCGAGGACGGCAGCCCGCCGAGCCGCACCGCGAGCCGCAGCTCGGCGCGGCGGGCCCGGGCGGCGATCACGAGACGCCGGCCGTTGACGGCCAGCCGGCCGCCGAGCAGGACCAGACCGGTCAGTCCGGCCACGGCCGCCGCCTGGGCCGCGCGCCCGTGGTGGCCCAGGAGCGCGTCGAGGCAGATGTGCCAGGCGCCCTTGACGAGGTCGTGGGCGCGGTCCTAGTACAACAGCAGCGTCAATGCGGTGAAGGCCGCCGAGAGCGGCACCGCACCGGACAGGCCCAGCCACGCGGCGACGGCGAGCCGGGGCGCGCGCACGACCCAGCGCGCCGAGGCCGGCCGCGGCGCGGCGACGAGCGCCAGCACCGTGGTGAACGCGGCGAGGAGCGGCGGGCTCACCGGCCGGCGATCCGGCGTTCGTAGGAGCGCAGCGCGGCCCGCAGCGCGGCGGCCTCGTCCAGGCTCATCCGCCCGACGAAGTGGGTCAGCGCCTCGATCCGATCACCGCTGTCGACCAGGGCGTTGTGCATGGCCTGCGCGACGCACTGCTCCCGGGTCAGCGCGGGCGTGTACCGGTAGGCCCGGCCGTGCTGTTCGCGGGTGAGCCGGCCCTTGCGGTACAGGTTGTCGATCACGGTCAGCACCGTCGTGTAGGCGAGGTCGCGATGCCACTGCAGCCCGTCGAGGGCCTCACGGACCGTGGTCGGCTCGCCGCGCTCCCACAGCAGCTCCATGAGCGCCGCTTCCAGGTCGCCGAACCCCTGCACCGCACCTCCCCACGACGAAGCGCCATCGTATCTTGGCATTTCCTCCCTGATGTCGAACGATCCGGTCAACGAAGGCGCTTAGGTGAACGTCGGCGAGGCGTGCTGTCCGGACGGCCGATCGGCGGGGTGCCCGCCGTCACGCACGACCGGTCTTGTACGCCGAGCCGAGGGCGGCTCAGAATCTGAACATGTTCAAGAAGACGTCGGCCGGCGCGGCCACGGGTGTCGTGGGTGCCCTGGGTGTCGCGGTCGCGGGTATCGTCGCCGCCTGCTGCGCGATCCTCGTCTGCTGCGCCGGGGCGTGGGTCCTGCTCGGGCCGGTGAACTATTTCGGCTGCGGCGCCGAGCGGCCCGATGGCATTGCCGAGGCCGATCTCGTCGGGACCTACGAGGCTCAGGACGGCGCCCACCTCGAACTCCAGGCGGACGGCTCGCTCGTGGCGACCGCGCTCGTTACGGAGTTCATGGGCGAATCGCTGAACCTTTCCGGACCCGGGGAGTGGAGCCTGCAATCGGCCGGTGGCAGCCAGGGCGACATCAGGCTGCGCCTGACCTCGGACGGAAAGCCCCGGTCGCACGGTACGTCCCTGGATATTTCCGGCACCCGGGAGCAGCCGTGGCTGTACTGGTACGAGGGTGATCCGGACGTCTGCCATCTGTACCGCTTCAACAAGATCGCGTGACGCCGGCCGGCGGCGGCCCGTCCACCGCCGGACGGACCGACGTCACTGTGACAGCGCGGCCGGGCGAGGGTCAGCGGCCAAGGCCGAGGGCGCCGCCCAGCCGCGCGCCGACGCCCCGCAGGACCGAACCGGGCTTCTGCTGCTCGCCCGCCAGAGCCGACACGGCGATCAGCGCGCCGGTCAGCACCGGCACGGACCACTGCGCGATGCGCTGACGCCGCTGCACCGCCCGGACCGAGGCAGGGGTGTCGGCGGCCGGTTCGGTCACGGCCTGGACCGGCACCTCGCTGGCCCGCTCCAGCTCCTTGCCCAGCTTGCGGCTGTACGCGGTCGCACCGAGCGCCGCCGCGGTCAGGCCGGTCTTCACCGCGCTCATCGTGGCAACGCCCCGTTGCCCGAAGACCCGCCTGCGCTCGGAGGCCAGGATGCCGGCCGCCCCGACGAGGTGGGCGCCGATAGCGGCCATGTTGACCGGAGCCCAGCGGTCCCAGCCGATGGACGAGATGACGAGCCGTTCCCGCGGGTTGTCGACCTTCCCCGCCGCCCCGTTGAGTCCCACCGCGCCCATCAACGACCCGCCGAACCACGCCGCCAGGCCGGTGTCGTGCATGGAACGCAGGACCGTGTCCCGCTCATCGATGACGCTGCTCTTCATCAGGTTCGCCATGATGACGGCCCTACCCGCCCCCGGCCGCTCCATGCCGGTCACCGGTTCGCTTCGCGCATCGACGCCCGCATGACGCGCCGCAGCTCCCGGGTCACGGCCGCGGATCGGGACTCGGCGCGCCGCACGCGGCCGACGGCGAGCAGGGCGAGGGCCGCGCTCGCCCCCAGGTAGGCGCCGGTGAGGGTGGCCGCGGCGCGCACCGGTGGCATCCTCGTCTCCATCGGGCGCAGCGCGGTGCCGGTGCCGGCCAGCACGGCGAGCGTCCCGAAGAACCCGGCTCCGGCCAGCAGCGCGGCGGTGACGCCGGTGCCGCGTACCGCCTCGACGAGCGGATCACGGATCTTCAGCCGTTCGTGCCGGGTGATCTCGGCCATGTCCTCGGTGAGCCGGGCGGCGGGTTCCTCGGTGCGCGGCTCGTCGCGGCGTGCTTCGGGTTCGGTCATCGGCGGGTCGTTCCCTGCACCGTCGGCGTCAAACGGGGCATCTCGCGGCAGGCGCCAGGAGCCGCCCCCGGGGAGAGCGGGGCAAAGCCCGACAACAGTCGGATAGCCGACCTTCCCGGCATCCGCCGCCCGACCGTGCGGCCGCCCGTCCGCCGCCAGACTTGATGACCATGAACGCGCCACACCAACCGCCCTACCAGGGCGCTCCATATACGACACCGCCCCTCCCGCCGACGGCTCCCCGGCCGAGACGCAGGAACGTCCTCGCCCTCGTGCTCGGCATCGTCGGCGGGACAATCGTGCTCTGCGTCGTCCTCGGGGTCGTCCTCGTCCTCGTCGACGGCGGGGACGACAAGCCGGCCGCCACCAACTCGGCCTCCCCGGCGGCCACCCGCGCCGCGGACCCCGGCGGCGGCTACAAGCAGCCCACCGACCGGTGCGCGCTCGCCGACCCGAGCCTGCTCGGCCCGCGCGCCGGCACCGGCACGGGGGAGCCCCTCGAGGAGAAGACCAGGTACACCCTCAACGGCTGCGAGTACTCCCTCTCCGCCGCCGACGGCTTCCAGGAGCTCAAGGTGTTCGCCAACGTCGACGGCGACACCGCGGCCCGCTACCAGGAGTCCGCGGACACCTACCCGAAGATCTCCGGCTTCGACGACGAGAAGGTCACCGGCTGCGGCTCACAGGGCTTCTACACCCGGCGGCTCAGCTCGGGCGGCAAGCGCATCGAGGCGGTCATCGTCTGCGTCGAGCAGAACCTGTACGTCGAGGTCCGGTTCAACGCCGGCGGCACCGAGCCCTGGGACTCCGACGCCATGAAGACGAACATGACGGCCCTCGTGAAGGGCGTGATGGCGAAGACCCCGAAGGCCTGACGGGCGCGGACCGGGCCGTCGCGGCCCGGTCCACGCCGCTGGCGCATACGACCCGGCAACCGCGAAGCGGTCAGCCGGACACGTTGACCCCCACGATGCCGGGCAGCCGGCGCAACGACTCGGCCAGCTGCGGCAGGGATGCCGTCGCGGGCGGCCGGGCCGTCATCTCGATCACGTGCTCGTGTTCGGCGTACGTCACCCGCAGCATCGTTGCCCGGGGTACGACCTTCAGCAGCTCGCGCTCCACCTCGTCGAGCGACACACCGTCCTTCAGCGTCACGCACATCAGCAGGTGCCGCCGTAAGGCGAGGTAATGGCGCTCGGCCACTTTGAGCAGCCACAGCACGGTGACCGTGAGGACGGTGGTGACCAGGGCCGCGGGCCAGGCGCGCAGGCCGACCGCCAGCCCGACGGCGGCCGTCACCCACAAGGAGGCGGCCGTGGTCAGGCCGCGGACGGTGACCCCCTCCTTGAAGATCGCGCCGCCGCCGAGGAACCCGATGCCGGTGACCACCTGCGCGGCCACCCGTGTCGGGTCCGAGCGCTGCAGTCCGACGCCGGCGAGCGTGAAGAGGGCCGCGCCGAGCGAGACGAGGATGTGGGTGCGCAGGCCGGCCGGCTGCGCCCCGAACTCGCGCTCCAGCCCGATCACGGCACCCAACCCGGCCGCGAGCAGCACCTGCCCGACCACCACCCAGCCGTAGTCGACCACACCAGCCCCCTCACGGCCCGTCCGTGCCGGCCCTGCGGGTGGCCCCGCGTCGGCTCGCTTCCCGCACGGGAGCCGGTGAAACGTCGCCGCCGCGGCCGGGGCAATGCCCCGATGTCTCACCCCGCACCGTCTCGCCTTCGGTATAGCTTCGGAGGTGGGCCTACGAGACGTGCGGGAGAGCCCAACTGGTGACAGTTGAGCTGAGAGGCTGAAACGACCGAGAGGTCGCACCGGCGATCCCCACCACCTGATCCGGACAATGCCGGCGAAGGGAAACCGCCTCGTAGGTCTTTCGCTGTGCCCGGGCCCCGCACGTCGCTACCGGACGACCGCGACCGGACAGGCGGCGTGCCGGATGACGGCCTGGCTGACGGAGCCCAGCAGCAGCCCCGCGAAGCCGCCGCGCCCGCGCGAGCCGACGACCAGCAGCTCCGCGCCGGCCGACAGCTCGGTGAGCACGGCCGCCGGGCGGCCGTGGACGACGGTGGTGCGCAGGTGCACGTCGGGATACTGCTCCGCCCAGCCGGACACTGACTCGCCCAGCACACGGCGCTCGTCGTCGCGCAGGCTCTGCTGATCGCCGATCAGCGGCAGGACGTCGTCCGGCCGGGTGGGCTCGGGCCGAAGGTAGGCCAGGACGGCGGTGAGCCCGGCACCGCGCAGCGACGCCTGCTCGAACGCGAACCGCAGTGCGCGCCCGGCGTCGCGGGATCCGTCGATGCCGACCAGGACGCGGCCGGCCTCGGCGCTGCCCGGTCGGACGGTGTGGCGGACGATGACGACCGGACACGCGGCGTGGGCGGCGAGTTCGACGCCCACGGAGCCGGTGAGCAGGCCCGTGAAGCCGCCGAGGCCGCGGCTGCCCACGACGACGGCGACGGCGTGCCGGGAGGCGGCCACGAGCGCGGCGGCGGCCTGCAGTGCGGGCGTGTCGGTGCTGATGTCGAGGTCCGGCGCGACGTCGCGGGCCCGGAAGACCGCCGCGCCGAGGATCTGCTCGGCGGACTCCCGGACGGCCTGCTCGTACAGCCGGGGCGGCGCCGGGCCGAACACCGCGGGCCACACGAAGGCGTGCACGACGCGCAGCGGGCGTCGCCGGCGCATCGCGTCGGCGGCGGCCCACTCCACGGCGCCGAGACTGCTCGGTGAGCCGTCGACGCCGACGACCACCGCATTGTCGCTCCGCATGACCGGTGCCTTCCCCTCAGGACCCCGACGTCGCGTCGGTCCTCTGCCACAGCAGATGCCGCAGGTACGGGTCGGGCGGCTCGGCGCCGACCGGCGCCAGGCGCAGCTTCACGTCGACCGCGGCGCAGCCGCGCGGGCCGGCGAGGACCGGGTTCAGGTCCAGCTCCGCGACCTCGGGGAAGTCCTCGGCGAGGCGGCCCAGGCGCAGCAGCAGGTCCTCCAGCGCCCCGGTGTCCGCGGGTGCCGCGCCGCGGTAGCCGGTCAGCAGGGGCGCGGCGCGCAGCCCGCGCCACATGGCGGCGGCGTCGTGGTCGGTGACCGGCAGCAGCCGCAGCGCCCGGTCGCCGAGCAGGTCGGTGTAGACACCGCCGAGGCCGAGCATGAGCAGGGAACCGAAGAGCGGATCGTGGACGATGCCGGTCACCATCTCCACGCCCGGATCGGCCATCGGCTGGACGGTCACGACGGGCCGCGCGGCGCCGACGGCCTTACCGATCGCCCGGTACGCCTGGCGGACGTCGGCCTCGCCGGCGAGGCCGAGCCGAACGGCGCCGATGTCGCTCTTGTGCACCAGCTGCGGCGCGGCGGCCTTCAGTGCCACCGGACCGGCGATGGCCCGGGCCTCGCGGACCGCCGCGTCGGGGTCCGTGGCGATGCGGGTCTCCACCACCGGCACGCGGTAGCAGGCCAGCAGCGACCTGGCCACGTCGGCGGGCTGCCAGCCGCCGCCGGCCGCCAGTGCCCGCCGCACGATGTCGCGGGCCGCGCCGTGGTGAATGTCGTGCAGCGGGGGGCGGTTCCCGGCCGGCTCGCGCCGCCAGGCCGCGTACCGTGCGGCGCGGCCCATCGCCAGCACCGCCGGCTCCGGCAGGCCGAACACCGGGACCTTGCGGACCCCCAGCGTCGCGGGCACCTCCGGCGCCCCGGCCACGACGACGGCGACCGGCAGTTGCGGGCAGTCGTCCACCGCGGCGGCGACGGCCGCGGTCGTGGCGCGAGCGTCGTTGGTCCGGGTCGCGACGAACGTGACGACCAGCAGGTCCACCTCGCCGGACCGGGCGACCGCCCTGATCGCCCCGGCCATCGTCTCGGGGGTGGCCTGGGCGCCGAGGTCGACGGGGTTCACGGCCTGCGGGCCTTCGCCGAGACTGTGGCCGGACAGGGGCAGTGCGGGCACGACGAGGCCCGCGGTCTGGGCCGCGTCGGCCGCCAGCACGTTCAGCCCGCCGGCGTTGCCCACCACCGCGAGGCGGTTGCCGGTCGGCAGCGGCTGGTCGGCCAGGACCCGCGCGGTGTCCAGCAGCTCGCCGAGCGTGTCGGTGCGAATGACGCCGGCCTGCGCGAACAGCGCGGTCACGGCCGTCTCGGGTGCCGCCGCGGCGGCGGTGTGCGAGGCGCCCGCCCGCCGGCCGCCTTCCGAGCGGCCGCTCTTGACGGCCAGCACCGGCTTGCGGCCGGCGAGGGCCCTGGCGATCCAGGCGAACCGGCGCGGGTTGCCGAAGGACTCGACGTACAGGGCGACGGCTCGGGTCGCGGGGTCGTCGTACCAGTAGGCGAGCAGGTCGTTGCTGCTGACGTCGGTCTTGTTGCCCAGCGACACGAAGCTGGAGATGCCGATGCCGCAGCCGGCGGCCGCGTCGAGGATGGCCACGCCGACCGCGCCGGACTGCGACGCCACCGCCAGGCCGCCGGCGACGGGCGGTGCCGGGGCGAACGTGGCGGTCAGCCGCACGGCGGGGTCGGTGTTCACCACGCCCAGGCAGTTGGGGCCGAGGATCCGCATGCCGTGCCGGCGCGCCTCGCGCACGAGCGCCGACTGGGCCGCCGGTTCGATGCCGGCCGTCAGGATCACCGCGGCGCGCACGCCGGCCGCGCAGCACTGCCGCACGACCTCGGGGACCGCCGCCGCGGGCACGGCGACGACCGCCAGGTCCACGGCGCCGCCGATCGCCGCGACGCTCGGATGCGCGGCGATCCCGCACACCCGCTCGGCGTGCGGGTTGACCGCGTGGAGGGCCCCGGTGTAGCCGCCGGCCCGCAGCGCCGCGAGCACCGCGCGGCCGATCCCGCCGGGTCGCCGTCCGGCACCGATGACCGCCACCGACGCGGGGGCCAGCAGGGGGCGCAGCGAGTGGTGCGCCGCCGTGCGGTCGCGGACCCCGACGGCGGCGAGTGCGGCCTCGTCGGGCAGCGTCGGCACCCGGATCTGGACCGTCCCGGCGTCGGCGCCGAGCCGGCGGGCGACACCCGGGGCGAGATCGCCGCCCACCCGCAGCATGGCGGCGTTGTGCGCCAGCACGTCGCCGACGAGCTCGGTGATGCCCGCCCGTCGCGCCTCGGCGGCGAGCTGCTCCAGCAGCAGCGTGCCGAGGCCCTCGCCGTGGTGGTTGTCGTCGACCACGAGCGCGAAGTCGGCGCGGGCCGCGTCGACCCGCTCGTAGGAGCCGGCGGCGAGCACCGCGTCGCCTTCCTCGACGAGCAGGTGTACGCAGTCCGGCCCCGACGGCCGGGTGAGCCTCTGGACCTCGGCGTCCAGTGCCGCACCCGCGCTGAAGAACCGCAGATACCGGCTGTTCGGGGAGAGCCGCTGGTGCAGGGCGAGCAGCGCCGGCGCGTCCCGCGGCCGGATCGTGCGGAGCCGGACGATCCGCCCGTCCATGGTCAGGCAGTCGACGGCGCTCATCGCGAGCCCACCGCCGGCGTCGTCACCCGGTCGGTCATGGTTGCCTCCAGCCCGTGCTGCCGTCGTGCGCGGCGTTCGGAGGAATGCGCTCTGCCCGTAGCCGCCATTCTCGCCCGCGACCAGGGCGGACGGCAGGGCGGACGCCGCCGGTCATCCTCGGCGGGCGAATCGGCCCATCCGGGGTGTGGGCGTCGGCGGAGTGGAGACCGTACGCACGCGAGCCGTCGAGCGGAGGTTGGCGTGGACGACGGGATGGTCGTGGTCGGCGTCGACGGCGGGGAGCCGTCGCTGCTGGCCGCGCGCTGGGCCGCGGCGGAGGCGGTCCGGCGGGGTGTGCCGCTGCGGGTGCTGCTGACCTACCACTGGCGAGTGCCGCTGACCGCGTTCGAGCCGGCGGGTGAGTTCGCCGAGGCCGCGCAGTGGTTCGCCGACCGGTCGGTCACGCAGGTCGCGCGGCAGGTGTCCGCCGCGGAGCCCGAGGCTGACGTGCGCCCCCTGGCGTTGCCGGGACACCCGGCCGAGATGCTGCTGCAGGCCGGAGACGATGCGGGGCTGCTGGTCGTGGGGACCCGGGGCCGCCACGCCGCCACCGGGGCCGTGCTCGGCTCGGTCAGCCAGCAGGTCGCCGTCCACGCGTCGTGCCCGGTCGCGGTCGTGCGCGGGCGGGCGGACCCGGCCGGTGACGTCCTCGTCGGCGTCGACGGTTCCGGACCGTCGGGCCTCGCGCTGGTCCTGGCGTTCGGCGAGGCCCGGCAGCGCGGCTGCGGCCTGACGGCGGTGCGGGTCGTCGAGTCGCCGCTGGTGCCGCCCCCGGTCGGTGCGCCCCCGGTGCTGTACGACGCGGCCGAGGTCCAGCGGGTGCTGGCCGAGCAGGCGGTCGCGCAGGTGGCCGAGGCGGGCCGGCGCTGCCCGGACGTGCGCTGGGAGTGTCACGGTGTCCACGGCGACGCGGCCGATGTGCTCGTCGAGCGATCGCAACGGGCGCAGCTGGTGGTCGTCGGCAGCCGAGGCCACGGCGGGTTCACCGGCCTGCTGCTCGGCTCGGTCGGTCTGCGCCTGCTGCACCGGGCACACTGCCCCGTACTGATCGCTCACGCCCGGCGCGGCGCCCAGGAACCGGAGGAACCGTCGTGACCGCCGCATCCATGCCGGCCGCCGCCGTCGTCGTCGGCGTCGACGGCTCCCACGACGGCGTGCGGGCGCTGCAGTGGGCGGCCGCCGACGCGGCCCGCCGGCACCGCCCCCTGCACCTGGTCCAGGCCTGTGAGCGGCAGGACGCGGTGCCGGCCGCCGAACGGATCATCTCCCGTGCCGTGGTGGACGCGCGCGATGTCGCGGCCGATCTGCGGATCACCACCGAGATCGTCGCGGAGCGGCCGGTGCCGGCCCTGCTGAACGCGGCGCGGCACGCCTCGCTGGTGGTCGTCGGCAGCCGGGGTTTCGGTGGCTTCGCCGCGCTGCTGGTCGGTTCGACCGGCCTCCAGCTCGCCGCGCACGCCGAGTGTCCCGTGGTGGTCGTGCGCCGTCCCGGCGATGCGGACGGGCCCGAGGCCGGGCGGGTCGTCGTCGGCGTCGACGGTTCCCACGATGCCGGGCACGCCCTGGGGTTCGCCTTCGAGCAGGCCGCGTTCCGCGGCGCCGGGTTGACGGCGGTGCACGCGTACTGGTTCTCGTCCGCCGCGGAGGCGGGTGGCATCGCCGCGGTGGTGTACGACGAGGACGAGGTGCGCGAGGAGCAGCGGCGGATGGCCGCCGAGTCGCTCGCCGGTTGGCGCGAGCGGTATCCCGAAGCCGACGTGCGCCTGAACATCGTGCGGGGACCGGCCGGCGGGGTCCTCACCGATGCGTCGGGCGGAGCGGAACTGCTCGTCGTCGGCGCGCGCGGTCACGGCGGCTTTCCCGGACTGCGCCTGGGGTCGGTCAGCCAGGCGGTGCTCCACCACGCGCGGTGCCCGGTCGCGGTCGTCCGCTCGCCGCACGGCTGAGGCGAAGCCGCGACCGTCATGGTGCGCCGCGGCCGGGCGCCGGTGCCGCCGGAGGAGGACCGCCGCGCCGGCGGGCGAGGTCGGCCGCCTCCAGCTCCGCCAGCTGCAGGGTCCGGGCGGCGAGCGCGGCCTCCAGGGCCGGAATCCAGTGGCGGTCCAGTGCCCGCACCCGCCGCCGGGTGGCGGCCATCTCGGCCTCGACGGTGGCGAGGGCGGCGTCGGCGGCCGCGTGCCGCACCGCGGCGAGCGCCGCCGCGCGGTACGCGGCCTCGGCCCGTGAGAGCGCCGCGCCGCCGGGCGCCGGAAGCTGGGCGGGGCGCGGCGGGAGCACCAGCGACGGCTCCCCCGGGCAGCGCACGCCCATCACGGTCGTCCACGGCAGCGTGGCTTCGGCCGGTGGCACCTCGGCCGCCGCCTCGACCGCCTCCAGGCCGTCGAGGATCGTCGCGCGCCCGAGCCGGCCGCGGGCCGTCGCGTCGGCCGCCGCCCAGTCCCTGGCCGTCTCGGCCCGGCGCTGCCGGAGGCGGTCGTGTTCGGCGGCGAGCAGGGTGAGCTTGCGCCGCAGGACGCCGCTGCCGTGCCGGGTCACCTCGAGCCGGTGCCGCAGCCACAGCAGGCCCGACCGGCCCACCGGAGCATGGCGCAGCGCGGTCATCCGGTCACCTCGGCACCCTCCGCGGGCGCGGCGTGGGCCCCGCGGAGCGACTCGGGCAGCATGACGAGCTCGCGCTGCGGAAGAGCCCGCAGCGCCTGCCAGGCCCGGTCGAGCGTGTCGTCCAGGCTTCGCGCCTCGTCCGGCCGCTGGTCGATCAGTCGCTGCTCGACCACGTCGGCGAAGCCGAGGTAGTGGCGGTCCACGTCGCCGAGGGCGGCCGCGCCGATCAGGTCGGCCAGCTCGCGGGTCTGGCGGGCGTGCGACAGGGCGGCGAGCACCTGCGCCGCGAGCGGGAGGTGGTCGGCCCGGGTGCGGCCCGGCCCGGCCCCGTGGCGCATGAGCCGCGACAGCGACGACAGCGGGTCGACCGGCGGATACACGCCCCGCCCGTGCAGCTCGGCCGACAGCACGATCTGCCCCTCGGTGATGTACCCGGTGAGGTCCGGCACCGGATGGGTGATGTCCCCGGCGGGCATGGTCAGCACCGGCAGGATCGTCACCGAGCCGGGCCGGTGCCGGATGCGGCCGCACCGCTCGTAGATCGACGCTAGGTCGGTGTAGAGGTACCCCGGATAGGCACGCCGGGCGGGTGGCTCGCCGCGGGCGGACGACACCTCCCGCAGCGCCTCGGCGTAGCCGGTCATGTCGGTCATCACGACCAGGACGTCCCGGCCCGCGGTGAACGCGAGATCCTCGGCCACGGTCAGTGCCAGCCGCGGCGTGAGGATGCGTTCGATCACCGGATCGTCGGCGGTGTTCAGCAGCAGTACCAGTTCGCCGGCGGTAGCCCGTTCGTCCAGGGCGTCGCGGACGTAGGCGGCGTCGGTGTGGGTGAGGCCCATGCCGGCGAAGACGACGCTGAACGGCGCGCCGCCGACGTGGGACTGCGCGGCGATCTGGACGGCGAGCTCGAGGTGCGGCAGGCCCGCGACACTGAACACCGGGAGCTTCTGGCCGCGCACCAGGGTGGTCAGCGCGTCGACGGCGGACACGCCGGTGATGACCGGTTCGGCCGGGGGCTCGCGCCAGGTCGGGTTGAGCGGCGCCCCGGCGACCGCCGCGCCGCGCTCGCCGGTCACGGGCGGCCCGCCGTCGATCGGTGCGCCGCGGCCGTTGCAGGTGCGTCCCAGCCACTGGCCGCCGACCGGGATGCGCATCGGTGCCCCGGCGAACGCGACGGTGCTGCCGTGGCGGCCCATGCCCGCGGTGCCCTCGAGCACCTGGACGACCGCCGTGTCCCGGTCGACCTCGAGCACCACGCCGTGCCGCTCGTCGCCGCCGGGCAGACGGACGGTGACGACGTCGTCGTAGCCGGCTCCCGCGACGCCGCCGAGGACGACCAGCGGGCCGTGCAGCTCGCGGATGTCGCCGTACTCGACCGCCGGCCACGCGCTCATGCCGTCCTCCCGGCAGCCGCGTCGAGCCCGGCCAGGACGGCGTCGCGCGGCCCGGCGACGCCGTGCGCGTCGCCGGGCCCGGCCGTCTCGCGGGCCCGCAGCAGCGGGCCGAAGTCGACCGCCTCGATGCAGGCCGGTGCGGCGCCGGCCTCGACGAGCGCGTGGCAGCGGTCGCTCACGGTGAGGACGGCCTCGAGCAGCGCCGCCGACTTCGCCGTCGTGCAGGAGGCGTCGTTCACAACGAGGGCGTTCTGCTGCAGGACGCCGTCGCGCAGGAGCCGCCCGGTGAGCAGCGTCATCCGTTCGTGCGCCGGCAGCCCGCTCGTGCCGACGAGGTCGGCGAGCGCGGCGATGCGGTCGGCGTCGGCGAGCACGTCCAGGGCCCGCGCCCGCCGGGCGGCCCAGCCCGGATCCGCGCGACGCGCGTAGTCGGCACCGATCAGCCCGGTGTCGCGGGAGAACGACGCCGACCAGGACACCGCGGGGTAGTGGCGGGCGTAGGCAAGGTCCCGGTCGAGCGTCCACCGGCAGCGTACGAACCGCTCGGTGTTCGCGGTGACCGGCTCGGTCAGGTCGCCGCCGGGCGGGGACACCGCGCCGACGATCGTGACGGAGCCGTGGCCACCGCCGAGCGTCCGCACCGCCCCGGCCCGTTCGTAGAAGGCGGCGAGCGCCGAGGCGAGGTCGGCGGGGTAGCCCTCCTCGGCCGGCGGGGTTGCGCTGCGGGACGCGAACTCGCGCAGCGCCTCCGCCCAGCGTGAGGTGGAGTCGGCGATGACCACGACGTCGTAGCCCATGTCGCGGTAGAACTCCGCGACCGTGACGCCGGTGTAGATGCTCGCCTCGCGGGCCATCATCGGCATGTTCGACGTGTTGGCGAGCACGACGGTCCGCTCGAGCAGGCGCCCACCGGTGCGGGGGTCGTCCAGTGTGGACAGTTCCGCGACGACGTCGGCCATCTCGTTGCCGCGCTCGCCGCAGCCGACGTAGACGATCACGTCGGCGTCGCACCACTTGGCGATCTGCTGCAGCAGCAGGGTCTTGCCGGTTCCGAACCCGCCCGGAACGGCCGCCGTGCCGCCCTTGGCGATCGGGAAGAACGCGTCGACCACGCGCTGCCCGGTGAGCAGCGGCGCGTCCGCAGTGCGGCGGGCCTCGTACGGGCGCGGGGTGCGGACGGGCCACGACGCGGTCATCGTCACCGGCACCGCCCCGACCGTGGCCAGGGTGTCGCCGGGTCCGTACTCGCCGGGTGCGGCGACCCGTCCGACGCGGCCGGACACGTGCGGCGGGACGAGGACCCGGAACGCGATCGGGCCACCGGTGGCGACGGTACCGAGGACTCCGCCCGGTGCGGCCGTGTCGCCCGGCGCCACCCGCGGTGTGAAGCGCCGGGCCGGGCCGTGCGCCGGTGCGGCGGTCAGCGACCCCGCGGCGAGCCAGACCGGGGCACCGGCGAGGGGGCGCAGCAGGCCGTCGAACAGGCCGCCGAGCAGCCACGGCCCGAGGGGCGCGGCCAGTGGGCGGCCGAGCGGGACGGCGGTGTCACCCGGGCGAAGACCGCCGGTGTACTCGTACGCCTGCACGGTGACGTGCGCGCCGCGGACGGCGACCACCTCCCCGGGTGAGCGGTGCGGGCCGAGCTCGAGGACGTCGTGCATGGCGGCGTCCGCGCCGTCCACCTGCACCAGCGGCCCGCTGACGCGCGTGATCCGGGCGCCCCGCGCGGTCATCGCCACACCTGCGCGACGGCTCCGGCGGACTCGACCGCGTGCCGGGTGAGCGACGCGATGGAGCAGTCCGCGCGGCGGTCGCCCAGACGGGCCGTGAAGCCGCCGCCGGGCGCCGCTTCGACCCGGGCGTCCGGGCCGAGGGCGGCCGTGGCCCGGGCGGCGAGCGCGGGACCGAGCCGTCCGCCGTCGAGCGCCGAGCGCAGTTGCCCGGCGACGCGGCGGCACAGCTCGTCGTAGACGTCCCGCTGCGCGGCCAGCACGAGCGCGTGGGCGGCGCGGCGGGTTTGCGCCTCCTCGGCCCGGGCGAGACGGGCGGCGTCGGCGCGGCCCTTGCCGCGCGCCTCCCGCAGGATCCGTTCGCCCTCGGCGCCGGCGTCGCCCAGCAGCCGGGCGCGGGACCGTGCGGCCTCGGCGCGGACGGCGGCGGCGTCCGCGTGGGCACGGCGCAGCAGCGCGGCCCGGACCGGTTCCAGGTTCACGCGGCACCGTCCGGATCCGGCAGTACCGCGAGCAGGCGCCCGCCCGGTCCACCGGCCGCCGCCACGGCCCGAGCCGCGGACGGGGTGACGATGACGACGGTGACCCGGGCGTCGAGCTGCCGCCATGCGGTCGTCGCCGCCGTCTCGTCCTCCGCGGTGGTGACCGCGGCCCCGGCCAGGCCGTAGCCGCGGACGAGGCGGGCCTCGCCGATCGCCGCGATGCGGCCCGTCGCGTCCATGCTCACGCCCGGCCGATCAGGATGATCGCGACGATGAGCCCGTAGATCGCGATGCCCTCGGCCAGGCCGACGACCACCATGGCGCGGCCGAACAGCTCGGGGCGCTCGCTCAGCGCCGCCAGCGCCGCGGCGCCGGTGTACGCCACGGCGATCGCCGCGCCGATGGACGAGCCGGCCACCGCGATCGCCGCGCCGAGCAGCGCGGCCCAGCCGGCACTCCCCGTCGCGGCCGGGGCGGGCGCCGTGGTGCCCGCGCCGGCCGGGCCCGGGGTGAGCAGCAGGACCGCCGCGGCGGTGGCGGCCGCGAAGAGCACGGCGTTCACCACGAGCAGCGCGCGGGTCACCAGCCGGGGCCGCCGGGCGGCGGTTCGCCGCACGGCCCAGGCGACCACCGCGACGGCGGGCACGGCGACGAGCCAGAGTGCGTTCACCGCTGGACCTCCTTGGAAGCCGGAACACAGCGCCACGGGCGGTAGGGCCGGCCGGTCCCCTCGAACACCCGCGAGAACAGCTCGTAGTACTCCAGGCGCAGCGCCTGGACTCCGGCTACGACGGCTTCGAGGCCGAACGCGAGCGCGTTGCCGAGCGCGAAGACGATCACCGCGGCGACGGTCAACGCCCCGCCTCGGTGCCACAGCGCCGTGGTGCCGGCCCACACGAGCGCGCCGAGCGCCGCGTGGGTCAGCCCGAACGCGGCCAGCCGGGCGAACGACACCAGGTTCGCGCAGATCCGGATGACGAGGTCGAAGAGCTGGACGACGGTCTGGGCCACGGCGGCACCGCCGCCGCCCGCGGCGGTGTAGAGGCCGGCGGCGGCGACCACCAGCCCGGCGGCCGCGACGGCCACCGCGACGGCCACGAGCGGGATGGCGGCGGTGAAGACCCCGGCGGCGAGCAGGCCGAGGCCGGCGAAGACGGCGGCACCCGCGATGCCGGACGGCGCGTACAACGCCAGTGCGGCGGAGCCTTCCCGCCAGCGGTTCACGATGCCGGCCACGTAGGCGACGGCCAGCAGCGCCCCGCCGAGCCCGACCGCGGCGACCAGCAGCCGCACCGGCTCGTCCAACGGCCGCAGCCACAGCGCCGGCAGCAGCCCGGTGGGCCCGAAGCACTCGCCGTAGAGCACCCCGAAGACGGTGCTGGCCAGCCCCGCGCCGGCGACGAACGGCCACGCCTCGCGAAGCCGGGGGTACCGCCGGGGCGGGCGCCGGGCCAGTACGGCGGCCACCACCACCAGCACCAGGCCGTGCCCGGCGTCGCCGAACATCATGCCGAACATCACCACGTAGGCGACTCCCGCCGGCAGCGTCGGGTCGACGTCGGCGTACGGCACCGCGCCGTACGTCTCGACGATCGGCGCGAACGACCTGTTCACCCGCCCGGACCGGGCGAGCAGCGTCGGCGGCTCGGCTCCGGGCGGCAGGGGCAGCGCGGCGAGGGCCCCACCGAGCGGCGCCAGCCGGCGGCCCAGCGCCCCCCGGGCCGGCTCGGGACACCAGCCCAGATACGCGGCCGCACCGTGGCGGTGCACCGCCCCGGCCCGCATCCGGTCGAAGCCGACCGCCTCGGCATCGCCGGCGCCGGAGCCGCCGCCGGGGTCGACCGGCTCCAGCTCGACCACGCCGGCGGCCCCGACCTCGGCCAGGACCGCGTCGAGCGCGTCGTCGGGGGCCACCAGCGCGACACGCGTCATCCGCACCGGCCGCAGCCGCTGCCGCCACGACGCCGGCCCGGGCGCTGTCATGGTGCGCCCCGGTCCCGGCCGGTGCCGCACACCTCGTCCAGCGCGGCGGAGACGATCGGCGGCACGGCGGCGTCCAGGCGTATCCCGGCCCGGGCCCGCAGCGCCTCGGCCGCGCGTCGCGCGTCGGCCATGACCGTCTCGGTGGCCCGGGCGGTGTCGGCGCGCGCCGCGGCGAACGCCTCGGCGCGCGCCTGCTGTGACCGAGCCCGCGCGGCCGCGACGATCCGTTGCGCCGCGAGGCCGGCCCGCCGCTGCCGCCGCGCCGCCTCCGCCTGCGCCGCCGCCCGGATCGCGGCGGCCTCCGCGTCGGCGGCGGCGAGCACGGCGAAGACCGGGCGCAATTCCTCCTCGGCCCGGGCCGCCCGGTCGGCGGGCACCGCGACCCGCCCGGCCGCGCCCGGGGGACCGGCCGGCCGGAACCGTCGCAGCAGCTGCCGCAGCGTCGTCACGGCCGGTACCTACCCCCGCCGGACGGCCGGCACCGGCTCACCGCGGCGCATTCTGGGGGTATGCGATCCGGTGCCGCCCACGTCGCCGGCGCCGTGCGGGCGCGTGCCCTCGCCCGGCGTTGCGTGGGTCCGGCCGCGGCACGGGTGCTGGCCGGGAGCCCGGGGCTCGACGCGGCGATCGGCCTGCTGGAGACGGGCCCGTACGGCCGCGAGGTCCGCCCGGGCCAGGACGCTCCGGCGGTGCAGGAGGCGGTGGCCCGCACGGTGCTGTGGCACGTGCGGATCCTCGCGGGATGGCTGCCGCGGGACGGTGCCGAGCAGGTGGGGGCGCTGGCCGGCTGGTTCGAGATCCGCAACGTCGAGCGGATGCTGCGGCACGGACGCGGGCATGACGGCCCGGCGCCGTTCCGGCTGGGGTCGTTGGCGGTCGTCCGGCCGCCGCTGTCCGCCACGTTCACAGTGGAGCAGGTGCGGGCGGCGCTGGCGTCCTCCGCGTGGGGTGACCCGGGGGCCGCGACGGCCCGCGCGATCGGGCAGGGCATGCGGGCCGCCTGGGCGGTGCGCGCCGCGGCGGTTCCCGGGGCCGAGCCCTGGGCCGCGGGCGGCCTCGCGCTGATGGTGGCGCGGGAGCAGTGGCTCATCGGCCGGCCGCTCACCGAGGCGGCCCGCGCCCGCGCCGCCGGTCTGCTCGGGCGGCGTGCACTCGAGGCCGCGTCGTTCGCCGGCTTCGTCGCGGCCCTTCCGGCAACGGCCGCGTGGGCCCTCGATGGCATCGCCGAGCCGGACGCGCTCTGGCGGGCGGAGGCGGCCTGGTGGGCGCGGGTGGGCCGGGACGCCCACACGCTGCTGCGCTCCTCGGGCTTCGACGGGCGCCCCGCCATCGGCGCGGCCGCCGCGCTCGCGGTCGACGGCTGGCGGGTCAGGGCCGCCGTGGCCGCCGCGGCGGACAGCACCGGGGCGGGGGCGTACGACGCGGTGCTCGACGCCGGCCTGCGACCGTGACGGGGTGAGAAGTCCCGGACTTTCGTGTGCGGGCCCGTGCGCGGGGACGAGACTTGCACTCGTGCAGACGGTCGCAACGCGGGTGGCGCACCGTATCGAGATCCACGGGACGGTCCAGGGCGTCGG
This sequence comes from Dactylosporangium sp. CA-139114, assembly GCF_050955725.1. Taxonomy (NCBI): domain Bacteria; kingdom Bacillati; phylum Actinomycetota; class Actinomycetes; order Micromonosporales; family Micromonosporaceae; genus Dactylosporangium; species Dactylosporangium sp. CA-139114. The sequence continues at coordinate 4,854,369 of NZ_CP192080.1, forward strand.
GTTCCGGCCGTTCCTCTACCGGCTGGCCTGCGGGCTGGGCCTGGACGGCTGGGTCCGCAACGACGGCGGCGTCGTGGTGGTCGAGGCCGCCGGCCCCGCCGAGGCGGTGCACGCCCTCGTCACCCGGCTGCGGGCCGAGGCCCCCGTCCAGGCCCGCATCGCCGACGTGCGGGTGCGCGAGCTGCAAGGCCGCCCGCCCGCGCCCGGCACCGGCTTCCGGGTCGGACGGTCGAACCGCCCGCCCGCGCCCGGCGCCGTCGGCGGCCGGATACCGCCCGACGTCGGCACCTGCGACCGGTGCCGGGCCGAGTTGTTCGATCCCGGCGAACGGCGGCACCGCTATGCGTTCGTCACCTGCACCGACTGCGGCCCGCGGGCGACGATCGTCGACGCCCTGCCGTACGACCGGGCCCGCACGAGCATGCGGGACTTCCGCATGTGCGCCGACTGCGCGCGGGAGTACGCCGATCCGGCCGACCGGCGCTTCCACGCCGAACCGATCGCCTGCCCGGCTTGCGGCCCGCGGCTGGCATGGCACGGCCCTGACGGCGCTGACGGCGCCGTCGCCCCGGGCGAGGATGCGCTCGCCGCGGCGGAGCGCCTCATCGGCCGTGGCGGAGTCGTCGCGCTCAAGGGGCTCGGCGGCTACCAGCTCGTCTGCGACGCGACCGACGGGGCCGCCGTCGCCCGGCTGCGCGAGCGCAAGCATCGCCCGGCCAAACCGTTCGCCGTCATGGTGGACAGCGTGGCGGCGGCGCGGCGGCTGGCCCGGGTCGGCGAGGTGGAGGCGGCGCTGCTCTGCTCGCCCGCTCGCCCGGTGGTGCTGCTGGCCCCGCGAACGGACGGCCCCGTGGCGCACGCGGTGGCGCCCGGCGTGCCGAGGCTCGGGCTGTTCCTGCCCACCACGCCGCTGCACCACCTGCTGCTCGCCGATCTGGGCCGCCCGCTGGTGGTCACCAGCGGCAACGTCTCCGACGAGCCGATCGTGACCGGCGACGCCGAGGCCCGGCAGCGCCTCGCCGGGATCGCCGACGGGTTCCTGGGCCACGACCGGGCGATCCGGTCCCGCTACGACGACTCGGTGGCCCGCGTCGCGGCCGGGCGGGTGTCGCTCCTCCGGCGCGCCCGCGGCTACGCGCCCGAGCCGATCGCCCTGCCCGTGCCCGCGCCGCGGCCGCTGCTGGCCGTCGGCGCCCAGCTCAAGCACACGTTCACGCTGGCCGACGGCGGCACCGCGGTCGTCGGCCCGCACACCGGCGACCTGGAGCGGCAGGCCGCGATGGAGGCGTTCACGGCGAACCTCGCGCGGCTGTCCCGGGTCGCGGGCGTCACGCCGGAGGCCGTCGCGCACGACCCGCACCCGGGGTACCTGTCGACGCGGTACGCCACAGCGCTGCCGGTCGGGCGCCGGATCGCGGTACAGCATCATCACGCCCACGTCGCGTCGTGCGCGGCGGAGCACGGTGTGACCGGCCGGTTCGTCGGCGTGGCCTACGACGGGCTGGGCCTCGGCGACGACGGCACGCTGTGGGGCGGCGAGGTGTTCGTCGCCGACCTCGCCTCGTACCGGCGGGTGGCGCGCTTCGCCCGGGCCCCGTTGCCCGGCGGCGAGGCCGCGGTGCGGCGCCCGGCCCGCATGGCCCTGGGCTACCTGTTCGGCGGCGAGCTGCCCGACGAGCGGGTGCCGCGCGCCGCCGGCCCGTTCCTGCGCCGGTTGCCCGATCGTGAGGTCGCCACCGTGCGCCGGATGGTCGCGCGCGGCGTGAACTGCCCGGTCGCCTCGAGCGCGGGGCGGCTCTTCGACGCGGTCGCGGCGCTCCTCGGTGTCTGTGACGACGCGACCTACGAGGGCGAGGCGGCCGTCATGCTCGAGGCGCTCGCCACCGCCGGCCCGGCCGCGCCCGAACTGCCGTGGCGGCTGACGAGACGGGGGGAGCTGGTGGTGTACGACCCCGCGCCGACCCTGCTGGCGCTGCTGGAGGCGGCGCGGGACGGCGTCGGTGCGGGGCCGCTCGCCGCCGGGTTCCACGCCACGGTCGCCGCGGTGACCGTCGCCCTGTGCGCCGACGTCGCGGCGCGCTACGGGCTGCGGACCGTCTGCCTGTCCGGCGGGGTCATGCAGAACCAGATCCTGCTGGAGGCCGTCGTCGGGGGACTGTCCGGTGCCGGGCTGGAGCCGCTGGTCAACGAGCTGGTGCCCGGCAACGACGGCGGGATCAGCTACGGCCAGGCGGCCGTCGCCGCCGCCCGGATGCGCGGGGAGTGAGCCGGATGTGCCTGGGCATCCCGGGCCGGATCGTGTCGGCCGACGACGCGAGCGGCCTGCTGATGGGCACGGTCGACTTCGGCGGCGTCGCGCGTGAGGTCTGCCTCGCCTACGTGCCCGAGGCGCGGGCCGGCGACTACGTGATCGTGCACGTCGGGTTCGCCATCAGCCTCGTGGACGAGGCCGAGGCGCGGCGGACGCTGGAGATCCTGGGGACGATGGGCGACGTCCTGGAACGGGAGCTCGCCGGCGGCCCCGGGGCGGCGCCATGAGGTACGTCGACGAGTACCGCGACCCGGCCCTCGCCCGGCGCCTGTTCGCCGAGATCGGCGCGGCGGTCACACGGCCGTGGACGCTGATGGAGGTGTGCGGCGGCCAGACCCACACCATCGTGCGGCAGGGCATCGACGAACTCCTGCCGGCCGGGCTGCGGATGATCCACGGGCCGGGGTGCCCCGTCTGCGTGACGCCGCTGGAGCTCATCGACAAGGCGCTGGCGATCGCCGGGCGCGACGAGGTCGTCTTCACCTCCTACGGCGACATGCTGCGCGTGCCGGGCAGCGAGACCGACCTGCTGTCGCTGCGCGCCCGCGGCGCCGACGTCCGCGTGGTCTACTCGCCACTCGACGCGGTCCGGGTCGCCGCCGAGCGCCCCGACCGTGAGGTGGTGTTCTTCGCCGTCGGCTTCGAGACCACCGCCCCGGCCAACGCCATGGCCGTGCTGCGGGCCCACCAGCTCGGGCTGGCCAACTTCAGCATGCTGGTCAGCCACGTGCTGGTGCCGCCCGCGATGACGGCGATCCTCGACGCGCCGCAGTGTGAGGTGCGGGCGTTCCTCGCCGCCGGGCACGTCTGCGCGGTGATGGGGTGGACGCAGTACGAGCCGATCGCGGCCCGCTACCGGGTGCCGATCGTGGTGACCGGGTTCGAGCCGCTCGACCTCCTCGAGGGCATCCTCATGGCCGTCCGGCAGCTCGAGGGCGGTCGCGCGGCGGTGGAGAACCAGTATGCCCGCGCCGTGCGCCGCTCGGGCAACACCGAGGCCCAGGACGCGATCCGCCGCGTGTTCCGCATCGGCGACCGCGCCTGGCGCGGCATCGGCACCATCCCCGGCAGCGGCCTCCTGCTCGCGGACGAGTTCGCCGGATACGACGCCGAGCCGCGCTTCGCCGTGACCGGCCGGAGCGCTCGGGAGCACCCCGCCTGCATCGCCGGCGAGATCCTGCGGGGCACGCGCGTGCCGACCGACTGCGCCGCCTACGGCAGCCTCTGCACCCCGCGCACGCCGCTCGGCGCGCCGATGGTGTCCGCCGAGGGGACGTGCGCCGCCTTCCACAACGCGGGCCGGGTGCGCGCGGCGGCCGGCGCGGGGCCGAGATGACCGCCACCGACCCGGCCCGCGGCACCTGCCCGGTGCCGCTCGCCGAGACCGAGCAGGTGCTGCTCGGGCACGGCAGCGGCGGCCAGCTGTCCGCGGAGCTGCTGCGAGACGTCGTGATCCCGGCACTCGGCGCCGCCGCCGCCGAGACCGTGCCGCAGGACGCCGCCGTGGTGGCGCTCGACGGCCTCGACCTCGTCGTGAGCACCGACGCGTTCGTCGTCAGCCCGCTGTTCTTCCCCGGCGGCGACATCGGCGCGCTGGCGGTGCACGGCACCGTCAACGACGTGGCGATGATGGGCGCCGCGCCGCTGGCGCTCGCGGTGGCGTACGTCATCGAGGAGGGCTTCCCGCTCGCCGATCTCCGGCGGGTCACCGCCTCGGTCGGCACCGCCGCGGCGGGCGCCGGGGTGCCGGTCGTCACCGGCGACACGAAGGTGGTCGGGCGCGGTGCGGCCGACGGCCTGTTCGTGACCACGACCGGGCTCGGCCGCCGGCTGCCCGGCGCCGCGGTGTCGGCCGCGTTCGCCCGGCCCGGGGACGCCGTGCTGCTGTCCGGGCCGATCGGCGCGCACGGCACGACCATCCTGAGCACGCGCGAGGCGCTCGGCTTCGAGGCCGAGATCGCCTCCGACACCCGGCCGCTGCACCGGCTCGTCGCGGCGATGGTGGCCGAGGCGGGGCGGGCGATCCACGTCATGCGTGATCCGACCCGGGGCGGCGTGGCTTCGGCTCTGCACGAGATCGCCGCCGCGGCGGGTGCCGGGGTCGAGATCGACGAGGCCGCGGTCACGGTGCCGGCGCCGGTGGCGTCGGCGTGCGAGCTGCTCGGCCTGGATCCGTTGCACGTGGCCAACGAGGGCTGCCTGGTGGCGGTGGTGGCGCCGGAGGCGGCCGAGGCTCTGCTGGCCACGATGCGGGGCAGGCCGGAGGGGCGGGACGCGGTCCGGCTCGGGTCGGTGGTGGGGGAGCACCCCGGACGGGTGGTCATGCGCACGCTCATGGGCGGCCGCCGGGTCGTCGACATGCTCGTCGGCGAGCAGCTGCCACGGATCTGCTGACATCGGGATGGAACGGCCTGGACGGGGTAGTGACGGCGGCACGCTCAGCTGTGGAGGCGCGCGATGACCCCGGTGGTGTTGTCCCGGCTCGACGACCTCTTCACCGCCCTGCGGCAGGACGGCCGCAGCGTCATCGGCCCGACGGTGCGCGGGCACGCGATCGTGCTCACCGAGATCGGCGGTGCGGCGGATCTGCCGTACGGCCGGCGGACCGAGGTCGAGGCCGGCATCTACCGGCTGCGGCCCGGCGACGAGCGGCTCGCGTTCACGCACACGTCCGGCCCGCAGTCGTGGAAGCAGGTGCTCCATCCGCCCCGGCAGCAGCTGAGCTCGGCCGACCGGTCCGCCGGCGGCTTCACGGTCACCGACGAACCCGCGCCACCGCGGCGGCTGGCGCTGTTCGGCGTCCGCCCCTGCGACCTGCGCGCGATCGGCGTGCTCGGCGACGTCCTGGGCGACGGCGAACGCTACGCCGCGCGCCGCGCCGAGATGCTCATCGTCGCGGTCAACTGCACCGAGCCGGGCGGCGCCTGCTTCTGCGTGTCGGCGGGCGGCGGACCCGGCGCCGACACCGGCTACGACATCGTGCTGACCGAACGCCCCGACGGGACGTACCTGGCGGACAGCGGGACGGCCGACGGCGAGGCGGTGCTCGCCCGGGCTCCGGCGACGCCGGCATCCGCCGACGACATCGGGTCCGCGCAGCGGGCGGTGGAGTCCGCCGCGACGCGGATGGGCCGGACCCTGCCCGAGACCGACCTGCGCACGCTGCTGGCCGGTCACCGCGCGGACCCGCAGTGGGACGACGTGGCGTCACGGTGCCTGACCTGCGGCAACTGCACGATGGTCTGCCCGACCTGCTTCTGCACCTCGGTCACCGACACCACGGACCTGACCGGTGAGCACGCCGAGCGCTGGGAGTCCTGGGAGTCCTGCTTCGACCTGGACTTCAGCTATCTGCACGGCGGGCCGGTGCGCGAGTCGAACGCCGGACGCTACCGCCACTGGCTCACCCACAAGTTCGGCACCTGGCACGACCAGTTCGGCGAGTCGGGATGCGTGGGCTGCGGCCGCTGCATCGCCTGGTGCCCGGTGGGCATCGACGTCACCGCCGAACTGCACGCCCTCAACGCGCATCCACCCGACGGGGACCCGCCATGATCACCACGTACGACCTGCTCGTCGCGCATCCGTTCCTCGCCGGGCTGCCGCCGGGCCACGTCGAGCGCCTGTCGCGCTGGGCGTGCCCCGCGCCGTTCCGCGCCGGCACCCGGATCTTCGAGGAGAACGGCCGCGCGAAGCGGTTCTGGCTCATCCGCGAGGGCTGCGTCCACCTCGACATCCGGGTGCCCGGCCGGGGCGACGTCGTCATCGAGACGATCGGCCCCGGCACCGTGCTCGGGTGGTCGTGGATGTTCCCGCCGTACCGCTGGCACTTCGGCGCGGTCGCCGTCGACCGGGTGCTCAGCATCGCGGTCGACGGCGCCGGTGTCCGCGCGCTGTGCGACGCCGACCCCGACCTCGGCTACGAGCTGACGAAGCGGTTCATGGCCGTCGTCGTGGAGCGCATGCAGGCGACCCGGATCCGGCTGCTCGACCTGTACAAGGCACCGGCATGAGCACGATGACCGCCGCCCGCTACCGGGTGACCGATCGCCGGCGCGAGACCGGCGACACGGTCACCCTCGCGCTCGAGCCGGTCGACGCGCCGCTGCCGGTCTTCCGGCCCGGTCAGTTCGCCATGCTGTACGCCTTCGGGGTGGGCGAGGTGCCGATCTCCGTCTCCGGCTACGGCGGCGCCGGCCCGCTGCACACGATCCGGGCGGTCGGGGCCACCAGCGGTGCCCTGTGCCGGGCCGAGCCGGGCGCGATGCTCGGCGTGCGCGGCCCGTTCGGCCGCGGCTGGGAGCTGCCCGCGCCGGCTGGTGCCGACCTGGTCGTCGTCGCCGGCGGGCTCGGGCTGGCCCCGCTGCGCCCGGTCGTCCTGCACGCGATGGCCGATCGGGCCCGCTACCGGCGGGTGGTGGTGCTGATCGGCGCGCGGACCCCGGACGACCTGCTGTACCCCGGCGAGTACCGGGACTGGCGCGCCGCCGGGCTCGACGTGCACACGACGGTGGACCGGGCCACCGCGGAGTGGGGCGGCCACGTCGGCGTGGTGACGGAGCTGTACGGCCGCCTCGAGCACCGGCCGGCGGAGACGCTCGCCTGCGTGTGCGGGCCCGAGATCATGATGCGGTTCGCCGCGCGGGGCCTGGTCGGTCTGGGCGTGCCCGCCGGCCGGGTGTGGCTGTCGCTGGAGCGCAACATGCACTGCGGGCTCGGGCACTGCGGGCACTGCCAGCTCGGCCCGCTGCTGCTGTGCCGGGACGGCCCCGTGGTCGGCTACGAGCAGGCCGGCCCGCTGCTGACGGTCAAGGAGCTGTGATGACGGCGCCGAGCCGGCCGACGCTCGCGGTGTGGAAGTTCGCCTCCTGCGACGGCTGCCAGCTCACCCTGCTCGACTGCGAGGACGAGCTGCTGCCGCTGAGCGAGCACGTCGACATCGCGCACTTCCTGGAGGCCTCCAGTGCGGTCGTGGAGGGCCCGTACGACGTCTCGCTCGTCGAGGGCTCCGTCACCACGCAGGACGACGTCGAACGGATCCACCGCATCCGGGAGCAGTCCGGGATGCTGATCACGATCGGCGCGTGCGCCAACGCCGGCGGCGTCCAGGCGCTGCGCAACTTCGCCGACGTCCAGGAGTTCCGCTCGGTCGTCTACGCCAGGCCGCAGTACGTGGCGACGCTGGCCGAGTCGACGCCGATCGAGGCCCACGTGCGGGTGGACCTGGAGCTGCCGGGGTGCCCGATCGACCGGCACAGCGTCTGCCAGGAGTGCAAGCTGCGCGGGACGACCTGCGTGACGGTGGCGCAGGGCATCCCGTGTCTGGGGCCGGTCACCCGGGCCGGCTGCGGCGCGCTGTGCCCCGCGTACGGTCGCGGCTGCTACGGCTGCTTCGGCCCGATGGCGGGGCCCAACACCCCCGCCATGGTCGCCTCGCTGCGCGGCCTCGGCATGTCCCCGGCCGACGTGGCCCGCGTCTTTCGCACCTTCCACACCGCCAAGCCCGAGTTCCGGGCCGCCGCCGAGCAGGGGGAGCGCGGATGAGCCACCGCAACGACCGTTCGCTGCGCGTCGGCGCGCTCGCCCGGGTCGAGGGCGAAGGAGCGATGCACGTGCGGGTCGACGGGGCGACGGTGACCGACGTGCGGCTGCGGATCTACGAACCGCCCCGCTTCTTCGAGGCGTTCCTGCGCGGCCGGGGCCACCTCGAACCACCCGACATCACGGCCCGCATCTGCGGCATCTGCCCGGTGGCATACCAGACGAGCGCCTGCCTGGCGATCGAGGACGCGTGCGGCGTGCGGGTGAGCGAGCCGGTCGCCGAGCTGCGCCGGCTGCTCTACTGCGGCGAGTGGGTCGCCAGCCATGCGCTGCACGTGTACCTGCTGCACGCGCCCGACTTCCTCGGGTACCCCGGCGTCGTGGAGATGGCGCGGGACCATCGTGGCGCCGTCGAGCGCGGGCTGGCGCTCAAGAAGGCCGGCAACGCCATCCTCGAGCTCATCGGCGGCCGCGCCATCCATCCGATCAACGTCCGCGTCGGCGGCTTCTACCACGCCCCGGCACCGGGCGACCTGCGCGCGCTCGCCCGGGACACGCTGCGCCCGGCCCTCGAACACGCCCTCGCCACCGTCGAGTGGGTCGCCGGCTTCCCGTTCCCGGACTTCACCGTCGGCCACGAGCTGCTCGCGCTGACCGACCCGGACCGGTACCCGATCGACCGCGGGGAGCCGCGAACGTCGGCCGGCCGGTCGTTCCCGGTGCGCGACTTCGAGCACCACATCGTCGAGACGCAGGCGGAGCACTCGACCGCCCTGCACGCGGCGCTGGCCGGCGCGGGGAAGTACCTCACCGGCCCCCTCGCCCGGTATGCGCTCAACCACGCCGTGCTGTCGGCGACGGCCCGCCAGGCCGCGGACGCGGCGGGTCTCGGCCCGCGCTGCGACAACCCGTTCCGCAGCATCGTCGTCCGCGCGGTCGAGATGGTCTACGCCCTCGACGAGGCACTGCGCATCATCGAGGCGTACGAGCCTCCGGCACCGCCGCACCTGGAGGTGCCGCCACGTGCCGGGATCGGGTTCGGCGCCACCGAGGCGCCGCGCGGGGCCCTGTTCCACCGCTACGAGCTCGACGGCGCCGGCACGATCCGCAGCGCCCGGATCGTGCCGCCCACGGCGCAGAACCAGCCGAGCATCGAGGACGACCTGCGCCGGTACGTGCAGGAGCGGCTGGACCTCGACGACGAACGACTCACCGCCGAGTGCGAGCAGGCGATCCGCAACTACGACCCGTGCATCTCCTGCGCCACCCACTTCCTCGACCTCACCGTGCAGCGCGCATGAACCCGCCCGTCGTCGTGATCGGTGTCGGCAACCCGTTCCGCCGCGACGACGGCGCCGGCCCGGCGGTCGTCGACCGGCTCCGCCGCGCCGGCCTGCCCGGGGTCGCCCTGGCCGAGAGCGACGGCGAGCCCGGCGCGCTCATCACGCTGTGGGAACAACGCCGGCTCGCCGTCGTCGTCGACACGGTCCACACGCACGACGCCCCGGCCGGCCACGTCCACCGCCGGCTCCTGGCCCGCCGCCCGGGCGGCCCCGGGGGCAGCACCAGCTCCCACGCCATGGACCTCGGCGACGCCGTCGCCCTGGCCCGCGAGCTCGGCCGGGTCCCCGACCGCATGCTGCTGCTCGGGATCGAGGCGGCGGACACCGGCTACGGCATCGGCCTGACCCCGGCCGTGGCCACCGCCGTCGACCGCGTGGTCGAGCACGTCGTCGCCGCGGTCCGCGACCTGCCGTGAGCCCGCGAGGGCGCGCCCGCCCCCGGCCCCCACGGGTGTGCGGCGAGTGTCAGTGGCGGGCGACGAGGACCGGCGCCGCGGCGTGGTCCAGCACCTGCTGGGTCACCGAGCCGAGTCTGAGGTCGTCGAAGCCGCCCGTCCCACGCGGACCGAGCACGATCATGAGCGCGTCGCGGCCCTCGCCGAGCAGGGCCGCGGCTGGCGCGCCCTGGACGGTGCGCAGCTCGACCGGCACGGTGGGGTACTTGGCCCGCCACGGTTCCATCCCGGCGGCCAGCATGTCGTACGCCTCGGTGGCGCACCGGGTGAGGTCCGTGCCGCGGCCCCAGTGGTGGGCGGGTTCCTGCCAGGCGCGTACCGCGACCAGCGGCACACCGCGCGACATCGCCTCCGCGAACGCCAGCTCCACCGCGAACTCGGCGTGCGCGGAGCTGTCGGCGCCGACGACGATCGGCTGATGCCCTGGCAGCGGGACTTCCGGGCGGGCCCAGCGCTCCGCGTGGTGCACGACGAGCACGGGACAGTGCGCGTGCGCGGCCACCTGCAGGCCGACGGAGCCGACCCGCAGCGAGCCGAAGCCACCCACGCCCCGGCTGCCCACCACGAGGAGTGCGGCGGAACGCGACTGGTCGAGCAGCACACGAGCCGGGCTGCCGCGCCACGTGGACGTGGTGACGTGCAGGGCGGGGTGCCCGGCGCGGGCCTCGACCGCGGCGTGCAGGGCGACCTCGTGCTCGTCGGCGGCCCGTTCGAGGGGACCCGCGACGGCGACGGCGTGGGTGACCCGCAGCGGCTGCTCGTGGCGCACCGCCTCGTCCGCGGCCCAGCGGACCGCACCGAGGCCGGCCTGGGAGCCGTCGACACCCACGATCACCGGTCGGGGATTGGCGGTCATGACGACCTCCCGATGTCGGCGGACGCACCGCAGGGAAACTGCCTTCCACCTTCACCATGCCCCGGTACGCACCGCTGTAGCAGGGCACCCGGCCTGTTTTTCTGCACCGTGAGCTGTTCCGGGCCATCAGCGCCGGTCGAAGGCCCGCCGGTTCAGGAGCCGAAGTGGGCGGCGTCGAGCGCGGCCTGCAGGGAGCGGCGGTAGCCGTCGCTGGTGACGGTGGCGCCGGACACCGAGTCGATGTCGGCGCTCTGCGCCCGCAGGACCTCGTCGTGCAGCGCCGGCACCGCGTACGAGTTGATCTCCCGGTCGCGCCGGTTGCCGCTGGGCACCTGCAGCGCCACGACGTCGGTGATCCGGCCGCCGGAGATGCTCACCCGCACCTGGACCGGCCCCCAGCGGGTCTGCGAGACGGTGCCGTTGACGACCGTGGCGCCCGAGGAGGCGGATGAGCCCGACGGCGCGGGGGCGGGGCCGCCCGGCACCATGCCCGGCGCCGCACCGACCACGCCGGGCGCGTTCGGCGCCGTCGCGCCCATCGTGCTGGTGCGGTAGCTGAACAGCAGCACGACCGCCGCCACCGTGGACATCAGCCACAGCGTGATCCGCCTCATCCGTGCTCTCCTACCAGCTGAAACGCTCGGTGTGCAGGCGCTGCGGGGGTACACCGGCGCGCAGCACCGCCGCCGAGGCGGCGGCCATCCAGGCGTCCGGCCCGCAGACGTACACATGATGGTCGCGGATGCCGGGCACCCAGCGGGCCAGCTGGTCGTCCCGGAATCCCGCCGGGACCCAGGAGCCGTCCCGGGAGCGTGGCCCGACCAGGTGCCCGACCCGGAGCCGTCCGGCGGCGACCGCCGCGTCCAGCTCGCCGGTGAACAGCAGGTCGTCCGCGGTCCGGGCGCGGTAGAGCAGCGTCACCGGCACCCGGACCTCGTCGAGCAGCGCCCGCAGCGGCGTGATCCCGACCCCGCTGGCGAGCATGGTGATCGGGCGGCCGTCGGCGGGCGGCGCCGTCAACCGCCCGTACGGTCCCTCGATGATCACCTTCGTGCCGGGCCGGATCGTCGCCACCCGCCGGCTGCCCTCGCCGAGGTCCTTCACGGTCACCCGCAGCAGGCCCGGCCGGGGCGCGGCCGACAGTGAGTACGGGTTGGCCCGCGACCAGCCCGGCCCGTCGAGGAAGCGCCAGAGGAAGAACTGCCCGGGCCGCGCGGGCAGCCGGTGCAGATGGCGGCCGTGCAGGTAGACCGAGAACACCCCGGGGCCCTCGGGCACCACGGCGGCGACGACCGGCCGGTGCCGCAGCGTGCGCCAGGCCGGCAGGGCGAGCCGGAAGAGCGCGAGGCAGCCGGCCGCGACGAGGTAGAGCGTCCACCAGTACGCGCGGGCCGCCGTCGAGGAGACGAAGTCGGTGCCGGTCCACAGCTCGTGCGGGACGGCCAGGGCGATGCCGAGGTACGCGTACAGGTGCAGCAGGTGCCAGGACTCGTAGCGCAGCCGGCGGCGGGCCGCGCGCACCGACGTCACCACGACGAGCGTGAGCGCGGCCGACGCCGCGGCCGCCAGCAGCATCCCCGGGTAGGTCGTCACCAGCTGCCAGAGCTCGCCCACCGGGCCGGCGTCCTCGTTCGCCGCGTAGCCGACGGTGATCAGGACGATGTGCGCCAGCATCAGCTGAAAGGAGGTGAACCCGGTCCAGCGGTGCCACGCGGCGAGGCGGTCCTGGCCGAAGCTGCGTTCGACCCACGGCACGCGAGCCATGAGCAGCACCTGGACCAGCAGCAGATCGGCGCCGACCAGGCCGGTCAGGCGGCCCAGCGAGGTCAGGCCCGGCCCGAAGCCGGTGAGGTCCTGGACGCCCCGGTTGTGCACCCAGAGCGCCACGACCACGAGCATGCTGAGCATCGCCGCGGCGCCCACGACATCGGCCCACCACGCGCGCACCCGCCGTCGTCCCGGTCGCATCGCGCCACCGGGCGTCAGCGGATGGGGCCGCAGGCCGTTGACGGTGTCCGCCACGAAACGACCCTCCTCATCCGACGAACTCGCCGCCACTGTGCCCCGTGGTTCTTCGAGGATTCTTAGCCCGTCGCGTGCCAAGCTGGAGCCCGTGCTCAACGCCCCCGCACCGCCCAGACTGCTGCTGATCGAAGACGACCGGCGGCTGGCCGGCGTGCTGCAGGAGCTGCTGGCCGACGAGGGCTACCTCGTGGAGTGGGCCCGCGACGGGCAGGAGGGGCTGCATCTCGGGCTGTCCCGCTCCTACGACGTCATCGTGCTCGACCGGCGCCTCCCCGCGATCGAGGGGCTGGACCTGCTGCGCCGGTTGCGCGGGCGCGGCGTCACCACGGCGGCGCTCGTGCTCACCGCCCGGGGCACCGTCACCGACCGGGTCGAGGGGCTCGACGCCGGGGCCGAGGACTACCTGACCAAGCCCTTCGACGCCGAGGAGCTGCTGGCCCGGCTGCGGGCCCTGCGCCGCCGCCACCGCGAGCGGGCCGACCGGCTGTCGATCGGGCACCGGTGGCTCGACGTGACGACCCGCCAGGTGCACGACCAGTCGGGCGACGTGGTGGCGCTGTCGGACCGCGAGTGCGCGCTGCTGCAGACGCTCGCCGCGCGGCCGCATCAGGTGTTCACCCGCAGCGACCTGCGCACGCTCGTGTTCGACGCGGCCGAGAACCCGGGTGTCGTCGACACCTACGTGCACTACCTGCGCCGCAAGCTGGGCCGCCCGGTGATCCGCACGGTGCGCGGCCTCGGCTACCAGATCGGCACCGCATGACGGCCGATCCCGAGTCGCGCCTGCTGCGCCGGGCCACCGCCGCGATCGCCGTGCAGGTCGCCGCCGCCGTCGCCGCGACCGTCGTCCTGGTCAGCGTGCTGGCGTTCTCGCTGACCATCCGGGCCGAGCACCGGGCCGAGGAGCACACCGTCCGCGAGCAGACCCTCCACGCCGGCGCGGACCTGACCGGGACCGAAGGCGTGGTACTGCTGCGCCGCGCACCGGACGGCGTCGTCACGGCGGGTAGCGGCACGCCACCCGCCGTCCTGCGCACCGACGTCACCGGCCTGCGGCCCGGGCGCGGCAACGCGACGATCGGTGACCGGCACTTCGAGGTCTACGTGGTGGATCGCGCCGACGGCGGCCGGACCGTCGGCCTGCTCGACGTCACCGCCCGCGAGGAGTCCGGCGAGCGCCTGATCGAGTCCCTGCTGGTCGCCGGCCTGATCGGGATCGTCGCGGCGGCATCGGTCGGCGCCGTCCTCGGCCGGCGGGCGGTGCGGCCGCTGGCGCGCGCCCTGTCGTTGCAGCGCCGCTTCGTGGCCGATGCCAGCCACGAGCTGCGCACGCCCCTGGCCGTGCTGCACACCCGCGCCGAGCTGCTGCAGCGGCGCCTCAACCGGGACGCCGACGCCGAGCGGATACGCGCCGAGGTGGCCGAGCTGGTGGCCGACACCCACGCGCTCGGCGAGGTCGTCGACGACCTGCTGCTGTCCGCGGAACTGTCGCACCGGCCGGCCGGGGGCATGGTGTTCGACGCCGCCGACCTGGCGCGGGAGCTTGCCGCGTCGGTGGAGCCGTACGCCGCCGCGCAGCACGTCACCCTGCGCACGGACATCGGTGCCGGACCCATGGAGGTGACCGGGGTGCGCTCCTCGCTGCGCCGGGCCCTCGCGGCGCTGATCGACAATGCCCTCGCCCACGTGAGCGCGGGTGGCATCGTCACGGTCGCCGTCGACCGGGTGGACGACCGCGTCTGTCTGGCGGTCGTCGATGACGGCGTGGGGCTCGACCCGGCCCGGGCCGGGCACCTGCTGGCCCGATTCGCGCGGGGTGACCACCCCGTCGACCGGCCGGGGCGCCGCTTCGGGCTCGGCCTGGCGCTGGTCCAGGAGGTGGTCGACGCACACGGCGGGCAGCTGCGCATCGACGGGCGCCCCGGGCACGGCGCCCGCTTCACCATGCTCCTTCCGGCGGGCGCCGGCCTGGGGTGAAGCCGGCGCGTCAGCCGCGCCGGCGCGCCGCCACCACCGCGTCGTGCAGCGTCTCGTGGAACGCCCGGCCGGCCGGGTCGTCGCCGAGCGCGAGGAACCAGGACACGGCGCGGGCACCGTCCCATCGGGCCTCGACGCTGAAGCCGGTGTCGAGGACGAGCTGCGGGTCCTGGCGCCGGATCGCGGCGATGTCGGCCAGGAGGGTCGACTTGACGACGACGCCGCGCTCGGCGCCCGCGGTGAGCACGATCAGCGCGTGCGGCAGCAGCAGCCCGACGGTGCGGTGCTCGGGCTCGCCGCGGCGCAACAGCCCGCGTCGCTTGAGGCTGACCGAGCGTGTGTCGACAACGGCCACCGGGGCGACGGCGCCGAGCAGACGCTCCTCGGCGTGCCGCTCGACGGCCTGGCGCAGGGCGGGGTCGAGGTCGGCGTAGGCGAGGGTCCGGCTGCTGCGGTCGTAGAGGCGCATGGTCACGACCGGTATGGTCCCGCCTTCCCGCTGATCACGCGGTCGTGGAACGGACACACCGCACGCTGCCGTCCGGCGGCGGCCGGCGCCGCCGGGCACTTCGGCCTGCTCCGCGACCGCACCGTCACCATGGCTCGGGCGCCGCGGCTCGCTTTCACCCGTTGCCGAGGTGTTGGCGGCGCGGCGGCCGGAACGCGCCCACGGGCCGATGCGGCTCGTGGGCGCCTCGGTACACCGCGGTCGCGTGCCGGTGCCGATCCGCGTGGCGCATGCGCCGCTCGTCCTGCCGGGCGAGCCGGGAGGCGACGCAGAAGGACGCCACCGCGCAGGCGAACAGCAGGACGGCGAGGACGAGGACGCCGGCCGTTGCCATCTTGACCACCTCGACGCCGGAGCGGTTCCAAAGCTCAAAGCTAGCTCGGCAGGAGGCCCGCCAGCTTCCGGGCGGCCAGGAGTCGAGGCCGAGTTCGGACGTTAGCCAGCGGTCGGTGCGGGTAGGGCGCGCGATGCCGCGTTCGGCGCGGCTTCGTTGCATGTTTGGCCGTGGGGAGTCGGGGTGGCCGAGACCAATACCGAGACCGAGACCGAGACCGTAGCCGAGACCGAGACCGAGACTGATACCGGCGTCAGCGAGGACCAGGAGCCGGTGGCCGCACCACGGCCGGCTCGTCGCCGGGAGCTGTGGCTGTCCGTGGCCGTGGCGGCCGTGGTGCTCATCGCCGGTGGATTCGTCACGTTCAGGTTGGCCAGGCCGGTGCCGGCGCCGCAGATCGTGCAGACCGTCGCGCAGACCTACGCGATCCCGGGCGCCGCACCGGGGCTGCCGTGGCCGAAGGCCGGGCAGGCGGCGGTCGATGTCGACGGATTCGGGCGGGTGGGCACCTCCGGCGGTTCCCGGCCCGTGCCGATCGCCAGCGTCGCCAAGGTGATGACCGCGTACCTCATCCTGCGCGACCATCCCCTGCGCCTGGACGAGGACGGCCCCACGCTGACCGTCTCGGCCGAGGAGGCCGCCACCTACCCGTCCCAGTTCGCCTCCGGCGAGTCGGTGGTCCGGGTGGTGGCCGGCGAGACACTCACCGAGCGGCAGGCGCTCGTGGCCCTGCTGCTGCCCTCGGCCAACAACATCGCCCACATCCTGGCCCGGTGGGACGCCGGTGACGACGTCGCGTTCGTGACCAAGATGAACCAGGCCGCGGCCCAGCTCGGGATGGCGAACACGCACTACACCGATCCGTCCGGACTCGAAGCGGCCACCGTCAGCACCGCCGCCGACCAGGCCACCCTGGGCCGGCTGGCGATGCAGGTGCCGGTGTTCGCGCAGATCGTGGCGCTGCCGCAGGCCGCGCTCCCCGTCGTCGGGCAGGTCAGCAACGTCAACACACAGCTGTTCCAGGACGGCATCATCGGCATCAAGACCGGATTCACCGACGAGGCCGGCGGCTGCCTGCTCTTCGCGGCCGAGATCTCCGCGGAAGGTCGCCGGTTCAAGGTCATCGGCGCGGTGCTCGCACCCGGTCCGAACATGACGGACGCCTTCGAGGCCGCCCGTCGCCTGATCCAGGCCAGCAGCGGTCTGCTGCACCGGTATCGGGTCGTGGGCGCCGGCGACGTCGTGGCGACGGTCCGGGGGCCGATGGGCAGGAGCACGACGCTCGTCCCGGGCGGCGACGTGAGCGTGCTCGGCTGGCCCGGCCTGACCTACCGGATCGAGACGCTGGGCAGCGTGCGGGGTCGCATCGCGGCGGGGGCCGGCGTCGGGACGCTCAAGCTCACCGCCTCGGACACGGCCGTGACCGCCGCCCTCCAGGCCACGCACACGCTGAATCCACCCAGCCAGTGGGAGAGAATCACCCACATGTGAGCGGCGATGACGACGACGCCGCCTGCTCGCCGCGAGGATTTCTCTGCCGAACGGGCGATGAGCAGGCGGCGTGGGAGGGCCCCCGCCGGGGCCCGTCCGTGCCACGCTGGACCTGTAGGTGCGTGGCAACGCGGATCGCGTATCGCTCCCGGCCGCCGAGGAGGCGATGATGCCGACCAGAATCATCCTTGGCTACGACGGTTCCCCGGCAGCGACGGCGGCGATCGAGGCCGGCGCTCGGCTGTTCCCGCAGGCGAGTGCGTGGGTGGCGCACCTGTGGACGCCACCGTTCGGCAGCGCGAGCTTGCGCGACCGGCTGTGGACCGGCGCCGAGCACGTCGACGAGTTCGTCGAGGCGGTCGAGCGAGAGGGCCGACGGGAGGCCGACCGAATGGCGGCTGTCGGTGTCACCCTCGCCACGGCCGCCGGTTGGCCCGCCGAACCACTCGTCGTGTCCAGCTACGGTGGGGAAGGCCTGCGGTTCGCCGAGCTCGCCGAGCGCGTCGACGCCGATCTCGCCCTGGTCGGATCGCGAGGGCTCGGCGGCACTCGAGCGGTGCTGGGCAGCGTGTCGGACATGGTCGTGCACTTCACGTCCCGGCCCGTCCTCGTCGTCCCGTATCCACTGCTGATCCACGAATTCGCAGCCTTGGCCGCGGGACCGGTGCTCGTCGGGTACGACGGCTCGGCCGGGGCACAGACGGCGCTGACGACCGCGGGCCGGCTGTTTCCGACCCGGACGCTGCTGCCGGCGACGGTGCAGGACGCTCAGGACACCGACGAGGCACCCCATCCGCCGCCGGCGGGCAACCGTGCGGCGGCGCGGCTGCGGCCGGCCGGCGGGCAGGGACCGCACGGACGTTCGGTTGCCGCGGCGCTGGCGGCATGTGCCCGCCAGCACGCGGCGGCCGTGCTGGTCGTCGGGTCGCGCGGCCGCTCGGCCGTTCGTGAGATTCTGCTCGGCAGCGTGGCGATGGCCGCGTTGCACCACGCTCATCTGCCGGTGCTCGTCGTGCGGACAACCTCCGCGGGGGTCGAGCACGAACCCGCCGGGGCGGGAACGCAGCCGGCCGCAGCACTGTGAACAGGCACGGGTCAGGGTATGCGTACCGGCCCGCCGGCGCCGGTGGAGAACCAGCCGCCCGTGTCGTTGGTGTCGAAGCCTCCGTCGAGGACCTTCTCGCGCGGATCTTCAGCCATGCATCCGACGGTGCCCGTGCCGGCACCCCGGCGGCCTCACCCCGGCCGGCGGTTCGCGTCAGGTTCTCCATGACACGGTAAGCCGCAGCCGCACCGCGGAGTTCCAGGCCGGCAGGAGGCGGGTCCCGCCGCCGGTCACCCTCGGCGGACGAATCTGTCGCGCCGCCGACGGGCTCGGTCAACCCCACGTCGGCGCACTCGACCCGGCCGGGAGCCGCCCGGCCAGGGTGCAGACGGGCGCATGTCCGGCACGGATCAGCTCGAGGACGCGGGCGGTATAGCCGTGGCGGTACACCGACGTGCCGTCGCGTCTCGGTAGGGTCATCCGGGCCGACGGTGGTGGCATTGGCGGCTACGGATCGATGGTCCCGTTTCTGAAATGGTCGCCGGCTCCGCACGGAAGGCTCGGCCGGACGTGGGTGCCGCGCGCCGAAACCCTGCCAGCGCGGCGAACGAGGAGATGTGATGCGCGAGGTCCGGCGGTTGTTCGCCGTGCTGCCGCGGGGCGACCGTGCCCTCGCGGCCGCCTGGTGGGGGCTGGTCGCGTTCGGCGGTCTGCTGCCGTCGGCGTTCAGCGTGACGATCGGCGTGCTGGTCTCGGCGCTCCAGCGCGGGGACAGCCCGCGGACACCGCTGGTGCTGCTCGGCGCGGTGTTCGTCGCCGGTCTGGTGCAGGCGCCGATCCTGAGCCAGGTCGGCGCGAACCTCGGCGACCGCGTCGCGCTGTACCTGCACCGGCACCTGCTGGTGGCCGCGACCGCTCCGCAGGGCATCGAGCACCTGGAGTCGCCTGAGCGGGCCGGCGACCTGGCGGTCGCGCGAGACTTCGACACCGGCATGTCCGGGCCGCGGCTGTCGCTGTCGCTGGGCATCATCTCCGGCGGGCTGGTCATGATCGTCACCGGCGCGATCCAGGCGTTGCTGCTGTTCGGACTGGCCTGGTGGGCCCCGCTGCTCATCGGCGCGGCCTGGGCCTCGACCCACGTGCTCCTGCGCGAGAGCACCTCGTGGGACCTCACCCAGGACGAGGTCCGCGCCAGCCAGCAGCGGGCGGAGTACACCTACAGCCTGGGCGTCGCCGGCCCGGCGGCGAAGGAGATCCGGGTCTTCGGCCTCGCCGACTGGCTGGCCGGCCGGTTCGTCGCGACCCGGCGGGACCTCGTCGACCGGCGGCTGCACTCCACGCGGGTGCGGCAGCGTCCGCTGCGCTGGGCGCTGCTGATCCTGCTCGCGGCCAACGCCGTGCTCTTCTGGTGGATCGCCCGGCAGGCGGGCGCGGGCCGCATCGACAGCGGTCGCGTCGTCGTGTTCGCCCAGGCCGCCGTCGGGGCCAGCCTCATCGCCTTCGGCGGGTTCAACTGGGCCCTCGCGCTGGCCGCCGACAACGTCGAGGCGGTGCTGCGCGCCGGGCGGGGCATGGCCGGGACCGGCGCGCTGCCGTCCGGCGCGGCGGACGCCGAGGGTCTACCGGCCGTCGAGATCCGGTTCCGCGACGTGCGGTTCACCTATCCGGGCCAGGACCACGAGGTGCTGTCCGGCCTGGATCTGGTCATCCCGGCCGGCACGTCGCTCGCCGTCGTCGGGCGCAACGGCCAGGGCAAAACCACCCTCATCAAGCTGCTGTGCCGCCTCTACGACCCGACGTCCGGGCAGATCCTCGTGGACGGCAAGGACCTGCGGGAGTTCGACGTCTCCTCGTGGCGGCGCCGGCTGACCGCGGTCTTCCAGGACTTCGCACGATACGAGCTGCCCCTGCGGGAGAACGTCGCGCCGCTCGCAGCGCCGGACGAGGTGGTGCTGGCCGCGCTCGCCGACGCCGGCGCGGCCGGCCTCCGCCGGCTCGACACGGTGCTGGCGCCCGGGTACGACGACGGCACCGACCTGTCCGGCGGCCAGTGGCAGCGGGTGGCGATCGCCAGGGCCCTCGCGGCGGTGCGCCAGGGCGCCGGGGTGGTCGTGCTCGACGAGCCGACGGCCCAGCTCGACGTCCGCGGCGAGGCCGAGATCTTCGACCGGGTCCTGGCCGCCACCGGGGCCTGCACCACGCTGCTGATCTCGCACCGGTTCTCGACCGTGCGGCACGCGGACCGCATCTGCGTGCTCAGCGACGGCCGGGTGGCCGAGCTCGGCACCCACGACGAGCTCATGGCCCTCGGCGGCAGCTATCGCCTCATGTTCGACATGCAGGCGTCCCGGTTCGACGAGGAGGACACGCACCGTGCCAGCCGTTGACCAGTTGCCGTCGTCGCCGCGGTCACTGGCCCTGTCGTTGCGGCTGGGGCTGCGGGCCCAGCCCGTCCTCATGGTGGCGGCGTTCGCCGTGACCGTGCTCGGGGCCGCGCCCGACGCGCTGCTCGCCCTGGCGCTGTCGCGGCTCGTGGCCGCCACCGCCGACGGCGACGCGCGCCGGATCGCCGTCGCCGCCGCGGCCCTCGCCGCCCTCGTGACCGCGACCTGGCTGCTCGGCCTCGGCGCGGGACGGATCAACACGCGGCTGACCGACCGCGCCGCCGTCGACGTCGAGGCGTACATGGTGCGGCTGCACGCCAGGATCCCGACGATCGAGCATCACGAGCGCGCCGAATACGTCGACCGGCTCGCGCTCCTGCGCGATCACGCGTCGGCGCTCAGCCAGCTGTACCAGATGCTGTTCTCCAATCTCGGGGTCGTCCTACGGCTGTGCATCACCGTCGGGCTGCTCGCCTCGATCCGCCCCTGGTTGTTGCTGCTCGTGCTGCTGGCGATCCCGCCGGTGCTCGTGTCGGACTGGCGCGGCAAGGTGGAGAAGCGGGCCGAGGAGGCCGGGGCGCAGGCCGAGCGGCGGGCCCGGAGCCTCTTCCTGCTGGGCACCACCCCGCAGGCGGCCAAGGAGGTGCGGGTCGGGCGGCTGCAGGAGCGTCTCGTGGAGCTGGCGGAGACCTCGTGGTGCGCGCGGTACCGGGGGATGGCCCGGGCCAGGACGGTCTCCGCGGTCTGGCTGTCGGCGGCCTACGCGGTCCTCGGTGCCGCCCTCGTGGCCGGCGTCGCCTTCGTCGCCACCGGCCCCGACGCCGCCGCGGCCGCCGTGCTGACCCTCGCCGCGGGCAGCCGGCTGTCGCAGTACCTCGGCCAGGCCGTCCGCGACATCCACCTGTTCCGGGTCATCTGGCTCGACGGTGCCCGCCGGCTCACCTGGCTCGACGACTACGCCCGCGCCGCGGCGCAGGCCGGCGACGTCCCGCCTCCGGAGAGGCTGCGCCAGGGCATCCGAGTCGAGGACCTCACGTTCCGGTACCCGGGCGCCGACCGCGCCGTGCTGGAGCACGTGACCCTGGACCTGCCGGCCGGCGCCGTCGTGGCGATCGTCGGCGAGAACGGGGCCGGCAAGTCGACGCTCGTGAAGCTGCTGTGCCGGTACTACGCCCCCACCGCCGGGCGCATCACCGTCGACGGCACCGACCTCGCGGCCGTCGCACCGGCGGCCTGGCAGGAGCGCGTCGCCGGGACGTTCCAGGACTTCGTGAAGTTCGAGTACCCGGTCCGGGAGGCGGTCGGCGTCGGCGACCTGCGCCGCGACGACCCCGGCGCGCTGCCGGACGCCCTGGCCCGCGCGGGCGCGACCGACCTCGTCGCCGGCCTGCCGCGGGGCCTCGACACGCAGCTCGGCGCGGCTTGGGCCGGCGGCGTCGACCTGTCGCACGGGCAGTGGCAGAAGATCGCGCTGGCCCGCGGGTTCATGCGACGCCGCCCGCTGCTGCTCGTGCTCGACGAACCGTCCTCGGCGCTCGACGCCGTCGCCGAGTGGGAGCTGTTCGAGCGCTACGCCGCCGCGGCCCGGGAGCCCGACGCCGGCGCGTCGGGGCGCATCACGCTGCTCGTGTCGCACCGGTTCTCCACCATACGGATGGCCGACCTCATCGTGGTCATCGACGGCTCCCGCCTGGTCGAGCACGGCACCCACCAGGAGCTCATGCGGCGCGACGGCCTCTACGCGCAGCTGTACGGCATCCAGGCCGGCGCCTACGCCGACAGCCGGCCGGGGGCGCGGGCGTGACCGCCGTCCCGATCGTGTTCGCGGCCGGCGACTCGCAGCGTGAGCCGGGCGCCGAGCGGCATCGTCATCGGCCGGCCCGCGCTTGCGCCGCGGTGCCGACCCGGCCGTCGCGCACGATGACGAGCCGGTCGGCGTACCCGGCCACCTGGCTGTCGCGGGTCACCAGCAGCACGGTGACGGCCTCCTCGCGGGCCAGCGCGACGAGCAGGTCCATCACGGCCTTGCCGGTGACCGGGTCCAGCGACCCGGTCGGCTCGTCGGCGAAGAGCACGCGCGGGCGGATGGCCAGCGCCCGGGCGACGGCGACCCGCTGGGCCTGGCCGCCGGACAGCTCGCCGGTCCGCCGCCGGCCGAGGCCGCCGAGCCCGAGCCGGTCCAGCCAGCTCGCGGCGGTCGCGTACGCCGTGTTCCGGCGGACCTTGTTCAGCAGCAGCGGCAGGGCGATGGTGTCCGCGACGGTCAGCTCCGGCGCCAGCCGGCCGAACTGGAAGACGAACCCGAACGCGGCGCGCCGCAGCTTCGTGCGGGCCGGCTCGGGCAGGGTGTCGAGCCGCCGGCCGTCGTAGTGCACCTCGCCGCTGTCGGGCGTGAAGATGCCGGACAGGCAGTGCAGCAGCGTGGACTTGCCGGAGCCGCTGGGGCCCAGCACGGCCAGGATCTCGCCGGGCGCCGCGGCGACGGTGGCGCCGCGCAGCGCCGGGGTCGTGCCGAACGACCGGGCGACGTCCCGGGCCTCGATCATGCTCATGCCTGGACGCTATGGGCCGCACGGGTCGCCGCGCGTCGATCGGTGCTCCGACATCGGCCGGTCCGTGGGTACGACGACGCGGCGGGGTCCTACCAGCGATGTACGACCGCAGGCCCGTAGCGTGCTGCCGGCGGACGATGTGCCGGGCGGGCGGACTTTGCCAGACTGGTCCGGTGAGCCTGACGTCGATCCGCGAACAGCTGCGAACCGGTCCGGTGACCCCGCCGGCGCAGTCGCGGTGGGCGCTGGCCGCGGATGTCGTGCTGGCGGTGGCCCTCGCGGGCGGGGCGTACTTCGGGTTCGCCCTGCGCGTCGAGGGCATCCCCACGACGGCGTCGAACGGGCCGCCGCCGCCGGTGGCCCCCGGTGCGACCGGACCGCCGGACGTCGTGGTGCCGTACTTCACGTCGCTTCCGTGGCCGCAGGCGCTGCTGTGGGGCCTGGTGGTCGGGCTGGCCACGCTGCCCGTGGCGGCCCGGCGCCGCTACCCGCTCACGGTGTTCTGGATCGTGCTGCTGGCGGCGACCGCGTACCACCGGTCGCCCGGCTTCGGCGATCCGCTGTTCACGTTCGCCGCGTGCGTTGTCGCCGCGTACAGCGCGGTGATGCACAGCCCGTACCGCATCCCCGCCGTGGTCAGCGTGGTGCTCGGCGGGATCACCATGGTGCTGCACCGGGCCAGCCTGCCGATCAACCAGCCGGCCCTGCTGCTGGTCCTGATCCTCGTGCCGGTCGGGCTCGCGGCGAACGCCGTGCACGGGCTGCAGCAGCGGGTGCGGATGGCGGAGGCGCAACGGGAGGCCGAGGCGACGGTGGCGGTACAGCGGGAGCGCGCCCGGATCGCCCAGGAACTGCACGACGTGGTGACGCACAACGTGAGCGTCATGGTGGTGCAGGCGGTCGCGGCCCGCCGCGTGTTGTCGGTGGCGCCGGACAAGGTCGACCAGGCCCTGGCGGCCATCGAGTCGGGCGGCCGCGCCGCGATGAACGAACTGCGGCACGTCATGGGGCTGCTGACCATGGACGGCGACGAGCCCGGCCCGGACGAGCCGGAGGTCGAGCCGCCGTCGCCCGGCCTGGACCGGATACCGGAGCTCGTCGCCCGGGTCCGCGACGCCGGCACGCCCGTGGAGGTCATCGTCGAGGGCGACCCGCGGCCGCTGCCGCCCGGGGTCGACCTCGCGGCGTACCGGGTCGTGCAGGAGGCGCTCACCAACGCCATGAAGCACGCGGCGGGCGCGGCGGTGCGCGTCCGCATCGAGCACCGGCCCGCGCAGGTGCGCGTCGAGGTCACCGACGACGGCGGTAGCACCGGCCCGGCGGCCCCGGCCGGCGACGGCCGCGGTCTCATCGGACTACGGGAACGGCTCGCGGTCTACGGCGGGACCCTCGCCGGCGGGCCACTGCCGACCGGCGGCTTCCGGGTCCACGCGACGATCCCGGTGCAGCGGTCGTGACCACGGACCCGCCGCGGGTCGTGATCGCCGACGACCAGGCGCTCGTTCGCACCGGCTTCGCGATGATCCTCGGCGCCGACGGCATCGAGGTCGTCGCCGAGGCCGCCGACGGGGCCGAGGCGATCGACGCGGTCCGGCGCACGCGGCCCGACGTGGTGCTCATGGACGTGCGGATGCCGGGCGTGGACGGCCTCGAGGCCACCCGGCGCATCCTGGCCGACCACCCCGATCCGCCCCGGATCGTCATCCTGACGACCTTCGACCTGGACCGGTACGTGTACGCGGCCCTGAGCGCCGGCGCGAGCGGGTTCCTGCTCAAGGACGTCACCGCCGACCGCCTCGTCTCGGCGGTGCGCATGGTCCGCGCCGGGGACGCGCTCCTCGCGCCGAGCGTGACCCGCCGCCTGGTCGAGCGGTTCGCCCGGCGCGACGAGGAGTCGACGCTGCACCGGGACCTGTCCACCCTGACCCCGCGCGAGCTGGACATCCTCCGGCTGATCGCCCGCGGCCTGAGCAACACCGAGCTGGCGGCCCGGCTGCACATCAGCGAGACGACGGTGAAGACCCACGTCACCCGCATCCTGTCCAAGCTTGACATCCGCGACCGGGCGCAAGCCATCATCGCCGCGTACGAGACGGGGCTGATCGTTCCCGGCTCCGGCCCGCTGCCCGAGTGACCCCGTGTCCGCGCCCGTCAATGACAGCGGCGGACAGTGGAACCCGTCCACGTCTGCGCTGACCCACGGCGCCGTAGACGGCGGGCTCGCCCCCTACGGCGCCGTGGGCAACTCGCTACGGTTTTCCGTTGCGATGCTTCGGGTCCCCCGGGTAGGCCGCGCCGTTCGGGTTGCCCGGGTGCAGGATGGGCGCGAGCCGGTCGAGGATCGAGGCCAGTTCCTGACGGGCCGCGTCATCGGTCGCGTCGACCTGGGTCCGCAGGCCGGAGAACTGGCGGATCGCCCACTGCGCGAGCGTGGCCAGCCGGGCCAGCTCCTCCCGGTCGGGGCTGTAGCTGGGCCCCGAGCTGGCGCGATAGTCGCGCGCGGCCTGCTCGGCCGCGGCGTGTGCGGCTCGGATGATCTCGCTGGCCTGCTGCCGGGACTGCGCCACGAGGTGCGCGGCGTTGGTCTGAGCGGCGGCGACGATCTCGTCGACGTACTGCTGGGCCTGGACGCGCTCGGAGATGAGCGCCTCGTCCAGGCCGACGGGAGCGTTGTCGGGCAGCGCGCCGTGGCGGCGGGCGTAGACCTCCCGCTGGAGCCGCTCCACGTCGTGCAGCAGTGTGCTGATCTGCGCGTCGCGAGCGGCGATCTCCTCGGCCACCCGCTGCAGCAGCGCGTTGACCTCCCCGGGGTCGTAGCCCTTGCGGAAGCCGATCTGGCGAAGGCGGGCGTTGCGGATCTCATGGGGCGAGAGCGGCCTACGCCGTGGGGTGGATTCTGCGCTCATGGTCGGGTCACCTCCTCGAACACCCGCTCCGGCGTCATGGAGGCACGCAGCGGCGCATAGGTCTTGTCGTCGAACTGTTCCACGTGGATGCCGGCCGCGGCGTAGCCCTCGTCGCGCAGCGTCTGGCAGGTGCCGGCCACCATCGCCGGTGAGCCGCACACGTAGATCTGGCGATCGTGCCAGGTGCCGTGGCGCAGGGCGGCCTCGACCGCGGTGACCGGCTGCCCGCCGACGATGTCCTCGGACAGGGCCGTGATGACCTCGACCCAGCGCAGATCATCGGCGAGCTGGTCGAGCTCGGCCTGGTCGTGCAGGTCCCACCGGTTCGGGGCCCCGACGACGAGGGTGACCTTGCGGTTCTCCAGGCCGGCGGCCAGCTGCTCGATGATGGCCTTCATGGGCGCGACGCCGGTGCCGCCCGCCAGCATCAACAGGTCGGGGCCTGGCCCGGACGCCACGGTCAGGCGGTTGCCGATCGGCGATCCCAGGCGCAGCACGTCGCCCTCGCGGGCCTGGTACACCAGCGCGGGGGACAGCTGGCCGCCGGCCACGGCCCGCACGTGGAAGTCGATCGTGCCGTCCCGGCGCGGAGCGTTGGCCGGCGTCAGGTAGCGCCACACCTTCGGCCGCAGGTGCGACTCCACGGCGAGGGACTGCCCGGCCCGGTACCGCACCTCGCCCTTGGGCCGCACGGTGAGCACGGCGACGTCGCCGGTACGCCGCTCGTGGGAGACGATCTCGGCACTCCACCAGGCCGGCTCGAACGGGTCGACGGCCGCCGCGGCGTCGATCATCGCCTTGGCCACGATGCCGTACGCCGTGGCCCAGTCGGCGGCCAGCTGTTCGTTCCACGCGGGGCCCAGCCCGTGGGCCAGGGTGTGCAGCAGTGCCTGCCCGACGACGGGGTAGTGCTGCGGCTGGACCTCGAACCGGCGGTGGTCGCGACCGAGCTGCTCCACGAACGCGACCAGCGTCTCGGAGTCGTCCACATTGGACACGATGTGCCCGAGCGCGGACAGCAGCCGGTCGCGCTGGCCGCCCATCGAGGCGGAGAACATCTGGCGCAGGCTGGGGTCGATGCTGAACAGGGTGGCGTAGAAGTAGGCGGCGGCCTGATCGCCCAGCGGTACGACCTGCGCCCAGCTTGCTTTGAGCGCGGCTGTGTCCACTACCGCGCGTCCCCCTGCGCCCCGCTGACGATCAGCGAGCTGACCGAGCGCAGGACGTCGTCGGCGGCCTGCAGGATGTCCATCGGCACCTTGAAGTCGTGCATCACGGTCAGCAGGTGGAGGCTGACCCGCCGGTAGGCGTTGTCGGTGATGGTCAGGTGGGCGTGGGCCGCCCGCAGGTCACGGCCGTCGTACCGGTCGGGCCCGCCGAGCACCTTGGTCAGCATCAGCACCTGGTGCCGCTTGAGCGCGCCCAGCCCGCCGGACTCGACGAGCGGCGTGAAGAAGTCCCGGAGGGCGGGGTCGTCCAGCAGCCGCGCGTAGAACTCCTCCACGACCGCGGAGACCGCGGCGGCTCCGCCGATCGTGGTGAATGCCGAGGACGGGTTCTCCTGCTGTGCTTCGGCATCCAGATGGTCGAGCAGGGCCGTGTCCAGCGTCATCGTCGTGCACCTATCTTCGAGGGGATCCGGCCCGTGCGGATCTGGGCTCCTGACGGGCCGGGTCTGATCGCCGCGAGCCTATAGGTGGCTTATCCAACCGGCGCCTGGGCTGCTCGAACAGGCCGAATGGCCGATCGCACCCTCGCGTACCACGAGGGTGCAGCCGGACACGATGCCGGCCATGCGGGCCGCGTCGCCCCGCATGGCCGGGCGTTCTCGGGGCAGTGCACCCCGGTGCGTGCGGATGCATCGACCGGAGCTGTCATCGTCGCCGAGCGGTGCTGGGACGGGCTGGCCGCGGTGCCGTCCGCCCACACCGAGGTCGCGGTGGACGACGGCCGGATCACCGAGGTCGGCGAGCGGGTCGGGCGTGGCGGGAGGCGCGTCGTCGACCTCGGCGATCGCATGCTGTTGCCCGGCTTCATCGACTGTCACGTCCACACCACGGTCGAGCCGTCCGCCCTGCTGACCGCGTTCGTGTCCGACTCGGCCGCGGTGCTGGCCCTGCGGGCCCTGCCGGTGCTGCGCGACCTGCTCGACCGCGGCTTCACCACGGTGCGCGACCTGGCCACGTTCGCGGCGGACCCGGTCACGGTCCACCTGCGTGACGCCGTGGCGCGGGGCCTGGTGAGCGGGCCGCGCATGCTCGTGGCCCCGCACCTGATCTCGGCCCGCGGCGGCCACGGCGACATCTCCACGCTGCTCGCACCCGACTACGGCCGGGAGATCGGCGTGCTCGCCGACGGGCCCGCCGCCGTCACCGGCGCCGTGCGCGCGGAGATCCGCGCCGGCGCCGACTGGGTCAAGTTCGGGGCCACCGGCGGGTTCGGCACACCCGCGGACGACCCCGGCCGGACCACCTACACGCAGCGGGAGATGGACGTGCTCGTGGCCACCGCCGCCGAGCTGGGCGTGGCGTGCACCCCGCACGCGTACGGCGACGAAGGCGTCGCGCGCGCCGTGCGGGCCGGGGTGCGCTCGGTCGAGCACGGCAACCTCGCGTCCGCCGAGACCCTGTCGCTGATGCAGCGGCGCGGGGTGTTCCTCGTCCCCACCCAGTTCATGGTCTCCGACGCGCTGGAGCACCTCGACGACGGCGAGTACTGGCGGGGCAAGGATCCCGCCGAGCGCGCGAAGTTCGGCCGCTACGCCGACCAGCTGCGCGACAGTGCCCGCAACGTCGCCGCCAGTGAGGTGCGCATCGCATTCGGTTCCGACGCGGGCATGTTCCCGCACGAGCAGAACTGGCGGGAGTTCCCGGCCATGGTGCACACCGGCATCAGCCCGGCGCGGGCCCTGCGCGCGGCGACCAGCACCGCCGCCGACCTGCTGGGCCGCCCCGACCTCGGCCGCATCGAACCCGGCGCCGTCGCCGATCTGATCGCCCTGCCCGGCAACCCGTTCGACGACATCGACGCCACCGGTGCCGTCGACTTCGTCATGCGCGCCGGCGTCGTGCATCGGCCGGCGGCACCGGCGTGAGGGTCAGCGGGGGGTGAGCTTGAGGGTGGCGGCTCGGGCGGCCGGCGTCAGGATCATGTCGACGTAGGCGGTGTCGTGCTGGCGGTACTTGGTGCGGTACGCCGAGTCGATGCGGGCGTTGACGGGGTCGCTGTCGGGCACGTCGGTGAGGGTGACGTCGCGGTCGACGCCGTCGGTGTGGACGTGGCCCTGGTGCCGGGTGCGGGTGCTGCGGTACCAGGACGAGTCGGTGCCGTTGACGGCGCGGACGTACACGTCGTCGCCGTCCGGGACGACCCAGATCGTCGTCGGGGGCCGCAGGGTGCCGTCGGCGAGGGTCGGGGCGATCTGCAGTTCGTCGGCGGCGCCGATGCGGCGCAGCTCGTCGGGCGTCCACGAGGCCATGACGGGTCCTTTCGCAGAAGGTTCGGTCACCCGCCGCACTTCCCGTGGAGGCGGCGTTGAACCGCGGCCGTCACCGCCAGAAGCTGTCCTGCGGCGCGGCCACGACGTGGCGAGCACGATGTCCTCCCGGCGGGAGTGCCGGGCGATCGCCCGGCCGGCGAACGACTCGGACATGCCGCCCCGGTTCCATGGTGCTCAGGCCGGGCTGACGCCGGTGATGGTCAGGCGCAGGAGGCGGTTCGCCGCGGTGGCGGCGTCCGGGCTGTGCTCGGTGGCCAGCGCGATGCCCGTGACCAGGTTGAGCAGGTCGGTGATGGTCACCCCCGGGGTCAGCCCGCCGTCGCCCGCCGCGCGGCGCACCAGCGGGTCGCCCGCCTCGGTCAGCCGCGCGGTGGCGCAGTGCTCGTGGGCCTCGCCCGGGTCGGCCTCGTGGTCGCGGTTGAGGGCCTCGGCCAGGCCGCGGGTCGTGGCCGCGAACGCCAGCACGGCGTCGAGCCAGTCCAGCAGCGCGGCGCGGCTGTCCGGGTGTCCGGCCAGTTCCCGTGCGCGGTCGGCGAGCGCGTCGACCTGCTTGCGGAAGACCGCCTCGAGCAGGGCGTGCCGCGTCGGGAAGTGCCGGCGTACGGTCCCGGACCCGACCCCAGCCGTGCGGGCGATCTGTTCCAGCGACGCGTCGGCGCCCTGCTCGGCGATCGCCCGCTCGGCCACGGACAGCAGCAGCGTGTAGTTGCGGCGGGCGTCGGCGCGCTGACCGGTCATGCGTGCTCCACGGGCTCGCTAAGTGGCGGGGGTAGCCGTATCTTAGCCCGGACGGAAACGGCGCACCCCGCCGTTTCAGCGAAATCGTCCAGAAGGGCAGCTCATGCCGGCTGAATCCGCTCCCATGGAGAACTTCCTGCTCTCCGCGGCGTATCTGCTGCCCCGCGGTGCCGAGGGCGGCATCGTGACCGTGCTGCGGCCCTCGACGCGGCTCTCGCTGGTCGCGGTCGACGACATCGGCGCGACGGTGGCCGCGGCCGTGGCCCAGCCGCAGCGGTTCCACGAGATCGAGCTGGAGCTGGCGAGCGACCACCTCGCGATGACCGAGATCGCCGGGATCCTGTCCCGCGCCCTCGGCGTCCCGCTCGCCGCGCCCGACATGACCGAGCCCGAGGCGCTCGCCGCGGGCATGCCGGCGTACGCGGGCCTGCCGATGGAGCTGATGAACGTGGCCGGTCAGCCGGCGCGCCCGCGGTTCGCCCGCGCGCTCGGCATCCCACCGTGCGCCCCTGCCACGCCGCGTTCTCCGGCCGCCCGACGTTCACGGACAGCAGCAGACCCCGCACTCCGCCGGTGTCCGCGCGCGCCGGTCGGTGCGCGTCACCCGGTCGCGGTGGGACTGGTGTACGAGAAGACGATCATGTCCAGCATCGGGATGCCGTGCTCGGACAGCGGCGGCTGGATGTAGGCGAAGAAGTCGCGCCGCACCGAGTGCATCCGGAAGCCGCACCGCTGGTAGAAGGCGATGTTGTCCAGCGAGCAGTTGGCCGTGCCGACGAGCAGCGACCGGCCGTGGACGGGCAGCTCCGCCTGGACGGCCGCGACGAGGCGCCGGCCGACGCCGGTGCCCCGGCGGGCGGGATCGACGGCGATGTACAGCAGCTCGGACGGCTCCCGCCGGTCCCACCGCACGACCGCGGCACCGACGGTCTCGCCGCCGAGCCGGGCGGCGTACGCGCGGCAGGCCGGATCGCGCAGCGCGGCCCGGATGCGCTCGTCGTCCTCCTCGGCGTCGTGCAGGAGCGCCACCAGCGGCCCGGTGTCCGCGTCCGGCACCGCGACGATCTCCACGCTCATGCCCTCATGCTGCGCCCGGCGAGGGTGCCGGGCAACCGAGCATGCGACTCAGCGGCGCCGGCGGCGGGCGCGCTGGCGGCAGGTCGGCCCGCAGTAGCTGGGCGGCCGGCCCGTGGTGTGGATGCGCAGCCGGGTGCCGCACTCGAGGCAGTGCCGGGTTTCGTGACGCCGGCCGGCGTCCGTGTCACGAAACCCGACCTCTTTCGTGAGCAGGCCGCCGACCAGCAGCCGCACGAGCCGGGCGCCGCGGGTGCGGCTGCGATGGGCCGCGCGCAGCGCCGCGCCGCCGGCGATGAGTGCGGTCAGGTCGTCGACCCGCACATCGGCCCGCACCGAGCCGGCTCGCTGCGCGGCCAGCAGCAGCCGCTCCAGGGCCTGGCCGAACTCCCGGACGGCGGGGGCGAGGGCGGCGCGCGGCCAGCTCTTGTCGCCGGTGAGCCCGTTGCAGACGCTGACGCGGCCGGAGGACTGCTCGATCGCCTCGAGGAGCAGCCCGACCAGGGCCTCGCCCGGCGCGGCGCGGCCGGCCCATCGGTCGGCGGCGTGCGCCAGGCCGCGCACATGCTCGGCGAGCACCGCCTCGATGAGGATGTCCTTGCTCGGAAAGTGCCGGTAGACGGTGCCGGCCCCGACCCCGGCCCGCTGCGCGATGCGGGTCAGCGGCACCTCCAGCCCCTCGTCGGCGAAGACGCGCATCGCCGTGCGCAGCACGAGCTCGCGGTTGTGGCGGCCGTCGGCGCGCTCGGCGGTCATGTCACGAAATCCTTGTCCTCGGCCCGCAGCCGGGTGGATCGTTCCGGTTCATGTCACTATCACACGCGCCCGGGCCGATCGTCGTCACCGGCGCCACCGGCAAGCAGGGCGGTGCCACCGCGCGGCGGCTCCTGGAGCTGGGCCGGCCGGTCCGGGCCCTGGTCCGCGACATCACCGCACCGGCGGCCGTCGCGCTGGCCGCCGCCGGCGCGCGGCTCGTCCCGGGCGACCTCGACGCCCCGGCCGGCCTCGCGCCCGCGCTCGACGGCGCCGCCGCGGTGTTCGCCATCCCGCCCGTCACGCTCGACACGGACCGGGAGGTCGCCAGAGGACGGGCCCTGATCGACGCCGCGTCCGCCGCCGGGGTCGAGCAGATGGTGCTCAGCACGGTCGCGTCGTCCTCGACCAGGACGCAGTCCGCCAGGGGCAAGGCGCTCATCGAGCGGTACCTGCACGACCACATCAGGCTCGCCACGGTCCTGCGGCCCGTGCGGTTCATGACCAACTACCTCGGGACCGGCGCGGCCGGCTTCGAAGGGATCGTCCACGGGGTGCACCGTCACCTGTTCGCACCCCACGAGCCCATGCAGGTCATCGCGCTGGAGGACATCGCCGACTTCGCCGCGCTCGCGTTCGCCGACCCGGCCCGGTTCGCCGGCCGGACGCTGGAACTGGCCGGCGACGACCCG
The DNA here is from genome assembly GCF_050955725.1 of Dactylosporangium sp. CA-139114. Lineage (NCBI taxonomy): Bacteria > Bacillati > Actinomycetota > Actinomycetes > Micromonosporales > Micromonosporaceae > Dactylosporangium > Dactylosporangium sp. CA-139114. The sequence goes on from NZ_CP192080.1 coordinate 4,886,853, forward strand.
ACCCCGGTCGAGGCGGCCGCCGCGATCAGCGAGGCCACCGGCGTCGAGGTCCGCTACGAGCAGCTCACCGAGGCCGAGGCGGTCGCGCTCGGCCCGATGGTCGAGCAGACCCTCCGGCGGTGGCGGACCGGTGAGCGCTGGCACGCGGACATCGAGGCGCTGCGCGTCATCCACCCCGGACTGCGCACGTTCGCCGGCTGGCTGGCCGAGTCCGGCGCCGCCGCCCTGCGCGCGTTCCTGGCCCCGGCCGGCGGTGAACAGTCCATCGACAAGAATTGACATCCGCGTCGCCGAACTGTAAATAAAGCTGACAGAGAGCGCTCTCAGGAGCGCCGAGAGAGGTCAGCCATGCGCAGGAAGCTCCAGGCGGCCCTGCTGGCCGCCGTGGTGGCCGTGCCGTTGTACTACGCCGTCACCGCCACCGTCGCCGCGAACGCCACCATCAACCCCGCCCCGCCCGGCTTCACGCTCACGTGGAGCGACGAGTTCGACGGGCCGAACGGCTCGGGGCTCGACACGAACGTCTGGAAGTACGACACCGGCCCCGGCTCGAGCTTCGGCACCGGGGAGATCGAGACCATGACGAGCAGTACCGCCAACGTCCACAAGGACGGCGCCGGGCACCTGCTGCTCACCGCCCTGCACAGCGGCTCCGACCCCCGCTCGGGCTGGACGTCGGGCCGGGTCGAGACGCAGGCGGCCACCTTCGGGGCGGCCCCGGGCGGCGTCATGCGCGTGGAGTCCCGGCTGCAGCAGCCGAACGTGACCACCGCGAACGGCGCCGGCTACTGGCCCGCGTTCTGGATGCTCGGCGCCCCGCTGCGGGCCGGCGTGCAGTGGCCGGGCTCGGGCGAGATCGACATCATGGAGGACATCAACGGCCGCAGCTCGCTGTTCAGCACCCTGCACTGCGGCGTCAACCCGGGCGGCCCCTGCAAGGAGAGCACCGGGCTCGGCAGCGGCGAGCGGGGCTGCCCCGGCTGCCAGACCGGGTTCCACGACTACGCGGTGGAGGTCGACCGCTCGGTCTCGCCGGAGCAGATCCGCTTCTACCTCGACGGCGGCAACTTCTTCACCCTGTTCGCCAACCAGGTGGACGCGACCACCTGGTCCAACGCCGTCGACCACCCGTTCTTCATCATCTACGACCTCGCCATCGGCGGCGGCTTCCCCGACGCGTTCGGCGGCGGCCCCAACGCCGCCACGATCTCGGGCGCGTCGATGGTCATCGACTCGGTGGCCGTCTACAACAAGGGCCCGGGCGGCGGATCGAGCGGTACCGGAAATACGGTCATCGGCCCCGGTGGCAAGTGCATGGACGTCTCCGGCGACGACATCGGCGGCAACGGCGCGGCCGTGCAGCTGTGGGACTGCCAGGCCGGGGCGGCCGACCAGCACTGGGTGCTCAAGAACAACGGCACCCTGCAGACGCTCGGCCGCTGCCTGGACGTCACCGGCGCCTCCTCGGCCGCCGGCGCGAAGCTGGAGCTGTGGGACTGCAACGCCGGCGGCTGGCAGCAGTGGCGCACGACGCCCAGCGGCACGCTCGTGAACGTCGGCTCCGGCCGCTGCCTCGACTCCCCGTCGGGCGCCACCGGCAACGGCACCCGGCTGCAGATCTGGGACTGCAACGGCAGCGGCGCGCAGTCCTTCGTCTACAACGGCGGCGCATCCAACATCGTCGGCCCGGCCGGCAAGTGCGTGGACGTCGCGGGCGACGACAGCGGCGGCGACGGCGCGGCCGTCCAGCTCTGGGACTGCCAGGACGCGTCCCGGGACCAGAACTGGAAGTGGAACGGCTCGGCCCTCACGACGCTCGGCCGGTGCCTCGACATCGCCGGTGGCGCGACCGGCAACGGTACCGTCCTGCAGCTGCACGACTGCACGGGCAACGCGGCACAGGTCTGGGTCGACGGCGGCAACGGCACGCTGCGCAACCCGCAGTCCGGCCGCTGCCTCGACGCCCCTTCGGGCAACACGGCCAACGGCACGCGGCTGCAGATCTGGGACTGCAACGGTTCCGGCGCGCAGACCTTCCGCAAGTCCTGACCCGTGACCATCGCGGAGCCCGGGGCGCGCTGCCCCGGGCTCCGGCGATGTCAGTCGCCGATCATCAGCGTCACCGCGGGGCGCGAGAGCGCCAGGCCGCCCTCGCACGCCGTCGTCGGATGACCCTCCCTCGCGCGTGGGCGCAGATCCCCGCCGTGCGGTAGACCACACGTTGCGACACGCGCAGGTAATTGTCCAACATTTGGCTCAATGGCAGGCTGGACCCCATGCCGCGCCTGAGGCCCAACGTGTCGCTGTCGGAGCAGGTCGCCGACCAGCTGCGCCGCCGCATCGCCGACGGCGAGTTCCCCGTCGGCGCGCTGCTGCCGACCGAGCACGAGCTGACCCGCGAGCTCGGCGTCAGCCGCAACAGCGTCCGCGAGGGCCTGCGCTCGCTCGTCCACGCCGGCCTGCTCGGCGCCCGGGCCGGCTACGGGACCTTCGTGATCGCCACGAGCGACCTCGGGCCCGCGCTCGCCCGGCGGCTGGAGCGCGACCGGGCGGCCGACGTCGCCGAGGTGCGCCTGCTGCTGGAGCGCGAGGGCGCGCGGCTCGCCGCGACCCGGGCCACCCCGCAGCAGCGCGCGGGCCTGGCCGAGGCGCTCGCCGCCCGCGCCGCGGCGACGGACGGCCCCGCCTACGCCGCGGCCGACATCGTGTTCCACCGGCTCCTGCTCGAGGCGTCGGGCAACGCCCTGCTCGCCGAGATCTACCGCGGCACCGGCGGCAACGAGCGCTCGCTGCAGCACCTGAACTCGCCCGACGTCGACCTGGCCGCGGCCCGGCCCCGGCTCGCGGACATCGACGCGAGCCACGCCGAGATCCTGGACGCGGTCATCGCCGGCGACCCGGACGCGGCCGCGGCCGCGGCCGAGCGCATGGCCCGGCTCGCCCACGAACTGCAAGAGGAAGCCGAGCACCATGACGCTCACTGACCGTGTCACCCGCCCGGCGAAGACCCGGACGGCGCACCCGGCACTGGTAATGGCCGGCCTGCTGCTGGTCGCGGCCAACCTGCGCGCCGCCATCACGAGCGTCGGGCCGGTCCTCGACGAGCTGCGCCACGACCTCGGCCTCACCTCGCTGACCGCCTCGGCGCTGATCAGCCTTCCGCTGATCGCCTTCGCCGTGGTCTCCCCGGTCGCTCCCGTGCTGGCCCGCCGCGTCGGCATCGAGCGCACCCTCGGCGCCGGTCTCGTGGTCCTCGCCGCCGGGCTCGTCGTGCGCTCGCTGCCCGGGGCGCCGCTGCTGTGGCTCGGCACCGCGCTGCTCGGTGTCGCGATCGCCGTGCTCAACGTGGTCCTGCCGGCGCTCGTCAAGCGCGACTTCCCGCACCGGATCGGGCCGGTCACCGGCGCGTACTCGTCGGTGCAGGCCAGCTTCGCGGCGATCGCGGCCGGGCTCGCCGTCCCGGCCGCCGGCTGGACCTCGGCCGGATGGCGCCTCCCGCTCGGCATGTGGGCCGGCCTGGCCCTCATCGCGCTGGCCGTCCTGGCCCCGCAGCTCGGCCGCCGCGGCGGGCCGCCGCCGAGCCCCGCCGACGTCCCGGCCGCGGGGGTCACCGCCACCCGCAGCCCGTGGCGCACCGCGCTCGGCTGGCAGGTCACCGCGTTCATGGCGCTGCAGTCGACCGGCTACTACATCCTCATCACCTGGCTGCCGTCGATCGAGAGCTCGGCGGGGGTCCCCGCGACCGAGGCCGGCGTGCACCAGCTGCTGCTGAACGCGTGCGGCATCGCGGGCAGCGTCGCCTGCTCCGCGCTCATCCCGCGGCTGCGCGACCAGCGGATGCTCGGGGTGGCGGGCCCGGTGCTGTACGCCGTCGCCACGTTCGGCATCCTCGCCGCCCCGCAGTACGGCGTCGTCTGGGCGATCTGCGCCGGGATCGCGGGCGGTTCGAGCATCGTGCTGGCACTGTCGTTCTTCGGCCTGCGCACCGGGCACCACACCCAGGCGGCGACCCTGTCCGGCATGGCCCAGTGCGTCGGCTACCTCGTCGCGGCGGCGGGCCCGCCCGCGGTCGGCGCGCTGCACGACGCCACCGGCTCGTGGACTCCGGCGCTGATCGCGATGATCGCGGTGGACGTCGTGCTCGTCGTGTCCGGTTTCCTGGCGGGTCGCGACCGCGTCATCGCCTGACGACACGGCATGCTGGGACGATGTCGGCACGGCAGCGGGTCCTCGACGGGTTGGCGCACCGCATCCTCGCGCTGCGCCTGGATCATCCGGCGCGCGTGGCCATCGACGGTCACTCCGCGGCCGGCAAGACGACCCTGGCCGACGAGCTGGCCACCACCCTGCGCGGGAGGACGGCTCGGCCGGTGCTGCGCGTCATGGTCGACCACTTCAAGCGGCACGTCGACCTGCGCACGCAGTATCCGCCCGGCTCGCCGGAGAGCTACTACTTCGAGATGTTCGACGTCGACGCGATCCGCGACGAGCTGCTGGTGCCGCTCGGACCGGGCGGCAACCGGCGGTACCGCACCCAGATCATGGATCTCAGCGGTCGCGTGCCCATCGACTCCGGGGCCCACGTGACCTCGGACGACGCGATCCTCGTCGCGGACGGCGGTTTCCTGCAGAAGCCGGCCCTGGCCCGGCACTGGGACCTGCGCGTCTATCTCCACATCGAGGTCGCGGACGTGCTGCGCCGGGGCACGGCTCGCGACCAGGCGTGGATGGACTCGGCGCAAGCCGCAGCCGAGCGGTACCGCACGTACTACATCCCCGGCGAGCAGCTGTACCTGGCCGAGGTCCGTCCCGCCGGGCAAGCGGACATCGTCATCGACAACCGTGACTTCGAGCGGCCTCGCGTCCTGCGTGGCGTGTTGCCGGAGGAGTAAAGCCGTAGGCGGGGTCTCGCGACCCGGCGCCCTGGGCATTGCTGATGCAGATGGCCCGCGGTCAGCAGGTCGACGCCGAAGAGGTGCTGCGGCGCTCGAGGCGCGGGCGCCGCAACACCTCGGTTCGCAGCTGCACGCGGTCACCGCGCTCGGCCCGATGCGGGGCGGCTCGGTGGAGCTCGCTGTGCGAGAAGTGGTACGGCTCGCACGAGGCGATGTTCGCGGCCGCCCAGGAGCCCGGGTTCGACGCGCCGCCCGGCAGCGGTGTGACGATGCTGCCGCTGCTCGCGCACTTCGAGTACGCGATGCGGGAGTACTGCTGGGGCAAGGTGACCCGGGATGGGCTCATCAGCTCCCGCCGGTACTTCCAGCGCCCCGCCGTCCAGCGCGAGCTCGACGACTGCGTGACGAGGTGGCGCTCGCCCGGCGTGCCCGCGCACACCCAGGCGCTCACCTGCGAGAACTGGCTCGCCGTCGCGTACGCGCTCTCCGGCCGCCGCGACGAGTGCAAGGCGGTCTTCGAGCGCATCGGCCCCTACGCCGCCTCGCACGTGTGGGGGTACTTCTTCGGCGCCGTCAGCGGCGGGTTCATCGCGAACTGGCGCTGGGCCAACCGCGTCCGCTGATCGGCCGCCGGGTCAACGCCCGGTCTCGTCGCGGCGGCGCGTCAGGTACGCCGTCGCGGCCCTGTTGCCCTCCAGCTCGATGGCCCGGTCGTAGGCCGCCCGCGCCTCCGCGCCGCGGCCCAACCGGCGCAGCAGCCGGGCGCGGGTGGCGTGGAAGGCCGGGTAGCCCTCCAGCGGCAGCCCCTCCACCTGCGCCAGCGCCACCTGCGGGCCGTCGAGCTCGGCGACGGCGACGGCCCGGTTGAGCCGCACGATCGGCGTGGGTTCGAGCCGCAGCAGCATGTCGTAGAGCGCGACGGTCTGCGACCAGTCGGTGTCGCGCACGTCCGGGGCGTCGGTGTGCACGGCGTTGATCGCGGCGAGGATCTGGTACCGCCCCGGCGCCTGCCCGGACGCGAGCCGCGCCCGGACCAGGGCGTGCCCCTCGGCGACCAGGGCGCGGTCCCAGGCGCCGCGGTCCTGGTCGTCGAGCGGCACCAGCTCGCCGCTCGCCGACATCCGCGCGGCCCGGCGGGCCTCGGTCAGCAGCATCAGCGCGAGCAGCCCGGCGACCTCGCCGTCGGCCGGCATCAGCTCCCGGACCAGCCGGGTCAGCCGGATCGCCTCGGCGGTCAGGTCCTCGCGGATCGCCTCGCGCTGCGGGTCGCCGGCCAGGTAGCCCTCGTTGAAGATGAGGTAGAGCACGGTGAGCACCCCGGTGACGCGCGCCGGAAGGTCCTCGCGGTCCGGCACCCGGTACGGGATCCGGGCCGCCTTGATCTTCGCCTTGGCGCGGGTGATCCGCTGGCCCATCGCGCTCTCCTGGACCAGGAACGCGCGGGCGATCTCGGCCACGGTGAGCCCGCCGACCATCCGCAGCGTCAGCGCGGTCCGCGCCTCCATCGCGAGCGCGGGGTGGCAGCAGGTGAAGACGAGGCGGAGCCGGTCGTCGTCGATGGCGCCGAGCGGTTCCGCAGTGTCGGTGAGCATCAGCGCCTCCTTGTGCTTCTCGTCGCGCTTGGCCTCGCGCCGGAGCCGGTCGACCGCCTTGCGCTGGGCGGTGGTGGCGAGCCACGCGCCGGGGTTCGGCGGAACGCCGTCGACCGGCCAGCGCTCGACGGCGGTCGCGAACGCCTCGGCCGCCATCTCCTCGGCGACGTCGAGGTCGCCGATGCGGCGGGCGAGCCCGGCGACCACCCGGGCCCACTCGGCGCGGTACACCCCGGCGATCCTCTCCTCGATCCCGGTCACAGGAACGGCCGGACCTCGACCCTGCGGTTGCACGCCTTCGACCCGCCGGAGGCGAGCCGCAGCGCCACGTCGAGGTCCGGGGCCTCGATGATCCAGAAGCCGACGGCGAACTCCTTCGTCTCCACGAACGGCCCGTCGGTGAACACCGCCTCGCCGGCCCGGCTGTCGACGACCGTGGCCGTGGCCGGCGCCCCGAGGCCGCCGGCGAAGACCCAGTAGCCGCCGGCCCGCAGCTGCTCGTTGAAGGCGTCGATCGCGACGTCCTCCTCCTCGGTGGCGTGCTCGGTGCTGTCGTTGAGCACGGAAATCAGGTACTGCGCCATCGCTCTCGTCTCCCGTCTCGGGCGGGCCCGCCGCGGGCCGCCGCTCGCCTCTCCTACGAACGCCGCCGCCGCGATCCGACAGGCCCGGCGAACAATTTCTGCAGGAATGTGTACGGCGAACGCCCGCAACGTGATGCTATCGGCACGTGACGGACGGTGAGCCGCACCGGCTCCTCGCGGACCCCGAGCCACTGCGACGCCGCGAGTCCAGCGTCGTGGTCCGCGCGGGCGTGCGCCACCTCGGCGCCGTCGGCGCGGCCGCCGCGGGCGCGCTACCGTTGCGGGGCGACGCCCCGAGGAGCGACCGGCGCGCCGTCGACCCCGCGGCCGGCACGCGACGCTCGACGACCACGCGCTCGTCAGCGCTGCCCGCAGTACATCGGATGGTTGGCAAACCGCCTGAAACCGAACGTGACCATCCCGTCGCGTGGTGTGCTCAGGGGAGTGGCGCCGGTCGGCGGGGCCGTGAGCACGGGGGTGCACCATGGGACGGACGCTCGCACGCAACGCAATCGTGACCCTGACCCTGGCCGGTGCGGTGGCGGCCGCCGCGCCCGCAACACCGGCCGCAGCGGCCCCGGGCATGATCCCCATCGGCCTGGCGAACAAGATCGTGCTGGAGCGCTCCGGCGGGCTCGCCGGCGAGCAGACCGCGTTCGTGGTGGACCGCGGCACCGTCGGCGGCCGGCCCGCGCTGCGGATGGCCGGCAGCGTCAGGTTCCTGCGGCTGCGCCCCGCGTACCAGCCGAAGCACCCGTGCTGCGACCGGTACGCGTACCGCATCACGGTCACCTACCGCACCGGGTTGCACAAGTCCGTGTCGACCGTGCAGGGCACCAAGGCCCCGCGGATCCTCTGGGACACGATCGAGCAGGCCGAGCGGTACGGCGTGCGCCCCTTCGCGCCCCGCTGACGCCCGGCCTCTTGCGGCAACCGCCTGAGCCCAGTTCACGCAGCACGTCGGCGTGACCCCGGCGAGGAGGGCTTCGACCATTCCGGCACCGCCCAGGTCGGCGGGGTGGCCGCGCACGACCACCTCGCCGGCTTCAGGGAGTGAGCAGCCGGGCGCGGAGCCGGTAGATGTGGTCCTCGCGGTCCCGGCGTCCGGCCGGGCCGGGGCCCTCGCGGGGGATGAACGCCCCGGCGTCCGAGCGCGTCCACTCGCGCGACGCGAAGCGCTCCAGAATCCGCCACCCGCCGCCGCGGCGCTCCATCACGTCGACGAAGCGGAAGCCGCTGGTGAAGTTCAGCTTCGGGTCGTGCGACGGGGTGCCCCAGTGGACCGCCATGCCGTAGGTCTCCGACAGCGCCCGGTCGCCCACGACCTCCACGAGGTGGTTGGCCACCAGGTGCTGCGTGCCGTCGAAGCCGCGGACCTTCGGCTCCACCCAGGCGATGTAGTCCTCGATCGGGCCGTCGAAGCCGGTGTGGTGGTCGATCCCGCCGGGGTGGTAGCAGGACCGGACCAGCTCCATGTCGAGCCGGTCGATGCCCCGGCAGTAGCGGCACACCACGGCGCGGATCGCGTCCTCGTCAGTCATCGAACCTCCTCGGTCGAGAGCCTGGTGTGAGCCAGGCCCGCACGGCTAAGCTACCAAGCACTTGCTTGGTTAGGGAATCTGTTCGCTGGCAACGGAAGCGGGGTCGCGATGGCGCGGTTGGGCTTCAACCTCATGGGCGTCGACGAGCTCTACGGCAGGCGGTTCGCCGGGCTGCTCGAGGCGGCCGCGCTGGCCGACCGGGCGGGCGTCGACCTGCTCGTGCTGCCCGACCACGTGACGATGAGCGAGCGGGCGCACCGGGAGCGGGTCGCGCTCGGCTTCCCGTACCCGATCGCGACCAACTGGTACGAGCCGCTGACCGCGCTCGCGGCCGTCGCCGGCGTCACCGAACGGGCCCGGCTCGGCACCAACGTGCTCATCGCGCCGATCCGCCCGGCCGTCCTGCTGGCCAAGCAGCTCGCCACCCTCGACGTCATCTGCGGCGGGCGGCTCGACGTCGGGCTCGGGGTGGGGTGGCAGGAGGAGGAGTACCGCACGACCGAGCGCGCGTTCGAGGGCCGCTTCGGCTACCTCGAGGAGCAGGTCGCCGTGTGCCGGGCACTCTGGGGCGGCGGGCCCGCCGCGCACGCCGGCCGGCACCTGGCGTTCACGGACCTGCACAGCATGCCGCTGCCCGTGCAGGGCGCCGACCTGCGGCTGTCGTTCGGCTTCAACCCCACCCCGCGGGCGATCGAGCGCATCGTGCGCCACGGGCTCGGCTGGTGGGCGGCGCCGATGCCGATCGAGGACTTCCGGGCCGCGGTCGCCGGGATTCGCGCGGCGTGCGAGCGGGCCGGCCGGGACCCGCGCTCGGTCACCGTCACCGCCGCCACGACCCTGGTGGCGCACGAGATGACGGCCGAGGAGGCCGGCGCGCCGCCGGTGCTCGAGGAGGCGCGGCAGCTGTGGGACGCGGGCGCCGACTGCGTGATCGTGCACCCGATCGCCTTCGTCCGGGGCCCGCAGGAGCTGCCGGCCTTCCTGCAGCCCCTCCTCGAGGCGCGCGACGCTCGCGCCGTCACCTCCGCAGGCTCCGGTGCCGGCGCGAGGGACCTGTGTTGATGGTGAGCGGCCCCTCCGCTTCGCTGCGGACCGCTCACGCCGTCACCTGCGCAGGCTCCGGTGCCGGCGCGAGGGACCTGTGTTGATGGTGAGCGGCCCCTCCGCTTCGCTCCGGACCGCTCACGCCGTCACCTCCGCAGGCTCCGGTGCCGGCGCGGGGCCGCCGCGCGGTCGTAGGCCTCCTGGACTCGGTCCATCGGCAGGCGGTCGGTGACGTAGGCGTCCAGGAGCGCCGGGTGGTCCTGGAGGTGCCGCTGCGCCGGCCGCAGCACCCGCGGCCGATCCTTGGTCGTCCCGGCCCGCAGCGTCAGGTCCTTGCGCAAGAACGTGTGCATCGGCACCGGGTACACCAGGTCGTCGGGCACCCCGAAGTAGTAGGAGCCACGCGGAGCTGATCCGGGCCATCGAGCAGGGCGACGGCCCCGGGGCCGCGATCCTGGCCCGGCGGCACCAGGAGGACACGCAGCCGCAGGCCAACCTCGGCGTGGACCCCGCGGTGGTGGTCAACGCGCAGCTGATCCGCCCGCCGGACTGAGGCTGTTGCGCTGGATGAGCGCGATCGCCACCGCCGCGGCGGCCGGGACGAGCCCGCACACGGCCATCCCGGCGCGGGCCCCGAAGGCGTTGGTGAGCGCCCCGATGATCGGCGCGCCGAACGGGGTCCCGCCGGTGAACACCAGCATGTAGAGCCCCATCACGCGGCCGCGCATCGCCGGGTCGACCCACAGCTGGACGGAGGCGTTGGCGAGCGCCTGGAACGCGAGGTTCACGAATCCGAGCGCGGCCAGCAGCGGCAGGAACACCGGCAGGTTCGGCGCGGCCGCGGCGAGCAGCTGGACGGCGCCGAAGAGCCCGCCGTACACCATGATGCGCCGCAGGCCGGTGCGGACCGTGGAACCGGCGACGAGCGCACCCACCGCGGACCCGACGGCCAGGACGATGTTGAACAGCCCGTAGAGGCCCGCGGCGCCCCCGAACGACTCGGTCGCGATCGCGGTGAGCACGATCGGGAAGTTCAGGCCGAAGGTGCCGACGACCCCGACCAGGACGATGGTCCACAGCACCCGCGGGCGCTCGCGCACGTAGTGTGCCGCGGTGCGGAACGCGCGCGGCTCGCGCCCGGCCGGCGGCGCGGGGGTCAGGTCGGCCGGGCGCAGTCGCAGCAGGGCGATCGTCGGCCCGATGTAGCACAGCGCGTTGCCCGCGAACGCCCAGCCGATGCCGGCCGTGCCGATGAGCACGCTCGCGGCGGCCGGCCCGACGAGCCGGGTGGCCTGGAACACCGACGCGTTGAGGGCGACCGCCCCGCGCAGGTGGCTGGGCGGCACCGCCTCGTTCGCGAACACCTGCCGGGTCGGCGCGTCGACGGCGAAGACGAGGCCGGTGAGCAGGGCGAACGCGAACACATGGCCGATGCGTACGGCACCGGCGATGGTGAGCGCGGCCAGCGTGGCGGTGAGGACCGCGTTGACCGACTGGGTGATGAGCAGCGTGCGGCGCTTCGGGTACCGGTCGGCGAGCAGGCCGCCGTGCACCCCCAGGAACAGGATGGGCAGGAACTGCAGGGCCATCGTGACGCCGACGGCGGCCGGGCTGTCCGTGAGCCGCAGGGCCAGCCAGTCCAGCGCGATGCTGCCCATCCAGGCGCCGGTGTTGGCGAGGGTCTGTCCGGTGAGATAGATGCGGTAGCCGCGGAATCGTAGCGCGGTGAACGGGGTCGGGCTCAGAACGGCGGAGGCCGTGGTCACGACCTCAACCTTTCCCGAGGCCACCGACATAGGGAACCCCGATAACGTGACTCACAGTTATAGTCATTCGCTATGGCCGCCCTGTATGACCCGCAGTTGCTCGCCACCCTCCTCGCGGTCGAGCAGACCGGCAGCTTCACCCAGGCCGCGGACCGGCTGCGGATTCGCCAGCCGACGGTCAGCCAGCACATCCGCCGCCTCGAGGAGCAGGTCGGCCGCACGCTCGTGCACCGCACCACGCACACCGTGGCACTGACCGCCGACGGCGAGGCGATGCTCGGCTTCGCGCGCACGATCCTCGCCGCGCACGAGCAGGCGGCCGCGTATTTCACCGGCTCCCGCCCCCGGGGCCGCCTGCGCATCGGGATGTCCGACGACCTCGCCCTGACCCGGCTGCCGCAGATCCTGTGGGAGTTCCGCCGCGACAACCCGCTGGTCGACTTCTACCTGACCGTCGAGCAGAGCCGGGTGCTGCACGAGTGGATGGAGAGCGACAAGCTGGACGTGCTCGTCGGCAAGCGGGCGCCGGGCGACGGCCGCGGCCAGCTCGTGAAGCGCGACCGGCTCGTGTGGGTCGGCACGCCCGCGACGAAGCTCGACCTGACGCGGCCCGTTCCGCTGGTGGTGTACGCCGCGCCGAGCGTGTCACGCGACGAGATGCGCAAGGCGTTGCACCGGGCGCAGCTGCCGTACCGCAGCGCCTGCGTGTGCCGCGGCGTGAACGGCCTCATCGCCGGGGTCGCGGCCGGGATCGGGGTGTCCGCGCTGGCCGCGAGCCTGGTCCCGCCCCAGCTCACCGTGCTCGGGCCGGCGCACCGCCTGCCCGAGCTCGGCACCATCGACCTCGTGCTGCTGGCCAATCCCCGGGCCGAGCAGCGGCCGGCGGTGAAGGCCCTGATCGCCACCATCCTGGCGAGCGGCTCCCGTTCCCTGAGCCCCTCGACCGCCTGAGCCGCCGCGGCGCGAGCCGAAACTCGTTGGCCCCGTCGCCGCGGGCCGTGCGACGATCGTCGTCGTTGGGCCGCTAGCTCAATGGGTAGAGCTTCCGGCTGGTCAGCACGTCCGCCCACCGCCCCTCGCGGCCATGGGTGTGCTTCCTTCTCCTTGTTGGACCGGAGGGTTCGGGGTTCGAGTCCCCGGCGGCCCACATCGTCACAGCACAGTCCGGCGACCGCGGAACGGAGGAGCGCGTGCTCGAGAAGCTGATCGTCAGCAAGACGCTGCGGGTGCCGGCGAGCACCGGGGCGGCCGGCGACGGCGCGGCCGTGGCGCGGCAGCTCGACGCGGCGCTGCTCGACGCCGGGTTCTCGGCGTCGCGGGCGCTGCTGGAGCACGTCGGCGGCCTGGCGCCCGGCCCGGCGATGGACCTCGCCGCCGCGGCCGTGTCCGCGGTCCGCGAGCTCGTCGGCGACCACGTGCGGCACAACGCGTACTTCCGCGACTTCCCCGACGGCGTGCCGGACACCGTGGACTTCTGGATGCAGCGGCTGGCGGCGGCGGTCCTGGCCGGCGGCGCGACGGCCTGCGCCGACGGGCGGCTGAACCTGCTCGAGCTGCCCGGCTACGGCACCTACCAGCACACGTACGCCGATCTCCTGGCCGCGCACGACGAGTTCGTCGCGGCGGCCGGTGACCGGCTCACCGTGCTGCACCTCGGCGACACCGTCGAGGTGGAGGCGTCGCGGCTGTACCTGGCCCTGGCCGGCGGCACCGTGCCCCTCGGCGAGGCCGACCTCGCGATCCTCGGCGAGCTCACGGTCGCCTGCGTGGACGGCGAGCAGCCGGACGCGATCCCGGTGCGGGAGCACCGCGCCGTGCTCAACGGGGTCCGCCTCGTGCTCGGCCGGCCGCTGGTCGCCGTCGACACGACCACCGACGTGCTGCGGCTGGCCTGCCACGTCTGCGGCGGGGACGCCTCGCTCGGGACGGCCACCAGGTTCCGGGCCTTCCCGCGCCGGCAGCGGCGGGTCCTGCTGGCGGCTCTGGACGAGGTCGTCGGCGCGAACCCGGCCAAGCTCGGCGACGTCGCGCGGTTCTCGGAGCCGTGGAAGCGGCTCGGCGAGCGGCTGCATCCGCACGAGTACGCCCAGTGGCCGCACGCCCAGGCGGTGTTCGCGGTCGCCCGCGGCGAGCGGAAGGTGCCCGGCATCGCCGGTCGCGCGGAGGCGGCGATCCGCGCCGGTGCCGTCGCACCCGCGGCGTCGGTGCTCTCGGCCGCGCCGGGCCTGCTCCTGCGCTGTGCGGACCGGCTGCTGCGCATCGCCCCGGCGGCGCAGCGCTCGGCCGTGGTCGAGGCCGTCTCGGGCGCGCTCGGCTCGGCGTCGGGCCGCGTGCTGTGCTCGCTGCGGGAGCACGTCGGCAACCGGCTGACGCCCGCGTCGGCCCGCATGTTCGCGAACCGCTCGCGGGGTGCGTGGGTGGCCCGCGACACCCGCCCGGCGCTGCCGGCCGGGCTCGTGGCCGAGCTGTCGTCGCGGCTCGACACCGAGATCCTCGCCCGGCTGCCGCAGCTGCCGCACCCGCTGCTGGTGGACCCGGACGTGCTCGACGTCGCGCTGCCGTTGTCCGGCCGGGCGGCCGAGGGCGGGTTCGCGGTGCTGCCGCGGGGGTCGCGGTCAATGGTCTCGGGCGAGCTGCTGCGGTTCTTCATGTATTGGCGGCAGACCGCGCGCCGCACCGACTACGACCTGTCGGTGCAGATGCTCGACGCCGAGTTCCACCCGGCGGGCCAGGTGTCGTGGACGAACTACCGCGGCGGCGGTCTCGTGCACTCCGGCGACATCACCGACGCGACCGACGGCGCCACCGAGTTCATCGACATGCCGTTGTCGAAGACGCGGGTCCGTTACGTCGTGCCGCAGGTGTACATCTACACGGGGGAGTCGTTCGACGACGTCGCCGAGTCGATGTTCGGCTACCAGACCCGCGCGAAGGACCAGCAGGGCGCCCCGTTCGACGCCCGCACCGTGCGCGCCCGTTCGGACCTGCGAGGCCCGGGCCGGGTGGCGCTGCCGATGGTCTTCGCGCAGGGCAAGCGCGGCTGGGAGGCCGTGTGGCTGCACCTGTACCTGCGCGGCATGCCGGCGTTCAACCGCGTCGAGGACAACACGCTCACCGTCGCCGACCGGGTGCGGGCACTCGTCGAGCGGCGGTACCTGACCGTGTCCTACCTCGTCGACCTGTTCGCCACGCGGACCGCGGTGGCGATGTGGGACGGTGAGGTGCCGGACGAGCCGGTGACGTACATCGGCATCCACGCGCCCGACGACCTCCCGGAGGGGTCGCAGGCGTTCACCCTGGATCGGCTCGCCGAGCTGATCCCCGAGTAGACTGGCGGCGGCCGAGGCCATGCGGGAGCTTCCTTCTTCTCCGTTCAATTCGGGAACTCCGCGCGAGCGGAGCTCTGGCGCAAACAGCTCCCGCGCTCTCCTCGGCCCGTCGCCGCGCGAGGCGCTCGCGGTGGTCGGCTCCCACGCCGACCACCGCGACGCCGAGGCGGCATTGCTCGAAGCCGGATGGACCCCGTGCGGCGCCGGCGACTGGGCGATCGCCCTGCGCTCGCCGGACGGCACCGCCGCGGCCCGCATCAGCCCGTTCGACCCGGCCGGGCCGTACACCGCGGCGCTGTACCGGGAGGCGGCCCCCACCCGCCAGGTCCCGGCGCTGTTCGCGCACCGGCGCCTGGCCGGCGGCGGCGACCTGCAGCTGCTGGAATGGCTGCGACCCGTCGAGGCGGACGAGGCCGCCGCGTTCCACCGGGCGATCGCCGAGCGGGCCCGGCACGTCGCCGCCCTGGTCGACGTCGTGCGCCGGGTGCACGCCCGGGCACGTCGGGAGCTGCCCTGGTGCGGGCCGCTGGACACCAACCCCGACAACGTCATGCGCGCCGCCGACGGTCGCCTGGTCGTGGCCGACCTGTTCTACGCCGACGGCCCGAGCCTCTACGCCACCGCCGCCACCGACCCGGATCGCGTCGTCGCGCTGATCCCGGAGTCCGAGCGCCGGTTCATGACCGAGATCCCCCTGGCCGGGTCCGGCCCGTGGGAGCCCGGCGCCCAGGAGGCGATCCGCGCCGCCCTCGCCGCCGCCGACGCGAGGGCCCCGAACGGCTGAGAAGAGGTCGCCGGGCCGGGCAACGCGGCGGTCGCGGACGGCTCGGCCCGCTACGCGGCGACGGGGTCCGCGATCCGGCGCCGACTCCGCGGTGCCGGATTGTGCGTGCGTGCGGGCGGTGATGTCAAGAGTTGACAGAAGGAAGGCGATAGAGGAAGTTCGATGAAACCGGATGGCGGTCCGGGCCACAGCTCCCCGGGAGGGAACCGTGTCCCCACGCCTGATCGCCGTGCCCATCCTCGTCGCCGCCGCCGTCGTGTTCGTGCCCGCGCCGGCCGCCGGGGCCGCCGACGGCACCGCCACGAGCGCCCCGGCGCCGGCCGCGACGACCATCTGCAACCGCTACTGCGACGGGCGCGACGCCTCGCTCGCGCCGGCCGACCGGGCGACCGTGAGCGCCACGCTGTACGGCCGCCGCTTCACCATGCACCTCAACGACACCGACGCCATGGGCTGGGCCACGCTCGACAGCGGGCAGGCGGGCGACGAGGTGTGGATGGACCGGTCCTTCGACGGCGGCAGGACCTGGTCCGACGCCCGCATCGGCGACAGCACCGTCGCCGCCGGCGCGACCAGCCGGCGCACCAGGCAGTACAACGTCGACAACTGGAACGCCAACGGCGTCGGGGTCCTGCGTGCGTGCGGGAAGGCCGGCGACCGGGCCGAGCTCGTGTGCACCGCGTGGACGCGCAGCACCTGGAACGCCTGGGACCGGCGCACCGCGGCGGCCACGGCGCTGATGATGCAGTACGACCTCGGCACCGGGCTGTTCGGCGACGGCGACTGGTGGACCAGCGCGAACGCGCTCACCGCGGTGATCGACAACGCCCGGCGGTCCGGGATGGCCAGCTACGGGTACGCGATCGCCAACACCTACGACAAGCAGGTCAACGCCCGGCTCGGGCAGTTCCGCAACGAGTACCTGGACGACACCGGCTGGTGGGCCCTCGCGTGGGTCGACGCGTACGACCTGACCGGGGACAGCCGCTACCTGAACACCGCGCGGGCCGGGGCCGACCACATGTTCGGCTACTGGGACACCACCTGCGGCGGCGGGGTGTGGTGGAAGACCGACCGGACGCGCAAGAACGCCATCGAGAACAGCCTCTACATCCAGCTCAATGCCGCTCTGTCGAAGCGGATCGCGGGCGACACGGTGTACCGCGGGCGGGCCCAGGCGGCCTGGACCTGGTTCCAGGGCACGGGCATGCTCAACGGCTCGAACCTCGTCAACGACGGCATCAGCCTCAGCACGTGCCGCACCAACGGGGCCACCACCTGGACCTACAACCAGGGCGTGCTCGTCAACGCGCTCGTGCAGCTCAACCGGCTCACCGGCGACGCGGCCGCGCTCGCGACCGCGCGGCGGATCGGCGACGCGCTCACCGCGAGCGCCTCCCTGTCGCCCGGCGGCGTCCTGCGCGAGCCGAACGAGAGCAGCACGTGCTCCGACGACGGCGCCTCGTTCAAGGGGGCCGCGATCCGGGGGCTCGGCGTGCTCAACGCCGCCGCCGGCGGCGCCTACAACGCCTACCTGCAGCGCAACGCCGACAGTGCCTACGCCAACGACCGGGACACCATCGACGCGTACGGCAACCACTGGGCCGGGCCGCGCACCGCGACCAGCCAGCGGTGCCAGCACAGCGCGGTGGACCTGCTCAACGCCGCGCCCTGATCACCGGGTGAGGGCCGCGGCCGGCAGCGCCGGCGATGTGTGTGTCGACGCAGGCCCGGCCGGCTCAGCCCAGCAGCACGGCCGACAGCTCCTCGAGCTGGTGCAGGGCGTCGGTGAACCCGGCGCCGAGCGGCTGGACGAGGACGTGGTCGGCGCCGGCGTCGCGGTGGGCCCGGACCCGCTCGGCGATGTCGTCGGGCGTGCCCCAGGCGACGATCGCGTCGACGAGCCGATCGCTGCCGGCCCCGGCGAGGTCGTCGTCGGTGAGCCCGAGGCGCCGCAGGTTGTTGACGTAGTTCGGCAGCTGCAGGTAGCGCACGGTGTGCCGGCGGGCCACCTCGCGGGCCACCCGCGGGCTGGTCTCCACGACGACCGCCTGCTCGGGAATGAGCAGCCGGTCGGGGCCGAGCGCCGCGCGGGCCTCGGCGGTGTGCTCGGGCGGCACGAAGTAGGTGTGGGCGCCGTCGGTGCGGTCGGCGGCGAGCTCGAGCATGCGCGGGCCGAGCGCGGCGAGCACCACGGGGACGGAGGCCGGGAGCTCGCCCATGGCCGTCAGGTACTCGCGCATGTGCTGCAGCGGGCGGCGGTACGCCTGCCCCGACTGCTCCACGAGGGGCGCGTGGCTGATGCCGAGCCCGAGGACGAACCGTCCCGGCCAGGCGTCGGCGAGCGTGGCCGCCGCGGCGCGGGCGGTGCCGGGGTGGCGGGCCCAGACGTTCGCGATCCCGGCGCCGACCACGATCCGCGAGGTCGCCGCGAGCCAGACGGCCTCCTGGGCGAAGATGTCGTTGGCCCCGACGACCTCGCCCTGCCATACCGAGCCGAACCCGAGCGCCTCGATGCGCGCGACGACCTCGCGCTGCACGGCGGCAGGCTCGCCCCGCACGGCGTCGGTCCACACGCCGACGGGGCCGAGGGCTTTGCGGGTCGCGTCGATCGTCTGCCTCGTTGCCATGCGCTCCATCTTCCCCGGCCCGTCGCGATTACGCAGGTTGTCTCTGAGCCGGCGGAAACCCGCCTGTGACGTTCCGCGCGGCTCGCGCGTGATGTAGGTATGAGGATGAGCCGCGCCGGCCGTGACGGGTTCGCCGAGTTCTACGCCGTGCAGTTCCGGCAGATCGCCGCGCAGCTCAGCGTGTACCTCGGCGACCTCGACGAGGCGCGCGACGTGACCCAGGAAGCGTTCGTGCGGGCCTGGCAGCGCTGGGACCGCATCGCGGGCTACGAGGAGCCGGCCGTCTGGGTTCGCCGGGTGGCCTGGAACTCGCTACCTCGCGCCTGCGTCGCTGGCGCGTCGCCCGGCGGCACCAGGTCCTCGAGGTCGTCGCGCCGGTGCCCGGCCCCGAGCCGCACGCGGTGGCGATCCGCGCCGCGCTCGCCGGGCTGCCCGACGGTCAGCGACGCGCCGTCGTCCTGCACTACCTGGTCGGGCTGCCCGTCGCCGAGGTCGCCGACGTGTGCCGCGTCCGTGCGGGGACCGTGCGGACGTGGCTGTACCGCGCGCGGCTCACCCTTGCCGCCAGCCTTCAGGACTTCCGAGAGGTGCACACCGATGCTGGACTCTGACACCGACCAGGTGCTGCGCGCCGCGCTGCGCGCCGAATACGACCTGTCCTACGAGGCCCTGCGCCCCGGCGGCGTCGAGGCAGTCCGCGCCGCCGCCGTCCGTGGACACCGGCGGCGGGCGATCGGCGCTGCCGGTCTCGTCGCGCTGCTGCTCCTCGGCGGCGTCGCGGGTTGGCGGATCGCCGGCTCGGCGCCGCCGGCGCAGACCGCCGCGCCCCGGTCCTGCGACGGGCCGGGCACTGACGTCAGCGTCTTGCTCAAGCAGGGGACCACCGATGAGCAGCGGGCGGAGGTACGCACCGTGCTGGAGCGCTCGGCCCAGGTGTACTGCCTGCGGTTCGAGGACCAGGCCACCGCCTGGCGAAACTTCCGGCGCCAGTTCAGCGACGCGCCGGACCTGGTCGGTGCCACGAAGCCGGAGAACCTTCCCGAGTCGTTCCGGTTCCGCGTCGCCGACCGCGCCGGAGCCGACACGGTCGAGCGGCTCGTCGCCTCGCTCGGCGGCGTGTCCGACGTGATCTGCAGCTGCCAGCTCCTACCGAGCTGACATCGACGCCGACGTCATCCGCGCCGGCGCGCCCACGCTCGGCCACTGCACCGACCACGACACCAACGGCGCGCACTACGACGGCGGATGAGCGCGACGGTACCGGGCCGCGCGGATCGACAGCGTGACCGTGCCGAGGACGACCGCGGCCGCCGAGCCGGCGAGCACGCCGCCCTTGGCGTCCTCGACCAGGTGCTCGTCGGCGGAGTAGGACAGCTCCGCCATGAGCAGCGAGACGGTGAAGCCGATCCCGGCCAGCTGGGCCAGGCCGAGGATGTCCCACCAGCTCAGGCCGGGGTTGAGCTCGGCCGGCGTCAGCGCGGCGGTCAGCCAGGCCCCGCCGGCGATGCCGACCACCTTGCCGGCGACGAGGCCGAGGATGACGCCGATCGCGACGGTGCTGGTGAACAGACCGCCGGTGCGGAACGAGACCCCGGCCGCCATCAGCGCGAAGACGGGCAGGACGACCGCCGCGGTGACCGGCCGCAGCAGCCGCTCGGCGCGGTGGCTGGGGTCTTCGGACTCGCCCGGCGCCGCCCGGGCCCGCATCAGCAGGCCCATCGCCGCGCCGGCGATGGTCGCGTGGACCCCGCTGGCGTGCACGAGCGCCCAGATGGCGACGGCCAGCGGCACCCCGACGGCCCAGCCCGGCACCCGGACCGGCAGGCGGGCCGCGGCGCGGGTCTGCAGCAGCCCGAAGGCGGCCAGCAGCGCGATCGCGGCGACGAGCGGCGCCCAGCTCAGCGCCCCGGCGTAGAACACCGCGATGACGACGATGGCCACGAGGTCGTCGACGACGGCGAGGGTCAGCAGGAAGGTGCGCAGCGCCGGCGGCAGGCCGCGGCCGACCATCGCCAGCACGGCGACGGCGAACGCGACGTCGGTGGCCATCGGGATGCCCCAGCCGGCCGAGAGCTCGCCGCGGCCGGCGTTGACCGCGGCGAACACCAGCGCCGGGGCGACGGCGCCGGCCACGGCCGCGACGACCGGCAGGGCCGCCCGTCGCGGGTGACGCAGCTCCCCGTGCGTGAACTCCTGCTTGAGCTCGTTGCCCACGAGGAAGAAGAACACGGCGAGCAGCCCGTCGGCGGCCCACCCGTGCAGGGTCAGGTGCAGATGCCACCCGGCGGGGCCGAACGCGGTCGTGCGCATGGTCTCGTACGCCTGCGACCACGGCGAGTTGGCCCACACCAGCGCGATGAGCGCGGCCACCGTGAGCAGTACGCCCCCGACCACGTCGCGGCGCAGCGCGGCCCCGACACGACTCATGTCCACCACAGATCACCCGTCCGGCGTTACCGAAGACCCCGGCGCCGGGCGGCACCAGGGAACCAGAGGTCAGCTGCGGTGAGGTCCGGGCGGGCAGCCGGCGATCTCGCCGTGCGCGTTCGTGCCCCACGACGACAGCCACCCGTTCGTCCCCGGGTGGCGCATGACCCCGGCCGGGCACGTCGGCGCCCACGGCTGTGAGGTCGGCGTGGTGGCGGTCGTCATCGCCACCATCATACGGTCCGGCCGGCGGCTCAGAAGGCGTAGGGGGTGTCGTACTCCGGGCGCA
Organism: Dactylosporangium sp. CA-139114; assembly: GCF_050955725.1. Classification (NCBI taxonomy): domain Bacteria; kingdom Bacillati; phylum Actinomycetota; class Actinomycetes; order Micromonosporales; family Micromonosporaceae; genus Dactylosporangium; species Dactylosporangium sp. CA-139114. The sequence continues at coordinate 4,907,734 of NZ_CP192080.1, forward strand.
GCACCGTCGCGCGCGGGGAGGCCTTGCGGATCGCGGCGATGAACGCGTCCAGCTTCGCGGCGTCGGACGCGGCCACCGCCGGCGGGTTGCGCAGCGGCCGCTCGAAGTCGTCCCAGTGCACCGGCACGACCACCCGCGGGTGGTCCAGCGCCCGCAGCAGCCGCCCGGTGTAGTCGTGCACGACCCCGCCCGCCGGCAGCGCGATCATCGCCACGTCCGGGGCCAGCCCGGTCAGGTTGCGCTCGACGAAGTCGCTGCCGCCCATGAAGAAGACCTTCGGGCCGCCGGCGATCGAAACCTGGTAGGCGAGGGTGTCGCCCTCGGGCAGGTCGGCGATCGTCGCCGGGGCCGGCGGCGGGGTGAGCCGCACGCCCGGGAACGCCAGCGAGTAGGCGGGGTTGCGGCTGTGCAGGGCCGCGACCACCTCGACGGTGTAGTCGCCGAAGTCGAGCTGCTCGCCGCCCTTGACCGGGATCGCCTGGGCGCTCGGCACGCCCGAGGCGAGCGCGAGGTGGTAGGCGGTGAGGGTGCCGAGGACGCGGACGCCGGCGACGGTCTTCGCGATGTGCGGCACGTCGTTGAAGTGGTCCCAGTGCGTGTGGGTGACGAGCACCGTCTCCGGCCGCCCGATGCGCGGCCCGATCGCGTCCGGGTCGGCCCGCAGCGGTGTCGCCGGGTCGAACGCGCCGGTGAACAGGCCGGTGGGGTAGCGGGAGAGGTACGGGTCGACGAGCACCGTGCGCCCGTTGACGTCGATGCGCCAGCCGGAGGTGCCGAACCAGCGGAACGTCCCGGCGCGGGTGGGTGCGGCCGAGGCGGCGGCGGGGCCGGTCGCGGCGGCGAGCCCGGAGGCGACCGCGGTGCCGGCGACGGCGGTGCGCAGCAGGGCGCGGCGATTGAGGTCACGAGTGTCGGACATGGCGACCACCCAAGCATCGCCGGGCTCGGGCTGTCCAAGACCAGGAGGTCGTACGGCCCATATCCGACCGCATATCAGCGCTGGTCACGCAGGAGACCGACGGCCTGCGCCGCGGCCCGGCCGAGCGCCAGATCCGCCTCGATGCGGGGGACGCGCCCGCCGCCGCTGACGAAGACGGCGATCGCGTAGCGCCCGCCGTCCGGGAACTGCGCGACCCCGATCTCCATCGCGAGCCCCGGCAGGGTGCCGGTCTTGCCCGCGACCCGCACCTCGGCCGGGAACCCCGATCGCAGCCGGGTCCAGAACAGCTGGCGGGCCATGAGGTCGCGCACCGCCGCGCACGCCGCGGGCGGACCGGCCTCGTCGCGCCAGATCAGGCCGAGCAGCCGGGTCAGCTCCTCGGGCGTGCTCGACGTCGTGCGCTCGGGGTCGAACACGCGCAGCGCCGCCACCCGCTGCGGCTCCAGCGTCGGGAACAGCCGCGCGAACTCGGCGTCGTCGCGCGCGCCGAGGTCGGCGAACATCGACTCGAGCAGCTGCCGGGGGCCGCCGGCGACCCGCGTGCGGTGCAGGCCGAGCTCGGCGGCGAGCAGCCCGAGCAGGTCGGGGCCGCCGAGGCGGTGCAGGAGCACGTCGGCGGCGGTGTTGTCGCTGACGGACATGGCGAAGTACGCGAGATCGCGCAGCGAGACCTCGATGTCGTCGGCGCACCCGGCGGTGCCCCAGCCGCCGAAGCGGTCGGCGGCGCCGATGACCACGCGCTCGGCCGGGTCCAGGGCGCCCGCCGCGACCTGGCGGGCGAACTCGAGCACCAGCAACACCTTGACGATCGACGAGAGCACGACGGGCTCGTCGGCGCCGACGCCCACGGCCCGCCCCGAGTCGATGTCGCACGCGTGCAGCCGGCCCCGGACCCCGGCGGCGGTGAAGGTCTCGCGTATCGACATCTGGTCCGCAATATGGTCCGACATATGGTCACTGTATGGTCGACCTGTCGCGGCATCTGCGGTACTTCCTCGTCGTCGCCGAGGAGCTGCACTTCAGCCGGGCCGCGGAGCTGCTCGGCATCGCCCAGCCACCGCTGAGCCAGGCGATGCGCCGCCTCGAACGGGAGCTGGGGGTCACCCTCTTCGACCGGCTCCCCCGCGGCACCGAGCTGACCGCCGCCGGCCGCGCCCTGCGCGACGAGGCACCGCAGTTCCTGGCGGCCGAGCGCCGGCTGCGCACGCTCATGCACAGCATCCGCGACGGCGACCTCGGCACGCTGCGGGCCGGGGTGCCGCCCGAGACCCCGGCGGCCGCGCTGGGGGAGCTGCTGCGCCGGCTCGGCGAGCAGGCGCCCGGGCTCGACGTCGACCTGCAGGAGCTCACCACCGCCGAGCAGCTCGAACTGCTGGCCGAGGCGCGGCTGGACGTCGGCCTCGTGCACCACCCCGTCGACGCGGCCGACCTGGCGTGCGGCCCGGTGACCCGGGTGCGCCTCGGCGTCGTGCTGCCGCGGGTCTCGCCGCTGGCCCGGCTCACCGGGCTCACCGCCGACCAGCTCGCCGGGCAGGGGCTCGTGGTGTTTCCGCGGGCGACGGCGCCGCGCTGGTACGACACCCTGATCGGCGCCTGCCGGGAGCTCGGCTTCGAGCCGTCGCGGGTGCGGCACGCCCGGAATCCGGAGTTCCTGTGCGGGCTCGTCCTCGCCGGGCTCGGTGTCGGGCTGGAGCGCGAGGATGCCGTGCGGCGCGAGCCGCGGGTCGCGTGGCGGCCCCTCGCCGGCGACCCGCTGTGGCAGGAGACGTCGGCGGTGTGGCCGCGGCGCGCCCCGCACCCGGCCGCGCAACGGTTCGGCGCGCTGGCCGGCGCCGTGCTGGCGACCCCGGCCGCCGCGCCCGGCCGCATCCTCGGCGCGCCGGGCCCGTGGTCGGTCGTCTTCGATCGGGCCCGGACCGCGGCGGATTAGGGGGAAAGCCCCCGGTCGAATTCGGGGGAGTTCCGGATCGTGCCGGACGCCGCGAAGTTCAAGACTCGACCGCATGGCAGACAGGCCCAGAATCAGCGTCGTCATCCCGTGCTACAACGAGGCCGGATATCTCACCGACGCGCTGCTCTCCCTGCGCAAGCAGGACTTCGACGGAGTGTTCGAGGTCATCGTGGTCGACAACAACTGCACGGATGACACGGCGGGCATCGCCCGCGACTTCGGCGCGCGGGTCGTGGCCGAGCCGGTGCCGGGCGTGTGCAACGCCCGCCAGCGCGGCACGCAGGAGGCGCGCGGCGAGATCGTCATCTCGACCGACGCCGACACGGTGCACGGCCGCGACTGGCTCAGCCGCATCGACGCGCGGTTCCGCTCCGACGAGCGCATCGCCGCCGTGGTGGGCCCGTGCGTGTACGCCGACGGCCCGCGCTGGGGCCGGGTCTACGCCCGGATGCTGTTCGGCGCCGTGCACGCGGTCTACCGGGTGACCGGCCGCGCCGCGTACGCGAGCGCGACGAACATCGCCTTCCGGCGGGAGGCGTGGAGCGGCTACGACACCAGCCTGACCCAGGGTGGCGACGAGCTCGACCAGCTGCGCCGGCTGCGGCGGCGGGGCCGGGTCGTCTACGAGCACGCCAACCCGACCTTCACGTCCGGCCGGCGCCTGAGCCGCGGGCTCGCGTACAACCTGTTCGTGACGCTGCCGGTGCACTACCTGCTGACGTACGCGGTGAACCGGATCGCGGGCCGGCGGGTGCTCGGCTCGGCGCCGGCGTTCCGCGACGAGGACGGCTCGTTCGAGGCCGGCCTGGGGGCCCGATGACCGCCGTGGCCGTGCTGGTGCTCCTCGCCGTGCTGGGCGGGGCGTACTGGCTGCTGATGTCGCCGTTCGCCCCGTCGAAGCGCGACTATCCGTATCACGGGGCCGCCGACGAGCGCGTGGTGGCGCTGACGTTCGACGACGGGCCGAACGAGCCCTACACCGCGCAGATCCTCGACATCCTGGCCGCGCACCGCGTCCGGGCCACGTTCTTCCACGTCGGGCACTGCGTCGAGCGGCACCCGCAGACGGCCCGGCGCGTGATCGACGAGGGGCACGTGGTGGGCAACCACTCCCTGAGCCACCGCTTCGGCACCTATCTGCGCCCGAACGCGTTCGCGCGGGAGGTCGAGCAGACCCAGCGGATCCTGGTCCGCGTGACCGGCCGGACGCCGGCGCTGGCCCGCACGCCGTGGCTGTGGCGGCAGCCGGCCCTGCTGCGCATGCTGCGCCGGGGCGGGCTGCACCCCGTCGCGGGCGAGTTCGGGCACGCCTTCGAGGTGTTCCAGCCGTCGGGGTTCCGGATGGCGCGCCGCGCGATCGCCAAGACGCGCCCGGGCTCGATCCTCATCTTCCACGACGGCTTCGACGGGCGCGGCGGCAACCGCGCCGAGACGGTGACCGCCGTGCGCGAGACCATCGAGGGCCTGCTGGCGCGCGGGTACCGCTTCGTGACCGTCGACGAGCTGCTGGGCGTCCCCGCGTACCAGTCGTAGCGCCGGCGGCCGCGGGGTCGCGTGGACGCGGCCGCCTCAGCGCGCCGGGACGCGGCTGCCCAGGATCGCGCGCGGGCGCGGGGGAGTGCCGCGGCGGCGCCATTCGCGGGGGTACCCCACCGAGACCTCCTCGAACGGCACCCCGTCGTGCACGGTCGAGCGGGGGATGTGCAGGTGCCCGTAGACGACCGTGGCGGCGTCGAAGCGGCGGTGCCAGTCGCGCGTGCGCGTCGTGCCGCACCACTGGGCGAACAGCGGGTACCGCAGGATGTCCGTCGGCTCCCGCACGAGCGGGTAGTGGTTGACGAGCACCGTCGGCAGGCCCGGCTCGCGGGCCTCGAGGCGGCGCTCGGTCTCCGCGACGCGGGCCGCGCACCACGCCTCGCGCGACGGGTAGGGGTCCGGGTGCAGCAGCATCTCGTCGGTGCACACCACGCCGGCGTCGTAGGCCAGCTCCAGCGAGTGCTCCTTCGAGCGGGCCTGGGGGACGCGGAACGAGTAGTCGTACAGGGTGAACAGGGGCGCGACGGTCACGGGGCCGCCGGTGCCGTCCCAGACGAGGTACGGGTCCTCCGGCGTGGCGATCCCGAGCTCCCGGCACAGCTTCACCAGCGCCTCGTACCGGGCCACGCCCCGCAGCTGCACCGGGTCCTCCCGCGGCGTCCACAGCTCGTGGTTGCCCGGGGCCCAGATCACCCGCGCGTAGCGGCGGCTGAGCAGGCGCAGCGCCCACTCGATGTCGGCGAACAGCTCGGCCACGTCGCCGGCGACGATGAGCCAGTCGCCGGGGTTGTCGGGGCGCAGCTGCTCGACGTACGCGCGGTTCTCGGCGTAGACGATGTGCAGGTCGCTGACGGCCAGCAGACGCGCCGGTTCCATGATCCGACCGTAGCCGGGGGCCCGCGGCCCCGACACCCCTATCAATCCGCGGCCCGGGCCAGCAGGAGCGCGCCGTGGAGGGAGGAGAGCCCGCCGAGCGTCGCCGCGCGCACCGGCGCCGGGGGGTGGCCCGGGCGGCCCAGCGCCGCGGCGTGCTCGGCCACGGCCTCGACGAAGCCGGGCAGGCCGGCCGCGAAGCCGCCCCCGACGATGGTCAGCGCCGGGCGGAGCAGCTCCCCGAGGCTGACCGCGGCCGCGGCCAGCGCGGCGCAGCTCTCCCGCACGGCGGACACCGCACCGGCGTCGCCGGCGAGCCAGCCGTCGCGCAGCTCGTCGAAGGTCACACCCGCTCGCCGCAGGGTCGCGGCGCCCGAGGCGATCGCCTGCAGGCACCCGGACCGGCCGCAGTCGCAGCGGGGCCCGGCACGCTCGACGATCATGTGCCCGACCTCGCACGACCCGCGCGAGGGGCCCGGGCAGGGGCGGCCGCCGACCACGGCGCCGCCGCCGATTCCGGTGCCGACCCCGAGGTAGACCACGTCCGCGCAGCCGGCCGCGTCCGCCTCGGCGATGGCCGCGAGGTCGCCGTCGTCGGCCACCCGCACGGTCGCCGGAGCGAGCATCCGCAGCAGCTCGGCGCGCAGGTCGAGGCCGGTCCAGGAGGGGCGGGTGGGCCAGGCGGTCACGCGCCCGCAACCGTCCATGGTGGCCGGCATGGCGACCCCGACCGCGTCGAACTCGAGGCCGCGGACGTGCGAGCCCAGCAGCGCCAGGTCCTGCTGGGCGGTGGAGGAGTCGGGCCACGCGAACGTGGCTTCGAAGCCGGACGACAGGCGCAGGGCGACCTTGGTGCCGCCGACGTCGATGCCGAGGGCCGTGCTCATCGGTGCGCGATCGCGGTGAGCAGGAGCCCGGAGCGGGCCAGCCAGCGGCCCTCGAAGCGCGGGCCGGGCACGAGCAGGGTCGCGGTGAACGTGCCGGTCCCGAAGGTGATGTCGGCCTCGTGGAAGTCCAGCCAGCGGTGGGTGAGGGGGTACCACGTCTTGTAGACGGCCTCCTTGGCGCAGAACAGCAGCCGGTCCCAGCGCACCTCCGGCCGCGTCCGCAGCAGCGCACCGACCCGCGCCACCTCGCCCGGCAGCGCGATGGACTCGAGCACCCCGTCGGGCAGCGGCTCGTTGGGCTCGGCGTCGACGCCGACGGAGGCCAGGTCGCGCTCGCGCGCGACGACCGCGGCCCGGTATCCGGCGCAGTGGGTGATGCTGCCCACGATGCCGGGCGGCCACAGCGGCTCCCGCTTCGGCCCGGACAGCAGCGCCACCGCCGGCTCCCCGAGCCGCTGCAGCGCCTGCCGGGCGCAGTGCCGGGCGGTGGTGAACTCCCGCCGCCGCTTCTCGACCGCGCCGGCGACTAGGGGTTCCTCCTCGGGCCACAGTCTTGCGTCGCAGGGGTCGTCGGTCACCTCGACGGCAATCGATTCCTCGGGCAGAATTTGCTCAATCATCGAACCTCCGCTCGTGCACGCGTTGAGGGGAACCGACATGGACATCGCGCTCGCCTTCGACGAGGGGTACGCGACCTACGCCCACGTCACGATCGAGTCCATCCTGCAGTCCCACACCCACCGCGACGACCTCACGCTCTGGCTGCTCACGCCGGCCGGCCTGCAACCGCGGGTGGTGGACGCCTTCCGCCGCCAGATCGAGCAGCGGGCGCACGCGCGGTTCCTCACCGCCGACGACGGTTTCCGCTCGATGCCCATCGCACAGCAGGAGCGGTACCGCTACATCAGCGCCGGGATGTACCTGCGCCTGTTCCTGCCCGACCTGGTGCCGCCCGACCTGACGCGCCTGCTCTACCTCGACTGCGACACGATCGTCGGCGGCGACCTGAGCGGCCTGTTCGCCCGGCCGATGGGCCGCGCCCCGCTCGGCGCGGTCCGCGACGGCTTCACGCTCTCGATGGGCCACGAGGGCGGCGTCCCGGGCGCCGGGGCGCACGTCAGCCGCCGGGCGCCCTACTTCAACTCGGGCGTGCTGCTCATGAACCTGCCGGTGTGGCGCGAGACCGGCGTGACCGAGGGCTGCTTCGAATACCTGCGCGCCCACCACGACCGGCTCCGCTTCCCCGATCAGGACGCGCTGAACCTGGTCTCGTACGGGCGGTGGCACCAGCTGGAGTCGAAGTGGAACGACACCATCCTGTGGTGGATGTGGCCGGGCGATCCGCGGGCGGCGCGGTACGTGGCCATCACGCATTTCCTGGGCCCCAGGAAGCCGTGGCAGAGCGACTTTCCGTACGCCGGATACCGTGAGCGGTATCTCGAGCTTGCCGGGCGCGTGGCTGAGCTGACGGCATGAGCGGGCGGCCGGCCACGAGCCGGTCGAGGTAGCCGCAGGCCTGGCTCAGGCTGAGCCCGGCCGCGCGGCCCTCCCGCTCCACCGTCTCCAGCGTCAGGTCCGAGCGCCCCTCGAGCCGCTGCCACAGCGCCGTGGTGCGCTCGGCCGACGCGAGCAGCTCCGCGACCCAGGCCCCCTCGGACCGGTTGAGGTACTGCAGCACCGGCCGCGGCGGCACGCCGGTGCGCGGGGCGTGACGCTGGAACGCTTCCGCGATCGCGGCCAGGGGCACGAGGTGGCCGATGTCCGGCCGCGGCTCCGGCGTGAGCCGCTCGGCGAGGGGGCTCCACGTCGGCCCGTCGGGGATCGCCGCCGCGATGATCCCGTCGAGCTCGGCCAGCAGCGGCTCGGCGTCCACCTCCAGCAGCGGATGCCCGAGCAGCTGCCCGGTCTCCTGCAGGTAGCCCGCGTGCAGGCAGGTCGAGTAGATGAACGCCATCGTGGCGAACGCGCCGCGCACCGGCACCGAGTCCAGCTCGGCGAACTGGCGGAACCAGTCGGGCCGCCCGGCCAGCGCCGCGGAGTAGACCCGCCACGGCGAGGGCAGGAACTGCGCCCGCGCCTGCAGCCCGTAGCGGAAGTGCAGCCGCGCGCAGCTGCGGCCGTCCCGCAGCGCCCGGCCGGCGAGCGCCGACACGTCCTCGTCCACGTGGTGCAGCGGCGTGGCCCAGCTGTCGAGCCAGCCGATCCGGCCGCCCGCCGCGCGCAGCCGCAGGGCGAGGTCGGTGTCCTCGCCCGCGTTCGGGTGCTGCTCGACGTCGAACGGCGCGCCGGGCGGGGCCAGGTCGCGGCGGTAGCCGGCGTTCGCGGTGACCAGCAGCCCGCCGCTGTGCCCGTCGAGGGGCGAGGCGTCGTAGAACCGCTGGTGGTCCATGAACGCGGTGATCGGGCCGAGCACCGCCAGCCGCACCGGCCCGCTGACCGCCACGGGGCCGCCCCGCAGCGCCTGATACATGTCGGGGCACCAGGACCCGGGCACGATCAGGTCGTCGTCCACGAAGAGGATGGTGTCGTGCCGGGCGGCCGCGACGCCGGTGTTGCGGGCGTGGGAGACGCCGGGCGGGTCGGAGTGCAGCACGCGCAGGGCGGGGCTCGCCGGGCCCTCGTACGTGACGCCGGGCGGCACGCGGTTGGCCACCAGCAGCACCTCGGCGTCGGGGCCGAGCCGCGCGGCGGAGTCGAGGGCGGCGGCGACGCACTCGCCCACCACCTTGCGTTCAAGGGTGCTCGGGATCACGACGCTGACCGACACGGCCAAGATTGTTTCCTGTTCGGGGGCCCGGCCGACGCCCCTAATCCGTCGGCGCGGGTGGCAATAGGGGTGCGCCTCAGGGGTGGGCTATGTCACAGCCGGGTCCTAGAGTCGTTGCCAGACAAGGCGACAGCATCTCGGATCCCGGCAGCATCTCGAACCCCGGCGGAGGCTGACCCATGAGCCAGGACACCCAACCCACCACCCATCTCGACGCCCACGAACTCATCGAGGCGATGCTCGAGGGCGGCCCCGTCGGCATGCCCGTCGAGCTGCGCGCCCAGCGCGTGCAGTCGCACGAGGAGAAGATCAAGGTGTCGTACTACGGCGGCCACGAGCATTTCGAGCGCGTAGCCGACACCGGGGTCGCGGGCGCGCCCGTCGTGTTCCGCTGGACCGGCCGCACGCGGATGGCCGAGTAGGACGAATCAGGTGCAGTGATGGCGCACGACATGAGCGGACACCCGGCCCCCGCCGACCGGGAGATCGTGGTCGCGAACGGCGACGAGGCCGTCGCGTATTACCGTCAGGCATTCGACGCGGCGGAGCTGTGGCGCGAATGCCTGCTCGACGGGTCGGTGCTCGCGGCCGAGATGGTCCTCGGCCCGTACCACCTGTTGCTCAAGCAGGACCCCGGCCGGGCCGCACCCGCGGGCGAACCGGCGGCCGGCGAGTACGCGGTCCTGGAATACGCCGAGCCCGACGCCGCCTACGCCCGCGCGCTCGCCGCCGGCGGCCGGGCCGAGCCCTCCGGCCACGCCCCGGGCCCGGGCGGCCTGCTGCGCGACGCCTACGGCCAGCGCTGGGACGTCGTGGGCCGCGACCGATGATGGTCGACGGCTCGACCCGCGTCTTCGGCGTCCTCGGCGACCCCATCGCGCAGGTGCAGGCGCCGCGGCTGCTCAACACCCTCTTCGCCGAGCTCGGCCGCAACGCGGTGCTGGTCCCGATGCACGTGCGGCCCGACCAGCTCGCCGAGACGGTCGCGGGGCTGCGGCGCATCGTGAACCTCGACGGGCTGCTCGTGACCGTGCCGCACAAGGTCGCCGTCTGCGGGCTCGCCGATCGCGTCAGCCCGACGGTCGCCGCGGCCGGCAGCGCCAACGCGCTGCGCCGCGAGCCGGACGGGTCGTGGCTGGCCGAGAACTTCGACGGCACCGGCTTCGTCGCCGGGCTGCGCCACGCCGGGCACGAGCCCGCCGGGCGCAGCGTGACCCTGGTCGGGGCCGGTGGGGCCGGCGCGGCCATCGCGGTCGCGCTGCTGGACGCCGGGGTGGGGCGCCTCGCCGTCCACGACGTCGACGCCGACCGCCGCGAAGATCTCGTGGACCGCCTGGAGCGCCATCGCCCCGGCATCGCCGTCGCCACCGCCGGGCCCGCGCTCGGCGACGCCGACATCGCCGTCAACGCGACCCCGCTGGGCCTGCGCGAGGACGACCCGCTGCCGTTCGCGCCCGAGTCGCTGCGGCCGGGCGGGCTGGTGGCCGACATCATCATGAAGCCCGCCGACACGGCACTGCTGCGCGCCGCGTCCGCCCTCGGCTACCCGATCCACTACGGGCGCCACATGCTGGAGGGCCAGCTGGACGGGTACCGTCGATTCTTCCGCCTGGACGCGGTGACCGTCCACTGAGGACGATGCGTCGTTGAGGGGTGCCTAGGGGCCGGTCTAAGGGCAGCCCATGGGCCATCCGAGCAGGTAGCGTCCCTTTCGCGCGGTCGCGGACATACCCATCCGCCCCCGCGGCCCGGGCTCCTCGTGGGTATCGACTCGGTTCCGGACACACACGAATTCGGAGTAGGACGATGACGGATCTCTCCCCACAGGCGCCCGACTTCCCGCCGTGGCCCCAGTACGACGACGCCGAGCGCGCCGGCCTCATCCGCGCCCTGGAACAGGGCCAGTGGTGGCGCATGATGGGCCAGGAGGTCGACTCCTTCGAGCGCGAGTTCGGCGAGTACCACGGCAGCCCCTACGCGCTCGCGGTGACGAACGGCACCCACGCCCTCGAGCTGGCCGTCGAGGTGCTCGGCATCGGCCCGGGCGACGAGGTCATCGTCCCGGCGTTCACGTTCATCTCCTCGTCCCAGGCGGTGCAGCGCATCGGCGCCGTGGCCGTCCCGGTCGACGTCGACCCGCGGACCTACTGCATCGACGTGGCCGCCGCGGAGGCCGCGATCACCCCGCGCACCCGCGCCATCATGCCCGTGCACATGGCCGGGCACATGTCCGACATGGACGCGCTGGCGAAGCTCTGCGCCGACGCCGGCATCACGATGCTGCAGGACGCGGCCCACGCCCAGGGCGCGCGCTGGAACGGCAAGCGGGTCGGCGAGTTCGGCTCGATCGCCACGTTCAGCTTCCAGAACGGCAAGCTCATGACCGCCGGCGAGGGTGGGCTGGTGCTCTTCCCCGACGCCGAGCTGCACGAGCGCGGCTTCCTGCGGCACAGCTGCGGCCGCCCGCGCACCGACCGCCGGTACTTCCACCAGACCTCCGGCTCGAACTACCGCATGAACGAGTTCAGCGCGAGCGTGCTGCGCGCCCAGCTCTCCCGGCTCGAGGCGCAGACGGACGTCCGCGAGGCGCGGGGCCGCCTGCTGACCTCGCTGCTCGCCGAGATCCCGGGCGTGCTGCCGCAGGGCCGCGACGAGCGCTGCGACCGCAACTCGCACTACATGGCCATGTTCCAGCTGCCCGGCGTCGGCGAGGACAAGCGCAACGCGATCGTCGACCGGCTCATCGAGCGCGGCCTGCCCGCGTTCGTCGGCTTCCGCGCGATCTACCGCACCGACGGCTTCTGGGAGACCGGGGCGCCCGACGAGTCCGTGGACGCGATCGCGAAGCGGTGCCCGGTCAGCGAGGCCCTCACGGCCGAGAGCATCTGGCTGCACCACCGCACCCTGCTCGGCACCGAGCAGCAGATGCAGGACATCGCCACCATCGTGGCGCAGACCCTGGCCGGAGCGTGACGCCCGGCTCCGCCGTGGGTGCGGGTCACCGACCGGTGCGCACGGCGGTAATCGGTCTCGGGTGGGCCGGACGGTCCATCTGGCTACCGCGGCTGGCCGCCGATCCGGCCTACACGGTGACGGCGGTGGTCGACCCCGACCCGGGGGCCCGTGCCGCCGCCGTCGAGGCCCACCCGGCGGCCTCGGCGTTCGCGACCGTCGAGGAGCTCGACACGGCGCTCGTGGATCTGGCGGTGGTGGCGGTACCGAACCATCTGCACTGCGACGTGGCGTGCGCGGTGCTCGGCAAGGGCATCCCGGTCTTCCTGGAGAAGCCCGTCTGCCTCACCAGCGCGGAGGCGCGGCGGCTCGCCACGGCCGAGCGGGCCGGCGGGGCCGTCCTGCTCGCGGGCAGCGCCGCGCGGTACCGCGCCGACATCCAGGCGCTGCACGGCCTCGCGGGCTCGCTCGGGCGCATCCGGCACGTCGACATCGCGTGGGTCCGGGCCCGGGGCATCCCCGGCGCCGGCGGCTGGTTCACCGATCGCGGCCTGGCCGGCGGTGGCGCCCTCGTCGACCTCGGCTGGCACCTGTTCGACGTGGTCGGCCCGCTCATCGGCGGCACCGATTTCGTCCAGGTCATCGGCACCGTCTCCGACGACTTCATCGCCTCGGGCACCTGGAACGCCGGCTGGCGCGGCGACGCCCCCGGCGCGGCGGCGCCCCCCGGCGACGTCGAGGACACCGCGCGCGGCTTCCTGGTCAACGGCGACGGCGTGTCGGTGTCGCTGCGGGTGAGCTGGGGCTCGCACGAGGCGCTGGACGGCACGGTCGTCAAGGTCGAGGGCAGCGCCGGCACCGCGACCCTGCGCTGCACCTTCGGGTTCAGCCCGAACCGGGCCGGCGACTCCGAGCTCACCTGCCTGCGCGCGGGCGAGGCGGCGCCGGTGGCCCTGCCCGCCGAGCCGATCGGCGCCGAGTACGACCGGCAGCTGGCCGCGCTGCCCGCGCTCCTGGCCGATCCGGGCAACCGTGGTCGTGCGATCGACGAGACGACGAGGACCATCGCCGCGATCGAGCGCATCTACGCCTCGGCCGGGGTGGTCCGCACGCTGATGCAGACGCCGGCGCCGGTCGCCGCCGGCCGATGATGGTGGTGGCCTGATGCTGAACAGTCCTGATATCCGTGCCGTCGTCTTCGACCTCGACGGGGTGCTGGTCGACAGCACCGAGGTCATGCGCGAGGCGTTCACCGTCGCCTACGCCGAGGTCGTCGGCCCCGGCCCGGCCCCGTTCGCCGAGTACAACAAGCACCTGGGCCGCTACTTCCCCGACATCATGCGCATCATGGGCCTGCCGCTGGCCATGCAGGAGCCGTTCGTGCGCGAGAGCTACCGGCTCGCACACCGCGTGCCGCTCTTCGACGGCGTCGAGGAGATGGTGCAGGAGCTGCGCGAGCGCGGCCTCGGCACCGCGATCGCGACCGGCAAGAGCGGCGAGCGCGCCCGGTCCCTGCTGGAGCAGCTCGGCGTGCTGCACCTGTTCGACCACGTGATCGGCTCGGACGAGGTGGCCAACCCGAAGCCGGCCCCCGACATCGTGCTGCACGCCCTGGCCCTGCTCGGCGTCCCGGCCGCGAACGCGGTCATGGTCGGCGACGCGGTCACCGACATCAGCAGCGCCCGGGGCGCGAACGTCGCCGCGATCGCCGCGCTGTGGGGCGAGAGCGACGAGGCGGAGCTGCTGGCCGCCGCGCCCGACGCGGTGCTCTACAAGCCCAAGGACCTGCTCGCCTACTGCGGCTGGTAGGCCGCCCGGGGCATCGCGGCCAGCGCCGCCCGCACGGCCGGCTCCGGCACGTCGCGCACCAGCTCGACGCCGCCGGGGCCGTCCAGCACGAAGGTCAGCCCGCTCTTCGACTCGGACGTCGCCTTCTTGTCGGCCCGCATGACCGCGACGAGCGCGTCCGCGTCGGCGCCCTCCGGCAGGCCGGTCCGCAGCCCGTAGCCCGCGACGACCGCCTCGTGCTCCGCTACCCGCTCCGGGCCGATGCGGCCCAGGTCCCCGGCGAGGCGCCCGGCGAAGACGGTGCCGACGCCGACCGCCTCGCCGTGGCGCAGCGCGAAGCCGGTCGTGAGCTCCAGGGCATGACCGAGCGTGTGCCCGTAGTTGAGGATGTGCCGCAGGCCGCCGTCGCGCTCGTCGGCCGCGACGACCGACGCCTTCAGCCCGACGCTGGCGGCGATCTGCTCGACGACCTCGAGCCCGCGCAGGTCGCCCGCGCCGATGAAGTGGCAGCGCGCGATCTCGCCGTAGCCGTTGACCCATTCGCGGGCCGGGAGCGTCGCCAGGAAGTCGGTGTCGCACAGCACGGCGCTCGGCTGCCAGTAGGCGCCCACGAGGTTCTTGCCCTCGGGCAGGTTCACCGCCGTCTTGCCGCCGACGCTCGCGTCGACCTGCGCCAGCAGCGTGGTCGGCAGGTGCACGACGGCGACGCCGCGGTGGTAGAGCGCCGCGGCGAGCCCGACGGTGTCGGTGGTGGTGCCGCCGCCGAGCGACACCACGGCGTCGGAGCGGGTCAGGCCGAAGCCGGCGAACTCCCGGCAGAGGCGCTCGACCTGCGCGAGGGTCTTGTCCGGCTCGCCGTCGCGGGCGGCCACGACGTGCGTCGGCACCCCCGTCTCGGGCACCAGCTCCGGCGGGCGGGCGGAGACGACGGCCACCCGGCGGGCGCCGATCGCGGCGATCACGCCCGCGAGCCGGTGCCGGGCGCCGGGCCCGATGTGCACGTCGTAGGCGCGCGCGCCGAGCTCGACGGTGACGGTCCGGATCGTCACGGGAGCCTCCGCACCACGAGGGCCGCGAGCGCCTGGTCGGCGCGCGGGACGCCCAGCCGGTTGAGGGTGCCGTCGGCGAGGCGGAAGAGGGTGTACTTCATGGGCCCGGTCACCTCGCCGAGCCCGGCGAGCGCCCGGTGGTACTCGGTCCACGAGTCGTCCGCGCAGGGCTCCGGCACCGGCTGCTCGGCGAGGGCCATGAGCTTGAGCCGCACGCCGGACCCGAGGCCGGCCGACCAGTACCGCCAGCATTCGAAGAGGAACGGGCGCCGCTCGCCGGGCGCGATCAGCCCCGCGGTCGTGCGCAGGTGCCGCACGGCCATCGGCAGCGCCGTGTCGGCGGAGGGCTCGCCGCGGCGGGCGAGCGCGAGCGCGAGGTCACTGGCGATCGTGGACAGCTGCGGATGCGCGGGCCCATCGCCCGTGGCGACGGGCGCGACGCTCAGCCCGAGGCGCCGGGCCGCCCGCGCGCCGCAGTGGAAGCGCAGCTCGAAGCCGTACGCCTCGCGCCGGTAGGCCCAGTGGGCGCCGGGATCGGCCTCCCGCAGCCTGGCCACGGTGTGCGGGATCAGCTCCAGCAACGCCTCGTCGTCGCCGCCCGCCGGACGCAACAGTCGGGCATACCACCAGCTTCGCGCCATCCGCGGCCGCCCTCGGGTCGTCCCAGCGTGATGACCGACCCTAACCCGCCGCGCGTGGCCGGGAGATCCCCAAAAGTCTCGGGCGCGGCTAGGGGTCGGCAGGGGTACCGGCCCCCCGCCCGCGAACCAAGACTGTGAACGGCCCGGCCCGGCCCGACCGACGGATGTGGTGAACATGCTGCGAACCGAGTTGATCCGGCCGATCACCGAACTGCTGCGCGAGCACGGCCGCCGGTTCGGGGCCAAGGCCGCGTTCCGCGACGCCCGCCGCGGCGTCACCTACGGCGAGCTGGAGCGGCGGACCTTCTCGCTCGCCGGGAACCTCGTCGCCCTCGGGCTGGGGCGCGGCGATCGGGCCGTCATCTACCTGGGCAACCGGGTCGAGACGGTGGAGAGCTACCTCGCGCTCGTGCGGGCCGCGGCGATCGGGGTGCCGCTGAACCCGCGCTCGACCGACTCGGAGCTCGAGTACCTCCTCGAAGACTCCGGCGCGGTGCTCGTCATCACCGACGAGGCCCGCCTGGACCAGGTCCGCCGGGTCGCGGGCGGGCGCCGGATCGTGCTCGTGGGGGACGACTTCGAGGCGCTGGCCACGACCGGGCCCGCGGCGCCCCCGCCGGACGACCTCGCGCTCGGCGAGCCGGCCTGGATGCTCTACACCTCCGGCACCACCGGGCGCCCCAAGGGCGTGCTCTCCACGCAGGCGAGCTGCCTGTACTCGGTCGCCGCCTGCTACGTGCCGATCCCGGGCCTGTCGGCGGACGACCGCGTGGTGTGGCCGCTGCCGCTGTTCCACAGCCTCTCGCACATCGCCTGCGTGCTGAGCGTCACCGCGGTCGGGGCCACCGCCCGGATCGTCGACGGGCTCTCCGCCGACGACGTCCTCGCCGCGGTCCGCGAGGACGCCGCGACCTTCCTCGCCGGCGTGCCCACGCTCTACCACTACCTGGTCGAGGCGGCCCGGGAGTCCGGCTTCGCCGCGCCCGAGCTGCGCATGTGCCTCGTCGGCGGGGCGATCACCACGGCCGCGCTGCGCCGCGCCTTCGACGAGACGTTCGGGGTGCCGCTGCTGGACGCGTACGGCAGCACCGAGACGTGCGGCTCGATCGCCGTCAACCGGCCCACCGGCCCGCGCGTCGAGGGCTCCTGCGGCCTGCCCGTGCCCGGCGTCGAGGTGCGGCTGGTCGACCCCGAGACCGGCGAGGACGTGCCCGCCGGGGTCGAGGCCGAGGTCTGGGTCCGCAGCCCCAGCGTGATGCTCGGCTACCACAACCAGCCCGAGGCGACCGCGGCGGCGCTGCGCGACGGGTGGTACCACACCGGTGACCTCGCCCGCCGCGACGAGGCCGGCCACCTCACCGTCGTCGGCCGGCTGCGCGAGCTCATCATCCGCGGCGGGGAGAACATCCACCCGGGCGAGATCGAGGAGGCGCTGCGCGGCGTGCCCGGCGTCGCCGACGTGGCCGCGACCGGCCGGCCGCACGAGGCCCTCGGCGAGGTGCCGGTGGCGTTCGTGGTGCCCGGCCCCGAGGGCGTCGACCCCGCCGCGCTGTTCGCCGCCGCCCGCGAGCGCCTGTCCTACTTCAAGGTGCCCGAGGAGCTCTACGCCATCGCGGCCGTCCCGCGCACGGCCTCGGGCAAGGTGACCCGGCTGGCCCTGCTCGACCGGCCCGCGCGCCTGCTCGCCGTCGCCGGCGGCCAGCACGACCGGCTCCTGCTCGACTCCTGGACGGAGCTCGGCCCGGCCCGCCCGGACGAGAGCCCACAGTGGACCGTCGTGCTCGCCGACGGCGCGGGCGCCCCGCCCACCCCCGAGCACGTCCGCGCGGCCAACGCCGCCCTGCGCGCCCACGTCGAGCACCGGCTCGCGGCCGAGCGGCTCGTGATCGTCACCCGCGGGGCGGTCGCCACGACGCCCGGCGAGCCGATCCACGACCCGGTGTACGCGCCCGCCTGGAGCTGGCTGCGCCTGCTGCAGGCCGAGCACCCCGACCGCCTGCGCCTGCTCGACCTCGAACCCGGCACCGACCCGGCCCCGCTGATCGTGGGCGACGAGCCGCAGGTCGCGGTGCGCGGGGGCGTCCGCCGCGCACCCCGCCTGGTCCCGGCCCGCTCCACCGGGGTGGCCTCGGCGCCGCTGGGCCCGGTGCGGGTCATCGGCGCCGGCACGGCGTTGCCCGGCCACCTCGAGCAGGCCTACGCGCTGGACGGGACCGTCCCGACCGTCGTCGTGGCCGTCGGCGGCGACGCGGACGAGGCCTGGCGCAGCGCCGCGGCCGCGCGCGAGGTCCCCGCCGAGAGCCGGCTCATCGTGCTCACCTCGCTCACCGGTCTGCGGGGATCGGCCGCGGACGCGGATCTGGTCGCGGCCGAGGCCTACGCGCGCGGGATCGCCGCGCGGCACCCCAACGGCCTTGCCTTCGCCGGCGACCCGTCCACCCGGGAGGGCCGGGCACTGTTCGACGCCGCGCTGCTCACCGGCGCGACGGCCGCCACCGCGTGGCCGACCGGCGCGACCCCGACCGGCCCGGCGGCGGCCCTGCTCCGGCGCGGCCCGGCCGGCGTCCCCCGGCCCCGCGGCGGCGACGGCGACGCGCTGCGGGATCGGCTGCGCGGCCAGCCCCCCGTCCAGCGCCGGCACACCCTGCGGCAGCTCGTGCACGCGTGCGCGGACGCGGTCCTGCCGGCTGCGCACGGTACCGATGCCGACCGCCCGTTCAAGGCGCTCGGCTTCACCTCCCTGCAGGTCGTCCAGCTGCGCGACCGGATCCGGGCCGAGACCGGCCTCGCGCTGCCGTCGACCCTGGCCTTCGACTACCCGACGCCGGCGCTGCTCGCCGAGCACCTCGCCCGCCTGCTGCTGGGCGACGCCACGGTCGAACGGGTCCTCGACGAGCCCTTGCCGCCCGCCGACTCACCGGTGGCCGTCGTCGCCATGGGCTGCCGGCTGCCCGGGGGCGTGAGCAGCCCGGACGAGCTGTGGGACCTGGTCGCGCGCGGCGGCGACGCCATCGGCGAGTTCCCGGCGGACCGCGGCTGGGACCTCGCGCGCCTGCGCGACGGGGCGAGCGCGACCCAGCTCGGCGGGTTCCTCTACGACGCCGCGGACTTCGACGCCGAGTTCTTCGGCATCTCGCCGCGCGAGGCCCTCGCCATGGACCCGCAGCAGCGGCTGCTGCTGGAGACGTCGTGGGAGACGGTCGAGCGGGCCGGGATCGACCCGGCCGCGCTGCGGGGCAGTCCGACCGGCGTCTTCTTCGGCGTCATGCACCACGACTACGCCGCCGGGGTCGAGGCCGGGGAGCTGGAGGGGTATCTCGGCACCGGCACCGCGGGCAGCGTCGCCTCCGGGCGGGTCGCCTACGCGCTGGGCCTGGAGGGCCCGGCGATCAGCGTCGACACCGCGTGCTCGTCGTCGCTGGTCTCCCTGCACCTGGCCGCGCAGGCGCTGCGGGCCGGCGAGTGCTCGCTGGCGCTGGCCGGCGGGGTCGCGGTGATGGCGAGCCCCCAGGTCTTCGTCGAGTTCTCCCGGCAGCGCGGCCTGTCCCCGGACGGGCGCTGCAAGGCGTTCGCGCAGGCCGCCGACGGTACGGCCTGGTCGGAGGGCGTCGCCGTGCTGCTCCTGGAGCGCCTGTCCGACGCCCAGCGGCTCGGCCATCCCGTGCTCGCGGTGCTGCGCGGCTCGGCGATCAACCAGGACGGCGCCTCCAACGGCCTCACCGCGCCCAGCGGCCCCGCGCAGCAGCGGGTGATCCGCCGCGCCCTGGCCGGCGCCCGGCTCACCACGGCCGACGTCGACGCCGTCGAGGCGCACGGCACCGGCACCCGCCTCGGCGACCCGATCGAGGCCCAGGCGCTCATCGCCACCTACGGCCAGGGCCGGGACACTCCGCTGTGGCTCGGCTCGCTCAAGTCCAACATCGGCCACGTCCAGGCCGCGGCCGGGGCCGCCGGCGTCATCAAGATGGTCCTCGCCATGCGCCACGGCGTGCTGCCGCGCACGATCCACGTGGACGAGCCGACCCGTGAGGTCGACTGGTCGGCCGGGGCGGTACGGCTGCTGACCGAGGCCCGCGCGTGGCCCGACACCGGCCGCCCGCGCCGCGCCGCCGTCTCCTCGTTCGGCGTCAGCGGCACCAACGCCCACGTGATCCTCGAGTCGCCCCCGGACCCGGTGCCCGCGCCGCCCGCCGAAGCCCCTGCCGGACCCCCTGCCGAACCTCAGCTCGACGTCCTGCCCTGGCTGCTCTCCGCGGCCTCGCCCGAGGGGCTGCGCGCCCAGGCCGGCCGGCTGCTCGCCTGGGCGGACGACCAGCCCGCCGCCGACATCGCCTTCTCCCTGGCCACCACCCGGGCCGCGCTCACCCACCGGGCCGTCGTGGCCGGCGGCGACCGGGACGCCCTCGCCGCGCTCGCCGCCGACCGGCCCGCGCCCGGGCTGGTCACCGGGGCCGCCGAGCCGGGCCGCCTCGCCGTGCTCTTCACCGGCCAGGGCAGCCAGCGCGCCGGGATGGGCCGGGAGCTGTACGAGCGCTTCCCGGTCTACGCCGCCGCCTTCGACGAGGCCTGCGCGCTGCTCGACCCGCGCCTCGCCGACGTCGTGCGCGACGGCTCGCTGCTCGACCAGACCGAGTTCACCCAGGCCGGGCTCTTCGCGCTCGAGGTCGCCCTGTTCCGGCTCCTCGAGTCGTGGAGCGTGACGCCGGACGTCGTCGGCGGGCACTCCGTCGGCGAGCTCGCCGCCGCCCACGCCGCCGGGATCCTCTCGCTGCCGGACGCGGCCCGCCTCGTCACCGCCCGCGGCCGGCTCATGCAGGCCCTGCCCGCCGGCGGCGCGATGGTCGCCGTCGAGGCGGCCGAGGCCGAGGTCGTCGCGCTGCTCTGCGAGCGGGTGAGCATCGCCGCGGTCAACGGGCCGCGCTCGACGGTCATCTCCGGCGACGAGGACGCCGTGCTCGCCGTGGCGACCCGGCTGCGGGCCGAGGGCCGGCGGACCCGGCGGCTGCAGGTGTCGCACGCGTTCCACTCGGCCCGCATGGACCCGATGCTCGACGCCCTCGCCGAGGTCGCGGCCGGCCTCACCGTGCGCCCCGCCGCGCTGGCGCTGGTGTCCAACGTGACCGGCGCCGTGGCCGACGCGGGGCTGCTCGCGGACCCGCGGTACTGGTCCCGGCACGCCCGCGAGGCGGTCCGCTTCCTCGACGGCGTCCGCGCGCTGCCCGGGCTCGGCGTCACCACCGTCCTCGAGGTCGGCCCGGGCGGCGTGCTCACCGCCCTCGGCCCCGACTGCGACGCCGGCGACCTCGCGTTCGTGGCCGCGCTGCGCGACGGCGGCACGGAGGTGGCCGACCTGCTCGCCGCGCTCGGCCGGCTGCACGTGCGCGGGGTTGCCGTCGACTGGGCCGCGCTCCATCAGGGCCGCGGCCGCCGGGTGCCGCTGCCGACCTACGCGTTCCAGCGCACCCGGTTCTGGCTGCCGGAGACCGGCCCGGTCGAGCGCCGGGGCGGGCTCTACGAGATCGGCTGGGCGCCGGTGCCGCCCGGCACCGAGCCGGCGACGCTCCTGCGGGCCGAGCCCCCCGCCGACGGCCCGCTGCCGCAGCGGGCGCGGGAGACCGGCCGGCGGGTGCTCGCCGCGATCCAGCGGTGGCTGACCGACCACGACCACGGGCGTCTGGTCATCGCCGTCGACCCCGCCGACCCGGCCCAGGCCACGGTGGCGGGCCTGGTGCACTGCGCCCGGGCCGAGCACCCGGGCCGGTTCGGGCTGCTGGAGGCCGGCACGGACCCGGTGCTGCCCGCGGACGAACCCTGGCTGGCCGTCCGCGAGGGGCGGCTGGTCGCCGCCCGCCTGCGCCCGCTGAGCGGCACCGGCGGCCGCGCCCCGAAGCTCGCGGGCGGCGCCGTGCTCATCACCGGCGGCACCGGCGGCCTCGGCCGGCTCGTCGCCGCGCATCTCGTCGCCGGCTACGGCGTCACCGAGCTGGTCCTGGTGTCGCGCCGCGGCACCACCGAACCCTGGGTGCGGGACCTGACCGACACGGGCGTACGGGTCCGCGTGGTCGCCGGCGACGTGGCCGACCGGGCGAGCCTCGCGGCCGCGATCGAGCCCGTCCGCGACCGGCTCGTCGCCGTCGTGCACGCCGCCGGCGTGGTCGACGACGCCGTCGTGGCCAACCTCGGCGACGAGCGCTGGGATCCGGTCCTGCGCCCGAAGGTCGACGGCGCCTGGCACCTGCACGAGCTGACCGCCGGGCTCGACCTGGCCGCGTTCGTGCTGTTCTCGTCCGCGTCCTCCACGCTCGGCGGCCCCGGCCAGGGCAACTACGCCGCCGCCAACACCTTCCTCGACGCCCTCGCCGCGCACCGCCGCGCCCTCGGGCTCCCGGCCACCACCATCGCCTGGGGGCTCTGGGCGCAGGCGGCCGGGATGGGCGGCCGGCTGCGCGACGTCGACGTGGCCCGGGCCGCCCGCGCCGGCACCCGCGCCCTGAGCGACGCGGCCGGCCTGCGCCTGCTCGACGCCGCCCTGCGCGCCGACCGGCCGCACGTCATCGCCATCGACCTCGACCATGCCGCCCTCGACGCCGGGGCGGCCCTGCTGCGCGAGCTCGCCCCGGTCGTGCGGCAGGACGATCCGCTGGTGGAGAAGCTGCGGGCCATGGACGAGGACGAGGGCACCGCCCTGCTGCTCGACCTCGTCCGCACCAACGCCGCCGTCGTGCTGGGCCACGCCGGACCCGAGCGGATCGTCCCCGCCCGCGCGTTCAAGGACGCCGGCTTCGACTCGCTCATGGCGGTCGAGCTCGGCCAGCGGCTCAGCGCCGGCACCGGCCTGCGGCTGCCCGGCACCACGATCTTCAACCACCCGACCCCGCTGCTGCTCGCCGGGCACCTGCGCCACCGGCTCCTCGGCGACGCCGCCGTGACGGCGGCGCCCGGCGCGCCCCGGGCGGCGACCGGCGAGCCGATCGCGATCGTGGCCATGGCCTGCCGCTTCCCCGGCGGCGTCGGCTCCCCCGAGCAGCTGTGGGACCTGGTCGCCGCGGGCGGCGATGCCATCGGCCCCGTCCCCGCCGACCGCGGCTGGGACCTCGACGCCATCTTCGACCCCGAGCCCGGGGTGGCCGGGCGGACCTACGTGCGCTCCGGCGGGTTCCTGGAGGGGGTCGCCGACTTCGACGCCGGGTTCTTCGGCATCAGCCCGCGCGAGGCGATCGCCATGGACCCCCAGCAGCGCCACCTGCTCGAGGTCGCCTGGGAGGCCCTGGAACGCGCCGGGCTCGACGCCACCGCGCTGGCCGCGAGCCGCACCGGCGTCTTCGTCGGCACGCACGGGCAGGACTACGCGGCCCAGGCCGCCGGCGGCGACGAGGCCGACGACGGGCACCTGCTCACGGGCTCGTCCGGCAGCGTGCTGTCGGGCCGCGTCGCCTACGCGCTGGGGCTCGAGGGCCCGGCCGTCACCGTCGACACCGCCTGCTCGTCGTCGCTCGTCGCGCTGCACCTCGCCGCCCAGTCGCTGCGGCTGGGGGAGTGCGACCTCGCCCTGGCCGGCGGCGTCTCGTTCATGTCGAGCCCGTCCGGGCTGGTGGGCTTCAGCCGCCAGCGGGGCCTGTCGCCGGACGGGCGGTGCCGGGCCTTCTCCGACGCCGCCGACGGCTTCGGGATGGCCGAGGGCGCCGGGCTCGTCGTGCTCGAACGGCTCTGCGAGGCGCGCCGGCTCGGGCACCCGGTGCTCGCCGTCGTGCGCGGCTCGGCCGTCAACTCCGACGGCGCCTCGAACGGGCTCACCGCCCCGAACGGCCCGTCCCAGGAGCGCGTCATCCGCCAGGCCCTCGCGAGCGCCGGGCTGGCCCCCTGCGACGTCGACGCGGTCGAGGCGCACGGCACCGGCACGCCGCTGGGCGACCCGATCGAGGCGCAGGCCCTCATCGCCACCTACGGCCAGGAGCGCGCGGCCCCCGTGCTGCTCGGCTCGGTCAAGTCGAACATCGGGCACACCCAGGCCGCCGCCGGGATCGCGGGCGTCATGAAGATGGTCCTCGCCATGCGGGCGGGGGTCGTCCCGGCGACCCTGCACGCGGACACGCCGAGCTCGCACGTCGACTGGTCGGCCGGCGCGGTGCAGCTGGCGACCGAGGCCCGGCCGTGGCCCTCCAGCGGCCCCCGCCGGGCCGGGATCTCCTCGTTCGGCATCAGCGGCACCAACGCCCACGTCATCATCGAGCACGTCCCCGCCCCGGAGCCCCCCGAGCGGCCCGCCGAGCCCGAGGCCGGGACCCCGGTCCCGTGGACGCTGTCGGCGCGCACCCCGGACGGGCTGGCCGCGCAGGCCCGGCGGCTGCACGCACGGCTCGGCGCCGAGCCGGGCCTGCACCCCCGCGACGTCGCGCACACCCTGCTGGGCCGGGCCGCGCTGGAGCACCGGGCCACCATCGTCGGCGGCGACCTGATGGCCGGCCTGGCCTCGCTGGCCGACGGCACCCCGTCCGCCGCCGTCGCGCTCGGCCGCGTCGAACAGTCCGCCCGGGGCGCCGTCTTCGTCTTCCCCGGGCAGGGCTCGCAGTGGACCGGCATGGCCGCCGAGCTGCTCGACACCTCACCGGTCTTCGCCGAGCGGATGGCCCGGTGCGCCGCCGCGCTCGCCCCGCACGTCGAGTGGTCCCTCGACGACGTGGTCCGGGGCCGCGCCGAGCCCGCTCTCCTGGAGCGGGTCGACGTCGTCCAGCCCGCGCTCTTCGCGATGATGGTCTCCCTCGTCGAGGTGTGGCGGTCGCTCGGCGTCGAACCCGCCGCCGTCATCGGCCACTCCCAGGGCGAGATCGCCGCCGCGTGCGTCGCCGGCGCCCTGTCGCTCGAAGACGCCGCGATGGTCGTCGCCCGCCGCAGCCGGGCGCTCGCCGCCCTGGCCGGGGGCGGCGGCATGGTCTCGCTGCCGATGCCCGCCGACGAGGTCCGGACCCACCTCGCCGCCTGGGACGGCCGGCTGTCCATCGCCGCGGTCAACGGGCCCGGCTCGGTGGTCGTGGCCGGCGAGGCCGAGGCCGTCGAGGAGCTGCTGGCCGGCTTCGACGGCCGCGCCCGCCGCATCCCCGTCGACTACGCCTCCCACTCCCCGGCCGTGGAGCGCATCGAGGCCGACCTGCTCGACGCCCTGGCCGGGGTCCGTCCCCGCCGGGCCGAGCTGGCGTTCTACTCCACCGTCGAGGCGGCCTGGGCCGACACGTCCACGCTGGACGCCGGCTACTGGTACCGCAACCTGCGCCGCCCCGTGGAGTTCCAGCGCTCCGTCGAGGACCTCCTGGACCAGGGGTACCGCGTGTTCGTCGAGGCGAGCCCCCACCCGGTGC
Source organism: Dactylosporangium sp. CA-139114 (assembly GCF_050955725.1). NCBI lineage: Bacteria > Bacillati > Actinomycetota > Actinomycetes > Micromonosporales > Micromonosporaceae > Dactylosporangium > Dactylosporangium sp. CA-139114. The sequence continues at coordinate 4,932,471 of NZ_CP192080.1, forward strand.
TGACCCGGCCCATCGCCGACACCGCCGAGGCCGCCGGGCGCGATGACGCCGTCGGCACCGGTACGCTGCGGCGCGACGACGGCGGCCTCGAACGGTTGCTGCGCTCGGCCGCCGACCTGCACGTGCGGGGCGTGCGGATCGACTGGCCCGTGACCGGCCGGCTCGTGGACCTGCCGACCTACGCGTTCGAGCACCGCCGCTACTGGCCAAGCATGCGCTCCTGGCCAACCACGTCAGCAGGTTCCGGCGACGTGGCCGCCGCGGGCCTCACCGGCCTCGACCACCCGGTGCTCACCGCGGCGGTCACCGTAGCCGGCACCGACGGCCTGCTGCTCACCGGCCGCGTCTCCCGCCGCCTGCAGCCCTGGCTCGCCGACCACGTCGTGCTCGGCCGGACCCTCGTGCCGGGGACCGCGTTCGTGGAGCTGGCCGTGCGGGCCGGCGACGAGCTCGGCTTCGGCGCGCTGGACGAGCTCGTCGTCGAGGCGCCCCTCACGCTGGACGGCGACGCCGCCGTGCGCCTGCAGGTCGCCGTGGCGGCCCCCGACGACACCGGCCGGCGCCCCGTGACCGTCCACTCCCGGCCCGCCGACGCCCGGCCCGACGACCCGTGGACCCGCCACGCCGCCGGCCTGCTCGCGCCGAGCGCGCCCGCGCCCGGCTTCGACCTCGCGACCTGGCCGCCGCTCGGCGCCCGCCCGGCCGACGCCGAGCAGTTCTACCCGCGCCAGGCCGAGGCCGGCTACGAGTACGGCCCGGCGTTCCAGGGCCTGCGGGCCGTGTGGATCCGCGGCGAGGAGGTCTTCGCCGAGGCGGAGCTGCACGCCCCCGCCGACGGCTTCGGGCTGCACCCGGCGCTGCTGGACGCCGCGCTGCACGCGGCCACCTTCGCCGGTGTCGGCCGCGCCGAGCCCGGCCGGGTCATGCTGCCCTTCGCGTGGAGCGGCGTCGCCCTGCACGCCACCGGCGCGACCACGGTGCGGGTCCGCGCGGTCCCGGCGGGCGAGCACGCGATGTCCGTCCAGCTCGCCGACGAGGCCGGGGCGCCGGTCGCCACGGTGACGTCCCTCGCGCTGCGCCCGGCCGCCGCCGACGCCATCGCCACCACCGCGCCCGGCGTCGCCGACTCCCTCTTCGTCGTGGACTGGACGCCGCTGCCCCGCCCGGCGGTGCCGGCCGCGAGCGCCGCCGCGACGACCGTGCACATCGCGGCCGACACCGCCGCCGGCACGCCCGCGCGGGCCCGGCTGGCGGCCGCCGCGGCCCTCGCCCGGGTGCAGGAGTGGCTGGACGACCCCGCCGCCGACGCGTCGACGCTGGTCGTGGCGACCGAGCACGCCGTGGCGACCCGGGCCGGCGAGCCGGTCGACGCCGCCCTCGCCACCGTGTGGGGGCTGCTGCGCTCGGCCCAGACCGAGCACCCGGACCGGTTCGTCCTGCTCGACCTGGACCGCCCCGACGCGCTCGACGGCGACCTGCTCGACGCGGTGCTGGCGGCCCAGGAGCCCCAGCTGGCCGTCCGCGGCGAGCAGCTGTTCGCGCCGCGGCTCGCCCGCGCCGAGGCCGGTCCCGAGCTGGTCCCGCCGCCCGGCACCGCGCCCTGGCGGCTGGACTCGCTGGGCCGGGGGACACTGGAGAACCTGGCGCTCGTACCGCACGATCCCGGCGTGGCCCCCCTCGGCCCGACCGAGGTCCGGGTCGCGCTGCGCGCCGCCGGCGTCAACTTCCGCGACGTGCTCAACGCCCTCGGCATGTACCCGGGCGACGCGGGCCTGCTCGGCGGCGAGGGGGCCGGCGTCGTCACCGAGGTCGGCGCCGACGTGCCCGACCTGCGCGCGGGCGACCGGGTCCTGGGCGTCTTCGACGGCTCGTTCGCCACGCTCGCCGTCACCGAGCGCGGCCTGCTCGTGCCCGTCCCGCCCGGCTGGGACTGGGCCCGCGCCGCCGCGACCCCGGTGGTGTTCCTGACCGCCGCCTACGGCCTGTTCGACCTCGCCGCCCTGCGACCGGGCGAGGCGGTGCTCGTGCACGCCGGGGCCGGGGGCGTGGGCATGGCCGCCATCGGCCTCGCCCGGGCTCGCGGCGCCGAGGTCTACGCCACCGCGAGCCCCGACAAGTGGCCGGTCCTGCGTGCGCTCGGCCTGGACGAGGACCACATCGCCTCCTCCCGGACGCTGGAGTTCGAGGACCGCTTCCTCGCGGCCACCGGCGGCCGCGGCGTCGACGTGGTGCTCAACTCCCTCGCCGGGGACTTCGTCGACGCCTCCCTGCGGCTGCTGCCCCGCGGCGGCCGGTTCGTCGAGATGGGCAAGACCGACCGGCGCGAGCCGGGCGAGGTCGCGGCCCGGCACCCCGGCGTGGACTACCGCGCCTTCGAGACGGCCGACGCGGGCGTGCCGCGCCTGCAGGAGCTGCTGCTCGACGTGGTCGGCCGGCTGGACCGGGGCGAGCTGCGGCCGCTGCCGGTGGCGAGCTGGGACGTGCGCCGGGCGCCGGACGCGTTCCGCCACCTCAGCCAGGCCCGCCACGTGGGCAAGGTCGTCCTCACCCTGCCCCGCCCGCTCGACCCGGACGGCACCGTGCTCATCACCGGCGGCACCGGCCTGCTCGGCGGGCTGGTCGCCGAGCGGCTCGTCACCGGGCACGGCATCCGGTCGCTGGTGCTCGGCAGCCGGCAGGGCCCCGGCGCGCCCGCCGCCGCCGAGCTGCGCGACCGGCTGCGCGCCCTCGGCGCCGAGGTCACCGTCGTCGCCGGTGACGTCGCCGACCCGGCCGGCGTGGCCGCCATGCTCGCCGCCGTGCCCGCCGGGCGCCCGCTGACCGCCGTCGTGCACGCCGCCGGCCGCCTCGACGACGCCCCGGTGACCGCCCTGGACCCGGGCCGCCTCGACGCGGTCTTCGGGCCGAAGCTCGACGGGGCCTGGCACCTGCACGAGCAGACCCGCGACCTGGACCTGGCCGAGTTCGTCGTCTTCTCCTCCGGCGCCGGCATCTTCGGCGTCGCCGGCCAGGCCAACTACGCGGCCGCCAACGCGTTCACCGACGCCCTCGCCGCCGACCGGCGGGCCGCGGGCCGCCCGGCCCGGTCGCTGGCCTGGGGCCTGTGGGAGCAGCCGAGCGCGATGACCGCCGGGCTCGGCGAGATCGACCGGGCCCGGGCCGCCCGCGCCGGCCTGCTCGCCCTGCCGACCGGGCTCGGCCTCGACCTGTTCGACGCGGCCCTGCGCACGTCGGCGCCGCTGCTCGTGCCCACCCGGCTCGACCTCGCGGCACTGCGCCGCCCGGAGGCCGGGGCCCGGGTGCCGGCGCTGCTCGGCGGGCTCGTGGCTCGCCGGCCCGCCGCCCGTCCCACCGCCGGCGGCCCGGCCGGGGCCGCGGGCCTGGCCGACCGGCTCGCCGGGCTGCCGGCCTCGGTGCAGCTCGGCCACCTGCTGGAGCTCGTGCGGGCCGAGGCGGCCGCCGTGCTCGGCCACGGCACCGCCGAGGACATCGACCCGGTGAAGGCGTTCAGCCAGGTCGGGTTCGACTCGCTGACCGCGGTCGAACTGCGCAACCGGCTGACCCGGGCGACCGCGGTCCGGCTGCCGGCCACGCTCATCTACGACCACCCCGACCCGACCGCGCTCGCCCGGCACCTGCAGGCCGAGCTCGTCCCGGCCGCCGCCGCGCCCGAGCCGTCCATCCTCGACGAGCTCGACCGGCTGGAGCGCGCGTCCGTGGACCCGGGGCTGCGCGAGGCGGTCGCGGCCCGCCTCGAGGCGCTTGCCGCGCGCTGGCAGGCGGCGGGCGCGGCCGAGGCCGACGTCGACCTGGACCAGGCGACCGATGACGAGCTGTTCGCGCTGATCGACGACGAGCTCGGGCTGTCGTGACCGAGAACGGGGGCACCATGAGGGACGACGACGCGCTGCTGGACGTGGTGGTGGTCGGCTTCGGCCCGGTCGGGCAGGTGCTCACGATCCTGCTCGCCCAGCGGGGCCTGCGGGTCACCGTCGTGGAGCGGTGGCCGACGCCGTACACGATGCCGCGGGCCGTCTCCTACGACGCCGAGGCGGCCCGCATCCTGGCCGCCGCCGGCATCGGCGACCGGGTGGGCGAGGTGACCGAGCCCTCGCGCGACTACACGTTCAAGAACGCCGCCGGCCGGACGCTGCTGCACGTCGACGTGCCCGAGCGGGAGGGGCTCGGGTGGGCCGACTCGACGTCGGTGTACCAGCCCGGGCTCGAGGCGCTGCTGGCCGAGCGGGCCGCGGGGCTGCCGACGGTCGAGGTCCGCCGCGGCCAGGAGGTCGTCGCGCTGACCGAGCACGCCGACCGGGTCGAGGCCGAGGTCCGCCACGGGGACGGCACGAGCACGACGCTCACGGCCCGGTACGTCATCGGCTGCGACGGCGCCAACAGCTTCGTCCGCGCAGCCATCGACGCGGCGCAGCAGGATCTCGGCTTCACCCACGACTGGCTCGTCTGCGACGTCGTGCTGCACGAGGCCCGCGCGTTCAGGCCCAACAACCTGCAGGTGTGCGACCCGGCCCGGCCCCGCACCGCGGTCTCGGCCGGTCCCGGGCACCGCCGGTGGGAGTTCATGCGCGTGCCCACCGAGTCCTACGAGGACTTCGCCACCGAGGCGTCGGCCTGGCGCCTGCTGAGCCTGTTCGACATCGGCCCGCACAACGCCACCCTCGACCGCTTCGGCGTCTACACCACCCAGGCCTGCTACGCCGAGCGCTGGCGGCGGGGCCGGGTGCTGCTGGCCGGCGACGCGGCCCACGTCATGCCGCCGTTCATGGGCCAGGGGATGAGCTCCGGGTTCCGCGACGCGATCAGCCTCACCTGGCGCCTCGACCTGATCCTGCGCGGGGTGTCCGGGGTCGAGCTGCTGGACTCGTACGAGTCCGAACGACGCGCCCACGTCCAGCACGCCATCGCGATGTCGATGGAGTCGGGCAAGGTGATCTGCGAGACCAACCGCCGCGCGGCCGTCACCCGCGACGGCACCCTGCTGGCGGCCCGCCGCCGCGGCGCCGTCCAGGGGATGTCGCGCACGCTGGTCGAGCCGCTGACCGAGGGGGTGCTGCACGCCGGCGGTCCCGAGGGCACGGCCGGGCACCTCACGCCGATCGCGCGGGTGAGCCGCGCCGGCAAGGTCGGCCTCTTCGACGAGCTGAGCGGGCCCGGCTTCGTCGTGCTCGCCACCGGCGACCCGGCCGCCCTGCTGGGCCCGGAGCGGGTGTCGTTCCTCGACTCCATCGGCGCGACCCTGCTGCGCCTGGCCCCGCCGGGCGCCTCCGCGGCCGCGGACGAGGCCACCGTCGCCGACCTCGACGACGTGCTCGGGCCGTGGCTGGCCGCGATGCCGGCGGCGGGCGTGCTCGTGCGGCCGGACTTCCACATCTTCGGCGCCGCCGACGCCGACGGGCTGCCGGACGTCGTGGACGACCTGCGGCGACAGCTCTCATCGGCGCACTGATCCCTTTGTGAGAGAGGGGCACCCCAACGGTGTTCGAGAACCTCAAGATCCTGCGCCGGGCCGTGCGGGCCGTGGCGACCAAGGATCCGGAGTTACGCGTCCAGCGCTTCTACCTGATCCAGGAGCCCCAGGTCGAGTTCCTGGGCCGCTCCACGCACTACATGAACGTCGGCTTCTGGGACGGCGACGCCACCACGCTCGACACGGCCGGCGAGGCCCTGGCCCGCAAGCTCGGCGAGGCCGCGGAGCTGCGCGCCGGCGACACGGTGCTCGACGCCGGCTTCGGCTACGGCGACCAGGACTTCCTGTGGCTGCGCGAGCGCGAGGTCGGCCGGATCACCGGGCTGAACATCACCCCGCACCACGTCGAGGCGGCCCGGGCGCGGGCCGAGGCCGAGGGCGTCGCGGACCGGCTGGACTTCCAGCTCGGCTCGGCGCTGTCGACCTCGTTCGAGCCGGAGAGCTTCGACCGGGTGGTGGCGCTCGAGTCGGCGTTCCACTTCCATCCGCGCAGCGCCTTCTTCCGGGAGGCGTACCGCGTCCTGCGCCCCGGCGGCGTGCTCGCCGTCGCCGACATCATCCCGATCGACGGCGCCACCCCGCGGATGGCGTTCAAGTCGGGGCCGCTGAGCTTCCTGAAGTTCAGCCTGCCCGACGAGAACTGGCACGACGGCAGCACCTACGCCAAGGAGCTGACCGGGGCCGGATTCGCCGACGTGACCGTCGAGTCGATCCGCGAGAAGGTGTACGAGCCGTGGCGGCAGTACATGGCCGGGCGCGTCGACGACGAGCAGTACCGCCGCCAGCTCGGCAAGGCGCTGCACAAGGGCGTGGTGCGGCACTGGTCCGGCCAGGACGTCATGCGCCAGGAGCTGGACCTGCTCGACTACGTGATCGCGGTGGCCCGCAAGCCCGAGTGATCGTGCCGGCCGGCCGGCTGACCCGATCGTCAGCCGGCCGGGCGCGTCACGCGGCGGAGCCCGTCACCTGGCGCCGGATGGTGCCGAGGATCTCGCCCTGGTGCCGGGTCAGGAAGAAGTGCCCGCCGGGGAAGACCTTCAGCTCCGTCTCGCCGGTGGTGTGCTCGGCCCACGCGCCGGCCTCTTCCGGGGTCGTCTTCGGGTCGTCGGCGCCGGTGAAGACCGTGATCGGGCACGTGAGCAGGGGACCCGGCTCGTACTTGTAGGTCTCGGCCGCCTTGTAGTCGTTGCGGATCGCGGGCAGCGCCATCCGCAGCAGCTCCTCGTCGCCGAGGATGGCGGCATCGGTACCGCTGAGGCGCTTGACGTCCGCGAGCAGTCCGGCGTCGTCGAGCAGGTGCACCGTCTCGTGCCGCAACCGCGACGGGGCGCGCCGGCCGGACGCGTAGAGCCGCACGGGCACGACGCCCGCCTCCTGCTCCAGCAGCCGGGCCACCTCGAAGGCGAGGCTGGCGCCCATGCTGTGCCCGAACAGGGCCAGCGGGCGGTCGGTCATGGGCTCGAGGACTCCGAACACCAGCCGGGCCAGCTCGGGCAGGTCGGGGACGCAGGGCTCGAGGCGGCGGTCCTGGCGGCCCGGGTACTGGATCGCGACGACCTCGATCGCCGGGGCGAGGGTGCGCGAGACCGGGAAGTAGAAGCTTGCCGAGCCACCGGCGTGCGGCAGACAGACCAGCCGGGGCGATCCCGCGGCCGCCGGGTGGTAGGTCCGCGCCCACAGGCCGGTGTCGAGCTGGGGCGTCGTCATGCGCCCGATCGTAGGGCGGCCGCGCCACCGGCCCAACCCCTACTCTCGATCGTGTCATCCCGGGGTTGACAGCGGGCGCCGGTGCGCGTCACGCTGGTCGTGTGAAGCGTAAACCCGGGGTTGACATCCCCGACGAGTGGCGCGGCGTCCTGGCGCACCGCGACCCGGCCGAGGCCGGGGCGGCGGCCGGCCGTTTCGTCGCGAGCGGGCTGACCCCGGCCCAGGTGCGCGACACCCTCGCCGACGGCGGCGACGGCCTCTACGCCGCCGCCCGCACCGAGGAGCCGGGCTGGGCCGAGCCGTTCGGCGGGCAGCTCGGGGTCGCGCTGCTCGCCGCCGAGGTCAGCGCGTTCGCCGCGCACCTCAGCTCACGGGCGGCCCGGGTGCGGGCCGTTGCCGTCAACCAGCTCCTCGACGACCTCAGCGCCGTGACCGTGGCCGACCGGCTCGGCGTGTCCCGGCAGAAGGTCTACGACCTCGCCCGCAACGACCAGGCCGCCCCGTACATCGACACCGTGCCGTGGAGGCAACCATGAACGTTCCCGAGCTCGTCGCACTGCCCGACGAGTCCGTGCACCCCCTCGTGCACCCGCTCGACGTGCCGGAGGCCCGCCGGCCCTTCTTCCTGTCGTGGCTCATCTCGGTGCTCGCCGGGCCCGCCACCGTCGCGAGCCTCGTGGTGGTGTTCTGGTTCGTCGCCGAGGACCGGTACATCGGCCCGCCCGTCGGCATCTTCGTCGCCCTCGCCGGCTGGGCCGCCGCGACCTGGTTCGAGCGCGAGGCCTGGGCGTACATCCCCCGCAAGCGGCAGGACCGGGCCCGGCAGCTGCCGCTGTCGTGGGACCTCACCCGCTGGCTCGTCATCGCGGCCAGCGCCGGTGCCGCCCTCACCCTGCTCGGCCGCCGTCTCCTGGAGCCCTCCGTGCCGCAGTCGGTCAGCGCCTACGTGGTCGGCGCGTGCGCCGGCATCGTCGTGGTCATCGTCGCCGAGTTCCTGTGGCGGCTCGCGATGGCGATCGCCGGCCGGGGCCGGCTGCGGGCCGCCCTGCTCCACCTGCCCGGGCTCGCCGTCGTCGCCGCCGTCACCGTGTACCTCTACCGCGAGCTCGTGAACCTCCCGGTGGACCGCGAGTGGCACGACTCCGACCTGGTCATCGGCGCCGCCGTGCTGGTCGTGGTCCAGGTCATGCACTGGGTCCACAAGGCCCGCAACGCTCGCGACCCCCGATGAAGCGGCTGCGCGGCCGCCCGCACCTGATAGCGGCCGCCCTACCCCGGTTATGTCCTCAGCCGACCGCCGCGGCCGCCCTCAGGATCACCTCGCCGATGCTCTCGCCCACGAGCGGCGCGAGCGCGGCGACGAAGACCAGGCCGCGCACGCCGCCGCCGCTGACGTTGCTGATGACGGCCCCGCCGTAGGAGCGCCCGACGAGCAGGACCGGGCCCGGAACCGCCCGGACGACGGCGGCGTCGCCGGACAGGCGGCGCAGCGGGTTCGGCGCCGCGATCACGCTGTGGCCGGCGGCGTGGAGGCGCGGCACCACACCCGCCCAGCTCGCCGATCGCCCCGCCCGTGCCTCGGGTCGCATGCGTCACGTGACCCAACCGCACGGCTTAGGGGCCGGTCCCGTCCGGTAGGGGTTGTCCGGTTTCCCGAGCCGCCCGTACGTTCACGAGGGTTCGATGTCGGTTCGTGGGCGGTGGCTGATGGCGAACGAGGAAAAGCTTCGCGACTATCTCAAGCGGGCCACGGCCGACCTCTACGCGACGAGCGAGCGGCTGCGGCAACTGCAGGAGCAGCACAGCGAGCCCATCGCGATCGTCGGCATGAGCTGCCGGCTGCCGGGCGGCGTCCGCTCGCCCGAGGACCTGTGGCGCCTGCTCGCCGGGGGCGGCGACGCGATCTGCGGGTTCCCGGTCGACCGGGGCTGGGACCTCGACACGCTGTACGACCCCCACGGCCTGCGCCCGGGCACCTCCCGCACCCGTGAGGGCGGCTTCCTCCACGACGCCGGCGACTTCGACCCGGCGCTGTTCAAGATCTCGCCGCGCGAGGCGCTCGCCATGGACCCGCAGCAGCGGCTGCTGCTGGAGGGCAGCTGGGAGGCGCTCGAACGGGCCGGTATCGCCCCGCTCTCGCTCGCCGGCCGGCCCGTCGGCGTCTTCGCGGGGGTGATGTACCACAACCACGCCGCCAGCCTCACCGACGTGCCCGCCGAGGTCGAGGGCTTCCTCGGCACCGGCACCGCCAGCAGCGTCGTGTCCGGGCGCGTCGCCTACGCCCTCGGCCTCGAAGGCCCCGCCGTCACCGTCGACACCGCGTGCTCGTCCTCCCTCGTGGCCCTGCACCTGGCCGTCCAGGCCCTGCGCGCCGGCGAGTGCGAGGCGGCCCTGGTCGGCGGCGTGACGGTGATGCCGACCGCGACGACGTTCATCGAGTTCAGCACCCAGGGCGGCCTGGCCCCCGACGGCCGGTGCAAGTCGTTCGGCGCCGCCGCGGACGGCACCGGCTGGTCCGAGGGCGTCGCGGTGCTCGTCGTCGAGCGCCTCCGCGACGCCCAGCGGCTCGGCCACCCCGTGCTCGCCGTCGTGCGCGGCTCCGCCGTGAACCAGGACGGCGCCTCGAACGGTCTGACGGCTCCGAACGGCCCCTCCCAGCAGCGCGTCATCCGCGCCGCGCTCGCGAGCGCCGGTCTCGCCCCGTCCGACGTGGACGCCGTCGAGGCCCACGGCACCGGCACCACGCTCGGCGACCCGATCGAGGCCCAGGCCATCCTGGCGACCTACGGCCAGGACCGCGACCGGCCGCTGTGGCTCGGCTCGGTCAAGTCGAACCTCGGCCACACCCAGGCCGCCGCCGGGGTCGCCGGGGTCATCAAGATGGTGCTCGCCATGCGGCACGGGCTGGTGCCGAAGACCCTCCACGCCGACGAGCCGTCGCCGCGGGTGGACTGGTCGGCGGGCGCGGTGGCGCTGGCGACCGAGGCCCAGCCGTGGCCGGACGGGGACCGCCCCCGCCGGGCCGGGGTGTCGTCGTTCGGGATCAGCGGCACCAACGCGCACGTGATCCTGGAGACCGTCGCCGAGGCGCCCGTCGAGCCCACCGCCGAGGGCGCCGCGCCGGTGGCGTGGGTCGTGTCGAGCCGGTCCGAGGCGGGCGTGGCGGCGCAGGCGGCCCGGCTGGCGGGTTGGCCGGGTTCGCCGGTGGACATCGGCTATTCGCTGGCCGCGACGCGTTCGAGCCTGGAGCATCGGGGCGTCCTGCTCGACGGCGAGCTGGCGGTGCGGGGTTCGGTGGTGCCGGGCGGGACGGCGGTGTTGTTCCCGGGTCAGGGTTCGCAGCGGGCCGGGATGGGTGAGGAGCTGTCCGCGGTCTATCCGCGGTTCCGAGAGGTGTACGAGGAGATCCGCGCCCTGCTGCCGGAGCCTTCGGGTTCGGTGGACGAGACCCGCAATGCGCAGGCGGGCCTGTTCGCCATCGAGGTCGCCCTGTTTGAGCAGTTGCGCGAGTGGGGTTTGCAGCCGGATTTCCTGGCCGGTCATTCGGTCGGTGAGCTCTCGGCGGCCTACTGCGCCGGCGTGTTGAGTCTTGCGGATGCGGTGCGGGTGGTGGAGGCTCGCGGCCGGTTGATGGGCGAGCTGCCGCCGGGTGGCGGGATGCTGGCCGTCGGGGCGGCATTGGATGTGGTGCCGGACGGTGTGTCGGTGGCGGCAGTGAATGGGCCGTCGTCGGTGGTGTTGTCCGGCCCGGTTGAGGTGTTGGACGCGCTGGTGTTTCCGGGGGTGCGTACGACGCGGTTGCGGGTGTCGCACGCGTTTCATTCGCCGTTGATGGAGCCGATGACGGCTGCGTTCGCTGAGGTGCTGCGTTCGGCGGAGTGGCGGCCGGCGCGGATTCCGATCGTGTCGAACGTGACCGGTGAACTCATGACCGAGTTCGACGCGGACTACTGGGTGCGGCACGTGCTGGCGACGGTGCAGTTCTATCCGACGCTGCAGTTCCTGCACGGCCAGGGGGTTCGGACGTTCCTCGAGGTCGGGCCTGGTGGTGCGCTCAGTGCGCTGGGGCCGGACTGTGTCGAGGATGCGGCGTTCATTCCGTTGCTGCGGTCCGGTCAGGCCGAGCCCCGCGCGCTGCTGCACGGGCTTGCCCAGGCGCACGTTCGCGGCGCCGGGATCGACTTCGCCGCGTATCACGGCGGGAAGGCCGTCGCGCTGCCGACGTACGCGTTCCAGCACGAGCGGTTCTGGCTCAACGCCGGTCGGCCGGGCACCGCGGCGCGCCCGCGAGGCGGGGCCGACGGGTGGCGCTACGACGTCACGTGGAGCCCCGTCCGCCGGCCCGCCGCGCCCGTCGCACCGCGCCGCGTCCTCGTCGTCGCGCCCCACGACCTCGCCGACACCGTCCTGCCCGACGCCGAGGTGCTGCGGCTGGCCCCCGGCCTCGACCGCGCGGAGACGGCGGCGGCGCTCGCCGGGGTGGCCGGGCCGCCCGACACGGTGCTGTCGCTGCTGGCGTTCGACGAGCGGCCCCTGGCCGGCTTCGACGCCGTCCCCGCCGGGTTCGCCGGGACCGTCGCGCTCGCCCAGGCGCTCGGCGACGCCGGGATCGACGCTCCACTGTGGATCGCCACGCGCTGCGCGGTCCCCGTCGACACGCTCGAACATCCGGACCAGGCCCTCGCGTGGGGGCTGGGCGGCGTCATCGCCGCCGAGCACCCCGACCGGTGGGGCGGCCTCGTGGACCTCCCCGCGGCGGTGGACCCGGCTCTGCTGCGGTGGGTGCTCGGCGGCGAGCACGGCGAGGACCAGCTCGCGATCCGCGCCTCCGCAACGTACGCACGCCGCCTCACCCCGGCGACACCCCGGGCGGGCGGCCCGGGCCGGTCGTGGCGGGGCACGGCGCTCATCACCGGCGGGACCGGGGCGCTCGGCGCCCGGGTCGCCCGCCGGCTGGCCGCCGGCGGCGCCGAACACCTGCTGCTGGTCAGCCGGCGCGGCGCCGACGCGCCCGGGGCCGCGGAGCTCGTCGCCGAGCTCGAGCGCCTGGGCAGCCGGGTCACCGTCGCCGCCTGTGACGCCGGGGACCGTGCGGCCCTGGCGGCGCTCGTCGAGCAGTACCCGCCGACCTCGGTCTTCCACACCGCCGCCGTCCTCGACGACGCGCTCGTCGGCTCGCTGCGCCCCGACCAGCTCCAGCGCGCCCTGCACGCCAAGGCCGCCGCGGCCCGCAACCTGCACGAGCTCACCACCGACCTCGACGCGTTCGTGCTGTTCTCGTCGCTGGCCGGCACCCTCGGCGGCCCCGGGCAGGGCAACTACGCCCCCGGCAACGCCTACCTCGACGCGCTCGCCCACCACCGCCGCGGCCTCGGCCTGCCCGCGCTGTCGGTGGCCTGGGGGCTCTGGGGCGGCGGCGGCCTGGCCGACGGCGCCACCCTCGCCGGCGCGGCCGTCCCGATGGAGCCCGGTCTCGCCCTCGACGCGCTCGGCCGGGCCCTCGACGAGGGCGTCACGGCCGCGGTCGTCGCCGACATGCGCTGGGAGCACCTGGCGGGGCCGGGCGGCCGGTCGCTGCCGCTGCTCGCCGACCTCCCGGCCGTTCGCGCCGCGCGGCCCGAGCCGCCGGCCCCTCGCAGCGCAACCCGCGACCCGCGCGCCGTCCACGATCTCGTCCGCGCCGAGGTGGCGGCCGCCCTCGGGCACGCCTCCGCCGCCGCGGTCGCCGCCGACCGTGCCTTCCAGGACCTCGGCTTCACCTCGGTCAGCGCGATCGAGCTGCGCAACCGGCTCGCGGCCGCCACCGGGCTCACGCTGCCCACCACCCTCGCGTTCGACTACCCGACCCCCCGCGCGCTCGCCGAACACCTGCTCGCCCGGCTGCGGCCGGACGGGGCGGACCGACCCGCGGCCGCCGGACCGGGCGGCCGACCCGGCGACGAGATCGCCATCGTCGCCATGAGCTGCCGGTTCCCCGGCGGCGTCCGGTCGCCGGAAGACCTGTGGACGCTGCTGGAGGCCGGCGCCGACGCGCTGACCGGCTTCCCCACCAACCGCGGCTGGGACCTCGAACGCCTCCGGGACGGGCAGAGCGCGACGCAGCACGGCGGGTTCCTGCACGACGCCGACGGCTTCGACGCCGAGTTCTTCGGCATCAGCCCGCGCGAGGCCACCTCGATGGACCCGCAGCAGCGGCTCCTGCTGGAGGCCTCGTGGGAGGCGATCGAGCGGGCCGGCATCGACCCGGCCGCGCTGCGCGGCACCGCCGTCGGCGTGTTCGCCGGCACCAACGGCCAGGACTACGGCGTCGGCGAGCTCTTCGCCCGCGACGTCACCGGCGGCTACGGCGCCACCGGCACCTCCGCCAGCGTGCTCTCCGGCCGCGTCTCCTACGCGCTCGGCCTCGAGGGCCCGGCCGTCACCGTCGACACCGCCTGCTCCTCGTCGCTGGTCGCCCTCCACCTCGCCGCGCAGGCGCTGCGCAACGGCGAGTGCGACCTGGCGCTCGCCGGGGGCGTGACGGTCATGACGACGCCGGGCGCCTTCATCGAGTTCAGCCTCCAGCGCGGGCTGGCCGGGGACGGGCGGTGCAAGGCGTACGCCGACGCCGCCGACGGCACCGGCTGGGGCGAGGGCGTCGGCGTGCTCGTCGTCGAGCGCCTGGCGGATGCCCGGCGCCTCGGCCACCGGGTCCTCGCGGTGGTCGCGGGCTCGGCGGTGAACCAGGACGGCGCGTCGAACGGGCTGACGGCTCCGAACGGCCCGTCGCAGCAGCGGGTGATCCGGGCGGCTCTGGCGAGCGCGGGGCTGGAGCCGTCTGATGTGGACGTGGTGGAGGGGCACGGGACCGGTACGCGGCTCGGGGATCCGATCGAGGTGCAGGCGTTACTGGCGACCTACGGCCAGGACCGTCCGGCGCCGGTGCTGCTCGGCTCGATCAAGTCGAACCTCGGGCACACGCAGGCGGCCGCGGGCGTCGCGGGTGTGATCAAGATGGTGCTCGCGATGCGGCACGGGCTCGTCCCGCGGACCCTGCACGTGGACGAGCCGTCGTCGCACGTCGACTGGTCGGCCGGTGCGGTGGCGCTGGTCTCCGAGGCCCGGCCGTGGCCGGTGGCCGACCGTCCCCGCCGCGCGGGCGTGTCGTCGTTCGGGATCAGTGGCACGAATGCGCACGTGATTTTGGAGGGTGTCGAGGCGTCGGAGGTGTCGACGGAGTCCGGTGTGCCGGCGGCGTGGGTGGTGTCGAGCCGGTCTGAGGCGGGGGTTGGGGCGCAGGCGGCTCGGTTGTCGGGTTGGCCGGGTTCGCCGGTGGATATCGGATTTTCGCTGGCGTCGACGCGGACGGGTTTCGAGCATCGTGGTGTGCTGCTGGATGGTGAGCTGGCGGTGCGCGGGTCGGTGGTCCAGGGTGGGACGGCGGTGTTGTTCCCGGGTCAGGGTTCGCAGCGGGCCGGGATGGGTGAGGAGCTGTCCGCGGTCTATCCGCGGTTCCGGGAGGTGTACGAGGAGGTCCGTGCCCTGCTGCCGGAGCCTTCGGGTTCGGTGGACGACACTCGGAACGCGCAGGCGGCCCTGTTCGCCATCGAGGTCGCCCTGTTTGAGCAGTTGCGCGAGTGGGGTCTCAAGCCGGATTTCCTGGCCGGTCATTCGGTCGGTGAGCTCTCGGCGGCCTACTGCGCCGGCGTGTTGAGCCTCGCGGATGCGGTGAAGGTGGTGGAGGCTCGCGGGCGGTTGATGGGGGAGTTGCCGGCGGGTGGCGGGATGCTGGCCGTCGGGGCGGCGTTGGATGTGGTGCCGGACGGTGTGTCGGTGGCGGCAGTGAATGGGCCGTCGTCGGTGGTGTTGTCTGGACCGGTTGAGGTGTTGGACGCGCTGGTGTTTCCGGGTGTGCGCACGACCCGGTTGCGGGTGTCGCACGCGTTCCACTCGCCGTTGATGGAGCCGATGACCGCTGCGTTCGGCGAGGTGTTGCGCTCTGTGGAGTGGCGGCCGGCCCGGATTCCGATCGTGTCGAACGTGACCGGTGAACTCATGACCGAGTTCGACGCGGACTACTGGGTGCGGCATGTCCTGGCGACGGTGCAGTTCTACCCGACGCTGCGGTTCCTGCATGGGCAGGGGGTGCGGACGTTCCTCGAAGTCGGGCCCGGTGGCGCGCTCAGTGCGTTGGGGCCGGATTGTGTCGAGGATGCCGCGTTCATTCCGTTGCTGCGGTCCGGTCAGCCTGAGCCCCGCGCGCTGCTGCAGGGGCTCGCGCAGGCGCACGTTCGCGGGACCGGGATCGACTTCGCGGCCTACCACCGCGGGGCTGCCGTGCCGGTGCCGACCTATGCGTTCCAGCACAAGCGGTACTGGTTGCCGACCGTCACGCCCGAGCGCCGCCGGTACGAGGTCGCCTGGGAGCTCCTGGCCGACCTGCGCGCGGACGGGTCCCAGCGCGCGGTCGTGTTCGTGCCGCCGGGGCTGCGTCACGTCGTGGACCTGCCCGGCGCCGAGGTGGTCGAGGGCGGCGTCGCCGAGCTTGTGCAGCTGGTGCAGAAGCTCGACGCGTCGGCCCGGCTCTGGTGCGTGACCCGGGGCGCGGTGCGGGCCGAGGCCGGCGACGTGGTCGACCCGGCGCAGGCGCAGCTGTGGGGCGCGGGGCGGGTCGTCGCGCTCGAACACCCGCAGCTGTGGGGCGGCCTCGTCGACGTCGCCGAGGGAGCCGCGCTGGTGCTGCCGTCCGGGGAGGACCAGGTCGCGATCCGGCCCTCCGGGGTCTACGCGCGGCGCGTGGTCCGGGGCCAGAGCGGCGGGCGATGGACGCCCGAGGGGACCGTGCTCATCACCGGCGGGACCGGAGCCCTGGGCCGGCGGGTGGCCCGGTGGGCCGCCGAGTCGGGGGCGTCCCGGATCGTGCTGAGCAGCCGGCGGGGCGGCGCCGCCGAGGAGCTGGGGATTCCGGTCGACGTGGTCGCGCTCGACGTGACCGACCGCGACGCGCTCGCGGCGCTGCGCTCCCGCTACGAAGACCTCGGCGAGCCGGTTCGCGTCGTCGTACACGCGGCCGGAGCCGGGCAGGGCACGCCGCTGGCCGCGATGACCGCCGACGAGATCGACAGCGTCATGCGGGCCAAGGTCCTCGGCGCGGATCACCTCGACGCCGTGTTCGGCGACGTCTCCGCGTTCGTGCTGTTCTCCTCCATCGCCGGGATCTGGGGCAGCGGCGGGCAGGGCGCCTACGCCGCGGCCAACGCCCACCTCGACGCCCTCGCCGCCCACCGCCGGTCCCGCGGCCTCGCCGCCTCCGCGATCGCCTGGGGCCCGTGGGGCCAGGGCGGCATGGCCGCCGGCGCCCTGGAGGAGCAGCTGGGCCGGCTCGGGCTGGCCGCGCTGGACCCCGAGACCGCCATCGCCGCGCTCGCCGCCACCCCGCCGGACCGCGACGCGATCATCCTCAACGTCGACTGGGGGCGGTTCCTGCCGGCGTTCACCGCGCGGCGGCCCAGCCCCCTCCTCGCCGCCTTCGCCCCCGATACGCCGGCCGCCGCGACGGTCGCCCCGCCGGCCCGCCCCGTCCCGCCCGCCGACCTCGTCGAGCTGGTCCGGACCCAGGCGGCCGCCGTGCTGGGCCACGACGGCGTGGACGGGATCGCGGCCGGACGGGCGTTCAAGGAGCTCGGGTTCGACTCGCTGACCGCGATCGAGCTCCGCGACGCCATCGCCCGGCACACCGGGCTGCGGCTGCCGTCCTCGCTGGTCTTCGACTACCCGAACCCGCAGGCCCTCGCCGACCACCTCGGACGCGAGCTGACCGGCTCCCCGGCCGACGAGATCGCGCCGGTCGCCACCGGCCCGGCCGGCGACGACCCGATCGTCATCGTCGGCATGAGCTGCCGGCTGCCCGGCGGGGTCCGGTCGCCCGACGAGCTGTGGCAGCTGCTGCTCGACGGGCGCGACGGCATCACCGGCTTCCCGGACGACCGCGGCTGGGGCCGCGGCACCGGCGCCTCCTTCGCCCGGGCGGGCGGATTCCTGCCCGACGCCGCCGGCTTCGACGCCGAGTTCTTCGGGATCAGCCCGCGCGAGGCCCTCGCCATGGACCCGCAGCAGCGGCAGCTGCTCGAGGCGGCCTGGGAGGCGGTCGAGCACGCCGGAATCGCGCCGGGATCGCTGCGCGGCAGCCGGGCCGGGGTCTTCGTCGGGGCGTCCGGGCAGGGCTACGCCTCCGGCTCCTTCGGCGCGGTCGACGGCGTCGGCGGCCACCTGCTCACCGGCAACGCCACGAGCGTGCTGTCGGGGCGGGTGGCGTACGCGCTCGGCCTCGAAGGCCCGGCCCTCACGATCGACACCGCCTGCTCGTCGTCGCTCGTCGCCCTGCACCTGGCCGCGCAGGCGCTGCGCTCCGGCGAGTGCGACGCGGCCCTCGTCGGCGGCGTGACGGTCATGGCCACGGCGAACACCTTCGTCGAGTTCAGCCAGCAGGGCGGCCTCGCCCCCGACGGCCGCTGCAAGTCCTTCGGCTCCGGCGCCGACGGCACCGGCTGGTCCGAGGGCGTCGGCGTGCTGCTCGTGGAGCGCCGCTCGGACGCCGAACGGCTCGGCCACCGGATCCTCGCCGTGCTCGCGGGCTCGGCCGTGAACCAGGACGGCGCGTCGAACGGGCTCACCGCCCCGAACGGCCCGGCCCAGCAGCGGGTCATCCGCGCGGCCCTCGCCAACGCCGGCCTGAACCCGCCGGACGTGGACGTGGTCGAGGGCCACGGCACCGGGACGCGGCTCGGCGACCCGATCGAGGCCCAGGCCCTGCTCGCCACCTACGGCCGGGGCCGCCCCGGCGACCGCCCGCTGTGGCTCGGCTCGGTCAAGTCGAACCTGGGCCACACCCAGGCTGCGGCGGGCGTGACCGGTGTCATCAAGATGGTGCTCGCCATGCGGCACGGCCTGATCCCGCGCACCCTGCACGCGGACGAGCCGACGCCGCAGGTGGACTGGTCGGCGGGTGCGGTGGCGCTGGCCACGGAGGCCCGGCCGTGGCCGGTGGCGGATCGTCCCCGCCGGGCGGCGGTGTCGTCGTTCGGGATCAGTGGCACGAATGCGCACGTGATTTTGGAGGGTGTCGAGGCGTCGGAGGTGTCGACGGAGTCCGGTGTGCCGGTGGCGTGGGTGGTGTCGAGCCGGTCTGAGGCGGGGGTTGGGGTGCAGGCGGCTCGGTTGTCGGGTTGGCCGGGTTCGCCGGTGGATATCGGGTTTTCGCTGGCGTCGACGCGGACGGGTTTCGAGCATCGTGGTGTGCTGCTGGATGGTGAGCTGGCGGTGCGGGGTTCGGTGGTGCCGGGTGGGACGGCGGTGTTGTTCCCGGGTCAGGGTTCGCAGCGGGCTGGGATGGGTGAGGAGCTGTCCGCGGTCTATCCGCGGTTCCGGGAGGTGTACGAGGAGGTCCGTGCGCTGCTGCCGGAGCCTTCGGGTTCGGTGGATGACACGCGGAATGCGCAGGCGGCCCTATTCGCGATCGAGGTCGCGCTGTTTGAGCAGTTGCGCGAGTGGGGTTTGCAGCCGGATTTCCTGGCGGGTCATTCGGTCGGTGAGTTGTCGGCCGCCTACTGCGCCGGGGTGTTGAGTCTCGCGGATGCGGTGAGGGTTGTTGAGGCTCGGGGCCGGTTGATGGGGGAGTTGCCGGCGGGTGGCGGGATGCTCGCGGTCGGGGCGCCGTTGGATGTGGTGCCGGACGGTGTCTGCGTGGCGGCGGTCAATGGGCCGTCGTCGGTGGTGTTGTCCGGCCCGGTTGAGGTGTTGGACGCGCTGGTGTTTCCGGGGGTGCGCACGACCCGGTTGCGGGTGTCGCACGCGTTCCATTCGCCGTTGATGGAGCCGATGACCGCTGCGTTCGGCGAGGTGTTGCGCTCTGTGGAGTGGCGGCCGGCCCGGATTCCGATCGTGTCGAACGTGACCGGTGAACTCATGACCGAGTTCGACGCCGACTACTGGGTGCGGCACGTCCTGGCAACCGTGCGGTTCCACCCGACCCTCCAGTTCCTGCATGGGCAGGGGGTGCGGACGTTCCTCGAAGTCGGGCCCGGTGGTGCGTTGAGCGCGTTGGGGCCGGATTGTGTCGAGGATGCCGCGTTCATTCCGTTGCTGCGGTCCGGTCAGGCCGAGCCCCGCGCGTTGCTGCAGGGGCTTGCGCAGGCGCACGTTCGCGGGACCGGGATCGACTTCGCGGCCTACCACCGCGGTGGGAAGGTCGTGCCGCTGCCGACCTACGCGTTCCAGCACCGGCACTACTGGCTCAAGGAGCCCGCCGGCGACGGGCCGCAGTGGCGGTACCGGGTCGCGTGGGAGCCGCTGGCCGAGGTCCGGCCCTCGCCGCCGGGCCGTGTGGTCGTGCTGGTGCCGCCCGGGCTCGGTGACGTCGTGGACCTGCCCGGCGCCGAGGTGGTCGAGGGCGGCGTCGCCGAGCTTGTGCAGCTGGTGCAGAAGCTCGACGCGTCGGCCCGGCTCTGGTGCGTGACCCGGGGCGCGGTGCGGGTCGAGGCCGGCGACGTGGTCGACCCGGCGCAGGCGCAGCTGTGGGGCGCCGGGCGGGTCGTCGCGCTCGAACACCCGCAGCTGTGGGGCGGCCTCGTCGACGTCGCCGAGGGAGCCGCGCTGGTGCTGCCGTCCGGGGAGGACCAGATCGCGATCCGGCCCTCCGGGGTCTACGCGCGGCGGGTCGTCCGCGCCGAGGACGACCGCGAATGGGCGCCCGACGGCACCGTGCTCATCACCGGCGGGACCGGCTCGCTCGGGATGCGGGTGGCGCGGTGGGCCGCGCGGTCGGGGGCGTCCCGGATCGTGCTCGCCAGCCGGCGCGGCGGCTCCGTCGCCGAGGACCTGGGCGTTCCGGTCGAGGTCGTCGCGCTCGACGTGACCGACCGCGACGCGCTGGCGGCGCTGCGGTCCCGCTACGAGGACCTCGGGGCGCCGGTTCGCGTCGTCGTGCACGCGGCCGGGGTCGGGCAGGGCACGCCGCTGGCCGAGATGACCGCCGACGAGGTCGAGCGGGTCATGCGGGCCAAGGTCGACGGGGCGACGAACCTCGACGCCGTCTTCGGGGACGTCTCCGCGTTCGTGCTGTTCTCCTCCATCGCCGGGATCTGGGGCAGCGGCGGGCAGGCCGCCTACGCCGCGGCCAACGCCCACCTCGACGCCCTCGCCGCCCACCGCCGGTCCCGCGGCCTCGCCGCCTCCGCGATCGCCTGGGGCCCGTGGGCCGACGGCGGCATGGCGGACGAGGACGCGCTGCGGCTGCGCGGACTGCCGGCCATGGACCCGGACCTCGCCATCGCCGCGCTCGCCGCCACCGCGCCCGACCGGGACGCCATCGTCGCCGACGTCGACTGGGGGCGGTTCCTGCCGACCTTCACCAGCCGGCGCGGCAGCACGCTGTTCGCCGCGTTCGCCGAGGCGCCGCAGGAGCGACCGGCCGCCGCGGGCCCGGACCCGTCGGCCGAGCTGCGCGGGCGGCTGGCCGAGGCGAACGCGGGCGACCAGGAGCGGATGCTGCTCGAGCTGGTGCGCGACGAGGCCGCGCGAGTGCTCGGCCACGCCACGGCCGAGGCCGTCAAGCCTCGGCGCGGGTTCACGGAGCTGGGGTTCGACTCGCTGCTGGCGGTACAGATGCGGGATCGTATGAAGGCGAGGACGGGCCTTCGGCTGCCGACGACCCTGGTCTTCGACTATCCGACGCCGGCCGACCTCGCCCGGCACCTCGGCACGCAGCTCGTGGCCGACACCGGGCCCAGAACCGTGGCCGAGGCGATCGCCCAGCTGGAGCGGATGCTGGCCCGGCAGCCGCTCGACGCGCGGGACGACGCCGAGCTGGTGCGGCGGCTCAGCACCCTCGCGGCCGTGCCCGCGCCGGCCCCCGAAGCCGACGCCTCCGTGGCCCTGGAATCGGCCAGCGCCGACGAGATTCTCGACCTCATCCAGCGCGAGTTCGGCAAGTCCTGACGCCGCTTCCGGCAGGGCTTCCGGCAGGGCTTCCGGCAGGGGGCTCCTGAGGGGTGCCTAGGGGTTGGGGCCGTTGATCGGCGCTCAGTAGGGTCACGTTGACCAGGCGTCCCATCGGTGGTCGCAAGCCATGACGCGCGGGCGCGGGACACACATGACGTCTGCATATTCTCGGAGTGGGTGCGTCCATGGCTGATGACGAGAAGCTTCTCGAGAATCTCAGGTGGGTCACCGGCGAGCTTCGGCAGGCGCGCACCCGCGTGCGCGAGCTCGAGGCGGAGGCCCACGAGCCGATCGCCATCGTCGGCATGGGGTGCCGCTACCCGGGCGGGATCGAGACGCCCGAGCAGCTGTGGGACTTCGTCGCCGCCGGCGCCGACGCGGTGGGCCCGTTCCCGGACGACCGCGGCTGGGACCTGGCGGCGCTGTACGACCCCGACCCCGACCACGCCGGCACCTCCTACGCGAACCAGGGCGCGTTCCTGCACGGCGCCGGGGACTTCGACGCCACCCTGTTCGGCATCTCCCGGCGCGAGGCCATCGCCATGGACCCGCAGCAGCGGCTGCTGCTGGAGGTCACGTGGGAGGCCATCGAACGCGCCGGGATCGACGTGTCGACCCTGCACCGCAGCCGCACCGGCGTCTTCGTCGGCACCGCCGGCCAGGACTACGCCACCGTGCTGCGCAACCCGCCCGAGGGCGTCGAGGGGTACGTCCTCACCGGCACCGCCGCCAGCGTCATCTCGGGCCGGCTGGCGTACACTTTCGGCTTCGAGGGCCCCGCCGTCACCATCGACACCGCCTGCTCGTCGTCGCTGGTCGCCCTGCACCTGGCGAGCCAGGCCCTGCGCCGCAACGAGTGCTCGCTCGCGATCGCCGGCGGCGTCACCGTGCTCGCCACCCCGGGCGCCTTCGTCGAGTTCTCCCGCCAGCGCGGCCTCGCCGCCGACGGGCGCTGCAAGTCCTTCGCGGCCGCGGCCGACGGCACCGGCTGGGCCGAGGGCGCCGGCGTCCTCGTCCTCGAGCGCCTGCGCGACGCCCAGCGACTCGGCCACCCGATCCTCGCCGTCGTGCGCGGCTCCGCCGTGAACCAGGACGGCGCCAGCAGCGGGCTCACCGCCCCGAACGGCCCGTCGCAGCAGCGCGTCATCCAGCAGGCCCTCGCCGACGCCCGGCTCACGACCGCGGACGTCGACGCGGTCGAGGCGCACGGCACCGGCACCCGCCTCGGCGACCCGATCGAGGCGCAGGCGCTGCTGGCCACCTACGGGCAGGGCCGCGACCGGCCGCTGTGGCTCGGCTCGGTCAAGTCGAACATCGGGCACACGCAGGCCGCGGCGGGCGTCGCGGGCGTCATCAAGATGGTCCAGGCGCTGCGCCACGGGGTGCTGCCCCGGACCCTGCACGCGGCCGAGCCGACGCCGCACGTGGACTGGGACGCGGGGGCGGTGTCGCTGCTCGACGCGGACGTGCCGTGGCCCGCGGCGGAGCGGCCGCGCCGGGCCGGGGTGTCGTCGTTCGGCATGAGCGGCACCAACGCGCACGCCATCATCGAGGAGCCGCCACCGGTTGAACTCGGCAAGCCCGTCGAGTCCGCCGAGCCGGCCCCGGCCGCAGCCCTGCCGGTCACGCCGGTCGTGCTCTCCGGGGCGGACGAGCGGGCCCTCGCCGGGCAGGCCGCGCGCTGGGCCGGCTGGCTCCGCGACGCTCCGGCGGCGACGCTCGCGGACATCGGATGGTCCTCGGTCACGGCGCGGTCGGCGCTCGACCACCGCGCCGTGGTCCTGGCCTCCGACCGGGACGGCCTGCTGGCCGGGCTGTCCGACCTCACCGGCGCGGTCGTCGGCCTCGCGACCCCGGAGCGCCGGGTCGGCGTGCTGTTCTCGGGTCAGGGCGCGCAGCGGGCGGGGATGGGTGCCGGTCTGGACTTCCCGGTGTTCAACCGGGTCCATGCCGAGGTGCGGGGGCATTTCGGTGCGCTGCCGGACGAGCGGATCGACGAAACCGAGATCACGCAGCCCGCGTTGTTCGCGATCGAGGTGGCCCTGTACGAGCAGTTGAAGGCGTGGGGCCTGAACCCGTCGGTCGTCGGTGGTCACTCGATCGGCGAGCTGGCCGCGGCCTATGTGGCCGGGGTGTGGTCGCTGGAGGACGCCTGCAAGGTGGTCGCGGCCCGGGCGAAGTTGATGCAGGCCTTGCCGCCGGGTGGCGGGATGCTCGCGGTCGGCGCTCCGGTTGAGAACGTGCCCGAGGGTGTCTCGGTCGCCGCGATCAACGGGCCGAACGCGTGGGTCCTGTCCGGCCCGGCCGAGCTGCTTCCGGAGTTCCCGGGCGTCCGGACGAGTCGGCTGCGGGTTTCGCATGCATTCCACAGCGCGCTGATGGAGCCGATGCTCGACGAGTTCCGCGCGGTCCTCGACACCGTCACGTTTCACCCGCCGCAGATCCCGATCGTCTCCAACGTCACCGGCGGGCTCATCAGCGAGTTCGACGCGGACTACTGGGTGCGGCACGTCCGCGGCACGGTGCTGTTTGCCGACAACGTGGCCGCCATGCGCGAGGCCGGGGTCGACACCTTCGTGGAGGTCGGGCCGGACGCGATTCTCGTGCCGCACCTGCCGTCCGACGAGGCGGTCGTGGTCGCCTCGCTGCGCCGCGGCCGCGACGAGGCCGAGTCGCTGCTGCGGGCCGTCTCCGGGCTGTTCGTCGCCGGCGTCGACATCGACTGGAGCGCGGTCCTCGGCGGCGGGCGGAAGATCGACCTGCCGACGTACGCGTTCCAGCGCGAGCGGTACTGGCTGGAGAACACGGCGGTGCGCACCCTCTCCGGCGCCGGCCACCCGCTGCTCGACGCGGTCATCCGCGTCGCCGGCGACGACGTCGTCCTCGCCACCGGCCGGCTCTCCCTCGCCGCCCAGCCCTGGCTCGCCGACCACGTCGTCGGCGGGGCCGTGGTCGTCCCCGGCACGGCGCTGGTCGAGATGGTGGTCCGGGCCGGCGACGAGGTCGGCGCGGGCGCCCTCAGCGAGCTGACCCTCCTCAACCCGCTGGTCCTGCCGCCGGCCGGGGGCGTGACCGTGCAGGTCCAGGTGGGTGAGACCGTCACGGTGTACTCCCGCCAGGACGACGACCCCGACTGGACCCGCCACGCCGAGGGCACGTTCGGCGGCGCGGACACCACCGCCCCCACGCTCGCGTGGCCCCCGGCGGCCGCGGCCGAGGTGCCTGTCGACGACTGGTACGCGCACACGGCCGTCTCGTACGGCCCGGCGTTCCAGGGCCTGCGCCGCCTCTGGCGCGGCGACGGCGAGGTCTACGCCGAGGTCGCCCTGAGCGGACCGGCCGCCGACACGGCGAGCCAGTTCGCGGTGCACCCGGCGCTGCTCGACGCGGCCCTGCACCCGGTCGGCCTGCTCGACCCCGCGGCCGGGCTGCCGTTCGTGTTCGGCGGGGTCCGGGTTCACGCCACCGGCGCCACGGTGCTGCGCGTGCGGGTCCGCGGTGATGCCGAGTCGGGGTTCGAGGTCGTCGCGGCCGACGAGTCCGGCCGGCCGGTCGTGTCCATCGACCGCGTCGTGCTGCGCGAGGTCGCCGCCGGCCCGGTCACCGGCCGGGCCGCGTCCCGCTGGCTGTTCGAGCTGGAGTGGCGGCCCCGCGAGGTCGGCCCGGCGCAGCTCCCGGCCGGCGTCGACGTGTGGCGGATGGCCCCCGGCACCTCGATGGAGCTGGTGCTGGAGCGGGTGCGGGACACCCTCGCCGGCTCGGGCCGCCTGGTGGTGGTGACCGAGGGTGCGGTCGGGCGGATCACGGATCTCGGCGCCGCGTCGGCGTGGGGTCTGGTGCGGTCGGCGTCGTCGGAGCACCCCGGCCGCTTCACGCTGGTCGACGGGGACGCGGCGCCGGAGTTGCTGGGCGGCATCGTTGCGGCCGGGATCGGCGAGGCGGCGGTCCGGGACGGCGGGGTGCTGGTGCCGAGCCTGGCGCGGGCCGGTGGCCTGCCGGCGCCGGACGGTCTCTGGCGCCTCGAGAACCGGGGCACCGGGACGGTCGAGGGCGTGGACCTCGTCGGCTACGCGCGCGCCGAGCTCGGCCCGGACGAGGTGCGGGTCGAGGTCCGCGCCGCCGGGCTCAACTTCCGTGACGCGCTCATCGCCCTCGGGATGTATCCGGACCCGGCCGCGACGATGGGCAGCGAGGCCGCCGGCGTGGTGGTCGAGGTCGGCTCGGACGTCACCGGCCTGGCCGTCGGCGACCGGGTCATGGGCGTGTTCGACGCGGCGATCGGGCCGGAGGCGGTCGCGGACCGCAACCGTGTCGCCCGTTTCCCGGACGGCTGGACGTTCGCGCAGGCGGCGTCGGTCCCGGTCGTCTTCCTCACGGCGTACTACGGTCTGCGGGACGTGGCGTCCCTGGCGCCCGGCGAGTCGGTGCTCATCCACTCGGGCGCCGGTGGCGTGGGCATGGCCGCGATTCAGCTCGCCCATCACTGGGGTGCGACGGTGTACGCGACCGCGAGTCCGGCGAAGTGGCCGACGGTGCTGGGTCTGGGTGTGGACGGGTCGCGGCTGGCGTCGTCGCGCACGACGGAGTTCGAGGCGAAGTTCGCGCCGGGTGTCGATGTGGTGCTCAACGCGTTGACGGGCGAGTTCATCGACGCTTCCCTGCGGCTGCTGGCGCCCGGTGGCCGGTTCGTGGAGCTGGGCAAGGCCGACCTGCGCGACCCGGACGGCGTGGCCTACACGGCCTTCGACCTCGGCGACGTCCCGGGCCCGCGCATCCAGCAGATGCTGACCGAGCTCGTCGCCCTGTTCGAGCAGGGCGTGCTGGAGCCGCTGCCGATCCAGGCCTTCGACGTCCGCAAGGCCCCCGACGCCCTGCGGATGCTCTCCCAGGCCCGCCACATCGGCAAGGTCGTGCTGACCCTGCCGCGCCGCTGGGACCCGGACGGCACGGTCCTCATCACCGGCGGCGGCATCATCGCCGAGGTCATCGCCCGCCACCTGCTCGACAGCGGCACGGTCGCCCGGGTGGTGCAGGCCTCCCGGCACGGCGACGTCGTCTGCGACGTCCGCGACCGGGACGCCGTGTTCGCGCTCGTCGACTCGATTCCCGACCTGACCGCCGTCGTGCACACCGCCGGCGTGCTCGCCGACACCCTGGTCGAGTCCATGACCGCCGAAGACCTCGCCACCGTCGCCGGGCCGAAGGTCGACGGCGCCCGGCACCTGCACGAGGCCACCGCGGGCCGCGACCTGGCCGGGTTCGTGCTCTTCTCCTCCCTCGCCGCCACCATCGGCAGCCCGGGGCAGGGCAACTACGCGGCCGCCAACGCCTACCTCGACGCCCTCGCCCAGCTCCGCCACCAGCAGGGCCTCCCCGCGACCAGCCTCGCCTGGGGCATGTGGGCGCAGACCGGCGGCATGACCGCGGGCCTCGACGCCGGCGCGCAGGGACGCCTCTCGGCCGGCGGCATGGTCGCGCTGGAGGCCGACCAGGGCGCGGCCCTCTTCGCCGCCGCCGTGCGCTCCGGCCGGCCGTTGCTGATCCCGGCCCGGCTGGAGGCCCCGCGCCCCGGCGCGACCGTTCCTCCGATCCTTCGAGACGTGTTCGGTACCGCCCGCCCCCGCGCCCAGGCCGCCCAGGCGACGACCACGACGCTGACCGACCGCCTCGCCGGCCTCGCCCCTGCCGACGCCCAGCGGCTCGTCGTCGACACCGTCTGCGCCCAGGCCGCCCTGGTCCTCGGCCACGGCGGCGGCACCGCGATCGCGGCCACCCGGGCCTTCAAGGACCTCGGCTTCGACTCCCTCACCTCGGTCGAGCTGCGCAACCGTCTCGCGACGCTGACCGGCGTGCGGCTGCCGGCCACCCTCGTCTTCGACCACCCCACCCCGAACCGGCTCGCCGCGCACCTCCTGCGCGAGCTCGACCTGACCACCGCCGACGCGCTCCCGGCCGCCCCCGCCCCCGCCACGGCCCCCGCCGACGACCCGATCGTCATCATCGGCATGGCGTGCCGCTTCCCGGGCGGCGTCACCACCCCGGACGAGCTGTGGACCCTCGTGCGCGACGGCGTCGACGCGATCGACGGGTTCCCGGTGGACCGGGGCTGGGACCTCGACCGGCTCGGGGACACCTCCCACACGCGGCGGGGCGGGTTCCTGCGCGACGCGGCCCTGTTCGACCACGCGTTCTTCGGCATCAGCCCGCGCGAGGCCCTGGCCATGGACCCGCAGCAGCGGCTGCTGCTGGAGACCACCTGGGAGGCCTTCGAGCACGCCGGCATCGACCCCGCCACCCAGGCGGGCCGCCCGACGGGCGCGTTCATCGGCGCGGCCTCCTCGAACTACGCCGCCGGAGCCGAGCAGACCGCCCTCGACGGGCACCTGCTCACCGGCACCGCCGGCAGCGTCGCCAGCGGCCGCGTCTCCTACGTGTTCGGGCTCGAAGGACCGGCCGTCACCGTCGACACCGCCTGCTCGTCCTCGCTGGTCGCCCTGCACCTCGCCGCCCAGTCGCTGCGGCAGGGGGAGTGCACCCTGGCCGTCGCGGCCGGAGCGGCGATCATGGCCACCCCCGGCATGTTCACCGAGTTCTCCCGCCAGGGCGGCCTGTCCACCGACGGCCGGTGCAAGTCGTTCGCCGGCGCCGCGGACGGCACCGGCTGGGCCGAGGGCGTCGGCGTGCTGCTCGTCGAGCGGCTGTCGGACGCGCGGCGGCTCGGGCACCCGGTCCTCGCCGTCGTCGCCGGCTCCGCGGTCAACCAGGACGGCGCCTCGAACGGGCTCACGGCCCCGAACGGCCCCTCGCAGCAGCGCGTGATCCGCCAGGCCCTCGCCGGCGCCGGGCTGGCCGCCTCCGACGTGGACGCGGTCGAGGCCCACGGCACCGGCACGGTTCTCGGCGACCCGATCGAGGCCCAGGCCGTTCTCGCCACCTACGGCCAGGACCGCCCCGCCGACCGTCCGCTGTGGCTCGGCTCGATCAAGTCGAACATCGGCCACGCCCAGGCCGCCGCCGGGGTCGCCGGCATCATCAAGATGATCCAGGCCATGCGCCACGGCCTGCTCCCGCGAACCCTGCACGTCGACGAGCCCACGCCCCACGTCGACTGGAGCGCCGGCGCCGTCGCGCTGCTCACCGAGGCCCAGGCGTGGCCCTCGTCGGGCCGTCCGCGCCGGGCCGGGGTCTCGTCGTTCGGGATCAGCGGCACCAACGCCCACGTGATCCTCGAAGAGCCGCCCGCGGCCGTCGCCCCGGCGCCGGAGGCTTCGCCGGTCGGGCTGGTGCCGCCGGTCGGGCTGGTGCCGTCGGTCGTGCCGCTGCCCGTCTCCGGCCGCGGCGAGGCCGCGCTGCGCGCCCAGGCCGCCCGGCTGCACGCCGCCCTCGCCGGGGAGCCCGGACTCGGCCTCGTCGACCTCGGCCACTCGCTCGCCGCGACGCGCGCCCGGCACTCGCACCGCTCCGCGCTGGTCGTGCGGACCCGCGACGAGGCCGTCGACGCGCTCGCCCGGCTGGCGGGGGAGCCGGCCGCCGCCGAGTCCGCGCAGGACCCGGGACCGATCGTCTTCGTCTTCCCCGGCCAGGGCTCGCAGTGGGAGGGCATGGCCGTCGACCTGCTCGACACCTCGCCGGTCTTCCGGGACCGTCTGCGGGCCTGCGCCGCGGCCCTCGCCCCGCACGTCGACTGGGTGCTCGAGGACGTGCTGCGCGGCCGGCCCGGCGCGGCGTCCCTCGACCGGGTCGACGTCGTCCAGCCGGCCCTGTTCGCGGTCATGGTCTCCCTCGCCGAGCTGTGGCGGGCCTGCGGGGTCCGGCCGGACGTCGTCGTCGGGCACTCGCAGGGCGAGATCGCCGCGGCCTGCGTCGCCGGGGCGCTGTCCCTCGAGGACGCGGCCCGGGTCGTCGCCGTGCGCAGCCGCGCGCTGGTCCCGCTCGGCGGCCGGGGCGGGATGCTCGCGGTCTCCGTGTCCGAGGCGGACGCGGCCGCGCTGATCGAACCGTGGGGTGACGAGCTGTCGATCGCGGCGGTGAACGGTACCGCCGCCGCAGTCGTCTCCGGCGCCCTCGAAGCACTGGCGGCACTCGAAGGCGTCTGCGCCGAGCGGGACATCCGGTTCCGGCGGCTGCCCGTCGACTACGCCTCGCACTCCGCGCAGGTGGAGCCGGTCCGCGACGAGCTGCTCGCGGCCCTCGCCGGCGTCGAGCCGCGCCCCTGTGACATCGCGTTCTACTCGACGGTCACCGCCGGCCTCGTCGACACCGGGGCGCTCGACGCCGAGTACTGGTACGACAACCTCCGCCGCCCCGTCCGCCTCCAGCCGGTCGTGAGCCGCCTGGTCGAGGCCGGCCACCGCGTCTTCGTCGAGGTGTCCCCGCACCCGGTGCTCAAGGCCGGCCTGCAGGAGGACCTCGACGCCGCCGCCGGCCTGGCCGTCGGCTCGCTGCGCCGGCACGAGGACGGCGCCCGGGAGCTGATGACGAACGCCGCCGAGCTGTTCGCCCACGGCGTCGATGTCGACTGGACCGCGCTCTTCGCCGGTTCCGGCGGCCGCCCGGTGCCGCTGCCCACCTACGCGTTCCAGCGGGAGCGCTTCTGGCTGGCCGCGGGCGGGCTCGGCGACGTGTCGGGCGCCGGCCTGGGCGTCACCGGCCACCCCCTGCTCGGCGCGGTCGTGTCGGTCGCGGGCGACGGCGGCGTGCTGCTCACCGGCCGGCTGTCGCTCGCGGCCCAGCCCTGGCTCGCCGACCACGTGGTCGGGGGCGCGGTCGTCGTGCCGGGCACCGCGCTGGTCGAGATGGTGGTGCGGGCCGGCGACGAGGTCGGCGCGGCCGCCCTGGAGGAGCTGACCCTCCTCGCGCCGCTGGTCGTGCCGCCGACCGGCGGGGTGACCGTGCAGATCCACGTGGGCTCCTCCGTCACGGTGTACTCCCGCCCGGACGACGACCCCGACTGGACCCGCCACGCCGAGGGCACCTTCGGCGACGCCGACGCCCCGGCCCCCACGTTCACCTGGCCCCCCGCCGGCGCGGCCGACGTCCCCGTGGACGACTGGTACGCCCGCTCCGCCGTCTCCTACGGGCCGGCGTTCCAGGGCCTGCGCCGCCTCTGGCGCGGCGGCGACGCGGTGTACGCCGAGGTCGCCGTCGACGGCCTCGCCACCGACGCGTTCGCGATCCACCCCGCGCTGCTCGACGCCGCCCTGCACCCGATCGGCCTGCTCGACCCCGCCGCCGGGCTGCCGTTCGTCTTCGGCGGCGTCCGCGTCCACGCCACCGGCGCCACGGCCCTGCGCGTGCGGGTCCGCGGTGATGCCGAGTCCGGGTTCGAGGTCGTCGCGGCCGACGAGTCCGGCCAGCCGGTCGTGTCCATCGACCGCGTCGTGCTGCGCGAACCCGCCGACGACCGTTCGGCCGACCGGTGGGTGTTCGAGCTGGACTGGCAGCCGCGCCCGGTCGGCCCGGCCAGCCTCCCGGCCGGCGTGGACGTGTGGCGGATGGCCCCCGGCACCTCGATGGACCTGGTGCTGGAGCGGGTGCGGGACACCCTCGCCGGCTCGGGCCGCCTGGTGGTGGTGACCGAGGGTGCGGTCGGGCGGATCACGGATCTCGGCGCCGCGTCGGCGTGGGGTCTGGTGCGGTCGGCGTCGTCGGAGCACCCCGGCCGCTTCACGCTGGTCGACGGGGACGCGGCGCCGGAGTTGCTGGGCGGCATCGTTGCGGCCGGGATCGGCGAGGCGGCGGTCCGGGACGGCGGGGTGCTGGTGCCGAGCCTGGCGCGGGCCGGTGGCCTGCCGGCGCCGGACGGTCTCTGGCGCCTCGAGAACCGGGGCACCGGGACGGTCGAGGGCGTGGACCTCGTCGGCTACGCGCGCGCCGAGCTCGGCCCGGACGAGGTGCGGGTCGAGGTCCGCGCCGCCGGGCTCAACTTCCGTGACGCGCTCATCGCCCTCGGGATGTATCCGGACCCGGCCGCGACGATGGGCAGCGAGGCCGCCGGCGTGGTCGCCGAGGTCGGCCCCGGCGTCACGGATCTGGCCGCCGGCGACCGGGTCATGGGCATGTTCGACGGCGCCGCCGGCCCGGAGGCGATCACGGCCCGGGACCGCCTAGTGCGGATTCCGGACGGTTGGACGTTCGCGCAGGCGGCGTCGGTCCCGGTCGTCTTCCTCACCGCCTACTACGGTCTGCGCGACCTCGCGGGCCTCGCCGACGGCGAGTCGGTGCTGATCCATGCCGGGGCCGGTGGCGTGGGTATGGCGGCGATTCAGCTCGCCCATCACTGGGGTGCGACGGTGTATGCGACCGCGAGTCCGGCGAAGTGGCCGACGGTGCTGGGTCTGGGTGTGGACGGGTCGCGGCTGGCGTCGTCGCGCACGACGGAGTTCGAGGCGAAGTTCGCGCCGGGTGTCGATGTGGTGCTCAACGCGTTGACGGGCGAGTTCATCGACGCTTCGCTGCGGCTGCTGGCGCCGGGTGGCCGGTTCGTGGAGCTGGGCAAGGCCGACCTGCGCGACCCGGACGGCGTGGCCTACACGGCCTTCGACCTCGGCGACGTGCCCGGCGCCCGCATCCAGGAGATGCTCCTCGACATCGTCGGCCTCTTCGAGCGGGGCGTGCTCCAGCCGCTGCCGATCCAGGCCTTCGACGTCCGCAAGGCCCCCGACGCCCTGCGGATGCTGTCCCAGGCGCGGCACACCGGCAAGCTGGTGCTGACCCTCCCGCGCCGGTGGGACCCGGACGGCACGGTCCTCATCACCGGCGGCGGCACCATCGCCGAGGTCATCGCCCGCCACCTGCTCGACAGCGGGACGGTCGCCCGGGTGGTGCAGGCCTCCCGGCACGGCGACGTCGTCTGCGACGTCCGCGACCGGGACGCCGTGTTCGCGCTCGTCGACTCGATTCCCGACCTGACCGCCGTCGTGCACACCGCCGGCGTCATCGGCGACACGCTCATCGAGTCCATGACGCCCGACGACCTCCACACCGTCGCCGGCCCGAAGGTGGACGGAGCCCGGCACCTGCACGAGGCCACCGCGCACCGCGACCTGGCCGGGTTCGTCCTGTTCTCCTCCCTCGCCGCGACGCTCGGCAGCCCGGGGCAGGGCAACTACGCGGCCGCCAACGCCTACCTGGACGCGCTCGCGCACCAGCGGCGGCAGCAGGGCCTCCCGGCGACCAGCCTCGCGTGGGGCCTGTGGGAGCGGACCAGCGCCATGACCGCGCACGTCAGCGAGCGCGCGGTCGCCGCGATCACCGACGCGCAGGGGATCGCGCTGTTCGACGCCGCCCGCCGGGTCGACGCGCCGCACATGGTGCTGCTGCCGTTGCCGGGGAAGCGTCCGGCGGTACCGGAGGATCAGATCCCGCCGCTCCTGCGTGACCTGGTCCGGGCCCGCGGCACCCGCCGCCGCGTCGCCGCCGCGGCGGACACGGCCTCGGCCCGCGACCGGCTGGCCGCGCTCGCCCCCGACGAGCGCCGCGCCCGGCTCGTCGAGCTGGTGTCGGCCGCCGCCGCCTCGGTGCTCGGGTTCTCCTCCGCCGAGCTCCTCCAGCCGCACCGGCCGTTCAAGGACGTCGGCTTCGACTCCCTCACCTCCGTCGAGCTGCGCAACCGGCTCGGCGCCGCGACCGGGCTGCGGCTGCCGACCACGCTCGCCTTCGACTACCCGACCCCGGCCGCGCTCGCCGAGCACCTCGACCGTGAGATCGCCGGCGCGCCGGTCGAGCAGCGCCCGGTGCTCGTCGCCGCGGCGGCCGGCGAGCCCATCGCGATCGTCGGCATGAGCTGCCGCTTCCCGGGCGGTGTCGGCTCGCCCGACGAGCTGTGGGACCTGGTGTCGTCCGGCACCGACGCGATCGGCGACTTCCCGGCCGACCGCGGCTGGGGCGTCGAGGCGGTCGGGGAAGGCGCGATCCGCCAGGGCGGGTTCCTGCACGACGCCGCCGACTTCGACGCCGAGTTCTTCGGCATCAACCCGCGCGAGGCGCTCGCCATGGACCCGCAGCAGCGGCTGCTGCTCGAGGGCTCCTGGGAGGCGATCGAGCGCGGCGGGATCGACCCGACGACGCTGCGCGGCACCCGCACCGGCGTGTTCGTCGGCCTGATCTACCACGACTACGCGTCGCGGGCCACGGGCGGCTCGGGCGAGCTCGACGGGTACATCGGCAACGGCAGCGCGGGCAGCATCGCGTCGGGCCGGATCGCGTACACCTTCGGCCTGGAAGGCCCGGCCGTCACCGTCGACACCGCGTGCTCGTCCTCGCTCGTGGCGCTGCACCTGGCCGCCCAGTCGCTGCGGCACCACGAGTGCGACGCCGCCCTCGTCGGCGGCGTCACCGTCATGTCGACGCCGGGCATGCTCGCCGAGTTCGCGCGGCAGGGCGGCCTCTCGCCCGACGGCCGCTGCAAGGCCTTCGGCTCCGGCGCCCGCGGCACCGGCTTCGCCGAGGGCGTCGGCATGCTGCTCGTCGAGCGGCTCTCCGACGCCCGGCGGCTCGGCCACACCGTCCTCGCGGTCGTGCGCGGCTCGGCCATCAACCAGGACGGCGCCAGCAGCGGCCTGACCGCCCCGAACGGCCCCGCGCAGCAGCGGGTCATCCGGCAGGCGCTCGCCACCGCCGGGCTGGCCGCCTCCGACGTGGACGCCGTCGAGGCGCACGGCACGGGCACCCGCCTCGGCGACCCGATCGAGGCCCAGGCGCTGCTCGCCACCTACGGGCAGGATCGGGAGCAGCCGCTGTACCTCGGCTCCGTCAAGTCGAACATCGGCCACGCGCAGGCCGCCGCCGGTGTCGCCGGGGTCATCAAGATGGTCCTGGCGATGCGCCACGGCGTCCTGCCGCGGACCCTGCACGTGGACGAGCCGACGTCGCACGTGGACTGGTCGGCCGGGCGGGTGGCGCTGCTGGCCGAGCCGCGGCCGTGGCCGGCTCTCGACCGTCCGCGCCGCGCCGCCGTGTCGTCGTTCGGCATCAGCGGCACGAACGCCCACGTGATCCTGGAGTCGGTCGAGGAGCCGGCCCCGGAGCCGGTGGAGTCGTCCGCGTTGGTGCCGTTGGTGGTGTCGGCGCGTTCGGCGGAGGCGGCTCGTGCGTATGCCGATCGTCTGATGCCGGGTGCGGACACGGCTCGTTCGTTGTTGTCCCGGGCTCGGTTCGATCACCGGCTGGTGGTGCTGCGGGGTGAGGCGGTGGCGGGTGTCGCCACGGCGCGCCGGGTCGGGGTGCTGTTCTCGGGTCAGGGCGCGCAGCGGGCGGGGATGGGTGCGGGTCTGGACTTCCCGGTGTTCAACCGGGTGTACGCCGAGGTGCGCGGGCATTTCGGTGAGCTGCCGGACGAGCGGATCGACGACACTGAGGTCACCCAGCCGGCGTTGTTCGCGATCGAAGTCGCGTTGTATGAGCAGTTGCAGGCCTGGGGTCTGCGGCCGTCGGTCGTCGGCGGGCACTCGATCGGTGAGCTGGTAGCGGCGTATGTGGCCGGGGTGTGGTCGCTGGAAGATGCGTGCAAGGTGGTCGCGGCCCGGGCTCGGTTGATGCAGGCCTTGCCGCCGGGTGGCGGGATGCTGGCGGTCGGGGCTCCGGTTGAGGACGTGCCCGATGGTGTGTCGGTGGCGGCGATCAATGGTCCGAATGCGTGGGTCCTGTCGGGCCCGGCCGAGCTGCTGCCGGAGTTCCCGGGGGTGCGGACCAGCCGTTTGCGGGTGTCGCATGCGTTCCACTCGGCGTTGATGGAGCCGATGCTGGCCGAGTTCCGCGAGGTCTTGGCAGGCGTCACGTTCCATCCGCCGCAGCTCCCGATCGTCTCCAACGTCACCGGCGGGCTCATCAGCGAGTTCGACGCGGACTACTGGGTGCGGCACGTGCGCGGGACGGTGTTGTTCGCCGACAACGTCGCTGCCATGCGCGCCGAGGGTGTCGACACCTTCGTGGAGGTCGGGCCGGACGCGATTCTGGTGCCGCATCTGCCGGCCGATGACGCCGTGGTGGTTGGTACGTTGCGGCGGAACCGGGACGAGTCCGAGGCGCTGCTGCGGGCCGTCGCCGAGTTGTTCGTCGCCGGCGTCGACATCGACTGGAGCACCACCTTCAGCGGCGGACGGGTCGTCGAGCTGCCGACCTACGCGTTCCAGCGGCGGCGCTACTGGCTGGAGAGCACGGCCGTCGGCGATGTCTCCGGGGCCGGGCTGGGCGTGACCGGCCACCCGCTGCTCGGCGCCGTCATGTCCGTGGCCGGCGACGGTGGCGTGGTGCTGACCGGGCGGCTCTCGGTCACGGCCCAGCCCTGGCTCGCCGACCACGTCGTCGGCGGGGCCGTGGTCGTGCCCGGCACCGCGCTGGTCGAGATGGCGGTGCGGGCCGGTGACGAGGTCGGCGCGGTCATGCTCGACGAGCTGACGCTGGTCGCGCCGCTCGTGCTGCCGTCCGCCGGGAGCGTCGCCGTGCAGGTGCGCGTCGGCGAGGCGGACGCGACGGGCCGGCGTCCGGTGACGGTGCACTCGCGCCTCGACGACGGCGACGCGTGGACGCGGCACGCCGACGGGTCGCTCGGCGCCGCGGACGAGCACGGGACCTCCTTCGAGCGGCCCGCAGACGCCGTGGAGGTGCCGATCGGCGACTGGTACGCGCCCGGCGCCGTCACCTACGGGCCCACGTTCCAGGGGCTTCGACGCGTCTGGCGCGGCGGCGACGCCGTCTACGCCGAGGTCGCGCTGCCCGCCCCGGCCGGCTCGTTCGCCGTGCACCCGGCGCTGCTCGACGCCGCGCTGCACGCCATCGCCTTCCTCGGCCCCGACGGCCCCGCGGGCGACGGCGCCTGGCTGCCGTTCGTGTTCGGCGGGGTCCGGGTCCACGCCGCCGGCGCCACGGCCCTGCGGGTCCGCGTCCGCGGCGACGTCGCCACCGGGGTCGAGGTCGTCGCCGCCGACGAGACCGGGCAGCCGGTCGTGTCCATCGAGCGGGTCGTGCTCCGGGCGCTCACCACCGACCTCACCGCCGACCGTACCGCCGCCCGCTGGCTCTTCGAGCTCGGCTGGCAGCCGCGCGAGGTCGACCCCGCCGAGCTTCCCGCCGACGTGGACGTGTGGCGGATGGCCCCCGGCACCTCGATGGACCTGGTGCTGGAGCGGGTGCGGGACACCCTCGCCGGCTCGGGCCGCCTGGTCGTCGTGACCCAGGGCGCGGTCGGCCGGATCACGGACCTCGCGAGCGCGTCCGCGTGGGGCCTGGTGCGCTCCGCATCCGCCGAGCACCCCGGACGCCTCACGCTGGTCGAGGGCGACGCCGCCCCCGAACTCCTCGGCGGCCTGGTCGCGGCCGGCATCGGCGAGGCGGCGGTGCGGGACGGCGCAGTCCTCGTCCCCGCCCTGGCCCGGGCCGCCGGCGGCCTGGAGACGCCCGACGGCCCCTGGCGGCTGGTGAACCTGGGCGCCGGCACGGTCGAGGGCGTCGGGCTCGTCGCCTGCGAGCGCCCGGGCCTGGAGACCGGCCAGGTGCGGGTCGAGATCCGCGCCGCCGGGCTCAACTTCCGTGACGTGCTCATCGCCCTCGGCATGTACCCCGACCCCGGCGCCGTGATGGGCATCGAGGCCAGCGGCGTGGTCGCCGAGGTCGGCCCGGACGTCACCGACCTCGCCGTCGGGGACCGGGTCATGGGGATGTTCGACGGCGCGATCGGGCCCGAGGCGGTGACGGCCCGGGACCGCCTGGTGCGCTTCCCGGCCGGCTGGACGTTCGCGCAGGCGGCGTCGGTACCGGTCGTCTTCCTCACCGCCTACTACGGTCTGCGGGACGTGGCGGCCCTGGCGTCCGGTGAGTCGGTGCTCATCCACTCGGGTGCCGGTGGCGTGGGCATGGCCGCGATTCAGCTCGCCCATCACTGGGGTGCGACCGTGTACGCCACCGCGAGTCCCGCGAAGTGGCCGACGGTGCTGGGTCTGGGTGTGGACGGGTCGCGGCTGGCGTCGTCGCGCACGACGGAGTTCGAGGCGAAGTTCGCGCCGGGTGTCGATGTGGTGCTCAACGCGTTGACGGGCGAGTTCATCGACGCTTCGCTGCGGCTGCTGGCGCCGGGTGGCCGGTTCGTGGAGCTGGGCAAGGCCGACCTGCGCGACCCGGACGGCGTGGCCTACACGGCCTTCGACCTCGGCG
Source organism: Dactylosporangium sp. CA-139114 (assembly GCF_050955725.1). Lineage (NCBI taxonomy): Bacteria > Bacillati > Actinomycetota > Actinomycetes > Micromonosporales > Micromonosporaceae > Dactylosporangium > Dactylosporangium sp. CA-139114. Next base: position 4,969,792 of record NZ_CP192080.1, read on the forward strand.
ACGTGCCCGGCGCCCGCATCCAGGAGATGCTCCTCGACATCGTCGGCCTCTTCGAGCGCGGCGCCCTCCAGCCCCTGCCCGTCCACGCCTTCGACGCCCGGCGCGCCCCCGACGCGCTGCGCACCCTGTCGCAGGCCCGCCACATCGGCAAGCTGGTGCTGACCCTGCCGCGCCGCTGGGACCCGGACGGCACGGTCCTCATCACCGGCGGTGGCACCATCGCCGAGGTCATCGCCCGCCACCTGCTCGACAGCGGCACGGTCGCCCGCGTGGTGCAGGCCTCCCGGCACGGCGAGATCTCCTGCGACGTGCGCGACCGGGATGCCGTGTTCGCGCTCGTCGACTCGATTCCCGACCTGACCGCCGTCGTGCACACGGCCGGCGTCATCGCCGACACCGTCATCGAGTCCATGACCGCGGAGCAGCTCGACGCGGTGCTCGGGCCGAAGGCGGACGGGGCCCGGCACCTGCACGAGGCCACCGCGGGCCGCGACCTGGCCGGGTTCGTGCTGTTCTCCTCGATCGCCGCCACCCTCGGCAGCGCCGGCCAGGCCAACTACGCGGCCGCCAACGCCTACCTCGACGCCCTCGCCCAGCTCCGCCACCAGCAGGGCCTGCCCGCCACGAGCGTCGGCTGGGGCCTGTGGGCGCAGACCGGCGGCATGACCGCCGGCCTCGACGCCGGGGCCCGCGGCCGCATGGCCTCCGGCGGCATCGGCGCCCTGGAGCCCGCCCAGGGCACCGCCCTGTTCGACGCGGCCGTCCACTCGGGACGCCCCGCACTCGTCGCCGCCCGCCTCGAGGCCCCGCGCGACGGCACCCCGGTGCTCCCGATCCTGCGAGACCTGTTCGGCGGCGGACGACCCCGCGCCCGAGCCGGCCGCCCCACGGGCACGGACCTGGCCGACCGGCTCGCCGGCCGCGCCCCGGACGACGCCCGGCAGCTCGTCGTCGACACCGTCTGCGCCCAGGCCGGGCTCGTCCTCGGCGGCGGCACCGCGATCGCGGAGACGAAGGCGTTCAAGGAGCTCGGCTTCGACTCGCTCACCTCCGTCGAGCTGCGCAACCGCCTCGCGACGCTGACCGGCCTGCGGCTGCCGGCCACGCTCGTGTTCGACTACCCGACGCCGAGCCGGCTGGGCGCGTACATCCTCGACCAGCTGCGCCCCAGCGAACCGGCCGCGAACCCGATCCGGCCCGCCGCCCCGGCCCCCGCGGACGACCCGATCGTCATCATCTCGATGGCGTGCCGCTTCCCGGGCGGCGTCACCACCCCGGACGAGCTGTGGACCCTGGTCGACGACGGCGTCGACGCCATCGACGGGTTCCCGGCCGACCGCGGCTGGGACCTCGACCGGCTCCGCGACACCTCCCACACCCGGCGCGGCGGGTTCCTGCACGACGCGGCCCTGTTCGACCACGCGTTCTTCGGCATCAGCCCGCGCGAGGCCCTGGCCATGGACCCGCAGCAGCGGCTCCTGCTGGAGACCACCTGGGAGACCTTCGAGAACGCCGGCATCGACCCCACCACCCTGGTCGGCACCCAGACCGGCACCTTCGTCGGCCTCATCCACCACGACTACTTCACCCAGCTGACCGGCTCCGCCGCCGAGGTCGAGGGGTACGTCGCCAACGGCTCCGCCGGCAGCGTGGCCTCGGGCCGGGTGGCGTACGTGTTCGGCCTCGAAGGCCCGGCCGTCACCATCGACACCGCCTGCTCGTCCTCGCTCGTCGCCCTGCACCTCGCCGCCCAATCGCTGCGCCAGGGGGAGTGCGATCTCGCCCTCGCCGGTGGCGTGACGGTGATGGCCACCCCGGGCGCCTTTGAGGAGTTCTCGCGGCAGCGCGGCCTCTCGGCGGACGGCCGCTGCAAGTCCTTCGCCGGCGCCGCGGACGGGACGGGCTGGTCGGAGGGCGTCGGCGTGCTGCTCGTCGAGCGGCTGTCGGACGCGCGGCGGCTCGGGCACCCGGTCCTCGCCGTCGTCGCCGGCTCCGCGGTCAACCAGGACGGCGCCTCGAACGGTCTGACGGCCCCGAACGGCCCGTCGCAGCAGCGCGTGATCCGCCAGGCCCTCGCCGGCGCCGGGCTGGCCGCCTCCGACGTGGACGCGGTCGAGGCGCACGGCACCGGCACGACGCTCGGCGACCCCATCGAGGCCCAGGCCGTACTCGCCACCTACGGCCAGGACCGGGACCGGCCGCTGTGGCTCGGCTCCATCAAGTCGAACATCGGCCACGCCCAGGCGGCCGCCGGCGCCGCGGGCATCATCAAGATGATCCTGGCGATGCGCCACGGCGTCCTGCCGCGGACCCTGCACGTGGACGAGCCGACCCCGCACGTGGACTGGTCGGCCGGCTCGGTGTCGCTGCTGACGGAGGCGCAGCCGTGGCCGGCCCTTGACCGACCCCGGCGAGCGGCGGTGTCGTCGTTCGGCATCAGCGGCACGAACGCCCACGTGATCCTGGAGTCGGTCGAGGAGCCGCCTGTCGAGCCGGTGGAGTCGTCCGCGCTGGTGCCGCTGGTGGTGTCGGCACGTTCGGCGCAGGCGGCTCGCGCGTATGCCGAGCGTCTGACTCCAGGGGCGGACACGGCTCGTTCGCTGTTGTCGCGGGCTCGGTTCGATCACCGGCTGGTGGTGCTGCCGGGTGAGACGGTGACGGGTGTTGCCACGGCTCGCCGGGTCGGGGTGCTGTTCTCGGGTCAGGGCGCCCAGCGGGCCGGGATGGGTGCGGGTCTGGACTTCCCGGTGTTCAACCGGGTGTACGCCGAGGTGCGCGGGCACTTCGGTGAATTGCCGGACGAGCGGATCGACGAAACCGAGATCACGCAGCCGGCGTTGTTCGCGATCGAAGTCGCGTTGTATGAGCAGTTGAGGGCGTGGGGCCTCAACCCGGCGGTCGTTGGCGGTCACTCGATCGGTGAGCTGGTCGCGGCGTATGTGGCTGGTGTGTGGTCGCTGGAGGACGCGTGCAAGGTGGTGGCGGCCCGGGCTCGGTTGATGCAGGCGCTGCCGGCCGGTGGGGGAATGCTCGCGGTCGGAGCGCCCGTTCACGAGGTCCCGGATGGCGTGTCGGTTGCGGCGATCAACGGGCCGAACGCGTGGGTGTTGTCCGGTCCTGCCGAGTTGCTGCCCGAGTTCCCCGGGATCCGGACCAGTCGGCTGCGGGTGTCGCATGCGTTCCACAGCGCGTTGATGGAGCCGATGCTGGACGAGTTCCGCGCGGTCCTCGACACCGTCATCTTCAATCCGCCGCAGATTCCGATCGTCTCCAACGTCACCGGTGGGCTGATCACCGAGTTTGACGCCGACTACTGGGTGCGGCATGTGCGCGGGACGGTGTTGTTCGCCGACAACGTCGCTGCCATGCGCGCCGAGGGGGTCGACACCTTCGTGGAGGTCGGGCCGGACGCGATTCTGGTGCCGCATCTGCCGGCCGATGACGCCGTTGTGGTTGGTACGTTGCGGCGGAACCGGGACGAGCCGGAGACGCTGCTGCGGGCCGTCGCCGAGCTGTTCGTGGCCGGGGTCGACATCGACTGGAGCACCACGTTCACCGGCGGTCGGGTCGTCGGGCTGCCGAACTACGCCTTCCAGCGGGAGCGGTTCTGGCCCGCGCCCGCGCCGACGCCGGCCGAGGACGACTCCTTCTGGGCCGCCGTCGACCGCGCCGACATCGGCGAGCTCGTCGCCCAGCTCGGCGAGCACACCCGGGCCTCGCTCGACACGCTCGTGCCGGCCCTGTCGTCGTGGCGGCAGCAGCGCGGGCGGGGGAAGGTCCTCGACTCCTGGTCCTACCGCACCGAGTGGACCCCGCTGCCGGCCCCGGCCGGCGCCACACTGCAGGGCCGGTGGCTCGTGCTCGGCGACACCGGCGACATCACCGCCGACCTGCGCGCGGCCGGAGCCGCCGTCGACACCGACGCGGGCCCGCTCGGCGACCTCGGCGGCGTGGTCCTGGTCGAGCCGAGCCCGGACGAGCTGCTGGACCTGCTGCGCCGCCTCGACTCGGACGGGTCGGGCGCGAAGGTCTGGTGCGTGACCCGGCGTACCGATGCCGAATCCAGCGTCCTGTGGGGACTCGGCCGGGTCGTCTCGCTCGAGCAGCCGGCCCGATGGGGCGGGCTCATCGACCTGCGCGACGGCGGCGGCATCGCCGGCGTGCTCGCCGGAGGGCCCGAGGACCAGGTCTCGGTCCGCGGACCCGAGGTGTTCGGGCGGCGGCTCGTGCGCGCACCCCTCGCCACCGAGCAGTCCTGGACGCCGACCGGCACCGTGCTCATCACCGGCGGCACCGGCGCCCTCGGCGGCCGGATCGCCCGCTGGGTGCTCGGCAACGGCGCCGACCGGGTCGTGCTGCTGTCGCGGCAGGGCGGCAACGCGCCCGGCGCCGCCGAGCTCACCGCGCTCGGCAAGGTCGACATCATCCAGTGCGACATCGCCGACCGCGACGCCCTCGCCCGGGTCGTCGACCCGATCACCGACCTGAGCGCCGTCGTGCACGCGGCCGGCATCCAGGGCGAGTCGATCCCGGTGGCGGAGCTGACGGGGGCTCAGCTGGCGGCGGTACTGCGCCCGAAGGTGACCGGCGCCCGCAACCTCGACGCCGTCACGCGCGACCGGCACCTCGACGCGTTCGTCCTCTTCGGCTCGATCGCCGGCACCTGGGGCAGCGCCGGCCAGGCCGCCTACAGCGCCGCCAACGCGGCCCTCGACGGGCTCGCCGCCGACCGCCGCGCCCGCGGCCTCCGCGCGACCTGCGTCGCCTGGGGGCCCTGGGCCGACGGCGGGATGGCGACCCCCGAGGCGCAGGAGCACCTGCTGCGCCGCGGCCTCGCGGCGATGGACCCGGACCTCGCCGTCGCCGCGCTCGCCCAGGCCGCCGGGCGGGACCTGACCTCCGTGACCGTCGCCGACGTGCGCTGGGACCGGTTCGCGCCCGCGTTCACCTCGGCCCGGCCCCGCCCGCTCATCGAGGACCTGCCCGAGGTCCGGGACGTGCTCGCGGCGGCCGCCGCGGCCACCGCGGACGACGACGGCGCGGACCGGCTGCGCGACCGGCTCGCCGGGCTCGGCCGGCCGGACCAGGACCGGCTGCTGACCGACCTGGTGCGGACCGAGGCCGCGGCCGTCCTGCACGCCGGCGCCGCGACCGTCGACGCGCACCGGGCCTTCAAGGAGCTCGGGTTCGACTCCCTCACCGCGGTCGACCTGCGCAACCGGCTCAAGTCCGCGACCGGGCTGAGCCTGCCGACCACCCTCGTCTTCGACCACCCGAGCCCGGCCGCCCTCGCCGCCCACCTGCGCGAGCAGCTGCTCGGCGCCGACGCCGAGCCCGCCGACGCGGCCGAGGCCGAGCTGCGCCGGGTCCTGGCCACCATCCCGATCGCGCGGTTGCGCGAGGCGGGCCTGCTCGACCTCGTCCTCCAGCTCGGTTCGGGCAGCACCGCCGACACCGCCGACACCGGCCCGGAGGCCGGGCGGGGCGAGCTGATCGACGAGATGGACACCGACAGCCTCGTGCGGCTCGCGCTGGAAAGCGCCGAGTCCTGACCACCGTTGAAGTTCGGAGCGCATGATGTCCAAGCCGGACGACAAGGTCGTAGAAGCACTTCGCGCGTCGCTGAAGGAGGCCGGGCGCCTCAAGCAGCTCAACCAGCAGCTCATCGCGAAGTCCCGGGAGCCCATCGCGATCGTCGGGATGGCCTGCCGCTACCCGGGCGGCGTCTCGACCCCGCAGCAGCTGTGGGACCTCGTCGCGGCCGAGGGAGACGCCATCGGCGGGTTCCCGGCCGACCGCGGCTGGGACCTGGAGGGGCTGCGGGCCGGCGGCGGTGACGAGGCCGGCACGTCGCACACGAACCAGGGCGGCTTCCTGTACGACGCCGCCGACTTCGACGCCGGCTTCTTCGGCATCAGCCCGCGCGAGGCCCTGGCCATGGACCCGCAGCAGCGGCTGCTGCTGGAGACGGCGTGGGAGGCGTTCGAGGCGGCCGGGATCGCACCCGGCTCCGTCAACGGCCACCAGACCGGCGTCTTCGTCGGCACCGCCGCCACCGGCTACGGCCTCGGCGCCGACGGCGACATCGACGGCGTCGACGAGGGCTACATCATGACCGGCAGCGCGACGAGCGTCGTGTCCGGCCGCGTCGCCTACACCCTCGGTCTTGAGGGCCCCGCGGTCACCATCGACACCGCCTGCTCGTCCTCGCTCGTCGCGCTGCACCTCGCCGTCCAGGCGCTGCGGCAGGGCGAGTTCGACCTGGCCCTCGCCGGCGGCGTCACCATCATGTCCACGCCCGGCCCGTTCGTGGGCTTCTCGCGGCAGAACGGCCTGGCCCGCGACGGCCGGTGCCGCTCGTTCGCGGGGTCCGCCGACGGCACGGGCTGGGCCGAGGGCGTCGGCCTCCTGCTCGTCGAGCGCCTCTCCGACGCGCAGCGGCTCGGGCACCCCGTCCTCGCCGTCGTGCGGGGCAGCGCGATCAACCAGGACGGCGCCTCCAACGGCCTCACCGCCCCGAACGGCCCCGCCCAGCAGCGCGTCATCCGCCAGGCCCTCGCCAACGCCGGGCTGAGCGCCGCCGACGTCGACGTCGTCGAGGCGCACGGCACCGGCACCCGCCTCGGCGACCCGATCGAGGCCCAGGCGCTGCTGGCCACCTACGGCCAGGACCGCGAGCAGCCGCTCTGGCTCGGCTCGATCAAGTCGAACATCGGCCACACCCAGGCCGCCGCCGGGGTCGCCGGCATCATCAAGATGGTCATGGCGATGCGCCACGGCGTCCTGCCCCGCACCCTGCACGTGGACGAGCCCACCTCGCACGTCGACTGGGCCGCCGGCGCCGTCTCCCTGCTCACCGAGGGCCGCGACTGGCCCGCACTCGACCGCCCCCGCCGCGCCGCCGTCTCCTCGTTCGGGGTGAGCGGCACCAACGCGCACACGATCCTCGAGCAGGCCCCGGCCGTCCCGGCCGCGGAGCCGCCCGCCGAGACCCTCGCCCTGCCCGCCGTGCCGGTGATCCTGTCCGGGCGCGGCGAGCGGGGGCTCGCCGGCCAGGCGGCGAAGTGGGCGAGCTGGCTGCGCGACGACACGACCGCGCCCCTCGCCGACCTCGGCTGGTCCTCGGTGGTGTCGCGCTCGCCCCTGGAGCACCGCGCCGTGGTGCTCGCCGCGGACCGCGACCGGCTCCTCGCCGGCCTGTCCGACCTGACCGACGCGGTCGTCGGCGTCGCGGCCCCGCAGCGCCGGGTCGGCGTGCTGTTCTCGGGCCAGGGCGCCCAGCGGGCCGGCATGGGTTCCACGCTCGACTTCCCGGTGTTCAACCGGGTCTACGCCGAGGTGCGCTCCCACTTCGGTGCGCTGCCGGACGAGCGGATCGACGACACGGAGATCACGCAGCCGGCGTTGTTCGCGATCGAAGTCGCCCTGTACGAGCAGTTGAAGGCCTGGGGTCTGCAGCCTTCGGTCGTTGGTGGGCACTCCATCGGTGAGCTGGTCGCGGCGTATGTGGCCGGGGTGTGGTCGCTCGAAGATGCGTGCAAGGTGGTCGCGGCGCGGGCGAGGTTGATGCAGGCGTTGCCGCCGGGTGGCGGGATGCTGGCGGTCGGCGCTGCGGTTGAGGACGTGCCCGAGGGCGTCTCCGTTGCCGCGATCAATGGGCCGAACGCGTGGGTGTTGTCGGGTCCGGCCGAATTGCTTCCTGAATTCCCGGGTGTTCGGACGAGTCGGCTGCGGGTGTCGCATGCGTTCCACAGCGCGCTGATGGAGCCGATGCTGGAGGAGTTCCGGGCGGTCCTCGAGACCGTCGCCTTCAACCCGCCGCAGATTCCGATCGTCTCCAACGTGACCGGTGGGCTTATCGCCGAGTTCGATGCCGACTACTGGGTGCGGCATGTGCGGGGCACGGTGTTGTTCGCGGACAATGTGGCTGCCATGCGCGCCGAGGGTGTCGACACCTTCGTGGAGGTCGGGCCGGACGCGATTCTGGTGCCGCATCTGCCGGCCGAGGACGCCGTGGTCGTCGGCACGTTGCGGCGGAACCGGGACGAGCCGGAGACGCTGCTGCGGGCCGTCGCCGAGCTGTTCGTGGCCGGCGTGGACGTCGACTGGCGGGCCCTGTTCGGCGACGGGCGGCGGGTCGTCCCGCTGCCCACCTACGCCTTCCAGCGCGAGCGCTACTGGCCCTCGACCGTCGCCGCGCCCTCCGAGGCCGAAGACGCCTCGTTCTGGGCCGCCGTCGACCGCTCCGACGTCGGCGAGCTCGTCGCGCAGCTCGGCGAGCACACCCGCGCCTCGTGGGACGTGCTGCTGCCGGCGCTGAGCTCCTGGCGGCAGACCCGCGTCCGGAGCCGGACCATCGACTCCTGGACCTACCGCGTCGAGTGGGCCGCCCGCGGCGCCGCGGCGACGGGCGCGGCCGTGCCCGAGGGCAGCCGGTGGCTGCTCGTGGCCGGGGACGACGCCGACCTGGCGGACCGCGTCGAGGCCGAGCTGACCCGGCGGGGCATGCTGGTCGACCGGGAGCCCGGCGGCGACTACGCGCGGATCGTGTGTGTGGCCCCGTCGGCCGCGGACGTGGCCGCCCTCGTCAACGAGCGGCCCGAGACCCCGACGTGGATCGTCACGCGGCGCGCCGTGGCCGTCGGTGACGGTGATCCGGCCGTGGACGTCGACGCCGCCGCCGTCTGGGGGCTCGGGCGGGCGATCGCGCTCGAGCGGCCGGGGGCGTGGGGCGGCCTGCTCGACCTCCCGACGGAGCCGAACGAACGCGGATGGACCGCCGCCGGCGACGCGCTCACCGGGGACGGGCACGAGGACCAGGTCGCGATCCGCGACTCCGGGACGTTCCACCGGCGGCTGGTGCGGGCCGCCGCGGGCAGCCGGCCCGAGTGGCGGCCGGCCGGCACGGTGCTCATCACCGGCGGCACCGGGGCCCTCGGCGCCCGGGTGGCGCGGTGGGCGGCCAGCAACGGCGCCGCCCACGTGGTGCTCACCAGCCGGCGCGGCGAGGCGGCCCCGGGCGCCGCCGAGCTGCGCGACGAGCTCGCGGCGCTCGGCGCGGGCGTCTCGATCGTCGCGTGCGACATCAGCCGCCGCGACGACGTGGTCCGGCTCCTCGCCGGGCTGGCCGACCGGCCGATGCTCACCGCCGTCGTGCACGCCGCCGGCGTGAGCCACATCAAGCCCCTCGCCGACCTCGAACCGGGCGAGCTGGCCGAGGTCATGGCCGCGAAGGTCGACGGTGCCCGGTGGCTCGACGAGCTGCTCGGCGACGCCCCGCTGGACGCGTTCGTCCTCTTCGGCTCGATCGCGGGCACGTGGGGCAGCGGGGGCCAGGCCGCGTACAGCGCGGCGAACGCGGCCCTCGACGGGCTCGCCGCGAGCCGCCGGGCGCGCGGCCTGCGGGCGACGTGCGTCTCCTGGGGGCCGTGGGCCGACGGCGGCATGGCGACCGCCGAGGCCCAGGAGCACCTGGGCCGCCGCGGCCTGGCCGCCATGGACCCGGACCTCGCCGTGGCCGCGCTCGCCCGGGCCGTCGGCCGGGACGCCACCGCCGTGACCGTCGCCGACGTGCGCTGGGCCCAGTTCGCGCCCGCGTTCGTGTCCGCGCGGCCCCGCCCGCTCATCGAGGACATCGACGACGTCCGGGCCGCCCTGGCCACGGCCGGGGAACCGGCCGGGGCCGGCTCGGCGGAGCTGCGCCAGCGCCTGCTCGGCGTCGACCGGGCGGCACAGGACCGCCTGCTCACCGACCTCGTCCGGGACCACGCCGCCGCCGTCCTCGGGCACGCCGGCGCCGAGGCGGTCGAGGCGGGCCGGGCCTTCAAGGAGCTCGGCTTCGACTCGCTCACCGCGATCGACCTGCGCAACCGGCTCAACGCGGCGACGAAGCTCAGCCTGCCGACCACGCTCGTCTTCGACCACCCGAACCCGGTCGCGCTCGCCGCACACCTCCGCGAGCGGCTGCTCGGCGAGGCGTCGGACCTGCGGCTCCGGCCGGTCGCCGCGGCGCGCCCCGAGGACGAGCGCATCGCGATCGTCGGCATGAGCTGCCGGTACCCCGGAAACGTCACGAACCCCGACGAGCTCTGGGACCTCGTGCTGGCCGGCGGCGACGGCATCGTGGACTTCCCGGACGACCGGGCCTGGAACCTGGAGCGGCTCGACGGCGACGACGAGTACGCGCGCAAGGGCGGCTTCGTCCACGACGCGACCGACTTCGACGCCGCCTTCTTCGGCATCAGCCCGCGCGAGGCCCTGGCCATGGACCCGCAGCAGCGGCTCCTGCTGGAGGCGTCCTGGGAGGTCTTCGAGTCGGCCGGCCTCGACCCGACCGCGTCGCGCGGCAACCCCGTCGGCGTCTTCATCGGCGTCTCCCCGTCCGGCTACGGCGCGCCCGGAACCGGCGCCGGAACCGAGGGCTACCAGCTCACCGGCACCGCCACCAGCGTCGTGTCCGGGCGGGTGGCATACACGTTCGGCTTCGAAGGCCCGGCCGTCACCGTCGACACCGCCTGCTCGTCCTCGCTGGTCGCGCTGCACCTGGCCGCCCAGTCGCTGCGGCAGGGGGAGTGCGACCTGGCCGTCGCCGGTGGTGTGACGGTGATGGCGACGCCGGGCGCGTTCGTGGAGTTCTCGCGGCAGCGGGGCCTCGCCTCCGACGGGCGCTGCAAGTCCTTCGCCGGGGCCGCGGACGGCACCGGCTGGTCGGAGGGCGTCGGCGTGCTGCTCGTGGAGCGGCTGTCGGACGCGCGGCGGCTCGGCCACCGGGTGCTCGCGGTGGTCGCCGGCTCCGCGGTCAACCAGGACGGCGCCAGCAACGGGCTCACGGCCCCGAACGGCCCGTCGCAGCAGCGGGTCATCCGCCAGGCCCTCGCCACCGCGGGCCTGAACCCGTCCGACGTGGACGCGGTCGAGGCGCACGGCACCGGCACCCGCCTCGGCGACCCGATCGAGGCCCAGGCGCTGCTGGCCACCTACGGCCAGGACCGCGAACAGCCGCTCTGGCTCGGCTCGATCAAGTCGAACATCGGCCACACCCAGGCCGCCGCGGGCGCGGCGGGTGTGATCAAGATGGTCCTCGCGATGCGGCACGGCGTGCTGCCGCGGACCCTCCACGTGGACGAGCCGACCCCGCACGTCGACTGGTCGGCCGGGGCCGTGTCCCTGCTCACCGAGGCCCGGTCGTGGCCGTCCGTGGACCGTCCCCGGCGAGCGGCGGTGTCGTCGTTCGGCATCAGCGGCACGAACGCCCACGTGATCCTGGAGTCGGTCGAGGAGCCGCCTGTCGAGCCGGTCGAATCCTCTTCGCTGGTGCCGTTGGTGGTGTCGGCGCGTTCGGCGCAGGCGGCTCGTGCGTATGCCGAGCGTCTGATCCCGGGGGCGGACACGGCTCGTTCGCTGCTGTCCCGCGCTCGGTTCGATCACCGGCTGGTGGTGCTGCCGGGTGAGACGGTGGCGGGTGTTGCCACGGCGCGCCGTGTTGGTGTGCTGTTCTCGGGTCAGGGCGCGCAGCGGGCGGGGATGGGTGCGGGTCTGGACTTCCCGGTGTTCAACCGGGTCTATGCCGAGGTGCGCGGGCACTTCGGTGAGCTGCCGGACGAGCGGATCGACGACACGGAGATCACCCAGCCGGCGCTGTTCGCGATCGAAGTCGCCCTCTACGAGCAGTTGCAGGCCTGGGGCTTGCGGCCCGCTGTCGTTGGTGGGCATTCGATCGGCGAGCTGGTCGCGGCGTATGTGGCCGGTGTGTGGTCGCTGGAAGATGCGTGCAAGGTGGTCGCGGCCCGGGCGAGGTTGATGCAGGCCCTGCCGCCGGGTGGCGGGATGCTGGCGGTCGGCGCTGCGGTCGAGGACGTGCCTGAGGGCGTGTCGGTGGCTGCGATCAACGGGCCGAACGCGTGGGTCCTGTCCGGTCCCGCGGAGTTGTTGCCCGAGTTCCCCGGGGCGCGGACGAGTCGGCTGCGGGTGTCGCATGCGTTCCACAGCGCGTTGATGGAGCCGATGCTGGACGAGTTCCGCGCGGTCCTCGACACCGTCACCTTCAACCCGCCGCAGATTCCGATCGTCTCCAACGTGACCGGTGGGTTGATCGCGGAGTTCGACGCGGAGTATTGGGTGCGGCACGTTCGTGGGACGGTGTTGTTCGCGGACAATGTGGCCGCGATGCGTGCCGAGGGTGTCGACACCTTCGTGGAGGTCGGGCCGGACGCGATTCTCGTGCCGCATCTGCCGGCCGATGACGCCGTGGTGGTTGGTACGTTGCGGCGGAACCGGGACGAGCCGGAGACGCTGCTGCGGGCCGTCGCCGAGCTGTTCGTCGCCGGGGTCGACATCGACTGGAGCACCACGTTCACCGGCGGACGGGTCGTCGGGCTGCCGACCTATGCGTTCCAGCGGGAGCGGTACTGGGTCGACGCCCCCGCCGTCGGCGACGTCTCCGGGGCCGGGCTCGGCGTCATCGGCCACCCGCTGCTCGGCGCGGTCGTGCGCGTGGCCGGCGACGGCGGCGTGGTCGTCACCGGGCGGCTCTCGCTCGGCGCGCAGCCCTGGCTCGCCGACCACGTCGTCGGCGGGGCCGTGGTCGTGCCCGGCACCGCGCTGGTCGAGATGGTGGTGCGGGCCGGTGACGAGGTCGGCGCGCTCGTGCTCGACGAGCTGTCGCTGGTGGCCCCGCTCGTCGTGCCGCCCCACGGCGGCGTGACGGTGCAGATCCACGTGGGCTCCTCCGTCGCCGTGTACTCCCGCCTGGACGACGGCGACGAGTGGACCCTGCACGCCGAGGGCGCCCTCGGCACCGCCGACCGGCCCGGCGACTCCTTCGCCTGGCCGCCGGCCGACGCCGACGAGCTGCCCGTCGCCGACTGGTACGCCCGCTCGCCCATCGCCTACGGCCCCGTCTTCCAGGGCCTGCGGCGGGTCTGGCGCGACGACGACGGCGACGTGTTCGCCGAGGTCGCGCTGGAGGGCAAGACCGCCGACACCGCGGGGGCGTTCGGTCTGCACCCCGCACTGCTCGACGCGGCACTGCAGGCGATCGGGTTCGCGGACCGCGGCGAGGACGTCGGCGGCGCCTGGCTGCCCTTCGTCTTCGGCGGCGTGCGGATCCACGCCACCGGCGCCACGGCCCTGCGCGTGCGGGTCCACGGCGACACCACCGCCGGCTTCCGCATCGCCGCCGTCGACGAGTCCGGCCAGCCCGTCGTGTCGATCGACCGCGTCGTGCTGCGCGAGTTCACCGCCGGCACCGCCCCCGGGCGCTCCTCCCTCTACGAGGTGGGCTGGCAGCCCCGTCAGGTCGCTGCGGCGGACCTGCCCGACGACGTCACCGTCTGGGCGGTGCCCGCGCTGGGCGACGGCGACGTCCCCGGGGCGGTCGAGGCGCTCGTCGCCGAGGCGCTGTCGGTGGCGAGCCGGGTCCTCGGTGAGTCCGGGCGCCTGGTCGCGGTGGCGCAGCCCGGCGACCTGGGCGCGGCGGCGGTGCAAGGGCTCCTGCGCGTGGCGGCGGCCGAGCACCCGGGCCGCATCGTGCTCGTCGACGGCGACGCCGCGCCCGAGCTGCTGGGCGGCGTGGTCGCGGCCGGCCTCGGCGAGGTCCGGGTTCGCGACGGTGCGGTGCTGGTGCCGGGTCTGGTGCGCGCCTCGTCGCCGTCCGGCGCCGTTGACCTGACCGGTGGCACGGTGCTGGTCACCGGCGGGCTCGGTGCCCTGGGCCGGGTCGTGGCGCGCTGGCTCGTGGACGTGTGCGGCGCGGGTGAGGTGGTGCTCGTCGGGCGGCGCGGCGGGGAGGTCCCCGGCGCCCGGGTCGTGGCCTGCGACGTCACCGACCGCAGCGCGGTCTTCGAGCTGGTGGCCGGCATCCCCGACCTGGTCGGGGTCGTGCACGCGGCCGGCGTCCTCGCCGACGGCGTGTTCACGGGCCTGACGCCGCAGCGGGTGAACCCGGTGCTGGCGCCGAAGGTCGCGGGCGCGTGGTGGCTGCACGAGGCGACCCTCGACCGGCCGCTGCGGATGTTCGTGACGTTCTCCTCGATCGCCGGCATCGTCGGCAACCCGGGCCAGGCCGCGTACGCCGCGGGCAACACGTTCCTCGACGGGCTCGCCGCGCACCGCGCCGCGCTCGGACTCCCCGCGCTGTCGATCGCGTGGGGCCTGTGGGACCTCGGCATGGGCAGCGAGCTCGCCCGGACCGGCGTCATGGCGCTCGACACCCAGACCGGCCTGGGCCTGCTCGGCGAGGCGCTGCGCGGGCACGACGGCCTGCGGGTCGCGGCCCGGTTCGACGTCGCCGCGCTGCGCGACCTCGTCGGCGTTCCCGAGGTGCTGCGGCCGATCGTCGGGCGGGTCGCCCGGCGGGCGGTGACCGCCGCCGCGGCCGGCGGATGGGCGGCCCGGCTCGCGGGCCTCTCCCGCGACCAGGCCCGCGAGGCGGTCGTCGACCTCGTCCGCGGGCTGGTCGGCGTCGTGCTCGGCTACGCCGGCCCCGAACAGGTCGTCCTCGACCGGGCGTTCCGGGACGTCGGGTTCGACTCCCTCGCCGCGGTCGACCTGCGCAACCGGCTGACGTCGGCCACGGGCCTGCCGCTGCCGGCTACCGTCGTCTTCGACTACCCGAACCCGTTGCTGCTGGCCGGGTACATCTTCGACCAGGTCGCCGGCGCCGAGCCCGCCCACGACCGGCCCATCCGCGTCCGGAGCCGCACCGGCGACGACCCGGTCGTCATCGTCGGCATGGCCTGCCGCTACCCCGGCGGCATCCTCGACCCCGACGGCCTGTGGGACCTGGTCCGCACCGGCGGCGACGGCATCGGCCAGTTCCCCGCCGACCGCGGCTGGGACCTCGACGGGCTGCGCAGCGGGGCGAGCTCGACCCAGCAGGGCGGCTTCCTCTACGACGCGGCCCTGTTCGACCCGGAGTTCTTCGGCATCAGCCCGCGCGAGGCCCTCGCCATGGACCCGCAGCAGCGGCTGCTGCTCGAAACCTCGTGGGAGGCGTTCGAGTCGGCGGGCCTGGAACCGGCCACCCTGCGCGGCTCCCGCACCGGCGTCTTCGCCGGCGTCATGTACCACGACTACGCCTCCCGCCCCCTGGACGTCCCCTCCGGCGTCGAGGGATACATCGGCACCGGCAACTCCGGCAGCATCCTCTCCGGCCGGGTGGCGTACACGTTCGGCTTCGAAGGCCCGGCGGTCACCGTCGACACGGCGTGCTCGTCGTCGCTGGTGGCGCTGCACCTCGCCGCGCAGGCGCTGCGGCAGGGCGAGTGCGACCTGGCGCTCGCCGGTGGTGTGACCGTCATGGCGACGCCGGGCACGTTCGTGGACTTCACGCGGCAGCAGGGGCTCGCCTCGGACGGGCGGTGCAAGTCGTTCGCGGGCGCCGCGGACGGCACGGGCTGGTCCGAGGGCGTCGGCGTCCTCCTCGTCGAGCGACTGTCGGATGCCCAGCGCCTCGGCCACCCGATCCTCGCCGTCGTGCGGGGAAGCGCCGTCAACCAGGACGGCGCGTCGAACGGGCTGACGGCCCCGAACGGCCCCTCGCAGCAGCGGGTCATCCGCCAGGCCCTCGCCGGCGCCGGGCTGAACCCGTCCGACGTGGACCTGGTCGAGGCCCACGGCACCGGCACGACCCTCGGCGACCCGATCGAGGCCCAGGCCCTCCTGGCCACCTACGGCCAGAACCGCGACCGGCCGCTGTGGCTCGGCTCCATCAAGTCGAACATCGGCCACACCCAGGCCGCCGCGGGCGCCGCCGGCATCATCAAGACCATCATGGCCATGCGGCACGGCCTCATGCCGCGGACGCTGCACGTGGACGAACCCACCCCGCACGTCGACTGGACCGCCGGCGCGGTGTCCCTGCTCACCGAGGCACACGCCTGGCCGGCCGGCGACCGTCCCCGCCGCGCGGCCGTGTCGTCGTTCGGGATCAGCGGCACCAACGCCCACATCGTCCTCGAGGCCCCACCGCAGCCGGCGCCGTCCGAGGACGCCGACGAGCTGCCGATCGTGCCATTCGTCCTGTCCGCCCGCACCCCCGAGTCCGTCCGGTCCGCGGCCGCCCGGCTGTCGGCCTTCGTCGACGCGCACCCCGAGCTGCGCCCGTCCGACGTCGGCTACTCGCTGGTCGCCTCCAGGTCTCGCTTCGAGCACCGCATGGTCCTGCTGCCCGGCGAGCCGGTGACGGGCACCGCCGCGCCTCGCCGGGTCGGGGTCCTGTTCTCGGGCCAGGGCGCCCAGCGGGCGGGCATGGGTGCGGGGCTGCGTGATTTCCCGGTGTTCCAGCGGGTGTACGCCGAGGTGTGTGCGCACTTCGGTGAGCTGCCGGACGAGCGGATCGACGAAACCGAGATCACGCAGCCGGCGCTGTTCGCCATCGAGGTGGCCCTGTACGAGCAGTTGCGGGCGTGGGGTCTGCAGCCTTCGGTGGTCGGTGGTCACTCGATCGGCGAGCTGGTCGCGGCCTACGTGGCCGGAGTCTGGTCACTGGAAGATGCGTGCAAGGTGGTGGCGGCCCGGGCTCGGCTGATGCAGGCCCTGCCGCCGGGTGGCGGGATGCTCGCGGTCGGCGCTCCGGTCGAGGCCGTGCCCGAGGGTGTCTCGGTCGCCGCGATCAACGGGCCGAACGCGTGGGTACTATCCGGTCCCGCCGAACTGCTGCCCGATTTCCCGGGGGTGCGGACGAGTCGGCTGCGGGTGTCGCATGCGTTCCACAGCGCGTTGATGGAGCCGATGCTGGAGGAGTTCCGCGCGGTCCTCGACACCGTCACCTTCAACCCGCCGCAGATCCCCATCGCCTCCAACGTCACCGGCGGCCTCATCACCGAGTTCGACGCCGACTACTGGGTCCGGCACGTCCGCGGCACGGTGCTGTTCGCGGACAATGTGGCCGCGATGCGCGCCGAGGGTGTCGACACGTTCGTCGAGGTCGGGCCCGACGCCATCCTCGCCCCGCACCTGCACGCAGACGACGCCGTCGTCGCAGCCCTGCGGCGCAACCGCGACGAGCCGGAGTCGCTGCTGCGGGCCGCGGCCCAGCTCTTCGTGGCCGGCGTCGACATCGACTGGCGCGCCGTGTTCGGCCCCGGCCGCCGGGTCGTCCCGCTGCCCACGTACGCGTTCCAGCACGAGCGGTACTGGCTCGCATCCGCCGACCTGATCGGCGACGTCTCCGGCGTCGGGCTGTCCGCGACCGGCCACCCCCTGCTCGGCGCGGTCGTCTCCATGGCGGGCGACGGCGGCGTCCTGCTCACCGGCCGGCTGTCGCTCGCGGCCCAGCCCTGGCTCGCCGACCACGTGGTCGGGGGCGCGGTCGTCGTCCCGGGCACCGCGCTGGCCGAGATGGTGGTGCGGGCCGGCGACGAGGTCGGCGCGGCCGCCCTGGAGGAGCTGACCCTCCTCGCGCCGCTGGTCCTGCCGCCGACCGGCGGCGTCACCGTGCAGATCCACGTCGGCTCCCACGTCACCGTCTACGCCCGCCAGGACGACGACACCGACTGGACGCGCCACGCCGAGGGCACCTTCGGCGACGCGACCATGTCCGCCCCGATGCCCGCCCCGACGTTCGCCTGGCCGCCGACCGGCGCCACGGAGGTGCCCCTCGACGACTGGTACGCCCGCTCGCCCATCGCCTACGGCCCCGCGTTCCAGGGCCTGCGCCGCCTCTGGCGCGGCGAGCACGAGGTGTACGCCGAGGTCGCCGTCGACGGCCTCGCCACCGACGCGTTCGCGGTCCACCCGGCCCTGCTCGACGCCGCCCTGCACCCGATCGGCCTGCTTGACCCCGCGGCCGGGCTGCCGTTCGTGTTCGGTGGCGTCCGCGTCCACGCGACCGGCGCCACGGCCCTGCGCGTGCGGGTCCGCGGCGACGCCGCCACCGGCTTCGAGGTCGCCGCCGTCGACGAGTCCGGCGAGCCGGTCGTGTCCATCGACCGCGTCGTGCTGCGCGAGCTCACGGCCGGCCCCTCCGCCGGCCGGCCCCTGTACGAGCTGGGCTGGCAGCCCCGCCACGTCACCCCGGCACCCCTGCCCGCGGAGGTCACGGTCTGGGCGCTGCCGCCGATCGGCGACGCGTCCGTTCCCGGGGCCGTGGACGCGTTGGTCGGCGAGGCGTTGTCGGTCGCGGGGCGGGTGCTGGGCGAGTCGGGTCGGCTGGTTGTCGTGGCGGAGCCGGATGATCTGGGTGCGGCGGCGGTGTGGGGTCTGCTGCGGGTCGCGGCGGCGGAGCACCCGGGCCAGGTTGTGCTGGTGGACGGGGACGCGTCGCCGGAGTTGCTGGGTGGTGTGGTCGCGGCCGGGATCGGTGAGGTTCGGGTTCGCGGTGGTGTGGTGCTGGTGCCGGGTCTGGTGCGGTCTGCGTCGCCGTCCGGTGCCGTGGACCTCGCGGGCGGCACGGTGCTGGTTACGGGTGGGTTGGGTGCGCTGGGCCGGGTCGTGGCCCGCTGGCTGGTGGACGTGTGTGGTGCGGGTGAGGTGGTGCTGGTCGGGCGGCGTGGTGGTGAGGTGCCCGGGGCTCGGGTGGTGGCGTGTGATGTGACCGATCGGGGTGCGGTTTTCGAGTTGGTGGCGGGCCTTCCGGACCTGGTCGGTGTCGTGCATGCGGCGGGGGTGCTGGATGACGGGGTGTTCACGGGGTTGACGCCGGAGCGGGTGAGCCGGGTGCTGGCGCCGAAGGTGGCCGGGGCGTGGTGGCTGCACGAGGCGACCCTCGACCGGAACCTCGAGCTGTTCGTGCTGTTCTCCTCGATCGCGGGCATCGTGGGCAACCCGGGCCAGGCCGCGTACGCCGCGGGCAACACGTTCCTCGACGGGCTCGCCGCCCATCGGCGCGCGCTCGGGCTCCCCGCGGTCTCGATCGCGTGGGGGCTCTGGGACCTCGGCATGGGCGCCGATCTCGCGCGGTCCAAGGGCGCCGCCCTGGACGCCGAGACGGGGCTCGGGATGCTCGGCGCGGCCCTGCGCTCAACTGCGGAGTTGGTGGTCGCGGCGCGGTTCGACATGGCGGCGCTGCGGGATCTGGTCGTGGTGCCGGATGTGTTGCGGCCGCTGGTCGGGCGTTCGGCGCGGCGGGCGGTGTCGGCGGGTGTGGGTGGTGGTTTCGCGGCCCGGCTGGCGGGGATGTCGCGGGACGAGGCTCGTGCGGTGGTCGTGGGGCTGGTCCGGGGGCATGTCGGGGCGGTGCTGGGGTATGCGGGTCCGGAGCAGGTGGTGCTGGACCGGGCGTTCCGGGATGTCGGGTTCGATTCTTTGGCCGCGATCGACCTGCGCAACCGGCTCATGTCGGCCACGGGTCTGCAGCTGCCGGCGACGGTGGTGTTCGACTACCCGAACCCGCTGCTGCTGGCCGCGTTCGTGTTCGACCAGATCGCCGGGGGCGATTTGGACGAGACGGTGGCCCTTCGCCGAGCCGTCGACGGCGACCCGGTCGTCATCGTCGGCATGGCCTGCCGCTACCCGGGCGGCGTCGAGAACCCGGCCGGCCTGTGGGATCTGCTGCACGCGGGCGGGGACGGCATCGGCGCGTTCCCCGCCGACCGCGGCTGGGACCTCGACGGGCTGCGCAGCGGGGCGAGCTCGACCCAGCAGGGCGGCTTCCTCTACGACGCGGCCCTGTTCGACCCGGAGTTCTTCGGCATCAGCCCGCGCGAGGCCCTGGCCATGGACCCGCAGCAGCGGCTGCTGCTCGAGACCTCGTGGGAGGCGTTCGAGTCCGCCGGGCTGAACCCGGTCGAGCTGCGCGGCTCCCGCACCGGCGTGTTCGCGGGCGTGATGTACCACGACTACGCCTCGCGGCCCATGGACATTCCCTCCGGCGTCGAGGGGTACCTGGGCACCGGCAACTCCGGCAGCGTGGCGTCCGGCCGGGTGGCGTACACCTTCGGCTTCGAAGGTCCCGCCGTCACCGTCGACACCGCGTGCTCGTCGTCGCTGGTCGCCCTGCACCTGGCGGCGCAGGCGCTGCGGCAGGGGGAGTGCGATCTGGCCCTGGCCGGTGGTGTGACGGTGATGGCGACGCCGGGCACGTTCGTGGACTTCACGCGGCAGCAGGGGCTCGCGTCGGACGGGCGGTGCAAGTCGTTCGCGGGGGCGGCGGACGGCACGGGCTGGTCCGAGGGTGTCGGCGTGCTCCTCGTCGAGCGACTGTCGGACGCGAAGCGCCTCGGCCACCCGATCCTGGCGGTCGTGCGGGGCTCCGCCGTGAACCAGGACGGCGCGTCGAACGGTCTGACGGCTCCGAACGGTCCCTCGCAGCAGCGGGTGATCCGGCAGGCCTTGGCCGGCGCGGGGCTGAACCCGTCGGACGTGGACGCGGTCGAGGCGCACGGCACGGGCACCCGGCTCGGCGATCCGATCGAGGCCCAGGCCGTCCTCGCGACCTACGGGCAGGACCGCGACCGGCCGCTGTGGCTCGGCTCGGTCAAGTCGAACATCGGCCACACGCAGGCCGCGGCGGGCGTCGCGGGTGTGATCAAGATGGTCCTCGCCATGCGCCACGGCGAGCTGCCCCGGACCCTGCACGTGGACGAGCCGACCCCGCACGTCGACTGGTCGGCCGGGGCCGTGTCGCTGCTGACCGAGCCGCAGGCGTGGCCGGTCAACGGGCACCCCCGCCGGGCGGCCGTGTCGTCGTTCGGCATCAGCGGCACGAATGCCCACGTGATCCTGGAGGCGGTCGAGCAGCCGGCCCCGGAGCCGGTGGAGTCGTCCGCGCTGGTGCCGCTGGTGGTGTCGGCGCGTTCGGCGCAGGCGGCTCGTGCCTATGCCGATCGTCTGATCCCGGGGGCGGACACCGGTCGTTCGCTGCTGTCCCGCGCCCGGTTCGATCACCGCATGGTGCTGTTGCCGGGCGAACCGGTGGTCGGTGTCGCCACGGCCCGCCGGGTCGGCGTGGTGTTCTCGGGCCAGGGCGCCCAGCGGGCCGGGATGGGCGCCGGTCTGGACTTCCCGGTGTTCAACCGGGTGTACGCCGAGGTGCGGTCCCATTTCGGTGCGCTGCCGGACGAGCGGATCGACGACACGGAGGTCACGCAGCCGGCGTTGTTCGCGATCGAAGTCGCGTTGTATGAGCAGTTGAAGGCCTGGGGTCTGCGGCCATCGGTCGTCGGCGGTCACTCGATCGGCGAGCTGGTCGCGGCCTATGTGGCCGGTGTGTGGTCGCTTGAGGACGCCTGCAAGGTGGTGGCGGCGCGGGCTCGGTTGATGCAGGCGTTGCCGCCGGGTGGCGGGATGCTCGCGGTCGGCGCTGCGGTTGAGGACGTGCCCGAGGGCGTTTCGGTGGCTGCGATCAACGGGCCGAACGCGTGGGTGTTGTCGGGTCCGGCCGAGCTGCTGCCGGAGTTCCCTGGTGTCCGGACGAGTCGGCTGCGGGTGTCGCATGCGTTCCACAGCGCGTTGATGGAGCCGATGCTGGAGGAGTTCCGCGCGGTCCTCGACACGGTCACGTTCCATGCGCCGCAGATTCCGATCGTCTCCAACGTGACCGGTGGGCTGATCACGGAGTTCGACGCCGACTACTGGGTGCGGCACGTGCGGGGCACGGTGTTGTTCGCCGACAATGTGGCCGCGATGCGCGCCGAGGGTGTCGACACGTTCGTCGAGGTCGGGCCCGACGCCATCCTCGCGCCGCACCTGCACGGGGACGATGCCGTGGTCGTCGCGTCGCTGCGGCGGAACCGCGACGAGTCCGAGACGCTGCTGCGGGCCGTCGCCGAGCTGTTCGTCGCCGGGGTCGACATCGACTGGAGCACCACCTTCACCGGCGGCCGCGTCGTCGAGCTGCCGACCTACGCCTTCCAGCGGCGGCGCTACTGGCTGGAGAACGCGGCCGTCGGCGACCTCTCCGGCGCCGGGCTCGGCGTGGCCGGGCACCCGCTGCTCGCCGCCATCGTCCGCGCGCCCGGCGACGACCACGTGATCGTGACCGGCCGCCTGTCGCTCGCCACCCACCCCTGGCTCGCCGACCACACCGTCGGCGGCGCCGTCGTCCTGCCCGGCGCCGCGCTGGTCGAGATGGTGGTGCGGGCCGGGGACGAGGTCGGCGCGGCCGTCCTCGACGAGCTGACGCTCCTCGCGCCGCTGGTCCTGCCGCCGACCGGCGGGGTCACGGTGCAGATCCACGTGGCCGAGACCGTCACGGTGTACTCCCGCCAGGACGACGGCGACGAGTGGACCCGCCACGCCGAGGGCACCCTCGGCGGCTCGGAACACCCGGGCGCTTCCTTCGCCTGGCCGCCCGCCGACGCGACCGAGATCGCGGGCGGGGACTGGTACGAGCCCGGCACGGTCACTTACGGACCCGTCTTCCAGGGGCTCCGGCGGGCGTGGCGCGGCGCGGTCGGCGAGATCTACGCCGAGATCGCCCTGCACGGCCCGGCGGCGGACGCGGCCGGCTCCTACGGGATCCATCCCGCCCTGCTGGACGCGGCCCTGCACCCGATCGGGTTCCTCGACCCCGCCGCCGGGCTGCCGTTCGTCTTCGGCGGCGTCCGGGTGCACGCGTCGGGGGCCGCGCTCCTGCGGGTCCGGGTCCGCGGCGACGCCGAGACCGGCTTCGAGATCGCCGGCATCGACGAGTCCGGGCGGCCCGTCGTCTCCATCGACCGGGTGGTGCTGCGCGAGCTCGCGGCCGG
This sequence comes from Dactylosporangium sp. CA-139114, assembly GCF_050955725.1. Classification (NCBI taxonomy): domain Bacteria; kingdom Bacillati; phylum Actinomycetota; class Actinomycetes; order Micromonosporales; family Micromonosporaceae; genus Dactylosporangium; species Dactylosporangium sp. CA-139114. The sequence continues at coordinate 4,992,420 of NZ_CP192080.1, forward strand.
CGGCTCCGCGCGGCGCCCGCTGTACGAGCTGGACTGGCAGCCGCGCCAGGTCACCCCGGCGCCGCTGCCGCAGGACGTCACCGTCTGGCGGGTGCCGACGACGGACGGTACCGTCCCCGACGCGGTGCCGGCGCTGGTCGGCGAGGCGCTGTCGGTCGCGGGCCGGGTGCTGGCCGAGCCGGGCCGCCTGGTCGTCGTCGCGGAGCCGGATGACCTCGGCGCGGCCGCCGTGTGGGGTCTGCTGCGCGTGGCGGCCGCGGAGCACCCGGGGCAGATCGTCCTCGTCCGCGGCGACGCGTCGCCGGAGCTGCTCGGTGGCGTGGTCGCGGCCGGCATCGCCGAGGCCACGGTCCGCGACGGCGCGGTGCTCGTGCCGGGCCTCGTGCGGTCCTCGACGCCGTCCGGTGCCGTGGACCTCGCCGGCGGCACGGTGCTGGTCACGGGCGGCCTGGGTGCGCTGGGCCGGGTCGTGGCCCGCTGGCTGGTGGACGTGTGCGGCGTCGCCGAGGTGGTGCTCGTCGGCCGGCGCGGCGGCGAGGTGCCCGGCGCCCGGGTCGTCGCCTGCGATGTCACGGATCGGGATGCGGTACGGGAACTGGTCGCCGGAATCCCGGACCTCGTCGGTGTCGTGCACGCCGCCGGCGTCCTGGACGACGGGGTGTTCACGGGCCTGACCCCCGAGCGGCTCAACCGGGTGCTCGCCCCGAAGGTCGCGGGCGCGTGGTGGCTGCACGAGGCGACCCTCGACCGTCCGCTGCGCATGTTCGTGCTGTTCTCCTCCCTCGCCGGCATCGTGGGCAACCCCGGCCAGGCCGCGTACGCCGCGGGCAACACGTTCCTCGACGGGCTCGCCGCCCACCGGCGCGCGCTCGGGCTCCCCGCGCAGTCGATCGCCTGGGGGCAGTGGGACCTCGGCATGGGCGCCGACCTCGCACGCTCCAAGGCGTCCGCCCTGGACGTCGACTCCGGCCTCGAACTGCTCGGCGCGGCCCTGCGCTCAACCGCGGAGTTGGTGGTCGCGGCGCGGTTCGACATGGCGGCGCTGCGGGATCTGGTCGTGGTGCCGGATGTGTTGCGGCCGCTGGTCGGGCGTTCGGCGCGGCGGGCGGTGTCGGCGGGTGTGGGTGGTGGTTTCGCGGCCCGGCTGGCGGGGATGTCGCGGGACGAGGCTCGTGCGGTGGTCGTGGGGCTGGTCCGGGGGCATGTGGGGGCGGTGCTGGGGTATGCGGGTCCGGAGCAGGTGGTGCTGGACCGGGCGTTCCGGGATGTCGGGTTCGATTCTTTGGCCGCGATCGACCTGCGCAACCGGCTGATGACCGCGACTGGGCTCCAGCTGCCGGCGACGGTGGTGTTCGACTACCCGAACCCGCTGCTGCTGGCCGGGTTCGTGTTCGACCAGATCGCCGGGGCCGAGGCCGGGCCCGTCGCCGCCATCCGGACGAAGGTGGACGACGACCCGATCGTGATCATCGGCATGGCCTGCCGCTACCCGGGCGGCGTCCAGGACCCCGAGGGCCTCTGGAACCTGCTGCGCACCGGCGGCGACGGCATCGGCGCGTTCCCGGCCGACCGTGGCTGGGACCTGGAGTTCCTGCGCGACGGTGGCAGCTCCACGGGTCGCGGCGGCTTCCTCTACGACGCGGCCCTGTTCGACGCCGAGTTCTTCGGCATCAGCCCGCGCGAGGCGCTCGCCATGGATCCGCAGCAGCGGCTGCTGCTCGAGACCTCGTGGGAGGTCTTCGAGTCCGCCGGGCTCGACCCGGCCGGCCTGCGCGGCTCCCGCACCGGGGTGTTCGCGGGCGTGATGTACCACGACTACGTCAACCAGCTCGTCGACGCCCAGTCCAGCGTCGAGGGGTACCTGGGCACCGGCAACTCCGGCAGCGTGGTGTCCGGCCGGGTGGCGTACACCTTCGGCTTCGAAGGTCCCGCCGTCACCGTCGACACCGCGTGCTCGTCCTCGCTGGTCGCCCTGCACCTGGCCGCGCAGGCGCTGCGCCAGGGGGAGTGCGACCTCGCCCTCGCCGGCGGCGTGACGGTCATGGCCACGCCCGGCGCGTTCGTGGAGTTCACGAAGCAGCGCGGGCTGTCCGAGGACGGGCGCTGCAAGTCGTTCGCGGGCGCCGCGGACGGCACGGGCTGGTCCGAGGGCGTCGGCGTGCTGCTGGTGGAGCGTCTGTCGGACGCGCGGCGCAACGGGCACCCGGTCCTCGCCGTCGTGCGGGGGAGCGCGGTCAACCAGGACGGCGCGTCGAACGGGCTGACGGCCCCGAACGGCCCCTCGCAGCAGCGGGTCATCCGCCAGGCCCTCGCCGGCGCCGGCCTCAAGCCGTCCGACGTGGACGCGGTCGAGGCGCACGGCACCGGCACCACGCTCGGCGACCCGATCGAGGCCCAGGCCCTCCTGGCCACCTACGGCCAGGACCGCGAAAAGCCGCTCTGGCTCGGCTCCATCAAGTCGAACATCGGCCACACCCAGGCCGCCGCCGGTGCCGCGGGCATCATCAAGATGATCCTCGCCATGCGCCACGGCGAGCTGCCGCGGACCCTCCACGTGGACGAACCCACCCCGCACGTCGACTGGTCGGCCGGGGCCGTGTCCCTGCTCACCGAGCCCCAGCCGTGGCAGCGCAACGGCCACCCGCGCCGCGCCGGTATCTCCTCGTTCGGGATCAGCGGCACCAACGCCCACGTGATCCTGGAAGCGTTCGAGGAGCCCGCACCCGAGCCGGTCGAGTCCTCCTCCCTGGTGCCGCTCGTCGTGTCGGCGCGCTCGGCGGAGGCGGCTCGGGCGTATGCCGAGCGTCTGACCCCGGGGGCGGACACGGGTCGTTCGTTGTTGTCCCGGGCCCGGTTCGACCACCGCATGGTGCTGCTGCCGAGTGAGACGGTGGCGGGTGTCGCCACGGCCCGCCGGGTCGGGGTGCTGTTCTCGGGTCAGGGCGCGCAGCGGGCGGGGATGGGTGCCGGTCTGGACTTCCCGGTGTTCAACCGGGTCCATGCCGAGGTTCGCTCCCACTTCGGCGACCTCCCGGACGAGCGGATCGACGAAACCGAGATCACCCAGCCGGCGCTGTTCGCCATCGAGGTGGCCCTGTACGAGCAGTTGCAGGCGTGGGGTCTGCGTCCGTCGGTGGTCGGCGGGCATTCGATCGGTGAGCTGGTCGCGGCCTACGTGGCCGGGGTGTGGTCCCTGGAAGATGCGTGCAGGGTGGTGGCGGCCCGGGCTCGGTTGATGCAGGCGTTGCCGCCGGGTGGCGGGATGCTCGCGGTCGGGGCTCCGGTCGAGAACGTGCCTGAGGGCGTCTCGATTGCCGCGATCAATGGGCCGAACGCGTGGGTGCTGTCCGGTCCTGCCGAGCTGCTGCCGGAGTTCCCGGGGGTGCGGACGAGCCGGCTGCGGGTGTCGCATGCGTTCCACAGCGCGTTGATGGAGCCGATGCTGGCCGAGTTCCGCGCGGTCCTCGACACGGTCACGTTCCATCCGCCGCAGATTCCGATCGTCTCGAACGTGACCGGTGGGCTGATCACGGAGTTCGACGCGGACTATTGGGTTCGGCATGTGCGTGGGACGGTGTTGTTCGCCGACAATGTGGCCGCGATGCGCGCCGAAGGGGTCGACACCTTCGTCGAGGTCGGGCCCGACGCCATCCTCGCCCCGCACCTGCACGGACAGGACGCCGTCGTGGTGACCTCGCTGCGGCGCAACCGCGACGAGCCCGAGACGCTGCTGCGGGCCGTCGCCGAGCTGTTCGTCGCCGGGGTCGACATCGACTGGAGCACCACCTTCACCGGCGGGCGGCTCGTCGGACTGCCGAACTACGCCTTCCAGCGGCAACGGTTCTGGCCCGAGCCCGCCCCGAAGCCCGTCGCCGTCGAGGACGCCTCCTTCTGGTCCGCCGTCGACCGCGCCGACATCGGCGAGCTCGTCGCGCAGCTCGGCGAGCACACCCGGGCCTCGCTCGACACGCTCGTGCCCGCGCTCTCCTCCTGGCGGCACGCCCGCGGCCGGGGCAAGACCCTGGACTCGTGGTCCTACCGCGTCGAGTGGACGCCGCGGCCCACCCCGCCGTCCGCCACCCTGAGCGGCCGCTGGCTGGTGGTCGAGCCGTCGCCGGGCCACGGTGACGCGATCGCCGGCGCCCTCGCCGCGCAGGGGGCCGACGTGACGCGCCTGGTCCTCGGCCCGGCGGTCGACCTCGGCGCGGAGCCCCTCGCCGGTGTCGTGTGCCTCCTCGGCCTCGACGGCGTCCTCACCCTGATCCAGGCCCTGCACCGGGCCGGCCTCCAGGCGCCGGTGTGGTGCGTGACCGAGCAGGCCGTCGCCACCGGCCCCGACGACCACGCCGTGGACCCCGAGGCGGCGGCCGTCTGGGGGCTCGGCCGCGCCGTCGGCCTGGAGCACCCGGCGCTGTGGGGCGGCCTCATCGACGTGCGGCCCGACCTCGACGAGCGGGCGGCGGCACTCGTGGGCGCCGCGATCGCCGCCGACCGGCGCGCCGGCCAGATCGCCGTGCGGCCCTCCGGACTCCTCGAGCCGCGCCTCGTCCCGGCCCCGATCACCGCCGGACCGGTCGTCCGCGAGCACTGGCGGCCCAGCGGCACGGTCCTCATCACCGGCGGAACCGGCGGCCTGGGCGCCCGGGTCGCCCGCTGGGCCGCCGAGCACGGCGCGGAGCACCTCGTGCTGACCAGCCGCCGCGGCGAGCACGCCCCCGGCGCCGCCGAGCTGCGCGACGAGCTCACGGCCCTGGGCGCCGCCGTCACCTTCGCCGCCTGTGACATCAGCCGGCGCGACGCCGTCGCCGACCTGCTCGCCGGGCTCGCCGACCGGCCGCCCCTGTCCGTCGTCGTCCACGCCGCCGGCGTCAGCCACGCCGAGGCGCTGCTCGACACCGACGCCGAGGCCGTCCGCGCGGCCATGGCCGCCAAGGCCGCCGGCGCCGCCCACCTGGACGAGCTGCTCGGCGACACCCCCCTGGACGCGTTCATCCTCTTCGGCTCGATCGCCGGCGTCTGGGGCGGCGCCGGGCAGGCCGCCTACAGCGCCGCCAACGCCTACCTCGACGCGCTCGCCCAGCACCGGCGCCACCGTGGCCTGGCCGGCACCTGCATCGCGTGGGGCCCCTGGGCCGACGAGGGCATGGCCGACGCCGAGACCCGCCAGCACCTGGCCCGCCGCGGCCTGACCGCCATGCACCCGGACACCGCCGTCGCCGCCCTCGGCCACGCCATCGAGCACGACCTCACCAACGTGACCGTCGTCGACGCCGACTGGCGCGTGCTCGCCGGGGTCTTCCGCTCGGTCGGCGCCGGCGGCCTGTTCGACGTGGTGGCGCCGGTCGAGGCGCCGGTGTCGTCGGCGGTGGTGGTGCGGCGGTCGCGGGACGAGTTGGTGGGTGTGGTCCGGCGTGAGGTCGCGGCGGTGCTGGGGCATGCCGGGGTGGATGGGGTGGGGGTTCGGCGGCCGTTCCGGGAGTTGGGGTTCGATTCGCTGGCCGCGGTGGAGCTGCGGGACCGGTTGGCGCGGTTGTGCGGGGTGGAGCTGTCCTCGACGGTCGTGTTCGACCACCCGTCGGTCGCGGAGCTGGCCGACTTCCTCGCCGGCGACGCCGACGACACCGTCCGGGTGCGCGCCCAGGCCGAGACGGACGGCGACCCGATCGTCATCGTCGGCATGGGCTGCCGCTTCCCGGGCGGCGTCAACACCGCCGACGACCTGTGGAACCTCGTCGACACCGGCCGCGACGCCATGGGCGGGTTCCCCGTCGACCGCGGCTGGGAGTCGCTGGGCGGCGACTTCGCCCGGGTCGGCGGATTCCTCGACGGCGCGACCGGCTTCGATGCCGGGTTCTTCGGCATCTCGCCGCGCGAGGCCCTGGCTTTGGATCCGCAGCAGCGGTTGCTGCTGGAGGTCTGCTGGGAGGTGTTCGAGGGCGCCGGGGTGCCGGTGGACGGGCTCAAGGGTTCGCTGACCGGTGTGTTCATGGGGACGAACGGCCAGGACTACGGGACGCTGCTGCTGGGTGCCGGGGCCGAGGTCGGTGGCTATCAGGCGACGGGGAACTCGGCGTCGGTGGTGTCGGGGCGGCTGGCGTACTGGTTCGGGCTGCAGGGCCCGGCGGTCACGGTGGACACCGCGTGTTCGTCGTCGCTGGTGGGGCTGCACCTGGCGGCGCAGGCGCTGCGGACCGGGGAGTGCGACCTGGCTCTGGCCGGTGGTGTGACGGTGATGTCGACGCCGGGGGCGTTCCTGGAGTTCGATGCGCAGGGCGGCCTCGCCGGCGACGGGCGCTGCAAGTCCTTCGGCGCGGGCGCGGACGGCACCGGCTGGGGCGAGGGCGTCGGCGTCCTGCTCGTGGAACGCCTGTCGGACGCGCGGCGCAACGGGCACCCGATCCTCGCGGTGGTGGCCGGCTCCGCGGTCAACCAGGACGGCGCCTCGAACGGTCTGACGGCCCCGAACGGCCCGGCGCAGCAGCGGGTCATCCGCCAGGCGCTCGCCAACGCCGGCCTCGAACCGCACGACATCGACGCCGTCGAGGCCCACGGCACCGGCACGAGGCTCGGTGACCCGATCGAGGCTCAGGCGCTGATCGCCACCTACGGCCGGGACCGTGGGGAGCCGTTGTGGATCGGGTCGGTGAAGTCGAACATCGGCCACACCCAGGCCGCGGCCGGTGTCGCCGGGGTCATCAAGATGGTGAAGGCTCTGGAGCACGGCGTGCTGCCCAAGACGCTCCACGCCGACGAGCCGACCCCGCACGTGGACTGGTCGGCCGGGGCGGTGTCGGTGCTGCGGGAGTCGCGGGCGTGGCCGGAGCACGGTCGCCCGCGCCGCGCCGCGGTGTCGTCGTTCGGCATCTCGGGCACCAACGCGCACACCATCCTGGAGGCGCCCCCGGCCCCGGCCGTGGCCGAGGTGCCGGCTCCGACGGGCGGAACCGTCGAGGGCGTGTGGCTGGTCTCGGCGCCGGACGCCGCCGGGCTGAAGGCCCGGGCCGCGCAGCTCGCCGACTGGGCCGAGACCTCCGGTGCCGACCCGGCCTGGGAGCTGGCGGTCCACCGTTCGCACCTGGGTGCCCGGGCGGCGGTCACGGGCCGCGACCGGGCCGAGCTCGTGACCGGGCTGCGATCGATCGAGGGGACCAGATCCGGCGAGCGCGCCGGGCTGGTCTGGATGTTCTCGGGCCAGGGGGCGCAGCGGGCCGGGATGGGCCGCGAGCTGTATGAGGCGTTCCCGGTGTTCGCCGAGGTGGTCGATCGTGCGTGTGCGCTGTTGCCGGAGGGCTTGCTGTCGGTGATGTTCGCCGATGGTGAGCGGTTGACGCAGACGGTGTTCACGCAGGCGGCGCTGTTCGTGGTCGAGATCGCGACGGCGGAGTTGCTGCGGTCGTGGGGTGTCCCGGTCGCGTGGATGATGGGGCACTCGGTCGGCGAGATCGCGGCGGCGTATGTGGCCGGGGTACTGTCCCTCGAAGACGCGTGCCGGCTGGTGTCGGCGCGTGGGCGGCTCATGCAGGCGCTGCCCGCCGGTGGGGCGATGCTCGCGGTCGGTGGGCATCCTGATTCGCTGCCGGAGGGGGTGTCGGTAGCGGCGGTGAACGGGCCGGAGTCGATCGTGCTGTCCGGGCCGGCCGAGGTGATCGACGCCTTGGAGCTGCCGTTCCGGACCAAGCGGCTGACGGTCTCGCACGCGTTCCACTCGGCGCTGATGGACCCGATGCTCGACGAGTTCGCCGATGTCCTGCGGACCATCACCTTCCAGCCTCCGCGAATTCCGATCGTGTCCACGGTGACCGGCGAGCTGATCACGGAGTTCGACGCCGAGTACTGGGTGCGGCACGCCCGGGACACGGTGCGGTTCGCCGACGCGGTCACGTTCGTGCGGGGGCAGGGGGCGGACACGTTCCTGGAGATCGGGCCGGACGCGGTGCTGACCCCGATGCTCGACGCCGACGAGGTCGTCGCCGTCCCGGTCATGCGGGCCGGGTCGACCATCGCCGAGGCACTGGGGCGCCTGCACGCGCACGGCGTCGCGATGCCGTGGGAGCGGATCCTCAAGCCGGGCGAGCGGCTGCCGGAGCTGCCCACGTACCCGTTCCAGCACCAGCGGTTCTGGCCCACCGTCAAGCCCGTCGGCGCCGACGACGGTCTCTGGCAGCTGCTGCAGGGCCTCGACGCCGACCAGCCGCTCCGGGAGGTCCTGCCCGCGCTGGACCGGATGCGCAGCCGCGAACAGACGAGGCAGTGGCGCTACGACATCACCTGGCCGGTCGTGCACGAGGTCGAGCACGCCGACGCCACCGGGCACCGCTGGCTGCTCGTGCACACCGCGGCCACCACCGACACGGCCGAGCAGGTCGCCAAGGGCCTGCGGGAGCACGGCGCCGCGGCCGAGACCACGACCGACCTCGAAGCCGCGCTCGGTGACTTCGAGCCGACCGCCGTCGTCTCCCTCCTCGCGCTCGACACCGCGACCCACCCCGACTACCCCAACCTGACCCGGGGCCTCGCCGCCAACCTCGAACTCCTCCAGCGGCCCGTCGCCGTCTGGCTCTGCACCCGGCAGGCCGTCCAGACCGGCCCCGGCGACCGGGCACCCGACGCCGACCAGGCCACCACCTGGGGCCTCGGTCACGTCGCCGCCGTCGAACAGCCGCACCGCTACCGCGGCCTCATCGACCTGCCCGGCGAGCTCGATGCCGAGGCCATCGCCCGGCTCGCCCGGACCCTCACCTCGGACCGGGAGCACACCGCGATCCGGCCCGGCACCGTCCACACGCGACGGTTGACCCGCACCGCCGAGACCACGGCGACGGGCACGTACGAGCCGCGCGACACCACCCTCGTCACCGGCGCCACCGGTGCCCTCGCCGAGCAGACCACCCGCTGGCTCACCGACCGGGGAGCCCGGGTCGTCGGCATCGAGGACGCCGCCGAGCCGATCACGGCCGCGTTCCACATCGCCGGGCGCGCCCCCGCCACCCCGCTCGCCGAGCTCACCGTCGCGGCCCTCGCCGCCGGGGTCCAGGCGGCCACCGGCCCCATCGACCAGCTCCGCAAGGCCGTCGCCGGCCGGCCGCTGCAGACCCTCGCCCTGTTCACCTCGATGGCGGGGATCTGGGGCGCCGGCGAAGGGGCCGCCCAGGCGGTCGCCGACGCCTACCTGGGGGCCGTGGCCGAGCGCGCCGCGGCCGACGGCACCGCGGCCACGGCGATCGCCTGGGACACCTGGGACGGCTCGCGGCTGCCCGCGCTCGGCGACGTCCTCGCCCAGGGCGGCGCGCGGGCGATCGTGGCCGACATCCACTGGGACCGGATCGTGGCGAACGTCGGGCCCTGGGCGCTGATCGACGACCTGCCGGAGGTCCAGCAGCTGCGGCGGGCCGCGGCCGAGGCCGACGCGGCCGTGCGCGACGACGTGGCCAACCGGCTGCGGGAGCGCCTCACCCCGCTGCCCGTCGCCGAGCAGGACGCGCACCTCGTCCAGCTCGTCATCGGCCGGGCCGCCGCCGTGCTGGGGCACCAGGGCGACGGCGACTTCACCGCGACCCGGGCGTTCCGCGAGGCCGGGTTCGACTCGATGACCGCCGTCGAGCTGCGCAACCGGCTGCGCGCCGACACCGGGGTCGAGCTCGGCGCGAGCGTCGTGTTCGACTACCCGACGCCGCTCGCGCTCGCCCAGCACCTGCGGGGCCTGCTCATCGCCGGTCCGGAGGCGGTGACCGAGCCGGTCCTGACCGCGCTGGAGCGGGTCGAGGCCGTCTTCGCCGGTGGCGCCGCCGACCCGCTGACGAAGCAGAAACTGCTCGTACAAATGCAGGCCTTTATTTCGAAATGGAGCGACACGCGCGCTGTTTCGGAAACGAACAATGAGCCGGAGCAATTGCAGAATGCGACCGACGACGAGTTGTTCGACTTCATCAACCGCCAGCTCGGGCGCTGATGGGGCCGCAGTAGGGGCGGCTAGGGGTTGTGACGCGGTTTCGCCGTCAAATACTTTCGTCGCAATGCGGAGACGCTCGTAGAAGGTGCGTTGATGGCAACTGAAGAAGCGCTGCGGGACTATCTGAAATTGGTCACGGCGGACCTGGCTGCGACCAAACAGCGGCTGCGAGACGTCGAGGCCGGCAGCCGCGAACCGATCGCCATCGTCGGCATCGCCTGCCGCTTCCCGGGCGGGGTCCGCGGTCCCGAGGACCTGTGGCGGCTCGTGTCGAGCGGCACCGACGCCATCGCCGAGTTCCCGGATGACCGGGGCTGGGACCTGGAGCACCTGTACCACCCCGACCCCGACCACCCCGGCACCTCCTACGTGGCCGAGGGCGGGTTCGTCGACTCCGCCGACCGGTTCGACGCCGCCTTCTTCGGCATCTCCCCGCGCGAGGCGCTGGGCATGGACCCGCAGCAGCGGATGCTCCTGCAGACCTCCTGGGAGGCGATCGAGCACGCGGGCATCGACCCCGCGGGGCTGCGCGGCCACCAGATCGGCGTCTTCGTCGCCACCTCGGGCCAGGACTACGTCACCGTCCTGCAGCAGTCGCCCGACAGCACCGAGGGCTACATCATCACCGGTACCGCGGCCAGCGTCGTCTCCGGCCGCATCTCCTACGCGCTCGGCCTCGAGGGCCCGGCCGTCACCGTCGACACCGCGTGCTCGTCGTCGCTCGTCGCCCTGCACCTGGCCACCCAGGCGCTGCGCAACGGCGAGTGCACGCTGGCGCTCACCGGCGGCTCGACCATCATGTGCAGCCCGGCCGCGTTCATCGGCTTCAGCCGCCAGCGCGGCCTGGCCCCGGACGGCCGGTGCAAGCCGTTCGCCGCCGGCGCCGACGGCACCGGCTGGGGCGAGGGCGCCGGCGTGCTGCTGCTGGAGCGGCTCTCCGACGCGCAGCGCAACGGCCACCCGATCCTCGCCGTCGTGCGCGGCAGCGCGGTCAACCAGGACGGCGCCTCCAACGGCCTCACGGCCCCGAACGGCCCGTCGCAGCAGCGCGTCATCCTCCAGGCGCTCACCAACGCCCAGCTCTCGCCGCACCAGATCGACATCGTCGAGACCCATGGCTCCGGCACGCCCCTCGGCGACACCATCGAGGCGCAGGCGCTGCTGGCCACCTACGGGCAGTCCCGCCCCGCCGACCGGCCGCTGCGGGTCGGCTCGGTGAAGTCGAACATCGGCCACTGCCAGGCGGCGGCGGGCGTCGCGGGCGTCATCAAGACCGTCATGTCGATGCGCAACGGGCTCTTCCCGAAGCTGCTCAACGTCGACGAGCCGTCGCCCGACATCGACTGGTCCACCGGCGCGCTCGCGCTGCCGCTGCGGGCCGAGGCGTGGCCGCGCCGCGACGAGCCCCGCCGCGCCGGCGTCTCCTCGTTCGGCATGAGCGGCACCAACGCCCACGTCCTGCTCGAAGAGGCCCCGGCCGCGGCAACCGAGGACGCGGCCGGGGACGCGGACGGCGTCGAGCCCCCGCTGGTGCCGATCGTGCTGTCGGCCCGCGACCACGAGGGCGTCGCCCGCCAGGCCCGCAAGCTGGCCGGCTGGCTGGGCACGGACGAGTCGCGGCGCCTCGCCGACACCGGCCTGTCCGCGGTCGTGTCCCGCTCCACGTTCGAGCACCGGGCCGTCGTGCTCGCGGGCGACCGCGCGGACGCCCTGCGCGCCCTCGGCGAACTCGCCGCCGGGGAGCCCTCCGCGGACGTCGTGTCCGGCAACGGTACCGCCGGCGCCACCACGGCCCCCCTGGCGTTCATGTTCTCGGGCCAGGGCGGCCAGCGCCCCGGCATGGGCCGCGAACTGGCCGCCGCGTACCCGGCGTTCGACCGCGCCCTGGACGAGGTCTGCGCGCTGCTCGACCCGCACCTGCCCCAGCCCCTCAAGCCCGTCGTCTTCGCCGCGGAGGGCACCCCCGAGGCGCAGCTGCTCGACCGCACCCGCTACACCCAGGCCGCGCTCTTCGCCGTCGAGGTCGCCCTCGCCGCGTTGGTGCGCGGCTGGGGCCTGCGGCCGGACCACGTCGTCGGGCACTCCTTCGGCGAGATCGCCGCCGCCCACGTCGCCGGCGTGCTGTCCCTCGCCGACGCCTGCGTGCTCGTCGCCGCCCGCGGCCGGCTCATGGAGCAGCTGCCCGGCGGTGGCGCGATGCTCGCGATCGGCGCCCCCGAGGCCGACGTCGCCCCGACGCTGGAGCCGTTCGGCGGCCGCGTCGTCATCGCCGCGGTCAACGGCCCGGCCGCCGTGGTCGTCTCCGGGGAGGCCGGCCCGGTCGCGGAGGTCAAGGCGCTCTGGGCCGCCCGCGAGGCCCGCACCAAGCTGCTGCGCATCAGCACCGCCTCGCACAGCCCGCTCATGGACCCGATGCTGGACGAGTTCGGCCGGATCGCGGCCGGGCTCACGTTCAACCCGCCGGCGGTGCCGTTCATGTCGACGGTCACCGGCGCGCCGGTGACCGAGTTCGACGCCGCCTACTGGGTGGGCAACGTCCGGCGCGCCGTCCGCTTCGCCGACGCCGTCACCGCCCTCGCCGACCTCGGCGTGACCGCGCTGGTCGAGCTGGGCCCGGACGGCGTCCTCGCCCCGATGGCCGAGAACACGCTGGGGGAGCGCCCCGGCGAGGTCCTCGTCGTGCCCGTCCTGCGCCGCGACCGGCCCGAGCCGCACGCCGCCCTCACCGCCCTGGCCCAGCTGCACGTGCGGGGCCGCACCGTCGACTGGGCCGCGCTGTTCGCCGGCACCGGCGCGCGCCGCGTCCCGCTGCCCACCTACGCGTTCGCCGAGCAGCGGTTCTGGCCGCGGCCCGGGCCGCCGCCGGCGACCGGCGGCGACGGCGAGTTCTGGGCCGCCGTCGAGCGTGGCGAGGTCCAGCAGCTCGCCACCGGCCCGGAGCTGGAGTCGCTGGAGTCGGCGCTGCCCGTCCTGGACCGCTGGCGCCGCAGCCGCAGCGAGCGCTCCGAGCTCGACGCGTGGTCGTACCTCATCAAATGGAAGCCCTTCGAGGTCCCCGAGCGCCCGGCGCCGAGCGGGCCCTGGCTGGTCCTGGTCCCGCGCACCGACGCTCCACAGTGGATCGCCGACCTGCTCGCCACGCTCGACGGGGCCGTGGCGCTCGAATACGGCGAAGAGGATCTCGATCGCGCCCGGCTCGCGGCGAAGGTGACGGGTGCGGCCGGCGTCATCCTGGTCACCGCCGGCCAGGACCGTCCCGTCGACGGGCTCCCCGGCAGCTCGATCGGCTCCGCGGCCGCGCTCGTGCTCACCCAGGCCCTCGACGACATCGGCAGCACGGCCCGCCTGTGGTGCCTCACCTCCGGTGCCGTCTCCGTCGGGCCCGCCGACCCCGTCGAGCACCCGCTCCAGGCGCTCGTCTGGGGTCTCGGCCGGGCCGCCGCCCTCGAATACCCGCAGTGGTGGGGCGGGCTCGTCGACCTCCCCGCGACCATCGACCGGCACGGCCTGCGGCGCCTCCCGGCAATCCTGGCCGGCGGGGAGGACCAGGTCGCGCTGCGCGGCTCGGGCGCCTACGGGCGGCGGCTGCTGCCCGCCCCGCCCGGCGGGGCCGCCGAACGTCCCTGGCAGCCCTCGGGCACCGTGCTCGTCACGGGCGGCACCGGGGCGCTGGGCGCACAACTGGCGCATTGGCTGCTGGATCGTGGCGCCGAACGGGTCGTGCTCGTCAGCCGGCGCGGGGCCGAGGCGCCGGGCGCCGCCGAGCTCGCGCGGGAGGCGGGGGTCGAGGTCGTCGCCTGCGACGTGACCGACCGCGACGCCGTCGCCGCCCTCGTCGCCGGGCTGCCCGGCCTGACCGCGATCGTGCACGCGGCCGGCGTCGACCAGCTCGCCGCGATGAGCGACACCACCCTCGCCGACTTCGCCGCCGTCACCGCCGCGAAGGTGCTCGGCGCCCTGCACCTCGACGCGGCCGTCGGGGACCGGCCGCTGGACGCGTTCGTGCTCTACTCCTCGATCTCGGCGATCTGGGGCAGCGCGGGGCAGTGCGCGTACGGCGCCTCGAACTCGGTCCTCGACGCGCTGGCCCAGCACCGCCGAGCCCGCGGGCTGGCCGGCACCGCGGTCGCGTGGACGGCCTGGGGCGGCCGCGACGGCATGGCCGCCAAGACCCCGGCCGCGCAGGCGATGCAGCGCCTCGGCGTGCCCCCGGTGCCGCCCGAGCGCCTGCTCGCGGCCCTGGACCGGGTGCTGCAGCGGCCGCACGCGTGCATGACCGTCGCCGACGTCGACTGGTCGCGCTTCTACCCCTCGTTCAGCCTGTCCCGCCCCAGCCCGCTGCTCGCCGACCTGCCGGCCGTGCTGGCGCTCACCGAGGCCGCCGAGCAGGACTCGGCCGGCGCGCCCGGCGGGGCGATCCCCTCGTCGCTGGCCCACCTGTCGGCGCTCGGCGCGGACGAGCAGCGGCGGGCGCTGCTGGACCTGGTCGGCGCCCAGACCGCGGTCGTGCTCGGCCACGGCGTCGGCGAGGACCTGCGGGACCGGCCGTTCAAGGAGCTCGGCTTCGACTCGCTCACCGCGGTCGAGTTCCGCAACAAGCTCAACGACGTCACCGGCCTGCGGCTGCCGTCCACGCTGGTCTTCGACTACCCGACGCCGATCGTGCTCGCCGAGCACCTGCACGAGCGGGTCTTCGGCGGCGCGAGCGCGGTGGCCGGGCCGGACCCGTCGGCGTCCCCGGCGGATGACCCGATCGCGATCGTCGGCATGGCGTGCCGCTACCCCGGCGGCATCACCAGCCCCGAGGACCTCTGGCGGATCGTCGCCGACGGCGTCGACGCGATCGGGGCCTTCCCGGCCGACCGGGGGTGGGCCGCGGCCGACGGCGCGGGCGGCTTCCTCGACGACGTGGCCGGCTTCGACGCCGCGTTCTTCGGCATCTCCCCGCGCGAGGCCCTCGCCATGGACCCGCAGCAGCGGCTGCTGCTCGAGGCGGCCTGGGAGGTCTTCGAGCGGGCCGGCATCGACGCGCACGGCGTGCGCGGCCGCCAGGTCGGCGTCTTCGTCGGCGCGTCCGGATCCGGCTACGGCAGCGGCCTGACCCAGGTGCCCGAGGGCGTCGAGGGCTACCTGATGACCGGCGGCTCCGGCAGCGTCATCTCCGGCCGCGTCGCCTACGCCTTCGGCCTCGAGGGCCCCGCCGTCACCGTCGACACCGCGTGCTCGTCGTCGCTGGTCGCCCTGCACCTGGCGGCCCAGGCCCTGCGCAACGGCGAGTGCGAGCTCGCGATCGCCGGCGGCGTCGCCGTGCTGGCCACCCCGAACACGTTCGCCGAGTTCTCCCGCCAGGGCGGCCTCGCCGGCGACGGGCGCTGCAAGGCCTTCGCCGCGAGCGCCGACGGCACCGGCTGGTCGGAGGGCGTCGGCCTGCTCCTCGTCCAGCGGCTCAGCGCCGCCCGGCGCGACGGCCGGCAGGTCCTGGCGATCGTGCGCGGCTCCGCGGTGAACCAGGACGGCGCCTCGAACGGGCTCACCGCCCCGAACGGGCCGTCGCAGCAGCGGGTCATCCGGGCCGCGCTCGCCGCGGCCGGGCTCGGCACCGACGACGTCGACCTGGTCGAGGCGCACGGCACCGGCACGGTCCTCGGCGACCCGATCGAGGCCCAGGCGCTGCTGGCGACCTACGGCCAGGACCGCGAGAGCCCCCTGTGGCTCGGGTCGGTGAAATCCAACCTCGGTCATCCCCAGGCGGCCGCGGGCGTCGCCGGCATCATCAAGACGGTCATGGCGATCCGGCACGGGGTGCTGCCCAAGACCCTCCACGTCGACGAGCCCACGCCGCACGTCGACTGGACGGCCGGCGCGGTGTCCCTGCTGACCGAGGCCCGGCCCTGGGAGGCGACCCGGCCACGGCGCGCGGCGGTGTCGTCGTTCGGCATCAGCGGTACCAACGCCCACACCATCATCGAGGAGGACGTCCTCGAACCCGTCGCCGCCGGCCCGGTCCCCGGCTCGCCGGTGCCGGTGCTGCTCTCGGCCCGCGACGGCGCCTCGCTGACGGCCCAGGCCGCCCGCTGGTCCGCGTTCGTCGCCGAGCACCCGGACCTGCGCCCG
The DNA here is from genome assembly GCF_050955725.1 of Dactylosporangium sp. CA-139114. Taxonomy (NCBI): domain Bacteria; kingdom Bacillati; phylum Actinomycetota; class Actinomycetes; order Micromonosporales; family Micromonosporaceae; genus Dactylosporangium; species Dactylosporangium sp. CA-139114. Next base: position 5,008,483 of record NZ_CP192080.1, read on the forward strand.
GCCGACCTCGCCTACTCCTCGGCCGTGGCCCGCGCCGCCCTCGAACGCCGGGCCGTCGTCGTCGCGCCCGACCGGCAGACCCTCGCCGACGGGCTCGACGCGCTCGCCGCCGGCCGCGAGCACCCGGCCGTCGCCACCGGCACGGCCGCCGCCCGGCCCGGCGTCGCGTTCCTGTTCCCGGGCCAGGGCGCCCAGCGGCTCGGCATGGGCGCCGAGCTCGCCCGCGAGCACCCCGTCTTCGCCGCCGCCTTCGACGCGGTGTGCGTCCACTTCGACCAGTTGCTGCCGCGGCCCCTCGCGAGCGTCATGCACGCCGACGCGGACGGGCTCGACCAGACGCGGTACACCCAGGCCGCCCTCTTCGCCTTCGAGGTGGCCCTGTTCCGCCTCCTGGAGCACCTGGGCCTGCGCCCCGACCATCTCGCCGGGCACTCCATCGGCGAGATCAGCGCCGCCCACGTCGCCGGCGTGCTCTCCCTGCCCGACGCGTGCCTGCTCGTCGACACCCGGTCGCGGCTCATGCAGGACCTGCCCGCCGGCGGCGCGATGCTGTCCGTGGCCGGGCCCGTCGAGGACCTGCCCGACGGCGTCTCGGTGGCCGCGGTCAACGGCCCCGGCTCGATCGTGCTGTCCGGCCCGGCCGAGCTCATCGACACGCTGCCGGGCAAGCGGCTGCGGGTCTCGCACGCGTTCCACAGCGCGCTGATGGAGCCGATGCTGGAGCCGTTCCGCGAGGTGCTGCGCACGATCACCTTCCACCCGCCGCGGATCCCGATCGTCTCCACCGTCACCGGCGCGCCGATCACCGCGTTCGACGCCGACTACTGGGTCACCCAGGTCCGCGACACCGTCCGCTTCGCCGACGCCGTCGCCCGCCTGCACTCCCTCGGCGCCCGCGCGTTCGTCGAGCTCGGCCCGGCCGCCGTGCTCAGCGCGCTCGTGCCGCACGCCGACGCCCTCGCCGTGCCGCTGGGCCGGGCCGGCCGGCCCGAGTCCCCGGAGCTGCTCGCCGCCCTCGGCCGGCTGCACGTGGCCGGCGTCCCGGTCGCCTGGCCTCGGCTCTTCGAGGGCACCGGCGCCGTCCGCGTCGACCTGCCGACGTACGCGTTCCAGCGTGAGCGGTACTGGATGCAGGACGCCCCGAACGGCACGGCCGACATCACCACCACCGGCCTGGACTCCACCGGCCACCCGATCCTCGGCGCGGCCACGGAGCTGCCGGAGGGCGAGGGCACCCTGTTCACCGGCCGGATCTCGCTGCGCACGCACCCGTGGCTGGCCGACCACGCCGTCATGGACACGATCCTCATCCCCGGCACCGCCTTCGTCGAGCTGGCCTCCTGGTGCGGCCGCCGCGTCGGCGCGCCCCGGGTGGCCGACCTGACGCTGGAGCAGCCGCTCGTGCTGCCCCGGGCCGGCGGCGTCGACCTGCAGGCCCGCGTCGGCGCGCCCGACCCGTCCGGCGGCCGCCCGGTCGCGATCTACTCGCGCCCCGACGCGCCCGGCGACGACCCCGAGGCCCGGCAGTGGCAGCGGCACGCGACCGGCCTGCTCACCGCCGACTCCGGCACCCCCGCGTACCTCGCCGGACAGTGGCCGCCCGCCGGCGCCGACGCGCTCGTGGTCGACGACATCTACCCGCGGCTGGCGACCCAGGGCTACCAGTACGGGCCGAGCTTCCAGGCCCTGCGCGCCGCCTGGCGCCTCGGCCGGGAGGTCTTCGCCGAGGTCGTTCTGCCCGCGTCCGTCGTCGCCGACGCCCGCGCCTTCGGCCTGCACCCCGCGCTCATGGACGCGGCGATGCACGCCCTCGGCGCGCCCGCCGCCGTCGCCTCCGACGAGCCGCCCGCCGAGCCCGGCCTGCCGTTCTCGTGGAACGGCGTCGCGGTCCACGCGACCGGCGTCTCGGAGCTGCGCGTGCGGCTCACCCCGTCGGACGGTGGCGGCCTCGCCATCGCCATGGCGGACACGACCGGCGCCCCGGTCGCCTCGGTCGCCGAGCTCGTCCTGCGCCCGGTGAAGGCCGGGCAGCTGTCGACCGGCAGCCGCTCGCTCTTGCGCCCGGAGTGGATCCCGGTGCCCACCGAGCCCGGCGCCCGCGCCGACGCCGTCATCCACACCGCCACCGGCGCGGCCGACGACGCGGTCGCCGACACGCACCGGCGCGTGCACGAGATGCTCGCCCGGGTCCAGGCCTTCCTCGCCGACGAGGACGGGGTGCTCGCGGTCGTGACCCGGGGCGCGGTGCCCGTCGCCGACGGCGACACCGTCACGGACCTGCCGGCCGCCGCGCTCTGGGGCATGCTCGGCTCGGCCCAGTCGGAGAACCCCGGCCGCATCGTGCTCGCCGACCTCGACGACGCCCCCGAGTCCGAGGCCGCGCTGCCCGCCGCGCTCGCCGGCGGCGAGCCGCAGATCGCCATTCGGGCCGGGCAGGTGTACGCGGCCCGTCTCGGCCGCCCGGTGGAGGCGCCCGCCGACGAGCCGCCCGCGCTCGGCGACGGCACCGTCCTCGTCACCGGGGCCACCGGCGCGCTCGGCCGGCTCATGGCCCGCCACCTCGTCACCGCCCACGGCGCGCGCCGGCTGCTGCTGCTCAGCCGCAGCGGGCCCGACGCCCCGGGCGCCGCCGCGCTGGTGGCCGAGCTCGAAGCGCTCGGCGCATCCGTGGACCTGGCCGCCTGCGACGTCGCCGACCACGCCGAGCTGGCCCGGACGGTCGCGGGGCACCCGCTCGTCGGCGTGGTGCACATGGCCGGCGTGCTCGACGACGGCGTGCTGAGCGCGCAGACGCCGCAGCGGTACGACACCGTGCTGCGGCCCAAGGTCGACGCCGCGTGGAACCTGCACCGGGTCACCGAGCACCTGCCGCTGCGCGCCTTCGTGCTGTTCTCCTCCGCGGCCGCCATCCTCGGCGGGCCCGGGCAGTCCAACTACGCCGCCGGCAACGCGTTCCTCAACGGGCTCGCCCACTACCGGCGGGCGCGCGGCCTGCCCGGCATCTCCATCGCCTGGGGCCCGTGGGCGGGCGCCGGCGGCATGACCGGCCACCTCGCCGACGCCGACGCGCGCCGGATGTCCCGCGGCGGCCTGACCCCGTTCGCGCCCGACGAGGGCCTGGCGCTGTTCTCGCAGGCGCTGGGCCGCCCCGAGCCGGTCCTCGCCCCGCTGCGGCTGAACCAGACCGCCTTCAAGAACGCCGGCGCGGCCGAGGTACCACCCGTGCTGCGCTCCCTCGTCCCGACCGCCGGCCCCGGGGCGGCGCCGCGGGGCGGGGCGGACGACCCGGCCGCCGCGCTGCGGGCCGCGCTCACCGGGCTGGACGGCCCCGAGCGCACCCGGATGCTCGCCGACCTCGTGCGCACCCAGGCCGCCGCGGTGCTCGGCTTCGCCTCGATGCGCTCGATCGACGAGGATCGCGGCTTCCTCGAGCTCGGCTTCGACTCGCTCATGGCGGTCGAGTTCCGCAACCGCCTCAACGCCGTCACGGGCCTGCGGCTGCCCTCGACGCTCATCTTCGACCGGCCGACGAGCGCCGCCCTCGCCGACTACCTCGCCTCGACCCTCGCGGCCGAGAAGGCGGTCTCCGCCTTCGCGATCCTCGGCGAGCTGACCCGGATCGAGGCGAGCATGGACGCGGTCCCGCTCGACGACACCCACCGCGCCGTGGTCGGCAGCCGCCTGCGCGACCTGCTCGCCCGGTGGACGACGCCCGAGGCGGCCGGCGGCGACCTGGCGCTGCAGACCGCGTCGGCCGAGGAGCTCTTCACCTTCCTGGACGACGAACTAGGGGCCGTCTGATGCCCACTGAGGCAGAGTTCCTCGACTACCTGCGGCGCGCCTCGGCGGACCTGCGCGACACCAAGCGCCGGCTGCGCGAGCTCGAGGCCCGCGGGAACGCACCCATCGCGATCGTCGGCATGTCCTGCCGGTACCCCGGCGGCGTCACCGACCCCGAGAGCCTCTGGCGGCTCGTCGCGCAGGGCGGCGACGCGATCGGCGGGTTCCCCGACGACCGCGGCTGGGACCTGCCCGGCCTGTACGACGCCGACCCCGACCGCAGCGGCGCCACCTACGTCCGCCACGGCGGCTTCCTGCACGACGCCGCCCACTTCGACCCGGCGTTCTTCGGCATCAGCCCGCGCGAGGCCCTCGCCATGGACCCGCAGCAGCGGCTCCTGCTGGAGGCGTCCTGGGAGGCCTTCGAGTCGGCCGGCCTCGACCCGGCCCGCCTGCGCGGCAGCCGCGCCGCGGTCTTCGCCGGGGTCATGTACCACGACTACGTCTCCCGCGCGATGGACGTCCCCGCCGGCGTCGAGGGCTACCTCGGCACCGGCAACTCCGGCAGCGTCCACTCCGGCCGCGTCGCCTACACCTTCGGCCTGGAGGGCCCGGCCGTCACCGTCGACACCGCCTGCTCCTCCTCGCTCGTCGCGCTGCACCTCGCCGTCCAGGCGCTGCGGCAGGGGGAGTGCGACCTCGCCCTCGCCGGCGGTGTGACCGTGATGGCGACCCCGGGCACCTTCGTGGAGTTCGCCCGTCAGCGCGGCCTCGCCCCCGACGGCCGCTGCAAGTCCTTCGCGGGCGCCGCGGACGGCACCGGCTGGTCCGAGGGCGTCGGCATGCTCGTCGTCGAGCGCCTCTCCGACGCCGAGCGCCTCGGCCACCCGATCCTCGCCGTCGTGCGGGGCAGCGCGGTCAACCAGGACGGCGCCAGCAGCGGGCTCACCGCCCCGAACGGCCCGTCGCAGGAGCGGGTCATCCGCCAGGCCCTCGCCGGGGCCGGCCTGTCCACCGCCGAGGTCGACGCCGTCGAGGCGCACGGCACCGGCACGGTCCTCGGCGACCCGATCGAGGCCCAGGCGCTGCTGGCCACCTACGGGCAGGACCGCCCGGAGGACCGTCCGCTGTGGCTCGGCTCGATCAAGTCCAACCTCGGCCACACCCAGGCCGCCGCGGGCGTGGCCGGCATCATCAAAATGATCATGGCGATGCGCCACGGCGTGCTGCCCCGCACGCTGCACGTGGACGAGCCCACCCCGCACGTCGACTGGACCGCGGGCGCGGTGTCCCTGCTCACCGAGGCCCGCCCGTGGCCGGCCGCGGACCGCCCGCGCCGGGCCGGGATCTCCTCGTTCGGCGTGAGCGGCACCAACGTCCACGTCGTCATCGAGGCCCCGCCGCAGACCGCGCCGGAGCCCGCCCCGGCGGACGCGCCGCTGCCGGTCGTGCCCCTGGTGGTGTCGGCGCGCTCGGCCGCGTCGGCGCACGCGTACGCCGAGCGCCTCACCGCGTTTCTCGACTCCCATCCGGACGTGCGCCGGGTGGACGCCGCCCACTCGCTGATTGCCGCCCGGGCCCGGTTCGACCACCGCCTGGTCATGCTGCCGGGCGGCCCGGTCGCGGGCGTCGCCACCGGTCGCACGGTCGGCGTGCTGTTCTCGGGCCAGGGCGCCCAGCGGGCTGGCATGGGTTCCGGGCTGCGTGACTTCCCGGTGTTCCAGCGGGTGTACGCCGAGGTGCGGTCCCACTTCGGTGCGCTGCCGGACGAGCGGATCGACGACACGGAGATCACCCAGCCGGCGCTGTTCGCGATCGAGGTCGCCCTGTACGAGCAGTTGAGGGCGTGGGGTCTGCAGCCTTCGGTGGTCGGTGGTCACTCGATCGGTGAGCTGGTCGCGGCGTATGTGGCCGGGGTGTGGTCGCTGGAGGACGCGTGCAAGGTGGTCGCGGCCCGCGCGAGGTTGATGCAGGCCCTGCCGCCGGGTGGCGGGATGCTGGCGGTCGGCGCTCCGGTTGAGGACGTGCCCGAGGGTGTTTCGGTTGCGGCGATCAATGGGCCGAACGCGTGGGTGCTGTCCGGTCCTGCCGAGTTGCTGCCCGAGTTCCCGGGGGTCCGGACGAGTCGGCTGCGGGTTTCGCACGCGTTCCACTCGGCGTTGATGGAGCCGATGCTGGACGAGTTCCGCGAGGTCTTGGCAGGCGTCACCTTCAACCCGCCGCAGATCCCCATCGTCTCCAACGTCACCGGTGGGCTGATCGCGGAGTTCGACGCCGACTACTGGGTGCGGCACGTGCGTGGCACGGTGTTGTTTGCCGACAACGTGGCCGCGATGCGCGCCGAGGGTGTCGACACCTTTGTCGAGGTCGGGCCGGACGCGATCCTCGCGCCGCACCTGCACGGGGACGAGGCCGTGGTCGTCGCGTCGCTGCGGCGGAACCGCGACGAGCCCGAGACGCTGCTGCGGGCCGTCGCCGAGCTGTTCGTGGCCGGGGTCGAGGTCGACTGGAACGCGGTGTTCGCCGGGGCCGGGGGACGGACCGTCGAGCTGCCGACGTACGCGTTCCAGCACGAGCGCTACTGGCTCGAGTCGGCCGGCGGCGTCGGGGACCTGGCCGGGGCCGGGCTCGGGGTGGTCGGGCATCCGTTGCTGAGCGCGGCGCTGCGCGTCGCCGAGGACGATGTCGTCCTGCTCACCGGCCGGCTCTCGCTCGCGGCCCAGCCGTGGCTCGCCGACCACGCGATCGGGGACGTGGTGGTCGTGCCCGGGACCGCGCTCGCCGAGATGGCGGTCCGGGCCGGCGACGAGGTCGGCGCCGCCGTCGTGGAGGAGCTGTCGCTCGTCGCGCCGCTGGCCGTGCCGCCCGCGGGCGGGGTCGCGGTCCAGGTCCGGGTCGGGCCGGCGGACGCGTCCGGTCGCCGTGCGGTGACCATCTCGTCGCGGCCCGACGCCGAGGACGAGTGGGTCCGGCACGCGGAGGGCACGCTGGGCGTCGCCGCCGGCGAGGTCTCGTTCGCGTGGACGCCGGGCGACGAGGTGCCGGTCGGCGACTGGTACTCGCGGGCGGCGGTGACGTACGGGCCGGCGTTCCAGGGACTCCGGCGGCTGTGGCGCGGCGGCGAGGACGAGCTGTTCGCCGAGGTGGCGGTGGACGACCCGGGGTCGTTCGCGGTCCATCCGGCCCTGCTGGACGCGGCGCTGCACCCGATCGGGCGGCTCGACCCGGACGCGGGCCTGCCGTTCGTCTTCGCCGGGGTCCGCGTGCACGCGACCGGCGCCGCCGCCCTGCGCGTGCGCATCCGGGGCACCGCCGCCGCCGGCTTCGAGCTGCTCGCGGCCGACGAGTCCGGGCAGCCGGTCGTGTCGATCGAGCGGGTGGTGCTGCGGGCGGTGACCACCGGGTCGTCCGCCCGCCGGGACCTGTACGAGGTCGCGTGGCAGCCGCGCGAGGTCCCGCCCGCGCCGCTGGACGCGGACGTGACGGTGTGGCGGGTGCCGCCGATCGGCGACGCGTCCGTCCCGGGGGCGGTGGACGCGCTGGTCGGCGAGGCGCTGTCGGTCGCGGGGCGAGTGCTGGCGGGGTCTGGTCGTCTGGTCGTCGTGGCGGAGCCGGATGATCTGGGCGCGGCAGCGGTGTGGGGTCTGCTGCGCGTGGCGGCCGCGGAGCACCCGGGCCAGATCGTGCTGGTCTCCGGTGACGCCGCCGCGGAAGTGCTCGGTGGTGTGGTCGCGGCCGGGCTCGGCGAGGTTCGGGTTCGCGACGGTGCGGTGCTCGTTCCGGGACTGACCCGGTCCTCGTCGCCGTCCGGTGCCGTGGACCTGGCCGGTGGCACGGTGCTGGTCACCGGCGGGCTGGGTGCGCTGGGCCGGGTCGTGGCGCGGTGGCTGGTGGACGTGTGTGGTGCCGGTGAGGTGGTGCTGGTCGGGCGGCGTGGTGGTGAGGTGCCCGGGGCGCGGGTCGTGGCGTGCGACGTCACCGACCGGGACGCGGTCTTCGAGCTGGTGGCCGGCATGGCGAACCTGGTCGGTGTCGTGCACGCGGCCGGCGTCCTCGACGACGGGGTGTTCACGGGGTTGACGCCGGAGCGGGTGAGCCGGGTGCTGGCGCCGAAGGTGGCCGGGGCGTGGTGGCTGCACGAGGCGACCCGCGACCATCCGCTGCGACTGTTCGTGCTGTTCTCCTCCCTGGCCGGGGTCGTCGGCAGCCCCGGGCAGGCGGCCTACGCGGCCGGCAACGCCTTCCTCGACGGGCTCGCCGCCCACCGGCGCGCGCTCGGGCTCCCCGCGGTCTCGATCGCGTGGGGGCTCTGGGACCTCGGCATGGGCGCCGACCTCGCCCGCACCGGTGCCGCCGCCCTCGACGCCGGGACCGGGCTCGCGATGCTCGGCGACGCCCTGGCCGGCGCCCCGGCCCTGCTCGTCGCCGCCCGGTTCGACCTCGACGCGCTGCGGGGCCTGGCCGGCGTCCCCGAGGTGCTGCGGCCCCTCGTCGGCCGGACCGCGCCCCGCCGGGCCGTCGCCGGGGGCGCGAGCGGCGACTGGGGGACCCGGCTCGCCGGACTGCCGCGGGACGAGGCCCGGGACGTGGTCGTCGGTCTCGTACGAGCCCTGGTCGCCACCGTCCTGGGCTACCCGGACCCGGAGCCCGTGGTGCTCGACCGGGCCTTCCGGGACATGGGATTCGACTCCCTCGCCGCCGTCGACCTGCGCAACCGTCTCACCGCCGCGACCGCCCTGCAGATGCCCGCCACGGTCGTGTTCGACTACCCGAACCCGCTGCTGCTCGCCGGCTTCGTCCTCGACCGGCTCACCGGCGCCGAGGCCGGGCGGGTCGTCGCCCTTCGCCGGGCCACCGACGACGACCCGATCGCGATCGTCGGCATGGCCTGCCGCTACCCGGGCGGCGTCCAGGACCCCGCGGGCCTCTGGAACCTGCTGCGCACCGGCGGCGACGGCATCGGCGAGTTCCCCACGGACCGCGGCTGGGACCTGGCACAGCTGCGCGACGGGGCGAGCTCGACGCAGCTCGGCGGCTTCCTCTACGACGCCGCGCTCTTCGACCCCGAGTTCTTCGGCATCAGCCCGCGCGAGGCCCTGGCCATGGACCCGCAGCAGCGGCTCCTGCTGGAGACGTCCTGGGAGGTCCTGGAGTCGGCGGGCCTGGAGCCGGCCACCCTGCGCGGCTCCCGCACCGGCGTCTTCGCCGGCGTGATGTACCACGACTACGTCTCCCAGCTCCTCGACGCCCCCGCCGGCGTCGAGGGCTACGTCGGCACCGGCAACTCCGGCAGCGTCGTCTCCGGCCGCATCGCGTACACCTTCGGCTTCGAGGGCCCCGCCGTCACCATCGACACCGCCTGCTCGTCCTCGCTGGTCGCCCTGCACCTCGCCGCCCAGTCGCTGCGCCAGGGCGAGTGCGACCTGGCCCTGGCCGGCGGCGTCACCGTGATGGCCACGCCGGGCACGTTCGTCGAGTTCTCCAAGCAGCGCGGCCTCTCCTTCGACGGCCGCTGCAAGTCCTTCGCGGGGGCGGCGGACGGCACGGGCTGGTCCGAGGGCGTCGGCGTGCTGCTGGTGGAGCGTCTGTCGGACGCGCGGCGGCTGGGGCACCCGGTGCTCGCGGTCGTGCGGGGCTCCGCCGTGAACCAGGACGGCGCGTCGAACGGGCTGACGGCTCCGAACGGTCCCTCGCAGCAGCGGGTGATCCGCCAGGCGCTCGCCGGCGCCGGACTGAACCCGTCGGACGTGGACGCGGTCGAGGCGCACGGCACCGGCACCCGCCTCGGCGACCCGATCGAGGCCCAGGCCCTGCTCGCCACCTACGGCCAGGACCGCGAAAAGCCGCTCTGGCTCGGCTCGGTCAAGTCGAACATCGGCCACACGCAGGCCGCCGCGGGTGTCGCGGGTGTGATCAAGATGGTCCTCGCCATGCGCCACGGCGTGCTGCCCCGGACCCTGCACGTGGACGAGCCGACCCCGCACGTCGACTGGTCGGCCGGCGCGGTGTCGCTGCTGACCGAGCCGCAGGCGTGGCCGGTCAACGGGCACCCCCGCCGGGCGGCCGTGTCGTCGTTCGGCATCAGCGGCACGAACGCCCACGTGATCCTGGAGGCGTTCGAGGAGCCGGAACCGGAGCCCGTCGCGGCGTCCCTGGTGCCGCTGGTCGTGTCGGCTCGTTCGCCCGAGGCGGTGCGGGAGTCGGCCGCGCGTGTGTCGGCGTTCGTGGACGCGCATCCGGAGTTGAGCCTGGCTGATGTCGGGCGTTCGCTGCTGTCGCGGGCCACCTTCGATCACCGCATGGTGCTGTTGCCGGGCGAGCCGGTGACGGGTGTTGCCGCGGCCCGCCGGGTCGGGGTGCTGTTCTCGGGCCAGGGCGCCCAGCGGGCCGGGATGGGTTCCACGCTCGACTTCCCGGTGTTCAACCGGGTCTACGCCGAGGTGTGTGCGCACTTCGGTGAGCTGCCGGACGAGCGGATCGACGACACGGAGGTCACGCAGCCGGCGTTGTTCGCGATCGAAGTCGCGTTGTACGAGCAGTTGAAGGCCTGGGGCTTGCGGCCGTCGGTCGTCGGCGGTCACTCGATCGGCGAGCTGGCCGCGGCGTATGTGGCCGGGGTGTGGTCGCTGGAGGACGCCTGCAAGGTCGTGGCGGCCCGGGCGAGGTTGATGCAGGCCCTGCCTTCGGGTGGGGGAATGCTGGCGGTCGGCGCTCCGGTCGAGGACGTGCCCGAGGGCGTTTCGGTGGCTGCTATCAATGGGCCGTCGTCCTGGGTGTTGTCGGGCCCGGCCGAGCTGCTGCCCGAGTTCCCAGGTGTTCGGACGAGTCGGCTGCGGGTGTCGCATGCGTTCCACAGCGCGTTGATGGAGCCGATGCTGGAGGAGTTCCGCGCGGTCCTCGACACCGTCACGTTCCATCCGCCGCAGATCCCGATCGTCTCCAACGTGACCGGTGGCCTCATCAGCGAGTTCGACGCCGATTACTGGGTGCGGCATGTGCGGGGCACGGTGTTGTTTGCCGACAATGTGGCCGCGATGCGCGCCGAGGGCGTTGACACGTTCGTCGAGGTCGGGCCCGACGCCATCCTCGCGCCGCACCTGCACGGGGACGATGCCGTGGTCGTCGCGTCGCTGCGGCGGAACCGCGACGAGTCCGAGACGCTGCTGCGGGCCGTCGCCGAGCTGTTCGTGGCCGGGGTCGACGTGGACTGGAAGGCCGTCGCCGGGGGCGCCGGGCGACCCGTCTTCGGGCTGCCCACCTACGCGTTCCAGCGGGAGCGGTTCTGGCCCGCCCCGGCGCGCCGGACCGGGAAGGTCGACTCGTGGGCGTACCGCGTCCGGTGGACCCCGCTGCCCACGTCCACCGCGGCGCTCACCGGCCGGTGGCTGGTCCTCGAACCCGGTGACGCCGTCGCCGCCGACCTGCGCGCGGCCGGGGCCACGGTCGAGACCGAGCCGGCGGACCTCGACGGTCTCGCCGGCGTGGTGCTGGTCGAGCCCTCCGCCGGGGCCGTCCTGGACCAGCTGCGCGGCGACAGCGCCGCCAAGGTCTGGTGCGTGACCCGCGGGGCCGTCGCGGTCGACGCGGGTGACGTGCTGGATGACGTGGTGACCGACGCCGAGGCCGGGGTCGTGTGGGGCCTGGGCCGGGTCGCCGCGCTGGAGCAGCCCTCACGCTGGGGCGGCCTCATCGACCTCGACGGCGACGGCGGCATCGCCGCCGTGCTGGCCGACGGCCGCGAGCGGCAGGTCGCGATCCGGGGCGGGAAGGCGTACGCCCCCCGGCTCACCCGCGCCACCCTGCCCGCCGAGCCCACCTGGACACCCTCCGGCACCGTCCTGGTCACCGGCGGGACCGGCGCCCTCGGCGCCCGCGTGGCCCGCTGGGCCCTCCAGGCGGGCGCCGCACGCGTGGTCCTGCTGTCCCGGCGCGGCCTCGACGCCCCCGGCGCCGAAGACCTCCTCGCCGGCCTGCGCGCCCACGGCGCGGCCGACATCGAGGCGTGCGACATCACCGACCGCGACGCCCTCGCCCGCATCACCGGCGGCATCGACGACCTCACCGCCGTCGTGCACACCGCCGGCGTGCCCGGCGCGCCGACCGCCGTCCAGGACCTCTCCGAGGACGAGCTCGCCGCCGTGCTCGGCCCCAAGTTCACCGGCGCCGTCAACCTCGACGCCGTCACCCGCGACCGGCGGCTCGACGCGTTCGTGGTCTTCTCCTCGGCGGCCGGCGTGTGGGGCGGCGCGGGGCAGGGCGCGTACGCCGCGGCGAACGCAGCCGCCGACGCGCTCGTCGCGCTCCGCCGCGGCCGCGGGCTCGCCGCCACCTCGCTCGCCTGGGGGCCGTGGGGCGACGGCGGCATGGCCGACGAGCAGTCCGCGGCCCGGCTGCACCGGCGCGGGCTCGCCCTCCTCGATCCCGGCGCCGCGGTCGCCGGCCTGAGCCGCCTGGTCAACGCCGAGCCGCTGCTCACGGTCGCCGACGTCGACTGGGACGTGCTGGCCAAGGCATTCCGGGCGGTCGGCGTCGGCGGGCTGTTCGACGTGGTGGCGCCGGTCGAGGCGCCGGTGTCGTCGGCGGTGGTGGTGCGGCGGTCGCGGGACGAGCTGGTGGGTCTGGTCCGGCGTGAGGTCGCGGCGGTGCTCGGGCATGCCGGGGTGGATGCGGTCGGGGTTCGGCGGCCGTTCCGGGAGTTGGGGTTCGATTCGCTGGCCGCGGTGGAGCTGCGGGACCGGCTGGCGCGGCTGTGCGGGGTGGAGCTGTCCTCGACGGTCGTGTTCGACCACCCCTCGGTCGCGGAGCTGGCCGGGTTCCTGGCCGGTGGGGCCGCGGACGAGCAGGTCCGCGCCGCGGTCGCCGTCGACGGCGAGCCGATCGTCATCGTCGGCATGGGTTGCCGCTTCCCGGGTGGCGTGCGCTCGGCCGACGACCTGTGGGACCTGGTCGACGCGGGCCGCGACGCGATGGGCGGGTTCCCGGCGGACCGCGGGTGGGACGGGCTCAGCGGCGACTTCGCCCGGGTCGGCGGATTCCTGGACGGCGCCACCGAGTTCGACGCCGGGTTCTTCGGCATCTCGCCGCGGGAGGCCCTGGCCCTGGATCCGCAGCAGCGGTTGCTGCTGGAGGTCTGCTGGGAGGTCTTCGAGGGCGCCGGGGTGCCGGTGGACGGGCTCAAGGGTTCGCTGACGGGCGTGTTCATGGGAACCAACGGCCAGGACTACGGGACGCTGCTGCTGGGTGCCGGGGCCGAGGTCGACGGCTATCAGGCGACGGGGAACTCGGCGTCGGTGGTGTCGGGGCGGCTCGCCTACTGGTTCGGGCTGCAGGGGCCGGCCGTGACCGTCGACACCGCGTGCTCGTCGTCGCTCGTCGGGCTGCACCTGGCCGTCCAGGCGCTGCGGAACGGGGAGTGCGACCTGGCTCTGGCCGGTGGTGTGACGGTGATGTCGACGCCGGGGGCGTTCCTGGAGTTCGATGCGCAGGGCGGCCTCGCCGGCGACGGCCGCTGCAAGTCCTTCGCGGCGGGCGCGGACGGCACCGGCTGGGGCGAGGGCGTCGGCGTCCTGCTCGTGGAACGCCTGTCGGACGCGCGGCGCAACGGGCACCCGATCCTCGCGGTGGTGGCCGGCAGCGCGGTCAATCAGGACGGCGCCTCGAACGGTCTGACGGCCCCGAACGGCCCGGCGCAGCAGCGGGTGATCCGGCAGGCCCTGGCGGGTGCCGGCCTCGACGCCGCCGACGTGGACGTCGTGGAGGCCCACGGCACCGGGACGAGGCTCGGTGACCCGATCGAGGCCCAGGCGTTGATCGCCACCTACGGCCGGGACCGGCGGGAGCCGTTGTGGATCGGGTCGGTGAAGTCGAACATCGGGCACACCCAGGCCGCGGCCGGTGTCGCCGGGGTGATCAAGATGGTGAAGGCCCTCGAACACGGCATCCTGCCGCGAACGCTCCACGTCGACGAGCCGACCCCGCACGTGGACTGGTCGGCCGGCGCGGTGTCCATCCTCACCGAGGCCCGGGCCTGGCCCGACAACGGCCGCCCGCGCCGCGCCGCCGTGTCGTCGTTCGGCATCTCCGGCACCAACGCGCACACCATCCTCGAAGCGCCCCCGATCGCGACCGAGCCGCCGGCCGGGAGCAGCGGCGGCACCCTGGACGGCGTGTGGCTGATCTCCGGGGCCGACGCCGCCGGACTCAAGGCCCGGGCCGCGCAGCTCGCCGACTGGGCCGAGACCTCCGGCGCCGACCCCGCCTGGGAACTGGCCGTCCACCGCTCGCACCTCGGCGTCCGCGCCGCGGTCACCGGCCGCGACAAGGCGGCACTGCTCGCCGGGCTGCGATCCGTCGAGGGCACGCGCGCGGGGGAGCGCGGCGGTGTCGTGTGGATGTTCTCGGGCCAGGGCGCGCAGCGGGCCGGGATGGGCCGCGAGCTGTATGAGGCGTTCCCGGTGTTCGCCGATGTGGTCGATCGTGCGTGCGAGCTGTTGCCGGATGGTCTGCAGTCGGTGATGTTCACCGATGGTGAGCGGCTGACGCAGACGGTGTTCACGCAGGCGGCGCTGTTCGTGGTCGAGATCGCGACGGCGGAGTTGCTGCGGTCGTGGGGTGTCCCGGTCGCGTGGGTGATGGGGCACTCGGTCGGCGAGATCGCGGCGGCCTATGTGGCCGGGGTGCTGTCGCTTGAGGACGCGTGCCGGCTGGTGTCGGCCCGTGGGCGGCTCATGCAGGCGCTCCCGGCCGGTGGGGCGATGCTGGCCGTCGGTGGACACCCCGAGATCCTGCCGGACGGGGTATCGGTGGCGGCGGTCAACGGGCCGGAGTCGATCGTGCTCTCCGGGCCGGCCGACGTGCTCGACGCCCTGGACCTGCCGTTCCGGACCAAGCGGCTGACGGTGTCGCACGCGTTCCACTCAGCGTTGATGGACCCGATGCTGGAGCCGCTCCGGGCCGAGGTCGCGGCGATGACCTTCCACGCGCCCAGCATCCCGATCGTGTCCACGGTGACCGGCGAGCTGATCACGGAGTTCGACGCGGAGTACTGGGTGCGGCACGCCCGGGACACGGTGCGGTTCGCCGACGCCGTCACGTTCGTGCGGGGGCACGGTGCGGACACGTTCCTGGAGATCGGGCCCGATGCGGTGCTGACCCCGATGCTCGACGCCGACGAAGTCGTCGCCGTCCCCGTCATGCGGCCCGGCTCGACCATCGCGGACGCGCTGGGGCGCCTGCACGCGCACGGCGTCGCGATCCCGTGGGAGCGGATCCTCAAGCCCGGCGGGCGCCTCCCCGAACTGCCGACCTACCCGTTCCAGCGCCGCCGCTACTGGCCGACCATCAAGCCGCCGACCGGCGCCGACGACGGACTCTGGCAGCTGCTGCGGGGTCTCGACGCCGACCAGCCCCTGCGGGAGGTCCTGCCCGCGCTCACCCGCCTGCGCAACACCGAGCAGACGCGGCCGTGGCGCTACCGGATCACCTGGCCCGCGGAGCAACCCGCCGCCCGCGCCGACGCCGCCGGGCACCGCTGGCTGCTCGTGCACACCCCGGCCACCACGGACACGGCCGAGCAGATCGCCAAGGGCCTGCGGGAGCACGGCGCCGCGGCCGAGGCCACGACCGACCTCGAAGCCGCGCTCGGCGACTTCCAGCCGACCGCCGTCGTCTCCCTGCTCGCCCTCGACACCTCGCCGCACGCCGGCCACCCGCACCTCCCCGCCGGCCTCGCGGCCAACCTGGAGCTCCTCCGGCAGCCCGTCGCCGTCTGGCTCTGCACCCAGCAGGCGGTCAAGACGGGCCCCGAAGACCTGCCGCCGGACGCCGACCAGGCGGCCACCTGGGGCCTCGGCCACGTCGCGGCGCTGGAGCGGCCGCACCTGTACCGCGGCCTCGTCGACCTGCCCGCCGAGCTCACCCCGGCCGCCGTCACGCAGCTCGCCCACACGCTCACCACCGACCGCGAGCACACCGCGATCCGGCCCGGCACCGTCCACACGCGACGGCTCGTCCGCGCCGGGGCGACCACGTCGGCCGAGGCGACCCGCCCGTTCCGGCCGACCGGCGCCACCCTCATCACCGGCGCCAGCGGCAGCCTTGCCGCCCACACCGCGCGCTGGCTCACCGGCAACGGCGCCGAACGGCTGATCCTCGTCAGCCGCCAGGGCCCCGACGCGCCCGGCACCGCCGAGCTCACCGAACGCCTCACCGCCGCCGGGGCCACGGTCCGCGTCCTCGCCTGCGACGTGACCGACCGCGGCGCCGTCGCCGCGCTCGCGGACCGCCTGCGCCGCGACGGCGAGACCATCACCACGATCGTCCACGCCGCCGGCGTCGCCCGGCTCACCCCGGTCGCGGACGTGCCCGTCGGCGAGCTGGCCGAGGTGACCGCGGCGAAGCTCGCCGGCGCCCGCAACCTGCACGAGCTCATCGACCGCGACCACCTCGAGGCCGTCGTCTACTTCACCTCCGTCGCGGGCGTGTGGGGCGTCGGCCGGCACGGCGCCTACGCGGCCGGCAACGCGTTCCTCGACGCCTGGGCCGAGCGCCTGCGCGCCGAGGGCATCCCCGCCGTCTCCGTCGCCTGGGGCCCGTGGGGCGGCGGCGGGATGATCGACGAGCCGACCGGAGCCGAGATGGCCCGCCGGGGCGTGCGGCTCCTCGATCCCGAGGCGGCGGTTTCGGTACTCCACGACGCCCTCGCCCACGACGACCCCACGCTCGTGGTGGCCGACGTCGACTGGCCGCGCTTCGCCCCGATCTACGCCTCGGCCCGCCCGCGGCCGCTGCTGAGCCTGATCCCCGAGGCCGGTGACGGCCCCGCCGACCGCGACGGCCCCGACGGACCCGACGAGCACGCGGGCGCCGACCTGCGCCGCCGCCTCGACGGCCTGGCCGAGCCCGACCGCGCCCGCCTCCTCGTCGACCTGGTGCTCACCGCGGCGGCCGGGGTCCTCGGCCACGAGCGCGCCGACGAGCTCGAGCGCAGCCGCCCGTTCCGCGAGGTCGGCTTCGACTCCCTCACCGCCGTCGAGCTGCGGGCCCGGCTCGCCGCCGCCACCGGGCTGCGGCTGGCCACCACGATCGTCTTCGACTACCCGACGCCGATCGCCCTCGCCGAGCACCTGCGCGCCGAGCTCGGCGACGGCGGCGGGGACGAGACGCTGCCGACGACCGAGGAGCTCGACGGCCTCGAGGACATGCTCAGCCGCCGCCCGCAGGACGACCTCGGCCGGATGCGGGTCACCCTGCGCCTGCAGAGCCTGCTGCAGCGGCTCACCGCGGCCGAGCCCGCCGACGGCGGCGCCGAGGCCGTCGACACCCTCCGGGTCGCCAGCAACGAGGAACTGTTCGACCTCGTGGACAACGCGCTCGGCCTGTCCTGAACGGACCGCCGGACCGACGCTGAAAGAAGGACAGACTGATGGCGGATGAGGAGAAGCTCCGCGAGTACCTCGCGCGGGTCATCGCCGAGCTGCAGCAGACCCGCCAGCGGCTGCGGGACCTCTCCGAGCCCGAGCTGGACCCCGTCGCGATCGTCGGCATGGGCTGCCGGTACCCGGGCGGCGTGACCAGCCCCGAGGACCTCTGGGAGCTCGTCGCCACCGGCCGGGACGCCATCTCCGGCTTCCCCGCCGACCGCGGCTGGGACGCCCGGCTCGGACACGGCACCGGGTACGGCCTCGACGCCGGCTACGCCCCGCTCGGCGGCTTCCTCGACGCGCCCGGCGGGTTCGACGCGGCGCTGTTCGGCGTCTCCCCGCGCGAGGCGACGGCGATGGACCCGCAGCAGCGGCTGCTGCTCGAGGTCGCCTGGGAGGCCCTGGAACGCTCCGGGATCGCGCCGCTGTCGCTGCGCGGCAGCCGCTCCGGCGTCTTCATCGGCACCTCCGGCCAGGACTACGCCGCGCTGCTGCAGCAGGCGGCGGCCGGCGTCGAGGGCTACCTGCTCACCGGCACCGCGGCCAGCGTCGTGTCCGGCCGGCTGGCGTACTCGTTCGGCCTCGAAGGCCCCGCCGTGACCGTCGACACCGCCTGCTCCTCGTCCACCGTCGCCATCCACCTGGCCTGCCAGGCCCTGCGCGAGCGCGAGTGCACCCTCGCCCTGGCCGGCGGCGCGACCGTGATGGCGACCCCGGGCGCGTTCGTCGAGTTCTCCTACCAGCGCGGCCTCGCCGCCGACGGCCGCTGCAAGTCGTTCGCCGCCGCCGCCGACGGCACCGGCTGGTCCGAGGGCGTCGGCGTGCTCGTCCTGGAACGCCTCGCCGACGCCCGCCGGCTCGGCCACCGGGTCCTCGGCGTCATCCGCGGCTCGGCGGTGAACCAGGACGGCGCCAGCAACGGGCTCACGGCCCCGAACGGCCCGTCGCAGCAGCGGGTCATCCGCCAGGCCCTCGCCACCGCCCGGCTCACCCCGGACGAGGTCGACGCCGTCGAGGCCCACGGCACCGGCACCACGCTCGGCGACCCGATCGAGGCCCAGGCGCTGCTGGCCACCTACGGCCAGGAGCGCCCCGCCGACGCGCCGCTCTGGCTCGGCTCCATCAAGTCGAACATCGGCCACAGCCAGGCCGCCGCGGGCGTCGCCGGGATCATCAAGATGGTCATGGCGATGCGCCACGGCGTGCTGCCGAAGACCCTGCACGTCGACGAGCCGACCCCGCACGTCGACTGGGCGGCCGGGGCGGTCTCGCTGCTGACCGAGGCGCGGCCGTGGCCGGCCGTGGACCGCCCGCGCCGGGCCGCGGTGTCGTCGTTCGGCATGAGCGGCACCAACACGCACGTCATCCTCGAACAGCCCGAACCGCGGCCCGAGGAGGAGCCGGCGCCCGACGCGCGCCCGGCCGGCGGCCCGGTGCCCGTGCTCGTCTCGGGCCGCAGCGCCGCCGCGCTCACCGCGGTCGCGGGGAGCTGGTCGCGGTGGCTGGCGGCGCACCCCGAGGCCGAGCCCGGCGATGTCGCCTGGGCGTCGATCGCGTCGCGGTCGGTGCTCGAACACCGGGCCGTGGTCCTGGCCGAGCGCCGCGAGGAGCTGGTCGAACGCCTGCGTGACCTCTCCGGCGGCGTGGTGGGGCTCGCGGCCCCCGACCGGCGGGTCGGCGTGCTGTTCTCGGGCCAGGGCGCCCAGCGGGCCGGGATGGGCGCCGGTCTGGACTTCCCGGTGTTCCAGCGGGTGTACGCCGAGGTGTGTGCGCACTTCGGTGCGCTGCCGGACGAGCGGATCGACGAAACCGAGATCACCCAGCCGGCGTTGTTCGCGATCGAGGTGGCCCTCTACGAGCAGTTGAAGGCGTGGGGTCTCCAGCCTTCGGTGGTCGGCGGTCACTCGATCGGTGAGCTGGTCGCGGCCTATGTGGCCGGGGTGTGGTCGCTGGATGACGCCTGCAAGGTGGTCGCGGCCCGGGCGAGGTTGATGCAGGCGCTTCCGGCCGGTGGGGGGATGCTCGCGGTTGCCGCTCCGGTTGAGGACGTGCCCGAGGGTGTCTCCGTTGCCGCGATCAACGGCCCGAACGCGTGGGTCCTGTCCGGCCCGGCCGAGTTGTTGCCCGAATTCCCTGGCGTTCGGACGAGCCGGCTGCGGGTGTCGCACGCGTTCCACAGCGCGCTGATGGAGCCGATGCTCGACGAGTTCCGCGCGGTCCTCGACACGGTCACGTTCCATGCGCCGCAGCTGCCGATCGTCTCCAACGTCACCGGTGGGCTGATCACGGAGTTCGACGCCGACTACTGGGTGCGGCACGTGCGGGGCACCGTGTTGTTCGCCGACGACGTGGCCGCCATGCGCGAGGCCGGGGTCGACACCTTCCTGGAGGTCGGGCCCGACTCGGTGCTCGTGCCGCACCTGCCGTCCGATGACGCGGTGGTGGTCGGGACGCTGCGGCGCGACCGGGACGAGCGGGAGTCGCTGCTGCGGGCCGTCGCGGGGCTGTACGTGGCCGGGGTCGACGTCGACTGGGCCGCGGTGCTCGGGGGCGCCGGGCGGGCGGTCGACCTGCCCACGTACCCGTTCCAGGAGCAGCGGTACTGGCCCGAGCCCGGCACCGCCGAGCCCGCCGACCAGCCCAGCGCCGCGGATGCCCGCTTCTGGTCCGCCGTCGAGCGCGAGGAGCTCGCGGGCCTCGCCGCGACCCTGCACGCCGACGACGCCGCCGAGGAGTCGCTGCGCGTGGTCGTGCCGCTGCTCTCCTCGTGGCGGCGGCGGCAGCGCGACCGGTCGCTGATCGACTCGTGGCGGTACAAGATCAGCTGGACGCCCATCGCGAACCCCGCCGCGACCGATCTCGCCGGCCGGTGGCTCGTGGTCGTCCCGCCCGGGACCGATGGGGGTGACGTGGCCGCGGCCCTGCGCGACGGGGGAGCGGACGTCGAGATCGTGCCCTCCGTCGAGGCCGTCGAGGCCGTCGAGGCCGCCGCGGACGGCGAGCCGGTGCGGGGCATCGTGTCGTTGCTCGCGCTCGACCGGGAGGGCGGGCTGCTCGCCAACCTCGCGCTGAGCCAGACGCCCGGCGAGGCGAGGCTCTGGTTCGTCACCCGGGGCGCGGTGGCGGCCGGGCCGTACGACCGCGACATCGACCCGGCGCAGGCCGCCACCTGGGGCCTCGGCCGGGTCGTGGGCCTGGAGGCGCCGCAGCGCTGGGGCGGCCTGATCGACCTGCCGCCGCATGCGGACACGGACACCTGGGCGAAGCTCCGCGCCGTCCTGGCCGGCACCTCCGACGAAGACCAGCTCGCGATCCGCCCCGCCGGGGTCTTCGTGCGCCGGCTCGTC
Organism: Dactylosporangium sp. CA-139114; assembly: GCF_050955725.1. Taxonomy (NCBI): domain Bacteria; kingdom Bacillati; phylum Actinomycetota; class Actinomycetes; order Micromonosporales; family Micromonosporaceae; genus Dactylosporangium; species Dactylosporangium sp. CA-139114. The sequence goes on from NZ_CP192080.1 coordinate 5,029,031, forward strand.
CGCGCCGAGATCGGCGGGAACCCCGCGGCCCGCCCGTGGACCCCGTCCGGGACCGTCCTGATCACCGGCGGCCTCGGGGCCCTGGGCCGGCACCTCGGCCGCTGGCTCGCCGCCGAGGGCGCCGCCCACCTGGTCCTGCTCGGCCGGCGCGGCCTGGACACGCCCGGCGCCGAGCAGCACGCGGCCGAGCTGCGCGACCTCGGCGTGCGCGTCACCGTCGCCGCCGTCGACGTCGCCGACGCCCGGGCGCTCGCCGCGCTCGTCGAGGGCGTCGAGGCCGGCGGCGACCGCATCACCGCCGTCGTCCACACCGCCGGCCGCTCGCAGACCACGCCGCTCGCCGACGTCACCGCGGCCGAGTTCGCCGCCGTGGCCGCGGGCAAGGCCGACGGCGCCACCAACCTCGCCCGCGTCTTCGCCGAGCGCGAGCTCGACGCCTTCATCGTGTACTCGTCCATCGCCGGCACCTGGGGCAGCGCCGGGCAGTCCGCGTACGCCGCCGCCAACGCCCACCTCGACGCCCTCGTCGAGCAGCGGCGCCGCGCCGGGAAGCCGGGCACCGCGATCGCCTGGGGCCCGTGGGCGGCCGGCGGCATGGCCGGCGAGTCCGGCTCGGACGGCGACACCACCGAGGAGCAGCTGCGCCGCCGCGGCGTGCCCGGCCTCGACCCGGCCCTCGCCATCGCCGCGCTGCGCCAGGCCGTCGAGCACGGCGACGCCTGCGTCACCATCGCCGACGTCGACTGGCGCCGCTTCGCCCCGACGTTCGCCGCCACCCGCCCCCGGCCGCTGCTGCGCGGCGTCGCGGAGGCGGCCCGCGCCATGGACGCCGGCGACCCGATCGGCGCCGACCTCGCCGACGAGGCCGTCTCGCTGCGCGCCGGGCTGGCGAGCCTCGACACCGCCGCCCGCCTCGACGTGCTCACCACGCTCGTGCGGGACCTGGCGGCCGCGGTCCTCGGCCACGCCGACGCCACCGACCTGCCCGAGACGGGCACGTTCCGCGACTGCGGCTTCGACTCGCTCACCGCGGTCGAGCTGCGCAACCGCCTGTCGGCCGCGGTCGGGCTGCGGCTGGCGACCACGCTCGTGTTCGACTACCCGACGCCCCGCGCGCTCGCCGACCACCTCCTCACCGTGCTGCTGCCCGGCGAGGCGCAGGGGCCCGCGGCGGTCGCCGGCCCCGCCGACGGGCTCGGCGAGGAGATCGCCATCGTCGCGATGAGCTGCCGCTACCCGGGCGGCGTGACGAGCCCCGAGGACCTCTGGCGCGTCGTCGACGGCGGCGTCGACGTCATGTCCGACTTCCCGGCCGACCGCGGCTGGGACCTCGGCCGGCTCTACGACCCGGACCCCGAGCGCGCCGGGACCTTCTACGCCACCGCGGGCGGCTTCCTCGACGGCGCCGCCGCCTTCGACGCCGGGTTCTTCGGCATCAGCCCCCGCGAGGCCCTGGCGATGGACCCGCAGCAGCGGCTGCTGCTGGAGGCGTCGTGGGAGGCGGTGGAGCGGGCCGGGGTGGATCCTCAGGGGTTGCGCGGTGCGCCGGTTGGGGTCTTTGTGGGGACCAACGGTCAGGATTACGGGGCTCTGCTGATGGGAGCCGTGGACGACACGGGTGGTTTTGCGGGCACGGGCAATGCAGCGTCGGTGGTGTCCGGGCGGGTGGCGTACGCGTTGGGGTTGGAGGGGCCGGCGGTGTCCGTGGATACGGCGTGTTCCTCGTCGTTGGTGGCCCTGCACCTGGCCGTCCAGTCCCTGCGGCGCGGCGAGTGTGACCTGGCCCTCGCGGGTGGCGTGACCATCATGGCGACGCCGGGTCTGCTGGTGGAGTTCTCGCGGCAGCGCGGCCTGTCCGAGGACGGCCGCTGCAAGGCGTTCGCGGCCGCGGCGGACGGCACCGGCTGGAGCGAGGGCGTCGGCGTGCTGCTCGTGGAGCGCCTGGCCGATGCGCGCCGCAACGGCCACCCGGTGCTCGCGCTGGTCGCGGGCAGCGCGGTCAACCAGGACGGCGCCTCGAACGGTCTGACGGCCCCGAACGGCCCGTCGCAGCAGCGGGTGATCCGCCAGGCGCTCGCCGACGCCGGTCTGGCACCGTGCGACGTGGACGTGGTGGAGGCGCACGGCACGGGCACGACGCTGGGTGATCCGATCGAGGCGCAGGCGCTGCTGGCGACCTACGGTCAGGATCGGGGCGAGCCGCTGCTGCTGGGCTCGATCAAGTCGAACATCGGCCACACCCAGGCGGCCGCGGGCGTCGCGGGCATCATCAAGATGGTGCTCGCCATGCGGGCGGGTGTCGTGCCGGCGACCCTGCACGTCGACGCCCCGACCCCGCACGTGGACTGGTCGGCGGGGAAGGTGGAGCTGGCGACCGGGGCCCGGCCCTGGCCGTCCACCGGCCGGCGCCGGGCCGGCGTGTCGTCGTTCGGTATCAGCGGCACCAACGCCCACGTCATCCTGGCCCTGCCCGACGAGACGCCCGGCGAGACCCCCGAGACGAGCGGCCTGGTCATCGGGCCGGTGGTCTGGCCGATCTCGGGCCGCAGCGCCGCGGCGGTCGCCGAGCAGGCGGCCCGGCTCGCGGACATCGCCCACACCGCCTCCCCGGAGCGGATCGCGTGGTCGCTCGCGACGACCCGGGCGGTGTTCGACCACCGGGCGGCCACCGTGGGCCGGACCACCGAAGAGCTGCTGGCCCCCGTCGAGATCACCGGCGCGGCCGACGGCGGGCGGATGGTGTGGGTGTTCCCGGGCCAGGGGGGCCAGTCGGCGGGTATGGCGGCGGGCCTGTTCTCGTCGTGCCCGGTGTTCGCCGACGCGATCCTGGAGTGTCAGCTCGCCTTGGCGCCGTGGCTGGATGTGGATATCGCGGGTCTGTTGACCGGGGATGACACGGACTGGCTGGACCGGGTCGAGATCGTGCAACCGGTGCTGTTCGCGGTCGGTGTGGCGTTGTCGCGGGTGTGGCTGCACGCGGGTGTGAAGCCGCATGCGGTGATCGGTCATTCGCAGGGCGAGATCGTGGCCGCGCACGTCGCCGGGATGCTGTCGCTGGACGACGCGGCCCGGGTCGTGGCGGTGCGGGCGCGGGCGTTGAAGGCGCTGAAGGGCACCGGGACGATGGCCTCGGTGCCGCTGACGGTGGACGAGGTGCCCGACGATGTGGTGGTCGCGGCGGTCAACGGGCCGCGGACGCTGGTGGTGGCGGGGGAGCCGGACGCTGTGCAGCGCCTCGTGGACCGCGTCGAGGGCGCGCGGCTGATTCCGGTCGACTACGCCTCGCATCATCCGAGCGTGGAGCGGGTCCGGGGCCAGGTGCTCGCGGATCTGGCCGGGATCACGATCCAGCCCGGCCACACGCCGATGATCTCGACCGTGGCCGGGGCGACGATGTCCGCCGAGTACTGGATGGACAACCTGCGCCAGCGCGTCGAGTTCGAGTCCGCCGTGCGCACCGCCCTCGAATCCGGGCACCGCACCTTTGTCGAGATCTCCGCCCATCCGGTGCTCACGATGGCGCTCACGCAGATCGTCGACGACGCCCACGTCCTGGACACCCTGCGCCGCGACGCCGACCAGCCCACCCGGCTGCTCACCAACCTCGCGAAGGCCTGGGTGCTCGGGCACCCCGTCGCGTGGAACCGGGTGCTGGGGCGGACCGCGATCGTGGACCTGCCCACGTACCCCTTCCAGCGGCAACGGTTCTGGCCCAGCATCACCGCACCGCAGCACACCGCCTCCGACGGGCTCGGGGCCGTGCGGCTCGCCGGCGAGGACGGCCTGGTCGTCACCGAGCGGCTCGGCGTGACCATCCAGCCGTGGCTCGCCGACCACCGCGTCGGCGGCACGGTCATCGTGCCCGGCACCGCACTGCTCGACCTGGTGCTGCGGGCCGGCGAGCAGCTCGCCGCGGACCGGGTGGCGGAGCTGACCCTCGCCGCGCCCGTCGCCCTCCCGGAGACCGGCGCGGTCCGCGTCCAGGTCCGCGTCGGCGCCCCCGACGAGTCCGGGCTGCGGCCGGTCACCATCCACTCCCAGCCCGACGGGCCCCTCGATGCCCCCTGGACCCGCCACGCCGACGGCCTCGTCGCGCCCGCCGGCCCGGCGACCACGGGCGGCGCGACCGGGGCCTGGCCGCCCGCCGGGGCCGAGCCGATCCCGTTCCAGCCCGCCGAGTGGTACGCGGCGATGGCGGAGCGAGGCCTCGCGTACGGCCCGGCCTTCCGCGGCCTCGAGCGCGTCTGGCGCCACGGCGACGAACTGCTCGCCGAGGTCGCGCTGCCCGACCCGGACGCCGACACCGAACGCTTCGGGCTCCACCCGGCCCTGCTCGACGCCGCCCTGCAGGCCACCGCGCTCGGCGGCTTCTTCGGCGAGGCCGAGGGCCGGGCGTACATGCCGTTCGCCTGGGCCGGCGTCGACCTCTACGCGCAGGGCGCCACCCGGCTGCGGGTGCGCCTCGCCCCGGCCGGTGACGACGCGGTCCGCATCAGCGTCGACGACCAGCACGGCGAGCCCGTCGCCGCCGTGGCCTCGCTCGCGTTCCGGCCCGCCGCCGGGGCCGGGGCGGCCGCGGAGGCGGACGGGGAGTCGCTGTACCAGATCGACTGGATCGAAACCACCGCCACCGAGCACACCCTTGACCGCCGCCCCCTGCCCGAGCTCGTCGCCGCCATCGCGGCCGGCGAACCCGCGCCCGACGCCGTCATCGCCGACATCACCGGGACCGACCCGCTGCGCACCACCGCCGAGACCGCCGCGCTGCTGCAGGCCTGGCTCGCCGAGCCGGCCCTCGACGCCGCCCGGCTGGTCCTGCGCACCCGCGGCGCGATCGCGGTCGACGGCGCGGAGGCGGTGCCGGACCTGGCCGCCGCCCCCGTGTGGGGCCTGGTCCGCTCGGCCCAGTCCGAGCACCCCGGCCGGTTCGTCCTGCTCGACACCGACGGCTCCGCCGAGGACCGCCTGAGCGGCGACGAGCCGCAGCTCGCCGTCCGCCGCGGCGCGCTGCTCGTCCCGCGGCTCGCCCGGGCCGGGCGCCACGGCACCGTCGTGCTGCCGGAGACCGGCGCGCTGCCGTGGCGGCTCGACGTCGGCGAGCAGAACAGCCTCGACAGCCTCGTCGTCCGGCCCGCGCCGGAGGCCGCCGCCCCGCTCGGCCCGACCCAGGTCCGGGTCGAGCTGCGAGCCTCCGGCGTCAACCTGCGCGACGTCGTGCTGACCCTCGGCATGGTGCCCGACCAGCACGTGCTGGGCAACGAAGGGGCCGGTGTCGTCGCCGAGGTCGGCGCGGAGGTCACCGGGTTCGCGCCCGGCGACGCGGTGCTGGGCATCTTCTCCGGCTCGTTCGCCTCGACCGCCGTCACCGAGGCCCGGCTCCTCGCGCACAAGCCGGCCGCCTGGTCCTACACCGAGGCCGCCACCGTCCCGGTCGCGTTCCTCACCGCCTACTACGGGCTCGTCGACGTCGCGAACGTGCGGCCCGGCGAGTCCGTGCTGATCCACTCCGCCGCCGGTGGGGTCGGGCTCGCGGCCGTACAACTCGCCAAGCACCTCGGCGCGACCCTCTTCGGCACCGCCAGCCCCGGCAAGTGGCCGGCGCTGCGCGCCACCGGGATCGCGCTGGCGTCGTCACGGACCCTCGACTTCGAGGACGCCTTCCGCGAGCGGACCGGCGGCCGGGGCGTCGACGTCGTCCTCAACGGACTGACCGGCGGGTTCGTCGACGCGTCGCTGCGGCTGCTCGCCGAGGGCGGGCGGTTCGTGGAGCTCGGCAAGACCGACAAGCGGCCGCCGCAGGACGTCGAGCGCGAACATCCGGGGGTGCGCTACCGCGCCTTCGACCTCATCGAGGCCGGCTACGACCGCATCGGCGCGATGCTCACCGAGCTCATGGACCTCTTCGCGCGGGGCGTGCTGCGGCCCCTGCCGGTGCGGGCCTGGGACGTCCGCCAGGCCCCGGAGGCATTGCGCTTCCTCAGCCAGGCTCGCCAGATCGGCAAGATCGCCGTCACCGTCCCGCGCCCGATCGACCCCGACGGCACGATCCTCATCGCCGGCGGCACCGGCACCCTCGGCGCGCTGCTCGCCCGGCACCTCGTCCGGCGCCACGGCGCCCGCCGGCTGCTGCTGGCCAGCCGCCGCGGCCTCGACGCCGACGGCGCCGTCGACCTGGCCGCGCAGCTGAAGGCGGCCGGCTGCGAGGTGACCGTGGCCGCCGCCGACCTGACCGACGCCGACGCGGTGGACGAGCTGGTCTCCGGCGTCGACCCCGCCGCCCCGCTGACCGCCGTGATCGTGGCGACCGGCGTCCTCGACGACGCCGTGATCGAGTCGCTGACGGCCGAGCGCATTGCGGCGGTACTGCGCGCCAAAGCCGACCCCGCCCGTCACCTGCACCACGCCACGCGCGGGACGGACCTGGCCGCCTTCGTGCTCTTCTCCGCGGCCGCGGGCGTGCTCGGCGGCCCCGGCCAGGGCAACTACGCCGCCGCCAACACCTACCTCGACGCCCTCGCCCACGACCGCCGCGCCCACGGCCACCCGGCGACGTCGCTCGCCTGGGGCCGCTGGGAGCAGGCCAGCGGCATGACCGGGCACCTGGCCGCCGGGGACGTGCGCCGGCTCGCCCGGGCCGGCGTCGACGCCCTGGCCACCGCCGAGGCGCTGGACCTCTTCGACCGGGCGCTGCGCTCCGGCCGGCCGCTGCTCGTGCCGACCCGCCTGGCCGCCGGGCCCGGCCCCGGCCCGGTGCCGCCGCTGCTGTCGGGGCTGTTCCGCCCGGCCCGGCGCACGGTCGCCGCGGGCGGGGCGCAGCAGGCGGCCGACGGGCTGCGCACGCGGCTCGAGGCGATGCCCGACGACCAGCGCGGCCCGGCCGTGCTCGCGCTCGTCTGCGCCCACGTCGCCGTCGTGCTCGGCCACCCCGACCCGGCCGGCATCGACCCCGGCCGCGCCTTCCGGGAGCTCGGCTTCGACTCGCTGACCGCCGTCGAGCTGCGCAACCGGCTCGGCGCCGCGACCGGCCTGCGGCTCGCCGCGACCGTCGTGTTCGACCACCCCACCCCGAACGTCCTCGCCGAGCACCTCCTGGCCCAGCTCGTCACCGCCGCCCCGACGGCCGGGCAGCGGGCCGCGGACCAGCTCGACCGGCTCGAGGCGCTGCTGGCCGGCCTCGACCCGGCGGACGACGGGTTCACCGCCGTCACCGAGCGGCTCGGCGCGCTGCTGTCGCGGCTCACCGACCGCCGCGACCCCGGCGCCGAGGACGACGACGACCTCGACCGGGCCACCGCCGAGAACATCTTCGACCTGATCGACCGCGAACTGGAGACACAATGACCGGCGCCGTCGAGGACGAGAAATACGTCGAGTACCTCAAGCGCACCACCGCGGAGCTGCGCCGCAGCCGGCGACGGGTGCGTGAGCTGGAGGACCGCGACAGCGAGCCGCTGGCGATCGTCGCGATGACGTGCCGGTACCCGGGCGGCGTGACCGGCCCCGAGGACCTCTGGCGGCTCGTCGCCGACGGCGCCGACGGCATCGCCGAGTTCCCCGGCAACCGCGGCTGGGACCTCGACGCGCTCTTCGACCCCGACCCCGACAAGCCCGGCACGAGCTACGTCCGCGAGGGCGGCTTCCTCTACGGCGCCGGCGACTTCGACGCCGAGTTCTTCGGCATCAGCCCGCGCGAGGCGCTCGCCATGGACCCGCAGCAGCGGCTCCTGCTGGAGACGTCCTGGGAGGCCTTCGAGCGGGCCGGGCTCAGCCCCGCGGCCCTGCGCGGCAGCCGGACCGGCGTCTTCGTGGGCGCCTCGTCGCAGGGGTACGACGGCGTGCTCGCCCAGAGCGAGAGCGCCCAGGGCCACCTGCTCACCGGCAACGCGGCCAGCGTCGTCTCCGGCCGCGTCGCCTACACCCTCGGCCTCGAAGGCCCGGCCGTCACCGTCGACACCGCGTGCTCGTCGTCGACCGTGGCCCTGCACCTGGCCGGGCAGGCCCTGCGGCAGCGGGAGTGCGACCTGGCCCTCGCCGGCGGCGTCACCGTCATGGCGACCCCGCACGTCTTCATCGGCTTCTCCCGCCAGCGCGGACTCGCCCAGGACGCCCGCTGCAAGGCGTTCGCCGCGGCCGCCGACGGCACCTCGTGGTCGGAGGGCGTCGGCCTGCTGCTGCTGGAGCGGCTCTCCGACGCGCAGCGGCTCGGCCACCCGATCCTCGCCGTCGTGCGGGGCAGCGCGGTCAACCAGGACGGCGCGTCCAACGGTCTCACCGCCCCGAACGGCCCCGCCCAGCAGCGGGTCATCCGCCAGGCCCTCGCCAGTGCCGGGCTCACGCCGTCCGACGTGGACGTCGTCGAGGCGCACGGCACCGGCACGACGCTCGGTGACCCGATCGAGGCGCAGGCGCTGCTGGCGACCTACGGCCAGGACCGTGAGCGGCCGCTGTGGCTGGGTTCGGTGAAGTCGAACATCGGGCACACGCAGGCGGCGGCGGGTGTGGCCGGGGTCATCAAGATGGTCATGGCGATGCGTCACGGGGTGCTGCCGAAGACGCTGCACGTGGACGAGCCGACGCCGCACGTCGACTGGACCGCCGGATCGGTGTCCCTGCTCACCGAGGCCCGGCCGTGGCCCGCGACGGACCGCCCGCGACGGGCCGCCGTGTCGTCCTTCGGCGTCAGCGGCACCAACGCGCACACGATCCTCGAGCAGGCCCCCGAGGCCGAAGCCACGGACCGGCCGGCCCCGCCGGCCGGTCCGGTGCCGGTGCTGCTGTCGGCCCGCAGCGCCGCCGCCCTGGAGGCCCTGACCGGTCGGTGGACCCGCTGGGCCGAGGCCCACCCGGAGGTCACCGCCGCGGAGGTCAGCCGCGCGTCGATCGCGGCGCGGTCGGTCCTGGAGCACCGGGCCGTCGCCGTTACGCAGGACCCGTCCGACCTCGCCGGGGCCGTCGCCGGGGTCGCGGCGCCCGGCCGCCGGGTCGCGGTGCTCTTCTCGGGCCAGGGCGCCCAGCGCGCCGGCATGGGTGCCCAGCTGCACGGCGTGCACCCGGTCTTCACCCGTGTCCACGACGAGGTGCGCGCGCACTTCGGCGACCTGCCGGACGAGCGGATCGACGAAACGCAGATCACGCAGCCGGCCCTGTTCGCGATCGAGGTGGCGCTGTACGAGCAGCTGCGCGCCTGGGGCCTCAAGCCGGAGGTCGTCGGCGGCCACTCGATCGGCGAGCTCGTCGCGGCCTACGTCGCCGGCGTCTGGTCGCTCGAGGACGCCTGCGCGATCGTGTCCGCCCGCGCCCGGCTCATGCAGGCCCTGCCCTCCGGCGGCGCGATGCTCGCGGTCGCCGGCGCGGTCGAGGACCTGCCCGAGGGCGTCGCCGTCGCGGCCGTCAACGGGCCGGACGCGATCGTGCTGTCGGGACCGGCCGAGGCGCTCGACGCCCTGCGGACCCCGCACCGGACCCGGAGACTGCGGACCTCCCACGCGTTCCACTCGGCGCTGATGGACCCGATGCTGGACGAGTTCCGCGCGGTGCTCGCCGGCGTCACGTTCCACCCGCCGAAGATCCCGATCGTCTCCAACGTCACCGGCGAGCTGATCGACAGGTTCGACGCCGAGTACTTCGTGCGGCACGTGCGCGAGACCGTCCGGTTCGCCGACGACGTCACGACGCTGCGGGACCGGGGCATCAACACGTTCCTCGAGGTCGGCCCCGACACGGTGCTCGTACCGCACCTGCCCGCCGGTGACGCCGTGGTCGCCGGGACGCTGCGCCGCGGCCGGGACGAGCGGGAGTCGCTGTTGCGGGCCGTCGCCGAGCTGTTCGTCTCCGGCGTCGACATCGACTGGGCGGCCGTCACCGGCGTCGCCGGCGCGGCTGCCGCCGACCCCCACCTGGACCTGCCCACCTACCCGTTCCAGCGCACCCGCTACTGGCCCGAGCCCGGCGAGCTGCCGGTCTTCGGGGCCGACGCCGAGTTCTGGGCCGCCGTCGAGCGCGAGGACGTCACCGACCTCGTCGAGCGGCTCGGCGCGGGGGAGGAGGTCCGCGGCTCGCTCGACGCGCTCGTGCCGGTGCTGTCGGCGTGGCGGCGCAGCCGGGCCCGGGAGAGCGCCCTCGACGGCTGGTGCCACCGGGTGCGGTGGGAGCCGCTGCCGACGCCCGCCGCGGACGGCCGGCTCACCGGGCGCTGGGTGGTGTTGTCGGCGGATGGGGGTGCCGCCGACATCGCCGGCATCCTGGAGACCGCCGGGGCCACCGTCGCCACCGCGGGGGACGATCTCGACGGGGCGGCCGGGGTCATCGTCGTCGTGCCCGAGCACGACACCGTGCTCGCCGGGCACCCGGGCGTCTCCGCCGGCGTCGCCCTGCTGCTCGACACCGTCCAGCGCAGCACCGCGCCCGTCTGGTGCGTCACCCGCGGCGCCGTCAGCGTCGGGGCCGGCGAGCGGATCAGCGAGCCGCTGTCGAGCCTCGCCTGGGGGCTCGGCCGGGTCGCCGGCGTCGAGCGGCCGGACCGGTGGGGCGGCCTGATCGACCTGCCGGCCGCCGCGGCGCCCGGCGCCGACCTGGCGCTGCGGCACCTCCCGGCCGTGCTCGCCGGGGCGAGCGAGGACCAGGTGGCGCTGCGCCGCAGCGGCATCCACGGGCGGCGGCTCGTGCGCACCGCGGCACCGGCCGACGCCTGGGCGCCGGCGGGGACCGTGCTCGTCACCGGCGGTACCGGCGCACTGGGCGCACACGTCGCGCGCTGGGCCCTCGAGCACGGCGCGACCCGCGTGGTGCTGCTGTCCCGGCAGGGGCCCGCCGCCCCGGGCGCGGACGAGCTGCGCCGGCTCGGGGCCGTGGACATCGTCGCCGCCGACTGCACCGACCGGGACGCGCTCGCCGCGGTGCTCGACGGCATCGAGGACCTCGACGCGGTCGTGCACACCGCGGGCGTCCTCGACGACGGGGTCCTCGACGGGCTCGACGCCGACCGGATGCAGCGCGTGCTGGCCGTCAAGGTGGAGGCCGTACGGCACCTGCACGACCTGACCGCCGGCCGTGCCCTGTCCGCGTTCGTGCTCTTCTCCTCCGTCGCCGGCGTGTGGGGCAGCGCCGCGCAGGGCAACTACGCCGCCGGCAACGCCTACGCCGACGCGTTCGCCGCCTGGCGCCGCGACCGGGGCCTGCCCGCCACCGCCCTGGACTGGGGCGCGTGGGCCGAGGCCGGCATGGCCGCCGACGCCGCCACCGCCGCCCGGCTCGCTCGCGGCGGCCTCAAGCCGCTCCCGCCCGCCGAGGCCGTCCGCGCCCTCGCCCGCGTCAACGGCCCGCACCCGGCCCTCGCCGTCGTCGACGCCGACTGGCCCCGGCTCGCCCGCTCCCTCGCGGCCCAGCGCCCGCAGCCGCTCCTGCACGGCCTGCCCGGCGTCCACCCGGGGCCGGGCGGGGACTCGGCCCAGCACATCACCGCCGGCACCGTCCCCGCCGGGCGCTCCCTCGCCCAGCTCACCGACCTCGTCGCCGCCCAGGCCGCCGACGTCCTCGGCTACCCCGAGCGCCACCGGCTGCCCGACCGGCCGTTCAAGGACCTCGGCTTCGACTCGCTGACCGCGCTGGACCTGCGCAACCGGCTCGCCCAGGCGACCGCCCTGACGCTGTCGTCCACCGTCGTCTTCGACTACCCGACCGTCGCCGAGCTCGCCGGTCACCTGCACCAGCTCTCCGCCCGAACCACTGCCGGAACCACTGCCGGGACCGCCACGCTCGACCGGCCCGCGGCCGGCGCCGCCACCGACGAGCCGATCGCGATCGTGTCCATCGGCTGCCGGCTGCCCGGCGGGGTCGCCTCGCCCGAGCAGCTCTGGGACCTCGTCGTCAACGGCGTCGACGCGCTCGGGCCGGTGCCCGCGGAGCGGGGCTGGGACGTCGCCGGCGACGGCGGGTTCGTCGCCGGCGCGGGCGAGTTCGACGCGGCGTTCTTCGGCATCAGCCCGCGCGAGGCCCTGGCCATGGACCCGCAGCAGCGGCTGCTGCTGGAGACCTGCTGGGAGGCGATCGAGCGGGCCGGTCTCAACCCGGACGCCCTGCGCGGCAGCTCCACCGGCGTCTTCGTCGGCACCAACGGGCAGGACTACGGCTCGCTGCTCATGGCCACCGGCGGCGCCGACGAGAACTTCCTGTCCACCGGCAGCAGCGCCAGCGTCATCTCCGGCCGGGTCGCCTACACCCTCGGCCTGCACGGCCCGGCCGTCACCGTCGACACGGCGTGCTCGTCCTCGCTCGTCGCGCTGCACCTGGCCGCCCAGGCCCTGCGGCAGGGCGAGTGCGACCTGGCCCTCGCCGGCGGCGTCACCGTCATGGCGACCCCGGGCATCTTCATCGGCTTCGCCCGCCAGAACGGCCTGGCCGCCGACGGCCGCTGCAAGGCCTTCGCCGACGCCGCCGACGGCACCGGCTGGGGCGAGGGCGCCGGCGTCCTGGTGCTGCAGCGCCTCAGCGACGCCCGCCGCGACGGCAACCCCATCCTCGCCGTCGTGCGGGGCAGCGCGGTCAACCAGGACGGCGCCTCCAACGGTCTGACGGCCCCGAACGGCCCGGCCCAGCAGCGGGTCATCCGCCAGGCGCTCGCCAACGCCGCGCTCACCACCGGCGACATCGACGCCGTCGAGGGCCACGGCACCGGCACCACGCTCGGCGACCCGATCGAGGCCCAGGCGCTGCTCGCCACCTACGGGCAGGGCCGGGACCGGCCGCTGTGGCTCGGCTCGATCAAGTCCAACATCGGCCATACGCAGGCCGCCGCGGGCGTCGCCGGGGTCATCAAGATGGTGATGGCGCTGCGCCACGGTGTCCTCCCGCCGACCCTGCACGTCGACCGCCCGTCCACCCACATCGACTGGTCCGCCGGCGCGGTCGAGCTGCTCACCGAGCGCCGCGACTGGCCCGCCGCCGACCGGCCCCGCCGCGCCGCGGTGTCGTCGTTCGGCATCAGCGGCACCAACGTGCACACGATCCTCGAGCAGGCGCCCGACCAGCCGGTGCCGCCGCGGCCCGGCGGCGCGGCGACGACGCTGCCCTGGGTCGTCAGCGCCAAGTCCGACGAGGCGCTGCGGGCCGCCGCCGCGGCGCTGGCGGACCGGGCCGAGACCGCCGACCCGGCCGACATCGGCAGCTCCCTCGTGACCACCCGGGCCGCTCACGAGCACCGGGCCGTCACCCTCGGCCGGACCGCCGCCGAGCACGTCGCCGCGCTGCGGGCCGTGGCCGCCGGCGAGCAGGCCGCGAACGCCGTGCGCGGCGTGGCCGGCCCGGCCAAGGTCGCCTTCGTCTTCCCCGGCCAGGGCGCCCAGTGGGCCGGCATGGCCGCCGAGCTCCTCGCGACCGCGCCGGTCTTCGCCGAGCGGCTGCACGAGTGCGCCGCGGCCCTCGCCCCGCACATCTCCTGGTCCCTGCTCGACGTGATCCACGGCGTCGAGGGCGCCCCGCCGCTGGAGCGGGTCGACGTCGTCCAGCCGGTGCTGTTCTCCGTCGGCGTCTCCCTCGCCGCCCTCTGGCGCTCCTACGGCGTCGAGCCCGCCGCCGTCGTCGGGCACTCCCAGGGCGAGATCGCCGCCGCCTGCGTCGCGGGCGCGCTCGGCCTCGGCGACGCCGCGCGGATCGTCGCGCTGCGCAGCCGTGCCATCCTCGAGCTCGCCGGCCTCGGCGGCATGGTCTCCGTCGCCACCCCGGCCGCCGAGGCGGAGGCGACGATCGCCGGCTGGCCCGGCGAGGTCGCGCTCGCCGCCGTCAACGGCCCCGCGTCCGTCGTCGTCTCCGGCGCCACCGCCGCGCTCGACGAGCTCGTCGCCGCCTACGAGGCCCGCGGCGTCCGGGTCCGGCGCATCGCCGTGGACTACGCGTCGCACTCGGCCCAGGTCGACCGGATCGAGGCCCGGCTCGCCGAGCAGCTGGCCGGGGTCGAGCCGCGCCCGGCCGAGATCCCGTTCTACTCCACCGTCGAGCCCGGCTGGGCCGACACGACGACCCTCGACGCCGCCTACTGGTTGCGCAACCTGCGCCGGACCGTCCGCTTCGAGGACGCCGTCCGCGGCCTGCTCGCCGAGGGCTTCGGGGTGTTCGCCGAGGTGAGCCCGCACCCGGTGCTCACCCTGGCCGTCCAGCAGACCGTCGACGACGTCCGGGCCGCCGACTCCTCGGCCCCGCCCGCCGCGGTGCTCGGCACCCTGCGCCGCGACAACGGCGGCCTCGACCGGTTCCTCACCTCGCTCGCCGAGGCCCACGCCGGCGGGGCCCGCGTCGACTGGCGGCCCGCGTTCGCCGGGCACCACCCGCGCCGCGTCGACCTGCCCACGTACCTGTTCCAGCGCAGGCTCTACTGGCCGTCCGCGCGGCCCGCCGCGGACGCGGCGACGAGCCCGGCCGACGACCCGTTCTGGGCCGCCGTCGACCGCGCCGACATCGGGGAGCTCGTCGCCCAGCTCGGCGAGCACACCCGCTCCTCGCTCGACGCCCTGGTGCCGGCGCTGTCGTCCTGGCGGCGCGAGCGGCGCAGCGGGGCCGAGATCGACTCGTGGCGGTACCGCGACGCCTGGCGCCCGATCCCGCTGCCGTCCGCGAGCACCCTCGACGGCGTCTGGCTGATCCTCACCCCGGCCGGGATCGCGATGGACGCCGCCGCCGAGTGCGTCGACGCCCTCGAGCTCGCCGGCGCCGAGGCCCTGCCGGTGCTGATCCGGCCCGACCAGACCGGCCGCGACGCCCTGGCCGCCATCGTGTCCGACGCCACCGGCGGCGAGCCGGTCGCGGGCATCCTGTCCCTGCTCGCCCTCGACGAGCGCCCGCACGCCGGCCACCCCGCCGTGCCCGGCGGGTTCGCCGCGACCGTCGCCCTCGTCCAGGCCCTCGGCGACGCCGGGCTCCGCGCGCCGCTGTGGTGCGCCACCCGCGGCGCCGTCCGCGCCGGCGAGACCGACCTCCTGCCGCACCCGCTGCAGTCGATCGTCTGGGGCTTCGGCCGGGTCGCGGCGCTGGAGCACCCCGAGCGCTGGGGCGGCCTCGTCGACCTCCCCGAGACCTTCGACGGCCAGACCGGCCGGCGGCTCTGCGCCGTGCTGGCCGGCGCCACCGGCGAGGACCAGACCGCGATCCGCGCCGCCGGCGTGCTCGGCCGGCGGCTCCTGCGCGCCCCGCTCGCCGGCGCCGCTCCGGCCCGGACCTGGCGGCCGACCGGCACCGCGCTGGTCACCGGCGGCACCGGCGCCCTCGGCCGGCACATGGCCCGCTGGCTCGCCCACAACGGGGCCGAGCACCTCGTGCTCGTCAGCCGCCGCGGCCGCGACGCCATCGACGTCGACGGGCTGGAGGCCGAGCTCAACGCGCTCGGCGCCCGCGTCACCGTCGCCGCCTGCGACGCCGCCGACCGCGACGCGCTCGCCGCCGTCATCGCCGCCATCCCCGCCGAGCACCCGCTGACCACCGTCGTGCACACCGCCGCGGTGCTGGACGACTCCGTGATCAACTCGCTCACCGTCGACCAGCTCGACCGCGCCCTCGCCGCGAAGGCCATGGCCGCGCTCAACCTGCACGAGCTGACCCGCGACCGGGACCTGTCCGCGTTCATCCTCTTCTCGTCCCTGGCCGGCACCGCCGGGGCCTCCGGGGTCGCCAACTACGCGCCCGGCAACGCCTTCCTCAACGCCCTCGCCCAGCACCGCCGGGCGGCCGGGCTGGCCGCGACCTCGATCGCCTGGGGCGCGTGGGGCGGCGGCGGGATGGCGGCGGGCGAGTTCGGCCGGACCCTCGACCGCCACGGCGCCCCCGAGATGGCCCCCGAGCTGGCCGTGGCCGCCCTCCAGCAGGCCCTCGACCACGACGAGGCGTTCCTGACGATCGCGAACATCTCCTGGGAGCGGTACCTCGTCGCCTTCACCGCGACCCGCCCCAGCCCGCTCATCGCCGAGGTCCCCGACGTCCAGCGGCTCCGCGCGACCGAGGTCGCGGCCGGCCCGGCCGCCGCGACCGGGACGGCCGACGGCTCCCCGCTCGGCACCCGCCTCGCCGGCCTCGCCGCCGCCGAGCGCCACGCCACCCTGCTCACCCTGGTCCGCGCCCAGGCCGCCGCCGTGCTCAACTACCCGGCCCCCGACGACGTGGTGCCCGGCCACGCCTTCCGCGACCTCGGCTTCGACTCCGTCACCGCCGTCGACCTGCGCAACCGGCTCGCCACCGCGACCGGGCTGCGGCTGCCCGTCACCCTCGTCTTCGACTACCCGACCCCGACCGCCCTGGCCCGCCACCTCGACGAGGAGCTCGGCGGCGCCACCGCGACCGCCGCCCGGCCCACCGGGGTCTCCGACGGCTCCGAGGAGCCGATCGCGATCGTCGCCATGAGCTGCCGCTTCCCCGGCGGCAGCGACACCCCCGAGGAGTTCTGGCGGATGCTCGCGGCCGGCCGCGACGCCGTCTCCACCCTCCCCACCGACCGCGGCTGGGACATCGACGGCCTCTACGACCCCGACCCGGGCCGCGCCGGCACCTCCTACGTGCGCTCCGGCGCGTTCGTCTACGACGCCGGCGAGTTCGACGCCGGGTTCTTCGGCATCAGCCCCCGCGAGGCCCTCGCCATGGACCCGCAGCAGCGGCTGCTCCTCGAGTCCGCGTGGGAGGCGATCGAGCGGGCCGGGGTGGATCCTCAGGGGTTGCGCGGTGCGCCGGTTGGGGTCTTTGTGGGGACCAACGGTCAGGATTACGGGGCTCTGCTGATGGGAGCCGTGGACGACACGGGTGGTTTTGCGGGCACGGGCAATGCAGCGTCGGTGGTGTCCGGGCGGGTGGCGTACGCGTTGGGGTTGGAGGGACCGGCCGTGTCCGTGGACACAGCGTGCTCATCGTCGCTGGTGGCCCTGCACCTCGCGGTGCAGTCCCTGCGACGGGGCGAGTGTGACCTGGCCCTCGCGGGTGGCGTGACCATCATGGCGACGCCGGGCCTGCTGGTGGAGTTCTCCCGCCAGCGCGGCCTGTCGCCCGACGGGCTCTGCCGGGCGTTCGCGGCCTCCGCCGACGGCACCGGCTGGGGCGAGGGCGTCGGCCTCCTGCTCGTCGAGCGCCTGGCCGATGCGCGCCGCAACGGCCACCCGGTGCTCGCGATCGTCGCGGGCAGCGCGGTCAACCAGGACGGCGCCTCGAACGGTCTGACGGCCCCGAACGGCCCGTCGCAGCAGCGGGTGATCCGCCAGGCCCTCGCCGACGCCGGGCTCGTCCCCGCCGACGTCGACGTGATCGAGGCCCACGGCACCGGCACCACGCTCGGCGACCCGATCGAGGCCCAGGCCCTCCTGGCCACCTACGGCCAGGACCGCGACACCCCGGTGCTGCTCGGCTCGGTGAAGTCGAACATCGGCCACACCCAGGCGGCCGCGGGCGTCGCGGGCATCATCAAGATGGTGCTCGCCATGCGGGCGGGTGTCGTGCCGGCGACCCTGCACGTCGACGCCCCGACCCCGCACGTGGACTGGACGGCCGGCGCGGTCGAGCTGGCGACGGAGGCCCGTCCGTGGCCGGCGACCGGTCGGCCGCGCCGGGCCGGGGTGTCGTCCTTCGGCATCAGCGGCACCAACGCCCACGTCATCCTGGCCCTGCCCGACGAGCCGGCCGCCGAAACACCGCCGGCCGACGGCCTCGTGTCCGGCGCCGTGATCTGGCCGGTGTCCGGCCGGACCCCGGCCGCGGCGCGCGCCCAGGCCGCACGGCTGGCCCGGTTCGTCCGCGCCAACCCCGGGCTCCCCGCCGACCGGATCGCCTGGTCGCTCGCGTCGACCCGGTCGGCCTTCGAACACCGGGCGGCCGCCGTGGGCGACAGCACCGAAGCACTCCTCGCCGGGTTGGACGAGCTGAGCGTCGCGGCCGGCGACGGCGGGCGGATGGTGTGGGTGTTCCCGGGCCAGGGCAGCCAGTCGGCGGGCATGGCGGCGGGCCTGTTCTCCTCGTGCCCGGTGTTCGCCGACGCGATCCTGGAGTGCCAGCTGGCATTGGCGCCGTGGCTGGACGTCGACATCGCGGGCCTGCTCACCGGGGACGACACTGGGTGGCTGGACCGGGTCGAGATCGTGCAGCCCGTGCTGTTCGCCGTCGGCGTGGCCCTCTCACGGGTCTGGCAGCACGCGGGCGTGAAGCCGCACGCGGTGATCGGTCACTCGCAGGGCGAGATCGTGGCCGCGCACGTGGCCGGGATCCTGTCGCTGGACGACGCCGCCCGGGTCGTCGCCGTGCGGGCGCGGGCGTTGAAGGCGCTGAAGGGCACCGGGACGATGGCCTCGGTGCCGCTGACGGTGGACGAGGTGCCCGACGATGTGGTGGTCGCGGCGGTCAACGGGCCGCGGACGCTGGTGGTGGCGGGGGAGCCGGACGCGGTGCAGCGCCTCGTGGACCGCGTCGAGGGCGCGCGGCTGATTCCGGTCGACTACGCCTCGCACCACCCCAGCGTGGAGCAGGTCCGGGACCAGGTGCTCGCCGGCCTCGACGGCATCACCGTCCGGCCCGGGCACACGCCGATGATCTCGACGGTCGCCGGGGCGACGATGTCCGCCGAGTACTGGATGGACAACCTCCGCCAGCGCGTCGAGTTCGAGTCCGCCGTGCGCACCGCCCTCGAATCCGGGCACCGCACCTTTGTCGAGATCTCCGCCCATCCGGTGCTCACGATGGCGCTCACGCAGATCGTCGACGACGCCCACGTGCTCGACACCCTGCGCCGCGACGCCGACCAGCCCACCCGGCTGCTCACCAACCTCGCGAAGGCCTGGACGCTCGGGCACCCCGTCACCTTCGACACCGTGCTGCCGCACACGGCGACCGTGGACCTGCCGACGTACGCCTTCCAGCAGCAACGCTTCTGGCCCACCCCCGCCCCGCAGCAACCGGCCGCGGCCGACGGCCTCGACGCCGACTTCTGGGCCGCCGTCGAGCGTGAGGACCTCGCCGCCCTCGCCGACTGGCGCCGCCGCCGCGAGGCCCGCGCCGTGACCGACGGCCTCGCGTACCGCATCGCCTGGGACCCGATCCCGCGCCCCGAGCCGACCACCGGCCCGTCCAGCTGGCTGATCGTCGCCGCCGGACCGGACGACGGCCTGGCCGAGCAGCTCCAGCGCCGCGGCGCGCGGACCCACGTGCTCAGCCCCGGCTCGGACATCCCGGCCGACGTGGTGTTCGACGGCGTCCTGCACGTGGCGGACTCGCTCACCACGACCCTCGCGCTCGTGCAGACCCTCGGCGCGGCCGGCGTCGCGGCCCCGCTGTGGTGCCTCACCCGCGGCGCCGGGACGGACCCGGAGCAGGCCGCGATCTGGGGCCTCGGCCGCGTCGTCGCCCTCGAACACCCCGAGCGCTGGGGCGGCCTGATCGACCTGCCGTCCACGATGGACGATCGCGGCTGGGACCTGGTGTGGGCCGCGCTCACCGGCGCGCACGGCGAGGACCAGCTCACCATCGACGGCGGCGGACTGCTCGGCCGGCGGCTCGTGCGGGCCGCGGCCGTCGAGCCCGACGCCGACGCGGAGCCCGAGTTCCGCGGCACGGTCCTGGTCACCGGCGGCACCGGCGCCCTCGGCGCCGAGCTGGCCGGCTGGCTCGCCGAGCGCGGCGCCGAACACCTGCTGCTGCTCAGCCGCCGCGGGCCCGACGCGCCCGGCGCGGCCGCCCTCACCGAACGCCTGGAGGCCCTCGGCGCTCGGGTCACCATCGCCGCGGCCGACGTCGCCGACCGTGACGCGCTCGCCGCCGTGCTCGCCGCCGTCCCGGCCGAGCTGCCCCTCACCGCCGTCTTCCACGCCGCCGGCGTCCTCGACGACGGAGTCCTCGACCGGCTCACCGCCGAACGCGTCAGCGCCGTCCTGCGGCCCAAGACCGTCGGCGCGCTCAACCTCGACGAGCTCACCCGCGACCACGACCTCCGCGCGTTCGTCCTGTTCTCCGCGATGGCCGCCGAGATCGGCAGCGCCGGCCAGGGCAGCTACGCCGCGGCCAACGCCTTCCTCGACGCGCTCGCCGAGCGCCGGCACCGCCGCGGCCTCCCCGCGACCGCCGTCGCCTGGGGCCCCTGGGCCGTCGACGGCATGGCCGCGGGCGACGCCGTCGTCGAGGAGCGCCGCAAGCGCAGCGGCGTCACCGGCCTGCCGGCCGAGCGGGCCCTGGCCGCGCTGCGCCAGAGCCTCGGCCGCGGCGAGCCCGTCACGGTGGTCGCCGACATCGACTGGGAGCGGTTCGTGCCCGGCCTCGTCGCCGTGCGCCCGTGCCCGCTGCTCGGCCGGATCGCCCCGCAGGCCCGCCAGGCCCTCGCCGACCCGGCCGGGGACGCCGCCGGCGGCCCGGCGCTCGGTGCCCGGCTCGCCGGCCTCGCCCCCGCCGAGCAGGAGCAGGCCGTCGTCGACCTGGTGCGCGGGCACGCCGCCGCGGTCCTGGGCCACGCCTCGCCCGAGGCGATCGAGGTCGAGCGGCCCTTCCGCGACTTCGGCTTCGACTCCCTCACCGGCGTCGAGCTGCGCAACCGGCTGATCGCCGCGGCCGGGGTCCGGCTGCCGGCGACCGTCGTGTTCGACTACCCCAACTGTGTCGCGCTGGCCGACTACGTGCGGGCCCTCGTCCTCGACGGTGCCGTGGCGGTCGACAACCCGGTCTTCGGCGACCTGGACCGGCTCGAGGCCACGCTGACCCGGGCCGCGCCCGACCGCAGCGCCCGGGCCCGGATCGCCGAGCGGCTGCACGCGCTGCTCGCCGCCGTCAACGCCGAGGACGGCGCCGGGGACGGGACGGTCACCGAGCGGATCGAGTCGGCGACTCCGGACGAGCTGTTCGACTTCATCGACCGCGAGCTGGGGGTGTCGTGATGGCCATCGCGAGAACGGCGCTGACGAAGGAGTTGACGGGCCGTGGCTGACGAGGCGAAGCTCCTCGAGTACCTCAAGCGGGTCACCGCCGACCTGCACCAGGCCCGCCAGCGCCTGCGCGAGGTCGAGTCCGGCCGGCAGGAGCCGATCGCGATCATCGCGATGAGCTGCCGGTTCCCCGGCGGCGTCGCCTCGCCCGAGCAGCTGTGGGACCTGGTCGCGGCCGGCCGCGACGCGGTCGGCGACTTCCCGGCCGACCGCGGCTGGGACCTCGAGTCGCTGTACGACGCCGACCCCGACACCCTCGGCACCTCCTACGCGCGCCAGGGCGGCTTCGTCGACGGCATGGCCGACTTCGACCCCGCGTTCTTCTCGATCTCGCCGCGCGAGGCCCTCGCCATGGACCCGCAGCAGCGGTGGCTGCTCGAGGCCTCCTGGGAGGCCCTGGAACGCGCCGGGATCGACCCGCTGTCGCTGCAGGGCAGCCAGACCGGCGTCTTCGCGGGCAGCACCGGCCAGGACTACGGCGCCGTCGTCATGGGCGCCGCCGAGGGGCTCGAGGGCCACCTCATGACCGGCAACGCCGGCAGCGTCGTGGCCGGCCGCATCGCCTACACCCTGGGCCTGGAGGGCCCCGCGGTGACCGTCGACACCGCCTGCTCCTCGTCGCTGGTCGCCCTGCACCTGGCCGCCCAGGCCCTGCGCCAGCAGGAGTGCGGGCTCGCGCTCGTCAGCGGCGTCACCGTCATGTGCACGCCGGCCGCGTTCGTGGAGTTCTCCCGCCAGCGGGGCCTCGCCGCCGACGGCCGGTGCAAGGCGTTCGCCGCCGCGGCCGACGGCACCGGCTGGTCCGAGGGTGTCGGCGTGCTCCTCGTCGAGCGCCTCGCCGACGCCCGGCGCAACGGCCACCCGATCCTCGCCGTCGTGCGCGGCAGCGCGGTCAACCAGGACGGCGCCTCCAACGGCCTGAGCGCCCCGAACGGCCCCGCCCAGCAGCGCGTGATCCGCCAGGCGCTCGCCAACGGCGGCCTTGCGGGCGCCGACGTGGACGTCGTCGAGGCGCACGGCACCGGCACGACGCTCGGTGACCCGATCGAGGCGCAGGCGCTGCTGGCGACCTACGGGCAGGACCGCGAGCGGCCGCTGTGGCTCGGCTCCATCAAGTCGAACATCGGGCACACCCAGGCCGCCGCGGGCGTCGCCGGTGTGATCAAGATGGTCATGGCGATGCGCCACGGGGTGCTGCCGAAGACGCTGCACGTGGACGAGCCGACGCCGCACGTCGACTGGACCGCCGGATCGGTGTCGCTGCTGACGGACGCGCAGGAGTGGCCGCGCGCCGGACGCCCCCGCCGCGCCGCCGTGTCGTCGTTCGGCGTCAGCGGCACCAACGCCCACCTGATCCTGGAAGAGGCCCCCGAGGACGCCCCGGCGCAGCGGTCCCCGGCCACGGCGACCCTGCCGGTCGTGCCCGTGGTGGTGTCCGGCCGCAGCGCGGCCGCCCTCGCCGAGCAGGCCGCCCGCTGGTCCGGGTCGCTGCCCGGCGACGCGTCCGCCCTGGACGTCGGCTGGTCGTCGGTCGCGACCCGCCCCGCCTTCGAGCACCGCGCCGTCGTGCTGGCCGCCGACCGCGAGTCCCTGTCCGCGGGCCTGCACACCCTCAGCGGCGCGGTGTCCGGCGTCGCGACGCCCGGCCGGCGGGTCGGCGTGCTGTTCTCGGGCCAGGGCGCCCAGCGGGCCGGCATGGGTTCCGGGCTGCGTGATTTCCCGGTGTTCCAGCGGGTGTACGCCGAGGTTCGCTCCCACTTCGGTGAGCTGCCGGACGAGCGGATCGACGAAACCGAGATCACCCAGCCGGCGTTGTTCGCGATCGAGGTCGCCCTCTACGAGCAGTTGAAGGCGTGGGGTCTCCAGCCTTCGGTGGTCGGCGGGCACTCGATCGGTGAGCTGGCCGCGGCCTATGTGGCCGGGGTGTGGTCGCTGGAGGACGCCTGCAAGGTGGTCGCGGCGCGGGCGAGGTTGATGCAGGCCCTGCCGCCGGGTGGCGGGATGCTCGCGGTCGGCGCTCCGGTTGAGAACGTGCCCGAGGGTGTTTCGGTGGCTGCTATCAATGGGCCGTCGTCCTGGGTGTTATCGGGCCCGGCGGAGCTGCTTCCAGAGTTCCCTGGGGTCCGGACCAGTCGGCTGCGGGTGTCGCATGCGTTCCACTCGGCGTTGATGGAGCCGATGCTGGACGAGTTCCGCGAGGTCTTGGAAGGCGTCGCCTTCAATCCGCCGCAGATCCCGATCGTCTCCAACGTCACCGGCGGGCTCATCACGGAGTTCGACGCGGACTACTGGGTGCGGCACGTGCGGGGCACGGTGCTGTTCGCCGACAACGTGGCCGCCATGCGCGAGGCCGGGGTCGACACCTTCGTGGAGGTCGGGCCGGACGCGGTTCTCGTGCCGCACCTGCCCTCCGACGAGGCGGTCGTGGTCGCCTCGCTGCGCCGCGACCGCGACGAGGCCACCGCGCTGCTGGCCGCCCTCGCCGGGCTCTACGTCAACGGGGTCACCGTCGACTGGAGCGCCGTCTTCGCGGGCACCGCGCCGCGCCGGGTGGACCTGCCCACCTACGCGTTCCAGCGTCAGCGCTACTGGCCCCGCCCGGGGCGCGGCATGGGCGGCGAGCCCGCCGCCATCGGCCTGCGCGCCGCCGAGCACCCGCTGCTCGGCGCCGTCGTCTCCGTCGCCCAGGCCGACGCCGTGCTGTTCACCGGGCGCCTGTCGCGCCAGAACACCCCGTGGGTCGCCGACCACGTCGTCTTCGACACGGTGCTGCTGCCCGGCACCGGCTTCGTCGAGATGGCCATCCGCGCCGGGGCGCAGGTGGGCGCCGAGCGGGTACGCGAGCTGACCCTCGAGGCCCCGCTCATCCTGCCGCCGACCGGCGGGGTCGACATCCAGCTGTGGATCGGCCCGCCCGACGACACCGGCTGCCGCACGCTGGCGCTGCACTCGCTGACCGACGACACCGCCGACGAGCCGATCTGGACCCGCAACGCCAGCGGCGTGCTCGAACCGGCGGCGACCGGCGACGCGACCTGGTCCGACTTCGCGCAGTGGCCCCCGGCCGGAGCCGAGTCCGTCGACACCGGCGACCTGTACCGCGGCCTCGCCGCCCAGGGCTACGACTACGGCCCCGCCTTCCACGCGCTGCGGGCCGGCTGGCGCCGCGGCGAGGACGTCTTCGCCGAGCTGGTCCTGCCCGAGGAGCCGGCCGCCGAGGCCCGCCACTACGAGCTGCACCCGGTCCTGCTCGACGCCGCCCTGCACACCCTCGGCCTCACCAACCCGCCGCCCGCCGGGGAGCACCCGGGCGCGCCGGTCGGGTACGGCCGCCTGCCCTTCTCCTGGAACGGGGTCAGCCTGCACGCGGCCGGCGCCGCCGCGCTGCGGGTCCGGGTGACGCCCACCGGCCGGGACAGCATCCGGCTCGCGGTCGCCGACGTGACCGGCGCGCCGGTCGCCGCCGTCGACGAGCTGGTGCTGCGCCCGGTCTCGGCCGACCAGCTGCGGGTCGCGGGCGCCGGGCACACCGACTCGCTCTACCGCGTCGACTGGACCCCGATCCCCGGCGCCCCCGGCACCGGCTCCGGCACCTGGGCGATCCTCGGCGACGGTCTCGAAGCCGTCGCCGCGGCCCGCTACGAGGACGTGGCCGCCCTGGCCGCCGCCGTCCGGGCGGGCGCCCCGGCCCCGGACGTGGCCCTCGCGGCCTGCACTGCCGCCTGCGGCGTGGCCGGCGAGCCCGCCGACGTCCCCGCGGCGGTCGCCGCCGTCACGAACCACGCCCTGCGCCTGCTGCAGGAGTGGCTCGCCGAGGACGTGCTCGCCGACACCCGCCTCGCCCTGGTCACGCGCGGCGCGGTCGCGACACCGGCCGACCCGGGCGTGTCGGACCTCGCCGGCGCCGCCGTGGCCGGCCTCATCCGCTCGGCCCAGTCGGAGAACCCGGACCGCTTCGTCGCGCTCGACCTCGACGAGGACCCGGCCACCGTCGCCGCGCTGCCCGCCGCGCTCGGCACCGACGAGCCGCAGCTGGCCGTGCGCACGGGCACCGTGTTCGCGGCCCGGCTCGGCCGCGTGCCCGCCGCCGAGCACCCGGCCCCCGCCTTCGACCCGGACGGCACCGTCCTCATCACCGGCGCGACGGGCACCCTGGGCCGGCTCATGGCCCGCCACCTCGTCACCACCCGCGGCGCCCGGCACCTGATCCTCACCAGCCGCCGCGGCCCGGCCGCCGAGGGCAGCGCCGAGCTCGTCGCCGAGCTGGCGGAGCTGGGCGCGGCCGCCGAGGTCGTCGCCTGCGACGCGAGCGACCGCGACGCCGTGGCCGCGCTGCTGGCGAGCATCCCGGCCGGGCACCCGCTGACCGCCGTCATCCACGCGGCCGGTGTCCGCGACGACGGCGTCATCTCCTCGCTCAGCCCCGCCCGCATGGCCGGCACGCTGCGCTCCAAGGCCGACGCCGCCTGGCACCTGCACGAGCTGACCGCCGGGCACCAGCTGGCCGCGTTCGTCATGTACTCCTCGCTCGCCGCCACCGCCGGCGGCCCCGGCCAGGGCAACTACTCGGCGGCGAACGCCTTCCTCGACGGCCTCGCGCACTACCGCCGCGAGCGGGGCCTCGCCGCGCTGTCGCTGGCCTGGGGGCTGTGGGCCGACCGCAGCGGCATGACCACCGAGCTCGACGACGTCCACCTCAGCCGGATCTCCCGCTCCGGCGTCACGGCGATGACGGCCGAGGAGGGGCTGGCGCTGTTCGACGCGGCCGACGCCGCCGGGGGACCGGCGCTCGTTCCGGCCCGCCTCGACCTGGCCGCGATGCGCGCCCAGATCGGGCGCGGCACGGTGCCGGCCCTCTACCGGGGACTCATCCGCGGCCAGGTCCGCGCGGCCGCGGACATCGCGGCCGGCCCGTCGCTCGGCGAGCAGCTCGCGGCGCTGGGGGAGGCCGAGCGGCGCGGCGCCCTCGTCGAGCTCGTCCGGTCGCAGGCCGCCGCGGTCCTCGGCTACGCCGACGTGGCCGCGATCGAGGCCCGCAAGGCGTTCAGCGAGCTCGGCTTCGACTCGCTCACCGCGGTCGAGATGCGCAACCGGATGGGCTCGGCGGTCGGCCTGCGGCTGCCGGCGACGCTCATCTTCGACTACCCGACCACGCTCGACCTCGCCGAGCACCTCTCGGCCCAGATCGCCGGCACCGTCCAGCCGGTCCGGCCCGCCGTCGTGGCGGACGCGAACACCGGCGACGACGCGATCGCGGTGGTCGGCATGGCGTGCCGCTACCCCGGCGGCGTCCGCAGCCCCGAGGAGCTCTGGCGGCTTGTCCTCGACGGCGTCGACGCCGTCGTCGAGCTGCCCGGCGACCGCGGCTGGGACCTCGAGTCGCTCTACAGCCCCGACCCGGACCAGCCCGGCACGTTCTACGCCCAGGCCGGCGGCTTCCTCGGCGGCGTCGGCGAGTTCGACGCCGACTTCTTCGGCATCAGCCCCCGCGAGGCGGTCGCGATGGACCCGCAGCAGCGGCTGCTGCTGGAGACGTCCTGGGAGGCGCTGGAGCGGGCCGGCCTCGACCCGCACGCGCTGCGCGGCAGCCCGACCGGCGTGTTCATGGGCACCAGCGGGCAGGACTACGGCACGCTGCTGGGCAACGCCCCGGCCGGCGCCGAGGGCTACGGCCTCACCGGCATCACGTCCAGCGTCGTTTCGGGGCGTCTGTCGTACGTCCTGGGCCTGGAGGGCCCCTCGGTGTCGATGGACACCGCCTGCTCCTCCTCGCTGGTCGCCCTGCACTGGGCCTGCCACTCGCTGCGCCTCGGCGAGTGCGACCTCGCGCTGGCCGGCGGCGTGATGGTGATGGCCACGCCCGCCGCGTTCGTGGAGTTCTCCCGCCAGCGCGGCCTCGCGACCGACGGCCGCTGCAAGTCCTTCGCCGCCGGCGCCGACGGCACCGGCTGGGGCGAGGGCGTCGGCGTGCTCCTCGTCGAGCGCCTCGCCGACGCCCGGCGCA
Source organism: Dactylosporangium sp. CA-139114 (assembly GCF_050955725.1). Lineage (NCBI taxonomy): Bacteria > Bacillati > Actinomycetota > Actinomycetes > Micromonosporales > Micromonosporaceae > Dactylosporangium > Dactylosporangium sp. CA-139114. The sequence continues at coordinate 5,055,953 of NZ_CP192080.1, forward strand.
ACGGCCACCCGGTCCTCGCCGTCGTGCGCGGCAGCGCGGTCAACCAGGACGGCGCCTCCAACGGCCTGACGGCCCCGAACGGCCCCTCGCAGCAGCGGGTCATCCGCCAGGCCCTCGCCAACGCGGCGCTGAGCCCGTCCGAGGTGGACGCCGTCGAGGCGCACGGCACCGGCACGACGCTCGGCGACCCGATCGAGGCCCAGGCGCTGCTCGCGACCTACGGCCAGGACCGCGACCGGCCGCTGTGGCTCGGCTCCATCAAGTCCAACATCGCGCACACCCAGGCGGCCGCGGGCGTCGCCGGCGTGATCAAGATGATCATGGCGATGCACCACGGCGTGCTGCCGAAGACCCTGCACGTGGACGAGCCGACCCCGCACGTCGACTGGACCGCCGGCGCGGTCTCGCTGCTCACCGAGAACCGGGACTGGCCGTCCGTGGATCGCCCGCGGCGGGCGGCCGTGTCGTCGTTCGGGATCAGCGGCACCAACGCCCACGTCATCATCGAGCAGCCCGAGCCGTCGGACGCTCCCGAGCCGCCCCCCGCCACCGGCCTGGTGACCGGCGCGGTGGTGTGGCCGATCTCGGGCCGCAGTGCCGCGGCGGTCGCCGAGCAGGCGGCCCGCCTCGCGGACGTCGCCCACACCGCACCCGCCGAGCAGATCGCCTGGTCCCTCGCGACCACCCGGGCCGTGTTCGACCACCGGGCGGCCGCCGTCGGCCGGACCACCGAGGAGCTCGTCGCGAGCCTGAACGACCTGACGATCACCGGCACCGCGAGCCAGAGCGGCCGCGTGGTGTGGGTGTTCCCGGGTCAGGGCAGTCAGTCGGCCGGCATGGCCGCGGGGCTGTTCTCCTCGTGCCCGGTGTTTGCCGACGCCATCGTGGAGTGCCAGCTCGCCCTGACGCCGTGGCTGGATGTGGACATCGCGGGTCTGTTGACCGGTGACGACACTGGGTGGCTGGACCGGGTCGAGGTCGTGCAGCCGGTGCTGTTCGCGGTCGGTGTGGCGTTGTCGCGGGTGTGGCTGCAGGCGGGTGTGAGGCCGCATGCGGTGATCGGTCATTCGCAGGGCGAGATCGTGGCCGCGCACGTGGCCGGGATCCTGTCGCTGGACGACGCGGCCCGGGTGGTTGCGGTGCGGGCGCGGGCGTTGAAGGCGCTGAAGGGCACCGGCACGATGGCCTCGATTCCGCTGTCGGCCGGCGAGGTCACCGCGCTGCTGCCTGAGGGTGTGGTCGTCGCGGCGGTCAACGGTCCCCGGACGGTTGTCGTGGCGGGGCCGGTGGGCGCGGTTGAGGATCTGGTGTCGCGGGTGGAGCGGGCTCGGCTCATCTCCGTCGATTACGCCTCGCACCATCCGAGCGTGGAGCGGGTCCGTGAGCAGGTGCTCGCGGATCTGGCCGGGATCACGATCCAGCCCGCCCACATCCCGATGCTCTCGACGGTGGCCGGGGCGACGATGTCGGCCGAGTACTGGATGGACAACCTTCGGCAGCCGGTCGAGTTCGAGGCCGCGGTGCGGACCGCGCTCGAGTCCGGGCACCGCACGTTCGTGGAGGTCTCCGCCCATCCGGTGCTGACCATGGCCCTCGCGCAGATCGCCGAGGACGCCCACATCCTCGACACCCTGCGCCGCGACGCCGACCAGCCCACCCGGCTGCTCACGAACCTCGCCCACGCCCACTGCATCGGCCTGCCCGTCGACTACACCGCCGTGCTCGCCCCGGCGGCCCCGGTGGACCTGCCGACGTACGCCTTCCAGCGCCGGCGCTTCTGGCTCGACCCGCAGCCGAACCCGATCCACGACGTCGGCTCGGCCGGCCTGCTCGACGCCGGCCACCCGCTGCTCGGCGCCGCGGTCACGTACCCCGACGACGACCGGGTGCTGTTCACCGGCCGGCTGTCGGTGCGCACCCACCCGTGGCTCGCCGAGCACCGCGTGATGGGCACGATCCTGATGCCCGGCACCGGCTTCGTCGAGCTCGCCAACCACGCCGCCCAGCAGGTCGGCTGCCCGCGCGTCGACGAGCTGACGCTGCTCGCCCCGCTCGTCGTGCCGGAGCAGGGGGCGCTCGCCGTCCAGCTCGCGGTCGGCGCGCCCGACGGCGACGGGCGGCGCACGATCCAGCTGCACTCCCGGCCCCACGACGGCGCCGCGGAGCCGACCCCGGCTGGCCTAGGGCTTCGGGATGGGGACTGGACCTGCCACGCCGCCGGCGTGCTCGCCCCGGCCGCGTCCGGGCCCGCCGCCGGCGCGTTCGACCTGAGCGTCTGGCCGCCCGCGGGCGCCGTCGCGGTCGAGACCGACGACTTCTACGCCGGCGTCGAGTCCACCGTCTTCGGCTACGGCCCGGCCTTCCGGGGCCTGCGGGCCGCCTGGACCCGCGGCGACGAGGTGTTCGCGGAGGTCGAGCTGCCGGTGGAGTACCGCGGCCAGGCCGACCCCTTCGGCGTGCACCCCGCGCTGCTCGACGGCGCCCTGCAGGCCATGCCGATCGTCGGCTTCCTCGGCCGGATGGGCGACGGCGGCGACCCCACCGTGCCCCGCCTGCCGTTCGCGTGGACCGGCGTGACGCTGCACGCCCGCGGCGCCGGCGCCCTGCGCGTCCGGCTCGCCGCCGCGGGCGAGGCCGGCGTCCGGTTCGAGGTCGCCGACCCCACCGGCGCGCCGGTCGTCACCGTCGAGTCGCTCATCATGCGGCCCGTGAACGCCGACGCCATCGGCGCCGCCGGGGCCCGCAACGACTCCCTCTACCGCGTCGACTGGACCCCCCTCGCCGTGCCCACCGGCCCCGTGCCCGGCACCGCGGGCTGGGTCGTGCGCGGCGACGACGATCTGGCGCTCTGCGCCGCGATGGAGGCGGCCGGCGCGCGCATCCGGCCCGACATCGACGCCGAGACGCCCGACGTGGTCCTCATCGCGGGCACCACGACCCACGACGTGCTCGGGCAGATGCAGGCCTGGCTCGGCGACGAGCGGCGGGCCGGCTCCCGGCTCGTCATCGTGACCCGCGGGGCCGTCGCCGCCGGCGACTCCCCGGTGAACCTGGCCGCCGCGCCGATCTGGGGCCTGGTCCGCGCGGCGATGTCCGAGCACCCCGGCCGGTTCCAGCTCGTCGACGCCGACGAGCCGGGCGAGTCGCTCGCGGCCGCCGTCCACAGCGGGGAGCCGCAGCTGGCGATCCGCGGCGGGCAGGTGCTCGTGCCCCGGCTCGGCCGCGTGCCCGCCAACGCCGAGCGCACCGAGCGGTCGCTCGACCCGGGCGGCACCGTCCTCATCACCGGCGGCACCGGCACCCTCGGCCGCATCCTGGCCCGCCACCTCGCGACCGCCCACAACGTCCGCCACCTCATTCTGGCCAGCCGCAGCGGCCCGGCCGCCGACGGCTCCGGCGCGCTCGTGGCCGAGCTGGCCGCGCTGGGCGCGAGCGCCGACGTCGTCGCGTGCGACGCCGCCGACCGGGACGCCCTGGCGGCGCTGCTGGCCGCCGTCCCCGCCGACCGGCCGTTGACCGCGGTCGTCCACGCCGCCGGCGTGCTCGACGACGGGGTGTTCACCGCGCTCACGCCCGGCCGGCTCGACGCGGTCGCCCGGCCCAAGATCGACGCGGCCCGGAACCTGCACGAGCTGACCGCGGGCGAGGACCTGGCCGCGTTCGTCCTGTTCTCCTCCGCGGCCGCCACGTTCGGCAGCGCCGGCCAGGCCAACTACGCCGCCGCCAACGCCTACCTCGACGCGCTCGCCGCCCATCGCCGCGGCACCGGCCGGGCCGCCCTCTCGCTCGGCTGGGGGCTGTGGGCCCAGGCCAGCGGCATGACCGGCCACCTCGACGACGCCGACCGGCGCCGCATGGCCGACCAGGGCGCCACCACGCTCAGCACCGAACAGGCGCTCGCGCTCTTCGACACGGCGATCGGCCTGGATGCCGCGACGATCCTGCCGCTGCGCCTCGACCAGGCGTCGCTGCGGGCCCAGGCCGAGGCGGGCGCCCTCGCGCCCATCCTGCGCGGCCTGGTCCGCACCGGCCTTCGGCGCAGCGCCGACGGCGGCGCGGTCACCGGCGGCCCGACCCTGGGCCAGCGCCTCACCGGCGTGCCCGAGGCCGACCGGGGCCGGGTCGTGCTCGACGTCGTGCGCACCCACATCGCGGCCGTGCTCGGCCACGCCTCGGCCGACGCGATCGACCCCGACCGGCTCTTCACCGACCTCGGCTTCGACTCGCTGACCGCGGTCGACCTGCGCAACCGGCTCAACGCCATCTCCGGGCTGCGGCTGCCGGCGACGCTCGTCTTCGACTACCCGACCCCGGCCGCCCTGGCCGAGCGGCTGGGCTCGGAGCTGGTCACCGACGCCGCCCCGTCCACCCAGCCGGTCTTCACCGAGCTCGACGCGCTGGAGGGCCTGCTGTCGGCCGTGCCGCTCGACGACGCCGCCCGGGCCCGGTTCACCGCCCGCATGTACGAGCTGCTGGCCAAGGCCAGTTCCCCGGTCGGCCGCCTCGACGACGGGGCCGCCGCGCCGGACCTCGAGTCGGCGACCGACGACGAAGTCTTCGCGTTCATCGGAAAGGAATTCGGGATCTCCTGAGCCCATCCCACCGCCGCTAGGAAGGTTCAGCCATGCACGAGCAGCGTTCCCGGTCGTTCCTGTCCCGCATGGGGCAGCGCCTGCGTGCAACCGCGGACCCGGACCCGAGCCCGGAGGGCGACGCCGCGACCCGGTCGCCGGACACCGGGGCGCTCGCGCGTGACCTGGCGGCCAAGCCCCCGGCGGAACAGGAACAGGTGCTGCTCGACACCGTCCGCGAGACCGTCGCGGAGCTGATGGGCCTGGGCTCGGCCGACGCCGTCGCGCCCGAGGCGCTCTTCGCCGAGCTCGGCGTCGACTCCCTCGTCGCCTTCGCCCTGCGGGCCCGCCTCACCGAGGTGACCGGCCTGCGCCTGTCGGCGACGCTGGTCTTCGACCACCCGACGCCGGCCGCCGTCGCCGAGTTCCTGCGCGGCGAGCTGGCCGAGGGCGCCACCCCGTCGCTGCAGCCCCTCTTCGCCGAGCTCGACGTGCTGGAGGGGATGTTCGCGGTCGCCGTGCTCGACGCCGAGTCCCGGGCCCGCGCCCAGCGTCGCCTGCGGGAGCTGCTGCACGGCATCAGCGAGACCCCGCCCGAGCCCGCCGAGCAGCACCGGCCCGACCTGGCCGAGGCGAGCGACGACGAGGTCTTCGACTTCATCGGCAAGGAATTCGGAATTCACTGAGATGTTCATGGATGCGTTCGCTGTGGAGGCTGGTGTCAGATGAGTGACGACGACAAGCTTCGGTACTTCCTCAAGCGGGTGACGGCCGACCTGCACGACAGCCGCCGGCAGCTGCGGGCGGCCGAGGCCAAGCAGCACGAGCCCATCGCGATCGTGTCCATGAGCTGCCGCTTCCCCGGCGGTGTCACCACCCCCGAGGCGCTGTGGGACGTCGTGGCCGACGGCCGCGACGCCCTCGGCGAGTTCCCCGACTACCGCGGCTGGGACCTCGAGGCGCTCTACGACCCCGACCCCGACAAGCCCGGCAAGAGCTACACGCGCGTCGGCGGGTTCATCGACGGCGCGGGCGGCTTCGACGCGTCGTTCTTCGGCATCAGCCCGCGCGAGGCGATGGCGATGGACCCGCAGCAGCGCTTACTGCTCGAGACCTCGTGGGAGGCGTTCGAGCGGGCCGGGATCGCGCCCAGCTCCGTGCGCGGCACCCAGACCGGCGTCTTCGTCGGCATGGCGACCGGCAACTACGGCCTCGGCGTGAACTCCATGCCCGAGGGCGTCGACATGTACGTCGGCACCGGCAACACCACGAGCGTCGCCTCCGGCCGCATCGCCTTCACGCTCAACCTCAACGGGCCCGCCGTCACCGTCGACACCGCCTGCTCCTCGTCGCTGGTCGCCCTGCACTGGGCCTGCCAGTCGCTGCGGCAGGGCGAGTCCGACCTGGCCCTCGCCGGCGGCGTCACCGTCATGTCGACGCCGGGCGTGTTCATCGTCTTCTCCCGCCAGCGCGGCATGTCCGTCGACGGGCGCTGCCGCGCGTTCGCGGCCGGCGCCGAGGGCACCGGCTGGGGCGAGGGCGTCGGCATGCTGCTGCTGGAGCGGCTCTGCGACGCCCGGCGCAACGGCCACCCCGTCCTCGCCGTCATCCGCGGCTCCGCCCTGAACCAGGACGGCGCCAGCAACGGCCTCACCGCGCCGAACGGCCCGGCCCAGCAGCGGGTCATCCAGGCCGCGCTGGCCAACGCCCGGCTGTCGCCGGCCGAGGTCGACGTCGTCGAGGCCCACGGCACCGGCACCACCCTCGGCGACCCGATCGAGGCTCAGGCGCTGATCGCCACCTACGGGCAGGACCGCCCCGAGGACCGCCCGCTCTGGCTGGGCTCCGTCAAGTCGAACATCGGCCACACCCAGGCCGCCGCGGGCGTCGCCGGCGTCATCAAGATGGTGAAGGCGATCGAGCACGGGGTGCTGCCCAAGACGCTGCACATCGACGCGCCCACCCCGCACGTGGACTGGTCCGCGGGCGCGGTCGAGCTGCTGACCGAGGCCCGGCCGTGGCCCGAGTCCGAGCGCCCGCGCCGCGCCGCCGTCTCCTCGTTCGGCGTCAGCGGCACCAACGCCCACGTCATCATCGAGCAGCCCACCGCCGAGCAGACCGAGCCGGCGGCCGAGCCCGAGGCCGCCCCGGCCCCGGCCGAACCGCTGGTCGCCGGGCCGGTGGTGTGGCCGTTCTCCGGCCGCTCCGCCGGGGCCGTGCCCGAGCAGGCCGCCCGGCTCGCCGCGTTCGTGCGGGCCAACCCGGACGTGCGCCTCGAGGACATCGCGTGGTCGCTCGTCGCGGCCCGCTCGACGTTCGAGCACCGCGCGGCCGTCGTCGGCGCTGACCGCGACACCCTCGTCGCCCGGCTCGACGCCATCGCGGCCGGCGTCCCGGCGACCGGCGCGGTGACCGGGACCGCGACGTCCGGCGGCCGCATGGTGTGGGTGTTCCCCGGCCAGGGCAGCCAGTCCGCCGGCATGGCCGCCGGGCTGCTGGGCACCTGCCCGGCGTTCGCCGACGCGATCGCCGAGTGCCAGGCCGCCCTCGCCCCGTGGATCGAGCTCGACATCCCCGCGCTGCTCACCGGCGCCGACACCGCCTGGCTGGACCGGGTCGAGGTCGTGCAGCCGGTGCTGTTCGCCGTCGGCGTGGCCCTCGCGCGGGTCTGGCAGCGGGCGGGCGTCAAGCCGCACGCGGTGATCGGCCACTCCCAGGGCGAGATCGTCGCCGCGCACGTCGCCGGCATCCTCTCCCTCGATGACGCGGCCCGGGTCGTGGCGGTGCGGGCCCAGGCGCTCAAGGCGCTCAAGGGCACCGGCACGATGGCCTCCGTCCCGCTGACGGCGGACGAGGTGCCGGACGACGTCGTGGTCGCGGCGGTCAACGGCCCGCGCTCGCTCGTGGTGGCCGGGCCGCCGGACGCGGTGCAGCGCCTGGTGGACCGGGTGGAGGGCGCCAAGCTCATCCCGGTCGACTACGCCTCGCACCACCCGAGCGTGGAGCAGGTCCGCGACCAGGTCCTCGCCGCCCTCGACGGCCTCACCGTCCAGCCCGGCCACACCCCGATGATCTCGACGGTCGCCGGGGCCACCATGTCGGCCGGCTACTGGATGGACAACCTCCGCCAGCGGGTCGAGTTCGAGGCCGCCGTGCGGACCGCGCTCGAGTCCGGGCACCGCACGTTCGTCGAGATCTCCGCCCACCCGGTGCTGACCATGGCCCTGGGCCAGATCGCCGGCGACGCGCACGTGCTGGACACCCTGCGCCGCGACGCCGACCAGCCGCAGCGGCTGCTGAGCAACCTCGCGCTGGCCCACAGCCTCGGCCACCCGGTGCGCTACGAGGCGATCCTCGCGCCCGCCGCGACCGTGGACCTGCCGACGTACCCGTTCCAGCGCGAGCACTACTGGCTCGACAGCACCGGCCCGCTCGCGCCCGCGGCCTCGGCCGAGACGGCGGGTGCGGACCCGTCGCAGCGCCGGTTCTGGGCCGCCGTCGACTCCGAGGACCTCACCCAGCTGGCCGAGGCCCTCACCGTCGACGACTCCGACCTCATCGGCACCATCGACGCCCTGCGTCCGGCCCTGCCGGTGCTGCTCTCGTGGCGAAAGCAGCGCACCCGCCAGGCCGTCATCGACAACTGGCGCTACCAGGACACCTGGAAGCCGCTCGCCGGCGCCAAGGCGGCCCCGCTGCCGGGCACCTGGCTGATCCTCACCCCGCAGGCCGAGGCGGCGACCGAATGGGAGCCCGTCGTCGCCGCGGTCGTGGCCGAGCACGGCGGCACCGCGGTGCCGATCCGGCTCAGCCCGGCCGAGCTGGAGCGCGACGGGCTCGCCAAGCGCCTGCTCGCCGTCGTGCAGCCCGAGACCGCCCCCGACGGCCCGCTGCCCGACGGCATGGTCGCCGGCGCGGACGTGGCCGGGGTACTGTCGCTGCTCGGCCTCGACGAGTCCGCCCACCCGCGGCACGCCTCGGTGCCGATCGGGCTGTCCGGGACCGTCGCGCTCGTGCAGGGTATGGGCGACGCCGGGCTGCGGGCCCCGCTGTGGAGCCTCACCAGCGGCGCGATCTCGACCGGCCTGATGGACAAGCTCCGCTCGCCGGAGCAGGCGATGATCTGGGGCTTCGGCCGGGTCGCGGCGCTGGAGCACCCGGACCGCTGGGCCGGCCTGATCGACCTGCCCGAGGAGGCCGACGAGCGCACGGGGGAACTGCTCGCCGCGGCGCTCGGCGGCCGGGCCGAGGACCAGATCGCGGTCCGCGCCGGCGGGCTCTTCGCCCGGCGCCTGACCCGGGTCGCCCTCGGCGACAGCCTGCCGCAGATGCCCTGGCAGCCCTACGGCACCGCGCTGATCGTCGGCGGCACCGGCGCCCTGGGCAGCCACGCGGCGCGCTGGCTCGCCCGGCGCGGCGTCGAGCACCTGATCCTCGTGAGCCGCCGCGGCTCGACCGCCCCCGACGCGCCCGCCCTGGAGGCCGAGCTGACCGAGCTCGGCGCCCGGGTCACGATCGTGGCCGGCGACGCCTCCGACCGGGAGCTGCTGGCGGGGCTGATCGACGAGATCCCGCTGGAGTGCCCGCTGACGACCGTCGTGCACGCGGCGGCCACCCTCGACGACGCGCTCATCGCCGACCTCGGGCCGGAGCAGATGGAGCGGGTGCTGCGGGCCAAGGTCGACGTCGCGCGCCACCTGCACGAGCTGACGATGGACCTGGACGTGTCGGCGTTCATCCTCTTCTCGTCGTTCGCCGGCACGGTGGCCAGCTCGGGTGTGGGCAACTACGCGCCCAGCAACGCCTACCTCGACGGCCTGGCCCAGTACCGCCGCGGCCTCGGCCTGCCCGCGCTGTCGATCGCCTGGGGCGCCTGGGACGGCGGCGGGATGGCGGAGGGCGACTTCGGCGACGTCCTGCGCCGCCACGGCGTGCGCGAGATGGCCCCGGAGTCGACGATCGCCGCGCTGGAGCAGGCGATGGATCACAGCGAGACGTTCCTGACCGTCGCCGACATCGACTGGGAGCGGTTCTACACGGCGTTCACCGCGACCCGGCCCGCGCCGCTGGTCGGGGACCTGCCCGACGTACGCCACCGGCAGCCCGTCGTCGTGGAGGCCGCCGGCACCGAGGAGCACGGCCCGCTCGCGGCCCGGCTCAGTGCCCTGCCGCCGGCCGAGCGGCCCCGGGCCGTGCTGCAGCTCGTCCTCGGCCAGGTGGCGTCGGTGCTGAACTACCCCTCCGCCGAGGCGATCGACGACAACCGGGCGTTCCGGGAGCTGGGCTTCGACTCCGTCACCGCGGTCGAGCTGCGCAACCGGCTCGGGGCGATGACGGGTGTGCCGCTGCCCGTCACGCTGGTCTTCGACTACCCGACGCCGGCGACCCTGGCCGACTACGTCTACGCCGAGGTCGCCGTGGACGAGTCGGTCCTGCCCGAGGCCGTCCTGGCCGACCTGGACCGGCTCGCCGACGACCTGCCCGTGATCGCCGGCGACGAGCAGGCCCGGATGCGGGCCATGATGCGGCTCCAGGCGATGCTCACCAGCCTCGAGCAGGCCGGCGACGACACCGCCGCCGGCACCGACATCAGCGCCCGGCTGGCCCAGGCCAGCGACGAGGACCTCTTCGCCCTCGTCGACGGCGACCTCGGCGTCTCCTGACCGACCGCCCCGACCCCGTACCGCACCACGAGGGAGCGCGACCCCGATGGCCAATGAGGACAAGCTCCGTGACTACCTGAAACGGGTCATGGCGGACCTGCACGTCACGCGCCAGCGTCTCAGCGAGGTCGAGTCGCAGGCGCAGGAGCCGGTGGCGATCGTGGCCATGAGCTGCCGGTTCCCCGGCGGGGTCGACGCGCCCGAGGACCTGTGGGACCTGCTGGCCGGCGGCGGCGACGCCATCTCGCCGTTCCCGGCCGACCGGGGCTGGCCGCTGGAGCAGCTCTACGACCCCGACCCGGACCGCCCCGGCACCTCCTACACCCGGGAGGGCGGCTTCGTGGCCGGCGTCGGGGACTTCGACGCGGGCATGTTCGGCATCAGCCCGCGCGAGGCCCTCGCCATGGACCCGCAGCAGCGGCTCCTGCTGGAGGCGGCGTGGGAGGCGTTCGAGCGGGCCGGGATCGACCCGTCGCGGCTGCGCGGCAGCCGGACCGGGGTGTTCGTCGGGACCAACGGCCAGGACTACGGGCCGCTGCTCATGATGGCCCCGGGCAGCAACGAGGGCCACCTCATGACCGGCAACGCGGCCGCGGTGGTCTCCGGGCGGCTGTCGTACACGCTGGGCCTGGAGGGCCCGTCGGTGTCGATCGACACCGCCTGCTCGTCGTCGCTGGTCGCCCTGCACTGGGCGATGCAGGCGCTGCGCACCGGCGAGTGCGGCCTGGCCCTGGCCGGCGGCGTGACCGTGATGTCGACCCCCGGCCTGTTCCTCGCCTCCAGCCGGCAGCGGGCCCTGTCGCCGGACGGGCGGTGCCGCTCCTTCGCGGCCTCGGCCGACGGGACCGGCTTCGCCGAGGGCGTCGGGCTGCTGCTCGTGGAGCGCCTGGCCGACGCCCGCCGCAACGGGCACCCGGTCCTCGCCGTCGTGCGCGGCAGCGCCGTGAACCAGGACGGCGCCTCGAACGGGCTGACGGCCCCGAACGGGCCGTCGCAGCAGCGGGTCATCCGGGCCGCGCTCACCAGCGCCGGCCTGTCGCCGGTGGACGTCGACGCCGTCGAGGCCCACGGCACCGGCACCACGCTCGGCGACCCGATCGAGGCCCAGGCGCTGCTGGCCACCTACGGCCAGGACCGCCCGGGCGACCGGCCGCTGTGGCTCGGCTCGGTGAAGTCGAACATCGGCCACACCCAGGCGGCCGCGGGCGTCGCGGGGATCATCAAGATGGTCCTCGCCATGCGGCACGGGGTGCTGCCCAAGACGCTGCACGTGGACTCGCCGACCCCGCACGTGGACTGGTCCGCGGGCGCCGTCGAGCTGCTGACCGAGCCGCGGCCCTGGCCGGCGGGGGAGCAGCCGCGCCGCGCCGGGATCTCCTCGTTCGGGATCAGCGGCACCAACGCGCACGTGATCATCGAGGAGGCGCAGGACGTACCGCCACCGCCGGACGAGACCGCCGACGGCCCGGTCCCGGTGCTGCTGTCGGCCCGGACCGGCAGCGCCCTGGCCACGGTGGCCCGGCGCTGGTCGCGGTGGCTGGCCGCGCACCCGGACGCCGACGTCGCCGGGCTCGGCCGCGCCTCCGCCGTGTCCCGGGCCGCCCTCGAGCACCGGGCCGTCGTCCTCGCCGCCGACCGCGACGAGCTGCTGGCCGGCCTCGACCGGGTCGCGGCCGGGACGGCGCCGCTGACCGGGCTCGCCGGGGCCGGGCGCCGCGTCGGGGTGCTCTTCTGCGGGCAGGGCGCGCAGCGGGCCGGGATGGGTTCGCAGCTGTACGGCCGCTACCCCGTCTACACCCGCGTCCACGACGAGGTCCGCGCCGCGTTCGACGGACTGCTGCCGATGGCCCTCGAGCACGTCCCGCCGGGGCTCGCCGACGAGACGCAGTACGCCCAGGCCGGTCTCTTCGCCATCGAGGTGGCCCTGTTCGAGCAGCTGCGGGCGTGGGGGCTGCGGCCCGAGGTGGTCGGCGGCCACTCCATCGGCGAACTGGCCGCGGCCTACGTCGCCGGCGTCTGGTCGCTGGCCGACGCGTGCGCGGTCGTCGCCGCGCGCGGCCGGCTGATGCAGGCCCTGCCGCCGGGCGGCGCGATGCTCGCCGTCAACTGCGACGAGGCCACCGCCCGCGGCCTGCTCACCGAGGGCGTCTGCGTCGCGGCCGTCAACGGGCCCCGCTCGGTGGTGCTCGCCGGGCCCGCCGCGGCGATCGACGCCATCGACACCGAGGGGTTACGGACCAACCGGCTGCGGGTGTCGCATGCCTTCCACTCGGCGCTCATGGAGCCGATGCTGGACGAGTTCCGCGCGGTGCTCGAGGGCGTCACCTTCCACCCGCCCCGGCTCCAGGTCGTCTCCAACGTGCGCGGCGAGCTGATCTCGGAGTTCGACGCCGAGTACTTCGTGCGGCACGTGCGGGAGACCGTGCGGTTCGCCGACGGGATCGCCGCCCTGCGCGCGCACGGCATCGACACCCTCGTCGAGGTCGGCCCCGACGCCGCCCTCGCGCCCCACCTGCACGCGGGCGCCGACGGGGCCGTCGTCGTGACCACCCTGCGCCGCGACCGGCCCGAGCCCGCAGCGCTGCTCACCGCGCTCGCCGAGCTGCACGTCGCCGGCGCCGCGCTCGACTGGGCCGCGGTGCACCCCGGGCCGCACCGCCACGCCGACCTGCCCACGTACCCGTTCCAGCGCGTCCGCTACTGGCCCGCCTTCCCCGAGCCCGGCGAGGCCCCGGCCCCGGCCGCCGAGACCGACGCGTTCTGGGCCGCCGTCGACGACGAGGACCTCACCGCGCTGAGCGAGCTCACCGGCGCCCCCCGCGAGGACGCCGCGGCCGCGCTGCCGGTCCTCGCGGCCTGGCGGCGCCAGCAGCGCGAGCGGTCGGCGGCGGACGGGTGGCGGTACCGCATCGAGTGGCAGCCCCTGACCGACCGCCCGGAGCCCGTCCTCGCCGGCCACTGGCTGCTGCTGGCGCCCAAGGGCGGCGCCGACCACGACCCGATCGCCGAGGCGCTGCGCACGGCCGGCGCCGAGGTCGTCACCGCCGAGGTCGACCTCGCCGGCACGAGCCGCGAGCAGCTGATCGACGAGCTCTGGGCCGCGCTGACCCGGCCCGCGCCGGGCGCGCACACCGGCGCACTGGCCGGCGGCGTGCGGGGCGTGCTGTCGCTGCTCGCCCTCGACGAGCGCCGCGACCCGCTCCACCCCGGCGTCCCGCTCGCCCTGTCCGGCACCGCGGCGCTCGTGCAGGCCCTCGGCGACCTCGGGCTCGACGCGCCGCTGTGGTGCGCGACCCGCGGCGCGGTCCGCACCGGCACCGCCGACCGGCCCGCCGACCCGGTGCAGGCCGCCGTCTGGGGCCTCGGCCGCGTCGTCGCGCTCGAGCACCCCGACCGCTGGGGCGGCCTGATCGACCTCCCCGACCGGCTCGACCGGGGCGCCGCCGGGCGCCTCGTCGGGGCCGTCACCGACCCCGACGGCGAGGACCAAGTCGCCGTCCGCGGCTCCGGCCGCCTCGCCCGCCGCCTGCACCACGCCCGGCCCGGCCGGGCCGGCGACGCCGACGGCTGGAAGCTCTCCGGCACCGCCCTCGTCACGGGCGGCACCGGCGGCCTCGGCCGGCACGTCGCCCGCTGGCTCGCCGAGTCCGGCGCCGAGCACATCATCCTGGCCGGCCGCCGCGGGCCCGACGCCCCCGGCGCCGCCGACCTCGCCGCCGAGCTCGCCGCCGACGGGGTCCGGGTCAGCCTGGCCGCCTGCGACGTCACCGACCGCGACGCGCTGGCCGCCCTCATCGCCGGCGTCCCGGACGAGCTGCCGCTCACCGCGGTCGTGCACACCGCCGCCGTCCTCGACGACGGCATCGTCGACGCGCTCACCGCGCCGCGGCTCGAACGGGCCCTGGCTGCCAAGGCGCTGGCCGCGGCCCACCTCGACGAGCTCACCCGCGACCTCCCGCTGCGCGCGTTCGTGCTCTTCTCCTCCTTCGCCGGCATCGCGGGCAACGCCGGGCAGGCCGGCTACGCGGCCGCGAACGCCTACCTCGACGCCCTCGCCGAGCAGCGCCGGGCCCGCGGCCTCGTCGCGACCTCGGTCGCCTGGGGCGCCTGGAGCGGCGACGGCATGCCGGCCCAGAACGACCGCACCCGCGAGCGGATGCGCCGGGGCGGCGTCACCCCCATGCCGCCCCGGCTCGCCCTGGAGGCGCTGACCGGCGCCCTGCTGCGCGACGAGACCGCGCCGATCGTCATCGACCTCGACTGGGAGCGGTTCGCCGGCGCCTTCACCGGGCTGCGGCCGAGCCCGTTCATCGGGGCGCTGCCCGAGGTGCGGCGCCTGCGCCAGCCTCTCGCCGCCGACCCGGAGCCGGCGACGGCCCCGGGCGCCGGGCTCGCGGCCCGGCCGGCCGCCGAGCGGGCCGCGGCGCTGCTGGAGCTGGTCCGGTCGGCCGCGGCCGCCGTGCTCGGCTACGCCGGCGAGCAGGACGTGCCCGCCGACCGGCCCCTGCGTGACCTCGGCCTCGACTCGCTCACCGCGATCGACCTGCGCAACGTGCTGGCCACCGCGACCGGGCTCACGCTGCCCACCACGCTGGCGTTCGACTACCCGGCCCCGGCGCTGCTCGCCGCCCACCTCGACGCGCTGCTCGGCGGCTCGGCGGCCGAGATCGTGGTCGCGGCCCGCCCGGCGGGCCCGGCCGACGAGGCGATCGCGATCGTCGCGATGAGCTGCCGCTTCCCGGGCAGCGGCTCGCCCGAGGAGCTGTGGCAGATGCTGGCCGCGGGCCGCGACGGCATCACCGAGTTCCCCGGCGACCGGAACTGGCCGATCGAGCAGCTGTACCACAGCGACCCCGACCACCCCGGCACGAGCTACGTGCGCCACGGCGGCTTCCTCGCCGGCGTCGCCGACTTCGACCCCGGCTTCTTCGGCATCAGCCCGCGCGAGGCGGTCGCGATGGACCCGCAGCAGCGGCTCCTGCTCGAGTCCGCGTGGGAGGCGTTCGAACGGGCCGGTCTCGACCCGCACGCCTTACGCGGCAGCCCGACCGGCGTCTTCGTCGGCACCAACCACCAGGACTACGCGGCCCTCATGTACGGCAGCGACAACGCCGAGGGCCACCTGCTCACCGGCAACGCGGGCAGCGTGCTGTCCGGCCGCGTCTCCTACACGTTCGGGCTCGAAGGCCCCGCCGTCTCCGTCGACACCGCCTGCTCGTCCTCGCTCGTGGCCCTGCACCTGGCGGCCCAGGCGCTGCGGCGCGGCGAGTGCGACCTCGCGCTGGCCGGCGGCGTGACGGTGATGTCGACGCCGGGCGTGTTCGTCGGCTTCTCCCGGCAGCGCGGCCTCGCCGTCGACGGCCGCTGCAAGGCCTTCGCGGCCGGCGCGGACGGCACCGGCTGGGGCGAGGGCGTCGGCATCCTGCTCGTGGAGCGCCTGGCCGACGCGCGCCGCAACGGCCACCCGGTCCTCGCGGTGCTCGCGGGCTCGGCCGTGAACCAGGACGGCGCCTCGAACGGTCTGACGGCCCCGAACGGCCCGTCGCAGCAGCGGGTGATCCGCCAGGCGCTCGCCGACGCCGGTCTGGCACCGTCCGACGTGGACGTGGTCGAGGCGCACGGCACCGGCACGACCCTCGGTGACCCGATCGAGGCCCAGGCGCTCCTGGCGACCTACGGCCAGGACCGCGGCGAGCCGCTGCTGCTGGGCTCGATCAAGTCGAACATCGGCCACACCCAGGCCGCCGCGGGCGTCGCGGGCATCATCAAGATGATCCTGGCGATGCGGGCGGGTGTCGTGCCGGCGACCCTGCACGTCGACGCCCCGACCCCGCACGTGGACTGGTCGGCCGGGAAGGTGGAGCTGGCGACCGAGGCCCGTCCGTGGCCGGCGACCGATCGGCCCCGCCGGGCCGCGGTGTCGTCGTTCGGCATCAGCGGCACCAATGCCCACGTGGTCCTGGCCCTGCCCGACGAGACGCCCGGCGAGACCCCCGAGACGAGCGGCCTGGTCATCGGGCCGGTGGTCTGGCCGATCTCGGGCCGGTCCGCGGCGGCGGTCGCGGAGCAGGCGGCCCGGCTCGCCGACATCGCCCACACCGCGTCCCCGGAGCGGATCGCCTGGTCCCTCGCGACGACCCGGGCGGTGTTCGAGCACCGCGCGGCCGCCGTGGGCCGGACCACCGAGGAACTGGTCGCGAGCCTGAACGACCTGACGATCACCGGCGTGGCGGGCTCCGGCGGCCGGATGGTGTGGGTGTTCCCGGGCCAGGGCAGCCAGTCGGCCGGCATGGCGGCCGGGTTGTTCTCCTCGTGCCCGGTGTTTGCCGACGCCATCGTGGAGTGCCAGCTCGCCCTGACGCCGTGGCTGGATGTGGACATCGCGGGTCTGTTGACCGGTGACGACACTGGGTGGCTGGACCGGGTCGAGGTTGTCCAGCCCGTGCTCTTCGCCGTCGGGGTGGCCCTGGCCCGGGTCTGGCAGCAGGCGGGGCTGAAGCCGCACGCGGTGATCGGTCACTCGCAGGGCGAGATTGTCGCCGCGCACGTGGCCGGGATCCTGTCGCTGGACGACGCGGCCCGGGTCGTCGCCGTGCGGGCGCGGGCGCTGAAGGCGCTCAAGGGCACCGGCACGATGGCCTCGATTCCGTTGTCGGTCGAGGATGTGACGCCGCTGCTGCCCGAGGGTGTGGTCGTCGCGGCGGTCAACGGTCCCCGGACGGTTGTCGTGGCGGGGCCGGTGGGCGCGGTCGAGGACCTGGTGTCACGGGTGGAGCGGGCTCGGCTCATCTCCGTCGACTACGCCTCCCACCACCCGAGCGTCGAGCAGGTCCGCGACCAGGTGCTCGCCGACCTCGACGGCATCACCATCCGGCCCGGGCACATCCCGATGATCTCGACGGTGGCCGGGGCGACGATGTCCGCCGAGTACTGGATGGACAACCTGCGCCAGCGCGTCGAGTTCGAGCCGGCCGTGCGGACCGCGCTGGAGTCCGGGCACCGCACGTTCGTGGAGGTCTCCGCGCACCCGGTGCTGACCATGGCCCTCGCGCAGATCGCCGAGGACGCCCACATCCTCGACACCCTGCGCCGCGACGCCGACCAGCCCACCCGGCTGCTGGCCAACCTCGCGCAGGCGCACGCGCTCGGGCACCCCGTCACCTTCGAGACCGTCCTGCCGCACACGGCGACCGTGGACCTGCCGACGTACGCGTTCCAGCACCAGCGGTTCTGGCCCCAGCCGCCGCAGTGGCCGGTCTCAGAACCGGTCTCAGGGCCGGAGCACGAGACCGACCACGAGTTCTGGACGGCCGTCGAGCGCGAGGACCTCGACTCGCTCACCGAGACCCTCGACGTCGACGCCGACGGCTCGATGCGCACGTTCCTGCCCGCCCTGGCCGCCTGGCGTCGCCGTCGGCGGGAACAGGGCCGCCTCGACGCCGCCCGCTACCGGGTGGCCTGGACGCCCGTGCCCGCGGCCGGGGAGCCGGCGACGGGCACCTGGCTGCTCGCCGTCCCGCCCGGCGCCGACCCCGAGCTGGTCGCGCAGTGCTCGGCGGCGGTCGGAGGCGTGACGGTACACCTGGAACTGGACGGAACCGAGCAGGAGACGGCGCAGGTCGTCGCCCGGCTCCGCGCCGGGTTCGAGGCGCCGGCCGGCGTGCTGTCCCTGCTCGCCCTCGACGACCGCGACCGCGACGACTTCCCGGTGCTCGGCCGCGGCGTGGCCGGCAACCTGCTGCTCCTGCAGGCGCTCGCCGAGCTCGACTGGGCGGCGCCGGTGTGGTGGCTCACCCGCGGCGCCGTGTCGGTCGACGCCGGCGACGCCCTCGCCGCACCCCGCCCGGCGATGCTGTGGGGCCTCGGGCGCAGCGCGGCGCTCGAACATCCGCAGCGCTGGGGCGGGCTCGTCGACCTGCCGCCCGAGCTCGGCTCCGCGGGCGTGGACCGGCTCGGGCGGGTGCTGGGCGGCGGTACGGGCGAGGACCAGGTCGCGATCCGGGCCGCCGGCGTGTTCGGCCGCCGCCTCGTCGCCTGCGGACCGTCCGACGGCCCGGCCCCGGGCACCGCGTGGCGGCCCACCGGCACCGCGCTCGTCACCGGCGGCACCGGCGCGCTCGGCGGGCACGTCGCCCGCTGGCTGGCCGGCGCCGGCGCCGAGCGGATCGTGCTCACCAGCCGCAGCGGATGGGAGGCCCCCGGCTCGGAGGAGCTCGCCGCCGAGCTGCGCGCGCTCGGCGCCGAGGTCGTCGTCGCCGCCTGCGACGTCGCCGACCGGGCCGGGCTGGCCGAGGTCCTGGCCGAGACCGCGGCGACCGGCTCGCCGGTGCGCACGGTCGTGCACTGCGCCGGCGTCAGCGAGGTGATCCCGGTCCGCGAGATGGACCTCGCCGACCTCGCCGACCTGGTCGGGGCCAAGGCGGCCGGCGCGGCGAACCTCGACGCGCTGCTCGGCGACGCCGACCTCGACGCGTTCGTGCTCTTCTCCTCCGTGGCCGGCGTCTGGGGCGGCGGCGGCCAGGGCGCCTACGCGGCCGGCAACGCCTACCTGGACGCGCTCGCCGAGCGGCGCCGGGCCCAGGGCCGCCCGGCCATCGCGGTCGCGTGGGGCGCCTGGACCGAGTCGGGCATGTTCGCCGACGGCGCCCAGGACCAGCTGCGCCGCCTCGGCCTGGACGGTATGGAGCCGGCCACCGCGATCGCCGGGCTGCAGCGCGCCCTCGACCTGGCCGACACCACCGTGACCGTCGCCGACGTCGACTGGGCCGTGTTCCACCCCCGCTTCACCGTCACCCGGCCCAGCGCCCTCTTCGGCGAGCTGCCGGCCGTGCGGGCGCTCGAGGCCGCGCACGAGGCCGTCGAGGACCCGGCCGACGCCGCCGCCGACTGGCTCGCCCGCACGAGCGCGCTCAACGCCGCCGCCCGCCGCCGGGCCCTCGTCGAGCTCGTCCGCGAGCACGCGGCGAAGGCGCTCGGGCACCCGTCGCCGGACGCGATCGAGGTCGGCCGCGGCTTCCTCGACCTCGGCTTCGACTCGCTCACCGCCGTGGACCTGCGCAACGCGCTGAGCCGCGCCACGGGGCGGAAGCTGCCGACGACGCTGGTCTTCGACCACCCCACCACCGACGCGCTCGCCGACCACCTCGCCGGGCTGCTGTTCGACGCCGAGGGGCCGGGCGGGACGGGTGAGGACGCGGAGGTACGGCGGGCCCTGGCCGCCATCCCGCTCGCCCGGCTGCGCGAGTCCGGCCTGCTCGACCCGCTGCTGCGCCTGGCCGCCGGCGACGAGCCCGCCGCGGCGCTCGCGTCGCAGGCGCCCACTTCGATCCAGGAGCTCGACGTCGAGAGCCTCATCCGGCTCGCGATGGACGGATCCGACTCGTGACCCCGAGGAGCCGGCGATGAGCGTATCGATGGACAACGTCGTCGAGGCGCTGCGGACGGCGCTGGTCGACAACCAGCGGCTCAAGCAGCAGAACCAGCGCCTCGCGGCGGTCACCGGCGAGCCGATCGCGATCATCGGGATGAGCTGCCGCTTCCCGGGCGGCATCGCCTCGGCCGAGGACCTGTGGGACCTCGTCGCGGCCGGTCGCGACGCCATCGCGCCGTTCCCCGACGACCGCGGCTGGGACCTCGACGCCCTCTACAGCCCGGACCCCGACCGCAGCGGCGCCTCGTACGCCCGCGAGGGCGGCTTCCTGCGCGGCGCCGGCGAGTTCGACCCCGGCTTCTTCGGCATCAGCCCGCGCGAGGCCCTCGCCATGGACCCGCAGCAGCGGCTGCTGCTGGAGCTGTCCTGGGAGGCGATCGAGCGGGCCGGCATCGACCCGCTCTCGCTGCGCGGCACCCGCACCGGCGTCTACGCGGCCACCAGCGGCCAGGACTACACCGCCCTGCTCGCCGCGACCGCCACCCCCGTCGACGGCTACCTCGGCACCGGCAACTCGGCCTCCGTCGCCAGCGGCCGCATCTCCTACACGCTCGGCCTGGAGGGCCCGGCGATCAGCATCGACACGGGCTGCTCCTCGTCGCTCGTCGCGCTGCACCTGGCCGCCCAGGCGCTCCGCCACGGCGAGTGCACCCTCGCCCTCGTCGGCGGGGTGTGCGTGATGTCGACCCCGGCCGCGTTCGTCGAGTTCTCCCGCCAGCGCGGCCTCGCCGTCGACGGCCGCTGCAAGTCCTTCGCCGCGGCGGCCGACGGCACCGGCTGGGCCGAGGGCGCCGGGCTGCTGCTCGTCGAGCGGCTCAGCGACGCCCGCCGCAACGGCCACCCCGTGCTCGGCGTCGTGCGGGCCACGGCCGTGAACCAGGACGGCGCCAGCAGCGGGCTCACCGCGCCCAACGGCCCGTCGCAGCAGCGCGTCATCCGGGCCGCGCTCGACGGGGCCGGGCTCGGACCGTCCGACGTGGACGTCGTGGAGGGCCACGGCACCGGCACGCGGCTCGGCGACCCGATCGAGGCGCAGGCGCTGCTGGCCACCTACGGCCGCGACCGCGAGCCGGGCCGGCCGCTGCTGCTCGGGTCGGTGAAGTCGAACATCGGCCACTCGCAGGCGGCCGCGGGCGCCGCGGGCATCATCAAGATGGTCATGGCGATGCGCCACGGCCTGGTCCCGCCGACCCTGCACGTCGACGAGCCCACCCCGCAGGTCGACTGGGCGGGCGGCGCGGTCGAGCTGGTGACCGCCGCGCGACCCTGGCCGGCGGCCGACCGCCCACGGCGCGCGGGCGTGTCCTCGTTCGGCATCAGCGGCACCAACGCCCACGTGATCCTCGAGTCAGTGGAGGAGTCGGCCGTCGCGCCCGCCGCCGATGCCGGCGTGCCGGTGGCGTGGACGGTGTCGGCCCGCTCCGAGGAGAGCCTGGACCGGCAGACGGCCCGGCTGCGGGACTGGCCGGGGTCGCCGCTGGACATCGGCTACTCGCTGGCGGCGACGCGGGCGGGCCTCGAACACCGGGCCGTGCTCCTGGACGAGCAGACCGTGCGCGGCTCGGTGACCCGGGGCGGACTGGCCGTGCTCTTCCCCGGCCAGGGCTCCCAGCGGGCCGGGATGGGTGAGGAACTGTCCGCGGTGCATCCGCGGTTCCGGGAGGTGTACGAGGAGGTCCGCGCCCTGTTCCCGGAGCCGTCCGGGTCGGTGGACGAGACCCGCAACGCGCAGGCGGCCCTGTTCGCCATCGAGGTCGCGCTGTTCGAGCAGTTACGGGACTGGGGCCTGCAGCCGGATTTCCTGGCGGGTCATTCGGTCGGTGAACTCTCGGCGGCCTACTGCGCCGGCGTGCTGAGCCTCGCCGACGCGGTCAAGGTGGTGGAGGCTCGCGGCCGGTTGATGGGCGAGCTGCCGCCGGGTGGCGGGATGCTGGCCGTCGGGGCGCCGGTGGACGAGGTGCCCGACGGTGTGTCGGTGGCGGCGGTCAACGGGCCGTCGTCCGTGGTGTTGTCCGGCCCCGTTGAGGTGCTGGACGCGCTGGTGTTCCCGGGTGTGCGCACGACCCGGCTGCGGGTGTCGCACGCGTTCCACTCGCCGCTCATGGCGCCGATGACCGCCGCGTTCGCCGAGGTGCTGCGGTCGGTCGAGTGGCGGCCGGCCCGGATTCCGATCGTGTCGAACGTGACCGGCGAGCTCATGACCGAGTTCGACGCCGACTACTGGGTGCGGCACGTGCTGGCGACGGTGCGGTTCCAACCGACGCTGCGATATCTGCACCGGGAGGGCGTGCGGACCTTCCTCGAAGCCGGGCCGGGCAGCGCGCTCAGCGTCCTCGGGCCGGACTGCGTCGAGGACGCCGCGTTCATCCCGCTGCTGCGATCCGGCCAGCCCGAGCCGCGGGCCCTGCTGACCGGCCTCGCCCAGGCCCACGTGCGCGGCACCGGCATCGACTTCGCCGCCTACCACCGCGGCGGGACGGCCGTGCCGCTGCCGACCTACGCGTTCGACCGGCAGCGCTACTGGCCCGACTTCGTCCGCCGCGCCGACCCCGCCGCCTGGCTCTACCGCACCGGCTGGGAGCGCCTGCCCGACGCCGAACCGCCCGTGCTGCACGGCACCTGGCTGCTCGCCGTGCCGCCCGCCGACGCCGACGAGTGGATCGCCGCCCTGCGCAAGGCCGGCGCCGACCCGCGCCTGCTCGCCGAGGGCACCGACGGCCCCGTGTCGGGCATTATCTGCGCGACCGGGCTGCACGACGCGCTCGACCTCCTGCACCGGCCGGACCTCGACGCGCCGCTGTGGTGCGTGACGCAAGACGACCCGATCCTGTGGGGCGTGGGCCGGGTCGCCGCGCTGGAGCAGCCGGCCCGGTGGGGCGGCCTGATCGAGATTCCCGCCGAGGGCCCGCTGCCGCTGGCGGCCGTATGCTCGGTCCTCGCCGGCAAGGACGGCGAGGACCAGGTTGCCGTCCGCGCCGACGGGACCTATGGACGCCGCCTGCGCCGCGCCACCGTGGCCCCCACCGCCCCCGGAGGGGCCAGAACACCCCGCACCGTTCTGCTGGCCGGCGCGGCCACCGAGCGCGTCCCGCCCGTCACCCGCTGGCTGACCGCGAACGGCGTCGAGCGCGTCATCACCGAGGCCGGCCCGGACGACGTCGTCGACGGCGTGGTGTACCTCGGCGGCGCGACCACCGCCCCGAGCCCGATCGGCCCGGACCTCGCCCGCGCCATCGAGGACGAGACGCGGACCCTGCGGGAGCTCGCCGACACCTACGGCGACACACCCCTCGACCTGTTCGTCACGTTCGGCTCCACCGCCGCGACCTGGGGCAGCGGCGGCTTCGCGGTCGCCGCCGCCGCGGGCGCCTACGCCGAGGCCGTCGTCGAGCGCCGCCGCGCCAGGGGCCTGGGCGGGCTCGCCGTCGCCTGGGTGCCGTGGGCGCAGCCGGACGGCGACGACGACTCGCTGCTCCGCCGCGGCCTGCGCCCCCTCGCGCCCGAGCCCGCGCTCGCCGCGCTCGGCCTCGCGCTCGCCCGCGACGAGGCAAGCGTGGCGGTCGCCGACGCCGACTGGTCCCGCTTCGCCGCCGTCTTCACCGCCGCCCGCCCGAGCGCCCTGCTGCGGGACCTGGCCGGCCCCGAGCCCGCGCCGCGGCCCGAGCCGGTCGAGGCCGACCTGCGCCCGCGGCTGCTCGCCGTCTCCGCCGACGAGCGCTACGACATCCTGCTGCGGCTCGTCGGCGAGCTGGCCGCCGAGGTGCTCGGCTTCGCCGGCACGGACCGGCTCGACCTCGGCCGCGAGTTCCTCGAGCTCGGCTTCGACTCGCTGACCGCCCTCGAACTGCGCAACGCCCTGCGCCGCCGGCTCGGCCTCGAACTGTCCGCCACGCTGCTCTTCGACCATCCGCGGCCCGACCTGCTCGCCCGGCACCTGGCCGCGAGCCTCGGCGGCGAGGACGACGCGGCCGAGACGGCCGCCGAGCGCCCCGGCGGCATCCTCGGCTGGCTGCTGACCTACACCGAGTCCGTCGGCCGGGCCGCCGACTACACCGAGCTGCTCGTGCGGCTCGCCCAGTTCCGGCCGAGCTTCCGCGACGCCGGCGCGCTGGCCGTCCCGCCCGCCGCCGTCCGGCTCGCCCGCGGCGGGGACGCGCCCGCGCTCATCTGCTGCTGCACCATGTCGATGATGTCGGGGGCGCACGAGTACGCCCGCCTCGCCGCCGGGTTCCGCGGCCGCCGCGACGTCTACGCGCTGCCGAACCCGGGCTTCGGGGTGGACGAGCCGCTCCCGGCCGACCTCGACACGCTCATCGCCACGCACGTCGCGACGATCCTGCGCACCGTCGGCGACGCCCCGTTCGTGCTGGCCGGCCACTCGGGCGGCTCGCAGGTCGCGAACGTGCTCGCGCACGCCCTCGACGCCCGGGGCCGCTCGCCCGAGGCGGTCGTGCTCATGGACAGCTACGCCATGGGCAGCGAGGTGCTGGGGGAGTGGGTGCCGGAGCTGCTCGACGGCCTCACCGAGCGCACCGTCGCCTACACCCCGATGGACGACTTCCGCACCACCGCGTGGGCGGCCTACCTGCCGTTCTTCGCCGAGTGGCAGGCGCTGCCGATGGCGGCCCCCACACTGCTCGTCCGGGCCACGCAACCCCTCGGGGTGTGGTCCGGACCGGGCGACTGGCGCTCCTCATGGTCGATGCCCCACGATGTACTCGACACTCCGGGCAATCACTTCACCATGGTCGGAGACCACGCCGACGCCCTCGCCCGCAACGTACAAATCTGGCTGGAGGACCGATCGTGTTGAGCGTTTCAGCGAGCTGGCCCGGAGGACTGCCGTGCCCGTGATCGAGGTCGAGAACCTCATCAAGCGCTACGAGTCGAAGACCGCCGTCGACGGCGTCTCGTTCACCGTCGAGCCCGGCGAGATCTTCGGGATCCTCGGGCCCAACGGCGCCGGCAAGACCACCACCGTCGAGTGCATCGAGGGCCTGCGCCGCCCCGACGGCGGCTCGGTCAAGGTGTTCGGGCTCGACCCGCTGCGCGACGCCGAGGCCCTGCGCGAGCGGCTGGGCGTGCAGCTGCAGGAGAGCCAGCTGCCCGACAAGATGAAGGTGCGCGAGGCGCTGAAGCTCTACGCGTCGCTCTACCGCGACCCGGCCGACCCCCTCGAACTGCTGGAGCAGCTCGGGCTGACGGACAAGCTCGACTCGTACTACAGCAAGCTCTCCGGCGGCCAGAAGCAGCGGCTGTCCATCGCCCTCGCGCTGATCGGCAACCCCGAGGTCGCCGTCCTGGACGAGCTCACCACGGGCCTCGACCCCAGCGCCCGCCGCGACACGTGGGAGCTCATCGAGAAGGTCCGCGACCGCGGCGTGACGATCCTGCTCGTCACGCACTTCATGGACGAGGCCGAGCGGCTCTGCGACCGCCTCGCCATCTTCAACAAGGGCAAGGTCGTCGCCGTCGACACCCCCAGCGCCCTCATCGAGCAGGTGCAGAGCGAGGTCCGCGTGCACTTCCAGCCCTCGAAGCCGGTCGACAGCGCCGTCCTCGAGGCGCTGCCCGAGGTGAGCGCCGTGCACACGACCGCGACCGAGACCGTCGTGACCGGCACCGGCAACGTGCTCTTCGCCGTCACCTCGGCCCTGGCCGCCCAGCAGGTCATCGCGAACAACCTGCGGGTCGAACAGGCGAACCTCGAGAACGTCTTCCTGCAGCTCACCGGCCACTCGATCGAAGATTAGGGCAGAGGAGACAGTCCCTTGAAGGGCTTCGGCAATTTCACCGTCATGGAGATGAAGCTCCTGCTGCGCGAGCCGATCGTGCTGCTCTTCGGCGTGGCCCTGCCGGTCGTGCTGCTCGCCGTCTTCGGCAACCTCGCCATGATGAAGACGCCCGACCCCAACCTCGGCGGCCTGCGCGTCCTCGACGTCTACCTCCCGCCACTCATCAGCGTCACGATCACGATGCTCGGCCTGTCCACGATCAGCGCCGTGCTGTCGAACTACCGCGAGCGGGGCATCCTCAAGCGGCTGGCCACCACCCCGGCCAAGCCCCTCACCCTGCTGCTGGCCGAGATGGTCGTGCACCTCGTCGTCATGGCGGTGACGGTGGCGCTGCTGCTGTTCGTCGGCATCGGCCTGATGGACATCCCGGCGCCGAAGAACTTCGCCGGCTTCGTCGTCGCGTTCGTGCTCGCCGCCGCCTCCGTCTTCGCCATCGGCCTGCTGGTGGCGGCCCTGGCCCCCAACGCCCGTGCCGGCAGCGGCCTGGGCAGCATCCTGTTCTTCCCCGTGGTGTTCTTCGCCGGGCTGTGGACGCCGGGGCCGGCCATGCCCGAGATCCTGCGCCAGATCGCGGTCTTCACGCCGCTCGGCGCCGGCTCCCAGGCCATGCAGGCGGCGTGGGACGGCGACTGGTGGCAGCCGCTGCGCCTCGGCGTCATGGTCGTCTACGCGGTCGGCGGCTGCCTCGCCGCGTCGAAGCTCTTCCGCTGGACCAGCTGAGTCCCCGCCTAGGGGATCGTCGCGCCGGTTAGGGGTTCTCCACTGTGGAGCGTCATCGCTAGCTTCAGGTGACGGAACCGGCGCGACGGGCTGGTGTGATGGACAACGAAGAGAAGCTGCGCGAATACCTCAAGCGAGTCACCGGCGATCTGCGCCGGACCCGGCAGCGGCTCCGGGAGGTCGAGGACGGCCGCGCGCAGCCGGTCGCGATCGTGGGCATGGCCTGCCGCCTGCCCGGCGGCATCGCCGATCCCGAGCAGTTCTGGCAGGTCGTCGCCGACGGTCACGACGTCGTCGGCGACTTCCCGGCCGACCGCGGCTGGGACCTGGAGGAGCTGTACGACCCGGACGGCGCCCGCGCGGGCAGCACGAGCACGCGCCAGGGCGGCTTCCTCGCCGG
The DNA here is from genome assembly GCF_050955725.1 of Dactylosporangium sp. CA-139114. Classification (NCBI taxonomy): domain Bacteria; kingdom Bacillati; phylum Actinomycetota; class Actinomycetes; order Micromonosporales; family Micromonosporaceae; genus Dactylosporangium; species Dactylosporangium sp. CA-139114. The sequence continues at coordinate 5,082,532 of NZ_CP192080.1, forward strand.
GGCCGGTGACTTCGACGCCGCCTTCTTCGGCATCAGCCCCCGCGAGGCCCTGGCCATGGACCCGCAGCAGCGGCTCCTGCTGGAGGTCTCCTGGGAGGCGCTGGAGGACGCGGGCATCGACCCGCTGGGCCTGCGCGGCGCCCGCGCCGGGGTCTACACGGGCCTGATCCACGGTGGGTACGCCACCGCCGCCGACCTCCCCGAGGGCGTGGACGGCCACGTGGGATTGGGCAACTCCAGCAGCGTCGCCTCCGGCCGCGTCGCGTACGCCCTGGGCCTGGAGGGCCCCGCCGTCACCATCGACACCGCCTGCTCCTCGTCGCTCGTCGCCCTGCACCTGGCCGCCCAGGCGCTGCGCGGCGGCGAGTGCGACGTGGCCCTCGCCGGCGGCGTCACCGTGATGCCCGGCCCGGCCACCTTCGTGGACTTCTCCCGCCAGCAGGGCCTGGCCCCGGACGGCCGCTGCAAGGCGTACTCCGCCGCCGCCGACGGCACCGGCATGGCCGAGGGCATCGGCATCCTCGTCGTCGAGCGCCTGGCGGACGCCCAGCGCCTCGGCCACCGGGTCCTGGCCGTGCTGGCCGGCTCCGCCGTGAACCAGGACGGCGCCAGCAACGGCCTGACCGCCCCGAACGGCCCGTCGCAGCAGCGCGTCATCCGCGCCGCCCTCGCCGCCGCCGGCCTCGGACCGTCCGATGTGGACGTCGTCGAGGGCCACGGCACCGGCACGCGGCTCGGCGACCCGATCGAGGCCCAGGCCCTCCTGGCGACCTACGGCCAGCGCGAGCCGGACCGCCCGCCCCTGCTGCTCGGCTCGGTGAAGTCGAACATCGGCCACACCCAGGCCGCGGCCGGCGTGGCCGGGGTCATCAAGATGATCCTCGCCATGCGCCACGGCCTGGTGCCGAAGTCGCTGCACCTGGCCGAGGCGTCCCCCCGCGTCGACTGGACCGCCGGCGCGATCGAGCTGCTCACCGAGGCGCGCCCGTGGCCCGCCTCCGACCGTCCCCGCCGGGCCGGCGTGTCGTCGTTCGGCATCAGCGGCACCAACGCGCACGTGATTCTGGAGTCGGTCCCCGAGGAGCCCGTCGCGCCCACCGCCGACGCCGGCGCGCCGGTGGCGTGGACGGTGTCGGCCCGCTCCGAGGCGGCGCTGGCCGAGCAGGTGGCCCGGCTGGACGGCTGGCCCGGCTCGCCGGTCGACATCGGCTACTCGCTGGCCGCGACGCGCGCGGGCCTCGAGCACCGGGCCGTGCTCGTCGGCGGCGAGACCGTCCGGGGCTCGGTGACACCGGGCGGGCTCGCGGTGCTGTTCCCGGGCCAGGGCTCCCAGCGCGCCGGGATGGGCGCCGGACTGGACTTCCCGGTGTTCCGGCGGGTCCACGACGAGGTGCGGGCCCACTTCGGCGAGCTGCCGGACGAGCGCATCGACGCGACCGAGATCACCCAGCCGGCGCTGTTCGCGTTCGAGGTCGCGCTGTTCGAGCAGCTGCGGGACTGGGGCCTGCAGCCGGATTTCCTGGCCGGTCACTCCGTCGGCGAGCTGTCGGCCGCCTACTGCGCCGGCGTGATGAGCCTGCCCGACGCGGCCCGGGTCGTCGCCGCGCGCGGCCGCCTGATGGCGCAGCTGCCGCCCGGCGGCGTGATGGTCGCCGCGGCGTGCTCGGCGGCCCAGGCGGAGGCGGTGCTGTCCGGCTCGGTGGCGATCGCCGCCGTGAACGGGCCGTCGTCGGTCGTGCTCTCCGGCCCCGCCGGCGAGGTGGCCGCCGTGGTCTCCCGGCTCGGCGATGTGCGCACCAAGGCGCTGCGGGTCTCGCACGCGTTCCACTCGCCGCTCATGGAGCCGATGACCGCCGCGTTCGCCGAGGTGCTGCGCTCCGTGCGGTGGCGCCCGGCCCGGATCCCGATCGTGTCGAACGTGACCGGCCAGCTCATGACCGAGTTCGACGCGGACTACTGGGTGCAGCACGTGCTCGCGCCCGTCCAGCTGGACCCGACGCTGCGGTTCCTGCACGGCCACGGGGTGCGCACGTTCCTCGAGGCCGGGCCCGGGGCCGCGCTGAGCGCCCTCGGGCCGGACTGCGTCGAGGACGCCGCGTTCATCCCGCTGCTGCGCTCGGGCCGCCCGGAGCCGCAGGCGCTCCTGCACGGCCTGGCCCAGGCCCACGTGCGCGGCACCGGCATCGACTTCGCGGCCTACCACGCCGGGACCGCCGTGCCGCTGCCGAAGTACCCGTTCCAGCACCGCCGCTACTGGCTCACCCCCGCGGCCCGCTCCGGCGACGCCACCGGCCTGGGGCTGGAGACGGCCGGACACCCGCTGCTCGGCGCCCTGGTCCGCATCGCGGGCGGCGACGAGCTCATGTGCACGGGCCGCCTCTCCGTCGCCGCGTACCCGTGGCTGGCCGACCACCGCGTGCACGGCGCCATCATCCTGCCCGGCACCGCCCTGGTCGACCTCGCCGCCGGCGTGGGTCGTGAGGCCGGCTGCCCGGCCGTCGACGAGCTGGTGCTGGACACGCCGCTGACCCTGCCGCCGGGCTCCGCCGTCGCCGTCCAGGTGCGGGTCGCGGCCGCCGACGGCGACGGCCGCCGCGCGGTCACCATCCACTCGGCCCCGGCCGACGGCGGCGACGAGCCGTGGACCCGGCACGCGACGGGCGTGCTGGCACCCGCGGCGCCCCCGCCGGCCGCGAGCCTGCCGCTGCCGGTGGAGGCGGACCCGATCGGGGCCGACGAGGTCTACGAGCGCCTGGCCGGCCTCGGGCTCGGCTACGGGCCGGCCTTCCGCGGCCTGCGCTCGCTGTGGCGCGACGGCGAGGACGTCCACGTCGAGGCCGAGCTCCCCGTCGCCCTGCCGACCGCCGGCTTCGGCATCCACCCGGCCCTCTTCGACGCCGTCCTGCACGCGGCCGGCTGGGTCGACGGCCACACCGCGGGCCTGCCGTTCGCCTGGTCCGGCGTCACGCTGCCCGCCCCCGGCACCGGCTCGCCAGCCGTCCGCGCCCGGCTGCGGCCCGCCCCGTCCGGGGTCGAGATCACCCTGGCCGACCCGGCCGGCGTCGTCATCGGCACCGTGACGTCGCTGGCGGCCCGCCCCCTCATCGCGCCGGCCGACCCCCTCTACCGCACCGAGTGGACCCCGGTGCCGGCGACGGCGGGCACGAGCACGAACACGCAGACGCTGACGGTGGCGCCCTCGGGCCCGGACGTCCTCGCCGACCTCCACCGGACCGTGACCGCCGTGCTCGCCCGGATCCAGCAGGGGCTGGCCGAGCCCGAGCCGCTCACCATCGTCACCCGCGGCGGCGTCGCCACCGGCCCGATCGACCCGGACGACCCGATCGACCCGATCGACTCGATCGGCCCGATCGACCCGATCGGCCCGATCGACCCGATCGACTCGATCGACCCGATCGACCCGGTCGCCGCGGCCGTCTGGGGTCTGGTCCGCGCCGCCCAGACCGAGCACCCCGGCCGCATCCGGATCGTCGACAGCGACACCGACGACCTGCCCGCCCTCCCGGACGGCGAGCCCCAGCTGGCCGTGCGCGCCGGCCGGCTCCTCGCCCCGCGGCTGACCCGGCACGAGACCGAGCCCCCGCCGCCCCCGCGGCTCGACGGCACCGTCCTGGTGACCGGCAACCCGTCCGGCCTGGCCGGCCTCGTCGCCCGCCACCTGCACGAGCACCACGGCGCCCGGATCGTCCTGGCCGGCCGCCGGGGCCCCGCCGCCGCCGGGGCCGCCGAGCTGGTCCGCGACGGCGTCGTGGAGCGGGCCGTCGCCTGCGACCTGGCCGACCCGGCTCAGCTCGCGGAGCTGCTGCACTCCGTGCCGGGCCGCCTGGCCGGCGTGGTCCACACGGCGGGCCTCACCGACGACGGCACCGTGGCCTCCCTCCGCGCCGATCAGGTGGCGACGGTACTGCGCGCCAAGGCCGACACCGCCTGGCACCTGCACACCCTGACGGCCGGCCGCGACCTCGACCTGTTCGTCGTCTTCTCGTCCGTGGCGGGCGTGCTCGGCGCCGCCGGCCAGGCCAACTACGCCGCCGCGAACGCGTTCCTCGACGCCCTCGCCCGGCACCGCTGCGCCCAGGGCCTCCCGGCCGTCTCGATCGCCTGGGGCCTGTGGGAGCACGCCACCGCGATGACCGCCGGGCTCGGCGAGGCCGACCGGCGCCGCATGGCCCGCGACGGCCTGCAACCCCTGCCGACCCCGGACGCGCTGCGGCTGTTCGACGCGGCGGCCACCGGCACCGAGCCGAACGTGGTCGCGGCCCGGCTCGACCCGCGGGCCCTGCGCCGCCGGACCCGCCCGCGCCCCGCCGAGGCCCGCGTCCCGGTCAGCGAGGGCCTGGCCGGGCACCCCGACCAAGTCCTGCACCTGGTCCGCACGCACGTCGCCGCCGTCCTCGGCCACGCCGGCCCCGCCGCCGTCGGCGCCGACCAGGCGTTCTCGGACCTCGGCTTCGACTCGCTCACCGCGATCGAGCTGCGCAACCGCCTGGCCGTCGCCACGGGACTGCGCCTGCCCGCGACCCTCGTCTTCGACTACCCGCGCCCGGCCGTGCTGGCCGAGCACATCCTGCGCCGGCTCGCGCCGGCCGCCGCCCCCGCGACCGACCGGCCCGCCGGTGCCGACCGTCCCGCCGGTGGCGACCGGATCGCGATCGTCGGCATGGCCTGCCGCTACCCCGGCGGCGTGGCCGGGCCCGAGGACCTCTGGCGGCTGCTGGCCGGCGGCGAGGACGCGATCGGCGACTTCCCCGCCGACCGCGGCTGGGACATCGAGGGACTCTACGACCACGATCCCGACCCGGACGGCAAGTCCACCACCCGGCAGGGCGGGTTCCTCTACGACGCCGGCGGGTTCGACGCCGCCTTCTTCGGCATCAGCCCCCGCGAGGCGCTGGCCATGGACCCGCAGCAGCGGCTGCTGCTCGAGGTCTCCTGGGAGGCGATCGAGGCGGCGGGCGTCGACCCGGCGACCCTGCGCGGCAGCCGGACCGGGGTCTTCGCCGGCCTGATGTACCACGACTACGCCCGCTCGACCGGCACCGTCCCGACCGGCGTCGAGGACTTCCTCGGCGTCGGCACCTCCGGCAGCGTGCTGTCGGGCCGGATCTCGTACGCGCTGGGCCTGGAGGGCCCCGCCGTGACCGTCGACACCGCGTGCTCGTCGTCCCTCGTCGCCCTCCACCTCGCCGCGCAGGCGCTGCGGGCCGGCGAGTGCGACGCGGCCCTCGCCGGCGGCGTGACGGTGATGGCGCAGCCCACCACGTTCGCCGACTTCTCCCGGCAGCGGGGGCTGGCCGGGGACGGGCGCTGCAAGTCCTACGCCGACGCCGCCGACGGCACCGGCTGGTCCGAGGGCGTCGGCGTCCTCGTCCTGGAGCGCCTCACCGACGCCGAGCGCCTCGGCCACCGGGTCCTCGCGGTCATCGCCGGCTCGGCCGTGAACCAGGACGGCGCGTCGAACGGGCTGACGGCTCCGAACGGTCCGTCGCAGCAGCGGGTGATCCGGGCGGCTCTGGCGAGTGCGGGGCTGGAGCCGTCCGATGTGGACGTGGTGGAGGGGCACGGGACCGGGACGCGGCTCGGGGATCCGATCGAGGTGCAGGCGTTGCTGGCGACCTACGGCCAGGACCGTCCGGCGCCGGTGCTGCTCGGCTCGATCAAGTCGAACCTGGGCCACACCCAGGCCGCGGCCGGCGCCGCCGGCATCATGAAAATGGTCCTCGCCATGCGGCACGGGATCGTCCCGCAAACCCTGCACGCGGACACGGCCTCGTCGCAGGTGGACTGGTCGGCGGGTGCGGTGGCGCTGGCGACGGAGGCCCGGCCGTGGCCGGTGGCGGACCGTCCGCGCCGGGCGGCGGTGTCGTCGTTCGGGATCAGTGGCACGAATGCGCACGTGATCCTGGAGTCGGTCGCCGAGGCGGCGGCGTCTGCGGCTGAGGCTGATGTGCCGGTGGCGTGGGTGGTGTCGAGCCGGTCCGAGGCTGGTGTGGAGGCGCAGGCGGCTCGGTTGTCGGGTTGGCCGGGTTCGCCGGTGGATATCGGGTTCTCGCTGGCGTCGACGCGGACGGCTTTCGAGCATCGTGGTGTGCTGCTGGACGGTGAGCTGGCGGTGCGCGGGTCGGTGGTCCAGGGTGGGACGGCCGTGCTGTTCCCGGGTCAGGGTTCGCAGCGGGCCGGAATGGGTGAGGAGCTGTCCGCGGTCTACCCGCGCTTCCGGGAGGTGTACGAGGAGATCCGCGCCCTGCTGCCGGAGCCGTCTGGGTCGGTGGACGACACACGCAATGCGCAGGCGGCCCTGTTCGCGATCGAGGTCGCCTTGTTTGAGCAGTTGCGGGAGTGGGGTCTCAAGCCGGATTTCCTGGCGGGTCATTCGGTCGGTGAGCTGTCGGCGGCGTATTGCGCTGGCGTGTTGAGTCTTGCGGATGCGGTGAAGGTTGTTGAGGCTCGTGGCCGGTTGATGGGGGAGTTGCCGGCGGGTGGCGGGATGCTCGCGGTCGGGGCGCCGGTGGATGTGGTGCCCGACGGTGTGTCGGTGGCGGCAGTCAACGGGCCGTCGTCGGTGGTGCTGTCTGGACCGGTTGAGCTTCTGGACAAGTTGGTGTTTCCGGGGGTGCGCACGACCCGGTTGCGGGTGTCGCACGCGTTCCACGCGCCGTTGATGGAGCCGATGACCGCTGCGTTCGGCGAGGTGTTGCGCTCTGTGGAGTGGCGGCCGGCCCGGATTCCGATCGTGTCGAACGTGACCGGTGAACTCATGACCGAGTTCGACGCGGACTACTGGGTGCGGCATGTCCTGGCAACCGTGCGGTTCCACCCGACCCTCCAGTTCCTGCATGGGCAGGGGGTGCGGACGTTCCTCGAAGTCGGGCCCGGTGGTGCGCTCAGTGCGTTGGGGCCGGACTGCGTCGAGGATGCCGCGTTCATTCCGTTGCTGCGGTCCGGTCAGCCTGAGCCCCGCGCGCTGCTGCATGGGCTTGCGCAGGCGCACGTTCGCGGGACCGGGATCGACTTCGCGGCCTACCACCGCGGTGGGAAGGTCGTGCCGCTGCCCACCTACGCGTTCCAGCACCAGCACTACTGGCTCAGCAGCGCGCCCGCCGCCGATGCCGGAGGGCTCGGGCAGGAGGCCGGCGGGCACCCGCTGCTCGGGGCGATGGTCCGGCTCGCGGGCGGCGACCAGTACGTGTTCACCGGCCGGATCTCCCTCGCCGCGCTGCCGTGGCTCGCCGACCACCGGGTGCTGGGCACCGCGGTCGTGCCGGGGACGGCGCTGCTCGACATGGTCCTCGCGGCCGGCGCCAGGGCCGGCTGCCCCGGGGTCGAGGAGCTCGTCCTCGACACCCCCCTCGCGCTGCCGGCCACCGGCGCGGTGACGCTGCAGCTGACCGTCGGCGCCGAGGACGGGGACGGTCGCCGCGGCATCGAGGTGCACTCGCACCCCGCCGACGACCCCGAAGCCCCCTGGACCCGGCACGCCACCGGCTCCCTCGGCGCCGCCCGGCCGCCCGCGTCCGGCGCGGAGCTGGCCGTCTGGCCGCCCACCGGCGCCGAGCCCGTCGACCGCGACGGCCTCTACGACGGCCTCGCCGACGCCGGCCTCGACTACGGGCCGGTCTTCCGCGGCGTGCGCGAGCTGTGGCGCCGCGGCGACGACGTGTACGCCGAGGCCGTCCTCCCCGACGGCGTGCCGACCGGCGGCTTCGGCCTGCACCCGGCCCTGCTCGACGCGACCCTCCACGGCCTCGGCCGGGTCGGCGGCGTGAGCGACCCCGCGGGCCTGCCCTTCGCCTGGTCCGGCGCGGCGCTGCCGACCGGCGAGTCCGGGCTGTCGGTCCTGCGCGCCCGCCTGAGCCCCGCCGAGCACGGCGTCGCCATCGTCGTCGCCGACGCCACCGGCGCCACGATCGGCTCGGTCGAGTCGCTGGCGACCCGCCCGATCGCGGCCGGCCGGCTCCCGGCCGCCCCGGCCGGCGACGACCTGCTGCGCGTGGCCTGGCTCCCGGCCGCCCCGCCCCCCGGCCCGGCACCGGTCCCGGCCGAGGTCGCCGTCGTGCGGATCGACTCGGACGACGCCCGGTCGGCCGTCGCGGAGGCGTTGCGCGCGGTCCAGGACCTCGTGCGCCGCCCGGACGCGACCGGCGCCGGCCTGGCCGTGGTCACCCGGGGCACCGGCCCGGCCGCCGCCGCGGTGTGGGGGCTGGTCCGCTCCGCCCAGTCCGAGCACCCGGGCCGCATCCGCCTCATCGCACTCGAAGACCCCGCCGACTCCGCCGACCCCGCCGACCCCGCCGACTCCGCCGACCCCGACGACGGCGCCCGCCTGGCCGAGGCCCTCGCGCTCGACGAACCCCAGCTGGCCCTGCGCGGCGGGCAGTTCCTGGTGCCGCGCCTGCAGCCCGCCGGCGCGGAGCCGGCCGAGCCGCCGGCGCTCGAGGACGGGACCGTGCTCGTCACCGGCAACCCGGCCGGGCTCGCGGGGCACGTCGCCCGGCACCTGGCGGCCCGCTACGGGGTGCGCAGCCTCGTGCTCGCCAGCCGCCGCGGCCCCGCCGCCACCGGGGCCGGCGACCTCGCCGCCGAACTGGCCCGCGACGGCGTCGTCCTGCGGCCCGTCGCCTGCGACCTCACCGACCGCGCCCAGGTCGCCGCGCTGCTCGACGGCATCACCGCCGACGGGCGCCTCGCCGGCGTCGTGCACACCGCCGCGGTCGTGGACGACGCCACCATCACCGCGCTGACGCCGCAGCGCGTCGACGCCGTGTTCGGGCCGAAGGCGGACGCGGCCCGGCACCTGCACGAGCTGACCGTCGGCGCGCGGCCGGAGCTGTTCGTCCTGTTCTCCTCGATCTCGGGCGTCCTGGGCGGGGCCGGGCAGGGCAACTACGCGGCGGCGAACGCCTACCTCGACGCTCTCGCCCATGAGCGCCGCCGCGCCGGGCTGCCCGCGCACGCGATCGCCTGGGGCCTGTGGGCCGGCGCCACCGGGATCACCGGCGGGCTGGGCGAGGCCGACCGGCGCCGCCTGGCCCGGCACGGCCTGGCGCCCATGGCGGCGGGGGAGGCCCTGGAGCTGTTCGACCGGGCCGTGCGCGGCATCGAGCCGGCCCCGGTCGCCGCCCGCCTCGACCTCGCCGCGCTGCGCCGCGCCGCCCGCACCGAGCTGCCGCCGCCGATGCTGCGCGCGCTGATCCGCACCCGGCCGCGGCCGCGGACCGAGTCCGCCGAGACGCTCACCCAGCGGCTCGCGCTGCTGCCCGACACCGAGCGCCCGCGGCACGTGCTGCACCTGGTGCGCACCCACGTCGCGGCGGTGCTCGGGCACGCCCGGCCGGACGCGATCGGCGCCGACCAGGCCTTCTCCGAGCTCGGGTTCGACTCGCTCACCGCGGTCGAGCTGCGCAACCGGCTCAACGCGGCGACCGGGCTGCGGCTGGCGGCCACCCTCGTCTTCGACTACCCGAAGCCGGCGCTGCTGGCCGGGCACCTGCTGGACCTGGCCGCGCCGGCGCCGGCCGCCGGGGGCGGGCCGCTCGACGACCTCGCGCGGCTCGAGGGGGCCATGGCCGGGCCGGGCGACGGGCCCGACGAGGAGACCCGGGGCGTCGTCGTGGCGCGGCTGCGGCGGCTGCTGGACACCCTCACGGCGTCCGAGGCCGGACCGGCGGCGGCCGGGGAGATCGACGAGGCCACCGACGACGAGCTGTTCGCGCTGCTGGACCGCCGCATGGGCGCGGCCTGAGCGCACCGTCCGCCGCTCAACGGCCGGAAGCGGTTCGCCGACGCCGACGCCGACGGCGCCGGGCGCTCGAGCGGGCTCCGGCCTGGCGCACGGCGAGGTTCGGGAACGGCGAACCGCCCCAGGAAGGACACCTGGGGCGGTTCGGGGGTTGTTCAGACGGCGGCGGAGCGCGCCTGGCGGGCCAGGTCCGAGATGCGGGTGATCGTCGGCTCCCGAATGATCTTGCTCAGGTCGGACATGAACGCCGTCTCCCGTCCGCGGCCGACGATGTCGTTGCACACGGCCGCCAGCATGGCCAGGAGCTTGGCCGAGTCGCCGCCGAGGCGGTGGAAGTCGGCGTCGCCGCTGAGCCGCTGCACGTCCACGGCCAGGGTGCGGGCCCAGATCCCGGCGACGGCCGTCTCGACCTCGCCGCTCAGCGCGGTCACCGTGGCCGCGGAGGTGCCCTGGTCGGCGAACGGGTCCGGCAGGGCGGCCACGTCGACCTTGCCGTTGGCGGTGCGCGGCAGCTCCGGCACGAGCACGGTCGCGCCCGGCACCATGTACGGCGGCAGCAGCTTCCCGACGTGCTCGTCGAGCGCATCCACGGAGACGTCGGCGGCCGGTACGACGTAGGCGCACAGAATCTTGTCCGGGCTGCCGTCCCGCGTGCGGCCGACCGCGAACGCGCGGGCCACGGCCGGGTGCTCCTCCAGCGCGCGGGCGACCTCGGCGGGCTCGATGCGGTAGCCGCGGACCTTGATCTGCTCGTCGTTGCGCCCCACCGACTCGAGCTCGCCGCTGGGCAGCTGCCGGGCCAGGTCCCCGCTGCGGTACACGCGCTCGCCGCTGGCCAGCACCGTGAAGCGCTCGCGGTTGAGGTCGGGGCGGCCGCGGTACCCCCGGCACAGCTGCGCGCCGCCCAGCAGCATCTCGCCGACCTCGCCCGGCTCCACGAACCGGCCCTCGGTGTCGACGAGGTAGATGGTGCTGTTGTCGGTCGGCACCCCGATCGGCACCGAGGACAGATCGGCGTCGGCCTGCGCGTCGAACGTGCGCGTCATGTTGCCGATGGTCGTCTCCGTCGGCCCGTACTCGTTGAAGATGCGGCACTGCGGCCCGAACGCCTCCTGCGCGCGCGCCGTCACCGACGTGCGCAGCAGCTCCCCGCCGGCGATGACGGCCGTGAACCCCTCCGGGCGCAGGCCGAGCCGCCCGATGAGGTCGAGGTGGGTCGGGGTCAGCTTCAGCTTGTTCGCCCCGCGATGCAGCAGCATGTCCTGCAGCACCATGTGGTTCAGCTCGTCCGGCACCAGCGCGATCGAGCCACCGGCCAGCACCGGCAGGAAGATGGCGGTGTTGGACAGGTCGAAGGCGAGCGAGCTGAACAGCGGGAACCGGGTGTGCTCGTCGACGCCGTAGACGCGGGTCGACCAGCTCACGAACGTGGCCAGGTTGCGGTGCTCGATCTCCACGCCCTTGGGCCGGCCGGTCGAGCCCGAGGTGTAGATGACGTAGGCGAGGTCCTCGGGGCGGATCTCCACCGGCGCGAGCGTGCCGTCGCCGGCCGCGAGCTCCTCGATGACGGCGGGCGTGCAGCCGGGCGGGGCGAACCCGCGGTGGCGGTAGCGCGCCTCGGTCAGGCAGACGGTGACCCCGGCGTCGGCCAGCAGGCCGGCGAGGCGGTGGTCGGGGTGCTGGGGGTCCAGCGGCAGGTAGGCGGCGCCGGCCTTGAGGATGCCCCAGATGGCGGCCATCGCGGCCACGGTGCGCCCGGCGAAGAGGCCGACCACGTCGTCGCGGCCCAGGCCGCGGCGCTGCAGGTCGGCGGCGACGGCGCTGGAGTAGCGGTCCAGCTCGGCGTACGTGGTGTTGCCCTCGGGGCTGGTGAGGGCGATCGCGTCCGGGGTCCGGGCGACCTGCGCGGCGAACTGCTCGACCACGGTGCCGGGCCGGGCGAGCGGCCGGGCGTTGTCGTTGCCGGCCCAGACCCGGCGGTGCCGCGGCGACAGCGCCTCCTCGATCGCGTCGAGCAGCGCGACGGCCCGCTCGACCAGCTCCGGGCGGTCGTACCAGCCGAGGGTGATCTCCGTCCGGCCGCCGCACTCGACGGCGTTGATCTCCGGCGGGCCCACGGGCCCGGAGTTGGGCAGCGAGTAGATGGTCGTGGCGTGGAAGTCCCGCCCGCGCAGGGTGTCCAGGTCGATGCGCCCGACGTGGGAGATGGTGGCCACGCTGCCGTAGCGGCCGCGGCTCGCGGAGATGTCGTCCAGCGCCATCAGCTGCCGGCGCAGGTGGTCGCGGGGGATGTTCGCCAGCGCCGGATCGGTCCCGGCCGCGAGGTCCTGGCCGGAGCTGAGGATGGTCAGCAGACGCTCGTGCGCGTCCTCCCACGCCGAGCCCGCGGTGACGTCCAGCAGCGGGTTGTGCGTGAGGTTGCCGGTCGAGCGGATCGCGGGGTCGTAGCGGCGCAGGTCGACCGGGATCCGGAAGCGGCCCGTCGGCAGGTCGCACGCGGCCGTGACGGCCAGCGCGATCTTGGCCACGAGGGCCGGGTGGACGCCGTCGACGGTCTTGCGGCGCCAGAAGAAGCCCTGCGGCCCGGCCGGGCGGGAGCCCAGCGCGGACGGCCACTCGAGGTCGGCCTCGATCGCCGGGCTCCGCGGGGCGGTGATCCGCTCGAGCAGCTCGTGCTCGGTGATGCGCGACGGGGCGCCGATCGGCTCGTCGCCGCGCAGCGCCCGGAAGATCTCGTCGATCCAGATCAGCACGCCCTTGCCGTCCATGACCGCGTGGTTGGCGCGGAACACGATGCTGGTCGGGCGGGCGGGGGTGCCGGGCAGCAGCAGCACCTCGCACGTAGGGGCGCCGGCCTCGCCGGTCAGCGGCTGGTGCAGCTCGGGCAGGCCGGTGAACGCGACGGGGTCGAAGGCGCCGGCGTCGAGCACCCGGACCGCGGGGGCCACGGTGCTGTCGACCCAGCGGCGGCCCATGCGGGTCAGCCGGGCCCCGGGGCACGCCTGCGACGCGGCCGCGACGGCCGCGGTGAGCTCGTCGGCCCCGAGCGGGCCGGTGCCCTCGACCACGACCTGGATCACGCCCGGCAGCCACTGCGGATAGACCAGGAACCAGGCCTCGGTCGCCGAGATCGGCCGGCTGTAGTTTCCGTCACTTCCGACTGGCGTTCCGACTGGCATGGTGCCCTCTCAGGTGCGCTCGGGTCAAACCGGCGTGCTGCTGAGGACCTGGCCGTTGGCGCCGCGCAGCGCGCGGGACCGGCGCAGGTCCAGGTGGACGAAGACCCGCTGCAGCCAGCGGTCCGCGCCGTCGTAGCGGGGCTGGAAGGAGTTGCGGCCGTGCAGCGTCACGCGGTTGTCCACGAACGCGAGGTCGCCGGGGCTCAGGATGAGGGTGTACGCCGCCTCGTCGATGGCGTCGCGCAGCCGCGCCAGGGCGCCGGCGGCCTCGTCGTCGATGGGCGTGGTGCTGCTGAAGTCCACCTTCAGGTCGGGGTCCTCGGCGGCGCCGCTGAGCACCCCGTGCGGCTCCTCCAGCCGGTCGCCGAGGTCGAACGAGGCCGGCGCGGTCGTGACGAACCGCGGCTCGTGCAGGATCGCCCGGATCGGCTCGGACAGCAGCGGCAGCGCGTTGCGGATCGACGACGTGCGCAGCCCGGCGACGTTGTCGTGGTCGTTGCGCAGGCACATCAGCCCGACGAAGTCGGGCCGGAACTCGTGGAACGCGTTCTCGGTGTGCATGTTCAGCCGCGTCGAGCCGGCGTTGCCCTGGTACTCCTCCATGCCCGGCACGGGCACGACGTTCTGCACCAGCGCGCCGTGCTTTTCCTTGTCGTAGGCGATAACCTCGCCCATGGCCATGGCGACGAGCATGAGGGCCGAGGCGGGCACGGTGCTCGCGCGCTGCACCGAGCCGAACACCATCGGCGTCGCCGGCGGGCCCTCCGGGTCCACCGGGAGGTTGCGCAGCAACAGCATCCCGTCGGGGCCGGAGTCGTGGGTGAACTCGCGCAGGGTGCGGCTCAGCCGTGGGGGGAGCGCGCACGACAGCCGGCGCGCCGCCGCCACCCATTCGGCGGAGTCGATCAGATGGGGAGCGGTGCCGCACAACTCGGTGGCCAGCGCGGCCAGTGCCGCGTTCTCCTCGTCGTCGAGCCGCAGCAGCGACCGGTCGCTCAGCGTACCTTGGGCGTCGACCGACATGGGAAACCATCCATGGTCGAAGGTGGGCGGCGCATCGCCGCGGAGAATGCCGTGCGGCGCCGACGCTAACGGGCGCGCGAAACGGGCGACAACCCCTATGAATCGGGACCCCAGCCGGGTTCGCGGCCGCGCTCGGCGCCGAGTCGGGCAACGCTCGGGGCCGAGGCGGTCGGGAACCGGAAGCGTTCAAGATCTGGGGCCGCTAGGGGTGTGATCAAGTTCGGCGTGTTCCTACGCTCACGCCTAGTTCGATTTCTCTCTTTCGTCCGTTCTCCGGTCCAGCTGTGCGGCCAGGGAGGACTGCCTTGCATCAACACGACGGCGACGCCGGCGGCTCCAGCTGGATCCGGCGCTTCCACCCGCGCCCGGACTGCCTGGCCCGGCTCGTCTGCCTCCCGCCGGCCGGGCAGTCGGCCAGCTTCTACTTCTCCCTGTCCGACGAGATGACCGTCTCCATCGAGGTGCTGGCGGTGCAGTACCCGGGGCGGCAGGACCGCTGGAGTGAGCCGCACGTGCTCACGATCCAGGAGCTGGCCCGCGAGGTCCACGCGGCCCTGGGCACGTGGATGGACCGGCCGCTGCTCATCTTCGGTCACGGGATGGGCGCCCTGGTCGCCTTCGAGCTGGCGCGCCGGCTCGAGCGCGAGGGCACCGTGCCGATGGTGCTGTTCCCGTCCGGCCGGGCCGCGCCCTCGTGCGCCCCCGGCAGCTTCGTGCACCTGCGCCGCGACGAGGGCATCGTCGCGCACCTGCAGGCGATCAGCGGCACGCGGTCGCCGCTGCCCGACGACGCGCAGCTGCTGCAGCTCATGCTGCCGGCGATCCGCGACGACTACCGTGCCGACGAGACCTACGTCTACGAGCCCGGCAGCGCCCTGCGGTGCCCGATCATCGCGTTCGTGGGCGAGGACGACTCCACCGTGGCCGCCGAGGACGTCGTGGCGTGGTGGGAGCACACGGAGGGCCCGTTCGAGCTGCTGGTCGTCCCCGGTGGGCACTTCTTCGTGCTCACGCACCAGTCCGAGGTCGTCAACACCATCTCCGACTTCTTCCTCGCCCCCCGCTGAGGACCGGCTCGCGCCGGCCCTCCGGGTGGTGGCTCAGCAGGCCCGCATGCCGGGGTCGGACTGCACCGTGGCCGGTGGGGCGAGCCCGACGGGCAGGTCGGCCCGGCGCTTGACGTTGACTTTGCGGTACACCCGCGTCAGATGCTGCTCGACGGTGCTCACGGTGACGTAGAGCTTGCTCGCGATCTCGCGGTTCGTGTACCCCTGCACGGCCAGCGCCGCGACCCGCCGCTCGGCGTCGCTGAGCAGCTCGAGCGTCACCTCGCCCGCGCCCGGCTTCGGCGCCTCGACGACCAGGCCCGCATCGGGGTCGTCGTGCGAGAGGCTGTGGCTGAGCGGCTCGGCGCCGCACTCGACGCTGATGTGGTGCGCCCGCCGGATCAGCAGCCGCGCCCGGCCCGACTGGCCCAGCGCCTGCCACGTGCGGCCCAGGTCGGCCAGCGCGTTCGCGAGCTCGAGGCGGTCGCCGGTGCCGTGCAACAGATCCACGGCCTCGTCCAAGGCCGCCGTGCGCTGCTCCGGCGCGTAGGTGGCCGCGATCGTGCGCATGGTCGCGCCGCGGGTCCGCCCGTCGAGCGGGCCGAGCTGGCGCAGCTGCTCGCGGGCCAGCTCGACGGCGTGGTCGGCCCGGCCCAGCGCCAGGTACGTGCGGGCCGTCTCGAGCCGCCACGCGACCACGGTCGGCAGGTCCAGCTGCCACGAGCCCATCAGCTCGCCGCAGGAGCGGAAGTCGGTCAGCGCGGCCTGCAGGCGGCCGGTGGCCCGGTAGTAGCGGCCGCGCGCCTGCAGGTAGTGCAGGCCCAGCGGCGTGCTGAACAGCGACTGGGGCACGGGGGTGGCCAGGTGCTCGCGGGCCCGGTCGAGGGCGCCCATCTCGGTGGTGGCGCTGATGAGCGTGGCCAGCACCCCGCCGATGATGAAGCCCCAGGCCGCGGGCGGCATGATGGCGAGGGCCTCGGTGGCCGCCCGCTCGGCCAGCGTCAGGTTGCCCAGCCGCAGCGCGCCCTCGGCCTGGATCGCCTTGAGCACGCCCTGCCAGGCCGGCGGCAGGTTCAGGGTGGGGCGGGCCATGGCCAGCGAGTCGCACCACGCCAGGCATCGGTCGGGGCGGTCGGCGTAGATCAGGGCCAGCAGCGCCGCGGCCACCGGCTCGGGCGCCGTCTTCTGCGAGCTGCACCGCTGCAGGACGTGGTCGGCGGCCCCGATCGCGTCGGCCCGGGATCCGTTGCCCAGCACCGCGGTCAGCAGCGTGGTCGGCTGCAGGTGGGCGCTGATCGCCGTCTCCTCGGCGCAGGAGCTGCCCTCGGAGACGCCGCGGATCGGCGAGCGCCGCCGCGGCGGCGCACTCATGGTGGCGGCGTCGGGGTTCTGGCACGCCACCGAGGCGGCTCGCGCCGGGAACGCGGAGGCGAGCAGCTGCCGGGCCCCGCGCAGCTGCGAGGCCAGCTCGACGTGGGCCGGGCCGGAGGCGTCGGCGGCGGCGGTGAGCAGCTCGACCGACTCGTCGACGCGGCCGTGCCACAGCAGGTAGGGCAGGGCGGCGAGCGCGTCGCCGGCGTGGGCCGGGTCGGCGCGCACCCCGCTGAGCAGATCGCCGAGGTGGCGCGTCACCATGAGCGGGTTGGTCTGCCACTCGGCGCCGATCAGCGCCGTGCGGGCCGCGACCCGCTGCCGGTCGTCGCGGGCGGCCCGCAGCGCCAGCCGCAGCGGCGCGGAGGCGTGCTCGGGACGGCTGTCGGCCAGGGCGTGACGGGCCGCGTCACGCAGCACGGGCACCACCCAGGCGGCGTCGTCGTACGCGGCCTCCACCAGGTGGTCGGCCACGCTGCCCGGCGCCGCCCCGTTCTCCTGCAGCAGCTCGGCCGCCTTGCGGTGCAGGGCCCGCCGCTCGGCCGCCGGGAGGTGGTTGAGCAGCGCGCGCCGAGCTCGCGGGTGGCGGAACCGGCCCGCGCTGAGCAGGCCCGAGCCCTCCAGGACCCGCAGGATCTGGGCCGCGGTCTCCGGCACGACGTCGACCATGCGGGCCAGCACCTGCGGCGAGCCGGGCTCACCCAGCACCGCGACCGCCTGGGCCACGGCCAGCACCGACGGGTCGTGCCGGTAGAGGAAGCTCAGGACCGCCTGCTCGAAGGCGTCATCGATGCGCAGCTCGGCCGTGATCTGGCCGTCCGGCTCGCGAGCGGCCCGCACCTGGTCGTCGATGAGCGCGCGGGTCAGCATCGGGTTGCCGGCGCTCACGTCGAAGCAGGCCGTCGCCAGCTCGGGCGCCGTCGGCTGCTCCAGAGTGGCCTCGATGAGCTGGTTGACCCCGCGGCGCGACAGCGGCGCCAGCGACACCCGGGAAAAGTGGGGCTGGCTCAGGATGTCGGTGCGAAACAGCACGTGGGTCGGTTGCGCCCGGTTGGATTCGCTCAGCACGACCATGATGCGGGTCGAGCGCAGGCGCCGGATCAAGTACAGTAGGCAGTGCAGCGAGGGAAGGTCCGCGTAGTGCAGATCGTCAACCGCGATCACCAGCGGTTGCTCCGAGGCCAGGGCCGCGAAGGCGCCGCTGATCGTCTGTAAGTACGGCAGGTGGACCTGATCGTCGACGGAGCCGTCGGACCCGGGGTCGCCTAACGAGCCGGCGAGCGCGCATCGCGCCTTCAGCACCGCCGCGTAGGCGTCACTGTTGGGCGCCAATCCGGCGTCGTGCAGCAGCTGACCGATGATGCCGTACGGGAACTTGTGCTCGGCCCGGGAACCCCCGGCACCGATGACCCTCGCCCCGTCGTTCGCGGCCTGCCGCGCGAAGGCCAGCAGGAGTGCCGTCTTGCCGCTGCCCACCGGGCCGCTGACGAGAGTCACCTGGCCTCGCCCGTCGGTGCAGGCGCGGAACGCCTCTCCTAATCGTGTTAACTGTTCGTCCCGCTCGACCAGCAGCATTGACGCGTCGCCCTCCCTTTGCCGCGCACCGATCGCGTGTGCGTCAGCACGGCTGCGGTCAGACTCGCCTGTGTTGCCAGGCCGGCCCGCCGTTCGACCGCCGGAAGGGGTGCCAATCCGGGGTCGAGAATCGCTGCGCGTCCGGACCCACGCGTGCTGGCGCCCACTGTTGTCTGTTCCCCTCGGCGAAACGGCCGTTTGCCCGGAACGGACCGCCTCGCATGTAACCAAGTTGCTCGAACTGCCATGCGGCCGAACGATCTTCACCTACGAAAGGGAAGTCTGCCATCGGGGTTCAATCCGGGGCAACGGATCGACGCCCCTAGTTGAGATGTCACCGCGACGTAACGTCGGTTAGGGGTTGACACTCGACGATGATTTGGTCTTGACCATCGGCCCTCGAGTGCCTAAGTTAAGCAGGTCGAAAGGGGCGGTGAAGTCTGTCCGCATCGTCGTGCCGTCGCACGTCACGACCGTTGCGGCGGCTATCATCGTTCGGGTCCAAAAGGCGATTCATCCCGGCGCCACGGATCGTTTTCCTCGCGGCAACCTTGTGTCCTCGGCCAGTGCGTGAAGTGGCCTATCCGGTGCGTTCGGCGTGCCGGTCAGCCGGCAATCTTCGCGATGACGTCGGCGGCCGCCGCGGCGCCGCCCCCGGCCCGCACCTCGGCCCGCATCCGGCCGACCGCGGCCCGGACCTCGGCGTTGTCGGCCCGGCGCACCGCGTCGCGCAGTCCCTCGGCGGTGATCGCGTCGCGCCGCAGCGACACGCCCAGCCCGAGTGCGGTGAGCCGCTGCGTGTTCACCTCCTGCTCGAACACCTGCGGTATCGCGATGAGCGGCACGCCGTGGGCCAGACCCTCCATGATGGACCCCATGCCGGCGTGGGTGATGAAGGCGCCGGCCCGCGCCAGCACCGCCAGCTGCGGGACGCGCGCGTGCACCTCGATGTTGTCGGGCACCGGCGGCAGCTGCTCGCGGCGGATGCGGTCGCCGACGGCCATCACCACGTGCCAGGGCTCGCCGGCGAACGCCTCCAGGCACATGGCGTAGAACTCCGGCCGGTCGTTGAAGGACGTGCCCAGCGAGATGAGCAGCGTCGGGCGGTCCGCCGACACCGGCGCGGCCTCGCCCTGGAAGCCGCGGGAGCCCAGGCACGGCCCGACGAACGAGAACTCCGGGCCGAACGTCTCGCCCCGGAACTGGAAGGCGCGCGGCAGCAGCACCACGCCGCCGGCCGGGCGGGTCGCGAAGTACTCCGGCACCGGCATCCGCAGGCCCGCCGAGCGCAGCAGCGCCGTCAGGTCGCTGCCGTAGCGGAACATCGCCGCCGGCTTGGGCCGCTGGGCCGCCGGCGCGTGCAGGGGCAGCGACCAGTGCGCGTTGGCCGCGAAGAACGGCCAGATCTGCACCACGGGAATGCCCCACGCCGCGGCCAGGACCGCCCCGGCCCCGGCGAGGTCGTCGACGGCCACGACGTCGGGCTTGTCCGCGGCGAACGCCTCGCGCAGCGCCGGCAGCGTCGCCGCCGCCTCGCTCAGGAACAGCGTCATCGACTCGGCGATGGTCTCGGGCCATCGGCGGGCGCGGTCACCGGGGGAGGGCATCGTCGAGGCGTAGAGGACCGGGCGCGCGCCCGCGGCACCGACCGCGCCGGCGAAGTCGGTCGTGGTGGCGTAGCTGACCCGATGGCCACGACCGGCCAGCTCCTCGACGATGCCGAGCATCGGATAGACGTGGCCGTGTGAGGGAGCGGTGAAGAAGGCGATGTGCTTGCCGCTGGTCACGACTCACACTAGGACGCGGGCGACAAAGCGGACAACCCCTGCCGTCCGAAGCCGATATTAGGGGATGCGCCGCACCCGTGCGTGTCGTCGCGCGACTGATAATCATGCACGTGTCAGTCAGCGTGGTGATCCCGAGTACGTTGCAGCGCAACACGGTCGCGGCGTGCGTCGACGCGGCGCTCACCGCCGCGCGCGGCCTCGGCCCGGACGCCGAGGTCCTGCTCGTCGCCAACGGCCCCGGCGCCACCACGGCCTACCGCGGCCCCGCCGACCCGATGCTGCGGGTGCTCACCTGCGAGCCGGCCGGCGTCTCGGCCGCCCGCAACGCCGGCATCGCCGCGGCGCGCCACGACACCGTGCTCTTCGCCGACGACGACGTGCTGGTGCCGCCCGACTGGTGCGCCCGGATGGCCGCGGCCCTGGGCCCGGGGGTGGCCGCGGTCGGCGGCCCGATCCGCGTCGCGGTCGCCGGACCGGTCACCGCGTTCATGGACCACCTGCGGATGTTCGACGCCACCCCGCTGGACGGGTCGCCGGGCGGGCTGCTCATCACCGCCAACGCGGGCCTGCGCCGGGACCTCGCCCCGGACGGGCCGCCGTTCGACCCGGGCCGGCACGCGGGCGAGGACTCCGATCTCGCGCTGCGCCTGCGGGCGGCGGGGCGGTCGATCGGCTGGCTCAGCGGCGGGACCCCGGCCGTGCACCACGTCGACGAGGACGTCCGCTCGCTCGTCGGCCGCTCGCTGCGGGACGCGCGCACGGCCGCCGGTCTCGTGCAGCAGTACGGGCATCGCGCGCTGAGCCAGTACCTGCCCTCGCCCTGGGCCACCTATCAGGCGGTCCGCGACGGCCGGCCGCAGTGGTTCCGCCGCTTCGGCGAGATCGGCGCGCCCGAGGTGCGCGCGGTCTTCACCACGCTGTCGCTGATCTGGGTCACCTGCGTGGTGACCGGCTACCTCGAGCAGACCGGCCGGCTCGTCGGCTGCCCGCTGCTCGACGTCGACGAGGACCCCCTCGTCGACGAGCTCGCCGCGTTGGTCGCCGGCCTCGCCGCCGCCGCGGGCCCGGTGGACTGGGCCGCCTCGCCGGTGACGTTCGCCGCCGGGCCGCGGGCCGAGGTGGACGAGCGGGTGCCGGTCGAGGCCGTCTGCGACGCGTTCCGGCGGCACACCGCGCCGCATGAGGACGCACCGCCGCCGCTGCTGCGGGCCCTCGCGCGCCACGACCGCAGCTGGCACAGCGGGCGGGCCGACGAGGACGAGCGCGTGCGGCGGCTGTGGTCCGACCTCGCGCCGCGCCGCGCCGAGCTGACCCTCGCCGAGGTCGACGCCGCCGCCCGGGCCCTCGGGCTGCCGCTGAGTGCGGCCTGCTCGCACCTCGACGACGACGCGCCGCCCCTACCGGGTCCCCAGTTCTCGGGGTGACCCCCTCAATGTCGTCCAGGGCCGGAATGCGGGGCCGCACAACGGTTCCGATGCATATGCGGATCGGTAGTGTCAGGCCCCGTGGACGACGCGATGGTGGTTACGGATCTGGTAAAGACGTATCGACCGAAGACGCCCGCGGCCGTTGACGGGCTCAGCTTCCAGGTCAACGCGGGCGAGATCTTCGGCCTGCTCGGGCCGAACGGCGCCGGCAAGACGACGACGATCGGCGTGATGACGACGAGGGTCCGGCCGACGTCCGGCCGCGGCGTGATTCACGGCGTCGACGTCGTCAAGAACGCGACCGCGGCGCGGCAGCTGCTGGCGGTGGTGCCGCAGCGCAACAACCTCGACCGGTCGCTGACCGTGCGGCAGAACCTCATGTTCCACGCCGCCTACCACCGGATGCCCCGGGCGCAGCGCGCCAAGCGGGCCGACGAGCTGCTCGAGCAGATGGAGCTGACCGGCCACGCCAAGGGCCGCGTCGACTACCTCTCCGGCGGCATGGCCCAGCGCGTGATGATCGCCCGGGCCCTCATGCACGAGCCGAAGGTCATGTTCCTCGACGAGCCCTCGGCCGGACTCGACCCCCAGGCGCGCCTGTTCGTCCACGACAAGGTGGCCGAACTGCGCTCCGCCGGGGTGACCATCATGCTCACGACGCACGACATGGACGAGGCGTCCAAGCTCTGCGACCGCATCGGCATCATCGACCACGGCAAGCTCCTCGCGCTGGACACGCCCGAGGCGCTGACCCGGATGCTGCCCGGCAACACCACCCTGACGCTGACCGTCAACCTCGGCTCGGCCACGGCCGACGAGATCCGCACCCTGCTGGGCGACGTCCCGGAGGTCGAGCGGGTCGAGCGGGTCGGCCCGCCGCCGCCCGAGCTGGTCGCGCCCGACGCCGAGACCCTCGTGCAGTTCCGCGTCTTCACCGAGTCCAAGCCGGTCTCGGCGATGCCCGCGGTGCTCAAGGCGATGGCCGACGGCAACCACGAGGTGCGCGACCTCACCGTCGGCAAGCCGAGCCTCGAGGACGTCTTCATCCACCTGACCGGAAGGGACCTTCGGTGACCGTCGCCACCCCACCGCTGCGGCTGCGCTCGGTGTCGCTGCCGAGCCAGATCGAGACGTTCTTCTCGCTGCTGTGGCGGGACGTCTTCGTCACCGGCCGGGAGTTCCTGCCGTTCTTCGCCCAGGTCATCGTGCAGCCGCTGTTCTCGCTGCTGATCTTCGGCAAGGTGCTGTCCGACCTCGGCTACACCGACAACGTCTTCGGCCAGATCCTGCTGCCCGGCCTCGTCGCCCTCAACGCGTTCCTGGCCGGCCTGCAGAGCACCGCGCTGCCGCTCGTGCTCGACTTCTCCTACACCCGCGAGATCGAGGACCGCCTCCTGGCGCCGGTCTCGATGGGGCTGGTGGCGATCGAGAAGATCGTGTTCGGCGCCATCCGGGGACTCGTCGCCGGCCTGTTCATCGTGCCGCTCGGCTTCTGGCTGCTGCACATGAGCTGGCCCGCGCACACGTACCTGCCGGTGGTCGGGGTCCTGATCCTGGGCGCCCTGGTCGCGTCCGCGCTCGGCATGGTGCTCGGCACCCTGGTGTCCTCGCGGCGCATCGAGATCATGCTGACCGTCGCGCTGACCCCGCTCATCTTCACCGGCTCGACCCAGTTCCCGTTCCTGGGCATCAAGGACCTGCTCTGGTTCCAGATCGTGTGCGGGCTCAACCCGTGCACGTACATGAGCGAGGCCATGCGGGCCATCATCGCGCCGACGGCCGTCGAGTCGTTGCCGCTGTGGATCTCGATCTCCGTGCTCGGCGCGGCCTTAGTCGTCTTCACGTGGGTGGGCATCATCGGGTTCATGAGGCGGGCCCTGGACTGACCCATGCTGGAGGCCAATGTGTCCACGACTGCCCAGCGGCAGCGGAAGAACATCGGCAAGCGATCCGGGCCGGCCTACGTCTGGTCCGTCGTCGGAGTCTCGACGGCCCTGCTCATCCTCGCCGGCCTCCTGATGGCCGAGGCCGGCACGAGCACCGCGTTCCTCGTCACCGCACTCGCGCTCGGCGTGCCGCCGGCCCTCCAGCTCGGCGGCACCGTCGTGCACCTGCTCCTGCGGGCCGCGCTGCCCCCGTCCGCGGCGCTGCCGCAGGTGCCGCTGGCCGCGCCCGGTCCCCTCGTCGGGTCGACATGTGTGGTGTACCCCGCCATCGTCTACGACCGCGAAGACGTCGACGCGCTCGTCGACACCATGCGGGCCGCCGCCCGCGACAGCGGCCCCGGATTCGCCGGGCACATCGCGCTCGTCGACTTCGCCGACGGCCCCACCGCCGAGCTCGCCACCGACGCCGACCTGCGCGCCGAGGTGCTCACCAAGCTCGCGGCCGCGTCCGCCACCGCCCCGCTCTCGGCGCTGTTCCGCACCCGCCGCTGGAACGAGGCCGACCGCGTCTGGATGGGCTGGGAACGCAAGCGCGGCAAGCTCGCCGAGTTCGCCGCCCTCGTCCAGGACCCCGCCGCCGAGACCAGCTTCGAGGGCGCGGCGCCGGCGCTGTCCGGCGTCCGGTACGTCATCACCATCGACGTCGGCAACCGTCTGCCCAACGGCGGCGCCCGCCGGCTCGTCGCCGCGATGGCCCACCCGGACAACCGGGCCGAGGCCGACCCCGGCACCGGCCGGATCACGGCGGGTTTCGGCTACGTCCGCCCCTGCCACGTGCCGTCGCCGCCGCGCAGCCTCTTCGAGTGGTCGTGGCAGCCCTACTCCGCCCCGACCGGGCAGGCCTCCTTCGGCCAGCTCCTCTTCGGCCAGGACCTGTTCCTCGGGCAGGGCATCTTCGACGTGGCCGCCGTGCGGGCCGCGCTGGACGGGCGCATCCCCGACAACACCGTGCTCAGCCACGACAAGCTCGAGGGCATGTACGCCCGCACCGCCTGCATCGCCGGCGCCGTGGTCGTCGAGGGCAACGTCGAGGACTACCTCGCGTACCGTAAGCGCTGCCACCGCTGGATCCGCGGCGACGTGCACCTGCTGCCCTGGATCGCCGCCCGGGGCCGTCGCGCGCTGCCGCTCATGGCCCGCTGGATGCTCACCAACGACCTGCTCGCGCACCTGCAGCCGGTCGCCATGGCCGGGCTGCTCGTGCTCGCGTGGCTCGCGGCCCCGCCCGCGCAGGTCGGCGTCTACACGGCCGTCGTCGCCGGTCTGCTCCTGCAGCCGCTGCTCGTGCTGCCGCTGATGGTCCTGCTGGGTCGCTCGCCCCGCCCGCCGCGGATGTCCCGGCGCGCGTGGCTGGCCGGGACGCTGCGCCTGCGCGGCTCGCTGGCGTGGTGGCTGCTGCGGGTCGAGGCCCTGCGCGCGCCGATCTGGATCGTGCTGCTGGCCGACCGGGCACTGTTCACGCTGGACGCCACGGCCCGGGCGACCTACCGCACCTTCGTCAGCCGCCGCCTGATCCTGCAGTGGACCAGCTCCGTGGCGGCCGTCCGGGCCGTCGGCCGGGGCGCGGCGGCCCGCTGGCGGACGATGGCACTGGCCAGCGCGGTGTCGGTGGCCCTGGCCGCCGGCATCGGCCTGGAGAACCCGCCGGCGCTGGTGTGGTCGCTGCCGCTGCTGGCATGCTGGTTCGCCGCGCCGCAACTGGCCTACTGGGCGTCGCGGCCCGGACGCCGGATCCCGTTCAGCTCCGGGCCGTGAGCAGCCCGGTGATCTCGTCCGGCGGCTGAGGGCGGCCGAGGTGGTAGCCCTGGCCGATGTCGCAGCCGAGGTCCAGCAGCCGCCGCGCCTGGGCCTCGGTCTGGATGCCCTCGACGGTGACGGTCAGGCCCAGCTCGCGGCCGAGCTCGATCATGGCCGCGAGCACGGTGTGGTCGGCGCCGGCGGCCGCGTGCTGGCTGTTCAGGAAGCCGATGAAGCACCCGGCGATCTTGATCGTGTGGGCGGGCAGATTGCTGATCTCGGCCAGCCGGCAGTTGCCCGTCCCGAAATCGTCGAGGGAGATCCGCACGCCCATGCGCGCGAGGTCGTCGAGGGTGCCCAGCCCCTCCGGGTCGAGCAGGACGTTCTCGGTGACCTCCAGCTGCAGCAGGCTCACCGGCAGCCCGGTCTCGTCCAGGACCGCCTGGACCAGCGCGGGCAGGCCCGGCCGGCGCAGCTGAGCCTCGGCGACGTTGACGCTCACGAACACCGGGTGGTCCGGGCGGGCGTCGCGCCACGCGGCGGCCTGGGCGCAGGCGCGGCGCAGCACGTCCTCGCCGAGCGGCACGATCAGGCCGGTGTGCTCCGCCAGGTCGATGAACCGCCCCGGCATCAGCAGCCCGTGCACCGGATGCCGCCAGCGCACCAGCGCCTCGACGCCGACGACCCGCCCGGTGGCCAGGTCGGTCAGCGGCTGGTACTCCACGACGAACTCGCCGCGGGTGAGCGCGTCGGGCATCTCGGCGCTGAGCGCGTGCCGGGCGGTCTCGACGGCCGCTCGCTCGGTGTCGTGCACCATCCACTGCCCGCGCCGCTCCCGCTTCGCCCAGCCGAGCGCCTGCTCGGCCGCCCCCAGCAGGGCCGCCGGATCGGTGCCGGCGGCGGCCCGCTCGACCACGCCGATGCTGGCCCGGATCGGCAGCGTGTACCCGTTGTTGATCGGGAACGTGTGCGCGATCGCGGCGAGGGCTTCCTCCGCGGCCTTCGTCACCTCGTCGATCCCGCCGGTGTCCCCGACGAGCAGCACGAACGTGTCGTTGTCGAGGTGCGCGGCGAAGTGCCCGGCCCGCTGGGCGAGCCGCTCGAGGCGGTGCGCGACGGTCCGCAGCACCTGGTCGCCGGCCCGGTAGCCGAGGCTCTCGTTGACGGTGCGGAACCGGTCGAGGTTGATCAGGCACAGCCCGAGCCGGCCGTGGGGGTCCCCGGCCAGCGCCTCGGCGAGCCGCCGCAGCAGCGCGGCCCGCTGGTTGGGCAGGTCGTGGGTCCGCTCGATGCGGCAGTGCCGGGCGAGCCCCGTCCGTCGCAGCTCGGCCCGGCGCAGCGCCTCCTGCGCCCCGACCGACTGGTCGACGAGGGCGCCCGTGTAGCCGGTGGCCACCGCGCCCAGCAGCTCGTCGAGGCGAGCCCGGCCGTCGGGGCGCCGCACGCGGATGTCCTCGAGGAACCGCCGGCCGATGAGCGTCGTCGTGCGGCCGAGCAGTTCGGGTGTGGCGATGCCGGCCGCCACCAGATCGGCGCCGAGTCGCCGGCCCGGGCCGGCGGAGAACGGCTCCGCGAGCAGCACCTCGGCGAACCGTCGCGCGAACCGCTCGAGCAGCGAGTACACCTCGTCGGGGCTGTGGCGCAGCACCGTGTGGCCGCTGACGACACGAGCCCAGGCCCTGGTGAACGCGTCGATGCCGGCCGTCCGGCCGTCGGACGGGATCACGCGGATGATTATGGGGCAAAGACCGTGCTGAATGCCAGCTTTCAGGGCTTACGTCCGACCGCGGCGAGCACCTCCGGCCGCGGCTCGACGCCGGTGTCGTCGGGGTGCCAGTCGGTCACCGGCACCACACCGGGCTCGACGATCTCCAGGCCGTCGAGCAGCCGGCCGATCTCGGCGCTGCTGCGCAGGTGCAGCGGCGTCGAGGTGCGCTGGTAGACCGTGCTGACCTTCGCCGCGTCCTCCTCGTGCCGCGGCGGCGGGGAGCCGTGCGACAGCGCGATGTAGCTGCCGGGCTTGACGGCCTCGCGGAAGCGGCGCACGATCCCGGCCGGGTCGTCGGAGTCGGGCACGAAGTGCAGCACCGCGATGAGCATGACGGCGACCGGCTCGGTGAAGTCGAGCAGGCCGCTCACCGCCGGGTCGCGCACGATGTCGTCCGGTCGCCGCACGTCACCGAGCATCACCTCGGCGTTGGGGTTGCCCGCGAGCATGGCGCGGCCGTGCGCGACGGCGACGGGGTCGATGTCGACGTACATGACGCGGGCCTCGGGGTCGGCCTGCTGCGCCACCTCGTGCACGCTGGCGAGCGTCGGGATGCCCGAGCCCACGTCGAGGAACTGGCGCACGCCGCTCGCGACGAGCCGGCGCACGGCCCGGCCGAGGAAGGCCCGGTTGGCCAGGCCGATCTGCCTGGCGTTGGGCGACATCGACACGACCCGCTCGACCATCTCCCGGTCGACCGCGAAGTTGTGGAAACCGCCGAGCGAGTAGTCGTACATCCGCGCCGCGTTCGGCACGCTGATGTCAATGTCCTCCGGTGCCCACTCCGGTCGCGTCATCCCCGCCCCTTCTCGTCGTCGCGCCGCCATAGTATGGCCACATGGCCCCAGAAGCGAGGGCCCTTCGGCTTTCGGATGCGGTCACGATACGGGACATCGAGGACGCCGCGGGGTCGCGGAGCGCAGGGCCGCGGGACCGCTCAGTCCTGGACCTCGACGCGCACTGCCCGCGCCGGGTAGCCGTCCTGGCCGGGCGTCTCGAACCAGCAGCGCACCCGCTGGCCGGGCTCGAGGGAGCGGTACGCCCCGGGCTCGGCGACGACGACGGAGTAGTGGGTCCACACGAGGAGCCCGTCGCGGTCCAGGGCCACGACGCCTACCCCCGCGTCGGCGTCCCACCGGCGCACGACGCCGTCGCCGGGAAACAGCGCGCGCCGCCGCAGGTTCCAGTACTCGGGCGCGAGCTGTTCCATGTATTGGTGGAAGGCCTCGACGCCCAGGGCGGCGATCCGGGCGTCCTCGGACTCGCGCAGCGGCAGCAGGTACCGCATCGCGGTCAGCCCGTTCGCCTCCTCGGCCAGCGCGAACGACTCCTCGAACATCGCCGTCGGCGTCGGCAGCAGGAACCGCATGTCCTCGCTGCCCGGCACCGGCCGGTCCAGCCGGATGGACTCGTGCCAGTCGAGCAGTTCGGCGTGGGCGGCGTACACCCGGGCGAGGTTCACGAAGAACGCGAGGAACGCGTCACCGAGGAACGCGTCGCCGACGACCATCACCAGCTCGTCGGCCAGCCCGTCGGGCCCGGCGAACCCGCGTGTGCGGGCGAACGTGGACAGTCCGTTCGTCGCCAGGGTCACCTGCCCGGGCCACGGGGTCGCGGCGAACCCGCAGACCTCGACGGCCGCGCCGGGCGCGACCTTCTCGCGCAGGTCGGCGAACGGCTCGCCGAGGTGGGCGAGCAGGTGCGACCGGACGGCCGCGGACGGTCGGCTGCGCATGGCTCGACCGTACGCGACCGCCGGCGGCCGCACCGGCGTTCGTGGCGGGCCGGCCTCGGCCGCTCGTGCAGGGCCCGGCGTTGCACAGGGTGCTCCACTCGGCCGCGCTTTCCGCACCGCGGCGCCGTGCAACGTCCGACCTCACCGGTAGCCGGCCGTCACCTCCAGCGCGATCTCGATCGCGCGGGCGGCGAGCGGGGAGGGTGTGCGCCCGGCCGGCCGGAGCAGGAAGATCTCGCGCGGCGGCGGCGCCGGCCGCAGCTCGTGCACCGACAGCGACGCGTCAAGGCCGTCCAGGACCAGGCGTGGCAGGACCGCCGAGCCGATGCCCGCCCGGACCATGGCCAGCACCGCCTCGTTGCTCGTCGTGCGGAACACGGTCCGCGGCCGCGCCCCGGCCCTCGCGAACGCCTCCTCGACGGGGGGCTGGTCGCAGGCCGCGGGCCAGGCCACCATCGGCGCGTCGTGCAGGGCGCTCAGCGGCACCGGCCCGCCGGGGAAGTCGCCGGGGCGGGCGACGAGCGCGTACGGGTCGTCGAGCAGCTTGCGGTGCTCGACCTCCCCGGCCGTGCGCCCGTCGACGAACACGAGGTCCAGGTCGTCGACGCGGGGCGGGTCGGTCTCCTCCTCGACGAGGCGGATGTCGCAGCCCGGGTGCTCCTCGCGCAGCCGCCGCACGAGCCGCGGCAGGATCGTCGTCGACAGGCTCTGGAAGGTGCCGATGTCGATGCGGCCGTCGCCGGCCCGGAACCGCTCGAGCGCGTCGGTCATCGCCCGCGCCCCGGCCAGCAGCTGCCGGGCGTGGGTCAGCACGACGCGGCCGAGCGGCGTGATGCGAACCGGTCGCGGGCCGCCCGGCCGGTCGAACACCGCGCCGCCGACGCAGCGCTCCAGCGCGGCGATGTGCTGGCTCACCGTCGACTGCGTGTATCCGAGCCGCGCCGCGGCGCGCCCGAACGAGCCCTCGTCGGCGATCGCGGCCAGGGTGGCGAGGTGGCGCAGGTCGACGTCGGACACGGCCCCGACTCTATCGGGAAGTACGATGGAAACGATCGGAAACGATCGCTTTTGCGCATGCCGTCGCGTCGCTAGCGTCAGGGGCATGGCCACTTTCGTGCTGATTCACGGCGCGGGCGACTCCGGCTGGGCCTGGCACCTCGTCGCCGCCGAGCTGCGGGCCCGCGGCCACGAGGCGATCGCGCCCGACCTGCCCGACGACCCGGCGGCGGACCTGAACGCCTACGCCGGCGCCGTGGTCGCGGCCGTCGGCGACCGGCGCGACACGATCGTCGTCGGGCACTCGTTCGGCGCGTTCACGGCCCCGCTGGTGGCCGGGCGGCTCGCGGCCGACGGGCTGGTGCTGGTGGCGGGCATGGTGCCGGCGCCGGGCGAGCGGCCCTCGGACTGGTGGGGCAACGTCGGCCACGTCGGCGGCGGCGATGAGGACCCCTTCGTCACCTACTACCACGACGTGCCGCGCCCGCTCGCCGAGGAGGCCCTTCGCCGCCAGCGCGCACATCCGTCCGCGGTGGCCTACGAGCAGCCGTGGCCGCTGGAGCGGTGGCCGGCCGTGCCGACGCGGTTCGTGCTGCTGCGCCAGGACCGCTGCTTCCCGGCGGGGCTCTTTCGCCGGCTCGTGCCGCAGCGGCTCGGGATCACGCCCGAGGAGCTCGACGCCGGCCACTGCGCGGCCCTCGCCCGCCCGAGGGAGCTGGCCGGCCGCCTGAGCGACGCAACGTGGCCGGGCAAGTGATACATCGAACATCCAGCCTCAAGCACACGAACGTCCGGCTCGCCGGCGACTTCGCGCGGTGTCGGGATCGACCATCGTCGGTGGAAGCCGGTATTGTCCCGGGGCGTCGACCGGGATACGCGACTGAACGGAGTGCCGGTGCGCACACGGGCGAAGGCGGGATGCGGGCCGCTGCCGCACGACCGCCGGGCCTGCGGTGGCAGCGCGTTCGGCCTCTCACGCGGCAGCGCCCTCAGGCAGGATCACGTCCCGCTCCGGGACGACTTCGGCCGGACCTGCGACCCCGACCGCGTCGTCAAAGGCTGATGACGTGGGCCAGGCGGGTCAGGGCGTCCAGGGGGTCGGGCTCGGCCGGGAGCAGCACCACGCTCGTCGCGCCCGCGGTGCGGCGCGCCGCGATCCGCTCGGCGACCTCGTCCGGGGTGCCGGCCAGTGACAGCTCGCGCACCCACTCGTCCGGCAGCGTGGCCGCGAACTCCTCGCGGCTCGCCGCCGCCGCGCGGTGCCGGGCGAGCTCCCCGGCGAAGGGCAGCGGGGCCAGGTGCGGGGCCCAGTCCGGCTCGCCGATCCAGGCCAGGCCGGGGCGCACCAGGTCGCGGGCCGCCCGGCCGTCGCCGGCCACGGCCGCGGCGTCGTACGTCACGACGATCGGCGACGGGGCGGCGAAGCGCGAGACCGCGTCGGCGACGTAGGGCGGCGCGCAGGGCTCCGCCAGCAGCAGCCCGTCGGCGACCTCGCCGGCCATCGCGATCGACTTCGGGCCGCGCACGCCGAGCACGACCGGGGGCGGGGTCGGCGGGGTCTCGCCGATGACCACGCCCTCGACGGCGACGTACCGGCCCGCGGCCGGGCCCAGCTCGCCGCGCAGCAGCGCACGCACGGCGACCGTGTACTCCCGCAGCAGGGTGAGCGGGCTGGCCGGGCGGGCGCCGGCCTGGCGCATCCAGTCCGGCATGCCGTGGCCGATGCCCGCGATCACGCGGCCCGGGAACAGCTGGGTCAGCGTCGCCAGCTCCATCGCGGCGAAGGCGGCGTTGCGCGCGCCCGCCGGCAGGATGCCGATGCCGACCGTGATCCGCTCCGTCGCCGCGAGCACGGCGCCGGCCTGGGCCACGCCGCCGCGGAACCCGAGATCCTCCACGACCCACAACTCCTCGAATCCGAGCTGCTCGGCCCGGCGGGCATACGTCAGGACCCGATCCGCGGGGAGATCCCGCGGCATTACAACCCCAATTCGTGCCATGCGCTCAGACTCGCACGTGCGGCCATTCCCGACCAAATCATCCCTAGGGTCGGGAGTAGGGTTTGCCCTCCCAGCGCGCTGACCTGCGCCGGTTCTGCGAGGTGAGGCCGCGTTTCCGGTGATCGCAGACCATTTGACCTCGGTGGATGCACACGGGAATGCCTTGAATGGGTGCGGCATTATTTCCGGCAGGAAAACGGCTAACGCACGGCCGTCTGATATCAGGGAGGGCTGCGCGTGTTTCAGCGTGTCCACGAGCAGGTCGAAGAGCAGGCAAGGCGCACACCGGACCGGGTTGCCGTGATCGCCGGCACCGTCCGGACGCGCTACGCGCAGCTCGACGCCCGCGCGAACCGGATCGCCCGGGAGCTGGCCCGGGCCGGGGCCGGCCCCGGGGAGCTCGTGGGCGTGTGCCTGGGCCGCGACGAACACCTGCTCCCGGCGCTGCTGGGCGTGCTGAAGACCGGCGCCGCCTACGTGCCGATGGACCCGGCGTACCCGGCCGAGCGGCTGGCGTACATCGCCGCCGACACGAAGATGCGGCTCGTCGCCACGACCCGGGCCACGACGCTGCCCGGCCTGGACGCCGTCGCGGTCCGCGTCGACGAGATCGCCGCGGACGCCGACGCGACCCCGCTCGACCGGCCCGGCGACGGCGGCGACGCGGCCTACGTCATCTACACCTCGGGCTCCACCGGCCGCCCCAAGGGCGTCGTCGTCGAGCACCGCAACACGATGAACCTGCTGCGGTACGAGGCCGAGGCGTACACCGCCGAGGAGCTGAGCGGCCTGCTCGCCACCGCGT
This sequence comes from Dactylosporangium sp. CA-139114, assembly GCF_050955725.1. NCBI lineage: Bacteria > Bacillati > Actinomycetota > Actinomycetes > Micromonosporales > Micromonosporaceae > Dactylosporangium > Dactylosporangium sp. CA-139114. Next base: position 5,114,687 of record NZ_CP192080.1, read on the forward strand.
CGATCTGCTTCGACCCCTCGATCACCCAGCTGTTCCTGCCCCTGGTCACGGGCGGCACGGTCATCCTCGCCGAGAACGTCCTGGCGCTGCCCGCGCTGCCGGCCCGCGACGAGGTCACGACCGTCTACGGCGTGCCGTCCGCGCTGGCCGCGCTGCTGCGCGAGCCGCTGCCCAGCGGCGTGCGGGCCGTGTTCGCCGGCGGCGAGCCGCTGACCCGGGCGCTGGTCGATCGGATCTACGCCAACCCCGGCGTGCGCCGGGTGCTCAACCTCTACGGCCCGACCGAGTGCACCACGACCTGCGCGATCGCCGAGGTCGGCCGCGACGACACCGGCGAGCCGCCGATCGGGCGGCCGATCGCGGGCGCCGTCATGTCCGTGCGCGACGCCGACGGGCGGCCGGTCGCCGACGGCGAGCTGGGCGAGCTGTGGATCGGCGGCCCGGTGGTCGCCCGCGGCTACCTCAACCGCGACAGCGGCGGGTTCGGCGACGGCTGGTACCGCTCCGGCGACCTGGTCCGCACCGACGGCACCGTGCTGCGCTTCGCCGGCCGCGCCGACGACCAGGTGAAGATCCGCGGCTACCGGGTCGAGCCCGGCGAGGTCGAGGCGGTGCTCGTGCGCCACCCGGCCGTGCGCCGCGCCGGCGTGGTCGCCGCCGCCGACGAGGACGGCGTGTCCTACCTGGTCGGGCACGTGGAGGCGACCGGCCTCGACGAGCGGAGCCTGCGCGCGTGGCTGCGCCGCCGGGTGCCGGAGCACCTGGTGCCGACCCGGTTCGCGATCACCGAGCGGCTGCCGCTGAGCCCGAACGGCAAGATCGACCGGGCCGCGCTGCCCGTGCTCGCCGCCCGGCGCGGGACCGGGACCGCGTTCGTCGCGCCCCGCACGCGCGCCGAGGAACGGCTCGCCGCGATCGTCGGCAACGTGCTCGGCATCGACGAGGTCGGGGTCGAGGACCGCTTCACCGACCTCGGCGGGCACTCGCTCGCCGCGGCCCGGGTCTGCGCGCTCGCCGGCCGCGAGTTCGCGACCACGGTGCCGCTGGCCGCGTTCCTCGCCGAGCCGACCGTCGCCGCCCTCGCCAGCCTCGTCCACCAGGGCTCGGCCCCGGTCGCGAGCGGCCCGGTGCGGCACGAGGGCGTCCTGGAATACCCGCTCACCCCGACCCAGCGCGGCCTGTGGACGCTGCGGCAGGTCGGCTCGGTGCCGGCCGTGACCACGGTGGCGTTCCGGGTCCGGCTCACCGGTCCGGTCGAGGCGCCCGCCCTGCGCTCGGCGCTGGCCGCGCTGGTGTCGCGGCACGAGGTGCTGCGCAGCCGGATCGTCGAGCGCGACGGCGAGCCGATCGCGGTCGTGGGCGCCCGCACGGACGTCCCCGTCACGGAGCACGACCTGCGCGAGCGGCCCGCGGCCGAGCGCGCGGGGGAGGCCGGCGCGATCGCCGAGGCCGCCGCCCGGCACGCCTTCGACCTGACCGGCACGGCGCCGCTGCTGCGCGTCGAGCTCATCCGGCTCGCCGCCGGCGTGTCGGAGCTGGTGGTCGTCGGCGACCACATGGCCTTCGACGGCTGGTCCACCGGCACGTTGCTCGACGAGCTCGCGACCGAGCTGGCCGCGCCCGGCACCGTCGAGCCGCCGCCGGTGCAGGTCGGCGACCTCGCCTTCACCCCCGACGGCGCGACGGACGCGTGGCGCGACGAGCTGGCCGGGGCGTCGCCGCCGAGCGAGCTGTTCTCGGGCACCGCGGGCTTCCGCGGCGAGCGGATCACCCGCCCGGTCCCGCCGGCGAGCGGCACCCCCGTCTTCGCGGACTGGCTGACCGCCCTCGGGCTGCTGCTGGCCGGGCTCACCGCCCGCAAGGACGTGCTCGTCGGCGTGGTCGTGGCCCGGCGCGCCGGGCCCGAGCTCGACCGGGTCATCGGCCCGCTCGTCGACGTGCTGCCGGTCCGGCTGCGGCTGGAGCCCGCGGCCACCGTGCGGGACACGGTCGCGGCCGCGTCGGCGACGACGGCCCGGGCGCTGGACCGGCCCCGGCCGTCCACGGAGGACCTGTTCGCGGCCGTCGGCACCCAGTCGCGCGGGGCGATGCTGACCCCGGTGGTGCTCTCCGCGCAGCCGGCCGGGATGCCGGTGCGGGTCGAGCGGGGCGCGGTGCGGCTGGAGCTGCTCGGCGAGCTGGGGTGCGGCGGGGCGCAGAACCCGTTGACCGTCTTCGTGAACGAGACGGCCGACGGGGTCGAGCTTCAGGTGGAGTACGACACCGGCCTCACGAATCGCGCGTGGGTGGAGGCGTTCGCGGACCGGCTCCTGCGCACGCTCGCCGAGGTCACCGCGGACCCGGACCGCCCGCTCCCGCACCTGCCGCTGGTCACCGCGGCCGAGGAGGCGCAGCTGCTCGAGCTGGCCGCCGGTCCGCCGATCCCGGCCGGCGCGCCGGCCACGGCCGTCGAGGCGATCGAGCGGCAGGTGCGGGAGCGCCCCGGCGAGGTGGCCGTCGTCGGCGCCGACGACGAGATGACGTTCCGGCAGCTGTGGGACGACTCGGCCGCGATCGCGGCGATCCTGCTGGACCGGGGCGTCGAGCCCGGCGACGTCGTCGGCGTGTGCCTGCCGCGCGACCACCGGATGCCGGCGACACTGCTGGGGATCTGGCGGGCCGGCGCGGCGTACCTGCCGCTGGAGCCGGAGCTGCCGGCCGAGCGCCTGGCCTGGCTCGCCTCGGACGGCGGCGCGAAGACCGTGCTCTGCCGGAACACGACCGCCGCCGCGGCCGGACCGGGCGCGCTGAACCTGGACCTGACCCCGGACCTGACCTCAGGCCGGGCACCGGCCGGGCTCCCCGTCGTCGGGCCCGCCGACCGGGCCTACCTGCTCTACACCTCGGGCTCGACCGGCAAGCCCAAGGGCGTGGCCGTCGCCCAGTCCAGCGTCGCCGCGCTCACCGAGGCGCTGCGCTTCGAGCCCGGCTTCGGGCCCGGGGACCGCATGCTCGCCGTGGCCACGCTCAGCTTCGACATCTCGTGCGCCGAGATCTGGTCGGCGCTCGGCGCCGGCGCCTGCTGCGTGGTCGTCGACCGCGACAGCGCGGTGGACGGGTACCGCCTCGGCCGCCAGATCGCCGAGCACCGCGTCAACGTGATGAACGTGCCGCCGACGATCCTGCGCACCCTGCTCGCCGCGGGCTGGACGGGCGGGGCGGACCTGCGCGTGTGGGCCGGCGGCGAGACGCTCGACCCGGCCCTGGCCCGCGAGCTGCTGCCGGTGGTGCGGGAGCTGTGGAACGTGTACGGCCCGACCGAGGCCACCGTGCTGTCGACCGCGTACCGCGTCCTCGAGGTCGGCGACGCCGTGCCGATCGGGCACGCGATGCTCGGCGAGCGGCTCTACGTCATGGATCCGCTGGAGCGCCTCGTCCCGGCGGGCGTCGCGGGCGAGCTGTGGATCGGCGGCGCCGGGCCGGCCATCGGCTACCACAACCGGCCGGACCTGACCGGGGCCGCGTTCGTGCCCGACCCCGTCGTGCCCGGCGGGCGGTGCTACCGCACCGGGGACCTGGTCCGCCGCCGGCCGGACGGCGAGATCGTGTTCTGCGGCCGGCGCGACCACCAGCTGAAGATTCGCGGCTACCGCGTCGAGCTCGGCGAGATCGAGGCCGCGCTGCGCGCCCACCCCGGCGTCGAGCACGCGGTCGTCACCGCGCGGGGCCAGGGCGCGGAGGCGCACCTCGTGGGCTACGTCGCCGGCCCGGTCACCGCCGAGCAGGCCGCCGCCCACCTGCGCGCGAGCCTGCCCTCCTACCTCGTGCCGCACCGCTGGGTGGTGCTCGACGCGCTGCCGATGACACCCAGCGGCAAGGTCGACCTCGGCGCGCTGCCCGAGCCCGGCGAGGACCGGCCGCACCGGCCGGCCGAGTCGATGATGGAGCAGCTGGTCGCCGACGTCTGGGCCCAGATCCTCACCACCGACCGCATCGGTGCCGACGACAGTTTCTTCGGCCTCGGCGGCCACTCGCTCGCCGCGACCCGGGTCGCGGGCCGGCTGCGCGAGACGCTCGGCTGCGCGGTCCCCGTGCGGCTGCTGTTCGACCATCCGGTCCTCGCGAACTTCGCCGGACAGCTCGAACGGCTTGTTATGGACGACATCGTGGCCGAACCGGCCACCGGCAACTAGGGAACGACTATGACCTTGTCTGACCAGGACAGCTTACGGGCCCTCATGGAGCGGCGGGTCGCGGCGGCCCGCGCCGCCGCCCGGGCCGACGCGGAGATCCCGCGCCGGTCCGACCCGGACGCGCCGCAGCCGTTGTCACCGTCGCAGGCCCGGCTGTGGTTCAACGCGCAGTTCGAGACCAACACCTCGATCTACCACGTGCCCACGGTGCTGCGGCTGACCGGCCCGCTCGACGCCGACGCGCTGCTGGCCGCGCTGCGCGAGGTCGCGGCCCGCCACGAGGTGCTGCGCAGCGTCATCGCGCCGCCCGCGCACGCCGTCGCCGGCCCGGCCGAGCGGATCGAACTGTCCCTCGTGGACATCGACGAGCCCGGGCTGGACGCGGCGCTGCGGACCGAGGTGAGCCGGCCGTTCGAGCTCGACCGCGAGCCGCCGATGCGGGCCGTGCTCTTCCGGCTCGGCGCCGAGCACCACGTGCTGGCCCTGACCGTGCACCACATCGCCACCGACGCGTGGTCGCGGGACCTGATGCTCGACGAGATCGGCGCGCTCTACGCCGCCCGCCTCGGCCAGGGCGAGCCGCCCGCGCCGCCGCGGCTGCAGTACGCCGACATCACCGAGTGGCAGGCCACGCGGACCGCGGACGACCACGTCGGCTGGTGGGTCGAGCGGCTGGCCGGGCTCGCCCCCGTGCTCGCGCTCCCCGTCGACCGGCCCTACCCGGCGGTGGCCGACTGGAGCGGCGGCTACCTGCCGTTCAGGCTGTCCCCGGCCCTGGCCGAGCGGGTGCGCGAGACCGCCCGGGAGTGCAACGCGACGCCGTTCATGGTGGTGCTCGCGGCCTGGCAGGCGCTGCTGGGCCGGCTCTGCGGCAGCGAGGACGTCGCCGTCGGCGTGCCCGAGTCCGGGCGCCACCACCGCGCGACCGAGGGCGTCGTCGGCTGCTTCATCAACACGCTCGTGATGCGCACCGACCTGTCCGGCGACCCGACCGGCCGCCAGCTGCTCGACCGCGTCCGGGAGACCACCCTTGAGGCCTTCGCGCACGCCACCGCGCCCTTCGAGCGGGTCGTGGAGGCCGTGGCGCCCGAGCGCTCCACCGCCACGACGCCGATCTTCCAGTCGATGCTGTACCTGCTCGAAGCCGCCCAGCGCGACCCCGCGCTGCCCGGCGTGCGCGCCGAGCGCCTCGACGCCCCGCTCGACTTCAACAAGTTCGACGTGAGCCTGTCGCTGCAGGCCGAGGACGGCGGCTACGAGGGCGAGCTGCACTACCGCCTCGACCTGTTCGACCGGGCGACGGTCGAGCGCTGGTCACGCTGGCTGCTCGCCCTGCTCGACGGGATGTTGGCCGACCCCGACCGCCCGCTCTCGCAGCTCGACCTGCTGGGCGAGGCCGAGCGGGCCGAGCTGGTGGCCCTCGGCACCGGCCCGGACCTGCCCGCCGACGCGCCCGCCACCGTGCTCGACGCGGTCCTCGCCCAGGCCGACGCCCGCCCGGCGGCCGTCGCGGTCGCCGCCGCCGACGGCACCCTGAGCTACGGCGACCTGGCCGTGGCCGCGGCGCGGATCGCGACCGCGCTGCGCGCGCACGGGGCCGGGTCCGGTTCGCCCGTCGGGATCTGCCTGCCCCGCGACCGGCACCTGCCCGCCGCGCTGGTCGGCGTCTGGCGGGCCGGATCGGCCTACGTGCCGCTGGAGCCCGACCACCCGGCCGATCGGCTGCGCTACCAGCTCAGCGACTCCGGGGCCAGGGTCGTCCTCGCCGCCGCGGAGACGCTGGACGTGGCCCGCGCGCTCGTCGAGGGCACCGGCGCCGTCCTCGTCGACCTCGCCGACGCGCTGGCCGCCGAGCCCGGCGAGCTGCCCGCGACCGGCCCCGGCGACCTCGCGTACATCCTCTACACCTCCGGCTCGACCGGCCGCCCCAAGGGCGTGGAGCTCAACCACGGCGCCGTCGCCGCGTTCGTCGCCGCCAACTGCGAGCTGGTCCCGGTGACGCCCGACGACGTGATGCTCGGCCTGACCGCGCTCTCGTTCGACGTGGCCGGGCTCGAGCTGTGGTGCGGCCTCGGCAAGGGCGCCCGGCTGGTGCTGCTGGAGCGCGGCGTGGCCGTCGACGGGCACCTCGTGGCGCAGCGCATCGCCGAGTCCAAGGTGACCGTGATGACCGCGACCCCGACCACGTTCCGGATGCTCGTCGCGGCCGGCTGGCAGTCGCCGCAGGTGCGGGGGATCGCCATCGGCGAGGCCCTCGACCCCGCGCTCGCCCGCGAGCTCACGGTGCGGCTCGGCGAGGCCTGGAACGGCTACGGCCCGACCGAGACCGCCGTGGTCTCCACGATGTACCGCGTCACCGCGCCCGTCGGCGACACCGTGCCCATCGGCACCCCGATGGCGGGGGAGTGGGTGTACGTGGTGGACGCCGCCGGTCGCCTCGCGCTGCCCGGGACCATCGGCGAGCTGTGGATCGGCGGGGCCGGTGTGGCCCGCGGCTACCACGGCCGGCCCGACCTGACCGAGGCCGCGTTCGTCGCCGACCCGGTCCGGCCCGGCGAGCGCTGCTACCGCACCGGTGACCTGGTGCGCTGGCGCACCGACGGGCTGCTGGACTTCCTCGGCCGCCGCGACCACCAGGTGAAGGTGCGCGGGCACCGCATCGAGCTCGGCGAGATCGAGTCGCAGCTGCGCTCGGCGCCGGGCGTGGCCGAGGCGGTGGTGACCGTCGCCGACCCGGCCGGCGACGCGCACCTCGTCGGCTACGTGGTGCCGCGGCCGGGATCGACGCCGGACACGCAGGCCCTGGAGACCCTGCTGCGGGCGGCGCTGCCCGACTACATGGTCCCGCGCCGCTGGATGACCCTGGACGCGCTGCCGGTCAACGCCTCCGGGAAGGTCGACCGCACGGCGCTGCCCGAGCCGCGGGACGAGGTGCAGCAGCGGGTCGCGCCGCGCACCGAGGCGGAGCAGCTCGTCGCCGAGGTGTGGAGCGCCGTGCTGAAGCGCGACGAGCTGTCGGTGTACGACAACTTCTTCGCGCTGGGCGGGCACTCCCTGTCGGCGACGCTGGTCGTGGGCCGGCTCCGCGACGCGCTGGACTTCGCGGTGCCGGTGCGGCTGCAGTTCGAGCAGCCGGTGCTGGCGAACTTCGCCGCCGCGCTGGAGGCGCTGCTGCTGGCCGAGGTGACGCAGGCGTGACGGTCACCGACACCCAGCGCTCGCTGCTGCAGCAGCGGCTGGCCGGGGCGCGCCGCAACGCCGCTCGCACCGCCACCACCATTCCCGCGTCCGCCGACCCGGGCGCGCCGGCGCCGCTGTCGCCGGCCCAGGCCCGGCTGTGGTTCCTGCACCAGCTGGAGCCGGACAGCGGCGCGTACCACGTGTCGGCCACCGTGCGGCTGACCGGCCCGCTCGACGTGGCCGCGCTGAGCGCCGCGATCCGGGACCTGGCCGTGCGCCACCACGTGCTGCGAACCCGGTTCGTGGACCGCGACGGCGTGCCGACCGGGGTGCTGGGCGGCGCGGACGACGTGCCCGTCGAGACCGAGGGGGAGCTGGACGCGTTCCGGCACCGGGCGTTCCGGCTCGAGCAGGAGCCGCCGATGCGGGCGCTGATCCGCCGCGACGGGCCGGACGAGCACGTGCTGCTGCTCGTGGTCCACCACATCGCCTTCGACGCGTGGTCGATCGATCTGGCGCTGAGCGAGATCGCGGACCTGTACGCCCGCCGCCTCGACGGCCGCCCGGCGCCGGACGCGCCCGCGCTGCAGTACGCCGACTACGCCCGCTGGCAGGCCGGCCTCGAGCCGTCGCCCGCGGCCCTGGACCGGTGGGTCGAGCGGCTGCGGGGCCTGGCGCCGGTGCTGGACCTGCCGGCCGACCGGCCCCGCCCGGCGGTGGCCGGCCACGAGGCCGGGCAGGTGCGGGTGCACGTGCCCGCGGCGCTGACCGGCCCGATCGCCGGGCTCGCCGCGTCCTGCGGGGCGACGCCGTTCATGGTGCTGCTCACCGCGTTCCAGGCGCTGCTGGCCCGGGTGTGCGGCACGGACGACATCCCGATCGGCGTCCCGGTCGCGGGCCGGCACCACCCGGACGTCGAGAAGATGATCGGCTGCTTCATCGGCACGCTGGTCATGCGGACCGACTGCTCCGGCGACCCGACCGGCCGCGAGCTGCTGACCCGGGTCCGCGAGATGGCGATCGACGCGCTCGCGCAGTCCGAGACGCCGTTCGAGCGGATCGTGGAGCGGCTGCAGCCCGAGCGCAACCTCGGTCACACGCCGATCTTCCAGGTGCTGCTCAACGTGCTGGAGCAGCCGGCCGCGCCGCTGCGCCTGCCGAACCTGGACGCGCAGGGCATGGAGCTGCCGACCCACACGGCCAAGTACGACCTCAACCTCGCGCTGTCGCGCGTGGACGACGGCTACCGCGGCTCGCTGGTGTTCCGCGCCGACCTGTTCGACGAGGTGACCGCCCGGCGGCTGATGGACTGGTTCCTGGCGCTGCTGACCGGCCTGGTCACCGAGCCCGACCGCCCGGTCGGCGAGCTGGCGCTGGAGCCCGGCGTGCGGCCCGGGCCGGACGGCCCGCGGGTGTCCTACCCGCTGGACCGGCCGCTGCACGAGCTCATCGCCCGCCACGCGGCGTCGGCGCCGGACGCGACCGCGGTGGTCGCGGCGGACGGCCGGCTGTCCTACGCGGAGCTGAACCGGCGCGCCGGGGTGGTGGCGGCCCGGCTGCTGGCGGCCGGCGTGCGGCCCGAGGAGCCGGTCGCGGTGCTCACCGAGCGCGGGACGGCCCTGCCCGTGGCGATGCTCGGCGCGCTCAAGGCCGGCGCGGCCTACCTCCCCGTCGACCCCGGCTACCCGGACGGCCGCGTGGCGGAGATCCTCGACGCCGCGCAGGCCCGGTTCGTGCTCACCGAGGCCGCGTTCGCGGGCCGTGAGCCGTGCCGCGTCCCGGGCCGCGAGGCGATCGTCGTCGCGGACGTGACCGGCGAGCCGGCCGGGGCCGTGGCGGTGGCGATGGACCACCTCGCGTACCTCATCTTCACGTCCGGCTCGACCGGCCGGCCCAAGGGCGTCATGGTCGAGCACCGCAACATCGCGCACTACCTGCACGCGGTGGCGGACCGCATCGGGCCGCACGGCTCCTACGCCCTGGTGTCCACCCACGCGGCCGACCTCGGCATGACGAACCTGTTCGGGGCGCTCGCCACCGGCGGCGTGGCGCACCTCGTGGACCGCGAGACCGCCACCGATCCGGAGGCGTTCGCCGCCTACCTCGCCGAGCATCCGGTCGACGCGATGAAGCTGGTCCCGAGCCACCTGGAGCTGCTGGCCGCGCACGGCGACCTCGCCGCGCTGCTGCCCCGGGAGCTGCTCGTCCTGGCCGGCGAGCCGTGCCCGTGGGAGCTCGTCGAGCGCATCGAGCGGGTCCGGCCGGACCTGGAGGTGCAGGTCCACTACGGCCCGACCGAGACGACGGTCTCCGTGCTCGGCTGCGACGTGCGCGAGGTTCCGGCCGAGCGCCGCATCGGCACCGTGCCCATCGGGCGGCCGTTCGCCAACGTCGAGTGCCGGGTGACCGACCGGGCGGGCCGGCCGGTGCCGGACGGGGTGCCGGGCGAGCTGCGCATCGGCGGCCCGAGCGTGGCGCGCGGATACCTGAACCTCGTCGACGACCGCTTCGAGCAGGGTTGGTACCGCTCCGGCGACCGCGTCCGCGTCGACGCCCACGGCCTGGTGCAGATCCTGGGCCGGGTCGACGACCAGGTGAAGATCCGCGGTTTCCGGGTCGAGCTCAACGAGGTCGCCTCCGCGGTGCGCGGGGTCCCCGGCGTCGGCGAGGCCGTGGTGCTGCCCGTCGGCGAGGCGCACACGCGCCGGCTGGCCGCCTGGATCACGCCCGCGACGGCCGACCCCGGGGTGGTGCGGGCCGCGCTGCGCGACCGGCTCCCGGACTACATGGTGCCCTCGGCGTTCGTGGTCCTCGACCGGCTCCCGCTGACCGCCAACGGCAAGGTGGACCGGACCGCGCTGCCGGCACCGCAGCCGCCGGGCGCCGCCACCCGGGTCGCGCCGGAGTCCCCGACGCAGCTGCGGGTCGCCGCGGCCTGGGCCGAGGTCCTCGACGGCGCCGAGATCGGGCTGGACGACGACTTCTTCGCCCTCGGCGGCGACTCGTTCAAGGCGGTGCGGGCCGTGCGGGCCATCGACCCGCAGCTGCGCGTCATCGACCTGTTCACCCGGCCGACCGTGCGGGAGCTGGCCGCCTACCTCGACGGCGACACCGGCTCGACCGGCCTGCTGCACCGCCTGGCGGGCCCGGCCGACGCGACGCTGACCGTCGTCTGTGTGCCCTACGGCGGCGGCTCGGCCGCGGCGTACGGGCCGCTGGCCACCGAGCTCGCGCAGCGCCTGCCCGGCGCGGCCGTGCTGGCGATCGAGCTGCCCGGGCACGACCCGGCCCGGCCCGACGAGCCGCCGATGCCGATGGCCGAGCTGATCGACCGCGTGGTGGCGGACCTGCCGAGCGGCCCGGTGCTGGTCTACGGCCACTGCGTCGGCTCGGCGGCCGCCACCGAGCTCGCCCTGCGCCTGGAGTCCGACGGCCGCGAGGTCGCCGGGCTGGTCGTCGGGGGCAGCTTCCCGGCGGCGCGGCTGCCGGGGCGGGTGTCGTCCTGGTTCCACCGGCGCTTCCACGCCACGTGGTTCACCTCCGACCGGGCGTACCGTGACTTCCTGCGCACGCTCGGCGGCCTCGACGACGACGAGGGCCTCGACGCCGACGTGATCCTGCGCGGCCTGCGCCACGACGTGGACGAGTCGCAGACGTGGTTCACCCGCGAGCTGACCCGGCCCGACCGGCGGCGGCTGCGGGCGCCCGTGCTGTGCCTGATCGGGGCGCGGGACCGCTCGACGGAGCTGTACCAGGAACGCTATGCGGAATGGGGCGCCTTCGCGGATCGCGTCGCGCTGGCGGTCCTGCCCCGGGCCGGGCACTACTTCCTCAAGCACCAGGCGGCGGCCGCGGCCGACGAGATCGCCGGCGCGCTGCGGGAGTGGGGTGCGGGCCGGGCGCCGGAGGCGGTCAGCACCGCGGTCACCGGCGGCCGGGCCCGCCGCGACCTGCGCGAGTTCTACGTCATGACGGCCGGCCAGACCACCTCGCTGATCGGTGCCGCGCTGAGCTCGTTCGCCCTGGGCGTCTGGGCGTACCAGCGCAACGGCCGCGTCGCCGACTACGCCCTCGTCACCATGCTGGCCCTGCTGCCCTCGATCCTGCTGCTGCCGGTGGGCGGGGCGGTGGCCGACCGGATCGACCGGCGGCGCATCATGCTGGCCTGCAACGGGGCGGGCGCGGTGGTCATGTCCGCGGTGGTCACCCTGCTGGCGCTGGGCCGGCTGGAGATCTGGAGCGTCGGGCTGCTGGCCGGGCTGTTGTCCGCGGTGACCGCGTTCCACCGCCCCGCCTACCTGGCCGCGGTCGCGCAGCTGGTGCCGAAGCCCTACCTGGGCCAGGCCAACGCGCTGGCGAACCTCGGCCCGGGCATCGGCATGCTCATCGCCCCGCTGGCCGGCGGCGCGCTGATCACGGCGCTGGGCATGCCGTGGGTCGTCGCGGTCGACGTGGTGTCGCTGCTCGTCGGCGTCGGCACGCTGCTGCTGGTGCGCCTGCCCGACCGGCTCTTCCGCCGGCAGGAGGAGACGTTCGTCCGCGCGATCGTCGGCGGCTGGCGGTTCCTCGTCCGGCGCCGCCCGCTCATGATCATGATCGTGTTCTTCGTGGTCGAGAACTACCTCGCGATGCTCGCCCTCGCCGTGACCGTGCCGACCGTGTACGCGTTCGGCGGCACGACGGCGGTCAGCCTCGTCACCGCGTTCAGCGGCGTCGGGGCCGGTCTCGGGGCGCTGGCCATGGTGCTGTGGGGCGGCGCCGAGCGCCGGGCCACGGGCATGGTGGGCTTCGTCATCGGGGTCGGTCTCGGAGCCGCGCTCGTCGGGCTGCGGCCGTCGACGGGGCTCGCGGCGGTGGGCAGCCTCATCTGGTACGCCTCGCTCTCCATCCTCAACGCCCACTGGCTCGCGATCATCCAGGTCAAGGTCGGCCTGGAGCTGCAGGGCCGGGTGCTCGCCACGAACCAGATGCTGGCCGTGGCGATGACGCCGGTCGCGTTCCTGACCGCACCGCCGTTCACGGACGCGGTCGCGCCGCTGCTGCGGCCCGGGGGCGCGCTCGCGGACACGGTCGGGCGGGTCGTGGGGGTCGGGGACGCCCGCGGTACGGGGCTGATCCTGCTCGCCTGCGGCGTGCTGCTGGTGGTCTGGGGCGCGCTGGGCCTCGCCTACCGGCCCCTGCACCGGATGGAGGACGACCTGCCGGACGCCTCAGCGGGGGCCGAGATCCCCGACTCGCTGGACGAGGTCCAGGCCGAGGCCGACGAACAGGTGCGTGTGTAGCCCGACGCGCCGGGCGGCCGCGACGTTCTCGTCGCGGTCGTCCACGAACAGCAGTCGATCGGGGGCCAGGCCGAGCTCGCGGCAGCACCAGTGAAACGCCGCCGGGTCCGGCTTGGCCAGCCCGATCCGGCACGAGAAGGCCACCAGCTCGAAGTGGCGCAGCCACCGCCGGTGGTGGCGCTCGTAGTGGGCCGCGAGCTCCGCGGGGATGTTGGACAGCAGCGCCAGGCGCACCCCGGCGGCCGCGGCCCGCTCCAGCAGGCCGACCATCTTCTCGTCGACCTCGCTCCAGCTCGCGATGTCCGCCTCGACGAGGGCGGCGATCTGCTCCTCGGTGAACCGGGAGACCCGGCGCCAGTACTCGGCCCCGGTGACGAGGCCCGCGTCGTAGGCGACGCGGTGGTGCCAGTACGACTGCCAGAAATCGGCCTCGGGGAGACCGGCGATCTGCACGAGGGCGTCGCGACCGGCCTGCGACTGGTGCCGCGCGATGACCCCGAACAGGTCGAAGAGGATGACGTCGGGCACGGCGCTCAGACCCTCCGCACGACGGTGCCGGCGGCGGTGAGCGCGTCGGCGTCGTCCTCGGCCGCGTCCTCGGTGGTGACCACGAGGCTGAACGCGGACACGGGCGCCACGAACGCCAGCGCCGTGCGGGAGAGCTTGGCGGGCTCGGCGACCACGATGACGCGGTGGGCGGAGGCGATGATCGCGCGCTTGATCGCCGCGTCGGCGAGGTCGTAGGCGGTCATCCCGGCGGCGGTGAGGCCGCAGCAGCCGAGGATCGCGGTGTCGAAGCGCAGCGCGGCCAGCGAGGCCTCGGTGAGCGGCCCGGTGAGCGCGAGCTCGTCCGGGCGCAGCTCGCCGCCGGGGAGCAGCAGCCGGAGCTGGGGGCCGCCGGCGAGCGCGTTGGCCGCGTGCATCGACAGCGGCATGACGGTGATCCGGCGCGGGACGAGCAGGCGGGCGACCTCGAGGCAGGTGGTCCCGCCGTCGACCACGACGGCCTCCCCGTCGGCGATCAGGTCCGCGACCGCCTCGGCGATGCGCCGCTTGGCGTCCAGCCCCTCGTGCGTGCGCACCGCGAACGGCGGCTCCTCGCCGCGCAGCGTGAGGGTGCGCGCCCCGCCCCGGTAGCGTTCGATCAACCCCTGGTCGGCCAGCTGCTCCAGGTCCCGGCGCACGGTCATCTCGGAGGTGCCGGTCAGCTCGGCCAGCCGCGGGACGCCGAGCTGACCGGCGTGCCGCACGGCCTCGAGGATCCGCCGGTGGCGATCGCTGAGCGTCATGCCGCCATTGAACACCACTGGCGCGGTAAAGACAACGTTTCGAACGCGGATCTTGTTTGTTATGTTCGTTGCCATGTTCGCCTCGATCGCCGCCGCGGTGCCCACCCCGCCCGCGGTCCGCACCGCCACCGCCGCGACCTACGCCGCCTTCATCGGCTCGGGCTTCGCGTTCGCCAGCTGGGCCGCCCGCATCCCGCAGGTCCGTGACCGCCTCGGGCTCGACTCGGCCGCCCTCGGCCTGGTCCTGCTGGCCATCGCCGCCGGCTCCCTGGTCGCGCTCCCGCTGTCCGGGCCCCTGGTGACCCGCTTCGGCTCGGCCCGGATCGTCGGCACCATGGCGGTCCTGCTCGGCGTCGGGCTCGTCGTCGCCGCACTCGGCGCGCAGGCCGGCGTCGCCCCGGTCGTCGCCGGCCTGGCACTGCTCGGCTTCGCCAACGGCGCGTGGGACGTGGCGATGAACGTCCAGGGCACGGTGGTGGAGCGCCACCTCGGCCGATCGGTCATGTCCCGCTTCCACGCCGGATTCAGCCTCGGTACCGTAGCCGGCGCCCTCGTCGGCGCGGTCATGATCGCCCTGCGCGTCCCCGTGGCCGTGCACCTCGTCGCCGTGGCCGTGCTCGTCGTGCTCGTGGTCACCTGGCAGGCGCGGCGCTTCATCGCCGGCCACGGCCCCGGCGAGCCCGCCTCGCCGGAGTCCGCCCCCGGCGGCGCCCTGGCCGCGTGGAAGGAGCCCCGCACGCTCCTGATCGGCCTGTTCGTGCTCGCCTTCGCCTTCGCCGAGGGCGTCGGCAACGACTGGATCAGCGTCGCCGCGATCGACGGCCACCACGTGTCGGCCGCGCTCGGCACCATCGCCTTCGCGCTCTTCCTGACGGCGATGACCGCGGGCCGCTGGTTCGGCCCCCGGCTGCTGGACCGCTACGGCCGCACCGCGGTCGTGCGCGTCCTGGCCGTGTTCGGCATCGCGGGCGTGGCCCTCTTCGTGTTCGGCCCCGGCCCGGTCTACGCCTACGCCGGCACCCTGCTCTGGGGCCTGGGCGCCTCGCTGGGCTTTCCGGTCGGGATGAGCGCGGGCGGCGACGACCCCCGCAAGGCCGCCGGGCGGGTGAGCGTGATCGCCTCGATCGGGTACTGCGCCTTCCTCGGGGGGCCGCCCATCATCGGGTTCCTCGGCGATCACATCACCGTGCTGCGGGCCTTGACGGTGGTGGCGGTGCTGCTGGCGGTGGCGGCGATGATCGCCACGACGGTCCGCCCGCCCCGGCCGTCGCGCTGAGCACTGCCCACCGCGACCGGCCCACGGATGATCACCCCAGCGGGCCGCCGGACAGGACGATGACCGTCCCGGCCGCGGCGGCGCCCAGCAGGGTCAGGACGGGGCCGCGGCGCAGGGCCAGCAGGAGCACCGCCGCCGCGGCCAGCACGAACCACTGCCAGGTCTGGGTGAGGGTCAGGGCCAGCGGGATCGCCGAGCCCAGGATGGCGCCGACCGCGGCCGGGGCCGCGCCGTCCAGGAAGGCCCGCACGGCCCGGTTGCCGCGCAGGCGGTCGAAGCGGTGGGCGCCCAGCAGGATGAACGCGAAGGACGGGCTGAAGGCGACGATCGAGGCCAGCACGCCGCCGCCCAGCCCGGCGGCGGCGTAGCCGACCACCGCCACCGTCTGCACGACCGGGCCCGGCGTGATCTGGCCGAGGGCGACCGCGTTGAGGAACTGGGCGCCGGTCATCCAGTGGTAGTTGTCGACCGCGTCGGCGCGCATGAGCGGGATGATGACGAAGCCGCCGCCGTAGGACAGGGCGCCTACCTTGAGCGCGACCCAGGCCACCGGCAGCAGGACCCCGCCGCCGAGGCCGGTCATCGCCAGGGCCGGGGCCGGCGGCCGGCGCGGGGCGGGGACCCGCTGGGCCAGCAGCTCGACGATGCCCGCGACGACCAGCAGCAGCACCAGCCACGGGCCGATGGTCGCGGCGGCGACGGTGCCGGCGAGGAGGTACAGGATCCATCTGACGCGGCTGCTCTGCTGCGGTGCTCGCCGCCATCCCGCCGGGATCAGGCTCACCCCGGCCTGGACGGCCACGGCGGCGACCGCGGCGCCCGCACCCGCGCCGGCGGCCTTCACCCACGTGGGCGGGTTGCCGTGCAGGAACAGCACGGCCAGGGCCAGGATCACGATCAGGCCCGGGACGATGAACGCGGCCCCGCCCACGAGCGCGCCCAGGCGGCCGCGGACCCGCCAGGCGCAGAAGATGGCCAGCTGGGTCGAGGCCGGGCCGGGCAGCAGGTTGCACGCCGCGATGGCGTCCTCGAACTCCTGCGCGCCGATCCACCGGCGATCCTCGACGCAGAGCCTGCGCAGCAGGGCGATGTGGGCCGGGGGGCCGCCGAAGCCGAGGCAGCCGATGCGGCCCCACTCCCGCAGGACGGTGGCGAGGCCTACGTCGTCGCGCATGTGTGCAGAAAGTGGTCGAGGCGCTCGGCGATCTCGCCGGCGGCGCGGTCGAATGCGGGGCGGCCGTCCGGCTCGGCGGACGGGTCGGGCATGCTCCAGTGGATCTTGTCCGGGTGCCCCGGGAACTCGGGGCAGACCTCGCGGACCCTGTCGCACAGGGTGATGACGTGGCCGAAGTGCCGGCCGGCGAACTCGTCCAGGTGTTTCGGGCGCGCGGTGCTCAGGTCCAGCCCGCGCGCGGCCATCGCGGCGATCGCGTCCGGGTGGACGGGCTTCGGGCGGCTGCCGGCGCTGTGCGCGGCGATCGTCCCGTGCGAGCGGTCGCGCAGCAGGGCCTCGGCCATCTGGGATCGGGAGCTGTTGCCGGTCAGGAACAGCACGCTCGTCGGGCCCGGCGCGGCGGGTCGCGGCGCGACGTAGCGCAGGGCCGGGTGCAGCGCGCCTCCCGCCGCGGCCAGCTGCGCGCCGCAGCGGGTGAGGTCCAGGCGGTAGTAGATGTCGCGGGCGTCGGCGGCGCTGCGGCGGGACCGGACCAGCTCGGCGCGGCGCAGGTGACCCAGATGATACGAGACCAGGCTCTGCTGCTCGCCGAGCAGCGCGGTCAGCTCGCGCACCTGGCGGTCGCTGCGGGACAGCTCGCCGAGCAGCCGCCACCGCAGCGGGTGCGCCACGGCCTGCAGGAACGGGGGCAACTCCGCCACGCCCGCAGGATACATCAAATCAGTTTGATGCAAATCCCCCGGCGTCCGGCCCGGATCACCTCGGCCGCGCCGGGTTCACGCGAGTCGCCGGCGCCGGGCGATGACGCCGAGGACGATCGCGGCCAGCCCGAGCACCACGGCCACGCCGGCGCCGACGACGCCGTTGCCGGTGCCCGGGCCGCCGTCCGCGGTCGCCAGCATGATGACGCCGGTGATCAGGCCGGCCGCCCCGGCCGCCAGGGCGACCCTCGCCCCGCGGCCCGCCCGGCTCAGGGCCCGCACGCCGATGACGACGGCGGCCAGCGCGACGATGGCGGCCAGGGTGGCCACGGCCCGGTCGACGGTCATGGTCGGCTCCTTCACTTGCGGGAATGGGATGGCTCCGATCCTGGCCGCCGGGGCGGCCGCGGCGCATCGGCCCGGGGGCGGCTTCACGCGGTGCCGCGGCCGCGGCAGATGCCGGTCGTCTACTGCGCGCGCAGTAGTCCGATGCGGTCCGCGCGGACGAGTCGCCCGCGCCCGGGCCCGGCTAAGGTGCCCGCATGGGCCGCATCTCGGACTGGGGCATCGCCGTCGGCGTCGCGGCGATCCTGCTGATCACCGGGGTCGCCGAGCACCGTCCCGGTCCCGCGGCCGGCTACGCGCTGCTGGTCGCCGGCGGCCTCGCCCTGGCCGCGCGCCGGCGGGCGCCGGTGCCCGTGCTCGTCGCGACCGGCCTGTGCGCGGTCGGCTATCACGCGGCCGGGTTCGACGTGTTCGCCGTCGCCTACCTCGTCGCGGTCTACGCCGCCATGCGCGCCGGCCGCCGGGCCGCGACCATCGCCGTCAGCGTGGCCATGCTCGCCGCGCTGCCACTGGCGGCGCTGGCCGCGGGTCAGAGCACCGGCGCGGCGTTCGCCGAGTCCCGCGGTGTGCTCGAGCTCGCGTGGCTGATCGCCGCCGGTGCGGCGGGCGAGGCGCTGCGCCAGGCCGAGCGGCGGGCCGACGAGGCCGAACGGACCCGCGAGGAGATCGCCCGCCGGCGCGCCGACGAGGAGCGGCTGCACATCGCCCGCGAGCTGCACGACTCGCTCACCCACCAGATCTCGGTGATCAAGGTGCAGGCCGAGGCCGCCGTCCACGTGGCGCGGAAGCGGGGCGAGCCGGTGCCGGACGCGCTGCTCGCGATCCGCGCGGCCGGCCGGGAGGCGGCCCGGGAGCTGCGCGCGACGCTCGAGGTGCTGCGCGACGACGACGCGTGCGGGCCCAACGGCCTCGAGCACGTCCCCGCGCTGATCGAGCGGGCCCGGGCCGGCGGCGTTGAGGCGACGCTGAGCATCGAGGGCGAGCGGGCCGGCCTGCCCGCCGCGCTGGAGCGCACCGCGTACCGCATCGTCCAGGAGGCGCTCACCAACGTCGCCCGGCACGCGCCGGCCGCGACCGCCTCGGTCACCATCGAGTACCGCCCCGGGCTGCTCGGCATCCGCGTCGTCGACGACGGCACCGCCACCCCGGCCGCGCCCGTCGCGCCCGGCGTGGGCCTGCTCGGCATGCGGGAACGGGTGACCGCGCTCGGCGGCTCGCTGCGGGCCGGGCCGCGCCCCGAGGGCGGCTTCGCGGTGCACGCCGAACTGCCCGTCGCGTGATCCGCGTGCTGCTGGCCGACGACCAGCCCCTCATCCGCAGCGGGTTCCGCGCGCTGCTCGACGCCGAGGACGACATCGAGGTCGTGGCGGAGGCCGGCGACGGCGGCGCGGCGGTGGCGCTCGCCGCGCGGCTGCGGCCCGACGTGGTCCTCGTCGACGTGCGGATGCCCGTGGTCGACGGGCTCGAGGCGACCCGGCGCATCGCGGCCGACCCGGGCCTGGACGGGGTGCACGTGGTGGTGCTCACGAACTACGGGCTCGACGAGTACGTCTTCACGGCGTTGCGCGCCGGGGCGGCCGGCTTCCTGGTCAAGGACATCCTGCCCGAGGACTTCCTGCACGCCGTGCGGGTCGCGGCGCGCGGCGACGCGCTGCTGGCCCCCTCGATCACCCGCAAGCTCATCGACCGCTACGTCACCCAGCCCCCGCTGGACCGGGCCACCGCCGCGCTGGCGGGGCTGACCGCCCGCGAGCGCGAGGCCGTCACCCTCGTGGCGCACGGCCTGGCCAACGACGAGATCGCCGCCCGCATGACGATCAGTCCCGTGACGGCCAAGACGCACGTCAACCGGGCCATGACCAAGCTGCACGCCCGGGATCGCGCGCAGCTCGTCGTCATCGCATACGAGTCCGGCCTGGTCAGTCCCCGCGGGCGGGACGCTCGATGATCGCCCGGCCGCCGTGCTCGGCGGCGGCCAGCAGCGCCAGCTCGAACTCGACCTCGGCGGGGACGCAGCGGCGCCGGGCCAGGGCGCGCGGGAGCCGGCCGAGCAGCGGCCAGGCGGCCGGCCGGGCGGTCGCCAGCACGTCGCGGGTCGCCTCGACGGCGACGCGCACCGGGCGGCGCATCCACGCGGTCAGGGCCCGGTTGCGCAGGGCCAGAAGGCGTTTCGCCGCCTCGGCGGCCGGGTTGGGCTGCGGGTGGTGGTGCGCGACGACGTCGTCGCAGTAGGCGAGGCCGTGCCCCGCGGCGCGCAGGTCCAGGGCGACCCGCGCCTCCTCGCCCATGAAGAACACGACCGGGTCGAAGCCGCCGCAGGCCAGGAACGCGTCGCGGCGCACGACCGCGGCGCAGGCGAGGAAGCCGAGCACGGAGGGGCCGGGCAGGTCGGGGGCGGTGCCGAGCGGATCGCGGGCCATGGAGGCCGACATCGGGTCGAGCCGCTCCCGTGGGCCGACGAGCGTGCGGGCCGCGACCAGGGCCAGGCGCGGCGCGGCGTCGAGGTGGCGGGCGGCCCGGGCGAGGGCGCCGGGCGCCCACCAGGAGTCGTCGTCGGCGAACGCGACGTAGGCCGTGCCGGCCGCCGCGGCGCCGTGGTTGCGGGCGACGGCGCCGAGGTTGCGGCCGAGCGGCAGGTGGCGCACGTGCGGGTAGGCGGTGGCGAGCATGCCGGCGGTACCGTCGCTGGAACCGTTGTCGGCGACGATGACCGGCGGCGGGTCGGCCTCGCGGTGCAGCGCCCGCAGCGTGCGCTCGAGTCCGGCGCACCGGTTGCGGGTGGCGATCACGACGGAGACGGCGGGCATGGGGCCCGACTGTCCCGCGCCGCCACGCGTAAACGTCGCGGGTCAGTCCGGCGGTCCGAGAGGCGCCCCGGTGGTGACGGCATCGGGTTCGCCGTTGAGCGGGTCGAGGGCCGGCGGTTCCCGATCGGCATCCCGGTCGAACTCGTCGGTGTCGTCGGGGGAACCGGGATCCACGAGGTGGCCGGTGTCGTCGTTCGGCAGCGTCATACCGCCTCGCCTACCCAGCGCGGGTGAGGCGAAACGGTCATGTGCCGTGCGGCGCCCGGCGGCCGTCCGGCCGCCGGGCGCCCGGGCCGTCACGGGTAGCTGACCACCGTGTGCGGCGTCACCTTGCTCGGCAGGGCGGCGTCACCGGTGTCGTTGATGACGTGGGTGATGGAGCCCTTGCCCAGCGACACGGTCAGGAGGTCGTGGAACTTGACGCCGGCGTTCACCGGCGCCTCGAACGAGTGGTACGCGGCGATCGACGGGTCCGTCGTGAAGACGCAGTAGCTGCCCATGCCCCACGCCTCGTGCGAGGTGACCGTGTCGGCGACCTTGTAGGCGGCGTAGCCGGTGATCCCGTCGTGGGACCAAGCGGCGGCCGACGGCGGGTCGTAGGGCAGCTCGTTCTGCAGGAAGATGGTCTTGCCGCCGTTGCCGTTCCAGATGACGTTGTACTTCTCGAAGTGCTCGACGAACAGGCCGTAGGCGGTCACGTTCTGGCCGTTGACGATGAGCCCGGTGTCGGAGGGGTTGGAGGTCCAGCCCGCTCCGGCGCCGTGGTCGGCCCGCCAGGCCCAGATGTGGTCGATGATCGTGTTGTTGTTGTTGACCACGAGGGCGTTGGTGACCTTGGCCGCGCCCGCGCCGCCGACGCGCAGGAACACGTCGGAGATGAGGTTCGGGGCGCCCGCGTGGTTGCCGGTCGCGCCGTTGGGGCCGACCTGCAGCAGCGCCGGGGAGTTCGTCGGGCCGGCGTCGAAGAGCAGGCTGGCGATCTTGACCCCGTCGACGTCACCGACGGCCATCGGCAGCGCGCCGTTGTCCGCCACGATCGTGGCGTAGCCCAGGCCCAGGACCACGGTGTTCGCGCGGTTGATGTTCACCGTCGAGCTCAGGTGGTACACGCCGGGGGTGAACAGCAGGTTCAGGCCCTGCGCGACCGCCTGGTTCAGCGTGGCGGCCGTGACGCCGGGCTTGGCCACGTAGAACTGGCTCAGCGGCAGCGACGTGCCCGGGGTCTGGCCGTTGATCCAGGTCGCCCCGCTGCTGTTGGTGCGCAGCGACGGCACGAACACCCGGTAGCCCGACGCGTCGGCGTAGAGGTACGGCTTCTCCTGCGTCACCGGCGACGTGGGCAGGGTCGTGATCGGGGGCGAGGGGAAGCTCGTGGCCGGGGCGCCCTGCACGCCCGAGAACACCATGTTCCACAGCGCCCCCTTCCAGCTGCCGATGGTGGAGTCGCGGGTGAACCACTGCTGCTGCGAGCACGGGCTGATCTCCCCGCTCACCCGGCTGTCGGCGATGTAGCCGCCCGACGCCCACCCGCAGTTCGGGCTCGCGAGGGTCATCCCGCCGTGCACGTCCATCCGGCGGAACGGCGCCGCCTGGGCCACCGCCCACCGGTCCCGGCCCGACACCGGGTAGACCGAGAGGTTCTCGGCCGAGCGCCAGAAGTTCTGGGTCGCGTTGCCGGCCATCCAGCCCGCGTCCACGGTGATGTCCCCATGGATCTGCACGTCCTGCGGGTTCTGCCCGAGGCCGTTGATCGACGTGTAGAAGCCCAGCTGCGCGTTGAGACCCGAGTACGAGCCCGGCTTGAACAGCACCTGGTAGCGCTCGGTGCCGAACTGGTTCGTCTCCTGCTGGGTGAAGATCTGGTCCAGGCGCGCCTGAATCGTGGCCGAGGACTGGCTCGGGTCGAAGACCACGACGTTCGAGCCGAGGTCACCGCCGCCGGGCAGCTGGGGGCCGCCCGGCTCGCCCGCGTAGACCGCGAACTCGAAGAGCGAGTAGCCGTACTGGGTCGCACGAGCGGTGCCGTACATCCGGATGAACCGGCCCGAGCCGTCGACCGGCAGGGTCTCGGTGCCGCCGGCGCCGGTCGTGGTCGAGTAGATCGGGGTCCAGCCGTTCACCCCGTCGGCGGAGACCTCGACGCGGTAGGCCTTCGCGTACGAGCGCTGCCACGTCAGCACGACCTGGCAAATCTGCGTCGTGGCGCCCAGATCGATCTGGATCCACTGTGGATCGACGCCGTGCGCGCTGGACCAGCGGGTCGAGGCGGATCCGTCCACGGCCTTGGCCGCGGCGAGAGTCGCGTTCTCGGCCGAGGACGCGGACGCGGGACGGTTGAGGGCGACGTTGGTGGTACCGCAGGCCGGCGCGGCGACCGCCGGTCCGACCACGACGACGAGTGCATACGCCAGCAGCGCCGCGGCGACGGCGGCTAAGGCGACGAACGAGCGTTTCATGGCATCTCCAAGGCAGGCTCCATCGCCGCGCGGCGCTGGCGGGCGGCGCGTGGAGGCGGGGGCGGATGACTGGACCGTAGGCCCGCCGCGCCCGGCCGGACAATCGTTTGCCACGAGTTGCCAAATCGATCAACGGCGCTCCACTGTGGACCACGACTTGGCATGGCAACTCGATGGCAAACGCTTTCCTGGGGGATTCCGGCGCTGCTACGGTCCGCAGCTATCAATTGCCGATGCTCGATTCACCGCCAAGGAGTCGACATGAGCATCCGAAGCGTGCTGCCGCTGTCCGTCGCAGCACTCGCCCTCGCCGCGGTGGCCGCCGTCGCCGGACCGGCCCTCGCCGCCGACGACCCGCCCCGCGCCCAGTACCACGAGATGCACGCCAACTGCACCGTGAACCACACGCTGAGCGACGACCCGATCGTCTTCCCGGGCCTGCCCGGCGCCTCGCACAACCACTCGTTCATCGGCAACCCGGCCGTGAACGCGAGCTCCACCCCGCAGTCCCTGGTCGGCGGGGCCACCTCGTGCGAGGACACCCTCGACGCGTCCGGCTACTGGTTCCCGACCCTGCTGCAGCGCGGCGTGCCGCTGCAGCCGGACAAGCCGACCGTCTACTACAAGTCCGGCGTCAAGGACTACCGCACCGTCAAGCCGTTCCCGGCCGGGTTCAAGCTCCTCGTCGGCGACGCGAAGACCCCGGACGTCGCCCACTTCACCGGCAACTGGCAGTGCACCGGCTACAAGGGCGCGGACATCCCGCCGTCCTGCCCGCCGGGCTCGACCCTGCAGGTGCGCCTGGTCGCCCCGAGCTGCTGGGACGGCGTCCACCTCGACACCGCGGACCACAAGTCCCACATGGCGTGGCCGGTCTCGGGGGTCTGCCCGGCCGACCACCCCGTCCCGCTGCCGATGCTGGAGATCAAGCTGCCGTACCCGCTGAACAACGGCGACACCGGCGGCCTCGTCTACGCCTCGGGCCCCAGCTACACGTTCCACTACGACTTCATGAACGGCTGGGACGCCGCCCGCCAGCGGTACCTCGTCGAGTACTGCATCAACGGCGGCCGGCAGTGCAACGGCTTCGGTGAGGATCCGAAGAAGCCGTGACGCGCCGATCGGCTCGGGGACCGGCCGTGCCCGTTCCCCGAGCCGTCACCGCCCGGAATGTCCGGGACGGTAGGGTTGTCAGGTGACTGACGACGTCGCGCGGCCCGGCATCGCGCCCGGCGCCCGGAGGCGGTCCGCGGGGACGATGGTCGCCGAGCTGTACGGCGAGCTCGCCCCGCACCCCGGCGCCGAGCCGGACGCCTACGGCCTGTTCCTCACCCGCTCCCTCGCGATGGGGTGGCTCGACGACACCTCGGCCGGCGGCGGCGCCGAGGACCGCATGACCCGCGCGCCCGGCCTGTGGTGCGTGAACGACGCGGGCTGGACGCACCCCGACGCCGGGCCGGGCCTGGTCGCCTGGTTCCAGGTGGACGTCACCGCCCCGGCCGGCGACCGCCCGCTGCCCGTGCAGCCGTTCCTGAGCTGCGCCGTCGACGCCGTCGCCCGCGCCGGCACCGCCGAGGTGACCGCGGTGCGCCTCGAGCTTCCGGTCGGCGGCATTGACCCCCGCACGCGCCCGCCCTACGCGCCGGTGCCCGCGCTGCGCACCGCCGGCTGGTTCGAGGCGGCCGCGGCGTGGACGGCGGTGCGGCTCGACGCGGGTCCGGCGAGCCTCGAGGGCCTGCACGTGTACCGCGACGGGCGGCTCGCCGAGTGGTCGGCCGAGGCGATCGGCTGGCTCGCCGAGGTGCTCGCCGACCGGGCCGCCTGGGCCGGTGTCCGCGCGCCGCTGAGCCTCGAGGTCAGACGGGTCGATCCCTGGTGATCGAGGCGGGTCGCTGCCGTGGACCCGCGGGCGGTCATTCGCGCCGGGTGTCGGCGCCCGTGCCGCGAGCTGGTCCGCTGGATGCATGAGCAATCCGGAGCGGGAGCGGATGGCGGAGGTCGGCCGGCCCGAGGACGGGCTGGCGCAGGCGAGCCCGTGGTACCGCTGGGGTCCGTACCTGAGCGAGCGCGCCTGGGGCACGGTGCGCGAGGACTACAGCGACGGCGGGGCGGCGTGGGAGGCGTTCCCGCACGACCACGCGCGGTCGCGGGCCTACCGGTGGAGCGAGGACGGGCTGGGCGGGATCTGCGACGCGCAGCAGCGGCTGTGTTTCGCGCTCGCGTTCTGGAACGAGCGGGACCCGATCCTCAAGGAGCGCATCTTCGGGCTCACCGGCACCGAGGGCAACCACGGGGAGGACGCCAAGGAGTACTGGTGGTACCTCGACGCCACCCCGAGCCACAGCTGGCTGCGGTGGCGCTACCACTACCCGCAGCGGGCGTTCCCGTACGAGGACCTGGTGGCGCAGAACCGGCGGCGCGGCCGGGAGGAGCCCGAGTACGAGCTGCTGGACACCGGCGTCTTCGACGACGACCGGTACTTCGTCATCGAGGCCGACTACGCCAAGGCCGACCCGGACGACGTGTGCGTCAGGGTGCGGATCACCAACGCCGGCCCCGAGCGGGCGCCCCTGCACGTGCTGCCGACGCTGTGGTACCGCAACACCTGGTCCTGGGACGACACGCCCCGGCCGAGCCTCGAGGCCCGGGGCGACGCCATCGGCGCCGCAGGCATGACCCTGCGCGCCGAAGGCAGACCGCCGCAGCTGTACTGCGACAACGACACCAACGCCGAGCGCCTCTTCGGCGCCGGGTCGGCGGTGCGCTACCCCAAGGACGGCATCAACGACCACGTCGTGCACGGCGCCGACACCGTGAACCCGGCCCGCACCGGCACCAAGGCCGCCTTCTGGTACCGGCTCGCCGTCGAGGCGGGCGAGACCGTCGAGCTGCGGCTGCGCCTGTCCGAGCGCCCGGACGGCCCGGCCTTCGACGAGGTGTTCCGGCAGCGGCAGCGGGAGGCGGACACGTTCTACCGCGAGCTCGCGCCGGCCGGGACGAGCGACGAGGACGCCCGCATCATGCGGCAGGGCTTCGCCGGGATGATCTGGGGCAAGCAGTTCTACCACTACGACGTGGCCCGCTGGCTGGCCGGCGACCCCGCGCAGCCGCCACCCCCGCCGGCGCGGCGGCAGGGGCGCAACGCGGGCTGGCGGCACCTGGACGCGGCCGACGTGATGTCGATGCCGGACCCGTGGGAGTACCCGTGGTTCGCCGCCTGGGACTCGGCCTTCCACGCCGTCGCGCTCGCGCACCTCGACCCGGCCTTCGCGAAATACCAGCTGACGCTGCTGTGCCGCGAGTGGTTCCAGCACCCCAACGGCGCCATTCCCGCCTACGAGTGGGCGTTCGAGGACCTCAACCCGCCGGTGCAGGCCTGGGCCGCGCTGCAGGTGTACGACATCGACGGCCGGCGCGACCGCCTGTTCCTGCACCGGGTCTTCTCCAAGCTGGTGCTGAACTTCACGTGGTGGGTGAACCGTGAGGACGCCGACGGCCGGAACCTGTTCGAGGGCGGGTTCCTCGGGCTGGACAACATCGGGCCGATCGACCGGTCGCATCTGCCGCCGGGCTACCGTCTGGAGCAGTCCGACGCGACGGCCTGGATGGCGTTCTACTGCCTGAGCCTGCTGGAGATGGCGCGCGAGCTGGCCGCGCACGACCCGGCGCTGGACGACCTCGTCATCAAGTTCCTCGAGCACTTCGCGCTCATCACCGAGGCGATGGGCGGCCAGGAGCTGTGGAACGAGGAGGACGGCTTCTACTACGACGTGCTCCGCGCGCCCGACGGCTCTTCGGTGCCGCTGCGGGTGCGCTCGATGGTCGGCATCATCCCGCTCTTCGCCACCAAGGCCCTGCGGGAGGAGGACTTCCAGCGGGTCCGCTCCCGGTGCCGAAGCTTCGCCGACATCCCCGCCGAGCACGTGATCCACGCCGACGGCGGCGGCCGGTTCGTGGGCGTCGGCGTGGCCGGCTCCGGCCGGGTGCGGCGGGTCCTGCCGCACCTGTTCGACGAGGAGAGCTTCCTGTCGCCCTACGGCCTGCGCGCCCTCTCGCGCTGGCACGCCGAGCACCCGTTCCGCCTGGAGCTGCCCGGCTGGAGCGCGAGCGTGGGCTACGAGCCGGCGGAGTCGACGACGGGCATGTTCGGCGGCAACTCCAACTGGCGGGGTCCGCTGTGGATGCCGCTGAACTACCTCGTGCTGCGGACGCTGGCGGACTACGACGCGAACCTCGGCGGCGGGGTGAAGTTCGAGTACCCGACGGGGTCGGGCCGGATGCGCACGGCCGGGGAGATCGCCGAGGACCTGCGGCAGCGGCTGCTCTCGCTGTACCGCCGCGGGCCCGACGGCCGCCGTCCCGCGCACGGCTGGGCCGGCAAGCTCCAGCACGACCCGAACTGGCGTGACAACCTGCTGTTCTACGAGTACTTCCACGGCGACAACGGCGCCGGGCTCGGCGCGATGCACCAGACCGGCTGGACCGGCCTGCTCGCCGAGCTCGTGGCGCGCCCGGGGGTGCGCCGGTGATCGCCTTCGGCCGCCAGGTCTGCGGCGACCTCGACGCGGCCAGCGCGCGCGAGTGGCTGGTGACCGACGGGCTCGGCGGCTACGCCATGGGCACCGTCTCGGGCCTGCGCACCCGCCGCTACCACGGGCTGCTGGTCGTCGCCGAGCCCGGCGGCAGCGCCCGGCGGCTCGGCCTGGCCGCGATCGAGCCCGTGGTGCGCATCGGCGATGCCACGGTGCGGCTGGCCACCGACGAGTGGGCGGGCGGCAGCGTCGACCCGGCCGGTTACCGGCACCTGGCCGAGTTCCGCATCGACGAGGGGGTGCCGCGGTGGCGCTGGGATCTCGGCGACGTGGTCGTCCAGCGCGAGGTCGCGATGGCCCACGGGCGGCCCGCGGCCGGCGTGCTGTTCACCGTCGTGCGCGCGCCGCACGAGATCACCCTGCAGCTCACGGCGCTGTGCACGTGGCGGGACGCGCACGGCGAGCGCACCGCGCACGGCGAGCCCGCGGTCACCGCGGCCACGGACGGGTTCGTGTTCGAGGACGCCTACCGGGTCACCGGGCCGGACTGGCGGCCCGGCGGGGACTGGTACCGCGGCGTCTACGCCCGCGAGGAGGCGGCGCGGGGCCTCAACCCCGTCGAGGACCTGTGGGCGGCGGGGCGCTTCGAGGCCGAGCTCGCCCCCGGCGGTACCGCCGGGATCACCGCCGCCGCGATCCCCTTCGACGGGGTCCTGCCCGCCGCGGCCGGCCTCGTCGCCGCCGCGCGCAAGCGGGCCCGCAAGCTCGTGCGCCAGGCCGGGGTCCGGGATCCCGCCGGCCGGCAGCTCGCGATCGCGGCCGACCAGTTCGTCGTGGACACGCCGACCGGTCCGTCGGCGGTCGCGGGCTACCCGTGGTTCGGCGAGTGGTCGCGCGACCTCATGATCTCGCTCGAGGGCCTGTTGCTGTCCACCAACCGGCACGCCGACGCCCGGGCGGTGCTGCTGCGGGCCGGCGCCACGGTGTCGGAGGGCATGCTGGCCAACACCGCGGACACCGGCACGCTGGAGTACAACACCGCCGACGCGGCGCTGTGGTTCGTGCACGCCATCGGCCGCTACGCCGCGGTCACCGGCGACCTCGACACCGTCCACGCCCTCGCCGGCCCGGTGGTGGAGATCCTGACCCGCCACCGCGACGGCACCCGCTTCGGCATCGCCGCCGACCCGGCCGACGGCCTGCTGACCCAGGGCAAGCCCGGCTTCGCGCTGACGTGGATGGACGCGCGGGTCGACGGCCATCCGGTCACCGAGCGGCGGGGCAAGGCCGTCGAGATCAACGCCCTGTGGATCTCCGCGCTCGCCTCCGCCGCCGAGCTGCTGGGCTCCGCCGACTTCGCCGCGTACGCCGACCGGGCCGCGGCCTCGTTCCGCCGCCGGTTCGTGCGCCCCTACGGCGCCGGGCTCTTCGACGTGGTCGACGGGCCGGCCGGGGACGATCCGGCGGTACGGCCCAACCAGCTCCTGGCCGTGTCGCTGCCGCACGCCCCGATCCGCGACGCGGCCCCGGTGTCGGCCTGCGCCCCGCTGCTCACGTCGCTCGGCCTGCGCTCGCTGGCCCCGTCGGAGCCCGGCTACCGGGGCGTGCACCGCGGCGGCCCGGCCGAGCGCGACGCCGCCTACCACCAGGGCTGCGTGTGGCCGTGGCTGATCGGCCCCTACGCCGACGCCTGCGCACGCCTGGGCCTGCCGACGGCCGGCCTGCTGGACGGCCTCGAGCTGCACCTGGACGAGTGGGGCCTGGGCTCGGTGTCGGAGACCGCGGACGGCGACCCCCCGCACGCGGCCACGGGCTGCCCGTTCCAGGCCTGGTCGGTCGCCGAGCTCCTGCGAGCCCGGCGGCTGCTCGCGGCCTGAGGCGGGGCCGCTACCCGCCGGGGCGCCGCCCATGTCCGCCGTTTGCGCGATCGCGGCGCGGGTAGGCGGCCGGCGTGATCGGTGCGCGCCTGCGACGGCGAGAGGACGGGCGCCTCGTGCGCGGGGCCGGGCAGTACGTCGGTGACATCCGCGTGCGCGGGTGCCTGGACGCGGCGTTCGTGCGCAGCCCCGTCGCGCACGGCGAGCTGCGCGGCGTCGACCTGAGCCGGGTGCGGGCCGTGCCCGGGGTCGTGGCCGCGTTCGCCCACGCCGACCTGCCCCACCTGCCGCCGACCCCGCCGATGCTGGACCCCGCCTCGATCGAGGGCCGCCCGTGGCCGCCGCTGGCCACCGGCCGGGTGCGGTTCTACGGCGAGCCGGTGGCCGTCGTGGTGGCCGGTGACCGCTACCTGGCCGAGGACGGGTGCGACGCCGCGATCGTGCGCGTCGACCCGCTGCCGGCGCAGCTCGACCCCACCGAGGCGGCCGCCGGCGGCGTGGAGCTGTTCGCCGGGCTGAGCAACGTGGCCGCCGAGCGCGAGTTCGGCACGCCCGCCGACGAGGGCGTGTGGCGCGACGCCGCGATCGTGGTCGAGGCGCTGTACCGCCAGCAACGGCTCGCCCACACCTCCATCGAGCCCCGGGCGATCCTGGTGCGGCCCGAGGCGGACGACGGGCTGACGGTCTGGGTGTCGCACCAGGCCCCGCACCGGCTGCGCCACGACCTCGCCGAGGCGTTCGCCCTCGAACCGGACCGGGTGCGGGTGATCGTGCCCGACGTCGGCGGGGCGTTCGGGGGCAAGAGCGAGACCTGGCCGGAGTACCTCGCGATCGTCGCCGCCGCGCGCCGGCTGCACCGCCCGGTGCGCTGGCTCGAGGACCGCCGCGAGGCGCTGGGCGGGCCGCCGCACGGGCGCGGGCAGCACCAGCGCGTCCGGCTCGCCGCCGACGCCGACGGGCACATCCTCGCCTACGAGCTGCACATCGACGCCGACGTCGGGGGCTACCCCCACACCGGCGCGTTCGTGCCGCTGGCGACGTCGATGATGGCCACCGGCGCCTACCGGATTCCGAGCGCCCACGTGCGCACCCGGGCCGTGGTCACGAACGCCGCGCCGACCGCCCCCTACCGCGGCGCCGGCCGGCCCGAGGCCGCCTTCGCGATCGAGCGCACCGTCGAGCTCCTCGCGCGCCGGCTCGGCCTCGACCCGGCCGAGGTGCGGCGGCGCAACTTCATCCGCGCCTTCCCGTACGAGACGCCGACGGGGTTCACCTACGACAGCGGCGACTACGCGGCCGCCCTCGAGGTGGCGCTGCGCGAGCTCGGGATCGAGCAGTGGCGCGCCGAGCAGGCCCGCCGCCGCGCGGCCGGTCAGTGGCCGATCGGCATCGGGCTGTGCACCTACGTCGAGCGCTCGGGCGTGGGGGAGGAGTTCGGGGCCGTCGAGGCGCGCCCGGACGGGACGTTCGTCGCGCTCAGCGGCTGCTGCGGCACCGGCCAGGGCCACGAGACGTCGTTCCCGCAGGTGGTCGCGGACGTGCTGGGCGTCGACCCGGCGCTGGTCCGGCTCGTGGAGAAGGACACGGCGGTCGTACCGTCCGGCGTCGGCTCGTTCGCCAGCCGCTCGATGCAGACGGGCGGGGCCGCGCTGCACCGGGCCGCGACGAAGCTCGTGGCCACGGCCCGGCGGCGGGCCGCCGAGGCGCTGGGCGTGCCGGTCGCCGAGGTCGAGTACCGCGCCGGCGCGCTCGTCGCGGGCGGGCGCTCGGTCCCGCTCGCCGAGCTGGCCCCGCTGCGGGCGCAGGACACGTTCGGCCCGCCGGAGGCGTTCCCGTTCGGCGCGTACGCGGCCGTCGTCGAGGTCGACCCGGAGCTCGGCACCGCGCGGGTGCTCGACCTCGTCGCGGTCGACGACTACGGCGTCGTGGTGAACCCGCTCATCGTGGACGGGCAGGCCCGCGGCTCGATCGTGCAGGGCCTCGGCCAGGCGCTCTACGAGGGCGTGCGCTACGACGCCGACGGCCGCCCGCTCACCCTGAGCCTGCTGGACTACCTGCTGCCGACCGTGGCCGAGCTGCCGCCGGTGCGCCTCGCCGAGACGTGCACCCCGAACCCGAACACCCCGCTGGGTGCCAAGGGGGCGGGGGAGGCCGGCTGCATCGGCGTGCCCCCGGCGGTGCTCAATGCCGTCGCCGACGCGCTCGGGCTCGACGATCCGCAGGACCTGCGCATGCCGGTGGTCCGGTGAAGCCGGCGCCGTTCGACTACGTGGCCGCGCGCAGCGCCGCCGAGGTCCTCGACGCGCTGGCCGACGGCGGGACCCGGGTGCTCGCCGGCGGGCAGAGCCTGGTGCTGGAGATGCATGCCCGCGCCGCCCGGCCCGCCCGCCTCGTGGACATCAACCGGGTGCCCGGCTTCGACCGGCTCGAGGTCGTCGGCGACGAGCTGCGGGTCGGCCCGCTCGTGCGGCACCGGGCGTTCGAGTCCGGCCGCGTCGGGGGTCCGCTCGGCTCGCTGCTGCGGCGGGTGGCGCGGCACATCGCGCACCCGCCGATCCGGGCGCGCGGCACGATGCTCGGCAGCCTCGCGTACGCCCACCCGGCCGCCGAGTGGCCCGCGGTCGCCGTCGCGCTCGACGCCCGGCTGGAGCTCGCGAGCGCCACCGGGAACCGGATCGTCGCGGCCGCCGACTTCTGCACCGGGCCGTTCACGACCGCGCGGGAGGCGGGGGAGCTGCTGCTGGCGGTACACCTGCCGCTGCTGCCGCCCGCAACGGCCGTCGGATTCGTGGAGCACCGGCGCACCCAGGCGAGCTTCGCCACCCTCGCGGCGCTCGCGGCGGTGACGGTCGCCGGCGGCCGGGTCACCGCCGCCCGCATCGGCCTGGTGAACGCCGCCGACCGCCCGGTGCGCGCCGCCGCCGCGGAGCGGGCACTGGCGGACCGGCCGTTCGACGACGCGGCGATCGACGGCGCCGCCGCCACGCTGGGGCATCCCGCCGGCGTGCTGGTGCGGCGCGCGCTGCGCCAGGCCCGCAACGGGGGCTGAGGGTGCGCGTCACGCTGACCGTCAACGGCGAGGCCTTCGAGCTCGAGGTGCCGCCGCGGCGCACCCTTGCCGACGCGCTGCGCGAGCAGTGCGGGCTCACCGGCACCCACCTCGGCTGCGAGCACGGCGTCTGCGGGTCGTGCACCGTGCTCGTCGACGGCGAGGCGGTGCGCTCGTGCCTGATGTTCGCGGTGCAGTGCGACGGCCGGGCCGTGCGGACCGTCGAGGGCCTCGAACACCCGCTCCAGGCCGCGTTCTCGGCCGAGCACGCGCTGCAGTGCGGGTTCTGCACGCCGGGGTTCCTGATGCTCGTGGCCGGTGCGCTGGAGTCGGACCCCGCGGTCCTCGACGATCCGCGGCGGCTGCGGGAGCTGCTGACGTCGAACCTGTGCCGGTGCACCGGCTACGAGGGGATCAGGCGTGCGTGCGAGAGCCTGCGCGGGCTTCGCCCGCCGCCACCGGGCTGAGCCGTGGCACCTGCCGCGGCCGTCACCTGCCGCGCGCGGAGCTGGTGGCGCGGTTGCCGGCCTTCTGGATGGCGTCGACGAGCTCGGCCTTCGTCATCCGGCTGCGGCCGGTGATGTCGAGCCGGCGCGCCTGGTCCATCAGGTGCTGCTTGCTCGCGTTGGCGTCGACCCCGCCCGCGGTCTTCGCGCGGGTGTTGCGCCCGCCGGCGGCCTTGGCGTCGCTCGGGCCCTTGCGGCCCTTCGGCTCCCAGTGGTCGCCGGTCTTCTCGAACGAGTGCTTGACCGCGGCGAACGCGGTGCGGTGGGCGCGCTCGCCCTCGCCGTACTCCTCGACGGCGGCGTCGTGCGCCTTGACGTAGGTGTCCTGGGCCTTCTTCGGCGACCGCTTGAGCGTGCTCGGCATGTCCTTCCTGGCGGGCATCGCATCCTCCTTCGAACGTGGACCTTCGGGTCGCATGCCCGCCGGGCTGCCGATCAAACGCCCCCGGGGTCACCCGCCCACGTCGCGGTCGGCAAACCCGCCGAGCGCTCAGCGGAAGCTCTCCCGGTACTGCGAAGGCGACTTCCCCGTCAGCTCCCGGAACGCCGCGTTGAACGCCGACAGGGAGGTGTACCCCACCGCGAACGCGATCTTCGTGACCGGGGTGTCGCCCGCGGCCAGCTCCTCGATCGCGCGCATGATCCGCATCCGGCGCAGCACCGCGCGCCAGGTGAGCCCGGTCTCGTCCTCGAAGCGGCGGGCGAGGGAGCGTGGGGCGAGGCCGATCTCGGCGGCGAGGTCCTCGAAGCGGACCTGCTCGGCGAGCCGGTCCTCGGTCAGCCGCAGGGCCCGGCGCAGCTCCGGCGACCGCCCGGCCGGCACGACGACCGGGCTCGGGGTCTCCGCGAGGCGCCAGGCGACGGCGGCCAGGGCGGCGAAGAGCTTCTCGCCGTACCAGGGCAGCGGTTGCGCGCCGTCGCCGAACGAGCCGCACTCGGCCAGCAGCGCCCGGGCCAGCGGGCTGAGGTCGAAGACGGTCAGCGGCGCCGGCGCCGGCTCGGTGAACCCGGGCTCGAACAGCACCGACGCCGTGGTGACCGGCTGCGGGAGGCTGACCTGGATCGGTTCGCCGGCCGCGATGAGCGCGGCCCGGGCCGGCGGCAGCAGCCAGGCACGGCCCCGCGCCTCCAGCCGGAGGGCACCGGCGGAGGCGCAGAGCAGGTAGTGCCGGTCGACGCACAGCTCGCGCGCGGGTTCGGGCGCGAAGGTGCGCACGAAGCTGTACGCCTGCCGGGTCATCTCAGGCCACCGTCTCCAGCAGTTCGGCGTGGAAGCGCCGGCTCACCGGGGAGCCGGTCATCATGGGCCGCAGCACCTCGCCGGAGCGGATGAAGGCCTCGGAGGCGAGGTACGGCTTGAACGACTCCTCATCTTGCCACTCGTGCACGACGGTGACGGTCGAGTCGTCCTCCCGGGAGGCGTACACCCGGAACGCGAGGTTGCCCGGCATGGCGCGGATCTGGTCCCGCTCGGTCTCGAGCTGGGCGAGGGCCGCGGGCCGATCGGCGGCGGCGGTCCGGAAATCGAGAATCGCGATGAACATGCACCGATCATCGCCTCTGCGGACCTGTGGCTGCCGCCGCCGGTCGGACACGTTCACGCTTCCATCGGACATCCGGGCGCGCCCCCCGGCGTCCGTCGGTGCTCCTGCGCGGTCAGCCCATCGCCGTCAGCAGCCGGCGGCACGCGTCCTCGCACATCCGGCAGGCCTCGGCGCAGATCCGGCAGTGCTCGTACATGCTCGCGTGGGCCGAGCACTCGTCGCCGCAGCTGCGGCACGCCATCATGCAGGCCTCCAGCAGCGTGCGGTTGAGGTTCGCGTCGGAGCCCGTGTGCCGCAGCAGCACCCGGACGGTCGCGGCGCAGACGTCGGCGCAGTCGAGGTTGACGCTGACGCACTTGGCCAGCTCGGTGACGGTCCGCTCGGCCAGGCAGGCGTCGGCGCAGGCGATGCAGGCCTGGGTGCACACGGCGATCGCGTCGATCGCCGCCGCCAGCTGGGCCCGGTCGACCTCGATACGCTGCGGGTGCGTCTCCATCATCGGCATGGTCGGAGCAGTCATGGTGCCTCCTTCGGAGTTCGTCGAGCCTTCGGAATTCGGGTGACCGCCGGCCTCAGCGGCGCGAACTGGGCGAGCCGCTCCGGCCGGGCACGGGCGAGCCGGGGCCGGCCGGCCGGGTGTGGGACGACGACCGGCCGATCTGGCGGTCACCGGAGCCGCGGTCGATCTCGATGCGCCGCGGGTGCGTGCCGCGCGTCCTGCCGACGGTGATCGTCAGCACGCCGTTGTCGTAGTCGGCCTCGACCCGGTCGGCGTCGATGCCGCCGGGCAGTCGGTCTGCTCGATGTCGAGCGGTGGCCGCCACGCCGTCGCCCTGGCGACCGGCGAGGCGAGGCCCGGTTCGCCGAAGTACGACCGGATCGGCTGCCCGAAGCGGGCGTCGAGCTCGTCGGCCTCGCGGCCGGGGTCCCAGCCCGGCCGCCGGGCGAGGGCGCCGCCGCGACGGTGATGGGCGGAGAACGGTGCGAGCGACATGGCGGGCCGTTCCCTCCTGAGCGCCGGTTGTCGCGTCCATGCTCGACCGGCCCCGGGTGAGGATGTCTCGCCTGGGCGGGATGGGGGTCAGCGGCGCACGTCGGCCTCGCCGCGGTGCAGCGGTCGGCCCGCCGCCAGCCACGCCTCGACCCCGCCGGCCAGGTCCGTCGCCCGGTGCAGGCCCACCCGGCGCAGGCTCTGCGCGGCGAGGCTGGAGCTGTAGCCCTGCCGGCACACCACGACGATCTCGACGTCGTACCCGGTCGCCTCGGGAATCCGGGCGTCGGACGCGGGGTCGAGCCGCCATTCGAGCACGGTCCGGTCGATGACGATCGCGCCCGGCAGCTCGCCGGTCTCGGCCCGCTGCGTCTCGGTGCGGGTGTCGACGACCAGGGCACCGCGAAGGCGCGCGGCCTCCGTCTCCTGCGGGCTGTACCGCCGGATGCCGCGCCGGGCCTCGTCGAGCACCCGATCGACCCCGGCGACGCTGAGCTGCTGCATGCCCCCGATTCTGCCCGGCGGGGGCGGGCGCTGGAGCTCGGACCCCGATCCGCGCCACGGCGCCGGTGAAAAACATGCACGCGTCAAGAACGCGTCAAGAAACGCACCAGGTGCGTAGGGAAAGCATCAAGACATCTGGGCGGGGTACTCGCGCGGGTCTTCACTTGCAGCGAGCCGGGTGAACAGCGCCGGACGCAGGTGGCGGGCGTGACCCCTCGCCGCGATTGCCCGGCCCGCACCGACATCGTCGGGCAGGACCGCGGCGACATCCGGCGGATGCGCACCTGGCTCAGCGGCGGCGGACTCACGCCGCCGGACCATGCCCACAAGGAGGCGAGCCCCAGTGGCTGATGTGTGGTTCGTGTTGCTGACGATCGCGGCGTTCGCGGTCCTCGGCCTGGCGGTGCGGGCGGTGGAGCGGCTGTGAACGTCGAGAACCTCGTCGGCCTCGTCCTCGCGGTCGGCCTGACCGCGTTCCTGATCGCCGCCCTGCTCTTCCCGGAGCGGTTCTGATGAGCCCCACCCTGGCGGGCGTGCTGTTCATCGCCTCGCTGATCGCCGTCCTCGCGCTGCTGTACCGCCCCTTCGGCGACTACATGTACCGCGCGATCACCTCGGCGCGGCACCTGCGCGCGGAGCGGGTGATGTACCGCGTCACCGGCGTCAACCCCGACGGTGAGCAGTCGTGGGGCGTCTACGCGCGCAGTGTGCTCGCCTTCTCCGCGGTGTCGATCCTGTTCCTCTACCTGTTCCAGCGCGTGCAGCACCACCTGTGGCTCAGTCTCGGCTTCGATCCCGTCGCACCGGACCAGGCCTGGAACACCGCCGTGAGCTTCGTGACGAACACGAACTGGCAGTCGTACTCGGGCGAGTCCACGATGGGCCACCTCGTGCAGATGTCCGGCCTGGCGGTGCAGAACTTCCTCTCCGCGGCCGTCGGCGTCGCCGTGGCGATCGCCCTGGTGCGCGGGTTCGCGCGGTCGAGGACCGAGCAGCTCGGCAACTTCTGGGTGGACCTCGTGCGCGTCAGCGTGCGCATCCTGCTGCCGATCGCCGTGCTGGGCGCGCTCGTGCTCATCGCCGGCGGCGCGGTGCAGAACCTCTCCGGCGGCACCGAGGTGACCACCCTCGCCGGCGCCGGGCAGCACCTCACCGGCGGGCCGGTCGCCTCCCAGGAGGCCATCAAGGAGCTCGGCACGAACGGCGGCGGCTTCTACAACGTCAACAGCGCGCACCCGTTCGAGAACCCGACGGGCTGGACGAACTGGTTCGAGGTCTTCCTGCTCCTGCTCATCCCGTTCTGCCTGCCGCGCGTGTTCGGCCGGATGGTGGGGGACAGGCGGCAGGGCCTCGCGATCGCGGGCATCATGGCGATCCTCGCCATCGGCAGCGTCATCGCGCTCAACGCGCTGCAGCTGCACCACGGCGGCACCGTGCCGGCCGCGGTCGGGGCCGCGACCGAGGGCACCGAGACCCGGTTCGGCGTGGCGCAGTCCGCCACGTTCGCCGCGGCGACGACCCTGACCTCGACGGGCGCCGTCAACTCGTTCCACGACTCCTACACCGCGCTCGGCGGCATGGTGGCGATGCTGAACATGATGCTCGGCGAGGTCGCGCCGGGCGGGGTCGGGTCCGGGCTCTACGGCATGCTCGTGCTCGCGGTCATCACGGTGTTCGTGGCGGGGCTCATGGTCGGGCGGACGCCGGAGTACCTCGGCAAGAAGATCGGCGCGCGCGAGATCAAGTTCGCGTCGCTGTACCTGCTGACGACCCCGGCCCTGGTGCTCGTCGGCACCGCGATCGCCATGGGGTCGGCGTCGGCCCGAAGGTCCATGGCGAACCCGGGCCCGCACGGCCTCTCCGAGGTGCTGTACGCCTTCACGTCCGCGTCGAACAACAACGGCTCCGCGTTCGCCGGCATCAGCGCCAACACGACCTTCTACAACACCGCGCTCGGCCTGTGCATGCTGCTGGGCCGGTTCCTGCCCATCATCCTCGTGCTCGGCCTGGCCGGCTCGCTCGCCCGGCAGCAGCCCGTGCCGGCGTCCGCGGGCACGCTGCGGACGTACCAACCCCTCTTCATCGGCATGGTCGTGGCCGTCGCGGTCGTCGTCGTGCTGCTCACCTACCTGCCGGCCGTCGCGCTCGGCCCCCTCGCGGAAGGACTCGGCGCATCATGATCGCCGCGGGTCTGCTGGACCCCAACCAGCTGTGGAAATCGGTCCCCGACGCGCTGCGCAAGCTGAACCCGGCCACGCTGTGGCGCAACCCGGTCATGTTCATCGTGGAGGTCGGCTCGGTCTTCACCACCGTGCTCGCCGTCGCGCACCCCTCCGGCTTCGCGTGGGCGGTCACGGTGTGGCTGTGGCTGACCGTGCTCTTCGCCAACCTGGCCGAGGCGGTCGCCGAGGGCCGCGGCAAGGCCCAGGCCGACACCCTGCGCCGGGCCAAGCAGGACACCGTGGCGAACCTGGCCGACGGCACCACGGTCAAGGCGGCCGACCTCAAGCAGGGCGACGTCGTCGTGGTCGAGGCCGGGCAGATCATCCCCGGGGACGGCGACGTCATCGAGGGCATCGCCTCCGTCGACGAGTCCGCGATCACCGGCGAGTCCGCGCCCGTCATCCGCGAGTCCGGCGGCGACCGGTCGGCGGTCACCGGCGGCACCAAGGTGCTCTCCGACCGGATCGTCGTGAAGATCACCCAGAAGCCGGGACAGTCGTTCATCGACCGGATGATCGGGCTCGTCGAGGGCGCGAACCGGCAGAAGACGCCGAACGAGATCGCCCTGAACATCCTGCTCGCCTCGCTGACCATCATCTTCCTGCTCGCGGTCGCCACCCTCCAGCCGCTGGCCATCTACTCGGGCGGGCCGGTCTCCGGCATCGTGCTCGTGGCACTGCTGGTCTGCGTGATCCCGACCACGATCGGCGCGCTGCTCTCCGCGATCGGCATCGCCGGCATGGACCGGCTCGTGCAGCGCAACGTCCTGGCCATGTCCGGCCGCGCGGTCGAGGCGGCCGGCGACGTCAACACGCTGCTGCTGGACAAGACCGGCACGATCACGCTGGGCAACCGGCAGGCGGGCGGCCTGCTGCCCGTCGAGGGCGTGACCGCCGAGGAACTCGCCGAGGCGGCCCAGCTGTCCTCCCTCGCCGACGAGACCCCCGAGGGCCGCAGCATCGTGGTGTACGCCAAGCAGCACCACGGCCTGCGCGAGCGCGAGGTCACCGGCGCCGCGTGGGTGCCGTTCACCGCCCAGACCCGCATGTCCGGCGTCGACGTCGACGGCCGCGAGATCCGCAAGGGCGCCGCGATCGCGGTGATGAAGTGGGTCCGCGACCACGGCGGGCACCCGACGAACGAGGTCGGCTCGATCGTCGACGCCGTCTCCTCCTCCGGCGGCACGCCGCTCGTCGTCGCCTCGCGGACCGCGGGCGAGCCGGCCCGGACCCTCGGCGTCATCCACCTCAAGGACGTCGTGAAGCAGGGCATGCGGGAGCGGTTCGACGCGATGCGCCGCATGGGCATCCGCACCGTCATGATCACCGGCGACAACCCGCTGACGGCCAGGGCGATCGCGGCGGAGGCCGGCGTCGACGACTTCCTCGCCGAGGCCACCCCCGAGGACAAGATGGCCCTCATCAAGCGCGAGCAGGAGGGCGGCAAGCTCGTCGCGATGACCGGCGACGGCACGAACGACGCCCCGGCCCTGGCCCAGGCCGACGTCGGGGTGGCGATGAACACCGGCACGTCGGCGGCGAAGGAGGCCGGCAACATGGTCGACCTCGACTCCGACCCGACGAAGCTCATCGAGATCGTGGAGATCGGCAAGCAGCTGCTCATCACCCGCGGCGCGCTGACCACCTTCTCCATCGCCAACGACATCGCCAAGTACTTCGCCATCATCCCGGCGATGTTCGCGGCCCTCTACCCGGGCCTGGACACGCTGAACGTCATGCGGCTGCACTCGCCGGCCTCGGCGATCCTGTCCGCGGTCATCTTCAACGCCCTCGTCATCGTCGCGCTGATCCCGCTCGCCCTGCGCGGCGTGCGGTACCGGCCCGGCTCGGCCGACTCGATGCTGCGCCGCAACCTGGTCGTCTACGGCGCCGGCGGCGTGATCGTGCCCTTCATCGGCATCAAGCTCATCGACCTCATCATCATGACCATCCCGGGGATCTCCTGATGCGCCTGCCCGCCTGGCTCGCCCAGCACCTCGCCGCCCTGCGCGCCCTGGTCGTGCTGACCATCGTGCTCGGCCTGGCCTACCCGCTGCTCATGGTCGCCGTCGCCCACCTTCCCGGCCTGTCCGGCCCCGCCGGCGGCTCGCTGATCGACCGCGACGGCAAACCGGTCGGCAGCGCCCTGGTCGGACAGTCCTTCACCGACGACAAGGGCAACCCGCTCAAGCAGTACTTCCAGTCCCGCCCCTCCGCCGCCGGCAACGGCTACGACCCGACCTCGACCTCGGCCAGCAACCTGGGGCCCGAGAACACGAAGCTCCTCGACGAGGTCTGCGGCCGCAGCCGGGCCGTCGGCGAGCTCGAGGGCGTGGACGGCGCCCGGCCCTTCTGCACCCCCGACGGCCACGCCGCCGTCCTGGCCGTGTACCCCGACCACGCCGTGAGCCTCTACCAGACGTGCCCGGCCACGCCGTTCGTGCGCTCGTACGAGGGCAGGCCCGTCGAGTGCGCGAAGGAGGGCGAGGACTACGGCGGCGGCGTGCGGACCCCGATCCGCGGCGACGCCCCCGCGACCCCGGCGGTGCCGGCCGACGCGGTCACCGCCAGCGGCAGCGGCCTCGACCCGCACATCAGCGTCGCCTACGCCGACCTGCAGATCAGGCGGGTGGCGGCGGCGCGCGGCCGGCCCGAGGCCGACGTGCGCCGGCTCGTCGCCGAGCACACCGACGGCCGTACGCTCGGGTTCATCGGGGAACCGGCCGTGAACGTGCTCGAGCTCAACCTCGCTCTCGATCGGAGCTGACATGACGGCGCGCGGGATGCTGCGGGTGTACCTGGGTGCGGCCCCGGGCGTCGGCAAGACCTACAAGATGCTGGAGGAGGGGCGGCGGCGCCTCGCCCGCGGCACCGACGTCGTCGTCGGGTTCGTGGAGACCCACGGCCGCCCCTTCACCGAGGCGATGCTCGCCGGGCTCGAGGTGCTGCCCCGCCGGCACCTGACGTACCGCGGCGCGGAGTTCACGGAGCTCGACCTCGACGCGCTGCTGGCCCGCCAC
The DNA here is from genome assembly GCF_050955725.1 of Dactylosporangium sp. CA-139114. Taxonomy (NCBI): domain Bacteria; kingdom Bacillati; phylum Actinomycetota; class Actinomycetes; order Micromonosporales; family Micromonosporaceae; genus Dactylosporangium; species Dactylosporangium sp. CA-139114. The sequence continues at coordinate 5,155,614 of NZ_CP192080.1, forward strand.
CCCGAGGTCGCGCTCGTCGACGAGATGGCCCACACCAACGTGCCGGGCAGCGAGAACGCCAAACGGTGGCAGGACATCGAGCGGCTCCTGGCGGCCGGCATCGACGTGCTCACCACGGTCAACGTGCAGCACCTGGAGTCGCTCAACGACGTCGTCGAGTCGATCACCGGCGTGCCGCAGCGCGAGACGACGCCCGATGCCGTGGTCCGCCGGGCCGAGCAGATCGAGCTCGTCGACATGACCCCGGAGGCGCTGCGCCGCCGGATGGCCCACGGCAACGTCTACCGGCCCGAGAAGATCGACGCGGCGCTGGGCAACTACTTCCGCGTCGGCAACCTCACCGCCCTGCGCGAGCTGGCCCTGCTGTGGCTGGCCGACAAGGTCGACGACCAGCTCGACCGCTACCGGGCCGACCACGGCATCGACAAGACGTGGGAGACCCGCGAGCGCGTCGTCGTGGCGCTCACCGGCGGCCCGGAGGGCGACACGCTGGTGCGCCGGGCCGCCCGCGTCGCCGCCCGCACGAAGGGCGCCGACCTCCTGGCCGTCCACGTCGTGCGCGGCGACGGGCTCGCCGGCGCGGACCCGGCCAACCTCACGCGCCAGCGGCTGCTCGTGGAGTCCCTCGGCGGGACGTACCACCAGGTCCTCGGCGCCGACGTGCCGGGCGCGCTGCTCGACTTCGCCCGCGGCGTCAACGCCACCCAGCTCGTCCTCGGGGCCAGCCGCCGCGGCCGCCTCGCCCAGGTCTTCTCGCCCGGCGTGGGCGTCACCACCACCGCCGAGTCCGGCGCCATCGACGTGCACCTCGTCACCCACGAGGAGGCGCGCCGCTTCGGGTTGCGCGCCCGCAGCCCCGGCGGCCTCGACCGGCGCCGGCGCCTCGCCGGGCTGCTGCTCGCCGCGCTCGGCCTGCCGCTGCTGACCGCCCTCCTCGACGGCCTGCGCGGCGACATGTCCCTGCCCAGCGACATCCTCGCCTACCTCGCCCTGGCCGTCGGGGCCGCGCTCGTGGGCGGGCTGCTGCCGGCGCTCATCTGCGCGGTGGGCGGGTTCATGCTGCTGAACTGGTACTTCACGCCCCCGCTGAACCGGCTCACGGTGGCCGAGCACGAGAACGTCTTCGCGCTCGTGGCCTTCGTCGGGGTCGCCGTCGCCGTGGCCAGCGTCGTCGACGGCGCCGCCCGCCGCGCCCGCGACGCCGCCCGCGCCTCGGCCGAGGCCCAGACCCTCGCGACGCTCGCCGGCAGCGTCCTGCACGGCGCCAACCCGCTCGAGGCGCTGCTGGAGCGGGTGCGGGAGTCCTTCGGCCTCGCCTGCGTCACGCTGCTGGAGCGCGACTCGCCGCACGCGCCGTGGCAGGTGGCCGCCTGGGTCGGCGAAACGCCGTGCATGTCGCCGGCCGACGGCGAGACCGAGGTGCCGGTCGAGGAGAACGTGGCCCTGGTGCTGCGCGGGCACGCGCTGCCCGCGGCCGCCCGCCGCCTGGTCGAGGCGTTCGCCGCGCACGCCGCGATCGCGCTGCGCCAGCGCCGCCTCGGCGAGCAGGCGGCCGAGGCCGGCACCCTGGCCGAGGTGGACCGCCTGCGCACCGCCCTGCTCTCCGCGGTCAGCCACGACCTGCGCACCCCGCTGGCCGCGGCCAAGGTGGCGGTCGGCAGCCTGCGCAGCCCCGACGTCGACTTCTCGCCCGAGGACACCGCGGAGCTGCTGGCCACCGCGGAGGAGGCGCTGGACCGCCTCACGCGCCTGGTCGAGAACCTGCTCGACATGTCGCGGCTGCAGGCCGGTGCCCTCGCGATGACGCTGGAGCCGGTCGACCTGGCCGACGCCCTGCCCCGCGCCGCCGACGACCTCGACGCCGCCGTGGCGATCACCGTGCCCGAGGAGCTGCCGGAGGTGATCGCCGATCCGGCCCTGCTGGAGCGCATCCTGGTCAACCTGCTCGCCAACGCCCTGCGCCACAGCCCGCCCGGCCGCCCGCCGTCGCTCGGCGCGAGCGCCCACGCCGAGCGCATCGAGATCCGCGTCGTCGACCACGGCCCGGGCCTGGCCGAGTCAGACCAGGAGCGCGTGTTCCAGCCGTTCCAGCGCCTCGGCGACCGCGACAACTCCACCGGCGTGGGCCTCGGCCTGGCGCTGTCCCGCGGCCTGGCCGAGGCGATGGGCGGCACCCTGGCCCCGGAGCCGACCCCCGGCGGCGGGCTGACCATGACCCTCACGCTGGCGGCGGTGCTGCGATGAGCCGGCCCGGGGCGGGCGCGGCGGTCAGGACCGCGGCGGGATGAGCCGCCGGTACGCGGGGACGGCGGCCGCCGCCACGCCCAGGTGCATGAGCATCAGGCAGAGGACGCCGGCGGTCGTGGTGCCCGGCTGCGACCTGGTCACGAGCAGGACCACGTCCGGGATCCAGGACAGCACGAGCACCACGGGCACGAGGACGCGCAGCAGGCGGCCGGCGTCGCCCGAGCGGGTCGCGACCAGGTGCCAGCCGACGGCGCCGGCGAGCGCGCCGACGAGGGTCAGCATGCCGTACACCTGCGGCTGCAGCGGCATGAACTCGGCCGGCGCGTCGAGCAGGCCCCGGCCGGCCAGCGCGATGACGCTGTTGACGACGAACCCCCCGGCCGCGGCGATGCCGGCGGCGGCGAGGGTGGACTTCCACGAGGTGCCGGGACGGGCGGTGGTACTGGTCATGGCGTGCCTCCCACGGCTGTCGCTGCTGATGCACGCAGCAAACGGCACGGGCGTGAGAAATCCACCGTCCTGGCGATAAGAAGCGGCTAAGAAAGGCGGGCGAGCGGGGGCAGCGGGGCCGCGCCGGGCCGGGCCCGGAACGACTCGACCATCAGCGCCGCGAACCGCCGCGACGCCGCCGAGCGCAGCGCGGGCGACTCGGCGCGGATGCCCTCGTTGGCCATCAGCGCCACGATGACGTCCTCGAGCTCGAGGTCGGGCCGCAGGTGCCCGGACGCCTTGGCGTCGGCGATGAGCCGCAGCAGCAGCCGTACCGTCCGGTCGCGGTCGGCCCGCAGACGCTCCACGGCCCGTGGCAGCCGCGAGGTGAACGTGCGCGAGAGGCCGCGATCGAGCGCGTGCAGCCGCATCAGCTCCTCGATCACGTGGCAGAACCCGAGCCACGGGTCGGCCTCGGCCAGCCCCCGCTCGACCACGGCCGAGCACAGCGCCATCGGCTCGGCGAACGCCGCGGCGAACAGCGCCTCCTTGGTCGGGAAGTGCCGGTGCACCGTAGCCGCCCCGACCTCGGCCCGCCGCGCGATCTCGCGCATGGGCACGTCGAGCCCATCGGCCGCGAACGCCGCCCGCGCGACGGCCAGGATGCGGGCCCGGTTGTCGCGCGCGTCCGAGCGCTGTCTCACTTGCGCCGTCACCGCTCTCAGTTTAGCCAACCGGACGGGGTGTTCCGTTACGGTCCGGCCCATGAGAGCCGTCCAGTTCGCGTCCTTCGGCCCGCCCGGGGTCGTCCACGTCGCCGAGGTTCCCGCGCCGCACCCCGGCCCCGGCGAGGTGCGCGTCGCCGTGCGCGCGTCGGGCCTGTCGACCGGCGAGACCCGCATCCGCTCGGGCGCCCTGCGCGACGCCGTCGCGACCCGGTTGCCGTTCCGAACCGGCTTCGACGCGGCCGGCGTGGTCGACGAGCTCGGCCCCGGCGTGACGGGCACGGCGCTCGGCGACGAGGTGTTCGGCTGGGTCGCGCCGGCCTCCCGGGGCGCCAACGCCGACCATGCCGTCCTCGTCGCCTGGGCCCCGAAACCCCCGTCGTGGAGCTGGGCCGAGGCGGGCGGCGCCGCCGGTCCCGCGGAGACCTCGACCCGGGTCCTGGACCACCTCGGCCTCGTTCGGGGCCAAACGATCCTGGTGCACGGCGCGGCGGGCGGCGTGGGCTCGGTCGCGACCCAGCTGGCGGTGGCCCGGGGCGCGACGGTCATCGGCACCGCCCGCGCGGCCGCCCACGCCTTGCTGTCCTCCCTGGGCGCGATCCCGACGGCGTACGGCCCGGGCCTGCGCGACCGCGTGCGGGCCCTGGCCCCGGGCGGCGTGGACGCGGTGCTCGACTGCGCGGGCGGCACCCTGCCGGAGCTGATCGCGGTCGCGGGCGCCCCGTCGCGGGTGGTCACCATCGCCGACCTGACCGCCGCGACCCACGGCGTGCTGATGTCCCGCCCGGACCCCCTGGCGGCGCACGCCCTGCCGCTGGCCGTGGATCTGGCCGCGTCGGGGCGCCTGCGCATCCCGGTCGCGGCGCGGTTCCCGCTGACCGAGGCGGCCGCGGCGCACGAGCTGAGCGAGACCCGCCACGCGCCCGGCAGGATCGTCCTGATGCCCTGATGCCCTGATGCCCTGATGCCCGGGGACGCCCGAGCACGACGAGGCCGCGAGCGAGCTGGCGTGGGGGCGCGGCCTGGAGTTCGTCGGGGCGCGGCCGGGCTGATGCCGGGGCCGGCGGCGAATCCATCGGTGTCGTTATGCTGGGCGGCGCGGCGGCTACCTCAGCCGCATACGGCCACGACCGCCTGACCCCCGGGCTCAGGGCGGCACCCATCGTAGCCCCATCGGCGCACGCCGACGCGGGCATCCCCCGGGCACGGTGCAATGTCCCATCCCGGCCACGTCGAACCAAGCGGCCGCACGCGAGTTCTGGTAGGCCTTTGGGTAACGAAACGATCGTGGCGCGAGCGGAGCGAGGGGGCGGTATGTCCGAGGGGAGGCATCCCGACGGCGTGGACGTGTTTGCCGTGGATGCCGAGGTCGGCCGGGACCTCGCCGCGGTGGACTGGGCGGCGACGCCGCTCGGGCCGCCGAGCGGGTGGCCGCAGAGCCTGCGCACCGCGGTCAGCATCCTGCTGTCCTCGCGCTTTCCGATGTGGATGGCGTGGGGGCCGCAGCTCACGTTCTTCTGCAATGCCGCATACCGCCGTGACACGCTCGGCCGCAAGTACCCGTGGGCGCTCGGGCGCCCGGCCCCCGAGGTCTGGGCGGAGATCTGGGGCGAGATCGGGCCGCGCATCGAGTCCGTCCTGGCCACCGGGAACGCCACGTGGGACGAGGGGCTGCTGCTCTTCGTCGAGCGGTCCGGGTACCGCGAGGAGTCGTACCACACCTTCTCGTACAGTCCTCTGCACGACGACCACGGCGCGCTCGCCGGCATGTTGTGCGTGGTGAACGAGGACACCGAGCGCGTCATCGGCGAGCGCCGGATGGCCACGCTGCGTGACCTCGGGTCCGACCCGAGCGTGGTGCGCACCGAGGCGGAGATGCTCGCCTTCGCCGCCGAGCAGCTCGGGCGCAACGGCCGCGACCTGCCCTTCACGCTGACCTACCTGCTCGACGAGGACGGCGGCGCCAGGCTGGCCGCCGCGACCGGGCTCGCCCCGGGGCACCCGGCCGCGCCGGAGCGCATCGCCACCGGGCAGAGCACCGGTCCGTGGCCGATCTCGGGCTCGCCGGCGCCGATCGACCTGAGCGGCTTCGAGGGGCTGCCGACCGGCGCGTGGGCCGAGCCGCCGACCCACGCGCTGCTGCTGCCGCTGCTGCAACAGGGCACGACGCCGTACGGCTTCCTCGTCGCCGGCCTGAACCGGTACCGCCTGCTCGACGAGGGGTACCGCGGGTTCCTCGAGCTCGCCGCCGGGCACGTGTCGACCGGCATCGCCAGCGCCCGCAGCTACCAGGCCCAGCAGCGGCGCGCCGAGGAGCTCGCCGAGCTCGACCGGGCCAAGACCACGTTCTTCTCCAACATCAGCCACGAGTTCCGCACCCCGCTCAGCCTCATCATGGGCCCGGTCCAGGAGCTGCGCGACCGCCTCCCGCCCGGCGACCAGCGCGCCCGCGACGAGGTCGAGGTCATCCACCGCAACGGCCTGCGGCTGGGCAAGCTCGTCAACACGCTGCTCGACTTCTCCCGCATCGAGGCCGGCCGGATGCAGGCCCGCTACGAGCCCGTCGACCTGCCGCTGTTCACCGCCGAGCTGGCCAGCGTCTTCCGGGCCGCGGTCGAGCGGGCCGGGCTCGCGTTCGACGTCGACTGCCCGCCGCTGCCCCAGCCGGTGTACCTCGACCGCGGCCTGTGGGAGAAGATCGTCCTGAACCTGCTCAGCAACGCGCTGAAGTTCACGTTCGACGGCGGCATCCGCGTCGCGGTCGCGGCCGTGGGCGCCCAGGCGGTGGTGACCGTCGCCGACACCGGCATCGGGGTGGCCGCCGAGGAGATGCCCCGGCTGTTCGAGCGGTTCCACCGCATCGCCACCGCCCGCGCCCGATCCAACGAGGGCAGCGGCATCGGCCTGGCCCTGGTGCAGGAGCTGGTGACCCTGCACGGCGGCACCATCGAGGCCGCGAGCACCCCCGGCGCCGGGACCACGTTCACCATCCGGCTGCCGTTCGGCAGCGCGCACCTGCCGCCCGACCAGCTCGCGGCGGCGACGGGCAGCGACACCGCCACGGAGACGGCCGAGCCGTTCGTCCGCGAGGCACTGCGCTGGCTGCCCGGCGCCGAGGAGGACGCCCCGGCCGCCGGTCCGGTGGTGCCCGCGGTGTCCGGCGAGGGGCCCCGCGCCCGGGTGCTCGTCGCCGACGACAACGCCGACATGCGCGACTACCTGCGCCGGCTGCTCAACCCCGGGTATGACGTGACGACCGTGGCGGACGGCACCGCCGCCCTGGCCGCCGCCCGGGCCCAGCCGCCGGACCTGATCGTCTCCGACGTGATGATGCCGGGCATCGACGGCCTGACCCTCGTCGCCGCGCTGCGGGCCGACCCGCGCACCGCCGGCGTGCCGGTCATGCTGCTCTCGGCGCGGGCCGGGCAGGAGGCGGCGGTCGAGGGGCTCTCCGCCGGCGCCGACGACTACCTGGTCAAGCCGTTCGCGGCCCAGGAGCTGCTGGCCCGGGTCCGGGCCAACGTCGATCTCGCGCGGCTGCGCAACCACCACGCCCGGTGGCGGACCGCGCTCATCGACTCGCTGCAGGAGGGGTTCTTCGTCGCCGACGAGGACGGCGCGATCGTCGAGGTCAACGCCGCCTTCGCCGACATCCTCGGCTACCCGGCCGACGGGGTCCCATACCCGGCGCCGCACCCGTGGTGGCCCGACGCGCAGGCCGACCCGGCCGCGCATGCGGAGGTCGTGGAGCAGTACCGGCGCGTCGTCGCGGGCCGGCAAGGCAACATGGTCCTGCCGCTGCAGCACCGCGACGGGCACCGGCTCTGGTCCGCGGTCACGATCAACTCGGTGCACGACGACGCCGGCTCCACGATGCTCGTCGGCACCCTGCGCGACATCACCACCGAGCGCTCCGCCGCCCAGCGCGAGACGGCCCTGAACGCCATGAACGAGCGGCTCGCCGACGCCCGGACCGTGCCCGAGGTGCTGCGGGCGGCCGTCGGGCAGCTGCGCCGCCAGTGGCACGCCACCGGGGTGACCGCCCGGGCCGGCACCCTCACCGTGTTCGACGCGGCCGGCGAGGCCCAGGCGCCCGCGGTGCTCGACGGCCTGCTCGACCTCGGCCATTCGCGGATTCTCATCGAGATGGGGGCCGGCGGCCGCCCGGTCGGCGCGGGCACGAGCTTCGACTCGCCGCTCGGGGCGGTCGGCATCCGGATCGCGCTCGACCCGGCCCGCGGCTTCGGCACCGAGGACCAGACGCTGCTGTTGCTGCTGTGCGGGTCGGTGGCCCAGGCCCTGCACCGGGCCTACGCGTTCGACCAGGAGCGCGAGGTCGCGGTCACGCTGCAGCGCTCCATCCTCGGCCCGGTCCTGCTCCCGGACGGGTTCGCGGTGCGCTACCAGCCGGCGACCCGCCCGCTGGAGGTCGGCGGCGACTGGTACGACGCCGTCGACCTGCCCGACGGGCGCATCGGCATCATGGTCGGCGACTGCGTCGGGCGCGGGCTGGAGGCCGCCACCGTCATGGGCCAGCTGCGCAGCGCGGCCCGCGCCCTGCTGCTGCAGGCGACCGGGCCGGGCCAGGTGCTCGTCGCGCTCGACCGGTTCGCGGCCCTGCTGCCGGGGGCCGTGTGCACGACGGCGTTCTGCGCCATCCTCGACCCCGAGGACGGCGGGCTGGTCTACGCCAGCGCCGGCCACCCGCCCGCGATCCTCGCGCTGCCGGACGGGCAGAGCGAGCTGCTCATGGCGGCCCGGGGCCTGCCGATCGGCGTCCCGCGCGGCGAGGTCCGCGCCGAGGCGAGCGTCACGGTGCCCCCGCGCGGGGTGCTGCTGGTCTACACCGACGGGCTGGTCGAACGCCGGCGGCGCCCGCTGACCGTCGGCATCGGCAACGCCGCCGACGCCGTGCAGTCGCACCGGGCCCTGCCCGTGGACGAGCTCGCCGACCGGGTGCTGGAGCAGATGATCGGCGACGAGGGGGCCAGCGACGACGTGGCCATGCTGCTGTACCGCCACCCGGCCCCCCTGGACCTGTCCTTCGAGGCCAAGAGCAGCGAGCTGGCCCCGACCCGGGCCGCGCTGCGCCGCTGGATGGGCCGGGCCGGCATCGGCACCCACCTGGCCCAGCAGGTGCTCGTCGCCGCGGGCGAGGCGTGCGCGAACGCCATCGAGCACGGGCACCGCGAGGGGCAGGGCTGGGTGCGGCTGCTGGTCCGGGCGATGGGCAGCGACCTGCACCTGACCATCACCGACAACGGCAGCTGGCGGCCCGAGCGCAGCGAACCCGACCCGAACCGCGGCCACGGCATCAAGCTCATGCGAGCCCTGATGCAGCACGTCGATCTGCGGACCACCGCCACCGGAACCACCGTCGAGATGTCCACGAGGATCACGCCATGACCACTCCGCTGCACATCACCACAGGTCGTGCGGTCGACGGTGTCGCCCGGCTCAGCGCCGTCGGCGAGATCGACCTCACCAACGCGGCCGAGTTCGCGACCCGGCTGCGCGACGCGCTCGGCGACGGGTCCGCGCGGCTCCTGGTCGACCTGACGCGGGTCGAATACCTCGACAGCGCCGCGCTGGCGACCCTGTTCGCGCACGCCGAGCGGCTCGACATCCGCATCAGCCCGCTCAACGAGGCGCTGCTGACCTTCAGCGGCCTGGACCAGCTCGCGGCGGTCGAGGTCGTGGCCGAGGACGTCGGCGCATGACGGACCCGCACGACAGCCGGGAGCAGCTGCGGCGCCTGCAGCTGGTCACCGACGCCGCGCTGTCCAAGCTCGGCGTGGAGGACATGCTCCACGAGCTGCTCGTGCGCGCCCGCGACCTGCTGCACGCCGACACCGCGACCGTCATGCTGCTCGACGAGGAGAGCGGCGACCTCGTCGCCACCGCCGCCAGCGGCCTCGAGCGCGAGGTCAACCTCGGCATCCGCGTGCCCCTCGGCCGCGGGTTCGCCGGCACGGTCGCGGCGAGCGCCGAGCCGGTCGCGATCGACCGGGTCGACGCGACGACGGTGGTGAGCCCGGTCCTGGTGGCCGAGCACATGGCCTCCATGCTCGGCGTGCCGATGATCACCGCGGGGCGGGTCATCGGCGTGCTGTACGTGGGCGCCCGCACCCCGCGCGCGTTCACGCCCGCCGACATCGAGCTGCTGCAGCTCATCGCCGACCGGATCGCCCCCGCCACCCAGGCCCGCCTGCACAGCCTCGACCGCGCGACCGCCTACGCCCTGCAGCGCAGCCTGCTGCCGAGCCGCCCGCCGGACATCCCCGGCCTCGAGGTCGCGGTCCGCTATGTGCCGGGCGCGCAGGTCGGCGTCGGCGGCGACTGGTACGACGTGTTCGAGCTGCCCTCGGGCGGCATCGGCGTGGCCGTCGGCGACGTGGCCGGCAACGGGCTGCGCGCCGCCGTCGTGATGGGCCGCATCCGCTCGGCCCTGCGCGCCTACGCCCTGGAGACCGACGACCCCGCCGACGTCCTGACCCGCCTCGACCGCAAGATCCACCGCTTCGAGCCGGGCGCGATGGCCACGGCGATCTACGCGGTCATCGACCCGACGCTGGCCACGATGGCCCTGTCGGTCGCGGGCCACCCACCGCCGATGCTGGCCGCGCCCGGCGCCCGCACGCACCTGCTCCCGGTCCGCGCGAACCTGCCGCTGGGCACCCACATCAGCCGGCCCCGGCACAACACCGAGTTCCCGCTGCCGGTCGGCGGCACGCTGCTGTTCTACACCGACGGCCTGGTCGAGCGGCGGGCCCGGCCGATCGGCGAGGGCCTGCACCGCCTGGCCGGGGCCGTCACCGCCACGGGCCCGGACGAGCTGTGCACGAGCGTGATGGCCACGATGCTCGACGGCGAGCCGGCCGGCGACGACATCGCCCTGCTGGCCCTGCGCCGGACCTAGCTCGAGTCCGGGCCGGGTTCGGGCGGTCACCCGAGGCCCAGCAGCGCGGGCCGGCCGCCCGGGTGCCCGACGGTCGCCCCGGCCGCGGCCACCGCGAACCGTGCCGCGTCCGGCACCGGCACGCCGCGCAGGAGGGCCACGGTCAGGGCCGCGACGAGCGCGTCGCCGGCGCCCGTGGTGTCGACGACCTTCTCGTCGCCGAAGGGCAGCGTGAGCGTCTCGACGTTCGGGCCCGGGCCGCGCCAGGCGAACACGTTGCCCTCGGCGAACGCGAGCGCGGCCACCCTGGGCCCGGCCCGCACCAGGTCGGCCGCCGCGACCTCGAGCTGTTGCGGGGAGTCGGCGCCGGTGAGCGTGCGAGCCTCGACCGCGTCGGCCCGCACGACGTCGGCGAGGGCGAGCAGCTCGTCGCGGGCACGGTCCGGGGCGGCGCCGTCGAGCACCACGAGGGCGTCGGCGTTCGCGGCCCGCCGAGTCGCGGCCAGCACGGCCTCCTCGGGCTGTTGCAGTTGCACCAGCACCGCCTCGGCCGTTCCGAAGGCCCGATCGGCCTGCGTGACGTCGCCCGCGGACAGCAGCACCGGCTCGGGGAGATGCTCCAGGTAGCGCCAGCGGTTCGGCTCCTGCAGCACCTCGACGATGAGCCCGGTCGCCGTCGCGGACCGGCGCACCACGGCGGAGACGTCGATCCCGTCGGCGCGGGCCTGCTCGAGCAGCACGTCCCCGAACGGATCGTCCCCGGCCACCGCGACGAGCGTCGGCCGCGCCCCGAGCTGGGCGAGCGCCACGGCCTGGTTGGCGCCCTTGCCGCCGAGCTGCTCCCGCCGCTCCCGCACCGCCCCGGAGGCGCCCACCTCCGGCAGCACACTGTCCAGCACGAGCACCAGATCCCGCGCGAGCTGCCCGACGACCGTGACGTTCGCGTTCACGCGGCCACCGGCACGGTGTCGAGCTTCGTGCCGGCCGCGTCCGGCACGACCATGCCCGCGGCCGGGCCGCAGCGCAGCCCGGGCGTCGCCGCCACCAGCTGCCGCACCGCGCCGACGAGCCGGCTCGTGGTCGCCTCGGTGCCGCCCATCGACGGCGTCGCCTGGGCCCGCGGATCGGCGCCGCGGTCCCGGCTGTGGTCCATCCGAAACTGTCGCATCCGGGCCGTCTACCACCGTTGCGGCCGGGGAAACGAACTTGGCGCTACCCGAACAGCGGGTCGCACTCCGCCGGGAGCCGCTCTGGCACCCGGCGCTCGGACTCGATCAGCCGGGCACCCGGCGGCGCGTGCTGGCCGCGCCGGACGGGCTGCCGCTGGACGTCACCACCGGCCGCGCGGGCTGCCGCTCGACGGCGCGACCCCGCCCAGGGCGGCTGCGTGCGGCTCAGTCCTGCGCGGCGGCCTCCTCGGCGGTGTCGAAGACCGGCAGGATCCACGTCAGATTGGTGATCTCCAGGACGCTGGCGACCATGGGCTGCACGGTGGCCAGCCGCAGCCAGCCGCCCGTCCCGTCCACGGCCGAGCGGGTGCGGACCAGGAGGTTCAGTGCGCTGGAGTCGCACATCGGGACCTCGGCGAGGTCCAGGACGATCCGGGAACCGCTCGCGCGGGTCAGGCCCTGCAGCGCGTCGGCGAGCGGCCGCAGCGTGTCGAACAGGAGCCGGCCGGTCACGCGGACGACGGCGGGATCGCCGTCGAGCACGTGCACCGTCACCGTGTCGGCGGGGTTGCCGCCATCGCCGAGGAATGAGGATCGCACGATCGTGAGCTTATCCGTGCCGCTCGGTGGCCGGACCGCACGCGGGTGCGAGATGGTGGTGATGTTGTCGTCTGCGGTGGGCAAGGAGGTCGGCCGGTGAGCACTCCCGATGCGTCGTGGCCCTGGCGGGCGGCGATCGCCGACCTGCTCGCGCGGACCCGGCTGGCCCAGCCCGACGAACTGGCCGCCGAGGTCGCGGCGGCCGTGCGGCCGCTCGGGCTGACGGCCACGATCTACCTCGTCGACCAGGAGCAGCGCACGCTGCGCCCGGTGCCCGGGCCGGACACGGGGGACGCTGAGCCGATCCCGGTCGATGAGACGGTCGCGGGCCGGGTGTTCAGGACGGTGTCGTGGGAGCCGGTGCCGGCCGGTGACGGACACCCCGCGCGGTTGTGGATGCCCCTGCTCGACGGCACCGAACGCCTCGGCGTGCTGGAGCTGGCCGTCCGCGGCGGCACCGGCCACGCGGACATCGACCTCGGTGACGAGGCGTTTCTCGCCGGCTGCGACCTGTTCGGCCAGCTCGTCGGGCACCTGATCGCGACCAAGATCCCGTACGGTGACGCCCTGCTCAAGGTCCGGCGCGTCCGGCGCATGTCGGAGGCCTCGGAGCTGCTGTGGCGGCTGCTGCCGCCCATGACGTTCGTGTGCCACCGCGCGGTGGTCTCGGCGATCCTCGAGCCCTGCTACGAGGTCGGCGGCGACGGGTTCGACTACGCGGCGGACGGTCCGTCGCTGTTCTTCGCGATCTTCGACACCGCCGGGCACGAGATGCGGGCCGGACTCGGCACGGCCGTGGTGATGTCGGCGATCCGGGCGGCCCGGCGGGCGGGCGACGACCTGGACGGGCTGGCCCGGGCGGCCGACCGGGCGCTGGAGGCATACCTGCCGGAGCTGCGCTTCACCACCGCGGTGCTCGCCCATCTGGACCTCGACAGCGGCCGGATGCGCTACGTCAATGCCGGGCACCCGCCGCCGCTGCTCGTGCGGGACGGCCGGCTCGTGCACGAGCTCACCGGCGGCCGCCGGCTGCCGCTGGGGCTGGACGACTCGGGCCGGGAGGTCGGCGAGGAGACGCTGCGCCGCGGCGACCGGGTCCTGCTCTACACCGACGGCATCACCGAGGCGCGCGACCGCGACGGCGCCGCCTTCGGCGTGGACCGCCTCGCCGGGCTCGTCCGGCGCGACGCGGGCCGGCTCCCCGCCCCCGAGACCCTGCGCCGGCTCTGCCACGCGGCGCTGTCGCACTACGCCGGGCCCCCGGCCGACGACGCCACGCTGATGCTGGTCGAGTGGTCGTACGACGCGGTCCGGGCGATGCTGCCCCTCGCCTGATGCGAATCCGTCCCGCCGGCCCGGCCCTGTGTGTGCCGCGTCGATATCGGGGTATCCCCTAACGCGAGGCCCGAGCGATGTGCGGGGGAGTCTGATGCACGACGAGGACGGCGGCAAGGCCGCAGGCCGCTCGGTCCGCTGGCGGCCCCGCAACGGCCGCGACGTGTCCGTCGCCTCCGCCGCCCGCGAGTGGGTGCTCGGCGTCCTGCCCCGGCTGCTGGCCCGGCCCGCGACCCCCCGGCTGTGCGCCAACGTCGAGCTGCTCGTCTCCGAGCTGACCGCCAACGCGCTGCTGCACGCCGACGGCGTCGGGTACATCGACGTGTACTGCACCGACCGCGTCCTGGGCATCTCCGTCCACGACGACGTTCCCGCCCCGGTGGTGGCCGTGCAGGCGCCCGCGCCCGACGTCGATCACGGCCGCGGGCTGCTGCTGATCGAGGCGCTCGCCGCGCGCTGGGGCGTGCGCGACCATCCCGACGACGGCAAGGACGTGTGGCTGGAGCTGGCCCTGGATCGCTGAATCGGCGTATTCGGACGTTTGATCGCCGAATGGCACGGGAATGTTGACGGCGATTCCGGGAGGTTGCCGCAATGGTTGATGAGGCGTCGACGGCCGAGCTCGTCCGGCGGGCCGCGGAGCAGATCTCGACCCTCGTGCGCGACGAACTCGCGCTGGCGAAGGTTGAGCTCGTCGAGAAGGGCAAGCGGGCCGGGATCGGCGGCGGGCTCTTCGGCGCCGCCGCGGTGCTCGCCTGGTTCGCCGTCGGGCTGCTGCTGACGCTGCTCGTGGTCCTGCTCGATCTGGTCTGGCCGCTCTGGCTCGCGGTGCTCGTCGTGCTCGTCGTGGTGCTGGCCGCGGCCGGGGTCGCGGCGCTGCTGGGCAAGCGCGAGCTGCAGCAGGCCACGCCGCCCGTGCCGCAGCAGGCGGTCGACGGCGTGCACGCGGATGTGGACACCGTGAAGGCCGCGGTGCGGGAAGGACGACGAGGATGAGCACCCAGGGCGACGAGGCGGACCGGCTGCGGGCGGAGATCGCCGCCACCCGGTCCGGGCTCGCGGAGACGACCGAGCGGCTCGCGGCGAAGACCGACGTGCAGGGCCGGGCCAAGGAAGCGGCCGCCACCGCCGCCTCGTCAGTCGCCTCGTCAGTCGCCGCGGCGGCCGACGAGGCCAAACAGCGGGTCAGCGCCGCGGCACGCACCGCGGCCGGCAAGGCCGGGAGCGCGGCGAGCGTCGTGGCCGACAAGGCCGGCAGCGGGGCGAGCGTCGTGGCGAACCGGGCCGCCGGCGCGGCGACGTCCGTGCGCAGGGCCGTCCACGACACCGACATCGCCGCCGAGGCGCGCCGCCCGCTGCCGTGGGCCGTGCTCGCGGGGGCGGCCGCCGCCGTGATCGTCATCGTGTACGCAGTCCGCCGCCGGCGGGGATGAGGAGAGACAGATGCGTCTGCTGACCTTGGCCGCGGGCGCGGCCGTCGGCTATGTGCTCGGCGCGCGGGCCGGGCGGGAGAAGTACGAGCAGATCGTGGCCAGCACCGGCCGCCTGCGCGCCAACCCGACCGCCGGCCAGGCCGTGCAGACCGTGCAGGAGCTGTTCAGCGCGCCCGCCCCGGCGGCGGCCAAGCCGGTGAAGGCGGTGCCCGCGGCGGTCGCGACGCCCGGGCCGACGAGCACGCCGGTGCGGGCGGTGCCCGCAACCTCGACGACAGCGGCGGCCCCGACGCCCGGATCGACGACCACGAGCACGACGAGCACGACGAGCACCGCGGCGCCGAAGCCGCGCAAGCGCGCCGCCTCGAAGGCCGCGCCGAAGACCGCCGAGCCCGGGACCCCGTCGGACCTCGACCGCACGGTGTGACCGACGACGGCCGGGCCGGGCGGGCCGACCTGGTTGTCTGGCTATCATCGGGGCGACCGATACCGCATGGGCCGGAGGAGGGTCTGTGGTTCCCGACGGTGTCACCATCACCCCGTCCGGGGTCATCGATCTGCAGACGGCGCCGGCGCTCGAGGAGCGGATCCGCGCCGCGCTCGCGGAGCTGCCCGCGGGCGGCCGGCTCGTCGTCGACCTGCGCGACGTGCGGCTGCTGGACTCGGCGGGCATCCGCACGCTGGTGCACGGCCGCCGGGCCGCCGACGCGGCCGGGCGCGAGTTGCGGGTCACGGGGGCGCACGGCATCGTCCTGAGCGCGCTGGAGCTGACGGGGGTGGCCGAGCACCTCGCCGGGGGCGCTGGAGGCTCGGCGTGAACGACGAGGCCGACAGCGCCGGCCGACTCGACGAGCCCGACGGCGCCGGCCGGCTCGACGAGCCCGACAGCGCCCTCCTGCTCGACGAGGCCGACAGCGCCGGCCGGCTGCGCCGGCTGCAGCGGGTCACCGACGCCGCGCTGTCCCGGCTGCGGGTCGAGGACCTGCTCGACGAGCTGCTCGTGCGGGCCCGGGCGCTGCTGCAGGCCGACACCGCCGCCGTGATGCTGCTGGACGCGACCGGCACCGAGCTGCACGCGACCGCCGCGAGCGGCCTTGAGCGCGAGGTCTACCAGGGCATCCGGGTGCCGCTCGGCGTCGGGTTCGCCGGTCGGGTCGCCGCCGGCGGGCGGCCGGTGGTGATCGGGCGCGTCGACGGCACCAACGTCTACAGCCCGGCCCTGCGCGCCGAGGGCATCGTGTCGCTGCTGGGCGTGCCCATGATCACCGGCGGGCGGGTGATCGGGGTGCTGTACGTGGGCACCCGCGCCCCGCGCCGGTTCAGCGCGCCGGACGTCGAGCTGCTGCAGCTCGTCGCCGACCGGATCGCGCTCGCGACCCAGGCCCGCATCCAGAGGCTCGACCAGGCCGCCGCGCACGCCCTGCAGCGCAGCCTGCTGCCGAGCCGGCCACCGGAGATCGCCGGGCTCGACCTCGCGGTCCGGTACGTGCCCGGCGCCCGGGTCGGCGTCGGCGGCGACTGGTACGACGTGTTCGAGCTGCCGTCCGGGTGCGTCGGTCTCGCGGTCGGCGACGTGGCCGGCAACGGGCTGCGCGCGGCGGTCGTGATGGGCCGGATCCGCTCCGCGCTGCGCGCCTACGCGCTGGAGACCGACGATCCGGCCGATGTCCTGACCCGCCTCGACCGCAAGATCCAGCGCTTCGAGCCCGGGGCCATGGCGACCGCGCTCTACGCGGTCATCCCGCCGGGCCTGGATCGCGTCACGGTGTCCAACGCCGGGCACCTGCCGCCGGTCTACGCCGAGCCGGGCGCGGCCGGCTCGCTCACGACCGTCAAGCCGGACCTGCCGCTCGGCGCCTACCCGGACGCGCCCCGCGGCACCACGCAGCTGCCGCTGCCGGTGGGCGCGGGGCTGGTGTTCTACACCGACGGGCTGGTCGAGCGGCGCGACCAGCTCCTGTCCGTGGGGCTCGGCCGGCTCGCGGGCGTGGTCGAGATCGGGCGGGCGGAGAGCATGTGCACGACCGTCATGACCGCGATGCTCGACGACCATGTGCCGCACGACGACATCGCGGTCCTCGCGCTGCGCCGCACCGCGTGACGGGGCCGCCCCGGGGCCGCCCCGGGGTGATTGACCGCCGGCGGTGACGACTCAGGCGGCGTCGGGCGCGGCCGGCAGGCTGTCCATGAACGAGCTCACCGAGAACACCGCGCGGCCGGGGCCGGCCGGGCCGTAGCCGGGCGGGCTCGTCAGGCCGTTGGCCTCCATGATGGCGCGGTAGGTCTCCAGCAGCCGGACGTGGTACTCCAGCGGCGCCCCCTGCGGGTTGCCCTTGCCCAGCGGCGTGGTCGGCTCCGGGCACCACGTGGTGAACCGCGGGGTGATGCCGCGGGACATGAAGTACTCCAGCCCCTCGGCGGTGGAGGCGATCGCCTCGTCGACGGTGGCGAATCCGGCCGGGGCGGCCATCTCCACGCCGGCCACGAAGTTCGGGATGACGTTGCGGGGGCCGAACACCTCGGCGGAGTCGAGGATTCGGCGGTGCCACTCCTCGCGGCCGACGTAGCGCTCCTTGCCGGGGCAGTACAGCTCGAACAGGCGCTTGTCCCACACCTCGTAGTTGGGGTGGTAGATCTGGATGCCGTAGTCCTTGAACCGCTGCACGTCGGCGCGGGGCAGGGCCTGGGCGACCACCTTGCCGATCCACCGGCCCGGGAAGCGCTCCTCGATCGCCTGGGCGTACTGCCCGTAGAAGTCGGCCTCGGCCTTGCCGCCCACGTGGGAGGTGATGCTGCCGCCGGTCAGCGTGTAGGCCTTCGACGCCTGCTCGGTGTCGTGCTTGTCGATGATGGCCAGCGCCTCGAGGATCTCGTCGACCGGCTTGACGCCCGTGTACGGCCGCCCGGCCGCCTTGTGCTGGCGCCAGTTGTGGTTGATGTCGCAGTACTGGCACTCTTCCTTGGCGCCGAAGTACTGGCACACGCGGAACGCCGTCAGGTAGATGAGGTAGCCCCACTGGATGGTCGGCGCGACCTCCATCACGGACTTGCCGTTGGCGAGGGTGTGCCGGTAGTAGTCGGGCATCGGCGGGAGCCCGATGTCGGCGATGGGCCGGTCGTCCAGGTGCAGCCGGAGGCGGCCGTCCTCGTCGGTCTTCACACGATAGGGCGAGGCGGGGTTGATCCGCACGGAGACCACGGTGCGGCGCAGCTCGTAGGGCCCGCCGGTGAGCACGATCTCCTCCGGCGGGCGGCGCAGCGCGGCGGTGCCCAGGTCGGGCAGCGTGCGGTGGTCGAAGGAGAAGATGAAGTACGACTTCGGCTTGACGTCCCCGCCCTCGTTGTCGGTGAGGGCCGAGTCGTCGAAGGCCAAGCCGCCGCGCAGGAGATCCTCCTTGATGACCGCCTCCCTCGGCACGTGGGGGAAGCGACCCATCAAGTCCTCGACGAGCTCCGTACGCGACTGCATCACCAGAACATCCTCCCGGACCCGCGGTGGCCGGACGGCACCCGTCGCCGATGTGAGCACCGTCTCCCGTCACCACCATTGTGCCGTGCCGCGGCCGCGGTGCCCGGCGCACACCGCGCGCCGGCCGGGGGACCCCCGGCCGGCGCGCGGTGTGCGTGTCCGTGTCAGCTGCTGAGCACCTTCTGGTCCGGTGCGGCGGCGCCGCCGACCGCGATCTTGCGCGGCTTGGCCTTCTCGGTGATCGGGATCCGCAGGGCCAGCACGCCGTTGTGGTACGTCGCCCGGATGTGGTCGGTGTCGAGCGAGTCGCCGAGGAACATCTGCCGGGAGAACACCCCGAGCGGGCGCTCGGACAGCGTGACCTGCGCACTCTCGCCGAGGTCGAGGGGCCGGCGCTCCGCGCGGACGGTCAGCACGTTGCGCTCGACGTTGATGTCGATGGCCTCCTGGTCCACGCCCGGCAGGTCGAACACGACCACGAACTCGTCGCCGTTGCGGTAGGCGTCCACGGGCATCGCCGTGGGGTGTGACCACGTGCCGGTCGACGGGGCCCCGAACAGCTGCTGCGCGATCCGGTGGACCTCGGTGAAGGGCTCGCTGCGCATCAACATGCTGCACCTCCTGCACTCGACTGATGTGTCAATGCGCGATACCTTGTTTGTAGCATGTCGTCGTTCCGACGACAAGCGAATCGTCAACGGAACGATGACGGAGAAGTGATGACATCGCAGCGATGCGCAGGGGGTGGGCCGTGATCCGGTCGGACGTGGCCGCGGCCGTGGCCACCGTGCTGGCCGTCGCCGAGCTCGCGTCGCAGGAGGCCGAACCGGAGGCCGTGCTCGACGCGCTCGCCCTGCTGCGCGCCGCGCAGGCGGAGCTCGAGCGCGTCGAGCCGGAGCTGGTCGCGGCGGCGCGGCGAGCCGGTGTCAGCTGGCAGGCCCTCGCGCCGGCCCTGGGCGTGGCCAGCCGGCAGGCCGCCGAGCGCCGTTACCTGCGCGCCGCGACCTCCGCCCGGGCCGGGGACACCAAGGACGGCCGGGTCCGGGCCGAGCGCGACCACCGGGCGGGGGCCCGGGCGGTGGCGCGCTGGGCCGACGACCACGCCGCCGACCTGCGCCGCATCGCGGGTCAGGTGAGCGGGCTGACCGACCTGCCGGCGGCGGCCGGCGACGACGTGGGGCGGCTGCACGACGCGCTCGGGCACGCCGACGCCGGCGCGCTGCCCGACCTGCTGGGCGCGGTCCGGCGCCACCTCGGCGGCCACCCCGGCCTCGGTGCGCAGATCGACCGGGTCGCCGCGGACACCGAAGCGGTGCTGCGGCGGACCCGGCGGCAGCGGGAGCGTTAGACGGAGCGCTCCCGCGTGCTCTCCCGCCCGATGAGCCGGTGTGCGACGACCACGGAGCGGGCCGGTCCGGCCGGGCCCGGCCCGAGGCGCTCGGCGAGCCGGTCGAGCGCCGCTTCGGCGATGGCCGCCTTGTCCGGCGCGACCGTGGTCAGCGAGGGCGTGCTGAACCGCCCGTCCTCGATGTCGTCGAACCCGGCCAGCGCCACGTCCTGCGGCACCCGCACGCCACGCTCGCCGGCCGCGCGCAGCGCCCCGAGCGCGAGCTGGTCGGTGAAGCAGAACAGCGCGTCGAAGTCCCGCCCGTCGTCCAGCAACGCCGTCAGCGCCGCGGCGCCGTCCGCGCGGTGCAGCCGCCGCACCGGCACCTCCAGCGCGGGATCGGGCCGGACGCCGGCCTCGGCGAGCGCGGCCCGGTAGCCGCGGTGGCGCTGCTGCGCGGTGCCGTTGGCCAGGTGCGGCTGCAGGCCGACGACGGCGATGCGGCGCCGGCCGGTCGCGAGCAGGTGGCGGGTCACGTCCGCGGCCGCCGCGACGTTGTCGATCGCGACGCGGTCGAAGAGGCCGCCGCCGTCCTGCTCGCCGAGCAGCACCACGGGCGCGCCGCCCGGGTGCGGGCGCAGGTCGGCGGGGCTGAGCGCCCAGGGGCTGATGAGCAGCCCGTCGACGACCTGGCCGCCCGGCGCCCGCCCGCCGTCGAGCAGGCGCCGCTCGCGCTCGGGATCGCCGTCGGTCTGCTCGACCAGCACGGTCCACGACCGGCGCTCCGCGGCCCGGGTCACCAGGGCGGCGAGCTCGCCGAAGTAGGGCGAGGCGATCTCGGGCAGCACCAGCCCGACGAGGCCGGAGCGGCCGCCGCGCAGGCTGCGAGCGGCGGCGTTGGGCCGGTACTGCAGCTCGTCGATCGCCCGCTGGACGCGCTCGCGGGTGCCGGCGGCCACGAGCGGGAAGTCGTTCACGACGTTGGACACGGTCCGGATCGACACGCCCGCCCGCTCGGCGACGTCCTTGAGGCTCGCTCCCACCAGCCGATCGTACGGCACCACTTGCAACGTTGCATGCCACGTTGCAAACTCTTGGGCATGCAGGCTTACGACGAGATCTACCGCGACGGCATCACGGCGTGCCGCGGGGCGTTTCCGGTCGAGTGGGCGGACCGGATGCGCGAGGACATGGAAGCGGCCCTCGAAGAGGCGCTCGCCCGGCCCGGCGGCGCGGTCGGCCGCGGCCCGAACCGCTACTACGTGGAGATCCACCCCGAGCAGCTGCGCGGCTTCGTCGACCTGGCGTCGCACCCGTGGGTCACGGCGGTCTGCGAGGCCGTGCTCGGCCCGCGGTACCAGATCGTGGAGCTCGGCTTCGACGTGCCCGGCCCCGGCGCCGTCGACCAGCCCTGGCACCGCGACTTCCCCATGCCCCCGGTCACCCGCGACACCGGCCGGCTCAACTCGCTCGCGTTCAACCTCACCGGCGTCGACACCACCGAGGCGATGGGCCCGTTCGAGATCGCCCCCGGCACCCAGTTCGACGACGACCCGGCGTTCGAGCACGGCATGTTCCCGCCGAAGGACCATTACCCGCGCTACCTCGAGCGCGCGGTGCGCAAGTACCCGCGCCGCGGCGACATCTCGGCCCGTTCCGCGCTGACGATCCACCGCGGCACCGCGAACGTGTCCGACACGTCGCGGCCCGTCCTGGTGCTCGGCGTGGACGCGCCGGGGGCCGGCAACGACGAGCGGCACGCGATGGCGGTCACCCGCGACTACCACGCGGCCCTGCCCGCGGTGGTGCGCGACCACCTGGCCTGCGCCGTGGTCGACACGCTCGTGCCGATCGAGCAGAAGCACACCATCGAGGGCCTGGTCATGGGCGACGCCTGACCGGGCCGCCCGCCGGCGGCAACGCTCGGGCACCGGGCCCGCACCCCGGATCGTCACGGCGGTGCGGCACGGTTGGATCCATGCGAGTTCCGGCGTGGTCGTGGCCGCTGTTGCTGGCCCCCGTGCTCACGACCGTCTACTACCTGATCGGCCATCTGGACGGCTCCGAGTCGGGCTGGACCCAGCTGGTGTACTCCACCCCGTCCGTGCTGGCCGTGGCGGCCCTGTGCGCCGGGGCGCGGCGGCACCGGCGCACCGGTCGCGGCCCCTGGCTGCTGCTGGCCGCCGGGCAGGCCGCGATGGTCGCCGGTGACATGGTGTACTTCGCCGTGTCCCGGCGCACCACCGAGATGCCGTACCCGAGCGGGGCCGACCTGCTGTACCTCGCGGGCAACCTCGGCCTCGCGAGCGGCCTGCTGCTGCTCGTGCGCCGGCGCACGCCGGGCTGGGACGGGCCCAGCGCGATCGACGCCGCGGTGGTGGCCGTCGCCGTCGGGCTGGTCGGCTGGGTGTACCTCGTGCAGCCGATGGCCGCCGGAGCCGACGGCCTCGCCCAGGCCGTCACCGTCGCCTACCCGGTGATGGACCTCGCGCTGCTCGCCTTCGGCGTGCGGCTGATGCTCGGCACGGGCGCGCGGCCGGCCTCGTTCTGGCTGCTCGGCGCCTGGCTGAGCCTCGTGCTCGTCGGCGACACCACCTACTCGGTGCAGGCGCTGCGGGGCGAGTACGACGGCACGTTCGTCGACGGCGTCTGGATCTTCGCGGTGCTGTTCCTGGCCGCGGCCGGCCTGCACCCGTCCATGGCCCGGATCGACGACCGGTCCGCCGTGTCCGCGCCCGACGCCACCCGCGCCCGGCTGACGGTGCTCGCCGCGGCGTCGATCGTCGCGCCCGTGGTGCTCGCCGTGCAGGACGCCCGCGGCGCCGCGCTGCACGTGCCCGCGGTCGTCGCCGCCTGCATCACCATGTTCCTGCTCGTGCTCGCCCGCATGGCCGGCCTGGTCCGCACGCAGCGCACGATGGCCGTCACCGACGGGCTCACCGGTCTGCGCACCCGGCGGTACCTGGAGACCGCGCTGCACACCGAGGTCGAGCGCAGCCGCCGGACCGGGACCCCGCTCGGCTTCCTGCTGGTCGACGTCGATCACTTCAAGCGCATCAACGACACGTACGGCCACCAGGCCGGCGACCGCGTGCTGGCCGAGGTGGCCCGCCGGATGCGGGCGCTGGCCCGGCCCGGCGACGTGGTGGCCCGCTACGGCGGCGAGGAGTTCGCGCTGCTCGCCCGGGGCCTGGACGGCCCGGAGCTGGAGGAGTTCGCCGGGCGCCTGCACCGGGGCATGGCCGCGGCGCCGGATGTCACCGTCTCCGTCGGGGCGGCCTGTCTGCCGCACGACGCCGGCACGATCGAGGATCTGGCCCGCCGGGCCGACCAGGCGCTCTACGCGGCCAAGGACGGCGGCCGCAACCGGGTGGTGCTGGCCGGGTCCGGCCGGCTCGTCGGCGCCTCGTGCCCGTCAGGCGGCGATGCCGAGCAGCCCGACGATCTCGAGCACCTCGCGGGCCGGCTCGCTGAGGTTGCGCACCCGCAACCGGACGCCGGCGGTGCGGGCCCGGTTGCGCGCGGCCAGCAGCACGCCGACCCCGGCCGCGTCGAGCATCGTCACCGCCCCGAGGTCCACGTCGACCCGCCGCAGCCCGTCGCGGCCGAGCACGGCCGCGATGGCGTCGAAGAGCCGGTTGCCCGTGTCGAGGTCGAGCACGCCGACGACCGCGACGGTCGCCACGTCGGCGCCGCCGTCGACCCGCACGGCGAACTCGTCGAGCAAGCGATGGACCTCCTCCCGTCGAGCTGACGACCCCTTGACCGTCCGGAACCCCGCGACCGTCTGCGACCCCGCGACCGTCTGGTACCCCGCCGGCGCGAAGTTTGATCGCCGCCATCGGGGTTCGCCGGTCCGGCCGACCCCGCAAGGTGGCCGGGTGATCGCCCGGGTGGGTGGCTCGCCCGTACCTGAGACTCGCCGCGCCGGCCTCCGGTTCCCGGCCGGGCCCGGATCGGCGCGGACGAGGGCCGGCCCGGTACCCGGCCGCGGGACGGTCAAACGCCCGCGATGTGTGAGCCGCCCGCGCCGGGGAACCGGCAGAGGGTGACTCGGGTGCGCAGTGACTCCGGGCGCCGGTGGCGCCCCGTTCCGTCCCGCCGGTGGCGACGAGGGGCCGGTTCATGATCCGGCAGGCGGGCTCGATGCCCGAGTGGTGGCGGCGCGCCTTCGAGGGCCCGTCGGCCTGGCCGGTGCGGATCATCGTCGCGGTGCTGGCGTTGCTGGGCTTCGCGGTGTCGCTGCGGCTGGCCCTGTTCCAGTACGGCGTGGCCGGCGCCCCCTGGGAGCCCTGGTTCGGCGACGGCAGCGTCCGCGTGCTCGACTCCGCGTTCTCCCGGGCCCTGCCGGTGCGCGACGCGGCCCTCGGCGCCGCCGCCTACCTGCTGGAGATGGTGCTGGAGCTCAGCGGGGGCACCCGCCGCTGGCGCCGCCGGCCGTGGCTGGTGCTGGTGCTCGGCCTGACCGCCGCCGCCATGGCGCTCACGGCAATCGGCCTGGTCCTGGTGCAGGCCCTGGTCGTGGGCACCTTCTGCACCCTGTGCCTGCTGTCGGCGGCGATCTCGCTGACCGTGCCGTTCCTCGTCGCCGAGGAGGTGGTGGCGGCGTGGCGGCAGATCCGCCGGGCCCACCGCTACGGGGTGCCGTGGAAGGTGGCGGTGCGCGGCGAGGGTGTTTGAACCCCGCCCGGTGGGATAGGTGGCGCTGCGGTGCCGGACTGCCCGTCCGGGTGAGGGGGCGCGGTGCGCACGGAGGCGAAGGTGTTCGGGGTCATCGCCGGGCTGATGTTCGCCGCGGCGGCCGTCTATCTGTGGTGGACCGGCAGCGGCGCGGCCGGCCACACGGAGTGGGCCGGCGGCACCGCGCTGGTCGTGTCGGGCCTGATGAACACGCTGTGCGCGGGCTACTTCGCGCTGGTCGCCCGCCGGATGCCGCCGCGGCCCGAGGACCGGGCGGACGCCGAGATCGCCGACGGGGCCGGCCCGGTCGGGTACTTCGCCCCGCCCGGCTTCTGGCCGTTCGGCATCGCGATCGCGGTGGCCACCGGCGCCGTCGGGATCGCGCTGAGCCAATGGTGGCTGCTGGGCACCGCCGTGGTCGCCGCGCTGCTGGCCATCGCCGGCATGGTGTACGAGTTCTACGCCGGCTCCCCGGAGTCGCGGTGAGCCGGCGGGCGGCCCGCGTCGAGCGCGTGGCCCGGGCGGCGGACGAGCGCTTCCAGCTGGCCACGCCCCTGCGGCGGATGCTGAACAAGGTCTTCCCGGACCACTGGTCGTTCATGCTCGGTGAGCTGGCGCTGTACTCCTTCGTCATGCTCGTGCTGACCGGCGTCATGCTGGCGCTGTTCTTCGATCCGTCGATGCGCGAGGTCCGCTACGACGGCTCCTACACGCCGCTGCGCGGGATGCCGATGTCGGCCGCCTACGACTCCGCCCTGCGGATCAGCTTCGACACCCGCGGCGGGCTGTTCCTGCGGCAGATGCACCACTGGTCGGCGAACCTGTTCATGGCCGCGATCGTCGTGCACATGGGCCGGATCTTCTTCACCGGCGCCTTCCGCAAGCCGCGCGAGGCGAACTGGGTCATCGGCATCCTGATGTTCTGGCTCGGGTTCATCGAGGGGTTCGCCGGCTACTCCCTGCCCGACGACGGGCTGTCGGGCACGGGCCTGCGCATCGCCGGCAGCATCGTGGAGGCGCTGCCCATCGTCGGCACCTGGGTGTCCAGCGCCCTGTTCGGCGGCGAGTTCCCGGGCGAGCTGATCATCGGGCGGCTGTACATCGTCCACGTCCTGCTGGTGCCCGGCGTGCTCGTCGCGCTCATCAGCGTGCACCTGGCCCTGATCGTCAAGCAGAAGCACACCCAGTGGCCCCGCCCCGGGCACACCAACGCCAACGTCGTCGGCGAGCGGATGGTGCCGGGCTTCGCCGCGCGCTCCACGGGGCTCGCGATCATCGTCTTCGCCGTGATCGCCGCGCTCGGCGGCCTCGTGCAGATCAACCCGCTGTGGCTGTTCGGGCCCTACGAGGCCGCCGTGGTCTCCGCGGCGAGCCAGCCCGACTGGTACGTCATGTTCCTCGACGGCGGCCTGCGGCTCATGCCCCCGTGGGAGATCCGCGGCTTCGGCTACACGCTGTCCCCGGTCTTCTGGCCCGGCGTCGTGCTGCCGGGGCTGCTGACCGTCCTCGCGATCGGCTATCCGTTCGGCCACGCCTGGCGCCACCGCGGCGAGGGCTACCAGAACCTGCTGCAGCGGCCCCGTGACGCGCCCACCCGCACCGCGGTCGGCGCCATGGCGGTGACGTTCTACCTGGTGCTCACCGTGTCGGCCGCCAACGACGTCATCGCCGACAAGTTCCACATCAGCCTCAACGCGATGGTCTGGGCGGGCCGCATCGGGGCGGTGCTGCTGCCGCCGCTGGCGTTCTACCTCGCCCGCCGGCTGTGCCTGGGCTTCCAGCAGCAGGACCGCCGGCGGCTCGCGCACGGGCTGGAGACCGGCGTGGTCATCCGCATGCCCGACGGGGAGTACCGCGAGATCGAGCAGCCGCTCGCCCCCGCCGACGCCCTGCCGCTGCCCTACACCGGGTGGGCGGTGCCGAAGCGGATGCAGCGCGTGGGCGCGGCCCGGCCGGCGCTGCGGGGGAGCGCCGACGCCGGCGCGAAGGAGACCGTCGAGGCGGGATCCGAAGGAGACGGCCGATGACCGACCGCGCGGTGCTGCCGATCGATCCGGTGCACACGCCCGACCTGCCCGGGCCCCGCCGCCGTACCCTGCCCGGCTCCCGGGTCGTGGATCTGCTGGCGACCACGGACGCCAAGCGGATCGGCGTGCTGTACCTCGTGACGTCGTTCGGCTTCTTCCTGCTGGGCGGCGTGCTGGCGCTGCTCATGCGGGCCGAGCTCGCGCGCCCGGGGCTGCAGTTCCTCTCCAGCGAGCAGTACAACCAGCTGTTCACGATGCACGGCACGATCATGCTGCTGCTGTTCGCCACGCCGCTGGTCTTCGGCTTCGGCAACTTCCTGGTGCCGCTGCAGATCGGCGCCGCCGACGTGTCCTTCCCGCGGCTCAACGCGCTCGCGTACTGGCTGTACCTCACCGGCGGCCTCATCACCATCGGCGGGTTCGTGAGCCCGGGCGGGGCCGCCGACTTCGGCTGGTTCGCCTACGCGCCGCTCAACAGCGAGCCGAACTCGCCCGGCGTCGGCAGCGACCTGTGGACGATGGGCCTGGTGGTGGCCGGCGTCGGCACGGTCATCGGCGCCGTCAACCTGATCACCACCGTGGTCACGCTGCGGGCGCCCGGCATGACCATGTTCCGGATGCCGATCCTGACCTGGAACATCTTCATCACCGCGATCATGGTGCTCATGGCGTTCCCGGTGCTCACCGCGGCCCTGCTCGTGCTGGAGGCCGACCGCAAGCTCGGCGCGCACGTCTACGACCCGGCGGTCGGCGGGGCGTTGCTGTGGCAGCACCTGTTCTGGTTCTTCGGCCATCCGGAGGTGTACATCGTCGCCCTGCCGTTCTTCGGCATCGTGACCGAGATCCTGCCGGTCTTCTCGCGCCGGCCGGTCTTCGGCTACAAGGGCCTGGTCGGGGCCACGATCGCCATCGCCATCCTGTCGATGGGGGTCTGGGCGCACCACATGTTCGTCACCGGGCAGGTGCTCCTGCCGTTCTTCTCCTTCCTGTCGTACCTCATCGCCGTCCCCACCGGCGTGAAGTTCTTCAACTGGATCGGCACCATGTGGCACGGCCAGCTGACGTTCCAGACCCCGATGCTGTGGTCGCTGGGCTTCCTCGTGACGTTCCTCTTCGGCGGGCTGTCCGGGGTGCTGCTGGCCTCGCCGCCGGTCGACTTCCACGTCAGCGACACGTACTTCGTCGTCGCGCACATGCACTACGTGCTGTTCGGCACGATCGTCTTCGCCGCGTTCGGCGGGCTCTACTTCTGGTTCCCGAAGATCACCGGCCGGATGCTGAACGAGCGGCTCGGCAAGGTGCACTTCTGGCTGACTTTCGCCGGCTTCCACACCACGTTCCTCGTCCAGCACTGGCTCGGCACGCGCGGGATGCCCCGCCGCTACGCGGACTACCTGCCCTCGGACGGCTTCACGACGTACAACACCATCTCCAGCATCGGCGCGCTCATCCTCGGGGTGTCGATGCTGCCGCTGCTGTACAACCTGTGGTCCTCGTACCGCTTCGGGCGGGTCGTGGAGGGCAACGACCCGTGGGGCTACACCAACTCCCTCGAGTGGGCCACCAGCTGCCCGCCACCGCGGCACAACTTCACCCGCCTGCCGCGCATCCGCTCCAACCGGCCGGTGTTCGACGAGGTGCACGGCCCGCAGGGGCAGTGATCCCGCGCGGTCAGCCCGCCCGGCCCGCCGCGAGCGCGACCCGGTCCCGCCCGGCCCGCTTGGCCGCGTAGAGGGCGGCGTCGGCCCGGGCGACGAGCTCGTCCGAGCCCTCGCCGCCGGCCAGCATCGCGATGCCCGCCGAGAACGTCTGGCCCAGCGGCGTCGCCTCGCGCATGCGCTCCAGCACGCGCCCGGCCTCCTCCGCCGAGGTGTCGGGCAGCAGCACGACGAACTCCTCGCCGCCGTAGCGGGCGAGCAGGTCGGCCGCGCGCAGGTGGTGCTGCCAGGCGGCCGCCGCCTCCTTGAGCAGCCGGTCGCCGGCGGGGTGGCCGTAGCTGTCGTTGAACCGCTTGAAGTGGTCGAGGTCGACGAGCGCGACGGCGAGCGGCGTCCCGGCCCGGCGCGCGCGCTCGACGGCGCGCGGCACCTCGGCGTTCCAGGCCCGCCGGTTCGCCAGCCCCGTGAGCTCGTCGGTGACGGCGAGCTCGCGGACCTTCTGCGACTGCACGTCGAGCTGGGTGAGCAGCTGCGACATG
Source organism: Dactylosporangium sp. CA-139114 (assembly GCF_050955725.1). Taxonomy (NCBI): domain Bacteria; kingdom Bacillati; phylum Actinomycetota; class Actinomycetes; order Micromonosporales; family Micromonosporaceae; genus Dactylosporangium; species Dactylosporangium sp. CA-139114. The sequence goes on from NZ_CP192080.1 coordinate 5,184,150, forward strand.
CGGGTCACGACGAGCAGGAACAGCGCCGCGCAGCCGAGCGCTATGGCCACGGCATCGGTGACCTCGCCGGTCAGCGCCTCGGTGAGCAGCAGTGCGGGGCCGACGAGCGAGGTCGCGGCCAGCACGGCGAGCATGCGCCGGCTGGGCCGCACCGGCCGCGGCGGGGCCGGGCGGGCGATGGTGCGCACGCCCGGGTGCAGCGCCGTGGCGCCGAAGGCGAGGAACCCGGCCAGGTACACGACGCCGAGCAGCTTGTGCGCCATCGGGCCGGGCTCCAGGGCGAGCTGGTTGACCACGACCCACGCGGTGTCCCCGGCGAGGAAGGCGATCAGGGCGGTGCCGAGCAGCCGGAACGACGTGTTGTGCGCCGCGCCGTCGAGCAGCAGCCGCACCGTCATGGCCAGCAGCACGATGTCGCCGACCGGGTAGGCGACGCTGACGACGTGCCCGAGCAGCCCGATGTCGGGGTCGGACGCCGCCGGTTTCACCATGAAGATCCACGCGAGCAGGCCGAGGCCGGTGGTCAGCGTCCCGGCGTCGGCGACGGTGGACCAGTTGCGCAGCGGGCTGCGGCGCCGGATGAGCAGGAGCATGCCGGCCGCGGCGAACGGGTACAGCGACAGGTAGGCCGCGTCCGCCCACGAGGGAAAGCCCGGGTCCGCCATGGTCCGGGTGAGGATCGCCTCCACGCCGATGCCACTGGCGTTGCCGGCCACGCCGGCGGCGACGAGCCACCACGCGGCCGGGGCGGCGGGCCGGTGCCGCCGGACGCCGACGACGATCGCCCCGGCGCCGAGCCAGCCGCACGCGACCTGCCATATCGTCTGGGCCAGGCTGCCGTCGGGCACCACCAGGAACCCCGCCAGGATCAGCCCGGCGAGGGCGAGGTAGGCCGAGGCCAGCCGACTGCGTACCGCTTGCACGGCCATACCTTCGGCACGCGGTCCGCGATGCTGCGTTGCGCGCCCGGTGCGAACCCGGCACGGCCCGGGTCCGTCACGTGCCGGCGAGCCGGGCCAGCTGCGGGGCCAGCCACGGGGCGACGACCTGGCGGACGCCGTCCGGGGTGAGATGCAGCCCGTCGCTGCGCACCCGGACGCCGCCCACCGACCAGGCGAACGCGCCGGCCGGGCACAGGAGCCGGTTGAGGTCCAGCACGACCGGGTGGGCCGGGTCGTTCGCGGCGGCCGCGCCGAGCAGCCGGTTCCAGGCGTCGACGCGCGCGGGCTCGTCCTCCGGCCACAGGCCGCCGTCGGGGCGCTCCTCGCGGTGGGTGTACGGCGCGCTCAGCAGCGCGACGCGGGCGCCGTGCGCGGCGGCCAGGCCGATCGCGCGGCCGAGCTGGCCGGCGAGGTAGGCGTCGTAGCCGGGCTCCCCGACGTGGGTCCAGCGGCCGTCGAGCCGGCGGTCCATGAGCTCCCAGCGGTCCAGCAGGATCACCACGACGTCCGGGTCGTCGGCGGCGACGGAGCTGCCCCAGCGCGACTCCCACGTGGTGCAGTAGGGCAGGTTGGTGTGCAAGGCGCCGGCGTAGCGGATCTCGGGCAGCACCGCGATGCCGCAGCCCTGCACGCCCTGGTTGCTCAGCGTGAACTCGGGGACGCCGGGCCAGTAGGCGCCGAGGGTCCACGACACCGAGTCGCCGATGACGGTCACCCGCGGCGGCCCCGGGCGCCGCCCGGCCCGCCGGACCGGCGGGGTCGTGGGCGGGGCGGCCGGCGTGGCCGGCACGGTCACCGCCGCGGGCGCGGCGGGGACCGGCGGCACCGCGGCCGGGCCGGGCCCGGTGGCCGCGGCGGCGAGGGCGACGGCGAGGGCGGCGACGGCGGCCGTCACCGTGGCCGTGGCGATGGCCGGCCGCGCGGACCGGCCGCGGATGGGCTGCTCGACGAGGTGGAAACTCACGGCGGCCGCGGCGAGCGTGGCGGCGGCCCGCACGGCGAACAGCCCGGCCCCCGTCAGCCCCGTCCGGCCAGCGTCGAGGACGGCGAACAGCGGCCAGTGCCACAGATAGCCGCCGTAGGAGATCCGGCCGGCCCAGCGCAGCGGCGCGGCGGCGAGGAGGCGGGCGGGTGCGGCGACCACCGCCGCGGCGGCGAGGGCGACCAGGGCGAAGCCGCCCCGGTAGAGCGCGGCGGTGTCACCGTGGACGAGCAGCGCGGCCGCGACGAGCACCAGCGCCCCGGCGATCGCGAGCGAGCGGCGGCCGAGGAGCGCGGAAGGCGCCGCGGCGAGGGCGGCGCCGATGAGCAGGGCGCCCGCTCTGGTGTCGGTGCCGAAGTAGACGCGGTCCGGGGCGAGCGGGTCGTAGAGCAGCGCGGCCGCCACCGCGGACCCGGCCGCCCCGAGCAGGCAGCCGGCGCCGATCCACCGGCGCGGGCGGGGCCGGGCGAAGGCGACGAGGAGCAGCAGCGGCCACAGCAGGTAGAACTGCTCCTCGATGCCGAGCGACCAGGTGTGCTGCAGCGGCGAGGCGGCGGCGGTCTGGGTGAAGTAGTCGCCGCCGCGGTAGATCATGCGCCAGTTCGCCCAGTAGGTGAGCGCGGAGAGGGCGTCGAGGCGCAGCGGCCCGGGGTCCTGCGCGGGCAGCAGCCGCGGCCCGGCCACCGCCACGAACGCGACGACGAGCACGAGCGCGGGCAGCAGCCGCCGGGCGCGGCGCCGCCAGAACGCGCCGAGCCGGATGCGGCCGGTGGCGTCGTGCTCGGCGAGCAGCAGCGACGTGATCAGGTAGCCGGAGAGCACGAAGAACACGTCGACGCCCAGGAACCCGCCGGGCAGCACCCCGGGCAGCCCGTGGGCCAGCAGGACTCCGCCGAGTGCGACGGCCCGCAGCCCGTCCAGGGACGGCTGGTAGCGCAGCGACACGCGGCGGCCGGTGCCCCGGGCCGGGGCCGCGAAACCTGACGGCCGGGCTAGCCCGTGGCCCCGGGCGGGCGCCCGGCGCGGCGTCGTTTGGCCGCGGGTGAGGCGGGCACAGCATCCGTATGGATGAGATCGCCACCGTGACGCCCTGCGAGGACGGGCCGCTGCTGCTGCGCGGCACCTTCACGCTGACGACCCAGGACGGAGAGGTCATCGACCCGGGACGGCGGACCGTCGCGCTGTGCCGGTGCGGCCGGTCGGCGATCAAGCCGTTTTGTGACGGTACGCACAAGGTGGTGGGATTTCACGCCCCGAGCGCCCCGACCAGCGGCCGGCCGATCGCGTCGGCCTGAGCCCGCAGCGAGGACTCGCCGGCCGCCCAGCGCGTCAGCAGGTGGCCGGCGAAGCGCGCGTCGAGGGCGAGGGCGCACGCGGCCCCGAAGAGCACCAGCGAGGACTGCTCCGGCCGGTCGGCGCAGTAGGAGCCGCACAGGTCGTGCGCGGCGATCTGCTCGTGCACCGCGTCGGCCTCGACGTGCTCGTCGTAGAAGCGGGTGGCGGCCGGGCCGAAGCCGAGCCGGCGCAGCCCGTTGCCGTAGCGGCGGTTGGGCAGCGACGAGGTCATCTCGTAGATCGCCAGGTGCCCCAGGATCGCCCCCAGCAGCCGCCGGTGCAGGCCGAACAGCGACATGAGGTTGTTGACCGCCAGGGTGGCGGCCGGGGCGGCGTCGAGGTAGGCACCGTACGTGTCGTCGAGCCCGAGCTCGCGCATGGTGCCCCGGAACAGCTCGGCGTGCATGCGCTCGACGCGGCCGCCGCCGTACTCGTCGGCCTGCACCTCCACCAGGGCCGCCTTCGCCCGCCCGCCGAGCCGCGGGATCGCCCACGTGTGCGGATCGGCCTCGCGCTGGTGGTAGATCGAGCGGTGCTTGACGAACTCGCGGTACTGCTCGAGCGTGGCGCGGCCGGCGAGGTACTTCGACAGCGGCGGCCCGTCGTCGGCCGCCAGGACGGCGCCCAGCGCGCGCGGCACCTCGGCGGGCGGCACGGGATCGGGCATCGGCACCAGCCGGCGCAGCTCGGCCTCGAAGCAGCGCTCGGCCGCCTGGTGCAGCGCGATCCGCGACGGCTGCCACTCCCACGCGTCGTCGACGCCGTCGAAGCCACGGTAGTGCAGCTCGTAGCCGATGTGCAGCACGAGCTGCAGGTCCTCGTCGTCGCTCGGCTCGATGAGGGGGATGTCACGCGGGTGACCGGCGAGCGCGTCGGCGAGGGCTGCCGACACCGGCCCGCGGGGCTGCGGTAGCTGCATGGGTGATCTCTTCCCGCGCAAACTTCGGTTAAGCATGAGAATTCGGGGAACTCGGCAGGCCATGACCTCCACGATCGTGGCCCCGCCGGACGCCGACGCGGCGCTGCGGCGGCTCGGGGACCGCCTGAAGGCCGCCGGGTACCGCTTCACGACGGTGACGCCGGCCACGCACGAGCGGGTCAACCGGCGCCCCGGCAACGCCCGCGGGCACAGCCTCACCGACGTGCTCGGCTGGAGCCGCCCGTTCGACCGCGCCGCCCTGCCCGCCGACGTCGTGGCGCTGCTGGACGCCGCCGGTGTGCTGCGGTGCGAGCGTGACGGCTGGCACAGCACGATCCGGGTCTCCGCCTACGACGGGGAGCTGTTCGTCCACTCGGCCTTCCCGGCGGCCGGGCCCGACGCGGTGTTCTTCGGCCCCGACACCCATCGCACCGTCGACGCCGTGCTCGCGCACCTGCACGAGCGCGCGGCCGAGCGGGCGGAACCGCTGGCCCGGGTCGCCGACATCGGCACCGGCAGCGGGGCCGTCGCCGTCGCGGTCGCCAAGCGGCTCCCCGGCGCCGAGGTGGTCGCGGTCGACATCAACCCGACGGCGCTGCGCTACGCCCGCGTCAATGCCGCCCTGGCCGGGCTCGGCAACGTCCGTGCCTGCGCCAGCGACCTGCTCGCCAACGTCTCCGGCGCCTTCGACCTCATCGTGTCCAACCCGCCGTTCATGATCGACCCGGAGGGCCGCGCCTACCGCGACGGCGGCGGCCCGCACGGCCACGACCTGCCCCTCGCGGTGCTCGACACGGCCGTGCACCGCCTCGCCCCGGGCGGGTCGCTGGTGCTGCTGAGCGGCACGGGCGTCACCGCCGGCCGCGACCCGCTGCTCGACGCGGTGACCGAGCGGCTGGCCGGCACCGGGATGCGCTGGACGTACCGCGAGATCGACCCCGACGTCTACGGCGAGAACCTGCAGGAGCCCGCGTACCGCCACGCCGACCGCATCGCCATCGCCGTGCTGACCGCGACGCGCCCGGCGGGGGCGAGCCGATGACGCTGACCGCCCTGAGCCCGGCCGAGGTCGCCCGGAGCCTGGCCGAGCCCACCCTGACCGTCGGCGTCGAGGAGGAGTTCCTCCTGCTCGAACCGCACTCGTGGCAGAACGCGCCGCTGGCCGCCGCCGCCCGCGACGCCCTGCCGGCCGACCTGCGCGAGCGCAGCCGGGTCGAGTTCCGCAGCAGCATGCTGGAGATGGTGAGCCCGGTCTGCACGCGACTGCGGGAGCTGCAGGGCACGCTGCGGCAGAACCGGTCCGCCGCCGGGGCGGCCGCCGAGTCCGTCGGCGCGCGGCTCGTCGCGGTGGGCGCGACCCCGGTCGGCGAGCCCGACCTCGAGGTCGTGGACACCCCGCGCTTCCGCGCGATCGCCCGCCACTACGGCCCCATCGCCCATGACCCGGCCCTGTGCGGCTTCCACGTCCACGTCGGCGTGCCCGACCGGGAGCTCGCCATCCAGGTGTGCAACGCGATCCGGCCCTGGCTGCCGGCGCTGCAGGCCCTCACCGCGAACTCCCCGTTCAGCGCGGGCGCCGACACCGGCCACGCGAGCTGGCGCGGGATCGCCCTGGAACGCTGGCCGAGCCTCGGCCCGGCGCCGTACCTGGACTCCTCCGCCCACTACGAGCGGGTCGTCGGGGAGCTCGTCGCGACCGGCGTGATGCTCGACGCGTCGATGGTGCTGTGGTGGGCGCGGCCGTCGTCGCGCTACCCGACGGTGGAGATCCGCGTGGCCGACGTGGGCCCGACGGCCGCCGAGACCGTCGTCGTGGCCGGCCTCGCCCGGGCCCTGGTGGCCACCGCCATCGCCGACATCGCCGCGGACCGCGAGCCCCTGGTGCCACCGGAGCACCTGCTGCGCGCCGCGCACTGGAACGCCGCCCGCGCGGGCCTCGGCGGGACGCTGCTCGACCTGCGCACCCACGCGCCCCGCCCGGCCTGGGACCTGATCGGCGACCTCGTGGCGACCGTCGGCGACGCCCTGGACCGCCACGGCGACCGGCCCGACGTCGAGGCGGGCCTGGCCCGCCTGCGCGAGCACGGCACCGGCGCCGACCGTCAGCGCCGCGCCGCCGCCGCGCACGGCCTGCCCGGCGCGCTCGCCGCGCTCGCGGAGGCGACGGTCAGCGGCTGACGTCGGCCGGCAACAGGTGCACCACGGTGGGGGACGCTCCCACAGCGCCCGCACCCGCAGGTCGATCTCCTCGTACCCCGGCGGGCAGCGCCGGCAGCACCACCGGCAGCGTGCCCGCGGTCTGCACGAGCGCGGGCGAGCCGGAGGCGGTCAGCCGGTGATGTAGCCGACGAGCGGGGCGTCCTGGGTCGCGCAGGCGGTGGGGGTGAGGGGCTCGGAGGGGGTGGTGCCGTCGGTGCCGGTGCGGAAGGTGCCGGGGGTGCCGGTGCAGGAGGTGGCGGTGTAGGTGATGCGGACGCCGCTGGGGTCCCAGGTGGGGTTGGTGCCGGTGCGGTCGCTGATCTGGTGCTGGTCGGTGCCGTCGGTGTGCATGACCCAGATGGTGTCGTTGCGGACGTAGGCGATCTGGGTGTGGTCGGGGGAGAGGGTGGGCTGGCGGCTGACGTCGTCCTGTCCGGCACCCGGGTGACGCGGCGTGGCCGGGCGATCGATTGACACCACGCTGCGTGATGGCGAACCTGGGTGGGCCAAGCCGTCCGTCATGTGCGCGAGGAGTCACCACAGGATGCCGTACCGTCACCGCCTGTGGATCGCCGCCGTGCTGACCCTCGCCGTGGCGGTCGCGGCCGGCCTGGGCTGGGCCGCCCCGAGGGTCGCGGCCGAGATCCCCGCGGCCGGCGCGCTCGTCAACGGTGTCGCGGTCGTCGACGAGGCGACCGGCCGCCCGGTGCTCGGCCTGAGCCCGCTCACCGACGGCACGGTCATCGACCTCACCCGGCTGGCCGGCCGCCGCCTTGCGCTGCGCACGGACGACCACGCGGACGTGGCGCTGCCGAGCACGCCGGGTGAGTACACGGTGACCGACGACGAGGAAGCGATCCACTACTCGGTCACCACCGCGCCCGCCGCCCGCGCCCCGGTCAGCGTGCTGTTCGTGGGCAACAGCCTGCTGGGCAGCTACACGAGGGCCACCGGCGAGAACACGCCCGCCCTGGTGCGCCGGCTCGCGGCCGCCGCCGGCCGGCCGATCGACGTCACCGAGGTCCTGCACTCCGGTTACACGCTGCGACAGACCTGGAACGACGGGCTCGTCGCGAGCGCGATAACCGCGGCGCGACGCTACGACTACGTTGTGCTGCAGGAGTACAGCACGCTGGTCGCCACGAACCCGGGGGCGGCGACGGACACGCTGCTGCACACCTACGCCCCGGCGCTGCGGCGGGTGCTGAAGCCGGGCGGCCGCGTGGTCCTGTTCAAGAACTGGGCGCTGGCCGACCCGGCCCCGTTCCCGTCCCGCGCCGCGGCGAAGGCCGCGATCGACGAGCACTACGCGGACCTCTCCGCCGCGCTGGACCTGCCGAACCTGCTCGCCCCGATCGGCGACGAGTTCGAGACCGTCATCGCCGGGCGCGGCACGTCCTACCTCATCGTCGCGGACGGCAAGCACCCGACCGACGCCGCGCGGTACCTGGACGCGGTGACGCTCTGCGGCATCGTGTTCCAGGACTCGCCCCGGGACCTCGCCGACCTCTACCTGCCGGCCGCCGAGGCGGCGCCGCTGCGCTCGGTGGCCGCGGCCGCGATCGGCTACTGAGCCGGCCGCGGCGGCGGGCGGAAGGCGAACACGTACGACTCGCCGCCGCCGGCCGCGCTCAGGGCGCCGCCGTCGCCGGACCAGCGGCAGCCGTTGAGCAGCCGGGCGTCGACCCGTGCCGACGCGCTCAGCTCGCCGGTGCGCACCTCCCACACGTGCAGGACGCCGCCGTGACCGCCCGCCGCGATCCACTCGCCGTCCGGTGCGATCGCCACCGTGGCCGGCCAGTCGGTCAGCCCGAACAGCACCGTGCGCGGCTTGCCGGTGCGGGCGTCCCAGGTGCGCACGGTGCGGTCCCAGCCCGCGGTGGCCAGCCACGTCCCGTCGGGCGCCACGGCGATGGCGGCCACGGCGTGCGGATGGGCGCGGATGACCCGCCGGTTGCGGCCGGTCGCGACGTCGACGATGCGCAGCCGCCCGTCGGAACAGGCCAGCGCGAGCCATCTGCCGTCGGCGCCGAAGGCCAGGCCGTGCACCTGCTTGCAGTTGACGCGCACGCGGCACAGCACCTTGCCGGTCGTGACGCGCCAGACGACCACGACGGCATCGGCGATCGCGGCGAGCAGCCGCCCGTCCCGCGACGCCGCCCGCGGCCGGGTCGTGTCACCCGCCGCGTCCGGCAGCGTGCGCGGCGGATCCCCGCCCGTGTCCCAGACGCGCACGGCGCCGTGCTCGCTGCCGGCGTACCAGGACCCGTCGGGCGCGGCGACCAGGGCCCGCACCGGCTCCCGGGCCTCCAGCGTGTGCACGAGCTTGCCGGTGTCGGCGTCGCGGACCTGCGTGCCGGCCCAGACCTGGTCGGCCCCCGCGACCAGGCCCGCGATCCGCTCGGGGGCCTCGTCGCCGCCGGCCCCGGCGAGCAGGTCGGCCACGTCCCAGATCCGCACCGCCGGGTCCTGCACCGCGACCACGGCGAGCCAGTCGCCGGCGGGGCCGATGCGCACGCGGCTGAGCCCGAAGCCGGGCACGCGCACCACCGCCCGGCAGCGCCCCGTACGGCCGTCCCAGAGCCGCAGCGTCCGGTCGTGCGAGGTGCTGGCCAGCCAGCCGCCGTCCGGTGCGACCGCGACATCGCTGACCGCGCCCATGTGCCCGCGCAGCACCGCGCGCGGCTCAGCCCCGCCGACGTTCCACATCACCACCGTTCCCTCGCTCGTACCGGCGGCCAGCCACCCGCCGCCCGGCGCGACCGCGATGCGGCGCACGGTCGCGCCGGGCCCGCGCAGCAGCGCCCGGGTGGCGCCGGAGCCGGTGTCGCGCAGCTCGACGCGCACCCCGTTGTCGCGGTACGCCGCGGCGATCCAGCGACCGTCGGGGGCGAGCGCGGCGGCGTTGAGCGGCCACGGGTACCGGTGCGCCGGCAGCTCCCGGCCGGCCCGCACGTCCCAGCGGTACACGCCGTCCCAGCGCGCCACGGCGAGCCAGTCCCCGTCCGGACCGACGGTCATCGACTGCGGCCAGTGGAACACCGCGGGCAGCTCCCCGCGGACCCGCCCGGAGCGCACGTCGACGAGGCGCACGACGCGGTCCTCGCCGACCCCGGCCAGCCACGTCCCGTCGGGCGCGACGGCGAGGCGGCTCAGACCGGTCGCGGCGGCGGGCAGGGGACGCCGGAGCCCGGTGGCGACGTCCCACACCTCCAGCGGCCGCCGGCTCCCGCCGGTGGCGAGCCACGACCCGTCCGGCGCGAGCGCGACCCCGGTGATGGGCCCACCGGCGGCGATGACCCGGCGCGGGGCGGGCGACTCGGGCCGCCGGACCGTCTGGACGAGCCGGGCGCCGCCGCGCTCCCGGGAGGCGGCGAAGTCGTCGGCGGCCTCCCGCAGCTCCGGTACGGCCCGAGCCTGCCCGATCAGCGTGTCGGTGACCGAGTGCGCCGGCTCGAGCGGCTGCAGCAGGTGCGCATGGCGGGCGAGCACGCCACGCAGCGCCGCCGCCTCGGCCCCGGCGACGTTCGCGAGCGCGGCCTCCGCGGCCGCCGGCCCCTCGCGCCGCACCAGCCCGTCGATCCACGCGAAGTCCACCATGCGCTGACGGCGTTCCATGACGTTCCAGACGATCAAGGCCCGCGCGCGGTTGCCCGCCCAGGACGGTCGCGCAGGACGCGGCGGCGATGCGGGGGCTAAAGTGGCGATTTGTGCGTAGTTCCTGGCTCGTGCTCGGTCTGACCCTGGCGATCGTGACCGCCTGCGCCCCGGAGCACGGCACCGGGGCGGCCGCGCCCACCACGACCCCGGCGGCGAACGTGAGCGCCTGCGCCGCGCCGATGCCGGGCACGAGCGCGGCGCCCGGGGACGTGCTCGACGCCACGAAGGCCCTGATGGGCGCCCTCGACGAGGACCAGCGATCGGCGCTGGCCAGCCCCGGGCTGTCGCTGCACTCGCTCGGCGCCGTGCCGCGCGCCGCCGTGCTGGGCCTGCTCAAGGCGGGGCTGAGCGAGCGCGACTACCGTCGGCTGGCCGACGCCGGCATCGACGGGTATCGCGTCCGCGTCCTCGGCACCCCCAGCGCCGGCGGTGCCTGGACGGTGCAGGTCGGCGGCGCCGGCAGCGTGCTCGACTTCACGGTCAGCGACGGGGTCGTCACCACGTCGTGCTACGGCGCGGCCGGCTGGAGCTCCTGACCGTCCCGCGCCGCCTGGGCATGCGGCGACGTCCGCTCGTCGTACCGGGTGAAACCGGGCATGAACACCGTGCACAGGGCAACGGCGCCGGTGCAGAGCAGCCCCCCGGCCGCGATCGCCCCCCGCAGCCCGACCGCGCCCGCCATGAGCCCGGCGCGCAGCTGGCCGGCGGTCGGGCCGATCGAGTACGACAGCAGCTCGATCCCGGCCAGCCGCCCGCGCAGGTGGTCGGGGATGGTCTGGTTCCAGATCGTCGAGCGGAACAGGCCGCTGACCATGTCCGCCCCGCCGGCCACGATGAGCAGCGCGATCGCGATCCCGATGTTCGGGGCGAGCCCGAAACCGGCGACGGCGAGCCCCCACACCGCGGCCGCGATGAGCACCATGAGCCCGTGGCGGTGCACCCGCGACGCCCACCCGCTCGTGAGCGAGACCAGCATCGCGCCGATCGGGATGCAGGCGTACAGCAGCCCGAGCGCCCAGCGCGCGTGGAGCTCGTCGGCGACGAACGGGTACAGCGCGACCGGCATCGCCAGGAACATCGCCGCGATGTCGACGAAGTAGGTGCCCAGCAGCTCCGGGCGGGACCACGCGTACCGCGCCCCGCGCGCGATCCCGCGCAGGCTCGGGCGCTCGGCCTCGGCCGAGGGCGGCACCGGGCGCAGCGCCCACAGCAGCCCGATCGAGAGCAGGAACGTGAGCACGTCCACGGCGTACGCGAGCCGGACGCCGGCCAGCGCGACCAGCACCCCGCCGACCGCCGGCCCGCCCACGGCACCGATCTGCCAGCGCACACTGGAGATCGCGTTCGCCGCGGTCTGCTCGTCGCGGGGCACCAGCCGGGGCGTCATCGCGTCGAGGGAGGGCCGCTGGAGCCCGTCGAGCGCGGCGACGGAGCCCGCCACGACGTACAGCGGCCACACCGCCGGATGCGGCATCATCGCGTTGACCAGCAGCGCCGCGGTGCACAGCGCCATCGCGAACTCGCAGATCAGCACCACGTTGCGCCGATCGGCCGCGTCGGCGATCGCTCCGCCCCAGAGGCCGCTGAGCACCATCGGCACCAGCTCGACGACGCCGACCGCCCCGACCGCGACGTAGGAGCCGGTGAGCTGCTTGAGCTGGAACGGTACCGCCACGACGGTGATGAAGCTGCCGAACATCGTGATCGCGCCGCTGGCCATGAGCAGCCGGAAGTCGCGACGCCGCAGGGGCCGGAGGTCCATGCGGAGATGCCGCAGCCGTTTCAACACGGCGGGCAGCGTAACGACCACTTCCCGCCCCGGCACCCGAATTCCTCGTTCGTGCTCTCCACTGGGCACCTTGTGCCGGCGCGCGCTCCGCACCGTCCTGCGCGCGCTCTTCTCGGTGTGCCGCCGCTCGCTCGCGGTGGATTCGGGAGCGCCGCTTTCGGGGTGGTGTCGCTCGCTTGCGGCGGGTCTCGGGGCACCTGTGTCCGCGGCCGGGCATACGCTGTTCGGCATGGCTGACGCAGCGGCGAAGTGGACCGGCCGCGCGACGGCATTCGCGGACAGCTACGCCCACCTCTGCGCACACACCGCCGCACCCCTGCTGGAGGCCGCGGGCGTGACTGCCGGCCTGACGCTGCTGGACGCGGGCACCGGCAGCGGCACGGTAGCCGCCCTGGCGATCGCCCGAGGCGCAAAGGTCACCGCGGCCGACGCCGAGCCGAGCATGGTCGCCCTGGCGGCCGAGTCGGTACCCGAGGCCGACGTGCGCCTCGGCCGCCTGCCCGACCTGCCGTTCGCCGACGCCGCCTTCGACGCCGTGGTCGCCAATTTCGTCGTCAACCACGTCCCCGACCCGGCCGCCGCCGTCGCCGACCTGGCCCGCGTCACGAAACCGGGCGGCCGCGTGGCGATCACCGTCTGGCCCCGCCCGGCCCCGCCCCTGCAGCAGCTCTGGAACGACATTCTGGCCGCACTGGACATCGAGCCCGCCCCGTCGATCATCCCCGACGCCCTGAACTTCCCGCGAACCCCCGACGGCGTGGCGGGACTGTTGTCACAGGCGGGCCTGCGCAACGTGAGCAGCCGAACCATCGAGTGGAGCCATCACACCGACCTCGAGTCGTGGTGGATCGGGCCGGCCAACGGCATGGGCGCCCTGGGCGAGGCCCTGGCCCGCCGGGACGACCAGACCCGCACAAGGGCCCGCCACGAGTACGAGCGGCTGGCGACCCCCTTCCTGCACAACGGCGACCTGATCCTGCCGACCGCAGCGCTGCTGGCCTGGGGCGACCGCTGACGCCCACCGACACCGGGGCGCTCGGCTCGTCCGTCTCGTCCGTCTCGTTCGGCTCGTTCGCCTTGTCCGGCTCGCTCGTTTCCTCGGGCTCGTCCGCCTCCTCCGGTTTGTCCGGTTTCTCCGGCTCGCTCGGCTTCTCTGGCTTGTCCGGCTTGGGCGGTCCGCTGGTCGCGCGTCGAAGCGGCCGTGCGTACCCCCGCCCGCCGGCTGCGGTCGCCGGGCGCCGGGAGGGCGCTGGCGCCGGTGTGTTGACGCGCGGGCGTGATCTGTCGCGGCGCGAAAGCGTTGCGATGGTGGCGCGGCGGCCCCCGCCGGATACGGTCGCGGCATGAGCGAGTTCTACCCGGACGTCGTGGCCGCGGGCGGTCTTGCGGAGCTGTTGCGCGAGCACGGCCTGGACGCCGTCGCGGATGAACGCAACCCACTGCACCGCGCGACGGTCGCGACCCTTGTCCGGCATCGCAACGGCCTCGAGGTCAGCGCGTTCCAGCACGAGCGCAAGTTCTCCGTCGTCGGCGGGGAGCCGTACCAGCATCTGCCGCTCATCGCCGGCTACACCCACGACCTTCGCGAGGTCGTCGTGGTCGCCGAGGACTGGCGCGACGGCACGCCGCTGTCCGTCATCTGCGAGCGCGCCCCCTTCATGGAGCCCACCGGCCGCTTCGAGGTGCCGGACGGCGACCCGGCGGCCCTGACCGAGTCCGAGTGGCAGGCGGTACGCATCGAGATGGCCGGCGCCGGCCTGCCCCGCCTCCGCCTGATCACCGAGGCCGCCTACGCGGAGCCGGCACTGCGCCGCCTGTACCCCTACACCAGTCACTGGGTCCTGAAGTTCTCGTCCACCACCCGTCCTTTCCTGCGCGACGTGGGTCTGAGCCTGTGGGCCGAGGCCGAGGACGCCTTCGTGGTCCGCTCCCGCTACCTCGGCGACGTGTTCGGCGAGAGCACGACCGCGGAGCACGCCGTGGCGATCGCCGTCCGCCAGCTCCCGCCCGACCTGGGCCCGGTCACCGCCGGCACTGAGTAGACAGGACCTCCTCGACTCGGCCCAGGGACTCGCCAGCGATCAGAGGCTGCGGCTGCCGTGCGACGAAAGTGCGGTCTGCGTGGTAGACGGCCGAACCGCGAGCAGGCGGGCATGCTGGCCAGGTCATCATCCCGCGCCGCCCGGAAGCCAGCCCCCGTCGGTGGGCCCCGCCGCGACGGTGTGGGCAGTGCCAGGCGCAGCGCGGGGTGGTCCCGGTGGTGCCGCACGCGGTGGTCGTGTGTGGTGCCAGGCGTGCGGTGGTTGTGTGTGGTGCCAGGCGTGCGGTGGTTGTGTGCGGTGGCCGGGCGGGAGCGCGGGGTGGTGTGTGTGGTGGCCGGGCGTCCCAGGCGCCGGGGCGGCAATGCGCGGTGGTCCCCGTGGTGCCAGGAGCGCGGGATGGGGCGGGTGCGGGGCAGCGGATCGATGCCGGGTGGGGCTCAGCTCAGGAACTCGTCCACCATCGGGGCGATCCAGTCCGCGCGCTGCGGCACCGTCGCGTGGGTCGTGCCGGGCAGGATCGCCAGGCGGCAAGTGGGCAGGCCGGTCAGGTCCCCAGCCACGCCGCCGCCGAGCAGGCGGAACAGCTCCACCGCGTGTTCGGGCTGGATGATGTCCGAGTCGGCGATGATGACCATCGTCGGGGCCGTCAGCTCGCGGATCTGCTCCGGTGTCCACTGCGGCAGGTTGGCGTCGAGGACCTTCACCTTCGTCACCAGGTTGGTCCAACCGGCCGGGTCCGGGGCGGTGTGCACGTATTCCTGGTGGAACTCCGAACCGTGCAGGTGCTCCGGCTGCAGGTCCGCGATGCCGTCGAGCAGGCCCGGGTGCACGCCGCCGTTGCGGAAGCTCATCGACGCCAGGACCAGTCGGTGGACGCGCTCCGGGTGGTGGGTGCCGAGCCGCAGGGCGACGGCGCCGCCCATGCTCCACCCGAGCACGTCGGCTCGCTCCACGCCGAGCCGGTCGAGCAGTTCGACGATGTCGGTGGCGAAGTGCTCGACAGTCAGTGGCCGGTCGATGTCGGGGGTGCGGCCGTGGGCCTGCAACTCGACCGCGATCACGCGACGGGACTTGGCCAGGAGTGGCAGCAGCAAGCCGAAGGAGGTGCCGATGCCCGAGAGCGCGCCGTGCACGAGCACGAGCGGGCGGGTGTCGAGGGGGCCGTGGTCTTCGAAGTACATCTTCATGCCCACACCATCGCCGAGCGCGCTTACGGTCTCCTTCACATCCGCTTTCGGCAGCGTCCGGTGAGGCAGCCTCTTGCCGGCGGGGGGAGCGCCTACCGGCACGCGCGTGGCCGGGACGCTGGGAAAACGACGAATCGCGGGCCGTCCGGCGCACGGTCGTATGCGACCGGAGCGCCAGTCGCGTTGCGGGCCGACAGACCCGATTTGGATGTTGGCCGAGGAGCGGGTAAGGTTCTTCCTCGGCAGGGAAACGGACGAAGACCGCGGGTCGCGAGAGTGAGCCGCAGCGGACGTCTTGCCGACAGCCTACGACACTCGGCCGGGTATCCGGAAGGGTTGTTGTGCGTTCGTGAAACTGGACAAAGTCCCGTAAGACGGACTTGACACAACGAAGCGGACATGCTAGACTAGAATGGTACGAAATGCCCCGGGCGGGCGGTGCTGGAAACGGTGCGGCTCGGCGGTGTGTGTTGGTTGTTTGAGAACTCAACAGGGTGCTTGTTAAGCCAGTGCCAAATGATTTTTACCCCGTGGCATGGGCGCGCTTCTTCGGGAGTGTGTTGCGTGTCTGGGATTCCTTTGGTGACAACATGTTTGTTGCCGGGTGATTGATTCACCAACGTAGGTTTTGTTGGAGAGTTTGATCCTGGCTCAGGACGAACGCTGGCGGCGTGCTTAACACATGCAAGTCGAGCGGAAAGGCCCTTCGGGGTACTCGAGCGGCGAACGGGTGAGTAACACGTGAGTAACCTGCCCCAGGCTTTGGGATAACCCTCGGAAACGGGGGCTAATACCGAATATTCATGCCCTACGGCATCGTGGGGTGTGGAAAGTTTTTCGGCTTGGGATGGGCTCGCGGCCTATCAGCTTGTTGGTGGGGTGATGGCCTACCAAGGCGACGACGGGTAGCCGGCCTGAGAGGGCGACCGGCCACACTGGGACTGAGACACGGCCCAGACTCCTACGGGAGGCAGCAGTGGGGAATATTGCACAATGGGCGGAAGCCTGATGCAGCGACGCCGCGTGAGGGATGAAGGCCTTCGGGTTGTAAACCTCTTTCGACAGGGACGAAGCGCAAGTGACGGTACCTGGAGAAGAAGCGCCGGCCAACTACGTGCCAGCAGCCGCGGTAAGACGTAGGGCGCGAGCGTTGTCCGGATTTATTGGGCGTAAAGAGCTCGTAGGCGGCTTGTTGCGTCAGCTGTGAAAACCCGCAGCTCAACTGTGGGCTTGCAGCTGATACGGGCAGGCTTGAGTTCGGTAGGGGAGACTGGAATTCCTGGTGTAGCGGTGAAATGCGCAGATATCAGGAGGAACACCGGTGGCGAAGGCGGGTCTCTGGGCCGATACTGACGCTGAGGAGCGAAAGCGTGGGGAGCGAACAGGATTAGATACCCTGGTAGTCCACGCTGTAAACGTTGGGCGCTAGGTGTGGGGGGCCTCTCCGGTTCTCTGTGCCGCAGCTAACGCATTAAGCGCCCCGCCTGGGGAGTACGGCCGCAAGGCTAAAACTCAAAGGAATTGACGGGGGCCCGCACAAGCGGCGGAGCATGCGGATTAATTCGATGCAACGCGAAGAACCTTACCTGGGTTTGACATGTACGGTAATCCGGCAGAGATGCCGGGTCCTTCGGGGCCGTTCACAGGTGGTGCATGGCTGTCGTCAGCTCGTGTCGTGAGATGTTGGGTTAAGTCCCGCAACGAGCGCAACCCTTGTTCGATGTTGCCAGCGGTTCGGCCGGGGACTCATCGAAGACTGCCGGGGTCAACTCGGAGGAAGGTGGGGATGACGTCAAGTCATCATGCCCCTTATGTCCAGGGCTTCACGCATGCTACAATGGCCGGTACAAAGGGCTGCGATACCGTGAGGTGGAGCGAATCCCAAAAAGCCGGTCTCAGTTCGGATCGGGGTCTGCAACTCGACCCCGTGAAGTCGGAGTCGCTAGTAATCGCAGATCAGCAACGCTGCGGTGAATACGTTCCCGGGCCTTGTACACACCGCCCGTCACGTCACGAAAGTCGGCAACACCCGAAGCCGGTGGCCCAACCCTTGTGGAGGGAGCCGTCGAAGGTGGGGCTGGCGATTGGGACGAAGTCGTAACAAGGTAGCCGTACCGGAAGGTGCGGCTGGATCACCTCCTTTCTAAGGAGCACCTTCGGTCGAAAGACTGTAAGGAGCCCGCGCCAGCCGAGTGTGCTGGTGGGGTGCTCAATGGCGGAGACACTGGCGACATTCCTGGTTGGCAACGGCCGGCTCGTTAGTACTGCTGCAGTGATGTGGCGTGGAACGCGTGGTTGGTGCGGCGGCTGGGGAGTATAGGCACCCTGTTGGGTCCTGAAACAACCAACGGTTTGTTTCGGACATGGATCCTGGACGGTTCCGAGGACCGCGGTCGTGGGTGGCCGGAGGCTTGGGCTGATACAACGTTCAGGGTTTGGTGTTGGTTGAGAATTGCACAGTGGATGCGAGCATCTTTATTGCTTTGTGGTCAAGTTGCTGAGGGCGTACGGTGGATGCCTTGGCACCAGGAGCCGATGAAGGACGTGGGAGGCCGCGATAGGCCTGGGGGAGCTGTCAACCGAGCTGTGATCCCAGGGTGTCCGAATGGGGGAACCCGGCACCAGTCATGTGGTGTCACTCCTGCCTGAACACATAGGGCAGGTAGAGGGAACGCGGGGAAGTGAAACATCTCAGTACCCGCAGGAAGAGAAAACAATTGTGATTCCGTGAGTAGTGGCGAGCGAAAGCGGATGAGGCTAAACCAGGCATGTGTGATACCCGGCAGGGGTTGCATGTCTGGGGTTGTGGGGCGCGTCTGCACTGGTCTGCCGGCTGGTGGCACAGTCAGAAAATCGTGGGTTAGTCGAAGTCCGCTGGAAAGCGGCACCGTAGACGGTGAGAGTCCGGTAGGCGAAAACTTGCGGTCTGTGTTGGCGTGTTCCCGAGTAGCGGCGGACTCCTGTAATCTGCCGTGAATCTGCCAGGACCACTTGGTAAGCCTAAATACTCCCTGGTGACCGATAGCGGACGAGTACCGTGAGGGAAAGGTGAAAAGTACCCCGGGAGGGGAGTGAAATAGTACCTGAAACCGTGCGCCTACAATCCGTCGGAGCGTCCTGGCTTTATGTCGGGGGTGACGGCGTGCCTTTTGAAGAATGAGCCTGCGAGTTAGTGATACGTGGCGAGGTTAACCCGTGTGGGGGAGCCGTAGCGAAAGCGAGTCTGAATAGGGCGTTCAGTCGCGTGTCCTAGACCCGAAGCGGAGTGATCTAGCCATGGGCAGGCTGAAGCGCGGGTAAGACCGCGTGGAGGGCCGAACCCACCAACGTTGAAAAGTTGGGGGATGATCTGTGGTTAGGGGTGAAAGGCCAATCAAACTCCGTGATAGCTGGTTCTCCCCGAAATGCATTTAGGTGCAGCGTCATGTGTTTCTTGCCGGAGGTAGAGCACTGGATGGCCTAGGGGGCCCACAAGCTTACTGAAGTCAACCAAACTCCGAATGCCGGTAAGTGAGAGCGTGGCAGTGAGACTGCGGGGGATAAGCTTCGTAGTCGAGAGGGAAACAGCCCAGATCACCAGCTAAGGCCCCTAAGCGTGTGCTAAGTGGTAAAGGATGTGGGGTCGCATAGACAACCAGGAGGTTGGCTTAGAAGCAGCCACCCTTGAAAGAGTGCGTAATAGCTCACTGGTCAAGTGGTTCCGCGCCGACAATGTAGCGGGGCTCAAGCACACCGCCGAAGCTGTGGCATTCACACGTGTACCAGGCCTTTGTGGTCCAGGTGTGTGGATGGGTAGGGGAGCGTCGTGTCACCGGTGAAGCGGCGGAGTGATCCAGCCGTGGAGGTGACGCGAGTGAGAATGCAGGCATGAGTAGCGAAAGCAGGGTGAGAAACCCTGCCGCCGGATGACCAAGGGTTCCAGGGCCAGGCTAATCCGCCCTGGGTGAGTCGGGGCCTAAGGCGAGGCCGAGAGGCGTAGTCGATGGACAACGGGTTGATATTCCCGTACCCGCGTAGAAGCGTCCATGCTGAACCTGCTTGTACTAACGTCACAATGGTCTGAACCTTTCGGGGGGATGGCCGGCGTTTCGGAACTCGGGTGGTAGTAGGCAAGCGATGGGGTGACGCAGGAGGGTAGCTGGGCCCGGCCGGTGGTTGTGCCGGGGCAAGCGTGTAGCCCGTGCTGTAGGCAAATCCGCAGCACATGAGGGTGAGGCGTGAAGCGGAGCCGTTTCAGGTGAAGCCAGTGATCCCATGCTGCCGAGAAAAGCCTCTAGCGAGTTTCGAGCGGCCCGTACCCCAAACCGACACAGGTGGTCAGGTAGAGAATACCGAGGCGATCGGGCGAACTGTGGTTAAGGAACTCGGCAAATTGCCCCCGTAACTTCGGGAGAAGGGGGGCCACCGATGGTGAGACCACATGCTGGTGGAGCGGTTGGTGGCCGCAGAGACCAGGGGGAAGCGACTGTTTACTAAAAACACAGGTCCATGCTAAGTCGTAAGACGACGTATATGGACTGACGCCTGCCCGGTGCTGGAACGTTAAGGGGACCTGTTAGTCCTTCGGGGCGAAGCGGAGAACTTAAGCGCCAGTAAACGGCGGTGGTAACTATAACCATCCTAAGGTAGCGAAATTCCTTGTCGGGTAAGTTCCGACCTGCACGAATGGCGTAACGACTTCCCCACTGTCTCAACCACAGGCCCGGCGAAATTGCACTACGAGTAAAGATGCTCGTTACGCGCGGCAGGACGGAAAGACCCCGGGACCTTCACTATAGCTTGACATTGGTACTCGAATTCGATTGTGTAGGATAGGTGGGAGCCTATGAAACCCTCACGCCAGTGGGGGTGGAGGCAAGCTTGAAATACCACTCTGTTGGATTTGGGTATCTAACCTTGGACCGTGAGCCGGTTCAGGGACAGTGTCTGGTGGGTAGTTTAACTGGGGCGGTTGCCTCCTAAAATGTAACGGAGGCGCCCAAAGGTTCCCTCAGCCTGGTTGGCAATCAGGTGTTGAGTGCAAGTGCACAAGGGGGCTTGACTGTGAGACTGACAGGTCGAGCAGGGACGAAAGTCGGGACTAGTGATCCGGCACTGGCAGGTGGAAGCGGTGTCGCTCAACGGATAAAAGGTACCCCGGGGATAACAGGCTGATCTTCCCCAAGAGTCCATATCGACGGGATGGTTTGGCACCTCGATGTCGGCTCGTCGCATCCTGGGGCTGGAGTAGGTCCCAAGGGTTGGGCTGTTCGCCCATTAAAGCGGTACGCGAGCTGGGTTTAGAACGTCGTGAGACAGTTCGGTCCCTATCCGCCGCGCGCGTAGGATACTTGAGAAGGGCTGTCCCTAGTACGAGAGGACCGGGACGGACGAACCTCTGGTGTGCCAGTTGTTCTGCCAAGAGCACGGCTGGTTGGCTACGTTCGGAAGGGATAACCGCTGAAAGCATCTAAGCGGGAAGCTCGCTTCGAGATGAGGTATCCCACCCCTTGAGGGTTAAGGCCCCCAGCGAGACCACTGGGTTGATAGGCCGGAAGTGGAAGCCTGGTAACAGGTTTGAGCTGACCGGTACTAATAGGCCGAGGACTTGACCTACAACATCAAGCTGTAAAGACTTGCATCCACTGTGTGATTCTGAACCAACACCGGACGCACCCCAATGGCGGGAGACCGTCTGGGTGTGCGGGGTTGACAGGTTCATAGTGTTACGGCGGCCATAGCGGAGGGGAAACGCCCGGTCCCATTCCGAACCCGGAAGCTAAGCCCTCCAGCGCCGATGGTACTGCACCCGAGAGAGTGTGGGAGAGTAGGACGCCGCCGGACTAACGTTCCTTCAGGGGCCCACCGATCATGGTGGGCCCCTGAAGCGTTTCCTGGACACGACGCCAATGTGTTGAGCCGGCCCCGCTGACGCGAGGCCGGCTTTTTGCGTTTGTGCGGCACCCGGCTGAGCAGCGCGGCAAAGCACCGCGGTGCTCCGGGAGCGGGGTTCGAGCAGAGACTTGGCGGAGTCGGGCGATTGACCGTTGGAGAATTGCGGCGCGCCCAAGCGACCGGTGGCCGTCCGTTCCGGGATCGCGGGCAGCGGCCGAATTGTGTCGGCGGCGGGGATCGGCCCAGCGGCGGCGGATTCCGCGAGCGTGACCGAGGCGTGCGGCCCGGCGGCGGCGGATTTGCGAGCGCGACCGAGGCAAGCGGCCCAGCGGCCGCGGACTCCGCGAGCGTGACCGTGGCGAGCGGCCGACCGTGGCGGATTCCGCGAACGGGTGACCGGCCCAGCGAGCCGCGGACCGGTCCGCACCGAGACACACGTGAGCGGCGAGGTGCGGGTCGGTTTGGCGTACGCACATGTGAGCGGCGAGTTGCGGACCGGCCCGCACCGAGACACACATGAGCGGCGAGCCGCGGGTCGGTTGGCGGACGCTTGCACGTGAGCGCGAGCCGCGGGTCGGTCGGCGGGCGGTCGCACGACGTTACGGTCGGTCGGTCCGGTCTGAGCGGAGGCGGCGGAGGTCGTAGGCTGGCGCGCGATGCAGTTCGGGGTGCTCGGGCCGCTCGCCGTGACCACCGACGCCGGCGAGGCCGTCGTCGTGCCCGGGATCAAGGTGCGCGTCCTGCTCGCCGACCTGCTGCTGCACCGCAACCGCGTCGTGTCCGCTGACCGGCTCATCGACGACCTCTGGGGCGATGACCCGCCCGCGAACCCGGCCGGCGCGTTGCAGGTGCGGGTTTCCCAGCTGCGCAAGGCGCTCAACGACGCCGAGCCGGGCGCCCGCGGCCTGGTCGAGTCGAGGGCGCCGGGCTACCTGCTGCGCACCGATGCCGTCGACGCCGACCGGTTCGGCGTGCTCGCCGGCTCCGACGACGTCGCGGACCTCACGGCGGCGCTCGCGCTCTGGCGGGGCGAGCCGTACGCGGACATGGCCGATGAGGAGTTCGTACGCGCGGAGGTCGAGCGGCTGGCGCAGCAGCGCCTCGCCGTGCACGAGCGGCTCGCCGAGGCCCGGCTGGTCCGTGGGGAGCCGGACCTCGTCGCCGCCGATCTGGCGGGGCTCGTCGCCCGGCACCCGCTGCGCGAGCGGCTTCGCGCGCTGCAGCTGCGGGCCCTGTACGCGGCCGGCCGCCCCGCCGAGGCCCTCGACAGCTATGCCGAGCTGCGCGACCGGCTCGCGGAGGAGCTCGGCCTCGACCCGGGGCCCGAGCTGGTCACGATCCACCGGCAGATCCTCGGCCACGATGCGGCGCTGGCCCCGGCATCGGGCCGGGACGCGGCGGACCCGACCGGGAAGGCGGGGATGGCGCCGGAGGCGAAGCTACCGGCCGCATCGGGCCCGGACGCGGCGGACCCGACCGGGAAAGCGGGGAAGGCGCCGGCCCCGGCAGCGAGCCCGGAGGCGACGGGCCCGACCGGGAAGGCGGGGAAGGGACCGGAGGTGAAGCCACCGGCGGCGCTGATCCGCAATGCCCTCCCCGCGCGGCTGGACGAGCTCGTCGGCCGGGCCGAGGCGCTTGCCGAGCTGCGGCCCCTGCTCGCCCGGCAGCGCCTCGTCACGCTTGTCGGGCCCGGCGGCGTGGGCAAGACCCGCCTCGCCACCGAGGCCGTCCGCGGCCTGGACCCGGACGATGTCGTCTTCGTCGAGCT
Source organism: Dactylosporangium sp. CA-139114 (assembly GCF_050955725.1). Classification (NCBI taxonomy): domain Bacteria; kingdom Bacillati; phylum Actinomycetota; class Actinomycetes; order Micromonosporales; family Micromonosporaceae; genus Dactylosporangium; species Dactylosporangium sp. CA-139114. Next base: position 5,206,846 of record NZ_CP192080.1, read on the forward strand.
GGCGCCCGTCCCGGCCGGCGGCGACATCGCGGAGCGGGTGCTGGCCGCGCTCGGCGTGCTGGAGGCGGCGGGTGCGGAGCTGAGCGCCGACGATCGCCTGCTGGCCGCGCTCGGGCCGCGCGCCGTGACCGTCGTGCTCGACAACTGCGAGCACGTCATCGCCCCGGCCGCGGCGCTCGCCGGTCGGCTGCTGCGCGGCGCGCCCGGCGTCCGGGTGTTCGCGACCAGCCGGGAGCCGTTGGGCATCGGTGGGGAGTGCGTGTGGGACGTACCGCCGCTGACGCTCCCGGAGAACGAGCACGACCTCGACGCGGTCCGGCGCTCCGCGGCCGCCCGCCTGTTCGCTGCCCGTGCCGCGGCCCAGCAGCGCACGTTCCGCCTGGACGAGCGCACCGCGCCCGAGGTGGCCCGGCTGTGCCGGCGCCTCGACGGGCTGCCCCTCGCCCTGGAGCTGGCCGCGACCCGGGTGCGGGCGCTCGGCCTGCACGGCGTGGTGGAGCGCCTCGACAACCGGTTCGCGCTGCTCGCCACGCAGCAGCGGGACGTGCCCGAGCGGCAGCGCACCCTCGCCGCCGTCATCGCCTGGAGCTGGGACCTGCTCGACGCCGAGGAGCGGCGGGTCCTGGCCCGGCTCTCGGTGTTCGCCGACGGCTGCACCCCGGAGGCGGCCGAGCAGGTCTGCGGCACCGACCTCGACCTGCTCGCCCGGCTGGTCGATCGCTCGCTGGTCGTCGTAGACGAAGGCCCGCGCTATCGCCTGCTCGAGTCGGTGGCCGCGTTCGCCGCCGACCGCCTTGCCGCCGACCGGTTCGGCGACGGCAGCGGCGCAGCCGGAGACGGTGGCAAAGGTGCTGGCGGGGCCGGTGGCAAAGGCGCTGGTGGGGACAGTGATGAAGGCGATGGCGAGGGCGGCGAGATCCGCGACCGGCACGCCGCCTACTACACCGCCCTCGCCGAGCGGGCCGACCCGCACCTGCGCGGCCCCGAGCAGCAGCACTGGCTGGCGGTCCTCGACGCCGAGTCGGCGAACCTCGGTCGCGCCCTGGAGCGGACGGGGGGCGACCCGCGGCTGCCGGCGGCGCTGAGCTGGTACTGGTTCCTGCGCGGCCGGCTGACCGAGGCGCGGCGGGCGTTCGGTCCCGTCGCCGGGGGGCCGTGGAAGCTGGGCTTCGCGCTGCTGCTCGGCGCGCCCGTCGTCGCGCGGGACGTGCGGGCCGCGCTTGACGGCGCGCCGGGCGTGGCCCGCTGGTTCGTGGCCAACGCCGTGTTCGAGCGCGGCGACCTGGCCCTGGCCGACGAGGTGCTGCCGGTCGGCGGGGACGATCCCTGGGTCGAGGCGGCGACGTCGGTCACGCGGGCGACATTCGCGCACGCCGCCGGCGACCTCGACTCGCTCGAGCACTACGGCACCCGCGCCGCCGCGCTCTTCGCCGAGCTCGGCGACCGCTGGGGCCGCCTGCAGGCCACGAACTGGGTCGGCGGCCTCGCCGACATGCGCGGCGAGCACGAGCGGGCCGCGGCCCTGCACCGCGAGGGGCTGCGCTGGGCCGAGGAGCTCGCGCTCTGGCCCGAGGTGGCGAGCAAGCTCTCCTGGCTGGCCTGGCTCGCCGTGCAGACCCGCGACTACGCAACCGCCCGCGAGCTCGGGGAGCGCGCCCTCGCCCGGGCGCGTGAGCAGGGCAACCCGGCCGCCGTGGTCTTCGCCGAGCTCGGCCTCGGCATCGCCGCCCGCCGCGCCGGCCGGCTGGACGAGGCCGACGTGCACCTGGGCCGCCTGGCCGACCAGGGCCGCGGGGAGCCCCAGCCCGCGCTGTATCTGCCGATGGTGCTGGTCGAGCTCGGCTACGCCGCCGAGCAGCGCGGCGAGCCGGACGAGGCCCGCGCCCTGCACCTGGAGGCGCTCGACGCCGCCGACGCGATGGGGGCACCCCGCGACGCCATCGTCGCCGTGGAGGGCCTGGCCGCCGTCACCGCCGCGGACGAGGACGCGGCCCGGCTCCTCGGCGCCGCCGCCAAGTCCCGCGAAACGCACGGCGTCGCGGCGGCCCCCGCCGAGCGCGACGAGATCGAACGGGTGACGCAACGCCTGCTCGCCACCCTCGGCGCACAGCGCTTCAAGGCGCTGCACGCCGAGGGCGGCGAGGCGGACGTCATGCTCGCACGGGAACGTAGGTCGCGATGATCACGCCGCTCTTGTGGGTCCGGGTGCCGGCCAGCTCGAACGAGGCCGCGAAGTCGGTCAGCTGCGCGGTCAGGCTCGGGCCGCCGACCAGCACCGGGTGAATCCAGAAGTGCACCTCGTCGACGAGCCCGGCCTTGACGAGCTGGGCCGTGACGGAGCCGTAGCCGTATTGGATGATGCCCTTGCCGTCGACCTCCTTGAGCGCGCGCACCGCCTCCACGAGGTCGCCCTGCAGCACCTCGGTGTTGTTCCAGGTCGGGTCGGTCAGCGTGGTGGAGGCGACGTATTTCTTCACGTTGTTGAAGTAGGCGGCGCCGGTGGTCGGGTCGCTCTCGTCCCGCGCCGGCCACGCCACCGACATGCCGTCGTAGGTCACGCGGCCCATGAGCATCGCGTCGGCGTTCTCGGTGAGCTGCCCCGCCAAGGCCTGGGCCTCGGCGTCGAAGTAGGGCATCGTCCACATCGGGTTCTCGATGACGCCGTCGAGGGTGATGTACGTCGAGTTGACCAGCTTGCGCATCGAATGCTCCTTGGTGTCGTGCCCGTGTGCGTCTGACACCAACGACCTTGCCGCAACGGCCTTACGAATTCCTTTCGATCGGCCTTACGGGGCGAAAGCACGCCCGAAGGGGCGAAAGCGAAGGCGCGCCCGAGGGGGACGAAAGGCGAAGACGCCCCCGAAGACGCCCCCGAAGACGCCCCCGAAGGCGCGCCTGAAGGGGCGAAAGGCGAAGACGCCCCCGAAGGCGCCCCCGAAGGGGATGAAGGACGAAAGGGCGAAAGCGCCGCCCGCGGGTCAGTGCGGCTCAGGCACGACGAGCGCCAGCGGCGCGGCGCCCAGACCGCGAACGGGCAGGCTGCCCGGCCCCCCGAGGTAGTACCCCTGACCGAACGTGACCCCGAGCTCCAGCAGCGCATCACGCTCCTGGCGGGTCTCGATCCCCTCCGCGATCAGCGACGCGCCGATGTCCGCCGCGAAGGAGACGAGCGACCGGGTCAACGCCTGCCGCACCGGATCGGCGTGAACCCGGCGGATGAGGTCGATGTCGAGCTTGATGACGTCGGGGCGCAGCTGCAGGATGTGGCGGAGGCTCGCGTACCCGGCCCCGGCGTCGTCGATCGCCAGCTGGATGCCCGCGTCGCGCAGGCGGTCGGTGGCGGTCACGAGGCGCCCGTAGTCGCCGACCTGGGTGTGCTCGGTGAGCTCGATGCCGATGCGGCGGTGCGCGTACCGCAGCAGGGTCGCCTGGATGTCCGCGGTCAGCACGGCCTCGGCGGAGAGGTTCACCCCGAGCCAGGCCCCGTCGGGCATCGTGTCGAGGTGCTCGAGGGCGCGCCGCACCGCGAGGTGCTCCAGCTCCGCCCCCATCCCGGCGTGGCTGGCCTCGGCGAACGCGTGCGCGGGCGTCGGGAAGCGCGGGTCGTCGAAGCGCGCCAGCGCCTCGTACGCCACCACGGTGTCGGGCGCCAGCCGCACCACGGGCTGGAACACCATCCGGACGTCGAGCGCGGTGAGGTTCCCGGTCACGGTGTGCGCCGGGCCGAGCGCGGTGGCGTGGTCGAGGTGCCCGCTGACCACCTCCGCGAGCAGCGTGAGGAAGTCCACGGCCCGGTCGCCGAGCGCCGGGGCGGGGCTGCGGCTCACGCAGCACAGCATGCCCGCGGTCCGGCCGTCGGCGTCGTGCCAGGGGACGCCGACGTAGGAGCCGATGCCCATCGTCGCGGTGATGTCCAGGTCGCGGCTGACCGGGTGCCGCCGGGCGTCGGGGACCAGGGGCGGCAGCGTGCCCGCGATCACCCGGGAGCAGAACGAGCCGGCCAGGGCACGGCCCTCGCCGAGCACGACGCGCATCTCGTCGAGGGCGCCGTCGGCGAGCCTGATCACCTGCTCGTCGGCGCTGAACCGGGAGATCCACGCGACGTCCATGCCGAGCTGGGTGCGGGCGAAGCGCAGCAGTCGCTGCAGCTGTGCACGAGCGTCCGACTCGTAGTCCACAGGCCACCTCCGTGCCGGGTCGCGTGGGTCATCGGCCCTCCGGAGCCGACTCTGAGCGCTTTCCCGGCCGCCTCGCGACGCCGGGTGTGCCGATGGGAGTTGCCGGTGCGGGAGCCGGATCCCGGGACGGTCACGGACGCTCCCGCGGGTCCACGCCGCCGGACCGCGCCGCGTAAGCTGCGGCGATGCTGGTCATCTTCGGGTTCCGGACGAAGCGCGAGTTCCTGCGCTGGGTGGCGTTCGTGTGCCGGGTGTGCGGGCAGAGCCAGCGCCTGCCGCTCGTGCGGGAGGTCACGAAGCTCAGCCTGTTCTTCATCCCGCTCTTCCCGATCCGCGTCAAGCACCTCGTGGAGTGCCAGAACCCGGCCTGCCGGGCGGCGACGAAGGTGAGCGGCGAGGAGGCGGGGCGGCTCGTGGCCGCCTGAGCCTTGCTTGACACTCCACCGGCGGTCCCGCCAAGCTTGTCCAGAGAGCGCTCTCAAGCGTCCTGTCGCCTTGTCGGAGATAATGCAGAGAGCGCTCTCTGTGGGGAGGAGAGTCATGCCGAACTCGGCGATCGCCGGCGTGCGGGAGCTGCCGGCGCCGGACCGGGCGTTACCCGGGGTGGTGTACGTCCGCTGCCCGCACCCGCTGACCGGCCCGTGGGCCGCGGTCGTCGAGTGCATCGTGGAGACGCTCGACCGCCACGGGTACGTGGTCCGGTTCGGCCGCGGCGAGCCGCCGGCGGGCGCGGACCTGTGCGGCGCGATCCTGATCGGGGCCGCGGCGCCGGTGCCCTGTCCGTCCGTGGTGATCGGCGACGACGAACCGGCCGCTGCGGCCCTGGGCGCATCGGCCGCGGCCGCACTGCTCAGATCGCTCGCCTGAGCGTCGCGGCTGCGGCAGCAGGACGGCCCGGCACCATCGGGTGCCGGGCCGCCGCTGCGAAGGCCGGTGTGTGGTCGCCTAATGGCGAGTGGCGCGACGCGGCTCCAGCCGAACGGTGTTCCGCGACGGCAATGTGATTGAGGCCCTGGGACACAGTCACACCGACGCTCACCACAACGGTGCCCAGCCCCTCGCGATTCCACTCGGCCGGTGTGACACCAGTCACGACCCCCGGAGCCGATCGCGGGCCGCGTCAGGCGGGTGCGGGCGGATCGCCGGGCCAGGTCCAGCCGGCGATCCCGGGCGGGTCCTCGCCGTGGTCGCGGGTGTAGGTGCGGGCCGCCAGCCGGGCGTCCGCCATCTCCTGGCGCAGCGGCGCCGCCCGCACCGCCAGGCCCGGCACGCGGTCGACGACGTCGATGACGAGCCGGTACCGGTCGAGGTTGTTGAGCATCACCATGTCGAACGGCGTGGTCGTGGTGCCGTGCTCCTGGTAGCCGTGGACGTGCATGTGCTCGTGGTTGACGCGCGCGTACGTCAGCCGGTGGATGAGCCACGGGTAGCCGTGGAACGCGAAGATCACCGGCCGGTCGGCGGTGAACATGGCGTCGAACTCGCGGTCCGGCAGCCCGTGCGGGTGCCGCGACTCGGGCAGCAGGCGCATCAGGTCCACCACGTTGACGACGCGGACCCGCAGGTCCGGCAGCCGCTCCCGCACGATCGCGGCGGCCGCCAGCGTCTCCAGCGTCGGGACGTCACCGGCGCAGGCCAGGACCACGTCGGGCTCCGCGTCGGCGACACCCGCCGGCTCGGTGCCGGCCCACGGCCAGATGCCCAGTCCGCGGGCGCAGTGCAGGGCGGCGTCCTCGGCGCGCAGGTACGACAGCGCCGGCTGCTTCCCGGCGACCACGACGTTGACGTAGTGACGGCTGCGCAGGCAGTGGTCGTAGGTGCACAGCAGCGTGTTGGCGTCCGGCGGCAGGTAGACCCGGACCACCTCCGGCTTCTTGTTCAGCACCACGTCGAGGAAGCCCGGGTCCTGGTGCGTGAAGCCGTTGTGGTCCTGGCGCCACACGTGCGAGGACAGCAGGTAGTTCAGCGACGCCAGCGGCCGCCGCCACGGGATGCGCGACGTCGAGTCCAGCCACTTCGCGTGCTGGTTGAGCATGGCGTCGACGATGTGGATGAACGCCTCGTAGCAGGTGAACAGACCGTGGCGGCCGGTGAGCAGGTACCCCTCCAGCAGTCCCTGGCAGACGTGCTCGGACAGCAGCTCGACGACCCGCCCGGCCGGGTCGAGCCGGTCGTCGGCGGGCTCGGTGAGCGCGTTCCACCGGCGGCCGGTCACCTCCAGCACGTCCTGCAGGCGGTTGCTGGCCAGCTCGTCCGGGGCCGTGATCAGGAACGAGTCCGGGTTGATCGCCACCACGTCGCGCAGCCAGCGGCCGAGCACCCGGGTCGCCTCGTGCGCGACGGTGCCCGGGTTCGGCACCTCCACGGCGTAGCGCCGCCAGGCCGGCAGCTCGAGGTCCTTGCGCAGCAGCCCGCCGTTCGTGTGGGGGTTGGCGCTCATGCGCCGCTCGCCGGCCGGGTTCGACTCCAGCAGCGCCGGCGCCGGGCGCCCGTCCGCGTCGAACAGCTCCTCGGGGCGGTACGAGCGCATCCAGCGCTCCAGCGCCCGCAGGTGCCCGGGATCGGTGCGCACGCCCGGCAGCGGCACCTGGTGGGCGCGGAAGGTGCCCTCGACCGGCTGGCCGTCGACCTCGACCGGGCCGGTCCAGCCCTTGGGCGTGCGCAGGACCACCATCGGCCACCGCACCGGCCGGACCAGGTCGCCGCCGCCGCGGGCGACCGCCTGGATCTCCCGGATCGTGTCGGCGGTGCGGTCGAGGACCCCGGCGAGCTGCTGATGGACGTCGGCCGGGTCGTCGCCGGCCACGATCGCCGGGTCGTACCCGTAGCCCCGCAGCAGCGCCACCAGATCGTCCTCGGGGATGCGGGCCAGCATCGCCGGATTCGCGATCTTGTACCCGTTGAGGTGCAGGACCGGCACCACCGCGCCGTCGTGGGCCGGGTCCAGCAGCTTGCCGACGTGCCAGCTGGCGGCCAGGGGGCCGGTCTCGGCCTCGCCGTCGCCGACGACGCAGAACGCGACGAGGCCCGGGTTGTCCAGCACGGCCCCGAACGCGTGCAGCAGCGAGTACCCCAGCTCCCCGCCCTCGTGGAAGGAGCCGGGCGTCTCCGGGGCCGCGTGGCTGGGCACGCCGCCGGGGAACGAGAACTGCCGGAAGAACCGCCGCAGCCCCTCGCAGTCCTGGGAGATGTGGCTGTACAACTCGCTGTACGTGCCCTCGAGCCAGGCGGCCGCGTTGGGGCCGGGGCCGCCGTGGCCCGGTCCCGCGACGAACACCGCGTCGAGGTCCCGCTCGCGCACGAGCCGGGTCGCGTGGGCCCAGACGAGATTCAGTCCCGGCGTCGTGCCCCAGTGGCCCAGCAGCCGCGGCTTGATGTGCTCGGGGCTCAGCGGCTCGCGCAGCAGCGGGTTGTCCAGCAGGTAGATCTGGCCCACGGACAGGTAGTTGGCGGCCCGCCACCAGGCGTCCAGCCGCTCCAGCCGGTCGCGGTCGAGCACGCCCTGGGCGGGGCCGAGCGGCGCGGGGCCCTCGACAGTGGTCGGACCGGCGGTCGTAGTCGTCATACGGGCGCCGCTACCCCGGCACATGCCGTGTAGACGCGAGCCGGTCACCGCGACGCGGGAGGCGTCCGGCCGGACGGGCCGTGAACCGGCCGGACGCCACACGAGTGTGCGGCCCATCCGCCGGGAGACGGCGCAGCATGAGCCGCACAACAAGCCGCTACCCCACCGGGTCGGAGGTCAATCACATTGTCCGACAGCGGCCGACCGCCTCGGCCTCGGGCCGCACATCGCCGGCAGCGGCAGCGACGAGGACGCAGACGGGTCCGGCGGCCGGGCGCGCCCGCCCAGCGCCCCGGCGTCCCCCGAACCGGTCGACGAGCCGGCCGCCGGGCAGCGGCAGGAGCCCGAACGCGAGGAAGTACACGGTGATGACCCGGCCGAGCGGCTGCGGGGCGGTGCAGCCCCGCTGCCGGCGGCGAGCGTGCGCCGGCATTGCGCCGGCACAGAGGCCCGTCGGGTGGGATGGTGATGGGGTGAGTGTGCTTGCCCCGTCGGTGCGCGGGTCGAGGGCCCCGGCCCGCGGCCGAGGACCCGCCGGCGTCCTCGCCGTCGCGGGGCTGTTCGCCGTGCTGTGGCTGGTCGTCGGGCCGGGCGACGGCGGCTGGCTGTCGTTCGCGGGCCAGCTCGCGGGCGCCGAGGCCGTCCTGCTCATGGCGGCCGCGATCGTCCTCATCTCGGTGCTGCCCGCCGTCGAGTCGTGGTTCGACGGCATCGACCGCGCCGCGATCTGGCACCGGCGGCTCTCGGTGACCGGCATGGTCCTGGTGATCCCGCACGTGCTGTTCTCCTCCGGCCGCCACGGGCCGCCGCCGCAGGCCGGGCCGCCGACGTCCGGCGGTCGCGGCGCCGACGTCGGCGGCCTGCTCGCGCAGGTCGGCGTGTGGGGGCTCGTCGCGCTCGCGGTCTGGGCCGTCGCACCGCGGTGGCGCACGATGCTGCCGTGGCTGGCGCCGTACATCGCCCGCTCGCCGCTGCTGCCGCACCTGCGGCGGGCGTCGCGCCGGCTGCTCGGCGGCTACGAGCGCTGGCGCGCGCTGCACCGGCTGACCGGGCTGTTCCTGGCGGCCGCGTTCGTGCACGGGCTGCTCGACGCGACGATGTTCGGCTCCCGGATCCTGCGCTGGAGCTACCTGGTCGCCGGCGGCATCGGGATCGCCTGCTACGTGTACCGCGAGACGATCGCCCGGTACTTCCTGCCGCTGCACGACTATCAGGTCGCCGCCGTGACCACGATCGCCCCGGGCCTGACCGAGCTCGCGCTCACCCCGGTCGGCCGGCCGCTGCACTTCACGCCGGGACAGTTCGCCATGCTGTTCCTGGAGAGCGCCGACGGCTGGCGGCGGCACCCGTTCACCATCTCCAGCGCCCCGCACGACGATGTGCTGCGCTTCACCATCAAGGCCCTCGGCGACGACACCACCCGCATCCAGACCCTCGTGCGCCCCGGCATGCCCGCGGTCGTCGGCGGCCCCCACGGCCGCTTCGACCACACCCGCGGCACCGACCGGCAGATCTGGATCGCCGGCGGCATCGGCATCACGCCGTTCCTGAGCTGGCTTCGGGCCCTCGACCGGCACCCGCTGCCGCCCCGCGTCGACCTGTTCTACAGCACCGTGGGCGACGCGCCGTTCGCGCGTGAGATCGCCGACGTCGCCGCCGCGCACCCGAACCTGCGGGTGCACCGGCACGACTCCGCCGCCCGCGGCTTCCTCGCCGCCGACGACGTCCTCGCCGCGGCCGGGACCGGCGACGACCCGGGCCGGGTGTCGGTCTTCCTGTGCGGACCGGCCCCGATGGTCGACGCGTTCGTGCGCCGGCTGCGCCGGGCGGGCGTCCCGAGCCGCCAGATCCACCGCGAGCACTTCGACTGGCGCTGACGCCCGCCCCCTGTCCGGCTGCCGCGTCTCTTAAGGGATTCTTAGCCGCCCGGAGGCCGGCTCACAGGATCGTCGCCGATGGTTACGGACATGACGACGACCCTCGCCCCGCCGGTCCGCGCCGTGCGCGCCGCCACCCCACGATGGTGGGCCGACGCCGGCGGCGCGGCCGCGTTCGTGAGCCTGCTCGTGGTGACCGCGCTGTGGGTCGCGGGCGGCGGGGTGCAGGCCGTGGCCCAGTCCTGGACGGACTCCCTCGGCCGGCTCACCGGGCTGCTCGCCTCCGACCTGCTGTTGCTGCAGGTGCTGCTGATGGCCCGGGTGCCGGTGGTCGAGCGGGCGTTCGGGCAGGACCGCCTGGCCCGCTGGCACCGCTGGACCGGGTTCACCTCGTTCCACCTCATGCTCGCGCACATCGTGCTCATCACCGTCGGCTACGCGGGCGACGCGCACGTCAACGTGTTCGCCGAGCTGTGGGACCTGGTCGTCGACTACCCCGGGATGCTGCTGGCCACCGCGGGGACCCTGCTGCTCGTGCTCGTCGTGGTGACGTCGGTGCGGGCGGCCCGGCGGCGGCTGCGCTACGAGTCGTGGCATCTGCTGCACCTGTACGCGTACCTCGGCGTCGGTCTGGCCCTGCCGCACCAGATCTGGACGGGCACCGATTTCGTCTCCTCGCCGTGGTCGCGGGCCTACTGGTGGACCCTGTACGCGGTCTCGGCCGGGGCCGTCGTCGCCTACCGCCTCGGGCTGCCCGCGTGGCGCAACTGGCGGCACCGGCTCGTCGTCGACCGGGTCGTCCCCGAGGGACCGGGCCTGACCTCGGTGTACCTGCGCGGCCGGGACCTCGCCGAGCTGCCGGTGCGGGCCGGGCAGTTCTTCCAGTGGCGCTTCCTCGACGGGCACGGCTGGTCCCGCTCCCACCCGTACTCCCTGTCGGCGACCCCGCACACCGGCGTGCTGCGCATCACCGTCAAGGACCTCGGCGATGGCAGCGCCCGCGTCGCTGGGCTGCGGCCGGGCACCCGCGCGCTCATCGAGGGCCCCTACGGCAAGCTGACCGGCGAGCGGTACACCGGCGGCCCGGTCGTCATGCTGGCCTGCGGCATCGGCGTCACCCCGCTGCTGGCCCTCCTCGGCGAGCTGCCCTACGCCCCCGGGCAGGCCACCCTGGTCTACCGGGCCCGCAGCGAGGCCGAGGTCGCCTTCCGGGCCGAGCTCGACTGGCTGGCCCGCCACCGCGGGGTCCGGATCGTGCACCTGCTCGGCCCCCGCGCCCACGAGGCCTCGTGGCTGCCGGCCGGCGCCCCGCCCCTGCACCACCTCGCCCCGCAGATCGCCGGTGCGCAGGTCTACGTCTGCGGCCCCGACGCCTGGACCGCCGCCGCGACGGCCGCGGCCCGCGGCGCCGGCGCCGGCCCCGTCCACACCGAACAGTTCGCCTGGTAGGAGCCTTCCTTGCGACGCATCACCCTCTGGCTGCTCTCCACCTTCGCGGCCGTCGTGCTGCTCTTCAGCTACCGCACGAGCCTCGGCTCCGCCGCGCCCGCGTCCACACCGGCCGCGGCGGCCGACGGCACCGGCTCCGGCACCACGTCCTCGTCCACCACCACCGGCAACACCGGCACCGGGTCGGGGGACGGCACCGCGAGCGGGACGACCTACCAGGGCTCGGTCGCACCGACCCGCTGGGGCGACGTCCAGGTCACCATCACCGTCTCCGGCGGGAAGATCACCGCCGTCACGGTCCCCGTCTACCCGAACAGCAACGGCAAGGACCGCCAGATCAACGCGCGCGCCCTGCCGACCCTGGTGCGGGAGACCATCGCCGCCCAGAGCGCCGACATCGACTCCGTCTCCGGCGCCACGGTCACCAGCGACGGCTACAAGGAGTCGCTGCAGGCCGCCCTCGACGCCGCCCACCTCAACGCATGAGCACCGCGACCCTCCCGCGCCGTGCCTGGGTCCAGCAGATCATGGGCCTGCCGGTCAGCGTCCACGTGCGCGGCGACGACCCGGACAGCGCCGAGGTCCGGGCCGGTGTCGAGGCCGTCTTCGCCGACCTGCGCCACGCCGACGCGGTCTTCAGCCCGTACCGCGACGACAGTGACCTGAACCACTGGGCCCGCGGCGAGCTCGAAGCCGAGGCGGCGGACCCGGCGTTCGGCGAGGTCCTCACGCTGTGCGAGCGGGCCCGGGAACGCACCGACGGCTGGTTCGACCCGCGCGAGCTGCCCGACCCGCGCACCGGCACGCCCCGCTTCGACCCGTCCGGCCTGGTGAAGGGCTGGGCCGTGCAGCGGGCGGCCGGACGGTTGCGGCAGCTGCGGGGCCGCTCCTGGTGCCTCAACGCCGGCGGCGACGTCCTCGTGCACGCCGAGGACGACCACCCGGCGTGGCGGGTCGGCATCGAGCACCCCGACGACCGCGCGGGGCTGCTGCACGTGCTCGAGCGCCGCGACGGTGCCGTCGCCACCTCCGGCACCGCCCACCGCGGCCGGCACATCATCGATCCCACCACCGGCCGGCCGGCGTCGGCGGTCCGCGCGGTGACGGTGACCGGCCCGCAGCTGCTGTGGGCCGACGTGTACGCGACCGCCGCCGTGGCCCGCGGCCCCGGCTGCCTGCCCTGGCTCAACACGCTGGAGGGCCACGCGGCCCTGCTCGTCTCCGCGTCCGGCCTCGTGCAGGTGACCGAGCCCGGCCCGGCCCCGAGCGCGTAGGCCCCGCCTCAGCCCAGGCAGCAGGGCGGCGGCGAGCGTCGGCAGCAGCACCCGCCACGACACCGCCCCCGCGGGCCGCGCCGGGCGGGCCAGCTACAGCTCGAGCGGCGCCAGGACGAGCAGCACCGCGGCGAACATGCCCCCACGATCGGCAGCCCGGCGGCGGCCAGCACCGGGGCGAGGGCGGCGAAAGCGGCGCCGGTTGATGGAGCTGTTCCGCACCCCCGCTCCCGGGCCGGTGAAGGTCAGCCGCCGTGGCTGGTCGTGGCCGCGGTCGGGGTGGTGCCGTCGCAGGTGACCGTCACGTCGATCGACCGCTTGCCGTGCGTGAACGCGGCCACCGCCGCGACCGCCGGGCCCGGGTTGACCCAGTCGACCCGGTACGGCGAGGCCGCCGACCAGGACGTCAGCTCGGCCTGCCCCGACGGCGTGCACCGGGCCTGGACGGTGCCGCCCGCGGACGTGAACGTGCGCGGCGGCCCGGGCATCGGCTCGGCCGAGGCCGTCGCCGGGCCCGTCGCCGTGCCCGTCGAACCTGTCGTCGCCCCGGGCGCGGCCGCGGCCCTGGACGTCGGGGCGGCACCGGTCGTCGTCACCGGCCGGGCCGAGAGGGCGGCGGCCGTGGAGGTCGGGGGCGGCTCCGCCGGGGCCGGGCCGCCCGGCGCCGTCGACGGCTCGAGCGACGGGCCGGGCTGCGCCGCGGCGGGCACCCGCTGCTGCGAGGCCGGGAACAGCGCCCACGCGAGCAGGCCGGCCGCGGCCGCCGCGCCCAGGACGACGAGGAGGCGGCGCCGGCGCGGCGGCGGGGTGGCGGCCGGGGTGGCCGGGGGTTCGCAGGTCGCGAGGAAGGCGGCCACGTCGTGGGCGGTGGGCCGGTCGGCGGGGTTCTTGGCCAGGCAACGCAGGCACAGGCGGGCGACCTCCGGCCGGACGCCGTCGAGCTCCGGCAGCGGTGGCGGCTCGGCGAAGAGGTGGGCGTCGAGGGTCTCCGCCGGCCGCGACGTGGACCAGGGCAGGCGGCCGGCGAGCAGCTTGTAGAGCAGCATGCCCAGGGAGTACACGTCGGATGCCGGGGTGGTCGGGTCACCGGCGATGCGTTCCGGGGCCAGGTAGGCCGGGGTGCCCATGAGCTCCTCGTCCGGGTCGCCGGAGTCGGCGGTCGCGGCGATGCCGAAGTCGACCACCTTCGCGCCGGTCGGGGCGAGGACGACGTTGGCCGGCTTCACGTCGCGGTGGACCAGGCCGGCGGCGTGCGCGGCGGCCAGGCCGGCGGCGACCTCGCCGCAGATCCGCAGCGCCTCGGCGACGGGCAGGGGCGCGTCGGCGAGGCGCTGATCGAGGGGCAGGCCGGGGACGAGCTCCATGACGATGTACGGCGTGCGGACCCCGCCCTCGACGGTCTCCCCGAAGTCGTGGACCTGCGCGACGTTCGGGTGCGACAGCGCCGCGGCGGCCTGCGCCTCCACCCGGCTGCGCAGCCGGAACGCCGGGTCGCTCGCATACCGGCCGGACAGCAGCTTGACCGCCACGTCCCGCGCCAGCACCTCGTCGCGGGCCCGCCAGACCGTCGACACGCCGCCGACGCCCAGGATGTCGTCGAGCCGGTACCGCCCAGCGATGACCCGCGGTTGCATCGACGTAGTTTGGCACCCGATCACTCGCCCCGCGACCCGGCAGCGCCGCGAACGGACCGCGGCAACGCCCCCACCAGCCAAGACTCGGCCAAATTGGTTGCATGAACGCAAGGATCACGCTCAGGCCCGCGGGGATCATCGACGGTGCGCGCGTCCGCAAATCTTCGTACCGCGGTCGCCGCCCTCCGGCGGCCGCGCCTTCACTCGCCGGTCGCGCCGTCGATCGACTCGCGGAGCAGGTCGGCATGCCCGTTGTGCCGCGCGTACTCCTCGATCATGTGGCACAGGATCCAGCGCAGGCTCGGGCTGCGCCCGTCGGCCCAGGGCCGGGCCGCCGGCCGCCCGAGCCCGCCGTCGCGCAGGGCGGCGGCGGTCCGCTCGCGCGCCCCGGCCACGCTCGACCGCCAGAGCCGCCGCAGCTCCTCGGGGTCGTCCCCGGCCGCCGAGTGCCACTCCCAGTCCGGGTCGGCCGCCCAGTCCACGCCCGCCCAGGGCTCGGGGCGCGCCTCGCCGTCCAGCCGGTACGCGAACCAGTCGTCCTCGACGTACGCCAGGTGCTTGAGCAGCCCGCCGAGCGTCATCGAGGAGACCCCCACCGTCGCCCGCAGCGCGTCCGCGCCGAGCCCGGAGCACTTCCACGCGAGCGTCGCCCGCTGGTAGTCGAGGAACCCCAGCAGGGTCGCGGCCTCGTCCCCGTCCGGCGGCGGCTCCGGCCGCGCGTGCTCGTCCATCCGACGAGTATCGCGCCCGAGCGGCCCCGGCGCACCGTTGGCGCGGCCCGGCGCGTTCCCCCTGCGGCCGCGCGGCCCGGTGTGCCCGGCGCGGCCGGTGCGGGCCCGGTGCCGCGACCCGCCCAGGTTAGGCTAGCCTCACTCCGGTGACCGCCCCGCTGCACGCCTCCGGCATCCTGCGCCGGGCGCTCGCCCGCAACCGCCGCCACGCCGGCCTCGGCACGCTGCTCTACTGCTGCCACCAGCTGTGCGAGTCGGCGGTGCCGATCCTCATCGGCGTCGGCATCGACCGCGCGGTGGCCCCCGGCGACGGCCCCGCCCTGATCGCCTGGATCGGCGCCCTGACCGTCCTCTTCGGGCTGCTGACGATGGCGTACCGCTTCGGCGGCCGCCACCTCATGCGCGCCATCACCGACGAGGCGTACCTGCTGCGCGACGAGCTCGCCGCGAAGATCCTGCACCCGCGCGGCATCCGCACCCCGCTGCGCGCCGGGGAGCTGCTCACCGTCGCGTCCACCGACGCCGACAACGTCTCCTACCTGCTCGACTACGTGCCCCGCGTCGCCGGCGCCGTGACCGCCACGCTGGTCAGCGCCGTCGCGCTCGTCGCCGTCGACTGGCGCCTCGGGGTCGCCGTGCTCGGCGGCACGCCCGTCGTGCTCGGCCTGCTGCAGCTCGCCGGACCGCGCATCGTCCGCCGCGTCGAGGCCCAGCAGGATCTCGCCGGCCGGGCCTCGTCGCTGGCCACGGACCTCGTCACGGGCCTGCGCCCGCTGCGCGGCATCGGGGCCGAGGACGCCGCGGCCCGCCGCTACCGGCAGGTCAGCGGCGCCTCCCTCGCCGCGTCGCTGCGCGCGGCGAGGACCCAGGGCACGTACCTGGCCGCCTCCACCGCCACCAGCGGCCTGCTCGCCGGCGGGGTGGCCGTGCTCGCGGGCTGGTTCGCGCTCACCGGCCGGATCACCGTCGGCGAGCTCATCGCCGTCATCGGACTCGCCCAGTTCCTCATGGAGCCGCTGGGCATGCTCGCCGTCGTGCCGAGCTGGATCGCGCAGGCCCGCGGCTCGGCCGAGCGGGTCGCGCTCGTGCTCAACGCGCCCGAGGTGCTGCCGGAGCCCACCCGCGCGCCCTCCGGCGACGACGTCACGCTCGAACTGGCCGGGGTGCGTCACGGCTCCCTCGACGGGCTGGACCTGCTCGTGCGGCCCGGCGAGTTCGTGGGGGTCGTGGCCTACCGGCCGGCCGACGCCGAGGCGCTCGTCGGGCTGCTCGCGGGGCGGGTCGCGCCCGGGGAGTTCGACGGGGAGGCGCGACTCGGGGGAGTACCGCTGCATGATCTGCGATCCGCCCGGGCGCTGCTGCACGTCGAACCCCACCACACCGACCTCTTCGCCGGCACGCTCGCCGACAACCTCGCGCCCGACGGCGCCGACCCGGACACGCTCGCCGCCGCGCTGCGGGCCTCGGCCGCCGACGAGGTCCTCGCCGCCCACCCGGCCGGCATCGAGCACGCCGTCGACGAGCGCGGCGCCGGGCTCTCCGGCGGCCAGCGGCAGCGGATCGCCCTCGCCCGGGCACTGCTCGCCCGGCCGCCGATCCTCGTCCTGCACGACCCGACCACCGCCGTGGACGCCGTCACCGAGCAGTCGCTCGCGCTCGGCGTACGGGCGCTGCGCCGGGGCCTGACGACGCTCGTGGTCACCAGCAGCCCCGCCCTGCTCGCCGCCGCCGACCGGGTCGTGGTCCTCGACGCGGGCCGCGTCCACACCGTCGGCACCCACGCCACCCTCGGCGCGGGCGAGCCGTCCTACGCGCGGGCGGTGCTGCGGTGAGGCTGCCGATCGCCTCGGCCCGGGGCGCGTGGCGCTGGGTTCGCGGTGCGCTCGGCGCGGGTGAGCTTTCCTGTGCGCGGGCGGTGCTGCGGTGAGGCTGCCGATCGCCTCGGCCCGGGGCATGTGGCGCTGGGTTCGCGGTGCGCTCGGCGCGGGTGAGCTTTCCTGTGCGCGGGCGGTGCCGCGGTGACGCTGCCGATCGCCTCGGCTCGGGGCACGTGGCGCTGGGTTCGCGGTGCGCTCGGCCGGCGGCGGCTCGAGGTCGCCGGCACCCTCGCCGTCGGGCTGGCCGGGGCGGCCGCCGCGATCGTGCCGGTCTCCGCGCTCGGCGTGCTCGTCGACCGCGTCCGGGCCGGCGCCTCCCCGTCGGCCCTTGCCGTCATCGGGGCGGTCATCGGCGCCGCCGCGCTGGGCGCCGGGCTCACGGCCGGGCTCGCCGCCTACCTCGTCGCGCGGACGGGCGGCCGGCTGCTGGCCACCCTGCGCGAGGCCACCGTCGAGCGCGCCCTGCGGCTGCCGTCCGCCACCCTCGAACACGCGGGCCGCGGCGACCTGCTCGCCCGAGTCGGCCCCGACGTGGCGGCCGTGCACCGCGTGGTGTCCGAGATCCTCCCGACCATGATCAACTCGGTGCTCCTGGCGGTGCTCAGCCTCGCCACCATGGCCGGGATCGACTGGCGCCTGGGCCTGGCCGCCGCCGTTTCCCTGCCCCTGTACGTCCTGGGCCTGCGCTGGTACCTCCCGCGCTCGGCCCCGGGCTACCGTCAGCAGCGCATCGCGATCGCCGACCGCGCCCGGCTGCTGGTCGAGAGCATGCTCGGCCGTGCGACGGTGCACGCGTACCGGCTCGAGGAGCGCCACCGCCGCGGCATCGACGCGGCCTCGGCCCGCGCGCGCGACGTCGAGTACTCGGTGTTCAAGCTCTTCACCCGGCTCGTCGGCCGCGTCAACCGGGCCGAGTTCGCCGGGGTCCTGGCGATCGTGGTCGCCGGGTACTTCCTGGTGCGCGCCGGCCACGTGACCGTCGGCGAGACCGCGGCCGCGGCCGTGCTGTTCCACCGCCTGTTCAACCCGATCGGCGGCCTGCTCTTCAGCGCCGCGGACATCCAGGCGGCGGGCGCGGCCCTGGCCCGCCTGGTCGGCGTGCTCGAAGTCCCGATCGCCCGCACTGCCACTGCCACTGCCACTGCCACTGCCGCTGCCACTGCCGCTGGCGGCGCCCACGCTGCCGCCACTTCCGCTGGCGACGCCCGCACTGCCGACGCTGGCACTGCCGGCGCCCGCGCTGGCGATGTTGATGCCCGCCTTGTTGCAGTTGACGCTCGCGGTGTTGACGTCAAGGTCCGGGCTGGCGATGGCGATGGCGATGGCGATGGCGACGCTGCTGTGGTTGACCCTCGCGCAGTGGAGGTTGACGCCCGCGATGGCGACGGTGACGGTGACGCCAGCGTTGCTGTGGTTGACCCTCGCGCAGCGGAGGTTGACGTATGCGCTGGCGATGGTGACGCCCGTGTGGTTGCGGTTGACCCTGGCGCAGCCGAGGTTGACGTATGCGCTCGCGATGGTGACGCCCGCGTTGGCGATGTTGATGCCCGAGCTGTTGATGTCCGCGTCGTTGGGGTTGACGCTCGTGCCGGCGATGTTGACGAGCTGCATTCTGCTCATGTTGGCGCCGTCAATGTTGATTTTCGTCAAGTCGGGTTGATGCTGCGCGACGTCACGTTCGCGTACGACGACGGCACCGATGTCCTGCACGGCGTCACGCTGCACGTCGCCCCCGGCACCCGGGTCGCGCTCGTCGGGTCGACCGGCGCGGGCAAGTCGACGCTGGCCGCGATCGCCGCCGGCCTGCTGCACCCGCGCTCCGGCACCGTCACCGTCGGCGGCCACCCGCCCAGCACCGCGCGGGTCGCGGTCGTCACCCAGGAGACGCACGTCTTCGCCGGGCCGCTGGTCGAGGACCTGCGCCTGGCCCGTCCGGGCGCGACTGACGCCGAAGTGGCGGCGGCGCTGGCCACCGTCGACGCGCTCGACTGGGCCCGCGACCTGCCCGAGGGCCTGCGGACCGTGGTCGGCGAGGGCGGCCACCCGCTCACCGCCGCCCAGGCCCAGCAGCTGGCCCTGGCCCGGGTCGTGCTCGCCGACCCGCCCGTCGCCGTGCTGGACGAGGCCACCGCGGAGGCGGGCAGTCTCGGCGCCCGCCACCTGGAGACCTCGGCCCTGGCCGCGACCGCGGGCCGTACGACGCTCGTCGTCGCGCACCGCCTGACCCAGGCCGCGACCGCCGACCGCATCGTCGTGCTCGACGGCGGCCGGGTCGTCGAGGAGGGCACCCACGCCGAGCTGGTCGCGGCCGACGGCGCCTACGCCCGCCTCTGGCGAGCCTGGGAGACGCGCTGACCCGACCGTCCCGCACCCCGCGCCGCGAGGCGGACCGTCACGCGCCCGCGTTGGGAGGCGGACCGTCACGCGCCCGCGTTGGGAGGCGGGCCGTCACGCGCCCGCGTCGGGAGCCGGGCCGACATGCGCCCGCGTCCGGAGGTGGGCCGACACGCGCCTGCGTCGCGAGGCACGTCGACACGCGGCGCCGTCATCGAGGTACGGGCCGACATGCGCCTGCGTCGCGAGGCAGGCTGCCCCTCGCCCACGTCGGGAGCCCGCGGGGCCCGACCAGGCCGGCTGAGTCTCTGAGCAGGCAGGGAGACCAGCTGAGCCGAGCAGAGCGCACCCAGGAATTCTGCACGCAGCGCGAAGGGATGTTTACCGAACACGGGATGCGATAAGGGACTCTCGTGTTCCTGTGTCCGGTCGTCGAGGACTATCCGCTCGCGATTCTCAAGCCCAGCGGGCTCCTCGAGCGTGCCACCGCGCCGCGGCTGCGCAAGGCGCTGCACAAGGCGCTCACCGCCCGGCCCGAGGTGGTGCTCCTCGACGCGGAGCGGCTGCGGGCCGAGGACGACCTCGAGCTCGCCGTGCTCGCGGTGCTGCGGCGCAGCTGCGAGGGGGCGGGCGTGGCGCTCGTCGTGTGCGGGGCGCCGCCGGAGCTCGCCGCCCGGCTCGCGCGGGTGGCGGTGTGCCGGCACCTGGCCACGGCGCCGTCCGTCGCGGCGGTGCTGGACGGGCGCGTGGGCCGGCCGGCCCCGTCGCGCCGCCACGCGTTCCTGCTCCCGCTGTCCTCGTCGGTGGCGCAGGCGCGGGCCGTCGCCGAGGACGCCTGCACCGCGTGGGGCGTGGCCGAGATCGCCGGGCCGGTGGTCATGGTCACCGGGGAGCTGGTCACGAACGCGGTCCGGCACGCGCGGACCGAGATCGGGTTCTCCGTCGAGCTCGGCCGCTACTACGTGGTCATCGCCGTGCGCGACGGCAGCCCCACGCTCCCGCGGCGGCGCTGCCCGGATCTCGAGACCGGCGGGCACGGGCTGCTCATCGTCGAGGGGATGAGCGCCTCCTGGGGCAGCGCGCCGACCGTCACCGGCAAGATCGTGTGGGCCACCGTACGGCGGCCGAGGAAAATTGATTGATTCGCCTGCAACGGGGTATGGGCCTGGCCGTCACACCACTTGATCACTTCGAGGGAGCCCTCGTGTCCTATATTGTTCAGTCCGACAGCGTTCTGGCCAGCACCGCCGCCGAACTGCTCGCCCGGCACGCCGTCGGGGCCGCCAACGGCATGTGCCCGGCCTGCGGCTGGGCCGCTCCCTGCCCGGCCGCCCGCCACGCGGACTCGGTCCTGGCGGCCACGCCCGCTACGGATCCGGTGGCGGAGGCCGCCTGAGGCCCGCGGCCAGGACCCGGCGGCGCGCGGCAGGGCTTCGGCGATGAAGAGGTCCAGCAGCGCGATCTTCGTCCTGGCAGCCGCACCCGCCGCGGAGCCGCCCGCGCAATCCCCGCCGTGGAGCCGCCCGCGCAAGCCCCGCCGTGGAGCCGCCCGCGCAAGCCCCGCCGCGGAGCCGGTCGCGGAACGCCGCCGCGGAGCGGGTGGCGCAAGCCCTGCCACGCGGCCGGTTGCGGAAACGCCGCCGGGGAGCCGGTGGCGCGCAAGCCCCGCTGCGGAAGCGGCCTGAGTCTGCGGCTAGGAGCCGGCGGCGCGCAGCAGGGCCTCGGCGATGAAGAGGTCCTGCAGCGCGATGCCCGAACTGTCGAAGACCGTGATGTCCTCCGGCTCCACGCGGCCGATCGCCCGCCCGGTGAGCACGTCGCCGATCGCGGTGACGTCCAGCCCCGCGGCGTGCTGGAACTCGCCGATGCGGCGGGACTGGGCCGGCAGGTCGCAGTACAGCCGCGCGTTGTGCAGCAGCGAGGGCGGCAGCTCCTGCTTGCCGACGGCGTCGGAGCCCATGCTCGCCACGTGCGTGCCCGGGCGCACCCACTCGGCGTCGAAGAGCGGGGCGGTCGCCGTCGTGGCCGTGACGATGATGTCGGCGCCGAGGCACGCCTCGCGGGCCGGCGTCACGGTGCCCGGCAGCCCGCGCGCGGCCAGGCGCTCGACGAACGCGGCGCCGCGCTCGGCGGTGCGGGCGACGACCAGGATCGACGCGATCGGCCGCACGCGCGCGAGGGCGGCGCACTCGTAGAGGGCCTGGTGGCCGGTGCCGAACACGGCCAGGGTCGCGGCGTCGGGGCGGGCCAGGACGCTCGCGGCGACCGCGTCGGCGGCGGCCGTACGGTAGGCGTTGACCGTCCCCGCCTCCACGACGGCGGCGATGCGCCCGGCGTCCTGGTCGAACAGCAGCACCACCGAATTGTGGCGCGGCTCGCTGTCCGGCCAGTAGCTGCCCACCTTCAGGCCCGCCAGGGTCTGCGACGCGGCCGACTTGACCGTGAACCGGTTGCGGGGGTCGGAACCGTGGGCCAGTACCGCCGGAAACACCTCGGCCCGGTCGTCGACCGCGGCGACGAGCGCCTCGCGGGCCGCCGCGAACGCGAGGTCCTCGTCGATCAGGGCGGCGGACTCCGCCTCGGACAGGAAGATCACGGTCACCATCCTCGCACTCGGGGCCACTCGGCCTGGATCGTCCGCGAGCCGGGCTCGAGGACGTGGTACCGCTCGTGCTGCGCCGCCGTCGCGCACGCGTGGATCGGCAGGACGCGCACCCGCGCGCCGACCGGGATGGCGGGCAGCTTCGCGGCGCTGCCCGGGCGGATGGCGAGGATCCCGTGCTCCTGGCTCGCGTCGGTCATGAGCAGGTCCTCGAAGGGGTTGCCGTCGAGATCGGCGACGAGGCCGTACGCCTGGTCGACCCGCTGCCGCGCGGTGCCGCGGTCGCGCGAGGTGGCCATCCAGCCGCCGTCGGTGAGAATCCAGCCCTTGTCCGGCTGGTGCCCGATCACGGTGACGACGACGCAGAGTGCGAGATCCGCGTGGGTGCACACCCCGATGCCCGCC
The DNA here is from genome assembly GCF_050955725.1 of Dactylosporangium sp. CA-139114. Lineage (NCBI taxonomy): Bacteria > Bacillati > Actinomycetota > Actinomycetes > Micromonosporales > Micromonosporaceae > Dactylosporangium > Dactylosporangium sp. CA-139114. The sequence continues at coordinate 5,228,772 of NZ_CP192080.1, forward strand.
ATCACGAGGTCGAAGAAGACGAAGTTGCCGGCCCGCACCTCGGTGACGCCGCGCAGGTCGGTCGCGAAGTGCGCGGTCGGGGTCGAGCCCACGCTCACCACGGGCGCCGCGAACCCCGCCGCCCGCAGGCGTCCGGCCGCCTCGACGGCGACCGCCCGCTCGTGCTCGGCCGCGGCCCGCAACTGCTCGTCGCCGTCGGCGAAGTAGGACTCGCCGGCGTGGGTCAGCACCCCGCGCGGCTCGCCGAGGGTCTTCGCGATGTCCAGCAGCGCCGGGTCGTCGGGCCGCACCCCGCCGCGGTGCCCGTCGCAGTCGATCTCGATCAGCGCCGGGAGCCCGGCCACGGCCGCGGCCTGCTCGACGCTGTCGAGCAGCACGGTGAGCTCGACGCCGTTCGCCCGCAGCGCCCGCACGCGGTCGAGCTTGTGCGGCGCGATGCCGACGGCGTAGAGGATGTCGGTGAAGCCGGCCGCGGCGAACGCCTCGGCCTCCGCGAGCGTCGACACGGTGACCGGTCCCGGCCCCCCGCCGTGCACCATGCGGGCGACCTCGACCGACTTCGCCGTTTTCACGTGCGGGCGCAGCGGTACGCCGAGCCGCTCGAGATGCGCGCGCAGCCGCCGCACGTTCGCCTCGACGCGGTGCGGGTCGAGGGCCGCGAACGGGGTCTCGGGATCGTCCAATGTGGTCACTGCTGGGCCTCTCTGCGGCACTCGGCCAGATCTGCGTACACGGCGGAGCGGGACACCCCGAGCCGGTCGGCGACGCGCGGGACGGCGTTGCGGACGCGGAACACCCCCCGCTCGTCCAGCGCGCGCAGCAGGGCGATGCGCTCGCCGCGCCCGAGCCCGGCCGCGGGCCGGCCGCGTGCGAGCTCCTCCGCGCGCACGAGCGCGTCGACGACATCCTCGAAGTCGTTGGTGAACGTGGTCGCCGGGGTCTGCGGCGGCAGGGTCCCGGCCAGGGCGGCCAGCAGATCGCCGGCCTGGCGCAGGGCGGTCACGTCCACGTTCACGCACAGCGCCCCGAACACGCGCCCGTCCCCGTCGCGCAGCGGCATCGTCGAGGACTTCACGATCCGGCCGTCCCCGGTGCGCGAGACGTAGTTGAGGTCGTTCCCGGCCGCGTCGCCCTGGGCGAGCACGGCCAGCCCGATCTCGCTCAGGGCCCCGCCGACGGCGCGCCCGGTGACGCTGCCGGCGACGGCGACCACGGAGCGCTCGCCGAGCCGGTAGTCGTGCAGCACGACCTCGCACGTCGGCCCGAACGTGGCGGCGATCCCGTCCACGACCGGCCGCAGCGCGCTCAGGATCGCGTCGGCCCCCGCTGTCACGCCGCCTATAGTAAACGTCCAGAGCCTGGACAGAAAGTCCGCCACTCGCCGGGCTTCGGCCGGCGTGATGGTCCGCACGTGATGGGTCCGCAAGCCGCGCACCGCATGACATCGGGCCCCGTCGTGGCGGCGACGAGGCCCGATGCGCCTGCGGATCAGCCCAGCCGGAACTGCTGGGCCGCGGTGGTGTTGCAGTCCCAGATGCGCAGCAGGTCGCCCGCCTGCTGGCTGTTGTTCGGGTCGTCCAGGCAGCGCCCCGACGGCGGGTTGTAGAGCGTCCCGTCGGCGCGGGTGGTCCACTGCTGCGAGCCCGTGCCGTTGCAGTCCCACAGCTGCACCGCCGTGCCGTTGGCGGTGCCGCCGTTGACCACGTCGAGGCACTTGCCCAGCGCGCGCAGCGACAGGTCACCGGGGGCCGACCAGCGCTGGGCGTCGCTGCCGTTGCAGGTGTAGAGCTGCACCGCGGTGCCCGAGGCCGGCGACGCGTCGGCGACGTCGGCGCACAGGCCGCCCGGGCCGGTGACCGCGCCCGGCGGCAGCTTCCACAGCTGGGCGCCGGAGCCGTTGCAGGCGTACATCTGCAGCTGCACCGCCCCCGGCGTGGTGTTCGAGTTCGGCACGTCGAGGCACTGCCCGCCGTTGGTCAGCGCGCCGTTGGACTGGTGCGACCACTGCTGCGCGGCCGCGCCCGAGCACGTGCTGATCGTGACGCCGGCCCCGGCGGTGAGGCACTTGCCGAGCACCCGTACGGTGTTGTCGGCGCCGTAGGCGAACGTCTGGGCGGCGGTGTGGTTGCAGCCGTACAGCTGCATCGCCGTGCCGTCCGCCGACGCCCCGCCCCGCACGTCCAGGCACAGGCCGCCGGCGCCGAGAACCTCCCCGGCGGTGGGGTTGGCGGTGGCCGAGCCGGACAGCGAGACGGTGTGCTGGGCGTTGAGCGCCAGCGCGGCCGTCGTGACCGTGACCGTGCGCTGGTTGGCGTTCCACGACCACGCCGTCTCCGGGACCTGCACCCCGTCCACGCTCACGGCGGTGGGCGCGTTCGCGTTCGACAGGCGCAAGGTGTACTGCCGCGACGCCGGCGCCCCCGTGAAGGTGCCCGTCTGCGCGCCGACGGTGAGGGTGCGCGACGCCTCGCTCCAGCTCAGCGGGGCGCTCGCCGAGGCCGTCGGGGTGCCCTCGCCCGCGTCGGAGTAGAGCGAGAAGGCCCCGTCGGCCCCCGCGGCCACGTTCACGGTCAGCTGGGTCAGCGGCCGCTGCCCGGCGTTGTCCACGTAGTCGGTGCGGGTCGGCAGGATGCCGCCCGACCTGATGAGCACCGGCATCCGCGACAGCGGCGCGGAGACGGTCACCGTCGACGGCCCGGTGTAGACCTGGCCGGTGAAGTAGTCGGTCCACGTGCCCGGCGGCACCCACATCGAGCGGGAGCCGGAGCTGCTCACGATCGGCGCGACGAGGACGTTGTCGCCGTAGAGGTACTCGGTCGGGTTCGTGTACGCCTCGGTGTTCGCCGGATAGTTGAGGTACAGCGGGCGCGTGATCGGCACCCCCGTGGTGTTCGCCTGCTGGGCCAGCGTGTAGGTGTAGGGCACCAGCGCCTCCCGCAGCCACAGGAAGCTCTCCGCGCTCGCGGCCGCCGCGCCCGTGTAGTTCCACGGCAGCCGGTCGCCGTGGTCGGAGTGCAGCCGGTCGACCGGCTGGAAGGTGCCCAGCTGGACCCACCGCGCGTACAGGTCGTCGGCGAGGTGCCCGCCGTGGAAGCTGCCGATGTCGTGGCTGACGTTGGAGAAGCCGGCGGCCGCCAGGTCCGGGGTGAACCGGGCCTCGAACGCCAGCATGTCCCACGTCGCCGGGGTGTCGCCGGTGAACTGCATCGTGTTGCGCCGCTCGGCCCACGGCCCGGCCGCGAAGCTGGAGTCGTCGTTGCCGTACTCCGCGCCGCCGATGCGCCCGAAGGAGAACCCGCGCAGCCCCCGCGCCGCCGCGGCGTCCGCGTAGGCCTGGTTGATCCAGGTGTCGGCCGAGACGTGCGCGTTCGACGCGATCGAGGCGCCGCACGACGTGCAGTAGTCCAGCCACCACGTGCGCACGCCCTGCTGCTCGAACGGCTTGTGCAGGTTCATGTACGCGCTGAGGTGCGCCGGCTTCGACCAGTCGAAGACGTAGTTGCCGCCGTCGGGGATCAGCCCGCCCGCGGTGCTGTTGGCCGCGGCGAACTTCGGGTCGTTGCCCGCGATGCTCGTGTGGACGTTCAGCGAGACGTCGAGGCCCTGCTGCTTCGTCCAGTTCAGGAAGGCCTGCGGGTCCGGGAACAGCGACGCGTTCCAGTTCCAGCCGTTCCACTGGCTCGGCGACTTCCAGTCGGTGTCGACGACGAGCCAGTCGATCGGGGTGAACGTGCCGCGGAAGGCGGGCAGCAGTGTGTTCTGGTAGTCGGCGGTGCTGTAGGCGAAGTAGCGGGAGTACCAGACGCCGTACGCCGACCGGGGCAGCAGCGCCGAGCCGCCGGTGAGCGCGTTGAGGTCACGCAGGCCCTGCTTGTAGTTCTGCCCGTAGCCGAAGAAGTAGCCGTCCTGGTACGGCTGGCCGCCGTGCCCGGGCCGGTCGCTGAGCACGTGCGCGGCGCTGAACAGGGCGGTCCGGGAGTCGTCGAGCAGGTACCAGCCGGATCGCGCGAGCATGCCCGGGTGCTCGGGGACGGGGAGCACCCTGGGGTTGTCCAGCGAGCGAGACCAGCCGCCGAGGGCGTCCTTCGGCCCGGCCCCGTAGGCGGTGGTGAGCAGCGCCGTGGAGGCGGCCGGGAACGCCGTGGTGCCGGTGGGCGTCAGCGCGATGCTGTCGATGTTCACGTGCCCCGAGTCGGAGGCGTTCTGCGCCACGGTGACGGTGCTCGTGCCGGCGGGCAGGCTCACGGTCGCCGACGTGGTGCCCCAGGTGTCCCAGCTGCCGGTGGCGGGCAGGCTCAGCTGCGGCCCGGCCGTCGTGCCGACCCGGGTCGACAACGTGCGCGTGGTGCTCTGCCCGTCGCCGCCGGTCGCGTTGGCGTAGCGCACCTGCAGCCGGTAGCTGCCGGCCGCGGGCACGCCGCTGACGTCGACCGCGATCCCGGAGCCGGTGGCCTCGATCCCGGCCGCGAACGCCGAGCCCGTGTAGCCGGTGTGGTCGTACGCGGGCGTCGCGCGCCCGGTGAGCAGCGCGTTCTCGGCCTCGCAGGCGGTGTTCCACGCGCAGTAGGAGGGGAACGCGGGCTGGGCGGTCACCCCGGTGGACAGCGCGACGGAGGTGTTCGCGGCGGTGAAGGCGCCGCTGCCCTGCTTGTAGCGCAGGGTCAGCGCGCCGGTGCGGATCTCGCGGTACCCGTCCGGCGTGGCGGTCGTCGTGTACGACGGCACCGGGAAGTTCCGGTTGACCACGTTGAACGTGGTCGCGTCCTGGAAGGCGCCGTCGCCGGCGTATTCGAGGCGGATGAGGGTCGGGGTGAGCACCTCGAAGCGGGCGTTGCCATCGGTGACGACGTTCGTGGCGGCCTGGGCGGGCGCGGCCGGCGCGAGCGGGACGAGTGCCCCGGCGAGCAGCGCGAGCGCGGCGGCTCGGGGCAGGAGGCGGCGGTTGGGCACGGATACCTCACAGGGCAGCACTGAGCGGATGCTGTCCCTCACTCCACTGCGTCGTAACTAAAGTTGTCAATACGTGTTATGGGAAATGTTGACAGAACGCCCTCCCGTGTTGCCTCCGCCGCCGCGAGACCGAGCGCTCAGCGCCAGTACCACTTCTGGTTGCTCTTGCCGTTGCACGGCCACAGCTTCACGGCACTGCCCGGCGCGGTGTTCTCCCCGAACACGTCCGCGCACTTGTCGGCCTGCGTGTCCACCAGGTCGTTGGAGCCGTTCAGGCGCCACTGCTGGGCCTGGTTGCCGTTGCACTTCGCCACCTGAATCGTGGTGTAGTCGTCGGTCGAGGCCCAGGCGGCGTCCATGCACAGCCCGACCGAGCGGATCGTGCCGTCCGGCGCGGTCTCCCAGTGCTGCACCGCCGAGCCGTCGCACCGGGCGATCGTCAGCGCCGCGCCGTCCTTGCCCGAGTTCGCGCTCAGGCACAGCCCGGACTGCACGCCGACGATCGCGCGGCCCGGGATCGTCGGCGCGGCGGCGGTCGTGGCGGCCGCGGGCGGCTTGACCCCCGCGGCGCCGGCCGTGTTCGCCGGGGCGGCCTTGGCCGGGCTGCCACCCGTCGTCTTCGGCTGCTGCGTGGTCGCCGCGGGCTGCCCGGCGGCCGACTGCACGGGCGCGGCGGAAGGGGCCGGCGAGCCCGGGGCCACGCTCGGGGACGTCTGCGACTCGGTGACCGCCGCGGGGAAGACATACTGCGGGTCCGCGACCCGCGGACGGTCCGGCGAGGGCCAGCGCAGCTGCAGCGGTACCGCCACCAGCACCGCCAGCGTCGCCAGCCCCCCGGCGGCGATCCACACCCGCCGGTCCGGCAGCAGCCCGCGGGCCGCGGTCGCGGGCTTGCGCGCGTAGGCGGCCGCGAAGGATTCCTCAGACTGGGGCACGGTCGCTCCTCACAGAAGGCAGGTCCTCGGGCCGCAGCAGCACGAGGTCGTCGGGGCCGGCGCCGTCGAGCTCGGCGACGCGCTGCGCCTGCCGCTCGGTCAGCTCCTGGAACACCTGGCGCGCGAGGCGGCCGTTGCCGAAGCCCTCGCCGCGCGGCAACGCGTCGAAGTAGGCGGCGAGCCCCTCCGCCGCGGGGACGGTCAGCTCGTAGCGGTGCTCGCCGGCCTGGTGCTCGACGATCGCCACCAGCTGGGTGGTGTCGTAGTCGTCGAAGTGCAGCGTGCGGGTGAACCGGGAGGCGAGGCCCGGGTTCGCCCCGACGAACCGGGTCATCTCGTCCGGGTAGCCGGCGACGATCACCACCACGTCGTCGCGGTGGTCCTCCATCATCTTCACGAGCGTCGCGATCGCCTCGTGGCCGAAGTCGTCGCCGAAGCGGGGGACGAGGGAGTACGCCTCGTCGATGAACAGCACCCCGCCGAGCGCCCGGGTGACGGCGGCGGCGGTCTTCGGGCCGGTGTGCCCGACGTACTCGCCGACGAGCGCGGAGCGGTCCACCTCCACGAGATGGCCTCGGCGCAGCAGGCCCAGCGCCTTGAGCAGCCGGCCGTAGAGGCGCGCCACGGTCGTCTTGCCGGTGCCGGGGTTGCCGGCGAACACGAGGTGGCGGCTCAGCGGCGGCGCCGGCAGCCCGGCCTCCTGGCGCATCCGCACCGTCTGCATGAGCTTCACCAGCGTGTGCACGTCGCGCTTGACCCGGTCGAGGCCGACCAGCACGCCGAGCTCGCCGAGCAGGTCGTCCAGGCTCTCCTCGACCGGCTCCGCGTCGGACTCGGCGACCGGCCGCTCCGGCGCGCCGGCGGCCTTGGTCAGCGGCACGGCGTCCGGCCGCCCGTCGAACGTCGCCGTGGCGCGCTCGCCCACGTGGATGGCGGTGAAGCCGGGCTCGGTGATGCGGCAGTCCTCGTAGGTGCCCCCGGCGTCGTCGGCGACGTAGAGCCCGTTCTTGGCCACGCCATGCACCCGCAGCCCCGACACGGCCGGCTTCGCGCCCGTCCACACCACCAGGCCGGAGCCGCCGCCCCCGGTGACCGTGGCGCCGTCGATGCGCACCTCGGCCGGGCTGTCCACGACGATCCCGGCGGCGCCCGCGTCGCGGACCGCGACCTCGGCCAGGGTGGCCGCGCCGGCCCCGGTGACCTCGAAGCCGACCCGGGCCGGGCGCACCACCGTGCAGTTGCGCACGGTCGCGGCCGCGGCCGAGGCAAGCCGCAGCCCGATGTCGGCGCCGTCGACCCGGCAGCCGTCGGCGCTCAGCCGCGCCTTGCCGGCCGCGTGCACCCCGCTCATGGCCAGGTCCGACAGGTCGCAGCCGGACAGCTCGACGGCCGCGTCGTCGGCCGCGTGCACGCCGTGCTCAGCCCCGCGCACCACCCGGCACCGCTCCAGCCGCAGCCGGGCCGCGCCGGCGCCGTGGACCGCGCCGAAGGCGGAGCCGACGAGGTGGCAGCCGGTCAGCAGGGCCTTCGCCGAGCCGGTGACGAGCAGCGCGTTGGCCCCGGCGTCGCGCACGGTGCAGTCCTCGGCGACGAGCTCGCCGTCGTCGGCGACGACCAGGCCGCTCGCGCCCGGGCCGGTGATCCGGCACTCGGTGAGCCTCGCCCGGGCGGCCCCGTTGACCTGCACGGCCGCGGAGCCGGCGGCGGCGATGCTGCTCTGCTCGGCCAGCGCGGTCGCGGCGTCCTCCAGCAGCAGCCCGGTGCGCCCGGCCCGGTCGATGCGGCAGTCGGCGAGGGCCAGCCGGGCGGTGCCGCGCAGCCGGATCGCGGAGCCCTCGGTGCCGTGCAGCCGCAGCCGGGTCGCCGCGAACTGCGCGTCGCCGGAGAGCACGACCCCCGCGCCGTCGCCGATGCGCACGTCGGTGGCCTCGGCCCGGGCCGGCCCGACCAGATGCAGCGCGGCGCCCGCGGCCCCCTCGATCGCCCCGCCGGTGAGGGCCAGCGCGGCCGGGCCCCGGGCCTCGACGCGCCCCTGGCGGACGCGGACGTCCTGCAGCACCAGCCCGCCGCTGTCCACGACGGACACCAGCGGCCGGGACGGGTCGGTGCCGGCGATCGTGAACCCGTGCACCGCGCAGTCCGCGGCCGCCACCGTCAGGGCCGGCTCGGTGCCGGCCGGGGCCAGCTCGACGCTGCCGGCCCCGGCCTCGGGGCGCAGCGTCACCGGCCGGTCCAGCCGCAGCGTCTCGGCGTAGCGGCCCGGGGCCACGGCGACGGTGTCACCGGGCGCGGCCGCCCGCAGGGCCGTGGCCAGGTCGCGATGGGCTCCGCGGCGGCCGGGGGCCACCAGATGTACCGTCACGGCCATCCTCCGGGCTGGTAGTACCACGGGTTGACGCTGGGCCGGAACGCCTTGAGCAGCTCCGAGGTGACGACCTTCTCGACGATCTTCCAGGGCAGCTGGAAGCCGAACTCGGCCAGGCCCTGCCGGTGGAACGCCCGCCCGCCCAGCCCCGCGTTGAACAGCGTCTTGCCGATCGTCGTGGTGACCGCGCCGGTGATGCCCGACGCGGCCGCGAGCAGCCCGTCGAACGCGGCCGCGCCGCCAGAGAGATAGATCGTGTCGCCGTCCGCGTTGGTGATGCCGAAGACCGAGGCGTTCATGGCGCCGTTGACGAAGCCGGTGAGCCCGGCGACCGGGACGTTGAACGCGAAGTCATAGGTGCCGCCCCGCCAGCGGGTCGCCGTTTCGTTCCCGGCCCACTCGTTGCTCCAGTGCTTGTCGTGGTTGAGCGGTTTGCGGAACCAGGCCTTGCCGCCGTCGATGTTCGCCAGGCCGGCCTTGAGGTCGGCGGTGCGCTGCATCGGCCCGAACCGGTTCTCGTGCATCACCGACCCGACGGCGCTCTTGACCGCCGAGCCCACGGCCGCGTTCGCGAACGCCTTGAGCGCGTCCTGGCCGTTGAACTGCTTGCCCGCGATGGCGTCGACGATCGCGTTGACCACCAGGTTGGCCGCGAACTCGAGCAGGAACTCCTGGGCGAACTCCAGCGCGATCTTCTGGGCGGCGTGCTGCCAGTACGGCTTGTACAGCGCCTCGTTGAGGTTGCCGACGTGCAGCTCGCCGCCCCAGGCCATCCGGTTGCTCTCGCGGATGCGCCGGTTCCAGCCCCGCACCTGCGACGCCCAGCCGCGGTAGTCCAGCTCCCGCCCGGCGAGGTCGAGGCCGCGCCCGAGGCCGGGCACGTGCACCCAGCCGGCGTCGTCGCGCCTGGCCACGATGGTGCCGGCCGCGTCGTACTGCCGCCACTGCCCCCGCCACGCGTCCTTCTCGATGAAGCCGACCCCGGGCAGCGGCTTGCGCTCCCGGACGACGGCTCCCATGTCGAACTCCTTCCACACGCCGAGGTCGCCGCCCCGGTACTCGCGCACCCTCAGCACATCCGCGGCGGGAACGTCACGGACCAGGGTCGGGCCGGTCAGGTCCCGGAACCTCGTGGCGCCCGGCGACCACTCCGCGTGCCAGGCCCGGCCGTTCCACCACTCGCGGCCGGCCCCGAGCGGCGCGGTGACGTTGCCGTGGCGGTCCACCCGGTGCCAGTGCCAGGTGTGGCCGCCCGCCGCGTTGTCGACCCGCCACGCGTCGACGTACGCGCCGCCGTCGAGCATCCGCCGCTCCCGCACCAGCACGTCGACGCCGTTGACCCGCTGGAAGTCGCGGAACGAGTCGTCGAACGTGGTGTGCGGGCCGTTGAAGTTGCGGCCCCAGTCGCGGGTGCCGCTGTTCGTGCCGTCGGTCCACGTCCAGCGCCGCGTCGTCGCCCCGCCCGTCGCCTCCACGTGCACGGTCCCGCCGCCGGGGGCCATCGTGGGGAACTCGTCGCAGCGGCCGACCACGACACCGTGGATGTCGCGCTGCACCCACGGCCGGCCCACACCCTCGAACGCGTCGATCCGCGACGCGAACCCGCCGCCCGCCGCACCCGCGGCCGGCGGGCGCTGGAACTCCCGGATCGAGCCGTCCGCGTAGCCGGCCCGGGCGACCCGGTAGTCGTTGTTGAAGGCGTACCAGTCGCCGGCCGTGACGAAGCGGTCCTCCCACACCCGGCCGTCCGCGTGGACGCCGCGGCCGAAGGACACCCGGTAGCCGCTGAGGTTGCCGGCCCCCTCGGACCACGGGACGTGCAACGGATTGCGGGCCGCTCCGGCCGGGAGCGGGACGACGTCGTGCCCGACGGTGAGCGTGTTGCCGTGCTCCAGCTTGCCGGTGTACCGCACGAAGCGCCCGTCCCGCCCGACGTCGTACGCGGCCTCGCTCATCGACACGAACCGGAACCCGTCGGTGCGCACGGCGCCCGGGTCCATGCGCGTCCACGTGAACACCTGGAACTTCGTGTCGGTGCGCAGGAACTGGTTCTCGTGCAGCCGGAACACGCCGCCCGGGATGCCCGCGAGGAACCGGCGCGCCCAGTGCGGCGGGCGCTGCTCGGACCAGCGGGCCGTCTCCAGCGTCGAGCCGTTCGGCAGGTTCTGCAGCTTCCCGGCGTCCTTGCCGTGCGGCGACTGCGACTTCCACGTCGCCGCCGGGGCCCCGCCCGCGAGGTCGTACTCCTTGTACATCCCCGCGCTGTCCGGCCCGTGCCACGGCCCGTGCTGCCGCTGCGCGATCGCCCCCGGCGCGCCCCCGGCCCCGGGCGCCATCCGGTCGGTCCACCCGCCGTCGCGCTCGACGGTCCGCACGCCGCTGCCGAGTTCCGCGCCGTGCTGGTCGACCCGCGTCCAGCGCCACTGGCCGAGCGCGTCGCGGGTCGCGATGACCTCGCCGCCGCCGAGGCTCTGCCGGATCGCGTGCGACGGGGTGCCGGTGTGGCTCACGTCCCGCCACGACACCGCCGAGTTGTCGAAGCGCCGCACGCCGTGGTCGACGAGCGTCCCGGTCTGGTCGAACTTGGCCCACTGGGGCCGCTGCCCGCCGCGCAGGTCATTGCCGACGGTGCGGAACACGTCGAGGGTCTGGTTCGCGCCCGGCACCGGCCGGCGGTGGAACATCTCCGCCCCGGTGTCGGTGAGCAGCTTCACGCGGCCGTTGACGGCACCGGCGAAGTCGGCCGTGCCGCGCTGGAACGGCCCCGGATTGACCACCGGCGCCCCGTTCTCGTGCAGCCGCCAGGTCCCGTTCGGCACGTCGGCGACGAACTGCCGGACGGTCGGCCGCCCGTCGCGCAGCACGTTGAACGACTGCGCGGTGACCGCGCCGTCGGGGTTGTGGACGCGGTACTCCCCGTTGTGCAGCCCGCGCGTGTCGGTGACCCGGAAGTCGTTGCCGGCCAGCCGCTGCACCCGCAGGTGCGGGATCTGCGCCCCGGTGACCGCGTGCTCGGCGTGCCAGCCGCCACCGACCGGGTTGACGAGGAGATGCTCGACGTTGCCGGCGAGGTTGTCGGCCCGGACCCCGACGTGCGTGAGGGTGCCGTTGATGTCGAAGCGTTCGAAGTGCGCGACGTTGGTGAGGTTGTCGACCTGGAACCCGCCGGCGTGGGGATTCGACCGGAAACCGGCCGGCACCTCGAGGTACGGCTCCCCGCCACCCTGTGGCGTGACGTGGGACCAGCCGGGGTGCCCCTGGATCGGGCGGCCGGTGTGGGTGAGGGTGCCGTTGATGTCGAAGCGTTCGAAGTGGCCGGGGTTGGTGAGGTTGTCGACCTGGAACCCGCCGCCGGCGTGGGGGTTGGCTTGGAAGCCTGCGGGGACTTCGAGGTGTGGCTGGCCGCCGCCGTGGGGGGTGACGTGGGACCAGCCGGCGTGGTTCTGGACGGGGCGGCCGGTGTGGGTGAGGGTGCCGTTGATGTCGAACCGCTCGAAGTGCGCGACGTCGGTGAGGTTGTCGACCTGGAACCCGCCGGCGTGGGGATTCGACCGGAAACCGGCGGGGACTTCGAGGTGTGGCTGGGCGCCCGTCGGGGTGACGTGCGACCAGCCGGCGTGGCCCTGGACGGGGCGGCCGGTGTGGGTGAGGGTGCCGTTGATGTCGAACCGCTCGAAGTGGCCGGGGTTGGTGAGGTTGTCGACCTGGAACCCGCCGCCCGCGTGGGGGTTGGCCTGGAAGCCGGCGGGGACCTCGAGGTGCGGCTGGGCGCCCGTCGGGGTGACGTGCGACCAGCCCGCGTGGCCCTGGACCGGGCGGCCGGTCGCGAGCAGGTTGCCGACGTCGTCGAACCGGCGGAACTCCTCGCCCCGGATCATGTCGGTGACCTGGAAGCCCCCGTCGCCGTGGGCGACCGCCACGTACTCCGGCCGCCCCACTCCGCCGGCGTCGACGACCCGCAGCGACTCGACGTTGCCGACCGTGTGGATCTCGATGCGCAGGTCCGACGCCGAGCCGTGCACGTCGCGCATCGGCACGTGCGGGTCGAACGGCTCCGGGGCCATCTTGGAGAACGGCTGGCCGCCGCCGAGGAGGCGGGGCCGGGCCCTGACCGACTCCGCGGTGATCTCGGCGATGCGCAGGTCCATCGTCACCGGGTCGATGCCGAGGGTCTTCAGGTCGCGGGCGATCCGGTCGACGCGGGTGATGGCGGCCGCGTACGTGCGCTCGGCCCGCACCTCCACCGCCGTCGGGCCGCGGGAGGAGCCGCCGGGGCGGTCCATGATGTCGTTCCAGGTCTGCTCGACCCGGCCGAGCTCGTTGCGGGCGCGGGTGTACGCGGCCCAGGTCTCGATCTTCTTCGCCCGCAGCGGGTCGTCGGCGCCGCCGAACAGCTCGCCGATGCGGTCGCTGTCGCGGCGCCAGGCGCCCTCGATGCCGCCGCCCGGCAGGCTGACCGTCTTGCCGGGGCTGCCGGCCGAGTGGATCGCGTTGTCCAGGCCGGTCTCGGCCCGCGCCAGGCGCCCGCCGAGCTGGGTCTGCACCAGGCCGGCGACGGCGGTCGCGCCGATCGGGTCGAGGGTGGCCCCGGTCTGGACGCCGGTGCCGGCGTTGTGGGCCGGGTTGACGACGGTGGGGGTGCGTTCCGCGGTCTTCGGGCCGGCGGTGACGGGCGCGGCCACGACGAGGTCGTCCACCTTCGGCGCCCCGGCCACGTGCGCGGGAGCGACGTTGCCGGTGTGGACGGTGGCCACGTCGGCCGTGCGGACGGTGGAGACGGTGTTCGCCGTGTGCACGGCCGGAGCCTGGACCGCCGGCGTGTGCTCGACGGGGGCCAGGTTGACGTGGACCGGCGGGGGAGTCGCCGCGATGTGGGCCGTGGTGTCGACCGTGTGGGTGATCGTCGGCGTGTTGACCAGGTGGGTGACGGGAGCCGGCGGGGTCGTCGTCGCCAGGTGGGTGACCGGTGCGGGCGGTGCCGTCGAGGCCACGTGGGTCACCGCCGCAGGCGTGACGATCGCGTTGACCGCGGGCGCCTCGACGTGGACCGCCGGGGTGTCCAGGTGGCGGGTCACCGAGCCGAGGTCCATGGACACGTGCTGGGCGTTGATGGCCAGGCTGGTGTGGTCGGCGATGCGGCCGCCGGCGCCGTTGAGGGCCGACGTCGGGGCGCCGTTCATGAGGTGCAGGGACGGCGGGGAGACCGCGGCCGAGCCGAGGGCGTCGATCGCGTGCACCGGGGCCGGCGGGACGGCGCCCGTGTGCAGGGCGCCGACGTTGCCCAGGCCCGGCACGTCCAGGTGCGGGGCCTGCAGGTGCGGCGGGTTGAGGTGGTTCGCGCCGTTGACGAGCTGGTTGACGTGCACGCTGGGCAGGTCGAGGGCGTGCAGGGTGGTCGCGCCGTTGGCCGTGGCGTTGAGGTGCAGGCCCGGCAGGTCCAGCGCGTGCAGGGTGCTCGTGCCGGCGGTGTGGGCCGGCGGGGTGAGGTGCAGGCCGGGCAGGTCGAGGGCGTGGACCGTGCTGGAGATCGCGGTGCCGCCGGCCAGGTGGGCGACCGTCGGGGGCTGCAGGTGTACCGCCGAGGAAATCCCGGTGATGTGGTCCACGTTGGCCAGGACCGGGTTCACCGCCCGCTCGGCCCAGGCCTCGACCCGCACCTTCGAGATCGTGTCCATCGGCGAGAGCAGCAGCGCGTCGAGGTTGCGCACCGCGTCCCCGCTGAAGTGCAGCGAGTCGCCGAACGAGGTCGGGATGTGCATGCTCGGCGGGTTCATGCCGAGGTGACCGAGCCCGCCGAAGCCGGTCAGCTTCGGCATCTGCAGGCGCGGCGGCACGGCCAGGTCTCCGGCCCGCACCTCGGCGAGCTTGATCGACGGGAGGTCGACCCCGCGCTCGGGCAGCACCGGGTGCGGCTTCGGCAGCCCGAAGATGTGCTTGCCGAGCACGCCGCGGTCCCACACCGCGAGCTTCGTCGCCTGCCACACGCCCAGGTGCAGCTCGTCGGCCTCGGCCGGCAGGAACAGCCGCAGCCACCTGTTGCCGCCGAACTCGCGCTGCAGGAACGTCCACGTCGAGCTGCCGAACTTGGCCAGGAACCCGGGGATCCCTGCCACGACGTTGCCGATGCCCTTGACGCCGTTGACGACGATCAGGCCGCCCTTGCCCAGGGTCGTGGCCATGAACGAGGGCAGGTCCTTGATCCCGGCCTGCACCCACAGCCCGGCGCCCTTCACCCAGCTGCCGCTCAGCGCGACCATGTCGTGCAGGCCCGGGAACAGCACGAACGGGTGCGAGATGATGCCCTTGAAGGTGTTGCCGAAGAACTTGAACACCGCGAACGCGCCGGCCTTGAGCCCGTTCCAGGCCAACTGCGCGCCGGTCTTGATGAGCTGGAAGATCGGCACCGCCCGCGTGGTCGGGGCCAGGATGCCCAGCGCCGACAGGAAGAACTCCAGCGCCGAGGCCTTACCCTGCGCGAAGTCGACCGCCGTCTTGATGAACAGCACCATGTTGACGCCGAGCGCGACGAGCGCGATCGGCCCGCCGAACACGAGGGCGGGCAGGATCAGCGCGATCGCGAGCCACTTGAAGATCTCCCAGAACTCCTCGCAGCCGGAGACGGGCTGCTTGATGTGCTCGTAGGCGTCGACGATCTTGTTCGAGGCGGTGGTCGCGGCGTCGGACACGGCGGTGCCCGCGTTCCTGGCGGTGTCGGTGAACCCCTGCCGGCTCGGGTCGTCCTCGGCGAGGTTGCGCGCCTGGCTGAGCGCGTTGTCGGCGCGCCACTGCTGATCGCGCAGGGTCGAGTTGTACGTCGTGAGCGCCGTCACCGACCACTCGAACGCCTCGGCGAGGCTCTGCACGAACCCGCGGAGCCGGTCCGAGATCTTCTCCCGCAGCGCGTCGGCGGTCTGCCCGACGAACGCGTTGGGCCCGGCGGTCTCGAGCACCGCGGCCAGCCCGTCGTCGACGTCGCGCGCGACCTGCCCGAGGTCGCGGATGGACGCGATGACCTCGTCGATGCGGCCCGGGTCGCCCGGCGTCGGGTCCGATCCGAGGCCGACCTTGTCCCAGTCGGTCGGGCGAGCCACGGCCTCGCCTCCTTCGCATGTGCTCCCGGGTTGTCCGGCCTCGCCTCGACCACGATCGAGGGGCCGCTCCGGTTCACGCCCGCGCCGGGGAAATCACGGCCCGGGCGTCGCCATGCGGGCAGCGGCCCCGGCGAGCGCGTTCCGCCAGGCCCCGTGGGCGACCGCGGCGACGTACCCGTCGGGCCGGACGAGGATCCGGGCCGGGCCGCCGATGCCGGGTGCGCGGCTGCAGGCCCCTTGGCCCGCGATCCCTCGAAGCCGCCGGGCGCGGCGCCCATGACGCGGCACGCCCGCAGCGCTCGGCCTTCTCCCGTGTGATCCCCTTCCCCGCCCGCGGCGGTTTACCGAGTGCGGCACCGCCCGGACCGGGGCGGAGCGGGCGGGCGGTGAACCGGGAGCGGGGTTCGCACGTGGTCGTGGCGGGACCCCGGTCGGCGGGGGACCGGTCAGGAGCGTGCCGTGCCCGACTTCGCGATCGACTACGGACTGCTGCACCAGGCCCGCAAGGACCTCCACGACCTGGCCGACCGGATCGGGCCGCGGCTCGGGGACACCGTCTTCTCGCAGGTGGGCAGCATCGAGTACGGCGACAGCGACAGCGTCTTCGGCAACGAGACGCTCGCCGAGAGCTTCCGCAGCCTGTACCGGCGCGCCCAGCACCCGATGAGCAAGGCCGAGGACGACCTGCGCGAGCTCGGGGACATCTTCGGGGCCGTGGCGGACGGCTACTTCGACGTCGACGCCCAGATCGCCGACGGCATGGGCATGATGGGCTCCACCCTCGACCTCGACCGGTGGAAGGACAAGAAGGCCGAGTGGGACTACCTGCAGGGCCATCGCGGCGACTGCGTTCCCGGGCCCGACGGCAAGATGCCGGACTTCTGCTCGGCGACCGACCCCGGCCCGCCGCCCACCGACATGACGATCAACACCGCGACCGGCTCCGTGCACACGCACCTGACGCTGGACGAGCACAACAACGTCATCAAGGAGGAGACGACGGTCGTCAACGGCGACCAGAAGTACACCTCCACGACCACGTACAGCGACGGTGGCAAGAACTACACCACGGACACCGTCTTCAGCGACGGCAGCAAGACGCACTCGGTGACCACGACCGGCGACAACGGCTCGTCGACGACCGACACCACCGACCAGGACGGCAAGACCACGCACACCGTGATCGCGCTGAACCCGAACGGCGGCGGCACGATGACCGTCAGCGAGCCGGACGGCACCGTGACCGAGTACTCGCGCCCCGACCGCTACGCGAAGTGGGACGAGACCAGCAAGACCAGTCCCGAGGACGACACCTACTACCCGACGCCGATGTACTGACCGGAATTGGAGCCGAGCAAATGCCCAACATCTCCCTCGACTACGAGAAGATCGAGGCGACGTCGACCCGCCTCGACGGCGCGGTCCGCGACATCCTGCCGATGCTGGAGTCGCTGCGCAGCGACGTGTCGAACCTGCTCGAGGACGGCCTGGTGTTCCAGCAGTCCAGCCCGGCGATGAAGGAGTCCTACGAGAAGTTCAACACGTCGCTGCTCGCGGCGATGAAGGGCATCAACGACTTCGCGAAGCAGTTCCGCGACATCCGCACCTCGATGGAGGAGATGGACACGGACATGGCCGGGAAGATCCGCTCCGCCGGCAGCTGAGCCGGCGGCCGACGCCGCGACGGGGGCGGCTCCGGGTCACGACTGCTCGCCGTAGCCGAAGTCCGGTACCTCGGCCGAGAGCAGGAACTCGGCGCCGCCCTCGGTCACCTTCTGCATCTGCGCCGAGCGCGGGAGCATCGTCGCCTCGTAGGCGCGCACGGCCTCGCCGACGCTCGCGTGGTGCGCGAGCGCCAGGGCCAGCTCGCAGCCGTCGAGCATGGCCAGGTTGACGCCGACGCCGAGCGGCGGCATGACGTGGGCCGCGTCGCCGAGCAGGGTCACGGCCGGGTTGTGCGTCCACGCGTGCGGGACGGGCAGGGCGAAGATCGGGCGGTCCACGTACGGCCCGTCGTTGTCGGTCAGCATCCGCCGCAGCCGCGGCGACCAGGCCGCGTAGGACTCCAGCAGCCGGGCCCGGATGCCCTCGGTGTCGGCGATCGTCAGGCCGCTCGCGGCGATCCAGTCGACGGGCGCGCGCTGGATGACGTACACCCGGATGTGCCCGCCGCTGTTGCGCTGGGCGAACAGGCCCCGGTCGCCGTCGGCCGCGGCCGCGCTGCCCCCGCCGACGAGCTCGACGAGGTCGGGGTGGCGCTCCCGCACGTCGGAGAACCAGGCCTCCAGGAAGGTGACGCCGCTGTACTGCGGTACCGCATCCGAAACGGCGGGCCGCACCCGGGAGAAGGCGCCGTCGGCCCCGACGACGAGATCGGTCTCGACGGTCGTGCCGTCGGCGAAGCGCAGCTCGCCCGAGCCGCCGACGGACTCCAGCGCCCGCCCCCAGCGCACGGTGCCGGGCTCGAGGGAGTCCAGGAGCAGGTCGCGCAGCTGGCCGCGGTCGATCTCGGGCTTGACCAGCTCGCCGGCCTCGGGGACGGCGTGGAAGAGCAGCTCGCCCCGGGCGTCGTACTGGCGCATCTCCTGCCCCTCGGGCCGGGCCAGCGTCAGGAACTCCTCGTGCAGGCCGGCCTCGCGCAGCGCGAGCTGGCCGTCCTCGGCGCGCAGGTCGAGGGTGCCGCCCTGGTCGCGGGCGTCGGGGCTCGGGTCGCGGTCGTAGACCGTCACCGGGACTCCGTGGCGCTGGAGGATGCGGGCGCAGGTGAGGCCGCCGGGGCCGGCGCCGATGATCGTGATGCTGGCCATGACTTGGCTCCATTCTGGACGCTGCGAAGCGGGACCTCCTCGATGCGGGCGGCGGCGATCAGGCCGGCGACGCACACGAAGAGCGTGACAAGGAAGATGTGCCGGACGCCGGTGGCGATGCCGGCCGGGTCGGCGACGTGCCCGGCGACCGCGTTGGTGAACAGGGTGCCGAAGACGGCCACGCCGACGGAGCCGCCGAGCGTGCGGAACAGGTTCGTGGCGGCCGAGGCGGCCCCGAGGTCCCGCGGTTCGACGCTGTTCTGGGCGATCGTGGTCGCCATCTGCATGGTGCAGCCGAGGCCGGCGCCGATCAGCGCCATGAAGACACCGGTCGTGGCCCGCGAGGTGTGCTCGGTCATGGTGGCCAGCAGGCCCGTGCCCGCGATCAGGAACCCCGCGCCGAGCAAGGGGAAGAGTTTGTACCTCCCGGTGCGCGTCATGTACCGCCCCGCGAGCTGCGACACCACGACGACCGGGATCATCAGCGGCAGCAGGAGCAGGCCCGAGTTCGCCGCGGAGGCGTGCTGGACGGACTGCTGGAACAGCGGCAGGTACAGCGAGCACCCGAACATCACGACCCCGGCCGCGGTGACGATCACGAGGGCCGGCGGGAAGTTGCGGTGCCCGGTGAACACCCGCGGCGGCAGCACCGGCTCGGCCACCCGGCGCTGGGACACCACGAACGCGGCGGTGGCCAGGGCGCAGCCGGCCGCGAGCGCCAGGATCGGCCACGAGCCCCAGGAGTACGTGCCCCCGGCCCAGGTCGCGGCGAGCACGAGGCTGCCGATCGCCACGGTGAGCAGGGTGATGCCGAGCCAGTCGATGCGGGCCTTCACGCGCGTGACGGGCACGTGCAGCAGCACCGCGCACCACACCAGGGCCAGCACGCCGAGCGGCAGGTTGAGGTAGAACGCCCAGCGCCAGCCGAGGTGCTCGGTGACCAGGCCGCCCAGCAGCGGGCCGCCGATCGTGCCGATCGCCATCACCGAGGCGGTCATGCCCTGGTACCGCCCCCGCTCCCGCGGCGGCACGAGCGCCCCGATGAGCGCGAAGGCCCCGGCGCCGAGCCCGCCGGCCCCGATCCCCTGCAACGCGCGGAACCCGATGAGCTGCCCCATCGAGTGCGCGGCCCCGGCGAGGCCCGAGCCGGCCAGGAAGAGCGCGATCGCGGCCAGGAACACGTGCTTGCGGCCGTAGAGGTCGCCGAGCTTGCCCCAGACGGGCGTGGAGATCGCGGTCGTGAGCGTGTACGCCGTCACGACCCAGGAGATGTGGGCGAGCCCGCCGAGGTCGCCGACGATCGTGGGCATCGCGGTGCCCACGACCATGTTGTCGAGCATGGCCAGCAGCATCGCCAGCATCACGCCGAGCAGGACCCACCGGACGTTCACCTTCCGCACGACTCGCATGACTCAAGAAAAGCAGACTGAGTTCAAAAGTGCAACGAGTCAACTTAGTGCCTGATGCCACCCTCGGGTACGATCGGCGTATGACCGAAGCCCCGCCCGGACGGCGCGAACGCAAAAAAGCCGCGACCCGGCAGTCCATCGCCGACGCGGCCCTGCGGCTGTTCCTGGAGCACGGCTACGACCAGGTGAGCATCCGCGACATCGCCGACGCCGCGGACGTCTCGACCACCACGCTGTTCAAGCACTTCCCGAGCAAGGAAGCGCTGGTGTTCGACATGGACGAGGACCGCGAGGCCCGCCTCGTCGCCGCGGTCCGGGACCGGCCCGCCGGGACGGACGTGATCGAGGCGCTGCGCGGATACGCGCGCGACCACTGGCTGCCGCTGGCCGACGACCCGCGGCTGGCCGCCTTCACCGCCCTCGTGGACTCGACGCCGGCGCTGCGAGACTACGCCGAGCGCATGTGGTCCCGGCACACGGACAGCCTGGCCGCCGCCATCGCCGAGGCGTGCGGCGCGCCGGCCGGCGACGTGGCCAGCGCGACCCTCGCCCGGTTCATGCTGCAGATCCCGGCCATCACCCGCGGCCGCCCCGACCCGGAGGCGGCCGTCGAGACCGTCTTCGGCATCCTGGCCGGCGGCTGGCGCCCGGCCTGAGGGGCCGGTCATCCGCAGCGGTACAGCTCCTGGTCGCCGACGCCGACGTCGTCCGGGACCGCGGCGCAGGCCGCCCGCACCCAGTCCGCGATCGCGCTCGTCGTGCCGCCCGTCCGGCCGGGCCGGAACCCGAAACCCCCCTCGCCGGCCCCGGGCAGCAGCACGTAGTGCAGCTCGCCGCGCGCGACGAGCCGCTGGACGCCGGCGAGGGTCGGGTTCGGGACGCTGCCGCTGAAGCCGCCCATCGGCAGGTAGGGCCGGCCGGTCGCCATGATGTACGGGGCGGCCGCGCTCCACGAGGTGGTCGCGGCCAGGTACCGCGCGCCGTCGCGGTGCGCGACCAGGTAGTCGTCGAGGCGGCGCTGGTCGGCCGTGAGCGTCCCGCTCGTCTCCCCGAACGGGCCGCCGCCGAAGCCGCCCCCGGGCCCGCCCCGCGCGACCAACCGCCGGACGTCGGGCGCCTCGCCGCCGGGGAAGCCACCACCGGGAAAGCCACCGCCGGGCATGGCGCCGGCCGGGAAGCCGCCGCCCGGTGTGCCCGGCCGGCCCTCGGGTGGTCCGGCGCCGCGCCGGTCGCCGAAGCCGCCGCCGACCGGGCCGGCCGAGGCGTCGAAGGCGCTGCCGCCGTAGCGCGGGTCCAGGACCGACGCGGCCCAGGCGCTCGGGGCGGCCACCGTCGCGGCGATCGCCAGCACCATCGCGGCGCGCAGCACGGCCCGGCGCGGCCGGGGTGCCCGCGGCACCGCGGCGGCGACCAGCACCGGCAGGGCGAGGAGCGCGGCGGCCGCGATCGTCCACGGCAGCCAGGGCAGGAAGCCGGGGAAGCGGAGGCTGAGGTACACCGCCCACGCCACCCCGGCCACGACGAGCACCGGGAGCAGCCCCGCCGCGGTGCGCCCCCGCCACCCGGGCGGCGCCGCGGCGGACTCCGGCGGTGCCGCGCCCGGCGCCGGCCGGTCGCGCAGGCCGCGCCACCCGCGAACCAGGGCCGACGCCGACAACGCGGCCAGGGGCGGCGCGAGCGAGGCCATGTACGCGGTGTGCGGGATCATGATGGCGCTGAACACCGCGGCCACCGTGGCGAGCCACAGGCCCCAGAACAGCAGGCCGGCGCGCTCGGGATCGGTGCGCGGGGCCCGGCCGCGGGCGACGAGCCCGGCCACCAGCCCGAGCACGGCGAGCGGGTAGAGCCAGCCGATCTGGGTGCCGTACCGCTGCCCGAAGAGCTTGGCGAACCCCTGCTGCCCGCCCGGGCCCCGCCCGGCCGGCGGCGCGAACCCGCCGCCCGGGCCGCCGGCGTTCGCGCCGCCGGTGAACATCGACTCGACCGCGCCCGGCACGTGCAGGCCGAAGCGGTCGAAGCCGTTGTACCCGAACACCATCGCGAGCGCGCTGTTGTTCGTGCTGCCGTCGACGTAGGGGCGCCACGCGTCCGGGGTGAGCTCGTAGAGCGCCACCCAGGACAGTGACACGGCCAGCATCACCGCCCCGGCCGCGCCGAGGTGGCCGAGCCGGCGGCGCCACGGGCCGGGCGCGGCGACCAGGTAGGTCAGCGCCATCGCGGGCAGCACCAGCCACGCCTGCATCATCTTGGCCTGGAAGCCGACGCCGATCCACACGCCCGACAGCAGCAGCGAGCGCAGCCGCCCCTCCAGCAGCGCCCGCTGGAACGCGTCGGCCGCGAGCACCAGGGCCATGGTGAGCAGCCCGTCCTCCATCGGGTGACCGAACATCGAGGCGACGACGGGGGTGAGCCCGAACAGTCCCGCGGCGAGCAGCCCGGCCGCCGGGCCGGCGAGGCGGCGAGCGACGCGGTACATCACCAGCACCGCGACCACGCCCTCCACCACCTGCGGGAGGGTCAGGGACCAGGCGTGGTAGCCGAAGATCCGCGCCGAGATCGCCTGTGGCGCGAAAGAGCCGGCCAGTTTATCGACGGTGACGGTCGCGCCCGGGTCCAGGGCGCCGTAGAAGAACGCCTTCCAGCTCACCGACATGCTCTTGGCCGCGACCGAGTAGAACAGCGCGAAGCCGCTGTCACGGATGCGCCAGGCGTAGAGCACGGCGGCGAGGGCGGCCACCGCCAGCAGGGCGGGCCGGGCCCAGCCGGGCTGGCCCTCGGGGGAGCGCCAGAACCGCAATGCAGACGTCACGGGCTCTCCATGGCATATGTCGGGATGATCCGCGTCGGAGTCTGCCCGAACATCCTCAAAACGGGCTCGGAGTCCCGGGCCGAGTACGGTGTGGTGTCATGGTCGAACCGTTCACCGCGCGCGCCTCGCCCGAGGCGCTGCAGGACCTGCGCACCCGGCTGCGGGCGACCCGCTGGCCCGACGCGCCCGAGGACGCCGGCTGGGGGCTGGGCGTCGACGTCGCGTACCTGCGCGAGCTGGTCGAGTACTGGGCCGACGGCTTCGACTGGCCCGCCCAGGAGGCCGCGCTCAACCGGCTGCCCCGCTTCCGGGCCAGGGTCGGCGGCCGCGGCATCCACCTCGTGCACGCCCGCGCGGCCGGCCGCCGCGACGCGCTCCCGCTGCTGCTGTGCCACGGGTGGCCGGACTCCTTCTGGCGGTACACCAAGGTGATCCCGCTGCTGGTCGACCCCGGCGCCCACGGGGCGGACCCGGCCGACGCGTTCGACGTGATCGTGCCGGACATGCCCGGCTACGGCTACTCCGACCGGCCCACGGGCCCCCCGCCCGACACGATCGCGGTCGCGGGGCTCTGGGCCGAGCTCATGAGCCGGCTCGGCTACGAGCGCTTCGGCGCGGCGGGCGGCGACATCGGCAGCGGGGTGAGCCGGTACCTCGCGCTCGACCACCCCGGGCGGGTCGTCGCCGTGCACCGGATGGACGCCGGACTGCCCGTCTTCACCGGCGACCGGGCCGAGCTGGCGCCCGAGGAGCGCGCGTTCCTCGACGCCGCCGCGGCCTGGGGCGCGGCCGAGGGCGCCTACGCGGCCATGCACCGCACCAAGCCGCAGACGGCCGCCGCCGCGCTCAACGACTCCCCGGCCGGGCTGGCCGCCTGGATCGTGGAGAAGCTGCGCTCCTGGAGCGACTGCGGCGGCGACCTCGAGAGCGTCTACACCAGGGACGAGATCCTCACCAACGTGACCATCTACTGGCTGACCGGCACGATCGGCTCGGCGATGCGGATGTACGGCGTGAACGGCGCCATCCCGCCCGGGCAGCACGCCCGCCGGGTCGAGGTGCCGTCCGGCTTCTCGCTCTTCCCGGGCGACCTCGTCCGCCCGCCCCGCGCCTGGCTGGACCGCATCGCGAACGTGACCTACGTGACCGAACCGGCCCGCGGCGGCCACTTCGCGCCGTTCGAGCAGCCCGAGTCCTACGCCCGGGAGCTGCGCGACTTCTTCCGCCCCTACCGCACCCGCGCCTGACCGATCAGGAGATGTCGGGTGCGGTGCTCAGCAGCCAAGTGAGGGGCTGGGCGCCGCCGGGGAGCTGTCGATGCCGCAGTCGGTGACCACCTGCTGCGGGCCGTAGCCGTTGGCGAGGAACCAGGCGAACATCCGGGACGCGAGCAGTGCGTGATCGGGATCCGCCAGCGGCAGGACGGACAGAACGCCCTCTGGGCTCAGCTCGTAACGGTGCTGTTCGTCAGCGGCAGCCATCGCGGCGATGCCGTCCAGCGTCACGTGCGTCGGCATCTGCGCACCCACGCCTTCGGCGCTCATCATGCCTCCGTCTGCGTCGTGCGTCTGGAGGCTACAGCGTCGGTGAACCGGTGCTCAGTCCTCGCGGAGCATGGTCAGGGGGATCTGCACCGCGATCGCGGCGCCGCCCGGGCCGCCGGTGAAGCCGCGGCCCGGCGGGGCGGCCATGCGCACCTGGCTGCTCACCAGCCGTGCCCCGATCGCGTCGCCCTCGGTGATCGAGCGTGGGGTGAGCAGCAGGCCGCGGCGCGAGCGGCGGGCCGCGGTCAGCCAGCTGCCGAGCGCGATCGACAGCGCGTCGGCCGCGCCCGCGTAGACCACCGCGCGGCCCCGGTCGCGCCCGCCCGCGGCCACGTCCCGCAGCACCTTGTCCGCGGCGGGCGCGGTGAGCAGGTCGGCGTCGTCGACCAGGACGACGACCGGGCCGCCGAGCTCGTCCAGGGCCGCGGCGACCGCGTCGGGCGCCGGGTCGGGATCGTCGAACAGGCGCACCCGCGGCTGGCGGCCCAGGGCCCGCAGCGGCGAGTCGCGCGGGGTCAGCACCACGAGGCCGGTGCCGCCGGTCAGCAGCGACACGGCGATCGCGGCCAGCGCGTTGCTGCGGCCCGAGCCGGCCGGGCCGCCGACGAAGAACGCCGACGTCGCCGTCAGGTCCACCACGACCGCGCCGCCCTCGTCGCCGCCGACGCCGAGCAGGGCCTGCATCGGGCGGCGCCGGTCGTCGGGGACGAGCTCGTACGCGCCGGTGAAGTCGACCCGTCCCGGCAGCGCCGCGACCGGGAACGGGCGCGCCGCCGGGGTGGTGGCGGGCAGCCGGGCGCCGATGCGGCGGATGGCCTCGGCCTGGGCCTGGCCGCTGTCGTCGGCGTCGAGCAGGGCCACCTGGGTCTCGGTGCGGCTCAGCACGTGCCAGCCGCGGCCGGGCACGATCGTGCCGGGCACCTTGCTGGGCAGGATGCCGACGAGCTGGTAGTCGTTGCGGTCGGCCTGGCGCAGCAGCAGCTTGTGGTCGTTGTGCGCGGCCAGGCGGCCGCCGAGCAGGGCCCGCTCCGAGGTGGCGATGACGTGGATGCCGGCCGCGGCGCCCTCGCGCACGAGCCGGGTGATGTCGGTGAGCAGCCGGCCCTGGTCGTGCTCGTCGAGGATCGGGGCGAGGGCGTCCCAGCCGTCGACGAAGAGCAGGATGTGCGCGGGCCGCTCGGCCTCGGGCAGGCGACGGCGCAGCTCGACGATCCCGGCCGCGTTGGCGTTGGCGCTGCGCTCCTGGCGCTCGGTCAGCTCGCGGCCGAGCCGGCGCAGGAGCCGCTCCAGGCGCTCCATGTCGTGCCGGGACACCACGGCGCCGCAGTGCGGGAGCGTCTCCAGGGCCGCGAGGCCGCCGCCGGCGGCGTCGATGCCGTACATGTGCACGTCGGCGACCGCCGCCTTGCGCGCCGCCGAGGCCGCGATGGTGCGCAGGACCTGGGTGCGGCCCGAGCGGGGCGCGCCGACGACGTAGAGGTGCCCGAAGGTGGCCAGGTCGACCGTGGCCACCCGCCGCTGCTGCAGCGCGGGCACGTCCTCCAGCGCATAGGGGATGGGCGCCGGGACGCTCGCGTGCCGGTCTTTCGGCGTCGGTACCGCCGGCAGCTCCTCCAGCAGCACCGCGTCCTCGAGCGCGGGCAGCCACGGGCTCGGCTGGGCGACGAAGTCCTCGAGGCGCTCGGCGGCCGCGCGGATCGCCTCGACGAGGGCCTGCAGGTCCGTGGGCACGACCGGCCCGGGCAGCAGCGGGTCGACGTCCTCGGCGACCAGCTCGACCGGCCGGCCCAGCCGCTGCCAGGACAGTTCCGCGGTGCGGACGGGCTCGTACTGCTGCACCGGCGCCTCGTCGAGCAGGCCGGGCCGCTCGGCGCCGACCCAGGCCGCCTGGAACGGCACGGCGCTGCGGTGCCCGGCGCGGATGAGCGCCCGGCCCGGCGTCCCCGGCGAGATGTGCACGGCCTCGCCGGTGTCGATGATGTCCTGGCTCTCCACCGTGTCGGTCACCCGCAGCGCGATGCGCAGGTTGGTGTTGGCCTTGATGTCCGGGGTCACCGCGCCGGCCGGGCGCTGGGTGGCCAGGATCAGGTGGATGCCCAGCGACCGGCCCCGCTGCGCGATGCTGATCAGCCCCGGCACGAAGTCCGGCAGCTCCCGCACCAGGGTCGCGAACTCGTCGATGACGAGCAGCAGCCGCGGCAGCCGGGCCAGGGACGGGTCGGTGGCGCGCTTGGCCCGGTAGGCGGGCAGGTCCTTCGCCTCGGCCGCGGCCAGGATCCGCTCGCGGCGGCGCAGCTCGGCGCCGAGGGAGTCCATCGCCCGCTGCACCAGGTGCGCGTCGAGGTCGGTCACCATGCCCAGCGTGTGCGGCAGCTGCGCGCACTCCCGGAAGGCGCTGCCGCCCTTGTAGTCCACGAGCACGAAGGTGAGCTCGTCGGGCCGGTTGGTCGCGGCGAGCGAGGCGACGAACGACTGCAGCAGCTCCGACTTGCCGGAGCCGGTGGTGCCCGCGACCAGGCCGTGCGGGCCGTCGCGGACCAGGTCGAGGCTGAGCGGGCCGTCGTAGCCGCTGCCGAGCACGAACGTCGTCGACGCGGGCCGGCGCCGCCAGCGCTCCAGCAGCGCCTCCGCGTCCGGGGGCTCCTGGTCGAGCAGGTCCAGCAGCCGCACCTCGCGCGGCAGCCCGGCGTCGTGCTCGGGGCTCACGTCCCGCAGCGGCGTCAGGGCCCGGGCCAGCCGGTCGCACCAGGCGACGGGCACGAGGTCCGCGCGGATGTCCTTGAGCGGTGCGGTGCCGGTCCGCCGCAGCGTGAGCGTGTCGGCCTTCGCGACCACGACCGCCCCGCACTCCTCCGGCAGCAGCCGCTCCTGCTCGTCGAGGCAGACGCTGAAGATCCGCACCCGGGGGCCGTCGGCGAGGATCTGCACCATGCCGGGCACGTCGCGCAGCGCCCGCGCGCCGTCCACGACGACGAGCAGGTCCGGGTCGGTGAACATGGCCCGGCCCATGGACGAGCCGAGCACCCGCTGCCGGGCCTGCACCTGGGCGACGAGTTCGGCGACGCGGTTGGCGATGCTCTCCGGGTCGTTGCCGATGGCCGCGTGGGGACCGTGCACGCCACCGGGGCGCAGGTGCGGCAGCCACCGTACCCAGCCCCAGCCCTCGGCCCGCTCCGGGCTGGTGAGCACGACCATGCGCAGGTCGCGCGGGCTGTGCAGCACCGCGGACTGGGCCACGAACCAGCGGGTGAGCGCCTGCACCGGCTCGGCCGCGCCGACCACGCCGAGGACCCCGCACTCCGGCAGCTCCAGCCCGACGGGCACGTCCCGGATCGTCCAGCGCACCGTGCGGTGGTTCTCGTCGCGGGCCGGGTCGTCGATCTCCTTCACCGACGGCACGTCCACGGTGCCGAGCCGCAGCAGCAGGTGGTCCGGGTCGCGGCGGCGCCGCTCCCAGAGCCGGGCGCCGGGGCCGGTCGCGATGAGCCCGACCGTGGCCGGGTCGGGGCCGGTGACGCAGCGCACCTCCCGCTCCCGGCGCACCGCCGCGTCGATCTCGACCGCGAGGCTGCGCATCCGTTCGGTGTACCGCTGCTGCTGCTCCTGGTGCTGCTTGCGGTTCGTGCGCCGGCCGACCATCCAGTTCGTGATCGCCATGACCGGCGTGAACAGGATGAAGACGAGGTAGAAGTACGAGTGGAAGACGCCGACGAGCACCAGGCCCAGCACGATCGGGGCGAGCAGGAGCAGCATCGGGAACGGCTGGCGGGGCGTGCGGCCCGGCGGGACCGGCAGCCGGACGCGCTCGGCGTCCAGGTGCGGGGCGATGCGCGGCGGCCGGTTGTAGTCCAGCCCGAAGCCGTCGGCCGAGGCGGTCACGGCCGCGTCGGGCTCCACCGGCGCGCTCAGCCGCAGCAGGGCCGGCCCCACGCACAGGTCGGCGCCGTCGGCCCAGCGCCCGCCCGGCCCGCCGCGGCCGCGGCGCTGGGCCGTGGGCAGGCCGGTGACCGGGTGCGGGTCCGGCGGCGGGGTCACGTCGGCGGGCCGCACGCCGTCGTCGAGCCGGCTCATGTGCCAGTTCGCCGTGCCGTCCGGCGCGACGGTCACCCACAGCCCGCCGGGCGGCGCGTCCGGGCCCTCGACGCGGATCGCGCACCGCTCGCCCGCGCCGATCTCGTGGCTGCCCGCGCCGAGCAGCCAGGTGGCGCCCGCACCCGGCCCGGAGACGAGGTGGACCTCGGCGAGCAACGGACCGCCGCGGGTCAGGTCGGTGCGGCCGCCGGTCGCGGCCGGGGCCGGGGCGCCCAGGCCGATGGTGCTGCCCGGGCGGATGCCGCTGCCGCGCACGGGGGCCTCGGGCTCCAGGCGCTCGCGGTCGAGGAAAACACGGCGACCGGCCGCGGCGACCGGGCCCTCGACGGCCTCGGCGAGGCCCCGCACCGTGGCGCCGTCGGGCACCTCGACGACGTGGTCGCGGGCGGCGCGCTCGTCGGCGTCGTACGCGGTGAGCATGAGCTTCATGCGGTTCCCCCGGAGCGCCGCCCGACGGCCGCGTCGTCGAACGCGGGCTCGGCGAACTCGTCCACTGTGGTCGGTTGGTGCGCGGACACGGCGGTGACCGCCGCGGCCGGCTGGTGCGCGGACACTCCGGTGACCGCGGCGGGCTCCTCCGCGAACTCCGCGAACTCCGCGAACTCCGCGAACTCCGCGAACTCGCCGGGCCGCTCCACCAGCGGCACCGCCGGCGGCAGCAGCGGGGGCGGTGCAGGGGGCGGGGCCGGGGGCGCCGCGCGCAGCAGGCGGGCGACGGCCTTGGGCAGGGCCGCCGTGTCGACGTCGAGGGGCACGCCGGCGATGCGGACGCGGCCGCCGCGCTCGGTGGTGATGAGCCGGGCGTGGCCGTGGGCGCCCTTGACGGCCAGCACGCGCACGCCCCGCCCGACGGGCTCGTCCGGCGGCTCCGGGCACACGACGAACATCGTGTCCGGGGTGGGGGCGGCGCCCGGGAAGCGCGGATGGACGCCGGCGGTGACCTGGACCCGGCCCGGGCGGGCGCGGTCGAGCTGGGCGGCCATCGCCTGGATCAGGGCCCGGGCCGTGCGGGGGTCGCCGGCGCCGGCGGTCAGGGGCGGGCCGGTGTGCAGGTCGAGGTAGGCGACGAGGTCGCGCCGGGCGATGCCGAGGGCGACCGGCTCGCCGGCTCCCTCGCCGTCCAGCCCGGCGAGGTCGGCGAGGTCGGCCCACCACAGCCGCGGGTCGTGCTCGTCGGCGGTGAACGGCGGCGGGGGAGTGCCCGGGTCGCGGCCGGCGAGCAGGACGCCCGCGGCCGCCGGGCCGACGAGCACGGCGTAGGGCTGGGCCGGGCCGGTGGCCGCGGCCCGCAGCGCCCGCCGGACGGTGTCGCGGGCCGAGGGGTCGGCGAGGGCTCTGGTCAGGCGGCGGAGGTTTCGGCGGTACCGCAGCCAGACCCGGACCGGCCGGACGAGCGCCGCACCGGTGAGCGCGACCTCGCGTCGCCCCTGCCGCAGCACGGCCTTCCAGCCCCCGGCGCGCCGGACCGCGCGGGAGGCCAGCACGAGCGCGAGGATGAACAGCCCCAGCCCGCCGATGAGCAGACTGATGGGCCCCCGGTTCCGCGACAAGAAATCGATCATGCAGCCTGGTCCAGGACGGCGCGCAGGGCGCGGACGGCGTTGTGGGTGCGGCTCTTCACGGTGCCCGGCGGGATGCCCAGCCCGGCGGCCACGTCCTCGCCGGCCCGGCCGAGCAGGTGGACGTGCACGAGGATCTCGCGCTGGGCGGCCGGCAGCCGGCGCAGCCCGTCGAGCAGGACCACCCGGTCGCAGACGGTGTCGGCGACGTTGACGACGTCGGGCTGGTCGGCGACGAGCTCGGTGGCCAGCCCCACGGGCACCGCCCGGCGCTTGCGCCACGCGTCGATGACGAGGTTGCGCGCGGTGCGGAACAGCCACATCCGGATCGGGCGGTCGTCGTGGTCCAGCCGGTCCGCGTCCTGCCAGGCCCGCAGCAGCGTCTCCTGGACGATGTCCTCGACGTGGTGCGGGTCCGCCGCGACGAGCGACGTGACGTACCGGTGCAGGGCGGCCCGCTGCCGCTGCAGTTCGTGGCCGAGACAGGGACGCTCGACGGTGCTCAAACGAGGTTCCTTCCGCGCGTTGCCGAGTGGAATGTCCCTGTTCTCGGCTGACGGAAGATGAACACCGCGTGACCTGGCGGCCACCCAGCCACGACAAGTCATTGACGTCGATGCTTGCGTGACCGTTGACATGATCATCGCGGGAACGCAGACCCCCGGACGGGTGAACGCGCCCCGAGATCGTGCGCGGGACGCACCTCCTGTGGCACCCTGCCGTGATGATCACCGCCGAGACCGTGCACGAGCTCGACCGCGAGCTCATCTGGATCACCGTCACCGGCCCGCTCGAAAGCCACCGCAAGCAGGATCTTCGCATGTGGATCGGCAAGGCCCTGGTCGCCTGCCCGCGCGCGGTGATCGTCGACCTCACCGGCTTCGAGGACCAGACGGGCACGGCGGCGTCGCTGCTGCAGGCGGCGGCCACGAGCGCACGCGAGTACTACGGCGTCTTCCTGCTCTTCATCACCCCCGCCGGCGGGGCCCTGCGGGCGCAGCTCGACACCCCGTTCTGGCGCCGCGCCCTGCACCTCTTCGCCGACCGCGCCGCCGCCGAGGCCGCGGCGCTGGCCGGCCCGCCGCCGCCGAACTGGTTCACGGTGGTGCTGCCGCCGGACGGGCACGCCCCGAGCCGCGCCCGGCTGCTCGTCCACGACGCCTGCCGGGCCTGGTCCCTCCCGGCGCTCGCCGCGCCCGCGAGCCGGGTCGTCTTCGAGCTCGTGCACAACGCCGCGACCCACGCGGGCACCGAGGTGACCGTCACCGTCAGCCTGCGCGGCAGCTACCTGCACCTGGCCGTGCGCGACCGCCGCCCGGACGCGCCGGCCCGGCTGCTGCCGGCCGGGCGCACCGATCCGGCCCTGGCCGACCCGCCCGGCGACGGCCTGCACGTCGTGGACCGCAACGCCACCGCGTGGGGCTCGGCGACCGACGGGCGCGGCAAGACCGTCTGGGCCGTCATCCGCATTCCCGGGGGCCTGGCCCCGTGAGCTCGTAGAGCCGCTGCCGGGCCAGGGCCCGGTCGGCGGGGCGGTCCTCGTCGTGCCCGCGGCGCGCCGCGTACGCCCGCACCAGCACGTGCAGCGCGAACCGGTCGTGCGGGCGCCGCTGGACGAGGTGCTCGGCGGCCAGCCGCCGCAGGTGCCGCGCGGCGCTGCCCGGGTCGGTGCCGAGCAGCGCCGCGGCGGCGTCGGGGCCGAACTCGGGGCCGGGGTGCAGCGCCAGCCGGCGCAGCAGCGCCTGGGACTGGGGCGGCAGCGTGCGGTACGACGGATGCAGCGCCGTCTCGATGCCCTCGTCGAGCGCGAGACGCGCCTCGCCCTCCTCGAGCCGGTCGGCGTGATCGGTGACCGTCCAGCCGGCCCGGCCCGCGATCTGCCCGGCCGCGAGGGCCAGGGCGAGCGGCAGGTGGCCGCAGCAGCGGGCGATCCGGCGGTGGGCGGCCGGGTCGGCGCCGACCGGCACGCCGGGCACCGCCCGGGCCAGCAGCCGCTGCGCCTCCTCGGCCGGGAGCGGCTCCAGCTCGACGACGGGGGCGTCGAGGCGGCGGCGCGAGGTGACCAGCGTCAGTGAGCCCGGCGCGGTCGGCAGGAGCGGGTGCACCTGCCGTAGCGACGCCGCGTCGTCGAGCACGAGCAGCGCCCGCCGGTCGGCCAGCCGGCGCCGGAGCTCGCCGTGGAGCTGGACGGGCTCGACCGGCGGCAGCGTCGGGTGGAAGCCGCGCAGGTCCGCGAAGAGCGTGACGTCGAAGCGGCCGTCGGCGGCGAGGCGGTGCCCGGCGCGCACGGCCAGCGCGGTCTTGCCGACGCCGGGCATGCCGGTGATGACGGTGACGACCGCGCGGGGCTCGGCGAGGCGGTCCAGCTCGTCCCGGCGGCCGGCGAAGCCCGCGAGGTCGTCCGGCAGCCGGTCGAGCACCCGGACCCGCGCCGCCGCCCCGGCGCCGACGCGGCCGTCGCGCAGGGCCTGCCGCCAGCGGGTCAGGTAGTCGGGGTAGTCGTGCAGCGCCTGGACGACGGCGACCATCAGCTCGGCGTTGACCCGGCGGCGCCCGACCTTGAAGCAGTCGACCACCGTGCCGCGCCGGGCCAGCTCGTCCGCCGGCCGCCCGGCCGCCCGCCAGCGGGTGTTGATGCGGCGCGTGATGGTCTCGAACGACGGGTCGCCGGCCCACAGCTTGAGCCCGCGCAGACACCCCACCAGGTCGTCGAGGCTGTGGGCCCGCGCCGGGTCCGGCGGCCCCGCCGGGAACGCGATCGTCATGTCCGAACCCCCGTTCGTCCGGCATCGTACGGCTCCGCGGCGACGGCGCGAAGTCCAAACGATCCCGTACGGACGGTGACGGATCGAGCCATGGCGGTATCGAAACATCGACCCGTAGCGTTCCGCGCGTGAACGCCTTGACCCGGCTCCCGTTGCGCCGCCTCGCGGCCGCATCCACCGCGCTCGTCGCGCTCGCGGCCGCGCTCGCCGCCCCGCCCGCGGCCCGGGCCGAACCGCCGGCCACCGACGCGACGGCCGCGAGCGGCGCGGCCGCCCAGCACCCGCTCAGCGCCGCCCAGCTGGCCGCCGCCGACGCCCGGGCCGCCGCGAAGGCCAGGGCGCAGGGGCGCGCGGTCGAGGTCACCGAGCGGGCCACCGAGACCCAGACCTGGCTCGCGCAGCCCGACGGCAGCATGCACTTCGAGGAGTCGGCGGTCCCGACCCGCGTCCGCCGCGGCGACGGCACCTGGGCCGCCCAGGACCCGACCCTGCGCATGACGAACGGGCGGCTGCGGCCGGTCCTGTCCGCCGCCAACGTGGCCTTCTCCACCGGCGGCACCGGCCCGTTCGCGACGATGCTGCTCAACGGCGAGCGGCTGGCGCTGACCTGGCCGGCGGCGCTGCCGGCGCCCACGGTGGCCGGCGACACCGCCACCTACGCCGAGGTGCTGCCGGGCGTCGACCTGGCCGTGCGGGCGACCGAGGACGGCTTCTGCCACGTGCTCGTGGTCAAGAACCGGGCCGCGGCCCAGAACCCCGCGCTGCGCTCGATCCGGCTCGGCCTCGGCGGCACCGACCTGACCGGCCGCGTCTCGGCCGAGGGCGAGCTGCAGTTCCTCTCCCGCACCGGCACCGTGGCCGCCACCGGCAGCCAGGCGTTCATGTGGGACGCCGGCGCCGCGGCCACCGCCAAGGCGCCAGGCGACCTGACCCGCAGGTCGGTCGCGGCCAGCGCCATCGACGGCGGCGCCCTGGTGCTGCAGCCGGACCTGGGGCTGCTCACCGCGGCCGACACGCAGTACCCCGTCTACATCGACCCGAGCTACTCCAAGGGCGAGAAGCGCTGGGCCTACGCCAACAGCGCCAACGAGAACAACGACAGCGAGGTCCGGGTCGGCAAGTCCCCGTCGAGCGGGGCCACCTACCGCTCCTACTTCACCTTCGACGTGAGCGGGCTGGCCAAGAAGCGGATCTTCGCCGCCCGGTTCCACTCCACCATCGCGCACTCGTGGAGCTGCGGCAGCACGCCCTTCAGCCTGTACCAGGTGGCCAGCGCCGGATCCGGGAAGCTCACCTGGAGCGGCCCGGCGCTCGGCGGCCTCATGGGCGAGTTCTCCGGGCACGCCCACAAGCCCAGCACCGGGGCCGGCTGCTCGGACGACCCGCAGCCGGACAAGCCGTTCGAGATCGGCGGCGGCATGACCTCGGCGATCAGCACCGCCGCGGGCAACAGCGCGAGCGAGGTCGCGTTCACGCTCACCGCGCGCTCGGGCGGCGCCGGGGAGACGACCGCCGAGCGGTGGAAGAAGTTCAAGCTCGCCGACACGAAGATCACGGCCGACTACAACTCGCCGCCGGCGACGCCGACCAGCGCCAGCACCGACGGGCGCGGCTGCACCACCGGCTCGGGCCGGCCGGTGCTGTCCACCGCGACGCCGACCCTGCGCGCGGTGGTCACCGACCCGGACACCGAGACCGACCTGCAGGCCGTGTTCGAGTGGCAGCAGGACAGCAGCACCGCCGGCACCTGGTCGGCGCTCGGCTCCGGGCAGATGAACAGCCTGCACAACGGCGGCACCGGCTCGGTGCAGATCAAGAGCGGCCTGGTGCAGGGCGGCATCTACCGGTGGCGGGCGAAGACCGCCGACCCGTGGACCTACGGCACCAGCTCCGGCAGCGACGTTTCCGCCCCGACCGGCTGGTGCGAGTTCACCGTCGACCTCATCGGACCCGCGGTGGCGCCCGGCGTCTCCTCGCCGGTCTACGGCAGCGACCTCAACCAGGTGTACGGCGCCGTCGGCCGCACCGCCCCGTTCACGTTCACCGCGTCCGGCGTGAGCGACGTGACCGCCTACCGCTACGGCTGGGCCGATCCGCCCACCACCCAGGTGAGCGTCGCCGCGGGCGCGAGCGCCACGCTGGCCGTCACCCCGCCGCCCCCGGCGCCCGCCGACCCGACCTCGGGCGGGCTCAGCCGCCTCTACGTGGTCAGCCTCGACGCGGCCGGGCACATCAGCCCGGTCAACGAGTACGCGTTCAACCTCGGCTCGGCCACCCCCGAGGACGCCGCCTACAAGCTCGACGACGCGGCCTTCGCCGACAGCGCCGGCAGCGCCCCGGCGGCCGTGCCCGCGGGCGGCCCGGCGACCGGCGTCGCCGGCCGGTTCCAGCCCGGGCCGGGCAAGGCGGCCCCGGCGACCGTGACGTTCGACGGCACCGACGACGTCGCCACCGTCAACGCGCCCGTGCTCGACACCTCCACCAGCTTCACCGTCTCGGTCTGGGCACGCAGCGACGGCGACACCGCCGACTACCGCAGCGTGCTCAGCGCGCCGGCGACGCACTCCAGCGCGTTCCTGCTCGGCCGCGCCTCCACCAACAAGTGGCGCTTCGCGATGCCGCAGTCCGACACCGTCGCGCCCACGCACGTCAACACGTTCAGCACCTCCAGCATCCAGGCCGGGGCGTGGACGAACCTCACCGCGGTCTACGACGCCGGTGCCAAGCAGGTGTACCTCTACGTCAACGGCGTCCTCGAGGGCTCCACCGCCCAGCCGGCCGCGTTCGCCTCCACGTCGCTGCAGCTCGCCGGCGACTTCTGGAACGACAGCCCGACGTTCGAGAAGAAGTGGAAGGGCGGCCTGGCCGACCTGCGGCTGTGGAACCGCGTGCTGAGCCCGGGGGAGATCGCGCCGCTCGCCGCCGACCTCGTCGGCCGGTGGGCGCTGGACGGCGACGGCACCGACTCCTCGCCGTGGCAGCGCACCGCCACCCCGACCGCCTCCGCGTTCTACGTCGAGGACCGCGACAGCGCGGCGTTCTCGGCGCTGCAGGGCGACGGCGCGACGGTCGCGGCGACGACCGCCGGGCCGGTGCTGCGCAGCGACCAGTCCTACACCGTCGCCGCCTGGGTCCGCCTGGACAGCACCGCGGCCTACGAGGAGGTGCTCGGCCAGGGCGGCACCGCCCGCGGCGCCATCTTCCTGCGCTACGACACCGCCACCGCCAAGTGGCAGTTCTTCGTCCCGACCGTCGACGTCGGCACCCCGTCGTACTACTCGGCCCGCTCCACCGCCAACGCCGCCGTCGGCGTGTGGACGCACCTGGCCGGCGTGTACGACGCGGCCGCCGGCAACTTCAAGATCTACGTCAACGGGGCGCTCAACGGCTCCATCGCCGGGCGCATGTGGGCCTCCAACGGCGTGTTCGACATCGGGCGGCAGCGCTTCGGCACCGGCGACTTCTTCACCGGCGCCATCGACGACGTCCGCGCCTACCAGGGGGCCATGCCGGCCGCCCAGGTCGCCGTCCTGTACGCCGGATGAGGAAGGGACTCGCCATGAGCTGCACAGCCAAGCGGATCGGGATCGGCGCCCTCGTGCTGGCGCTGCTCCCGCTGGCCGCCGCCGATCACGGCACCCGCCCGGACGCCGGGCACCCGCGGGTCCGGCCCGAGGCCGCGCTGCCCGGCGAGCCGATGCGCTACGACCCGCCCCCGGCGACGAGCACCGGCACGCCGTTCGCGGCCAGGGCGCCGCGGTGGCCGGCGGGGGCCGCGACCGTGCGCCTCGGCCGCGACCGCGCCCGGGCCGGGACGCTGCCCGTCTACGTCCGCGCCGTCGGCGCGCTCGCGGCCGGCGACCTGCCGGTCACGGTGCTCGACCGGGCCGCGACGGGCGCCGCCGGCGTCGACGGTGTCGTCGTGCGGCTCGGCGGCGAGGCCGGGGCGAGCGTCCACGTCGAGGTCGACTATCGCGACTTCGAGGGCGGCTACGGCGGCGGCGCGGCGTCCTCGCTCGGCCTCGTGGAGCTGTCCGGGTGTACCCCGCTGACGTCCGCCTGCACCGCGAAGCCGCTGCCCGCGGCGAACGACGTGGCCCACCGCACCGTCGGCGCCGACGTCTCCGCCGCCGCGACCCTGGCCGTGGTCGAGGAGCCCAAGGGCCCCGCGGGCGACTACACCGCGACCCCGCTCAAGGCCAGCTCCACCTGGGAGGCGGGCAACAGCGCCGGGGACTTCACGTGGCAGTACCCGCTGCGGATGCCCCCGGCGCTCAACGGCCCCGTGCCGGAGCTGGGCCTGTCGTACTCCTCCGGCTCTCTCGACGGCTCGATGGCCGCCTCGAACAACCAGCCCTCGTGGCTGGGCGAGGGCTTCGAGATGTCCACCGGCGCCATCGAGCGCAAGTACGTGCCCTGCGAGAGCGACATGGGCAACGGCGCCAACAACACCACCAAGACCGGCGACCTGTGCTGGAAGACCGACAACGCCGTGCTGCACCTCAACGGCCAGTCCACCGAGCTGCTCAAGGGCGGCGACGGCAAGTGGCACGGCCGCTCCGAGGACGGCGCGCGGATCGAGCTCAAGTCCGGCACCGAGAAGGCGGTCAACGGCGACCAGGACGGCCAGTGGTGGGTCGTCACCGAGACCGACGGCACCCAGTACTGGTTCGGCCGCAACCAGCTGCCCGGGTGGGCGGCGGGCCGGGCGAGCACCAACTCGGTGTGGACCGTCCCCGTCTTCGGCAACAACGCGGGCGAGCCGTGCCACGCCGCCACGTTCGCGGCCTCCGCCTGCGACCGGGCGTGGCGCTGGAACCTCGACTACGTCGTGGACCCCAGCGGCAACACGATGTCGTACTGGTACCAGACCGAGAAGAACTCCTACGCGAAGGCCGGATCCAGCACCACCCTGGCCGGCTACGTGCGCGGCGGCTGGCTGGACCGCATCGACTACGGCACCCGCTCCGACACCGCCTACGGCACCGCCCCGACGCAGGTCGACCTCGGCGAGGCCGACCGGTGCGTGACCACGAGCTGCGGCACCCACGACGCGACCAACTGGCCGGACACGCCGTGGAAGATGCAGTGCACGGCCAGCCCCTGCTACGTCGGCAGCCCGACGTTCTGGAGCACCAAGCGCCTGGGCACCCTCACGACCAAGGTGGGCGGCAAGCCCGTCGACCGGTGGACGTTCAAGCACACGTTCCCGGACCCGGGCGACACCACCCGCGCCGGGCTGTGGCTCGACGGGATCAGCCACACCGGCCTGGCCGGGACCACCGACGGCACCCGGACCGCGGTCACCGTCCCCGACGTGCACTTCGTCGGGGTGCAGAAGCCGAACCGGGTCGACGCGACCGACTTCGCGCCGGCGATGAACTGGTGGCGGATCAGCACCGTGGAGACCGAGGGCGGCGGGACGATCAACGTCACCTACGCCGACGCGGACTGCGTCGCCGGCTCCCGCGTGCCCGACAAGAACGCGCTGTGGAACAACACCCTGCGGTGCTTCCCGGTCTACTGGACCCCCGAGGGCGCGAGCGCGCTGACGCTGGACTTCTTCCACAAGTACGTGGTGAGCCGGGTGACCCAGCAGGACAACGCGCTGCCGTCCGACGAGCGCTCGGTGCCGGCCGTGACCAGCTACGAGTACCCCAACGCGCCGGCCTGGCGCTACACCGACGACGACGGGCTGGTCAACGACAAGACCAAGACCTGGTCGGTGTGGCGCGGCTACGACCTCGTGCGCACCATCACCGGCACGGGCGCCGAGGCGACCCGGACCGAGACCACGTACTTCCGCGGCATGGACGGCGACAAGCTCGGCACCGGCACCGCCACCCGCTCCGTGTCGCTGCCCGCGACCGGCGGCGCCCCGGCGGTCACCGACAGCGACTCCTACGCCGGGCTCGTCCGCGAGCAGCGCGTCTACCAGGACCTGACCGGCGGGGAGATCGCGGCCCAGGTCAACGTCCCGTGGCGCTCCGACCCGCCGACCGCGACCCGCACCATCGACGGCGTCACGGCCGAGGCCCGGTTCGTCGCCGTGACCCAGGAGCGCAACCGGACCCTGCTCGACGGCGGGCGCGGCTGGCGCAGCACCACCACGAACACCGTCTTCGACACCTACGGCATGGCGATCCGGCACGAGGACCTCGGCGACGACGCCGTCACCGACGACCAGAGCTGCACGATCACCGACTACGCCCGCAACGGCACCGCCTGGATCATGGACGGGGTCAGCCGCGAGCGGCACTACGCCGTCGACTGCGCCAAGGCCCAGGGCGCCGGGCTCACCGAGGCCGACGTCGTCTCCGACACCTACACCCTCTACGACGGCGGGGCTCGCGGGGCCGCGCCCAGCAAGGGCCTGGTGACCCAGACCGACGAGCTCATCGGCTACCCGTCGACGTACAAGACCGAGTCCAAGGCGACCTACGACGCCTACGGCCGCGTGCTCACCGCGACCGACGTGCGCGGCAACACCACGACGACCACCTACACGCCGGCCTCCGGCGGCCCGCTGACCGCGACGTCGCAGGTCACCCAGCAGGGCTGGACGACCACCACGACGTTCGACCCGGCCTGGGGCGAGCAGACCGCGGTGGTGGACCCGAACGGCAAGTCGACGCGGCAGACCTTCGACGCCATGGGCCGCAGCACCGCGGTCTGGCTGCCCAACCGCACGTCCAGCCAGACGGCGAGCGTCACGTTCGCCTACTTCGTGCGCAAGTCCGGCAGCGTCACCATCTCCAACCAGCTCGACAGCAACGGGACCGGCTACCGCAGCAGCGCGGCCTTCCTCGACGGGCAGGGCCGGGCCCGGCAGACCCAGACGACGGAGGGCACCGCGCAGGGCGGGCGGATCGTCACCGACACCTTCTACGACAGCGCCGGGCGGCAGTACAAGCGCAACGGCTCCTACATCGTGGACGGCGGGCTGAACCTCACCGCCCCGACGCTGGTCAAGCACCTCGACGACGCCCAGGTGCCGAGCCAGACCGTCACCGCCTACGACGGGGCCGGGCGGGTCCGCACGTCCACGTTCCTGAGCAAGAACGTCGAGCAGTGGCACACCACCACGACCTACGGCGGCGACCGCACCGACGTCGTGCCGCCCGCGGGCGCCATGCCGACCTCGACCTACGTCGACGCCCAGGGGCGCACGGTGCGGCGGCGGGAGTACCACACCGCGCTCGGCGGCTCCGACGTGACCGACCTGACGTACCGCTACGACCGCAAGAACCACCTCGTCGAGCAGGACGACAACGCCGGCAACGCGTGGACCTACACCTACGACTTCGCCGGGCACATCACCGCCAAGACCGACCCGGACAGCGGCGAGAGCTCCAGCACCTACAACGACGTCGGTGACCTGCTCACGAGCAAGAACGCCGACGGCAAGGTGCAGGCCTTCGGCTACGACGCCCTGGGCCGCAAGACGAGCGTGCGGGCCGACAGCGCGACCGGGCCGCTGCAGGCCGAGTGGGCCTACGACTCGATCCCGCTGACCGTCGGCACGCTCACCGTCAAGGGCCAGCAGCTCAGCTCGACCAGCTACGCCGGCGGCGCGGCCTACACCACGCGCATCGACGGCATGAACGACCTCTACAAGCCCACCGGCGAGACGATCAGCATCCCGTCCGGCGAGACGGGGCTCTCCGGGCTGTACTCGTACACCTTCGCCTACACCGCCGGCGGCGCGGACCTGTCGACCACCATGCCCGCCGCCGGGGGCCTGCCCAGGGAGAAGCTCACGGTCGGGTACAACACCCTCGGGCAGCTCGACACGCTCAAGACGAACCTGTCCAGCACCGGCGACGACGTCTTCGTGGTCAACGCCACCCAGTACACCCGCTACGGCGAGCTGTCGATGATCGCCCGGCGCAACGACACCGGGCCGTGGCTGGACACCGCCTACGACTACGAGCTCGGCACCCGCCGGCTCAGCCGCATCCACACCACGAAGGAGACCGGCCCGTCCGAGGTCGCCGACGTCCGGCTCGACTACGACGCCTCCGGCAACGTGCTGGGGGAGCGGGAGCTCGTCACCGGTGACCACCAGTGCTTCGGCTACGACTTCGCCCAGCGGCTCGCCGAGGCGTGGACCCCGGCGAGCGGCGACTGCGCCGCGGCCCGCAGCCAGGCGGCGCTGGGCGGGCCCGCCCCGTACTGGAACTCCTACGCCTATGACGCCGTCGGCAACCGGTCCGCCTCGACCGAGCGCACGACGGGCACGAGCGTGGCGCGGACGTACGGCTACCCGGCGGCCGGCAGCAGCCAGCCGCACACGCTGCGCTCGATGACGACCGCCGGCGTGGGCACCGCCGCCTACACCTACGACAAGACCGGCAACACGCTGACCCGCCCGGCCAACGGCGTCAGCGGCGCGACGCAGACGCTGACCTGGAACGCCGACGGCACCCTGGCCAGCAGCAGCGACGACGCCGGCACGGCCACCTACGTCTACGACGCGGCCGGCAACCGGCTCGTCAAGCACGAGCCGTCCGGCACCACGCTGAGCCTGCCCGGGCAGGAGGTGCGCTTCGCCGGCGGCAAGGCCACGGCGACGCGCTACCTGACCCACGCCGGCCGGGTCGTCGCCGTGCGGAGCACGACCGGCGGGCTGACCTGGCAGGTCGACGACCAGCAGGGCACCGGCACGATCGAGGTCGACGCGGCCACCCAGGCGGTCGTGCGGCGCTGGCTCACCCCGTTCGGGGCGCAGCGCGGCGCCACCGCGGCCTGGGTCACCGACAAGGGCCTCGTGAACGGCACCAGGGACGGCTCGGGCCTGCTGCATCTCGGCGCGCGCGAGTACGACCAGGTGACCGGCCGGTTCGTGAGCCTCGACCCGGTCATGGACGGCGACGACGCGCAGGCGCTGCAGGGCTACAACTACGCCAGCGCGTCACCGGTGACCCTGAGCGACCCGGACGGCAGGAAGGCCAAGGGCGGCGGGATCTGGGCCGCGATCGGCCGGGCCGTGGCCCGGGTGGTGAAGGCGGTCGTGCACGCCATCCAGCACTACCGCCGCACCCCGCCGCCGGTGTACCAGCACTACATCCCGCCGCGGCGCAAGCCGACCCCGCCGTATCAGCACTACATCCCGCCGCGCAAGCCGCGCGTCTACGGCCCGTTCGTCGTGCACGGCATCGACCCGCCGAAGCCGCCGCTGTTCTGCACCTTCCCCTGCCTCGACCCGGGCGGCGTGCGCCACGGCGGCAACCCGCGGGCGGTGTGCCGCGGCTTCAACTCGGGCTTCAGCTCGCCCGCGGCCTGCGACGAGGGCTTCGACGCGGCCGAGCGGCTCAAGTCCGGCAAGAGCTCGCACGACGCCCAGGTCGCCCGCGGCGCCAAGGCCTACGAGAACACGTGCACGTCCAAGGGCGACGAGACGTGGTGCACGCGGTACAAGCGGCCGCCGGCCCACATCAACGTCCTGCCGGAGCACGCCGTCGCGGCCGAGATCGCGCTCTACGCCGGTCAGACCGAGACGACGCCGGGCGACGCGTGGACGTACCGCAAACAGTCCCACCGCAACCACGGCGAGTTCTACATGTCGGTGAACGTCTGCATCGGCGGCTGCATCTCGCTGACCATCACCGACCAGGGCGGCGTCTTCGTCGGGGGCAGCACGATGCCGAAGCTGTCCCTCGGCTCCTCCGTCACCGTCGGCTGGAACGCCGAGCCGATGGAGCAGATGAAGGACCAGGGCTGGGCCTACTGCGCCGGCGCCGCCTGGAGCGGCTGCGTCACCGTGGGCATCGACGCCAAGACCGGCCGGCCCGTGTTCGGCGGGTCGGGGTCGCTCGGCCTCGGGGTCAACGGCGGCGTGACGAGCACCCGCAGTCACCAGATCGGCCAGAACTGAGCGGGGCGCCCGCCCACGACCGCTGATCCGAGACACCGCGGCCGCCCACCCCCCCTGGGCGGCCGCGGCCCTTTTCGCGCCGCTCGTGCGTAGCCGGCCGCGCATCGGGGCATGCCGGGGAGATGGTTGACGATCAACGTTGCGCCCCGCTCGTACGCCCGCCCGAGCTGCGCGTGGAGGGGGAGCGCTCCGCGTCGCGGCTCGAGCTGTTCTTCGACCTCGCCTACCTGCTCGTGGTCGCCGAGCTCGCGAGCGGGCTGGCCGAGGACCTCACCTGGCGGGGCGCGGCGGCGTTCGCCGGGCTGTTCGCGGTCACCTGGTGGTCGTGGGTGACCGTCACGCTGTACGCCAACCGCTTCGACACCAACGACGTCGTCTACCGGCTCGCCAAGCTCGCCAGCGCGGCCGCGGTCGTCGGCATGGCGGCGAGCGTCGGCGACGCGGTCACGTTCGCCGCCTGCTACCTCGCCACCCGGCTGCTGCTGTTCGGCCTCTACGCCCGCGCCTACCGGCACGTCACCGACGCCCGGGACACCATCCGCCTCTACCTCGCCGGCGTCGGCGCGGGCGCGCTGCTCTGGGCGGTCTCCCTGCCCGTCGACGGCCCTGCCCGCGAGGTGCTCTGGACGCTCGGGCTCCTGGCCGAGGCGGCCGCGCCGGTGCTCGCCACCCGCTTCGGCGGCGGGGTGCCCCTGCACGTCGAGCATCTCCCCGAGCGCTTCGGGCTCTTCGTCATGCTCGTGCTAGGCGAGTCCATCATGTCGGTGGCCACGGGCGTGCGCGACACCCACTGGACGGCCGGCCCGATCGCGGTGGCCGCGGTTGCGTTCGTGGCCGTCGCCGCCGCCTGGTGGAACTACTTCGACCTCGGCGGCGCCGCCGGGAAGCGCCGGCTCGAGGCCGAGGGCGACGAGCAGGACAGCTGGGTGCCCGACGCGTACATCTACGGCCACCTCCCGCTCACGCTCGGCCTGGCGCTGTTCGCGGTCGGCGTGGAGCAGTACATCGTGCACCCCGCGCGCGACCTGCCCGCCGGCGCGGTCTGGGCGTTGCACGGCGGGATGGCGCTGTTCCTCGCGGGCACGGCGGGCGTGGTCGCGGGCACCTCGGGCCGCTGGCGCGCGGCCTGGCCGTGGCCGGGCGCGGCGATCCTGGCCGTCGCCGCGGCCGGGCTCGCCGACGGGCTGGTCGACGGGCTGAGGCCGGCGGTGGCGATCGCGCTCACCGGGGGCGTCGTGGTGGCGACGGTGCTCGCCGGCATCCGCCGCCAGCGCCGCGGTCGCCTGCAGACCGCCGAGACGTAGCCGCGCACGCCCGGCCGCCGTGGCGCCGCCGCGGCGGCCGGGCGGGATTCCTACACGACATCTCCACCGGCGGCGGCGAGGGCCTCGACGCGGTCGAGCAGGGCCCGCACGATGCCGTCCAGGACCATGTCGTCGTCGATCTCGGCCAGGTACTGCGTGGCGGCGGCGATGTTCGGGTAGCGGGCCGGCGGCAGCGAGCGGTACTCGTGCGACCACGCGGCCTCGTCGCCCTGCCGGCTCAGCTCGTCCAGCGCGGCGTAGGCGCTGCACATCGCGGCGTAGGAGAAGATGGTCTCCGAGTAGACGAGGTGCTGGAAGGCCGCCTGCTCGTCCGTCAGGCCCGCCTCGCGCAGGGCGCCCAGCACCGCCTCCACGGTGCGGAACTCACCCGGGCGGCGGGTCGTGCGCAGGGCCACGATCGGGGCGATCGCGGGGTGGGCGACGAAGGTGCGCACGGTCTGGCGGGCCAGCCACTCGAGGCGCGGGCGCCAGGGCAGGTCGCCCGGCAGCGCCTCGACCGTCGCGGCGACGAGCCGGTCCGCGACCTCGAGGATGATCTCGTCCTTGTCGCGGAAGTGGCGGTAGATGGCCGTCGGGTCGGCGCCGAGCTCCTTGCCCAGGCGGCGGACGGT
Organism: Dactylosporangium sp. CA-139114; assembly: GCF_050955725.1. Lineage (NCBI taxonomy): Bacteria > Bacillati > Actinomycetota > Actinomycetes > Micromonosporales > Micromonosporaceae > Dactylosporangium > Dactylosporangium sp. CA-139114. The sequence continues at coordinate 5,272,911 of NZ_CP192080.1, forward strand.
GAGCGCGTCGGCGCCGGCCGTAGCGGCCAGGCGGCTGGCCGCGTCGATGATCAGCTCCGGCGTCAGCGCGGCGCGAGTTCGCAAACGGTGCTCCCGAACAGAGTGAAAAGCTCGACAGCCAATCTTAGGGCCGAGTCGGAAACTTCACTGCCAACTGTGTTGTCAACGCCGTTGACTACGACGCTGACAACGGTGATGATTGAACGCATGTCCATACCCGTCCATACCGCGCTCGCCGACGTCCAGCTCACCCCGTACTGGCTCGACGACCCCGGTCGCCCGAGCGCGCGGGCCCCGCTGACCGGCGAGCTCTCATGCGACCTGGCCGTGGTCGGCGGCGGCTACAGCGGGCTGTGGACCGCGCTGATCGCGAAGGAGCGCGACCCCGGCCTCGACGTCGTGCTGGTCGAGGGCGACCGGATCGGGCACGCCGCGTCCGGCCGCAACGGCGGGTTCTGCCAGGCGAGCCTCACCCACGGCCTCGGCAACGGGCTGCGGCGCTGGCCGGACGAGCTGGGCGAGCTGGAGCGGCTCGGGGCCGAGAACCTGGCGGCGATCGAGGCGGCGCTCACGCGGTACGACATCCGCTGTGACTTCGAACGAACCGGCGGGCTCGACGTGGCCACCGCGCCCCACCACGTGGCGCAGCTGCGCGGGCACGCCGAGGCGGCCCGCGCGCTCGGTGCCGACGTGGACTTCCTCGACGCCGGGGCCCTGCGCGAGGAGATCGACTCGCCGGCCTTCCTCGCGGGCCTGTGGGATCACGACGGCACCGCCCTGCTGCACCCGGCCCGCCTCGCGTGGGGCCTGGCCGTGGCGTGCGAGCGGCTCGGCGTGCGCGTGTTCGAGGGCACCCGGGTCACCCGCCTGACCGGCGGCCGCGCCGGGATCGTGCTGCACACCGACGGCGCCGGCGGCCCGGCCCGGCTGCGGGCCGGCAAGGTCGCGCTGGGCACGAACGTGTTCCCCTCGCTGCTGCGCCGCACTCGACCCTACGTGGTGCCGGTGTACGACTACGCGCTGGTCACCGAGCCGCTCACGGCCGAGCAGCGCGACGCGATCCGCTGGCACCGCCGGCAGGGCATGTCCGGCGCCGGCCACCAGTTCCACTACTTCCGCCAGACCCGCGACCACCGGATCCTCTGGGGCGGCTACGACGCCGTGTACCACTTCGGCGGCAAGGTCCGCCCCTCCTACGAGCACCGCCCGGCCACCTACAACAAGCTCGCCGCGCAGTTCTTCGAGGCGTTCCCGCAGCTGGACGGGTTGAAGTTCACGCACGCCTGGGGCGGGGCGATCGACACGTGCACGCGGTTCTCGGCGTTCTTCGGCACCGCGCGCCGGGGGCGGGTCGCGTACGCGGCCGGGTTCACCGGGCTCGGGGTCGGCGCCACCCGCTTCGGGGCCGAGGTGATGCTCGACCTGCTGGCCGGGGACTCGACCGCGCGCACCCGCACCCGGATGGTGCGCGAGCGGCCGCTGCCGTTCCCGCCCGAGCCGGTGCGCTGGGCCGGGGTCCAGCTGACCCGGCAGGCGATGATCAACGCCGACGCCAACGGCGGGCGGCGCAACCTGTGGCTGCGCGCCATGGACCGGATCGGCTTCGGCTTCGACAGCTGATCCGTCAGCAGGGCCCGTCAGCAGGGCCCGGCTGACGGACGCGTCGCAGGCTCGCCCGGCGATCGGGAGCGGGGGTGAGTTTGCCCGGCGGGAGACGAGGTAGTCGCCGGACCGGGCCGGCTGGGTGTCGTGGCCGTCGAGACAGGCCGCGGCCACCGCTGCACCGAACCGGAAGGAACCACCGCCGTGCGAGGAGCCATGCTGTACGCGCCCCGTGACGTCCGCGTCGAGCAGCGCGAGGATCCCCGGATCGCCGAGCCGGCCGACGCGATCATCCGGCTCTCCGCCAGCTGCGTCTGCGGCTCCTCGGACAACACGTGCGAGATCTGCCGGGCCGGCTACCAGAGCTCGTGTGTGCACAGGGTCGGCATCGGCGGGCTCGGCGCGCAGGCGCAGTACCTGCGGGTCCCGCTCGCCGACGGCACCCTCGTCGCCACCCCGGACCTCCCCGCCGACGACCTGATCCCCGGCCTGCTCGCCGCGTCGGACGTCCTCGGCACCGGCTGGTTCGCCGCCGTGGCCGCCCAGGTCGAGCCGGGCAAGACCGTCGCGGTCGTCGGGGACGGCGCCGTGGGCCTGCTCGGCGTGCTCGCGGCGCGGCAGCTCGGCGCCGAGCGGATCATCGCCATGAGCCGGCACGCCGACCGGCAGCAGATCGCCCGCGCCTACGGCGCCACGGACGTCGTCACCGAGCGCGGCGACGAGGGCGTCGCCCGGATCAAGGACCTCACCGGCGGCCTCGGCGCGCACTCGGTCATCGAGGCGGTCGGCACCCAGGAGTCCATGATGCAGGCGATCCGCGCGACCCGCCCCGGCGGGCACGTCGGCTACGTCGGCGTCGCCCACGACGTCGCCCTGCCCGGCTCGGAGCTGTTCTTCTCCCACGTCCACCTGCACGGCGGCCCGGCCCCGGTGCGCCGCTTCCTGCCCGAGCTGATCGACCTGATCATCGAACGGGCCATCGACCCGGCCCGGGTGTTCGACCTCACGCTGCCGCTCGACCAGGCCCCCGAGGGGTACCGTGCCATGGACGAGCGCCGGGCGATCAAGGTGCTGTTGCAGCCGTGAAGGAGCAGAACATGATCACTCGCAGTGGATCGCAGCCGTCTGCCCCGGGCCCCGCCGAGTCCTTCACCGGCGAGGTGCGGATCCAGCCGCTCTTCGGGGCGCAGGACGCCGCGCCGTACACCGGTGGGGCCGTGACCTTCTCCCCGGGCGCCCGGACCGCCTGGCACGTCCACCCGGGCGGGCAGCGCCTCGTCGTCACCGACGGCGTGGGCCGCACCCAGCAGTGGGGCGGTCCGGTCGAGCAGTTCCGGGCCGGGGACGTGGTGTGGTGCCCGCCGGGCGTCAAGCACTGGCACGGCGCCGGCCCGGACGGCCCGATGACGCACCTGGCGCTCACCGGCGTGCGGGACGGGCAGGTCGTCGAATGGCTCGAACACGTCACCGACGAGCAGTACGGCGCGGTCTGAACCCCGCACGGCCCGGTGGCAGCGGTCCGGCGGGGCTCAGCGCAGGCCGTTGACGATGAGGGTGCAGACGTCGGCGAAGGCGTCCTCGCGGCCGCTCCACTCGGCGGCGAGGGCGGGGTGGTGGAACGCGGCGGAGGCCCAGAAGACCGTCCGGGCCGCGGCCGCCGCGTCGGTGCCGGTGAAGTCGCCCGACGCGAAGCCGGCCGCGACCATCGACTCGAGCTGTTCGAGCAGCGCCGCGACGTGTTCGGACGCGACCGCGTTGTGCTCCGCGGCCAGCACCCGGTAGGTCGCGAACAGCTCGGGGTCGGAGCCGGCCAGGGCGAGCTTCGAGGCGAACATCTCCGACAGCCACGCCCGCAGGCGCTGCGGCGGGGCGAGGGCCGCGTCGCCGGCGATCGCGGCCAGGGCGGGCAGGGAGCGTCCCACGAAGCGCCGGGTCACCGCCTCGCGCAAGGCCGCCTTCGACGGGAAGTGGCGGTACACCGCCGCGTGGCTGACGCCGAGCGCCCGGGCCACGTCGACGACGGTCGCCTTCGCCGGGCCGTGGCGGCGCAGGACGTCCTCGGTGGCCAGCATGATCGTCTCGGCGTCCAGCACGCGAGCGACCTTAGCGCTCGCTGTCCAGCATCGCCATGAGCGGTGCCGCGTACCGGGTGCCGGAGACGGATCCGGGCGGCACCGCGGCCTCGATGGCGTCGAGCCGCGAGCGGTCGAGCTCCAGCGCGGCCGCGGCCACGGCGGGGCCGACGCGGGACGGGCGGCTGGCGCCGACGAGGGCCACGATGGACTCGCCGCGCGACAGCACCCACGCGACGGCCAGCTGCGCGATCGACACGCCGAGGTCGTCGGCGATCGGGCGCAGCCGCTGCACGAGCGCCAGGTTCGCGGCCAGGTTGTCGGCGCCGAACCAGGGCAGGTGGCCGGTCTCGCCCGAGTCGCCGCGGTACGCCCCGGTCAGCAGCCCGTGCGCGAGCACGCCGTAGGCGGTGACGCCGATGCCCAGCTCGCGGCACGTGTCGAGGATGGCGCGCTCGGGGCCGCGGGCGAAGAGGGAGTACTCGATCTGGACGTCGGCGACCGGGTGCACCGCGTGGGCGCGGCGGATGGTCTCGGCGCCGACCTCGGACAGGCCGACGTGGCGCACCCAGCCGGCCTCGATCATCTCGGCGATCGCGCCCACCGTGTCCTCGATCGGCACCGCGGGGTCGAGCCGGGCCGGGCGGTAGATGTCGATGTACTCGGTCCCGAGGCGCCGCAGCGAGTAGCCGAGCGCGCTCTTGACGTGCACGGGGCGCGCGTCGAGGCCGATGAACCGGCCGGCCGGGTCGCGCAGGCCGCCGAACTTGTCGCTGAGCACCACCCGCTCGCGGTCGCCGGCGCGCAGGGCCCGGCGCAGCAGGTCCTCGTTGTGGCCGTTGCCGTAGAAGTCGGCGGTGTCGATGAGCGCGATCCCCGCGTCGATCGCCGCGCGGACGGTGGCCACGCTCGCGTCGTCGTCCGGCGTGCCCTGGGACATCGGGCCGCAGCCGAGGCCGATCGCGGGCACGAGGGGGCCCTGGGTGCCGAGTCGCCGCATCTGCATGCGGCCGACGCTACCGGCGCGGGTTACAGATTTCAAATTTTGTAATCTGAACGCCCGGCCGGGCGATCGGTACACGACCCGGCGCCGGTCCGCGCCGTCAGGGGCCGGTCGTGAGGCCGAACGTGCGGACCTCGCCCATCACGTCGAGGACGACCTCACCGGCGTCGACGCGGTAGGACCACGGCGGCTGCACCGGCGCGGACCACAGCTTCTCGCCGTCGGTCGTCCACGCGCCCAGCTCCAGCTCGGCCGACATCAGGGCCACGCGCCCGTGCCGCCGCCACTGCCAGAAGCCGAGCGCGGCCTCGTCCTGCCACTGCCGCCGCCAGGCGCCCGAGCGCGCCTCGTACGCGAGCAGCCGCGTCCCGGCGCCGACGAAGACCTGCCGCCGCTTCGGCACCAGCAGCACGCCGGGCGGGAAGCCGGGCCCGGCGGGGGAGTACCGCTGCGTGACCACGAGCGCGGGCCAGTCGTGCGTGCCGTCCCCGACCGCGGCGAAGACGAACCCGTCCGCCTCGTCGCCGGGGAAGTCCTCGACGAGCTCGGCGTGGCGGCGGTACAGCCCCAGCATCGCCGGCGGCGCCGCTGCCACGGCCACGCGCAGGTCCCCGGACACGATCTCGACCAGTCCCTCGGATGCGGCGCTCACCGCCAGATCATGCCTGGTCGCGGCGCCCGGCGAGGGCTGGTGAGAGCTGATCCACACCCGCCGGCCCCGGTGCCGGCACCGCCGCGTGCCCGCGAGCGTGCGAAAGGCCGGACGTGACCCGCGCGCGCCGCGAGGTCCATGCCGGCGCACACCCGGGGCCAGGGCGGCGCGCCCGCGGTTCAGGCCAGGTCGAGCCGCAGCCACGCCGCGAGGTCCGCGATCTCGGCCCGCACCGCAGCGGCCAGGCGCTTGGGGAACGGCGCGTCCTCGTGCACCGCGTCCACCCGCAGGACCCCGGCGCGGTGGTCGGCGGCCGCGTCGAGCTTGCCGACGAGCCGGTCGCCGTGCAGGATCGGCAGCGCCCAGTAGCCGAAGCGGCGCTTCGCGGCCGGCTTGAACATCTCCAGCTGGTAGTCGAACTCGAACAGCTCGGTCATGCGCCTGCGGTCATAGACCAGGCGGTCCAGGGGCGAGAGCAGGGCGGTACGACCGGAAAATCGGGAATCCAGCACCGCCGGGTCCACGCGCCACTCGCCCCTGACCCCGTCGACGACGGCCGGCTCGCCCGCCGAACCGCCGCGGGCGATGCCGAGCGAGCGCAGCCGGCGCACGTCGCGCTCGTGCCGCGCCTCCTGCAGCGACGGGACCTCCACGTCCGGGTACACCCGCTCCGCGAGGTCGTACAGGCGCGGCCCGGCCACGGCCACCTCGCCGCGCTGGATGAGCGCGTCCAGCATCCGGTTCACGTTGCGGTTGTTGTTCCAGCCGGACGAGCGCCACCGCACCACGCAGGTGTCCGGCAGCGCCCGCGCCGGCAGCGGGCCGTCGGCGCGCAGCCGGGCCAGGATGTCGAGCCGGCAGCCGGTGTTCGCCTCCACCCAGACGCTCAGCCCCTCCTGCCAGTCGTGCACCGGCCAGGCGTCCATCTCCGCGCGGAACAGCGCGACGTCCTCGGGCACCAGGATCATCCCCTGCAGCTCGATGAGCGCCTGCTCCTCGAGCGCGTCGCGGAGCCACTGCGGGTCGTATGACGAGCCGAGGCGGCTCCACAGCACGAGATCGGCGCTGCGGGCGACGTACGACGCCGGGTCGTTCTGCAGCTCCCACAGCGCGCGCACGGTGTCGGACAACCCGGTCGGACGCTCGGCCCCGAGCAGCTGGGCGCGCACCGCGAGACGGCGGGCGTCGGCGCGGGAGAGCGTTATCACGGGCCTACGTTACGGTAGCCGGGTGGAGATCCGCCTGCTCGGCCCGATCGCGCTCACGGCCGGGGGGCGGCCGCTCGACCCCGGCCAGCCGCGGCAGCGGGCACTGCTCGCGGCCCTGCTCGTCGACGCCGGCCGGGTGGTGCCCGCCGACTCGCTGGTCGAGCGGGTCTGGGGCGACCGGCCGCCGGCGCGGGCCCGGCACGCGATTCAGGTGTACGTCTCCCAGCTGCGCCGCCTGCCCGTGCCGATCGGGCACCGGGCCGGCGGGTACGTCGCCGAGGTCGCCCCGCACGCCGTGGACCTGCACCGGTTCGCCGAGCTGGCCCGCGCCGGGCGGCCCGGCGAGGCGCTCGCGCTGTGGCGCGGCCAGCCGCTCGAGGACGTGGCGGGGGAGTGGGCCGACTCGGTGCGCGCGGCCTGGCACCGCCGCCGCGTCGACGCCGCCGTCGCCTGGGCGCGCACCGGCGCCGACCTGGACGCCCTGGGCGCGCTCGCGGCCGAGTACCCGCTGGTCGAGCCGCTCGCCGCGGCGCTGCTGCGGGCCCTGCACGCCGCGGGGCGGGGCGCGGAGGCGCTGGCCCACTACGGGACCGTGCGGGACCGCCTCGCCGACGAGCTCGGGGTCGACCCGGGGCCGGAGCTGCAGGAGGTGTACCGCCGCCTGCTCCTGCCCGCGCAGCCGCCCGCCCCGCAGCCGCGGGAGGTGCACCGCCGCCTGCTCCTGCCCACGCAGCAGCCCGCCCAGTTGCCCGCCGGCGCGCGCCGGTTCGCCGGACGGGCCGACGTCCTCGCGCGGCTGGACGAGCTCGGGGCGCAGGACGGCGCCGTCGTCGCGCTCTCGGGCACCGCGGGCGTGGGCAAGACGACCCTCGCCGTGCACTGGGCGCACCGCGTGCGGGCCCGGTTCCCGGACGGGCAGCTGTACGTCAACCTGCGCGGCTTCCACCCCAGCGGCGCCCCGCTGCCGGCCGAGGCCGCGCTCGACGGCTTCCTGACCGCGCTGGGCGTGCCGGCCGGCCGCGTGCCCGCCGGCCTCGACGCGCAGTCGGCGCTCTACCGCACCCTGCTCGCCGACCGCAGCATGCTCGTGCTGCTCGACAACGCCCGCGACGCCGAGCACGTGCGCCCGCTGCTGCCCAGCTCGCCGGGGTGCCTCGCGATCGTCACCAGCCGCCACGGCCTCGCCGGGCTCGTCGCCGTCGAGGGCGCCGACCTCGTGCACCTCGACCCGCTCGACGCCGCCGAGGGCCGGGCGCTGCTGGCCCGCCGGCTCGGCGCCGACCGGGTCGAGCGCGAGCGCGCCGCCGCCGACGTGATCGTGCGCCGCTGCGCCGGGCTGCCGCTCGCGCTGGCGATCGTCTCGGCACGGGCGGCCCGGTCCTCGCTGGAGGACCTCGCGGTGTCGCTCGGCGCCGAGGGGCTGGACGCGCTGAGCGTCGGCGAGCCCGGCGCGGACGTGCGCAGCGTGTTCCGGTGGTCGTACGACCGGCTCGACCCGGCCGCCGCGCGCCTGTTCCGGCTGCTCGGGCTCAACCCCGGCGCCGACATCGCCACGGCCGCGGCCGCGGCGCTGGCCGGGCACCCAGCCGGAGCCGCGCTGCGGGAGCTCGTCGCCGCGAACCTGCTCGCCGAGACGGTCCCGGGGCGGTACGCCTTCCACGACCTCCTGCACGCCTTCGCCGCCGAGCTCGTGCCCGCCGACGAGCGCGAACCGGCCCTGGACCGCCTCTTCGGGCACTACGTCGAGGGTGCCCGCACCGCGACCGAGGACCTGTTCGGCGCCGGGCGCGCCTGGCTCGACCTCGAACGCGCGAACCTCGTGGCGGTGGCCGCCGCGGGGCGCCCCGGGCCGGCGATCGCACTGGCCGGGCTGCTGCAGCGCTACCTCGACCGCGACCACGCCGCCGACGCGCGCATCGTGCACACGGCGGCGCGGGACGCGGCCCGGGCCGCGGGCGACACCGCCGCCGAGGCCGCCGCGCTGGACAACGTGGGCGTGGCGCTGCGCCGGGCCGGCGAGTTCGAGGAGGCGGAGCGGCATCATCGGGAGGCGCTGCGGCTGTACCGCGCCGCCGGCGACCGCCGCGGCGAGGGCTGGGCCTGCAGCCGCCTCGGCGTCGTGGTGTGGCGGCTCGGCGACTACCTGGCCGCGCGGGAGCACCACCAGGCCGCCCTGGACCTGTTCCGCGAGACGGGCGACCGCTACGGCGAGGCGGTCCAGCTCACCTACTTCGGCGTCGGGCACCGCATGGCCGGCGAGCTCGACGCCTCGGTCGCCGCCCACCTGGCCGCCCTGGACCTCATGCGCGCCGAGGGCGACCCGAGCGGCGAGGCCGACGTGCTGAACAACCTCGGCATCAGCCACCAGCGGCTCGGCCGGCCCGGCGAGTCCCTCGACTGCCACGCGCAGGCGCTGCGGCTGTACCGTTCCGTCGGCGAACGAGCCGGCGAGGCCGACGCGCTCAACAACCTGGGCCTGGCCCTGCGCGAGCTCGGACGGTTCGCCGAGGCCGTCGAGCATCACCGTCAGGCCCTGGCCGTGTGCCGCGCCATCGGCGAGCAGCCCCTGAGCATCGAGGTGCTCAACGGCCTGGGCGCCGCGGCCCGGGCCGCCGGCGACGCCGACACGGCCCGCGCGAGCCACGCCGAGGCCCTGGACCTGGCCCGCGGCCTCGGTGACCGGCACGAGCAGGCCGTCGCGCACGACGGCCTGGCCGCGCTGTCCTCGGCCGCGGGCGACCACGACCAGGCCGTGCGCCACTGGCGGCACGCCCTGGCCATCTACAAGGACCTCGCACTGCCCGACGCCGAGCGGGTTGCCGCCGCCGTACAGAACCTGACCTCCTGAACCGGCGTACGCGTACGCCGGTTCCCCCGTTGCCGACGATCATCGCCGCCCGCCCCTAAGACCCGCTCAAGAAACGCTCAAGGCCGGGCTTGGCAACCGGAACCCGGTTCCGTATGGTGAACGGAACCGGGTTCCGTATGCGTCGAGGGAGGCCGCCCGTGGTGAGCTTCGGGATCATGACCGCGCCCATGCAGGTCGAGTACGCCGACATCGTGCGCGTCTGGCGGGAAGCCGACGCGGTGGAGCAGATCGAGCACGCCTGGCTGTTCGATCACCTCATGCCGATCGGGGGCGATCCCGCCGGGCCGATCTTCGAGGGCTGGACGCTGCTCTCGGCGCTCGCCGCCCAGACCGGCCGGCTGCGCCTCGGGCTGCTCGTCACCAGCAACCGGTTCCGGCCGCCCGCGATGCTCGCGAAGATCGCCGCCACCGTCGACATCGTGTCCGGCGGGCGGCTCGACTTCGGCATCGGGGTCGGGTCGCGGCCCGGCCATCCGCTCGCGCGGCGCGAGTACGACGGCAACGGGCTGCCGTACCTCGGCGCCGCCGACGCCACCGAGCGGCTCGACGAGGCCTGCACGGTCATCCGTCGCCTGTGGACCGAGCACGAGCCGTTCGACTTCGCCGGGCGCCACGTCCACCTCACGGGCGCGTTCGGCAACCCCAAGCCCGTGCAGCGGCCGCACCCGCCGATCCTCGTCGGCGGCCGGGCCAGGGCGACGCTGCGGCAGGTCGCCAAGCACGCCGACATCTGGAACATCCCCGGCGGCGACCTCGCCGACTGCGTGCGGCGCAGCGCGATGCTGGACGAGTACTGCGCCGAGATCGGCCGCGACCCGGCCGAGATCACGCGCTCGATGCACCTGCCCGTCGAGTCCTACGAGCGGCCCGAGCCCACCCGCGAGGCGATCGCGGCGGCCGTCGCGGCCGGGTTCGGTCACATCATCCTCAGCCCGCCCGCGCCCTACCCGGCCGGCGTGGCCCGGTGGGTCGCCGACGAGCTCCTCACCGGCTTGGCCGCGCGTCCCGCCGCGACTTGACCAGCGAGGCGACCGTGGTGACGGTCAGGGTGCCGATGATGACGCCGAGGGAGGGCGGGATGCCGATGTGCGGCGCCCACCGCACCGGGTCGCCGCCGTTGACGAAGGGCAGGGAGTTGTCCGCGAGCGCCTCGAGGAACAGCTTCACGCCGATGAAGCCCAGGACCACCGCCAGGCCCAGCGACAGGTAGACGAGACGGTCGAGGAGGCCGCCGACCAGGAAGTACAGCTGCCGCAGCCCCATCAGGGCGAACACGTTGGCGGTGAAGACCAGGTAGGGCTCGGCGGTGAGCCCGAACACGGCGGGGATGGAGTCGAGCGCGAAGATCAGGTCGGTCGTGCCGATCGCGATGAGCACCACGACGGACGGCCCGATGAGCCGGCGTGACCAGCGCACCAGGGGGTTCTCGCGGAACCCGTCGCCGTCGGGCTCGCCCTGGGTGGCCATCTTCACCGCGGTGTAGACCAGAAACAGGCTGAAGATGTAGAACACCCACGAGAAGCGGCTGATCGCGGCCGCCCCGGCGGCGATGAACGCGCCGCGCAGCACGAGCGCGAGCACGATGCCGACCATGAGCACGCGCTGCTGCTGCTCCCGCGGCACCCGGAACCGGCCGATGATGATCACGAAGACGATGAGGTTGTCGGCCGACAGGCTGTACTCCGTCAGCCAGCCCGCGTAGAACGCTCCGCCCGCGTCGCGCCCCCACATCGACAGCACGAACAGTCCGAAGAGCAGGGCGAGCAGGACATAGGCGCTGACCCACACGGCCGACTCCCGCATCGACGGCTCATGGGGCCGCCGGCCGACGATGGCGAGATCGATCAGCAGCATCCCGCCCACGCCGGCCAGCGTCGCGGCCCAGACCCAGGCGGAGACGGTCACGACCGACCACCTTACAGCGCGGGGTCGGCCGAGGCCGGTATGCGCTCGCCGAACTCCCGCCGGCGTGCTCTGCCGCTTCCGCGGCGCATAGGGCATGATTCGACGCCGTGACTCCGGATCGCCTGTGGCGTTGGATCGGCCGCTCGTCGCACCGCCTGGCCCTGCGGCACAGCCGTAGCGCGTTCGAGGCGCAGCTCGCCGGCCGCCCGGGCGGCACCGCGGCGTCGGCGCTGCTCACCGTCATGAGCCTGGTGCTGTACGCGCTGATCGCCGCGATCCTGGCCCTCGGCCTGTGGCTGAGCAGCCTGTCGTTCCCCGGCTTCGGCCTCGTGCCGGGGGTGGTGCTGATCGCCATGGCGGTGGAGCTGCGGCCGCGGTTCGGACGGGTGCCGAAGTACGCGACCGAGGTCACCCCGGCCGCCGCCCCCGAGCTGCACCGGCTGGTCGGTGAGGTGGCGGCGGTCCTGGGCGCCCCGGTGCCCGCCGTCTACGTCGAGGAGGACGTGTTCAACGCGAGCGCAACCGCGGCCGGGCTGCGCCACCGGCCCGTGCTGGTGATCGGGCTGCCGCTGTGGAACGCGCTCTCGGCCCAGCAGCGGGTCGCCCTGCTCGGCCACGAGCTCGGGCACTTCGTCAACGGCGACCCGCGCCGCGGCCTGCTGGTGGCGCCGGCGGTCGTCGCGCTGCAGCGGGTCGACGCGTGGCTCGTGCCGGTGCGCATGGGTACGGCCTCGTTCGCCACGCGGATCGTGATGGCGCTCGTGACCGGCGTGCTGCGGGCCGCGATCCTGCCGTTGCGGCTCGGCATGGCGCTGCTCGCGGTGCGCGACGGGCAGCGGGCCGAATACCGCGCGGACCGGCTCGCCGCGACCGTGGCCGGGCGGGTCGCGGCGGCAGAACTGTTCGACGTGCTGCTGCTGAGCGACAGCGTCCTGATGCTCATCAAGCGCAACGCGCGCGCCGGGCGGCCCCTCGCGCAATGGCCGGAGTCGATCGCCAAGCTGCTCGTCGAGGTCGGGCCCAACCTGCCGGCGCGGCGGGAGGCGTCGCTGGAGCGGGTCTCGCTGTTCGACTCGCACCCGCCGAACGGCCTGCGGTCGCGGGCCATGGAGGCGCTGGGCGGCGAGCCGGCCGCGCTCGTCGTGCCGCCGGACCGCAACGAGCGCATCGACGCGGAGCTGGCCGAGGCCAGTGCGCGTTCGGCCCGCACCCTCAAGCTGCTCTGACTCGGCCCCCGGGCCGCACCGGGCCGCACGCGTGACGGCTACAGCCAGACCGTCCCGAGCCAGACGGCCACGCCCGCGGCGACCAGCAGCCCGATGTTGAGCCCGATCAGGCGGGCCTCGCCGCGGGACACGTGCGTCACGATGCCGCCGACCTGGATCAGCACCAGCCCGGCCGCCGCGGCGACCGCGAGCCCCGGCGCGATCCCGGTCAGCGGCGGCAGGATCAGCCCGAGCGCGCCGGCGACCTCCAGCGCGCCGATGGCGCGCACGAGCGGCATCGGGATGGTGTCGACCCAGCCCATCATCGGCCGGAGCCGCTCCTTGCTCTGGACGGCCTTCTTGCCGCCGGCGTACAGGTAGAACAGCGCCAGCAGACCGCCGACGATCCAGTATGCGAGCTCCATGACGGCCTCCACCAGGATGGTTCCTGTTTGTAAGGGACCTCATGATGCGTCACTGTCGGAGGGCGTACAAAAGGCACACGCGTGTGCGTGAGGCACAAGGAGCTGTCGTGGACGAGTACTTCCACCCGTGCATGATCCGCGGCGACGGCGGCCGCGCGATCCGCGCCATCCTGGACCACGTCTGCAACAAGTGGACGCTGCTCGTGGTGGCGACCCTCGACCAGGACACGCTGCGCTTCACCGACCTGCACCGGCAGATCCCGGGCATCTCCCAGCGCATGCTCACGCTGACCCTGCGCCACCTGGAGCGCGACGGGCTGGTCACGCGCGTGGTGCACGCGGAGGTGCCGCCGCGGGTGGAGTACACGCTGACCGCCATGGGACGCAGCCTGCTGCCGCCGGCCCTCGCGCTCGCGGGCTGGGCGATGCAGCACGTCCCGCAGATCGAGGCCAGCCGCGCCGCCTACGAGCACCGGTCCGGCTGACCCGGCGCCGCTGCCCGAGGGCGGCGGTGCGGTCGGCCTCGCCGACCTCGCTGTCGTCGCCGACCACGGAGACGGCGGAGCGCACCACGTCGGCGGGCGCGGGCGCGGCCGCGGCGAGCACCGTGCGGCGGGGTGGTGGCGGTCGCGCGGGTCGTCAGACGCTGAGCAGGGCGATGGTCGCGTCCCGGGCGAAGTGCCGCGCCCAGCCGAGCGGGGTCGCGCCGGGCGCGGGCCGGGGCACGCCGGCCCCTATGTAGAGCGGCGATATCGTCACGTCCATGCGCATCACCGTGCCGACGGCGCGAGTGCTGGCGGCCCTGCTCGCCGCGCCCGAGGACGATCACTACGGCCTCGAGCTCATGCGGGCCGCGGGGCTGGCCAGCGGGACGCTGTATCCGATCCTCACGCGGCTCACCGAGGCCGGCTGGCTGGAGCGGCGCTGGGAGGCCGTCGAGCCGGCCGCGGCCGGCCGTCCCGCGCGGCGGCTCTACCGGCTCACCGCGCAGGGCGTGGCGCAGGCCCGCCAGGCGCTCGCGGCGCTGCGCGCCCAGCTCGGCGACGCCGCCGGCCCGGCGGGCGAGCCGAGGCCGGCGTGGTGACCCGCCGCCTCGCGGTGCTGCTGCTCGGCGATCGCGGCCGAGGGCGGGACGTCGCGGACGCCCTGAACCCCGGTCCGGGGATGCTCCCGGTGCTGGCCGGCTGCGTCACGGCCGCGCGGATTCGCGCCGCCAGTCGAACAGCACGCTGACGGCCGCCGCGATGTCCTCGACCCCCTCGGACCCGTCGACGGTGACGACCGGGTAGCCGAGGTCGCGCGCCTGGTCGGCGACGAGCCGGGCGAACGTCGCGTCGCGCTCCATCCACCGGTCGAACGCGCCCTCGGGGTCCGCGGTCCCCGCGACGAGCTCGCGGGCCCACGCCCGGCGACGGTACTGCCGCCGCAGGAACTCCTCGGTCGGCACGACGAACACGGCCCGGTCGCGCGGCACGCCGTGCGCGTCGAGCAGCTCCGGCAGCAGGGCCGCGCCCTCGGCGATCCCGGTCTCGGGCAGGTCGGCGAGGATGGCCGGGAACTCCTCGCGGCCGAGCCGGAAGACGTCCTCGACCTGCACCTCGACGGGCTGCGCGAGCCGTTCGCCGACGCTCATCGCCCGGACCTTGTCGAAGGTGGGGCCGCCGTGGCGCTCGAACGCGTCGTCGCACGAGTAGAGCGGCAGGGCCCGCGCGCGGGCGAGCAGCCCCGCGACCGTCGACTTGCCGGAGCACGGTGCTCCGCCGATCCACCAGATCACCCCACCATTCTCCATCGCGGCGGGGCGGGACCGTGCCCGGAAGCTCCAGGTCGACGACGCGCCGGTCGGGGGCGGTGAGCGGGGCTTCGCGGCTTTTGTGCGTTTGATCGATTGGCGAAAGACGATCTTCACGCGGACATAGATAGCTTGATATCAATCTCCGGACTACGCTCCTCATTCCCCTGGGAGTACGAAGTGCGGAGACCCCGTCTCGTTTCCATCGTCCTCAGCGCGGCCGCCGGGTTCGGCGTCGTGCTCGCCCTCGCGGCGCCCGCCAATGCGGCCGCGACCGACCGGTACGTCGCCCTGGGCGACTCCTACGCCTCCGGCGTCGGGGCCGACAGCTACACCGCCGAGAGCGGCTCCTGCCAGCGCAGTACCAACGCCTACCCCGCCCTCTACAACGCCAACGTCAAGCCCGCGGCCTACAAGTCGGTCGCCTGCTCGGGCGCGACCACCGCCGACGTCATCAACAGCCAGGTGTCGTCGCTGACGTCGAGCACCACCCTCGTGAGCGTCACCATCGGCGGCAACGACGTCGGCTTCACCAGCATCATGACCACCTGCGTGCTGCAGGGCGAGGCGGACTGCGTCGCCGCCGTGTCGGCCGCGGAGACCAAGGTCCGCACCGAGCTGCCCGGCAAGCTCGGCAACGTCTACAAGGCGATCAGGGCCAAGGCCCCCTCGGCGCGGGTCGTGGTCGTCGGATACCCGGTGTTCTACCAGCTCGGCACGATCTGCGTCGGGCTCAGCGCGAACTCCCGGGCGAAGATCAACGAGGGCATCAACCTGCTCGACGACACCACGAAGACGGCGGCCGCCGCGGCCGGCTTCACGTTCGCCGACGTGCGCTCCGCGTTCGTCGGGCACCAGCTGTGCAGCTACGGGGACAAGTGGCTGCACGCGCTCAACTACGTCAACCTCACCGTCTCGTACCACCCGACGGCCGCCGGCCAGTCGGGCGGCTACTACCCGGTGTTCCGCTCCGCGGCCGGCTGAGCGACCAGCAGCCGCTTCGGGGCGTGGACGATCGGGTCGTGGTCCCGCCACGGCGGGTCGGGCTCGGTGAGCTCCAGCCTCGGGAAGGCGTCGAGCAGGGCCGCCAGCGCCGCGCGCGCGGTCTGGCGGCTCAGCTCGGCGCCGGGGCAGTAGTGCCGGCCCAGGCCGAAGGACAGGTGCGGGTTCGGGCTGCGGTCCGGGTCGAAGCGGTCCGGCTCCGCGAAGCGCGCGGGGTCGCGGTTCGCCGCGGCCGTCATGGCCACCAGGTCGGCGCCCGCCGGCAGCGTGCGGCCGGCCAGCTCGACCGCGCGGGTCGTGCGGCGCAGGACGCCCAGGACCGGCGGGGCGAACCGCGCGCCCTCCTCCACCGCGGCGGCGGCCGGGGCCGGCCACGAGCCGGTGCTCAGCATCGCGTGCAGGGTGTTCACGATCAGGTTCTGGGTCGTCTCGACGCCGGCGAACAGCAGCATCGCGCTGTGCGCGGGCACGTGCGGGTCGGACTCGCCCCAGGCCGCCCGCAGCGCCGACGGGATCGGCGCCGTGGGCGAGAACGACGCCGGGGTCAGCCCGGCGATCGCCCGCAGGCCGGCCCGGCGGGCGCCGGGGTCGTGGGCGTCCGCGTCCGCGCGCTCCAGCGTCCGGGCGCGGGCCAGGAACGCCTCCGTCGCCTCGCCCGGCGCGCACAGCAGGCCGGCGACGACCCGGGCCGCCAGCGGGTGCGCGAAGTCCGCGAGGGCGTCGAACGAGGGGCCGGGCAGGTCCGCCAGCAGTCGCCGGGCCAGCGCGGCGACGGGCCCGGCCAGGGGCGCGATCGCGCTCGGGGCCAGGGCACGGGCGACCGGCGCCCGCCGTGCCGTGTGATCCGGCGGGTCCAGGAAGAACAGCCAGCGCGCGGACCAGGCGGCGAAGCCGGCGAGCAGGTCCCGGTCGGCGGCGGGGACCGGCGGGGCCACGGCCGAGGAGAACGTGACCGGGTCCCGCAGCACCGCGGCCACCTCGGCGTAACCGGTCAGCACGAACCGGCGCAGCCGCGGGTCCCAGGTCAGGCCCGGTCCCCGGGTCACGCTCCGGTCCCAGGTCGTCGGGGCCCGGGTCATGCCCGGCGCGGGGCCAGCAGGTCGCGCACCGCCTCCACAGCCTTCGCGTAGCGCGCGGGGAAGTCGCCTTCGAGCACCACGTACGGGCGGCCCAGGCGGATCAGCTCGCGCTCGGCGGCGGCGTGGAAGTCGCGGCGCTCGGCGGGGGTGTTGTGCCGCTCGTCGCCCGCGTACGGCAGGTCCGCAGCGCACAGGAGGTACAGATGCTGCGTCTGCCGCTCTGCCGCCTCGGCCAGCCAGGGCGGCGCGGCCCCGAACAGCCGCTCGCTCCACAGCCGGGCGGAGAGCAGGTCCGTGTCGCAGAACAGCGCGACCCGGGCCCGGCGGGCCAGCGCCTCCTCGGCGGCGCGCTGCCCGTGCGCGGCGAGGGCGAGGTCGGCGGGGCCGAAGCCGGGGTCCAGGCCGCGCAGGCGCTCGGGCAGCCACACGGTGTCGAACTGCCGCGCGAGGTCGCGGGCCAGGGTCGTCTTGCCGGTCGACTCGGCGCCGATGAGGCAGACGCGGCGGGTGTACCAGGCCTTGACGGGCGGCGGCAGGTAGCGCTCGTAGTCCCACGGCCCGTTGCGCACCGCCGTGCCGGAGACCGGGACGGCCAGGCGGTCGACGCCGACGAACCGGGCCCCGAGCCGCGCCGCGAACCCGGGGCCCCAGGGCTCGGCGCTGAACAGGTAGTCGGGGCGAACCTCGGCCAGGATGCGCGGCACCCACTCGTCCTGCTCGCCGCCGATCGCGGTGAGGGGCAGGTCCGGGAACAGTTCGCGCATCCACTCCCGGCGCACCGGCCACGGGATCGGGTCGTCGGGCGCGACCCGCGCGAAGAGGTGCACGCGCTCGGCGTGGGCGCGGGCGAACTCGACGAGGTACCGATGGCCCTCGTGCACCGGCAGGAACCGGCCCAGCACGACGCCGGTGCGCGAGCGCGGCCCGGGCTCGGGGCCGAAGCTCTCCGGGGTGAACCCGGCCCGGCGCCGCTCGCGGGCGAGCGCGGCGGCGGCGTCGAGCTCCTCCTCGGTCGGCCCCGGCTCGGGCTCGTCGTAGTACACGAAGCTCCCGCCGTACCACGCGATCGGTGACGGGCTCCCGGCGACGGTCACCCTCGCAGGATACGAGGGATCGACCGGGGAGTCAGGCCGGGTAGGGTGCCGCGGCGCGGGCCGTGCGCAGGGCGCCCGACCACCGGGCGAGCTGGTCGAGCAGCGTCCTGGCGCAGCCGGCCGCCTCGGCGTCGAGGGGTTCGCCGTAGCTCACGAACGCGACCCGGCTTCGCGGTCCGGTGGGTGAAGTGCCCGTCGATCGCGGCCTTCGGGGCGGCCGGGTAGCTGTGGTTGTACTCGGGCGTCACGATCATGAAGGCGTCGGCCCGCTCGAGCGCGGCCGTCAGCGGGGCCATCCCGGCCGGGCGCGGGTACTGCTCGCCGGCGTACTTCGGCGGCACCGCCGGCAGCCCGAGCGGCCGCTCCACGCCGGCGAGATCGGCCATGCCGCCACCGTCGCCGGTCCCGGCGGGCGCATCCAGACCGCCGTGAGGGTGGTACCGCCGGCGCTCTGCTACTGTCACGCAGAGTAGTCATATAGTGGCATGAGGTGATGGCGATGGTGGGCAGGCTCGGCGTCCTCGCGGCGGTGCTGGTGGCCGCGGGCGGGATCGGCGCGTCGGCGAACGCGGCCGCGGCCGAGGGGATCGTCCACGGCGACCCGTCGGCGGAGGCGCACGGCTACGTCGTCATGCTCAAGGACGCCGCGGGCGCCCAGAGCGCCGGGAACCCCGCGGACCTCGTGGCCCAGCGCGCCACGGCGCTCGCCCAGCGCTTCGGCGGGACGGTGCACGAGCGGTACAGCAGCGCCGTCAAGGGCTTCGCCGTCGACGGCCTCGACGAGGCCCGCGCGCGGCAGCTCGCCGCCGCCCCCGAGGTCGAGCGCGTCGAGCGCAACGTGCTGACGCGGCGCTCGACCCGCCCCGACGTGCGGCCGCGCGGCACGCAGAGCGGGCCGACGTGGGCCCTCGACCGCATCGACCACCATGAGCGCAGCATCGACGGGTCCTTCGACTACCCGAACGCCGGGCCGGACGTCAGCACGTACCTGATCGACGGCGGCATCCGCATCAGCCACAACGACCTCGGCGGCCGGGCCACCTACGGCCGCAACTTCGTGGACCGGGTCAAGAACCCGAACGACACCCCCGCCAACGTCGACAACAGCAACGACCCGGCCGACGCCAACGACTGCGAGGGCTACGGCACCTGGTCCGCCGGGGCCGTCGCCGGCACCACGTACGGCGTCGCCAAGCTGGCCAAGCCGGTCGCCGTGCGGGTGTTCGACTGCAGCGGCCGCGGCTACGTCTCCGAGGTCGTGGCCGGCGTCGACTGGGTCACCGCCTCCGCCCAGCGCCCGGCCGTCGTGGAGCTGGACGGGCTCTACGGCAAGACCGTCATCATCGACGCGGCCGTGCGCCGCTCGATCGCGTCCGGTCTGACCTGGGTGATCCCGGCCGGGGACTTCAACGACTACGGCGACGACGCCTGCTCCTTCTCGCCGACCGGGGTCACCGAGGCGATCGTCGTGTCCTCCTCGACGTACTACGACGACCCCGACTTCTACGCCAACTACGGCCCGTGCGTCGACATCTACGCACCCGGCGAGGACGTGCCCGGGATCGGCAAGGACTCGGACGTGGCCCTGAAGACCATGAGCGGCAGCTCGATGGCGGCGGCGTACGTGGTCGGCGCGGCCGCGCTCATCCTGCAGGCGCACCCCGCGTACACCCCGGCGCAGGTGCGCAACGCGCTGGTCCAGGACTCGACGGTCGGCGCGCTGCGGATGGCGGCGGTGCCCGCCCACTACGCCGCGGCCACCCCGAACCGGCTGCTCTACGTGCGCCAGGGCGAGCCGTCGCGGCCGGTCGGGAAGCTGCAGAACCTCTACAACCCGCGCTACGGCACGACCGAGGTCTACGCGCGCTCCGACAACAGCGACCACCTCATGTACGCGTACTGGTCCGGCGACTGGTCGTCGTGGACCGATCTCGGCGGCCCGATCACCGGCGACCCCGCGGTGCTCTACAACCCGAGGTTCGGCACGACCGAGGTCTACGCGCGGCTGTCGAACAACCATCTCGGCTACCGCTACTTCTCCGGCGGCTGGTCGCCGTGGATCGACCTCGGCGGCTCCCTCGCGGGGAATCCGGCGGTCATCTACAACCCGACGTACGGCACGACCGAGGTGTACGCCCGCACGTCGGCGAACTCGCTGGCCTACGTGTACTACGCCGGCGGCTGGTCGGGCTGGACGGACCTGGGCGGGGCGCTCACCGGCGATCCCGGGGTGCTCTACAACCCGAAGTTCGGCACCACGGAGGCGTACGCGGTGACCGGCGGTGGCCTGGCCTACGTCTACTACCTCGGCGGCTGGTCGGGGTGGACGGGCCTGGGCGGCTCGGTGCAGGGCACGCCGGCGGTGCTCTACAACCCGAAGTACGGCACGACCGAGGTGTACCTGCGCACGTCGGGCAACCAGCTGTCCTACGTCTACTACCTCGGCGGCTGGAGCGGCTGGACCGGCCTCGGCGGCACCCTGGACCAGGACCCGGGCGTGGTCTACAACCGGTCCTCGGGCACCACCGAGGTCTACGTCCACACGCCGTCGAACCAGCTGCAGTACGTGTACTACCTCGGCGGCTGGTCAGGGTGGAACAACCTCGGCGGCGCCACCGCGGGCAGCCCGTCGGTGCTGTACAACCCGCGGTTCGGCACCACCGAGGTGTACACCCTGGCCCAGGACGGGCACGGGTACTACAAGTACTACGCCGGCGGCTGGTCGGACTACGTCGACATCACGGCCTGACTCAGCAGGCCCACCTGACGATCGCGTACGGGCCGTGGTCACCGTCGCGCACGGTGGCCACGACCGTCCGGCCGTCCGCGGAGATGTCGGCGTAGTACATGAACCCGGCGGCCGCGCCGGGCAGCGGCAGCGGCGTGACGGTGCCGTCGCTCCACACGGCCGGCTGATAGTCCTTCGTGTCGCGCACGCCGACGGCCCGCCCGTTCTCGCTGAGCGCCAAGGCCGTGAACGGGCCCATCGCGTCGGCCGTGCCCGTGCGCATGTTCCAGCGCACGCTCGGCCGGCCGCTCTGCCCGTAGTCGGCCGGCAGCCGGTGTCCGCGCAGCCCCAGGTCCGCCCCGACATAGCCGGCTCCGACGACCCAGTCGCCCGCGATCAGCCTCGGCTCCCCGGTCGGCGCGTCGAGCAGCGCGCCCCCGCCGTCGAGGTTCCAGCGGTAGGCCGCCGGTGTGCGACCCCCGTCGGCGGCCGGCGGCAGGTACACGTGGCCGACCATGACACCGTCGCCGTTGATGCCGCTCGGGCGCGGCACGTCGGGGAACTCCCACCGCAGCCGCGGCGGCGTGACCAGCGGCACCGGGCCTTTCGCGCCCGGCCACAGCACCGGGATCGTCCCCTGGTGGCCGTCGAGCTCGGCGGTGCCGAGCAGGTTGCCGTGGGCGTCGAGGTCCGTCACCTCGCTGGAGACGGCGTCGTTCGGCAGCGGCAGCCGCACGACCCGGCCGCCCTGGAAGAGCGCCGCGACCCTGCGGTGGTCGGCGAGGTTCTCGTAGCCGCCGATGGTGCCCTGCGCGTCGACGGCGGCCGGCACGAAGTTCCGGGCCGCGGGCGGGTTGCTGACCTGGCCGTCGTGCCAGACCAGCAGGCCGATCTTCGAGTTGCCGACGATCCATCGCCCGCTCGGGTCGATGGCCCGCAGCACGCGGCCGTCGGGCGTGGTGCCGGCCATCTCCGGCAGCGCCTGCGCCGTGCACGACAGGGGCGCCCCGGGCGTCGTGACCGCGGGCGGCCAGGCCCGGGCCGAGCCGCTCACCGACGGGTTGCCCGACGGTGGTACGGCCGGCAGACCGCGATCCGGCCGGCGCGACGGCAGCGCGAACGCCACGCCCGCCAGCACGAGCAGCGCGGCGACCCCGGCGACTACGGCCACCCGGGTCCGGCCCCGGCGGATGCGGGCCTTCGCGGCGTCGAGGACGTCGTCGGCGCTCATCCGGGTCGGGGTGACGTCCTGCCCGGCGTACGACCGCAGCACTTCCTCGGGGCTCACGCTGACCTCCTCGCCGGCAGCTCGGCGCGCGACGACGCCTCGAACAGTTCCCGCAGCGTGCGCAGCGCCACCGACGTCTGCGCCTTGATCGTGCCCTCGGAGCGGCCGAGCACCTGCGCGACGTCGGCAACCGACATGTCGCACAGGAACCGCAGCGCCACGACGAGCCGCTGCCGCTCGGGCAGCCGGCGCAGCGCCTGGCGCACCGCGAGCCGGTCGTCGACCGCCCCCGTGGCCGCGTCGACCTCCCGGTCCGGCGGCGACCCGCGCAGGAACACCCTCGCCCAGGGGCGCCGCTGATCCGACAGGCAGGCGCGCACGACCATCGAGTGCACGTACGCGTCGAGGCTGGCCACCTCACCCCGCTTGGACCAGCGCCTGTAGAGCGTCGTCAGCGCGTTCTGCACCGCGTCCTCGGCGCGGTCGCGGTCCCCGAGCACCAGCACCGCGACGCGGTGCGGCCTGGGCAGGTGGGCCCGCACGTACTCGACGTACTCCCGCTCATCGTCGACCCGCACCCGCGCCGTCTCCCCTCCGTGGGCGATGTCCGCCCAGTAGACGCGCGCGGCGGCCGGCGGGGTTTAGCACCTCCGCGGCCGATTGTCGCCGACGCCCGGCGGGCCGGTGGGCACGCTCGGCCGCCGCGCCATCGCTTCCCGGCCCGGCGCCGCGGCGTGGGCGGGGACGTGGGCGGGGGCACGGTCGGCGGCGGCGGCGGTGCGCTGGGCCGGCAGCAGCGCCGGGCGGCGGCGCGCGGCGAGGTCCTCCACCGGCCCCAGCACCAGCACTGGCACGCAGAGCAGGACGAGGGCCACGGCGAAGTACCCCGGCTCGGTGGCGGGCCCGAGCTGCCACACGTGCAGCCGGTCACCGACCCAGAAGCACAGCGCGATGGCGATGTTGTGCCAGAGGTAGATGGTCACCGCCCGGGCGTTGAGCAGCGTGACCGCGCGGTCCAGCAGCGGGACCCGCCGCAGCCATCGCATCGCCGGCGCGGCCCGCAGCAGCAGGATCGCGAAGCCGAGGGAGTAGAGCCCCTGGGCGAGCGGGATGTCGTTGAGGTTGCCGGCGCCGTCCTCGGGCGGGTGGGTGAACGCCCAGGCGGCACCGGCCGTGATGCAGCCGCCGGCCAGTGCGGCCAGCGCCGCCGGGTGCAGGCGGCGCAGCGCGCCGGTGCGGTGGGCGAACCCCGCCATCCAGCACGACCCGAAGGTGGCCACGTCGACCACCACCGCCCCGGCCCGCCAGCCGAGCAGGTCCAGGCCCGCGTGCCCGGGCGCCAGCTGGGTGGCGGCCAGCACCGCCAGCGGCAGCACCGTCGCGACGACCGGCAGCCGGCGGAACAGCCGCCACGCCAGGGGCGAGAGCAGGACCAGCCACAGGTACGTCACCAGGTACCACAGCACCACGGTCGCGTCACCGGCCCAGGCGCTGCCGGGCGGGTCGGCGAGGGGCACGAGCCAGAACACCAGCAGCCGCAGGTCGCGGCCGTTCGGGTCGGCCGTCGTCCAGCCGTGCCAGAGCATCACGGGCACCACGACCGCCGCCAGCACCCACAGCGCGGGCAGCAGCCGCCGGACCCGGCCGGTCACCGCCCGCACCGCCGAGCGCTGCAGCGACGCGGCCATGAGGGATCCGCCCAGGGCGAACATGAGCCCCATCGCCGGGAAGGCCCAGCTGAGCCACACCACGCTGAACATGTGGAACACCACGACCCGGGCGATCGCCACGGCGCGCAGCACGTCCAGATAGCGATCACGACCGGCAGGCAACGTCACAGACGACATGGTGGCCGCCGGCCGGCGCGCCCGCGGGCGCTTCGCCGAGACCTGGCCGACCCGCCGACCCCGGACGTGGACGCCGCCGCCCCTTGCCGGGCGTGGATGCTAGTCGTGCGGCCGGACGATCGCGGTCAGTAACCGGACGAGCTCGGCCCGCTCGGCCGGGCTCAGCGGGGCCAGGACGTCGTCCTCGGCCTCGGCCAGCAGGCCGTGCAGGGTCGCCAGCTGCCGGCGGCCGCGGGGGGTGAGCGTGATGACGTTCTGCCGGCGGTCGGCCGGGTTCGGCGCCCGCTCGACCTGCCCGCGCTGCGCCAGCTCGTTGACGACCGCGACGATGTCGCTGCGGAAGATGCCGGTGCGCTCGCTGAGCTGGGCCTGACTGGCCGGGCCGGACTCGTCCAGCGTGGCGAGCACGGCGAAGTGCCACTTGCGCGCGTCCGCCGTCGCCAGGCCCTCGGTGACCCGCCGGTCGGACTGCATCGCGGCCAGCGACAGCAGCCGGGTCGGCAGGGAGCTCAGCCGTCTCACCGCCGCACTCTACCACTTGTGTTAGTGCGACTAACGGTCTAGCGTCTGCGTTAGGCGCACTAACGATTATTGGAGGGGTTCCCATGGACTTCGGCACGCAGCTGATCGGCCGCACCGAGAAGGCGCTCAACGCGATCCTCGAGCGGCTCCTGGCCGGCCCCGGCCTGACCGAGCGGCAGTGGGTCGCGCTGACCCTGACCATCCGCGGCGGCTCGATCCCCGGCGCCCTGCACGTCGACGAGGCCGCGGCCGACCGGCTGGTGGCGCAGCTCGCCGAGCGTGGCCTGGTCGACGCCGCCGGTGCGGCGACCGAGCGCGGCCACGACGTGTTCCGCGAGGTCCGCGCGGCCGTCCTCGACGTCACCCACCGGCTCTGGGGCGACCTGCCCGAGGCCGACCTCGCCGTCGCCGGCCGGGTGCTCGACACGGTGCTGACCCGCGCGAACGCCCTGCTGCCGGGCTGAGCCCGTGACGGGCTGCCGGAGGTCTCTGGCGCCGCTGACGTTCCGGTGCCGCTGACGTTCCGGTGCCGCTGACGTCCAGCGCGCCCTCGAGGCTCCCGTCGAGTCCGCCGGCGGCCCCGCGTCGGAGCGCGACCTGGGCAAGCTCGTCGACGCGGCGGGCCAGGGCTGGGACGTGCAGGCGCCGGCCGACATCTCGACCTGCGCGACGCCCCGCTGCGCCTGGCCGGCGTCCGCCTCGACGGCGCCGCCCTGAACGGCGCGGTGGGCCGCGTGTCGGGCGCGGCGGCGGTCGGCGGCGAGGTGCTGGCGGGCCCGGCCCTCACGGCATGGTTGCGCGGCCGCGGATGTGTGATGCTGAGCCCATGATCGTCGAGTTCGAGGCCGAGCTGTGGGAGTGGGACGCCCGCCGCGGCGACTCCTGGGTCTTCGTGAGCCTGCCGGTCGAGCCCTCGGAGGAGATCCGCGAGCTGACCGCCGGCACGCGGCGCGGCTTCGGCTCGGTGCGCGTGCGGGCGCGGATCGGCACCACGGCGTGGAGGACGTCCATCTTTCCCTCGGGCGACGGCCCGTACGTGCTGCCGCTCAAGCGCGCCGTGCGCACCGCCCAGGGCCTGGGGCTCGGCGACACGGCCGCGGTGAGCGTCGAGCTGCTCGACGCGCCCTAGTGTCCGGCGACTACGGCCGTGACCCGTGGCGCGAGGTCCGCCGCGCACCGGCCTGGCTGACGTTCGCCACGACGTGGATCGCCCTGCTGTCCGGCGCCGCTCACCTGTATCTCGGCGCCGCCCGGGTCGTGTGGCTCGCGGGCTCGGCCGTGCTGGTGGGGTCCTGCGTCGTCGCCGTGCCGCTCCTGCGGGCCCGGGCGCGCGAGCGCCAGCGGCGCCTGGCCGGCCGGACGCTGCTGCTGTGGGCGGCGGGCCTGCTGACCGTGCTCGTCGCCGCCGCCCTGCACTAGCGGCCGGGCGGCTCAGCGGGCGCGGCGGCGCATGCCGGACGCCAGCTCGGCGGCGTCGAGGTCCCCGGCGGCCAGGCGGGCCCGCACGGTGCGGGTGACCATCGCGGCGGCCAGCGACGGCAGGTGCCGGGCGATCGCCATCTCGACGCGGCCGCGCGGGGTCGTGGCCACGTCGCGGGGCGGGCGCTTCGCGGTCGCCGCGTGCAGGATCGCGGCCACGACGCCCGCGACCGGCTCGTGGCGCGAGACGCCCTCCAGGGACAGGCCGGCCCGCGCCGTGGCGTCGTGGATCGGGGAGGCGACCATGCTCGGGTACACCACGCTGACGCCGATGTGCGAGCCGACCTCGAGGCGCAGCGCGTCGGCGTAGGCGGCGAGGGCGCGCTTGCTCACGCCGTAGGCGGCGGCCAGGGGCAGCGGCAGCACGGCCATCCGGCTCGCCACGAACACGACCCGGCCGCGGGCGCGCTCCAGGGCCGGGATCGCCGCCGCGCTCGTGCGCCAGGCGGCGAGCAGGTTCACCTCCAGCTGGCGGCGGACCTCCTCGCCCGGGGGCAGCTCGGCCGGGGCCGGGCCGCCCACGCCCGCGTTGTTGATGAGCAGGTCCAGGCCGCCGAGGAGGTCCACCGCGTGCTCGACGGCCGGCGGCACCTCGGCGTCGCAGGTCAGGTCGCAGCGCAGCATCGGGGCCGGGCTCGTGATGGAGGGCACGAGGTCCAGGCCGACGACCTGCGCGCCCGAGGCCAGCAGGCGCTCGGTGAGGGCCCGGCCGAACGTGCCGGAGGCGCCCGTGATCAGGACCCGGCGGCCGTGCAGCGTCAGCGCCATCGCACGTCCCCTTCCGTGGATCGGCGCCGCAGCTCGGCGGCGGCCTCGGCGAGGTACACGTCGAAGTCGACGCGCATGGCGGGCCGCCGCGAGCCCCAGCGCCGCGTCGCCGCGCGCAGGTGTCGGTCGCAGTCCGCGCGCTGCACGGCCGGCGGCGGGAGGGCATACCGCCCGGCCAGGAAGGCGCCGACCAGCCGGGCCTGCGCCTCGACCACGGGCAGCGCGGCGCCGGTGGACTGCATGAGGCCCACGAAGAACAGGCCGGGCGCGTCGAGGTGGAAGATGCGGCGGTACAGCGGCAGGCGGTCGGCCCCCGGGCCCAGCAGGGCGGGGTCGAGCAACGGCAGGTCGACCCGGTAGCCGGTGCACCACACGATGAGGTCGACGGGGTCGCGGCGGCCGTCGGTGAAGCACACCGCGTCGCCGTCGAGGCGCTCGATGCCGGGCCGCACGCCGATCTCCCCGTGCGTGATCCGGGGGAGCAGGCCGTCGGACAGGGTCGGGTGGTCCTGCAGGAAACCGTGCGCCGGCGCCGGCAGGCCGTAGCGCTGCGGCGGCCCGACCGCGAGGCGCAGCAGCCGCTCGCTGACCCGCTGCCGCAGCCGCCACGGCAGCCTGCGGGCCAGCGCGCCGTTGAGCGTGTCGGCGGGCCGGCTGAGCAGGTACTTCGGCACGATCCAGACCCCGCGGCGCAGCGACAGCAGGGTCGAGACGGCCACGTGCGAGGCGTCGACGGCGATGTCCATGGCCGAGTTCCCGCCGCCGACCACGAGCACCCGGCGCCCGGCGAGCTGCTCCGGCCCGCGGTAGTCGTGGCTGTGCAGGGACTCGCCGCCGAACGGGCCCGGGTACATCGGCTCGGGCGGCCGGGGCACCGCGTTGTGGCCGGTGGCGACGACGACGGCCGGGGTCTGCCAGGTCCCGGTCGCGGTGGAGACGGTCCAGGAGCCGTCGGCGACCCGGGTCACCGCGGTCACGGTCTCGCCGTGGCGGATGTCCTCGGCCAGGCCGAACGCGTCGGTGTAGGCGGCGAGGTAGCCGGCGACGTGCTCGTGGTCCGGGTAGTCGGGCCAGTCGGCGGGCATCGGGAAGTCGGCGAACTCGGTGCGGGTGCGGCTGGTGTTGAGGTGCAGCGTGCGGTAGGCCGACGAGCCGGGT
Source organism: Dactylosporangium sp. CA-139114 (assembly GCF_050955725.1). NCBI lineage: Bacteria > Bacillati > Actinomycetota > Actinomycetes > Micromonosporales > Micromonosporaceae > Dactylosporangium > Dactylosporangium sp. CA-139114. The sequence goes on from NZ_CP192080.1 coordinate 5,300,549, forward strand.
GCGCCGAACACCCACAGGCCGCCCGGGCGCTCGCCGGCGTCGAGGCACACGACGGGGACGTCCCGGTCGCGCAGCGCCTTCACCGTGGCCAGGCCGGCCGGGCCCGCGCCGATGACGACGACCGGTTTATCCAACACGTGATGGATAATGCGCCGAGACGTCGGCGGCGGTCAAGCCGTGCCGTACATCCGCCGCAGCCATCGATGCGCGAACGTGCGCGCCGCGCGCTGCCGGTCCGGGTCCGGGCCCTCGTGCAGCACGTGCACGGCGTGCGCGTGCAGGGCCCAGATGAGGCTGCGCACCGCCGTGTGCGGGTCGGGCTCGTGCAGGACGCCGGCCGCGTCGGCCGCCGTGAGCAGGTCGGCGACCTGGGCGTACAGCGGCGCCGAGTAGCGCTCGTCGAGCCCCTCGTGCCCGGCCGGGTCGAGCCAGCGCCGCAGCCACAGCCCGGTGTTCTCCGGGTGCGCCTCCAGGAAGTCCACGAACGTGTCGACCAGGCGGTGCAGCACCGGCAGCACGGCGTCTGCCCCGCCCGGCAGCGCCAGGCGCGCGTCGGCGAGCACCGGGCCGAGCGCGGCCCGCTCGGCGTCGTGCACGAGCCCGAAGCAGGCCTCGTACAGTGCCGCCTTCCCGCCGGTGTGGTGGTGCACGGTGGCCACGTCGACGCCGGCCGCCTCGGCGACCTGGCGCAGGCTCACCGCGGCGAACCCGTGCCGGGCGAACAGGCCCACCGCCACCCGCAGGATCGACTCGCGGGTCGCGGCGCGCTCGTCGCGCCGGGGGCGGCCCGGTCCGCGGCGGGGGGTGTGCTGAGGCTCCATCGTCGCCTAGTATCCATCAACCGTTGGATAACCTGGGGGGCGGGATGGACGGCAGGCGGCTACCCCGAGGCGGCCTGGCCGCGTTCGCGACCGGCTCCTTCGGCATGGGCATCTGGATCACGGTGCCGGGGCTGTTGCTGCTGTACTTCCTCACCGACGTCCTCGCCGTGGCCCCGCTGCTGGCCGGCACCGCCCTGCTCGTGCCGAAGATCGCCGACGTGGTGCTGCACCCGTGGGTGGGCACCGTCTCCGACGCCGGCCTGGCCCGCCACGGCAGCCGACGCCGCCTGCTGCTGGCCGGCTGCGCGCTGGTCCTGCCGTTCGCGGCGCTGTTCGCGGTGCCGGCCGGGCTCTCCGGCCCCGCCGCGGCCGGCTGGGTCGCGGTCGCCTTCGTCGCGGGCAACCTGCTGTTCGCCGCCTACCAGGTGCCCTACCTGTCCACCCCGGCCGACCTCGCGATCGGCTACCACGAGCGCACCCGCCTCATGGGCTTCCGCATGGTGGTGCTGACCGTCGGCATCCTCGCCAGCGGCCTCGCCGCCCCGCTGCTCGCCGGGCGCGAGGACCCGACCCGGGCCGGCTACGCCACCATGGCCCTCGTCCTCGGCGGGCTCATGCTCGCCGCGATGCTGGCCGGCGTCGCGGGCGTGGGCCGGCTCGCCGCCGCGGCCCCGCTGGAGCGCCCGCGGTCCGGCCCCGCGCTGCTCGCGGCGCTGCGGGACCGCCAGTTCCGCCCGCTCGCCGCCTCCTACCTGGCCATGTCGACCACCTCGCACCTGGTGCTCGCCGCGGTGCCCTACTACACCGAGTACGAGCTCGGCCGCCCCCGGCTCACCACGGTCCTCGTCGCCGCGTTCCTGGCCCCAGCCCTGCTCGCGACCCCGGCCTGGGTCGCGCTCGCGCGCCGCTGGGGCAAGCAGCGGGGCCTGCTGCTCGCCCAGGCCGTCTTCGTCGCCGGGTGCGCCGTGCTCGCGGCCGGCGCCGCCGCGGGCGTGGCGGTGCTCGTGGCCGCGGTGGCCGTGCTCGGGGTCGCGTTCGCCGCGCTGCAGCTGCTGCCGTTCTCGATGCTGCCCGACGTCGTGGCCGCCTCGGGGCGCCCGCAGAGCGCGGGCAGCTACACGGGCGTGTGGACCGCGGCGGACTCGCTCGGCGGGGCGCTCGGGCCGTACGTCTACGCCGCGTGCCTGGCCCTCGGCGGCTTCGTCGCGGGGGCGGACGCGACGGCCCAGCCGGCCTCGGCGGTCACCTGGATCCGGCTCGGCTTCGGTGCCGTCCCGGCGGCGCTGATGCTCGCCGCGATCGTGCTCCAGCGCCGCTACCGCCTCGACGCCTCGGCCTCAACCCGGGCAGCGGTGTAAACCAGGCGCAGGGCCTCGGCCGCGATGAGCTCCGGCTCGGTGAACATGACCAGGTGCCCCGACGCCTGGGCCGGGACCAGCCGCCCGTTCGGCAGGGCGTCGGCCGTGCGGCGGTGGGCGTCGGTCACGGCCGCCCGCACCCCGCGGTCGAACCGGGCCGGGGCCGTGCCGGAGATGACCGTCACCGGCAGGTCGCCCAGGCTCGGCGGCTCGGCCCGCAGCGGCCCGAGATCCTCGAGCAGGCACTTCAGCTCGGCCGCCATCGTCCGCGCCGCGCGCACCGTGAAGTCCTCGGCCCGGTGCTCGGCCGCCACGTCCGGCGGCTGGACCATCCCCGGGCGCGCGGCCATCGGACGGTACAGCCCCGTGCGCGCCATCGCCGCGACGAGCCGGCGCGTGAGCGCGAAGCGGCGGCGGGCGGCCCTGGCGAAGTACAGCTCGCACCGCTCGTCCGTCGGGTCGACCAGCACGAGCCCGCGGACGCGGTCCGGCTCGGCCGCGGCCGCGGCGCGCACGAGCGGGCCGCCCCAGCTGTGCCCGACCAGGACGAACGGGCCGTCGCCGAGCGCCCGCAGCAGCGCGTCGAGGTCCGCGGCCATCCGGCCGAGCGTGAGCGGCTCGGGGTCGTCGTCGCTGCGCCCGGTGCCGGCCCGGTCGTAGACGACGGCGCGGGTCCGGGCGGCGACGAGCGGCTGCACGAGGCCCCAGACGGAGCGGGACAGGCCCATGCCGGAGGCGAACACGACGGTCGTCTCGCCCTCGCCGCGGGTCATGTAGTGCAGCCGCCGTCCGTCTCCGGTTCCGGCCCAGCCGCTCTCGCCGTACGAATGCTCCGCCACGCGAATAGGTTAGGACAGCCTCACCGTTCGGTGGCTGAGAGAGCGGTCACGTCCCGGCCGTCGCGCACCCGTTCGTCAGCCGTACGCCTCGAACTCGTAGATCCGCGCGGCGCCGCCGGTGCCCGACTGCTCCGCGGTGATGACGTTGAGCCTGAGGTACCGTGCCGAGACCTCGACCGCGTGGTTCGTGACGCTCGCGGTGTTCCCGCGGGCCGACACGACCGTCGTCCACGTCGTGCCGTCGCTGGACGCCTGCACGTCGTAGTCCCTGGTGTTCCACGACGCCGGCTCCCCGCCGGCCCCGGCGTGCCGGACGGTGATCGTCCTGACCGTGGCCGCGGCGCCGAGATCGACCCGCCACCACTTCGAGGCGCCCGTCGAGCACCACTTGTCGCCGGTGCCGCCCGAGACGCTGCCGTTGTCCGCCTTGGCCGCGCCCTCGCCGGCGTTGCAGGACGAGTCCGCGGTGGCGGGCTTGTTCAGGGCCAGGTTCGACGAGGCCGGCGGGGCCGGGTCGAACGACGGCGGCGCGTCGGCGGCGGCGCTGCCCCACGAGGTGTTCGCGGTCGTGCCGAGGGTCAGCTCGACGGTACCGCCGGCCGCGAGCAGGCTCTCCGGCAGCCACGGTCTGGTGGTCGTGGCCCCGTTGAGCTTCGCGCTCTGGATGTAGGGCGCGTTCGTGGCGGCGCCGGTGCCGTTGATGGTGATGACGGCGCCGTTGCCGCGGTGGATCACGACCTGGCTGAACAGCGGGCTGCCCAGCAGCAGCTCACCGCGGCCGGGGGTGAGCGGGTAGACGCCCATGGCCGCGAAGACGTACCACGACGACATCGCGCCGAGGTCGTCCTGGCCCGGAATGCCGCCCGGCGCGCTGGACCACAGCGTGTTCACGACCTGGCGGACGGTCTGCTGCGTCTTGTACGGCTGGCCGGCGAAGTCGTAGAGCCACGGCGTGCCGATCGACGGCTCGTTGCTCAGGTCCGACTTGGTGCCGCCGGCGTTGGACAGCGCCCAGCTGCCGTCGCTGTTGTGGAAGAACGCGTCCAGGCGCGACGCGGCCGGCCCCGCACCGCCCATCCGGGCGAACAGGCCGTTCACGTTGAAGGGGACCATCCAGGTGTACTGCGCCGCGCTGCCCTCCGCGAACCCGTCCGAGCTCGCCGGGTCGAACGACTGCCAGGCCCCGGCGGAGTTGCGCTGCTGGATGTAGCCGGTCGCGGGGTTGAACACGTTCTTCCAGTGCTGCGCGCGGTCGAGGAAGGCCGCGGCGTCGGCGGTGTCGCCGAGGCGCCCGGCCAGCTGCGCGATGCCGAAGTCGGCGGAGACGTCCTCGAGGGTTTCCCCCGCACCGCCCCACGCGTTGCCGTCCGACGGCACATAGCCGATGGACAGGTACTTGTCCAGCGACGGCCGCTCGCCGACCACCATCACGTTCCAGCCGGTGCGGCTCAGGTCCGCGGCGGTCACGGTCGTCGCGGCGTGCACCATCGAGCTGAGCGAGCCCGCGGCGTCGAACGTGGTGCCGCCGAAGGCGTAGATGCTCGCCACGGCCGCGTGGCCGGGATCGCCGGTCATCACGTGCGTGCCGCCCTGGTTGTGTGTCCAGCGGTCCCAGACGCCGTTGTTCTGGTTCGCCTGGTTGAGCAGCGACTGGGCGATGTCCGCGCCGATGTCGGGCCGCAGGAGGGTGACGAGCTGGACCTGGTCGCGGTAGACGTCCCAGCCGGAGAAGTTCGCGTACTGCGCGTGCTGCGCCCCGGAGACCGTGTGCACGGCCTGGTCCATCCCGCGGTACTGCCCGTTGGCGTCGCTGAACACGTTGGGGTGCAGCAGGGAGTGGTACAGCGCGGTGGAGAACGTGGTCTGCTGCGCGCTCGTGCCGCCGGTGACGGCGACCCGGTTCAGCTCCGCGTTCCAGGCGTCGTGGGCCCGGGTCCGCACGGTGTCGAACGTCGTGCCGGCCGGGTTCTCGGCGTCGAGGTTGGCCTTGGCGTTGGCCGCGCTGACGTAGGAGATGCCGACCCGGACCCCGACCGCCTGGCCGGAGCTGGTGTCGAAGGAGACGTACGCGCCGGAGCCCTTGCCCGCGGGCGGCCAGCCGGCGGTGCCGTAGGTGGTGCCGCCGCTCGAGCTCGTGGACCCGGGCGACAGCGTGCCGTCCTGCCAGGTGCCGGTGCTCGCGAAGGGCTTGTCGAAGGCGGCGTAGAAGTACAGCGTGTAGTAGCTGCGCCGGTCCTCGGTGTTGATGTAGCCGCAGAAGTTCCCGCTCGTCACCGACCCGCTGATGACCCGGTTGGCGCTGTCCACCGTGGTCGTCGCGGCGCTGGAGCCGACCTCGGAGTTCGAGGTGCGCACCAGCAGGGAGGCGGTCTTGCCGGTCGGATACGTGAACCGGCCCGCGCCCGTGCGGGTGGTGGCCGACAGCTCCACGTTGACGCCCGAGTCCAGCCCGACGCGGTAGTACCCCGCGGTGCCGGTCTCGTTCGCGTGCTGGAAGCCGCTCGCGTACGTCGCGTCGGTGGTGTCCGAGGAGGGCGACGAGCTCACCGTGCCGGGGTACGGCAGCATGGGAATGTCCCCGGATCCACCGGCGCAGCCCGTGCCCGACATGTGCGTGAGGCTGAACCCGCGCGTGCGGGTGACGTTGTAGTCGTAGCCGCCCGGCTGCGGGGTGCGGGTCTGGTCGCCGCGGGTGTTCTCGGGGCTCCACTGCACCATGCCGAAGGGCGTGTCGGCCCCGGGGAAGGTCTCACCGGAGTTGGCGGATCCGATGAGCGTGTCGACGGTGGCGGCGGGATCGGCCACCGCGGCACTCGCGCCGGGTATGGCGCTGAGCTGGACGGCGCTGACGACCACGGCGAGTGCCGCCGAGGCCGTCAGGGCACGCCGAAGGGCTTGTGGACGCACGGAAATACGCCTCCTGGAGGGATGGCTGCGCCGCCGCGGGGCTCCGGCGGGAGCGCGGCGCGGGAACGGGTCAACGACCTTCGTCGATCCCTAAAGGAAGCTAACAATGCCCGTGATCGATGACAAGGGCAAGTTTTGTAAAAATTTGCAGCTTGCCGATACCGGCGTGACTACCGGAAGCTTCGCGATGCGCGGCAGCGGCACATCGATCGCGAGCTGGGCCGGGCCCGCTGCTGACGGCGGCGGTCACGCGACGCCCACCCCGCGCCGGGACCGCCGTCATCACAGGCGGGACGCCTGCATCGGTGCCCGAAACGGGTCGGCGTAACGATCCTCGTCGGTGCTAGATTCAGCCGCTCTCCGGCGTGGGTTCGGCCCGCCGGCCCACGCTGCCCGCTGGCACGAGCCGGCGGGATGGTCTTGTTGCGCCTCGCCGACGTCACCGACTTCAGCCTGGACAGCGGCGACGTCACCGACGGCATCTGGCGGTCGGGCGAGATCACGCTGCCCGACCTGTGCTCCTGCCAACTGGACGTGGAGATCACCGACCAGGCCGGCGGGCACGTGACGCTGCCCGCCGCCGGATACCTGACCTACTCGGTCCAGATGTACTTCGACAACGTCGCCGCCACCGGCTCCGTCACCTACGGACACCGCGACATGAAGGTCTCGGGCCGGCTGATGGGCCGCTGGCCGGGCACGCAGGCGATCGCCCCCGTCGGCGCCTTCCCCGTCGAGCTGATGACCGGGGACGGCGACATCCCCGAGACGATGTCCGGCGCCGACGGAAGGTTCGCCTTCACCACGCAGGTCCAGGACCAGTACGACGACGCGAGCGTCTACACCGGCGACGACCCCGCGCGGCCGTACTACGCGCAGGCCTTCGCACAGACCCCCGCGCCGCTCATCAAGCAGGCGCCGACGAGGCTGACGATGCGCCTCGACCGCCGGACGGTCATCCACGGCGACCCGATCGCGGTGAGCGGGAACCTGTCGTGGAAGTCGCCGACCGGCTGGCAGCCCTGGGCGAACACATCCGTGGTGGTCGCGTCCTGCCTGTACCCGACCACCTGCGTCGGGATCCTCGGCCGGGCCACGACGGACGCGGCCGGGAACTACAGCCTCAGCATCCAGCCGGGGAGCACCGGCACCCTGCGGGCCGGCGCGTACAGCCCCGATCCGTTCATCACGACGAACACGACCACGCAGACCACGGTCACCGTCGTCAGCCGGGTGACCGTCACCAATGTCCTGGCGGTCCGCGACACCGACAACGGCAAGGTGTACGTGCAGGGGCAGCTGGAGTTCGCCGGCGGCAGCCCGGCCGGCGCGTCGGTCGACATCCAGTACTCGAAGACCGGCACCGGCAACTGGCACACCGTCGCGACCATCGACCTGCCCGGCAACCCCACCCGGCCGTTCTCGCAGGAGTTCGACCAGCCCGCGGCCGGCTCCTGGCGGATCCGGTACGTCGGCGAGCCGAAGATGTTCACCAGCGCGACGAGCACACCCGCCTACGTCGCCTGAGCGTCAACGCCCGGCGGTCCTCGGGCCGTGATGGGCATTCCAGCGCGAAGGCGGCCGGGGTCCGGGACGCGGGCCCCGGCCGCCGCGTCGATCAGATGCGGGTCAGGGCGAACAGCGGAATGCGCCGCGTCGTCTTCTTCCTGTAGTCGTCGAAGCCGGGCATCCGGGCCACGAGCCGCTCCCACGTCGCCGTGTAGTCCTCGCCCAGGATCTCCTCGGCGTGCACGTCGACGGTCTCGGTGCCGACCTCGGCGGTGGTGTCGGGATTGGCCTTGAGGTTGTGGTACCAGTCGGGGTTCTTGTCCGCGCCGGCCGCCGAGGCGACGATCACCATGCGATCGCCGTCGGGCAGGTAGGCCACGGGGTTGACGCGTTCCGTGCCGGTCCGGGCGCCGCGGTGGTGGATGAGCAGCAGCGTGCCGCCCTCGAACCGTCCGCCGACCTTACCGCCGTTGGCGCGGAACTCCTCGATGATCTGCGTGTTCCAGTCGCTCACGCATCCATCAGAACACGATCGCCCTGCGCGCGGCGAGGGGTGAGCGGCACCGGCCGGTGCCGCTCACCCCTCGTGCGGATCACGCCACGTCGAAGCGGTCCAGGTTCATCACCTTGTCCCACGCCTTCACGAAGTCGCGGACGAACTTGTCCTTCGCGTCGGCGCTCGCGTAGACCTCGGCGATCGCGCGCAGCTGGGAGTGCGAGCCGAAGACGAGGTCGACGGCGGTCGCGGTCCAGGTGACGGTGCCGTCGGCGGCCCGGCCCTCGTAGACGTTCTCGTCCGACTTCGACGCCGACCACTCGGTGCCCGCGCGCAGCAGGTTGGTGAAGAAGTCGTTGCTCAGCGTGCCCGGCCGGTCGGTGAGCACACCGTGCGCGGTGCCGCCGTGGTTGATGCCGAGCGAGCGGAGGCCGCCGACGAGCACGGTCATCTCGGGCGCGCTCAGGTTCAGCATGAACGCACGGTCGACGAGCAGGACCTCCGGCGGCAGCTTCTCACCGGGGCGCACCCAGTTGCGGAAGCCGTCGGCGCGCGGCTCGAGCACCTTGAAGGACTCGACGTCGGTCTGCTCCGCCGTCGCGTCGGTGCGGCCCGGGGTGAACGGCACGGTGATGTCGTGGCCCGCGTCCCGCGCCGCCTGCTCGACGGCCGCGCAGCCGCCCAGGACGATGAGGTCGGCCAGGGAGACGGGCCTGGACTCGGACACGGACTCTGCCTGGATGCGTTCGAGCACCGGCAGTACCGTCGCGAGCTGATCCGGCTCGTTGACCGCCCAGTCCTTCTGGGGCGCGAGGCGCAGCCGGGCCCCGTTGGCGCCGCCGCGCTTGTCCGTGCCGCGGAAGCTCGCCGCCGCCGCCCACGCGGTCGCGATGAGCTGGGTGGTGGACAGGCCGGAGTCGAGCAGGCGGGCCTTGAGCGCGGCGATGTCGTCCGCGCTGAGCGTGCCGGTCGCGGCCGGCACCGGGTCCTGCCACAGCTGCGGCTCGGGGATCCACGGCCCGAGGTAGCGCGAGACCGGCCCCATGTCGCGGTGCAGCAGCTTGTACCAGGCCTTCGCGAACGCCTCGGCGAGCTCCTCCGGGTGCTCGTGGAAGCGCTTGGCGATCGGCCCGTAGATGGGGTCGAAGCGCAGCGCGAGGTCGGAGGTGAGCATCATCGGGGCGTGGCGCCGGGACGGGTCGTGCGCGTCGGGCACGGTGTCCTGGCCCGCGCCGCCCTTCGGGGTCCACTGCTTGGCCCCGGCCGGGCTGGTGGTCAGCTCCCAGTCGTAGTTGAACAGGTTGTCGAGGAAGCCGTTGTCCCACCGGGTCGGCGCGTTCGTCCAGGCGCCCTCGAGGCCGCTGGTGATCGCGTCGGCGCCCTTGCCGGTGCCGGACGGGTTCTTCCAGCCGAGGCCCTGCTGCTCGATCGGCGCGCCCTCGGGCTCCGGGCCCAGGTGCGCCGGGTCGTGCGCGCCGTGCGCCTTGCCGACGGTGTGCCCGCCGACGATGAGCGCGACGGTCTCCTCGTCGTTCATCGCCATCCGGCCGAACGTCTCGCGGATGTCCCGCGCGGAGGCCAGCGCGTCCGGCACGCCGGCCGGCCCCTCCGGGTTGACGTAGATGAGGCCCATCTGCACCGCGCCGAGCGGCTCGGCGAGGTCGCGCTCGCCGCTGTAGCGCTCGTCGCCGAGCCAGGTGTCCTCCGGCCCCCAGAAGATCTCCTCGGGCTCCCAGATGTCCTCGCGGCCGAAGCCGAAGCCGAAGGTTTTGAAGCCCATCGACTCGTAGGCCACGTTCCCGGCGAAGACGAGCAGGTCGGCCCACGAGATCTTCTGGCCGTACTTCTCCTTGACCGGCCACAGCAGCCGGCGCGCCTTGTCGAGGCTGGCGTTGTCCGGCCAGCTGTTGAGCGGCGCGAACCGCTGGGCGCCGCTGCCGCCGCCGCCCCGGCCGTCGGCGGTGCGGTAGGTGCCGGCCGCGTGCCAGCTCATGCGGATGAACAGCGGCCCGTAGTGGCCGTAGTCGGCCGGCCACCACTCCTGCGAGTTCGTCATCAGCTCGGTGAGGTCGCGCTTGAGCGCCTCGACGTCGAGCTTCGCGAACTCGCGGCGGTAGTCGAAGTCGCCGTCCATCGGGTTGGCGCGCGCCGAGTGCCGGTGCAGCACGGAGAGGTCGAGCTGGTTGGGCCACCAGTCCCGGTTGGTCCGCGGCCGGCTCGAAGCCTTGGCGGTCGGGGCCGGGATGGCCGGGTTCTCGCTCTCGCTGGTGCTGGCGGTCACGTCCTTGTTGTCAGACACGTCGCTTCTTCTTCCCACGATTTCTGGAATCAATCAAGTCTGAGTCGCAGACCAGCCTACCGTCACCCGCCCGGCGGGGCGCGCCGAACCCGGCGAACGGTACCGTGAAGGCGTGCCCACCGACCTGGAGCTCCCCGAGTTCGAGGACCCGCCGGACGACCCCGTCGCGCTGCTGCGGGCCTGGCTCGGCGCGGCCGTCGAGCGGGGGGCCGGGCTGGCGAACGCGGTCGCCCTGGCCACCGCCGACGCCCACGGCACGCCCTCCAGCCGCACGGTGCTCGTGCAGCACATCCGCGACGACGGGCTCGTGTTCGGCACGCACACCGTGAGCCGCAAGGGCCGCGACCTGGCCGTCCGCCCGTACGCCGCGGCGACGTTCTTCTGGCGCGAGACCCTCCAGCAGGTCCACGTCGCCGGCCCGGTCCACCGGCTGCCCGCCGCCGAGGCCGACGCGCTCTTCGCCGAGCGGGCGCCGCTCGCGCGGGCGATGGCGGCCGCCTCCCGCCAGAGCGAGCCGATGCTCGACGAGGCGGCGCTGCGGGCCCGGGCCGCCGAGCTGGGCGCGGCCGGCCCGGCCGCCCGGCCGGACACCTGGGACGGCTACCGCATCGAGCCCGCGGCCGTCGAGTTCTGGCACGACAGCGCCGACCGGCTGCACCGCCGGCTGCGCTACGACCGGACCCCGGCGGGCTGGACCTCGGTGCGCCTCCAGCCCTGACGGTCCGGGCACCACGGGCCACCGCCTCGCGCCGGGGCGTGGCTGGCTTCCGCGCGGCGGGTTCGCCATGATGGGCGCATGGTCGACGGGACGGACGTGCTGCCCTCCGCCGACGTGCTCGCGATGCTCGAAGCCGATCCGCAGGGGTGGGCGTTCGCCCGCGCGGTGCGCGACGGCGGCGGGGACATCGTGGATTTCGAGCTCGTGCACCTCAACGACGCCGGGGCGCGGTACCTCGGGCGGCCCCGCGCGCAGCTCGTCGGCCGGCGGTTGCGGGACCTGTGGGGCGACACCGTCAACGACAGCACGATCCTGCTGTACCGCAAGGTCGTCGAGTCCCGCGAGCCCGTCGCCCGCACCGTGTACCACGACCGCCCCACCGTCGCCGGGCACTTCGAGCTGTGGGTCGGGCCCAGCGGCGACGGGATCGCCGCCCGGTTCGTGGATCTGCGGACGGTCACGCTGGGGCCGCAGTCCGCGGGCGGGACGCGGCTGTACGAGGTGCTCGACGCCGCCTTCGACGGGTTCGCGCTCCTGCGCGCCGTGCGCGACGAGTCCGGGGCGGTGCGCGACTTCGTGTGCGAGTACGTCAACCGGCCCGGCGCCGCGCTGACCGGCCGCTCGGTGCAGGAGACGATCGGGCGGCACTGGAGCGAGCTCGTCCCGCCCGCCGGGCCCGCCCGGGACCTGCTCGACCGCTGGCGCGAGGTCGCCGAGACGGGCCGGCCGTGGCAGGCGCAGCTGCGCTACGACGATCTCGGCCAGGTTTGGCAGCTCAGCGCCGCGCCCGCCGGGGCCGACGGCGTGGCGGTCTCGTTCCGTGACGTCAGCACGCTCGTCGGGCAGCAGGAGCGGCTCGAGCAGAGCATGGCCGCGGCCCGCCGGGCCGCCGGGCGCAACGCCGCGCTGCAGGCGGTCACCGCGGCGCTCGTCGCCGCGAGCACGGCCGCGGACGTGTACGCGGCGATCGGCGCCGTGCTGCGGCCCTCGGCCGGCGGACAGGGGCTGGCGGTGCTGCTGCGCCGCGACGACCACCTGGCGCTGCAGTACCACGCCGGCTACGAGCCGCAGGTGGTGGCGCGTCTGCGGGCGGTACCGCTGCGGCATCCGTATCCGGCGACCGAGGTCGCGCGCACCGGGCAGGCTCGCTACCTGAGCAGCCTGGACGAGTTCGTCGCGGCCCAGTCCGGCGACGCGGCCCCGATCCCCAGCGGCGGGCGGCAGGCGTGGGCGTTCCTGCCCCTGGCCGCGGCCGGCGACGTGCTCGGCACCCTGGTCGTCGGCTACGGCAGCCCGCGCGAGTTCGACGAGGGGGAGCGGGCCAACCTCGCCGCGTTCGCCGGCGTGTGCGCGCAGGCGATGCAGCGGGCGCTGCTGTTCGAGGCGCAGCTGTCCATCGCCGGGGAGCTGCAGCGGGCCCTGCTGCCCGCGGAGCTGCCGCAGGTGCCGGGGCTGCGGCACGCCGCGCGGTACCTCCCGTGGACCCACGGCGCCGACGTGGGCGGCGACTGGTACGACGTAATCCCGCTCGGCCACGACGTGGTCGCGGTCGTCATCGGCGACGTCGTCGGGCACAACGCCACCGCCGCCGCGGTCATGGGCCAGGTCCGCAACGCGCTGCGGGCGTACGCGGCCGAGCGGCACAGCCCGTCCGTGGTCATGCAGCGGGTCAACCGGCTGCTGCTGGACCTGCAGCCCGACGCCGTCGCCACCTGCTGCTACCTCGAGCTGCACCTGGGCGAGGGGACCGCGACCGCCGTGCTGGCCGGCCATCCGCCACCCGTCATGCGGGCCGGCGGCGAGGCCCGCATCCTGGCGCTGCGCTCCGGGCCGCCGCTGGGCGTCAGCGCCACGGTCGTGTTCAGCGAGACGACGTTCCTGGTGCCCGGCGGGGCCAACCTGCTGCTCTACACCGACGGGCTGGTCGAGGACCGGCGCTACGACATCGACGACGGCCTCGCCGACCTGCGCAGCGCCGTCGGCTGCGCCCCCTCGGACGACCCGGGCGCGATGCTCGACCACGTCCTGACCTCCGGCGTCGGCCCGCGCCCGCGCACCGACGACGTCGCCGTGGTCTGCCTGGCCGTGGACCCGCGCCCGGAGGCCGAACGGCCGCCGGCGGCTCAGCGGCGCTTCCGCGGCGACGCCGTCAGCGCCTCGGCCGCCCGGCGCTTCGCCGCCGACGTGCTCACCGCGTGGGGCGAGCGCCGCATCGCCGACGACACCCTGCTCCTGCTCGACGAGGTCATCACCAACGCCATCCAGCACACCGTCGGGGCCGTCCTGGTCCGCCTCGAGCTCGGCGCCGAGCGGCTGCGGGTCACCGTCGCCGACCGCAGCGAGCGGCTGCCCAGCCCGCGCCCGGCCGGCGCCGACAGCGAGAACGGGCGCGGGCTGCTCATCGTCGCGTCGGTCGCGGCGGCCTGGGGCACCTCGTCGATCCCGGCCGGCGGCAAGGAGGTCTGGTTCGAGGTCGCGCGCCACGGCCGGTGAGGACTGCTCCTGCGCCCGCGACGAGTACTGTGCGTAGCCGGGCCGCCCGCGTGCGTGCGCCGCGGACATCGGCCGGCGTCACAGGACTATCATTCGTGCCGCACGGGGTCGACACGGACGGAGACTGCGGTGGCGGGTTCGGAGTGGATCGAGCGGGTGGACACCACCGTGGCGCATCCCGCGCGGCGGTACGACTACTGGCTCGGCGGCAAGGACAACTTCGCCGCCGACCGGGAGTCCGGTGACGCGATCGCCGCGGCGTTCCCGGCGATCCGCACGGCCGTGGTCGAGAACCGGGCGTTCATGCGGCGGGTCGTGCGGGTGCTCGCCGCCGAGCACGGCATCCGGCAGTTCCTCGACATCGGCACCGGCATCCCGACCAGCCCGAACGTGCACGAGGTCGCGCAGGGCGTCGCGGCCGACGCGCGGGTCGTCTACGTCGACAACGACCCGATCGTGCTCGCCCACGCGCGGGCCCTGCTGACCAGCGCGCCGGAGGGGGCGACCGCCTACGTCGACGCCGACCTGCGCGACCCCGAGCGGATCCTCGGCGACCCCGCGCTCAAGGCCACCATCGACCTGAGCCGGCCCGTGGCGCTCATCCTCGTGGCGGTCGTGCACTTCCTGCCCGACACCGACGAGCCCTACGGGATCGTCGAGCGGCTGCTCGGCGCGCTCGCGCCCGGGAGCTTCCTGGTCATGTCGCACGCCACGACCGACGGGCTCGCCCCCGAGCTGGCGGCGCAGATCCAGGCGGGCCGGCACGGGCCGGGCAAGCTGCGCGACCGGGCCGAGTTCGCGCGGTTCCTCGAGGGCCTCGACCTGCTGGAGCCCGGGATCGTGTCGGTGGCCGAGTGGCGCGCCGAGGGCGAGCCCGGGCCGCGGCCGACCTTCGACGAGGTGGCCGTCTGGGGTGCGGTTGGGCGCAGGACGACTGGGTAACCGATACCCCATGAAGGATGAGCACGCCACGATGGGCACGACCGGCACGCCGGGAGGCGACGGGGCGTCCCGCATCGACGAAGAGGACAAGGCCAACGGCTCGGCGCGGGGCGTGACGGTCCCGAGCCTCGGCGGCGAGGCCGACGACCCGGCCATGCCGTTCGACGAGAAGGTCGACTCGGAGGGCAAGATCCACCTGCCCCGCAACGCCGTCGGGCGCGGCTGACGGTTCAGCCGCGCAGCTCGGCGTGGCGCCGCCCGGCGAGCAGCACGGGCGCCTCCCGTCGACCGTCGACGGTCGTGCGTGAGAGACGCCCGTGGCCCGCACGGTCACCGCACGGACACACCCGAGGGCGCGGGCGCGTAACCGGCGGGGCGCGTGGTGAACACGCCCCGGCCCTGGGTCCGGCTGCGCAGCCGCGTGGCGTAGCCGAACAGCTCGGCCAGCGGCACCGTCGCCGTCACCACGACCGTCGCGCCCCGGACGGCCGTGCCGCCGACCTGGCCCCGCCGGGCCAGCAGGTCGCCGAGCACGCCGCCGACCATGTCCTCGGGCACCGTCACCGTCACCTCGGCCACCGGCTCCAGCAGCACCATCTGCGACTCGCGCAGGGCGAGCCGCAGCGCCTCCCGGCCGGCGAGCCGGAAGGCCAGGTCGCTGGAGTCGTGGTCGTGCATCCGGCCGTCGGTGAGCGTGACCTTGACGCCCGTGACCGGGTAGCCCGCGACCGGGCCGGCCGCGAGCGCGTCGCGGCAGCCGGCCTCGACCGCCCGCACGTACTCCTTCGCCACGTGCCCACCGACCACAGTGGACTCGAACACGAACTCCTCACCGTCCACGGGGGACACGTCGATGGCCACGTGGGCGTAGAGGCCCGCGCCGCCGTCCTGCTTGACCAGGCGGTGGTAGAACCCGGTCACGCCCCGCACCAGCGTCTCGCGGTAGGCGACCTGGGGCCGACCGACCGCGATCGGCAGCCCGTGGTTCGCCAGGCGCATCTTCTCCACCGCCACCTCCAGGTGCAGCTCGCCCAGCCCGCTGAGCAGCGTCTGGCCGGTCTCGGCGTCGACCCGCACGACCAGCGACGGGTCCTCCTCGACCAGCCGGGCCAGCGCGGTCGCCAGCCGGCCGGTGTCGGCGCGGCTGCGGGCCTCGACCGCGACCGAGACGACGGGTGCGGCCCGGCTCGGCGGCTCGAGGACCACCGGGTGCGCCGGGTCGCACAGCGTCTCGCCCACGCGGGCGTGCTTCAGCCCGACGAGCGCGACGATGTCGCCCGCGACCGCCCGGTCGACGTCGGTGTACCGGTCCGCCTGGACGTGCAGGACGCGCGAGACGCGCTCGTGCCGCCCCGCGGTGGACAGCAGCACGTCGGTGCCCTTGGGCAGGGTGCCGGCGTAGACGCGGGCGTACGCGTACCGCCCGGTCGTCGCCGCGTGCACCTTGAACACCAGCGCCGCGAACGGCGCCCCGGGATCGGCCGGGGCCGCGGTGTCCAGCGGCGAGGGCAGGTACGCGACCACCGCGTCGAGCAGCTCGGTGATGCCCTTGTCCCGGTACGCGGAGCCGCACAGCACCACGACCCCGGCGCCGGCGAGGGTGATCTCGCGCAGCGCCCGGCGCAGCGTGTCCGGGCTCAGGTCGCCGGTCTCGACGTACTCCTCCAGCGCCCCCGCGTGCAGCTCGGCGACCTGCTCGACCAGCTGGGCCCGCTGCGGCAGGCCCGAGGGGCCCGTCAGGTCGGCGACGCCCGCGAAGCCTCCCTCGGCACCGATCGGGGCCTGCACCACCAGCGGCGTGACCCCGAGCCGGTCGCGGATCGAGGCGACCGCGGCCCCGAGGTCGGCACCCGCCCGGTCGAGCTTGTTCACGAACGCGATCCTCGGCACGCCGTAGCGGTCCGCCTGCCGCCACACCGACTCGCTCTGCGGCTCCACGCCGGCGACGCCGTCGAAGACGGCGACCGCGCCGTCGAGCACGCGCAGCGACCGCTCGACCTCGTCGGCGAAGTCGACGTGGCCGGGCGTGTCGATGAGGTTGATCCGGTGACCGTCCCAGTCGACGCTCACGGCGGCCGCGAAGATGGTGATGCCGCGGTTGCGCTCCTGCTGGTCGAAGTCGGTGACGGTGGTGCCGTCGTGGACCTCGCCCTGCTTGTACGTCGCGCCGGTGGCGAAGAGGATCCGTTCGGTGGTCGTGGTCTTCCCCGCGTCCACGTGGGCCAGGATGCCGATGTTGCGGACGCGTCGCAGTTCGTTGCGCACTGTTGCCCCTCTGGGCTCGTCTCGTGGACTCAGACAGCGCGATTGCGCCCCGCCGGGCGGTTTCAGCCCAGGGCGGGACGACCCGGTGCCGCCGCGCGAGCGGGCACCAGGAGCGACGAAGACACGCGGATCACCTCGTGCAGTGCGCGGGGGACGACGACAACGGTGCGGTACTGCACGGCGGTCTCCCTCCACACTCGAAGCTGACTACGTCAACCCTAGCGCCGCGGGGCAAGCGGATATCCCGTGCGGACTCCTGGCGCGCGGCACCGGCCACCTCATCGGCCTGTCCAGCCTCTCCGACGTGCTCATCTCGCCGGCCGCGCGCGGGTACGCGGCGTCGAAGGCCGGCCTGACCTCCAACCTGCTCGGCCTCGGCCAGGCGCTGCGCCCGCGCGGGGTGGCGGTGACCGCGGCGCGGTTCGGCTTCGTCGACACGAAGATGGCCAAGGGGCCGGCCACGCCGCTGAAAGTCAGCGTCGCCGACGCCGTGGCGGTGCTCATGCGCTGCGTCGCGCGCCGGCCCGCCGTCGTGTCGTACCCCCGCCGGTCGGTCAGTTCGGTGCGGCGGGTGGCGGACATGTGCCGTGTCCCCGGATGGGGCTCAGTAGCGGAACCGGCCGACGGCGGTTTTGAGGTCGGTGACGACTCCGGCGACGGTGTGGGTGGTCTGGGCGGCGTGTCCCGCGGCGTCGGAGATGCTGGCCGCGCTGCCGGCCACGCCGGTGATGTTGGCGGCGATCTGGCTGGCGTTGTCGGCGGCTTCGCTGACGCTGCGGTACATCTCGCTGGTGGTTGCG
Source organism: Dactylosporangium sp. CA-139114 (assembly GCF_050955725.1). Classification (NCBI taxonomy): domain Bacteria; kingdom Bacillati; phylum Actinomycetota; class Actinomycetes; order Micromonosporales; family Micromonosporaceae; genus Dactylosporangium; species Dactylosporangium sp. CA-139114. Next base: position 5,317,996 of record NZ_CP192080.1, read on the forward strand.
GTTTGTTCCTCGACGGCGGAGGCGATGGTGGTGGAGAAGTCGCTGATCCGGCCGACGATGTCGCCGATGGTGGAGATGGCGTCGACCGCGGCGGTGGTCCCGGTCTGGATCGCGGCGACCCGGCCGGTGATGTCGTCGGTGGCTTTGGCGGTCTCCTGGGCGAGGTCTTTGACCTCGGAGGCGACGACCGCGAATCCTTTGCCGGCCTCGCCAGCGCGGGCGGCCTCGATAGTGGCGTTCAATGCGAGCAGGTTGGTCTGCTCGGCGATCGCGGTGATCAGTTTGACCACGGCGTCGATTTCGGCGCTGGCGGTGACCAGTTCGCTGACGGTCTGCCGGGCGGTCGCGGCGATGCCGACCGCGTTGCCGGCGACCGAGGCGGCTTCGGCGGCGTTGACCGAGATTTCCCTGATCGAGGCGCCCATCTGTTCGCTGCCGGCCGACATCGCCGACACGTTGCGGGAGACGTCGTCGGCCGCGTTCGATACTCCGGCGGCTTGGTTGCTGGTGCCGGTGGCGGCGCCGGCCATCTGGTTCGTCATGGTGGTCAGCGATTGCACGGAGGTGTCCAGGGTTTCGGCGGCGCCGGCCATCTGCCGCACCAGATCCTGCACGCGGGCGATGAACCGGTTCGCGGCGCGGGCGACCTCACCGGTCTCGTCGGCGGCGGTGTCGTCGAGCCGGGCGGTCAGGTCGCCGTCGCCATCGGCGATCTCGCTCATCCGGTCGCGCAGCCCGGACAACGACCGCCGCACGCCGCGGACCAGCACATACCCGATCGTGGCGAGCACCCCGACGGCGACCAGCAGGACCACGATCACGGTGATCAGCACCGACCGGGCCTTGCTCTCCGTGGCCGTGCCGGCTTGCTTAACCAGCGCATCGAGTTCGCTGCGCATGTCACTGATCTTCTGCTGAAGCTCCGCGCTTCGGGCGTCATCGTCAGTGATGACCTTCTTGCCGGCGGCGCTGGCCGCATCGGCGGCGTCAGCAGCGGCGAACGCCGTCTTCTGCGCGTCCAGGTACTGCTGGTAGCTCCTGAACAACTCGGCCAACTGGGCTTTCGCTGCCGTTGGCAGGTCCAAGGCGGCGATCCGGGCCATGTCGGTGCTGGCCGCATCGACGGCAGCTTGCTGCAGCTTCACGGCTATGGCTTGTTCCGCGGCGGTGTCGGCCAGCAGGGACCGGTAGAGGGCGATCGTCTGGTTCGACTGCTGCTGGTCCAGGTCGGTCAGGGTTGCGTTTGCCGTGCCCAATGCGGCCTGTTGGGTGGCCAGCTGACGCAGCTGGGAGGCTGCGGAGGCCGCGTTGACACCGAGCACGGCGAGCATCACCATGGACATCACTGTCAAGAAGATGATCTTGCGGGCGATGGTCAACCGCAACCGCGCCGTCGAAACAGGCACCACTTGCCGCACCGCAGCCCCTCCGGTATCTCAGGCGGGCAATGCGGAGCCGCCCGTTCACCGCCCATTTCGGCACGCCGGGCGCCGTTCTTAACCGTTCCGGAGATTGTGGATGCAGCAGCCGCGCCGAGCGATCAGCCCGCCATGGGATCCGGCGGGACCTGGTGGAGCCGCAAGGAACCGGCGACCTTCTGCCGGTAGATCCCGAGTGGCGGGGTCCCAGGGGAGATGCACCAGCGTCCGCCCGGGCCGCGCCGGGCGGGGTCCCTGCCCGACGCGCAGCCAGTTGTAGACGGCGGTCGGCGGGGATACCGAGTTCGGCGGCGTCCTGCTTGACGCTGACCTCGCCGTCCTGGACCGGGACGGTGCGCGGCCCGAAGATCTTGTAGGCGTCGCGGACCCGGGCGATGCCTCCGGCGGTGCGCGCCGGTCGCGAGGGGCGCCCGGAGCTGCCCGAGGCCATTGCCTGGATCGGCTGCGTGGTGCGGGCCGAGCACGACGGCGCGACCACTGGCTGGTCGTGGCCGAGGTCGACGAGCTGCGGCTGGGATCCGGCGAGCCGCTCATCTTCCACCGGGGCCGTGCGGGACGGCTCATGCTCTGAGGGGGCTGGTATGACCACGCACGTTGCAGTGATGGTGCTCGGCAGTGGCATCGGCGGCAGTACGGTGGCGGCGATCCTGGCCCGGCAGGGGGTGTCGGCCGGCATCGTGGACGCCGCGAGACACCCGCGGTTCGCGCTCGGCGAGCCGACGCTCGGCGAGACCTCCTTCCTGCTGCGGATGCTCGCCGCGCGCCGGGACGTGCCGGAGCTGGCGCAGGTGTCGACCAGCGGCGGCACCCGCGAGCACGCGAGCCGGCGCTGCGGCATCAAGACGAACTTCGGCTTCGGGCCGGGCGCGTGATCTGTTAGGAACATTGACAGTCTTATTTGACCGGGGCTTAATACAAGTCTTGAAGTTAAGGAGGCGTGCACATGGTCCCAACCCGGCCACTGTCTGCACTGCTCGTGGCGGCCACCGCGGCCGCCGTGCTCACCTACGCCCAGGTGCCCGCATCCGCCGCGGCCACCAGCGTGCAGGTCTACTGGAGCTCCGAGTCCCGCACCGCGGGCTACGAGCCGAAGAACGGCAACTGGTACACCAGCCCCGCCACCGGCCTCGCCGGCACCCCGTATCAGCTGTCCCGCCAGAGCGACCTCCCGATCACCGCCGCGACCGGGAGCGCCACCATCACCGCCGACACGAACACGCGGTACCAGAGCATCCTGGGTGTCGGCTCCTCCCTCGAGGAGTCGACCATCTACAACCTGTCGCGCATGAGCGCGACCGGCCGCGACAAGGCGCTGCGCGCGCTCGTCGACCCCGCCACCGGCGCCGGCTTCAACGTCGCCCGCATCACCTTCGGCACCAGCGACTTCACCTCGCACGACTTCTACACCTACGACGACGGGGCCGCCGACCCGTCGCTGTCGCGGTTCTCCATCCAGCGCGACATCGACTCCAACATCATCGCCACGCTCAAGCAGGCCCTCGCGATCAACCCGAACCTCAAGATCTTCGCGAGCGCGTGGTCGGCGCCGCCGTGGATGAAGACCAGCAACGCCATCATCGGCGGCAGCCTCAACAGCACCGCCATCCCGACGCTCGCCACCTACTACCGGCGGGCGGTCCAGGCGTACGCCGCGCAGGGCATCCCGATCTACGCGCTCACGCTGCAGAACGAGCCGCTGTTCTCGCCGGCCGACTATCCGGGCATGCTCGTGAGCGCGGACCAGGAGCGGCAGCTGGCGAAGGCGCTGCGCACGGAGCTGTCGTCGGCCTCCCTCGGTACCGTCAAGATCTGGGCCTTCGACCACAACTTCAGCGAGGGCGTCTCGTATGCGGCCGGGGTCCTCGGCAGCGCCTCCGCGCACAGCGACGCCTACGGCTCGGTGGACGGCATCGCCTTCCACGACTACGCCGGCGACCCCTCGGCGATGGCCACGGTCAAGGCGAGCTACCCGGACAAGGACGTGCTCATGACCGAGCGTTCCGTCTGGGGTACCGCGGGCGCCGACCGGATCGTGCAGTACTTCCGCAACTCCGCCACCCTGTACGAGGGCTGGGTCAGCATGCTCGACCAGAACCGCTCGCCCGAGCGCTGGTCCGGCTCGCCCGACCCGACGATGCTCGTGCAGAGCACCACGAACCGCGACACGTTCTGGGCGCTGCCCGACTACAACATGGTCGCCCAGTTCTCGAAGTTCGTGCGGCCCGGCGCCCAGCGGGTGTCGACCGGCTACGGCTCCACCGGCGGCGTGACCGACGTGGCGTTCCGCAACCCCGACGGCACCCTGGTCACCGTCGTGGTCAACCAGACCGCGGGCAGCCAGGCGTTCACCCTGCGCGTCGGCGCCCAGCAGGTCGCGAGCACCCTGCCCGCGAAGACCGTCGGCACCTACCTGTGGGCGGGCGCCGACAGCGGCACCCCGACCACCCGGACCGGGCAGATCACCGGGTACGGCGGCAAGTGCGTCGACGTCGCCGGGGCGAGCTCGGCGAACGGTGCGAAGATCCAGCTCTACACCTGCAACGGGACCGGCGCCCAGCAGTGGACGATCGGCACGGACGGCACCGTGCGCGCGCTCGGCAAGTGCCTGGACGTGGCCGCGGCGAGCTCGGCGAACGGGACGAAGGTGCAGCTGTACGACTGCAACGGCACGGCCGCGCAGCAGTGGTCGGCCGGGGCGAACGGCAGCCTCGTCGCGCTCGGCAAGTGCCTCGACGCGACCGGGCCGAGCTCCGCGGACGGGACCCAGCTGCAGATCTGGTCCTGCACCGGGGCGGCCAACCAGCAGTGGACCCTGCCGTAAGCACCTCGGCAGCGCCTCGGCGTCGGCGCCGAGGCGCTGTCGATGCTGGTGCTGCGCCGGGGTGATGACTCGTAGCATGTGCCACCCGGTAAACCTCGGGTTCCGGGTGATTGTCCCGTTGTGCTAATCCCACCCTCGTCGTCTGTCGCTCCAAGGTGTCATGCCAAGCATTGCGTCGGTTACGATCGGTTCGCGTAATCGCCGCATCGTCGGTCGTCCGTGCGACGCCGGATTGCCTTCCAAACACACTCGCCAATCGCTTTGGCCGGCCCTTTCGCGCCATTTTTGAGTGTGCTTCCCGGATTCGACGAACGGCCAGACATCTGCCCTGGAGGGGAGCGCGAGCGTGATGATGGTCAAGTCCCGCCGGCGCCGGCATGCGGTCGTGCGCGCCGTGGCGCTGGTGGTGGCCGTTCTTGCCGCCACCGTCGCCGTGAGCGTGCCGGCCGAGCCGCTGCGCGCGGCGCCACCGGCCGGGTTCCAGACCTCGCTCGTGGCCGGGTCCGGTCTCGACGGGCCGTCGGGCTTCGAGATCGCGCCCGACGGCCGGATCTTCATCCTCGAGCGCACCGGCAAGATCAAGATCTTCAAGAATGGGCAGTTGCTGGCCCAGCCGTTCGCGGAGCTGCCGTCCGTCGGCTCGGGCGACCGGGGCCTCATCGGTGTCGCCTTCGACCCCGGATTCGGCGTCGACAACTTCTATGTGTATTTCTATTACACCGGTCTGGACCTGCTCAATCGGCTGGTCCGCTTCGACGCTTCCACCGATGTCGGCACGCAGGGGCCGTTTCTGGTCTTCCAGACGCAGTCACCGTCGCAGGAATTGCACGTCGGCGGCAGTATCCGGTTCGGGCCCGACGGCAAGCTGTACTTCGCCGTCGGCGACAATGGATACCCGCCGAATGCGCAGGATCTGAGCAACCCGCACGGCAAGATCCTGCGGATCAACAAGGACGGGTCCATTCCGGCGGACAACCCGTTCTACGGCCAGCCCGGCAAGCTCGGCGCGATCTGGGCCTACGGATTCCGCAACCCCTGGCGGTTCCAGTTCGACCGGGCCACCGGTGAGCTGTACGGCGGCGACGTCGGCGACTTCTCGTGGGAGGAGGTCAACCACATCGTCAAGGGCGGCAACTACGGCTGGCCGCTGCACGAAGGCGCCTGCACCAGCAACTGTGCCGGCTTCACCGACCCGATCTACACCTATGCGCACGACGGGCAGAGCGCCGCCGTCACCGGCGGGCCGGTGTACCGCGGCACGATGTTCCCGCCCGAGTACCGGGGCAGCCTCTTCTTCGGCGACTACGCCAAGGGCTTCATCAAGCGCGCCGATCTCGACGGTGCCGGCAAGGTCACCGCCGTGCACGACTTCGACGCGGCCGCCGGCGCGGTGGTCGACCTGAAGGAGGCGCCGGACGGCTCGCTGTACTACCTGACGTACTTCCCGGGCCGGCTGTACCGGATCGGCTACGACACCGGCAACCAGCAGCCGACCGCCAACGCCGGCGCCGACGTGGTCAAGGGGACCAACCCGCTGACCGTGCACTTCTCCAGCGCGGGCAGCAGCGACCCGGACGGCGACCCGCTGACGTACCAGTGGTCGTTCGGCGACGGCACCAGCAGCGGCGAGGCGAACCCGACGAAGGTCTTCGACACCGTCGGCGTCTACCAGGTCAGCCTCACCGTGTCCGACGGGCAGGGGCACTCCTCGACCGCGGTCCCGCTCGTGGTGCAGGTCGGTGTGCCGCCGACCCTGCGGGTCGCGGTGCCGGCCGACGGCTCGACGTACCGCGCCGGCGACACCATCACCTACAACGCCTTCGCCAACGACGCGGCCGGCTTCGACCTCAACGACGCCAGCATCAAGACCGAGGTGCGGCTGCACCACGGCACCCACTTCCACCCGTTTCTCGGGCCGCTGACCGGCCGGGTCGGCTCCTTCACCATCCCGCGGACCGGCGAGCCGTCGGCCGACACCTGGTACGAGATCCTCGTGACGGCCACCGACACCAACGGGCTGTCCGACACGAAGTCGGTCCGGATCAACCCGCTCAAGTCCACCTTGACCTTCCAGACCTCGCCGCCCGGCCTCGGGCTGGACCTCGACGGCATCCCGATCACCACGCCGTACATCGTCCAGGGCGTCCGCGGGTTCCAGCGGGAGCTCGCCGCGCAGCCCCTGGTGCAGGCCGCCGACGGCACCGTCTACCACTTCGTGAGCTGGTCCGACGGCAAGACGGTCCGGCACGTGATCACCACACCGGACGCCGACACCACGTACACGGCCAACTATGCGCCGTCGGGCACCTTCGCCGCACAGTACTTCTCGAACACCACGCTGACCGGCACCCCGGCCCTCACGAGGCAGGACCCGCTCATCGACTTCGTCTGGCCGGACGAGCCCGGCCCGGGCGTCACGCCCGACCAGTTCTCGGCCCGCTGGACCAAGTCGCAGTACTTCGCGGCCGGGCGTTACAAGTTCACCACCGTCACCGACGACGGCGTCCGGTTGTTCATCGACGACAAGCTGGTCATCGACGAGTGGCACGACCAGGCCGGCACCGCACACGACTACTCCGCCGACCTCACGGCCGGCGACCACGCCATCAGGATGGAGTTCTACGACGGCGGAGCGGCGGCGGTCGCGAAACTGTTCTGGGACAGCACGCCGGACCAGCCCAACCAGGCGTGGGCCGCGCAGTACTGGAACACACCCGGCACCGGCAGCTCACCGACCATCCCGAGCGGCCCGGCCGCGCTGAGCCGCAGCGAGGACGACCTCAGCCACGACTGGGCCGCCGGCTCTCCCGACCCGGCCATCGCCCCCGACCACTTCGCCGCGCGCTGGAAGCGGACCGTCCTGCTGGAACCCGGCGTCTACACCTTCACCGCGACCGCGGACGACGGGGTACGGCTCTCCGTGGACGGCGTGCGGGTGATCGACCAGTGGACCGACCATCCACCGACCGAGTTCCGGGCGCAGGTGACGCTCGACGGCGGGCCGCACGACGTCGTGCTGGACTACTACGAGAACGCCGGTGACGCGCGGATCCGGCTGGTGTACGCCAAGGTCGGCGACCCGCCGGACCCCGCGTCGTACACCGCGCAGTTCTGGAACAGCACGACGCCGGCGATCCCGGACCGCGCGGCCGACCTGACCCGCACCGACCGGACGATCGCGTTCGACTGGGGCGCCGGCTCGCCCGGCGCGCCGATCAACGCGGACAACTTCGTCGCCCGGTGGACCAAGACCGACACGCTCGCCGACGGCGTCTACCGATTCAGCGGCGTCAGCGACGACGGCATCCGCGTCTATGTCGACAACACGCTGATCCTGGACCGCTGGCAGGACCAGAACGCGCCCTACTCGGTCGACAAGGTCCTCCTCGGCGGCACCCACACGATCCGCGTCGAGTACTACGAGCACGAGGTCGGCGCCCAGGTGTCCTTCGCGTACACCCGGATCGGTGCGGTCACGCCGGACGATCCCTGGCATGCCGAGTACTTCGCGAACCCGACCCTCAGCGGCGTCGCGGCCGTGACCCGGCTCGACGACGTCCTCGACTTCGACTGGGGTACCGGCTCGCCGGACCCGGCGATCCCGGCCGACCAGTTCTCGGCCCGCTGGACGAAGACGACCCGGACCGCCGCCGGCACCTACGAGTTCACGGTGGTCAGCGACGACGGTGCGCGGCTCTACGTCGACGGGGCACTGGTGCTGGACCGCTGGGTCGACCAGGGCCCGCAGCCGCACACGGTCACCCTCGCCCTCGCCGAGGGGACCCATACGATCGTGCTGGAGTACTACGAGGCGTTCGTCGGCGCGGTCGCCCGGCTCAGCTACCGCCAGACCGACGGCCCGGCCACCCCACCGGCCCAGTTCAAGGGCGAGTACTTCGCCAACCCGACACTGTCCGGCACGCCGGCGCTGACCCGCAACGACGATGTGGTCGCGTTCAACTGGGGCGAGGGCTCCCCGGCACCCGGGATCCCGGTCGACGGGTTCTCGGCGCGCTGGACGAAGACCGAGAGTCTCGCCGCCGGCACCTACCGGCTCACCGTCACCGCCGACGACGGCATACGGGTGCTGGTCGACGGCGCCGTCAAGATCAACGGATGGGTCGACCAGAGCCCGACCACGTACACCGCCGACGTCACGCTCACCGCCGGCCAGCACACCATCGTCATCGAGTACTACGAGGCATTCGTGACCGCGTCCGTCTCCTACCGCCAGACACGCCTGTGACCACGACGAACGGCAGCCCGGCCGATGCCGGGCCGGACGATGCTGCGACGGTCGTGCTCACCGCCCGGCCCGAGTTCACGATCGTGATTCCCACCCGCAACGAGGCGCGCAACGTCGGACCGCTGCTCGACCGGCTGCGCTCGGCGCTCGGCGAGGTCCGGGCCGAGGTGGTGTTCGTCGACGACAGCGACGACGACACGCCCGAGGCCGTCCGCTCGGCGATGGGCGAGCCCGGCCCCGACGTGCGGCTGCTGCACCGGCCCGAAGGGGCGCGCGCCGGTGGCCTCGGCGGCGCCGTGTCCGCCGGCATCGCCGGCGCCCGCGCGCCCTGGGCCATCGTCATGGACGGTGACCTGCAGCACCCGCCGGAGGTGCTGGGAGCGATCATGGCCGCCGCCCGGGCCGGCTCCACCGCCGACGGCCGGCCGGTCGACGTGGTCGTCGCCAGCCGGTACACCGGGGACGGCGCCGCCCGCGGCCTCGACGGACGGTTCCGGCGCCTGGCGTCCCGGGCCGCGGGGGCCGTCGCGAAACTCGCCTTCCCGCGCCGCCTGGCGGCGGTCTCCGACCCGATGAGCGGCTTCTTCGCGGTGCGCTGCGACGCGGTCAGGCACGTCGACCTGCGGCCGGTCGGCTACAAGATCCTGCTCGAGATCCTGGTCCGGGCGCGCATCGACCGGGTCCGCGAGGTGCCGTACACGTTCGAGGCGCGCGAGGCCGGCGCCAGCAAGGCATCGGCGCGGGAGGGACTCCGGTTCGGCCGTCACCTGGCCGGGCTGCGGCTGAGCGCAGCCGTCCGGCCGGGGCCGGGCTTCGGGCGGGCCCTGGCGTTCGCCGGCGCCGGCGCCACCGGCGTCCTGGTCAACTCGGCGGTGCTGTGGGCCCTCAGCGGCCTGCTGCACCTGCCGTACCTGCTGGCCGCGGTCCTGTCCACCCAGGCGGCGATCACCTGGAACTTCTTCGCCGTCGACCGCTTCGTCATGCCGGCCTCCGAGCGGCAGGTGCACCGCCGGTTCGGCCGCTTCTGGCTGATCAACACCTGCCTCGCGCCGGTGCACCTGGCGGTCCTCGCCGGTCTCGTGCAGGGCCTCGGCCTGCACCTGCTGATCGCCAACGCGATCGGCATCGGCGTGGTGTTCCTCCTGCGGTACGTGGCGACCAGCCGGTGGGTGTACGGCGAGCGGGACGGCGCGGTCGCGGGTGCGATCCGCCGGGTCGCGGTCACCGGGCGGCGGTCGGTGCAGACCCGGATCGTCCTCGTGCTGCTGCTGACCCTGGCCGCCTTCCCGGCCGCCGCGCTCGCCGTCTGGCGCGGATTCGCCCACGGCCAGCACGTCTCGCTGCTCGTCCCGCTCGCGGCGGCGGGGGTATTCCTCGCAGAGCGGCTGGCGCCGTCGCCGGCCGAGCCGAAGGTGCACGACCGGCAGGTCGACGGGCTGATCGCCACGGTCCTGCTGGTGGCCGCGGTGACCCTGGCCGGCCTGACGCCGGCCAAGCCCGGCGTGGGCGCCCTCGAACTCGGGCTGGAGGCCTCGGCGGAGAAGTCCTCGATCGGGCTGGCGACCTGGGCGACGCTCGCCATGGTGTGCTACCTCGCGGGCGCGACCGTGCTGCTGCTCGGCACCCGCACCGCCGCCAGGCTCCGGTGGGCGCTGGTGCTGCCGCTGCTCGCCGCGAACGAGGCCGCACCGGCCGGACTCGCGCGGCTGCTCGGGCCGGTCGGCGGCGCGCCAGCGCTCAGCGCGGTGCTGTGCCTGATGCTGGCCGGGCTGAGCTGTTACGGCCTGAGCCGCCGGCTGCTGGTGCAGGCCCTGATCGCCGTCGCCGCGGTGGCGCTCGTCGGTGCCCTGGCCGGGCTGCTCGACCGCCGCCCGCCGGCGATGTCGGACCTTGCGCTGACCCTGACGGTCGCCGGTTTCACCTTCGCATGGTTGCGCGATGTGGCGATGCCTCGCGCCGACGGCGTGCACTATGTGCCGAGGGGCCGGCTGGCTCTGGCCGCGCTCACCGTGGTCGCGCTGGCCCTGGGGTTCCCCGGATCGCCGTTGCTGTCGGCGATCAGCTAGGGCCATGACCACACGCACCGTAACCGTATGGAAGGGACCGCACCGGTGACGGCGACGAGTCGCACGCTGAGCACGCCTTCAGCGAGTGAGGCGAACCATCTGGCGGTGAGCATCCACGGGCTGCGCAAGCTGTGGCCGGCCCTGTCCGCGCACGTGGTGCTGAGCCGGGCCCAGAAGGTGGCGCTCGGTCTGAGCGCGTCGATCGTGGTCGCGGCGTTGGTGTGGGCGCCGATCGCCGCGCTCCAGGTCATCATCGGCTGCATCATCCTGGTGTACGGCGGCGCCATCGCCTTCCGGATCGCGCTCGTCTGGGCCGCCGGGCGGCAGGAGCACCGGGTCTGGGTCAGCGACGAGGAGGCCCGGGCGGTGCCCGACGACGAACTGCCCGTCTACACCGTGCTCGTGCCCGCGTACCGGGAACCCGAGGTGATCCATCTGTTGATGGAGCACCTCGCCGGCCTGGAGTACCCGGTCGCCAAGCTCGACGTGAAACTGCTGCTGGAGGCGGCCGACGAGACGACGATCGCGGCCGCTCGCGCGCAGCTGCCACCGGACTCGCACGTCCAGGTGGTGATCGTGCCGGAATCGCAGCCCCAGACGAAGCCCAAGGCGTGCAACTACGGTCTGCAGCTGGCCCGCGGGGGACTGGTCACCATCTTCGACGCCGAGGACCGGCCGGAGCCGCTCCAGCTGCGCCGGGCCGCGGTCGCGCTGGCCCGCCTCGGCCCGGCGTACACCTGCCTGCAGGCCGAGCTCGGCTATTTCAACCCCAACCAGAACCGGATCACCCGCTGGTTCACGCTCGAATACGCCTGCTGGTTCCGGTCCCTGCTGCCCGGACTGGTCGCGCTCAGGATGCCGATCCCGCTCGGCGGCACCAGCAACCATTTCCGCGCCGAGGCGCTGCGCACGCTCGGCGCCTGGGACCCGTTCAACGTGACCGAGGACGCCGACCTCGGCATGCGGCTGGCCCGCCTGGGCCACCAGGTCGGTGTGCTGCACACCGTGACGTTGGAGGAGGCCAACTCCGACTTCATCAACTGGGTCAAGCAGCGCAGCCGCTGGTACAAGGGGTATCTCATGACCTGGCTGGTCCACATGCGCTCGCCCCGGGAAACCTGGCGGCAGCTGGGCTGGCGTGGCCTGTTGTGCCTCAACGTCTTCGTCGGCGGCACACCGCTGACCGCGATGCTCAACCCCGTGTTCTGGGCGATGACGATCCTGTGGATGGTGGCCCGCCCCGCGATCATCCAGCAGCTGTTCGTCGCTCCGGTGTACTACCTCGGCCTGCTGTGCATGGTGCTGGGCAACATCACCGTCATCTATCTGAACGTGCTGGTCGCACGGCAGATGAACCGGCCGAACCTGCTGTGGTCCGCGCTGATCTCGCCGGCGTACTGGGTGATGATGAGCATCGCCGCCGCCAAGGCCGGACTGCAGTTGCTGCTCAGACCGTCGTACTGGGAGAAGACCACGCACGGGCTGCACCTGTCCAGGACGCCCGCCGATGGCGAGTGACCTGCGCCGGCGCGAGGAGATCGCCCCGGCTCCCCGGCCCCGGCGACGGCGGCCCCGCGTCACCGAGAGCCGGGTCGTGTTCGCCGCGGCGCTGGCGGTCTACATCGCCGTGGCATGGTGGTTGTCGAGCCGGCACCTCGTGCCCCAGGACGCGATCAGCCGGTCGGCGAACGGGTACTACACGATGTTCAGCCGCGACCCGCACCTCGCGGCGGTCGGGGCCGTGTGGAACCCGTTGCCGTCGCTGGTGCTGCTGCCCCTGCTGCCGCTCGCCTCGCTGGTGCCGACGCTGACCATGGACGGCCTGGTCGCCGGGGTGTGCTCGGCGCTGTTCGCGGCGACTTCGGTCGCCATCTGCCACGACATCACGCGCCGCCTGGGGCTCGGCCGGGCCAGCCGGCTGACGCTGACCGCGCTGCTGGGCCTGCACCCGATGGTGCTGCTGTACGCCGGCAACGGCATGAGCGAAGCGCTGTTCCTGTGCACGCTCCTGCTCGCCACCCGCAGCCTGCTGCGATGGTTCGCCGAAGACCGGCCCGAGCGGCTCGTCTCGCTCGGCGCCGCCCTCGCGCTGGCGTACGCCTCGCGCTACGAGGCGCTCGCGCCGGCCTTGGCGGCACCCGTCGCGGTGCTCGTCGTGAGCTGGTGGCGCACGCGCAGCGGCGGCCTGGCGCTCACCGACGCCATGCTGGCGATCCTCCCGCCCATGCTGGCGGTCGGGCTGTGGGCGGCCTGCTGCAAGATCGTCGACCACCAGTGGTTCCCGACGTTCTCCTCGGAGTACGGCAACGCCGCCCAGGTCGCGGCGAGCCGCGCCGACATCGACTCGATGACCGGCTCGGCCCTCGGCGACCGGCTCGGCTATGCGCTGCAGCAGATGCTCGGACTGCAGCCGCTCGTCCCGCTGGTCCTGCTCGTGGTCGCGGTCGTGGCCGTCCGCCGCCGCGACGCCCGGTCGCTGGCGCCGCTCGCGGTGCTCGGCTCGGTGCTGCTCTTCGACAACCTCGCCTTCCTCATGGGCAGCTCCTTCGGCTGGCTGCGGTTCCAGATCACCGTGGTGCCGCTGCTGGTGCTGCTGGTCGCGATCCTGCTGACCTCGCCGCCCGCGCGATCCGCACCGCCGCCCCGGCGTGCTCCACGCGTCCTGGCGCTGACCGCGGGGCTGCTCGCGGCCGCGGCGGCGGTGCCGGTCACGGTCCACACGCTCACCGACCCCAGGCTGGCCCGGGAGGAGTCGGCGTTCCTCAACGCCGACGGGGCCCGGCGCACGCGGTACCTGGCCGGGCTGAACCTGCACATCGGCGCCGCGATCGACGCGCTGGACCTGCCCGACGGCGCCGTCCTGACCGACTCCGCCTACTCCTACGCGATCATCCTGGCCAGCCGGAAGCCGCGGCAGTTCGTCATCAACTCAGACCGCGACTTCGCCGAGATCCTGGCCGACCCGAAGCGCCACCACGTGCGCTACCTTCTCGTGTCCGGCAACGGCCCCGCGGACGCGGTCCGTGCCGCATACCCGCGGCTCGACGCGACCGCGGACGGCACCCAATCCTGGCCCGACGACCAGGGCCGGACGCTGTTCACCCTGATCCCCGTCCGCTGAGCGCGGCCGGCCCGGGCTCGGCAGTCCCGGACCGGGCAACCCCGCACGGGTCCTACTGGATCACGAAGGTCGTGAAGTAGATGTCCATGACCTCCTTCTTCTTGTCCACCGTGTAGGCCTTCACGACCTTCTCGACGAGCTCCTTCTTCGTCCGGTCGCGCTCCGCGTTCGACATCAGCTCGTCCATCTTGCGGCCGCTGTACAGGCTGATCGCGATGTCGAGGGCCTTGGAGCCGTCGGGGGCCTCGGCGGCGTCGGTGGTGGCCTGCAGGGTCATCTTGAGTTTCAGGTAGTGCCCGTCGGCCAGGTTGATCGTGATCGCGTCGAGCACGGAGACGACGCCGGGGGTCGGGGCCGGCTCGGCCGTGGCCTTCTTCGGGGCGAACATCATGTAGCCGCCGACGCCGCCGCCGATCAGTGCGACCAGGGCGATCGCCACGATCATGATGAGCTTCTTCTTCCCGCCCTTGCCGGGGGTCTCCTCGGTGGCCTTCTCGTCCTTGGCCATGACGCGCTCCTCAGTTCGTTGCAGCCGAGGGCAGCAGCGCCCGGGTGTCGGCCGGTAGGTTGGACAGGACGATGACCTCGACGCGGCGGTTGAGGGTTTCGGCGCGTGGGTCGGTGGTGGGGTAGAGGGGTTTGGTGTCGGCGAAGCCGGTGGCTTGCAGGCGGTTGTCGGCGATGCCGGCGTCGGTGTGGAGGGTGCGCACGACGGCGGCGGCGCGGGCGGAGGACAGTTCCCAGCCGGAGGGGTAGGTGCCGGTGCCGCCGGTGAGTTGGTTGGTGTGGCCGTCGACTTCGATCGTGTTGGGCAGGGCGGCGATGGCGGGGCCGATGCCGTCGATGATCTGCTGGCCGGCGGTGAGCAGGGTGGCCTCGTTGCCGTTGAAGACGATGCCGGTGGTGACGATGGTGACGATGAGGCCGCGTTCGTCGATGGAGTACTTGACCTGGTCCTGGAGGCCGTGTTTGGTCAGTTCCGCGGTGATGTCGGCTTTGATCTTGTCGTAGTTCTTGATCTCGGCCGCGGCGGCGGCCTGGCGTTTGGAGGCGTTGGAGCGCTCCTTGGCCTGGACGGCCTCTTGGACGGCGGTGGCGTCGGAGGTGGTGCCGCCGATGCCGGAGGAGAGGTCCATGGGGCTGTTGGAGTCGGAGGACTCCATGAGGCTGGCCTCGCCGCCGTCGAAGGCGACGGAGGGGTTGCCGAAGCCGACCGCGAGGCCGTTCTTGAGCTCGGCGAACTTCTTCTGGTCGACCTGGGAGATCGCGAACAGCACGATGAACAGCACCATGAGCAGGGTCATCATGTCGGCGTAGGAGACCAGCCACCGCTCGTGGTTCTCGTGCTCCTCCTCGTCGTGGCCGCCCTTCTTGTGCTTGGCGTGCGCGCCGGCCTTCGCCGCGTGTCCACCACCACTCATCGCGGCGGCCCCCCCTCAGGTCGTTGTAACGCCGTCGGGGATGACATCGGACCGGTCGCCCGACAGAAGAGTGGCGGGGCGGTGCCGTGTGGGTGCACGCCGGTTCCCGCGGAATCCTGGCAAATGCCCCGTCAGGCGAAACATCCGCTATGTCGTGGCGCGCAGCGCCCGACATGGCGCGCGGAACGACTACTCGATCGCGGGTACCCGGTGGCCGTGGCGGGTGTAGAGCGCCGCGAGCCCCGTGCCCACGCACAGGGCCGCCGAGCTCAGCCCCAGCGACCAGTGCACGCCGATCGCCTGGCCCAGCACGCCCACCGTCACGCCGCTGCCCGCGCGCAGCCCCGCCGACGCCACGTTGTAGACGCCGATGACCCTCCCGCGCTCGGCCGGCGGCGCCAGCAGCTGCGTCACCGTCTGGCCGATCGACATCGACGCCAGGTTGGCCACGCCGCCGACGAAGAGCAGGACCACGCCCAGCCACAGGTTGCCGGCGACCGCGAAGAGGAGGCTGCTCAGGCCGTACACCATCGTCGTCACCACGGCCGCGCGGACCGTCGGGCGCAGCCAGCCCGTCGCCTCGAGCAGCAGGCCGCCGACCACCCCGCCCGCGCCGGCGGCGAAGAGCAGGATGCCGTACACGTCCGTGCTGCCCGGGCTCAGGTCCTCGGCGAAGTTCGGCATCGTCGCCTGCAGCGCGGTGCCGACGAAGAACGACGCCAGGCCGGCCAGGATGATCATGCTGATGAGGGTGTGGTCGCCCGCCACCTTGCGCAGGACCTTCACGGTGTCCAGCAGGCCGACGCGCTGGGTCGCGGGGCGGCCGTGGCGGGTGTGGCCGGTGAATCTGGTGCGGAACAGGAACAGCGTCAGCGGCAGGTAGAACGCGATGTTCGTGAGGATGCCCGCCTTCGGGCCGAGCCAGAGCAGCAGCCCCGAGCCGACCGCCGGGCCGAACAGCACGCCGAGGCTGCGGAAGGTCGCGTTGAGCCGGACCGCCGAGACGAGTTCCTCGTCGCCGACGAAGTCGTGGAGCATCAGCTGCTCGCCCGGGCCCCAGAGGGAGCCGGCCATGCCGTGCAGCACCAGCAGGACACAGGCGTGCCAGATCTGCAGCGTGCCGGTGATGAACAGGATGCCCCACAGCAGGGAGACGAGCATGAACAGCACCTGGGCGGCCTGGATGACCCGGCGGCAGTCGAAGCGGTCGGCGAGCCCGCCGAACCACACCGAGAACAGCAGGAACGGCACCCAGTGGCTGATGACCTGGAAGCCCGCGAGCGCCTCGGAGTGGAACTTCTGCCACAGCACCCAGTACGTGATCACGTGCTCCACGTTGTCGGCCATCATCGACAGCGCGGCACCGAAGAGGTACGGGCGGCAGTCGCGGTTGCGCAGGGCGGCGAACCGGCGGGCGGCCGGGGCGGCGGCGGTCATGGGGTAACCCTCTAATGCTCCTTACCGGCGGCCCCACCCGCGGCCGCCGGAAGTGACCACTGCAACAAACCTGCACACGCCACGCGTTGACTCGCCGTGGTGCCGGTGCCACCGTGATCCCAGGAATGCGCTTTCCTGAATCCGGGAGGACTGCATGCACGTAGGTATCCGGGCCGCTCTCACCGCCGCCACGGTGGCCGGGCTGGTCGCAGCCGGGGTGGTCGTCGCCGCGCAGGCGAGCGCCGGGCAGGCGAAGACCCCGGCAGTGCCCGCCCAGGCGCGCGCCGTGCTGGCCGCGGGCGACGGCTGGGGCTCGGCGGGCGCCGGCACCACGGGCGGCTCGGCCGCCGACGACGCGCACGTGTTCGTGGTGCGCACCCGCGACGAGCTCGCCGCGGCGGTGGCGGGCAGCACGCCGAAGATCGTGCTGGTCGCGGCCACGATCGACGCGAACGAGGGGCGCGGCTGCGCCGACTACGCCGACCCGGAGTACGACCTGCAGGCGTTCCTCACCGCGTACGCCCCGGCGACCTGGGGCCGGGTGGCGCCGACCGGCCCGCTGGAGGACGCCCGGGCCCGCTCGGCGAAGAACCAGGGCCTCAAGGTCAAGATCGAGGTCGGGGCGAACACGACGATCTACGGGCTGCGCAATGCCCGGATCAAGGGCGGCAACCTGCTGCTCACCAACGTCAACAATGTGATCATCCGCAACGTGGCCTTCGAGGACGCCTACGACTGCTTCCCGGCCTGGTCGCCGACCGACGGTGACACCGGCAACTGGAACTCCCTCTACGACAGCGTGACGCTCAGCGGCGCGACGAACGTGTGGCTCGACCACAACTCGTTCACCGACGGCGCCAACCAGGACGTCAACCAGCCGATCCACCTCGGCCGGCCCTACCAGGTGCACGACGGCGCGGCGGACATCATCAAGGGCTCCGACTACGTGACGGTGTCGTACAACAACCTGTTCGAGCACGACAAGACGATGCTGATCGGCTCGACGAACACCCCGGGCGCCGACGTGGGCAAGCTGCGCGTCTCGCTGCACCACAACCGGTTCGCGGACGTCGGCCAGCGGGCGCCGCGGGTGCGCTTCGGGCAGGTGGACGTCTACAACAACTACTACTACGCGACCGACGAGGACACCTTCGTCTACGCGATCGGCGTCGGGGTGCAGTCCCAGGTGTACGCCGAGAACAACTTCGTGCTGCGCAGCGCCGACACCCCGCTCAACGCGTTCGTCTACAACTGGGGCGGCACGCGGATGACGGAGAGGGGCACCCTGGCCCGGGTCGGCACCGGCCCGGTCGTCGCGGTGAACCTGCTCGACGAGTACAACGCGGCGTTCGACCCGGACATCGCGACCGACGCCGGCTGGACCCCGGCCCTGCGCGCGGGCCTGGACCCGGCGGCGAGCGTGCCGGGGCTGGTCACCAGGGACGCGGGCACGGGGAAGTTGCCGGGCTGAGCCGCGCTCCAGTGCTCAGCCGTGCTCATCCGGGCGGGCCGGCCGCGGTC
This sequence comes from Dactylosporangium sp. CA-139114, assembly GCF_050955725.1. Classification (NCBI taxonomy): domain Bacteria; kingdom Bacillati; phylum Actinomycetota; class Actinomycetes; order Micromonosporales; family Micromonosporaceae; genus Dactylosporangium; species Dactylosporangium sp. CA-139114. The sequence goes on from NZ_CP192080.1 coordinate 5,336,068, forward strand.
GCGGCCGGCCCGCCCAGTGTCGTCTCGATGAGCTGGCCGAGCCAGACGGCGAGCTTGGCCCGGCCCCAGCCGCGCTGCTCCACCAGCAGCGCCACGGTATGCCACGTGACCAGCGCCCAGAGCGTGTCCGTGGCCCGTCCCACCGTCAGCCCGGGCCGCAGCCGCCCGGCGTCCGCGGCCTCGCGCACGAGCGTCTTGAGCCGCGCGCGGCGGGCCCGCTCGTGCCGCCGCCACGCCTCGCGCAGCACCGGCTCGGTGTGCGCCGCCTCCTCGAAGGCCCGCTCAAGAGGATACCGCCGCAGCAGCGCGCCCGCGATGTCCTCCGGCCCCGGCGCCGCCTCGCTCCGGCGCACCGCGAGCAGCAGCAGACCCGGCTTGTCGGCGAGCGCGTAGACCGACTTCGGCGTGACCCCGGCCTCCTCCGCGACGGCCGCGATGGTCGTGCCGGCGTAGCCGTGCCGGGCGAAGAGGCGCTCCGCCGCGGCCGCGATCGCTTCCCGCGTGCGTGCGGCCTGCGCCACGCGACGGGGCGCGTAGTAATTTCTCACCGTATTCGGTGCAGTCATGCTCACCTCACTTCACGATCAGTGTATCGAATATGGATGGGCAGCTGGTGGTGCTGCAATGTGCGGTACGACGGCAACGCCTCGCCGTTGAAAAGTCCAATGTGGACGAAAATCCTCCACCTGAGGTTCTTCTGAAGTCCTCGTGAAACCCTTTATTCACCGCCGGTCTGGTCGTAGTGTCTATGTCGTTACCGCGCCCCAGGAGGTGGTTCACATGGCGAAGAAGTCCAAGAAGTCGAAGAAGGACAAGAAGAACAAGAAGAAGAAGTAACCTCTGCTCAGGCGGTGGCCGAGGTCGGGCATTCCCCGACCCGGCCCACCCGCGGGCCCGGTGGCCCGCAAGCGTTACAAATGAGCGGTGAGCACACTCGACGGATATCTCGGCGCGGTCGTCGGCCGCCTCCAGGGCATCTTCCGCGGGCGGCTCGTCGGGGTCTACCCGGCCGGCTCGCTCGCCTTCGACGCCTACGTCCCCGGCCGCAGCGACGTCGACCTGCTGGCCGTCGCCGAGCGCCCGGCACCGGCCGAGATCGCGGCCGTCGTCGCCGCGCTGGACCACGAGCGGCTGCCGTGCCCCGCCGCCGGCCTCGAGTTCGTCCTGTACGACCGGGCCACCCTGGCCGGGCTCTCCACCGAGGCCGGATTCGCGCTCAACCTGAACACCGGCGCGCAGCTGCTGCCGAAGGCCGAGACCGGACCCGGCGACGGGCTCAGCTTCTGGTACCCGATCGACCGCGACATGGTCCGCCAGCAGCGCCGCGCGCTCATCGGCCCGCCCTTCCCCGACCTCGTGACCCGGGTGCGCCCACGCGTGCTCCTGCCGGTCGTCGCCGAGTCGGTCGCCGCGCAGCTCGCCGGCCTCACCGACCACGGCGACAACGCGGTGCTCAACGGTTGCCGGGCGCTGCGGTACCACGCCGAGCACACCTGGTCACCCAAGCGCGCCGCCGCCGCGTGGGCCGCCGAGCACCTGCCGGCCGAGGCCCCGGTGATCCGCGCCGCGCTCGCCAGCCACGCCGAGAGCCGCGAGGCCGGCCGGATCGTCGACCGGGCCGCGGCCGCGTCGTTCCTGCAGAAGGTGCATGCCATCGTCGGCGCGCCCGGTTAGGGTGGCTCGGTGCATGTCGCCGACAGTCATGACCTCATCCAGGTCCACGGGGCCCGCGAGAACAACCTGAAGAACGTCAGCGTCGAGATCCCCAAGCGCCGGCTCACGGTGTTCACCGGCGTGTCGGGTTCCGGCAAGAGCTCGCTCGTCTTCGGCACCATCGCGGCGGAGTCGCAGCGGCTCATCAACGAGACGTACAGCGCGTTCGTGCAGGGCTTCATGCCGAGCCTCGCGCGGCCCGACGTCGACCTCCTCGAGGGGCTGACCACGGCCATCATCGTCGACCAGGAGCGGATGGGCGCGAACTCCCGCTCCACCGTGGGCACCGCGACCGACGCCAACGCCATGCTGCGGATCGTGTTCAGCCGGCTGGGCGAGCCGAGCGCCGGGCCGGCGTTCCACTACAGCTTCAACGTGCCGGCCGGGGCCTGCCCCCGCTGCGAGGGCATGGGCACCGTGACCGACATCGACCTCGACGAGCTGTTCGACAAGAACAAGTCGCTCGCCGAGGGGGCGATCACGGTCCCCGGCTACACCGTCGACGGCTGGCTGGTGCGCATCTTCGCCGCATCCGGCTTCGTCGACGCCGACAAGCCGATCAAGGACTACACCGAGCAGGAGCGCCACGACTTCCTCTACAAGGAGCCGGTGAAGGTCAAGGTCGAGAGCATCAACATGACGTACGAGGGGCTCGTGCCCCGCGTGCAGAAGGCCTTTCTGCAGAAGGACAAGGAGGCCCTCCAGCCGCACCTGCGCGCCTTCGTGGACCGGGCGGTCACCTTCACCGCCTGCCCCGAGTGCGGCGGCACCCGGCTCAACCAGGCCGCGCTCGCCTCGCGCATCGGCGGGGTGAACATCGCCGACGCGTGCGCGATGCAGATCAGCGACCTGGCCGAGTGGGTGCGCGGCATCGAGGACCGCTCGGTCGCGCCGCTGCTGGGCACGCTCCAGCGGACGCTGGACTCGTTCGTGGAGATCGGGCTCGGGTACCTCTCCCTCGACCGGCCGTCGGGCACCCTGTCCGGCGGCGAGGCCCAGCGCACGAAGATGATCCGGCACCTCGGGTCGTCGCTCACGGACGTGTCGTACATCTTCGACGAGCCGACCGTCGGCCTGCACCCGCACGACATCCAGCGCATGAACGGCCTGCTCCAGCGCCTGCGCGACAAGGGCAACACCGTGCTCGTGGTCGAGCACAAGCCGGAGACGATCGCGATCGCCGACCACGTCGTCGACCTCGGCCCCGGCGCGGGCGGCTCCGGCGGCACGGTGTGCTTCGAGGGCACCGTCGAAGGACTGCGCCGCAGCGGTACCCTGACCGGCCGTCACCTGGACTATCGAGCCGGACTGCGGCCGCAGTTCCGCAAGCCTTCCGGTTTCCTGCAAGTGCGGGGCGCGAACACCCACAACCTTCGCGACGTGGACGTGGACATCCCGCTGGGCGTGCTCGTGGTCGTCACCGGCGTGGCCGGCTCCGGCAAGAGCTCGCTCATCCACGGCTCCGTCCCGAAGAGCGCCGGCGTCGTCTCCGTCGACCAGAGCGCGATCCGCGGCTCGCGGCGCAGCAACCCGGCGACGTACACCGGCCTGCTCGACCCGATCCGCAAGGCCTTCGCGAAAGCGGGCGGGGTGAAGCCGGCCCTGTTCAGCGCGAACTCGGAGGGCGCCTGCCCGAACTGCAACGGCAACGGCGTCATCTACACCGACCTGGCGATGATGGCCGGCGTCGCCACGATCTGCGAGGAGTGCGAGGGCAAGCGCTTCCAGGCGTCGGTGCTGGAGTACCGCCTCGGCGGCCGCAACATCGCCGAGGTCCTCGCGATGCCGGTGACGGAGGCGCACGAGTTCTTCGCGGCGGGCGAGTCGCGCATCCCGGCGGCGCACACGATCCTGTCCCGCCTCGCCGACGTCGGCCTCGGCTACCTCAGCCTCGGCCAGCCCCTGACCACCCTCTCCGGCGGCGAGCGCCAGCGCCTGAAGCTCGCGATCCACATGGCCGAGAAGGGCGGCGTGTACGTCCTCGACGAGCCGACCACCGGCCTGCACCTCGCCGACGTGGAGCAGCTGCTGGGCCTGCTCAACCGCCTCGTCGACGCCGGCAAGTCGGTGATCGTCATCGAGCACCACCTGGCCGTGATGGCCTCGGCCGACTGGATCATCGACATCGGCCCCGGCGCGGGCCACGACGGCGGCACGGTCGTCTTCGAGGGCACCCCCGCGGACCTCGTGAAGGCCCGCTCCACGCTCACGGGCGAGCACCTGGCCGCATACGTGACGCTGGCGTGAGCGCCGCCGCGTCCGTGACGCTGGCGTGAGCGCCGTCGCCGCGTTCCCGGCCCGGAGCGCCGGCGGCCCATCGCCGTCGCGGTCGAATCAGGGGAACGTGACGGTCACGAGCAGGCCGCCGCCGGGTGGTGCGGTCGCGGTCAGGTCGGCGTGGTGCGCGGTCGCGATGGCGCGGACGATGGCCAGCCCGAGGCCGTAGCCGTCCTTCGTGGTGCGGACGCGCTGGACGCCGAGGCGCTGGAACGGCTGGAAGAGACGGTCCAGCTCGTCCTCCGGCACGACGGCGCCGGTGTTCTGCACGCTCAGCCTCGCGCGGCCCCCGGTCACGCCGGTCGTGACCGTCACCGTGCCGCCCGGCACGTTGTGCTTCACGGCGTTGTCGACGAGGTTCGCGACCAGGCTCTCCACCAGGTCCGCGGCGCCCGTCGCCGGGGCCGCGCCCAGGCTCGCGTCCAGCGTCAGACCCTCGAACGGGCGGTCGGCCAGGACGCGGCGGGCCACGTCGGCCAGGTCCAGCGGCAGCGCGTGCTCCACGCCCTGCTCGCCCGTCGCCAGGGTCAGCAGCGAGTCGATCAGCCTCGCCTGGCTCTCGCCCAGCGCCAGCACCTCGCGGGCGGCCGCGCGCAGGTCGGCGGGGGAGGCCTCGGGATCGGCGAGGGTCACCTGGAGCAGGGCACGCTGGGCCGTCAGCGGCGTGCGCAGCTCGTGCGAGGCGTTCGCGACGAACCGGCGCTGGGCCGCGAAGGACGCCTCGAGGCGGGCGAACAGATCGTCGAGGGTCCCGGCCAGCTCGGCGAACTCGTCGCTACGGCCCATCTCGCCGAGCCGGCGATGCAGGTTCGTGGCGGAGATGTCCCGGGCCGTGTCGATCATGAGTCGCAGCGGGCGCAGGAACAGGCCCGAGATCTGCCAGCCCAGGACGATCGCGATGACCAGCATGGAGAACATCGAGAACACCACGAGCTTGACGAACGGGCCCGTCTGCTCCGGTTCGATGCCGCTCAGCGGAGCCGGACCGTCGCCGGCGGGCACCGACACCTTCGAGCCGAGCAGCGGGATGAGCAGGAGCACGAAGCCGGACACCAGGAAGGGGCCCGCGTAGAGGAACGTCAGCTGGCGGCGGACCGTCCAGCGCCAATGCGTGCGCCGGTTCGTGAGCCAGTGCATCAGCCACTCCATGAGCCACTCCATGCGCCACCTCATGCCGGGCCGACCCGGTAGCCGGCCTCGCGCACGGTGTGGATGACGGGCGGGTCGCCCAGACGCCCCCGCAGCCGCCGGACCGTCGTCTTCACCGCGGTCGTGAACGGGTCCGCCGCCTCGTCCCAGACCCGCTCGAGCAGCTCCTCGGCGGAGACCGGGCGGCCGCCGGCGGCCATCAGGCACTCCAGCACGCCGAACTCCTTCGGGCTCAGCTCCAGCCGCCGCCCGTCGCGGGTGGCGGCGTGCCGGGCCGGGTCCAGGGTCAGGTCGCCGACGGTCAGCACCGGCGGCAGGGCCATGGTCGGGCGGCGGGCGAGGGCGCGGACGCGGGCCACGAGCTCGTCGAAGTCGAACGGCTTGGGCAGGTAGTCGTCGGCGCCGAGGCCGAGGCCCTCGACCCGGTCGCGGACGGTGCCCGCAGCGGTCAGCATGAGCACCCGGCTGGCCTGATGGCGCTCGACGATGCGCCGGCACACCGTGTCGCCGGGGACGCCGGGCAGGTCGCGGTCGAGGACGACGACGTCATACCGCGTCACCGCCAGCTTCTCCAGCGCCTCGGCCCCGTCGAGGACCACGTCCACGGCCAGGCCCTCGCGGCGCAGGCCGGCGCCGATGGTCCGGGCCAGGATCTCGAAGTCCTCCACGACGAGCACGCGCATGCGTCCACGATGCCAGGCCGCCGGTGTCAGCGCGGTGACACCCGATGACACCGGGCCGTCACCGCCCGCCGCGTAGAACCGGAGCCATGCATGACGCCACCATCACCGTCGAAGGGCTGCGCAAGCGGTTCGGCCCGGCCCTGGCCCTCGACGGCATGACGTTCACCGTGCGGCCCGGGCGCGTCACCGGGTTCGTCGGGCCGAACGGGGCCGGGAAGTCGACCACCATGCGCGTGATCCTCGGGCTCGACGCGGCCGAGGCGGGGCGCGCGCTCGTCGGCGGGCGGCCGTATCGTGGCCTCGCCCGGCCCCTGTGCCACCTCGGCTCGCTGCTGGACGCCGCGGCGCTGCAGCCGGGCCGGACCGCCCGCAACCATCTGCTGTGGCTCGCCCACTCGCAGGGCCTGCCGGGCCGCCGCGCCGACGAGGTGCTGGAGCTGGCCGGGCTCGGCGGCGTCGGGCGGCGTCGGGCGGGCGGCTTCAGCCTCGGCATGCGCCAGCGGCTCGGGATCGCCGCGTCGCTGCTCGGCGACCCGCCCGCGCTGATGCTCGACGAGCCGTTCAACGGGATGGACCCCGAGGGCATCATCTGGATGCGCACGTTCCTGCGCGACCTGGCCGGCGAGGGCCGGGCGGTGCTCGTCTCCAGCCACCTCATGAGCGAGCTGCAGGGGGTCGCGGACCACGTGGTCGTGGTCGGCCGCGGGCGCGTCATCGCCGACGCGGGCGTGGCCGAGCTGCTGGCCGGGGCCGCCAACGGCAGGATCGTCGTGCGCTCCTCCGCGATCGACCGGGCCTCGGGTGTGCTGCGCGAGCACGCCGAATCCGTCCTGCCCGACGGCGACGGCACCCTCACGGTCACCGGCGTGGCCGCCGAGGAGGTCATCGCGCGGCTGAGCGCGGCGGGCGTGCCGTTCTCCGAGGTCTCCCCGCACCGCGCCACGCTCGAGGACGCCTACCTCGGCCTGACCCGCGACGCCGTCGAGTTCCGCGCCGCGGCCCCCGGGGAGGCGCGATGACCTTCGCACGCCTCCTGCACGCCGAATGGACGAAGCTGCGCACCGTGCGCGGCTGGGTGCTCGGCCTGCTCGCCGGGGCCGCGGTCATCCTCGCGCTCGGCCTCACGCCCAGCCGCGCCGGCTCCTGCGATGTGTCCGACTGCACCCCGGCGCACGGGCCCGAAGGGCAGGCGGTCGCCGACCAGTTCACCTACGTCCACCGCACCCTCACCGGCGACGGCAGCATCACCGCCCGGGTCGCGGACCTCACCGGGCGGCTGCCGACGTTCGACGGCGCGAACACCCGCGACGGGCTCGCACCGTGGGCCAAGGCCGGCCTGATGATCAAGGACGGGACGGCGGCCGGCTCCGCGTACGCGGCGGTGATGCTGACCGGCGAGCACGGGGTGCGGCTGCAGTGGAACTACGTGCACGACGAGGGCGTCGACGCGGGCGCGCGGGTCAGGCCGCAGCCGGTGTGGCTGCGCCTGACCCGCGCCGGTGACACCGTCACGGCCGAGCGGTCCGCCGACGGCACGGCGTGGGTGGCGGTCGGCTCGGCCCGGCTGCCCGGACTGCCGGCGACCGTCACGGCCGGGATGTTCGCGACCTCGCCGCAGTATTCCGAGCAGGTCAACGAGTCCGTCGTGCTCTCCGGCGTCTCCGGCGCGCCGAGCACCGCCACCGGCACGTTCGAGCATCCGGCGACGACCGGCACCTTCTCGGCGGACTGGGAAGGCCCGGGCGGCGGGGCGCCGGAGCCGGCCGGAACCGGCGCGCCCGGCGGAACCGGCGCGCCCGGCGGAACCGGCGCGCCCGGCGGAGCGGGTGCGCCCGGCGGAGCGGGTGCGCCGGACGGCGCGCGGGCACGTTCGGACGGGCCGCGGACGGGCGCCGCGCCGACCGCGGACGGCTGGACGGTGACCGGCTCCGGGGACATCGCGCCCGCCGTCTCGGGCGCGGCCGGGGGCAGCGTGACGATCAGCCAGACGCTCGCCGGGACCTTCCCCGGGCTGATGTTCGTCGTGGTGGTCGGGGCCGTGTTCGTCGCGGGGGAGTACCGCCGCGGCCTGATCCGCACCTCGCTCGCCGCCGCCCCGCGACGGCTGCACCTGCTCACCGCCAAGGCCCTCGTGCTGGGCGGGGCCGTGTTCGGGCTCGGGCTGGCCGCGGCCGCGGTCGTGGTCGCCTTCGGGCCGGGGGTGCTGCGCGGCAACGGGGCGGCGGTCGCCTACGCCCCGGCGGCGACCCAGGCGCGGGTCGTGGCCGGCACCGCGCTGCTGCTGGCCCTGTGCGCGGCGCTCGCGGCCGGGTTCGGGGCGCTGCTGCGCAAGGGCGTCACCGCGGTCACCGTCTCGATCGTCGTGATCGTGCTGCCCTATCTGCTGTCGGTCACGGTGCTGCCGCTGCGCGCGAGCGACTGGCTGCTGCGGGTGACCCCGGCCGCGGCGTTCGCGCTGCAGCAGAGCGAGCCGCGCTGGGCCCAGGTCGACAACGTCTACTCGCCCGCGGACGGGTACTTCCCGCTGCCGGCGTGGGGTGGCCTGGCCGTGCTCGTCGTGTGGGTCGCGGTGGTGCTGGGCGGCGCGGGGTACCGGCTGCGGCGGAGGGACGCATGAGGACCGCCCTGCACGCCGAGTGGACCAAGCTGCGCACGTCGCCGGGCAGCTGGTGGCTGCTGGTGGGGGTCGCGGCGGCCACGATCGCGCTGAGCGCGCTCGCGGCGGCGGCCGTGTCGTGCCGGGCCGGGTGCACCGCCGATCTGGCGAAGGTCTCGCTGACGGGGGTCCAGCTCGGGCAGGCCGTGGTCGCGATCCTGGCGGCGCTGGTGATCGGCAACGAGTACACCACCGGCATGATGCGGGTCAGTCTCGCCGCCGTGCCCGGGCGCACCCGGCTGCTGGCGGCCAAGGCGCTGGTGCTGCTCGCGACCAGCTCGGCCGCGGCGGTCGCGGGCGTCGCCGGGTCCGTGCTCGCGGGCCGGGCGCTGCTGCCCGCGCACGCGTTCGTGTGGCGGCCGGTGCTCGGGTCGGTGCTGTACCTCGAGCTCGTCGCGCTGCTCGCGCTCGGCCTGGCCGCGGCGGTGCGCAGCCCGGCGGGGGCGGCCGGGATCGTGCTGGCGCTGCTGTACGCGTGGCCGATCGTCGCCCGCGCGGTCACCGACAAGACGTGGTCGCGGCGGCTCGACCAGCTCGGCCCGGGGACCGCCGGCGCCGCCGTGCAGGCCACGAAGGACCTGGCGGCGCTGCCGATCGGGCCCTGGGCCGGGCTCGGGGTGCTCGGGCTGTGGGCGCTGGGCGCACTGCTGCTCGGCTGGCTGCTCCTGGTGCGCCGCGATGCGTAGGCCCCGCCTCGCCGTCTCGCCGGGGGTCGCTGAACGTTACACCGTCACCATCGTCCTGAGCTGTGCGTTCAGGGCTCGGCCGATCGACCGGCGGAAACTGTCGTACCCCCGGCCTACTGTCCGGGGCGTGCGCCGCCCAGCCGTCATCGCCGCCCTCGCCGCCGCGGTCGCCGCCGCCACGCTCGTCGGCGTGCTGCCGGCCGCGGCCGCCGAGCCCTACCTCGACCCGAGCCTGCCCGTCGCGTAGCGGGTCGCGGACCTGATGGCGCGGATGAGCCTCGACGAGAAGCTCGGGCAGATGACCCAGGCCGAGCGCGGCTCCGCGACCGCCGCCGACGTCACCGGCTACCGGCTCGGCTCGATCCTCTCCGGCGGCGGCTCCGCACCCTCGCCGAACACCGCAAGCGCCTGGGCCGACATGACCGACACCTTCCAGCGCGGCGCCCTCGCCACCCCGCTGAAGATCCCGATCCTCTACGGCTCCGACGCGGTGCACGGGCACAACAACGTCGTCGGCGCCACGATCTTCCCGCACAACGTCGGCCTCGGCGCCACCCGCGACCCCGCCCTGGCCCAGCAGGTCGGCCGGGCCACCGCGGAGGAGGTCAAGGGCACCGGCGTGCACTGGACGTTCTCGCCCTGCCTGTGCGTGGCGCGCAACGACCGCTGGGGCCGCACCTACGAGTCGTTCGCCGAGAAGCCCGAGCTGCCCGTGTCGATGGCGACGATCATCGACGGATACCAGTCCGGCGGGGTGCTCGCCACGGCCAAGCACTACGTCGGCGACGGCGGCACCACCGGCGGCGTCGACCAGGGCGACACCCAGATCTCCGAGGCGGAGCTGCGGGCCGTGCACCTGCCCCCGTTCCAGGAGGCGATCCGCCGGCACGTCGCCTCGGTGATGGTCTCCTTCTCCTCGTGCAACGGACAGAAGCTGCACGGCGACGACTACCTGCTCAACGGCATGCTGAAGGGCGAGCTGGGCTTCGACGGGTTCGTCGTGTCCGACTGGAACGGCATCGACCAGATCGAGGGCGGCGAGGGCTTCACCGCCTCCGAGGTCCGCCGGGCGGTCAACGCGGGCATCGACATGGTGATGGTGACGAGCGCGTGGAAGCAGTTCATCGACGTGCTGCGCGGCGAGGTCCAGGCGGGGCGGGTCACCACGGCCCGCATCGACGACGCGGTGCGCCGGATCCTCACGAAGAAGTTGGAGTTCGGGCTCTTCGAGCACCCGTTCGCCGACCGGACGCTGACCGGCACTGTCGGCGGCACCGCGCACCGCGGCGTCGCCCGGCAGGCCGTGCGCGAGTCGCAGGTGCTGCTCAAGAACACCGGGGTGCTGCCGCTGGCCAGGAGTGGCAAGATCTTCGTGGCCGGCAAGAGCGCCGACAACATCGGGCTGCAGAGCGGCGGCTGGACCGTCAGCTGGCAGGGCGCGTCCGGCAACACGACGCCGGGCACCACGATCCTGCAGGGCATCCGCGCCTCGGCCGGGTCGTCGGCGACGGTGACGTACAACGCGTCGGGCTCCGGCATCGACCGCAGCTACAACGTCGCCGTCGCGGTGATCGGGGAGACGCCCTACGCCGAGGGCCAGGGCGACCGCCCGAACTCGCTCGGCCTCGACTCGACCGACCTCGCGACCCTCGACACGCTCAAGGCCTCCGGCGTGCCCGTGGTGGTCGTGCTGGTCTCCGGCCGCCCGCTGGACATCGCCGCGCAGCTGCCGGACTGGAGCGGCCTGCTCGCCGCGTGGCTGCCCGGCACCGAGGGCGCCGGCGTGGCCAGCCTGCTCTTCGGCGACTACGCGCCGACGGGCAGGCTGCCGATGACGTGGATGCGGTCCGCGTCGCAGGAGCCGATCAACGACGGCGACGGCAAGACCCCGCTGTTCGCCTACGGCTACGGCCTGACCTATGCCACGACGCCCCCGCCGAGCGGGCCGGGACAGCCGGGCACCCCCGCGGTCTCGGCCGTGACCAGCACCTCGGCCACCCTGACCTGGACCGCCCCCGCGACGGGCACGGCCGCGGTGTCCTACCGCGTCTACCGTGCCGACATGCTGCTGGCGACGGTCGCGTCGACGTCGTACCAGCTGACCGGCCTGGCCCCGAACACGACGACGTCCTACACCGTGGTGGCGGTCGACTCGGCGGGCCGCACGGGCCCGGCCTCGGCCGCGGCGACGGTGACCACACCGCCGGCCACGACCACACCGCCGCCGACCACACCGCCGACCACACCGCCGCCGGCCGCGTGCGCCGTGACGTACTCGGTGAACGACTGGGGCGGCGGCTTCACCGGCACCGTGTCGGTGAAGAACACGGGCAGCACCACGATCAACGGCTGGACGCTGGGCTTCACCTTCCCGGGCAACCAGAAGGTGTCCCAGGGCTGGTCGGCGACGTGGACGCAGTCGGGCGCGGCGGTGACCGCGAAGAGCGAGGCGTGGAACGGCACCCTGGCCCCGGGCGCGTCGCTTTCGGCCGGCTTCAACGCGTACACCGGCGCGAACCCGCGCCCGGCGTCCTTCACCCTGAACGGCGCCGCCTGCACCGTCTCGTAGGAGCGTGGGCCGGGTCGTCGCTCGCGGTTCGTGGACGCTCGGCCCGCCCAGCCGGGTCAGCGGCACCGCCGTCGCCCAGCCGGTGCGGTCCTTGCCCGGCAGGCCCGGCGAGTGATCGTCACGGACCCGACCCCGACCCGGCAGTGGCGGGCGTCTACCGGAAGGGCTTCGGGCGGATGACGTTCACACGACGCAGAACTCGTTGCCCTCCGGGTCGAGGAGCACGACGTGGTCGGGGCGGCCCTCGAGGTCGAACACGGCCTGCTCGGTCGCGCCGGCCGCGATCAGCCGGTCGGCCTTGGCGCGGACCTTCGGCCAGCGCTCCTCCCACGGGGTCGCCCGGCCGCCGCCGACCTGCACGTCGACGTGGATGCGGTTCTTCGCGCGCTTGGGCTCCGGCACCTTCAGGAACGAGATTCGCGGGCCGGCGCCGCTCGGGTCCTCGATCGCGGCGCCGTCGTCCCACTCGTCCTCGGGCACCTCGAAGCGGATCAGCCACTGCTCCCAGCTGTCGAACCCGGCGGGCGGGGCGGCCGGGACGTAGCCGAGGGCCTCGCACCAGAAGGCGGCCAGCGCGCCCGGCGCGGCGCAGTCGAACGTCAGTGTGAACGGTGTCGTCATGCATCGGAAGTGTGCCGGGCTTGATAGGCAAGCCGCGACTTGCCTATGCTGTCGGGGTGACGATCCGAATCAACCTGGCGAGCGTGTTCGTGACCGACCAGGCCGCGGCCCTGCGCTTCTACACCGAGATCCTCGGCTTCGTGAAGAAGACCGACATCCCCATGGGCGACGGCGTCAGCTGGCTCACCGTCGTCTCCGCCGACCAGCCCGACGGGGTCGAGCTCGTCCTCGAGCCCTCCGGGCACCCGGCCGTCGCGCCGTTCCGCGAGGCCCTCGTCAACGACGGGATCCCCTGGACGTCCTTCGCGGTCGAGGACGTCCAGGCCGAGTACGACCGGCTGGTCGCCGCCGGCGTGGTGTTCACCCAGCCGCCGACCGACATGGGGCCGGTGACCACTGCGGTGTTCGACGACACCTGCGGCAACCTGATCCAGATCGCGGCCCAGAAGTGAACGGGCGCTCCGGCGGGGAGCCGGAGCGCCCGAACCTCACGACAGCGGTGATCGCGCCCAGCGCCGGACGGGGCCCCACGCGCCCGCCGCCGGGTAGCTGACCGTCGACCGGGCGCCGCCGTTCGTGGGCCGGCCGTCGTTGCGGTCGGCGGGGGTGCCGCGCCGGAAGCCCGGCCCGTCTCAGGCCGGCCGGCGGGTCAGGACCTGGGCGCCCGAGGCGGTGATGGCCACGGTGTGCTCGGAGTGGGCGGTGCGGGAGCCGTCGGCCGAGCGGATCGTCCAGCCGTCGTCGTCGTACTTGATCCGGTCCGTCGACCGGCACAGCCACGGCTCGATGGCGATCGTCAGGCCCGGCTCGAGCTTCATGCCCCGCTTGGCGCGGCCGTTGTTCGCCACGTGCGGGGCCTCGTGCATGGTCCGGCCGATGCCGTGGCCGCCGAACTCGTTGTTGACGCGGTAGCCGTAGCCGTGGGCGACCTCGCCGATCGCGGCGGAGATGTCGCCGAGCCGGCCGCCGGGCTGGGCCGCCTTGATCGCCGCCTCCAGCGCGACCTCGGTGGCCTCGATGAGCCTCTCGTCGGCCGGGTCGGGGGTGCCGACGATGCACGAGAGCGCGGAGTCGGCCACCCAGCCGTCGATGCCGACCGCCATGTCGATGCTGAGCAGGTCGCCGTCGCGCAGGACGTAGTCGTGCGGCAGCCCGTGCAGCACCGCGTCGTTCACCGACAGGCACAGCACGTTGCGGAACGGGCCGCGGCCGAACGAGGGGGCGTAGTCCCAGTAGCAGGACTCGGCGCCGCGCTCCTTGATCCGGCGGCGGGCGTGGTGCTCGATGTCCATCAGGTTGACGCCGACCGCGGCGACACCGCGCAGCTCGGCGAGCAGCTCGCCGACGAACTGGCCGGTCACCGCCATCCGGCCGATCTCCTCGGCGGACTTGAGCTCGATCACGACAGTTTCCCTCTCCCGGTGCGGTATTTCTGTACTGGTATTTTTATACCATGCCGCCGAGTGCGCCCCGGAGCAGGGTCAGCCACGCGGCGGGCTGGTCCAGGTGGGCGTCGTGGCCCGCGCCCTCGATCACCGCGTAGCCCACCTCCGGCCGCAGCTCGCGCATGCGCTCGTCCCCGGCCGGCGGGCAGGTGCCGCGCTCGCCGCGGACCAGCAGCGTCGGGGCCGTGATCGAGCGCCACTCGTCCCAGCGTGCCACGGCCGCGACCGGCGCGATCGCCGCCTCCATCACGTCGGCGTCGAACCGGGGGCGCAGGCCGTCCTCGCCCTCGGCGAGGTCCGCGGCCCACGCGTGCGCCGTCGGCGTGGCGCCGAGGTGCTCCACCGCCGCCGCACGCGAGGCGAACGGCACCGGCCACGCGGCGAACCAGCGGCCCAGGCGCGCCGGGTAGTCGTCGCCCGGCTCCGCGCCGCCCACGCCCGCCTCCAGCATCACGAGGCCGCCGACGAGGTGCGGGTACCACGCCGCCAGCAGCATCGCCGTGTGCCCGCCCATCGACTGCCCGGCCACGGCGACCGGGCCGCCGCCGCAGAGCTGCTCGACGGCCGCGGCGGCGTCGGCGACGAAGGCGCGGCGGGACAGGTCCGCGGGGCGGCGGGTGCTGTGGCCGTGGCCGCGCTGGTCGAGCACGACGACGCGGCACGCCGCAACCAGGGCCGCGGCCGTCGGGCGCAGCTCCTCGGCCGAGCCGGCCAGGCCGTGCAGCAGCAGGACCGGCGGGGCGCCGGGATCGCCGCCGACGAGGCCGGACAGCGTCACGTCATCACGGTGGAGCTCGATGCGTCGCACGCCTCCATGATCGGGCATCGCGCGACTCGCTCAATGTCCGCATCAGCGGATGTTTCGGGCAATTAGGATGAACCGCATCACGATCGAGCGGGGGACTCCATGCGCAGTCGAGGGCGGTACGCCGTCGCCGTCACCTTCACCACCGCGGCGACCCTCGTGGCCACCGCCGCCGGGGCCGGCGCCGTCACCGAGGGCCCCGCGGGGCACGTCGTGGCCCGCTACGACCTGAACGAGGGCCCGGGCGCGCGCACGATGGCCGACAGCTCCGGCCACGCCCTCGACGGCACCGTCGGCTCCGAGGTGCAGACGGGCGTCGCGGTGCGGGGCGCGACCGGCTACCGCTTCACCCGCCTCGAGCCCGACACCCCGCCGACCCACCCGCGCCACCTGGCGACCGTGACCAGCGCGGCCGAGCTCAACCCCGGCAACCGGGACTTCGCGGTGACCGTCCGGCTGCGCACGCAGTACCACTTCGGCAACATCGTGCAGAAGGGCCAGGCCACCGTCGAGGGCGGGAACTTCAAGCTGCAGATCCCCAGCGGCATCGCGCAGTGCCTGTTCCGCGGCGACCACGGCTCGCTGATCGTCTCCTCGAAGACCCGGCTCAACGACGGGGACTGGCACACCGTGCGCTGCGAGCGCACCCGGGACGGGCTGGCGCTGGTCGTCGACGGGCGCACCGAGGCGCGCAAGCCCGGCTGGACCGGCTTCATCGCCAACGGCTGGCCGCTGTCGATCGGCGGCAAGACGAGCTGCGACCAGGTCGACGTCGGCTGCGACTACTACGCGGGTGACCTCGACTACGTACAGCTCGAGGCGCGTTGAACCTCGGCATCGGCAGAACCCTCAGCCGCCCACCGGCCCCGAAGTTCCCGGCGTGACGAGCCCGGTCTCGTAGGCCACCACGATCGCCTGGGCCCGGTCGCGCAGCCCGAGCTTGGACAGGATCCGGGCCACGTGCGTCTTCACCGTGGCGTCCGACAGGAACAGGCTCCCGGCCAGCTCGGCGTTGCTCAGCCCGCGGGCCAGCAGCGTCAGCACCTCGATCTCGCGCGGCGTCAGCGCCGACAGGTCGCGGTGCAGGGTCGCGGTGCGCGCGTCGCGGGCCGCGTACCGCTCGATGAGCCGCCGCGTGATCGCCGGGGCGAGCAGCGCGTCCCCGGCCCGCACCAGGCGCACGGCCGCCACGAGCTGCTCGGGGCTCACGTCCTTGAGCAGGAACCCGGACGCGCCGGCGGACAGGGCCGCGTACACGTACCGGTCCAGGTCGAACGTGGTGAGGATGACGACCCGGGGCGCGGCGGCGGGCTCGCCCCCGAGGATGCGCCGGGTCGCCTCGAGGCCGTCCATCGCGGGCATCCGCACGTCCATGAGCACCACGTCGGGCCGGGTGCGCCGGACCGCCTCGACCGCCTCGGCCCCGTCGGCGGCCTCGGCGACCACGTCGATGCCGTCGGCGGTGAGGATCATCCGGAACCCGGTGCGCACCAGCGCCTGATCGTCCGCGATGACCACGCGCAGCGGTGCCGTCACGAGGAAGCCCCCAGCGGAATCTCGGCCACGACCCGGAACCCGCCCGTCGGGCGCGGGGCGGCGGTGAGCGTACCGCCGTGGACGGCGAGGCGTTCGCGCAGCCCGGCCAGGCCGCGCCCGCTGCCGGCGGCCCCCGGCACCGGCTCGCCCCCGGTGTCGGCCACGTCGACGCGCAGCGTCCGCCCGTCGGCCGTCACGACGACGTCGACCCCGGCGCCGGCCGCGTGCCTGACCGCGTTGGTGAGCGCCTCCTGCACGACCCGGTACGCGGCCAGCCCGACCCCGGGCGGCACGCCGGGCGCGGCGACGGCGAGGGTGACCGGCACCCCGGTCTCGCGCACCCGGGCGACCAGGGTCTCCAGCTGCTCCAGGCCCGGCTGCGGGGCGAGGTCCTCGCCGTCGGCGTCGATGGTGAGCAGGCCGATGACCTGCCGCAGCTCGGTGAGCGCGGCCCGGCCCCCGGACTCGACCGCCAGCAGCGCCTCCTTCGCCTGGTCCGGCCGCGCGTCCATGACCTTGCGGGCCGCGCCGGCCTGCACGACCATCACGCTCACGTTGTGCGTGACGATGTCGTGCAGCTCGCGGGCGAGCCGGGCCCGTTCGCGCTCCACCGCGAGCCGGGCCGCGACCTCCTGCTCGCGTTCGGCGGTGCGGGCCCGCACCCGCCAGGTGTGCAGGGCGTTCGCGGCCAGCCCGACCGAGGCGAGCATCAGGAACAGGACCAGGCCCTGCGGCACGTCCGGCAGGTTCTCCCGCAGGTTGCTGACGGCGAGCGCGCCCGCGACCACGACGCTGGCCAGGGCGAGGTTGCGGTAGCGGGAGTACATCGGGGCGCTGTAGGCGGCGACGAGGGCCGCGGCCACGCTCCACGTGGGATCGGCGTCCATCCGGAACACCCGGAACGCGCACACGGCGATGACCAGGAACGACGCGAGCGGCCAGCGGCGCCGGGTGGCCAGCGGCAGGGCGGTGAGCGCGGCCACGATCAGCAGCGCCCCGGCCGGCTGCTGGTCCGGCGGCGGGGGCGGGAACGCGGGCGCGTCGGGCGGCTGCGGGACCCGGTCGAACGGGCCGTACACGATGATCGGGCCCGGTCGATCCTGGTGGAGGGGTTCGGCGGCGCCGTTGACCGCGCCGGCGGCGAGCACCAGCGCGAGGATGATGTCGGCGGCCCAGGCCCAGGGCGTCAGGCGGGTCTGACCCGGGGTGACCACCCGCAGCCAGGCCACCGCGGCCCGCCATCCGCGTCGAGACAGTTGCCGGAGGTCCACCCGCCCAGTCTGGCCCACGGTCGGGCCGCAGCGCGTCGGGACCGGTGCGTACATCGCAATGATGACGCCGGCGGCCGTACGCCCTGATGCCGACCCGAAACCCGCACGGCGGCCGACGTGGCCGTGCCCGGTGCCGCCCTAGCGTTCGCGGCATGACCGAATCAGGTGTGCTCATCGCGTTCGACGATGTGACGAAGCAGTACGAGGGCGGGACCGCCGCCCTGGACGGGCTCAGCCTGCGGGTGCGGCGCGGGGAGGCCCTCGCGGTGCTGGGGCCCTCCGGCAGCGGCAAGTCGACGCTGCTCAACCTCATCGCGGGGCTGGACCGGCCGACGAGCGGCGCGGTGAGCGTGGACGGGGTGCGGGTCGACCGGCTGTCGGAGGCGGCCTCGGCGCAGTACCGCCGCACCCGCATCGGCATGGTCTTCCAGTTCTTCAACCTGCTCGACGACCTCACCGTGCTCGACAACGTCCTGCTGCCCGCCCAGCTGTCCGGCACCGGCCGGGGCCCGGCGCTCAAGCGCGCGCAGGAGCTGCTGGAGTACCTCGGCGTCGCCCGCCACGCGAAGGCCTTCCCGGGCCGGCTCTCCGGCGGCGAGCGGCAGCGGGTCGCGGTCGCCCGGGCGCTCATGAACCGGCCGCCGCTGCTGCTGGCCGACGAGCCCACCGGAGCCCTGGACACCGCCTCCGGGCAGGAGGTGCGCCGGCTGCTCACCGAGCTCAACCGCGACGGCCAGACCCTGCTGCTCGTCACCCACGACCTCGCGCTGGCCGAGGCCTGCGCCACCCGGACCATCTCGCTCGTCGACGGCCGGCTCGCCACGGGGGTGGCGGCATGAGCGGTCCGGAGCGAAGCGGAGGGGCCGCTCATCATGGACACAGTCCCCTCATGCCGGCGCCGGAGCTTGCGGAGGTGACGGCATGAGCGGGGGTCTGGGCCGCGTGGTGCGCTCCGGAGTCGGCCGGCGCCGCGTGCAGACCGTCGTCATGGCGCTCACGACGCTGCTCGCGGTGACCGCGTCCGTCCTCGCCGTCGGGCTGCTCGTGGCCGCCTCGGCGCCGTTCGCCGAGGCGTTCCAGCGCCAGCACGGCGCCCACCTCACCGCTCAGTTCGACGCGGCCAAGGTGACCGCCGGCCAGCTCGCCGCCACGCGGCAGGCGGCCGGGGTGACCGAGGCCGGCGGGCCCTTCCCGACCGTCGAGCTCGCCCCGACGCTCGTCCGGAGCGCCCAGCACCTCCCGGCGGGGATCACGCTGCCCTCGGCCACCATCGTGGGGCGCCCCGATCCCGGCACCGGCCTCGACCGCCTCGAGCTCACCGCCGGCCGCTACGCCACCGGCCCCGGCGAGATCGTCTGGGCCGGCGCCGAGGCGCCGTTCTCCGTCGGCGACCAGCTGCGCTACGACGACGCCCCGGGCGCCCCGACGCTGACCATCGTCGGGCTGGCCCGCTCGGTCGGCCGGACCGGCGCCGCGTGGGCACTCCCGGCGACGGTCACCGCGATGACGCCGGCCGGCAAGGGCGGGTTCCAGATGTCGTACCGCCTCGCGAAGTCGGCCACCGACGCCGACATCACCGCCGGGAGGAAGGCGATCGCCGCCACCGTGCCCGACGGCGCGATGCAGGGCGCCGCCTCCTACCTGACGGTCAAGTTCGACACCGAGAAGGTGGCCGCCACCTTCGCCCCGTTCGTGACCGCGTTCGGCGTGCTCGGCCTGGTGATGTCGGTGCTCATCATCGGCATCGTGGTCAGCGGCGCGGTCGGCTCGGCCACCCGGCGCATCGGCATCCTCAAGGCGCTGGGCTACAGCCCGGCCCGGGTCGTGCGCGCCTACGTCATGCAGGCGCTCATCCCGGCCGCGATCGGCGCGCTCATCGGCGTGCCGCTGGGCAACCTCGCGGCGGTGCCGATCCTCGACGACGAGGGCGAGGCGTTCGGCACCGGCGTGCACACCGTCGACTGGTGGGTGTCCGTGGCCGTCCCGCTCGCGGCCCTGGCCGCGGTCGCGCTCACCGCGTTCGTGCCGGCGCTGCGGGCCGGGCGGCTGCGCACGGTCGACGCCCTCGCGGTCGGCCGCACCCCGTCGCTGGGCCGCGGGCGGCTCGCGCGGCACGTGCTGGGCCGGCTGCCGCTGCCCCGCCCGGTGAGCCTGGGCCTGGCCAACCCGTTCACCCGCCCCGGCCGCTCGGCGACGATCGCCGCGGCGGTCGCCCTGGGCGCGCTCGGCGTGACCTTCGGGACCGGGCTCGCGATGTCCGTCGGCGCGGTGCAGACCGCGCTGAACAAGCGCACGGCCGGCGACGTCGAGGTCTACGCCGGACGCCCGCCCACGCCCGGCGAGGCGGAGTCCGGGCCGGCCGGGGAGCCGGACCCGGCCGCGATCGAGGCGGCGATCCGGGCCCAGCCGGGCACCGGCAGGTACTTCGCGAGCTGGTACGCCGAGGCGACCGTCGCCGGGCTCACCGGCACCACCGAGATCGTCGAGTTCGAGGGCGACGCCTCCTGGGCCTCCTACGAAATGATCGCGGGCCGCTGGTTCGCCGCCCCCGGCGAGGTGGTCGTGCCCAGCGCGTTCCTCGCCGCGGCCGGGGTCAAGGTCGGCGACACGCTGACGGTGAGCGCCGGCGGCCGGTCCACGACGGTCACGATCGTCGGCGAGGCCCTCGACCTCAGCTCGGACGGGCGCCGGCTCATCGCCGACGCGCGCACGTTCGACGCGCTGGACCTGCCGGGCACGCGGGGCGGGAAGCGCTTCGAGATCCTGGTGCAGCACGGAACGGATCTGGCGCAGTACACCAAGGGGCTCGAGGCCGCCCTGGGCGACAACGGCCACGCCGAGGTGAACGTGGCCGAGATCAGCGAGACCGTGGTGGCCATGGACACCCTCGCCGGGACGCTCACCCTGATGCTCGTCGCCGTGGCCGGCCTCGGCGTGCTCAACACGGTGGTGCTGGACACCCGGGAGCGGGTGCACGAGCTGGGCGTGTTCAAGGCGCTCGGGATGGGGCCGCGGCAGAGCGTGGCGATGGTGCTCACCTCCGTCGCCGGGATCGGCCTCGTCGCAGGCATCGTGGGGGTGCCGGCCGGGATCGCGCTGCACGACTGGGTCCTGCCGCGGATGGCCACGGCCGCCGGGACGCGCTTCCCGCAGCACATCATCGAGGTGTACTCCCTGAGCGTCCTCACCCCGCTGGCGTTCGGCGGCCTCGTCATCGCCCTGGCCGGCGCCCTGCTCCCGGCGGGCTGGGCGGCCCGCACCAGCACCGCGCGAGCGCTGCGCACCGAGTAAGGTTCCCGGGCGTGGAGTTGCAGCGCAGACGCCGGCCCCTCGGCTTTGCTCTTCTCGTCGTCGTGTTCGGCCTGCTCGCCCTGGCCTGCGCCTGGGGCTCCGGCAGCGGCGCCCGCCTGATCCTCGCGATCGGCGGGCTCGCCGCGCTCGTCCTCGGCGCGGCGCTGGTCCGCGACGAGCTCCGCCCGTTCCGCTTCGCCATCGGCGCCGACGGCATCACCACGCGCGACGGCCTCGTCCCCTGGTCCGCGATCGACAAGGTGGTCCTGGACGAGCCCGTGCCGCCCGCGACCTCCGGCCCGCACCTGATCCTCGAGCCCGGCGGGCGCGCCGTGCTCAAGCTGCTGGACGTGCGCCAGTCGCAGGCCGACATCGCCGCCGCCCTCGACCGGCACGCCGGGGCCCGCTTCGACAACCGCATCGCCCGCCGCGGCGAGGCGCCGGGCTTCACCACGGTGCTGCGCGGCTACGAGCCCGGCCGCATCGACCGGCTCGTGCGCCGCGCCCAGGACGCCCTGCTCGACGGCGACCCGGCCGAGCGCGCCGCGGCCCGGGCGGCCCTCGACGAGCCGGACCTGGTGGTCGTGGCGCGCGGCTACGACCGCGCCCAGGTCGAGCAGCACCTGCGCAAGCTGGCCGCCCGGCTGGGCCCGGCGCGATGACCGTCATGGCGTGGCTCGCCGGGGAGCGGCAGGCGTGGCTGGCGCGGGCCGCGGCGCTGGACCACGGGCTGGAGGAGCCCGGCTGGGACCGGGCCGCCACCGGGGCGAACACGCTCGGCAGCCTGACCATGCCGCAGGTGGCCTGGCTGATCGCGAAGGGCCCCGACGCCTCGGCCCGGGCGCTGATCGGCAAGGAGTCCTACCTGCGGCTGCGCCAGCGCATCGACGTGGGGCGGGTCGCGGTCGCGCGCTTCGAGCTGGACGCGCTGACGTTCGCCGCCGGGCTGGCCGGCACCAGCCCCGACGCGCTGGGCCTGCTGATGCTGCCGTTGCGGGGGCCGGAGCCGGCCGCCCTGGTCGCGGGCTGGCTGCGGCACCTCGGGTCGGCGCGGCTGTGGGCCCGGCTGTGGCTGGAGCGGCACCCCGAGGCCGCGGCCCGGGCCCTGATCCCGGCCGCGGCCGGGCGCCCGGGCAAGGCCCGGCAGAACGCCGAGGACGCGCTGCGGTACCTCGCCGCGGCCGGGCACGAGCCGCTCGTCGTCAAGATCGCCGGCGAGCTCGGGACGGCCGCGCTCGCCGCGGTCCCGGCCCTCCTCGCCGCCGGCCCGGCGCCGCTCGCCCGGGCGAAGCCGCCGGCGTGGGCACGGCCGGAGCTGCTGCCGCCGGTCCGCTCGGCGGCGGGCACGCCGCTGCCGCCGCAGGAGGCCGCCCGGCTGGTCGGCGCGCTGACCCGCTCGCGCCTGGCCGAGCCGCCGGAGCCGGCGCCGGGCGACCCCGCCCCGCCCGGCGTCGCGGTGCCGCTCGTCGTCGAGGGGTCGGCGGCCGCGCAGCCGATGGTGGCCCCGGCCGACCCGGAGCTGGAGCGGCTGATCGCGGGCTGTGACCGGGGGAGCCTGGCGGCGTTCGGGCGGGCGCTGCTGCAGGCGTGGCTGGCGGCCGGGATGCCGGCGTCGCACGCGTGGGCGATCCTGGCGCAGGCGCACGTCGGCGACGCCGCGACCTGGGCCGAGCTGGCGCCGCTGGTGCGGTCGTGGCCGGCGAAGAGCCGGTACCTGCGGGCGATCGACGGCCACGCGGTGCTGGCCACCGTGGGCACCGACGAGTCGCTGCGCCACGCGCTCGCGATCGAGCACGTGATGTCGGGCGGCCCGATGAACGAGCGGGCCGTGGCCTACCTGACCCAGGCCGCGGCCCGGCGCGGGCTGTCCCGGACGCAGCTGGCGGACCGGCTGACGGTGACTCACGGGCTGGAGACCGCGATGACGCTGGACTACGGGCGGCGCGCGTTCACGGTGGTCGCCGACGAGCACCTGACCCTCCTCGCCGTCGACACCGACGGGCGCCGGCTCGCGAAGCCGCCCAAGCCGGGGGTCAAGGACACGAACCCGGAGGCGTACGAGCGGTTCCAGCGCCTGAAGAAGGAGGTGCGCGCGACCGCGGCCGTGCAGATCGCCCGCCTCGAGCGCGACATGCTCGAGCACCGGCTCCGGCCGGCCCGGGACCTGCCGGCCGTGCTGCTGGCGCACCCGATCCTGGGCCCGCTCGCGCGGCGGCTGCTGTGGGCGCAGTACGGCCCCGGCCGCCGGCTGCTGCGGGCGCTGCGGATCGCCGAGGACGGCAGCTTCGCGGACCTCGACGACCGGACCGCGACCGTCGACGACCACGCCGAGCTCGGCATCGTGCACCCGGCGGAGCTCGGCGCGGCGCTGGGCGACTGGGCCCACCTCTTCGCCGACTACGAGATCATGCAGCCGTTCCCGCAGCTGAACCGGCCCGTCATGACGCTGACCGAGCGGCAGCGCGCGCAGACCAGCCTGCCCGGCGGGCTCGGACCGGTGCCGTCGAGCCGGATCTCGGCGCTGGCGGACGGGTCGTGGCACAGCAACGACCACGGTGCGCGCCGCCACACCCAGCTCTCGCGCGGGCTGCCCGGCGAGCTGCGGCTGGTGGTCGAGCTGGACCCGGGCGTGCCGACGTCGTGGGGCGCCACCGTGCCCGACGAGCAGCGGATCGCCGAGATCTGGGTCGACGACGCGTGGTCGGACCATTGGCAGCGCGCGCGGCGCATCCCGCTCGGCGCCGCCGACCCGGCCGCGCTGTCGGAGCTGCTGGTGGAGCTCTACGCGGCCGGACGCTAGGACACGACCGTGCCGTGCTCGTCCACGACCTTGGTCTGCCAGTAGCGGTACCACTCGTCGTCGACGTACACCGGCTCCTGCCCGGCCGGGTAGCGCACGTATCCGGCCGGCGGCTGCTGGTCCTCGGGCACGCACGCGGCGCCTGTCCGATTCCCGACCGCCTTCACCGGATACTCCTGCGACCGGCAGACCCGCTCGCGCATGTCGCAGCCGGTGACGGGCAGGAGGGCGAGGATCATCACGGTCGCGGCGGAGCGGATGCGGACCTGCGGCATCCCACTATGGTGTACCACGATGGCGCTGAATGACCGGCTGCGCGACGCGCTGCACGATCCGAACGCCGTGGTGCGGCTCGACGCGGCGCGCACGGCCGCCGGCACCGGTGACCCCCGGCTGGTCGAGCCGCTGCTCGAGGTGGCGCTGCGCGACACGGCCGAGGTGCGGGTCGCCGGCGGGCTCGGCGAGACCTACGAGCACGTCGGCGACGCGGCCGCGGTCGCCCTCGGCGAGATCCTCGCGCGCCGGGGCGGCATCGACCCGCGGATCGCGTTCGCCGCCGAGGACCTCGGCTGCGACGACGACCGCGTCGCCACCCTGCTGTACTACCTCGGCCCCCGCTACGAGCCGCTGCGCCAGCGCCTCGAGCACCACGAGCAGCCCCGGGTCCGGCTGCGGGCGGCCCGGGCCGTGCTGTCGATCAACCGCACCGCCGCCTTCGCGGCCAGGCTGCTGGGCGACCCGTCGCCGCTGCTGCGCCTGGAGGGCCTGCAGGTCCCGGCGCACCTGCGCGACGACGCCGTCTGCCTGCGGCTCATGCGCATCGACCCCGATCCGCGCGTGCGCGCCGAGGCCGCGACGCTGCTGCGGTTCACCACCACGGGCGTCGAGCCGTTCGCCGCGGCCGCCCGGTCCGAGCCCGACCCCGGCGTGCGGGCCGCGCTCGTGGCCTGCCTCGCGCACCGCCGCCGCGACCCGCAGGCCGTGCGGGCCATCGCCGGGCTGCTCGGCGACCCCGGCGTGCCGGTCCGGCGGGCGGCCGCCGAGGCGCTGCGCGACGCCACCGACCCGGTCGCGGGGGCGGCGATCGGGCTGCGGGTGCTGGCCGAGCCCGACGAGGACGTGCTGGGGGCGCTGCTGCGCTACCGCGGCCTGCTCGAGGAGGCACCGGAGCTGCGCCCGCTCATCGAGCGCCTGCATCGGTACGCCAACTTCGACGACGATCGCCGCACGCTCGGCGCGCTGCTCAACGCCCGCCGGCGCGCCGCCACCGCGGCCCGGTTCACCGGCGACGTCCGGCTGCTGCGCGCGATCCTGCGGCAGGCCGCCGACGCGCTCGGCTCCACCACCCTGCGCGACTGGCTCGACGATCCCGGCCGCCCGGTGCCGATCGGCCCGCCCGAGGTCGAGGAGTGCGTCCAGGCGTGGACGTCGCTGGATCCCGAGCGCGTCCTGACCGCGGGGGAGCACGCCGCCTACGCCGCGGCCCTCGCCGACCCCGCGTACGCCACGCCCGACCCGGTCCGCGGCCCGACCACCGCGGCGCGCCGGGCCCTGGATCTCACCCGGGTCGCGCACGTGCTGACCGCCCGGCTGCTCGCGGCCGGGGCCGAGCCGCCGCCGGCCGCGCCGATCCAGCGGCTGGTGCTGCCCGGCGAGGACTCGATCGAGGCGCTGCGCTCGGTGCTGTCGATCGAGGAGTGCCGGCGCGCCCGGAACGTGGCCTGGCTGCGGCTGCTCATGCGCCCGGCCGACGAGACGTGGTACCTCGAGGCCCTGCGCGCCGCCCATCCGACGACTCCGCCGCCGCAGGACGATCCGAGCGACTGGCTGCTGGATCTCGCGGTGACGGCCGCCGAGGGCCGGCGCAGCACCGGCTACCACTGACCCGCGGCGTCCACAGGGGACGATCCAGCTTGGACGTTGCTGTGGTCGGGGCGTTGTTCGCCGGCTCGGTCAGTCAGCCGGGCGGGGCATGAACGGGGTGAGGCGCTGCACCGTCGCGGCGAGCGCCTCGCCGAAGTGCGGATCGGTCCAGACGGCGTCCTCGAGCGCCTGGATGACGCGCCGCCGGGTGCCGGCGGTCGGCGTCGGCGACGACGCGGACTCGCGCTCCAGCGTGAGCAGCGCCGGGTCGTCCTCGAGCTTCGCCCGCACGAGCCCGGCCAGCCCGCGCAGCTGCTCCTCGATCGCGGGCGCGGCCTCCTGCGCCCGGCCCCGGTCGAACAGGTGCGAGGCCATCCAGCCGACCGCGAGTTCCACCATTGTCACAGTGCATACCTTCGCACATTCACGGCCGGTCAAGAATGGCCGCGAACCGCTCCTCCGCGAGGTCCAGCTGACGGAAGATGTGTTCCTTCACGAGTCGTGTCAGCGGTGTGTCGGGCCGCCCCACGAGTTCGCGCAGCACCGGCACCAGGGGGCGATACTTCGCCGCCGAACGCTCGACCTTCGGCCCCGTGGTGTGGATCACACCGACGCCGTTGTCGGTGAAGTCGGAGACCTTGATGACCCGCGCCCACGGGTCCCGCTCGAGGCTGGCCCTGACGTGCTCGCGGTACTGCTCGTGCTTGTCGGATGACGGGTCGTACTCGGGGTTGGTGACCGCCGCGACGAGCCCGGCGACCCGGTCACCGAACCGGCCGGCGAGGACCGCGAGCGCCTGCCCGGCCGTCGCGCCCGGGTGGCCGGCCAGCTCCGCGGGGTGGTCCTCGACGGTGTCGTGCAGCACGGCCGCGGCGATCACGTCCACGTCGGACACCGCGTAGTGGTGCATGATCCGGATCGCGACGCGCAGCAGGTGGTTCACGTACGGCTCCCGCACCCGCCGGTCGTCGCGGTGCAGTTCACCGGCGAGGTCCAGAGCCGCGGCGAGCCGGTCGCGCTCGGGCGGGGCGAAGCGCTCGATCTCGAGACGGTACCGCTCCCGCAGCCCCGGCTCGCCATAGATCTCCGTGATCGCGTGCATCGGCATGGTGCCGAGGTACGACGGGAAACTCATGAATATGAAATACCAGACTGTACGATCCCGGACGTGAACCGCCGTCACCTTCGCTGGATCGTGCCCGCAGCCACCGTCGTCATCGCCTCCGTGGTGGCCGTCGTGCTCGTGACCCAGGTCGGTGGCAGCGCCGCGTGCGCGGCAGGCGGCTCCGCGTCGTACTACACCGCCGGCCGCAACGGCATGTGCAACCTCGGCACCCCCGCGGACGGGGCCTATGCGGCGGTGGGGCGGGCCGAGTACGCCGGGGGGAAGGGCTGCGGCACCCTGCTCGACGTCACCGGCCCGAACGGCACCACCCGCGTGCAGGTGGTGGACCTGTGCCCCGGCTGCCCGGCCGGGAAGATCGACCTCGGCAAGGCCTCGTTCGCGAAGATCGGGGCGCTCAGCGCCGGGGTCATCCCGGTCTCCTACACCACCGTGCGCGACCCGCAGGTGGGCCCGCTGCGGGTGAAGGTGAAGGGCGGCAAGGGCTACTCGTCGCTGAGCGTGGTCGTCGACAACCACGGCAATCCGCTGTCCACTGTGGAGCTGCAGCAGGGCGACTCGTTCCTCGCCCTGCGCCACGGCGAGGACAACACCTGGACGGGCCCGTCCGGTCTCGATGGCACGGTGTCGCTGCGGATTTCCGATGTGTACGGCCATCAGGCGCTGGTGTCCGGCCTGGCCCTCGGTCAGAGCGACTTCCAGCAGACCACGCAGGCGCTGTACGGCGGCCCGTCGCCGTCCGCCTCGCCGGCTCCGTCTTCGCCGCCGTCGGCCGCGCCCACTGTGTCCCTGATTCCGGCCGAGCTGGGAACGACCGCGCCGCCGGTGCCGTGCTAGTGTCCTGCGTCAGAAATTCGCCTACAAAATCGGGCGAGTGACTCCAGGATCTGTTCCGCCCCGGGTTTGATGGAGACATCGAAACCTGGGAGATGATGCTGCTGTGCCGGCACCGAAGAAGTACGACGATGCGTTGCGTGAGCGGGCGACCCGGCTGGCGGTCGAGGCCCGTCGGGATCCGGTGTCCGCGGTCGGGGCGATCCGTCGGATCGCTGATCAGCTCGGGGTCCATCCGGAGGCGTTGCGCACCTGGGTGAAGAAGGCCGAGACCGATGCCGGGGACCGTCCGGGCACCACCAGCAGCGACGCGGAACGCCTCGCCGCTTTGGAGCGGGAGGTTCGTGAACTGCGGCGGGCGAACCAGATCCTGAAGTCCGCGGCGAGTTTCTTCGCGGCGGAGCTGGACCGTCCGTCGCGATGAAGGTCGGCTTCGTCGACTCCCAGAAGGAACAGCACGGTGTCCAGCCGGTCCTGCAGGCGCTTGAAGGCACGCCGGCACAGATCGCACCGTCGACCTACTACGCCGCCAAGACCCGCCCTGTCAGCGCCCGGTCCCGGCGCGACGAGGAGCTGACCGTGCTGATCAAGCAGATCCACGCAGAGAACTACGGCGTCTACGGCGCCCGCAAGATCTGGCACGAGCTGCACCGCCGTGGCGTCGAGGTGGCCCGGTGCACGGTCGAACGGCTGATGCACGACGCCGGGCTGCGCGGG
This sequence comes from Dactylosporangium sp. CA-139114, assembly GCF_050955725.1. Taxonomy (NCBI): domain Bacteria; kingdom Bacillati; phylum Actinomycetota; class Actinomycetes; order Micromonosporales; family Micromonosporaceae; genus Dactylosporangium; species Dactylosporangium sp. CA-139114. The sequence continues at coordinate 5,364,107 of NZ_CP192080.1, forward strand.
CTGCTGCGCGACAAAGCACCGCGCACAACCCGCCCGGCCGCCGAAACTGACCGGCCTCGTGACCTGGTCAACCGCGTCTTCACCGCAGCGCATCCGAACCAGCTGTGGGTCGCGGACCTGACCTACGTCCGCACCAGCATCGGCTGGGTCTACGCCGCGTTCGTCCTGGACGTGTACTCCCGCATGATCGTCGGCTGGCAGGTCGCCACCAGCCTCTATACCGACCTGGCGTTGGACGCGCTGAAAATGGCGATCTGGCGCCGCCAACATCAAGGCGCTGACCTGCATGAACTTGTCCATCACTCCGACCGCGGCGTGCAATATCGCGCGATTCGCTACAGCCAGCGGCTCGCCGAGGCCGGCGCCGTCGCCTCGGTCGGCTCGAAAGGCGACTCCTACGACAACGCCATGGCCGAGGCGTTCAACTCGCTGTACAAGGCCGAACTCGTGCGCAACAAGGGTCCGTGGCGCGGGCTCGACGACCTGGAGATGGCCACCGTCGAGTACATCGACTGGTATAACAACCGACGGCTTCATGGCGGGCTCGGCCACGTCCCGCCCGCCGAGTACGAGGCACTACATGCGATGACCCAGCCGGTCACCGCACCCCTGAAAACCAGCTAACCAACTGTCCATCAAACCCGGGGCTTGACAATCTCCTCGGCGGTCTTGGTCCAGATGAACGGGCGTGGGTTGCTGTTCCAGTCAGCGATCCACGCCCGGATGTCCGCTTCCAGGGCTTGGACGCTCTTGTGGACGCCGCGGCGGATCTTCTGCTCGCTGAGGAACCCGAACCAGCGTTCGACCTGGTTGATCCAGGACGAGCCGGTCGGGGTGAAGTGCATGTGGAAGCGGGGGTGCCGGGCTAGCCAGGCCCGGATGGCCGGGGTCTTATGGGTGCCGTAGTTGTCGCAGATCAGATGCACATCCAGTTCCGCCGGCACGGTCTTGTCGATCGCGACCAGGAACTTCTGGAACTCGGCGGCACGGTGCTGGCGGTGCAGCTGGCTGATCACAGTGCCGTCAGCCACGTTGAACGCGGCGAACAGGCTGGTGATCCCGTTACGGGCGTAGTCGTGGGTACGCCGCTCGGGCATGCCCGGCATCATCGGCAGCACCGGCTGTGAACGGTCCAACGCTTGGATCTGGGACTTCTCGTCAACGCAGAGCACCACCGCCCGTTCCGGTGGGTTGTGATAGAGCCCGACCACGTCAACGACCTTCTCGATGAACAGCGGGTCGGTCGACAGTTTGAACGTGTCCGCCCGGTGCGGTTTCAGCCCGAAGTCCCGCCAGATCCGTCCGATCGTGGACTTCGACAGCCCCGACCGCTGCGCCATCGACGTGCGCGACCAGTGGGTAGCGTTGCGCGGCGTCTGTTCCAGGGTGGCCACCACCACCTCTTCCACCCGGTCCAGGCTGATCGACGGCGGCCGGCCCGGCCGCTGCTCGTCGATCAGCCCGTCCAGACGCTCGGCCAGGAACCGCCGCCGCCACTTGCCCACAGTGGACAGATGCACACCCAAAGCCGTGGCCACATCAGTGTTCGACGTGCCCTCGGCGCACGCCAGAATGATCTTCGCCCGCATCGCCAGGACCTGCGCCGACTTCGCCCGCCGCGACCAGCGGACCAACGTCGCGCGCTCCTCGTCGGACAACACCAGCGGCGGGGTGGGACGCCCGGTCCTCGGCATCCCATCACCCTACACCTATTTATAAGGCGAACTTGTGGCGCGGCACACTAGTCGTGTAGTGATGCCGCTTCGCCGTCCGCGCCCGGCACCGTCGCGGCGCCGGTGGGGTGTCAGCGGATCGAGTGCTCGACCAGCGCGACCACGGCACGGGGGTCCTCGACCTCGATGACGAGCCGCGCGTACCGCTCGTCGGCGAGCTCGATGACCACGGCCTTGCGCGGGTCGTGCACGTCCCAGAACACCTTCTCCCCGTCGAGGTGGAAGGTGCCCGCGGTGACGACATTGGGGATGTGCGCACCGGGCGCGCGAATACCCTTGGGCTCACGGGCGATGCCCGGGTCGGCGGTGGCGCCGCGCACGTTGGCGAGCGGGATCGCGAGCCGGCTCTTGAGGGCCCAGAGCTTGTCGAGCCCTTCGATCTCCACGACGAGGGTCCCGTTGTCGACGGTCACGGTGGCCATGGTGTTCTACTCCCCGGTGTCGATGCGGGCCCGCAGGCGCAGGCCCAGAAGTTGGTTGGCCGCATCCGGCCCGAGCGCGTCGTCGAGACGCTCGAGGGCCCGGCCGACGAGCCGGCCGACCTCCCGATCGTGCGGCGCCTGCTCGGCCGCGGCCATGAGCAGCAGGTCGAGCTTGTCGTTCTCGTGCAGTCGCTCCGCGTCGGTGCTCAGGGCCGGCTCGAACTCGTGCCGCAGGTACCAGCGCAGCGCGGTGAGGTAGAGGCCTCGCTTGCTGCCGAACGTCTTGTAGAGGCTGTTGCGGTGGACGCCGAGCCCGGTGACGAGGTCGTCGACGGACAGGCCGTCGTAGGCCCGCGCGGAGAACAACGCCACCGCCTGGCGGGTAACCGCTTCCTCGTCAAACCCTCGCGGTCTTCCCATACTCCGAGGCTACAGCGTTGCGGAACGATCAGTCAAGAACGATCGTTCCCAAATTCGGCTCTGTTGGGAGGGGTGGTCGCGGCCGGCGGCTCGTGCCTTCTGCCGCTGGTCCGCCGGCTCCTGCTTTCCATGGCTGGCTCGCTGTGCTCGTCCTTCTGCCGCTGGCTCGCTGGGTTCGCCCTCTGCCGCTGGTACTTCGTCCTTCTGTCGCTCGTCCGCGCGCACCGGGACGTCGCCCTTGCCCATCCACGCCGGTTTTGTCGCCACCTGTGGCATGGGTCGGATTTCGGCCCCCGCCGCTGGCGCGGGCATCAGGGGCATTGCAGCGCCACGTCAGGATGGGTTGGCGATCTCTTCTGCAGCGCCGCGATACGCCCCGTCCGGTAACCGACGAGCTGCCCAGATCCAACGGGACCGGCCGGGGCGTGTCGCGGTGCTCGCCGCTGCTGCACTCGCTCGATCACCGGGTACCGGCCGCTGCTCGCCCTGACCGCCTGCTCGTGCTAGGCCCGCTGCTCGTGCTAGGCCCGCTGCTCGTGGGCCTGCTGCTCATGCTGGGGCTGTTGCTCGTGCTGGGCCTGCTGCTCATGCTGAGGCTGTTGCTCGTCTGCCGGTTCGTGTTTCTGTGCCTGATCCAGACCCTGGCCGGGTTCTCGCCGCGATCCGAGCACGCACCGCATTCGCCGGCCGTCACCGCTACGGTCCGCTACCAGCCGAGCGTGCCGGGACCACCCTTGATCGGCCCGGTGATGTCAGACGTCAGCCAGCCGCCGTAGAAGTCCCCGGGTTGCGGCGTGACGCGCTCACCGTCGACGGTGCACTCGTCAAGCAGCCCCGGGTAGAACGCCAGATAGCCCGCGAGGATCTCGAATCCGGGACTCGGCCGCTCATACGACCACGCCACGTCCGGCACCGTGATCCCGCCGACGGCGAGGTCCCAATATCCGGCAACGCCCTTGAACTCACAGATCGTACGGCGGCGCGACGGACTGAGGGCGCCCTGGATGTCGGCGGGCGGGATGTAGTAGACGGGCGGATGCGAGGTCTCGAGAACACGCACGGCGTCGGTCGAGTCGAATACCACCGCGCCGGCATGACGAGCCGCAATGCGCCGCGAGATGCGCTCAGCCCGCGGCGGGCGCGGGTAATCCCACACGGACTCGGTGGCTCGCTCCATGGATCCAGTCTGTCACCGCGACCGCGTTACCGCCGTGCTCGCCATGCGCTGTCCGTCCTGCCGTCCTGCGGTGCTCGCCCAGCCTCGACCGCCTTGCGATTGCGCACGCCGCTGCCTTGCTGTCTTCGCCGTCGCCATCGCCGTCGCCCACTGGCCGGCGATGGTCACCGAGGTGCGCCCCGGGCTCGCCGACGTGGTCTTCATCGGCTCCGACGACTGGGCCGCGCTCGCCCGGGAGCAGGCCGTTCGGCTATCGCCGGTCGCCGTCGCCCACTGGCCGCCGTTCCGCTATCGCCAGTCGCCGGTCGCCGGTCGCCGGTCGCCGGTCGCCGGATGCCGGATGCCGGTTGCCGGTTGCGTTCGCCCACAGGTCGCCGGTCGCATTGGCCCACCGGTCGCCGGTCGCCGGTGGCAGTCGCCCACCGGTCACCGTCCGCTGTCACCGGTCACCCGTCGCCGGTCGCGGCGGCCGACGCGATCCATGGTCGCCGTCACCGGCCACTGTCGCCGCCGTCCTCGTCGTTCCCGTAGTGGCGCCGGAGGCCTTCAAGGTCGCTGCGGGTGAGGCGAATTACTGGATTATCGAATTACCGGTAATCGCAAAACCGGTAATTCGCAGCCAATTACAGGGCGTGTTCGTCGGCCGCGGACTGCGCCCCGCGCCCCGAGCGCCGCCCGGGGTAGACGGTGTCTACCGACGTGGTGTAGACACTGTCTATGCATGACGACGAGGGCCTTCGTGAACGCCTGGTGCGGGCCGGGGTCGAGCTGGTGGCGCAGGAGGGCTCGGCGGCCGTATCGTTGCGTGAGATCGCCCGGCGGGCCGGAGTGTCCCACGGCGCACCGCGACGGCACTTCCCGACGCACGTGGAGTTGCTCTCCGCGATCGCCCGGCAGGGCTTCGCCGACCTGGCCACCCGGCTTCGCGCGGTCCCCGGGACGGGTACGCCCCGCGATCGTCTCGGCGGCCTCGCACACGCGTACGTGGGGTTCGCCCAGGAGCACCGAGGCATGTACGAGCTGATGTTCCGTCACGACCTGCTCCGTTCGGACCACCTCGGCCTGCGGGAGACGAGCCTACCGCTGTTCGAGACCTTGGCGAGTCTGCTGACCTCGGTGTCCAGCGACGGCACCGCACCGGCCGCAGCAGGGCGCGAACCGCGGGCTGACGCGACGACGGCGGCGGGTGCGCTGTGGGCCAACCTGCACGGCATCGTGCAGCTGTGGCTATGGGGCAGCCTTCCCCTCGCCACCGGGCAGGACGACATCGCCGTGCTGGTTGACGCCGCTCTTGACGCGCATGCCGGGGGTGCGCGGTGACGCCGCTGTTGTACGTTCTGACTCGCGAGACAGCCGGCCGAGCGCTCCGCACAGGGCAGGACGACGTCGCGGTGCTGGTTGACGCCGCTCTTGACGCGTATGCCGGGGGTGCGCGGTGACGCCGCCGTTGTACGTCCTGACCCGCGCCACAGTCGGCCGAGCGCTGCGCATCGGGTGGCGGCCCGAGGTGCACGGTCTGCACCACATCCCGGCCGGCGGTGCGATCCTGGCCGGCAATCACCTGAGCGTCGCCGACCAGCTGTTTCTCGGCGCCGTGGTACCGCGGCACATCGCCTTCTGGGCGAAGGCCGAGTATTTCCGCGGTCGTCGGCTCGCCGGCGTGCTCGTTCGCGGGCTCGGGGCGATCCCGGTCGAGCGGGCCGGTGGGCGGGCGGTGCTCACCGCGTTCGACGCCGCGGTGCCCGTGCTGCGCGCGGGCGGGCTGGTCGCGGTGTTCCCCGAGGGCACCCGGTCGCCGGACGGCCGCCTGTACCGGGGGCGTACCGGCGCCGTTCGCCTCGCCCGCCAGGCCGGGGTGCCGATCGTGCCGTTCGGCGTGACCGGCACCGACGTCGTGCAGCCGATCGACGCTCGCTGGCCGCGTCGGGTGCCGGGCGCTCGGATCGTGTTCCGCTTCGGCGCCCCGATCGATGTCGCCGACGGGACGCCGCGGACCGCCACGGACGAGGTGATCGGTCGTATCGGGCAGCTCAGCGGGCAGGAGTACGTGCCGGCCTACGCTCCGCTGCTCCGCCTCGGCCAGGTCTGAGGCCCCGCGCCTCCCGAAACGAAGGGGCTACCCGGAGCGAACCTGGGCGCCGGTCATCTGCGGCCGGCTACAGGCGGCGGACGGTCTCCGCGTCCTCGGCGCCGGAGAAGTAACGGTCCAGCACCCGGGCGAAACGGCTCTCGGCGGGGTCGGCGTGTGCGAACAGCGTCATCGACGAGCGCAGCTTCATGGCGTCGATCTCGCCGAAGATGCCCACGGCGGTGTGCTCGCCGTCGCCGAGCAGCGCGTCGGCGCATTCGAGCAGGCGCGGGCCGAGAATCGGGTGCTGCAGGTACGCCCTTGCCTCGTCGAGGGAGGTGATCGCGTACCGCTGCGCCATCGAGCTGCGGCCGAGGCCCTGGATCTGCGGGAAGATGAACCACATCCAGTGGCTGCGCTTGTTGCCGTCCTTGAGTTCGCCGATGGCGTGGTCGTACGCGTGCTCCTGGGCGTCGACGAACCGGGACAGCTGGTATGGATCCTCCATGAACCTAGCGTAATCGGGTCGGCCGGGTGGCGCAGGGAGCCCGGGACGGCGAGGCTCCGGCGGTGCCCGAGTGCGGGAACCGGGAGCGGCCGCGGAGCCTCGGCGCGGCCGCTCAGGCCGGTGCGTCGAACTTGGCGGTCAGCTCGGCGATCCGGCCCGCCGACCAGCGCACGCGCAGCGTCCCGGCGCCGCCCGCGGACCAGGCGACCCGGGCCACGTCCTCGTCGCCGGTCGAGTCGACCGAGGTCACGCTGAGGGTGTCGTCGGGCGGGGCGGCGGAGTAGGCCGCCGCGATCGCGTCGCGGCCCACGTACGGGCTTGCCGGGTCGCCCTCGATGCGCAGCGTCGCGGTGTCGCCGAAGCGGTCCAGGTAGCCGGCCCAGTCGCCGGTGCGGACGCCCTCGTTGAACAGCCGGCACTGGGTCAGCACGCGCTCTGTCATGCCGAAGATGTACCACCGTCATCGATCGCTGTCACGAGCGCTCACGAGATCGCAGCGCCTGGCGGGGAATCTCCCGACCGCGTTTGCATCGACGCTGCGGTATGCCGCCCGCTGATGGGAAACGGCGGTGCGCCGGCCGGGCACCGGCACTAGGGTCGCGCCATGGAGATCCGTGAGGTGCTGCCGGCCGAAGCACCGGCGGTCGAGGCGGTCGTCTCGGCGGCGTTCGGCGAGCCACCGGACGGGCGCGTCGTGCAGATGATGCGAGCGCTGCAGGCCGGCGGCGCAACCCGGGCGAGCCTGGTCGCTGTTGCCGGCGAGGAGCTGGCCGGGCACGTCGGTCTCTCCCGCGCCTGGGTGGACGCCCGACGCGAGCTGGTCGAGGTGATGGTGCTCTCCCCGCTGTCGGTCCGTCCCGACCTGCAGCGCCGCGGCGTCGGCACCGCGTTGGTCACGGCGGCGCTGGAGACCGCCGAGGATCGTGGTGCGCCGGCTGTGTTCCTGGAAGGCAGCCCCGACTACTACGGCCGCCGCGGGTTCAGCTTCGCCTCCGCCCTCGGGTTCGACCGGCCCTCGGCGCGCATCCCGGACCCGGGGTTCCAGGTGGCGCTGCTGTCGTCGTACCAGCCGTGGATGGTCGGCCGGCTGATCTACCCCGAGGCGTTCTGGACCACTGACACGGTCGGTCTGCGCGACCCTGAGCTGGAGCGGGTGGAAGCGCAGGTCGCGGCGTGGCGTGCGGGCGGACCGGGTCGCGATCGACGGACCGGGCCGCGGCGGTGATCCCGGCGATCGTCATTCGCCGGTCAGCCCCGCGTCGCGGGCGAGCACGATCGCTTGAGCCCGATCCGCGACCTGCAGCTTCGTGAAGATGTTCGACACGTGGTTGCGCACGGTCTTCTGGCTCACGCCCAGCCGCTCGGCGATCTGCGGGTTGGTCAGATGCCGGGCGATGTGGGCCAGGATCTGCCGCTCCCGCTGCGTCAGCTCGGGGAACGGGTCGGGCGCCGTGCGGTCCAGGCCCGCGAAGAACCCCATGAGCCGGGTCGCGATCGCCGGCCCGAAGATCGCCTCGCCGTCGGCGACCACCCGGATCGAGCGGATGATCTCCGTGCGCCGGGCGCCCTTGAGCACGTAGCCGCGGGCGCCGGCGCGCACGGCGGCGAAGACCGAGTCGTCGTCGTCGGCCATGCTCAGCACCAGCACCCGCACGTGCGGCATGGCGGCCGTGATGCGCTCGGTCGCGGCGATCCCGCCCATGCCGGGCATCACCAGGTCGAGCAGCACCACGTCGGGCTGCAGCCGGGGCAGCGCGGTCAGGGCCTCCTCGCCGCTGGCGGCCTCACCGCACACCTCGACCTCGGGGCTGGTGGCCAGCAGCGCCCGCAGCCCGGCCCGGAACTGCTCGTGATCGTCGACCACCAGGACGCGTACCGCGCCGGTCATCGGGGCAGCCTCGCCGTGACGCGTGTGCCGCCCACGCCCGACTCGACGACCAGCTCGCCGCCGAGCTCCGCGGCCCGCTCCCGCATCGAGTGCATGCCCACCCCGCCCTCCCGCGCCACCGTCGTCGCGTGCCCGTCGTCGCTCACCACCACGCTGAGCCGATCCTCGTCCAGAACAAGCCGCAGCTGTACCGTTTTCGCCCCGGCGTGCCGCCGCGCGTTCGCGAGGGCCTCGACCGCGATCCGGTACGCCGCCACCTCGGTCGCCGCCGGCAGCCCGTCCAGCCCCGCCGGCGCGTCCAGGCGCACTCGCGGGCTGCCCGCCGGCTGCTGCCCGAGGTGCGCCCGCAGCGCCCCGGCCAGCCCGAGCGTGTCCAGCGCGGGCGGCCGCAGCCCGTCCACGAGCCGCCGCACGTCGGCGACCGCGGTCTGCGCGTCGGACACGATCTCCTCCAGCAGCCTGCGCGCCTGCTCGGGCCCGACCTCCTGGGCCGCCTCCGCGCGCATGGTCAGGCCGGCCAGCGTCGGCCCGAGCCCGTCGTGCAGATCGCGGCGCAGCCGCCGGCGCTCCTCCTCGCGGGCGATGACGAGCTGCTCGCGGGAGCGCTGCAGCGCCGCGGAGTACCGCACCGCCTGCACCGCGACCCCGATGTGCCGGGCCAGGTCGGCCAGCAGCCGCAGGTCCCGCGGCCCGAGCGCCGCCTCGCCCGGCCGCGGCCCGAGCCGCAGCGCCCCGACGGGCTCCCCGCCGGCCACGAGGGGCAGCGTCACCGGGTCGGCCGGGCGGGTCCCGAGCTCGTAGAGCGGGCCGGCGTCGACCTCGATCCCGACGTACGACAGCTGCAGCGCCTCCCGCACCGTCGACGTGCTGGTGGCCAGGATCGCGCCCGGGTCCGGCACCGCGGCCAGCCGCTCGCCGAGGCGCGCGAGGACGGTGTACGGGTCGTCGCGCTCGCCGTACACCAGCAGATTGACCCGGCGCTGCACCCACTGGCGCAGGGCGCCGAAGACCAGCGCCCCGGCCACGGCCGCGAGCACCGACGAGGCCCCGAGCGCCCCGACGACCAGCACATAGGCGCCGGCGACGGCCGCGGACAGCGTGACGAACACCGCGGTACGGCTGATGAGCAGGTCGATGTCGAAGAGCCGGTGGCGCAGGATCGCCACGCCGATGCCCGCCGGCACGAGCGCGATCGCGAGCCCGGCGACGACGTCCCAGGCCGTGCCCTCGACCGGCCACACCCGATCCGGCCGCGCGTCGCTGAGCCCGGTCACGAGCCGCACCAGGATGACGATGGCCACGATCGCGCAGGTGTACCCCAGCCAGCGCGCCTGCTGCCGCCCCGGGCCTTCGCCGGACTGCCGCATGCGCCAGGCCACGGTCGCCGCCCCGGCCACGAACGCCAGCGCGATGGCCACCGTGAACGCCGTCTCGGCGACGGACGCCACGCCGCTCACCCCGCCGACCCCGAGCGGGTTGGCCGGCGCGTGCGGCCGCACCTGGTCGTTGACCCCCGGCCGCAGCGCGGCGGTCACCGCGGCCAGCCCCGCCAGGCCGGCCACGACGCCGACCGCCCAGCGCGGCGGCCGCCGGTCCGGGTAGTACGCCGGCACGAGCGCGAGCCCGAGATTGGCCGGCACCCACAGCCACGTCTGCGGCCAGGCCAGCGCCGCGCTGCCGGTCGCCACGGCCAGCTGCCCGCAGCACTCCAGCAGCGCGAACGACCCACCGCTGAGCAGCAGCAGCGGCCCGACCCGGTTCCCGGGCCGCCGCGCCACGATCAGCGCCCCGACGACCGCGCAGGCGACGACCGCCGGCAGGTACGTGACCTCGCCGGCCGGCGCACCGTTGCGCACGGCGAGCCATCCACCCACCACGGCCAGGACGAGGCTCAGCCCGCCCAGCGGCCAAGCCGCCGCCCTCACCGCCCGCACACTAGCCGACCGGCGCGGGTGCGCGGCTGGTTGTCATGAATCCGATCCCGGCCACGAGCACCCAGGCCGCGCCGGGGAACAGCGAGCCGTACTGCGCCGGGAACGCCTGGGTGGCGAGCACGAGCACGGCCGCGAGCGCGCTGATCGCCGCGAGCCACCGGGAGGCCGACCCGTGCCGGAACCCGCCGACCGCCACCGCCGCGGCCGCGATGCCCGCGCCCGACCACAGCCACGGCAGGGTGTTGTAGACCTCGACGAGCGCGGCGATGGTGTCGGGGTCCCAGCGCCCGGGATCGCCGAGGGCCCAGTACAGCTCGGTGCAGATGCCGCCGCCGACGAGCAGCAGCACGGCCACGATCCCGACCCCGGCCGCCGCGACGCCCGGCACGAGGCTCCCGGCCGGCTCCTGCGCCCCGAGATGCCGCCGCAGCCCGGCCGCGAACACGATGAGCAGCGCCGCGGCGACGAAGCAGACGACCTGCGTGGACCATACGTATGCGCGCTGTCCGGCGATGGCCTCGACGACGAGCGCGTTGTCCCTGATCCTGTCACCGACGTTCGCGGTGAGGTTGCTGCCGGCGAAGAGCCCGGCGAACCCGGCGAGCCCGCCCAGGGCCCCGGCCGCGGCCCAGCCGCGATGGTTCGAAGTAGTCATGCCGGGGATGCTCCCGCCGTCGCGACCCGCCCCGGACCGCCGCCGAGTCCCGGTCCGCCGGGAACATTGTCCCGGCGGCGACGGGCCGCCCGGGGACCCATGGCGTGAGGCCCTCCGCCCGGGCCGGTTCCGGCGGCAGCGCCCGCCGCAGGGGCCGTCCGGCGGCGTCACGTCGACCGGTCCGCGCGGTGCGGCGCCGGCCGGCCCCGGAAGGAACAGGCCGAGGCGGTGTCACGCGGGTGGTGGCTGGGTCGGGTCGATGCCGCGCAGGAAGCCGCTGGTCAGCTCGGCGATACGGGCGGCGCCGATGGCCTCGGCCCAGCGGTGTACCTCCGTGGCCAAGGCGACCGCGCCGGGCTCGTCACCGGTGTCGCGGGCGAGCACCGCGAGCAGGACCTGTTGGGACAGGGTGCCCGCCACCAGCCCGGCGCGGGCGCCCAGGGCCGCCGCCTCCTGCCAGCGCTCCCGGGCCCCGGCGTGGTCGCCGGCCTCGTGGGCGTGGTCGCCGAGGTGCCGCAGGGCTTCGCGGCGCAGCAGGTCGTCGTCCGCGGCGCCGGCCAGGGCGCGCTCGTAGTGCGCGGGCGCGGCCGCGCGGTCCTCGAGGACGTTGTCGTAGATGAGCCCGAGGTAGTGCTGCGCCCACCCGCGCCGGCGCGCGTCCGGCGCCGTGGCGGCGAACCGCTCGGCCCGGTCGCGCAGATCCGGATCGGGCCGGCGAAGTTTGCCACGGTACTCGTACCGCAGCCGCGCAAACCCCAGGTCCCACCGTCCGTTGCCGTCCAGCGCGTCCTCGTCCACCTCCGACAGCCGATCGGCGCCGTTGTCGTGGCCGCTGTACCAAGCCGAGTCCACGGCAATCTCGGCCGCCGCCAACGCCAGCACGGCGCGGGTGGGGGAGTCCGGCAGCCCGGCGGCTGCGGCGTCGAGCAGCCCCGTGGCCTGCTCCCACCGCGCGGCGAGGGCCAGCCCCCGCGCGGCCGCGAGGAGTTCGTCGACGGAGACGGTTGCGGTTGCTGTCATGCCGGCGACGGTAGTAACCGAAAAAACTATCCACAAGAAAACTACTTCGCCGAGCGCGACGACGGCGGCCACGGTGCGTTCGCACTTGCGCGAACGCACAGTGGCCACCCGCGCGATGCGTGAATGTGCAGTGCGCAGGTGTGGCGGTGCGCGAATGCGCAGTATGTGCTCCGCGGCTGCGCGAATGTGCAGTGCGTGGGTGTGGCGGTGCGCGGGTGCGCAGCGTGCGGGGCATCGTGCACGAATGGGCAGCGGCCGTGAGCGGGCGTGCGAGCGGATGAGTGGTGCGCGGGTAAGTGCTGCGCGGATGGGCAGCCGTGCGGCAGCGCGGTGAGCGGGTGCGCGAGGACCGGCCCGGCGGCAGCTACCGTGAGCGGCGTGGAGGACACCGCCGATCGGCATGTGGATGTCTGGGCCCGGGAGCTCGAGCACGTCGACCCCGTCGCCGAGGCGATTTTCGCGCGGCTCGCCATCCTCGCGCGGTATCAGACGCAGCTGCGGCGCGACGTGCTTGCCGAGGGCGGGCTGCAGCACTGGCAGTTCAAGGTGCTGCTGATGCTGCGAAGAAACGGGCCGCCCTACACCGCCAGTCCGTCGCAGCTCGCCGACCTGCTCGGGCTGACCCGCGGGGCGTTGTCGGCCCGGCTCGCGGCGATCGAGGACGCGGGCTGGATCGTGCGGGAAGCCGACGCGCGGGACCGGCGGCGGGTGCACGTCAGGCTCACCGATGCCGGCAACGACACGCTCATGCGGCACATCGGCGGGGAAGGCAACGGCGAGCGGACACTGCTGGCGGGGTTGACCGCACGAGAGCGGAAGAACCTCGCGAACCTGTTGCGCAAGATGGTGCTCGCGGCCGAGGGGGAGGCCTGAACTCCGGCTCCGGCGGGCCACCCGGTGAGCGAATGGCCGGTCGTGCTGCGCGAGCTTGCGCGGATGGTGACGGCGGCTGGTGCGGCGGCCGGACAGGCGACCGTGAGCGAATGGCCGGTCGTGCCTGTGCGAGCTTGCGCGGATGGTGACGGCGGCCGGACAGGGGACCGTGGGCGAATGGGCGGTCGTGCCTGTGCGAGCTTGCGCGGATCGCGGTGACGGCGGGCGCGGCGGCCGAACGCGACCTGGGCGCCCACTGTGGACGGCGCGCCGGGGGAGAGAGCCCCGAGTGCCGTCCACAGTGGACGAGATCACTACTTCCAGGTGGCGTTGACCGTCTGCGGCGCCGTCCCCGTGTTCAGGGTGCGGTTCGCGCCGCTCTCCCACGTGATCGAGCCGTCCGTGTTCTTCTTGATGAACTTGTACTCCACCGCGGTGTTCGCCGGCATCGCCACCGTCGCCGACCAGATCGGGTAGTTCGCCGACGACAGGGCGATCGCGCTCGCGGTGTTCCACGAGCCCAGCGCCGGGATCGAGCCGACGACGAACACGTTCTGGCCGAACGTCGTGGTCACGTTCGCGTTGAACGTCACCGCCGGGGTCGTCGTCGAGGAGCCGTTCCAGCTCGTGGTGATGGTGCCGGTGCCGCCGGCGGGCACCGTGTACGTGTGGTTGCTGCCCGGCTCCCAGGTGACCGTGCCCGAACTGGTCCTGGTGATGAACTTGTACTCGATCGCGGCCCCGGCCGGCAGCGTCACCGTCGTGGTCCAGTTCGCGCCGCCGGCCGTCATCGGGATCGCGTTCGCGGTGTTCCACGAGCCGAGCTGGGCGATCGAGCCGACGAGGTACACCGGGTTGCCCGCCGGCGCGCCGGAGACCGTGAAGGAAACGCCGCTGGCCGTGGGGCTGGGCGAGGCCGTGGAGCCGCCGGTGACCCGCGCTCCCGCGTGGATCGCGACCGCGTCCTTCGCCGCGACGCCGACGGTGGCCTGGCCGCTGCCGTTCACCGTGACCGTCGGGCCCGAGCAGGTCGACGCCGACGGGTTGTAGTCGCCGTGGATCACGTCGCAGTAGACGCCCGCCGGCAGCCCGGTGCTGAACGTGCGCGACCCCACCGCGCCGCTGCCGTTGTTGATGGCGATCCAGCCATTGGTACCGCGGGAGAACGCGATCGCGTTCGCCCCGTCCGACCACCAGTTGCCCACCGTCGAGTCGGCCCGCGTCGCGTTGTGGAAGCCCACCATGTTCCTGATCGCGCGCTGCCGGTGCTGGCACTGCCAGCCGCTGCCGCACGTGACCGGCGTGACGTACCCGTTGCCGTCGGCCGGCGGCGAGGCGTCGTTGTCCGAGAAGGTGAACGAGCTCATCACGTTCGGCGTGCCGAAGTTCCACGCGAGCATGAACACGTTCGCGAGGGTGTCGGTGGCGCCCGCCTTGTAGTTCAGTGTCGAGCCGTTGCGCTCGGTGTCGTGGTTGGACACGAAGACGGTGGACTTGGCGCTGGGCTCCAGGCCCCAGCTCGGCCCGAAGGTCTGCAGGTTGGCGATGCTGCCGTTGAACTGGGCCTTGAGGCTGGTGGCGTAGGTGAACTCGAGCACCCCGCCGATGCCCTCGTAGGCGGACGGCGCCAGGTTGCCGGTTCCGCCGGGGATGACCTCCTGCGCCCAGTACACATTCTGGTTCGTCAGCTTGCCCTTGATGGCCGACAGGTCGGCCTGCGCCATGTGCTTGGCCGCGTCCACGCGGAAGCCGTCGACGCCGAGCGAGATGAGGTCGTTGAGGTAGCCCGCGATCTTCGTGCGTACGTAGTCGGTGCCGGTCTTGAGGTCCGACAGGCCGACGAGCTGGCAGTTCCAGACCTCGGTCGGGTTGTTGTAGTCGTGGATCTGGTTGTCCGGCTGCGGGCAGTCGGCCGGGTAGAAGTGGAAGTCCGCCGAGCTGTAGCCGGCGCTGGGGTAGCTGTAGTTGTTCGTGAACGACGCGGGCCCGTAGGCGGTGTTGTTGGACTGCCCGGCGCCGGTCATGTGGTTGATGACGGCATCGACGTACACCTTGACGCCCGCGTTGTGGCAGGCGTTCACCATGCTCTGGAACTGCGCCCGGGTGCCCATGCGGCCGTTGAGGTCGTAGGCGGCGGGCTGGTAGATGTCCCACCACGGGTGGCCGGCGACGCTGATCGAGTCCTCGGGCGGGGCGACCTGCACCGCGCCGTACCCGGCCGGGCCGAGCACGTTCGTGCACTCGGTCGCGATCGAGTTCCACGGCCACAGCCACAGGTTCGCGATCACGTCGTTGGTGCCGGCGGCGGCCTCGGCCTGGCGGCCGCCGGTGAACAGCGGCACCGTCAGGGCCGCGCCGAGCATCAGGCCGCCGATTGCGGCCAGGGTTCGTGTGAGGCGGGGTGTGCGCACGGGGGGTCCTCCGGATCGGCGGAAAGCGGAGTGCGACCCGGTGGCGGCCGGATCGATTGACGCTGAGCTTCAGCCCCGTTGAAACTCCCTGTCAAGGACCTTGCAGAAATTGCCCGCGAGCAGTTCCGGCAAGGCCCTTGGACTGGAGAAACGATCAGGAAGATCTGGCAGTTCTTGCAAAGATCCACACGGTCGCGTCGGCCGGAACGGTACTTCCGTCGATGGGTCGGCTGGCCAGCGCGACCTCGGCGCCGTCCGGCAGCGCGACCGGCTCCGGCGAGAGGTTCACGATGCACCGGAAGCCGTCGCGGGCGAAGTCCAGCACCCCGTCGGGGCTCTCGTGCCAGCGCAGCGGGCCGGTCAGCCGGCGGCGCAGGGCGAGCGCGGCCCGGTACAGGTCCACGGTGGACGACCGGTCCCGGGCCAGAGCGGCCCACGCCGGCGGCTGCGGCAGCCAGGAGGCGCCGGTGGCCGAGAACCCGTACGCGGGCGCCTCCGACTCCCACGGCAGCGGCACACGGCAGCCGTCGCGGCCGGGATCGGTGCCGCCGGACCGGAACCAGACCGGGTCCTGGCGGGCGTCCGCGGGCAGGTCGAGCACCTCGGGCAGGCCGAGCTCGTCGCCCTGGTAGAGGTACGCCGAACCCGGCAACGCCAGCATGAGCAGCGCGGCGGCGTTGGCCCGCTCGAGGGAGCCGAGCCGGGTCACGTGCCGGCGCACGTCGTGGTTCGACAGCACCCACGTCGCCGGCGCGCCCACGGACCCGGCCGCGTGCAGGCACGAGTCGATGCTCGCCCGCACCGCCGCCGGATCGCCCCAGTCGGCCTGCAGGAACTCGAAGTTGAACGCCTGGTGCAGCTCGTCGGGGGCCGTGTACCGGGCGAGGCGCTGCGGCGTCGACGCCCACGCCTCGGCGACGGCCATGCGCTGCCCGGGGTACGAGTCCAGGATCTTGCGCCAGGCCTTGTGGATCTCGTGCACGCCGTCCTGGTCGAAGTACGGCAGCACCCGCCGCCCGAGCAGCCCGATCTGCCCGGTGAGGCCGGCCGCGGGGTACCCGGCGGCCTTCACCATCCCGTGCGCCACGTCGATGCGGAAGCCGTCGACGCCGCGGTCGAGCCAGAAGCGCAGCACGCCCTCGAACTCGACCCGCACGTCGGGGTTGTCCCAGTTCAGGTCCGGCTGCGCCGGGTCGAACAGGTGCAGGTACCACTCGCCGTCGGCCGTGCGTGTCCACGCCGGGCCGCCGAAGACGGACTCCCAGTCGTTCGGGGGCTCGCCGTCCGTGGTCGCGGGGTGGAAGTGGTAGCGCGCACGGGCCGGTCCGCCTGGAAGTTCTTGCAGGGCTTGCGTGAACCAAGCGTGTTGGCTGGAGGTGTGGTTGGGGACGACGTCGATGATCACCCGCAGGTCCAGGGCGTGCGCGGCGGCGAGCATGGCGTCGAAGTCGGCGAGGCTGCCGAGGCTCGGGTCGACGTCCCGGTAGTCGGACACGTCGTAGCCGCCGTCGACCATGGGGGAGCGGAAGAACGGGGTCAGCCAGATCGCGTCGACGCCCAGGTCGCGCAGGTGGGGCAGGCGTTCGCGCAGGCCGGCGAGGTCGCCGACGCCGTCGCCGTCGCCGTCGGCGAAGCTGCGGACGTAGACCTCGTAGATGACGGCGGTGCGCCACCACGCTTGCTGCGGCACATCCGAAATATCGGACATCGGGGTCCCTTCGTGAGGCGTGGGGTGCGGCCACGCGCGGCCAATGGGGGAGGCCGGCGAGGGCGCGAAGACTCCGCGCGGGACATTCGGCAGGCCACGCGCGGCAGAGCGTGAAGCGCACCGCGACGGCCGGGGAGCCGCGCGGCAGAGTGTGCAGCGCACCGCGGTGGCCGGGGAGCCGTGCGGCAGAGTGTGCAGCGCACCGCGGTGGCCGGGGAGCCGTGCGGCAGAGCGTGCAGCGCACCGCGGCGGCCGGGGAGCCGTGCGGCAGAGTGTGCAGCGCGGGCCCTGAGGCCCGGCGGCGACGGGAGGTGCTGCAAAGCGCGGCGCGGCCCGCCAGCCTGCGCCGGGTACCACCGGAGAACGCGAGAACGGGGACGAGACGCTCAGCGAGGGGCGATGCCCGTCGAGTTGCGCACGACCAGCTCCGGCGCGAACAGGAACTCCGAGTGCGGCGAGGGCTGCCCGTTGATCGCGTCGATGAGCGACTGCGCGGCCGCGTTCGACATCGCGAGCACGGGCTGGCGCAGCGTGGTCAGCGGCGGATCGGTGAACGCGATCAGCGGCGAGTCGTCGTAGCCGACCACCGACACGTCCCCGGGCACCGACAGCCCCCGCGAGCGCGCCGCCCGCACGGCGCCCAGCGCCATGAGGTCGGAGCCGCACACGAGCCCGCTCACGCCGCGCTCGAGCAGCCTCCCGGCCGCCGCCGCGCCGCCCTCGACGCCGAAGAGCGAGAGCTCGATCTCGTCGCGCAGGCCGTGGCGGCGCATCGCCTCGCGGTACCCGAGGATCTTGCGCTGCACCGGGGTGAAGCGCTCGGGGCCGGAGATGAAGCCGATGCGGGTATGGCCGAGCGAGGCCAGGTGATCGACCGCCAGCTCGCTGGCGCGGGCGTCGTCGCACGAGATGCACGGCGCCTCGAGCCCCGGGACGTGCCCGGTGATCATGACGATGGGCAGCGGGCGGTCGATGAGCTTGCGGTACCGGTCGTGGTCCGCCGTCGTGTCCGCGTGCAGCCCGGAGACGAAGATGATGCCGGCGACCGCGCGGTCGAGCAGCATCTCGATGTACTCGTCCTCGGTCACGCCACCGGGCGTCTGCGTGCACAGCACGGGCGTGAACCCGTGCCGGGACAGCGCGGACTCGATGACCTGCGCGAACAGCGGGAAGATCGGGTTCTCCAGCTCGGGCGTCACCAGGCCGACGAGGCCGGCGCTGCGCTTGCGGAGTCGTTCGGGTCGCTCGTAACCGAGCACGTCGAGCGCGGTGAGCACGGCGTGCCGGGTGTCGGCGCTGACCCCGGGGCGGTCGTTGAGCACCCGCGAGACGGTGGCCTCGCTGACCTCCGCCTGCTTGGCGATGTCGGCGAGGCGAGCTCGTGGAGCGTCCATGGCCATGCGACGAGAGTAAGCGGCTGCGCGCCGAAATTGAAAGTCGCTTGGAAGGCCTTTCATTCGATGCAAGTCCTTGCTACGGTCTGCGCCACCGGCAGTCGATCGACACCCCTGTACCGACGCCGTGCACCATTCCCTGGCTACACGCACGCCTTCGACCGGCGTGCGTGTGCTCCACCCTGAACAGGAGCATCCATGCGCATTCCGCTGCGCGCCGCCGCCGTGCTCGCCCTCGCGGCGTTGACGCTCACCGCCTGCTCGTCGTCGAAGACCCCCGAGAGCTCCTCCACCGCGCCCACCGCCACGCTCACCATCTGGGCCGACGACCAGCGGGCCGCCGCCCTCAAGCCGTTCGCGGAGCAGTTCGGGCAGGCCAACCACGTGGACGTGCAGGTCCAGGCGGTCTCCAAGGACCTGCAGACCAACTTCGTCACCGCCGCGCAGTCCGGCAAGGGCCCGGACATCGTCGTGGGCGCCCACGACTGGATCGGCAACCTGGTGCAGAACGGCACCATCGACCCGATCCAGCTGTCGGACTCGCAGAAGTCCGGGTTCGCCGACGTGGCGATGAAGGCCGTGACCTTCAACGGGCAGGTCTACGGGGTGCCGTACGCCATCGAGAACCTCGCCCTCATCCGCAACACGGACCTGGTCCCCAACGCGCCGGGCAGCATCGAGGACCTCGTCGCGGCCGGCAAGGCGCTCAAGGACTCGGGCAAGGTCTCCAACATCCTGTCGCTGCAGGTGGGGCAGAACGGCGACGCGTACCACGTCTACCCGCTCTTCGCCTCGGCCGGCGGCTACCTCTTCGGGACCAAGCCCAACGGCGACTACGACCCGGCGGACCTCGGCGTGGACAAGCCCGCGTCGGTGGAGGCGTTCAAGAAGATCGCCGCGCTCGGCGAGAAGGGCTCCGGCGCCCTGACCCGCTCGGTCAACAGCGACAACGCGATCCCGACGTTCACCGGCGGCAAGGCCCCGTTCCTGATCTCGGGCCCGTGGGCGGTCGCCGACATCAAGAAGGCCGGCGTCAAGTACGACATCACCCCGGTGCCCGGGTTCGCCGGCGGCAAGGCCGCGCAGCCGTTCGTCGGCGTGCAGGCGTTCTACGTGGCCAGCAAAGGCAAGAGCAAGGCCCTGGCCAACGAGTTCATCACGAACTACCTGACCAAGCCGGAGCTGCAGGTCGCGCTGTACCAGGCCAACCCCCGCCCGCCGGCCCTGAACGCCGCGATGGACCAGGTCAAGGGCAGCGACCCCGACATCGAGAAGTGGCTCGCCGCGGGCAAGGGCGGCGCCGTGCTGCCCGCCATCCCGGCCATGGCCGCGGTGTGGGACCCGTTCGGCAAGGCGGAGTCGGCGATCATCGGCGGCGCGGACGTACCGTCCACTCTGGCCGGTGCCGCCAAGACCATCGCCGATGCGATCAGCAAGTAGCGTGAAGATTCCAGTCCTCGGGCTCTGCCTGGCGCTGGCGGTGTACGCCGCCTTCCCGCTGGCCGAGGCCCGTGCGTGGGGATGGCTCGCGGTGCTCGTCGTCGTGACCGGCATGATCTTCGCGATCTACCTGTCGCCGCGGGCCGTCCCGGCGAAGTACCTCGTCCCTGGCGTGCTGTTCCTCCTGGCGTTCCAGGTCGTCCCGGTGCTCTACACCGTCGCCACCGCGTTCACCAACTACGGCGACGGGCACCGGGGCAGCAAGCAGGAGGCGGTCACGGCGATCCAGAGCGCCTCCGTGCGGCAGGTGCCGGGGTCGGTCGAGTACGCGCTGTCGGTCGCGCTCGACGACGGCGGACTCAAGTTCCTGCTGCTGTCGGCCGACGGCAAGACCTACGTGGGCGACGCCTCCGGCCTGAGGACCCTGCAGAACGCGACCGTCTCGGCCGGGCGGATCACCGCGGTGGACGGCTACCAGCTGCTCGACCTCGGCCAGGCCACCCAGCGCAACGACGAGATCCTCGCGTTCACCGTGCCCACGGACGGCGGGGCGATCCGGGCCTCCGGGCTCACCCGCGCCTACACCGGCCAGGCCACCCGCTACTACGACGCCGGCTGCGACTGCATCACCGACCGCGGCACCGGCAAGCGCTGGAGGGCCGACGGGGACACCGGCTCGTTCGTCGCCGACGACGGCGAGCACCTGGCCCAGGGCTGGAAGGTCGACGTCGGGCTCACCAACTTCGCGCGGGTCGTCACCGACTCGCGGATCGCGGGCCCGTTCCTGAAGACCCTCGTGTGGAACCTGGGGTTCGCGCTCGGATCGGTGCTGGCGACGTTCGCGCTCGGGCTCGCCTGCGCGCTCGCGCTCAACGCGAAGATGCGGGGGCGCAGCTGGTACCGCGTGCTGCTCGTGCTGCCCTACGCGATGCCCTCGTTCGCGATGCTGCTCGTCTGGCGGGACCTGTTCAACCAGGACTTCGGGCTCATCAACCGGCTCACCGGCCTGCACGTGGACTGGTTCGGCACCCCGTGGACCGCGCGGCTGGCCGTGATCCTGGTGCAGCTGTGGCTCGGGTACCCGTACATGTTCCTCGTCGCCACCGGCGCGCTGCAGGCCATCCCGCGGGAGATGTCGGAGGCGGCCTCGATCGACGGGGCCACCCCGCTGCAGCGCTTCCGCCGGGTCACGCTGCCGCTGCTGCTCGTCGCGCTCACCCCGCTGCTCATCTCGTCGTTCGCGTTCAACTTCAACAACTTCAACGCGATCTACCTGACCACCGAGGGCGCGCCGTTCGAGGCCGGCAACTCGAGCATCGGCGCGACCGACCTGCTCATCACCTACACGTACCGGCTCGCGTTCGGCGGCTCCGGCGCGCAGCTCGGCTTCGCGGCGGCGATCTCGGTGTACATCTTCGCCATCGTGGCCGTCATCTCGGTCGTCGGCTTCCGTCGCAGCCGCAAGCAGGAGGAGGTCTACTCGTGATCGCCTGGGCCCGCACGACCGGCTGGCGGCACGCGGCCGGGCTCCTCGCCGTCGCCTTCTCGCTGTTCCCGATCGTCTTCGTCGTCTCCGCCGCCCTCAACCCGGTGGGCTCGCTGAGCTCGACGCAGCTCATCCCGAGCGCCGCGGGGCTGGGCAACTTCGGGGACCTGTTCTCGAAGACCGCGTTCCCGCACTGGTACCTCAACTCGATCCTCATCGCCGGGATCGCCGCCGCGGTGGGCGTGTTCCTGTCCATGCTGGCCGCCTACGCGTTCTCCCGGATGCGGTTCACGGGCCGCCGGGTCGGGCTCGTCTCCCTGCTGCTGATCCAGATGTTCCCGCAGTTCCTCTCGGTCGTGACCATCTACCTCATCTTCGCCGCGCTCGGCGACTACTACCCGGCGATCGGGCTCGACCGGCCGTGGGGGCTGATGCTGCTGTACCTCGGCGGCGCCCTCGGCGTGAACACCTGGCTCATGAAGGGCTTCCTGGACACCGTGCCCAAGGAGCTCGACGAGTCCGCGGTCATCGACGGCGCCAGCCACGCCCAGATCTTCTTCCGGGTCACGCTGCCGCTGGTCGCGCCGATCCTCGCGGTCACCGGGCTGCTCGGGTTCATCGGCACCATCAACGAGGTGCTGCTGGCCAACGTCTTCCTGCACTCCGACGACGCCAAGACGCTCGCCGTCGGGCTCTACGGCCTCGTGGCCGAGCAGCGCAACGCCAACTTCGGGATGTTCTGCGCCGGCTCGCTGCTCACCGCGGTGCCCACGGTCGTGGTCTTTCAGGTGCTGCAGCGGTACATCGTGTCGGGCCTCACCACCGGGGCGGTGAAGGGATGATCGTCCACCACGACGGGTCCGCCCTGTACGTGCCGGACCAGAACCCGCGGCTCGGCTCCAATGTGGACGTGCTGCTGCGCACGTCCCCGGGCGTGCGCTCGGTGCATGTGCGATCCATCGAGGACGGTGAGCCGAGGTTCACCGCCGCCGCCGGTGAGCGGCGCGGCGACGAGCTGTGGTGGCGGGCCTCGGTGCTGGTGCGCAACCCCGTCACGCGCTACCGGTTCCTCGTCGACGGGGACTGGTACACCGTCCTCGGCCGCTTCGGCCACGACGTGCCCGACGACACCGACTTCCGGCTCGTCGCGCACCCGGGCCCGGCGCCGTGGACGCGCGAGGCCATCGTGTACCAGATCTTCCCGGACCGCTTCGCCCGCTCGGCCACGACCCCGGCCACCCCCGGCTGGGCGCAGCGCCGCGAGTGGGACGAGCCGGTGTGCGGGCACTCGAGGGAGTACTACGGCGGCGACCTCGACGGCATCGCCCGGCGCCTGGACCACATCCAGGACCTCGGTGCCGACACCGTCTACCTCACGCCGTTCTTCCCGGCCCGCTCGAACCACCGCTACGACGCCGTCGCCTTCGACCGCGTCGACCCGCTGCTGGGCGGGGACCGGGCCCTGCGCCGGCTCGCCGACGCCCTGCACACCCGGGGCATGCGGCTCGTCGGCGACCTCACGACGAACCACACCGGCGTCGAGCACCCGTGGTTCGACCAGCCCGACCTGTATTACACGAGCCCCGGCGGCGGCTACGAGTCGTGGCTCGGGGTGCCGTCGCTGCCGAAGCTCAACTGGCACTCGGCCCGGCTGCGCGAGCGGTTCGTGACCGATCCGGACTCGATCGTGCGGCGGTGGCTGCGGTACCTCGACGGCTGGCGCGTCGACGTGGCCAACATGACCGGCCGGCGCGCCGCGGACGACCTGACCCTCGAGGTCTCCCGGCTGATCGCGGAGGCGGTCCGGGGCGCCCGCCCGGACGCCCTGCTGGTCGCCGAGCACGCCCACGGCGCCGGCGGTGACCTCGACGCGGGCGGGTGGCAGGGCACGATGAACTACGCCGGCTTCACCCGTCCACTGTGGACCTGGCTGCGCGCCCCGGCGCTGGACCTGCCGAATTTCCTCGGCGTGCCCGGCCCCGTCCCCAGCCGCGACGGCCACGCGTTCGTCGCCACGATGCGGGCCATGATGGCGACGATGTCCTGGCGCTCGTGGACCCACTCGTGGAACCTGCTCGGCAGCCACGACACGGCCCGCATCCGCACGGTCGTGGGCTCGCCCGCGCTGCACGAGGTCGCGACCGGCCTGCTCGCCACCCTGCCCGGCGTGCCGATGATCTTCGCGGGCGACGAGTTCGGCCTGACCGGCACCAACGGCGAGCGCTCGCGCACCCCGATGCCGTGGCGCACCGGCGTTTCGGCGCTGCCCTGGTACGGCCGGCTGCTCGCCCTGCGCCGCAAGCACCCGGCCCTGCGCGGGGGTGGCCTGCGCTTCGCCCACGTGGACGCGGACGCGATCGCCTTCTGGCGCGAGACCCACGACGAGCGCCTGCTGATCCTGGCCCGGCGCGCGCCGGGAGCCGGCGTCGTGCTCGACGGCGTCCCGGAGGCGGCGAACCTCTACGGCGGCGCGGCGTGGACCGGCTCCCTGCCCGGCGAGGGACCGACCCTGCAGATCTGGTCGGTCCCCGCGTAGCCGGTGCCGTGGCCGCTCAGCCGCGCACCGGGGTGAGCTCGGGCTCCTCCGCCTCGAAGTGGTCGCGCTGCTCCCGCGCCGGCGACCCGGGCCGGTGGCGGGGGATGAGCAGCGCCACGGCGACCGAGAGGGCCGCGGCCAGGGCGAGGGCGACGAACGCCGCGGTGTAGGCGGACTCCGTCGGCAGGCCGTCGGCGCGCAGGTCGGCGGTGACGATGGAGCTGACCACCGCGGTGCCGATCGAGGCGCCGATGGTGCGGATGTTGGCGTTCATGCCGCTGGCCGCGCCCGTCTGGGCGAGCGGGACGCTGTGCACGATGAGGGAGGTCATGGAGGCGTACGCGAGACCGATGCCGATGCCGAAGACCGCGCCGGCGGTGGCCACCTCCCACGGGTGGGTGTGGGCGAAGGCGAACGCGGCGCCGGCCGCGGTGGCCAGCAGGGAGCCGGCGATGACCTGCGCGCGGCTGCCGAACCAGCCGGCCATGGGGCCGCTGAGCATGCCCGCGACCGCCATCGTGGCCAGCATCGGCACCATCAGCAGGCCCGCCTGGCCGACCGTGGCGCCGAAGCCGTAGCCGGTCGAGGACGGGATCTGCATGAACTGGGGCAGGAACGCGTAGACGCCGAACATGCCGGCGCCGAACAGCAGCGCCACGACGTTCGTGGTCCACACGGCGGGCAGGCGCATCATGCGCATGTCGATGAGCGGGTTGCCCGAGCGCGTCTCGACCGCGACCCACCCGGCGGCCAGCAGCGCGGCCGCCGCGAGCAGGCCGACGGTCAGCGGCGACGACCAGCCCCACGCGTTGCCCTTGCTCAGCGGCAGCAGCAGCGCCACCAGCCACGCCGAGAGCAGCACGGCGGCGAGCCAGTTCACGCGCCCGCTGGAGCGCGACGGCGACGGCGGCACGAACCGCCAGGCCAGCAGCCCGGTGACCACGACGACGCCGAGCGGGATCCAGAACAGCCAGCGCCAGTTCAGCGCGGCCACGACCGGCCCGGCGAGGATGATCCCGAGCCCGCCGCCGAGCGCGATCACGGCCGACATCGCGCCGACCGCGGACACGACCCGGGCCGGCGGGAACTCGTCGCGGATGATGCCGAACGACAGCGGGAAGAGCGCCCCGCCGAGCCCCTGGATCACGCGGGCCACGATGAGGACGCCGATGTTGGGCGCGAGGGCGGCGAGCAGGCACCCGACCGCGATGGCGGCGAGCGCGGCCAGCAGCGTGCGCTCCTTGCCGATCATGTCGCCGATGCGGCCCATGAGCGGCGTGGCCACGGACGCGGCGAGCAGCCAGGCGGTCAGCACCCACGTCACGGTGCCCGCCGACGTGTGCAGATCGCGCTGCATGACCGGCAGCACGGGGCTGACCAGCGACTGCAACATCGAGAACGCCGCCGTGGACGCGGCGAGGACGCCGAACGTCAGCCGGTACGAGGACTGGGAAACTTGAGGCATGCCTCCACATTACCGGAGGCAAGCCTCCGGGCAAATCGTTTCGCCCGCGTGACGCGGATCGCACGACGGAA
Source organism: Dactylosporangium sp. CA-139114 (assembly GCF_050955725.1). Classification (NCBI taxonomy): domain Bacteria; kingdom Bacillati; phylum Actinomycetota; class Actinomycetes; order Micromonosporales; family Micromonosporaceae; genus Dactylosporangium; species Dactylosporangium sp. CA-139114. The sequence continues at coordinate 5,389,316 of NZ_CP192080.1, forward strand.
CCCGCCGGCCCGCACCTCGCCCGCGGCGTCGACCTTCGTGGCGAGCGCTCCTGTCGCCCGCCGGTGCTGTGCTCGGGTCCTCTCTCGACTACCGCCCCGGCTCGCCCCGCCGGGGTGGCGCTCGCGCGGTTCGCGATGCGCAGGCAAACTGTGTAGGCTCCCTACGTAGTCGTCCGATCTGTTCCGGCCGGTCCGCTGGGATCGGCATCGAGGGAGGGGGTTGCGTCGGTGGAGCGATCGCCCGGGGCGGCGGCGGCCGCCCGTGACCTGGTCGAGCTGGTCCGGCGGCTGCGGACCCGGCTGCGTCAGGTGCCCTCCGGCGGCCTGACCCCGTCGCAGGCGGCGGTGGTGGCGCGCCTGCACCGCGACGGCGCATCCTCGACCACGGTCCTGGCCCTGGCTGAGGGTGTCCGCCCGCAGTCGATGACCGGGACCCTCAACGCCCTCGACGAACTCGGCCTCATCGAGCGCTCGCCCGATCCCGAGGACGGCCGGCGGCACATCATCACGCTCAGCGAGGCCGGCCGGGCCCGGGCCCTCGCCGACAAGCAGGGCCGCAACGCGTGGCTCGCGCAGGAGATGGACCGCCGCTTCACCGAGCCGGAGCTGGCCACCATCAACGAGGCCCTGACCCTGCTGGCCCGGCTGGGTGAGGCCGCCGACTGACCGCTCGTCCGCGCAGCGTCTGTCTGTTCGTCCGCGCAGCGTCTGTTTGTTCGTTCGCGCAGAGACTCGCGCGAAGCGCGGCGTCTCCTTGTTCGTCCGTACACGTCGCAGAGAGGCAATCCGCATGTCCGAGATCCGTCCCGTGCTGCTCGCCATGGACTTCCAGCAGGGCATCGTCGACCGCGCCGGCGGCGGCCCCGCCCTCGCGGCCGTGCGGCGCGCGATCGAGGCCGCCCGCGGCGCCGGCATCCCCGTCATGTACGTCCGCGTCGCCTTCCGCCCCGGCTACCCCGAGGCGTCGGCGACGAACCGGACGTTCGGCGCCATCAGCCAGGCCGGCGACACCATGACCCAGGACCACCCCGCGACCCAGCTGCACGCCGACCTGCCGGCCCGGCCGGACGAGCCGGTGATCGTCAAGCGCCGGGTGAGCGCCTTCAGCGGCAGCGACCTGGACGTGCTGCTCCGCGGGGCCGGCGCGAACGCCCTGATCCTGGCCGGCATCTCGACCAGCGGCGTGGTGTTGTCGACCCTGCGCCAGGCCGCGGACCTGGACTACGCGCTGACCGTCCTGTCCGACGCCTGCGCCGACCCCGACGAAGAGACCCACCGTGTCCTGACCGAGAAGGTCTTCCCCCGCCAGGCCATGGTCACCACGACCGACGAGTGGATCGCGTCCCTCTGAAGGCCGGGGTGGGGGAGCCGATCGCCCGGCCGCGGTGCGAACCGACCGAGCGGCACGTGGGCCAACGGCGGGCGGGCCGGCGCTTGCGGAAGGCCGGCCCGCCGTGCTCACGAGTACAGGTTGAGCTCCGCGACCGACCACCAGCTCGTCGACGTGCCCGTCTGCACGATCCGCACATACCGCGCGTTCTGCGCCGCGAACGTGGCCGTCACCAGGGCGCCCGTCCCCGTGCCCGTCGCGATCGGTGAACCCCACGTGGTCCCGTCCGCCGAGACCAGGATCTGGTAGCCGCGCGCGTAGTCGGCCCCGCTGCCGGCCGAGTCCATGCGCAGCTCCCTGAACGTCCGCGCCGCGCCCAGGTCCAGCTGCAGCCACTGGCCGTTCGCCATCGGCGTGCCCGTCGACCAGCGCGTCGCGGTGTCGCCGTCCAGGACCCGGGCCGGCACGTCGGTGTCGCCCGTCGCCGAGGCCGTCGCCGTCCAGCCGGTTCGCGGCAGCACGCCCGCGGCCGGGGCAACGGTGCCGGACGTGTCCAGGTTCAGCTCCGCCACCGACCACCAGCTCGTCGACGTGCCCGTCTGCACGATCCTGACGTAGCGGGCCGTCACCGGGTTGAAGCCGGCCGTCACCTGGGCCGAGGTGCCGGTGCCCGTGGCGATCGGGGCACTCCACGTGACGCCGTCCGCGGAGGTCTGGATCTGGTAGCCGCGGGCGTAGTCGTTCGTGCTGCCGGCCGAGTCCATGCGCAGGCGGTCGAAGGTCTGGGCCGAGCCCAGGTCGGCCTGGAGCCACTGGCCGTTCGCCATCGGGGCGCCGGTCGACCAGCGCGTCGCGGTGTCGCCGTCCAGGACCCGGGCCGGCACGTCGGCGCCCGCGGTGGAGGACGCCGTCACCGTCCACGCGGTCCTCGGAAGCGGGGTGTATACGACCGGGGTGCCGCCGATGGTCACGTGGCCGGTCAGGCGGATGTCCCGGGACGAGGCGCCGACGTAGACCTGGTGCGTCCCGGCGGACGTGGTCCACGCGGTGCCCCACGTCTGGAAGCTGCGCGCGTCCAGGGTCACCGTCACGCGCTGGGTCTGGCCCGCGGCCAGCGCGACCTTGGCGAAGCCGCGCAGGTTCTTCGGAGGCTCGCCGGTGCTCGCGGGCTGCCCGACGTACACCTGCGGCACCTCCGACCCGGCGCGCGTGCCGGTGTTGGTGACGTCGAATGCGACCGTCACGCGACCGCTCGCGTCCGGGGTGCCGACGGTCAGGTTGCTGTAGGTGAAGGTGGTGTACGACAGCCCGTGACCGAACGGGAAGAGCGGGGTCACGTTCTGGGCGTCGTACCAGCGGTAGCCGACCTTGAGCCCTTCGGAGTACTGCACCTGCCCGCCCTGCCCCGGCCACTGCGCCGTGGTGTTCGCGGGCACGTCGGCCAGCCGCGCTGGGAACGTGACCGGCAGGCGGCCGGTGAAGTTCGCGTCGCCGTAGAGCAGGGCCGCGAGCGCGTTGCCGTCCTCCTGGCCCGGGTACCACGCCTCGACGACGGCCTTCACGCTGTTCACCCAGGGCATCGCGACCGCCGAGCCGCTGTTGACCACGACCACGGTGTTCGGGTTGACCGCGGCCACGTCGGCGACGAGCTGGTTCTGGGCCGCGGAGAGGTCGATGCCGGGCAGGTCGGAGCCCTCGGACTCGAAGTTGTCGACGAAGACGAGGGCGGTGCCGGCGCCGCGGGCGGCCGCGATCGCCTGGTCGTGCACCGACTGGCCGGGCACCGACCAGCCCAGGGTGAGGTTGCTCGCGCCGCCGCCCTGGAAGTAGTCGACCTCGATGCTCACGCTCTGCCCGGCGCTCAGCGTGACCGAGCCGGTGCGGGTCGTGCTGCCCTGGTTGAACCAGTTGTCGATGACCTGCTGGCCGTTCACGAGCAGCCGGCTGCCGTCGTCGCTGGTCAGGGAGAACTGGTACGTACCGCTCACGGCCGGGTGGAGGGTGGCGGTGTACCGCGCCGACCAGTTCGTCGCGTTGACCCCCGGCGCCGGGGAGGCGCCGCCCCACACCTTGTCGATCGCGCTCTCGGCCCGGGTGAGCACCGCGGGGCCGGACAGATCGGGGCTGTTGGAGTACGCCGCCGTGAGCCCGGTGAACGCGCCGGCCGGGACCGGGGGCAGCGCGCCGTCGGCGGCCGGGATGCCGGGCGCGTAGACGGCGGAGGCGTTGCGGGCGTGGATGGCGTCGTAGGGCGTGACCACGTAGGGCGCGTTGACCGCGGCGCTGCCGCCGCCCTGGACCATCGCGCGGGTGCCGCCGCCCGGCCCGATCACCGCGACCGTCGAGCCGCTGGCCAGGGGCAGCGTGTTGCCGGCGTTCTTCAGCAGCACCGCACCGTCGCGCGCGACCTGACGCGCGACGTCGGCGTGGGCGGGCGTGGTCACGACCGCGGCCGTGTCGACCGTCTGCGCCCGGTCGAACAGCCCGCGGCGGAACATCGGCAGCAGGATGCGCCGCACGTGCTCGTCGATGGTCGCCTGGGACACCTGGCCGTTGCGCACCGCCGTGGTGAGCGCGGCGCCGAAGTACTGGCTGCCGGGCATCTCCATGTCGAGCCCGTTGTTCGCCGAGGCGACGGTCGAGTGGGTGGCGCCCCAGTCCGAGGTGATGAAGCCCGTGAAGCCGAGGTCCCGCTTGAGCACGTCCTGCTGCAGCGGCCCGTTCTCGCAGGCGAAGGCCCCGTTCACGGCGGAGTACGAGCACATCGCCGAGTCGGCCTGGCCCTGCTGGACGGCGGCCTCGAAGGCGGGCAGGTAGATCTCGCGCTGGGTGCGCGCGGCCACGATCGCGTTGTCGGACAGCGTGTTGCGGTTGGTCTCCTGGTTGTACGCCGCGTAGTGCTTGACCTGGGCCATCGGGCCCTGGCTCTGGATGCCCTGGATGTCCGCGGCGCCGATCTGCCCGGCCAGGTACGGGTCCTCGCCGAACGACTCGAAGGCCCGGCCCCAGCGCGGGTCGCGCACGATGTTGACGGTCGGGGCGAGCACCACGTTCGTGCCCTTGCCCCACTGCTCGGCGCCGAGGACCTCGCCGTAGCGGCGGGCCAGGGCGGTGTCCCAGGTCGCGGCGGAGGCGACCGGGGCCGGCAGCTGGGTGACGCCGGTGAACCCGTCGCCGGCGCCGACCGGGCCGTCCTGCAGCCGGATCTGCGGGATGCCGAGCCGGGTGTTGGCATCGACGCACCCGGCGAAGCCGCAGGCCGCCCCGCCGTGCAGCATCGTGAGCTTCTCGGCCTGGGTCATGGCGGCGAGCAGCTCGTCGGCGCGCTGCGCGGGGGTCTGCGTGGCGTCGCGCCAGGGCTGGTCGGCGGCCTCGGCGGCGCGGACCCCGGCGACGAGCCCGCCGGTCAGCGCGGCGGCGAGGGCCGCGGCGAGCAGGGCACGGCGAAGTGACGGCATGATGCTCCGATCGGGGTCATGGCGGTGACCGCAAGGCGCCTGAGAGAGCGCTCTCCGAGCCTTGCGCGCGGTGCCGGGACTGTCAAGAGTCTCGATTTCCGAACCGCGTGTGACCAGCGTCGATCCGTCGAACTCGCATGTGCGTCATCGCAGTATGATCACACCGGGCGACCCAGCGTCACCGGGGCATCGGCTGGCCGGCCGGATGGCGACTGGCCCAGTGTCGGCAATCTGTGACGCAACGTGCGCCGGCGCGTCACCGGCGGCGCCAGATCGAAAGACGCCACCCGACGCGGACGGCTCGCCGCGCTGCTGCCGCAGTAGGCACCGCAGCCCACCAGAACCACCCGCGCCGAATTGGATCGGGCGGGCGGCCCCCGCGCCGGGCCATGATGACGCGGTGGACGACTTCACGGATCTCACCACCCCGCTCGTCGCCGACGCGTGTGTGCGCGCCGGCATCGCCCCGCGGGTCGCGCCCGCCGGCATCAGGCCCGTCATTGCCGGGACGCGCCTGGCCGGACGGGTGCTGCCCGCCCGCCACCACGGCAGCGTCGACGTCTTCCTCGAGGCCTTCGGTGCGGCCGAGCCGGGCGACGTGCTCGTCGTGGACAACGGCGGACGCACCGACGAGGCCTGCGTCGGCGACCTGACCGTGCTCGAGGCCGCCGCGGCCGGAGTCGCGGGCCTGGTCGTCTGGGGCCTGCACCGCGACACCGCCGAGCTGCTGGAGATCGGCCGGCCGGTGTTCAGCTACGGCGCTCTCCCGCTGGGCCCGCTGAGCGTCCGCGAGTCCGAGCGCCTCTCGTCCGCCCGCTTCGGGCCCCACGTCGTCACCGCGGCCGACCTGGTCCTGGCCGACGCCGACGGGGTCGTGTTCGTGGCGGCCGACCGGGCCGAGGAGGTCCTGCGCCACGCTCGCGGCATCCGGGACACCGAGCGGGAGCAGGCCTCGAGGATCCGCGCCGGCGAGACCCTGCGGGAGCAGACCCGGTTCGAGGAGTACGTCGCGCGGCGGTCGGGCGATCCCCGGTACACCTTCCGGCAGCACCTGCGCCGGGTCGGTGGGGCCATCGAGGAGTAGACGCAGGGCCAGGCATAGGGTCCACCGTCGTTGACGGGGAAGTTCGTCAATGTGAGGGTGCGAATCACATTGACGGGCGGCTACGCGTAGCCCACGACCGCCGCGCGTACCCCGACGAAGGGATCCCCCATGCGCAAGAGACGGACACTCGCAGTCGGCGCGGCCATCCTCGCCGTCGCCGCGAGCGTCGTCGCCGGCCCGGCGCCTGCCCAGGCGCTCGCGGTCACCGGCCTGGGCTCGACGATCGCGCTGAACAACTGCTCGGGCTCGCTGGTGCGGTGGCCGCAGTCGGTCGACTCCGACCGGGCGATGCTGCTCACCAACGGGCACTGCTACGAGAACGGGTTCATCCCTGCGGGCCAGGTCTACACGAACCGCGCCAGCACGCGCTCCGGGACGCTGCTGAGCGACAGCGGCGCGGCGCTGGGCACGGTGAAGGCCGACAAGCTCATCTACGGCACCATGACCGGCACGGACGTGTCGCTGTACCAGCTCACCGACACGTTCGCGCAGATCAAGTCGAAGTACAACAACACCACCGCGCTCACCGTGGCCGCCACCCGCCCGGCCGACGGCACCGCGATGACCATCCCGTCGAGCTACTGGAAGCAGGTCTGGACCTGCACCATCAACGGGTTCGTGCCCACGCTGCGCGAGGACACGTGGACGTGGCACGACTCGATCCGGTACAACACCGGCTGCCAGACCACCCACGGCACCTCGGGCTCGCCGATCGTGCGCACGTCGGACCGGGCCGTCATCGGCATCAACAACACCGGCAACGACGACGGGCAGAGCTGCACGCTCAACAACCCGTGCGAGGTCGACGCGAACGGCAACGTGACCGTCCACCAGGGACAGTCCTACGGCGAGCAGACGTACTGGTTCACCACCTGCCTGAACGCCTCGCGCGCCATCGACCTCACGGTCCCGGGCTGCCTGCTCACCGGGGCGAGCGCGCCGGGCAACACGGTCACCGTGGCCAACCCGGGCGCGCAGACCGCGACGGTCGGCACCGCGAAGTCGCTGCAGATCACCGCGACGGACTCGGCGTCGGGCCAGACGCTGACCTACTCGGCGACCGGGCTGCCCGCGGGCCTGAGCATCAACGCGAGCACCGGGCTCATCTCCGGCACCCCGACGACCGCCCAGACCACCACGAGCACCGTGACCGCCCGCGACACCACCGGCGCCACGGGCAGCGCGAGCTTCACGTGGACGGTCAGCGGCGGGGGCGGCGGCACCTGCAGCGGCCAGAAGCTCACGAACCCGGGCTTCGAGTCGGGCGCGACGGGCTGGACGGGCACGACCGGCGCGATCGGGCAGTGGTCCTCGCAGGGCCAGGCCGCGCACGGCGGGACCTACAGCGCGTGGCTGCTCGGGTACGGCTCCACGCACACCGAGAGCATCTCGCAGTCGGTGACCATCCCGGCCGGCTGCTCGGCGACGCTGACGTTCTGGGTGCACATCGACTCCGCGGAGACCACGACCACGACGGCCTACGACAAGCTGACCGTCACCGCGGGCTCCACCACCCTGGCCACCCTGTCGAACCTGAACAAGGCGACCGGGTACGTGCAGAAGTCGTACAGCCTCAACGCGTTCGCGGGGCAGAGCGTCACGCTCAAGTGGAGCGGCACCGAGGACTCCTCGCTGCAGACGTCCTTCGTCATCGACGACGCGGCCGTCACCGTCAGCTGACGAGACCGGGTGGGACCGGCCCGGACCGGTCCCACCCTTCCCGGCCCCGGGCCGGATCCTCGTCGTCACGCGGTGGTCAGGTCGAACTTCTCCCACGGCCCGATCGCGTCGCGGTTGGCGATGAGCGGCGCCGCGCCCGCGCTCTCCGCCGTCACGTACCGCCCGTTCACCGTCGCCTGCAGGCTCACGGAGCGGTCGGCGTTGCGGATGAGCCGGAACGTCTCCCACGACCCGGCCTGCGCGCGGTCGGCGACGAGCGGGTTGGCCCCGGCGTTCTCGGCGCACACGAACTGGCCGTTGACGCGGGCCCTCAGCGCGATCAGGCCGCCGCCCAGGTCGACGACGTCGAACTGCTCGGCGGTACCGACGGCGGTGCCGGTGGCGACGAGGGGGCTCGTGCCGCCGGCGCCGGCGGTGACGTAGCGCGTGTTCACCCGCGCCCGCAGCGCCGAGCCGGCCGGGGGCGGGGCCGTGCCCGTGGTGATCCGCAGCGCGTCGACCATCCCGGCCGACGTGGTCCGGTTGACGATCCGGATCGTGTGGGTGCCGTTGGTCAGGCCGGACCTGGTGTAGACGGCCTGCTGGACCTGCCGGGCGCCCGGCGCGCCGAGGTTCACGGTGGCCTGCAGGACGTTGTCGACGTACACGTCCAGGCTGCCCATGTCGCCGAAGCGCTCGGACAGCAGCTGCACGCCGGTGCCCGTGAACGTGTAGCTCGCGGTCGCGCCCACGGTGGTGCTGTGGTGCGTGTCGTCGTTGTAGTCCCCGTAGCCGCGGTCGGTGGTCCGGTGCCAGTTCGCGTCGTAGGTCAGCGCGGTGTCGTTGACGAGCGCGGGCTCTGCGGCGCCGGGCGTGCCGAGCGTGGAGGCGGTGCCGGCGAGCGTCTTGACGCCGGTGTTGGCGGTGCCGGTCAGCTGCGTGTGGGTGTAGGACGTCAGCGGCCGGGCGGTCCGCTCGACGATGTAGACGGTGTTCGCGGCGGTGGCGAAGGTGACCTCGCCGGCCGTGCTCATGGTCAGCACCGCGTCGTCGGCGGCGCGGCGGACCCGGATCTCCTGGGTGCCCCACGGGTTCACCACCCGGGCCGGCTTGCCGGAGAGGCTCTTGAGCCCGACGTACTTCGTCTCGCCGGCCTCCCGCTCCGAGCTCACGAGGAACCCGTCCTCGGCCAGCAGCGTGAACCTCCCGGTGAAGCTCGCGCCGGCGGGCGCGGCCGGGAACACGCGGATCCGGTCGTCGTAGGACTGCAGCAGCGACTCGTTCGTCGCGGCCAGGTGCACGCCGAGGTACGCGAAGCCGCCGTTGGTGTCGCTCGTCATGCCGTTGGGGTAGTTCTGGTACCGCTGCAGCATCAGCTTCATGCCCGCCAGCGCCTGATCGCCCAGGCCCAGCCGCGCGGCCTGCACGGCGTCGTTCGCCGTCACGTCGCCGTAGGGGTTCGGCCGGGTGGTCCAGGCGGCCAGCGCCGTGGTGTAGTCGCTCGCCCCGATGCCGGTGAGGTCGTACGGCCAGATGAGCTCCGGCGTCACGTTCTCGTCGTTGTGCGGCCGCACCGCCGGCGGGTCGTGCGGCAGCCAGGCGCCGTCGCTCACCTTGTACGGCTCGAGGTTGCTCAGCACGTCCTGCCAGCCGGCGCGCAGGCCGGCGTCGAGCCCGAGCTGGGTGCTCACCGCGAGGGCGATCGGGAAGATCCGCCGGACGGCGGCCAGGTCGGTGATCGCGTTCCTGACGTCCCAGTAGGTCTCGCGCGCGTTCGACGACGCCATGACGTAACGGCCGGTCGCCGGGTCCCGCGAGAGCTTCGCCCGGTAGAACCGCACGACCTCGCGGATGAACGGGTACGCCGTGTCGCGCAGGTAGCTCGTGTCGTCGGTGTAGCGGTACTGCAGGTACATGTTGTACGCGGCCTCGGCGCCCGTCGAGTAGATGTCGCCGGTGTAGTCCGAGCCGACGGTGCCGCGCGCGTTGCCGTCCCAGCCCATCGTCTCGGGCGTCCACAGCCCGTCGATCGCGTAGCGGGTCCGGGTGTAGGCCTGCAGCGCCGCGGCGTTGCGGCTGTAGAGCCGGTTCCCGGTGGCGAAGAGCTCGACGTGGTTGGAGGCGAGCAGCGAGTTGTAGATGTCGCGCTGGGTGCCGTACCAGTAGCCGTTGCTCCACTTCGTGGCGTCCTGCGTCGCGCGGAAGACGCCGTTGGAGGCGTGGAACGGGTAGGTGCCGTAGCCGCCCGCGGCGATCATGTAGGTCGCGAGGTAGTAGACGTTCTCGAGGTAGTCCCCGGTGCCGGCCGCGCCGCCGTACTGCACGAACGACTTCGCCCAGAACGCGTGCCAGAAGGCGCGGTAGGTGTTCAGCGTGGTCAGGTAGCCGGCGCTCCTGGCCGCGGTGAGCTGGCTGCGGGCCTGCGCGACCGGGTCCCGGTTCGGGGCGTTGACGCGGCTCGCGACCGTGAACCAGATCGTGTAGCTCGCGGTCGGCGTGATGGTCAGGCGCACCTGGCGGCCGCCGGTCACCTGGGTGGTGTAGGCCGCGCCCTCCACCGTGGCCGCGAGGGTGTAGCCGAAGCCGCCGGGGTCGTCGCGGCCCCGGCTGAACCCGGCGGCGCTCGCGTCGGCGAAGGTGTCGATCTGCTGCCAGGTGCCCAGGTCGGGCACGTCGGCGCTGTTGGTCACCGTCGCCGGGTCCCACATGCTCAGCTCGAGCGTCGTGGTGCCCAGGCCGGTGCGCGCGTCCTCGACGTGGATGCCCATCACCTCGGAGCCGGGCACGCCGAGCACGGTGAGCGTGCGGTTGCTGTCGTACTTCGTGGTGAGCGTGCCGTCGTAGAGCGACAGCCGCTGCTGGAAGGTCGTGTAGCCGGTGTCGAGGCCCGGGTTCGTGTTGAGGTTCACGAGCCCGGCCGCGTAGGCGGACTGCTCGGAGGCGTCCACGTTGGACACCTGCATGGTGAGGCCGTTGCCGTTCCACACCATGGCGCCCGTCCGGCCGTTGCCGACGGTCAGGCCGTGCAGCGGGTCGGTCTGCGGGCTGTTGTAGACGACGTCGTGCCGGGACAGGTAGCCGGCGTAGTCCACGTCGAGCACGCCGGTGCCGGGGTTGAACGCCTCGCCGGTGGTCGCGGCACCGGCGGGGCCGGCGTGCACGACGGCGACGAGTGAGCCCAGGAGCGCGGTGACGGCCGCGAGGCGGGGGAGTCGGCGGGTCTTGCCCACGGTGCTGCTCCTTCGGGCGTTCTGCCGGTCCTCAGTGTCGCAGAGATCGGACGAGCGCGGGCAAACCTCAAGAAGTTCCCGCGCTCGCCGATGACCCCGATGGCATGCGCACCCCGGCGAATTTGTGAGGAGCGGACATGCGCCGCTGGCGGATCACCACACGCATCCTGCTGCTCGCCGTCATCGGCGTGCTGGTCTCCGGGGTGCTGCTCGGCACCGCCGCGTCCGGCTTCGGCCAGCAGCGCTCCGCCAGCGCCGAGGCCAGCGGGCTCATGCGGGTGTCGCGGCTGGCCATGGAGGCGAAGTTCCGCGCCGCCGACATCGCCGGCTGGCAGACCGGCTACGCCTTCGACTTCTCCCGCGGCGTGCCCGGCGCGCTCGACGACACCGTCGGGCAGCGCAAAGAGTTCCTCGACTCCTCCGCCGCCCTGCGCGCCGACTTCGCGGAGCTCACCGGCTCGGCGCTCACCGCCGGCGAGCGCACCCTCCTGCAGCGGGCCGCGGCCGCCTTCGGCACCTTCATGGACATCGACACGCGCATGATCGGGTTGTACCGCCAGGGCTCGGCCGAGTCCAAGGCGACCGCCGACGAGCTGGCCTCCGGCGACTCCATCGACGCCTTCAACACGATGGCCCAGGCGACCAGCCAGCTGGCGACCGACGTCACCGGCCGCGGTCTCGCGGTCGCCGCCGGGGCCCAGCGCACCGCCGAGAACGGCCGCCGCACCGTGTGGATCACCGGCGTCGCCGGGCTGCTCGTCGCGGCCGCCGTCGCGCTGGTGGTCGTCGCGAGCATCGCCCGGCCGCTGCGGGCGCTGGACGCGCGGCTCACCGACATCGCCGACGGCGACGGCGACCTGACCGCCCGGCTCGAGGAGGACGGCCGCGACGAGCTCGCCGCGGTTGCCGCGTCGTTCAACCGCTTCGTGGCCGGGCTCGCCGACGCCATGCGCTCGGTCGACGACCGCGCGCGGGTCGTGGCCACCCACTCCGGCGAACTGTCCGGGGTCTCGGCCGAGCTGGCGGTCAGCGCCGAGTCCTCGGCCGACCGGGCCGCCGCGGCCACCACCGCCACCGGCGAGATCTCCCGCAGCGTGCAGACGTTCGCGGCGGGCGCCGAGCAGATGGGGCAGTCGATCTCCGCCATCTCGGCCAGCGCGCAGGAGGCGGCCGCGGTCGCCGTCGCCGCGCACGGCCTGGCCGAGACGGTGACGGCGACGATGAACCAGCTCGGGGCGTCGAGCCGGCAGATCGGCGAGATGGCCGCGATCATCGGCGGCATCGCCCGCCAGACGAACCTGCTCGCGCTGAACGCGAGCATCGAGGCGGCCCGGGCGGGGGAGAGCGGCCGCGGGTTCGCCGTCGTCGCCGGGGAGGTCAAGGACCTCGCGGCCGAGACGGCCCGGGCCACCGAGGACATCTCGGCCCGCATCGGCGCCATCCAGCACGACACCGCGGGCGCGGCCGAGTCGATCGACCGGATCGCCGAGGTGATCGGGCGGATCAACGAGCTGCAGGTGACCATCGCCTCGGCGATCGAGCAGCAGAGCGCGACGACGTCGGACATGAGCCGCACGATCACCGGCGTCGCGGTCAGCAGTGACGAGGCCTCGCGCTCGGTCGCCGCGGTCGCCGACGCCACGCGGGCCACGACGGTGACCGTTGCCGGCGTCGGCTCCACGGCGGGAAGCCTGGCCCTCGTCTCGTCCGATCTGAGGGGCCTCGTCGGGCGGTTCCGGTTCTAGCCCGCCAGGCCGTCTAGCCGGCCAGGGCCTTGCCGGTCTCGAGCAGCGACTTGAGGTCGATGAGCACCCAGGCCCAGCCGCCGCCGGCGCCCATCTCCTCGAACTCGCCGGCCATGAGGCGGCCCATGTTCGGCGCGTCGCCGAGCTCGTGGGTCACGGTCAGCGCGGTGACGCCGTCGTTGCCCTCCTTGAGCTCGTAGGTCAGCCGCGTGAACCCCTCCGCCGCGATGCCCGGGTCCATGAGCATGCGGAAGGTCTGCACCAGCCGGTGCGGCGGATCGACCTCGACCACCTCGCCGTCGACGCCGATCTCGGGCGCGCCCATGGCGAGCATGCCGGGGTTCGACCGGCCGACGACCGCGCCGCCGGGGCGCAGGTCCATCTCGACGGGGCCGCGGTAGCCGTAGCGCGCGCTCCACTCGGGGGACGTGATCGCCTCCCACACCTTCTTCGCCTCGGCCTTGATGTAAACCTTGTAGACCTGGGTGCCGCTCATGACTCGTCGTCCTCCAGATGTCGTTGCAGGTCGAGCAGGGCCCGGGCGTGATCGCTGGTGTACTTGTCGATCCAGCGGTCGTGGATCTGCCGGATGGGCACCGCGTTGAGGAAGTGCAGCTTCTCCCGGCCCTGGCGCCGGGTCACCACGAGGTTCGCCTCGTGCAGGACCTTCAGGTGCTTCATCACCCCGAAGCGGGTCATCTCCAGCTCGGACTCGAGCTGCGTGAGCGTGCGCCCGTCGCGCGCGAAGAGCAGGTCGAGCAGGAAGCGCCGCGTGGGGTCGGCGAGGGCCTTGAAGACGCGATCGTCGTCGTCCACGCCTCGAACTTATGTGACTGATTGGTCACGTGTCAAGCGATCTCACCTGGCGCGCCGCGATCGCGGCCCGCATCCGGCTCTGCAGCCCCAGCTTGGCCAGGATGCGCGAGACGTGCGTCTTCGTGGTGGCCTCGGCGATCCCGAGCCGCGCGGCGATGGTCGCGTTGGACAGGCCCGCGCCGAGGCGCTCGAGCACCTCGCGCTCGCGGGCGGTGAGCAGGCCCAGCGGCACGGGGGCGGGGGCCGTCTCGGCGCGGGCGCCCGGGCCCGCGAACGCGGCGAGCACGCGCCGGGTGACCGCCGGGGCCACGACGCCCTCGCCGCGCGCGACGGTCCGCACGGCCTCGACCAGCTCGTCGGCGGAGGCGTCCTCGATGAGCCCGGCGCCCTCCCCGGTCGTCCGGTCCTCGGGCAGGCCGCAGGTGACCCGGATGCCGACCGCGTGCGGTTCCCGGGTCACGTGCGCCGGGTACGCGGCCAGGTCGACGCTCACCGGCACGTCCCCGGTCGCCTCGCGCACCTCGAGGCGGACCGGCAGCCCGGCGCGCGACGAGATCGTCCAGGGCCGCGAGCCCGCCGGGCGCGGTGTCCGGCAGGGCCTGCGCGTCGCGCAGGAAGCCGACCGTCCGGCGCATCCCGGCCAGGCCCCGCACGCTGTTCTCCCGGATGACGGTGAGCGCCTCGCGGGTGCCGGCCGGCCCGAGGTCCGTGGAGAGCGCCGCGGTAGCGTGGATGGCCACGGCGCTGAGGTGGTTGGCGATCACGTCGTGCAGCTCGCGGGCCATCCCGGCCCGCTCGGCCGCGACCGCGTTGGCCCGGTCGGCCTCGGCCGGCCGCGTGACCTGCTCGGCCGACCGGCGCGCGACGGCGGCCTGGTCGCGGTGGTGGCGCACCTGGATGCGGCATCGCGAGCGACGGGCCGATCGCGATGTCGGCCTGGTCGCGGTGGTGGTGCACGTGGATGCGGCGTCGCGAGCGACGGGCCGATCGCGATGTCGGCGGCCACGGCCGCGGTGCCGACGGCCACGGCCGCGACCGGCGCGGTGCGGTGCAGCAGCAGGGCGCCGCAGCACACGGCGAGCGGGGCGAAGCGCCACCGGGCGTCGACGTGGGCCTGGTACTGGCCGGTGACGTACATGAGCGACCCGGCCGCGAATCCGCTGCCGGCCAGCGGATCCGGTCGACCGTGCGCCCCTGCATCCCCCGATTGCACCATCACCGGGGGCCTCGGCGGAAATGCGACAAAGGATGTACGGGCTACGCCGCCGCGAACTCGTAGAAGTCGCGGTGCTCCGGTTTGCGCAGCACGAGCACGAGCCGCAGCGCGATGACCCCGAGGGCGACGACCGCGACGGCGTGCCCGCCGGTGAACCAGAGCGGGAACAGCCGGTCGAACGCGGCGGCGGCCTCGGCGTGCTCGGCCGCCGACTCGCCGTTGGTGTTCTGCCCGACGTTGCCGGGGCTGTAGACGACGGTGAACAGGTCGAGGACGAAGCAGGCGGGCAGGGAGTAGACGACCGCGAGCCGCGCCCCGGGCCGAGCCCGGTTCACCAGGAACACCGCGCCGACGCCGACGACGGCGGCCAGCACGGCGACCGCGACGCAGAACACGAACCGCTGCCTGATCCCGTCGAACGGCGCATCGTCGACGACGGCCCACCCGTACTGCGCCGCGTTGGCGAGGAACGTCTGCCGCCCGAGGACCGTGATGACGGCGTCGGCCACGGCCACGAGCGCCGCGAGCCCGGCGAGCCGATTGACTTGCTTGCCGGCCATGTCTGTTACCCCCCCCCCCCGTGTGATCGCCGAAGCTGGACGGCGAGAAGCGTAGGACCGCATCAGCGGCTGTGCATTCCTCCGTTCGTACAGGGCGCCGGGCAAGCGGAGTGCGACCAAGGATGCAGGCGAACCCTCAGTGGCGCCGACGCGGCCGGCGCATTCGGGCGGAAGGCTCGACGGCCTGCTGATCGCTTGGATCGTCGGGTGTGAGATCGCGTTCCGGGTGTTGCTCGCGGCCGGGCTCGCGTGCCGGTTCGGCAAGGCGCTCGTCGCCGGGGTCGTCGCCGTGGTGCTGCCGCAGGTGGCGCGCTGGTGGATCGGGGACCGGCGGCGGACGGAGGCGCTGCGGGGCATGGCGCAGTTCGTGGCGTTCGCGCTGGTGGTGTGGCTGCTGGGCCGGCCGGTGTGGGTTTCTGTGGTTCAACTCTTGACTGCCCACATAAACGGGCGTAAACAAAACACAAGCAAATCGAAACGGCGGTGAAACCACATCATGTACGCCGAGGAGCGGCAGCAGGCCATCGTGCGCATCGCCCGCGAGCAGGGGCGGGTCGAGGTGGCCGGGCTGGCCGACGAGCTCAACGTCACGTCGGAGACCATCCGCCGCGATCTCACCACGCTCGAACGGGCCGGTGTGCTGCGCCGGGTGCACGGCGGGGCGATCCCCGTCGAGCGCATCGGCTTCGAGCCGGCCCTCGCCACCCGGGACGCCGTGCTCGTGGAGGAGAAGGAGCGCATCGCCAAGCTCGCGCTCGCCGAGGTCCCCGAGGACGGGGCCATCATCCTGGACGCCGGCACCACGACCGTCAAGCTCGCCAACCTGCTGCCCACCGACCGGGAGCTGACCGTCGTGGTCAACTCGCCGGTCATCGCCACCGCGCTGGGCACCCGCACCAACCTCAACGTGCTGCTGCTCGGGGGCCGGCTGCGCGGCAAGACCCTCGCCACCGTCGACGACTGGTCGCTGCGGCCCCTCGCGGACCTCTACGTCGACGTCGCGTTCCTGGGCACCAACGGCGTGTCGGTCGAGCGCGGGCTGACCACCCCCGACCCGGCCGAGGCCGCGGTCAAGCGGGCGATGATCCGGGCCGCCCGCCGCACCGTGCTGCTGGCCGATCACACCAAGCTCGGCAACGACTACCTCGCCCGGTTCGGCGAGCTCGCGGACGTCGACCTGTTCGTCACCGACAGCCGCGCCGACGCCGACCTCGTGGGCGACATCGAGGCCACGGGCGTGCGGGTGGTGCGGGCATGATCGTCACGGTCACGCTCAACCCCAGCCTCGACCGGGCCATGGACGTGGGCCGGCTCGCGCGGGGCGAGGTCATCCGGGCCACCGCGGCCCACCTCGACCCGGGCGGCAAGGGCGTCAACGTGTCGAGGGCGCTGCTGGCCAACGGGGTGCCGTCGGTCGCGGTGCTGCCGTGCGGCGGCGACGAGGGCGGCCAGCTCGTCCGGCTGCTCAAGGCCGAGGGCGTCGAGGTCCTCGCGGTGCCGATCGCGGGCCGCACGCGCTCCAACGTCACGCTCGCCGAGCCCGACGGCACCGTGACGAAGGTCAACGAGCCCGGCCCGCAGCTCGTCCGGGCCGAGTTCGACGAGATCACCGACCGCGTGCTGGCCCGGGCCGGCTCCGCGGACTGGGTGGTGCTGTGCGGCAGCGTGCCGCCCGGGCTGCCCGCCGACGCCTACGCCCAGCTGTGCCGGCGCCTGCGCGGGGCCGGCATCCGGGTCGCCGTGGACACCAGCGGGCCGGCCCTGCGCGAGGCGGCTACGGCCGGGGCCACGCTGCTCAAGCCCAACCGGGACGAGCTCGCCGAGGTCGTGGGCGCCCCGCTGGCCGACCTCGGGGACGTCGTCGCCGCGGCCCAGCGGCTGCGCGACTGGGGCGCGCAGACCGTGCTGGCCAGCCTCGGCGCCGACGGGGCCGTCCTCGTCGACGCGGACGGGGTCGTCTCCGGCACCTGCCCGGTCGCCCGGCCGCGCAGCACCGTCGGCGCCGGCGACGCCCTGCTGGCCGGGTTCCTCGCCGGCGGCGCCCGCGGAGCCGCCGCCCTCGCCGAGGGCCTCGCCTGGGGCGCGGCCGCGGTCAGCCTGCCCGGCAGCAGGATGCCCGGCCCCGCCGACCTGATCCGCCACAACGTCACCATTCACCCCCGGCCGGACGAGCTCCGCCCATTGCTCTCCGGTCCGTCCTCCTGAAGGAGTCACCCCGTGTCGAGCTACACACCTGAGGTCACCGGCTCGGGATTCCGAGCCTCCGTGCAACGCGTCGGCGGCTACCTCGCCGCGATGGTCATGCCGAACATCGGCGCCTTCATCGCCTGGGGTCTCATCACCGCGCTGTTCATCCCCACCGGCTGGATCCCCAACGCGCACATCGCGCAGCTCGTCGGCCCGATGATCACGATCCTGCTGCCGCTGCTCATCGGCTACACCGGCGGCCGGCTGGTGCACGGCCAGCGCGGTGCCGTCGTGGGTGCGGTCGCCACCATGGGCATCGTGATCGGCGCCGACGTGCCGATGTTCCTCGGCGCGATGATGATCGGCCCGCTCACCGCCTACGTGCTGAAGCTCTGGGACTCCCTCGTCGAGAACCGCATCCGGCCCGGGTTCGAGATGCTGGTCGACAACTTCAGCGCCGGCATCATCGGCGGCGCGATGGCGATCGGCGGCCTCTACGGCATCGGCCCGGTCGTCGAGTGGCTGACCAAGCAGGCCGGCAAGGGCGCCGACTGGCTCGTCGGGCACGACCTGCTGCCGCTGACCTCCGTCGTGGTCGAGCCGGCCAAGGTGCTCTTCCTCAACAACGCCATCAACCACGGCGTGTTCGGTCCGCTGGGCGTCGCCGAGGCGGCCGAGAAGGGCAAGTCGATCCTGTTCATGATCGAGTCGAACCCCGGCCCGGGCCTCGGCCTGCTGCTCGCGTTCTTCCTGTTCGGCCCGCGCAACCTGCGCCCCAGCGTGCCGGCCGCGATCATCGTGCAGTTCCTCGGCGGCATCCACGAGATCTACTTCCCGTACGTGCTCATGAAGCCGAAGCTGATCCTCGCCATGATCTGCGGTGGCGCCGCGGGCGTCGGGACCTTCATGCTCACGGGCGCCGGCCTGGTCGCGACCCCGTCGCCGGGCAGCATCTTCGCCTACATGGCGGTGACCCCCAAGGGCGGCTACTTCGTCGTGCTCCTCGGCATCCTCGTCGCCGCCGCGGTCACCTTCGCGGTCGCGTCGCTGCTGCTGGGCTTCGGCCGCAACGAACCCGCCGAGGACGTGGCCCTCGGGCCGGACGAGGAGACCGTCGTCAACCCGGACGAGGCCGAGCACGCCGCGGCCAAGCTGTCCCGCCAGGAGGCCTGAGGCATGCCGAGCATCAACGGAAGCGACATCAAGAAGGTCGTCGTCGCGTGCGACGCGGGCATGGGCAGCAGCGTGATGCTGGCCAGCACGCTCAAGCGCCAGCTCGCCAAGCACCAGGTGACCGTCGAGCACACCCCGGTCAACTCGATCCCGGCCGACGCCGACGTCGTGCTGTGCCACAGGGGCCTCGCGGCCCGGGCCCGGGTGAGCGCCCCCGACAAGGTCATCATCCCGTTCCAGGTGTTCATCGGCGACCCCGCCGTCACGAAGGTCGTGCAGGTGGTGCAGCGCGGCGGTGAACTCAGTGGGTGACCTGCTCGCCCGTGACGCGATCCGGCTCGGCGAGCGGGCCGGATCGCGGGACGAGGCCATCCGCCGCTGCGGCGCCGTGCTGGCCGAGATCGGGGCGGTCGGCCCGGCGTACGTCGAGGCGATGCTCGAGCGCGAGCAGAGCGTCTCCACGTACATCGGCGAGGGCGTCGCGATCCCGCACGGCACGCTCAACAGCAAGGAGACCGTCGTGCGCGACGCCCTCGCGGTGCTCGCGTTCCCCGACGGCGTCGACTGGGGCGGCGAGGACGTGCGCGTGTGCGTCGCGATCGCCGCCGCCGGCGACGGTCACGTGGACATCCTCGCCGCGCTCGCCGAGATCCTGATGGACCCCGACCAGGCGGCCCGGCTGCGCGCCGCGACCAGTGCCGACGAAGTGCTCGACCTGCTTGTTTTGGAGCGATCGTGAGAGTTGTACGGTTCCACGCCCCCGGCGACGTCCGCATCGAGGACGCACCCGAGCCGCCGACCGGCCCCGGCGACGTGAAGATCCGGGTCCGGGCGTGCTCGACGTGCGGTACCGACGTCAAGATCTTGAACTTCGGCCATCACCACATCGTGCCGCCGCGGGTCATGGGCCACGAGATAGCCGGTGAGGTCGTCGAGGTCGGCGCGGACGTCAGCGGATGGGCGCCCGGCGACCGGGTCCAGGTCATCGCCGCGATCCCGTGCGGGCAGTGCGCCGAGTGCCGGCGGGGCCGCATGACGGTCTGCCCCAACCAGGTGTCGATGGGCTACCACTTCGACGGCGGCTTCGCGCAGTACATGATCGTGCCGCCGAACGTGCTCGCCGTCGACGGGCTCAACCGCATCCCCGACGGGCTGAGCTTCGCCGAGGCCTCCGTCGCCGAGCCCCTCGCCTGCGTGCTCAACGGGCAGAACCTGGCCGGCGTCGGCGAGGGCGACGACGTGGTGGTCATGGGCTCCGGCCCGATCGGCTGCCTGCACGTGCGCCTGGCCCGGGCCCGCGGCGCCGCCCGCGTGTTCCTGGTCGACCTCAACCGCGAGCGGCTCGACCTCGCCGCGAACCTCGTGCACCCCGACGCCGCCATATGCGGCTCGGAGACCGACGTCGTGGACGCGGTGCTGAAGCTGACCGAGGGGCGGGGGGCCGACGTCGTCATCACCGCCGCCGCGGCCGGCGCGGCCCAGGAGCAGGCGGTGCAGATGGCCGCGCGGCAGGGCCGGATCAGCTTCTTCGGCGGGCTGCCCAAGGACAAGCCGGTCATCGCGCTCGACTCCAACCTCGTGCACTACCGCGAGCTGACCATCGTCGGCGCGAACGGCTCCAGCCCCCAGCACAACAAGGAGGCGCTGCGGCTCATCGCCGAGGGCGCCGTCCCCGTCGCCGACCTCATCACCCACCGGCTGCCGCTGCAGGACGCGCTCGACGCCTTCGGCATCGTCGCCCGCGGCGAGGCGATCAAGGTGACCGTCGAACCTTAGGAGGCAAGTCGTGCCCACCCGGACCGTCGTCGTCGGCTCGGCCAGCGGCCTGCACGCCCGCCCCGCCGCCCTGTTCGTCGCCGCCGCGGCGAAGCAACCCGTGCCCGTGACCATCAGCACCAACGGGGCCAGGAAGCCGGTCCCGGCCCGTAGCATGCTGGGGGTGCTGTCCCTCGGCGCCAAGCAGGGCACGGAAGTGACCCTCGAGGCCAGCGGCGACGGGGCCGAGGCCGCCCTGGACGCGCTGGCCGAGCTGCTCGCCCGCGACCTGGACGCCCCCGATGCCTGAGCTGGCGGGGATCGGGGTGAGCCCGGGCCGCGCGGCCGGCCCGGTGCTGCACCTGGCGCCCCCACCGGCCCTGCCCGCCCCGACGCCCGTCGCCGACGCCGGGGCGGAGAAGGCGCGGGTGCGCGCCGCGGTCGAGGCGGTCGCGGCGGAGCTGCGCCGCCGCGCCGACGCCGCGGCCGAGGACACCGTCGCCGAGGTGCTGCGGGCCCAGGTGCTCATGGCCACCGACGAGATGCTGACCGACGCGGCCGACGCGGCGGTCGACGCCGGCTCACCCGCCCCGCACGCCCTCGCCGCGGCCCTGGCCGAGCACCGGGCGGCGTTCGAGGCGGCCGGCGGCTACCTCGCCGAGCGCATCAGCGACCTCGACGACCTGCGTGACCGGCTCGTCGCCGCCTGCCTGGGGCTGCCGATGCCGGGCATCCCGTCGCCGGGGCACCCGTTCATCCTCGTCGCGCGGGACCTGGCCCCGGCCGACACCGCGGGCCTGGACCCGGCGGTGGTGCTCGGCCTGGTCACCGCCGAGGGCGGCCCGACCAGCCACACCGCGATCCTGGCCCGCGCCCTGGGCATCCCGGCCGCGGTGCGCTGCACGGGCATCACCGACGTGGCCGACCGGACGCTCGTCGCGCTCGACGGCGCGTCGGGCACCGTGACGGTGGGCGTGTCGGAGGCGGACGCGGCGGCCGTCAACGCCGCGGCCGCCGAGCTGCGCACCCGCCGCGCCGCCGCGCAGGGCCCGGGCCGCACCGCCGACGGGCACCCGGTCGCGCTGCTGGGCAACGTCGGCTCCGCCCGCGACCTGACGAGCGACGCCGAGGGGGTGGGGCTGTTCCGCACGGAGCTGCTGTACCTCGACCGCGCCGACGCGCCCTCGGAGCAGGAGCAGGTGGCGGCGTACTCCGCGGTGTTCGCGGCCCTGCCCGGCAAGAAGGTCGTGGTGCGCACCCTGGACGCCGGCGCCGACAAGCCCCTGCCGTTCCTGCGCATGGCCGACGAGCCGAACCCGGCCCTGGGCGTGCGCGGCCTGCGCGTGGCCCGCCGCTCGCCGGAGGTGCTCGCCACCCAGCTCGCCGCGATCGCCACCGCCGCGGCCGCGAACAGCGCCGAGGTGTGGGTGATGGCGCCGATGGTCGCGACCGCCGCCGAGGCCGCGGCGTTCGCCGAGGCGTGCCGCGCGCACGGCCTGCCCACCGCCGGCGTGATGATCGAGGTGCCGGCGGCCGCGCTGCGGGCCCCGGCGATCCTGCGCGGCGTGGACTTCCTGAGCCTCGGGACGAACGATCTGAGTCAGTACACCTTCGCCGCCGACCGGATGGCCGGTGACCTCGCGGAGCTGCTCGACCCGTGGCAGCCGGCGCTGATCGCGCTCATCGCCGCCTGCGCGACGGCGGGCCTCGAGGCCGGCAAGCCGGTCGGCGTGTGCGGGGAGTCCGCGGCCGACCCGGACTTCGCGCTGGTCCTCACCGGGCTGGGCATCTCCAGCCTGTCGATGGCCCCGCGCAGCATCCCGGCCGTGCGCGAGTCCCTGGCCGCGCACACGCTCGAGGAGTGCCGGCAGATCGCCAAGGCCGCGCTGGCCGCCGACACGCCCGAGGCGGCCCGCGCCGCCGTCCGCCGCGCCTCCAGCTGAACCCGGGGTGCCCTGGGCGCCCGGCCCCACCCTTCAGGGCTGGGCGCCCAGCAGGACGAACTGCAGGCCGCGGGCCTGCAGCGCCGGGATCACGGTGCGCAGCGCGGCGCACGTCTGGGAGCGGTCGCCGCCGCCGTCGTGGCACAGCAGGATGTCGCCCGCGGTCGCCGCGAGCAGCTTGTTCGTGATCGCCGACGTGCCCGGCTTGGTCCAGTCGCGGGGGTCGCGATCCCAGTTGACCGGGATCATCCCGCGCTTCGCCGCGGCGCCGAACACGGCCGGGGAGCAGGTGCCGCCGGGCGCGCGGAAGATCGTGGGCGTGTGCCCCGTGGCGTCGTGGATCTTCTCCTGGGCGCGGTCGAGCTCCTGCTGCACGTGCTCGGGCGCCATGGTGGACAGCTGGGCCGGGTGGCTCCACGTGTGGTTGGCGACGTGGTGCCCGGCCGCGACGACGCTGCGGGCGACCGCCTCGTGGCCGAGGATCTGGTTGCCGATGAGGCAGAACGTGGCCGGCACGTGGTAGCGATCGAGCAGCCGCAGCACCTCGGGCGTCCAGGCCGGATGGGGGCCGTCGTCGATGGTGAGGGCCACGGCGTCGGGCGGGAAGTCGGGGCCGGGGACGACCTGGCGGAACTCCTTGAGGGTGTAGACCGGACGGCTCAGCGGCGCCAGGCTCGGCGACGGGCTGGGGGAGGGCGACGGCTTCGCCGGTGGCGGGCGCAGACCCGGCGGCGGCGCCGTCGCCATGCTCGCGGGCGTCCGGTGCGGGGCGACGGCATCGCGGGCGAGCAGGCCCGTCGCCACCGCGGCCAGGCCGGCGCCGATCAGGCGGCGGCGGGACATGCTCGTCAAGGCTCCTCCGTCGGGGTTGGTGCACCGTGCACTGCACCAGACGTTTCGCGACGATTATCCGTTGCTTGCCAGCCCGGCGAGGCGCCGAGTCAGAAATGCGCGCTCGACGTCGTTCGCGGTGAGCGCGATCGCCTCCTCGTAGGCCAGGGCCGCGTCGGCGGTGCGGCCGAGCCGGCGCAGGAAGTCCGCGCGGGCGGCGGCGAGGTAGCCGTACCCGGCGAGGGCGGGCTCGGCGAGCAGCGGCTCCAGCGCGGCGAGCCCGGCCGCGGGCCCGTCGCGGAAGCCGAGCGCGACGGCCCGGTTGAGCCGCACGACGGGCGAGGGCCACAGGGTGAGCAGCACGTCGTACAGCCCGCAGATCTCCGGCCAGTCGGTCGCCTCCCAGCTCGGGGACTCCGCGTGGACCGCGGCGATCGCGGCCTGCACGGCCCACCGGCTCGGCGACCGGAGCAGGGCCTCGCCGAGCAGCGCGGTGCCCTCGGCGATGCGGCCGGCGTCCCATCGCGTGCGGTCCTGCTCGGCCAGCAGCAGCATCCGCCCGTCGGCGCCGGTGCGGGCGTCCCGGCGGGCGTCGAGGAGCAGCAGCAGCGCGAGCAGGCCGGCCACCTCGGCGTCGCGGGGCAGCAGCAGGCGCAGCATCCGCGCGATCGCCAGCGCCCCGTCGGCCAGGTCGGCGCGCTGCAGCCCGGGGCCGCCGGGGGCGGTGTGCCCGGTGGTGTAGACGAGGTGGACGACCTCGCAGGCGGCCGCGACCCGCTCCGGCAGCTGCGCGGGGCCGGGGACGCGCAACGGGATCCGGGCCGCGGCGATCTTGCGCTTGGCGCGGGTGATCCGGGCGGCCATGGCCGGCTCCGGCACCAGGTACGCCCGCGCGACCTCGGCCGTGGACAGCCCGCCGACCAGCCGCAGCGTGAGGGCGACCTGGGCGTCGCGGGACAGGGCCGGGTGGCAGCACATGAGCACCAGGCCGAGCCGGTCGTCGGCGGGCGGGGCGATCTCGTCGGTGACGAGCAGCGGCAGCATCCGGCGCAGGTGCGACTCGCGGCGCAGCCGGTCCAGGGCGCGGTTGCGCGCGACGGTGGTCAGCCAGGCGCCGGGCCGCTCGGGCACGCCGGCCTCGGGCCAGGTGTGCAGCGCCCGGGCGTACGCGTCCTGGACGCACTCCTCGGCGAGGTCGAGGTCGCGGGTGAGCCGGACGGTGGCGGCCAGGACGCGGGCCCACTGCTCACGGTGGGCCCGCTCCACGGCCTCGGCGACCGTCACCCGTGGTCCACGATGGCCTCGGCGACCGTCACCCATGGTCCACGATGGCCTCGGCGACCGTCACCCATGGTCCACGATCGGGCGGATCTCCACCCCGCCGTGCCCGGACGCCAGCTCCGGCAGCCGCGACGCGAGGCTCAGCGCCGCGTCGAGGTCGGGGGCCTCGATGACGTAGAAGCCGCCGATGGCCTCCTTCGTCTCCAGGAACGGCCCGTCCGTCGGCGTGGGCCGCGCACCGGTGGTGGCGCGCAGCGACGTCGCGGTCGCGGTCGTCTCCAGCTCGTGGCCGCTGATCAGGCCCGGGCCGGCCGCGGCGGCGAACGCGCGGTGGCCGGCGTCCTTCGCCGCGCGCTCCGCGGCGGTCTCGGCGTCCCAGCGCTGCTCGTCGCCGTAGATCAGCAGGAGGTACTTCGCCATGGTCGGCATCCCATCTCGAACGGTTGCGGTCATGGAGACGACGAACGGGGCGGCGCGGATTCGACGCGCGGGCGGCCGTACGATCGCCCGATGAACCGCCGCACCTTCCTGCGGGCCGCGACCGCCGGGGCCGCAGCGCTCGCGGTCGGGGGTGCCGTGACGTGGTACGGCTTCCGCGACGACGACGGGCCGGCCGCGCCCGGGGCCGTGCCGGCCGGGCGGCGCTGGCGGGTGCCGCTGCCCGACGAGCCCGACGCGCTGCTGCTCGCCGGCGACACGCTGCTCGCCCTGGGCCGGACGCTGACCGCCTACGGGGCCGGCGACGGGGCGGTGCGGTGGCAGCAGGACCTCGGCCGCAACACGGTGCAGACCAGCCGGGCCGGGGACGCGCCGATCCGGGCCGCCGGGGACGCGTTCGCGCTGCGCACCCAGGAGGGCGGCGCCGGCCAGGTGCGCGTGGCGGCCCTCGGCGACGGCACGCAACGCTGGCAGCGGGCGTTCGCCGGGTACGTCGGCGACCTGGTCCTGACCGAGCGGGGCGCCGTCGTCACGGTCGCCGACGGCTCTGACGGCACCGGCCGCGGCCTGCTCGGCTTCTCGGGCGCGGCGGACGCGTGGCGGCAGCCGGTCCAGGCCGGCGACGGCCCGTTCGACCTGCTCGCCGCGGGCGGCACGATCTTCGCCGCCGCGCGCGAGCTGGCCGCCCACGACGCGGCGACCGGGGCGCGCAAGTGGGGCGTGGCGGCGCCCGAGGGGCACGTGTTCGGGCGCCCGGTGGTGCTCGGGCCGCTCGTGGTGGCGCTCGGGATGCGCTACGTCGACGACGACTACCTGTACCGCAACGAGTCCGTGCACGCCTTCGACGCCGCGTCGGGGCAGGTGCGCTGGCAGTACGACGCCCCGGGCGGCTTCCTGGCCGACGGCGCGCCGCTGCTGACCGGGCGCGGGATCGTCGCGGTGCACGAGAACGGCACGCTGACCGGCCTCGACCCGGACGGCGGGGCCGAGCGGTGGAGCTTCGACTGGGACTTCGCCGACATCATCGCCGCCGGCGACCGGGTGTTCGTGGCGACGACGGACGGGGTGGCGATCGTCGACCCGGTCACCGGGCGGCGCGACACGCAGCTCGACGAGCCGAACGCGTTCAGGCTCGCCGGGTCGGGCTCGCGGCTGTGCGTGGCCGCCGGGAGCACGCTCAGCGCCTACGACCTCTGAGCTCACGGCGCTCGCGGTCCTCACCGTGCTCACGGCGCGGGGCGGTCCTTCTTCGGCAGCTTCGACACGACCCAGCGGTAGGACTCGTCGACGGCCTCGAGGATCTCCTCGTCGGCGATGGCGCCGCCGAGGCGCAGCGTGTTCCAGCCGGAGCGGCCGATGTAGGCCATGACGGAGGCGTCGCCGGGGTACCGGTGCAGCCACTCGTCGGCCGCCTCACGGCTCGGCGCGCACTTGACCCCGACGGACTGCGAGCCGACGAACGCGAAGATCCTGGGCCCGACCTTCGCCACCACGTCGCCGTCCCACGGCTGGTCTTCCCAGGCGCCGGGCTTGGCCAGGCAGTGCGCGAGCAGCTCGTCCCGGGTCACCCGCGCCGGCCCGGGAAGCTGCGCACCCTCGTCCGCGCGTCCGCGCCGGCGGGCGGCGGCAACGGCGGGCCGAAGGCGCCGGTGGCGAGCAGCCCGGCCGCGAACGGCTCGGCCGCGGCGTGCACGGGGGCGGCCTGCGCCGGGCCGGGGGTCTCGTCGCCGCCGGCGGCACGGGCCGGGTCCCAGGTGTGCACGAGCACCTCCACGCTGCCGGCGACGGACACCGACCGCGAGACGGGCACGGCGTCCACCGGCCCGCCGGGCAGCCGCGGCGCGGTCCGCGCCGGGCCGGCGAGCGTCGCCAGCATATCGTCGCGGACGTGCGCGAACGCGGCGGCCGTGCCGGCGTTCTCCGGCGCGTCGAAGGGGGGCGCCCCGCCGGGTGGCGGGGCGCCCTTCGATCAGGAGCCGATCAGCAGGCCGTAGTCGGCCATCGCCATGGCGATGTCGGACTGGGCCCAGAACCGGTGGAACGTGAACGTCGGGGCCGGGCCGCCGTTGAGGTACGACTGCACGGCCGGCCAGTTCGGGTCGTTCTTGTAGAAGGAGCGGATGTCCAGGAAGGACTTGCCGGGGGCGATCACGTCACCGTTGGGCATGACGCCGCTGTAGCCCGGCGGGATGTAGAGGCCCTGCTGGTTGGACGAGGACCACACGTCGTCGAAGCGGTTGTAGTCGGTCCGGGTCTCCGGGATGCCGACACCCTGCGCGTCGGTGTGCAGCCAGATGCCGTCCAGCAGCTTCTTGGCCGTCGTCTTCGCCGAGGTGTCGTTCGCCTTGGCGCCGTAGTAGGTCAGCAGCCGCGCGTACGCGGCGGCCACGCCGACGTCGGTGCCCTTGCTCACGACCGACACGTGCAGGTTGGTGTTCGCGGCCGGGCTCGAGGGGTTCCAGGTGGCCGGGGCGCCGGTCCAGGACAGGGTGTCCGGGATCTGGAAGTCGCCGTTCGAGGAGAACGTGGTGTTCGCGATCGCCCAGCTGACCCACTTGTCGAGCATGGTCTTGGCCTTGGCGTCGCCGGTCGCGTAGTAGTACTCCGCCACGCGCTCGATCGACCAGGCCTGGAAGCCGAACCACTGGTTCGACGGCGGGTCGTGGTACACCGGCTGCGCGTCGTAGGCCATGCCGTAGAACGTCGGCGTGCCGGCCGGCGGGGCCGAGTAGCTGCCGCCCCAGCTGTTCGTCGCACCGCCGGCGAAGGCGCCCTCGGACGACTGCAGCCACTGGTAGAACTCCAGCTGACGGCCGAGGCTCGTCTGCCAGTCCGCCTTCGCGGTCGGGGACTTCGGGGTCAGCGCCGAGACGTTGGACAGCGCCCACGCCGCGAGCGGGTTCTGGTAGCCCTGGTGGTTGTGGCTGGAGCCGATGCGCCACGCCCACTGGCCGCCCGCGTCGCCGCCCCAGGCGTAGTACCACGACAGCAGGTAGGCCGCCGAGTCCTTGCCGGTGCCGGCCGCGCAGTTGACCGAGGTGCAGCCCGGCTTCTTGAAGTACTTGTCGTACATCGCGTAGCGCAGGTAGTCACCCATCTTCGCCGCCTTGGCGACGGTCGCGGCCACGTCGGCCTGCTTGTTCTGGGCCGTGGCCCACTGCAGCGCCCAGTAGGCCGCCTCGACCGCGCGGGCGTCGGCGTCGGGGGCGTCGGTGTAGCGCCACTGCTTCGCCGGGGTGCCGTCGATGAACAGCGGCAGGTAGCCGCCGTTCTGCTTGGCGCCGTAGGCGAACGTCTCGCAGGACGGGTGGGCGACGGTCTCCCACACCGACTCCTGCGGGCCGCGCTGGTAGGTGTTGATGAACGACACCTTCGAGCCGGCCACCGGCGTGCAGGAGCTGTAGCCGTAGACGTTGTCGACGTCCTCGATCCAGTGCATGCCGTACACGTCGGAGTTGCCGTACGTCGAGACGAGCTCGTTGTACAGCGGGTCGACGCCGACCTTGACGGACGAGTCGAGGTGGCCACCCTGCTGCGGGTACAGGCTGGGCTGGTCGGCCTCCGGCGCGTAGTCGGCCGGGTCGCTGGGGTTGTAGCCGCCGGTCGTCTGGTTGGCGTGGGTCGGGATGATGTACTTCTCCATCGTGTCCCAGGCCTTGTTGAACGGGGCCCAGTCACCCTTCACCCGGCCGTACTGCGCCTCCATCCAGATCCAGAAGCTGAACGCCTCGGAGGTCGTCTCGTGGCCCCAGTCGGGCGCCTCGACGACGAGCGTCTCGATCGCGTGGTAGGGCACGCCCTCCGAGGAGAAGTACCCGTTGCCGTGGATCTTGTTGTACTGCTCCAGGAAGCGCTGCACGTACACGCCGCCGGCCACGTCGTCGTCGCTCTCGATCGCGCTGACGGTGGCCGGCTGCCAGCCGCCGGCGCTGAGGGTGAGCGTCGCCGTGCCGTTGGCCGAGTCCGCGTCCTGCGCCGCCGAGACGGTCACCGTCTGCGCGGTGTTCCAGTTCGCGGTGGTGAACGTCAGCGACGCGGGCGCGACGGTGATGTCGGTGTCCCCGGTGCGGGCGACCGCGACCGTCACGTTCGACGTGGGGGCCTGGTTGAGCTTGACCGACAGCGGGGTGGAGCCGCCCTCGGGCACCGTCAGCGTGGTGGGCGTCGCGACGATCGACGGCCCGGTGACCGGGTCGACGTAGACCGGCACCGCGGTGGAGGTGCCCACCGCGCCCTTGCTGTCGTAGGCCTTCGCCTGCAGGCTGTACGCCGCCGTCTGGGCCGGCACGCCGGTCCAGGTGTAGGTGAACGGGGCGGTGGTGTCGGTGCCCAGCAGCAGGCCGTCGTGGTAGAACTCGACCTTCGCGATCGAGTCGCCCGTGTCCGGGTCGGTGGCCGAGGCGGTCATCGCGATCGAGGCCGGGGCCGAGTAGCGCGTGTTGGCCGCCGGGGCGGTCAGCGACACGGTCGGGGCGGTGTTCGGGCCGGTGCACGGGGTGCCGTTGAGCGAGAAGCTCGTCGGGTTCGTGTTCGTGCCGCTGTAGCTGGCGTTGAATCCGGGGTTGACCGTCCCGCCCGAGGGCAGGTTGCCGTTCCAGGCGGCGTTCTTGATGGTCACGTTCTTGCCGGACTGGGTGAAGTCGCCGTTCCAGCTCTGCGTGAGCGTCTGGTTGCCGGCGTAGGTCCAGCTGACGTTCCAGCTCGTCAGGGCGTCACCCAGGTTGGTGACGACCAGGTCGCCGGTGAAGCCGGTGGGCCACTGGCTGCGCACGGTGTACACCACCGAGCAGCCGGTCGCGGCATGGGCGGTGCCGGCCGGCAGGGCAATAAAGCTGCCGGCGATCAGCGCGCCGACGGCCAACGCGCGGAGCCGGCGTTTCGGCGCGCGTTGGGGTGTGGACATCTCGCTCCTCGTGAAAGTTACGAACCGGGGGGCGGGCACCGCGAAACGCAATGGCGTTGGGTGGCAACGGCATTGCTGGCAGTGCCCCGGCGGCTCCCATCCGCGAGGTGACGAGGATTCTGGCATGGGAGCGCTCCCGGGACAAGCGGCGCTACGGTCACCGCACCCATCGACCACCATGGAGGTGATGCCGAACCCCCACTCGCGGCTCCCACGCGAAACCAGCCGGACGCGGCGGAGCAGGGCGTCTGCAGCGCCGCCCCGCCGCGTCCGGTCCGCTGATAGTTCGGCCGCCCGGCGGTGTTAGTTCCACAGGTTTCGGGTTAGTCCTCCCTCATCCGACCGGAAGGGGGTCGTCATGGTCCGACCCATCGCAGACCTCGAAGGGCATCCGGATATCGCCGGGTTGCGCGCCCACTACGACCAGGTGTCGGAGACACCCGCCGCGCGCGTGACCGACGGTGCCCTGATGCTCGCGGGGCTCTACCTCGCGGTGTCACCGTGGGTGGTGGGGTTCTCGCCCTTCGAGGCGAACCTGTCCGTCAACAACTTCATCTGCGGGCTCGCGATCGCCGGCCTCGCGTACAGCTTCGCCGTCGCCTACGGCCGCTCGCACGGCCTGGCCTGGGTGCCGGTGGTGCTCGGCGTGTGGACGATCGTCACGCCGTGGGTGATCCAGCGCGGCTACGCCACGGGCGGCACGATCGTGAGCAACGTCATCGTCGGCGTGATCACGGCCCTGCTCGGGCTGGCCGCGATGCGGCCGGGGATGATGACCCGCCGGAAGGGATGACGGACGGCCCGGCTGGGCCCGCCCGCCGCGGGCCCGGCCGGCATCGGGCGCTGCCCGCGCAGGGCCGTGCCCGGGTCTCGCACGGCTCTGCCCGGGCGGTGCCCGATCCCGCCCGGGCGGTCTCGCCCGGCCTCGCCCGGCCTCGCTCGGGCGGTCTCGCCCGGCTCGCTCAGCCGGTCTCGCCGTCGATGCGCTGGCGCAGCAGGTCCGCGTGGCCGTTGTGGCGCGCGTACTCCTGAATGAGGTGCAGGTACACCGCCCGCAGCGACATCGGCCCGCGCTGGTCGTCCTCGAACGCGTCGTCGAGCCGGTTGCCGGCCACCGACGCCCGCGAGGAGCGCCACTCGTCGATCAGCCGGGTGTAGTCCCGCTCGGCGTGGGCCGGATCGACCTCGTCGAACGCGGCGTCCTTCGCGTCCGGGCGGCGATAGGTGTACTGGATCGGGCGCCCGTGGAAGCGGGCGTGGAACCATTCCCGCTCGACGTCGGTGAGGTGGCGCACGAGCCCCAGCAGCGACATCGTCGAGGGCGGCACGGCCGGCTCGGCGAGCTCGGCGCCGGTCAGCCCCGTGCACTTGCCGACGAGCACGGCGCGCTGCCAGTCGAGCCAACCCTCGAGGAGGGTCCGCTCGTCGGCGACGAGTGAACCGCCGAACGGCGGCGGGTCGGGCGCGATCCAGGTCATGCCGCGATCTTAGGCGGGTCTGGCGTGTGCGGCCGGACGGCTCGTGGCAACGTATGGCCTATGTCCGTCCATCCCCGTGCAGGGCAGCCGGCGCAGCCCTCCGACCTCGTCGACGTGCCGCGGCTCATCACCAGCTACTACGCCGTCCACCCCGATCCGGCCGACCCCGCCCAGCAGGTCGCGTTCGGCACCTCCGGTCACCGCGGTTCGAGCCTGCGCGGCTCGTTCAACGAGGACCACATCGTCGCCACCAGCCAGGCGATCTGCGACTATCGGGCTGCCCAGGGGTACCGTGGCCCGCTCTTCCTGGGTCGCGACACCCACGCGCTGTCCGAACCCGCGACCGTCAGCGCGCTGGAGGTGTTCGCTGCCAACGGGGTCACGGTGCTGATCGACAGCCGGGACGGGTTCACGCCCACGCCCGCGGTGTCGCACGCGATCCTCACGAACCGCCACCGGGGCGCCGACGGCGTCGTGGTCACCCCGTCGCACAACCCGCCCGAGGACGGCGGCTTCAAGTACAACCCGCCCAACGGAGGGCCGGCCGACACCGACGTCACCAAGTGGATCCAGGACCGCGCGAACGAGCTGCTGCGCGGCGGCCTGGCCGGGGTCGGGCGCGTCACCTACGCGCGGGCGCTGGCGGCGGAGACGACCCAGCGGTACGACTTCCTCGCCTCCTACGCCGATGACCTCGGCTCCGTCATCGACCTCGACGCGATCGCCGCGTCCGGGGTGCGCATCGGCGCCGATCCGCTCGGCGGGGCGAGCGTCGCCTACTGGGCGTACATCGGGGAGCGCTACAAGCTCGACCTGACCGTCGTCAACCCCGTGGTCGACCCGGCGTTCGGGTTCATGACGCTCGACTGGGACGGCAAGATCCGGATGGACTGCTCGTCACCGAACGCGATGGCCTCGCTCATCGGGCGGCGCGGCGAGTATCAGGTCGCCACCGGCAACGACGCGGACGCGGACCGTCACGGGATCGTCACGCCCGACGCGGGGCTCATGAACCCCAACCACTTCCTCGCGGTCGCGATCGATTATCTGTACCGCAACCGTTCGGGCTGGCCGTCGAGCGCGGCGATCGGCAAGACCCTGGTGTCGTCCTCGATGATCGACCGGGTGGCCGCGGATCTCGGGCGGACCCTGCTCGAGGTGCCCGTCGGCTTCAAGTGGTTCGTGCCCGGGCTGCTGGACGGCTCGGTCGCGTTCGGCGGCGAGGAGAGCGCGGGGGCGTCGTTCCTGCGGCGCGACGGGTCGGTGTGGACCACCGACAAGGACGGCATCCTGCTGTGCCTGCTGGCCTCGGAGATCCTGGCGCGCACGTCGCGCACGCCGTCGGAGCACTACCGGGACCTGGTGGCGCGGCACGGGGAGCCGGCGTACGCGCGGCTCGACGTCGCGTCCTCGCGCGAGGAGAAGGCGGTGCTCGGGAAGCTGTCGCCGTCGCAGGTCACGGCCACGTCGCTCGCCGGCGAGCCGATCACCGCGAAGCTGACGGCGGCCCCGGGCAACGGAGCCGCCATCGGCGGCCTGAAGGTCGTCACGGAGTCCGGCTGGTTCGCGGCCCGCCCGTCCGGCACCGAGGACGTCTACAAGGTGTACGCGGAGTCCTTCAAGGGCCCCGAGCATCTCGCCGAGATCCAGTCTGAGGCGCAGGGCGTGGTGTCCGCGGCGCTGGCCTCGTAAAACACCTGTGGTCAGGCCACCGCCCGGCCGGTGGTGGCCTGACTTGTGTGC
The DNA here is from genome assembly GCF_050955725.1 of Dactylosporangium sp. CA-139114. Taxonomy (NCBI): domain Bacteria; kingdom Bacillati; phylum Actinomycetota; class Actinomycetes; order Micromonosporales; family Micromonosporaceae; genus Dactylosporangium; species Dactylosporangium sp. CA-139114. The sequence continues at coordinate 5,422,167 of NZ_CP192080.1, forward strand.
GTGATCTTCGCGGCCCTGGCGGTCAGGCCACCGCCCTGTCGGCGGTGGCCTGGCTCTTGTGCGCGATGCCGCTCGTGTGCTTGTTGGGGCGCTTCAGGGCGCGCTGGAGCTGCACGATGATCGACCAGGTCACCTCGGAGACCGGGCGGGCGCCATTGACCTGGATGAGCAGCTCGCGGGAGGAGTAGTACTCCAGCAGCGGGCGGGTCTTCTCCTCGTAGACCTTGATCCGGTGCCGGATCACGTCCTCGGTGTCGTCGGCGCCGCGGGCCCGCTCGAGCAGGCGGCGGATGAGCTCCTCCTCGGGCACCTCGAGGTGCACGGCGATCTGGACGCCGACGCCGAGGGAGCCGGCGGTGCGGTACGCGGCCTCGGCCTGCTCGACCGTGCGCGGGAACCCGTCGAGCACGTAGCCGCCGGTCTCGCTCGCGGCCATCACCGGCTTGCGCAGCATGTCCATGATGACGGCGTCGGGGACCAGCTCGCCCTTGTTGACGATGTCCTCGACGGTCTTGCCGATGGTCGTGCCGTCCGCGATGTGTTTGCGCAGCAGATCACCGCTGGCGATGTGCGTGATCCCGAACTGCTTCGCGATCGCGCTGGCCTGCGTGCCCTTTCCGGCGCCCGGTGCTCCCACCATGAGGATCCGCTTCGACCGCGGTGCCGCCGACTGCATCGTCATCTGCACACCCCTTCGTATGCCCCGCTCATCGGCCCGCCGCCGATGGTCTAGCTTCGCATCTCGATCTGCGGTGTGTGCTGTGGGACGGCTGTGAATTTCCGCATGCCCGGCTGTGGGAAATTTGTCCCGCCAGCCGGGAATGCGCTCGCCGCTGCACGCGTTGGCTGCCTGGTGTTCTCGCGGCTCGCGTGGTTCGGGCCGGCCCACGGGCTTTCGCCCGTGGGTGTCGATCGGCCGGGGTCGGGCGGGTTCGGCGTGGTGTTCGCACCGCTTCCGGCGATTGTTGCCTGGCCGGTGGCTTTGCGTTGGCGCTGATTCGACGCCGTTGGCCGGCGTTTTCCCCGGCTCCGTGGGTGGCGACTTCCTCGGCGCCCTCGCCGGTTCACTCGCCTGGCCACTTCGCTCGGCGCATTCGCCTCGCCGCCGCACCTGGCTCGGTCGCCTCGCCACTTCGCTCGGCTGATTCGCCTTGCTTGTCCGCTCGGCTTATCCGCTCGGCTTGTCCGCTTGGCGTCCTCGCCGGGCGACTGGTGTGGCGTCGTTGCCCGGCGGCTTGTCCGCTTGGCGTCCTCGCTGGGCGACTGGTGTGGCGTCGTTGCCCGGCGGCTTGTCCGCTCGGCTTGTCCGCTTGGCGTCCTCGCTGGGCGACTTGTGCGGCGCCGTTGCCAGGTTTGGCGTTTTTGCCCGTTTTGTCCAGTTCGCCGGGCAATTCGGCCCGGCTCGCTCAGTGCCGAGGAGGGCCCGGCTCAGTTGCCGCCGATGAGGGCCGGCTCACTTGGTGCCAAGCAGGGCCTGGCTACATGGTGCCGAGCGGCGCCCGGCTACTTGGTGCCGAGCAGGTCCACGACGAACACCAGCGTCTCGCCGGGCTTGATCACGCCGGCCGCGCCGCGGTCGCCATAGCCCAGGTGCGGCGGGATGACGAGCTTGCGACGTCCGCCGACGCGCATGCCGGCCACGCCACGGTCCCAGCCGGTGATGACCTGACCGCGACCGAGGCCGAACTCGAAGGCACCCCCGCGGTTCCAGGAGGCGTCGAACTCCTTGCCGGTCGACAGCGACACACCGACATAGTGGACACTCACCTGCTGACCGGCCACGGCCTCCGGCCCATCACCCACGGTGATGTCCTCGATGACCAGATCGGCGGGCGGCGGACCATCCGGCAGCGTCACTTCAGGCTTGCTCAGGGTCATGCGCTTGACTCCTTCGTTACGAAACGTCGGCTCCATCCTGCCCTATCCCGTCGTACCGTCGGCGTGTGCATCCCGTGCGGGTGGCTTTCCGGCTGGTGGCGGCGTGCGCCGCGCTGGAACTCGGCCAGGCCGCGGCGGCCGGGTTCCTGCTGCTGCGATACGGCGGCCTGGTCGACGCCCTGGGCCCGTGGACGCGCATCGAAGCCATGGTGATCGAGGCCGTCTACGTGCACCTGACCGGCGCGACGATCCTGGCCACGGGCCTGGGGACGCTGCTGTCGGGCACGGCGATGGCGGTGCCGAGGCGGACTCCGTACACGCGCGCTATCGTGCGCTGGGCATTGCTGCTCGTGACCGTCTCGCTGCTGCTCGGAGTCGTCTACAGCCCCGACGCGGTGCTGCTGCCGGACAACCAGCAGCAATTGGAGCATCTGCAGCCGCTGCTCCCCATGTGGTACTCGGCGCAGCAGGGCATCACGGTGACGGCGGTGATCGCGTGTGCGGTCGGGGCGGTGGTTCGGTTGGGCAGTGAGGCGGCGGGGGAGTACTACCGGCGACACGACCCGACCGCCACCTGGCACGGCTTCACGTCGTGGCTGGACGTGCGCTTTCAGGATTGACGATGATGGCGGGCAGGGTTGCTTGCCGGCCCGGGCGCGCACGCTGTTCCGGCGCGCCTGGGCCTTTCGACTACGCAGAGCGACGGTCCTCGAATTAGCGGATTACCAATAAACGGTAATGCAATAATGCGCCACGAATCGCTACCCACGATGAACAGCCAGGACACGGACTTCCTCGCTCCCTCGCCTGCCCGCCACCATGACGGCGTCCCGATGATCGCGTACCAAGTCGTCTCCATCGACCATCAGCACGTTGTGGACCCCACCGTTGCGGCGCTCGGCTGCTCAGGACATTCGCGTCCGTCCGACCCGGATGGGTGGTGGCCGGGTCGGCGGCGGCCACCCAGGCCCCGGCGATGCCGAGCGGCACCACACACGCCTCGGCCACCCCGAAGCTCAGTCCCGGTCCGGCTGAGGTCAGGTCCTGGCCGCCCTCGACGGGCCCGTGCAGCACGGCCCTACCGTCGGCTGAGCACCTCCCGGTGGAACCGCTCCACGAGCGCCCGCGCCTCGTCCACCCGCCCGGCCGGCACGACGACGTCGGCCATCTGCTCCCGAATCCAGTGGGCCCACGGCGACGGCGCCAACCGCGTGGCGGTGAACACGATCCGCATCGGCGCCGTGCCCACCAGCTCCACGCCGGTCAGCGCCCCGGTGGGCGCGAACGCCGCATACGTGCCCGGGCGCCGCAGCACCCCGAGCCGCCCGATCAGCACCTCTCCCGCGCGGGCGCGCCGCGCCGCCGGCCCGCCGCCGCCGAGCCACAGCACCAGCCACGTGGCGGCGCCGACGAGCACCAGGAGGGCGAGGACCGCGAACAGCGTGGACACCGCCCAGGTCACGAGCGCGACCACGACGGCCGCGCCGCCGGCGACACCGAGCGCGACGAAGGTGGGCTGGTTGAGCCGCTGCTGGCGGGCGCGCTCGGCCGCGACGACGGACGCCCACTGGGCCTCGTCGTAGCTCCACCTGACCCAGCCGCGGCCGGCCTCCAGCTCGGCCATCTCCTCGACGTACCGCTGCGGCCCCATCACCCGCAGCACCACGAACGCCCCGATTCCCCAGACGACGAGCACGGCCGCCGCGACGGGCAGGAGGCTGGCGGCCGGTCCCGCCCCGGTGAACAGCCAGAAGACCGCGGCGACCACCGGCGCGACCGCGTAGATCAGCAGCAGCTGCGCCCGTACGTGCTCGACCGCGAGGAGTCTCTTCACGGCCGCCGAGGCTAAGCATGTTCACGCGCGTCCCGCCGCCTCGGACGACAACCCGACACTCATCCGGATACGCCGCCGACCGGCAGGTCCAACCGGCCCGCCGGCCTGGATGGAGCCTGACGTCCCAGGCCGGCACCGCCGTCGACGGGCGGCACGGTGGCGAGACCTTTCGTGGGACAGCGGGGCGGTGCCTCGGCCGCTCATAGCGGTGCTTGGTGACGTGGCGGCGCTCGTAGGACCGTGGCGGTGCCTCGGCGCTCATGGCGGCGCTCGGTGGCCTGGTGGCGCTTGCGGGACCGTGTGGCGGGGCTACGGCCGCTCATACCGGTGCTTCGTGGCATGGTGGCGCTCGCAGGATCAGCGCTGACCGCCTCCTACACCACCAGCGCGGACGCGATCGCCGCTCATGCCGGCGCAGACCGGTGATGCCGGCAACAGTGGTCGGAAATTTCGGCGGCCATGTCGAATCCCGCGGCGCGCCTCCGACCGGTTGGCATGATGCAGCGCTCGCCCTGGCTGGGCCTCGCCGTGCTGGCCCTGCCCGCCCTCCTGGTCTCGATCGACGTGTTCGTGCTGCTCCTGGCGATGCCGCGCATCGGTGCCGACCTGCATGCGAGCAGTACCGAGCAGCTGTGGATCCTCGACGTGTACGGATTCCTCCTGTCCGGGTTCATGATCACCATGGGGACGCTCGGTGATCGGATCGGGCGGCGGCGGCTGCTCCTGCTCGGCGCGGCGGCGTTCGGGGCGGCGTCGGTCGTGGCCGCGTACAGCAGCGGGCCGCTCACGCTCATCGCGGCCCGAGCCGGCCTCGGCATCGCCGGCGCGACCCTGGCGCCTTCCGCGTTGGCCCTGATCAGCGGGCTCTTCCCGGACCCTCGCCGCCGCGGCCTGGCCATCGGGGTGTGGATGGTCTGCTTCATGAGCGGCGCGGTCATCGGGCCGGTCGTCGGTGGATTGTTGTTGCAGCATTTCTGGTGGGGTTCGGCGTTTCTGCTCGGGGTACCGCCGATGCTGCTCCTGCTGATCCTCGGGCCGCTGCTGCTGCCCGAGCAGCGGCACCCGGGTGCGGGTCGATTCGATCTGCCGAGCGTCGGGCTCTCGCTGGCGGCGATCCTGCCGTTCGTCTACGGCGTCAAGGAGCTCGCGCGCGGTGGGTTGCGGCCGCTCCCGGTGGTGGCCCTGCTCGCCGGGATCGCCCTGGCCGTCGTGTTCGTCCGCCGGCAGCTCGCCCTCGGCGCCGCCGGCGACCGGCGCAGCGCCAGATCCGTCGGGCACCCGCAGTCCCGTGCCGCCGCCTCGCGCGCCGTTGTCGTCGGCGATGACGCCGGTGCCCGTGCGGAAGATGCCGATGCGAGCGACGCACGCGTGGAAGACACACGGATGCAAGCCGTACGCGCCCACGTTGCCGGTGCGGAGGGCGCTGCCCGGGCCCGAGGCGGAGCGGTTCCCACCGCGCGGCGGGAGCCGCTGCTCGATCTGCGGCTGTTCCGCGACCGGGCGTTCGCCACCGCGCTCGGCGGCATGTTCATCGGTACCATGCTCACCGGCGCCATGATGGTCTTCATCACCCAGCACCTGCAGGTCGTCGACGGACTGTCACCGCGCAGCGCCGGTCTGTGGATCCTCCCCGCCGCGATCGCCACCGCCGCCAGTTTCCAGGTCTCGCCGCTGCTCGCGCGGCGGGTGCGGCAGGGGCGGCTCATCGCGGGCGGGCTGCTGCTGTCGGCGGTGGGCGTCGCGCTCGTGGTGGTCGTTCCCGCCGATGCCGGGCCGCTGCCGATCATCGTCGCCTTCATGGTCACCAATCTCGGGATGGGGCCGATGGTCACGCTGGCCACCGGGATCGTGCTCGGGTCGGCGCCGCCGGAGCGGGCGGGCGCGGCGGGGGCGTTGAACGAGGTGAGCGGGGAGTTCGGCTACGCGCTGGGGATCGCGCTGCTCGGGAGCCTCGGGACCGCGGTGTACCGGGCGCTCGTCGACGTGCCCGCGGGGGTGCCGGGTGGCGTCGCGGCCGGGGTTCGGGACAACGTGACGGCGGCGTCGGCCGCGGCCGGGAGTCTGCCCGGTGAGCTGGGGGAGCGGGTGCTCGCCGCGGCTCGGGACGCGTCCACCTCGGGGCTGCACGTGGTGGCCGGGGTCTGTGCGGTGGTGCTGGCCGGGCTGGCCGCGGTGTCGTTGCGGATGCTGCGCCACCTGCCGCCGCTGACGTCGGCGCCGCCAGCGGACCCCGTCAGCGCTGCGGAGGTGCCGGCCGCGGAGCCGGACGGCGGGGCGGCGACGCTGGAGGTCACGACGGAGACTTGATCACCGCCCGGCCCGGCCCCGGTGGGATGGCCGAGGCCGTGGGCCACAGTGCGGACCAGGACGCCGCATTGCGCGAGGCAGAACGCAGATAGCCGGACGCCGCACAAACCCGGTGCGGCGCGCTAGGTTCGGTGATGTGACAGTGACGCCAGACCAGCCCCTGGACCTTCCCCGCACGGCAGGCGAGCTCCGGGCGAGCGGCCACCGCTTCCGCACCGTGAAGGAGGAGCTCCGCGAGAACCTCCTCGAGCGGCTGCGTGCAGGCGAGCCGCGCTTCCCCGGCATCGTCGGCTACGACGACACCGTCCTGCCCGAGCTCGAGCGCGCCATCCTGGCCGGCCACGACGTCGTGCTCCTCGGCGAGCGCGGCCAGGGCAAGACCCGGGTCATCCGCGGCCTGATCTCCCTGCTCGACGAGTGGACGCCGATCATCGCCGGTTCGGAGCTCAACGAGCACCCCTTCGAGCCTTTGACGCCCGCCTCGCGCCGGCTCGCCGCGGAGGCCGGCGACGCGCTGCCGGTGGACTGGGTGCACCGTTCGCTGCGGTACGGCGAGAAGCTCGCCACCCCGGACACGAGCGTCGGCGACCTGATCGGCGACGTCGACCCGATCCGGGTCGCGCAGGGCCGCACCCTCGGCGACCCCGAGACCATCCACTTCGGACTCGTCCCGCGCACCAACCGGGGCATCTTCGCCGTCAACGAGCTGCCCGACCTCGCCGAGCGGATCCAGGTGTCGCTGCTCAACGTGCTCGAGGAGCGCGACATCCAGGTGCGCGGCTACCAGCTGCGGCTGCCGCTGGACATCATGCTCGTGGCGAGCGCGAACCCCGAGGACTACACCAACCGCGGCCGCATCATCACGCCGCTCAAGGACCGGTTCGGGGCCGAGATCCGCACGCACTACCCGCTGGACCTCGAGCTGGAGATGGATCTGGTACGTCAGGAGGCCCAGCTCGTCGCCCAGGTCCCCGACCACGTCATCGAGGTCCTGGCCCGCTTCACCCGGGCCGTGCGCGAGTCCCCGTCGGTCGACGCCCGCTCCGGCGTCTCCGCCCGCTTCGCCATCGCCGCCGCCGAGACCGTCTCGGCGTCGGCGCTGCGCCGTGCCGGGCTGCTGCGCGAGGACGCGCCCGTCGCCCGCATCGGCGACACCGAGTCGGTGACGTCGACCCTGCGCGGCAAGGTCGAGTTCGACAGCGGCGAGGAGGGCCGGGAGATCGAGATCCTGGCGCACCTGCTGCGGACGGCGACCGCGGACACCTTCCGTTCCCGGCTCGCGGGCCTCGACCTGTCCGGCTTCACCGACCTCGTCGCCGAGGGCGCGGTCATCGAGACCGGCGACCTCGCCGGCGCCGACGACATCCTGCGGCAGGTCGGCACCGTGCCGGGGCTGGCCAAGGTGCTCGACCGGCTCGGGCTCGGCGACGCGCCCAGCCGCGGCGAGGCCGCCGCCGGCGTCGAGTTCGCGCTGGAGGGGCTGCACCTGACCCGCCGGCTGTCGAAGGACCTCACCGACGACGGCCGCACCGTCTACGGAGGCTGATCTTGCGCCACAACAGGTTCCGCTACGGGGCGTGGCGCGGCGGGCCGGACCCGCTCGCCCCGCCCTACGACGTGCGGGCCGCCGTCGACCAGGTCGGCCAGGAGGTGCTGGAGGGCGGCAGCCTGCGCGACGCCCTGCGCAACCTGCTGCGCCGCGGTCCCCAGGACGGGCGGGGCCTCGACGACCTGCTCGCCCGGGCCCGCCGGATGCGCCGCGAGGCCATGCGCCGGGGCCAGCTCGACGGGGCCGTGACCCGGGCCCAGCAGCTGCTCGACCAGGCCCTCGCGGAGGAGCGCGACGCCCTCGCCCGGCTCGACACCGACGACGCCCGCTTCGCCGAGGCGCAGCTGGACGCGCTGCCGCGCTCCACGGCCAGAGCGGTGTCCGAGCTGAGCGAGTACAGCTGGACGTCCCCCGAGGCCCGGCAGCTCTACGACCAGATCCTCGACCAGCTCCGCCAGGAGGTCGTCGAGCAGCGCTTCCAGGGCATGCAGCAGGCGCTGCGCGACCCGCAGGCGCAGGCGGCGATGCGCGAGATGCTCCAGGACCTCAACGCGCTGCTGGCCAAGCACGCCCGCGGCGAGAACACCGACGACGCGTTCGCCGAGTTCATGAACCGCCACGGCGACTTCTTCCCGGAGAAGCCGGCCAACGTCGACGAGCTGGTCGACGCCCTGGCCCGGCGGGCGGCGGCGGGGGAGCGGCTGATGCGCTCGCTGAGCCCGCAGCAGCGCGCCGAGCTGCAGGACCTCATGTCCCAGTCGCTCGGCGACATGGCCGGGCAGTTCGCCGAGCTCACCGACAACCTCCGGGCGCTGCGGCCCAACCTCAACTGGGGCCGCGGCGAGCGGGTCCGCGGCGAGCACGACCTCGGCTACGGCGACGCCGCCGGGGCCCTCGAGGAGATCGGCGACCTCGACGACCTGCTCGACCAGCTCGGCCAGGAGCACCCCGGCGCGACGCTGGACGACGTGGACGTCGAGGCGGTCGAGCGTCAGCTCGGCCGGGCCGCCGCCGACGACGTGCGGCGGCTGCGGGAGCTGGAGCAGCAGCTGCGCCGGCAGGGCTGGGTGACCCGGGGCGCCGAGGGGCTGACGCTGAGCCCGAAGGCGCTGCGGCGGCTGGGCGGCACCGCGCTGCGGACCGTCTTCGGGCAGCTGCACGCCGGGCGTCAGGGCCAGCACGACCTGCGCGACGCCGGCGCCGCCGGAGAGCTCACCGGGGCGTCCCGGCGGTGGCAGTACGGCGACGAGCAGGCCCTGGACGTCGTGCGCACGATCGGCAACGCCGTGCGCCGGCAGGCCTCGGGCGGCGCGGCGACCCTGCCGATCGGCCTGGACGTCGAGGACTTCGAGATCGCCGAGACCGAGCGGCGGGTGTCGGCCGCCGTGGCGCTCTGCGTCGACCTGTCGTTCTCGATGATGGCCGACGGCCGGTGGGGCCCGATGAAGCAGGCCGCCCTGGCCCTGTCGCACCTGGTGGCGACCCGGTTCCCGCAGGACGCGCTGCAGATCATCGGCTTCGGGCGCTACGCATCGACGCTCTCCCAGGAGCAGCTGGCCGCCGTCGAGCCCGACATGGTGCAGGGCACCAACCTGCAGCACGCGCTCAAGCTGGCCGCGCGGCACCTGCGCCGGCACCCGGCCTCGGACCCGGTCGTGCTCGTCGTGACCGACGGCGAGCCGACCGCGCATCTGCTCGAGGACGGCACCTCGTACTTCATGTGGCCCTCCACCCGCGACACGGTCCGCGCGACCGTGCACGAGGTCGACCTCCTCACGAGGTACGGGGCGGTGCTGAACCTCTTCATGCTGGGCGAGGACCCGGGCCTGCGCCGCTTCGTCGACGCCGTGGCCCGGCGCAACGGCGGGCGGGTCTTCACGCCCGACGCCGACGACCTCGGGCGGTATGTCGTTTCCGACTACATTCGCGCCCGCCGAGGGCGTCGCGGGTGATTCGTGTTTGGCGACCGGGGTCGTGGGGGTAATCAAATCAACGTAGATCGGTACCCCCACTCCTCCCGGGAGCTGACAAAATGATCGTCCTAGGTCTCATCCTGTTCCTCGTCGGGCTGTTCCTGCACGTCGGCATCATCGAGACGATCGGGATCGTGCTGCTCATCGTCGGCGCGGTGCTGTGGATTCTCGGTGCGGTGGGCCGTCCGATCGCCGGCCGCCGGCACTATTGGTAACGGGCATTCGTGACGAAGAGGGCCGGCGCTGCGCCGGCCCTCTTCGTGTCATCGGCGGCCGAACCAGCGCCGCTTCCTCGCCGGCGGCGACGGCGGCGGCGCGTCGTCGCTGAGCAGGTCGCGGGCCAGGGCCGAGAGCTCCGGCACCATGTCAGGCGTGGCCAGCACGAGCGCGGCGAGGGACTCGCGGATCGTCACGACCCGCGTCCGGGACTGCTGCACCGCGGCGAGGAAGCGGCGGCCGACCGTGTCGCGGACCTCCGGGCGGCAGACCGGATCCAGCCACGCGGCCACGACGAGCGCGAAGAGCGCCGACTCGGTGATCCAGTCCTCGAGGCCGTAGGCGATCGCGGTCAGCAGCTCCCGCGACCGGGCGGTGTCGCCGGGCTCGGCGCCGGCGCGCAGCTCCTCGCAGTGCAGCAGGCCGAGGCAGCAGTACGCCTGCGCCGCCCGCTCCCACACCCCGTCCGGAAGCCGCCGGTCGGTCGCGGCCGGCGGGTGCACGAGCAGCGCGACGAGCTCGGCGGCGGGCAGCTGGCCCAGCGGCAGCGCGTGGTCGTAGGCGGCCACCGGGTTGGGCCAGAACGGCCAGACGACACCCTGCAGCAGCTCGAGCGAGCGGGGCTGCGGCGGCGGTACGGCGGGTGAGGCGACCAGCCCCGTGTACTCCCACAGCACCCGCCCCCCGGGCCGCTGCGGCGCCACCATGTCCGGCGGCGGCTGCCCCTCGATCGTGAGCCGCAGGCCGGGCAGCTCCCGGTGCACCACCCGCAGCGCGCTGGGCACCTCGAGGGCCGAGAGGGTCGCGGTGCCGGCCATCGCCCGGTCGTCCCGCGGGATCTGGTGCAGCAGGTTGATGACGGACTCGGCGGGACCGTCGACCATCCCCAGCCAGGACCGGCCGCGGCAGGCGCCGTCGAGGTCGCTGTGCTCGTGGCTGGTGACGGGGTGCTCGCGCATGAAGTCGACCAGGCCCACGAGGTGGCGCACGTCGGCGTCGCGCTGGAAGCGCAGCCGGGCCGCGGTGTGCACCGCGCAGTCGTAGTCCGGTGCGCGCCGGATCGCGGCGTCGAGCAGCGCCAGGGCCTCGTCGAGGCGACCGGCCTCGGCGAGCCAGTTCGCCATGTCGGCGCACAGGTCGACCTCGTCCGGCTGGGCCTGCCACGCCTGCCGCATCACCTGCAGGGCCGCCTCGAGGCGCCCGTCGGCCTTGAGGGCGTAGGCGTACCACACCGCGGTGAGCTTGTCGGGCCGGATCCGGTGCCCATGGGCTCCCCACCGCACCGCCTCGGCCAGCGCGCCCGGCACCAGCGCGGTGAACCGGCGGCCCAGCCCGGCCGCGGCGCCGTGCAGCAGCGCGCTGCCCGGGTGCGCGGCGCAGGCGCGGCGGGCCAGGTCCAGATACACCTCGTTGGCCCGGGCCACCTCCGGCTGGGCCGGGTCGCCAAGGCCGGGCATCACCGCGACGAGGAGCCGGGCGAGGTCGTCGGGGTCGAGCCGGCGCGGCTCCAGGGCCCGCACCCAGCTCACGTCGGCCCACGGCTGCGCGGGTTCGAACCGGGTGGCCTGGGCGAGCATCCGCAGCCCGCCCATCGGGTCGTGCCGGCCCTGCAGGTGCGCACGGGCGACCACGGCGCCGATGAACGCGGGCTGCTCGACCGGGAACAGCGCGATCGCGCCCTCGTCGCCGGCCCGGGCGGCGATGGCGGCGAGCAGTTCGTGGACCTCGGGCAGCCCGGGGGCCCAGGCGATCGCCCCGGCGACGTGACCGGCCGCGTGCTCGAGGTCGCCGTCGGCGAGCGCGATCCGGGCCAGGGACAGCTCGCCGTGGGCCTGCGCGGTGGGGTCGTCGCGCTGCTCGTCGGTCACGCCTGGAGCGTATTGCGTTGCGCCCGGTTTCGGTTACCCGCCCGGTCTGCCCGATTGCGCTCGTCGACGTTCGCGGTCATGGCCGCGAGCAGGCCCGCCAGGGCCGCGGGACCGTCGCGGGCCGCCCGGCGACGGTCGCGCCGGCGAGGGTGCACCAAAGGGCCTCCGCGCGCCCGGGTGAGCATCCCCGGGCCGGGGCGGCGCGCCGCCCCGGCCCGGCCGTGGCCGCGACCGTGATCGGCGCCACCGGCGGCCCCAGCTGGACCTGGGGCATCGCCTTTCACACGGCGTTGCGGGGCGCGATCGCGGGATGCGACGAGCCCGGGGCGAGGAACCAGGCCCCGGGCTCGTCCCGCAGCGTCTGCTCGATCCGCAGCCGCGCGAACGCCTCCATCGGCGGCAGCGCGTCCGGCCGGAACCATCGCATGTCCAGCGACTCCTCGTCGTTGACCCGCGCCTGCCCGGACACGTGCCGGCAGCGGAACCACACGTTGAGGTAGTCGCACTGGTCCCCGTTGGGATACGTGACCGGGTGCATCGCCACACCCGCGATCCGCTCGACCGCGACCTCGATCCCGGCCTCCTCGCGCACCTCGCGCACGATCGCGTCGGCCGGCTGCTCGCCGGGGTCGACCATCCCGGCCAGCAGCGACCACGTCCCGGTGTCGCTGCGCCGCCCGAGCAGCAGCTCCCCGGCATCGTTGAACACGACGGCCGACACGCCGGGCAGGAGCACGAGCTCGTGCCCGACGTGCTTGCGCAGGCCACGCAAATATGCAGACATCCCCATGGGCGGGGACCCTAGCGCAGCCGGTCCGGGCGGTAGGTGCCCAGGACCCGCGTGACCGTGACGATGATCACGACGCGCTCGGGGTTCTCGCGCGGCTGCCTGTACCGGCGCGCGTAGCGCTGCTCGGCGTCGAGGACGTCCTGCGGGCTGCGGCTGATCACCGCCTCGCCCTCCAGCGTGCTCCAGCGACGCCCGTCGACCTGGCAGATCGAGATCCGGGGGTTGTGCCCGACGTTGCGGACCTTCTGCGACCGGCCGGACGTGATGATGCGCGCGATGCCCGTCTCCGGGTCGTACGTCGCCCCGACCGGCACGGTGTGCAGCGTGCCGTCCCGGCGGACGGTCGTGGCGGTGCACAGGTGGCGCTCGGTCCAGAAGCCGGCCAGCTCGCTCACGACGCCGTCACCTTGCCGTCCTCGACGCGGATGTGCCGGTTCGTGTGCACCGCCTCCAGCATCTGCCGGTCGTGCGTCACCAGCAGCAGCGTGCCCGGGTAGTGGTCCAGCGCCGACTCCAGCTGCTCGATCGCGGGCAGGTCCAGGTGGTTGGACGGCTCGTCGAGGACCAGCAGGTTCACGCCCCGCCCCTGCAGCAGCGCGAGCGCGGCCCGGGTCCGCTCGCCGGGGGAGAGGCTGGCGGCCGGGCGCAGCACGTGGTCGGCCCGCAGGCCGAACTTGGCCAGCAGGGTCCGCACATCCGCGGGATGCTGCTCCGGTACGGCCTGACGAAACGCGTCCAGCAGGGAGTCCTCGCCCTCGAACATCCGCCGCGCCTGATCCACCTCGCCGACGACGACGCCGGGGCCGAGGTGCGCCCGGCCCTCCGCCAGCGCGATCCGGCCCAGCAGCGCGCCGAGCAGCGTGGTCTTCCCGGAGCCGTTGGCGCCGGTGATCGCGACCCGGTCCGCCCAGTCGATCTGCAGGTCGACGGGGCCGAGGGTGAAGGCTCCTCGCCGTACGACAGCCTGGGAAAGCGTCGCGACCACCGCTCCGGCCCGCGGCGCCGCGGCGATCTCCATCCGCAGCTGCCACTCCTTGCGGGGCTCCTCGACGACCTCCAGACGCTCGATGAGCCGCTCGGTCTGCCGCGCCTTGGCCGCCTGCTTCTCCGTCGACTCGATCCGCTTCGACTTGCCGATCTTGTCGTTGTCGGGCTGCTTGCGGCGGGCGTTCTTGACGCCCTTCTCCATCCAGGCGCGCTGCATGCGGGCGCGCGCCTCGAGGTCGGACTTCTGCTCGGCATAGTCGTCGTACTGCTCCCGCGCGTGCCGCCGCGCGATCTCGCGCTCCTCGAGGTAGGCCGCGTAGCCGCCGCCGTAGAAGCGCACCAGCTGCTGGTGCAGGTCGAGCTCGAGGATCGCGGTGGCGGTGCGGGTCAGGAACTCCCGGTCGTGGCTGACGACCACGACGCTCTTGTTCTTCTGCGACCGCATGAACGTCTCGAGGCGCTGCAGCCCGTCCAGGTCCAGGTCGTTCGTCGGCTCGTCGCACAGCAGGACGTCATAGCGCGACAGCAGCAGGCTGGCGAGGTTCGCCCGGGCCGCCTGACCGCCGGACAGCGCCGTCATCTCCAGGTCGAGGTCGACGTCGAGCCCGAGGTCGGCGGCGATCGCCCCGGCCCGCTCGTCCAGGTCCGCCCCGCCCAGCGCCAGCCATCGTTCCAGGGCGATGCTGTACTCCTCGGCCGCCCGCTCGTCGCCGCCGAGCGCCTCGGCCGCGGCGTCCATGCGGGCCTGCGCCTCGGCGACGCCGGTGCGGCGGGCCAGGAACGCGCGCAGCGACTCACCCGGATGGCGATCGGGCTCCTGGGGGAGGTACCCGATGGTGGCCGTCGGCGGGCTGAGCTGGACGTTGCCGTGCTCCAGGGGGAGCAGCCCGGCCACCGTGCGCAGCAGCGTCGACTTGCCGGCCCCGTTGACGCCGACCAGGCCGATCACGTCGCCGGGGGCGACGACCAGGTCCAGCCCGCTGAACAGCGCCTTGTCGCCGTGCCCGGCCGCGAGGTCCTTGACCACCAGCGTTGCTGCCACGCTCGTTCGTCCTCCGTCGTCGTGCCGCCCGGTGTCTTCCCGGTGTATCAGTGTCCCTTGCGCATTCGGGGAGGTCGCCGCGCCCCTGCGGCAACCGAGGAGTAGCGTGAATTCTGAAACGCGATCGGATCGAAACGGCTTGCTCTAACAGGAGAGACGCCTTGAGCGCAACAGCACCAGCGGCCGCGGGGGAAGACACCGCCCTGACCCATCGCCAGATCGTCACGATTCTGGTCGGTCTCATGATGGCGATGTTCCTGGCCGCGCTGGACCAGACCATCGTGTCGACCGCCATGCGGACGATCGCCGACGACCTGGGCGGCTTCTCGCTGCAGGCGTGGGCCACGACGGCGTTCCTCATCACCTCGACGATCTCCACGCCGCTGTACGGGAAGCTGTCCGACATCTACGGCCGCAAGCCGTTCATTCTCTTCTCCATCGGCATCTTCATCGTCGGCTCGGTGCTGTGCGGCATCGCGACGTCGATTTACCAACTGGCCGCATTCCGGGCCGTGCAGGGTATCGGCGCCGGCGGTCTGTTCTCGCTCGCCTTCGCCATCATCGGCGACGTGGTGCCGCCCCGCGAGCGGGCGAAGTACCAGGGCTACTTCCTCGCCGTCTTCGGCACCTCCAGCGTGCTGGGCCCGGTGCTCGGCGGCTTCTTCGCCGGCGCCGACAACATCGTCGGCATCACCGGCTGGCGCTGGATCTTCTACATCAACGTGCCCATCGCCCTGGCCGCGTTCATCGTCGTCATGCGCGTGCTGCACATCCCGCACCGCCGCCAGGACCACCGCATCGACTGGCCCGGCGCCGTCGCGCTGATCATCGGTCTGGTGCCGCTGCTGACCGTCGCCGAGCAGGGCCGGGAGTGGGGCTGGGGCTCCGGCCGCTCGCTGCTGTGCTACGGCGTGGGCCTCGTCGGCCTGGTGCTGTTCATCGTCGCCGAGACCTTCTACAAGGACGAGGCGCTGCTGCCGCTGCGGCTGTTCCGGGGCCGCACGTTCTCGGTCGCCTCGACCGGGAGCTTCATCCTCGGCATGGCGATGTTCGGCGGTCTGCTCACGCTGCCGCTGTACCTGCAGATCGTGAAGGGCGCCACCCCGACCGAGGCCGGCCTGATGCTGCTGCCGCTCGTGCTCGGCATCATGACCGGCTCGATCGTCTCCGGCCAGACCATCGCCCGCACCGGCCGCTACCGCATCTTCCCGATCGTCGGCTCCGTGCTCATGCTCGCCGCGCTGGCGCTGTTCTCGCGCATCGGCGCGGACACGCCGCTGTGGCGCACGATGCTCATCATGGCCCTGATGGGCCTCGGCCTCGGCGGCAACATGCAGCCCGTCATCACCGCCGTGCAGAACGCGGCCAACCCGCGCGAGATCGGCGTCGCCACGTCGACGGTGACGTTCTTCCGCTCCATGGGCGGCACCCTGGGCGCCGCGGTCTTCCTGTCGGTGCTCTTCAGCCTCCTGCCGGACAAGATCAAGGGCGCCTTCATCGACGCCCAGTCGACCCCGGCCTTCCAGCAGGCGGTCCGCGCCCATCCGGATCAGCTGCAGAAGATCCAGAACACCGCGACGTCGGGCTCGGCGAGCAGCTTCAACGACACGTCGTTCCTGGAGAAGCTCGACGCCGCCCTGTCGCACCCGTTCAAGGTCGGCTTCTCGGACTCGATGAGCGTCGTGTTCATGGTGGCCGCGGGCATCATGGTCGCCGGCCTGATCGTCATCCTGTTCCTGCCGGAGATCCCGCTGCGCAACATGTCGGCCGCCCAGCAGCGCGCCGCGGAGGACGCCGCCGCGTCCGGCCCGCCCTCGTCCTCCTCCGGTTCGGGGTCCGCCTTCTCCGGTTCGGGGTCCGCCTCCTCTGGCACGGCGTCCGCCTCGTCCGGTTCGGCGTCCGCCGAGGCCT
Organism: Dactylosporangium sp. CA-139114; assembly: GCF_050955725.1. Classification (NCBI taxonomy): domain Bacteria; kingdom Bacillati; phylum Actinomycetota; class Actinomycetes; order Micromonosporales; family Micromonosporaceae; genus Dactylosporangium; species Dactylosporangium sp. CA-139114. The sequence continues at coordinate 5,438,522 of NZ_CP192080.1, forward strand.
TCAGCCCGGCCGGCGCGACCCAGCCCGGGTCACCCAACGGCGGCTCCGGGTCACCGAACGGCGGCATGGCGGCGGCGGTCCTGGGCGCGGAATCCTCGGACGGCGGGGGTGCTCATGAGTCCGCGGCCGTAGCGGCCTCGGGCGACCACGCGCCGACGCACGCCCTGGAGAGCGGCGGCGCCCACGAGGCGGAGGGCGAGGCGGCCCCGTCGGACGTCCCACCGCGTCACGCACGCTGAGCCAACGCTCCACTGCGCGGCGGCCTCCTTGCCGGAAGCCGCCGCGCAGTCTTCGCCACCCCCATAACCTAGTATCCTAGGATGCCGTGCGGGGTGTGACCTCGGCAGCCGGCTCCACATGCCGCTCCTGGAGGTGCTCCGGTCCGACGACGGACTGGCACCGGGTGAGCTGGCCACCCGCCTTGCACTACCGGACGGCCGTGGCGCGGATCGTTCCTCCGGCTTCTGCCTACGACCTTCTGGGCGGCGCGCTCCGACCTTCTCTGTGCCGCGGCCTACTGGTCCAGGCTGCGCGCCGACACGACGCGCAGCCTCATGGATGCGGTGGGTCAGTTCGCGGCGCGCCAGTTCTGCCGGGTGATGAGCACGCGGGCCTCGTCGGCGAACTCGGCCTCGACCGTCACCGCGTACTGCCCGGCCTGCAGAGAACTGCGCGACGTGAAGTCCCGCCGCCCGCCGGTGAGCGCATGCGCGATGGCCCCGAACACGCCACCCCACAGCGCGCCGACCAGGATCGTCGTGAGCAGCACGCCGATCCAGCTCGAGTTGCTGAACAGCGTGAACAGGATGCCGACGAAGAGCCCGAACCAGGCCCCACTGGCGACGCCGGCCAGCGCGGCCCGGCCGACGGTGAGCCGCCCGAGCACGTTCTCGACGAGTCGCAGATCGGTCCCGATGATCGCGGTCCGCTCCACCGGGAACCCGTTGTCGGACAGGTAGTCGACGGCTTGCTGCGCACCGGCATAGTCCGCGTACCGGGCGACGGTCACGGTGCTGCGCTCGAGCTCGACGAGCTCGCCGATGTTCGGATCGGGCTCGGGGGAGGGAGCGGGTGGCTCTTCCAGCGGAGGGGTCGTCATGCGGGCCAGGGTAGAGATGTCCGGGACGTCCCGCCCGGTACGCAACAACGAATTGCGTGCCTGGTCATCAGCCCGGCATCGATCCTTCCCCTCCGTCGACACCCGCTCACCAAGCGTGCGCGCCGAGGCTGGCCCTGTGGCTGATGCCGGACCGGCACGATCTGGTGGTCCCGCCGCGGTGACCAGCGCCAGGGGTGGCCAACGAGTGACGATCCCGGCACGCCGTGACACCGTCGGGGTGAGGACTCAGGGGTACCTCCGGGCGTCACCGGAGGTCGTCGGGGCACTTCGGCGGGCAACCTTGCAGACATGACCGAAATCAAGCCGCTTCGCCGATCGCGATCCGACCGGACCGTCGCCGGCGTGCTGGGCGGCATCGCCGAGTACCTGGGCACCGACGCCACGATGGTCCGCGCCGTGTTCTTGTTGTCCATCCTGCTGACCGGCGGCGTCGCCGTCCTGGCGTACCCGATCCTGTGGCTCGTCATGCCCGAGGCGCCGCCGTCGCCCGTGAGTCCAGCACCGAACAATCACCTGCCGTTCGGCGCGTGAGTTCCGGGGACTCCCTCCTGGTCTTCCTCGGCTCCCGCGCTGGACGCCTCCCCAACTCCCCAACCTTCGCCGGCCGCTCCACGCTCCCTCCCCACGCGTTCCCGGCTCCGTGGCGTATCCGCTGGCTCCGCGGACCCGTTCCCGGCTCCGTGGCGCATCTGCTGGCTCCGGGGACCCGTCCCCGGCTCCGTGGCGTAGCCGCCGGCTCTGAGTCCAGCCCGGTCGGCGCGGCATGCCTGGCGCCGGACTATCACGTGACGTGCACTGCGCGAGACTTGCCCGTGACGCTGCGTATGGTGAGGGCGCCCGCCTCGCCCTGCGTGCCCGGCTCTGCAATGCGTGAATTTGCCCGTGCCGCCCGTGCCCGCGCCGAGCGATCGCCTGCCGGGCGGTGCGTGACTTGGCCGCCAGCCCTGCGCCGAGCGATCACCTGTCCTATGGTGCGTGAGTGGCCCGTGACTCGTGCGTGACGATCCAGTCGCGGATCGTGGCGCCGTCGGCACGTCCGGCGAGCGGCATGGTGCTGGTGGTGCACGATGGCCCGGAGTTCGAGCGAGTCGCCGGCCTCACCACCCGGTTCCCCCACGAACACGTCGCGCTGCTGTCGCCGGGCAGTCGCAGCGAGTGGTACTCGGCGAATCCCGCCTACGCCGCCGCCCTCGTCCACGATGTGTTACCGAAGTTGCCCCCGGGCCCGGTCGTCGCTCTCGGCGCGAGCCTGGGCGCGCTCGCCCTTCTGCACGCCGAGATGCACTGTCCCGGCAGCTTCGCCGGGCTGTTCCTGCAGTCCGGGAGCTACTTCACCGCCGAGCTCGACCCGCAGGAGTCGGGCTTTCCGTGGTTTCGCCGCATCCTCGCCTTCGTCCAGAGCGCCCGCCCCGTCGGATGCCGCGTCGTCTTGACGTGCGGTCGGGACGAGGAGAACCTGCTCAACAACCGGGCGATGGCCACCCGCCTCGGGGTGCCACTGCTCGAGGTGCCGGGCGGTCACTCGATGACCACCTGGCGTGACGCACTCGATCCCCACCTGCACCGCCTCTTGCGGGAGGTCAACGATGACCACTCCGGAACCCACCGTCACCACCTCGGCATCGCTGCGCCCGGCGCCAACGGCAGCGGCTGACTCCCTCGAGGCGCCTTGGAAGGCGGCGCAGACCGGCCCAGCAGCGGCTGACGCGCCGGCGGCCCCGTTGCGAGCGGCGCCGACCCGCTCAGCACCGGCCGGCCCACCAGTGGCCCCGTCGCCGATGGCGGCCGGCCAGCTCGCGGCATCGTTGCGGTCGGACTTGGCGGGCTCGGCATCGCCGGCGACGCCTGACCCGCTCGCGGCACCGTTCCGATCTGAGCTGGTGGACCCCGCTTCGCGTGCGGCGGCCGACCCGCAGTCGGCGCCACCAGTGGCGGCCGGACCGGCATCGCCACCGGCGGCCGGCGACCTGATCGACCCTCCGTCATGGCGCCAGGCGACGACGGCGGATGCCTCCGCGTCGCTTCGGCTCGACGCCACGCTGTCCCTTGCGGCGCCTGCCGGGCGCGGCGGGGTGCCGGTTGCCGCTGCGGTGTTGGGGAGTGCGTCTGCCGGGCGCGGCGAAATGCCAGTTCCTGCCGCGGTGTCGGGGAGTGCGCCTGCCGCGCACGACGGCATGCCGGTTCCTGCCGCGGCCACGGCGAGTGCCGGCGTCGCGACCCCGGCCGAAGGTGATGCACCGGCCGGCGTGTGGTCGGGTGGCGGCGTCCCGCGGCAGCGCGGGGTCGATGCGATGGCGGCGGGGGAGAGCGGCGGGGCGGGAGTGCGGGAGCATCTCGTCGGGCTGCTGCTCGGGACGGAGCAGGACTGGCCGCGAGCGTACGAGACGCTTGCCGGGCGGCTCGGGACAATCACGGCTGGTGATGGGAGCCGGCATCGGCTGCGGACCGAGCGGGTGACCATCGAACCGTTCAGTCTTCGTGACCGTCCGGCGCATCAGCTGGTCATCGACCGGCTCGCGTACTGGTATTACCACCCTCGCGAGTGGCTCAAGAAGATCGCGCTCATGGACGACGTGTACCTGCTCAACAGCCCGTTCACGTTCCAGTCCATGGAAAAGCACGCCGCCTACTGCGCCATGATGCGGCTCGGGCTGCACGTGCCCGAGACGGTGCTCGTGCCCTACAAGAACCCGGTCGACCACGCGAAGTGGGCGTACACCGCCGAGCGCTACAACCGCCCGTTCGACCTCGACGCCGTGGCCGAGCGGCTCGGGTACCCGCTGTTCATGAAGCCGTACGACGGCGGCGCCTGGGTCGGGGTGTCCCGTGTTGCCGACAGCGAACAGTTGCACGCCGCCTACGACCAGTCGGGCGAGCGGCTCATGCACCTGCAGCAGTCGGTCGAGCACTACGACGTGTTCACGCGGTCGCTGTCGGTCGGCCCCGAGACGATGGTCATGAAGTTCCGGCCCTCGCTGCCGATGCACGAGCGGTACGAGGTCGCGCACGGGTTCCTCACCGACGAGGTGGGAGACGAGGTCGTGACGATCTCGCGGCTCGTCAACGCGTTCTTCCGCTGGGAGTTCAACTCCTGCGAGTGCCTGGTTCGTGACGGTGTGGTGTATCCGATCGACTACGCCAACGCCTGCCCGGATGTCGCGCTGACGAGCCTGCACTACTACTTTCCGTGGGCGATGACGGCGCTGCTGCGCTGGTCGGCGTTCTGCGTGGTGACCGGCCGGCGTCCGCGGCTGGACATGGACTCGGCGCGCTATTTCGAGATCGGCGACAACACGCCGGACTACCGCGAGAAGCTGCGCGGCTACCGGGCGCTCGCCGACGAGTACTTCGACGTCGACCGCTACCGCGAGTTCTGCGACACCACCCTGCGGCACGTCCCCGGGCTCGTCGCGGAGTGGGTCGCCTCCGCGGAGTTCGACGACCTCCTGGTGAGCACCGTCCGCGCGACCTATCCGGAGCACGAGCACGAGCGCTTCATCGCTCACTTCCGCGGCCTCGTCGGACAGTGGCGGCACGAGAACGGGCCGAGTTGACGCCTCGCGTGTGACTGGTTGCATCAGGAGGTCGTCTTCGCCCCCGAGCTCGTCGTGCCCAAGGTAGGGGACAGGTCGGTTCGCCGCCTGCGTTCGTCGCCTCATCGATCAGCGGTGGCGCGGCAGCCGGCCACGGTAGCGGTCGCCGTGTGATGCCGAAGGGCGCGTGACGCGGTTCACGAGGATCCTTCGCTCGAACCGGTGACGCTGTGGTCGTGCGCGTCACAATCCGTAGTTCGTCCTGGTAGGCGTGCGTACCGTCGGGAGTGTCAATCGTTTTTGATCGCTGTGAAGGAAGTCGTGCATGGGTCCGTACGAGCACCCGGCCTGGTGCGCCAGGGGTCACCGTTGCAACCTCGGCGAGCACCGGGCTCATCCGGTCGTGATGCAGGTTGACGGGGTCGGCAAGGTGCTGATCACCCGGGTGCTGGGGAGCAATGGGCGGGAGCGGATGGAGGTGACGGGGTCCGCGTACCTCACCACCACCGGGCAGGCTGCGACCCGTCAGGTTGACCGGACGCTGCGCGGTTTCGCGCACGTGATGGCTACGGCCGCTGCGCGTTGAGCGCTCCGTGAGGTGATCAGAACACGTCAGCGTTCGGATGGCGGGGCCGGTTATTCGGGCCAGTCGCGCGGCCGGGTGGCGCAGGGCGGCGAGGCAGGTGCGGAAGCGCCGCTCAGAGGGCCGCTCAGAGGGCCGGTCGGGTTGCCGTTGGTGCGGGTTGGCGAGGCGTGTGAGCAGCGCAGGTGGTGCAAGACGGCGAGGCGCGCCTGACGTGGTGCCGGGGGCCGTGGAGCGGCGTGGTTCGTGCGGCGGTGCGCGGTTCGTGCGGGAGTGCTGGTCAGCGGGGCCAGTCGCGCAGACGGAGGCGCAGGGCGGCGATGCGCTGCTCGTCCAAGCCGTAGAACGCGAACCGCCCGTCGTCGAGGCGGTCCAGGTAGCGGCCCGCGGCGACCACGTCGGCGAACTCGAGGGCCGGGTCCTGGCGGCGGGCCAATTCGAGCAGCCGGCCCACCGAGTAGCGCTCCATCGCCGCCGCGACGTCGATGTAGTCGCGTACCTCGCGGCGGTTGATCAGCGCCGCGACCTTCGTGGCGATCAGGTCGTCCAGGTGCATCACCGGGCCGACGTCCATCATCACAGGGCTGTGCTGGCGGTCCAGGCGGGAGAGGGTCAGCCGTACCGTCTGCGTGCCGTCACCCACCGTGAACTCCCGCTGGTCGAAGCCGGCGAACAGCTCCAGCAGGTCGTCGGCCTCCTCCTCGTGGACGGTGTACCCGGCCTCGCGCAGGGCCGCGCAGACCGCGTCGGCGGCCGCCCCGGCCGCGCCGTCGGTGTCGGTGAAGAGGTCGACGTCCTCGGTCGGGCGTTCGACCAGGCCGTTCATGAGCCAGGCGAAGCCGCCGCCCAGGACGAAGCCGTGCCGCTCGGCTACGGCCAGGGCGACTCGGGCCACATCGGTGTAGAAGGGGATCACCTGGCGTCACCGGATGCCGGCGATGCCGGGCGAGGCGGTCGCGGATACCGGGTGTGATGGCGAGGGTGCGGGGCGCATTGGAGCGCAAGCCTGCGGGAGGCCGAGGCCGGCGGACGGGCGGGCCTGGGGCGCACAACCCTCCGCGCGTGCCGGTGACGGCGCCGGTCGCGCCGTCACGGCTACGTCACCGACAGCATGGCGGCCGGGATCGCCCGTGACGGCCGGCGGAGACGATGCACCGCCGCCGGTAGAGGCCGACGAACGCGGGCGTTGCGACGACGTCACCGGCTGCGCAGGGCCGCGTGGCGGGCCTCCCACGCGTGGCGCACGCCCTGGGGCAGGTTCAGCTCCGGCCAGACCCGCACCAGGAGCTTCTTGTTGAGGAAGCGGCGCAGCTCGTCGTGGCGGATCGCCTCGCGCAGGACGTTCTCGTACATCCACAGCAGCAGGTCGTGGTTGTCGAGGTCGAACGCGCGCTGCGGGTTCCACATGAGCCGCTGCGGCAGTTCGACGATGCCGCGCACGGGTCCGCGCAGCTCATCGAGGGTGCGGGCGACGAGCGCAGGGCGGTGCGGGCGGGCCAGATAGGCCAGGGGTCCGCGGGCCGGCTCGTCGTGCATGGCCGAAGTGTACCTGTATTCCGCATTCTCAGAACATCAGCGCGCGTTCTGCCGCGGAATGACGACCTCGCGGAAGATGAGCTGAATCGCGGCGACGACGGGAATGGCGATGAGCGCGCCGACCACGCCCATGAGGGCCACGCCGACGAGGACCGAAATGATGGCGGCGAGGTCGGAGACCTTCACGGCGCGGCGCATCACCGTGGGATAGATGAGGTAATTCTCGACCTGCTGGTAGACGACGAAGAAGATGACGCACGCGATGCCGGCCTGCAGCGAGGTCGCGAACCCGACGACGCAGACCACGACCGCGCCGAGCGTCGCACCGATCTGCGGGATGAGGTCGGTGATGGCGACGAGGACGGCGAGGGCGTACGGATAGGCGATCCCGAGAATGAGCAGGAACACGAACGACGAGATCCCCGCGACCACCGCGATCGCCAGCGCGCCGCCCAGGTAGGCGCCCACCTTGGCCAGGATCTCGTCGCCGAGCAGCCGCACGCGCTCGCGGCGGGTCGCGGGGACGAGCTTGTAGCCGCCCTCCTTCAGGCGGTCGAAGGCGGCCATGAAGTACAGCGTGAGAATGATGACCGTCAAGATGTTGAAGACCGCCGAGAACGCGACCTGGACCCCGCCCCAGACCCCGCCCAGTGCCTTCGTGACGTTTCCGGCGGTGGCGACGCTCTTGAGCTGATCGAGCAGCTGGTAGTCGTCGTTGAGCTTGTTCAGCTGGTCGTTGCGCTGCAGATTGTCGATGTAGTGGGGCAGGTTCTCGACCAGGTCGTTGCTCTGCTGCACCAGCGGCGGAATGAGCGCCACGATGCCGCCGCACAGCACCAGCATCGCGCCGATGCCGACCGCGGCGACCGCGAGCCCGCGGGGTACGCCCCACTGCACCAGCCGTACGACTGCGGGGTTCAAACCGATGGCCAGGAACATCGCGATGAAGATGAGGACGAGGATCGAGCGGACGTTCTGGGCCGCGAGGTAGGCGCTGTAGGCCAGCAGCAGGCCGAGCCCGGCGGTGAATCCGATGACCAGCGGCGAGCGGCGCATCGGCGGCCCTGGCTTGCCGAAGCGCGACGGCTCCTCGACGACCACGACCTCCACCTCGACGCCGGGCGCGTCCTGTTCCGCGCCGTCGTCGGTTCGCTCTGCGGGCGCGGCGGGCTCCAGCACCTCGTCCTGCACTGTGAACTCCCTGGGAAGTCAGATGGTCTTGAGGCAGGGTACCGGGTGTGCGCACACCATGACCGCTAGCGTTAGTGCATGGCTGATGTGGTGTACCCCCCGGTGATCGGGTTCGCGCGGACGATGTTCCGCGCGCTCAACATGAAGATCACGATCGAGGGCGAGGAGCACGTGCCCGCGACCGGGGGCGCCGTGATCGCCTGCAACCACATCTCGTACCTCGACTTCATCTTCTGCGGCCTGGGCGCCCGCAAGAACAGGCGCCTGGTGCGGTTCATGGCCAAGGACTCGATCTTCCGGCACCCCATCGGCGGCCCGCTCATGCGCGGCATGCACCACATCCCGGTCGACCGCGACGCCGGCATGGCCTCGTACAAGGCCGCCCTCACCGCGCTCAAGGGGGGCGAGGTCGTCGGCGTGTTCCCTGAGGCGACGATCAGCCAGTCGTTCATGATCAAGGACCTGAAGAGCGGCGCCGCCCGGCTCGCCGCGTCCACCGGCACCCCGCTCGTGCCGATGGTGCTCTGGGGCACCCAGCGCTTCTGGACCAAGGGGCAGCCCCGTAACCTCACGAAGCGTGGCGTCGCGATCAGCATCATCATGGGTGAGCCCCTTCGCCCCCAACGGCGCGACAATCAAGACGCCGTGACCGCTGAACTGCGGGCGCGGATGACGTCGATGCTCGAAAAGGCGCAGCGGTCGTACCCGCAGCAGCCCGACGGCCCCGATGACACCTGGTGGCTCCCCGCGCATCTGGGCGGGACCGCACCCCTTCCTGCCGTCTACGAATCGGAGGCCCAGTGACCCCGGCCGAACCCACCGACCTGCTCGTGCTGCTGCGCGAGCTCGAACCCGTCGTCGAGGCCAACCTCAACCGCCACCTGGCCACGGCCAAGGAGTGGTTCCCGCACGAGTACGTGCCGTGGAGCGAGGGCAGCAACTTCGACGGTGTGCTCGGCGGCGAGGCGTGGGAGCCGGGGCAGTCGAAGCTGTCCGAGGTCGCCCGCATCTCCCTCGTCGTCAACCTGCTCACCGAGGACAACCTGCCCAGCTACCACCACGAGATCGCCACGGTGTTCGGCCGTGACGGAGCGTGGGGGACCTGGGTGCACCGATGGACCGCCGAGGAGGGCCGGCACGGCATCGCGATCCGTGACTACCTGCTTGCTACGCGTGCGGTCGACCCGGTCGAGCTGGAGCGGGCGCGGATGACGCACATGGAGGGCGGCTTCCACAACTCGTACGACGGGCTGATCGAATCCGTCGCCTACGTCTCGTTCCAGGAGCTCGCGACCCGCGTGTCGCACCGCAACACCGGCACGGTCTCCGGCGACCCGGTGTGCGAGCAGCTCCTCGCCCGGGTCGCCGCCGACGAGAACCTGCACATGATCTTCTACCGCAACCTGCTCCAGGCGGCGTTCGACCTCGCGCCCAACACCACGATGCGGGCGCTGACCAGGGTGGCGACGTCGTTCCAGATGCCCGGGCACACGATCGAGAACTTCGGGCGCAAGTCCGTGCAGATCGCGAAGGCCGGCATCTACGACCTGCGGCTGCACCACGACGATGTGCTCACGCCGGTGCTGCGGCAGGTGCGCGCGTTCGACCGGGATCTCTCCGGGGACGGTGCCGCGGCTCGGGACGAGCTCGTGAAGTTCATGACCGACCTGGATACGCAGGCCGCGCGGTTCGTCGAGCGGCGCGAGGCGCAGCGGGCACGGGCCGCCGCCGTCTGATCGGTCGTCGCCGGGCTCGCTCGCCGCGCCGCATGGCGCGGCGAGCGAGCCCTTGGCGTGCAGGGGGCCGCCGTCTCTTGGCGCGGAATTGTCCTTTTGGCACTTTTTGTTTCGCGCAGTGGTGTTGCGCGTGGTTTCCGGTGCGTGGTGGCCGTCGCCTGCGGCGGTTGCCGGCGCGGAGGTGAAGTGGCGGCTGCTGGCTGACGTGTTCCGTCGGGGGTGTGCTGAGCCCGGCCGTGACGCCGTCTTTGCTGTCGCCGGTCACGCTGCGTGGGCTGGCGCGACCATGCGCCGCGTGGTGGCGCCGTCGCGTTCGGTCACTGCCTCGACGGCCGGCCGTCGATGTGGGGACCGTCACGTTGCGTCGATCGGATTGGTGCTCGCCGTGGTCGCGCGGCTCGTCATGCGGGGTGCGGCCATCGAGGGCGCCGGTTGCCTTCCGTGAGCGTTGCAGTAGGCTGCGACGACCGTTCCGTGCCTCTCACTGCCCGTCTGACCGATTTCACCGGCTCTGACGGCGCGGTGCGGGCCACGGGATTTCACTCCCCGTATTCTTCTCGGAGGGCAGCAACGCCATGGCCAGACGCGTGATACATGAGCTGATCGACGACCTCGACGGCGGCCTCGCCGACGAGAGCCTCAGCTTCGGCCTCGACGGCGTGCAATACACCATCGATCTGTCGGCGAAGAACGCTGCCGAACTGCGCGACGCTCTCGCGCCCTTCGTCACGGCCGCGACCAAGCTCGGCCGGGCGCCGGCGGCTCCCGTGCCGGTGCGCGGGCGCGGCGGCCGGCCGGTGCTGTCGGCCCGCGCGGAGCGGGAGCAGAACCGGGCGATCCGTGAGTGGGCGCAGAGTAAAGGGCTCGAGGTCTCCGATCGCGGCCGGATTCGCGCCGACATCGTCGAACGGTTCCACGCCGAAGCGGGAAGCTGAACTGGGGGCGCCCAGCACGGGCGCCCCCTCTGTCCGCTCGGCCTCTGTCTGCTCGGTCTCCGTCGCTGCCGGTACCGCTGTCGTCGTTGCTGCCGTCGCCGCTGCCCGTGTCTCTGCCGGTGTGTCTGCCGTCGTCGCTGTCGCTCTGTCGCTGACGTCGCTGCCGTCGTCGCAGTCGCTTCCGTCGTCGCTATCGCTGCCGTCGTTGACGTCGCTGTCGCTTGCCGCTGTTGCCGCTGTTGCCGGTGTCGCTTGCCGCTGTTGCCGGTGTGGCTGCCGTCGTCGCTGTCGCTGCCGTCCTTGACGTCGCTGTCGCTTGCCGCTGTTGCCGGTGTGGCTGTCGTCGTCGCTGCCACTGTCGTCGCGGTCGTCGTCGGCGTCGCATCACGTGCTCGCCTGTTCACGCCCAGTCCTCGCCTGCGCGTCCTCCCGCGACTCGAGCAACGGCCACTGAGCGCCACCGCCGCGTCGCGCATCGTGGTCTGATGCGCGCACTGTGCTGGGCGGTGACGACTCCCGCGCGAACCGCCCAGATTTCCGAATCGCCCACCGCCTGCACAAGAGCGCTGCGGCCGCGTGGAGCTGGTTGCGGCCGCAGCGCCCGGAGCGCCGCGCGGTGTGCTGCCGTCCGGCTTGTGGTGTTGTCTCTTCCGGCCTGCGCGATCCGGTCCGTGCCGCCCGGTTGCGTGGTCCGGTCCGTGCCGCCCGGTTACGTGGTCCGGTCCGTGCCGCCCGGTTACGTGGTCCGGTCCGTGCCGCCCGGTTACGCGGTCCGGTCCGTGCCGCCCGGTTACGCAGTCCGGTCCGTGCCGCCCGCCGACGCGTCGACCGCGAACCGCAGCCGCGACAGTGTCACGAACGCGAGGCCGGCCAGCAGCAGGCACAGGCCGAACATTGCGATGCTGGCGATCGGATCGCCCGTCACGGCGAGGCTTCCGATGGTGTCGCTCGCGCTCGCATGACCGTCCGTCGTCCCGTCGTGACCGATCGGCGCGGCCGGGTGGGCCGGCTCGCCGCCCGCGTGCTCGGTGACGTCGACGCCCAGCGTGAGGTAGCGCGGAGTACCCGTGCTGTCCACGCCCGAGGCGACCAGCGTGTGCGAACCCGCGTACCCGGCCGGGACCGTCACCGAGACGCTGAACGCGCCGCTGCCGTCGGTCGTCGTCGTGGCCATTGTCTGCGGCGCCGAGTAAATCACCACGGTGATCGTCGTGTGCGGCGCGTACCCGGTGCCGCTCAGCGTGATCGACTCGCCCGGGGCGACGTCGGTGCCGCTGGAACTGTCCACGTGCCCGGCGCTCGGCGGCACGTCGGCCGGCAGCGTCATGGACGTCGGGGTCGCGGCGGTCACGGGCGCCCACTGGGAGTCGCGGCCGTACTGGCCGAGGGCCTGCACGGTGACGCTGTACTCGGTGCCCGCCGTCAGCCCGGTGATCAGGCAGCCGGTCGCGTTCGCCGCGGCCTCGCAGGCCTTCGTGTCACCGTGCGCGGTGGCCGTCGCCCGGAACTTCGCGACGCCCGAACCCGGGTCGCCCGGCGTCCAGCTCACCCAGATCGACTCCGCCTTCGCCGTCGCCGTCACGCTGCCCGGGACGTCCGGGGCCTTGCTGGGGGTCGCCGCCGTGGCCGACGCCCAGTCCGAGGTGCCGGAGTTGCCGCTGCCGACCGCCGCGACCTGCACCGTGTACGGCGTGCCATTGGTCAGGCCCGTGATCGTGCACTGATGCTGGGTGTTGTCGACCGGCCCGCACGTGAGCGTGTGGTCCTCAGCCGTCCACACCGTGTAACTGTCGATGCCCGAGCCCTGGTTCACCGGAGCCGTCCACTGCACCAGCAGCGAGCCGTCACCCGGCGTCACGGTCACGCCCGTCGGCGCGGCCGGCGGCTCGGCCACCACGGTCGCCGGTGAGGCCGCGGACCAGGCGGAGTCGCCGCTGGAGTTGATGCCCTTGGCCTGGACGCGGAAGGTGTACCCGGTGCCGCCCGGCGTCAGGTTGCCGATGTCGCACGAGGTGCTGCCGCCGTCGTGGGTGTCGCAGGTCATGCCCGCGTCCTCGACCGCCACCGCCACGTACTTCGCCACGCCGGCCCGCGTCTGCGCCGGCGCCGTCCAGCTGACTCGCAGCGTGTTGGCCCCGCTCTGCACGGCCATCACGTTCGTCGGCGCGTCGGGCGCGCCCGGCGTGACCGGATCCGAGGACGCGCTCGGTTCCGAGTCGCCGCTCTGGTCCGACCCCACCGCCGTCACCTTGAAGCTGTAGGCCGTGTCGGCGCTGAGCGTGTCGACCAGGCAGTGCAGCGTGCTCCCGTTGGTGGTGACGCAACCCTTCGAGGCGTCCTGGTCCGACACCACCACGTAGTGGTCGATCGCGCTGCTCGCCGAGGACGACGCCGTCCACGACACGGCCAGCGACGTCGGCGACACACCCACGGCGTGGACCCCGCTCGGCGCCGCGGGCGGCCCGACCGTGACTGTGCTGCCCGAGGTGACCTCGCTGGACGGTTCGCTCGCGTCCGCCGAGCCGTACGCGAGGACACCCGCCGTGTACGACCCGCCCGACTGGATGCCGTTGACGATGTCACAGGTCGTCAGGCCCGGATCGTTGCTGGTGCAGTTGCCGACGGCGTTACCGCTCGAGTCGTACGCGGTCGCCAGATAGTGATTGACGTTCTCGCCCGAGTGCGTCCAGGTGACCCTGATGCCGGACCCGAGCGGCTCGACGTGCACGCCGGAGGGTGGCGCGGGGATGGCCTCGATCCGGGCTCCGAAACCGGGCGCGGAAACGCCGGGCACGTACACGCCGCTGCCAGGCCCACTCGGCGCGGCGCCGCCGACGGCGTTCGCGGGCCGGTTCGAACCCCCGGGCTGGTCGGTATCCCCGGGCCGGCTCGCATACCCGGGCTGGTCGGTATCCCCGGACCGGCTCGCATACCCGCGCTGGTCGGTGTCCCCGGACCGGTCGCCGGTCGTGAGCCGGTCCGTGTCGCGGCCGGCTCCGGCGCCGCGCCCGAGTGCGTCGAGGGTCTCGCCGGCCGCGCCGTCACCGCCGGTCGCCGCGAGCAGGCCCGCGATGACGCTGGGTATCGCCCGGAGCGCGTCACCGTCCCGTCCGGCACCGCGCTTGTCGGTGCCGAGAGCGTCACTGTTCGTGTCCGCGTACGGCCGTCCGTTCGCGGCGGCCTGCGCCCGCGCCTGTGCCCACGCGCGGGCCTGAGCCTGGGCGCGCGCCCGGGCCTGGGCCTCGGCGTGGGCCTCGGCCTGGGCCTGGGCCTGCTGGTCCTGCGGGACCTGCGCCGCGGCACCATTCGCCGCGCCGGCGCCGTTGATGCCGACTGCCGCACCGGTCCCGCTGGTGCCGCGAGCGCCGTTCGCCCCGGCGGTGCCGTCCGTGCCATTGGCGCCCGCAGCGCCGGTGGACCCGTCGGGCACATAGTCCGTGTACGAGCCGTTACCCGCTGTGCTGGCACCGTAGGCGGCCGTTCCGCCCGCAGTGGACGAACCGTTGGCTGCCCCGCCGTTACCGGCCATGGCAGCGCCCGCGGCGCCGTTCCCCCCGGTGCCGCTCCCCGCGGTGCCGTTGTTGCCCGACGCGGTGCCGTTCCGGGCGCCGGCGTTGCCGGACGCGTTGCCGGCGATCCCGCCGTTGCCGGACGCGCGGTCAGCGGCTCCGGCGTTGTGCGCCCCTGTGCCGCTCGAAGCGCCGTTGCCCGAAGCGCTGTTGTTCGAAGCGCCGTTGCCCGAAGCGCTGTTGTTCGAAGCGCCGTTGCCCGAAGCGCTGTTGTTCGAAGCGCCGTTGCCCGAAGCGCTGTTGTTCGAAGCGCCGTTGCCCGAAGCGCTGTTGTTCGAAGCGCCGTTGCCCGAAGCGCTGTTGTTCGAAGCGCCGTTGCCCGAAGCGCTGTTGTTCGAAGCGCCGTTGCCCGAGGTGCCGTTACCCGCGGCGGCGTTGCCCGAAGTGCTATTACCTGCGGCGGCGTTGCTCGAAGTGCCGTTACCTGCGGCGGCGTTGCCCGAAGCGCCGTTGCCCGCGGCGGTGTTGCCCGTAGTGGCGTTACCCGTGTGCCCGTTGCTCGAGGACGAGTCGACCTGCCGGCCCCAGCCGCCGTTCGTGTCCTTGTCGCCCTGCTGCCCCCAGCCGCCGGAGTTGCCGTCCGTGGTGGCGTTCGCGCACTCGGTATTCGTTCGGGCTGTCTGGCTGCCGGTGTTCTGCTTGTTGCGCTGCGTGTCTTCGATCTTGCAGCGGGTGGTGTCGCTCGAGGCGGTGTGCGCGGACGAGGTGCGCTTCGCGGTTGTCGAGCCGCCCTCGCTCGAGGTGATGGACCGGGCGTCGTCGGCGACATAGTCCGGCCGCTCGACCGGGGCGCCGTGCGAGCCGGTCGTGCCGTTGGAGCCCGCCGTGCCGTTGGAGCCTGCCGTGCCGTTGGAACTCGCCGTGCCCGAAGACGATGCCCCGGTCGCCCGGCGGGTTCCGGAGGAGCTGCCCGGCGATGACTGGCCCGTGGTCGAGGACTTCCTCGCTGTCGATGCACCTCGGTGAGAGGCGGCGCCGGGGGAGTCGGCGCCGTGGGTCGCTGACGCGTCACCCGCTGTGCCCGAGCCGGTTGCGTTCTGGCCGCTTCCGTTGGCCATTGCCGCGAACGCGGGGCCCGCCGTGCTGCCGAATACGACGACGCCGGCCGTCAATGCGGCCAGACCCGCCCGCACCGACCGGCGGGTGACCCTCAGCCGGCGTTTGGGCCTCGGCTTCAACCTGGACTGCGCAGCCATCCCGTACCCCGTTTCAGAGCGACCGCGCCCAAACCCGAACGCGGCCAACGAACGCGAACACGTCTCGCAATCTAGTCATCACGCACTGTGAAGATCCTCCGAATGCTGATTCCGCGCCCGGAGAACCAGGAGGGCGGGGAAGTGCCGGGACGGGGCGGCGGTGCCCGAAAGCCCCGAACCGGGTCATCAGGCCGGCAATGGGGCGACAGGACGGGGGCGGCTGACCTCAGGCGCGGTGGGGAACTGCGTCCTCCGGCGGCGGCAGGACGAGGACGAATGGGCCGCCGGCCGCCGAGACGAGATGACGAGTGAGGAGGAGCGAGAGGAACAGGGAGAGAAGCGAAGGGCACAGAGGAGAGGAGTGAGGCGTGAGCGAGGTGTGGACAGAGCCACGAGCGAGGGGAGCGAGAAGAGCCCGGCCCGAGGGCCGTCCACGACACCACGCGTGACGCCGCGGGCGGCAGGGGACGGGTGCGGGACGGTTGCCTGCCGGGTAGGCCGCTCAGTTCGCCCAGCTCCGACCCGATCAGTGCGGCACGCGACACGAACGCAGGTGCACAGGATCGGGGGGCGCACGATGGCGAGCTGGGCGAACAGCCTGCTCCGGGCCGCTGCGCCCACGCGCGGGTACGCCGTGCTGTGCGGTACCGCTGCCGCAGTCACCGCCGTGCTGTTCGCTGTCTTCGTCACGGGTGCCGGGGGAAGCCTCGTCGGGCAGAACGTCTCCAACATCGCGCTCTTCCTCGCGGCCCTGGCCTCGGGGGCGGCCTGTCTCGTGCGGGCCTGGCGGGAGAACCGCGGGCACGGCAGTCGCCGGGTGCGCTGGGCCTGGGCGCTGGCCGGGGCCGGGTCGGTGTCGTGGGGTGTTGGGCAGGCGTTCTGCATCTGGTACGAGACCGTTCTCGGCCAGGACGTCCCGTTCCCGTCGCTCGCCGACGCCGGGTACTTCTGGATGATGCCGCTCACCGCGGCCGGGCTCCTGCTGCTCCCGGCGAGCCGACAGAGCCTCGCCCAGCAGGCGCGCAGCATCCTCGACGGGCTCATGATCGCCGTGTCGCTGCTGCTCATCACGTGGGTGCTCATCCTGGGGCCGCTGGTGCGGCAGGGGGCGGACAGCCGGCTCGGGCTGCTGGTCACGCTGTGGTACCCGGGCGGCGACGTCGTCGTGCTCACCATCGTGCTGTTCACCGTCGCGCGGCTGCGGCGGGGCGGGCGGCGGCCGTTGTCGCTGCCGCTGGTCGGGGCCGGGCTGGCCGCGTTCACCGTCTCGGACTCGGGGTACGCGTACCTGACGCTGCTGGACACCTACGGCAGCGGCAACGTGCTCGACCTGGGCTGGTTCAGCGGCTTCGCGCTGATCTTCCTCGCGGCACGGCGGCCCGAACCCGCGCACACCGAGCAGGACGAGCACGCGCTGACCCAGCCGCTCGGCGTGATGCTGCCGTATCTGGCGGTGCTCGGCTCCCTGGTCACGAGCGTCTTCGAGGTCCTGCGCCACGGCACGCACGACATGTTCGTGTCCTGGAGCCGCTCGGCGATCATCCTGCTCATCGTGGGCCGGCAGCTGCTCACGCTGCTGGAGAACCGCTCGCTGACCCGCGGGCTCGAGGCGCGGGTCGAGGAGCGCACCGCGGAGCTGCGCGCGAGCGAGCAGCGCTTCGAGGCCCTGGTGCAGCACAGCTCCGACGTCGTGACGGTCATCGACGCCGAGGGCGTGGTGACGTACCAGAGTGAGTCCATCAGCCGCGTGTTCGGCCACGACCCGTCGTACTTCTCCGGGATCAGGCTGACCGAGCGCATGCTCACGGAGGCGGCGCCGGTGCTGGTGGCCGCGATCGAGGCCATCTCCGGCACCGCCTACGCCACGCGGGTCGTCGAAATGCCGATGCTGCACGCCGACGGCCACCGCTGCCTCGCCGAGGTGACCCTGACGAACCTGCTCGAGGACCCAAGCGTGCGCGGCATCGTGCTGAACTCGCGCGACATCAGCGAGCGCAAGGAGCTCGAGGACCAGCTCGTGCACGAGGCCTTCCACGACGGCCTGACGAAGCTCGCGAACCGCGCCCTGTTCAAGGACCGCCTCGAGGTCGCCCTGCGCCGCCGCGAGGACGTCGCCATCCTCTTCCTGGACCTCGACGGCTTCAAGGAGGTCAACGACAGCCTCGGCCACGCCGCCGGCGACGTGCTGCTCATGCAGGTCGCGATGCGCCTCGGCGAGGCGGTGCGCGACGGCGACACCGTGGCCCGCTTCGGCGGCGACGAGTTCGCCGTGCTCATCGACGCCGTGGCCGCGCCCGAGGACGCCGACGAGCTCGCGAACCGGATCATCGCCGCGCTCGACGAGCCGTTCGTCATCGAGAACCAGGAGATCCACGTCCAGGGCAGCATCGGCATCGCGCTGACCGGCCCCGACGCCCGCGACGCCGACCAGCTCATGCGCAACGCCGACCTCGCGATGTACCGTGCGAAATCCGCGGGCTCGGGCCAGTTCGCGCGCTACGACCCGCAGATGCACACCGGCCTCGTCGAGCGCCTGCAGCTCGCCGCCGACCTGCGGCGCGCCCTGGAGAACGGCGACGAGCTCGAGCTGCACTACCAGCCCACGATCGAGCTGCGCACCGGCACCATCGTCGGCTTCGAGGCGCTCGTGCGCTGGCGGCACCCGGCCCGCGGCATGATCAGCCCGATCGACTTCATCCCGCTCGCCGAGTCCACCGGCCTCATCCGCCCGCTCGGGCAGTGGGTCCTGGCCGAGGCGAGCCGGCAGGCGGTCGCGTGGGGCGCGGCCGACCCGGCGCGCGAGCTGACGATGGCCGTGAACGTCTCCGGC
Source organism: Dactylosporangium sp. CA-139114 (assembly GCF_050955725.1). Classification (NCBI taxonomy): domain Bacteria; kingdom Bacillati; phylum Actinomycetota; class Actinomycetes; order Micromonosporales; family Micromonosporaceae; genus Dactylosporangium; species Dactylosporangium sp. CA-139114. Next base: position 5,456,751 of record NZ_CP192080.1, read on the forward strand.
GTCCAGTTCGACCAGCCCGACCTGCCCGAGATCGTCGCGCAGGTCCTGGCCACGACGGGCCTGCCGGCCGAACGCCTGTGCCTGGAGATGACCGAGAGCGTGCTGATGACCGACACCGAGGAGAACCTGGCGGTCCTGCTGAGCCTCAAGGACATCGGCGTACGCCTCGCGATCGACGACTTCGGCACCGGCTACTCCTCGCTGGCGTACCTGCGCCGCTTCCCGGTCGACACGCTCAAGATCGACCGCTCGTTCGTGGAGCGCCTCAGCGGCACCACCCCCGACGCGGCCCTGGCCCGCACGATCGTCCAGCTCGGCCAGAGCCTGGGCATGTCGACGGTGGCCGAGGGGATCGAGGAGCCCGCGCAGTTCCTCGCGCTGCGCGGGATGGGCTGCGACCTGGCCCAGGGCTACTACTTCTCGCGCCCCCTGCCCGCCGCGCAGGCCGGTCTGCTGCTGCCGGACAAGGCGGCCGCGGCCGCATAAACGCCACAAGCCCATGGCTCGGGCCGCGTCACCGCCGGACCGTCGCTCCCGCCAGGCACCGTTCGGCCGTGGCCGGCCTCTCTGTCAGGTCCGCGGGGCAAGGACCGGCGCTCGACCCGGACCGGCACCGAAGGGCGCACCGGACACGCCGCGCCGCGCTCGCCGCGCCGGCGGCGAGCCGAAGCGACCGTCCGGCAACCGACGACGAACCCCGGGCGCTCCGCACGGCCCCGAATCTGGTTGCAGACCCGCCCGCCAGCCCAGCGTTAGGAGCTCGCTTCGATGACGGCCGCCCTCGCCGACCAGGACCGCCTCGACCTGCCCGAGCACTGGCCCGTCGCGCTCGGCCCGCGGGCGCTCGCCGCGATCGACGCGCCGACGCCGCTGCTGGCCGTGGACCTGTCGACGGTGGCGGCCCGCTACAGCGCGTTCACCGCCGCCATCCCGGGTGTGAGCACCTTCTACGCGATGAAGTGCAACGCCGCCGAGGACGTGCTGGGCACCCTGGCCGCGCTCGGCTCCGGCTTCGAGGTCGCCTCCATCGGCGAGCTGCGCCTGCTGCAGGAGATCGGCGTCGACCCCGCCGAGGTGCTCTACAGCAACCCGGTCAAGCCCCCGCACGCGATCGCCGAGGCCCGCCGCGCCGGGCTGTGGCGGTTCAGCTTCGACGGCGAGGGCGAGCTGCGCAAGCTCGCCCAGCACGCGCCCGGCGCCGCCGTCTACATCCGGCTGCGCGTCGACGACTCGACCAGCCTCTTCCCGCTGTCGCGCAAGTTCGGCGCCGAGGCCCACGAGGCCCGCGCGCTCATGCTGCTGGCCCGGGAGCTGGGTCTGCGGCCGTACGGCATCACCTTCCACGTCGGCTCCCAGTGCGCCACCACGAGCGCGTGGCGCCAGGCGATCGCCACCGCCGGCCGGCTCATGGCGGCCCTGGAGCGCGACGGCGTCCACCTGGAGATGCTCGACCTCGGCGGCGGCTTCCCGTCCCGCTACGTCGAGCGCGTCGCGCCCCTGGACCAGATCGCCGCCACGATCAACGCGGCGCTCGCGGAGCTGCTGCCCTACCGCCCGGCCCTGCTCGCCGCCGAGCCCGGCCGCCACCTGGTCGCCGAGAGCGCCGTCATGGTCACCACGGTCCTGGGCCGCGAGGTGCGGGCGGGGGAGCACTGGCTGTACGTCGACGTGGGCGCCTACAACGGCATGATGGAGACCCAGCAGACCGCGCAGCGGTGGCGCTTCCCGCTGTGGACGTCGCGCGCCGACCACACGCTGGTGGCGCACCTGCCCTTCACGGTGACGGGCCCGTCGTGCGACAGCTCCGACACCATGTTCCACGGCGTGCACCTGCCCTCGACGATCGAGGTCGGCGACCGGCTGTACATCGGCTCCGCGGGCGCCTACACACTGAGCTACGCGAGTCACTTCAACGGCTTCGCCCCGCCGGAGCCGGTCTTCGTCGGCGGCCCGGCCGCGACGCACGGGCCGGTCCAGCGCACCCCGCACCCGGGACCCGCGCAGACCGGCCGCGCCCACCCCGCCGCCACCGCCCCCGAGGCCCCGGCGGACCCGGCCTGATGGCCGCGACCGATGCGGCCGCCGCGCACCGGTCGCGCCACCGCGCCGAGCTCACGGGCGGCCGGCGCCGCGCCGGGCGGCTGCGCGAGCTGCTCGTCTCCGGCGTCGTCGACTCGTTCGGCCTGTCGCTGGGCTGGACCCTGTTCACCCTCGTCGCGACCGAGCGCGGCGGCCTGCCCATGGCCGCCCTGTTCAGCTCGGCGATGCTGCTCGGCGTCGTGCTGTCGGCCCCGATCACCGGCTGGCTGGCCCGGCACCTGCACGGCCGCACGCTGCTGCTGCTCGCCGGCTGCACCGAGGCCGTCCTGCGCATCGGGCTGCTCGCCGCGCTGCTCGCGGGCGCGAACCCGGCCCTCGTCGCGGTGGGCGTGACGGTGATGCACGTGGCCGCGTTCGCGGGCTTCGCCGCCATGCGCGCCGAGGTCGCCGCCGTCGACGCGCGGCCCCGGGCGATGACCCGCTACGCCCTGTCGATCGCCGCGGTCGAGGCGGCCGGGGCGGGTGTCGCCGCGCTGCTGCCGATGCACCGGTGGTCGCTGGCCGCCGTCTTCGCGGTGTACGGCCTCAGCCTCCTGCCGACGATGCTCACCGCCCGCCGCGCCCGCACCGCCCGGCTGGTCACCCCGCCGGCCCCGGCCGCCCACGCGACCCGGGTCGAGCGGCGCCGCGCCGAGACCGAGGCCCGCGGCGTGCGCGTCCCGCTGCCGGTCCTCGCGGCCGGCGGCGGCCTCATGCTGCTGTCCGCGGGCCCGACCCTGCTGTCCGTGGCCCTGGCGACCGAGCTGCACGGCCAGCACGCCGTCGCCGGGGCGGCGGCCGCGTTCAGCGCCGGCTGCCTGCTGTCGTCGTGGGCCGTGGACCGCGTCGGCCGCCTGCGCCTGCCCGCGGCCGTGGTCTGGCCCCTGTGGGGCGTCGGGATGCTGGTCGGCTGGCTGCTCGCCCCGGCCCACCTGGCCGGGCTGTTCCTGGCCCAGTTCCTGTCCGGGCTGAGCATGACCGCGTTCGAGGGCGGCATGGACGCGCGCCTGGCCCAGGCCGCCCGCCCCGGCACGGTGACGACGGTCCTGGCCTGGAGCGCCTCGACGCGGGCCCTGGGCAGCGCGATCGCGGTGCGGACCCTGCCGGCCCTGATCGCGGCCCCGGCGGTGGGGACGGTCGCCGGTACCGCTGCCGCCGTGCTCGCCCTGGTCTCCCTCGCCGCGCTGGCCCGCTCCCGCACGAGGGAGCGCGTCGCCGCGGCCAACGGCTAGGCGGACTCCAGCGGGTCGGCGAAGAGGGGGTCGGCGAAGAGCGGCTCGAAGGCCAGCTCCGCCGCGCCGATCAGCGCCGCGTCCTGGCCCAGCTGCGGCGTGCGCAGCCGCACGTGCTCCCGGCACGCCGGCAGCCCGTTGCGGTTCAGGCGCGAGCGCACCTGCGCGGCCGAGGCCAGGTACACCTCGCGCAGGGTGCCGCCGAAGATCACCATCTCCGGGTTGAAGATGTTCACCAGGTTCGCCACGCCGAAGCCGAGCCAGTCGCCGACCTGGCGCATGGCCGCCTGCGCCGTGTTGTCGCCGCGGGAGGCCGCGTCGACCACCGTCAGGATGCCCTCGCGCCCCGCCGTCGCGCTGCGCCCGGCCGCCGCGAGCAGGGCGTGCTCGCCGATCTCGGTCTCCCAGCAGCCCCGGGAGCCGCAGCTGCACGCCTTGCCGTTGGGGTTCACGACCATGTGGCCGACCTCGCCGCCGTAGCCGCCGTGGCCGGTCACCGGGCGCCCGGCCGCGATGATGCCGCCGCCGATGCCCGCGTCGCCGTAGAGGTACACGAGGTTGTCGCAGCCCGCCGCCGCGCCGCGGGTGTGCTCGGCCAGGGCGGCCAGGTCGGCGTTGTTGCGCACCGCGACCGCCCGGCCGTCGCCGACCAGCCCGCGCAGGGCCTCGCCGAGGGGCTGGTCCGCCCAGCCGAGCTGCGGGCCGAGCCGGACGAACCCGTCGTCGCGGCGCACCATGGCCGAGACCGCCGCGCCGCTGCCGATGAGCCGGGCGCCGGCCGGGGCGGTGTGCCGCATCTTGCGCACGAAGTCGGCGATGGGCGCGACGGCGGTGGCGGCGTCGTGCTCGCCGCGCGGCCGGGCGGCCTCGAAGCGGTCCAGGACGGCGCCGCCGAGGCCGACGCGGGCGGCGACGATGCGGTCGACCTCGACGGCGAAGGCGAAGACGTACACCTTCTCGGACTCCGGCCGCACCACGAGCGACGGGCGGCCGGCCCGGCCCCGCTGCTCCCGCGGCACCCCTTCACTGACGAGACCGGCCGCCGCGAGGTCCGCGGTCAGCGCGCCGATCGTGCTGCGGTTGAGGCCCAGGCTCGCCGTGAGGTCGGCGCGGGACATCGCGCCGTGGAGGTGCACGGAGCGCAGGAGCGCTCCGAGGTTGCTCCGCCGGATCTCCTCCTGGCTGGGGCCAACGCGCATGCTCGGCTTTCTTCGGTCGGGGTCGCGGTATGCAGACTAGTGGCCGATCGACGGCGGCCGGTCAGCGCAGTCCCGCCGAGGCCCCCCGCCGGCGGGTGACCGCGTCGATCCCGGCGGCGAGCAGCAGCACCACGCCGGTCACGACGTACTTCGTGCCGGGGCTGTACTCCATGAGGCCCATCCCGTTCTCGATGACCGCCACGACCGCCCCGCCGAGCACCGCGTTGAGTACCCGCCCCTTGCCGCCGAACAGGCTCGTGCCGCCGATGACCGCGGCGCCGACGGCGTAGAGCAGCACGTTGCTGCCGCCGGTGTTCGGGTTGACCGAGGCGTCCCGGGACGCGGCCACGATCCCGCCGACGGCGGCCATCGTCGAGCAGATCACGAACACGGCGATGCGGATCGCGTCCACGTGGATGCCGGCCCGCCGCGACGCCTCCCGGTTGCCGCCGACGGCGTACACGTGCCGGCCGAACGCGGTGCGGTTCAGCACGAACGTGCACAGCCACAGCAGCAGCCCCAGGATCGCGACGACCATCGGCACGCCCCGCTGGGAGATGGCGTCGTTCTTCGAGCGCTCCAGGTTCAGCGTCCACACCGCGGCGCCGAGCAGGACGGCCACGGTCACCACCCGCAGCGCGATCACCGCGTGGGGGTCGGCGGCGAGGCCGTGCCGGACGCGGCTGTAGCGCCGCCAGAGGTGCAGCGCGAGCATCCCGGCGATGGTGACGCCGTAGAGCACCCAGCCCTGCAGCGGCGTGAACCGCCCGTCGAAGTTGATCTTCTTGATCGTCGGGTCGTCGACGGCGACGATCGTGCCGCCCTTCATGAGCAGCAGCACGGCGCCCTGGAAGGCCAGGAACGCGGCCAGGGTCACCACGAACGACGGGATGCCCAGCTTGGCCACGAGCAGCCCGATCACCAGCCCGATCGCCGCGCCGGTCGCGATCGCGCCGGCCACCGCGACGTACCACGGCAGCCCGAAGTTCGTGAGCAGCACCGCGAGCACCGAGGCGCACACCCCGGAGGCGAACCCGGCGGACAGGTCGATCTCGCCCAGCAGGAGCACGAAGACGAGCCCCATCGCGATGACGGTGACCGCGGCGCCCTGGTGCAGCAGGTTCGCGAGGTTCCCGGCGGTCACGAACTCGGGCCGGGCCACGGAGAAGGCCACGACGAGCGCCAGCAGCCCGAGCACCGCCGGCAGCGCCCCCATGTTCCCGCCCCGCACCCGCGCGAGGTAGTCGCGGGTGTAGGCGCCGAGCCCGGACGACGGGTGCTCGCCGGTGCGCTCCTGGGCGTCGAGCATCGACACGCTCATACCGTCGCTCCTTGCCCGCGCAGGCCCAGCTCGCCGCTGCGGCCGGTGGTGATGAGCTCGACGACCTGGGAGTGGGTGACGTCGGTGGCCCGGACCTGGGCCGCCATCTGCCCCAGGTAGAGCGCCGCGATCCGGTCGGCGACCGCGAACACGTCGTTCATGTTGTGCGAGATGAGCACGACCGCGAGGCCGTTGTCGGCCAGCCGGCGCACGAGCTCGAGGACCTGCGCGGTCTGGGCCACGCCGAGGGCCGCGTTGGGCTCGTCGAGGATGACGATCCGGTTGTTCCACAGCACGGCCTTGGCGATCGCGACCGTCTGCCGCTGCCCGCCGGAGAGGCTGGACACCGGCTGGCGGACCGACGCCACCGTGCGCACCGACAGGCTCGCGAGCGTCTCGGCGGCCCGCTGCTCCATGGTGATGTCGTCCAGCACGAGACCGCGGCGGATCTCCCGGCCGAGGAACATGTTCTGCACGATGTCGAGGTTGTCGCACAGGGCCAGGTCCTGGTAGACGATCTCGACCCCGAGCGCGGCGGCGTCGCGGGGGCCGTGCACCGAGACCGGGCGGCCCTCGTACAGGTACTCCCCGGCGTCGGCCGAGTAGATCCCGCCGACGCACTTGACCAGCGTCGACTTGCCGGCGCCGTTGTCGCCGACGAGGGCGGTGACCTGCCCGGCGTACACCTGGAAGTCCACGTCACGCAGCACCTGGACGGGTCCGAAGCTCTTGCTGAGCCCCCGGATCTCCAGCAGGGGTGTTTCGGTCACAGTGCTCCCTCAAACGGCGCTCCCCAGGTGAGACCGGTACCTTACTTGATACCCGCCGCGGCGCATTTCGCGGCGAAGTCCGGCGTGCACACGTCCGCCGCCGGCACGTAGCCGTCGTCGATCACGTCCCGGACGTTGTCCCTGGTGATCGCCTTGGGGTCGAGCAGGATCGCGTCGACGTCACGCTTGCCGACCCGGTCGTACACCTTCGTCGTGGTGACCCCCGTCTCACCCTTGGCCAGGGCGATCGCCAGTTTCGCGGCCGCGGCCGCCTCCCGGCGCACGTCCTTGTAGACCGTCATGCACTGGTCGCCGTTGAGGATGTTCTGCAGGCCCTGCGCGGTGGCGTCCTGCCCGGTGACCGGGATGTGGCCGTTGAGGCCCTGCTTCTTGAGCACGTTGATGGCCGCGTTGGCCACGCCGTCGTTGGCCGCGATGACCCCGCCGATGTTCGGCTGGGCGGTCATCATCTGCTCGAACGTGGTCCCGGCGCGGGTGTTGTCCCACTCCTCGATCCACTGGTCGGGGCCCTTGAGGTAGTCGCCCGAGGCGAACTTCGGCGCGAGCACGGCGTCGTAGCCCTCCTTGAACAGCGTCGAGTTGTTGTCGGTCTGGGAGCCGTTGAGCTCGGCGATGACCGGCCGGGTGGCCTTCGCCGCCTCGAGGCAGCGCACCAGGCCCTGGCCCTGCAGGGTGCCGACGGCGGTGTTGTCGAACGACACGTAGTACCGCGCCGACCCGCCCAGCGTCATGCGGTCGTAGTCGATCGTGGCCACCCCGGCGTTGCGGGCCTTGTCCAGCACGGCCTTGCCGGTGCCGGAGTCCAGGTTCACGATCATGAGCACGTCGACGCCCTGGGTCATCATCTGCTCGGCCAGGGTCGTGAAGGCGCTCTTGTCGTTCTGCGCGTTCTGGATCTCGTAGTCGACGCCGGCGGCCTTGAACGCGGCGGCCAGGTACTTGCGGTCGGCGGTCTCCCACCGCGCCGAGGACTTGCTGTCGGGCAGGATGACCCCGATGCGCGGCCTGTCGCCCTTCCCGCCGGTGCCGGACACGTCCGCGGTGCAGGCGGCCGTCCCGCTCACGGCCAGCGCGGCGACGGCCAGCAGGGACAGGATCCCTCTGCGCATTGCTCGGGTCCTTTCGGCTGATTGGTGTGTCGGGCAACGTATGGCGTGCCGTTCACCGTGACCAGTCGCGGCCCGTAACAATTGCGCAATCATTGTGCGCTACCCGGCCGCGAGGGCGTGCACCGCTCCGGCGCGGGTGCCGAAATACAGTGAACCCTTCCAGACCGCGGGCGTCGACTCGATGCACCCGCCGATCTTGGACTCCCACAGCGGCTTGGGCTCCGCATACGTGTCGGACACGTCGTAGGCGTGCATGACCCCGGTGCAGTCGCCGATCACCAGCGTATCGTCCACGACCACGGGCGACTGCCAGGTCTCGCCGCCGGGCAGGTGGATGCGCCACCGCACGGCGCCGGTGGCCCGGTCCAGGCCGAGCACGTCGCCGCCGGCCGTGTCGTAGATCGCGATGTCGCGGTGCAGCGCGGGCGTGCCCCAGACGCCGCCGGGGCGCTTCCCGGTGTCCTTGACCGCCCAGACGACCGGGTTGCCGGGCCTGGCCGGGTCGAGCTTGAGCATCTGCCCGACCTCCTTGCTGCGGGCATTGCCCTTCTCGTACTCCGAGCCGACGTAGAGGAACCCGTCGGCGTCCACGACGATCGACGCGTCGGTGTCGTCGCCGGTCCAGAAGCGGAAGGTGCGGGCCGGCTCCCGGCCCGCCTTGAGCCCGGACAGGTCCCAGCCCTGCACGAGGCCGCCGGAGTTGGCGAAGTACACCGTGTCGCGGTAGACGGCCACGGAGTTCTCGATGGACACGTTGGTGTCGCCGGCGTCCTTGAGCTCCTGCTCGTCCCAGCCGGGCGTGTGCCACACGAGCTGCGGCGCGACGGTCACCTTGCCGTCGGGGCCGTAGCCGCGGTTGAGCTTCACGACGTGGAACTGGCTGTTCTCGCCGCCCTCGAGCAGGTAGTCGTCGATGACGAGCCCGGCGCCGTCCCAGTCGTCGTTCCACAGCGTCGGCTTCACCGCGTCGGCGGCGAGCTTCCACAGCTCGGTCGGCGTGGCGCGGTCGGTGGCGATGACCCGGTAGAAGCCGTCGCGGGAGCCGGAGTAGACCAGCGGGTAGCCGTCGGGGTCGACGGTGACACTGCCCTTGATGATGTCGCCGGTCTTGAAGTCGGGCAGGATCCGCTCGCCGGTGGCCGCGTCGAGGAAGTGGATGCTGCGGTCGTAGGCGCCGAACACCACCCAGGTCCGGCCGTCGCGCTCGAACACGGCGGGCTGGCCGGTCCAGCCGGTGCCGCACCACTCGCGGGTCTCGCCCTTGTCCGACGACATCGCGCACAGGCCGCCGCTGCGGGGGAACTGCCAGCGCTGGGCCGGGGTCGTGCGGGGCACCGGCCCCTGGCCGTAGTAGGTGCGGGTCGGGTTGCCGCGGAAGGTGAGCAGGCCCGGGACCTTCGTGCCCTGCGGCAGGCCGACCAGCGCCGGGTCGGACCAGCCGGTGAACGGCGGCGGGGCGGGCGAGCCCGACGGCGACGGCGGGGCGGCGGACGGGCGCGCGGTGCCCCCGGCGCCGGGCTCGGGGCGCGGCTCGGCCCGGCGCAGCGCCCACGCGGTGGTCGCGACGCCACCGACGATCAGCACCAGCATGCCGGCGATCAGCAGCCGGAACACGCCCATCCGCTGTTCCATGCCGACAGTATGGTGCGGGTGATCAGCGCACGCCCCAATGTGACGTGAAACGGATCTGCGGCGCGGCTCAGGCCTTCTCGAAGTGCTGGTAGTCGGTGCCGGAGCGCCAGGCGCCGCCCCAGGTGAACCCCTCGGCGCGAAACGCCCGCACGGTCGCGTCCCCGGCCACGATCATGCCCGGCCGCACGTTGCCCCGGTCCAGGAACGCCTTCCCGGCGGGCGGCATGATCCTGCCCGTCGGCAGGTACGGGTTCTCGACGGTGTTGACGTCGATCGCCCGGCCGTAGGCGTGGTTGGACCAGTGGGTGGTGCCGGGCACGTTGCGGCAGTTGAAGCCCGAGGTGTTGTCGGCCGCCATCGATTCGTCGTCGGATCCGCCGTACCGGTCGACGAGGTTCATGCTGCGGATCGGGAACCCGGCCGCCCGCAGCCGCTGGAACACGCGCAGGGCCGCGTCGGCGACGGTCTTGTGCACGATGATCTGCCCCGCCTGCGGGGTGCCGTCGAAGTCCACGTAGGACACGTGCACGAGCCGCAGGTCGTCGAGGCCCACGGGGCACCCGGGCCGCCAGGAGACCCCGGTCATGGCCTGGCGCACCGCGGCGGGAAGCGGTTCGACGAAGTCCGCCGCGGCCGCGGATGCCGAGGGTGTACCGCCCGTGCCGGGCGACACCGCCGCCGTCGCGCTCGGCGCCGCGGCGGAGGCCGGGGCGGCGCCGGGCGGGGCGGAGCATCCGGCGGCGACGGCCGCGAGGCAGGCCGCCGCCAGCCATCGCCCGGCCCGGCGTGTCGCCGGAATTGTCCGGAACCTTGCGCCCATGCGGTAGATACTATGGGCGTGCCGGTCCACCAGCCCCGACGCCGCGCGCGGGTCATCCTCGCGATGTGCCTGCCGCTGCTGCTGACGGCGGGCTGTGGCGCCGCCGGTGGTGAGGCCTCCGCTGCCGCGTCCGGCAGGGCCACGCCGCAGCCCGGCCGCCCCGCGTCCGCCGGTGCGGCGCCCGCCGGTGTGGAGTCGCCGGGCCCGCCGCCCGGCGTGTCACCGCCCGCCGGTGCCCCGGCCTCGACGGGCGCCCCGGCACCCACCACGGCCGCGGCGCACCCGGCCACCGCCGGGCCCGCCCGCACCCGCGGCCGCGAGGACGACGCCGCCAACGACGCCGCGCGGCTGCGCACGCTGCCCGCGAACACGACCCAGGTCGTCATCGTGCAGTCGCAGAGCCCGTCGGCCACGACGGGGACCCTGCAGGCGTACGCGAAGTCCGGCGGCGCCTGGCGCTCCACGTTCGGCCCGGTGCCGGCGCGCCTGGGCGGCAAGGGGTTCAGCGACAGCAAGCGCGAGGGCGACCGGACGACGCCGGCGGGCGTGTTCGCCATCGACGCGACCATGTACGGCATCGCGGCGAACCCCGGCGTGCGGTACGGCTACCACCAGCTCGTCGCCGACGACTGGTGGGACGAGAACAGCGACTCGCCGGGCTACAACACGTTCAGCCACGGCCCGGACCCGGGCGGGCCGAGCGAGGCGCTGTGGCGGACGAGCCCGCAGTACACGTACTTCGCGGTGATCCGGTACAACATGCCGGCGACCCCAGGGCGCGGCAGCGGCATCTTCCTGCACCAGTCCAACGGCAACAGCACGCTCGGCTGCGTGAGCCTGCCCCAGGGCGACCTGCTGACGGTGCTGCGCTGGCTCGACCCCGCGGCGAACCCGCGCATCGTGATGGCCCCGACCGCCTGGCTCGGCCGCTACTGACCGGCTCGGCCGGTCCTGACCCGGCACCCGCTCATCCTAGCGTCCTAGGACGCCATAGCGAGCGTGGCTGAAGCCACGCCTGTTCTTGGCCGCTACGCGGCAGGGTCCACCGCTGCCGCCAGGTCTCTGGTCAGCTGCGGGCGGCCGAGGACGTCGGTGCAGTCGACGTACTGGTCGATCGCGCCGATCCGCGGGCCGGCGAGGGCCTCGGCGAACCGTTCGGCGGCGATGACGGGGTATGGGCGGTCGTAGTACGGGCGGCGGGTCGCGTCGACCTCGGGCGCCAGGGCGAGGCGGTTCTGCCACGCGCCGGCGAGCTCGTACGCGTCGCAGAGGGCGTCCTGGCGCGGCCCGGCCTCGCGCGCGTCGAGGGCCCGGCCCAGGGCGCCGGCGATGGGGGCGATGCCGGGCAGGGCGGTGAAGGCGGTGCCGAGCCATTTGCTGTAGGGCGGGTAGCGGCGGGCCAGGAGCAGGCACAGGCGCATGACGTCGCGGGCCAGGCGGGCGGCGACGATCCGGCTGCCGAGCTCGTCGCCCTGCTCGGCGGTGCGCCCGACGAAGGCCTCCTCCTGGGCGATGCGCGTCCACTGGGCGGCGAGGACGTGCTTCCACAGGTGCCGCGGGTACCAGGCGAGGTTGGCCCGCAGGGCGGTGAGCTCGCCGGTGTCGTCGTGGTAGACGGCGCCGGCGGTGGCCTCGGCGAGCAGCTGGGTGGGGGTGGCGAGCCAGTCGGCGTCGGTGAGGGGGCGGCGGGCGTCGGTGCCGAGGTGCTGCCGGGACCAGGTGGCGACGTCGGTGATGTCGACGCGGTGGTGGACGGGGCCGGTGGTGGGGGTCATGACGCGGACGCGGTCGCCGGGCGGTTCGAAGCTGGTGGGCCAGCCGTGGACGTCCTTGGGGAGCCGGGTGCTGAGGGTGGCGGCGAGCGCGGCGGCCTCGACGCGTTCGAGGTCGACGAAGAGCTGCAGCCGCGGGCCCCAGTCGTGGTCGGTGGAGCGTTCGGTGTCCAGGCCGAGGACCTCGGAGCCGGGGCCGATGCGGGCGGCGGCGTGCGGGATGCCGGCGAGGAGGGGGCGCACGCCGTGCTCGTAGAAGGCTCGGCACAGTTGGAGGCCGGGGATGAAGGCGGGCGGCACGAGGGGTCACGCTATGGGGGTTCGCCCGCCCGTTCAACGCGAATTCGCAGGGCCGCCCCCGGCACCGGGGGCGGCCCTGCGATCGTGTGGTGTCAGCGCTTGAGGCCGTGCTCGATGGCCTCGATGATGCGGGGGCGCAGTTCGGCGGGGCTGATGATGGCGTCGACGGAGCCGACCTCGACGGCCCGCTGGATGCTGTGGACGCGGTCGAACTCGGCGGCGACGGCGCCGAGGTGTTCGGCGCGGACGGCGGCCTGGACCTCGGCGAGGCGGGCGTTGAGGGCGGCGCGTTCGACGCCGGTGGCCGCGGCGACCTGGGCCTGCAGGCCGGTGACGCGGGGGTCGTTGCTGGTGCGGTTGGACACGTCGCCGGCGAAGACGACGGCGGCGGCGGGGGCGCCGCCGAGGACGGAGGCGAAGGAGCCTTCGAGGGCCAGGACGGTCATGTTGGGGTTGAGGGCCTTGGAGAAGACGACGAAGGCGCCGCCGTGGTAGCGGGAGATGACGCAGAAGACGATCGGGCCGTCGAAGTTGACGATGGCGCGGCCGATTTCGGCGCCGTACTCGAGCTGGAGCTTGCGCATCGACTCGGGTGAGCCGTCGAAGCCGGACAGGTTCGCGAGGACGACGAGGGGCCGGTTGCCGGAGGCGGCGTTGATGGCGCGGGCGACCTTCTTGGAGGAGCGGGGGAAGAGGGTGCCGGCGGTGTAGGTGTCGGGGCCGTCGGTGGGCGGGAAGCCGGTGCGGGGCACGGAGCGGGACTCGATGCCGACGAGGCAGACGGGCCAGCCGCCGAGGCGGGCGTCCTGGACGACGGCGGTGTCGGCGTCGGCCATGCCGGCCCAGCGTTCCAGGGCCGGGTGGTCCTGGTCGGTGACGGCGCGCATGACGGTGCGGATGTCGAAGGCCTTCTTGCGGTCGGGGTTGTGGGCCGCGGAGAAGATCTGCCCGACGGTGGTGAAGTCGCTGCCGGCGACGGTGTGGGGGAACGGGGAGACGTCGCGGTCGGCGGGGTCGGAGGTGGGGGCGCGGCGGGGGCCGGGCTCGCCGGGGACGATGTAGGTGTGGTCGTAGTGGGCCATGAGGACGTCGCGGGCGCCGGCGAGGGTCGGGGCCCAGTACTGGGCCTGGCCGTTGGGGCCCATGATGCGGTCGTAGCCGCCGATGCCGTAGTTGTCCTCGGCGGAGACGCCGCCGGAGAAGTCGAGGGCCTGTTTGCCGGTGAGGACCATGGCCGAGTCGGGGGTCATGACGAGGATGCCCTTGGTGTGCATGAGCATGGTCGCCTCGGCGTTCCAGTAGGGCTGGGCGCCGACGTTGATGCCGGTGACGACGATGTTGATCTCGCCGCCGGCCTGGGTGAAGGTGACGATGCGCTTGAGTGCGGCGGCGACCCAGTCCATGTTCTCGGTGCCGGAGGACATGGAGATGCGGGCGCCGGCGGACAGGGCGAACCATTCGAGCGGGACTTGGAGGCGTTCGGCGAGGTCGAGGGCGGCGATGACGCGGCTGCACTCGGGTTCGGAGAGGGCGCCGAGGGCCTTGGTGGGGTCGCCGAGGAGCACGACGCGGGTGACGCCTTCGGGGTGGCGCGGGGTGGGGGTGGTGACGACGCCGGCGATGATGGCGGCGCTGTTGCGGCCCTTGGGGCGCTGGACGGGGACGAGGGTGCCGCCGGCGTCGAGGTCGTGCTCGGTGAAGGTGCCGCCGGGGCCGGCGAGCAGGCCGGTGAGCTCGTAGGGGTACACGTTGCCGCGCCGGGCGGCGCGCAGGACCTTCTGCCGGTAGTCGTCGAGGGGCTGGAGCGGTTCCGTGGACGGTTTGTCGACGGAGAGGCTGGCGCCGTGGCCGGGGTCGAGGGTGATGCGGACGGCGACCTCGGAGAGCTCGCCGGCGGCGTTGCGCTGGCGGGCGAGGAACTGGACCTCTTCGAGTCCGGCTCCGGCGGTGGTGGGCAGGAGCCGCTGGACGAGGGTTTCGATCTCGTCCTGGGTGAGCTCGGTGGCGGGCCAGACGTACATCATGATCCGGTTGGTGTCGAACCGCTTGTTCTGGGGCCGTTGGGCCTGGATGTTGCGGATCGCGTCGAGGCAGCCGGTGGTGATGTTCTCCAGGGCGGGCAGGGCGACGAGGCGGCCGTCGGCCTCGCGCAGCGGGGTGAGGTCGCGGACCTGGCCCATGGCGATGAGGCGTTCGTCGGCGGGGTTGGTCTTGGCGACGGCTTTGAACAGGTAGATCTCCTCGTCGGCGGAGGGCAGCCGGGTGAGGTCGAACTCGCGGAGCCGGTAGAGCTGGAGGCGGTTGGCGATCTGGGGGTGCAGGCCGCGGATGAGGCGGTCTTCGGTGAAGGTGCCGCCGTCGGGGCGGAACGTGAAGTGGTGGTGCATGACGGCGCCGGTGGTGCCGGCGACGGTGATGGTGATGCGCCGCACGCCGCTGGGCTGGGGGTGCTGGGTGAGCAGGTCGCCGAGGTTGTCCCCGATGGTGGTGGCGTCGGGCTGGTCGTCCCAGGCGACGTAGAGGTCGGCGACGAGGCCGGGGCCGTCGCCGGCGAGGGCGGCGACGGTGTCGAGGGCGGCGGGGAGGGTGGCGATGTCGACGGCGGTGGTGACGACGCGGGTGTGGTTGCCGGTGCGGCCGGTGTGCTCGGCGGTGACGAAGCGGCCGCCGGGGGTGTCGAGGCTGGTGACGTTGGACAGGCCGCGGTTGCCGTAGTAGCGGCGGGTGAGGACTTCGAGGAGGGGGGCGTGGTCGCGGCCGGGGCGGCCGATGCGCTGGCCGATGAGCCGGACGAGGGGTTCGGCGGAGGCGACCATGGTCTGGATGCGTTCGGCGCGGTCGGGGGCGCCGGGGTTGCGGTCGAGGTAGCGCAGGGCGGAGCGGACGTTGACGTAGACCTCGGCGCGGTTGCGGCGCAGGAGGGGCTGGGCGAACCAGCGGAAGACGATGCCGCGGGCGAGGTCGGAGACGGCCGGGAAGCGGACCTGGGTGGCTTCGATGAGGTGTTCGAGGGTGAGGCCGGCGCGTTCGGCGAGGGGTTCGGCGGGCTGGGGGCCGGCGAGCCACTGGCGGAGCAGTTCGGAGACGACGGCGACGTCGGTGGCGGTGCGTTGCTGGGCGAGGAAGATGCGGAAGACGGCGGCCTCGAGTTCGGCGGTGCGGTCGAGGGTGTCGACGCCGTAGTGGGCGAGGACCTTGGTGAGGCGGGCCTGGAACGCGGCGGGGACGCCGGCGCGGTCGACGTCGAGGCTGCCGAGGTAGCGGTGGAAGTATTCGCGGGGGGAGTGCACGGCGCTGTTGGGTTCGCCGCCGAGTTCGCCGCCGGGGGTGTTGCGGGTGAGTTCGGCGAGGTCGGCGAAGACGGTGATGAGTTCGACCTCGCCGGGCAGGGGCCGGTCGCCGGCTTCGGCGCGGGCGGTGAGGTAGTGGGTGAGGGTGCGGCCGCGGTCGTGGGGGTCGGTGTCGAAGCCGAGCAGGAGGGCGCGCAGGTCCTGCAGGCCGCGTGCGACGCGTTCGGCGGCGGTGGTGGCGGTGTCCTCGGGGGGCAGGTCGATGTCGACGGCTTCGGCGGCGGGGCTGCCGGTGGCCGGGTCGCCGGTGTCGTCGGCGAGGGGTTCGAGGCGCATGAGGGGGGCGCCGGTCTCGACCTGGCTGCCGACGGTGACGGGCAGTTCGCGGACGCGGGCGCGGAACGGGGCGCGCAGGGCGGTCTCCATCTTCATGCTCTCGAGCACGAGGATGGGGGCGCCGGCTTCGACCTCGTCGCCGACGGCGAGGGGGGTGGCCACGACGAGGGCGGGTGCGGGTGAGCGCACGACGCCGCCTTCGTCGCGGCTGATGCGGTGGGTGACGCCGTTGACCTCGACGAGGTGGATGGGGCCGTGGGTGGCGGAGACGAGGCGGAAGCGGCGGCCGTTGACGGTGATCTGGCCGCGGTGGGCGTCGAAGCGTTCGATTTCGACGTCGGCGGGGTGGGGGTCGCCGCCGGCGGCGATGCCGACGCGGTAGCGGGTGGGGCCGACGCGGGCGACGGCGACGCGGTAGCCGACGCCGCGGAGTTTGAGGTCGAGGGGGCGGCCGGACTCGTGCTGGACCTGGGGGCGCCCGCCGTGGGCGGTGGTGAGGAGGCGGCCGCGGGAGATCTGCTCCTCGTCCTGGTAGGCCTCGATGGCGGCGGCGGCCAGGGCGATGGCGGAGTGGCGGTGGTTGACGAGGCGGCCTTCGGCGCGGACGCGGTCGATCCAGCCGGTGTCGGCGGTGGCGTCGATGACTTCGGGCTGGTCGAGCAGGTCGATGACGAAGCTCTTGTTGGTGGCGCCGCCGTCGATGATGACGGTGGTTTCGGCCATGGCGCGGCGGAGCCGGCCGAGGGCTTCGTCGCGGTCCCGGCCGTAGGCGATGATCTTGGCGATCATGGAGTCGAAGTCCGACGGGATGCTGTCGCCCTCGCTGACGCCGCTGTCGACGCGGATGCCGGGGCCGGCGGGCAGGACGAGGCGGGAGATGCGGCCGGGGGCGGGGGCGAAGTCGCGGTCGGGGTCTTCGGCGTTGAGGCGGGCCTCGACGGCGTGGCCGGTCTCGGCGGGGCGTTCGCCGTCGAGCTTGCCGCCGGAGGCGACGTGGATCTGCAGTTTGACGAGGTCGGTGCCGGTGGTGATCTCGGTGATCGGGTGTTCGACCTGCAGGCGGGTGTTGACCTCGAGGAACGCGAAGATCTTGTCGACGGGGTGGTAGAGGAACTCGACGGTGCCGGCGCCGCGGTAGCCGACGGCGAGGGCGAGGCGTTCGGCGGCTGCCTTGAGCTCGGCGGTCTGTTCGGGGCCGAGGACCGGTGACGCGGACTCCTCGATGATCTTCTGGTTGCGCCGCTGCACGGAGCAGTCGCGCACGCCGAGGGCCCAGGCGGTGCCCTGGCCGTCGGCGATGACCTGGACTTCGACGTGGCGGGCGCCGGTGACGAGGCGTTCGAGGAAGACGACGCCGGAGCCGAACGCGCGCAGGGCCTCGGCGCTGGTGCGCTCGTAGGCGTCGGCGAGCTCGTCGCCGCTCTCGACCTTGCGGATGCCGCGGCCGCCGCCGCCGGCGGTGGCCTTGAGCATGAGCGGGTAGCCGATCTGCTCGCCGGCGCGCAGGGCGTCGTCGAGGGTGGCGACCTCGCCGCGGCTCCAGGGGGCGACGGGGACGCCGACCTCTTCGGCGATGAGCTTGGCGCCGATCTTGTCGCCGAGTTTGCGCATGGCGTCGGCGCTGGGGCCGATGAAGGTGACGCCGATGCGGTCGCAGAGCTCGGCGAAGGCGGGGTCTTCGGCGACGAAGCCCCAGCCGACCCAGGCGGCGTCGGCTTCGGTGTCGAGCAGGGCGCGTTCGAGCAGGGCGTGGTTGAGGTAGGGGCGGGCGGCGGCGGGCCCGAGGGGGTAGGCGAGGTCGGCCTCGCGCACGAAGGTCGCGGTGCGGTCGACGTCGGTGTAGAGGGCGACCGTCTCGATCCGTGTGCCCGTTTCCGCGGACAGGTCACGCACGGCGTGGATGAGCCGCATGGCGGCCTCTCCGCGGTTGACGATGGCGATACGACTGAACACCGGCTGAGCCTCCTGGTTTCCCCGCTATGTGCCGCGACGATCTACACCCTGCTTGATTACCGCCGAGTACACCAATGCGGCTGTCTCGCATCCTAGGCCCCTGTCGTTGTGGGGTTCCTACAACGTTTATTGCCGGGAAGGCCTTGGTCGATTCCTAGCATCCTAGGACGCGTTAGGGAGCGTGCCTGACGGCACGCCCAAACCAAGAAGGATCGGCGCTACGCGCCGACCTGCTCCAACCGATCAGGCGGTCTCGCGCAGGGGCAGCACGACGGTGAAGTGGGTGTCGCCCGGCTCGGAGGTGACCCGGATGTCGCCGTGGTGCTTCTTGACGACGATGCGGTAGGAGATGTCGAGGCCGAGGCCGGTGCCCTCACCGACGGGCTTGGTGGTGAAGAACGGCTCGAAGATGCGCGGGCGGACCTCGGGCGGGATGCCGGTGCCGGTGTCGGCGATGTCGACGGTGAGGCAGTCGCCGGTCGGGTCGAGGCTCGTGGTGATCGTCAGCGTCCCGGAGCCGTGCATCGCGGAGACGCCGTTGTCGATGAGGTTCGTCCAGACCTGGTTGAGCTCGGCGGCGTACGCGGGGATGGCCGGCAGGGTCCGGTCGTAGCTCGTCACGACGCGGATGCCTTGGGGGATCTTGGCGTTGAGCATGATGAGGGTGGCGTCGAGCAGTTCGTGGACGTCGACGACCTGGAAGGGGCCGCGGTCGAGCTGGGAGTACTGCTTGGCGGCGGAGACGAGGCCGGAGATGCGGCCGACGGCGTCGTCGATCTCGCCCATGAGCAGTTCGGTCTCGATGGTGTAGGCGAGCCAGCGCACGGCGGGTTCGAGGTCGATGTCGCCGATGCAGGAGGCGACGTCCTCGAGCCAGGGCACGTCGACGCCGCCGGCGACGAGGGTGGGGGCGAGGTCCCAGGCGCCGGGGACCTGGTGCTCGTCGAGCCAGTCGCCGACGGTGTCCTCGGCGTCGGAGATCTCCAGGGCGGAGCGTTTGGGGGTGTTCTGGGCCTTCTTGACGGCGGTTTCCTGGAGTTCGACGAGGCCGTGGAGGCGTTCGCCGTCGAGGCGGCCGTCGGCGATCATGGCGAGTTTGTGGCGCATGCCGGCGACCTTGTCGCGCAGGACGGCGGTGGCGCGTACGGCGGCGGCGGCGGGGTTGTTGAGCTCGTGGGTGAGGCCGGCGGACAGGGAGCCCAGGGCGAGGAGGCGTTCGCGTTCGGCGACGGCGTTGTTGCTGTTGCGCATGCCGAAGAAGAGGCCTTCGAGCAGGTGCATGGCCATGGGGAACCAGTGGCGCACGACGGGGCCGAACTCGGCGGCGGGCAGTTCGTAGACCTCGGCGTCGGTGATGGCGTGCATGGTGTTGTTGTAGAGCTGGGGGACCTGGTCGCCGAGGTAGGCCTGGGTGGCGCCGCCGTAGACGCCGATGTGGTCGGTGCGGGAGAGTTCGACGTCGTCGCCGCGGATGTTGCGGCTGAGGGAGACGGTGCCGGAGAGCAGCACGACGAAGCAGGTGGCGGGTTCGCCTTCGCGGTAGATGGCGTCGCCGCTGGGGTGGGTGACGGCCCAGCCGCGGGTGGCGAGCCAGTCGAGCTGGTCGTCGTCGAGGGCCTCGAAGAGGAAGAGGGTGCGCAGCTCGTCGGTGGTGAGGCGGCGGCCGGTGGCGGTCATTGGGACTCCAGGAGGTACCGGTGGACGAGCGAGACGGCCATGGCGCCTTCGCCGACGGCGGAGGCGACGCGTTTGACGGAGTCGGCGCGCACGTCCCCGGCGGCGAAGACGCCGGGGATGCTGGATTCGAGGTGGTAGGGGTCGCGGGGCAGGAGCCAGCCGGGTGGGGGTTCGTCGCCGGTGAGGAGGTCGGGTCCGGTGAGGACGAAGCCGCGGTGGTCGCGCTGGATGGTGCCGTCGAGCCAGTCGGTGCGGGGTTCGGCGCCGATGAAGATGAACAGCCAGGAGGCGTCGACGGTGCGGCCGGGGCCGCCGTCGACGGGGCGCAGTTCGAGGCGTTCGAGGTGTTCGTCGCCGTGGGCGGCGGCGATTTCGGTGCAGGGGTGGACCTGGATGTGTTCGACGGCGTCGATCTGGTCGATGAGGTATTGGGACATGGAGGCGTTGAGGTTGGCGGCGCGGATGACGAGGTGGACGCGGCGGGCGTAGCGGGAGAAGAACATGGCGGCCTGGCCGGCGCTGTTGGCGCCGCCGACGATGTAGACGTCCTGGTCGGTGCAGGAGGGGGCTTCGGTGGCGGCGCTGCCGTAGTAGACGCCGCGGCCGTGGAGGTCGGCGAGGCCGGGGGCGGTGAGGCGGCGGTAGGAGACGCCGGTGGCGAGGATGACGGCGTGGGAGGCGATGGTGGTGCCGTCTTCGAAGTGCAGGATGCGGGTGTTGCCGTGGGTTTCGAGGCGGGTGACGCGGCAGGCGGTGAGGAGTTCGGCGCCGAATTTGACGGCTTGGCGGCGGGCGCGGTCGGTGAGCTGGGCGCCGGAGACGCCGTCGGGGAAGCCGAGGTAGTTTTCGATGCGGCTGGATTGGCCGGCTTGGCCGCCGGTGGCGCGTTCTTCGAGCAGGACGGTGCGGAGGCCTTCGCTGGCGCCGTAGACGGCGGCGCCGAGGCCGGCGGGGCCGCCGCCGACGACGATGAGGTCGTAGAAGTCGCCGGCGGGGGTGGTGGTGAGGCCGACGTGGGTGGCGAGTTCGGCTTCGGTGGGGTTGACGAGGGTTTTGCCTTCGGTGGTGATGACGAGGGGGACGTCGTCGGGGGTGAGGCCGGCGGCGGTGAGGAGGCGTTGGCCTTCGGTGTCGTCGGTGGTGTACCAGCGGTAGCTGATCATGTTGCGGGCGAGGAAGTCGCGGACTGTGAAGCTGGGGGCGCTCCACCGGTGGCCGATGATCTTGACGTCGGCGCTGGGGCGGTCGGGGGCGGCTTTCCAGGCGTCGAGCATGGCGTCGATGACGGGGTAGAGCTTCTCCTCGGGCGGGTGCCAGGGTTTGAGGAGGTAGTGGTCGAGGTCGACGATGTTGATGGCCTGGATGGCGGCGTCGGTGTCGGCGTAGGCGGTGAGCAGGACGCGGCGGGCGCGGGGGAAGAGGTCCATGGCGGCCTCGAGGAACTGCAGGCCGTTCATTTCGGGCATGCGGTAGTCGGCCAGCAGGACGGCGACCTGTTCGCCCCGGAGTTTGAGTTCCTTGAGGGTGTCGAGGGCTTCGCGGCCGCTGTCGGCGCGCACGATGCGGTAGTCCTCGCCGTATTGGCGGCGCAGGTCGCGGGCGACGGCGCGGGAGACGGCGGGGTCGTCGTCGACGGTCAAGATCGCTGGCTTGGCCATGCGGTCAATCCAACCACGCGTGGGTCGTCGCGACGAGTGTGGTGCGGGCTACGGTGGTGCGATGCAGAGTGGTTGCGCGCATGTGGAGATGGTGGCGTCGCCGCCGGTGGAGCCGTCGGCGGACGGGTGTGAGGACTGCCTGGCGGTGGGTGGTCGTTGGGTGCATCTGCGGTTGTGCCTGACGTGCGGGCATGTGGGGTGTTGTGATTCGTCGCCGTCGAAGCATGCGACGGCGCATTTCCGCTCGTCGGGGCATCCGCTGGTGCAGTCGTTCGAGCCCGGTGAGGAGTGGGCGTGGTGTTATGCCGATGAGGCGGTCGTCGGGGTGGCGGGGTTGCCGTCCCGGTCGCATTCCTAGGGCAGTTCGACCTCGAGGCTGCCGTTGACCTGGAGTTTGCGGCGGGCGCGTTCGTAGAAGGTGGTGTAGCCGAGGCGCACCACCTTCGCGGCGGCGGGGGCGGCGCAGACGGTGAGGGTGTCGCCGGGGTTGAGTTCGCCGAGGAGTTCGCCGTCGACTTCGACGGCGAGGCGGCCGCTGGTGGGGAGCAGTTCGAGGTCGAGGTCTTCGCTGGGGGACAGGACGAGGGCGCGGTTGAACGCGGAGTGGGCGGCGGCGGGGACGACGAGGATGCCTTCGACGGTGGGGGAGACGATGGGGCCGCCGGCGGAGAAGCTGTAGGCGGTGGAGCCGGTGGATGTGGCGACGATGAGGGCGTCGGCGGCGTAGCGGACGAACGGGTAGCCCTGCATGGAGATGGCGACGGCGGCGAGGCCGTGGCCGGGGGTGCGGACGAGGGCGATGTCGTTGAAGGCGGTGACGTCGGTGCCGTCGGGCAGGGTGGTGCGCACGGCCATGCGGGGTTCGACGGTGAACTTGTGGGCGTCGATGGCGGAGAGGGCTTCGGGGAGTTCTTCGACGGAGACTTCGGCGAGGAAGCCGAGGCGGCCGAGGTTGACGCCGAGGACCGGGGTGGGTTTGCCGGAGAGCAGGCGCATGCTGCGCAGCATGGTGCCGTCGCCGCCGAGGCTGACGACGAGGGAGGCGCGGCTGACGAGTTCGTCGGGGGTGACGGGGACGGCGGAGCAGTCGATGCGGCCGACTTCGTCGGGCAGGCCGAGGACGGTGGCGTCGCGGCTGCGGGCCCAGTCGATGACGGCGTCGATGGCCGGTTTGGAGTCGCGGCGTGGATGCAGGACGAGTCCGACGGTGTGCACCATCCCCATTGCTGCAACTGTACGGGGTGGGGTGCGGTCTGCGCCGGTGTGGCGGGCGTTACGGGGTGTGGGCGGGCTGGGGCTGGTGGGTGGTCCGGGTGCGGTTGGTGGGGCGGCGGGGTGGGATGGCCTGGATGACGACGGCGGCGGCGACGAGGGCGACGGCGGGGAGGGGGCCGAGCCAGGGGGTGTGGTCGAGCAGGAGGGCGGCGGCGGCCGCGCCGGCGGGTATGGCGGTGAGGGGTGCGGTGTCGCGGAGGCGGCCTTTGGCGGCGCGCAGGAGGGGGCCGGTGAGGTGGCCGGTGGGGGTGTCGGTGTCGCGGTGGGCGGCGGCGTGCAGGGCCAGGGCGATCGCGGCGAGGGTGAGGAGGGGGAGTTGGGCGGGGCCGTGGGGGTCGTGGTGGGTGGCGACCCAGCCGCCGGTGAGGGTGCAGAGGGCGGCGAGTTCGGCGACGAGGCAGCGGCCGGGTGGCTGGTTGCGGGCGGCGGTGACGGTGGTGGCGTAGACGGCGACGGCGAGGGCGGCGCGGGTGGTGGTCTCGGTGAGGTGGTGGGGGTCGGTGGCGGCGGTGATGCCGGTGAGCAGGAGGTTGCCGGTGGGGACGCCGGCGAAGACGCCGCCGAGGTAGAGCAGGGTCAGGCCGTCTACGTAGCCGGCGGCCAGGGCGAGGATCCACACGGTTCGGCGCACCGGGTGTCGCTTCCCCGGCTGGTGGGTCCGTCCCTCACCTACCCCGGGTGGCTCGTCACGTTGCTGGTCGGCAAACATGATGGGGTGGGGGTTGCGGGTACGGTGACGGTACTGGTGGCCTGGTTGTCGTCCGGCTTGGTTGTCGTCGCGAGGGGGTCGTGTGTCGATCGCGTTACGGCTGGCGCTGCACCTGCCCCGGGACGCCGCGACGGTGCCGGTGGTGCGGCGGCTGCTGGACCAGGCCCTGCAGACGCTGGGTGTGGAGCCGTCGTGCCGTGACGACATCGGGCTGATCCTGACGGAGGCGTGCGCGAACGTCATCGAGCACGCGCTGCGGATCGACGACTATGAGATCACGATCGAGGTGACGGCTGAGCGGTGCGTCATCCATGTGATCAACGCGGGGGCGGTCGTGGATCCGTCGCGGCTGTCGCTGCCGGTGGCCGCTCCCGCGGACGCCGCCGCGGTGCTGCCCGCGCCGCGGCCCGGTGACGTCGATCCGGTCCTGGACGAGCACGGGCGGGGGCTGCACATCATCCGGTCCCTCGCCGACGAGCTGTATCTGACGCCGGCGCTGGCGGGTGGGCTCGTGCTGCAGGCGGTGACGACGCTGCGGTGGACCGCCGCCGCCCAGGTGTGGCAGCGCCACTGACCCCGGCTGTCACGGCGTCGTGGGGTGGTGCGCCGGCACCGGCCGGTGCTGGACCGGCCGGTGTGGCGGCACAGTGGTGCCGGATTGCCGTTATGTGATGATCCGCATCCAGGTGTTGATCGCCCGCTCGGTGTGGGTGACGCGGAGCAGCTCGAGCTGGACCGGGGGCGTACCGGTGGCGGCGAAGAGCCGGGTGCCGTCGCCGAGCAGGACCGGGACGGTGATCGCGAGGATCTCGTCGAGCTCGCCGAGGGCCAGGCACTGGCGGGCGACGTCGGCGCCGAGGATGTTGACGTAGCCGTCGCCGGCGGCGGCCTTCGCCTCGCGCACGGCCGTTTCGACGTCGGGGACGAACGTGATGCCGTCGCCGTGCGGGCGGGGGTGGTGCGTGACGACATACTGCGGGCCGTCCCAGCCGCCGCCGAACGGCTTCCCGGCCCGGTCGGTGCCGCGGTGGGGGTCGTCACCGCCGAACGTGCGGTTGCCGACGATCAGGGCGCCGATGCGGGGGATGAGGTCGTCGACCAGCGGGTTCGGGGCGATGTGCGGGGTGAGCCAGCTCATGTCGCCGCCGGGGCCGGTGATGAAGCCGTCGAGGGACATCGACGCGGAGTACAGCATGATGGCCATGGGTGGTTGCCGCCTTTCGTCATCCGGGATCGTCGCTGATGAGACGACGCTCGGGCGGCCGATTCATCGGCGCTCCCGCGGTCTTCGCCTTCCCGCGCCCGGCCCTGCGCTGCCGGCCCGTGCGGGTGGCCGCGGAAGCGCCGCGGCCGCGGGAAGAGGTGGAGGACTACGCGCGGGTGCGCGGCGAGGCTGGGCAGGCGGCGGCCGCCACACCGCACCGGGGCCGCCGGCATGCGGCGCCGGCACGGTTTGCGAAGCGGCGACGAGCGGCGGAGCTCGCACGGCCCTGCCGCCGCCCGTGCCCGACGACGACGAGGCCCCGCGCCATGCCGGAACCGCCGCCATCGTCGACGGCGGCGTCCCCGGCGAGCGCTTCGCCGTCGACCTGCTGGTCGCGGTGGCCGTCGAGCACGGCGCGAGCACGAAACGGGCTGGGCACGGCATCATGCCGGGGTTGCGGTGCCGAAGCGGCCGCAACCCCGGCGTGCACGTCAGTAGCGGTAATGCTCCGGCTTGTAGGGGCCGGCGACGTCGACGCCGATGTACTCGGCCTGCTCCTTCGTCAGCTCCGTCAGGCGCACGCCCAGCGCGTCCAGGTGCAGCGCGGCGACCTTCTCGTCGAGGTGCTTGGGCAGGCGGTAGACCTGCCGCTCGTAGGCGTCGGGCTTCGTGAACAGCTCGATCTGGGCGATCGTCTGGTTCGTGAACGAGTTCGACATGACGAAGCTCGGGTGGCCGGTGGCGTTGCCGAGGTTGAGCAGCCGCCCCTCGGACAGCACGATGATCGAACGGCCGTCGGCGCGGACCCACTCGTGGACCTGCGGCTTGATCTCGCGCTTGACGATGCCGGGCAGCTGGGCGAGGCCGGCCATGTCGATCTCGTTGTCGAAGTGCCCGACGTTGCCGACGATCGCGTTGTGCTTGAGCCGGCCGAGCTGCGCGGCGGTGATGATGCCCTTGTTCCCGGTCGCGGTGATGATGACGTCGGCGGTGTCGATGACGTCGTCGAGGCGCACGACGGGCAGGCCGTGCATCGCCGCCTGCAGGGCGCAGATCGGGTCGATCTCGGTGACGACGACCCGGGCGCCCTGGCCGCGCAACGCCTCCGCGGCGCCCTTGCCGACGTCGCCGTAGCCGCAGACGACGGCGAGCTTCCCGGCCAGCATCACGTCCGTGGCCCGGTTGAGCCCGTCGAGCAGCGAGTGGCGGATGCCGTACGTGTTGTCGAACTTCGACTTCGTGACCGAGTCGTTGACGTTGATCGCCGGGAAGAGCAGTTCACCGGTGTCGGCGAGTTTGTAGAGGCGCTTGACGCCGTTGGTGGTCTCCTCGGTGACGCCGCGGACGGCGGCCGCGATGCGGGTGAAGCGCTGCGGGTCGCGTGCGAGGCTCGCCCGGAGGGTGTCGAGGATGATGGTGTACTCGTGGTCGTCGCCTTCGGTCGCCGCCGGCACCGCGCCGCGGGTCTCGAACTCGGCGCCCTTGTGCACGAGCAGGGTCGCGTCGCCGCCGTCGTCGACGATCATGTTCGGTCCGGCGATCTGCCCGCCGTCGCCGGTGAACTGGAACAGCTGGTCGGTGCACCACCAGTACTCCTGCAGCGTCTCGCCCTTCCAGGCGAACACGGGGGTGCCGGCGGGAGCGTCGGGGGTGCCGGTGGGGCCGACGACGACCGCGGCGGCGGCCTCGTCCTGGGTGGAGAAGATGTTGCACGACACCCAGCGGACCTCGGCGCCGAGCGCGACGAGGGTCTCGATGAGGACCGCGGTCTGCACGGTCATGTGCAGGCTGCCGGCGATGCGGGCGCCGCGCAGCGGCTGGGCGGCGGCGTATTCGGCGCGGGTGGCCATGAGGCCGGGCATCTCGTGCTCGGCGAGCCGGATCTGGGTGCGGCCGGCGTCGGCGAGGGACAGGTCGGCGACGGCGAAGTCGAGGCCGCCGCGCTGCTGCAGGTAGGGGTGCTGGGTTCCGGACATACCTGAGGTCACCTCCCGGTGACAGGAGGCGCCCTTGTGGTCAAGGGAAGTCAGGTGTGGCCGAGCGTGGCGGACGCTCATGGGTCCGTCGCAGCGCCTCTCGGCCCTGACCGCGGCGATTGCTCGCAGCTGTGTCCGACGCTACCGGCCGCGGCGGCGGTCCGGCAACCCCGGCTCGCCGCGGGTGGCGGTGTGATAGGCGGCACGCAGCACGTCGGTGACGTCGAACCGGCCGACGGTCAGCGGCAGCGCGTCGAGCTGCTCGAGGATCGCGTCGCCGCGGCGCACCGCACCCGGGACGGCCGGTGCGGGTGGGGTGAGACGGGGGCCGGCTTCCCAGAAGGTACCGCTGCGGGGTTGATCATCCGGCGGGGCTTCCTGGCGGCCGGCGATGTGGGCCAGGGCGGAGACCCGGTGCCCGCGCAGCGCCTCGAGCAGCTCGTCGCGGCCGCGGCCCCGCCAGGCGAGGATCGCGAACGGGTCGGCGTCGAACTCCCCGGCCAGCACGTAGCAGGCGGCGGTCAGGTGCCGGCACGGCTTCTGCCAGCCGGGGCACGAGCAGTCCAGGACGATCTCGGACAGCGACTGCGGGAACAGCGACAGCCCGAACCCGGCCAGGAGCTGCTCGAGGTTGTCCGGCAGGTGCCCGGCGAGGAGCTTCGCGGCGTGGATCGCCTCCCCGGCCAGGGCGCGTTCGATGCGGGCCCAGTCGGCGGCGGAGTACGCCTGCACGCCGATCCGGGCCCGGTACGTCTCACCGTCCTCGTCGACGACCAGCGCCGTCACGATACTCGTCGAGATCGTCACGGAGCGTACCTGCCCGGCGCGGGCGTAGCGACGCCCGGCCGAAAACGTCGTACCCATCCGCAAGGATTCGAGCATGGTCAGGAACTGGTGGGACCAGCGCGTGTCAGACATCCGCGACCGCCTCCGGCGCGAGGGACATCAGGTCGAGCAGGTCGTTCGTCGACAGGCCGGTGAGCCAGCCCTCACCGGAGCCGACCGCGACCCCGGCCAGGTCCCGCTTGCCCGCCATGATCTCCTCGACCCGCTCCTCGATCGTGCCGATGCACACGAACGTGTGGACCTGCACGTCGCGGCGCTGCCCGATGCGGAACGCCCGGTCCGTCGCCTGCGCCTCCGCGGCCGGGTTCCACCACCGGTCCACGTGCACGACATGGTTCGCCGCGGTCAGGTTCAGGCCGGTCCCGCCCGCCTTCAGCGACACCAGCAGCACCCCCGGGCCCGGCCCGGACTGGAACCGTTCCACCATCCGGTCGCGGGATCCTTGGGGTGTGCCGCCGTGCAGAAACTCCACCCCCGTGCCCAGCCGCTGCGCCAGATGCGGGGCGAGGAGCTGCCCGAACTTCGCGAACTGGGTGAACACCAGCGCCCGGTCCCCGGCCTCGGTCGCCGCGGCCAGGATCTCCTCAAGCCGGGCGAGCTTGCCCGAGCGGCCCGGCAGCGGCGTCCCGTCGCCCAGCAGATGCGCCGGATGGTTGCACACCTGCTTGAGCTTCGTCATCGCCGAGAGCACCAGACCTTTGCGCCGCGACCCGGCCCGGCCCTCCCGCAGCTTCACGAACAGCTCGTCGATGACCGCCTTGTAGAGCGTCGCCTGCTCCAGGGTCAGGTTGCACCACTGGCGCCGCTCGAACTTCTCCGGCAGGTCCGCGATCACCGCCCGGTCCGTCTTCACCCGCCGCAGCAGGAACGGCCGGGTCACCCGCCGCAGCCGCCGGGCCGCGTCCTCGTCGCCCCACCGTTCGACCGGAACCGAGTACCGGGCCCGGAACAGCGACGCCTCGCCGAGCAGGCCCGGGTTGAGGAAGTCCGCGATCGACCACAGCTCCGTGAGCCGGTTCTCCACCGGCGTACCGGTCAGCGCCACCCGGTGCCGGGCCGGGAACCGCCGCACCGCCCGGGCCGTCACCCCGGCCGCGTTCTTCACGTGCTGGGCCTCGTCGAGCACGACCCGGTCCCACGCGACCGCGGCGAGCGTGTCGGCGTCGCGGGTCGCGACCTGATACGTGGTCAGCACCAGGTCGGCGCCGTCCGGGCCGGAGCCGGCGCGGCGGGCGGCGCCGTGATGGACCCGGACCGTCAGGTGCGGCGTGAACCGCTCGATCTCCCGCCGCCAGTTGCCCAGCACCGACAGCGGGCACACGATCAGCGTCGGCGGCCGCGGCCCCTGCGCCCGCAGATGCGCCTCCAGGGCCAGGACCTGGACCGTCTTGCCCAGGCCCATGTCGTCGGCGAGGAGCGCCCCGACGCCGACCGCGTCCAGGAACGCCAGCCACGACAGGCCCCGCCGCTGATACGGGCGCAGCTGCGCGGTCAGGCCCGGCGGCGGGTCGAGCAGCTCGAGACGCTCCGGGGCCCGGCCGGTGAGCAGGTCCGCGAGCCAGCCCTCACCGTCGACGCCGGTCACCGGCAGCGGCAGGTCCGCGTCCGGGACCAGCCGGGTCAGGCGCATCGCCTCACCGGCGGTCATCTCCCCACGGCCGCCGCGGCGCAGGAACGCCAGCCCCGCCCGCAGCCGCTCCCGGTCCAGGTGCACCCACCGGCCCCGCAGCCGCACCAGCGGCACCTTCGCCCGGGCCAGCTCCGCCAGGTCGGCCTCGGACAGGAACTCGTCGCCGATCGCGAGCCCCCACCGGAACCCCACGATCGCGGCCCGGTTCGTCGTGGTGTCGCGCAGCACCGGCGCCGCCGGCTGCCGCGTCCGCACCGACAGCGTCAGCCCCAGCTCCTGCCGCCGCTGCCACTGCGCCGGCAGCAGCACCCCGAACCCGGCGTCGTGCAGCAGCGACGCGAACGTCAGGAACCGGTGCGCGCCGATCGTGTCCAGCCGCAGCGACTCCGGCCGCGGCCCCCACAGCGCCTCGTCGAGGTCCGGCCACAGCCGGCTCGCCCGGCCCAGATCCTCCAGCAGCACGTCCTGCGGATAGTCGACCCACCTGAACAGCGGCGACGCCCCGTCGTGCCACACGTCCCGCGCCGGCACGAGCAGCCCCGGCTCCGCCGCCGGCTGCAGCAGGAACTCGACCAGCCACGACCCGCCGTCCTCGTCGAACCGTCCCGGCGTCCCCGCGGGCCGTTCGGCGCCGGCGGGGTCCGGGGCGAGGTCGTCGTCATCGTCGCCGGCCTCGACGTAGGACAGGCGGAAACAGGTCCGCACCGGTGCGGGGCGGCCGCTGTCCGACCACCGCTCGAGGAGCTCCCGCAGCCGGGCGACCTCGGGCCCGTCCGCCATGACCGCCCCCACCCCCACCCCCGGCCCCGGCCCAGGTTCGGGTTCGGGTTCGGCGGCGGCGGGTTCCGGGACCGGCAGGCCCCGGGCGGCGGCCGCCGCGACCGCCCGTGCCTGCGCGCGGGCCTGGGCCGCGAAACCGCCCCCGCCGTTCCCCGCGACAGCCGCCCGCTCCGCGGAGGCGGCGGCGACGGTGGTGGTGCGCAAGCGGGCGTCGGAGGTCGTGAGCGCCGCGAGCCAGGCGCGGACCGCGGTGTCGTGGCGGGGCTCCTCGTCGCCGAGCAGCGGCTCCCCGCGCAACCGGGACCGGACCAGGTGGTCGACGGCCGCGTCCAGGGCGGCGCGGGCCGCGTCCCCCGGCGACCACGCCGGCCGGTCCACCGCGAGACGGAACCGGTGCCGGGCCGGGTCCAACGCCGACGCGGCGACGCCGGGCATCGCGCGGCACAGCGCGTCGAACGTGGCCGCGTCGGCGCCCCACAGGGCCGGGCGCCACCTCGCCGCCGGGCCCCGGCCGCCGCCCGGGGCCGGCTCGGTCGTCAGGGCGGGCAGGAACCGGCCACGGCCGGTCAGGTCCGTGGCGAAGACGACCAGGTCGGTGAGGGCGCCGATCGACGCGCCCGGGGCCACGCCGGAGACGGCCGACAGCAGCAGATCCGGGTCGCTGCCCGGGGGAAGGACGACGATCGGGACGGTCCACACGGTGTGGCGGCGGGCGGCCGGGCGGCGCCGCGCCGGCAGGTGCGCCACCAGCTCCGGGGACGGCGCCGGATGGTGCGGGGTCGACGGGAGGAGGAGATCGGCGGTCGCGACGGTGCCGGGCAGCGGCGGGAGGACCGCGAACGGGTGCACGGCCGGGCCCCCGGGGTCGGCCGTGCACCCGTTCGCGGCCGGCGGCGGCGGCGAATCCGGCGCCGGGCCGGTGACGGACGCATCCGGCGCGGACGCGGTGGCCTCCGCCAGGTCAGTGCTGCGGTGACCGTGGCGGCCGCCGCCGGTGACGGGCACGGCGGCCAGGGACGGCGGCGCGGGCGGCCGGGGCGTAGGCGTCTCGGTAGCGGCCAGTGGCGCCCCGGCGGCCCGGAAGGCGGCAGGACGGGGCCCGGCCGTCGGCGCGTCGACGGAAGGCGCGTCGGTCGCTGGGGCGCCGGCCGTCGACGCGCCGGCCGCCAGTGCGCCGGTCGCGGCGGCGTTGCCGGTCGGCGGCGCCATCCCGGCCGCTGGGGACGGTGGGCCGGCGGTCTGCGCCGGGCCCGGGAGCCCGCCGGTGGCGGAGCCGGGCGCCGAACGCGCCGGCCCGGTCGACGCCGCCGCTGACCTGGCCGCTGCGGTCGGGGCGGACGCGGTGGCGGATGAGCCGTGTGCTCCGGCGCTGACGGGCGCCGTGGCCCCGGCCGCCGCAGGTGGCGTCGGCGAGATCGCGCCGCAGGTGGCGGCGGGGCCGACCGCAGACGGGGGCGGTGACGTGCGGGCGGGCGTGGCTGTTGGCGTGGGTGGCGGCGTGGATGGCGATGGGTGCAGGGCGGCGTCCGGGGACTCGGCCCAGCAGGCGAGGGTTCCGTCCGGCAGCACCAGGCCGTGCACGACGATCACCGGTACGACCCTAACGCGCCCCGCCGCCCCCGCCGCGGACCCCGGCGCCGAGCCGGACGCGTCGCGCCCGCGGCCCCGGATGGGGCGTTTCGCCCCGCTTCGGTGGCATTCGTCGCGTTCGTGCCGCCTGCCCGGGCTCGTCAGGCCCGCCGCTCGAGCCCGGGCGGGCGGCAACGTCCAGCAGGCCCGCTGCCGGACCAGGCGAAGGGACCGCCGAGGCCGCCGGGCGGCGGCGAAGAACGCGCTGGTGGCCGTCCCCGCAACGGTCAGCCGGCACCTCGGGCATGCCGCTGCCGCCGGCCGGGACGGGGAGCCGGCGCGGTCAGCGCCAGTCGGGGCGCTCGCCGGTGTCGACGAGCTTCCAGTCGCCGTTGTCGTACAGGACGTTGTCGTAGTAGAAGACCGTCTCCGGCAGCAGGTCCGGCGCGGTGAACGCCGCCCTCGCGGCGGCGTGCAGCACCGCGGGCGGCACCGCCCAGCGGGACTCGGCCAGCGCCGCCACGTAGGACAGGGCGTGGTGGCCCATGAAACTGTCGTACGTCAGCGAGAACACCTCGTCCGCGGCCAGCGGGACGTCACGCGGGATGACGTTCGCCGGGGGCAGGTCCGGCGGCAGGCCCGCCGAGGCGCGCAGGGCACTGTCGACGTAGATGGCGCAGTCGCGGTACAGGATCGCGGTCCGGCGCTCCCGCAGGTCGAACGCGAACAGGGTGTTCTGGCCGTGGGTCTCCAGCGGGCAGCCGGTGCGGCGGGCCGTCTGCGACCACATGCGCACCATCGGGGCGACGATCCGCTGCGCCACGAACTGCTCCGGCGGCTCCGCGAACGCCTCGACCAGCTGCTCCAGCAGCGTCGGGTCGGCCGGGGCGTGCAGGTCGGCGCCGTAGAGGGCGAACAGCGGCACCGTGCACCGCGGGGCCCCGCCGAGCAGGGCCGTGCGGACCAGGAAGCCCCACGCCTCGTCGCCCAATCCTGGGTCGAACCAGCCGCCGCCGATCTCCGGCAGGACCGGCGTGCCGGCCCGGCGCAGCTCGTCGGAGACCCACAGCTGCAGCTCGATCACCGGTCGGCGCAGGCGGCGGGTGAACCGCGACAGGCGCCGCGGATAGTGCAGCTTCACGAAGTGCGGGGTCACCGGGCGGCCGTCGTGGGCCGTGACGAAGACGGTGCGGGCGTTCGCCGACGGCACCGCGGTCAGCTGCGGGCCCGGCTCGAGCGCCCGCAGCGCCGCACCGCCCGCGAGGTCGGGACTGTCCAGGGCGTTCGGGTGCACCGGCAGCAGCAGCGTGTCACCGTCGTGGTACAGCGCCGACAGGCCGGAGTCGATCGCGGCCGCGCGGTAGACGCCCAGCGGCGACGGAACCCGGAACGTCGGGAGGCCGAACGTCGCCGTGCCGCGCTGCGGATGGTACTCGTCGGCGATGTCCAGGTCCGCGGCGTAGGGGCTGTACGTGCGGGTCCCGACGCCGAGATACCGTTCCGCGTACTGCCACAACGCGATCGGGTCGCGGACGTCGATGAGGCGCATCGGCGTGAGCCTACTGCGCCGCCCCGGGCGGAGCCGAACGGAGTGCGGTGTCACCCAGCCCACGTGTGATCGAGGCCGCGCTCGGAGGGCCGCTGCCCGCCTACGTCTACGACCCCGCCGTCATCCGCGACCGCATCCACGCCCTGCGAGCGGCCCTCCCGGCCGGGACCCGCATCGCGTACGCCATGAAAGCCAACGGCCACCCGGACGTCGTCGCCGCCGCGGCCGCCGCGGCCGACGCGATCGAGGTCGCCTCCGCCGGCGAGCTCGAAACCGCCGCGGCCACCGGCGCGGACCTGATCCTCAGCGGGCCCGCGAAACCCGACGCCCTGCTGCGCCGGGCCGTCGAGACCGGCGCCGTCATCAACGTCGAGAGCCTCCACGAGCTGCGCCGCATCCCCGGCCGCGCCGCCATCTGCCTGCGGGTCAACCGCACCCATCCGGCCCTGCCCGGCTCGCACCGCATGTCCGGCGAGCCGACCCAGTTCGGGCTCGCCGAAGCCGACCTCGGCGAAGCGCTGCGCCTCGCCCGCCACCACGACGTGCGCGGCGTGCACCTGCACGCGGTGTCGAACAACCTCGACGCGAAGGCCCACGCCGGTTTCCTGCGCGACTGTCTCGCCTGGGCGCGGGAGCGCGGCATCGGGCCCGTCGTCAACGCCGGCGGCGGCTTCGGGGTCGACGTCACCGGCCGGCGCGTCTTCGACCTGCGCGAACTGCGGGACATCACGGTCCCGGACGGGTTCACGCTCGTCGTGGAACCCGGCCGGTTCGTGGCCGCGCCCGCCGGCTGGTACGCGGCCGAGGTCATCGACGTCAAGGCCAGCCACGGCACCTGGTTCGCGGTCGTGAAAGGCGGCACCCACCACTTCCGGCTGCCGGCGTCGTGGGGGTACAGCCACCCCTTCACGATCCTGCCCGTCGACACCTGGCCCTACCCGTGGCCGCGGCCCGAGGCGACCGACACGCGCGTCACGGTCGCGGGGGAGCAGTGCAACCCCCGCGACGTCCTCGCCCGCGACGAACCCGTGCGGCGGCTGCGGGCCGGGGACGTGCTGCTGTTCGCCGGCACCGGCGCCTACGGCTGGGAGGTCGCCCACCACGACTTCCTGCGCCTCGACCCGCCCCGGTTCACGACCCTGGGCGAAACGCCGCCCTGACCGCCCGCAGCGCCTGCCGGCGGGCGTCGCCGGTGAGCGTGTCGATGTACAGCACCCCGTCGAGGTGGTCGCACTCGTGCCGCAGCGCCCGCGCGAGGAACCCCGTCCCGGCCACGGTCACCGGGTCGCCGTGCTCGTCGAAACCCTCGACGGTGACCGCGGCCGGCCGTACCGCCGGAAACGCCAGACCCGGGATCGACAGGCAGCCCTCGTCACCGACCTGGGTCCCGGAACTAGCGGTGACCTGCGGATTCACGATGTGCCCGCGGCCGGCCCCGGTGCCGTAGACGAAGACCCGCGCCGGCACCCCGATCTGCGGCGCCGCGACCCCGGCCCGGCCCGGCCGCGCGTCGAGGGTGTCGAACAGGTCCCGGACCAGCGCCGCCAGCTCGGCGTCGAAGGCGGTCACCGGCGCGGCGGGGGAGCGCAGCACCGGGTCGCCCAGCAGCCGGATCGGTCGCGTCGTCACCCGCGACAGCCTAGCCCGGGGCCGCGGCGCGGACTCACCGCAGCGGGTTCGGGACCGGGCACCACCGGTCCTCGAGCGGGTCCGCGGCCAGGCGCATCGCCGTCGTCGCCTTCAACGGCCACGGCTGCCTCAGCACCGCCGGGCGGTCTTCCGCCGACACGCAGCGCCCGGCGACGTCGGCGACGTGCCCCCACAGCCCCTCGTCGCCGAGCGCCGCCACCAGGCTCGACAGCACCGTCGCGAACGCCGACGCGAGGACCTTCGTGCGCAGCGCCCCCGCATCGGCCGTCGGCAGCGCCCCGACCAGCGGCGGCATCGCGTGCCCGGCCCGGGCCAGACGCCCCGGGTGCACGTGGATGCCGCCGAGGTCGCGGTAGTACACCCGCACCGGCCGGCCCCCGGCGACCTCCACGAGGGTGTTCTGGCCGTGCGCCTCCAGGCCCACCCCGCGCTCGAGCAGCCACAGCAGCGGCGGCAGCAGCAGCCCGACGAGGTCGCGGAAGAACGCGGGCGTCAGCAGGCCGGGGCGGTGGGGGAGCAGCGCCAGGGGCAGCACGTCCGCGTCCGGCGGCGGGGCGTCGCGCCACACCGCGCCGAGCGCCCGCTGCGGCCGCCCGGCGTCGTCGAGGACCGTCCCGGCGGACACCTCCCGCAGGACCACGATGCCGGGGTCGAGGGCGGCGAGCAGGTCCGAGACCAGCGGGCCGTTGTGGATCGCCGCCGCCGACAGGGTCCGCACCGCGCTGGTCATCTGCACCTCGACCGCCGTCTTCACATGGCCCGTGCCCACGTCCAGGGTCCGCAGCGACATCAGCGGCCGCGCCGGGACGTCGACACCGGTGTCACGCACCAGGCCCGACGCGAGCGCGCGGGGCAGCTGCCACGGATGGACCGGGAACCGCGGCGGCACCGGCACACCCGCGGTCCGCCACCGCGCCGGGTCCGTCTGCACCACCCGCAGCCGCACGTCCGGATGGTGCTCCGGGGCGTAGGCGAGGACGTCGAGCGTCGACAGCCCGATCCGGGTGCGGCAGCAGGGATGCAGCGGGTGACCGTCCACGATGGACTGCTCGGCGCCGGTCAGGCCGCCGAACGGGCTCGGGGGAGCGGTCATCGCCAGGGCCAGGTTCGCGACGCTGTTGTCCAGCTCCCGCCGGAACCCGGGGGCCAGGTGCAGCGCCTCGGCCAGCACGCCCGGATCGTCGAACGCCCGGCCGTCGACGACCACCGAAGCGACCGGCGGGCCGAACAGCGGCGGGGGAGGACCGCCGAGGCGCCGCGGGTCGACCACCTGCTCGCGCCACAGCGCGCCCCAGAGGCGGGTGAGGACTCCGGCTCGGGCCGGCGGTACCGCGGCCAGGAACGCGGCGACGAGCGACGGCCGGTGCTCGCGCAGCGCCGCGGCCGTCCCGGCGACGTCAGGTGCATCCACCCGCCGAGTCTAGAGAGGCCGCTGCGGCGCCTGGGAATCGCGTCATCCGTTCGGCTCCAACTGTCCGCGCCGACCACCCGGCTGCCGGTTCACCTGCGGAAATGCTGTGATATACGCGAGGATCAGCTTGGAGCACGGACGCTTCGGGAGGCCATGATGGAGATCAGACAGCTGACGGCCGGCACACCGGCCGGCACCCAACCGCCGGCACCACCGAAACCGGTGCCGGGCGCGGCGACGAACGCCGCCGTGGAGGCGCCCGCGCCGCCGCCGAAGGGTGGACTGCCCGCCTCACAGCAGGTGCTGAGCAAGCTCACGCCGGGTGACCGCGCCGCCATCGCCGGCGCCACCGGCTACCACCTCTCGCCGACGGGTGCCGTGACGAACGCATCCGCCGCCGTGCCGCCGTGGTCGTTCATCATGGCGTTCGCCGCGTCCCGTACCGCCGCCGAGCCCGGCCCGCAGGTCGCCGAGGCAAGGACCGCCGACGACGGCCACCACGTCGACGTCACCGTCTGAGCGCGGACGGATGCGCCGGCACGCCGACGGCCGGCGCATCCCGCACACCAGTCTGCGCCCGGCGGCGGCCGGTTACGGTCCCGTTTCCGGGTCGAAACATCGTCCGGCAGGGCGTTGACCCGCCGGGGGCGGCGCCGTGTGATGGAGGCATGGGCGACGCGCCGGCGCTGATTGCCAACCTGCTCACCGTCATCGACCGACGTGACTGGGCGGGCCTGTCCGAGATGGTCACCGACGACGTCGTCTACCACCGGCCCGGCTGCCCGCCGATCGAGGGCGCCGAGGCGTTCGTCGGCTTCTACCGGCGGCGGTGCATCGTCTCCGCGGGCCGTCACCAGGTGGACCGGTGCCTGTCCGTGGACGGGCAGGGGTTCTGCTGGGGCCGCTTCGACGGCATGTCCCACGCGGGTGTGCCGCTGAACGAGATCTTCGCGGACTGGTACGAGTTCCGTGCCGGGCGCATCGCCCGCCGCCGGACGTTCTTCTACCGCCCGGCGATCTGAGCCCCGGTTGGTTGACATAATGTGCATTATCGAACATCCAATATCGAGCGCTACCGCGGCGTCCGCCGTGGTCCGGACCGTTACTCCCGTGGCCTCACCGTCCGCCGTGGTCAAGGGCGCCGGATTCGTCACGGACGGTCGCGGAACCTCGGGCGTCCGGGCCCGAGGCGCGCAGGTGAGCGCGAGAGCCCACCCTTGCGGGTGATGACACGCTAGGTGATCGGCGTATGCGGGCGATACCCTGTGCGTATGCGTGAGGTGCGCAAAGAGCGGGTGACGGTGACCATGCCCGCCGATGACGCCGCGGCCGTGCGGCGGTTCGTGGACGCCGGGGGTGCCGAGTCGGTGTCGGCGTATGTCGCCGAGGCGGTGCGCGACCGGCTGGCCCGGGACCGGGCGCTGCTGACACTCAACGAGCTGTACGCGCAGCGGGGCGTGCGGATGGACCCGGAGCACCACGCCTGGGCGCGTGAGGTGCTGGGGGTGGCGCCCACGGGCGGGACGGTGTCGTGACCGCGGTCGGAGGGCGGATCCTGGACAGTTCCGCGATCCTCGGGTTCGTGGCCGGCAAGCCGTACAGCTCGGCGATCGTGTGGCACGCCGTCGACCAGGGTGTCGTGCTGGCGGTGCCGGCGGCGGCGCTGGCCGAGGCGTGGGCGCAGACGTCGCCGAAGGACTACGACGTGCTGAAGGTCCTGCTGGCGCTGCCCGTGGTCGTCGTGGACGCGCTCACCGCGGCGGACGCGGTCGACTCCGGCGCGCTGCTCGCCGGCGAGGGCGGACCGGCGACGGTCGCGGCCGCGCACGTGGTCCGCCGGGCCCAGGCGCGGCCGGGCTGGGCGATCGTGACGGACCGCGCCGACGTCCTGCGCACCCTCGACCCGCAGGCGGAGATCGACGAACTCCCCTGACGGGCGCCGCCGACGCTGTCGTACGGTGTGTCGCGCTCGGAAAATGTCATAGGCGGCTGGTATGACTGTTCCGACACATGTTCGATAGACGGGTTGGGGAGGGTGCGATGGTTGCCGCGCGGACCGCGGTCACGGGCTTGTCGACGGTGGATCTGGAGCAGATCCGGGACACCCTCGCGGCCGGCCGGAAACCGAAGGTCGTGTTCACCGAGCAGGCCGGGCAGATCGCCGGGCAGCTGGGCCAGGTCGTCGCGCTGACCGACCCGGAGCTGTCCGACGAGTGGGTCGTGGTCCGGTTCGGCCGCGACGAGCTGCCCTTCTCCCCCACCGACCTGGCGATCGCGCCGAAGGCCCCACCGGCCAAACGCGCCCCCGCCGTTCCCGCACCTCGTGAGGAGAGCCCCGTGCCAGCCCCTTCCGTAGCCGACTCCCCCGCCCCGGCCGAGGCGCCGGTCTCCCCCGGTGCCCCGGCGCCCGCGCCGGCCGCCGACCCGGCTCCCGCCCCGCCCGCAGCCGCGGCGTCCCCGGCCTTGAGCGCCGACTCGTCCGACTCGCCGGGTTCGGGGGCGAAGCACACGCCCGGGAAGCCGGCCGCGAAGAAGACCGCCCCGAAGCCGAAGCCGGCGCCCGGGCTGACGGTGACCCTGGCCTACGCCGACGGCGAGTGGACGGTCGCGGCGAACCAGGGCGCGAAGGCCCTCGCCAAGCCCTACGTCATCAAGGCCGGCGAGGCGCTGAAGATGGTCGCGATGCTGGACGTGCCGGGGGTGCACGAGGCGGTCGAGGAGATCGTGTCGGCGGCCCGGGCGGAGGCCGAGACGCAGGCGGAGCGGCTGCGGGCGGAGCTGGCGGAGATCGAGGCGCGGCTGGCGGAGCTGCGCGAGGCCGAGTAGCCACCGCCCCGGGTCCGCGGCCCGCTCCCGGGTCCCCGGCCGGGCGGCCCGCACGGGCCTGCGGCGGCGCCCGGTGCGTCCCGCGGTGCCGCCGCAGGTGTGGGTCGCGGCGGCACGGCCGGGGCCGGGAGTCCCGGGTCGAAGTGCACATCTGCCGACGGGACGGTTGCGCCGGCCGGGCACGGCGCTACCGTGTCCGGATCGAAGCAACCACCTGCGGCAGGAACGGACACGAGCACGTGAGCGACGCGGAGCCAGCTGCACCCGCCGAATCCGCGACCTCACTGGTGGAGCCGGCGTCCGCGGCCCCGGACGAGGCCGGTCGGCGCACCGCCGCGGTGGACGCGCACGCCGTGCGGGGCGACGCGCCCGTCACGCCGGGTCCGGTGGCACCGGTGGAGCCGGCCGAGCCGTGGCGGGTGCCGCGGCTGTGGCGTGTGCTGCTCGTCCTCGCCCGGATCGTCGTCGCGCCCGTGGCGCGGCTGCGGGTCACCGGCGGGCTGCCGGCCGGGCTGCGCGGCGGGCCGGTCATCCTCGCCGTGAACCACATCGGGCCGTTCGACCCCGTCGCGGTCACCGCCGCGTGCGGCGCCGCCGGGATCGCGCCGCGGCTGATGGCCACCGGCGGGCTGTTCCGGGCGCCGGTCGTCGGGTCGGTGATGCGCGCGTGCGGGCACATCCGCATCAACCGGCGCCAGGCGAACGTCGCCGCCGCCGTCGACGACGTGACGCGGGCGCTCGCCGCCGGGTCGCACGTGCTCGGATACCCGGAGGGCCGCATCACCCTCGACCCCGGGATGTGGCCGGAGCGCGGGAAGACGGGGCTGGCCCGGGTGGCGCTCGCGACCGGGGCGCCGGTCGTCGCCGTCGCGCAGTGGGGGGCCCACGAGGTCGCGGCGTGGGGCGGGTTCGGCCCGACCGTCCGGGCCCTGGCACGAGCGCTGCTGCGCCGGCCGGTCGTGCGGGTGCACTTCGGCGCGGTCGTCGACCTGTCCGGGATCGACCCGGCCACGCCCGGAGCGGCCCAGCGCGCCACCGACCGGATCATCGACGCGATCACCGGCGAGCTGCGGCCGCTGCGGGCCGACGAGCCGCGGCTGCCCCGCTACGTCGATCCGGTGCGGCCCCTGACCCTGCAGCGGCGGCACCGGCCCGCCGGCCCCCGCTCGATCGGCTGAAGCGACACCGTCCGGGCAAGAACCCGGAGCAGAACACCGGAGCAAAAAAAAAGCCGGAGCAAAGCCGGTCCGGATGTCGAGAACCTGGTGCCGGCTGCGTCCCCGGGGTGTCCGACGAGCGAAAGGGAACGACAGACATGAAGTATCTGCTGCTCAAGCACTACCGTGGCGGCCCGGAGCGGGTGGTGGACTACGCGCCGATGGACCGGTGGACGCCCGAGGAGGTCGACGCGCACGTGCAGTACATGGTCGGCCTCGCGAACCGGCTGCAGGAGTCCGGTGAGTTCGTCGACGGGCAGGCGCTGCAGCCCGGGGGTGCGTTCGTGCGCTACGACGGGGAGGGCAGGCCGCCGGTCACCGACGGTCCGTTCGCGGAGACGAAGGACCTCATCGCCGGCTGGATGATGATCGACGTGGAGTCGTGGGAGCGGGCGGTCGAGGTGGCCGGGGAGCTCTCGGCGTCGCCCGGGCCCGGCGGCAGGCCGCTGCACGAGTGGCTCGAGGTGCGCCCGGTGCTGTCCGGCTTCGGCCCGTCAACCACCGGCTGAGCGGACGCCGGGCTTCGCCGGCGCGTGACGGAGAGGACGGGCGTCGTGGACGAGGCTGTGCTGCGCGAGCTGGTGCCGGCGGTCATCGGGGTGCTCGTGCGGCGCGGCGCCGACTTCGCCTCCGCCGAGGACGCGGTGCAGGAGGCGCTCATCCGGGCGCTGGCCACGTGGCCGGGCGACCCGCCCCGGGACCCGAAGGCGTGGCTCGTCACCGTGGCTTGGCACCGGTTCCTCGACGCGGCGCGGTCCGAGGCGGCGCGGCGGGGCCGGGAGGTGGCCGTCGACGCGGAGCCGCCCGCCGGGCCGGTCCCGGGCACCGACGACACGCTGCGGCTGTACTTCCTGTGCGCGAACCCGGTGCTGCCCGCCGCCGCGGCCGTGGCGTTGACGCTGCGGGCCGTCGGCGGGCTGACGACCCGGCAGATCGCGGCCGCGTACCTGGTGCCGGAGGCGACGATGGCGCAGCGGATCAGCCGGGCGAAGCGGCGGCTCGCCGGGCTGCCGCTGGACCGCCCCGGCGACCTGGGCACGGTGCTGCGCGTGTTGTACCTGGTGTTCAACGAGGGGTACGGCGGCGACGTCGACCTGGCGGCGGAGGCGATCCGGCTGACCCGTCAGCTCGCGGCGCTGGCCGCGGAGCCGGAGGTGGCCGGGCTGCTCGCGCTGATGCTGCTGCACCACGCCCGGCGGGCCTCGCGGACGGGGCCCGGCGGGCGGCTGGTGCCGCTGGCCGGGCAGGACCGGTCGCGGTGGGACACGGGGCTGATCGCCGAGGGGGTGGCGGTGCTGCAGGCGGCCCTGGCCACGGACCGGCTGGGCGAGTATCAGGCGCAGGCCGCG
Source organism: Dactylosporangium sp. CA-139114 (assembly GCF_050955725.1). NCBI lineage: Bacteria > Bacillati > Actinomycetota > Actinomycetes > Micromonosporales > Micromonosporaceae > Dactylosporangium > Dactylosporangium sp. CA-139114. Next base: position 5,497,911 of record NZ_CP192080.1, read on the forward strand.
ATCGCCGCGCTGCACGCCGACGCCCGCAGCGCGGCGGAGACGGACTGGGTGCAGATCGTCGAGTGGTACGACGAGCTGCTGCGGCTCACCGGCGACAGCCCCGTCGTGCGGCTCAACCGGGCGGTGGCGGTCGGCGAGGCGGATGGTGCGCGGGCGGGGCTGGCGGCGCTCGGCGGGCTCGACGCGGGCCTGCCGAGGTTCAAGGCCGTGCAGGCGTACCTCCACGAGCGCGCCGGCGACCGCGGGCTCGCCGCGCAGCTGTACGCCGCGGCGGCGAAGGAGGCGACGAGCGTGCCCGAGCGGGACCACCTGACCCGGGAGGCGGCCCGGGTCCGGCAGGGCTAGACCCTCGGCCCGGCGGCTCAGGGCCGGCTCAGGCGCCCTCGCGGCGCATGCGCAGGTAGGCGAGGACGGCCTCGCGGGTGGTGCGCACGCCCAGGACCTCGCGGGCCTCGGCGATGCGCCGGTTCGCGGTGCGCAGCGACAGGAACTCGGCCGCCGCCGCGGCCGCGATCGTCTCGCCGCCGGCGAGCCGTTCGAGCAGGGCGCGTTGCTCCGGGGCGAGGACCGGTCCCCCGGCCTCGCCGGCGGGGCCGGTGCCGAGCTCGGCGTCGGGGTCGGTGGTGACCGGGCCGATGCGGCCCAGGTCGGCGAGCAGCGCCCGGCCGATCTCGGCCGCGGTGTCGGCGACCGCGACGATTCCCGCGCCGCGGGCGGCGGCGAGCAGGGCGAGCTCGGCGGTGTCGGCGTCGGCGACCCGGCCGAAGAGTGCCAGGCGCGCGTCGGACACGTCCCAGGCCTGGTCGGTCAGGGCGAAGCCCTCGCGGGTGGTCCAGCCCGCCCGGGCGAGTCTGCGCAGCACGGTGGTGGCGTCGGCGCCGGTCGCCACGACGTACCGCGGTGCGAGTGCCGGATCTCCCGCCATCAGCGGCCCACAGGACAAGACATGCGCCCACCATGCGGTGCGGGGGCCGTCTCGCACAAGACCATCGCGTTACTCATCCATGCCCCTCGATGGCGGGGCGGTGCGGCGTGCCCGCCCGGACGGGCCGTGCGGGCACCGGCGTGCACCGGGGCTCACGGGGCGAGCTCCTCGATGGCCAGCGCCGCGGCCTCGGTGCGGGTCTTGGCGCCGAGCTTGCGCATCCCCGAGCGGATGTGCGTCTCCACGGTCTCGCGGGAGATGCCCAGCTGCCCGGCGATCCGGCGCGTCGGCTCCCCGTTGGCCACGAGCCGCAGCACGTCCCGCTCGCGGTCGGTGAGGTCGTCGCCGGCCCGGCGGCCGCGCGTGTCGCGGCGGATCGAGTGCCGCCGCAGCGCCCGGCGGGCCCGGCCGAGCAGCACGACGAGCCCGGCCTCCTCGGCCAGGCGTTCGGCCTCGAGCAGGGGCGGCACGGCCAGCTCGGCGCCCTCCTCGAGCAGCCCCTGGGCCAGCAGGCACCGGACCTCCTCGCGGCGGGCCAGCTCGTGCCAGGCGGCCGCGGCCTCGGCGAAGCGCACCGGGGCCTTCCACGCCTCCAGGGTCACCCGCACCGGCGCGAGGGGCATGGTGTCGTCGGCGCCGGTGAACGAGGTCCCGGCGTCGTAGGCGGCCCAGCGGGCGGTGATGCGCCGCAGCCCGTCGACCAGCGGCGTGGACACGGCCGCGTCGGCGGGCTCGAACGCCTGGTCGGGGCGGCCGTCGAGCCAGGCCGCCTCGCGGGTGACCCAGTCCAGGACGGGGCCGGCGGAGGCGGGCCGGTTCTGCAGCGACTCGAGCCGGGCCCGGGCCGGGGCGAGCAGGCCGCCGTCGGCCTCGGCGAGGCTCGCGGCGGCGACGGCGTAGCCGCGGGCCAGGGCGGGCAGGGTCCGGTCGGCGAGGTCCCCGGCCCGGCGCACGACCTCGTCGATGCCGTCGCCGCGCAGGGCGTCGCACCACAGCTGGGCGGCCAGGAACCGGGTCTGCCAGCTGTAGGCGAGGTCCCCGGCGCAGGCGGCGGCCGCGGCCGCGGCGGCCTGGGAGGCCTCGGCGAGGCGGGCGTCGGCGGTGAGGGTCTCCACGAGCAGCCACGCGGACCAGCGGGCGGCGAGGGCGTCACCGGCCTGCCCGGCGGCGGAGGCCGCGGACGCGAGCCCGTATTCCCAGCCGGGCTGGCGGGTCCCGGCGCGCACGGCCGCGATCGCCGCGCGCAGGCCCGGGTGCGTGGGCGCCTCGCCGTGGACCTTCAGCAGCTCCTCGGCCCGGGCCACGGCGCCGCCCGGGTCGGTGGTGAGCATGGACAGCAGCCGGATGCGGTCCCGGCCGCCGACGACCTCGGCCGGCGCGTCGTCGGCGACGGCGGCGACGGCCGCGGCGGCGGGCACGGGACTGCCCTGCTGCAGCAGCGCCTCGCCGCGCAGCACGGCCGCGACCGGGTCGGTGGTGGCCGGGTCGATGACGCGCAGGCAGGAGCCGGGCCGGCCGGCGGCGAGCGCGGCGCGGGCGGCGGCGATACGGACCTCGGGCTCGGCCCGCACGCCGGGCAGGTCGCAGGCGAGCAGCAGCAGCTCGGCCCGGTCGCCGGAGGACTCCGCGGCCGCGGCCGCGGTGACGGCGACCTGGTAGGCCTCGGGCCCGGCGCCGGCCGCGGCGAGGTGGCGGGCCGCCTCGCGGGGCGGGACGAGCGTGGCGAGGCGCCGGTGGACGGCGGCGCGCTCCTCGGCGGAGAGCAGACCGGCGGCGACCTCGGCGGTGTAGGGCGAGACGGGCGCGGCGACCCCCTCGGTCAGCTCGACGAGACCGGTCTCGACCAGCTCGGTGAGGCCTTCGCCGAGGACGGTCGCGGTGACCGGGCGGCCGAGCAGGCCCAGGGCGGCCATCGCGGTGCGGGCGGGGCGGGTGAGGTCGGCGAGGGCTCCGGCGACGGTGTAGGCGAGGCCCTTGTCGAGCCCGTCGCCGGCGTCGCGCGGGGTGCCGCCCTGCGCGACGTGCTTGGCCAGGGCCACCACGGCGAGGGGCACGCCGCCGGCGCGGCGGACGAGGTCGGTGACGACCGCGGCCGAGGCGGACGGGGCGAGCTGGCGCACGAGCGCGGCCGCGGCGTCGGCGGGCATCGGCGGCATCGGCAGCCAGGCGCCGGACCGGGCGGCCGCGGCGCGCAGGGCCCGCTCGGCATCGCCCGGCAGCCGGTGCGGTGTCCGGAGTGTGACAACAATCCGACAGTGCTCCGCGATGGCCGGGAGGGCGGCCATCGTGAGCGGATCCGCCCACTGGAGGTCGTCGAGCAGTAGCAGACCGTGACGGACGCGGGAGCGGACGGCCTCGGCGAGCAGCGGCGCCTCGTGTGACGGGAGTCGCACCCGCACGGCCCGGGACAGCGGCAGGGCCGGCACGCCACGCAGCATCGCCAGGGCGCCGCCGCTGAACACCGGCCCGCGGAAGGACTCCCCGAGACGCTTGAGGACCCCGGTGCGGCCCGTGCCGGCCGTGCCCGAGATGACCACGAGACCCGGATTACGCAGGGCTTCCACCGCCGCGGCGATCAGCTCGGCGGGCGGCCACACGGCAGGAACGCTCGCCCGGCCCACGACCGCCGACGCCACCGCCGGGCCGGCGACGGGCTCATCAGTCGGTGCCTCAGGCACGGGAAGCCTCCATTCCTGGCACGAACATGGGATCCTGCGCGCGCAGGATATTCGTAATGTGTGTGCCGTACGTGCGTGACATGACGGTACTGATTGCACCCAGGAGCGAATAATGAGCGAGGTCCACCCCTTGGACACCCGAGGGTACGTCGGCATTGTGGCTGAACCCACCGGCCTCGCGCAGTCGGTGATCAGTCTGTGCCCGACGTCGAAGCGGAGCTGACACCGTGGCTCCAGGACCCCTGAGCTCCCGCGTCGGCGACCTGTGCGCCGAGGTCGGCAACCGCCTCGGCGGCGCCGCCCAGGCCCAGGTGGTCGACGTGCGCCGGCGGCTGGGCGAGCCGCTGCGGGTCGCGATCGCCGGCCGCCTCAAGTCCGGCAAGTCCACGCTCGTCAACGCGCTCATCGGCCGGCGGGTCGCGCCGACCGAGGTCGGCGAGTGCACGCGCATCGTCACGCAGTTCCGCTACGGCACCTCCGACCGCGTCGACGTGGTCAAGCGCAACGGCGCCCGGGTCAGCCTCCCGCTCGACGAGGCCGGCATGATCCCCCAGCGGCTCGGCGTCGCCCGCCACGAGGTCGCCTACGTCGACGTCACGCTCACCAGCGACCACCTGCGCGACCTGACCGTCGTGGACACGCCCGGCCTGTCCAGCGCCAACACGTCCGTGTCGGACCAGGCGCGCCGGTTCCTGTTCTCCGAGGCCCCGATCGACGACGACCTGGACTCCGACTCCGCCGGGGCGCTGTCCGGTGCCGAGGCCATCATCTACGTGTTCACGCAGTCGGTCCGCGAGGACGACGTGCAGGCCCTGGAGGCGTTCCGGTCCATCTCCGCGCGCCTGTCGAGCAACCCGATCAACTCCCTCGGGCTGTTCAACAAGGTCGACAAGCTCGCCGGCGGCGGGCAGGACCCCTGGCCGATCGTCGCGCCGCTGGCCAACGACCAGTCGAAGGTCCTGCGCCGGGTCGTCTCCGATGTCGTGCCGGTCGTAGGCCTCCTCGCCGAGACCACCGAGGCCGGCCGGCTCACCGCCGCCGACTGCGAGGCCCTGCGCCAGCTCGCCGCGCTCCCCCAGGGCGAGCGGACCGTGCTGCTGGCCTCCGTCGACCTGTTCACGACCCGCGAGTGCCCGGTCACCCGCGAGTCCCGCGAGCGGCTCCTGCGCCTGCTGGACCTCTACGGCATCAGCTTCGCCATCGCCCAGCTGGTCGCCAAGCCGACCCTGGCCACCGGCGAGCTCGTGCGGATGCTGTTCCAGGCCTCCGGGTTCCCGCGGCTGCGCCAGACCCTCGACCACGCGTTCCGGTGGCGCACCGACGCCATCAAGGCCGGGTGGGCGCTGTCGAGCCTCGAGAAGATCGCCAGCCACGCCGAGCGCCCCCACGACCGGGAGCTGCTGCGCGACGCGATCGAGCGGGTGCTGCAGCAGCCCGAGTCGCACCGGCTGCGGCTGCTGGAGGTCGCCCAGCTCGTCACCACCGGCGCGGTCGACCTGCCCGACCAGATGGAGGGCGAGCTGACCCGCCTCGCGCTGTCCAACGACCCGAGCTGGATCCTGAACCTGCCCCAGGCCGACCGCGACTCGATGGTCCGCGCCGCGCTGGACGCCGCCACCCGCTGGCGCGCCTACGCCGTGGCCGGCGCGAGCCCGTCGCAGTCCCGGGTCGCGCTCGTCGCGCACCGCGGCTTCTACCTGCTCTCCCAGCGCATCCGCGGCGGAGGGGCAAATGTCCGATAATCACGGGAACAGCACTATGGTCAGCACGGCCAATAGCCGAGGCCCCCACCCCCAGGAGCCGAAGATGTCCTCCAACAGCCTGCGCCTGCTCGCGGTCGCCGTGGCGCTCGTCATCGCGGTGCTCACCGGCGCGGCGACCGGCCTGGTCGGCGGCGCGCCGAACTGCCCCGCCCAGACCTTCGGCGCCGCCGCCCCGCAGAAAGCCGAGGGCGGAGGCGCGGTCAGCGACGCGGTCGGCGACGCGATCAAGGGCGGCGGCGGCACCCCGCAGCAGCCCGACGGCAAGACGCAGCAGGCCCAGTCCATCACCACGCAGGCGTGCACCGCGCAGGAGACGTTCGGCCTGAAGCCGGCCCTCGTCGCCTTCGCCGGCACCCTGTTCGTCGGCGCGGCCCTGCTCCTGCTGCTCCTGCTGTCCTCCCGGGGCTCCGGCGGGGCCACCGCCCCGGTGTCGGCCCCGCCCGGCCGCGGCGGCGGGCAGTCCGAAGCCGACCGGCGGGCGCTGGTGCAGGCCACCATCTACGTGCGGGACCGGGTCACCAGCAAGGCCCTCGGCGACCGGCTCGGCGCCGCGCTGCACGAGGCCGGCGTCACCGTCCTGGAGCCGACCGGGGTGCGGTTCGACCCGGCCCACCACGAGGCCGGCGGCACCACCCCGACCAACGACCCGAACCTCAGCGGGCAGATCTCCGGCGTCGAGGTCCCCGGCTACGTCGACCGCGACGGGCGCGTCCTGCGGGCCCCGATCGTCACCGTGTACCAGTCGGGCCGCAGCGCCGGCGGCGCCACCGGAGCCCACCCGACGGTCGGGCGCGCCACCTCGGCCGGCGGCCCGACCGGGGCGCACCCGACCGTCCCGCAGCCCAGTCAGCACACCACGCAGCAGCCGCGCAGAGAGCAGCCACGATGACCCAGACTCCCAACGCACCCGCCGGCGCGGCGCCGAAGAAGCCCGCCGACCAGACCGCGGCGCTGGGCAAGCTGCTCAAGGCCGGCGTCGAGGGCAGCCTCGCCTACCTGCGCAAGATCGACCCGGACGCGGCCGCCGACATCGACACCGAGCGCCGCCGCGACGTGCAGCGGCCGAAGATCGTCGTGGTCGGCGAGACCAAGCGCGGCAAGAGCTCGCTGACGAACATGCTCATCGGCGTGCCGAACCTGTCCCCGGTCGACGCCGCCGTGGCCACCGCGTCCTACCTCGAGTTCATGCACAACGCGCAGCACGGCGCCCGCGCCTACATCCCCGGCCGCGAGGACCCGGTGCCGATCGGCCTGGGCGACCTGCGCGACTGGGGCACGGTGATGGGCCGGCTGCCCGACGGGATGCGCCCGCCGCGGCGCATCGAGATCCAGCACTCCGCGCCGCTGCTGCAGTATCTGACGCTCATCGACACGCCCGGCACCGGCGGCCTCGACTCGATGCACGCCGAGGTCGCCATGGACGCGGTCGAGAAGGCCACGGCGCTGCTGTTCGTCGTGGACTCCTCCAGCCCGTTCTCCAAGCCGGAGATGAACTTCCTCATCGAGGCCAGCAAGAAGGTCAACTTCGTGCTGTTCGCGCTGACGAAGGTCGACGCCTACCCCGGCTGGCGCAAGATCCTCGACGACAACAAGGGGCAGCTGCAGACCCACGCGCCCCGGTTCGCCTCCGCGCCGTGGTATCCGGTGTCGGCGCGGCTGGCCGAGCTGGCGATGCAGATGCCCAAGGAGGCCCAGGGCGAGCTGATCCGCGAGTCGCGCATCGCCGAGCTCCAGCACGCCCTGATCGACCTGGCCTCCAAGGGCCACCTGCTGCAGCAGGCCAACGTGCTGCGCAGCATCCGCTCGGAGTACATCCGCTTCGACCAGGAGCTGGGCGACCGGATGAAGGCCACCGACCCGGACCCGGCCGACTTCGAACGGGCCAAGGAGGAGCGCGCGCAGGTCGCCACCCGCAAGCGCACCGAGTCGCGGCAGTGGTCCCTGGCGCTGTCCACGGAGACCCAGCGGGCCCGCGTCGAGGCCACCTCGCGGCTGCGCAACTACATCACGCAGCTGCAGGAACAGTTCATGGAGAAGATCGACAAGGGCGGCCGCGGCGACATGCAGGAGCTGCCCGCCGAGGTGGACAAGGCGCTGTACGCGCTGAGCGTCCGGCTCTCGCACGACCTCGAGTTCCGCTTCCGCAAGGTCGGCGAGCGCGTCCTGGCGCAGGTGTTCCACCCCAACGAGCTGCAGCACGTGCTGCGCGGGCTCAACGCGCGGCTGCGGCACGCCCTGGGCACCAAGCCGCGCCGCGAGCAGTCCGGCGAGGGCGCGATGGTCGTCATGTCCTCGGCCGGCATGGCGATGATGGCCGCCCGCGTGCCCGGCATGATCGGCGGCGCCAGCGCGCTCGGCGCGATCGGCCTGGCCGGGGCCGGGCTCGTGCTGCCCGTCGTCGGTGTCGGCCTCGGCCTCGCCGCCGGCGCCTACATGATCTTCAAGCGCAAGAGCATGGCCGACAAGGTCCAGGCCCGCACCTGGCTGCGGGAGGTCCTCGGCGAGGCCCGCGCCGCCCTGTCGGACGAGATCATGAACCGGTTCACCGACCTGCAGTACGCGCTGACCCTCGCCCTCGACGAGGCGATCGAGCGGCGGCTCAAGCAGCTCGACGCCCACATCGCGAACATCGACAAGTCGCTGGCCGAGGACAAGGCCGAGCGCGCCAAGCGCAAGGCCGCGCTGAACACCGAACGGGAAGGGCTCCGTGCCCGCATCAAGCAGGTCGACGAGGTGCTGGTGCGCATCCGCGCGCTCACGCCCGCCGGGCCGGCCGATGCGAGCGCCGAGGCCGCCGAGGCGTAGGGGGCTGACCGATGGACGGGCACTGGGAATGGTCGGACGGCGACGACTCCGCCGACACCGCTGACCTGGGCGGGGACGCCGGGCACGACCTGCACGGCGACTTCTCCGAGGACTACGGCGCCGGGTTCGACGCCGGCCACGCCGGCTATGGCGGGGACGAGCACGACCTGAGCGGGCCCGGCCATCACCTCGGCGACGGCTCCGACCTCGAGGAGCCGCTCGGCACCGAGCACGCGACGGCCGAGTACGACGAGTCGCTGCACGACGCCCACGGCGGCCACGACGGCAACGAGGGCCACGACGACCTCGGCGGCCACGACGAGGTCCAGGCCGAGACCCAGGCGGAGGTCCAGGCCGAGGACGCCGCGCCGGCGCACCTCAGCGACGGGCAGCCCGACTACGGCGACCAGCACGACACGGGCCACGACCAGCACGAGACCGCGTTCGGCGCCGACCCCGACGTCGACGCGTCCGCCGACGACCCGGCCTGGCACGAGGTGCAGTTCCCCGAGGAGCTGCACCTGCAGGACCCGCCCGAGCCCGTCGACGGCTTCCCGTGGACCGACGCCGACGTGCTCGGCGGACCCGACCACAACCTGTCCGCGGCGTTCGACCCGGCCGTGGAGCACCACGGCCCGGCCGAGCCCGCGGGGCTGGCCGACTACGCCCACCTCGACGTCCCGCCCGGCACCGACCCGTGGAGCATGCTGCTGGGCTCCGAGGACCCGGCCACGAGCAGCCTCGCGACCTACTGGGCCCCGCAGTAGCACCCGCAGACACCAACGCGGCATCGGTACCTGCGGAAGGTACCGATGCCGCGTTGTGGTTGCCGGACCCTAGCCGAGCGCGGTCCAGAGCAGGATCACGAACAGGATCGCGACCAGGATCAGGACCACCACGATCACGGCGATCCAGTTGCGCTCGGTCGCCTCGTCCTGCTGCGCCGGGGCCGGCCGGGCGGCCTGCGGCGGGAACGGCCCCGGGCGCGCCGGGACGACGGGCTGCTGCACGACCGGCTGCGGCTGGGGCCGGAACACCGGCTGCGGGGCCACGGGCTGCTGCACCGGCGGGCGCTGCACCACGGGCGGCGCGGTGACCGGCGGCCGCTGCTGCACCTGCGGCACCACCGGCTGACGGACCGCCGGGGAGACCGGCACGCTCGACACCGGCGTGTGCTGCGGCATCGGCCGCTGCTGCGGCGGCGGCGGGGTGATGGTGCGCGGGGTGCCCGAGGTGCCGACCGGCGGCACCGCGGCGCCGATGCACAGCGCCCCCTCGACCACGACCGTCTCCGGCTGCTCCAGGGTCGTCGGGGCCACACCGAGCTCGGTGTGGATGAGGTGCGCCGCGAGCGGGATGCGCGACGAGCCGCCGACGAGGAAGATGCCGACGAGGTCCTTCGGCTGCAGCCGCGCCGAGTCGATCGCCCGGCGCAGGCACGCCACCGTGCGCTCCAGGTAGGGCTTGACGAGGGTCTCGAGCTCCTCGCGGGTCAGGTGCGCGTCGATCTCCATCGACGGGAGGTGGATGTCGGTGGACGCGGTCCGCGACAGCATCTCCTTCGCGCCGCGCACGTCCTCGTAGAGCATCCGCCGCAGCCGCCGGTCCGAGGCGTCGGTCGGGTTGGCCAGCGCCGCCCACTTCGCGGCGTGGCTCTCGGAGTACGTCTTGCCGAGGTGCTCGACGATCGCGTGGTCGAAGTCGAGGCCGCCGACGTCGGCGAGACCGTCCTCGGCGAGGACCTCGAACCCGGACTGGGTGCGGCGGACCACGGTCGCGTCGAACGTGCCGCCGCCGAGGTCGTAGATGGCCAGGCTGCGCCCGACCGGCACGGCCGAGCCGAGCACGGCGGTGAAGTACGACGCCGCGCCGACCGGCTCGGCGATCAGCCGCGCGGGCCGGGCCGGGGTGCCCAGCCCGGCGATCCGGGTCGCCTCCAGCAGCAGCGACCGGCGCCGCTCGCCCCACCGGGCCGGGTGCGTGAGGCGCACCTCGTCCGGGGCCGCGCCCAGTTGCCGGCGGGCCTCCTCGTTCACCTGCGACAACACGTGTGCGAACAGCCGCGGCACGGGCATCGGGTGGTCGCCGATGAACACCTCGCCGTCGTCGATGCGCCGCTTCGGGTTCGGCTCGAACCGGGCCGGGTCGAGCCGGGCGTTCCGCTCGGCGTCCCGCCCGACCAGGACCTTCCCGTCGGTGTTGAAGTACAGGGCAGAGGGCAGCAAGGGGGAACCGTCGAACAGCAGCGGTCGCATCCGCGCGTCGGGCGTGCGGACCATCGCGACCGTGTTCGACGTGCCGAAGTCGATGCCGAGCACGCGCATGTGCGTCACCCTACCTTTGCCGTTGCGCGCTCTGCGTCGGCCGTCAAGCCTGCCGTAACCCGCCGTTGCGCAAAGTTGACCGAAGACCGCTGCATACTGGCCGCGTGAAGCAGGTGCCCTACCTCGACGCCCCAGGACCGCTGGGCTTCGCCCACCGTGGCGGGGCAGCAGCCGGTGACGAGAACACGACAGCGGCGTTCGCCCGTGCCGTCGAGCTCGGATACCGCTATATCGAGACCGACACGCACGCCACCGCCGACGGGGTCGCGGTCGTGTTCCACGATGACACGCTCGAGCGGCTCCTGGGACGTCCGGGTCGGATGATCGACTTACGGTGGACGGACCTGCGCAGCGAACGCGTCGGCGGCGCCGCCGCGGTGCCCCGCCTCGACGAGGTCCTCGACGCCTACCCGGACATCCGGTTCAACATCGACACCAAGACCGAGCAGGCGGTACACCCGACGCTGGAGGTCGTGGAGCGGCTCAAGGCCCACGAGCGGGTGCTGCTGGCGTCGTTCTCGTCCGCCCGGCTGCGCCGCATCCGCCGGCTGGCCGGGCCGGCCGTCGCGACCTCCATGGGCATGCGCGAGGTCGCCGGGCTGTTCGCCGCCTACCAGGTCGGCCGCCGCTACACCCCGGCCGAGAGCGTCGTGGCGGTGCAGATCCCGCCGCGGTACGGCCGCATCACCCTGGCCACCGGCAAGTTCGTGGACTACTGCCACCGCGTGGGACTGCGGGTGCACCTGTGGACCATCGACGACCCGGCGGAAATCGCCCACTTCCTCGACCTCGGCGTAGATGGCATCATGACCGATCACATCGAGGTGTTGCGTGACGTCTACGTGAAGCGAGGCATCTGGCCGTGACGCGGGTCCAGGACGGTTCCACCGGCGGGTCCACTGTGGAGCTCAGCTCCCGCCGTGAACGGGTCGGCTGGTACTTCTACGACTGGGCCAACTCCGCGTTCCAGACCACGGTCGTGACCGTCTTCCTCGGCCCCTACCTGACCGCCATCGCCGAGACCGCGGCGAAGTGCCCCGACGCCGGCTGCCCGGACGACGCCGCGATCCACCCCCTGGGCATCGCGATCGCCCCCGGCTCCCTGTTTCCGTACACGGTGTCGCTGTCGGTGCTGCTGACCGTGTTCGTCCTGCCGGTCGTGGGCGCGATCGCCGACCGGTCGCCGCGCAAGAAGCAGCTCCTGGCGCTGTTCGCGTACATCGGCGCCGCGGCCACGGCCGCGATGCTGTTCCTCACCGGCGACCGGTACCTGCTCGGCGCCGGGCTGTTCCTGCTGGCGAACATCACCTTCGGCGCCTCCGTCGTCGTCTACAACTCGTTCCTGCCCCAGATCGCCGACGAGCAGGAGCGGGACAAGGTCTCCAGCTTCGGCTGGGCGTGGGGCTACCTCGGCGGCGGCACCCTGCTGCTGCTCAACGTCATCGCGGTCCTGTTCAAGGCCGACCTCGGCATGACGACCGGGGAGGTGGCGCGGTACAGCATCGTCTCCGCCGGCGTCTGGTGGGCCGGCTTCACCACGATCCCGCTGCTGGCCCTGCGCAACCGGCCCGTCGCCGACGAGCACCTCGGCGCCGTGCGCGGCAACCCGCTCACCGACGGCTTCAAGCAGCTGTGGGGCACGCTCAAGGGGCTGCGGGCGTACCCGCTCACGCTGTTCTTCCTCGTCGCGTACCTCATCTACAACGACGGCATCCAGACCGTCATCTCGCTGGCCAGCCAGTACGGCACCGAGGAGCTCAAGCTCTCCGACGGCGTCCTGGTGCCCACGATCCTCATGGTGCAGTTCCTGGCCTTCGCCGGGGCGCTGCTGCTGGGCCGGCTCGCCAAGGCCATCGGCGCGTGGAAGACGATCCTGGTCAGCCTGGTGCTGTGGACCGTCGTCATCGTCGTGGCGTTCTTCCTGCCGGCCGGGCAGGCGGTGCCGTTCGTCATCCTCGGCGGCGGGATCGGCCTCGTCCTCGGCGGCAGCCAGGCCCTGTCGCGGTCGCTGTTCTCGCAGCTGATCCCGAAAGGCAAGGAGGGCGAGTACTTCGGCATCTACGAGATCTCCGACAAGGGCACCAGCTGGCTCGGCCCGCTCGCGTTCGGCCTCGCCTACGACCTGACCCGCAGCTACCGCGTCGCGATCATCGCGCTCGTGGTGTTCTTCGTCGCCGGGTTCGTGGTGCTGCTGTTCGTGCCGATCCGCCGCGCGATCGTCGCCTCCGGCAACACGCCGCCGGCCAAGCTCTGACGGGCTCCTGACTGGCGGGTGTCGTGTACGTGACACCCTGCGTTACTGTTCGGTCGTGCGTTACCGGCTGCTCGGTCCGCTGGAGGTCGAGGTCGCCGGCCGGCGGCTGGAGATCTCCGCGACCCGCGACCGGGTCCTGCTGGTCATGCTGCTGCTGCAGCCGAACCGGGTCGTCACGCTGCCCCGGCTCGTCGATGCCGTCTGGGGCGACGCCGCCCCCGCCACCGCCCGCGCCCAGCTGCACACCTGCGTGTCCCGGCTGCGCCGGCAGCTGCCCGGCGCGATCCAGACCGACACCGCCGGCTACCGGGCCGTCGTCGAGCCCGACGAGCTCGACACGCTCGTCTTCGCCCAGCTCGTCGCCGACGGGCGGGCCGCGATGGCCGCCGGGGAGCTGCAGGCCGCCCGCAAACACCTGCGCGACGCCCTCGACCTGTGGCGCGGCCCGGCCCTCGCCGGCGTCGACAGCCCCGGCGTCCAGGCCGCCGCCGTCGCCCTCGAGGAGCGGCACAACAGCGCGCTGGAGGACTGCCTCGACGTCGAGCTGCAGCTGGGGCTGCAGGCCGAGCTGATCAGCCAGCTGACCGGGCTCGCCGAGCAGCACCCGCTGCGGGAGCGCCTGCACGGGCAGCTCATGAGCGCCCTGGCCCGCGTCGGGCGCACCGCCGACGCGATCGCGGTCTACCTGCGCCTCGCCGAGGCCCTCGACGAGCAGCTGGGGCTCGCCCCGAGCGCGGCGTTGCAGGAGTTGTACCGGGGGCTGCTGCAACCCCCACCCGCCGTCAAGCAACGCCCGCCCGCCCTGCTCGGGATGGCGCCCAGCGAGCGCACGGCCACTCAGGCGCCCCGCGCCCTGCCCGTGCCGACCCCGTGGACGCTCCCCCGCGACATCGCCGACTTCTCCGGCCGCGACGACCTCGTCGACCGGCTGGTGCGCGCCGCCCGGCCCGGCCGCGACGACGTGCCCGTGGTGCTCACCGTCGACGGGATGGCCGGCGTCGGCAAGACCAGCCTCGCCGTGCACGTCGCGCACCTCGTCGCCGACCGCTACCCCGACGGGCGGCTCTTCGTCGACCTGCGCGCGCACGGCGAGCGCCCGCCGCTGGCCCCGCACGACGCGGTCGGGCTGCTGCTGCGCCACCTCGGCCTCGACCCGGAGCGCATCCCCGCCGACCCCGACGAGCGGGTCGCCCGGTGGCGCAGCGAGCTCGCCCAGCGCCGGATCCTCGTCGTGCTCGACAACGCCGCCGACCCGGCCCAGGTCACCCCGCTGCTGCCCGGCGCGTCGGCGAGCCTCGTGCTCATCACGAGCCGGCGGCGCCTCGGCGGGCTCGACGGCGCGCACAGCGTCTCCCTCGACGTGCTCGACGACGGCGACGCGGTCCGGTTCGTGACGACCGTCATCGGCGGGCGGGCCGAGGAGGACCCGCGGGCCGTCGCCGACGTCGTGCGGCTCTGCGGCGGGCTGCCGCTGGCGCTGCGGCTGGCCGCGGCCCGGCTCGCGCACCGGCCGTCGTGGAGCGTCGCCGACCTCGCCGACCGGCTCCGGCAGGCCAACCCGGCCCCGATCGACCTCACCGTCGACGGGCGGTCCCCGCACGCCGCGTTCGAGCTGTCGTACCGCGCCCTCGACGCCGCCGCCGCCCGGCTGTTCCGGCTCACGGGCCTGCACCCGTCGGGCGAGTTCGCGGTGCGGGCCGCCGCGGCCCTGGCCGACCTGCCGATCCGCGACGCCGACGAGCTGCTGGGCCGGCTCGTCGACGCCCACCTGCTCATCGAGCCCGTCGCCGGCCGGTTCCGGCTGCACGACCTGCTGCGGGAGTACGCCGCGCAGCTGGCCGCCGAGGACCCCGAACGGGACGCGGCCACCGACCGGATGCTCGACTTCTACCTGCAGGGGGCGGCCGCGGCGACCCGGTCCTGGGAGGGCGGACGGGCCCGCGGCGCGATCGACGTCGGCGAGGTGCACCCGTGGGTGCCCCGCTTCGCCGACCTCGCCAGCACCCGCCGCTGGCTCGACCTGGAGATCGGGAACCTGATCGCGGTCACCCAGCTCGCCGACCGGCTCGGCCGGCACCGGCACACGTGCCTGCTGCCGAGGGCGATGTGGGGGTACCTCTTCCGCAACTCGATGAACGACGTCTCCATCGACCTGCACCGCCGGGCCCTGGCCGCGGCCGAGGCCCTCGCCGACGACGGCCTGATCGCGATGACCCACAACTATCTCGCGTCGGCCTACGCCCGCGAGGGCGACCAGAACAACGCGGCCCGGCACCTGCTGCTCATCGCCGAACACCCGACATGGGGCGCCCGGGCGCGTTCCAACCTCGCCGCCGTCTACCAGTTCGCCGGCCGCCTCACCGAGTCCCTCGAGCTGCTGGAGCACTCGCTGCAGGCGATCTACCCGGCCGAGGTGATCGTCTACGGCGGGCAGTGGACGACGCTCACCACGATCCTGCGGCTGCGCGGGCGCACCGGCGAGGCGCTCACCGCCGCCCGCCGGACCCTGGCCGCCGGGCGGGCCTCCAACGCGCAGCTGGCGTTCAACGGCGCCATCGAGCTCGCCGTGATCCGCCAGGCGCTCGGCCAGCACCACCTCGCCGAGCTGCTGCTGCGCTGGACCGTCAAGCGGATCCTGCCGGAGCTGGGGATGGCGGTGATCTGCGAGGCGCGCAGCTACCTGGGGGTGAGTCTCGTCGCGCTGGGCCGCACCGAGGAGGCGCTGGAGCTGCTGGCGCTGGCCGCCCGCGACTCGGCGCACCTCGACCCGCACATCGCCTGCCTGGCCGCGAGCAACCACGGCGCCGGGCTGCTGGCGGTGGGCCGGCTCGACGAGGCCAAGGCCGAGTACGCGCGGGCCCTGGAGCGGGCGATGCGGGCCGGGTACCGCTACGAGCAGGCCCGCGCCTACCACGGCCTCGGCCTGTGCACGAGCGACCCGCGGCTGTCGCGGCAGCGGCTGCAGACGGCGGCGGAGCTGTACGAGGCGATGGGTGTCACCGAACACGCCGAGGTGGCGGCCCTCCTACGGGACATCGACGAGAAGGCGAACCAGTAGGCTTCTGCGCCGTGACGCCAACCGACGCCGACCCGACCGTCTGTTTCGCCGCTGGTGACTCCCGCACACGACGCGGGGGCCGGCTGAAGTTCTTCTACGGCCCGATGGACTGCGGCAAATCCACCCTCGCGCTGCAGATGGACTACAACCACGCCCGGCAGGGCCGCCACGGCATGGTCCTCACGACCATCGACCGGGCGGGCCCGGGCCGGCTGTCCACGCGCATCGGCCTGGGCAAGGACGCCGTCGACGTGGCCGGGCTGGACCTGCGCACCCTGGTCCGCGACCGCTGGGCCCGCGGCATCCGCGTCGACTACCTCATCTGCGACGAGGCGAGCTTCTACACCGTCGAGCAGATCGAGCAGCTGGCGGACCTGGTCGACAACTCGGACGTCGACGTGTACGCGTTCGGCCTCGCCACCGACTTCCGCACGTGCCTGTTCCCGGCCGCGCAGCGCCTGTTCGAGCTGGCCGACGAGGTGACGAAGGTCCAGGTCGAGGTCCTGTGCTGGTGCGGGCGCAGCGGCACCCTCAACGCCCGGGTCGTGGACGGGGCCATCGCCCGCGAGGGCGACCAGGTGGTGATCGGCGACACCACGGCCGACGACGTGGTGGCCGCGGACGTGCACTACCAGGTGCTGTGCCGGCGCCACCACCGCGCGGGCGACCTGGGCCCGGCCGCCCGCGCCGGAGGCCAGCTCCGCCTGGTGTGAGGCCGGCCCCCACCGTTTCCATCGCCGTCTCGTGGCCGACCGTAGCGGCGCTTTCGCGCATCGTGCGAAAGCGGAGTCGACGGACTTTACGTCGGATTGACAGTAAGGCTACGGTCCATCCATGCCTCACGATGATTGGCGGCCGCCGGCCGTCCTGCTCGCGGTGGACCTGGTCATCCTGACCCTGCACGGCACCCGGCTCAGCGTGCTGCTCGTCGAGCGCGGCATCGAACCCCACCGCGGCGCAATGGCCCTGCCGGGCGGCTTCCTCGCCCACGACCAGGAGGACCTGCTGCCGGCCGCGCGGCGCGAGCTGCGCGAGGAGGCCGACCTCGACGCGCAGCGGCTGCACCTCGAGCAGCTCGGGGTGTACGCGACGCCCGGCCGGGACCCGCGGGGCCGGGTCGTGTCCGTCGCCTACCTGGCGATCGCCCCGCGCCTGCCCGAACCGACCGCCGGCACTGACGCCTCGGGCGCGTCCTGGGCACCGGTCGACCGCATCCTCGGCGGCGCCGCACCGGTGGCGTTCGACCATCGCCAGATCATCGGCGACGGCGTCGAACGCGCCCGCGGGAAGCTGGAGCACACCGCACTGGCCACCGCGTTCTGCGGCCCGACGTTCACGATCGCCGAGCTGCAGGAGGTGTACGAGGCGGTGTGGGACGTACGGCTCGACGGCCGCAACTTCTACCGCAAGGTCCAGGGGGCCGACGGGTTCATCGTCCCGGCCGGCCCGATGCGCAGCGCCGGCGTCGGCCGCCCGGCCCGGCTGTTCCGCCCCGGACCCCGCTCCCGGCTCCATCCCCCGATCATCCGGCCGGCCGCGACGGCGGTCCGGGCATGAGCGCCGACCTGGTCGTCGTGCTCACTGCGATGAACCTCGAGTACGACGCGGTCCGGGCGCGGCTCGACAACCCGCGGGTCCACCGGCACTCGGCAGGAACACGCTTCGAGATCGGCCGGCTGCACGGCGGCGGTCGCGTCGCGCTCGGCCTCGTCGGCAAGGGAAACCATCCGGCCGCGGTCCTCGCCGAACGGGCCGTGACCGCGTTCGACCCGATCGCGGTGCTCTTCGCTGGCGTCGCGGGCGGGCTGTGGCCGAGCATCCGCCTCGGCGACGTCGTCGTCGGATCGCAGATCTACGCCTACCACGGCGGGACCAGTGAAGACGACGGACTCAAGGCCCGCCCGCGCGCCTGGGAGGTCCCGCACGGCGCCGGCCAGATCGCGCAGCACCTGATCCGCACCGGCGGATGGGCGACCGGCCTGCCTGCCGGCCCCGTCCCGGCCGTGCACTTCGGCCCCATCGCCGCGGGCGAGATCGTGCACGACTCGGCGGTCTCCGAACAGGCCCGCTGGGTCCGTCAGCACTACAACGACGCACTCGCGATCGAGATGGAAGCCGCAGGCGTGGCGCAGGCCGGCCACCTCAACGGCTCCCTGCCGGTCGTCGTCGTGCGCGGCATTAGCGACCGCGCCGACGGCACGAAGACGACCTCGGATGGGCAGTCGTGGCAGCCCCGCGCCGCCACCCACGCCGCCGCGTTCGCCACGGCGCTCGCCGCGGAGCTCATCGCCGACCGGGCCGCCGGACCGACCTCGACCAACCACCGAACGGAGCACCCGGGCATGGAGACGACCAACACCAACATCGCCACCGGGAACGCGCGCGTCGGCGTGCAGGCCGGCCAGGTGTACGGCGGCATCACCATCAGCGCAGCCCCCGCGCCCGCCGCCGATCTCGCGGCAGGGATCGCTGGACTGCGCCAGCGCGTCCTGCAGGCCTTCCACGACGGCCGACTCGACGGCCCCACCCACGCCGCGGCCGAGGCCGAACTCAAGATCGCCGGCGAGTGCGTCCACGATCACAACCCCGACAGCCGCAGCACCCTACTCGTCACGCTGCGGCGCCTCGGCGGACTGGTGGCTGAGGTCGCCGAGCTCGCCGCCGGGGTGGCCGCGCTCATCGCCGCGGTCCGGAGCCTCACATGACCGCGAACATCGCCCAGGATGACGCGACCGTCGGCGTCCAGGCGGAGGTGGTGCACGGCGACATCACCGTCTATCAACTCGCACCGGACGCGCCGGCCGAGAACTGGTTCCGCAAGGGCGTCTGGTACCTCGACGCCCGCATCCCCGCCCAGGCCCTCCAACACATCGAGGCGGCGATCACCCGCGGGTACGAGACCGATGAGGTGCGCTTCCACCGGCTGCTCGCCCTGCTCAGCGGGCGCACGCTGCGCCAGCTCGGCCCCGAGGAGCTCACCCGCCTCGCCGCGATCTGCGAAGGCATCCCCCACCTGGGCGGCTCCGACGAGTGGACGGCCGGGCTGCGGGCCCTCCTGCGCCTGCTCGACTCGATCGGCGCCGCGGCGACCGACCTCGTGGTCAAGGAGCTGGACAGCCTCGGACCGGCACAGCGCAACAAGATTCTCGACCACCTCAGCCTGCTGCTCGAGGGCCCCCTGGAGGACCAGCTGTGGCACCGCTCGGTCCAGCGGGCCACCGACGAGCGGATGGCCCGTGATCGCGAGGGCCGTGCCTGGACCTTCTTCCAGCCGAAACCGGCGCCGCCACGCGCGCGTCCACCCCGCCCAGCGGCCCCCGCGCCCGGCGACTGGATCCGTGCCGGTGCCTGCTCCGTCGGCCTGGCGGTCGCAGTCGGCACGATCGGGCGGCAGGCGGTGCGCAGCGGCGACGTCGTGGCGCTGCTCGCCCTCGTGGTGTTCGTCGTGTCGGCCGCGGCGGCGCTGTACGCCGGCGCCGACTGGCACTTCCACACGACCCGGCGACGCGCCAAGGACGCCGCGCTGCGCCAGCCGCCGCGCCCCCGCGAGCCCCGTGAGGCCGGCAACAGCTTCACCCGCAGCGTCGATCGCGCCTTCGACCGGTACTTCAGCCGGTACGTGCCCCGCGGCGCCACCCGATCCGACTGGGAGGAGGCGACCGCCGGGATCCGCCGGCAGCTGCGCGACGAGCTGGTCGAGATCTACCGCGAGCAGCCGGTGAAGGCCGACCGGATCGCCTGGCTGATCCGGTACCTCGTCGGCGACGTCCGGCGCCGATGGGAGAACGGCACCCTGACGGCCTACCGTGCGACGCTGCGGCCGGCCCCGCTGACCAGGGCGGTGTGCGTCGCGGGACTGGTGGGTGCCGTCATTGCCGGCCTCACGGTCGCGCCGGCCGCCGTGGTCGCGGCCCCGGTGACCGGGTCGCTGTCGGTCCTGCTCGCGATCCTGTGCGCGGCCGCCGGTCCGGGGGCCGGGTTCCGGATCGCCGGCGAGTTCCGGCGGGCGCGGGCCGATGCGCAGGAGCAGCAGTCGGAACTCGCGGCCCGGTGGGCGGCGTACGAGCGCTGGCAGTTGAGGCTCTCCCGGCGGCCATCCGACGCCCAGGTCGCCGCATGGCTGGAGTGTGATCGGAAGGTCCTCGTGGACGAGACGATGCGGCAGTACCGGCTGCGGCCCAGCCAGGTGATCGCGCACGCCTTCATCGAGGCGCCGGGCCGCTCCTACCGGCGAGCCCGAGTGACCGGCGGCCCGTGGCGGTACACCCGCTACCGGCTGCTGTTGTTCCTGCTGACCGACGACGGCGTGCGGCAGGTCGACATCGACCTCGACTTCGTCCACGGCACATCCGCACGGACCCAGCGGCTCAACTACCGGTTCGACGCAGTCGCCGCGGTTCGCATCGACGGTCTGGCCAGGGCGCAGCAGACCTTCGAACTCACCCTCGTCAACGGCGAGCCCATCCGGGTCGCGGTGACCGAGGCGAGCGACGAGTCGCTGCAGCCGGGCGAGGATCCCTGGACGTTGTCGGCGGTCGCCATGGACGCCTCGGGCCTCCCGCACACGCTCAACGTGCTGGAGGGCGTCGCCGCCGAGGGCAAGCAGTGGATTCGCCACCAGCGCCGCCGGGCCGACAGCCGCCTTGCGGAGGTCACCGCCATCGTCCACGACCTGATCGGCTGAGCCCCGCAATCACCGTGACGGCGATGTCACCGGCGGGGCGGCTGCCTCGTCACGAGGGCATGAACATCGTGCAGTGGATCCTCGCGTTCGTGGCGCTCACCGGTGGCGTCACCAAGACGTTCGTGCCCAAGGCGAAGCTCGCCTCGATGCACGGGGCCGGGTGGACCGGCGCGGCGCCGGGGTGGTTCGTGCGCACGCTCGGCGTGCTCGAGCTGTGCGCCGTGGCCGGGTACTTCGTGCTCCCGGCGGTCACCGCCGGGTGTTGGATGGTGCTCATGGTGGGAGCGGCGGTCACGCACGGGCGGCGGGGCGAGGTCGGGCTCGCCGGGCTCAACTTCGTGTATCTCGGGCTGGCCGCGTTCGTGGTGTGGGCGCAGGTCGGCTGACGTGGATCGGGCCGAGGAGTTCGAGGGGCTGCGCGGGCTGCTGTTCTCGATCGCGTACCGCGTGCTCGGCAGCGTGGGCGAGGCCGAGGACGCGGTGCAGGAGGCCTGGCTGCGGTACGCCGCGACGCCGACCCGACCACGTGACGTCAAGGCGTTCCTGGCCACGACGGTGACCCGCATCGCGATCGACGTGCTGCGCTCGGCTCGGGTGCGGCGGGAGACGTACGCCGGGCCATGGTTGCCCGAGCCGTTGCTGACCGACCCGTACGAGGACCCGCAGCGCGCCGCCGAGCTCGCGGACTCGTTGTCCACGGCGGCGCTGCTGCTGCTCGAACGGCTCAGCCCGCTCGAGCGGGCCGTGTTCGTGCTGCGGGAGGTGTTCGATTTCGGCTTCCCCGAGGTGGCCGCGGCCGTCGGCCGGTCGGAGGCGGCGTGCCGGCAGCTCGTGGTGCGCGCGCGGCGGCACATGGCCGAGGGGCGGCCCCGGTTCACCGCCGATCGCGGCGAGCGGGCCGCCCTCGCGGCCCGGTTCTTCTCCGCGCTGCGGGTCGGGGACGTGGCCGGGCTGCAGTCGCTGCTCGCCGCCGATGTCGCCGTGGTCGGCGACGGCGGCGGCAAGGCCCCGCAGCTGACCCGGCCGGTCGCGGGCGCCGAGCACGTGGCCCGGCTGCTGGCCACCGTCTTCCCGCGGATGGCGCGCGCGGCGATCACCCTCGAGCCGTGCGAGGTCAACGGCGATCCGGGTGCCGTCGCGCGTGACCGGGACGGGCGGGTCCTGCACACGATGGCGCTCGACGTCCTCGACGGCCGCGTGCGGACCATCCGCGTCGTGATCAACCCGGACAAGCTCACGCACCTCGGGCCGGTCGCGGACGCGTGGGCCCTGACCCGGCGGCTACGCCGGCGGGAGGACTAGCTCGGCGACGACCGGGCGGTGGTCGCTCTCGCCCGCGGGCCGGGAGCCGAACTCGCGCACGCCGATGCGCTCGTCGACCAGCACGTGGTCCAGGGTGATCGGCGGGGTCCAGAACGGCAGGGTCTCGGTGCGCAAGGGCCACGTCGGCGTCAGGCCCCGCCCGCGCTCGGCGGCCGCGTCGCGGTAGCCGGCGCGCAGGAGGCCGCGCAGCACCGCGTGGTCGAGGGTGGCGTTGAAGTCGCCCAGCAGGACGCGCGGCGGTTCGTCCGCGGACGGGGTCGCCTGGGCCGCGATCTGGTCGCGCCAGATGCCGACCCGGCCCAGCCGCGGCGGGTAGGGGTGCGCGGACTCGATCAGGACCGGGCCGGCGCCGGGCACGTGGACCGTCGCGGCCGTCTGCCACATCGCGATCGCCTCGAGGGTTCTCGTCTGCGGGCCGGTGATCGGGTGGCGGCTGAACAGGCCCGAGCCGCCGCCGCCCGGGGCGGGGGCCACGACGCGGTGCGGCAGCAGGGCGTCGATGCCGGCGTCGTGGAGCGCGGCCAGGCCGTCCGCGGTGAGCTCCTGCACCGCGAGGACGTCGATGTCGTCGATCTTCAGCTGGTCGACGAACGCCGGGGTGGCGTTGCGGCCGTACAGCAGGTTCGCGCACATCACCCGCAGCCGCACGCCCTCGACCGGCCGGCGGCGCGGCACCAGGCGCGGCGCGACCAGGGCGGCGAGCACGACCCCGCAGCCCGCCAGGATCAGCCCGGGCACCGGGGCGACGAGCGCCAGCGAGCCCAGGAGCAGGGCGCCCACGGCGGCGTACGGGGTGTACGTGATCAACTGCACCAGCGGGGTGCCGCGTTCGGCTCCCAGCGCGCGCACCACCGTGTAGGCGCTCGCCAGTCCGGCGAGCGCCCAGCAGATCACCGTCATGCGACGACCGTACCGGCGGGGTCCGCGAGTTTCCGCTCGAGCGGGGCCCGGAACCGGGGAGTCACCCGGGCGTCGCCCAGCCAGCCTTCGAGTTCGCTCGCGGCCCGGGTGACGGCCTTGCGCACGGACGCGGGGACCTCCTCGATCAGCTCCCACGCGATGCGGCCCGTCGGCTGTTGCGCCCAGCCGCCGACGATGCGGCCGTCCGACCAGATCGTCGGGCCGGCGTTGCCGGTGCGGTCGAACACGGCCGGCGCGTGCGGGCCGAGGTACCACTGCCGCTCCTGGAATCCCATGACCGTCGGGTCCAGTCCGGGCAGCAGCGCCACCCAGGGGCCGGGGTCGTCGACCGGGGCGGTGTCGGTGGGCAGGACATAGCCGGTCTCGCCGCCGTCGAGCTCGACCGCGACGGCCTCCAGCGCACGCAGGGCCGCACGGGTGTGCGTCATCGTCCAGCCCGTCCACCACTTGAGGTCGGCGGCTGTACCGGGGCCGAAGCGCGCCAGCCACGCCCGGGCGAGCTCGGTGCGGGCCTCGGCCGGGTCCAGGTCGGCCATCGGCTCGGGGAGCCAGTCCGGCAGGCAGGACCACGCGTACTGGCTGCTGATCCACGTGCCGAGGGGCCGGCCGCGCACGATCCGGCCGTCGGCGGCGAGCAGGAACAGGACCCGGCTGGTCACGTACTGGTTGCCCTGCGGGAACACCAGCAGGCTGCGCAGTCTCGGCTCGTCGGCGGCGAGCTGGGCCGCGGTCGCGCTGCCGCGGCGGCGCAGGGCCTCGAACGTGGACTCGGCGACGTCGTCGAGCCAGGCCGCGTCGCCGACCCCGGCCTCGGTCAGGTGCTTCACGAGCAGCCGCCGCTGCTCGGCCGCGACCGCCCGGGTCGCGGCGGCCTGGACGACGGCGGCGAAGCCGGAGGGCACCACGAACATCGTGCGGCGCATGCCGAGCATCCGCAGCAGCGTGCGCCGCTCGTACAGGGCGTCCTCCACGGTCGCGACGAGGGGCCGGTGCAGGCGCGCCGCGACGGACAGGTGGACGGTCGCCGGGTCGGTGGCGTGCAGCGCGACGAGTTCGGCGGCGACGTCCTCAGGGGTTTTCCCCGGCGGTACCGGCCCGGCGAGCCCGTGCCGCACGGCGAGGCGGGCGCGGCGCTGGGCTGTGTCGATGCGGAGGGTCACGCGTACCAGTATCGCGGCTCCCACGCAACGAGAGCGCGACCGTACCGGACGGTAACGTGTCAGCCATGACGCGATTCGTGCAGACCGGGCCGACGCTGCGTGACCCTTACACTACCGACCCGCAACTGCGCAGCTGGCTGGACCGGCTGCTGGGCGAGGACGGGCACGCGGCCGTGAAGCAGCGCCTGGCGGACCTGTCCGCGGAGGTGCTCGGGCCGCTGCGCGCCGCGCACCACGACGCCGAGACGCACCCGCCGACGCTGACCCGCTTCGACGGGTGGGGCGAGCGGATCGAGCGGGTCGACACCTCGGCCGGCTGGCAGGCGCAGCGGGCGGCGGCGGCGCGTCACGCCGTGGTCGCGCTGCCGTACCTCCCCGAGGCCCGCGACACGTGGGGCCCGGGGGCACGGGTCGTGCAGCAGGCGCTGCTGCACGTGTGGGGGCCGGAGTCGGCGACGTTCTCGTGCCCGGTCGCGATGGCCGACGGGGCCGCGGCGCTGCTCACGCAGACCGGCGCCCAGGGCGAGTGGCTGGCGCGGCTGGTCTCGACCGATCCGGCGGTCGCGGTCACGTCGGGGCAGTGGATGACCGAGTCGCAGGGCGGCTCCGACATCGCGCGCTCGAGCACCACCGCGCGCCCCGACGGCGCCGGCGGCTGGGCGCTGACCGGCGACAAGTGGTTCTGCTCGGCGATCGACTCGGCGATGGCGGTCGCGCTTGCCCGGCCCGAGGGCGCCGGGCCCGGCAGCAGGAGCCTGGTGCCGTTCCTGGTGCCGCGCTACGGCGCCGACGGCCGCTCCCCCGCGCCCGGGCTGCAGGTGCTGCGGCTCAAGGACAAGCTCGGCACGCGCGCGGTCCCGACCGGCGAGGTCCGCCTCGACGGGGTCGCCGCCCATCCGCTGACCGACCCGGGACAGCCGGGCCTGGCCGCGATGATGACGCTGGTCGTGGTCACGCGGCTGCACAACGCGGCCGCGGCGGCGGGCGGGATGCGCCGTGGCCTGGAGTACGCGCTCGCCTACGCCTCGCAGCGGACCGTCGCCGGTGGGGTCCTGGCCGCCAACCCGCTGCACCGGGCCACGCTCGGCGGCCTGGCGGTCGACGCGGCCGGGGCGTTCGCGCTGGCCGCGCACTCGTTCGCGCTGCTGGGCCGGGCCGAGCACGGCGACGCCGCGGCGGCGGCCGAGCTGCGGCTGGCGGCCCCCCTGGCGAAGCTCACGACCGGGCGGCTCGCGGTCGCCTCGGCCAGCGAATACCTGGAGTGCTTCGGCGGGGCCGGGTACGTCGAGGACACCGGCATCCCGCGGCTGCTGCGCGACGCCCAGGTGCTGCCGATCTGGGAGGGGACCACGAACGTGCTCTCCGTCGACGTGCTGCGAGCCCTCACGTCGGGTGACGGCGCCAAGCCGCTGCTGTATCGACTGACCGCGGCCGCGGATGCCGCCACCCACCGGCTACCGGGCGTGGCCGAGGCGCTCGCCGCCGCGACGGCCCGGCTCGCCGCGGACCTCGCGACCGCCGCGGCCGACCCCCGCGACCCGCGGGTGGTGGCCGGGGCGCGGGAGCTGGCGCTGCGGCTCGGGCACGCGCTGACCGCCGCCCTGCTGCTCGAGCACGCCGCGTGGGCGGCCGAGCACGGCGACGAGGGGCCGGCGCTGCTGGCGTCGCTGTGGATTCTGCGGCGCCTGGGCAACGCGGACATCTCGGCGGATCTGCACGCCGGATTCGAACAGTTGCTCAACGTGGCGTAAGAGCGGGTGCTTTGCTCGGGTCCGTGTCAGTCACAGACCGTCGCTCCCGCCAGACAAATGGGCGGTCCCGAGGGCCTTCGGCCGGAGGGGACCGCCCAGCCGGGTCCGCGGTGGCAAGAGCAAGGACACCTCGCCCTCCTGGTCCGGCCGGCGCGGCCGGCGCTGCCCGTGGTCGTCGTCGACGCGCTCACCGCGGCCCGGCGGACCACGTGCGCGGCCGCGACCGTCGGCACCGGCGGACGGCGACGGTGTGCGATGGGCGGCGACGGCCTACCCCCGGGCTCGCCGGCGCTGCCGCAGCGCCACCGGCGAGACCACGGCGGGTGACGGGTGACGACGGCTGCCGGGCGACGGGCGATCGGCGACGGCAGGCGGCGGCCAGGGGGCGTCCGGTGTCGGCGTACGGCGGCCAGGAGCCTTCGGTGTCGGTGTCGGGCGGCGCGGTGGCGAGGAAGTGCACCGACGCTCAGGGCGGCGTTGCTCATGGCGCGGTCGATGCCGCGTTCCCGGTTGATGCCGCGTTCCCGGCCGTGGCCGACCGTGGCCAGGAGCGCGGCGTTGGGGGACCGGCCAGGCCTGGTCGCGATCCCGATGCCGCGTTCCCGGCCGTGGCCGACCGTGGCTACGAGCGCGGCGTGGCCGGGCCGGGGCCGACCGTGGTCACGAGCGCGGCGTGGGGGCCGGCCAGGCCTGGTCGCCGGTCCCGATACCGGCGCCGACGCAGAGTGCCGCCGCGCGGCCGCGATCGCCGGTCCGGGCGCGGGGCCGGGGACTGTCCCGCCTCGTCGGGCGTGGTCCGTTCTTGCCACCGCGGACGTCGCCCCGCTCGGGCCGGCGAATGCTGGGCCCCAGCGGGGTCCCTGGCGGGAGCGACGGTCCGCAGGTGACGCGGGCCCGAGCAAGCTGCTCTACGTTCTTCGCCTCGCGCGGGCGGCGGCGAGCGTGTGGGCCGGGTCGCGGTCGAGGTTGTAGCGGTCCCGGTCGTAGCGGCGGGTCGTGCGCGGGTCGGCGTGGCCCATCGCGTCCTGCACGTCCTCCAGGGGCACGCCCTCGTCGCGGGCCGTCGTCGCGAACGCGTGCCGCAGCGAGTGCGGGCTCAGGCGCTCCCAGGCGGGCACCGCCGCGTCCCGGGCGAGGCGGCGCACGAGGCGGAACACTGCGTGACGGTCGACGCGGCCGCCGGTCGCGGTGGCGAACAGTGGCCCTGGGGCGTCGCCGCGTTGCGGTAGGTAGTCGTCGATGGCGCGGATGACCCCCGGCGTCAGCGCCCGGCGCCGCGCCTTGCCGCCCTTGCCGGTGAAGCGCACGGTGCGGTGGCCGCGCTCGGCGCCGAGGTCCTCGACGTCCAGGGCCACGACCTCGCCGACGCGCAGGCCGAGGTCGGCGAGCAGGGCGAGGATGGCCCGGTCGCGGGCGGCGGTCGGGCCGTCGAGGCGGTCGGCGGCGGCGAGCATCGCGTCGACCTCGGCCGCGGCCAGCCCGACGGTCGCGGACACGTCGCGGTTCACCCGGGGCCGGTCCGCGCCGCCGACCGGGTTGGCCGCGACCGCCTCGAGCCGCAGCAGGAACGCGTACCAGCTCGACAGCGCCGACAGCTTCCGGGCCACGCTCGCCGGGGCCATCACGCGGCCGGTGCGGCCGTCGACGGTGGTCTCCAGGTCGCGGGCGTACGCGTTGACGTGCAGGAACGAGGCGCGCAACGGGTCCAGGCCGCGCCCGGCGCACCAGGCGAGGAACTGGTGGACGTCGCGGCGGTAGGCGGCCCGGGTGTGCGCGGACAGGCGCCGGTTGGCCAGCCAGGCCTCGGTGAAGTCCGCGGACCCGTCGGCGGGGGCGGGCAGGCCGGGCGGGGTGCGGCGCTCGGGGATCGTCATGGCTACGGGTTGACCGACCACACGGTGGTGCGCTTGACCGGGGCGTCTTCGAGGGTCTGCGGGACCGGCACGTCGTACTCGGCCAGCAGCGTCAGGTGCTCGCGCGGCAGGTAGGCGCGGCCGGGGTCGCCGACGAGGACCGTCGCCCCGCCGCGGGCCGCCCGGCGCAGGTAGTCCAGCATGCGGCGGGTCATCTCGCGGCTGTAGAACACGTCCCCGGCGAGGACCACCTCGGCGTCGGGGTTGCGCTCGAGCACGTCGGCGAGCAGTGGGGTGACGGCGACCCCGTTGGCCTCGGCGTTGATCCCGATCGCGGCGACCGCGAGCTCGTCGATCTCGACCGCGGTGACGCTCGCCGCGCCGGCCTTCATCGCCGCGATGGCGACCAGCCCCGAGCCGGCCGCGAGGTCGAGCACGCTGCGGCCGGCGAGCAGGTCCGGGTGGTCCAGGACGTACCGCGCGAGCGCCTGCCCGCCGGCCCACGCGAACGCCCAGAAGGGCGGGGGCATCTGCGCGCCCTGATCACTTTCGGTCCGTTCCCACAGCTCAATCGCCTCGTCGGCGAGCCGGAGCCGGATCTCGGGGGTGAGCGGCACCGGGCCGAGGGTGGTGTTGTCGAGCACGAATTGCGCGGTCATCGCAGCGGACCGTATCAAGCCCGCTGTCACTCGTGCGTGCGACGCCCCGCGGGGGGTTGTCCCGGTACCGTCACCGCATGGGGGGCGATGCCGTATTCGTCTGGATCATACTCGGCCTCGCGGTGGTCGTGCTGGTCCTCATCGCGCTGTACGTCGACTCCTGGCGCCGCAAGGACGACGCCTGAGTCTCCACCGATCCGGGAGCGTGGTGGACCGGCGGGCATGGCGCCCCCACCCGCACCGGAGAACCTCGGCGGCGCCGGGGACGGCCGGTGAACGAATCCGGCCACTTCCCGGCGTCCGCCGATGACCTGCCACCTCCGGTGAGAGGGCGGCGCAGCGGTTGCTAGGCTCCTCTCGGTTCGGTGAGCGTGCTGGAGTCCGACCCATCACGCTCCCGACTTCCCCCTCCCCGATCACATGCCGATGACCGCGTGCAGCGAGTCCGGCAGCGAACCCGGGTGCAGGATCCCGAGCCGCTGCGTCGCGCGGGTCAGGGCCACGTAGAGGTCGTTGGCGCCGCGCGGCGACTCCTCCACGATCCGCTCCGGGTCCACCACGATGACGCCGTCGAACTCGAGGCCCTTCGCCTGCTTGACGGTCAGCACGACGACCCGGGTGGTGAGGTCCGGCTCCTCGCCGAGGGCGGCGTCGGGGGCTGCCTTTCGCACATGCGGTACCAGATCATCGAAGATCCCTCCGGGCAGGATGACCCCCAGGCGGCCCTCGCCGGCGGCCTCGGCCTCCTGCTCGACCGCCTCGGCGAGCGCGTCGCCGAGGCGGGACTCGCCGACGCCGCGCACCCACGGCTCGACGCCGGCCTGACGGACCGACCGCGGCGGTTCGAGGTCCGGGTCGATCCCGGCGAGGACCAGCGCGGCGACCGACATGATCTCGGCGGGCGTGCGGTAGTTGACGGTGAGCTCGCGCAGCCGCCAGCGGTCCCCGACGTACGGGGTGAGCGCGTCGCCCCACGCCGACGCGCCGCCGAGGTCGCCGGTCTGGGCGACGTCGCCGACGACGGTCATCGAGCGGCTCGGGCAGCGGCGCATGAGCAGCCGCCACGCCATCGCCGACAGCTCCTGGGCCTCGTCGACGATCACGTGCCCGAACGCCCACTTGCGGTCGGCGGCGGCCCGCTCGGCCGGGGTGAGCGCCTCGCCCTCGTCCTGCCGCTCGGCGAGCCGGTCGGCCTCGAGCAGGTCGGTGACGGAGAGCAGTTCGGGGTCGTCCTCGTCCTCGACGTCGATCGACCGCGACCCGAACGCGATCTCCAGGGCCCCCTCGGCGTAGGCGATCTGCTGCCGTCGCCGCCGCTCGGCCAGGATCTCCAGGACGGTCTCGTCCTCGCCGAGCAGCTCGGCGGCCTCGTCCAGCAGCGGTACGTCGGCCGGCGTCCACCCCTCCCGCGGGGCGCGCTTGAGCCGGGGGTCGGCCCCGGCCGCGGCCAGGCGCTTGTCGGACGCGAACAGCCCGGCGAGCAGCTGCTGCGGGGTGAGGATCGGCCACAGCCAGTCCAGGGCACCCAGCACCTCGGCCTCGCCGCGCAGCTCGCGGCGGATCTCGGCGAGGTCGGCCTCGTCGAGCAGCTGAGGGTCGCCCGGGGCGTCGTCGCCGCCGAGCGGATCGTCGGCGTACGGGTCGATGCCGATCGTGTCCGCCACCAGCAGCGACAACGCGTGGATGATCTCGGTGTCGAAGGTCGGGCGGGCGAGGTTGTGCAGCTTGCCGGAGCGGCGGGCGCGCTCGCGGGCGTCCTCGATCACGGCCGGCTCCAGCACGACCTCGCCGCCGTCGAGCAGGTCCAGGTGCAGCGTGATCGGCTCGGACGGCACCCGCTGCCGGTCCCGCACCGCCTCGGCCAGCACCTCGGCCATCTCCGCCCGGCCCTTGATCGCGGCGACGTCGGCCGGCTCCTCCCGGTCGGCGACGACGCCCGGGAACAGGTCGCCCATGGTGCCCAGCAGCACGCCGGTCTCCGCCAGCGACGGCAGAACCTGGGAGATGTACCGCAGGAAGGTCGCGTTGGGCCCGACGATGAGCACGACCCGCGAGGAGAGCATCTGGCGGTGCGTGTAGAGCAGGTAGGCGGCGCGGTGCAGCGCGACGGCCGTCTTGCCGGTGCCGGGGCCGCCCTGCACGACGAGGACACCGCCCAGGTCGGCCCGGATGACGTGGTCCTGCTCGGCCTGGATGGTCTCGACGATGTCGCGCATGCGGCCCGTACGGGATGCGGTGAGCGCGGACAGCAGCGCCGCCTCGCCGGTCACCCCGTCGTGCGCGCCGCGGCCGGTGGCGTGGGCCTCGTTGAGGTCCAGCACCTCGTCGTCGAGCCCGGTCACGGTCCGCCCCGCGGTGCGGATGTGCCGGCGGCGGCGCACCCCGTCCGGCGCGGCCGCGGTGGCCAGGTAGAACGGCCGCGACGCCGGGGCCCGCCAGTCGATCAGCAGCGGCTCGTAGTCGTTCTCCTCGTCGAAGATCCCGATCCGGCCGATGTACCGGACCTCGTCCCCGGCGAAGTCGAGCCGCCCGAAGCACAGCCCGTTCTCGACCGCGCTGTACTGCGCGATCCGGTCCGAGTAGAGCGCCGTCTGCGAGTCGCGGTGCGAACGGTCCGCGGGCGTGCCCCCGGTCTGCAGCAACGTCCTCGTCAGCTGCCCCGACGCCTCCTCACGCAGGCGGTCGAGGTGCCCGTAGAGCGTGTCCAGACGCCCCTGCTCCTCGACGATGTCGGCTGTGTCGGATGGGTTTGACAATCCGCTCTCCAGTCGGCTAACATGTAGCAATCGACGCCCTGGTGGCGTCTTTTTTCTTGCCCGAACGCTCTACTTTAGCGTCCCGGCGGCCCCCCGTGCGAACCGTCGGGCCCGCCCCGCCCAAGGTAGCGCTCGCCGGCGGTCACGCCAGGTCCGGCGGCGCTGCGCACGGCGGTCGCGAGCAGCAGGACCGCGCCCGCGCCCTGGCCTCCGGCGGCGGGCCCGCGGTGATCGGGTGCGTGACCGGATACTCACCGTCACCGAGTGGCGCCATGCCGTCGTCGATGCGGCGCTTCGGATGCGGCTCGGACCGCTCGGACCGCTCGCGCCGCGTGGATCGGGCATCCGTCGAACGGCAGCGTCCGCGCTCTCGATCCCGAGCCGGTACCCGACAGTGAGCATCCCCGCACCCTCTGACGTGGGCGCTGGCCGGGGCATCGACCGGAACAGGTACCGTCACCCGGGTATCTATGCTGGTGGCATGGCCGCCACGCTCACGCCCGACCTGTCGTTCCTGCTGGATCACACCAGTCACGTGCTGCGCACCCGGATGACGGCGGCACTCGCGGAGATCGGCCTGACGCCGCGGATGCACTGCGTGCTCACGCATGCACTGGGTGAGGAGCGCACCCAGATCCAGCTGGCCGAGATCGGCGGGATGGACAAGACGACCATGGTGGTGACCGTCGACGCGCTCGAGAAGGCCGGGTACGCCCAGCGCCGGCCCTCGAGCACCGACCGGCGCGCCCGGATCATCGCGGTCACGCCGGAGGGTGCGGAGATGGCGGCCCGCAGCCAGCAGATCGCGGACTCGGTGCACGCCGCGGTGCTGGACGCGCTGCCGGAGGACGAGCGGGCGGTGCTGGTGCGGGCACTGACCCGGTTGACGCAGGGTCACCTGGCGACGCCGGTCGAGGCGCAGGGCGTACGCCGCGCTCGTCAGTGACATGCTGCTCACGGGCCGCGACGGCCGTTGCGGTCACAGGGGGATCTCGAGCGCCGTGAAGACGGTTGCCGAACTCGCTCGGGGCGCGTGGAGCTTGACGCCGCTTGTCGCCGGGCTTCGCCGCCGGTGGGCTGGTGGCCTTGGAGGACCTCGGTGCCGGCATGGCGGTGGCCGCTGCCAGGTCGCGCTCGCCCCGCCGGCCGGGCACCCCGGCGCGACGCGGCGCAGTGTCGTCGTCGATCGCGGCCGCGTCTCTCACTTTCCTTGCCGGTCAGGCCCGCCGGCCGAAGTGTGATCCATCGCGGCGTCACCCTCAGGATTCGTCCACTCGAAGATAGTTCTGTTGCAGACGATCTGCTACGGTCGGGCTTATGAGACAGAATCGATGGCTCGCGCTCGCCGTGCTCGCGACCGGCATGCTCATGGTCATCCTCGACGGGAGCATCGTCACGGTCGCGATGCCCGTCATGCAGCGCGACCTCGGCCTGACGCCCGAGGGCCTGACGTGGGTGATCAACGCGTACCTGATCGCGTTCGGCAGTCTGCTGCTGCTCGCCGGCCGGCTCGGTGACCTGCTCGGACGCAAGCGGGTCCTGCTCGCCGGAACCGTCGTCTTCGTCGCCGCCTCCGTGCTCGCCGGCCTGGCCACCGGCCCCGAGATGCTGATCGCGGCCCGATTCCTGCAGGGCGTCGGCAGCGCGATGGCCAGCGCCGTCAGCCTCGGCATCCTCGTGACCCTGTTCCCCGGGCAGCGCGAACGGGCGCGCGCGATCGGCGTGTTCTCGTTCACCGGCGCGGCCGGAGCGTCCCTGGGGCAGGTCCTCGGCGGCGTGCTCACCGACGCCCTGAGCTGGCACTGGATCTTCCTCATCAACGTGCCGATCGGCGTGGCGACGCTCGCGCTCGCCGTGCCGTACCTGCCGGACGACCGCGGCCTCGGCCTGCGCGCCGGAGCGGATGTGCTCGGTGCACTCCTGGTGACGGCGGGCCTGATGACCGGCATCTACGCCGTGGTACAGACCAGCGGTAACCGTCCGCTCACCGCCGGCGCCGCCGCCGTCCTGCTGGCCGCGTTCGTGCTGCGCCAGGCCCGGGCGCGAACGCCGCTGATGCCGCTGCGCGTGCTGCGCTCACGCCAGGTCGCCGGCGCGAACGCGCTGCAGATCCTGATGATCGGCGCGATGTTCTCGTTCCAGATCCTGATCGCCCTGTACATGCAGCGGGTGCTGCACTACTCGGCGCTGCAGACGGGCCTGGCGATGCTGCCGGCCGCGCTCGCCATCGCCACCGTGTCACTGGGCGTGTCGGCGCGTCTCATCCACCGTTACGGCGAGCGCACGATCCTCATCGCCGGCCTGGTCCTGCTCACCGCGGCGCTCGGGTGGCTGACGAGACTGCCGGTCGAGGCCCGGTACGCGACGGATCTCCTGCCCGTCATGCTGCTCATCGCGGGCGGGGGCCTGGTGCTGCCGGCCATCACGGGGCTGGGCATGTCGGGCGCGCGCCCGGACGACGCGGGCCTGGCATCGGGGCTGTTCAACACGACCCAGCAGCTGGGCATGGCGATCGGGGTGGCCGGACTGTCCACTGTGGCCGCGTCACGCACCGACGCCCACCTGCGCGAGGGCGGCACGGAGCCGGTCGCGCTCACTGACGGTTACCGGCTTGCCTTCACCATTGGCGCGATCCTGCTGGCGGCGTCGATCGCGGGTGCGGCGCTCCTGCTGCGTTCGACTCCCCCGGCGGCGCCATCGCGTCTATCGACCGGCGCGGCGGCGTCGTCGTCGGAGCCGCCGTCTGCCACGGCCGAATCTTCGGAGCGACCGACTGAGACGGCGTTGTCGTCGGAGCCGTTGCCTGGCACGGCCGCATCTTCGGGGCGACCGACTGGGACGGCGGTGTCGTCGAAGCTACCGACCGACGCGGCGGCCACCTCAGCCGCGTCCGCTCCGGCTGCGATCTGACCCACTTCGGCCGCTGCTTGCCATGCCGGCGGAGCGAGCCAAGTTGGCGGAGTGAGCGAAATCGGCCCACCGCGGCCGGGCCGTTCACCCACCGCCTGCCCAGCTCGCCCACCTTGGCTGGCGCAGCTCGCCCACCGCGGCCGGCCCAGCTCGCCCACCGCCTCACCCCCGGCTCGCCCACCGCGGCCAATCTTTGCCGTTCCGCGCTCTGCGTCGGCCGTCAAGGCCGAGGTCGAGGAGTGGGCGAGGCCCAGCTCGCTCACCGCCTCACCCGGCTCGCCCACCGCGGCCGGCCCGGTTCACCCGCCGCGGCCGCCTCGACGGCCTTGCATCGAGCACCGGTAGTCGGAGCGTCGCGCTCCGCTGATGGCGTCTCGTTGCGTGGCGCATGGACGGGGACGTCAACGGCGGGCGATGCCACGACTACGGTGAATGCCTCGGGCTCGGACTGCAACGTCCGGGTGTCGCGACTCGTCTCTCTCAGGACTGACGTCGGCCGGTCCGTCGCCGGGGAGTGGCGGACCGGGTGGGCATGATCGGATTTGGGGCGGGCTGTGGCCGGTTTCTCAGGCGTGTCTGCGACACTGTCGCGCATGCTGCAGCGGGTCGGGGGCGCTATCGGGGCGTCCGTGTTGTTGGTGGTCGCGCCGGCGGTGGTGGCGCTCGGGAGTCCGGCGGCGGCGTTCGGATCGCCGGTCCTGCAGAAGGCGCCCAGCCCCGGGCCGAGCGCGTCGGGCTCCGCGAACCGGAACCTCGGCCCGTCCATTCCGGGTAGCTATGTGTGCACGATGAGCGACCCGCAGCTGACCGAGATTTCGGGGATCGTGGCGACCGCGGACGGTTACGCGGTCATCAACGACAGCAACGTGGAGCGGTCGCGGGAGAAGATCTTCTTCCTGAACGAGCAATGTGCGGTGACGCGCAGTGTGGGGTACCCCAGCAGCGCCTTCGACCCGGAGGACCTCGCGGTCGCGAAGGACGGGACGCTGTGGGTCGCGGACATCGGCGACAACACCACGCTGACGGGCGGCTCCGGGAACCGGCGCTCGTCGATCGCGCTGTGGAGCCTCGCACCGGGGCAGAACACGCCGGTCATTCACCGCCTGGCGTACCCCGACGGGAAGGCCCGCGACGCGGAGGCGCTGATCATCGACGGTGAGGGCCGCCCGGTGATCATCACGAAGGACCCGGTCGGCGAGGTGTACACGCTCACGCAGCCGCTGCCGGCCAACAACGCCAATCCGGCGCCGCTGACGCGGGCCGGCTCGTTCCGGCCGCAGGCGACGGGGACGACGAACCCGTACGGCATCCTGGGCACCTCGGTCGTGACCGGTGCGGCACTGAGCCCGGACGGCAAGCGTGCGGTGGTGCGCACGATGGCCGACGCGTACGAGTTCGACGTCACGGACGGTAACGTGGTCGATGCGATCACGGGCGGGTCGGCGCCGCGGATCACGCCACTGCCGAGCGAGCCGCAGGGTGAAGGCATCACCTACACGCGTGACGGCACCGAGTTCGTGACCACGTCGGATCAGCCGAAGGCGAGCTCGATACTGCGGTACACACCGTATGCCCCGGCGCCTGCACCGTCTGCGGCACCGACCGTGCAGGCGCAGGCACCCAAGCCCGTGGATCGGTCGTTTCTGCAGAGCCTGACGCTGCAGGACATCACCCGGATCGTGATCGGCATCGGGATGCTGGGTGTGCTGATGATCGCCGTCGGGGTGTTCGCGGTGATCCGTTCGCGGCGGCGACGACGTGCGCTGCTGGTGAGCGGCGGTGTCGTTGGTGCCGAAGGCGCGGTGGCCACGGTCGACACCGAGAGCCCGGCCAACCCTGCGGTGGCGACCGGCTCCACGGTGTCGGCCGGCACCGAGGCCGGGTCCATGTCAGCGAGTGGTGGAGTCGTGTCAGCCAGTGGTGGGGCCGCGCAACCGGAAGCAGCGCCGCCGGCCGGCTCGCAGACCCCGACTACCTCGGCGGTCTCGGCCACTCAGGCCGGCTCGCCGACCGAGACCGCGCCGAACGCCGACGCGGCCGCCGGGGCGGGTGCGGCCGCCCGGCCGCACCCGGACACTTCGGCGGCCTCAGCCACCAGGACCGGGCCGCTGACCACGGCGGCGGCTCCGGCGGGCACAGGGGCGGCGGACGTCTCGGCCACCGCAACGACCTCCGCGGCCGAGGCCGGGGCGGTGACCGGCGGTAGCGTACCGAAGGGCGACGAGTCCACGTCCGCCGATGCGACGTCACCGGGCGTTCCGGCCGATGGCCAGGCATCGGGCAGCACTGGAGCCAGTGGCTCGAAGCCGGGGTCGCCGGAGGCGAAGCAGCCGGATGCAGGTCAGCCTGCGTCGATCCCGACCGCGCCCCCTACGACGGCGCCGGCTCCTGCACAATCCAGAGGGTCGGGCTCCTCGGGCCGGACGACCAAGGCGGCGAAAGCGGCAAAGTCGTCGAGGCGCTCGCAAGCGGGTGACTCGAGCGGCTCCGGGCCGGCCTGACGAGCAAGCAGTTCTACGCTCAGTAACTGGGATCGAATTACCGGCATTGCGATTACCGGTAATGCGGTTATTCGGTAATCGCCACCTCCCGCCCGCGAGTGCCGCGGCGGACCGGCGAGTGCCGCAGCGGACCGGCGAGTGCCGCGGCGGACCGGAGCGGATGCGGTCGCCGCAAACGCCCACCCGCGCGGCCGGCGTCGCGACTCGCGAGCCTCGCAGGGGCCTCCCGCAAACTAGTACGATCGTACAAGTCCACGTGATCTGGGGAGGTTTCCGTGGCGTACGTGATGCTGGGCCTGGCCATCGCCGTCGAGGTCGCCGGGACCAGCTTGCTCAAGACCACCGAGGGGTTCACGAAGCTGTGGCCGACGCTGGGCGTGCTCGTCGCCTACACGCTGGCATTCCTGTTCATGGCCCAGTCGGTGAAGGTGGTGCCGGTCGGGGTGGCGTACGCGATGTGGTCCGGGCTCGGGACGGCGGCCATCGTGGCGATCGGGGCGATGTTCCTCGGGGAGCCGCTCAGCCTGCTGAAGGTGCTCGGCGTCGGGCTGGTGATCGCGGGCGTTGTGGTGCTGAACCTCGGCGGGGCGCACTGACCGCGCCGAGCCTCGTGGTCAAATCGAGCCGGTACAGGACCCCGGGTGGCCCGGCTGATCCCGCGCACACGAGCGGTGGTGCCCCGGACCCGGGCCGGCTCGCTCGACCGATTCGATCCAACCACTGCGGAGAATGCGGCCGGCGTCCGGTCGGAGCCGCGGCGGGCACGGCACGGTGGTAGGGGATCGGAGCCGCGGCGTGTACGGCACGGTGGTAACACCCGAAGGCGACGAGGGAGCGGACGTGGTGAACGCGCGGCGGGACCCCGAGGGGCGGAAGCGAGCGCTCGCCGCGGCCGTCGTCGAAGTGGTGGCCGAGGTCGGGGTCGGCAAGACCACGCATCGGATGGTGGCGAGCCGCGCCGGGGTGCCGCTGGGGGCCACGACGTACTACTTCCCCACCCTCCCGGACCTGATCGCGGCCGGGCTCACGCTGGTCAGCGACTCGGTTGCCGCAGATCTCGCGGACTGGCGGGCGGCCATCGAGCGGGAGCCGGACGATCCGGCGGGGGCGCTGAGCCGGCTGGTCGCCGCGTACGTGGCGGATCAGCCGAAGGCGCTGCTCGAGTACGAGCTGTATCTCGCGGCGGCCCGCGTGCCGGCGTTGCGGCCATTGGCGCGGGCGTGGCTCGACGGGGTGCACGCGATGCTGGCGCCGCGGACCGGGGATACCGCCGCGCGGGCGATCAGCGCGCTGGTCGACGGGGCGATGCTGCAGGCCGTGGTCACCGGCGAGGCGATCGAGCCCGAGGGCCTGGCGGCGGCGATCCGCGACCTGATCCGCTCAGCTCCGGAGGTATCCGGCCGGGGCGACCCGGAACGCGACGGCATCCGCTGAGCTCGGAAGGCGTCCGACAGCGGCGGCCCGGGACGCGGCGACCGATCAGGCACCCGGCGACGGTCGCGCCGAAGGACCGCCCACGGCCGCGCTCCAGAGGCTCTCCTCGAACAGCAGACCGTCGACCCAGGCGCTGTCCCGGGGTCGCTCGAGCAGCCGGGCGAGCAGCGCCGCGGGAATCTCCTTGTACTCCTCGTACATTCCCGTCACGCCACGATACGGGCGGGTGCGTCATGCCCGGAATCCCCGCGGGGGCGGCGGCGCGTGCACCGTCGTCCAAAGCCGGCCGGTGGGTCCGGGGCGTCGAAGTGTGGACGCCCCGGACCCGTCGGTCACACGAAGGTCGAGCCGTCCGCGGCCTTGGCCCGCAGCAGCGGCGGCGGGGTGAAGCGCTCGCCGTACCGCTCGGCCAGCTCTTCCGCGCGGGCGATGAAGCCGGGCAGGCCGCCGTCGTACTGGTTGATGTACTGCAGCACCCCGCCCGTCCACGCCGGGAAGCCGATGCCGAGGATGGAGCCCACGTTGGCGTCGGCCACCGAGGTCAGCACGCCCTCGTCCAGGCATTTGACGGTCTCGAGAGCCTCGGCGAACAGCATCCGCTCCTGCATGTCGGCGAAGGGCACGGCCGCGGAGCCGGCCGAGAAGTGCTCCCGCAGGCCGGGCCACAGACCGGTTCGCTTACCGTCCGTGTACTCGTAGAAGCCCGCCCCGCCCGAGCGGCCCGGCCGGCCGAACTCGTCCACCATCCGGCCGATGAGCTCGTCGGCGGGGCTCGGCGTCCAGGTGCCGCCGGCGGCTCTGGTCGCGGCGGCGGTCGCGTTGCGGATCTTCTGTGGCAGGGTGAGGGTGAGCTCGTCCATCAGCTGCAGTACCGGTGCCGGATATCCGGCCTGCAGACTGGCCTGTTCGATCGAGGGGGCCGGCACGCCCTCGGCGAGCATGCGCAGGCCCTCCATCGTGAACGTGCCGATGACCCGGCTGGTGAAGAAGCCGCGGCTGTCGTTGACCACGATGGGCGTCTTCTTCAGGAGCCGTACGACTGCCAGGGCCTTGTCCAGAGCCGCGTCGGACGTTTCGGCGCCGCGGATGACCTCGACGAGCGGCATCTTGTCGACCGGCGAGAAGAAGTGCAGGCCGATGAAGTCGGCGCGGCGGCGGACACCCTCGGCGAGCAGGGAGATCGGCAGCGTCGAGGTGTTGGAACACAGCAGCGCGTCGGGCGCGACGACGTCCTCGATCTCGGCGAACACCTTGTGCTTGAGGCCCGGGTCCTCGAACACGGCCTCGATGACCAGGTCGGCGCCGGCGAGGTCGGCGACGTCCGCGGTCGGGGTGATCCGGTCCAGGAGCGCCTGGTCGTGGCGGCGGCTCTCGGCGTACGACTTGCCCTTCTGCGCGGCCTCCAGCGTGACGTCCTTGAGCACCACGTCGAGGCCCGACTTCGCGCACACGTAGGCGATCGCGGCGCCCATCATGCCGGCCCCGAGCACGGCGACCTTGCGGAACGTGATGTTCCCGGCACCGCGCGAGTTCGCGGCCTGCAGGTCGAAGAAGAGCGCCTTGATCATGTTCTTCGCGATCTGGCCGGTGGCGAGTTCGACGAAGTACCGGCCTTCGATGACGAACGCGGTGTCGAGGTCGACCTGGGTGCCCTCGACGGCGGCGCAGAGGATGCTGCGCGGGGCCGGATACGGAGCGCCCTTGAGTTCTTTACGGAGCGTGGCGGGGAAGGCCGGAAGGTTCGCGGCGAACTTGGGGTTACTGGGTGTACCGCCTGGAATCTTGTATCCGGGGACGTCCCACGGCTGCGCGGCGTGCGGGTTCTCGGCGATCCACGCCCGGGCCCGGTCGACGAGGGCGTCGGCCGGCACCACCTCGTGCACGAGCCCGACCTCGAGCGCCTTGGCCGGACGGTGCCGCTGTCCCTTCAGCAGTACCTGCATGAGCGCCTCGGTCACGCCGAGCATCCGCACCGTGCGGACCACGCCGCCGGCGCCGGGCAGCAGGCCGAGCGTCACCTCCGGGAACCCGATCTCGACCCGGGGATCGTCGGCGACGATGCGGTGGTGGCAGGCGAGGGCCAGCTCCAGGCCGCCGCCGAGCGCGGAGCCGTTGATCGCCGCGACGACCGGCCGGCCGAGCGTCTCGAGCCGGCGCAGCAGCTGCTTGAGGTGCGTGGTCGACGCCATGATCTCGGCCGCCTGGTCGGGGCCGAGGCTGCCGAGCAGATCGAGGTCGCCGCCCGCGAACCAGGTCTTCTTCGCCGAGGTCAGGATGACGCCGGTGATGTCGGCCTGCTCGGCGTACAGCCGGTCGACCACGGCGGTGAACGCCTCGGTGAACGCGGCGTTCATGGTGTTGGCGGATCGGGCCGGGTCGTCCATGGTGAGCAGGACGACGCCGTCCTCGCCGCGCTCGTAACGGATGATCTCCACGTCGCTCCCCCGGTTCACAGTCGCTCGACGATCGTCGCGATGCCCATGCCGCCACCGACACACATCGTGGCCAGTCCGTAACGCTCACCGCGGCGCTCGAGCTCGTCGACGAGCGTGCCGAGCAGCATGCCGCCCGTCGCACCGAGTGGGTGACCCATCGCGATCGCGCCGCCGTTGACGTTGACCTGGTCCAGCGCGAAGCCCATGTCCTTGGCGAAGTGCAGCACGACGGCGGCGAACGCCTCGTTCATCTCGACCAGGGCGATGTCGTCGACGGTCAGCCCGGCCTTGGCGAGGGCCTTGCGGCTGGCCGGGGCGGGGCCGGTGAGCATGATGAGCGGGTCGGCGCCGCTGACCGCCGCCGAGACGATCCGCGCCCGCGGGGTGAGGCCGTACTCACGGCCGGCGGCCTCGCTGCCGACCAGCACCAATGACGCTCCGTCCACGATCCCGGACGAGTTGCCGGCGGTGTGCACGTGGTCGATGCGCTCGACCCAGTGGTACTTCTGCAGCGCCACGGCGTCGAACCCGCCCAGCTCACCGATGTTGGCGAACGACGCGGGCAGCGCGCCGAGCCCGTCCATCGACGACTCGCGGATGTGCTCGTCGCGGTCGAGCACGACGAGTCCGTTGCGGTCACGCACCGGCACCACGGAGCGGGTGAAGTAGCCGCCCGCCCACGCCTTCGCAGCGCGAGTCTGCGACTCCAGAGCGTAGGCATCGACGTCTTCGCGGGTGTAGCCGTCCATGGTCGCGATGAGGTCGGCGCCGATGCCCTGCGGCACGAAACCGGTGGTCAGGTTGGTCTCCGGGTCCATCGCCCACGCGCCGCCGTCGGAGCCCATCGCTACGCGGGACATGGACTCGACGCCGCCGGCGAGGACGACGTCCTCCCAGCCCGCGCGCACCTTCTGGGCCGCGATGTTCACCGCCTCGAGCCCCGAGGCGCAGAACCGGTTGAGCTGGACGCCGGCCGCGGTCTCCCCGAGCCCGGCGGCGATCGCGGCGATGCGGGCGATGTCGGATCCCTGGTCGCCGACGGGCGAGACGACGCCCAGCACGACGTCGTCGAT
Organism: Dactylosporangium sp. CA-139114; assembly: GCF_050955725.1. Taxonomy (NCBI): domain Bacteria; kingdom Bacillati; phylum Actinomycetota; class Actinomycetes; order Micromonosporales; family Micromonosporaceae; genus Dactylosporangium; species Dactylosporangium sp. CA-139114. The sequence continues at coordinate 5,539,178 of NZ_CP192080.1, forward strand.
CCGCTCGGGATCGAGCCCGGGATTGCGCCGGCGCAGCTCGTCGATCAACCCGACGACCAGCGAGATGGGTTTGACGCCATGCAGCGAGCCGTTCTTCTTCCCCCGGCCACGAGGCGTGCGGATGGCATCGAAAACGAAAGCCTCAGTGCTCACCTACCGAAGAGTAACTAACGGTGCCCGCCAGGCACCAGGGCATCCCGGCACGGGCACCATCAACCATCCGCGACTTGATCGTCACCCCCGTACGTGGGGGATGGCCGTGCTCAACCCGTCGACGTTCACCGGGATCGGCGCGGGGCAGTTTCGTGTGAGCCGCAGCCCGGCTGCGGCGTGGACGTGCCGCAGCACATGTGCGGCGAGTAACCGCCCCGTCGCCCAAGCCCGTGCAACGCGTTCTCCGTCAACGTGGCGGAGGGCGAACCGGCGGGGCGAGCCGGGAGGGGCGAGCCGACCGGGCGAACCGACCGGGCGAGCCGACGGCGTCATCACCGCCTACGGCCGAGGCCGGTCAGCCGAGTCGGCTCGACCGCAGGCGGCGACCGGACACGGCCCGCCGCTTTTCCCGAAGCGTGGTTGCCCTTGCCCTTGACGTCGGGCACGCGGTGGTATCTGCCCTTGCCAACGCGGACCTGGCTGGGCGGTCCCCTCTGGCCGAAGGCCCTCGGGACCGCCCATTTGTCTGGCGGGAGCGACGGTCGGCAACCGACGCGGACCCGAGCCATCTGCTTGATGCCTTGCCGAGCGACGCGGCCGCGTCACACTCGGCAGGCCGTGAGCAGCAGGTACTCCCACTCCATCGACCCGTCGGGCGCCCGGAACCGGGCCGCGAGCTCGTCCAGCGCCGCGTCGATCTCGGCGGTGCGCGCCGGGTCCTCGGCGTGGAGCCGGTAGACGGCGAGCGTCGGGCCGTAGTTGCGCTTGAAGTACTCGCGGAATCCGTCCGGCTCCGCGAAGCGCTCGACGCGCACCGTGCGTGTCTGCGCCCGCACGGATTCGACTCGATCGCCGAGCAGCGCCCGGACATGGGCCTCATCACCCCACAGTGGCGCCGGCTGCGCGCCGGGTGGCGGCGGGGCCGCGAACGGCTTCATCGCCCCGAACAGCTGCCCGACGAACCCGGCCGGCGTCCAGCTGATCAGCCCGATCGTCCCGCCTGGCCGGCAGACCCGGACGAGTTCGTCGGCGGCCGCCTGGTGGAACGGCGCGAACATGACCCCGACGCAGGAGATCACGTGGTCGTACTCGGCGTCACCGAACGGCAACGCCTCGGCGTCGGCCTCGGTCCAGGTCAGCTTGGCGCCCTGCTCGCCGGCGAGCCGCTGCCCGATCTCGAGCAGCCGTGGCGTGAGGTCGCTGGCGGTGACCTCGGCGCCGGTGAGGGCGGCGGGGATGGCGGCGTTGCCGGTGCCGGCGGCGACGTCGAGCACTCGCTGCCCCGGCCCGATGCCGCAGGCCTCGACGAGGATCGGCCCGAGGCTCGCGATGATGTCGGCGGCCACGGCCGCGTAGTCGCCGGAGGCCCAGATCGCACGGTGCTTGTCCTTCAGTGGCGTGGTCATGAGCGCACGCTAGGTCGACGCCGAGTGGGCGAACTAGTACTAGATCTGTATCACCACCCGCTGCGACACCTTCGAGACAAAACCCTGACGGCCGGCGACCGCGGCCCTACGCTGCGGGTCATGGGTGCGGGCTACTACCAGTTCTGCCCGGTGGCGAAGGCGATGGAGCTGCTCGACGAGCGCTGGACGATGCTGGTGCTGCGCGAGCTGATGGCGGGCAGTGACCGCTTCAACGACCTGCGTCGCGGCCTGCCGCGGATGTCCCCGGCGCTGCTGTCGAAGCGGCTGCACACGCTGACCGTGGCGGGGCTGATCCGCAATGTCGACGGCCGGTACGTGCTGACGGCCGCCGGCCTCGAGCTGGCCCCGATCGTGCAGGCGATCGCGGTGTGGGGCGTGCGCTGGGTCGGCGAGCTCGGCGACGCGGACCTGGACCCGAAGCTGCTGCTGTGGGACATGCACCGGCAGGTCGACCACGACGCTGTTCCGGACGGCCGGTCGGTGGTGCGCTTCGAGTTCACGGACGTGCCGGGCGCGATGCGGTCCTGGTGGATGGTGATCGCCGCCCGAGAGGCCGACGTGTGCGACGCCGATCCCGGTTACGAGGTCTCGGTGACGGTGCACGGCTCGCTTCGCCGCCTGACCGAGGTCTGGCGCGGCGACGTGTCCTGGCAGCACGCCCAGCGCGACGGCGGCCTGCGTGTCCTCGGGCCGGAGCACCTGCGCCGCGCGCTGCCGGCCTGGTTCGCCCTGCATGCCTGGACGGGCACGGTCCGCGCCCGCTGAACCCGGGTCGTCACCGGCTCGGCGCCGGTGCCGTGGGTTGTGATGGTGTCACCGTCGGTGCCGGGGGCTGCTGCTCGTACCGGTGGAACAGGGCTCGGCAGGCCAGCAGGACGAGCGCGAACACCGGCAGCCACACCACGCGGTCGGCCAGCCACGACGGCCCCGTCGGCGCGGTGTGCAGCCCGGCGAGCGGTCCGGGCACGAGCAGCGACACGGCCAGCAGCGACGTCTGGTGCCACAGGAAGAGTGTCATCGCGGAGCGGTTCACCGCGGTCACGGCCCGCCACGGCCGCTCGCGCAGCATGACCCGGCGCAGCATCGGCATCACCAGGAGCGCCAGGCCGCACTGGGCGATACCGAACGTGACGGCCGCGAGCGTGGGCGGGTTCAGGTTGGAGATCCCCTGCCCCGGTACGCCGACCATCGACACGGGGTAGCCGAACCAGCGCACCAGCACGACCGTCGCCGCGAGGCCGCCGGCCATCATCGCCCACGCGCTCGAGCGGGACCGGAACGCGCCGCGGGACCAGGCCGCGCCGAGGCAGAACGGCACCAGCCACCCGGCCGCGAGGTTGATCCAGCCGGTCCAGGCCGGCGCGGCGAGCCCGAACCGCCCGAGGTCGACGAGGACCACCACGGCGAGCGGCCACGCCGGGTGGAGCCGCCCGACGATCGGCTTGGCCATGGTGAGCGCGGCGAACACGAGCAGGAACCACAGCGGCGACGCGACCAGCTTGAGCACCGTGTGTGAGCGCAGCGCGGCGGCGAGCCCGTCCGGCTCGACGTACCCCCACAGTGTCGCCGCGATCACGATGACGCTCCAGACGGCGATGAGCACGAGGACGGGCCGGAACAGCCGCCGCAGGCGCGCGGACAGCCACGCCCGGTGCCCGGGGTGCGCACCGCCGGCGCGCCGGGTGGCGACGAGCCCGCCGACGAAGAAGAACAGCGCCAGGGTCTGGAACAGCCACGACGCCGGGGCGAGGGCCGGGACGGCGCGCAGGGGGCTGGCGACCCGGACCGTGCCGTCGTCGACGACGAGGGCGGTGACCAGCCAGTGGCCGAGCACCACGCCGAGGATGGCGACGGCGCGCAGAGCGTCGACGGCGCGGTCACGTGCGGTTGTCATGGCGGGACGGTAGGAGCGCGACACGTCCGGTCACGTCACGCCACGGAGCGATTCACGTGTACCTCTGCGGTACTACTGATGCCCATGGCGCGAATCCTGATCACCGGAGCGACGGGCTCCCTGGGGCAACGGGTGGCGGCGCTCGCCGTCGCCGCGGGTCACACCGTGCTCGGCACCCATGTGCGGCCCTGGATCGACGCGGTGCGCGGCGGCGCCGACCCCGCGATCAGCCCGATCCGGCTCGACATCCGCGACCGGGACGCGGTCCGTGACGTCGTCGACGCCGTCGAGCCGGACCTGGTGGTCCACACGGCGGCCGGGCGCGACCGCAACGACTGGGTGACGAACGCCGACGGTGCCGCGAACGTGGCCCTGGCCTGCGGCGACCGGGTCCGGCTGGTGCACGTGTCCAGCGACGCGATCTTTTCGGGCCGCGCCGGGCGTGAGTACACGGAGGCGGACCGGCCGGACCCGATCTACCCGTACGGCGCGGCGAAGGCGGCGGCCGAGACGGCGGTGCGGGCCATCGCGCCCGGGGCCGCGGTCGTGCGCACGTCGCTGATCGTCGGCTACGGCAACGGCGGCCACGAGCAGCTCACGTACGACCTGATCGCGGGCCGGGTCGACGGCGCGCTGTTCACCGACGAGATCCGCAAGCCGGTGCACGTCGACGATCTCGCCGACGCGCTGCTGGAGATCGGCGCCGGCGACTTCCACGGGATCATCCACGTCGCCGGGGCCGATGCGGTCAGCCGGTACGACCTGGGCGTCCTCGTCGCCGAACGCGACGGGCTCGGCGTGGACACACTGCGTGGCGCGAGCAGCTCGGGACGCCCCGGTGACATCCGGCTCGACACCGGCCTGGCGGTGAAGCTCCTGCACACCCGGTTACGTGGCGCACACGAGTTCATGCGCACCGGCTGACCTACCCCATTAGGGTGATTCCTCGTGAACGGTGTCCAGTTGCTGCTCATCATCCTCGGCGGCATCGCGGTATCCGCGTTCGCGCACCGCAGGGGGGTGCAGCCGGGGCTGGTCGTGGTCATGCTGGCCGCGGCGGCGTCGTTCCTGCCCGGGGTACCGCGGCTGGAACTGGACAGCGAGCTCATCCTCGCAGTGGTCGTGCCGCCGCTGCTGTACTCCGCGACCCGCAACGCGTCGTTCTCCGGGTTCACGCAGAACCTGCGGCCGATCCTGACGTTGGGCGTGACGCTGGTGGTGCTGACGGCGGGGGTCGTCGGGCTGGTCGGGAACTGGTTGATGCCGGTGCTCGGGCTGCCGGCGGCGTTCCTGCTCGGGGCGGTGCTCGCCCCGCCGGACACGATCACGACCGTCTCGCACGGTGACGAGCTGGGCCTGCCGCGGCGGGTGTCGGCGATCCTCACCGGCGAGTCACTGGTCAACGACGCTACGGCGTTGACGCTGTTCGGGCTGGCGGCGGCCGCGGCCGGGGCCGAGGAGACGCTGTTCGACAACGCGTTCGGGCTGTTCGCGTACACGGCGGTGACCGGCCTGATCATCGGCGCGGTGTTCGCGGCGATCGCCCTGTGGCTGCGGCCGCGGCTGCACCACACGGTGCTGGAGACGTCGCTGGCGCTGCTGCTGCCGTTCGCCGCGTTCCTGACCGCGGAGCAGATCCACGCCTCGGGCATCCTCGCCGTCGTGTGCTGCGCGTTCCTGTTCAGCGCGAACACGACCCTGGACCCGCAGCACCAGTACCCCGGCGCGCATCGCACCCGCCTGCAGGAGGACGCGGTCTGGCCGGTGCTGGACTTCCTGCTCGAGACCTTCGTGTTCGCCTACATCGGCCTGCAGCTGCGGTTCGTCATCTCCGATCTCGCGCACGCCTCGGCGAAGCCGGGCCTGACGATCACCCTGGTAGCCAGCGCGGTACTCCTGGTGACGGTCATCGCGTTCCGGCTCGCCGCGGTGTGGGTGATGTTCCGGTGGTGGGACCTGCGCCACCGTGCGTTCGTGCGCCGGATGGAGACCGATGCCCGGTTCCGCGAGAAGGTCACGCGGCGTGTGCAGGCCCGGATGCAGGGTCGTCGCCGGCGGCAGCAGTCGTCGGGCGAGTGGCAGGGCCCGCTCGGCGCGCCGACGCCCCGCGAGTCGTGGATCGTCGGCTGGACGGGCATGCGAGGCATTCTGACCCTCGCGGCGGCCGCGGCGGTCCCGCCGATGCTGCACAACGGCGAGGAGTTCCCGGGCCGCGACGCGATCCAGGCGATCGCCCTGTTCGTCACGCTCGGCACGCTGCTCATCCAGGGCACCACGATCCGGGCCCTGGTCCGCCGCCTGAAGATCGACACACACGGTGAGCGCGACCGTGCGAAGGCGTTGCTGGAGCGGGGTGAGGCGCTCATCTGGACGGCGGTCACGCCGGGTAAGGCGCCGAGCACGGAGGACTTCGACGCGCAGCGGACCGTGGTGGTGAACGCCGTGACGCGCGGGGAGCTCGACGACGACACCGCGAGGGCGCTGGTCCACGACATCGACCTGCATCAGGCCGCCGAGACGCATCTGGCGCGGCGGGAGGGCGAGCACGCTCCGGGTCCCGCCGGATCCGCGCGGGCTGCGGGCCTCCGTCGGCCTTGATCGCGGCGCCGAAGCCGCACACGAGGGCGGTCCAGGGAACGAGCACGACCCGCCGGCCCGGTTCGGCGGCGGCGGTCCAGGCCTCGGTCACGTCGGCGAGCGCGACGGTGACCGGGTTCATCGCGAACGTGCCGGCGGCGAGCGCCGGCAGTTCGGCGGCGACGATGTTCCGCGTGGACACCGACCCCTGTCCCCTGTCCCCTGTCCATGATCGCGACGTTGGCCGCGCGGAGCAGGTAGGACGGCAGGGGTGATGACGGGCCCGGCGACGGAGCCGATCTGCACCCAGTCGAGCGCTGTGGCCCGATCGTCACGATCGGTGAGCAGTGCCGGCTGTGCCGGGCCGAGAAGCGCGGGCTGGTCCGGCGCGCACCCTCGCCGTACGACGGCCGGGCCGTGCTCGCCTCCCTCACCGACGAGGGCTGCCGCATCGGCGCCGAGGGCGAGGCGGAGGTCGGCGGTCAGGTCCTCGCGCTGACCGGGCATCTGACCCCGGCCGCATGCGCCGGGCGAGCACCCGCCATCCGCGGGACGGGTCCGATGCGGGGCTACGACGCACCCGTGCCGTTCGCACGCGCCGAGTGATCGACCGGTACCTTCCTCGCATGAGCGAAGGACCGCTGCGCGGTGTGCGCGTCGTGGAACTGGCTGGAATCGGCCCTGGCCCGTTCGCCGCGATGCTGCTGGCCGACCTCGGCGCCGACGTGGTGCGCGTCGACCGTCCCGGCCCCGCCTCGCCGATCGCCCCGCCGCCCGCCGGCGACCTCACCAACCGTGGGAAACGGTCGGTAGCCGCGGACCTGAAGACACCCGAGGGCGTCGAGCTCGTCCTGTCTCTCACTGAGCGTGCCCACGTGCTCATCGAGGGCTTCCGGCCCGGGGTTGCCGAGCGGCTCGGGGTCGGCCCCGACCAGGTGCTCGCCCGCAGGCCTTCGCTCGTGTACGGCCGGATGACCGGCTGGGGCCAGGAGGGACCGCTCGCCTCGTCGGCCGGGCACGACATCACGTACCTGGCACGGTCCGGCGCCCTGCACGCCATCGGCCGCGCCGGCGGCCCGCCGCAGGTGCCCGTGAACCTGCTCGGCGACTACGGCGGCGGCGCCCTGTACCTCGTCGTCGGCATTCTCGCCGGCCTGCGCTCGGCCGAGGCGACGGGCCGTGGCCAGGTCGTCGACGCGGCGATCGTCGACGGCGCCGCCCACCTGAGCCTGATCCTGCACAGTCTGTTGTCGGCCGGTCTGTGGAGCGACCACCGCGGCGTGAACCTGCTCGACACCGGCGCTCCGTTCTACGACGTGTACAGGACCGCTGACGATCGGTATGTCGCCGTGGGCGCCCTGGAGCCCCAGTTCTTCGCCGACCTCGTCGCCCGCCTGAACCTGACGGACGCCCCGGACCAGTTCGACGTGGCGCGCTGGCCGGAGCTGCGGACCCGCCTGACGAACGCGTTCGCCGAGAAGACCCGTGACGAGTGGGCGGCGGTCTTCGACGGCACCGACGCCTGCGTGGCGCCGGTCCTGTCACTGACCGAGGCCCCGCAGGACTCGCACCTGGCCGCCCGCGGCACGTTCGTCACGGCGGACGGCGTCACCCAGCCGGCCGCGGCCCCGCGCTTCATTCCCTGGCCGGCCTCGCCCGCGACCATCACGCCACCGCCGGCGACCGCTGCCAGGCGACCGTCGCCGACAGCTGCCATGCCACCGCCGGCGACGGCTGACGCGTCACCGCAGGCGACCACGGCGCCCCGGTCGGCGACCACCGCGCTACCGTCCGCTCCTCCGCTGCCCGGCCAGCACACCGCCGAGGTGCTCGCCGACTGGGGCGTCGCGTGACGCTGCGCCGCTGGTGGCCCGTGATCCTGGTCGTTCCCGCGTTCGTACTGTTCCTGGCGTACCTGCGGATGTCACGCGCCGTCACCGTCAACAGCGACGGCGCGAGCAACGCCCTCCAGGCCTGGGATCTGTTCCACGGCAACCTGCTGCTGCGCGGCTGGACCCTGTCCGATGTGTCGTTCTATCCCACGGAGCTCATCCAGTACGGCCTGATCCAGCTCGTCACCGGCGTGACCACGGACCAGATCCACATCGCCGCCGCCCTGTCCTGGACCCTGGTCGTCTGCTTCGCCGCCTGGCTCGCACACTCCGGAGTCGCCGCCAAGCCCAACGCATTCATTTCCGCGGCGCTCCGATCCGCACCATCACGCTCACGCTCGGCAACCCCCACCGCACCGGGCACCGCCCATCCCGATGAGCCGGCCACGTCGTCCACGGCCCACGACTCCCCCGGCCCGGCAACCACGTCGCCCACCGCCACCGCGTCGTCATCGGACCCATCCGGCCGCGCCACCGCGGACGGGGATCCCGTGCCGCCGCTCGCCCGGCTCAAAGGCGCACTGGTCGGCGGTGGCTGGCTGGCCGTCGCGATCGCCGTCGCGATCGTGGTGCTGCCCGCCCCCGGCTACAGCTACCAGACCTTGCTCTCGTCGCCGAACCACACCGGCTCCGCCGTCCCGCTCCTCATCGCCTGGCTCCTGATCGACCGGGCCCGTGACCGTCCGTGGCTGCCGTTCGCCGTCGCGATCGTCCTCGCCTGGGGCGCGATGGGTGACCCCCTCATCACGTTCGTCGGCGCGGCCCCGCTGATCGTCGTCTGCGCCTACCGTGCCCTGCTCGCCCGCTCGGCCCGCGGGCCCGACGCCCGGCTGGCCGCGGCCGGCATCGCGTCGATCATCCTGTCCCACGGCGTCCTGTGGCTGATCGAGCAGCTCGGCGGCTTCCGCGCCCCGAAACCGCCGATCGAGTTCTCGCCGTTGGAGGCATGGCCGGACCGTGCCCACACCGTCACCCGGATGATCGGCATCCTGTTCGGCACCGTCCGCCCCGGCATCCAGTCGCCCTGGGTCGAGACGACGCTGCAGGTGGTACGGCTCCCGGGCCTGCTCCTCGCGATCGTCGCCGTGCTGGTCACCGCGGCCGCGGCGCTGCGCGGCACCGCCGACCGCGTCGACGCGATCCTCGCCGCCGCCATCGTCTGCGATGTCGCTGCCGAGATCGTGTCGACGCTGCCGAGCGACCTGATGGCGACCCGCGAGGTCGTACCGGTCCTGCCGATGGCTGCGGTGCTCGCCGCGCGCGTGACGACCCGCTGGCTGCGCACCCCGTCTCCGGCGCCGCTGCGCGCCCGGCTCCGCGTCGCGGCCCAGTCACTGTCCGCCGCGGTCCTGGCGGTGCTGCTCGCCGGGCTCGCCGGTTACGTTCCGCCGCGCGCGGCGCCGGTCGAGGGCCAGGAGGCGGCGGACTGGCTGCGGAGCCGCGGCCTGCGCTACGGCCTCGGTTCCTACTGGGTGTCGAACAACATCACCGTCGGTACCGGCCGCCAGGTGACGGTGGTGCCGACGCTGAGCGGTGACGGTGAGCTGCTCGGCATGTGCTGGCAGACGCATACGGACATGTTCGACCCGGCCAGACACGATGCCCGGTTCGTGCTGCTGGAGAAGCAGCGCCCGTTCTACGGCACGCCCGATGACGTCGTGACCCAGTACGGGCCGCCGGTTGAGCGCAAGGACTTCGACCTGTACGTGATTTTCGTGTACGACAAGAACCTGCTCGAGGACTTCACGCCCACCTGCTGACGCGCAGCGGCGGTCGACGGTGCGGCGCCGAGGTCCCACAGCCCTCGACGGTGCGCAGCGCGTTCGTGGCGACCGTGGTCCCCATCGGCGCCGAGCGCCGTCACCAGGCTCGACAGCACCGTCGGTGCGGGGCTTGCCGGCCATCTTCGCCTTCGGCGGCACTCTGCGCGCGCAGACGTCCTGGCCAGCCGTCCGACGCATACCGGGCGTCCATGCGTGCCGCGTGTTCGGGACGTGCGGGCGCGTCCACGCGGGCCGGGCGCGTCCACGCGGGCCGCGCGTTCGGGATGTGCCGGGTGCGTCCACGCGGGCCGGGCGTCGACCTGCTGCACCTCCGACCGGAACGCCGGACGTTGCCGGTGACCCTGGAGGCGTGGAAGGCCCCTTACGACCGGTTGCCCTGCAGGTAGGCCGTTGCGCGGTCGACGAGGGCAGGGTTCTGTTCGATCGCGTTGACGAGGAGATTGCAGCGCTGGCAGAGCAGTCCTCGCACGATGCCGGTCCGGTGATCCCGGTCGACTGTCAGGCGCCGCGGCCGGCCCTTGTACGTCGCGACCTCGACGGTCTCGCAGAGCGCGCACAGACCGTCCTGTTCCGCGAGTTTGGCGGCGTAGTCCTCGGGCCGGATGCCGTGTTCGGCGCGCAGGACCTGGCGGTGGGCTTCGGCGCCGCCGGTCTCCGCGTATCTGCGGCGTCGTGCGCTCAGGGTGCAGGTCCGGCAGTCGGGCCGGTAGCCGCCGGCGCGGACCGTTGACGGGTTCTTGTAGAACTCGGTCACGGGTTTGGTCTCGCCGCAGGTTCGGCACTCTTTCGTCACGGTCACCCGCCAGAAGGTCGATTGGACCGGACCATATTCGTACGCGGGCCCGGCGGCCGCACGCCGTCACTTCGTCCGCGTGTGCGCGGGACGGCATCGGCATCGGGCTGCCGGTCGCTCGGCTACCAGTACGGTGCGGCGGTCCGCAGATTCCGCGGCCGTCCCTGCGGCCCTGCGCGGACATCCCGTACAGGCCGACGCCCCGGGCGCGGGCGCGGTCGCGTTGGTGCCGTGCCGGGGAGCCGGACTGCTCGCGGGTTTGCTCGGCGTTGATCCCAAGCCATTCAGACCGGTGCCGGACCGGGCCTCGGCTCATCGACGTGCCGAGGCGTTCGCGGATCGCGATTCGACGCCGCAGATCGTCGCCGGGCGACGGGGTCTGTCGTTGCCCGTACACCAGACTGGCAATCTCACGTCGCACATAACCGTCATTATGGTGTATGCCCCGCCGAGGGCTCCTAGGCCTTCTTCGGGCCGCTGTCCTGGGATTATTGAATTACCGGTAATAGCAATTCGGTAATTCGGCGCGCCTGGCTGAGCTGCGGCGAAACTGTCGCCTACGCTGTGCCGGTGACTGAGTCTCGGATCGATGTGCGCGTCGACGCCAATGGTGACGCCGGCCGTGAGTGGGTTGTCGAGGATCACGGCGGCGACGATCGGCCGTGTGCGTACTGCGGGCGGCCGGTCCCCCAGCGTTCCGCGGCCGGGCGGCCGTTCCGGTACTGCCGGGACAACGACGGCGAATGTCAGCGCAACGCACGCAATGCGCGGATGCGGCAACGGACGTCGCCGGGGCTGACGGGGCAGGTCGCCCGGGCGTTCGAGATCGCGGAGCGGCTCGATCAGGCGCTCAGCGACCTCGTCGAGGCGCTGCATGCGGAGGTGTCGACGTCCGGGATCGAGCGGCAGGTCGCCGAGGCTCGCGCGGAGGCGGCGGCCGGCCTGGTCGCGGCGCACGCCGAGCGCGACGACGCCCGGGAGGAGACCCGGCGGGCGCGGGCGGCCCTGCAGGAGGCGCGGCATGAGGCGGCGCGGTACCGGGCCGAGGCCGATGAGGCGCATGAGCTCGCGATGGCCAAGCACGGCGAGCTGCTCGAGGCCCAGGCGCAGCGGCAGGCCGCGGAGGACGAGACCGAGTTCGCGCGCGGTGAGGGGATGGCGCGCGTCGCGGAGGTACAACAGCGGCTTGACGCCTCGGAAGCTCGGGCCCGGCGGGTCGCCGAGGAGGCCGAGGAGCACGGACGCCGGGTCTCGGCGGCGGCGGACGCGAAGGTCGCCGCGGCGCAGGAGGAGGCGGCGCGGCAGGTCGCCGAGGTTCGCGCGGCCGCGGAGGCCCGGGCGGCGGAGCTGAAGGCGGCGGCCGAGCAGGCGATGGCGGAGGCGCACGCGGCCGCGGAGGCCACCGTGGCCGAGGCACGGGCGGTGATGGAGCGGACCGTCGCCGACGTGCGGGCCGCCGCCGAGCGTTCGATCGCCGAGGCGCGTGCGGATGGTGATCGGAGGGTCACGGAGGCGCAGGAGTCGGCGGAGGAGCTGGTCGCGGCGGCGCGGGAGGCGGCGGAGCGGTCGATCGCGCAGTACCGGGAGGTGGCCGACACGCTCGGCGCGGAGCGGGATGCGGCGCGCCGGGAGGCGGCGACGGAAGCAGCCCTGCGGGCGGAGGCCTACCGGGAGCGTGACGCGGCCCGTGACCTGGCCGGCAACGCGTTGCGCGAGCGTGATGTGGCGCACACGGCCGTGGAGCGTGCGTTGCGTGAGGGTGCGGACACGGAGGGGCGTCTGCAGCGGCGCCTGGATGCGGAGGGCGCCCGGGCGGCCGGGGCGGAGGCGGCATTGATCTCCGCACGTGAGGAACTGGTCCGCCTGCGGGCGGAGGCGGACCGGGCGCACGCCTGGGCGGATAACCTGCGTGACCAGGTGACACAGCTCACGGCGGCGCTCACCCGGCTGACGGTGTCGGGGGGTACGCCGCCGGTCGGCGGGTGAGAAGCGTCAACCACGCGGGTGACCTGCCGAAACTACAAACGGTGAGGCGCGCCGGCAAAACGGCCGATGTGGTCGATCATTGAAACCCAACGTAAAATCAGGGTACCGACCCGGCGACGAACCTACCGCAGCGCCGGGAGGGTCGTGTAATCTGCCCGCCCGCGGTGGGAATCGTCAGACCACGTGGCGTCGTTGGTTACAGCGAAGCGCAACACGATTCGAAGGGGAAGACCAACCATGGGCGAGCGCATGCTGCGCGGCAGCCGTCTCGGAGCCGTCAGCTACGAGTCCGACCGCAACACCGAGCTGGCTCCGCGTCAGACCCGTGAATACCTTTGCGCGAAGGGGCACCAGTTCGAGGTTCCGTTCGCTGTCGACGCCGAGGTCCCGATGACCTGGGAGTGCAAGTTCGACGGCAGCGTGGCGCGGCTGGTCGACGGCAGCGAGCCCGAGCAGAAGAAGGCCAAGCCGCCGCGCACGCACTGGGACATGCTGCTTGAGCGGCGCACCATCGCCGAGCTCGAGGACATCCTCAACGAGCGTCTCGAAGAGGTTCGTCTGCGCCGCGGTCGTTCCGCGTAACAGCTTCGATCGTTGTCGAAAGCCCCGGCCGGGTCGGCCGGGGCTTTTCGCCGTCTCCAGCCGGGATCCGCGCGCCGGTGATCTCGGCGTCACCCGAGGTTTCCGCGCTGGGCCTGGGTTTCCGGCAGCCGTCACGTCCCGCGCGGGCCGGGCGGCAATCCGTCGTGCCGCTCGGCTGGCGGGTGCGGTTCCCGTGGCTGCCCGGGCAGCCGTCATGATGTTGTGGCGGTCCGTGTGCGCGGTACCGTCGGGCGGGACAGGAAGGGACCATGAACCCAGAGCTACGAGCCGATTGTTCCAAGTGTTTCGGCCTGTGCTGTGTCGCCCCGGCGTTCTCCCGCTCGTCCGACTTCGCGATCGACAAGCCGGCCGGGCACGCGTGCCCGAACCTGGGCGAGGACTTCCGGTGCGGGATCCACACGCGGCTGCGGGATCGCGGGTTCACCGGCTGTACGGTCTACGACTGCTTCGGTGCCGGGCAGCATGTCGCGCAGGTCGTCGCGGCGGGCCGTGACTGGCGGGCCGATCCGGCGTCGGCGCCGCGGATGTTCGAGGTGTTCGCTGCGGTCCGGGTGCTGCATGAGCTGCTGTGGTACCTCACCGAAGCCCGCTCGCTCCCCCGCGCCGCGCCCCTGGCCGACGAGTTGGATGACGCACTGTCGTCGACCCGGTCACTGCGTGACGCCGCTGAGGAGCTGACGCCGGAGGTGGCGGAGCGTCACCGGGAGCGGATCGCGCCGCTGCTGCGGGAGGCGAGTCGGCTCGCACGGGAACACGGTGCCGGCGCCGGCGCCGGGCATGGCGCTGGCCGGCGTGAGCAGGGATCAGGGAAGGCCGGGAAGCCTGCCGGGCGCGGTGGCGGCCGTGAGCGTGACCCGGACGGGGCGGCGGCCAGCGCTGCCGGCGCGGGCAGGTCGGCGGTGAGTCGTGATGGTCGTGATCGCCGGGGGCGGCGCGCCGGTTCGCCGGGGCGGCGGGCGACGCCGGTGCTTGGGCGGCAGTTGATCGGGGCGAAGTTGCGCGGTGCCGATCTGCGCGACGCCGATCTGCGTGGGGCGCTGCTCATCGGGGCCGACCTGCGGGGCGCGGATCTGGGCAACGCCGATGTGATCGGGGCGGACCTGCGTGGTGCGAACCTGTCCGGGGCCGATCTGAGTGGCACCTTGTTTCTGATGCAGTCGCAGCTGGACGCGGCCGTCGGGGACGCCTCGACGAAGGTGCCTGCGCGGCTTGCTCGGCCGGCGCACTGGCCGAGCGGCGCATGACCCCGGTGGCCGCGTTCCGCATCAGTCAGCGGGAGCCGTCCGCGCCGCTGGCGGTTTCGTTGCGGCCGTCGCGGGTCGCCGGCGGCAGGCCTGTGGCTGCCAGGTCGGCGGCGGCTGCCGGTGGCGGGCCCCCTGCGGGATGTCACCTGGCCGGTCGTGCGGGCCGCAGCTGGGAACATGCCGCACGCCGAGCTTCCCGGTGAGCCGGGAAGGGAGCTCGACGTGAGAGGGCGCCGCGTGAAGCGGCCCTGGTCTGCGCGTTCCGTATCCTGGCGAACACCGGCTGCAGCGAGAACGTCGCCGGGCACATCACCATGGTCACAAACGACGACGGCGACATGTGGACCAACCCCTGGGGGTTGTGGCGGGGCGAGGCCGGCTGGGAGTCCGGTCCGGGTGCTGGCCCTGGCCGCCGATGCTGTGTGCTCGCGTGGCGCGGCGTCCGGTCCGGCCGATGGTTACGCGGCGGGGGCGGGCTGGAGTGCCTCGGTGACGGTGGCGTGCACGGGGATCGGGCCCGTCAGGCCGACCGTGTGTAACAGGCGGGCGAGGAACGGCGACGGGGCGGCTAAGCGCAGGAAGCCTCCGGCGGCGGCGCAGTGATTGCGCGCGTACGCGAAGGTGCCGAGGCCGATCGAGTCGCAGAAGTCGACGCCCGCGAGGTCGACCACGATCCGTGTGTGGCCGGCGTCGAGGAGCTGGTGCATGCTGTCGCGGAGTGCGGGGGCGGTGTTGATGTCGATCGCGCCGTGGATGCTCATCAGGGCGATGTCGCCATCACGGTTGGTCACTGCAATATGCATGACCAAATCCTGCCTGGGTTCGCTACGTTCCGCAGCATGGCGGGCACCCGATCGGGTGACGGCCGGTGAGCGCGGCCCGGCTGCTGATCGCCGCTGCCCTGGCCCGTACCGCGGACGCCGGGGCCGGCGTGGTGGTCGTGCTGGCGTCGGTCCGCCAGTTCGGTGGCCCGGCGCAGGGTTCGCTGGTGCTCGCCGTGTTGCTGGTGCCGCATCTGCTCGCCGGGCCGTTCGTCGGTCTGGTCACCGACCGTGCTCGGCATCCGCGGCTGGTGCATGCGGGGTTTGTCGCCGGGTTCGGTTCGGCCGTCGGCGGCATCCTGTCGTTGATCGGTCACGCGCCGCAGCCGGTTGTGCTGGCGCTGGCGTTTGTTGCGGGCTGCTGCGGTTCGATGATCTTCGGGGGGCTTTCGAGTCGGCTCGATGACGTGGTCGCGCCGGCGAATCGGTCGCGGTTTCGTGGGCTGGATGCGGCGACGTACAACGTGGCGGACATCTTCGGGCCGGCGGCGGGCGCGGCTCTCGCGGTGTCGGTGGGGGTGCCGGCCGCGGCGGTGGTGATCGCGGCGGCGTGTCTGTGTGCGGCGGGGTTGTTGCTGACGGTGCGGTCGCTGCCGGTGGTGGCCGGGGGTGCCGAACCGGGACGCAGCGCCGAACCGGCGGTTACCGCGGTGGCGTTGGCGGGCGTTTCCGGAGCTGAGAACGCGTCCGGTCCGGTGCAGGGCGAGGTTGACGCGCTGGCGGCCGCTGGAAGCGATGGCCTTCACGCGCCAGTTGCCGGAGGTGGCGGGGAGACGCCGGGGTGGTCAGCTGCCGGAGGCGGCGGGGAGACGCCGCCGGGGTCGTCAGCTGCCGGAGGTGGCGGAGAGACGCGGAGGTCGTTTGCCGAGGATCTGCGGGCCGGGTTCCGGGCGATTGTCGTCTCGCCGCCGTTGCTCGCCGTCACCGCCGCTACCTGTGTCGCGACGTTCGGGCACGGGATGATGGCGTCGATCGCGGTGTTGCTCGGTGTGGCGCATGGGCATCCGGCCGGTGGTGGGCTGCTGATGACGGCGATCGGGGTCGGGGCGCTGGCCGGGTCGTTGCTGATGGCTCGGTGGCCGCTTCGGGTGGCGCCGCACCGGGTCGTGTTCGTCTGCCTGGTGGTGACCGGGGTCGGGCTCGCCGCGGTGCCGCTGGTGCCGGGCTGGGCCGGGGTCGTGGCGCTGTTCGCGGTGGTGGGGCTGTTTGACGGGCCGTTGTTCACGTCGGTGTTGCAGGTGCGGTCGAATGAGGCGCCGGCTCGGGCGCGTACGCAGGTGTTCACGCTGGGGTCCGGGGTGAAGCTGACGGCGGCGGCGGTCGGGGCGGCGGTGTTCGCGGGGCTCAGTGGGTGGCCGTTGTGGGTGTTGGTGGTGGGGCTCGGCGGGACGCAGCTGGTGGCGGCCGCGCTGGGAGTGGGGTTGCTGGCCTGGCGGCGGCGCTCGCACGCCGGTGCTGTGGGTGGCTGCGGGCCCGGGCTCGAGCCGTGAGAAGCGGCACCGCTGCGGTGCGGGCCGGGCAGGCGAGAAGAGCAGCGGTGAGCGGTGCCGGGAACGGACCGACGGCAATCGGCCAGTCGGGATGCATACGTCGCGCCGCGCGAGCGGTGGCGGGGCCGGTGACGGGACCAACGGCGATCGGCGAGGCGGGTGCGTGCGGAGCGCCGCCGGTGATCGGAAGCCGCCTCAGCAGACGGGGACGGGCGGAAGGCCGGAGCGATCCGGACGGGGCGGCGGCCACCTGCTGCGGCCGGGGCAGCGCGGACGGCGGAAACCGTTTGAGGCATCCGCGCTGGTTCCCATAGCCTGGCTGCGGTCCGTTGCCGTGAAGACAGAAGGACGAAACCGCGTGACGCCGCCTGCCCTTGAGGCCTGACACCCTCTGCGCGCTCTGATAGCCGACGTCTTCGTCGGTGTTGCCGGGCTGCCCTCGCGCGCCTGGTCGTACAGCGTTTGGGGCCGCGCCGAATCGGCCTCGGGTCAGGTCTTGAGGGAGATCCTCAATGTCTTCACAACCGCATATCGTGCTGCCCTGGGTCGTTCGCCGGATCCGGCTGCCGCTGCTGCGTCTGCGGTGCGTCGACTGCCGATCGGAGTCGGCCACGACCGGTGCGGGGCGGTTCCGGGTCAACGCCAACGGCAAGCTCCTCGACGTGTGGCTGCTGGTCCGCTGTGTGTCGTGTGATCGGACGAGCAAGCTCACGGTGCACGAGCGGGCGCCGGTCAGCTCGCTCGATCCGGCGCAGTTGCACGGGTACCACGTCAATGATCCCGGCCTCGTGGCGGTCACGCTGCTGGATCCGCTGCTCCTGCGGCGCAACCGGTGCGCCCTCGACTGGTCGGATGCCTGGGAGTTGGACGCCGCGCCGGTGATGCCCGGCCTCGAGTGGCCGGTCCGGGTCGCGGTCGTCTTCGACGATCCGGTGCCGGTGCGGCCGGAGCGGCTCATCGCGCGCGGGCTCGGCATCAGCCGTGGCGCGGTGCTGCGGCGGGTCAAGTGTGAGATTCCGCTGCGCCGCACGACGTGCGCCGGGTTCGCGTTCACGGTGCTGGCCGGGGACTGATCACGGCACCGCCGTGACAGGCCATGTGCCCGGCGCTCGTCGGGGCGTGGTCCGTTCCTGGCGCCGCGGACGTGGCGTACGGGCGGCCTCCGGCTGGGGGGCCGCCCGTACGCTGCCGAACTCGTCCTACCGGTGGCCGTGGCGGCCGTAGTCCTTGGCGATGAGCAGCCAGGAGCCGCGGCGGCCGTTGAAGGCGGGGACGCAGGTGCCGTCGTCGAACCGGCCCTGCCGCTCGCCGACCCACGCGAAGAACTGGCAGGTCTTCTTGGTGTTGTAGCGGCCGGCGATCCAGGTCCGGACGTGGTCGCGGCGGCCGTTGCCATTGCCGTTCCAGTCGCCATTGCCGTTGCGGTCGCCGCTGTGGTCGTGCGGGCCCGGCTGCGCGGCGGTGGCCTGGCTGCCGGCCTCGGTGGACGCGCTGGCGGCCGTGGCGGTCATGCCGAGGACCGCGCCGGCGGTCAGGGTCATGGCGCCCAGGGCCAGGATTCGCTGTGCGTTTCGCATCTTGACTCCCCCTCGTGTCGTGATGACGCGATCACACTATGTAGCGAACAGCCGTAAATCTGGCGAAACGCATCGTCCGTTCAGCCAAAGACTGAGCGCCATGTAGTCAGATCATCACGCTGAGTGTGCGGGGTGTCGGCGGTGAAGGGTGTCAGGGGCGAAGCGCCCGGCCGGTCGGGTCAGGACGGTGCAGGGCTCCGTCACGCTGTGCGCGCACGGTGCCGGGCGGGGTTCGGCGGACGGCGCGGGTCAGGACGGTCCCGCCGGCGGTGAAGGGCTCGCGTCCGGTCGGGGTGAAGCCGCACCGCAGGTAGGCGTTCATGGCGGCGGTGTTGCCGCAGGCGAGTTCGAGTTCGACGGTGTCGTGGCCGTGGTCGCGGGCCCAGGTGGTGACGGCGTCGGCGAGGTGGGCGGCGATGCCGTGGCCTCGGGCGGCGGGCACGACCCACATGCTGATCAGATGGGTGGTGGCCGGGTCGGCGGCGGCCACCCAGGCCCCGGCGATGCCGAGCGGCACCACGCACGCCGACGGGTTGTGCCGGCCGCCGCCGTTGCCGAGCGGCGCATCGCGGGCCGGCGGGGCGTGGCGGGCGGCGGGGAACGGTTGCGGTGAGACGCGGGGCCGGGAAGGTGGGAGGGGGCCGAAGGCGGTGAAGAAGGCGCCGCCCGCGGGCCAGGTGCGCCAGTCGGCCTCGCCGCGTTTGGCCTCGCGGGCCCAGGTGCTGGCGAAGGCGTGGGGGCTGTCCTTGAGGGCGCTGAGCCGCAGGTCCCGTTTGAGTCGCCATTCGCCGGGTGTCAGTGGGCGTACTTCCACGGGAATGAACCTTCCCAATTCACCCGCGAAAGGGCAAGAGGGATTCCGCTCGGCGAAGAGCCCGGCGTCGCGCCCTCAGATGACGCCCGGTCCGTGACGAGGTGGCGTCGAGGTCCGGCAGGTCGCGGACCAGGGCGGGGTGACAGCGCGGTCCGGAGCGGCCTCCGGTAGTCGCGGACCTGGACAGGGTAACGGCAGGTCGCGGACCAGGGCGGGTCTCGCCGCCGGCTCAGGTGACGGCGCGGTCCGTGTCGAGCTGCTGCACGACAGGTCCGACCAGCTCCGACAGGTCCCGCACGAGCACGGTCACGGCCCGCGCGGCCGCGGCGACCACGTCCTGCGGCGCGGCGTCCGCGTCCGGGGTCTCCGGCAGCCCCTCGAGCGGCAGCGGCGCCTCGATGAGCAGGGTGGTGCGCACGTGCGGATAGCGGCTCAGGTCCCGGTCGGTGGGCTGCACGAACTGCCCGAACAGCTCGGGCCAGCCGCGCCACCCCCGGTCCCGCCACCACGCCCGGGTGGTGGTCAGCTCGGCGGGCAGCGGCGAGACGAGCTCGACCCGGGCGGTGAGCCCGCCGTCGAACGGGTTGCGGCCGCAGGTCGCGGACAGCACGCGCCGGTGCCAGCGCACGTAGCCGGGGTCGAGGATCGGCGGGGTGGCGAACGTCCACGCGGTGCACGCGAACGTGACGGGGGCGATGTCGCCGAGGCTGTAGGCGAACGCGTTCGGGGCGGAAGCGACCAGGCGCTCGTACCGCTCATGGTCGCGGTCCAGCCAGAACGTCTTCACGCCTCCGACGGTAGCCGCTGATCACGCCGCCGCCAGCCCCGTCCGCGCAGAGCCGAACCCGCAGCTCAGAGGGTGGTCACGAGCGCCGGGTGGGCGGGGTCGTCGGCGCGTACGACGATGTCGGCCTGGTATTCGGGCATGACCTCGTCCCGGTAGCGCCCGTACGCGGGCAGCGTCCACGCCAGGTCGGCGGGCAGCCGCCGGGTGAGGGCGGCGTCGCTCTGCATGAGGTGTACGGCGATGTCGAAGTCGAGGCCGGCGCCGAGGAGGAACACCCCGGACACGATCACGACCCCGTGCGGCGGGACCTCGGTGTAGGCGGCGCGGGTGGCCCGGTCCAGCACCGGGTCCCGCAGCGACGGCAGGACCCGGCCGGTGCCGCCGGGCCCGGCGGGGGTCAGCACCTCGCGGGTGAGGGCGCGCAGGTCGAGCCAGTCCTCGTAGTAGGCGTCGGGGTTCGTCCGGCCCCGTTCGAGGCGCAGCGACGCCGCGCGCAGGAATCCTCCGGCGGGCACGTGCAGGGCGAAGACGCCGGCATCGTGCAGTACCCCCGCAGCAGCCTCGGCGAGTTCGGCGGTCCCGGCGGTGGGTGCCCCGTCGACGGCGACCCGGGCCGGGTGCGTCCCGGCGGTGGCGCGGGCCCGTTCGGCGAGGTCGGCGGCGAGGGCGGCGACGGTGACCGGGGAGGCCTTCACCGGGCCGGCGGGTCGACGATCTCGCCCTCGACGACGTCGCCGGTGATGCTCGGGGTGTCGCCGGAGGCGGGGGTGGTGACGGGGCCGCGTTCGGCGCGCACGACCCGCGGGCCGAACAGGTCCCCGGCCGCGGCGGGTGAGATGCGGCGTTCGGCGACGCGGCGGACCTGCCGGCCGGTGAACGCGCGGACCGGCGGCAGGAGCAGCAGCAGCCCGGCGGCGTCGGTGATGAACCCGGGCACGATGAGCAGCAGCGCGCCGATGAGGCCGGTGAGGCCGTCGGAGACCTCACCGCCGGCGGGGCGGCCGTCGGCGAGGGTGGCCCGGAACCGCCGCCAGGCGCGGACCCCCTCGCGTTTGACCAGCATGAACCCGAGGATCATGGTGGCCACGCCGATGACGATGGCCAGGCCCCAGCCGATCGCCTGAGCGACCAGCACGAACACGGTGATCTCGGCGATCACCATCAGGAACGCGCCGATTGCCGCCCAGCCGAGCCCTCGCATCAGTGTCGTCTCCTCCTCAGCGCCCCTGGCCGTCCTTGGCCGGCCCGTTGCCGGCGACGGCCCGCTTGAGCGCGTTCCAGCGTGCGGCGGTGCCCCATACGGTCACCTTCCACAGTGCCTCACGAACGATGGAGGAGCTCATCTTCGACTGGCCCCGTTCACGCTCGGTGAACGTGATCGGCACCTCGGCGACCCGGAACCCGTCCTTGACGGAGCGCCACGCCAGGTCGACCTGGAAGCAGTACCCGTGCGACGCGATCGTGTCCAGCTCGATCTTGCCCAGGACCGGGGTCCGGTACGCCCGGTAGCCGCCGGTCGCGTCGCGCAGGTGCATGCCGAGCGCCATCCGCACGTACACGTTGCCGGTGCGGGAGATCGCCTGCCGGTGGAACGGCCAGTTGACGGTCTTGCCGCCCTTGACGTACCGCGACCCGAGGACCACGTCGTTGTCGGCGAGCGCGTCGAGGAGCTTCGGCAGTTCCTCGGGGGCGTGGGAGCCGTCGGCGTCCATCTCCACGACGGCGTCGTAGCCGCGTTCGGTGCCCCAGGTGAACCCGGCGATGTACGCGGCGCCGAGGCCCTGCTTCCCGGCGCGGTGCATGACGTGCACGGCCGGGTCGGCGGCGGCGAGCTCGTCGGCGATGTCGCCGGTGCCGTCGGGGCTGTTGTCGTCGGCGATGAGGATGTCGACGGCCGGGGTGGCCTTACGGACCCGGTCGACGATGATCCGGATGTTGTCGGCCTCGTTGTAGGTGGGGATGATGACGAGGACCCTGCCGACTCCGGGGTATTGGTTCACGCCTCGGTCGGGTGTGCTCACAGGTCCTCCTTGATGCCTGGCGCGGCAGTGTGGTGGGTGATGTCGGTAACCGTGGTGCGGCGCCTCCGCCCGGTCCGGGCGGCGGCGAGCAGTGCCGTGGCGAGGGCGGCGATCACATATTCGGGGATCGCTCCCAGCCTTGTTGCAAGCGTACGTTCTGTGCCCAGGTGCAGCTCGGCGAGGATGACCGCCGGCTTGTCGAACTCGGTTTCGCCGCTGGTGGTGCCGGTGTGGCTCGCGAACGCGGAGATGCCGACGGTGGAGGCCATGAGCGCGTCACGGCCGTGCTCGACGGCCCGCAGCCGCACCATGGCCAGCTGCTGACGCGCCTCGGACTCGTTGAACGTGGCGTTGTTCGTCTGCACGGCGAGGATCTGCCCGCCGCCGGTGACGGTGTCGCGGACGAGCCCGTCGTAGGCGACCTCGAAGCAGATGACGTCCCCGACGGTGGCCGGCCCGACGGTCAGGACGCCGGGTTTCGTGCCCGCCGTCATGTCGGTGACCCGGTCGACCTCCTTCGACACCATCCGCGCGATGCCGCGCAGCGGGATCGTCTCGGCGAACGGCACCGGGTGGCGTTTGACGTACTGCTGGACGGGGTCGCCGGGGCCGCGGCCCGGGTTGAACACGAGCCCGGCGTTCTCGACCCCGGTCTCGGGGCTGTAGAGCACGGCCCCGACGAGGATCGGCGCGCCGACGGCGTTCGCGGCCTGGTCGATGAGCAGCCCGGCGTCGCGCTGGCGCAGCGGGTCGATGTCGCTGGCGTTCTCGGGCCACACGACGAGGTCGGGCCGCCGGGCGCCGGCCTTCACCGCGTCGCCGAGGGCGATCGTGGCCCGCACGTGGTTGTCGAGGACCGCCCGCCGCTGGGCGTTGAAGTCGAGCCCGAGCCGGGGCACGTTGCCCTGCACCACGGCCACGTAGACGGTTTCGCCGCCGGGGTTTGCCAGTGGTACCGCCGCGGCGGCCCCGGCCACCGCCAGCCCGGCCACGACCGCGGCCAGGGGTGCCACGGCCCGCCGGGCGTCGGTCCCGGCGCTGACGCCGCGCAGGACCGCGTAGGCGCCGAGCCCGCCGATGAGCGCGACGGCGAACGACACCAGCGGCGCCCCGCCGGCCGCGGCGAGACGCAGCAGCGGCGACGTGTCCTGGCTGAACGCGAGCCGCCCCCACGGGAACCCGCCGAACGGGGTCCGGTCCCGCAGCGCCTCCTGCGCCACCCACAGCGCGCCGACGGCGACGGGCCACGCCCACCCGCCGCGGCGGCGCAGCAGCGGGCTGATCCAGGCCCCGGCGGCGCCGACGAGCCCGAGATACAGCGTCTCGAGCACCGACAGCAGCAGCCACGGGACCATGCCGGTGTGCAGGTTCGTCCACGACAGCAGCGGGGTGAAGAACAGGGCCCCGGTGACGGTGCCGAGCCAGAACCCGCCGCGCAGCCGCCGACCGTGCACGGCGATCGCGAGCAGCGCGACGGCGGCGGGCGCGGCCCACCACAGCCCGTACGGCGGGAACGCGACGAGCATGGCCCCGCCGGCGGCGGCGGCGGCGAGCAGCGCCGCCCACGTCGGCAGGGCGGGGCCGGGCCCGGGCCGTGGCGCGTCGGGTGCCGAGGGCGCGGCGGCCGCATCTGGTTCGACCAACGTCACCTGCGCCATCCCCGGGTCGTCCGAACGTCGTGCTTGCGGCGCCCATTATGCGGGGTAAGTCGCCCGAACGTGCAATCGCGGGGTCGGGGGCCCCTGCGGCGGGCGGGTCCGGGCCGCGGCTGCGGGCCCGGACCGACCAGGCCGGTCGATCCGGGCCCGGAGGCGGTGACGCCGGGCCGCGGACCCTGCGGCTGCCTGGACGCGAACTGAAATGGGGGCGCGACCGTAGTTGTCGCGCCCCGCGCTCCCAGGCCCTGTGTCCGGCCGGTGCGGCAGTGACGTTCGTGCGCGGCCTTCGTTCCGGCTCGGCACGAAGCTGGCTGCCCGTGCGCGTGCCGTTGTCTACTGGTCGCGTGACCCCCCTGCCCTGACACCGGTGGATGCCCGTTCGCGGCCCCCGCCGACCCCCGCCCGCCGGGCCCGGGGTCGTCTCGTCGGTTGACGTGGACGTCCGGCCTGCCGGGCGTTGCAGAGTAGCGAACCGCGGTCATCCTTCCCGAAGTAGGACGCAAAGACGGTACGCGCACGCTCGGGGGCGCTGTCAACCGCCCCGGCGGATGGATTTCACCCGGGCGGCGTGTCGTGTTGGCGTGTCGGTGCCCGTTCACCCGGACGCTGACCGGCTGTCGCCGGGCGATCACCGTGCGAGGCCGGAACAGAGGGTGAGGGCCGCGTCGGGGTGGTCGGCGGCGATCAGCCCGGCGGCGGCCAGGACGTAGGTGGTGTCGACCCTCGTGCGGGGCGCGCGCGGCAGCGCCCAGCCGCCGGCATGGTCGTGCAGCGCCGGGGCGAGGGCCGCCACAGCGGCACCGGGTTCAGCATGCCGGAACACGCCACCGGACGCCACGACCGTCGACACGTGTCGCAGGTCGCGTCCCGCCCGCGAGTGACGCCGCACCGCGATCGTCACGGCCGCCGCCGCCAGCTCCAGCGGGCCGTCGCCGGCGGGCAGCCGCTCCCGGGCGGCCGCCGCCCGGATGCCGTCCACGTTCCACCGCACGCCCAGATCACCCTCGACGGTCCGCAGATGCCACGACACCCCGGCAACCGCGTCCTGGGGCGCCTCACCGGGCTCCAGCGCCGAATACACGTCGGTGGTCGCCCCGCCCACGTCCACGACGAGCAGATCACCGCCGGCGGCCCGGGCCAGGACCCCGACGCCGGTGAGGACCGCGTCCGGGGTCGCCGCCGACACGAGCCGCCCGAACCGGGGCCCCCGGGAGAGCCGTTTCCCGCCGATGACGTGCCGGATGAACAGGTCCCGGATCGCGGCCCGGGCCGAGTCCGGGGCCGTCACCCCGATCCGCGGCAGCACGTTCCCGGCCGCGACGGCCGGCCGCCCGGCCAGCAGCGCCATCACCTCCGGCTGGGCCTCGGCGTTCCCGGCCACGACGACCGGCACCCGCCACCGGGACCCCGCGAGCCGCCGCGCGTTGCCCACGACCGTGTCGGCGTCCCCACCGTCGGTCCCGCCGCACAGCAGCAGCACGTCGGGCCGCGACGCCCGCAACGCCCGCACGTCCCCGGCCGTCAGCAGCCCCGTCGTGGTGTGCACGACCCGCGCCCCGGCCGACAACGCGACCCGGTACGCGGCGTCCGCCGACACCAGCGCCTCGAACCCGACGACCCCGAGCCGCAGCCCGCCACCCGCCGACGAGCAGCAGTACACGTGCCCGACCGGCCCCGCCCCCGCCAGGAGTGCGTCGACGCCGTCGAGGACGTCACCGCCGAGGGTCGTCGGATGCGTCGCGCTGCACACCAGCGCCCCGGTCCGGGTGTCGACGACGGCGAGTTTCGTGTCCGTGGACCCGACGTCGACGCACGCGACCCTCACGGGACGACGACGGTCCCGGTCGCCGACACCGCCAGGATCGGCGGGTCGAGGACCGCCGCCGCCGACGGGCCCCGCCCCGGGTCGGCCCGGCACGTGACGTGGCAGGTGAACGCGACCGTCCGGGACCGGTTGCCCTGCCGGGTCACGGTCGCCGTCACCTCCACGACGTCACCGGCGCGGACCGGCGCGTGGAACGTCACCGCCTCGTACCCGGCGAACAGGCCCTCGTCACCGTCGGTGCGGATGCACAGCTCCGTCGCGGCGTCACCGAACAGGCCGAGACTGTAGGCGCCGTCGACGAGGTTCCCGCCGTAGTGGGCGTGCGCATACGGCACATACCGGCGGTGCACCACGGTCGTCCCGGCGAGGGTGTCCATCAGCGGCTCCGGATCGTGTGGGCGAGGTACGAGGCGACCTCGCGGGGCGTGGTCCCGCGGCCGAAGATCCGGTCGACGCCGAGCTCGGCGGTGGCCAGCTCGTCGAACCTCGGGCCGCCGGCGACGAGCAGCGGCCGCCGCGCCGCCGGGAACGCCTCCCGGAACGCGGCGGACATCGCCCGGACGTTGTGCAGGTGGGCGTCGCGCTGGGTGACGACCTGCGACACCAGGACCGCGTCGGCCTGCTCCGCCACGGCCGCCGCGACGAGGTCCGGCACCGGCACCTGCGCGCCGAGGTTCACGACCCGCAGCTCCCGGTAGTACTCCAGGCCCTTCTCCCCGGCGATGCCCTTCAGGTTCAGGATCGCGTCGATGCCGACGGTGTGCGCGTCGGTGCCGATGCACGCCCCGACGACGACGAGCTTGCGCCGCAGCCGGGCCCGGACGGCGGCGTTGACGTCCTTCGGCGACAGCAGCGGATAGTCGCGTTCGGCGACGACGACCTTCCCCGGCTCGACGAGATGGTTGACCCGCCCGTAGACGACGAAGAACGTGTGCTGCTCCCCGATCGGCCGGGCGTGCACGACCATCGCCGGGTCGACACCCATCTTCCCCGCCAGCTGCAGCGCGGCCCCCTCGCCGCGTTTGCCGGCCGGCAGCGGCAGCGTGAACGACACCTGGATCATCCCGTCGCCGGTGGTGTCACCGTACGGGCGGACGACCTCGTGCATCACGGCCTCCCGGTGAGCAGCGCTTCGGTGGGGTTCCAGTAGTCCTCGGCCCGCCGGGCGACCCCGTCGAGGCCCTTGCCCCGGTCGGCGGGCCGGCGCATGATCCCGAACGTGCCCTCGCCGATCGCGTCGAGCAGCCCCTGCCCGCCGATGCGCTCCAGCAGCTCGACGGCTTCGGCCAGTACCGTCGCCGCCCGCTGTTGCATGAACGGGCCGGGAACGAAGTCCTCGTGGAGGTTCCCGGCGGCGCGCAGCACGTAGTGGACGTTCTGCAGCGCGATGTCCCGGTCCGACAGCCACGGCGTCACGACCGCCTCCGTCATCATCCCCACCAGCAGAATCCCCTGCCCGGTCAGCGCCCCGGCGAGGTTGAAGAACCCGTCGAGCAGATTCCCCCGGAACACGTCACCGGTCATGTGCCGCGTCGGCGGCATCCACTTCAGCGGCGCCCCCGGGAACAGCTCCCGCGCCAGCAGGGCGTGGGCGAGCTCCAGCCGGAACGACTCCGGCAGATCCGGGTTGATCTCGAACGCGTGCCCGAGCCCCAGCTGCCACGTCTGCAGCCCGGCCTCCCGCGCGAAGTACTCGTTGAGCAGCTGCGACACCGTGACGGTGTGCGCGGCGTCGACGGCGTCGGCGGTCGTCAGGTAGTTGTCCTCGCCGGTGTTGATGACGATCCCGGCCCGGGCGTGGATCTGCCGCGAGAACCGCTGGTCCACGAACGTGCGGACCGGGTTGATGTCCCGGAACAGGATCCCGTACATCGAGTCGTTGAGCATCATGTCGAGCCGCTCGAGCCCGGCCAGCGCGGCGATCTCCGGCATGCACAGCCCCGACGCGTAGTTCGTGAGCCGCACGTACCGGCCCACCTCCCGCGACGTCTCGTCGAGGGCGGCGCGCATGAGCCGGAAGTTCTCCTGCGTCGCGTACGTCCCCGCGAACCCCTCCCGGGTCGCGCCCTCCGGCACATAGTCCAGCAGCGACTGCCCCGTCGAGCGGATCACCGCGATCACGTCCGCGCCGGCCCGGGCCGCCGCCTGCGCCTGCGGGATGTCCTCGTAGATGTCGCCGGTCGCGACGATCAGGTAGATCCACGGCCGGCGGGGCGGGTCACCGAGCCGGGCGACGAGCCGTTCCCGTTCCCGGCGGCGCCGGTCGATCCGGGCGATCCCCCGCCGGACCGCGGCCGTCGCCGGGCGGCGGGCCCGCCGCGTCGCGGGCACCGTGAACCGGACACTGCCGGCCGCGGCCTTCTGCGCCAGCAGCGTCACGTCGGCGTGCCCGTCGCTGATGAGCGCGTCGAACACCGGCCCCAGCACCCCGTGCCCGAGACCGATGTCCGCGGCGACCGCGTCGACGAGCCGGTTCACCCACGGAATGCCGTCGGGGTCGGCACCCACGACCCCGGCCAGCCGCAGCGTGGCACGCTCCACGGCGGCGGTCGTGTGGGTCCGGGCGAGCTCCACGACGGGCCGCCCGGCCTCAGCCGCCAGCGCCCGCGCCCGGGCGACCACCGCCGGGTCGAGGCCGAGTTTCCCAGCCACCGCCGTCTCCTTCCGCTCAGGTCGTCCAGATGCCGGTGCCGGCCAGCACCGTCGTACGGGCCGCGGGCGTGTCGTCGCCGGTCAGCACCCCGGTCAGGGTCTTCGTCGTGTCCCACACCGTGAACGTCGCCGTCCCGCCCGGGTTCAGGACACCCTCGTCGTCGACGCCGACGGCCCGCCACCCGCCGCGGGTGTGCGCCGCGAACGCCGCCTTCGCCCCGATCCGCTGCACCGGGTTGTGGTGGCGCATCGCCGCCCGGCACGACCCCCACGGGTCCAGCGGCGTCACCGGGCTGTCCGACCCGAACGCCAGCAGCACCCCGACCCCGGCCATCGACCCGATCGGGTTCGCCGCCAGGGACCGCACCGCCCCGATCCGCTGCGCGTACATGCCGGTCTCGCCGCCCCACAACCGGTCGAACGCCGGCTGCACCGACGCGACGATGCCGTACTCGACGAACTTCGCGATCGCCGCCTTGTCCAGCAGCTCCGCATGCTCGATGCGGTGCCGCCCGGCCCGCAGCCGCTCGACACCCACCCGCGCCGCCGCATACCCGAACCCGGCCAGCACCGTGCCGATCGCCGCGTCGCCGATCGCGTGGAAGCCGCCCTGCACCCCGTGCACGGCACACCCGACGAGATGCTCACCGACCTGCTCGGCGCTGAGATACCCGTGCCCGCACCCGCCGGCACCGTCGTCGAGGTACGCCTCGTGCAGGTGCGCGGTGCGGGCACCGAGGGCACCGTCGGCGTACAGGTCCCCGGCGGCGCCCCGCGCCCCGAGCTCCCGCGCCTTCGCCGCCGCACCGGCCTCGCCCCACAGCCCGAACACCCGCGGGAACGCCGGGCCGTGCCCGAGCGCGGCGGTGAAGTCGGCCTCGCCGGACGTGCCCGGCCCGCCGCACTCGTGGACGGCGGCGATCCCCAGCGACGCCGCATGCCGCAGCGCCGCCTCCTGCGCGGCGTGGGTCTGCGCCGCGGTGATCGACGCGTACGCGGCCTCCCGCACGACGTGGTGGGCGTCGCGGCGCAGCCAGCCCCCGTCGTCGTACCCGGCCGCGGCCTTCGCCTCCGCGGTCAGCAGCGCGGTCGAGACGAGCGCCGCGTGCACACACGTCCGCGACAGGTACACGGCCCGCCCGTCCCCGGCCCGGTCGAGCTCACCCGCGGACGGGGTGCGCTGGTCGGCCCACCCGGACTCGTCCCACCCGTGCCCGATCACGACCGCGTCCGCGGGCAGGGTCGCGGCGTGCGCGGCGACGGCGTCGAGCACGTCACGCGCCGAACGCGCCCCGGCCAGGTCGAGGCCCTGCAGCGTGAGACCGGTCGCGGTGGTGTGCACGTGCGCGTCCACGAACGCCGGCGTCACCAGGGCCCCGGCGAGATCCACGACCCGGTCCGCGCCGGCCGGGGCGTCGGCGTCCGGGCCGAGCCAGGCGATGCGGTCACCGTCGGTGAGCAGCGCGGTCGCGGACGGATCGGCCGGGGTGTGGACGCGTCCACCGCGGTAGAGGGTTCTCATGCCGCCCAGTCTGCCAACCGCGGCGCGAGCCGCGCCTCGAAGACCGCCCGGACGCCCGGGTCGTCACGCAGCAGACCGATGGCGTACTCGGCGTGGCCGGGCACGTATCCGTTGCCGATGAGCATCGTCACATCCGCCGCGAGCCCCTCCGCGCCGAGCGCCGCCGCCGGGAACGACGTCGCCATCGAGAAGAAGATGACCGTCCCGCCGGGCTTCGTCGCCAGGACCGCGGCGTGCTCGCAGCCGGGCACGTCGACGCACACGACCGTCAGGTCCGCCTGCACGAGGCCGCTGAGCGTGACGGCGTCGCGGGCGTCGGCGACGACGACCTCCGTCGCCAGGCCCGCGCGCTGCAGCAGGGCACGTTCCCGCTCGTCGCGCACGACCCCGACGGTGTGGTGCCCGCGGGCCGCGGCCAGGGCCAGG
The DNA here is from genome assembly GCF_050955725.1 of Dactylosporangium sp. CA-139114. Classification (NCBI taxonomy): domain Bacteria; kingdom Bacillati; phylum Actinomycetota; class Actinomycetes; order Micromonosporales; family Micromonosporaceae; genus Dactylosporangium; species Dactylosporangium sp. CA-139114. Next base: position 5,569,124 of record NZ_CP192080.1, read on the forward strand.
CTGCCGGACTTCCCGGCCGCGCCGAGGACCAGCACCGTGCCGCGCAGGTGCCGTCTGACGAGGGCCGGCGCCCCGCACACGTCGAGGACCGCCAGGGCCAGCTCCGGCTCGAGGTCGCCGGGCAGGACCGCGGCGACCGACCGGGCGAACAGGATCGCGTGGCCGTCGCACGGCACCTGCTCGCTGAGCCCGTCCCAGCGGCGCAGCCCGTCGGTGACGGCGAGCGGGGTGAGGGTCAGCGAGACCAGGGTCGCGACCCGGTCGCCGACGGCCAGGCCGAGCGGCGAGCCGGGGCCGACCGCGTCGACGGTGCCGATGAGCATGCCACCGGAGCCGGTGACCGGGTTGTGCATCTTGCCCCGCGCCGCGATGATCCCCGCCACCGCGGCCCGGATCGCGTCGCCGTCACCGTCGTGGGCGTCGGCGAGCTGCCGGTAGGAGGCCGCGTCGAGGTTGAGCCGCTCGACCCGCACCCGCACCTCGTCGGCGCCGACCGCCGCCGACGCGTCGAGGCGCTCCGCCGCCTGCGGCAGCACCCCGGCCGGCGCGACCACGCGATGCAACCCGATCGGCGAACTCATTCTTCCCGCACCGCCCCACCGTCGACCGAAGATTTTCCGGCACAGTAACGCGACTACAGGATATCTTTCAAGCGCGGGTCAGTGACAGGACATGCTCCACCAACCCGATCAACACCGCCTTCGCCGACCCCCGGTCCCGCGCATCACACAACAACAACGGCACCCGCCCATCCAGATCCAACGCCTCCCGCACCTCCCCCTCCGCATACGACACCGCATCATCGAAACAGTTCACCGCCACCACGAACGGCGTCCCCCGCCGCTCGAAATAGTCGATCGACGCGAAACAGTCCGCCAGCCGCCGCGTATCCGCCAGCACCACCGCACCCACCGCCAGCTCGTCCCACAAGAACCAGAACCGATCCTGACCAGGCGTCCCGAACAGATACACCACGACCTGCGACCCGATCGTGATCCGCCCGAAATCCATCGCCACCGTCGTCGTCGACTTACCCTCCACCCCCGTCACGTCATCCGTCCCCACCCCGGCCGACGTCAGCGACTCCTCCGTCTGCAACGGCCGGATCTCACTCACCGCCCCCACCAGCGTCGTCTTCCCGGCCCCGAACCCACCCGCGACCAGAATCTTGACCGCCGTCGGCACCGCCCGCTCAGAGCGCCCGGAGTCCATGGATCACCGCCCTCAACAACCCCGCACTCGGCAACCCGCCCGCCAGCCGCGGCTCATACAACTCGATCAACCCCTGCGACAGCAGATCCCCCAGCAGCACCCGCACCACCCCGAGCGCCAGATCCAGATGCGACGCCAGCTCCGCCACCGCCACCGGCTCCCGGCACCACGCCAGAATCGCCCGATGCTCCGGCTGCAGCCCGAACCCGGCATCCCTGGCCACCGCACCGGCCGCCACCACCATGGCGACGACATCGAACCGGTCCGACGCCGGCACCACCCGCCCGCCCGTCATCGCATACGGACGCACCACCGGCCCCGCCTCACGATCCGCCCACTCATACCCCCACGCGTGCCGGCCCGGCGGCTCACCCATGCCCGCCCTCCACACCCCGCGCCGACGCCGTCAGGCTCTGCCCGACCCGCTGCACCAGCATCGCCATCTCATACGCGACCAACCCGATATCCGCATCCGCACCCGCCAGCACCGCCAGGCACGCACCACGACCCGCCGCCGTCACGAACAGAAACGCCGACTCCATCTCGATGATCGTCTGCCGCACCGCACCACCGCCGAAATGCCGCCCCGCACCCCGCGCCAGACTCTGCAACCCGGCCGCCACCGCCGACAGATGCTCCGCATCCTCCCGCGACAACCCCCTCGACGCCCCGATCATCAGCCCGTCCACCGACAGCACCACCGACCGCTGCACCGACGGCACCCGATCCACCAGGTCATCCAGCAACCAGTGCAGGCTCGCCCCGGCCCCGCTCACGACCGCTCCCCCGCACCACGGGCCTCGTGCCGCCCCCGGGCCGTACCCGCCTGCAACGACGACATCATCCGCCGCAACTGCTCCGGCGTCCGCCCCAGCACCGCCCCGACCTGCCCCGCCGGCATGACCACCGTCTCCTCCGACTGCAACTGCGGCGCCAGCGACCGCTGCCGGACCCGCTTCGGCAACCCACCCGCCGTCCTCGCCGCCGCACCGTCCGCCGGCGCCACCGCCTCCGGCACCGGTACCGCCTGACGCCCCGCCGGCCGCAACGGCGGCACCGGCTCGACCACCGAACCAGCCACCGGCTCGAACACCGGCTCGGCCGCCGCGACCACCGACAACGCCGGCCGCGGCGGCCCCGGCACGAACGGCTCCGCCGCCAACGCCTCCACCGGCTCCGCCGCCACCACCAGATCCGCCGGCACCAACACCACCGCCGTCACCCCGCCATACGGCGACGACCGCAGCACCACCCGCACCCCATGCCGCGCCGCCAGCTGCGCCACCACGAACAACCCCAGCCGCGCACTGTTACCCGGATCGAACTGCGGCGGCTGCGCCAGCCGCCGATTCGCCTCCTCCAACGCCTCCACACCCATCCCGAGCCCCCGGTCCTCGATCTCCACCACGAACCCGTTCGGCACCAGCTGCCCCGCCACCTGCACCCGCGTATGCGGCGGCGAATACGACGTCGCGTTCTCCAGCAGCTCCGCCAGCAGATGCATCACGTCACCGACCGCCCGGCCCGCCACCGCCCCCGCACCGACCGACACCGCCTGCACCCGCGCGTAGTCCTCCACCTCCGACACCGCACCCCGCACCACATCGATCACCGGCACCGGATGACGCCACCCCCGCCCCGGCGTCGACCCCGCCAGAATCACCAGATCCTCCGCATGCCGCCGCATCCGCGGCGCCAGATGGTCGACCCGGAACAGATCCGCCAGGTCATCCGGCTCATGCGTACGCCGCTCCATCCCGTCCAGCAGCGCCAACTGCCGGTGCAGCAGCGTCTGCGACCGCCGCGCGATGTTCAGGAACACCTCGTTCATGCCCTACCGCACCGACGCCTTCTCGACCGCCGACGCCACCGCCGTGCGCTGCACCGAGTTGAACGCCTCCGCCACCTGCCCGATCTCGTCCACACCGAGCCGCAACGGCGGCGCCTCCACCGCCGCATCCACCGCGTCACCCCGCCGCAGCCGCGACACCACCGCCGGCAGCCGCGTCTCCGCCAGCTCCCGCGCCGCCACCGCCAGCCCATCCAGCCGCCGCGCGACCGACCGGCCGATCCGCACCGACAGCACCACCGACGCCGCCACCGCCAGCAGACCCACCACACCCGCACCGACCAGCTGCAACACGATCCGGTCCGACGCGTCCGACGCATGCCGCACGTTGACCCGCTGCACCTGCGACCGGAACGCCGCCAGCGCCGAGTTCACCGGATCGAACGCCGCCCGCCACTGCCCCAGATCAATCCCCGGCGCCGCGCCCGGCACCGTACCCAGCAGCTGGTTCTTCAGGTTCTGCAGAGTCCGCAACGCCGCGCTACCGCCCAGCACCTGCTGGTACCGCACCTGCTCCGGCGCCCGCAACTGCGACGCCGCATACGGCAGCAACAGCCGCGACTGCCCCACCAGACTCGCGACCCGCGCATGGTCCGCCACCGTGAAATCACCCTCCGTCGTGAAGTCACCGACCAGCGCGTCCTCCTCCGACAGCAACTCCCGCACCATCGACAACACGAACACCCCGCGCGCCTCGGCCGCCACCCCCGCGTCCTGATGGTTCGACGCCGCCTGGAACACCCCGTACGTCGTGTTCACGATCAGCGAGAACCCGTTGCGCGCGGCGTCGGGCTCACCACCGCCGTCCACCCCCGCCCGGATCCCCGCCAGCGACCCCAGCACCTGGTGCACCGCCCCCAGCGCCGCCCGCAGCTCCGCCGACGCCGCGTCCTGCGCCGCCTTCGACGACGACAGCCGCCGCAACGCCGCCACCGCCTCGTCGGTCCGCTGCCGCGCCTGCACCATCACCGCCTGCCCCGACCGGCGCCCCGACGCCAGAAACGCCCCGGTCAGCTGCCGCTCCGACTGCAACGCCGCCACCATCGCCTCGGCCGGCTCACCGACCCGGTCGGCGATCGTCGACGCACCGCGCAGATCCAGCGCCGACGGCAGCGTGATACTCACCGCGAACAGCCACAACCCCGCCAGCATGACCAGCGGCACGGTCATCATCGCGGTGATCTTGGCTCGGACGGACCAGCGACTGTTCATCGGACCTCGGGTGCGCAACAGGTGCGGGCAGGGTGCCACGCCTCGAGTCGCCAACCGATGCACCGCGGCCCGCGCCGACGTCGGGCCACGGGACCGCAATCTCGCCCAACCAGCGGACAGACAAGAAACCTTCCACCCAGGGGATCGCTTGCCGAAGAATTTCCCGCTAATCTGCCCTCAAGACACAAAACCTTGAGGAGTCGGACCGTGCAGCCATACGCCTACCAGCGCCACGCACTCACCGAACCCGACTGGCGCCGCTACCCCGGCTGGCACGACGTCACCCGCGACCAATGGGAAAACGCCCAATGGCAACGCGCCCACTGCGTCAAAACCATCCCCCAGCTCAAGGCCGTCCTCGGCGACACCGTCACCGACACCTTCTACGACGACCTCGCCACCGACCAGACCAACCACGCCACCATGTCCATGCTCATCCCACCCCAAATGATCAACACGATGAGCCCCGGCACACCCCCCACCGACGACACCCTCCGCAACGACCCCATCCGCCGCTACATGCTCCCCATCGCCACCGACCGCCACCCCGACTTCCCCTCACACCCCTACGCCACCCGCGACTCCCTCCACGAACACGACATGTGGGTCGCCGAAGGCCTCACCCACCGCTACCCCACCAAAGTCCTCGCCGAGCTCCTCCCCACCTGCCCCCAATACTGCGGCCACTGCACCCGCATGGACCTCGTCGGCAACAACACCCCCACCGTCACCAAACTCAAACTCGCCAGCAAACCCGCCGACCGCCACACCGCCATCCTCGACTACCTGCGCACCCACCCCGGCGTCCGCGACGTCGTCGTCTCCGGCGGAGACGTCGCCAACCTCCCCTGGCACCAACTCGAAACGTTCCTCATGCACCTGCTCGCCATCGACACCATCCGCGACATCCGCCTCGCCACCAAAGCCCTCGCCGGCCTCCCCCAGCACTGGCTGCAACCCACCGTCGTCGAAGGCCTCGAACGCGTCGCCCGCACCGCCGCCCGCCGCGGCGTCAACCTCGCCATCCACACCCACGTCAACCACGCCCAATCCCTCACCCCCCTCGTCGCCCGCGCCGCCCACACCGCCCTCGAGGTCGGCGTACGCGACGTGCGCAACCAGGGCGTCCTGCTCCGCGGCGTCAACGCCACCGCCGAAGACCTCCTCGACCTCTGCTTCGCCCTGCAAGGCGAGGCCGGCATCCTGCCCTACTACTTCTACATGTGCGACATGATCCCCAACGCCGAACACTGGCGCGTCGCCGTCTGGCAGGCCCAGCAACTCCAGCACGACATCATGGGCTACCTGCCCGGATACGCCACCCCCCGCATCGTCTGCGACGTCCCCTACGTCGGCAAACGCTGGGTCCACATGGTCACCGAATACGACCGCGAACGCGGCATCAGCTACTGGACCAAGAACTACCGCACCAGCATCGAGGACGACGCCACCCAGCTCGACCGCACCTACCCGTACTACGACCCCATCGACACCCTCCCCGCCACCGGCGCCGACTGGTGGCGCAAGGAACACACCACCTGACCTTCCCCGAAACCCGCACCGAAGACACGCCCCGCGGCGCACGCTGGAACCGTGCGCCGCACCATCCTGCGCCTGCTCGGCATCGCCCTCGCCGCCGCGGCGCTCGTCACCTACGTCAACTGGGCCGGCAACCGCGACGCCGCCCGCTTCGACCCCGCCGCCCAGCTGCACTGCGCCCGCGGCACCCAGATCGCCGGCGCCCAGGCCACCGCCGCGCCCACCGCCCGCGAGACCCGCACCCCCGACCAGCTCGCCGAGGCCTGGGCCAACGCGCGCAACCCCGGCCTCGTCGCCGGCAAACGCCGCCTCTTCGACAGCGACGACCGCGTCGACATCGGCTTCGACGCCAAGGCCCAGACCGTCGCCGTGCTCACCTTCCGCGCCGACAAGACCCTCGGCTGGCACCTCGACGCCGTCGTCGCCTGCCAGGGCCAGGTCAAGCGATCGGCCGGCCCCGAGCCCGCCACCAGCTGAGGCAGCCGGCGGCGCGAAACGCAAAAACCTAAGTCAGCCGCGTAGCGGCTAGGTATTGCTTTTCGGACGTGGCGTAGCCACGTCGTGTAAGCCGTCCTAGGATGCTAGGAATAGCGTATCTTCGCAGGCCACGACGGCCGGACCACCGCTGCCGCCACGCGCGTAGCGCGTCCTAGGACACTAGGATCAGTGCTGCGGAGGGCCGAGCAGCTGCTGCAGCTGCGGCAGCCGACCGAAGAGGACGGGCAGTCCGCGCACGCCGCCGCGCACGGCCTCATGCGACAGCGCGAGGTCGGGGCCGGTGCCGGCCTCGACACCGGCGAGGCAGCGCAGGATGTTCCACCTCGTGTGCCCCAGCCAGCCGCCGACCAGATACACGAACCAGCTCGGCCCCCACGGCGGCAGCGCTGCGCCCCCGGCGACGTAGCCGTCGAGGACCGAGCGGAAGACGGCGGGCCGCACGTCGTCGAAGCCGGGCCCCTTCGCGAGACTCAGCGCCGTCGAGCCGAGCTCGCCGGAGAGGTCGAGCACCCCCGAGAGCTCCCAGTCGAGCACCACCGGCCGGCCCGCACGGGAGAGCAGGTTCCACGGCTGGATGTCCCGGTGCGTCACCACGGCGGGACCCGGGCGCTCGCACGCCTCGACGAAGCGGGCGATCGCGAGGAACGTCCCGACCCGGGAGGCGAGCTCGCCGGCCCAGGGCTGACCGGTCGCCGTCGCCCGCTCGGCGAGCTCGGGCCAGTCCCATGACGGCGGTTCCTCGGCCGGGACGTCGGTCCACGCGACGTCGAGCGCGTGGATGCGCGCGAGGATCTCGCCGACCTCGAACGCGTACGCCTCCGGCACCGGCGCCTCGGGCACCCGCTCGCCCTCGACCCACCGGTGCACGAGCGTCCGGCCGTCGGCCGCGATCGGCTCCGGCATCGGGATGCCGGCGGCGAAGGCGGCCCGCTCGAACCCGAACACGTCCGCGGCGCGGTAGGGCCGGCGGCGATCCAGGAGGTTCAGCTCCTTCACCGCGAACGACCCCTGGTCGGTGTCGAGCCGGTACATCCGGTTGGCGTAGCCGCCGTGGACCCGGACCATCGGACCGATCGGCGTGCCGAGACGTGCGAGATCCATCCCACGCAACCTAGAGCCGGCAGATCGCCGACGCACCCGCTTTGCCCCGCAGGTGTGCTCAGCCGGACCGCGGCAGGGAAGGGCCGAGTGGCAGCTCCAGTTCCCGCACGCGCCGCCCGTCCTCGTCGCGGCGGTAGACGGTCAGCGCCTGAGCCCGGCCGGCGAGCGGCAATGCCAGCTCGGCCGCCTTCCCGAAACCGGCGCTGCGGCCGATGGTCATGTGCGGCACGAACGACGACGGCCGCGCCACGCCGGCCAGAGCCCGCTCGTAGACGGACTCGTGGAGCCGGCGCACCTGCTCGCGCCCGCTCGACCAGCAGGGCCGCCGCGCCGTGGTGTCCATCTCGGGGAAGATCGCGAGGACGCGCGTGGCCATGCGCACGATCCTCGCTCAGTCCGGCAGCAGCGGCACCGTGGGGCCCTGGCGGCGGCCGAGCAGCGACGCGCGGGTCACCGAGGCCGAGCCGAAGCGGTCGCGGACCTGGTCCAGCGCGGAATCCAGGGAGTCGCCCGAGGACACGTCGAAGGGCAGCTCGAGCTGCGACGCGCCGTCGCCGTCCAGGTTCGACACGGCGATGCCGACCAGCGTCAGGCCCCGGTTGGCGATGTCGGAGACCGCCGCGGCGTGCAGGCGCAGGACCGCGTCCAGGATCGTCTGCGTGTGCGACGTCGGGCGCGGCAGGGTGCGCGAGCGCGTCACCCGCGTGAAGTCGGCGAAGCGCAGGCGCAGCACCACGGTGCGGCCCGACCGGCCGGCCGCGCGCATCCGCCGCGTCACCCGGTCCGTGAGCTCGGCCAGGACCGCCTGCTGGAACGCGTGCGGGTGGGGGCCGCGGCCCAGGGCCCGCTGCGCGCCGATCGAGCGCCGCCGGCGGCCCGTCACGACCGGGCGCGGGTCCCGGTTGTGCGCCAGGGCGTGCAGGTGCCGGCCCTGGCCCTCGCCGAGCATCGACACGAGGGTGGCCTCGCCGAGGCGGGCGACCTGCCCGACGGTCGTCACGCGGTGGGCGTGCAGCTTGGCCGCGGTGACCGTGCCGACGCCCCACAGCCGCTGCACGGGCAGCCGGTGCAGGAAGGTGAGCTCGTCCGCGGGCGGCACCAGCAGCAGCCCGTCGGGCTTGGCGACGCCGCTGGCCACCTTGGCCAGGAACTTCGTGCGGGCGACGCCGACGGTGATGGCGAGCCCGACCTCGGCGCGCACCCGTTGCCGCAGCCGCGCGGCGATCCCGAGCGGGGCGCCGGCGATGCGGAACAGGCCCGAGACGTCCAGGAAGGCCTCGTCGATCGACAGGCCCTCGACGACCGGGGTGGTGTCGCGGAAGATCGCGAAGACGTCCTTGGACGCGGCCGAGTACGCGTGCATCCGCGGCGGCACCACGATCGCCTCGGGGCACAGGGCGCGGGCCTGCCGGCCGCCCATCGCGGTGCGCACGCCGCGGCGCTTCGCCTCGTAGCTGCACGCGAGGACGACCCCGCCGCCGACGATCACCGGGCGGCCGCGCAGGCGGGGGTCGTCACGCTGCTCGACGGACGCGTAGAAGGCGTCGAGATCGGCGTGCAGGATCGTAGCCCCGTCCGACACGAACACATGTTCGCACAGGACGGGGCTACCAGGGAATACGTCAGGCGCGCAGGGCCTTGATCATGTCGCGGTACCAGTGCGCCGACCGCTTCGGCGTGCGCTGCTGGGTGTCGTAGTCGACGCGGACGATCCCGAACCGCTTGTCGTAGCCGTACGCCCACTCGAAGTTGTCCATGAGCGACCACGCGAAGTACCCGCGGATGTCGGCCCCCTGCTGCCGCGCGAGCGCGACGGCGCCGATGTGCGAGTCGAAGTAGGCGACACGGTCGGCGTCGTCGACGAACCCGGTCTCGTCCGGCTCGTCGTCGAACGCGGAGCCGTTCTCGGTCACGTAGATCGGCAGCCGGTAGTCGGTGTAGAGCCGCACGAGCAGCTGGGTGAAGCCCTCGGGGACGATCTCCCAGCCCATCGCGGTGATCGGCCGGCCGGTCGGGATGACCCGCCGCACCGGCAGCCCGTCGACGTCGGTGGCGTTGCCGTCCTCGTCGACGCCGGAGAGGGTCTCGGAGAAGTAGTAGTTCACGCCGAGCACGTCCAGCGGGGCCTTGATGGCCTCGAGGTCGCCGTCCTGGACCGGCAGGGTGATCCCGCGCTGGGCCAGGTCCTCGACGAGGTCGGCCGGGTAGCGGCCGTGCACGAGCGGGTCGAGGTAGATGCGGGTGCCGAGGGCGTCGGCGCGGCGGGCCGCGTCCCGGTCGGCCTCGGAGTCCGTCTGCGGCGTCGAGACGCCCATGTTCAGGGTGATCCCGAACTGGTGGCGGCCGTCGGAGGCCTCCCGCATGCGCTGGGTCGCGAGGCCGTGGCCGAGCAGCAGGTGGTGGACCGCCGACATGGCCGCCGCGAAGTCCCGCCGGCCCGGGGCGTGGTCGCCGTAGGCGTAGCCGAGCATCGCCGAGCACCACGGCTCGTTGAGCGTCGTCCAGGTGGTGATCCGGTCCTGCAGCGCGTCGAAGACCATCATGCTGTAGTCGGCGAAGCGGTACGCGGTGTCGCGGTTGGGCCAGCCGCCCGCGTCCTCGAGCTCCTGGGGCAGGTCCCAGTGGTACAGGGTGATCCACGGCTCGACGCCGTTGGCCAGCAGCTCGTCGGTGAGCCGGTCGTAGAAGCCGATGCCCTCGGGGTTCACCGGGCCCCGGCCGCGCGGCTGCACGCGCGGCCAGGCCACGGAGAAGCGGTACAGGTCGACGCCCAGGTCGCGGATGAGCGCCACGTCCTGCGGCATCCGGTGGTAGTGGTCGCAGGCGACCTCGCCGGTGTCGCCCTTGGCGACCGCGTCGGGCACCTCGCAGAACGTGTCCCAGATGGACCGGGTGCGCCCGCCCTCGTCGACCGCGCCCTCGATCTGGTAGGCCGAGGTCGCCACGCCCCAGCGGAACGAGGGCGGAAGCGTGGCGATCGGGTTGGCTCGATCGAGGGGCGCTGCGGTCGTGTCCATGGTTCTCCTGGGGTTGTTCAGCTTGGTTGGTGTCGGTCGGCCTGCTGCTACCCGGCGGTGACCGGGTGCAGGTGGCAGGCCACCGTGCGGGCCGGTCCGACGTGGTCGTCGGGCTTGCCCAGGACGGGAATCACCGTGTCGCACGGCTCGAAGCGCTTCGGGCAGCGCGGGTGGAACGCGCAGCCGCTGGGCATACCGCGCAGGTCGGGCGGGGAGCCGGGAATCCCGGCCAGCTCGCGCCGCTCGCCGCGCAGGGCGGGGAACGAGCGCAGCAGGCCGCCGCTGTACGGGTGCAGCGGCTCCCGGTAGATGTCCGCGGACGGCGCCTCCTCGACGATCCGCCCGCCGTACATGATGGCGATCCGGTCGCTGAACTCGACCAGCAGCGACAGGTCGTGGGTGATGAACAGCACCGAGAAGCCCAGCCGCTCGCGCAGCTCGACGAGCTGGCCGAGGATCTGCCGCTGCATGACCACGTCGAGGGCGGTCGTCGGCTCGTCCATGATGACCAGCTGCGGCTGCAGCGCGAGCGCCATGCCGATCATGACGCGCTGGCGCATGCCGCCGGAGAGCTGGTGCGGGTAGGCGTCGAGGCGGTCCTCGGCGATGCCGACGAGCCGCAGCATCTCCTTGGCCCGCTCCAGCCGCGCGGCCTTGGACAGCCCCGGCTCGTGGGCCTTGATCGCGTCCATCATCTGCACGTCGATCTTGTGCACCGGGTTGAGCGAGTTCATCGCGCCCTGGAACACGATCGACGTCTCGGCCCAGCGGTACTTGCGCAGCTCCTTGTGGCTGAGGCTGAGCACGTCGTACGGCTCGCCCCGCTCCGGGTGGTAGATCACGGTGCCGCCGGAGACCACGCCGGGCGGGGGCAGCAGCCGGGTCACGCCGTAGGCCAGGGTCGACTTGCCGCTGCCACTCTCCCCGGCGAGGCCGACGACCTCGCCGCGGTGGATGGTGAGGTCGACGTCGCGGACCGCGCGGACCGCGTCGGTGCCGAGGCCGTAGTCGACGTTGAGGTTCTTGATCTCCAGCAGCGGCCGGGTGAGGACCTGGGTCATCGCTTGGCACCGTCCATCTCGATCTTCGCCGGCGGCTCGACCGGGCGCAGCACGGGCGTGAAGCCGACCTGCATCCGGACCTTCTCGCCGTTCGGGCCCTTGTTGTTGCCCGCGCCCGAGGTGCGCAGCCGCGGGCTGACGAACTCGTCGATGCCGAAGTTCACCAGGCTCAGCGCGGTGCCCAGGATGGCGATGGCGAGGCCCGCGGGGACGAACCACCACCAGGCGCCCTGGGCGAGGGCCTGCTGGCCCTGGGCCCAGAACAGGATGGTGCCCCAGTTCCACGACGACACCGAGGAGATGCCGATGAATGCGAGCGTGATCTCCGAGAGCACCGCGAAGATGACGGTGCCGACGAAGCCGGAGGCGATGATCGCGGTCAGGTTGGGCAGGATCTCGAAGAAGATGATCCGCCAGGTCTTCTCGCCGGTGGCCCGGGCGGCGTCGACGTAGTCGCGCCGGCGCAGCGACAGCGTCTGGGCCCGTAGGACGCGGGAACCCCACGACCAGCTGGTCAGGCCGATCACGAGCGCGACGGTCAGGTCGTTCACCTTCGGCAGCGAGGTGCAGATGATGATGACCAGCAGCAGGCCGGGGATGACCAGGAAGACGTTGGACAGGACCGAGAGGATCTCGTCGGCGAGGCCGCCGAGGTAGCCGGCGGTGACGCCGACGAGGATCGACAGGATCGTGGCGACGATCCCGGCGACCGCGCCGACGAACACGACGCTGCGGGTGCCGGCCAGGATCTGGCTGAAGATGTCCTGGCCGAGGTGCGTGGTGCCGAACCAGTGCGCGGCCGACGGCGCCTGGATCGCGTCCGAGGTGATCTTGTCCGGGTCGTACGGGGCGACCCACGGGCCGATGATCGCGAACAGCACGTAGATGGCGAGGATCACCAGGCCGGTCGCGGCCTTGCCGTTGGCGATGAACCGGAACCGCTTGCGCTTGGCCTTCTTGCCGCTCGGCGCGGCGTCGGGCTGGGCCATGGCGCCCTGCACGGGGATGACCTGCTCGATGCTCGAGGGGGTGACGGTCATCTCAGCCTGCCTTTCGGGTGCGCGGGTCGAGCAGCGTGTAGGCCACGTCCGCGAGCAGGTTGGCCAGCAGCACCGAGATGGTGATGACCAGGAAGATGCCCTGCATCAGCGGGTAGTCGTGCGCGCCGACGGCCTGGAAGAGCTGGAAGCCCACGCCCGGGTAGGAGAAGACGATCTCCACCAGCAGGGTGCCGCCGACGATGAAGCCCAGCGACAGCGCGAACGCCGAGATGTTGGGCAGCAGCGCGTTGCGGGCGGCGTAGCTGAACGCGACCCGCCGCTCGGAGAGGCCCTTGGCGTGGGCGACGGTGATGTAGTCCTCCGCCGACACCGTCACCATCATGTTGCGCATGCCGAGGATCCAGCCGCTCATCGACGACAGCAGGATCGTGCACGCCGGCAGGACGCTGTGGTTGATCGCCGAGCCGATGAACGTGCCGTCCCAGTAGGGCACCAGGCCGGGCGTGTAGCCGCCGGAGGACGGGAAGTAGCTGCCGTTGCCGGTGAACAGCGCGATGAACACCAGGCCGAGCCAGAAGTACGGGATGGACGACAGGAACGTCGTGGCCGGCAGCAGCCCGTCGATCCAGGTCCCCCGCCGCCAGCCGGCGCCGATGCCCAGCGTCGTGCCGATGAGGAAGCTCAGGATCGTGGTGATGCCGACGAGGCCGATCGTCCACGGCAGGCTCGAGCTGATGACCTCGCTGACCGTCGAGGGGAAGAACGTGAACGACAGGCCGAGGTCGCCGTGGAACAGCTGGCCCCAGTAGTCGAGGTACTGCTGCCACAGGCTCTGCTGCTTGTCGAGCCCGAAGAGCACCTCGAGGGAGTGGATCGAGTCCGACGACACCGCGCCCTGGTTGCGGGCCAGGAACGAGCTGATCGGGTCGCCCGGGATCATCCGCGGGATGAAGAAGTTGATGGTGATCGCGGCCCAGGCCGTGAACAGGTAGAAGGCGAGGCGTTGCAGCAGGAATTTCATCGTGCCTCCTCCGGCTGGTGATGCGCCGGCGGCGTGGGGATCGACGGATCGGCGGCCGAGCCGACGCCCTCCTTGGCGACGGTGTCCGCGTCGTAGAGCCAGCAGGCGGCCCAGTGCCCGGGCTCACCGACCTCGAGACGGGGCGGGAGCTCGACGGTGCAGCGCTGCATCGCGTGCGGGCAGCGCGGGTGGAACCGGCAGCCGGCCGGGGGCCGGATCAGGCTGGGCGGCTCGCCGTTGCCGCGGTCCTCGGCGGCCGCGTCGGCCACGCCGGCGATGCGGTCCGGGTCCGGGGCGGAGTCGATGAGCAGGCGCGTGTACGGGTGCGCGGGGTTCTGCGTGACCGACTCGCTGTCGCCGCCCTCGACCATGCGCCCGGCGTACATCACCATCGTCTCGTCGGCGAAGTACCGCGCCGAGGCGATGTCGTGCGTGATGTAGAGGATGGCGAGGTTCAGCCGCTCCTTGAGGTCGCGCAGGAGGTTCAGGATGCCGAGGCGGATCGACACGTCGAGCATCGACACCGGCTCGTCGGCGAGCAGGGCCTCCGGGTCGGCGCCCAGGGCGCGGGCGATCGCGACGCGCTGGCGCTGGCCGCCGGAGAGCTCGTGGGGGAACTTGTCGACGTAGCGCTCGGGCGGGGTCAGCGACACGCGGGTCAGCAGCGCGGCGAGGGCCGCCTCGAGCTCCTCGGGGGTCTTGCCCGCGTTGCCGTGGATCTTCAGCGCCCGGGTGAGGTGGTAGCGCACCGTGTGCACCGGGTTGAGCGAGCCGAACGGGTCCTGGAAGATCAGCTGCACGCGGCTGACGTACTCGCGGAACCGGCGCCCGCCGTGCACCCGGGTCGTCTGCCCGTGCAGGCGGAGGTCGCCGCCGGTGCGCGGGTAGAGCTGCGCGAACAGCCGGGCGACCGTGGACTTGCCGGAGCCGGACTCGCCGACCAGTGCGGTGACCCTGCCTCGGCGCAGGGTGAGGGACACGTCGTCCACGGCGTGGACGACCGCCCGCTTGCCGGTGATGATGTCGCTCAGCTTCCGCCGGACGGGGAAATGCTTGGTCAGGCCCTCGGCCTCCAGCACCACCTCGCCGACCGGCGCCGCCGGGCTCTCGCTCAACGTCATTGCCGTCGATCCTGTCTCGGGGTGTTCGTCATGGGATACCGCTCCCCGGGCGACCCGCGCAAGGGCCGCCCGGGGAGCGGTGTCAGTACGATCCGGTCGTCAGGAGCCGGCCGGCTTGAGGTGCAGGATGACGTCCAGGGCGTTGGCCTGGGTCGGCTGCGCGGCACCGTACGGGTTGGCGTCGTCCGGCCAGCCCGTCCAGTTCTTGGCGCTGTACGCCGCGCCGATGTTGTCGGCACCGACCGGGATCATCGGGGCCTGCTCGACGAAGATCTTCTGCAGCGTGGCGAGCGCGGTCTTGCGGGCCGCGTCGTCGGTGGCGGCGGCGTAGGCACGCAGCGCGGCCGTCGCCTCCGGGCTGTTGAAGCGGCCGAAGTTCGCGGCCGGGGACGCGGTGCCGATCGGCTTGAGCTGGTCGCCGTCCATCACCGTGCGGTAGATGTCGTACGGGGTCGAGCCACCGTCGGTCCAGCGGAACGCCGCGTCGAACTGGCCGGCCTCGATGTTCTTGAACCAGGCGTCCTGGTTGGCCTTGTCGATCGTGGCCGCGATGCCGATCTGGGCCAGGTTGGCCTTCACGATCTCCAGCGACGTCTGGTAGTCCGACCAACCGGCCGGGTCGGTGAGCGTCAGGGTGACCGGCTTGCCGGTCTTGTCCTTCAGCGTGGTGCCCTCGAGCTTGTAGCCGGCGCTCGCGAGCAGCGCCTTGGCGCCCTCGACGTCGACCTTGTAGTCCTTGCCCTTGTACTCGTCGGAGATGTAGGCGTCACCGGCGGGCGACGGCAGACCCGTCACGCTCTTGACCAGCGGGTGGAAGTAGCCGGCCTCGGCGGTGTTGAAGATGTCGTCGCGGTTGATGACCATGCCCATCGCGACGCGCAGCTTCGGGTCGTCGAACGGCGCCTTGGTGGTGTTGATGTAGAGGCCGTGGATGCCCAGGACCGGCGGGGCCCAGATCTTGTGGCTGGCCGCGTCCTTGTCGATGAAGACCGTCTTCACGTTGGGGATGAAGACGAAGCTCCACTCGCACTCGCCGTTGGCCAGGGCCGTGGTCTGCGCGTTGTTGTCGTTGTAGGACGTGTACCGCAGCTCCTTGACCTGCGGCAGCGTCTGCCAGTAGCCCTTGTCACGGGCCACGAGGGTCGTGGTCTGCGGGGTGAAGGACTTCAGCGTGTACGGCCCGGAGCCGATCGGGTTCTTGTTGGCCTCGGTCTTCGGGTCGGCCACCTTCTCCCAGATGTGCTTGGGCACGATCGGGATCTGGGCGATCGCCTTCTGCTGGCTGACGTACTGCGACGACTTGAACGTGATGGTCACGTCGGAGCCGCTGGCGGTCGCGTCCGCGATCGGCACACCACCGGAGTTGAGGGCCTCGTTGTCGCGCACCAGCTTGTAGGTGAACACGACGTCGTCGGCCGTGAGCTTCTGGCCGTCGGACCAGGTGGCGTTGTCACGGATGTTCAGCACGACCGAGGTGTAGTCCTTGTTCCACTCCGCCTTGGTGGCCAGCCACGCCTTCATCGGGTCGGCCGGCTTGACCGGGTTCCACATCATCAGCGGCTCGTAGATCACCCAGCGGTAGCCGTCCTTGGCCCCGGCCGAGGTGGTCAGGAACGGGTTCTCGTTCTCGGTCAGCGGGCCGTTGGGCATGCCGACGGTCAGGACCGTCGTCTTGGCACCGCCGCCCTTGTTGTCGTTCGGCGAATCGCCGCACGCGGCCAAGGTGGTCGACGTGGCCAGCAGACCGGCCATGCCGAGCAGTACGGAGCGTCTGGTCAACACGGGGGTGTCTCCTTTGGTACCTGGATCGACAGGTGGGGCGGACAGGAACATTTCGCGGTATGACGACGGCGCCGTGCGGTTCGGGTCGGCGCCGCCCGTGGAGCGTTGAGGCGTCAGGTGGTGCGCTCGGGCTGCGCCGCGACGGTCGAGCCGCGCACGACGAGCGTGGTGGACAGGATGTTCGGCTCGGCCGTGAGCGGCGTGCCGTCGAAATGCGCGATGAGCCGGCGGGCCGCCATCTCGCCCATCTGGCGCATGGGCTGGCGGACGGTGGTCAGCGGCGGCTCGGTGTGGGACGCGTGCAGGATGTCGTCGAACCCGACGAGGGAGACGTCCTGCGGCACCGCCTTGCCCGCCAGCCGCAGCGCCTGGAGGGCGCCGGAGGCCGACAGGTCGTTGTGCGCGAACACCGCGTCGAAGTCGATGCCCTCGGCGAGGGCCCGCTGGACCGACACGATGCCGCACTCGTAGGTGAAGTCCCCCTCGACGACGAGGCGGGGGTCGATGGGCGCGCCGGCCGCGGCGAAGACGTCCGCGAAGCCGCCGAGCCGGTCCTGCGTGCAGCCGAACTTCTCGGAGCCGGTGATGACGAGGGGGCGTCGCCGGCCGATCTCGACGAGGTGCCGGGCGGCGAGCGAGCCGCCGGCCCGGTTGGTGGTGGCCACCGACGGCATGAGCGGCTTGTCGCCGCGGTCGTCGATGAGGACCACCGGCAGGCCGCCCGCATACAGGTCGGCGAGGTAGTCCAGGGTGCCCTCGGGCTCGATGGCCAGCAGGCCGTCGAACGACTTGCCGGAGACCTGCGCGGAGAACTGGCGCATGGACTCGGCGCCGCGGTTGCACGTGAACAGCAGCAACCCGTATCCCTCCGACTCCACGACGTCGACCGCGCCCTGCACGACCTCACCCATCCACGGCCACGTCAGCGAGGGGACGAGCATCCCGATCACCCGGGTGTGCCCCCGGGCCAGGTTGACCGCCCGCGCGCTGGGCACGTAGCCCAGCTCGTCGATGACCGTGCGTACCCGTGCCGCGGTCGCCTCGTCGACCTCTCCTTTGCCGTTGAGCACACGCGAGACGGTGGTCTTGCTGACCCCCGCTCGCGCCGCCACATCGGCGATGGTGATCGGCACGCCGCGATCCTTCCGGTGAGAGCGCTTTCTGGCAAGAGAGCGTGTTCTGGAACCGGTTCCGCAACCGGTTCCGGCACACTAAATCCGATCGCGGACAGTGGTGTCAATAACACGGTGGTAACGAAACTTAACGTTGCGGCAACCCTTGCCAAGCGGCTTTCCATGGTGTTTGCTCGGGACCACCGTCGATGCGAACGCGGACTCGCCGGCAATCCCGGCACGATCCGCTCGGAACCGCTCCCATGGAGCGCTCTCACGGTCTGCTCCCCACCGCCGGGGCCGTTTCCGAGGGCAGATTTCTCAGCGCTACCGCGACGTCCGCGAGGGTCCGGACCGTTACTCCCGTGGCCTCACCGTCCGCCGTTGGTCACGGCGCACGACGCTGCGCGTCCGCGCACGCTGCGTCGCGGCCGGCCCGCGGGCCGGTCGGCTCAGCGCAGCTTGATCGCGCTGCTGTCGCCGCCCACGAGCCCCGAGCGCACCCGCAGCTCGGTGAACGTCAGCCCGTCGGGCACGTCGAACACGAGCGTGCCGGTGACCGAGTCCCCGGGGCCGATCTCGCCGAACAGCGGCCGGGACTTGTCGTAGTACACCCACGAGAACTCGTCGGGGCCGTACTCCTTGCCGCTGTCGCGCAGCTTCTGGTTGCCGACCCAGATGCGGCCCTTGCTGTCGCCGGTGTTCTCGACCTTGAGGTCGGCCAGGCAGTACTGCCCGCCGGGCTTGCGGGTCAGCGGCCAGTCCCCGAGCTCCTTCTTGCCGCACGCGAACCCGGCCAGGGTGAACCGCATCCGGCCGTCGGACGCGACCGGGCTGCGCTTCGGCGTCGGCGAGGGCGACGGCGTCGGGGACGTCGTGGGCGCGCCGGCCTGGGCGCCCGCCCCGCCCTTCCCGGCCGACTCGGCCAGCTTGAGCCCGCCGAGCAGGCACCCCAGCAGCGCCACGAGCCCGATCCCGGTCGCGACGGCCCGCCCGGCCCGGCGCGGCCGCCGGCGCGGCGGCGCCGGGGGCGGGGGCAGCGGCGGCGCGAGCCGGCGCGTCCCTGTGCGCAGCTGCTGCGTGGGCCGGTGCACCGCCGCGGCGCCCTGCACGAACATGGCCGCCGGCGCGGGCCGCGCCGAGCCGGACGCGCGCACCGTCGCGGCCACCTGCGCCGCGGCCGGATCGTCCTGCCCGACCAGCGCGAGCAGCACCTGCCGGGCGGTGGGCCGCGCGGCGGGATCCGCGCGCAGCGCGCGGCGCACCATCGTGGCCAGCGACGCGTCCAGCCCGGGCAGCGCGGGCTCGGAGCCGGCCTGCGGCATGGTGCCCGTGCCGGCCCAGGCGACGAGCAGGCCCCACGCGTACACGTCGCTGGCCTGGCTCGGCGGCCACCCGCGCTCCTGCTCCGGCGCCAGCCAGCCCGGCGTGCCGAAGTTCGGCTGGTGCGCCGCGCCGTGCCCGAGCAGCCGCGCCACCCCGAAGTCGATGACCTTCGGCCCGAACGGGGAGAGCAGCACGTTGCGCGGGCTCAGGTCGGCGTGCACGAGCCCGACGGCGTGGATGGCGGTCAGCGCGGCCGCCACCCCGACGGCGACGGCCTCCACCTGCCCCGCGAGCGGCCCGTGCACGGTGGCGTAGTCGTGCAGCGACGGCCCCTGCACGTATTCGGTCACGATGTGCGGCACCGGCCCGTCCAGCGCCACGTCGAGCACCCTGGCCGTGCAGAACCCGGCGACCCGCGAGGCGGCCGCGGCCTCGGCGGCGAAGCGGTGCCGGAACATCGGATCGTGGTAGAACGCCGCGTTGATGACCTTGAGCGCGACCTTCCGCCCGTCGGCCCCCTCGGCCAGGTAGACGGTGCCCATCCCGCCGACGCCCAGCAGGCCGCGCAGCCGGTAGGACCCGACCGAGGCCGGGTCCTCGGCACGCAGCGGCGCGGGCGAGTCACCCATGCCAGCAATGGTGCCTCACCCGCGCACCCGAGCCGCCACCAACCCGCCCTCGGCCGACAATTCGGTCAGCCGGGCCGGTCCGGGGCCGCACAGCGGACGGTCCCCGCGGAGGCGACCTCCGCGGGGACCGTCCGGCGCGCCGACGATCAGGCGATCCCGGCGTTGCGGGCCGCCAGCAGCGCCGCGCCCGCGATGCCCGCGTTGTTCTGCAGCGCCGCCGGCACCACCCGCGTCGGCACGTCGACCAGGTGCAGCCACTTCTCGGCCTTCTTGCTCACCCCGCCGCCGACGATGATCAGATCCGGCCACAGCAGGGCGTGCAGGTGCCGCAGGTAGGTCTGCACCCGCTCGGCGAACTCCGGCCAGCCGAGACCATCCTGCTCGCGGATGCGGTCCGACGCGTAGTCCTCCGCGTCGCCGCCGTGCAGGTGCAGCCCGCTCATCTGCAGGTGCCCGAACTCCGTGTTCGGCACCAGGGTGCCGTCGATGAACAGCGCCGTGCCGATCCCGGTGCCGAACGTGACCATCACGACCAGACCGGGCACACCGCGGCCCGCCCCGTACTCCACCTCGGCCACCCCGGCCGCGTCGGCGTCGTTGAGCACCGTCACCGGCCGGCCCAGCGCCTCCGAGAACAGCTGCTCGGCGGGCGCGTCGACCCACGACCGGTCCACGTTCGCCGCCGTCTTGGTCACCCCGTGCTGCACGACCGCCGGGAACGTGATCCCGATGCTCTGGGCGGCCTCGAACGAGCCCGCGACCGTCGCGACCGTCTTCACCACGCTCGGGACGTCGGCCGGCTGCGGCGTCTCGATCCGGACCCGGTCGCTCGTGAACGCCCCGGTGGCCAGGTCGACCGGAGCCCCCTTGATGCCCGATCCGCCGATGTCGATTCCCAGGACGACCACAGCTGCTCCTTCACGCGCACGAGGGCTCCGCACATTGCCTGCGGGTCACCCAATCATGTCGCGCGCGGGCGAAGATCACCGGGGCAACGAGATCAGCCGGGGTAGGCCCCCACCGCGTCGCGCAGCTCGAAACCGGCCGACGCGTCGGCCGTGCGCGCACAGTGCGCGCAGCAGTAGAACTTCCCGGACACCTCCGCGCCGTGCCCGACGATCCGCGTCCCGCAGTGCTCACACACCGGCGCCAGCTTCTGGATCGCGCACTCGAACGAGTCGAACGTGTACGACCCCCCGCCGACCGTCCGCACCTCGAACGTCATGTAATAGTCATTGCCGCACGTCACACAGACCGCCATGGCACATCCCCCCGTCGCAAGCCGTCACGGTCAGCGTCACCGCCCGCCGCGCCCGCCGCAACCGGATCAGGGGCAAATCCCCCGGCGGATCACCAGCATCGCCTGGTCGTCGTCGGACTCGTCGCCGAGGCCGAGCAGCAGCTCGTCGCAGACCGCCTCGAGATCGCCGTCGCCGCCGTCGGCACCCAGACCCTGCGCCAGCGCCTGCTGCAGCCGCTCCAGCCCCTCGTTGAACGTCGAGCCCCGCCGCTCGATCAGCCCGTCCGTCACCATCACCAGCGACTCGCCCGGCTCGAGCGTGAACACCGTCTCCGCGTCGTGCACGGTCGGCACGCCCAGCAGCGCCACCCGCCCCTCCACCGGCGTCACCCGCCCGGCCGCGACCCGCAGCGGCGGCGGATGCCCGGCGTTGGCCAGCCGGATCTCCCCGGACGCGAGCTCGATGCGCAGCAGGCACATCGTCACGATCTCCTCCGGCAGGAACCGCAGCATCATCCGGTTCAGCCGCTCCAGCGTCAGCCCCGGCGCGTGATCCTCGGCGAGATACGCCCGCAGCGCGTGCCGCACCTCCGCCATGATCGTCGCCGCCCGCAGCGAGTGCCCCGCCACGTCACCGATGGCCGCGACGATGTGCCCCTCCACGGCCACGATCTCGTAGAAGTCGCCGCCCACGTACACGTGGTCGCTCGCCGGCCGGTAGCGCACCGCGATGTCGTAGCCCGGCACCGGCGGCAGCGACGCCGGCAGCATGCTGCGCTGCAGCGTCAGCGCCGTGCGCCGCTCCTCGTCGTAGGAGCGCAGCGCCTCCACCGCCAGCGCGATCGCCTGCCCCAGCTGGCGCAGCACGTCGTGGTCGTCGTCGGTGAACCCCTCGGCCGGCACCGCGATGTGCAGCGGCTCCCGCCCCGCCTTGGCCCGCGCCACGACCCGGAACACCGGCCCGTCCCACCACGGCCCGCCCTCCTGCCCGAACAGCGCCGCCCCGGCCGCACCCTCCAGCGGGTCGGCCTCGAACTGCTCCCGGTGCGCGCCCCGCACCACCGGCACCGCCCCGGCCGCGTCCACCTGCACCCCGAGGGCCCCGGTCTCGGGCGACGCCGCGGCGACCGCCGCCGCCCCGTCGAAGACCCGCGACGCCCCGACCGCGGCCAGGCGCAGCAGCTCCGGCAGGCTCGTGGCCGCGTTGATCGCCGCCGTCGTCTCCACCAGGCGCGTCAGCCGCCCGGCCAGGCGCTCGGCGCGGTGGCGGGCGCGGGAGTACCGCAGCAGCGCCCCCACCGTCGCCAGCAGCTCGTCCGGGTCGATCGGCTCCGCCAGATACGCGTCGGCGCCCCGGATCAGCCCCTCGGTCCGGTCCACCGCGTGCACCGCGGTCGCCGAGATGTGGATCACCGGCACCGCCGTCGTGCGCGGATCGTCCTTGATCCGCTCCGCGACCTCGAACCCGTCGATGTCCGGCAGCCGCACGTCGAGCACCACCAGCTCCACGGCCGCGCCCCCGCCGTGCAGCAGCGCCAGCGCCTCCTCGCCGGTCGCGGCCTCGGTCACCCGATGCCCCTCCCGCCGCAGCCAGCTGGTGATCACGTACCGCTTCGACGGGCTGTCATCGACGACGAGAATGTCGGCGGCCCGCGCCGGGGTCACGGACGCAGGCCCGCGACCAGGTCGACGACCGCACGGCGGGTCAGCTGCTCCTTCGTCAGCACCGAGCGGGCATGGGCCAGTTCCTGCGGCGCGAAGTCGGTCACGTCGGCCGCGGTCACCACGAACACCGGAATGCCGGCGACGTCCGGCAGCCCCGCCAGATCGCCCAGCAGCACCGTGCCGTCACCACCCGGCATCCGCAGGTCCAGGAAGATCACCGACGGGCGCTCCCGGACCGCGATCGCCAGCCCCGAGCGCACGTCGGCGGCCTCGTGCACCTCGTCGGCGATCCCGGCCAGCAGCTGGCGCAGCAGGTGCCGGGCCGCCGGATCGTCGTCGACCACCAGGGCCCGCTCGACCTGCGGCAGGGGCCCCTCGTCCGGCGCGTCCCCCGGCACCGCCGGGCGCAGCGGCAGCGACAGCGTGAACGTGCTGCCCTCCCCCGGCTCGCTCACCATCGTCAGCGCCCCGCCCAGCAGCGCCGCCAGGCGCCGCGCGTACGGCAGCCCGAGCCCCGTCCCGCCCGCCTGCCGCGCCCCGCGCACCTGATGGAACTCCTCGAACACCCGCGCCTGCTCCGCGAACGGAATCCCGATCCCGGTGTCGGCGACCGCGATGTACAACCGGTCCGCGTCGACCCACGCCCCCATCCCGACCGTCCCCCGGTCGGTGAACTTCAGCGCGTTGGTGAGCAGGTTGCGCAGGATCTGCGTCAGCAGCAGCTCGTCGGAGATCAGCCCGGCCGCCGGCGGCTCGTCGACCTCCAGCCGCACCTCCGGGCGGGCCAGGGGCCGCAGCGTCCCGCGCAGCTGCCCGAACACCGCCGCCAGGTCGACCGGCCCCCAGCTCGGCTCGATCCGCCCCGACTCCGCCTTGGCCAGGTCCAGCAGGTCGTTGACCCGCGCCAGCAGATCCGCCGCCGAGCCCTGCACCAGCTCCAGCTGGTGCGTCTGCTCCGACGTCAGCGGCTCCGAACGCGGGTCCAGCAGCAGCCGCGTCAGCCCGATGATCGCCGTCACGGGCGCCCGCAGCTCGTGCGACACGTTGGCCAGGAACCGGCTCTTGGCCTCGTTGGCCTCCCGCAGCTGCGCCGAGCGCTCGTCCAGCTCCGCGTAGAGCGCGACCACACCCTGGTTGGTCTGCTCGAGCTCCTCCGACAGCTGCGTGTAGAGGGCCATGACGCCCTTGTTCGTCTCCTCCAGCTCCGCGTTGAGATGCAGCAGCTCGTCGCGGTGGGCCTGGACCTGCTCCAGCGCCGTGACCAGCTGGCGGTTCTGCACGCTCAGCTCGTCCAGCGCCGTCGTCGCAGTGCTGGCCGCCAGCTCGTCGCGCGCCTGCTCGATCCGCTCGGGGTCGACCTGCGCGGGCAGCCGCCGCGACAACACGATCCGTTCGTCCTCCACCCGCACCTCATCCATCAGCCGCCCGGCCGCCCGGACTCCCTCGAGAGCCTGGTTACCCACGGCCGCTGACGACACAACAATGACCAGGTGAGGGCGGGGTCCGGCGGTTGTCGAGAACGTCACCTCGGCGCCGAGCGCATCCCGGCCGATCTCGCTCAGCGCGGTCGCCACGCGCACCTGGTCCTGGTACTCCAGGCCCAGCGCGGCGGCCACCTCCCGGCCGCGCTGGCGCAGCACGAACACGTCCTGCTCGCCCGCGAGCACCATCCGCAGGATGGGCGTCCCGTCGCCGGTCACGCCGGCTCACCGGCCGCGTCGCGGGCCACGGCCACGCACGCGTCGTCCCGGCGCACCCCCGCGTCGCGCAGCAGCGTCGCCGCTACGAGCAGCGGATCCTGCCGCGACAGGCCCGGGTAGTCCCGCAGGCTCCACCGATCGGAGACGCCGTCGGAGTGCATGACCACGACCCCCTCCGGCGGCAGCTCATAGGTGAACTCGCGGACACCCCGCGACTGGTGCCCGACGATGCCGGGCATGCTCACCATGCCCCGCCGGTCCCCATCCGGAAACGCGATCGTCCCCGCGACGTTGCCCAGCCCCGCGAACACCACCGAACCGCCCGCGATCCGCGCCACCGACACCGCCGCACCGCGCGTGTGCGACACCGTGCGGTGCAGGTGCTCCACGATCGCCCCCGGCGCCTCCAGCGACGAGCCCAGGAACCCGTCGGCGACCGCCGCCGAGGCCGCCGCCGCCAGCGAGCCGTGCCCGAGGCCGTCGGCGACCAGCACCAGCAGCCCCCCGTCGCCGCTCGCCCGGGCCGCGTACCGGTCCCCGCACACCTTCTCGCGGGTGATCGGCCGGGACATCCCCGCGACCGGCGAGCGCACCGGCCGCCGCTTCTCCCCCGGCCACAGCTGCGCCGCGAGGACCGTGCCCCGGCCCGGCAGCGAGTAGCCGCTCGCCGAGTCCGACAGCCGCTGGACGGCGCCGAGACCGATCCCGAGCGTCCCCGCCGTCGAATGCCCGTCCGCCGAGCTGAACGGCAGGTCCCGCATGCCCGGCCCCGAGTCGACCGCGACGAGTTCGATGCCGCCGATCTCCCCGCGGCGCAGGCAGCGCACCGACAGCGCACCGCCGTCGGCGTGCCGGTGCAGGTTCGAGGCCAGCTCGGCGGCGACGATCGCCACCTCACCGGCGCGCTGTTCACCGAAGCCGAGCCGGTGCGCGCAGTCGGTGGCGACCCGGCGGGCGACGCCGGCCGCCCCGGGGTCGTCGACCGCGACCCAGCCCAGCTCCTCGACCGTCGGCGGTGCCGTGACGGTCGTCACCGAGCCCACTTCGTGACCGTGATGCGCGTGCCGCTGCCCGGCGTCGAGTCGATCTCGAACTCGTCCACCAGCCGCCGCGACCCCGAAAGGCCCAGCCCCATGCCGTTGCCGGTGGTGTACCCGTCGGTGAACGCCAGCCCGAGGTCGGCGATGCCGGGCCCGGAGTCCACGAACTCGGCCCGCACCCCGGCCCGCCGGCCGTTGTGCACCCCGGCGATCACCGCGTGTCCCCCGCCGCCGTGGATGAGCGTGTTGCGGGCGAGCTCGCTGGCCGCGGTCACCAGCTTCGTCTGGTCGACCAGCGGCAGCTTCGCCTCCACCGCGGCGACGCGCACCGCCTGCCGGACCCGCACGACGTCCTTGTCGTCGCCGATGTTCAGCCGCAGCGGCTCCTGACCCGGGGCGAAGTCAGGCACCGTCGTCCTCGACCCCCGTGAGCACGCCGACACCTTGGATGTGCTTCGAGGCGGCCAGGATCTCCAGCGCCTTGTCGACGTTGAGGGCGGTCCGGACGCCGTTGAGCGACAGGCCCAGCTCCACCAGCGTGATCGCCACCGCGGGACGCATCCCGACGACCACCGTCTCGGCGTCGAGGACCCGCGACACCGCCGCGATCGTGGACAGCATCCGGCCGATGAACGAGTCGACGATCTCCAGCGCCGAGATGTCGATGACCACCCCGTGCGCCCCGGTCTCCACGATCCGGTCGGACAGGTCCTCCTGCAGCTGCATGGCGGACTGGTCGTCGAGGTCGATCTGGATCGACACGAGCAGGATGTCGCCGATCTTCAGAACGGGTACCCGGTCCATCAGCTCGCCTTGCGCTTGGAGAACTCGACGCCGCTGGCCCGCAGCGCGTGCACGAGCGCGTCGGCGAGCGTGGACTTGGTCGCGATGTCGCCGAACTCGATGCCGAGCGCGACGACCGTCTGGGCGATCTGGGGCCGGATGCCCGAGATGATGCACTCCGCGCCCATGAGCCGCGCGGCCACCACGGTCTTGAGGATGTGCTGCGCCACCTGGGTGTCCACGGCCGGGACGCCGGTGATGTCGACGATCGCGTAGGCGGAGCCGGTGTCGACGAGGGTCTGCAGCAGCTTCTCCATCACCACCTGGGCGCGGGCCGAGTCCAGCGTGCCGACCAGCGGCACCGCGACCACGCCCTCCCACAGCTTCACCACCGGCGTGGACAGCTCCAGCAGCTGCTCGGTCTGGTCGGCGATGATCTCCTCGCGGGCCTTCGCGTAGGTCTCGAACGTGTACAGGCCCATCTCGTCGACGAGCCGCGACAGCACGAGGAAGTCGGCCGGCACCTGATCGGCGTCGGCGGACTCGGACAGCCCGAGCATGACCTCCTTGACGGTGAACACCAGGTTCGCCGTCTCGGTCGGCGTGAAGCCCTGCCGCGCCCACGAGCGTGAGAGGTCGGCGAGCGCCCCGCGGGTCTCTCCGCCGCCGGACCCGGTCAGGTCACCGTCGCCGGTTCCCTCGAGGGCGGCCAGCAGCGCCGCGTACACCTCGCGAACCTGCCGCTGCAACTCGGCGTCGGTGAGGCGGCCCCGCAGCGTGCGCGCGGCGATCTGCGCCCAGCGCCGCTGGATCTCGTCCTCGTGCGACCGCAGGAGCGCACTGAGCCGCTGCCTGGCCTCGGCGTTCACCTTCACCCGTCCACTCCCTCTACACGTTTCGTGATTCGGAAAGGACGGTACCGCCCGCCGCTCACCCGGGCGAACGCGGCACCTGTTTGTCATAAGACAACGTTTTGGCGCGGTGGGGCCCGGCCGCGACCGCGCCCCACCGCGGAGGGTGAGGCCACGGGAGTAACGGTCCGCACCACGGCGGACGTCGCGGTAGCTCTGCAGGGGCCGCTCCCCGGTGGCGGCGCGACCCTGATGACGGTCCGCGCCGCCGTCACACTCCGTTGAGCATCCTAGGAACCTAGGTGGTAAGACGTTATAGGGTTGCGAGCCGCGTCTCGCGCTGGGCAGACTCGATCGCCTCGCCGCGGGTGTCGCCCAGCCACACCACCGGGGTGACGGGGTGCCCGACCCGGTGCAGCTGGCCGGTCTCGTCCGTCCACGCCACCAGCGGCACCGGCTGCACGTGGTCGGTCTGCCAGCCGATCACCCGGCCGGCCTGGACCTCGTTCTCCGCCATGGTCGCCAGCCACAGCGGGGCGTTCTGCGCAATGATCGTCATGCCTGGGTGATGCCCCGGCAACGGAGGGTGCAACCGTGACCAGCCTCGACAACCTGCTCGACGAGGCCGAAGCGGCGCCCGTCGACGGGTGGGACTTCGCGTGGTTCACCGGGCGCGCCACCGAGCAGCGGCCGCCGTGGGGCTACGCCCGCCGCCTCGGCGAGCGCCTGCACACCGCGACCGCGGCCCTGGACGTGCAGACCGGCGGCGGCGAGGTCTTCGCCGAGGCGCTCGGCGCCGCCCACGCCGCCGGCGCCGGCCCCGCCACGGTCGCCGCCACCGAGTCGTGGCCGCCCAACGCCGCGCTGGCCCGGGCCGCGCTCGCCCCGTTCGGCGCGACCGTCGCGCAGGTCGCCGACGACGCGCCGCTACCCTTCCCGGCCGGCGCGTTCGACCTGGTGAGCAGCCGGCACCCGACCGTCGTGGGCTGGGCCGGGCTCGGGCGCGTGCTCGCGCCCGGCGGCACCTACTTCGCCCAGCACGTCGGCGTCGGCACCGCGGCCGCGCTCACCGACTTCATGATGGGCCCGCAGCCGGTCGGCGACGGCCGCAGCGTCGAGCGGGCCCGGGCCGGCGCCGAGGCGGCGGGCCTCGAGGTCGTGGACGTGCGCACGGCGACGCTGCGCCTGGAGTTCCTCGATGTCGCGGCGGTCGCGGTCTACCTGCGCAAGGTGATCTGGATCGTGCCGGGCTTCACGATCGCGCGGTACCGCCGCCGCCTGGAGGCCATGCACGAGCTGATCGGACGCGAGGGCTCCTTCGTCGCGACGACGACGCGGTACCTGATCGAGTGCCGTAAGCCACACGGAGTGGACGGAAGGTGAACGCCCGATTCGGCGGCGGGGATAGTTTTGGCACAGAAGCACACCCGCCGTTGCTGCCAGGAGACTTCTCATGAGCGATTCGCCCGTCAACGTCACCGTGACCGGTGCGGCCGGCCAGATCGGCTACGCGCTGCTGTTCCGCATCGCCTCCGGGCAGCTGCTCGGCGCGAACACCCGCGTCAAGCTGCGCCTGCTGGAGATCCCGCAGGCCGTACGCGCCGCCGAGGGCACGGCCCTGGAGCTCGAGGACGGCGCGTTCCCGCTGCTCGCCGGCGTCGACGTGTTCGACGACCCGAAGGCCGCCTTCTCCGGCGCCAGCGTCGCCCTGCTCGTCGGCGCCCGCCCGCGCACGAAGGGCATGGAGCGCGGCGACCTGCTCGAGGCCAACGGCGGCATCTTCAAGCCGCAGGGCGAGGCGATCAACGCCGGCGCCGCCGACGACATCAAGGTCCTCGTCGTGGGCAACCCGGCCAACACCAACGCCCTCATCGCCCAGCGCCACGCCCCGGACGTGCCGGCCGAGCGCTTCACCGCGATGACCCGCCTCGACCACAACCGGGCGATCTCCCAGCTGTCGCGCAAGCTGTCGGTGCCGGTCACCGAGATCCGCAAGGTCACCATCTGGGGCAACCACTCCGCGACGCAGTACCCGGACCTGGTGCACGCCGAGGTCTCCGGCCGCAACGCCGCCGAGGCCGTCGGCGACCAGCAGTGGCTCGAGAACGAGTTCATCCCGCGGGTGGCCAAGCGCGGCGCCGAGATCATCGAGGTCCGTGGCGCGTCCTCGGCCGCCTCCGCCGCCTCCGCCGCGATCGACCACGTCTACGACTGGGTGAACGGCACCCCCGAGGGCGACTGGACGTCGGCCGCCATCGTCTCCGACGGCTCCTACGGCGTGCCCGCCGGCCTCATCTCCTCCTTCCCGGTCACCTCCTCCGGCGGCAAGTGGGAGATCGTGCAGGGCCTGGAGATCGACGACTTCTCCCGCGCCCGCATCGACGCGTCGGTGGCGGAGCTGGACGAGGAGCGCCAGGCCGTCGAGCGCCTCGGCCTCATCTGAGCACCGCTTCGGGTGGGGACGGTCCTGCGGGGCCGTCCCCACCGTGCTCTGCGCAGTAGGCTTCGGCGGTGACTTCCCCGGCGCCGTCGGCCCTGCCGATCGCGGAGACCCGCCGCGCGCGGCGCGTCCTCAAGCTGCTGCTCGCCCGCTACCCGGACCACCGCCTCGAGCTCGACTTCGACTCGCCGCTGCAGCTGCTGGTCGCGGCCACCCTGGCCGCGCAGACCCTCGACGAGCGCGTCAACGCCGTCACCCCCGTGCTGTTCGAGCGCTACCCGGCCGCGACCGACCTGGCCGGCGCCGAGCAGGAGGAGATGGAGCGGATCCTCGTCCCCGTCGGGTACTACCGGCAGAAGACCCGCAACGTCATCAAACTCGCCGCGACCCTGGTCGAGCGGCACGGCGGGGCGGTCCCGGAGACGCTCGAGGAGCTCATCGCGCTGCCGTGGGTCGGGCGCAAGACCGCGAACATGGTGCTGGGCAACGCCTTCGGGGTGCCGGCGATCTCGGTCGACACGCACGTGAGCCGCGTGGCGCACCGGCTCGGGTGGTGCCCCGAGAAGGACGTGGACGCGGCGGAGGCGGCGATCCAGGCCCGGTTCGACAAGAAGGACTGGGTGACGGTCAACCAGCTGCTGATCCTGCACGGGCGGCGCACCTGCCACGCGCGCAAGCCCGCGTGCGGGGCGTGCCCGCTGGCCCGCGAGTGCCCGTCGTCGGCGCTGGGCGAGCAGGACCCCGAGAAGGCCCGGGCCCTGCTCAAATGAGCTTCAGCCGCCGCTGCTCGGCCTCGATGCCGTCCTTCGGGACGCGCTCGTCGAACAGGGTGACCTCGGCGCCGTCCCAGACGCCCGCGACCCGGCCGCGGTAGGCGACCACCGGGGAGATCCAGCCCCCGGCCCGGCTCACCTTCGCGCGGTGCTCCGGCGGGACCACCCGGGGGTCGGCGGTGCCGGGGCCGAGGACGAACTGGTCGAAGGCCGGCAGGAGCCGTACGGCGTCGAAGTCCGCCGCACCGGCCAGCGCCTCGAGGTCCCCGGCCCGGGCGAAGAGCCGCTCCCCCTCGACGTCGACCTCGGCGAGCACGCCGTCGGCCAGCAGGCCCGCGAACCACTGCCGCAGCGCCGCCTTGCGGGACGCGCCGCGGCACAGCCACTGGTCGAAGGTCACCGCCGACGCGGGGCCGTAGGCGCCCAGGTACGCCGGGATGAGGACCCGGGCCGCCTCGGCCGGATCGGGCAGCCCGGTCCAGCCCGGCACGAACGTGTCCGGCCGGGTGAAGGTGACCCGCCGGTCCTCGGCGCTCGGGCCGTGGACGAGCACGCCCTGCCAGGCGAGGGGCTTGAGGACCGTGCCCCAGCCGGACGCGAGATGCTCGGCCAGGTCCGGGTCGCCGGCGTGCTCGACGACCGCGGTGGTCAGCTCCTCCCGGGTGAGCACCCGGCCGTCCAGGGCCTCGTGCGCGGCGGCGGCCAGCTTCTCCATCTGGGCGAGGGTCACGAAGGTCTTCTGCCACGAGCCCTGCTCCCAGGTCCGGGCGGCCCCGATGAGCGCCAGGTGGGCCGGGGCCTGGCGCGCCTCGAGCAGGTGCAGGGTGCCCCGGGCCGCCCACGTCTTCACGAGCCGCCGCTCGCGCACCGCGGCCCGCACGTCCTCGCCGCCGGACCCGGGCTCGGGCCGGCGGGCGGCGACGGCCTGCTCGGCCGCGGACGTGACCTGCGCCTGGACGCCGGCGAGGCGCTCGACGACGGCGACGGGGTCGGCGGCCTCGGCGGGGCGGTGCAGCCACTGCTGCCGGCTGCGCCACGTGAGCACGGCGTCCCAGGTGCACGAGGTCGTCACGCCCGTCACCGTACGCGACACGGCGCCGCGCCCCTTCGGGCACGGCGCCGTGTCGGGCCGGTCAGGTGAGCGGTCAGACGGCCGCGGGCACGAAGTCCGGGACCGCCGGGCCGTCGCTGTCCTCCGGCGCCGGCCGCAGGGCCAGCGCCAGCACGTCGGCGACGTCGGCCAGGGCGTGCACGGTCAGCTGGCCGCGCACCTCCTCGGGCAGGTCGTCCAGGTCGGGCTCGTTGCGCTTCGGGATGATGACCTCGGTCAGCCCGGCCCGGTGCGCGGCGAGCAGCTTCTGCTTCACCCCGCCGATGGGCAGGACCCGGCCGGCCAGCGTGACCTCGCCGGTCATCCCGAACTCCGGGCGCACCGGCCGCCCCGTGGCCAGCGACGCCAGCGCCGTGACCATGGTGATGCCCGCGCTCGGCCCGTCCTTCGGCACCGCCCCGGCCGGGACGTGCAGGTGGATGCGCCGGCCGGCGAGCTGGTTCGGGTCGATGCCGAGCCGGCGGCCGTTGGAGCGCAGGTAGGACAGCGCGATGTGCGCCGACTCCTTCATCACGTCGCCGAGCTGGCCGGTCAGGGTCAGGCCGGGCTCGCCCTCCATCGAGGTCGCCTCGATGAACAGCACGTCGCCGCCCGCCCCGGTCACCGCCAGGCCGGTCGCCACGCCGGGCACGGCGGTGCGCTCGGCGGACTCGGGCGTGAACCGGGCCCGGCCCAGGTAGGTCGCGACCTCGTCGACCCCCACCCGCACCGGCGCCGGGTCGGTCGCGAGCGCGACGGCGACCTTGCGCAGGATCTTCGCGAGCGCCCGCTCGAGCTGGCGGACGCCGGCCTCGCGGGTGTGCTCGCCGGCGATGCGGCCGAGCGCCTCGTCGGTGATCGTGAAGTCCGCGGCCTCGAGCCCGGCCCGCTCCAGCTGCCGGGGCAGCAGGTGGTCGCGGGCGATGGCGACCTTCTCCTGCTCGGTGTACCCGTCCAGCGCCACCAGCTCCATGCGGTCCAGCAGCGGGCCGGGGATGGTCTCGACCACGTTCGCCGTGGCCAGGAAGAGCACGTCGGACAGGTCGAGGTCGACCTCGAGGTAGTGGTCGCGGAAGGTGTGGTTCTGCGCCGGGTCGAGCACCTCGAGCAGGGCCGCGGCCGGGTCGCCGGCGTAGCCGGCGGCCAGCTTGTCGACCTCGTCGAGCAGCACGACCGGGTTCATCGAGCCGGCCTCGCGCAGGGCGCGCACGATGCGGCCCGGCAGCGCGCCGACGTAGGTGCGCCGGTGCCCGCGGATCTCGGCCTCGTCGCGCACGCCGCCGAGCGACACCCGCACGAACTTGCGGCCCAGCGCCCGGGCGACGGACTCGCCGAGGCTGGTCTTGCCGACCCCGGGAGGGCCCGCGAGGGCCAGCACCGCGCCGGAGCCGCGGCCGCCGACGACCTGCAGGTTCTTCTCGGCGCGGCGGTTGCGCACCGCGAGGTATTCGAGGATCCGGTCCTTCACGTCCGCCAGGCCGGCGTGGTCGGCGTCGAGCACCGCCCGCGCGGCTGCGAGGTCGGTGTTGTCCTCGGTCCGCTCGTTCCACGGCATCTCCAGCACCGTGTCGAGCCAGGTACGGATCCAGCCCGCCTCGGGCGACTGGTCGCTGGCCCGCTCGAGCCGGCCGACCTCGCGCAGCGCGGCCTCCTTCACCTTCTCGGGCAGCTCGGCGGCCTCGACCCGGGCCCGGTAGTCGGCGGAGCCGTCGGGCTCGTCCTCGCCGAGCTCCTTGCGGATCGCGGCGAGCTGCTGGCGCAGCAGGAACTCGCGCTGCGTCTTCTCCAGCCCCTCGCGCACGTCGTGGTTGATCTTCTCGTTGACCTGCTGCTCGGCCGCGTGCGCCCGGGCCCACTCCACCAGCAGCTCCAGCCGCGCGGTGACGTCGGGCGCCTCCAGCAGCTGGACCTTCTGGGCGAGCGTCAGCCACGGCGCGTAGCCGGCGGAGTCGGCGAGCTCGGACAGGTCGGTGATCTTCTCGACGGTGTCGATGACCTGCCACGCGCCGCGCTCCTGCAGCACGCCGATGACCAGCGCCTTGTACTCGCGGGCCAGCTCCCGCGCCTTCCCGGCCGGCGCCGGCTCGCTGGCGAGCGTCGCCTCGACCCACAGCGCCGCCCCGGGCCCGGGCACTCCCGCGCCGATCCGCGCGCGGTCCACGCCGCGGATCACGGCCGCGGGCTCGCCGCTGGGCAGCCGCCCGACCTTCTCGAGCACGGCGATGACGCCGTGCGAACCGTATGCGCCGTCGACCCGCGGCACCGCGAGGACCCGCTGGTCGCCGCCGGCCCGAGCCGCGTCGACGGCAGCCTGCGTGGAGGCGTCGAGCGTCACGGGAATGACCATGCCCGGGAGCAGGACGTCGTCGTTGAGCGGAAGAACAGGGAGCGTTGCCATCAGGACACACCTGCCATCAGTAGGTTGAGCGTGTCAGGCTTAAGTTACAAACGGTGCCCCTTGTTCCCGCGAGCACCTTGCGTGTGAGCCAGGCCACTCGGATCGGCCTGACCGGCGCCCGGCCTGACCGGCGCCCGGCCCGCCCGGTCCGGCGTTCGCCGGGGTGCGGCGGAGCGCCGCGGTCACCGACGCACCGCGACGACCACGATCCCGGCCGCCACCAAGGCCCCGGCGCGGCGCCGGCAGCACGGTGCGCTTCTCCGTCACGCCACTCACAAAGGGC
Organism: Dactylosporangium sp. CA-139114; assembly: GCF_050955725.1. Classification (NCBI taxonomy): domain Bacteria; kingdom Bacillati; phylum Actinomycetota; class Actinomycetes; order Micromonosporales; family Micromonosporaceae; genus Dactylosporangium; species Dactylosporangium sp. CA-139114. The sequence continues at coordinate 5,602,868 of NZ_CP192080.1, forward strand.
TCGCTCACGGCCGGCGACGCGACCGTCGAGCCGCCCTTCGCCGGCAAGCCCTCGGGTGCCGGTCAGACGAGCGCCGGCAGGTCGTAGTCGGGCAGGTCGAACGCCGTGGCCGTCTTCGTCGCGAAGTGCCGGACGAGGCGGGGCGCCACCGGGACATACCGCATCGCCCTGAAGAACCGGTTCCGCTGCGCGATCTTCTTCCAGCTCGTCGGCACCAGGAAGTCGGGACTCCCGCCGCTCTGCCGCTGGCACGTCGCCACATAGGGCCGCATCAGCTCCTCATACCGGCGCAGCGCCACCCCGTGCTCGCCCCGCGCCCGGTCCAGCTCGCCCGCGAGCACGTGCGCACCGACGACGGCCAGGCCGGTGCCGTTGCCGCCGGGCCCGCCCGCATAGCCGGCGTCGCCGAGCAGCACGACCCGCCCCCGTGACCAGCGGTCCAGGTGGATCTGGGTGGTGGAGTCGAACCAGAAGTCCTCGGCGCGCCCCATCGCCTGGAGCAGCTCCGCCGTCCGCCACCCGGCGCCGGCGAACCGCTCGGCCACGATCCGCCGCTGCCCGTCCACGTCGCGGTGGTCGAACTCGAGCCCGGGCTCGTAGAAGCTCATCGACACGATCTGGTCACCGTGCGGGGACGTCACCGTGATGGCGCGGCCGGGCTCGTTGTACATGACCCCGCTGCGCCGCAGGCCCATCGTGCCCGGCATGGTGAAGACGCCGCCGTAGACCCCGAGCGGGCGGCGGTGCGCCGGATCGTCGCCGAACACGAGCCGCCGCACCCCGGAGTGCACCCCGTCGCACCCCACCACCAGGTCGAAACGCTCCGCCGCCCCGCTGCCGAAGGCCACCTCGACCCCGTGCTCGTCCTGCTCGATCGCGGTGATCTGGTCGCCGAAGCGGTATCGCACCCGGTCGCGGGTCGCGCAGTACAACACCTCGGCGAGGTCGCCGCGCAGCACTTCCAGGTCGCCACTGAACACCGAGGCGGGCAGCGCCGCGACCCGCTGCCCGGTGGCGTCCACGATCGCGATGTCGCCCATGTGCGTGGCGCGCGCCTCGAGGGCGTCGCGCAGGCCCATGCGTTGCAGGGTCCGCAGGTGCACCGGTCCGCGGAAGTCGACCGCGTAGCCGCCGCCCCGCAGCGCCGGTGCCTTCTCCACGACGGTCACGTCGTGGCCGTATCGCTGCAGCCACAACGCCAGGGCGGGCCCCGCGACGCTGGCCCCTGAGATGAGGATGTCCATGGGGAGACCATACACGCGTTCTACACGGTTGTATAGAACGTGCGTGTAGCACGGATGTATAGCACGGGTGTCCAGTATGATCACGGCCATGGGACATCGCGAGGACCTGCTCGAGGGCGCGGTTCGCTGCATCTACGAGAAGGGCTACGCCCGGACCACCGCGCGCGACGTCGTCGAGGCGTCCGGGACCAACCTCGGCTCGATCGGCTACCACTACGGCGGCATGGCGAAGCTGATGACGGCGGCCCTCGAGCGAGCGGTCGAGAACTGGGGCATGTCACTGGCCCAGGCGGTGATGTCGGCCGACGCCGACGGGCTCACCGGCGCGGAGCGCTTCGAGCGATACTGGGAGTACATGATCGACAGCGTCAAGCAGCACCGCCCGCTGATGATGGCGACATTCGACGCATTCCTGGAGATGGACCGGTCCGAGGAGGTCCGGCGGCTGCTCGTCGAGGGCATGCGCGACGCCCGCGGCCTCTGGGCGCAGGTGTTCCACGGCATCGACCCCGAGGCCGAGCCGGCCCGCGCCGCCCAGGTCGGGTCGTTCTACCAGGCCCTCATCAGCGGGGTCCTGACCCAGGTGCTCATCGACGAGGACGACGCCCCCACCGCCCAGGACCTGACGGCGGCGATGCGCGTCGTCGCCGGGAGCCTGTGACGCCTACAGGACGCCCGCGGCCACGGCCCGCACGAACCGGTTCCACGCCTCGCCCGAGAAGCGCAGCAGCACCCCGCCGGGCGCCTTCGAGTCCCGCACCAGCACCTCCCGGCCGTCCTGCGCGAACTCGACACAGTTGCCGTTGATGCTCGCGGAACTGCGCATCCAGCCACGGCTCCTCACCCGCTCGTCCACCACGTTCCCCCGTCCGCCCGACGAATCCAACGACCACTCTCGATGGCCTGGTTCATCGTAGAAGCGCCCGGACCCGGAATGGGTGGCCCGAAAGGCTGAGTCAGTGCCGCGCGGCCTCGGCGTCCGCGACGAGCGCGGCCTCGGCGTCCGCGACGAGCGCGGCCTTGATCTCCGACATCACGTCGCGGAGCTTGCCCGGCGCCGTGGCCCGGTCCTGCAGCTCACGGAACACGTCGAGGTACCGCGCCGTCAGCTCGGTCGCGTCGCGGATGGTCACGTCGCCGTTGGCGTTCTCGAGGTAGAGAATCCGCTCGTCGGAGGAGTCCGCGAACTCGAGCACCGCGAACGGCCCGGCCATGCCCGGGTGCGCACCGGCGTCGAAGCGCACGACCTGCACATGGCAGCGCGGGCGCTCGGCGAGCGCGACGATGTGGTCGAGCTGCTCCAGCATCAGCGCGGGCGAGCCCGCCTCGGCGCCGACGAGCCGGCGCAGCGCGCCCTCGTCGAGGATGAACCACAGCTCGGGGCGCTCGTCGCGGTCGAGCAGCTCCTGGCGCTTGGCCTTGAGCTCCTCGCGCTTGCGGCGGCGCGGCTCCGGCTCGTCCGGGTTGTACATCTGGATGACGGCGCGCGTGTACGCCGCGGTCTGCAGCAGGCCCGGGATGACGCTGAGCTCGAAGTGGTAGACGGTCTGCGCCGCGGCCTCGTAGCCCAGGTAGCGCTTGAAGTCGCCGGACAGCACGTCGGCGAACGGCGCGAACGGCTGCTTGCGCGCGGCCCGGGCCAGCCTCAGCAGCTCGTCGATCGTGTCGTGGTCGGTCACGCCGTAGAACGACAGCAGCGCCCGCAGATCCGTGGCCGAGATGCCGACCTCGCCGTTCTCGACCCGCACGACCTTCGACTGCGACCACTCCATGTCGGCCGCGACCTCGGTCTGGGTGGCGCCCGCGCCGCTGCGGAAGCCGCGCAGCGTCAGCATGAGCCGCCGCCGCGCCAGCGCCGGGTCCGGTCCGTCGGACATCGCGATCCTTCCGAGTGGCTCTATCCGATCCGCCATATGCAGATCAACCCGCACGCCACTCTAGCCGCACGCCGCACCGCGAGGAAGCGACCGGCCCGCAACAGCTCAGGCGACCTTCACCACGACCGTCGTGGCGTTGTCCCGCCCGCCCGCCTCCAGGGACGCGGCCACCAGGGCCGAGGCCATCACGTCCGGGGACTGCCCGGAGCCGAGGGTGCGTTCCATGACCTGGTACGGCACCTGCTCCGCGATCCCGTCGGTGCACAGGCAGTACACGTCGCCGGGGAACATGGTCACGCTCAGCACGTCGGGCTCGGGCAGCCCGGGGTGGCCGATGAACCGGTGCAGCTGATAGCGCGCGGCGGCCGCCTGCGGGGAGTCGGCCGGATACCAGCCGTGCACGGCCCCGAGCCACGCCGCGGTGTGATCGACCGTGAGCAGTTCGAGCAGGCCGCCGCGCAGCCGGTACACCCGGCTGTCCCCGATCTGCGTGACCCACGCGCCCGTCGCGTCGGCGACGAGGGCGGTGAGCGTGCACCCGGTGAGCTCGCGCAGCTCCTGCCCGGCGGCGCGGACACGGCGCTGCGCCTCGGCGATGGCGGCGAACAGCGGCGTCGGCTCGAACGGGCCGCGGTGCTGCTGCACGGCCGCGGTGAAGATGTCGACGGCCATGCGCCCGGCGGTGCGGCTGCCCTCGCCGGCGCCCATCCCGTCGGCGACGACCGCGCACAACCCCGGACGGCGCTGCAGCTCGGCGGCGTGCAGCACGTCGAAGTTGGCCGGATACCGCCGGCCGACGTCGGTGGCGGCCCCGACGCTGAGCTGCCGCCCCGCGCCCTGGACCTCGATCGTCATCGCCATCGACCGCCAGCGTAATCGGTGCCACGCCGTCCGGGTGGCCCGGTGTTCATCCTCCGTTCAGCGCGGATCAGTGACGTTCGTCGCTGCCGGGCAGCGCGTCCGGAGGATCGCCCAGCGGGGACAATGCGCGGATCTCCCACGTACCGTCCTCCCGCGGTGACCATCCGTCGATCTCCCCGCCGAGCTCGGCGAACATCACGACGCGGTCGTAGAGCCAGTCGGCGAATTCGTCCTGCTCCGACTCGCTGAGCCCAGCCCGCACGACGGCACCGAACGTGATGAGCCCGGTGCCCTCCAGCGGCGAGGCGGCGAGCACCCCGACGACCCGCTCGTCCTCGGGGGCGACGCCGTCGCGCTCCTCGACCTCGAGGTACCCGCCGTCGGGCATCTCCACCAGAAACGCCACGGCGCCCTCAGGAAGCGATCGCGATCTTCATACCCGCAACGCTACAGTCTCCGGCCGGATCCGGCGGCCAGCCTTCCGGCCCCGCTCACCTCGCCGGTCGGGCGGGATGCCCAGGTGCGGCTCGCCACCCGTCTGCTCGGCGCGGACGGCCGCCTGCTGACCCTCGCCGGCCCGGCCGGCAGCGGCAAGACCCGCCTCGCGATCGCCGTGGCGGCCGCCGCGCCCGGCCCGGTGCGGTTCGTGGATCTGTCCACGATGGACAGCCGCGACCCGGCGGGCTTCGTGCTCGGCGCGCTCGGCGTGGCCCGCCGCCCGGACCTGAGCGGCTTCGACACGCCACTGGAAGCCCTCGATGCCGCTTCCGTGGCCGATGTACCGCTGATGCTCGTGCGCCTCGCCCAGGACCTGCTGGCGCGGGTCGATCTAGGACCGTCTGGCGCCGGCCGCCGAGCGGCTGCACGCGAGCCTGGCCATCCACCGGCGGGTGGGCGACCGCTGGCGGACGGCGAGCGCCCTGGAGGCCTTGGCCGAGTGCCGCCTCCGGTCCGCGGACCCGGGCACGCGGCGGCGCTGCTGGGCGCGGCGGACGTGGTCCGGCGGGAGATCGCGGCCCCGACGCCGCTGTGCGAGCGACCGGCACGAACGGCGACGCAGGACGCTCTGCGGGCGGCACTCCCGGCTGGGGACTACGCGAGCGCTCACCCGCTTCGGCACCAGGACGGGCGTGGACGACCAGGTGCCGCTGTTCGCCGCACGCCGACACGCGCGACTTCGGACGGCGCTGCGGCCTCTGCGCTGGGACACCGGCCGGGTTGCGCCCTTTCTCTCGCCTTCTCTCGTCTTCCTTCGTCGCCGAAGATCACAGCGTCGCAGACTCAGAGGGTGACCATGATCGGCCCGACGGCAGGCCCGCCCGGCTCGCCAGGCCCGGCCCGTTCGATCACCGGAGGCTCTTCGAGCGCGCCCGGCCCCTCCACGGCCCGGTCCTCGGCCACCACGGGTCTGTCTGCTGCTGCCGGCCCACCTGCAGCGGCGGGCCCGTCTGCTTCCGCCGGCCCGCCTACGGCGGCCGGCTGGTCTGCTTCCGCCGGCCCATCCTCGGCGGCCGGCGCGCCATCTGCCGCTGTCCCACCTTCCACCACTCGGCCATCTTCGGCCGCCGGCTCGTCTTCCACCGGGGTCGCGTCTTCCGCTGGGGTCCCGTCTTCCGCTGGGGTCCCGTCTTCCGCTGGGGTGCCGTCTTCCGCTGCCGGCTCTGCAGCCACCCCGGGTCGCACCTCGGCCCCGACCGCCGCCTCCACCTCGGCCGCCGCGTCGACTTCCACCGCCGCCTCCCGTCCTCCGGCCTCCACAGACGGCTTCCGCACCGGAACTCCCACCGGTGCGGCAATGCTCCAACACGTCCTGACCGACCTCCTGGACCGCTCAAACCAGGCGATGGATGCGGCGTTGACCCAAATCCTGGCGAGACTGACGACACCGCAACGCAACCCGCGCCAGTGCCCAACTCTCCCAACGCCACCCCCTCCCCCACTCACCCCACAGTCACCGAACGCTTCCCCACTGTCGCCACTCCCACCGGCCACTTCCCCCGCACCACCACCGCCACTCACCGCTTCCTCACGACCACCGTTGCCACCGGCCACTTCCCCACCGCCACCACCGCCACTCGCCGTTTCCCCACCACCACTGTTCCCGCCGGCCGCTGTGCCACCCTCTCCCCTTGCACCCACCACTTCTCCACCGTCACCACTCCCGCCGCCTCCGCCGACGGAGCCGGAGCCGCCGTCATCCCCGCAGCAGCCACCTTCGCCAACCTCACAGCCACCTTCCGCGCCGGCTCAGCCACTCCCGTCCACGCCGCAGCCACCATCCGCCTCACGACCGCCATCACCTCCACCACCACCTCCAGCGCCGCCAGCCCCAGCAACCACCACCGATCCGACCTCAACCCCCGACACCCGGCTTGATCCGTCACCCTCCGCGCCCGCATCGACACCGATTGTTCCTGAGACAGCCAATCCACGCCTGTCACGGTTGTCGGCACCCTGGGTAGGCATCGGCACTACGGACCGAACACCCACCCAGCCCACCGACACCGGCGATCGACCGCCGGCCCCGCCACGAGTCGACTCGCCACTCACCCTGGTCCGCGGCGGCCGGCCGACCCGCACCTGGGAATCCATCGGCGGCCTGGCGGCACCGAGCGAACGGCACGCCCTCGACGACCTGCACGCCCTCCTGCCGACCGACCCCGCGGCTCGCCGCGAAACGGTCCGCGAGGCGGTGACCTGGCTGGTCGACAACCTCGGCAACCCCGGCGTGGTGGCCGCCCGCTGCGCCGACCTGGGCCCCGCGATCACCGCCCTCGGCGTACCGCCCCAGCGCCTCGAGGCCCTGGCGATCCTGCTCATCGACGCCCTGCGCGCCAACCCGCCCGCCCCTGCACTCCGCGCCGACGAAGAGGCGGCCCTGCGCGACGCCGGACGACTCGCCGCCCGCTGGACGGCCGGCGGCGCGACCGGCGCGGCCCACGAACCGGTCCGCTGGAGCGCCGTCGTGACCAGTCACGACCGCCTGCGCGCCGACCTCGCGGTGCTGCGACTGCGGACCTATCTGCCGTACCCGTGTCCACCCGGCACACGCGCCGTGGCCGAGGTCCGCCGCCTCCCCGGCCGTCGGCGCGAGTGCTGGGTGGGCAACCTGCCGAACACGGACCGCACCGTCGAGCTGCACATCCCGCTCCACCGCGACGATCCCGTAGGCGCCGACCTGGTGGAGCGCACCACCCCCGGCGACCGCGTCACCTTGCACCTCCCCGTCGGCGACCCGGCACCGCTGGACGATCACCGTCCGCTGCTCCTGATCGCCGACCGTGACGCCATCGCCCCGATCCGAGCCACCTTGATCGCGCTACGCTGCGCCGCACCGGCCAGCACCGAGCGCGAAGTGGTCGTGCACTGGCCGACGCCGATCGAACGCGACGTGTACCGCCTGGCCGACCTCGCCCCGCCCGGCACCCACGTCATCCGCGACCACTTCACCGGCGACGGCCGCGACTGGTCCGAATACACCGCGTTCGTCGCCGGGACGGCGGCCTCGACCGCCGCGGACGCCGCCCGGCTTCGCGATGCCGGCGTGGCCCCGGAGCGCATCGTGACCGCCGCCGTCGGCTGACCACGTTGCCGGAACGGCGGCCTCAACTACCGCCGACGCCCGCCCGACTCCCCCGATGCCGCCGCGTCCCGGAGCGCATCGTGACCTGACGGCCAGCCGGACCCGGTGCGGGACGGAGGTTCCTTCCATCGCTGACGCCGCCCGGCTATCCAACGCCGGCGCGCCCCGGACGCCGACTGTTCGCCGCCTCGACCCTAACCGTCGGCAACGTCGCCACCACCGATGGTGCTTGCGGCGGCCGCGGCAGTCGGCCGAAGTTAGGGCTACCTGTCGTAGCCGGCGCGTCACCCTGACGAGTGAAATCCGGAGCCGCGGCAGGGCGTCCGCCAAGCGCTCCTTAGCGCACCAAAAGTGCGAACGCGGCATTTCACCAAGACTCGGTACGGAAAGTCGAATCCTGCTTACTTTCAGGCCATCTGCCCTACTTCGTGGAGGTGAGATGGGATTCCGGAAGGGTGTCGCCATGACGCTCGTCGCGGGTGCGGTCGCGGCGGGTGCGTCGGTCCAAGCCGGGCCGGCGTTCGCCGGTGACTACGGTATGGCTCGTGGAGTCATCGCCCTGACCAACAGCGTTCGCGCACGGGCCGGTTGCGGGCCGGTGACCTCGAGCCCACGCCTGAGTTCCGCCGCGTGGTCGCACTCGCGGGACATGGCCGGACGTGGCTACTTCTCGCACGGGTCGCCCGGTGGCGGCTCACCCGGCAGCCGGGTGAGGGCCGCCGGGTACCGCTGGTCCTCCTACGGCGAGAACATCGCCTGGGGCCAGCGGGACGCACGGGCCGTCATGAACGCGTGGATGAACAGCCCCGGCCACCGGGCCAACATCCTCAACTGCCGGTTCCGTAACGTCGGCGTCGCCGTGGTCTACAACTCCCGCGGCGTGCCCTTCTGGACCCAGGATTTCGCCAGTCCCTGGTAGTGCCCACGGGCCCGGCCCCGGAGGGACACCACCCTCGGGGCCGGGCGACGGGCGAAATTTCCGGGAACGGGAATGTGTCGGCCGGATGTAGTGAGGGAAGTACCGGCTGAACACGTCGGCGAATTGCCGGTCGCCCACATTCTCAACACGATCAGTAGTTTGTTGACTACTACATGATGTGATGAACCTGGCCGCGCGGTCGGCCAGATGTCGGACGCTGGCGCATTCGGCGCCGTAGGACGCTGACGCGTTCGACACCGCTGGACGGTCGCACCGGGGCGGCGGCCACACAATCCCGGCCAGCCGGCCAGCCGCAGCCGCCGGGACGTGCCGCACGTCGGGCGGTACCCAGCCGGTGCGGGCCGCCTCCACGGCGAGGGTGCCCGGGCGGTAGTGCTCATCAAGGAGCCGCCACCCGATGGCGCCAACACGCCCGACCGCGAGCTCAGTCACCGCCGACCGGGGACCATGTGGCCGGCCTGGCGATCGCGATGCGAATGAGTCGGACCAGGAACCGACGGCGGCGAGGTCGTGCTGGAGCCGGACAAGTCACACCAGGGACCCGGACGAATCGGAGCTCAGACCGGGCGGGCTCAAGTCAGCCCAAGCGCGCCCCTCGACCGCGCGGTCGCCAGATGGCTTCGTCGCCCCGGTGCGGGCGGCCCAGCACACCCACCACTCGCGGCGGTCAGCGCACACCGCACGGCACCGCGACCGTGAGACGCCGTTCGAGGACTGTCTGCGATCCGGGAGCACGACACACCGGGGTCCGGCGCGCGCCGCGCCGCGATACACAACCGAGGACCGTCCGCGATCCAGACCCACGACACAAGGCAAGCCGCCGAGGACGCGCCGTGCGACCGGACCATCACGGACGGCACGGGCGTGCAAGGTGGGCGCGGCAGAGGAGACGCGAACGCCTGAAGTGCCGGAGTCGATACGCTCCGCAATGCTCGCGGAAATGTTGTTCTGGAATGCATCCAAATACGTCACCCGAGAAATTCAGCTGTCGTGAATTCCGGCCGGTCCGGCGACCGGGATGCGCAGCGGCGGTACCAGAGAAAACGCTTTCACGGGCCGCCCGGAAATCGATTCTTCTACACCGATGAACATCGATCAACGGCGCGCGGTTGACACGAAATCGCGGTCGGTGCAAGATCTGGCGCGGCCGGGGGCGAGGACCGCAGATCTTGCCGACTTCCAGCGGCTTCCCATCCAGAGTTCATCGCACGTTGCCCTCGAGCGCTGGACAGAACGCCCGAATGACCCCCTAATTGAATGCACCTCGCCCGGCACCCCGCCGCCGGCCGGGTTCGCCGCCGCACCCTGCACCGACCACCGCTTTACCGCTCCAACCCGCCCGCTTCGCGCGTAACACCCCGCCACTTACCAAGATGCACCGCCGCACCGCCTTCCCATGTGCGACGCCCCGCCGCCTGGCTGGTCGCACCTGAACGATCACTTACCTCATCCGTAACACCACCCTGGGTAGCACGCACCCTTCTTCCGGGAGGCCGCCGTGAACGACACGACATCCGCCATCCTCCTCACCGAGACGACCGCCTCCGCGTACGTCGCCGCCGCCGGGTTCCGGGTCGGTCCGGTCGGGCGCGTGGGGGTGGAGCTCGAGTACTGCGTGCGTGATCCGCGTCGGCCGCTGCATCGCCCGGCGCCGGCCCGGCTGCTCGGGCTGGTGGCGCATCTGGGCAACCCGCTGCCGGGCGGCAGCGCGGTGACGGTCGAGCCGGGCGGCCAGCTGGAGCTGTCCAGCGCGGTTGGCGCGTCGCTGACGGAGTGCCTCAGCGCGCTCGCGGGCGACCTGGCGCTGGTCCGGGCGACGCTGGCCGAGCAGGGGCTGCACCTTGACGGGACCGGCCTCGACACGGTGCGCCGGCCGCGGTTGGTGACGGATCATCCACGCTATGTGGCGCTGGCCGAGTACCACGACCGCTCGGGCCCCCGGGGACGCACCGTGATGACCAATTCCGCTTCGATCCAGGTGTGCCTTGACGCCGGTACCGATGGATCGGGCGCCGAAACCGACGACTGGTCGCACTTCGCGCGGCGCTGGTGGCTCGCGGACGCGATCGGCCCGGTCATGATGGCGGCCTTCGCGAACTCCCCGCACGTCACCCGCGCCGGGCGCCGCTGGGCCTCCTACCGCCAGGCCCTGCGATTCGGCACCGACGCCAGCCGCACCCGCGCGCCGCGGCGCACCGACGACCCGCGCAAGGCCTGGGCCCGCTACGCGCTCGCCGCGAAGGTCGCGATGGTCGCGCCGGCCGACGACGACCCGGCCGCCGGGCCGGGCGAGCGCTGGCACGTGCCCAACGGGCTGACCATGCGTGACTGGCTGCGCGGGCACGGCCCACGCCCCGTGACGCTCACCGACCTGGAGCGCCACCTCGGCACCCTGGTACCGCCGGTGCGACCGCGCGGCTACCTGGAGTTGCGGATGATCGATCAGCAGGCCGGGGACGACTGGGTGGTGCCCGCGGCCGTGGTCACCGCGCTCCTCGACGATCCGGAGGGTTCGCAGGCCGCGGCCGACGCCACCGAGCACCTGCGCTCGCCGCTGCGCCGGCACCGCGACTGGCTCGCCGCCGCCCGCGACGGCCTCGCCGACCCGGCGACGGCGGCCGCCGCGCTCGCATGTTTCACGGCGGCCCAATCGGTGCTCGCCCGCAGTGGCGCGCCGCTTCCGGTGCGTGACGCCGTGGCCCAGTTCGTCGACCGTTACGTTCTGCGAGGACGCTGCCCGGCAGACGATGCGCCGCAGCAGCGAGCACGCCGAATGGGTGTGGTATCAACGGGGTGACCACGCCCCGGCTTCGAGGAGTCCCGCTCGTGCGCGACATCGCCGTGTTCAGTGGCAGCGCGCATCCCGAGCTCGCGGAGGAGATCTGCGCGCAGCTCGAGGTGCCGCTGCTGCCCGTTCGGGTAGATCGTTTCGCCAATGACTGTCTTGAGGTACAACTGCGGGCCAACTGCCGCGAGCGGGACGTGTTCCTGATCCAGCCGCTGGTGCCGCCGGTGCAGGAGCACCTCGTCGAACTGCTGCTCATGCTGGACGCCGCACGCGGCGCGTCGGCCGCGCGGACCACGGTGGTCATGTCGCACTACGCGTACGCCCGATCCGACAAAAAGGATGAACCGCGCATCTCGATCGGCGGGCGCCTGGTCGCCGACCTGCTCACGGCCGCCGGTGCGAGCCGCGTGCTCACGCTGACGTTGCACTCGCCCCAGGTCCACGGCTTCTTCTCGGTCCCGGTCGACCACCTGCACGCGCTGCGCGAGCTGGCCGGCCACTTCCGCGGCCACGACCTGTCCAACGCCGTCGTCGTGTCACCGGACCTGGGCAACGCGAAGCCCGCTTCGGCATTCGCGCGCATGTTGTCGGTACCGGTTGCAGCCGGCGCCAAGCAACGCTTCTCCGACGATCGCGTGGTCATCAGCACCGTGATCGGCGACATCGAGGGCCGCGACGTGATCGTCCTGGACGACGAGATCGCCCGCGGCAGCACGGTGTTCGAGCTCATCGACCGGCTGCGCGAGCGGGGCGTGGCGAGCATCCGGGTGGCGTGTACGCACGGTCTCTTCACCGCTGACGCTCTGCAACGCCTGCAGGCCCAGGAGGACGTCCTGGAGATCGTGTGCACCAACAGCGTCCCACTGCCGAAGGACAAATGGGTCCCGAAGCTCCGCGTGCTGTCGATCGCGCCGGCGATGGCCGAGGCGATGCGCCGCATCCACAACGGCGAGTCCGTCAGTTCGCTGTTCCACTGAGCCGCGCTCCCGGGGCGGGCAGTTCGTTCCACTGATTCGCGCTGCTCCCCGGGGGTCGGTTCGCTCCACCGATTCGCGCTGCTCCCCGGGGGTCGGTTCGCTCCACCGATTCGCGCTGCTCCCCGGGCGGTCAGGTCCGTTCGGCTGAGCCTCGCGGCCGGTCCGCCGGTTCGCCGTGCTGCCAGGCCGCGCCGCTCTCCCCGGGTCGGTCATGTCGCTGCGCCCGCCCGGCGCCGCATCACCTGGAACACGGACGGGTGAACGCCGACCGGCACCAACGGGTGATCGTGCCGTGCATGGCACTTCGCGGCCCGAGGCGTTGCCGGGCTCGGCCTCCGCAGGGAGTCCGGGCTTCTCCGCCTCCCCGGCACAGGCACGCTCCGGTTTCGTCCACATTCCGGCGTGCACGCTCCGTTCCAGCCGCACTCCGGCACGCACGCACCGTGTTCTCCGAGTCCGGTGCGCGAGCCGCGTCACGCCGCGTCACGCCGCGTCACGGATCGCGCGCTTCGGGTTGCCACACCGGACACTTGCGCACCGCTGGGCGAGCCGGATCTGCGCGCGCCGGGGCAAAGCGGGTGTCCGATCTCCGCAGATCGGTTGTCCGCACGGTGGGACCATGATCGGATGCCGGGAGATACCTGTTTCTGGCGCCGACGGTAAGTGAGCTCCGATGTTCGTGACGTTCCGTGATTGATGCGGCGCGCGGCGGTGACCGCTTTGACGGATCGGCCGCGGCTTCCGGTCGCGCGGCGGGGAGTAACCGGACACTGACCGTGCGCGTCGACGTGCTGGGGCCGCTGCGGATCGAGGTCGGCGGCAGCCCGGCCGACGCGGGCGGGCCGCGGCAGCGGGCGGTGCTGGCCCGGCTCGCGGCCGCGGGCGGACACGTCGTGCCGACGGACCGCTTCATCGACGACCTGTGGCAGGGCGAGCCGCCGCCGAAGGCGCTCGCGGCCCTGCAGGTGTACGTCTCGAACCTCCGCCGCGCGCTCGAACCCGGACGCGCCCCGCGCACACCGGCGACGGTCGTGGTGTCGATGGCGCCCGGGTACGCGCTGCGGTTGCCGGACGAGCAGGTCGACGCGTGGCGGTTCGAGTCGCTCCTGCGACGCGGGAGCGAGCTGAGCGAGTCCGACCCGCGGGAGGCGGACCGGCTGCTGCGGGCGGCGCTCGACGCGTGGGCCGGTCCCGCGTACGCCGAGTTCGCCGACGAGAGCTGGGCGACCCCCGAGGCGGCCCGCCTCGAGGAGCTGCGCCTCGCCTGCGTGGAGGCGGCCGGGCGCGTCGCCCTGCGGCTCGGGCGGGCGGCCCTCGTCGTGCCGGAACTCGACCGGCACGTACAGGAGCACCCGCTGCGCGAGGAGGCCGTGCATGTGCTGGCCACCGCGCTGTACCGGGCGGGACGGCAGGCCGAGGCCCTCGCCGTGCTGCGGCAGGCCCGCGACCGCCTCGCCGACGAGCTGGGCGTCGACCCTGGCCCGGCTCTTCGCGCCCTCGAAGCGGACGTCCTCGCACACGCGGAGCACCTGTCCGCCGACGCTCCGCCACCGCCGTCCGCGCCCGCCGCGGATCGCCGGCCGGACGTCACGATCGACGCTGAGCGCGAGCCGTCGGCCACGCGGAGCGATCCCGGCGGGCGCGAGGACGCCGTCGCCGTCCACGGCCAGACGCCCGAGTCGCCGCAGGGCACCGAGGCCGTCGGACGCGACGCGGAGCTCGCGGCCCTCGGCGCGGCCGCGGAGGCGGTGCAGCGCGACGGCCTGCGGATCGTGTGGGTCGGCGGGGAGGCGGGCGCCGGGAAGTCCACGCTGGTCCGGACGTTCTCGGCGACGATGGCGGCGCGTGGCTGGCAGGTCGCCTGGGGTCGCTGCCCCGAGGTCGACGGGGCGCCGCCGGCCTGGGCCTGGACCGAGGTACTCGCCGGCTGGGAGTCGGACGCTCAGGGCGCGATGGGCGACGAACGGCTCTCACCGCTCCCGGAGGGGCGCGCCGGCGCGGCCCGGTCCAGTCGCTCGCCGGAGCCGGCCGGAGGCACCGCGGCGGACCCGTTCCGCCCCGCCTCGCTGCCGGGCGGGCCAACGAGTGCGGGCCGGCCCACCGCCACCCCGGCACACGGTGACGGCGCCCAGTCCCGTCGCTCACCGTCGCCGCGCGGCAGCGTCCCCCCGGACGCGTTGCGATCGACGTCGCCGTCCGACGGGTCCTCCGGGGCGGGCCGGTTCGCGGGCGCGACGAGGCCGGGCGTACGCGCCGCAGCGGATCAGTTCCAACTCGCACAGGCCGTCGGCGAGCGGCTCGGGACCGGCGGTGCGTTGCTCGTCGTGCTCGACGACGTACACCGCGCCGATGGTGAGACGCTGCAGGTGTTGCGGCACGTCGCCGTCGCCCTCGCGGGACGCTCCGTGCTCATCGTCGCCACGTTCCGCACCGGCGAAGACCATCCGCAGCTCGGGGCCGCCCGCGCCGCGCTGGCCGGCCCGCGGTCGATGGAGCTGCTGCTCGGCGGGCTCGGGGCGGACGCCGCGGCGCGGGTGCTGGCCGGGCATCTCGGCGCGCCGGTTGATGCCGAGGTCGCGGCGGTCGTGCACGAGCGCACCGGTGGGAACCCGCTGTTCCTGGCGGAGACGGCACGGCTGATCTCCGCGGAGGGCGCGGGCAGCGCGGTGTGGGCGATTCCGGCCGGCATCGGGCACGTTCTCCGGCGACGGCTGGCGCGGCTGCCGGCGGCGGCGCAGACGGTACTGCGGCATGCCTCGATCCTCGGGCGTGACGTCGACATCGACGTGCTGTCGGAGGCGTTCACCGAGGACGAGGACGCCGTGCTCGACGGCCTCGAGGCGGGAGTGCTGGCCGGGCTGCTGGAGGAGCCCTCGCCCGGCCGTGTCCGCTTCGGTCACGCACTGCTACGGGATGTGCTCTACGACGACATGCCACAGCTTCGTCGCCGACGGTTGCACGAGCGCGTACTGAATGTGCTGGAGCGGACCAACCCCGGCGACGTCGCGGCGCTCGGCCACCACGCGCTCGCCGCGGCGACCCCGGCCTCGGCGGTGCGCGCCGCCCGGCACGGGTCGGCGGCGGCGCGGCAGGCGGCGGCGTACTTCGCGCATCGCGAGGCGGCGCAGTTGTACGCGGCGGCGCTGGATGCCCTCGGGCTGCAGCGGCCGGGGCCGGGCGACCAGGGCGCCGACACCGCGTCGCTGCGCCTGGATCTGTTGTGCGGGCTGACGTCCGCGCGTGCGAACTCCGGCGATGCGATCGGGGCCCGCACGGTGCGATGGGACGCGGTGCTGGCGGCGGCCGCGGTGACGGGCATCGAACCTCGCGGCGTCGCCGGCTTGACCGGCGGGGGCGGTGGCGGGGGCGCAACTGCGGGTGCCGGGCTCGGTAGGTCCATCGATCCGGGCGCCGGGCTCGGTGGGGCCGCCGATCCGGGCGCCGGGCGCGGTGGAATTGGGCATTTGGCTGCCGGGCGCAGTGGAACCGGGGACCTGGCTGCCGGGCGCAGTGGGGGTTACCGGCGTGGACGGGCCGGTAGCGAAGCCGTTTCTCCGGCCGATGGGCCGGCCGCCGCGGAGGCGGCTGCGCAACGCTGGAACACCGTCGGCGATCCGGGCCAGCACGCACGGTCATCGGCCGACCTCGGCGAGTCGGAGTCGTTCGTGCGGGCGTTGGCCGCGGTTGCGAACGTCGAGCCGCTCGCACGGGCGCTCGCGGCGTTCGACGCGCCCGTCGCGTGGTCGATCCGCGTTGCCCGGGCCATCGACCGGCCGCTCGTCGAGCTGCTCGAACGGACCCTCGCCCGCGACGACCTTCCCGCCGGGCTGCGCGCGCGGATCCTCGTGACGCTGGTGTACGAGCTCGAGGGCGACGAGGTCGACCGGTGCGACGAGGCCAGCGCGGAGGCGTTGCGCATCGCCAGGAGCGAAGGTGACGCTCTGGTGTTGTGCCAGGCACTGAACGCACGGTACTTCGCGGTGCTCAATCCGCAGCGGCGGCATGAGCTCCCCGCGGTCGGGGCGGAACTGCTCGCGGTCGCGGAGCAGGCCGGGCTGCTCGGGTTCCAGGCGCAGGCGCATCACGTGCTGTACCAGGCGGCGCTGGAGCGCAACGATCTCCGGCTCGCGCAGGAACACCTTGACCGCGCGCTCGAGAAGTCGACGGCCGGCCAGCTGGGCGTGACACTCTCCGTGATGGCGATCCTCGGCGCGATCCGGGCCGTGTTCGCCGGGGACCACGCGACCGCGGAGCGGATCTACACCGAGCTCGGGGAGCGGATCGAGGCGGCCGGGCAGCCGAACGCGTACCTGGTCAGCATCATCGGCGTGTTCTTCGTCCGGCTGTCGCAGGGGCTCGGGCACACGTACCTGCCTGTGCTCGAGCCACTACGGACGTTGTCCACTGCGGAGTCCGAGGCCGGGGAGTTCATTGCCCGCGCGTACGTCGACGCCGGGCGGCTCGACGAGGCACGGGCGGTGTGGAGGCCGGACACCCCGGTGCGGGAGGACTACTACTGGCTGGCCATGATGGGGCTGCGCGGGGAGAATGCGGCCGCGCTCGGTGACGTCGCGGTGGCTGCTGAGTGCTACGCGCAGTTGCTGCCGTGGGCCGGGCAGTTCGTGGGTCTGGCCAGCGGGACGGTGCCCGGGCCGCCGGTCGATCTCGTGCTCGGCAAACTCGCGGTCGCGCTCGGCCGGCCCGCGGATGCGCACTTCGAGGCCGCGAAGGAGCTGGCCGCTCGCACCGGCGCGACGCCCTGGATGTGACGCGGTCGAAACCCTCGGTGCACCGGAGCGTGGTGGTGGAGGGGCCGGGGCCGGCCGCTGCGGAGAAAGCCTCGGAGGCCGTTGGCTTTCTCCTGGTCGGCGGCCGGACGGTGTCGTTCGTGTCACGCGGGGCGGTGCGGCCGAAGGGGCGATGCGGCCACGAGAGCGATGCGGCCACGAGAGCGATGCGACCGCGAGGGCGGTGCGACCGCGAGGGCAATACGACCCCGAGGGCAATACGGCCGCGAGGGCGATGCGACCCCGAGGGCAATACGGCCGCGAGGGCGATGCGACCCCAAGGGCAATGCGACCGCGAGGGCGATGCGACCCCGAGAGCGATACGGCCGCAAGGGCAATGCGACCGCGGGAGCGTCAGCCGAAGATCGCCTTCTCGCGGCGGAGGAAGCCGGGGCGGACGGTCGCCAGGATCAGGCGCAGGACCGGGCCGGCCTCGCGCAGAAGCTCGGCGAGTTCCTCGGCGGTGGCGTAGCGCTCGATGCGCGGCAGCTCGAAGCCGATCTTGCCGCCCTTGCGGACGCCGGCCTCGACTCGCTGCCACTGCTCGCCGGAGACGTACCGGCGGATGACCGGGAAGATCGTGCGCTCCTCGTCCTCGATGTGCTCGTCGAGGAGGTCACGCAGCGTGGCCAGTGAGTCCGCCAGCCGTGCGGCGGTGTCACGGTCACCGGGCGTCGCGGCGAGGGCAGCGGACTGTGTGCGGATGCGGTCGAGCAGCGGGTCGAGCTGGGCGTGGTCGTCGGTGAGCTCAGCGAGGTCGATCTCGGCGCCGGCGGTGGCCTGCAGCACCGGCCACAGGATGTCGTCCTCCGCCTGGTGATGGTGGTGGATGCCGTTGCAGAGCGTGGTCAGGTACTGGTGGATAGCCTTGGCGCGAGCGGGAGTCGCGGGAACCCGGCCTTCCGCGATGCCGCGCGTGACGTCGGCGAAACGGCGGGCGTCGCCGCGCATCGAGCGGTGGTTGATGGTGATGCCGAGGAGATTGGGCGCGGATTGCTTCATGCCGTACAGCACACGGCACAACGGTTGGCGATCACTTAATGGCGGCTTGGTGGGTGTCTCGCACGCTCGGCGGCGATCAGCTTGGCACGACTTGCGCCGCGCTCAGGGCGTCCGGCCGCATCAGGTCGTAGTCGGGGACGGTCTTGATGATGATCCTGACAACAGCGGCGCCCATCCCGCCCGTGGTGCTTTCCAACCGCGGTCAACGCGGCAATTGACCCGCATCAGTGGCGAACCGCGTGGCTTGAGATGCGGCTGGAGTGCGCTCAGCGCGACTCGACGATTTGCTTCAGGGCTTCCAGGTCGGCCAGGACCAGGGCGCCGTCGCGGGCGAAGTCGGCGTCGGACATGTCGGGCCGGCGGCGCAGCGTGAAGGTGAGTTCGCTGCCGTCGTCGTGCGGGACCACGCGGACCGGGTTGCGGAAGACCTCGCCGGTCGGGAGATGGACGTCGTGGTCGAGCACGCCGAACGGGTTGTCGGCGGCGAAGGTCAGTTCGACGCGGCTGTCGCCCGACACCGCGAACCAGCGACCGCCCTCGCGCTCGACGGCGCTGCACAGGCCCGGCGCCCATTGCGGCAGGTGGGCCGGATTCTTGGCGTATTCGTAGACCTCGGCGGGCGAGCGCGCGATGTGGACGCTGATGTGTTTCGACTCGCTCGCCATCCGCCCATCCTGCCACGATCGGGTCGGTAACTCCCGGCCGCGACGTTGATTGGTTACCGTTGATGTGTGACGACGCCGGTGCAGTTCACGCAGGAATTCTGGAACAACCCCCATCCCGTGTACGCGCAGCTGCGCCAGGAAGCGCCCGTGCACCCGGTGATGTTGCCGAACGGGATCGAGGTCTGGCTCGTCACGCGGTACGCGGACTGCAAGGCGGCGCTGACCGACCCGCGGCTGTCGAAGCGCCAGGGGGCCGGGGACAACGCGCGGCAGCTCAGGGCATCGACGAGCACGCCGTTGACCAAGCACCTGCTCGCGTACGATCCGCCCGATCACACTCGGTTGCGGCGGCTGGTGTCGAAGGCCTTCACGGCTCGGCGCATCGAGGAGTTGCGGCCTCGTGTCGGAGAGTTGAGCGCGGCGTTGATCGAGGCGCTGCGGGGCCGCGACGACGCGGAGCTGGTCGAGGATTACGCGGTGCACCTGCCGATTCAGGTCATCTGTGAACTGCTCGGGGTGCCGATCGAGGATCAGGCCGACTTCCGGCGGTGGACCTCGGTGCTCGTCTCGGCATCGGCCGGCGGGCCGGGTGTGCCCGAGGCGGCGGCCGCGTTCCTCGGGTACCTCCTGGGGCTCATCGAGCGTAAGCGGGCGGCTCCGGCGGGTGACCTGCTCAGTGGGCTGATCGCGACTCGCGACGAGGGCGACCGGCTCAACGAGGACGAGCTCACGTCGATGGCGTTCCTGCTGCTGCTCGCCGGGCACGAGACGACGATGAACCTGATCAGCAACGGGATGCACACGCTGCTGACGCATCCGGAGGCGCACCGGCGGCTGCGGGAGGATCCCTCGCTCGTGCCGGCGGCGGTGGAGGAGTTCCTGCGCCTGGAGAGCCCCGTCGAGACGGCTACGACACGGACCGCGACCGAACCGGTCACGTATGGTGGCGTCACAATTCCGGCCGGATCGATGGTGGCGATCTCACTGCTTGCCGCGGACCGTGACCCAGAGCGATTTCCGGAGCCGGGCGAGTTCGTGCTCGACCGCGGGGACAACCAGCATCTGGCGTTCGGGCATGGGATTCACTACTGCCTCGGGGCGCCGCTCGCCCGGCTGGAGGCGCAGATCGCGTTCACCGATCTGCTCGCGGCGTTTCCGGGGATGCGGCTGGCGGTGCCGCCGCGGGAGGTGGTGTGGCGGACGGGCATTCTGATCCACGGGCCGGCCGCGCTGCCGGTGACGCTCTGACTGACCGCAACCAAGGCGCCACGACGAGGGCACCACGGCCGCCGCCGAGAACGAACGGCCAGCTGACTGCGCCAGGTGATGGTGGGGATGCGGAACGAGGGCCCCTGAGCCCGGAACGGTCGTGACGGGCCGGGCCGGGCTCGGTGGCGGCTTGCGCTCAGGAGGTCGCGGCGTCGAAGTCGGTGGTTGCCGCCTCGGCGGGAACAACGGCGACAGGCCAGGCCGACGGCGACTCGCGCTCGTCGGTGATTGCCGCCCGGGCGGAAACGAGAGCTAGGTGCCCAGGCCGACGGCGACTCGCGCTCCCGTCGGCGGCAGCCGCCCGGGCGGATACAAGAGCAACGGGCCAGGCCGAAGGCGACTCACGCTCCGTGGTGATTGCCACCCGGGCAGGACAAGAGCAACGGGCCAGGCCGACGGCGACTCGCGCTCCGCCGGCGACAGCCTCCCGGGCAGAACACGAGGAACGGACCAGGCCGACGGCGACTTGTGCCCGTCGGTGACTGGCGCCCGGGCGGAAACAAGAGCAACGGGCCGATGGTGTCGGGAACCGGCGGGTCAGTCCTCCGGCATGTGGCCGCCCGCGCCCAGGAGGAGCGCGGCCAGGCCCAGGACGGCGACGATCAGGGCGGCCAGCTTGGTGAAGCGGCCGGTCGGGTCGGCCACCGTGACGTTGAACCAGCCGTGGGGGTCTTTGCGAACACGTACGGTGTCGCCGACCTTCGGCTCGGTGTCCAGGAACCGCAGGCGGCCCAGGTTCTCGCCCGTTGCACGGTCCGTGACCTGGTAGGCCGGGAAGCGCTTCTCCGACACGCTGCTCACGGCTCGTACGACCTGCGTGACCTGGGCGTCGGTGGGGACGCCCTCGCGGGACATGTAGACGGGCAGGACGAGTACGGCGCCCAGGACCGAGGCGGCGATGAGTGCCAGGAGCATCACGACGCGGTTGCCGGCCGTGTGGTCGGGGGCGCCGGCGCGGTAGAGCAGGTATCCGGGCACGGCCGCGAACAGTGCCAGGAACAGGCCGGCCGCGAGCAGTTTGAAGCTCGGGCCGCCGGCCAGGATGCCGGCGAGGATGACGAGTGCCGTCGTCACGACGAGGGCGACGAGCGTCCGCCAGATGCCCTTGAGCAACGAGCGCCACGGATAGTGCCTCACGAGTGAGCACCGTAGGCGATCAACGGGCCCGGCGCTGCCCCCGGGTTGGCCGCACGTGTTCGAGCTGGTCAAACTCCGGGGGCTACGCGTCAGATCGTGCCGGCTACCCGCTGTACCGCTGCCGAATAGTCGGGAACCGAGGACATCGCGGCGGCCAGGCGCAGGAACGGCAGTGCCTCACGCGGGCGGCTCTGCCGCTCCAGGGTGCGGCCCAGCAGGTGGCACGCGTAGTGGTCCGTCGGATCGCGGTCGACCAGCGCGCGCAGATGCGTCTCAGCCCGGTTGAGCTGCGCGGACGCGAAGTAGGCGCGGGCCAGCCACAGCCGCACCTCGGCGTTGCCCGGCTCCTCGTCCAGCACGGTGGACAGGATCTTGGCGGCCTCGATGGGGTCACCGGCGTCGAAGTAGAGGACTCCCCTGCGGTACTCGGCGATCATGTCGTTCATGGCACCGTCAACGCACGGGAGGTACGAAACCTTCCTCAATGGGCTCGGAGCCACCCGATCAGGTCATTGAGCACGCGATCCCGCTCGGGCTCGTTGTAGACCTCGTGGTGCAGGCCCTCGTAGAGGTGTAGCGTCAGGTCGTCCGCGCCCGCACGCTCGGCGATCAGGCGGCTCGACTCGGCGTCGACCAGGCCGTCCTCGGAGCCGTGCAGCACGAGCGTGGGCAGCGTCAGCTCGGGCAGGCGGCGCTGGAAGACGGCCATCTGCGTGAGCATCGCGCCGCCGAGGCCGGCCGGGACCTTGCCGTGGTGCACGAGCGGGTCCGCGTCGTACTTCGCGACCACCGCCGGGTCCTTCGAGATCAGCTTCGAGGGCAGCGTCTGCACCGGCGTGCCGGGCGCGATGCGGCCGAGGACCTTCGCGACCGCGATGGCGGGCTTCGCAATGCCCTTGCCCGGTAGCACGGGCGTGCCGGACAGCACCAATCCGCGCAGGTCAGCCTGGTGGTCCAGCGCGTACGCGAGCGCGATCATGGCACCCATGCTGTGCCCGATCAGGAACGGCACCTGCCCGGGATGGCGGCCCCGCACCTCGTTGAAGAGCACATGCAGATCTCGTGTGTACTCGCTGATACTCCGCGCCAGCAGCCGCTTGCCCTCGGAGCGTCCGTGCCCACGGTGATCGGGCGCGTACACGGCGAGGCCGAGGTCCCCGAGCCGCTCCACGACGTGGTCGTACCGGCGTGCGTGCTCCCCCATCCCGTGGGCGAGCACCACGACTCCGGTCGCGCCGGCCTCGGGCTGCCACGCGTCGTACACGATCCGGACGCCGCCACCGCCGGTGAGGGCGAGTTCTTCCCGCTGCATGGCAGCATGGTCCGCCGCTCGTGCGCGCATCGCAAGCACGCGGCGCTATGTCGTGGCCGAGTGGTCACCGTGCGCTTGGGGTTCGCCTGGGCGTCGCGGCTCGTGGCTGTCGTCACCGTGAGTCGCCGGGCAGCCGCGCCGGGTCCCTTCTCACGAGCTCGCGGCCGCCTTCGCCGGCCTCGGCCTGCTGCCGCGCCGGTCACGGTCCACTGCTGCGGCGGCGCCGGCCTACCGCCGCGCTGGCCACGGTCTGCTGCTGCGGCGACGCCGGCCTGCCGCCGCGTTGGCCACGGTCTGCTGCTGCGGTGGCCCCGGCCTGCTGCCGCGCTGGCCACCGTCTGTTGCAGCGGTGGCGCCGGCGTGCTGCCGCGCTGGCCGCGGCCTGCTACCGCGCTGGCCCAGCCTGGTGCTGAGGTGGCCTCGGCCAAGAAGATGACCTCGGCGTCGGCTGGGCGGTCGGCAGCGAGCGGGCCAGGCACGTCGCCGCCTGCCGTCGCCGCTTGGGTGCCAGGGAATGCTGGCCATGGCGGCTCGCGGCCACGGCCCGTTCTCCGGTCGCTTTGCGACCACGGTGGGCGACGTCCGAACACATGCAGCCACCCGCGCACCGTCAATCGCCTCGCACACCAAAGCTCACGACGCGTCACTGGCCGCCAACAGTGTGCACACTGTGCAGCGTGCACACTGTCGTGCAGCGTGCACACTGTCGTGGAGCGTGACGCTGCCGTGCACCGTGCACACTGCGTGCCGCATACACACTGTCGTGCAGCGTGCACACTGCCGTGCCGTATGCACGCCGCCGGCCACGTTCGGCCGAGTCACCGACTACAAGTGCGCACGATCGGGTGACTACCGGTGTGGAGCGCGAGCCGGTGGCTACCCGTGCGGAGCACGAGCCAGCTCCACACCACCGGCCGCCTGCCACCAATCGCACCCAGAGCGGAGCGGCACCCTGGTCCAGGACCGGCGCCGTCTCGGGCGACGCGCCGGTCACCCGCAGTGACCGGGGAGCGCCTTGAGAGTATGGCGACGGGTACGTGAGCCAGGAGTGACTGAAGCGCTACTCCGCGCGCTCAGCAGCCGAGCGCTCGATGCAGAACTCGTTGCCCTCAGGATCAGCGAGCGTGACCCAGCCGGTACCGTCTGGACGTCTGAAATCGTCGACTTGAGAGGCGCCCAGGGCAAGCACGCGCTCCACCTCCTCGTCGCGGCTCGCGTCCAGCGGCTGCACATCGAAGTGGATGCGGTTCTTGACGCTCTTGGGCTCGGGGACGCGAATGAACAGCAGGCCGGCAGAGCCGTCCGGGGCGAGGATGAGCGCCTGATCATGCGTGGGCAGATTGGGATCGTTCGGAGCCTCCTGATATCCGGTGACCGCGCTCCAGAAGAGAGACAAGCGGTACGGGTCGGCGCAGTCGATCGTGATGTGCCTGATGCGGACGGTCATTGCGTCAAGGTATATGTGACAGCGGTGTTGCCGCCGAAGGGAGCCGAAGGTTGCTGACAGCTGGCCCGGCGTGGACGGCCTCGGCCGACAGCCCGCAGACGCCCGCGCCGCTGCTGAGCGGCGCCGAGGAAGTGCTCGTGCTGACCAGCTCGGCGGATCTCGACTTCGCCGAGGCCTGCCTGCGGCAGGCGCGAGCGGCCGGCGCCCGGACCACCGTGCTGTTCGACGCGGGCGCGGGGGCCACGGTGGGTGACGGAGTGGCGGCGGTACGCGAGGTGCTGCCCGTCCCCGTGGTGTGCCGCTCCGGGGGCACATTCCGTGCCCGGATCATCATCGCGGCGTCACCGAGCGCGGCCACCGTGTCGATCGGCTCCGGCGACGCCACGCCCGGCGGCTGGGGGCGCGATGCGGAGGTGTGGACGCATCTGGTGGCGGACGGCGCGACGGTACCGACGCTGATCACGGATCTCGCGGACTGGCTGCGGCGCCTGCCCGGCCTGCTGTGGATCGAGCCCGTCGGGGTGGAGCGCCTCGAGGCGGTCGCGGCGCTGCTCACGGCCCGGCCGCACGCCGCGGAGGCCGACGAGCCGCTGCTGCTCGCCAACGACCAGGTGCCGATCGTGGAGCAGCTGCCGTTCGCCGCGGGCGCGGACCGGCTCGGCATCGCGGCGAACGCGTTCGACCCGGCCGGGCGCGCGTTCGGCGAGATCGCCCGCGCGGTGCGCGCGTTGCAGGTGCGCCTGCTGGTGCCGTCCGGCGTGCGGTGCGACATTTCGGGGCTGACCGCCGCGCTCGACGAGGTCGGCGGCTTCGACGAGACCGGCGAGGTGCTGCTGCAGACGACGACGGACGGGCGGTACCGCGGCGCCGGGGTTGTCGAGTGGTGGACCGGCGATACCGGCGTGCTCGTCACCGGTGGCCTGGAGTGCACGCCGGAGTCCCTGCTGGTGACGGCGGCCGACCCGGGCGGCAACTGCGAGCTCGCGCTGCTGCTGGAGGTGACCGAGTCGCTGCTGGACGAGCGGGAGACACGCGATGTCGCTATCAGTGATGCATCGCTCGCTGTGCGCACGCCCGAATCGGTCCCGCCCGCCGCGGCGCGGGTGCTTGCGCTGCGTGTGCACGCCGATCGGGTCGAGGCGAGCCTGGTCGCGGCCGGTTCGACGGCGCCCGACGGGCTGGTGGTCACCGCCGGTGAGACGTCGGTGAAGCTGCCGTGGACGGGGGCGGAGGGGCGGCTGCACACGTACATGGCGGAGGGCGCTCGGCTCGCGGGCCGGTCGGCGCAGGTTGGCGCCGCGGACGGCACGCAGCTCGGGACCGCCGTGGTCAGCGACGTGGCCGTGGCCGTGACCCGCTACACGCACCCGTCGCCGCTGGAGATGCGGGACTTGGCGAACGTGTTCGGTGACGCCGCGGACCTCGAGGCGCTCTTCGCCGCGGTCGCGCAGCTCGCGTCCGGCCGCACCCCGCGCCACGGGGTGCCCGCGGCCGAGCGTCGCGCCGCCGAGGAGGAGCGGCTGCGCGCCATCGTCGGCCCGGCGCTGCTCGACTTCGCGTTCGGACGGGCGGCCGTGGACGCCGCCGACGAGCTCGCGATCGCGGTCATGGGCATGGACTCCGGGCAGATCGAGCGCCTGCGGCAGCAGGTGCTGCGGCTCGGCGGGGCCGCCGCGGGCTGGCCGTTGCCGCCGCGGCTGGCCGCGTTCCGGATCGTGCTCGTGCTCGCCGCCGCCGGGCTGTGGCCCGCGCCGCAGGACTGGACTCCGCTCGTGGCGGCCGGGCTGGACTCGCTCATCGCCGCCGACGACGAGGCGTTCGCGGGCGAGCAGGCGGCACTCGCGACGGTGGGCATCGCAGCGGTACATCACGGTCACCTGCTGTCACCGCTCGGCGGATTCGAGGAGTTGCGCGCGCAGGTGCGGCTCGACTCCGACCCGCCGGCCGAGCTCGTCGCGCGCTACGCCGCCGGGCTTGCGGGCGACGTGCTCGGCACGGAGTTCAGCGCGGAGGGCATCGCCGCCGACGCCGGGGAGCTGCTCGTGCGCTCTGCGTTCGATGACGCGGTCGATGCGATTCCGGAGTCGGTCGGTACCGTCCAGCGCTCCGACGCGGGCGGCGTGCTCGTGGACACGTCGAAGGACCCGCGGCGTACCACGCTGCTCGTGCTCGACCTCCTGCGCGACTTCCCCGACACGCACGTGACTGTGCGTGGTGCCGCCGGCACCGAGACGCACGGCTGGTGGAACGGTCGCCGGCTGGTACTGCTGCAGCCGTTCGGCGGGCGGTGGCGGGGGTCGCTGTGGCCGGGGCTGATGACGGGTATCGCCACGTACGCGAAGGGCGCGTCGCAGCTGCCGACCGCGGCCCGGACCTGGATCACCGAGGTCGCCGAGATGGGCGACGAGTAGCCGCGGGCCGGTCCTCTCACTGGGTCGTACGCCGGCGGCCGGATTGGCGAATTACTGGATTACCGATTACCTGCAATCACCCGACGATAATTCGGGCCTCGACTCCGCTCCGTGACGGCGCAGGCCGACGGTGGCCACGACGGGTGCCTGCGGACGCCGGAGGGCTGCGGCAACGGGTGAAGCCCGACGGCGGCGCGGTGACTGCGGGTAACGGGCGGCGGCCAATGGTGACGCGGTGATCGCGGGTAACGGGTGGCGACAATGGTGGCGCGGTGACCGCGGCTACGGAGGGCGACCGACAGTGCCGCGGTGACTGCGAGCAACGGGTGCGACCAATGAGTGGCGGGCGGCGGCCGTCTGCGGCAGATCGCGGTCGTGGTGGAACCGTGGCCATGACGGACGGCACCGCACCGGGACGTCGCATAGCAAACAGCGCGGCACCGACGTCGCATGGCAGACGGGGCTGGCGCGAAATCGCGGCCGTCGCGAAACCGCGGCCCTCGCGGAACGGCGGCCGTCGCGAAACCGCGGCCCTCACGAAGCCGCGGCCCTGGCGGAACGGCGGCCGTCGCGAAACCACGGCGCTCGCGAAAGCCACGGCCCTCCCGGAACGGCGGGCCGTCGCGCAACCGCAGCCGTCGCGAAACGGCGGGCCGTCGTAGAGGCGGTCGAGGAGCTTCGTCGTCGCGGAACGGCGACCACGGAGAGCGGCAACTGTTCCTCGGCAGCCGGTACGAGGCCAATCCATGCGCATAGTCGACGTCGGCAGCCTCGAACGCGGCGGCCAGGTGCTTGCGATCGGCCGTCGACCACGCGCGGCCACAACGAGTGCAGACGGTTCGTGCGAGCCGCGCGGTGTGTTGCGGTTCAGTCCCGGGTGGCATCAGCTTGCCCCCGGCGGCCTCCAGCCCGATGCGCACCGCCTCGGCGACGCCGCAGCCGAGGAGGCGGTCACGAGCGCCAGGGCGGGACCGTGCACGAGCGGAACACGGAGGTCGGGGGCCCGCTGTCCTGTATCGCCTACTAGCCACTCGCGGGTACGATTCGGCAGCATGTCAGGGCAGAAGCCCGGTTTTCCGCAGCGCTCGGCGCTCGTGCACGTCGTCGACCGGGAGTACGGCGGCAATCTCGTGCGAGGCCGCTACAGGCTGACCCGCTTCCACGCGTTCCCGATCAAGGTGCGCCGGCCGCCCCGTGGCAGCATCGAGGCCGAGCAGAAGTGCGGGGCGTGCGGCGAGAAGTTGCCGCTCACCGTCGCCAGCGTCGGGCGGCGCATGCTGGTCCGGGCGCTCGCGGCGGTCGTCGCGGTCGCGGCGCTTGCCGCGTTCATCGCCACGGTGGTGTATTTCGTCAATGCGCCCGTCCGTGACGAGTCCGTCCCCTCAAGCTTGGAGGGGCCTCCGGGCTGGCTGCTGTTCCTGGGCACGATCGGCGCCCCGCTCGTGCTCATCGTCGCGTGGTCGTTCTTCATGACGTATGACGGAGTGCGGATCAAGGGCACGCCCCGTCGTCAGCACGCGGTGACCGCGAAGGCGCGGCACCTGAACGCGGCCCGGCAGGCGATGCGCCGCACTGACGGTTAGGTGGCGAGCGCGGACGGTGCGGGCGTGGCCGGCAACGCAGGGGGCCGGCGGCTGCACCAAGCGTCCGGCCGCGGCTGACACGCCCGAACGGGACGCGCAGAACGCGCGCAGTGCCGACGGGGCCGCCGGCCGGAGGGACCGTCGGCTGCGGACGGCCGAGGAGGTCGGCGCATCCGCCCACCGGACGGGGCCCGGCGACCGGATGCGCCGCCGGGCCACATAGGGCCGCCGAGCCCCAAACCAACCACCCCGGCGGCACAGGGCCGCCAAGCCACAAACCAACCACGCCGGCGACACCGGGCCGCCAAGCCACAAACCAACCACGCCGGCGACACCGGGCCGCCAAGCCACAAACCAACCACGCCGGCGACACCGGGCCGCCAAGCCACAAACCAACCACGCCGGCGACACCGGGCCGCCAAGCCACAAACCAACCACGCCGGCGACACCGGGCCGCCAAGCCACAAACCAACCACGCCGGCGACACCGGGCCGCCAAGCCACCAACCAACCACGCCGGCGACACAGGGACTAGCCAGGAACAAGCCGCCACCCGTCAGCCGAATCCGGGAAGTGGCGGGAAGCCCGGGCTCGAAGACCGCCGCTCAGAAGCCGCGAGCCAACCGGTAGTACGCCGCGTTCCACCGGACCTCCTTGGCGAACTGCCGCGGCGTGGTGTCCCCGTCGATCACCAGCAGCTCCGTGCCGACCATCTCCGCGAGGTCGTGCAGCTCCTCCACCCCGACCGCCTGCGACAGCACCGTGTGGTGCGGGCCGCCCGCCGTCAGCCACGACTCCGCCGACGTCGCCAGGTCGGGAGCCGGCTTCCACACCGCGCGGGCGACCGGCAGCTTCGGCAGCGGCGCCGAGGGCGGGACGACCTCGATCTCGTTGGCCACCAGGCGGAACCGTTCGCCCAGGTCGGCGAGGCCGAGCACGACCGCGGGGCCGGCGGCGGCGTCGAAGACGAGGCGGACCGGGTCCTCGCGGCCGCCGATGCCGAGCGGGTGGATCTCGCACGACGGGGTGTCCGCGGCGATCGACGGGCACACCTCGAGCATGTGCGCGCCGAGGATGACCTCGTTGCCGGGCGTGAGGTCGTACGTGTAGTCCTCCATGAACGACGTCCCGCCGCCGGGGGCCATCGCCTTGAGGGTGCGCACGAGCACGGAGGTCTTCCAGTCGCCCTCGCCGCCGAAGCCGTAGCCGTCGGCCATCAGGCGCTGCACGGCCAGGCCCGGCAGCTGCCGCAGGCCGCCGAGGTCCTCGAAGTTCGTCGTGAAGGCCTTGTATCCGCCGGCCTCGAGGAACGCGCGCAGGCCCAGCTCGATGCGGGCGGCGTAGCGCAGCGCGTCCGCGCGGTCGCCGAGCAGGGCGGCGGCGACGCGGTAGGTGTCGGCGTACTCCTTCACGAGCCGGTCCACGTCGGCGTCCAGGGTGGCGTCGACCGCCGCGACGAGGTCGTTGACGCCGTAGGTGTTCACGGAGACGCCGAAGCGCAGCTGGGCCTCGACCTTGTCGCCCTCGGTCACGGCCACGTCGCGCATGTTGTCGCCGAAGCGGACGAGCTTGAGCGAGCGCATCTCGGCGTAGCCGGTCGCGGCGCGGGCCCAGGCCCCGATGCGCTGGGCCACGCGCGGGTCGGACACGTGCCCGGCCACGGTCTTGCGGGCGACGCCGAGGCGGGACTGGATGTACCCGAACTCACGGTCGCCGTGGGCGGCCTGGTTGAGGTTCATGAAGTCCATGTCGATCTCGGCCCAGGGCAGC
Source organism: Dactylosporangium sp. CA-139114 (assembly GCF_050955725.1). Lineage (NCBI taxonomy): Bacteria > Bacillati > Actinomycetota > Actinomycetes > Micromonosporales > Micromonosporaceae > Dactylosporangium > Dactylosporangium sp. CA-139114. The sequence goes on from NZ_CP192080.1 coordinate 5,632,520, forward strand.
GCGACGTTGGCCTGCGTGTGCAGGTGCAGCAGCGGGGTGCGCAGCGCGTCGAGGCCGGCGATCCACATCTTCGCCGGGGAGAACGTGTGCATCCACGCGACGACGCCGACCACGTTCGGGTCGGTGCCGGCCTCCAGGCACACCCGCAGGATGTCGCCGGCCGAGGTGAGCACCGGCTTCCACACCACCCGCGGGCCGATGGCCGGCGACTCGTCCAGGGCCGCGGCGATCTGGCGCGACTGCGACGCCACCTGCTGCAGGGTCTCCGGTCCGTAGAGTCCCTGGCTGCCGGTGAGGAACCAAATCTCGTGCGTCATCGTGCGCCTTTCTGGCCGTATACGTTCTGGTAGCGGTCGTACAGGGAGTCCACGGCGTGCGCGGGCAGCCGGTCGACCTCCCCGAGCTGCCGGGCGAAGTGCATGGTGCGGGCCACGTCCTCGCACATGACGGCCGCCTTGACGGCGGCCTTGGCGGTTCTGCCGATGGTGAACGGCCCGTGCTGGCGCATCAGGACCGCCGGCGAGCGGTGCCCCTGCAGCGTCTCGACGATGCCGCGGCCGATGGCGTCGGAGCCGATGAGCGCGAACGGCCCGACCGGGATGTCGCCGCCGAACTCGTCGCCCATCGCGGTGATGGAGCACGGGATCGGCTCGCCGCGGGCGGCCCAGGCGGTCGCGTAGGGGCTGTGGGTGTGCACCACTCCCCCGACCTCGGGCATGTTGCGGTAGACGTAGGCGTGCGCCTCGGTGTCCGACGACGGCGAGTGCTCGCCGTCGACCAGCTTGCCCTTGAGGTCACACACGACCATGGTGGCCGGGGTCAGCTCGTCGTAGGAGACGCCGGAGGGCTTGATGACGAGCAGGTCCTCCCCCGGCACGCGGGCCGAGACGTTGCCCGCGGTCCACGTGACCAGGCCCCAGCGGGTGAGCTCGGCGTGCAGGGCGCATACCTCCGCCCGCAGCGTGTCGACGGTGCTCACCGGGCGACCTCTTCCCGCAGCGTCCGCAGCCGGTGCAGCACGTCGTTGGTTCCCCTTCCGAAGTAGTCGTGCAGAGCCAGATACTCGGCGTAGAGCCGGTCGTAGACGTCGGCGGCGGCCTCGTCGGGCACGTACACGTCCCGCTCGACCTTGCCCATCGCCTCGGCCGCGGCCCGGATGTCCGGGTAGACGCCCGCGGCGACGGCGGCGTGCAGGGCGGAGCCGAGCGCCGGGCCCTGCTCCGAGCCGATGACGGAGATCGGTCGGCGCAGCACGTCGGAGTACACCTGCATGAGAAAACGGTTCTTGAGCAGCCCGCCGGCGGCGATGAACTCGGTCACCGGGACCCCGGCCGCCTCCAGCGCCATGACGATCGTTCGCGTGCCGAAGGCGGTGGCCTCGACCAGCGCCCGGTAGATGTCCTCGGGCCGGGTGTGCAGCGTCTGGCCGACGATGACCCCGGACAGGCCGTGGTCGACGAGGACCGAACGGTTGCCGTTGTGCCAGTCGAGGGCCACGAGCCCGTGCTCGCCGGGGCGCTGGGCGGCGGCGCGGTCGGTGAGCTGCTCGTGGGTGAGGGCGCCACCGAGGAGCGTCTCGACGTACCACCCGAAAATGTCGCCGACGCCGGACTGGCCGGCCTCGTAGCCCCACAGGCCGGGGATGATGCCGTCCTGCACGACGCCGCACATGCCGGGCACGTCGGCGAGCTCCGCGCCGCTCATCACGTGGCAGGTCGAGGTGCCCATGATGGCGACGAGCCGGCCGGGCTCGACGGCCTTGGCGGCCGGCGCCGTCACGTGGGCGTCGACGTTGCCCACGGCGACCGCGATGCCGGCCGGCAGCCCTGTCCAGGCCGCGGCCTGCTCGGTGAGCGAGCCGGCCCGCCCGCCGATCGGGGCGAGCGGACCGTCCACCTTGGACACCCAGTCGCCGAACGCGGGGTGCAGCGCCTCGAGGAACGCCTTCGACGGGTAGGCGCCGTCCTGCAGGACGCCCTTGTACCCGGCCAGGCCGGCGTTGCGCGTCTCGACCCCGGCGAGCTGCCAGACGATCCAGTCCGTGGCCTCGATGAACCGCTCGGCGCGCGCGTAGACCTCCGGCGCCTCCTCCAGCGTCTGCAGCGCCTTGGCCAGCTGCCATTCCGAGGAGAGCTTGCCGCCGTACCGGCCGATCCACGGCTCGCCGCGCTCGTGGGCGAGCGCGTTGATCCGGTCGGCCTGGCCCTGCGCCGCGTGGTGCTTCCACAGCTTCGGGTAGGCGTGGCGCTCGGCCGGCAGCAGCTCGCACAGCGGGGTGCCGTCGGCGAGCGTGGGCAGGAAGGTGCACGCGGTGAAGTCGGTCGCGATGCCGACGACGTCGGCGGGGTCGATGCCGGCCTCGGCGACCGCCTGCGGGACGGCGGTGCGCAGCACGTCGACCCAGTCCGACGGCATCTGCAGTGCCCAATGTGGAGGGAGGGGGTCCCCGGTCGCCGGCAGCGTGCGCTCCACGGCGCCGTGCCGGTACTCGTGGACGGCCGTGGCGACCTCGGCCCCGTCGTCCGCCCGGACCACGAGGGCGCGTCCGGACAGGGTGCCGAAGTCGACGCCGACTACGTATTGGGTCATCTGGTTCTCCGCGCGCTCTGTTTCCTGGTCACCGTCCGCTGCAGCACGATGAAGACGAAGAGCAGCGCGCCGATGACGATCTTGGTCCACCAGGAGCTGAGGGTGCCCTGGAACGTGATGATGGTCTGGATGAGTCCGAGGACGCCGACGCCGAGCACCGTGCCGAGCACGAACCCGGAGCCGCCGGTGAGCACCGTGCCGCCGATGACGACCGCCGCGATCGCGTCGAGCTCCATGCCCAGCGCGTTGAGGCCGTAGCCGGACGGGGTGTAGAAGGTGAGCAGCACCCCGCCGAGGGCGGAGCACAGCCCGCTGATGGTGTAGACGCCGATCCGGGTGCGCCCGACGGGCAGGCCCATGAGCAGGGCCGACTGCTGGTTGCCGCCGAGGGCGTAGACGTTGCGCCCGAAGCGGGTGTAGGCCAGCACGTAGGCGGCGACCGCGACCACCAGCGCGGAGACGACGACGCTCCAGCCGATGTGGAAGCCGCCGAAGCGCAGCTTGTCCGAGGCGATGGTGTTCCACCACTCGTTCGTGATCGGGATCGAGTCGGTGCTGATCACGTAGCAGGTGCCGCGGGCCAGGAACATGCCGGCCAGGGTCGCGATGAACGGCTGGATGTCGAAGAAGTGGATGATCGCACCCATGCCGAGGCCGATGATGCCGCCGACGGCGAGCACGACCAGGATCACGAGGCCGGGGTTGACGCCCTTCTCCAGCAGCGACGCGGCGATCATCGTGGTGAGGGCGACGACCGCGCCGACGGACAGGTCGATGCCGCCGGTGAGGATCACGAAGGTCATGCCGACCGCGACCACGAGCAGGAACGCGTTGTCGATGAAGACGTTCAGCACGATCTGGGTGTCGTCGAAGCCGTCGTAGCGCACCACGCCCGCGCCGTACATGACGCACAGCAGGATCGCCGTCGCCATCACCGGTTTGCGCAGCCAGTTGCCCGCGACCCGGCCGACCGAGCGTCCGGGGGTGTCCACAGTGGTCATGCGCGCACCTGCACCTTCTCCTCGGCCCGCGCCGCGACCGGGACCGAACGGCGGCGCCGGTACCCGGCCTTGAACACCGTGCGGAACTTCGGCGACTGCGCCAGGCACAGCACGATGACGACGATCGCCTTGAACAGCAGCGTCACCTCGGGCGGCACGCCGATGGTGTAGATGGTGATGTCGAGGGTCTTGATGATGACGGCGCCGAGGACCGTGCCGGCGATGGAGAACCGGCCGCCGGACAGCGACGTGCCGCCGATGACCACGGCGAGGATGGCGTCGAGCTCGATGAGCAGGCCGGCGTTGTTGCCGTCGGCGCTGGACACGTTGGAGCTGATCATCAGGCCGGCGACGGCGGCGCAGACCGCGGCGAAGACGTAGACGCCGAGGATCAGCCAGCGCGACTTGATGCCGGCCAGCCGGGACGCCTCGGCGTTGCCGCCGACCGCCTCCAGCAGCATGCCGAGCGCGGAGCGGCGCACGAGCACCGCGGCCAGGGCGATGACCGCGGCGGCGATGAGCACGCACAGCGGCAGGGCGAGCCAGTAGCCGGCGCCGATCATCTTGTACGGCCCGCTGTTGACGGTGATGATCTGCCCGTCGGTGATGAGCTGGGCGAGGCCGCGCCCGGCGACCATGAGGATCAGGGTGGCGATGATCGGCTGGATGCCGATGGTCGCGACCAGGAACCCGTTCCACACCCCGAGCACCAGCGCGAGCGCGATCGCGACGCCGACGGCGGCGAGCACCCCCGCGACGCTGCCCTGGTCGCCGAGGTCGCTGATGCGCAGGCACGCGATGGCGCCGGCGATGGCCACGACGGCACCGACGGACAGGTCGATGCCGCCGGTGGCGATGACGAGGGTCATGCCGAGCGCGACCAGGGCCAGCGGGGCGGAGGAGCGCAGGATGTCGATGAGGCTGCCGTACAGGTGGCCGCCCCGCAGCTCGACGTTGAAGAACGTGTGCGTGTGGATGACGTTCGTGACGAGCAGCACGACGAGCACGGCGAGCGGCCAGGTGAAGCGCTTCATGCGGTACCACCTCCTCCTTCGGCGATGGCGGCCATCAGGCGGTCGGTGTCGACGTCGTCGGTGTTGGGCAGCTCCGCCACCACCTTCCGGTCGCGCAGGACCGCGATCTTGTGGCTCAGGCGGAGCACCTCCTCGAGCTCGGCCGAGATGAACAGCACCGCCATGCCCCCGTCGGAGAGCTCGGTGACCAGGCGCTGGATCTCGGTCTTGGCGCCGACGTCGATGCCGCGGGTGGGCTCGTCGAGGATGAGCAGCCGCGGTTCGGTGATGAGCCAGCGGGCCAGCAGGACCTTCTGCTGGTTGCCGCCGCTGAGGTTCCGCACGGGCAGGTCGGGGTTGGCCGGGCGGATGTCGAGGGCCTTGACGTACTTGTCCACGAGCTCGTCCTTGCGCTGCTTGGACAGCGGGCGGGACCAGCCGCGCGCGGCCTGCAGGGCCAGGACGATGTTCTCGCGGACGGACAGCTCCTCGACCAGGCCCTCGGTGCGCCGGTTCTCGGAGCAGAACGCGATGTCGTGCTGCATCGCGGTGCGCGGCCCGTGCATGGCGACCGGCTTGCCGTCGATGGTGAGCGTGCCGCTGTCGGCCCGGTCGGCGCCGAAGAACAGCCGCGCGGCCTCGGTGCGCCCGGAGCCGAGCAGCCCGGCGAGCCCGACGACCTCTCCCTTGTGGATGGTCAGGTTGAAGGGCGCGATGGCCCCGGCCCGGCCCAGGTGCTCGGCCGCGACGACCGGCTCGGCGTTGTCGAGGCGGCGCTTGGGCTGGTCCTCGAGGCGCTCGAGGATGGCCAGGTCCTTGCCGATCATGAGGCTGACGAGCTCGAGCTGGGGCAGGTCGGCCACGACGTGCTCGCCGACCAGCCGCCCGTTGCGCAGGATCGTCATCCGGTCGCAGATCTCGTAGACCTGGTCGAGGAAGTGCGACACGAACACGATCGCCATGCCCTCGCCCTTGAGCTGGCGCATGACGCGGAACAGCTGGTTGACCTCGCCGGCGTCGAGGCTGGAGGTGGGCTCGTCCAGCACGAGGACCTTGGCCTCGACGTCGATGGCGCGGGCGATGGCGACCATCTGCTGCACCGCGAGCGAGAACTCGGACAGCGGCGCCGAGACGTCGATGTCGAGCTCGAGGCGGTGCAGCAGGTCGGTCGCCCGCCTGCGCATGGTGCCCCAGCGGATGTGGCCGAAGGTGCGGGGCTCCCGGCCGATGAAGATGTTCTCGGCGACCGAGAGGTTGGGGCAGAGGTTGACCTCCTGGTAGACCGTGCTGATGCCGGCCTGGGTGGCCTGCAGCGGCCCGGTGAAGCTCACCGGGGTGCCGTCGAGGACGATCTCGCCCGCGTCGTTGCTGTAGACCCCCGTGAGCACCTTGATCAGGGTGGACTTCCCGGCGCCGTTCTCGCCCATGAGGGCGTGGACCTCGCCTGGCAACAGGCGGAAGTCCACGTCCTGCAGGGCCATGACACCCGGGAACTGCTTGGTGATGCCGGTCATGGTCAGCATGGTTCAGTCAGCGCTCTTCGGTCAGTACTTGCGGTCGGGGAGGGCGGCCTTGGCCTGCTCCGGCGTGAACTCGGTCTCCACCGTGAGGATGCGCGGCTCGACGGTCTCGCCCTTGACGACCTTCTTGGCGAGGTCCATCAGCTGAGGGCCGAGCAGCGGGGAGCACTCGACGATGTGGTTGATCTTCCCGGCGGCCAGGGCGGTCATGCCGTCCTTCACCGCGTCGACCGAGATGATCTTGATGTCGGTGCCGGGCTTCTTGCCGGCCGCCTCGATCGCCTCGATGGCGCCCAGGGCCATGTCGTCGTTGTGGGCGTACAGCACGTCGATCTTCGGGTTGGCCTTGAGGAACGCCTCCATGACCTCCTTGCCCTTGGCCCGCGTGAAGTCACCGGTCTGCGACGCGATGATCTTCATGTTCGGGGCCGCCTTGATCGCGTCGGCGAAGCCCGCCTTGCGGTCGTTGGCCGGGGCCGAGCCCGTCGTGCCCTGCAGCTCGACGATGTTCACCGGGTCGGTCTTGCCCTGGTACTCCTTGACCAGCCAGTCGCCGGCCTTCTTGCCCTCGACGACGAAGTCCGAGCCGAGGAAGGTCTTGTAGAGCGAGGTGTCCTTGGAGTCCACCGCGCGGTCGGTCAGGATGACCGGGATCTTCGCGTCCTTGGCCTCCTTGAGCACCGTGTCCCAGCCGGACTCGACGACCGGCGAGAACGCGATGACGTCGACCTTCTGCGCGATGTAGCTGCGGATGGCCTTGATCTGGTTCTCCTGCTTCTGCTGCGCGTCGGAGAACTTCAGGTCGATGCCGGCGGCCGCGGCGGCTTCCTGGATCGACTTGGTGTTCGCCGTGCGCCACCCGCTCTCGGCGCCGACCTGCGCGAAGCCCATCACGATCTTCTTGTCGCCCTTGGGCGCGGTGCCGCTGCCGGCATCGTCGCTCTTCTCCCCGCCGCACGCACCGAGCGCGCCGAGCAGGAGCACACCACCGACCACGGCGGCGGACCATCTCTTCAGCACTGCGTCTGTCCCTTCGGAGATAGCGTGAACGTTCACATCTACAGGCAGATGGCCACACGCCAGGGGTGTTTGGCGGTGACCTGAGGCCGCGTGCGGCCCTATTGCATTGGCCGTCGCGGTTGTATTTCGAGAGTGTTAGCGTTCTCATCCCGGGCGTCAAGTAGCGGCGGCCGAGATGTTGCCGGAAGGAGACACTCCGTGGCTGCAGCTGTCATCGGGCCGGACCGTGGCCGGCCCGGCCCCGTCGCGCACTCTCACCTGGGGCCGGACGTGGACGCGGTCGAGCCGCCGTTGCGCAGGGTCGGCATGCGTGACGTGGCCCGGCTGGCGGGCGTGTCGCATCAGACCGTGTCGCGGGTGCTGAACGACCTGCCGAACGTGAGCGCGGCGACGCGGCAGCGGGTGCTGGACGCCGTGCGGGTGCTCAACTACCGCCGCAACCTGGCCGCGCGCACGCTGGTCACGTCCCGCTCGCGCACGATCGGCCTGATCGGCTTCGAGACCACGCTGGCCGGCCCGGCGTCGATGATCTACGGCATCGAGAAGGCCGCGCGCGAGGCCGGGTACTACGTGAGCATCGCGACCGTGCGCTCGCTGGAGCGCCATGCGGTGCTCGACGCGGTCGAGCAGCTGTGCGCGCAGGCGGTGGAGGGCATCATCGCGATCGCGCCGAAGAACTCGGTCGCCGACGCGTTGACGCAGGTGCCGGCGGGGACGCCGGCGGTGGGGGTGGGCGGCGCGGACGACGGGTTCGTGCCGATGCTGCGCGTGGACAACGTGCGCGGCGCGTGCCTGGCGACGAGCCATCTGCTCGAGCTCGGGCACGAGACCGTGCACCACGTGCCGGGGCCGGCGGACTGGCCCGAGGCGCGGGACCGTATCGACGGGTGGCGGCAGACCCTGCACGCGGCGGGGGCGCCGGTGCCGCCGATCGAGCCGGGCGACTGGAGCGCGCGGTCGGGGTATCTGCGGGGGCAGCGCCTGGCCGCGGACGCCCGGGTGACCGCGGTGTTCTGCGGCAACGATCACATCGCGCTGGGGGTGCTGCGGGCGTTCCACGAGGCCGGGCGGTCCGTGCCGGCCCGGGTGAGCGTGGTCGGCTTCGACGACACGCCCGAGTCGGGGTTCTTCCTGCCGCCGCTGACCACGATCCACCAGGACTTCGCGGAGCTGGGCCGGCGCAGCGTCGAGCTGCTCGTGGCGCAGCTGGCCGGGGCGGCGGTCGCGAACCCCGGGCCCGTGTACCTTTCACCGCATCTCGTGGTGCGGGCCTCGGCCAACGCGGCGCCGCGAGACCAACGCGCGCCGCTATGAGACCAACGCGACGCCATGAGACCGACGCGCCGCCGAACGAGCAGTGCGGCGCCGTGAGACGATGGCGCAACCGCGGCTCCGGTGGCGTTCCGCTTGATTCACCGTACACCATGCGACCTAACCGATCTCGGTCCGAGTCACGGTGTGCGAGTGTCCGGTTACCGTCCGGCTCGCGGTGGCGCGGTGCTGGCCCGGACGATCAGGGTCGGCGCCACCCTCGGGTCCGGGGACGGGCGGTCCGGGCCCTCCGGCAGGTCGGCCTCGATCACGCGCAGCAGCGCGGCGATGCAGCGCCGGCCGACCTCGTCGAAGTCCTGGCGGATCGTGGTCAGCGGCGGGGAGAGGAACTCGGCCTCGGGGATGTCGTCGAAGCCCACGATGCTTACGTCGTCGGGGACGCGGATCCCGCGCTCGTGGAACGCCCGCATCAGGCCCAGCGCCATCTGGTCGTTGCCGGCGAAGACCGCGGTCACGTCGTCGCGGGACGCGAGCTCCAGGCCCGCGGTGTATCCGGACCGCGCGCTCCAGTCGCCGGTCATCAGGGGCGGCGCCGCCAGGCCCGCCTCCTCGAGGGTCGTGCGCCAGCCCTCGATGCGGCCGTGGGTCTCGAGCCAGTCCCGCGGGCCGGACAGGTGCCAGACCTTCTCGTGGCCGAGCTCGAGCAGGTGCCGCACGGCCATCCGGGCCCCGGTCACCTGGTCCACGGAGATCGCCGGCACCCCGCCGCCGACCGCGGACTCCACGGCGACGGCGGCCATGCCCAGCGGCATGTTGTGCAGGGCGGCGGCCGCGGCGGTCTGCGGCGCGATGACCACGACCCCGGCCACCGACTGGTCGGCGAGCGCGTTGAGCGCGGACACCATGCCGGCGTGGTCGACGCGTTCGAGGGTCACGATGCTGACGCCGTATCCGGCGGTCCGGGCGGCGTGCTCGATGCCGAGCAGGGTCGAGGCGGGGCCGTAGAGGATGGTGTCGAACGAGACGACACCGACGACCCGGGAGCGGCGCCCGGCTAGGCCGCGAGCCATCGCGTTCGGGCGGTAGTTGAGCTGCCGCACGGCCTCGAGCACCCGTTCCCGGGTGGCCGGACTGACGCTCGGATGGTCGTTGAGGACGCGGGACACCGTCTGATGTGAGACGCCCGCGAGCCGCGCCACGTCGTTCATCACGGCGGCCCGGTTGTGGCTGGTTGCGCGCATGTCCCTCCCCCCGATGTTGATGTTAGCGCTGCCACGATATGCCTGTGTGACACCCTCGGCGTGGCGCCGGTCACGGGTTTGCCCGTTCGGTTGATGCGGCCCCGCGCCTTTGCACACCACCCACCGGAACGGCACGAAAACCAACACGGGGCCGGTAACGCTCCCAGCACCGAAAAAGCGTTCGCCGGGGAAGGTTGCAGGCACCGAGCGGGCGCCCGTCGACGTCGTCGGGCCCCACGTCCTCAGTGGACCGTGCCGCCACCCTCGGCCAGGTGCGTCGCGAGCTCGCGCAGGACCGTGCGCCACTGCTCCACCGGCTGCTTGGGCAGCACGTCGTCCCACATCACCAGGCAGGAGCCGCGCAGCTGGGTGAGGCCCTCGGGACGGGCGATGAACCACCAGTGCAGGTGCCGGGCCCCGTCGCCGACCTTCTCGATGTGCACGCGGGCGACGCCGCCGAGGGCGTGGATGGCCCGCTCGATGCGCTGCTGGAGCGGGACGAGCTCGGCGGCGAGGCCGGCGGGCAGCTCGACGAAGTCGTAGTGCTCGCGCGGGCAGAGCAGGACCACGACCGGGACGGCGCTGGGCTCGGCGGTGTGCCGCAGCACCCAGTGCTCGTCCGACCAGATCGTCTGGGCCAGCGGATCCTTGCAGATGAAGCAGGTTTCGGGGCCGTCCTCGCCGTCGCGGGGCGGCTCGGGCACGACCGGCGGGTCGAGGGTCTTGACCCGCAGCTCCCCCTCGAACGGGAAGATCTCCCAGCCGGGCATGCCGCCGTCGAACGGCACGGGCGGTTCACCGATGGGCAGGTGCGTGAGGAATCGATCGGCCATGCCCGAGATCATGCCACCGTGCGGAACCCCGCGTTGCCCATGGACGAGTCGGGGGTGTTCGAGGAGCGGGCGGCGTTGCGGTACCGGTTGCAGTAGGAGTCGTGGCACAGGTAGGAGCCGCCGCGCAGCACCCGGGCCGTGCCCTGCTCGGGTCCCCGCGGGTCGTGGCGCGGGGAGCGGGCGTAGTAGCCGGGATCGAACCAGTCGGCGCACCATTCCCACACGTTGCCGACCGGCTGCCACAGCCCGTAGGCGTTCGGGGTGTAGGTGCGCACCGGGGACGTGGCCGCGAACCCGTCCTCGGCGGTGTTCACCGCCGGGAACGTGCCCTGCCAGATGTTGCACCGGCCCGCGTCGGCGGTGTCGCCCCACGGGTAGCGCAGCCCCTCCAGGCCGCCGCGGGCCGCGCACTCCCACTCGGCCTCGCTCGGCAGCCGGCGCCCGGTCCACGCGCAGTAGGCCCGGGCGTCGTTCCACGACACGTGCACGACCGGGTGGTCCTCGGCACCCTCCACAGTGGACCGCGGGCCGAACGGGTGCGCCCAGTCGGCCCCGCGCACGCCCAGCCACCACGGCGTCTGCGGCGGCCGGCCCAGGACGTCGTCCTCGCCGGCCGCGACGAACAGGTGGAACACGGCCGAGTAGCCGAACGTCTCGGCCTCGGTGCGGTAGCCGGTCGCGGCCACGAACCGCGCGAAGTCGGCCACGGTCACGGCGGTCGCGTCGATGCTGAACGCGTCCAGCTCCACCGGGTGCACCGGGGTCTCGCCGTCGGGCCGCACGCCGTCGCCGTGCGCGTCGCCCATCGCGAACGTCTGCGCGGGCACCGGCACCTGCTCGATCCCGTGCACACCAACGCCGTGCACACCGCCGCCTGGCGCACCGCCGCCGGGCACCGCGTCCGGCAGCGACCCGCGGGCGGGGCCGGGCGGCTGGCAGCACGACGACGACATCGTCACACCCCCGCCGGGCGCGGCTGGCTCGGGTGCGGGGCGTCGCCGAGGCGGGCCTGCTCGCGCCACATGGCCGCGGTCAGCTCCTCGCGCACGGCCCGGTAGGCGGGGTCGTGGTACACGTTGTTCGTCTCCGAAGGGTCGGCGACGAGGTCGTACAGCTCCCACTCCGGCGGATAGGTGAACGCCCCGGTGCCGGGCAGCCCGAGCCCGTCGTTGTAGAAGTAGATGAGCTTGTGCGTGGCGGTGCGGTAGCCGTAGTGCGCGGGGGCCTTGTGGAACACGTCGTCGTGCTCCCAGTAGCGGTAGTACATCCCGCTCGCCGGGGGCGCCGCGGGGCTGCCGAGCAGGTCCGGCCAGAAGCTGCGGCCCTGCATCCGCGGGTGGTGCCCGACGCCGGCCGCGTCCAGGATCGTCTGCGCCCAGTCCACGTTGGTCACGATGTCGCCGAAGACCCCGCCGGCGGCCAACCGGCGCGGGTAGGACAGCACCAGCGGCATCCGCAGGGACTCCTCGTACATGAACCGCTTGTCGAACCAGCCGTGCTCACCCAGGAAGAAGCCCTGGTCGGAGGCGTACATGAGCAGCGTGTCGGCGAACCGCCCGCGCTCGCGCAGCCAGTCGACGACCCGTCCGACGTTGGCGTCCACGGACGCGACGCAGGCGAGATAGTCCGCCATGAAGCGTTGGTACTTCCACAGCGCCTCGTCCTCGTAGGACAGCCCGGGCGGCGGGTCGGCCTTGAGGTCCTCGCGGCTGAGGTGCTCGGCGATGCGCATCGCGGCCCGCCGCGCCGACGACGAGCGCGTGGCGTAGTCGTCGAAGAAGGTCGCCGGCACGGCCACCGGTTCCGCGGCGACCGCGCCCGGCGGCTCCCACGGGCGGTGCGGCGCCTTGTGGTAGATGAGCACGCACACGGGCCCGTCCACCGTGGACATCCAGTCCAGCGCCAGGTCGGTGACGATGTCGGTGGCGTAGCCCTCGACGGTGCGCAGCCCGTCGCGGGACAGCAGCCGCGGGTTGTGGTACTCCCCCTGCTCGATGAACACGTCCCAGTAGTCGAAGTGCTCGGGGTCGTGGCCCGGCCCGTCGCCCATGTGCCACTTGCCGACCATCGCCGTGCGGTAACCCGCCTCCTTGAGCAGCCGCACGAACGTCGGCTGGCTCGCGTCGATCGGGGTCACGAGCGTGGTGACGCCGTTGACGTGGCTGTAGGTGCCGGTGAGGATCGACGCCCGGCTCGGCGAGCACAGCGCGTTGGTGGCGAAGCAGTGCTCGAAGCGCCAGCCGAGCCGGGCGATCTCGTCGATGCGCGGCGTGGTGTTGACGACCGAGCCGTACGCGGAGATCGCGTGCGCGGCGTGGTCGTCGGTGAGGATCATGACGATGTCGGGCCGCACGTCAGGTCCCGGCGTAGGTGGACTCGTCCAGCCCGCTCAGCGTCGGGTCGTAGGTCAGGTCGCCGACGTCGTACATCGAGGCCATCCAGTGGTGGAAGTTGTCGCCGCGGGCGCGCAGCAGCGAGTACAGCCGCCGCAGCAGGGCCGAGCGCAGCGCCGCGTGCTCGGGCAGCTCGTAGACGTTGAGCAGCTCGTCCCGGTCCAGCTGCAGGTCGTAGAGCTCGTTGGTCGAGTCCGGGTTCACGATCAGCTTGTAGCGGTCGGTGCGCAGCATGCGCTGCGGGTAGGGGAAGTGGTGCCCGTGGAACTCGGCGACCACGTCGGGCTGCCAGTCCGGCTCCTCGCCGCGCACCAGCGGCAGCAGGGAGCGGGAGTCGACCGGCTCCTCGGCGGGGATGCCGGCCAGCTCCATGATGGTCGCGGTGCAGTCGGTGAGGCTGACGAACTCGCGGCGGACCTGGCCGGCCGGGGCACCCGGGACCCGGATGAGTCCCGGGGTGCGGTAGATGTCCTCGTACATCGCCGGGCCCTTGTCGTGCAGGCGGTGGGCGCCGGTGAACTCGCCGTGGTCGCAGGTGAAGAACACCGAGGTGTCGTCGGTGAGCCCGAGCTCGGCCAGGGCCGCGAGGACCCGGCCGAGCTGTTCGTCGATGAGCGTGACATAGCCCCAGTAGACGGCGATGAGCTTGCGGGTCACCTCGATCGGCATGGTGTCGAACGTCCAGTGGGCGCTGTAGTTGCGCTGCACCGGCGGCTTGCCGTGGAACGTCTCGGCGACCGAGCGCGGCAGCTCCACAGTGGACGGGTCGACCAGGTCGAAGTAGGCGTCGGGCACGATGTAGGGCAGGTGCGGCCCGAAGAAGTGCAGCGCGAGGAAGAACGGGGCGCCCTGCTCGGCGTACGACCGCAGCATCTCGATCGTCCGCGTGGCCAGATAGTGCTCGAAGGTGGCCTCGACCGGCTGGTGCAGCCGCGCGGCGAGCAGGTTCCCCGGCTGGCCGTTGGGCAGGGTGCCGCGGATGCGGTCGCTGATCTCGTACGGCGGCAGCCCCCGCTCGGCGAGGTAGGCGAGGTAGTCCGGGTGGTCGACGGGGTTGTGCCAGCCCGGGAGGTGCACGCCGTCCAGGCCGTAGTCCGCGGGGGTCTTCGCGGTGCCGGCGTGCCACTTGCCGACGAGCCCGCAGTTGTACCCGCGCGAGCGCAGCGCCTGCGGGAACGTCCACGTGCCGTCGGGCAGGTCCTCGCTGTAGCCGACGTTGCGCTCCTGGTTGGCCAGCAGCTTGTGGCGGAACGGGGCCTGGCCGGTGAGCAGGCTCGCCCGCGCCGGGGTGCAGATGGCGGTCGGGGTGTACCACCGGTCGAACCGGGTTCCCGTCCGGGCGAGCTCGTCCAGCACCGGGGTCCGCGCGAGCGGGTTGCCGTAGGCGCCGAGCGTGTCCACCCGGTGCTGGTCGGTCATGAGGAACAGGATGTTGCGGGGGGAGCTCACTTCGCGGCCGTCCACTGCTCGCCCAGGTAGTACGTCTTCGGGTCGACCTTCTCCTTGAGCTTGCCGGCGCTGACGAAGAAGTCGCCCATCCCGGTGAGCCACTTCGCGACGGTGCCGTCGGCGGTCTGCTGGTCCAGCTCCTGGGTGCTCATCGCCTTGCTCAGCGCCGCGTCGGCCTTGACCGCGTCGGCGGGCTGCTTGGTCAGCTCCGCGACGGCCGCGACGGCCTCGTCCGGGTGCTGCACCCGGTAGTCGCTGGCCTCGCGCAGCACCTGGGTCACCTTCTTGACGACGTCGGGCTTGTCGGAGACGGCCTTGTTCCCGGCGATGTAGGCGTTGGGGAACTGCACCTTGTCCTTGAACGTGTCGTCGTCGGCCAGCTCGACCAGGTTCGGCACGGTCTTCTTGATGGCGGCGATCGCCGGGTACCAGAAGCCGGCCCCGTCGATCTGCTTGGAGGCGAAGGCGGAGGTGAGGGTGGCCGCGTCCATCGGGGTGCGCTGGACGTCCTTGTTCGTCAGGCCCGCGGCCTGCAGGGCGAGGGTGAGGATCATGTCGCCGGAGGTGCCCTCGGGCACGCCGACCTTCTTGCCGCGCAGCTGCTCGATGGAGGTGATGCCGGGCTGGGCGATGACCCGGTCGGCGCCGCCGAGGGTGTTGATCGCGATGATCTTCGCCTGGCCGGACGCCGGGAGCCAGAAGGCGCCCGGGCCGATGTACCCGAAGTCGAGGTCCCCGGTCTGCATCGCCTGGATCTGCACCGGGCCGGTGGTGAAGACCTTCAGCGTGGCGTCGAGGCCGTGCTGCTGCCAGAGCTTGAGCTTGTTGGCGATGGCGGGCAGGCTGCTGCCGTTGTAGTCGCCGATGTACCCGAAGGTGATCTTGGCGGTGCCACTGGTGCTCGAATCGTCGTTGCCACAGCCGGCCAAGGTGGCCACGGCGCTGCCGGCGAGCAGGCCCAGGAGTGCGCGGCGGGAGGTCATGCGGGGGTTCCTTCCTGATGGTGTACCGCGCTCCACACGCGGTTGCGCAACGCGGCGAACTGCGCACCGAGGCGGACGTCCTCGGTGCGCGGATAGGGCAGGTCCACGTCGACGATCTCGACGATCCGGCCCGGGTTGGCGGCCATGACCACGACGCGGTTGGCGAGGAACACGGCCTCGTCGACGTCGTGGGTGATGAACATGACGGTGCGCTGGTCCTGGCTCCACGTCTGCAGCAGCTGCTCCTGCAGCCGGACCCGGGTGAGGGAGTCCAGCGCGCCGAACGGCTCGTCCATGAGCAGGATCTGCGGGTCGACGGCGTAGGCGCGGGCGATGGCGCAGCGCTGCTTCATGCCGCCCGAGAGCGTCTTGGGCAGCGCGTCGGCGAACCGGCTGAGCCCGACGAGCTCGATGAAGTGCTCGGCCCGGGCCCGCCGCTGCGCCTTCGGCACGCCCGCGGTGCGCAGCCCGAACTCGACGTTCTTGCGCACGGTGAGCCACGGGAAGAGCGCGAACTGCTGGAAGATGACGCCGCGGTCGGGCCCGGGGCCGGTGACCACGTCGCCACCGACCCGCGCCTCGCCGCTGGTGGGCTGCTCCAGCCCGGCGACGATGTTGAGCAGCGTGCTCTTGCCGCAGCCGGACGGCCCGACGATCGCGACGAACTCACTGGCGCCGATGTCCAGCGAGACGTCGTCGAGCGCGGTGAACCGGCCGTCCTTGTGCGGGAAGGTCTTGGCGACCCCGCGGATCGCGATGTCCTTGCTCATCGGCGCTCCTGCCAGGACGTGGCCCGCCGCTCCACCAGCAGCAGCACCCGGTCCATGAGCAGGCCGAGGATGCCGATGCAGATGAGCGCGGCGAAGATGGTGGGCCGGTCGACGTAGATCTGGGCGTTCTGCATCCGGTATCCGAGGCCCTCCTGCGCGGCGACCAGCTCGGCGGCGACGAGGGTGCCCCACGCCGAGCCGAGCCCGACGCGCATGCCGACGAGGATGTACGGCATGGACGCCGGCACGACCACCCGGGCGAAGATGGTCCGGGTCGGCGCGCCCAGCACCCGGGCCGCGTTGAGCAGGGTCCGGTCCACGTCGACGACGCCCTGGAAGGTCGCGATGACACAGGACAGGAACGCGGCCACGTAGATGACGAAGATCTTCGGCTCCTCGCCGATGCCCAGCAGCACCACGACGAGCGGGATCAGCGCCAGCGGCGGTACCGTGCGGAAGAACTGCACCCACGGCTCGAACACGGCTCGGGCGACGGCGTACCACCCCATGAGGAAGCCGACCGGGATCGCCACCGCGCAGCCGAGCGCGAAGCCGATCAGCACGCGCTGGAGGCTGGCGAGGATGTCGGCCTCGAGGGTGCCGTCGGCGAAGAGCTCGCCCATGCGCCGGGCGACCTCGACCGGGGTCGGCACGTTCTGCGCCGTCACCGACCAGATCCACCACACGCCGAGGCCGGCCAGGGCCGAGGCCACGTTCAACGCGAGCAGCGTGGGTTTTCGTGTTTTGGGCACGCTCATCTGACTCCTTGCGGCGGGGGTGGTCGACGCCTCAGTGGACGGGCTCGGGGTAGCCGTCCAGGAGCGGCGACTGGCGGAACAGGGCGGCGATGGCGCCGAGTGCGCCGTCGTCGTCGCCGAGGCGGGCGGCCCGGACCGCGGGCCGGGCGCCGCCGACGGGACACAGCTCGCCGGCGAGGATCTCCTCGACGCGGCGGACGAACGCGGGCGCGCTCTGCGGCAGGCGGCCGCCGATGACGACCTGCGCCGGGTCGAGCACGAGCGCGGCGATGGCCACGACCCGCCCGACCGCGGCGGCGGCCTCGTCGAGCACGGCGGCCGCGACCGTGTCGCCGCGGCCGAGGGCCGCCTCGAACTCGTCGATGGTGGCCACCGGGACGCCGCGGCGGGTGCAGCTGCGCAGGACCGCCGGGATGGACGCGACCGTCTCCAGGCAGCCCCGCTTGCCGCACCGGCAGGGGTCGCCGCCGGGCTGCGCGGTGACGTGGCCGAACTCGCCGGCCACCCCGTCCGCGCCGGCGACGAGCCGCCCGCCGACGACGAGGCCGCCGCCGATGCCGTCGGAGAGGCGGACGTACAGCACGTCGTGCACGTCGGGCCCGTCGGTCATGGCCTCGGCCAGCCCCGCGAAGCGCGTGTTGTTGTCGACGACCACGGGCGCGGCGAACCGCTCCCCGAACGGCTGCGCGAGCTCGGGCGCGGCGGCCCGGGGGCCGGCCACCCCGACGCCGACGCCCTGCAGCGCCCGGAAGCTCACCCCGGTGCGGGCCGCGACCCGGTCGATGAGCGCGAACGCGGCGGCGAGGCGCTCCTGCCAGCCCGACTCGGCCGGGTAGGCGGCGTGCCCGGCCGCGATGATGTCGTGCGCGGCGTCGGCGACGGCGATGCGGACCCGGGTGTGGCCGAGGTCCACGCCGAGGAACTGCCCCGAGCTCGGGTCGAGGGTGAGCAGCTCCGCCGGGCGGCCGGAGCCGGCCCGCTTGGCCGCGTCGGTGTCGACGACGACCACGGCCCCGCGGGAGAGCAGGTCGCCGGTGATCTCCGACAGCGTGGTGCGCGACAGGCCGACCTTGGTGGCGATCTGGCCGCGGCTCAGGGCACCGTGCTCACGCAGCACGCGCAGGACGCGGGCCTCGTGCGCGCGCCTGACCAGCGCATGGACTCCCTGAACGGACACGGAAGACACGGTAGGCGTCGGCGAATTTTTCCGTCAACAGTCCGACAGAATTATTCTCTGCTAATGAGATAGGTATTACCGGATTTGAGCCCCGTCCGCAAACACGGCGGCGGCCCCGCATCCCTGGCCGGGAGCGGGGCCGCCCTGGTGTGGCTACTTGTTCGAGGGCGCCGCGGCGGGGGTGGCCGCGTCGTTGGCGACCATCTCCGGATGGGCCGCGACGAACGGGCCGACGCTGTCGCTGCCGTAGGCCTTGAGCAGGTCCATCGCCGTCTGGTCGAGGACCTCGAAGGACTGCCCGTTGATGATCTCGGTCTTGAACTGCCCGTTGTTCGTGCGCAGGGTCATCATGCCGTCGGGGTTGATGCCCTTGAGCGTGAAGATCCAGTCGGCGAGCGAGACGTCGTTGTTGTAGAACGACACCGCCTTGCCGACCGAGTTCAGCACCTCGTTGACCTTGATCGGGTTGGCCAGCACGCCGGCGCTCATCGCCTTCTTCACCATGGCCTTGATGAACTGCTGCTGGTGGCGCTGGCGGCCGTAGTCACCGTCGCCGTTGGCGAGCTTGTCGCGCTGGCGCACGTAGTCCAGCGCCTCCCACGCGGCGAAGTCCCGGCAGCCGACCTCGTAGATCATCGGGCGCATGTTCGGCTTCAGGCTCGTCGGGATGCCGTCGGCGTTGAAGTTGTACGGCACGCCCTCGGCCCCGGTCTTGGTGTTCCACCCGGTGTGGATCGACGTGGTCTTCTCATCGACGCACATGTAGACGCCGTCCAGGGCCTTCACCAGCCCCGAGAACCCGTCGAAGTTCACGATCGCGGCGCCGTTGAACTTCAGTCCCCCGCCGGCCATCGCGCTCACCGTCTCGGCCAGCAGCGCCAGCCCGCCGTCGCGCCCGCCGCCGTTCTGGTAGCCGAACTGGAACGCGGCATTGATCTTGTCGGTGCCGCCGTTGTACTTGGTCTTCTTGTTCGCCGGGATCGCCGCCTTGGTGTCCCGGGGAATCGACATCAGATAGACCGCGTCGTGCGAGGCCGGCACGTGGGCGACGATGATCGAGTCGGCCCGCGCGCCCATCGCCTCCTGGTTCACCCGCTCGTCGATGCCGACGAGGAGCAGGTTGATCGGCCCGTCGATGGTCGCGCCCGAGGCCGCTTCACCGAGGCCGCCCTCGTGGGTGATCTGGTCGCTGTAGTGATTGAGCAACAGATTGCCACCGACGAGGGAACCTCCGCTGAGCAGCAGCAGGACTGCCCCTCCGACCAGGGACAACCGCGCCCACAACGGGTCCTTCTTCCCACGCTTCTTCGCCATACCACTCCCCGGCACCAGGTGTCCCTCGGCGGGTCACAATATCCCCCCGAAGTGTGCGACCGTGTTTCGTCCCTGAAGACGGATTCAGGACAGCGGTTGGTTGCAGTTTCAGCCGTTTCTCAGAATTCCGGCCGCTCCGCCGGCCCCGGGTCCGCGGCGTGCGCCCGGTCTTCGCGACCAGTGCCCTTCGCGCTACCGCCGCTGCCCCGCGTCGTGGCGGTTCGACCAGGCTCGTATCGACGCCTGGTGTCACCGTGCGCGGCACCATCTCGCCCGGCGGCGCGCTGCCATGAGTCGCCGGGGCCGGTGCTGGCCAGCCATCGCGCAGGTCCGCGCAATGATCTCCGTCACGGGTCCGGGGCACGTCGTCCTCGCGGCTGCGTCGATACCACCGGCGTGATACACAGTTGCTGCCGGTCACGTTGAATGGGGGACGAGTTGGGCGCGCTGCAGCGGTTCGAGAAGCGGCTGGAAGGCATGGTGGAAGGCACCTTCGCCAAGGTCTTCAAGGGCGTCGTGCACCCGGTCGAGATCCTCAACGCGATGCAGGGCGAGGCCAACACCAACCAGACCCAGATGACGGGCGGGCGGATCCTCGTTCCCAACCGGTACCTCATCGCCCTCGCGCCCGCCGACCACACGCGGCTCGCGCCGTTCGCGGCGGCCCTGGCGCAGGAGCTCGCGCAGTCACAGGCCGAGTACGTCGGGGAGCAGGGCTGGGCCGTCTACGGCGACATCGTGGTCGAGATCACCCGCGGTGACGACCTCGACACCGGCCTGTTCCGCGTGAGCGCGCAGGTCTACACCGGCGGCGAGGTCGCTCCGGGTGAGGGCCACGGCGTACGGCTCGTGACCGAGGACGGCCAGAACTACCCGCTCGCGCAGGGCGCGACGATCATCGGCCGCGGCGAGCAGGCGTCGTTGCGCCTAGCCGACGTGGGCGCTTCGCGGCAGCACGCGCGCGTGGAGTACGACGGCCACCGCGCGGTCTTCACCGACCTCGGCTCGGCCAACGGCTCGATCGTCAACGGCCGCCGCGTGGACACGACGGTCATCCTGCATCCGGGCGACGAGATCGTCATCGGCACGACACGGCTGTCGTTCCGGGTCTGACGCGACGACGGCGGATGCGGCCGAGCGGCCGCGTCCGCCGATTCGCCCGAACGGCGACACACCCACGCGCGATGTCCGTGCGTGAGCCCGACCGGCCGCTTTGGTCAGGGAGCGTGCCCGCCGCTTTGGTCAGGGAGCGTGCCCGCCGCCCCACCGACCTCAGTCAGCAGGTGCGCAGCAGGCGCTCCAGGACGCGTTCGCCGAACTCGAGGCCGTCCAGCGGCACGCGCTCGTCGATGCCGTGGAACAGCGCGGTGAAGTCCAGGTCCGGCGGCAGGCGCAGCGGGGCGAAGCCGAAGTGGCGGATGCCCAGGCGCTGGAAGGACTTGGCGTCGGTGCCGGCCGAGAGCATGTACGGCAGCAGGCGCGCGCCCGGATCCTCGGCCTCGATCGCGGCCGCCATCGCGTCGACGAGCCGGCCGTCGAACGTGGTCTCGACCGGGGGCAGCAGGTCCCAGTCCATCTCCACGTCGGGGCCGAGGACCGCGGCCAGCTCGCGCTCGAACTCGCGCTCGCGGCCGGGCAGCATCCGGCCGTCCACCGTGGCCTCGGCGATCGACGGCACGACGTTGGCCTTGTACCCGGCCTTGAGCATCGTCGTGTTCGCGGTGTCACGCAGCGTGGCACCGATCATGCGTGACAGCGAGCCGAGGCGGGCGATCGCGGACTGCGGGTCGTCGGCGTCGAAGGGTACGCCGGTCAGCTCGCTCACCCCGGAGAGGAACTCCCGCACGGCCGGGTGCAGGACCGTCGGGAACTCGTGCGCCTCGAGGCGGGCCAGGGCCGTGGTCAGCTTCGCCACGGGGTTGTCCGTGTGCAGCATCGAGCCGTGCCCGGGCGTGCCGCGGACCTTGAGCCGCAGCCACATGACGCCCTTCTCCGCGGTCTCGACGAGGTAGGCGCGCACGTCGTCGCGCACGGTGTACGAGAAGCCGCCGACCTCGCTGACCGCCTCGGTGACACCGTCGAAGAGCTCGCGGTGCTGATCGACGAGGAAGCCCGCGCCCTGCCGGCCGCCCGCCTCCTCGTCGGCCACGAACGCGAACACGATGTCACGGGGCGGTACCACGTTGTCACGCTTGAACTTCCGCGCGACCGACAGCGCCATGGCCACCATGTGCTTCATGTCGATCGCGCCGCGTCCCCACAGGTAGCCGTCGCGGATCTCGCCCGCGAAGGGCGGCACGGACCACTCGGACGCGTCGGCCGGGACCACGTCGAGGTGGCCGTGCACGAGCAGCGCGCCGCGCTGCGGGTCGGCACCGGGCAGGCGCACGACGACGTTGCCGCGCTTGGGCGCCGCCTCGAGGTACACCGGCTGGAAACCGGCGTCGGCGAGGCGCTCGGCCACGAACTCCGCCGCGGCCCGCTCGTTCCCGCTGGCTCCATCGTCGCTGGTGTTCGTGGTGTCGTACCGCACCAATGCCCGCGCCAGCTCCACGACCTCACTCATGATCACAACGGTAGTAGCGAATTGTGAATTCACAGTTACCTGCCAGGCGGGTGGGAGTGCGGTGCCAGCTCCGGCGCGCACGGTCGTCAGCACAGGTCCGACTTCTCCGCAGGAGTTAGCGCGATGAGCTCAGCCCACGACGACCAGGCTTCTCCGCCCGCCGCCGGCCCGGCACCCGCTCCCGCCGCCACTGACGCGGCACCAGCTCCCGCCACCGGCCCGGCACCCGCTCCCGCCAGTGGCCCGGCACCCGCTCGCGCCACCACGGGCCCGGCTCCTACTCCCGCCACCACCGGCCCGGCACCCGCTCCCGCCACCACGGGCCCGGCTCCTACTCCCGCCGCTGGCCCGGCGCCTGCTTCCGCCGCCGGCCCGGCACCGGACGGGACCCCGGCGGCACCACAGTCGCCGCTCCTGCCCGCGACGGCCCCGACCTGGTCCGTAGCGGACCCCGCACAGCCCGCTACGACACCTGCTCACCCAGCCCCGGCACAGCCCCCGGCCGCCCCGGCTGAGCCGATTGCCGCCGGTGCGGCGACGCAACCGGCGGCCGGCCAGCCAGCTCCCGCCGCGACTCCCGTCTGGGCCGAGGGGGCACCCTCACAGCCGGTGTCCGGCCCGCCCGGCTTCGTGGCGGCGCCGGCCTGGGCCTCGGGTGCGCCGTTCGGCCCGGCGGCCGCCGGCGTGGGTTCCTCGGCGGCCCCGCAGCGTTCGTCGCGGCTCAAGCTGGGCATCGTGGCCGCCGTCTCCGCCGTCATCGTGATCGGCGGCGGGGTGGCCGTGGCGCAGGCCGCGAGTGACGACAACGCCACGCAGAGCCAGGGACCGGGCGGCCAGGGCTTCCCCGGCGGCGGCGGCCAGGGCCTCCCGGGCGGTCCGGGCAGTCAGAACGGCCAGAACGGCCAGGGTCCGCGGGGCAACCAGGGCGGCATCGGCGCACAGGGCGGCGGGTTCGGCCGTGGCGGGATGACCACGCTCGGTGGTGCGCTGCACGGGGACTTCGTGGTGAGGGGGAGCAACGGACAGTACGTCACCGAGCGCCTCCAGACGGGCACCGTCACGGCGGTGAGTGCCACCTCGATCACGGCAAAGAGCGAGGACGGCTTCTCCTCGACGTTCGTGGTCGGCGAGTCCACGAAGGTCAACAACGGCGCGGCCGCGATTGCCGACGTGAAGACCGGTGCCACCGTCACCGTGGTCGGCACCGTCTCCGGCGGCACTGCCACGGCCACGGAGGTCACCGACGTGAGCCTGTTGCGTCAGGGCAATGGCGGGAACGGTCAGCGCCCGGCGAACCCGCGCCCCACGAAGACCACCTGACACAGACCGCGGGGCCGGCCGGGCGACGCGGCGGCAAACTCGGATGACGCTGTCAACTGTATGCTGGGGCACGTGATCAGCCGCGTGGAGTCCGCTGCCGCCACCCGTCGCGCCCTCCTGGACGCGGCCGCCGAGCTGCTCGACGTCGGCGGCCCCGAGGCGGTCACGCTCCGTGAGGTCGGCGCTCGGGCGGGGGTCTCGCGGGGAGCGCCGTACCGGCACTTCCCGGACAAGGAGAGCCTGCTCGCGGCGATCGCGACCGAGAGCTGGGAGCGCGTCGGCGACCGGTTTCAGGCCCTGCGCGCGGATTCCGGCCTGTCCGCGTCCGAGCGGCTCCGCGGGGCGCTCCTGGCCATGCTCGGCATCGGCCGGCAGCAGCCGCACCTGTACCAACTCATGTTCACCCGGCCATCCAGCAACCCGGAAGCGGTCCTGCGGGCGGCCTCGCGCAGCCAGGACGAGTTCCTGGGGATCGTCGCGGCCATCGTGGGGGAACCGGACGCCCGGCGCTACGGTGCATTGCTGCTCACCAGCGCGCACGGGATCGCGGGGCTGGAGCTCGCCGGGCACCTCACGGCGCAGAAGTGGCAGACCGATGCCGATGAGCTCGTCGACACGCTGGTACGCCTGGTTGCGCAGCCCGGTGCCGAGCGCTGACCGGATGCGGGCCTACTCGGGCTTGCGGCCGACCGCCCCAAGCACCGAGCGCTGCTCGTGCTCCGCCGGCTCCTGCGGGTCGGGGTGCCAGCTCGTGATCGGCACCACTCCCGGCTCGACCAGCTCGAGGCCGGCCAGGATACCCGCCACCTGCTTGGGATCGCGGGTGCGCACCGAGGTGGGCGTGCGGTCGTACAGCTTCGTCACCTCCTCGTGCTCGCGCCCGAGATCGTCGACGGCGGTGAAGTGCGAGACGGCGACGTAGCTGCCGGGGACGAGCGCCGTGGTGAGCTCGCGCACCAGCTTCGGCGGGTCGTCCTCGTCGCTGAGGAAGTGCAGGACCGCGACCAGCAGCACCGCCACCGGGCGGTCGAAGTCGATGAGGGCGCGGACCCGCTCGTGGCCGAGGATGCCCGCCGGGTGGCGCAGGTCGCCGCCGATGGCCGCGGCGTGCGGGTTGCCCGCCAGGATCGCCTGGCCGTGCGAGACGGCGACGTCGTCGACATCGACGTAGACCACCCTGGCGTCGGGATCGATCGCCTGCACGACCTCGTGGACGTTGCCCCGCGTGGGGATGCCGGAGCCGATGTCGAGGAACTGCCGCACGCCCTGCGCCGCGAGCCAGCGCACGACGCGGCCCAGGTATGCCCGGTTCGTGTGCGCGACCTGCAGGATGCCGGGCCAGGCCGAGATGAGCTGCTCGGCGAATTCGCGGTCGACGGCGAAGTTGTGGTAGCCGCCCAAGCCGTAGTCGTACACCCGGGCGGCATTGGGAACCGTCACATCGACGCCCTCGGGCGCCCACTCCGGCAGGCTCACGCGATCAGCGTACCGGCCGTTGCACATGTCACGGTCTTGTGGCGATCGGGAACCCGACTCCGTGACGTGGCACGTGGTGATTACCGTTGGGCGGGTGACCGAGCCATCCTTCACGGCACCCGCCGCGGGCCCGACTCCCCCGGCGCAACCCGCGGCCGACGGGCCGACGCCGACCGCCGACAAGCCGACTCCCGAAGCGCCGATCTCCGCAGTGCCGACTGCCGGGGTGCCGGTTTCCGCAGTGCCGACTGCCGGGGTGCCGGTTTCCGCAGTGCCGGTCGCATCCGACCCGGCGGCCGAGGCCGACGCCGGCAGCGAGGGGCGCGGCGACCCGGGCGCACCGAAGGTCGAGGGGCCGCCGCCGGGGCTTTGGGCGAAGATGAAGGCGGACCCGGAGTACGCGCCCGAGCACCTCGCCCTCGAAGCGGTCACCAGGCTCGGCCCCAGGATGACCGTCGAGCTGGCGAAGCTCAAAGGCCAGAACCCGGGCGCCCCCGCCGACGCGCTCGCGGACATGATCATCTACCGGTACGTGAACCAGTCGCGGCTCTCCGGGGCGGTCGGCGGCGCCGTGCCGGTCGCGGGCACCCTCCTCGACGTCGGCGTGCTGGCCTGGACGCAGGCGCGGATGGTGCTCATGCTCGCCGCCAACTACGGCGTCGATCCCGCGCACCCCGACCGGGCCGTGGACCTCCTGGTGCTGCAGGGCATCCACAAGTACACGCAGACGGCCCGCACCGCGCTCGCCGTCGCGCGAGGGCGGGAAAGTGTCGACGCCCTGCTGCCCGCCGACCGTCCCGAGATGCGCAAGGTGCTCATGCGCCTCGGGCTCAAGCTCGCGCAGATGGCGGGCGTGCGAGCGGTGAAGAAGATGGCGGCCAAGGTCATTCCGGGGCTCGGGATCATCCTCGGCGGCGTCACCAACGGCAACGCGACGCGTGCGCTCGGTGGCCGGGCGATCACCATGTACCGCCGACCGCCCATGCTCACCCATCCGCACATGGCCCATCACCCGCCGCGCCAGCTCCCGCCCGCGCGCTGATCCGCCCCGAATCCGTTCCGCTCCGGGCCCCGGAGCCCCTGGGCGGGGCATCGGAAGGTTCGCTGACGCGCGCGTGAACCCGCCGACCAGCACGATCGCGCCGGCACCGGCAGAAGCGGCAGCGGCCGGGCGGCCGGCGCGAAAACGCGTTGACGGCCGTGTGAATCTTGGCGGGTGGCTACGGACTTGATCGCAGTGACCGGCGCGACGGGCGCACTGGGCCGGCTGGTGCTGGCGGAACTCCTCCGGCGGGTCCCGCCGTCGCGGGTCGTCGCCGTCGTGCGCGACCCCGGGCGGGTCGACGGGGTCGAGGCCCGCCACGGCGACTACGACGAGCCGGGGTCGCTGCGGCGCGCCTTCGAGGGCGTCGACCGGCTGCTGCTCATCTCCTCCCCCGAGCTCGACCCGGCGCGCCGGCTGGCCCAGCACCGCAACGCGATCGACGCCGCCTCCGGCGTCGGGCTGCTGGCGTACACGAGCTTCCTCGGCGCCGACGAGCCCGGCCCGGGCGTCACCGAGGCGCACCACGCGACGGAGGCCGCGGTCCGCGAGCGCGGCGGGCCGTACACGATGCTGCGCAACCCCTTCTACACCGAGGCCTTCGTCCACCCGGGCCTGCCGGCGCTTCCCGAGCTGACGAGCGGCACCGGCGGCCGCGGCCTGAACACCGCGACCCGCGCCGACCTGGCGGCGGCCGCCGCGGCCGTGCTGACCACCGGCGGCCACGAGGGCCGGGCCTACGACCTCACCGGTCCACTGTGGACCTACCCGCAGCTGGCGCGCCTGCTCGGCGTGGCGTACCGCGAGGAGCCCCCGCCCGGCCCGATGGCGTACCTGCACGGCCTGGCGAAGGCGGGCCGCCTGGAGCGGCAGACCGGCGACCTGGAGTCGCTGCTCGGCCGCGCGCCGACCGGCATCGCCGAGGTGCTCAGGGCCGCCACACGATGAGGTCCGGCGGCCCCATGCGCCCGGCGAACAGGCTCACGCCACCTTCTTGACGAGGGTCTCGAAGGCGAGGTCGGGGCGGCGGGGCACGCCGAAGCGCTCGTCGCCGTAGGGGAACGGGCTGATCTCCCCCGTCCGGGCGTACCCGCGCCGCTCGTACCAGGCGATGAGCTCGTCGCGCTGCACGATCACCGTCATGCGCACCTCCGCCGCGTCCCAGGCGTCGCGGGCGTGGCGCTCGGCCTCGGCCAGCAGGGCCGCGCCGAAGCCGCCGCGCTGGCGGGCCGGGTCCACGGCGAACATGCCGAAGTAGGCGTAGCCGTCCCGCCGCTCCAGCTGCCCGCAGGCCACGACGGCGTCGCCGTCCAGGTTGAGCAGCACGACGCTGTCCGGCTCGGCGATCGCGGCCGCGACCATGGCCGGGTCGGTGCGCTGCCCGTCGAGCAGGTCGGCCTCGGTGGTCCAGCCGGCGCGGCTGGCGTCGCCGCGGTACGCGGACTGCACGAGCGCGACGATCACGGGCACGTCGGCGGCGTCGGCTACGCGAAAGGTCACACCCCATCATGGTCCGTCGCCCGGAACCGTCACCCGGTGGGGTACGAGCTGCAGTCACGCTCACGCGGATCGAGGCGCTGGAGGTACGGCTAGCCCTACCTTCGTGCGACATGGTGGCGGGATCGCTTCGGGTGCCGCCGCGGTTCAGGCTGGTGGCATGCGGGAGACCATCGCCGTCGCCGAACGGCACGAGCTGCACGAGCTGCTGCGCGACGCGCTCGACGACCTCTGCCGGCTCGGCGCCACGGGGGCGCAGGGGCAGGTGCACGACGCCGGGCGGGACGTGTCCGCGCGGGCCTGGGCCAACTACGACGGGACATCGTTCATGCCGGCCGCGGGGCGGTTCCGGATCGGCTGCGCGACGGCGACGTTCACGTCCGTGGTCGTCCTGCGGCTCGCCGCCGAGGGTCGCCTGTCGCTCGACGACGCCGTCGCCTCGCACCTGCCCGGCCTGGGCCTGGACGCGGCCACCACCGTGCGGGACCTGCTGCGGCACACCAGCGGCCGGCCCGACTACCTCGGCGCGCTCGCGGGCGGCCCCCGGTTCGCGCACCGCGACCCCGAGGAGCTCGTCGCGTTGAGCCGGGGGCCGCGGACCGAGGGGTGGTCGTACTCCAACACGAACTACGTCCTGGCCGGTCTCGT
This sequence comes from Dactylosporangium sp. CA-139114, assembly GCF_050955725.1. Taxonomy (NCBI): domain Bacteria; kingdom Bacillati; phylum Actinomycetota; class Actinomycetes; order Micromonosporales; family Micromonosporaceae; genus Dactylosporangium; species Dactylosporangium sp. CA-139114. The sequence goes on from NZ_CP192080.1 coordinate 5,660,402, forward strand.
GGTGCGGGCGGTCACCGGGCGCTCCTGGGCCGAGCAGGTGCGCAACCACATCGCCCGGCCGCTCGGGCTGCGCGACACCTACTACCCGTACGACCACCCGTCGCTGCCGCGCTCCTCCGCCCGCGCCTACCAGCAGCAGTGGCCCGGCGGCCCGCTGGTCGACGTCACCGAGCTGAACCCGACCGCCCTGGACGCGGCCGGGGGCCTGGTGAGCAGCACCGCCGACCTGACCCGGTTCTGGTGCGCGCTGCGCCGCGGCGAGCTGCTCGGCCCGGACTGGCTCGCCGAGCTGGACCGGGTCGTGCCGGCGCAGACGTATCAGCAGGTGCTCCCCGGCCTCGGGTTCGGGCTGGGAGTCTTCCGGGTGCCGTCCCGCTCGGGCGGCTTCTGGGCGCACCCGGGGGCCGCGCCGGGCACCGCCTCCTGCAACGGCGTGAACGACGACGGGTCGCGGTGCGTCGTGCTGTACCGCACCACGACCCCGGCCGACCCGGGGCTCCGGGCGGCCATGGACGCGCGGGCGCTGCGACTCGTGCAGGACGTCCTGGACCGGCCCGCAGCGCTCGGCTGACCCGCGGTCCTGTCATCCGATCGGGCAGTTCCGCCGCCGATTCCTCAGCCCGGGCGCCGGGCGGGCGATGGCACTGGCAACGGCGGCCAAGGACGGCCACCGGCCCTGACCCGATCCAAGGAGGACACCATGGGTCTTCGCATCAACAACAACATCGCCGCGCAGAACGCGTACCGGAACCTGTCGGTCACCGACACCCAGATGAGCAAGTCGCTGGAGAAGCTGTCGTCGGGCTACCGGATCAACCGGGCCGCGGACGACGCGGCCGGCCTGTCGATCTCGGAGGGCCTGCGCTCGCAGATCGGCGGCCTCAAGGTCGCCGTGCGCAACGCCCAGGACGGCATCTCCGTCGTGCAGACCGCTGAAGGTGCGCTGACCGAGACCCACTCGATCCTGCAGCGCATGCGTGACCTGTCGGTGCAGGCCTCCTCCACCGGTTCGCAGGACTCCGACGCGCGGGCCGCCGCGCAGACCGAGTTCTCGCAGCTGGGCCAGGAGCTGGACCGCATCGCCTCGACCACGGCGTTCGGTGGCCAGAAGCTGCTGGACAGCAGCAGCTCCTACACCGGCACCTTCCAGGTCGGCGCGAACGGCTCGTCGTCCGACCAGATCGCCGTCGACCTCGGCACCGCCGCGTTCGGCAGCGTCACCGGCGTGACCGGGTTCGACTCCGCGGGGCTCGGCGTGGCGTCGCTGGACCTCACCACGTCCGGCACCGCCGCGATCGCCGCGATCGACACCGCGATCAAGGGCGTCTCGACCGCCCGGGCGACGCTCGGTGCCTACCAGAACCGGTTCGAGCACACCATCAACAACATCAACGTGGCGGTCGAGAACCTGTCCGCGTCGGAGTCGCGTATCCGTGACACCGACATGGCGCAGGAGATGGTGTCGTACACCCGCTCGCAGATCCTGACCCAGGCCGGCACCAGCATGCTGGCCCAGGCCAACCAGGCACCCCAGAACGTGCTGTCCCTGCTGCGCTGACCCTGCGCGGGTAGGCGGCGGGGAGCGGACAGCGGCGTCCGCTCCCCGCCGCGGTCTTGCAAGGACGAAGCCCTGGCCGCTGCTGAGCATCGTCCAGCTTCACGACTGTGCGCGGCGCTCGCTCGCGTGCACGAGCACCGAGCACCACATGCGGTAGGGCCGCCACGGTTCGGCGATCCGGAGCATCTCGGCGTCGGTGGGCTCGTGGCTCAGGCCGTACAGCCGCCGGATCCCGGACCTGGTGAACCCCTCGGCGGGGACGGCGTCGGCGCGCCCGGCCCCGCGCAGCACGATCCCGGTGGCGAAGAAGTCGCCGATCCCCCGCAGCCGCTTCACGTCCGCGTAGGCCTCGGCGAGCGGCATGGCCCGCAGCCGGGCGCGGTCGAGGCGCCCGTCGAGCGCGGCGTCGGCGATCCCATGCAGCCGCGCCACTTTCTCCGCGTCCACGCCCGGCAGCTCGGCCAGGCCGCGCAGCACCTGCGGCGCCGGAAACGCGTGCACGACCCGGCCGCCGGCCTCGATCGCCGGCCCGTGCTCGCGGGCGATGCGGGCGCGGATGGCCCGCTGCCGGGTGACGCGAATCCGGTGGCCGATGACGAACGCGCAGGCCGCCTCGTACGGCGAGTGGAACAGCACCGGCCGCAGGTACGCGTGCTCGCGCTGCAGCGCGCCGATGACCGGGTCGCGCTCGCCGACCGCGGCCCAGCCCCGCCGTCCTCGTCGAGCGAGAGCGTGGCCAGCGCCTGCTCCCAGGCCCCGGCCGGGCCGGCCACCTCGCCGGTGACCGCGTCGCCGTCCTGGCGCAGCAGCACCGCGGCCGAGTCCGCCCAGCCCTCGACCGGGAACGCCATGAGGATCGAGCGCGGGTCGTCGGCGGGGCGCACCCAGCCGCCGAAGAACTCCTGTTGCCGGGCCATGTCGTAGGGCCCCGTGATGCGTGTGTGCATGCCGCCCATCCTGCGGCCCGAAACAGGACACGTGTTGTCATGTTTTCGGCGGTACCGTGTGATCATGCGCGGCGACCGCCTCCTCTCGCTCGTCCTGCTCCTGCAGGCGCGGCCCGGCGCGGCCGCCCCCGACCTGGCCGAACGCCTCGGCGTCTCGGTCCGCACGGTGCTGCGTGACGTCGAGGCGCTCAGCGGCGCGGGCATCCCCGTCTACACCGAGCGCGGGCGCAACGGCGGCATCCGGCTCCTGGACACCTACCGGGCGGGCCTGGCGCACCTGAGCCGGGCCGAGGGCGCGGGCCTGGCCGTCGGGCAGGCGCGTCTCGCCGGCGACCTGGGACTGGGCGACGCCCTCGACACCGCGCTGGAGAAGCTGACCGGGGCCGGCGGCGGGGCGCTGCGCGGCGGGCTGGCCGACGGCCGCAGCCATGTCCTCGTCGACGTCGACCCGTGGATGCGCTCCGGCGAGCCGGTCCCGCACCTGCCGGCCATCCACGAGGCGCTGCTGCGGGGACGCCGGATCGAGGTGGTGTACCGCGACAGCGAGGGCGACCGGACCCGCCGCACGGTCGACCCGGCGGGCCTGGTGGCCAAGGCCGGCGTCTGGTATCTGGTGACCGCCGAGCCCGCCCTGCTGCGCGTCGCCCGCGTCGAGTCCTGCACCGTGCGCCCCGAGCCGGCCGACCGCCCCGACGGCTTCGACCTGCCCGGGACGTGGGCCGCGCTGCGCTGCGGCGTCGAGTCCCGCCCGCGGGACCTGCACGTCGTCGCCGAGGCGCACCCGGCCGCGGCCGCCCTCGCGCGCCGGGTGCTGGCCCGGCACCTGACCGGCGGCTCCGGCACGCGCCTGGAGCTGTCGTTCCACGGGGTCGAGCACGCGGTCGGCAGTCTGCTCGGTCTGGGCGCCCGGCTGGAGGTGCGCTCGCCCGCACCGCTGCGCGCGGCGCTGCGCGAGGCGGCCCTCGCCGTCGCGGCCCTGTATTCCTTACCGGACGATGACGCCCATTGTGCCGGCGGCGATGGTGGAGCAGGCTGAGCGCATGCGCTGGGTCTTCGTCGTCGTGGGCGTGCTCGCACTGCTGGCCGGGATCGTGTGGACGCTGCAGGGGCTCGGCGTGCTGGGCGGCAGCTCGATGAGCGGCTCGACGCGGTGGGCGGTGATCGGCCCGATCGTCGCCGTGGTGGGCCTGGTGCTGCTCCTGCGCGGCGCCCGCCGCTAGCTCAGCGCCTCCATCACCACGAGCCCCGACCCGTCGGCGGCGTCGGCGACCGCACGGGCCTCGGCGCCGTTCGCGGTCAGCGGTTTCTCGCACAGCACGTGCTTGCCGGCGGCGAGCGCGGCGAGCGTCCACTCGTGGTGCCGGCCGTTGGGCAGCGGGATGTGGACGGCGTCGAGGCCGGGGTCGGCGACGAGCTCGGCGTAGCCCGCGTGCACGGTGCCGATGCGATGCCGCGGCGCGAACGCCTCGGCGCGGGCCCGGTCGCGGGCGGCGACGGCGGCGACCTTCACCAGGGGAACCTCGCGGGCCGGTTTCACCAGCGCGCCTGGCGCGCCGAGGATCCCGACGCGCAGCGGCCGGCTCACCGCCGCTGCTCGACCAGGCCCACGAGGTTGCCCTCGCTGTCCTCGACGAATGCGTGCCACTCCTCGGCGCCGGCCGGCCCGAGGGTGTCGTCGGCGTGGGTGAAGATGAGGTGCGGCTCGGAGCGCACGGTGGCGCCGGCGTCGCGCAGCCGGGCCGCGGTGCCCTCGATGTCGTCGACGGCGAGGTAGAGCAGGGCCGCGGGGGCGTTGCGATCGAGGAGCAGCCGCGTGCCGCCCACCTCGAAGAAGACCATCCCGGGCGGGTCGAACACGGCGACCGGCCGGGCTCCGAGCAGTTCGGCGTACCACCGGGTGGCCCGCCCGAGATCCTCGGCCCGCTGCGCGATCTGCACCAGCCTCATGCGCGCAGTATCACACGCGCCCGGACGGCCGGCCGCCGCGAGCGCGGCGAGCAGCCGGGGCCGGGCACCTCGTTGGCGGCGTAGCCCACCGCGACGGCGGCTTCAGGCTCCGGCGCGGGCCCGCAGGGCCGCGAGCACGTCGGCGCTCACGGCCTCGACCGAGCGCGTCGCGTCGACCTCGAGCAGGATGCCGCGCCGCTCGTAGAAGGTCAGGACCGGCGCCGTGACCTCGCGGTAGAGCTTGAGGCGCTGGCGGATCACGGGCTCGGTGTCGTCCGCGCGGTGCTCGACCGCGGCCCGCTTCAGCAGGCGGCGCATCAGCTCGTCGTCGTCCGCGCGCAGGTGCAGGGCGACGTCGGCGGTCATGCCGAGGGAGCGGGCCACGCGGTACGCCGCCAGCGCCTGCTCCATCGTGCGCGGGATGCCGTCGAGGACGTAGCCGCCGCCCGCCGACCGGGCCTGCTCGAGCCCCTGGCGCAGCAGCTCGAGGACGATCTCGTCGGGGACCAGCTCGCCCCGGCCGAGCAGCGGCTCGACCCGCCGGCCGAGGTCGTTGCCCTCGGCAACGTTGCGGCGCAGCAGATCGCCGACAGCGACGCGCGGGATGTGGAAGTGCTCCGCGATCACGGCGCCCTGCGTGCCCTTGCCCGCGCCCGGCGGCGCCACCATCAACACCCGCACGCGCCGACCCTAACGCACGTCAGGGCTCGCAGCGACGCGGCGACGCCGCGCCGTGCGTCGCCGGAGTAGCCAACATGGGCAGCTTCACCCATGCGCGGGCGCCGCGGCGCGCCCTAGCGTGCCCGGCATGTCCTACCTCGCCGACCCGCCCGAGTCCGACCCGGACGTCGAGCTCCTCTACGCCGCCGACCGCCACCGGCTCGGCTACGTCGCCAACTACACCCGCGCCCTGGCGTGGCGCCCGTCCGCCGTCGCGGCGTGGGCCGCGCTCAACGGGGCGATCAAGTCCACGATGGACCTGCGCCGCTACGAGCTGGCCACCCTCGCGGCGGCCCGGCGGCTCGGCTCGCGGTACTGCAGCCTCGCCCACGGCGCCGTCCTGCGCGAGCACTTCTACGACGCCGAGACGGTGACCCGGATCGCCGGCGATCACGCCACGGCGGGCCTGTCGCCGGCCGACGCCGCGGTGATGGACTTCGCCGAGCGGGTCGCGGGCGACCCGAACGGCATCACCGCCGCGGAGGTCGAGGTGCTGCGCGGACACGGCCTCAGCGACCCGGAGATCCTCGACGTGGCCCTGACCGCGGCCGCGCGCTGCTTCTTCAGCACCGTGATCGCGGCGGTCGGGGCGCGGCCCGATCCGGCCTACGAGACCGCCCTGGAGCCCGACCTGCGGCGCGCCCTGACGGGGTCTTTAGATTGATGGGGTGCATCTCATCGGTCGCGATCGCGAACTGGCCCTGCTGAACGAGGCCTGGCAGGCCGCCGGGGCCCGGCCCGGGGTCGTCCTCGTCGAGGGCGAGGCGGGCATCGGCAAGTCCGCGCTCGTGACCGCCTTCGCCGCGACCGCCGACGCGACCGTCCTGGTCGGCGAGGCCCCCGTGCTCGGCGGCGACGCCCAGCCCTACGCGCCGCTGCTGGCCGCGCTCGGCGACGTCGAGCCGTCGCGGGCGGCCGCGCTGGCGCGGATCGAGGCGGCCGCGCCGGTGGTGCTCGTGCTCGAGGACCTCGACCGCGCCGACCAGGCGAGCCGGGAGCTGCTGGCCTACCTGGCCGCGGCGCTGAGCCGGCCCCGGGTGCTGGTGATCGCCACGTACGGCGGCCCCGCCGACGACGTGCCCGGCGCCGAGCGCATCCGGCTCGGCCCGCTCGCCGACGACGACGCCGCGGCGCTGCTGGGCCACCCCGACCCCGACCGGGTCCGGCGGGCCGCCGGCAATCCGCTGCGGCTGCTCGCCGAGCCGCTGCTGGCCCCGTTCCGCGCGCTGCCGCCGCAGAGCCGCGCCGCCGTCCGGGTCGCCGCCGTCCTCGGCCGCGCCGCCGACCCGGCCCTGCTGCAGCGCATCGTCGGCGCGCCCGGCGAGCGCCTGCGCCCCGCCGTCGAGGCCGGGCTGCTCGAGGGCGAGTACCGGTTCCGGCACGAGCTCGTCCGCGAGGCCGTGTACGAGGACCTGCGCCCGGCCGAACGCGCCCGGCTGCACCGCCTCGCCGCCGACGCGATCACCGCCTCGCTCGGCTTCCGCCCGGCCGACGCCGCGCTCGTCGAGCTCGCCGAGCACTGGCACGCGGCCGGCGACGTGGACCGGGCCTTCGACGCCGCCTGGCGGGCCGCGGCCGTGGCCCGCTCCGCGCACGCGGGCCGCCTGCGCATGCTCGAACGGGTCGCGGCCACCTGGGGCCAGGTCTTCGACCCCGAGTTCCGCACCCGCACCGACCGGGTGGCCGTGCTCATGGCCGCCGCCGTCGCCGCGCTGCACGCCGCCGCCCTGCACCCCGGCGCCCTCGACCGCGGGCTGGCGCTGACCGCCGAGGCGCTGGCCGACACCCGCGACCCGGCCCGCATCGCGCCGCTGCTCGAGACGCGCAGCCACCTGCGGGAGCGCGGCGGCGGCGACGGCATCGAGGACCTGCGCGCCGCCCTGGCCCAGCAGCCCCGCAACCACCGCATCCGGGCGACGCTCGCGAGCCGGCTGGAGGCGCTGGGCCGCTCCCCCGAGGCCCAGGCCCTCGCCGAGGAGGCCGCGCACGACCGCGACCCGGCCGTGCGCGCCCTCGCCCTCGTCACCCTCGCGGCCGAGGCGAGCGACCCCGGCCCGGGCGCCGACCCGGGGACCAGCGGCTCCCGCATCGCGGTGAGCCGGGCCCGGGAGGCGATCGGGCTCGCCCGCGAGGCCGGCGACGACGACACCGAACTGCTCGGCCGGGTCGTGGAGGCCAGCGCGCTCGAGGCCGCCGGCGAGTCCCGGGCCGCCGCCGAGGTGGCCGAGGCCGGGCTGGCGACCGCCCGGCGCACCGGATCCCGGGCGCTGCGCGGGGCCATGCTCGCCGCCGCGCTCACGGCGTCGCTCACCTCGCTCGGCGAGTGGCCGCGGGCCCGGGCGGTCGCCGAGGCGGCCCTCGCGTCGTCGCCGCCGCAGCTGTACCGCGCGGTGCTCACCATCGCCGTCGGCCGCCTCGACGCGCTCGAGGGCGACCGCGAGCGCGCCGAGCACGCCGCGCGCACCGCCGAGGACCTGCTGGGTGAGCGCTACACGGGGCGGCAGTTCCTGATCCCGCTGTGGGAGCTGCGCGTCCTGCTCGGCCAGGACGCGCCGCTGGACGACCGGCAGATCCCCGCCCACCCCGCGCTCGCCTGGTCCCTGCTGCTGGCCCAGCCCGAGCCGGACCGCCGCTACGCCCAGCGGCTGCCGGTCAACGGGCCGGCTCAGCGCGCCGCGAGCCTGACCGTCGCCCGCCGGTGGGACGAGGCGATCGCCGCCTGGCGGGCCGCCGGCCAGCCGTATCGGGTCGCCCAGACCCTCGTGCGGGCCGGGCGCGCCGCGCGCGACAAGTCCACCGCGGTCGCCTGGGCCCGCGAGGCCGCCGCGATCGTGCACCGGCTCGGTGCCCGGCCCCTCGCCGAGCAGGCCGCGGCGCTGCAGAAGAGCGGCCGGCTGGAGCCCGGGGCCGCCCGGCTCACCGACCGCGAGCTGGAGGTGCTGCGGCTCATGGCCGAGCGCCGGACGAACCGGCAGATCGCCGAGGCGCTGTCCATCGCCGTCAAGACGGCAGGCGTGCACGTCACGAACATCCTGTCGAAGCTCGGCGTGAACTCGCGCACCGACGCCGCGACGGTCGCCCGCCGCCGCGGGCTGCTCGACGCCCAGCCCTGACGCCCCCTCGTGTCAAGGCCGCCCGCACGGTGCCGGCGGCCCTGGTCAGGTTCCCCGCGTCCATGGCGGCGCTAGGCTGCGTCCATGTTCGTCCGCGAACGCCGGACAACGCCGGTCGGCTCGGCCGCGCTGATCCTGCTGGTCCTGTTCACGCCGGTCGCGGCGCTGGGCCTGGTGCTCACCGGCGTGCGCTACGTGATGCACCTGAGCGCCGTCCACGAGGCGAGCGACGGCATCTGCGGCGCCGAGCCGGGCAGGACTCTCGTCGGCCCGCTCTCCCCCTACGGCCGGATCAGCCGGTGCGAGGTCCTCGACCACGGCGCCGACGCGTGGGGCGACCGGGACGGCAGCGTGACCGTCCTGCTCACCACGGACCAGGGCCTGGTCGCGCTCCGCGTCGACTACGCGGACCTGCAAGGGCCCCGCTGGTACCGCTGCGAGGGCCACGAGCTCGAGGCGGCCGACGCCCCGGGCGTGCACGGCGCGACGCAGCGCCGCCTGGCCGAGGACATCCGGTCCCGGGGCGGCGTGCTGGCCAAGCCCTGGACCCTGAGCGCCGGCGACGGCTGAGCCGCCCGGGCGCACCGGGCCGGGGGGCCGGCGCCGCGGCGCCGGCCCCCCGGGTGGGATCTCAGCCGGTGAAGGTGGCCGTGATCTGGGTGAACTGCCAGGTGTTCTGCGAGATGCCCGAGCAGTTCGACACGACGCCGCCACCCGGGCACGGCCGGTCGCGGTTGACCGACCAGAAGGCCAGGCGGGCGAGGTGGTTGTTCTGCGCGTAGTCGCGGATCTGCTGCCACTGCGCGGGGGTGGTGTTCTCCTGCTGGTCGGACAGGCCGTTCATGCCGGAGATGCCCATGTGCTTGTAGGCGGTGGCGTCGTCCCAGCCGAAGGCCGACTTGAGCATGGTCTTGAGGCCCTCGGAGGCGCTCACCGTGCTCTGGTACATGTTCGCGCCGCCGCCGAAGTCGAACGGCATGATCGTGAAGACGTCGATGTTGGCGCCCGTCGACGCGGCGCGGCTGATGAGCTGCTGCGCGTAGTAGCCGGGGCCGGTCGTCGCCGTGCCGAAGGTGACGATGACCTTCAGGCTCGGGTTGTTCTGCTTGACGATCTTGAGCGCGTCGACGATCCGGTTGCGCACCGTGTCGTTCTCGAACTCGTCGGTGTTCTCGATGTCGATGTCGATCGCCTTGAGGCCGTACGCGTTGATCACGGTCTGGTAGGCGCCGGCCAGGGCCTGCGGGGTGGAGCAGTTCGGGCCCAGCTTGTTGCCGGACCAGCCGCCGAACGAGGGGACGACGTCGCCGCCGCCGGCGCGGATCTGGTTGATCGCGGTCTGGTCCACGCCGCCGGTGAGCGGCCGGCTGCCGTCCCAGGCCGGGGTGCAGCCGCCGCTGGACAGCACGAACGCCATCGTGAACCACTTGATGCCGGTCGCCGACTGGACGGTCTGCGGGTTCGGCGGGTCGCCCCAGCCCATGTAGAGGTACGGTGCCGCGGTGCCGCCGCCCGGGGTGGTGGTGCCGCCGGTCGTGGTGCCGGTGACGCTGTTCGACGCCCCGGACTCGCCCTGGGCGTTGTACGCCTTCACCGTGTACGTGTGCGTCGAGCCCGCCGCCAGGCCCGAGACCGTGGTGCTGGTCCCGGTGACCGTGGCCTTCACCGTGGTGCCCTCGTAGACGCGGTACCCGGTCACGGTGCCGGTGGAGGCGTTCCACGCCAGCGCGAGGCTGGTGTTGGTCGTGGCCGTGATCCGCAGGTTGCCCGGGGCGGACGGCACGCCCGACGGCGTGGTGGGCGGGGGCGTGGTCGGGCCGCCGCCGCAGGCGCCGAGGTCCTTCCACAGCGACGGCGTCGCGGCGGGGTTCCAGCCGGTGCCCGGGTAGGCGGTGTGCGTCTGCAGGGCCTGGTACGTGTGGCCCTGGTACGTCACCTGGGTGCCGACGGTGTACGTGTTGCCCTCGGCCCAGTTCGGGGCGGTACACGCGGCCAGGGCGGCGGTGCTGGCGGCCTCCGCGTGGAGCATGGGCACGAGGAAGAGGGTTGCCGCGATGGTCAGTGCCGCGCCCCCTGCCAGGGCCAATCTACGACGTCGAGTTCTCAATGGAGCTCCTCACCATCGATGGATCGATGGTGAGGAACGCTAGCAGTTAACATTATTAAATGTAAGAGTCGGGAGCCGCGGATGCCGCGTCCCGGCGGCGCCGCGCCCTCCTCGCACGCGCGAACGCCTCGATGCGGTCGAGGTCCCGGGGCCGCGGACCGCGGCGAGGGTGCGGCCGGATCAGCAGGCCGCCGCCCCCGGTCAGCTCGTCGAACACCGCCCCCGCGCGAGGCACCGCGCACGTTGATCACCCCGTCGACGCCGAGCAGCCACACCGGCACCCGGGCCGCCGTCACCCGCCGTGCCACTGCCGCCAGAGCCTCGCGTACGGGCCGTCGTGCGTGATCAGCTCGTCGTGGGTGCCCACCTCGATGATCCGGCCGCCGTCCATGACCGCGATGCGGTCCGCGTCGTGCGCCGTCTGCAGGCGGTGGGCGATGGCGATCACCGTGCGCTGGTGCAGCACCGCGGCCAGTGCCCGCTCCGCCGCCCGGGCCGCGCGCGGGTCGAGCAGCGCGGTCGCCTCGTCCAGGATCACCGTGTGCGGGTCGGCGAGCAGCACCCGCGCGAGGGCCAGCTGCTGCGCCTGGGCACCCGTCGGCGGGTGCTCGCCGAGGTCGGCGTCCAGGTCGTCGGCCCAGTCCGCGCCGACCGTGCGCAGCGCCGCGGCCAGCCGCTCGTCCGGCGCCGGCACGATCAGGTTGTCCCGGACCGTCTCGCGGAAGACGTGGTGCTCCTGCGTCACCAGCACGACCTGCCGGCGCAGCAGGTCCGGCGGCAGGTCGGCGACCGCGACCCCGCCGACGGTGACCGTGCCGGTGCGGGGACGATCCACGCCGGCCAGCAGCCGGCCCAGGGTGGACTTGCCGGCCCCCGAGAGGCCGACGATCGCCAGCCGCTCGCCGGGCTGGACCGTGAGATCCACGTCGTGCAGCACGTCCGGGCCGCCGGGGTACGCGTAGCTGACGCCGCGCACCTCGATCCGGTCGCCGTCCGGGGCGGCCGCGGCCGTCGCCGGTTCGGCGGGCACGGCGGCCAGCCCTTCGACCCGGGCGAACGACGCGCCGCTGCTCTGCAGCTGCTCCAGCCAGATCAGGATGGTGTCCATCGGCCCGATCAGCTGGCGCAGGTACAGGGTGGCCGCGACGACCGTGCCGAGCGTGACACGGCCGTCGCGCTGGAGCAGCCCGCCGATCAGCAGCACCAGGACGACCGGGATGTTGTAGGAGCCCTCGGCGGCCGGGAAGTACACCGAGCGCAGGCGCAGGGTGGCCAGCCGGCTGCGCCTGGTCCGGGCGATCGCGGCCCGGCCCACCGCCAGCCGGGACCGGTGCAGGCGGAACGCCTCGATCGTGCGGGCCCCGGCGGTGGTCGCGGCCAGCTCCTCCGCCAGCTCCGAGTTCGCGGCCCCCTCCTCCAGGTAGGCGCCGCGAGCCCGGCGCAGGTACCAGCGGCCGGTGACCACGATGCCGGAGAGCCCGAGAAGACCGGCCACGCCGAGCAGCGGGTCGAGCACGAGCACCGCCCCGACCAGGAACAGCGCCTGCACGCCGGCGACGAACACGCCCGGCAGCACGTCGCGCAGCGTGCCGGCCACCGCGTCCACGTCGGTCGTGCCACGGGCGGCCAGGTCCCCGGGCGGCACCCGCTCGACCACCGAGGCGGGCAGGCTCAGCGCGCGGCTCAGGAAGCCGACCCGGATGCGGGCCGCGGTGCGCTCGCCGAAGCGGTACCCGAGCAGCAGCGCCGTCCGGGCGAGCACCGTCTGGGCCAGGGCGCACAGCACGACGGCGCCGGCCAGCAGGTCGATGCGGGCCGCGGCGCCCGGCCCGGTGACCGCGTCGACGATCCGGCCCAGCAGGTACGGCGCGCCGAGGGCGGCCACCGCGGCCAGGACGTTGAGCAGGAGGATGCCGGCGGCGGCCCACCGGTCGGCGGCGATCAGGCGCCCGGCGGCCCGGGCGACCCGGCGAGCGTCGGCGATCGGCAGCACCGGGGCGCTCACGACGCCTCCGGGGCCGCGGCGAAGGTCCGGTTCACCAGGTCGCGGTACCCGGGCTCGCGCTCCAGCAGCTCGCGGTGCGTGCCGGAGGCGGCCACGCGGCCGTCGACGAGGTAGAGCACGACGTCGGCCCGGTCCAGCAGCACCGGCGACGTGGTGGACAGCAGGGTGCCGCGGCCGGCGCGGGCCGCGGCCAGCCGCTCGGCGACCGCCGCCTCGGTGTGCGCGTCCACCGCCGAGGTGGGGTCGGTCGCGAGCAGCATCTCCGGGTCGGCGGCGAGCGCCCGGGCCAGCCGGACCCGCTGCCGCTGGCCGCCGGAGAGGTTGCGGCCGTCGCGCTCGACGAGGTGGTCCAGCCCGGCGATGTCGGTCGCGACCGCGGCGCCGATCGCCCGGCGGATCGCGTCGTCGCCGGCCCCGGTGCAGCCCGCGACCACGTCCCGCAACGTCCCGGCGAAGAGGTCCGCGTCGTGGTCGGCGACCAGGATCCGCTCGCGTACCGCCGGTTTCGCGACCTCGGCGATGCGGTAGGAGCCCCAGGAGGCGGCGGTCGGCGCGTACCGGCCGAGCCGGTCGATGATCGCGGCCGCGTCGTGGGGACGGGCCGAGGCCAGCATGGTGAGGCGCCCGGGCTCGGCGACCACGCCGGACTCCGGGTCGCGCAGGACGGCCGGGCCCCCCGGGGCGGTGCCGTCGCCCGGCTCCTCGACGGGCAGCCGCAGGAACGCGATGATCCGCCGGGCGGCGATCACCCCGCGGCTGACGTCACCCGCGCTGAAGATCAGCATCCAGGTCGGCACGACGAGGATCGCCACGTAGCCGTAGACTGCGACCAGCTCGCCGACGGTGAGCTCGCCGCGGACCGTCAGCCGCGCCGCCAGCCACGTCACCGCGGCCAGGAAGATCGTCGGCAGGCCGTCGCCGAGCGCGGAGATCCAGCTCAGCGCGCCGCCCATCCGGTAGCCCTCGGCCCGGACGGCGTCGGACTGCGCGGCGTACCGGCGCAGGTGGGCGTCCTTGCCGCCGAGCCCGTTGAGGATGCGCAGGCCGCCGAGCACGTCGACCAGCCGCGTGGCCAGGCGCCCCTGCCGCTCGCGGTACTCGCCGCCGGCGGTGTTGAGCCGGCGCAGCAGCGGCCCGAGCACCAGCGCGAGCACGACCACCCCGGCCGCCACCACCAGCGCGATCATCCCGGACACCCGCACGAGCAGCGTCATCACGACCGCATAGGCGACGACGGCACCCACGCCCGGCCCGGTCACGGTCAGCGCCCGCGCGACGAGCCACACGTCCCCGATGCCGATGGTGACGACCTCGCCCGCGGTGATCCGGCGGGGCAGCGCGGCCCCGAGCGCCACCCCGTGCGCCATGACCGCGTCCGCCGTGCGCAACGCGCCGTCCAGCCGGATGTTGGTCATGGTCCGGTGGCGCAGGATGCCGAGCACCGCGTTCGCCACGCCCACCGCGAAGATCGCGCCGGCCCAGGCGAGCAGCGGGCCGGCCTGCCGTGGGCGCAGGCCGCGGTCGACCGCCTGGGAGAGCAGGTACGGCGTGATCGCGAGGCTGAGCATCCACAGCGTGCTCCACACCGCGCCGAGCGCGATCCGCCGCTTCTGCCGCCCTACCAGCCACCCCAGATACCACCCGGGCCCCCGTGTCCGCATCCGTTCATCATCGCCGATGCGGCGCCCCGCGCGGGGACCCGCGGGCCGGCCCTCTTGCCGATGTCCACGGACGGGGTGGCCCCGGCCTCGTCGGCCGGGGCGCGGGACAGCCCCCCGGTGCTACGCCGACGGGGCCAGGTGGGCGTACGCGTCCGTGGTGAAGAACGGCGGCAGGTGCTCGTCGAGCGCCGCCCGCTCCACGATCCCGGCCGCGGCCAGGGCGCGTTCGAGCTCGGCTCCGCTGCGTCCCTCGACGAGCGCGGCCAGCTCCTCGGCGAGCAGTGCCCGCACCGTCTCCTCGGTCACCGTGCCGCCGCCGGCCAGCGGGGTGTGGTGATGCAGCCACTGCCACACCTGGCAGCGGGCGATCTCGGCGGTGGCCGCGTCCTCCATGAGGTTCGACAGTGCCACCGCGCCCGTGCCGCCGAGCCAGGCGTCGATGTACCGCAGCGCCACGGAGATGTTCGAGCGCAGCCCGGCCGCCGTGACCTGGCCCGGCGTCTTATCGACGGCGAGCAGGTCGGTGGCGGTCACCTCGACGTCCTCGCGGAGCACCGAGAGCTGGTCGGGCTGCTCGAAGGCCGCGCGGCACACGTCGACGAGGCCCGGGTGCGCCACCCAGGAGCCGTCGAACCCGTCGGCCGCCTCGCGCTGCTTGTCGGCGCGCACCTTCGCGGTCGCGGTCGCGTTGACCGCCTCGTCGCGGCTCGGGATGAACGCGGCCATGCCGCCGATGGCGTGGGCGCCGCGCCGGTGGCAGGTGCGCACGAGCAGCTCGGTGTACGCCCGCATGAACGGCACCGTCATCGTGACCTCGGCGCGGTCGGGCAGGACGAAGTCCGACCACTGGCCGAAGTTCTTGATGATGCTGAAGATGTAGTCCCACCGGCCCGCGTTCAGGCCGGCCGAGTGCTCGCGCAGCTCGTAGAGGATCTCGTCCATCTCGAACGCGGCGGTGATGGTCTCGATGAGCGTCGTGGCGCGGATGGTGCCGCGGGGCAGGCCGAGGTACTCCTGCGCGAACACGAACACGTCGTTCCACAGCCGCGCCTCGCGATGGTCCTCGAGCTTGGGCAGGTAGAAGTACGGCCCCGAACCGGCGTCGAGCTGGCGCCCGGCGCAGTGGTACAGGTACAACCCGAAGTCCACGAGGCTGGCGGAGATCGGGCGGCCGTCGACGACGATCCACTTCTCGACCAGGTGCCAGCCGCGGGGCCGGACCACGATGGTGGCGATCTCGTCGCCGAGCGCGTACCGCTTGCCGCGCTCGTCGGTGAAGTCGAGGTTGCGGTCCAGCGCGTCCATGAGGTTGAGCTGCCCGCCGATGACGTTGTCCCAGGTCGGTGCGGTCGCGTCCTCGAAGTCGGCCAGCCACACCTTGGCCCCGCAGTTCAGCGCGTTGACCGTCATCTTGCGCTCGGGCGGCCCGGTGATCTCGACCCGGCGGTCCTCGAGCCCGGGGGCCGGCGGCGCGACCCGCCACGTGTCGTCCTGGCGGATGCGCGCGGTGTCGGGCCGGAAGTCCGGCAGCTGGCCGGCGGCGAAGCGGGCCCGACGGGCGCGGCGGGTGTCCAGCAGCGCGACCCGGCGGGCGGCGAAGCGGTCGTCGAGGGCGACGAGGAAATTCAGCGCGTCCGGGGTGAGCACCTCGTCATAGCGATCGGCGAGCGCGCCATTGATCTTGTACCTCATGCGAACTGCTCCTGTTCCGTCGATCCGTGCAGCGCCGTGGTCTCGCCCTTGGGGTTGAGCACGGTGCTGATCAGGTCGAAGTAGCCCGTGCCCACCTCGCGCTGGTGCTTGACCGCCGTGTAGCCGTGCGCCTCCGCGGCGAACTCGCGCTCCTGCAGCGCCACGTAGGCCGTCATGCCCTCGTTGGCGTACCCCCGCGCCAGGTCGAACATCGAGTAGTTCAGGGCGTGGAAGCCGGCGAGGGTGATGAACTGGAACTTGTACCCCATGTGGCCGAGCTCGCGCTGGAACTTCGCGATCGTGGCGTCGTCGAGGTGCTTGCGCCAGTTGAACGACGGCGAGCAGTTGTACGCCAGCATCTGGTCCGGGTGCTCGCGCTTGACGGCCTCGGCGAAGCGCCGCGCGACCTCGAGGTCCGGGGTGCTGGTCTCCATCCAGAGCAGGTCGCTGTACGGCGCGTAGGCGATCCCTCGCGCGATGCACGCGTCCACGCCGTTGCGGCACCGGTAGAAGCCCTCGGCGGTCCGCTCGCCGGTGACGAACGGCTGGTCGCGCTCGTCGATGTCGGTGGTGAGCAGCGTCGCGGCCTGCGCGTCGGTGCGCGCCACGATCAGCGTCGGCACCCCGGCGACGTCGGCGGCCAGCCGCGCGGCCTGCAGGGTGCGGATGTGCTGCCCGGTCGGGATGAGGACCTTGCCCCCGAGGTGGCCGCACTTCTTCTCGGACGCGAGCTGGTCCTCCCAGTGCACGCCGGCCGCGCCCGCGACGATCATGCCGGTCATCAGCTCGTACGCGTTGAGCACCCCGCCGAAGCCGGCCTCCGCGTCCGCGACGATCGGGGCGAGCCACTCAGTCTCCGCATCACCCTCGGCGGTGGTGATCTGGGCGGCGCGCAGCAGCGCGTTGTTGATCCGCCGCACGACCGCCGGGACCGAGTTGGCCGGGTAGAGGCTCTGGTCCGGGTAGGTGTGCCCGGAGAGGTTGGCGTCGGCCGCGACCTGCCAGCCGGAGAGGTAGATGGCCTTGAGACCGGCCCGGACCATCTGCACGGCCTGGTTGCCGGTCAGCGCGCCGAGGGCGTGGATGTAGTCCTCGTCGTGCAGCAGCTGCCAGAGCCGCTCGGAGCCGCGTCTGGCGAGGGTGTGCTCCTCCTGAATCGCGCCCCGCAGCCGCACCACGTCCGCCGCGTCGTAGTCGCGCCGCACGCCGTGCCAGCGGGGGTCGGTGTCCCATTCCTGTCGCAACCGCTCAACGGCGTCACTCATGATTCCACTCCCTCGTTCGGTGCTTCTCCGCCCACGGTCACACGGGGCGAACGGGCCGGTCGAGGGGCGGAAAAAGCCAAGTCTTGCCAAGTTTCCGGGCGACTTTGCCAAGTTGCGAAATCACAATTTGACATTGGTGCTATTTCTTGAGGATGGCAAAGGTGTTCGCGGGCGCGCGGCTGCGGCGGCTGCGTGAGGAGCACGGGCTGAGCCAGACCGACCTCGCCCGGCACCTGGCCATCTCGCCGAGCTACCTCAACCAGATCGAGCACGACGTGCGGCCGCTGACCGCCCCGGTGCTCATCCGCGCCACGGAGCTGTTCGGCGTCGACCCGGCCGTGTTCGCGCCGCACGACACCCCGCAGCTCGTGGCCGGCCTGCGCGAGGCGCTCGCCGGCACCGGGAGCATCGCCGACCTCAGCGAGCTGGCCACCCGCCTGCCGGAGCTGGCCGAGGCGATCATCGACCTGCATCGGCGGTACCGCCAGGTCTCCGACCAGCTCACCGAGCTCGTCGGCGACCGGGGACAGCTCGGGCGCAGCCCGCACGACCAGGTCACCGAGTTCTTCTACCGCCGCCAGAACTACGTGCCGCAGCTGGACGAGGCCGCCGAGGCGCTCGCCGCGCGGATGGGGCTGCGCCGCGGCGAGGTGCGCCCGGCGCTGCGGGACCGCCTGGCGCAGCGGCACGGGGTGCGCATCGTGCGCGACGACTCGCTCGAGGGGGACCTGCACCGGTACCGGCCGCAGACCCAGACCCTGCACCTCACCAGCGCGCTGCGGGCCGGGCAGGAGGCGATGCGGATGGCGGCGCACCTGGCGCTCATGGAGTACGCGGACGTCATCGACGAGATCGTCGAGGAGGAGCACTTCGAGGACGTGCAGACGCAGATCCTCACGCGCGTCGGGCTCGCCAACTACTTCGCGGCGGCGCTGATCCTGCCGTACGAGCAGTTCCTGGCCGCCGCCGAGACCCGCCGCTACGACATCGACCTGCTGACCGAGCACTTCGCGATGGGCTGGGAGACCGTCTGCCACCGGCTGAGCACCCTGCAGCGCCCCCGCGCCCGCGGCGTGCCGTTCTCCTTCGTGCGCGTCGACCGCGCCGGCAACATGTCCAAGCGCCAGTCCGCGACGGGCTTCCCGTTCTCACGCACCGGCGGGACATGTCCACTGTGGAACGTGTACGAGGCGTTCAGCTCCCCGGGCCGCGCGGTGGTGCAGATCGCGGCGATGCCGGACGGCCAGCGGTACCTGTGGATCGCCCGCACCATCACGCGCCACCACGGCGGCTACGGCCAGCCGGGCAAGGTCTACGCGATCGGCCTGGGCTGCGAGATCCGGCACGCCTCGCGGCTGGTCTACTCCACCGGCATGGACCTGACCGACGCCGCCGCCGCGATGCCGATCGGCCCCGGCTGCAAGACCTGCGAGCGCGCGACGTGCCCCCAGCGGGCCGCGCCGCCGATCAGCCGGCACCTGGACCTCGACGAGAACCGCAGCACGTTCGTGCCCTACCCGCTCAAGGGCCGCTGAGCGCACGCCGGGACCAGGTGGCGACCTGGCGACGGCGGCCGGAATGCCCCCGCCGCCAGGTCCTGACCCGAGCGGTCAGAGGATGCCGCGGGCGTGGAAGGCGGCCCGCACCTTGTCCGCGGCCGCCTGGCCGTAGAGCGCCTTCGCGGTCTTGACCGTCTGCCGCGCCGCGGCCGGCATCGTGGTGTTCGGGTCGAAGCCGAAGTGGGCCTCGATGATCACCCGGTTCGCGCGGGTGCGGCCGAGCGCGGTGTTGACGTCGAACAGCGCCCGCGACCAGATCTCGCCGTCGGCGTGGACCTCGCCCTCGAGGTCGGCCGGGTACATCTTGGTGCCGTCGACCCGGCGCAGGCAGTGCGGGGTGTCGTCGGTGTACGCGGTCGAGTCCCAGTCCGCGATGCAGGCCAGCGGCGTGCGGCGGGTGTCGGGGCTCGTCGCCTGCGACATCGTGAACGCCCAGTAGTCGCCGAAGCCCTCGCCGATGGAGCCGGCCTCGATCGCCTCGCCGAAGCCGGGCACCTGGTCGTCCTGGATGGCGTGGCCGTACTCGTGCCAGATCACCTCCTCGTCCTCGGCGTCGTCGACCCCGCCGGTGCCGAACGTGATGCCGTCGGTGTCCGGGTCGTAGAAGGAGTTGTCGTCGCTCAGCCCGGTCGTCGAGTAGTCCTGCGGCTCGTTGTTCACGTCGCCGAAGCCGAGCGTGTGGAGGTACTCCTGCGCGGAGGTGATGCTGTAGTACCCCATCACCTGCTCGAAGCCGGGCTGGGAGCGGTTGTAGGCGAACGTGCGCCGGGCCGAGCGGACCGCGCCGTCGCTGATGTTGTTCGCGTACGACCCCTGCAGCGTGGTACCGCGGCCGTCGAGATGGTCCAGGGTCACGGTCGTGTACGCCGCGCGCAGGGCCGGGTAGTCGGCGTCGTCGCGGTCGGTGAGGTTCTCGTTCTGCAGCGCCGCGACCGGGTTCGGGGCGAACACCGTGCCGGTGCCGGAGGCCTCCTTGACCAGGTTCTTCTCCTCCAGCTGGGCCCCGTTGCCGGCGTCGAGCACCGTGCGCACGGAGCCGTGCCCCGTGCGGGTCACCACGACCCACGCGAGCTTCGCGGGGGCGCCCGGCACCACGACCAGCTCGGAGCGCGCCGCCTGGCCGCCGGTGCGCCCGGCCACCGAGGCGCGGGCGTGGTCGGCGGCGACGCCGGGCGTCTCGCTCGCCAGGCCCCGGACCTCGAGCCGGCCGTCCTGCACCGTGACCTCGCCGGTCGCCGAGTCGGTGTGCGTGGCGAAGAAGCCGCCGAGGACGGGCAGGCCGTGGTAGAGCTGCTGGTACCACGTGTGCGTGCCGAGCAGCGACTGGCGCACCTGCACCGGCCGCAGCCCGTCCGGCACCGGCGGCGGCGCCGCGTGCGCCGCAGTGCCCGCGGCGGTGACCAGGAGCGCGCCGGAGGCCGTGGCCGCCAGCCATCGATTCACGCGTCGTCGCATCATGACGCGACCCTAGAACACATCCGCATGTGCTGATGTCTTGCGAGGGGGTCGACGAGGGGTCAGGAAATGCCGGCGCGCACGCGGCGGATGAGCGTGTCGATCTTCTCCGCGAGGGCGGGCGGGCACAGCGACGTACCGTGGCCGCCGATCGAAGGCGTCGAGCCGGGCCGCAGCAGTTCGAGGCGCTGGTGGGCATCCCGCAGCGCGGCCGGATCGTCGTCGCGCAGCGCCCGGTCGACGCGGGCGGCGAGCCCGTCGAGCAGAATCCACGCGGCGGCGGGCAGCCGCCACCGTTGCGCGTCCGCGAGCGTGTCCACGATCCCGCGGGGCGTCCGCTCAGCCAACGCGGCCCGCCGGGAAGATCACCGCGGCGGGACACAGGCGCTGGAACGGGTCGGTGACGATGATCAGAGCCTACCCTTCCGGCCGCCGCCCGCCCATCGTCGCCCGCGGGTCAGCCGAGCTGCACGTGGAAGAGCTTCTCGTCGCTGTTGTTCGGGATGCTGTCCTTGTCGCCGAGGTTGGACGTGGTCAGCCAGAGGCCGCCGTCCGGAGCGGGTTCGACGGTGCGCAGGCGGCCGTAGGTGCCGTTGAAGTACACCTGCGGCGTCTGCAGCCCGGTGCCGCCGATCGGGGCGCGGTAGAGCCTGGTCCCGCGCTCGCACGCGATGTAGACGACGTCGCGCACGACGGTCAGCCCGGAGCAGGAGCCCTCGGCCGTCGGGTACGTCCGCTTCGGCGCGATGTACCCGGCGGTGCCGCAGGTCCCCGACGTCCCCTCGCAGGCGGGCCAGCCGTAGTTGCCGCCCCGCGTGATCAGGTTCGTCTCGTCCATGATCGAGTTGCCGAACTCCTGCTCCCAGAGCCGGCCCTGCGAGTCGAACGCGAGACCCTGCGGGTTGCGGTGACCGTAGCTCCACACGTAGTTGCCGAACGGGTTGTCCGACGGCACCGACCCGTCCGGGTTGAGCCGCAGGACCTTGCCGTTGAGGCTGCCGGTGTTCTGCGCGTTGTCGCCGTTCTGCGCGTCACCGGTGGCCGCGTAGAGCTTGCCGTCGGGCCCGAAGCGCAGCCGCCCGCCGTCGTGGAACTTGTTGCGCAGGATGCCGCTGAGCAGCACCTGCTCGGTGCCGAGCCGGTCGCCGTCGAGCTGGATGCGCACGATGCGGTTGTCGGTCGGCGAGGTATGCATGATGTAGAGCCAGTGGTCGGTCGCGAAGGTGCTCGCGATCGCCAAGCCGAGCAGCCCGCCCTCGCCGTCGGTGTTCTCGACGTTCGGGACCGCGCCCACAGCGGTCTTCGCGCCCGTCGCCGGGTTGAGCTTGACGATGTCGTGGGCGTCGCGCCGCGTGTAGAGGATGCTGCCGTCGGGCAGCGTGACCAGCCCCCACGGGATGTCGCTGTCGGTGCCGACCTGCGTCACCGCGCACACCGGGCTGCCGCAGCTCGCGCCGGTGGTGACGGTCGCCGTGTTGCTGTGCGGCGAGACGTTGGCCTGGGCGTCGCGGGCCACGACGTAGTACCGGTAGGTCGTGCTCGGTGCCAGCGCGCTGTCGATGAACGTCGTCGCGGTGGCGCCCGTGACCGTGGCGACCTTCGCGTTGTCGCGATAGATGTCGTACGCCCGCACGCCAACATTGTCCGAGGCCGCCGCCCACGCCAGGCTGACCGACGTGCCGCTCGCGGTCGCCGTGAGGCTCCCGGGAGCCGTCGGCGCCTGCGAGTCGGGCTGGCACTGCGGCGGCGTGACGGGCACCGTCGTGCTCGCCTGCGAGACGTTCCCGGCGGCGTCCCGCGCGTTGACGTAGAGCCCCCAGGTGACCCCGGCGACGACGGTCAGCCCGGTCGACAGGGTCGTCCCCGGTACCGACTTCATGAGCTGCCCGTCGTGGTACACGTCGTAGAACGCGACCCCGACGTTGTCGCTCGCCGCGTCCCACGAGAACGTGACGGCGTCGCACACCAGGCCGCTGACCCGCGGATTCCCCGGGACAGTCGGCGCCTGCGTGTCCCCGGAGCCCAGGCTCGTCCGCCACTGCTGATTACTCTGCCCGTTACAGGTCCAGAGGTTCACCGGCGTGCTGTTCGCGGTCCCCGCCCCGTCGACGTCGAGGCACAGCCCCGACTGCACGCCGACGATGCTCCCGTCGGCGTTGATGCGCCACCGCTGGTTGGCGCCGCCGTTGCACGTGTAGATCTGCAGCCTCGCCGGCGAGGTGGTGTCCTGCCCCTCGACGTCGAGGCACTTCGGGGAGGCGTACACGCGCAGCTCCCCCGCCGCCGTGAACGTCCACGCCTGGTTGTCCTGCCCTTTGCAGTCGTAGATGTTGACGCCGGTCTTGTCGGCGTGACTCTGCCCGACCACGTCGAGGCAGCGCCCGGAGCCGGCACCGACGATGGTGCCGCCGGCCGCCGCCTGCGCGGGGACGAGCACGGCGGCCGTGACCCCGCCGACCGCGACGAGCAGCGCCGCACCTCCGACAGCCAGCCGCCGCCGGCCGGACCGCACCCCGGCACGGTCGCGCCACGAACGCGAAGCAGGTCGCATCAGGCCTCCAGCCAACCCCGACCGCGACCAAGCCGCGGCACCCTGCGCACCGGGCGCGCAACGCTGCGAGTAAGCCCGGGCGTGGGAGCGGCTGGCGGACCGCCCCACGCATCCGGACAGACACCATCGAAGTTGCACGATCCCCGCATGTCAACCGCGGGGACGAGAAATAAGGATCTGCAAACGCGGCGTTAAAGCGGCCGCCACGGCAGGGCGGCGCGGGGGTCAGCCGCGGCCGGTCTCCTGCCGCAGCTCGTCGATCAGCTCCGACGCCTCGGCCTTGGTCAGGTCCTCCGGCACGTTCTCGCCCGCCTCGCGGGCGAGGGTGTGCAGGTAGGACTCCTGCGGGCCGGTCATCGGCTCGTCGCCGGTCACCCAGTCCGCCGGGTCCTTCTCGGGGTTGCGGTCGGTCACGATACTCCTCCTTCTCGAACACCTGTTGCATACCCGCCGCCGCGAGCGTGAATCATGGACCGGTGGCACCGCGCCCGCCTGCTGACCCGTCCACCATGGACCGCCGCCCGCGCGATGGCCCGCCGTCCTAAATACTAGTTTTCCGATAGGGATTGACAAGTTAGCACCGCGCTCCTTAAGTTGCCCGGTAAGCGGATGCGACCACGGCGTCCGCGTCGACGAAGGGGCGATGCCATGAACGCCGCGCAGTGTCGCGCTCACCGTTCGGCCTGACGCCTCCCGCGACCGGCCCTGCGCCGTCGCCCCCCGTCGCACTCTCCAGCAACCCGGCCGTACCCGGATGGAGCACTCGCATGAGCGAGACCGCAACCCTGCCGTCGCCCCCGAAGGACCGATTCGACCCGATCCTGGCCCAGCGCCGGGTCACCCCGCGGCTGCGGCCGTGGCGGTGGGCCGTCAGCGCCGCCGTGCTGGTCGTGCTCGCCCAGTTCGTCGTGGGCGTGTTCACCAACGAGCACTACGAGTGGCCCAAGTTCTGGTCGTTCTTCACCCGCGAGTCGATCCTCGACGGCGTCGTGGTCACGCTGCAGGTCGTCGGGCTCAGCGCGGTCTTCGGGCTGCTGCTCGGCGTGGTCGTCGCGCTCGGGCGGCTGTCGAGCAACCCGCTCCTCGGCGGGCTGGCCTGGGCCTATGTGTGGTTCTTCCGCGCCCTGCCGCTGCCCCTGCTGCTGATCATCACCTTCAACTTCTCGTACTTCTACCCCCGCCTCGGCGTCGGCATCCCCTGGGGCCCCGTCTTCGCCGAGGTGCAGACGAGCAGCCTGACCCCGCTGGCCATCGGCGTCATCGCGCTGAGCCTGAACGAGGCGGCCTACGCGGCCGAGGTCATCCGCGGCGGCATCCTGTCCGTCGAGCACGGCCAGATCGAGGCGGCCACCGCGCTCGGGCTGTCCAAGGCGCGGCAGCTGCGCCGGATCGTGCTCCCCCAGGCGCTGCGCTCGATCGTCCCGGCGTACGGCAACCAGCTGATCGGCCTGATCAAGGCCAGCTCGCTGGTGTACTACGTGTCGCTGCTGGACCTGTTCGGCGCGGTCTTCGTGCTGGAGTCGCGCCACCCCGAGTCGCTGGTGCCGATCCTCATCGTCGGCGCGGCCTGGTACCTCGTCATGACCGCCGCCCTGTCCGTCGTGCAGCACTACGTCGAGCGGTACTTCGCCCGGGGCACCGCGCGGAGGGGGTTCTGATGGCCGGGCCGGCGCTGGAGATCCGCAACGTGCACAAGTCGTTCGGGCCGCGGGAGGTGCTCAAGGGCGTCGACCTGACCGTCCGCCCCGGCGAGACGGTCGCGATCCTGGGGCCGTCGGGCTCGGGCAAGTCGACGCTGCTGCGCACCATCAACCACCTCGAGCGGCCCGACCTCGGCTACGTCGCCGTGCACGGCGAGCTCATCGGGGTCGAGGTCCGCGGCACGCACCTGCACGAGCTTCCCGAGCGGGCGGTACGGCGCCAGCGCACCCGGATCGGCTTCGTGGCCCAGAGCTTCAACCTGTTCCCGAACCTGACCGCCCGCGACAACGTCGCCGAGCCGCTCGTGGCCCACAACAAGCCCCGGGCGCAGGAGCGGGCGATCGGGCTGCTGGCCCAGGTCGGGCTCGGCGACCGCGGCGACGCCTACCCGAGGCAGCTGTCCGGCGGCCAGCAGCAGCGCGTCGCGATCGCCCGGGCCCTGGCGCTGGAGCCGAGCCTGCTGCTGTTCGACGAGCCCACGTCCGCGCTCGACCCCGAGCTCGTGGGCGAGGTGCTGTCGGTGATCCGGCGGCTGGCCGAGGCCGGCACCACGCTCGTCATCGTCACCCACGAGATCGGCTTCGCCCGCGAGGTCGCCGACACCGTCGTCTTCATCGACGAGGGCGTGATCGTCGAGCAGGGGCCGCCGGCCGAGGTGCTCGCCAACCCCCAACAGTCCCGCACTCGCGAGTTCCTCGCCAAAGTGCTGTAACCCCAAGGAGAGCCATGAAGCGCGCGGCAGCGTTACTGTCCCTGGTCCTGCTGGCCGGCTGCGGCACCGGGGCCCAGGCCGAGTCCGACGGGCAGAACCCGGGCACGGTGAGCATCGGGGCGCAGGCGAAGGGCATCGGGAAGCCCGCCGAGCTCAAGGTCGCCAAGCAGCAGAACATCGCCGACGAGGTACCGGATGCGATCAAGGCCGACGGCAAGCTCACGATCGGCATCGGCGCCCTGCCCACCGGCTTCCCGCCGCTGGCCCTCGTCGGCGACGACGACAAGACCGTCACCGGCGCCGAGCCCGACCTCGGCCGTCTCGTCGCCGCCGTGCTCGGCCTGAAGCCCGAGTTCAACAACGACACCTGGGACAATCTGTTCGTCGGCATCGACTCGGGCCGCAACGAGGTCGGCTTCTCGAACATCACCGACACCGAGCAGCGCAAGGAGAAGTACGACTTCGCCTCCTACCGCCAGGACAACCTCGGCTTCGCGGTGAAGGCGAGCAACACCTGGACCTTCGGCAAGGACTACACGAAGCTCGCCGGGCTCAAGGTCGCCGTCGGCGCGGGCACCAACCAGGAGAAGATCCTGGTCGCCTGGCAGGACAAGCTCAAGGCCGCGGGCAAGACGCTCGACATCAAGTACTTCGCCGACACGCCGAGCACGTTCAAGGCCCTCGTGTCCGGGCAGATCGACGCGTACTTCGGCCCGAACCCCAGCATCGCCTTCCAGATCACCCAGACCCAGGGCACCGCCGACGCCGTGCGCAACGCCGGGGTCTACTCGGGCGCGGGCGAGTCGCTGCAGGGGCTGATCGCCGCGACCACCAAGAAGGACAACGGGCTCATCAAGGCCGTGGCCGACGCCATCAACTACCTGATCCAGAACGGCCAGTACCAGCAGTGGCTCGCCGCGTACAACCTCGAGACCGAGGCCGTGCCGACCTCGCTGGTGAACCCGCCGGGCCTGCCGAAGTCCGACGCCTAGTAGGGCTTTGTTAGGTTCGGCGTGTCGTGGGGTCGCTGGGCGGGTGCGGGTAGTTTCATGTTTTGGTGACCCCTGATGAGCTTTCGCTTGTGCGGCAACGCCTTGAGGCGTTCGCGGCCGACGTGTTCGCGTCTTTGTCTCGGTCGGATCAGCGGGCGAAGGGTGAGACGTATCTGCGTGGGTTGTTGCTGGACGGGCGGCGTAAGTCGATGCAGCCGATGGCGGCACGGCTGGGGGTGGATCATCAGGGGTTGCAGCAGTTCGTGACGACCTCGACCTGGGACACGGCGGCGGTGCGGGCGCGGCTGGCCGCCCGGGCGGTCGAGCTGATCGAGCCGGCCGCGTGGGCGATCGACGACACCGGGTTCCCGAAGGACGGTGCCGGCTCGCCAGGGGTGGCCCGGCAGTACTCCGGCACGCTGGGGAAGGTCGCCAACTGTCAGATCGGGGTGAGTGTCCACGCGGTCACCGATACGGCGTCGTGCCCCCTCGATTGGCGGTTGTTCCTGCCCGAGTCGTGGGACGTGACCAAAGCCGGACCGGCAGCGGTGCAAGCCGCCAAAGCCAAACGGCGTAAGACGTTGAAGAACGCCCCGCGGGCCGCCGTGCCGGCCGCGCCCGCTGCCGTTGAGGTCGATGTCGAGGCGGTGACCGAGGCGGCGCGGCAACGGCGCCGCAAGTCCGCGATCCCGGACGATGAGGGTCACCGTCCGAAGTGGATGCTGGCGATCGAAATGCTCGACGGGCTCGCCGAGCACGGGCTGCGGCCACCATTGGTGGCCGCGGACTCCGGCTACGGCGACAGCGGCCCGTTCCGGGCCGCCCTCGACGAACGCGGCATCTCCTACAGCGTCCAGGTCAAAGGCGAAACCCTCGCCCACCCCGCCGACGCAACACCCGTGCCACGCACTTGGTCCGGACGGGGCCGCCCACCGACCCGCACCCGCCCGGACTACCCCGACGATGCGATCAGCCTCGCCCAGCACGTCCAGGACACCGGCCGCGCCGCGGCGATCACCGTCTCCTGGCGCGAAGGCAGCAAAGGCACCCTCACCTCACAATTCGTGTTCCTACGGGTCCGTCCGGCCGGGCACCGCATCACCCGCGACCCCGACGGCACCCTGCCCGAACGGTGGCTGATCGCCGAATGGCCCGACACCGAGGACGAACCCGCCACCTACTGGCTGTCCAGCCAGGACGCCGACACCCCAGCCGCCG
Organism: Dactylosporangium sp. CA-139114; assembly: GCF_050955725.1. NCBI lineage: Bacteria > Bacillati > Actinomycetota > Actinomycetes > Micromonosporales > Micromonosporaceae > Dactylosporangium > Dactylosporangium sp. CA-139114. The sequence goes on from NZ_CP192080.1 coordinate 5,687,605, forward strand.
GCCTGATCCGCCACGCAAAGATCCGCTGGCGGATCGAACACGACTACCGCGAACTCAAAACCAGCCTCGGCCTCGACCACTTCGAAGGCCGCTCCTTCACCGGCTGGCACCGCCACGTCACCCTCGTCACCGCCGCGCACCTGTTCATCACCACACTGCGACTCGACCCAAAAGCGGATGCGCCGGCCTGACCCTCTACAAGGTCATCCACGAGCTGCAACTCCTGCTCGCAACCTGGACCGGCGCATGCCCCACCTGCCACCAAAAGCTCAAACCGTTACGCCGCAACAGACATCGACAAACCTAACAAAGCCCTACTAGCACCGGGCCTGGGCGATGCGGTCGACGGTGACCAGGTCGTAGCCGTCGCTCAGCAGTGACTCGATGATGGCCGGCAGCGCCTCCACGGTCTGGGAGCGGTCGCCGCCCCCGTCGTGCAGCAGGACGATCGAGCCCGCCGTGGCCCTGTCGAGGGTCCGGCGGGCGATCGCGTCCGCCCCCGGGCACGCCCAGTCGCTGGACTCCACGTCCCACAGCGTGACCACCGACCCCTGCGCGGCGAGCCAGCCGAGCACCTCGGGCGTGCGGGAGCCGTACGGCGGCCGGAAGTACGCCGAGGCCGCCGCGCCCGCCCGCGCCAGCGCCTCGCTCGTCCGCTCGACCTGCCCGGCGAGCTCGGGCCGCGAGAGGTCGGGCAGGAACGGGTGCGACCACGAGTGGTTGGCCACGAGGTGTCCACTGTCGACGGTGCGGGCCACCTCGTCCGGGTGCGCGGCGGCGTGCAACCCGACGCAGAAGAACGTGGCGCGCACGTCGTAGCGCTCGAGGACGTCGAGGACCCCGCGGGTGTACGGCGGGCAGGGCCCGTCGTCGAACGTGAGCGCGATCTGCGGCCGGTCCCGGGCCCCGTGCGCGAGGAACCTTCCCGAGCGGGCCAGCGCCGCCTCGGCCGCCGCGCTGGCCGCGATGCCGCGGCTGTACTCCTCGCCGCGCCCGTCGATCGCCCCGCCGCCGGGCGCGATGCGCGCGAGGCCGGCCGCGGACCGGCGGCCGGCGTCGGCGAGCGCGGCCGCGGTGACCGAGCCGAACGCGGGGCGCCCGGGCAGCTGGGCCGGGTCGGCGCGGTACACCTGGAAACCGGCGCCCAGCAGTCCCCCCTCGACGGTGCCGTTGGTGCTGTCGAAGACCACGGCGACGTCGCGCCCGACGGCCAGCAGCGCCGCGACGACCTCGCCCGGGGTCCGCGCCCGCAGCCGCGCGAGCGTCCGGCCGTCCTCGCCGGCCACCTCGATCTCGTACCCGTCGGCGGTCCAGGCAACTCCGGCGAACACCATGCGAAGCAGTCTAGGTGCGCCGGCGGGTGGCACGTTTCCGGGATTTGACGCGTTCCGGGGCGCCCTAACGTTCTTCTCAACAGCGACACGAACATTCCGCAGCAGGGAGATAGAGACATGAGCGACGTCGACTACGGGCAGTACGAGGCCGGCCAGGAGAGCGGCGAGCTGGACCAGATGCACCAGGCCGCGGGTTCCGAGGCCGACTTCAGCAGCCAGTTCGGCGTGTACGAGCAGGGCCACTCCGCGGCCGAGTCCACCGCCTTCTCGCAGGGCCACCACGTCGAGTACGACGCCCCCGGCGCCGTGCACTACGAGTCGGACGACTACACCAACTACTCCCACGACGCGTCCGTCGACGACCACGTCTTCGCCGCCGAGGGCTCCGAGTCCTCGCACCAGGCCCAGTTCGCCGGGTTCGACGCGCTCAAGGAGCGCTTCGCCTCCGGCTTCGCCGGCGCCACGACGTTCAGCGGCAGCAACGCCGAGCTCGAGGCCGCGAACTGACCGCCCCGGCGTGACGACCCCGCAGCAGCAGCACGGCCGGTCTCCTGTGGAGGGGTGACCGGCCGTGCTGCGTGTTCAGGCGCAGGCGACGCAGGTGCGGGCGGCCGGGCGGGCCAGCAGGCGCTCGGGCGGGATCGGGCGGCCGCAGCGCTCGCAGACGCCGTAGGTGCCCGCGTCCAGGCGAGCCAGGGCGTCGTCGAGGTCGGCGAGGCGCCGGCGGGTGGCGTCCAGGACCGCGGTGAGCTGGGCGCGCTCGTAGGCGATGGTGCTGCCCTCGGGGTCGTGCTCGTCGTCGGCGTTGGACTCGCGGGACGCCTCGAACACGGCGCGCAGGTCGGCCTCGAGCGCGACGATCTCGGCCGCGGCCGCGTCCCGGCGGTGCCGCAGCTCCTCGCGCATCACGGTATCCATCGGTACTCCACCTCCGGGCGGCCCGCGCCGGTGCCGTAGCGCAGGTGGCGGGCCGCGGCGCCGCGCTCGGCCAGATATTCAAGATACCGCCGCGCGGTGACCCGTGAGGCCTGCAGCGACCGGGCCACCTCGGCGGAGGAGAGGCCGCCGGACGCCGTGCGGATCAGGTCCGCGACGGCCGCCAGCGACTCGGGGCTCATGCCCTTCGGCAGGTGGTTCGGGGACTGGCCGTGCAGGGTCTGCAGCAGCCCGTCGACCTCGCCCTGGTCCGCGACGGACTCCGTGCGCGCGATCTGGGTCCGGTACTGCCGGTACCGCTCCAGCTTCTCCCGCAGCGCGGCGAAGGCGAACGGCTTGAGCAGGTAGTGCACGATCCCCTGCGACACCGCGGCGCGCACGACGTCCAGGTCCCGGGCCGAGGTCACGGCCATCACGTCGGCGGGGTGGCCGCCCGCCCGCATCGCGCGCACCAGGTCCATCCCGTGCATGTCCGGAAGGTTCATGTCCAGCAGGACCAGGTCCACCCGCTCCTTCACGAGCACGCGCAGCGCCTCCGCGGCCGTCGCGGCCCGGGCCGCCACCGCGAAGCCGGGGACGCGCTCGACGTACATCACGTGGGCATCGGCCGCGATGGGCTCGTCCTCGACCACGAGCACCCGGATCACGGCGCGACCGCCGCGGTGCGCATCGGCAGCCGGACGGTGAACGCGGCCCCGTCCACGTCGATGCCGCCGCCGTGGCGGTGCACCGCCTGCCCGGCGAGGGCCAGGCCGAGGCCGCGGCCCATGAGCGCTCCGGCCGCGGGCTTCGTCGACCAGCCGCGCTCGAAGGCGTGGGTGACGTCGGCGGGGTCGAGGCCGGGGCCGCTGTCGGCCACGCGCAGCACCAGCGTGCCGTCGCGGTGCAGCGCGGCGAACTCGACCCGGCGCGGGGGCGGGGCGGCGACGGCGGCGTCGATGGCGTTGTCGAGCAGGTTGCCCACGATCGTCACGAGGTCGCCGGGTGGCAGGGCTGACTCAGGTACCTCCGCATCGGCCGCGACCTCGAGGTCCACGCCGCGCTCGGCGGCCTGCGCGGCCTTGGCGAGCAGCAGCGCCGCCAGCACCGGCTCGCGCACGGCCCCCACCACCCGGTCGGTGAGCCGCTGCGCGACCGCGAGCTCGTTGGCGGCGAACTCGATCGCCTCCCCGGTGCGGCCCAGCTCGATGAGGGAGAGCATGGTGTGCAGGCGGTTCGCGGCCTCGTGAGCCTGGGCGCGCAGCGACTCGGCGAAGCCGCGCACCGAGTCGAGCTCGCCGGTGAGCGCCTGCAGGTCGGTGTGGTCGCGCAGGGTCACCACGGTGCCGAGCGGCGCGCCGGCGCCGGCGGTGCTCGCGGGCGCCTGGTTGATGACGAGCACCCGGTCGCCGGCCAGGTGGAGCTCGTCGGTGCGGGCCCGGCCCTCGGCCAGCGCACCGCCGAGCGCGGCGGGCAGCCCGGCCGCGCCGATCGGCCGGCCCAGCGCGTCCTCGCCGAGCGCGAGCAGTCGCCGGGCCTCGTCGTTGGCGAGCAGCAGGCGGCCGTGCCGGTCGAGCAGGAGCAGGCCCTCGCGCACGGCGTGCAGGACGGCGTCGTAGAACTCGTACATCCGCGCCAGCTCCGCCGGCCCGAGGTCGTGGGTCTGCCGGCGCAGCCACCGGCTCACCAGCCAGGAGCCGGCCCCGGCGAGCAGCATCGCCAGCGCGGCGGTCACGAGCAGCGACGGGATGCGGCCGCGGACCTGGCGGGCGACCGAGGTGAGCCGGATGCCGACCGAGACCAGCCCGGCGATCCGGTCCGCGGCGCGCACCGGGACGACGGCCCGCATCGACGGGCCGAGCGTGCCCGTGTAGGTCTCGGTGAGGGGGCGGCCCTGGGCCGCGGGGTCGATGGTGCCGAGGAAGTGCCCGCCGATCTGGCGGCGGTCCGGATGGGTGTACCGGATGCCGCCCGTCGTCATGATGACCACGAAGTCGGTCTCGGCGTCGCGGTTGAGCTGGTCGGCCAGCGGCAGCAGGACGGCGGTCGGGTCAGGGGCCGCGAGCCCGTCGCGCACGGCGGGCGAGTCGGCGACGCTCCACGCGATGCCGAGGACCTTCTGCCGGGCGGCGTCGAGGCTGGCCCGTTCGGCCTGCACGTACGCGCCGCCGAGGGTGCCGGCGACGAGCACGGTGATGACGGTCAGCTGGAGGCCGAGCAGCTGACGGGCGAGGCTCCAACGGCGCGGGGACATGTACGCAATGTACTTAATGGTGACCCCGGTCACTTCGGCTCCCATGCTCGCGGTATGACGCCCCCAGACACCACCGCGGCCGCCCCCGCCCGGCGGCGCGACCGAACCCATCTGCTGTATCTGGCCGTGATCGTCGCGGTCGTCGCCGGCGCCGCGTTCGGCCTCCTCGCGCCCGAGGCGGCGCTGAAGATGAAGCCCCTCGGCACCGGCTTCGTCAGCCTCATCCGGATGATGATCAGCCCGATCATCTTCTGCACGATCGTGCTCGGCATCGGCTCGGTGCGCCGGCTGGCCCGGGTCGGCCGGGTCGGCGGCCTGGCCCTGGGCTACTTCCTGGTCATGTCGACCGTGGCGCTCGCGATCGGCCTCGTCGTGGGCAACATCCTGCAGCCCGGCGCGAACCTGCACCTGACCGCGGCGGCGAAGGCGGCCGCGGAGAAGCAGGCGCAGAGCGGCTCCGGCTCGACGACCGACTTCCTGCTCGGCGTCATCCCGACCAGCTTCTTCTCGTCGCTGACCTCGGGCCAGGTGCTGCAGGCGCTGCTCGTGGCGCTGCTGACCGGCTTCGCCCTGCACGCGATCGGCGAGTCGGGCCAGAAGATCCTGGCCGGCATCGGTCACCTGCAGAAGCTCGTCTTCCGCGTCCTCGCCATGATCATGTGGCTGGCGCCGATCGGCGCGTTCGGCGCCATCGCGGCGGTCGTCGGGGCCGGCGGCTGGAGCGCCATCGAGAGCCTGCTGCAGATCATGGCCGGCTTCTACCTGACCTGCGCGATCTTCGTGTTCGTGGTGCTCGGCGTCATCCTGCGCGCGGTGGCCGGGGTGAACATCCTGCTGCTGCTGAAGTACCTCGCGCGGGAGTTCCTGCTCATCCTGGGCACCTCGTCGTCGGAGTCCGCGCTGCCGCGGCTCATCGCCAAGATGGAGCACGCCGGCGTCTCGCGCACGGTCGTCGGCCTGACCGTGCCGACCGGCTACTCCTTCAACCTCGACGGCACCGCGATCTACCTGACCATGGCGTCGCTGTTCATCGCCGACGCGCTCGGCCGGCCGCTGAGCATCCCCCAGCAGATCTCCCTCCTGCTCTTCATGATCATCGCGTCGAAGGGCGCCGCGGGCGTGACGGGTGCCGGCCTGTCGACCCTCGCGGGCGGCCTGCAGGCGCACCGCCCCGAGCTCGTCGACGGCGTGGGCCTGATCGTGGGCATCGACCGCTTCATGTCGGAGGCGCGGGCCCTGACGAACTTCGCGGGCAACGCGGTGGCCACGATCCTGATCGGCCGGTGGACGCACGACTTCGACCGCGCCCGCTGCGACGAGGTCCTGGCGGGCCGCCTGCCGTTCGACGAGCGCACCATGGTCGACGACCACACCCCGGGCCCCGCGGACGACGAGGAGCCGGCACCGCCCCCCGCCCCGAGGGCCGGCGCGGGGGTCTGAGCAGCCCGGGGGGCGAGCGGGCCGCCGCGCGCCCCCCGGCACGCCCCGGCACGCCCCGGCGTCAGCGGGCGCCGAGCGCCGTCGCGGTGCGGGCGGCCGGTGCGCGGGTGCCGAGCCAGGTCACCACCTCGCCCGAGGGCATCGGGCGGCCCAGGTAGTAGCCCTGGATCTCGTCGCAGCCCAGGGCGTGCAGCTGCGCCCACGTGGCCGCGTCCTCGACGCCCTCGGCGACCACGCGCATGCCCAGGTTGTGCCCGAGCTCCACGGTGGAGCGCACGATCGCGAGCTCGCTGGCGCGCTCGCGCATGTGGGTGACGAAGGAGCGGTCGACCTTGAGCTCCTGCACGGGGAGGTTCTTGAGGTACGCCAGCGACGAGTAGCCGGTGCCGAAGTCGTCGATCGACAGGCGCACGCCGAGGGCGTGCAGGCGGTCGAGCACCTCCAGGGCGCGGTCCGGGTCGGTCATGATGACGCTCTCGGTGATCTCCACGACGAGCCGGTCGGGCGGGACGTCGTGCTCCAAGGCCCGACGGCGGATCTCCTCGGGCAGCTCCAGGTCGAGCAGGCAGCGGGCGGACACGTTCACCGACACGCAGATGTCGTGGCCGGCCGCGCGCCAGGCGTGGCAGTCGCGCAGGGCGGTCTCGAGGACGTACGAGGTGAGCTGCCGGATCAGGCCCGTCGTCTCGGCGAGGGGGATGAACTCGTTCGGGCCGAGCAGGCCGTGCTCGGGGTGCTGCCAGCGGACCAGGGCCTCGGTGCCGAGCACCCGGCCGGTGCCGGCGTCGGCCTTGGGCTGGTAGAAGATGACGAGCTCGCCGGCGGCGATCGCGCGGCGGAGCTGGCCGAGCAGTGCGAGGCGGTAGGGGTTGTGGCGGTCGAAGCGGGGGGCGTAGACGACGTGGTGCTCGTGGCCCTCCTTGGCCGCGTACATCGCCACGTCCGCGCGCTGCAGCAGCTCGGCGCAGTTCCGGGCGTGGTCCGGGTACACGGCCACGCCGATGCTGCTGTCCACCTCCAGCGACAGGCCCCCGAGCACGAACGGCTCGTCGAGCGCGGCGGTGATCTCGGTCGCGGCGGCGATCGCGTCCTGCGGGCCGTCGATGTCCGGCAGCAGTACCGCGAACTCGTCCCCGCCCAGCCGGGCCACCGTGGCACGCTCGCGCAGCACCGCGGTGAGCCGCCCCGCGACCTGCCGCAGCAGCAGGTCCCCGTTGTGGTGCCCGAGCGTGTCGTTGACCTCCCGGAACCGGTCGAGGTCGATGAGCAGCAGCGCGCCGGACCCGCCGCGGCGGTCGGCCGCGAGCAGCACCTGCTCGGCCCGCTCCAGCAGCAGCGCCCGGCTCGGCAGCCCGGTCAGCTGGTCGGTGCACGCCTGCTCGGTCAGGGCCTGCTCGCGCAGCCGCCGCTGGACGTCGTGCAGCCGCGCGGTGATCCAGCCGACGGACTCGCCGGCCAGCACGCACGTGGCGGTGACGTAGAACACCGAGCGCTCCAGCCCGGGCGCGTGCGACGTGATCGCCAGCGGCGTCCAGTACGCGATCGCGAGGGCGGGGCTGAGCGCGAGGGTGGTGCCGCGCCGCTGGGCGGTGCCGACCCAGACGGCGAGCAGGAAGTAGAGGATGGCGGCGAGGTACGGGTCCGGCTCCGCCCAGTTGCCCACCCCGAGCAGCAGCAGCGCGGGCACGACCGTCCACAGCGAGGCACGGCGGGGCCAGCGATGCCAGGGCAGGCGCCACAGCAGGAACCCGGCGACCACGGCGACGGCGCCGACGATGCCGACCACGAGCGCGGCCGTCCCGGACAGCGTCAGCGGCAGCAGGAGGGTGAGCAGCCCGCCGACGATGAACATGGCGCTGATCGCCCGGCCGGCGACCCGGCGGAACTCGCCGTCGGGCTCGTCCCGGGGCTTCGTTCGGGCAGTCGACCTCACGGCCCCTCCATCGGACCGCGCCCGCAGGCCTTGAACGGGGCCCTGGGACCGCACCCGGACTGCTCCCGCAAGGTGGGCCCGTCTCCGGGGGCCCGACCCGTGCCCAATTCTCTATCGGATAGATAGGGGATTGACCGACGGCGCTCCTGTTGTCTACCGTATCGGCATGAATTCGCTCCGGTTGACCAGTCGGCGGTACGTCGACTGCTGCCGGACCTGCGCGTGCCTGTGTCCGGCCCGAGCCGTCTGACCGCCGCACCCCTCGCCGCCCGAAGCACCCGTGACCCGGCCGCCGCCGGGCGATTCCCCGTGCCCAGAACCCCGGGAGCCCCCATGTCCGAGAACCCGGAGACCGAGACGCGGCGCCGCGTCTCGCTCGCCGTCGTCGCCGTCACCTCGCTGCTGCTCGTGCTCGGCGCGACCGCCGTCTTCGATCTCGGATGACGGCCGCCGTCCAGACCGCGCCGCGGGCCACGAGGGCCTGGGGGCTGCGGCTCGTCCCGATCGTGACGCTGGGCGTGCTGTGGCAGGTCACCGCCACGCTCATGCACAACCCGGCGTTCATCCCCGCCCCGGCCGCCGTGTGGCACCGGCTCGTGCAGACTTCGACCGACGGCTACAGCGGCCACACGCTCATCGAGCACCTGGGCGTGAGCCTGCGCCGCATCCTCATCGGCTCGGCCATCGGCGTCGCGGGCGGCCTGCTCGCCGGGGTCGTGATGGGCACCGTCACCTGGGTCCGGGTCGTCGCCGAGCCGGTGGTCACGTTCGTGCGGGCGCTGCCGCCGCTGGCGTACTTCAGCCTCTTCATCATCTGGTTCGGCATCGACGAGACGCCGAAGCTGTGGCTGCTGTCCATCGCCGCGCTCCCGCCCGTGGCGGTGGCGACCGCGTCGGCCGTCGGCTCGGCGCCGGCCGCGCTCGTCGAGGCGGTCCGCGCGCTCGGCGCCGGGCGCTGGGAGGCCGTCCGCGACGTGGTCCTGCCCAGCGCCCTGCCGGAGATCTTCACCGGCATCCGGCTCGCGGTCGGCATCGCGTACTCCTCCGTCGTGGCGGCCGAGACCATCAACGGCGTCCCGGGCATCGGCGGCATGGTCCGCGACGCCCAGCGCTACTCGCAGACCGACGTGGTGGTGCTCGGCCTCTTCGCCATCGGACTCTCCGGGCTCGCCATCGACGGCGTGCTCCGGCTCATCGAACAGCGCCTCATCCCGTGGCGCGGCCGAAGCTGACTGAAGGAATCCCCTTGCGAATCAAGCGTCTCGCGGTCCTCGCCGTCGCCACCGCTCTGCTCGCCGCGTGCGGCAACGGTGCCGCCGGTGGGAGCCCGGACAAGAGCGAGAAGACCATCCGGATCGCGTACCAGGCCTTCCCCAGCGGCGACCTGATCGTGAAGAACCAGGGCCTGCTCGAGAAGGCGCTGCCGGACTACAAGATCACGTGGACCAAGTTCGACTCCGGCGCCAGCATCAATACGGCGTTCGTCGCCGGTAGCGTCGACATCGCGGCCATCGGCTCCAGCCCGGTCGCGCGCGGGCTGTCGGCCCCGCTCAACATCCCGTACCAGGTCGCCTTCGTCCTCGACGTGGCCGGCGACAACGAGGCGCTCGTGGCCCGCAACGGCACGAACATCGCCACCGTCGCCGACCTGCGCGGGCACAAGGTCGCCACGCCGTTCGCCTCCACCGCGCACTACAGCCTGCTCGCCGCGCTGGACCGGGCCGGCGTCAAGGAGTCCGAGCTGACCATCGTCGACCTGGAGCCGCAGGACATCCAGGCCGCGTGGACCCGCGGCGACCTCGACGCGGCCTACACCTGGCTGCCGTCGCTGGACGAGCTCAAGAAGACCGGCAAGGTGCTCGTCTCCAGCCGCGAGCTGGCCACCGCGGGCAAGCCGACGCTCGACCTCGGCGTCGTGTCCACCGCGTTCGCGACCGCGCACCCGGACGCCGTCGACGCCTGGCGCAAGGCCGAGGCGAAGGCGCTCGACATCATCGCCGGCCAGCCCGGCGCGGCCGCCGAGGCGGTGGCCAAGGAGCTCAACATCACCGCCGCCGACGCCGAGCACCAGCTGAGCCAGGGCGTGTTCCTCAAGCCGGCCGACCTGTCCACCTCGGAGTGGCTCGGCACCGACGGCAAGGTCGGGGACCTGGCCAAGAACCTGCTCGCCGCGGCCCAGTTCCTCAAGGCGCAGAACAAGATCGACTCCGTACCGGACGCAGCGGTCGTCGAGAAGGCCATCTACACCAAGGGACTCCCAGGTGTCCTCACCTCCTGAAGCGGCCGTCGAGATCCGGGACGTCGAGCACCGCTACGGCCCGGTGACCGCGCTCGGCCCGCTCAGCCTCACCGTCCCCGCCGGCACCTTCCTGGTGCTGGTGGGGGCGTCCGGCTGCGGCAAGAGCACCCTGCTGCGGCTCATAGCGGGGTTCGAGCACCCGAGCGCCGGCACGGTCCGCGTCGCCGGGGCCGAGCCGGTGCCGGGCCGCGGCGCGGGGCTCGTGTTCCAGGCCCCGCGGCTGCTGCCGTGGAAGACGGTCGGCGGCAACGTGGCCCTGGCGCTGCGCTACGCCGGGGTCCCGCGCGAGGAGCGGGCCGGCCGGGTCGCGGAGCTGCTCGAGCGCGTCGGGCTGCACGACGTGGCCGGGCGCCGGACCTGGGAGGTCTCGGGCGGCCAGCAGCAGCGCGTGGCGATCGCGCGGGCTCTGGCCGTACCGAATCCGCTGCTGCTGCTCGACGAGCCCTTCGCCGCCCTCGACGCCCTGACCCGCGAGCGGCTGCAGGAGGACCTCCGGCGCGTGAGCGAGGCGAGCGGCCGCACGTGCGTGTTCGTCACCCACAGCGTGGACGAGGCCGTGTTCCTCGGCAGCCGGGTCGTGGTGCTCAGCGACCGGCCCGGCCGCGTCGCGCTGGACCAGCCGATCGACCTGCCGCGCACCGGCGTCGAGCCGGACGAGCTGCGGCGGTTGCCCGAGTACGCCGCCTACCGCGCCGAGCTCGGGCACGCCGTCCGGGCCCGGGAACCCCAAGGGAGTACCGTATGAAACTCGATCCGCTCGGCCCGGCCTTCGGGGCCGAGGTGTTCGGCGTCGACCTGCACCGCGCGACCGACGAGTCCATTGCCGACATCCGGGCCGCGCTCGTCGAGCACAAGGTGCTGTTCTTCCGCGACCAGCAGCTCGACGACGACGGGCAGGTGCGCCTCGGCCGCCGGCTCGGCGAGCTGACCGCCTCGCACCCGGTCGTCGGCGGCGTGGACGAGGCCCATCCGGAGATCTACGCGCTGGACAGCGCCGACGGCGGGTTCGCCGACGTGTGGCACACCGACGTGACGTTCATGCGCCGCCCGCCGCTGGGCTCGATCCTGCGCGCGGTCACGCTCCCGCCGACCGGCGGCGACACCAGCTGGGCCGACAGCCAGCTCGCCTACGAGTCCCTGGCCGCGCCGGTGCGCCGCCTCGCCGACGAGCTGACCGCGGTGCACGACGGCAACCGGGAGTTCGGCTACTACCTGGCCCAGCGCCGCGGCGGGCGGGGCAGCGAGTGGGACGGCGAGGTGGTGACCCGCCTCGACCCGGTCGAGCACCCGGTGGTGCGGGTCCACCCGGAGACGGGCCGGCGCGGGCTCTTCGTGAACCCGGGCTTCACCTCGCACATCGTCGGCGTGTCGGAGGCGGAGAGCCGCGGCATCCTCGACCTGCTCTACGCGCACCTCACCAAGCCCGAGCACATCGTGCGGCACCGCTGGCGCGTGGGCGACGTGGCGATGTGGGACAACCGCAGCACCGCGCACTACGCCAACCGCGACTACGGCACCGCGCACCGGGTCATGCACCGCATCACGCTGCGCGGCGACATCCCGAGCGGGGTCGCATGAGCCTCCCCGACTTCCTCATCGCCGGCGTGCCCAAGGCCGGCACCTCGGCGCTGCACGCGGCGCTCGCCCCGCACCCGCGGCTGCACCTGTCCGCCGTGAAGGAGCCGAAGTTCTTCCTGAGCGACGGCCCGCCCCCGCGCCGCGGCGGCCCCGGCGACGTGCAGACCTACCAGGAGCACGTGTGGCGGCGGGCCGACTACGAGGCCCTGTTCGACGCGGCCCCGCCCGGTGCCCTGCGCGGCGAGGCGACCCCGTTCTACCTGCACGACCTGGACTCCCACGCCCGCATCGCGAAGCTGCTGCCGGACGTGCGGATCATCCTGGTGCTGCGCGATCCGGTCGACCGCGCCCACTCCAACTGGGCGCACCTGTTCGGCGCCGGCCTGGAGTCCGAGGCCGACTTCCTGCGCGCGGTGGAGCTCGAGCCGCGGCGCGTCGCCGCCGGCTGGGCGCAGTTCTGGCACTACACGGGGCTCGGGCGGTACGGCAGCCAGCTCGAGCACCTGCTGGCCCACGTGGACCGGGAGCGGGTGCTGCTGCTGCGGTACCGCGACCTGCGCGACCGCCCCGGCGAGACCCTCGACCGCGTGTGCGCCTTCCTCGGCGTCGAGACCGGCCTGCTCGCCGAGGCCCCGCCGGAGAACGTGCGCGCGTTCGTCGACGACACGCGGGCCAACGCCGTCATCCGCCTCGCGTTGCGCACCGGCGGGCGGATCGGGCACCATTTTCCCCTGCCGGTGCGCAAGGTCGTCCGGACACCACTGCTCGGGCTGCTGCACCGCCGGCACGGGCCGCGGCCGCGGGTGACCGCCGCGCAGCGCGCCACCCTGCTGCCTCGTTTCGCCGATGAGATCCGCAAGCTGCAGGACGTGAGCGGGGAGTCGTACGCCGACTGGCTCAGCCTCGAACACGCCAGCCGCTACCAGCCGTGAGGGGACGTACCTTGTCTGTGCCGCCGCTGCCCCGCCTGCACGACTCCGCCGTGGCGGTCGCCCCGCCCGACGGCGGCACCGGCACCTGGGCGGGCGCGCCGAGCGCCTGGCGCGACGGGGAGGAGATCTACCTCGCGTACCGCCTGCGCCGCCCCATCGGCGAGGGCCGCGGCTACGCGAACGTCGTGGCCCGCTCGACCGACGGGGTGACGTTCACGCCCGTCGCCGAGGTGCACAAGGACCGCTTCGGCGGCGCCTCCCTCGAGCGCCCGGCGCTCGTGCGCACCCCCGACGGCCGCTGGCGGCTGTACGTGAGCGTGGCGACGCCCGGCACCAAGCACTGGCGCGTCGACGTGCTCGAAGCGGACTCGCCGGACGGGCTCGGCGACGCCCCGGCCAGGACGGTCCTGCCCGGCGACCACACGATCGGCGTCAAGGACCCGGTGGTGTACTTCGACGGCGTCCAGTGGCACCTGTGGGCGTCCTGCCACCCCCTCGAGTCCGACGAGCACGCGGACCGCATGTCGACCTGGTACGCGACGAGCCGCGACGGCCTCGACTGGCAGTGGCAGGGCGTGGCCCTGGCCGGGCGCCCCGGCGCCTGGGACGCCCGCGGGGTCCGGGTCTCGGCGATCGTGCCCACCGCGACCGGGGTGCTCGCCACCTACGACGGCCGCGCGAGCGCCGAGGAGAACTGGGAGGAGCGCACCGGCGTGGCCACGGGCACCTTCGACGCCCTGACCGCGACGGATGCCGAGCCCCTGACCTCGCCGCACGCGCCGGGCGGCCTGCGCTACCTCAGCGTGGTCACCCTGCCGGACGGCCGCCATCGCGTGTACTACGAGATGACCCGCGAGGACGGCGCCCACGAGCTGCGTACGGAGCTGGTTTGACGGGCTGGTTTGACGGGCTGGTTTGACGGGCCGGTCGGCCGGGTCCGCTCAGTGCTGCGCCACGAGGCGCCGGCGGAACTCGGCATAGGCGGACTGGACGACCCCGTCGAGGCGCTCGAGCTCGGCCGGTGACGGCTTGCGGCGCAGATGCACGTCGGTCTTGAAGTCGCCGTCCTCGACCCGCACGCGCAGGTCCTCGAGCAGGTCCGGCGGCAGCTTGCTCAGCACGAACGCGCGGAACGCCTCGGCGATGGTGCCGGGCATGTCGCCGCAGCCGCACGTGCGGCCCTCGAGCACCGCGCCGAGGTGGCTGCGCCCGACCATCGCGTCCGGGTGCACCGGGTCGAGCACGGCCAGGCCCTCCTCGATGACGGTGCGGGCCTCGCCGAGCCGGTCGCGGTGCTGCAGGAACAGGCCCAGCGCGATCCGGGCGCGGCCGAGCAGCTCGGGGTCGGCGCCGGTCTGCGCGATCCGCACGGCGTCGCGCAGGCACGGCTCGGCCTCGGTGAACCGCTCGGCCTCCTGCAGGGCCAGGCCCCAGTTGCGCAGCACCTGGCTGACCGGCTCGGGCCGGCCGGTGCGCACGGCCCGCTCGTGCGCGGCCGCGTACGCGCGCAGGCCGGCCTCCGTCTCGCCGGCCTCGCCGTGCGCGAGGGCCAGGCCCATCGCGGCCATGAGCGCGGCCTCGGCGTTGCCCTGCCGGTCGTAGGCGGCGAGCACCCGCTGGATGGCCTCGACCCGCCCGGCCTGGTCACCGCAGTCGCGGCCGAGGTTGGCCAGGCTCGACAGGGCGTTGAGCGTGGCCCGGTGGTCCGGGCCGAGCTGCGCCTCCAGCAGCCGCACCAGGTCGCGGACGATGCCGGCGTACATCCGCGGATCCCCGGCCTCGATCCGCCGCTGCACGGCGAGCGCCAGCTGTTCGAGCACGGGACCGGGCAGCCGGTCGGCGTCGGCGAACGCCTCGGCCCGGGGATCCGCGGCGCGCACGATCTCGGCCCGCAGGGCCAGCGCGACCGCGACCCGATCGTGCCCGTTGCGCCACAGGTTCGCGACCATCTCCTCGGCCGCCTCGCGCGCCGCGGGCAGGGCGCCCCGGCTCAGCAGCAGATCGGCCAGGGGCTCGAGGCCGAACGCGTAGCCGGGGTGTTCGCGGCCGTAGAACGCCTCGCGGGCGGCGAGCCCGGCGCGCACCTCCGCCTCGGCCTCGTCCAGCCGACCGGCGAGGCGCAGGGCCAGGCCGAGGTTGCTGCGGTACGTCAGGTGGTCCTTGTGCAGGCCGGGGAAGTCCCGCGGCGACACCGACACCGCGGCGCGGAAGCACTCGACGGCCCGGCCGAGCTGGTCGGCGTTGAGCAGCACGTTGCCGAGGTCGCACTGGGCCGATGCCCATTGTGGACTGCCGGCGCCGTGGCGGGCGGCGACGGCGTCGACCTCGCGCACCATGATGGCCTCGGCCTCGACCAGGCGGCCGTCCTGCAGCAGCGCCACGGCGGCATCGAACGGGGTGGGGGTGATGGTCACCGCGGGAGTCTAGGCCAGGCGCTCCCGCGGCAACGCGGCGATCTCGGCCGGGGGCGCACTGCGGCCTGATGCCGCCGGCGTCACCGTCGAATGGTCATCGGCGACTCGCCGCCGGCAGCTGCTGTTCGCGGACCAACAAGTCGACGGCCTCTCGCGTCGAGCGAAGTGCCTGCATCGCAGCGTTGATCTCTTGGATGCTCTTGACCGCCTCGCCGGTCCGGATGCGGATCTCCTTGATCTGCACCTCGATCTGCTCGGTAGCCTGACTGGTCTCGGTCGACAGTTCCTTGACCTCACCGGCAACGACGGCAAATCCCTTGCCCGCGTTCCCGGCCCGCGCCGCCTCAATGGTGGCGTTGAGTGCCAGCAGATTCGTCTGGGCCGCGATGCTCGTGATCAGCTTGCCCACGTTTCCGATCTCGACGCTGCTGGCGTCCAGCTTGCTGATCGTCGCCGCCGCCTCATCCGCCCGGGCGGCGGCGGCACTCACAGCCTGCCCGAGGTCGTGACTGACCTGGTCGAGTTTCGCCGCGGACGCGGTCAGCTGGTGAAGCTGGCCCTCGGCCGTGGCCATGAGATTCTTTTCGCGGTCGATGTCGAAGAGCGCGCCGGCGACACGCAACGGCACACCGTGGCGGTCGCGCTTCGTCGCCCCGGTCGCGCGAAACCAGCGATAGCTGCCATCCTTCAGCGCCAACCGGTACTCAACGTCGTACGGGACCCGTCCGGTTCGATCGTTGAGGTGGTTCAGAAATGCCGCGACCACACGGTCCACGTCCTCGGGGTGCAGCCGGGACGACCAGCTCGACAGGATGTTCGGAAAGTCCCGTTCGTCGGTAAAGCCGAGCATATGGCGAAAATCCTGGGACCAGTTGAAGACGTTGTTCGGGTTCACCGGATCATCGGCGACGACGTCCATGTCCCACAGGCCGATCCCGGCCGCCTCGGTCATGAGTTCGAACCGTTCGAGGGCTGCCGCCTGCCGCTCACGGAGCGACTCGACCTCCGCCCTCAGCGCCTCACGTTCGGAAGATGCCGCGACCGGCTGCCCGCTGTCCACCGTTGCAGGTTCGACTGCCGCCGAACCGTCTCGTTTCCGTCCCCAGACCATGCACGTTCCCCAAGCTCGCGGAGCCTCTTTGCTGCCCAATCGGCGGCCGGACGCCGACCTGAGGGTTTTGCCCCGAGCGGCCCGAACCGGGCACTCAGTCCCTTGCGGTCCCACCCCGCCCGGGATGCTCCCGCTCGCCGCCCAGCGGGGCAGCCGTGTCGGGGCCGCCGGACCACAGCAGCAGCGCGGCCAGCCAGCCGCCGGCGAGGACCGCGGCGGCGCCGACGCCCTGGCCGAGCCGCAGCCCGGCGGCGAGCGCGTCGAGGATCGGCGCCCGCTCGGCCGCCGGGGAGGCCGCCGACAGCGCGGCGGGGAGGGAGCCGGCGGCGGGGAGCAGGGCGGTGAAGCGGGCCTGCATGAGGGCGCCGAGCACGGCCACGCCCAGGCTGCTGCCGAGCTCGGTCATGGTGCCCTCGACCCCTGCGCCGGCGCCGGCGTCGTCGGCCGGGACCGCGCCGACGACCGCCTCGACGATGGCTGGGTTGGCCAGGGCGCAGCCGGCCCCCATGAGCAGCAGCCCGGTCAGCAGGCCGCCGTAGCCGGCGCCGGCGAACGCGACGGCGGCGAGCCCGGCGGCGAGCAGGGTCATGCCGGCCGCGATGGCGAGCGGGATGCCGAGCCGGCGGATCAGCGCCGGGCCGATGCCGGTGGCGGTGAGCACCACGACGCTCAGCGCGAACGGCGCGATCCGCAGCCCGGCCTCCAGCGGGGCGTAGCCGCGCACGAACTGCAGCTGCAGCGTCAGCAGGAACAGCGCGCCGGCGCTGCCGAAGGTGATGAGCACGACGCCGGTGACCGCGCCGACGAAGCGACGGTTGCCGAAGAGCTCGGGACTGAGCATCGGGTTGCGGGTGTACCGCTCCCAGGCCAGGAACCCGCCGAGGACCAGCGCTCCGCCGAGCAGGAACAGCGGCGCCCCGGCGATGATGGCGTAGACGACGGCGGTGGTGCCGAGCGTGGCCAGCGCCGCGCCGGGCAGGTCGGGCCGGCCGCGGGCGGGGTTGCGCGACTCGGGCACGAGCGCCCGCACGGCGGCCAGCCCGGCGAGCGCCAGCGGCACGTTGAGCAGGAAGATCGCACCCCAGTGGAAGTGGGCCAGGATGACGCCGCCGATGAGCGGGCCGGCGGCGAAGCCCAGCGCGTTGACCGCCGCCCAGATCGCGATCGCCCGGGGGCGCTCGGCCGCGTCGAACACCTGGATCGCGACCGCGAGCGTTCCGGTGATGAGCAGCGCGCCGCCTACGCCCATGACCGCGCGGGCGGCGACGAGCTGGGCCACCGAGCCGGCGAGGCCGGCGGCGAGCGAGCCGGCGCCGAAGACCGCCAGGCCGAGCAGCAGCATGCGACGCCGGCCGTACCGGTCCGCCGCCGACCCGGCCGCCAGCAGCAGCCCGGCCTGCGCGAGGGCGTAGGCGTTGATCGTCCACTGCACGTCCGCGGTGTCGGCCGCCAGCCGGGTCGCGAGCACCGGCACGGCCACGTTGAGCACCGTGTTGTCCAGCACGACGACCAGCTCGGCGAGGCACAGCACGCCGAGCACCCACCACCGGCGGGTCATGGCCGGAACGGCGCGAGCGGGTTGCGCAGCGTGCCGACGAGCTGCAGGGCCGCGGACGGGTCGGCCAGGTCGACCATCTGGCGGTTGTCGCGCAGCTGCAGCCGGTTCAGGCAGGACAGCGAGAACTCCGGCGCGAACAGGTCGTAGCGCTCGAAACGCTCCGACAGCCCCGGTACCGCCGACTGGTAATCGGCGACGCAGGCGGCGACGGTGCCCCAGAACGCGGTCTCCGTGAGCACCCCCCGATCGGCGAGGAGCGCGCCCAGGTAGCGCAGAAAGCCGTCGAAGACGTCGGTGAAGATGGACAGCAGGCGCATCTGCTCGGGCACGTCGGCCCGGATGCGCTCGACAGCAGCGGGCAGCGCGACGCGCCCGTCCATGACGACGATCTCCTCGGCGATGTCCTTGAACAGCACCCGGGTCACGACGTCGCCGTCGAGGACCAGGATGACGTTCTCGCCGTGCGGCATGAAGGCCAGGTCGTAGGCGTAGAAGCTGTGCAGCAGCGGGGTCAGGTAGGCGTCGAGGTAGCGGCGCAGCCAGGCGGCCGGGTCGAGCCCGGAGCGCTCGATGAGCGTCGCGGCGAGCGAGTGGCCGCGCTCGTCGACGTGCAGCAGCGCGGCCATGGTGGCCGGCCGCTCGCCCGGGGCCAGGCCGGCGACCGGGCTCTCCCGCCAGAGCGCGGCGAGCATCTTGCGGTACGGCGAGTACCGGTCGGTCGCCGCCTCGTACTGCCGGTGCCGGTAGCCGACGGCCGCCCGCTCGCGCAGGATGCCGATCCCGGTCGCCTTGAGGACCTCGTCGCCGGCGATGAGGCCGGCGAGCCAGTCGTTGATGCCGGGCGTGGCCTCCATGTAGGCGGCGGAGAGGCCGCGCATGAAGCCCATGTTCAGCACCGAGATCGCGGTCTTGACGTAGTGCCGCTCGGGGTGCGAGGCGTTGAAGAACGTGCGGATCGACTGCTGGGCGAGGTACTCGTCGGGGCCGCGGCCGAGCAGGACCAGCCGCCGGGTGGCGAGCTCGCCGGCGAAGGTGACCGAGAGCTTGTTCCACCACTGCCACGGGTGCACCGGGACATAGAGGTAGTCGGCCGGGTCGAGGCCGAGGTCGGCGAGGGTGCCGGCGAACCGGGCCATTGTCTCGTCGCCGAGCTCGGCCCGCAGGTGCCGGTCGTAGTCGGTGTCCGCGCTACAGGTGAAGGTGGCGTGGTCGCGGTGCGCGGCGAGCCACATCAGCCGCACCGGCGCGGCCACCTCGGGCGCGTAGCGGTGGTAGTCGTCGATGCCGAAGCCGATGCGGCCGTTGTTGGCGACGAAGCCGGGGTGGCCCTCGCTCATCCCGGCCTCGATCGCCTGGAAGTCGGCGCCGGCCAGGTCGCGAGCGCAGACCGGGGTACGGCTGAGCTTGTAGGCGCTGGAGGCCAGCGTCGCGGTGATCTCCTCCAGGTAGACCGGCAGGACCTCGTCGCGCAGCTCGAGCTGCCCGCGCAGGTCCAGCATCAGCTCGACCGCGTCGAGGGGCAGCTCCACGCCGTCGCGGCGCCGGGTGATGCTGTCCGGGTCGATCTGCCAGGTGTCGAGCGCGCGCAGGGTGGCCGTGAAGCGGTACTCCACCGAGCCGTCGTCGCTGTGGACCGCGTAGGAGCCGTCCTGGAGCACCGGGGTGAGCAGCCGCTCGTGGCTGAACTCGGCGAGGGCCTTGCGGACCAGCGCCCGGTTGGCGGCGGCCCAGCGGGCGGGGTCGAGGTGGGCTGTGGCGGCGAGGTTCACGCGGACGCTCCGGTGGCGATGAGGAACTGCTCGCGGGTACACACGCTCAGCAGTGCGGTCTTCTCGGGCTTGGCGATCGGTCCGACGACGCGGAACCCGACCGCCGCGTTCAGGGCGTGCACGGCCGTGTTGCGCACGTCGGGCTCTACGACCACGCGACGGGTCGCCGGGTCCGCGAAGAGCCAGGCCATGACGGCGGTGATGACGCCGCGGGTGAAGCCGGACACCGGGGTGTCCGTCGGCGCGGTGAGGAAGTGCATGCCGACGTCGCCGTCCTCGGCCGCGTAGAGCCCCACGAGGTCCACGTGGCGGGGGTCGTACCGCTCGGCGAGGAAGGCCGGTTCGCCGTGGTACAGCCCGAGGAAGGCGTCGTGGTGCGGGTGGGCGGCGATGCGGCGGTACTCCGCGGCGACGGCCTCGACGGTGTAGCCCTGCATCAGCCAGTACACGGCCTTCGGGTGCGTGACCCACCGGTGCAGCAGGACCGCGTCGGCGTCCGCGTCCAGCG
This sequence comes from Dactylosporangium sp. CA-139114, assembly GCF_050955725.1. Lineage (NCBI taxonomy): Bacteria > Bacillati > Actinomycetota > Actinomycetes > Micromonosporales > Micromonosporaceae > Dactylosporangium > Dactylosporangium sp. CA-139114. The sequence continues at coordinate 5,707,650 of NZ_CP192080.1, forward strand.
GCCGCAAGGCAAAGCTCACGCCGCCACCCCGAACTCCTGGAAGGCGATGCTCTTCTCGATCGGGTAGTGCTCCCGGCCGAGCAGCTCCCGGATGATCCACGAGTTGCGGTAGGCGCCCATGCCGAGGTCGGGCGAGGTGATGCCGTGCGTGTGGGTGCCGCCGTTCTGCAGGAACACGCCGCGGCCGGTGACGTCGACGCTGTAGTTGCGGGCCACGTCGAGGCGGCCGTGGCCGTCCCAGCGCAGCCGGTGCCGTACCCCGTCCAGGAAGGCGGGCGGCGTGAACCGGTATCCGGTCGCCAGGATCAGCCCCTCGGTGGTGAGCTCGAAGTCGCGCCCCTGCTCGTCGTGGTGCAGCCCCAGGGTGTACGCCCCGCTCGCCGGGTCGTAGGCCGCCGAGACCAGCTCCGTGTTGGTGAGCAGCCGGGTCGGCACCGGCCGCTCGACGCTCTTGACGTAGAGCAGGTCGTAGATCTCGTTGATGAGGTCGCTGTTGACGCCCTTGTAGAGCCCCTTCTGGGCGGCCTCCAGGCGGTAGCGGGCGGGCTCCGGCAGCGCGTGGAAGTAGTCGATGTAGTCCGGCGAGGTGATCTCCAGCGTCAGCTTCGTGTACTCCAGCGGGAAGAACCGCGGCGAGCGGGTCACCCAGTTGAGCTGGTAGCCGTGGCCGTCGATGTCGCCGAGCAGGTCGCGGTAGATCTCGGCGGCGCTCTGCCCGCTGCCGACGATCGTGATGCTGCGCTTGCCCCGCAGCGCGTCGCGGTGCTGCAGGTAGGCCGAGTTGTGCAGCACGTCGCCGGCGAGGCCTTCGCACGCCGGCGGGATGAGCGGCGGCGTGCCGGTGCCCACGACGAGGTGCCGCGCCTTGCTCGTAGACAGTCCACTGTGGACGATGTAGCAGCCGTCGGCCGGGTCGTAGCACACCTCGGTGACCGCCTCGCCGAAGCGCACGCTGCGCAGCCGCTGCGCCGCCCACCGGCAGTAGCCGCTGTACTCGCTGCGCAGCGGGTAGAAGCTCTCCCGGATGTAGAACGGGTAGAGCCGGCCGGTCTCCTTGAGGTAGTTGAGGAAGCTGTACGGCGAGGTCGGGTCGGCCAGCGTCACCAGGTCGGACATGAAGGGCGTCTGCAGGTGGGCACCCTCGACCATCATGCCGGGGTGCCAGCCGAAGTCGGCCCGGGGCCGGGCCTCCAGGAACAGCGCGTCGAGCTCGTCGATGGGCTCGACGAGGCAGGCCAGGCCGAGGTTGTACGGCCCGAGGCCGATGCCGATGACGTCGTAGGTGTGCATGGCCGTCCTCACGCGGTGCAGGCGAGCAGGGGGGCGGTGGCCCGGGCGACGTAGGCCTCGGCGTGCCCGGCGATGAGCTCCAGGACCGTCGCGATGTCCTCGACGGTGGTCTCCGGGTTGAGCAGCGTGAACTTCAGGAAGTGCCGGCCGTCCACCTTGGTTGCGGCCACGACGGCCGCCCCGGAGGCGGCGAGGGCCTCGCGGGCGTGCAGGTTGACCGCGTCGGCGTGCACCCGGCCCGCCCCGGTCGGCAGGTAGCGGAAGACGACGGTGCTCAGCGCGGAGCGCGTGACGACCTCGAAGCGCGGGTCCTCGGCGAGCAGGTCCCAGGCGGCCGCGGCCCGGTCGACGACGTCGTCGAAGAGCGCCCCGATCGCGTCGGCGCCCATGATCCGCAGGGTCATCCACAGCTTCAGCGCGTCGAACCGGCGGGTGGTCTGCAGGCTCTTGTCGACCTGGTTGGGGATGCGCTGCTCGGCCATGCGGGCCGGGTTGAGGTAGTCGGCGTGGTAGGTGGCGTGCCGCAGCCTCCGCCCGTCGGCCACGACGAGGGCGCTGGAGCTGACCGGCTGGAAGAACGACTTGTGGTAATCGACCGTCACCGAGTCAGCCCGCTCGATCCCGGCCAGCAGGTGCCGCCGGGTGGTGGAGGCCAGCAGCCCGCAGCCGTAGGCGGCGTCGACGTGCAGCCACACGCCGGCCGCGGCGCACCGCTCGGCGATCGCCGGCAGCGGGTCGATCGAGCCGAAGTCGGTGGTGCCGGCGGTGGCCACGACCGCCATGACGACCTGGCCGCGCTCGCGGCAGCGGGCCAGTTCCCGGTCCAGCGCCACCGGGCGCATCCGCCGGTCGGCGTCGACGCCGACGGCGACGACCGCGTCCGGGGCCAGGCCGAGCAGCTTGGCCGACTTCTGCACGCTGAAGTGCCCGGCCGCGGAGGCGAGGATGCGCAGGCGGGGCAGCGCCGCGGCCCGGGACGGTCCCGTCGCGGCGAGGGCCTCCTCGCGGGCCAGCAGGAGCGCCTGCAGGTTGGACTGGCTGCCGCCGCTGGTGAAGACGCCGTCGGCGGCCGGGCCGAAGCCGATCCGCCGGGCGGTCCAGTCGACCAGGCGCCGCTCGATGAGGGTCCCGCCGGCGCTCTGGTCCCAGGTGTCCATCGACGAGTTGACGGCCGCGAGGATCGCCTCGCCGAGCACGGCCGGGATGACCACGGGGCAGTTGAGGTGGGCCAGGTAGCGGGGGTGGTGGAAGTACACCGCGTCGCGCAGGTAGACGTCCTCGAGCTCCGCCAGCGCGGCCAGCGGGTCGCCGAGCGGCCGGTCGAGGTCGACCGAGTCGACGATCGGCGCGAGCACGTCGGGCGTCACGCCGCTGCAGGGCCGCTCGGTGGTGGCGATCCGGGCCGCCACCCGGTCGACGCCCTCGTTGAGCAGCCGGCGGTACCGGTCCGCCGTGTCGTTGGTGAGCAGGTGCGCGCGGGCGTCAGACAGTGGCATGTTCGTCCTTGACCTGGGTGGCGGTGACGGGGAGCCGGCGCAGCCCGAGGGCGGTCCCGGCGGCGAGCGCGACGAAGGCGGCGACGGCGACGGCGGCGTAGCCGACCCAGGCGGCGGCGTACAGCCCGGCCGAGGCGGCGACGAAGGAGACCGCGAGACCGGCCGAGGAGAGCATCGTGAAGTCGGTGCCGCCGGTCGCGGGCCGCGAGTAGTCCATGTTGACCGTGTAGATCACGACGTTGACGGCGGTGTAGGCGGCCATGAACGCGCACAGGGCGACGATCGTCCCGGCGGCCGGGGCGCGGCCGGCCAGCAGCGGCAGCAGGCCCAGGACGGCGAGCGCGAGCAGCGCGCCGGCGACCCCGAGGACCCGGCCGCGGCCGAACCGCCCGACGAGGCCGCCGGTGACGAGCCCGGCCACCACCGCGGGGATGCTGACCACGACGCCGGTGACGGTGCCGATGCGGGCCTCGGACCAGCCGGCGTCGACCAGGGCCGGGGTGACCAGCGCCCACGCCGCGCCGGCGCCGACGTAGAGCAGCGTGACCACGGCGAACGTCCAGGGCCGGGCGCCGGGCTGGCCGAAGACGGAGAGCAGGGCGCGGTACGCCGCGCCGGTGCCGCCGAGCCGGTCGAGGCGCTCGGGCTCCCGCAGCCGCCACACCGTGAACAGCCCGGCGGCGGTGAGCGCCGCCATGAGCAGCACCGCGGCGGTCCAGCCGAGGCGGTCGTAGGCGATGAGGCAGACGCCGCCGCCCAGGACGGTGCCGAGCGAGACGCCGGCGAGCTGGATCCCGTTGCCGGCGCCGCGCTCGTCCTCGGCCAGCAGCCGCACGGCGATCGCGTCGACGGCGATGTCCTGGGTCGCGGACAGCAGCACGTACACCGCGCAGACCAGCACAAGCGGGCCGAGGCCGGCGCCGGGAGGGTCGAAGGGCAGCAGCGCGAGCAGCGACAGGACCAGCCCGGACTGCAGGACCAGCAGCCAGGAGCGGTAGTGCCCGCGGGAACGCGAGCCGAACCGGTCCAGCAGCGGTGCCCACAGCACCTTGAGCGGCCAGACCAGGCCGATCAGGGTGAGCGCGCCGAGCGTTTCGAGCGGGGTGCCGCCGTCGCGCAGGATGGTGATCAGGCCGACGGTGATGAAGCCGACCCCGACGTACTGGGTCACGTAGAGCATCAGCAGCGTGAGGTTGCGGTTCACGAGGCGCTCCAGTAGCCCAGCGCCGAGACCCGGTGCTTGTCGACGCCGAGGTCCTTGCGCAGGTGGCGGGCCAGGGCCCGGGTGCTGGCGGCCTCGCCGGCGACCCAGTAGTAGGCGCCGTCGCTCTGCGGCAGGCCGGCCTTGACGGTGTCGAGCAGCAGCCGGCCGCCGTCCTTGCGGGGCAGCCAGGTGACGGTGTCGCCGGCCCGGGCCCGCACGGGCAGGGCCCGCTCGTGCTCGTGGGCATACTCCAGCCATACCGTCGCGGGGCTGTCGCCGGCGTCGTCGAGCAGGCTGTTGACGGCGGGCAGCGAGGCCGCGTCGCCGACCGCGAAGACGTGGCGCGGCCGCGGGTCGGGCCAGCGGAAGCCGCTGCCCTGCACGGTCGCATCGATGGTGTCACCGACGGCGGCGGCGCTCGCCCAGTGGGCCGCGCACCCGTCGTGCAGCGCGAACACCAGGTCGAACGCGCCGGTCGCCGGGTCGGGGTCGACCAGGGTGTATGCCCGCTGGTGGGCCCGGCCGGCGTTGTCGAACCAGAGCCGGATCCACATGGTGGGGTGGACGCCGCAGGCCTCGAGCAGGCCGCCGCCGTCGACGCGCAGGCGACGGTAGCCGTCGCCGACGGGCTCGGCACCCAGCACGGTCAGCCGGAAGTTCCGGCCGCCCATCGCCTTGAGCACGAGCGCTTCCCAGTTCCGCTGCACGCGTCCCTCCAGTTAGGCTGTCCTAAGTAAGGGGAGGGTAACCTAAGTGGAGCGATTGGTCATCCACCGGGATGCGTGGGGAATCCCCCACCTCCGCGGTGACAGCGACGACGACGTCGCCTACCTGCAGGGGTACGCGGCCGCCGTCGACCGCGCCTGGCAGATCCAGGTCGAGAAGTGGCGCAGCGAGGGCCGGCTGGCCGAGCGGCTCGGCCCCGGCGAGGTCCCCTGGGACCGCTTCGCCCGCCGGGCCCGGCTCGACGAGACCGCCCGGCGCGCGTTCGGGCGGCTCGCCGCGCGCACCCGGCGCTGGGTCGAGTCCTATGTGGACGGCGTGAACGCCGGGCTGGCGCGGTCCGAGGCGCCGGAGTTCGGGCTCACCGGCAGCCGGCCGGACCCGTGGCGGCCGTGGTCGCCGCTGGGCGTGTTCCTGGTCCAGCACATCCTCTTCGGCACCTTCCCCAACAAGCTGTGGCGGACGCACGTCGAGGCCACCCTCGGGCCGGCCGCGGCCGGGCTGTTCGCGATCGAGGGCCCGGCCGGGTCGGGGAGCAACGCGTGGGCGGTCTCCGGCGACCCGGCGACCGGCCGCGCCGCCGTCATCGCCGGCGACCCGCACCGCCTGCTCGAGCTGCCCGGCATCTACCAGCAGGTGCGGCTGACCGGCCCGGGCTTCGACGTCGTCGGTTTCGCGTTCCCCGGCGTGCCCGGCCTGCCGCACTTCGGCCACGCCGGCCGGGTCGCCTGGGCGATCACCAACGCCATGGCCGACTACCAGGACCTGCACCACGAGCCCGCCGGCCGGCCATCGGTGACCTCGTCCGGGACCGCGCTCATCGCGGTTCGCGGCACCGATCCGGTCGCCGTGGAGCTGCTGGAGACGGACCACGGCCCGGTCATCGACGTCTCCAGCCGCGACGGTACTGCGATCAGCCTGCGCACCCCCGCCTGGGCCGACGGCGACCTCGGCTTCGACGCGCTGCTCCCGCTGCTGCACGCCCGCTCGGTCGCCGACGTCGAGGCCGCGCTGCGGCACTGGGTGGAGCCGGTCAACAGCGTGCTGGTCGCCGACTCCACTGGTCTGGTTTCGGAAATCGTCGCCGGGCGCGTCCCCGGTGCATCGCTGGCCTCGGCTTCCTGCGTGACCGGCGTCGCCGTGCACGCCAACGACCGCCGGCCCTCCGTCGCCGCCCTCGGCACGGACTTCGCCCCGCCGCACCGGGCCAACCGCATCCGCGCCCTGCTGAGAGACGGCGTGGCATCGCCGGCCATCCACGTCGACGACTTCGTGCCGTTCGCCGTGCTCCGCGGCCTGCTGGAGCGGCTGCCCCCGGATCCGCTGCGCGACCGGCTGCTCGCCTGGGACGGCCGGATGGCCGCCGACAGCGTCGATGCGGGCCTGTTCGCCGCCTGGCGATCCGCGCTCGCCCGCCGGCTGGCCGAGCATCCGGTCCTCGCGCCGCTGCACGCCCCGTCCGGCTACGACGAGCTGTTCGCGCCGTGGCTGGACCCGGCGAGCCGGATCGGGCTCGCGCTCGACGGCATCGTGGCCGGCCTACCCGCGCTGGGCGGCGACCCGCTGCCGGTCGCCGCCGCCGCGCTCGCCGAGGTCGCCGCCGCCGAGCCGGCCCCCTGGGGCGAGCGGCACGTGCTGCACCCGATCCACCTCGGCGTCCACCCGGCGGTGACGGCGGCGCGGTTCGCGGTACCGCTCTGCGGCGACAACGACGCCGTGCTCGCCACCTCCAGCGTCCCCGGCGTCGGGGACGCCTGCTGGCGGGGCCCCGTCGCCCGCTACGTCTGGCACCTCGGCGACCGCGCCGCGGGCGGCTGGATCGTGCCGTTCGGCGCCGCCGGCGACCCCGCCGACCCGCACTTCGCCGACCAGCTCGACCACTGGGCCGCCGGCCGGCTCATCCCCCTGCCCCCGTTCGCGAAGGAGCTTCCGATGGTGTACCGCGAGGACCTGCCCGGCCTGGGGCGGCTGACCCTCACCACGCTCGACCCCGTCGTCGATGCCGAACTCGTGCACGGCTGGGTCACCCAGCGCCGCGCCGCGTTCTGGGGCATGCTCGGCCACTCGGTCGACGACGTCCGCGAGATCTACGAGTTCGTCGACGGCCTCCCTACCCACCACGCCTACCTGATCCGGCTGGACGACCGCCCGATCGGCCTGTTCCAGAGCTACGAGCCGGACGCCGACCCGGTCGGCGAGCGGTACGCCGTGCGGCCCGGCGACGTCGGCATGCACCTGCTCATGGCCCCGGGCCGGCTGCCCCCGAAGGGCCTGACCGAGGCGGTCGGCGCGGCCCTGGCCCGCTTCCTTTTCCAGGACCCGAAGGCCCTGCGCCTGGTCGTCGAGCCGGACGTGCGCAACCACCTGGCGCTGCGCCGGCTCGAACTGTCCGGCTTCACCTTCGACGAGGCGGTCGACATGCCGACGAAGCGCGCCCAGCTGGCCTTCCTGACCCGCGCGCGGTTCGAGCAGCGCTACCCGGCCCCGCTCGGCGTGTGCCCCCGCGCGGCCCCGCCTCAGTGATGCCCTTGCATCCAGGCGTCCGCCAGCAGCTCGAACGAGCGCACCCGGTCGGCGGGGTCGTGCGTGATGGTCGTGACGAGCAGCTCGTCCGCGCCGGTGACCCGCCGCAGGGTCTCCAGCCGCTCGGTGACCTGGCCCGCGTCCCCGACGAACCGGGTGTCCAGCCGGTCCCGCACGAGGGCCTGGTCCTCGTCGCTCCACGGCAGCGCGGCGGCCTCGGCCGGGGTCGGGTACGGGATCGCGCCGGTGCCGGTGCGGATGCTGCGGACCCAGTGGCGGTACGGCGAGGCGAGGTGCCGGGCGAGCGCCTCGGACTCGGCCACGAGCACGTCGGCGGAGACGAGCACGTAGGGCCGGTCGAGCACCGCCGACGGCCGGAACGCGGCCCGGTAGGCCTCCACCGCCTCGAGCACGTTCGACGGCGCCACGTGGTAGTTGGCCGCGAAGGGCAGGCCCCGCTCCCCCGCCACCCGGGCGCTCTCGCCGCCGCTGGAGCCGAGGATCCACAGCTCGGCCTTGGCCCCCTCGCCGGGCGTCGCGTGCACGTCGAGCCCGTCACGCTCGAACGTGCCCGCGATCAGCGACTGGATGTCCGCCACCGTCGTGTCGAACGGCGGCGGGGTGGCCCCCGGCTGGCGCAGCAGGCCCGCGTACGTCGCGAACCTCGGCGACCCGGCCAGCTTCGCGACGTCGAACGGCGCCGGGATCAGCAGGCCGTCCACGACGCGGTCGGCGGCCGGGGTGATCGGGCCCGGCTTGCCGCCCGAGCGGCCCAGGCCCAGGTCGAGCCGGCCCGGGTGGACCGCGTCGAGGAGACCGAACTGCTCCACGACCGACACCGCGGTGCTGTAGCCGACCTGGACCGCGCCGGAGCCGACCCGGATGCGGTCGGTCGCGGCGGCGATGAGGCCGATGAGCACCGCCGGGGCCGCGCCGGCCACGCCGGCGGCGAAGTGGTGCTCGGCGACCCAGTACCGGTGGTAGCCCAGCGCGTCGGCGCGCCGGGCCACGTCGATCGTGGTGCGCAGCGCGGCTCCGGCGTCGGAGCCGGAGCTGATCGGGGCGAGGTCCAGGATGGACAGGGGGACGCTCACGCGGTCACCTCCAGGGCGGGGAACGGGCGGCTCGGGATCTCGCGGCGCAGCACCGGCGCGACCTCGGACTGGAACAGCTCCAGCGAGGCGCGGTGCTGCCGCTCGGTGAGGCCGTCCGCGTCGGCCTGCACGTGCATCACCTCGTGGCCGAGGCGGGCGTGGTAGCGGTGGACCTTGTCGATGATCTGCTGCGGGCTGCCGACGAGGATGGAGCCGCGCTCGATGGCGTCCTCGATGCTCGTGAACACCGGCGGGACGCCGTAGCGCTGGAACGTCTCCAGCCGCGCCTCGAAGATCGGGCGGTAGGCGTCGATCGCCTCCTGCGAGCGCTCGTGCACGTAGAACCCGGCCGACCCGGCGCCGACGAGCGCGGTCGCGGGGTCGTGGCCGTGCAAGGCCAGCCGCTCGCGGTAGTGGTTGACGAGCTCCTCGTAGGGCTCGACCGGGTTGGTGACGTTGGCCGAGAACAGCGGGTCGCCGTGCAGCGCGGCCAGCTCCACCGACGCCTTGCTCGTGGCGCTGCCGTGCCAGATGCGGATCGGCTGCTGCAGCGGGCGGGGCAGCACCTCGGCGTCGGTCAGCGGCGGGCGGAACCGGCCCTCCCAGGTGACCTTCTCCTCCCGCCACAGCTTCGTGAACAGCTCGTAGCCCTCGCGGTTGCGGTCCCACTGGTCGTCGGCGGTCACGTGGAACAGCTGGGCCTGGGCCGCGCCGTTGCCCTTGCCGACGATGAGCTCGAGCCGGCCGCCGGAGAGGTTGTCGAGGGTCGCGTAGTCCTCGTAGGCGCGGACCGGGTCGAGCAGGCTCAGCGTGGTGACGGCGGTGAACAGCCGGATGGTGCGGGTGCGGGCCGCGATGTGGCTGAGCACGACCGGCGGCGAGGAGGAGATGAACGGCCGCTCGTGGCGCTCGCCGACGCCGAAGCCGTCGAAGCCCAGCTCCTCGGCGAAGACGGCGTTGTCGACGACCTCGCGCAGCCGTTCGCGCGGGGACGTGCGGCGGTCGTGGACGATGAGGGTGATGGCCAGGAATTTCATGCGGTCAGCCCGAGGTGTTCGCGCAGCGTCGTGGTGGTGTAGTCGCGGCGGAAGACGCCGCGCTCCTGCAGCAGGGGCACGACGGTGTCGACGAACTCGTCGAGGCCGCCGGGCACGATGTGCGGGACGAGGATGAAGCCGTCCGCGGCGTCCTGCTGCACGAAGTCGTTGATCGTCTCCGCGATCTTGGCGGCGGTACCGACGAAGGTCTGCCGCCCCGTGAGCTCGATGACGAGATCGCGGATCCCGAGCCCCTTCTCCTCGGCGATGGCGCGCCACTTCGCCGCGGTCGCCAGCGGGTCGTCGAACATCCGGGCCCGGCCCTTGATGATCGAGTCCTGCTCCGGCACCGGGTCGAACGACGGCAGCGGCCCCTCGGGGTCGTGGTCGCTCAGGTCGGTGTTCCACAGCTGCTCCAGCAGCAGGATCGCCGTCTGCGGGCTGACCTGCTGGCGGCGCACGTGGCGGGCCCGCTCCTGCGCGTCGGCCTCGGACGAGCCGAGCACGAAGGTGCTCGCGGGCAGGATCTTCAGCTGGTCGGGGCGCCGGCCGTGCCTGGCCATGCGGCCCTTCACGTCGGCGTAGAAGGCGCGGCCCTCCTCGAGGGTGCCGTGCCGGGAGAAGATGGCGTCGGCGTCGCGGGCCGCGAACTCGCGCCCGGCGTCGGAGTCGCCGGCCTGGATGATGAGCGGGCGCCCCTGCGGGCTGCGCGGCACGTTGAAGTGCCCGTGGATGTCCACGTGCCGCCCGGTGTGCGCGAACGCGCCCGGATCGGCGTGGCGGGACCAGGTGCCGGTGGCGCGGTCGGCGACGACCTCGTCCGCGGCCCAGGTGTCCAGCAGTTCCCGCACGGTCTGCAGGACCTCGGCGGCGCGGCTGTAGCGATCGTCGCGCTCGAGGTAGCCGCCGCGGCGGAAGTTCTCGCCGGTGAACGCGTCCCAGGAGGTGACGACGTTCCAGCCGGCCCGGCCGCCGGAGAGGTGGTCGAGCGAGGCGAGCTTGCGGGCCAGCTCGTAGGGCTCGTTGAAGGTGGAGTTGACGGTCGCGGTCAGCCCGAGGTGGGTGGTGACCGCGGCCAGCCCGCCCAGCACGGTGACGTTGTCGGGGCGGCCGACGACGTCGAGGTCGTGGATGCGGCCCCGCTGCTCGCGCAGGCGCAGGCCCTCGGCCAGGAAGAAGAAGTCGAACTTGCCGCGCTCGGCGGTCTGCGCGAGGCGGCGGAACGACTCGAACGTGATCTGGCTGCCGGCCGCCGGGTCGCTCCACACGGTGGTGTTGTTGACGCCGGGGAAGTGCGCGGCGAGGATCACCTGCTTGGTCACGCCGAGACCTCCTGGGGCGCGTAGCGGTTGGCGGCCGCGGGCAGGCCGAGGTGGCCGCGCAGCGTGGTGGACGTGTACTCGGTGCGCAACGCCCCGCGCTCGCGCAGCAGCGGCACGAGGCCGGTGACGATCGCGTCGAGGTCGGCGGGCAGGACGCCGGGGCGCAGCCGGAAGCCGTCGAGGCCGGCCGAGCGCCATTCGAGCAGCAGGTCGGCGAGGCCGGCCGCGTCGCCGGTCCAGGTGTGGGCGTCGCTGGTCCAGGGCGCGCCCGCGAGCGCGTCGAGCCGGGCCTTGCGCTCGGGGTCGAGGAACACGTTGAGGTCGGCGAAGACGAGCGGGGGCCGGTCGCTGAGCGAGCGGACCTCGCCGGCGATGGCCCGGGCCTGCTCCGCGCTCGCCGGGGTGACGTAGACGACGTCGGCCGCGGCGGCGGCGAACTCGTACGGCACCCGGGAGTGCGCGAGCGCGGTGACGACCGGCTGGCCCTGGGGTGGCCGGGGCGTGATCGAGGGGCCCTTCACGCTGAAGTGCCGGCCCGTGAAGTCGATGTAGTGCAGCTTGTCCCGGTCGATGAACCGGCCGGTGGCGGCGTCGCGGATGACGGCGTCGTCCTCCCAGCTGTCCCAGAGCCGCCGCACGACCTCGACGTGGTCGGCCGCCTCGGCGAAGAGCTCGGCGACGATCGCCCGCACGGCCGGGGAGTCGAGGTCGGCGGTGGCCGGGTCGATCGCGGGGATCGCGCGCCGGCCGAAGTGCTCGGCCTCGCCGGGCCGGGCCGAGACCTGGGCCCGCCAGCCGGCCCGGCCGGTGCTGAGGTAGTCGAGGGTGGCCAGCTGGGTGGAGACGTGGAACGGCTCCGTGTGGGTGGTGGTGACCGTCGGGACCAGGCCGATGTGGCTGGTCAGCGGGGCCACGCGGGCGGCGATGAGCAGCGCGTCGAGGCGGCCTCGAACCACGCCGGGGCCCACGCCGGGGCCGGCCAGGCCCAGGGAGTCCTCGATGGTGACGAAGTCCAGGGTGCCCCGCTCGGCGAGGCGGACCAGGCGCAGCCAGTACTCCGGCGTGAACAGGTCCCCGGTCTCGGCGGACGGGTCGCGCCAGGCCGCCGGGTGCCAGCCGGCCCCGTCCAGCGCGACGGCAAGATGCAGGTGATCGCTCATGCGAGGGTCCAGTCGGGGTGGGCGAAGGTGGTGAAGTCGGTGGTGTCGCGAGACGCCGTGGGCCGGCCGAAGCGGGTGGCCAGGTCGATGCCGATGCCCGCGAAGTCGTTGCGGACCACCCGGGCGAGGTGGCGGTCCCAGAGCGCCGGCATGCTCACGTGCCCGTCGAAGCCCTCCTCGGTGGCCTCGTACGCGTGGCGCAGCAGGGTGAAGCCGTTGACCGGGCCGGGGCCGTAGCGCTCGCGGAACGCCCGGCCGCGCCCGCCGCGCTGGTTGTCCACGTAGGACACCGTCACGGCGTCCTCGAGCCCGGCCAGCGCCCGGGTGATGGTGACCCGCTGTGACCACGGGCAGCACCAGCCCGCGTCGATGTGGTACCGGCCGGGCTGGGGGTCCTCGACCACGTGGCCGGTGAACCGGCACAGCGGTCGGGGGTCGTCGGGGCGGCGGGATATGCGGCACTCGCCGTGGGCCGCGGTGTCGACCGGGCTGGCCAGACGGCTGGAGCGGGGCAGTTTGGACACGGGGACCTCCGTGGATCCGCAAGCAATAGCCGACTAATCCTACATGCAGAGTAGGAATATGGCGAGACCTGCGTGACATGCCCGACACTGACCCCCGTCGAACGTTGACAGTCACGCAGGGTCGCTGCTGCACTGGCCGACACCACCCGAGCCGAACGCCTTGGCGCGCCGGGTCCTCGCCGTCTGAAATCGAGGAATCTCCATGCGTAAATACCTATCGATGCTTGCCGCGGTCGCCCTCCTGGCGGCCGGCTGCGGTGGCGCCGCGTCCGGCGAGCCCGCGTCCGGCGCCGGCGCCCCGGTGACCGGCGGCAGCCTCACCTGGGCCGTGGAGACCGAGCCGGTCACCTTCAACCCGCACCTGTACGCCCAGGCCAAGGCCCGCCTGCTGGTCTGGAACAGCTTCGAGGCGCTGCTCACGCACGACGACAAGGGCGGCTACGTGCCCTGGCTGGCCAAGTCCTACGAGGTGTCGGCCGACGGCAAGGCGTACACCTTCAAGCTCCGCGACGACGTGACCTTCCACGACGGGGAGCACTTCGACGCCGCCGCCGTCAAGGCCAACCTCGACCAGCTCTTCGTGCCCGGCTACGCCCCGGGCGTCACCTCGACGCAGCTGAAGCACTACGCCGGCGCGAAGATCGTCGACGCCTCCACCATCGAGGTCGACCTCAAGCAGCCCGACGTGCTCATCCTCGACTTCTTCGCCTCCCCGCAGGGCGCGCAGATCTCGCCGAAGTCGCTCAAGAGCCCGGACCTCAAGGCGGGCGGCCCGAGCGTGGCCGGCACCGGCCCGTTCATCCTCGACCGCTACAGCAAGGGCCAGGAGGTGCACTACAAGAAGAACCCCGCCTACCAGTGGGCGCCGGCGAACGCGGGCCACCAGGGCCCCGCCTACCTCGACGAGGTGACGTACCGCTTCCTCAAGGAGTCCTCGGTGCGCGTCGGCGCCCTGACCTCCGGCCAGGTCAACGTGATCGAGGGCGTCCCCGCCACCGAGCAGGGGCTGGTCAAGGCCGACGCGAGCCTCCAGTTCGCCCAGCACCTCAACAGCGGCACGGCGTACAACTACTACTTCAACCAGGCCAAGGCGCCCTTCGACGACATCAACGTGCGCAAGGCGTTCCGCGACGCCGTCGACGTCGACGGGGTGTTGCAGGGCGTGTACCGCGGCACCGCGACCCGGGCCTGGAGCATCCTGAGCCCGTCCAGCCCGTACTACGACCCGTCGCTGGAGAAGTCCTACGGCAACGACCCGGCCGAGGCCAACCGCCTGCTCGACCAGGCCGGCTGGGCGGCCAGGGACGCCGAGGGCTTCCGCACCAGGGACGGCAAGCGGCTCACCGTGCGCATCGTGCTCTCCGCGCCGTTCGTGCGGGACAAGCGCGACATCCTGGCCCAGGCCGTGCAGGCCGCGGTCAAGCAGTCCGCCGGCATCGACCTGCAGGTGAAGGTCGTCGACCAGGGCACCGCCACGGACGCGCTGAACAAGGGCGAGTTCGAGGTCTTCGACAACTCCCGCGCCGACACCGACGCCGGCGCCGCGCTCACCCTCATCGTGCCCAAGGGCGCGCCGATCAACCGGCACGGCTTCACCAGCCCGCAGCTCGACGCGCAGGTGGCGGCCGGCTCGGCGACGAGCGACGTGGCCAAGCGCAAGGAGATCTACACCGGCATCCAGAAGACCCTCACGGACAACGCCACCCTGCTGCCGCTCTACGCCCCGGCCGACCAGATCGCGGCGCAGAAGAACATCGGCGGCGTCGGCTTCGAGCCCACCGCGGGCGTGCCGGCGAGCGCGTACAACGTGTGGATCGGAAAGTAGGCAACCCATGTGGCGTCCCGTCCTGCGGCGCCTCGGCAGCGCGGTGGTGGTCCTCTGGGCCGCCGCCACCGCCGCCTACCTGGCGCTGCACCTGGCCCCGGGCGACACCGTCGACACCCTTGTCGGCGACGGGCCCGACACCCCGCAGATCCGCGCGCAGATCGCGGCCGACCTCGGCCTGGACCGCCCGGCCGTGGTGCAGTACGTCACCTACCTGTGGCGGCTGCTGCACGGCGACTTCGGCCGCTCCTACGTGCTGCAGCGCCCGGTCCTCGACATCATCGGCAGCCAGGTCTGGCCGACGGTGAAGCTGACGCTGGTGGCGTGCGCGTTCAGCGCGGTCATCGCGGTCGTGGTCGCGCTGGTGAGCACCGGCCGGTCCCGCTGGGTCCGCGGGCTGGTGTCCGCCCTGGAACTCTCGGTCGTCTCCGCCCCCGGGTTCCTCATCGGCATCCTGCTGCTGAGCGTGTTCTCGTTCCGGCTCGGCTGGTTCCCGGTCTCCGGCGACCGGGACGTCTCCGCGCTCGTGCTGCCCGCGCTGTCGCTCGCCCTGCCCATCGGCGGGCTGCTCAGCCAGGTGCTGCGCGAGGGCCTCGAGCGGGCGCTGGACGAGCCGTTCGCGGTGACCGCCCGGGCCCGGGGGCTGACCCGGCAGGCGCTGCTGTGGCGGCACGCGCTGCGCCACGCCCTGCTGCCCGCCGTCACCCTGGCCGGCACGCTGATCGGCTTCCTGCTCAGCGCAGCCGTGGTGGTGGAGCGGGTGTTCGGCCGGCCCGGGCTCGGCCAGGTCGCCACCGACGCGGTCGGCACCAAGGACATTCCGGTGGTCCTCGCGGTCGTGATGCTCTCGGCCGCCATCTACGTCGGGCTGAGCACCCTCGCGGACCTGACGTACCTCGTCGTCGACCCCCGGCTGCGGAAAGGCTGACCATGTCCATCGCCCTGCCCGTCCCCGCCGCCGCGGCGCGCGTGCCGCGCTGGTGGTGGGTCCCGGCGCTCGCGCTGGCCGTCATCGTGCTCGCGGCGGTGGCGCCCCGGCTGCTCTCCGGCACCGACCCGCTGGCCGCGGACCCGCTCGCCGCGCTGCAGCCGCCGAGCGCCGAGCACTGGTTCGGCACCGACCAGCTCGGCCGCGACGTGTTCACCCGCACCGTCCACGGCGCCCGCTACTCCCTCGCCATCGGCGCCGCGTCGACCCTGCTCTCGCTGGTCGCGGGCGGGCTCGCGGGCCTGCTGGCCGGGCTCGCGCCGCGCTGGGCCGACGAGGTGCTCAGCCGGGCCCTCGACGTGCTCTCGGCATTCCCCGAGGTGCTGCTGGCGCTGCTGTTCATCGCCTTCACCGAGCCGGGCACGCCCAGCCTGGTGCTGGCCATCGCGCTGGCCTTCGCGCCCCGCTACGGCCGGATCGTGCGGGCGCAGACGCTGCTGGTGCGCCGCAGCGGCTACGTCGAGCAGGCCGTCACCTTCGGCCTGTCCCGCGCCCGGCTCGCCTGGCGGCACATCCTGCCCAACGTGCTCGGCCCGCTGCCGATCCTGGCCACCATCGGCCTCGGCACCGCGATCGTGAACGCCTCGGCGCTGTCGTTCCTCGGCATGGGGCCGCAGCCGCCGTCGCCGGAGTGGGGCGCGATGCTCTCGGAGAGCCGCAACTACCTGCGCGTCGCGTGGTGGGCGGCGATCCTGCCGGGCGCCGCCCTGACCGTCACCGTCATCTCGCTGACCGCGCTCGGCCGGCGGCTGCAGCGGCGCTTCGAGGGGCGGCACTGATGGCGCCGCTGGTCGAGGTGGACAACCTGCGGGTCACGTTCCCCGGGCCGGTGCCCGCGGTGCGGGGCATCAGCTTCACCGTCGAGCGCGGCGAGTGCGTGGCCGTCGTCGGCGAGAGCGGCTCGGGCAAGAGCGTCACCGCCCGGACCCTCGTCGGGCTGGCCGGGCCCGGCGCGGACGTGCGGGCCGACGCGCTGCGGCTCGACGGCCGCGACACCGCCGGGTTCACCGACCGGCAGTGGCGGCGGCTGCGGGGCCGTGTCGCCGGGCTCGTGCTGCAGGACGCGCTCGTCTCCCTCGACCCGCTCAACCCGGTCGGGCGGGAGATCGGCGAGGTGCTGCGCGCGCACGGCATCGGCGCGCCGGGCGAGCGTGCGGCCCGGGTCACCGCGCTGCTGGAGGCGGTGCACGTGCCCGAGCCGGCCGAGCGGGCGCGGCAGTACCCGCACCAGCTCTCCGGCGGCCTGCGCCAGCGCGCGCTCATCGCCTCCGCCATCGCCGCCGACCCGCCCCTGCTCATCGCCGACGAGCCGACGACCGCGCTCGACGTCACCGTGCAGGCGCAGCTGCTGCGGCTGCTGGCCGAGCGCCGGGCCGCCGGGTCGGCGCTGCTGCTCGTCAGCCACGACCTGGCCGTGGTGGCGGGCATCGCCGACCGGGTGCTGGTCATGCACGACGGGGTGATCGTCGAGCAGGGTCCGACGGCGCAGGTGCTCACCACGCCCCGGCACGAGTACACCCGGCTGCTCCTGGCCGCCGTGCCCACGGCCGCGTCGAAGGGGCTGCGGCTGAGCAGCACCGAGCGGGAGCCCCTCCCGCCGCGGGCCGTCGAGGCCCAGCGGAGCGTGCTGCGGGCCGAAGGACTGCACCACCACTACGGGGACCGGCATGTCGTGAACGACGTCGGCTTCACCCTCGCCCGCGGCGAGACCCTCGGCGTCGTGGGCGAGTCCGGCTCCGGCAAGACCACCCTGGCGCGCATCGCGCTGGGGCTGCTGGAGCCGGAGGCGGGCACCGTGCACCTCGGGGACACGCGGTGGAGCGGGGTGCCGGAGCGCCGGCGGCGGCCGCTGCGCCGGCGGGTGCAGGTGATCGCCCAGGATCCGCGGTCGTCGTTCGATCCGCGGTACACCGTGGAGCAGCTCGTCGCGGAGCCCCTGGGGCTGCGCGGTCCGGCCCGCCGGGACCGGGTCGTGGAGCTGCTCGAACGCGTCGGGCTCGGCCCCGCCCACCTGCGCCGCCACCCGCGCGAGCTCTCCGGCGGGCAGCGGCAGCGGGTCGCGATCGCCCGCGCCGTCGGGCCCCGGCCCGACGTGCTGGTCTGCGACGAGCCGGTCTCCGCCCTCGACGTGTCCATCCAGGCCCAGGTCCTCGACCTGCTGGCCGAGCTGCAGGCCGCCGACGGCACCGCCCTGCTGTTCATCTCCCACGACCTCGGGGTCGTGCACCACCTCGCCGACCGGGTGCTCGTCATGCGCGCCGGGCGGGTCGTCGAGCAGGGCCCCGTCGGCTCGGTCTTCGACCGTCCGGTGCACGACTACACCAAGACCCTGCTGGCAGCCGTACCCACTCTCGAACCAGAGGCCGCACGATGACCAAGCACGTTCTGGACAACCCCGCCTGGCACGCCCTGCACGGACCGCACGCGCGCTTCGCCGGGTCCGTCGGCAACGCGGTGTGCTACCACCCCGACGTGGCCCCGTTCCTGACCGTCCACCCCGACGCCGGGCCGGAGGTGTGGCCGGACGTGGCCGCCCTCGCCGGGCCGGGCGCGGTCACCGCCGTGACCGGGGACGCGCCCGCCCCGCCGCCCTCGTGGGAGGTCGTGGAGGACGCGGGCGGCGTGCAGCTGCTCGACGTCGCCGTCGACGCGCGCCCCGACCCGGAGGCGGTCGTGCTCGGCGCGGCCGACGTGCCCGAGATCCTGGACCTGGTCGCCCGCACGAAGCCCGGCCCCTTCCGGCAGCGCACCATCGAGCTCGGCACCTACCTGGGCATCCGGCGCGAGGGGCGGCTGATCGCGCTGGCCGGCGAGCGGCTGCGCCTGGAAGGGTGGACGGAGATCTCGGCCGTGTGCACCGATGCCGCGTTCCGGGGCCAGGGCCTCGCCACCCGGCTCGTGCGGGCGGTCGCGCACGGCATCCGGGCCCGGGGCGAGCGGCCCCTGCTGCACGCGGCGGCGACGAACACCAACGCGATCAGGCTGTACGAGTCCATCGGCTTCGAGCTGCGCCGCCGGACCGCGTTCCGGGCCGTGCGGGTGCCCGCGCTCGTGGGCGGGGCCACCGCATGAGCGGTCCGGAGCGAAGCGGACGTGACGGCATGAGGCTGCTCTTCGCGGCCGAGGTCGACGCGCCCGACCTCGAGTCCCTGCAACGGCGCGTGCTGGAGGCCGAGGCCGCCGGGTACGCCTTCGTCACCCTCCCCGACGACCCGCTGCGCGGCGGGATCGAGGCCGGGGTGCGGGCCGCGTTCCTGGCCCGGCGCACCACCCGGATCGGCCTCGCCCCGGCGCTGCACACCAGCACCACCGAGCCGTTCCACCTCGCCACCCAGCTCGCCAGCCTCGACCACGCGTCGCTGGGCCGGGCCGGCTGGCTCGTCGGGGCCACGAGCGACCCGGCCGCCCTGGCCACCGTCGGGCGCACCGAGGTCGACCCGGGCGAGGTCCGCGACGTCGTCGACGTCGCCCGCGGCCTGTGGGACTCCTGGGAGGACGACGCCGTCATCAGGGACGTGGCGACGGGCCGGTTCCTCGACCCGGCGCGCGTGCACCACGTGCACTTCGAGGGCGAGGGGTTCTCCGTCGTCGGCCCGCTCATCACCCCGCGCCCGCCGCAGGGCCAGGTGGTCGTGATCGGTTCGGCCGCGCTCGGCATCACCGACCGGCTCGACGTCGTCGTCGCGGAGCCGGACCGGCTGCCCGCGCGCGGCGGCCCGCTCGTGTTCGCGTCGGTGCCGGTGTCGTACGACATCGAACAGCTGCGGGGCGTCGCCGACGGGGTGCTGTTGCGCGGCACCGGCGCGGCACTGCCCCGGGTGCCGAGCCCCTCGACCGCCCGCACGCTGCGGGAGGCGCTCGGCCTGCCGCGACCCGAGAACCGCTACGCGCTCGCCCGGAGGCACGCATGACTGGTCCGGAGCGAAGCGGAGGGGCCAGTCATCATCAACTCAGCTCACAGGTCGTGCGACCGGAGCGAAGCGGAGGTCGCATGACTGGTCCGGAGCGAAGCGGAGGTCGCATGACCCGCCGGCTGCACCTCGGCGTCTTCTTCACCGGTGTCGGGCCCAACCTGCTGTGGACCGAGCCGGACTTCGCCGACCACACCCACATCGACACGTTCGTCCACGTCGCCAAGACCCTCGAGCGCGGCCTCTTCGACGCGTTCTTCCTGGGCGAGGGCCTGCGGGTGCGGGAGAACCGCGGGCAGGTCCACGCGCTCGACGTGGCCGGGCGGCCCGACGCCATCACCCAGCTCGCCGCGCTCGCGGCCGAGACGACCCACATCGGGCTCGTGGCGACCCAGAACACCACCTACAACTACCCGGCCGACCTGGCCCGCCGCCTGGCCAGTCTCGACGCCGTCTCCGGCGGCCGGGCCGGCTGGAACATCGTCACCACCGACAACGCCTGGACCGGGGAGAACTTCCGGCACGGCGGCTGGCTGCCGCACGAGCGGCGCTACGAGCGGGCCGGCGCGTTCGTGGAGACGGCCAAGGCGCTCTGGCGCGGCGAGCGGGTCACGGCCGCCCGGGACATCCTCACGCTCGACGCCGTGGGCGCGGTGCCGCCGAGCCCGCAGGGCCGCCCGGTGCTGTTCCAGGCCGGCGACTCCCCCGGCGGCCGGGAGCTGGCCGCGCGCCACGCCGACGTGGTGTTCTCGGCGAACACGTCCTACGAGAAGGCGGCCGCGTACGCCGCGGACCTGCGCCGCCGCCTCGCCGCGCACGGGCGGGCCCCGGACGCGGTGCGCATCCTGCCGGGCGCCACCGTCGTGCTGGGCGACACCGCGGCCGAGGCCCGGGACCGGGCCCGCTGGATCAAGCGCGAGCAGACCACCGGCCCGCGGGCGATCGCGTTCCTGGAGCAGTACTGGGGCAAGGACCTCTCCGGCTACGACCCCGACGGCCCGCTGCCGGACATCGACCCCACCGCCGACGAGCTGGACCCGTCGCGCGGCACGATCCCGATCGAGCACCGCACCGGCAAGCTGGCCCGGATCGCGGCCTGGCGGGAGCTGGCGGCCGCGCGGAACCTGTCCATCCGGGACCTCGTCATCGAGGTAAGCCCCGGCCACGACAGCTTCGTCGGCACGCCCGGGCAGGTCGCCGAGGAGTGGGGCCGTTACCTGCGCGACGGCGTGGTGGACGGGTTCAACCTGCTGCCCGAGCGGCTGCCCGGCACCGTCGAGGAGATCGTCGACCGGCTGGTGCCCGAGCTGCAGACCAGGGGGTTGTACCGCACCGAGTACGCCGGCACCACGCTCCGGTCCCACCTATCCCTATCGCTTTAGTAGGACTTCGGCTAGACTTCTCATGACCGGTACACCAGCGGAAAGCAGGGCCGAACCGATGACCGCTCCCGCATTGCTGTCCCCGACCGACCTGCGCCGGGTCTTCGGCGCGTTCCCGACCGGCGTCACCGCCATCGCCGCCGTCGTCGACGGCATCCCTGTCGGGCTCGCCGCCAGCTCCTTCACGTCGGTCTCCCTCGACCCGCCGCTGGCCTCGGTGTGCATCGCCCGCACCTCGACCACGTGGCCGGTGCTGCGCCGCGCGAGCCGGCTCGGCGTGAGCGTGCTCGCGGCCGACCAGGAGCGCCTGGGGCGGCAGCTGTCCCAGCGCGGCGGCGATCGCTTCGCCGGCGCGACCTGGCGCTCCAGCCGCGACGGCGAGATCCTGCTCGACGGCGCGTGCGCGTGGCTGGACTGCAGCATCCACGAGGAGTACCCGGCCGGCGACCACGACATCGTGCTGCTGCGCATCCACGACCTCGACGCGGACCACGCGGCCGCGCCGCTGGTTTTCCACCGCAGTGGATTCAACCGTTTGCGCAGCTCCGAGGCGGGTACGCGGACCTGAGACAGGCCCTGTACCCGGCAAGGAGAGTCGATGTCGACCGACGCCATCGTGTTGCTGAAGGAAGACCACAAGACCGTCAAGCGGCTGTTCAAGGAGTTCGAGGCCGCGCAGGAGGGCCCCGCCGAGGCCAAGGCGAAGATCGTCGAGCAGATCCTGCACGAGCTGACGGTGCACACGTACATCGAGAACGAGGTCATGTACCCCGAGGTCCGCCGGCTCCTGCCCGACCTCGACGAGGACGTGCTGGAGTCCTACGAGGAGCACCACGTCGCCGACGTGCTCTGCTTCGAGCTCGCCACCATGGACGCCGGCGACGAACATTTCGACGCGAAGGTCACCGTGCTCATCGAGAACGTGACCCACCACATCGAGGAAGAGGAGCAGGAGTGGTTCCCGAAGGTCCGCGAGGGCCTCGGGCGCAACCAGCTCCAGGAGATCGGCGCCAAGATGCTGGAGCTCAAGCCGAAGGCGCCGACGGAGCCGACCCAGCCCGCGGCGCTGAAGAAGGCCCTGGACGCCGTCCGCGCGTGATGGTCAACTTCGGGTACACCCTCATGACCGAGCAGAGCGGACCTCGGGAACTCGTCCGCTACGCGGTGCAGGCCGAGGAGATCGGCTTCGACTTCGAGGTCTGCAGCGATCACTACTCGCCGTGGCTCACCGAGCAGGGGCACGCGCCCTACGCCTGGTCGGTCCTCGGCGCCGTCGCCCACGCGACCTCCCGGGTCGAGCTCGCCACCTACGTGACGTGCCCGATCCAGCGGTACCACCCGGCGGTCGTGGCCCAGAAGGCGGCGACGATCCAGCTGCTGTCGCAGGGGCGGTTCATCCTCGGCCTCGGCGCCGGGGAGAACCTCAACGAGCACGTCACCGGGGAGGGCTGGCCGCCGGTCGCCCAGCGCCACGACATGCTCGAGGAGGCCGTGGCGATCATCCGGGAGCTGCACACCGGCGAGCTCGTCACCTGGGACGGCGACTACTTCCGGGTCGACTCGGCCCGGGTGTGGGACTGCCCGGACGACGGGGTGCCGATCGGGCTGGCCGTCTCCGGCGAGCACTCGGTGGAGCGCTTCGCGCCCCTCGGCGACCACCTCATCGCCGTCGAGCCGAAGGCCGAGCTGGTGTCGGGCTGGCACGACGCCCGGCCGTCCGGCTCGCCGAGGTCGCGGGCCATCGGGCAGATCCCGATCTGCTGGGCCCCCGACCGGCAGCAGGCGATCGATCTGGCGCACGAGCAGTTCCGCTGGTTCGGCGGCGGCTGGTTCGTCAACGCGGACCTGCCGACCCCGGCGGGTTTCAAGGCCGCGTCGCGGTTCGTGCGCAAGGACGACGTGGCCGCCTCCATCGCGTGCGGCCCGGACCTCGACGAGCTCGCCGAGAGCGTCAAGCCGTTCTTGGAGGCGGGCTTCACCGACATCGCCCTCGTGCAGGTCGGCGACGCGCTGCAGCAGCGCTTCCTCGACGAGGCGGCCCGGCCGCTGCTGGAGCGGCTGCGGACCCTCGCGAAGTGACGGCCGGGTGGGCACCCGGGGCACACCCGGGCGCCCACCCGATCCGCATCGGCCGTCCGCGCCCCCGGCGCGATTCCTAGCTGCCGAAACGCTCCCACACCCGGTGGGTCGCCAGCAGGGGCTGCAGCGACTCCAGGGCCGCCGTCGCGCTGTCGGCCGTGACGACACCGGCCGTCTGCGCCACGCCCGTCTGGCGCAGCACCTCCACGCCGCGGCTCCAGGCGCCGATCGGCTTCGCATGCCGCCAGCACTCCTGCACCATGAGCAGCACCCGCGGGTCGACGGTCGGCGAGTCCGACGCGCCGGCCTTCGCGTCCCGGGACGGCAGCGCGTCCGGGCCGGGCGCGGGCGCGGCGGCGAGCAGCAGCGCGTCGAACTCGACCGAGCGCGCCCCGGCGAACGTCCGCTGCACGGTGAGGTCGCCGATCACGCCGCCGCGCGGGCCGATCACCAACGGCACCATGCCGGCGGCGAAGGCCGCGAGGCGCAGCCCCACGACCCCTTCGGCGTCGGCGGGCTCCGGGCCGATCACGATGCCGATGACCCGCCCGTCGACGGGCCACTCGCGGCCCACCTGGGACAGCGCCGGGCTGGGCGTCACCTGGGCCAGGGGCACCGTCGCCTCGGGCACCGGCAGGCCCAGGCCGGTGGCGACCAGCTCGCACAGGACCGGGTCGATGTTGGCCAGGCTGAGCAGCTGGCGTTCGCGAATCTGCTGGTGGTAGCAGTGGGAGAGCTCGAAGGTGTACGCGTTGACGATGTGCTCGCGCTCGATCGGCGACATGCTCAGCCAGAACAGGCGGACCTGGCTGAAGTGGTCGTCGAACGAGGCCGGGTTCGCCCGCACCTTGGGCGCCTCCGCGACCACCACCGGCGCCTCGACGAACGCGCCCTCCTCGGCCGTCGCCGTGAACGGGTTGCCGCCGTCGAGGGAGTTGGGGCGGTACGGCGCCACCCCGCCGTGCACCGCATCCTGGTGGAAGCCGTCGCGCAGCATGTCATTGACCGGCGCGTGAGGGCGGTTGATCGGGATCTGGTTGAAGTTCGGGCCGGCGAGCCGGGTCAGCTGGGTGTCGACGTAGGAGAAGAGGCGGCCCTGCAGCAGCGGGTCGTTGGTGACGTCGATGCCGGGCGGCAGCTGGCCGAGGTGGAAGGCGACCTGCTCGACCTCGGCGAAGAAGTTCGTCGGCGTCCGGTCCAGCACCATGCGGCCGATCGGCTGCACCGCGGCCAGCTCCTCGGGGACGATCTTGGTCGGGTCCAGCAGGTCGACGCCGGCGAAGGTCTCCTCGGGCGTGTCGGGGAAGACCTGCACGCCGAGCTCCCACTCGGGAAACGCGCCGGACTCGATGGCGTCGTAGAGGTCACGGCGGTGGAAGTCGGGGTCGATCCCGCCGAGGAGCTGGGCCTCCTCCCAGGTCAGGGAGTGCACGCCGAGCTTGGGCTTCCAGTGGAACTTGACCAGGGCGGTCTCCCCGGCCCGGTTGATCATCCGGAAGGTGTGGACGCCGAAGCCCTCCATCATGCGGAACGACCTGGGGATGCCCCGGTCCGACATGTTCCACATGGTGTGGTGCTGGGCCTCGGTGTGCAGCGACACGAAGTCCCAGAACGTGTCGTGCGCGGACTGCGCCTGCGGGATCTCCCGGTCCGGGTGCGGCTTGGCGGCGTGGATCACGTCCGGGAACTTGATCGCGTCCTGGATGAAGAAGACCGGCATGTTGTTGCCGACCAGGTCGAACGTGCCCTCGTCGGTGTAGAACTTCGTGGCGAAGCCGCGGGTGTCGCGAGCCGTGTCGGCGGAGCCGCGGGAGCCCAGGACGGTGGAGAACCGCACGAACACGTCGGTGCGCACGTCCTTGCCCAGGAACTTCGCCTGGCACAGCCGGTCGGCGGTGCCGTAGCCGACGAAGTAGCCGTGGGCGCCGGCGCCGCGGGCGTGCACGACGCGCTCCGGGATGCGCTCGTGGTCGAAGTGCGTGATCTTCTCGCGGAAATGCTGGTCCTGCAGCAGGATGGGCCCGCGCGGACCGGCCTTGAGCGAGTGGTCGGTGTCGGGCAGCCGCGCGCCGTAGGACGTGGTGAGGTACTCGCCCTGCTGCGCGTTGGCGGTCGGCGGCCCTCCGGTCGGCACACCCGTCGGGGTCAGCGGCGCCGGCATGCCCTGCTCCGGCGATGGCGGCGGCGGACCGGTCGGCGTGGTCGGCTCGCTCAGCGACGGCGTGACGCTGCCGGGCTTGCCGGGCACGTCGGGCGTGGCCGCGTCGGCGACCTTCGCGGCGGCGGCCTCCACCACGTCCTTGACAACCTTGGTCGGTTTGCGGGAATTCATCCGGTCAGTCCCCTTCGCGAAAATTGCGGGCCCCTTGCCGCTACCCGGCGCCCGTGGCGCGAAACAATCGCGCGCCGGTCCGCAAGATCGTGAATCGCGGCACTGACCGTGGCCCGCGATTGACGGTGTGCCCGCACGGGCCGTAGCGTCGGCGCCATCGACGGTGACAGGAAGCCGGTGTGAGTCCGGCACGGTCGCGCCACTGTGAACCGGGTCCACCCGGTGAGTCAGACCCTCCATCGTCGCATCGCCACTACAAGAGGGACGCAGAATCCCTGAAGGAGGCTCCTCGTGAGCGTGTCCTCGCCCACCCCCGGCGCCGTCGCGACGCCGGTCGTCATCCCGCTGTCCCGGTCGCTGGTGTGGCTCGCCGGCACCGCGGCGCTCGCCCTGCTCGTGTACTACTTCATCGGCGTCGACCAGGGCGCGGTGTCGATCTTCGGCAACGACGCCCACGTGCACGAGTTCGTGCACGACGGCCGGCACTTCCTCGGCTTCCCCTGCCACTGAGCGCGGGAGAACTCATGGAAAAGCGGATCATCGCCCGCGGCGCCCTGGCCGGGCTCGTCGCGGGCCTGGTCGCGTTCGTGTTCGCGCGGATCTTCGCCGAGCCGCTGATTCAGGACGCGATCGACTACGAGAGCGGCCGCGGCGAGGCCGAGGAGGCCCTGGAGCACGCCGCGGGCGCGGCCGACCACGCGCACGGGGGCGGCGAGCTGTTCAGCCGCACCGTGCAGGGCAACCTCGGCATCGGCGTCGGCATGGTGCTCTTCGGGCTCGCGATGGGCGCGCTGTTCGCGGTCGCCTACGCGATCTGCCTCGGCCGGGTCGGCAACGTCCGCCCGCGCAACCTGGCGCTGCTGCTGGCCGGGTCCGGCTTCCTGACCATGTACCTCGTGCCGTTCCTCAAGTACCCGGCGAACCCGCCCGCGGTCGGGCACGAGGAGACGATCGGGCAGCGCAGCGCGTACTACCTGATCATGGTCCTGGCCTCGGTGCTGCTGCTGATCCTGGCCGTGATCCTGGGCCAGCGCCTGCAGCCGCGCTTCGGCACCTGGACCGCGACCCTGCTCGCCGGCGCCGCCTTCGTCGTGGCGACCGGCCTGCTCATCGCGCTGCTGCCGGACTTCGGCCGGCTCCCGACGAACGTCGCCGACTACGGCAAGCACGCGACGGAGACGCCGCTGCCCTTGCGCAACGAGGCCGGCGACATCGTCTTCCCCGGCTTCGACGCCGACCTGCTCTACGAGTTCCGCCTGTACGCGGTCGCGGCCCAGGCGCTGCTGTGGGGCGTGATCGGGCTGATCTTCGCGCCGCTGGCCGAGCGGCTGCTGGGCGACCGCCCGGTCCGCGTGGCCCCGGCCCAGGAGCCGGCGACGGTCTAGCCGATCGGCCGTGGCCCGCGCTCTGCGCGGGCCACGGCCGATCGTGTCAGCACGGGTGAGCACCCACCGGTCAGTGGCGGCAAGGCGACCTGCCTCACCCGTCGGGGCGGCGGAGCCAGGCCTCGGCGGCCTCGGCGGGCCCGTCGACGGGCAGCGGTCCCCGGTGCACGGTGCGGTCGCGATCGGCGAAGTACGCGACGGTCAGGTGCAGGCGGGCGCCGTCGCGCAGCCGGTGGGTCTGGTTGGCGCTGGTCATGCCGCTGGTCGGCGCCCCGAACGCGCGCACGTCCGGGCGTGCGCGGAAGGCGACCGCGACCGCCTCGCCGGAGCTGGCGGTCAGGCCGTCGGTGAGCACCGCGAGCGGCCGGCCCGCGGCGCGGCCGGGCGGGGCGCCGGCCCGGTCCATGACGCGGCCGGCGAGCAGGATGCGCCCCCGCCGCAGCTCCCACGTCTGGTCGGGGCGGCCCGGCGCCACGAAGTGCCCGAGGACGCCGTCGGGCAGCAGCGGGGCGACGACGGCGAGCATCGGCCACATGTTCCCGCCCCGGTTGCCGCGCAGGTCCACGATCCACCCGGCCGGCTCGGCGGACGCCAGCGCCCGCACGAGCCGCCGCCCGGCGTCGCGATATGCGCGCCGCCCGGCGACGCAGCCGGGGAGGCGGAGCCGGGCCACGCCGCCGGCGAGCTCGCCGGTGGGCAGTGCGGCGGCGGGCGGCTCGGCGGCGGGCGCGGTCTCGTTCCGGCGGGGTGGCCGCAGCCCGCTGTGCGGCCCGCCGGCCCGGCGCAGCACCTCGGCCAGGACCGGATGCGTCTCGGCGTAGGTGAGCGCCCCGGCGCAGCGGGCGACGGCGTCGGCCCGCGCGGCGGGCCAGTCGACGTCCGCCCGGTGCAGCGCGTCGGACTCCATGAGCGCGAGCGCGTGCAGCAGATATCGGTGCACCCGCCGCCCCGCCATCCTCACGGGCACCAACTGTAGGCGGCGTTCGCGGCCGGCGTCCTCGTGGCCGCTCAGCGCGGTCTCCTTACAGGAATTCCTTGCGGTACAGATCGATGAGCTCCGCGTAGTGCGGGCCGATGTTCGCGACGTACACCTCGTCGAAGCCGGCCTCCTCGTACTGCCGCAGGTACGAGGCCTGCGCCGCGGGATCCGGGCCGCAGGCGATCGCCTTCGCCGTCTGCTCGGGCGTGACGAGCTGCGAGACCTGCTCGAAGTGCTTCGGCGACGGCAGCACCTGGGACAGCTCGCCCGGCACGCCGGAGTTCGCCCACAGCCGGTGCGCGGTGGCGACGGCCTCCTCCTTGGTCGGCGCCCACGAGGCCTTGAACCCGCCCTGGACGGGCTTGTCGCCGCCGCCCGCCTCCCGGAAGCCTCGCACGAGGTCACCGTCGGGCATGGTCAGGATGTAGCCGTCGGCGATCCGGCCGGCCAGGTCCAGCGCCTTGGGGCCGAAGGCGGAGACGTAGACGGAGGGCGGCGTCTGCGGCCGCGTGTAGACCTGCGCCTGCTCGACGGTGTAGTACTGCCCGCGGTGGTTGACGAACCCGCCGTCCCACAGCTTGCGCATCACCTCGATGGACTCCTCGAGCATCTCCAGCCGCTCGGCCGCCGAGGGCCAGCGCTCGCCGGTGATGTGCTCGTTGAGGGCCTCGCCGGTGCCGACGCCGAGGACGAACCGGCCGTCGTGCAGCACCGCGCTCGTCGCGGCCGCCTGGGCCACGATCGCGGGGTGGATGCGCTGGATGGGACACGTGACCGCCGTGGTGATCGGGATCGTCACGACCCGGCTGAGCGCCCCGATGATCGACCAGACGAACGGGCTCTGCCCCTGCTCGTCGTTCCACGGATGGTAATGGTCGGAGATCCACAGCCCCTGGAACCCGGCGTCCTGAGCCAGGCGCGCCTGCTCGATCAGCTGGGCCGGGGTGTACTCCTCGCAGGACAGGAAATACCCGATACGCATGCGGGCCTGTTACCCACGAAGGTTGGCCCGTACCGTGTCGCCGTCCACATCCCGCCGGACAGCCGGCCACCTTCGACTACCATCGATGCCATGAACCGCGTGGCCGGACGGGCCGCCCGCCGCGCCCTCGCCCGGGACGAACGGCTCGCGGCCGAGCTCGCCGGGCACGTTGCGGGACCGCCCGGGTGGGGCCCCGCGCGGGTGGTCGTCACGCTGATGGCCATCCTCATCCAGCTCGCCGCGATCGCCGCACTCGGCGGCGGCGCCTGGCTCGTCGTGCGGGACTTTCCGAGCATCACCGTGCTGCCGGGCGTGGTGCTGCTGGCGTTCGGAGCCGTCCTGCTGCCCAGGCCGGCCGGGCTCCCCCGCTACTCGACGCGGCTCGATCGCGCCGACGCGCCGCACCTGCACGCGTTCGTCGCCGAGGTCGCGGCCGCCGTCGGCACCCGGTGCCCGCGGATCATCGTCGTGGACGACTCCTTCGAGGCCGACGGCGGGACGACCGGGCTGCTGCGCCGGCGGTACCTGCGCATAGGGGTCCCGCTGTTCGCCGTGCTGACCCCGCTGCAGCGCACCGCGCTCGTGGCGCATCAACTCGCCCACTTCACCAACGGCGACCCGCTGCGCAGCGGTCCGGCCGGGTCCGTCGACCGCAGTCTGACCGCCCTGGTGGCCCTGTTCGAGCCGCGGCGCGACACCTCGGTCCGGGCGTTGCAGGACCCGGCGATCCTGGGCGCGATGGCGGGCGCGGGCGGCGGCCCGATGCGCGCCGGCGTCGGCACGGTCTGGTACGCCGAGCTCATCCTCGGCCCCGTGAACGCCGTCCTGCGCTGGATCGCGGCGGGCGGCCGGCTGCTGTTCGCGAGCGCGGCCCGGGCCGACGTCCACCGCGCCGAGTACCGCGCCGACGCCGAGGCCGCCCGGGTCGCGGGCTCGGCGGCGACCCTCGCGATGCTCGACACGCTGGGGCTGCGCGAGCCGATGGTGACGGTCCTGCGCCGCCACATCCGTCAGGCCGGCGACGACCGGCCCGATCTCACCGCCTGGCGTGCGCTCGGCGACGACGTGCGGGCGCACGCCCCGGCCGAACCGCCGCTGTCCGCGTCATGGTTCGCCGGCCACCCGCCGCTTGCCCTGCGCGTCCGGCTGGTGCGATCGCGGCCGGCGCTGGAGCCGGCGCTTGCGGACGCCTGCGGCACGGGCGTCGACGCCGACCTGGCGACCGAGTACCGTCGCCTCGCCCGCGACCTCCGCTACGGCTGACCGGGCGACGCACCAACTCGTGGCCGGAGCGATCGGGTGGCTCGGCCCTCAGGCCGCGGCCGTCAGGTGCTGCGCGGCCAGGAGGGCGGTCAGCTCCGCCGCCGGCATCGGGCGGGCCAGGTGGTAGCCCTGGCCCAGGGAGTAGCCCAGCTCGATGAGGCGGTCGGCCTGCTGCTGGTTCTCGATGCCCTCCGCGACCGTGCCGAGGCCGAGCGCCAGGGACAGCTGCATGACCGCGCGGGCCACGGCCTGGCGCGCGTCAGCCTCGGGCGTGCCCGGCGCGTCCAGCTCGATGCCGTCGACGAAGGACTTGTCGAGCTTGATGATCGCGGCGGGGAAGGCGCGCAGCAGGCTCAGCGAGGACTCGCCGGTGCCGAAGTCGTCCAGGGCCATGCGGACGCCGAGGGCGTGCAGCTCGCGCAGGGTGCGCGAGACCTGCTGGCCGCGCAGGGCCGCGGACTCGGTCAGCTCCAGCACCAGGCGGTCGGCGGGCAGGCCGGCGTCCGCGAGCGCGGCCTGGACGTCGGCGACGAAGTCCGGGTCGTGCAGCTGGCGCGCGGAGACGTTGGGGCCGGCCTTCTGCACGGCGTCCGGGCCGAACTCGGCCAGCCACAGCGCGGCCTGGCGGCACACCTCGCGCAGGACGAACCGGCCGAGGGGCACGATCAGGCCGGTGCTCTCGGCGGCCGGGATGAACTCGGCGGGCGGGATCATGCCGCGGGTGGGGTGGCGCCAGCGGGCGAGGCCCTCCACGCCGACGATGCGGCCGGTGTGCAGGGACATGATCGGCTGGTAGTGGACGGTGAACTCGCCGGCGTCGAGGGCCCGGCGCATCTCGCCGCCGAGCTGGGCGTGGACCACGACCGGCGGCCGCATGCCGTCGCGGTAGCGGACCCAGTTGTTCTTGCCGCGCTCCTTGGCGGCGTACATGGCCACGTCGGCGTCGCGCAGCAGGCGGTCCAGCGGGGTGCCGGCAGGGGCCGTGGCGATGCCGACGCTGGCGTGCACGAGGAGCCGGTGCTCGCTGAGCGGGCAGGTGAACGCGTCGAGGATGCGCTGGGCGACCGTCTCGCCGAGGACCGCGGGCTCGGTGATCAGCACGGCGAACTCGTCGCCGCCGAGGCGGACCGGCAGGCCGTCGGGGCCGGCGCCGTCCCGCAGCACCGACGCCACCGCCATGAGCAGATGGTCCCCGACGTCGTGGCCGAGCGAGTCGTTGATGATCTTGAAGTCGTCGAGGTCGACCAGCAGGACCGTGGCGCCGCCCGCCTCGAGCTGCTCGCCGAGCCGGCGGCGGAACAGGGCCCGGTTGGCCAGGCCGGTGAGGCCGTCGTGGGTGGCCTCGTGCTGCAGGCGCTCCTCGGAGGCGCGCTTCTCGCGCAGCAGACGGGCGTTCTCGCGGAAGACGACGTACTGCCGGATCGTGACGAGCCCCGTCACGCACACCGAGGCCACGATCACGAGCTTGTCGGTCCAGGTCAGAGCGCCCGGGATCACGGCGATGAGGGGCACGTCGACGGCGGCGACGGCGAGGTACGGCAGCCAGGTGTTCGACCGCCCCACGCTCGCCTCGGTGAAGCCCCACTGCCGCCGCACCGCGAGGGCGCCGAACGCCGGTGCGATGGGCATGACCACGGCCTGGGCCGGGATCGTGCCCGGGTCGCCGCCGAGCACCATGAGCACGGCCACACCGGCGCCGACCAGCCCGCACAGGCCGATGAGGCGCAGCGAGACCCGGTCGATGGGGCCGCCGCGGATGTACGAGACCTTGGTGATGCCGCCGATCGCGAGCGCGAAGGACATCCCGAGCAGGATGAGCGCCTGGACGCTCCACACCTGGTCGCCGGAGATCATCGGGGCCAGGCCGAAGTGGAACAGCACCGTGCCGCAGCCGAAGAACGCGATGGAGCGGTCGAGCCACTGCCGCCAGCGGTCCCCCGAGCTCGTGATGCCGAGCGGGACCCGCCCCATGGCCCACATCGCCACGAGGAACCCGGCCCCGGCGAAGGCGGCCGCGGCCGGGGGCATGACGGGCAGGACGGGCGCGTCGCGGAAGGCGGCGACGGCGAGGATGGTGTAGCCGACGCCGAGGGCACCGAACGCGACCGTCATGAGCCGCCAGAACCGGCGGGCCGGGCGGCTGAGCGGGGCCCGCCGGAGCAGGTCGAAGGCGGCCGCGGCGGCGGTCGCGGCGCCGAGGGGCAGCGCGAGGAAGGCCACGGCGGCGGGGCCCACGCCGGTGAGCATCCAGACGACGAACCACAGTGCGCCGGCGGCCGCGATCACGAGCGTGGCCACGACATGGCGCATCGGGGCGCGTTCGGCGGTCACGGATCGACCCATCGGCCGCCGGACCCGTCCCTTGAAGGCTTTCCGCGCAGGTCACACCCGCTCGCAAGTTTCATCCAGGTTCTGCAACTTCCGGCGCCGAAATCGCACGACACGCCGCAAACGGCCAGTTCACGGCCCACACCGCCCTTCCGGAACGCATTGACAAGCGCCGCGGCCCGAACCCACACTGCCGCCATCGACGAGCGTCGACCCGAAAGGACCCCGCATGAAGGCAAGGCTCCTCGTCGCCGGCGCGTGTGCCGCGGCGCTGGCCGCGACCTCGCTCGTGCTGGCCGGCACCGCCCACGCCGAGGCCGACCGCACGGTCACCGCGAACACGACCGGCACCCACAACGGCTACTTCTTCTCGTACTGGAAGGACAACGGCAACGTCACGATGAACCTGGGCGCCGCCGGCTCGTACAGCGTCCAGTGGAGCAACATCAACAACACGGTCGTCGGCAAGGGCTGGAAGCCCGGCTCGAGCCACACCGTGAACTACTCGGGCACCTTCAACGTCAACGGCAACGGGTACCTCGCGCTGTACGGCTGGACGACCAACCCCCTGATCGAGTACTACGTCGTGGAGAACTACGGCAGCTACAACCCGAGCACGGGCGCCCAGCGGCTCGGCTCGGTGACGACCGACGGCAGCACGTACGACATCTACCGCACCCAGCGCGTGAACCAGCCGTCGATCATCGGCAACGCGACGTTCTACCAGTACTGGAGCGTCCGGCAGCAGAAGCGCACCGGCGGCACCATCACCACGGCCAACCACTTCAACGCGTGGGCGGCCCTCGGCCTGAACCTCGGCTCGCACGACTACCAGATCCTCGCGACGGAGGGCTACCAGAGCAGCGGCAGCTCCAGCATCACCGTGAGCGAGGGCACGGGCGGCGGCAACCCGACCCCGACCACGCCGGGCGTGTCGAGCCCGCCCCCGAACAACGGCGGCGGCGGCGCGTGCAAGGTGACGAACTCGGTCAACCCGTGGAACACCGGCCTCACCGACAACATCACGATCACCAACACCGGCTCGTCGGCGATCAACGGCTGGGCGCTGAAGTTCAGCCTCGCGGCCGGGCAGACCATCACGTCGGGCTGGAACGCGACCTACTCGCCGTCCAGCGGCCAGGTCACCGCGACCAACGTGAGCTACAACGGCAGCATCCCGCCGGGCGGCTCGACGACGATCGGGTTCCAGGCCAACCACACCGGCAACAGCGCGGCCCCGACCGGCTTCACGCTCAACGGCGCCGCCTGCTCCTGAGGCCTGCCGCATGAGGGGGGGTGGGAGCGGGGCGGAGTCCAGATGCCGCGCCGCCGGCCCCGCCTCAGTCATGAGCCGGGCCCGAGGGCTCGAGCCCGGGCGGGAGCGGGTCGCGGTGCAGGATCACCAGCCCCGCGACCGCCCGGGTCAGCGCGACGTACAGCCGGCTCGTCCCCCGCGGCTCGGCCGCGGCGATGACGCCCGGCTCCACCAGGATGACGTGGTCGTATTCGAGCCCCTTCACGAGACTCACCGGCACCACCGGCCCGGGCAGCGCCGGGGCGAGCGTGTCCGGGGCGATCACCGCGACCGTCGCCCCCGCCGGGGCCTCGCCCAGCGCCGCGCGCACCGCGGCGTGCAGGTCCTCGACGTGCCGCACGTCGAGGGTGCCGCCCGGACGGTACGAGCGCGTCGGCGCGATCCCCGCGGCGAGCGCCCGCGCCGCATAGTCGGCGATCACCCGCGGCACCCGGTAGCCGGTCGGCAGGTCGAGGTGGCGCACCTCCCGCTTGCCCAGCCGCTCGATCAGCTCCGGCCACCCGGTGACGGCGAGCGGGTGGGTCGCCTGCCCGAGGTCGCCGACGACCGTCATCGAGGCGAACGCCGCGCGCCGCGCGATCATCCGGCACTCCATCGGCGAGAGGTCCTGGGCCTCGTCGAGGATCACGTGCAGGTACGGCTCCGGGTCGGCTTCGTCGTCCTGCGGCGGGTCCGGCAGCAGCGGCTCGGCGAGCCGGGGCACGTAGCCCTCCTCGCCGTGCGGGTCGAAGCCGTCGCCCCACCCGACGACGCGGTGCCCCTCGCGCCGGATGACGGCCTCGGCCCAGCGCTGGGCGGCGCCGATCTGGTCGTTGTCGATCCCGGGGCCGGCCTGGGCCATGGGGGTGAGCAGGCCGGGGGCGTAGAGCTCCCAGCCGTCGCGCAGGCCGCAGCTCAGCACGAACGTGGACACGAGGCGGGGGCCGGCGCCGAGCTCCCGCAGCCGCCACTCGGGCTCGGGGGCCGGGGGCGGGGCCGGGGGCTCGCCCAGCAGGACGGCGAGCTCGTCGAGCAGCGGCACGTCGTCGACGGACCAGCCGGCCTCGTCGCGGTACGACCGCGACAGCCGCTCGGCGTCGGCGGGCTCGAGGCCGATGACCCGCTCGGGCTCGGCGAGCCACCGCAGCACCGCCGCCGGGGTGAGCGGCGGCCACCACGCGCGCAGGAACCGCGCGAACTCGCCGCGGTCGCGGGCCTCCTCGCTGAACAGGCCCCGGTCGAGATGCCGCTGGTCGAGCCGGTCCCACAGCGCGTCGAGCAGCGCCGCGGCGGCTCGGGAGCGGGCCTCGTTGGGCTTGCCGTCGTCGCGCACCCGGCGCCGTACCGCCCGCAGGTCGTGCGGTCCGAGGGTCAGGACCTGCCCGGCGTACACCATCCGCAGGTGCTGCGGAGCCTCCGGCGGCGTCTGCCACATCAGCTCGGTCAGCACCGCCCGCATGCGCTCGTGGCCCTTGATCGCGGCGAGGGCGGCGGGGTCGCGGCGGGTGGCGGTGACGCCGTCGACGAGCTCGCCCACGGCCCGCAGGTGCACGCTGTCCTCGCCGAGCGACGGCAGGACGCGGGCGATGTAGGTGGTGAACACCGTCGACGGGCCCACGACGAGGATGCGCCCGCCGGTGAGCCGACCCCGGTCGGTGTAGAGCAGGAACGCGGCCCGGTGCAGCGCCACCTGCGTCTTGCCGGTGCCCGGCCCGCCGGTGATGAGCGTGACCCCGCGGGCCGGCGCCCGGATCGCCCGGTCCTGCTCGGCCTGGATGGTCGTGACGATGTCGCGCATGTGCGGGCCGCGGGACCGGCGCAGCGCCGCCAGCAGGGCGCCCTCGCCGAGCACGCGCAGGTCGCCGCCCCGGTCCGGGCTCAGCACGTCGTCGTCGAGGTCGAGCACGTGCCGGCCGCGGCAGATGATGACGCGGCGGCGCACCACGCCCAGCGGCTCCCCGGAGGTGGCCCGGTAGAACGGCGCGGCGGCGGGCGCGCGCCAGTCGACGAGCAGCGGTTCGGTGCCCTCGCGGACGCCGAGGCGCCCGATGCGGTAGGTCTCCCCGTCGTCGAAGTCCAGGCGCCCGAAGACGAGCCCCTCCTCCTCGGCGTCCAGGTCCCGCATCCGCGCGGCGGCGCGCAGCACCATCGCGTCGCGCTCGACCAGGCCGGTCAGCGTGCTGCCGGAGGATCGGGTGTACCCCTCCCGCTCCAGCGCGCCCGCCTGCGCGCGCATCTGCTCGAGGCGTGCGTAGACCCGGTCGACGATGTGCTGCTCGGCGGCGATCTCCTGCGCTCTGACGTCGGGCACAGTGCAGCGTAGGTCCGTTCCGAGCGGCGAACATCGGCATCAGGGGCGATGAGAACGGATTGACGATTCCGTACAATCAAGACAGCGATGCCTTTCGCCGTGCGGCATCGTCTCAACCGTGGTGCAGGACCAAGCCGCATTCGCCGCCCTCGTCGAGGCCCGCCGCCGTGAGCTTCGCGTCCCGCCGCTGCCGCTGTGGGTCGAGGGGCGCTCGGTGTACCTCGACGGCATCCAGGGCAACGCCGACGCGGGCGAGTACCGCTTCGCCGAGACCGCCGCCAACCAGCCGGCGATGGCCGGCCGCTGTTCGACGCGCCCGCCCGGCCGCGGCTGCGGGAGCGGCGCGACTACGACAACGGCGTGCTACGGCTGACCTACGTCCCGGCCGACGCCGGCTGAGCCGGGCTCAGGCCGCGGCCGGCTCCGCGGGCAGGGCCGCGACGATGGTGAACACCTGATCCAAAGCGGTCAGGCGGAACGTGCGCAGCAGCCGCTCGTGCGGGCTCACCAGCGTCAGGCTCTGGCCGCGGCCGGCCAGGCGCTGGTAGACGCTCACGAGCACGCCCAGGGCGCTGGAGTCGATGAACTGCACCGCGGCCACGTCGACGCAGAGGGCGGCCTCGTGCTCGTCGAGGATCGCGTGCAGGTAGCGGCGCAGCTCCGCCGAGGTCGCGATGTCGAGGTCTCCGGCGGCGGTCACCACCGTGGCGCCCGTCCCGGGCCGCACCGACAACTCCACGAGATCCCCACTCCGCGCCACCGGCCCGGTCGGGCCGCCCGCCGATGGTAGCCCCCGGGCGCCGCGAAGTGCGTCACCGCGGTCGAGCGCGTCAGCGTTCCGGCGCCGTTCACCCCGATGGCGTACGTCAGGTGTTGGCGTTGCGCGCGGCCACCGGCCAGCGTCCGGCCACGCGGCCGCCCGAGACCGCGATCAGCTCGTCGGCCAGGTTCACCGCGGCGCAGACGTGGTTGGGCGCGACGCGGACGACGTCGCCTCGCGCCGGTACCTCGGCGTCGTGCGGAAACGTGACGGTGGCATGGTGCTCCGACAGCGCCGTGATCCTCGCCTCCGGCCGGTCCGGGAGCCGCCCGGCGCCCGTCACCCACGCCGGCTGGTCGGCGCCGAGCGCCTTGCTGCCCGCGTCCAGGATGACCCGGGGGCCGTTGACGCTGACCACGGTCGCGGCCACGGTCAGCGCGACCGCGGACC
Organism: Dactylosporangium sp. CA-139114; assembly: GCF_050955725.1. Lineage (NCBI taxonomy): Bacteria > Bacillati > Actinomycetota > Actinomycetes > Micromonosporales > Micromonosporaceae > Dactylosporangium > Dactylosporangium sp. CA-139114. Next base: position 5,744,292 of record NZ_CP192080.1, read on the forward strand.
AGTCGCAGGTGCCGAGCTCGACCTGCTGCGCGTCGTTGAGCAGGTAGACGCCGGGCCGCAGCTCGTTGACGACCGAGGGATCGCTCAGCGCGGCCGTGGGGGTCGAGCCGCCGCTGCGGACCGGCGCCTCGAGGCCGGCCGCCCGCAGCGAGCCCGCGGCCTCGTCCAGCGCCGCGGCCTCGTCGGCGGCGGCCCGCTCGCGATTGCCGGGGAGGTAGCCGTGGCCCGGGAACGTGAACACCCCGCGCACGTCCAGCCCGGCCCGCGCGGCGGCCGCGGCGAGCGCACCGGCCTCGGCGGGCCGCACACCGCTGCGGTGGTGGCCGCTGTCGACCTCGACCAGCACCGCGAGCCCGGGCACGGCGGCGGCCAGGAGCTCGGCGGACTCGGCGGAGTCGACGCCGACCCGCAGCGCGACCCGCTCGGCCAGGGCCCGCAGCCGGCGCGCCCGGGCGGGCGAGGCCCAGATCGGGTACGCGATGAACAGGTCCTGGCAGACCTCGGCGAACACCTCGGCCTCGGCGACGGTCGCCACGGTGAGCCCGGCCGCCCCGTGCTCCAGCTGCCGCCGGGCGATCTGCGGCGACTTGTGCGACTTGGCGTGCGGCCGCAGGGCGATCCCGCGCGCGGCCGCGGCGTCCGCCATCGCCCGGGAGTTGCGGTCGAGCACGTCGACGTCGACCACCACGTACGGCGTGCTCAGCTCCATGCGCGCGATCATGCCACGCCGGGCGGGACGGGTCCTTGGTAAGGTGCGGGCCGACCCCTCGCCCTCCGGGAGCACCGATGCCGACCATCCGCGCCGTCCCCGTGCTCGCCGCGCTGCTCGCGCTCCTCGCCGGCTGCACCGGCGGCACCGCCACGTGGGTCTCGCCGGAGTCCGCCCCGGGCGCCCAGGGCCCGCTGCCCGCCGCCTCCGCCGATCTCCCGCCCGCGCCCGCCGGGACCTACACCTCCCCCGCGGCCCGGACCAAGCCGGCGAAGGAGGTGGCCTTCACGATCGCCAAGGGCACGGCCAGCCCGGCGACCGGCCGCCTCGACGTGTCCCAGGGCCAGGTCGTGCGCATCACCGTCACCAGCGACGCGGCCGACCGGGTCACGGTCACCGGCTACGACCGCGGCGTCGACCTCAAGCCCGGCAAGGCCGGCTCGCTGACCCTGGAGGCGACCAGGACCGGGCTGTTCAAGGTCGAGACGCGCACCTCGCACCTGGTGCTGCTGCAGCTCGTGGTGCGCTGAGCGCCCGCACCGCGCCGTACCCGTTTCACGCTCACCGGCACACGACGCCCGCCGTGAACCAGCGGCCGTCTCGTGGACAGTCACAAATCCGACCCCGCGCAGGACCCCTACACCCCGCCCTACCATCGCGTTCGGCCCCGTCGATCTGCCATAGGGTTTACACGCCGTTCAGCCTTCGTCTGCCGACCGTCGCACCGGGACGCTTAGCGTCCCCAGGTCGGCCTGCGGGCCGGCGGAAACACGAAACCGACCACTGGAGGTCCGGGTCTATGTCCCGTGTGCTCGTCCGGCGGGTCTCCGTCGCATTATCCCTGTCCATGGCCGGGTTGGCGTTACCTGCGCTCGCCGGCCCCGCGTCCGCCAACCCGGCGGGCACGGGCCTGGTGATCAGTGAGGCCTACGTCAACGGCGGCTCGTCGGGTGCGAGCTATCTGAACAAGTTCATCGAGTTGTTCAACCCGACCGCGAGCCCGATCCCGCTGAGTGGGAGCACGCTGCAGTACCGGGCGCCCACCAGCACCGTCGTGCCCAGCGGTTCCCAGGTGTTCGCGCTGTCCGGGACGGTGGCCGCACACGGTCACTTCCTGATCCAGCTGCCCGGCAACGGGGCGGGCACCAACCCGGGGGCGCCGCTGCCAGCGGCGGACCTCAACACCGGCACCAGCGTCAACCCGGGCGCCGGCGGCGGCACGCTCTACCTCGCCGCCAGTGCCACGGGTGTCCTGCCGACCGACAGCACGGTCATCGACAAGATCGGCTGGGGTACCAGCAACTCCCCCGAGGGGTCCGTGACGTCCGGAAACTCGCTGGTGCTGAGCTACCAGCGGGACGCGGCCGGCGCTGACACCGACAACAACGCCGCCGACTTCCACACGGCGACGCCGCAGCCGCAGAACGCGGCCTCGGACGGGGGCACGAGCCCGCTCGCGGTGACCAACCCCGGCGCGCAGAGCGCGATCGCCGGCACCGCGATCACGCCGCTGAACCTGGCGGCAACGGGGGGCACGACGCCGTACAGCTGGACGGCGACCGGCCTGCCCGCCGGGCTCTCGATCTCGTCGGACGGGGTCGTCGCCGGCACGCCCGGCGCGGCCGGCTCGTCGTCGGTCTCGGTCACCGCGACCGACGCCGCCGGCGCGACCGCCTCGGCGACGTTCACCTTCACGGTGAACGCCCCGACCGAGGTGCTGGCGATCGCGGCGATCCAGGGCACGAACACGGACACGTCCCCGTACACGGGCCGGTTCGTGACCACGGAAGGCGTCGTGACGGCGGTCTACACGACCGGCGGCTTCAACGGCTTCTTCCTGCAGACCGGGGGCAGCGGCGGCACCGAGGCGGCGGACACGACGCCCGGGGCCTCCGACGCGGTCTTCGTGTTCGGGTCGATCGCGGCCGGGCAGGTGAACATCGGCGACAGCGTGCGGGTCAGCGGTACCGTCCAGGAGTTCCAGGGCGAGACCGAGATCTCCTCGCCGTCGGTGACCAGGCTCGCCTCGCCGCTGCCGGCGGTCGTGCCCGCAACGCTGCCGTGGTCGATCCTGACCACGGACGCGCAGAAGGAGGCGCACGAGGGTGAGCTGATCGCGCCGCAGGGCACGTTCACCGTGTCGGACAACTACGACGCGAACTGGTACGGCTCCTTCACCCTCGCCGCCGGGGACGCCCCGCTGCGTCAGCCCACCGACGCGGGCAAGCCGGGCAGCCCCGAGGCGCAGGCCGTGGTGGCGGACAACGCCGCCCGGAAGGTGACCCTCGATGACGGTGCCGGCGTCAACTACAGCACCGGCGCGAACACCGGCACCGCGCTGCCGTGGCTGACGCCGACCAACCCGGTCAGCGTCGGCTCGAAGGTCACGTTCCACCAGCCGGTGATCCTGGAGTACCGCTTCTCGCTCTGGAACTTCCAGCCGACGCGCCAGGTCACCGACGACGGCCACGCGGTCGCGACCTTCAGCGACACCCGCACGGCCAACGCGCAGCCCGCCGACGTCGGCGGCAACCTGCGCCTGGCCACGTTCAACGTGCAGAACTACTTCCCGTTGACGGGGGAGCAGTACGTCGCGGCGGGCATGGGCACCTGCACCTGGTACGACGACCGGGCCGAGACGCACATCAGTGTGAAGTCGTGCACCGGTCCGGGCAACAGCGCCGGCCCGCGCGGGGCCGCGAACGACGCCAGCTTCCAGCGGCAGCAGGCGAAGATCGTGACCGGGATCAACCGGCTCGGCGCGAGCATCGTGTCGCTCGAAGAGGTCGAGAACTCGGCGAAGTTCGGCAAGAGCCGTGACGCGGCCCTGGCTCAGCTCGTCGACGCGCTCAACGCGGCGGCCGGCGCGAACGTGTGGGCCTACGTGCCCTCGCCGAGCGCCGACAAGCTGCCGGCCCTCGCCGATGAGGACGTGATCCGTTCGGCGTTCATCTACAAGCCGGCGGACGTGGCGCCGGTCGGCGACTCGGCGATCCTGCTGACGTCGTCGGCTCCGGGCCAGCCGTTCTCGATCGCGCGGGAGCCGCTCGCGCAGGGCTTCAAGAAGGCGGGCGCCCAGGACGCGGACGCGTTCCTGGTCGTCACGAACCACTGGAAGTCCAAGGGCTCCGGCACGCCGATGTACGACGGCGACGCCCAGGACACGTCGTCTCCCGCGAAGGACCAGGGCTCGTTCAACGCGACCCGGGTCCGGGAGGCGCAGGACACCGTGGCGTTCGCCTCGCAGCAGGCGTCGGCGCTCGGCACGAACCGGGTGTTCCTGGTGGGCGACCTCAACTCGTACACGCAGGAAGACCCGATGCAGGTGCTGTACCAGGCCGGGTACACCGACCTGGGCTCCACCCTGGACCCGTCCGAGGCCACGTACGCCTTCGACGGACTGCAGGGGTCGCTGGACCACGTGCTGGCCAACGCGGGCGCGCGCGCCCTCGTGACCGGCGCCGACGTCTGGCAGATCAACGCGCAGGAGGCGATCGCGTTCGCCTACAGCCGGTACAACTACAACGTCACGCTGCTGTTCAACGGCGCCGACCCGTTCACGGCCTCGGACCACGACCCGGTCGTCGTCGGGCTCAACGCCCCGGTGACGCCGGCCGTGCCGGCCTGGAACGCGTCGAAGGTCTACAACAACGGCGACTCGGTGTCGTACAACGGCTCCGTGTGGACGGCGCTGTGGTGGACGCAGAACCAGAAGCCGGGCGACCCCTACGGCCCGTGGCAGCAGATGGCCACGACGCCGGACGGGACCACCCTGTGGACGCCTTCGCGCGTCTTCAACACCGGGGATGTCGTCGTGTACCAGGGCAAGCAGTACGTCGCCAAGTGGTGGACGCGCAACCAGACCCCCGGTGACCCCTGGGGCCCCTGGAAGCTCGTGTAGTTGCGGTCGGGGCCGTCCGCGAGGGCGGCCCCGACGTGCTATCGGCCCAGCAGGTCGAGCAGCGCCTCGTCGTCCTCGGCGTGCAGCTTGACGTCCCGCACGACGCCGTGGTGCGCGGGGCGCTCACACAAGGATCTTGCGGGCGTGCACGCGCTCGACCGTCCCGGCCTTGCGCCGCTCCACCTCGACGACCTCGAACCCGGCGTCCCGCACGAGCGGCAGCTGCCGGCGCGTGAAATGCTCGCCCCAGGCCCGGATGGTGAACCGCTCCACCAGCCACTGCGCGGCGCGGACCGGCGGCCAGGTGCTGCCGACGTGGTCGACCAGCAGCAGCCGCCCGCCGCCCACGAGCACGCGGTGCATCTCGGCGACGGCGGCGCCCGGCCGCGGGATGCCGCACAGCGACAGCGCGCACACGACGGTGTCGAACGTCCCGGCCGCGAACGGCAGCGCCTCGGCATTGCCCCGCAGCAGGTGTACCGTGCGGTCGAGGCCGGCCGCCCTTTCCCGCGCGATCGCGAGCATCGCCGGGCTCAGCTCGACCCCCGTCACGGTCGTGTCCGCCGGGTAGAGCGGCAGGTTCAGCCCGGTGCCGACCGCGACCTCCAGGACGCGGCCGCGCGCTCGGGTGGTGAGCCACTCCCGACCGCCGCCGAACCAGACGCGTTCGAAGAACGCGATCTGCCGGTCGTACGCCGCCGCCTGCCGGTTCCAGGCGCGCAGCACCTTCGCGGTCTGCCCGTCATCGGCCATCACTTGCCAGTGTAGAGGTCCTCCGCGGCCCGGCGTCGGGACAGCAGGACGCTCACCGGTCCCTTGTCGCCACGCGGGGCGGCACCGGAGGATCTTCGCGGGCGCGATCGCACGGGAACACGGCCGAGGCGTGCGGGCAGTCATCGGTATGTTGCACTACATGGCCGACCCGCGGGAGGGCCCGCCCGACGTGGCGGACCTCTTCGACCGGTACGGCGCCGAGCTGCGGCACTACTGCGCGGGCCGGGTCGGGGGCACCCTCGCCGAGGACATCGTCGCCGAGACGTTCCTCATCGCGTTCCAGCGCCGCGACAGGCTGCTCGACGGGCCGGCGCGGGCGTGGCTCTACGGCATCGCGTCGAACCTGCTGCGCCGCCACCGCCGCACCGAGACCCGCGCGCTGCGCACGCTGGCCCGGACCGGTCATGATCCATTGGTACCGGACGTGGCCGACCGCGCCCTCGACCGCGCGCACGCCTCGGCGGTGAGCCGGGAGCTGGCCGCGGTGCTCGCCCGCCTCCCGGCCCGCCAGCGCGACGTCCTGCTCCTGTACGCGCTGGCCGACCTCGACTACGACACCATCGCGCGCACGCTCGGCATCCCGCTCGGATCCGTGCAGTCGGCGCTGTTCCGCGCGCGGACGAAGCTGCGCGCCGCCCTGGCCACCGCGAACTCCGAGGGGGAGCTGTGAGCACCGACGACCGGTCCGACCTGAACGCGGTGCGCGCGCTCACCTCGCCGCGCACGGCCACGACGCTGGAAGAGCTCACCCGGCTGCGGTACCGGGTCCTGCACGCCGGCGCCCCGCGCCCTCGTCGCCGGGCCTGGCTCGCGCCGGTCGCCGCGGCCGTGGTCGCGCTCGCCGTGCTCGCGGGCGTCGGCGTGGCCCTGCACCGCGGCGACCCCCAGGGCACCGGCCTGGCCCCGGCCCCGTCGGGCACCCTGGAGCTGGGCGCCACGATCGACCCGCGGCCCGGCTGGGACGACCTGGTACGCGCGGCCGGGCAGACCGAGCCGCTCACGGCCGGCGCGCAGGACCAGCTGCACGTGCGCATGACCATGCTGGTGCCCGCCGGCGGCCCCGGCCGGGATCTCGTCCCGCAGGTGCGCGACACCTGGTACGAGGTGCGGGGCATGATCCCGGTCCGCGACCTCACCGACGGGCGCCCGGCCGGCCCGGGCCCGAAGGGCGAGGACGAGACCGAGCTGGAACGGCAGAGCTTCGCGTCGGCCGGGCCGGGCGTCGTCCACCCCACGCCCGAATGGCTGGCGGGCCTGTCGCCGGACCCGTCGGCCCTGCGGGAGCAGCTCGGCGCCGCCGAGTCCACGGACTCACTGTGGACCACGTGCACGTCCCTGCTCCTGCGGGTCGATCCCCTGCTGCCGACCGGTGTCCGCGTCGCGCTGCTGCGCCTGCTCGGCCGGATCGACACGCTCGTGCTGCAAGAGGTGACGGTCGGTGGTCAGCGGATGATCGGCGTCGGCCGGCCGTCCGGCCAGAGCCTGGCGATGGTCCTGTTCGACCCGGCCACGGCCCACGTCACCGGCTGGGCACAGCTGACGCGCGGCGGCGACGGCCCGTCACCGTCACCGGGCGTGCGGGACACGCGGCCGTCGCCGGGGGGTGTGCGGGTCGGCGATCAGCGGTTGTACGCGTACGAACTCGTGCAGCGCTGATGAGCGACCCGTTCGGCGGCGCCGTGCACCGTGCACCGTGCGTGACTCGAGGAGGTTCGACCCTGCACGTCCTCTCGCGTCACCTGGCGCGAGCCGGCAGTCCTCACCTCGCGCGCGCTGACCGCTCCTCACCTCACCTGAGCCGACCGCCACTCACCTTGCGTGAGCCGACCGCCGCTCACCTTGCGTGAGCCGACCGCCGCTCACCTTGCGTGAGCCGACCGCCGCTCACCTTGCGTGAGCTGACCGTTCTTACCTCGCGTGGGCTGACGGCTCTCACCGTGCGTGGACTGCACGCTCTTACCGTGCGTGAGCTGACCGCTCTTACCTTGCGTGAGCTGACCAATCGTTGTCTCGCGTGGGCCGCCGCCGGCCTCCAATGCACCCGGGCCGGCGGCGGCTTACGCTCGGACGGTGATCACGTGCGTAGTCGAGTACGTCATCGATCCGGCCCAGATCGCGGCCTTCGAGGCGTTCGCGCGCGCCTGGATGGAGCTCGTCGACCGGCACGGTGGGACACACCACGGCTACTTTCTGCCGTCAGAGGGCGCCAGTGACAAGGCGCTGGCGCTTTTCAGCTTTCCGAGTTTGGCCGCGTACGAGCAGTACCGAACCCTTCTCGGCGTGGATCCGGACTTCGTGGCGGCCGATCGAATTCGCGACGAGAGCGGGTGCGTGCTGCGCTACGAACGGACGTTCATGCGCCCGCTCCTGCCCGGTTCAGCAAACCATTGACAGAGGCGCCTTGAGCGCACCCGCTCCCGACCTGTTCAACCCACCGACAACGGCACCTTGAGCACGCCGGGCTCCCGACCGGCTCAACCTATTGACAACGGCACCTTGAGCAGGTCGCGAAGGATCAAGCGGTGACCGTCTCCATACCCTCAACCACCACAAAGGTGGGCGATTCGTACACCACGCCCGTGGACGTGACCCCTTGAGCACGCCGGGTTCCCGACCGGCTCAACCCATTGACGAGGGCTCTTTGCGCGTCCGCGCCCGCCCCGCTGAACCACTGATGCACCGCTGAACCGCTGCTGCACCTTTGTGCGCCCGCTCTCGCCCGGTTCCGGCGCCGCAGATCGCCGCCGTTCCGCGCCGACGTCGAGGGATCGGGGGCCGCCACCCGAGCGGGCCGCCGCACGGGCCCGCAGGCGTTATGCGCTCTCCCGACCACGCTGCCGCCGCAGGACCACGGCGGCGATCCCGCCGATGGGGATCAGCGCCCAGCAGGACAGCACCCGGTACACGAGCACGGCCGCGGCGGCGCCGACACCGGTCGCGCCCGCGGCGGTCAGGCCCGCGATCAGGGCGGTCTCGACCACGCCGACACCGCCCGGGGTGAGCGGGACCTGGCGGACGATCTGCACGGTCAGGTACACGGTCGCCATCGTGGCCACGCCCACCTGCAGGTGCAGCGCCTCGGCCACGGCGACGAGGCAGAGCAGGTCGGCGAGCCACTTCACGGTCGCGTACACCAGGGCAAACACCCAGTCCGAGGCCCGCAACCCGGCCCCGGCCCGCCAAGCGTCACCGGCCGCGCGCAGCAGGTTCTGCAGCGCCCGGGTCACCCGATTGCCGGCCGTGGGGAGCGCGTCCGGCGCCGGGGCGGGACGGCGGGCGAACCGGCGCCCGGCCAGGACCAGCGCGGTGGTGAGCGCGGCCATCCCGACGACGACCACGAGCGGCCGCCAGCTGAGCAGCCCGTCGGGGTTGCGGGCGAGCAGGGCCAGGCCGCCACCGGCGTAGAGCAGCGCGAGCCCGCCGATGGAGGCGAGCCCGGAGACGATCGCGGACGCCGCGGAGGCCTCGCGGGTGGCGCCGCCGCGCTGGTACTCACGGATCGTGAACGCCGTCGACACGGCCGGCCCGGCGGGCATGGAGATCGACAACGCCGTGCCCGCGAGCGTGATCGCCATGACGTGCCCGCGGGTCAGATGCGCGCCGAGGCTGTTGAGCAACCGGCGCTGCTGCAGCGCGAACGACTCGATGGAGACCACCTGGAGCAGGGCGGCAAGAGCGATCCAGCTGTACTTCGCGCCGCCCAACGCCCCCAAGATGTCCTGCGGCGACGGCAGCCGCCCGTGCAGTCCGATCGTGGCGAGGACGACCGCGATGAGCCCGATGACCGCGAGCCGCACCCAACGCCGACGGCGCCGCCGCGGCGGGGCCGGGGGCGCGAGCTCGGGCTTGGTGGACGCGGACACCGTCTGATTATCCCCAACGGCAGCTCACCCCCTCGCCCCCGGCACCGTGGCCAGCGTCTCAACGGGCGATCACGCGTCGGCCAACGTCCACCACCCCGCCCGGGCAACCTCCCATCCGCACCGGCAATGCACACGACGACGACCACAATCGAGCGAGACCCGGTACCGCGGCACCGACCGTCCGGCGCCGCAACCGCGATCCGGCGCACCAAGGACGATCTGGCGCCCGAAAGCGAGATCGGGCGCACCAGGCCGACAATCCGAGCCGACCACGAGATCGACCGGACCTCGAGCCGGCGGACCCCGCCCCGCCGACCGCAACCCGAACCGCCGAGCAGGCGACCTCGAACGAGCGCACCTCGCCCCCGCCAACCGCAGCCCGGGCCCCCGGACGGGCGGACCTCGCCCCAATCGTGCAACCCGAGCCACCGAGCCGGCGACCTCGAACGAGCACACGTCGCCCCCGCCAACCGCAGCCCGGGCCCCGGACGGGCGGACCTCGCCCCCGGCAACCGCAGCCCAGGCCCCCGGACGGGCGGACCTCGCCCCAACCGTGCAACCCGAGCCACCGAGCCGGCGACCTCGAACGAGCGCACCTCGCCGCCGCCGACTGCGACCCGCGCCGCCGAACTGGGGGACCTCGAGCGGGCGGCGGATTACCGAATTATCGAATTACCGGTAATCACAATGCCGGTAATTTGGCGTCGACCACACAGCGTGATCGGCGGCGGTGCTCACCGGACCGCGAAGGAGACGGTGACCGGATCGGCCGCGGCGTACGTGGCATCGCCAGGCTGGTCGGCAGTGATCGTACAGGTGCCGAGCGTCAGCAGCGTCACCGTCGCCTCGGAGACGGTGCACACGGGCCGGGTCTCGCTCGTGTACGTCAGCGGCAGGCCGGACGAGGCCGAGCCGGTGAGCCGCACCGTCGTGGTCGACAGCGCCGCATCGGCGAGCGGCCCGAACGTGATCGTCTGCGGGGCCAGCGTCGTCGTCACGGTCAGCACGGGGGCGAGGGCGCCGCACTGGTCGCCGCACGTGCTCCTGATGTCGGTAACGCTCGCCGGAACCCCGGCGACGTCGCTCAGCGTGACGTCTGAGGCGGTGTAGGTGCCGGTCTTGTCGGCGATCACCGGCAGGATGACGCCGCAACCGCCCGGCATGGGGTCGACGCGGCCCCAGGTGGTGACCTTGGTGCCGTCTTGCGTCGTGGTGACCGGGCCGCCGCAGGTGTTCTGCGGCGGGGCGCCGAGCGCGGTGATCTTCAGATGTGGCGGGAGGGTCGCGGTGAAGGTGAATGGGACCGCCGCCCGAGTCGGGTTGAACACGGCGATGCCGAGCGCGGTCGGTTCGCCGATTGGGACGGTGGCCGGGATGGCGAAGAATGCCGCCACGTACGGCTGGCCCGTGACGGGCGGCACGGCCGGGGCGGTCGGGCCGCCGGACACGATGGGGCCTGCGGAAACGCTGGGACTCGCGAACGCGCTGGGCGAGACAGCAACACCAGAGCCCGCGGAAGCGCCCAGCCCCGAGGAAACGCGCCGACCCGAGGAAAGGCGCCGACCCGAGGAAAGGCGCCGCCCCGAGGAAACGCGCGGACCCGGGGAGGCAGCAACGCGCGGACCCGAGGAGGCAGGAGCACCCGGAAAGGCGGTGAGAACAGAGGAGGCGGTGAGAACAGAGGAGGCGGTGAGAACAGAGGAGGCGGTGAGAACAGAGGAGGCGGTGAGAACAGAGGAGGCGGTGGGACCGAAGGAAGCGTCGAGGCCTGCAGGAGCCGTAGCGAGAGAGGGACTCACGGTCACGGAGGTCTCGACCAATGCTCGCGCCGGCGCGGTCGATAGCCAGGCGATGAGCACGGCGATGGCGAGCATCACCGGCTGCGACCACAGTCTTGTTACGCTTCCGCGTCCGCGCGCGATGACCCAGCGTGGCTCCACGATCGCAATATAGGCACAATTCCGCACGAATCGGGCCGGATCCTGGAGATCGGGTATCGATGTGTACCGTGCTGCCGATGGACGGGAGCGGTGCCGGTGACGAGCCCCGGGTGCTCGGCGGGCGGTACCGGCTGGATGACATCCTCGGCGTCGGCGGGATGTCGGTGGTCTGGCTCGCGCACGACTCGGTGCTGGGGCGCTCCGTCGCCGTGAAACTGCTGTCCGGACAGTACGCGGCCGATGAGCGATCGCGGCGCCGGATCCGCGACGAGGCCCGCGCCGCGGCTGGGCTCTCGCATCCGAACATCGCGCAGGTGTACGACTTCGGCGAAGCCTTCCCCGGCGACGACAAGGCATCGACGACGGGCGGCACATCGCAAACCGGAAGACCATCCGGAAACGGCACACCACAGCCCGCAAGACCACCCGGAAACGAATCCTCGCAGCCTGGAAGGTCATCCGGAAGCGGATCGTCGCGGTCTGCAAGACCATCCGAAAGCGGCTCGCCGCAGCCCGATAGACCATCCGGAAGCGGATCGTCGCAGGCTGCAGGACCGTCAGAGAACGAGACGCGTCACGCCGCAAGAGAACCATCCGCAAGCGAGACGTCACCGAGCGGTGCCGTCGAGAAGCGGGAGGCGAGGACGGGCGGCGGGCCGACGCCGTACGTCGTGATGGAGCACGTCCCCGGCCCCACCCTCGCCCAGCGTCTCGCCGAGGGACTGCTCCCGGCGGCCGACGCCCTCCGCATCTGCGCCGAGGTCGCCGCCGGCCTGGCCGCCGCGCACGCGTACGGCCTCGTACACCGCGATGTGAAGCCGGCGAACATCATCCTGTCCCCGGGCGGCGCCAAACTCGTCGACTTCGGCATCGCCGCGGCCGTCGGGCCGGCGACGCTCACCGACACGGACGCGAACGGGCGGCCGGTGCTCGGCACGCCGCAGTACCTGGCGCCGGAGCGCCTCGGCTCCGACCCGGTCACCGCGGCGTCCGATGTGTACTCGCTGGGCGTGGTGCTGTACAAACTGCTCGCCGGCACTTTGCCCTGGCCTGTCGCCGACGGGCCGGACGTGCTCGACGCGCACCGGCACCGGGTCCCGGCGCCGCTCCCCCGGCTGCCCGGCGTGCCACCCGCCGTCGCCGACCTGTGCCGGCGCTGCCTCGCCAAGCATCCCCGGTCGCGGCCGAGCGCCGAGAAGGTCGCCGCGGTCCTGCGCGCCTCGGCGGAGCCGCGCCCGTCGCGGCTCCGGGTCGCGGCGTGGCCGGCGGTGGCAGCGGCCGGCGGCGCGACGGCGGCCGTCCTCCTCGCCTGGGTGCTCGCCTCCACGCCGGACCACGCGGTGCCGGCGGAGGCCCAGCCCTGGCCGGGCGACCCGGCCATCTCCCCGGCGGTCGTGAGCCGGTCCGACAAATCGCCCAGCGCCGCGGCGAACCAGCCGGCGACGAACCCGGGCGCGGCGGTCACCGGCAGGGTACCGAGCGTGGCCGGCAACGGCGGCGGCAGCACCGTGGCTACCGGCGCCCCGACCCTCGGCCCGACCGGCGGCGCGACGACGACGGGACCCGCCACTCCGCCGCCGCCGACCCAGCGGAGGTTCACCTCCGAGGGCGGCACGATCACGGCCGAGTGCGCCGGCGGGCTGGCGCGGATCACCGATCAGACGCCGACGAAGCCGTGGAAGGTCGACGACGAGCGGCCCGGCCCGGCCGCCGCCGCGAGCGTGACGTTCCGGCACGGCAACACCCGCGTCACCATGCGTGTCACGTGCCCCGGCGGGACGCCGTCGCTCAACACCGACACGGAGTGACCGCAGCGGGTCACTGCGGGTATTCGACCCCCGGCGTCGACGCGATCAGCACCTGGGCCGCCTCGCGCCACCCGAGCGTCCGGTAGAGCAGCCGGCCCTCCTCACTCGCGACGAGAATGCCCTCCTCGGCGCCCCGCTCGGCGGCGGCGGACGCGAGGGCGCCCATGACGGCGGCGGCCAGGCCGCGGCGCCGATGGTCCGGGCCGGTCAAAATCCGGTCGGGCACGGCGGTGCGGGCCGTGAGGCCGGCGAAGCCGCGCGCCGCCCACGCGTCGCCGGGCGCGGACACGGACACGCGGATGCAGGACCCGTCGGCCTGAATTTCCATCTGGTACGGCTCCGGCACCGCACCCCGCGGATGCGTCCCCAGATCGGTGGCCATCAGCCGCTCCGAGGACCGCAGCAGCACCAGACCGGCCTGCTCGATCGCCGCGGCCGAGCGGGCGGGGTCGGTCGTCGCCACGGTCAGCCACGTGATCGCGTCCTCGGCCGCGACGAGACCGGCCAGCCGGGTCAGCGCGCCGGGGTCGTCGTCGAGCGCGAAGTACTCGATGTCGCGACCCACCTGCCTGCAGTGCACCCGCAGTCCGTCGCCGAGGTCGTCGGCCGCGGGCAGCTCCCGCGCGGCGGTCCAGCCTTGTGCCCAGCGCGCGCACAGCTCACGGAGCTCACTCATGCCGCCAAGTAGATCAAACCTCGTCAGACCGACGGCAACTCCGGAGGCGCTGGCGCAGACACCGGCGGCAACGCCCCGGGAACCGGCTGCGGAGGCGGCGGAGGCAGAGGCGGAGGTGGACGCGGAAACGGCGGACGTGGAGGAGGCGGACGCGAAGGCGGCGGCGGAGACGGCGGGCGCGAAGGCGGCGGACGCGGCGGACGCGAAGGCGGCGGACGCGGCGGACGCGAAGGCGGCGGACGCGGCGGACGCGAAGGCGGCGGACGCGGCGGACGCGAAGGCGGCGGACGCGGCGGACGTGAAGGCGGCGGATGTGAAGACGGCGGCCAGGGATGCGGTGGCGACTGGGAAGCTGGCGGCGAGGGCGATCACGCCTTGCCGGCCGCCGGGCGCTCGCCGAGCAGGTCGGCGAAGAGTGCCCGGTAATGCATCAGGGCCTGGCGCAACTGCTCGGTCGACGCCTGCCCGCGCTCGTTCACCTTGTTGATCTCGTGGGCCTCGCGGTAGTGGACCAGCGTCTCGGCGTGCTCGACGCTCAGCTCCTCCGCGCGGGTGTCGAAGTCGTCGACCGGGTAGCCGCGATCCGCCATGACCTGCGTGACGAGCTCGTCGGCCTCCCGGGTCGCGACCTCGGGCTCCTCGACGAAGTGGGCCTGGGTGCGCTGCCACCGGTCGGCGTACGCCCGGCGCTGGTTCGGGTCGAGGTCGCGCAGCTCCAGGCTGTCGTGGCGCTGCGCGCGCCCGCGCAGGTCGCGCTCCGCCGCGCGGCGGGACGATTGTTCCGCGACCGCCCGGTCGTACTCGGGGCCGAACCGCCGGCGCAGTTCCACGGAGCGGCGACGCCGGCCGATGGCCGTCGCGACCGCGGCGATGACGATCAGCACGAGCACGATGACGGCGAGCGTGGTGGCGGTCGTTGACATACGGCCACGCTAATGCGGCCGGGTGGACGCCGCCCTCACCTGCGCTGGAGGGATGACCCGCGTCAACGGCTCCCGAACGCCGGCTGGAGGGAGAAGCGCGCCGACGGCCGACGGTTCCCCGAGCGCGCCCCGGACCCCGAGCGCGCCAGACGGGTGGAGCGCGTCGACGGTTCCCCAAGCGCGCGCCAGACAGTGAAGCGCGTCGACGGTTCCGTCCCCGAGCATGTGCCGGACGAGGTGGAGTGCGTCGGCGGTTCCCCGAGCGTGCCGGACGGGTGGAGCGTGTCAGCGGTTGCCGAGCGCCTGCACCAGCTCGGCCTTGGTCATCGCCGACCGGCCGCGGATGTTGCGCCGCTTGGCCTCGGCGTAGAGGTCGTCGCGCGAGCGCTCGGACCGGGGCTGGTTGCGCGTCGCCTTGTCCGGGGTGCGCGGCTTGTCCGAGGACTTCATCGTGCGCGACGGCTTGCCCAGCTCCCGCCAGCTCGTCTCGGTCATCTCGACGCCGTAGCGCTTCGCGGCCCGCTTGATGCGGCGGAACGCCTCCTCGCGCTCCTCGTCGCTGGCGTCGCGTACCTGATCGAACCGCGCGATCGCGTTGCGCACGTGCGAGGCGTCGTTGAGCGGCTCCTTGCGCAGGCGCGGGAACGCGAAGGTGCTGTCGGACATCGCGTTGCGCTCGGCGGCGTCGAGGGTGCCGGAGCGCTTCCTGTTTGCAGCCATACATCTCGCTTACCCGAAGCGAGCTGATGTATTCGGCCGCGCCCGCCGCACTCCGGACAGCCACTCACGCAACCGATGCCGCACCCGACGCCGACCACGACACCGAGCACACCGAACTCCGCACGACGACACGCACAGCCGGCGACGACACCGAGCACGCCGAACTCTGGCCGACGGACAGCGACACGCACAGCCGGCGACGACACCGAGCACACCGAACCCCGGACGACGGACAGCGACACGCACAGCCCGGCGCCGCGGCCCGCGCCGGGCGGGCGCACCGGCTCGCTCGGTTGTCGACGGGGCAGCGAGTCGGGACGGCGGGGTTGCCGAGTATCCGTGGAGCTCGCGGCCACCCCGAACTGATCCCGTCAGGCAGATCGGCAGACGGCTCGTCGTCGCCCACCGGTGCCGGCGACGCCGTGTCGTCCGGCGGAAGAGGGGTAGTGGAGCCCACCGACCACGATGGAGACGCCAGGGAGACGCCATGGAGACGACCGCCACGTTCATCGGCACCGCGACCGTCCTGCTCCGGGTCGGCTCGTTCACGCTGCTGACCGACCCCAACTTCCTGCACCGCGGCCAGCGCGCCTACCTCGGCCACGGGCTGTCCAGCCGCCGCCTCACCGAACCCGCGCTCGGCCCGGACGACCTGCCCCCGCTCGACGCCGTCGTGCTGTCGCACCTGCACGGCGACCACTTCGATCGGATCGCCCGCCGCCGGCTCCCCCACGACGCGCCCGTGCTCACCACCGTCCCGGCCGCGCGGCAGCTGCGGCGGTGGCGCTTCGACGACGCCGTGGGGCTGCGGCCGTGGAGCGACATGGTGCTGCGCCGCGGCACCGAGACCCTGCGCGTCACCGCGGTCCCGGCCCGCCACGGCCCGACCGGGCTGCACCTGGCGCTGCCGACGACCATCGGCACGATCCTGGACTGGGAGGTCGACGGGTTCCGCCGGTTGCGGCTGTACATCTCCGGCGACACCAGATTCAACCGGCGCCTGCTGCGCGACATCCCCGACCGCTTCCCGGGCATCGACACCGCGCTGCTGCACCTGGGCGGCACCCGCATCCTGGGCGCGCTGGTGACCATGGACGCCCGCGACGGCGTGGCCCTGGCCAACCTGATCCGGCCGGACCGCGTGATCCCCATCCACTACGACGACTACGGTGTGTTCCGCGACCCGCTCTCGAACTTCCTGCAGCCGACCGTCACCGCGCACATCCCGGCCACCGTGCTGCCGATCCTGCGCGGCGAGACGGTGAGCCTCAAGGCGAGCCCGGTCCCGGCGTACGGCTAGGCCGTGTGTCAGAAGTGGGTCGTGTAGTGGTGGTGGCGAGTTGACTGGTCGGGCGTGTCGGTGATCGATATGTGGCGAGGTCTCCGGTAGATGGGTTATCGACCAAGACAACCATCTGCACGGAGACCTCGTGGCCAGCGTAGCGGTGACGAGGCGGTTCGACCTGACCGACGCGCAGTGGGCGCTGCTGGAACCGCTGCTGCCCACGGGGAAGAAGTCAGGCCGGCCGCCGAGGTGGAGTAAGCGGCAGCTTATTGACGGGATTCGGTGGCGGATCCGGGTCGGGTCGCCGTGGCGGGACGTGCCGGAGTGCTACGGGCACTGGCGCACGATCTATGGCAGGTACCGGCTGTGGCAGCGCGACGGTACCTGGGCGCGGATCCTGTCGGTGGTGCAGGGCCGCGCCGACGCGGCGGGTCTGATCGGCTGGGACGTGAGCGTGGATTCGACGATCACCCGGGCGCACCAGCACGCCGCCGGTGCCCGCAAGCGGCCCGATCTGCAGGTCGAGCCGCCGGGTGGGGACGGCGCGGCGGAGCCGGGTGATCACGCGCTGGGCCGGTCCCGGGGCGGCTGGACCACGAAGCTGCATCTGGCCTGTGAGCAGGGCCGCAAAGTCCTGGCGCTGGTACTGACTGCCGGGCAGCGCGGGGACAGCCCGCAGTTCACTACGGTGCTGCGCCGGATCCGGGTGGTCCGTGCCGGTGGTGGCCGGCCGCGGGTCCGCCCGGACCGGGTCCTGGCTGACAAGGCGTACAGCAGCCGCGCGAACCGGGAGTACCTGCGGCGGCGGTCGATCCGGTGCGTCATCCCGATCAAAGTTGATCAGGCCGCCCACCGCCGCGCACGCGGTTCGCGGGGCGGTAGGCCACCAGCGTTCGACCTGGTGGCCTACCGGCAGCGCCACGCCGTGGAGTGCGGGATCAACCTGCTCAAAGCCCATCGAGCGGTAGCCACCCGCTACGAAAAGCTCGCCGTGCGGTACGAGACCACCACAACCATCAGCATCATCGACATCTGGCTGCGCCGCCTCGCGAAGCACTTATGACACACGGCCTAGCGGCCAGGCGCTCCAGGGCCGGCAGTGCGGCGGCGAGGAGCTCCTCGTCCTGCTCGGAGAGCCCGGCCATGAGCCCGGCCAGGTGCCCGGCCCGCACGGCGCGGCGCCGCTCCAGCAGGTCGACGCCGGCCTGGGTGACCTCGATGAGCACCACGCGGCGGTCGGTCGGCTCGGCGGAGCGCGCCACCAGGCCCTCGCGCTCCAGGCGCTGCACGAGCTGGGTCATGGCCGGCTGCGTCACGCCCTCCGCGGTGGCGAGGTCGGTCAGCTTGCGGGGGCCCTCCTGCTGCAGCCGCCGGATCGTCGACGCGGCGGTCAGGCTGATGTCGTTGGGCGGGTTGCCCTGCCGCAGCACGCTGAAGACGCGCTCGATGGCGACGGTCAAGCGGGAGGGATCCAAGCCAGTCCGGGACGCGACCATGCCAATATTGGAACACGCCGAGGTCAGGCCGGGCCGAGAAGCTCCCGCACGGCGCGCTCCGAGCCGGCCGTCTCGCCGGTCTCGAAGGCGTTGACGACCCGCGGGTCCACGTAGGAGGCGCGCGCGACCGCGGGCGTGTTGCCGAGCTTCTCGGCGACCTCCCGCATCGCGCCCGACACGGCCTTGCGGCGCTTGGCGGCGGTCGGCTGCGGGCCGGCCTCGTCGAGCGCCAGCGCGGCGGTGACCGTGCCGTGCCAGGTGCGGAAGTCCTTCGCGGTCATCTCCTCGCCGCTGATCTGCCGCAGATACCCGTTGACGAGCCCGGCGTCGACCGGGTGCCAGCGGCGGCCCGACGGGTCCCAGTAGGCGAAGAGCCGGTCCTCGCCGCGGCGGCGCCGGCGCAGCTCGCGCAGGACGGCGGCGATCTCGCCGTCGGCGACCTGCGAGGCGTGCTCCACGCCGGACTTGCCGGTGAACTCCAGCAGGACCCGCCCGCGTTGGAGCCGCACGTGCTCGGGGCGCAGGGTGGACAGCCCGAACGACGGCTCCTCGTCGCGGTCGGCCGAGGCCGCGCCGCCGACACGGAACATGCCGAGGTCGAGCAGCCCGGCGATCGCGGCGAGCACGCGGTCGCGGCTCAGGCCGCGGCCGTGGGTCAGGTCGCGCCGGACGCGGGCGCGCATCCCCGGCAGCCGCTCGGCGACGTCGCGCACGCGGGCGAACTTGCCGCGGTCCCGCCGCTCGCGCCACTGCCGGTGGTACAGGTACTGCTTGCGCCCGGCCGCGTCCGTCCCGGTCGCCTGGATGTGCCCGCGCTCGTCCGGGCTGATCCACACGTCCTTCCACGCCGGCGGGATGGCGAGCGCCTCGATCCGCGCGACGGCCGAACGGTCGCGCAGCCGGTTGCCGTGCACGTCGAGGTAGGTGGATCCGCGCCGGCCGAGGCCCGGGTCGTCCAGGTGACTCCGGCGCAGTCGCATGGCGTCGCCAGTACCCCTCATCCGAACCGCGAAACCCGCACGTTCTTGCGGGCACAGCGAGGTTTCTTGCCGCGGACGGTACGCTGAGCCCGTGGCGACGAGGCTCTCCGAGGTGGCGAAATACGCGGGGTACAGCGAGGCGACGGTCAGCCGCGTCCTGCGCGACGTGCCCGGGATCGGCGCGGACACCCGCAACGCGGTGCTGACCGCGCTCGACGTGCTGGGCTACCAGCGGCCGGCCCGGCACCGGCGGGAGCTGGGCAGCCTGGTCGGCATGGTGCTGCCCGACCTGCACAACCCGATCTTCCCCGCCTACGCCGAGGCGATGGCCGGCGCCCTGGTGCGCCAGAAGCTCATCCCGGTGCTGTGCACCCGCACCGCCGACGGGGTGTCCGAGGCGCACTACATCGAGATGCTGCTGGCCCGCAAGGTCGCCGGCATCATCTTCGTCGGGGCCAGCTACGTCGACGCCGGGCCCGAGCAGGCCAAGGCGCTGCGGGCGCGGCGGCTGCCGATCGTGCTCATCAACGAGGCCGACGAGAACCTCGGGGTGCCGCGCGTCGCCGTCGACGACGCGGTCGCGGTCGACCTGGCCGTCACGCACCTGCGCGACCTGGGCCACCAGCGCATCGGGCTGATCGTCGGGCCGCGCGGGCACGTGCCCTCGGAGCGCAAGCTGACCGAGTTCCGCAAGCTCGCCACCGACAAGAGGCTCGTCGCGCACACGATGTTCTCCATCGCCGGCGGGCAGTCGGCGGTCGCGCCGCTGGTGGAGGCCGGGGCGACCGCCGTGGTCTGCGCCAGCGACACGCTCGCGCTCGGCGCCATCCGCGGGGCCCGCAAGCAGGGGCTGCGGGTGCCCGAGCAGCTGTCCGTCGTCGGCTTCGACGACTCGGTCTACATGCCGATGATGGACCCGCCGCTGACCACCGTGCGCCAGCCGATCGGCGCGATCGGGGTGGCCGCGGTGCACTCCCTGGTCGCGCAGATCGAGCGGCGGCCGGTGCCCCTCGAGGAGGAGCTGTTCGAGCCCGAGCTCATCGTCCGGTCCTCGACGGCCGCCGCTCCGTAGGCGGTTGCGATCTACGCGATGGTTTTTGCACTCAACAGGCCGAGGGTGTCGACGACCCGGTTGGCGAAGCCCCACTCGTTGTCGTACCAGCCGACGACCTTGACGTGCCGCCCGTCGACCCTGGTCAGCGCCGAGTCGAAGACGCACGACGCCGGGTCGCCGACGATGTCCGCGCTGACGATCGGGTCGGTGCAGTACGACAGGATGCCCTGCAACGGCCCCTCGGCCGCCTCGCGGTAGGCGTCCAGCACCGCCTCGCGCGTCACGTCGCGCTCGACGGTCGCGTTGAGCTCGACCAGCGATCCGACCGGGACCGGCACCCGGATCGAGTCGCCGGACAGCCGCCCGGCCAGGCCCGGCAGCACGAGCCCGATCGCCTTCGCGGCGCCGGTGGTGGTCGGCACGATGTTCACGCCGGCGGCCCGGGCGCGGCGCGGGTCGCGGTGCGGGCCGTCCTGGAGGTTCTGCTCCTGCGTGTACGCGTGCACGGTCGTCATGAACCCGTGCTCGATCCCGGCCAGCCCGTCGAGGACGGCGGCCAGCGGGGCGAGCGCGTTGGTGGTGCAGGAGGCGTTCGACACGATCGTGTGACGGTACGGGTCGTAGGCCTCGGTGTTCACGCCGTACGCGAGCGTCACGTCGGCCCCCGCGGACGGCGCGCCCACGAGCACGCGCTCGGCGCCGGCCTCCAGGTGCGCGCGGGCGGCGTCGGCGGCGGTGAACCGGCCGGTCGACTCGAGCACGATGTCGACGCCGAGCTCGGCCCAGGGCAGCTTGACCGGCTCGCGCTCGGCCAGGGCCCGGATGCGCCGGCCGTCGACGACCAGCTCGTCGCCCTCCGCCGCGACCGGGCGCCCGAACCTTCCGAGGGTGGTGTCGTACCGCAGCAGCTGCGCCAGCGCCGCCGGCGCCGCGAGATCGTTGACGGCGACGACCTCGAGGTCGCTGCCGCGCTCCACGATCGCGCGGAGCACGCTGCGGCCGATGCGACCGAAACCGTTGATGGCAATTCGTCCAGACATGCGGCAATCGTCCCCTTCCGCCCGATCAGGCGACAGCAGACGGCTCGCCAGTCTCCGCAAGCATCGCGCCACTGGGCCGGTCCGGCTGCGTCAAGCCGCCGGCTGGCTGTCGACGTGTGTCACACCGCCCGGCCGGCCGTCGACGTGCGTCACGCCGCCCGGCTGGCCTTGCGGGTGCGGCAGGCCGCCCGGCCGGCCGTCGACGTGCGTCACACCGCCCGGCCGCTCTTCCAGGTGCGTCAAGCCCCTCGACCGCTCTTCCAGGTGCGTCGAGCCGCTCGGCCGCGCGAAGGTCTTGCGGTATTCGCTGGGCGACGTGCCGAGGATCCGCTGGAAGTGCAGCCGAAGGTTCGAGCCGGTCCCGAGCCCGACCCGCGCCGCGATCTGCTCGACGCCGAGCCCGCTGCGCTCCAGCAGCTCCCGCGCCCGGTCCACGCGCGCGCGGAGGATCCACTGGGTCGGCGTGTAGCCGGTCTCCTCCAGGAACCGCCGCGACAACGTCCGCGCCGACACGTTCGCGTTGCGCGCCAGGTCCTCGAGGGCCAGCGGCTCACCGAGCCGCTCGAGCGCCCACTGCCGGGTGGTGGCGAAGTGCTCGCCGACGGCCTCGGGCACGCTGCGGGGGATGTACTGCACCTGCCCCCCGCTGCGGTACGGCGCCGCGACGAGCCGCCGGGCGACCACATTGGACAGCGCGACGCCGTGGTCCCGCCGCACCAGGTGCAGGCAGAGGTCGATCCCGCTGGCCGCCCCGGCCGAGGTGAGCACCTCCCCCTCGTCGACGAAGAGGACGTCCTCGTCGACGCGGATGGCGGGGTGGCGCCGGGCGAGCTCGCGCGTGTAGTGCCAGTGCGTGGTGGCCCGCTTGCCGTCCAGGAGCCCGGTCGCGGCGAGCGCGAACGCGCCGGTCGAGATCGCGGCGAGCCGCACCCCGCGCGCGTGGGCGGCCCGCAGCGCGGCGACGACCTCGGCCGGCGGATCCTCCCGGTCGGGATGCCGGTACCCCGGGATGAAGATCGTGTCGGCGGCGTCGAACGCGCCGAGCCCCTCGGCCACGTGGTAGGCCAGCCCGTCTCCCCCGGTGACCAGGCCGGGCGCGGCCCCGCACACGTGCACGGCGTAGGGCATCCCCGGCCGGTTGGTGAAGACCTGCGCCGGAATGCCCACGTCGAGGGGCTTGGCCCCGTCGAGCACGAGCACCACGACTCGGTGGATCGCTCTCACTCCAGCAGCGTCACACCTGCGGCGGCCCCGCGGGAAGTGTCTGGAAAGCCACGGACCGCAAGTTTCTCGCCAGGGCCCGGCCGCGCACGACCGGGCCCCGGCGGGCCGGTGTCGTCAGAGGGCGAGCCAGGCGCCCCCGTCGGCCGGCAGCAGGCCGTCGAGCAGCGGCTCGCTGGTCAGGAGCACGTCGGCGTGGGCGGGCAGCCGCGCCGGGGCCGCGGTGAAGTTCACGACGCACGCGAAGCCGCCGCCGCGGCGGAAGGCCAGCACGCCGTCGTCGCCGGCGATCCAGGCGATGTCCTGCGGCAGCGTGGTCAGGCGCTCACGGCGGATCGCGAGCGCCCGGCGGTACAACCGCAGCATGGAGGAGGCGTCCGGCTCCTGGGCCTCGACGGTCAGGGCCGACCAGGCCGCGGGCTGCGGGAGCCACGGCTGCGCCGCGCCCGGGGGCGAGAAGCCGAACGGGGGTTCGCCTCCCGACCACGGCAGCGGCACGCGGCAGCCGTCGCGGCCGCGGTCGGTGTGCTCCGAGCGCTCCCACGTCGGGTCCTGGATGCGCTCCAGGGGGATGTCCTCGACCTCGGCGAGGCCGAGCTCGTCGCCCTGGTAGACGTACACGCCGCCGGGCAGCGCCAGGGTGAGCAGGGCGGCGGCGCGGGCCCGGCGGGTGCCCAGGGCCCGGTCGGTGAACGCGCCGTGGCGGCGGTTGCCGAGGTCGAACGTGGTGTCCTCGCGGCCGTAGCGGGTCACGTGGCGGATGGTGTCGTGGTTGGACAGCACCCAGGTCGGCGGGGCGCCCACGAGCCGGTGCGTGTCGAGGGTGTCGTCGATCGTCTTGCGGATCGCGTTGGGCTCCCAGGCGCAGCACAGGAACTCGAAGTTGAACGCGGAGTGCAGCTCGTCCGGGCGCAGGTACCGCACGAACTGCGCCGTCGTCGGCAGCCAGACCTCGCCCACGAAGACCCGCGGGTCGGCGTAGGCGTCGGCGATGCGCCGCCAGGCGCGGTAGATCTCGTGGACGCCCTCGTGGTCCTGGTAGGGCAGGTCGGCCGGGTCCGGGTCGGCGCCCACGTCCGGCAGGCCCGGGGTCTTCATGAGGCCGTGGGCGACGTCGATGCGGAAGCCGTCGACGCCGCGGTCGAACCAGAACCGCAGCACGTCTTCGAACTCGGCCCGCACGCCCTCGTGCTCCCAGTTCAGCTCGGGCTGCTGGGGGGCGAACATGTGCAGGTACCACTCGCCGTCGGGCAGGCGGGTCCAGGCCGGGCCGCCGAAGTAGGAGCGCCAGTCGTTCGGCGGCAGCTCGCCGCCGGCGCCGCGGCCGGGCCGGAACCAGAACCGCTCCCGGGCCGGGTCGCCGGGCGGCGCGGCGAGCGCCGCCCGGAACCACGGATGCGCGTCCGAGCAGTGGTTCGGCACCAGGTCCACGAGCACCCGCAGGCCCTGCTCGTGCGCCTCGGCGAGGAAGCCCTCGGCGTCGGCGAGGGTGCCGAAGAGCGGGTCGATGTCGCGGTAGTCGGCGACGTCGTAGCCGCCGTCGGCCATCGGGGAGACGTTCCACGGCGTCAGCCAGAGCGCGTCGACGCCCAGTTCCCGCAGGTACGGCAGCCGCGCCCGGAGGCCGGCGAGGTCGCCGACGCCGTCGCCGTCGCCGTCGGCGAAGCTGCGCAGGTAGATCTGGTAGATGGCGGCGGTGCGCCACCAGCCGTTCGAACGCATGGAGCGTCTCCCCAATGAGGTTGCGGGTTTACCAGCCCGAGTTGCCCGGGCCGCGGGTGATCGGGTAACCGCCCGGGTTGTTGAGGCCGCCGGACGCGGCCCCGGTGACGGTCACGGAGTTGGCGGTGGCGGCGCCGCTGACGTTGAGCACGTCGATGCCCCAGGTGCCGGCGCCGGTGATGGTGAGGTGGTCCAGCAGCAGGTTGCCGATGCGGTGGCTGTCGCTGAGCAGCACCGCCTGGTAGGTGCTGTCCGCGATCGTGTTGTAGGAGAGGGTCACCGGGGTGGTGATGTCGGACTGGTTGGCGTAGACCCACAGCGCGCCGAGGTTCGACTGCCAGTTCGGCTCGTAGCCGCCGGTGCGGGTGAGGGTGTTGCGGGTGACGGTCGTCGGGCCGCTGAACGGGATGCCGAAGCGGCTGCTGACGGTGATGCCGGCCGAGCCGGTCACGGTGTCCGACACCAGGTTGTCCGCGGCCAGGTTGCCGCTGCCGCCGTAGATGCCGATGCCGTTGGCCAGCAGCGGCGTCTGGACGGTGTTGAAGGTGTACGACGAGTTCGTCACCGGGTTCGTCTGGGAGAACATGGCCAGGGCGTCGTCGCCGGTGTTGCGTACCGAGGACTGGTCGAAGCGCGTGTTGCTGACGTTGCCCAGGTAGGCGTTGAGGTTCGCGCCGTCGGCGAACGTGTTCGCGATGCACAGCGCGGCGACGTACAGGCCGTCGGTGCCCGCGGAGACCCACACGCCGGTCTTGGTGTGCTCGATGCGCACGTCGAACAGCAGCGAGCCGGTGCCGAAGTTGCCCTCGATGCCGGTGTCGAAGTTGGTGTCGTCGCGGTAGGTGACGTCGCCGGACATCGTCAGGTCGGCGATGGTGACCCCGGAGCCGGTGGCGAAGAAGCCGCCCTTGCCGTTGCGGCCCTTCACGGTGCTGTACCACTGCCCGGCCCCGCGCACCGCGACGCCCGCGAGGTTGATCCGGCTGGTGATGTCGAACGTCCCGGCCGGGATCCACACGCCCTGCCCGGCACTGCGCGCGGCCGACACGGCGTTGGTGATCGCGCCGGTGTCGTCCGAGCCGTCGCCGGAGGTGGCACCGTAGCTGGTGATCGACACGAAGTTCGCCGGCATGGTGAAGGCGGCCGCGGCCTGCTCGGCGTCGACGACGTCGATGGTGTACGAGCTCGCCGTGTCGGACGCGTCCTTCTGCAGCTTCAGGACGGTCCCGGCGGGCCAGTCACCGATCGTCGCGCGGGTCTCGTCGAAGAAGTGATGGGCCGAGCCCTGCGAGGGGACGTTCGTGTACGGGTACGCCCCGTAGACCCACGAGTAGCGGGACGTGAGCGTGATGTCCTTGACGTGCGTCCCGTTCGCGTAGAGCGAGATCGGGGCGCTCGCCCCGGCCCCGTCCGCGCTGTCCGGGATCGAGTAGCGGATCGTGAGCGCGTTGGCCGGCTTGCTCAGCGTGAACTGCACGTACTGCCCGGCCCCGGTGAGCTGGACGGCCTGGCGCCCGGTCGCCTCGCTGGCCACCGTGAGGAAGGTGCGGCTCGCGGCGAGCTTCGTGCCGTTCGTGGTGGCGTCGGCCGCGCGGTACTCGGTGTAGGGCAGCGTCGCGCCGCGGGCGGCCAGGGCCAGCCCGCCGGTGACGCCGACCGAGTCGATGTCGACGCCGCCGGTGTCGCCGCTGTCGACCTGCCAGCCGATGAGGTTGAGCCCGGCGCGGAGGGTGACCGTCTGGTTGGCGGTGAGCCACCCCGGCCCGGCCGGCAGGTCCACGCGTCCGATCTTGATGCCGTTGACGTACTGCGACAGCGTGCGCACGGCACCGGACGTGTTCGTGTAGCGCAGCGAGACCTGCCGCGCGCCCGCGGCGGGCGCGTGCACGGACACGATGACCCGCGCGCCCACGGCCGAGAAGCCGGTGAGGTGATCGCCGGAGACGCTCGGCCCGCCGGAGAAGAACGCGGTCTCGGCCTCGTAGGTCGAGGCAGATCCGGGCGGGGCCGACGTGGACGGGGTCGGCGAAGGGGCCGCGCCGACGGTCAGGCTGTCGAGGTTGACGTTGCCGGAGTCGGTGCTGTCGAACCGGTAGGCGACCGTGGTGCTCGCGGCCGTCAGGTTCACGGGCTCGGTCGCCGTGGCCCAGGTGTCCCAGTTCGCCGTCGCCGGCAGGGAGATCTGCCGCAGCTTCGACCCGTTGACGTAGAGCGAGAGCGTCTTGGCCGAGCCGGTGCCGTTGGCGTAGCGCAGCGTCAGCGACGAGGTGGCCGGCACGGTGAAGCCGACCGACGCGCTGCCCTTGTTGCCGTCGGTGAACCCGCCGACGAACCCGGTGCCGGTGTATCCACCGTGGTCGGTGGCCACGACGGCCCCGCCCGACAGCGCGGCGTTCTCGGCCTCCAGGCCGCTCGAGGCCGCGGTCGAGACCGTCACGCTGTCGAGGTTCACGTTGCCGGAGTCGGTGCCGTCGAACCGGTAGGCGACCGTGTTGCTCGCGGCCGTCAGCGAGACGGACTCGGTCGCCGTCGACCACGTGTCCCAGTTCGCCGTCGCCGGCAGTGAGATCTGCCGCAGCTTCGACCCGTTGACGTAGAGCGAGAGCGTCTTGGCCGAGCCGGTGCCGTTGGCGTAGCGCAGCGCGAGCTGGTTGCCGGCCTGCACGCTGAACGTGGTGGCGGCGCTGCCCTTGTTGCCGTCGGTGTAGCCGCCGACGAACCCGCTGCCGGTGTATCCACCGTGGTCGGCGGCGACGGCGGCGCCCCCGGAGAGCGTGGCCGACTCGGCCTGGTAGGTGGCGGTGGCCGCGTCGGCGGGGCGGGCGACCAGGGCGATGGCGGCGCCCGCGATGGCCGCGGCGGTGGCGGCCGCCGCGACGATCAGTCGTCGTTGCATGTGCTGCTCCCTTCTAATGCGCGTAGACCTCGAACTCGGACAGCTGGGCGGCGGGCCAGCCGTTGTTCGCGGTGAAGGTCAGGGTGATCGTGCGCAGCGCGGTCGGCGGGAACGTGATGGTGACCGCGTTGCCCGTGTCCGGGTCGAGGGTGTAGTCCCTCGCCGGCACCACGCCGTTGACCTCGATCGTCTCGGTGCGGGCGCCCCAGTTCGGCGGGAGCTTGAGCACGAGCCGGTCCACGGTGCGGGTGTCGCCGAGGTCGAGGGTCACGGTCTGCGGGAAGGCGTTGTTGGCGCTCTCGAAGTAGGTGCCCGGGTCGCCGTCGATCAGGTTGGCCGGGCCGGTCCACGACAGCGCCTGCGAGCTGGAGGTGATCTGCTGGCCGAGCGCGAGGTTGCCGTCGGGGTCGAAGCCGATGCCCCGGACGGAGACGACGTAGGGGCCGGCGGGCGAGGTGGTGTCGACCATGATCCGCTCGGCGAAGACGCCGGCGTGGTCCGGGTCGAAGGTGACCGTGACCGTGCAGGTCGCGCCGACGGCGATCGTGGCGCACGGCGCGGTCGCGGTGTAGCCGGTCGGGGCCCGCAGCGCGCGGACGTCGATCGGCTTCGGGCCGGGGTTGGTGATGGTGAAGGTCTTGGTCCCGGTGGTGTGCAGCGCCTGGTTGCCGAAGTCGAGGCTGTCCGCGCCGAGCTTCAGCGCGCCGGCGGGCGGGAAGCCGCAGGCGGTGCTCGCCCACCCGAGGTTCCCGGGGCCGCGGTCGATGACGAAGCCACTGCCGCAGTCGTACTTCCCGGCGGTCGCGACCACCCACGAGAAGCGCGCGGAGCCGGGCGCCTGCAGCTGCAGCGCGAACGTCGCGGGCCGGATGATCGCGACCCGGTCCAGGCGCACGTTGTCGATGCGCTTGCCGAAGAACTGCACGGCCGCGAACGGGCTGTCCACGATGGACACGTCGTGCACGTCGACGGCGCCGGTCATCGGGGCGTCCGCGGCGTAGAACCACAGCGCGGCGACCTCCTCGGGCGGGTTCGGCACCAGGTTCCCGGCGCGCAGCAGCACGTTGCGGGCGATGGTCGTGGTGCCCGCGAGCGGCACGGCGCCGAAGCGGTTGCCGACGTGGATGCCGCCGCCCTGGGTGACGGTGTCGGCGGCGACGCTGTCGGTGACGGCGTTGTCGCGGCCGCCGTAGATCGCGAACCCGTTGGCCAGCAGCGGGGCGATCACCGTGTCGTGCACGAACGCGTTGTCGTGGTCGGCGTCCCCGTCCGACCACATCGCGAGCCCGTCGTCGCCGGTGTTGCGCACGAACGTGTCGCGGATGACGGTGTGGGCGACGCCGTGGTGGAGGTTCACGCCGTCGGCCATGGTGTTCTGGATGCGGGCGTGGCTGACGGTGAGCCCGTCGCTGGGCCCGTCGAACCACATGCCGACCTTGGTGTGCTCGATCCACACGTCGTCCACCGTGGACCCGTGGCCGAAGGTCCCGCCGAGGCCGCTGTCGGAGGTGGAGTCGTCGCGGAGCGTGGTGTCGCCGGCGATGGCAAGACCAGCCAGGTGCACGGCGGCGGCGCCGGTGCCGAAGATGCCGACGTTCGCGCCGCGCAGGACGGTGTGCCACGGCCCGGCGCCGCGCAGGGTCACGCCGTCCGCGGTCAGGTGCCGGGTGACCGCGTAGGTGCCGGCGGGCAGCCAGACCCCCTTGGCCTGGGCCTTCCCGGCGTCGAGGGCGGCCTGGATCGCGGCGCCGGAGTCGGCGGCGCCGCTCGGGTCGGCGCCGAAGTCGGTCGCGCTGAGGAAGCCGGACGGGCGGGCGGCGGGCGGACCGGCCGGCTCGAAGTCGGCGAGGTCGACGACGACGGGCGCGGTGGCGGTGAACCGGACGCTGGCCCCGGCGGGCAGGGTCCGGCCGAGCAGCGCATGGACATCGTCGAAGTAGTGGTGCTGGCCGCCGTCGGCCGGGTTGTTCGTGTAGGGAAAGTTGCCGTAGACGTGCGAGTAGCGGGTGGTGAGGGGCAGGTCGGTGCCGGTGGAGACGCGCAGCTTGGCGTCCGGGCTGCCGTCGGGCAGCGAGTAGCGGACGTTCACCGCGTCGGCCTTGGCCTTGAGCGTGAACTCGACCCATTGGCCGGCCCGCAGCGAGACCGCGCGGCGGCCGGAGGCCTCGGCGGCGAGCTGGGTGAAGTCCACGGACGGGCCGACCCGGGCGCCGTTGGTGGCCGCGTTCTCGGCCTCGTAGGTGGTGAAGGCGACGGTGGCGCCGGGCGGGGTGACACCGGCGGACGCGGGGACCGGGCACAGGATGATGGCAGCGAACAGCGCCGCCGCGAACATGCGACGTGACATGGGGTGCTTCAGCCCTTCAGGCTGCCGGTGGTGAGGCCGGACATGATGTTCTTCTGGAAGACGAGGAAGAACACGACGGTCGGGACGGCGGCGATGACGGCGCCGGCGATGACGACGTTCTGGGTGAGGCCCTGCGAGAAGGCGTAGATGCCGACGTTGACGGTCCGGTTCTCGGACGAGGGCTCCACCAGCAGCGGCCAGAGGAAGTCCTTCCAGATGGCCGTGAGCGAGAAGATGGACACGACGCCGAGGATCGGCCGGGAGATCGGCAGCACGATCGACCACAGGCTGCGCAGCGGCCCGGCGCCGTCGATCGCCGCCGCGGCCATGAGGTCGGTCGGGATCGAGTCGAAGAACCGCTTGAGCAGGAAGATGTTGAAGGCGTTGGTGACCGCGGGCAGCCAGATCGCCCACGGGGTGTCGACGAGGTTCCAGTGCACCAGCGGCAGGTCGATGGCGGTGACGTACTGCGGGATCACCAGCACCGTCGAGGGGATCATGAGCGTGGCCAGCATCAGCGCCAGGATCCCGTTGCCGAACGCCGGGCGCAGCTTCGAGAACGCGTAGGCGGCGGCGACGTCGAAGACGAGCTGGAAGGCGAGGGCTCCGAAGGCGTACCAGACCGTGTTGAGCAGCAGCCGCCCGAGGCTCAGGGCCGTCCACGCCTCGGCGTAGTTGCCGGGCTGGGGGTCCTGCGGATACAGGGTCGGCGGGATCTGGGCGACCTCCGGGCCGGACTTCAGCGCGCCGGTCACCATCCAGTACAGCGGGCCGGTGAACACGATCGTGAAGAGCACCACGACGGCGACGACGATCGCCCAGTAGGCGCGGCGGGCCCCCGGGCGCTTGAGCCGGGCCGGGGAGATCAGCGTGCGGGCGGCGGTGTCCAAGTGACGGCCCTCAATCCTGCTTCGGGCTCAGCCGCGCGTAGGCGACCGAGAAGCCGGCCAGCACGACCATGAGCATCACGCCGAGGGCGGCGGCGCCGTTGAGGTCGTTCTGCTTGAACGCGTGCTGGTACATCAGGTAGACCACCGACGTCGCCGAGTCCTCGACCCCGGCGCCGCCGGCCAGGATCAGCGGCTCGATGAAGACCTGCATGGTCGCCACGACCTGCAGCAGGAACATCAGCGACAGGATCAGCCGGGTCTGCGGGACGGTGACGTGCCACAGCCGCCGCAGCAGTCCCGCCCCGTCGAGCTCGGCCGCCTCGTAGAGCTCCCCCGGGATGTTCTGCAGCGCGGCGAGGTACACCAGGATCGAACTTCCGACGTTCATCCACGTCGCCGCGATGACGAGCGAGGGAGTCGTCATCGTGGTGGACTGCACCCACTGCGACGTCGGCAGGTGCGCCGCGTGCAGGAGGTGGTTGAAGATGCCGGCGTCGCCCGGGTCGTAGGCGTAGCGGAAGAGCAGCAGCGCCGAGGCGGGCGGCAGCATCACCGGCAGGTAGACCACGGCCCGCAGGTAGCCGCGGGCGTGGCGCAGCTCGTTGAGCAGCACGGCGATGAAGAACGGCAGCGCGTAGCCGATCACCAGGGCCAGCACCGTGAACATCGCCGTGTTGCGCCACGCCGCGGCGAAGCTGGGGTCGTGCCAGAGCCGCACGTAGTTGTCCCAGCCGACCCAGGTGGTGACACCGCGCCGGGTGCGCTGGAAGCTCATCACGAACTCGCGGACCATCGGATACCACGAGAACACCGCGAAGCAGACCACCGCCCCGGCGAGGAAGCCGTGCCCGGTCAGGTTGTGCACCAGGCGGCGTTGCCACAGACTCTGCGTCTTCGGCAGGGCGCGGGCCGGCCGCACCGCGCTGTCGAGCCGGACCGCGCCGTGCACTCAGGACTCCTGGGACAGGATCGTGTTGACCTTCTGCTCGGCGGTGGCCAGCAGGGCGTTGATGTCGGCGCCGGGCTGGGTGAGCACCGCGGACATCGCGGCGTCGAGCACGGCATAGATGGCCTGGGCCCGCGGCGGCTCGGCCTTGATGGTGACGGGGTGGTCGGCGTAGGGCGCGTAGTCGGCCAGGTTCAGGTTGGTGTTGGCCTTCTTGAGCTCGTCGTCCCGCTGCTGCACGTCGGTGCCGGGCTTCCAGATGAGCGGCTCCGGCAGGCCCACGGGCACGCCCATGCTCTTCTGCGCCACGTAGTTGAACTGGCCCTGGCCGGGCGTGAACTCCTCGAAGGCGAGCCACTGCAGGCCGGCCTTGATCTGCGCCGGGGAGAGGCCCTTCTTGAAGAAGTAGCCGCTGCCGCCGCCGAGCGTCGTCTTCGCCGGGCCGTTGTCGCCGGGCATCGGACCGATCGCCCAGTCCTCGTAGGCGCCCTTGAACTGGGTGACGATCGCCTTGATGGTGTCGGGCGCGCCGACGTACATGCCGACCTTGCCGGCGCCGGCGTTGGTGAGCAGGTCGGCCCACTGCAGCAGCTGCTTCTCCCCGACGCTGTTGTCGGTGAAGCGCATGTCGTGCAGCTGCTGCAGCACGGCCTTGCCCTCGGTGGTGTTGAACGCGGCCTTCTTGCCGTCGTCGCTGACCACCGAGCCGCCGCGGGAGTACAGGGCGGCCGAGAAGTGCCATCCGCCGGTGTTGCCGGCGCTGTACTCCTGGTAGCCCGCGATCCCGTTGCCGAGCGCGTTGATCTTCTTGGCCGCCGCGGCGACCTCCTGCCACGTCGCCGGGGGCTTGGTGGGGTCGAGGCCGGCCTGCTGGAAGAGCTTCTTGTTGATGACGAGACCGAGGCCGTAGCCGGCGTAGCCGATGCCGTAGGTCTTGCCGTTCTCGATGAACGGGTC
The DNA here is from genome assembly GCF_050955725.1 of Dactylosporangium sp. CA-139114. Taxonomy (NCBI): domain Bacteria; kingdom Bacillati; phylum Actinomycetota; class Actinomycetes; order Micromonosporales; family Micromonosporaceae; genus Dactylosporangium; species Dactylosporangium sp. CA-139114. The sequence goes on from NZ_CP192080.1 coordinate 5,776,440, forward strand.
CTTGATCGAGGGCAGGACCTTGTCCCAGTTCGGGATCGTGTCGGCGGTGATGTACCTGGTGATGTCCTCGGCCGCGTCGGCGTCGAGCACCTGGTCCAGGTCGGTCATGTACCCGTAGAACAGGTCGGCCTGCGTGCCGCCCTGCAGCCGGGCGGTGAAGTCCGGCGGGTTGTCGCACTGGCTGCCGACGGAGACGGTCTTCACGGTGACCCCGGGGTGGGCCTTCTGGAACGCGGCCACGTCGTCGTTCCACAGCTGCAGCGACTTGCCGTTGTTGTCGGTCTTCTGCGGCGGGCAGTCGACCACGATGGTCGTCGGGCCTCCGGCGGCGGCGTCGTCCTTGCTGTCGCCGCACGCGGCGAGCGTGGTGGCCCCGAGCGCGACGACGAGCGCCAAGCGGAGTGCTTTTATCGACATCTATCTATCCCTTCAGGCGGACGGGGTGCGGGAAAGGCATTTGTTTCGTTTCGGTGTCGCAGACAGTACGAGTATTGCCGCCAGAAGTCCAGCGTTCGTTGCAAAAACTCGACAAGACTGCCGTCCGCGCAGCGCGGCTTACCGGCCTCGGAACCGCAGTACAGCCCTGGTCACGGCCCCTTAACCGGTTCGGTCAGCACGCGTTCCGGCCGATTCCGACGGCAATTGCCGTCGCCTTCTTGCGCAATTTTCGAGTCCATGATCGCAAGTCATTGCACGCGATTGCGGCGGCACAGCAAAGAGCGGTGACGACGCACGTGCGTCGTCACCGCTCAGCAGTCGCGCCGGGTCTCAGCCGGGCCAGCGCCCGGTCGCGCGGCGCACACCGATCGCGCCCGCCCGGTCCACCGCCGCCTTCACCACGGCGAAGATGGCGCCCTGCAACGCCGCCGCCACCAGGATCTCGCCCCAGGCGCGATCCTCGTCGGTGGCGTTGGGCGCGTCGTCGTCATGCCCGGCGACGCGCCACACCTGCTTGAAGATCAGCCCGGCGGCGGCCCCGGCCGCGGCGCCGAGCAGTACGCCCACCGGCTTGTACGCCAGCTTGGCCATCCGCCCACTCATGTCGATCCGTTTCCCGGCCCGCCCGCGGACCAAACGCCGCCCGCCGGTGCCGGCCGTGGCTCAGAGAACCGGCTTCCCGCCGGTGACCGGCACGACGGCGCCGGAGATGTAGCTGCCCTCGTCCGCGGCGAGCAGCACATAGACCGGCGCCACCTCGGCGGGCTGCCCGGGCCGGCCGAGCGGCGTGTTGCGGCCGAACTCCGCCACCTGCTCGGGCGGCATCGTGGACGGGATCAGCGGCGTCCAGATCGGGCCGGGCGCGACGGCGTTCACGCGGATGCCGCGCGGGCCGAGCATCTGGGCCAGGCCCGCGGTGAAGTTCGCGATGGCGCCCTTCGTGGTGGCGTAGGGCAGCAGCGTCGGCTTGGGCTGGTCGTAGTTCACCGAGCTCGTGTTGATGATGGAGCAGCCCGGCCCCAGGTGTGGCAGCGCCGCCTTCACGAGCCGGAACATCGCGTGGATGTTGACCTCGAAGGTGCGCGTCCACTCCTCGTCGGAGATCTCCTCGAGCGTCTCGTGGGTCATCTGGAAGGCCGCGTTGTTCACCAGCACGTCGATGCGCCCGAACTCCTGCACGGCGGCGCGCACCACGGCCTCGCAGGTCGCCCGGTCCGCGAGGTCCCCGGGCACGAGCACGGCCCGGCGCCCCTCGGCCTGCACGTACTTCGCCGTGTCCCGCGCGTCGTCGTGCTCGCCGAGGTAGGCGATGAGCACGTCCGCGCCCTCGCGGGCGAAGGCGATCGCGACCGCCCGGCCGATGCCGCTGTCGCCGCCGGTGACCACGGCCGCCTTGCCGTTGAGCCGGCCGCAGCCGCGGTAGCTCTCCTCGCCGTGGTCGGGCTTGGTCACCATCGCGCCGAGCGTGCCGGGCGGCTGCTGCTGCGGTTCGGCCATGGTGGGCCCGCTACCCACGACACCCGCCGTGAAACGAGACGTTTGAAATATTTGCCGTAGGGCAAGTAGCGGCCATGGAGCTGTCGGTCACGATGTCGTGCCGCGGGGGTGAGACGCTGCTGGAGTTATGCGGCGTGCTCGACTACGCGTCGGTCCCCTACCTGCGTCACGTCGTCTACCGGCGCTTCGACGCGGGCGCGCACACGATCACGCTCGACGCGGCCGCGCTGCGGCTGATCGACGCGGCCTCCATCAAGGTGCTGCTCTACCTGCGCGAACGCGCGCTCGGCGCGGGCGGCGACCTCCGGCTGACCGACGCGCGCGGCACCGCCCTCGCGGCGCTGGAGATCGCGGGGGTCGCCAAGGAGCTCGACGCCTACGGGGAGGCGGGCTGGCCCGCGCAGGACCGTGCGGGCACCCCCGTCGACCTCGGGGCCGTGCACCTCGGGCACGGGCACTGGCCCGTCGGCGTCACCGAAATGCTCCAGCGGTTGCACTCCCTGAGCCCCGCCGACCCCCGCCGCGCCCGACTCCGGGACGAGATCATCGAGCTGTGCCTGCCCGCCGCGCGCCACCTGGCCCGGCGCTACTGCGCCTCCGGCGAGCCGGTCGGCGACCTCGCCCAGGTGGCCGCGGTCGGGTTGATCAAGGCCGTGGACGGCTACGACCCGCAGCGCGCCATCGAGTTCGGCGCCTACGCCAGCCCCACCGTGACGGGCGAGCTCAAACGGCACTTCCGCGACCGCACCGGCGCCGTGCGCCTCCCCCGCCGCCTGCAGGAGCTGCGGATGCGGCTGAACCGGGCGCGCGACGAGCTCACGCTCGCCCTCGGCCGCCCGCCCCGCGCCGAGGACCTCGCCGAGCACCTCGGCGCCGGCGTGGACGAGATCGTCGAGTGCGCCGCCGCCGGTCACCTGCAGCGCCCGATCTCCATCGACGCGCCCGCGGCCGGCGAGCACGAGGACACGCCCCTGGCCGAGCTCGTGGGCGCCGAGGACCCCGGCTTCGCACTGGCGGACCTGCGCGCGTCCCTGCCGGCGGCGATGGCCGGCCTGCCCGAGCGGGAGCGGCGCATCATCGCGCTGCGCTTCTACGGCAACCTGAGCCAGTCCGAGATCGCCGAGCGCGTGGGCATGTCCCAGATGCACGTCTCCCGGCTGCTCACCCACGCGCTGGGATTCCTGCGCCGCCGCCTGGCGTAACCCCCCGGTACGCCAGACGGCGGCCGCTCAATCACGGCCTGAGCAGGACCTTCAGCGTGCCGTCCTTCTTGGCCTGGAACGCCTCGTACGCGGCGGGCGCGTTGGCCAGCGGCACCCGGTGCGTCGCGAAGGTCTCGACGCCGAGCGGGTCGCCGTCGCCCGTCAGCAGCGGCATGAGGTCGTCCACCCAGCGCTTGACGTTGGCCTGGCCCATCCGCAGCTGGATCTGCTTGTCGAACAGCACCATCATCGGCAGCGGGTCGGCCGTGCCGCCGTACACGCCGGAGATCGAGATCGTCCCGCCGCGCCGGACGGCGTCGATGGCCAGCTGCAGGGCCGCGAGCCGATCGACGCCCGACTTCTCGATGAGCTTCTGCGCCAGCGCGTCGGGCAGCAGGCCCGCGGCGGTCTGCGCGAGCTTCCCCGCGGGCGAGCCGTGCGCCTCCATGCCGACGGCGTCGATCACCGAATCCGGGCCGCGCCCGTCGGTCAGCTCCCGCAGCCAGCCGCCCACGTCGTCGTGCGCCTCCAAGTCGACGACCTCGAACCTGTTCGCCCGCGCGCGGGCCATCCGCTCGGGCACCACGTCGACGCAGATGACCCGGTAGCCGCGGTGGGCCGCGATCCGGCACGCCATGTCGCCGATCGGCCCGAGCCCGAGCACGACGACCGTCCCGCCCGGCGGGACGTCGGCGTACTCGACCGCCTGCCATGCGGTCGGCAGCACGTCGGAGAGGTACACGAACCGGTCGTCGGTCGTGCCCTCGGGCACCTTGATCGGGCCGAACTGGGCCTGCGGGACGCGCAGGTACTCCGCCTGCCCGCCCGGCACCTGCCCGTACAGCCGCGTGTAGCCGAACAGCGCCGCGCCCTTGTCCTGCGAGCGCACCTGCGTCGTCTCGCACTGCGTCATCAGCCCGCGGCCGCACATCCAGCAGTGCCCGCAGGAGATGTTGAACGGGATCACCACCCGGTCGCCGCGGCGCAGGTGGGTGATGGCGGGCCCGACCTCCTCGACGATGCCCATGGGCTCGTGCCCGAGGATGTCGCCCTCGGTCATGAACGGCGCGAGCACCTCGTACAGGTGCAGATCCGACCCGCAGATGCCGCTGGACGTCACCTTGATGACGATGTCGTTGGGCTGCTCGATGCGGGGATCCGGCACGTCGTCGACCCGCACGTCCCGCTTGCCGTGCCAGACCACCGCCTTCATGCCACGGCTCCCGGCACGCAGAGCAGTGGTTGCGTCACGTCCGTCATACACCGCCGACTACCCGGGTGCGTCACCCGGAAACAAACCGGCCCCGCACCTCGCGGAAGGAGGTGCGGGGCCGGCGAAGACCGGTCAGCTGCCGGTGCGGGGTACCTCACCGCGCCAGGCGCCCGTCTCGGTGCCGCGCTGCTCGATGAACTCCTTGAAGCGCCGGGTGTCCGCCTTCACCTGCATCGAATCGGCGCCGACGGCGCTGGCCGCCTTCTCGGTCAGGCCCTGCGGCTGCCAGTCGAGCTGGACCGTCACCCGCGTGTCGGTGTCCCCGAGGCGGTGGAACGTCACGACGCCCGCGTGGCGGGTGTCGCCGTCCGTGCTCTTCCAGGCGATGCGCTCGTCCGGGCGCTGCTCGGTGATCTCGGCGTCGAACTCGCGCCGCACGCCACCGACCTTCGTCACCCAGTGGGTGTGCCGGTCGTCGACCTGGCGGATCGACTCGACGCCGCTCATGAACTGCGGGAAGGACTCGAACTGGGTCCACTGGTCGTAGGCCGTCTGCACCGGGACGTGCACATCGATGGTCTCGGTGACCGTGCTCATGTCAACCTCCTAGCCGGTTCGACTCTCCCCTTTGGAGTGCCCGGCGAGGGTCGGGGAAAACGTAAGCGAGATCTCCAACCGCGTGGACGAACGCCTGGCGGACCGGGGAGCCGGACTTCCTGACCGGTAAAGTCCCGGGCATGACGACGCTCGAACGCCCCGGGCTGCGCGGGCTGAGCCCCGCCCTCATCCCGCTCGGCCTGATGTTCCTCGCGGTCGGCATGTCCACCGCCGTCGCCTACCCGTTCCTCGCGCTGTTCCTGAGCAACGACGTGCACGCCGGCCCGGTCCGGGTGACGGTGTTCCTGGTCGCCGCCCCGCTGGCCGGCGTGCTCGTCACGACGCTCGTCGGGCGGCTGTCCGACCGGGGGCCGTACCGGCGCCGGGTCCTGCTCGTCGCGGCGCTCGCGGGCGTGGCCGGCACCGGCTTCACCGCGTTCGTGCGCGACTACTGGGTGCTGCTCGGCCTGTCGGTGACCGCGATCGCCCTGTCGGGCTCGCTGTTCCCGCAGACGTTCGCGTACGCCCGGCAGGTCCTCGAGCGCGACAGCCCCGGCCGCGCGGCGCTGGGCATCAGCGCGATGCGCACGGTGTTCTCCCTGGCCTGGGTCGGCGGCCCGGCCCTGGCCGCCGTGCTGCTGGACGCCGGCGGGTTCCGGCTGCTGTACTGCACCGCCGCGGCCCTGTACGCGGTGGCGGCCGTGGTCGCCCTCCTGCGCCTCGAGGACCTCGAGCCGCCCAGGCCCGAGCACACCGACGAGTCGGCGTCGCCCCGCACCGTGTCGCGGACGGTCCTCGGGGTGACCGTGGTCGCGTTCGTGCTGCTGCAGGTGCCGATGACCCTCTGCGTGCAGGCGCTGCCCCTGTTCATCGAGCGGGACCTGCACCACGAGGCGTCCGCGGCCGGCCTGGTGCTCGGCCTCTGCGCGGCGCTGGAGATCCCGTTCATGCTCGGCCTGGGCGCGCTGACCACCCGGTTCCCGGTCCGCACCCTGATCCTGGTGGGGGCCGTGGCGGGCTGCGCGTACTACGCGATCGTCTGGTGGGCGCCGAACCTGTGGGTGCTCGTCGCGGCGCAGGTCGTGAACGCGGTCTTCATCTCCGCCATCTCCGGCGTCGCCATCACCTACATCCAGGACATGATGCCCACCCGGCCCGGCACCGCCACCACGCTCTACACCAACACCTTCCCGATCGGCGCGATGATCGCGGGGTCGCTGCTGGGGGTCGCGGCGCACTTCGGCTACCGCAGCGCCTTCGGCCTCGGCGCCGTCCTGTGCGCGGCCGGCTTCGTGCTGCTGCTGCTCACCCGCCCGCCGCGGTCACCGGCCCCGCCCGGGCCGCTCAGCCCCGCCAGTCGTCCGGAGGCTCCAGCGTCGGGTGCTGAACCGGTGGCTGGACCGTGGTGACCGTCGCGTACCCCTCCGCCAGCAGCGCGAGGTCCGAGCCCGCAGCGTGCTCCGCCTCGCGCTCCCGCAGCGCGGTGCGCACGAAGCCGGCGCCGTGCTCGGCGACCGTGATCTGGACCTGGCCGAACGGGGCGAGCGAGGCCGGGCGGAGCCCGGCGATGGCGTCCAGCGGGCGGTCGGGCACGTTGAGGTTGAGCACCGTGCCCTCCGGGGCCGCGGCCAGCCAGTCCAGCAGGCCGGTCGCGATCGTGGCGGCGGTCGGCCAGTGGCGGGTCTCGTCGTCGACCGTCGACACCGCGTTCAGCGCGGCCTCGCCGACGATGTTCAGGGACACCGCGAGGCCGCGCAGGCCGTCGGCGGCGCCGGTGAGCACCGCGCCGACGGTGCCCGAGTGCAGGATCGCGTGCCCGGCGTTGGCGCCCCGGTTCACCCCCGACAGCAGCAGATCCGGGGGGTCGCCGAACGCGCCGAGCCCGGTGAGCATGGCGATGTAGGCGGGCGAGGCCGGCACGGAGTACGCCCGCACCTCCGGCAGCCCGTCGAGCTCGACGGGATCGTAGGTCACGCGGCCGTCCGCGACCGTCGCGCTCAGCCCGGCCCCTGCCCCGCTGACCTCGGTCTCCGGCGCGGCGACGAGGACGTCGTGGCCGGCCTCGTACACGGCCCGGGCCAGGTGCAGGATGCCGGGCGCCGAAAACCCGTCGTCGTTGGTGACGAGAACCCTCATGACGCCTCCAGTGGTTCGAGGTGCCTGTGCCCACGATGGGCGGCCCCTGCGCTGGGCGCCGCCCATGCCCGGGCCTATGCCCGCCGCAGGGGCGGCCGAACCAGGTTTCCAGCGCCTTGTCGAGCCCGTCGAGGGTGGCCCCGCCCCACGCCGTCCGGACCGTCGAGGACCTCGGCGCCGCCTCGAGCCGCCGCGTGATCCCCGCCGTCACCCGCCGGGCTCGCGAAGCCTTCGAGGCGCTGCGACCGCTGGTACGGTCATGATCGTGCCGCCCCGGACCGCCCTGTGGACCTCGAACTTCACGCGCTACTTCGTCGCCCGCACCGTGTCGGTGTTCGGCGACGCGATGCTCATCGTGGCCTCGGCCCTGGCCGTCGGGCACCTCTACGGCGCCACGGGCGTCGGCCTGGTGCTGGCCGCGTACTCCATCCCGTTCGTGGCCAGCATTCTCGTCGGCGGCGTGTTCGCGGACCGGGCCGGTGCCCGCCCGCTCATGCTCGGCGCCGACATCGTGCGCTTCGCCGCCCAGGGCACGGTGGCGGCGGCGTTCTTCCTCGGTACTCCCACGCTGTGGCTGCTGCTCGTGTGCTCCGCGGTGCACGGCGTGTCCTCCGCCGCCTTCCAGCCCGGCGTCAACGGCATCGTCCCGCTGGTCGCGACCGACCTGCACCGGGCCAACGCGACCATCAAGGTCTCCCAGTCGATCGCCCAGTTGCTCGGCCCGGCCACCGCCGGCGTGGTCTTCGGATTCCTCGGCGCGGGGCCGCTCTACGTCACCGACGCCGCCACGTTCGCGGTGAGCGCGGTGTGCCTGGCGGGCCTGCGCCTCGCCGCCGTGCCGCCTCCCGACGGGTCCACCTCGCCGCTGCGCGACCTCGTCGAGGGCTGGCACGCGTTCCGCTCGCGCACGTGGATCTGGAGCGTGATCCTGGTCTGGGTGGTGTACGGCGTGCTGCTCTTCGGCCCGCTCATCCCCCTCGGCTCCGTGCTCGTCAGCGGCCGCCTCGGCGCGCCCGCATACGGCTGGACCGAGTCGGGCCTCGCGGCCGGCGCCATCGTCGGCGGCCTGCTCGCGCTGCGCCTGCGCCCGGGCCGGCCGCTCGCGGCGGGCGCGGTCGCCATGTTCGGCTACGGGCTGCTCCCGCTGGCGATCGCCCTGCACGCCGCGCTCCCGCTGCTGCTGGCGGCCGCGGCGGTGAACGGCGCCGCGTGGTCGTTCTGGTCGGTGATGTGGCAGACGAGCGTCCAGACCCACGTCCCGCCGGCGATGCTGAACCGGATCACGTCGTACGAGGTGTTCGGCTCCGACGGCAGCCTCCCCATCGGCCAGGCCCTCGCGGGCCCGGTGGCCGCGGCCCTGACCGCCGAGGCGGTGCTGGGCTTCTCGGTGGGTGTGAGCGCCCTGGGCTGCGTGGCCCTGCTGCTCATTCCCGCCGTCCGGGGCCTGCGCCGCATCGAGCACCGTGAGCCCGCCGGCGCGACGGCCGCCCGGTAGAGTCGGCCGCGTGGATCTGCAGGACACCGCCGCCCGGCTCGGCGTCCCCGCCGAGGACGTCGACCGCGTGCACCGGCTCGCCGGCGACCGGCCGTCGGCCCCGCTCCCCGACCGGGCCGACGCGCCCGCGATCCTCGCCCGGCTCGCCGTGCCCGCGGACGACGCCGCCGAGATCCTGGAGGCCTGGCCGGTCGCCGACTCTCCACTGTGGACGCCGGAGCTGCGCTGGCTGCTCGACCGCTCGATCGCCCTCGTCCGCGCCGACCTCGGCGGGCACGGCTGGCTGCCGCCCGGCCCGCAACTGCCACGCGAGCGCGGCCCCGCCTGGCGGCACCTCTACGTCTACGCCTACCTGGCCCTGCTCGACGTCGTGCTGGCCTACCACCGCGACCACGGCGTCCCCGAGTCCGTCTCCTGGGCGTCGCTGGCGGACCTCGGCCGCAACCTCGCCGTCGACCGGCGGATGCGGGGCGAGGGCTGGCCGGTCATGCAGAGCTGGCTGACCCTGCACGCGCGCGGGGCGATCTACGAGCTGGGCCGCCTGCAGCACCACCGCGGCGGGTCCGTCATCGACCTGCACATCCCGGAGTCCGGCCCGATGACGCCGGAGTCGGTGACGGCATCGCTCGACGCCGGCCGCGCGTTCTTCCGGCGCCACTTCCCGCACGAGTCCTACCCGGCGTTCGCGTGCGGGTCCTGGCTGCTCGACCCGCAGCTGCTGGAGTACCTGCCGGAGGACTCCAACATCGTGCGCTTCCAGCGGCGCTTCGAGCTGGAGCCCTACCAGGAGCCGGAGGGGCTGGACGCCGACGTCGAGGTCCTGCGGTTCGTCTTCCGCACCCTGACCACGCCGCTGGAGCAGCTGCCGCGCCGCACGGTGCTCGAGCGGGCGATCGCCGACCATCTGCGGGCCGGGCGCCACTGGCAGATCCGCCGCGGCCACATCCCGTTCTGACCGGATCCCGCTCCGGCCGCAGCAGCACCGGGTGACGGCCACAGGTCGAAGCGTGGTGGCGGAGTGGGCGCAGCCCGGTCGCGCGCGCCCGGCAGTTTAACCCGGAGTGGAGGGGGTAAACGGACGATCCGTGACGGGATCGTGGAGAGCGTAGAGTCAGCGAGCATGACGCAGCCCCGGGGGATCGTCGTCGTCGGCGCCTCCGCCGGCGGGGTGGAGGCGCTGCGCTCCTTCGTGGGCGGGCTGCCCGCCGACCTCCCCGGAGCGGTCTGCGTCGTGCTCCACGTGCCCCGCACCGGCACCAGCGCGCTGCCCCAGATCCTCGACCGCTCCGGTCCGCTGCCGGCCGCGCACGCCACCGACGGGGCCGCGCTGGAGGCCGGCCACGTGTACGTCGCCCCGCCCAACCGTCACCTGCTCGTCCGCGACGGCCGCCTCTCGCTCTCCCACGGGCCGGTCGAGAACGGCCACCGGCCCGCGGCCGACCCGCTGTTCCGCTCGGCCGCCCGCTGGTGGGGCGCGGCCGCGCTCGGCGTGGTGCTGTCCGGCAACCGCGACGACGGCACCTACGGGCTGTCCGAGATCGTCCGGCAGGGCGGGACGGGGCTCATCCAGGACCCGCACGAGGCGCTGTACCCGTCCATGCCCCGCCACGCCGCCGCCCAGTCCCCGTCGGCCCGGCCGCTGCCGGCCGCGACGATGGGCGCGGCGCTCGCCGAGCTGCTCGGCGAGCTGCCCGGGCCGGCTCCGCGCGCGGCGGTCGAGCAGGCCGAGATCGACGCGGAGGATGCGATGGCGGCGATGGAGGACGTCACCACGGACGAGCTGGGCGGGGTCCCGGCCGGCTTCGGCTGCCCGTCCTGCCACGGCGCGCTGTTCGAGCTGCCGGGGGCCGCCGGGCGGTTCCGCTGCCGGGTCGGGCACGGCTGGTCGGCGGCCGGGCTGCTGGACGAGCTCGGCAGCGCGCTCGAGGGCGCGCTGTGGATGGCGCTGCGCAGCCTCGAGGAGAAGGCGGCGCTGAGCCGGCGGATGGCCGGTGCGGCGAGCGGGCGGGGACACCGCAGCACCGCGAACCAGTACGCCGAGGCGGCCGGCGAGGCCGAGGCGGCGGGCAAGACCATCCGGCAACTCATCGACCGGCTCGCCGCCCTGGAGAACGACGCACCCGAGGACGCGCTGTCATGACCCCCGAGACCGACGAGCTGACCTGCACCCACGAGCCCGACTTCCCCGTCGCCGTCCTGCGCGCGAGCGGGCGGCTCGGCTTCGCCACCGTGCCCACGCTGCGCAACGCGGCCCAGAAGGCGCTCACCGACCACCCGGAAGTGCTGCTCATCGACGTGTCGCAGCTGCACACCGCCGACGACATCACCCTCACGGCGTTTCCGATGCTGGCGCGGCAGGGCGTGGACACCGGCACCGACGTGCTGCTCGTCGGGCCCGATCAGCGCCTCCACGAACAGCTGGAACGGCTCGGGGTCGCCCGGCAGGTGCCGGTACACCGGGATCCCGAGACCGCCCTGGCCGCCCACGCGCGCCTGCCCGGGCCGCGGCGCATGGAGGTCGAGCTCTTCCCGGAGCCGGACGCCACGAGGGTGGCCCGCGACCTCGTCGACCGGGCGTGCCAGCAGTGGAAGGTCGCCCCGGTGGCCGACACCGCCGCGCTGATCGTCACCGAGCTCGTCGCCAACGCCGTCGAGCACGCGGGCACGCCGATCCAGGTCAGCGTCGCCCTGCGCAACCGGCATCTCCACCTGGCGGTCCGCGACGAGAGCCCGCTGCGGCTGGAGCGCTCCGGCGGCGAGGACGGGGAGCCGGGCCGGGGTCTGTTGATCGTGGAGGGCATGTCCTCGGCGTGGGGCTGCGTGCAGACCACGGGCGGAAAGGTGGTGTGGGCGACGCTGCGCCTGCAGCCCAGGCGGTAGCGTGACGCGGTGACTCAACCCGATCCGGACTTCGAGGCCCTGCTGGTCTACCTGAAGGAAGCTCGCGGCTTCGACTTCACCGGCTACAAGCGCTCGAGCCTGATGCGGCGCGTCGAGCGGCGCATGGCGCAGGTGCCGCCGAGCGACTATTCGGAGTACCTCGACTACCTCCAGGTTCACCCGGACGAGTTCACGGCACTGTTCAACACCATCCTGATCAACGTGACCGGGTTCTTCCGCGACCCGGACGCCTGGGCCGCGCTCAGCCATGAGGTGCTCCCCCGCCTGGTCGACGGGCACGAGGGGCCGCTGCGGGTGTGGAGCGCCGGGTGCGCGTCCGGCGAGGAGGCGTACACCCTGGCCATCGTGCTGGCCGAGGCGATGGGCGTCGAGCGGTTCCGGGAGCGGGTCAAGATCTACGCGACCGACGTCGACGAGGAGAGCCTGGCCCACGCACGGCAGGCGACCTACGCCGAGCGGGACCTGGCGCACCTGGAGCCGGAGCTGGTCGAGCGGTACTTCGAGCCCACCGGCACCCGGTTCACGTTCCGCAAGGACCTGCGCCGGTCGGTCATCTTCGGCCGCAACGACCTGGTGCAGGACGCTCCCATAAGCCGTATCGACCTGCTGGTCTGCCGAAACGCGCTGATGTACTTCAACGCCGAGACCCAGACCCGGATCCTGTCCCGGTTCCACTTCGCGCTGTCCCCGGGCGGAGTGCTGTTTCTGGGCAAGGCGGAGATGCTGCTCAGCCACGCCAACCTGTTCACTCCGCTCGATCTCAAGCGGCGGATGTTCCGCAAGGTGTCGCGGCCGGTGCTCAACGGGGGCGTCTACCTGACCGAGCCGCCGCACACCCCGCCCCGCACCGAGCTGTTCGGCCTGGACCGGCTGCGCAGCGAGGCGTTCCTGGCCAGCCCCGTGGCGCAGGTCGTGGTCACCGCCGACGGGCTGGTCGCGCTCACCAACCGGCACGCCGAGACGCTCTTCGGGGTCTCCCCGCGCGACATCGGCCGGCCCTTCCGCGACCTCGACCTGTCCTACCGCCCCGTGGAGCTGCGGGGGTACATCGAGCAGGCCCAGGTCGAGCGCCGGGTGGCCCGCATCGACGACGTCGAGCTGGTGACCGCGGCGAGCGAGAAGCAGTACCTCAACATCCAGATCCACCCGCTCGTCGACTCCGACGCCGGCCTGCTCGGCGTCGTGGTGATCTTCCAGGACATGACCGCCTCGCGGCGCCTGCAGGACGAGCTCGAGCACGCGAACCGGCAGCTCGAGACCGCCTACGAGGAGCTGCAGTCCACCAACGAGGAGCTGGAGACCACCAACGAGGAGCTGCAGTCCACGGTCGAGGAGCTGGAGACGACCAACGAGGAGCTGCAGTCCACCAACGAGGAGCTGGAGACCATGAACGAGGAGCTGCAGTCGACCAACGACGAGCTCCAGTCGATCAACGACGAGCTGCGGGAGCGCACCGCCGAGCTCAACGACGCCAACACGTTCATGGAGGCGATCCTCACCAGCCTGCAGGCCGGCGTCGTGGTGCTCGACCGCGAGATGCACATCCTCGTCTGGAACCGCCGCTCGGAGGACCTGTGGGGGCTGCGCCCCGACGAGGCCGTCGGTCAGCACTTCCTCAACATCGACATCGGGCTGTCCACGGACCGGCTGCGCCCGGCGATCCGGGAAGTGCTGACCGGCCGCTCGGAGCGCGAGGCCGAGGAGCAGTCGGCCGTGAACCGCCGCGGGCGCACGGTTGACCTGCGCGTTGTGTGTTCCCCGCTCACCAGCGAGACCTCCGGGGTGATCGGGGCGATCCTCGTGATGGAGGTCGCCGGAACCGCGAATACGGCCGCAACGGGTGCATCGGCGCTGCCATCGGCATAGCGTGGGGGCTGAGGGGGCGGTCATGGACTTGACGATCACCATGTCACGACGCCCGGAAGCGACCCTGCTGGAGTGTTCCGGCGTGCTCGACTACGCGTCGGCGCCCTATCTCCGCCAGATCGTGTTCGAGCATTTCGACGCGCGCTCCGGGCGGGTCGCGGTCGATGTGGCCCGCGTGCGGCTGATCGACGCGGCCGCGATCAAGATCCTGCTCTACCTGCACCGCCGCGGCGAGCAGCTCGAGGCGGACGTGCAGGTGAGCGGGGCGAGCGGGGTCGCGCTCTCGGCCCTGGAGATCGCCGGCGCGGCCAAGCCGCTGCGCGCGTACGAGGAGCTGGACTGGCCGGTCCACCTCCGCCAGCGCCGGCCCCTCGACCTCGACGCGATCGAGCTGGGCCACGGGCAGTGGCCGGCCGGGGTGACCGAGCGCCTCCTGCGCATGGCGGAGCTCGACCCGGACGACCCGAACCGGTCCCGGGTCCGCGACCAGGTGATCGAGCAGTGCCTGCCGGCCGCGCACCGGCTGGCCCGCCGCTACGACGGCGGCAGCGAGCCGGCCGCCGATCTCGCCCAGGTCGCCGCGCTCGGGCTGATCAAGGCCGTCGACGGGTTCGACCCGCAGCACGGCACCGAGTTCGGCACCTACGCGACGCCGACGATCACCGGCGAGCTCAAGCGCCACTTCCGCGACCGGGCCTCCGGCATCCGCATCCCCCGGCGCCTGCAGGAGCTGCGGATGGCGGTCAACCACGCCCGCGACGAGCTCAGCCAGCGGCTCGGGCGCTCGCCGACGATCCCCGACCTCGCCGCGTACACCGGGCTGGACGAGGTGCAGGTGGTCGAGGCGGTCGGGGCGGCCCAGGCGTACCGCCCGCTGTCGCTCGACGTGCCGACGCCCGGCATGGACGAGGACGGCACCATGCTCGACACGATCGGCGACGAGGCGCCCGAGTTCGGACTGGTGGAGTACCGCGAGGCCCTCAGGCGCCTGATCGCCCGGCTCCCCCGGCGGGAGCAGCGGATTCTTTCCATGCGCTTCTACGGCAACCTGTCCCAGCTGGAGATCGCCAAGCAGGTCGGGCTGTCGCAGATGCACGTGTCGCGGCTGCTCGCGCACTCCCTCGACTTCCTGCGCCGCCGCCTGCAGGCCGACGACTAGGGCGACTCCTTCCTCCTCCTACCAGCCGCCGGGCGGCGCCTCGAGGTGGACGACCTTGGTCGCGGTCATCTCGTCCAGCAGCTCGGGGCCGTAGCCGAAGCCCTGCCCGCTGCCCCGGCGGGGATGGGCGGCGCCGCCCGGTGCTCCCCCGAAGACCGCGTTGATTTTGACGGTACCGGCCTCGAGCTGCTGCGAGGCCCAGTGCGCGTTGCTCATCGAGCCGGTCAGCACCGTGGCCGCCAGCCCGTAGGGTGTCCGCGCGGCGCACCGCAGCGCCTCGTCGAAGGAGTCGACCGTCACGACGGGCGCGACCGGCCCGAACGTCTCGGCCTCCACCACCCGCATCTCGTCCGTGCAGTCGCCCAGCACCGTCGGCGGGTACCAGGCGCCCGGCCCGTCCGGCGCGACGCCCCCGGCCAGCAGCTTCGCCCCGCGGTCGAGCGCGTCGACCACCTGCCCGTGCACGGCGGCCCGGTGGCGCAGGTCGACCAGCGGCCCGATCTCGAACGCGGCCGCCTCCTTCACCAGCGCCAGCAGGAAGTCCTCGGCCACGGCCGCGTGCACGTAGATGCGCTCGACGGCGACGCAGATCTGCCCGGCGTTCGCGAATGCCCCGAGCGCGGCCTGCCCCGCGGCCCAGGCCGGGTCCACGTCGGCGTCGACGATCAGCGGGTCGCTGCCGCCGTTCTCCAGCAGCGCCTTCGCGCCGGTGCGGGCGGCCGCGGCGGCGATCCACCGCCCGGCGGCCGTCGAGCCGACGTGCGCGACCACGTCGACGGCCGACTCGGCGAGCGCCGCCCCGGTCGGGGCCGCCCCGGCGAGCATCGACAGCACGCCGGGCGGCAGGTGCGGGGCGAGCAGCTTCGTGAGCAGCCAGCCGGTCGCCGGGGCCCGCTCGCTGGGCTTGTAGACGACCGCGTTGCCGGTGATCAGCGCCGCGCCGAGCAGCCCGCAGGAGACCGCCACGGGGTCGTTCCAGGGGGTGATCGCGGCCACCACCCCGCGCGGCTCGGGCACCATGAGGTCCAGCGCGCCCGGGTCGCCGCCGAGCGTGCGGCCGCCGTGCAGCGGGCCGAGCTCGGCGTACTGCCGCAGCGTCCCGACCCCCGCCGCGATCGACGCGGCCGC
The DNA here is from genome assembly GCF_050955725.1 of Dactylosporangium sp. CA-139114. NCBI lineage: Bacteria > Bacillati > Actinomycetota > Actinomycetes > Micromonosporales > Micromonosporaceae > Dactylosporangium > Dactylosporangium sp. CA-139114. The sequence goes on from NZ_CP192080.1 coordinate 5,792,072, forward strand.
CTCCGCCTCCGGCTTGCCCATCTCGGCCGACATGGTGCGGGCCAGCACGCCGCACGCGTGCTCCACGGCGTTCGCCGCGGCCCGTAGCGCGTCGGCGCGGGCGTCCGGTGCGGTCGCCGCCCAGTCCGGCTGGGCCGCCCGGGCCGCCGCCACGGCCGCGGCGACCTCGTGCGGGGTGGCGGCCGGCGCGGTGGTCACCGGCGTGCCGTCGTGCGGGTCGATCACCGTCGACCGGTCCGATCCGGCCGTCCACGCCCCGGCGATGAGGTGCTCAACGGTGTGCATAGGCCAGCGAGCTTCCCCGCTGCGGAGCCCTCAAACGGTTCTCTTCGGAGAAGTGTTTTTGGTTGATCCCGCCGCGGCGGGGGTAGGCGGGCCGGGCATGAGGGTCCTCGGCATCAACGCGATCTTCCACGACCCGGCGGCCGCGCTCGTCATCGATGGGCGCACGGTCGCCGCCGCCGAGGAGGAGCGCTTCAGCCGTCGCAAGCACGGCAAGCGGCCGGTGCCGTTCTCGGCCTGGGAACTTCCGGAGCTCGCCGCCGCCTGGTGCCTGCGCGAGGCCGGGCTGCGCCCGGAGGACCTCGACGCGGTCGCGTACTCCTTCGATCCCACCCTCTGCGGCGACCTCGGCAGCCTCGGCGTCCACGACCCGTGGGACGCGATGCGGGTCGACTACGCCCGCCGGGCGCCCTGGTTCCTGGCCGAGGCGCTGCCGGGCCTGGACCCGCAGCGGGTGCGGTTCGTGCCGCACCACGTCGCCCACGCCGCCTCCGCGGGCCTGTGCGCGGGCGGCGACGGCGCGGTCCTGGTGCTCGACGGGCGCGGCGAGACGGCCAGCCACCTCGCCGGCGTCTACCGCGACCGGGAGCTGACCCCGCTCGCGGGACAGCGCCTGCCGCACTCGCTCGGCCTGCTCTACGAGGATCTCACCAGGCACCTGGGCTTCCAGCACTCCAGCGACGAGTACAAGGTGATGGCCCTCGCCTCCTACGGCCGCCCGCGGTTCCTGCCGGAGCTGCGGGAGCTGGTGTACCCGACCGGGGACGGCGGCTTCGCGGTCGAGCCCGTCGACTGGGCGGCCCTGGCCAAGGCCCGCGCGGCCGACGGCGAGCTGACCGACGACCACGCCGACCTGGCCGCGTCGGTGCAGGCACGGCTCGAGGAGGTGCTGCTGGCCCTGGCGCGGTGGGTCTTCGACGCTGCCGGGCGCCCCGCGACCCTCACGATGGCCGGCGGGGTGGCGCTCAACTGCGTGGCCAACGCCCGTATCGCCGCCGAGGGGCCGTTCGAGCGCGTCTGGGTGCAGCCGGCGGCCGGGGACGCGGGCACCGCGCTCGGCGCCGCCCTGCACCTGTCCTGCGCGGCCGAGTGCCCGATCGCGCCGATGCGCGGCGCCGACCTCGGCCGCGGCTGGAGCGAGGCCGCGCTGGAGGACGAGCTGCGGCGGGCCGCGCTGCCCTACACCCGGCCGCCCGACATCGCCGCCGAGGCCGCCGCGGTCCTCGCCGGCGGCGGGATCGTCGCCTGGCACCAGGGGCGCGGCGAGTACGGGCCGCGGGCGCTCGGGCACCGCTCGCTGCTGGCCCACCCGGGCGAGCGCGCGATGACCGCCCGGCTCAACGACGTCAAGGGCCGCGAGCAGTTCCGGCCGATCGCGCCGATGGTGCGGGCCGAGCGGTTCGGCGAGGTCTTCGACGGCGTGTACCCGAGCCCGTACATGCTGTTCGTGCACCGCGTCCGTCCCGAGTGGACGGACCGGATCCCGGCCGTCGTGCACGTCGACGGGACCGCGCGGGTGCAGACGGTACACGCGGACGACGAGCCCCTCGTGGCCCGCCTGCTGGCGGAGTTCGAGGCGCGCACCGGCCTGCCGGTCGTGGTCAACACGTCGCTGAACACCGCCGGCCGGCCGATGGTGGACACGCCGCGCGAGGCGATGGAGCTGTTCGGCTCCGCGCCCGTCGATCTGCTCGCGCTCGGCCCGTTCGCGGTGCACCGGGCGGCGGCGTTCGGGGCGGGCCGGTGAACGTCAGCATCGTCGTGCCGACGCTGGGCCGGGCGAGCCTGCGCACGCTGCTCGACGCGCTCGGCCCGCTGCCGGGCGGCGCGGAGCTGATCGTCGTCGAGGACCGGCAGCGCCGCGGCCCGGCCACCGCCCGCAACGCCGGCTGGCGGCGGGCGAGCGGCGACTGGGTCGTGTTCCTCGACGACGACGTGGTGCCGGAGCCGCAGTGGTACCGCCGCCTCCAGGCGGACCTCGACGTCGACCGCACCGTCGGCGGGGTCCAGGGCCGGGTCCGGGTGCCACGGCCGGCCGGGCGCCGCCCGACCGACTGGGAGCGGGTCACCATCGGGCTCGAGCACGGCGCCTGGCTCACGGCCGACATGGCGTACCGCCGCGCCGCCCTCGAGGCGACCGGCGGCTTCGACGAGCGGTTCCCGCGCGCCTTCCGCGAGGACGCCGAGCTGGCCCACCGCGTGCGGCGGGCGGGCTGGCGGCTGCGGCCGGGGGCGCGCACCGTGACCCATCCCGTGCGGCCCGAGAGCCGCTGGGTGAGCCTGCGCAGCCAGCGCGGCAACGCCGACGACGCCCTGCTGCGCCGGTTGTACGGCCCGCACTGGCGCCGGTGGCTCGGCATCCCGCCCGGCCGCCGGCCCCGCCACGCGCTCGTCACCGCCGCGGCCCTCGGCGCGCTCGGCGCCCTCGCCCTGCCGGGCCGGTGGCGGTGGCTGTCGGCCGCGCTCGGCCTGGCCTGGGCGGGCGGCACCGCCGAGTTCGCGGCCGCCCGCATCGCGCCCGGCCCGCGCACCCCGGCCGAGGTGGCCACCATGGCGCTGACGAGCGTCCTCATCCCGCCGCTCGCGATCGGGCACTGGCTCGCGGGCCGCTGGCGCTGGCGGGCCGCCGCATGAACCTCTTCGACGCCGTGCTCTTCGACCGGGACGGGACCCTGATCGAGGACGTGCCGTACGTCAACGACCCCATCCTGGTCCGCCCCGTGCCCGGCGCCCGGGCCGCCCTCGACCGGCTGCGCGCCACCGGGCTGCGCCTCGGCGTGGTCACCAACCAGTCCGGTGTGGCCCGCGGGCTGGTCAGCACCGAACAGCTGGCCCGGGTCAACGCCCGCATCGAACAGCTGCTCGGGCCGTTCGACACCTGGCAGGTCTGCCCGCACGACGACGGCGACCGGTGCCCGTGCCGCAAGCCGCGTCCGGGCCTCATCCACGCGGCCGCGCGGGAGCTGCGCACCACGCCCGAACGGTGCGTGTTCATCGGCGACATCGGCCGCGACATGCAGGCCGCGCTCGCCGCCGGGTCCGCGGGCATCCTCGTGCCCACGGCGGTGACGCTGCGGCGGGAGGTCGCCGCGGCGCCGCTCGTCGCCGGAGACCTGCGCGCCGCGGTCGAGCTCGTGCTGGACCGCGACGAGCTCTTCCCGTCCGGCCGGCGCCGGCCGCACAACGCCGGGACCGTCGTCGTGGTCCGCCCCGACTCGGCCGGCGACGTGCTCCTGACCGGCCCGGCGATCCGCGCGGTCGCGGCCGGGGCCGGCCGGGTGGTGCTGCTGTGCGGGCCGCGCGGGCGGGCCGCGGCCGAGCTGCTGCCGGGCGTCGACGAGCTCGTCGAGTGGCGGCTGCCCTGGATCGACCCCGAGCCCGACCCCGTGGACCCCGACGTCATGGACGCGCTCGTCGACCGCCTCGCCGCCGCGCGGGCCGACGAGGCGGTGGTGTTCACCTCCTACCACCAGTCGCCGCTGCCGACCGCGCTGCTGCTGCGGGTGGCCGGGGTCGGGCGGGTCAGCGCGATCAGCGACGACTACCCCGGCTCCCTGCTCGACGTGCGCCACCGCGTGCCGCCCGGCATCCCCGAGACGGAGCGGGCGCTGTCGCTCGCGGCCGCGGCCGGGTTCCCGCTGCCGCCCGGCGACGACGCCCGCCTGCGCATCGCACCCCCCGCGGCCGGCCCGACCACCCCGCTCGGCCCGGCCCCTCCGGACGTCCCGTACGTCGTCGTGCACCCGGGCACGTCCGCTCCCGCCCGCGCCTGCCCCGCCGAGGTGCACCGCCGGATCGTCAAGGCCCTGGCCGCGGCCGGCTGGCGGGTGCTCGTCACCGGCTCGCACGCGGAGAAGGCGCTCACGGCCGAGGTCGCCGGCGATTTCGGCGTCGATCTCGGCGGCGCGACCGATCTGGCCGGGCTGGCCGGGCTGCTCGCCGGGGCCGGCTGCCTCGTCGTGGGCAACACCGGCCCGGCGCACCTGGCCGCGGCGGTCGGCACGCCGGTCGTGAGCCTCTACGCGCCGACCGTCCCCTTCGGACAGTGGGCGCCGTTCCGGGTGCCCGTCGTCCGCCTCGGCGACGCCGCGGCCGCCTGCCGCGACACGCGCGCGACCGTGTGCCCGATCGGCGGCCACCCGTGCCTGTCGAGCGTGGACCCGGCCGCCGTCGTCGCCGCCGCCGAGCTGCTGTGGGCCGGGAGGCGCGGATGAACATCCTCCTGTGGCACGTGCACGGGTCGTGGACCACGGCGTTCGTGCGGGGCAAGCATCGCTACCTCGTGCCGGTGACCGAGGACCGCGGCCCCTGGGGGCGCGGCCGGGCCCGCACGTTCGACTGGCCGGACACCGTCGAGGAGGTCCCGCTCGACGGGCTGCGCGAGGTGGACGCCGACCTGGCCGTGCTCCAGCGGCCCGAGGAGCTGGCGCTCGTCCCGCCGGGGCTGCCCAAGGTGTACCTCGAGCACAACACCCCCCAGGGTGACGTGCCCCGCACCCGGCACCCGCTGGCCGACCGGGCCGACCTCGTCATCGTCCACGTCACCCACTTCAACGCGCTGTTCTGGGACTGCGGCGGCACCCGCACCACCGTCATCGAGCACGGCGTCGTCGAGCCCGCCGCGCGCTACACCGGCGAGCTGGAGCGGCTCGCCGTGGTCACCAACGAGCCCGTGCGCCGCGGCCGGGTGACCGGCACCGACCTGTTCCCGCGCTTCGCCGCGGCCGCGCCCCTGGACGTCTTCGGCATGGGCGTCGCGGGCCTGGCCGGCGAGCGGATCGCGGTCCACGACGACCCGCCCCAGGCCGCCATGCACACCGAGCTCGCCCGCCGCCGCGCCTACCTGCACCTGTGCCGCTGGACCTCGCTCGGGCTCAGCCTCATCGAGGCGATGACGATCGGCGTGCCGGTCGTGGCCCTGGCCACCACGGAGGCCGTCGAGGCGGTGCCGCCCGGCGCCGGGGTGCTGTCCACGAACGTCGACGCGCTCGTCGACGCGGCCCTCTGGCTCATCGAGTCGCCCGGGGAGGCCCGTCGCCTCGGGGCCGCCGGGCGGGCCGCGGCCCTGCGCCGCTACGGCCTCGACCGCTTCCTGTCCGACTGGGACCGTCTGCTGGAGGACGAACTGTGCGTATCGCGATGATCTCCGAGCACGCCAGCCCGCTCGCCGCGCCCGGCACCGAGGACGCGGGCGGGCAGAACACCCACGTCGCCGGGCTCGCCGCGGCCCTGGCCGGGCTCGGGCACGACATCCGCGTCTACACCCGCCGCGACGCCGCCGACCGGCCGCCGATGGTGGTGACGGGTGACGGGGTCGGCGTCGTGCACGTGCCGGCCGGACCCGCCCGGGCGCTGCCCAAGGACGCGCTGCTGCCGTACATGGGCGAGTTCGGCCGCTGGCTGGGCGCGCAGTGGGACGGCGACCCGTGGGTGCCCGACGTGGTCCACGCGCACTTCTGGATGAGCGGGCTGGCCGCGGTGACCGCCGCCGGGCCCCGGGACATCCCGCTGGTGCAGACGTTCCACGCCCTCGGCGCCGTCAAGCGCCGGCACCAGGGCGCCGCGGACACCAGCCCGCCGCAGCGGATCGGCTTCGAGCGGCACCTCGGGCGGATCGCCGACCGGGTCGTGGCCCAGTGCCGCGACGAGGCCCGTGAGCTGACCCGCCTGGGCGTGCCCCGGTCCCGGATCGCGCTCGTGCCCTCCGGGGTCGACCTGGACGTGTTCGCCCCCGAGGGCCCGGTCGCCCCGCGCACGGCCCGGCCCCGCATCCTCTCGGTGGGCCGGCTGGTCGAGCGCAAGGGCTTCGCGGACCTGATCCGGGCCATGCCCTACTGTCCCGGCGCCGAGTGCGTCATCGCGGGCGGTCCGGACCCGGCCGAGACCGAGCGGCTGCGGCACGTCGCCGAGCGGTGCGGGGTCGCCGCGCGGGTCCGCTTCGCCGGCCAGGTCTCCACCGCCGCGCTGCCGGCCTGGTACCGCTCCGCCGACGTGGTCGCCACCGTGCCCTGGTACGAGCCGTTCGGGCTCACCCCGCTCGAGGCGATGGCGTGCGGCCGCCCGGTCGTGGCCAGCGCCGTCGGCGGGCTGCTGGACACCGTCGTCGACGGGATGACCGGCGACCTGGTGCGCTCCCGCGACCCGCGCGCCCTCGGCCATGCCCTGCGCCGGCTGGTCGACGACGACATGCGCCGCTACGCCTACGGTGCGGCCGCCCTCGACCGGGCCCGGCAGCGCTACTCGTGGCCGCGCACGGCCGGGCAGCTCGAGTCGGTCTACCGCGCGGTGGCCGGCCGCGGCGTCGCGGCGGTGGCCCGATGAGGGCGCTCGACGCACACCTCACCGCCCTGGCCGCCGCGATCGGCCCGTTCCGCCACGCGGCCGTGCGGCTGGAGGCCTGGGGCGTGCGGCTCGCCGAGATCCTGGGCGACGGGGGCCGGCTGCTGGTCTGTGGCAACGGCGGCAGCGCGGCCGAGGCGCAGCACCTCGCGGCCGAGCTGACCGGCCGCCTGCGCGACGAGCGCACCCCGCTGTCCGCGATCGCGCTGTGCGCCGACTCGTCCGCGGTCACGGCGATCGGCAACGACTACGGGTACGAGGAGATCTTCGCCCGCCAGGTCCGCGCCCACGGCCGCGAGGGCGACGTGCTGCTGGCCCTGTCGACCAGCGGCCGCAGCGCGAACGTGCTGGCCGCGGCCGCCGCGGCCCGCGAGTGCCGGCTGCACACGTGGGCACTGACCGGGCCCGGCCCGAACCCGCTCGCCCTGGTCTGCGACGAGGCCGTGTGCTGCGCCGGTGACGGGCAGGTGGTGCAGGAGCTGCACCTCGTCGCCGCCCACGTCCTCTGCGAGCACGTCGACGCCCACGTGGCCCGGCGCCGGCTGGTGGCGTCGTGAGCACGCGGCTGGTCGTCGTCGGCGACACGCTGCTGGACCGGGACGTCGACGGCACCGTCCGCCGCGTCTGCCCCGACGCCCCCGCCCTGGTCCTCGACGAGGAGTCCACTGTGGACCGGCCGGGCGGCGCCGGCCTCGCCGCGCTGCTCGCGGCCGGCGACGGGCTGGACGTGACGCTGGTGACCGCGATCGCCCACGACGCCGGCGGGCTGCGCCTGGCCGAGCTGCTCACCGCGGCCGGGGTGCGGCTGCACGCGGTCACGCAGCCCGGCGCGACCCCGGAGAAGATCCGGCTACGGGCCCGCGGCCAGGTGCTGCTGCGCCTCGACCGCGGCGCCGGTCCGGCGATCCCGCCCGAACCCGAGCCGGGCGAGCTGCTCGACGTCGCCGACGTCGTGCTCGTCAGCGACTACGGCCGGGGCCTGACCGGGCGGCCGGGGCTGCGGGCGGCCCTGACGCAGACCCGCACGCCGGTCGTGTGGGACCCCCATCCGCGCGGCGCCGTCCCGGTCCCCGGGACGCGCCTGGCCACGCCGAACGAGGCGGAGGCCCGCGCGTTCAGCGGGGACGCGGGCGGCGGGGGCCGGGTCGCCGCCGCCACCCGGGCCGGGCAGGCGCTGCGCCGCCGCTGGCGCACCGGGGCGGTCGCGGTCACCACCGGGGCGAGCGGGGCGGTGCTGTGCCACGCCGGGCCGACCCCGCTCGTGGTGCCGGCGCCACGGGTGTTCGAGGGGGACACCTGCGGCGCCGGCGACCGGTTCGCCGCGGCGGCCGCGGCCGCGATCGCGTCCGGGGCGCTGCCCTCGGAGGCGGTCGAGGCCGCGGTGGCCGCCGCGACGGGCTACGTCGGCCGGGTGCCGGCGGAGGCGCGCGAGCGGGGAAGCGTCGAGCGGGAGACCGTCGCGCGGGTCCGGGCCCGGGGCGGCACGGTCGTGGCGACCGGCGGCTGCTTCGACCTGCTGCACGCCGGGCACATCGCGACCCTGGAGGCGGCCCGGGCCCTGGGCGACTGCCTCGTCGTGTGCCTCAACTCCGACGCGTCGGTCGCCGGCCTCAAGGGCCCCGAGCGGCCCGTCGTCGCCCAGGCCGACCGCGCCCGCCTGCTGCTCGCGCTCGCCTGCGTCGACGCCGTCGTCGTCTTCGACGAGCCGACCCCGGAGGCGACCCTCGCCTGGCTGCGGCCCGACATCTGGGTCAAGGGCGGCGACTACGCCGACGGCGGGCCGGAGCTGCCCGAGGCCGAGCTCGTCAAGCGGTGGGGCGGGCAGACGGTCATCGTGCCGTATCTCGAGGGCCACTCCACCACCAAGCTGATCGGGGGAAGACCATGAGCCGCTCCGTTCTCGTCACCGGCGGCGCCAGCGGCCTCGGGGCCGCCGTCGTGCGGGCCGTCCTGCAGGCCGGGCACCGCGCCTACGTCATCGATCGCCAGGACCCCGGCGCAGTGCCCTGGATCGAGTGCGACCTCGCCGACACCCGGGCCGCCGAGGCCGCCACCCGCAAGGCGATCGCCGGCCTCGGCGGGCTCGACGCGGTCGTCACCGCCGCCGGGACCGACGTGCCCGGCCGGCTCGCCGACGTGCCCGCCGAGACCTGGGAGCGGGTCGTCGCCGTCGACCTGCTCGCCCCGGCCGCCGTCATCCGGGCCGCGCTGCCGGCGCTCACCGAGTCCCACGGGCACGTCGTCACCGTCGCGTCCACGCTCGGCGTCAAGGCCGTCAGCGACGCGACCGCCTACTGCGCGGCCAAGTTCGGGGTCGTCGGGTTCACCCGGGCCCTGGCCGCCGAGCTCGCCGGGCAGGTCGGGGTCACGCTGGTCGTGCCCGGGGGCATGCGCACGCGGTTCTTCGACGACCGCGCGGAGCGGTACAAGCCCGGCCCCGACGCGGTCCTCAACGACCCGGCGCACGTGGCCGCCGCGATCCTGTTCGCGCTCGGCCAGCCCCGCGGCTGCGCCGTGCGCGAGCTCGTCGTCTGTGCCGAGACGGAGACGTCGTACCCGTGATCCTGGTGCTGCGGGCCCTGGGCGTCGGTGACCTCGCCACCGGGGTGCCGGCGCTGCGGGGGCTGCGCCGCGCGTTCCCGGGCGAGCGGCTGGTGCTCGCGGCCCCGGCGTGGCTCGCCCCGCTGGCCGGGCTCACCGGCGCCGTCGACGAGGTGCTGCCCTGCGACGGGCTCGACGACGAGCTGCCGCGGCTGCGCCCGGCCGTGGCCGTCAACCTGCACGGCCGCGGCCCGCAGTCGCACGACCTGCTGCGGGCCACCCGCCCCGGGCGCCTGCTGGCCTTCGGCGACGCGCCGCGGTGGCGCCCCGACGAGCACGAGGTCGCCCGCTGGTGCCGGATGCTGCGGTGGTACGGCGTGCCGTGCGACGAGGCCGACCTGGGCCTGACCCGGCCCGCCTCCCCGCGGCCGGGCGCCACGATCGTGCACCCGGGTGCCAAGTCCGGCCTGCGGCGCTGGCCGCCGGAGCGCTTCGCCGCGCTCGCCCGCGCGCTGGCCGAGGCCGGGCACGACGTCGTCGTCACCGGCTCGCCGCAGGAGGAGCCGCTGGCCCGGCGGGTCGCCGGGGAGGCGGGGCTGCCCGCGACCGCCGTGCTGGCGGGCGCGACCCGCCTGCGGGACCTGGCCGGGCTCGTCGGCCACGCGCGGCTGCTGGTCAGCGGCGACACCGGGATCGCGCACCTCGCCACGGCCTACGGCACGCCGTCGGTCGTGCTCTTCGGGCCGGTACCGCCGCGCCTGTGGGGCCCGCCGCCGGACCGTCCGCAGCACGTGGCCGTCTGGCGGGGCCACGCCGCCGAGCCGGGCGACACCGCGAGCGAGGTCCCCCACCCGGCGCTGCTGGCCGTCACGGTCGGCGAGGTGCTGGCCGCGGCCCGCACGATCCGCGGGTGGAGACCCTCGCCGTGCTGGCCGAGCACCGCCGCGGCGACGGGCGGCGGCTGATCGGCGGGCCCGTCGGCCCGATGGGGGCGCTGGCCTGCCTGGGCGACCTCGGGCGGGCTCGTCGTCGCGCCGGGCGCCGGTCACGTTGCGTGGCGGGACGATCCCGGGTGGTTCGCCGACCGGCTCGCGGGCCGGTCGTGACGAAACTCGCTCGCAAATCGCCGCGACACACACAGATCCGGGGCTGAAGCGCCCCGCGCCGTCTGGCAAACTGCCCGAATGCAACCACCGGCGAATGGCTGGACCGTCGGACCTCTACCACCCTCCGTGTACTGGCGCCGCCGCGCCATGGTGGTCGTCGCCGTCGTGGGCGTGCTGCTCATCGTGTGGATCCTGGTGCGGGGCGGGGGCGACGCCAAGCCGTCGGCGGTGAGCAGCGGGGCCGCCTCGGCCCGGCCCGGCCCGCTCGGTTCCGGCACGGGCGGCGGGCCCACGCCCGAGCCGTCGGCGCCGCAGATCGTGCCGGCCAGCCCCGACGCCGGCGCCGACGCCGGCGCACCGGCCGCGACCGAGCGCAGCGCGCCCCCGGCGAACGTCGCGCCCTGCGGCGACGACCAGATCGCCGTGACGGTGACCGTGAGCCCGTCGCCCGGCGTCGTCGGCGGCACGTTCACGTTCGGCATCAACGTCGCGAGCAAGGCCACCGACTGGTGCTCGCGGGACCTGGGCCCGGGCGCGCAGGAGATCCGCGTCATGCAGAACGGCACCCTGCTGTTCTCCTCGGACGACTGCGACACCAAGAAGACCAGCGACGTGCGGGCCTTCGCGGCCGGCGACGCGGTGCGGTACCGCTTCGTGTGGAGCAGCTACCGCACGACCCCGCACACGTGCGCGCCGGCCCAGAGCCCCGCCCCGGCCGGCACCTACCAGGTCGTCGCGCGCGTGGGTTCCAAGGTCAGCCCCGCGACCGACTTCACCATCAACCGCTGACGTCAGCGGACCGGCACCTGGGCCGTGACCGTCGCCTGATCGAACTCGGACACCCGCAGCGTGATGGTCAGCTTCCACGCCCCGGCCGCCGGGAACGTGATGTTGCCGAGGCCCTGGTTGCCCGTGACCGTGAACACCGGGTTGTCCATCGGCTCGATGCCGAGCTCGGGCAGGGCCGCGGTCACCGTCCACTCCACGACCGGCAGCGGCCGGCCCTCGGGGGTGTACGCGAAGGCGTGGAAGCTGTTGTACTCGCTCACCGCCGCCGGGTACACCTCGAGCTGCAGCGCGTAGAGCGGGCTCGTCAGCGTCGTGGCGAAGCCCGCGGCCCGGGCCGCCGCCTGGGCCTCGACGTCGACCGTGCGCCCCGGCGTGAGCTGCACCAGCACGGCGCTCGCGGCCAGCACCAGCGCCGCGATGCCCGCCTCGAGGCCCACGGCCCGCCGCAGCCGGCCCGCCCCGGCGCTCGTGCGGCCGCCCGGCCCCCGGTCGCGCTGGACCATCCGGCGCGAGCCGGCGGCCACCGCCAGCACCGCCGCGACCAGCCCGGCCTTCACCACGAGGGTCCGGCCGTACGCGCCGCCGGTGAGCGCCGCCCAGTCGCCCATCTGCACGAGGGCCTGGACCAGGCCGGCCGCGACCAGCCAGTAGACCGAGGCCATCGCCCAGCGCGACCACGAGGGCAGGATCGTGCGCAGCTCGCGCGGGTCGGCGCGGCGCAGGAGCACCGCCCAGAGGGCGACGAGGCCACCCAGCCACAGGCCCATGGCGCCCAGGTGCACGACGTCCGCGGCCACCACCAGCACCGCGTTCGGCGACGCCACCGGGTGCCCGGTCAGCGGCCACGTGAGCAGGCCCGCCCCGGCCGCCGCGAGCAGCCCGGCGCGGACGCGCCGGTCCGGGCGGCGGCGCAGGCGGGCCACGAGCGCGGCGGCGACGGCCAGGGCGAGCAGGCGCGCCAGCAGCGTGAGGCCGAACGGGCTCAGCATCACCTCGCGCAGCTCCGCGGGCGACACGTCCAGCAGCGCGGCCCCGGACGCGGCCGGGGCCTGCAGCCACAGCGCGCCGGCGGTGCTCGCGGCCACCGCGACGGCGCCCGCGCGGGCCAGGCGGAGCAGGGGGCGGCGGGGCAGGCGCCGGGGATACCACAGCGCCAGCATCACCGCGGGGCCGATCAGCAGGACGAGCCCGAGGTAGCCGGCGTACTTCGCGACCGGGATCGCGACGCGCACGATCGGGTCGGTGCCCACGGGCATCGCCCCGGACGAGGGCATGGCCGCGGGGGTGGACGGCGCGCCGACGGAGAACGTGAACGACCCCGACACCGGGTGGCTGTCGCCGGAGATGACGCGGTAGCTGACGACGTACGTGCCGTCGGCCCGGTCGCCCGCCCGCAGCCGGATGGTGAGGCCGTCGCGGACCGGCCGCGGGTCGCCGTCGTCGACGCGCTTGCCGTCGGGGGCGAGCACTTGGGAGCGGCCCGGCACCACGCGGACGGCCTCGTTGAACGTGAGCCGGACCTCGCCCGGCCGCGACGCGATGACGGCCCCGGCGGCCGGGCTGGCGCTCGTCAGCACCGCGTGCGCGGACGCGGGCGCGGCGGGCGCGGCGAACACGCCGAGCAGCCCCGCCATCAACGCCAGGACCCACCATGTCGTACGCCGCCTCACGTCCACGCATACGAGCCCGGCCCCGCCGGAGTTCAACGGGGCCGGGCTCGGATGCCGGGCGCTGCTAGCTCAGGGCGTCCTTGACGTCGTGGGCGGCGTCCTTGACGCGGTCGCCGGCCTGCTTGACGTTGGCCGCGTCCTGGTCCGCGCGGCCCTCGGCGCGCAGGTCCGGGTCGCCGGTGGCCGTGCCCCAGCCCTCCTTGGCCTTGCCCTTGAGCTCTTCCGCCTCGTGCTCGACCTTGTCACCGAAGCTCATCACTGTCTCCCAGGTGTGAATGCGGTGTTCCCACTCTTGTGGATGCCCGAATCGACCCGGGTCAAACGGCGGCTCGGTGCAGCGGTGCAGCGCGGCCTCCCCGGCCCACGGCGCCGGCGTCGCTAGTCGCGGCGCGGCGGCACGCCCTCGAGGACCTCCACCGTCACCTGGTAGTCGTCCCAGCGCACCCGGACCCGGCTCAGCAGCCGCGTCCCCGGCCACAGGACCTCGGCCCGGCCGACCACGACCTGCGGCAGGGCGAGATGGCTGGGCTTGGGCAGGAAGCTCTTCACGTTCCCGGCGACGATGTTCATGAGCTCGCCGGCCGCGTCCTGGATGTCGTCGGGCTTCACCGACGACAGCTCGAGCATCTCCGCGGCCAGGGCCGCCGCCGCGCCCAGGCCGCCGCGCAGCACGACCGTGCCGAGCCAGGCGCCGGCCACGCCGACGCTCGCGGTGATCTCCGCGTCGGCCCCGGGCGGCTCCTCGTCCAGCACGACGGTCGGGCTGGTGCCGAGGTACGCGGTCCACACCTGCCAGATGATGCCCTCGAGATCCTGGGGCGTGAGCGGCTCGTCGGCCATGCCACCTAACCTACTCAACAAAACCTGAAAATTCCGGCTGAACCAGCTGAAATCGGGGCACGGTCTGCTGCAGGACGGCGGACGTGCGGGCGAGGATCCCGGTCACCAGGAGTGCATCGTCCCGTCCAGCAGGCGGTTCACGGGCAGCGCGGCCGGCCGGTAGGGGTACTGCGCGGCCAGCGACTCGTCGATGTCCACGCCCAGCCCGGGAGCCTCGGAGGGGTGCAGGTAGCCGCCCTCGAAGTGGTACCCGTGCGGGAACACCGCGTCGGTCTCCGGCGTGTGCCGCATGTACTCCTGCAGCCCGAAGTTCGGCACCGCCAGGTCCAGGTGCAGGGCCGCGGACATGCACACCGGTGACAGGTCGGTGGCGCCGTGGCTGCCGGTGCGCACATGGTAGAGCCCGGCCAGGTCGAAGATGCGGCGCAGGTGCGTGATCCCGCCGGCGTGCACGACCGTGGCCCGGATGTAGTCGATGAGCTGCTCGCGGACCAGGGTCTCGCAGTCCCACACGGTGTTGAACACCTCGCCGACGGCGATCGGGGTGGTCGTGTGCTGCCGGATGAGCCGGAAGCCCTCCTGCAGCTCGGCCGGGACCGGGTCCTCCATCCAGGTCAGCGAGTGCGGCTCGAGGCTCTTGCCGAGGCGGGCCGCCTCGATCGGGGTGAGCCGGTGGTGCACGTCGTGCAGCAGCTTGAGCCGCGGCCCGAACTCCTCGCGGACCCGCGCGAAGACGCCGGGGACGTGGGTGAGGTACGCCTCCGTCGACCACGTCGCCTCCGAGGCGACGGCGGCGTCGGCCGGCTCGTAGAACAGCTTGTCCTTGCCGACCCCGTAGGTGGTCTCGAGCCCGGGGACGCCCGTCTGCACCCGGACCGCCCGGTAGCCGAGGTCGGCGTAGCGGGCCACCTCGACGAGCACGTCCTCGACGGTCTCGGCGTTGGCGTGGCCGTAGACGGTGACGCCCTCCCGGCTGCGCCCGCCCAGCAGCTGGTAGACGGGCAGCCCGGCGACCTTGCCCTTGATGTCCCACAGGGCGGTGTCGACGGCCGCGATGGCCGACATGGTGACCGGGCCCCGCCGCCAGTACGCGCCCTTGTAGAGGTACTGCCAGATGTCCTCGATGCGGTGCGGGTCACGCCCGACGATCGCCGGGACGACGTGCTCGGTGAGGTAGGCGGCCACGGCGAGCTCGCGGCCGTTGAGGGTGGCGTCGCCGACCCCGGTGACACCGTCGTCGGTGACGATCTTCAGGGTGACGAAGTTGCGGCCGGGGCAGGTGACGATGACCCGGGCGTCGGCGATGCGCACGTCAGTCGACCTCTTCCTTGACACGGGAGGAGCGGGGTCGGGCTGACGATCCGCGGCGCGGTCACGAGCGGCACGAGCATGGTCGGGGTGGGGACCACGGTCGTCGCGTCGATGGGCTGCCGGGCCCGGATGCCCGGCGACGCCATCTCCGCGTAGCGCTGCACGACCAGGGTGGAGGACTCCTCGTCGGCGGTGAGGAACGTCAGCTCGGACGTGCCGATCGTACGCACCAGCACCAGGATCGGCGCCGCGAGGATCCCTTGCCGTTCGCCGGTCCGGTGTGCAGCCGGGAGCGGCCGCCTCGCACCGGATGACGTCGTGCCTGACGCGGACGACGGCGTCGGCGCCGTCAGGCCGCGCCGTCAGGCCGCGCCGTCAGGTGAAGACCGCGAGTGCACCTTCGTGCGCGCCGCGGTGCAGGAGGCGGTTCACGGGCGGGCGACCTCGAGCTGGCCGTCGCGGACGCGGGTGCGCAGCATGGTCTGGTCCGAGCTCGCCGGCCCGTGCATCGCCCGCCCGTCCGACAGGCGGAACACGCTGCCGTGCCAGGGGCACTGCAGGCACGCCTCGCCGTCGACGTCCACCATGTGGCCCTCGGCCAGTGGGCCGCTGCGGTGCGCGCAGCGGGCCACGAACGCGCTGAAGCGGTCGGTGCCGTGGTCGCGGTCGCGGTAGACGACGACGGGGGTCGCCCCCACCGTGTAGGAGAACACGCGCCCCTCCTCGATCGCGTACACCGCGTCGATCCGGTGCCAGCCGTGCGGCACCAGCGGCAGGGCGGCCGCGGCGTGGCTGACCCCGGCGTCCTGGGCGTAGGCCAGGTGGCCGCCCAGGTACGCCCCCGCACCGGCGGCCCCCAGCCCCGCGAAGGACAGGGCCCGGCCGCGGCGGTGGTCGCCGCGGGCGCGTGCCACGATCGACGCGGCGAAGCAGCCCAGCGCGGTGAGGTTCGCGGCGACGTGCACCAGCGCGACGCGGCGCTGCTGGCGCGAGAGCGTCGCGTAGTCCGCGAGCCCGGTGACGGTCGCCGGGAGCGCCCCGGCGGTGCCGGCCGCGAGCAGCGTGGCGGCGGCGCGCCGGGACCCGGGCGTGTCGCGGCCGGGCAGCGCGTCGAGCACCGCGGTGCTCATCCACGCGCCGACGGGGAACTGCACGACCGCGGGGTGCAGCGGGTGGCCGAAGCCGACGCCGTGCAGCAGCGCGCCGAGGCGGCCGCGGCCGGCGGTGGCCAGGGCGGCGCGGCGAAGCGCGTCGGCGATCCGGTCGAGCGGGTGGGCGGCCTCCAGGCGGGCGAGCAATGTAGCCATGGCGGCCGATTGCCCAGGAACCGGCCGCCGAAACGGAACGGACAGCCGAAACGCAACGGGTACCGCACCGCAACCGTTGTGCGCTCAACTACGTCGCGCCGGCCGCCGATGGGACGGCGTGAACTTCGCGATGGTGGGCAAGAAGCTGGACCGCGCGGTGCTCGGCTCGGCACTGCTGGCCGTGTACGCCGTCGCGTTCTTCGCGGCCAACTTCGGTGAGCAGCGCACGCCATTGGTGCTGATGTGGCTGGCGACGCCGATCTCGGTGCTCATCCCGGTGTGGGTCGCACTGCGGATCGCGCGCTCCGGCGCGTTCGCCACGCCCACCCGGCGGTTCTGGCGGCACCTGGCGGTCGTCGCCGCGCTCGCCGGCCTCGGCACCGTCTCCAACACCGTCGACGCGATCGGCGGCCCGACGCCGAGCCAGGGGCTTTCGCCGCTCACCATGGCCGTGTACGGCTCGGCGGTGCTGACGCTGCTGTGGGCCCTCTGGCGGCTGCCGATGGGCACCACGAGCGCGCACGAGCGGCTGCGCATCGGCCTGGACGCCTCGACGGTGCTCGTGGCGGCCGCGGTGTTCATGTGGCACTACCAGACCGAGCCGTTGCTGGCCTCCAACGGGTACCGGATCGCCTCGCTGGCCGTCGCGGGCTTCACGCTCGTGCTCGAACTGGTCGCGGTCTTCGTCATCGTGAAGGTCGCGCTGTCCGGCCACGCGTTCGTGGCGCGGGGCGCGCTGCGGCTGATGGCGCTGGGCATGTTCGCCGGCGCGTTCAGCGGCGTGGCGCAGCGGTTCCTCCTCGACCAGCCGCACCTGAGCGTGCCCCAGGTCACCGTGCCCCTCGTGCTCGTGTGCGCGACCCTGGGCGCGCGGCGGCAGCAGCGCACCCTGGTCGAGCCGGAGGCGCCCCGGGCGGCGGCGCGGCGGCCGTTCAGCGTGCTGCCCTACCTCGCCGTCGCCGCCATCGACAGCCTGCTGCTCACCTCGATCGCGGACGGCTCCTCCGACCTGGGCGTGACCGCGGTCGCCGCCGTGGTGCTGACGGGGCTGGTGGTGTGGCGGCAGGTGAGCGCGTTCGGCGAGAACACCGCCCTGATGGAGCGCCTGGACTTCAACGCCACCCACGACGCGCTCACCCAGCTGCCGAACCGGGCGCTGTTCAACCAGCGCCTCGCCGCCGTCCTGGGCCGCGGCGGCGCCCCGCGGCCGGTCAGCGTGGCGCTGGTCGACCTGGACGACTTCAAGCTCGTCAACGACACCCTCGGGCACAGGGCCGGCGACGCGCTGCTCGTGGCGGTCTCCGCGCGGCTGGCCGCGGGCGTGCGCCCCGGCGACCTGGTGGCCCGCCTGGGCGGCGACGAGTTCGTCGTCCTGCTCGACGCGATCGACCCCGCCGAGGCCGAGCTCGTGGCGCAGCGCATGGTCGCGGCGCTGGCCGAGCCGGTCCTCGCCGACGGCCACGAGCTGCTCGTGCGGGCCAGCATCGGCATCGCCGACGGCCGCACCGGCGACGACGCCGGGGAGCTGCTGCGCCTCGCCGACATCGCGATGTACGCGGCGAAGCACGACGGCGGCAGCGGCTACCGCCGCTACGAGCCGGGCATGGCCGGGGCGGTCGCGGGCTCGGCCGCGCTCGGCGCCCAGCTGCGCCAGGCGATCTTCGGCGGCGAGCTCTTCCTGGAGTACCAGCCGATCGTGACGCTCGACGACGGGCGGCTGCGGGGCGTGGAGGCGCTGGTGCGCTGGAACCACCCGGCCCGCGGGCCCGTGCCGCCCGGCGAGTTCATCCCCGTCGCCGAGCGCACCGGGCTCATCGTCCCCCTCGGGGAGTGGGTGCTGCGCGAGGCGTGCCGGCAGCTGGCGGCGTGGATCGCCGAGTTCGGGCCGCGGGCGCCCGGCGTCGTGCACGTCAACGTCTCGGCCCGGCAGCTGGCCGTGGCGGCGTTCACCGACACGGTGGCGGCGGCGCTGTCGGACTTCGGGGTGCCCCCGCACCGGCTCACCGTCGAGATCACCGAGAGCGCCGCGGTCTCCCTCGGCCCGGCCGTGGCCCGGCTCGAGGAGTTGCGCCGGCTCGGGGTGCGCGTCTCCCTCGACGACTTCGGCACCGACCAGTCCTCGCTGACGCTGCTGCGGGACCTGCCGGTCGACGAGCTGAAGCTGGACCGCTCGTTCGTCCAGCGCGACGAGTCCGGCCGCCGGGGCATCATGCCGGCCGCGGTGCTCGCCCTGGCGCGGGCCGTCGGGCTCGACATCGTCGCCGAGGGCGTGGAGCTGCAGTCGCAGGCGGACCGGCTGGCGGCGATGGGGTACCGCACCGCGCAGGGCTACCACTTCGCCCGCCCGATGGCCCCGGCCGGCATCGAGGGCCTCATCGTCGAGGGAGCCGCGGCCCCCGCCGCGCCGCTGCGCGTGTGACGGCCGGCGGCCCGGCCCGGCGCGCGGGCCGGCCGCGGGTCAGGTCGGCTGGTACTCGACGCCCGGCAGGTCGACGGGCCAGTGGCGGTTGCCGGCCTGCTGGTTCCACGCGTCGTACTGCAGCCGGTGCGGCCCCGCGATCCCGTTCACGTCCCGCAGGGCGGCGACCACGCCCGCGGCCACGGCGCGCAGCTCGGCCTCGCGAGCGGGGCGCGGCAGGACCCGGTGCCACAGGAAGCCCGCGTCCTCGTCCGGCGGCTGCCAGCCGTGGGACTGCAGGATGCGGCGCCCCTCGGGCGTGTCCTGCCGTGCGAGGGGCGGCAGGTTCACGCGCTCGCCGGAGACCTCGGCGCGCAGCTCGCGCCCGTCCTGCGCGAACTGCGCGAAATCCCAGCTGCGGTCCTTCGAGCGGATCACGAGGAGCACCCCGTCGGCGAGGCCGGCCAGCTCGCGCGTCAGGGCCTCGGCGAAGGCGTCCCAGGTCGGCGGCGTCATTGCTGCGACTCTAACGCGACGCGGTCGCCGCTGCTGCGGCGCGGCGCGCATCGGCCATGTTTGTCGGGTGAGCGGGCCGGGCAGCCATGTGCCCATGACGACCATCACCGCTGACGACATCCGCGCGCTCGCGCAGTCGACCGACGCCGACCCCGCGCTCGCCGTGGCGCAGGACGGGGTGCGGCTCGTGGCCGAGGCCACGGCGACCGGCGAGCACATCGTCTACACCAAGGCCGAGCTGGTGCGCGACTACGGCGAGGAGATCACCGACGTGCAGGCCGAGGTGCTCGCCGCCGGGCTGACGTCCCAGCTGGCCTGAACGGCCGCGCGGGCGCGGGCGGCGCCCGCCGCGGCCAGCTCCGCCGACAGGCCCAGGTGCCGGGTCGGGTCGAGCAGCGCCCGCAGGTCGGTCGCGGACAGGTAGGTGGTCACGCGCGGGTCGGTGTCCAGCAGCCCCGCGAACGTGCCCTCGCCGGCGGCCGCCCGGTGCGCGGCGTCCGACACGACCCGGTGCGCCTCCTGCCGGCCGATCACCTTGCCCAGGGCCAGCATGACCGCCTCGGAGACGATGAGGCCGCCGGTGAGGCCGAGGTTCGCGCGCATGCGGGACGGGTCCAGCTCCAGGCCCTCGAGGACGACGGCGAGCCGGACCAGCTGGTCGCCGGCCAGGACGCAGGCGCGGGTGACGGCGTCGTCGAGCATCGCGGTGCACGCCCCGTCGGCCTCGTGGTCGGCGTGCATCGCCTCGAGCGCCTGGGGCACCAGCGCCCGGATCTGCGCCGAGATCGTCATCATGTCCTGGGAGAGCTTGGGGTTGCGCTTGTGCGGCATGGTGCTGCTGCCGACGTCGCCCGGGGCGGCGGGCTCGAGGACCTCGCCGTACTCGGTCTGCATCAGCGAGTACAGCTCCCGCCCGATCTTGCCCCCGGTGCCGGCGAGCAGGGCCAGCACGCACACGTACTCGGCGAGTCCGTCGGCGGTGCTGCGCGCGGGCACCGCCATCGGCCACAGCCCGAGGCGCTCGGCGAGGCGGGCCTGCACGCGCGGGCCGTCGGCGCCGAGGGCCGCGTGGGTGCCGACCGCGCCGCCGAGCATGGCGACGAACACCGCCGGCTCGCACCGGCGCAGGCGGTCGAGGTGGCGCAGGAGCTCGTCGATCCACACGGCCGCCTTGAAGCCGAAGGTGACCGGCACCGCGTGCTGTCCGTGCGTACGGCCGGCCATCGGCATCCGCGCCCCGCGCTCGGCGAGCCCGGCGGCGGCCTCGAGCACCCGGCCGAGCAGGCCCAGCAGCCGCCGGTGGGCGTCGCGCAGCAGCAGCGCGTCGCCGGTCTGGGTGATGTTCTGGGTGGTCGCGCCCCAGTGCACCCAGCCGCCGTAGTCGGCGCCGACGGCCCGGGTCAGCTCGGTGATGAGGGGCATCAGCGGGTGCCCGGTGGTGGCGATCCCGGCCCGGATGCGGCCCTTGTCGAGCCGGTCCAGGCGGGCCGCGGCGGCGATGGCCGCGGCCGCGTCCGGCGGCACCACCCCGGCGTCCGCCTCCGCCAGCGCGAGCGCGGCCTCCACGTCCAGCCACCGCTGCCAGTGCCCCGCCGTCGTGAACAGCTTGCGGATGCCGGTCTCGGGCACGCTGTCATCGGTGAAACGGGACGGGGTCATGACACGTGCATGCCCGCGAACCATGGCGATCAATCCTCGCCGGTGAGCACCTTCAGCACGCCGGTGATGTCCAGGACCCGGTGCACCATGCCGTTCGCGCCGATCGCGCGGAGCCCGACGCCGGCGGCGGCGCCGCGACGGTACGCGTGCAGCATGGTCGCGATCCCGGTCGAGTCGAGCAGCGTCAGCCCGTCGAGGTCGACCACGATGTCGGAGACGCCGCGCACGGCGAGCGCCTCGTCCAGGGCCCGCTCCAGGATCGGCTGGGTGCCCAGGTCGACGAGGCCGCGCAGGCGGACGGTCACCGTCGCCCGGCCGCCGGCGTCGCGGCCGACCTCTCGGTCCGCGGTCAGGTCGCTGCCCACCGCGACAATATACAGTCGACCGGCGGCGCCCTCCGGCGGCTAGATCGCGTCGAGCTCGGCGAGCGCGTCGGCGGGCAGCTCCAGCGCCGCGCCGGCGACGTTCTCCCGGAGGTGGGCGACGGAGGACGTGCCGGGAATCAGCAGCATGTTCGGCGAGCGCCGCAGCAGCCAGGCCAGCGCCACCGACAGCGGCGTGCTCCCCAGGCGCTTCGCGACCGCGCCGAGGGTCTCCGACTGCAGCGGCGAGAAGCCGCCGAGCGGGAAGTAGGGCACGTAGGCGATGCCCTGGGCCGCGGTGATGTCCACGAGCGCGTCGTCGTCGCGGCGGGCGATGTTGTACATGTTCTGCACGCACACCACCGGCGCGATCGCCTGCGCCTCGGCGAGCTGCTCGGCGCTGACGGTGCTCAGCCCCAGGTGCCGGATGAGCCCCCGCTCCCGCAGCTGCGCGAGCGCCCCGAACTGCTCGGCGATGGAGCCGGGCTCGGGCGCGTCGAAGCCGCCGACGCGCAGGTTGACGACGTCGAGCGCCTCCAGGCCGAGGTTGCGCAGGTTGTCGTGGACCTGCGCGCGCAGCTCGTCGGGGGTGCGCGCGTGCGGCCAGCCGCCCTGCTCGTCGCGGCGCGCGCCGACCTTGGTGACGATGTGCAGCCCGGCCGGGTACGGGTGCAGCGCCTCGCGGATGATCTCGTTGGTGACGTGCGGGCCGTAGAAGTCGGCGGTGTCGATGTGCGTGATGCCGAGCCCGACCGCCTCGCGCAGCACGGCCACGGCGGCCGCGCGGTCCCTCGGCGGGCCGAAGACGCCCGGGCCGGCCAGCTGCATGGCGCCGTAGCCGAACCGGGTGAGGTCGAGGTCGCCGGTGCGGTAGACGCCGCCGGGAAGGGTGTTCGCTGTCATGGCTCCACCATGCCCGCGGCGCCCGGAATCAGGCAGCGCCGCACGCTTCCTGGGAGTGACAGGACCAGGATGCGGGCCGCCGCGCGGTCGTAGGCTGGGTTCGTGAGCACGAACGCGCTCGGCGAATACCTCCGGGCCCGGCGCGAGCTCGTCGACCCCGCCGACGCCGGCCTGCGCGTCGTCGGCGTCCGGCGCACGCCGGGGCTGCGCCGCGAGGAGGTCGCCACCCTCGCCGGCATCAGCGCCGACTACTACCTGCGCCTCGAGCAGGGCCGCGACCGCAACCCGTCGCCGCCGGTGCTGGAGGCGATCGCGCGGGTGTTCGGGCTCGACGCGGAGGCGACGCAGTACCTGCTGAGCCTTACCGCCGCCCGTCCGCGCGCCCCGCGCCGGCCGCGCCGCGAGACCGTCCCGGCCGGCGTCCGCCAGCTGCTCGACGTGATCGGGCTGCCCGCGTTCGTGGAGAGCCGCCTCTTCGAGGTGCTCGCCGCGAACCGTCTCGCGACCGCGCTCTCGCCGCGGATCCGCCCCGGCGCCAACCGGCTGCGCGACACCTTCCTCGACCCCGACGAGCGCGACCTGCTGCCCGAGTGG
Organism: Dactylosporangium sp. CA-139114; assembly: GCF_050955725.1. NCBI lineage: Bacteria > Bacillati > Actinomycetota > Actinomycetes > Micromonosporales > Micromonosporaceae > Dactylosporangium > Dactylosporangium sp. CA-139114. The sequence continues at coordinate 5,814,689 of NZ_CP192080.1, forward strand.
GAGCAGGCCCTCGGCGGGATGGTGGCGGCGTTTCGCACGTCGATCGCCGCGGACGCGGCCGACCCGCGGGTCGAGCGGCTCGTCGGCGAGCTCTCCCTGGCCAGCGAGCCGTTCCGCCGGCTGTGGGCGCGCCACGACGTGAAGCCCCTCGCGGGCGCGCCGACGCGGCTGCGGCACCCGGAGGTCGGCCTGCTGGAGCTGCGCCGGGAGAAGCTCGCGATCGGCGACTCCGGCGGGCAGCTGCTGGTGGTGTACCACGCCGAGCCCGGATCGGACAGCGCGCGGGCCCTGGCGCTGCTCGGGTCGCTCGCGGCACCGGCGCCCGTGGAGCGCGGCTCGGCGGTGTGAGCACGGACTCCGGCGAGTGCTCGATCTGGTCCTTCGTGGGCTCGACGTACACCTTGCGCTGCGCGCCACCGCCGATGGCATAGGGTCGCCGTGATCACGGACCTGGAAAGGATGCCCCGGTGGCGCTCAAAGTCGGGATCGGCCTGCCCCAGCTCAAGGACTTCGACCCGCGCACCGCGGTCACCCGCGCCGCACGGGCCGCCGAGGAGATCGGCTACGACAGCGTCTGGGTGTTCGAACGCTTCCTGCTCCCCGAGGACCAGACCGGCCCCCACGGGCTCTACAGCGTGCCCGACGCGCCCTGGCCGGTCCGGTACGGCGGGGTGCTCGACCCGCTCGTCGCGCTCACGCTCGCCGCCGCCGTCACCGAGCGGGTCGAGCTCGGCACGTGCGTGCTGGTGGCGCCGCTGCACGTGCCCGCGCGCCTGGCCCGCACGCTGTCCAGCCTCGACGCGGTCAGCGGCGGCCGCGTCGTCGCGGGCGTCGGCGCGGGCTGGAGCATCGACGAGTTCGCCGCGCTCGCCCCGCGCCCGCACGCCGAGCGGGGCGCGGCGCTGGACGAGTTCCTCGACATCGCCGAGGCCGTCTGGGGACAGGACCCGGTGTCGTACTCCGGCAAGCGCTGGACGATCGCCCCGGCCGAGGTGGGCCCGAAGCCGGCCCGCCGCATTCCCGTGTTCCTCGGCGGGTTCTCCGACGCGGCCCTGCGCCGCGTCGCGCGCCGCGGCGACGGCTGGCTGCCGACCGGGATGCCGCCCGCCGCCGTGGCCGCGACCCTCGCCCGGCTGCGGGAGATGGCCGCCGAGTTCGGCCGCGACCCTTCGGCGATCGCCTGCACGTTCCAGGTGGGGCTCTCCGGCACCCTGGACGCGGTGCCGCAGGAGGGGCGCCCGCCCTACACCGGCAGCGTCGAGCAGATCGTGCGCGACATCGCGGCCCTGGCGGACGCGGGCGTCACTCACGTGTTCCTGACGGTGTCGAACCTGGTCACGGACATGGACGCCTACGTCGACGTGGCCGGCGAGTTCCACGCCCGCCTGGGCGCCGAGGGCCTGACGTGAGCCTGGAGCGCGCCGCGGCGCTGGTGGCCGCGGCGCGGCACGTCGTGGTGTTCACCGGGGCGGGGATGTCGGCCGAGAGCGGCGTGCCCACGTTCCGCGACGACCTGACCGGGCTGTGGGCGCGGTACGACGCCGGGCGGCTCGCGACGCCCGAGGCCTTCCACGCCGACCCGGATCTCGTGTGGGGCTGGTACGCGTGGCGCGCCGCCCGGGCCCGCGCGGCCGAGCCGAACGCCGGGCACCGCGCGGTCGCCGCGCTCGAGGCGGCGAACCCGGCCACGACGGTCGTCACGCAGAACGTCGACGACCTGCACGAGCGCGCGGGGAGCACGGCGCCGATCCATCTGCACGGCAGCCTCTTCGCGCCGCGGTGCGTCGGCGACGGCGCGCACCCGGCCGCGCTCGCCGACACCGAGGAGCCGCAGGAGGGGCGGCGCATCGCCCCGCCGCGCTGTGGCACGTGCGGCGCGCTGGTCCGGCCCGGCGTGGTGTGGTTCGGCGAGGCGCTGCCGGAGCCCGCGCTGCACGCCGCGGTGGCGGCCGCGGCCGGCTGCGACGTGCTGCTGACCGTGGGCACGTCCGGCGTGGTGTACCCGGCGGCGGAGATCCCCCGCATCGCGGCCCGCGCGGGCGCCGCGGTCATCCAGGTCAACCCGGACGCGACCCCGCTGGACGCGGTGAGCACCGTGAACCTGCGCGGCACGGCGGCCACGCTGCTGCCCGCCCTCGTCCCCGCCTGACGCCCGGCGCCGCCGTGGCCTTGGCCGTGGTGGCCCTGGCCGTGGTGGCCCTGGCCGTGGTGCTGCCGTGCCCGCCGGGACGGATCGTGCGCATCCGCGTGTGTGAGGCGGACCCGCGCGGGGCATAGACAGGCCATGCCATGGGTCCTGTGGGTGCTTGCCGGTGCCGTCGCCCTGCGTGGGGCCGGGTGGCTCCTGCTCGCCTGGGACCGCCGGCAGCTGCGCCGCGGCGCCGGGGTCCGCACAGTTGCGGCCCGGGTCGCCTCAGGTTCCGCGACCGTGCGCCGATGAACCGAGCGGCGCTCCTTGCGCCGTATCGGAGTCGTCGGGGGGTTCTACGGTGGCACAGCAGCGGGTCGTGCAGGTCACGGTCGCACGCGGGCGGTTGACGGCCGCGGTCGCCGATCGCGGGGTGATCACCAAGGCGTTCCTCGCCGTGCTGCTCGTCACGCTCGTGGCCACCGCCGGGGCCGTGGTGTCGCTGGCCCGGATGTCGAGGCTCAACGCCGACCTGCACGACATGAAGAGCCGCCACCTGGACAGCACCGCGCAGCTGACCGAGATGCGGGCCGGCATGGCCGAGATGTACCGCAACATGCTCATCTTCTCGCTCTTCGTCGCCGGCGGCGCGCAGAGCCAGGCGGCCCCCTACCGCGCCGCCGCCACCACCGCCGACCAGCGCGTCGATGCCGCCGTCGCCGCCTACCGCACCCTCGCGGCCGGCTCCGGCACCCGGATCGCCGCGCTGAACCACGCCACCGACGACCTGGGCCAGTACCGCACCCTGCGCGACGTCGTGGTGTTCCACGAGGCCCCGCCGGCCGGCTACACCCTGCCGCCCCAGGACCAGCTCGTCGCGGTCTCCACGAAGCTGGAGGACGGCGTCGCCGCCGCGCTGGACGATCTGCAGCAGCTGGAGAACCAGGAGGCGAGCGCGACGGCGGCGAAGGCCGACCAGCAGTACGCCGAGGCGCGCCTGTCCATCGTCGCGCTGCTCGTGGGCGGGCTCCTGATCGCCCTGGCCGCCGGCGCCTGGGTCGCCGCGATCGTGCGCCGCCAGCTCGCCAGCGTGTCCGAGGCCCTGCGGGCGCTCGCCGCGGCCGACCTGACCAAGCCCGCGCAGGTCTACGCCCGCGACGAGCTCGGCGAGATGGCCGCCGCCGTCAACGACGCCCGCGACGGGCTGCGCGGCACCGTGGTGGCCATCACCAGCGGCTCGCGCACCCTCGGCGACAGCTCCCAGCAGCTCACCGTGGTCAGCGGCCGCATCGCCGCGAACGCGCAGGATGCCGCGCGCCAGTCCGACGTCGCCGCGGGCGCGGCCGGTGAGGTCTCGCACAATGTGCAGACGGTCGCGGCCGGGGCCGAACAGATGGGCGCCTCGATCCGCGAGATCGCCCGCAACTCCGGCGAGGCCGCCCAGGTCGCCGCCGAGGCCGTCGGCGTCGCCCAGACCACCAACGAGACCGTCTCCAAGCTCGGCGACTCCTCGGCCGAGATCGGCAACGTCGTCAAGGTGATCACCTCGATCGCCGAGCAGACGAACCTGCTCGCGCTCAACGCCACCATCGAGGCGGCCCGCGCCGGCGAGGCGGGCAAGGGCTTCGCGGTCGTCGCCAACGAGGTCAAGGAGCTCGCGCAGGAGACCGCCCGCGCGACCGAGGACATCTCCCGCCGCGTGGAGGCGATCCAGGCCGACACGGGCAACGCCGTCGACGCGATCGGCGAGATCAGCCGGATCATCGCGCGGATCAACGACTACCAGCTCACCATCGCCTCCGCGGTGGAGGAGCAGTCGGCCACGACCGCGGAGATGAGCCGCAGCGTCGGTGAGGCCGCGCACGGGGCGACCGGGATCGCCGGGAACATCTCCGGCGTGGCTCAGGCCGCCCAGGCGACCTCGGCGACCCTGGCCGAGGCCGACACCACCGTCACGGAGCTCTCGCGCCTGGCCGCCGACCTGCAGCGCGAGGTCGGCCGCTTCAAGCTCTGAGCGGCCCGTCCACGCCCGGCGGCCGACCTCGCGCGCGGCCGGCCGCTTCGAGCTCTGCCGGTCACGACTTCTCCGCCTGCCCGGCCCCGCGGCGCCGTACCGGTTATCGTCGAGCGGATGGCGCTCTTCACCGTCTCCGTCGAGGTCCGCGCGCCGGCCACCGAGGTCTGGGCCGCGCTCGTGGACTGGCGCAACCACGCCCGCTGGGCGCCGCTGACCACGGTGCGGCTCACCACCGCACGCATGGACGGGCCCGGTGCCGGGTTCGTCGCCCGGTCCCGTCTCGGGCCGATCGGCTTCGACGACCCGATGACCGTGGTGCGCTGGGAGCCGCCGGACGGCGAGCGGCCGGGGCGGTGCGACATCGACAAGCACGGGCGGGTGATCCGGGGCCGGGCGTGGTTCAGCGTGCTGCCGCTGGAGGCCGGCCGCTGCCGGGTCGACTGGTCCGAGGACGTGACCGTCGTGCCGCACCGCCTCGACCGGGTGAGCGGCGCCCTCGTCGCGGCCGTCGGCCGGGCCGGGTTCGGCCAGGCCCTGCGCAAGATGGCCCGCGAGGTCGAGCGCCGGTCCTGAGCGCCGCCCGGCCGCGGCATCGCCCCGCCGGCTCCGGCTCCCGCCGGTCGGCGTCCGCGGTGCGCGCCTCGGCTAGACTTCTCGACCGCGCAGTCCGACGGGGCGCGAGTGCGGGCAGAGGGGGACGGGCGTGACGCGGTTTGCGGCCGACATCGTCGCGGATCTTCGCCGGCGCATCCTCGACGGCGACCTCCGGCCGGGCGAGGACATCCCCAGCGCCAAGGACATCATGGCCGGGTGGGACGCGACGATGGCGACCGCGTACAAGGCGATGACCCTGCTGCGCGAGGAGGGGCTCGCGGCCAAGCACCGCGGGCCGGGGCTCATCGTCACCGCCGACGCGCCCACCGTCGCCGCCGCGTGGCAGCCGCCGCCGGCCCACGGCGACGTGACCCGGGCCCGGATCGTCGACGCCGCGATCGAGCTCGCCGACGCCGACGGGCTCGGGAACCTCTCGCTGCGCCTCATCGGCCAGCGCGCCGGCGGCCTCGTCACGGGCACGTTCTACAAGTGGGTGCAGGACCGGGCCGAGCTCGAGCTGCTCATGGCCGACGCGGTCTTCGCCAGGCACCCGCCGCCGAAGCCGGCCGGCCCGTGGCGGGCGCAGCTGGAGCGGCTCGCCCGGCTGCACTGGCGGCTGTACCGTCAGCACGCCTGGCTCGCGCTCACCGTCTCGTTCACGCACCCGCAACTCGGCCCGGCCGCCCACCTCGCCTGGGCGCAGCGGGCCCTGGAGGGCCGGGCCGACGCGAAAGCGCTGGCGGCGGCGCTCGTGAACTTCGTGCGGGGCAGCGCGATGAGCCTCGAGCAGCAGGAGCGCAAGGCGCGCCGGGCCGAGGCGGACGCGGACACGGAGCTGTTCGAGTTCGGCCTCCAGCACCTGCTGGACGGCTTCTAGAAGCCTGCTAGAAGACGCGGCGGCGGCTCTCCGCCGCCGCGATCGCCGGGATGTCGCCGAGGCGGTCCAGCTGGGCCAGGGGCCGGCGGAGCCGGTGGTTGCCCGCCAGCTGCTCCCGGTGGTGGTGCAGGAAGGCCCAGTAGCCGGCGGTGTACGGGCACGCGTCGGGGCCGTCGCGGTGGCGGGGGTCGAACGCGCAGCCGCCGCAGTAGTCGCTCATGCGGTTGATGTAGGCGCCGCCGGCCGCGTAGGGCTTGGTGACGAGCCGGCCGCCGTCGGCGTACTGGCTCATCCCGATCACGTTGGGGGTCATCACCCACGGGTAGCCGTCGACGAAGCACCGCGCGAACCAGTCGGCCACCGCGCCCGGGTGCCAGTCCCGCTGCAGCGCCAGGTTGCCCAGCACCATGAGCCGCTGGATGTGGTGCACCCAGCCGGTGTCGCGGACGCGGGTGAGCACGTCGCGCAGGCATGCCGAGGTGACCGCGTCCGGGTCGAGGCCGGTGAACCAGGCGGGCGGCCGGCGGCGGGCCTTGAGCGCGTCGCGGTGGGCGTACCGCGGGCCGAAGTACCAGTAGCAGTGCCACACGTAGTCCCGCCAGCCGAGGATCTGCCGGACGAACCCCTCGACGCCGGCGAGCGGGGCGGCGCCGCGGCGGAACTCGGCCTCGGCCCGCTGCACCACGTCGAGGGGGTCGAGCAGCCCGAGGTTGAGGCTCGCCGAGAGCAGCGAGTGGGCCATGAGCGGGTCGTCGCGCAGCATCGCGTCCTCGTGCGGGCCGAACGCGGGCAGCCGGTGCTCGAGGAAGTGGGCCAGGCGCGCCTCGGCCTCGGCCGCGGTGACCGGGAACCGCCGCGGCCCGTCCCGGCCGACGAACGCGATGCCGTCGTCGCGCTCCCAGCGGTCGAGCTCGGCGCGGACCCGCTCGTCGATCTCGTCCTCGGTGATCGGCGGCGGTGGCGGCACGCCGAGCCGGACCGCCCCGCGCGGCGGCGGTTCGCGGTTCTCGGCGTCGAAATTCCAGCGCCCGCCGGCCGGTTCGGCGCCGTCCATGAGGATGCCGTGGCGCTGCCGGGCCTCGCGGTAGAAGTCCTCGAGCAGCAGCCGGGGCCGCCCGTCGGCCCAGCGCACGAAGTCGCGCGGCTCGGTGATGAACCCGCGCGGGGGCAGCAGCGTGGCGTTGCCCAGGCCCCGGACCAGGTCGCGGGCCGGGCGCGAGGTCGGGTGGCAGACCTCGACGGGCTCGGTGCCGACCGCGTCGCGGTAGCGCTCGGCGACCACGAGCTCGGCCCGGTCGCCGAGCTCGGCGGCCCGGTGGCGCAGGGCGGACAGGACCAGGTGGGCCTTCTGCCGGTGGTACACCTTCCGCCGGAACACGCCCTTGGAGATCACGAGCAGGACGGGCTGGGCGGCGTCCTCGAGAAAGTGCGGCCCCAGTTGGTCCGCGAACAGCCAGCGCCGCTTCATGCCCGCGATTCTCCTGGTGCGGGGCCCGGGCCCGCGCGAATGCCGCAGGTTACCACCCGTTCGGAATCGACGCATAATTCGACGCAACAGTTGTAATGCTCCAAGATCGGCGTTACGGTCGATCCAGAAGGCGCTCAAGCAGCGGGCCCTTTTCGCAGCCCCCGCTCCGCGTGAGGTCTCTGTTTCATGACCATCGAGATGCACCACGATGCCGTCCCCGCCTCGGCCGCCGCGCGCCGCCGGGCCGAGGACGCCGAGGCCCTGGCCCTGCTCAGCCTCCTCGCCGACCTGCCCGAAGGCCCGGACCGCAGGCGGGTCCGCGGCCGGGTCATCGAGCTCTACCTGCCGCTGGCCCACCACCTCGCCGCCCGCTTCCGCAACCGCGGCGAGCCGCAGGACGACCTCGTCCAGGTCGCGACCGTCGGGCTCATCAAGGCCGTCGACGGCTTCGACCCCGCCAACGGCGCCGCGTTCATCGGCTACGCGATCCCCACCATCACCGGCGAGCTCAAGCGCCACTTCCGCGACCGCTGCTGGGACGTGCGGGTGCCCCGCCGCATCCAGGACACCCGCCTGCGCATCAACCGGGTGGCCGGCGAGCTGACCCAGCGCCTGGGCCGCTCCCCCACGGTCGCCGACCTGGCCGCGGAGCTCGACGCGAGCGAGGAGGACGTGATCGAGGCCCTGGACGCCGGCCGCGCGTACCGCGCCCTGAGCCTCGACGCCCCCGCCACGACGGAGACCGAGGGCCCGACCGACCTGAGCAACCTGCTCGGCGAGCCGGACGCGGGTATCGAGCAGTTCGAGGCCCGCGAGGCCCTGCGGCCCCTGCTGGCCCGCCTCCCCGAGCGCGAGCAGCGGATCATCGCGATGCGCTTCTTCGGCAACCGCACCCAGAGCCAGATCGCCGCCGAGCTCGGCCTGTCCCAGATGCACATCTCGCGCCTGCTGACCAAGTCCCTGCAGATCCTGCGCGGCCAGCTCACGCGGGGCTGAGCCGGGACGTTTCCCCCGCAGTGGGGAAGCCGGGGCGCCCGGGCGGCCGGTAGCGTGAAGATCCCAGGCATCAGGAGGACAGCGTGGCCAGCGGTACCGTGAAGTGGTTCAACTCTGAGAAGGGCTTCGGCTTCATCCAGCAGGATGGCGGCGGCCCGGACGTCTTCGTCCACTTCTCGGCGATCGTCGGCACCGGCTACCGGGGCCTGGAGGACGGGCAGAAGGTGGAGTTCGAGGTCGCCCAGGGTCCGAAGGGCCCTCAGGCCGAGAACGTGCGCCCCGTCTGAGCGCACGACCCCCGCGACAGGGGTGCCGCATGCCGTGACCGTGCGGCACTCCCGCGAGGACCCGCCCGTCGCCGCTCACGCCCGGGCGAGCGCGAGCACACCTTCGGTCGCGTCGAGGATCGCGGGAACGCCGACCGGCACGGTTGGCGCACCGGGACCGATCGGGAGCGCGCCGAGTACGGGTACGCCGAGCGTGTCGAGGCGGTCGGCGAGGACATCGTCCAGGCTCCACCCGCGGTCGACGAGGCCCTCGAACCCGGCGAAGCGGCCCACTGCCACGCCCCGGACGCCGCCCAGAACGCCGGCGCGGATCAGATGGGTGAGCTGCCGGTCGACCTGGCCCAGGCCCTGGGTGCGTTCCCCGGTGAGCAGCAGGATCGCGCCGTCGAGCGACGGCAGGCCGGCGCCGAGCATCGCGCGCAGCGGGCCGAGACTGCCGCCGAGCAGCACACCCTCGGCCCGGCCGGGCACCCGGGTCCGTCCGGCCACGCGCAGCGGGCCGTGCCGGATCTCGCCCTCGCCGTGGTAGCCGACCAGGCCGCATTCGCGCCACAGCTCGAGATGCACGAACGTCGTGCCGCCGGTGCCGACGATCGGCTTGGGATCGGCCCGCACGGCGTCGAGGTCGAGGCCGTCGAGCAGGCGATGGTCCCCGTCCAGCGCGATCACCCGGACGGCCGGGTCCCGCAGCGCCGCGTTGAGCTGTGCGGTGTCCATCAGCACACCGCCGATGCGGCGGTCAGGGTGCCCGCGTAGGTGTCGAGCGTCGCGGGAACGCCGACCGGCAGGCACACCTGGTCCTCGGTGTGCCCGAAGGGAAGACCGCCGAGGATCGGCACGCCCAGGCCGCCCAGCCGCCGGCGGATCACGGTCACCGCGTGGTCGGGGCCGGGCTCGGCGACACCGGGATCCAGGCCGGTGAGGTCGCCGATCGCGAAGCCGGCTGTCCCGTCGAGCCTGCCTGCGCGCAGCATGCCCCACAGCATGCGATCGAAGTGCGGGTTCTGCGGCCCCTCCAGGCACAGGATCACGCCGTCGAGCCGGGGCAGGCCCGCGCCCAGGAAGTTGGCCACCGCGCCGGCCAGTCCGCCGACGAGGATCCCCGTCGCACGCCCCGGGACGGTCACCGGCGACGCCTCGGCGCGCACGGTGATCGGTCCGGTCTCGAAGAGCAGCCGCCGGCACGAGTCGTCGGTGCGCCCGCCGGTGCCTACGCAGCCGTGGACGCCGGCCACTCCGGTCGCCGTCCACAGCGCCAGGTGCAGGTTCGTGATGTCGCTGAAGCCCACGACGGGCTTCGGGTCGGCGCGCACGGCGGCCATGTCCAGGTCGTCCACGATCCGATACGCGCCCGCGCCGCCCAGCGTGGCCACGACCGCTCGCACACCCGGGTCGCGCAGGGCGTCGTTGAGGTCGGCGAGCCGGTCGGCGTCGGTGCCCGCCATGAATCCGCGGCGGTCGAGGGCGTGGTCGCCGAGCTCCGGCCGCAGCCCCCAGCCGGCCAGCGTCGCCATGACCTGCCGGGCCCACTCCTCGCCCGGAGCACTGGCCGGCGACACCACGCGGACGCGGTCGCCGGGCCGCAATCTCGGCCCCCGCATTTGCCGGACTCTATCGAAGCCGCCGCGCGCCGACCACCCCGCTCCGCCGTGTCGCGACCTGCCACGCGCCCAGCAGGAGCGCGGGCACGACCGCGCCGGCCGGCAGTGCCCAGGCGCGTTGCTGCACCTACAACATCGACAGAGTAGATAGGGAGATCTCAGCGCAGGTACGCCAGCTCCGGGAAGGCGCCCCGGTACGCCGCCAGGAGGCGCTCGGCGATCGCGTCGGAGGCGACCAGCGGGTGGATGGCGAACGCCCGGCGGGCCGCGGCCGCCGAGCCCGTCGCCGCCGCCTCCAGCACCGCGCGCTCGCTCGCCTTCACCGCGGCGGTCAGCGCGGCCTGGCCGGCGTCCAGCGGGGTGACGGGCAGCGGCCGGGCACCGGTGGTGTCCACGGCGCAGGGCACCTCGACGATCGCGTCGGGGTCCAGGTGCGGCAGGGTGTCGCCGTTGCGCACGTCGAGGATGAGCCGGGCCGGGCCGCCGCCGGTGAGGGCGCGCATCAGGGCCAGCGCGATGTCCTCGTAGCCGCCGGTCGCCGGGCCGGCCGCGAAATACGTGGCGTCCCGCTCCGCCCGCACGCTGTCCCAGGTGGACAGCGCGTCGGCGGCCGGGTCGGCCAGCCGGCGGTACAGCCGCCGCTGCTGCTCCTGGAGGAACTCGCCGCGGGTCGGGCCGGTCGGCGGCGCGGCCGGGTCCTCGTAGTAGTGCAGGTATTCGTTCGGGATCGACCGCCCGTCCACGCGCAGCCAGCCGAGGTGGTTGAGGCCCGCGTAGTCGAACGCGTCGAACCGGCGGCACAGCGAAGCGGGCGAGTCGCAGATGCCGATCACCCGGTCGCCGAGGTGTGCGGCCATCGCCTCCGTCACCAGGCCGGCCGGGTTGGTGAAGTTGACGACCCACGCCCGCGGGGCGACCTGGGCGATCCGGCGGGCGATGCCGGCGGCCACGGGCACGGTGCGCAGGCCGAACGACAGGCCGCCCGCGCCCACGGTCTCCTGGCCGAGCACACCCTCGGCGATCGCGATCCGCTCGTCGAGGACCCGGCCGGCGAGCCCGTGCACGCGGATCGCCGAGAACACGACGTCGGCGCCGGTGAGCGCGGCGGTGAGGTCGGTGCTCGCCGTCACCCGGGGCGCGGCGGCGACCCCGAGCGCCTGCGCGGCCAGGACCCGCTCGATGGCCGCGAGCCGGCCGGCGTCGGTGTCGAACAGCGTCACGGCGTCGACCAGCGGGTCCCGCAGCAGCGCGCGGTGGATGAGCGGCACCCGGAAGCCGCCCCCGCCGAGGATCGTGAGCCTCATGCGGCATCGGGGAGCCGGGCGATGGTGGCCCTCGCGCGGCGGGTCCGGCTCAGGTCGCCGCTCGGGATGAGCTCGTCGAGGAAGTCGTAGGCCTCCTCGCGCGTCGCCGCCCGCCACGCGGCGATGTCGCCCCAGCCCGGCGCCGACAGCGAGCCGCCGAAGTGGCGCACCGACAGCGCGGCGACGAGGTTGGCGAAGGCGAGGCGCTCGCGCAGCGGGCGCTGCCACAGGGTCGCGGCGATGAAGCCGGCGTTGAACACGTCGCCGGCGCCGGTCGGGTCGAGGGCCTCCACCGGTACCGCCGGGGCGGCGACGATCTCGCCGGTCGACGCGTCGATGGCGAGGGCTCCCTGCGCGCCGCAGGTGACCACCGCCAGCGGCACCCGGTCGGCGAGCCGGCGCAGCGCCGCCCGGGGGGTGTCGGTGCGGGTGTAGTGCATCGCCTCGCCCGCGTTGGGCAGGAAGGCGTGGCAGTCCTCGAGCAGGTCCAGGGCCGCGGCCGGCCAGGCGGCGGTGTCGTCCCAGCCGACGTTGGCGAAGACCAGCGTGCCGGCCCGGGCGGCGCGGCGGACCCACGGCAGCCGCTCGCCGGTCAGGCTCACCGCGGCCGCCGTGGCCGCGGGCAGCTCACCGACGAGCCCGTCCGGGCCCGCGGGGGCCGGGTGGGCGTGGCTGATCATGCTGCGGTCGCGCTCGTAGGCCAGCGACACGGTCACCGGCGAGTGCCAGTCCTCGAAGCTGCGCGACGGGCCCAGGTCGACGCCCTGCTCGCGCAGCACGTCGCGGCAGAACTCGCCGTAGGCGTCGGTGCTGAACGCCGCGCCCAGGCCCGTGCGCAGGCCCAGGCGTGCGGCCGCGACCGCCAGGTTGGCGATGCCGCCCGGCGACGAGCCCATGCCCGGCGCCCACGTCTCCTCCCCCGGCCGCGGCAGCCGCCGCAGCCCGGTGAAGACGATGTCGAGGTAGACGTCACCGGACACGAAGAGGTCCATGGCGACCAGCCTATGCCTATGAAGTCGACCGGCCTAGTAGGAAATCGGCAAGATGATCTGTGACCTCCCGCGCGTCGTCCTCGATGCCGTGGATGAAGGTCGACTTGCGCCGGCGCAGGACGGGCAGGCCCAGCGCGTAGAGCCCGGGGACCCCGTCGACCACCCCGCCGTCGTGGCGCAGCCGGCCCTTGGCGTCGACCACGGGCAGGTCCAGCCAGCCGTACTCGGGCCGGAAGCCGGTCGCCCACAGCACCGTGCGGATCTCCCCGCCGGTGAGATCGAGCTGCAGGCGCGGCCGGGCCGGCACCCGGGTCGGTTCGGGCCGCTCGTCGCAGGCGTCGCCGGCCCACGCGTCGAACGTGTCCAGCAGCCGCGCGAGCTTGAGGTCGGCGAGGGAGAACAGGTTGCGCAGGCCGCCCGAGAACAGCGCCCGGCCGTCGCGCAGCGCGGCCCACCGCCCGACGAGCTCGACGCCCATGTCGCTCAGCGTGTTGAGGTCGAGGGTGCGGCGCTTCTCGTCGCCGACGAGCTGCGGCGAGGAGAGCTTGCGGGCCCGGTCCAGGTCGTCGATCTGGTCGTGGCGCTGGTCCCAAACGCCGGCCGCGTCCATCCACCACAGGACGTCCTTGCCGCGGTACAGCCGGGGCATGCGCACGTGCTCGCCCACGGAGAGGGTCACCTTGCGGCCGGAGCGGTGCAGCTCGGCCGCCAGCTGCACGCCCGTCGCCGACGCGCCCACGACGAGCACGCCGCCGTCGGGCAGGTCGGCCGGCCCGCGGTACGAATGCGGCGTGATCTGCGTGATCGAGGACGGCAGGGCGGCCGCGAACGCCGGAACGACCGGCGTGTTGCAGGCGCCGCTGGCGATGACGACCGCCCGGGCCCGCAGCTCGCCGTTGACCGAGAAGCCGTCCTCGTCGGCCCGCAGCGAGGTGACCTCGTAGCCCGTGCGCACCGGCGCGGGCTCGGCGAACCGGTCGATGAACGACGCCACCTCGGCGCTGGTCATGTAGCCGTCGGGGTCCGGGCCGTCGTAGGACTGGCCCGGCAGCCGGGTCAGCCAGTTCGGGGTCAGCAGCCGCAGCGAGTCCCACCGCTCGTGCCGCCACGAGTTCGCGACCTCGCCGCGCTCCAGCACGACGTGGTCGATGCAGCGCCGAGCCAGGAAGTGACTCGCCGCGAGGCCGGCGTGACCGGCCCCGACGACGACCGCGGTGACGTGCTCAGGCAACTTCGACCGTGACGTCGGTCGGGTTGGTGAGGGCGTCGAAGACGGCGGAGCGCTTCTGCGACTGCGCGACGAGGGCCTCGATCTCCTGGCGGGAGGCGTCGGCGTCGATGTTGAACGTCACCTTGATGCCCTCGTAGCCGTTGCGCACGTCACCGTCGCCGAGGATGCCCCGGATGTCGTGCTGGCCCTCGACGTGGGCCTCGACCGAGCGCAGCTGGATGCCCCGGTTCTGCGCGACGCTCGCCACACCCGCGGTGAGGCACCCGGCGAGGCCGACGAGGAGATACTCGATCGGGGTGATGCCGTTGTCCTCGGCGGCGAAGACGGCGGGGTGGTCGGCCTCGAAGGTCGACCGAGCCTTGTGGGTCTGCTCCTGGCCGAGGCCGTAGAACTTCTCGATGGTGGTGGTGCTGTGCACGCCGTGGTCCCAGCGCGAGGACGCGCGCCAGGTGAACTGCGCCGCCTCGGGCGCGTCCTTGAGCGCCTGGCGGGCGTCCAGCAGCGCCTGGACGTTGACACCGTTGTCGGCTGTCGTCATATCGTGTGCTCTCCTCTACGGTACCGAGCTACCCATGATGCTGGTCCGATTACCTATAACACCCACTGGGGCGATGGACAATACACTGATCGTCGAGACGCAGTACCTCGACCTGCCGCACCCGGTCCAGCTTGACTGCGGCCGGGAGCTGCACCCGGTCCGGGTCGCGTACGAGACATACGGCAACCTTGCTCCCGGACGGGACAACGTGATCCTCGTGTGCCACGCCCTGAGCGGCGACGCGCACGCGGCCGGCCTGTCGGCGAGCCCGTCCGAGGCCGGCACGCGGGACGGTTTCGCGGCCGAGGATCGCGACGGCGCCGCCGGGAAAGCGCTCGGATGGTGGGACGGCATGATCGGCCCCGGGAAGGCGTTCGACACCGACCGGTACTTCGTCGTGTGCACGAACCTGCTCGGCGGCTGCCGCGGCACCACCGGCCCGGGCTCGGTGAACCCGGAGACCGGCCGGCCGTACGGATCGGACTTTCCGGTCATCACGGTCGCCGACATGGTCCGCACCGAGCGGGCCCTGCTGCGCGAGCTCGGCATCGAGCGGCTCGCCGCGGTCGCCGGCGGGTCGCTGGGCGGGATGCAGGCCCTGGAGTGGGCGGTGCTCTACCCGGACGAGGTCGACGCGATCGTCGTCATCGCCAGCACCCACGGGCTGCACCCCCAGGGCGTGGCCTGGAACTTCATCGCCCGCGAGTCCATCATGGGCGACCCGGCGTGGCAGGGCGGTCACTACTACGGCACCGGCCGCGCGCCCGACGCCGGCATGGGCGTGGCGCGGATGGTCGGGCACATCACCTACCTGTCCGCGCCCGCGCTGGAGGACCGCTTCGGCCGCCGGCTGCAGGTCGCCGACGACATCCGCCACACCATCGCCGAGCCGGAGTTCCAGGTCGAGAGCTACCTGCGCCACCAGGCCGGCTCGTTCGTGCGGCGCTTCGACGCCAACACCTACCTCTACCTCTCGCGGGCGCTGACGTACTTCGACCTGGCCCGCGAGCACGGCGACGGCTCGCTGGCCAAGGCGCTGGCCGGGGTGCGGGCGCGCACGCTGCTCATCGCGTTCAGCTCCGACTGGCTGTATCCCCCGAGCGCCTCGCAGGACATCGAGGCGGCCCTGGGCGAGCACGGCCTGCCGGTAGAGTTCCACCTGATCGAGGCGCCCTACGGCCACGACTGCTTCCTGCTGGAAGAGGCCCGGCAGACGCCCATCATCCGCCGGTTCCTCGGCGAGGAAGGCACAGGCGAGTGAGCGACGAATTCAGCGCTTTGAGGACCGAGCGGGAGCACGAGTTCGGCTTCGAGACCCGACAGCTGCACGCCGGGCAGCGGCCCGACCCGAACACGGGCGCCCGCGCGGTGCCGATCTTCCAGACGACGAGCTACGTGTTCGAGGACCCCGAGTCCGCGGCCGCGTACTTCAACCTGCAGGAGTACGGCAACACGTACTCCCGCATCATGAACCCGACCGTCGCCGTCTTCGAGGAGCGGGTCGCCAACCTGGAGGGCGGCACCGGCGCGGTCGCGTTCGCCAGCGGGATCGCGGCCCAGGCCGCCGCCCTGTTCACGCTGCTCGAGCCCGGGGACCACGTGGTGTCGTCCTCGGCGCTGTACGGCGGCACCGTCAACCAGCTCAAGCACCTCCTGCGCAAGATGACCGTCGAGCTGACCTGGGTCGACCCCGACGACCCGGACGCGTGGCGGGCCGCGGTGCGCCCGAACACAAAGGCGTTCTTCGCCGAGACGATCGGCAACCCGGCCGGCAACGTGCTCGACATCGAGACCGTCGCCGGGATCGCGCACGAGCACGGGCTGCCGCTCATCGTGGACAACACGTTCGCCACGCCCTACCTGTGCCGGCCGATCGAGTGGGGCGCCGACATCGTCGTGCACTCGGCGACGAAGTTCATCGGCGGGCACGGCACGAGCATCGGCGGGGTGGTCGTCGAGGCGGGCACCTTCGACTGGTCCAACGGGCGGTTCCCGGTGGTCGCCGACCCGTCGCCGGCCTACCACGGGCTGCAGTTCCACGAGACCTTCGGCGCCTACGGGTACCTCATGAAGCTGCGCGCCGAGACCCTGCGCGACCTCGGCGGAGCGCTCTCGCCGTTCAACGCGTTCCTGTTCCTGCAGGGCCTGGAGACGCTCTCGCTGCGCATGGAGCGGCACGTCGCCAACGCGCTGGCGGTCGCGGAGTTCCTGCAGGCGCACGAGCTGGCGAGCAACGTGACCTACGCGGGCCTTCCCGGCAGCAGGTACAAGGCACTCGTGGACAAGTACCTGCCGCGCGGCGCGGGGGCGGTGTTCTCCTTCGACTGCGCCGGCGGCCGCGAGGGCGGGCAGAACCTCATCCGCGGCGTGACCCTCTGGTCGCACCTGGCCAACGTCGGCGACGCGAAGAGCCTCGTCATCCACCCCGCCAGCACGACCCACCGCCAGCTCAGCGACGCCGAGCTGGCCGCGTCCGGGGTCGGTCCCGGCACGGTGCGCCTGTCGGTGGGCACCGAGAGCGTCGCGGACCTGCTCTGGGACCTCGAGCAGGGCTTCACCTACGTCAGCAAGGCGGCCTGATGGACCTCCAGCGCTTCCAGGACCCGACCACGATCCAGCGCGTCCTGCACACCGCCCGCACCGTGGCGATCGTCGGGCTGTCCGCCAACGAACTGCGGGCGAGCTACTTCGTCGGCTACTACCTCAAGCGCCACGGCTACACGGTGATCCCGGTCAACCCGCGCGAGCCGCGCATCCTGGGCGAGACGAGCTACCCGAGCCTCGCCGACGTGCCGGTGCCGATCGACGTCGTGAACGTGTTCCGCGCCCCGGCCGCCGTGCCGGGCATCGCGCGCGAGGCGGTGGCCGTGGGCGCGAAGGCGCTGTGGTGCCAGTTCGGCGTGATCAGCGAGGAGGGCTCGGGGATCGCGGCGGACGCGGGGCTGGACGTGGTCGTGGACCGCTGCGTGAAGATCGAGCATGCGCGGTACGTCGGGCGCATGCACTGGCTCGGCTTCAACACCCAGCGGATCACTTCGGTGCGCACCGGCCTGCAGTGAGGTAGTCGTTCACGCCCCGCGCGCCGCCCCGTAGCGTCCTGCGCCGCCCACCTCGCGGCGCCCGCGCCGGACGGCCCGGCCGTGCACGCGTCGGCGCGGGCCGCCGTCGAAGGGTTCCACGCCTGACAGAATGGCCTGGTGAGGCGCGAGGCGAGCATCATGCATCTCGACCTCGACGCCGCGTTCGCCAGCGTCGAGCAGCGGGACAAGCCGTCGCTGCGCGGCCGGCCGGTCGTCGTGGGCGGGATCGCCGGGCGCGGGGTGGTGGCGACCGCGTCGTACGAGGCGCGGGCCTTCGGCGTCCGCTCCGCGATGCCGATGTCGGAGGCGCGGCGGCGCCTGCCGAGCGGGGCGGCCTACCTGTCGCCGCGCTTCGAGGCGTACCGGCGCACCAGCCAGGTCGTGATGGAGCTGCTGCGCGAGGTCTCCCCGCTGGTCGAGCAGGTCTCGATCGACGAGGCGTTCGTCGACCTGGCCGCGGGCGGCCACGACTGCGCGGTGCCCGCCGTCACCGAGCTGGCCCGCGGCATCAAGGCGGGCATCGCCGCCGCGACCGGCGGGGTGACCGGCTCGGTCGGCGTCGGCACCTCGAAGCTCGTCGCGAAGATCGCCTCCGACCTCGACAAGCCCGACGGCCTGACGGTCGTCGGCCCCGGCTGCGAACTCGCGGTGCTGCACCCGCTGCCCGTGACCAAGCTGTGGGGCGTGGGCCCGGCGACGGCGGAGCGGCTGCGCCAGGCCGGCATCCGCACCATCGGCGAGCTGGCCGCCCGCGACCTGGTCGACCTCCTGGCGTGGTTCGGCCAGGCCCACGGCAACGGCCTGTTCCGCCTGGCCCGGGCCGACGACGACCGCGCCCTGGTGCCGGAGCGCGACACCAAGTCCGTCTCCGCCGAGGAGACCTTCGGCACCGACGTGGCCGACCGTGCCCGCCTGGAGCGCGAGCTGGACCTGCTGGCCGACCGCGTGGCCAAGCGCCTGCGGGCCGCGGGCCTGTCGGGCCGGACGGTGACGGTGAAGGCCCGCTACTTCGACTTCACCACGATCACCCGCTCGGCGACCCGCGACCAGCCGACCGACGAGCCGCGCGCGGTGGTGGAGCTGGCCCGGCGCCTGCTCGCCGACATCGAGGTGACCGGCGGCCTGCGCCTGCTCGGCGTCGGGGTCTCCGCGCTGTCGGAGTTCGCCCAGGACACGCTCTTCCCCATCGGTACGGCGCCGGAGGTCGTGGACCCGGCCGCCCCCGAGCCCGTCGCGGCCGAGCCCGTCGACACCGCGTGGCGCACCGGCCAGGACGTTCGCCACGACGAGCACGGACCCGGCTGGGTGTGGGGCGCGGGCCTGGGCCGCGTGACCGTGCGCTTCGAGGGCCCGCTGACGCCCCCGGGCCCGGTGCGCACCTTCAAGGCCGACGACCCCGCGCTGCACCGCGCGCCCCCGCCGGACTGGCACTGAGCGATATCGTGCTGTCGTGCCCGCGCTCAGCCCGCCCACCGTCGACGTCCACGAGTCGTTCCTGGCCGCCATGGCCGAGTTCGTCGCCGAGGGGCGCGGCGGCCCCGACGACAACAGCATGATCGCCCACGAGCTGCGCGAGTTCTCCTCGTCCTGGGCCTCGCCCGCGGGCTTCGCCGGCTACGTGTCGGCGCTGCGCGCGCGAGCGCTGGAGGAGACGCCCCGGCCCGAGGGCTTTGTGCCGTCGACCTCCCTGTGGTGGGCCGAGGGCGCCGAGTACTACGGGCGGCTCGCGATCCGCCACCGCCTCACCCCGCGCTTGCTGGAGGGCGGCGGCCACATCGGCTACGACGTCCGCCCGACGGCTCGGCGCCGCGGCCACGCGACGCGGATGCTGCGGGCGGCGCTGCCGATCGCGCGCGCCCTGGGCATCGAGACGGCCCTGCTCACCTGCGACACGACCAACACCGTCTCGCGGCGTGTCATCGAGGCGAACGGCGGCGTGCTGGAGGACGAGCGCGACGGCAAGCTGCGCTTCTGGGTGCCGACCGCCTGACGAGGCCGGCCCGCCGGTCACGGAACGGCGTCACCGTCCCGGATCACCGTCTCGGCAATTTCGGTGGCCCGGGCGGATCTACGGCGGCAGAATGCGCACCATGTTCGCCGACCTCTGGCCGCAGTCGCTGATGCCGTGGACCGCCGACAACCTTGCCGTGCGACCGGCGGCCGGGCCGATCCTGACCTCGGCCCGGCCGGGTCTGCGATACCAGGAGCGGATCGCTCGCCTGCAGCCCCCGCAGTGCTACTACCGCACGGAGCGGGGCCTGGCCAAGCAGCGCCGCCTGGCGGCACGGCTCACCCAGGCCCGCGTGCGGGCCCGGCACCTCGCCCGCCGCTCCCGCGGCTGATCCCGGTCGCCGCGGCGAACATCGTGGTGGAGATGAGGCGGCGGGCCGGGTTGAGCACCACCGTCGCCGGGCAGGGATCTCCCTACGGGACGACGACGAGCTTGCCGAGGGTGTGCCGGCGTTCGAGCAGCTCGTAGGCCTCGGCGATGCGCTCCAGCGGGAACGCCCGCACCGGCACCTCGAGGCGCCCGTCGGGGACGAGGGCGGCCAGCTCGGCCAGGACCTCGGGCCGCGACGCGTCGTTGCTGCCCTGGGCCTTCACGCCGTGCTGGGCGACGGCCGCGAAGTTGATGAGGGTGTCGATCCGGTCCGGCTGGACGCCGAGGCGCAGCGCGAGGTCGACGTAGTCGGCGCCGAACGCGTCGATGAACGCGTCCACCTGCTCGCCGGCCGCGGCGCGGACGCGCTCCTCGACGCCGTTGCCGTAGGCGACCGGTACGACCCCGTGGGAGCGCAGCCACTCGTGGTGGTCCTCGCCGGCGAGGCCGATGACGGTGGCGCCGGCGAGCCGGGCGAGCTGCACCGCGATCGTGCCGACCCCGCCGGCGGCGCCCGCGACGACGACGGTGTCGCCGGTGCCGGCGCCGATCGCGCGGACGGCGGCGTAGGCGGCGGCGCCCGCGGTGTAGAGGGCGCCGGCGACCTCCCACGGCACCCCGGCGGGACGGTCGGTCAGGTGGCTCGCGGGGACGGCGGCGAGCTCGGCGTGGGTGCCGCGCTCGTCGGTCCAGCCGATGACCTCGCGGCCGGTCCCCTCCACGACGCCGGCGACGTCGCGGCCCTGGCGGGACGGGAACGTGGTGGGATACACCTTGTCGAGCAACCCGCCGCGGATGCCCGACTCGACCGGGTTCAGCCCGGCGGCGCGGACGCGGACGAGCACCTCGCCCTCGCCCGGCACCGGCGCCGGCTCGTCGGTCACCTGCAGGACATCGGGGCCGCCGAAGCGGTCGAACCGCACGACACGGGCCATGGTCACTCCTTGAACGGTCTTGTCGAATCCGGACAGGACGACCGTGGCACCGGCGGGGCCGGGTGTGCATCGGACGGTTCTGCCCAGGATCGCCAACCCTGGGCTGGGCGGGTGAACCTGACGAAACGCGCGCGGCCGGATCGGCGCCCGGCGCAGAATCGGGGCTCATGCGCGCCGCTTACCTGCACGAGCTGGGAGCGCCGGACGTCATCCGCTTCGGCGAGCTGGCCGATCCCGTCCCGGGCCCGACCGACGTGCTGGTCGAGGTGCGGGCGACGACGGTCAACCCGGTCGACACGTTCGTGCGCTCGGGGCTGTTCCGCACGCCGCTGCCGATGCCGTTCGTGGTCGGCCGCGACCTGGCCGGGGTGGTGGCGGCGGCCGGTGCGGGGGCGCCCGGGTTCGCGCCCGGCGACGCGGTGTGGTGCAACAGCCTCGGCCACGCGGGCCGGCAGGGGGCCAACGCCCAGCTCGCGGTCGTGCCGGTCGAGCGGCTGTACCGCCTGCCGCCCGCCGTCGCCCCGCAGACCGCGGCGACCGTGGTGCACCCGGCCGGCACCGCCTACCTCGGGCTGTTCACCCACGGGCGGCTGCGGCCGGGTGAGACGGTCGTCGTGGCGGGCGCGGCCGGCAACGTCGGGGCCGCGCTGGTGGTGCTGGCCGCGGAGGCCGGCGCCCGGGTCGTGGCGATCGCGTCGGCGCGCGACGCCGAGCACTGCGCGGCGCTGGGCGCCGCCGAGGTCCTCGACTACCGCGCGGCGGACCTGGACGCGCGGCTGGCGGCGGCGTGCCCGCACGGCGTCGACGTGTACCTGGACACCGCGGGCCGCAACGACCTCGAGACGATCGTGGAGCGGCTGGCGGTGCGCGGCCGCGCGGTGCTGCTGGCCGGGGCCGGGACCCGGCCGGTGCTGCCCGCCGGGGCGCTCTACACGCACGACCGCACGGTGACCGGCTTCGTCATCTCGCACGCGACCGCGGCCGAGCTCGCGGAGGCGGCGGTGACGATCAACCGGCTGCTGGCCGCGGGCCGGCTGCGCCCGCGGGCGACGGTGGAGCTGCCGCTGTCGGCCACCGCGGAGGCGCACCGCATGATCGAACGGGGCGAGCTGCGCGGCCGCCGGGTGGTCCTTCGTCCCTGAGCCCGTGGCTGCTCCGGGTGTTGAGGAGGACAACTGATCCTTGGCTACGCCACCCGGCAGGCGGCCATGATGGCTGACATGCACCGTCGCGAGCTCGCCGACTTCCTGCGCCGCCGCCGCGAGCGCCTGCAGCCGCAGGACGTGGGCCTGTCCTGCGGTGCGCGGCGCCGCACTCCGGGCCTGCGCCGCGAGGAGGTGGCCCAGCTGGCGGGCATGTCCGCCGACTACTACGGGCGCCCAGAGCGCCGAGCAGCTGCGGCTGCTGCGCGTCGGGGCCGGCAGCGGCTCGCGAGCTGAGCCGCCCGGACGTGGCCCGCACTGAGATCGGTGCGGTGAGCGCGCACCCGGGCGGCGCGGGCCTCACCCCGAAGCGCCGAGGGCCTCGAGCAGCTCGGCGGCCAGCGGCGCGGCCGAGGCCGGGTTCTGGCCGGTGAAGAGGTTGCGGTCCACGACCGTGTAGGGCTTCCAGATCTCGCCGCGCTCGAAGTGCACGCCCAGGTTCACCAGCTCGTTCTCCACCAGCCAGGGTGCGCGGGCGGCGAGGCCGACCGCGTCCTCCTCCTCGTTCGTGTATGCCGTGACGCGGTACCCGGCGAACGGGGATCGGCCGTCGCGGCGGGTCGCCAGTATCGCGGCCGGGCCGTGGCAGACGATCGCCAGGGGCTTGCCCGCGGCCAGGGCCGCGACCAGGAGGCGGCCCGAGTCGGCGTCGTCCCACAGGTCCTGCATCGGGCCGTGGCCGCCGGGGTAGTACACGGCGTCGTAGTCCTGCAGGCGGGCGTCGGACAGCCGCAGCGGGCGGCGCAGCTCCTCGGCCGAGCGCAGCACGCCCTCCTGGTCCAGCGCGGCCCGCTCGCCGCCGGCCATCGACGGGCGCAGGCTCATGACGTCGACGTGGGGGACGACGCCGCCGGGGGTTGCGACCTCGACGGTGTGCCCGGCCGAGGTCACGGCGCGGTACGGCGCCGCGAACTCCTCCGCCCAGTAGCCGGTCGGGTGCCGGGTGCCGTCGCGCAGCGTCCAGTAGCTCGCCCCCGTGAGCACGAACAGGATCTTCGCCATGCCGCCAAGGGTGCGCACCGCGGGAGTGAGCGGGCGTAGCCCTATGCGAGTCCTTCCGAGGCCCGCGCCTCGGTCGCGGCCAGGGCGCTGGACAGGGTCCGGGCGGTGTCGATGAGCGGCACGTGGCTGAACGCCTGCGGGAAGTTGCCCACGAGCCGTTTTTCCTGGGTGTCGTACTCCTCCGAGAGCAGCCCGACGTCGTTGCGCAGGGCCAGCAGCCGCTCGAACGTCTCCCGGGCCTCCTCGTGGCGCCCCATGAGCGCATAGTTGTCGGCGAGCCAGAAGGTGCAGGCCAGGAACGCGCCCTCGCCCGGCGGCAGCCCGTCGACGTCGGTGTCCTCGTGCTGGGTGTACCGCTGGACGAACCCGTCCTCCATGAGGTGCTCCTCGATCGCGGCGACGGTGCCGACCACGCGCTCGTCGGTCGCCGGCAGGAAGCCGACCAGCGGGACCATGAGCATCGCCGCGTCGAGCTCCTCGGAGCCGTAGTACTGCGTGAACGTGCGCCGCTTCGGGTCGTACCCCTGCTGCAGGATCTCGGCCCGGATCGCCTCACGCAGCTCGGTCCAGCGCTGCACGGGCCCGTCGAGGTCGAACTCCTCGGTGGCCTTGACGGCGCGGTCGGCCGCGACCCAGGCCATCAGCTTCGAGTGCACGAACTGCTTCGGGCCGCCGCGCACCTCCCAGATGCCCTCGTCCGGGTCCCGCCAGTGCCGCTCGACGAACTCCATCAGCTTCACCTGCAGCCCCCACGCGGGGTCGTCGGCCTTGAGCCCGGCCCGGCGGCCCTGGTGCAGGGCGTCCATGACCTCGCCGTACACGTCGAGCTGGAACTGCTCGGCGGCCGCGTTGCCGATGCGCACCGGGTTGCCGTCGTAGCCGGTGAGCCAGGTCGCGATGTACTCGTCGAGTCGGCGCTCCCCCGCGACGCCGTACATGATCTGCAGCTCGGCCGGGTTGCCCGCGATCGCCCGCAGCAGCCACTTGCGCCAGGCCGTCGCCTCGCTCTGGAAGCCGGAGTACAGCAGGCTCTGCAGCGTGATCGTGGCGTCGCGCAGCCAGCAGAACCGGTAGTCCCAGTTGCGCACCCCGCCGAGCTTCTCGGGCAGCGAGGTGGTCGCGGCGGCGACGATCCCGCCGGTCGGCGCGTACGTGAGGGCCTTCAGCGTGAGCAGCGAGCGCACCACGGCGTCGCGCCACTCCCCCTCGTAGGTGCACGCCGAGACCCAGCCGCGCCAGTAGCCGGCGGTGACGCCGAGCTCCTCGACCGGGTCGATGGGCTCGGGCGGGGGCAGGTGCGACGGGCGCCAGGTGAGCACGAACGGCACCCGCTCGCCGGCCTCCACCGTGAAGTCCGCGCGGGTCGAGAGGTTCTCGCCGCGTGTCGTGGCCGGCGTGCGCAGCCACACCGCGTCCGGCCCGGCCACGGCGACCAGGGCGTCCTGCTCGCGGTACACCCAGGGGACCACTTTGCCGTAGTCGAAGCGCAGCCGGAGGTCCATCGTCATCGGCACGCGCCCGCGCACGCCCTCGACGATCCGCACGATCTGCGGCGCCTCGGCCCGCGGGGGCATGAAGTCGATGAGGCGGACCGCGCCGTCCTCGGTCTCGAACAGCGTCTCGAGGACGAGGGTGTCGTCACGGTACCGCCGGCTGACGGTGACCACCCCGCCCTCCGGCGCGAGGACCCACCGCCCGTTCTCCTCGGACCCGAGCATCGCGGCGAAGATCGCGGCGGAGTCGAACCGTGGCACGCAGAGCCAGTCGATGCTCCCGTCCCGCCCGACGAGCGCGGCCGTCTGCGTGTCGGCGATGATCGCGTAGTCCTCGATGGGAAGGGCCATGTCGCAGGTGTACCCGTCGCCGCCGCCTCGTGAACGTCCCGGACGGTTGCGGGATGTTTGCGGGGCAACGGCGGGCGCCGGCAGCCGCTACAGTCGCGGGCGTCGATGCTCGAAGGAGGACGAGATGCGTCGCTCGATGGCGGTCCTGTTCGCGCTGCTGATGGTGGGCGCCCCCATCGTGGCCCGGGACGGGGCCGCACCGGCCTCGGGGGCGACGGTCGTAGCGACGACGGTCGTGGCGGCAACGGTCGTGGGCGGCGACCCCAAGACCTACCACGACGCCGGCGAGACCCGGCCCGAGTAGTCAGGTCCACCCGGCCGGGGCGGCGAGCGCGCGGACCGGGCGCTCGCCCTCCCGCCACGGCCCGGACCCGGTCCTGAAGTCCAGGACCGGCGTGGCGCCTCGACCGGATCGCGACCTCAGGCAGCCGGCGCTGCCCGGCGGCGCGACCACGGTTCCGGCCACGGCCGGCCGCGGCGCGGCACCGGCGGGACCGCGTCATGCGGCCGGGCGTAGTGCCGGGCACCGCTACCGTAGGACCCATGCACACCGGCCTCGCTGACGACTTCCTGCTGCTCGCGCTCGACGACCACGGCAAGAACCTCATCGGCGACCTGCGCCTGAACTACGGGCTCGCCGGGGCGGTCCTGCTGGATCTGGCCCTCGCCGGGCGCATCGAGCTCGCCGAGGACCGGGTCACCGTGACCGACCCGACGCCGACGGGCGACCCGGTGGCGGACGAGGCGCTGGCCCGCATCGCGGCCGAGGAGCGGCCGCGCAAGGCCGACGCGTGGATGCAGCCGCTCGCCGACGGGCTGCGGGCCAAGGTGCTCGACCGCCAGGTCGAGGCGGGCGTGCTGCGCAGGGAGCAGGACCGCGTGCTGTGGGTGTTCCCGCGCACCCGGTTCGCGTCGGCGACGGGCGCGCAGCCGGCCGCCGAGACCGCGGTGCGCGCCGAGCTGACGGCGGCCGTCGACGGCAACGGCGCCGCAGACGGCGACGGGGACGGCGAGGTGCCCGCCCGCGCCGCCGCGCTGATCGGGCTCGTGCAGGTGAGCGGGCTCGCGCAGGAGGTGTTCCCGGGCCGGCCCAAGGAGCGGCTGCAGGCGCGCCTGCACGCGATCACCGCGGGCAACCAGGCCACCGACGCCGTGCGGCAGGCGGTGCGGCGCATCCAGGCCGTCATCGGGTCGACGGCCGCGATCACCGCGGCCACCTCGGCGGCGACGACCGCCGCGATCAGCTGAGCCGCCTCGCCGTCGTCACGGGCGCCGGGCCGGGGCTCGGGGCGGCGCTCGTGGACGTGCTCGCCGAGCGCGGATGGGACGTGGTCGGCTGCTCGCGCACCAGGACGGGCGGGGCGAGCGTCGTGCAGGACGTGTGCGAGCCGGTCGGGGCCGAACTGCTGGCCGCGATCGGCGGGCGGCCGGTCGACGCGCTGGTCAACAACGCCGGCGTCGGCGCGCCGGGCCGGCCCCTCGCCGAGTGCGACCCCGAGTCGGTCCTGCACGCGGTCGACGGGAGCCTGACCACGGCCATGGGCGCGGCCGACGCGACGACCCCGCCCGAGCCGGCCGCGGCCCGGCTCGCCGAGCTGCTCGACAGCCCCGACCCGCGCTCGCCACGCTACCTCTCGCTGGACGGCCCCGACCCCGACTGGTGAGCCCGGCCGAGCCTCACGCCCGCACCGACCGCACGCGCGCGGGCTCCGCACGGTCGGCGAGGGCGAACGCCAAAGCCAGCACGATCAGACCGAGGCGGATCGGGGCGCCGTGGAGCAGCGCCGTACGGTGGCCCGCCAGGCTCGCGGGCGCGGCCAGCACCACGCCGGTCACCGCAGCGACCGGCACGACCGCGGCCAGGCGCTGCGGCAGCCGCAGCACCGCGGCGCGCGGGCGATACTCTGTCACGACGCTCTGTCAGGACGCTAGGATCAGCCGCCGTTGTTGGGGCGGAACTTCGGCATCACCGTCTTCGTGCGGGCGGCCGCGCTCGTGGTGCTCCGGATGGTGTCGAACATCGCGCGGCCGAGCACCGCGTGCGCCTCGACCGCGGGATGGGTGGCGCCGTAGTTGTCGAGGTCGCCCAGGCCCTCGGCGAAGAACCCGTAGACCAGCGCCGGGGAGCCGTCGGCGCCGAACATGATGCCGGCCTCGTGCCGGGCCGCGCCGAGCGTGTTGAAGTCGGCGCCGTACTTGGTCGCCACCCGGCTGCGCTCCTCCGAGGACATGCTGCGGCGGATACCGTCGTGGTAGCCGTTGATCCACCGCAGAATGCCGAGCAGGAACGCGCACGAGCCCGCCGACAGCAGCGTCCCGTTGGCCAGGCGGGTCAGCAGGTCGGTGATCTCGTGCGGGGTGGTGGTGCCGAGGAAGAAGCGGTTCGGGTTGGCCACCGGCTCGACCCGGGTGTGCACGAACCCCTTGGCCGCGAGGATGTCGTTGATCTCCAGCGCCGGGACCACCCGCCCGCACATGCGCACGGCCGTGTTGTCGGACACGAGCAGCATGGCGGTGAGGAAGTTCGCCACGGTGATGTCGTCGCCCCAGACGGTGTGCAGGAAGTAGATCCCGGTGCCGCCGAGGATGATGTCGGCCTGCAGGTCCAGCTTCTGCCCGAGGCTCAGCTGACCCCGGTCGATCTTGTCCATGACGGCGGTCGCGACGGCCAGCTTCTGCACGCTGTACCCGTTGACGACGTGGTCGGCGTCGTCCTCGACCACGTTCTCCATCGCGCCCGCGGCGTTGACCCGCGTGACGTGCGAGTGCCAGGTGCCGCCGGCCTTCGCCTTCTGCCGCGCGTAGACCCGCCGGATCTTCTCGGCCGGCGGCAGCTTCGCGAGGTCGTCCTCCTTCGCCGGCGCCGCGGCGGCCGTCCCGCCCGCGACCAGCGCGGCGGTCGCCCCGGCGCTCGCCGCCAGCGCCGCCCGGCGGCTCATGCCCATCGCCATGGGTCCTCCCCGTTTGTCAGATTTGTCAAGTCCCGGGCAGGTTATGCGGTTCGGCCGCGACATTCAAGGCGTCGAATGTCTCAGGTCGCGCCCCCAGGGATGCCCCCAGGAATCTCGGGCTGCAGGTAGATGTGCCGGGCGGCCGGCACGAAGTCGCGGATGTGCGCGCGGGCCTCGTGCAGCGCCGCGGCGACGTCGGCCCCGGCCGGCACCCCCACCCTGGCCGTGACCATGAGCTCGTCGTGCGCGAGGTGCACGACGCTGAGCCGGCTGACCGAGCGGATGTCGGCCGCCAGCAGCGCGAGCTCGATCCCGTCGGTGTCCACGGCCCGGGCCGGCGCGAGGGCGACCAGGCCGGCCAGGCGCAGCGCCAGGACGAGGTCGACGGCGGCGATGGCGGCGGCGACGGTACCGGCGGCGACGGTGTCGAGCAGCCGGGTGTGGCTGAGGTGGCAGGCGGTCGCCCCGGCGAGCACGGCGAGCGTGGCGGCGGGCGCGGCTACGTGCAGGGCGGCGCCGAGGGACGCGCGGATCCTCGGGTTGTGGCGCAGGTACGCCCGCCACGACGCCGCCCCGCGGTCCCGGTTCGCCGCGCGCCCGGTCGCGACCCCGGCCGCGAGCTGCGCGGCGAGCGCGGCGGCGAGCGCGAGCCGGGCGGTGCTCGACGGCCCGACGCACGGGATCGGCCCCGCGGGCGTGACGGCCGCCCAGACCACCCAGACGGCGGCGAGCGAGGAGAGCGCGACCGCCCCGGCGAGCGGGAACAGCAGGCGGTCGCGGCGCGGCGGGGCGTGGTCCTGGCCCGGCGTCAGCGTGACGAGCCCGGCGACGGCGAGCGCGACCGCCGCCAGGACGAGTGTCGCGGTGGTCGTGGCGTACGCGATCCCGAGCAGCGCGATCGCCGCGGCCCCGGCCCCGATGGCGATGCGCCGTGCCGTAGTGCCCACGACGCCCATGCAACGTGGACGCGTGCGATTGCGTCAATAGTGTGAGGAGCCCCGGGGAGTGATCTTGTACAGTGAAAGCCCCCTTGACCAGCAGGAGCCGGCCCGTGAGCACTCCGGATGCACCCGCCCGAAGCCGCGGCGCCCGGCGCCTGCCCGGCCGGGATCCCGTGTGGGCGCGGCTGCTCATCGCGTTCGGGCTCGTGTTCACGCTCGTGGCCGGCGGGGCGCTCGCGGGCAAGGAGGCGCTGTTCAAGTACGCCACCCGCAGCGTCGCCCAGGAGAACCTCCTCGGCGACAGCGGGCGCCAGGCCGAGCAGCGCGGGCACGTCGACATCGACGGGGCCAAGAACATCCTGCTCATCGGCGTCGACGCGCGGCCCGGCCAGGACCCCGCCGAGCTGGTGCGGGCGGACTCGATCATCATCCTGCACATCCCGGCCAGCCACGACCAGGCCTACCTGGTGTCGATCCCGCGCGACACCTGGGTGAAGATCCCGCCGTACGACAACGGCGCGAAGCGGTACGAGGGCGGCCACGACAAGATCAACGGCGCCTACGCCTGGGGCGGCGACGGGCTCGCGGGCGCCAACCAGCGCGCCCACGCCGTCGAGCTGCTCGCGCTGACCATCAAGTCGCTGTGGGGCATCACCTTCGACGGCGCCGCGATCGTCGACTTCACCGGCTTCCAGCAGGTCGTCGAGGTGCTCGGGGGCGTCGACATGTACGTCGACGAGGAGACGACCTCGGTGCACATCGGCCACACCGCCAACGGGGACTACGCGGTGCCGTTCCGGCAGTTCACGCGCTCCGACGGCGGCCAGGGCCTGTCCCCGGTGCCGGGCGTGACGCCGCAGGTGTACCACGTCGGCTACCAGCACCTCGAGCCCTGGCAGGCCCTCGACTACGTCCGCCAGCGCGAGCTGCTGCCCAACAGCGACTACGACCGGCAGCGCCACCAGCAGCAGTTCCTCAAGGCGCTGTTCAAGAAGATCCTCAGCTCCGACGTGCTCACCGACCCGGCCCGGCTCAACGACGTCCTGCGGGTCGTGGGCAAGGCGATGACCATCGACAGCGGCGGCATCGACCTGGCCGACTGGCTCTACGCGATGCGCGGCATCGGCGCCGACGACCTGCTCACGATCAAGACGAACAACGGCACCTTCAACAACGCGCCGGGCGTGTCCAACGCCGAGACCCTCGACCAGACGACGCTGGACCTGCTCGAGGCGGTCCGCACCGAGCGGGTCCAGTCGTTCGTCGCGGGCCACCTGGACCTGGTCGCGCCCAGCTGACCGCGCGGCCAGGACACCGGCCACGCGTGAGGGGCGTCCCGGCGGGTAGGGGCCGGGGCATGAGAACTGGACTGCTTCGCGGAGCGCTCGCCGGCGCGGCCGGGACCACCGCGCTCAACGCCGTCACCTACGCCGACATGGCCGTGCGCGGGCGGGCCGCCAGCGGCGCGCCGCAGGAGCTCGTCGCGCGGTTCGCCGAGGACGCCGGCGTGTCCGTGCCCGGCGACGAGCACACCCGCGAGAACCGGCTGCAGGGGCTCGGGCCGCTCGTGGGCGCCGGGACCGGCATCGCCGTCGGGGCGCTCGCCGGGCTGCTGGACCAGGCGCTCGCGCGCCGCGGCTACCGGATGCCCGCGGCGCTGGAGGCCGCGCTCATCGGCGGGGCGGCGATGGCCCTCGCCGACGTGCCGCTGAAGGTCTTCCGGGTCAGCGACCCGAAGACGTGGACGGCCAAGGACTGGGCGAGCGACATCGTGCCGCACCTGGTGTTCGGGGCCGTCACGGTCGCGGGGCTGCGGCGACCAGGTACCGCTCGGCGTCGGCGGTTTTGAACGTCAGGCCGTGCCCCGGGGCCGACAGGTCCGGGCGCAGCTCGCCGCCCTCGCCCGGGCTGGTCGTGCCGTCCAGGAGCATCGACTCGATGCGGACGTGGTCGTGGAACCACTCCAGGTGGCGCAGGTTCGGGGTGGCCAGGGCGGCGTCGGCGTGCAGGGCCGGCGCGCAGTGGCCGGACAGCTCGAGCCCGTGCGCGGCGGCCAGGCCCGCGACCCGCAGCCACTCGGTGATGCCGCCGCAGCGGGTGACGTCGGCCTGCAGGCAGTCGACGGAGCCGAGGAGGCGGGCGAAATACGGCAGGTCGTAGCCGTACTCCCCCGCGGCGACGTCCGCCCCGACGGCGGCGCGCACCCGGCGCAGGCCGTCCAGGTCGTCCGACGACACCGGCTCCTCGAACCAGCGCAGCTGCGGGAACTCGTCCGCCAGCCGGATCGCCCGCTTCGCGGTGTAGGCGCCGTTGGCGTCCACGAACGGCTCCCGGCCGGAGCCCACCAGCAACCGGGTCCGCTCACGGTCCCGGGGGCCGCCGATCTTGATCTTCGCGCGCGGGATCGCCGCATTGTCGTCCAGCCACGAGCGCAGGCGGCGGTCGTCCCAGGTGATGAAGCCGCCGCTGGCGTACACCGGCACCGACGGGCGCGCCGGGCCCAGCAGGGTCGCCAGGCGCACGCCGAGCAGCCGCGCCTTGAGGTCCCACAGGGCCGTGTCCACCGCGGAGACGGCCGTGCCCGCGACCCCCGGCCGGCCCGCGTTGCGCACGGCCCGGACCATCGCCGCGTTGAGCCCCGGCACGTCGAACGCGGGGCGGCCCACCACGTGCGCGCGCAGCATCTCGCCGATCAGGTGCCCGGCGGCCGCGGGCGCGTAGGTCCAGCCGAGGCCGGCGACCCCCTCGGCGGTGGCGTGCACGACGACCATGGTGGTCGCGTCCCACTCCAGGGTGCCGTCCGCCTCGGGGCCGTCGGTCGGGATGCGGTACGCCGCCCAGCGCAACCCATCGATCTCAGCGGACACGGTCGCCGGGCCGGTGGGCGATGCGCCGCTCGGGATAGGCGCCCAGGACCTCGCCGTGCACCGCGGCGTTGAGGACCTCGGCGAGGTGCACGGCCCGGCGCCCGGTGTCGGCGTCCTCGATCTGGGTGCGGCACGAGAAGCCGTCGGCGAGCACCAGCGTGCCCGGGTCCGCGGCGCGCACGGCCGGCAGCAGCGCCTGCTCGGCGCAGGCGATCGAGACGTCGCGGTGCCCGGCGGTCATGCCGAAGTTCCCGGCCAGCCCGCAGCAGCCCGAGTCCAGGTCCTCGGCCTGCAGCCCGATCGCCTTCATGACCGTGGCGTCCGCGTCGGCGCCGAGGACGGCGTGCTGGTGGCAGTGGCGCTGGACGATCGCGCGGACGCCGCCGGGCACCTGGGGCGCGAAGTCCGGGGCCCGCTCGGCGAGCAGCTGGGCGAGGGTGACGGTCTGCCGCGCGAGGCGGCCGGCGTCCTGGTCGCGGCCGAAGAGCTCGCCGAGGTCGGAGCGGAACACCGCGGTGCACGACGGCTCCAGCCCGACGAGGGGCAGGCCGGCGCGCATGTACGGGGCGAGGGTGCCGACGGTGCGCCGCAGCACCCGCTCGGCCACCCCGAGCTGGCCGGTGGAGATCCACGTCAGGCCGCAGCAGACCGGCTTGGGCGGGACGAGGACCCCGAAGCCGGCCGCCTCCAGCACGCCGACGGCCGCCGCGGCGATGGCGGGGGCGAACGCGGTGGTGAACGAGTCCGGGAAGAGCACGACCCGGCCGCGTTCGCCGGTGCCGCGCGGGGTGCGGCGGCGCAGCCAGCGGTCGATGCGGGCGGGGGCGAACCGCGGTGCCGGGCGCTTCGGGTCGATCCCCGCGAGGCGCTTGGCCCCGGGCATCTTCGCCAGGGCGTTGGCCAGGTCCGGCGCCGCGGACGCGGCCCGCGCGATCAGCGGCAGCCAGCCGAGGGAGTAGTGGTCGCGGGGGCGTATCCGGCCCGCGTAGTGGTGGTGCAGGAACTCGGCCTTGTAGGTGGCCATGTCGACCTGCACCGGGCAGTCGCTGCGGCAGCCCTTGCAGGCCAGGCAGAGGTCGAGCGAGTCGTGCACCGCGGTGCTGCGCCACCCGTCGCCGATGACCCCGCCGTTGACCATCTCGAACAGCAGCCGGGCGCGGCCGCGGGTCGAGTGCTCCTCGTCGCGGGTGACCTGGTAGCTCGGGCACATCACGCCGCCGTCGGGGCCGGTGCGCCGGCAGTCGCCGACCCCGGCACAGCGCAGGGCGGCCCGGGCGAAGCTGCCGTCGTCCTCGAAGTAGCCGAACCGGGTCGCGGGCTGGGCCGGGGCGTAGTCGGCGCCGAGGCGCAGATCGCCGTCGAGCGGCCGGGCGTGCACGACCTTGCCGGGGTTCATCCGGCCGGTCGGGTCGAAGACGGCCTTGAACTCCTCGAAGGCGCGGACGACCTCGTCGCCGTACATGATGGACAGCAGCTCGCCGCGGGCCTGCCCGTCGCCGTGCTCCCCCGACAGCGAGCCGCGGTGCTCGACGCACAGCTTCGCGGCGCGCGTGACGAACGCGCGGTAGCGGGCGATCCCGGGCTCGCTGGTGAGGTCGAACGGGATGCTGCAGTGCACGCAGCCCTGGCCGAAGTGGCCGTACAGGCTGGTGGCCCCGTAGCCGAACTCGTCCAGCAGCTCGATGAGCGCGCGCAGGTAGTCGCCGAGCCGCTCCGGGTCGACCGCCGAGTCCTCCCAGCCGGGCCACGCGTCGGGTCCGTTCGGGGTGCGCGCGGTGGTGGCCAGCCCCGCCTCCCGCACCTTGGCCAGCCGCTGCCGCATGGCGTCGTCCTCGAGGATGGTGCCCGGCCCGTCGTGCTCGGCGACGACGGCCCGCGCCGTGCCGAGGTCGGGGAAGTCGGCCATCAGCCAGGCCTGCCCGTCCGGCAGCACCTTGAGGATCTCGGTCGGCCGGTGCTCCTCGCGCTCGTACCGCAGCAGCTTCTCGTCCAGCCCCTCCAGCTGGATCGGCCCGTGCCGGCCCACGCCCGGGGCCGCGTCCCCGGCCTCGGCGATGCCGCGGAAGCCGAGCACCACCGTCGCCACGTTCTTCGGCTTCGGCAGCACCCGCATCTCGGCCCGCAGCACGACGACGCAGGTGGACTCGGTGCCGACGAGCGCGCGGGCGACGTTGAAGCCGTGGTCCTCGCGCAGTTCGGGCAGGTTGTAGCCGGAGACCCGCCGCGGGATGTCCGGGAAGCGGGTCGCGATCGGCTCGGCATAGCGGTCCCGCAGCTCGTGCAGCGCCCGGAAGATGCCGCCCTCGTCCCGGTCGTGCCCGGCGCCCACCCACATCCGGGTGCCGTCGTAGGTTAGCACCTCCAGCCGCTCGACGTTGGCCGCCGTGGTGCCGGACCACTGCGCGGTCGCCCCGCACGAGTTGTTGCCGATCATGCCGCCGATCGTGCAGTGCGAGTGGGTCGCGGGCCTGGGCCCGATCACGAGATCGTGGCGGGCCAGCACGGCGTTGGCGTCGTCCAGCGCGGTGCCCGGCAGGATCACCGCGGTGCGGGCCCGCGGGTCGACGGACTCCACGCCCCGCACGTACTTCGAGAAGTCCAGCACCACCGCGACGTTGCAGCACTGCCCGGCCAGACTGGTGCCGCCGCCCCGGGACACGATCGGCACGTCGTGCTCGTGGCAGACCCGCACGGCCTCCACCGCGTCGTCGACGTCCCGCGGGCAGACCACGGCGATCGGGACCTGCCGGTAGTTGGAGCCGTCGGTGGAGTAGGCGGCCCGGGCCCCGGCGTCGAAGCGCACATCGCCCCGGACCGCCTGGCACAGCGCCGCTTCGAGCCCGGCCGGGGCGCGCGGCGGGGCGCTTCGGGCCGCGGTCGGAGCCGGGAGTGAGACGACCGCCATCGTTCAGCCCTTCAGCTTCTGGATCTTGTCCTTGAACAGCGTGGTGGCGATCGCGGCCGGGTGCGGCTGGCCCCGCAGGAACGCCGCCGCGAACTTCTTCGCCTGCTCGTAGGTGACGCTGGCCGGCAGCGGCGGCTCGTTCGGGTCCACGGCCACGTCGACCAGCGCCGGACCGTCGTAGGCGAACGCCTCTCGCAGCGCGCCGGGCAGGTCGCCGGGCCGCTCGACGCGGGCGCCGAAGCCGCCGCAGGCGCGGGCGATCGCCGCGAAGTCGGGCGCCGGCTCGCCGAAGCGCACGCCGTGCTCGGGGAAGCCGAGCACCATCTGCTCCCACAGGATCTGGCCCAGGGCGTTGTTGTTGCTGACCACGACCTTGATCGGCAGCGCGTAGCGAGCCGCGGTGTTGAACTCGGCCATGAGCATCGCGAAGCCGCCGTCGCCGATGAACGCGATCACCTGCCGGTCCGGGTGGGCGTGCTGGGCGGCGATCGCGTACGGCAGCCCCGGCGCCATGGTGGCGAGCGTCCCGGAGAGGTAGAACTCGCGGCCGCCGCGGATCTGCCAGTGCCGCGCCGCCCAGGTCGCGATCGTGCCGGAGTCGCAGGTGAGGATCGCGTCGTCGGTGCCCAGCGCGTCGAGCTGGGACGCGAGATACTGCGGGGCGATCGGGTCACGGTCGGGCGACTCCAGCGCCGCCATCTGCTCCCGCCAGTCGCGGACCTTCTCCTGGTACCGACGCAGGTGCGCCTGGTCCTTGCGCTCGAGCATGGGCAGCAGCGCCTCCAGGGTGGCCCCGACGTCGCCGACGAGGGGCACGTCCGTGGCGATGCGCGTGCCGGCCCGGCTCGGGTCGATCTCGACCTGCACCACCTTGGCGCTGCCGGGCTTCGGCAGGAACTTGGTGTAGGGGAAGTTCGTCCCGAGCATCAGCAGGACGTCGATGTCCTCCATCAGCTCCTCGCTCGGCTTGGTGCCGAGCAGGCCGAGGCCGCCGGTCACGTAGGGCGAGTCGTCCGGCAGCACCATCTTGCCCGGCAGCGTCTTGACGATCGGTGCGCCGAGCGTGTCCGCGACCCGCTCGACCAGCGGCCCGTCCCCGCGCGCGCCGATCCCCGCGAGGATCCCGACCTTGCGCGCCGCGTTGAGCAGCCCGGCCGCCACGCGCAGGTCGGCGTCGCGGGGCCGGACCGCCGGCGCCAGGTAGACGGGCGCCGCCGTCGGCGGCACGACGGGGGCCACGGTCTGGTACGGGTCCTTGCCGGCCGGTGCGACCTGGATGTCGTTCGGGATGGTCAGGTGGGCCACGCCGCGGCGGGCGTAGGCGGTGCGGATCGCCACGTCGACGAGGGCCGGCAGCTGCGCCGGGTTCATGATGACCTGGTCGTACTCGGCGACGTCCGCGTAGAACCGGTCGAGGTTGACCTCCTGCTGGTAGGCCGTGCCCAGCACGCTGGACTCCTGCATCCCGGTGATCGCGAGCACCGGGACGTGGTCGAGCTTGGCGTCGTAGAGCCCGTTGGCCAGGTGCACGCCGCCCGGCCCGGACGTGGCCAGGCACACGCCGATCCTGCCGGTGGTCTTGGCGTAGGCGGTCGCCATGAACGCCGCCGCCTCTTCGTGGTGGACCAGCACGAACCGCACCTGGTCCTGGTTGCGGCGCAGCCCCTCCATGATGCCGTTGATGCCGTCGCCGGGCAGCCCGAACACCGTGTCGACGCCCCACTCCGCGAGCCGGGAGACCAGTACCTCAGCCGTTATCGCACCCATGGCGCGAGCCGCTACCCGGCATCCATCAGGTCAAACTGCCACACCGCCGGCCCGCTGCCCGGCCACGTTCCGGTTTGACCGGATGCCGGACGGGTAGCGGGCGGGACGTGTCCCGGGTGACGGCCCTGTTCTGCTGGTGCGAGGTGATCTGGACGCTGCTGTCGTTCACGGCGACCGTCGAACAGATCGCGGTGGGCGCGGCCGTGAGCCTGATCGCGGCGCTCGCCTGCGCGCCGCTCGGCCCGGTCGCGGGGCCGTGGCGGCTGCTGCGGCCGCGGCGCCTCGGGCCGCTGCTCGCGCTCGCGGCGTCCGTGGCGGTCCGCGCGGTCGTGGCCAACCTGCGCCTCACGCGGATGATCTGGTCCCACCGGCGCCCCGGCAGCGCGATGGTGACGGTCCCGACCAGCGCCCGCTCCGACGCCGAGCTGACCGCCGTCGGGCTGCTCACCTCCCTCATCGTCACCTCGCAGCTCGTCGACGTGGACCGGGGCCGGCATCGGCTGCGGTACCACACCGCCGAGCCCGGCGCCGGGCGCGACGACATCAACGGGCCGATCGAGGCCCTGGTCCTGGGGGTGACCCGCCGATGACGGCCGTGTTCTGGGTGGCGACCATCGGGCAGCTGGTCATCTGCGGGCTGCTGCTCGTGCGGGTGCTGGCCGGCCCGGAGACCGGCGACCGGATCGTCGCGCTCAACATGATCTCGACCCAGCTGACCCTGGCCGTGTTCGCGTTCGCCGTCGTCGCCGGGCGGGCGATCTACACCGACACCGCGCTGTGGCTGTGCTCGTTCAGCTACCTCGGGGCGCTGGTCTGGGCGCGGTACCTCGAACGGGGGCTGCTGTGAGCACCGTGATCGCGGGCGTGCTGCTGGGCATCGGGCTGCTGACCGCGTTCTCCGGCGCGGTCGGGGTGCTGCGGATGCCGGACACGCAGCTGCGCATCCAGGCCTCGTCGAAGACCGTCACCCTCGGCGTGCTGCCGACGCTGCTCGCGGTCGTCGTGGCGACCGGGCTCGACAGCGTGTACGCCTCCCGCGCCCTGATCGTCGCGCTGCTCGTGCTCGTCATGAACCCGCTCGCCGCCCATGCCCTCGCCCGCGTCTGCGCGAAGCGGGACTGACCGTGTTCTGGGTCGCCGACTACCTCGCGTGCGCGCTGCTGCTCGTCGCCGGGGTCGCGGTCGTGCGGCTGCGCAGCCCGGTCGGGTCGGTGATGGCGCTGTCCGCGCTCGGGCTGGTCCTGTCGCTGCTGTTCGTGCTGCTCGGCGCGCCCGACGACGCCCACGCCGAGATCGTGGTGGGGGCGATCGCGCTGCCGACGCTGTACCTCATCGCGCTGGGCAAGATCCGCACCGCGGTCGAGGACGAGCCGGCCGCGCCGCCGCACCGGCCCCGCCTCGGGCTCGCGGTCGCCGGCGCGGTGATGCTCGTGCTCGCCGCCGCGGTGTGGCTGCTGCCCCGCGAGCACGCCGCCCTCTCGGCGCTGGCCCGGCAGGCCTACGACGGGGCGCTGCGCGACTGGCACAGCCCCGAGCCGGTGGCCGCGATCGTCTACGGCTACCGCGGCTTCGACACCCTCGGCGAGACGTTCATCCTGCTCGCCGCGGTCGTCGGAATCGGACTGCTGGCCCGGCGCCGGGAACCGCGCCGCGGCTTCGTCGGTGAGGCGGCCGCCGGGGAGCGGGAGCAGCGGGGCGTGCGGATCGGCGAGCACGGCACCACCGGCGCGCAGCGGCGGGCGCGCGGCGGCGAGGCGGCCGAGTCCGGCTCGGCTCCCGGGTCGCCCGCGATGACCGTCGTCGTGCGGGGCGGGGTGCGGGTCGTCGCGCCCGTGCTCGCGGTGGCCGGGCTGTATCTGGTCGCGTGGGGCTACTCCCCCGGCGGCGGTTCCCGGCGGGGGCCGTCGCGCTCGGGGTGGTGCTGCTGGCGTATGTGGCGTACGGGTACGACCGCGTGGAACCGCTGATCCGCGCGGACCGCCTCGAACCCGCGGAGCTCGCCGGGGGCCTCGCGATCGTCGCCGTCGGCGCGCTCGGCCTGCCGCTGGCGGGGTCGGTGTCGGCGAACTTCCTGCCGCTCGGGCCGCCCGGCACGATCCGCAGCGGCGGCATCCTGCAGGCGTTCTCCTTCGGCGAGCTGCTCGAGGTCGGCACCGGGCTCACCCTCGCCGTGTTCGCGCTGCTCACCATGGGCCACGACTGGGCCACCGAGTCGTGATCGTCGTCAACCACCTCACGGCCGCGATGCTCTTCGGCATCGGGCTGCACGCGGCCGTGACCCGGCGCAACCTCGTGAAGATCGTCATGGGACTCTCGCTCATGGAGGCGTCCGGATACCTCCTGCTGCTGTCCATGGCCTACCGCGCGGGCTCCACCGCGCCCGTGCGCATCGACCCCGCGCCCGGGCAGGCCGGCAACGTCGCCGACCCGATGCTGCAGAACATCTGCCTGACCGCGATCGTCATCGGCGTCGCCATCACCGGGGTGTTCCTCGCCGTCGTCGTGCGGCTCGCCCAGCACCACCGCAGCGTGGACGCCGGCCGGATCCGCGACCTGCGCGGCTGAGGTGCTCACCGCCGAGGTGCTGCCGCTGGCGGTGCTCGCCCCGGTCGCGGGCGCGGTCCTCGCCCCGCTGCTGGCCCGGTTCTCCGCCCGCCTCGCACTCGCCACCGCCCTGCTGGCTGTCGTGGCCTCGGTCGCCGTCCTGGCCGCGTGCGCCCTCACCGCCCGGGGCCGGACGGTGTACCTGGGCGGCTGGCGTCCCATCGGCATCGCCTACGTCACCGACGCCTTCGGGCTCACCATGGCCCTGACCGCGGCCGTCGTCGGCGCGCTGGCGATGCTGGCGACGCTCTCGGGCCTGGCCGACCTGGGCCCGCGCGAGCTGGGCGGCTACGCGTGCCTGTCGCTGCTGCTCATCGCGGCCGTCGTGGCCGGGTCGCTGACCGTCGACCTGCTGCACCTGTTCGTCTGGTTCGAGGTGGCGGGGCTCGCGAGCTACGCGCTGACCGGGTTCTTCCTCGAGCGCCCGCACGCGGTCGAGGCCACCTTCAAGGTCGTCGTGCTCACGTCCGTGGCCGGGTTCCTGATCTTCATCGGGACGGCGCTGCTGTACCAGTCCCACGGCGCCGTCGCCATGAGCGCCCTGTTCCCGGGCCGGCCCGGCGTGCTGGACCGCATCGCCGCCGGCCTGCTGCTGGCCGGCCTGGCCACGAAGGCGGGCCTGGTCCCGTTCAGCGGCTGGCTGCCCGACGCCCACACCGCCGCGCCGGGCCCGATCAGCGCGCTCTTCTCGGGCATCCTGGTGAACTTCGGCGTCATCGGCATCGCCCGCCTGCTCGACGCGGGCATGCCCGGCCACGGCGCGCTCATGGCGCTCGGCTGCGCCTCGGCGCTCATCGGCGCCGCCGCGGCCGCGGTGCAGGACGATCTCAAGCGGCTGCTCGCGTACGACACCATCTCCCAGATCGGCATCGTGACCACCGGCCTGGCCGCCGCGAGCGCCGCGGGCACCCGGGCGGCCGTCTACCACCTGGTCGGCCACGCGCTGTTCAAGGCCCTGCTGTTCCTGATCGCGGGCGCCGTCGTGCACAACACCGGCGCGACAAGCCTGCCCGAGCTGTCCGGCCTGTTCCGCCGCAGCCGCACCCTGGTGCTGCTGTTCCTCGTCGGGGCGGCCGCGATCGCCGGGGTGCCGCCGCTGAACGGGTACGTCTCCCTGAGCCTGCTGCACACCGCCCTGCGCCCGACGCCCGCCGCGCTGGCCGCGGTGCTCGCCGCCCAGGTGGTGACGGTCGCGGCCCTGACCCGCGTCGTGCGGGCCATGTTCGCGCGCACCGAGGACCCGCGTTTCGCCCGCGACGAGCACCTGCGCCCGGGCCTGACCGCGGCGCTGGCGACCCTCGCGGCGGCCTGCTTCGCCACCGGGGTCGCCTTCCACTGGGTGAGCGGCGCGCCCTGGACCGACGCGATCGAGCTAGTGAGCACCGGCGCGAGCGTGGCGCTGGGCGTGGTGCTGTCGGCGTGGGTGGGCCCGCGCGCGGACGGCCTGCGGGGCCGCTTCGCCCGCTTGGCCACGGGCTCGGTGAACGACTACACGCTGTACCAGGCCCTGGGGCTGCTCGCCGTCTGCGCCGCACTGCTCGCCTGACCCCGCCTTGTGGATCGGTCGAAGGCGGGAGCGTTCACGCGAGCACGGCGCGGATGCCGAGGCCGACGAGCACCGCGCCCGCGATCCGCCGGACGATCGTGCTCGCGGTGTCCGAGCGCAGCGACCGGCGGGCGCGGCCGATGAGCACGGCCCAGCCGAGCAGCCACACGGTGATCAGGGCGGCCTGCGCGGTCGCGAGGACGAGGAGCTGCGGGAGGAGGGCCGCGGCGGGGTCGAGGAACTGCGGCACCAGGGTCAGGAAGATCGCCGCGGCCTTCGGGTTGAGCACGTTGCCCAGCAGCGCCTGCAGATAGGCCGGGCGCCGCCCCGGTTCACCGGCCGCGGCGGCGACCGGCCTGGCCCGCCAGGTCCAGATGCCGAGCCCGATCAGGTAGGCGGCGCCCGCGAGCCGTACCGCCGCGAACGCCGCACTGGAGCGCATCACCAGCGCGGACAGCCCGGCGGCGGCGAGGGTGGCATGGACGTACAGGCCGGTGACGGTGCCGAGGATGACGGGCGTCGCGTGCCGTGCGCCGTCGCGGGCGACCCGCTGGGTGAGCAGCGTCAGGCTCGCGCCGGGCATGGCGATCAGCGGCAGGATCGCCACCAGGAAGGCGGCGACGTGCGCGCGCATCAGCGCACGACGCGGTAGTGGGTGACGATGTTCCAGGCGTCGTCGAGGGCGTGGAACGCCAGCCCGGGCGGTGCGTCGAGATCCGCCAGGTGCTCGCTCTCCCACGGCAGCCGCAGCGTCCAGGTCACGCCCGGCGCGACCAGCACCGGCCGCCCGGCGAAGGTTGCCGCCGCCGCCGTGTGCGCGTGACCGGCGAGGACGGCGAGGACGTTCGGGTGGCGGCCGAGCAGGTCCGCCAGCGCGGACTCCCGCTGCAGCCGCATCGAGTCGGGCAGCGGGTGGTGCAGCGGCACCGGCGGGTGGTGCAGCGCGATCACCGCCGGGGTGTCGCCGAGCTCGTCGAGCGCGCCGCCGAGCCACGCGAGGGTCTCCTCGTCCAGCAGCCCCTCGTCGCGACCGGGAATGGTCGAGTCGCACATCAGGACCTCCAGGCCGCCGACCCGGTGACGCCGGTTGATCGGGCCGTCGGCGGCGGGCTCGCCGGTCAGCGCCTTGCGGTACGCGGCGCGGATGTCGTGGTTGCCCGGGCAGGTGAGCACCGGAAACGGCGCGGCCAGGAGCCGGGCGGCGGCCTCGTATTCGCCCTCGGCGCCGTTGTCGGCGATGTCGCCGGTGACGAGGAGCGCGTCGACGGGCCGCGGCAGTCCGCGCAGGTGGTCCATGACGTTGCCGGCCCGGACGAGGCTGCGCTCGGAGCCGTCGAGGTGCAGGTCACTGATGTGCGCAAGCAGCAGCACGGTCTACCCCCGTTGCCTAATGGCTTCGATACGTTCTGACGTTAGGTACCGTACCATTGTCGTGTGAGACATTGGAATCTCTCGCTCTCCCTGGTCAGCACGATCCGCCACGACGGCGACGGCGGCATGGCGGACGACCTCGACACCGTCGAGGGCCTGGCCGGCTGGCTCGCCGCGGAACCGGACCTCGGCGCCGCGCCCGCGACCGAGGACCTGCGCCTGCGGGTGACGCAGCTGCGCGCGGCGGTCCGGTCGCTGTTCGCGCGGGCCGTCCGCCCCGCGGAGCCGAGCCGGGCGGACGCCCGGAACCTCATCGACGTCGAAACGGCGCTGGCCCGGCTGAACGCGGCCGCCGCCGGCCTCGGACCACCGATGTTGCAGTGGCCGCCCGACGAAGCGCCGCGCCTGACCTTGCAGATCACCGCGACCACGGCCGAGGACCGCCTGCTCGCGACACTGGCCGAGGCGGCCATCAGGTTCCTCGCCGGGCCCGACGTCGCCCGGCTGCGCGCGTGCCCGGCCCCGCGCTGCGTGCGCTACTTTCTGCAGGACGATCCGCGCCAGGCCTGGTGCAAGCCGTCGTGCGGCAACCGCGCCCGCGTCGCCCGCCACTACCAGCGCCACCGCAACGCGTGAGAGCCCCGGGATCGTGCCGGCGTGGGCGACGCTGTCGACGGGCTCAGGTCGTGCTCGACGAACGACGCACGGCCCGGTGGACAGCGCTCAGTGCGGGGCGCTGCCCTTCAGGGACTTCGTCACCCGGTTGTCGGGGCGGGTCACGACGTAGCAGTGGGACGTGCGATCGCCGAGTCCCCACCGGTCCGGGTTGCCGCCCGTCGGCACGACGCGCAGGTCGGTGCGGCTCTCGAACTTCGCCTTCGACTCGCCCAGAAACGCCGCGGCCTTGGTGTCGCAGGCCTGCGTCACCAGACGGTCGATGCTCTCGTACCACCCCTGCCCGTCCGGGATCGCGAGCACGTCCACGCACGTCAGGGCCAGCGGGCGGGTGCCGCGCAGGCCGTCCTTCAGGCTGCCGGTGCGCTGCCGGGACGTGAAGTCGTCGGCGGCGAACTCGAACAGCGCGCAGCGGTACTCGCGGGCGCCCGCGTTCCACTCGTCCGTCGACGGCACGATGACCGCGATACCCAGGCGGCCCTCGTGCCAGTCCCCGCCGACGTACTCGCGGGCGGCCGTGTCGCAGTCGGCGTACACCTCACGCGTCTTGTTCTCCGGCGGTGTCGTGAGGCGGCCGACGCGCACGATCTCGGCCTGATGCTCGTTGGCGCAGTCGGTCGGGTTGAGCGTGACCGCGCGGTAGTCGTGCATGTCCAGCGCCTGGCCCGCGTGGCACATGCCCACAGCCGGCAGGGCGAGCTTCGACGGCGATGCCGACGTGGCGATCGCGGGCGGCTTGCCCGCGGGTTGCGCCCCGTCGCATCCGGCCGAGCCGAGCAGTACCAATGCCGCAATGCAGGCCCGACGCACCCGCACATGATGGCATGCATGGCGACCGGCACCGACGCTTCGGTGCCTGTCGTCCGCCTCAGTTGACAATGTCATCTCAATCCGGCACCCTGGTTCAGGTGACAATGTCATCTGAAACTCGGCAGCTCATGGTCGTCACCGGCGCCTCCACCGGGATGGGCGCGGCCACCGCCCGCGAGCTCGCCCGCCGCGGACTCCACGTGCTCGCCGGCGTGCGCAAGGAGCGCGACGGCGACGCACTGCGCGCCGCGGGCGTCGAGCCCGTGATCCTCGACATCACCGACCCCGGCCACATCGCCGCGCTCGCCGAGCGCCTCGCCCAGGACCCGCGGCCGCTGGCCGCCCTGGTCAACAACGCGGGCATCCCGGGGGCCGGGCCCGTCGAGGTGACACCGCTCGACGACTGGCGGCGCCTGTTCGAGGTGAACGTCCTCGGGCACGTCGCCATCACCCAGGCGCTGATCCCTCTGCTCCTGCGCAGCAAGGGCCGGATCGTCAACATCACCTCGCTGAACGGCAGGATCTCGATGGCCGGCTACGGGCCGTACGCCAGCACCAAGTTCGCCCTCGAGGCGATCAGCGACGCGCTGCGCAACGAGCTCGGCCCGCAGGGCGTGCGGGTCGTGGTCGTCGAACCGGGTGGCGTGCAGACCGCGATGGCCGGGCACG
The DNA here is from genome assembly GCF_050955725.1 of Dactylosporangium sp. CA-139114. Classification (NCBI taxonomy): domain Bacteria; kingdom Bacillati; phylum Actinomycetota; class Actinomycetes; order Micromonosporales; family Micromonosporaceae; genus Dactylosporangium; species Dactylosporangium sp. CA-139114. The sequence goes on from NZ_CP192080.1 coordinate 5,858,271, forward strand.
GCATCGCGGGCATCGAGCGGCTCGGCGGGCGGATGACCCCGGATCTGGCCGCCCGCTACGGCGACATGATGCGGGCGCTGCCCTCGCACGCCGCCGCGTTCACGGCGGCCGGCGTCACCGCGGAGGTCGCGGCCCGCCGGATCGCGAAGGCGGTCACCGACCGCAATCCCCGCACCCGCTACACGATCGGCCGGACGGCGTCGTTCCTGATCGGCGCCGCCCGGTTCCTGCCCGACCGGGTCCTCGACCGCATGACCAGCTTGGACCTGCGCAAACACTATGGCCGGCGCGCCATGACCCGTCCGGCCTGAGCCGCTGCGCGAACCGGGCGAGATCCGCGCCGTGCCGCGCCTCGACGGTCACGTGGATCTCGAACGCCCCGGTGATCTCGGCCATCGCGTCAGCGTAGTCCGGCGGCGCTGGAGGGCGAGCAGGGCACCGCCCGCGGCCCCGAGCGTCGCCGCGCCGCCGTGGATGTCGCCCAGCACCAGCAGCGCCAGCGCGGCGAGGAGCGTCACGGCGGCGGCCACGCGCCGCCCGGGCACAGATCCGAGCGTCAGGGCCGCGACTGCCAGGGACGCGGCCAGGCCGAAGTCGACGAGCGAGGTGCCGCCGCCGACCGGCTGGACCACCAGGCCCCACAGGCCGCCGAGCACCTGGACCACGAGGGCCAGCAGCAGCCACCGGGCCGTGCCCCAGAGCCGCTCGGCCATCGTGCCGAGCACGGCCAGGGCGAGCAGGTTGAAGACGGTGCCCGGCCAGCCGCCGTCCTGGACGAGGCACGACGTCACGAGCCGCCACACCTCGCCGTGCGCGATCGCGGTCCGGTCGCGGCGCAGCGCGTCGAACAGGGCCGGCGCCGCCGTCAGCTGCAGCCCGGAGACGACGGCGACCAGCGCGAACAGCGCGGCGGTCGCGGGCGGGAGCCGGCGCCCGCGGGGCAGGCCGGCGCCCGCCACGCCGGCGGTCACGAGCAGCACGAGATAGAGGACCGTCTGTGGCATCGGCTAGAGATACCACGCGGCGGTCACACGACGGTGATCACCGCGTCGGCGACGGCCGGGTTGCGCAGGAGCCGCGTGCGCAGCTCGGTGACGTGGCCGACGAGCTCGGCGCCGGGGCGGGCGCGCACATCCGCACACGGCTCGACGTTCACGGTGACGAGCAGCTGGGACGGGCCCACGTACACGGCCCGCAGCTCGCGCACCTCGTGAATCCACGGCTGCGGCCCGATCGCCTCGTGCAGGGTCTCCATCACGTCGTCGGGCGCGGCGGCGTCGATGAGCAGCGCCTTCGAGCGGCGGGCGAGCAGCCACGCCACCACCGCGAGCAGGACGCCGATCGCCATGCTCGCCGCCGGGTCCCACCAGGCCCAACCGGTCACCATGTGCAGCACCAGCGCGATCAGGGCCAGGGCGATGCCGATGAGCGCGGCGGAGTCCTCGAGGTAGACGGTCGTGGCGCTCGGGTCGGACGCGTGCCGCAGGTGCTCGCGGACCGAGCGGCGGCGGGCCCGCGCGTCCGAGCGCAGCTGGCGCCGGGCGGTGAGCCAGCTGTACCCCTCGAACCCCGCCGACACCACGAGCACCCCGATGCCGACCCACGGGCTCTCCAGCGGCTCCGGCACGAGCCAGCTGCGCACACCCTCGGCGATCGACAGGAGCCCGCCGACGAGGAAAATCCCGAGCGCGGCCAGGAACGCCCAGAAGTACCGCTCCTGCCCGTAGCCGAACGGGTGCCGGCGGTCGGGCTCGCGCTTGGAGCGGCGCAGGCCGAGCCACAGCAGCACCTCGTTGCCGGTGTCGGCCGCCGAGTGCATGGTCTCGGCCCACAGGGCGGCCGACCCGGTGACCAATGCCGCCACCGCCTTCGCCACCGCGATCGCCAGGTTCGCGCCCGCGGCCACGACGACGGTCCTGGTGCTGCTGCTCTCGCTCTCTGCCATGCACCCATCGATACCCGCCCCGAGTTGTCTTGACGCGCTTCGAACTCGGGGAAATCGGCACCCGTACGACCCCGGCTCATCGCCGCCACGCCGGCCGGGCCGCTCGTGGTCATGTGCGGGCCGCGCGCATTGCCCTGAGGCCTCGCAGCCGGGGCACCGTGGTTACTGATGCGCGGACACGTGAGAGGGACACGCATTACTCCAGCGCGCCGCGTCCCGCCCGCGCGGCGGCCCGCAGCCGAATTCCCGTCGTACTCTGCACCTGCATGTGCATTCTGCCGAGACGAACGGGATGACGAGCGTGAACGTGCTGGACAAGACGCCGCGGCTGTTCGGCATCGTCGCCGATCCCGAGGACGACGGCCACCCCTCGATCGTCGCCTGGGGGCACGAGCTGGCCGGGCACGCGGTGACGAGCTGGTTCCTGGCCGACGGGCGCATCGAGGTGGCCGTGTTCGGCTCCGCACAGGACGCCCTCACCACCGCCGAGGCCCTCTACCCCGCCACTCTGATGTGGCTGCCGATTGGCGATACGCCCCCGAATCTGGAAGGTTGACCGGGGAAAGGGGGGCGCGGGGGTTGTCGGATGCTGGAACACGGCGGTGGCAGGAAGCGGACGACGCCGTCGAGTCGCTCGTGGCCGCCCTGAGCGCCATGGTCGCCCGGGCCGAGCACCGCGGCAGCCGCAAGCGCCCGCGGGGCCGGGACCTGCCGAAGCGGCGCACCAAGAGCGCCCGTCGTTACCTGGCCGAGGTCATCCGCTCGCACCGCCTCGCGCCGGGTCTGCGGGTCGACCGGAACATGATCGCCGCGCTGTTCACCGGGCACCGCGAGCTGGTCGGCAACCCGGTGCTGGTCGTCGCCGTCGCCCAGGCCTGCGGCATCATCTCGGGGCGCAAGCTGACCGGCAAGGAGGCGGCCCGGCTGCGCGCCGCCAGCGAGCGCGTGGCGCGCCTGATCAGACGCGCCCAGGAGGCGGGCCCGGTGCCGGCCCGGGCGCCCGTGCCGATGTCGGTCCCGGCACCGGCTCCCCGGCCGGCCGTGGAGACGCCCCCGGTGCCGGTCCGAGCCCCCGAGCCCGAGCCGGCACCCGAAGCCGGCGTCTCCCGCACCTACTGGCCGATCGTGGCGGTCGCCCTGCTGCTCGCGCTCGTCGCGCTCTGGGCCGTGCTGGCGCGCTGAGCCCGGAGCACCCGCGCGACCATCGCCGGGGTCAGCAGCGACTGCGGCGGCCGCATGAGGTTCGAGACCTCGAGGAAGCGCCGGGCGACGGCCGCGTCGACGCCGGTCGCGCGCTGTACCCGGGCGACGTACGCGTTCAGCAACGCCATCCGCCGCGTCCGCGGCCCCTCCACGTCCGGGTAGGCGAGGTCCCCGCCGGCCGACATGTCCCAGGGGACGTCGACGATCCGGGCCGCCCGCGCGTAGAAGCGGCGCGGCAGCCCGTCGATGCCGTCGCGGGCCGCGAGCCCGAGCGCGCGGGCCTGCGCGACGGCGACCGTCATCCCCTGGCCGTACGCCGGGTTGAACGCGCACACCGCATCCCCGATCGACACGAACCGCTCGGGCAGCCGGGTCAGTCGCTCGTAGTAGCGCCGCACGCTGCCGGGCAGCCGCAGCCGCACCGGGTCGCCCAGCGGCTCCGACTCGGCCAGGAGCCGGTGCAGCCGCGGGTCGGGCAGCTTGGCGGCGAACGCGAGGAACTCGTCGGGGTCGGTGGGCGGGGCCTGCTCGGCGCCGACGCCGAGCAGCGTCACCATCCACCGGTCGCCGTCGACGCCGAGGGCGATGCCGCCGTAGGGCCGCGCGGGTCCGCCGGGCGCGTTCAGGATCGCCGCGAAGTCCTCGCGCCCGGGCACGCGGCGGTAGTCGCGGGAGACGTACGCCGTGCCCGCGTCGATGCGCTCCTCGGCCGGCCGCTCGAAGCCCAGCGCGGCGAGCCAGGTCACGCCCCGGTTGCCGCGCCCGGTGGCGTCGATGACGAGATCGGCGTGGACCTCGTGCTCGGCGCCGTGCGCGGGCCGCACGGTCGCGCCGGTGACCCGGGCGCCGTCATACAGCAGACCGGTGGCCTCGTGACCGTCGAGCACGACGACGCCGGGCAGCGCCGCGACGCGCCGGCGCAGCACGGACTCGAGCAGCGCCCGGCTGACGCAGAGCCCGGCGAGGCCGGAGACGGCGCGGGGTGCGGGCCGGTCGCCGAAGACCCAGACGCCGTCGCGCTGCAGGTCGAGCGGGACCGCGCCCTGCTCGGCGAGCTCGTCTACGATGCCGGGGAAGAGCTCCTCGATGACCTGCCGGCCGCGCGCGAGCAGGCCGTGGGCGTGCTCGGCCTGGGGGACGCCGCGGCGCGGCGTGGGGCCGTCGGGCAGGGTGTCACGGTCGAATACAGTGACGCGCTCGAAGGAGTCGAGCAGGGCGCGGGCGGCGGTGAGCCCCGCGATGCTGCCCCCGAGCACGATGGCGTGGCGCTGAGTATCGGACATGCCCTCCAATTATGTTGACCGATTCGTGACCGTCCGTCGGCAACGGGACACTGTCCGGCTGTCAGCGTTCGGTATCAGGGCTGCTGATGGTGTTGCGGGCCCGCTCGCCTAGAGCCGGGGGGACGGCGTCGGGCAGCCGCTCCCGGTCCCGCTCGCGTGCGACGACCCGGACGGGATGGTCACCCGCGGCCGCAAGGGTCGCTCGATACTCGGTCGCGCAGCTCAGGGGGCCCCACGTAGCTGTACCTCGCCTTCGCCGTCGGCCGAGACTCGGCCCGGCGGATCAGCCTGATGCCGTGACGGCATCCGATTCGACATGACCGCGGGACTTGCGGCGATGAGCGGATGCCTACCGCGGACCCGCAGGACCAACTCAGCGTCGGCGGGACGTGATTGTTCGCCATGCCTGCGCGAGTGCCGAGTCGAGGTCGAGATCACGAAGGCGGTCGGCCGTTGTTCCAGCCCACTCGCGCGCGAGCGAGAGCATCTCCGGCATGGCGACGGCGTGCTCCTGCTGGACAGAGAGAACCTCCCGTTCCACCGCTGAGATGAGGGGCAGCAGGACCGCCCATGTTTGCAGGTGGCCACCGATTGGGCCTTCTCGGTGCGTCCACCGTCGTGCCATCTGATGGTTGAGATCCGGCAGTCGCTCGACGCCCTTCCACACGGGGTCGGGGGCGGCGAACCGGACGACGCCGACATGGCTGTGCCGCAACGCCGCAGTGCAAAGGAAACAAGGCTCAAGCGTCGTGTAAAGGACGTGATCGGTGTAGTCGCCGGGCGGCAATGTGGCCAGTGCGTTGATCTCCGCGTGGGCGATGTAGCTGCCGGCGATGTGCCCGGCCGGTCCCGTCTTGTCATTACAACGGTTGCGACCGGACCTGACCATCTTGCCGTCTGCGTCGACGAGAACAGCACCGACCGGAATGCTGCCTGCCTGAAATGCCTCCCAGGCCAGGAGGAAACACGTACGCCACGACGTGTCAACTCCGGCGAAGGGGTCTGTCGGTACCTGCGCCATCGAAGGAGTATTCCAGACCGCCGTTCGACGCACGCTCATCGGCCAGATCTGGCGCAAGCGGGGGCGTATTCAGGCCGGCGGCCGAGGAGCTGCGGGCCGACGTTGTCTCCGCGGCCATGCTCTTCAACTCGCGTTCGAGTACCTGGCCATCTGGGCGGCCAAACGCGCCCGCGGGCGGCCGTTCCCGGTCATGGTCATCCTCGTCGTGGTGACCGCGGATCGTCGCCGACCTGGCCGCCGCCCAGGGCGGCACCGGCGGGCCGCACGTGCTGTGGTGGGCCCTCGCGCTCGGCGCCGACCTCGGCGGCAACGCCACCGCCGTCGGCGCCGCGGCCAACGTCGTCATCCTCGGCCTGGCCGAACGGGCCGGGCAGCGGATCAGCTTCTGGCAGTTCACGAAGTACGGCCTCGTCGCCGCCGGGGTCACCGTCGGCATCTCCGCGGTGTACCTGTGGCTGCGCTATTTCGCCTTCGCCTGACCGGCCGCTACCGGAAGGGGGCGCGGACGAACGCGACGATCTGTTCGGCGATCCCCGGCCAGTCCGGCGAGCACCACACGAAGTGCCCGGCCGCGCAGCTCACCACCAGGTCCGCTGCGGGCAGCGCGGCGACGAGGGCCTCGGCGTGCGTGAACGGGACACCGCCGTCGGTTCGAGACGCCACGACCAGTGCCGGCTGCGTCACCGACCCGCACAGGTCCGGGGCCGGCTCCAGGTCGCGGACGAACCCGCGACCGGATCGCATCGCCCCGAACAGCTCCAGCAGCATCACCTCGTCGGCGCTCGACATCCCGGCCCAAGCCGCCGCCCCGGGCGCGGACGAGACCCCGGCGACCAGCCTCCGCAACACCGGACGGCCACCGGCCCGCAGCATCAGCCGAACGCCGGCCCAGGTCACCGCCTCCGCCCCAGGCGCGAACACCACCCGCCCACCGGCCCGGGTCCGCGCGCCCGGCCAGGGCAGCGGCCCGACCGCACTGATCAGCACCAGCCGCCGCACCAGCTGCGGGTGGCGGGCGGCCATCACCACCGCGGTCGGCCCGCCGCCGGAGATCCCCACCACCGCCGCCACCCGGGCGACGCCGAGCCCGTCGCACAGCTCGGCGACCGCATCGGCGTACGCCTCGGTCGTCGGGCCTGTTTGCACCGGCGTGCGGCCGTAGCCCGGCCGCGACGGCGCCAGGATGCTCAGCCCGGCCGCCGCGAACGCGTCCTCGCCCAGCGCGAGCCCGGCCCGCATGTGCCCACCGTGCAACACGAGCAACACGTCGTCGCCGCGGCGCTCCAGGCGGTACTCCACCGGCCCGTGCGCCGTCGAACCGACCTCGGTCGGCCGCCGCACCGTCCCGCCGCCACCCGCGCCGGACCGGTCCTGACCACCGGCCGCTCCGGCCTCATCCCGCCCCATCTCAGGCACCCCCGCCGACCGCGACCCGCTCGCCGGCCGCCGCCGGCGATCGGCGGCGGCGACGCAGCGCCAGCACCGCCATCGCCGCAGCCGCGGACAGGCACGAGCCCAGCAGGACCGCCAGCCGAGCCTGCGCACCGGCGGCCGCCCCGGCCGCGAACGCGAGCTCGGCGATGAGCAGCGACACCGTGAACCCGATCCCGGCCAGCAACCCGGCCGCGGCCAGGTCCACCCAGCCGAGCCCGCCCGGCAACGGCCCGCCGGTCACCCGCCGGGCCAGCCACGTCGCCGCCAGGACCCCCGCCGGCTTGCCCAGCAGCAGCCCGGCCAGGACCCCAACGGTCACCGGCTCCCGCAGCGCCGCCCCCAGCGACCCGGCGCCCCCGAGCGGGACCCCGGCGGCGAACAGCGCGAAGACCGGCACCGCGAACCCAGCCGCCACCGGCCGCCAGCGGTGCTCCAGCCGCCCCGCCGCGTCCGGCCCACCTGTACGCGACACCGGCACCGTGAACGCCAGCAGCACCCCCGCCACCGTCGCGTGCACCCCGGACGCGTGCACCAACAGCCACACCGCCACCGCGAGCGGCCCGAGCATGATGCCGGCCGCCCGGCCGTCCCGACGGGCCAGCCACGCGAACGCCGCCAGCGGCAACCCCGCGGCCAGCAGCGGCACCACCGCCAGCCCGGCCGTGTAGGCGACCGCGATGATCCCGATCGCCAGCAGGTCGTCGACGACCGCCAACGTCAGCAGAAACATCCGCAACGCCGGCGGCACCCGCGAGCCGGCCACCGCCAGCACCGCCAGCGCAAACGCGATGTCGGTGGCCGTCGGCACCGCCCAACCACCCACATCCCCCGCGGCCGCAGAGGCGTTCACCGCCACGTAGAGCAGCGCCGGCACCGCCATCCCGCCGACCGCCGCAGCCACCGGCACCAACGCCCGGCGCGGATCGCGCAGCTGCCCGGCCACCAGCTCGCGCTTGAGCTCCAGACCTGCCACGAAGAAGAACACCGCGAGCAGCCCGTCAGCCGCCCACGCCGCCAGACTCAGGTCCAGATGCCAGACCGCCGGCCCGACCCGCCACCCGCCGAGCCGACCGTACGCACCGGCCCACGGCGAGTTCGCCCACCCGAACCCCACAACCGCGGCGAGCAGCAACAACACCCCGCCCGCAGTCTCGGTCCGCAGCACCTCGGCAACCCGGCGGGACGGAACCCACCGCACAGACACACCGTTCACAACCATCCTCCGGGGTCGATCGGCACCAACACGCCGACCAGACTTCCCGGCACACCAGACACGAGCCTACGGCAGCAACCCGCCCGGCGACGCGTCTCGCAGAGCGCGCAGCCGGCCCGAGCCTCCAGCATCCGGGCCGGCCATGACGAACACACCGAGGACACATGACGAACCGATGACACCACGCCACCGCCGTCGAACAACCGGATCGCACCCACCCGGCCGGCGCCGCCGCGGGTGCCGCAGCGCCTCCCGGGCCGGGGCATCTGCCCCGGGCACTTCACCCTGAATGGGCCAAGATCACGCGTGTGTGCGTCGTGCTCGTGTTCCCGCGGCGCATCCGGGCGGACGAAGTCGGCGCCGGCCCGGCCCAGCGCGCCGCGTTCGATGCGGCGCTCGCCATGAGCGACACCGCCATGCAGGTCGGTGGTAAGCGCCTCGCCTGGTTCCTGGAGAGCGTCCGCGCCGAGCGGCAGTTCTGGCTCGGGCTGTCCCTGGAGCGGCCCAGGATCGTGGACGGCCCGCACCTGTTCGACGACGCCGACGGACGCCACGACCGCCTCCCCGTCGCCGCCCGGATCGGCACCGTCAGCTATGGTCACGTCGAGGCCGACCGGGTCACCCGCAAGCATTCGCGCGGGCCGCCGCCGCGGTGGTCGCCGGGACGCTGCCCTCGATCGAGGGCCAGCTGCTGGCCGACGCGCGGGCGCTCCTGCGCCGCGGACCACGAGCGCTCCTGCCACAGGCGCGCGTCCTGGCCGCCATGGCCACCGAGATCCGCATCTAAACCACCCCCGAGGCGTGCGCGACAGACGCCCAACGCGACCTCGTCCACCTCCTGCTGAACACTCACGCGACTTCTCGCTGGCCGGCGCCAGCCTGTTCGACCGGCCGCTGAGGCCAACACCGGACGATCCCTCCGCGACGTCCGCACCCATCTCAATGCTCCCGGCAGTGTCACCTCGAGTCCGCTGGCTCCCGGCCCCCGCGCACCACGGCCCCGCTAGGACCAACTCGCCTCGCCGACGACTGCTCCGCCCCCGCCTACACCCGACGCTGGCTGCGCATGTCCATCGCCAAAGCCACCAACTGCCGCTACGACATCGTGCTGTCCACCACCTTCGCCGATCCAGGCCACGCCGGACCCCTCATCAACCGCTCCGCAGCCTCACCTGGCGTCGATCGTGGTGAGGGCCAAGGTGAACCGGCCGAGGAAGGCGGCGGGGAACGGCGCACGGATGGTTCGCTACTCGGTGTGGAGGGGCTACCGACGGCGGCGGAAATTCTGGTTGAGGTGCTGTGGCGGGTCAACGACGGCGCCGCCGTACTGGAAGAGGCGCGCACCGTCCCCAACGGTCTGGTTGGTCCTAACGTGCTTATCGAGGCGGTGGAACACAACGACCCTGGGCGAGTGTCGACTGCCCAATGACCCCGGCCGTTGGCCGGTCGCCGGCCGATGCTGAGGCGCTGCCATTCCCGGGCGTTTCGAGGCGCGGTGCGCCGCCGGCATGGCTTACGGCCCAAATGAATCAGCTCTTGTCAGGGCGCGCCCCGGGCACGCGCGGCCGCGTCGGCAGCTTGTTTGTCCGCCGTGTAGGTGCGCCGAGCCAGAAGCATAACGAGGCCGTTGGCGAGAAGGGGCCACAGCATCAGCAGAAAGGTGTCGCGCAGGTTGACCCCGTAGGTGGTGCCTACCACGCCGGCGAGCCAGTCAGCGAGCAGGCCGAACAGCACGGGTGCCCCAGCCTCGGCGGACAGGCGCAGCACCGTGCGGATGCTCTCCGCGCGTCCCCACATCCACGGCGCGACGATGTCAAGCCGCGCTGCGTCCAGCGGCGGATTCGCTGCACCGAGCATGAACGCGCCGCCCACGAAGAGCGGCAGAGCCACCGGCACGGTGCTGGCGAGCAGGCCGAGGGCGAACAGAACCGCTGTGGCGGCGTAGGCGACGGCAGGGACGATGATCCTGGCGTTGCTATGGCCGCGGGCCAGCCATCGGTCCGTCTGCCGGCCACTGAGCACCGCACCGGTCAGACCACCGGCCCCGACAGCGACGACCAGGCCGATCAGCTCCCCGACGCCGACTCCGTAGTGCTCCATGACGAACACAACGACGAATGTGCGCAGACCCGCGAAGAAGAAGTACCCGATCGACGAGGCGACCACGAGAAGCCGGATGGTCCGCACGCGCAGCAACAGGCCGAACGTCCCGGCCAGGGAACGCCACGCCTGCCCGGCCTCACTCCGATCCGCTCCGGCGCCGGCGCCCCGCAGGGTCACGGGCGAAGCTTGTGGGATCTCAACGGCCCCAGGCGGCACACGACTGGGGCCTCCACGGGCCGGCTCGGGCAACCATCGATACAACGCAGCGCCCAGTCCCGCTCCCGCCAAACCCAGCAGCCAGAACCCATAACGCCAGGACAGCGCGAGGCCGACACCGCCGCCGACGATCAGCCCGACGCCGGCGCCGATCATCTCGCCGGTGAGGATCCAGCCGTACACCTTCGCCCGATCCTCCGCCACGATGAGATCCCCCAGCAGTGAGGCGAGCAGCGGCCCTGACGCCGCCACCGCGGCGCCGAGCGCAAGCCGGGACAGCAGCAGCCACAGGTACGACGGCGCGATCCCCCCGAAGATCAGGGCGACGCTCCACAGTGCAACGGTGAGCACGAGCAGCCGCACCCGGGCCACACGGTCGGCGAAGACCCCCATCGGCAGTGCGACAAGCGCCCCGACACCAGAGGACACCGTTGCGAGCAGGCCGAGCTCGGCGTGACTGATGCCGAACTCGGCCTCCAGCGGCCGGGCGAGCGCGCCAACCATGCCGATGTCCGCCGAGGCGAGTGCCAGCACTCCCCCGAACATCAGCACGATCCCAGTCCGCGCCGGCCCGCCGAAGGCCGACTCGCACCAGCGGAGCAGCGGTGACAACCGGCTCACCGATAGTCCCTACGGTGCCGCGTTCGCTCCCGTTGCCCGCGCCCTGTCGACACACCCACCACCCACCGCCCTTCGTCGTTCCACCCTTACCCGATACCGCCTGGCAATGACCGCACCGGTTAGCGGGGTCATCGTCGGGTAGTGCCGCACGGACACCGGATACCGGCACTCCACGTACAGCCGATCGGGAGGGCCGGCCAGCGCCTTCGGCACCGCGACGCGGCTTCGCCGGCGAAAGTTCTTCTGAGAGCGCTCAGGGAGCGTCCGGTGTTTGAGTTCCTGCGAGGCCTGCGAACCAGCTCGCATCGCCGTGGCGTACCTGGTCAGACGCGCCACGGCGCACGAGCGTAATGCTGCGTTGTCATCCGATGACTGTGCGGTGCGCCCGCAGGGCCGGATCACGCTTCACAGCTGATGCAGGGTCCGGGGTCAGCTCGCCTGGGGAGCACACTCAAGGTCGCCGTTTCGGATTGGAGGCGACAATGGACGCCGGGGATGCGCCCACCATCGCCCGTCCCCGGCATCAGCCGAGCGCGGAGGCTTCGCGCTGACGGATCTGCTCGGCGTCCGCGACAGCCGCGCGGGCACCATCGACGGTGTCGGGAGCCGACCGGCTCCGACGGTCGGCGCGGTGCTGGGGCTGGCAACCGACCGGTGCGTTGGCGGTCTGCAGGACGCGGTCCACGCGGGCGATGGCCAAGAGCCGGTACAGTTTCGCCGACATGCCGCTCACCCTTGTCGACTGTCCACACAAGACGGTCGGTGTCGTCGGCGATCGGTCAGGACGGCGCAACGAGTGGGGCATAGTCGGCTGCGGTGAGCGGGCCGTCGGTGAGCGATCCGTCGGCTCGAGGGACCTTCAGCGGTTGTCCGTCATGGCGAAACACGACGCCATCGACATCGGCCCGGCTCGTGAGCGTGCACACCACTTGCCCGTATGCCAACACCTCGTCGCTGCGCCCGGCACCGTCGGACCGGTCGCCGACGTCAATGGTCACCTTCCCGTCGTGCGCAACCGTCACGTCGGCGACCGTGATGCCGGTGAGAGCGCTGACGTATCCATCGTTACGTTCCCGCGCCGTCGGACCGGACAGCAAATCCTGCATCTGCTGGTCGATCGTCGGGGCCCGCTCCGCCTGCCGGCGGACGGCGACCAGGTCCGCGTCGCGGATGAGATAGAGCAGTTCGACCGGGACACCGGGAGCAGGGCTGGCCGCCGAAGTCCCAGTCGTGACGCTCGGCGGCCGATCCGCCACCGTGACCGGGCGCGGGGTGCGCTCGCTCGGCACGCCACACCCCGCGGTGAGCGCAATCAGCAGCACCACTGCGATCAGACGAGCACGGTTCGGAACGGTCATGAGCCGTATCCGTCGAGCTCGACCCGGAATCGGGCGCCCCCGCCAGGCCGGTCGAGCACCGACGCACGACCCCCATGCGCGGCCGCATATTGGGCGACGAGCGCCAGCCCGAGGCCGGTGCCGCTGTCGGCCGTACGGGCGCGGGCGGCTCAGCCCCGGACAAAGCGGTCGAAGATGATGGCCTTGTCATCCGAGCTCACACCCGGCCCTTCGTCATCCACTTCGATGACGCACCGGCCGGCGGCCGTGGTGAGGCGTACAGCCGTCGCGCCGCCGCCGTATCGCGCCGCGTTGTCGAGCAGGTTGCCGATGATCTGCTCGACCCGCCGCTCGTCGACGCGCCAGCACGGGGACGTTCCCTCCTCGACGGTCACCAGGCCGGTCGGCAGATTGCGGGCTCGGCAGGCTCGCTGCGCGACCGCCGCGACGTCGACATCCGCGCGTTGGGCCGGTTGGTCGCTCCGGGCCAGTTCGAGCAGGTCGTCAACGAGACATTGGAATCGATCCACTTCCTCGGCGATCAGTCGTAGCGCCGTCGTGGTCCGGTCATCCAGCGCCTCATGCCGCCGGGTCAGGACGCTGGCCGAGGCGGCGAGCGTCTGCAGCGGCGACCGAAGCTCATGACTGACGTGCGCGGCGAACCGTCGGTCCTGTTCCGCCCGTTTCGCCAGTCGATCCACCATGTCGTTGAAGGACACCGTGAGCCGGGCAAGGTCGGGCTCGACGGCGGGGTCCAGGCGCGCCGAGAGGTCGCCCGCGGCGATGGTCTGCGCCGCGCCCGCCACCGATCGCAGGGGCCGTGCGACGTACCGGGCGGCGTACCAGCCGAGGGCAGCGCCGGCGGCCGCGGTCATCGCCGCGACGACGGTCAGCACCCAGCTGAGCACTCGGAGGGTCCGGTCGAGCTCACGGAGGAGGTCGACCTCGTACAGGGCGGTCGACTCCCACAGCGGCACGCCTACGACGATGGCGGGAACGCCATTGACCCGGACCAGCTGTTTGCCGGCCTGTCCGTGCCGGACCAGCTGCTGCAGGCTCTCGGGCACCGCCTTGGTGGCGCCGTCGTCGGCGGCCCGGCTGAACCAGCCGCCGTCTCGGTACAGCACCGCCCGGCGATTGCCACCGGTGTCGAGCGAACGCAGCAGTTCTACCAGATCGGCGTGCTCCGAGAGGACACCTTCGCGCAGGATCTGCGCATCGAAGGAGACCGTGCGGACCGACACCCGTTCGCGACCCTCCAGCAGTGAGCGGCGGGTCGCCTGGTATGTCGCGAACGCCATCGACGCCGAGAGCACCAGCGCGCCGACGGCGAACCCGCTGACCACGCGGGTCTGAAGTCCGGCCCGTCTCATCGCTGCAGCTTGTAGCCCATGCCACGGACCGTGACGAGGCGCTGGGGCCGCCGCGGGTCGTCCTCGATCTTCTGCCGCAGCCGGCCGACGTGTACATCCACCAGTCGCTCGTCGCCGATCTCGTACTCCCACACCTGCCGCAGCAACTGCTGCCGTGAAAAGACCTGACCCGGGCGGTCGGCCAGTTCGCACAACAACCAGAACTCGGTGTGGGTCAACGCCACCAGCTCACCGTGCAACCGGACCTCGGCGGCCTCCTGCGTGATGTCCAGGGCACCCACCTTGGTTGTCGTCGCCGCCGCCGCGACGCGGGACCGGCGCTGCAACGCGCGCAATCTCGCCGACAGCTCCTTCACCGCGATGGGCTTGACCACGTAGTCGTCCGCACCTGCCTCCAAGGCGGCGACGATGTCATGGGTGTCGTCGCGCGCGCTCACCACGACGATCGGCACGTCGTCGTGGCGACGTAGCGCACGCACGCCCGCGAAGCCGTCCATACCCGGCAGCATGAGGTCCATCAGCACGATGTCGGCGGGCTCGGCGCCCTGCGCCTCGAGTCCCTCCTCGGCGCTGCCGGCTCCCCGCATCGCATAGCCCTCGTCCTCGAGCGCGAGCGTCAGCGCCAGCCGGATGCGGTCATCATCCTCGATCAGGAGCACGCCAGCCATGGCAGCATCATGCCCACGAAGGCGGATCCTCTTCCAGCGCAGACTGGCAACCGAACAGTATTGTCACACGACTGTCACCAGGTCCCCATCGACGACTCGACCCGAGAGCACACAGCAGCCCTTGCGATCTGCACATATCCGGCCCAGCGTCACGGGAAGCGCGGCAAGGCCCCCGACATGCCGGTCGACGCGAGCGTACGCTCCAATGCCGGACTGAACCGCTCGACGTTGAACCGGCAGGCCACGCCGACGCAGTTGCGCTGGATCTGCAGCAGCGCTCCGACGGCGCCGGCATCGGCGTAGGTGACGAGACCGAGGTCCAGACTGATGGCGGCCGGCCGGGCCCGCAGCAGCGCGTCGATCGAGCCCACCAGTTGCGCAGAGGTCGCGGTCCCGAGGTCGCCGCGGACGACGACCACCATCTCGCCGGTCGTCCGTGACCGGACGTCGATCGACAGCGTCATGACCGGCCAGCCTTAGCACTCGAATGGCTCGAACACACTGTATGCAATATTTGCTCAGTCACAACACTTCGCTCGTGTCGAATCATTCACATGTTGTAGCGGCTGTGCATCGCCACGCCACTGGCGACCAGTTGTCAGCCCAGCTCCACGGCCGCTTCCCGCTGGCGGGGAACCGGAGGCCGGTCGCCGTCCAGGACTTCGAGCATGCGCCTGACCCACCAGCGCACATCCTGCCGGTGTACCGATTGACGCATCCGTCTCATCGCCGAATCGTCGCCGACCGCGCGGCCGGCGTCGGCGGCAGCGGCGATCGCCCGTTTGAGCTCCCCGACGTCATACGGATTGACGATGGCAGCATCGGCCAGATCGCCGGCGGCGCCACTGAACTCGCTCAAGACGAGCACGCCGGAGTTGTCGATGCGGGCAGCGACGAACGCCTTCGCGGTCAGGTTCACCCCGTCACGCAACGGCGTCGCGAGAAAGACGTCAGCGAGCCGGAACAGCGCCACGAGGTCGACCGGCTCAAGCCGGCGATGCACGTAGTGCACGGCCGGGCGGCCGACGGCACTGTGCGTGCCGTTGATCCGGGCGACAAGCTGGGCACGCGCACAGAAAGCTGCACAGTGCAATCACCGCAGTATGGAGGCGTCCCGCGCACAACCGCAATGCCGAGCGGACAGGTTCAGCGGCGCCGACCAGGCAGGTCCGGCCGCCCCGCTGCGCGGTCCTGTGCCGAGCGGACGAGGACGTCGATGGTCGCAGCGGTGAGCCGGCCGACCCAGCCGACGTCGACCATGAGATGCATGCATCGGGCCGGGTCCTCGCTGAGCAGGTCCCACAGCCGGGCATCGTCGGCCCGGACCAGGTCACCGCGCAGGTACACCGCCCTGACGTCCGACATCACCTGCACCACGAGCCGCGCCGATCCCCGTCCGGCCGGCTTCACCGATGCAGTGTCCAGCGATCGGGCCACGATTCCGGCCGGCGGGGCCGGCGATCGGCACCGGCCGCAGGAGTGCGGGCCGACGGCAAGCTTCGCTCCGGTCCAGCCGTCGAGGCGGAACAGGCGCCAGGCCTCGTCCCAGCTCACCACGGCCCCGCAGGACCCGGCAGACCGCCCGAGGCCGACTGTACGGGCTCGGCCATCGGCCGGGCTCGTGTGCGCCAGTGACGCTATGACCGCGCCGGACGGATCGTCCGGCCGCCGTGCTTACTGCCGCTCGCCGGAACTCGGTGGAGGCACCGGCCGGGCCAGCACCGAGATGCCGCCCTGAGCCTCGAAGACAGCCAGCCGGACCGTCGCCACGCTCGTATGGCCATGGCTGCGCAGCACCGCATCCAGGTCGCTGCGGGTGAGTCCGCTGCGACGCAGGGCCCGTTCGTCGACGCGTCCGTCGCGAATCAGCACCCGCGTCGGCGGGTCGAGCAGGCGGCGCAGCGGGGCGGCGAACCGCAGCCTCTCGATAACCGCATGCGCGGCGAGCAGCGCCAGCAGCGCCGCGGCCCCAGTAGTCCAAGCGGTGTCGCGGGCAGTCGCGGTGCGCCCGATCACCGCACCGATCGCGGCGGCCACCACCCAGTCGAACGGGGCGAGATCGGCCAGGGCCCGTCGCTGGGTGAACCGGAAGACCACCGCTGCGACGAGAAACAACACCAGCGCCTTGCCGGCCGCCGTGGTGGCGGCGGCGAACGACCCGACGCCCAGCATCGTCGCCACGTGACTCACTTCTGGCCGCAGAAGGCCCGCTGGGCCGCGGTATCGTCCTGGCCGACGATGGCCCGCACCTCATCGCACTCCCGCAGCTGCAGGTCCCGGTCGACCTGCAGCGGCCGTCCGTCGCGGCTCACCAGGCTCACCCACAGCCCGCCCTCTTGGGCAGCTCGGCGATGCGCAGGCCGTCGGCCGGTGCGCCCGAGGCGACCCGGTAGACGCTGGTACCGGTCGGCTGATGCCGAAAACGCATGCCGAGCGCCCACGGCGCCGGGTCCACGACCTGCATCGGCACCCGGCACCAGCGCGCAACCGACGGCACCAACGCGCCCTGCACAATGACGGAGAACGCGACCACTCGAGGTGACGCCGCCGCGGCACGCCGCGCAACGCGTGCGCCGACACCGCCGGCGCGCAGTGCCCCGACAGGTCCACCCCGTGCCCGGCGGCCAGCCCGGCCACGGCCAGCAGCCCGGTGATGCCGCCGCAGCGGGTGTCATCCGCCTGCCTGTCGTAGACCGGAACGTGGTCGTGGCTCGACGGCAGCGCACGGAACAGCGGCAGCCGTTCCAAGCGGGCCCGCAGGTCCCACAGCGCCACATCCACCGCGGACAACGCCATCCAGCCCACACCCGGCCGTCCCGCGTTGCGGATCACGGCACCCATCGCCGCCGCGGCGGCCGGCGGTGCCATCTCGTCCAGGCCGACGGCCACCGAGGCGATCTCGGAGTCCACGAAGTGGGCCGCGGCGGCGGAGCCGTAGGCGTAGCCAAACCCGGTAACGCCGGCGGCGCGGGCCCGCACAAGCACCATGGTCGTGGCGGTGCCGTCCTCCTCGGCACCGTCCGGGCCGGCCGTGGGTACGCTGAATGCGTGCGCGTCGATGTCTTCGACCGTCGGTGATCCGCCCATGGCCGCCTCACGACAGGAGAAGTCGCATTCCGCCGGATCGCCTACCCTCCGCCCCATCGGTCAAACACCGGACGGAACCGGCAGCGGACCGGTGGTTCACGCCACCCGGCTCAGCGCCTCCGGGGTCAGTGCTGCTGGTGGTCTTCACCGGTCCGCTCGCACAGCCGGGTCGGCCCTCGGCTTGGGCACCGCCGCTCTGACGGTCTGGCGGATCGCCCTACTTCCAGCTACGGGACACCCGCAAGCTCAAACTGCGTCGCACGACGCTGTAAGGACACCCCGCTGTCGCCGTCTACGACGCGCCTGGGCACGGGCACCACATCGTGAGCGGGCGGGTGCCCCTGACCTACATCGCCTCCTTGATGCCGCGCCTGATCAGCCAGGCGTTGACCGGGTAGGCGGTGAGGAACCCGACCGCCATGCCGACCTGCATGAGGAACCAGTAGGCGGCATGGTCGGGATGCAGATGCGGTCCGGGGAAGAAGACGAACGCCATGAGTGCCATCCAGGCGAAGAGTCCGACCTCGAAGGCGGCCAGGGACAGCACGTCGGCCTTGGCGGCCACAACGAGTCCCTTGCCGAGCGGCAGGCCACGCATCGGGGCGATGGCGAAGTACTGGAACACGATGCCCAGGGCCAGTGCGAGGACGAAGTCGCCGATGTACTCGGCCCAGATCGCCCGGCCGGCGATGCTGATGCCCAGCAGGAAGATGGCCGTCTCGGCGACGATGTCGCCGAGCGTGCAGCCGGCGCCGCAGTGCAGCACGCCGACCGACGTGGTCGCCCAACGCGGCTTGCCGGGCGGGTCGCCGTGCTCGGCCTGCCAGCGCCGTGACATCGGCCGCGCCCACCGCAGGTACGCCCAGACCGTCAAGGGCCCCAGGTACAGGGCGTTCACCGGCCACACCGCCTCCATGATCGGCATGCGCTGCCGGTACCCGGCCACGTAGATGTCCCACGGCATCCACGCGGCGCAGACCACCCCGGTGCCCAGCGCGGCCCAGGCCAGGATGGTCAGCCAGGTCGGCACCATGACGAATTCCGTTGCTCCCGATCACTCACCGCCGGCGGCGGGCCAGCGCGAAACCGGCCGCCACGGCCGCGCCGCCGACAGCGATCGCGGTAACGGCGGTGGCGCGGATGCGCGGTGGGGCGGGTCGCGGCGCCCAGGATCGCTCGGGGGCGGCCCGGCCGTCATCGTCGTGCAATCCGGCACGTAGCAGCTCGGCCAGGTGCATGCCGCGCCGGCCGCCGGTCGCGCTCTGCGCGATCTGGGTCCGGCAGCTGAACCCGTCGGCGAGGACCACGTCGTGGGGGTCGGCGTCGCGGACGGCCGGTACCAGCACGCGTTCGGCGCAAGCCTCGGATACCTCGTAGTGCCCTTCCTCGAAGCCGAAGTTCCCGGCCAGGCCGCAACAGCCGGAGTCCAGCACCTGCGCATCCACGCCGGCGTCGTGCAGCAGCGCCTGGTCCGCGGTGAAGCCCATGATCGCGTGCTGGTGACAGTGGGTCTGGATGAGCGCCTTGCGGTGCACCCGCGGCGGTTGCCAGCCGGGTGTGTGCTCGTGGAGCAGTTCGGCCAGGGTGTACGTCTGCCGTTGCAGCCGCTGCACGTCCTCGTCGCCGGGGAAGAGCTCGTGGGCGTCGCTGCGGAACACGGCGGTACAGCTCGGTTCCAGGCCCACGATCGGCGTGCCGGCACGCAGGTGCGGCCGCAAGATGTCCAGGGTGCGCTGCAGCACCCGCTTGGCGGTGTCGAGTTGGCCGGTGGAGATCCAGGTGAGCCCGCAGCACACCGCCTGCTGCGGTACCACGACCCACCAGCCGGCGTCCTGCAGGACCTCGACGGCGGCCTGGGCGATCGCGGGGTCGAAGTGATTGGTGAAGGTGTCCGGCCAGAGCACGACGTCGCCGTGGGAGCCGGTGGCGGCGGGGCGGTGCCGGCGGAACCAGCGCTGGAACGTCCGGTTGGCGAAGACCGGCAGGTCCCGGCGGACGTCGACACCGGCGGCGCGCTTGGCCATGGTACCGACGGGCCCGGCGTGGGCCAGCGCGTTGACGATCCGCGGGGCGCGGGCGGCGAGCGCCGCCCACAGCGGGAGCCAGCCCATCGCGTAGTGCTGCCGCGGCCGCAGCCGGCCCTGATAGTGGTGGGCGAGGAACTCAGCCTTGTAGGTGGCCATGTCGACGTTGACCGGACAGTCGGTCTTACAGCCCTTGCAGGCCAGGCACAGGTCCAAGGCATCGCGGACCGCCTCGGAGCGCCACCCGTCACCGATCGCGCCGCCACGGGCGGTGCCGTCGAGCATCTCGAACAACAGCCGCGAGCGGCCTCGGGTGGAGTGCTCCTCCTCCCGCGTGGCCATGTAGGACGGGCACATGACCCCGCCGCCCTCGCGCCGGCACTTGCCGACGCCGACGCACCGCTGCACGGCCCGGCTGAAGCTGCCCTCGTCGTCAGGGTAGGCGAAGTGGGTGGCCGGGGCCGGATGCCGCAGGTCGGTGCCGAGGCGCAGGTTGTCGTCGAGCCGGTTCGGGGTGACGACCTTGCCCGGGTTCATCCGGTTGCCGGGGTCGAAGATCGCCTTGCACTGCTCGAACGCCCGGACCAGGTCCGGGCCGAACATCTTCGGCAGCAGCTCGCCGCGCTGCTGGCCGTCGCCGTGCTCACCGGAGAACGACCCACCGTAGGAGACGACCAGGTCGGCGGCGCGCTCCAGGAACGTCCGGTACGCCCGCACGCCCTCGGCGGTAACCAGGTCGAACGGAATGCGGGAGTGCACGCAGCCCTGGCCGAAGTGCCCGTACAGGCTGGCGCCGCCGAAGCCGAACTCGTCGTACAGCCGGCGCAGGTCCCGCAGGTAGTCCCCGAGCCGGTCCGGGGCGACCGCGGAGTCCTCCCAGCCCGGCCAGGTGTCGGGCAGCCCGGGCACGCGAGCCGTCGCCCCGAGCCCGGACTCCCGCACCTGCCACACCTGCCGCTCGTGTTCCTCATCGTCGAAGTGCGTGACGTCCTTGCCGTCCGAGTCGCGCCCGAGCGCGCGAACCATGTCCTCGGCGCGCCGCCGGGCCTCCGCCGGGTCTGCGCCGCCGAACTGCACGAGCAGGAATCCCTGGCCGTCCGGGAAGAACTGCAAGGCGTGCGGGTTGAGGTGCTTGCGCTGCTGGAAGGCGATGAGCAGGTGGTCGATGCCCTCCAGGGCGATCGGCTTGTGCGGCAGGATGTCCGGCACCGCATCGGCCGCCGCGGCGATGTCCGGGAAACCGAGCACGACCAGGCTGCGGGCCGGCACCCGCGGAACCAGCCGCAGCTCGGCGCGCAGCACGGTGACGAGGGTGCCCTCCGACCCGACCAGGGTCTTGGCCACGTGGAAGTGCTGCTCCGGCAGCAGCGAGTCGAGGTTGTAGCCGGACACGCGCCGCGGGATCTGCGGGTACCGGGTGCGCAGCTGCTCCAGGTGCTCGTCGCGCAGCTGTCGCAGCCGGCGGTAGATCTCGGCCGGGCGCCCGCCGGCGGCGACGATCCGCTCGTACTCCTCGTCGCTGGTCTGCCCGACCCACGTGCGGGTGCCGTCGTAGAGCAGTACCTCGAGGCGCTCGATGTTGTCGACGACCTTGCCCGTGCGCTGGGCGGTGGCGCCGCAGGAGTTGTTGCCGATCATCCCGCCGATCGTGCAGTGGTTGTGGGTGGCCGGCTCCGGGCCGTACTCCAGGTCGTGATCGCGGAGCAGGTCATTGAGGTGGTCCAGGACGATGCCCGGCTCGACGATGCAGGTGCGCCGCTCGGCGTCGACAGACAGCAGCCGGTTGCAGTACTTGGACCAGTCGATGACCACCGCCACGTTGGTGCACTCCCCCGCCAGGCTCGTACCACCGCCGCGGGAGAGGATCGGCGCGCCGAACTCCCGGCACACCGCGACCACCTCGGCCCCGGCCTCGACGGTGCGCGGCACGACGACACCGATCGGCACCTGCCGGAAGTTGGACGCGTCGGTGGAGTACGCCGAGCGGGAGCCGGCGTCGAAACGCACCTCCCCGTCGACACGGTGTTCGAGTTCATGTCGCAGGCCGTCGACGTCGATTTCGATGTCGGCGGCCGGGCGGCGGGTGGGTGCCGGAACATGGACGGCGACCATCGTGCTCCTCCAGCTCATTCGGTCGGGTCGGGCAGTGTCGCGGCGGTTTCGAGCATGAGGGCGTGGACGAACGCCTGCGGGAGATTGCCACGCAGCTGCCGCTGCCGCACGTCGTACTCCTCGGCGAAGAGCCCCGGCGGCCCGCAGGCGGCCCGGTTGCGCTCGAACCAGCGTCCGGCCGCGACGGCGTTGCCGGCCTGGTGTTCGGCGAGGGCCATACCGTAGCCGCACAGCAGGAAGGCGCCCTCCGCGTCCCCGAGCGGCTCGCCGCCCTCGCGGAACCGGTACACGTACCCGTCCTCGGCCAGCTCGGCGCGCACCGCAGCCAGCGTGGCCCGGGTGCGGGGGTCCTCGGGTGGCACCGCACCGCGGATGCCGGGGAACAGCAGCGCCGCGTCCGGGCGGGGGTCGTCCGGCGCCCGCTGCCAGCGGCCGCTCGGGTGCCGGCTGGTCGCGGTGGTGTCGGCGAGGATCCGCTCGGCCAGCTCGCGCCAGCGGCCCGCGACCGGCCCCCTCTCCTGCGTCGCGGCCTGCCGCAGACCGGCAACGCAGATCAGCCGGGAATGGGTCCACGCTCGGGGCCGCAGTTCCCAGATACCCGCGTCGGGCTCCGGCCACCGCTCGGCGACGGCGTCCGCGGCGATGTGCAGCGCCCGCCGGCCGTCGGTGTCGAGCCGGTCCCGCCCGGCGGCCAGGGACAGCAGCAGTAGCGCCTCGCCGAACGCGTCGAGCTGGAACTGTTGGTTGACCCAGTTTCCCGTGCGCACCGGTGCCCCGGGATAGCCGGGCAGGAAGCTGAGCTCGCGCTCGTCCGGCACCGCACGACCCGAGCCGGCGAGGTATGCCGGGGCCATCCGGGAGCCGTCGGCCAGCAGCCGCTGGGACACGAAATGCACGGCCGAGTCCAGCAGCCCATCCACGCCGGCGACGCCGGCGGCGTGCCCGGCGTAGGACTGGTCGCGGATCCAGGCGTAGCGGTAGTCGTAGTTGCGGCCCGCCTCGGCTCGTTCGGGCAGCGACGTCGTGGCCGCCGCGACCATCCCGCCGCCCGGCACGGTGAGCCCGTGCAGCACCGCGCAGGCGTGCCGGGCGTCGCGGCAGGCGATGCCGTCGATACCGGGCGGCACGGCAGCCCGCCACGCTGTCTGCGTGGCCGACCATGCGGCATCCGGATCCGGTGCAGGCCCGGCGAACGGCCGGGTCGACAGCTGCAGCACGAGATCGTGGTGGGCGCCGGAGGGCAGCCGCAGCTCGGCCCGCAGCGCACCGGCCTGGTCCGGTCGGGCGTGCGGGGCGCCGAGCCAGCGGACGTACAGGTCGCCAGCCCGGCCGGTCCAGCCCTGCGCGTCGCGTACAAGGTCACGCAGCGGATGGCGGCCGAACCCGGCTCGCACATCGAGCCACACGTCCACGGCCGCGCCGCCGTCGACCGCTTCGACGCGACGCAGCAGGGTCACCGTGTCCGGGTCGCCGGGGAACAGGAGCGCCTCGCGGCTGTGGGTGATCGCGTCCGTGGTGACCCAGCGGCTCGTCCAGATCAGACTGCCGGGTTCGTAGAAGCCGCCCCAGACGAACCGCTCATCGATCGGTGTGATCGCGTAGCCGCCGCCACCACCGAGGAGGCTGGTGAAGACCGCGTCGGATTCCCAGGCCGGAGCACACAGCCACGCGACGTCACCCCGCGGACCGATGAGGGCTCCGCGGCGGCCGTCGGCCAGCAGCGCGTATTCCCGCAGCACCTGCGGAGCGGGCGCGGTTGCAGTCGCATCCGAGCTGGTCATACGGGCGCGAACCGCTCGGCGTCGCCGCGGCCGGGGCTCTGGCCGGGCCGGAAGGTAGGCAGGCCCTGTCGGGCCGCCGTGTCCGGCGGGGTGTGCAGGCTCACGTCAAACCTCCTTGTCGGCAACCCGCTACCGGTGGTTGGTCGTAGGCGTGCGCGCCGAGCTTGCGGTCGGCATCGAGGGCCAGCAGCGCGGCGATCAGCACCGGGCCGAACGGCCAGAAGCCGGGCGGTGCGAAGAACCCGATCGGCCCGGCGCCGTCGGCGATCTCCGCGTCCGGCGTATCTTCGGGGCGAGGCGGCATCCGGCAAGCGAACAGCCGGAAGTAGCCCGTGCTCAGCAGCGCGAGGACGCCGGACAGGCCGAGCCTCCCGGCCCCCTCCGGGTGCGGCGAGCCGCTGCCGGTCCACCACCGGTACATGGCGGCGAGTAGGAGGAGGAACGCGGCGACGACGCCGAAGACCTTGTATTCAGTCCGCATGGCCCGTGCTTCCGCTTCACCTTGCCGGGCATCGGCGGCCCGTTCGGGTTCACGTCGCAGTCCACCAGCGCCGGCCCAGGGCGCGCCGGCGCTGCCCGGATCGCCCCGTCGACGTCGCCGGGCTCGGTCACCTTGACGCCGTGGGCGCCGCACGCGCGGGCCCAGGCGGCGAAGTCGCCCTCGGGGCCGCGGTGGCGCACCGCGTACTCGGGGTGGCCCAGGATGATCTGCTCCCAGAGAATCTGCCCGAAGCTGTTGTTGTTGTTGACGACCACCTTGATCGGCAGATCGTGGCGGACCGCCCGAACACGGTGTCCACGCCCCACGCGATCAGCCGCCTCGCCAGGCTCTGCCCCACGATCCCAGCCACAGCCAGCTCCTTCCGGACCGCAGCAGAGCGGTCTCGATGCGGTTCGCCCCTGCGGCTACCCCGCGCCGAGGCAGAATCACATCTTCACGCCACCCAAACTAATTGTTGCAGTATGCAAGTACAAGTCGCTCGCGCGCCGGCATCACCGCCGCAGCGCTCCGAGCGCGATGGCCGGGTTCATCACGGCGCCGCTACGGCCGACCGGGATTCCCCTTGGTCACCCCATGTCACCCGACGCGGGGCCGCATATAAATCCTCGGCGGAGGACCTCGGTCGTCGTGGGCGCCGCAGGCGTCATCGCCGCCTGCGGCCCGGCGCCGCCGGGCCCGCCGTTCCCCGCCGCGACCGTGCAACGCCTCGCCCGGCGCTGCGGCGGAGACGCAGCCCGACACGATGCCCCCCGGCGACGGTGCCGAGGAAGAATGGGGCGTTGACGGACGAGGCCGCAGGCGATCCTCATCTTCCACGACGGCTTCGACGGCCGCGGCGGCGACCGAGCCGAGACGGTCGTCGCGGTGCGCGCGACGATCGAGGGGCTGCTGGCCCGCGGCTACCGCTTCGTGACGGTGGCCGAGCTGCTCGGCGTGCCCGCGTACCAGACCGCCGCGTAGCGGGGCCGCCGATCGTGGACTCGCTCAGGGGCTCGCGACGCCGGCCGGTGCCGGCGCGGCGGCCCGGCGGCGGGCGAACGGGCGGTGCAGCTGCCAGCCCACGGCGTACAGGGCGAGCGAGAGCCCAAGCCCGGCGACCGCGCCGACGGCGGCCGCCACGGCGAGACTCTCCAGGGTCGCGCCGTCGCCTGCGCCGCGTACGGCGTTCACCACGGCACCGGTGGCGCCGGCGAGCGTCATCAGGGTCAGCACCGCGTAGCGGGGCCGTGGCGCGAGGACGGTGCCCGGCTCGACCGGCTCGGGGCGGGTGCGGCGCCACCAGCGGGCGAGCCACCCGGCCAGGACCGCGGCGCCGCCGAGCGTGCTCAGGTGTTGCAGGGCGCGGGCCACGTCGAGTGAGCCCGCCAGCGGGGTGCGCATCAGCGGCACATGCTCGACGAAGAACCCGTCCCCGTGCGTGAACGAGTCCCACACCAGGTGGGTCGCGACGCCCAGGAGCACGGACACGGGGATCCACACCAGGTTCCGGCCGCCCCACCGGAATCCGGCGGCCGCCGATCGAACGCGCCCCGCGGCGGCGACCGGCAGTAGGGCGGCGAGCGGCCGCTTCAGCAGCACGTGGAAGGCCACCAGCAGCAGTACCGCCAGGACGGTGTCGATCCACCAGGCCGACGCGGGGTCGTGGGTGAGCGTCAGGTTGATGTCCAGTCGCCCGCGGAGGCTGTCGGCGCTGTCACCCGCCAGCGGGACGAAGTACGGGACGTCGGGCGCGACGGATCCGGCGACCAGGGCGGAGACGAGCAAGGGGCGCCGGGCGAGCGGGATGACGGCGGCCGGGTGGCTCAGGGTGAACGGCAACGTCGGGTCCTTCGGGAAGGGACGCGTCGGTCTGCGACCGGCCGCGCACGGGTCGGTGAACGGATGGGAGCCGCGGTT
This sequence comes from Dactylosporangium sp. CA-139114, assembly GCF_050955725.1. Taxonomy (NCBI): domain Bacteria; kingdom Bacillati; phylum Actinomycetota; class Actinomycetes; order Micromonosporales; family Micromonosporaceae; genus Dactylosporangium; species Dactylosporangium sp. CA-139114. Next base: position 5,884,090 of record NZ_CP192080.1, read on the forward strand.
ACAGGCGCGCCTGGCGGCGTGAGATCGTCACGGCGGCGGCCACGAGGACGGCGCCCGCGACCGGGTACACGGCGGCCGTCTCGACCAGGTCGAGGTCCGGTACACCGCGCATGGCCGCGCTGTGGATCAGCCGGATGGCGTCCGTGACGACCCGGACCGCGACGGTTCCCGCGAGTGCGAGCAGCAGGCGCGGATCGGCCGAGCCGAGCCAGAGCAGCGCGGTGACCACGGCGGCGAGCACGGCCATCAGCAGCCCGGAGCGGATGTCCGAGCCGGCCCGGGTCGCGAACATCTGCAGCGCCTTGACGGCGACGAAGACGGCGACGACCACGCTCGCCGTCGCCCGGGTCGGGGCCGGCACATCGGCCGGGCGGCGAAGCCCGGCGACGACGAGGGGCAGGGCCAGCACCGGCGCCCACCAGACAACGCTCGACGCCTGGGTGACCAGGTCCGTCGGGTCCAGCACGGCCGGGACCGCGACCGCCGCCACCAGCATGGGCACGGCCAGCGGCGCGGCGCCGGACAGCAGCGCGACCAGCGCGGCGAGCGGCGCGACGGCGGCGACGGCGTCGGGCAGCAGCCAGGGCACGGGCTCCCCGCCCAGTTCGCGCAGGAACCGATCGGCGGCGAGGACGGCCCCCACGGCGAGCATCGCGACGGCGGCCAGATGCGCCCCCTGCCAGCCGACGACGGCGGCGCGGCGCGGGCCCGTCCCGCCGGCGCGCACCAGCAGCGCCCCCCGGATCAGCGCCACGACCTGCCGCGGCTCCGGCCGGGTCCGGCCCGGCTCGGCCGCTTCCAGCAGCGTGTCGAGCAGTTCCCCGGCGCGCTCGCGCCGGTAGCCGGCCGGGTAGACGCGCAGCAGAAGCCGGTAACGGCGCTCCAGGACGTCACTCATGCCGGACGCACCCGCAACGTACGCGGTGCCGGGGCGGCGGCCCGCTCGGTGACGATCCGGGCCGCCTCGGCCATCCGGGCCGCCTCCTCGTTGAGGGCCTCGCGGCCCGTGTCGGTCAGCGCGTAGTACCGCCGCGCCCGGCCGTTGACGATCTCCTCGCCGGTCACGGCGACCAGCCCCTCGCCGAGCAGCCGATCCAGGACCGAGTAGAGCGAGCCGGCGGCGAGGCGGACGCGGTCACCGGACAGCTCGGCGACCCGCTGAATGACCACGTAGCCGTGGCGGGGACCGTCCAGCAGCGCGGCCAGGACGAAGTACGAGGGTTCGCGCATGGGTGGGCGCGGCGAGCGGGGCATGCGTTCAATATACACGTATCTTGTATATGCAAAACTCCCGGCTTCAGGCGGGGCGGCCGCGGGTTGGCTCCGGCCGGTGCGGGCGGCAGCGGTACCAGGCACAGCGCATCATCGACGGAGACCCGTTCTACGTCGCGATCAACCGATGACCACAGCCTTGCCCCGGCGACCAGCCGCACCACGAACCAGGGAGCCAAAGGCCAATGATCGCGGCAGTCGAGGCGCTCGTGCCGACCGACAACGGTGTACTCATGGTGCGCGACGTCACCGCAGACGCCCCGCAAGACCGCCGGCCCGCATGGAACGCGATCCGCATCCCGAACAGTCGCCGCGCGCTGCAGTTCGCCGCCGCCGATGGCGTCCTGCTCATCCGCTGTGCACACCCACTCAGCCGCCCGCGACTCCGCCTGGAAATCTCCGACACCAAATTCGGCCAGGACGAGGCCGGTTGGGACTGGGCCTACCGCGGCACCCTCGAACTGCGCAGCGGCCGGCTGCGGGTCGAATCCGGCGACACCATCATCGCTGAGCCACTGCTCGACATCGACGCCGGCGCAGGTCCCGGCAGCTATCACGTAGCACTCGGCCATGCCGGACGAGCCGAATACCTGCACCAGTCCCGTCAGGTCGAGCAGGAGACCGTAGCCTCCGACCGCGATGAATGGATCGCCGCCTGGCAGCGCATCGCCGGCATCGAACGCTACCTGGTCCGGATCTGGCCAGCCACCTAGCTCCTTCGACCTGAAACAGTGAGTGACGCCGGGAGGAGGCGGCGTCGGCGGGGTTGCCCTCCTCGACCGTGTGGTCCAGGACGATGCCGTGGACGTTGTCGACGATCTGGGCCTTGTAGCCGAACTCGATGGGTTTGCCGAGGCATCCCTTGACGATCGGGCGGGCGTCGGGTCGTGGAGGCCGACCAGGCGGGTCGCGGAGTCGGGTTTGCCGCCGGCCAGGCGGATGCGGGCCTGAGCGATCACGGTATCGATGCGGTGGAGGGCCAGGCCGGCCAGTTGCCCGGCGATCCGGGCGACGGTGGCTTGCGCCTGCTCACGGGACTGCGCACCGCGCAACCGCTCAGGTAGGCGGTTTCGCGGCTCAGGGTCATGTTTCCGGTCGGGTTGATCTGTCGCGTGCGCAGTACGCTTGGTTCCACGCCCGGGAGGATGGGATGGACCCTCGTCTGGACCCACACCTGCACGACGGCGACCATGCCGTCGGATCACCAGCACAGCGATGGCTGTCGGTCGGCAGCGCGGGCACCCGCGACCGGGCCGCCGGCCACGACGAGAGGCGCGGCCGGTCGGGCGGCGCGCCCGTCGCCGGCTTCTCCACCTGGAGCGAATTCGCCCGGCTCCGCGGCATCACCGGCCACCACAACCAGACGCTCGTCGTGCTCGCAGTTGGCTGACATGATGCCGTCCGCCGTCGCGCTATCGACCCAGAGCCTCGCCGAGTTCCTCGCGGCGGTGTCGGCGGCACCCGACGCGGCGGCGGCGACCCAGGTCGCCGCCGAACGGGCCGCCCGCGCCCTGCAGTGCGAGGTCGGCGTCGTGCTCGGGCACGACGGCGTGGTCAGCTCGGTCGGCTTCCCGGCCGGCCAGCTCCCGCTGGCCGACATCGTCGAGGTCGCCAACGGGCGGAGGGAGACGATCGACGTCCCCGGCGCGGGCCGCTGCCACACCGTGGTCGCGTCGCTGGCCGGCGGTTCGTCCGGGCATCTGCTGGTCGCCCGCTCCGGTGAGGACGGCTTCAGCGTCGACGAGATCAGCCTCGTGCGCAGCATGGCCAGGGTGCTCGACCTGACCCTCGACACGATGCGGACCTCGGAGGCCCAGCAGCGGGCCCGGGAGGAGCTCGACCGCATCTTCCTGCTGTCGCCCGCCCTGATCTGTTCGATCGGGTTCGACGGCTATTTCCGGCGGGTGAACCCGGCGTTCGAGCGGACCCTCGGGTACTCCACCGAGGAGCTGCTGGAGCGGCCCTTCATCGACTTCGTGCTCGACGAGGACCGGGAACGCACCGTCGCCGAGGCGGAGGCCCTGTCGCAAGGGCAGGAGAGGATGACCTTCCAGAATCGGTACCGGTGCAAGAGCGGCGCGCTGCGCTGGCTGGAGTGGTCGGCACTGGGCGTGCCGGAGCAGGGCCTGATCTACGCGAGCGCGCGCGACGTCACCGAGCACAAGCACTTCGAGGCCGAACGCGAGCGGCGGGAGTTGACGCTGCGGCGCTCGCAGGAACAGCTGGCCCGCCTGTACAGCGAGTACCGCCGCATCGCCAACGAGCAGACCGCGCTGCGGCGGGTGGCGACGCTCATCGCCCGCGGGTCGGCGCCGGACCTCGTGTTCACCGCGGTCGCTGAAGAGGTCGCCACGCTCTTCGGTGCCGACAACACGACGATCACCCGGTTCGAGCCGGACGGTCACGCGACGTTCATGGGTGGCCACCCGCTGCGCCACCCGCAGGGCCACGGAAACGGCGGACTCGACCCCCGTTCGGCCGTGCGCGCGGTCCAGGCGACCGGCCGAGCGGCCCGCCACGACCTGGACAACCCGGGCCGGGCGGCACCGCCCGGGACCACCGCCGGCGACGCGTGCTCCGCGGTCGCCAGCCCGATCGTGGTGGAGGACCGCCTCTGGGGCGCGATCGGCGTCGCGGCGGGACGCGGACGGCTCCCGCTCGACACCGAGTCCCGGCTCGTCGATTTCACCGAGTTGGTCGCGACCGCCATCGCCAACGCCGAGAGCCGCACCGAGCTCACCACGTCGCGGGCGCGCATCGTCGCCGCCGCCGACCAGATCCGCCGCCGCATCGAACGGGACCTGCACGACGGCGCCCAGCAGCAGCTGGTCACGCTGGCACTGCAGCTGCGCGCGATCCAGGCGGAGCTGCCGCCGGACCTCGGCACACTCGGCGCGCAGCTCGACCGTGCCGTCGTTGACGCGGCCGGCGCGCTGGAGCAGCTGCGCGAGATCGCCCGGGGCATCCACCCGGCGGTCCTGACCGAGGGCGGCCTCCGGCCGGCACTGCGCACGCTCGCCCGCCGCTCGCCGATCCCGGTCGACCTGAGCATGCGCAACGACGTACGGCTGCCCGAACACGTCGAGGTGAGCACCTACTACGTCGTGGCCGAGGCGCTGACCAACGCGGCCAAGCACGCGCATGCCTCGGCCGTCGCGGTCACCGTCGAGGCCGACGCCGACCACGGCGTCCTGCGCGTCGCGGTCCGCGACGACGGCGTCGGCGGCGCCGGCTTCACCGGCGGCACCGGCCTGCTCGGCCTCAACGACCGCGTCGAGGCGCTCGGTGGCCGGATCCAGCTCCGCAGCCCCCCGGGCGGGGGCACGACCCTGCGCATGGAGCTGCCGATCAGAGCGGTCAACGGCGAGCTCACCATCCCCCGTCGATAGCCGGGAGGCGGCCGGCCGGGCCGGTCGAGCGTCAGTGCCATGGACCAGCTGCGGCGGGCCAACGAGCCGCCCTGCGCCGCCGCGCCGGGCCGGCTCAGGCGCGCGCGTGCCGGCCCAGGGCCGCCTCCACGTCGGCGTCGGTGAGCTGGGCGAAGTCGGTGTACCACTGCCCCACCGCGGCGAAGTGCTCGGGCGCGTGCAGGCAGAGGACGGTCGCGACCTCGGCGAGGCGTTCACGGGCCTGCTGCGAGCAGACCGGCACGGCCAGGACGATCCGCTCCGGGCGCCGCGCCGAGAGCCAGCGCACGGCGGCATGGGCGGTGACCCCGGTGGCCAGGCCGTCGTCGACGAGCACCACGCGCCGCCCGGCGACCGCCGGGGCCGGCCGCCGCCGCCGGTAGCGCGCGACCCGCCGGTCCAGCTCGGCCCGCTCGGCGGCGACGGTCGGGGCGAGATCGGCGGCGGTCAGGCCGAGGTAGCGCAGCGCGGCGTCGTCGAACACGGGCGGCCCGTCCTCGGCCATCGCGCCGACGCCGAACTCCGCGTGCCCGGGCGCCCCGATCTTGCGGACGATGACGATGTCGAGGTCGGCGCCCAGGCGCTCGGCCACCGGCACGGCGACGGGTATCCCACCGCGAGGCAGCGCCAGCACCAGCGGCTCATCGCCGGCCAGCCCCTGCCGCTCCAGCTGCGCGGCGAGGGCCCGCCCGGCCTCGGTACGGTCGGCGAAGAGCATCGCGGCCTCCTCAGGCGGTCGCGATCCTCTACCCGCTCCGGGCGCGGCCATGCGTGATCGGTCGGCCGGCGGGTAGGCGCCTCGTATGAGCACAGCAATCAAGTCCGCCGGGGCCGCGCTCGACGCCGACGTGACCGTGCCGCCCGACTCGCGCGGCCTGGTGCTGTTCGCGCACGGCAGCGGCAGCTCGCGCCTGAGCCCGCGCAACCGCATGGTCGCCGAGCGCCTCAACGGCGTCGGGCTCGCCACGGTGCTGACCGACCTGCTCACCCCGGACGAGGACGCCTCGGCGCTGGACGCCCGCTTCGACATCGGGTTGCTCGGCGAGCGCCTGACCGGCGTCGCCGACTGGATCGCCGGCCTGGCGGTGCTGGGACGGCTCCCGCTGGGGCTGTTCGGCGCGAGCACCGGCGCGGCCGCCGCCCTGCTCACCGCGGCCGAGCGCCCCGGCCAGGTGCGCGCGGTCGTGTCGCGCGGCGGCCGGCCCGATCTCGCCGGTCCCCGGCTGCCCGAGGTCACGGCACCGGTACTGCTGATCGTCGGCGAACGCGACGAGGCGGTCCTCGAGCTCAACCGCGCCGCGGATCGCGGGCTCGGCGGCGAGTCGGCGCTGTGGGTCGTGCCGGGCGCGACACACCTGTTCTCCGAGCCCGGCACGCTCGGCGAGGTCGCGGGCGCGGCGGCGCAGTGGTTCGTCCGCCACCTCGCCCACGCCGAGCTGAACCTTGACGACTACCTCCCCGACGCCTGAGCCCCGTTCACCAGGGAATGGTCATGCGCCGGGCCATCTCCCGCAGCAGCAGCAAGACCAGGACGACGCCGGCCAGCAGCCAGCCGACGCCGCCCGCGATGACGCCGGCGGCCGACCGGTCCCGGCCCCTGGAGCCGCGCCAGGCGCCGAGCGCGAGGGACGCGACGAACGCCGTCGCCTGCCCGCACATCAGTGCGGGGATGGGGTCGCCCAGTGCGGGCAGCGCCAGCACCGAGCCGGCGAACGCCAGCGCGTAGAGCACGAGCGACAACAGCACACCACCGAGCACCGACCCGCGCGGCGGCTTGTGTTCCCCGTTGAATGTCATGCCGGAGTAGACGGGCGCCGGACCGCCGCCGTTTCCGCGCGGAAATCACGGAACGGGCACGACCCGGACTTCTTGGCACCCCCGTCGAGCTCCGGTCGGGGGTTCCGACGGGCCCAGACCGACGCCTACCCCGGCTGCTGATCCCGCGGCTCGGCCTGAGCCCACAGCGGCGTCGCCGGGTTCGGCTCAGGAGCGGGCAGCGCCGGTCGCGGAGCCGGATCCGAGATCGGGCCGGACGCCGGGTCCGGGTTCGCCGAGGGCGCCGGAGCCGAGCCGGGCGACGGGGTCTGGGCCGCCGCCGCGGCGCGGGCGGCCTGGCGCTCCTGCCACAGCTGCTGCGTCCGGCCGCCCACCTTGCGCGCGACCCCGGCCGTGCGGTCCCCGAGCACCCGCGCCCGCTTCGCCCCGGCCTCGCCGAGGCCCTGCGACTGCTGCCCGACCTTCGAGTTGAGCGCCTGCTGCACCGGCGCGGTCCGGATGAGCCGCTGCGCGCCCTGCCGCGCCGCCTGCCCCGCGACCGCCGCCGCGTCCGCCGCCGCCGCGGCCGTCTTGCGCGCCGCGGCCGCCGCTGCGTCCGAGGTCCGTCGGGCCGCCTCCGGCAGGTGCTCCGCGCCGCGCCGGCGGGCCGCTGCCGCCGCGGCCGTCTTGCGCGCCGCGGCCGCCGCCGCGTCCGAGTTCCGCCGGGCCGCCTCCGGCAGGTGCTCCGCGCCGCGCCGGCGGGCCGCTGCCGCCGCCTCCGCGGCGACCTGGGCCGCGACCACCGCCGCGTCCGCGCTCATGCGCCCGGCGACGACGGCCGCGCCCGAGGCGCGCTGACCGGCCACCACGGCCGCGCCGGAGGCCCGCTGGCCGGCGACCAGCGCGGCGCCGGAGGTGCGCCGGGCGAGCTCGGCGGCGCGGGCCGCGACCTGCGCGTAGAGGGCGCGCCGGAGCACGACCGTGCCGGCCGCGCGGTCGACGAGCGTGCGGTGCCGGGGGCCAAAGGCGGGCAGCAGGTTCACCCACCACACCACCGTGGCAACGGCGAGCACGAGGACACCAAAGGAGAACTCGCCGTACACCGCCAGGGCCAGCCCGATCCCGACCAGCCCGGTCTCGACCAGCGTCGTGGCGAACGCGCGCCGCAGCGCGAACCGCGTGCCCGCGCCGGCCGCGCCCACCTTGGTGTCGGCGAGCACCTTGCCGAGCGTCGCGCCCCGCCAGGCGAGCATCGTCGCCTGGTACGCGAACTGCAGCACCGGCACCGCGAGCACGGCGAGGATGAGCGGCAGCGCCAGCTCGAGCCACCGGCCGGAGGCGACCGCCCGCAGGCCGCCCTCGCCCGCGCCGCGGTGCGTGACGAGCCCGACCAGCCGGGCGACCCCGGCCTGGGCCGCGACCCCGCCGACGCACTCGGGCAGCCCGCGCACCAGGTCCCAGAACGCGAACGCGACGAGGGCCAGCGGGCGGAGGCGCAGGCCCGGTTCGTGATCACTCCTCCCGGTGCGGGCCTCCCGAATCCGCTGAGGGCCTTCCGGCCGGGACGAGGTCGGCCTCCGGCCCGTGCCGGGGGCGGGTGTGCCACAGCACGACGACGGCGGCGATGCAGACGATCGCGCTCGTGAAGGTGTTCAGGCGCAGGCCCAGGACGTGGTTCACGGTGTCGACGCGGAGCATCTCGACCCACCCCCGGCCCACCGTGTACGCGGCCACGCACAGGGCGAAGACGCGGCCGTTCGTGAGGTGGAAGCGGCGCTCGGCCCAGAGCACGAGCGCGGCGACGCCGAGGCACCACAGCGCCTCGTACAGGAACGTCGGGTGGTACAGGGCGATGTCCCGGGTCGCGGCCGGGCGGTGCGCGGGGTCGATGCGCAGTGCCCACGGCAGGTTGGTCGGCCGCCCGTAGAGCTCCTGGTTGAAGTAGTTCCCGAGCCGGCCGATCGCCTCGGCGAGGGCCACCCCGGGCGCGGCGGCGTCGGCGAACGACGCCAGCGAGATCCCGAGGCGCCGGCAGCCGATCCAGGCGCCGAGGGCGCCGAGCGCGATGGCGCCCCAGATGCCGAGGCCGCCGTCCCAGATGTAGAGCGCGCGGATGGGGCTGCGGCCCTCGGCGAAGTACAGCTCCGGGTCCGTGATGACGTGGTAGATCCGCCCGCCGGCGATGCCGAACGGAACCGCCCAGATGGCGACGTCCACGACGTCGTCGCGGCGGCCGCCGGAGGCTACCCAGCGCCGCTGGGTCAGCCAGACGGCGACGATGATCCCGGCGATGATGCACAGCGCGTAGGCGCGGATCGGCACCGGGCCGAGGTGCCACACGCCCCGGGACGGGCTGGGGATGGCGGCGAGCAGCAGTGGCTGGAGCTCCATCGGACTACTCTTGCACGGCGGTGGGCAGACCCGGCGGCGGTGGGCCGCCGGCCGGGCGGGTCAGGTCCGCGCGAGCTCGTAGTCGCGGATCGCCGCCACCGCCTGCTCGCCGGCCGCGGCCAGCTCGGCCAGGTCGGCGTCGGTGAACGCGTGCGGCTCCCCGCCCATGACGCAGTGGGCGCCGAGCATGTGGCCCGACGGCAGCCACAGCGGAACCCCCGCGTACGAGCGGATCAGGCCCGCCCGCACGATCGGGTTCGCGCCGTGGATCGGGTGCCGCGCGAGGTCGTCGGCGACGAACGGCACGTCGTCGAGGACCACCTGCGGGCAGAACGCGAACTCGTTCGGCCCGCCGCCGGTGGCGACCACCAGGTGCTCGCCTTCCGAGGCGCCGAGCGTCGCCGTGGCGGCCAGCGTGGCGGTCGCGGTGTCCAGCACGGCCTGCACGGCGGCGATGGGCATCCCCAGGCGCTCGGCGCTGTGCCGGCAGATGGCCTGCAGACGCTCACCCAGGCCGGGATTGAAGAGGTCGTACGCGGCCAGCGCGCGCATCCGCTCCAGGTTGGCGATCTTCTTGCTGTGCCGGTCCATCCGCGTTCCCCCGTTCCGCAGTGCCTACTCGCTCGGTCAAGCCTTCCTCACCGACGGTTACCCGGGCCCTCCGCCCGGAACCGCGACCGGCGCGTCGAGATCGCGCTCGCGCTCACGGATCAGGTCGTGCACGGCCGAGAGCCGCACGAACGTCGCCGCGCGGATGGCCAGGCTGCGCCCGCACAGCGCGGTGACGGGGTCGGCGGCGAGCATCGCCGCGATGACCCGCTCCAGCGCCGCCGGAGTCGTCTCCCGGCCGGTGAGCTGAGCCCCGCGCAACAGGTCGCTCCACAGCTGCTCGGTGCCCGCGCCGTAGAGGCGGTGCAGGGACTCGCGGGCCTCGGCGAGGTCGGGGCGCGACATCTCGTACGGCCCCGTGTTCACATCGGTCACAGCTGCCTCGCCTCTCAGTAGGTGAACTTGGCGACCATGCCGTTGAGGCGCACCGCCAATCCGGCCAGGTCCTCGGCGGCGCGCTGACTGTGCCGCGCCGAGCCCGAGGTCGCCGCGGTCACCTCGGCCACCCCGGAGAAGTTCGCCTGCACCTCGCCGGCGCCGCGGGCCGCGTCGTTGATCGAGCGGGTCATCTCGTTCGTGGTCGCCGACTGCTCCTCGACCGCGGCCGCGATCGTGTGGCTGAACTCGGTGAGCTGGCCGATCACGTCCTCGATGCGCTGCATCGCCGCGCTCGCCCCGTCGCTGCCGGCCTGGATCGCGCCGATGCGCTTCGTGATGTCCTCGGTGGCCCGGGCGGTCTCCTGGGCCAGGTCCTTGACCTCGCTCGCCACGACGGCGAAGCCCTTGCCCGCGTCGCCGGCGCGGGCCGCCTCGATGGTGGCGTTGAGCGCGAGCAGGTTGGTCTGCTCGGCGATCGAGGTGATGAGCCGGACGACCTCGCCGATCTGCGTGCTGGCCTGGCCGAGCGTGGTCAGCTGCTCGGTGGTGCCCCGGGCGATCTCCAGCGACTGGTTGGCGACGTCCGCGGCCCGCGAGGAGGTGGTGGCGATCTCCTGGATCGACACGGTCATCTGCTCGGCGCCGGCTGCGACCGACTGCACGTTGGTGTTCACCTCGTCGGCGGCCTGCGCGGCCGCGGTCGCCTTGCCGGAGGCCTCGGTCGCGCCGAGGTGCAGATCGCCGCTGACCTTCGACAGCTCCGCCGCGGCCGAGGTCAGGGTGGCGGCGGTGCCGGCCAGATCCCGCACGGTCGCGCGGACCGAGGCCATCGCGGTGTCGAGGTCCTGCCCCATCCGCCCGAACTCGTCGTTGCTGGACAGGTTCGTGGTCACGGTCAGGTTCCCGGCGGCGAGGGCCGCGATCGTGTCCCGCACCCGGTTCACGCGCCGGCTGGTCTGCCGCGTGATCGTGACGCCGGCGACCGTCATGCCGACGAGCAGGACGAGCACGCCGACCACGATCGAGGTCTTCGTGCGGCGCTCGGCGGCGCTCGCCGCGGCGGCGCGCACCGACAGCAGGCTCGACTCCTCACCGGTCATCGCCGTGGTGATGGTGCGGATCTGGTCCATCACGGTCTTGCCCGCGTTGGTGAGCACGACCTTCTGCGCCGCGTCGAAGCCGGAGGCCCGCCGCAGGTCGATGGTCTCCTTGAGCTCGTTGAGCTTGCCGGTCACGAGCGGGGCGAGCTGGTCGAGGCGCTGCTGCTGGCGGGGGTTGTCGGCGGTGAGCGTGCGCAGGGCCTGCTGCTCGGCCGTGAGGTCCTGCAGCGCCTGGGTGTAGGGCGCCAGGTAGGAGTCCTCGCCGGTGATGAGGAAGCCGCGCTGCCCGGTCTCGGCGTCCTTGAGGCTGGAGTTCAGCGCCTCGAGCCGGCCCAGCACCTCGAAGGTGTGCCGCACCTTGGCGGTGTTCTCGACGAGGGAGTCGACGGAGACGTACGCCACCGTGCACACGGCCCCGAACACCACCGCGATGCCGGCGAAGATGACACCCAGCTTGCGCCCGATCGTCGCCCGCGGCGGGCGCGCCGCGACCGTGGTCGACATGCTCGTCATCGCTCGCCGCTCCTCGCGCGTCACCCGGCAATGAGGTCGTACGTCCCATCGGCGCCGCCATCCGATCGGCTGAGGAAAATCACACAAAAGCCGCCCGCCCGGCCCCATTGCGCCCGGCGGCTGCGCGTCGCGGGCGGCCGCGGGTCCGGCGGCCGTCGCGGTCCCGCGGCGGGCGGCGAACCGGCGCAACGTGTGGCAGCCGTTGCGGACTTGGGCTATCGTCGCGGCCGTTGATTCGGCTGTTTCGATCCACGGGGGATGTCACATGCCACGTCGCTCGCCGCTGCTCGCCGCCCTCATCCTGGCCGGCGCCGCCCTCGCCACCTCGGGCTGCCTGGGCCTGCCGGAGTCCGATACCGAGCCGGTGCGCCCGGCCGCCGGGCCCTCCGCCAGCCGCTCGCCCCTGCCGCCGCCGGCCAAGGACGACGTCGTCGCGCTGCTGACGAAGCTGATGGGGGCGCAGTACACGTACCACGTCGAGAGCAACCTGCCCGACGAGGCCACCGGCAAGGTGAACGCGAGCGGCGGCTACGACCACGCGGGCCAGGTGTTCGAGGAGGACGTCACGATCAGCGGCACCGGCAACAGCGACGGTCACCTGCACCGCATCGTGTTCGGCCACGACCTCTACAGCCGGGACAAGGACTCGGAGCGGTGGGTCCACCTGGACCTGTCGAGGCTCAAGAGCCAGACGCTGTACGGCGTGAACATGGACGACCCCACCGGCCTGGCCACATTCGCGAAGACCGTCGTCTCGGCGACGGCGACCGGCCCGCACGCGTACAAGGGCCTCTTCGCCCCGACCGGCGACCAGTTCCTGCCGATCGGGCGCCCGAGCGTCATCGCCTTCTACACCAAGAACGCGCCGTTCACGCTGGAGACCGACGACCGGGGCAACGTGACCTCCATCCACATCGAGATGGAGCTGACGGACAAGCCCACGTTCGTCGCGACGACCACGTTCGCCGGCCACGGCCAGGCGCTCGCCGCCAAGCGACCGGCCAAGAACAGGACCGCCGAGGCCGACAGCCTCTACTACGGCTGACGCCGCGCGCACCGCGACCCCGGCGCCGGTGCCGGCGCCGTGGATGGGCCGCGCCGGCGGGCCCAGGGCAGCACCTTCTGCCGCTCGCCGCGGATCCCGTGGCCTAGCGCCAGCTGAGCGCCGCCACGCGCCGGAAGTTGCCGCCCAGGATCCCGGCGACCGCCTCCGCCGGATACCCCCGCTCCAGCAGCGCCGCCTCGACGCCGAGCAGCCCCTCCGGCGGCATGAACCTGATCGGGCCCCAGCGGGTGTAGCACTCCGGGAACAGCGACGGGTTCGCGACCATCTCCGCGTTCAGGTCCGCGTGGTCGAAGGAGTAGTCGGTCGCGAGCCCCACGTGCTCGGGGCCGACGAGTGCCACGGCGTAGTCGATGTGCCGGACCAGCGCCTCCATCGAGGGGTCGTTCGGGCCGAGGAAGATCCCGACGCCCGCGATGCCCACGACGCCGCCGGTCGCCGCGCACGCGCGGGCCTGCTCGTCGGTGATGTTGCGCGGATGGTCCCAGAGCGCGCGCATGCACGAGTGGCTGTACACCACCGGCAGCGCCGAGACCTCGCACAGGTCGAGGCCGGTCCGGACGCTGCAGTGCGAGCCGTCGGGGACCATGCCGACGGCGTTCATCTCCCGGACCAGGTCCCGGCCGTAGGCGCTCAGCCCGTCGTCGGTCGCGTCGAGGCACCCGCAGCCGGCCGCGTTGCGCTCGTTGTACGTGGGCAGCAGCGTGCGGACGCCGAGGTCGTAGTACTGCCGCACCCGACTCAGATCGCCCTCCAGCGGCCCGGAGTCCTCGAGGTCGAACGCGACCGAGACCCCGTCGGAGCCGATGTCGCCGACCCCCGACACGAGCCGCAGCCGGTCGTCGGCCGCGATCCGCCGCCGCCAGTCGTCCAGGATCGCGAACACCAGCTCCGCGCTGTGCGGCGCGTACCCGACGTTCACGGACACGAAGCTGCCGCCCGGCCGCGCGTAGCGGGCAAGTTCGCCGACGTCCGCCCCGACCGTCAGCGGCAGGCAGCAGTGCTGCTCCCACAACACGGTCATCAGGTCCCCGGAGGCTTGCGCTCGTCGGCGCCGCCGGACTCCGCCCCGGCGACGACGGTGGCGAGCGCGGCGCCGTCCAGGGCGGGCTCGGAGACGCCGGCGGGCGGCTCGTCCTCGTCCTCGTCAGCGGCCGGGGCCGGGCCGACCGCCGAGGCCAGCAGCGCCGAGTTCGGGATGTTGAGCGGGCCGTCCTTGGTCTCCAGGACCGTGTAGAGCAACCCCGCCGACACGATCATGCCCTGGTGCGGCCCGTTGAGCGCGCCGGACATGACCCGCACCTGCTGGCCCGGCACGTACGGGCGGGCGAAGAGCAGCACCAGCCCCGCGAACAGGTTCCCGAGGATCGGCTGGGCCGCGAGCCCGACGACGATGCCGGTGATCGCGCCGCCGACGAGCACCTGCCGCAGCTGCACCCCGAGCAGGTCGCACACCGCCAGGACGGCGATGAGGTAGCCGGCGAGCAGGACGAACAGGCGCAGCGGCGTGCCGGCGGCGTTCCCGGCGCGGGCGACGGCGACGCGCTGCACCTCGCGGGCGGCGGTACGGCTGGCGGCCACCCCGAAGATCGCCGTCAGCAGCGCGCACCCGTAGGCGATCAGCCGTACCCGCAGCTCGGCGGCGTGCACGCCGCCGATGTCATGCCCGGTGACGAGGAAGGCGAGCGCGAGCGCCCCGAACACGATCGTCCTGCGGAAGTCGGGCCGCACCTTGATCTCGATCGCGCGCAGCCCGGCGAAGGCCCCCGGCGCGTGGTGTACCGCCCCGTTCTCGCCCCGCCGGCGTCCCAGCCAGCCCATCGCCCGTCCTTTCACCCGGTTGATCACCATCGGCGACCCTACCGCGCCCCGGCGGCGCCCCGGCCGCCCGGGCGGACCTCCGCACACACCGCGAAAGACGTCCGGGCGACCGGCATGTGGGCAGGGCGGCCCGAGCGGGTCGCCTGGTTGCGAGCGGCGCGCTATTGTTGCGGGCACGAATGGACTTCGAGACTTGTGCACATGGGGGCAGCCATGGGACGCGGACGGGCCAAGGCCAAGCAGACGAAGATCGCGCGCGAGCTGAAATACTTCAGCATGCCGACCGACTTCGCGGCGCTGGAGCACGAGTTGAGCGGTGAGCCGCACTCCGCCGCACAGCCGGCGGAGGACTCCGGCGAGTGGTCCGACGAAGACGACCTCGCGGGCCGGCGTCAGTAGATCCCTCACCCCGCGGTGACGCTCGCGGTGAAGCCTGGCCACCACGTCGGTAGCCAGGCTTCGGCAGGTCAGGCCGCGAGATCGTACTGGTAGAGGTCGTACTTCGCCATCACCCCGGTCAGCTTGACCGTGTACTGCGGGTCGGTCGCGTAGCCGGCCTTGTGCATCTCGGCCACGAAGCGGTTCGGGTCGTTCTTGAACTGGAACGCGACGGCGTAGCGGCTCAGCGACGCGAGCGTAGCGCCGTGGTCACGGAACGAGTCGGCGGCGCTGCCGTACTTGCGGAACGACGCCGTGGTCGGGAAGCACTGCCCGGCCGTGGTGCACTCGCTCGTGTTGTGGCTCACGCAGCCGATCGCGTACGAACCCTGGCCGTTGCACTTCATGCCGAAGAAGTTCTTGTCCACAGTGGACAGGGCGCTCTTGCCCCAGCCGGACTCGAGGATGGCCTGGGCCAGGGTCACCGACGACGGCACGCCGTGCTCGCGCTGGCTCTGCTGCGCGCCCGGCACCGACGCGGCGATGAACTCCTCCTGGCCCATGGCGCCGTTCGGCTCCGGCAGGATCACCGGCGGCGAGCCCGGCTGGCGGCAGTCGCCGCTGCGCGAGCGGCACGAGAACATCGGGCCGTCGGCGGGCGCGGCCGCGGCGACGCCGGCCCCCACGGCCAGCGAGACGAACGTCGCCGCGAGGGCGGTGGCGAGCGTACGCCGGATTCCGGGGAACATGGGCGACTCCTGTCGGCCGGTCGGTGTGTGGACTCACCAACCGTCGGACAGGCGCGGCGCACCGCAGTTCGCGCGACGGTGCGATGCGGTTGCCGCGAGTCGGGCCGGTTACCCGATGGCGCCGGCGCGTCACGTCGGGCGACAGTGGCGCCTGTGACGGGCGGCTGCCGCTACGCCGCCGTCACCCGGCGCAGGCTCCGGTCGAACACCGTGACGATCAGGAACAGCACCGCCGCGCCCAGCATGATCCAGGCCAGGTGGTGCATGCCGCCGGTGCTCGCGTGCCGGCCGAACGACGCGGCGGTGGCGGCCGAGGCGACCATCGAGCCGAGGTAGCCGAACGTGCGCAGCAGCCCCGCCGACGAGCCGATCCGCTCCGGGGCGGCCTGGAAGTAGACGGCGTTCTGCAGGCCCAGGCTGTTGGCGCCCTGCGGGACGCCGAAGAGCACCGAGACGGCGACGAGCATCCACAGCGGGCTCGCCGCGGTGAGGGCGAGCATCAGCGCGCAGGCGGCGACCTGGCCGGCCCCGCCGAGCAGCAGCTTCGACCGCACGCCCGGGCGCCGTCCGATGGTGACCGAGAAGCCGATGCCGACGAGGAACATCGGGATCTGCACCAGGCCGGCGCCGAGCGGGGAGAGCCCGTAGCCCTCCTCCGTCCACTGGGTGAAGCCGTAGAGGAAGGCGTAGGACACGACGTAGGCCACGAGCGACCGGCCGTAGGTGGCGACCAGGGGCAGGTTGCCGCCGAGCACCCGAAGGTCGATGAACGGGGTCCGCGCGCGCAGCTCCCGCACCGTGAACGCGGCGCCGAGGGCGACGGTGAGCACCGGGAGGTACCAGGCCGCGGGGTGCGGGTCCATGAGGAACAGCAGCAGCGCGACGAGCATGGCCGCGAACAGGCCCATCCCGGCCAGGTCGATCCGGGCGGCGGGCGAGGCTCGGTCGGCGCCGGGCGCCTCGCGGCCGGTGCCGCGCTCCTTCGGCAGCCGCAGCGCGCCGAGGGTCACCGCGAGGACCGACAGCGGGATGTTGACCGCGAACGTGGCCCGCCAGCCGCCCAGGCCGATGAGCAGGCCGCCGAGCAGCGGGCCGATCACGGCGATGGTCTGGTTGGCCACGGCGAGGGCGGCGAGCACGCCCGCCGGGCTGTCCCGGCCGGTGCGCTCGGCCTCGCGGCGCAGCAGGGCCATCGCCGCGGGGTAGCCGGCGCAGGTGCCGAAGCCGAGCACGACCCGCGCGGCGACGAGCACGCCGAAGTCCGGGGCCAGGGTGCCGGCGATGCCCGCGACGCCGACGAGGCCGGTGCTGACGAGGAACAGGCGGCGGGGGCCGTAGAGGTCGATGAGCCGGCCAACGATCGGCTGGCCGAGCGCGGTGGCCAGGTAGAGGGCCGAGACGAGCCAGGCGGTCCGCGACGGCGGGGCCCCGAACGCGGCGCCGATCGGGATGAGCGCCACGGCGATGATGGTCGAGTTGATCGGATTGAGGATCGAGCCGAGCATCATCAGCGGGACGAGCCGGCGGTCGAGCCCGCTGCCCGGCTCACGCATCGGCGAGCCGCTCCAGCACGGCCATGGCCGCGATGACGGTCCGGCGCTCCTGCTCGGTGCAGCGGCGCTCGAACTCCGCGGCCAGCCACTCGCCGCGGGCCTGCCGGCCGGCCTCGGCCCGCTGCCGGCCCGCGGGGGTGAGCGCGATGAGCTGGCGGCGCCCGTCGCCGGGGTCGGGCCGCCGCTCGACCAGGCCGAGGTCGGCCAGCGCCGCGACCTGGGCCGCCATCGACTGGTGCCGCATGCCCTCGGCGGCGGCGAGGTCGCTGTTCGCGAGGCCGTCACGGTCCAGGAGCCGGGCGAGGACCGTGGCCTGGGTGAGACTGATGTCGCCGGTGTCGCCCGCGGCCCGGATGCGGCGCCGCAGCCGCCCGACGACCGCCCGCACGGCCCGCGAGGCCTCCAGGGCGGATGGCGAGGGATGATCGTCGGCCATATCCGCAGTCTACCTGCGCAGTTCACCTGTGCAACTCATCCACCCCCGGCCCCGAGTTGCCGCCCGGAAAACAGCCGCGCGAGCATGTCGAGGATCGGCCAACGGCTCCGACCACACGGTGAACCGGCACTCAGCAAGGAGAGGAACCACGCGGATGAGCAAGGTCTTCACGAGCATCGCGGCGTCGCTGGACGGCTACGTCGCCGGGCTCAACCAGACCCTCGAGCACCCGATGGGCGACGACGTCATCGGGGGCCCGCAGAGCGTGCTGCACACGTGGATGTTCGAGGCGCGCGAGGAGAACGCGGCGGAGCTCGCCGAGATCACCGACGCGGGCGCCTTCATCATGGGCCGCAACATGTTCGGGCCGGGCCGGGGTGCGTGGGACCTCGCCTGGCGCGGCTGGTGGGGCGAGGAGCCGCCGTACCACGCCCCCGTCTACGTCCTCACCCACCACCCGCGCGAGTCGCTGGAGATGGACGGCGGCACCACGTTCCACTTCGTCACCGACGGGATCGAGTCGGCGCTGGAGCGGGCCCGCAAGGTCGCCGGCGAGCGGGACATCTCCGTCGCCGGCGGGGCCTCGACCGTCAACCAGTTCCTGGCCGCGGGCCTGCTGGACGAGCTGCGGCTGCACGTGGCGCCGGTGCTGCTCGGCCGGGGCGAGCGGCTCTTCGAGGGCATCGGCCGGATCGGGCTCACCCAGGTGTCGGCCCGGCAGACGTCGCTGGTGACGCACCTGCGGTACACCGTCGAGCACTGAAGTCGTTCGGCGTCGAGCCCGTGTCGGCGGTGTCCGTCAGCACCGGGCCGGGGCGTCAGTCCACGAGGGACTGGGTGCCGAGGACGATCGCGAGCGCGAGGCGCTCGGCGTCCTCGGTGCCGGGCTCGGCGGTTTAGACGGTGATCCGCAGGTCGTCCTGGGCGACGATGAGCGTGTCGCAGTCCAGCGTGACCCGGCCCACCGCCGGGTGCTCGACGACCTTGCGCCTGGAGGGGTCCGGCGGCGGGGGCGGCGCCTCGGCGTTCCACAGCTCGCCGAAGCGCGGGCAGGCGTCGGCGAGCTCGCCGACGAGCCGGCGCAGGGAGCGGTCGGCCGGGTAGCGCGATGCGGTCAGCCGCAGGTCCGCGACGAGCCGGGCCTCGTGCTCGGCCTGCTCCCGCGGCGTGTGCACGACCCGGTTGCGCGGGCCGGCGAGGTTGCGCCAGACGGCGTTGCGCTCCAGGCCGCGCCACGTCGTCGTCTCCCCCATCAGCGCGTCGTAGGCCGCGTTGGCCAGCACGAGCGTCCAGGTGGCGTCGTAGACGACAACCGGCGTGTGCGAGAGCCGGTCGAGCAGCCGCTGCACGCTGGCCGTGACGCGCGACGGCACCACGTCCAGCCCGGGGGTGGCGTGGCCGGCGAGACGGTACAACAGATCCCGCTCTGGGTCGCCGAGCCGCAGGGCCCGCGCGAGGGCCTCGACGACCTGGGCCGAGGGCGCGGTCGCCCGGCCCTGCTCCAGCCGCGTCAGGTAGTCGGCCGAGATCCCGGCGAGCGCGGCCAGCTCCTCGCGGCGCAGCCCGGCCGCGCGCCGGCGCCGGCCCACGGGCACGCCGACGGCCTCGGGCGTCACCCGGTCCCGGCAGCGGCGCACCATCGCGCCGAACTCCCACGACTGCATGGGTCCAGTCTGCGCGCGGACGCCTCCGCTGTCCTGGCCCTGGCAGTCCTACGACAACGCGACGGCTGGCTGACGCCCCGCCGGGGCCGCACCGTCGGGGCATGACCACCACGCTGATCACCGGACCGACGCGGGGCCTCGGCCGGGCCGCGACCCTTGCCCTGGCCGCCAAGGGCTCCGATCTCATCCTGCTGGGCCGCGGCGGTACGGCCCTGTCGCGGGTCGCCCGCGAGGCGCGCGCGCTCGGCGTCACCGTGCACGAGGTCGGCGTCGACCTGGCCCGCCTCGCCGACGTGCGGGCCGCCGCCGCGACGGTGCGCGGGCTGCTGGACTCCGGCGCGGCCGGCCCGCTGCGCGCCCTGGTCGCCAACGCCGGGGCCATGTCGGCCGACACCCGCACCGCGTCCGCCGACGGCTACGAGCTCACGTTCGCCGTGAACTACCTCGCGCACGCGCAGCTCATCGGCGACCTGCTCGGCTCGCTCACCGAGCCCGCGCGGATCGTGCTGCTCGGCTCGAACACGTACCACCAGAACTTCTGGCGCCGGCTGCTGGGCGTGGCCCCGGCGAGCTGGGCCGACCCCGTCGACATCGCCCGCCCGGCGACCGGCGGGCAGAACCCGGGGATGCGGGCGAGCGGCACCGCGTACTCCAACGCCAAGCTGGCCCTGCTGTACTACGCCCACGAGCTGCAACGCCAGGCCGGCCCCGGCATCGCGGTGTCCGTGTACGAGCCCGGCTGGATGCCCGGCACCGCCCTGAGCCGCGACGCGCCCGCGGCGTTCCAGGCCGTCGGCCGCGCCCTCGGCCGCCTGCCCGGCGTCGCCACCCCGCGGCGCTCGGGTCCGCAGCTCGCGTCGATCGCGCTCGACGAGCGCTGGTCGCACCTGCGCGACGGCGCGTTCGTGGTGCGCGGCAAGGTGACCGAGGTGCGGCCGATCGCGCACGACCGGGACCGGGAGCGGCGGCTGTGGGCCGCGACGGCGGAGCTCCTCGCCCGCGCGTAGGCGGCCGGATCGCCGGCCGCGCCCTGCTCACCGCTTGACGCGCTCCCCCGCGGGGTCGAACGGCGGGCGCCGGTGCACGGCGACCGGCACGAGGGTGCCGCCGACGTTGACCTGCCAGGCGCCGCCGTCGCCGGGCCGCACGTAGGCGAGGGCGACGCACGCGCCCAGGGTCTCGCCCCACGCCGCGGACGTCACCTGCCCCGCCGGCTCGCCGTCGCACAGGACCAGCTCGCCGCCCCACATCATCACGTCCGGGTCGCCGGCGACGAGCGACACCAGGCGCTGCCGCGGGCCGTCCGCCCGGGCGCGCTCGACGGCCTCGCGGCCGAGGAACGGGATGTCCGAGCCGAGCTTGCACGCGAACAGCAGGCCGGCCTCGACGGGGTTCGTGTCCGGGCGCAGGTCGGAGCCCCAGGCGCGGTAGCCCTTCTCCAGCCGCAGCGAGTTGATCGTGTAGTAGCCGGCCTGGGTGGCGCCGGCCCCCACCAGCTGCTCGTAGACGCCGGCGGCGAACTCCGACGGGACGTACAGCTCCCAGCCCAGCTCCCCGACGTAGGTGATCCGGGTCGCGCGCACGGTGGCGTGGCCGAGGTCGATCTCGCGGCTGGTCGCGAACGGGAACGCGGCGCCGGAGAGGTCGGCCCGGGTCAGCGCCTGCAGCAGGGCGCGCGAGTCCGGCCCCATCACGCCGTAGACGGCGTAGGCGGAGGTGACGTCGGCGACGGTGACGTGCCGGTCGCCGATGTGCCGGCGGAGCCAGTCGCGGTCGCGCTGCACCGAGGCGGAGCTGGTGACGAGCAGGTACTCGTCGCGGGCCAGCCGGGTGACGGTGACGTCGGACTCGTAGCCGCCGCGGGCGTTGAGCATCCCGGTGTAGACGGCGCGGCCGGTCGGCACCGCGACGTCGGCGGTGCACAGCCACTGCAGCAGGTCCTCGGCGTCGCGCCCGGCGATGAGCAGCTTGCCGAACGAGGTCTGGTCGAACACGGCCACCGACTCGCGGGTCGCCCGCTGCTCGGCGGCCGACCAGTCCAGCCAGTTCGGCTTGCCCCAGGTGTACTCCACCTCGGCGCCCGCGTCCGCGGGCGCGAACACGTTCACCCGTTCCCAGCCCATCTTCGAGCCGAAGACGGCGCCCGCGGCCGCCTGCAGGTGGTAGGCGGGCGAGCGGCGGAACGGCCGGGCCGAGGTCAGCTCCCGGTTGGGCCACGGCACCTCGTAGTGCAGGCCCAGGACCTCCGCCACCCGGTCGTGCAGCCACTGGTTGTTGCCGTGGAACGGCGCGAACCGGCGGATGTCCACACTGGACAGGTCGCTGGTCGGCCCCCCGCTGACGATCCACTCCGCCAGCGCGCGCCCGGCCCCGCCGGCCGAGGCGATGCCGACGGAGTTGAACCCGGCCCCGACGAAGAAGTTCCTGACCTCCGGCGCCTCGCCGAGGATGAACTGGTTGTCGGGCGTGAACGACTCGGGACCGTTGTAGAACTTCTTGATGCCGGTGTCCAGCAGCGCCGGGATGCGCCGCTGGGCGTTGTCCATGAGGATGGCGAAGTGCTCCCAGTCCTCGTCGAGGAGCTGGAACTCGAAGGGGTACGGCAACCGGTCGGGCGCGACCCAGGGCTTGGCCTCGGGCTCGAACCCGCCGACGACGAGCCCGCCCACCTCCTCCTTGCAGTAGGTGTACCCGTCGGGGTCGCGCAGGATCGGCAGCATCCGGTGCACGCCCTCGATCGCCTCGGTGACGACGTAGAAGTGCTCGGCCGAGTGCAGCGGCACGTTGACCCCGGCGAGCGCGCCGACGGCCTTGGCCCACTGCCCGGCGCAGTTGACGACGACCTCGGCCTCGATGTCGCCGGCGTCGGTGCGCACACCGGTGACGACGCCGTCGCGCACGTCGACGCCGATCACGCGCACGCCCTGCGCGATGGTCGCGCCGCGGTCGCGGGCGCCCTTCGCGAGGGAGTTCGTGACGTCGGTGGGGTTGGCGGTGCCGTCGCCCGGCAGCCAGATCGCGCCCACCAGGTCCTCGGTGGCGAGGATCGGGTAGAGCTCCTTCGCCCGATCCGGGCTGATCAGCTCGCACTCGAGGTCGTAGGCGGCCGCCGACGCCGCGGTGCGCTGCAGCTGCACCATCCGGTCGGGGGTGCGGGCGACGGTGACGCCGCCGCAGCGCTTGAAGCCGGTGCCGAGCCCGGTCTCCTGCTCCAGCTCGCTGTAGAGCCGGGCGGAGTACTGCACCAGCCGCGTCCCGCTCTCCGTTGCGCGCAGCTGCCCGACGAGCCCGGCCGCGTGCCAGGTCGTGCCGCTGGAGAGCCGCCCCTGCTCGACGAGCACCAGGTCGGTCCAGCCGAGCTTGGTCAGGTGGTAGGCGACGCTGGCCCCGATGACGCCACCGCCGATCACGACGACGCGGGCGCGGGACGGCAGGGCGCTGCTCATGCCCGCGACGCTAGCAGCGCTACCCCGGCCTGAAAAGGTCTAGACATTAACGCGGAGCGAAATGCGGACCCGGTCGGGGCGGAACAGGTCGGTGGCGTGTTCGACGGCCAGCCCGGCCGCGGTGTGCACGGTCCGCTCGATGCGCATGAGCGGGCTCTGCGCGGCCACCCCGAGCAGCCGGGCCTCCTGCGGCCCGGCGACGACCGGCTCCAGCGACTCGCGCGCGGTGTGCGGGTGCTGCCCGTAGCGGCGGCGCAGCAGCTCGTAGAGCGAGCCGGTCAGTCGCTGCTCCAGCAGGTCGGGAAACGGCGGCACCGGGAAGTAGGAGCGCTCGAGCGCGAGCGGCACGCGCCGGGCCGTTCGGACCCGCACGATCTCGTGCACCGGGGCGTTCGGCCGGACCCCGAGCGCGGCGGCGACGGCGGCACCGGCCGGCACGGTCGCGGCCGAGACCATCCGCGCCCCGGCGCGCACGTTGGCGCGGCGCATCTGCTCGGTGAAGCCGGCGAGCCCGGTGAGGTCGCACTCGATGCGCGGCTCGCTGACGAACGTGCCCCCGGACCGCCCGGCCTTGCGCACGACCGTTCCGAGCGCCTCGAGCGAGGCCAGCGCCTGCCGCAGCGTCATCCGGCTGACCCCGAGCCGCGCCGCGAGGTCCTCCTCCCGCGGCAGCCGGTCCCCGGGCACGAGCTGCCCGCGCCCGATGACGCCGGCGAGCCACCGCTCGATCTGGGCGTGCACCGGCGGGCCGCCCCGGGCCGCCCAGCGGGGCACGGCGGCCAGCCAGTCAGCTCCCGGCTCGGCGGCGGTCACGACACGTACAGTAGCCGGGGTTCAGGTCCACCGGTAGCGGGTCTCGGAGGCCTCGGGGCCGGCGGCGAAGGCGAACGCCTTGTCCGGCCGGACCCGGTAGAGCCGCACGGTCCCGGCCCGCACGGCGTCGGCCAGATGGTGCCAGGTCCCGTCCTCGCGGGTGATCTGCCAGCCGTAGGCCTCCTCGAACGCGGTCGCCACAGCCTCGCGGGCGTCCTCGTCGGTGACCGGGCTCGCGGTGCCCTCGATGACGTAGTCCACGCCGGTCAGGGTCCCGGTGCCGGCGCTCAGCACGCAGTGCCGGTTGATGGCGAGGTTGCGGGCCTTCTGCTCGTCCTCGCCGGTGGTGAACCACATCGCGCCGGACGCCCAGATCGCCAGCAACGGCGTCACGTGGGGCCGCCCGTCGGGGCGCACGGTGCACAGCTGGAACTTCTGGATCCGCCGCAGCGCCCACTCCGTCGCCTCCCACGGCGCCGGGGCGGCGCCGGCGGAGGAGTACGGGCCGAGGCTGGTCCGCGGCGGTGCCGGGTCGCCGGTCATGGTCGCTCCTCGTCTCGGGCGAGATGGTCGGCCAGGATCGCGGTGACCGACAGGGCGGTGTCGAAGTCCGGGCGGAGCCGGGTCTTCGTCAGCGCGAAGGCTACGCCCCGCGCGGGGTCCGCGTAGGCATAACTGCCGCCGCCGCCCGGCCAGCCGAAGGCCGCCGAGCGCTCCTCGGCCGGGGCGCCGGCCCGGCCGAGCGGGAAGCCGAGCGCCATCCGCGCCGGCGTGCCGAACACCCGGTCGGTCCCCTCGAACGCGAGCGCGGACAGCTGCGCCAGTTGCGCGGGGTCCACGAGCCGGGCCCGCAGCAGCGCGTCGAACATGGCGGCCAGACCATGCGCGGTCGCGGAACCGACCGACGGGATGTCCGCGCGCAGGATCTCGTCGTCGTTGCCGAGCTCGGCGCCGGGCCGGCGCTCCCACGGCGCGAGGATCGCATCGTCATCCGCCGGGCCGCCGGGCCGGTCCCGCGCCGGCTGCTCCAGGCGCGCGAAGCCCGGCAGCGCCTCCGCGGGAGCGCCGAAGTACAGCTGCCCGTCGATGCCGAGCGGCGCCGTGACCCACTCGCGCAGCAGCTCGCGCATGGGCCGCCCGGTCGCGCGGCGGGCCAGTTCGCCGACGAGGAAGCCGAAGGTGTAGGCGTGGTAGCCGACTGCGGTGCCCGGCGGCCAGCGCGGCTCGGCGCCGGCCAGCGCGGCACACACCCTGGACCGGTCGGGCAGGTCGGCCGGGGTGATCTCGCGCGGCATCGCCGGAAGACCGGCCGTGTGGGTCAGCACGTGCCGCAGGGTCGTCGCGGCCTTGCCGTGCTCGCCGAACTCGGGCCAGAGGTCCGCGACCCGGGTGTCGTAGCCGAGGTACCCGCGCGCGACGAGCGCGTGCGCGATCGTGGTCGCCATGTTCTTGCCGGTGGAGAAGCTGAAGACGGGTGTGCCGGAGGTGAGGGCCCGCCCGGCGGCCGGGTCGGCCGAGCCGGCCACCGCGTCGACGACGAGCGCGCCGTCGCGGTAGACGGCGACCTGCACGCCGGTCTCCGCGCCGGTGCCGACCAGCGAATCGATGTGCCGCTGCACCCGTTGCTGGATCTCACCACTCGGCACGACCCCTCCCGCTGATTGCAGTTTGCAACCGCTAGTGAGCCTAAGGCGAGTGGTGGCGGTTCGCAATCACTGCCCGGCGGTGCTCAGACGCGTCGGCGGACCGGGTGCGCATTGCCGTTGCGCAGGCACAGGTAGCCACCGGCCACGGCCCGGCCTCGCGGCACGGGGCAGCGCCGGCGTCGTGCACCAGCCGATCGACGCGGGTCATCGTCCGGCCCGTGGCCGCTCCGGCGGCCACGGCCGTTCCGCATCGCCGCGACCGGGCGGGCCGCGCCCGCGCGACTGCCGGGGATTGCATGTTCACCGCGCGGGTACACCAGAACGTATGCCGTCGATCGTGCAGCGCGTGATGCGCTTCCTCAACAGCCCCAACGGTCGCCGCGTGGTCGAGCTGGGGCGGCGGGAGCTGTCCAAGCCGGCCAACCAGGAGAAGCTGCGGCGGCTGGCGACCCGCGCCCTGAACCGCCGCCCCGGCCACCGCTGAGCCAGGGCCCGGCTGCACCGGGCTCTGGCCGGCGTCCCCCCACCGGCGACGACGCCGGCTTCGCCAACGTCTCCACCGTCATCCCGGGCCCGGCCGGCGGAGAAGCTGACGACGGGTGCGCCGGAGGTGCGTGGGCGCCCGGTGGCCGGGCCGGAGGAGCCGGTCGCCGCACCGGTGCCGACCAGCGAATCGATGTGCCGCCGCACCCGTTGCTGGATCTCACCACTCGGCACGGCCCCCGCTGGTTGCGGTTGCAACCGCTCGTGCGCCCAACACGAGCGATGGTGGTTCGCCGTCACTGGCCGGCGGCGCTCACACGAACCGCCACAGGTGGTCGTCGGTGCCGTTGTCGTCCCAGAGCAGCACCTGGGCGCCCTGGGCCGTCGAGGCGCCGTTGACACCCAGCACCCGGCCGCCGTTGGCGGACTGGATGCGGAAGCAGCCGTTCGCGCCGTAGCGCAGCCGCCAGCGGCGGTCGTTCGCGCCGGTGTCCGGCAGCTGGACGGCCCGGGTCCCGTTCGCGGTGCCGTTGTTCTCGACACCCAGGACCTTGCCGCTGTTGCCGTTGCGCAGGCGCAGGTAGCCACCGGTGTCCACGATCGCCGTCCACAGGTGGTCGCTCGTGCCGGTGTCGCCCCACTGCACGAGCAGGGCACCGTCCGCCGTGGACATGTTCGTGACGCCGAGGACAAGGCCGCTGCGCAGGTTCTGGATGCGGCGCGTGCCGTCGGGCAGGAAGCGCCACCGGTTGTCCGCCGAGCCGTCGTCGGGCGACTGGACCGCCTGCGCGCCCTGCGCCGTCGAGCCGCCGAGGATCGCCAGCACCTTGCCGCTGTTGACGTTGCGCAGCCCGTGGGTGCCGTCGCCGTTGTCGACGATGGTCCACCGGTGATCGGCGGTGCCGTTGTCCGTCCACTGCAGCACGTTCGCGTCGTCCGCGGTGGACATGCCGGTGACGCCGAGGACCTTGCCGCTGTTGAGGTTGCGCAGCCGGACCGCGGTGCCGTCGAGGACCAGCTCCCAGCTGTGGTCGGGCGTGCCGGTGTCGCCCCACTGCAGGGCGAGGCCGCCGTCCGCGGTGGACATGTCCCGCACGCCGAGCACCAGGCCGCTGGCGGCGTTGGCGAGCCGGAACGTGGACGCCGCGGCGCCGGTGCTCCAGTAGACGGTGTAGTTGAAGCCCTGGGCGTCGTGGAACGGGCCCAGGGCCACCGTGGCGTTGTTCGCCGTGGCGGTGAACGTGAGCGCCGTCGTGCTCGTGCGGGTGACCGACGACGGGGTCAGCGCCGGCAGGGCGGACAGGGCGGTGGTGCCGTAGTTGCCGGCCAGGACGACCGGGCCGTAGGTGAGCGCGACGACGTTGGCGTTGTCGTTGGCCGGGCGGACCGCCACGGCCATGGGCAGCCGCACGGTGACCGTGTCGCCGGAGGTCCAGGTGCGGGTCAGCGAGGCGTAGGTGCCGGGCGTGGTCGCGACGGACTGGGCGGTGCCGTTGACGCTGATCGTGGCATTGGCGGCCCAGGCGGGGATGCGCACGCGCATGGTCCACGAGCCGCTCGCGGTGCCGGTGACCGTCAGGGTGGTGGTGTCGCTCGCCGGGTAGGACGTGGACTGCGTGACCGTGATGCCGCGCTGGGTCCAGGTCAGCACCGACGGGACGAACAGGTTCACCGTCAGCGTGGTGCCGTTGTAGAAGTAGATCGAGTCGGCGAGCTTCGTGTTCACCTCCACGCCGGTGCCCTGGCAGCACCAGAAGGAGTTGTAGTCGGTGCTCCACGTGCCGCCGCCCCACGCCGGCCCGACCCCGCGGCGGCCGCCGGGCTTGAGCGGGGTGAAGTAGGTGACGTGGCCGTGGGCGTCGGCCGGGTTCTGCGCGCCGATCACGTGGTTGAGCAGGGCGCGTTCGAAGAAGTCGAAGTAGGCGGCCTGGTCGGGCTGCAGCAGCCACAGCTCGCGGGTGAGCTTGAGCATGTTGTAGCTGTTGCAGTGCTCGCAGGTGTCGTTCGTCAGGTAGCCGGCGATGGCGTTCGGGGCGCGGAAGTGCTCGGCCTGGCTGTTGCCGCCGATGACGTACGAGTGCGCGCCCGTCGTGATCGCCCAGGCGTTGACGGCGATGTCCCGGTAGCGGGTCGTGCCGGTCGCCTTGTACTCCCGCGCGGCCCCGATCCACTTCGGCACCTGCGTGTTGGCGTGCAGGCCGTTGAGCTGGTCGGTGTTGGACGCGAGCGGGTTGAACACCGCCGCGTGGTCGAAGCGCTGGGCGGCGGTGAGCCAGCGGGCGTCGCCGGTCTGCTGGTAGACGTCGGTGAGCACGGCGTTCATGCCGCCGAACTCGGTGCCGAGCACCGCCTGCATCTGGCTCGCGCTGAGCCGCCCGGTGCGGGTGTCCACCCAGCCGCACAGCGCCAGCAGCACATCCCTGGCCTGGGTGCTGCCGATGTACCGCCACACGTCGAGCAACCCCGCGAGCGTCTTGTGGATGCAGTACCAGGGGACGTTGCCGTTGCTCAGCGTGCCCGACTCCAGCGCGGTGAAGTCCGACTCGGGGAAGCCCGACAGGTATCCGGCGGCGAATCCCGCGGCCGCGTTGTTGCCCTGGCAGGCGGCCAGGCCCGCGACCATCGCGTTCGCCTTGTCCCGGCAGGTGGTGTCGCCCAGCGTCGCGTAGGCCTGGGCCCAGGCGCTGAGCAGGTGGCCCTGCATGTGGGTGCGGAACGGGAACGTCGGCGCGTCCCAGCCGCCCGTCGCCGCCGCGCCGTTCGTGGACAGCCGGTGGTTGGACCGGAAGTTGTAGAGCATCCGGTCGACGTCGAGGAACCGCAGGTACGCCAGCGTCCGGCTCTGGTTGTCGAAGAACCGCCCGGCGGTGAGCCGCACCTGGCTCAGGTCGAACGGGTAGGCCGCGACGCCGATGTCGGCTCGGGCGGGCGCGAGCGCCGCGGCGGCGGGCGCCCCGGCGAGGCCCGCGGCGGCGCCGGCCGCGACCAGCGAGGCGCCGCTCGCGCGCATGACGGCACGGCGGCTGATGGGAGAGGTCAGCACGAATCCTCCGTTGTTAGCGCTCACATCATGGCGGCGAGGTGAGCGCCGGGAGACGGGTTGGCGGAATGCTGGCCAGTCTCAGCGATGCGTGCCGATGTGTCAAGACACCCGCGTCACAGGTCTCCGAGGGCGGTCAGGGGCGACTCGACGCAGTCGGCGACGTAACGCAGGAAGCCGCCCGCCGCCCCGCCGTCGCACACGCGGTGGTCGAAGGCGAGGGTCAGCTGGCTCACCTTGCGCACGGTGAGCTGCCCGTCGACGACCCACGGCCGGTCGATGATCCGGCCGATGCCGAGGATCGCGACCTCGGGGTGGTTGATGATCGCGGCCGAGCCGTCGACGCCGAAGACGCCGTAGTTGTTCACCGTGAACGTGCCCCCGGTCAGGTCGGCCGGGGCCAGGGTGCCCTCGCGCGCGGCCCGGGTGCGCTCGGCCATCGCCGCCGAGAGGGCGCGGGTCGCCAGGCGGTGCGCGTCGCGGACGACCGGGACCACGAGGCCCCGCTCGGTCTGCGCGGCGAATCCCAGGTGTACGTGCCCCGGTATGACGATCTCGTCCCGCTCGACGCGGGCGTTGAGCTCGGGATGACGCTGCAGGCCGAGCAGCGCGAAGCGGGACAGCAGCCCGAGCAGGCTGACCGGCCGCTCGGGGTCGCGCGCGTTGAGCACGGCCCGGGCCGCGAGGAACCCGGTCGCGTCGACGTCGACCCACACGGTCGCCTCGGGGATCTCCCGCCGCGACCGGCTGAGCTTCTCGGCCGCGGTCTTGCGCAGCGCCACCCGCCGCTCGCCCACGGCGACCGGCCCGGCAAGCGCCTTCTCGACGTCGGCCCGGCGGATCAGACCCTCGGGGCCGGTGCCCACCACGGTCTTCAGGTCCAGGCCGCCCTCGCGGGCGAGCCGGCGCACCAGCGGCGAGATGACCCGCACGGGCCCGCGGTGCGGCACGGCGGCCGCGGCGCGGCGGCTCCCGCGCCGGCGGCGGGTCTCGGTGGTGGTGCCGTAGCCGATGAGCACGTTGCCGCTGACGACACCCGGCTCCTGCAGCCCCTCCACCGGCGTGACCGTGATCAGCGGCGCGCCGACCCGGACCATGGTGCCGGGGGCGGCGTGCAGGGCGGTGACGGTACCGGCGAAGGGAACCGGCACCTCGACCGACGCCTTGGCCGTCTCGACCTCGACGACGGGCTGGTCGACGCGCACGGTGTCGCCGACGCGCACCATCCAGGACAGCACCTCGGCCTCGGTCAGGCCCTCGCCCAGGTCGGGCAGGCGGAAGTCAGGCATGGTCGTCCCACTGCAGTTTGGCGACGGCGTCGAGGATGCGGTCGGCGTTGGGCAGGTGATGGTGCTCGAGGTGCGGCGGCGGATACGGGATGTCGAGGCCGGTCACGCGCAGGATCGGGGCCTCGAGGTGGTGGAAGCACTGCTCCTGCAGGCGGGCGACGACCTCGGCGCCGTACCCGCCGAACCGCGCGGCCTCGTGCACCACGACGGCGCGGCCGGTCCGGCGCACGGAGGCGCTGACGGTGGCGTCGTCGAACGGCGAGAGGCTGCGCAGGTCGATCACCTCGAGGTCCCAGCCCTCCTCGACGGCGGCGTCGGCCGCCTCGAGCGCGGTGGCGACCGTGCCGCCGTAGGTGATGACGGTGGCGTCGCGGCCGGGGCGGCGCACGAGCGCCCGGTCGATCGCGGGGCCGTCGGCCGTGAGGGGCTCGGTCTCCTTGGCCCAGTACCGCCGCTTGGGCTCCAGGAAGACGACCGGGTCGGGGCAGGCGATCGCCTGGCGCAGGAGCCGGTACGCGTCCGACGCCGTGCCGGGCGTGACGACCCGCAGCCCGGGGGTGTGCGTGTAGTACGCCTCGGACGAGTCGCAGTGGTGCTCGACGCCGCCGATCCCGCCGCCGTACGGCACCCGGATGACGATCGGCAGCTCCACCTTGCCGCGGGTCCGGTTGCGCAGCTTCGCGAGGTGGCTGGTGATCTGCTCGAAGGCCGGGTACGCGAACGCGTCGAACTGCATCTCCACGACGGGGATCATCCCGTTCATCGCCATGCCGATCGCGGTGCCGACGATCCCGGACTCGGCCAGCGGGGTGTCGAAGACCCGGCCGTCGCCGAACTTGGCCGCGAGCCCGTCGGTGACCCGGAAGACGCCGCCGAGGGTGCCGACGTCCTCGCCGAAGACGAGCACCCGGGGATCGTCGGCGAGCGCGTCGGCCAGGGCGGCGTTGAGCGCCCCGGCCAGGCTGACCTCCGTCGGCCGCTCCACCATGCCGGTCATGCCGCCTCCCGCGCGATCTCGGCCAGTTCACCCAGCAGCTCGTCCCGCTGCGCGACCAGCGCCGGGGTCGGCTGCGCGTAGACGTGCTCGAACAGCTCGGCGGGGTCGAGCACCGCGTCGGCGTTCATCTGCTCGCGGACCGTCGTGGCGAACCGCTCGGCCTGCTCGGCGAAGTCGGACGCGACGGCGTCGTCGAGGATGCCGGCGGCGCGCAGGTACGCGTCGAGGCGGCTCAGCGGGTCCCGCCGCAGCCAGGCCTGGACCTCCTCGGCCTCCCGGTAGCGGGTCGCGTCGTCGGCGTTGGTGTGGGCCTCGATGCGGTACGTCAGGGCCTCGATCAGCGTCGGGCCCTCCCCCGCCGCGGCGTGCGCGATCGCCTCGCTGACCACGGCGTGCACGGCGGCCGCGTCGTTGCCGTCGACCAGGCGGGAGCGCATGCCGTACCCGACGCCCTTGTACGCCAGCCGGGGCGCGGCGGTCTGCTTCTCCAGCGGCACACTGATCGCGTAGCCGTTGTTCTGCACCAGGAACACCACGGGCGCCTTCCACACCGCGGCGAAGTTCAGCGCCTCGTGCGTGTCGCCCTCGCTGGTCGCGCCGTCGCCGAGCAGCACCACGGCGACCTGGTCCTCGCCCTTGAGCCGCGCGGCGTGCCCGAGGCCGACCGCGTGCAGGGTGTTCGTGGCCAGCGGGGTGCACTGCGGGGCGACGCGGTGCTCGTGCGGGTCGTAGCCGCAGTGCCAGTCGCCGCGCAGGAGGGAGAGCACCTCGGCCGGCGGGACGGCGCGGGACACGATCGCCACGCAGTCGCGGTAGGTCGGGAACAGCCAGTCCTGCTCACGCAGCGCGAGGACGGCGCCGATCTGGCACGCCTCCTGCCCGTGCGAGGACGGGTACACCGCGAGGCGGCCCTGCTTGGTGAGCGCGGTCGCCTGGGCGTCGAAGCGGCGGCCGATCGTCATCCGGCGGTACAGCTCCAGCAGGACGGCCGCATCGGGCATGGCGAGTTCGCCTGGGCATGCTTGGCCCTCGGCGTCGATCAGGCCGAGCGGGGTGGTGCTCGGCAGCAGCGCCTCGATGGTGGTCACCGTCCAGATTTTCGGCCCCCGCCCGGCCATCGGTCCAGCTCAGGACTCCATTCAAAGACGAATGGCGCTCTGGTACGGTCGGCGGGCGCCAAACGTTCATTTCGACGGCCCGGCGACGGTGTGTGAGGAGACGGATGGCCGAGCTCGACGACGTCGACCGCCGGATCGTCCAGGCGCTGCGGGCCGACGGCCGGGCGTCGATGCGCGCCCTGGCCGAGGCGCTGCACATCTCGCGCGCGAACGTCTACGCGCGCGTCCAGCGCCTCGAGGCCGACGGCGTGATCACGGGCTACACGGCGACGATCGACCCGCAGCGGTACGGCCTGGGCGTGGCCGCCTACGTCTACGTGAACATCTCGCAGCACTCCTGGAAGGCCGTACGGTCGCGGATCCTGGCCCTGCCGGAGGTCGACCATGCGGCCCTCGTGTCCGGCTCGCACGACCTGGTGCTGCTCGTGCGCACCCGCGACACCACCTCCCTGCGCGAGCTGGTGCTGACCCAGCTGCAGGGCATGCCGGAGATCACCTCGACCGAGACGGTGCTCATCTTCGACGAGCTGCGCAGCCCGTAGGCTTTCACCATGACAACGCTGGAGGATTTCGCCGGGCTCGCCGCGCGGGAGCACGGCCTCGTGGTCGTCTCGACGGTGCGGGCCGACGGCACGGTCCAGGCGTCGGTGGTGAACGCGGGCGCGATGACGAACCCGCTGACCGGGGCGCCGGCGCTCGCCTTCGTGACGTACGGGAAGGTGAAGCTGGCCAACCTGCGCGCCCGGCCTCACCTGACCCTGACGGCCCGGGCCGGCTGGGAGTGGGCCTCGGTCGAGGGCACCGCGACGCTGATCGGCCCGGACGACCCCGCGCCGGGCGTCGACGCGGACCGGCTGCGGCTGCTGCTGCGCGAGGTCTTCACCGCGGCGGGCGGGGATCACGACGACTGGGACGAGTACGACCGGGTGATGGCCGAGCAGCGCCGCACGGTCGTGCTGGTCGACCCGGCGCGCGTCTATAGCAACCGCTGAGGCGGGGGCGGCCCCGGCGCAACCAGGGCCGCCCTCGCCTGGCAACACTCAGCCGAACAGCAGCAGCTGCCACAGGTCGTAGGAGCGGATGCCGCGGCCGTGGGTGGCGGCGTAGAGGCGCAGGCCGTAGAGGCCGGTCCGCAGCT
The DNA here is from genome assembly GCF_050955725.1 of Dactylosporangium sp. CA-139114. Taxonomy (NCBI): domain Bacteria; kingdom Bacillati; phylum Actinomycetota; class Actinomycetes; order Micromonosporales; family Micromonosporaceae; genus Dactylosporangium; species Dactylosporangium sp. CA-139114. Next base: position 5,917,149 of record NZ_CP192080.1, read on the forward strand.
CCATCGTGGTGGTCGTCGGCAGGTTGCGGCCGAGGACCTTCCAGCCCGTCTGGCCCGGCGCGCGGTACAGCACCCCGAGGTCCGTGCCGACGACCAGGCCGCCGCCCCACACGACCTTCAGCGCGTTGGCCGGGATGTCCGGCAGGTTCGCGGAGATGTCGGCCCAGTGGGCGCCCGCGTCACGCGACTCGAAGACGTGCCCGACGCCGGCGCCGGGGCCCTCGGTCCACTTGCGGGAGTAGCCGTTCATCGCGACGTACACGTGGTTCGGGTTCGCCGGGTCGACGTCGAAGCCGGAGACGTACCGGTTCGGGATCACCCCGTCGGCCGGCAGGCTCAGCTGGTGCCAGCCCGTCCCGTCCGCCTTGCCGACCGCGATGCCGCGCGTGAAGCCCTGGTTGTTGCACGGGCCGCACCAGCCGGCGTAGACCGTGCCGCCGGAGATGGACACGCCGGTCGCGACGTGGCCCGCGCCCAGGTCGAACACGTTGACCCAGTCCGCGCCGGACTGGATCGCGAAGCCCTTGTGCTGGACCCACACGTGGGTGCCGCCGGCCACCCAGTCGTTGACGTTGCCCGGGTCGGCCGCGATCGGGGCGATGAACCGCGCGCCGGCCGAACCGAGGGCGTTGTCGGGCGGGGCGACGTTGCGGCTGGAGACCTTGCTCGGGTCGGTCGTCCAGGAGCCGTCGTTGACCGCGCAGTTGTTCGTCACGGACAGGGCGAGGTACACGTACTCCGCCGCGATGTTGCAGCCGTTGTTCGGGTCGACGATGGTGTCGCCGCCGTCGCCGCCGAAGTTCGAGCCCATCACCCTGTCGCCCGGGCGCAGGATCGACTCGCCGTTGTCCTGCAGGCCGCCGCTGATCGCCACGCCCGCGTTGCGCCCCTGCCGGTCGGTGCCGACGCCCACGGAGTAGTACTGCAGGACGTCCATGCTGCCGTCGTTGAGCGACACCCAGTCGGTCGCGTGCCCCGATGCGTCCGCCTTGCCGTTCGCCGGCCGGCGGTAGATGCCGCCGTCGTCGCCGACGACGAGGTACGGCTTGCCGCCGTTGCTGCCGATCGCGGCCGCGTGCTGGTCGGCGTGGACGGTCTGGTGGCAGTCGCCGGTCTGCTTCGACGGGTCGATGTTCCAGCACGGGAAGTTGAAGTTCCAGTACGGTCCCGGGGTCGTCCACGTCGCGCCCGCGTCCTTGGACTCGAAGACCTCCTCCAGCCCGACGTACAGGTGCCGCGGGTCGGCCGGGTCGACCTGGACGAACTGGTTGTACCAGGCCTGGATGCCCGGCATGTAGCCCGGCGAGGTGTTCGCGGAGCCCGACGCGGCCAGCTTGTGGTAGTCCGCGACCCGGGTCCACGGGCCGAGCGGGTTGCCGTTGTTCGAGACGAAGATGCCGAAGAGGTTGGAGTCCCCGTTCGTCGCGAGCATCTCGGGCGACTGCTCGATCGCGTAGTACTTGCTGCCGTCGGCGGAGCGGCCGAACGTCACCGCGCCGAGGTTGTCCGGGTCGCTCGCGATGTCCCCGGCGAGCGTGGTCCTCTGCCAGGTGCCGCCGCTGCGAACGTAGAAGCCGTTGTAGTCGTCGCCGCTGCGCCAGCCGATCGCGAGCACGACCTTCGACGGATCGCGGGGGTCGATCGCGATGTCGTTGGCGATGTTCTTGTACGGCGCCTCCTCGTCGGCCGCGTCGGCGCCGCCGGGCAGGAACGACGGGTTCGGCGCGAACTCGAGGTGCCAGGGGCCCGCGAGGTTCGTGGTGGAGTGGGTCCAGACGCCGCGGCTCGTGGCCGCCCACACGGTGTCGCCGCCGAAGCGCAGCGCCCGGATGGTGGTGTTCTCCAGTTCGGTACCGCCGACACGGTCGCTCGCCCGGAACTCGCCGTGGCGCGGGTCGGCGAGGACGTACACGCCGGTGCCGACGAAGCTCGTCGCGCTCGTGTTCGCCTCGCCGGTCGCGAACCACAGCCGGCCGCGCCCGTCGAGGCGCAGGTCGCCGGTGGCCGGGGCCGGGAGCTTGTCGGAGATCGGCTGCCACCGGCCGCCGCCGGTGGAGGAGCGCCAGACGCCGCCGTTGGCCGAGCCGGCGTACACGTAGCCGTGGTCGTCCGCCGCCATGCCGACCACGCGGCCCGTCACGTTGCCGGCGCCGCCGGACGAGTTCGAGTTGATGTCGCGGTACCGCGGGTCGTCGGAGTTGTACGGAAGGCCGGTCTCGTCGGTCCAGTTCCCGCCGGTGCGGGGCAGGGCCCGCAGTTGCGCCCAGGCGGCCGAGTACGCGCCCGGGGCCACGACCCCGGGCGCGCTGCGGGCCTCGTTCCACTGGTCGGCCTGCTCCATGATGTCGCTGGAGCCCTCTTCGTCGTCCTCGCCCGGTGCGGCCGCGAAGCTGTGGACGGTGCCGGTGCGGTGCGCGGTGTTCGCCAGGTCGTTGAACCTGGCCGGACGCGGCGTGCCGGGTGCGGCGGTGGCCGGCGCTCCGGCAATGGTGAGCGCTAACGCGGAGAGTCCCGCGGTGATGAGCAGACGTCGATGCCGAAGTCGCGGCAAGGCCGGCTCCCTCCAGAACCGTGCGCCGGTCGTCGGTGGCCGGCGCATTCACGCCTGATTGACTCATTCACCGCGATAAACATCAAGTCTTCTTGATCTTACATTGCGTAGGAGACGCAATTCTCCATTGGTACGTGACACTGGACGATTAGCTTAGGCTGAGCACACTTTCGCGCAGCCGGGCGGCGACGGTCGCGAGCCGTTTCCCCTGGTAGCGGGCAGCCGCGAGGGTCGCCACGGAGGGCGCGCCGTCCGTTCCGGGGTGCCCGGCACCGTACGGGTTGCCGCGGGCGGCGTGAATTGCCGGATCGGTGTATCCGGGCGGAACAATGAACGCGCCCCAGTGGTAGAACGTGTTATAGAGCGCGAGGAGCGTGGATTCATTCCCACCCTGGGCGTTGGCCGCACTGGTGAACGCGGTGGCCGCCTTGTCCGCGAGCCGCCCGGCCGCCCACAGCCCGCCGGTCGTGTCGATGAACTGCTTGAGCTGCGCGGCGACGTTGCCGAACCGCGTCGGTGAGCCGAACGCGTAGGCGTCCGCCCAGGTCAGATCGTCGTGCGTGGCGACCTCGACGTGCGAATTCGCCTGAATGTGCGCCCGCCAGGCCGGATTGGCGTCAATGGCGGCGTCCGGCGCAAGCTCGGGCACCCGCCGGAGCCGCACCTCGGCGCCGGCCTCGAGCGCCCCTTCCGCGACCGCCTCGGCCAGCGCGTGCACGTTTCCCGTGGCTGAGTAGTAGATGACGGCGACCTTCGCACCCATGACGCCTCCAAGAAGTGGAACTCTTTCCGGTTACACTCGGAGCCTAAGTGGAACTTCTTCCACTTACAAGGGATGCGAGGATCGTCACGTGACCCGCCGCAAGCCGACCCCCCTGCCGCTCATCGACCAGCCCCCGGCCGAGCGGGCGGACGCCGCGCGCAACCGGCAGCGGCTGGTGGAGGCGGCATCGCGGATCGTGTCCGCGCGGGGCGTGGCGGCGCTGGCGCTCGACGAGGTCGCCCGGGAGGCGGGCGTCGGCGTCGGTACGGCCTATCGCCGCTTCGGCGACGTGGGGGCACTCGCGTACGCGCTGCTGGAGGACCACGAGGTGCGCTTCCAGGAGGCCTTCCTGACCGGCCCGCCACCGCTGGGCCCGGGCGCACCGCCGGCCGCGCGAATCCGCGCGTTCGTGTTCGCGTTGCTGGACTTGCAGGAGGAGCAGTGGGACCTGCGCCTGCTGGCCGCGAAGAAGGCGGCGCAGGGGCACGGGAGCGGCCCTTACCCGACGTACCACCTGCATCTGGTACGCCTGCTGGAGTCTTTGGATCGCGACCTGGACGCGCCTTATCTGGCGAGCGCGCTGCTGGCCCTGCTCCAGCCGAACGTGCTGGAGCACCAGCGCCGGACCCTGGATCTGAGCCCGACGCGAATCCGCAACGGCATCGAATCCGTACTCGACGGCCTGCTGTAGGCCGCGCGCTCGCTGGTCCGCGGGCGAGGACCGCGAAGGGTCAGGCGCCGGAGGCGAAGGTCTCGATGTCGTCGATCGTCTCCCGGGCGCGGTCGCCGAGCGTCGGATCGTCCAGGAGTTCGCGCAACACCGGCAGCACCGTCTCCCGGTCGATCGCCCGGTGCCGCCGCGCGACATGTCCGAGGCAGGTGACCGCCAGTGCTCGCAGCTGGGCGTCGGCGTCGCCGTCGATGATCTGGAGCAGCAGCCGTTCGGTCCAGCCGCGGTCCGGCTCGCGATGCGCGAGCTCGAGCAGGGCATCGGTCGCGATGTCGAGGTCCGCGCCGTGCACCATCGCGAGTTGCTCGTCGCGCCACTCGCGCGTCGGCGCCGCGGACTCCTGTGGTTCCGGTGTCCGCTGCGATGGGTGTTCGGCGGCCCAGCGCCGGTGCTCGCGTTCGAGCATCTGCGGGTATCCGCTGAACTGCGGCCCCGCCTCCTGCAGTGCGGCGACGATCCACTCGCGGGCCTGCGGCGGCGAGGCGCCCCAGCGCCAGACGAGTTCCCGCTTCGCGTTGCGCTCGCGGCCGAACGGCCACGCGTGCAGCACCGGCAACAGCGGGAACCCGTGCAGGATCTCGGCGATCATGCGGATCCGCGCGGCGCGTCCCCCCGTCCTCGTCCCGGTCAAGATCGCGGGCCAGCAAGCGGATCTCCAACGTTCCGATGCTCAGCAGGGCAGCCGCGGCGCGCACCGCCGTCGCCCTGCCGGAGATGATCGGCACCGAACCACCCCTCATCAGCCGCCAGGTCTCGACGGTGGCAACGGCGCCGCCGGGCATCAGCGTTCCACAGCACGTCAGTCCGCGGATTGGACGATGCCGCCAACCGGCGGGTGGAGTTCCCGATGGGACGCGTCCTCCGAGCCCAACGGGCTCGGCGCCCCGCCCCCGATCTCAAACTCCGCCCACGACCCCGGCAAAGAGGAAGTCGATGACCCGAATCGGCGCGCCGCCATCGCCGTCGCCCTCGTCCGGCTCAGGCAGGCTGCGGACCAGCGCCTGGCTGTCTCCATGTCGATAGTCGAGCAGGTGAAACCGCCGCCCGTCGCTGACACCGATCGCATCGGCGCGTTGGATACTCAAGACTTGGCCTTAGCACTCGACGACTCGACCGCCTTACGGGCAGCAGCGGCAATGGCCGCATCGGCATGCCGCTGCTTGGCTTCCAGCAGCTCGACGGAGTCTTGCGGATCAACGCCGGCCAAGGCGTCCATCGCCTGAATCGCGACGGTGTCGTCATCGATCGCGGCCCGGAGGACGGGAATCGTTCACGGACTCGCCTTGGCGATCCGCCGCAACGCCGGCACGAGAGTCCGCATCTTGACGACCTGCCAGACGCCGGTGACCGGCAGCCCCGCGTTCCGCAGTTCCTGACCTAGTCGCTTCCAGGTGGCAACCACGGGACGTTCAGTCACCGACGAAGCGCAAGAAGCGGTGGGGCTTCGCCAGCGCCTCATTGCACACGTCGGTCAATTGGGCAAAGAACGCTGCCGATTCACTGTGTTCAGGTGCATACACGTCGAGCTCCAACAGCAACCGCTTGACTTGGAGATAATTGAAGAAGGTGTCCCCGTACGGGTCTATTCCAGCGAGCATCGGAAAATCCGTTTGATCAACACCGAGGAGGACTGGATTGAAGAACGAGTCCACACTGATCCGGGAGATGACTTCTCCCCGGGCGTTTCTACACTCAACCGCGATCATTGCCATCCCAACGAGCCAGGTCCCAACGATCGCCATGATACCGCGCAAGGCGACGGCAAACGCAAGACCTGGCCGTCCAACGAGAAATCAGGCCAGCCGAACTAATGCATCAGGTCCCGCGGCAAGCCGGGATGCATTGTTACCAGGTCACCCGGAGTCCATGCGCCCGGGGTCTCTCGAATGATCGTCAAAAGCTGAGTCGGCAAGCCCTTCTCGTCCATGCCCATGTGCATTCCGGTGTTGATAATCCAACGTGCCCGCCCGGTCGCCGGCTGGACCTTGCCGATAAATCTTTTCGAGTTCGAAGCAAGGTTGACCAGAGCCTCTTTTGTGCTGAGGCCAGGTGCGAACGTGGCCACTCCGGGTCCATTCTCGGCGCCGCCCGCCGTGTGCCGCGGCATGACATGGTCCTCAATGACAAATTCATCATCCGGACCGCAGTTGTGCACCAGGACCGAAACGCCACCGGCTTCGACGTAGTAGGTGTGGACGTCCGCGACGGTGAGGTCATACATGTTGCGCGATCCGACGTAGCTGTGGACGTCCACGATCTCGGGCGGTGCAGCGCTTCCGTCGTTCAATGTTGCGCCTGGAAGCAGATCCCCGGCACTTACCCAAACCTGGCGACCGCTGTCCCAGAACGGGTGGTTCTGCGAAGTCCTCACCGTGGCGATCGAACCGTCGGATGACTTGACCTTCAGATCCGTCAACGCGTTGTCGTGATTGAGGTATACCGCGACCACCTGGTGCGGCACGGTCTTGCCGGTCCGCGGATCGGTGGAAGAGACGCTGTCACCGGCCCGGACGTCCTTGATGGCCTTCCGACTGCCATCCGCCATCCGGACCCTGGTGTCGGCGGTGAAGCTGCAGCCGCGCGGGCTACCGGTCTTCGGCGTGCCGCCCTTGAACATGTTCTTCGCACCCTGGGCGATCGCGCGGGATTCGGCCGCGGCAGCCTTACCGCCGGCCTGTGCGGCAGCCTTCAAACCCCCACCGCTCATCAGGGCCGCCTTACCCGCCTTCAATGCCGGACCGGCAATCTGCCCCAGCCCGCCCATGAGGCCGCCGACGATGGCGCCCTGAGCACCGGTTTTGAGCATTCCTCCCCACGAGAAGTTGCCCTTGTGCTCAACCTTCGTCTGGATCGCGTACGTCACCATGTTCGTGACGGCCCCGGCAAGGGCGCCGCAGGCGACCGCGCCCACCCCGGTTGCGCCGATCAGCGCCCCACAGCCGAGCCCGACCGCGAACCCGGCGATATTGCCGATAATTTCGGCCTTGTGCTCGTCGACCCAGTTGACCGTGGAGGTCACGGCTTTCTTGAGACCGCATTTGATGGGATGAGCCTTGCAGTAGGCCTTCTGCTGGGCCTCCTTGGCGCGCTTCTGCCGGTCGAGCTCCTGTTGACGGAGTCGCTCCATTTCGGCCGGGTCGACGTAGCGCTCCATGTTGGCGGCGCCACTCTTGCCGTAGTACTGCTCGTCGGTGCGCTCGCCGGTCGGATCGCTGTGCGTGACCGGGCTGTTTTCCGAGTATGCGTAGCTCTGGAGTTGCTGCGGATCCGTGTTGTCGACCACCGGGTCCGTAGAGATGAAGCGGCCGATCGTGGCGTCGTAGTAGCGGGCGCCGACCTGCTCCAGGCCCGTCGGGTCGTTGGTGCCGCCGACGAAGCCCCTCTCGTTGGGCCACGTCACCAAGGCGCCGCGCTGCTCGCCGAAGGGCTGCTGGCGGCGCACTGTCACGGTTTGCGTCGCCGCTACCACGGACACGTCTGCCGTGCCCTGGCCGTCGCTGCTCAGCCAGGTCAATCCGTTCGAGTTTCGCTGACCGACAACCGTGCCACCGAAGGAGTAGTACCGTGTGCAGCTCTTCCCCGCCGTCTGGGTGTTGTACTTCACCTCCATGTCCGGCAGGTAGAGCGTCTTGCCCGTCACGTCCTTGCGGATCAGGCGATTGCCGTCCGCGCCGTACAGGAAGGTCGTGCTGCCCGCGGTGTCCGTGACGCTCGTCAGGTTGCCCTCGGCGTCCCACTGGAGGGTCTGGTTGCCGTTGGCGCCCGGACGGCCCGTCGTATTGCCGGCGTTGTCGTAGGTATACGACGCGGTGTGCGTCCCGGTGTTGTCCGTCGTGCTCGCGCCCGTCAGGGTGTGCGGGCGAACGATGTCCGCCGGGACGGTGCCCGTCGGGTACGTGTAGGTCGTGGTCTTCGTGCCTGCGACCGTGCCGTACTGGGTCTGGCCCGTGCGCCGGCCGATGGTGTCGTAGTCGTAGTGGACCCGGTACGGGGCCGGGCCGCCCGTCGTCGCGGTCGGGCCGGTCGAGCAGTCGCCCGAGTTCGGGGTCCAGGCGTCCGTAAGGCGCTCGTAGCGGTCGTGCGTGAAGCACTGGTTGTCCGCCGTCCCGCCCGCCGGGGTGTCTGCGATCTTCGTGATGGTCCCGAAGTCGTTGTACGAGTAATGCAGGTCGGCGACCGTGTTCGGGGAGACCTGGTCGCGGTCGGTCTTCAGGCCGGCCAGGCGGCCGGTCTCGAGCTCGTAGGAGCGGCTGAGGTACGTGCGCGGGTCGCCGCTGTCGTTGTCGTCCGTCGTCACCGTGCCGTTGAACAGGCTGTACTGCGTCGGCTGGGCCAGCGCGTTGAACGACGTGCGCTCCACCAGCCAGCGGCGCTGGTCGGCACCGTAGAAGGAGCTCAGGTTGTCGACCATGCCCAGCGCGTTGTAGCCGAACATCGTGGTCTCGGACTGTAGGTCGCCCACTCCGGGCGAGCTGGCGCTGTTGACCGTGCCGTCGGCGTTGTAGCCGGTGTAGTACGTGTAGTCGCCCGCCAGCCCGGTCTCCGACGCGGGGATGCTGACGGTGGCGACGGTCGTCTGATACCGGTTGTTGTACTGCACGGCCGTTGTCTTGTACTGCTGGCCGCTCACGTAGCGGATCGACGCCGTCGCGTAGCCCTTGGCGTTGGTGACGCCGTCCTCGAGCTTCGTCGTGTCGTAGGTCCAGCCTGCGAGCTGGTTGGCCGCGGTCACCGAGTTCTGGTAGAGGCCCGTCTTGCGGCTCAGGTTGTCGTAGGTGGTGACCAGAATCTTGCCGCGGCTGTCGGTGGTCTTCGTCAGGCGGGCGGCGTTGTCGTACTCCTTGGTCGTGGTGCCGCTGTCCGGGTCCTTCGAGGAGGTGTTGCGGCCACGCAGGTCGTAGTCGTAGGTCCATTCGAAGCCGGCCGGGTCGACCACCTTCGACATCAGGCCGCGGCGGTTGTAGCTGTACGTCGTCTTGTCGTACGTGCTCGGGTTCGCGTTCAGGTTGCCCGGGATCTGCGTGGCGAACTGCCACAGCTCGGTCGTGCGGCCGCTCTCGTCGGTGCGCGTCAGGCTGCCGGTACCGCCTGACGGCGGGGTGATCGCAGTGTAGTCGCCGCCGTAGTAGGTCGACGTGCGCCAGCGTTCCGCGTTGTACGGCTGGAAGATCTCGGCGATCTCCCGGCCCGCTCCGTCGTACAGCATCCGTGACTGGGTCGGGATCGTCAGGCCCTCGTCGACCGGGGCGACGATTGTCGTGCCGGGGGCGGCCGAGGCGTCGTGGTACACGCCGAAGCTGCGCGACCGGCGCCCGGCCGTGTCGTAGAAGACATCGGTCAGCAGGCGGCCGCCCGACGGCGAGTCCGTCTGGGTCTGGCGCTCGCGCACCAGGCCGTCGTACAACGAGTAGGACGTGGTGTAGCCGCCCGACGGGTTCAGGGTCTTCGTGGTGACCGCGTTCGCGCCGTTCGTGCGGATCAGGTAGTCGTACGTCATGTTGGCCGAGTCGTTCGCGGCCTTCGAGCGGTCCGGCAGCCACACGCCCGTCATGCGGCCGAGGCCGTCATAGGTCATGTCGGTGCGGCGGCTGTTCGGGTCCACGGTGGACGTCGCCAGGCCCCAGGCGGGCTCGAGGGTCGTCGTGGTCGTCCAGCCGCGGGGGTTGGTGTCGACCGTCTGGGTGACCGGGCCCGTCGTCGCCGGCGTGTAGTCCGTCTGCGAGTGGTAGTCCATCGCGTCCCAGGACTCGTGGACGCGGCCCAGAGCGTCGTACGCCGAGCGGCTCAGCTGGTAATACTGCGGGCTCGTCGCGCTCCACACGCTTAGCGCCTCGCTCTTCGTCACGTCGCCCTTCGTCGGGGCGGTGCCGAAGGTCGTCGCGCCGTCGTAGTACAGGCGGCTGTCGCCGATCACGTCGGCCTCGGTGATCGGACCGGTCGCGACCTTGTCGCAGTCGAGCGCGAAGGTCTGGGTGCGCTGCTGCGCCGTCATCAGCCAGACCGTCGTGTTGCGCGGCTCGAACGACGTCGTCGTGCACTGCTCGTCGCCCGTCACCGCGTCGTCGCCATAATCCGTCGCGGTGACGACCATGCCCAGCGAGTCGAAGGTGTTCTTCGTCGACGAGCGGCGGTAGCCGCGGCCCGCGTCCAGGGCGGTGCGGCTGTGCACCGCGGCGGTGTTGGTGAACTTCGCCGTCGTCGTGACGCCGTTGATCGTGCGGGTCGCGGTCGCGGCCGACTGCCACGGGTCGTTGATGGCGCCCGTCACCTCGGCGCCGCCGACGCCGTTGAAGGTGCGGGACTCGCGGATCATGCCGGAGTAGGCGTCGTCGTCGGGGACGCTGCCGCCCTCGGAGTCGACCACGTTCACCGTGCGGGTGCCCGACGGCAGGTGGTCGCCGTTCATGCCGCGGAAGTACAGCGTCTCGCTGTACGTGCGCTCGTCCGGGTTGCCGGGTGCGGTCGGGGCCTCGCCGGCCGAGGTGCCGACCTTCGCGTAGCCGCGCCAGACGTTCCAGGTCTTCTGGTCGCTGGAGATGAGGCCGTCGTCGTCGGCGTAGTGCCAGGCCGGGTCGCCGATGTACGTGTACTGGTGCAGCACCCGCTTGGAGCCGCCGGTCAGGTCGTTCTCGATGACCTTGTCCACGACGTACTTGTGGAAGTAGTCGGTGATCTCGCCGGTGATCGGGTCCGGGGTCCATCGCACCGGGTAGCAGCGCAGCGTGTTGTTCTCGGGCGCGGCGGGCATGCGGGTGCCGACGAAGCAGTCCGGTGCGGAGTACACGATCTGGATCTGGCCGCCGGTCTCGGTGTTGATGGCGGTCAGCCGGCTCCAGTTCATCGAGGGCGACGCGTCCACGCCGTCGACGCGGTTGGGCATCTGGGTCGGCACGAAGCTCACGTCGGGCAGGTCCGTCGAGGTGCCGGGCGGCCCGACGAGGCCGCTGTGCGAGACCTTGTCCAGCCACAGGCCGGCGCGGGTGCCGTCCTGCGGGTCCGGGAACGTGTGGGTCAGCGTCCACCGCTCGACGTCGCGCATCTGCGAGGTCGTCGCCTCCCACACCTTGGTGGTGATGGAGGCCAGGCGGCGGGTGGTCCAGAACGACGGGGAGGTCTGCGAGCAGGAGGCCCCGCTGTCGCAGTTGAGGTCCCAGGGCGTGTCCGGCCAGTGGGCTTTGTCCTTGGTACCGCATGTGGCCAGACAACGGTCCGCGTAGGCGTAGCTGATCCGGGCCGCCGCGTGCCCGCTGAACGCGGTGTCGGTGCCGGTGGTCCAGTCCCCCGCGGTGGTGAGGTTCTCGTCGCGGGTGCCGTAGTCGACGTGGTCGAGGTAGCCCGCGCGGTCGTACTGCGTCGCGGTGCTGTTGTTCTTCTTGTAGAAGTTGCGGTCGATGCCGTACCAGTACGACATCGTGTTGCCGTGCGGGTCCACGACGTAGTCGAGGTTCCAGCGGTACGCCTGCGTGCACGACGACGCCGCGAAGGTGGCGCCGTGGCACGGCTCGCCGGTGTCGTTGCCGAACACCGGCTCGGTCCACGTCGACTGGGTCGTGGTGCCCGCGGGCGCGCCGGGCAGCTGGTTGCGGCCGAACCAGTACTGCGTGCCGTTCACGGTGGTGACGACCCACCACTCGCCGTCGTTGTCCCCGTTGGACGCCCCGGTCTTGTGCTCGATGCGGGAGCCGTCGTCGTTGCGCGGGTGCCAGCGGTTGGGGTCCGAGCCGTCCTTGATGAGCTCGGAGCCGCTGCCGTTGAGGCTCATGGTGGCGTTGTCGGTCGCCCAGCACATGTCGCCGGTCTTCGCGGCCTGGTTGCCGCCCGTCTTCGGGTCCTCGGCGCACGTCTTGTACCGGCGCTCGATGTAGCCGCTCGTGGACAGCTCGAAGCCCTCGCCGACGATCGACGGCTGGTTGTTCGAGGTGACCATGCGGCCGTCGACGGACTGGGCGGAGTACGTGATCTGCAGCGTCGGCGACGGGCCGCCCAGCGACGGCGGGGTGCGCATCGGGAACGACCACGAGAAGTCGCCGGCCGATCCGCCCGCCGACCAGGTGCTCGACGCCGAGAGGCTGGTCGCGCCGTAGCTGCCGGAGGCGCCCGACGAGCCGGCGGTGAGCGCGAGCGTCTTCGCGCCGGCGGCGAGCACGACGTCGCCGCTGACCGTCTTCGTGCGGGCGTCGTTGTGGCTGGGCACGTCGGTGGCGGCGCACTCGGGCCGGTCCGGGGTCGTCTGCGCGCACTCGGGCAGCTCGACGAGCTTGAGGCGGCTCGACCAGTCGGCGCCGTAGGCCGTGGCGAACCGGCTGTAGTCGACCTTCACGCCCACGGCGCTCGCCGAGCTGCCGCCGTCGGCCCGGCCGACCTTGAGCAGCAGGCCCCGGACGTTCGCCTTGCGCGACGCCTGCTGGTCAAGGACCTCGACGTGCACCTTCGCCGGGATCGCGATGCCGGCCGCGCCGATCGTCCTGGCCTGCTTCGTCGTGGCCGGGGTCGTGATGGTGACCGGGCCGGAGGCGGCCGCCGCCGTGGCGCCGACGCCGACGTCGACCGCGGACGCGCCCGGCCAGACCGGCGCCGGGCTGTCCTGGGCCTTCTTCGTGGTGTCCTTGACCGGCTTGCCGGCCGTGACCGCCTTCGTCTTGACGCTGGGCACCTTGGCCGCGGCCGCCGGCGTGAACGGCCTGGCCGGAGCGGCGAACACCGGCTGCTGCCCGGCAACGAGCACGACGAGCAGCGCCGAGAGGGTGAACAGCAGGCCGTTGCGGGCGCGGTGGCGCACCGGGACGGACGAGGGCAGCGAGGGGTACACCGGCTTCCTCCGGGATTCGACGACGGGCACGGCGGTCACGCGGCCGGCGGGGTGTAGGTGATGGCGCGGCCGTCGGCCAGCGCATCACGGAAGGCGGAGTAGGTCTGGCCGATGGTGCCATCGGCGTTCTCGATGCCGACGACCGTGCCGAGGCCGCGCTCATAGGCGTTGTCCAGCCCGGCGTAGTTGAAGGTGATGGTGCCGTTCTCGGCGATGATCGCCTCGACGGTGACCCGGCGCGACGTGTTGCCGAAGAGGTACATGTCGCGCCACTCGACCACGAACCTGCGGTTCGGTGCGGAGCCGACGACGGCGGTGCGGACGCTGGAGCTGCCGTCCAGGACCAGGTCGTCCCAGAACGGGTACAGCGCGGCGTTCGGGCCGGTCGCGTTGGGCAGGGCGGCCCGCACGTCCGGGTTCTCGTAGCCCGGGTCGGTGAAGCTGACGAAGCCGTTGGCCGAGACCCAGGCGCTGGTGTACGTCTGGCCGTAGAACGTCACCGGGAAGGGCAGCGTCACCGGGGTGTGCGCGTCGTCGTCGACGATCGGCAGCACCGTCGTATTGGCCGGCACGAACGCCTGCGTCGACGTGGTGCAGGTGTAGCCGAACTCGTCCGGCACCGCGGCCAGCGCCAGGTTGGCGACGGTCGGGCCGGACACGTGGCCGCTCGCGGCGGCCGTGGCGCAACCGTCCACCGTGGACACGCTGAACCCGCCCTCCTCGACGGCGGCGAAGGCGTACGTGCCGTCGTTCGCGGTCGTCGTGGTGAGCCCCTGCGGCTGCAGCGACACGGTGAGGCCGGCGGCGGGGGCGCCGTTGCGGGTCACGGTGCCGGTGACGTAGCCGGTGCCGATCGGCTGGGCGTCGAGCGGGTAGTCGATGAGCACCGCCTTGCCGGACTGGAGTATCGGCTGGTGGAAGGCGTACTGCAGGCCGTACTCGCCGCCGGTGCTCTCGATGCCGACCGTCGCCTCGCCGCCACGCTCGGCGTCGTCGGCGTCGATGTCGGCGTAGTTGAAGGCGATGTCGCCGTTCTCGGACAGGATCACCTCGAACGTGACCCGCTTGCTGCTGGCGAAGAGCGCCACGTTGCGCCACTCGACGATGAAGCGCCGGTTCGGGAAGGCCCCGTCGGTCTTCGTGCGGACGCTCGCGCTGCCGTCGACGACCAGGTCGGTCCAGAACGGCGCGACGAGCGCGTTCGGGGCGGCCGACTGCGGGATGGCGGCGCCGGTCGCCGCGTCACCCGCCGCGCTCGGGTCGGCGAAGGCCAGGAAGCCGTTCGTCGACACCCAGGCGGTGGACGAGCTGTGCCCGTAGAAGGGCATCGCGAACGGCACGGACACCTGGGTCGTCGAGTCGTCGCCGCTCAGGCCGAGCAGCGTGTCACCGGGCTCGAACGCCTGGGTCTGGGCGAGGCAGGTGTACCCGAACACGTCGGACTGCGGGTAGAGCAGCAGGTCCACATACGTCTGCCCGGTGACGACGACCTCGGTGCTGGCGTACAGCCCGCACGCGTCACCGACCGCGGTCGACACGGTGTAGGTGCCCGGCGTCAGGCCGGTGAACTCGTAGACGCCGAACGCGTCGGTCACCCGGGTGGTGCCGCTCGGGCGCAGCGTCACCGTCGCCCCGGAGACCGCGTTGCCGCTGACCGGGTCGACGACCGTGCCGGTGATCGCCGGCGGCGTGCCGACCGTGATGAACGCGGTGGCGATGTCGCTCTGGTGGGTGCCCGCGACGGCCGCGGCGAACAGCGTGACCTGGCCCGTGGCGGGCGGGGTGACGGTGACCGTGACCTGGCCGCCCGGCGTGGGCAGGGTCGCGGTCGAGCCGAGCCCGGCGGCGCCGAGGCTGTACTTGATCGCCGTCACGGCCGGGTCGCCCCCGCCGCTGAAGGTGACCTGCAGCGGCTGGTTCATCGTCGGGGTCTGGCCGGCCGGGATGGTGATGGTCGGCTTCTCGGGGTTGAGCTGGCTGGTGAGCTCGGGATCGGCCGCGGGCACGACCCGGGCGTAGATGCGCACGTCGTCGACGCCGCCCTTGAAGAAGCTGTCGGCATTGCCGGCCCATTTGCGCCGGCCGAGCACCACCGGGCCGCTGGGGTCGAACGCGGCGCTGATCGTCCCGGTGGCCGACTGCAGGACACCGTCGACGTACAGCCGCGTGGTGTGGGTCGAGGCGTCGTACGTGGCGACGAGGTACGTCCACTTCCCCGGCGTCGGAGGGGCGTCCGACAGCACCGAGTACACGGTGGGCGCGTCCACGTCGGAGCCGTTCATCGCGAACCGCCAGCGGTCCACGGGGCCGTTGTAGCCCAGCGCCCACGCCGAGGTTCGCGTGCCTTCCTGGGCCACCGCGGCGTAGTTCTTGCCGCCGGGATCGAGCGCGTCGACCTTCAGCCACGCGGTGACGGTGAAGTTGGCGTTGGTGTGCACCGTCGTGGCCGTGTTCGTGGTCGGCGACTTGGTGTTGATCGGGCCGCCGGTCGCGCCGGTGGTGTTGGTGCCGTTGAACGCGAGCGCCTTGCCGGTGCCGCCGCGGCTCGCGATCCACGACGGGTTGGACAGGGTCATCGGGTTGCCGTGCCCGGTCGAGTCCGCGGCGCTCGTGCCGGTGCCCTCGTCGAGCTGCCAGCGGGCGTCGGGGCCGGCGCCGGCCTTGACGCTGAAGGTGTACGTGGTCGGCGTGGAGTAGCTGCCGCCCGTGTCCTTGGTCCACACGCGCAGCGTGAACGCGTCATCGGTCGGCGGCGTGATGCTCACCGTCGCCGTGTTGTCCGCGGCCGCGACGACCCGCTTGGCGTTCGGCGGCGTCGTGCCGGTGTCGAGGGTGTAGGCGTAGCCGGCGAAGTCCGACGGCACGGTCGCGGGCGGGAAGAACTTGAAGGTGCCGCCGATGCCCGCGCCGCCGTGGCGCTGCCCGTCGCTGGGGTAGTCGGTGGAGGTCACCTGCGACGGTGGGCCGGGTGGCGCGGTGTCCACTTTGAACTCGCACACCTGCGAGAACTGGCCGTCGTCGGTGCCGTCGTAGGAGCGGGCCTGGAACTGGTACACCCCGTCGTTGACGAGCTTGCCCGGCGGGATGCTGACGATGGCGGTGGTGCCGGGCGTGACGGCCGTCTGCGTGACCTTGTCGTTGTCGTTGCGGGTGCCCCCGACGGGCCACCACCAGAACGACACCCGGTGGGTCTGGGCGGTACCGTCGGCGTCGCTGGTGCGGGCGCGCAACTCCGGCGTCACCGTCTTCACCACCGGCCGGCCCGTGCCCGTCGCGCACGCGCTGCCGGAGACGGTCAGCTGGTCGGGCGCGTTCGGGTAGGAGTTGTAGGTGACGGTCAGCAGCGCCGTGCCCGCGTCGAACTTCTTCCACGCGTTGTGGTTGGCCTCGTCCCCGGCCCGCAGGCCGATGGTGACGCCGTTCCAGTACTGCCCGGCCGCCGACTGGATCAGCCCGGTGATGCCCCACTCGCTGCGCACCCGGGTCAGGTTGCACGTGTGGTTGTCCACGAACGACTGCAGCGAGCTCCAGCTGCCCGCGTGGTTGCTCCACGTGGTGTTGGCGTCGATCCCGCCGACCCACCACAGGCTCGTGCGGGTGTCGCTGCAGGTCCACGAGTGCAGCAGGTCCATCGAGAACTTGGCGTCCAGCACGTGCTTGCCGACGTACGAGGCCGTCGGGAGCAGGAAGATCGAGCGGTAGATCATCGTCTGGCCCTCGTCGGTGTACCCGACCTTGGCGCAGGGGACGCTCTTGAAGGGCGCGGGGCAGCCGTTGCGGTCGTAGCTCCAGTACGACTGCGTGGTGAAGCGGCTGTTGATCATCGTCCAGGCGCTCGCGTTGAAGGCCGGGTCGATGAAGACCGGGAACTTCGTCGCGCCGCCGCGCAGCACCTGCAGATCGGGCCGGACGACGACGTCGCCGCCCTCGACCGTCACGGGCATCCGCGCGCTGCGGCTCTGCGCGGTCGCGTTGCGCGCGTCGGCCGGGATGGCGCCGGAGGAGTCCCACATCGCCGGGGTGCCGGAGGCGAACATCGGCGAGCCGCTGCCGTCGAGGTACGACACGGAGCCGGAGTCGCCGGTCTTGACCTTGAGCCCCTTGGTCGCGGTGCGGAACCGCACGTTCTCCAGGGCCGGCTGCCTGGCGGCCTCGGGCGTCTTGACGACCAGCACCTCGGAGTAGCCCTCGACCTCGGCGGTCAGCCGCAGGTCGACGCCGGGCAGCACCTCGGCGTAGGTGGCGGTGCTCCCCGCGACCTTCGGCTCCGGCAGCGCGGACGGCCACGACAGCGAGAGCTCGCCGGAGCCGCGGCGCAGCGTCACCAGCGGGCCGGTGCCGCCGCCGGAGAACGTGGTGCCGAGCCAGCTCGCCGCGGGCGCGTAGCCGCCGGAGGAGGTCTTGCGCAGCGTCGGGTCCGGGGCCGTCCAGCCGCCGCCGGCGGTGCGCACCCGCTGCACGACCATCGCCTCGTTCGACGTGAAGGTGCCGTTCGGGTTGGCGAAGACCTGGGCCCGCTCGGTGCGGCCGCCGAGCACCTCGACGCGGCCCTTGCACGCCGCCGCCCGGTCCCGCGCGGTCTTCGCGTCGGGCGCGGTCGCCGGGCAGGCGGGGGTCTTGGGCGCGGCGTGCGCCGGCCCGGCGAATGGCGGCGCGACGAGGAGCGTCACGATGAGGCTGAGCAGCGCGGACAGGACGCCGAAGGCCTTGTGCGGCCGCACGTGCGCACGACAAATGGGCAGACGAATATCCACGCCGGCCACTCCCCCGTGATCAGTTGGACGGTGCGGAGGGAAGGCTAGGAGTTCGCTGGGAATCCGGTCAACGGCCCCGGGCGCTGATCCCGGTGGATACGCTTACTCATCGCGGCTACTCGATGTGACCACCCGGCAACGGAGCCCTGGTCACCTGGGCAGGCGCCTTAACGGTCGGTCGTATCCGACTCCGTCAATGTGAAGAATCTCACCGGCCGAGAGCTGTCACCGCAGCACGCGCCGGAGGGGATTCTTGGCCATCCATCTCTGGTGCTCGCGCTCGAGCATCGCCGGGTAGCGGCGGAACTGCGGCCCGGCATCGGCCAGCGCGGCCTCGATCCACCCGCGGGCGGCGTCGGTCGAGACACCCCAGCGCCACACGAGCGCCTCGCGGGCGGCTCGCTCGCGACCGAGCAACCCGGGCCGGATGAGCAGCAGCGGAAAGTCGTGGGTGACGTCGGCGATCATCTGCATCCGCGCGATGGCGTCGGCCACCTCGTGCGCGGCGATCGCCCCCTGGCGCAGGTCGCTCGCGAGCGCGCGCAGTTCGAGCGCTCCGATGCCGAGCAACGCCGCGACGGCCCGGACCGCCGTGGCCCGTCCGGAAACGAACGCCATCTCAGCTCCCCTGCCGGTGTCCTACGGCATCCTAAGCCAGTCCCCCGGGGCCGAGGCGGAACACCGGCCAGCCGATCTCGGTGCGCCAGTCGGCCGGGGTCGGGGTGTCGCGGGGGCCGACCAGGTAGGTCTCGTCGATCGGGCCGTCGACGGCCAGGGCGTGCTCGACCACCCACGATCCCAGGCGGCCGTACGTCACGTCGATGTCGTCGTGCCCGCCGCAGTGCACGACGACGGCGAGGTCGGACGGTGGCAGCTCGACGACCTCGATGCGGCCGCTCGCGCGGGGTTCACGCACCGGGCGGTACACCGTCATCGCCCCGGCGCCCGCGGTGAACAGCTCGTTGGCGTAGCGGCCGCCGGGTGGGCCGGTGCGGCCGGCCGGGCCGAAGGCGGCATCGAGCTCGGCCATCGCCGCGTCGTACCACCGCGTCGAGTCCTCGAGCGTGACGTGCCCGCGGACGGCGGCGACGGTCCGGGCGGGCACCGAGCGCAGCTCGACCCGAAGGTCCTGCGCGTCGGGGCGCAGCAGCCGCCGCAGCGACACGACGGCGGCCCGGGTGCGATCGAGCTCCGCCTCCAGCCGGCGCAGGTGCCCGGCGATGAGCTCCGCGCGCCGCTCGGGGTCGGCGGCGAGGATGGACTTCACCTCGGCCAGCGGCACGTCGAGTTCGCGCAGCCGGTGGATGACCTGCGCGGCCGGGATCTGTTCGGCGGCGTAGTAGCGGTAGCCGGTGAACGGGTCGACGGCGGCGGGCACGAGCAGGGCGGCCTCGTGGTACCGGCGCAACGTCCGCACGCTCAGGTGCGTCAGCGTGGCGAACTCCCCGATGGTCAGTCCTCGGCGCATGGCTTGCAGTCTTGACCCTCCCCCTGCGCGAGACTCCACCGTTGCACTCATGGACCTTCCCCCCGTGATCATGACATATCTGGCCGCGCACGACGCCCGGGACGTCGAGGGCGCGATCGCCTCGTTCGCACCCGACGCCGTCGTGACCGACGACGGCCGCGGCCACCACGGCACCGCCGAGATCCGCGCGTGGCTGGCCGGCGCGGCGGCCGAGTACACGTACACCACCGAACTGCTCCACGCCACCCGGCTCGGGGAGGAGCGGTATGACGTGACGCAGCGCCTGGAGGGCGACTTTCCGGGCGGGGTGGTCGACCTGCACTACCGGTTCACCCTGCGCGGCTCCTCCATCGTCCGGCTCATCATCGAGCCATGAGGACGTGGTTCATCACCGGCGGGACGCCGGGCGGCTTCGGGATGGCCTACGCCGACGCCGCGCTCGAGACGGGCGACCGGGTGGCGCTGACCACGCGGCGCCCCGAGGAGCTGCGGGAATGGGCGCGGCCGCACGGCGACCGCGTGCTGGTCCTGCCGCTGGACGTCACCGACACGGCGCAGGTGCGCGCCGCGGTGGCCGCGGCCGAGCAGCGCTTCGACGGGATCGACGTGCTGGTCAACAACGCCGGGCGCGGATGGTACGGCTCCATCGAGGGCATGCCCGAGGATGCGGTACGCCGCACGTTCGACCTGAACTTCTTCGCGCTGCTGTCGGTGACCCGTGCGGTGCTGCCCGGCATGCGCGAGCGGCGCCGCGGTTGGATCGTCAACATGTCCTCGCTCGCCGGCCTGCGCGCCGTGACCGGATTCGGCGCCTACAGCGCCGCGAAGCACGCGGTCGAGGCGGCGACGGCGGTCCTGCGCGAGGAGGTCGCGCCGCTGGGCATCCGCGTCCTGGCGGTCGAGCCGGGGTCCTTCCGCACCAACGCGTTTGCCGGGTTCGCCCACGAGCCGCTCACCGAGACCGTGCCGGCCTACCGCCGGATGCTGGACGACGTGCGGTCCGAGATGATCGGCCAGGACGGCAAGCAGCCCGGCGACCCGGTCCGGGGGGTCCGCGCGGTCATCGCCGCGATGGCCGAGGACCCGCCGCCGCGCCGGCTGGTGCTGGGCAGCGACGCGTACGACAGGGTGACGTCGGCGCTGCGCGAGACGATGCGCGACATCGCCCGGTCCGAGGCCGCCGCCCGCGCCGCCGACTTCCCGCCCGGCCAGTGAATGAGGTGTACGGCCGCCGCGTTCAATGCTCGTCGGAGTCCTGGGCCAGCGGCGGGGTGAGCGGACCATGCAGCGTCAGTCTGGCTCGTTCGGCGGCCTGGCGGGTGTCGTCGTCGAAGAGCACAAGACGTATGCGCGCAAAGGCCGGCGGCGGCGTCCGCAGCACGGTCAACGCCTGGATGACGGCGTCCTCCTTCGGCCAGCGGTACACGCCGGAGGAGATCAGCGGAAACGCGATCGACGCCGCGCCGAGCCCGGCCGCGACGCCCAGCGAGTTGCGGTAGCAGTCGCGCAGCAACGCGGAGCGGTCCTCGGTGGCGCTCCACACCGGCCCGACGGTGTGGACGACCCAGCGCGCCGGGAGCCGCCCCGCGGTCGTCGCCACGGCCTGCCCGACCGGCAGTCCCCGGCCGTACCGGCTCGCCCGCAAGGCCCGGCACTCCTCCAGGATCGCCGGGCCACCCCTGCGGTGAATCGCACCGTCCACCCCGCCACCACCGAGCAGCGACGAGTTCGCGGCGTTGACGATCGCGTCCACCCGCTCGGCGGTGATGTCTCCGGTGACGAGCTCGATCTCCACGACCAACATCATGGACCACGCCACGTGCGCACCGCTGCCGCCGTCGGTGCATGTCGGCCGGCCGGTGCTCATCACGGACGGTGAACTGCTTGGCGAGGGTGGTGAGCAGGGCTCATGCCGCATCCGCTGTGACGTGGCGGGATCCGCCGTCAGAGACCGAGCGTGACCGGATCGGAGGGTATGCCGGACGTGAACAACTCGGTCAGCTGCGTGGCAAGGTCACGGGGCGAGAACAGGTCAGGTCCGGTGTAGCTGGCGATCTCCGAGAGCTGCCACCATCGAAAGGCGGCGAGGTGCTCAGCAGCGAGTTGGTCCGCGGTGAACTCGCCTCGAGGCTCGAAATGCTTGGTGCGGACGAGAAAATAGTCGTTCACGATACCGTCGAAGCCGGGCGCATGATCTGCGGCAACGACTACTTGATGCCAGACGTGCGGCGGATCGATGACGGCGACCAAGCCGGTTTCCTCTCGCAGCTCACGGCGCAGCGCGGACAGCCCGTCCTCGCCTGGTTCTAGGCCGCCGCCTGGAGCAGCCCAGACGGCGTGTGCCCCGTTCGGAACCGCCGGGTGAGGCGGAACGAATCGGCACAGCAGGACCCGGTCGTCCTCGTCGAGGATGATCGCGCGGACCGAGGCTCGAAGGTTCAACGACATGACGGATTCCTAACGCTCGGTGACTGCTTTTGTTCGACACTCTGGCATGGGGGCACCTCGACCAGGTGTCCGGTCACGCCGCCGAGCATGAGCGTTGTCGGAAAGTCACACTTCGGTCCTGGCCTGCCGTCACGGGCGCAAAGCGCGGTGACGTAACGGCTGGGGCAGCTGCGGATTGCTACGTATCTCGGCGAGCACATCGAGCAGACCGGTGCTTGGCCAGCCGGCTTCGAGCCACGTGAGGGGCAAGGCCCGGCCAGTGGCGGCCCCACGGGGTCAGGGCGAACCGCAGCAGGGCGAGAGCAGCGTCTCGCTCCTGGAGCTGGCCGAGGACAGTGTGGCGACGACATCGGCCGGCCGACCTTCGAGCAGTGGCAGCAGCCACGCCAGGTGATCGGCGGCGGAGTGGACCGGCCCGTCCGCCGCGCCGTAGATGAGCCATTCGCCTGCGCCGTTCTCGACGAGCGCCAGACCTCGTTCGTTGACCACGATTCGACGGTTCTCGTGGGCCGGATACACGCAGCGGATCCTGTCACGCAGCATGTCGGTCATCACGCCATCACCTCATGATCTGCCGGTCGCAGGCGGGCGAACTTTGTTTGCGCCCGCGAGCAGCAGGACGGCCTGCGCCAGAGTCGGACGAGACGGCGTGAACGTCGACGGGATCCAGCCTCAAGCGTGCCTGGCGGTGTACTCCCTCAAGACTCCGCGGCGGTGAGGGTCGACCGCCAGTAGTACGGCATGCCGTGCCATGCGGCGAAGCCGGCCTGGAGGCGTTCGAGCTCCTGGCGGGTGCCGATCCGGGCGCGATGCTGGGGCTGTTCGGCGTAGTGACGGATGACGGAGCCGAGGAACACCGGGTCCACGTCCAGGTAGGACGGCGACAGACGGAGGGTGCGCGTCCGGCCGTCGGAGCGCCGGTACCGCACCGTCATCGTCCGCGCACGACGTCCCGGCACCAGCGGGGCGTCCGGGCACAACTGCGGCCACGGCACCCGGCACGAGCCGAGCGTCGTGTGCACCGTAATGCCGTCCGGGGTCAGCGTCAGGCCGTAGCGCAGCAGCCAGATGTACGCCAGGCCGACGGCGGCCAGCGTCACCACGAGCGCACCGGATGCCCACGCCGACCCGAACAACGCGGTCGGCCGGACCTGGTCGGTGTCCGGCACCCGCTCGGCCAGCACCTGCGTCCCGGCCGCCATCAGCAGCAGCACACCGGTCGCGGCCGGATACCGCGACGCCGTCGCCACCGTGAACCCGCCGTCGGGGCCGGCCCCGAACGCCGCCGGCGGGTGCCGTAGGCGCCGGGTCAGCAGCAGGAACAGCAGCGGCGCGCCGCCGACCGCGACCAGCAGTCCGAACAACCCCAGCGCCACGCCGAGCCCAAAGGGCTCGATCCGCCACGACAGCGGTTGCAGCACGAAACTGTCGAGCACCCCCGCCGCGAACGCTCCCGCCCCGAGCACCGTGGCCAGAACCCTCACCGACACAGCCGACACCCGACGCAGCCTAGACATCCATCACCGCACCGGCGTCATCCGACCGGCCGACATCCGTATCTCCGCCGATCGTGCGTTGTTGGGCCTGTTCGCAAGGGCCGGAGGGTTACGTGATTCCGTCGTGGTCCTCGTTGGAGTGCTCCAGTGTCACCTGGATGCCTTCGGCGGTCAGGTGTCCGGCCAGGACCGCCATCTCGGCGGGCGTTCCGGCAAGTCCCGGGCCGGTGAGGGCGGCGTACACGTCGGCGACCTCGGCGATCGTTGCTCCCTGCCGACGGAACACCGTGAGAGTTCGCCGCCGTTGGTCTCGGTTCTGGCCTGGGTCCGCGCGAAGCCGGGTGAGCCCGACCCGGGCAAGGAGGGTCTGCCGGACGACGGCGTCAACGCGGTCGAACACCGCCGGCGTAGCACGGTCCTGGCCGACGTAGTCGCAGTCGGTGCACCGCGACGTCGTCGTCCACACGACCCGGCCCGCTTCGACCGCCTCCGCAACATGGAATGCCGCCGCGGCGCCGCACATCGGGCACGGACCGCCCGGGTCACCGCAGACCAGCGTCACCACATGCA
Organism: Dactylosporangium sp. CA-139114; assembly: GCF_050955725.1. Classification (NCBI taxonomy): domain Bacteria; kingdom Bacillati; phylum Actinomycetota; class Actinomycetes; order Micromonosporales; family Micromonosporaceae; genus Dactylosporangium; species Dactylosporangium sp. CA-139114. The sequence continues at coordinate 5,940,738 of NZ_CP192080.1, forward strand.
CGCCGCGAACGGTACGAGCTGCCCGCGACGATCGCACCTTGATGCGCGCGGAACCGCACTCCACGACGGCCCTAGCTCGTGGGCGCGTCCGATCGGGCCTCCGCACATAGCCGCAATCCGCGCGCTGAGGACCGCGACGGCCCGGCTGGCGGTTCGGCGCGTGGATCTGCCGATGAGCGTGCATGCGATCATGCCGAGTTCCGGAACTTCAGAAGATCTTCGCCCTGGGAGGTTCCCGTCCTCTCACCGGTCGAGGCGGAGGCTCAGGCGTCGCGTCGCAGTGACGTCAACGCCCAGAGCTCGGCGATCCGACCGTCGCGGATCCGGTACATCTCGAGCATCATTGGTGCCTGGTCAGGTATCCCATGCACGCTCAACCGCGTGGCGACGCTGTCGCCGTCGACGACCATGTCCTCGACCTCGACGCGGGCTTCGGGGAACGCGTCGTGGAATCGCTGCCAGGATTCAACGATGCTTCGTGGCCCGGTAGTTCCTAGCGGATGACTGTAGAAGTCGTCGGTGAGGATCTCCAGTGCCGCAGCATAGTCGTGGTTGTTGAACGCGGTGTACATGCCCATCGCCACTGCCCGCGCCTGGTCTGTCACGTGTCCTCCTGTACGAGGTTGTCGCGCAGCCGCTCCAGCACTTGCAGCACGCGTTGCTGATCCTGGTCGCTGATGCCGTCGAGCAACCGCTTCTGATACCTCTGGTGCCGCTGCCGCAAGTCACCGGCGAACCGCGTGCCGGCCGGGGTGAGTGCAGCGAGCGTGTAGCGGTTGTCGGTCGGGTCGAGGCGGCGAACTACCAGCCCGTCGCGTTCGAGCTCCTTGACCAGCCGCGTAATGCTCGCTCCGTCGACGCCGAGCGCTTGACGTAGTTCGCTGTGGCTGGTTTCGCCGTGGCGGTGCAGGCGGACAAGGATCTGCACCCGCTGCGCACTGCTCCCGATTGAGCGGGCAAATCCCTGCTTGAGCTGGGTGGCCGTTTCCCCGAACAGGCGGAAGAACGCGTCTCCCGTCGTTTCATCGTCCACCAACTCTTTATATCATCAAGAGTTGGTGTGATCAACCATTCGATGAGAAGGTACAGCACCGGAACTCCGCGCGGGTCGAGATCACCGTGTTCGACGAAGACACCGGAGGTGGACGCCTCGGCTGAGGCGGTCGTCGACGAGGCGTCCGCTACCGGCCGATGGCGCTGTGCGGCCCCGTTGGCGGTTTCCGGGATCAGTCGTCGTCCAGGGCCAGCAGGGGCTCGCCGTCCGCCGGGGATTCCGTTCGGTCCAGCATCTGCGCCAGGCGCTCCGCCTCGGGCATGAGCCGCACCGCCAGGACGAGCTCGCCGACGCCGATGACGGCCGCGGCGATGATCAGGCCCACCACCGGCGCCGCGGCGACCGCGATGGCGGCGACCAGGCCGCTCGCCGCGCGCACGCGCAGGCAGGTGCGGGGCAGGCTCGGCAGGGGCTGCGCGGCGGCGCCGTCGACGGCCGCGGCGATGCCGAACGCCAGGGCGGCCACCGAGACGCCGACGGACGGGTCCCGCGCCGGCAGGCGGAGCAGGATGACGCCGGCCAGCGCCAGCAGGGCGGGGCCGGCCAGCGGCAGGAGCGGGCCGCCGTAGCGGGCGCGCAGGAGCAGACCGCCGCCGGCCCGGCCGAAGGCGGTGAAGAGCAGCCAGGCGCCCAGCACGGCGGCGCCGACCGCACGCAGGGGCGACGGCCAGAGCGCGGCCAGGGTCGCGACCAGCACGCTCAGCAGGCCGAAGCTCGTCACGGCCCACCAGCCGAGGACGCCGTGCAGCGGGCGGGCGTGACGGCCCAGCGTTTGCAGCTCGGTAGGCATGGGGGGCTCCCTGGGAGTGGCTGCTGACCGACCACTCCGATACCCATCAGCCCGGCCTACCGAACATATCGGTCAACCTCGCGACGCGGGCGGAAGCCACAGCGCGGCCCAGACGGTCTTGCCGGTGGCGCCGCGCAGGCAGCCCCATGCGGTGGCGTTGCGCTCGACGATGCGCAGGCCGTCGCCGCGCAGGCCCGCGCGACGGGTGTTCGGCAGCACCGTCGGAGGCCGAGGGTCCCCGTCGCGCACCGAGAGGTGCAGGAAGCCGCCGCGCCGGCTGACGACCAGGACGAGCGGGGTGGCCGCGTGGGTCGCGGCGTTGTGCACGAGCTCGAAGACGATCCGGCGCGCGACGGTGGCCAGGTGCGGCAGGTTCCAGGCCATGCAGGCGTCGTGGACGACCAGGCGGGCGCGGCTCGGGGCGAAGCCGTCGGGCTCGAGCAGTTCGGTGAACCGGCTCGGGGGCGGCGGGCCGAGCTCGACGGCCGCCTCGGCCTCGGCGATGGTGTCGTAGAGCCGCAGGACGCGGTGCCAGAACGGGTTGGCGAGCCGGGCGCGCAGCACGCCCCGGCGCGGCAGCACCCACAGCAGGCACACGCCGTGGTCGCGGAGGGCTCGTCCCTGGGCCGCGTGGAACAGCGGCGCGGCGGTGCCGGTCGGGTCGTCGAAGCCGCTGAGGTCGACGATGACGGCGCGGGGGCAGGCGACGAGCGCCTTGCCGATGGTCGTGCGGAGGCGGTGCTTGCGTTCGACGGTCAGTTCCCCGGCGACGGTGATCCAGGTCACTTCCCGTTCGAGGTCGTGCCGGGACTCGACGGTCATCATGGAGTAACCGTAAAACGAAACAAGTGACCCGCAAACCGTCCGGGGCACGAAATACGCACCCCGGACGGAGGAGCACCGACCAGCCGCGAGGACTACCCCGCAAGCGTGACCGGCGGGACGACCAGCACCTCACAGCCCGACTCCGCGACGATGCGCTCGCTCGCGCTGCCGTCGAGCAGGTGGGCGACGCCGCCGTGCGACGAGCCGCCGATCGCGACCAGCTGGGCGTCGACGGCCCTGGCGTGGCGGGCGATCAGGCTGCCGGCGTTGCCGTGGTCGGCGACGCTGCGCAGCACGTGCCCGGATGCGGCGACCCCGCGGGTGGCCAGCTCGGCCAGCAGGGTCTCGACCCGGGTGCGGGCCTGCTCGTACGTCTCCCGATCCACCGCCTCGTCGCCGACGACCGCGATCTCGTGGACGTGCAGCAGCTCCAGCGGCGCGTGCAGCTCGGCGGCGCGCTCGGCCGCGGCGGCGAGGACGGCGGGCGCGGACTGCCCGGCGTCGACGGCCACGACGACGGGCCGGTTGCCGTTGGCCGCGCCGATGCGGCCGACGGCGATGATCTCGCCGGTGGGCTCGGACTCGCCGGCCCCGGCCGCCGCGTTCTCGGCGTCGGTGAGGATCCGGTGGCCGGTGGCCAGCACGAAGATGGCGAGGACGAACGTCGCGGCGCCGAGGTAGAACGGCACGTGGATGTTGTAGTGGTCGGCGAGCTTGCCGGCCACGAACGGGGCGAGGCCGCCGCCGATGAAGCGCACGAAGCCGTAGGAGGCGGAGGCGACCGGCCGCGGCACCGGGGCCACCGTCATGACCGCCTGGGTGGTCAGGGTGTTGTTGATGCCGATGAAGGCGCCGCACACGATGACCGCGACGATGACCGTCGCGGGCGAGTCGGTGAACGCGGCGATGACGGTCATCACGACGCCGAGCAGGAAGAGGTTGGCGTACAGCGTCTTGGCCGTGCCGAAGCGTCGCTGCAGCCGCGGGGCGACGGCGACGCTGAAGATCGCGACGAGCAGGCCCCAGCCGGTGAAGACGAGGCCGAGCTTGTGCTCGTTGAGGTGCATCGGGTAGGGGGCGTAGCCGAGCATGGTGAAGAAGCCCCAGTTGTACAGCACGGCGGTCAGGCTCATGATGAGCAGCCCGCGGTGGCGCAGCGCGGCGAGCGGGGCCGCGACGGAGGTGCGCTCGGCCGGCTTCGGCGTCTTGGGCACCAGGAAGATGGTCGCGAGGAGCGCGATGAACATCAGCACGCTCACGCCGTAGAACGGGCCGCGCCAGCTGATCCCGCCGAGCGTGCCGCCGAGCAGCGGGCCGACCGCGATGCCGACGCCCAGCGCCGTCTCGTAGAGGATGATCGCCCCGCCGAAGCCGCCGCTCGCGGACGCGACGATGACGGCCAGCGAGGTGGCGATGAACAGCGCATTGCCCAGGCCCCAGCCGGCACGGAAGCCGACGATGCCGCCGATCGAGTCCGAGGTGCCCGCGAGGCCCGCGAACACGACGATGATCACGAGGCCGGCGATGAGGGTCCGCTTCGGGCCGATGCGGCTGGACACCATGTTAGTGATGAGCATCGCGACCGCGGTCACGAGCAGGTAGCTGGTGAACAGCAGCGACACCTGGCTGGGCGAGGCGTGCAGCTTGGTCGACAGCGCGGGCAGGATCGGGTCGACGAGGCCGATGCCCATGAACGACACGACGCAGGCGAACGCGACGGCCCACACCGCCTTCGGCTGGCGGAACGGGCTGGCCGCCGGAGTGTGCTGATTCATACCGAGGTGCTCCCGGGGAGGGTCTGATATGTGGTGACGAGCCGGTCCAAGGCGGGCAGGGCGGCGGCGAGCGCGGCGCGGTCCTCGTCGCCGAGGCGATCGGCGAGGTCGGCCAGGAGCCGGGCCCGGGTGTCGCGGCGGTGCCGCAGCACGTCGGCGCCGTCGGGGGTGAGGTGCACCATCACGACCCGGGCGTCGTCGGCCCAGGAGCGGCGCTCGGCGTAGCCGTCCTGCTCCAGCCGGGAGACGAGCTGGGTCATGGCCGGCTGCGTGATGCCCTCGCGGGCCGCGAGCTCGGAGATGCGGCACGGGCCGTGGACGTCGAGCGTCCGCAGCGTGGCGGCCTTCGTCAGCGACACCTGGTCCGAGGGGGCCAGCCGCCGCAGGAGCGAGACGACCCGCTCGAGGCTGCTGGCGAGCGCCACCCCGTCAAGGATCTTGGACACACCACTTTTATATCATGTACTTATATTCTGGCGTTATGCTTTCCCGTGTGATCCGCGACGCCGCCGAGCGCCGTATCCCAGGCGGACGGCGGTCGTCGCGGGCCGCTCGGCCGGCGCCCCGCACCGCATCGCCGGGTCGGTCACGGTGCGACTCGTGCGCTGCGGCCGCCGGCCGGTGACCGTGCTCCCGTGACCGGGCGCGGCCGTGAGCGAGGCCGGGCGCGCGGTACGGTTGATCAATGCCGACCGCCCGCCCGATCGTGTCCTACGGCGACCCTGTCCTGCACCGCCGCTGCGCCGACGTGACCGTGTTCGACGACGAGCTGCGGGAGCTCATCGACGACATGTTCGCCTCGATGTACGCGGCGCGCGGCGTGGGGCTCGCGGCCAACCAGATCGGCGTCGACCGGCAGGTGTTCGTCTACGACTGCCCGGACGCCGACGACGTGCGGCAGGTCGGGCACATCGTGAACCCGGTGCTGCAGCCGCTGTCGGAGCCGGCCGACGGCGACGAGGGCTGCCTGTCCGTGCCCGGCCCGCGCGGAGCGCTGCCGCGGGCGGCGGTCGCGACCGTCACCGGGCAGGACCGGGACGGCAACCCGATCACGGTCACCGGCACCGGCTACTTCGCCCGCTGCCTGCAGCACGAGACCGACCACCTCAACGGGGTGCTGTACGTGGACCGGCTGCCCGAGCCGCAGCGGGAAGCCCTGCTGCGCGAGGCGGGCCTGCGCGCCTGACCGGCCGCACGCGAGCGGCTCACCGCCGCACCCGGCCGGCCGGGTCGCGCAACAGCACGCCCGACCCCATTCGCTTGCGCGGCAGCGTGACCCGTGACCCGCGCCCCGTGACCCGCGGGTCACGGGGCGCGGGTCGCGGGTCACGCGGCGCCCAGGTACGCCTCACGAACGTCGGGGTGGGCGGTCACCTCGGCCAGGGCCCCCTCGGTGACGATCCGGCCGTGGTTGAGCACCACGGCCTTGTCCGCGAGCGCGTTCACCGCCTGCATCACGTGCTCGATCATCACGATGGCGATGCCTTCCGCGCGGCACTCCCGCACGCGCTCGATGACGATGTCCACCTCGTGCGGGGTCAGGCCGGCCATCACCTCGTCGAGCAGCAGCACCTTCGGCTGGGACACCAGGCCCCGGGCGAAGTCGACGATCCGGACCATCGCCGACGGGATGTCCCCGATCGCCTCGCACCGGTACTGCCAGAGGCCGAACCGCTCGAGCTGCTCGCGAGCCAGCCGGTTCGCCTCCCGGTAGCCGCGGGCGCGCCGGTAGGCCGCCAGCGCGACGCACTCGAAGACGTTGAGCTCGGCCACGTTCCCCGACACCTGGAAGGTCCGGGCGACGCCCGCCTCGAACACCTTCGCCGGCGACATCCCGGTGATGTCGCCGCCGTCCAGCAGCACCGTCCCGTTCGTCGGGCGCAGCACGCCGGCGATCAGGTTCACCAGCGTCGACTTGCCCGCGCCGTTGGGACCGATCAGGGCGGTCACCATCCCGGGCCCGGCCGTGAAGGAGACGTCCTGCAGCACCTTGAGACCGCCGAAGTTCTTGGCGATCGCCCGGACCTCAAGCATGCTCGCTCACCACCTCGGGGGCCGGGGCACGGTCGGGCGTCGACCGGCCGGACGGGGTCTCGGACTCCGGGTCGTGCGCCCGGCCCGTGCCGAACAGGCGGACGATCAACCGGTTCCACAGCGCGACGATGCCCGAACCGCCGAACCGCAGGATCAGAATGACGCAGATGGCGTACGCGATCTGGGTGTAGCTGGAGACGTTGGAGCTGGACACCGCGAACATGCGCAGCAGCTCCTCGAGCACCGCGATGCCGATCCCGGCCACGATCGGCCCGGCCAGCGTGGCCGAGCCGCCGATGATCGCACCCACGAGCATCGCGACGCCGACCTCCACCGACAGCACGGAGTCGTAGCTGACGAAGTTCGTGTACTGCGCGATGAGCGCACCCGGAATCGCGGTCAGCCCCATGCTGATACCCATGGCGATCGCCTGGTTGCGGATCACCGCGACGCCCATGCTCGCGGCGAGCACCGGATCCTCGCGGATGAACGGCAGCGAACGGCCGAAGCGGGTGCGGCGCGTCATCCACGCCACCCCGCCGGTGAGGAGCACGAGGACGACGAGGGCGACGTAGTACAACGGAGCGGCGTCCGTGAACCACTGCAGGTGCAGCAGGCCCTCTTCCGTGGTGAGGTTCTGCAGGCCGTTCACGCCGCCCGTGACGCTCCACGTGGCCGCGATGCCGGAGATGGCGACCGCCAGGGCCAGGGTCCCGAGCGTGAAGAACAGCGCGTTGACGCCGAACCGGCTCATGACCAGGCTGACCGCCGCGCCGATGACCGCCGAGAGCAGGATGCCCACGGCGATCGCCAGCCAGATGTTGATGCCGTGGCCCCAGGTCAGCACCGCGACCGAGAACGCGCCGATGCCGAAGGCGCTGGCGTGCGCGAGCGACAGCAGCCCGGTGAAGCCGCCGGCGATGTTCCAGGTGAGGTTGCGCATCGCGAAGACCAGGGCGACGAAGCCGACACCGATCATCGGCTCGTCGGCGAACAGCGGGAAGGTCACCGCCACGACGAGCGCGACGGCCACGACGAGGGTGTTCGCCCGGTTCAGCGGGGTGGAGACGAGTGCACGCAGGGATCTCATGTCCGGGCCACCCGCTTCCGGGCCAGGCCCTGCGGGCGGAACAGGATGACCAGCAGGAAGACGCCGTAGATCACCGACGAGGCCAGCGAGCCGCTGACGTAGACGCTGCTGGCCGCCTCGGCCACCCCGAGCAGGATGCCTGCCGTCACCGTCCCCCACAGCGCCCCGCTGCCGCCGACCACGACGACGATGAAGGCCTTGACCGTCAGCTCCAGGCCGTACAGGGGCGACACCGGCTGGAACGGGATCAGCAGCCCGCCGGCCACCGCCGCGGCGGCCGCGCCGAGCGCGAAGGTCGAGCGGTACACCCGGCGGACGTTGACGCCGACCAGCATGGCACCGTGCAGGCTCTCGGCACACGCCCGCATGTAGACGCCCAGGCGCGTGCGGTAGATCAGCCACGACAGGGCGAGGGCCAGGACGAGGCTGACGGTTCCGGCCGCCAGCCGGGCGAAGCTGATCGTGATGCCGAGGGTGTTGATGGCCTCCATCGGCCAGGGGTTGCGGATGGTCTGGTACGGCTCGGGAAAGAGCACCTGGAAGACGTACTGCAGGGCCACGCCGATGCTGAGGGTGATCACCAGCTGCGCGTGGCCGGACTTGTCGAGGGTCGACTCGATGAGGAAGCGCTCGACGAGATAGCCGAAGGCGGCCCCGATCGCGGCGACGAAGAGCAGGGCCACGACGAAGTCGGCGAGCGAACTGGGCTTGAGCGACAGCACACCGTACATGCCGATCAGGACGAAGTAGCCATGGGCGAAGTTCACCACGCGCATGACGTTGAATATCAGGTAGAGGCCGAGCCCGATCAGGGCGTAGATCAGCCCCTGGAGCACCCCGGTAACGGCGATCTGGACAACGGCCATCACCTGGCCTCCTCTCGTGTGCTGGTCGTGGTTCCGAGATATCCGCTCTCCAGCAGGCTGGAGGCGAGCAGCGACTCCGCGGTGCCGGCCGCGACGATCGTTCCGCCCTCCAGCACGTAGCCGCGGGAGGCCAGCGCGAGGGCCTGGTGGACGTTCTGCTCGATCAGCAGCACGCCGACACCGGCGGCGTTGATCTCGCCGATCGTCTTCATGATGATCTGCACGATCACCGGGGCCAGGCCCAGCGAGGGCTCGTCGAGCACGAGCGTGCGGGGCTGGAGCATGAGACCCCTGGCGATGGCGAGCATGCTGCGCTCGCCACCGCTCAGGGTCCCCGCGAGCTGGCCGGCCCGATCCTTCAGGCGCGGGAACAGCTCGTACATGGCCGCCAGGTCGAAGGGGCCCGCCTTGGCCCGCGGTCCCGCGCCGACGAGGAGGTTCTCCTCGACCGTCATGCCGACGAACAGCGAACGCTCCTGCGGGACCAGGACGAGTCCCGCCCGCACCCGGTGCCAGGGCCGGAGGCCGGCGATCGGGCGACCGTCGAACTCCAGCTTGCCGGCGCGGGCGGGGATGATGCCGAGCAGCCCCTCGGTGAGGGTCGTCTTGCCCGCTCCGTTGGAGCCGAGCAGACAGACGAGCTCACCCTGGCCGACCTCGAGGTCGACGGACCGCACGATCTGCGACCGTCCGCGCCAGACACTGAATCCTTCGACCGACAGGGCCGTCTTCATCATGGTCCCCCGATCCGCCTACGGCCTCGGGTAGACGGTCGCGCTCGCGGCCGCGTCCGCCGGGAACACCGGGACGTACTTGCCGCCCTGGATCTGGGTGACCAGGCCGGTCGCCCGCTCGTTCGTGCCCTTGGCGTCGAACTTCACGCCGTGGCTGATGATCCACAGCCCGTGCTTGTCGCCGTTGATGCCGGAGATGTCCACCGACCGCAGGGCCGACGTGATCGACTCCTTGTCGTCCGGGTTGCTCGCCGAGGCGAGGGCGTCCGCCAGCACACCGACCGAGGCGTAGTAGTAGGCGCCGACCCCGTCGGGCGTCTGCCCGTTGTACTTGGCCTTGTAGTCCTCGGAGTAGCTCTGCGGCGTGTGCTTGGCACCGTCGGCGGACTTGAGCAGCGAGGTCCAGTAGTTGCCGGCGACGTCGCCGTCCGAGATCGCACCGACCGTCGGGATGAACTGCGCGTTGGTGTTCCCGCCCAGCACGCCGACGGTCGCCTTGGGCTTCCAGCCGGAACGGGCGAGCGCCGGATAGAACAGGAACACGCCCTGCGGGTTGCCGCCGAACAGCAGGATGTCGGGGTTCGCGTTCTTGGCCTGGCTGACCAGCGGGGCGAAGTCCGTCGTCGTGGCCTCGTCGTAGGAGATGGAGTCGAGCACCTTCACGCCCGGGTACTCCTTCTGGAAGGTGCCGGTCCACGCCTTCTCGGCGTCGGGGTAGGCCCCGGCGCTGGCGTAGATCAGCATCGCCGTCTTCGGCGTCTCGCCCTTCTTCTGCGCGCCCTGCATCACGGCACGGACCGACTGCGCCGCCCAGCCGTTGTCGGCGAGGATCGAGGGGGCCAGCTTGAAGACGTACTTGCGCCCGGTGCCGATGATGCTGTCGGCCGCCTCCATCGGCACGATCAGCGGCACCTTGAGCTGGTCGGCGGTCTGCGCCGCGGTGACGGTGACCGGGCTGGACGACGCGCCGACGATGACGTTCGCACCGCCGGACACGAGCCGGCGCATCAGCGCGGGCACCTCTTCGGGCTTCGAGCGGTTGTCGAGCACCTCCACCGTGACCTTGCGCCCGTTGATCCCGCCGGCGGCGTTGAGATCGGCGACGCCCATCTGGAACGAGTTCACGCTCTGGACGCCGTAGGGCGCGGCGATGCCGGTCAGCGCGGCGATCACGCCGACCTTGATGTCGCCGCCGCCCTTGCCGCTGCCCGAGGAGCCGCCCCCGCAGGCGGCGAGGACGAGACTGGCGGCCACGGCCATGGCCATGGCGGCGGTGCGGGGTATGGCGCGGAACCGTTGGGGTGTCTTCATGGCTGTTCCCTTCACAGCAGTGGAACCGGGGTGTTGCGGGGTGTCGCGATCCGTGCGTTCAGCGGCCGGACCACTGGGGAGCTCGCTTCTGGCTGAAGGCTGCGGTGCCCTCCGCGCGGTCCTCGCTCAGGTAGGGGCTGGGACCGGGGTCCAGGCGCAGCGCGGTGGCGATCGGCAGCGACGAGCCGAGGTGGACCATCGCCTTGTACCGCTGCAGGGTGATCGGTGCCCGGGACACGAGGGTCGCGGCCAGGGCGTCCACCGTCGCGTCGAGCTCCTCGGGCGGCGTGACCCGGTTGAGCAGCCCCATCCGCAGGGCGGTGGCGGCGTCGAACGGCTCGGCGAGGTACAGCACCTCGAAGGCGAAGCCCGCGGGCACCAGCCGCGGCAGCATCTGACTGCCGAAGTTGGCGCCGAGGCCCACCTTGGACTCGGGCATCAGGAACCGCGCGGTGTCCGCGGCGACCCGCAGGTCGCACGCCATCGCCAGCTCGAGCCCGCCGCCGACGACCCAGCCTTCCAGGACCGCGATGGTCGGCTTGCGGCACTCCAGCACCGTCTCGTACGGGTTGCGGGTGGCTTCGCGCATCGGCTCGTAGGGCAGGTGCTCGGCCGTGTCCCGGTCGTGCATCTCCTTGAGATCGGCGCCGACGGAGAACGCCTGCCCACCAGTGCCGCGCAGCACCACCACCCGGACGTCGCGACGCCGGTCGAGGTCGGTGAAGGCGGCCGTGATGTCGCTCAGCAGCCCGCGGCTCAGGGCGTTGCGGCGTTCGGGTCGGTTCAGGCGGACGACGGCGACGCCGTCGGCGCCGACGTCGACCAGGAGATCGGATCGGTGCTCTACCACGGGACCGCCTCGCCCAGGGCGCGCCCGGCGTGGGCCTCCTCGGTCGAGGAGATCAGGCTCCAGAGGCTTGGCAGGCTCTTGTTCAGCGCCGCACGGCCGATGAAGACCGACCAGTCCCGGCTGCTGCCGAACTCCGCCTGCCAGCTCCACAGCCGCGTGGTGAAGGCCGGCAGCTCGTGCTCGCCGGTCACGCCGATCGCGCCGAGGACCTGGTGGGCCGACCGGTTCAGCCTGCGGGTGTCCTCCTTGGCGGTCACGCCCGCGGAGGCGGCGGCCAGCAGCCGCTCCCCCGGATCGGCCAGCACCGCGGCGTTGACCGCGAGCATCGTGGCGGCCGCGGCCTCGGCCACGTCGACCATGTGGTGCTGCACCGCCTGGAACGTCCGGATCGGCTTGCCGAACTGCTCGCGGGTGTCGGCGTAGGCCACCACCACGGCGAGGACCCGCTGCATCGCGCCGGCGGCGGACGCGGCACGCAGCAGGACGCCGCGGGCGCGCAGCTCCGTGGGCGACGGCCCGGCGCCCTGCGCGATCGCCGCGGCGGGCAGCCGCTGCCGGTCGAACAGCACGGTGTCGCGGGGCTCCCCGGCCAGGTTCTCCCCGGCCCGGACCTCGGCCGGGCGCGGCAGCAGCACCGTGCGCGGAGTCCCGCCGAAGTCCGCCACCGCCATCAGGTGCTCCGCCCTGCGTCCCCACGGGACCCGGTGCAGCGTCCCGGAGACCTCGGCGTCACCGCCGGGCAGCGGCGTCACCCGGAGGTCGTCCAGGGGATGCGACACGGCGCTGAGGGTCAGGCCCTCCGGGCGCTGCAGGCCGGACCGGGCCAGCAGCCAGGACACCAGGCCGGCGGTCTCGACCAGGGGTATCGCGACGGCGTGCCGGCCGACGCAGATCGCGATGCGGACCGCCTCCTCCAGCCCGATGCCGTGCTCGTCGAGGTCGAGGTAGGCGAATCCGCTGGCCTCCACGGCCGACCAGGTGGCCTGCGGCCACGGCGCGCCCCGCTGCGCGGGCCCCGAGCCGGACCGGGTGAGGATGGCGGCGAGCGCCTGGTCGAGCATCTCGGACGTCTCCGACATCAGTCACTCCTCGACGAGCGGGCCAGGTGCTTGGCGATGACGGTGCGCAGCACCTCGTTGGTGCCGCCGCGCAGCGTGAAGGTCGGGGCCGTCACCACGGCGTCCGCGAGCAGGGACCGCAGCCCTCCGGCCGAGGGATCGAGCTCGTCCGGCACGAGCCTGCGCAGGATCTCGACGACCTCGTTCTCGAACTGCGTGCTGATGTCCTTGACGAGGGCCGCCTCCACGGCGGGGGTCTCGCCCCGGTCGAGGGCCCGGGCGATGGACAGCGACAGGTTGCGCAGGGTCCAGTAGCGCGCGGTGACCAGCCCGATGAGGTGCTCCGTCTCCTCCGGCGGGCTGGTCTCGGCCAGGGCCGCGTAGACCAGTTCCAGCACCGGGACCACCGACATGAACCGGTCGGGGCCGGACCGCTCGTGCGCCAGCTCGGACGTGACCTGGAGCCACCCGTCACCGATCTCGCCCAGCACCATGTCGTCGGGGACGAAGACGTCGTCGAAGTAGACCTCGTTGAAGTGGTGGAAGCCGTTGAGCAGGTGGATCGGGCGGATGGTGACGCCGTCGGCCCGCAGGTCGACGATGAGCTGGCTGAGCCCGGCGTGCTTGCCCTCGGCCGAGGTCCGGCAGAGGGTCACGGCGAAGTCCGCGTAGTGCGCGCCCGAGGTCCACACCTTCTGCCCGTTCAGCAGCCAGCCACCGTCCGTCCGGGTGGCCCGGGTGCGCACGGACGCGAGGTCCGAGCCGCTGCCGGGCTCGCTCATGCCCAGGCAGAACCAGACGTCGCCCTGGACGATCGCGGGCAGGAACCGCCGCTTCTGCTCCTCGGTTCCGAACCGCAGAATGATCTGCGCGGTCTGCCGGTCGCCGACCCAGTGGGCGCTGATCGGGGCCCCGGCGGCCAGCATCTCCTCGGCCACCACGAAGCGGTCGACCGCGCTGCGGCCCGGGCCGCCGTACTCCTTGGGCACCACCATCCCGACCCAGCCGCGACGGGCGACCTCGCGGCTGAACTCGGTGTTCGCCTCCGCGTTGATGCCCAGGCCGACCGAGAAGCGGTTCTCCCGCCGCGCGGCGGCGATGAACGCACGCACCTCGTCGCGGAGCGTCATCTCCGCCTCCGTCAGCCGGGAGGCCGTAAAATCGATCATGACGTGCCCGCCTCGGTGTGCTCGGCGGCCGCCAGGCGCTTGAGCCGGCGGTTCTGCGTCCAGAGCTGGACCCCGCGTTCGAGCTCCAGGGCGACCGGCCACGGAAGCCGCTGGTCGGAGGTCTCGAGCCGGAACGAGCGCACGACCCGCGTCGCCAGGAGCGGGTCGGCGGCGATGCGCCCGGCGAGCTCCAGTGCCGTGGACTCGACCTCGTCGTCCGGCACCGATCGCCAGGCCAGGCCGAGTTCGCGGGCCCGGTCGCCGTCGATCTCGTCGCTGAACAAGCCCATGCCGGCGGCGGCCTCCCGGCCGGCCAGCCGGCTCAGGATCGTGAAGAAGCCGCCGCCCGGGTGGATGCCCGCGCGCAGGAATCCGGCCATGAGCCGCGCGTCGCGGGACACGATCCGAAGGTCGGTGGCGAGCGCCAGGTTGAGCCCCGCGCCGACGGCGGCGCCGCGCACCGCGGCGACCGTGGGGACCCGCAGCTGTCCTACCCGGACGAATGAGCCGTACATCTGGTCCGTCTCGGCGTACGCGCGGTCGCTCACGGCGTCCTCGGCGTAGGAGTCCCGCCACGAGTTCGTGTCCGCTCCCGAGCAGAACGTCCCGCCGTCGCCCCGGATCACCGCCGCCCCGAGCGTGTCGTCCCGGTCGATCCGCTCGCAGCAATCCGCCAGCTGCTGGGCCATGTCCATGGTCAGCGCGTTCTTGATCGCCGGGTTGGAGATGGTCACGAGCGCGACGTTGCCGTGCCGCTCATAGGTGACCGAGGGGGTCATCGGGCTTCTCCTTCACGGGGTCCGTTGGATGGAACGTGCGCGGGGTCCGGCCGGTTGAGCAGCAGGAAGTCCAGGGCGATCGCCCGGCCGTCGGGGGTCACCCGCAGCGGGTTCACCTCCAGGTCGCTCAGGCGCCCGCCGGCCGCGACCGCCAGGAGACTGATCCGGGAGATGGCCTGTGCGGTGTCGGACAGGTCGACCGGAGGACTGCCGCGGAAACCGGTCAGCAGCGGGGCGGCGGTCAGCGAGCGCACCATCTGCTCGGCCCGCTGCGGGGACACCGGGGCGAACGCCGAGACCGCGTCCCGGTAGATCTCGGTGGCGTACCCGCCCAGGCCCACGGTGACGATCGGCAGGCCGCCCGCGGAACGGGTCACACCCACGATCAGCTCCACGCCCGCCGGCGCCATATGCTGGACCAGCACGCCCGCGGGCTGCTCGGCCGCGAACGCCGTCATCAGGTCGCGGTAGGTCGCCACGAGCTGATCCGCCGGGACGGCCAGGCGCACGCCGCCGCGCTCGGACTTGTGCAGCACGCCGCTCGCCTGGATCTTCAGCACACTCGGCCCGGCGACCTCGGCGGCGAGCGCCCGCGCCTCGTCCACCGAACGCACCAGGACCGAGGAGGGCCGGGCGATCCCGGCGAGCCCGAGCAGCGCGTCCCCCTCGGACTCGGTGACCACCGCACCGGTCCCGGCCATCGCCCGCTGGATCTCGGCGACCGGGAACTCCGGCGCGGTGAAGCCGTGCTCCGTCGCGGCCGGGCGGCGCAGCGCGGACAGCACCCGTGCCGCCTGGCGGGTCGAGTCGAAGATCGGCCAGCCCGCGTCCCGCAGGATGTCGCGCGCCTCGGCGGTCTGCTCGCGGGCCGCCATCCAGACCAGGACCATGGGCTTGGCCAGGTCGCGCCAGGTCTTCACGAACGACTCGGCCATGCGGGTGGCCAGCGTGCCGGTGACGAGCGTGAGCGTGATCATCACGGCGTCGATCCCGTCCGAGCGGTACACCCGGTCGCAGACGTCCACGAAGTCCGAGGGGTCGCTGTCGCGGAAGATCTGCGCCGTGACGTCGACCGGGTTGTCGACGGCACCGAAGCTGGGCACCAGGCCGCGCAGCTCGGCCCGGGTCGGCTCGGGGAGGTCGTCGACGGCGAAGCCGGCGGCCGAGAGCTGGTCCGCGGCGAGGCTGCCGGCTCCGCCCGAGGTGGTGACGATGGCGACCCGCTCGCCGGCGATCGGCGGGGAGAGGGTCAGGCCGTGCGCGAGCGCCACGAAGTCGTCGACGTCCTCGGCCTCGACCACGCCGAACTCGCGGACCGTCACCCGGTAGCCGGCGTCGTCGCCGACGATCGCGCCAGTGTGCGAGGCCGCGGCGCGGGCACCGGCGGCGCTGACCGCGGAGCGCAGGACGATCAGCTTCTTGTCCAGCTCGACGGCCCTTCGCGCGAGCTCGCGGAAGTCGTCGTCGTCCACCGCGGCCTCGAGGTACATGGAGAGGACCCGGACCTCGTCCTCCTCCAGCAGGTAGCGGCCGAGCTCGACCGCGGTGAGGTCGACCTGGTTGCCGGTGCTCGCCCAGGCCGCGATGCCGAGGCCGCGCTCGCGGGCCAGGCTGAGGATCGAGCCGCCGACCGCGCCGCTCTGCCCGACGTAGGCCAGGCCGCCGGCCGCGACCGGGCCGGACTCGAGGGCGGCGGTGAACGTTGCGAACATGGCCTCGCCGGTGTGCACCACGCCCTGGCAGTTGGGGCCGAGCAACCGCACGCCCAGGCTGTGCGCGGTCTCCCGCAGCTGGGCCTGCAGCGCCTGGCCCTCCCGCAACTCCCCGAAGCCGGAGGCGAAGACGACGGCGGCGCGCGCACCCGCCGCGGCGACCGCGGGCAGCTCCTGCAGCACCCGCGCCGCCGGAATCAGCATCAGCACCAGGTCGACCGGGCCGGGCAGCTCGGCCAGCGAGGGGTAGCATCGCCGGCCGGCGAGCTCCGCGTATCCGGGGTTGACCGGGTAGAGCTCGCCGGTGAACCCGAACTGCGCCAGGTAGTGCAGGGGGCGGGCGAACGGGTTCGCCTCCCGGCCGGAGGCGCCGAGGACGGCGACCGCTCGCGGGTGGAAGAGCGCATCCAGGCCCCCATGCGGTCCGTTGCGGTCGCGTGGTCGCCCGAGCGGATCTCGCACGTCCCCTCCTTCTGGTCGAGCCGAAAGCCTTGACAGTGTGGTGGCAGTCACAGCTAAGTTGAACTTGGCGCCAGAGTCAAGTGGTGCCAGACATAATCCGAGGCCGGGAGCGAAGCATGAAATTCGGCATCAGCCACTGCAACGTCGGCGAGTTCGCCGAGCCAGAGCGCGCACTCGATCTCGCGCGCCGGGCCGAAGAGGCCGGCTTCGAGTCCCTCTGGACCGTCGAGCACGTGATCATCCCGGAGGTCTACGAGCCGCGGTACCCCGAGACGCCCGACGGCCGCTTCTGGTTCGGCCACGACCTGCCGCTCACCGACCCCCTGATCTGGATGGCGTTCGTCGCGGCCGCGACCACGCGGCTGCACCTCGGCACCGGGATCATCACCGTCCCGCAGCGCAACCCGTTGATCACGGCGAAGGAGATCGCGACCCTCGACCGGCTCAGCCGGGGTCGCGTCGAGATCGGCGTCGGGGTGGGCTGGCTCCGGGAGGAGTTCGAGGCCCTGGGCGCCGACTTCGACCAGCGCGGCGCGGTGATGGACGAGTCGATCGCCGTGATGCGCGAGCTGTGGCGGCCGGGTCCCCGCACGTACCGCGGAAGGTTCTTCTCCTTCGAGCTCGTCCACTGCGAGCCCTCACCGCCCCGGGGCTCGGTGCCGATCCACATCGGCGGTTCGACCAAGGTGGCCGCGCGCCGGGCCGGCCGCATCGGCGACGGGTTCTTCCCGGGCGGCTACGACCGCGAGGCGGTGGCGCCGCTGGTCGACTTCGCCCGCACGGAGTTCGAAGCGTCCGGACGCGACGGCCGCCTGGAGATCACGGCCCGGTGGACGAAGGACCCCGGCCGGCTCGGGGACCACGATGCCCTCCGGTTCCTGCAGGATCTCGGCGTCGACCGGGTCCTGGTGCCCGCGCAGACCCTGGCCGCGCCCGGGCTGGAACGAACCATCGCCGAGCTCGGCTCCAGCACCCTCCCCGCCTTCGCCTGACAGGAGCGCCGTCCATGAGCACCGTCCCCACCATCCGCGGCCCCGTCGACTCGGGTGAGCTCGGCCAGACGCTGATGCACGAACATGTCTTCGTGCTCGACACCGAGGTCGAGCGCAACTACCCGGGCCGCTGGGACGAGGCGGCCCGCCGGGCCGACGCCGTCCAGAAGCTGGAGCGCGCCTACGAGCTCGGCGTGCGGACCATCGTCGACCTCACCGTGATCGGCCTGGGCCGCGACGTGGCGCGGGTGGCCGAGGTCGCCCGGGAGGTCCGCGTGAACATCGTGGTCGCCACCGGCCTCTACACCTACGACGACGTCCCGATGTTCTTCAAGTTCCGCGGCCCCGGCAAGCTGATCGACGGCCCGGAGCTGCTGACCGAGTTCTTCATCAGGGACCTCACGACCGGGATCGCGGACACCGGCATCCGCGCGGGCATCATCAAGTGCGCCACCGACGAGAGCGGCCTGACCCCCGGTGTCGAACGGGTGCTGCGGGCCGCGGCGCTGGCGCACCGCGAGACCGGGGCACCGATCTCCACCCACACCCACGCCGGCACCCGGCGCGGCACCGACCAGCAGGCGGTCTTCCGCAAGGAGGGGGTGGACCTCGAACGCGTGGTGATCGGCCACAGCGGTGACACGACCGACCTCGACTATCTGCGCTCACTCATGGACGCCGGGTCCTTCATCGGCATGGACCGCTTCGGACTGGACCTCATGCTGCCGTTCGAGGCGCGGGTGCAGACCGTCGCCGACCTCTGCGCGCTGGGCTATGCCGACCAGATGGTGCTGTCGCACGACGCGTCGTGCTTCACGCACAACTTCGACGTCGCCGACAAGGCCCGCCTGCTGCCGAACTGGCACTACAACCATCTGCACGAGGACGTCCTGCCCGCGCTGCTGCAGCGGGGCGTGACGCCCGAGCAGATCCACACGATGCTCGTGACCAACCCCGCCCGGATTCTCGGCTGAACTCCGGGCGGGCGGTGCCGCGGTGCGGGAGGAATCCCTAGGAGGCGTTGGGCTCGGGGTCGCGCAGTTCGACCTCGATGCCCAGCGCCTGAGCCCAGAGCCGGCTCAGCGTGAGGATGGCCGTCTCCTCGTCGTAGTCCTCGTCCAGGACCAGCCACATGTAACAGAAGTTGCTGACCATCGACGTCAGCGCGGCCGCGGCGTAGTCCGCCGGCAGGCTCGGCGAGACCAGGCCCGACTCCTGGAAGCGGCGGATGCCGCGCTCGGTGCGGGCGCGGAAGACCTTCCGCGTCTCCCGCCGCATCTCCCGGAACTCCGGGCTGAAGCTCGCGACCTGCTCCAGGATCATCAGCAGGCTGGCCTCCTCGCGGTAGGCCCGCACGTAGGCCCGCGTGGCGTGCTCGATGCGCTGGTAGGCGCTGGAGCCGGCTTCGGCGGGCACCCGGGACTTCGTGAACATCCGCTCGTTCACCTCGTCGATGACCGCGCGGAAGATCGCCTCCTTCGACTCGAAGTAGGTGTAGAAGCTCCCGTTGGCGACGCCGGCCTCGGTCGTGATGTCGGTGATCTTGGTGTCCAGGAAGCCCTTGCGCCCGAACACCACAGCGGCCGCATCGACCAGCTTGCTCATCGTCCGGCGGCCCCGCGCACTCACCGGAAAGGCTTGCTCCGTCGCTGGCACAGCCCCATCCCATATCGATCGACGTGGTCGAAGCGACAGCGTAGCACCAAAAAGTTGACTCTGGCGCCATGTTCAACTTACTGTGTCCAAGGCTACCAATGAAGGTTCCGGGAGGGCCGATGTCCCGCTCAGACATGTCCGCACCAGCGTGCCTCAGCGCCGTCACCGAATGGCTTCAGAAGCTCGACATCGCGCTGGACGCCCAGGATCCGGACCGGCTGGCCGATCTCTTCCTGCCCGAGGCCGACTGGCGCGATCTCGTCTCGTTCACCTGGGACATCCGCACCACGCTCGGTGCCCGGGAGGCCGCCGCCGAGCTCATCGCGCGCAATCACGACGTGAAGGCGTCCGGCTTCGCCCTGGCCCCCGCACGCACGGCACCCCGGGTCGCCGTCCGCGCTGGAGACGACGTGGTCGAGGGCTTCTTCACCTTCGAAACCGCGTTCGGTCACGGCGAAGGCGTGGTCCGGCTCGACCTGGCCGCCGGGGAGCCGCTGCGCGCCCGCACCCTGCTGACCACCCTGCAGGAGCTGACCGGCTTCGAGGAGCGCCGCGGCGCCAACCGGCCGCACGGCACGGCCTACTCGCGGACCTTCGGCGGCAAGAACTGGCTCGACCTGCGCCAGGAGGAGCAGCGCTACGACGACCGCTCCCCCGAGGTGCTGATCGTCGGCGCGGGCCAGGCGGGCCTGTCGATCGCGGCGCGGCTGCGCACCATCGGCGTCGACGCCCTGATCGTGGACAAGCACGAACGCGTCGGGGACGTCTGGCGCAAGCGCTACCACTCGCTCACCCTGCACAACGAGTCCTGGGTCGCGAGCCTGCCCTACGTGCCCTACCCCGACACGTGGCCCACCTACATCCCGAAGGACAAGCTGGGCAACTGGTTCGAGCACTACGCCGACATCATGGAGCTCAACGTCTGGACCTCGACCGAGTTCGTCGGGGGCACCTACGACGAGGACGAGCAGATCTGGACGGTCACCGTGCGGCGCGAGGGCGCCGAGCGCGTCCTGCGGCCCCGGCACGTCGTCATCGCGACCGGCGGCGTGAGCGGCGTACCGAACCGCCCGCGGCTTGCCGGGCTCGAGGACTTCCGCGGCGACGTGCTGCACTCCACCCAGTACACCTCCGGAGCCCGCTTCGAGAACCGCAAGGCCCTGGTCGTCGGGACGGGCACGAGCGGGCACGACGTGGCGCAGGACCTGCACGCCCTGGGCTGCGAGGTGGACATCGTGCAGCGGCAGCCCACGACGGTGGTGAGCCTGGAACCGAGCGGGATCATGGTGTACGCCCTCTACTCCGAGGGCACCCCGACCGAGGACGTCGACCTCATCGCGGCGGCGAACTCGTTCCCGACCCTGATCAAGGCCAACCAGATCCTCGCCCAGCGCATGCTCGAGGCCGACAAGGACATCCTCGACCGCCTGCACGCCGTCGGGTTCCGCACGGACATCGGGGAGGACGGCACCGGCTTCCACCTGAAGTACAACCGCCGCGGCGGCGGCTACTACATCAACGTCGGCTGCTCCGACCTGATCGCCGACGGCGAGATCGGCCTGCTGCAGGCGGACCAGATCGCGACGTTCACCCCACAGGGGCTCGAACTGGTCGACGGGAGCACCCGGGAGTACGACCTCGTCGTGCTGGCGACCGGGTACCGCAACCAGCAGGAGGAGGTCCGCGCCTTCTTCGGCGACGCCGTGGCGGACAAGGTGGGCCTGATCTGGGGCGTGGACGACGGCGGCGAGATGCGCAACGTGTGGCGCCCCACGGCCCAGCGCGGCCTGTGGTTCAACGCCGGCAGCCTCGCGGCCTGCCGCGGCAACTCGAAGTATCTGGCGGTGCAGATCCTGGCCGCGCTCCAGGGCATGAGCCCCGGTTACCGGGAGACCGAACGCGGCTGACGCGCGGCGCTCGCGGTACAACGTTTTTTTAACGCGGCTCTGCCAGGCTTGATCAGCCGGTGGTGCAGCGGGGGCGCATCAACGGCCCGTCTGCAGCACGGTGACGACGATGTCGTCGCCGGCGCCGGCCCGGGACGCGGCCAGCAGATGGTCGCACAGCTGCTCGGCGGTCAGGTCGTGCCGGCCGGTGAGCAGGTCGGCGAGGCCGCGCAGGCCCTCGTCGAGGGCCTGGCCCGGGCGCTCGATGAGGCCGTCGGTGTAGAGGACCACGTGGCTGCCCGGCTCCAGCGTCAGCGAGTGGTCGCTGCGCGTCGCGGGCAGGCCGGTGCCGAGCAGGAGTTCCGACGGGTGGCGCAGCAGGGTCGCCGCGCCGTCGGGGGTGAGCAGGATCGGAGGCGGGTGGCCGGCGTTGGACCAGCGCAGCGTGTAGGGGGCTGGGGCGCCCGGCTCGGGATTCGCGCTGACCTGGGCCAGCACGACCGTCGCGAAGGTGTTCAGGCCGAAGCCGGACATGGCCTCGTCCATCGCGGCCAGGATGCGTGAGGGCGGCCCGAGCAGGGTGTGCGCGATGCCCCGCAGGATGCTGCGGACCTGCGCCATGGCCGCCGCCGCGAACCGGTCGTGGCCGCTGATGTCGCCCACGACGACGGTCATGGTGCCGTCGGGCAGCGGGAACGCGTCGTACCAGTCGCCGCCCACCCGGGCGTGCGCGACGGCGGGCTCGTAGCGCGCCGCGATGTGGTAATGCCGGCTCACCGGCGGCGGCGTGAGCAGGCTGCGCTGGATCGTCTCGGAGATCTCCCGCTCGATCGCGGTGGCCCGCCGCTCGGCCTCGCGCAGCCGCGCCCGGTCCAGCGCCTGGCTGATCGTGGCGCCGACCAGCCGGACGAAGATCAGGTAGGTCTCGTCGGCGAGCAGGCGCGGGTTGAGCGTCGTGCGCAGCATCAGGTCGCCGGCCGCGTACCGGCGGGTGCTCAGCCGTACCGTCGCGACCTTCCCGTCCGCCGTCGGGCGCACGACGGCATCGCTGCCGTCCGCGGCCACGATCTCCACGCCGGGCAGGTCGTGCGGGTCGGCGCGCAGCACCGGCAGCGCCCGCTGGAGCACCTCGCCGCGGTGGTCGACGGCGGCGAGCCGGTCGTGCAGCGCGTTGAGCAGCCGGAGCCGGCGGGTGGCCAGGATCTGCGTGGTGGTCTCGGAGGCGATGTCGAAGACGCCCTCGACCCGGCCGTCCTCGCCCATGACCGGGGAGTAGGAGAACGTGAAGTAGCACTCCTCGAGGAAGCCGTGCCGGCGCATCTCCAGGCGGAGGTCCTCGACCCAGGTGGCGCCGCCGCCGCCGAGGACCTGCTCGATCATGGGGCCGATGTCGTCCCAGACCTCGGCGAAGACCTCCCGGGCCGGGGCGCCGAGGGCGGCCGGGTGCTTGTCGGCGATCATCGGCACGTAGGCCTCGTTGTAGACCATCACCGACTGCGGGCCCCAGAACAGCGTGACCGCGAACCGCGTTCGCAGTGCCAGGTCGACGGCCGTGCGCAGGGCCGGTCCCCACGACGCCACCGGCCCGAGCGGGGTCGCGGCCCAGTCGACCCGCGCGTAGGCCTCGCGCAGGCCCGCGCCGGCGGCGGCGAACAGGGGATCGTCCACGCCTCGAACCTAGACCAGCGCCTACGGAATGGCCGCACGCTCGAGCGAGCCACGCGTGTGATCCAATGGACAATCTGAACGCTGATCGTTCAGATACCATGGTGCCGATGAGCGCGCCGACCGCAGCACCGCCGGGCAGGCCCCGCGATCCGCAGGTCGACCGGCGGATTCTGCGGGCCGCCCTCGACGTGTTCGGCGACAGCGGGTGGGCCGGCTTCGCCATGGAGACCGTCGCGCGGCGGGCCGGTGTCGGCAAGGCCTCGCTGTATCTGCGGTGGAGCACCAAGGAGGCGCTGCTCGCCGACGCGCTGGCGGCCGGGCTCGTCCGGGTCAGCGACGTGGACACGGGCACGCTGCGCGGCGACCTGATCGAGCTGGCCACGCAGGTGCTCGACCGCTACACCGGCCCGTCCAGCCGTGCGGCGCTGCGCCTGCCGCTCGAGGTCGGGACGATCGCGGGGGTGGCGGAGCAGTACGAGGCGCTGCGCATGGCCCAGATCGTCGCCGCCCGGGCCATCGTGCGCCGCGGCATCGACCGCGGGGAGCTGCCCGCCACGGTGTCGGTCACGCTGCTGCTCGACACGCTGGTCGGCGGCGCGATGATGCACGCGCTGAGCACACCGGCGGACAAGCGCGGCCCGATTCCGGCGGACGCGGCGCGACTGGTCGACTTCCTGCTGCACACCGGGGGCAACTCGTGATCATCACCGGAACGGACCAGCACGAGGCGTGGCAGCGGCGGGTCTTGCCGCCGGTCGAGCGGGTGCGCCCCGGCCTGTGGTCGGTTCCCGTGCCGATTCCGAACAGCCCGCTGCGGTACACGCTGAGCTACCTCTTCCTCGACGACGCCGGCGTGCTGCTGGTCGACCCGGGCTGGGACTCGGACGCGGGGCGCGCCGCGATCACGGCCGGGCTCGGCGCGGCCGGCGCGAGCCTCGACGACGTCACCGGCGTCGTCGTCACCCACGTCCACCCCGACCACCATGCCATGAGCGGCTGGCTGCGCGAGCGCTCCGGCGCCTGGATCGGCATGCACCCGGCCGAGGCGGCGACGCTGCCCGCCCGCTCGTGGCGCGACCGCGGCCGCGCCCCGGCGACCGACCGCGACTGGCTCCTGCGCCACGGGGCGCCCGAGTCCGAGGTCGACGAGCTGGTCATGCCGGCGGAGCGCGTCGAAGAGCTGATGGGCATGGCCGAGCCCGACCGCGCGATCGAGGACGGCGACCTGCTGCCCCTGGCCCGCCACGAGCTGCGCGCGATCTGGACGCCCGGCCACACGCCCGGCCACCTCTGCCTGCACGAGGCGGGCGCGGGCGTGCTGCTGACCGGCGACCACCTCCTGCCGCGGATCAGCCCCAACATCGGCGTGCACGCGATCACGGACGGCAACCCGCTCGGCACCTACCTGGACTCGCTGGAGCTGGTTGCCAAGTTCGGCACGGACGAGGCGCTGCCGGCCCACGAGTACCGCTTCCGCGCCCTCGACGCCCGCGCCGCCGACCTCGTGCGCCACCACGACGAGCGCGGCGCCGAGATCATGCACGCCATCGGCACCCTCGCGTCGCCGACGGGCTGGGCGATCGCGGCCGCGATCACGTGGTCGCGCGGCTGGGACGCCCTGCAGGGCCTGCTGCGCCGGCTGGCGCTGGCCGAGACCCTGGCCCACCTGGAGCACCTGTCCGCCCTCGGCGCCGTGCGGCCGTCGGCGGACACCCCGGTGCGCTGGCACTCGGCCCGGGGCTGAACTCGCCCGGCGCTCAGCCCGGGGCCGTGTGGTGGCAGGCGGCCCGGTGCTCGCCGCCGGTCATCGCCGGCTCCTGCGTCTCGCAGTGGGTGCGCGGCAGGGGTTCGAGCCGGGCGTACAACGGGCACCGGCCCCGGAACCGGCAGCCCACCGGTCGCTCGTCGGCCGCGGGCAGGTCGCCGGCGAGCAGGATGCGCTCCCGGCCGCGCTCGGCGTCCGGGTCGGGCACCGGCACCGCGGACACCAGCGCCCGCGTGTACGGGTGCGACGGCCGGCCCAGCACCGCGCCCGCCGGTCCGGTCTCCACGATCCGGCCCCGGTACATCACGCTGACCACGTCCGCGATGCCGGCCACGACGGCGAGGTCGTGGGTCACGACCAGGTAGGCGAGGCCGAGGCGCTCCTGCAGCCGGGCCAGCAGCTCCAGCACCGCGGCCTGCACGGTCACGTCCAGCGAGGAGACCGGCTCGTCCAGCACGAGCAGGTCCGGCTCGACGGCGACGGCCCGCGCGATCGCGATCCGCTGCCGCTGGCCGCCGGAGAACTCGTGGGGGAAGCGTGCGGCCAGCGCCGGGTCCAGCCCGACGAGCCGCAGGACCTCGGCCACCCGGGCCCGGGCCGGCGCCGGGGCACGTCCCTGCGCCAGCATCGGCTCGGCGATGACGTCGCCGACCGGGAGCCTCGGATCCAGGCTGGCGAACGGGTCCTGGAACACCAGCTGCATCCGGCGGCGCAGCGCCGAGCGATCGGCGGCGCTCAGGCGCGCGCCGACCGTGCGGCCGAACAGTTCCACGGTGCCGGCCTCCGGCGGCCGCAGGGCCAGCACCTCCAGCAGCGTCGTGGACTTCCCGCTGCCCGACTCCCCCACCAGCGCATGGGTCCGGCCCCGCTCGACGGTCAGGTCGACGCCGTCGACGGCGTGGATCGCGGTGGCCCGGCGGCGCAGGACGCGGCCGCGGTACACGGGGAAGGTGCGCCGCAGGCCGGTGACCCGCAGCACGGGCGGGCCGGGCGGGCGCTCACGCGCGGCGCGCGGGCGGTCGAGGCGCGGCCGGGCGGCCAGCAGCTCGCGGGTGTACGGGTCGCGCGGGTGGTGGTACAGCTGCCGCACCTCGGCCTCTTCGACGACCCGCCCGCCGCGCATGACGGCCACCGTGTCGGCGATGCCGGCCACGACGCCGAGGTCATGGCTCACGAAGACCAGCGCGGCGCCGGTGGCCTCGCGCACGTCGCGCAGGACCTGCAGGATCTGGGCCTGGACGGTCACATCCAGCGCCGTCGTCGGCTCGTCGGCGAGGATCAGGTCGGGGTCGTTGGCGATGGCCATGGCGATCATCACGCGCTGACGCATGCCGCCCGAGAGCTCGTCCGGGAACGCCCGCGCGCGCAACTCCGGCGACGGGATGCCGACCAGGCGCAGCAGCTCCACGGCGCGGCGGCGCGCCTGCGCCCGGGACACGTCGCGGTGGGCTCGCACCGCCTCGGCCAGCTGGTCCCCCACCCGGTACACGGGGGTCAGGGCGGAGAGCGAGTCCTGGAAGACGACGGCGGCGACCCGGCCGCGCAGGCGGCGCAGGGTGCTCGCGGTGGCGCCGACGACCTCGGTGCCGCCCAGCACGATGCTGCCGGACACCGCCGCGCCGGCCGGGAGCAGCCCCAGGGCGGCCATGACGGTCACGGACTTGCCGGAGCCGGACTCCCCGACGAGGCCCAGGACCTGCCCGCGGCGAACGGTCAGGTCGATGCCGTGCACCGCGGGCGGGGCGTCGCCGAAGCGGACCGTCAGGCCCCGCACGGCCAGGACGGCACCGTCGGGCGGGGGCGGCGCCGCGATCGGGTGCGGGGCCCGGCGCCGGGCCGGGCCGGAGCGCGGGTCCACGGCGTCGCGCAGGGCGTCGCCGACCAGGTTCACCGCCAGCACGAAGACGACCAGCAGACCGGCCGGGAAGAAGAACATCCACGGGTAGGTGACCGCCGAGGCGGTGCCGGCCGCGATCAGGGTGCCCAGCGACACGTCGGGGGGCTGGACGCCGAAGCCGAAGTACGACAGGGACGTCTCGGTCATGACGGCGGCGCCGACGGCGAGGGTGGCGTCGATGACGAGGAAGGAGGCGGTGCTCGGCAGGACGTGGCGGACGATGATCCGCGGCGTGGAGACGCCCATGAACCGGGCCGCGCGGACGAACGGCAGATCCTTGAGCGAGATCGTCAGGGACCGCACGACGCGCGCGGAGATCATCCAGCCGAAGATCGCGAGCAGGCCGACGAAGGCGACCCAGCCGCCGGCCCGCAGCCGGGGCGACACCACGGCGATGACCAGGAACGACGGGAAGACCAGGAGCAGGTCGACGACGAGGACGAGGGCGCGCTCGGTCCAGCCGCCGACATACCCGGCGACCGCGCCGACGGCGGCGGCCAGGGCCGTGGCGACGACGGCCACGGCGAGGCCGATGAGCAGCGACTTCTGCAGCCCGCGGACGGTCTGGGCGAACACGTCCTGGCCGATGCCGTTGGTGCCCCACCAGTGCGCCGCGGAGGGGGCGGCGCGCAGGGCGGTGTAGTCGATGTCGGTGTACGACCAGCGGGTCACCAGCGGGCCGGCGAACGCGAGCAGGAACAGCAGCGCGACGACGGCGGCGCCGGACCAGGCGGCCCGGTCGCGGCGCAGGCGCCCGGCGACGACCCGCAGCCGGGTCGGCGACGCCTGGCGGGCCTCGTCGGCGACCTCGGCGGCGAGCGTGTCAGCCACGGCGGCCGCCGAGGCGCACGCGCGGGTCGAGGACGGCGTGCAGGACGTCGGCGAGGAGCCCGGCGAACAGGACGGTCACGGCGGCGAAGAGGTTGACCGCCACGACCGCGTTGACGTCGTTGTTGTTGACCGAGTCGATGAACCACTCCCCCATGCCGTGCCAGCCGAAGATCTTCTCGGTGAAGGTGGCGCCGGTGAGCACGCCGAGGAAGCCGAACGAGAAGAACGTCGACATCGGGATGAGCGCGGTGCGCAGGCCGTGCTTGACCAGGACGCTGCGGCGGGGCAGGCCCTTGGCCGCCGCGGTGCGCAGGTAGTCGGCGCCGAGCACGTCGAGCATGGCGCTGCGCTGGTAGCGGCTGTAGGTGGCCACCGTGACCAGCCCGATCGACAGCGTCGGCAGCAGCAGGTGCCCGGCCCGGTCGGCGAGCAGGGTCAGCGCCGAGCCGGTCAGCCCCGGCGAGCGCTCCCCGGTGAAGGCGACGACCTGCCGCCCGGCGGCCCGGTTCGCGGCCAGCGCGCCGATCTTGAGCAGCAGGGCGATCAGAAACGTCGGCGTGGACAGCAGCAGGAACGCGAGCACCGTGAACGAGCGGTCGGAGAGCCGGTGCTGGCGCACGGCGCTCCACGCGCCGGCCGCCACCCCGGCGGCGATGCCGAGCGTGGTGCCGAGCGCGAGCAGCCGCAGGCTCACCCCGACCCGGCGGCCGAACTCGGCGTTGACGGACGTGCCGGTGATGCTCGTGCCGAGGTCGCCCCGGGCCGCCCGGCCG
The DNA here is from genome assembly GCF_050955725.1 of Dactylosporangium sp. CA-139114. NCBI lineage: Bacteria > Bacillati > Actinomycetota > Actinomycetes > Micromonosporales > Micromonosporaceae > Dactylosporangium > Dactylosporangium sp. CA-139114. Next base: position 5,968,715 of record NZ_CP192080.1, read on the forward strand.
GCCCAGCCCGCGAAGCGCTCGGTGACCGGCCGGCGGTCGTCGAGCCCGATGGCGTGCAGTTGCCGGTCCACCTGCTCGGCCGGCGGCGGGGGCAGCCGGGCCTGGAAGTACGCGCGGGGCGACAGGGCGGTCGCCGCCAGGATGTAGGACAGGAAGGCGGCCGAGACCAGCAGGACCAGGTAGTAGGCGACGCGGCGGGCGAGGAACGCGAGCACCGAACCTCCCATTGACGGCTATCGTATTGATGAAGGTAGCAGAAGATGTATATATAGACGGTCTGCGAAGTATGGATGAGGGAGGCGGGTTCGATGCGGAACTCCACGGCGCTGGGCCTCGTCGCGCTGCTGGCCGGGGTCGGGCTGACCGCGGGCTGCGGCGGCGGCAGCGGGCCGGGCCAGCAGGGCGCGGCGCCGAAGACCGGCAGCGCCGACATCAACCCGCAGCCGCGCGAGAGCCTGCGGCAGGGCGGCACGCTGAAGCTCTCGATCCAGCAGTGGATCACGCAGTACAACGTCGGGCAGGTCGACGGCACCCAGGGCGACGGCTCGTCGATCCTGGCGCTGGCCGAGCCGAAGCTGTGGTTCGCCGATGACAACGGGGTGCCGGCGGCCAACCCCGACGTGCTCGCCGCGGCGGACGTGAGCACCGCCGGGGGCACACAGATCGTGACGTACAAGCTGAACCCCAAGGCCGCCTGGAGCGACTCGACGCCGATCACCTGGCAGGACTTCGCCACCAACTGGAAGACCCGCAACGGCTCCGACGAGCGGTTCCAGCTCTCGGGCACGACCGGCTACGACGCCATCGCGAACGTCGAGCGCGGCGCCGACGACCGCACCGTGAAGGTGACCTTCAAGACGCCGTACGCCGACTGGCAGACGCTCTTCGACCCGCTGCTGCCCGGCAGCGCGATCGACACGCCCGAGGAGTTCAACACCGGCTGGATCGAGAAGATCCCGGTCTGGGGCGGCCCGTGGAAGATCGGCTCGGCCGACAAGACCGGCCAGACGATCACCATGGTGCCGAACCCGTCGTACTGGGGCACGAAGCCGCTGCTCGACTCCATCGTGTACCGGGCGCTGGACAGCACCGCGATCACCGAGGCGTACCTCAACAACGAGATCGACCAGGCGCCCGGCCGCCAGCCCGAGGCCTACCAGCGCCTCGCCGGGGCCGCGAACACCGTCATCCGCACCGGCGGGCGCTGGGACGAGACGCAGCTGACGCTCGGGCACACGGGGGCGCTCGCCGACGAGCGGGTCCGCCAGGCGGTCCAGAACGCGGTGGACCGCGGCGCGATCGCCGCGGCCCAGTCCGCCGGGCTGCCGTTCAAGGTGAACACGCTCGGCAGCCACTTCTTCATGCCGAGCCAGGAGGGGTACCGCGACACCAGCGCCGAGTTCGGGAAGTTCGACCTCGAGCGGGCCAGGCGCCTGCTCGACGAGGCCGGCTGGAAGGCCTCGGCCGACGGCCGGACCCGGGCCAAGGACGGCGCGCCGCTCAAGCTCGTCTACGTCGTCAACGGCAACGGCAGCACGGACCTGCCGCAGCTCGTGCAGAACATGCTCGGCCAGGCGGGCGTCACCGTCGAGCTGCGCAAGGTGCCCGGGAACGACTACTTCGCGAAGTACGTCAACGTCGGCGCCTTCGACCTGGCCTCGTTCCGCCAGGTCGACAACGTGTTCCCGTCGCTGCTCGACCCGGTGTACCGCACCGGCGGCGACCAGAACTACGGCGGCGTCGGCACGCCGGAGATCGACCGGCTGCTCGACCGCGCGGGCGCGGAGACGGACCGGGGCAAGGCGGTGGAGCTGCTCAACCAGGCCGACGCGCTGCTGTGGAAGGCCGGGCACTCCGTGCCGCTGTTCCAGACGCCGCAGATCTCGGCCGTGCGCCCGGGGCTGGCGAACTTCGGGGCGTTCGGGCTGCGCAGTGAGCGGCAGTACGTGGACACCGGGTGGACCAGGTAGGTCACGCCCGGCGGCGGCTGTAGGCGCGCACGCGCGCCCGGTTGCCGCAGTCCGCGGAGTCGCACCAGCGGCGGCTGTGGTTGCGGGTGGTGTCCAGGAACAGCCACCCGCAGCCCTCGCCGTCGCACCGGCGCAGCGCCGACAGGTCGGGCCGCCGCAGCAGCTCCGCCACGGCGAGCGCGAGATGGTGCACCGGCTCGTCGGCGGTCACGGTGACCGGCAGCCGCTCGGACGGGCGGGCGTGGCGCAGGGCCTCGAGCCAGGCGTCGTAGACGAATCGGAGATCCGGCCGTTCCCCCGCGAGGTGCGCGTCCACGACCCGGATGGTCTCGTCGCGCAGGACGCGCACCCGGTCCAGCATCACGTGGTCCGCCTCGGTCGGCAGGCCCGTCGCGGTCCGGAACCAGTCGGCGAACAGCGCGGCCGTGCCGAGCCGGTCGACGCTGCGCGCTGGGTCCAGCCGCCAGGACACGGTGTTGCACAGGTCGAGCGCCAGGTGCCCGCCGATGTAGCGCCATTGGTACACGCCCGCCAGCCTACATGCCCTAAAGCCGTTTAGACCATGTAGGCGGCGGAGATGAAGGGTGCATGGACAACGGTGGCGGCTGGTCCCGGGGGCTGCGAGTCGGCGTCGGGCTCGCGGCGGGCTCGTTCCTGCTCGCGGTCGGGTTCGGCGCGTTCGCGGTGACGCACGGCTGGCCGGCCTGGCTGGCGATCGCCATGTCGGCGGTCGTGTTCTCCGGCTCGGCCCAGTTCGCGCTCGTCACCGCGCTCGCCGGCGGGGGCGGCCTCGGCCCGGCGCTCGCCGGCGCGGCGCTGATGAACCTGCGGTTCGTGCCGATGGCCGCGGCCACCGCGCGCTTCCTGCCGGGCGGCCCGCTGCGCCGGGCGGTGCAGGGCCAGGCGGTCGTCGACGGCTCATGGGTCGCCGCCCAGCGCCCCGGCGGCGAGCTCGACCGGCGACTCATGCTCGGCGCGACCCTGGTGCAGTGGCCGGCGTGGATCCTCGGCACCGCCCTGGGCGCCGTGCTCGTGCCCGGCGGATCCGCGCTGCGGGCCACCGGCCTCGACGTCGTCTTCCCGGGCTTCTTCGGCCTGCTGCTCTTCGACGCGCTGCGCGCGAGCCCGCGCCTGGCCCCGGCCGGCACGGTCGCGGCCGCCATCGCCGCCACCTGCCGGTTCCTGCCCTCCGGCGTGGCCCTCGCCCTGGCGGGGACCGCGGCCGCGCTCGCCCTGCGGTCACCGGCCCCCGCCGAGGAGCCTCAGCCGTGACCACGATGATCGTCGCGACCGTCGCCCTCGCCCTGCTCAATGCGCTCTACAAGGCGATCGGGCCGGCACTGCTCGGCGGCCGCGCCTTCCCGCCCCGCCTGCGGGCCGTGGCCGACGCGCTGCCGGTCGTGCTGCTCGCCGCCCTGCTCGCCGTCGACGTGCTCGGTCCGGGCTGGCGCGACTTCGACTGGACGCTGCTGCCCGGCCTCAGCCTCGCCGCCGGCCTGCGCGCGCTCGGCCGCTCCCACCTGACCTGCATCGCCGCCGCGGTCGCGGGCACCGCGGGACTGCGGCTGCTCCTGGATGCCCTGCTCTGAGCGCCGGCACCGGCGCCGCGGGCCTCGCGCGCCTGCCGCGGCTCATCCCCGCCGGCACGTTCGCGGCGCTGCTGCTGGTGACGGCCGGCCTGCTCGCGGCCCGGCGCCCCGCCGCCCGGCCGGTGCTGGTCAGCCTCGCGTACGCCGGGGTCCCGCGCACGCGGGTCCGCACCCTGAGGCGGCGTCGGCCCCACGCCGGACACGGCGATGGCGCGGACCGGAGCCGGTCCGCGCCATCGGGTGTCGTCGGGTCAGCGAACGCTGCGCCGACCGTAGAGACCGGCGACGGCCCAGACGCCGATCGCGGCCAGCACGACCTGGATGACGATCTCGAGCCAGTCGACGCCGGGCGTGTTGGCCCAGCCGAGACCGCGGGCGATCGCCGTGCCGATGAGCGCGGCGACGATGCCGATGACGATGGTGAGCCAGATCGGGATGTGCTGCTTGCCGGGCACGACCAGGCGCCCCAACGCGCCGATGATCAAGCCGACGACGAGCGCGGAGATGATGCCGCCGACAGTCATGTCACGCCTCCATTGTTCCGGGGTGTTGCCTTGCCGACGTCTGTTCCCGTTCCGCCCGGTACGCAAACCGGGGCATCCACCGGACGGTGACGGCCGTCACACGTCGCGGACCTCGAAGGTCGTGGCGAGCTCGGCGGCCGAGCTGCCGCCCACCCACACGTCGAACGTCGTGGTGTCGAGGACCCAGTCGCGGACGGCGGCGTGCCAGTACCGCCGCTGCTGCGGCCCGATCGTGAACGCCACGCGGCGGGTCTCCCCCGGCGCCAGCTCGACCCGCGAGAAGCCCTTCAGCTCCCGGACCGGGCGGGAGGCGCGGCCGTGGCGCTGGTGGAGGTACAGCTGAACGACCTCCGGCGCGGGCCGCGCTCCGGTGTTGGTGACGTCGACCGACACGGTGACCTCGGCGTCCGGGGCGACGGTGTCGGCGGAGACGAACAGGTTCTCGTAGGCGAACCGGCCGTAGCTCAGGCCGTGGCCGAACGGGAACAGGGGCGTGCTCGCCTCGTCCCAGTAGCGGCGGCCCTGGTTCTGCGGCTCGTGCGAGCGCGTGTGCCCGTAGTGGATCGGCACCTGGCCCACCGTGCGCGGCCAGGTGAACGGCAGCTTCCCGCCCGGGGACGCGGCGCCGAAGAGCAGGTCGGCGACGGCGTTGCCGCCCTGGCTGCCGGGGTACCAGATGTCCATGATCGCCGGCACGTGCTCGGCCGGCCAGCGCAGGTCGAGCGGGCGGCCGTTCATCAGCAGCAGGACCGTCGGCGTGCCGGTGGCCGCGACCGCCCGCAGCAGCTCCAGCTGGCGGCCCGGCAGGTCCAGCGAGGAGCGGGACGCGGCCTCGCCGATCATGTTCTGGTGCTCCCCCAGCACCACGATCGCGACGTCCGAGGACTCGGCGAGCGCGACGGCACGGGCGAACTCGGCGTCGGCGTCGAACCCCTCGGGGTCCTCCGGGCGGTTGCCGCCGAACTGGTCGAACATCGACGGGAACTCGCGCTGGGTCACGGGCACGCCCTGGGCGTAGGCGACCTCGGCACCGGTCGCGCGCCGGATGCCCTCGAGCACCGTGACCGTCTCGGCGAGGTCGAAGTCGAACACCCACGGGCCGAGCGTGTCGCGCCGGGAGTCGGCGAGCGGCCCGAGCACGGCGATCGAGCCGAACGCCCCGGGGTCGAGCGGCAGGAGGTCGCCGTCGTTCTTCAGCAGGACCGCACTGCGCCGCGCCGCCTCGCGCGCCACGGCACGATGCTCCGGGTCGGCCAGCACCTCCCGGGCCCGGTCCTCGTCCACGAACGGCTCGTCGAGCAGCCCGAGCCGCAGCTTCGCCTCCAGGATGCGCCGCACGCTCACCTCGACCGCGTCCCGCGCCGCCGGGACCGCCGGCAGATGGTCGTAGGCGGGCTCCGAGAAGGCCATCTCGAGGTCGACGCCGGCCGTGACCGCGCGGGCCGCCGCGTCCGCCGGGTCGGCGGCGAACCCGTGCGTCTGCAAGTTCTTGACCGCGTTGGCGTCGCTGACCACGAACCCGGTGAAGCCCCACGTGTCCCGCAGCACCTTCGTCAGCAGCCAGTGGCTGCCGGAGGCGGGGATGCCGTTGAGGTCCATGTACGCGGTCATGATGTTGCCCGCCCCGGCCTCGACGGCGGCCTGGAACGGGGGCAGGTAGGTGTTCCACAGCTCGTACTCGGAGATGTTGGCCTCGTCGTAGTCGCGGCCGCCCAGGGAGGCGCCGTACCCCGCGAAGTGCTTGGGACCGGCGATGATCCCGCCGCCCTGGAAGCCGCGGACCTGCGCCGCGGCCACGGCGGCACCCAGGAACGGGTCCTCGCCGGCGCCCTCGATGATGCGGCCCCAGCGCGGGTCGCGGGTGATGTCGACCATCGGCGCGAACGTCCAGTGGATGCCGACGGCCCGCGCCTCCCGGCCCGCGATCGTCTGGCCGCGCTCGATCGTCTCCGGGTCCCAGGAGGCGGCCATCGCGATCGGCACCGGGAAGATCGTCCGCAGGCCGTGGATGACGTCGAAGCCGAACAGCACCGGGATGCCCTGCGGGTTGCCGTCGATCGCGAGCCGCTGGAGCCGGTTGACCTCGGCCGGGTCGGTGACGAACAGCAGCGCGCCCGCCCCGCCGCGCCCGAGCGCCGCCTCGGCCGCCCGCGGCTGCTCGTCGGCGTCGAAGCCCAGCGCCGGGTCGGCCTCGCCGGGGAGCTTGAAGTAGAAGTACTGGGTCAGCTGCCCGGCCTTTTCCTCCGGCGACATGCCGGCCAGGAGCGTCTCGATCCGCTCGTCGGTCATCGCGGCCTACTTCACCTTTCTGATCGGCAGTACGACCAGTGCACCGAGGAGCGACGCGGCACCGGCGCTGTACAACAGCAGGGTGTAATTCTGGTTCGTGGCGCTCGCCAGCGCCAGCAGCGCCGCGCCGAGCACCGGCGCGACGGTCTGCGGCAGGGCATTGGCGATGTTGAACACGCCGAGGTCCTTGCCGGCGTCGTCCGGATTGGGCAGCACGTCGATGACGAGGGCCAGGTCCACCCCCACGTAGATGCCGGAGGCCACGCCGAGCACGGCCTCGACGCCGTAGAACTGCCCGAGCGTCGTGACGTGCGACAGCGCCGCGGTGCCGGCGCCGAACAGCAGCGTCGAGCCGGCGACGAGGATCTTGCGGCGCCCGGTGCGGTCGGAGATGCGCCCGGCGATCCAGCCGCACGCGATCAGGGCGACCGTGTAGATCAGCACGCCGACGGTCACGGCGGCGGGCGCGGCCCCGGGGGACAGCCCGACCCGGTCCTGCAGGAAGTAGAGCCGGAACGTGGTGAACATGTAGGTGGCCAGCGTGATGAGGAACCGCGAGGCCCACGCGAGCGCGAAGTCCCGGTGCTCGAGCGGGTTCACCCAGAACCAGTCCTTGATCGGGGCCGGCGGCGGCCGGATGCGCAGCCGCTGGTCGGGCAGGACGACGGCGAACACCAGCATGGCCCCGACCGAGACCACGGCCGGCGCCACGAACATGATCACGATCTGGTGCTGGAAGCGCTGGGCCACGTAGGTGCCGCCGAGGATGCCGACGTTCTGGGCGATGCCGAGCAGCGCCGAGACGCTGCCGCGCTGGAAGGTCGGCACCTGGTCGGCGAGGGTGGCGATGAACGGGGCGAGGGTCGCGTTGGCGCCGAGCTGGGCCAGGCACCAGCCGGCCGTGACGACCGCGACCGACCGGCCGAGCGCCATGACGAGCAGGGCCAGGGTCATGACGACGGTCCCGGCCACGATCCACGGCCGCCGCCGCCCCCACCGTGACATGGTGCGGTCGGAGAGCCGGCCGAAGAGCACGTTGCCGACGACCGCGAACAGCGCCCCGAAGCCGGCGACGGTCCCGAGCGCGGAGGTCTTCTCGGTGCCGGGCACGATCTGCTGCACCTTGATGCCGATACCGACGATCGCGGGCCCGAGCAGCGCGACGTAGAACACGAACTGGGCGATGATGAGCCAGACGACGTAGCGCCGTCCGACCGGTCGCGTCGGCTCGGCGAACGAGTGGTGCTCGTCCCGGATGGGAACCACACGGCGCGCTACCCCCGCGCCCGCGGCCTATGCACTGCGGCGCGCGGCCCCGGGGCGCCGGCCGGCCGCGTTCGGCGCGGTCAGCCGAGGAGGGACTGGCCGATCCAGCCGCCCTCCTCGCAGCCGGGCGGGATCGCGAACACGGCCGACCCGATCGGGGTGACCCGCTCGTTGAGCAGGTCCGCCTCGGCGAGGTTGCGCTGGATGGGCAGGAACTGCCGGTCGCTGAGCACGTGCGCCCGGGCCGCGTGGGAGAACTCGGAGATGACCGGGAAGCCGAGCGCGTTCGTCGCCCGCAGGTCCAGCGGGTCGTGCTCGTGCCGTCCGGTGAGCGGGGCGCCGTCGGCGAGGCGGCGGCCGACGGCGAACTCCTTGCCCACCGTGTCCGCCGCGTCCCACGTCTCGAGCTCCGCCCGGATGCGGCGCCGGCCGCGACGGCGACCCGGCAGCCCAGCACCAGCCGGCTGTAGCCGCGCACGGTGGTGGCGAGCACCGTGTCGCCGCGCAGCGTGACGAGCGCGGCAAGGCCGCCGGCCCACAGCACGGCGGCGACGAGGGCGACGACGGCCGTGCCGGTGTGCGTGAGCACGAGCCGGCCGCGACCGCCACGGCGGCGGCGAGGACCGCCTGCGCGAGGGCGGACTGTCCCTGCGAGACCGACCACGCGAGGCTGTGCACCCCGGCGAACGTCACCCGCGACGCCGGCCGGCCGAGCAGGTCCGAGAGCGTCAGCGGCAGCAGCGCGAGGGAGGCGACGGCCCAGCCGGCCGCCCACCCGCTCGCGCGGCGCAGCATCCGGTACGCCGCCGGGCCGAGCAGCCGCCCGTCGCCGGGCAGCAGGAAGGCCGCCGTCACCGTGAAGCCGACGGTCGCCACGGCGCACACGGGACCGCCCGTGAAGTTCCCGCGATGTTCTCCGCAGCCCCGGCTCAGTGCTCGAACAGGCCCTGCATTCCGGCGGCAATCACATCGATATCCCGCCGTCGACGGGCAGGACCGTGCCGGTGATGTACCCGGCCTCGGCCGAGGCCAGGAAGGCGACGGCCGCGCACATCTCGCTCGGCGCGGCGAAGCGGCCCATCGGGATGGCGGCGGCCAGCTCCTGCTTCTTCTCCGGCGGGATCGAGGAGACCATGCGGGTCTCGGCGTTGGGCGACACGGCGTTGACCGTCACGCCGAACCCGGCCAGCTCCTTGGCGGCCGTCTTCGTGAACCCGATGATGCCCGCCTTGGCCGCGGCGTAGTTCGCCTGGCCGACGTTGCCGCGCAGGCCGGTGTAGGAGGTGACGTTGACGACCCGCCCGTACTGCTGGGCGCGGAAGTGGGCGACGGCGGCCCGGGTGAGCCGGAACGTGCCGCCCAGGTGCACCGCGAGCACGGCGTCCCAGTCCTCGTCGGTGAGCTTCCACAGCACCCGGTCGCGCAGGATGCCGGCGTTGTTGACCACGATGTCGATCCGGCCGGTGTCGTCGACCGCGCGCCGCACCGCGGCCTGCACGGCCTCGGTGCTGGTCACGTCGGTCGGCACGCCGTCCGCGCCGACGTCGGCGGCGGCCTTGGCGACCTCCTCGGCGTCGTGGTCGAGCAGGTACACGCGGGCGCCCGCGTGCCGCAGGTGACGGGCGATCTCGAGGCCGATGCCGCGCGCGGCGCCGGTCACGATCGCGGTGCGCCCGGTGAAGTCGAAGGAGACGCTCATCGGTCGGTCCTTTCTCGTGGGCTGATCTCGTGGCTGGTTGGTGTCAGAAGCCGAGCTCCCGGGCGATCAGCTCATGATCTCGTCGGAGCCGGCCGGCCATGTGCCCGCGGCCGCCGTGCGGCCGGGCGCAGCGGCCGGGGATCCCGGGCGGCGCGGCATCAGCCGACCCGCCGCAGCAGCGCCGCGAGCGCCTGGCCGCCGCCGATGCACATGGTGACGACGCCCAGTTCGAGGTCGCGGCGGACGAGGTCCCGGGCGACGCGCAGGGTCAGGATCGCGCCGGACGCGCCGACGGGGTGCCCGAGCGCGATGGCACCGCCGTACGGGTTCACCGTGTCCGGATCGAGCTTGGCGTCGCGGATGACGGCGACGGCCTGGGCCGCGAAGGCCTCGTTGAGCTCGACGGTGCCGATGTCGGAGGGCGCGGTGCCGGTGCGCTCGAAGAGCTTGCGCAGCGCGAGCACCGGCGCGTAGCCCATGAGCTCGGGCTCCATCGCCGCGGTCACCACGGCCTCGACCGCCACCTTGGCCTCGAGCCCGCGGGCGGCGGCGAGCGACGCCCGGGTGAGCACGACCGCCGCCGCGCCGTCGTTGATCCCCGAGGAGTTCCCGGCGGTGACCGTGCCGCCCTCCCGGAACGCCGGACGCAGCGCCGCCAGCGCCTCCAGCGTCGTGTCGGGGCGGGGGTGCTCGTCCTCGGACACGACCGTCACGGCCCGGCGGGTGCGCACCTCGACGGGGACGATCTCCTCCGCGAAGGCCGCGCGCGCCGCGGCGGCCCCGGCCCGCCGCTGCGAGCGCAGCGCGAACTCGTCCTGCTCGGCCCGGCCGACCCCGTAGCGGGCGGCGACGTTCTCGGCGGTGACGCCCATGTGGATGTCGTGCACGGGGTCGGTGAGCATCATCAGCGTGCCGTCGACCAGCCGCCGGTCGCCCAGCTTCCAGGAGCCGCGGACCCCGAAGTCGTAGAACGGCATCCGGCTCATGCTCTCGTCGCCGCCGGCGAGCGCGATGTCCGCCGAGCCGCAGCGGATCTGCATGGCGGCGGACCAGATCGCCTGCAGTCCGGACCCGCAGAGCCGGTTCACCGTGTACGCCGGGACGGCGGCCGGCAGCCCGGCGGCGAGGGCGACCCGCCGGGCGTTGAAGGCGTCGCCGCCGACCTGGCCGATGCAGCCCATCACGACCTCGTCGATGTCCGCGCCGGCGACGCCGCTGCGCTGGAGTGCGGCGCGCGCGGCGATCGCGCCGAGCTCGTGCGCCGGGACGTCCCGCAATGCGCCGCCGAAGTCGCCGATCGGGGTCCTCGCCCCGTCCAGCACCACGATCTTGTCGTCGGTCATGCTCCGCTCCAAACTAAGCGACCGCTTAGAAAGTTCTGGTGAACAGGTAACATGCGGACCCGGGCGCGCGTCAATGGACTGTGGAGGATCTCGCAATGACCCGTGGCACCACCGGCAACGCCCGCGGCGAGCTGGCCCGCGCCCGGCTGCTGGACGCCGCCCTGCAGTCCTTCGCCCGCCGCGGCTTCCACGGCACCGGGACACGCGACATCGCCGAGGCCGCGGGGATGAGCCCGGCCGCGGTCTACGTGCACTACCGCACCAAGGAGGAGCTGCTCTTCGAGCTCTCGCTGGCCGGGCACCGCCAGGTCCGGCAGGTGATGGACGAGGCCTTGACCGGCAGCTCGGCCGAGGCCGGACCGGCGGACCCGGCCCGGCGGCTGCGCGACGTGGTCCGGGCGTTCACCTCGTGGCACGCCCGCGCTCAGATCCACGCGCGCGTGGTGCAGTACGAGATGGCGGCGCTCAGCCCGCAGCACGCGACCGAGATCGCCGGGCTGCGGCGCGAGATCGAGTCGCTCATGCGCCGGCTGGTGACCGACGGGCGCGACGCCGGTGTCTTCGGCGTGGCGAACCCGCGCCTGGCCGCGCTCGCCATCCTCTCGCTGGGCATCGACGTGGCGCGCTGGTACCGGCCGGACGGGGCGTGGGGACCCGACGAGATCGGCGCGCAGTACGGGGACCTGGCGCTGGACCTGGTCCGCTGGACACGGGCCGGCTGACCGGCCGGCCTACACGCCGCCGCCGAGGGTGAGCCCGCCGTCGACGGTCAGGGTGTGGCCCGTGATCCAGGCGGCGTCGCCGGAGAGCAGGAAGCTGACGGCGCCGGCGATGTCCTCGGGGGCGCCGAGGCGCTTGAGCGGGTAGCCGCGCACCACCTGCTCCTCCCGGCCCTCGAAGAGCGCCGTGGCGAAGCGGGTCTTCACGACCGCCGGGGCGACGGCGTTGACCCGGATGTCCGGGCCGAGCTCGTGGGCGAGCTCCTCGGTGAGGTGGATCAGGGCGGCCTTCGACGCCCCGTACATCGCGATGTTGGGCGCGGCGCGCAGCCCGGCCACCGACGCGACGTTCACGACCGCGCCGCCGTTGGCCCCCATCCAGGCCGCGTGGACCTTCTTCACCCACTCCAGGGCGGCGATCACGTTGACCCCGAAGATCTTCGCGCTCGCCGCCGGGTCGAGGTCGAGCAGCGACCCGTACGCCGGGTTGATGCCGGTGTTGTTGACCAGGTAGTCGATGCGGCCGTACCGCTGCAGGGCCGTGGCGACGACCTCCTCCTGGCAGGCCGGGTCGTCCGCGCCGCCGGCGACGGAGGCGGCATTGTCCGGGCCCAGCTTCGCCACGGCCGCGGCGAGCGCCTCGGGCTTGCGCGCGGTGATGACGACCTTCGCCCCGTCCGCGACGAGCCGCTCGGCGACCGCCAGGCCGATGCCGCGGCTGGCGCCGGTGACGATCGCCGCCTTGCCCGCGTGGGTTGTGCTCATGACTGCCTCTCCTGATCCGTGGGTCAACCTCAGTGCTGGGCCGGGGACTCGCGCTTGAGCTCGGCGCGCGCGACGGTGCGCCGGTGCACGGCATCGGGGCCGTCGACGATGCGCAGGACCCGCGCCCAGGCGTAGAAGTAGGCGAGCGGGAAGTCGTCGCTCACCCCCGCGGCCCCGAAGACCTCGATCGCCCGGTCGATGACGGCCGTCGCGACCGCGGGCGCGGCGACCTTGATGCCGGCGATCTCCGAGCGGGCGCCACTGGCACCGTGCCGGTCGATGAGCCACGCGGTGCGCTGGACGTACAGCCGCACCTGGTCGATCTCGATGCGGGACTTGGCGAGCAGCTCCTGCACCACGCCCTGCTCGGCCAGGGTGGTGCCGAACGCGACCCGCTGCTTGCAGCGGCGCACCATCAGGGCGAGGGCACGCTCGGCCATGCCGATCGCGCGCATCGCGTGGTGGATGCGGCCGGGGCCGAGCCGCGCCTGCGCGATCAGGAAGCCGTCGCCCTCCTCGGCCAGCCGGTTGGCGACGGGGACGCGGACGTCGGTGAACGCCAGCTCGGAGTGGCCGTGCTGGTCCTGGTAGCCGAAGATCGGCAGGTGGCGCACGATCTGCAGGCCGGGCGTGTCGCGCGGCACGAGCACCATCGACTGCTGGCGGTGCGAGGCCGCCCGCGGGTCGGTCTTGCCCATGACGATGAAGATCTTGCAGCGCTCGTCCGCCACGCCGGTGATCCACCACTTGCGGCCGTTGATGACGTACTCGTCCCCGTCACGCACGATCGACAGCTCGATGTTGGTGGCGTCGGAGGAGGCGACCTGCGGCTCGGTCATCGCGAACGCCGAGCGGATCTCGCCCGCGAGCAGCGGCTCGAGCCACTGCTCGCGCTGCCGCTCGGTGGCGAAGAGCTCCAGGGTCTCCATGTTGCCGGTGTCGGGCGCCTGGCAGTTGATCGCCTCCGGCGCGATCACCGGCGACCACCCGGTGATCTCGGCCACCGAGGCGTACTCCAGGTTCGTCATGCCGCTGAGCCTGGGCAGGAAGAGGTTCCACAGGCCACGCCGGCGGGCCGAGGCCTTGAGCCGCTGCATGACCGGGGGGTAGGAGTGCTCGCCGTGCTCGCGCAGGTGCTCGTGCCACTCCCGCTCGGCCGGGAGGATCTCCTCGTTCATGAAGTCCCACATGCGCTCGCACGCGTCGCGGGCCTTGGCCGACAGCTCGAAGTCCATCACGGCGTCCCTTCGTCGAGGATGGCGAGTCCGCGGCTCGCGATGCGTTCGATCTCGGCGTCGAGGTCGCCGAACTCCTGCCCGGCCATCTGGCCGCCGGCGGCGCGCGCGGCGATCCCCTGGGCGATGCCGGCGAACTTGAAGTGGGCGAACGCGACGTACCAGTGCAGCTGGGCCAGGTCGCGGCCCGAGGCGCGCCCGTAGCGCGCGGCGACGTGGTCGCGGCCGGGGAAGCCCGGCTCCGCGGTCAGGCCCGGCGTCAGGCTGAGCCGGGGCTCGCCGCGCTCCACCCAGTAGAACAGGGTCATGCCCAGGTCGGCGAGCGGGTCACCGAGGGTGGAGAGCTCCCAGTCCAGCACGGCGTTGATCCGCGACGGGTCCGCCGCGTCGAAGATGCAGTTGTCGAGCCGGTAGTCGCCGTGCACGATCGCGGCGCGCGCCGGCTCGGGCCACTCGTGCCCGGCCAGCCGCGCGGCGAGCGCGTCGACGGCCGCGACGTCGTGCGTCTTGGCGGACTCCCACTGCCGGGTCCAGGTGCGCACCTGCCGGGCCACGAACTGCTGCGGCCGCCCGTAGTCACCGAGCCCGACCTCCTCGGGCTCGACCTCGTGGAGCACGGCGAGGGTGTCGACGAGCGCGTCGGCGACGGCGATCCGCTCGGCCGCGGTGGCGACGTGCGCCTCCAGGGCGGCGTCAGTCATCACGACGCCCGGCACCTTCTCCATCACGTAGAAGGGCACCTCGAGCAGGTCGGGCTCGCGCTGCTCGAGGACGATCGCCGCCACGGGCACGCCGGTCGCGGCCAGCGCCCGCTGCACCCGCGCCTCGCGGCCCATGTCGTGCGCGCGCGGGAGCAGGTGCCCCGTCGGCGGCCGGCGCAGGATCAGCGAGCCGGCGGCGCTGGTGAGCTCGAAGGTGAGGTTGGACTTGCCGCCGGTGATGAGCCGCGCCTCGAGGCGGCCCCACCGCTCGTCGCCGGTCACGCCCGCGAGGAGCGGCCCCAGCCGGCCCGGGCGGATCAGGTCGGTGACGTCCACGGCAGCACTATAGAACGGTCGCTCGGTGCTGGCTATTGATTCTGTTGGCGAACGCGGATGTGGGATTGGTCGCTGTTCAGCTATCCTGAACACGTGGCGGTCACGCTGGGAACCCGGATGCGGGCGGCACGACAGCGCCGCGGGCTGTCGGTGCGCGCGCTGGCGGACCGGCTCGGCGTCAGCGCGGCGACGATCAGCGCGATCGAGAACGACCGGACCGGCGTCTCGGTGCAGCGGCTGCTCCAGCTCGCCGCGGCGCTGGACGTGTCCACCGGGTTCCTGCTGCACAACGCGCCCGCCGCCCAGGCTTCCGAGGCCCCGAGGGCCTGGCGGGTCTTCGGGCCCTCGGAGGTCGACCCGGTGCTGGCCGCGGCGATCGAGGAGTTCGTCCGCGCCGGCTACCACGGCACGACCATGCGCACGATCGCGGCCCGGGCCGGGATGAGCATCCCCGGCATCTACCACCACTACGAGAGCAAGCAGGCGCTCCTGGTCCGCATCCTGGATCTCACGATGGACGAGCTCGACTGGCGCATCCGGGAGGCCACCGCCGACGCCGACGGCCCCCTCACCCGCCTGGCGCGCCTCGTCGAGGCGCTCGCGCTCTTCCACACGTCGCGGCCCGAGCTGGCCTTCATCGGGGCCAGCGAGATGCGCAGCATCGACGAGCCCGACCGCGGCCGCGTCGCGGCCCGGCGGGACGCGGTGCAGCACCGCATCGACCAGGAGATCACCCACGCCGTCGAGCGCGGCGACGCGCACACCGCCATGCCGCTGGAGACCGGGCGGGCGATCGCCACGATGTGCACCTCGCTGCCGCAGTGGTTCGACCCCGCCGGCCCGACGAGCCCGGCCGAGATCGCCCGCGAATACGCCGGCCTGGCGCTGCGGATGATCGGGGCCGAGGCGGCGTGACCGGGGCGCCGGGCCGCACGCGCGGCTCAGCGCCCGGCGGCCGGCTCCCGCCGCACCGCGGCGCGGGGGCGCACCGGCCCGGTCAGGCGGGCGCGAGGACCGGCCCGGCGCCGGGCGCCACGGGGGCGGCGCGGCGGGCGCGCAGGAAGCCCCAGACGACCAGGGCCGCGGCCACGGCGGCCAGGGTGAGGCCGGCGACGGTCGAGGCCTGCCGGAACTGCGCCGTCTGGTGGGCCGTCCAGCCCGTCGTGGCGATGTCGCCCGTGAACAGCGCGGCGAGGATCGTGCCGGTCACCGCGATCCCCGCCCCCGAGGTCACCTCGGTCGCCGTGTCGGTCAGCGCCGCGCCGATCGTGGTGCGCTCCCGCGGCAGGCCGCGCAGGACGTTCACCCCGGCGACGACACCGACGACGCGCATGCCCGCGGCCACGAGGACCAGGGCCAGGGCGACCCAGGCGTAGCCGTGGCGGCCCAGCACGCCGAAGACGGCGAGGCCGGACACGACCGCGGCGGCGCTCATCCAGGCGGCGCGGCCGAGGCCGACGCGGTCCACGAACGGGCGGATGAGCGCGCCGCCGGCGATGAGGACGACGACCTGGGGCAGCATGCCGAGCGAGGCGAGCGCCGGGGTCCAGCCCCAGTCGAGCTGCAGCTGCAGGGTCACCAGGTATCCGAGGCCGGCCGTCGCGAGCCCGGCGGCGGCCTTGAACGCGAGGCCGCTGGAGACCAGCGGGTGCGCGACGAGCCTGAGGTCCAGCAGCGGGTGCCGGGCCGAGCGCTCGCGCAGCACGAAGAGCACCGCCGCGGCGATCGCGGCGGCCGTGAGGGTCCACGGCCGCCAGTCACCGGCGCCGTCGCCGACGAACAGGGTGGGCGCGAGGAGGGCGAGGACGATCGCCGCGGTACCGAGGACGGCGCCGGCGACGTCGATCGGGTCGCGGTGCAGGTCGGCCGGGTCGTCGGGGGCGATGCCGAAGCGCACGCCGAGGAACGCGAGCGCCGCGACCGGGACGTTGACCAGGAGCAGGACCGGCCAGGGGGCGACGGCGAGCAGGAAGCCGCCGGCCGTCGGGCCGATCGCGAGCCCGATCAGGCCGACGGTGCAGATGAGGGTCGTCGCGCGGACGCGCAGGCCGTCGTCGGCGAAGAGCCGGAAGGCCAGGGCCAGCGAGCCGGGGGTCGTCATCGCGGCCGCGACGCCCATGGCCACGCGCACGGCGAGGAGCTGCTCGACCGAGCTCACGAACGCGGTGGCCAGGCCGGCGACGCCGAGCAGGACGAGCCCGGCGAGCATGACGCGGCGGCGGCCGAAGCGGTCGGCCAGCGCGCCGAAGACGAGCATCAGGCCGCCGAAGGCGACGGCGTAGGAGCCGGTGACCCACTGCAGGGCGGTGGTCGAGGCGTGCAGGTCACGGCCGATGGTGGGCAGCGCGACGTTGAGGATCGAGTTGTCGAGCATCTCGAACAGGAACACCGCGGACAACCCGGCCAGGGCCGTCCACGCTTCCCGCAGCGATCGCGGGGCGTGGTCGAATGCACGGGAGGTCATGCGTCTAAGTTAAGTGACTAAGCTTAGTCACACAACATAGTGGAGGGGTCGGATGCCCAGGACCGGCGAGCGCGGCGGACCGCTGACACGGGCGAGGATCGCCGAGGTCGCGGCCCGGCTGTTCCTCGAGCGCGGCTTCGACGCGGTGACCGTCGCCGAGGTCGCGCGGGAGGCCGGGGTCTCCAGCGTCACGGTCTTCAAGCACTTCCCGCGCAAGGAGGACCTGTTCCTGGACCGCACGGCCGAGGCCGCCGAGCTGCTGCGCTCCGCGGTCCGCGACCGGGCCGCGGGCGTGGACGTCGTGGCGTCCCTGCGCGAGCGCACGCTCGGGCTCCTTGACGCCCGCGACCCGCTCGGCGGGCTCGACGAGCGGTCGACCCCGTTCTTCGCGACCGTCGCGGGCTCGCCGACGCTGATCGCCCGGGCGCGGGAGATCGCCGCCGAGCTGCAGGAGACGCTGGCGGACGAGCTGGAGCGCGATGCGGGCTTCACGGGCGACGCGGCGCTGTTCGCGGCATTCTTCATCGCGGGGTACAGCACCATCCTCGTCGGAACCGCCCGCCGCCTCGTCGCCGGCGAGCCGCGGAGTGAGCTGCTCGACGCGCATCGGGCGCGCTTCGAGCGGCTGTTCGCGGCCCTCCACCACGGCCTGGCTTCAACAGCTTGTTGACAAACAGATTGTTGAAGTCCAGGCTGGGCGGGTGCACGAGGAACAGGAGGCGCGGCGGCGGCTGACCGAGCGCGGCGGGCGGGACCTGCCGCGACTGCCGTGGCTCGCCGACGGGCAGCCCCACGACGCCCACACGCTGATCCGGCAGGCGCTGTGGCGGGCGAACACCGACCGCGACGCGCTGGAGCTGCCCGAGGACCTGCTCGCCGCCATCGCCCTGCTTGCCGCGGCCCGGGCCGAGCTCGACCAGCTCGAGTCCGGGCTGCTCTTCGTCGCCCGCGCCGAGGGGCTCACCTGGACGCAGATCGCGCGCCCGCTCGGGCTGCGCACCGCGCAGGCGGCGCAGCAGCGGCACGAGCGCGTCCTCGGCCGGCTCGACTCGTGAGCATCGTCGCGCTCGCCGACGCCGGGGCGGAGTGCGGCGGCAAGGCCCACGCGCTCGGCCGCCTGCTGCGGGCCGGGTTCCCGGTGCCGGACGGGTTCGTGGTCGTCGGGCCGGTCGCCGCCGGGACGATCGCGTCGCGCCTCGGCGACCGGCCCGTCGCGGTGCGCTCGTCGGGGCTCGCCGAGGACTCGGCGGGGGCCTCGTTCGCCGGGCAGTACGAAACCCTGCTGAACGTCCGCGGGCACGACGTCCCGGACGCGGTCGCACGGTGCGCGGCCGGCACCGGGCGGGCGCGCGACTACGGCCGCCACCTCGGCATCGCCGAGCGGCCGGTCCCCGTGCTCGTGCAGGAGATGGTCGACGCCGACACCGCCGGGGTGCTGTTCACCCGCGACCCCCGCGACGGCCGCGACACCGTGGTCATCGACGCGGCCCGGGGCCTCGGCGACGCCCTCGTCTCCGGGCGCGTCCAGCCCGACGACGACTGCCTCTCCCCCGCCGAACGCGAACGCCTCGCCGCCCTGGGCCGCCGCTGCGCGGAGTTCTTCGGCGCGCCGCAGGACGTCGAGTGGGCGATCGCGGACGGCCGCGTCTGGGTGCTGCAGTCGCGCCCGATCACCGCGCTGGGCGCCGGCCCGGGCCGGGCGATCGGGCCGGTGCGGATCGTGCGCTCGGTGGACGACTTCGGCCGCGTCCGGCCCGGCGACGTGCTGGTGTGCCGGACCACCGACCCGGCCTGGACGCCACTGTTGCGGATCGTGGCCGCGGTCGTCACCGAGACCGGCGGGGTGCTGTGCCACGCGGCGATCGTGGCCCGCGAGTTCGGCATCCCCGCCGTCGTGGGCGTGGGCCCTTCGATTCGCCGATTCGCCGACGGCACCGTCGTGACGGTCGACGGCGCCGCGGGCACCATCACCGAGGAGCGGCCATGATGCTGGTGCTGCACGCCGTGCGGCTCAAGGGGTTCGCCGACACCGCGGCCGTCGCGGCCCGGTTCGGCCTCGACCCCGGCCGCACCGAGGACGACCTGCTCGACGCCGAGGCCTACGGCCACGTGTCGCGGTCCGCGTTCGCCGGCCTGAGCGGCTGGTCGCTCACCGAGCGCGGGCGCCGGCACAACGAGGCCCAGCTGCGCGACGAGCTCGACGGGGCGGGCGCGCGCGATGCCGTCGGCGACGTCCACGACCGCTTCGTGCCGCTCAACGCGCACGCGAACGCGGCGTTCACCGCGTGGCAGCTCGGGACCGACCGGGGCACGGACACGTTCCACGCGCTCGCCGGGCAGCTGCGCGGCCTGGAGCGCGCGCTCACCGCGCGCCTGGACCGGTTCGCGGGCTACCACGAGCGGTTCGCCACGGCGCTGGACCGCTCGGCCGCCGACCCGGCCTGGATCACCGGCATCGAGGTGGACTCGTGCCACCGCGTGTGGTTCGAGCTGCACGAGGACCTCGTCGCCACGCTCGGCATCACGCGCTGACTAGAATCGCCGGGTGCGCATCGGAGTCCTGCTGTTGCCCGCCGATCCCTGGCCGCAGACCGTCGCCCGGGCGCGGCATCTGGAGTCGCTGGGCTACGCGCACCTGTGGACCTACGATCATCTTTCCTGGCGGCGGTACCGTGACGAGCCCTGGCACGCGACGGTCCCCTGGCTGACCGGGCTCGCCGCGGCCACCTCCCGCGTCCGGCTCGGCACGATGGTGACGTCGCCGAACTTCCGCCACCCGGTGACGCTCGCCAAGGACGCGATGACCCTCGACCACATCAGCGCGGGGCGGCTCACCCTCGGCGTCGGCGCGGGCGGCACCGGCTTCGACGCGACCGTCCTCGGCGGCGAGGCACCGACGCCGAAGGAGCGCACGGCCAGGTTCGTCGAGTTCACGGAGGTGCTCGACGCCGTGCTGCGCGAGCCCGCCCACAGCCACCGGGGCCGGCACTACACCGCCGACGAGGCCCGCACCTACCCCGGCTGCGTCCAGCGCCCCCGGGTGCCGCTCGCCATCGCCGCCGCCGGCCCCCGGGCGCTCGATCTGACCGCCCGCATCGGCGAGGGCTGGATCACCTACGGCGAGCCCAACGCCGCCGACCAGTCCGCGGCCGCGACCGAGGCGGCGGTGCGCCGGCAGGCCGCGATCCTCGACGAGCGGCTGGCCGCGCACGGCCGGCCGGCCCGGGCGCTCGAGCGCTACTTCCTCGTCGGCAACACGGCGGAGCGCCCCCTGGCGAGCGTCGACGCGTTCGAGGACTTCGTCGGCCGCTACGAGCGGCTCGGCTTCACCGACATCGTGTTCCACGACCCGCGCCCGGGCGACCCGGTCTTCACCGAGGACCCGAAGGTCGTCGACGCCATCGCCGAGCGCTGCTGCTGACCGCATGGCCGCCCGGTGGCCCGGGCGGCCGCCGGGCGCTGGCCCGGCATCCGGTTCGAGACACGCGCGCTGCGCTTCCCCGGCAGCGGCCGCCTGCACGCCGACCGGGCGGTCGCGGCGCTCCAGCACGATGCGGCCGCGCGCGGCGCCGTCGTGCGGCACTCGGCCAAGGTGAGCGCGATCGAGGTCTTCGGCGAGGACAAGGTGCTCGTGCACACCGAGGGCGAGACGTACTGCGCCCGCCGGGTCGTCGCCGCCGTGAACGCCTGGGCGCCAAGCTCGTCGGCGGCCTGGTCCCGCTGCCGGCTTCAAGTTCACGCCCGCGATCGGCCGGGTCCTGGCCGACCTCGCCCTGGACGGCCCGCGCCCGGACCGCCGCTTCGCCTCGACCCGCTGATCGGAGCCCGCATGAGCAGCACTCCCCCGCCGACTACGATTCCCGGGTGAGCGACATCCTGGCGAGTGCCGGCGTCAATGCCGGCGTCAGCGCCGATCTCGACGCCGGCGTCCACGTGCTGGACCGGGCCGCGTGGGCCTCGCTGACCGGCCCGCACGCGCACTTCGCGCTCGGCTCCGGCCGGGCCCGGCGCTACCCGGCCGACGTCTCGCCCTTCGCCGCGGTGCCACCGGTGCAGGACGAGGCGGTCTGGGCCGACCTGCACGCCCTCGTCGGCCCCGGGGCGACCGTCCTGCTCGCGGGCGACCTCGCGACCCCGCCGCCCGGCTGGACGGTCGTGGCCCAGCTCGACGGCGTCCAGCTCGTCGCCACCGCCGCCCTGACGACCGCGCCGGATTTTGGTGCCGTGCGGCTGGGCGCGGCCGACGTGCCGGAGATGCTCGACCTGGTGGCCCGCACCAAGCCGGGCCCGCTGGAGCCCGGGACCTACCGGCTGGGCAATTATGTGGGTGTACGTCACGACGGCGCCCTCGTCGCGATGGCCGGCGAGCGCATGCACCCGCCGGGCTGGACCGAGATCAGCGCCGTGTGCACGGACCCCGGGCACCGCGGCAAGGGCCTCGGCACCCGGCTGGTCCGCGCGGTGGCGCACGGCATCCGCGAGCGCGGCGAGACGCCGTTCCTGCACGCGGCCGCCGACAACGTCGGCGCCATCCGGCTCTACGAGTCGCTCGGCTTCGCGCGGCGGCGCACGCTGCCGTTCACGGTGCTGCGGAGCCCCTCGGCCCCCTCGGCCTGAGCCGGTCCCGGGCCGCCAGGGCGCTGAGCAGCGTGTCGTCGATGCTCTCGCGCTGGGCGTCGCTGCCTCCGAGCCGCACCCACTCGCCCGTGCGGCGGGAGATCAGCTCGACGGTCAGCGCGTAGTCCCCGGCGAGGTAGGCGCTCAGCGCACGCACGAGCACGGCGACGAGGTCGAAGGCCGGCTCGGTGCGGGCGGTGGCGTACCGGCGCAGGGCCTCCAGCCCGTCGAGGTCCCCGGCGGCGGCCAGCGCGAGGGCGGCGTGCCAGGCGATGAACGCGGTCCGGGGCTCGCGCAGCAGCCGGCCGGGCACGGCCCCGAGCACCGCCTCGATCGGCACCGGCGACGGCGGGGCGCCGAGCACCTGGCACCGCCACAGCAGCGACGCGGAGTCGACGAGGGCCCGCACGCCGCTGACCGCCTGCGGCGACAGCGGTCCCCGCAGCCGGGCCGCGACCTCGCTCCAGCGCTGCAGGGCCACCTCGTGCAGGGCCGCGTGCCAGGAGTAGTGCGCGCCCTGGAACGCGTCGCGGCCCGGGCCCGCGATCCAGCCGTCGAGCCACTCGAGGCCGGCGCGGTGCTCGCCGGTCTCGTAGTACACGTGGCTGCGGGCGTGCGCGGCGTGGCCCCCGGCCGGGTCGGCGGCGAGGGCCCGCTCGGCGAGGTCGGCGCTCTGGGCCCACCGGTGCTGTTCCTGCCGTACGAACGCGAGGAGGCCGAGGTACCACCAGTCCTCGCCGTACACCGGAGCCAGCCGCTCGACGATGGCCCAGGCGTGCTGCGGCACCTGCGTGGCACCGCCGAACGCGATCGTCGGGACGGACGCGTTGACGACGAGGGCGTCGCGGGGGAACTCGTCGATGTGCGCGAGCAGCCCGGCCGGGTCGTTGTCCCGGACGCGGGCGGCGACGGCCTCCAGCAGGCTGGCGGTGCGGCCGTCGGTGCGCGCCCGGGCGGCCCGCTCGGCCTCGGCCAAAGCGGCGCCGGCGTCGGCGTCGATGACCCCCTCGACGGCCAGCAACGCCCGGACGGTGTGCGCGAGCGCGAACGACGGATCCTCCGCCGTCGCCGCGTCCAGGGCCTCCTCCGCGCCGCGCTGGACGCGCAGCACCCGCCGCACGGCGTCGTCGAAGTGCTCGGCGGCCCGCGCGGTGGTGAGGACCGGCAGCCCGTACTGGTCGCGGCGGACCCGGCGGGCGGGAGCGCGCCGCGGCGACGGAGTGTCGCCCAGCCGCTCGGCGAGGGCGAGCGCCTGGGCCCGGATCTCCGGCACCGCGGTGGTCTCCAGCAGCTGACCGCGGCGCGTGCTGCCGAGCGTCCACAGCCCCGGGACCCGGTTGCCGTAGGCGTCGCGCAGCTGCCCGTCGTCGGTGGTGGCCCAGCCCATCCCGAGGGCGCCGCTGGTGACGTAGCCCTCGGCGAACAGCTGCTGGATGAGCGGGTTCGTCGAGCCGGCGAGGTCGGGGTCGGGGCCGGTGGTGTTGACGATCCAGGTGCCGGGGTCGGCGCCGGCGATGGCGACCGACGGGTGCTCGGTCGTGATCGCGAGCCGCCCCTCGGCCCGCAGCCCGGCGATCGCGTCGGCGACGTCGGGCGCCATGCGGTGCCGGGCGTTGTCCCAGCGGCGCAGGTCCCGGCGCAGGAACTCGCGCCGCTCGGCCACGGGCAGCCCGGCCCAGATCGCCTGGGTGTGGGGGCGCAGGCCGTCGATCGCCGGGCGCCAGTCGCCGCACGCCGCGATCGACTCGCGGACGCGGCGGTGCACCAGCCGCCGCAGCTGCTTGACGGTGGCGGGCCGCTCGGTCCCCTCCAGCGGCATCGGCGGGCGGACCTCGCGGGTGTGGGCGAAGGGCAGCAGGCCGTTGCGGGACGTGGCGGTGATCGGGCGCCCGGTGCGGGCCGACAGCGACACGGCGACGTCGACCGCGGTCAGGCCGGTGCCGACGATGAGGACGGGGTCGTCGGGGCCGACGCCGTCGAGCGCGCCGGGCCGCCACGGGTCGGCGACGAAGCGGGGCTGCACGCGCAGGCGGCGCGGTACCCACGCCAGGGCCGGCGGCTCGATGCCGATGGCGAGCACGACCTCGGTCGCGACCACCGGGGCGGCCCCGTCGATGGTGATCGTCCACCCTTCGGGATGGCGGTGCACGCCGTTGGCCCGGCCGCGGATCAGGCGCACGTCGGCGTGCTCGCCGCCGGCCGCCTCGGCGGTGAGCGCGGCGAGGTAGGCACCGAAGGCGGCGCGGGGCGCGAAGTCGTCGCCGGTCACGCCGTCCCACCCGTTGGCGGCGAGCCAGCGGGTGAAGTGGCCGGGCTCGCCGGGCCACGCGCTCATCGCCGCGGCGCGCACGTTGAGCAAGTGGGCGGGGTCCTGCGTGCGGTAGGCGGTGCCGCTGCCGAAGTCCCCCGGGCCGCGGTCGATCAGCGCGACCCGCAGCCGGGCCGCCGCGAGCCGCGAGAGGTGCGCGAGGACCAGCGCGCCGGCCGCTCCCCCGCCGACGATCGCGACATCGACATCACTCACGGCCCCACCCTCACTGGACGCACGGCGCATATTCCCGATCGGTTGAGTATGCGATTATCCCCATCCGATCTTCAACGCTACCGCCCGCCCCGGCCGTCGGACTCGCCGGCCACGCCGTCGCCAGGCGCGCCTGCGCGTCACTGCGGCCCCGTACCGGTGCCGCGCGGCGCCCGCCGGCCCACGGGCGCCGCGCCCGGCGCTGTTACAGCCCGCCCGGGCCGTTCCAGTACTTGCAGGCGTGCCCGCCGAGGCTGGTGTAGTGCATGATGGAGTCGCGGGTGATCGGGCCGTAGACGCCGTCGACGTCGTTGCCCCGCAGCTCCTCCGAGGCCTGGGCCCGCTTGAGCGCCGCCTTCGTGTTGGCGCCGAAGATGCCGTCGACGGACAGGCTCTCGTAGTAGCAGTTGTTGAGCGTGCGCTGGAGGGTCTTCACGGCCGCGCTCTGGGCGCCCTGGCCCATGTCGCACGTCGTGCTCGCCGCGGTGCTGCCCGTCGACGGGACGTACACCGTGACCGTCTGGGAACCGTAGTCGGTCCGGAACGTGTAGGTCGTGCTGCACGTGCCCGCGGCCCAGGCCGCCCCGCCCGTGCCGACGAGGGTGATCCCGCTCATCGCGGCCGCGGTGGCGGTCGCGAGCGCGATCCGCAGCGCCTTGTTCATGCGTCCTCCCGTGGTTCGCCCGCGCGCGACGCGCGAGTCGCGCCCGAGCGTAGGAGCGGCCGCTACGACGCCGGTACCTCGCGGCTACCGGACGGGTCCCGGCGTTCACGGCGGCGGGCCGGGCGGCGTTCCCGGTACGCTTCGACAACTGTCGCATCGTGGTCGTGCACGAGCCCACCGGCCCGGAGGTGATCGTGGTCGAGTACGAACTGGTCGGCACCCGCACGACCGGCGCCCCGCCCGCACACTGGAACTTCGCGGATGCTGCCGGCACAGAGCGGCACTGATGCATGTCCGGCCACCAATCGGAGGGACCATGACGCGCGAGTCGCTGCCCACGCCTACGCTGCACACCGCTCGCCTTCGGCTGCGTCCCTTCGACGACGCGGACGCCAACGACCTCTTCAGGCTGCACAGCAGCGCCCACGTGCTGCGCTACTGGGACGCGCCGCCGTGGAGCGACCGCGCACGCGCCGAGCGGTTCATCACGGCTTGCCGGCAGATGGCGGAGGACGGCACCGGGGCGCGGCTGGCCGTGGATCGTGTCCCCGACGGGGCGTTCATCGGCTGGTGCGGCTTGAGCGGGTGGAATCCGGACTACCGCAGCGCGGCGCTGAGCTACTGCCTCGACGATGCCGCGTGGGGCCACGGCTACGCGACGGAGGCCGCGCACGCCCTGCTGCGGTGGGCCTTCGACACGCTGGACCTGAATCGCGTCCAGGCCGAGACCGATACGCGCAACGTGGCGTCTGCCCGCGTGCTGGAGAAGCTCGGGTTCGTGCGGGAGGGGACGCTGCGGGAGGACTGCATCGTGGACGGTGAGGTCTCCGACTCGTGGGTCTACGGGCTCATCAAGCGGGAATGGCGGCCGTCGTCCGAGCCGGTCTCCGCCCGCTGAGTCCTCGCGCCTTCCGCTCACGCCGCAGCCTTCCTGCTCCACGTCGGGATGGCGAGCTCCGCCGGCACCGCGTTCGACGTCGATCTCGCCGGCCTTGACGCGGAACCTGCCCGTTGACACCGGGATCGACTGGGTAGTCGATGACGCGGTGCGGTCAGCCGTTCAGGCAGCGGCGGCAGCCGGGGGCGGCTACCAGGCCGGCAGCGGTCTGCCGAGGTCGCTCCTGCCGACCGAGCCCGCACATACGGTGCTCGTAATTCACCAGCCAGGGCCAGCGCGGTACGACGTGCATCTGGGCCGGCCACGGCGCCGTGCTCGCGTTCGTCTTCACCGACCTCGACGCTCCGGGCGCCTCAGACATCTTGTCGCTCATGATTGACGCGATCATCTTGCGCTAGCCACCACAAGCAGCCGCGAGCCGGGCGCCGAACTGGACGATCGGAACCCTCCTGGGCCGGCGTGTATCCGATGCGTCGGTGTCTCGTGGCAACCCCGTCACGCTGGACAGCGCGCGTGTCGCCGTTGGAACATGATGGGCGAGGAGATCGTTGACCGGTCTGCGATGGTGGTGTTGCGGGACGGGGGGTGCATGCAGCCGGGCGTGCGTCAGGCACTGGCCGCGCTGTACCGGATCTGCGCCCGGTACCCGTTGAATCCGGACATGTCGTACTGCCGGCACTGCGTGGACGAGGACGAGGTCCGGGTGCTGCAGGTGGTCCCGCTGCAGGACCTGTCGGCCGGGCAGCTGCGCCGGTTAGCGTGGAAGGCCGGCGGGACGTGGGGCGACGAGCGGGACTGGCTGCACTTCGCGCCGCGAATCCTGGAGCTGTTCGCGCTCGGCGCGTTCGATGACCCCACGCTGCTGGACAAGACGCTCAGCCGGCTCAAGGCGGCTGCGGCCGGCTGGCGGGCTGAGGATCGGGCCGCCGTCGAGGCGTATCGGTTCGCCTTGTGGCGAGATTTCCTGGCCGGCTGGCCCACCGCGATGGCCGCGGACGACATGGTCGAGGCGTTGAGCGGATTTGACGAGGATCTGCAGCCCTACCTCGATATCTGGTCCGCTACGCCTTCCACGACCGCCGCCCGGCACCTGGCGTCGTTCGTCGCGTACTACGTGGTACCTGTTTGCGACGAGCTCGGACGCGTCGAGGCGTGGATGGCAGGCGATGCACCGCTGCGTCTGCTCGACACCGCTCGCGCCGCGACAGCCGAAGCGAACATCCTCGCCGAACTCGATGCCGCGATCGTCAGGATCCGCGACTACCAGGCATGGCTCGAACGGCGCTGACCTGGACCGTTCAAGGCGTACCGACCGCTTGACCACGTGCCCGGATCTGCTGGATATGCAGGTAATTCTCCCGGCCCGCGGGCGGATCGTGCCATCGGCCGGCGAAGACGCGGTAGCGTGCGCCGGTGGACTGGGACGCCTTCGAGACGGCTTGGCACGACATCGGATGCGACACCCTGGCCGGTCTCGCCGCGGCACATCCGGGCGAGCGGCTGTACGCCGCGGCCTTCCATCTCTTCTACAGCGACCGCGACAGGATGCTCCCGCCGGCCCTCGCCGCCAACACCGAGGCGGCGGTGGACCAGCGCCACGGGTACTCGACGCGGTTCGCCCCGCCGGAGTGGCGGTGGGACGTCCTGGACGCCGCGAGCGAGGCGATGGGCCCGTGGTACCAGCGCATCACCGACGAATACCTCACGCCCGCGAGCGATGCCGCCGAGCGCGACGCGGCGCTGGACGCGCTCGACGCGGCGCACGACGCCGCCATGGCCCGAGTCTGCAAGGCGATGACCGCGACCGCTCGCCAGGGCCGCGTCCACCGCTCGCTCCCGCCCGACTTCCTCGTCGTCATCCTCGAAGGGCAACGGGGCGACGAGGAGGCCGGCCTGATCCGGGCGAGCGTCGAGCCCCAGGTGCTCGCGACCGTCCCGGAGCTGGCCGACCACCTGCGCGAGATCGAGGCGGCGTGACCGGTCGGTCATCCGTTCCGGGCTGACCGGAAGGCGGGGAACGTCGCCGGCGGCGGGGTTGTCGCGTCCCGCCAGCGGGCGGTCATCGCCGAGGCCAGCCGGGCGAACCACTCCGCCATCGCCGGCAGCGTCCCGGCCCGCTCGGCGAGCCGGGTGAACACCCCGATCTGCTGCACGAGCTGCGCTCGCCGGCGCCGGCGGGTGGGCGAGGGCTGTCCGGCGGCGGCCAGGAGTGGCAGCCGCTGGACCCGGACGGCGAGCGCCGCCGCGGCGCCGACCGCGAGCGCCTCGTCAAGGTGGACGAGGACGTCAGCGGGCATGGTCGCGGCCAGCTCGCGGCGATAGGCGCGATCGGCCTCGTCCACCACGGCGGCGGGCAGCGTCGCCCAGTGGGTGCTGTAGGGTTCCTGCCACCGGTCCACGCCGGGCCAGGGCAGTCCAGGGCCGGCATCCGTCTCCGGCGCGCCGAGATCGGCCAGCGCCTGCCGGTACCGTTCGCCCGCGGAACCGGTGCCGGCGTGCAGCCGCCCGACGGCGATGCCGAACTCCACCACGGCCCGCGCGGCGGCGTCCGCATCGGCGCCGAGCAGGACGGCTTCCAGTGTCGGCCAGTCCCCCAGATCGGTGGTGACCACGACGCCGTCCGCCTGGTCGGCGGCGATCAGCCGCGCGGTGACCCCGGCGGGCGCGGCCGTGCGCAGCGCGGCCTCCTCGCGTCGCAGGTGAGCGGGGCCGCCGTGACCGGCCCCGTCCGTCCGGCGGGTCTTGACCACCGCGGTCCGGCCGATGCCGGGCAGGTCGCGGTCGAACGTCAGCCGCGTCACCGGGGCCCAGTCGTGCCCGAGCGACGCCTCCGACACCAGCGACGCGGACCCGTCGTGCCAGGGGCGCAGCAGCGCGAGGACCGTGTCACGGCGGCGCCCGGTCACGATGGACTCTTCCCCTCCGTCGACGTCCGGCGCTCGAACGCCGCGGCGACCGGCGAGGCGCCCTCGCGCATGGACGGGGCGTCCGCCACGATGAGGGGGGATCTGCCGAGATCGACGCGCATCGCATAGAGCAGCCGCCGGCGAAGCGCGGCCAACCCCGCCGGCCGATGGCCTTCCTCGCCGGCGCGGAAGCGCTCCACCTCGTCGAGGTACCGGTAGTACAGGTCGACGGCCGCGGCGCTGACATCCGGGGGCGCCACGAGCAGCAGCTGATAGAGGGCGGTGTTCAGCTCCATGCGGCGGGTGTCCAGTTCGATGACCGCCTCGCCGGCATCGTCACCGCAGGTGTGCCGCAGGACCTCCAGACGCTTGATCGCGGCCGTGACCTGATCGCCCCGAACGAACATCTCCGTGTACGTCTGCCGCTTCTCAGCCTCCAGCGTCTGACGTCCGCCGAGCCTTCGGGTGCTGATCGAGATCCAGAGCGTCGCGCCGATGCCGGCCGCCCCGACCAGCGCAGTCGTTGCCGTTCCGAGCCACTCGAACGAGCCCATGGCCGCTCCCTGGATAGGCGGACTTCACCGTACCTGCCAGCTCCACAAGGCTGTGTCAGGGACTGCATCGCCTTGTCCAGCGTGCTGAAGATGACGTCCGGCCCGCCGTGCGGGTGCTGGTCGAGCACTGCCTGCACCTCGCCCGCCAAGGGGTCACGTCTTCCCGATGACCGCGATCCTGCTCGAGCTCGCCGCCCGCGGGCACCGGATCGTCGTGCGTACGCTGGCCACGAGACCGGTCTTGATCTCAACCCCGCTTGAGGTTCTACGGTCCACGGGTGTCAAGGGAGCCGATCGCGCACCCGAATGACCTGCTCACCGTCGGGGAGGTCGCCGCCCGCACCGGCGTCGCCCCTTCCGCGCTGCGGTTCTATGAGGCGGAGGGGCTCATCACGGCCGAGCGCAACCGCGGCAACCAGCGGCTGTACCGGCGGCACATGCTGCGGCGCATCGCGATCATCCTCGCGGCCCGGCGGCTCGGCATCTCCCTCGCCGACGTCGCGGAGATCTTCACGACCCTGCCCGCCGACGAGGCGCCGAGCCACCGGGAGTGGGTGCGGGTGTCGCGGCTGTGGAAGCGCGAGCTGGAGGACCGGCGGCGGTACATCATGAACCTCGAGCGCCAGCTCACCGCCTGCATCGGCTGCGGCTGCCTGTCGATGCGCCTGTGCGACCTGCTCAATCCCGACGACCGCCTGCGCACGCGCGGCCCGGGTCCGGTCCGGCTGCACGAGCCGGGCGGGCGGGACGACCCCGCATGACCTCAGGCGGGGCCGTCCCCGTGGACCTGCGGCGGCAGGGCCGCGACGACCGCGTGGTCGCCCGCGACGGAGACTCCCTTCGGGGCCCCGCCGGGCGAGCCGATCGCCGCGAAGAACTCGGCGTTGACGGCGACGTACCCGCCGAGCCCGGCGGGGAGGTCGTCCTCGAAGTAGATGGCCTCGACGGGGCACGCCGGTTCGCAGGCGCCGCAGTCGATGCACTCGTCCGGCTGGACGTACAGCATCCGCTCCCCCTCGTAGATGCAGTCGATCGGGCACTCGTCGAGGCAAGCCTTGTCCAACACATCCACGCACGGCAACGCGATCACGTAGGTCATGCCGCGGAGGCTAGGAGCTCAAGTGCACTTCAGCGCAAGACGCGATCCGCGGCAACGGCGCGGCGCCGGAACCGGTCCCCCGCCTCAGCCCGCGCGAGTCGGAGGTGCCGGAGCTGTCCGTGCACGCCGTGCGCGACTACCTCAAGGCCACCCGCGCCGAGCTCGGCGTCCAGTCCCAGCTCGACGCGGTTGGCCGCTGACCGGCTCGGCCTCGTGGCCCGGGCGAGCGCGCCCTGCTGCTCGCCCGCGGCGCCCGCGAGCTGATCCGCAATGTCGTGCGGCACGGCCGCCCGAGCACGGTCGCCCTCGACGGGCCGCCGCGGCTGAGCGTCCGCGACGACGGCGCCCGCTTCGACCCGCGGCAGCCGGCGAGGCCGGGCCACTTCGGGCTCGCCCTCACCGCCCAGGCCGTCGCGGCCGCGGGCGGCACGCTCGCCATCCGTTTCACGCCCGGGCGGGGGCTGCTCGGCGACGATCCGCCTCGGGGACGGCCAGCTCCCGGACGCGGTGTGAGTTGCGGTGCCGGGCCGGCGTCCCGCAGCGGCGCGACGAGCGGCGGGGCGTCGAGGGCGGCCGCTGCCGCAGCCGCGCGAGCGCCGCCCGGTCGGGTGTCACGGCTCCAGGGCGACTTTGCCGCCCGGGTGGCCGCTGCGCACCAGCTCGATCGCCGCGAGGGCCTCGGTCAGCGGGAACGTCCTGGCCACCGGCACGACGAGGCGGCCCTCGCCGGCCCAGCCGAGCAGGCGGGCGCGGACGCTGTCACGGTACGCGGCGCTGTCCGGCAACGCCCCGGCGATCGCCCGGATGCCGGCGTCCCGCGACCGGTCCGACGCGACGATCGTGACCGCCCGGCTCGCGTCCGGCAGCAGCTGCGCCACGGAGTCGACGGCCTCGTCGGTGCCGACGGTGTCGATGACCGCCGCGACCCCGTCGGGCGCGGCCGCCCGCACCCGGTCGACGAGCCCGGGACCGTAGGCGATCGCCTGCGCCCCGGCCTGGCGGAGCAGGCCGAAGTTGTGCTCGCTCGCGGTACCGATGACGGAGATGCCCTTGAGGCGAGCCTGCTGCAGCACGCTGATCCCGACCGCGCCGGACGCGCCGTGCACGAGCACCGTCTCGCCCGGCGCGGCGCGCACGACGTGCAGGGCCTCCGCCGCCGTGGTCCCGGCGAGCAGCAGGTTCGCCGCGGCCGGGAAGTCCAGCGCCTCGGGCTTGGCGAAGACGTCCTTCGCGGGGACGGTGACCTGGGAGGCGTACCCCCCGTTGATCCGGAACGCGACGACCGCGTCGCCGGGCGCGCCGCCCCCGGACGCGATCTCGGTGTCCGGCCCGATCGCGCTGAGCACCCCGGCGACCTCGTAGCCGATCGGCAGCGGCAGCTCGCGGCCGGCCCCGTGGGCGGCGGCGATGTGCTTGTAGTCGGCCGGGTTCACCCCCGCGGCCCGCACGTCGATCGTCACCTCGCCCGCTCGCGGGGGCGGGACCTCGGTCTCGACGAGCGTGAGCACCTCGGGGCCGCCGTAGTCGGGCGCGATCCAGCGCAGAGCCATGCGGTTCTCCCTACCCCGTCAGTGCGCGAGCAACCCGGCCCGGCGCAGGATCGGCAGGACGCCCTCGCCGAAGTGGTACGCCTCTTCCAGGTGTGGCTGCCCGGACAGGATGAAGTGATCGATGCCGAGGTCATGGTACTCGCGGATGCGCTCGGCGACCTCCGCGTGGCTGCCCACGAGCGCGGTCCCGGCCCCGCCGCGCACGAGCCCGTAGCCGGCCCAGACGTTCGGGTACACCTCGAGGCGGTCGCGCCGGCCGCCGTGCAGGGCCGCCATGCGCTGCTGGCCGACCGACTCCCCCGCGGCGAACCCGTGCTGCACCTGCGCCACCCGGTCGTCGTCGATGCGGTCGAGCAGGCGCCCGGCCTCGGCCCACGCGGCCTCGGCGGTGTCGCGGCTCAGGACGTGGAAGCGGATGCCGAAGGACAGCGTGCGCCCCGCCTCGGCGGCGAGCTTGCGCATCCGTTCGAGCCGCTCGGCGATCTGCGGCGGCGTCTCACCCCATGCGAGGTAGGTGTCGACGTGCCGGGCCGCGACCCGCTCCGCCGCCGGGCTCGCCCCGCCGAAGAAAATCGCCGGCGGCCGCCACGGCTCGAACGGGATCCGGGCCTGCTCGACCCGGTAGTGCTCGCCGGCGAAGCCGAACGGCTCCGGGGCGTCGCTGACCCCGCGCAGCACGGCGAGGAAGTCGTCGGTGCGGGCGTAGCGCTGGTCGTGGTCGAGGTGGTCGCCGAAGCGCCGCTGCTCGACGGGGTCGCCGCCGGTGACGATGTTGAGCAGCAGCCGCCCGCCGGAGATCCGCTGGAAGGTGGCGGCCTGGTGCGCGGCGAGGGTGGGCGTGATCAGGCCGGGGCGGAAGGCGACGAGGAACTTGAGCGTCCTCGTCACCTGGGTGAGCGCGGCGGTGGTGATCCAGGCGTCCTCGCACCAGGTGCCGGTCGGGGTGAGCACCGCCTCGAAGCCGAGCTGCTCGGCCGAGCGCGCGATCTGCCCGAGGTAGTCGATGCCGGGCCGCCGCAACCCGTCGGCGACGGCGCCGAGCGTGTGCTGCGACCCGTCCCCGGATCCGACGATGTCCCGGCTGTCGCCGTTGGTCGGCAGATACCAGTGCAGATGCATGCCCATACCCCATATTATCCACTGGTTTGATAGACAACAACGGTCGCGGATCTTGGGCGGGTGTCGTAGGCTCGCGGCTCGTGACGATTGAATTCGCTGCTGAGACCCCCGAGACGCTGTCCGCCGAGCCGGCCGAGGAGCCGGGCGCCGGGCCCGCCGTGATGTATACCGCGTACTTCTCCGCCGTCGACGAGCTCGTCGAGCACATCCGCGCCGCCGAGGTGCTCAACCTCGGCTTCCGCGTCGAGTCCTACCTGGTCACGCCCGAGGACGCGCCGGACACCACCCAGGTCGAGTTCGAGTTCACGCTGCTGAGCGAGCTGCCCGCCCGCGACGAGGAGCGCGACTGACGTTCGGCACCGCCGGGCGGCCGCGAGGAGTGCGACCGCCCCTCAGCGGCGCCCGACGGCCGTGCAGCACATCCAGGGCCTCCCGCACGGGATCGGCCTCGGGACGCCCCCACGCCGCGGCCGCCTCGGGCCGGGGGCTGGTGGCGACGACCCGGCCGGCCCGGCCCGCGGCGATGTGGTCGAGCGAGGCGAGCTGCGAGGAGACGTGGAACGGCTCCGTGCAGGTGGTCGACACGACCGGGGCGACGCCGAGCACACTCGTGGCGGCGGCGACGAACGCGGCCCCTCGACCGCCCCCATCCGCCCGGCCGGCCCCCCGGCGGCGGGCGGGAGCAGGTCGTCGTCGAGGGTCACGAGCCCGAACCCGGCCCGCTCGGCGATCTCGGCGACGTGCCGCACGCGACGCGCGGTGAGCAGCTCGGCGGGCGGATACGCGGCCCGGCGCCAGGCGGCGGAGTGAGAGCCGTCGCCATCGATCTCCACGGCAAGCACGAGCGTCATACCTATAAAACCTTTGGACTAGACAGCAATGTGTCGAGACCCGTGTCCGGCCTGACGCGCCACCCTCCAGCCGTCCGTCCCACCGTCGCGAGGAACCCGTCATGCCAGCGCCGCACGCCCGCCACCGTCAGTCCACAGTCGACACCCGTCGCCACGACACCGCGTACGTCGTCATCGCCGTCCCCCACGGCCGCCGCGACCGCAACCGCCACCCGTGACCCGCCGCGAGTCGGCGCCGGCTGTGCGCGGTCGCGTCGGGCACACGGGCACCACCGCGGTCGCGTGCACGTTTACCGATCGCTCGGCCGGGGCATCACCGCGGCATGACCACCGTCGCCCCCCGCCCGGACGCGCAGGAGCTGCGCGCGGAGATCGCTCGCACCCGCGCCGCGCTCGGCGAGACGGTGGAGGCGCTCGCGGCCAAGGCCGACGTCAAGGCGCGCGTCAGCGCTCACCTCAAGGAGAAGGCGAACGACGTCAAGGGCCGTGCGCGGGACCGCGTCCGGGCCCTCGCGGGGCGGGCGCAGACCCGGGCCGGTGTCGTCGCCGTCCGGGTGCGGGCTCAGGCGTCGCACGTCGCGGGCGAGGTGGCCGGGCGCGCGGGCCGGACCGCCGGCACCGTCAACGCCGCGGTCCGCGATCCCGAGCTGCGGGCGAGGCTGCGCCGGCCGGTGCCCATGGCCGCCGTCGGGACGGCCGCGGCCGCCACGGCCGCCGTCGCGGTGTTCGCGCTGCGCAGCCGCCGCCGCTGACCCGGCCGCCCGAGTCCCGGGATCCCGGCGCGGGTCGCGGTTCAGTCCTCGGTGATGTTCAGGACGGTGTCGAGGCCGGTCACGGCCAGGATGCGGCGCAGGTTGTGGTCCGGGCCGCGCAGGTTGAAGCGCCGGCCCATCAGGTGTGCCGCCTTGTGCGCGCGGATCAGCGACGCCAGCCCCGACGAGTCCGTGAAGCCGACGCGTGACATGTCGGCCGTGACGGCCGTCGCGCCCTCGTCGTAGGCGCGCTGGACGGCGGCGCCGAAGCGCGCCGCGGTGTGGTAGTCGAGGGCGCCGGCCACGGTGAGCACGACGCCCCCGGCCGCGTCGTCCGCGGCGGTCACGGTCAGCGTCGCCTGCGAGTTCTCGGCCATGTACGTCCTCGTCGTCCCCCATCTTGCCCTGCGCTGCGCGCCAGCCTAACGCGCCGACCTGGGATCCGCCGAGTTGCGTGCCGCCGCCCGACCGGAGGCGCCCGGCGGCGGGATGCCGACACTCGCGCCGTCGAACCCCGCGGGAGGAGAACCGGTGCCTGGAGCGAGCCGTGACTCGGCCACGACGCAGTACGAGCGGCCCGCCCACCCCTGCACGCGCCGGCTGCTCGACGCCGTTCCGACGCCGCCGGTGTACGGCTAGGCCGTGTGTCAGAAGTGGGTCGTGTAGTGGTGGTGGCGAGTTGACTGGTCGGGCGTGTCGGTGATCGATATGTGGCGAGGTCTCCGGTAGATGGGTTATCGACCAAGACAACCATCTGCACGGAGACCTCGTGGCCAGCGTAGCGGTGACGAGGCGGTT
This sequence comes from Dactylosporangium sp. CA-139114, assembly GCF_050955725.1. Classification (NCBI taxonomy): domain Bacteria; kingdom Bacillati; phylum Actinomycetota; class Actinomycetes; order Micromonosporales; family Micromonosporaceae; genus Dactylosporangium; species Dactylosporangium sp. CA-139114. The sequence continues at coordinate 6,003,944 of NZ_CP192080.1, forward strand.
CGACCTGACCGACGCGCAGTGGGCGCTGCTGGAACCGCTGCTGCCCACGGGGAAGAAGTCAGGCCGGCCGCCGAGGTGGAGTAAGCGGCAGCTTATTGACGGGATTCGGTGGCGGATCCGGGTCGGGTCGCCGTGGCGGGACGTGCCGGAGTGCTACGGGCACTGGCGCACGATCTATGGCAGGTACCGGCTGTGGCAGCGCGACGGTACCTGGGCGCGGATCCTGTCGGTGGTGCAGGGCCGCGCCGACGCGGCGGGTCTGATCGGCTGGGACGTGAGCGTGGATTCGACGATCACCCGGGCGCACCAGCACGCCGCCGGTGCCCGCAAGCGGCCCGATCTGCAGGTCGAGCCGCCGGGTGGGGACGGCGCGGCGGAGCCGGGTGATCACGCGCTGGGCCGGTCCCGGGGCGGCTGGACCACGAAGCTGCATCTGGCCTGTGAGCAGGGCCGCAAAGTCCTGGCGCTGGTACTGACTGCCGGGCAGCGCGGGGACAGCCCGCAGTTCACTACGGTGCTGCGCCGGATCCGGGTGGTCCGTGCCGGTGGTGGCCGGCCGCGGGTCCGCCCGGACCGGGTCCTGGCTGACAAGGCGTACAGCAGCCGCGCGAACCGGGAGTACCTGCGGCGGCGGTCGATCCGGTGCGTCATCCCGATCAAAGTTGATCAGGCCGCCCACCGCCGCGCACGCGGTTCGCGGGGCGGTAGGCCACCAGCGTTCGACCTGGTGGCCTACCGGCAGCGCCACGCCGTGGAGTGCGGGATCAACCTGCTCAAAGCCCATCGAGCGGTAGCCACCCGCTACGAAAAGCTCGCCGTGCGGTACGAGACCACCACAACCATCAGCATCATCGACATCTGGCTGCGCCGCCTCGCGAAGCACTTATGACACACGGCCTAGAGCCGCCCCGATGCGATGACCCGGGCGAGGAACTGGCGGGTCCGCGGCTCGCGCGGGTCGCCGAGGACCTGCTCCGGCGGCCCCTGCTCGACCAGCGCGCCGCCGTCGAGGAAGCACACGCGGTCGGCGACCTGCCGGGCGAAGCCCATCTCGTGCGTCGCCAGCAGCATCGTCATCCCGTCGCCGCGCAGCTCCCGCACGAGCGCCAGCACCTCGCCGACGAGCTCGGGGTCCAGGGCCGAGGTGACCTCGTCGAGCAGCAGCAGCCGCGGGGCGTTCATGAGGGCGCGCACGATCGCGACGCGCTGCTGCTGGCCGCCGGAGAGGCGGTCCGGGTAGGCGCCCGCGAGGTCGGCCAGGCCGATGCGGCCCAGCAGCGCCATCGCCCGGTCGCGGGCCTCGGCCGCCGGAACCCGGTGCACGCGCCGCGGGGCGAGGGTCACGTTGGCCAGCACCGTCATGTGCGGGAACAGGTTGAACGCCTGGAACACCATGCCGATGCGGCGCCGGACGCGGTCCGGATCGGCCCGCGGGTCGGTCACGTCCTCGCCGTCGAGGCGGATGACGCCGTCGTCGACCGGTTCGAGCAGGTTGACGCAGCGCAGGAGCGTCGACTTGCCGGAGCCGCTGGCCCCGATGAGCGCGACGACCTCGTGCTCGGCGACGTCGAGCGAGACGCCGCGCAGCACGTGCCGGTCGCCGAACACCTTGTGCACCCCGGCGACGGACAGGACCGCGGTCACAGGGTCACCTCCCCGGACTGGCGGCGGGCGGCCCGGACGGTCACCCAGTCGGTCACGGCGACGAGCGGGATCGCCAGCAGGACGAAGAGCACACCGGCGACGATGTACGGCGTGTAGTCGTACGACACCGAAGTCTGGATCTGCGCGGCGCGGATGGCGTCGACCGGCCCGGCCAGGGAGATGAGCCCGACGTCCTTCTGCATCGCGACGAGGTCGTTGAGCAGCGGCGGGGCGACGCGCCGGACGGCCTGGGGCAGCACGACGTGGCGCATCGTCTGGCGGTACGTCAGCCCGAGCGAGCGCGCCGCCGCGCGCTGCGACGGATGGACCGACTCGATCCCGGCCCGGAACACCTCGGCGATGTAGGCGCCGTAGGTCAGCACCAGCGCCGCGCCGCCGAGCACGAGGACGGAGGGCGTGCCGCTCAGGCGCAGCCCCGGCACCCCGAACGCGAACACGTAGATGGTGATGATCAGGGGCAGGCCCCGGAAGGTGTACGTGTAGCCGTTGGCCAGGGCCCGCAGCGGGAAGAACACGGGCCGCCGCAGCGTGCGCAGCGACGCGATGCCAAGCCCGAGCACCAGCGCGCCGGCCGCGCAGAACACCAGCAGCTCGATGTTGAGCCACAGCCCGTCGAGCACCGCGGGCAGCGCGGTGCGGGCGGTGTGCGGGTCGAAGAAGCTCTCCCGCACCCGCTTCCAGCCGGGCGCGCCGGTGATGCCGGCGAGCAGGAGCACGCCGACGACGCCGGTGGAGACGGCGGCGGCCGCCACCGACAGGATCGTCTGCCGGCGGCGGTACGCCTCCCGCTCCCGCTGCACGGGAGACTTCTCGAACAGCTCCATCACGCCAGCGTCGGTGCGCCCTGGGTCGCCGACAGCCACTGCTGCTCCAGCTTCTTGAGCGTGCCGTCGGCCCGCAGCGCGTCGACGGCGCCGCTGACGCAGCCGGTGAGCGGCGAGCCCTTGTCGAGCACGAGCCCGAACTGCTCCGGCGTGCCCGAGACCTGCGGCAGCTGCCCGACGATGACCGCGTCGTCGATCTCGGCGCCGGTGATGTAGAAAGCGGTCGGCAGGTCGACCACGAGCCCGTCGATCTGGCCGTTCTGCAGCGCCTTCTTGGCGTCGTCGTTGTTGTTGTACACCGAGGGCTGCTGCGCCGGCTTGACCACCTCGGTGATGGAGCGGTAGCTGGTGGTGCCGACCTGGGCCCCGAGCCTGGCGCCCTTGAGGTCCGCGAGGCTCTTGGCCCCCGCGATCTTCGAGCTCTTGAGCGCGATGACGGTCTGCGTGACGTCGTAGTACGGCGAGGAGAAGTCGACCGCCTGCTTGCGCTCGTCGGTGATGGAGAACTCGTTGATGTCGAAGTCGAACGCCTTCTTCCCGGGCGCGATCGCGTTGTTGAAGGTGACCCGCGCCCAGGCGACCTGGTCCTTGCCGTAGCCGAGCTTCTCCGCCACGGCGTAGGCGACCGCGGACTCGAAGCCCTGCCCGGACTCGGGCTTGTTGTCGGCGAACCACGGCGGGTAGACCGGGTCGTCGGTGCCGACCGTGAGCTTGCCCGCGGCGACGGTCTTGAGCTGGGCCGGGGCGCAGGAGCCGGCGGCGCTCGCCCCGGCGGAGGCGGCGGGTGCCGCGGTGTCTTCGTCGGCGGGCGCGCAGCCGGCCAGCACGGCCAAGGCCCCGGCGAGCCCGGCCGCGACGAGAAGGTTCACGGGACGCATGGCGGCGATCATAGCTACCACCCAGATAGGAACAGCAGCCTTGTGCCGCCGATCACGCGCCGCACCGCAGCGGTCAGCGGCGGTCCGGGTCCGCCGCGGGGTGCTGCGGCAGCGTGTGCTGCATAAGGAGGGTGTCGATCCATCGGCCGTGCTTGAAACCGACGCCGGTCAGCCGCCCCGCCTCGGTGAAGCCGGCCTTGCGGTGCAGGGCCGCGGACGCGTCGCTGCCCGTGTCGGCGATCACCGCGACGACCTGGCGCAGCCCCGCCCTCGCGCAGGCGTCCAGCACGGCCCGCAGCAGCACCGTGCCGTAGCCGCGGCCGGCCCACTGCGGCCCCAGGTACACCGAGTCCTCCACCGAGTGCCGGTAGGCGGGCTTCGCGCGCCAGGGGGCGGCGTAGGAGTACCCGGCGATGCGCCCCTCGGCCTCGCCGACGAGGAACGGCAGCCCGCGCGCGGCCAGGTCGGCCAGGCGGGTGTGCCAGGCGTCCAGGGAGGGCGGGGTCTCGTCGAAGGTCGCGACCGTCTCGGTGACGTAGTGCGCGTAGATCGCGGCGACGGCGGCGAGGTCGTCCGGCGCGGCCGGGCGTACGGTCAGCATCCGATCAGCGTAGGAGCCGCGGCGCGGCGAGGGCCAAGGCGGCGCGCGTGAACATCGCGACACCCGTCGCGACCGCGCAGGCCTGGTCCGTCGCCGGGGCCGCGGCGGGACCCGGCGGGCGCGCGGCGTCAGCGGGGGCGGCGGTGGCCGGACTGCCGCAACCGCACGCGGGCGGCGGCGACCTCGGCGCGGGCCAGGGCGCCCTGGGTCTGCAGGGCCGGCCCGGGTGCGACCGCGGTGGCGAGCCGCACGGTGAAGCCGTCGAGTCCCGGCCAGGCGGTGACCTCGTCGCAGGCCTGCCGGGCCAGCCACAGGCCGGTGCCGGAGCGGGTGCCGCCGGGGCCCGGGCGGTAGCCGGTCAGCGGGTCGCGGAAGCCAGGGCCGCGGTCGGTGACGCGGCACTCGACCCGGCCGCGGGTCACCCAGACGGCGACGTCGACGGGCGGGGCGCCGTGCACGTAGGCGTTGGTCAGCACCTCGTTCACGGCGGCGATGAAGTCGGTGCGCACGAGGATCGGCAGGTCGGCGAGCGACGCGCTGAGCCGGGCGCGGATGCCGACGATGTCGCGGCGATCGTGGGAGGGGGGCAGGCGCAGCGCCGCCGCCGCGTCCGGCACCGGCACCGGCGCGTCGGGCATCGGCGGTGCGAAAACCCGGGCGGGGGTCTCGGCGCGAGGGTAGGCGGTGATCGTCGTCATCGGTTCACCCGCGAGCGTGACGGGACGGGCGGCCTCGAAGGCCGCGGCCCGGGCCAGGTCCGCGCGCGTCGCGCCGACGTCGGGCTCGGCGAGCAGCCAGATCGGGGCGCCGAGCGGTCGGGCCGGGTGGCGCGGCAGCCGGCGCAGGGCGGCGAGCACGGCGGCGGGCCGGTGGTGCACGGCCGGGCGGGGCAGCCGCAGGCCGTCGGGCAGCAGCGCGTGGTGCTCGGGGCGGCAGGCGAGCACCACGAAGGCGCCGTCGGGCCGGTCGGCGAGGGCGGCCCGCAGCTCGTCGGCGTCGTCGTAGCGCAGGACGTGGTGGCCGGTCATGCCGCGAGCGGGAGGCGGCCGTCGATGCCGAGGCGATCGATGACGAGGCGATCGATGACGAGGCGGGCGTCCTGCGCGTCGCCCACGAGCATCCGCGCGACCCCGGCCCGGTCGGCCGGCTCGACGGCCCGCAACAGCGCGCGGACGCCACCGGCGGCGAGAAGCTCCAGCTCGCGCGGGTCGAGCACCAGCTCGTGGCCGGGGGTGATCCCCGCGTCGACGGCCGCGTCGAGATCGGTCGCGCCGAAGGCGTCGAGCGCGCCGGTCAGTGCGAGCACGACCGCATCGCGCACGTCGTCGCGACGCACCGCGAACGTCGGGACGGCCACAGGTCGGAGCCTACGCGTCCATACCGCTCTATTCCACCGGAAGCCCGGCCTGCACCAGGCGGCGGCCGCGGACGACCACGACGCGCTCGCCGACTTCGCGGCCCTCATGCCCGAGCTGCATGCCGTGGACGTAGTACCACCACTCGTCGTCGTAGGAGATCGGGGCCTCGCGCTCGACGCGGCGGATACGCAGGGTCAGGTCGCCGACACCGTACATGTAGTCGCGCTCGGCCAGCACGAGCACGAGGTCGGCGGGCATACGTTCCTCCAATCAATCGGGAACGCTGAAGTTACAGATTCATGAACGCGAACGGTACGGAGAAGCAGGCGCCCCTAGTGACCGATCAGTCGCGACATCAAACCTTTCTGGCATCGAACTGCCGCGACTTGGCACGATCGACCCCCGGGAAGTCGCGAAAGACCTGGCCGACAGCCGGTCAGACCCCGCTGGGCAGGGGAACGGCGCTGCGGTGGTCGGCCGGGGCGGGCAGGCTCGGGTGGTGCCGCGCCGATGTCGTCCAGCACGATCCCGACGCCGTGCTCGCGCGGCTCAGGGCGCGGCCACGTCATCGACCGTGACCGATTGCGGGCGCCGCGGCCGGTCGCGGCGATGGTCGCGCAGGGCGCGGCGGGCGGTGTGGCGGCTGCGACGGCGGTCCTCGCGGCACCACTGCGCCCACTCGCGGTGGCCGTGGCTCTCCACCCGGCGGAACCAGGAGCTCGCCGTGGCGCCCCAGTGGCAGCCGTCGCGGCGCTCCCCCAGCGACGCCGTGGCGGCGGTGACGGCGTCGGCGAGGGTGCAGGGGCCGAATCGGTGGTCGTGGCGCGGCCGGCACGCGCGCATCGGCGCGTCGGCCATCTGGACCCACCAGGGGCGGGTCTTGTCGGTCCTGCTCATGCACGGGCACCTTCCGGCTCCGTGACGCCCCGGGCCGGGGCCGTCGCTACACCGGGTGCACCCGCTCACCTCCGCCTGCCGCGTTCGATTTCGCCCAGCGTACGCGGGTAGTGGGGGCGCATGAGCGACACGAGGGCGGGTGAGCGCGGGCAGCGGCGCGGCGTGGAGGCCGGCGAGCGGGCCGAGCAGGCCGCGGCGCGGCTGGCGGAGCTGCGGCACGAGTGGATCGAGCCGGAAGGATCCCTGGGAGAGCCGGACGAGTCGGCCACCGCGATGTGCCCGCGGGCCGCCGAACTGGCGCAGGAGTCGCAGCGGCTCGCGACCCGGGCCACCGAAAGGGCGGCGTCGGCCGCGCTGGCCGCCGCCGAAGCGCACGAGACCGCGGCGGACCTGCACGACCGCTCGGCGGCCTCCGGGCTGGGCGACGTCGGGGAGCACCGGCGGCAGGCCGCGCGGCACCGGGAGCACGCGCGGGCCGGCCGGACCGAGGCGCGGGCGGACCAGCGGATGCTGGAGGGCGGGACCGCGAGGCCGGGACCGACTTGCCGAGGCGGCCCAGGATCGGCGTGAGGACCGAGGCCGACAGCCGGTACGCCGTCAGGATCCAGCCGATGTCCCCATCGCATCGGGGGACCCTCAGCGGCGGCGCGTGCCCGCGTCGGCGTACCGCAGCAGCGCGCCGACCCCACCCTCCACCGGCAGCTCGTCCGGCGCGGCGAAGAGCAGGTCGGCCTCGGTGCACACCACCGCGCGCACGAGCGCCGCGTCGGCCCGCACCCGCCGGGTGTCCCGCACGCCCATCGCCAGCAGCTCGGCGCGGTCGAAGGACAACTGCTCCGGCTCCGGCCCGATCCACAGCTGCGTGGTCGAGCTCGGGTCGTCCACGAGCAGCAGCGTGTCGACCTGCCCCCGCTGCAGGGCGGTCACCACGGCCGGCAGCCCGTCCCCGGCCGCGTCGTTGCCCCGCCGGCTGCGGTAGTGGTCGACGACCGCCCGCGCCTTCCCGGTCGCGCGATCGGCAATCGCCTGCACCGTCACGTCCTCGAGCGCGGCGGCCCCGGTGCCGGAGTTGGTCTCCACGACCCGCTCCGACCAGTGCTCCGGCAGGTGCGCGACGAGCAGGGGGCGCGCCTGCGGGTCGCCGGCCACCACGATGACCTCGGCGCCGCAGTGCTCGGCGGCCTGCGCGACCGCCGCGGCGACCTCGCCGGCGTTGCGCTCCCACGTGACGTGGGCGGCGCGCTGGTACCGCGACTGCGACCATCCGCCGGGCTTGAACCGGTGCAGGGGCCACTGCTTGGCGCCCGTGACGGCCTCGCCGCGCACGAGCCGGGCCGCGTCCACCGCCTCGATCCGCCCGCCGGTGCGGTCGGCCAGGACCCGCACGTACGGGATCGACTCCCCCATCTGCGCCAGCAGCGGCATGACGTGCGGGAGCGGCCCGAACGCCGCGATGGCGCGCCGCGGCGGCGCGGGCAGCACCCGCAGCATCGCCACCTCGCCGCCGGCGGCGAACGCGGCGAGCCCGTACGGCCCGCCCTCCTCGGTGTGCGCGAGCAGCGCCCGCTCGAGCGCCTCGATGGTCTCCGGCTCGCAGAGAGCGTCCCGCAGCGCCTCCCGGGCGACCCGCCAGCGCAGTTCGACGGTGCCGGCCGGATCTTCGTTGTTCCGCGTCCCGTCGAGATAGACCGACGCCCACGGTCCGGGACGCTCGTACAACGGGCGTAGGAAGGACACGTTCATACTCGCGCCCCTACCCGCTTTGTCACGCGTTAGGCGGGTTGCGGGCCGGGTAAACGGCGCCGTATGACGTCACCGGAGGAGCGCGCCGACGAGGCCGCCAGCGAGCAGACCCGGCGCAACGGCGGCCCGACGCGCAGCGGAGGACTGCGCACCACGACGGGCTCCAGCGCGGGGCCGGGCGGGTCCGGGCGCGCCCCGCAGCGCCGCGCCCGCCCGGGCGCCGCGCCGGCCACCACGGGCGACGCGACGACCGGCGGCATGCGCTCCCCCGCCGAGGGCACCACGAGCGACGCGAGCGGCCCCGCGGCCGAGTCGGGCGACTTCACCGACCGCTGAGGCGCCCGCAACCGCGTCAGCCCTTGGAGGAGCCCAGGGACAGACCGGCGATGAACTGCTTCTGCAGCAACACGTAGACGATCAGGGTCGGCATCGCCGCGATGAGGGCGGCCGCCGCGATCAGGTTCTGGTTGGACACGAACTGGCCCTGGAGGTTGGCCAGGGCGGACGTGATCGGCCGCCGGTCGCCGGTGGAGATCAGCGTGATGGCCCAGAAGAAGTCGTTGTAGATCCACGTCGTGAGCAGCGTCGCGAGCGCGGCCAGCGCGGGGCGGCACAGGGGCATCGTGAGCCGCCAGTACCGCGTCCACAGCGAGGCACCGTCGATCAGCGCGGCCTCGTCGATGCCGGCGGGCAGCGTCTTCATGTAGTTGCTGAGCACGAAGACGCAGAAGCCGAGCTGGAACGCCACGTTGATGACGATGAGCCCGAGGTAGGAGTTGTAGATGCCCAGGGCGAGATAGATGCGGTACAGCGGCGTGATGATGACCTGCTGCGGCAGCAGGTTGCCGGCGGTGAACAGGATCAGCAGCGCCACGTTGAGCTTGAAGCTGAGCCGGGACAGCACGTACGCCGCGGTGGAGGCCAGGAACAGGGTCACCAGCACGGCCGGCACCGTGACCCACACCGAGTTCAGGAAGAACTTCCACATGTCCGACTGGGCCCACGCGTCGGCGAAGTTGCTCAGGGTCAGCGTGTGCGGCAGGGAGACGTAGCCGTACTTGTTGGTCTCGCTGATCGGCCGCAGCGCGACGTACAACGCGAACAGGATCGGGGTCACCCACAGCGCGGACATCACGACCATGAAGGCGGTGGAGGCGGCCCGGCGGGTCATCGCTGTTCCTCTCGTCGGAAGGCCTGCCACAGGAACAGGGAGATCGGGATGAGCGAGATGACCAGCAGCACGACGCCGAGGGTCGAGCCGAAGCCGATGCGCTGGGTCTCGCCGACGATGTTCTGGGTCACCGCGACCGACAGCAGCTCCAGGCCGCGCAGCGGGTTGCCGTTGCTGGTGATGTAGACGAGGTCGAACGCGCGCAGCGACTCGATGACGGTCACCACGAGCACGACGATGTTGATCGGGCGCATCGCCGGGAACACCACCCGCCAGAACGTCTGCCAGCCGTTGGCCCCGTCGACGACGGCGGCCTCGCGCAGCGCCGGGTCCACGGCCTTGAGGCCGGCGAGGTACAGCACCATGACGTACGGCGCCTGCCGCCAGCTGGCCTCGACGAGCAGCGCCCACAGGTTGAGCTTCGGGTCGCCGAGCCAGTCGATGAGGTTGTCGTTGTGGTTGTGCCCCGTCAGGGTGTTGATGAGCCCGAAGTTCGGGGAGTAGATGAGCTCCCAGATGATGCCGATGAGCGCGAGGGAGAGCATCACCGGCAGGAACAGCACGCTCTGGTAGAACCGGCTGCCGCGGATGCCACGGTCCAGCACCACGGCGAAGAGCATGCCCAGCGGGGTGGCGAAGACGATGAACACGCCGAGCCAGATCGCGTTGTGCTGTACGGCCGGCCAGAAGTCCGGATAGTTCGTGAACGCCTGCTCGTAGTTCTTGACCCCGTTGAGGCAGCCGGGCTGCGGAATCCCGGGCGCGGACGGAAAGTTGTCGCAGGAGCGCATCCGGACCGGGCCGACGCCGGTCCACTTCGTGAAGGACAGCAGCACCGACCCGAGGGCCGGGATCCACACGAACGCGGCGGCGAGCAGGAGCGGGACGCCGAGCATCGCGGTCGCGACGCCGACGTCCCGGCGGGTGAGGGTGCGGGTGCGACCCCGGCGCCGGGGTGCGGAGGCCGGCGCCGGTGCGCTCTTGCGGGGTGTCGTGAGCGTCATCAGCTGAAGATGGTCTTCGCCTGGTCTTCGGCGCTCTTCTGGATCGTGGCGATGGTGTCGGGGGTCGGGCTGTCGATGAACTGCTGGATGAGCTTGATCATCGCGGTGGCCATGTCCGGCACGGTGTCGCGGTCCATGAACTGGGAGACGTTCTTGCACTTGCCGATCTCGGCGACGGACTTCTTCTGGATGTCGTTGTACGTCGGCGCGACGAGGCCCTTGGCCAGACCGACGTCCCAGTGATCGGTCTCGAGGAACTTCGCCTCGGCGTCGGAGGTGCCGATGTACTCGAGGATCTTCTTCGCCGACGCGGAGTTCTTGCCCTTCTTGGGCAGGATGAAGCCGTCGGTCGGGGCGTCCATGAAGTCGGTGCCGTAGCTCGGGTTGATCGAGGGGAAGACGAAGAAGTCGAGGTCGGCCAGGTTCGCGGCGTCGTAGTTGGCCGCGACCTGGTTGGAGCCCTGGAACATCATGCCGGCCTGCTTGTTCTCCAGCGCCTTGGCCGCGTCCTGCCAGGTGCGGCCGTTGGCGCCCTTCTGCTGGTAGGGCGCGAGCTCACGCCACTGGTCGAAGACGGCCTTGACGCCGGCGTCGGTCCACGGCACCTCGTGCTTCATCAGCTTGATGTGGTACTCGTAGCCGTTGATGCGCAGGTTGAGGATGTCGAAGGTGCCCAGCGCGGGCCAGCCGTCCTTGTCGGCGAACGCGAGCGGCACGAGCCCGTCGGTCTGCATCTTCTTCGACAGCGTGATGAAGGCGTCCCAGGTGGCGGGGACCTCGTAGCCCTTGGACCGGAAGACGCTCTTGTTGTAGAAGACGACCCACGGGTAGTTGTAGAGCGGAACCATGTAGTAGTGGCCGTCGAGGCCCTTCGAGAGGTTCTTCGCGGCGTCGTTGAAGGTGCCGCCGATCTTCTCCCACACGTCGTCGATGGGCGTCAGCAGGCCCTGGGCGGCGAAGAACTGCAGCCGGTAGCCGGCGAACCAGGTCGCGAGGGAGTCCGGGGTGCCCTGCAGGTAGTTGCTGATGTTGTTCTGGAACGTGTTGTGGTCGGTCGTGTTCACCGTGACCGGGACGCTCGTGCTGCCGGTCGCCTGGGACATGAGCGCGGCGAACGCGGTCTTCGGCGCGGCGTCGGAGTAGTTCGAGCCGAAGGTGACCGGCCCCGTGCCGTTGTCGCCGCCCGTTGCCGGCTGGCCGGAGGAGTCGTCACCGCAGGCGGCGAGGAGGGTGCCCGCGGCCGCGGCCCCGAACAGGCCCTTGAGTGCGGTGCGGCGGCTGAGCGTTTGTGCCATCAGTACCTCCGAAAACCCAACATCTCCCAACGAAACCAAACGTCACGAAAGCGCCTTCACTGAGAAATGTCAATCCCCGCTGCGATTACGAAGCGGTTTCGATGGCGTTGCAACGTTGAAATTCGTTGATTCGTGAGGCGCGGGACGTCGGCTTCGGCAGCGGAAGCCGGGGTCGTGTCATGTCGTGACAGAACTCGCGCTTCCCGCGAGGCTTCCGTGACAACGGCCCCCATGATCACACATTTTCGATCATGGCTACTCCACATATCCTGTGCGGCCGGAACGGGTGAGGCCGCCGAGTGGTCGCGCCCTGGGGAGGGCTGAGACGCGTTGCCGCGGGTAGCGCCCGGCGCATGCTGCTCATCACCGCGCGGTGGGACGAGGTGGGCGGGTGAGCGCCGCCGAGGGACGGGTTCGGCGGCTCGGGCGGACCGGATGGTCGGTCGCGGGGGTCATCGTGGGCGTGGCGCTGGCCGTGCTCGTGATCGGGATGCTGGTACCGCTGCTGATGCCCCTGCTGCTCATGGTCGTCATCGCCGTCACGGTGCAGCCGCTCGTCGGCCGGGTGCGCCGGCTCGGCCTCGCGCCCACGGCGGCGACGCTGCTCGGCGCGCTCGTCGTCCCGCTGTGCCTCATGCTCGTCGCCGCGCTGCTGGTGTGGGTGCTCACGCTGCAGGCGGCGCAGTGGCAGCCGGCCCTGGCCGAGGCCGGGCGGCGGCTGCGCGGCGCGCTCGGCACCGACCCGGTGCAGACCGTGCTGCGCTCGGCACCGTGGCGCACGGCCCTGCTCGGCATCGGCTCGGCGGTGGCCAGCGGGGTGGTCGTCATCGGGCAGGTCGCGGTCGGACTGCTGGCCGGCTCGTACCTGTTGTACTACCTCCTGCGCGACGGCCCCCGCCTCGTCGCGGCGATCGAGCGACGGCCGGAGTGGGCCGACCCGGAGCACCGGCTCGTGCGGCGGGCGGCCACGCAGCTGCGGCGGTACATGGTCGGGACCACCCTCGTCGCGGCCATGGACGCGGCCGTGATCACGCTCGGCGCGGCCGTGTTGCGGGTGCCGTTCCTGCTCACCATCGCCGTCATCACGTTCGTGGCGGCGTTCGTGCCGTACCTCGGCGCCTGGGTCTCGGCGATCTTCGCGGTCCTGCTCGCGCTCGGCTCCAGCGGGGTCACCACGGCCGTGTGGATGATCGTCGTCGTGCTCGTCACCCAGAACATCCTCGAGGGCGTCCTGCGCCCGCTGGTGTTCGGACGCGCGCTCAACCTGCACCCGGTCGCGGTGCTGGCGGCGACCGTGGTGGGCGCGGCCCTGGGCGGCCTCTGCGGCGTCTTCCTGGCCCCGCCCCTGGCCGCGATCGCCCGCACATGGTGGCTCGCCAGGCGGTGACGTCAGAGGTCATCGATCGCACCGCCGCGACCGCAGGAGCTTGCCGCCGGCTACGCGCGACGGCGGGCCTGGACCCCGATCGTGATCTCGGCCGCGCCGAGGGCGACCGCGCTGATGCCGGTCAGCAGCACCAGCACGCGCAGCGACAGGCCGGGCCACGTGACGAACGCGAGCCCGAGCAGGACCGCCGCCGCGCCGAGCCCGCACAGCCCCACGTGCGTCCGGCCCGTCGCGGCCAGGCCGAGCAGCACCGCGCCGAAGCCGATGATCAGCCACGCCAGCCCGATCAGCGCCGACATCGTCAGCAGGCCGGCGCGGGCCGAGCCCAGCGACGCGATCGCGAGCACCACCAGCAGCACGCCGAAGAACCCGTCGACGACCCGCCGCACGCCGGCCCGCCGCGACGGTCCCGCGGCCCGCAGCGCCCCGGCGATGTGCAGCAGCCCGATCAGCAGCAGCCACAGGCCGGCCAGGATGCCGAGCAGCCGCAGCGTCGCGTGGGGCCAGGCGAGCACCGCCGCCCCGAACACCACCGTGGCCGCGCCGGCCGCGACCAGCCACCAGGACTTCACACGTCCACGCTCGGCGACCCGGCACCGCGGCCCCTCGCCCGGCCGGAGTGAACCCCCGGGGGAGCGAACAGCGTGGTCGATCGAAGGGTAGAACCCCGGCCGCGCTGGGTATTCCCGCCTGGTGACGACCTTGACTGTGTCCCCGCCACCGCCGGTGACGACGGAGCTGCGCCGGTGGGTCATCGCCGATGTGGCCGAGCTGCAGGCGCTGCGCCAGGCGCTGCTGGACACGCTGACGACCCGGCACCTCATCACGGCCCCCGCGCTCGACGACCGGGCCGACCGCGTGCTGCTCGTCGCGTCGGAGCTGGCGACGAACGCGCTCGTGCACGGCCTGCCGCCGAGCGTCGTACGCCTCCTGCTCGCCGACGGCTGCTTCGTGCTCGACATCGCCGACCACGACATGCAGGCGTTCCCGCAGCTGCGTGACGTCGAGCCGCTGGACTCGGGCGGCCGCGGCCTGCACCTGGCCCGTCAGCTGTCGCTGGACGTCGGCTGGTACGCCACCGACGACGCCAAGCACATCTGGGCCTCGTTCCCGGCGGTGACGGCCGACTGACCGGCGCTCAGCCGGGCGCCGGGACCAGGGCCGTCAGCGCCCGCCGCGCCGCCCGCCGACCCGGGACCGTGCGGAGAACGCCGCGGCGCTCGAGGGCGCGGCGGTCGCCGTGGCGCGGTTGCCGCCGCCGCGACCGGTTGCCGCCGTCTTCGGGGCGGTGTCCCGGGCCGTGGTGCGGGCCTTGGTGGCGGTCTTGGCGCCGGTGTTGGCGCCGGTGTTGGGGCGGCGCGGGCCGCGGCGCGGCCGCGACTGCGCCGCGGCCGAGGGCGTCTCGGCCGGTGGGGGCGGTGGCGGCGCGAAGGTCCGATCGCCCGGGGCCAGCCGGACCAGGTGCGGATCGCCCGGGCGCAGGCGCACCGTGGCGGCGGAGATGCCGGCCTTGCGCGTCAGCTCCCGCACCTCGTCGACCTGGTTGTCGGTCATGAGGGTCACGACCGTGCCCTGGGCGCCGGCACGGGCGGTGCGCCCGGAGCGGTGCAGGTAGGCCTTGTGCTCCACCGGCGGGTCGGCGTGGATGACCAGCCTGACGTCGTCGACGTGGATGCCGCGGGCCGCGATGTCCGTCGCGACCAGGGTCGACACGGTGCCGTCGGAGAACGCGGTCAGGTTGCGGTTGCGGGTCGGCTGGCCGAGGTCGCCGTGCAGCTCGACGGCGCGCACCCCGGCGGCGACGAGCCGGCGGGTCAGCACCTTCGCGCCGCGCTTGGTGCGGGTGAACACGACGGTGCGGCCGGGCGCCGCGGCGAGGTCGGCCAGGACCTCGAACCGTTCGTCGGCGCGCACGTGCAGCACGTGGTGCTCCATGGCGCTGACCGGGGACAGCGCCGAGTCGGCGGAGTGGGTGACCGGGTCGGTCATGTACCGCCGCACGAGCACGTCGACGCCGGCGTCCAGGGTGGCCGAGAACAGCAGGCGCTGGGCGCGCGGCGGGGTCAGGTCGAGCAGGCGCCGCACCTCGGGCAGGAACCCGAGATCGGCCATATGGTCGGCCTCGTCGAGCACGGTGATCTCCACCGCGTCGAGGCGCGCGTGACCGGCGCGCACGTGGTCGGCGAGCCGCCCGGGGCAGGCCACGACGATGTCGACGCCGGCGCGCAGGCCCGCGATCTGCGGGTTCGGCTTCACGCCGCCGAAGATGATCAGCGTGCGCAGGCCCAGCGCCTCGGCCAGCGGGGCCATCGCCGCCTGGATCTGGGTGACGAGCTCCCGGGTGGGCGCGAGGATGAGGGCGCGCGGCCGGCCGGGCTGCGGCCGGGAGCGCTGGGCGGCCAGCCGGGTCAGCAGCGGCAGGACGAACGCGTAGGTCTTGCCCGAGCCGGTCCGGCCGCGGCCGAGCACGTTGCGCCCGGCCAGGGAGTCCGGCAGCGTGGCCGCCTGGATCGGCGTCGGCCGGGTGATCCCGGCGTCGGCGAGGATACCGCTGAGGGTGGCCGGCACGCCGAGTTCTGCGAACGTCGTGGCTGCGGGCGCTGTGGGGGCTTGCGTAAGCTTCGGGCGGCGGGCCGCCATACAGTCTCCGAACGTGAAGGGTGGCCGGGACACTACACCGGCGGAAGTGCCTGGGGACCAGATGCCTGCCAGGCAACACCTGGAAGGATAGCACGTCGCCCGGCCCGTCGGCGTCCCGCCCCGCACGGCCGGCGCGGGGCGCCGACGGTCGCCGCGCAAAGTCCCGCCGGTCGATCGGCTGTATACGATGTGCCGGTGACGCACCCGGGGGGACCGCCCGAACCGCAGCCCTACCCGCAGCAGCCCTACCCGCAACCCTACGAGCAGCCGGTGCGGGACCCGCTGACGCAGCAGTACCAGCCGCCGGTCCCATGGGCGACGCCGCTGCCGCCCCCGGCGACGCAGCAGCGCGGCGGCACGGTCGCGCTCATCGGCATCGGCGGCCTCCTCGCGGTCATCGTGCTCGTGGTCGGCGGCTACTTCGTCTTCCAGAAGCTTTTCGTCGACACCCCCACCGAGGTCGTCCAGGCGTACATCGACGAGGCCCGCAAGGACCACCCGGACCGCGACAGGATCGCCGGCATGCTGTGCAAGAGCGAGTCGGACAAGCTGAAGCGGCAGACCGACACCGGCGCGTCGGGCACCGCACCGGGGCGGAACCGCATCCTCGACTGGCACGTGACCGGCGAAACCGTCAGCGGGGACACGGCGGTCGTCTACACCAGCTACACGATCACGTCGGCCGGGAGCAGCGGCCGCACGACGGACGGGCAGCTCGCCCTGGATCTCGTCAAGGAGAACCGGGCCTGGAAGATCTGCGACTTCCAGGCGTAGGAGCAACGGCCGCGACCCGGTCAGCCCGGTCCGGCCGTGCCGGTGCCGTGCCGGCCCGGCCGGCGCGCGAACGCGGCGCTGGACGCCGACGGCGAGTCACGGCCCGGCTCACGGACGGAGAACAGCCTGGCGACGCTCACCCGGCGTAAGAACCGCTGGACAGCCACCGATCCGACTCCGGAAACCGCAAACCGAGCGGGTCAGCGGCGCAAGTAGGAGCCGGCGTCGAGGTCGGCGAGCAGGCCGGGGTGGGTCGGGGTCCAGCCGAGTAGCTCCCGCGTGGCGTCGCTGGACGCGTGGGAGTCGAGGCCGAAGAACGCGCCGATCCAGCCGAAGTGTGCGGCCGCCTCCTCGGCCGGGATCGACTTCACCGGCAGGTCCAGGCCGCGGCCGATCGCCCCGGCGATCTCCCTCGTGGGCACGCCCTGCTCGGCGACGGCGTGCAGCACCGATGCGGCCGGCGCCTTGTCGAGGGCCAGGCGGACCAGCGCGGCGGCGTCGAGGCGGTGGACGGCCGGCCAGCTGCCGCCCTCGCCGATGTAGGCCGAGACGCCCCGCTCGCGGGCCACGCCCACCAGGACGGACACGAAGCCGTGGTCGCCGTCGCCGTGCACGGTCGGGGCGAAGCGGATGACGCCGCTGCGCACGCCGCGCTCGGCGAAGGCCAGGGCGGCCTGCGCGTTCGCCATGCGCGGGTGGCCGACCGGGTCCGCGAAGTCGCGCTCCGTCGCGGGGTTGCCGGGCAGGCCGGCGACGCCGGAGGCGATGAGCAGCGGGCGGTCCGAGCCGGCCAGGGTCTCGCCGAGCGCGGTGATCGCGGCGAGGTCGGTCCGCGTGGCGTCCGCCATGCGGGAGAAGTCGTGGTTGTAGCCGAGGTGGACGACCCCGTCGGAGTCGGCGGCGCCGGCACGCAGGGCGTCGAGGTCGTCGAGCGTGCCCCGGCGCACCTCGGCGCCCAGGTTCGCGACGGTCGCGGCGGCCGCGTCGGAGCGGGCCAGGCCGACGACCTGGTGGCCGGCCCCGAGGAGCTCGGCGGTGACGGCGGAGCCGATCCAGCCGCTGGCGCCGGTGACGAAGATGCGCATGGCAGTCCCCTTACGAGACGATGTCACTTGATGACATCAGAACGCTAGCACAGTCATGTCATCGTGTGACATGGCTTAGGATGTGTGACGTGGGACGCTGGGAGCCGGATGCGCGGGGCCGCCTCGGGGAGGCGGCTTTGCAGCTGTACGTCGAGCGCGGTTTCGAGCAGACGACCGTCGCCGAGATCGCCGCCCGCGCCGGGGTCACCGCGCGCACCTTCTTCCGCCACTTCGCGGACAAGCGCGAGGTGCTCTTCGCGGGCTCCGAGCGGCTGCAGCGGGGTCTGGTGGAGGCGCTGGAGTCGGCCCCGGCGTCGGCGACGCCGCTCGAGGCGGTCGTGGCCGCTCTGGACACGGCGGCCGAGTTCCTCGGGCGCCACCACGCCCACGCGCGGCGGCGGCACTGCGTGATCATGGCGAACCCGGAGCTGTACGAGCGGGAGCTCATCAAGATGGCGACCCTGGCGGCGGCCCTCGCCGACGGGCTGCGCCGCCGCGGCGTGCCCGAGCCCGACGCGACGCTGACCGCGGAGACGGGGATCGTCGTGGTGCGGGTCGCCTTCGGCACCTGGGTGAGCCGGCCCGAGCCGAGCGACCTCGCCGCGACCATGCGCGAGACCCTGGCCCGGATGGCGACGGTCACCTCCGGCACGTGACCCTGGCGGGTAAACCTTTTCCGGGCCGCCGGACTCGAAGGGGGTGGATCGGCCCAGGGAAGGGGACCCACCACGTGCACCCGGACAGGGAACAAGCGTTTCTGCAGTACGTCACGAGCCGCAAACAACGGCTCCATCGCGTCGCGTATCACCTGCTCGGCGACCGGGACCGGGCCGACGACGCGGTGCAGCACACGCTGACCGTGCTCTACCAGCGCTGGCCGCGCATGCACGAGGTCGGCAACCTCGACGGGTATGTCCACACCATGGTCGTCCGCGAGTGCCTGCGGGACCGCAGGCGCTGGCTCGCGCGCGTGCACCTGCGGGCCGCGCCGCCCGACGTCCCGGTCGCGGCCGCCGACCCCGAGATCGAGCAGCGGATGCTCCTGCGGGCGGCGCTGCGGGAGCTGCCCGACCGGCAGCGGACCGTGCTCGTGCTGCGATTCCTGTGCGATCTTCCGGTACTCGAGGTCGCCGACCTCCTCGGTCTCGCCGAGGGCACCGTGAAGGCGCACACCGCCAAGGGCCTCGACGCCCTGCGCCGCCGCCTGGACACCGCGACGACGAGGAGCCTGGCATGAACGAGAACCCGTTCACGATCCTGACCCGGGAGCCGGTCCCGGACAGCCGCGTCGACGAGCACGCCGTGATCGCGCGCGGCCGGGCGCGGGTGCGCCGCCGCCGGGCCCTGACCGCCGCCGGGGCCGGCCTCGCCGTCGCGATCGTCATCGGCGCCGTCGCCCTCGCCCAGCCGCGCCCGCAACCCCGGCCCACCCCGGTGGGCCCGACGCCCTCGCCGTCGGTCTCCGCGTGCGGGGCGGAGCCGCTGCCCGATCTCGGCCCGGCGGCGTGGGTGGTGGTCGACGGCTCCGGGCGGTACATCGCCGCCAGCCACTCCACCGGCGACATGCCGGTGGTCGTGTCCGGGCCGGGCGGGACGCGCACGTTCACCGCCGTGCCCAGGATCTTCGTCGCCGCCGTCAACGGCAGCGGCACGGTGGTCGGCAACGTCGAGAACGACAGCGACGCCGACGGGTACGTCATCGACGCCGGCACCACCGTCGCGCTCGGCCGCCCCAAGGGCGCCCTGAACGTCCGGGCCCAGGCGGTGAACGACACCGGCGACGTGGTGGGCGACGCCCGCATGCCCGGCAACACCTTCCACGCCGTCGTGTGGCGGCACGGGCAGTGGAGCCGCCCGCAGCTGCTGCCGACGCCGGGCGGCGAGCAGTCCTCCGCGTACGGCATCGCCGCCGACGGCCGCATCGTGGGCAGCGTGGGCGCCACGCCGCAGCCGTACCTGTGGTCGCCCGACGGCACCGCCAGGCCCCTGCCCGCGCCCACGGGCAAGCCCGGCGGCATGGCGGTCGACATCGCCGGGGACTGGGCGGCCGGCCCCGTCAACTACGTCGCCAACTCGGTGCTGCAGCCGAACGGCCGGCGAGCCGCGAGGCCGCCGATGACCTGGGCGCGCTGGAACCTGCGCACCGGCGAGGTCGTGCCGATCGAGCAGAGCCCGCCGACCGTGGGCACGGCCGGTCTGCTCACCGACGGCACAGTGGTGTTCTCCGATACCCGGACCGTCACCCTGTGGACGGAGGCGGGCACCACGCCCGTGCCGGCGCCGGAGGACGTCGGGCGCTGGCTGGTGACCGGCGCCTCGCAGCGCGGCACGCTGGTCGGCATCGCGATCGACAGCGACCAGCGCGCGGCCTTCCGCTGGGCCTGCCGCTGAGCCGCTCTACGATGGCGGGGTGCTCATCGAGTTGGCGGACGGGCGATCACTGGAGATCGCCGTGGCCGGGCCGCGGGACGGGCGCCCGCTCGTGCTGCACCTCGGGACGCCCTCAGGGCCTCACACGATGCCGTCGCTGACGGAGCCGGCCGCCGAGCGCGGCCTGCGCACGATCGTCTGCGGCCGCCCCGGCTACGCGGGCTCCACGCCGCGGCCGGGCCGGCGGGTCGCCGACGCGGCCGGGGACGTGGCGCAGGTGCTGGACCGGCTCGGGCACGACGAGTTCGTCACCCTCGGCTGGTCCGGCGGCGGCCCGCACGCCCTCGCCTGCGCGGCGCTGCTGCCGGCCCGGTGCGCCGCCGCGGCCACCCTGGCCGGCCTCGCGCCGCACGACGCGACCGGACTCGACTGGATGGCCGGCATGGGCACGGAGAACATCGTCGAGTTCGGCGCGGCCATCGCCGGGCCCGAGACGCTCGAGACGTTCCTCGGCCGCGAGGCGTCCGCCCTGGCGAGGGTGACCGGGTCCGAGGTCGCCGCGGCGCTGGGCGACCTCATCGCGCCGGTCGACGCCGCCGCCCTCACCGGCGAGCTGGCCGAGTCCGTCGCCGCCGGATTTCGTTCGGCCGTCTCCAGCGGTACGGCCGGCTGGCGCGACGACGACCTCGCGTTCGTGCGCCCGTGGGGCTTCGACCTCTTCGCCATCGCCACGCCGGTGCGGGTCCGGCAGGGCGGCCAGGATCGCATGGTGCCGCCGTCGCACGGCGCCTGGCTCGCCGCGCACATCCCCGGCGCCCGGGCCCGCCTCGACCCGGAGGCGGGCCACCTGTCCCTGCTCCAGGACGCCGGGGCGATCCTCGACGACCTCCTCGAAGCCGCGCACTGGTGACGCCGCGCCGCGCCAACCGCAGCGTCTGAGCTTCACCGGCTCGCGCGGCCGGTTCGTATGCGTTCGATGTGGCCGCAGTAGCACTCGAGGTCGAGCAGCACGCCGGTGTCGGTGTTGCGCAGGCTGCGGATGCGGCGCTCGGACAGCAGCATGCGGGATCGGTGGGCGGGGCAATCGATGACGAACATGGTTTCAGCCTGCGCCCGGCCGCCGCCCGCCAACAGTGGCAGACCTGCATGGGATCGCTGGATTTCTGCCATCATGGGTGGCGTGGGTACCCCGTTCACGAGCGTCGCCTCGTATGTGGCCGACGGCACCGGCGCGCTGGGCATCGGCATCGTCAGCGAGATCTTCGGCTTCGACCGCCGGCATCGGGGCAGCCCCGGGTTCGACTTCGCCGTCTGTGCCGACCGGCCCGGCCCGGTGCGGACCGACAGCGGGCTCCAGGTGGTGGTCGAGCACGGCCTGGACCGGCTCGCCCGCGCCGATCTCGTGCTCGTGACCTCCTGGGACGCGTTCGAGCTGGAGCCGGCCCCGGAGGCGCTGGCCGCGATCCGCGCGGCGTACGAGCGGGGCGCGACCGTCGCCGGCTACTGCACCGGCTCCTACGTGCTCGCCGCGGCCGGGCTGCTGGACGGGCGGCGGGCCACCACGCACTGGCGGTGGGCCCCGGCCATGGCCGAGCGGTTCCCCGCCGTCACGGTGCTGCCGGAGGTGCTGTACGTCGACGAGGGCCGCATCGTCACGGGCGCGGGCGGCGCGGCCGGGGTCGACATGTGCCTGTACCTGCTGCGCCGCGAGTACGGCGCCGCGGTGGCCAACGAGATCGCCCGGGACATGGTCGTGCCGCCGCACCGCGACGGCGGGCAGGCGCAGTACGTGACGGCGCCGGTGCCGGTCGACTGCGACGACGAGCGGCTGGCCGGGGTGCTGGCGTGGGCCCGCGACAACCTCGACCGCCCGCTGACCGTGCAGACGCTGGCCGGCCGGGCGCTGATGAGCCAGCGCTCCTTCGCCCGCCGGTTCGCGGCCGCCACCGGCTCGACGCCGCAGGCGGACGGTGGCCGCCCGGCTGTCGCGGCGGGGCGGCGACGGCCCGGCGGCCTGCGGTCGCGCCAGTCGTCATCGTCACCACCCCGTGCGCCGTACCAGAAGGAACCTCCAGCATCGGTGCCCGGCCGCCGGAGCGCACGGGCCGCGGCCGGCAACCTCACGGCGCCGCGATTGCCGACGACCGGCAACGCCGGCGCTGAGCGCGGCGACGGTCTAGTGCTGCTGCCGGGCGATCGCCTCGGCGCTGACCGGTGTGAAGAGGTTGACCAGCGTTCCGTCGGGGTCGCGCACCAGCAGCGATCGGTTGCCCCAGGGCATTGTGGTCGGCTCCTGCACGAACTCGCCGACCGTCTCGCGCAGCCGGGTGAACTCGGCGTCGACGTCGTCCACGCGGAACTCGATGATCGCCGTCCGGTTGGCGGCCGGCTCGGCCGAGCCTTCGCCGAAGAGCTTGACCGTGGCGGTGCTGCCGATCGCCAGCGTCGCCCCGGGCAGGACGATCTCGGCGAAGTCGGGTGTGTACCGGCGGGCGGTCCGGCCCGTGACCTGCTCGTAGAACTCGACGAGACGGTCGAGCTGGCCGGTGATGATGCGAACCGACGCGAATTTCATGACGTTGCTCCTCCTCGCGGGTTGGTAGGCAAGACGCTAGGCCCGATACCGGGCACGATCCGCCCGGTATTGAGGAAGAATCCGACCATGACACGGCCGACCGCACGAGTGCTCGCCCTCCTCGAGATCCTGCAGGCCGGCGGCACGCACACCGTCTCCGGCCTGGCTGCACGCCTCGGCGTCGACGAGCGCACCGTGCGCCGCTACGCCGAACATCTGCTCGACCTGGAAGTGCCGGTCGAATCGGTGCGCGGCCGCTACGGCGGATACCGGCTGGCGCCCGGATTCCGGATGCCACCGCTCATGCTCACCGACGAGGAAGCCCTGGCCGTCCTGCTCGGCCTGGTGGCGGGCCGCCGAGCCGGCCTGGTGCCGGCATCGCGGGAAGCGGCCGCAACCGCAGCCGCCAAGGT
This sequence comes from Dactylosporangium sp. CA-139114, assembly GCF_050955725.1. NCBI lineage: Bacteria > Bacillati > Actinomycetota > Actinomycetes > Micromonosporales > Micromonosporaceae > Dactylosporangium > Dactylosporangium sp. CA-139114. The sequence goes on from NZ_CP192080.1 coordinate 6,026,624, forward strand.
GCGCCGGGTGCTGCCCAAAGGGCTGGCCTCCCGGCTCGACGCCCTGTTGGCGAGCACCGACTTCACCGCACCGGAGCGTGAGGCGCCGACGCCGGAGGCCTCGGTCATGCTGCGGCTGGCGGAGGCGACGCGGCAGCACCGGCCCGCACGCATCGGCTACATCGACCGCACCGGACGCCGCAGCGAGCGCACCGTGCATCCCTACGGGCTCGTGACGCACTCCGGGCGCTGGTACGTGACCGGCACCGACTCCGCGTCCGGAGAACTGCGGACCTTCCGGCTCGACCGCATCGCCGAGGTACGAATCGCGCACGGCACCTTCGCGGTGCCCGAGGGCTTCCAGCCCGCCGACGTCGTGCTGACGAGCCTGGCCGGCACGCCGTGGCGGCATCAGGTCACCGTCGCCGTGCGGGGCACCGCCGACGAGGTACGGGCGCGTCTGCCGCACGGCCTCGCCGGCGTCGAACCCGATGCCGACGCCGGCCCGGACTGGGTCCTCGTCCGGCTGCGGGCGGAGCGCCTGGACTGGATTCCCGGCGTGCTGGCCGGGCTCGGACTGCCCTTCGTCGTGCGGGAGCCGGCGCAGCTGCGCGACATCGTGCGCGCGTGGACGGACCGCGTCGCCGGGTGTGCGGTCGCGACGTCTCCCCAGGAGGCGATCGCCGCCTGGGGACCGAGGTGATCCGGTGTGGCTACCCGAAAGATGCAGAGCCGGTTTAGGGCCGTCGCCGGCAAACCGGCTGGTCCGCGGCCCGCGCGGCCACGCGAACATGGTCGTCGAAGCGCGTCGATTGACACCCCTCGCGCCCATGGCAACACTCCTCGCCAGGTTCGGACCGGAGACGCCGCCACGTCCGGCGCTCGAGACCGTACGAGAGGAAAGCCGCATGAGTTCGACAGTCAGGAGGGCCGGGCTCGCAGTCTTTGCCGCCACCCTGGCCCTCGCCGCAGCCGTGTACGGCGTGACGAGGCCGACCGCGGCCAACGCCGCGGCGCAGCTGACCGCTCCCCAGCTGGTCGCCGACATGGGTGCCGGGTGGAATCTCGGCAATCAGCTGGAGGCCAGCGCCAACGGCATGCCCAGCGAGACGGCCTGGGGCAACCCGGTGATCACTCAGGCCCTCATCGACCGGGTGAAGGCATCGGGCTTCAAGACGATTCGCATCCCGATCTCGTACCTGGGCAAGATCGGGGCCGCCCCGAACTACACCGTCGACCCGGCCTGGCTGAATCGGGTCCAGGAGGTCGTCAACTACGCCTACAACGCCGGCTTGTACGTGCTGATCAACATGCACGGCGACGGCTACAAGAGCGTGACCGGCTCCTGGCTGATCTGCGACGCATCGGATCAGACCACGATCAAGGCCAAGTATCAGAAGGTCTGGCAACAGGTCGCGACGAAGTTCGCGAGCTACAACGATCACCTGATCTTCGAGTCGATGAACGAGGAGTTCGACGGGCAGTACGGCAACCCGACCCAGCCGTGCTACTCGAACATCGTCGCCTACAACCAGATCTTCGTCGACACCGTCCGGCGGACCGGCGGCACCAACGCCTCGCGATGGCTGCTCGTCCCGGGCTGGAACACCAACATCGAGTACACGACGGGCGGCTACGGCTTCTCGCTGCCCACCGACGCCTACCGGTCGTCCTCCATCCCGAGCGGCGAGCAGCGACTCATGATCTCCGTGCACTACTACGACCCGTGGGATTTCACGGGCCAGGAGGACGGCAACATCACGCAGTGGGGTGCGGCCGCGACCAACCCGGCCAAGAAGTCGACCTGGGGCCAGGAAGACTACATGGACTCCACGCTGAAGAAGATGTACGACACCTTCGTCACCAAGGGCTATCCGTTCTTCGTCGGCGAGTACGGCTCGATCGACAAGACGTCGGCCGACCCGGCGAACAACACCTACCGCGCGAACTTCGCCAAGGCACTGGTCGCCACCGCGAAGAAGTACGGCGGGGCGAGCGCCTACTGGGACAACGGCTACAACGGCCAGTACGGGTTCGGCCTGTTCAACCGCAGTTCCAACACCGTGACCCAGCAGGGCATCATCAGCGCCATCATGACCGCCGTCGGCGGCACGTCCCCCAGCACCCCGCCGGTCACGCCGTCCCCGTCCAGGACGCCCGGCTCGCCGTCGCCCACGCCCTCGGCGAGCAGCCCGGGCGGCAGCGGCGCCTGCCGGGTCGTCAACGCGGTCAGCGCGTGGAACACCGGCCTGACCAACAGCATCACCATCACCAACACCGGCAGCGCCGCCATCAACGGCTGGAGCCTGGTCTTCACCCTGCCCGCCGGGCAAAGCATCACCGGCGGCTGGAACGCTACCTACTCCCCGATCAGCGGCACGGTGACCGCGACCAACGCCAGCTACAACGGCAGTCTCGCGCCGGGCGGCTCCGCCACCATCGGCTACCAGGCCAGCCACACCGGCAACGCCGCCGCCCCGACCGGCTTCAAGCTCAACGGCTCCACCTGCGGCTGAACCCCGACCGGGCCGGACGGTGCATCGTCCGGCCCTGCCGGGCCGCAGCGCCGTCCATCACCGCGGGCATGGATCCGCCGGGGCTGGGGTGACGTCGTGTCCGCCGGGTTCAGGTCGCCCTGGCCTGGCTGCTGCGGCGCTCGCCGAGCTGCACACCATCGGTCGCTGATCAGCGAACCATGCGCCGAGTGCATTCCTCCGGCGCGGGCAAGACAGTCTCACGCCAACTCGCCGGAGTGCTCCCGGCGCAGCCCGTCCAGCACGAGGGTGATGACGTCGTCGGCCTCGGACCGCCAACCGGGGCGGTCATGGGCCGCGCCGATGCCGTGCAGCGCCATCATCACGGCACCGGCACCCACGTCGTCGCGAACGGCGCCGTCCCGCACGGCGGCGGCCACCAGGTCGGCGACAGCCTGCTCCAGCGCCCGGCCGCCCTCGGCCAGGGCACCCGAGCGACCGGCCATGAGCGTGGCCAGCGTCCGGGCCAGGCCCTTGTGGGCATCCATGTGGTCGACCATGCCGCGCAGGAAGGTCGCCAAAGCCTCCGCCGCGGGCAGCGTGGCCTGCAGCCGGCGGGCGCGGTCGCACAGCGCGGCGACCTCCCCGTGGTAGACCCCCTCGGCCAGCGCCTCCCTGGTGGGGAAGTGGCGGTACAGCGTGCCGGTGCCCACCCCGGCCCGGCGGGCGAAGTCGTCGAAGCGCAGGTCGAAGAAGTCGCCGGCGTCGAAGACCTCCCGGGCCGCGGCGAGCAGGGCCTCGCGGTTGCGGCGGACGTCGGCCCGCAGCGGCTTGTCGGCGGTCATGCGCTCCCTCGCGTTGACAAATGGAGATGACCTCCAAATCGATCCTACCCCGAGGGGTGACGCGAAGATCCTGATGTTCGGCCGGGGCGTGATCGCCGCTGTCTGCGCCCGGGTGCCGCAGCAGGCGAGATCCGCGGAAATGTGGGTACCGCGGCTGCGGACACGCAGATGCGGCATGAAGGGCTGGGCAGCGGTGGGCATCATCACGGAGGACATGCGGAAGATCATCGAGAGCGCGCGGCTCGCGTTCGTGGCGACGGTCTGCGAGGACGGCTTCCCGAACCTCTCCCCGAAAGGCTCCCTGCGCGTCTACGACGATGACCATCTCGTGTTCATGAACATGGCCTCGCCCACGACGGTGGCGAACCTGCGCCGCGACCCCCGGCTCGAGGTGAACGTGGTCGACTTTCTCCTGCGGCGTGGCTATCGCTTCCGGGGAAGCGCCGAGCTGCGCGGCGAGGGCGATCCCGTGTACGCATCGTCCCGCCGGTGGGTCCTGGACACCCACGGCCCCGACTATCCGTGTCACGAGGCAGTGCTGATCCAGGTCGACCGGGCGCTGCCGGTGGTCTCGCCCGCCTACACGTTCGGGCACTGGAACGAGGACGACCTGAAACGGGCGTGGTCCGACAAGTACGGCCTGCCGCATGCGCGCTAGAGCGTCAGCGGCGTAGCCCTGGCGCGGCCGCGGCGTGACAGCCACCTGGCCTTCTGCCGCATAGCGAGCCACTTTTGCTCGAACGAGTGAAAGTTATTGAGAAATACTAATTACTTTTGTTCTGCGCTACGATTCTGCCGATCGCGCGTTCAAGGTCATCGTTCTCCAGCCCCCACACCCCCCGGGACGCTTCGAAGCAGCGACGCGACCGGCGAGCCGGCTACACCCTGGCCCCCCTCCCACGGTGGGTCCGCCGCTCGCCCGCGCGCCTCGCTCGTCGAGGCCGCCTTCCGCGTCCCCACACGGAACTGGAAGGAAGTGCATGTCCAGCCAACCTCCGACCGCCCACGAGGCCAGAGACCCTGGTCGTCGTCTGGTCCGCTGCCTGGTCGCCGTCGCCCTGCCGGTCGCGTCCATCTCGGCCGGGTCGCTCGTGCTCGCCTCATCGGCCTGGGCCGCGCCGGCCAGCGCGCCGGCCACGCTCACCCCGGCTGTCGCCACCGGCACCAACACCTGGTACCGGGGACCGGTCACGCTGAACCTGTCCGCGACCGACGGGGTCGGCGGCGTACAGCGCCTCGAATACCGCCTCGGCAACACGGCACCCTTCCAGACCGCGGTGGCCGCCGGCGCCCCGTACCCCGCCGCGCTGGCCGGGTCGGTGCAGATCACGCAGCAAGGCTCCACCGCGGTCGGGTACCGCGCCGTCAGCGGTGACAACTCGGTCGAGACGACCCGCACCATCACCGTGCGGATCGACACCGTCGCCCCGGTCGTCAGCTGGCCCGGCATCGTCGCCGGGAAGGTCGGCCACACCGCCACGCTCATCCCGACCCGGACGGATCCCGCTCCCGGCTCCGGCGGCGTCTTCATCCAGAAGATGTGGATCGACCAGACCGAGACGACCCCGCTGCCGGTGAAGACCTCGACCCTGTCGACGGGCGCCCACACGGTCAGCGTGGTGGCCAGCGACGCGGCCGGCAACGCGGCGCGCTTCGACCAGACGTTCGTGGTGACCACGTCGTTCGGCGACCTCGGCACCCTCATCGACGGCTTCGCGAGTGACGGCGCGATCGATGCCGGCCTCGCGGCCGACCTGCACGCCAAGCTGGACGAGGCGGCGAGCCTCGCCGGGGCGGGCAACGCCAACCAGGCGAAGCGAGCCCTCAACCAGTTCGTCGCCACCGCCCAGGGCGGGTCGAAGTCCGGCCCGGTCCGCGACACGCTCGTCGGCGATGCCCGCTACCTGCAGCAGCAGGTCGCCGGTGCGCTGCCGGGCGATCCGGAGACCGGCATGATCGTCACGCCCGTCGCGGGGCCCGACCCGATCGCGCCCGTCGTGCCGCTCGCGGCGTCGACCAACTTCCCCGGGGCCAAGTTCCGGATCCTGTACTTCTCGGCCACCAAGGGCTTCCGGCACGACCACATCCCGGACACCGCACTGCTCGTGCAGCAGTGGGGTCAGCAGCACGGGTTCGACGTCGACATCTGGGACCCGCGCCTCGCCCCGGCGTCGCTGGCGAGCACGCCGTTCACCTCGGGTGCCGACCTCGCGAAGTACAAGACCATCGTCTTCTCCTCGCCGGTCGACGGGACCAACGCGAACAGCCCGGCGAGCGCCGACGCGCTCAACGCCGCCGAGCTGGCCGCGTTCCAGGAGTACATCCGGGCCGGCGGCGGCTACGTCGCGCTGCACGGCGCGTCCGACGCGATCCACAACGTCCCCTGGTACCGCGACCTGGTCGGCGCGTGGTTCACCAACCACCCGGGCGGGCAGAACGGCGAAGGCACCTGTGGCAGCTGCATCAACGTGCGGGTCAACACCGAGGACAGCACGAACGCGGCCACCGCGCACCTGCCGAAGACCTGGCTGACCATCGACGAGCTGTACAACTTCGACCACAACCCGCGGGCCGAGGTGCACACGCTGCTGAGCCTCGACGAGGAGTCGTACCGGCGCAGCCTCAACAGCGGCAACGCCGCGACCAACCCGCTGCCGCTCATGGGCGGCGACCACCCGATCGCGTGGTGCCAGGAGTACGACGGCGGCCGTGAGTTCTCGCTCATCCTCGGCCACGACCGGGCGCAGTACAGCCGCGACCCGTTCACCCGGATCCTGCTGGCCGGCATCAACTGGACGGCCGGGCAGAGCGACGCGAACTGCTCGACCTTCCGGCAGACCCGTGCGTTCATCACCTCCGGCGCCCTGACGCCGGAGTCCGCCACCGCTGCCGCCGCGCTGCTCGACGACGCCCAGGCGGCCTACCTGCGGCAGGACTACACCGCCGCCGGCACGTCGCTCAACAAGATCACGGCGATCACCGGTTCGCCCGCCGCGGGCAGCGGCGAGGCGCGCGGCGAGCTCGACCGCCAGGTCCGCCAGCTGCGGAGCTGGATGTCGTCCCTGAAGAAGTCCTGACCCGTGCCGCCGCCGGCCCACCGCGTGGGCCGGCGGCGGTCAGGGCCGATGCGATCAGGTCGTCGGGGGCTCAGAAGCGCAGCTGCCGCAGTTCCGTGAGGCGCAGCGCGGCCGCGACAGCCAGGTAGAGCACGAGCCCGACCAGCCCCGCGAGCACCGCCGTCATGACGCCGCCCGCGAGCGCCGCGCCCACGCCCGCCACCGCCGCCGCGACGAGGACCTTCGCGTGGGTGCGCACGATCCGGTGCCCGTCGATGCGGCCCAGGCGGCGGCGCAGCACGAGCGCGGTCGCGACCAGGCCGACCGTGTAGGCCGCGGCGTAGGCGAGCGGCACCCCGACCACGATGTCCGCGGCCGGCAGCAGCCACGTGGCGGCCGCGCAGCCGGCCACGCCGACGATGCTGACCACCGCGGCGATCAGGGCCGGCGACCGCGTGTCCTGCAGCGCGTAGAAGCCGCGCTGCAGGATCGTGTACGCCGCGAACGGCAGCAGCGCCGGCCCGAACGCGGCCACGACGACGCCGAGCATGGTGACACCGCGGCCCTCGCCGAACACGAGCGCGGCGAAGGGCCTGCCCAGCACGAGCATGCCCACGGCGGCCGGCGCCAGGGCGACGGCCGCGACCCGCACCGCGAGGGACAGGTCGCCGATGACGCGCTCGTGGTCGCGGCGGGCGGCGCTGCGGCTGAGGCGGGGCAGCATCGCGGTCATCACCGACATCGCGATGACGGCGACGGGGACCTGGAAGATCGCGTACGCGGTCTGGTACGACGTGACCCCGCCGGGCCCGCTCAGCGACGCCGCGCGCGTGGCCGCCGCGAGCATGACCTGCGCCCCGAGGACCGACAGCAGCACCCACGCGCCGAGGCGGCCGATCCGCCGCACCGCGATGCCCCGCGGGTCCAGGTGCAGCCGCAACGGGAAGCCGCTGCGCGCGAGCGCGAACACCACGAGCGCGGTCTGGCCGACGACGCCGGCGGTCGTTCCCAGTGCCAACAGCATCAGGTGTACCGTCATGAGCCCGTCGATGCTTGTGCTGCCCCCGATCGCGAGGTACACGCCGCCGACCGCGATCACGATGAGGCTGTTGACGAGCGGCGCCCACGCGGGCGCGGCGAACCGCCCGCGCATGTTGAGCACGGCCCCGGCCGTGGCCCCGACGCCGTAGGCCAGGATCTGCGGCAGGAAGTACCAGCTGAACACCACGGCGAGGTGGCGCTGCGGGCCGGTGAAGCCCGGCGCGAGGGCGTCCACGAGCCACGGCGCGGCGACGACGGCCACGACGGTGACGAGGCTCAGCCCGTACACCATGAGCGACAGCAGCCGTTGCGCGTACACGACGCCGTCGTCGGCCTCGGTGACCGCCGCCCGCGCGAGCAGCGGCACGACGACACTGGCCATCGCCCCGCCGACGACGAGCTCGAAGACCGCGTTGGGCAGCGTGTTGGCCACGTTGTACGTGTCCAGCAGCCGGGTCCCGAGCCCGAGCGCCGCGATGAGCACCCCGATCCGCGCGAACCCCGCGACCCGTGACACCGCGGTCGCGATCGCCATCCCCCGCCCGGCACCGCGCAACGAATCCATGCCTGTTCTTAGCAGATATCGTCCATGGATGAGTCTCCGTCTGGCGGCGTACGCGCTGTGCATCGAGGCCGACCGGGTCCTGCTCGCCCGCTGCGGCCCGGTGTGGACCCTGCCCGGCGGCCGCGTCGAGCCCGGGGAGGACCCTTCGACGCCGGTCTCGGCCTGGCGCTGACGATGCCCGCCACCGGGCACGTCGCCGCGGTCCCGACCGGCGGCCTCGTGCAGCACTGAGCCGGGGAAGGTCCGGCACCGCGCCCCGGAAGTGTGGATCGGGCCCGCGGCGGGCAACCGGCACGGCATGGACAACCTGTTCGGCGAGGCGTGGCTGGCCTCGGCCGTCGATCTGCTCGTCCGGATCGTCGAGGTCGCCGGTGCGATCGTCATCTTCGTCGGCGCGCTCGTCGCCTTCGGGCGGTTCGTGGTCGCCGCGGTCCGCACCCGGCGCACCGAGAGCTTCGTGCCCATCCGGCTCGGCCTCGGCCGGTTCCTGGCGCTCGGCCTGGAGTTCCAGCTCGCCTCGGACATCCTGCGCACCGCGATCGCGCCGACGCTGCGCGAGATCGGCGAGCTCGCCGCCATCGCCGCGATCCGCACCGCGCTCAACTACTTCCTGAGCCGCGAGATCAAGCAGGAGCGGGCCGAGCTGGGGCGCCGTGACGCGGACGGCTCGCTGGGATGAGTGTGCTGCTGGGGTACGCCGCGCTGGGCTGCGTCGCCGCCGGGCTCGTCACCGGCGCCGTCGCCCTGGCGCTGGGCCGGGACGTGCGGGAGGCGCTGCGGACGGCGCTGGACTTCTGGCTCGCCGCCGGGCTGCTGCGCCTGAGCGGGGCGCCGCACTGGGAGCCACTGCTGGTCGCCGCGACGATCCTGGCGATCCGGCAGCTCGTCGGCTGGTCGCTGCGCGGGCCCGGCCGCGTGGAGCGGGCCGTGCCGCCGCCCGGTTGTTAGGCTCGCGGGGTGACGTACCCGCGGCGCACCCTCCGGCCGAATCTGCCGGCGCGGGTGCGGGAGGTGCGCGACGTCACCGGCTCGATGCGCGAGATCGACCTCGTCGGCCCCGACGTGCCCCGCCTGCGGGTCCGGCCCGGGGCCCACCTCGTGGTGCGGGTCCCCGCCGACGACGGCGAGGCGCGCCGGGTGTACTCCGTCTGGCGCCACGACCCCGCGAGCTCCCTGCTGTCGCTGCGCATCGCCCTGCACGACGCCGGCGGCCCGGGCTGCGCCTGGGCCCGCAAGACCGAACCCGGCGACCGCGTCACGCTCGAGCCGCCGCGAACGAAGATCACGCTGGACGACTCCGCGGCGTTCCACGTCTTCGCCGGGGACGAGACGGGTGCCGTACCCCTCCTGGCCATGCGAGCCGCGTTGCACCGCTCGGCACCGGGGCGCCCGGTGATCGGCGTCTTCGAGTCCGCGAGCGAGTCGGACGAGATGCCGGGCTTGCCCGGCGTGCCGGCGCTGCCCTGGGTCCACCGGGGCCGGGCGTCCGCGGTCGCGTCCCGGGTGCTGCTGCGCGCCGTCGCCGCTCTGGACCTGCCCGCCGGCTCCGGCGCGGCGTACCTGGCCGGCGAGAGCGAGACCTGCCGCCTCCTGCAGCGCGTGCTCATCGAGCAGCGCGGCTTCTCCCGCCGCAGCGTGCACACCCAGCCCCAGTGGCAGCCGGGCCGCCCCGGCTTCGGCGCCGGCACAGACGACTGACAGAAAGCGGCGGCTCGGAACGCGACCCCGGAATGCGATCGTCCGAACGCGCAGCGAGACCGCCGAACAGCCGTCGAGGCCGCCCATCCTCCTTATGCCGCAACGGGTTCACGGAACCCAAGATGGGGCGACGGCTACACAGAAAGCGGATGATGGAGCTGACGTTGCACCTCGCGCCCGTCGTCGGGCCGGTCGTCGCGGTGTGGGCCGGGCTGGTGTGGGCCGTCGTGGTGGCGGCGCGGCTCCTGCTCGGACGCCGGGCCGCCCCGGTCGGGGCCGTGATGGCGCTCGTGGTGCCGTTCGGGCTCATCGCCGGCGGGTTCGCGGCCGGCGGGACGCACCCGTGGTGGGTCGTGCTGGTCTCCTGCGGGGTGCTCGGGCTGTGCGAACTTGCCCGGCGGCGGTTCGTGCTGGGGGCGGCGCCGGCCGGGGAGCGCCGGGCCGTCGCGGCCGCGCTGGCGGTGGTGGTCAGTGCGGGGGCGCTGCTCGAGTTCGGGGCGATGCTGGCGGTGCGTCTCGTCGTGCGCCCCGATCCCGCCGACACGTTCTTCGAGGGCCTCCGCTCGAGGCCGTTCTTCGACGGGGTGCGCGCGCTCGGGGTGCCGCTGCTGGGGGTGCTGGTGCTGCTCCTGGCGGCCCAGTGGGCCCGGCGGCTCGGGGCCGCGTGGCTGTGGCGGGGCTCGGCGGACGGGCGGCGGACGTGGCCGTGGGAGCACGGCTGGCGGCGGCCCCTGGTGCTCGGGTGGGCGGTGGCGGCCGTGCTGCTCGTGCTGTTCCTGTTGCCGGCGGCGGCCGGCGGCGACCGCCTCACGGTGCTGACGGTGGCGACGCCGGAGTACGCCAAGCTGCTCTTCCTGCTGACACTCTCGGTCGTCGTCGCGTTCGACAGCCACCGCTACGGCATCCCGGAGCGCGGGCTGCTGCGCCGGCTGCTGTGGCGGCGCTGGGTGTGGCTGCCGATCGGGCTGTTCGGGATCGTCGTGCTGGGCAGCATCGTGCGCAACGACTTCGGCGTGATCGTCTCGGCGCTCGCGGCCACCGCCGGGCTGACCTGGAGCGCGGGGCGGTTCGCGATGGAGCGGCGGCCGGACGCGACGCAGGGCAAGGCGTGGCGGCAGACCCGGCGGCGGGTCGGGCGCACGGCGTGGACGGTGCGGCCGTTCGCGGTGATCGGCCTGTTCCTGGTCCTGTTCGCGGGCGGCGCGGCGTGGCGGGGCACGGACTACGTCAGCGAGCGCGCCCGGGTGTGGGCGGATCCCTGGCAGTACCGCTGGGACTCGGGCTGCGTCACCGTGGACCCGACCCCGAGCGGCCCGCAGGCCCCGGGGCGGATCCAGGTCCAGGCGCAGGCCGCCACGGCGGGCAGCCCCGAGGCCATGAGCCCCTCCCCCGCGGCGCAGCGGCCGATGCCGCGGCCTCAGGCCAGCGAGGCCCCGCCGGGCTGGCTGCGTTGCCAGCAGGCCCAGAACGCCGACGCCGAGAGCCGCCGCTCCCAGCTCGCCCGGGCCCTCTCCGCCGTGACCGACGGCGGCCTGTGGGGCCGCGGCCTGCAGGACGTCTCGTCCTCGGTGGTCCCGGCCGGCTCCACCGACTTCGTCCTGGTCATCATCTGGCACAAGCTCGGCGCGGTCGCCGTCCTGGCCGCCGCCGCGCTCACCGCCCTGCTGGCGGCGGCCCTCCCCCGGGCGGCCCGGCTCCCCGGCGACGGGCGGGAGGAGCAGGCCGGCCGCGGACCGACCGCCGCCGAGCTGTTCGCAGCCGGGCTCAGCGCCATGATCATCGGCCAGTTCCTGTTCGTCCTGGCCGCCACGGTCAACGTCATTCCGCACTCCGGCGTCCCGGCCCCGCTGCTGTCCCGCGGCGGCCAGTCCAACCTCGCGCTGCTCGTCGCCATCGCCCTGGTGCTGGGATTCGGGGCGGCCGCCCGCACGGACGCCACGGCCGCACGGGAGCCCGACGCGCCGGCGCCGGACCGGCGGCGGCTCTTCGGCGTCGTCGCCCCGGTGGCATTCGCCGCGCTGATCATCCTGCTCACCACCCTGCTGCCGTACTGGGCCTGGAGCCCGGCCGGCGGCGGCGGCCCCGGAACCTACGCCGAGGGCCGCCCCGCCTGCCCGCCCCGCTCGCCCGAGCGCGACGCCCAGCTCACCCCACCCCCGGACCCGCGCACGTGCTCCACTGACGGCCTCGCCTACCGCCGCACCGTCGTCGAGATCCGCCTCGGCGGCCGGCGGGCGCTGCGCCAGTGGCGCCCCGACGGGATCTGGCGCGTCGTGCACGACCCCGCCCTCGGCGGCCTGACCGACCAGGACCTGGCCGGCCTGCTACGCATCGACGGCAGCCCGGCCGGCACGCTGGATCGCGCCTACCCCACGACCCTGTCCGGCTCGGCCGGCATCCGCCTGGTGGACCGGCTGGTGCCGCACGGTCCCGACGACGAGCGCGACCCCGCCGACGGCGGTCTCGCCCTCACCCTCGACGCCGGCCTGCAGCACGAGGTCGCCGCGGCGCTGCGGGCGGGCTCCAGCCCGCTGCCGGCCGGCGCCGTCGTCATCGACGCCGCGACCGGCCGCGTCCTGGCCGGCGTCAGCGTCCCCGCCGCCCCTCGGCCGGCCGGCCGCGACGCCGACGAGGACCGCGCGACGATCGTCGGCTATCAGCAGGCGTACCCCGACTACGCCCCGATCGCCGCCGATGGCTCCCTCGACGGGAGCCGCCCCGACCCGCGCTGCCGCCGCCACGAGCCGAGCGACGAGTGCTGGCGCTGGTCGATCCGCCCCCAGGCGCGGGCGGTGACCGAGGCCGGCGCGACCGAGCTGCGGCACTACGTCGGCGACGACCCGGCGGTGGCGCTGCCCGACCCGGCCGTCGACCGTGCGCTCGGCCGAGGCTACGAGCTCGGCCCGCTGCTGCGCCTCGTCGTCGCCGCGGCCTACCTCAACCAGCCGGGCCACGCCGCGACGGACCCGCTGCCGGCCCCGGCGCCGCGCACCGAGTCCGGCAGCACCGCCGCGGCCGGCCCCTCCAGCCCCGCCGGCTGCGTCCCGGACGCCGACGGGCGGGTGCCGCTGGACCGGGCCCTGGCGGCCGGCTGCGACGGCACGTTCGCCGCGCTCGCGGCCACACTGGGCTGGTCGCAGATCGCCGCCCAGGCCGAGCGGTTCGGGTTCACGCTCACGGGCAACTGCGGGGCCGCCGGGGCCTGGCTCACCTGGCCGCTGCCCGGCAGCGCCGGCACCTGCCTGCCCCGCGACTCGCGCGGCGACGACGTCGCCCGGCGTACCGATGCCGTCGCCACCCCGCTCGGCGTCGCCACCATGATCGCGGCGATCGCCAACCACGGCGGACGGGTCCAGCCGGCGCTCGTCACCGCCGCCGCCTCTCCGGTCACGGGGGTCACCCTCGACGCTCCCCCCGCCCAGGCGGGCACCGCGCTGCCGGCGGGCGCCGCGGACCAGCTCGCGGCCGCCCTGCGCGGGCCCGGGCCCGGCGACGAGTGGCACACCACCGCCACCTACGTCCAGCCCGCGCCGCATCCGGACCAGTACGCCGACCGGTACGTCTGGCTCGCCGGGTCGGTCACCACCGCGCGCTACGGGCGCGTCGCGTTCGCCGTGGTCGTGGAGTGCCGCAGCGAGAGCGCAGGCACCGACCAGGCATCGCACGTCCTCGACACCATTCGCCGAATCGGAGGCTGACCCCGTGCACCCGGACGCGCCGGACTTCGAGACCAAGGTGCTCGCCGCCTTCCTGCAGACCCTGCAGCGGTACTGCGAGCAGCTGCGCGGCACGCCCACCGCCGCCCGCGACGGGCTGAGTCTGGCCAGCTCGATCGTCACCGCGCGCCCGGTTCCGCAGCTGCGCGGTCGCATCAGGCGCGAGGCCGAGCGGGTACTCGGCCGGGAGCTGCCCGGCGCCCGCCTGGAGCGCACGTTCTTCGCGCTCGACCCGCGCATGTCCGAGCCCTGGTACGCCATCGGCATCGACCACCGGCTGCCAGCCCCGACGGCCGACGACGAGCCCGAGGGCCCGGTGCTGATCCTGACCCTCGCGTTCAGCGGGCCGCTGCGCTGGGCCTACCCGCTGGTCATCGCCGACGCCTGGCAGGCGATCCGGCGCGGGCCGCCCTCGGCCGACCTGCGGCAGGAGATCTCACTGCCCGACCACGTCAACGCGGTGCCGGCCGGCCCGCTGCTGCGGCTGCGATACCGGCCCGGCGTCGTCGAGGTGTGCCGCACCGACCTCAAGCCGCACTATGCGGTCGCCGTCGACGAGTACCTGCTGGCCCCCGGAAACCGTGTGGCCCTGGCCGGCCACGGCCGGATCCGGTTCACCAACGGCACCGCGCAGAGCGAACTGCGCTACGTCCTCATGGAGCGACAGTGAACGGCACCCCTGACGGCGAGCCGCCCCTCGTGATCCGGCTCAACGGGCCCGGCTGGCACGCCGAGCTCGTCGTGCAGCGGCCCGACCCGGTGCCGGGCAAGCCGGCCGAGTTCGAGGTGCCGCTGTCGCAGGGCCGCAGTGCCCAGCGGCACCACCTCGTCGCCCAGGTCTGGTACACCTCGGCGCGCAACCTGCTGGGCACCGGCTGGGACGACTGGTTCGTCAAGATCTACCGCTGCCGGGACAGTGGCGAGGCCGAGCTGCTGCGCCGCCACCTCGGCCAGCAGGCCGGGCGCATCCAGCTGGCCAACGCGCAGCTGCCGGGAGCGGCCCGCATCCAGGTCGACCCGCCGTGGGCCGCCGTGCCCGTGCACATCGTGCGCTGCGACGGCCTGCAGCAGAACATCGGCCCGGTCCGCACCGAGCTGGCCGCGTCCGCGGAGGACATCGCCAACCGGGTGCGCCAGGCCCTGCCGCCGTGGGTGACCGGAGACCCGCCGCAGCCGGAGCGGTACCTGCTGGCGATCTCCCCCAAGATGGCCAAGCTGAACTGGGACGGCTTCCACCCGTGGCCGGCCACCGAGCACCTGCGCGACTTCGAGCGCATGGCGATCGGCTTGGACACGCTGCACCGCCTCGGCACCGTGCACTGCGACATCAAGCCCGACAACGTGTGCCAGTACAACATCCACGACGTCTCCGGGTACGTGCTCATCGACACCGACTCGGTCTGCCAGGTCGACCCGCCACCGTTCATGGTCCGCCCGACGCCGCCGTACCACCACCGTGCCCTGGCGGAATGGTTCGCGGACCCGAAGGTGAACAAGTACGGCGTCGACGCGGATGTGCTGCGCGCCCACGACCGGTTCGGCTTCGCGGTCGTGGTGCTCACCGCGCTCGCCGGCAAGGAGTGGGTCGACCGGGTCCTGCTGCGCAGCCCGGTGACGCCGAACATGGAGGGCGTGCGCGGCGACGCCCGCACCGCCGACGACCGCGATGCGGTGGTGACGGCGCTGCGGCAGCTGTGGCCGGACACCGACCGGCATCAGTGGGCGCCGCTCATCGAGGCCCTCGCCGAGCCGTTCGGGCGGGCCGTCGAGTCGCCGAAGTGGTCAGCGCAGGAGTGGCTCGGCCGGGTCCTCGAGGCCGAGGGCACCTGCGTGGTCGGTCAGACGCCGAAGCGGCCGTTCGAGCGCAGCGACCCGGCGCCGTACCGCGACCAGCTCGACAGCATCTGGGAGCGGGTCAACCGCGGCCCGGCCCGGCGGCAGGACCTGGCCCGGCGGGGCTACGAGGCGGTTGAGCACGCGGGACTGAGCGCGGCCCGGCGCAGCGCGACCCGCGCGGCCACGCTCGCGGCGTTCGTCGCGGTGCCGGTCGGGGTGCTCGTGTACACACTGCTCAACGCCCTCGGGCTGTGACATGGTGGAGAGGAGTCCGGCCTTGGCCGAGGTACAGCGATGGTGGCGCCTGCGCTGGCGGGTCGTGCAGGCCTGCGGGCCGGCGGAGAAGTTCGCGGCGATCGAGTCGCGCTTCGCGGGCTGGCTCGACGAGGGCCGGCACGCCACGCCTGCGGTCATCGACGACGTCGAGCCCTACCTGGCGCGGTACCTGCACGACGCGGGAAGCGCGGGCCGGCGCTGGGGCCGCACGCTCGGTTTCGTCGGCGGCAGCGTGGTCGGCGTGCTCGCAGGCCTGCTGCTG
This sequence comes from Dactylosporangium sp. CA-139114, assembly GCF_050955725.1. Classification (NCBI taxonomy): domain Bacteria; kingdom Bacillati; phylum Actinomycetota; class Actinomycetes; order Micromonosporales; family Micromonosporaceae; genus Dactylosporangium; species Dactylosporangium sp. CA-139114. Next base: position 6,042,372 of record NZ_CP192080.1, read on the forward strand.
GCGGTGTTCACGTGAGGCCCGGTCCGATCGTCGGGCCGGCGCTTGCGAACGCGGCGGTGACGGGGTGACCGGGCGGACCCGGCGGGCCGCGGGCCTGGACCAGCGGGCCGCGTATGAGCAGTTCGGCGGTCGGTGCCCGGTGTGCGGGGCGCCGCTGGGCGACACCGTGCCGGTCGACGCGAGAAGCGGCCGGTTCCTGTCGCCGCCGTGCTTCCAGCTGGACATCGGCCCGTCGGACGCGTCGGACCATTACGCCTGGCGTCTGACCGTCATCGGCATCAACTACCCGCCGGCCACCTCGACCGCGCCCCGGTTCGTCGAACACGAGGTGGAGTACGTCTACGTCATCTGCGGCGACGGGCACATCTTCCCCCGGTCCGCGCCGGGGTTGCACCACAACAGCCCGGCCGCCGACGCCAGCCGCCGCGTCGACCGCTGGAACATGGTCGCCGCCGTCGGCGCCCTGGCCAGCGGCAAGACCTATCTGCTCATCCGCATGCTGAGCCAGGAGCTGGCGAACACCCGCAACATCTGGCCGGAGAACAACAGCAGCCGGGTCCGGCGCCATCAGCTCAACCCGCTGGAGCAGGTGCCGCTGGATCTGCGCTCAGCGGAGTACAGCCGCACCGTCTCCGAACTGCGCCCGATGCAGCCCACGTCCGCGGAGGAGACGCGGCCGGCGGCGCTGCTGGAGACGCTGCTGCCCGACGTGCTCGAGGCCGTCCGGGAGACGATCCGGCTGACGGTCGTCGACGGCGAGCAGCGCGCCGAGCGGTGGGGCATGGGCTTCCGCCAGCCGCTGGTCATCCGCACCACGAGCGGCACCCGGGTCACCTGGACCGGCATCGCCGATCTGCCGGGCGAGCTGTTCACTCCCGACATCGGGCCGCGCGACCACGCGATGACACCGGGCCGGACGAGGGAGCGCGCGATGCTGCGCTCGTTCGACGCGCTGATCTGGGTGATCGACCCGGCGGTCTCCGCCGCCGCGCTGGACAAACTCGCCAGCGACCCGCAGCAGAGCGGCCGGGACGAGTACGACCGCATCCTCGACGGCAGCCTGCGCCCGGGCACCACCCGCGTCGACAGCCGCAACCGGGTCCGGGCCGGCCGCGAGCAGACCCAGTTCGAGATCGGCCGCACGCTCACCCTGCGGGACAGCTCGTACGTCTCCGAGCACGGCCGCCCGCTGGAGATGCTCGTCGCCGTGTCCAAGTGCGATCTCATCCACGCGGCGCTGCGCAAGCAGCGGCCGCTGGACGGGCTCGGCGAGCCCGGGCTCGTGCAGTACGGCGTCGCGGCCTACCTGGCCTCGGTCGCGCGGCGCTGGGCGGCCATGGACCTGGTGGCCGACGAGCAGTCCCGGCAGCTGCTGCACTACCTGCTGCCGTCCGCGACCGTCCAGCCCGACGTGCGCGACCGGCGGGTCATGCAGGTCGCCGACGGGCTGCTGAAGCACTACTCGAACGAGGACGCGTTCTGGCAACTGGTGCACGGCGGCGCGCGTGACACGGTCAGGATTCCAGGCAGCGGCGACATGGCCCTGTCCGGGGTGCGCATCGACGTGCTGTCCATCGGCGAGCACCAGGACCAGTCCACCCAGCCGGGGGCGGGCGAGCGGATGCTGATCCGCGACCTCGTCATGTCCGCCGTCGGCTGCGGCGTCGCCTACGGCCTCGGCCACGACGCGGCACTGCACCATCTCTTCATGCTCGAGAACCAGCGAATTCGCTTCTTCCTGTGCTCGCCGCTGGCGACCGTGCCGGTGTCGCGGGCCGAGCGGATCGCGGGCGATGCGGCGGTGTACCACCTCGAGCCGCTCGAGCCCGACGAGCGCTTCCCGCGCATGGGCGACCGGTCCGCGGCCCTGATCCAGCTGCTCCTCGCGTCGCTGCGCAAGGCGCGGGCATGACGGCGGCGCGGGAGTTCTTCGCCGCGTCCCTGCAGTGGGAGCAGCGCGGCGGCCTGTTCGCGGCCCGCAACGACGCCGGCACGGCCGAGTACCGCGCGTTCCGGCAGGCCGCCGAGGCCGGGCTGTTCCGGCGCGGGGTGGTCCGGGCCGACGTGATGCTCGACCCGGGCGTGCCGGCGTGGACCCTGGTGCACCTCAACGTCGAGCCCTTCGGCGCCATGTGGTGCTTCGTCGAGCAGGGCCGCGACGGCGTATTCGGACCCGGCGGCGGCTGCCGGGCCTCGTTCGTCAAGCTCAGCCGCCATCACCCGGTGGATGTGTGGCGCGCCGGGCGCGACCTGGCCTGGACGCGCTCCGCGAGCCGGCCGGTCGATCTGCCGCTGGCCCGCGACATCCTCGCCGGGGTCGCCGCCGAACGCGACCGGATCGCGCTGCCGCCGTCCGCCGGCGACAACGCCGCGCTGATCGAGGCCGTGCTCGGCGTCCTGCCCTGGCGGGTCACGTCGAGCTGGCTGTGGTCCACCCATCTGTACGGCACCGCCGACCGCTACGTCGCCGGCCGTGCCCCGGACGACGGCGGGCTGCCCGCCCCGGCCCGGCCCACGCCGGAGATCGAGGCCGCCTTCGAGCGCTTGGCCGCGCAGCTCGGCGGGGTCACCGAGGACGTCGACCGGCTGGTGCGCGCCAGCCGCGCCGAGCACCTCGCTGACTTCCTGGCCGCCCTGCCCGCGCTGCCCGCGCAGGGCCCCCGCCCCGGGCCACGGCCGTCCCCGCAGGCCGCGCGCACCGACCGGGTGGCTGCCCGCGCGTCGGTGCCGACCGCCCGTGCCGTGGCGCCGCCCGGCCGCCCGGTTTCCCCCGCGCCGGCCGCCGCCACGGACCCCTCCGCCGACCGCCCGCAACGCCCCCGGCCCGCCGGACCCGCCACCCGCGACGCGACCGCCTCCGAGTCGCCGTCGGAGGTCACCCAGGCCATCGAGCCGCCGGGCGCCCGGACCGGCTCGCGCTCGGCCGTGGCACGCAACCTCGTCTGGGTCGCGTGGGCCGACACCGGCAACGGCTTCGAGCGCCTCGGCGACGAGGCCCCGCACCCGGGGCTGCGCCGGTTCTGGGCCGCCGCGCAGTCGCTGCTGGACAGCGAAAAGGTGCCCAACGGCGTCGACACCACGCTGCGCCATCCACTGTGGACGCTGCGCGCGGTGCCCGTCGAGGGCCTCGGCGATCAGTGGTGCTTCGTCGAACGCGGCCGCGGCAACCGCGTCGGCGCCGACGGCCAGGCGGAGAAGGAGCGCCAGTTCGGCATGGCGGGCGGCTGCCGCTTCGGTTTCGCCCCGTTCGAGGTCCCGCCGGCCGAGGTCTGGCGCGCCGGCGTCGCCGCGGCGTGGACCGTGGTCCCCGAGTGGGACAAGGGCTTCCGGGTGTTCTCCGACACCATCGCCCAGATCCTGGCGGGCATCGGCGACGAGCAGGCCCGGCTGTTCGTGCCCCGGCCCCCGGCCGAGAACGCCCAGGTCATTGAGCGCGTCCTGACGGCGCTGCCGAGCGCGATCGCCGCGCGCTGGGTGTGGTCGACGTGCCTGTTCCGACCGGCCGACATGTTCGTGGCGGGCGGCGCGCCGAGGGACATCTACAGCGCCGACCCGATCGCCCGCCTGGCCGCCCAGGTGGCCGCCAAGAGTCTGCCGGACTCGGCCGACCGGCTGCTCGCCGGTCTGCGCCGGGAGCAGAGGCGGGCGTTCGAGCGGCTCGTGCAGCTGGCCGTCGACCTCAAACCCGGGTCGGCGTTCGAGGAGCTCCGCCGGCGCAGCAAGGCCGCGGACCTCGCGGCGTTCCTGGACGAGATGGTCGCCAGCCTGCCGTTGGAGGCACCGTCGCCCGAGGACGTGCCGCGGGTGATGGCCACCGCCGAGGGCCGGGCCAACCTCCACGCGCACGCCCCCGGTGCGGTGGTCGAGTTCGCGGCGGAGGCGCCCGCTGACGCGCGGCGGTACCTGTCGGCCGATCCCGGCTCCACGGTGGCGCAGGAGCTGGTCGAGGGCCTCCTCCATCGGCAGCGCACGCACCCGGCCGAGAACGTGTTCGAGGTGCCGACCGGGCGGCAGACCACCTCGTTCGGCCGGATCGCGCCGGACCTCGTCCGCGAGTACCTGCCGGAGAAGCGCGACCGGGTCACCCTGATGCTGACCATGACCGGCGCGGGCGGCGTCCTGCACGACCCGCGCAACCTCGCCGGCGCGGAGCCGTTCGTCGCGGCGCTGGAGCTGCCGTGGGAGGACCACCCGAACTTCTACCCGGCGCGCATCCTGCGGGAGGTCGCCGGGGCGCCCAACGTGTCCGCGGAGGCCGAGGAGGGCGTCCTTCGCTCGACCGACCCGGAAGGGCTGCTGACGGCCGCGGTCACCGGCATGCGGCGGCCGCTGACGGCGGAGGCGGCCCGGTGGTTCATGATCGTGATGGACCGGGCGACGAGAGCCGACCGCGGCGACGGGGCCGAGCTGCCACGGCTGGCCCGGCGCGTCCTCGAGAGCCAGAAGGGGGACCGGACTCAGTGGTGGGCCGAGGTCAACCTGGGCTTCCCCTTCGGGCAGTTCAACGACGTCTTCCGCTCTCGGGTCCTGTCGGCCGGCGTCAGCGCGCTGTACGAGCTCAACGGCCACCGGCCGTTGGTCAGCAACGCCCTGGCCGAACTCGTCGAGCAGGTCGGCCTGGTCGGCATCGAGGTGCCGGTGCTACCGGAGCCGCCGCCACGCGAGCGGCGGGACTGGTTCGCCCCGCTGCGCGAGTGGTCGCAGCGCCGGCGTCAACGCCGCCGGGCCGGCGCGGGCATGCTGCGGCGGAGGGCTCTGGTCGTGGTGCTCATGGTGGTGGTGATCGTGGTGGTGGTGATCGGCCTCGCGTTCAACGGCCCCGCCTCGCGACACCTGCCGGCGGCTCCGGCGTCGGCGTCCGCCACACCGTCACCCGTCGGCTCACCCGTCGCGGAGCCGGGCTCGGAGGCCTCCACGAGCGCCTCGCCGGCCCGGCCGTCGCCCCCGGCCGGCGTCATCTCCAGCGATTCCTTCCAGGTCCGATGGGAAACGGCGAACAACACCAACGCGGCGGTCGACAGCATTTTTGCCAAGATCAACGATCTGAAGCTGCGGCCGGGCAAGCTCGCCGGCATCCAGCTCGACTGCTACGCCGACCGGGAGCTCACCGCCAAGAGCTGCCTCGAGCAGGTCAGCGGTGCGCTGCCGAAGCGGCACGCCGAACTCAAGGGTGTGCCCGTCACGGGCGACGCGCACTGGGACGATCGGGAGAAGTTCGGCTACATCGACGTCGTGCTCAGCATCACCAAGTAGCTCGCCCGGCAGCACGGCTCAGCGGTCGTAGGTCCAGCGCTCGGTGAGCTGGTCCTCGCCGCCGTCCTCCTTGCGGTCGCCGCCGGGCCGGCGCAGCGGGGTGGTGCGCTGCTCGGCGGCAGGCCACGGCTGGTAGCGGCCCGTCGGTCGCGCCTGGCGCGGCGGGAACCAGCGGCTGATCCAGCCGCCGGTGGTCGCCTCGCCGCCCATGTCGGCGCCCGGGAAGCCGGGGGCGGAGTCGAGGGTGTCGAGACGGTCGATGCGCTCGCGGAGCAGCTCTTCCTCGCGCTCCTGCCGCTTGTCGGCCGCGTACTTGGCGAGGTTCTGCCGCCGCGCCAGTTCCTGCTCGGCGGCAAAGACGTCGGCCTGTTCGGACTTCTCCAGGATGGTGTCGTACGCGGTCGGCGGGGCCAGGTTGATGAGGAACTTGACCACGACGGGCAGCACCTCGATCGTCGTGATGAACAGCAGCAGCATGAGGTAGGCGCCCTGCAGGGTCGCGTTCTTGCCGGTGAGCTCGCTGAGCGCGTCGAGCTGGGCGAGCAGGCCGGTGTCGTTGGCGGTGTCCCGTTTGAACTGGTCCTCTTCCGACTGCCGCAGCTTCTGCAGCCGGTCGAGCTCGGCCTGGTCCTTCCTGACCTCCTCGGAGGCGGTGGCGCGCTGCTGGCCGGCGTCCTTGGCCTGCTGGTCGGCGGCGTTCTTGCGGGCCTGCTCGAGCTGGCCGCCGACCGTGTCGCGCTGGCGCTTGAGGTCGTCGGCGACGGCCTTCTTCTGCTGATAGGCCGGGCCACCGCCGAAGCTCTTGCTGCCGCAGGTCCCGTCGAACTCGCACGTCGCCTCGGCCTGCGCGGCCTGGTACCGCTTGTCCAGGTCGTCGTACTTCGCCTGGAGGTCCTTGACGGTCGGGTCGGCGTCGGTAGCGGCGCTGCGGCCGTCGGCGGTCGCCTGGTTCGTCGCGATGCGCTGCTGCAGCGCCGGGATGTCCTTGAACCGTGCGTCATTGAGCAGGCTCTGCTGGTGCGCGTCGAGCTTGCGCTGGTGGATGGTATTGAGCTGGGCCTCGATCTCAGGCCGGAACAGCCACAGCACCAGCGGCGTGGAGATCACCGCGCCGATGACGAGCGCCATGAGGATGCGGGGCAGCGCGGTGAGCAGGTTCTGCCACCACTTCGGTCGCCGCTGGGTCGCCGTCACCAGCCAGCGGTCGAGGTTCATGATGGCCAGGCCCCACAGCAGGCCGATCGGGATCGCCGCGTAGAGCGGGGCGCGCGCGCCCTTGCTCAGCGCGAACGACGCCGACACGCAGGCGAGCACCGCGGTGGTGAGCACGATCCCGCCCACGCCGACGAACTTGCGCCGTTCCCGCGGGGCCTGCGCGAGGGTGTCCATGTCGGCCCCGGAGAGCCACAGCAGCAGACTGCGCCGCCGGCGGCGCTGCCGCGTGCCCGTCCTGCCGCTCCTGCCGTCGCGCACACTCACTGCCGGACCCCCTGGGCCGAAGTAGCTGGACACGAGCCACCTCGGCGCCTGTCGGCAACCCCCGGCATCGGCCCGCACACGCACCGTACCGTCGCCGCAATTGCTTGTGCATCAGCCGATTGACGGCCCGCCGGACGCGTTCGTCCCATCGATTCTGGGTGCCTGACGTCGGGCGGCAACATCGCGTACGCCGACAAGGCCGACCCGGTCGCCAAGGAGGTCGGCTGCGACACGCCACACAAGCTCGAGGTGGTGGGCACCGGCCGGTTCCTCGACGGCTCGCAGGTCCCCGGCTGGGGCAGCGGGGCGCTGCGCGCCACGTACGCCGAGTGCGGCAATGCCGCCACCGCGTACCTGGGCGCCGACTGGCACAACGGCTGGCTCTTCCTGCACATCGGCCGCCCCGCCAGTGCCGACCGGGCCGCCGGTGCCCACGGCTACGTGTGCGGCATCGCGGAGTTCGAGCGCACCGACTGGTCCGCTCCCTCCCTCGCGCGCACCGGCACCCTGAAGGGCGACCTGGCCGCCGCAGGCCCCGGGCAAGGTCGCCCAGCGCTGTGCGGCGCTGATCGGCCGGGACTCCGACCCGCAGGGCTTCTACGACGGCGCCAGCCAGAAGCGGGCCGACTGCGCGACCCTGCACGACGCCGAGTACGCCGGCTCCATCGAGCAGCCGGACGGGGTGTACCCGGCGTATGAGTCGCAGCAGGCCTTCCTGGGCAAGCAGTGCGACACCCTGGTCGCGAGCCTGCTCGGGCTGACACCGCAGGCCCTGAGCAAGCGCCGCGACGTGCGCGGCCTGTTCACGGACCTCGACGACCAGTCGGAGTGGCAGACACCGTTGCATGACTTCGATGCTCCGCCGCCTCGCGCTGGCGTCCGCGGCTACTCGACGTTCATCTCGCAGGCCTGCGGCGATAGCCCCAGGCCGGTGTCAGGTGGTGCGTCGTCCCCGCTCCTTCCACCAGGCCGCATACGTGCCGTCCCACGGGAGCGGGTCCCGTCGCGGGCCGTCGGAGCGGTACGTGCGCCGGGTGGGGAAGACCGTGACGCCCATGTCCGCCTCGGACTCCCGCGACGCGAGCCGCACCTCGTCGAACGAGCCGTCCACCGACACGATCGGCCGGCCGCTCATGACGACGTGGATGTGGTCGAAGATGCCGTGCTCGAACGAGTCGAACACGGTGATCGTCATGAAGCAGGCGCCCAGCGGGTTGGGCGGGTCGGGCTTCTCGCGGGCCTCCGCCCACTCCGCGATCGTGTGGCCCGCGCCCCACTCGAACTGGGCTACCTCTCCCGGGCGCAGGAGCCGCTCCCGTCTCGCGGCGGTCTCCTCCACGAACTGCGCATCGTCGTCGAGCCGCACCCGTGCGGTGGTCGCGCCCTCGTTGATCAGCACGCCGCGGGTCTGGAACCACAAGAGCCCCTTGCGCTCCCCGTTGCGCGCGAAGATCTGCGCCGGCGAGGCCGCCTCGGACTGCGCCAGGCAACGATGGTCGAGCAGCCGCAACTCGCCCTCATAGGGCATCCGATCGCGCGTCGCGTCGATCAGCGGGGGCCATTTCGGCACCTCGAGCAGCGCGACGACGAGGGGAGCCCGCTCGTCGGTCCGGGCGCGTGCCGCCTCCGCGACCATCGCCGTGGAGGCTTTCAGCATCTCCTGGGCCAGGCCTACCTGCTCTTCGGCGGCCTTGGCCTGCGCCGCGTTGATCTCGACCTGCTGTTGCAGCTCCGGCAGCTGCTTGGCCGCGGTCCGGGCCGCGGCACGCCCCGAGCGAGCGGCCGAGGCGGCGGCGACGGCAGCGGCCACCGCGCCGACGGCCGAGACGATCTGGATCCACTCGGCCGCTGTCACATGACCGATGCCGTCTGCCAGCGCATCCCAGAAACCACGCACGGCCAGGGCCCACCTTCACGAGAGACTCACCTTGTGGCCGGATCGGCGCGGGGCTGGGCCGCTCACCGGTTGAGGTGCGATCTTCCCCGCACGGGAACGGATAAGCGCTTTTGGCGCCACGGGACCATCTCCCCGGCACACGCCTCGGTGCTGCGCTTCGAGCCGGATCGCATGGCGCTCACCGTCGCCTCGGCACCCGGTCCGCACCGTGTTCGCCGCCACTGCCGGCCGCGACGGCGAGGACGGCAGCGGCCGGGCCGGGGACGCGGGTGCGCATCGTGGTGCGGTTCATGGTGGGTCAGCCTCCGTGATGTCGCGGCGGCGCAGCGCCAGATAGCCGATGACGAGGCACGCGATCGTCCGGGCGGCACCGTTTCGGAGCCTGGGCCGTCACGTCGGCTGCTCGCCCAGGCCGAGCCGCAGCTGCAGCATCGCCTCGAAGCGGTCGTCGGGGTCGGCCAGGTCGATGCCCGACACCTCGGCGATCCGCTTGAGACGGTAGCGGAAGGTGTTGGGGTGCACGTGGACCGCCGCGGCGGCGGCGGGGACGTCGCCGAAGCTGTCCAGCCACGCCGCCAGGGTCTCGGTGAACGCGGTCTGGTGGCGGGCGTCGTGCGCGCGCAGGCGTACCACCGCGACGTCCGGAACGCCCTCCTCGGCGGCGATGCGATCGGAGAGGTCCTCCAGCAGGGAGGCGACGTAGACCTCGGGGAGCCGCGCGACCCGTGGCCGGGAGTGCCCCCGGGCGAGCACCCGCAGCACGCGGTCGCCGTCGGCGCGCGAGCGGCGCAGGTCCGTCGGGCGCTCGGCCACCCGGCCGATGCCGATCAGGGCCGGCACCCGGGTGCCGATGCGGCCGAGGAACTCCTCGGCGATGCGCTGGGCCCGCGCCTCGGACGTGGTCGGCAGGACGGCGTAGATGACGCCGCCGAGGCCCGCGACGGCGGTGCGCGGGTGGATCGCGCTGAGGTGCAGGGCCAGCGCCCCGGCGAGCAGGTCGCCCGCGGCCACCCGGTCGGGCGTGACGGCCGGGGCGGGGTCGCGGGGCGGCGGGTTCGCGTCGACGGCCAGCACGGCCAGCACGCACGCGGGCTCGCCGGTCAGCCCGAGCCGGGCGGCGGCCCGGGACGCGCCCGCGCCGCCCTCCAGCACCGTCGCCAGCAGGTCCGCCCGCAGCCGGCGCTCGGCGTCCGCGCTGCTGCGCCGGCGCAGCAGTTGCAGGGCGGCGAGCTTGGCCGACTCGCGCAGCGCCCGGTCCTGGACCTCGGACAGCGGCCCGTCGACCACGACCCAGATCGAGCCGAGGATCTCCCCGCCGGCGCGGACCGCGATCGCCGCCCGGGGCTTGCCCGCGATGCCGTCGATGTAGATGGGGCCGTCGGTGCGGTACAAATTCTGGAAGTCGCCGCGTTGCTCGAGCGCGCGCAGCTTCTCGGCGGGGACCTGCCGGTCGAGGATGGTCGCGATGCGGGCCTCGTCGCCCTCCTCCTGCCGGCTGGAGAAGGCCAGGACGCGGCCGCCGCGGTCCTCGACCGTGACGGGGCCGCCGACGAGGCCGGCCGCGGCGTTCGCCATCGCGAACAGGTCTCCCGACAGCGGGTCGTCGCCGCCGGGCTCGCCGGGGCGCCCGACCGTGCCGACCTCGTCGGTGGCGAGCAGGGCGCGCAGCAGGGCCGCGACCTGGGCCCAGGACGCGCCCGGGGTCAGCCCGAGCACGGGCAGGTCGTGGCGGGCCGCGGCCTCGGCGACCGGGCCCTCCGCGGCGACCGGCGAGCGGACCACCAGCGCGGCCGCGCCGATCGCCCGGGCGTGGCCGATGAGGGCGGCGACGGGTTCGGCGCCGTAGACGCCCACGCCGAGCACGACGGCGCCGGGCAGCCGCGCCGACTCGTCGCCGGGGTCGTGGATGAGCACCCCGGTGACCGGCCGGTCGGGGTCCGCGCGCCCGGCCACCAGCTCGACCAGTGTCGAGCCGAGGTCGGTGAGGATCCGTCCCAGCACGGCCCGTGGGGATGTCATGATCGTACGGTAATCCACTCCTTCGTCACCGTGACGCTCTCCAGCCGCTCGGGGATCGGCTCGCGGCCGAGCCCCGGCTCCCGCGGGACGTCGAGGTGCCCGTCGGCGAGCACGAACGGCTCGGTGATGTCGGTGGCGTAGTAGCGATCCGACGCGGACGTGTCGCCGGGCAGCGTGAAGCCGGGCAGCGCCGCCAGGGCCACGTTCGCCGCGCGCCCGAGGCCGGTCTCCAGCATGCCGCCGCACCAGACCGGCACGCCGTGGGCGACGCACACGTCGTGCACGCGCCGGGCCTCCAGGTAGCCGCCGACCCGGCTGGGCTTGATGTTCACCACGGAGCAGGCCCCCAGCGCGATCGCGTCCGCCGCCGAGCGCGCGGAGACGATCGACTCGTCGAGGCAGATCGGCGTGCGCACGATCTCGGCCAGCTTCGCGTGGCCGCGGATGTCCTCCTCGTCCAGCGGCTGCTCGATCAGCAGCAGCCCGAAGGGGTCCAGCCGGGCCAGGTGGTGCGCGTCGGCGACCCGGTACGCCGTGTTGGCGTCCACCTGCAGCAGCACCTCGTCGCCGAAGCGCTCCCGCACGGCCCGCACCGGCTCGATGTCCCATCCCGGCTCGATCTTGAGCTTGATCCGGACGTAGCCCTCGGCGAGGTAGCCGCCGACGGCGTCCAGCAGCCGCGGGATCGAGTCCATGATGCCGACCGAGACGCCGGCGGCGACCCGCTCCCGGGTCGCGCCGAGCCACGTCGCGAAGGAGATGCCGTGCGCGCGGAGCCAGGCGTCCAGCACGGCGGTCTCCAGCGCCGCCTTCGCCATCCGGTGCCCCTTGACCGGCTCGAGCGCGGGCGCGACCCGCCACGGGTCGAGCTGCGCCACCTCGGCCAGCGCGGGGATCAGGTAGTCGCGCAGCACGTCGGCGACGGCTTTCGTGTACTCCGAGGAGTACAGCGGCGCGGCCATCGCCCCGCACTCGCCCCAGCCCTCGCCGTCGTCCGTCACCGCGCGGACCAGGACGATCTCGCGCGCGTGCTGGGTGCCGAACGAGGTCCGGAACGGTGCCACGAGCGGCACCGCGATCTGCCGGAGCTCGACGCCGGTCAGTCTCATCGCCTCTGCTGCCCTTCGATCACGTACCGGCCGTCGCGGGTGAAGCCGGCGACGGTGTGCCCGGTGTCCATCAGCCCGCCGAGCACCTCGCGGGTCGCGGCTCGCCACCGGCCCGCGGCGGCCGGGTCGGCGCGGCGCAGCCGTTCGATGTCGTCCGGCACGGCGACCAGCACGCGGTGGCCGTCGACGCGGCCGCGGACCGGGCCGCCGTCGGGGCCGACGCTGAGGCCGGCCACCGCCCCGCCCACCGGCGGCGGGGCGACGCCCGGGGGCCGGGTGAGGTCCCAGTGCACGAGCAGCCGGTCGGTCTCGGTGCCGGCGTTGATCTCGTCGTGCATGGCGCCGTAGAAGTTCGCCAGGTAGCGCGTGGGCACCGCGCCGAGCTTGGTCAGGTTGAAGTAGGCGTTGCGGCTGACCAGCGGGTCGAACGTCCAGCTGATCAGGCCGATGCCGCGGCGCAGCGCCCAGGCCCGCTGGTGCAGCTTGAGGGCGAGCCCGGCGTGGCGGCCGCGCAGCGTGGTGTCGATGCCGGCGATGTGCGAGTGGAGGCCGTCGGCCGCCAGGAAGCCCACGCAGGCCCCGGCCAGCCTGCCGTCGGCGAAGACCCCCGCCACGTAGCTGCCGGAGTGCGACAGCCCCTTGAGCAGCTTCAGGGTGATCAGCGGGTCGCCGGGGTCGGGCCGCCAGATGTGGTCCAGCAGCGCGCAGGCCTCGGTCATCTGCTCGATCGTGGCGAGCTCGGCGACGGTGATGCCGGCGGCGTCCGCGGTCGCCTGGGCCAGCGCCGTGGCCTTGATGAGGTGCTCGGCGCCGGCGGTGGGCGGGGTCGCCGTGGCGACGTCGGGGTGGTGATCTGTCATGTCAGTCCTTCGAAGCGGGCGCCAGGAGGTCGCGCACGAGCACCGCAAGCAGCGCCGCGCGCTGCGGAAGGTGCTCGACCGACACGTGTTCGTCGTCGGCGTGGGCGCCGCCTCCGACGGCGCCGAGGCCGTCCAGGGTCGGTGTGCCGGCGCCGGCGGTGAGGTTGCCGTCGGAGGCGCCGCCGACGGCGAGTCCGTGCAGCGCTGCGAGCCCCAGCTCCTCGTGGATCCGTGCGGCCCGGGCGAAGAGGCCGGCGGATGCGCGTTGCTCCAGCGGCGGCCGGTTCGGGCCGCCGGCCAGCTCGAGCCGGGCGCCCGGCGTGACGGGCTGCCGGGCTCGCATCGCCGCGTCGACCCGGTGCTGCTCGGCGAGCGTGGCGACGCGGACGTCCACCTGGAGGACGCCGGCGTCGGGGACCGTGTTGCGGGTGGTGCCCGAGGCCATGACGGTCGGTGTCACGGTGGTCCCGGACGCGGGGTCGGCGATGCCGGCGATCGCCAGGACCTGGTGGGCCAGCTCCATCGTCGTGTTGATGTCGCGGTGCGGGTCCAGCCCGGCGTGTGCGGCGCGGCCGGCGACCCGCAGGTCGTAGGTGGACATGCCCTTGCGGGCGGTCTTCAGCGCGCCGCCGGGTCCGCTGGCCTCCAGCACCAGCGCCGCGCGGACCCGGCGCGCCTCGGCCTCGATCAGGTCCCGGGAGTCCGGGGAGCCGTGCTCCTCGTCGGTGGTGACGAGCACCGTCACGCCGTCGAGGGAGTCCAGCACCGCGAGCGCGTGGAACATCTGGACCAGCCCGGCCTTCATGTCGAAGCAGCCGGGGCCGGTCACCCGGCCGTCGGCCACCGTGAACGGGTGGGTCGCCAGGGTGCCGAGCGGCCAGACCGTGTCGCAGTGCCCGAGCAGCAGGACCCGGTCCCCCGCGCCGAAGCGCCAGCGCAGCTGGGCGCCGCCGCCCTCGGCCAGGCGCTCGGGCTCGGCGCCGGTCAGGCGGGCGCCGAGGGCCGCCACCGTGTCCGCGCAGCGCGCCGCCGCCGCGCGGTCCGCCGTCGGCGACTCGGCGCGCACGAGCGCTTCCAGGTCGGCGAGCAGGTCCGGCAGCCGGACCCGCAGCGCCTGGAGGGGGTGGGGCACGTCAGGCGACCTTCGGGGTCGCCCGCACGCCGTGGTGCAGGTAGCGGGAGCCGTCGGGCAGGTTGTAGAAGACGACCGGGAAGTGGATGCCGACGTCGTGGCGCATGACCACGAAGGCGTCCTGCTCGAAGGTGTGCATCTCCAGCTCGGTGCGCTGTTCGCCGGCCACGGCGGCCAGGTGGCCGACATTGCTCGAGACGAGGTACAGCTTGCCGTCGCGCTCCAGGACCTCCAGGTGCTGCCCGGCCCGCTCGTAGCGGCCCACGTAGTCCGCGGGGTCGAACGGCAGCGGCTCGGGCGAGGGACCGACGGCCGGGCGCATGGTGACGCCGGCCAGGTCGTGGACGATCTCGGCGAAGAGCTCGTGGTACAGCGCCGCCGAGCCGCCGCCGTTGGTCAGCAGGACGACGGCCAGGTCGAGCTCCGGCAGGACGCGCAGGTAGGCCGACTGGCCGATGGTTCCGCCGTCGTGGCCGTACACCGTCGTGCCGTCCCACTCGTCGAGGAACCAGCCCAGGGCCCAGTGCTTGCCGAGCACGTACGGGTCGGGCATGGCCACCTGGGGCTGGCGCATCAGCGCGGCGGAGCTTTCGCTCAGCAGCCGGGTGCCGTCCCCGGTGACGCCGCGGTCCAGGTGCAGCTTGGCGAAGCGCAGCACGTCGCGCGCCGTGGCGTGGATGAGGCCGGCCGGCCCGGCGGAGCGCATCAGGCCCCACATCGGCACCGGCGTGAGCGGCTCGCCGCCGTGCCCGATCGCCGCCCGGTGCAGCAGCGCCTCCTCCGGCAGGGTGCCGGTGTGGGTCAGGCCGAGCGGCTGGAAGAGGCGCTGGCGCATCAGCTGGTCCCACTGGACGCCGGTGACGACCTCCAGGACGCGGCCCAGCAGGCTGTAGCCGGCGTTGCAGTACGACTGGGTCACGCCGAGCGGGTGGTTCACGGCCACGTCCCGCAGCAGCGCGGCGTAGCGCTCGAGGTTGTCGTCGCCGCGGCCGGTGTCGGCGAAGAAGTCGCCGTCGATGCCGGAGGTGTGCGACAGCAGGTGCCGCACGGTCACGCCCTCCGTCAGCTCCTCTGTGGACAGTCGCAGCTCGGGCAGCACCCGGTGGATCGGCGCGTCGAGCTCCAGCACGCCCTCGTCGACCAGTTGCATGGCGACGGTGGCGGTCCACACCTTGGTGATGGAGCCGATCTGGAACACCGTGTCGGTCGTGGCCTCGATGCCGGCGCCGCGGTGGGCGAACCCGGCGGCGGCCTCGGCGACGACGTCGCCGTGGTGCAGCACAGCGAGGCTCGCCCCGGCCACCCGGTGCTCGCTGATCAGCGCGGCGAGGCGCTCGGCGTACATCATGGTTGTCACTCCTCGGGTTCGTTGATGTGCCGGGTGACCCAGTCGGCGACCCGCTGGTTGTAGTCGGCCCGGTGCGACGGCTGTCCGTTCAGGATGAACAGGTGGCTGCTGCCGGGGTAGAGCACGAGCCGGGCCGGGACGCCGCGCGTGCGCAGGGCGTGGAACCACTGCTCGGCCTGGCCGACGGGGCACGTCTCGTCGGCGTCGCCGTGCAGGATGAGGGTGGGCGCGCGCACCCCGTCGACGTGGGTCAGGGGCGAGAGCTCGACCAGCCGGTCGCGGCCGCCGCCGATCTCCAGGCGGCCCAGCGCCTCGCCCTCGTCGGAGGTGCCGGACACGCTCAGCAGGTCGCTGACCACACCGCCGGCGGCGACGGCCGAGAAGGTGCCGGTCCGGGCCGACAGCCAGCAGGCCATGTAGCCGCCGTAGCTGTACCCGGTCACGGCGACCCGTTCGCCGTCGACGAGGCCCTCGGCGATCAGCGCCGCGACCGGCTCGAGGAAGTCCCGTTCGTCGTGCTCGCCCCAGCCGCCGACAACCGCCCGGTAGAAGTCCTCACCGTAGCCGTCGCTGCCGCGGACGTTGAGCGCCAGGACGGTCCAGCCGCGGGCGGCCAGCGTCTGGTGGTACACGTGCACGGCGTCGGCGTGTGCGGCCCAGGCGTTGTGGGGGCCGCCGTGCACGTCGAGCAGGAGCGGGCCGCCGCGCGGGGCGGAGGGGTCGCGGATGATCAGGCCGTGCACGGGTGTGCCGTCGGAGATGACGAAGTCCCGCTCGGTGCAGCCGATCAGCTCGACGTCCGGCAGCGACCGGGCCTGATGGTCGGTCAGGACGGTGACCTCGCCGGCCCGGTCGACGACGGCGATCTCGCCGAACCGCGCCCGGTCGGCGACGACGGTGACGGCCCGGCCGGAGGCGGGCGCGACCGAGAGCCCGCTGACGCCGAACGCCGCAGTCTGCGGGATCTGCTCGGCGGTGCCGCCGCGGAGCCGGTAGAGGCGGGAGACGCCGCGGTCGCGGGCCGCGAACAGCACGTCGGCGCCGGCGAAGCACGGGACGGCGCCGGGGTAGCCGGGCAGGCCGTACATGACGTTGCGGTCCAGGCCGGCGGTGAGGACCTCGGCCGGGCCGCCGGCGAGCGGCTGGCGCATCAGGCGCAGGATGCCGATGTCGGCCGTGGCCCGGCCGACGACCAGCAGCGCGGATCCGTCGGCGTACCAGGCGCAGGGCATGGCGATGCCGGTCGCGGAGCCGACGAGGCGGGGCTCGGCGGTCCGTCCCGCGCCCGCGTCGGCGACCTCGACCACGTAGAGGCCGTTGGCGGTGGAGAGGTCGGCTTGCTCGCCGATGGCGGCGGCGAAGGCGAGGCGCGCGCCGCAGGGCGACCAGACCGGGAACGCCGCGTCGTAGTCCCCGGCGGTGACCTGGACGACCTCGCCGGTCCTGACGTCGGCCACGAAGAGGTGGGTCCGGACCGGGGCGGTGCGGCCGGCGCCGTCGGTCTTGTAGTCGAGGCGGTCGATGACGACCGGCGCGGTGCGGTCGGGCGCGCCGGCCGGGGCGACGAACGCGATCCTCGTGCCGTCCGGGCTCCAGGCGGGCGACCGCGCGCCCTGGCCGGCGAGGCGCGTGGGCTCCCCGCCGTCGGCCGGCAGCGTGCACAGCCCGCCGTGCCGCAGCAACGCGAGGGTCGTGCCGTCGGGCGACCAGCGCGGCGCGGCGTCGGCCGGCCCCTCGGTCAGCCGGCGCGGTGCCCCGCCGGTCACCGGCACCTCCCACACCTCGCCGGTCGTGTCGTCCGCGGCCCGGTCGGCCCCGGTCAGCACGTAGGCGACCCGTTCGCCGTCGGGCGAGAGCTGCGGGTCGCTCGGCAGCCGCAGGTCGTAGAGGTCGTCCGGGGTCATCGAACGGGTCATGCCGCGGCCTCCTGGTCTGCGGGCACCGGGGGTCGGGCCGGGATGCTGGCGAGCAACGTGCGGGTGGTCTCATGCTGAGGATCGCGCAGCACCTCGTGCGCCGGGCCGCTTTCGACGAGCCGCCCCTCGTCCAGCACCGCGATCCGGTCGCAGAGGTAGCGGACCACGGCGAGGTCGTGGGAGATGAACAGCATCGCGAACCCCGCGTCGCGCTGCAGCCGGCGCAGGAGGTTGAGGACCGCTCCCTGGACCGACACGTCGAGCGCCGAGGTGATCTCGTCGGCGATCAGCAGCCGCGGCCGGGCCGCCAGCGCCCGGGCCAGCGCGACACGCTGCCGCTGCCCGCCCGACAGCGTGTCGGGGGTGCGCGTGAGGTAGGCCGGGTCGACGTCGACGAGGTCGAGGTATCGGGCCGCTTCGTCCCGCCGCCGCGGCCCGGGCATCCGCGGCAGGGCCTCGGCGACCGACGCGCCGATGGTCATCCGCGGGTCCAGCGACGCGTACGGGTTCTGGAACACCAGCTGCACGGGGTGCGCGCCGCGGCGGCGGAGGGTCTTCGCGTCGGCGCCGTCGACGAGGATCCGGCCGCCGGAGACGGGGGCCAGCCCGACGACGGCCCGGCCGAGGGTGGACTTGCCGGAGCCCGAGCCGCCCACGACCCCGGTGACGGTGCCGTGCTCGACCTGCAGGCTCACCCGGTCCAGGGCCGTCATCCGGCCGTACCGGACCGTGAGCTCGTGCACCCGCAGGGCGCTCATCCGATCGTCTCCTTCCGCGCGATCACCGGGAACCAGCAGGCCACGCTGCCTTCGCCGTCGTCGCGGCGCTCGGTCGGCGGCGCCTCGCTCCGGCAGCGGTCGGCGGCGCGGGCGCAGCGCGGCGCGAACGGGCAGCCCACGATCCGCTCCCCCGGCTGCGGCGGGCGGCCGGGAATCGTGGCCAGCTCGGCCTCGAGGTCGGTGGACATCGTCGGGACCGCCCGGGCCAGCGCGCGGGTGTAGGGATGCCGGGCGCCGGTGAACAGGTCCGCGACCGGCAGCTCCTCGACGATGACGCCGGCGTACATGACCAGCACCCGGTCGCACACCTGCGCCACGACGCCGAGGTCGTGGGAGATCATCAGCAGCGCGGCGCCGCTGTCCCGGCGCACCCCGGCGAGCAGGTCGAGCACCTGCCGCTGGACGGTGACGTCGAGCGCGGTGGTCGGCTCGTCGGCGATGATGAGCCGCGGCGTGCCCATCAGGCCCATGCCGATCATGGCGCGCTGGCGCATGCCGCCGGAGTACTCGTGCGGGCGCTGCCGCGCGCGCCGCTCGGCCCCGGGGATGCCGACGGCGGTAAGCCGCTCGACCGCCGACCGCCACGCCTGGCGTCGCGGGGCGCGCCGGTGGACCTCGGCCACCTCCGCCAGTTGCCGGCCGACGCGCAGCGCGGGGTTGAGCGAGGTCATCGGGTCCTGGAACACGACGGCCGTCTCGGTGCCGGCCTTCGGCACGACCATGGTGTCGGCCGTGGCGGTCGCGGTCGCCGGCAGCAGGTCGGCCAGGGCGAGCGCGGTGAGGCTCTTGCCGGAGCCGGACTCGCCGACCAGGCCGACCGCCTCGCCCCGCGCGATGCGGAAGGAGACCCCGCGCACCGCGGCCCGGCCGGCCCCGAACCCGACGGTGAGGTCCCGCACCTCCACCAGGGTCTCGACGTCGGTGGCGATGCTCCGGCTCGCGGTCACGGTGCCGGACGGGCGGCCGGACCTGGGTGCCGCCCCGCCCGCCCGCCGGCCGCCGGCGTGCGCCAGGGCCTCCCCGACGAGCGCCAGCATCAGCCCGGTGGCGACGATCGCCGCGCCCGGGGCGAGGGCGGCGAGCGGGTTGACGTAGACGCGGTTGAGCTGTTCGTTGAGCAGCCGGCCCCAGTCGTAGTCGGGCTGCTGCACGCCGAGCCCGAGGAACGACAGCCCGGCGAACGCGACCAGGGACCCGGCCGTGGCGCCGGTCGCGAACAGCAGGCAGGGCTCGGCGACGTTCGGCAGCAGGTGCCGGGTCATCATGCGCCAGCGGCCGACGCCGAGCACGCGGGCCGCCGCGACGTAGTCCGAGCCGGCGACCGAGGCCGTCAGGTTCTGCACCAGCCGCGCCATCGGCGGGACCAGGGCCAGCCCGATCGCCAGCATCGCGCCCCGGGCCCCGACGCCGAAGATGGTGGCGAGGAAGAGCACGAACAACAGGCTGGGAAAGGCCACCAGGATGCCGACCGCCGCGGTCAGCAGCCGCCCCAGCCGCCGGCCGGACAGCGCCGGGGCGACGCCCAGCAGCGCGCCGCCGGTCACCCCGATCGCCGCGGCGCCCAGCGCCAGCTCCAGCGAGAGCCGGGTGGCCACCACGACCCGGGCGGCGATGTCGCGGCCGAGGGCGTCGGTGCCGAGCAGGTGGCCGGCGCCCGGGTTCTGGTTGATCGCGTCGGTGTCGACCGCATCCGCCCTCGCGCCGAGCAGCATCGGGCCGAACACCGCGACCAGCACGAGGAACACGACCGCCACGGCGGCGGCCACGCCCACCGGCGTGCACAGCGTGTGCCCCAATCTGTGGCCCGGCCGGTGCCGCACGGCTAGTTCCCCCGGATCGTGGACTGTGGATCGGCGGCCGCGACCACGACGTCGACCAGGAACGTGATGAGCAGCGCGCCGAGGCCGAACACGAGCACCGCGCCCTGCACGAGCGGGTAGTCGTGGGCGGTGATCGCCTGGACGATCGTCGAGCCCAGGCCCGGCCAGGCGAAGACGCTCTCGACGAGGACGGTACCGGCGATCAGCGAGGTGAACAGCAGCCCGCCGACCGTGAGGGAGGCGGTGAGCAGGTTGGGAAGAGCGTGGCGGAGGTACCGCAGCCGCGCCGGGAGCCGCTTGGCCCGCGCGGTGCGCATGTAGTCCTCGCCGAGCACGCGCAGCGCCTCGACGCGCACGATCCGGGCGAGCGCCGCGGCCGGGACGATCGTCAGGGAGAGCACCGGCAGCACGTACGACAGCGGGCCGTCCTGCGAGGCCACGGGGAGGATCGGCCACGCCACCGCGAACACCGCGACCAGCCCGACCGCCAGGAGGAACTCCGGGACCGCCGAGACGACACCGGTCACGGCGGCGAAGCCGAGCTCGGCGCGGCGCCGGCGGCCGTCCCTGGTGAAGACCGCCGCGCCCATCCCGATCGGGATCGCCAGCAGCATGATGAGGCAGAAGGCCGGGACGGCGATCGACAGCGTGTTCGGCAGCCGGTCGGCGATCACCTCGGACACCGGCATCTGGTTGCTGATCGAGTCGCCGAGCCGCCCGGTGAACAGCTGGCCCAGGAAGTGCGCGTACTGGACCGGCAGCGGCTCGTCGAGCCCGAGCGCGTGGCGCTGCGCGGCGACCAGGCCCGGGTCCGCGGACGGCCCGAGCGCCGCCCTGACCGGGTCGCCGGGGATCAGGTGGATCATCGCGAACGACGCCGTGACGAGCACGAACAGGGACACCGCGAGCCGGCCGGTCCGGCGCAGGACGAACGCGGCCCACGGGTGGTGCCGGATTGCGGTGCGCGCGCCCTCGGATGCGCGCACCGCGACGGTCAAGGACATCAGCCGCCGGCCCGCAGGGTGCCGGGAACGACGCCCGCGCCGTCGGCCTGGAACGTGACGCCCTTGCCGTAGTACCGGGTGGTGTTCATCGCGAACGGCACCACGTCGAGCCGCTTGACCAACGCCGACTCGGCCTTCGTCCACAGTGGACATCCGTCGGCTCCCGGCGTCGCCATCGCCTGCCGCACCCCGGCGTCGTAGTCCGGGTTGGCGATGCCCGCGAGGTTGTTGCCCTGCGGCGGGCGCGGGCCGGAGAAGAACGGCACCAGCTGGTCCGGGGAGTACACGTTGAACGGCTGCCACGCCACATCCCAGTCGCCGCCCGACAGCGTGCTCATCAGGTTCGCCGGGTCGACGGCCCGGCTGACGACCTTCGCTCCGAACTCGGTCCACTGCTTGGCCGCCAGCTCGCTCGCCGAGGCCACCGCCGGGCCCATCGCCGTGGAGTACAGGTAGCCGACCGTGAGCTGTTTGCCACCCTTGGCCCAGATGCCGCCGCCGTCCTTGGCCCAGCCGGCGCCGGTCAGCGCCGCGGCCGCGGCCGCGGCGTCGTGCGGCGGCACGTTGCCCGAGACCACGTCGTCGCCGCACGGGGCCGGGTCGAGCTCGCCGATGTGCTTGGGGTCGGCGGGCCGGCCGCTCGTCGCGACCGATCCGAGCTGCTTGAGGTCGGCCGCCTGGACCAGCGCCCGGCGGACCGGCTCGTCCGCCGTGACGTGGCCGCCGGCCTCGTTGAAGATCAGCTGCCCGAACAGGAGGCCGGCGTCCTGGTGCTGCATCCGGGCGGCGTCGAGCCGGTCGCCATCGGCTCCGAGGATCTGGGCGACCTGGAGTTGTCCGCTGAGCAACAGGTTGGCCGCGGTCGTCTCGTTGGTGATGACCTTGAACACGACCTTGGCGGGCATGTCGGCGTTCGTGGCGCCGCCCGGGCCCCAGGTGTAGCCGGCGCGTTTCACATAGGTGTAGTGATCGCCCGGCACGGCCTCGCTCAGCTGATACGGTCCGGTCGCCGCCGAGGCCTTGGCCAGCGCCGCCGGTTCCTTGAGATCCTTCTGGCACAGCAGTGGCAGCAGCGCCGTGTTCTGGACGATGAACGGCGCCGGGGACGGGGCCGTCACCGTGACGGTGTTCGCGGCGTCGTCCGCGGTGGCCTTCGCGCCGCCCGGGACCGTCAGCCCGATCAGCGGCACCTTGTTGGCCGGGTCGCCGATGTAGTTGAACTCCGCGGCCACGTCGGCCGCGGTGAGCCGGCTGCCATCCTGGCACGTGACCCCGTCGCGGATGGTGAACGTCGCCGAGGTCGCGGTCGCGGTCCACTTCGTCGCGACCGCCGGCTGCAGTTGCCCGTCCGCGCCGATGGACACCAGCGAGGCGTACGCGAACCGGTTGATCGACAGCGCGGTGCCGACCAGCGTCTGCATCGGGCTCAGCGTGCCCGGATCGCCGTTCACCGCGATCGTGACCGTGCCGTCGCCCTTGGCTCCCCGGTCGCCGCCCGGCGAGCCGCCACAGCCGGCGGCGGAGACGCCCAGTGCCAACGCGGCGAGGGTTGCAACGGCCGTGCGGCCGTTCGTTGTGCGCACCATGAGCCCAGCTCCTTAGCAACGCCGCCTACGAGTGGGTGAAATATAGGCAACGTCACAGGGGCCGAGATTCGTCGCGCGACACGAAGAGCAGGCGCGAGGTTGGTGCCGCAGGACGAAGACAGCCGGGCGGCGAGGCTGCTCGCCGGGTCAGCCGTGCCAGGCGGCCGCGGTTCGCTGGCGCGCCGACTCGTACAGCACGACCGTCGCGGCGCTCGCCGCGTTCAGGGAGCTGGCGGACCCGACCATCGGAATCCGGACGAACTGGTCGCAGGCCGCGCGCCAGCCGGAGCTGAGGCCGGTGGTCTCGTTGCCGATCAGGGCCAGGGTGGCCCGCGTGAAGTCGTAGTCGGCGGCGGCCAGGGCGCCGCGCTCGTCGGTTCCCACGATGCTCATGGCGATGCCGTCGGCGCGGAGGCCGGCCACCCAGGACAGCACGGCCTGGTGCGAGGGCATCTGGACCACGGGCAGGGCGAACAGCGAGCCGGTGCTCGCCCGGACCGCCTTCGGGTCGTACACGTCGGCGGCGTGCCCGGTGACGATGACACCGGAGGCGCCGAAGGCGTCCGCGGACCGCACGAGGGTCCCGATGTTGCCGGGGCTGGCGGGCCGGTCGAACACGACGGTGAGCATGGCCGGCCCGACCGGGATGCGGCCCAGGTCGTCCTCCGGCATCGCGACCACGGCCAGCAGCTCGGGAGCCGCGTCGTCCTTCCCGCCCAGTTCCCGCATCAGCTCGGAGGAGACGGCGATCCGCTCGGCCCCGACCGTGTCCAGGGTCTCGCGGGCCCAGCCGGACAGCCGAGCGCCGGCGTCGTAGAGCAGCTCCCGGACCGGCCACCCGCGGGCGACGGCCAGGGTGATCGGCCGCACGCCCTGCACGAGGAACTCACCGCGCCGCCGCCGCTTGGCCCGGTTGCCCAGGAGAGCCTCCCACTCCTGGAACCGCGCATTGCGGCCACTCACCCGCCTGGCGCCTGCCGCGCGTGCCATGGCTACCCGGCGGGGGTTTCGTGTCCGAGTCCCCGGCGGATCGCGATCTCCACGGGCGAGTACGCGCCGTCGGCGCGCTCCAGTTCGTACGGCGCGGCCGGCAGCAGCGGCGGCTGGGCCATGAAGCGCGGGCGCACCCCGTGGTGCGGTTGCGCCGCGTGGACCAGGAACGGGTGGCACAGGAAGACGTCGCCCGGGGAACCGGTGGCCAGGGCGAGCGGCCGGTGGTCGGAGGCCGCCACGAGCTCGGGCGCGAGGGCGAGGCCGCTCGCCCCGTCCTCCCCGTATCGCTGCAGCACCTTCGGCACGTCGAGGTGTGACCCGACCCGGATGCGGGTCGGGGCGTCCTGCTCGCCGACCTCGCTGAACAGCAACAGCATCAGCAGCGCCCGGCCGCGTGAGCGCAGATTGGTGAAGTACCAGCTCTCACCCTCCGGCAGATAGCTGCCCTCGATGTGCCAGCCCGCGTCGTCCGGCTCCTGCTCGTGCGGGAAGCGCAGCGCAAACGTGCCCAGCGAGTAGCGCGGCTCCCAGCGTCCGGCGCCGACGAGCAGGTCGTATGCGTGATGGAGGAACGGGGAGTTGGGCGCGGCGGCGAACGGCCCCTGCGCCATGCCGGCCACCCAGTGCACGGGCTGCGTCCAGGTCGCCGGGTCGTCCGGTGCACAGCCGGTCTCCCGCCAGAGCAGCCGCGCGCAGTCCGCGGCCACCCGCGGCGCGACGGCACCCTCCACCTTCACGAAGCCGTCGCGAAGAAACCGGGATACCAGGGTCGTGTCGTCCACGCCCCCCATCGTGCGACGGCATCGACCTCGATCGCCCGACAATTTCCGCACCGCTTCGATCGGATGCCGGGTTGTGCGCGCTTCACGCCACGGCGGTCCGGGCGTCGTAGTCGGCGCGGGCGCTCTCGACCCGGGCGACGTTCTCCCTCCCCCAGGCGATCATCGGCTCGACCGCCTCGAGCAGGGTGACGCCCATCTCGGTGAGCCGGTACTCGACGTGCGGGGGCATGACCTCGAGCACGGTGCGCACGAGGATGCCGTCGCGCTCGAGATTGCGCAGGGTAACCGTCAGCATCCGCTGGCTGATGCCGTCCAGACCGCGCTTGAGCTCGGTGAACCTTCTCGGCCCGGGGCCCAGTAGGGCGATGACGAGCAGTGACCACTTGTCCTCGATCAGCGGGCGGCATCCGCTGCGCATGGTTACCTCCAGAGAACCGAGGCACCGGAATGTGCCATATTGCCCGGTGCGTGACGCCTGTCCGAGCATGGGGGCAGCTCCCCCACACACCGAAGGATAGGCATGTCCACGTACGTACTCGTCCATGGCGCATGGCACAGCGGGGCGGCCTGGGACCGCGTCGTGCCGCGGCTGACCGCCGCCGGACACCGAGCTATCGCGCCGACGCTGACCGGCTACGGCGACCGCATCCACCTGCTCGGCCCCGAGGTGGGGCTCGACACGCACACCGACGACGTCGTGCGCGTACTCGACGACCTGGAGGACGTCATCCTCGTCGGTCACAGCTACGCCGGCATGGTCATCACCGCAGCGGCGAACCGCGTGCCGCGGACGATCGCCCGCCTCGTCTTCCTCGATGCCATGGCCCCCCGCGACGGCGAGAGCGCCGTCGACGTCATGCCGGCCACCCAGCACCTCATCGACCAGGCGGCGCGCAGCGGTACACCGTGGCGCATCCCGCCGATGTCCCGCTCCTTCGGCGTCACGGACCCGGCCGACCTCGCCTGGCTGGACACGATGCTCTCCGACCAGCCGGTCCGCTGCCTGCAGCAGCCGGTCGCCTTCGACGATCCCGCCGCGCACGCGATCCCCCGCACGCACATCCACTGCACCGCCGACGCCCCGCCGCGGCGCCCCGTGCCGCCGGCGGACGAGGTGTGGGAGCTGCCGACCGGCCACGACTGCATGATCACCATGCCCGCCGAGCTCGCCGAGCTGCTGCTCAAACTGAGCCGAGAGCGGCCCTGACCGATCCGTGCGTGGTGTCGCTCCTCACCCACGGCGGGCGGCATGGTGCGGCCGGCCTGGAGATGCCGGCATCACCTGCCAGTGAGGTCGCGGGCCGGCGGACGGTGCACCGGCCGCACTACCGCAGCCAGGGTGCCCGCCGCACCAGGACGTACCGGCCGCACGCCGCCGGGTCCACCGGCTCCGACACCCGCTGCACGGGACTTCCGGCCCGCCGTCGGCACCCGGAGGTCCCTGGCCCGCCGGCCGGGTCCGCCCGAACCTGAAGGCGAGCACTTCGAGGAGGTAGCGATGCATGTCAACGTCGACCCGCCGCGGGTCATCGTCGGCTATGACGGGTCCGAGCCGGCCCGCCGGGCGGTCGAGTGGGCCGCCGACGAGGCCGGGCGCACCGGCGCCCAGCTGCAGATTGTCAATGCGTATCAGATCGTGTGGCCGGGCGCCTACTACGCCGCGCTCGCCGAGCAGACCGAGGCGGCCCGGGAGGCCGCCGAGGAGCTCGTCGCGCAGATCGCCGGTTCGGTTCGCGAACGGGTCCCCGGCCTGGACGTCATCGGACTCAGCGTGGACGCCCTGCCGGCCGCGACACTGCTGGACCTGGGCGATGCCGGGGCCCGGCTGCTGGTCGTGGGCAGCCGTGGCGCGGGCGGCCTGGCCAACCTGGTGATGGGCTCGGTGAGCCAGCAGGTCGCCACCCACGCACACGTCCCGGTGGCCGTGGTGCGGGGCCGCGCGGCGGCCGATGACGGACCGGTCGTCGTCGGCGTCGACGGCTCCGCGTCCAGCGAGGAGGCCCTGGCGCTGGCCTTCGAGGCGGCCCGCGACCGCGGCGCCGAACTGGTCGCCGTCCGGGCCCACGTGACACCGGCCCAGCCGTCACTGCCGTTGCCCGACGTCGAGGAGTTCGAGCGCGCGGCCCTGCAGGCGTCGCTGGCGCCGTGGCGGCAGAAGCACCCGGACGTGCGGGTCGCGGCGCTCGTCGCCGCCGGCCGGGCGGCCAAGGTGCTCGTCGGCGTCTCGCACACCGCCCAGCTCGTCGTCGTCGGCAGCCGCGGCCACGGCGGCTTCGGCGGCCTGCTGCTCGGCTCCGTCGGGCAGCAGCTCATGCAGCACGCCGGCTGCCCGGTGCTGATCGCGCACGAGCGCCGGGACGCCTGAGGCTCCGGCCGCACCGGCGGGGGCACCGCCGTTCGAGCTGCCGATGCGGGATCTGCGCGGCCGCCGGGTGGCCTCCCGGGCCGGGAGGTCACCCGGCGGCAGCTCGTCCATGGGTCCGACCAGCTCGCCCGCCGCGCCCACCGAAGGTGCACCAGCTGCGGTGATCACGGCTTCAGAACATGACCGGGGCCTGATACGGCAGGGTCCCGTCGTCGACCACCGCGGACAGGTGGCTGACGACGTCGACCACGCCGTCGGTCCGCTCGACCTGCCGGATCACCGACGGGATCAGCGAGGCGCGCTCGACCTGCCCCAGCAGCGTCACCACGCCGTCGTCGACCTCGACCCGCAACTGGGAGTGGTCGACCCCGACCAGGCCCGCGAGCGCGGCGTCCTGGATGTCGCGGCGGATGTCCTCGTCCGAGCGCAGGAACACCTTGAGCAGGTCCCGCCGGGTCACCATGCCGACGAGGCGGCCCAGGTCGTCCACGACCGGCAGCCGCTTCAGCCCGGCCGACTCCATGACGCGGGCGGCGGCGGGCAGCGAGGCGCGGCCGGTGATGGTCACCGCCGGCGCGTGCATCAGCTCACCCGCGGCGGTGGCGTGCGCCTTGCCGCGCGCCTGGCGGGTGTGCCGGGTCTCGAACAACCGGACCCGGTCGTCGTCGCCGGCGAACTCGATCTTCGCCATCAGGTCGGCCGAGGAGACCACCCCGACCACCCGGTCGAACGCGTCGACCACCGGCAGCGCGTTGATCTCGTGCGCCTCCAGCAGGTCGACGATCTCCTTGAACGGCGTGTCCTCCTGCACCGACACCGCGCCGACGGTCATCACATCGGCGACGTCCCAACGGCTCATCACAGGCCTCCTTCGTCCTGTCACCACAACGTCACAGCCCGAACGTAGGACCGGCCGGCACCGCCGGGGCAGGGTCCAAGGGCACGTCCGCGCGGAGCCGTTGGGCCTGAGGGCCGTGGCCGCCCGATACGCGGCGGCGACCGCTGCGACCAGTCCGCTTCCGGCGCCGCGCGTGAGCTCGGCCATCTGACACCCCCACGCGCGAACGACATGGTCCCCCAAACGGCCGAAAGCGACTCGAAACTTTCGCCGCTTTGCATGGCACCAAGTGCCTCAACGCGCCGCGCCTCGCCGCACGCAGGGGCTGCGCGACTGGCTTGAGCTGTACTTATACGACGCAAGCGCTTCGACTGCGCCTACAAGTACATCCGGAAGTCTTCCGATAATTCTTGCCAGACCGGCGATCCCCTGCTCATAATCTCGCTAGCTCATCGTTCGATCGGCATCGATAGTCCAGTCGGCCGCCAACCGCACGGACGAGCCCTCGGTGCCTTGGTACTCGTCGAGCGACCTCGCCCGCCCAACCGAGGAGGACGCACCCATGCACGACACACCCGCTCAACCCGGCGGCCACCGGCGCCGGCGGCTCCGGCTGCTCATCAGCGCGGCCAGCGCCGTCACGCTCGCCGCCGTCACAGTGTTCGTCGCCGGCACCGCCCACGCCGAGTCCGACCGGACCGTCACGTCGAACACGACCGGCACCCACAACGGCTACTTCTTCTCCTACTGGAAGGACAGCGGCAACGTCACCATGAATCTGGGCGCCGGCGGCAGCTACAGCGTCCAGATGAACGGCATCAACAACTCCGTGGTGGGCAAGGGCTGGAATCCCGGCTCGACCACCCACACCGTCAACTACTCCGGCTCGTTCAACTGCGGCGGCAACTGCTACCTCGCCCTGTACGGCTGGACGACCAACCCGCTCATCGAGTACTACGTGGTCGAGAACTTCGGCAACTACAACCCGAGCACCGGCGCCCAGCGCCTCGGCTCGGTCACGTCCGACGGCAGCACCTACGACATCTACCGCACCCAGCGGGTCAATCAGCCGTCGATCATCGGCACTGCGACGTTCTACCAGTACTGGAGCGTCCGCCAGCAGAAGCGCACGGGCGGCACCATCAACGTGGCCAACCACTTCAACGCATGGCGGTCGGCCGGCCTGCAGATCGGCACGCCGAACTACCAGATCCTCGCCACCGAGGGCTACCAGAGCAACGTGAGCTCGAACATCACGGTCAGCGAGGGCTCCGGTGGCGGCGGCGGCGGTGGCGGCGGTGGCGGTGGCGGTGGCGGTGGCGGTGGCGGTTGTACGGCCACGCTGTCCGCGGGCCAGAAGTGGAGCGACCGCTACAACCTCAACGTCGCGGTGTCCGGTTCCAGCAACTGGACCGTGACCATGAACGTCCCGTCGCCGGCAACGATCAGCTCGACCTGGAACGTGAACGCAACCTGGCCCAGCCAGTACGTGATGGTCGGCAAACCGAACGGCAGCGGCAACAACTTCGGCGTCACCATCATGGCCAACGGTCAATGGACCTGGCCGTCGGTCTCCTGCAGCACAAGCTGAGGCACTGAGCACTGAAGCACTGAACGCGGGATGCGGCGGCCGTCGGCCGCCGCATCTTCGCGACCCATCCGGCGTCCTCGAAGTCGCCGCCGGGGCGCGGACCCGGAAGGGCCCGCGCCCCGGGAGGATCAGCTCAGGAGACGGTGCAGCTGAGCGCCGGCGTCGAGGCGTTGCCGGTGGCGGTGAAGCCGAACTGCGTCGAGCCGCCCGCCCCGAGCGAGCCGTTGTACGCCTGGTTTCGCACCGTGACACTCGAGCCGCTGGTGGTGAGCGTGCCGTTCCAGAGCTGGGTGATCGACTGGCCGCTCGCGAGCGTCCAGGTCACCGTCCAGCCGCCGATCGGTGCCGCCCCCGCGGTGACGGTGACGTTGCCCTGGAAACCGCCCTGCCAGGAGTTGACGATCTGGTACGTCGCGCTGCACGCGCCACCACCGCCGCCGGACGAGCGGCTCGGCGACGGCGACGCGCTCGGCGAGCGGGATGCCGACGGCGACGCCGACGGGGAGCTGCTGGAGCGGCTCGCCGACGGCGAGGCGGTCGGGGATCCGGCCGGCGGGTAGGGCGCGCTGGCGGCGAGGCTGTAGGCCAGGGCGGCCTGGAAGCTGCCGGCCGCGTAGGCGCAGCCGTCGGCCTCGCCCGGCGGCTTGATCCACAGGTATCCGTCGACGTTGGCGTCGCCGGTGTTCAGCGTCGGGTAGTTGCCGATGCGGCGGTCGGTGTTGTCGTCGGCGCACCAGTCGCCGGCCGCGCCGCCGTTGCGGCTGGTGTCGATGACCTGGTGCTTGCCGTTGATGCCGCGGCCCTGCAGGTACGAGATGATCGAGCGGCCGTAGTTGAGCTCGTTGCCCAGCGGCTGGAAGTTGGAGACGTTCGTGAAGAACCCGTCGGCGTACTGCACGCCGGCGGCGACCAGCCGCGATCCCTGGTCCGAGGCCGAGTTCCAGGCGGAGTGGCCGCCGTCGAGGTAGACCTTCGCGTTCGGGTTCGCCGCCTTCAGCGTCTGCACCGCGGTGCTGATCGCCTGGTCGCGCTGCTGGACCTCGGTGCCGCTCAGGCAGGTCTGCAGGGCCAGCGCGTCGGTCTCCATGATGACGATGACGGTCCGGCTGCCGAGACCCCGGGCGTAGCCGGAGATCCATTGCTGGTACTGGTTGAGGTCGGGGGCGCCCCCGGCGCTCGCCCCGCCGCAGTCCCGGTTCGGGATCGCGTAGGACGTCAGCACCGGCACCTGGTTCACGGCGTTGGCGGCGCTCACGAACGAGGAGACCTCGGACTGCACGGTGGACACGTTGAAGTTCGCCATCCAACGCGCCTGCGACTGACTGGCGACCTTGTCGCGGATGACGGGCATGCGCGAATCGTTCGGGTTCGCCGAGACCCAGCGCACGACCTGCGAGTCGGGATCACGGTAGAGGGTGCCGGACAGCGTTCCCGCCGAGGCTGAGCCGATCACGAACCAGCCGGCGGCGAAGGCGACACAGGCCGACGCGGCCGCGGCGGCCACGACCCGGCGCCGACGGGGGCGACGTGCGAACACGGAGACTCCTTTCAGGACGCGACATCGACTCGCGTCGAGCGATACGGGATTGGCGCTCATCATCGGTGCCGGACCGCGCACGGTCCACTCCAGCGACCCGCGCAACCGTCCGGCCGTGGCGAACGCGTGAAACATCCACTTGCGCAGCCCTGCGACCGGCGTCGCCACGATCACCGGTCACGAACGTGTCAGGTCGTCGCGGTCACCCGCATGAGTGACCGCGACGACCTGACGACCGCTTCCTGCTCGGCCGCGCGCACCTGCGGCGCCGCGGCGCGTCGACGCCCTCAGCGCTGCAGCGTCAGCAGACCCGGCCGCCACGGCAGCAGGTTGTAGTCACCGCCGGCGCTCGGGTTCTTGCCCTGGTACAGCAACTGCAGGTTGCACGGATCGACGGTCTTGGTCTGGTCGGGGTTGCTGCGGACCAGGTCACCGTGGCTGATGTCGTTCGTCCAGGTGGCACCGCTGTTGGCCTTGCCCGCGAAGGGGTTGCTCTCGGTGGCGGCGTTCGGGGTCCATGAGCCGCTCAGGCTCGAGGACGTGAAGGAACGGAAGTACCGCCCCTGGCTGCCGATCGCCTCGACGAGCATCAGGTACTGGTTCTGGCCCTGGACCTTGTAGACCTCGACCGCCTCGAAGAGGTTGTACTGCGAGTCGCTCATGACCGTCGTGTAGCTCGAGCCGAAGTTGCCCGGGAAGTTGCCGATCGGCATGCTCGCCCGGTAGATGTTGCCGTTGTCACCGGCGAAGAACAGGTACATGTTCTGGCCGTCGCCGATGAGCGTCTGGTCGATGACGCCGGTGCCGGAGTTGGAGATGCTCCCGGTGAACAGCGCCTGCGGTGCGGACCAGCCGTTGGCGTTGGTCGGGTCGCTGGACGTCTTGTAGTTGAAGGCGTTCGGACCCCACTGGTAGGCCAGCACCCAGATGTTCTTCGGGGCGAAGTAGAACAACGTGGGCGCGACCGTGGCCTGCCCCATGCCGGTCTGCGTGGCCGAGGCCATGTCGGACCAGTTCGTGAAGGTGCTGAAGTTCATGGAGCCGTACGACCCGCCGCTGGAGACGTTGGATCCGTAGACCAGGTGCTTGCCGTTGTAGACGACGTTGGTGAAGTCCTTGAGCGACACCCACCCGTTCGCCGGGCTGGCCAGCGCACCCGTCGAGGACCAGCGGTACGAGGTCGGCAGCGAGCACGATCCGCCCGGGGACTGCGACGGCGACGACGAGGGCGGCGAGGTGGGACCACCGAGCGAAACGAGCCTGAACTGCTGGTTGGCCTGCCCGTTGCAGTCGTAGAGCTGGACCTGCTGGCCGTTGCCGGTGCCCCAGACGTCCAGGCAGCGCCCGGACTGCACGCCGGTGATCGTGCCGTTGGCGTTGACGTTCCACTGCTGGTTGGCGCCGCCGTTGCAGTCCCAGATGATGATGGCCGTGCCGTTGGCGGTGGCCGCACCGTTGGCGTCGAGGCACTTGCCGCCGTACACCTGCAGCTGCTTGCTGGACGTGTAGGTCCACTGCTGGTTCGACTGTCCGTGGCAGTCGTACAGCTGCACCCGGGTGCCGTTGCTCTGGGTCGCGTTGGGCACGTCGATGCACCGGCCGGACTGTGATCCCACGATCTCGTTGGTGCCGCCGGGAGCGTTCGGGGAGGTGCTCGCCGTGGGTGACGTCGTCGGGCCGGCGGCGTTGAGGGCGTTGAGGACCGAGGTGTACGCGGCCTTCTTGTTGCCGCCGCCGTCGAACAGCAGCGGGCTCTCGCCGGAGCGCCACGAGTCGCTGTCACGCACGCCCCACACGGTGATACCGACACAGCGCGGCACGTTCATGCAGGCCTGGGTCAGCCCGGCGTACTGCGACGTCGACGCGTTGGTGACGTCGACCTCGGTCAGCGCCACGTCCACACCCAGCGCGGCGAAGCTCGACAGCGTCGTCTGGAAGTTCGACGGCAGCGAACTCCCACCCGTGAAGTGCGTCTGCAGCCCCACGCAGTCGATCGGCACGCCACGGGACTTGAAGTCCCGGATCATGTTGTACACACCCTGCGTCTTGCCGTACGACCAGTTCTCGATGTTGTAGTCGTTGTAGCACAGCTTGACCGACGGATCGGCATTGCGAGCGGTCCGGAACGCCACCTCGATCCAGTCGTTCCCGGTGCCCTGCAGGTTGGACTGCCGGCGGCTGCCGTCCTCGTTGAACGCCTCGTTGACCACGTCCCAGTACGCCAGCTTGCCCTTGTAGTGGCCCACCACGCCGTTGATGTGGTCGATCATCGCCTGCCGGAGGTTGGAGCCGGACAGGCTCTGCATCCACCCGGGCTGCTGGCCGTGCCAGGCCAGGGTGTGCCCGCGGACCTTCATGCCGCGCTGCGTCGCCCAGTTGTAGATCTGGTCGCCGGAGCTGAAGTTGAACTGGCCACGCTGCGGCTCGGTGGCGTCGGGCTTCATCTCGTTCTCGGCCGTGACCATGTTGAACTCACGCCCGGCGATGGTGGTGTACGTCGAGTCGCCGAGCCGGCCCGCGGCGATCGCCGTGCCGAAATACCGCCCGGACTGCGCGGCCGCCGCGCCGAGCGTGCTCGCGGCGGCGTTCGCCGACGGCATCATCACCACAGCCGCACCCACCGCCACGACACCGACCGCGCCGGCGACGAGCGCGCGGATGCCCCGTGATGGTTTCCGCCGAGTCCCGCCACGACGGGCGGAGGGATTTTCAGCCACGCTGGCCTCCTGACTTCCGGGACAAAACCGATCGCGTGAGCGCTCACACCCGTCGTCGGCGATGCCGAGCAAATCGTTCGCGCCCAGGTCCGGGAGGCTGCCAGAGCCCATCGAAACATTCAAGTCGACCGACAATTGTCGTCGACCGCGAGCCGCCCATCGAGCCGCATATCCGCTCCTGAAAGCGGTTGTGCATCGCTCGAAACTTCCGGCCGGACGACGGAAGTTTCAAACGACGACCCGGCCGGCAATGCATTGATAACAGTTTCTTGATGCCAATGTATCGCCGTTTGGGATGCCGGGATTCCTCAGCGGAGCCGGTGGCACACCACCGGCCCGCCGCCGCGCCTCGCGCGAGGCTCTCCATACACTGATCCGGTGAATCGGGACGGCGCATGATTGCGCTGATCTGGTCGGCGATCGCCGCCCGCCGACTGGTGTCCACCGGCATGTTCCTGCTCGCTGCGCTCCTCAGCACCGGGCTGAGCCTCGTGCCCTGGTACGCCGAGCGCGCCACCGGCACCGCCGCGGCCGCACGCATCGCGGCAGCTCCGCCGGTCGACCGGACCGTCTCAGCGGACGGCACCGTGGCGGTCGACCTGGCCGGCGAGACGGTCATGCAGACGTTCGCGGCCTCCGCCCGGCGGGCCCTGGCGCTGCCGGTCGACGGGCAGGCGGTCGGCGTCGAGCTCGCCGGCACGGTCGTCGCCGGTGAGCGGCAACTGCCCATGCCGCTGCGCTACCGCGAAGGACTCTGCGCCAACGCCGTCATCGACGGGCACTGTCCACAAGCGACCGGCGACGTGATCCTCAGCGCCCAGAGCGCCGAACGGCTCGGTGTGCACGTCGGCGACCGGATCGAGGTGACCGTCGGCCCGGCCTCGGCGCGGCGGCCCCTCCGGCTGGCCGGCACCTATCACCCGGCCGACCCGCTGTCCTGGTACTGGACCACCGCCGGCGACGCCGCTTGGACGACCTTCGACACCGTGGCCGCCGCCGGGGCCACGGTCCGGGCCACCTTCGACGCGATGCTCAGCCCCCAGGTGTTCGCCCACGGCGGCGACCTCACGGCCGCCGTGGACCGGATGCGTCGCGTCCCGCTCCAGGTCAGCACGACCGGCGGGGCTCTCGCCGCACGGATCGCCGCCGACCGGCAGGTGGTGGCGCGCGGCGTGTGGCTGGCCGCGGCCCAGCTGGCCGTCATCGGCTGGATCGCGATGGCGGTCGCCGCGCGGTACGCCGCCGAGGAGCACCGGTCCGACCTCGCGCGACTCGCGCTGCGGGGGGCCCGGCGCTGGCGGCTGCTCGTGGCCACCAGCGGGCAGACCGCAGTGCCGATCGCGGCCGGGACCGCGGCCGGCGCGCTCATCGGAATGCTCGCCGACGGGCCGGAGCGGCTGCCGGTCGCCGGTGGTGTCCTGGTCGCCGGCCTGGCCGCCGCGGTCCTGGCCGACTGGCGGACAACCGGGCTGCCGGTCGAACGGCTCCTGCACGCCGCGGCTGCGCGGCCGCCGCGGCTCGGTTCCGCCGTCGTCGAGGTGTGCGTGCTCGGGGTCGCCGCGGCGAGCATCTACCAGACCCTCGCCACCAGCAGCCCCTTCGGCGTGCAGCTGCTCGCCCCGGGCATGCTCGCCGCGTCGGCGGCGATCCTCGCCGGCCGGCTCCTGGTGCCCGCGGCGACGGCCGCGGGTCGTTCGGCGCTCGTCAACGGGCGGGTCGCGGCCGGATTCGGCGCGCTGCTGCTGGCCCGGCGCTCGTCGGCGTACCGCATGCTGCCCCTGCTCGCCGCGGCCGGCTGCCTGCTCGTGCTGGCCGGGCAGCACTGGGCCGAGGCCGGCGACGCCCGGCACCACCGCTCCGCGGTCGAGGTCGGCGGCCAGCGGGTCCTCACCGTCGCGTCCGGTGACCGGGTTCGCCTGCTCAACGCCGTGCGCGCCGCCGACCCGGGCGGGCGGCAGGCGATGGCCGTCGTCGCCGGGTCCGGCCCGGGCGGCGTGCCGGTGCTCGCGGTCGACTCACCCCGGCTGCCGTACGTGCTCGCCGCCCCGGCATCGCTGGACACCCGCCGGCTGCGGCCACCGGCCCCGCCACCGATCACGTTCTCCGGCACCAGCCTCACCCTGATGGCGAGCGTTCCGGCCGCCGACGATCTGCCCGGCGCGGGCGCCGACCCGCCGACGGGGCCGCCGGTGCTGCTGGCCACGCTCGTCGTGGCGGCCACCGGCGCCCCGGTGACCGCCCGGTTCACCCCCGTCGACGGCGATCGTGGCCCGGCCGGCGCGAGCGTGCCCGACTGCCGCTCCGGCTGCCGGCTCGTCTCGTTCGAACTGCTCGGCGGGCGCGCGGTCGAACTGCGGCAGCTCGACGCCGACGGCAAGACCGTGATCACGCCGGCCGTCTTCGCCGACGCCGGCCGCTGGCGCACCGGCGCCGGCAACATCGCCGCGACGATCAGCATGCGCTCGTACGACGGGCGCCTCGCGCTCGCCGCCGTCCCGGCCGGCCTGTCGAAACTGCCGGTCGACGGCCGGCTCTACGTCGTCGACGCGCCCGTGCCGCTGCCGGCCGCGGTCGCCGGGCCGCTGCCGGCGCCCGATGCCCGGGGCACCGGCACGATCGACCCCTTCGGCAGCCGGGCCGTGCCCGCGCGCTGCGCGCCGCGGGCCGCTGGGCGGCGCTGGTCCCGGCCGCGCTGGCCGCGCTGACCGGCGCACTGGCCGCCGCCGTGGCCCGGGCGATCACCCAGCCGCCCATACCGGTGTTCACCGATGCCTGGCCGGCCTCGGACGGCACCCGCAGCGCGGCGGCGCTGGCCCTGCTCGGTGCCACGGCGGTCGTCGCGGCGCTGTTCGGCGGGTGTGCGCTGGCCCCGCAGTACCAAGGCCGGGGGCGTGCGTGGCGGCGTTGATGCTCGCGATGCTGCGCGCCCGGCGCGGCCAGGCACTGGCGGTGTGGCTCCTCTCGGTGCTGGCCACGGCCGCGGCGGTGGCGGCGCCGATCTACCGGACGTCGATCGACCGGGCGGTGGTCGCCGGTGAGGTCCGGCACGCCGCCAACGCCGAGCGCACGATCTGGGTGTCGGCGCCCGTGCAGCGAGCCTCGGGCGGAGCCATGCCCGACGACTTCGAGCGGCTCGCCGCCGAGAAGGTCCGGCTCAGCGGGTTCGTCAGCGTCTTCAGCACCGAGTTCCTGGCGATGCCGGCCGGCCGGGAGCGGGCCGGCGGCGACCAGGTCCGCCGGGTCGCATTCCGTGAGGATCTGTGCGCGCAGGTCGTCGTCGTGGCCGGGCGGTGCCTGATGGGCGGCGGCGAGACGGTCCTCAGCGAGGCGGCCGCCGAACGGCTCGGGCTCGCCGTCGGCGACCGGGTGAGCGACCAGGCCGCCACCTTCGACAGCACGAGCAACGTGTTCGTCCCCGCCGGCGGGCCGTGGACGATGACGGTGGTCGGGCTGGTCCGGCCGCGCGACCCGGCCGACCTGTACTGGGGGCACGGCACCCGCAGCGAGCAGGACTACCAGAACGATCCGCTGTACGTCGCACGCAACACCCTGGCCGGCGTCGACCACCCGCGCGAGCTGCAGTCGTTCGAGGCCCACGCGACCGACGGCGCGATCACCGTCGAGCGGCTCCCGGCGCTGCGCGGCTGGCTCGCCGAAGCCCAGAGCGACGAGGGCGGGCGCGTCAGCGTCAGCACCGCGCTGCCGGATCTGCTCGACCGCATCGATCGCAACCGCGAGCAGGCCCACGAGGTCATGCCGCTGGCCGCGATCCCCGTCGTCGTCCTCGCCTGGGCGGTGATCCTGCTCGCGGTCGCCGGCGTCGCCCGCGGGAACCGCCACGAGTTCGGGGTCGTCGCGCTGCGGGGTGTGCCCAGGCGGGTCCTGTGGTGGCTCGCGGCCGGCGGGACGACGCTGGCCGTGCTCGCCGGCGCCCCGCCCGGCCTGCTCCTGGGCCGGCTGATCGTCGGCACGGTCGCTCCCGCCCCGGCCCGCATCGACGCCGCCGTGCTGCCGTACGCCGGCGTCGCCGTCCTCGGGTCGCTGCTCGCCGGCGTGGCCGTCCAGGTGCGCACCGCCGGCGCGCCGGTCGCCGCGCTGCTGCGGGAGGTGGACCGCGGCGCCGCCCGGGCGGGGACCCTGGTGGTGGAGACGCTCCTGGTCCTGCTCGCCGGCGCCGCGATCCTGCAGCGGCGCAGCGGCGTGCTGGCCGGGGTCACGCTGATCGCCCCGGCCCTGGTCATCGCCGGGCTGGCGCTGCTCACGGCCCGCCTGCTCCGGCCGCTGTCGGCCCGGCTGGCCGGGCGGTTCCTGCGCCGCGGTGCCGTGGTCGCCGCGCTCACCGCGTTCCGGCTGGCCCGGCGCCCGGCTGCGCACCGGCTCCTGGTCGTGCTCGTCGTGGCGTTCGGCTCCTTCGGCTTCGCCGGTCTCGCGACGGTGGTCGCCGACCGCGAGCAGCAGTACCGGGCCGAGCTGACGCTCGGCGCGCCGACCGTCCTGATGATCGACCAGACCACCCGGACGCAGCTGCTGCGGGCCACCCGGGCGGCGGACCCGGTGGGCCGGTACGCGATGGCGGCCGTGCCGATCCCGGCCGTCAGCACGACCTTGCCGTCCTCCCTCGCGGTCGACTCGGCACGGCTCGCCGCGGTGGCGTACTGGCCCGCCGGCTCCTCGCCCGAACCGGTGTCGGCGCTCGCGTCCCGGCTCCGGCCGGCGGCCGGCCCCGGCGTGACGCTGACCGGCGCCAGCATCGACGTCGACCTGACCGCCGTCGACCTCGCGGGCAAACCGGCCACGCTGACGGCGCTCGTCGCGCCGGCCGGCGGCGTCCAGCGAGTCCTGATCGGCTTCGGGTCCCTCACGCTCGGCCGGCACACCTACACCGCCCCGGCGCCGGCCTGCACCGCCGGCTGCCGGCTCGTGTCGATGCAGGTCGGGCTGCCGACGTACGTCGGAGCACCGGCCCGGCTCACGCTGCACACCGTCCAGGGGCAGCCGTTCGGCGCCGGCTGGCGGATGCCGGCCGGCGCGAGTGCCGGCGTCACCGGTGGCGGCCTCGAGGTGACGCTGCCGCCGTCACCGCGCCGCGAAGCCGGAAGCCTCCTCCCACCGGATGTCCCGGCCGCCCTCGCTGTGGTGTCGACCGGCCCGCTGCCGCCCGACGGGGCCTACGCCGCGTTCGACGGCCCGGTCGGCGCAACCGTCGTCGGGCACGCCGACCGGCTGCCCCGGCTCGGGCGGCGCGGCGTCCTCGTGGATCTGGAGGCGGCCGACCGGGCATCGCCCGACGACGAGCTCACCGGCCGCGGTGAGGTGTGGCTCGCTCACGACGCCCCGGCATCGATCACCGAGGCACTCACCGCGGCGGGGCTGAGCATCGTCGGCCGGCGCACCGTCGCCGACGAGCGTGCGGTCCTGGGCCGGGCCGGTTCGGCCCTCGCCCTGCGGTTCTTCCTGCTCGCCGGGGCACTCTCGGTGCTGCTCGGCGTCGCGGGCCTGGCCGTCACGACGATCACCGCACCCCGCGGGGAGCTGGCCGGGCTGCGCGTCCAGGGCCTGCCGGCCCGCGTGACGCGGCGCGTGGAGTGGTGGTCGCCGGCGGCCCTCGTCATCGCCGCGGTGCCGATCGGCGCCGCGTGCGCCGCGATCACCTGGCTGCTGATCGGGACCGCGATACCGCAGTGACGGGCGCCTGACTCCTTCTCGGCGACCAGACATCAGATGTCT
Organism: Dactylosporangium sp. CA-139114; assembly: GCF_050955725.1. Classification (NCBI taxonomy): domain Bacteria; kingdom Bacillati; phylum Actinomycetota; class Actinomycetes; order Micromonosporales; family Micromonosporaceae; genus Dactylosporangium; species Dactylosporangium sp. CA-139114. Next base: position 6,081,124 of record NZ_CP192080.1, read on the forward strand.
CTATAGTGAGCAGCGGTGGACCGAGCGTGCGCGAGGGAGAGACGGTGGCACTGACCGACGAGGCGATCACCAAGATCCGGGCGATGATCCAGAGTGGTGAGCTGCCGCCCGGCTCGCGGCTGCCGCCCGAACCGCAGCTCGCCACGCAGATGGGGCTGTCGCGCAGCGGCGTCCGCGAGGCGGTGAAGGCCCTCGAATCAGCCCGGGTCCTCGACGTCCGCCGCGGTGACGGGACCTACGTCACCAGCCTGGCGCCGCGCCTGCTGCTGGAGGGCCTCGGGCTGGCCGTCGAGCTGCTGCAGGACGACACCCTGCTGGAGGTGATGGAGGTCCGGCGGATGCTGGAGCCGGTCGCCACCGGCCTCGCGGCGCTGCGCCTGACCGACGGGCAGCTCGACGAGCTCGGCCGGATCCTCGACGACATGCGCGCCGCCGCCGAGGACCACGAGAAGCTCATCCACTTCGACACCGCGTTTCACCGCACCGTCATCGCGGCCACCGGGAACGAGACCCTGACCACGCTGATGGACGGGCTGTCCAGCCGCACGCTACGGGCGCGGGTGTGGCGCGGGCTGATCGAGGGCAACTCCGCGCACACCACCATCGAGGAGCACGACGCGATCTACCGGGCGCTGCGCGCCCGGGACCAGCTGCTGGCGCAGGCCAGCGCGCTGCTGCACGTCAACACCTCGGAGGCGTGGCTGCGCGCGGTGCTGGCGGATCGGGCGTCGCACGAGCCGGCCTGACCCGATCGGCCAGGCCGTAGACCCGCGTCGCCGTGCCGGCGTAGATCTCGCCGAGCTGCGCCGCCGGCAGGGCCGGCAGCGCCCCGGCCAAGGCCTCGCGCACGCCGCGGTAGCTGGAGGCGAGCAGGCACACGGGCCAGTCGGAGCCAAACATCAAACGTTCTGGTCCGAATTCCCGCACGGCGACCGCGACGAACGGGACGAGATCGTCGGCGGTCCAGCCCGGGGCCGCCTCGGTGACCATCCCGGACAGCTTGGCGGTGACGTTGGGCCGGGCGGCCAGGGCGGCGAACGGCTCCCGCCAGGACCGCAGCCCGGCCTCGCCCGCGCCGATGCGGGGCTTGCCGAGATGGTCCAGCACGAACCGGAGTTCGCCGACCGCCGCCGCGGCCCGGGCGGCGGCGGGCAGCTGGTCGGCCCGCACGACGAGGTCGAACACCAGCCCGGCGGCGCCGACCGCGGCCAGGCCGCGCCGGACGTCGGGGCGGTCGAGGTAGTCGGGATCGGCTTCGCCCTGCACCTGCGCGCGCACGCCGACGAGCAGCTCACCGCCGTCCAACCGGCGGTAGCGCGCGAGGGTCTCGGTCACGTCACCGGCCGCGATGTCGATCCAGGCCACGACGCCCACGATCGGCTCGGTGGCCGCGGCCAGGGCCAGCAGGTCCGCCGCCTCGTCGGGGTGGCACCGGCCGCCCTCGACGAGCACGGTGGCGTCCACGCCGTTGGCGTCGAGCTCGGCGAGCAGATCCGCGGCGCCGAACGGCCGCCGGATCCGTTCCAGGCCGGGCTCGTCCAGCCATCGGTAGCCGCGCTCCGGCTGCCACAGGTGGTGATGAGCGTCGATGATCATGCCGCGTCCCCGATCGCCCACGCCGGGCCGTCCGGGAACCGGTACGCGGCCAGCGATGCCGGCACGATCTGCGCACTCATGCCGGGCGCCGTCGGTGCCGCGTACCGGCCGTCGCGAATCCGCACCGGGTCGGTGAAGTGCTCGTGCAGGTGGTCGACGTACTCGATGAAGCGGTTCTCGGTGGTGCCGCTCACCGCCGCGAAGTCGAACAGGGCCAGGTGCTGCACCAGCTCGCACAGCCCGACCCCGCCGGCGTGGGGGCAGACCGGCACCCCGAACTTGGCGGCCAGCAGGAGAATCGCGAGGTTCTCGTTGACGCCGCCGACCCGGCACGCGTCGATCTGCACCACGTCCACGGCGCCGGCCTGCAGCAGCTGCTTGAACATCACCGCATTGTGCACGTGCTCACCGGTGGCGACCTTGATCGGCGCCAGGGCCCGCCGGACGGCGGCGTGGCCGAGCACGTCGTCGGGGGACGTGGGCTCCTCGATCCAGTACGGATCGAAACCGCGCAGCTCCCGCATCCACCGGATGGCGTCCGGCACGCCCCAGATCTGGTTGGCGTCGACGGCGATGCGGATCGCGGGCCCGACGGCCCTGCGGGCGATACCCATCCGGCGTACGTCGTCGGCGAGGTTGCCGCCGACCTTCAATTTGATCAGCTGATACCCGGCCTCGACCGCCTCGACGCAGAGCCGTTCGAGCTTCGCATCGTCGTACCCGAGCCAGCCCGGCGTCGTGGTGTAGGCGGGGTACCCCTCCTCGAGCAGCAGCCGCTCCCGTTCCGCCCGGCCCGCGGCGCCGGTCCGCAGCAGCTGCAGCGCCTCGTCCTCGGTGAGCGCGTCACGCAGGTACCGGAAGTCGATCTGCGCGACCAGAGCCTCCGGTGACAGGCCCGCCAGCAGTTGCCACAGCGGCCGGCCGGCCCGGCGCGCGGCCAGGTCCCACACGGCGTTGACGAGCCCGCCGGCGGCCATGTGGACCACGCCCTTCTCCGGGCCGAGCCAGCGGATCTGACTGTCGCCGATGAGCTGCCGGGCCAGGCCGCCGGGGTCGGCGACGAGCTCGTCGACGGCCCGGCCGGTCACCATGGTGGCCAGTGACCGCACCGCCGCCACCTGGATCTCCGTGCCGCGGCCGACGGTGAACACCAGCCCGTGGCCCTGGGCACCGGCGGTGGTCTGCAGGACGACGTAGGCCGCGGAGTAGTCCGGAAACGGGTTCATCGCGTCGGATCCGTCGCGGTGCCGCGACGTCGGGAACCGGACGTCGAGGACGTCGACGGACGAGATGCGTTCAGTCACGATGCTCCTGAAATAGTGCCGCGCTACGGGCGGTCAGTTCTGGGCCTTGCCGCCGGTCAGCCGTGAGACCACCAGGGCCACGAGGATGACGGCGCCGTTGAAGAAGTTCGTCCACTGGGCGGGCACGCCGGCCAGCGTCAGGACGTTGAGGATCAGGAACAGCAGGAGCACGCCGGTGAAGGCCCCGAAGAGCGTGCCCTTGCCCCCGTTGAGACTGACGCCGCCGATGACGGCGGCGGCGAACACCTGGAAGATGGCGCCGCTGCCCTGGGCCGCCGGCACCGCGGCCAGCCGCCCGCTGATGAGCAGCCCCGCGAGGGCCGCGAGGGCCCCGGCCACGATGAGCGTGAGCCAGAGGATCCGGTCGGTGCGGATGCCCGCCGCCCGGGCCGCGTCGGCGTTGCCGCCGATCGCGTAGAGCGCCCGGCCCGGGCGGGTGTAGCCGAGCACGACAATGCCGATCGCGAACAGCGACAGCGACACCCACACCGAGGCCGGCACACCGAGCCAGACCGTGGAGCCGAGGTACGTCATCGACTCCGGCAGCGCGAAGAACGTCTTGCCGCCCGAGATACCGGTCAGCAGGCCGCGCAGGACGATGAGCATGCCGAGCGTGACGATGAACCCGTTGAGGCCGAACCGGACGATGAGCAGCCCGTTGAACGCACCGACCAGCGCGCCGATGACGAGCACGACCGGCATCGCCAGCGCCGGCGGCAGCACGTGGACCCCGAGGCCGTGCGTGACGGCCGGATCGACGACGAGCCAGGCGGCGACCCCCGGCGCGAGACCGAACGTCGACTCCAGCGAGAGGTCCATCTTGCCGGTGATGAGCACGATGGTCTCGGCCAGCACCACGATCGAGATCTCCGACATGCTCTGCAGCACGTTGATGATGTTGTCCGAACTGAGGAACACGGGATTGACGACGAAGCCGACGATCGCGACCACGATGATCGCCGGTACCAGCGCCACGTCCCGGAGGCGGGCGATCGCCGGCGGCCGGCGCGGGGTCCGGGGCGGCACCACGGGCGGCCGCTCGGTGCCGGCCGGGAGCGTGGTGTCGGTGGGCAGTGCGTCAGGCATGGTCGAGTTCGACCCCCTCCATGGCGGCAACGAGTTCGTTGTCGGTCCAGCCGTACGGTTTCTCGCCGATGACCCGCCCCTGGAACATCACCAGCACCCGGTCGCAGATGCGCAGGTCATCGAGATCGTCCGAGACGACCAGCACGGTGGTTCCGCGCTGCCGGACGTCGTCCACGGCGGTCAGCAGGGTCTGCTTGGAGCGCACGTCGACACCGGCGGTCGGCGTGATGAGGACCAGCAGCTTCGGCTCGCCGGCCAGGGCCCGGCCCAGGACGACCTTCTGCTGGTTGCCTCCGGAGAGCTCGGCGGCGGGCACCTGCGGCCCGTCCGCCTTGATCGTCAGGTCGCCGATGATCCGCCGGGTCAGCCCGTCGCGGCGGGCCGGTGAGAGCAGCCCGTACCGCCGGATGCGGCCGGGTACCGCCATCGTCACGTTCTCGGCGATGCTCAGCAGCGGGACCAGGCCCTCCCGGTGCCGGTCCTGCGGCACGAGGCCGACGCCGGCGTCGAGGGCATCCGGCACGCTGCCGGGCCGCAGCGTCCGGCCGTCCACCGCGACGCTGCCCGAGGCGGGACGGGTCAGACCGGCGATCGCCTCGGCCACCTCGAGCTTGCCGCTGCTGCCCCCGCCGGCGATCCCGACGACCTCTCCGGCGGCCGCGTCCAGCGACAGCTCGGCCCCGGAGTGCGTGCGCAGCTGCCGCACGCGGAGCCGGAGCGCGGCGCCGGTGTCACGGGGCCGGGGCGCCGCCGTGGGGAGGCTCACGTCCTCACCGGTCATCGCCGACACCAGCGCCTGGCGGTCGAGCTCGGCCACCGGCGCGGTGCGGACGTGCCGGGCGTCGCGCAGGACCGTCACCCGGTCACAGAGCTGGTAGACCTCCTGGAGGTGGTGGCTGATGAACAGGAACGTCACGCCCTGTTCGCGCAGCGCCCGGAGGCGCTCGAACAGCCGGACGATGCCGGCCGCGTCGAGCTGCGCGGTCGGCTCGTCCAGGATGATGAACCGCGCACCGAACGACAGCGCCCGTGCGATCTCCACGAACTGCCGCTGCTCGACCGACAGCGTCCCCGCCGGCCGGCGGACATCGACGTCGACCGACCATTCGGCCAGCAGCCGCTCGGCGTCGCGGTGCAGGGCCCGCCATCGGATCAGCCGGCCGGGCCCGCGCGCGTGCCGGTTGAGAAACAGGTTCTCGGCGACGGTCAGCGCCGGGATGATCGTCGACTTCTGGTACACGCACGCGACCAGCCGCCGCCACGCCTGCCGGTCGCCCAGCGGCGGCGCGGGGCGGCCGTGGAAGACCACCGAGCCCGCGTCCGGGGCCTGCAACCCGGTGAGGATGCTGACCAGCGTCGACTTCCCGGCGCCGTTGCGCCCCACGAGGGCGTGCGCTTCGCCGGGCCGGACCACGAGGCCGGCGTCGGCGAGCGCGACCGTCGAGCCGAATCGCTTGGTGATGTGCGTGGCCTCGACGACGGGTGCGCCGCCCGGCCGCGGTCCGGTGGAGCTCATGCGTTGTTGCCCCACAACGACTTGTCGTCGAACTTCACCGTCGGCCGGCCGCCGATCGCGGCGCCGTCCAGCGTCACCAGCGGTGCCGCCAGCTGGTCTTCGAGGACACCGTCGCGGACCCGGATGATGGTGCTGCCGTGATCGGTCGGGCCCGGCTGGAACGTCTTGCCCTCGATGGCGGCCTTGACGTAGTACAGCCCGTATTTGGCGAACAGGTCGGCCGGCTGGCTGACCGTGGCGTCGATCGTGCCGTCCTTGATGTCTTTGAGCTCCTCGGGGATGCCGTCGTTCGACACGATGAAGACGTGCCTGGGGTCGGTCGGCGGCACCTGGAGGCCGCGCTGCCTGAGGATCTGCAGCGTTCCCGACAGGGCGAAGGACGACTCCATGTAGATGCCCTTGACGTCCGGGTCGGAGGTCAGCCGCGTCTGCAGTTTCGTCGCGGCGACGTCGCCCTTCCAGTCCGTCGCCTCACCGAAGACGGTGATGCCGGGGTAGTCCTTCTTCATGCACTCGTTGAAGGCCTCGGTACGGTCGCGGCCGTTGATCGAGTCCAGGCCGCCCTGGAGCATGACGACCTTGCCCTTGCCGCCGAGCTTCGTGCCGAGGAACTGGCAGGCGTTCGTGCCGTAGGCCCGGTTGTCGGCTCGCACGACCATGAAGACCTTGCCGCTGTCCGGGCGGGTGTCGATGGTGACGACGGGGATCTTCTTCGTGGCCAGCTGCTGCAGCGTGGGGGCGATCGCGGCCGTGTCCTGCGGGGCCATCACCACGCCTTTGACGCCCTGGCTCTGAAACGTCTGCACGTTGGAGATCAGGGTGGCGATGTCGTTCTGCGAGTTGGTCGTCTTGAGCTCGACGCCGAGCTCCTTCGCCGACTGCGGCACGTACTTGATGTAGGAGTTCCAGAAGTCCGTGTCGGAGCGGGGGTAGTCCACGCCGATCAGTGGCGTGGATGCGCCGCCGCCCGGCGATGCGTCGTCCTTGCCGCAGGCGGCGGTGAGCGAGACGGTGCTCAGCACCACCGTCAGGCTCAGTCCCAGTAGCGCGTTGCGGTTCACCGGGTCTCCTTGGTCGTGGGAACGCTCGATGCCGCAGCGCGGCCGCCGGCGTCGGACCGGCTGCACGGCGCGCTCGCGGGATGCGTCGAGCACGCGGATGTCGGGGTGTCGGCCGCTGGCCGGCGGGGCCGCGCTGGAGGGGTGTGCGTGTCGTCGTCGGCGCTCCGGCGACGACATTCATCAGATGTCTTTATAGATCCGATGGGCCCCCGTGTCCAGAGTGCCGGGGTCCCTGCCCCATCCACCGGCGACACATCTGATGTTTCGCCGTCGCGGCGCTGCGTGGCCGGCCCGGGCGTGACATGGCGGTGGCCGCCGCGGGAAGGCGGCGGCCACCGGCCGGATCCAAGCAGCGCCTCGGCGTCAGGCTCGGGACCACTGCTGGTTCGCGGCGCCGCCGCAGTCCCAGATCTGCACCCGGGTGCCGTTGGCCGTGCCGTTGCCGCTCACGTCGAGGCACCGGTTCGCCCCGACTGCCGTGATCGTGCCGTTGCTGTTGAGCCGGAACTGCTGGTTCGTCTGGCCGTTGCAGTCCCAGATCTCCACGGCGGTGCCGTTGGCGGTGCCGCGGCCGAGCACGTCGAGGCACTTGGCCCCGTTGTAGACCCGCAGCTCACCGGCGGCGGTCGCGGTGAACTGCTGGTTGGCGCCGCCGTTGCAGTCCCAGATCTCGGCCAGGGCTCCGTTGGCCGTCGACGCGCCGGTGATGTCCAGGCACCGGCCCGATGCCTGGCCGCGCAGCGTGAAGGCACCGCCGCCGGTGTTGCCGCCGGAGACGCCGGCCGCGGCCATGACGGCGCGGGCGCCGCTGGGCCAGTTCCCGCCGCTGACGACGACGGTGCCGCTGTTGGTGTTGCCGCGCGAGCCGGTCGTGACGTTCGTCGTGCTGCTCGTGGTCCAGTTGTTCGTCAGTGTCAGGTTGCCGGTGTTGTTGTTCGCCCAGGCCTGGCTGTACGCCCAGGTGCCGACGTTCTCGAGGACGTTGTTCGACGCGGACACGTAGCGCGAGCCCTCGTCGAAGTACATGCCGAGCCAGCCGTTGGTGTTGCGGAAGTAGTTCTGGTCGACGGTCGTTCCCGGGCTGGCCGAGAGGTGGTAGAACGCGCCGCCGTCGGTCATCTGCTGCACCACGTCGTGGACGAAGTTGGCGGTGACATGATTGTTCGCCGCGACGGTGGCGGTGGTGTACCGCGGCTGATAGTTGTAGAGCCCCCGGTCGGTGTAGTCCTGGCTGCCGCCGGGATCGTTGGAGCCCCAGCCGTAGCCCAGTGCGATGCCGGTGTACGGCAGGTTGTAGACCTCGTTGTGGGCGATCGACGACCCGGCCGTGTAGGTCATGAGCACGCCGGCGTGGCTGCGGTACTCGATCGCCACGTCATGGATGACGTTGTTGCTGATCGTGATGCCGCTGTTCGTCATGCGCGAGTCGCTGGGGTGGTGCGCATCGGCCTGCACGCCGCCGACGACGATCCCTCCGGCCGAGAGCGAGTCGAACGTGTTGCCGGTGACGGTGATGTTCGACGTGCCGAGGCCGACGCCGGTGGCGTGCGCGTTGGCGTCGTTGCCGATGCCGAGCCCGACCTGGCCGAGGTCGGTGAACCGGTTGCCCGCGAACGTGACGGTGCTGGCCGCCGAGACCTGCACCGCGGCCGGCATCTGCCGCCACCCGGGCCGTGTGGCCTCGAACAGCGGGCAGCCCGACTGGCACGACGTCAGGGCGTCGCCCGGCCGGCTCAGGTTGCCGTAGAGATAGGCACCGGTCTGCTGGTCGGCGTAGCCCTGGCCGGTGCTGGGCTGCAGCCAGCTGGTGTTGGCGAACTGCAGGCCGCTGAAGGACAGGTTGTGCGCCGGCGCGGCGTAGCTGCCGCCGACCCGCAGCAGCGACTCGAGCCGCGGCAGCTCGACGTCCACCGTGCTCATGTCCTGCCCGGAGAGCGGCTTGTAGTAGAGCACGCCGGCGGCGGTGTCGAGATACCACTCCCCCGCCGCGTCGAGGAACTCGCGGGCGTTGACGAGGTACAGGGGCCCGGCCCGGAACGGCTTGCTGAGCGTGTCGTAGCCGAAGGTGTTGTTGTTCCACGCGGGCTGCTGCATCGTGATCGTGTTGCCGGCGATCGACTGCACCGGCGCGTACCGGTCGGTGAACGAGTCCACCGACTCCACCTCGACCCGGCTCTTGTTCGCCAGGTTGTTGAGGTAGGACAGGGCGGCGCTGGTGAAGCTGAGCCCCGTCGTGGAGATCGTGAAGTCACCCCGGTTGACCTGCGTGCGGGCCCGGGTGGCGATGCGCCCGTCGACGTAGAGTTGCCGGCTGTCGACGCCGGTGCCGACGTTGGCCTTCCAGATGTTCTGCCCGGAGTCGGCCGGCGTCCAGCCGGTGACCCGCTGCCCGCCGGAGATGACCGGCCGGGCCCCGGACGCGGCCTGCCAGGACACGGTGTATCCGTTGGTCCCGGAGTCCGCGGCGGTGAACGTCAGCGGCGTGGTGAGGGTGTACGTACCGCCGGCGAGCTGCACGACGATGTCCCCGTTCATCGACGGGGCGGCGGAGCGGACGGCGGCCTGGGCCTGCGTCAGCGAGCAGGGTTGCGCGGCGGTACACGATGTGCCGGAGCCCGTCGGCGACACCGACAGGGTGGTCATGACGGCGGCCGAAGCCGGCGTGGTCGGGCCGGTCACCGCGGTGGCGGACGCGAGCAGGAGCGACACGGCGGCGACGACGGTGGCCCGGCGCCGGGAGGAGCGGCGCCGGCCGGAGGCAGGGAGCATGAGGTCAGTCCTTCTGGCGGTAGGGACTTCGCTGTATGTGAGCGCTAACAGACCGGCGCCCGAACGAGCGCCTATCAGTTATCGAGGTCGATGAGATTGCCAGACGATGCCTGCCGAATCAAGCCATCGCGGTATTGCCCGCGAGGGTCGATGCCATCCCGCTCAATTGCCGCACGGAGACCGGAAATCCATTCCCGTCATAACGGTTTTCGCACGAGAGACGCGTCCCGGACGTTTCCGTTATGCCGATCCCGCGACCGGAGTCGGCCCCGGACTCCCCCACGCCGAGCGGTTGACGGCAGACATCATACGAGTTACGTTTCCGTCGCGTGGCGGCCGCCCGCCCGCGCCCCGCCGGTCGGCATGAAGGGTGAGCAGGGTGTCGATGAGAGCAGTCGTGTACCACGCCCCGGGCCGGCTCACGGTCGAGCGCCGCTGCGCACAGGAGCCCGGCCCCGGCGAGGTTCGCATCGCGGTGGCCTACACCGGGATCTGCGGCACCGACCTGCACATCCTCCACGGGGACATGGACGCCCGGGTCGGCCCGGCCGCCGTGATCGGCCATGAGATGTCCGGCTGGATCGACGCGGTCGGGCCGCAGGTCCAGGGCTGGTCGGCCGGCCGGCCGGTCACGGTGATGCCGACCCGCTCGTGCGGGCAGTGCCATGCCTGCCGGCGCGGCAACACCCACATCTGCCACGCGATGCGGTTCCTCGGCATCGACTCCCCCGGCGCCATGCAGTCCCTGTGGAACGTGCCGGCCGACCTCGTCCTGCCGCTGCCCGCCGGCCTGCCGCTCGAACACGCCGCGCTGGTCGAACCGGTCGCCGTGGCGGTGCACGATGTGCGGCGGGCGGACGTCGCCGGCGGTGACCATGTGGTCGTGATCGGCGGCGGTCCGATCGGCACGCTGATCGCGCTCGTCGCCCAGCGGCACGACGCCCGTGTGGTGCTGCTGGAGCCCGACCCGTTCCGCCGGTCCGTGGCGGCCGAGCTCGGCATCGAGGCCCTCGACCCGCGGGCCACCGACGCGGCCGGTTTCGTCCAGGAGCGCACCGACGGCGCCGGCGCCGACATCGCCTTCGAGGTCTCCGGCTCCGCCGAGGGCGTCTCGACCGCGGTCGAGGTGCTCACCACCCGAGGGCGCCTGGTCATGGTGGCCATCCACGCGCAGCCGCGGCCCGTGGACCTGCACCGGTTCTTCTGGCGCGAGCTCGAGCTGTTCGGGGCCCGGCTGTACGAGCGCGACGACGTGGTGCAGGCGATCCGGCTCATCGAATCGGGCGCCGTTCCCGCGGCCCGGCTGATCTCGCGGATCGAGGCGGTCGAGGCGGTCGGCGACGCCTTCGCCGCTCTGGAGTCCGGCGGCCGGGTCATGAAGGTGCTGCTCGACTGGCGGGAGCCGGGGCGGTGAGCGGGCTGTTCGATCTGACCGGGCGGCGGGCGCTCGTCACCGGCGCGCGGCGGGGCATCGGGCTGGCCATGGCCGAAGCACTGGCCGGGGCCGGGGCCGACATCATCGGCGTCTCCGCGCAGCTCGAGCCGACCGGCAGCGAGGTCGAGCGCCGGGTGCGCGCGGCCGGGCGCGACTTCATCGCCCTTCGCGCCGACTTCGCCGACCGCGCGTCCGTCCACCGGCTGGTCGGCGAGCTCGACCGGCACGGGCCGGTCGACATCCTCGTGAACAACGCGGGCACGATCGCCCGCGCACCGGCCGCCGAGCATCCGGACGAGCTCTGGGACCAGGTCCTCGAGGTGAACCTGCGCAGCCAGTTCGTCCTGACCCGGGCCGTCGGCAGGACGATGCTGGAGCGCGGCCGGGGAAAGATCATCTTTACCGCTTCGCTGCTGAGCTTCCAGGGCGGCATCAACGTGCCGGGTTACACGGCCGCGAAATCGGCCGTGGCCGGGCTGGCCAAGGCACTGGCCAACGAGTGGGCCGCCCACGGCGTGAACGTCAACGCGATCGCCCCCGGGTACATCGCCACCGACAACACCCGGGCACTGCGCGACGACCCGGCCCGGAACCGATCGATCCTCGACCGCATCCCGGCCGGACGCTGGGGCCGCCCCGACGACCTGGCCGGCGCCACCGTGTTCCTGGCCGCACCGGCGTCGGACTACGTCAACGGCGCGGTGCTGCCGGTCGACGGCGGCTGGCTCGGCCGGTGACCGGCAGCCGGGGCGCGTCGTGACCGCCGTGGCCCTCCCCCGCCGCCCGGCGGTGCGGTTCACCGCTCTCGGCTTCGGGGCCGCCCAGGGCGGGAACCTCTACCACGCCACGAGCGACGAGACGTTCGCCGCGGCGGTCGACGCCGCCTGGGACGCCGGCGTGCGGTACTTCGACACCGCGCCGCACTACGGGCTCGGCCTGTCCGAACGCCGCCTGGGCGCGGCGCTGCGCGACCGGCCGCGGGACGCCTACGTGGTGTCGACGAAGGTCGGCCGGCTGCTCGTGCCCACACCCGAGACCGCGCACCGCCGCGACCCCGAGGGCTTCGACGTGCCGGCGAGCCACCGCCGGGTCTGGGACTTCAGCCGCGACGGCGTCCGCCGCTCGCTGGAGGCGAGCCTGCGGCGTTGCGGCCTGGACCGGTTCGACGTCGTCTACCTGCACGATCCGGACGAACACTGGCACCAGGCGGCCACGCAGGCCCTGCCCGCCCTCGCCGACCTGCGCGACCAGGGCGTCATCGGGGCCATCGGCGCCGGCATGAACCAGTCGGCGATGCTCGCCCGCTTCGTGCGGGAGACGGACGTCGACCTGGTCATGTGCGCGGGCCGCTACACGCTGCTGGAGCAGGGCGCCGCACAGGACCTCCTGCCGGCCGCGCGGCAGCGCCGGGTCGGCGTCGTCATCGCGGGCGTCTACAACTCGGGGCTGCTGGCCCGGGACCGGCCCCCGGACGACGCCACCTACGACTACCGGCCGGCTCCGGCCGAAGTGCTCCAGCGGGCCCGGCGCATCGCGGCGATCTGCGCCGAGCACGGCGTCAGCCTGCCGGAGGCCGCGCTCGCCTTCGTGCGCGGCCATCCGGCGGTGGTCTCGACCGTGGTCGGCCTGCGCAGCCCGGCGGAGGTGACCGAAACCGTCCGCCGGAGCGCGGCCGTCGTGCCGGACGCGCTCTGGGCGGCGCTGCGCGCCGCCGGGCTGATCGAGCTGGCTTAGGGCTCCTCTGCGCCGGCGTCCGGCACCAGCCGCAGCCCCGCGCGGGCGGGCCGGACATGCGGGCCGGCCGTCGCGGCCGGCGGATCGGCGGCCCGGGCCTGCCGGATCCACTCCTCGTCGACCCGGATCCCCAGACCCGGCTCGTCGCCGAGGACGATCCCGCCGTCCTGGAACTCCTGGTCCACATGCAGACCGATCGGTGCGACCAGATCCTGCACCTCGGAGGTGAGGTGGTTCGGCACCGCGACGGCGGCGTGGGCCAGGGGGTTCGCGTGGTGGGCCACCGGGCTCACCGGCAGATCGCGGCCGTGCGCCACGGCGGCCACGCGGAGGAAGTGCGTGATGCCCCAGACGTTGCCCGCCTGGACGATGTCGACCGCGTCGGCGTCCAGCAACGGACGGTACTGTTCGAGGCCGGTGAGGTTCTCCCCGGTGGCGACGGCCGCGCGCACGCCCCGGCGCACGGAGGCCAGCCCCGCGGCATCCCAGCGCCGGACCGGTTCCTCGATCCAGGTCAGGTCCACCCGCTGCTCCAGGGCGGTGATGCAGCGAACGGCCTGCGACCGGTGCCACGACTCGTTCGCGTCGAACATCAGGGCGGGCCGCGCCGAGTTGCGCCGCAGCACGTCGCGGACGGCCTCCAGCCGGCGCAGATCGTGGTCGAGGTCGCGGCCGCCCTTGAGCTTGGCCGCGCGGAAGCCCCGCTCCGTGAAGCGCTCGTAGAGTGCGACGAGGTCGTCGTCGTCCAGCGCGATGTCCAGCCCCGAGGCGTAGCCGGGGACGAACCGGTCGCGGCCGCCGAGCGTGCGCCAGAGCGGCTCGCCGATCGCCTTGGCCTTGAGGTCCCACAGCGCCATGTCGATGGCGCCGATCGCGCCGAAGGTCGCGCCGTTGTGCCCGTTCTTGAACACCCGCGCGAGCATCCGGTCGTAGAGGGCCGACACGGCCCTCGGGTCCTCGCCCTCCACGGCACCGAAGACGCGGTCGATGTCACCGTGGGCGCCGATGCCCACGCCCTCCAGCCCGTCGTCGGTCTCCAGGATCAGCACGTGCACGTCGGTGCGGGGCCCGGCCATCACGCCGTTGACATCCCCGATGAGCCGGCCCCAGTCGTGCTGGGTGGCCAGGCTCCGGTACCCGGTGACTTTCACACACGCTCCTTGTCGGCATGGTTGACGCTCACTCCTTGGTGCCGCCCGCCGTCATGCCCGCGACCAGGAAGCGCTGCGCGAACAGGAAGACGATCAGCACCGGCAGCACCGAGACGACCGTCGCCAGGGCGAGCGTCGGCAGCTGCACGGACTGGGTTCCGGCGGAGCTCGGGTTGAACGCCGGGGTCGAGGCGAGCAGTGCGGTCAGGCCGACCTGCACCGGGTAGCCGTCGCTGGAGGGCAGCATGACGAACGGCAGGAAGAAGTTGTTCCAGCTCTGCACGAAGCTGAAGAACCCGACCAGCGCCACGACCGGCGTGGCCAGCGGCAGCGCGATCCGGGTGAACACCTCCAGCTCGGTGCACCCGTCGATGCGGGCCGCGGCGAGCAGGTCGCGCGGCAGGCTCGTGGAGAAGTAGATGTAGGTGAGGTAGACGCCGAACGGGAAGAACGACATCGGCAGGATGACCGACAGCGGGCTGCCGATCAGGCCGGCCACGTTGAGCTCCAGGAAGATCGGCAGGACCAGCGCGGTGTTCGGCATCAGCATCACGATCAGGGTCAGCACGAGCAGGGGCCGGCGGAACCGGAACTCGGTCATCGCCAGCGCGTAGCCGGCGGGAATGCTGACCACGAGCGTGATGGCCAGGGCGCCGAGCGCGTAGAGCGCCGAGTTGCCGATCCAGGCGGTCACCGCCCCGTCCTGGAACTCGAGCAGTTCCCGCCAGTTCGCGGCCAGATCGCCGATGCTGCCGGGCCGGAACGGGTGGCCGACGAGCAGTTCCCGGGCCGATTTGGTCGTCGCCAGCAGGAGCCAGACGATCGGGACGGCGAAGAACAGCACGAACACGGCCACCACGACCGAGACGATCGTCCGGCCGGCCCAGCCGGTGGCCGCGCCCGCGCCGGGCCGGGGATTCGCCATGGTCATGTCAGTCCCTCTCGAACAGCCCGCCGCGCGTCACGAAGACGGCCGACAGCGCGAGGGCGATGATCAGCAGCAACAGCGCGACGGCGGCCGCGGCGTTGAAGTCGTTCTGCTGGAACGCGTAGAGGTACGCCAGCTGGTTGAGCGAGTAGTCGTTGGGCACGACGGCGTTGCTGGCCTGGGACAGCAGCTGCGGCTCGACGAACAGCTGCGTGCCGGCCGCGAGCGACATGATGCCCATGTACGAGATCCACTTGCGCAGCAGCGGCAGCTGGATGCGCCAGGCGATCTGGATCGCGCTCGCGCCGTCGATGCGGGCCGCCTCGATCATGTCGGGGCTGATGTTGTTCAGGGCGCCGTACATGATCACGATCCACCCACCGGCCCCGGTCCAGAAGGCGATGACGGCGAAGATCGGCGGCAGGTTGCCGGGTGCGATCACCTGGTTGAAGCTGGTGAATCCGGCCAGCCGCAGCAGTCCGGCCACCGGGCTCGCGGTCGGGTCGAGCACGAACAGCCACAGCAGGACGCTGGACGCGCCCGCGACCGCGCCCGGCAGGTAGAAGACCAGCCGCAGCGCCCGGCTCAGCCAGCGGACCCGGATCGCGTGCACCACGATCGCCAGGGACGTGACCAGCACGACCAGGGCGACCAGCCAGGCGAGCAGGAAGGTGGCGACGTGACCCACGGCCGGCAGGAACCGGAAGTCACCGAACACCTTGGCGAAGTTGCCCGCGCCGGCGAAGCCGCCCTCGCCGTCGGTGAATGCGAGGAACACGGCGTACAGCGCCGGGAACACACCGAACACGGCGGCCAGGACCGTGTAGGGCACCACGAACCCGTAGGACATCGCGTGGTGCCCGCTCGTCGACCGAGGCCGCGCACCCACCGGGCGCGCGGCCTCACGCACGATCGTCATGCGACCGTGTATCCGTCGACCTGAGCCTGGTTCTTGATGGCCGTCTGCCACTCCGGCAGCAGACCGACGAGGCTCTTGCCGCCGGCGATGGCCGGGGTGACGGTCTTGGCCCAGATCGCCTCCTGGCTGAAGATGCCGGAGCCCCAGCCGTTCCAGATCTGGGTGCCCGCCTTGATCAGCGGCTGCAGGTCGGTGGCGTAGCCGCTGGTCTCCTGCTTCTTGATCCATTTGTCGGCGGCCGGCGCGTAGGCGGGGTAGCCGGGGGCGAGGTTGACCTGGTAGTCGTCGGCGGTGGTGACGAACTCGGCGAACTTCGCGGCGGCCTTGAGGTTCTTCGAGTGGCTGCTGATGAACCAGGTGCCGCCGCCCACGTTGCCGGTCACCGCGTCCTCGCCCCGCCACGGCAGCGGCGCGGCGACGCCGAGCTCACCCTTGGGGACGTTGAGCGACTGCGGGTTGTTGAAGATGGCGCCCGAGTACCACGCCGGGCCGGGCATCATGAGCACCTTGCCGGTGTAGCTCTTGACGAACTCCGGGGTGAAGACGCTGACCGAGGGGGTGGTGCCGTTCTTGATGAGCACGTCGAGCATGGCCGCGACCCGCTTGCACTCGGTGCTGCCGGTGTTCACCGTCACCGACTTGGGTCCGGTGATGCCGTTGGCCTGGCACTTGCCGCTCCAGAAGTACACCTCGGGGGTGAAGGAGTCCCCGACGCTGCCGACGATGTAGCCGGGGTGCTCGCGGGCCACCCGTTCCCCGAGGGCCTGGTACTCCTCCCACGTGGCCGGCAGGGTGTAGCCGAACTGCTGCAGCAGCGCCTTGTCGTACCAGAGCACCACCTGGGCCAGGTCGTTGCGCAGGCAGTACACCTTGCCGCCGACGGTGCAGGGATTCAGCGCCCCGGCGGTGAAGTCGGCCAGGGTCTTCTTGTCCACGAGCCCCTGGTCGAGCACGGCGGCGAACGCCTGTTTGCCGTTGGTCGCCTGGCTGGCCCAGGCGGCGTCGTTGTTCTGGCTCGAGAAGACCACGTCGGGCCACCCGCTGCCGGCGCGGTCGAAGAGCTGCATCTTGGTCCGGAAGGAGTTCGATCCGTTCGCCGACCCGTCGTAGGTGACGACCTCGAGCTTCACGTCCGGGTTGGCCTTCTTGAACGCGTCCACCGCACCCGCCCGGTCGGCGTCGACCCAGACGGTGATCGTCGCCTTGTCGTCCTGGGCGACCTGCGCAAAGCCGTACGAGCCCTCGGATGTGGCGCCGGACTTGCCGCAGCCGGCGAGGGTGAGCGCGACGGCGAGCGCGGCGCTGCCGATCCCGGCGAATCGGCGCCGACGGGTTTGTCTCATTCGCAACATATGCACGTCCTTGTCGGTGAGGCCCTGTTGCGCAAGATTTCACTGCGACGAAATGTAAGGGCATACGTATGATGTTTGCAAGCATCAGATCGGCCGCGGCCGTACACTGTGCGCGGGCCGTGCCACGACAGCCGCGCCCGACGGAGGATCCATGACGACATCCCAGGCCGAGCCGGACGGCCAGGCCGTCGCGCCGCCGGCATGGGTACGGCGCCCGGCCAATCTGGGCCGGGCGGTCACCGCCGAGCTGGTGGAGCGCATCGTGCGCGGTGTCCATCCGCCCGGCACGCCGCTACCGCCCGAGCCGGCCCTGTGCGAGACGTTCTCGGTCAGCCGCACCGTGATCCGCGAAGCGGTGAAGGTGCTGCAGGAGAAGGGCCTCGTCCAGGTCCGCCAGGGCAGCGGTACCGTCGTGACGCCCCCGTCGAAATGGAACATGCTCGACGAGCTCGTGCTCGGCGCGGCCGTGGCCGAGGACGAGAGCCTGGAGATCCTCGACGACCTCGTCGTCACCCGGCGCCTGCTCGAGTCGGACATGGCCCACGTCGCGGCGCGGCTGGCGGACGAGCCGACCATCGAGCGGATGCGGGCGACGGTCGAGCGGATGGACGAACTCGTGGACGACCACGTCACCTACGAGGAGCACGACCGCGCCTTCCACGACCTGATCATGGACGCGTCCGGGAACCGCATCGCCCGGGCCGTGGTGAAGGCGCTGGTGAGCCAGGTGCTGCACACCGCGCGCTACGTCGGCCGCACGGACCGGACGCTGTGCATCGCGTCGAATCTGGGGCACCGGCGCATCTACGAGCGCATCGCCGCCCGCGACCCGGAGGGCGCCGCGGCCGCGATGTTCACCCACATCACCGACGCGTGGCTGGTCCGCCGCGGCGGCCCGAGCGACGCGGCCCGGCTGCAGCGGTAGCGCCGGTCCCGGCCGCGGCGACCCAGCGCCGCGGCCGGAACGTCCGGTGTCAGCCGAGCGTGCAGGCGGCACCGTTGAGGGTGAACGCCGCCGGGCGGGCGGTGTTGCCGGTGTGGGTGGCCTGGAAGCCGATCGTCGTCGACGCGCCCGGTGCGAGCACGCCGTTGTAGCTCATGTTGCGTGCGGTCACGGCCCCGGAGGCCGGGCTGTACTGGGCGTTCCAGCCCGAGGTGATGACCTGGCCGGAGGGCAGCGTGAAGGCGAGTGCCCAGCCGTTGACGGTGCTGCTACCGGTGTTCGTGACGGTGATGCTCGCGGTCAGCCCGGTGTTCCAGGCGCTGATCGTGTCCGTGACGCGGCAGGCGGCCCCGCCCGGTGGCGGACTCGAGACCGGCGGGCTGGACACGGGAGGACTGGAGGCGGGAGGACTGGACGCGGGAGGGCTGGAGGACGGCGGGACGCCGGTGCCGGTGAGGCCGAAGAACGCCACGGCGTACGCGGCCATGCCGGCTGAGGGCAGGCTGTGCCCGGCACCCTGGATGCTGTACGCCTCGACCTGCACCGTACCGCCGGCATCCGCGTAGCGGCGGCGGTTCCAGCCGGACTGCGGCGTGTCGGTGGACGTCGGCGACTGGCTCAGGCCGAACACGTTCGTCCACTGTTCGACCTCCTCCTGCAGCAGCGAGTACGGCACGAGCGTGTCGCTGGTGCCGTGCCACAACTGCATCCGCGGCCGCGGCCCGGAGTACCCCGGATAGGCCTGCCGGACCGCGTCGCCCCACTGCTGCGGGGTGCGGTCCATGCTGCCGCCGGTGCACCGGCTGGTGCCGGGCGGGTAGTCCGCGGCGTTGGCGAAGCAGGTGAACGGCACGCCCATGAACGCCGCACCGGCCTTGAACACGTCCGGATACAGGGCCAGCATCTCGTTGGTCATCATGCCGCCGGATGAGCTGCCGGTCGCGTAGACCCGGCTCGGGTCACCGCCGTACTGCTGCTCCGCATACGTCACCATCGACACGATCGACACCGGGTCGCTGCCGCCGCCGCGCCGCTTGGCCGCGTCGGACCAGGTGTCGAAGCAGTTGCCGAAGCCGGCCTGCTGCGTCGCGGTCGGGTAGATGACGATGTAGCCGTACCGGTCGGCAAGGCTCGCGAACTCGCTGCCCGAGTAGAAACCCGGGCCGGAGCCGCCGCAGCCGTGCATGGCGACCACGATCGCCGGGCGGGCCGGTCGCGCGTCCGGGACGTACACATGCATACGCATGCCGCCCGGGTTCGCGCCGAAGTTGGTGACCTCGGTCAGCGTCGCCGCGTACGCGGGCCGCAACGCGACCGTGGTCAGCCCGGCGAAGGCGAGCAACGCCACCGGGCCGAGCAGGAGTTTCCGTCTGAAGCGCATGCGCCTACTCCTCGTCTGGTCGGACGGATCACGGCGCGGCTCCCAAGCCATCGTGCGGCACTTAGTGTGCGCCCGGGACACATAAGTGTCAATCGATGTGGCGGGCGGCCGAGGCACTACAGTCGGGCCGTGGCCGACCCGTTCGACATCGAGGAGATCTTCCCGGACGACGACGCGCCGGTGCGGCTCCCCCGGCGGCAGTCCGGACCGGCGCCGCAGGGCCTGGCCGTGACGCTGATGGCGGACTACACCCTGCGGACCCGCGCGTGGCTGCCGTCGGCCGCCATCGTGGCGCTGCTGATCGAGTCCGGGGTGAGTGAGGCGGGCGCCCGCACGGCGATCAGCCGGCTGGCCCGCCGCGGGGTCCTGCAGGGCCGGCGGGAGGGCCGGCACAGCTCCTACCGGCTGACCACCGCCGCGGCCGGCCAGCTCTCGGCCGGTGGTCAGTGGATCGTGTCGTCGGCGGCCGGGGCGGAGCCGTGGGACGAGTGGTGGACGCTGATCGCGTTCTCGCTGCCGCAGCAGGAGCGCGCTCGCCGCCGGGAGCTGCGCAACCGGCTGCGCTGGCTGGGGTACGCGCCGCTGTACGACGCGCTGTGGATCTCGCCGTACGCACTCACCGACCCGGTCTCGGCCCGGCTCGCCGAGGTCGCCCCCCAGGCGATCACGGTGTTCCGGGCCCGGCACGCCGAGTTCGGCCCGGCGACCCGGCGCGATCCGCTGCAGGCCTGGGACATCGCGGCGATCGCCGCGCTCTACGAGCAGTTCATCCGGCGGTGGCGGCCGCTGCTGCGCCACATCGCCGCCGGCCGGGTCGGCGGCGCGGAGGCGGTACGCGCCCGCACCGAGGTGATGGACACCTACCGCCGCTTCGCGGTGCTCGATCCCCGCCTGCCCGTCCGGCTGCTGCCGCCGGACTGGCCCCGGCCGGCGGCCCGGGACGTCTTCGCCGCCGTCTACGACGGACTGGCCCGGACCGCCGAGGAGCATGTGCGCACGGTCGCGACCCGCCATGGCGACGGGTCGATGGCCGCCGTCAGCGCGCACACCGTCGCCGAGATTCTCGCCGGTGTCGGCGCGTCCTAGGCTGTGCCGTTGGCGGTGTTGCTGCCCCGGCACGTCGAGGCAGCGACCGGAGGGGGCGCCGACCAGCGCGGAGCCGGTGCCGCCGCCGGTGGTCTCGAGGCTGCCGGGGACGGACCGCAGGGCGCTGTACCAGGCCGCGGCCATCTTGTCGTACCCGCCGGCCGTCGGGTGGACGCCGTCGATGAGCTCGCCCGTGCTCACGACGCTGTGCGGTCAGCGTGGCGGTATCTTGTCCCGGGTGACCGCGTTTTCGAGATCCCGGGCGAAGGTGTCCGGATCGCGGGTGCGCACGTAGGTCGACACGGCGCCGTAGAAGCCCTCCTGGAACGCTGGGCTCATGGCCTCGCCGTGCGCGACCGACAGCAGCACCGACGAGCCCCAGAGACTCCTCGAGGCATCTCGCTGGTAGACGGACAGGGACGAGATGTCGACGTTGCGGAGCACCGGCACCGACCCCTTCGCCTTGCTGAACGGAATCTGGGTCTCCGGCTTGCTGATGTCGCCGAGGAAGGCGAGGGCGTTCCTGGCGTTCTCGGCTCCGGTCGCGGCCACGAAGACGTCGACGACCGCGAGGAAGCTCTCGCCGGTGCCGGGAAACGCCACAGCTGCGAAGTCTCGGCCCTGCCGTGCGCCGGAGGTGACCAGCTCGCCGTACGCCGAGTCGTTGACGGACTCGAAGGCGCAACCACCGGCGGCGAGCTTCTTGGTCGCCGCGTCCCAGGTCAACGTGCCGGCTCCGGGATCGGCGTAGGCGAGGATGTCTCCGAAGGTCCGCAGCGCTGCCCGCACCTGCGCGCCGCGCCAGTTGAGGCGGTCGCCGGCCATGTCCTGCCAGCCTTGCACCCCGATGGTGCTGAGGAGCACGTTCTCGAACAGCTCGACGGTGGTGAACGGGTCCTTGCCGCCGAGACACAGGGGGGTCGCTCCGGACGCCTTGACCTTCCGCAGGTCGTCCAGGAAAGCGGCGAGGGCGTAGGTGCCGGAGGGTGGCGTGACGCCGGCCCGGCTGACGAGCTCGGTGTTGAACCACAGCACGTTGCTGCGATGGGCACCTGTCGGCACCCCGTAGGGCTTGCCGCCGTGCATGAGCGAACGCAGGATGGTCGGCTGCATCGTCGCGCGCAGGTCCTCCTCGGCGAAGACCGGCGCGACGTCGCGGATGACGCCGCGGTCGGCGTAGCCCTGCACGGACTTGCCCGCGAAGGTCTGCCAGACGTCGGGCGGGTTGCCGTTCTGCAGCCGCTTGGCCAGGGCCACGACCGCCTGTGACCCGGCGCCGCCCGGGACCGCGGCGTTGACGACGTCGACGTTCGGATTCGTCTGGTGCATGGCGGAGAACAGGACGTTCAGCGCGGCGGCCTCCGAGCCGGAGGTCCACCACGACACGACCTCGAGCCGCCTGGTTTCCTTCGTGGGGCTCGTCGGCTCCGGTGGGCCGCAGCCGGCCAGGGCGAGCACCATGACCGCGACTGCCGCTGCCGCGCGGCGCCGGCGATTCATGCTGTGCTCCCGGTGACGGTGCTCGGCCCGGCGCCCCTGGGCAGGACCGGCTCGGTGCTCCCGCGGACGGGCCCGGCCGCGGCCCTGAGGTCGTAGAAGGCGTAGAGCCCGACGACGGCAAAGCAGGCGGCTGGGACGATGAAGGAGATCGCCGCGCTCGTCCGGTCCACGAGCCTGCCCTGTACCACCGGCATGATCGCGCCGCCGACGATGGCCATCACGAGGCCGGCGGCGCCGAACTTGGTCGCCGGACCGAGCCCTTTGAGGGCCACGCCGTAGATCGTCGGGAACATGAGCGACAGGCAGAAGGACAGCGAGACCACGGCAAGGACCCCGGCGATGTTGGGACTGACTATCGCGAACATGCACAGCGCCACCGCCAGCAAGGCCAGCGCGGCGAGCACCTTGGTGGCGCGCACACGACCGATCACCCACGTCATCAGGAAGCGTGATCCGAGGAAGATGAGCAGGCTGAGCTGCAGATAGACGCCACCCTTCTGCAGGCTGCCGCCCAGTGCCTGCTCCACGTACTGGATCAGGTACGTCCAGGTGCACACCTGGGCCCCGATGTTCGCGAACTGGGCGATCACCCCGAAGCGGTACCGCTCGCTGCGCCACAGCACGCCGAACAGGCCGCGGGTGCCGCCGGTGTGTGGGCCGGCATCGGGGAACTCCTCGACGATCGGCGGCGCCTTCTGGCTCGCGATGGCGACCGCGATGAGTGCCAGGAGGACGGCCAGCCCCAGGTAAGGGGCCATCACCGCGCCGAGCTCGCCCGCGCGGATGGTGCGCAGCTGATCCGGGCTCAGCGACGCGATGTCCACCGGCTCCGCGAGCTTGGGCAGGATGAGCGTCGAGGCCAGCAGCACACCGATGTTCGTGCCCACCGGATTGAATGCCTGGGCGAAGTTCAGCCGCCGGGTCGCTGACTCCTGCGGGCCGAGCGACATGACGTACGGGTTCGCGGAGGTCTCCAGGATCGAGCAGCCGGCGGCCATCGCGAACAGGGCCAGCAGGAACGCCCCGTACGTCATGATCTTGCTCGCCGGATAGAAGAGGAAGGCGCCCAGCGCCGCCAGCCCCAGTCCGGTGAGGATTCCCGTCTTGTAGCCGAAGCGCTGGTTGAGAAAGGCCGCCGGGAGCGCGAGCACGAAGTATGCGCCGAAGTACGCCAATTGGACGAGCGACGCCTGGAAGGTGCTCATCTCGAAGATGCGCTTGAAGCCCGCCACCATCGGCGTGGTCAGGTCCTGCGCGATGCCCCAAGCGGTGAAGCAGCCGATCAGAGCGATGAAGAGCAGTCGCATCCCATGGCCGAGCAGCGGCCGCCGCCGTCCCCGCTCGTCTTCCTCCGCTCGTGGCAGCGTCATGCCGACCCTCGGTACTCCTTCCGTGCTCCGCGCGTCCCAGTGAGCCAAAACGCCGAGTGCTACCCACCCCCACGCCCCATAAACGGTCATCACGTGGGTGTCGCGCGGCGCGTCGATGATGCCGGACCGCGCCGCGGTGCCCGCAGGTCGCCCGCTGAGCGCTACTCGGGGGGATGTCGCCGCCCGGCAAGGGTGAGGCCGCCCGCGCGGCGCCGGTGCGACGCTTCGCCGGTGGACCCGAAACCGACTGGCGTGCCGAGGCTGCTGTCCGCACTCGGCCGCCTCCCGGGCGCGCTCGTCCGCGCCGTGCCGGTGCCCGGCCGGGCGCGGTCCGCGCGGCGGGTGTGGACCGGCAACGGCCGCGCGCACATCGAGGTGCGCGGCGTCGACCGGCCCGAGGGCGAGCCGGTCGCGCAGCAGCTACGCGCGCGGCTCGAGCAGGTTCGCGGGGTCCACTGGGCGGAGGTGAACACGGCGCTCAGCCGGGTGGTGGTCGCCTTCGAGGAAGGTAGCGTCGGCTTGGACGACCTCGTCGATGCGGTGGAGGACGTCGAGGACTTGCACGACCTGCGCACGGAAGGCTTTCCGGTCGAGCGTCCCGACCACCCGGGCGACATCGAGCCGCTGCTGCAGCAGGCGATCGCGCTCGGCGGCGACGCGCTCGGCCTGGGGCTCGCCGCCCTCCGCTCGCCGCTGGCCCGGCGCGGCCTGCCCGCGAACGCCCTCTCGCTCATCGCCCTGGTCGACGCGACGCCCAGGCTGCGCAACGCGCTCTCCGAGCGGCTGGGCCGGGCCGCGACCGAGCTCACGCTCGCCCTGATCCACTCGACCGCCCGGGGCCTCGTCGCCGGGCCGCCGCTCGGCCTGCTCACCGACGCCGCGCTGCGTGCGCTGCTCATCGCCGAGATCGACGGCCGCCGCACCGTGTGGCGCCGCCGCGAGCCGGAGCTGTCCGGCCGGGGGCGTGAGCCCGCCGAGCCCGTCCCGGCGCCGCGGCCGGTACCGCTGCCGGCCGGGCCGATCGAGCGTTACGCCGACCGGGCCACGCTCGCGGCGTTGGCCGGCGCGGTCGGCGCGGTGGGGTTCACTCGCTCGCGCTGGCGGGCCCGCACGATGCTCACCATCGCGACGCCGCAGGCGGCACGGCTGAGCCGTCAGGTGTTCGCCGCCCGGCTCGGGCGGGCACTCAGCGCCCGCGGCGTGGTCCCGCTGGACGCCACCGTGCTGCGGCGGCTGGACCGTGTCGACACCGTCGTGCTCGACGCCCGGGCGCTGACCACCGGCCGCTTCACCGTCGGGCGGCTCGCGGGCCTCGGCGCCGACCTCACCGCCGAGGAGGAGAGCGACCTGCGCGCCCGGGCCGGCGCCCTGCTGGACCCGGACGCGCCGGAGCGGGTCGTGCGCGCCGGCGAATGGCAGCTCGGGCCACTGCCGGAGGTCGCGCCGAAGGGCGGCCCCGAAGGCGGGCAGGTACGCGCGGCGGCCGCGCGGCTGCGCACCCCGGGCGGCGTCACGCTCGGGCTGGTCCACGGCGGTCAGGTGCGCGCGATCGTCGTCGCCGAGCCCGAGCTGCGGCCCAACGCCGCCGACCTGGTCGCGTCGGCCCGCGCCGCGGGCAGGTTCGCGGTCGCCGGCGTCGGCAGCGGCCTGGCCGAGCGGTTCTCGCCCGACGAGGTGGTGGCCGGGGGCACCCACCTCGCCGGGGAGATCCGGCGGTTGCAGGGGCAGGACCGGGTGGTCGCGCTGGTCACGACCGGCGGCTCCGCCGCGCCCGCCGCCGCGGACTGCGCGATCGGCGTGCTCGACGACGACGGCCCGGTGCCCTGGGCCGCTGACCTGCTCTGCGGCCCGGGGCTGGCGCAGGCGCGCCGTGTCCTGGACGCCGTCGTCGCCGCGCGGGCGGTCTCCCGGCGCGGCGCGCTCATCTCGCTGTACGGCTCGGTCGCGGCCGCCCTGCTTGCCCTCTCCGGGCCGGGCGCCCGCCAGGACGGGCGGGCCCGGCTGGCCGTCTCCACCGCCGGGATCGCGGCGATGGCGATGGGGGCGCTCGCGGCCCGCTCCGTCGACGCGCGGCCCGACCCGGTGCCCACCGACGAGACCCCTTGGCACGCCCTCGACACCGGCACCGCCTTGGAGCGGCTCGACGCCTCACCCGCCGGCCTGAGCACGGAGGATGTGCGGGCGCGCCGCGCCGGACAGCCCGCGCCGGACGGGCGGGTGGAGGAGAGCTTCATGCGCACCACGGTCGACGGGCTGGCGAACCCGTTGACCCCGCTGCTGGCCACCGGTGCGGCGATGTCGGCCGCGACCGGGGCGGTGACCGACGCGGCGCTCATCGGCTCCGTGATGGGCGCCAACGCGCTGCTCGGTGCCGTCCAGCAGCGCAGCGCCGACCGTGCCCTGCGCCAGCTGGTCCGCGACACGTCCCTGCGGGCCCAGGTGATCCGCGACGGCCACGACACCGACGTCCCCGCCGACGAGCTGGTCCCGGGCGACATCGTCACCGTCGACGCCGGCGACGCCGTGCCGGCCGACAGCCGCATCCTCGAGGCGAGGAACCTCGAGGTCGACGAGTCCACGCTGACCGGCGAGTCGCAGCTGGTGGCCAAGGCGGCCGCGCCGTCTGCCGCCGCGGACGTGGCCGAGCGGCGCAGCATGCTCTACGAGGGCACGATCGTCGCGGCCGGGCGGGCCACCGCTGTGGTCGTGGCCACCGGCCCCGGCAGCGAGCTGGGCCGCAGCGGCCGGGCCGCGCAGACCGGGCCGCCCGTGCGCGGCGTGCAGGCCCGGCTGATGCGGCTGACCGGCCTGAGCATCCCGGTCGCGCTCGGCTCGGGGGCGGCGCTCGTCGCCGGTGGCCTGCTGCGCGGTCAGCCGCTGGCCAGCACGCTCGGCACGGCGGTCAGCCTGGCCGTCGCCGCGGTACCGGAGGGGCTGCCGCTCGTGGCGACGGTCGGCCAGATCGCCGCCGCCCGCCGCCTCGCGCAGCGCGGCGCGCTCGTGCGCGACCCGTCGACGACCGAGGCGCTCGGCCGCGTCGACGTGCTCTGTTTCGACAAGACCGGCACCCTCACCGAGGGCCGGGTCGGCCTGCAGGTGGTCTCCGACGGCGTCGACGAGCGGCCGGTGGACGTGCTGTCGCCGGGCACCCACGAGGTGCTCGTCGCCGGGCTGCGCGCGAGCCCGGCCGGCACGGCCGAGGTGCCGCACCCCACCGACCGGGCGGTCCTCGCCGCCGGTCCGGTGGCGGGGCTCACCCCCGGCGAGGGCGTGGGCGGCTGGCGGGTGGTGGACGACGTACCGTTCGAGCCCGCTCGCGGCTACCACGCGACGATCGGCGAGACCGGCCGCGGCCACCTGCTGGCGGTCAAGGGCGCCCCGGAGATCGTGCTGCCCGCGTGCGCGCGGTGGCGTCGCGGCGGCACCGCCGCCCCCGTCGACGCCGCGGCGCGCACCGCGATCGACGCGGAGGTGGAGCGGCTGGCAGGGCAGGGGTACCGGGTGCTCGCTGTCGCCCAGCGCCCCGTCGAAGCCGACCGGCACATCGACCCGGAGCTCGTCGACGACCTGGAGTTCCTGGGCCTGCTCGGGCTCGCCGACTCGGCCCGGCCGGAGGCGAAGAGCGCCGTGGCGGACCTGCGCAAAGCGGGGGTCAAGGTCATCATGCTCACCGGCGACCACCCGACGACCGCCGCGGCGATCGCGGCCGAGCTCGACATCCTCGACCACGGCGTGGTGATGACCGGCTCGGAGCTCGACGAGCTCCAGGACGACAAGTTCGCCGAGGTGCTGCCGCGGGTGTCGGTCTTCGCGCGGGTCACCCCGGCCCACAAGGTACGCATCGTGCAGGCCTTGCAGAGCCGGGGGCACGCGGTGGCGATGACCGGGGACGGCGCCAACGATGCCGCCGCCATCCGGCTCGCCGACGTCGGCATCGCCCTGGGCAAGCGCGGCACCGACGCCGCCCGCGAGTCGGCCGGGCTGATCGTGACCGACGACCGGATCGAGACGATCATCGACGCGGTCGTGGAGGGCCGCGCCATGTGGGGCTCCGTTCGCGACGCGGTCTCCGTGCTGCTCGGTGGCAACCTCGGCGAGATCGCCTTCACCCTCGGCGCGGGCCTGCTCAACCCGTCCGGCTCACCGCTCAACGCCCGGCAGCTGCTGCTGGTGAACCTGCTCACCGACCTGCTGCCCTCGCTGGCGCTGGCGATCAGCCCGGCCTCGCACCGCACGGCCGAGGACCTGCGCAATGACGGGCCCGAGGCGTCGCTGGGCAGCGCGCTCACCCGGGAGACCGCGATCCGCGCCATCGCCACCGCCGCAGCCACGGCAGGCGCGTGGCTGGCCGCCCGCACCACCGGCACCGCCGCCCGGGCCAGCACGGTCGCGCTGACCACGCTCGTCGGCACGCAGCTGGGCCAGACACTCGTCGCCGGCCGGCACAGCCCGCTCGTCGTCGGCGCGAGCACGGTCTCCGCAGCCGCGCTCGGCGCGATCGTGTCCACACCGGGCGTCAGCCAGTTCTTCGGCTGCCGCCCGATGGGGCCGGTCGGCTGGGCCACGAGCATCCTCGCCAGCGGCCTCGGCACCACCGCCAGCGTGGTGGCGTCCCGCCTCGCGGTGGGGCACCGCTCACGCGACGACGACCCCGGCGGCGGGGACGGCGAAGCGCCGAACATCGGCGTCTGACGCCGCGACCGGAGCAGCTGCGCGATCCCTTCCCCGGCGCCGGGATTGAACCGGCATCGGCCGGGTACCGACCCGACGCCACGCATGAGCTGACGCGTCCGGAGGAACCATTTGACAGCCAACGCTCAACCCACCTCAGGCGCCCTGGGCGATGCAGGGGCGCGTCAGCTCGCCGACACCACCAAACCCCCCGCCCGGATGGCGACGATCACTCCGCGCTGGCTGATACGCCTGCTGGAGTGGGTAGCGGTCGAAGG
This sequence comes from Dactylosporangium sp. CA-139114, assembly GCF_050955725.1. NCBI lineage: Bacteria > Bacillati > Actinomycetota > Actinomycetes > Micromonosporales > Micromonosporaceae > Dactylosporangium > Dactylosporangium sp. CA-139114. The sequence continues at coordinate 6,109,204 of NZ_CP192080.1, forward strand.
CGGCGTCTACCGGCTCAACAAGGTGCGTAACGCCGAGGCGATCGACATCGGCCTCCCGGGGCGCGACCAGAGCGAGCTGACGGCGACGTACGTTGACTACGAGGACGCGCCCCGCGAGTACTACCTGCACACCATCTCGACGATCCTGCGGGTGCACGCGCGGGTGTCGGACCTGTACCAGAAGCCACATGACCAGATCAGCGAGCAGCTACGCCTGACGATCGAGACGATGAAGGAGCGGCAGGAAAGCGAGCTGATCAACAGCGCGGACTACGGGTTGCTCGCCACCGCCACGTCGGCGCAGCGCGTGCCCACGATGAACGGCACACCGACGCCGGACGACCTGGACGGTCTGATCGCCAAGGTGTGGAAGGAGCCGGCGTTCTTCCTGACCCACCCGCGCGCCATCGCCGCCTTCGGCCGTGAATGCACCCGCCGCGGCGTTCCCCCGCCGACCGTGAGCCTGTTCGGCGCGCAGTTTCTCACCTGGCGTGGCCTGCCGCTGGTGCCCACGGACAAGATGCCGCTGGGGGACGGCAGAACGAGCATCATCCTGCTGCGCGTGGGCGAGGAGCGTCAAGGCGTGGTCGGGCTCTATCCACCGATCCTGGAGGGGCAGGAGGACCGGGGCTTGTCCGTGCGGTTCATGGGCATTGACGAGCGGGCGATCACGTCTTATCTGATCTCGTTGTACTCGTCGCTGGCCGTGCTGACCGACGATGCGATCGCCGTCCTCGACGAGGTCGAGGTGGACAAGATCCACGACTACCCTTACCACTACCGGTGACGTACTACTTTGTGCCCGACGAGGCATACTGCGCGCCGGCTACCGCCCCCTTCGATGTCGGCCGCATCCGGGCCGATTTTCCGATCCTGCGCCAACGTGTGCATGGCCACGCGCTGGCGTGGCTGGACAACGCCGCGACGACGCAGAAGCCGCAGACGGTGATCGACCGGGTTGCTCGCTTCAGCGCGCAGGACAACTCGAACATCCACCGCGGCGCGCACACGCTGGCCAGCCGGGCTACCGAGGCGTACGAGGATGCGCGAGCCACCGTCGCGCGGTTCCTCGGGGCGGCAACCAGCGACGAGGTGGTGTTCGTACGCGGCGCGACCGAGGCGATCAACCTGGTCGCGCACAGCTTCGGCGGGCGCTTCGTCAGGCCGCAGGACGAGATCATCGTCTCGCACCTGGAACACCACGCCAATCTGGTGCCGTGGCAGCGCTTCGCCAACGGGCGGCGCGCGCGCCTGCGGGTCGTCCCAGTCGGCGAGGACGGCCAGATCCGGCTGGACGCCCTGGCGGACCTGCTCGGCCCACGTACCCGTCTGGTCGCCATCGCCCACGTCTCCAACGCGCTGGGCACGATCGTTCCGGTCAGGGAGGTGGTGGCGATGGCGCACCGCGTCGGTGCGCGGGTGCTCGTGGACGGCGCGCAGGCCGTACCCCACCTGCGCGTCGACGTGCGCGAGCTGGACGCTGACTTCTACGTTTTCTCGGGTCACAAGGTCTTCGGCCCGACCGGCGTCGGCGCGCTCTACGGCAAGGCCGAGATCCTCGAGTCGATGCCGCCGTGGCAAAGCGGCGGCAACATGATCCAAGATGTATCCCTGGACCGCACCATCTACCGGGCGCCCCCAGCGCGCTTCGAGGCCGGCACCGGCCCGATCGCTGAGGCGATCGGATTGGCCACGGCGCTCGACTACGTCGATGCGATCGGCTGGGACCGGATCACCAGCTACGAGCACGGCCTGCTCGAGTACGCAACACTGCGGTTGGGCGAGTTGCCGGGGCTGCGCCTCATCGGCACCGCGGCGGCCAAAGCCGGCGTCCTGTCCTTCACACTCGAAGGCACCGCACCCCAGAAGATCGCCGCGGCGCTGGACCGCGACGGCATCGCGGTGCGTGCGGGACACCATTGCGCCCAGCCGATTCTGCGCCGATTCGGGGTGGAGGAGACAGTACGAGCGTCGCTCGCGCTCTACAACACCCGGCAGGAGATCGATCTGCTGGCGGCCGGCCTGCGCCGGGTCGCCGCCCGCCACGCCCGCCCGACCTACCGGCACCACGCTTGACGGCTCCTACCTCCAGTCCTACCTCCAGGCCCGACACGAGCAGGCCTACCGGGTTCTTGCCTGTTTGAGGTCGGCGAAGGCGACGATGTTGTCGCGGTAGTGGCCCGCGGCGGCGTCGAACTCGCCGCCGCAGGTGATGAGGCGCAGCGCGGCGTGGTCGGTCGGGCCGTAGACGGCCTGGGTCGGGAACTGGTCCTTGGGGTGTCGCTCGACCTTGGTGACGGCGAAGACGGCCTGGCTGCCGTCGAGCCGGGTCACGGTGATCTCGTCGCCGGCGGTGAGCGTGGCCAGGCGGTAGAAGGCGCCTTTGTCGCCTTTCCAGTCGACGTGGCCGGCGAGGACGGCCGGTCCCAGCGCGCCCGGGGTGGGCGCGCCGGTGAACCAGCCGACGGTGCTCGCGTCGCCGGGCACCTCCATGGTGCCGTCGGGGTTGGTGGCCAGGCCGATGAGGTTGCTGGTGACGCCGAGCTCGGGGATGCTCAGGCGGACGGGTGGTGAGGACACCATGAGCGGGCCCGACGTCAGTTCCTGGACCGCGTCCGCGGATGGCGGCGCGGGGGCCGTTCGGGTGACCGCCGGCGCGGCCTCGGTGTCCGGCGCCGCCGGCGGTGTCGAACAGGCCGCCAGTGCCAGCAGCGCGGCGGCCGTGACCGTCCCGCGCCGCACGCCGCTCATGATGTCCACGGCTCAGGCCTGCGCCGTCTTGCGGCGGCGGTAGAAGGCGATCGCGAGGGCGCCGCCGACCACGGTGCCGCCGACCGCGTAGATCGTGGCCGGGTCGATGCGGTTCGGCTGGAGGGTGGAGCCGTCGCCGGTGTTGACTCCCCCGGCGGGGACGGAGCCGGCGGCGGCGCCGGCCACCATGCCGCAGGTGGCCACGTCGGTGGCCTCCTCGGGGATGTTCGGCACGCCGAGCGACTTGGCGAACGTCGACTCGCCGAGCCCGTCCAGGTCGTACTTGCCGTTGTGGTTCGCGTCGATGCCGTGCTGCACGATGTGCAGATCCATCAGGTGGGCGATCGTGCCGGCGGGCAGCTGCGCGGCGGGGATGGTGCGTTCGTAGGACAGGTTGCCGTTGGCGTCGGCGGTGGGGAAGCGGTCGACGGCCAGGCCGCTGGCCTTGGTGGTGTCACCGGTGGTGGTGAGCGAGACGAAGATGTCGCCGTACATCGGCAGGCCTTCTTCGACGCTGAGGTAGCCGTTGTGGTTCGTGTCGGCGGCCATGGTGGGGCAGTGGAAGTCGACGCCGGCCGCGGAGCCGTGCAGGTGCTGGGCGTGCGGTGAGTTCGGCGTCATCCCGGTCGACTTGATGGCGATTTTCAGGTCGCCGTTGGCCATGGGGGTGAGCGTCGCGCTGCCTTTGGCGCCGGCGTGGCCCATCTCCTGCAGGTCGACCGAGACCGACTCGGCGGCGAACACGGGTGCCGGCGCCACGAGCGGCACGCTGAGCGCGATTGCGGCGATCGGCAGGGCCGCGACGGCGGCTCGTCGGAGGTTCATCAGGTGCTCCTTCTGGCGGGCGTTGTTGCGGGAGGGATTCGGGGCTGTCACCGGGTCGGATGGGCGCGACGTGCGCGACATCGGCAATGTGTGCGGGACGGGGCGTGCGCGCGGTCGCCCGCGATGCTCGTGCGGTCAGCGGGGGGTGAAGCTCGTCATGATCGTGCGGAAGGTGGTCTGTTCGGCGTCCCACTGCTGGGCGGTCGTGGTCCAGGAGACGATGAAGCCGCGGCCGGCGCCGGTGATGAAGCTGCGCCGGACCGTGTGCCATTGGCGCTCGCCCGTGGCGGTGAGGTATTCCCAGTCGGCGGCGCCGTTGCGGTACAGCACGGGGCTGATCGTGAGGTTGCGGTAACCGGGCGGCGGCTGCTGCGCGAGGTGCTGCTCCTGCCGTCGCCAGGCGGCGACCTGGTCGGCGGCGAGGGACGCGGCCGGGTCGACGGTGAGCGCCCGGCTGCCGTCGGGGTCGAGGAAGCAGACAAGGCCGCCGGGTGCGGAGCCGAGCAGGAAGCCGCCGGGCACGCCGACCCGGAAGCGTCCGGCGTCTGCCCAGGTCCACCCGGCCGGCAGGGCGGTGGGCCCGGCGCCGGCGTCGACCGCGGTCGCGGCCGTGCACTGCGGCGCGGCCGACCCGGTGACCGCCGGCGTGCCGGGCGTCGTCGCCGCGGCCGGGGCGGCGGGGACGCGGGCCGGGCCGCCGGGCCATGCGGCGTAGGCGGTGGCGCCGCCCCCGGCGGTCACGGCGAGCGCCGCCGCGGCCACGACGAGTTTGCGCCGCCCGGCCCACGAGCGGCGGGGCCGCGGGCCGGGTGCGGTGGCACCACAGAGGACGGCGCGGGCCTGAGCGATGGTGAACCGGTCGGCCGGCGTACGGCGCAGCAGGCCGGCGATGACCGGCTCCAGGGGGCCGGCGCGCAGCATCGGGTCGGGTGGTTCGGCGGCGAGGGCGTGCAACTGTTCCACGGCGCTGCCCCGGCTGTAGGGCGGGCGGCCTTCGACGGCCCAGTAGAGGGTGGCGCCGAAGGACCACAGGTCGGTGCGGGTCGTGGAGGCGCCGTCGTTGAGTCGCTCCGGGGCGACGTAGGCGGGGGATGCGAGGAGCACGTCCTCGCGGGAGACGTCGGCCGGGCCGCCGGCGGCGAGGCCCTCGTCGAACACGGCCACGCCGAAGTCGCCGAGCAGCACCCGGCCGTCGTCGGCGAGCAGCACGTTGGGCGGCTTGACGTCGCGGTGCAGCACCCCGGCCGCGTGCGCGGCCTCCAGCCCGGCCAGCACGGCCAGGCCCAGGCGGGTCGCCGCCGGCACGTCCAGCGGCCCGTCGTCGCGGACCGCATCCTGCAGGGACCGTCCGGTGACGTACTCCATGACGATCCACGGCCGCCCGTCGGTGAACAGCACGTCGTACATCCGCACGACGTTCGGGTGGGTCAACCTCGCGGCGGTGCGGGCCTCGCGGACCGTGCGCTCCCACGGGTCGGCCCGGCCCGGGGCGAGGCCGGTGACCGGCAGCATCTCCTTGACCGCGACGTCCCGGTCGAGCATCTCGTCGCGGGCCAGCCACACCCGGCCCATGCCGCCGTTGCCGACGACGCGCAGCAGCCGGTACCGCCCGGCCACCACGCCCTCCACACCACCGTCGACCGCCATGCCCCGCATTCGCCGCGGTCACCCGATCGGATAGGTCAGTGTGATCCACGTCTCACGCCCAGGGTTGCGGCAGGGGAACCAGGTCCCGCGCCTTGCCGTGCCGTGCACGCAGCCGCCGTGGGTTCAGATCTTTTGCACCTACGTGCTGGTCCGGAAGACCGGCAAACCCCTGCTGGAACGCCGCCCCGAACCTGACGGTCCCGGGCGGGCGCCCGCGGTGGACGAGGGCTAGGTCAGCGGCACCCCGGCCACGACCCGTGTGGTGGGCGCGGTGGAGCCGGTGGCCGGTTCGACGGTCACCGCCACCGCGTTCTTGCCCCGCACCCCGGTGAGCAGCACGGTGCCGCCGCCGGCGCCGGCGGGCAGGACGGGGGCCGGGCGGGGCGTGCCCCCTTCCATCAGCCACAGCTGGTATCCGCGGCCGTTCGGCACGGCCGGCGCCCCGGTCAGGATGGCCACACCCGTGTCCTGGACGGCGGAGGTGATCATGGTGAGCTGCCCGCCGCCGGTGAGGCTGCTGCCGTGCACGACCGCGTCCGGGGCGGCCAGCACGGCCCGCATCCGCTCGGCGTCGGCCCGCGCGGCGGTGGTGGCGGCGCGTTCGTCGCGCAGCCGCTGCTGCTGCATCGCGGCGGTGCCGACGGCCCCGCCGGTGGCGAGGACGCCGGCGGCGACCGCCGCGGCGGTGTACCGCCGCCACCGCCGCACCGCCGACGTGCCGGCGGGGGTAGCGGTGTGGCGGTGGCCGGGCCGGTCCTGGCGGGTCCGGGCGACCTGGGCCAGGACCGCCGCCCGCAGCCGCGGCGGCGGTGCCGACCAGGTGGTGTCGGCCAGCCGGGCGGCGGCGTGCTGCACTTCGGCGACCTCGGTCGCGCAGGCATCGCACCGGGCCAGATGCCGGGCGAACGCGACCCGCTCCAGGTCGTCGACCGCGTCGAGGGCGTAGGCGCCGGCCAGGGCGTGGATGTCGACCGTGCCGTCGATGCCGGTCATGCCGACACCCCCAGGCAGTCGCGCAGCCGGATGAGCCCGTCGCGCATCCTGGCCTTCACCGTGGGCAGCCCCACGTGCAGCAGTTCGGCGACCTCGCGGGAGGCCGGGGAGTCCGCACGCCCCCTGCGTCCCTCGTCATCGCTGCCCTTCCCCGCGCCTGACGTTCAAGGTGCACCAGGCATTCGGTGCCGCCGCGGCCGCGGATGGGTGCGAGATCGCGACCCGCACCGGGCAGGCCCTCGGGGCAGAGGGCCTGCCCGGCGGGCGGGTGACGGGCCAGCCGCGGGTAGGCGAGGGTCGACACGGCGGTGCGCTGCGGCCCGGGCCACCGGCCGAACTGGACCAGATGCAGCACCGGCGACCGCGCGAGCGGTTTACGCGGTCATGCCCCGATGCCGACACGGTAGCGTTCGGCCGCGCCGTCAGCGATACGCGCGCCGATTCCGGGCTCCTCGCTGCCCCAGACGCGGCCGTCGGTGACCACGGGCGGGTTGACGAGGAAGCCTTCCCAGCCGAGCCCGCCGTAGGCGTCGAACTCGATGAGCGGTGCGTTGTCGCAACTGAGGATGACCTGCAGGCCGGCGTGGATGCCGATGCCCGTCCCCGACGAGCAGCCGATGTGCGGGACGCACCGCAGGTTCCAGGCGCTGGCCATGTCCGCGATCCGCTTGAGCTCGGAGATGCCGCCGACGCTGGCGGCGTCCGGCTGGATGATGTCGAACGGCAGGTTCGCCATCAGATCGATGTACTCGTACCGGGTCAGCAGCGACTCGCCGCCGGCCAGCGGGATGTCGATCCGGTCCGCCAGCCACGAGTGGCCCGACACGTACTGCGACAGGCTGCGCGACATGATGGGCTCTTCGAGCCAGGCCACGCGGAGGTTGTGCAGCTCCTTGGCGAGTGCCAGGGCGCCCCTGCGCTCGTAGGCCATGTTGGCGTCGACCATCAGGTCGACGTCCGCGCCGGCCGCGGATCGCACGGCCTCGACGAGCTGGATCGCCCGGGACAGGTCCCCGTCCACCCGCAGCTTGATCGCCGTGTAGCCGGCGGCCACCGCCTCCCGGGCCTCGGCGACGGCCTCGTCGACCGGCTTCAACGACGGCGCGAAGTAGGCCCGCACCGAGTGCTGCGACGTGCCGAGCAGCCGGTGGACCGGCTGCCCGGTGATCTTGCCGAGCAGGTCCCAGAGGGCGATGTCGATGCCGCTCAGCGCGTACGTCTCGACGCCCCGGCGGCCCCACATGTGCGTCGCTCGCATCATGTCGTGCCACAGCGCGCCGATGTCCCGGGGGTCGCGGCCGGTGATCATCGGACCGAGCTGCCCGTTGATCAGCGGGCCGACGGTCGGGAAGTACTCGGCGGAGAAGCCGGCCTCGCCGATCCCCACCAACCCATCGCTGGTGGTCACCTCGACGATGATGCCGCCCTTGGTCGTCACCGCCATCGCACCCCAGCGCAGCTCCTCCTCGAGGGGAAGCCCGACGGGATATGCCCGTACGCCCGCGATCTTCATGTTCAACTCACCGTTCGCCTAGTTGCTGTTGCTGGACGTTGAGGCGAGCCGGCGGCTGGAACACCGCCGGCCCACCCTGCAGGCCTGATCCGTCGCCTCAGGCGCCGTACTTCTTCGGTGCTGCGAGGCCCCACTCGGTGTACGCCAGGTGCCAGTCCACATTGGACTTGTCGACCACCTGGGTGGGGTTGTTGATGAACTGGGTCACCGCCTGGCCGAGCACGGCCGAGACGAAGATCGCCTCGATGAGGTTCTGCCCCTGGTCGATGCCGCCGATGTCGACGGTGGCGGTCAGCTTGCCGGCCATGATCTGCTTGTAGCCGGAGACGAGGCCGTCGGCGCCGACGGTCAGGATCCCGCTGCTGCCGTCCCAGTGCTTGAGGCCGGCGGTGTCGATCGCCTGGGACGCGCCCAGGGCCATCTCCTCGTTCTCGCCGTAGACGGCGTTGACGTTACGGTTCTTGGTAAGCAGGTCTTGCGCCGCGGCGAAGCCCTTGTCGCGCACGTATCCGCCGTCGGCCTCGCCGACCACTTTGATCCCGGGGAACTCGGCGAGCGCCTTGTCGAAGCCGATCTTGCGACCGCGGGTCCAGTCCGAGCCGGACGGGCCCCAGATCTGCAGGATGTTGCCCTGGCCTTTGAGCTTCTCCGCGATGTACTTGCCGGCGAGGTAGCCCGACTGCCACCTGTTGTCGTACCCGACGTTGGTGACGGTCTGCAGCTGGTCCTCGGGGTAGAGCTCGGCGGGCTGGTTGAACTGGTAGATTTTGACGCCCTTGGCCGAGGCGTCGCGGTAGAGACCTTGAACCGTCGCGAAGTTGGCGCCGGTGCACACGGCGATGGCGTCGAACTTGCGCGAGACCCACGACTGGACGATGCCGAGGGTGCCCTGCACCGCGTTGAAGTCGCCGACCGGCGCCTGGCGCTCCCAGACCCAGCGGCAGCCGAACCGCTGCTCGTACTCGTTCATCCTGCGCCAGGCGGCGTGCTCGATCTGGGTGAAGTTCTCCGAGAGGACCGGCGGGGTGAAGCCGACCTTGATCTCCCGGCCGTTGACGATCTTCTTGATAGCCTCGTCGAACGACTCGCTGGCCGTCCCGCTTCCACCGCCGCCGGCGGCCGATGCGCCGCCGTTGGGCGAGCAGCCGGCGAGCAGCGCTCCGCCCACGCCTGCCCCGGTCAGCAACCCGGCGGTCCGCAGCAGGCCTCGGCGCGATAACCCTTCGAAGTTGGCCATGTCGATCTCCTCTGACTGTGTGGGGTGTAGTACAGGGGTGTTACGGGGTGTCTGTTGTCCGCGCTGCGCGTCAGCGGCGGGGAGCACCGACCGAACGGGCGATGCCGCTCCACGCCTGGTTCGCCAGGATCGCGAGGATGAGCACCAGGCCGGTGACCACGGCCTGCCAGCTCGACTCGACGCCGGTCAGGTTGATGATGTTGCGGGTCAGCGTCAGGGTGAGGGCGCCGACGAGGGCGCCGATCACCCGCCCCTTGCCACCGGAGAGCGACGCGCCGCCGATCACGGCCGCCGCGATGGCACTGATCTCGTAGCCGTTGCCGATCAGGGGCGGCACGGTGGTGGTACGGCCGGCGATGTGGATGCCGGCCACCGCGGCCATGAGACCGCTGATGACGTACGCGCCGATCTTGATGCGGTCGACCCGGATGCCGGCGTGCATGGCACCGGTGGGTGAGCTGCCGACCGCGTAGAACTTCACGCCGAGGGCGGTGCGGCGGAGGAAGACGGAGACCGCCACGCCGACCACCAGCACCAGCACCATCGGCACGGTGATCGGGCCGAGGATCCGGCGCAGCCCGCCCACGTAGTAGTAGGGCTCGGTCATGTAGCCGAGGATCGGCACACCGGCGGTCCAGTACAGCAGGAATCCACCGGCCAGGCCGAGCATGGCCAGGGTCACGATGAAGTCCGGGATGCCCAGCTTCGTGACCAGCAGCCCGTTGATCAGCCCGATGCCCGCACCCACGCCCAACGCGGCGAGGAAGGCCACCGCCAGGGGCAGTCCGTTGTTGAGGCAACTGGCCGCCACACCCGCGCTGAGGCCCATCACCGAGCCGACCGACAGATCCAGACCGCCGGCGATGAGGACCACGGTCATACCGATGGCCAGGAAGCTCACGGTGATCATCGCGTTGACGATGTTGGTCAGGTTGCCGGCGGTGGCGAACGTCGGCTCGGCGAACGACATCACGGCCACCGCGACGACCAGGAGCGCGAGGATGCCGAACGAGGGATCCCGCAGGACCCGGATGCGCAATGCGGACACGCGCTCAGCCCCGATGGTGGTCATCGTCCCTCACTTGTCGCTGGCTGCAGTTCTCCGGCCGGTGGCTGGACGGGCTCGGGGGTACGCAACGTCAGCGCGAAGCGGCGCACACCGCGGTCCACGATCACGCCGACGAGGATGCAGACACCCGTGATGATGGAGAAGATGAGCGGGTCGACGCCCATGAGCCGGAAACCCTGCTTGAGGGTGACCAGCAGCAGCGCGCCGAGGCCGGCCTGCCAGATGCCACCCCGGCCGCCCGCGAGGCTCACGCCGCCGAGCACCGCTGCGGCGACCGCGACGAGTTCGTAACCGCTGGCCATCCCGGGCTGGACGGAGTTGAGCCGGGAGGCCAGGAGCACGCCACCGAATCCGGCCAGGGCGCCCGACACCAGGTAGGCGTAGAGCTTGATCCGCCCGACGTCGATCCCGGCGACCAAGGCGGGGGCACTGCCCATGCCGGTCGCGCGGATCTTGCGGCCGAACGGGGTCTTGACCAGCGCGAGGTGCAGCACCGCGATGACAACCACCGCCAGCACCATGGCACTGGTGAGGCCCGCGACGGAGGTACGGGCGACGGCGAGGTACTTCGAGTCCGGCGTCCCGACGAGCTGGACGTGGTCGGTGAGCACCACGAGCAGGCCGGCCGCGACGTTCAGCGTTCCCAGCGTCACGATGAAGTCGTTGAGCCGGAACTTGACGATCACCAGGCCGTTGACGAGCCCGAAGGCCAAGCCCGTCCCGACGCCGACGAGCACCGCCACCACCGAGTTGAGCCCGTGCATCGAGGCCCACAGCGAGGTGCCCGCGCTCAGGCCCAGGACGGCGCCGACCGAGAGATCGATCCCGCCGGCGATGATGACCAGGGCCAGACCGGCCGTGATGATGAAGGTCGGCACTTCTTCGTTGAGGTAGTACTTGATGGAGTCACCGTCGGCGAACGACGGTACGGCCAAGGCGAAGCCGACGGTGACCACCACGAAGGCCAGGAGGATGGGAACGCCCTCGATCCCGAGGATTCGAGCGGCGCCCGAGCGAAATGTTGTCATCGGTCAGCTCTCGATGCTTTGTCGATGATGGCGTTCTTGACGGCGTCGTAGCCCTCTGTCGCCACCCGGTCGGGGATGTCGCGGATCTCGCCGACGAGCGCTCCGCGGTTCAGGACGACCACCCGGTCACAGAGGCTGATGAGCTCGGAGAACTCTGAGGCGATGACGATCACCGAGGTCCCCTCCTCCACAACCTCCCGGATGAGGCGGTGCACCTCGGCCTTGGCGTGGATGTCGATGCCCTGGGTCGGCTCGTCGAAAATGAGGATGGACGGCTTGGTGTTCAGGCAACGCGCGATGATCGCCTTCTGCTGGTTGCCCCCGCTGAGATTGCGGATCATCTCCGTGCCGCCCGGAGTCTTGATGCCGAGGCTGCGGATGTACCCGTCGGCAAGCGTCCGCTCGCGCCGCCCGCGCAGCACGCCGGCGGCCGTGACGGAGCCGAGCTCAGCGATGGAGATGTTCTCGGCGACGGAGAATTCCGGGAGGATGCCCAGTTGTTTACGGTCCTCCGGCACCATGGCGAGGCCCGCCTTGTAGGCCACCTTCGGATGGCGGATCCGGCGGACCCGCCCGTCGATCTCGATCTGGCCGGACGACAGCTTGTCCAGGCCCATCAGGGCCCGCACCATCTCGGTGCGCCCGGCGCCGGCCAGTCCCGCGACGCCCAGGATCTCCCCGCGCCGGACCTCGAAGGAGATGTCGCGGAGCACCCCGTGGCGGGTCAGGTTCCGCGCCCGCAGCCGCGGCGGCGCGTCGTCGCCGTCGGCCCGGTTCCTCGGCGCGGGAACGGTGTCGGCGGCCTCCATGAGTTCCATGGCGTCGCCCCCGAACATCTGCGCGGCCAGCTCGCGTTTCGTGAGCCGCGCGGTCTCCGTGCGCGCGATGGTGCGCCCGTCGCGCATCACGGTGGCCACGTCCGCCAGCCCGAAGATCTCGTCGAGGTGGTGGGTGACCCAGATCAGCGCGACACCGCGCCGCTGCAGGCTGCGCATGTGCTCGAAGAGCAGCGTCTTCTCGTGCTCCTCGAGGCCCGATGTGGGCTCGTCGAGGATCAGGATCTTCGGCGGTACGGCCAAGGCCTTGACGATCTCGATGGCGCGCTTCTTCAGCGCGCCGAACTCACCGACCGGACGCCACAGCTCGGATCGGCTGATACCGAACTCGCCGGCCAGATCCTGAATCTGGCGGGCGATCCGGCGGCGGTTGACGAACATCGAGCGCTTGCCGGTCAACGCCTCCTCCCGCCCGAGGAAGATGTTCTCGAGGACGGTCAGGTCCGGCACCGTGGAGAGCTCCTGGTGGATGGTGCTGATGCCCAGCGCCTGGGCTTGCCGGGGGTGACCGATCGACACCTCCTCGCCGGCCAGCTCGATGCGGCCGGAGTCCGGCGTGACGGTGCCGGACAGCACGTTGAGCAACGTCGACTTGCCCGCGCCGTTGCCACCGAGCAGGGCATGGATCTCGCCGCTGCGCACCAGCAGGCTCACCCCGTCGAGGGCCTGCACGACCTGGAAACGCTTGCGGATGTCCGTCATACGCAGGTGCGGCACCTCGACGGGTTGCTGCGCCTCGGCCGGCAGTGGGGACGGCGCCTTCATACCTGTTCCTCTCCGCGAACCACTGGTCTTGTGATCGGGTGGTCGGACCAATATCCTGAGCGCTCGACCGCAAAGTCAAGAGGTTCCCGCGGTTTCTTCGTCCCGGCTCGGCGCCGGCACCACCCGGCCCATCCATGCAGAAAGGGGGCGTACAGGGTGCAGAAAATCATGGGCGAGGCCTCCACGGTCGTCGCGGACTACCTGCGCGGACTGGCTGCCGCCAACCCCGACGTCGTCGAGTTCGACCAGGATCGCCGCATCGTCGTGCGGCGGACCGCGGCCCGTCCCGGCAAGGTAGGACTCATCTCCGGTGGCGGGTCCGGCTGCGAACCGCTGCACGCGGGCTACGTCGGGCTGGGCATGCTCGACGCCGCCTGCCCCGGTGAGGTGTTCACCTCCCCCGTGCCGAACCAGATCATGGCGGCCACCGAGCGCGCCGACCACGGCGCGGGCGTGCTGTACATCGTCAAGAACTTCGGCGGCGAGGTCATGAACTTCGGGCTCGCCGCCGAGATCCTGCGCCGTCAGGGCATCCGGATCGAGAAGGTCCTCGTCAACGACGACGCGTCCTTCCCGCCGGAGCTCGCGGGCAGGCGCCGCGGACTGGGCGCCACGGTGCTGGTCGAGAAGATCGCCGGTGCCGCGGCCGAGGAGGGGCGTTCGCTCGACGAGGTCGCCGGCCTGGCCCGCCGGGTCGTCGAGCGCAGCCGGACGTTCGGCGTCGCGTTGAGCTCCTGCACCCACCCGAAGACCGGGCGGCGCACGTTCGAGCTGCCCGACGGGGAGTACGAGGTCGGTGTCGGCATCGGCGGTGACCGCGGCCGCGAGCGCCGGCCACTCCCGCCGGCCGACGAGATCGCGGACGTCCTGCTGGAGAAGGTCACCGCCGAGCTCGGCCTCCAGGCGGGCAACCGCGTCCTGGTCCTGCTCAGCGGCCTCGGATCCACCCCCTCCATCGAGCTGCACGGGCTGTTCGCCGCGGTCCGGGACCGGCTGGTGAAGCTCGGCACCGACCCCGTCCGCAGTTTGGTGGGCAACTACATCACGTCGCTCGACTCCCACGGTGCGCTGCTGACCGTGCTCCACGTCGACGACGAGATGCTCGACCTGTGGGACCGGCCCGTACACACCGCGTCGCTGCGCTGGGGAGTCTGACATGACCGCGGAACTGTCGCAGGACACCGTGACGGCTTGGCTGGAGCGCTTCTGCGCCGAGGTCATCGCCGCGGAGTCGCACCTCAACGAGCTCGACTCGGCCACCGGCGACGGCGAGCACGGCTCGAACCTCAGCCAGGGGGCCGCCGCGGTGCAGGCCCTGCTGCGCAACGCCGCGTTCACCGACGTCCAGGAGCAGTTGTCGGCCGTCGCCATGGCCCTGGTCAACTCCGTCGGCGGCGCCAGCGGCGCGCTCTACGGCACGTTCTTCCTCCGGCTGAGCGATGTGGGCGAGGGCCGGACCGCCCTGGACCTCGCCGGCCTCCGCGAAGGCCTGGGCTCCGCCCTGGACGGCATCCGCGAGCTCGGCGGCTCGGCCCCGGGCGACAAGACACTGGTCGACGCGATCCACCCGGCCGTCACCGTGCTCCAGTCCCTCGACACCCGCTCGTGCGGGCTCGTGAAGGCGCTCGGGCGCGCCGCCGCGGCCGCCGAGGAGGGTCGCGACGCCACCGCCGGCATGGTGGCCAGGATGGGCCGGGGAAGCTACGTCGGCGACCGCAGCCGCGGCCACGTCGACGCCGGCGCGACCTCGATGGCGCTGCTGTTCCGGTGCCTGCACGCCAGCGCCGAGGCGGCAGCCGCATGACGTCTTCCGTCACCTCGCTCCATCTCCTCGACGGCGGCCTGCTGGAGGTGGAGTCGAGTGTCGTCGTGCCAGGCTCGGCCTTCGGCCGCCGCATCGCTGTTCCGATCCAGATGTTCCTCGTCGGTACCACCGCGGGGTACGTCCTGATCGACACCGGCAACGACCCCGGCGTGATCACCGACCCGGTCGGGACCTGGGGAGCTGAGCTGGCGACGGCCGCCCGCCCCCTCATGGAGCCGCACCATCACCCGGCCGAGCAGCTGCGGCTGCTCGGCCTCGCGCCGCGTGACGTCAAGGCCGTGGTCTACACACACCTCCACCACGACCACGCCGGCGGCGGGCGGATCTTTCCCGACGCCGTCCACGTCGTGCAGCGCGCCGAGCACCGGTGGGCGCTCAGCCCCGACGGGCACGCCGGCAAGGCGTACGTGCCGGCGGACTTCACGAGGACGAGGTGGACGCTCGCGGACGGGGACTGGCACATGCTCCCCGGCATCCAGCTGGTGATGACGCCGGGCCATACCCCCGGGCATCAGTCGGTGGTGCTCTGGGACGTCCCCGACCTGGGCAACGTCGTCCTCGCCGGCGATGCGATCAACACCGCCTCGTGCGTCGAGGAAAATCTCCCGCCGGGCATCGCCACCGACAGCGTGACGGCCGTGCAGTCCATGCACCGGCTCACCGCGCTGGCGGCCGCGACGGACGCGCTGCTCGTGACCGGCCACGACCTGGCCCTGTTCGAGGCCATGCCGAAGGCGCCCGAGCCGCTGCGGAAGGTGGGCCACCGTCCCGCGCGGCACCACGCACCGATGCTGGACCTGGCCGCCGGCGCCTGATCCACAGAAGCGAGCCCGCCCCGCAGCAATGGCGCTGCGGGGCGGGCTCTTCGGCGTTCACGGGCTCAGTGCCGCTCGCCGGCCTGCTCCAGGTGCTCGGCGATGTCACGCTCGACGTCGCGGATGTGGTTGAGCGCCGCGACCCTGGCGTCGCGCAGCCGGTGGCCGATGATGGCCTGGCACAGCTTGACGTGACCGTCGTGCGCGTGCGCCCGGCGCCCGGGGAGTTGGATCACTCGGTGTGAGTACTTGAAGAAGAGCGGCTCGATGCTCTCCATGAGCCGCACCAGCAGCGTGTTCTTCGTCGCCCGGACGATCGCCCGGTGCAGCTCGGCGTCGAGCTTGACGAACGCGTCGTCGCTCAGCTGCGGATCGGCGGCCTCGGCCAGAATCCGCTCGAGCTCGGCCCCTTCCTGCGCGGTGATGCGCCGGGCGGCGAGGCTCGCGGCGTCCGGCTCGAGCGACAACCGCACCTCGAACAGCTCCGGGACGGTGAAGTCGTCGAACACCAGCAGCTCGGACAGTGTCGGCCGGGCCTTCTTGTCGCTGATGACAAAAACGCCCCGGCCGTGTTCGGTCCGCAGCAGGCCGGCGGCCTCGACCACCCGGATCGCCTCACGCATCGAGCTGCGGCCGACGCCGAACCGCTCGGCAAGGACACGCTCCGGCGGCAGCTTCTCGCCGGGCTTGTAGTCGCCGCGGGTGATCAGCTGCTCGAGCTGGGCAGCAACCGAATCGGCGACTTTCAGCCGGCGGACCGGTTCAATACCACCGGTGCTGGTGCCGGTCATCACGTGACCCCCTTCATTGAGCGGACGCACTGTCTCACCCGAAATGGAGCAAGTCTCTTCGGCAATGGTCAGGTGACCTGAGCACCAACTCTACCATCGTCGCGATAGACGTTTACTGTTGCCGTTGGACGGCTCCGTTGGCAAATGACAACGGGACGGCGCCGGGCTCCCGGCGAAGACTCGTGTCGTCTCGCCGGGAGCCCGGGTCACGCGGCGCCGAAGCCGGCCCGGATCCCGCTGCGGGTCACCCGCCGACCGGCCGGAATGGATTCTCCCGCAGGTACGGCACGAGGTCCTCCCAGGTGTACTCGCCCTCCATGAAGTACGGGCTCGTGTCGTACGTACCGTCCATCGTGTCCTTCAGCGACTTCGGGCCGGGGAAGCCGATGACCTTCCAGCCGATCTGGTCCTTGTTGCCACCGTAGACCGGGTCGCAGTAGAAGCCCTGCTTGGTGTGCAGGCAGAGCGCCGGGAAGAAGGCCATGCCCTCGTCGAAGGTGCCCTGCAGGAAGGTGGTCACCGCCTCCGTCGTGCCCAGGGTGACCTTGGCGGGCTGCGGCGCGCCGGAGTAGATCTCCAGCACGCTGTCCTGCTGCTGCTCGGTCAGGTCCTTGAAGTCGGTGTTGTAGTTGGTCCGGGCCACCGCGTCCAGATCGCGGATGCCCTGCCGGTACGTCTGCTGCATGTCCCACATCCGGGCCCGCCACGCCTCGGCGAACTTGCCGGTCAGCTTGAGGAACCCGCTGCCGTCGGCCGCGGCGAAGATGTAGTCGATGCCGGACAGGTAACGGTCGATGAACACCACCACCCGCGCCTCACGCGCGCCGGGGTCGTGGTCGGTCGGGATGATGCGGGCCGTGGCGGCCTCGACCGTCTCCCACTCGTGCTCGGTGAAGAACAGCCGCTCGTTCGAGTCGGGGTCGACCGGCGAACCGGCGATCTCCCAGTCGGCCTTGAGGGTCACAACGTCCTCCTTCCTTGGTGAATCGCGGTTGGCTAGTTGACCTTGATGTGCTCTTCGCGGCCCTTGGCATAGGTCGAGACGATGTAGTCGCACGCGCGCCAGGCGTTGGCCATCATGGTCAGCGTCGGGTTGACGCCGGTCGACGTCGGGAAGCCCGAGCCGTCCACGACGAAGAGGTTGTCGATGTCATGGGTCTGGCACCACTCGTTGAGCACCGACTTGGCCGGGTCGTTGCCCATCCGGGCCGTGCCGTGCTGGTGGCAGGTGTTGCCGGTCATCCGGTCGAGGTAGACCGGGACCGTCTTGCGGGCGCCGGCGACCTCGAGGATCTCGGCGTTCTTGTCCACCTGCCATTTGCTCATGCGTACGTCGTTGTCGTGCGGCTGGTGGGTGATCCGGGCGACGGGCAGGCCCCAGGCGTCCTTGACGGTCGGGTCCAGGTCGACGCGGTTGGACTCGCGCGGCATGTCGTGCAGGATCGCGCCGATCTTCATCGCGTAGTTGAAGTAGTCGCGGTCGGCGTCCTTGAGGGCGCTGCCCCAGCTCGGCCGGCCCGGGAAGACCCAGTTGACCGGGTGGACCGTCTGCGAGGCGGAGATCAGGCAGCCACCGATGTGGCCGCGGGACTCATCGGTCTCGTAGAACTCGAACGTTCCGCCGCTGATGTAGTTGCCGGCCCAGCCGTACAGCGGGTCGTCGACCTCCTTGTCGAACAGGCCCACGGCGAACACGTACTCGTGGAACGTGGCGTTCTTGCCCACCAGGCCGCTGGAGTTGGCCAGGCCGTCCGGGTGCTGCGCGGACTTCGACATCAGCATCAGCCGCGCCGACTCGATGGCGCCGAGGCTCAGCACCACCACCTTCGCGTCCTGCTCGACCTCGTGACCGTCGGGGTCGATGTAGACGACGCCGGTGGCCCGGCCGTCCTTGCCGACCTTGATCTCCCGCACGAAGCACTCGGAGCGCAGCTCGAAGTTGCCGGTCGCCACCGCCTCCGGGATGAAGGTGGTCAGCGTGTTCGACCGGGCGCCGCTCGGGTCGCCGTACTGGTTCCAGAAGCTGGTCTTGTTGAACGGATCACGACCCTTGTGCCGGTTCGTGACCATGGCGTGCGGGATCGGGAACGCGTTGATCCCCATCTTCTTGGCCGCGTCGTAGAACCGCTTGCCGAACCGGGTCGGGCGCAGCGGCGCGCTCGGGTACGGCTTGCTGCGAAACGGCTCATACTTGTCCGCGCCGGCCACGCCGGAGACGCCGAACTCCCACTCCACCTTGGTCAGGTAGGGCTCGAGGTGCTCGTAGCGGATCGGCCAGTCGGCGAGGCTCGCGCCCTCCAGGTCGCCGTGCAGCGTGCGCTGGATGAAGTCCGACTCGCGCGGCCGCGGCACCCAGCCGGCCCAGTGGTTGGTGCCGCCGCCGACGAGCTGCGGGGTCGGCGAGAAGGGGAACACCTCGGCGACCGAGTTCTCGTCATGGCGCAGCGTCCTGGGGAACAACTTCGGATCCGGCCAGAGGTAGTTGCGATTGACGTACTTGACTTCGTCGCCGGAGTAGTGCTCGTGCGCACGCAGCCACGGACCACGGTCGAAGCCGACGACCTTCATGCCGGCTTCGGCGAGCACCTTGACGGCGGTGCCACCGGTCGCGCCGAGCCCCACGACGATCGCGTCGACCGGCTCCGGCTTGGGGGTGTATGCCATTTTCCTATCCCCTTGTTGGATGGGCCATGCAGAGGTCAGAAGCCCGGGCGCGTCGGCGGTGCCGGGCGTGGTCTTCTGGGCGGCGATGTCGGCGTGCCGGCGCTTGACGCGCTCGGCGCACCGCACGGCGACGGCCTGCAGCGTGCTCGCGGCTCGGCCGCCGCCGCACGCGCTAGGCGCGCTCGAGGTACTGGACGATCGCCCGGCCGAAGTGGGGCAGGTCGACCGGCGTGCGGGAGGTGATGACGTTGCCGTCCTCGACGACCGGCTCGTCGACCCACGTCCCACCGGCGTTCTCCACGTCGGTCCGGATCGGCAGGTAACCGGTGATCCGGCGGCCCTTCGTCGCGCCGGCCGAGGCGAGCATCCAGCCGCCGTGGCAGATGGCGGCGACGAGCTTGCCCGACTCGTAGGCGTCGCGGACCAGGTCCACCATCTCCGGGTGCAGGCGCATGTTGTCGGGAGCAAAGCCGCCGGGGATGACCACCGCGTCGAAGTCCGCGGCGGACACGTCCGGCGCGGCGGCGTCGGCCTGCATCGGGTAGTGCTCCTTGCTGTCGTACACGTTCTTGGTACCGCTGCCGATGACGCGAACGTCGGCGCCGGCTTCCTGCAGGCGCAGCAAGGGGTACCAGCCCTCGAGGATCTGGTACTCGTCTTCGATGAGCAGGGCCACGCGCTTGCCTGAAAGCGACATTTTCACGTCCTTTTTTCGTGCTGACGGATGTTCGGTGGTGCGAATACAGCCGGTCGGCGGGCCTCGTGCCGGGCGTCCGCCGACCGGCCCGGGATGCGGGACTCAGGCCCCGATCATCTGCAGAAACTCGATGCTGGTGCGCACGTCGCCGTGGTTGGCCTGGATGTTGCGCAGGGCCTCCCAGTGCTGGCCGTAGCCGAGCGGCTGCTCAGCGCCGCCGGGGATGGAGGCCGGGATGGCGGCGGTCGTGTCGGCCAGGACAATGATCTTGAAGTCCTGGTTGTTGCCGTCGATCGCGGTGGAGATCTGGCAGTTGCCGGTGGACAGGCCGGCGACGACGAGGGTGTCGCGGCCCGCGCGGCGCATGTACTCGGTCAGCGCCGTGCCGTAGAACGAGGAGAACCGGTGCTTGCGGATCACCGGCTCGTCATCGAGCGGCTTGAGCTCGTCCACCAGCTCGTCGCCTCCATTGCCCCAGGACCCCGGGAAGGTGTCCAGCTGGCCCACGAGGCCCCACTTCCTGTCGGCGAACCCGGCGTCCTTGCCGTCACCACGCAGGCCCCACAAGGACCAGACGACCGGGATACCCTTGGCACGACAGGCCTCGAGCACGTTGACCACCGGCTGGACGACGTCCTTGCCCTCCGGGGCGCCGCCGACGCTCGGGATGTACATGGCACCGCCGGGCTCAGCACACGCCTTCTGCATGTCGAGCACCAGCAGCATCGTCTTCTCGGGGTCGATGACCGGGGCCACCCAGGTCGACCGGTCGATGACCTTGTCGATGTTCTCGTAGGTGAAGTCGAGCGAAGACATCGATCCTCCTCTGGCGTCTGAGGTGGGCGTGGAAGCCCGATTCGTTGATGGCGGTCGCCCGTCCCCCCGAGCGCACGCCGTGGCATCGCCGCTGTCACTCAACCGGCGCATAGCTGATCGGGTGAGCAGGTGGTCTGAACACTAATCCAGCCTGCGACAGTGTCAAGAGGTGTTTCGTCTTGACTTCGGGTGCGTTACACCCACCGTTGCCGACAAGGTCAGAACGGGCATGGAAAGTCGCGGTAGGAGCGCGACAAGACGTACCGAGTGGGTACGTGGCTCACGTGACCGCGACGCTGGGACAGGTGACGTGACCGCGACGCTGGGACAGGTGAGCGGACCGGCTAGTTCGGTGTGGGCGCCGTTGCGCGTGCCGACGTTCCGCGCGCTGTGGATCGCGCTGCTGGTCAGCAACATCGGCACGTGGATGCAGACGGTTGGCGCCCAGTGGCTGCTGGTGTCCATGCCGGGCGCGGACATCCTCGTCGCGATGGTCCAGACCGCGACCACACTGCCGGTGCTGCTGCTCGCCCTGCCCGCGGGCGTCCTCGCCGACATCTTCGACCGCCGCCACCTGCTCATCGCCGTCCAGCTGGGCATGACGGCGGTCGGTGTCGCGATGACGGTCGCGACCGCGCTCGGCGCGATGACGCCGGCGCTGATGCTGACGCTGACGTTCGCCCTCGGCTCCGGCGCGGCGCTGACGGCCCCGGCCTTCGGTGCGCTCATCCCCGAGCTGGTACCGCGCCGGGACCTGGCCCATGCCTCGGCGCTCGGCGCCGTCAGCGTCAACCTCGCCCGCGCCGTCGGCCCGGCGCTGGCCGGCCTGGTGATCGCGTGGATCGGCATCGCGGGCGTGTTCGCGCTCAACGCCCTGTCGGTCGCGGTGTTCGCGGCCGTGCTCATCGCCTGGCGGCCGGGGCCGATGACGGCGAGCGAGGACCCGGAGCGCTTCCTGGCCGCGCTGCGCGCCGGCGGCCGCTACGTGCGCCACTCCCCCGTGACCCGCCGGATCCTGCTGCGCGCCATGCTGTTCGTGGTGCCCGCCACCGCGCTGTGGGCGCTGCTGCCGCTCGTCGCCAGCCGGCTGCTGAACGTCGGCGCGGGCGGATACGGCGCGCTCATGGGCGCCCTGGGCGTCGGCGCGATCATCGGCGCGGTCCTCCTGCCGCACCTGCACCGGCTGCTGCCGACGAACGTCGGCCTGCTCGTGGCCAGCGCCGCCTATGCCGGCTGCCTGCTGCTCATCGCGCTGTGGCACGACATGCTCGCGGTGACCGTGGCGCTCGTGCCGGCCGGCATCGCGTGGGTGGCGGTCCTGTCCACCATCAACGCGCAGATGCAGCTGTTCCTGCCGGTGTGGGTGCGGGCACGCGGCCTCTCGGTGTACCAGATCGTGATCTTCGGCGGCCAGGCGACCGGCGCGCTGCTGTGGGGCACGGTGGCCACCGACGCCGGCCTGGCCTGGGCCTTCGCGATCGCCGGCGCCGCGATGCTGCTCGGCGCAGCCACCGTCCGGCTGCTGCCGCTGTTCGACACGCACCACATCGACCGGAACCCGACGGTGTACTGGCCGGAGCCCCACCTCGAGCTCGAACCAGATCCCGAGGCCGGCCCGGTGCTCGTCATCGTGACCTACCGGGTCGAGCCGACGAACGAGGCCGCGTTCGTGGACGCCATGCAGCAGGTGCGGGATGGCCGGCTGCGCACCGGCGCGACCGGATGGCGGCTGTACCGCCAGGGAGAGCACCCGTGGACGTTCGTCGAGGTGTTCCAGGTGCCGAGCTGGGGGGAGCACATGCGCCAGCACTCCCATCGGGCGACGGGCTTCGAGGTCGACGCCGAGCGCCGGGCGTACGCGCTGGCCGCGACCGCTCCCGAGGTCGCGCACCTGCTGCCGGCCGTCGGTGCCCCGAGCGCGCGTTGAGCGGGCTACTACTCCTTCGGCGCGCCCACTCCCTCACGCGCGGCGGTCTCCGGCGCGGCCGTCCCGGTGCCGCGCGGGCCGGTCGCCTCCTGCGGCAGCTCGGCGCGGCGCGGCTCGCCGGCCGGCTCGAACAGCGGGCCGAAGTCGGTCGGCAGCTCGGCGCGCAGCTGCCGGTACGCGTCGCCGGCGGCGGCCTCGCGCAGCGCCACCAGCACCGCGTGCGCGGCGTGCTCGGAGGCCGCGGGCGAGGCCTCGATGTGCCGGCCGAGGCGGCGCAGGAACTCGTCGGCGCCGTAGCTCTCGGTGGGGCCGTCGTGGCGCAGGTACGGCCGGAGCCGGTCGGGCAGCCGGTCGGCGAGGTCGGCGGCGGCGTCCGGCGAGATCGCCTGCGCCAGCACGCTCACGGCCATGCAGCTGACCGTGTCCACCTGACCCGGGTCGATCCCGCCCTGGTCCCGCACGAGCCCGATGAAGGTGTCGTACTCCATAGCCCGCCTCCCGACTCCGACATGGGGCATTGCGGACATTTCCAATGTACGTCCGGGCCTGCACCCCTCCAACCGCCCCGGCATCGTGGGAGAGCCGGCCGCGAACGCGCGCCGCGTCGACGTCGCGCGCCCACAAGACCCGCAGGGACATCCCCCGGTTCGCCCGGCCGGCCAGTTCAACGCCCGGCGGCCGGGTACTGCGCGAGTCATGAAGGCTGTCGTGTATGAGGGACCGCGTAAGGTCGCGGTCAAGGACGTGCCGGACCCGCGCATCGAGCACCCGCAAGATGTCTTGGTCCGGATCACCACCACCAACATCTGCGGTTCGGACTTGCACATGTACGACGGTCGGACCGATATGGAGACCGGCCGGGTCCTGGGCCATGAGAACCTCGGTGAGGTCATCGAGGTCGGTGCGGGCGTCGACAAGGTCCGTGTCGGTGACATGGTGTGCCTGCCGTTCAACATCTCGTGTGGGCACTGCGCGAACTGTGAGCGTGGCCTGACCGCGTTCTGCCTGCGGACGAATCCGGATCCGGGGATGGTCGGTGCCGCGTACGGCTTTGCCGGCATGGGCCCGTACAACGGTGGTCAGGCCGAGCTGCTGCGGGTGCCGTTCGGTGACTTCAACTGCCTGGTGCTGCCGGAGAACGCTCGTGACCGGGATCGGCAGCGCGACCTGGTGATGCTGGCGGACATCTTCCCGACCGGCTGGCACGCGACGCAGCTCGCCTGTGTGCAGCCCGGTGACAGCGTGGTGATCTACGGTGCCGGGCCGGTGGGTCAGATGGCGGCGCTGTCGGCGACGATCAAGAACGCGGCCAAGATCATGGTGGTCGACTTCCATCAGGACCGCCTGGAGCTGGCCTCGAAGATCGGTGCGATTCCGATCGACGCGTCCAAGGAGTCCGTCGTCGACCGGGTGATGGAGGAGACGAACGGTCTCGGCGCGGACCGGGGCTGCGAGTGTGTCGGCTACCAGGCCCACGACGCGTCCGGGCGGGAGCACCCGGAGATGACGATGAACAGTCTCGTGCAGACGGTCAAGTTCGCCGGGACGATCGGCGTTGTCGGCGTGTTCGTACCCAAGGACCCCGGCAGCCCGGACCAGCTCTACCACGAGGGGAAGATCGCGTTCGACCACGGCCTGTTCTGGACCAAGGGCCAGACGATGGGCACCGGGCAGTGCAACGTCAAGGCGTACAACCGGGCGCTGCTCAACCTGATCATCGAGGACAAGGCGCGGCCGTCGTACATCGTGTCGCACGAGCTGCCGCTGCAGCGGGCCCCGGAAGGCTACGAGCACTTCGACAAGCGTGAGCGCGGCTGGACCAAGGTGATCATGCACCCGGACCTCTGACGCGGAGGTTCGCGCCGCCCGGTCCGGCGGCGGGCGGTCCCTATCGCACCGCATCCATCCGTCGCCGCTGCGCGACGGCGGGTACGACGTCCACCGACCCACTGCGTCGCCCAGGTCGACGGTTCCATCGCGACCTGGGCGACATGCTTCGGGTTAGCCGGCGACGGTTCGGGTAGGACGTGCTCCTGCTGAGGGGGTGGATGTGAACGTGCTCCTCGAGACGCCGGACCCCTACGGGGCCTACCCACGCTTGGATGACGCCCAGATCCATGCCCTCGCCGCCGAGGGCCGGCGCCACCGCACGCAGAGCGGGGAGGTGCTCATCCGGGAGGGTGAGGAGAACTACGACTTCTTCGTGGTGCTCGCCGGCAAGGTAGCCAATGTCGACGGGTTCGGCGGCGACGAACGTGTCCTCGGCGTGCACGGCCCCAAGCGGTTCCTGGGAGAGCTGAGCCTTTTCACCGGCGAGGCCGCCTTCTGCACATCGCAGGTGCGCGAGCCGGGCGAGGTCCTCAGGATGCCGGTCGAGCGTCTCAAGGCCGTGATCGCGGACGATTCCGACCTGGGTGACCTGATCCTGAAGGCGTACCTGATCCGCCGCTCCCTGCTGATCGGCCGCGGTGCCGGGCTTCGGATCATCGGATCCTGCTTCTCGCCCGACAACCGGCGGCTGCGCGAATTCGCCGCTCGCAACCGCATTCCCTACCAGTGGGTCGACCTGGAGAAGGATCAGGACGCCGAGACGCTGCTGCGCGGGCTGCACGTGCGACCGGATCAGACCCCGGTGGTGATCTGCCCGGCCGGGCAGGTGTTGCGCAACCCGAGCAACGCGGAGCTGGCCCGGGCGGTGGGCCTGCCCGCACCTCAACCCGGCGCCACGTTGTGCGACCTCGCCATTGTCGGGGCGGGCCCGGCAGGCCTCGCCGCCGCCGTCTACGGCGCCTCGGAGGGTCTGCAGACCGTCACCCTCGACGCGTTCGCGACGGGCGGCCAGGCCGGCCGATCGTCACGGATCGAGAACTATCCGGGCTTTCCAGCCGGGATCTCCGGCGGGGAACTGGCCGAGCGGGCGGTCGTGCAGGCGAAGAAGTTCGGAGCCAAGTTCAGCGTGCCGGCTCAGGCGCGCCGGCTGGAGCAACGCGAAGGCCACTATGTCATCGAGCTCGACAACGGCGGTGAGGTCACAGCCCGGACCGTCCTGATCGCGACGGGCGTGCAGTACCGCAAGCTCGACGTCCCGCGCTTCGAAGAGTTCGAAGCGAACAGCGTGTACTACGCGGCGACCCTGTCGGAGGCGCTGTTCTGCCGCGACGACCCGGTCGCGGTCGTGGGCGGTGGCAACTCGGCAGGCCAGGCAGCGCTGTTCCTGTCGAAATGCACGCCGGTCGTGCACCTGCTGGCCCGCTGCGAGGACCTCGGCGAGACCATGTCGCGCTACCTGGTCGATCGGATCGAGACGACACCGGCCGTTGAGACCCACCTCCGCACCGAGGTACGCGAGCTGCTGGGCGGCGAAACGCTCGAACGGCTCGTGGTCGAGGACAAGCGCACCGGGCAGCGCCGCGAGATTCCCGCCCGTGCGCTGTTCGTCTTCATCGGCGCGCGGCCGTGCACCGATTGGCTGACCGGTCAAGTCACCACCGACGAGGACGGCTTCATCCTCACCGGCCCGGACAGCGACGAGCCGGACCCGCCGCGACGGCCGCTGCTGCAGACCAACCTGCCCGGCGTGTTCGCCGCCGGCGACGTGCGCCGGGGGTCGATCAAGCGAGTCACCTCGGCCGTGGGCGAAGGCGCCACCGCAGTGCAGCTGGTGTGGAAGTACCTCCAAAGCGCCGGCCGCGTCGGCGAAGACACCGCAGCCGCCCTCAGATAGCGAGCACGTCGTCGCGGTGACGCTGCGTCAGCCACCGTCAGCCACCACCCGCTTCCCCGTCCCGTCGGTCGTCTTCCCCGGCGCCGGTGGTGGTCGTGGTGGTGTCCTCGGGCAGTTCCGGCAACGCGCTCACGACAACCACGGCGGGCCGCAGCAGCCGGTCCCCGACCGCGAACCCGGGCCGCAGCACCCGCACCACCGTGCCGGGCTCGGCGCCGGTGTCCCGGACCACCTCGACCGCCTCGTGCCGCTGCGGGTCGAACGGCACACCCGGCGTGTCGATCGGTTCGAAGCCGAGCTGCGACAGGACGCGCAAGGCCTGCTCGCGCACCTGCTGCACGCCCGCGACAATCGACTCCGGGTCGGCATCGGCGTGCTGCAACGCCAGGTCGATATGGTCGAGGACGGGCAGCCATGCCGCCGACACGGCGAGCCGCTCGGACTGCCGCAGCGCCGCCGTGTCGCGGCCGGCCGCCTTTCGCGTGTTCTCCACCTCGGCGAGTGCCCGGTGCAGACGATCGGTGAGCTCCGCGACCTCGTCGCTGCCGGACGGCGGTGTCGGGGGTGCGGATGCGGTCGGCTCAGTCATGGCTCTCACCCCGTGGAGAAGTCGGCGTCGATGACGTCGTCGTTGCCCTCGCCCGGGCGCTCCTCCCCCGGCCGCTGCGGCCCTCGGCGCCCCGGGCGCACCGTGAGGGCCACTCCCTTCGCGGCCCGATTGTTCGAGCCTTCACCGGGTCGGGGCGGCAGTGCCCATCCTTCCCGGGTGAGACCGGTGCGTTCACGGCTCCCGCAACAGCTCGCGGTACCGGCCGGGCAGTTGCACCTGCACGTCGAAGAACTCCTCGTCGTCGACGACGTCCCGCACCGTCGACAGCACGGCCCGGATGTACCGGATCACGCGGTCCGGGGGGAACCCGGTGTGCTGGGTGACCTCGACGACGAACTCCTCCGGAGCGAGGTCCGCAGCGGGCTTCTGCTGGCCCCGCCGCAGCGCCGGATGCAGCTGGACCGGCAGGAACGTCATCAGGTCCTCGGCCTCACCGCCGATGCGCCGGGCCAAGGTCTCCAGGACGGCCTCCGCCACGCGCTGCGCCTGCCCGGGGTCGAGCCCGGCGCGGTCCGCGACCTTGCGTAGGAAGCTGTCCGTCGGGACACCGCCGGCGAACTCCCCCTTCGGCAGCAGGGGCGCGTACGTGCGGGGCAGCCGTGCCGTGAGGTGCCGGTAGGTTTCGTCGTCCAGCGCCCGGCCCAGCGCTGTCATCACCACCGCCGTATGCCGCTGCGCCACCTCGACCGGCGCGTCCTCCCGGTGGGCCACCCGGCTCACGAAGTCGGCGGAATCGAAGCGTTGCGCCGGTCCGGTGGTGAACAGCCACGGCGCCACCTCCGGCGGCAGGGCGGGGACCAGGTGCAGCGCCTCGTCCTTGCCGATCCGCTCAGCCAGCGTCTCGAGGGTGGCGCGGACCGCCCGCAGGGCGGTTTCCTCGTCGCCGAGGCTCTGCTGGACCGGGCGAAGGAGCTCTTCGTACTGCACTGCCATCCGTGATCACCGTCCTGCCAGCGTCTGTCTGGTCGGTCAGGTCAACGCCGGTCACCCTGCCGGCTCTGGCCACCCTGCCCTGTGCGGCCCTGTTGGCCCTGCTGCTGGCCCTGTTGGCCCTGCTGCTGGCCCTGCTGGCCCTGTTGGCCCTGCTGCTGGCCCTGCTGGCCCTGCCGCTGGCCCTGCTGCTGCTGGCCCAGCTGGCCCTGCTGCTGGCCCTGGATCTCGATACGGCGCGGCTGCGCGTCGCGCCGCTTGCCGACTCTGACGGTCAGTACGCCGTTGTTGTACGTCGCCTCCACCCGGCTGGCGTCGATGTCGCTGGGCAGGTCGACGATGTACTCGAACTCGCCGGTAGGGCGGTTCTGGCGGCGCACTTGGCCGCCGCGTTCGCGTTCCTGGAAGGAACCGGAGATGCGCAGCTCCTCGCCCCGCATCTCGAGGTCGACGTCGGACGGGTCCACATTCGGCAGGTCCACGTCGATGACGTAGGCGTCCTCGACCTCCTCGACGTCAATCGGCGGCGTCAGTTGCGACCACGCGGCCGGTGCCAGCGTGGTGGGATCGCCGAGGACCGTCTGCATCAACTGCCCGAACCGGCTGGTGATGTCATCCAGCTCCCGGCGCGGGTCCCACCGGTAGGCGGGTATGCCGGCCAGCTGAGCGCCGCGAAGCCGTCTGGAGGTGAACGGTGCAAGAGTCATGGTGGATCGATTCCCTTCCTGAGCACGGACCAGCTCTCGTGAGAGGGTCTCGCCAGCTTGATCGCCTCCGATCATGGGCTGCCGGACGGGAGCGTGTTTCCCCTGGCCCGGATGAACTTCCGCCGGCTGCTCTCAGCCGAGAGCGTCGGTGATGGGTGTGTCCGCGGGCATCGTCACGACCAGCTTGCGGTTGGCGAACTCCTTGAAGCCGATCTCGGACAGCTCACGCCCGTACCCCGACAGCTTGATGCCGCCGAAGGGCAGGTTCGGCTCCGACGACGTCGGGTGGTTGATCCACACCATCCCGCTGTCGACCCGGCGTGCGACCGACTGAGCCCGCGCCAGATCGGTGCCGAGCACGGTACCGCCGAGGCCGTAGGGCGAGTCGTTGGCGAGCGCGACCGCCTCGTCGTCGTTGTGCACCTGATAGACAACGGCTACCGGGCCGAACAGTTCTTCGTGGTAAGCCCGCATCGCCGGGGTCACGCCGACGAGGAGCGTGGGTTGCAGGAATGCGCCGGGGCGATCGATCCGCCCGCCGCCGACGACCGCGGTGGCGCCCTTGTCGAGGGCATCGATGACCTGGTCCAACAGCTTCTCGACGGCGCGCTCCGACGACATCGGCGCCAGCGTGGTGGCCTCGTCGGCGGGATCGCCGGGCCGCAGCGCGCGCATACGCTTGGCAAGCGCGGTCACGAACCCGTCGAACGCGCCTGCCATCACGATCATCCGCTTGGCGCTCACGCAGCTCTGTCCCATGTTGTGCATGCGCCCCGTCATGGCCGCATCGACGGTGTGCTCGAGGTTGTCACCGTCGAGGACGATGAACGGATCGCTGCCGCCCAGTTCCAGGACGCTCTTCTTCATGCTGCGCCCGGCGGCGGCCCCGACGCTGGCGCCGCCGCGCTCGCTGCCGGTCAGCGACGCGCCGCGCACGACGTCGAGACCCACGACGCGGTCGACCTCGGGGCCGGTGATCAGCAGGTTGGTGTACACCCCTTGTGGTAGCCCCGCGTCGGTGAACAGCCGTTCCAGGGCGAGGGCCGTCTGCGGGGTGTTGCTCGCGTGCTTGAGCAGGATCGTGTTGCCCAGCACCAGATTGGGTCCGGCGAACCGCACCACCTGGTACACCGGAAAGTTCCACGGCTCGGCGCCCACGATCACGCCCAGGGGATCGTTGACGATGGCGGCCGATCCGCCCTCGAGCTCCAACGGCTCGTCGGCGAGCAGCCCAGGCCCTTCGTCGGCGCAGTACTGCAGGATCCTCGCGGACAGGTCCATCTCGGCGCGGCTGTGCCCGATGAGCTTGCCCATCTCCAGGGTCACCAGCTGGGCCAGCTCCTCGCTGCGCTCGCGCAGCAGCCGGGCGGCCCGCCCGACCAGCGTGGCCCGTTCGTCGACGCCGGCCTGGCGCCAGGGCTGGAATGCGTGGTGCGCCTGCCGCGCTGCGTTGTCGACGGCCTCCCGGCTCATCGGCGGGAACTCACGGACGAGCTGGTTGTTGTAGGGGTTGACGGTGGCGATCGGGCTGTGCCGGACCGCGGCGGAGGTAGACATGGGGGTTGCTCCTTTCGCGCGACGGTTTGGGGACCCTGACTGCTACCCCCCGAGCACTGCCTGAACCAACGGGGGTTTGCCCACCCCCAGGCCGAGGTAGTGCGCTGCGATGAAGACGTTGAGCATGCGGATGGTGGAACTGCCGGCCGGCGAACAGATTCCCGTGCTGGGACAGGGGACGTGGGGCCTCGGGGAGGACCCGACCCGTCGCGACGAGGAGCTCACCGCGCTGCGGCTGGGCCTCGACCTGGAGATGACCCTCATCGACACCGCCGAGATGTACGGCGACGGTGCCGCCGAACGCCTCGTCGGTGACGCGGTGTTCGGCCGCCGCGACGACGTGTTCCTGGTGACGAAGGTGCTGCCGGAGCACGCCGACCAGGCGGGCACGATGGAGGCCTGCGACCGAAGCCTGCACCGGCTGCGGACCGATCACATCGACCTGTACCTGCTGCACTGGCCCGGCCCGGTGCCCGTCGACGAGACCGTGGAGGCGTTCACGCTGCTGCAGCAGCAGGGCAAGATCCGGTTCTGGGGGGTCAGCAACTTCGACACCACCGACCTGCAAGAGGTCACCGCGGTGCCCAACGGCCACGCCGTGCAGACCGACCAGGTGTTGTACAACCTGGCCCGTCGCGGCATCGAGTGGGACCTGCTGCCGGCGTGCCAGCGCTCCGGACTGACCGTCATGGCCTACGCGCCGTTCGACCACCGGGGAACTGTCCTGCGCCATCCGACCGTCATCGCCGTCGCCGAGCGGCACGGCGTCACCCCGGCGCAGGTGGCGCTGGCCTGGGTGATCCGCCAGGACGGGATCACCACGATCCCGAAGGCCGCCCACCCGGAGCACACCGCGGAAAACCGTGCCGCGCTGGACCTGCGACTCACCGCCGAGGACTTCGCCGACCTCGACCGCGCGTTCCCGCCGCCGGACGGCCCCACGCCGCTCGAGGTGCTCTGACCTCGATCGGGCTTGCGCACACGTTGTGCATGACCGTCACCGCTGGGGGTAGGTCCCGCTCATGAGCGGTGAGATCGTCGTCTGCCCGCACTGCGGGCGCCGCAACCGCGTCCCCGCGGCGGCCCCCGGCGTTCCGCGGTGCGGCAACTGCCATCAGCCCCTGCCGTGGATCGCCGATGCGACCGACGCCACGTTCGCCGCCGTGGCCGAGCAGTCGGCCCTCCCGGTGGTGGTCGACCTGTGGGCGGCCTGGTGCGGACCCTGCCGCATGGTCACCCCCGCCCTGGAGCAGGTCGCCCGGGACCTCGCCGGCAAGCTGAAGCTCGTCAAGGTCGACGTGGACGCCGCTCCGATGCTGTCCCGCCGCTTCGACGTGAAGGCGGTCCCGACACTGCTGATCATGCACGACGGCAAGGTCCTCGCCCGCAAGTCGGGCGCCGCACCCGCGCCTGCGTTGCGCCAATGGGCCGAAACGACCCTTGCGGGCATCCGCTCATCGACCGGGTAGCCGGCCAGGTGCCCCCGCAGGGCGCACTCCTGCGAACGCGGGCGGCGATCACGCCTCGTCCGATCACGCCTCGTCGCTGCGGATGACGTGGAAGACCGCATTGATGAGGGACAGGTGGGTGAGCGCCTGCGGGAAGTTGCCGAGGTGCCGACCGCTCTCGGGCTCGATCTGCTCGGCATACAGGCCGAGCGGTCCGGCGAAGGACAGCAGCTTGCCGCACAGCCGTCGGCCGCGTTCCGCCTCGCCGATCTCCACCAACGCGGACACCAGCCAGAACGAGCACACCGCGAACGCGCCCTCCTTGCCCGTGAAGCCGTCATCGGTGGTTTCGGTGCGGTAGCGCAGCACGAGGTCGTCGACGGTCAGCTCGGCGGCGATGGCCAGCACGGTCGCCCGGACCCGAGGGTCGTCCGGCGGCAGGAAACGGACCAGTGGCACCAGCAGCAGCGAGGCGTCGAGGGTGTCGGTGTCGTAGGCCTGCTTGAAGATGCCGTGCTCGTCGACGCCGTTGGCCAGGATGTCGGCGTGGACCTCGTCCGCGCACTGCTGCCACTGCTCGGCGCGGACCCGATCCTCGCGCAGCCGGGCCAGGCGGGCGCCCCGATCCAGTGCCACCCAGCACATCACCTTCGACGACGTGAAATGCCGTGGCTCGCCGCGGACCTCCCAGATGCCGCGGTCGGGCTCGCGCCAGTGCATCGCGGCGCTCTCCACCTGGTGCACCAGCACCTGCCACAGCCGGTCCTCGAGCCAGTCGCGGGTCTTGGTGTGCAGGTACACCGAGTCCACCATCGTGCCCCACACGTCGTGCTGGTGGTGGTGGAATGCGTCGTTGCCGACCCGTACCGGGCGCGCGCCTTCGTAGCCGTGCAGATGCTCGAGGAGGTGCTCGGTGAGGTCACGCTCGCCGCCGACGCCGTACATGACCTGCAGGTCGATGTACCGGCTGGCGATCTCGATGATGAACCGGCGGTAGTCGTCGGCCTCCCAGGTGAGGCCGAGCGTGTTCAGCGCCCACAGCGTGAACGAGGAGTCGCGGATCCAGCTGTACCGGTAGTCGAAGTTGCGCTCGCCGCCGGGGGTCTCCGGCAGGGAGGTGGTGGCCGCCGCGGCGAGTGCGCCGGTCGGGGCGTAGCTCAGCCCCTTCAGGGTCAGCGCGCTGCGTTCCAGGTGCGCCCGGAAGGGGTGGTCCGGGAAGTTGCCCCGGGCCAGCCAGTGCTGCCAGTGGTGGGCGGTCCAGATCAGCCGCCCCTCGGCCTCGTCCCAGTCGCGCGGCGGCTCCCGCGCGGTCCACGACAGCGCGCAGAAACGCCGGTCGCCGTCCTTCAGCAGAGTCCGGCCGACCGCGCGGCTCGCCTCGAAGCCGATCCGCAGGTCGGTGGTGAGCCGCAGCTCGATGTCGCTGCCTTCGGCGCGGCAGAGGCCCTCGTGGTAGTCCATGCCCGGGTACTCCCAGCGCCCCGGCAGCCGGCCGTAGCAGAAGATCGGCTCACAGTCCAAGTTGAGTTGCACCTCACCGCTGACGCAGCGGACCATGCGCAGCAGCACGTGCTCCGCGTCGTAGTCGGTCGGCGCGCGGCGGTGCGTGCAGGATCGGTCGGTGTCGTGGTGCCAGGGGCCCATGAGCAGGACGTCGCAGACGATGAGCCAGCCGGTCGGCGTGCCCCAGCTGGTCTCCAGCACCATGGTGCCCGGCAGGTACCGGCGGGCGGCCGGCACCATGGTGTCCGCGGGCCCCACACGGAATCCGCCGGCGTCCCGGTCGAGGATCGCGCCGAAGACGCTGGGCGAGTCGAGCCGCGGCAGGCACAGCCACTCCACGTTCCCGCTGGGCGCGACGAGTGCGGTCGTCTCACAGTCGGACAGGAACCCATACGACTCGATCGGCGGAAACGACGACGCTCGCATCAACCAACGGTTGCCCGGCCCGGGCCGATCCGTACCCTCTCGCCGGGGTGAGGCCGGCACCCGGGCGCAGTCCGCGTGTACGACCTGTCCGCGGGCCCGGCTCGCATCACCCGACGCTGCCCTCAGCCGCCGAGGTACGACGGCGCATGCGCGGCTCGATAGCGGGTAGCTCCCGACGACTTCCAGAAAGGAGGTACCGGGATGCCGGTGCTGGCCATCAACCGATTCGAACGCTTCTTCCGGGCGGCGGCGAGCCTGGACGTGGACAAGAGCGACCTCAAACGCTACAACGACTTCGTCGACCAGAAGGTCTACGACCTGCTCCTGATCGCACAGGCCAAGGCGAAGGCGAACGGTCGCGACGTCATCGCGCCGCACGACCTGCCGGTCACGAAGGGCCTGCAGGAGCGCATCCACGAGTTCCGGAACCTCGACGAGGAGATTGAGCTGCGCCCCATCCTGGACGCGCTCGCCCCAAGGCCACCGCTGGACCTCGCGCTGGGCGACGAGACCGAGCGCCGGCTGCCGGGCATCGTCGGTGGCCTGAGCGTCGCGCTCGCGCACACCTTCAAGATCATTGAACCGGACCTCAAGAACCCGCAGACCGCACAATGGGAGGCAGCACTGCGGATCTTCGACCTTCTGCTGTGATCGGAAGGCACAGGCGCGTATTGACGCGGCGCGCGCCCGGCGCTGTCGGGCCCGCGGTCGGCTCCATCCGTCAGCGGCATGTGTGGTCGGCGGTGGCCCGCTGCGGGTAGCGGCACAGGACACCGCCGACGTTCGGATGCGCGCCGGTGGTGGCGGCCGGCAACGTGTCGGGCGCGTGGCCGCGTTCGACCCAGTCCACGAGCGCCGCGAGCGGATCGGTGGGTGCGGGTCCGGCCCCGCCGGAGCAGTGCCCCACGCCCGGGGCGAGGAAGACGCGGTAGAACTGGTCGGTGGCCTCGGCTCCGCCCATGGCGGACTCGACGCGGCGGCGGTAGCCGACCGTGCCCTGCGGGAAGATCACCGGGTCGGCCAGGCCGTGCCAGGTGAGCATTTTCCCGCCGGCGGCACGGAAGGCGGACAGGTCGGGATTGTCGGAGCCGATCACGGCGCCGTACCGGGCCCTGGACATGGCGAACAGGCGCTCGAACTCGGCGTAGCCGATGGTGGAGACGTCGCGGTGCGGTTGGCGGAGCAGAAAGTAGCGAATCCAGTCCGCGGCGACGGGGAACGGCGCGCCGTGCCGCGGGCCGAACATCGGCTTCGCCGTGCCGGCCAGCCAGGTGAAGGACGCGCCGCGCGGCAGGCCATACCATTGCCGTTCGCCGGCGCGGGTCGTCGGGCCGTCCCAGATCCTGCGGACGATGTCGGCGTCGGCCGAGGTGATCCGGATCGTCCGGTCGTGACAGCGCACACTCGTGCCGACGAGCCGGCTGGGGTCGAACCGGCAGGTGTCGGGCCGCCCGATGATCCCGTCGAGGCGCCCGTCGTCGCCGTCGCACGCGGCAATCGCGGCGCGGTTGAAGGCGGCGAACTCGCATCCGGAAGGGTGGACGCCGGCCTCGTTCATGACCACCTGCGGCCAGAACTGGGCCAGGGTGAGGCGGTTCCAGGCGATGGCGGGCGCGTCGGCGAGAATCCCGTCGAAGTCGCCGGGGTAGCGCTGCGCCTCGACCAGGCCCTGCCGGCCGCCGGTTGAGCAGCCGGTGAAGTACGAGTACGCGGCCGGCCGCCCGTAGAACCCGGCAACCACCTGTTTGCCGACCTGGCTCATGTCGTGCACCGAGCGGTAACCGAAGTTGACCAGCAGCCCCTCGTTGATCGTCCCGTCATGCCGCAGGGCCCAGACGGGCGGGCGCCTCAGGGAGCCCGGCAATCCGGCGTCGGTGGACGCCGCCGCATAACCCTGCCGGACCGCCGGGACGAGGGCGCGCCCGAACTCGCCCGCGGCAAGAGCACCGCCGCCGGTGGCCTGGAAGCGGCCGTTCCACGTCGACCGTGGCAGCCACACCTCGATGCGCACCCGGTCACGAAGCGGCGGGTGCGTCAAGACGATCGTGACGTCGCACAACGCCGGGACCCCGCCGGCACCGAGCCGGCCGAGGCGAGGGGCCGCAGCACCCATCCCGGCCGGCCGGCCGGCCGCGGACATCGCGAGCACCCGCGCACCGGGCAGGTACGGCCGCGGCGGGAGCGGGCAGCCGCCGGATCCCGTGAGCAGCACGGCCGCGACAGCAACGGACACCATCAGCGCCACTGCCAGCAGGAGCGCGCCGAGGTTGAGCACAGGTCTTCGCATCGCAGCTTCCGCGGGGACGGCCGCGCCGGCGGGTGTGCGCCGAACGCCCCACAGGTACCCGCCGCGGCCCGCGGCACACTCACTCCGGGCCGCACGACCGCCGCCCACCGATCTTGGCCAGCGAGGCTGTGGCACATGGACGGGTGGCGCTCAGACGGGTCAGGCCGGCGCCGCGCGGTGCGGAAGGCTGCTGTGGCGGTGCAGGGCACAGACCGCGAGCAGCCGGACGGTGACCGGGGGCGCCCCGCGCCAGTCGGCGGTGGCGGCGTCGGGCTCGCGCCAGCCGAGCTGCGTGGCGCGGTCGATGAGCCCGTCGGCATAGCTGGCGAGCTCGGTGAGCATCCCGGCGCCCGCGGTGATCCGGTCGCGGACGGCGGCGGCGTGCTGATCGACGGCGGCGAGCAGTCCCGGGACGTGGGCCTACCCTGATCGCCCGGCCAGGGTTTGACCCGTTGTTTCGCACCGGCGTCATCCGGGTCCGAAGACCTGCCCGCCGCCCGGCGCCCTGGTGCGCAGGCCGGCGCGGGCGCGACGCTTCACAGCCAGTCCAGCCACGGGGTGTCCTCCCAGGGCTGCAGCTCCTGGGCGGGCAGCCGCGACGCCACCCGTCGCGCCTGGCCGCTGGCGCGGTCGACCCGCAACCAGCCGCCGCTGGTCTGGATGAAGATCTCCTTGCGGTCCGGCGAGATGAACATCTGCATCACCGTGGTCGCCGAGGGCGGCATGACCTGTTCGAGGGTGACCACCTTCGCCGCCAGGTCGACCCTGGCGACCGCCACGTTGCCCCACGGCTCGGCCCAGCCGTCCTCCGGCAGGTCCAGCGGCAGCGTCGCGGTGCACAGCACCATCGCGTGGTCGAACGGGAACCTGCACGTGTAGGAGACCGGCCGGCCCGACCCGTCGTGGCCGGAGATGTCGATCGAGCCGACCCGCCGGCTGCTCGCGGTCATGGTGCTGTGCGATTCGGCCAGGCCCGCGACGGTGACGTCGCCGGTCACGAGGGAGTCCACGGTCGCCTCCGCGCGCAGGGTCTGCGGCTGCGCGGGGTCCAGCGAGACCTGCAGGTTGCCCTGCGGTTTGTCGCCAGACTCGGCCCAGAACCGGCCGTCGCGGTGCTCCACGAACCTGTAACAGCCGTCGCCGGGCTTCGGGTGCTCCGCGACCTTGGTGAACTGGTGACCGGCCCAGCGGAAGACGAGCATGGCACAGTGGTCTTCGCCGACGGCCGAGGCGCCGTCGGTCGCCACGGTCAGCCCGACCACGTTGTCGCCGCCGATCACCGGCGCCTGGTACACGGTGTGGCCGTCGTCCGGGTCGTAGACGCTCACACTGTTGTTTTCCCAGTTGAACCAGACCAGGCCGGCCGGCAGGCGGGGAACGTCCGGTCCCGGCGGCACGGTGCCGCCGCCGCTTGGTGCCGGTCGGCTGCTCTGCGTCTCGGCCGGCAACCGGTTGTTCGTGCAACCAGCCAGGCCCAGGACACCGCTCAACATCACGATGCCGGCCGCCCGCAGCGTGTGCGGGGCGGCAAACCCAGTGTCATACATGGTCGCGGACGTCCTCGACTTTCGCGGGGCCGGGTATGGGCACGACGGTTGCCCGGAACCGCGCGACGGCGCGGGCCCGGGTGGTGCATCGCGTACGGTTGCACGCGATCGTCCCGAGCGGCCAGGGGCATTCGTCCCGACAGGCCAGGACACACTCGGCGGCAGAACGCTCAGGTGAGGCGGGCGCGGTCCGATTGGTGCGGTTGAAATGCGCCGTTCGGGGGGAGCACCAGCTGTGAGTATCGGGTCCGCATTCCGCAACGTGTCCGTCGCGTGGAAGCTGCGCATCGTCGCCATCGTGGTGTGTGCGCTGCTGGCCGCGGTCGGCCTGAT
This sequence comes from Dactylosporangium sp. CA-139114, assembly GCF_050955725.1. NCBI lineage: Bacteria > Bacillati > Actinomycetota > Actinomycetes > Micromonosporales > Micromonosporaceae > Dactylosporangium > Dactylosporangium sp. CA-139114. The sequence continues at coordinate 6,146,475 of NZ_CP192080.1, forward strand.
CGGGCTGTTCTACCTCGGCAGCAGCCAGGACCGCCTCAACGCGCTGTACCACCGCAACCTGCAGTCGGTTCAACTGCTCGACGACGTCGCGGGGGACTATCTGCAGGTCCGCTTCCAGGTCCGTGGCCTGGCCCTGGCCCAGGGCGACACCGAGACCGCGGCCGCCGAGCAGAAGATCACCGAGGCGGTCGCGGGGCTCAACCAGAGCTGGCAGGCGTACGTGGCCAGGAACGCCGACGCGGCCTCCAAGGCGGACCGCGCCGCGTTCGAGGCGGCGTGGTCGGACTACCAGAAGGTGCTCAACGGCAAGTCGATCCCGACCGCGCGGGCGAACAACTACGTCGAATACAACCGGATCAGCCGCGAGGAGGTCGACCCGATCGCGCAGCACCTGGCCACGGCAATCGGCAGCCTGGTGCAGCGGCAGAACGCCGCGGCGCAGGCCGCGCTGGACGAGTCCAAGCGCGACTACGGCACCGCCCGGCTGCTGCTGCTCGCGCTGACCCTGGTCGCCATCGTCGTCACGTTCGGCATGGTGACGCTGGTGGTCCGGGCCGTGTCCCGCCCGCTGCGCGAGACCGTCGCCGTGCTCTCCGGGCTCGCGCAGGGCCGGCTCGACCAGCGTCTGGAGGTCACCAGCCAGGACGAGGTCGGCCGGATGGGTACCGCGCTCAACAGCGCCCTGGACCGGCTCTCCGAGACGGTCCGCACGGTCATCGACTCCACGCACCAGCTCGCCAACGCCTCCAACCAGATCAGCGGTGCGTCGCAGAGCCTGTCGCAGGCCGCGACCGAGCAGGCGGCCAGCGTCGAGGAGACCACCGCGAGCATGGAGCAGATGACCGCCAGCATCAGCCAGAACAGCGAGAACGCCACCACCACCGAGAGCATCGCCACGCAGGCCGCGACCGAGGCTGACCAGGGCGGCGACGCGGTGCAGCGCACCGTCGACGCGATGAAGCAGATCACCAGCAAGATCGGCATCATCGACGACATCGCGTTCCAGACCAACATGCTGGCGCTCAACGCCACGATCGAGGCGGCGCGGGCCGGCGAGCACGGCAAGGGCTTCGCGGTGGTGGCCACCGAGGTCGGCAAGCTCGCCGAGCGCAGCCAGATCGCCGCGCAGGAGATCAGCCAGCTCGCGGCCGGCAGCGTGCAGACCGCCGAGCGGGCCGGCAGCCTGCTCAGCGAGATCATCCCGAGCATCACCCGGACGTCCGACCTGGTGCAGGAGATCGCGGCGGCCAGCAGCGAGCAGGCCACCGGCGTGCGCCAGATCAACATCGCGATGACCCAGATCGGCAAGGTCACCGAGCAGACCGCGTCGTCGAGCGAGGAGCTGGCCGCCACCGCCGAGCAGATGGCGGCGCAGACCCACCAGCTGCAGGACATGATGACGTTCTTCGTCACCGACCCGGGCCGGGCGGGGCGGGCGCCGGCACTGCCCGCCTCCTACGAGCGCGGCGCGCACCGCACCGGCGGCGGCACCGGCCGGGCTCAGCGCCCGGCGCCCGCGCTGGTCCCGGCCGGGGCGAGCCGCTCGGCCGAGGACATGTCCACCATCGACGAGAGCAAGTTCGACCGGTTCTGAGCGACCCGGTCGCGCGCGATGTACTGCGAGACCAGCGCGTCGATGTCGAGGATGAGCGCGATGCTGCCGTTGCCGAGGATCGTCGACCCGACGACGCACCGCACATCCTGGAAGAGCTTGCCCAGCGGCTTGATGACCGTCTGCGACTGGCCGAGGAGCTGGTCGACGACGAGCCCGGCGCGCTGCCCGGCGTGCTCGACGACGACGACGCTCTGCCGGCGCGGCGGCTGCCCGCTGAGGGCGAACACGTCACGCAGCCGTACGAACGGCAGCGCCTGCTCACGCAGGTCCATGAACTGCCGCCCGCTTGCCCCGGCCGGCAGTTCCACGCACTCCACGACCCGGTCCAGCGGGACGATGAAGTACGTGTCGCCGGCGCAGACCAGGAACCCGTCGATGATCGCGAGGGTCAGCGGCAGCCGGATCTGCATCACCGTGCCGGCGCCCGGGGTGGTCTGCACGTCGATGCTGCCGCGCAGCGCGGTGACGGCGCCGCGGACGACGTCCATGCCGACGCCCCGTCCGGAGAGGTTGGACACGGTTTCGGCGGTGGAGAAGCCCGGCTCGAAGATGAGGGCGTAGACCTCCTGGTCGCTCAGCGTCTCGCCGCGGGCGACCAGGCCCCGCTCCAGGGCCTTGGCGAGAATGCGCTCGCGGTCCAGCCCGCGGCCGTCGTCGGAGATCTCGATGACGATGCTGCCGGCGTCGTGCGACGCGTTGAGCGCCAGCCGGCCCCGGGGCGGCTTGCCGAGCCGCTCGCGCTCCGCGCGGGTCTCGATGCCGTGGTCGAGGGCGTTGCGGACCAGGTGCGTCAGCGGGTCGCCGATGCGCTCCACGAGCGCCTTGTCCATCTCCGCGTCGCCGCCGGTGATCACCAGGTCGACGTCCTTGCCGAGCTCGACGCACACGTCGCGGACCACCCGCTCGAAGCGGCGCAGCGTGGTGCCGATCGGCACCATTCGCAGCGACAGGGCGGTGTGGCGGACCTCCTCGACCAGCCGCAGCACGTGCGCCTGCTCCTCGGAGTAGCCGTCGACCAGCGCGACCCCGGACTGGGCGATCACCAGTTCCCCGACGAGGTCGATGAGCCTGTCCAGCCGGGAGGCGAACACCCGGATCGTCTGGGTGTCCTGCACCCGGCCCTCGGCGGCCTTGCGCTGCTTGCTCAGCGCCGCCTCGACCACCGGCCGTTGGACGATCTGCTCCTCGACCAGGATCTCGCCGAGCGGGCGGCCCGCCGACTCCCCCGTGTGCTGCTTGGCCAGCGCCTCGGCCAGCTCCCGGTCGGTGACGACTCCGCCGCGGCGCAGCAGGTCGCCGAGCCGGTCCTCCTCCTCCAGCGCCGCGATGACCTCGGCGGCCTCGTCGGAGGGCAGGATGCGGATCGTGCTGTCGTCGCGGACGAACTCGAAGACGCTCTCGATGTCGGCCTTCGACGCGTCGCTCGTGAACTCCAGGTCGAAGCCGAGGTAGCAGACCTCGGGGTCGGCCTCGTCGGCCCGTGGCAGGGCGTCGGTGCGGGTCGCCAGGCGGGTGACGGTGCCCATCCGGGCGAGGTACCGCACGAACGACAGCGGATCCATCCCGTTGCGCAGGCAGTCCGGCCCGAACCAGATGCTCAGCAGCCAGGTGCGCGGCCCGGACGGCGGGGCCGGGGCCGGATGCGCCGGCGACACGCCGCCGGCCTGGAACGGCGCCAGCCCGGCGAGCAGCCGCGCGCTCACCTCCTGCTCGGCCGCGGTCGGCTCCTGCCGGCCCTCGGCGACCGCGTCGACCAGGGCGGTGATGTGGTCCGCGCAGGGCAGCAGCGCGCTCACCAGCCCGGCGCTGACCTGCAGCCGGCCCTCGCGCAGCTCGTCGAGGACCGACTCGAGCACGTGCGTGAAGGACACCAGGTGGTGCAGCCCGAACAGCCCGGCGGAGCCCTTCAGCGTGTGCATCGCGCGGAACAGTGCCCGGACCGCCTCCGGCCCGTCGGGCGCGGACTCGAGCTCCAGCAGCCCCTCCTCGAAGTCCTGCACCAGCTCGCGGGCCTCGGTGAGGAACGTGTCCAGGGCATCGCGGAAGTCGTCGTCGTTCATGCCGCCGCCTCCAGGTCCGGGGTCAGCCACGCCAGGGCCAGCACGTCGCGCACGGCCGGGCTGTGGTCGGTCAGCCGCAGCCGCAGTGCCCGCCGCTGCGCCTCGCGCCGGGCCATCAGCAGCACCTGCAGCCCGGCGGTGTCCAGCTCGATCACGCCCGACAGCCCGATCTCCAGGTCCGGGCCGCCGGTGAGGAAGCGCAGCAGCCGCTCGTGGTGCTCGGCCGCCGAGATGATGGTCAGCTCGCCCTCGATCTCCAGCCGGGCCGGCACCGGGCCGGTCACGGAGCGATCAGCTTCGACACGGCGGCGAGCATCTGCGCCGGCTGGAACGGCTTGGTGACCCACGCCTTCGCCCCGGCCGCCTGCGCCTGGCGCTTCTTCTCCTCCTGCGACTCGGTGGTCAGCATGATGATCGGCGTGAACCGGTGGTCGGGCTGCTTGCGGACCTCGCCGACGAGGGTGATGCCGTCCATGTTGGGCATGTTGACGTCCGAGATGATCAGGTGGACCCGCTTGCCGGCGAGCTTGCGCAGCGCGTCCTGGCCGTCGACGGCATCGATGACCTCGTAACCGGCGCCCTTCAGCGCGATCGTGACGACCTGTCGTACCGAGGCCGAGTCATCGACGATCAGAACGGTCTTGGACATGCGTGCCACCTTCCTAGAAGAACGTGATCTCTGAGGTGGGAGCCTCCGTCACCGCACCGGCTCGGTGCGCCTGCAGCTCCCCCTGCATGGTGTACGTGTGCTCCAGTTCGGCCAGGAGCTTCTGCGCCCGCGGCCCGGCGTCCGGAGCCTCGGCGACGTGGCGGGGAAGACTCTTGATGTTGTCCTCCAGGTGCTGCAGCACCTGGCCGACCCGGTCCTGGAACTGCAGGCTCACGATCGCGTCGGAGATCGACGAGCGGATCTCGACCGCCGCCCGCTCCAGCCGCTGCGAGGACTCCCGCGACCGGTTGACGACCTCCTGCAGGTCGTCGATGACCTCCTGGACGTCGTCGTGGGCCCGGGCCACCGCGACACTCTCCCGCTCCGCGTCGCCCTCCGCACCGGCCAGCACCCCCGCGATGGCCGAGCCGATGCCGCCGACCTTCTCGGCCATCTGCTCCGACGTCTGCAGCGACCGGTCGGCCAGGCGCCGGACCTCCAGCGCCACGACGCCGAAGCCGGCGCCGGCCGCGCCGACCCGGGCCGCCTCGATCGAGGCGTTGAGGGCCAGCAGGTTCGTCTGGGCGGCGATCTGGGCCACGTCGGCGGTCATCTGCCTGAGCTCGTCGTTGAACCCGGCGAGCCCGGCCAGATCGTGCACGGCCTGGCGCTTGGCCCGCATCGCGTTGTCCAGGATGTGCACGACGTTGCCGAGGCGCTCCCGGCCGCGGTCGAAGGACCCCGCGCCGCCGCCGTGCGGGCCGAGCGCGTCGGCCGAGGAGGCCAGGACCGCGTCGACGTTGTCGACGATCTGGCTGAACTGCTGGGTGACGGCGCCGATCCCGGCCTCCATCTGCGCCCGCGACGACTCGATCTGGGCCGACCACACCGGCGCCACCGCCTCGGCGAACTCGCCGACGCCGCGGCGGAACGCGTCCGGAGCCGGGCCGGGCGACGGCGGCGGCGCCGGGCGGCGCCGGCCGGCCGCGAAGCCGATCCCGAGGCCCACCAGCAGGGCCACAATGACGTACCAGACCTCAGCCATGGTTACGGATCACCTCTGCAATCGCAGGAAGCGGCACCTCGCGTTCGACGGCGCCGATCGCCACGGCCTCCTTCGGCATGCCGTGCACGACACAGGTCGCCTCGTCCTGGGCGACGGTCGCGGCGCCGGCGCGGCGCATCTCCAGCAGGCCGCGGGCGCCGTCGTCGCCCATACCGGTCATGATCACGCCCAGCGCGTCCGGGCCCGCCGCCTTGGCCACCGAGCGGAACAGCACGTCGACGGACGGGCGGTGCCGGTTGACCGGCGGGCCGTCGAAGACCCGCACCCGGTAGCCGGCCAGCGGGTCGGCCAGCAGCTCCAGGTGCCGGCCGCCGGGCGCGACGAGCACCAGGCCGTCACGGACCCGGTCGCCGTCGGCGGCCTCGCGTACCTCGACCGCGCACAGCGCGTTCATCCGTTCGGCGAACGCGGCCGTGAACTTCTCCGGCATGTGCTGCACGACGACGACGGCCGGCGGGCGGGCCGGCAGCGCGGTGAGGACGCGTTCGAGCGCCTGGGTGCCGCCGGTGGACGTGCCGATCGCCACGATCCGCCGCTCCGCCCGGCGGGGCGCGCTGGCCGGGTCCGCCGGAGGGGCCGCTGGACGCTGCGGGCGCCGCGCCGTGCCCGCCGCCGCGGCGCGCACGGCCGGCACGATGTGGCCGCTGTCGTCCTCGAGGTACCGCTTCACCCCGCTCGCCGGCTTGGCGACGGCGGCGACCGCGCCCGCGGCGAGCGCCTCCAGCCCGGCCCGGGCGCCCGGGCCGACGAGCGAGGAGCACACCACGATCGGCGTCGGCCGGATCGACATCACCTGCTTGACGAACGCCAGGCCGTCCATGCCCGGCATCTCGATGTCGGTCACGATCACGTCCGGCCAGCTGCGCCGCATCAGGGTCATGGCGCGCAGCGGGTCGCCGGCCGCGCCGATGACCTCGATGCCCGCCGCCGCGCCGAGCACGGCCGACAGCACCTGGCGCACGACGGCCGAGTCGTCCACGATGAGCGTGCGGATGCTCACGACGCCACGTCCAGCTCGAAGCGTTCGTTGCGGCGCACCCACACATCGCCGGTGGCCAGGTCGAAGCGCAGGAACCGCGCTCCGCCGCCGCCGACGTCCCCCGTCGGGGCCGCGAAGCCGTGCCGTTCCAGCAGCGTCAGCCCGGCCGTCACGTTGGCGCCGGCGACCCGGCCCTCGGTCAGCTGCGCGCCGCCGCCGAAGATTTTCGTCTGGTACTGCGCGGGGCTCGTCCCGGTCCCCGTCAGCTCACGCAGGAACAGCTCGAACGCCCCGTCGGCGTAGCGGCCGTCGCCCGGCGTGCCCGGGCCACGGTGGCGGCTGGGCAGCATGAAGTGGCACATACCGCCGATGCGCCGCCGCGGATGCCACAGGCAGACGGCCACGCACGAGCCCAACAGCGTCGAGATGCGGGTTCCGGCGCGCGCGAAGTGGAACCCACCCGGGTACAGGAACACGTCGTCAGTCACGAGTGCCCGCCGGGAGCCGGTAGATCGACGGGCTGACCATCCGCAGCCGCGACGGGATGCCGTTGAGCGTCTCGGACAGGCTCACGACGAGGTGGCCCTCGGGGTACAGCATCTTCTGCAGCCGCGCGACCAGCGCCACCTTCGTCGGATGGTCGAAGTAGATCATGACGTTGCGCAGCATGATGACGTCGAACAGGCCCAGGTCGCTCAGGTCGTCGAGCAGGTTGGCGTGCTGGAACGCGACCCGCTCCCGCAGTGTCGAGCCGGCCGCCATCAGCCCGGCGTACTCGTCGCGGCCCTTGAGCCAGTACCGGCGCAGCAGCTCCTGCGGAATCCGCCCGGCCGACTCCAGCGGGTAGAGCCCGCGGCGCGCCCCGGTCACGATCCGGGTCGAGATGTCGGTGCCGAGGATCTCCCAGCCGCCGGCCGGGGGCCGCTCCAGCAGGACCATCGCGGCCGTGTACGCCTCCTCGCCGCTGGAGCTGGCCGCGCTCCACAGCCGGAACATGCGCCCCGGCCGGTGCGCGGGCACGATCACGTCGCGCAGGTAGTCGAAGTGCTGCGGCTCGCGGAAGAACGACGTCTCGTTGGTCGTGAGCAGGTCGATCGCCTGCCGCAGCTCGCGGCCGTCGGGGGCGTGCAGCAGCCGGACGTACTCGTCGTAGCCGGCGATCCCCAGCTGCCGCAGCCGCCTGCTGAGCCGCCCCATGACGAGCGTCTCCTTGCCCGGCTGGAGCCGGATGCCGGTCCGCTGCTGCAGGAGCGCACTGATCGCGGCGAAGTCGGCGCCGGTGATCTCCGGTGGCGCCTCCAGCGACCCGGTCACGGGCCGTCGTCCTCGCGGCCGGCCCTGGACATCGCGGCGAACTCGGCCGGCGACAGGACCCGCTCCAGGTCGAGCACGATGATGAAGTCGTTCTCGCGGCGGGCCATGCCGCTGATGAACTCGGGCTGGATGCCGGTGCCGAACGTCGGCGGCGGCTCGACGTCGCCGGGGCCGAACCCGACGACCTTGTTCACCATGTCGACGAGGATCCCGACGTCCTGGCCGTCGGTGCCGCCGATGTCACCGCTGCGCACGATGATGATGCTGGTACGCCGGGCAACGGCCGTGGCACCCTGGCCGAACCGGATGCCCAGGTCGACAACGGGCACCGCCCGGCCGCGCAGGTTGATCACCCCGCGCACGAAGTCGGGCGCCATCGGCACCGCGGTCAGCGCCCGGTACTCGATGATCTCGATGACGTGGAAGATGTCCAGCGCGTACGCCTCGCCGTGCAGCGTGAACGTCAGGAATCGCCCGGCCTCGCGACCTCCGGGGCGCTCCGCGTCCTCGGTGGCGGTATGGGTGACACTCACCGGCCTGCCCGTTCTGTGCGCAACGATCTCGTCCTTCCGGCTGATCGGCGCGCCGGGGCCGGTCTGTAGCGTTTCCGGCGCGAGCACGCATCGCGTGCCCGCGCATCCCGAGCGGGAGGGGTTGAGCGGCCCCTCCTGGGTACCGCACCAGACATGGCTACTACGCAGGAGGTACTGCGGTACCTGAACGCGGTTGACTACCCGGCGGACAGGGATGCGTTGCTGCGGGAGGCGGAGCGGGAGGGTGCACCACCCGACGTCCTCAAGGCGATTCGCGGGATGCCACCGGTCGTCTACCGCAACAAGGAAGAGGTCGCGCGCTCGGTGAAGACCCCGATCGCCGAGGAGACGCCCGCGGAGAAGGGGGCGAAGGCCCGCGACCGCAAGCACCAGCACATTGCTGAGTACCTGCGCCGGCCCGGGCCGTAACACCCCCGCAGGGCTCGAGCACCACCGTTGGGCCAAACCCCGTCTCGCGCGGCCGACCGGATCGCCGGCCGTCCGGACAGCGTCCGCTTCGCGACTTCACGCCGATGGCGCGGCGTCACGGTGTCACGGCGCGCCGGACGCTGTCGTGCAGCAGGGCACGGCGGCGGTCGTGGTCGGCCTCCGGCTCCTCCGGCGTGGCCGCGTAGCTGCCACTCGCCGGCGACCAGGCCATCGCCATGGCCAGCACCAGGACGAACAGGTCGAACGGGTCGCCGGCGCGCACCCGGCCGGCCGCCTGGGCCCGGGTGATCGCCGAGAGCTTCGCGTCGTCGTAGCGCTGGTCGCCCAGCCGGCCCGCCGGGCGCCGCTCCAGCCGCAGCCAGGCCATGAGGCGGACCAGGTCGGGGTGGCGCAGGTTCTCGTCGTACAGCCCGACGGCCCAGCCGGGCAGGTCGTCGGCGTCGAACGGCCCGGCGCTGAGGATGCGCGCGGTGCGGTCGTCGATGACCGCGTCGAACAGGCCGTCCTTGCTGCCGAAGTAGCCGTACAACTGCGCCTTGTTGGTCTGGGCCGCCGCGATGATGCGGTCGATGCGCGCGCCGGCGATGCCGTTCGACCTCATCCTCGAGACCATCGCCGCGCCGCACGACCTCTCGCCGCTGCTGCGCCTGCTCGCGCTGGAGGGCACCCTCAACGTGCTCGGCGCCCCGATCGAGACTCCGGTGCGCATCATGGAGCTGACCTTCGGGCGCAAGAACCTGACCTCGTCGGGCACCGGCGGCACCAAGCACACCGCCGAGCTGCTGTCCTTCACCGCCGAGCGCGGCATCACCGCCGACATCGAGCTGCTGGCCTCGGCCCGCGTCGGGGAGGCCCTCACCCGGCTCGGCCGCGGCGACGTGCGGTACCGCTTGGTGCTGGACCTCGCCGACCTGGACTGACTCATCGGCGGAGGGAGCGTCGGCGGAAACGACAGCGTGGTGCCGTCAAATGTCGTTTCCAGCAGCGAAGTAGGGCTCGGCTGCCTCCAACCGCGGCACTGATACGCCCAGGCGGCGCGCTTCGGCCAGGGTGTCGCGGCAAACCGCACGCAGTTCGTCGGGGTTGGCGTGCGCCTCCATCACCGTGCGCACCGGCGGGAAGTGACCGAAAAGCCAGCTGAGCACCGGCGCTGCCAGCCAGATGGGCGCCGTGAACGGCAGCACGTCGCTGCGATGTCGCCGCAGGTCGACGCCGCGCGCCTCGGCGAGGGGCAGGAGTTCGCGGGTGGCAAGAATCGCCTCGCGTACGTGGCGTGGTTTCCCGGCCAGCGCGGCAAGGGAGCCCAGTTGCAAGCTCTGCGTGTGCAGGCCCGCGTTCTGGATGAAGTGGATCATCAGCCAGCCCCGGAAGTCGGTGCTCTCCCGGGTTCTGAACCCGGCCTGGCGAAACGCCGTGCGCACGGCTTGCTCGCGCTCGGTCGGCGGTGCGCCGAGGGTGCCGAAGAAGGTCACGGGCTGCAGGGCGGCGCGCAGCACGCCGTCGTCGCCGAAGCCGCCACCAGCGCCGGGGAAGCCCCAGGCCACCTGGTTGGCGGGCAGGGCGTCGACCGCGGCCGACGGCTCGACCCACAGGTTGTTGAAGACGAGCACCGTTGCCTTGCCTACGCGCGGCGCCAGGAAGGACACGGCCTGAGCGAAACTGTAGTGCTGCACGCTCACCACGATCAGGTCGAAGTCGTGGTCCGGCTCCAGCGATTCGCGGTAACGCACCGGCCACTTCTCGGTGACGCGCCGCCCTCGCAGCCGGCGCCGCGCGTCGAGCAGTTCGAGGTCGACTGTCGTTGCGTACTTCGCCGCTCGACCGGGGCGTACGTAAAACTCGATCTCGTGCCCGGCCCGCTCCAGCGCCCACCCGTACGCCACGGCGACAACGCCCCGGCCGAACATCAGAACCTTCATACCGCGCCTCACGGTCATGACCCCGGTCGCCGGTGACGTGGTCACGGTCGATGAGGCCTAAAAATGGAGATTGTTTCCACTTCGAAGATATGGACACAATCTCCATTTGTCAAAGGAGGCGCCAGGTGGCCACTGCCAGGCCGTTGCGTGCCGACGCCCAGCGAAGTGGGGCCGGGGCTGCCGGGCGTCACGCCGCGGGCTGGGCGGTGATGACGACGTTGTCGCGGTAGTGCCGGGTGCTCGCGTCGAACGGGCCTCCGCACGTGATGAGGGTGAGCCGCACAGCGCCGTCGCGGGCGAAGTACCGCTCGAGCGGGATCTTCGCCTTGGGGTACACCTCCCGGGCGGTGACGGTGAACCGCCGGGTGCTGCCGTCGGAACCGGTCACGGTGACCGGGTCGCCGGGTTCGAGATCGCGCAGGTGGAAGAAGGCGCCGGGCCCCTGCTCGGCGCTGTCGACGTGGCCGGCGATGACGATCGATCCTGTGGTGGCATGCAGCGCCGGGCCCCACTTGTACCAGCCGACGACGTCGACGCTGGGCGGGACGGCGAAGTCGCCCGTCTTGTCATCGACGCCGGCCGGGGCGACCTTGACGTCGAGCTTGAGCCGGTCGATGTTCAGGCCGGTCGGCGCGACAGCCGCCGGTGCGGCGCTCACCTGCGGTGCCGGACCCGCCGAGCTGGCCACGGTGGGTGGCGTGCCGGTCGGGGGTGCCGGCTGCTGGGCGCAGGCGGTCACCGCCGCCGCCAGCATCGTGACAATGCCGGCGGCGACGGCGGACCAGGCCGCAGCCCGGGTCCGTGACATCAGGCCCGGACCCGGGACTTCCGCAGCGCGAAGCCACCGGCCAGGGCGGTCAGCAGGCCGAGGGCGCCGGCGAGGTACACCCAGGCGGCCGGGCCCCGGTCGGCCGCGCCGCCGCTGCCGGAGGGGACGCCGCCGGGCGTGCCGTGCAGGCCGGTGATGGTCTGGGCGACCACGCCGAGCGTCTTGCCCTCGGCGGAGCCGACGGCGTAGACGATCGTCGAGGTGCCCTCGGCCAGGCTCAGGTCGGCAGCGGGGATCGCCACCGTGCTCGTCCCGGCCAGGACGACGTCGGCACGCACGGTCCCCGCCGGCAGGTCGGCCTTGGCCTCGTTCGGGTTGGTGAGGTTCTTGAACACCGGCTGGCCGCCCGCGCGGACGTCGACGGCCGGGGCCGCCGCCGTGTGCCGCACGACCAGCCGGGCCTTGCCGGGGGCCAGGGTCGTGGTGTCGTTGACGAACGGGGTCAACGTCGGCTTGCCGTCGGCCGTCAGGTGCGCCACCAGGCTGATGTTCGCGTCGGCGGGCACGGCCGCCTGGTCGACCTTGATGATCGGGCTGGTGACCGGGTCGCCGGGCTTGACGATGACGATGTCGTAGTTGCCGGCCGGCAGGTCCAGCGGGCCGGCGACCTTCGACGGCTGGAAGTTGTCGAGGGTCTTCTTGCCGTTGACGTACACGTCGACCGGCTGTCCCGGGATCCCGTGCACCACCGACACCTTGCTCGGCCCGGCCGCATGCGCCGGCGGCGCGACCAGCAGTGTGGCGGCGGCGACGGCCCCGAGCGCCCCGGCTCCGGCAGCGGCGCGGCGCAACGTCAGACGAATGCTCATGGGGAAGCCCTTCCAGGTTCCGGACACGCGAGCGGCTTGCTCTGTCGCCGTGTCCTTCGTGCGCCGGAGGGCGTCGCGGATTCAGCCGGTGGAACATGCCACGAATCGCATCCAGCCGAGGGCCGCGACACGAATTGACTTCGGGTGGCCGAGAAGGCCGGCATCGTGGTCGTCGCCGCCGGCGGCGACAACGGCAACACCCCCAGGTCGCCAGCAGCGCGTCGACGGTGACCCACAGCTCCGTTCGGGCGCTTCGCGGTGAAGTCACGCTCAAACGGCGCGTCCCGGATGGCAACGGCCCGGCAGCGCCGGTCTGGACCTCCTGGCGGCACCGGACGAACAGTCGGTCCGGGTAGGCCTGGTGCGGCCCCATCGACGTACCGCTGGCCGCCGACCCGGACGCACACGGTCTGCGTTGTTTGAGCCGCACCGCGATGCGTGGATGTCGCTGGAGACCCGAGCCACAGCGGCCGGTGGAATGCTGGTCGGGCCGGATGGAGGTCAGGTGGGGTGGCGTTCTGCGTTGATACGCAGCGCTTCCTCGAGCTGGTCTTCGAGGATGATGATCCGGCAGGCGGCCTCGACGGCGGTGCCCTGGTCGACCATTTCCCGGGCGCGGGCGGCGAGGCGCAGCTGGTAGCGGGAGTACCGGCGGTGTCCGCCGGCGGAGCGTTGCGGGGTGATGAGTTTCAGCTCGTCAAGACGGCGAAGGAAGTCCTGTGACGTGCCGACGATGTCCGCGGCACGGCCCATCGTGTAGGCGGGGTAATCCTCGTCGCCGAACAGGTCATCGGGTTGGGCCATAGCGCCTCCGAGTCGAGGGCCCCGGCACTGTCGCGCCGGGGCCCAAGGGTTATGGGTCGAACACCATCTACCGACGTATCCGTCGGCTTGTCTTTTCCGCCCCGTACGCCACAGACGGCGTCGGGTGCGAGGATCGCATAAGCGTGACCGGTGACCACCTCTCGTTCGATGGAAACAACGGTGTCCGCCCAGCTGAACTGCTGCCGGTGCGGGCGATCCAACGGTGCAGAGCCCTCCCTTTCCTCTGTCTTCTCTTGTGTTGCTCTTTGCTGCACTCCGCCGATGCTGGGGACCACGCAAATTCACGAACCCACCGCCGGCGGAGCTGCTCTCCGGGCGACGCCGCCAACGAATCTCCGGCCCGCCCACTTGCACCCCGAACATCCGGGGCTTCTACCTCGTACTACCGTGCCGAGCGAACCGTGGTGTTGCCGGCTCAGCTCTCCGCCCAACTGTCGGGGCGGCTCGTCAGCGTTTCTCGTACTCCCTGTTCTCTACGCTAAGAAGACTAGCCGGCCCTGGAGAGCATGTCTAGTGTCTTGAGCCCAGATTCTCTGGGTGATCCACCGAAGTTCCCGGAGGGGTGGCCGGGACGCGGCCGTCACCTCCAGTCGTGCAGCCTGGTGGCGAGCGTGCGCCGGGCGCGGTACAGGTGGCTGCGGATCGCCGGGACGGTGCTGTCGGTGATCGCGGCGATGTCGTCGTAGCTGAGCCCCTCGAACTGGTAGAGGACAAGTGCGACGCGTTGCGCGGCGGGCAGCCCGGCGACGGCCTCGGTGACCGCGACGGCGGCCAGGTGCTGTTCGGCCTGCTCCGCTGGGCCACGGGCCGGATCGGCCGGTTCGGGCATCGCGTCCAGCGGGCGGGTCCGCGCGGCGCGGGTGCTCCTGTTCAGCGCCCGCGTGACGACGATGCGGTGCAGCCAGGTGGCGAAGCTGGCGTCGCCTCGGAAGGTCGGCAGGGCGAGCCAGGCGGCCAGCAGCGCCTCCTGGGTGACGTCCTCGGCATCCTCGTGTCTGCCGACCACGCCGAGGGCGACCCGGTAGGCGCGCGGGGCGTGGCGTTCGACGAGGACACGGTATGCGTCGAGGCAGCCGTCCCGGGCGCGCCGCACCAGCATCGTGTCGTCGGTGGGGCCGACCACGGTCCGGGCCTGCCGTCTGACGTCCGGGGAACGGGGGCCCATGGTCGCTGAGGTGCCCGCGAGCACATAGAGAAAACCTGCCGCCGGTGCGCGAGGTTTCGCCGGCTCGGGTGTCTAACACATGACGGTGGCCCTCGATCACGAAGGAGCGCACGTCTCATGACCCAGACCCAGAACCCGCCGAGGACCGGCGAGACGAGGCCGGCGGCCCGCGGCGGCACGGACGTCAAGGGCCCGACGCAGCACAACCGGCTCGCCACCGAGGAGGGCAAGATCAGCGTCGCCGAAGGCGTAGTACAGAAGATTGCCGGTATCGCGTGCCGGGAAGTCGCCGGCGTGTACGCCATGGGTGCCGGCACCAGCCGCGCGTTCGGAGCGCTGCGCGAGAGAATTCCGGGCAGCAGCGGGCCCAACGTCGCCCAGGGCGTCGGCGTCGAGGTCGGCGAGACGCAGGCCGCGGTCGACCTGGACGTCGTCGTCGAATACGGGGTCGGCATCGCCGATCTCGGCCGTGGCATCCAGCGCAACGTCAAGCAGACCATCGAGCGGATGACCGGGCTGGAAGTCGTCGAGGTCAACGTCAACGTCGACGACGTCCACCTGCCCGAGTCCGACGAAGCATCCGGCGAGTCGCGGGTGTCATGACCACCGCGTCCGCCTCGCCGCGGGCCGTGGTGCACGGCGTCGACGTGGCGGCGGTGGCCGCCGCGGTGGACACCTGCCCAGCCGTCGCCGGCCTGGTCACCGGTCTCCTCGGCGGCCCGGCAACCTACCTGCCCGGGCAGCGGGTCGGCGGTGTGCGCATCAGGCCGCACCGGCTGGAGATCGCGATCCGGGCGCGGTGGGGCGTGCCCGCCGCCGAGGTCGCCGTGCAGGTTCGCCAGGCGCTGCGGACGCTCGCGGCGGACCGGCGCGTCGACGTCGTCATCGCCGACCTGACCGACCCACCGCCGGCAGTTGCCGGGCCGGCGGGCCGGGAGACGGTGGAGTGGAAGCACTGAGCGATGACCTGCAGCGCCGGGCGCGGCGACGGGCCTTCATCCGGGCCCACCATCCCGACCTCGGCGGTGACGCGGCGGTGTTCATCGCCGGCCTGGCGGCGTTCGACGAGCCTGCCGCGGCGGGGGCGGCCCGGCGGGTCCGGGTGACCGTCGTGCGCCGTCGGCCGTTGCTGGTCCGGCTGCTGCGGGTCCTGGCCCGGCAGCGCCGGGTGAGCCGGGTGACACGGGTCCGCTAGCCGATCCGCATTTCCGCAGAGAGGCCTTCTCCAGGGACGTGAGGGTATGAACCGTATCGCCTTCGGCACCGCGATCGGCATGGCGCTGGGATTCGCGGTGGCCTTCGGCAGCTTCGGCCAGATGCTGATCGTCGCGTTGTTCACGGCCGTCGGCTACGGCGTTGCCAAGGTGGTCGCCGGCGACGTGGACTTGCGCAGCTACCGCATCACCCGCAGCGGCAAGTGATGCCGGGCCATCCGCAGCTCCATGCGGCCGAGCAGCCGCCCGGCTCGATCACCGTCGCCGAGAGGGTGGTGGCGAAGCTCGCCGCACGTGCGGCGCTGGAACTGCCCGACGCCGTGGCCACTGCCCGGCGTGTCCTTGGCCGGGCCAGGCCCAAGGCATCGGCCCGCGTCGCGGGCGATGTCGCCGTCATAGACTTGGAGATCAGCGTGCGCTGGCCGGCGTCGGTGCCGAGGGTCACGGCCGCGGTCCGCCGTCACGTGCGGGAACGGCTGACCTCCCTGACCGGCCTGACGATCGCCGAGGTCCGCATCGTCGTGACCGACCTGGCCACGGGAATCCCGTCGTTGCGGGTGCGGTGACGACCATGGGCAGGAGGGCGCTGTGAGACTGGTCAACCGGCTGCTTGCCCTGATCGTCAGCCTCGCGCTCGTCGCGGGCGCGGTGGTGATCGTGGTCGACGTCGTCGCGGTCCTGACGGGCCACCGGCCCATCGCGGTGGATTGGCTCGCCGTGTACCGGTGGGGCAGCCACATGACGTGGGCCAGTGGTGAGGTCCGGCTCATCTGCGTGCTGCTCGCGGTGGTCGGCTTGGCCCTGCTGGGCATGGAGCTCAAGCCGCGCCGGCCGGCGAGGTTGAGGACCGACAGCGACAACCCCGCCACCGACGCCGCGTACACCCGCCGCTGCGTCAGGCAGACGGTCCGGGACGCGGTCACCGACGTCGACGGCGTCGACGACGCCGACGTCACCATCCGGCGCCGGCACCTCCGCGTCCACGCGAAGTCCATCGCCCGCGAAGCGGTACCGGCGGCCTCGCTGCGCGACAGCGTCACGCAGGCCGCGCGATCCCGCCTCGACGCGCTCCAACTGCACCGGCCCCCGAAAGTGACCGTGCGCATCTCCGCCAAGGCGCACTGATGCACGCCGACCGCACCAACCGCGTCGCGCTGGCCGTCCTCGGACTGATCCTGCTGGGCATGGGCGTGACCGGACTGCTGCTCGGGGCGGAGTTCTTCGGCGCCCGCGCGGCGCACCGAACCCTGGTGGACAACGACGTCGTCCGCTTCGCCATCGCCCAACGCCGCTGGCTGTGGCCGGCCGTGGCGGTGTTCGCGATCGTCGTCGCGCTTCTGGCGCTGCGCTGGCTGCACGCCATCCTGTTCTCCACCGGGCGGCTCGCCGGCATCCGCGTGGCCGGCGGTGTGGCCGGCGATCGCGCCGCCGGCCGCACCACACTCATCTCCGCCGCGCTGCGCGACGCCGTCTCCGGCGAGATCGAACAGTACCGCGGCGTGAGCTCCGCCCGCACCCACGTGGAAGGCAACCCGGCCCACCCGCGGCTGACCGTCACCGTCCACGCCGACCTTGACGCCGACCTGGCCGGCCTGCGGCACAACATCGAGGACAACGCCCTCACCCACGCCAGGCACGCTCTCGACGCGCCCGCCCTGCCCATCCGGCTGGACGTCACCACCGCAAGGCACGGCGGCCCCCGGGTCAGCTGACGCGTGGTCTGGCCGGGGTTGCTGGGGGCCAGGTCACCGTGGCTGACGTCGTTGGTCCAGTGGCTGTTCGGCCGGCGGCGTGCCGGCCCCGCCGCGGCGGCGGCGGAAGGCTGTGACTTTGACCCGGTTCTGGCAGGTCGTGGTGCAGAAGCGGCGGCTGCCGTTCTTGGAGACATCGGCGAAGACCCGTCCGCAGTCCGGCGCCTGGCAGGTGCCGAGCCGGTCGGCGTCCCCGGCACTGACGACGCGGGCCAGCGCCTCGGCGCAGATCGCCGTATACATCGCAACCAGCTCGGCGTGGACCGGATGGTGATGCAGGCGCCAGCGCCCCTCCTCCTTGGCCAGGTGCGGCTGGGCCGGCGAGCGCGCGAGCAGGGTGTTGAGCCGCTGCGCGGCAGCATCGACATCATCGCCGCGCAGGTCGTCGAAGACTTCGCGGAGCACCCGGGCCAGCGCGACGAAGCCGGGCACGTCATCCGCGCCCAGAGCGGCCAGCGACGGCGGATCGAACGCGAGGATCCGCGTGAGCGCGCCCAGTTCGTCTCCGGCTGCGGGCACGGCATGGCCGCCAGCGGCCGTCAGCTGGTTGACGAGATCGATGGAGACGATCACGCCGGCATCGGTGTAACTGTCTAACTTCACTTGACCGGTCACCCAATCTCGCCCTACGGTGTCACTGACGACGAAGGCTACATCGGTTACATCCGTCGCCGAAGGGAGGGCGCTCGTCATGAGCCGACGGGGATGCGCGTGGCCTGCCGCTCGCCCCCGGGGACCCGCGGTGCCCACCTGGCGGGCCCGCCGGCCGACACTCACCGCGGCCGTCGACTGAGCCGCGGTCCAAACGCGAACCCGACAAGGAGCCGGACCGATGAGCCTCACCCAGTACTACGTCGCCGCCACCCTCGACGGTTTCATCGCCGATCGCGACCACTCGCTGCAGTGGCTGTTCACCGCCCGCAGCGACGACGGCGGTCCGCCCGGCTACCGCGCGTTCATCTCCTCGGTCGGCGCGATCGCGATGGGGGCGAACACCTACGAGTGGATCGTCGCGCACGCGAGCCCGGGCACGGATCCGGCGGACCCCGCCTGGCCGTACGACCAGCCGTGCTGGGTCTTCACCCATCGCGAGCTGCCGCGGCTGCGCTCGTCGGCGCCGATCGTCTTCACCAGCCGTGATGTCGCGACGGTACACGCCGAGATGGTCGCGGCCGCCGCGGGCCGCAACGTCTGGGTCATGGGCGGCGGCGACCTCACGGGCCAGTTCGCCGACGCCGGGCTGCTGGACGAACTGCTCGTGGCCGTCGCGCCCGCAACGCTGGGATCGGGCGCCGCGCTGCTGCCGCGGCCGCTCGACCTGACGCTGCACGACGTCAGGCGCAACGGGGACTTCGCCTGCTTGCGGTACGAGGTCGGGCGGCCGCCATTGCGGAGCGAGTAACTTGCAGTTCTAACTTAGAATGCTAAGCTAGCGGCGTGAACCACTCGAAGAATCTCGGGCTGGAGCTGCACACGCTGCTGTCCCGCCTCGAACGGGCCGGTGACCAGATCCTGCGCACCGGACACGGGCTGTCCTACCGGCGGTTCATGGTCCTGGTCATGCTCGGCGAGCTGGGCGTGTCCACCCAGCGGGCGCTGGCCGACAGCCTGGCCGTGACCGAGCCGTCGATGAGCCGGATGGTCGCCGCTCTGGCCGAAACGGGACTGCTCACCGTGGCGCCCGACCCCGCCGGCGGCAACCGCCGGCAGATCGCCCTCACCGACACCGGCCGGGCGCTGGTCGAACAGGCCGGCACCGACCTGATCCGACGGCTCACCGAGCTGGTCGAGTCCACCGGCGTGCCGTTCGACACCTACCTGGCCCACACCCGGCAGCTGAACGCCGCCCTCGACAGCCCTGGCACCCGGGCCGCCCACCGCGACACCCACCACATCCCGAGGAGCTGACCATGATCGCCACGACCACCGTGCGTACCGCCAACTCCCCCGACGGCACCACGATCAGCTACCACACCACCGGCACCGGGCCGGACATCCTGATCATCCCCGGCGCCCTCAACGACGCCGGCGACTACACCGCACTCGCCACCGCGCTCGCCACCCACTTCACCGTCCACACCGTCCAGCGGCGCGCACGGACCGGGAGCGGCCCGCAAGGCCCCGGCTACAGCATCGAGACCGAATGCGCCGACCTCGCCGCGGTGCGCGCGGCCACCGGCGCCCGATACGTCTTCGGCCACAGCTACGGCGGGCTCGTCGCCCTGGAGGCGGCCCGCCGCGACCCGGGCATCGCCAAGCTGGCCCTGTACGAGCCCGGCGTCAGCGTCCAGGGACTGTTCCCGATGGACTGGACGGCACCGTACCGCCGGCTCCTCGACCAGGGGCGCCCGTTCGACGCCTTCGCCACCTTCGCCATGAGCACCGGCCCCGCCGCGGCCCGCCGCAACCCCAGATGGCTCATGGCCGCCATCCTGCGCTTGGCGTTCCGCGGCGCGAAACGAGCGAAGATCTTCCAGCTGCTCGAGGCCAACCTGCACGAACACGAGCAGGTCGGCCGGCTCGACGACAGCTACCCCAACTACCGCGAGGTGTCCGCGGACGTCCTGCTCATGGCCGGCGGCAAGAGCGGACTGCCGCACGTCGCCCCCGCCTTCGACCGGCTCACCGAGGTCCTGCCGTCCGCCCGCGTCCGCACATTCCCGAAGCTGGACCACTTCGGACCAGAACACAAGGGCGCGGCCGAGGTGGCCGAAGCCGTCACCGCGTTCCTGCTCCGCTGAGCCGACCGCCGGCATGCGGCAGCGCGGCAGCATCGTCCGCGCTGATGGCCGAGGACAATATCCGGACGCAAACGCTGCGAAAGGATACCCACATGCCCCGCGTGGTACCGGCGGTCACCCGCGCCCTCGACATTCTCGAACTGTTCCTGGATCGCCCCGAGCTCTCGG
Organism: Dactylosporangium sp. CA-139114; assembly: GCF_050955725.1. NCBI lineage: Bacteria > Bacillati > Actinomycetota > Actinomycetes > Micromonosporales > Micromonosporaceae > Dactylosporangium > Dactylosporangium sp. CA-139114. The sequence goes on from NZ_CP192080.1 coordinate 6,166,562, forward strand.
CTCGCGAGATCACCGAGGGCCTCGGCCTGCCGCGCACCACCGTCCACGAGCTGCTCGTCACGCTCGTCGCCCGCTCCTACCTGGTTTCCGTGCCGGGCCAGCCGGTCCGCTACCGGCTCGGGATGCCACTGTTCCAGCTCGGCGCCGCGTTCGCCGGACGGCTGGACCTGGTGCGGGAGGCGCAGGAGGTGGCCCAGAGCGTCGCCGCCGCCTCGCACGAGGCCGTGCACGCCGCGGTGCTCGACGGTGCCGACGTGATCTACCTCGTGAAGGCCGACAGCACCCACCCCGTCCGGATGGTGTCCGCAGTCGGCCGGAGGCTGCCCGCGCACTGCACGGCGGTGGGCAAGATGCTGCTGTCGAGCCTCGACCCGGCCGAGCTCGACGCCCGGCTGCCGGCCCAGCTGCCCGGCATGACCCCGGACAGCATCACCGACCCGCGGCGGCTGCGGGCCGAGCTCGACGAGATCCGGGCCGCGGGCGTGGCGGTCGACAACGGTGAGTCCGACGGCGCGGTGCGCTGCGTGGGCGCGCCGGTGCGCGACCACACGGGTGCGACCGTCGCGGCGATGAGCATCTCGGCGCCGATCATGCGCTGGACGCCCGCGACGCACGCGGACTGGACGCGGCTGGTGCGCGACGGGGCCGCGGAGCTGTCGGCCCGGCTCGGGTACCGCGACCGGCCCACGCATTGACACTGCTCACTCGGTCCTCTATGGTCGCCACCACTCGGATCGAAATATCGAACCGTGTTCGAAATTTCGAACAGCGCGGCGCCTCGGGTGCATGCGCCAATGCCTTCTGCGATAAATGCATTCATTGAGACGCCGCAGGGAATTTCGGTATTGACCGTTGCCATTTCATCGTCGTACCGTTCGGCGCACATCCGAAACATATCGAAAATGCCCCGAGAGTTTCGGAACGTGGAGGAGGCGAACGGCCATGGAAGACCATCCATTGTGGACCCGGCGCAGCTTTCTGGCGATGGGGGCGGGCGTGCTCGGCGCGGCCGGCCTGGCCGCGTGCGGCGGCGGCACGACACCGGCCCCGCAGGCGCCGGCCGAGGTGCCGAAGGAACTGCTCGACGCGGCGGCGTCGCTGAAGGGCACGTCGATGGGCATGCTGTCGCAGAAGCTGTACTCGGAGGCGGCGAACGCGGCCCTGAACAGCTCGATCAAGAAGTTCGCCGACGCCACCGGCACGACGATCGGCAACAGCCTGGTCCAGGCCGACGCCGGCGACGTGGTGGCCAAGATCGACGCCGAGGTGAAGGGCGGCACGGCCCGCGACCTGGCGTTCATGACCGACTCGCGGTTCGTCGCCCAGTTCCAGGCGCTGGGCGACCTCGAGGACGTGTCGGACGTCGTGCGGGCCCTGACCGCCATCTACGGCGAGCCCACCGCGGAGTCCAAGAACTTCTGCGTCTTCGACGGAAAATGGTTCGCCATTCCGTACCACTTCATCGGCATCGGGTCGTTCCTGCGCAAGGACTGGATGCGGGACAAGGGCATCTCCCCCAAGGAGGTGTACAGCTGGGAGGAGCTGCGGGACCTGTGCCTGGCGATCTCCGACCCGGGCAAGCGCCGGTTCGGCTGGGGCATGACGGTGAACCGGTCCGGGGACGCCAACGGCATGATCGAGGCGCTGATCAACGCGTATGGCGGGTCGATCGCCTCCAACGACGGCCGGAAGGTCACGTTCAACTCCCCCGAGACCGTGCAGGCGGTGGCGTTCCTGGGCGACATCTACACCAACCCGAAGTACAAGCCGATGCTGCCGCCCGGGGTGGCCTCCTGGACCGACTCCAGCAACAACGAGAACTGGCTGGCCGGCATCCTCGGCTACACCCGCAACCAGTTCAGCGTCTACGCCGACTCCAAGACGAAGAAGAATCCCGTCTACGACAACACCCACGTCTTCGCCGACTGCACCGGCCCGGCCACCGACAAGCCGCTGCTGCTCGGCCAGTCCCAGGGGTTCGTCGTGTTCAAGGGGGCCAAGAACACCGCGCTGGCCAAGCTCCTGGCCCAGTACCTGGTCAGCGCCCCGGCCCTGGTCGGCGTGGCGAAGGAGGCGCCCGGCCTCGCGCTGCCGGCCTGGGAGAAGGTCTGGGACGCCGACCCGTTCTTCACCAGCGGCGACCCGGCGTTCCCGATCATGCGCAAGATCACCCAGCAGGCACTGCCACTGTCCACCAGCAACGGCCTGAACTTCCCGCAGAAGGCCAGTGCCGGGCAGCAGGCGGCCGTCGGCGCGTACGTGCTGACGGACATGATGCAGCAGGTCATCCAGGGCACGGCGCCGGCCCAGGCGGTGCAGGCCGCGCACACGAAGATGGTGCAGATCTTCAACCAGCAGGGCCTGACGCAGTGACCACGGTGCGCACCGCACCGGCGCGCCGGCCGTCCGCGCCGCCGGGGCCCGGCTCCCTCACCGCGGCCCAGCGGCGCCTCGGCCGCGACTGGCGGCTGGCGGCGCTGTTCCTCGCGCCGACGGCGGTCCTGGTCGGTGCGCTCGTGCTCGTGCCGATCGCCCGTTCGATCGTCACGAGCACCACCGAACGGCACGGCCCGGACAGCGTCTTCGTCGGCCTGGACAACTACCTCGCCCTCGCCGGCGACGAGCAGTTCCGCACCGGGGTGACGAACTCCTTCGTCTTCACCACGTACGCCGAGGTGTTCAAGGTCGTGCTCGGCCTGGCCGCGGCCCTGCTGCTGCACCATCGGCGGCGCGGGCGGGCGCTGCTGGCCGGTCTGCTCCTGCTCCCGTGGGTCGTGCCGACCGTGGTGACGGCGTTCAGCTGGCGCTCCCTGCTCGACCCGATCTTCGGCAGCGTCAACGCCCTGCTCACCGGCTCGGGGATCGGCCCGCTGCTGGCCGCCGTGCACCTGGTCGACGAGTGGCCCGCCGGGTGGCTGTCCGATCCGGCCCTGGCGATGCCGTCGGTGATCCTCGTCAACGTGTGGAAGGGCGTGCCGTTCTTCACCATCGCGTTCCTGGCCGGGCTCAAGGCCATTCCGGCCGACCGCTACGAGGCGGCGACCGTCGACGGCGCCTCGGCGTGGCAGCGGTTCTCGCACGTGACGCTGCCCGGCCTGCGCCACGTGATCACGGTGACGGTGACGCTGTCGTCGATCTGGACGTTCAACAACTTCGACCTGATCTGGCTGCTGACCCAGGGCGGCCCGGGCGACGCGACCACGCCGTACGTGCTGGTGGCCTACTCGAAGGCGATCCTGCAGCTGCAGTACGGGGCGGGCGCGGCGGTGACGCTGGTGATGCTGCCGGTCATCGGCGCGCTGGTGTTCTTCCTGGTCCGGTTGCTGCGCCGGGACGCCGACGCCGAGCCCCGCGGGCGGCCCACGGCGGTGCGCAGGGCGGTGCCGTGGGTCGTGGCGGCGGTCGTCACGGGCCTGCTGGCCTGGGCGTCGCCACACATCTTCTGGAAGGCCGCGGTGGTGCTGGGCGTGATCGCGCTGATCGCGGCGGCGGTCGGCCGGGTGACCTCGGCGTTGCAGGCCGGGGGCCAGCGCCGGGCGTCGGCCGTGGTGTCGCGGCTGGGGTCCGGTCTGGCGCTGGCCGCGCTGCTGGTGTTCGTGCTGGCCCCGCTGTACTGGATCGCGGTCACCGCCTTCAAGTCCGAGGGCCAGATCGTCATGCGGGTGCACGACCTGTGGCCGACGCCGTGGACCCTGGAGCAGTTCGGCGACCTGTTCACCACGAAGCCGTTCGGCCGCTGGTACCTCAACACGGTGCTCGTGTCCGTGGCCTCGACCGCGGTGGCGCTGGTCTGTGCCGCCCTGGCGGGGTATGCGCTGGCCCGGCTGCGGTTCCGCGGCGCGCAGGGGTTCACCGTGACGGTGCTGCTCACCTACGTGATGCCCGGGGCGTTGCTGTTCATCCCGCTGTACCAGTTGCTGATCGGGACGCGGCTGACCGACTCGCTGTGGTCCCTCGTGGTGACGTATCCGACGTTCACGCTGCCGTTCGCCACATGGTTGCTGACCGGCTACTTCTCGTCGATCCCGGTCGAGCTGGAGGAGGCCGCGCTGGTCGACGGCTGCACCCGCGTCCAGGCGCTGCGCCGCGTCGTGCTGCCCCTGGCCCGGCCGGGGCTGCTGGCGGTCGCGATGTTCACCCTGACCAACGCCTGGAACGAGTTCCTGTTCGCGCTCGTGTTCATCACCAAGGACGAGTACAAGACGCTGCCCGTCGGCATGCAGTCGATGATCATCGGTGACGTGGTGCCGCAGGGCCAGCTCGCCGCCGCGTCGCTGCTCGTCAGCATCCCCGTCGTCGTCATGTACGCATTCGGGCAGCGCTACCTGACCGAGGGGCTCACCGCCGGCGCGGTCAAGGGCTGACGCCGATTGCTCGATCACCGGCAGCTGGAGCCGTCCGGCCCAGCCGCGAGGCGCCGATCAGGTGCGGCTCCAGGACTGGTTGCTGCCGCCGTTGCAGGTCCAGACCTCGACCTTGGTGCCGTTGGCGGTGGCGGCGCCGGTGACGTCGAGGCACAGGCCGGACTGGGCGCCGGTGACGGTGCCGTCGGCGTTGATCGCCCACTGCTGGTTGGCGGCTCCGGTGCAGGTGGCGATCTGTACCGCCGCACCCGGTGTGGTGGACTGGCCGGCGACTTCGAGGCACTTGGTGCCGTACACGGTCAGCTGGCGGTTCGTGGTGTACGTCCACGACTGGTTGGCGCCGCCGTTGCAGTCCCAGATCGCGACCCGGGTGCCGTCGGTGGTGGAGCGGTCGGGCACGTCCAGGCAACGGCCGGACCCCGTGCCGCGCAGCACCGTGCCGCCGCCGCCGTCGCCCGGGCCGACCGTGCCGGTCGCGGTGTCGATACTCCAGCTCGACCGGCAGGTCATGGTGACGGTGGTGCCGCTGATGGTGAGCGGCTGCCAGACGTAGCGGGAGTCGGGCAGGTTGCCGGGGTTCCAGCGGTCGCCGAGGAACAGGTAGGCGGTGCCGCCGCTGCCCTGCACCGGCAGGATCGCCGTGGTCTGCGAGTTGCAGGTGTTGGTGCCGGTCGGTGCGAAGCTGCGAAACGCGCTCCAGGTGCCGGTGATCGAGGAGGCGGTCGCGTACTGGTTGTCGTTGGTGTTCCAGCCGGTGAGGTGCGAGCCGAACAGGTAGTACGTGCCGCCGATCTTCACCATCGCCGGCGACTCGTACTGGTTGAGGGTCTTGACCAGCGCCGTCACGCTCAGGAAGTCCGCCGAGAGCTGGTAGATCTGCAGTTTGGCGTTGGTGCGGTCCTCGCTGAGCAGGTAGGCGGTGCTGCCGTCGAGGAACAGGGTGTCGTCGAGGCTGTCGTGGCCGGCCGGCTTGAAGCTGCCCCGGTAGGTGTACTGGCCGCAGACGCTCGGGCTCGTCGCGACGCCGGCCCTGCGCTCCGAGTAGCTCGTGTTGTCGATGTGCATGTACATCACGTAGGTGGCCGTGGCGGCGTTGTAGATGACGTGCGGCCGCTCGACGATGCGGTTAGGGCCGAGGTCGCCGCTTGCCTGACGGGTGAGCACGTTGCCGACGAACGTCCAGTTCTTCAGGTCGCTCGACGAGTAGCAGGTGATGTTCTGGAACGGCGACCCGTTCGTCTTGTCCTCGCCGAGCCAGTAGTAGGTGCCGCCGACCTTGGTGATGCCTTCGCCGTGCGCCTGGATGGCCCGCCCGGCGGTGTCGGTCCACACCGCGCCGGGCGTGATGGTGACCGGCGCCGCGAAGGCGGGTGCGGCGATCCCGGTGACGAGCCCGGCGGCCAAGGTCATTGCGGCGGCGAGCAGCAGTCGATGCAGCGGCTTCACGGGTTCTCCCAGGGCTGGCGTGTGAGCGCTCACAGCACCGCCGACAGTGCCAGAGAACGCGCCTCAACTCAAGGGGCCGACACGATTCGGCGATGACGACGGCAATTGGCGAATGTAACTTCCCCAGGGGCATCTGCGACGGCCGGGAATGGTGGCCGCGGCGCTGGGCCGGGGCCGGTCAGGCCCCTGCATGGCCGTCCGGCTGCAATTCCCTTGACGCGGGAGCGCCGACCCTCCCTTCGCGCCGTCCATAACACTTTTTCCCGAGCGGCCTCCCGCAGCGTGCAACTTTCACGGTCGGCCGCGTATTACACGCGGATTTCGCCCCACACCTGTCGTCGATGTCGCGAAATCGACAAGACTCCATGCGAGTTACCGCTCTCGACACTGCGAGGTATTCGCATGCAGCGAACAAATCACCGGCCCGGCCGCCGTGCCCTGGCCGCGCTGGCCGGTATCGTGCTCGCGGCCGCCGGCACCCTCGTCGGCGCCGGTTCACCGGCGCAGGCGGCGACGGCGATCACCATCAACGGGGCATCAGCCGGGCGGACGCTGGACGGCATCGGCGCGGTCAGCGGCGGCGGCGGCAACAGCCGGCTGCTGGTCGACTATCCGGAGCCGCAGCGCAGCGACATCCTGGACTACCTGTTCAAGCCCGGTTACGGCGCCGCGATGCAGATCCTCAAGGTCGAGATCGGCGGCGACACGAACTCGACCTCGGGTGCCGAGCCGAGCCACGAGCACACCCGCGGCGTCATCGACTGCAACCGCGGCTACGAGTGGTGGCTGATGGAGCAGGCCAAGGCCCGCAACCCCGGCATCCGGCTGGTGGGCCTGGCCTGGGGCGCTCCCGGCTGGGTCGGCAACGGCACCTTCTTCACCAATGACGCGATCGACTACCTGACGGCATGGCTCGACTGCGCGGGCCGGCACGGGCTGACGATCGACTATCTCGGCGGTTGGAACGAGAAGGGGTACAACGCCGGCTGGTACAAGAACCTGCGCTCCACGCTCAACGCCCGCGGCTACCCGAACGTCAAGCTCGTCGCGTCGGACGACTTCGGCTGGGCCGCCGCGGACGAGGCGCTGCGGGACCCGGCCTTCGCCGGCGCCGTGTCGGTCTTCGGCAGCCACTACGTGTGCGGGTACCGCAGTGCCCAGAGCAGCTGCCCCAGCTCCGGCAACGCCGTGGCCACCGGCAAGGCGCTGTGGGCCAGCGAGAACGGCTCCGACGACTACAACGCCGGCGCCGCCGCGCTCGCCCGGGGCATCAACCGCGGCTACATCGACGGCAAGATGACGGCGTACATCAACTGGCCGGTCATCGCGGCCATCACGCCGAACATCCCATGGTCCACCACCGGCGTGGCCGTCGCCGGGCAGCCCTGGTCGGGCGCCTACTCGATCGGGCGCAACGCCTGGGTGATGGCGCAGACGACGCAGTTCACCGCCTCCGGCTGGCGCTACCTGGACAGCTCCAGCGGCTACATCGGCGGCAACCGCACCAACGGCAGCTACGTCTCGCTGCGAGCGCCCGGCTCCGGCGACTACAGCACCGTCATCGAGACGATGGACGCCACCGCGGCCCAGACGCTCAACTTCACCGTGACCGGCGGCCTGTCCACCGGCACCGTGCACGTGTGGTCCACCAACGTCCGCTCCGGCAACGCCGCCGACTTCTTCGTCCGCGGCAGTGACATCACGCCCTCGGGCGGCGGCTTCTCGCTCACCGTCCAGCCCGGCTACGTGTACAGCATCACGACCACGTCCGGGCAGGGCAAGGGCACCGCGGCCAGTCCGGCGGCGGGCAACCTGAAGCTGCCCTACAGCGACACGTTCGACGGCTACGCGACCGGGCGCGAGGCGAAGTACCTCATGGACCAGCAGGGCTCGTTCGAGGTCACCGGCTGCGGCGGCGGGCGGACCGGGCAGTGCGTGCGCCAGATGTCGGAGCAGGCACCGATCTACTGGACCAGCGGCCAGGCCGAGCCGTACACGCTGCTGGGCGACCTGACCTGGCGCAACTACACCTTCTCCTCCGACGTCATGCTCGAGAAGTCCGGCTACGCCCAGCTCGTCGCGCGCGGCAACACCTACAACCACCAGGGCCCGCAGAACCTCAACGGCTACTACTTCCGAGTGACCGACTCCGGTGCGTGGTCGATCCGCAGCAACAACACCAGCGGCAACTGGCGGACACTGGCCTCCGGCTCGACGACGGCCCTGGGAACCGGGCGCTGGCACACGCTGTCGCTCACTGTCAACGGCAGCAGCCTGACCGCGGCGATCGACGGCACGACCGTCGGCAGCGTCTCGGATACCGCCTGGGTGGCCGGCCAGGTCGGCTACGGCACCGGCCAGGGCGTCACCGCCCAGTTCGACAACCTGTCCGTCACCCCGCTCGGCGGCTCCGGCAGCCCGACCGGCGAGCTGCGCAGCGCCGCCGCCAACCGGTGCCTGGACGTCAACGGCGCCAGCCAGGCCGACGGGGCCGTCGTGCAGATCTGGGACTGCAACGGCGGCGCCAACCAGCAGTGGAGCGCCACCTCGAGCAACCAGCTGACCGTCTACGGCAACAAGTGCCTCGACGTGCCCGGCACCGCCTCGGGGACCCGGGCCAGGATCTGGACCTGCAACGGCAGCTCCGGCCAGCAGTGGCGCGTCAACACCGACGGCACGATCACCGGTGTCGCATCCGGCCTGTGCCTCGACGTCAACGGCGCCGGCACGGCCAACGGCACCGCCGTGCAGCTGTGGACCTGCAACGGCGGCAGCAACCAGCAGTGGATCCGCAACTGAGCCAGATCCGGCCCGCATGGCGGACCGGCAACGACAAGGAGGAGACGGTGTTGCAACGTCGACACGCGGTGCCCATACTCGCGGCCCTCGCGGTGCTCGTCGCGGTCACGACCGGCCAGGCGCTCAGCGGCCGCGGCGCGACAGCGACCGCCGCCACCAGCGGCGTGCTCGCCACGACCGCCGGGTGCGGGCAGGCGCCGGCGCTGACCAGCGGCACCCGCACGATCCAGAGCGGCGGCCAGAACCGCACCTACATCCTGCGGGTACCGGACAACTACGACAGCAGCCGGCCCTACAAGCTGATCTTCGCGCTGCACTGGCTCAACGGCACGGCTCAGAACGTGTCGTCGGCGGGCTTCTACGGGCTGCAGCCGCTGTCGGGCAACAGCGCCATCTTCGTGGCGCCGCAGGGCATCGACAACGGCTGGGCCAACACCAACGGGCGGGACCTCACGCTGGTCGACGACCTGACCCGGCTGGTCGAGGGCGGGCTGTGCGTGGACACGACCCAGGTGTTCGCCCTGGGCTGGAGCTACGGCGGCGCGATGAGCTACGCGATCGCGTGTGCGCGGCCGACGGTGTTCCGGGCGGTCACGGTGCTGTCGGGGGCGAACCTCAGCGGCTGCAACGGCGGCACCCAGCCGGTGGCGTACTTCGGGATTCACGGTACCCACGACAGCGTGCTGAACATCAGCAACGGCCGCTCGCTGCGGGACACGTTCGTGCGCAACAACGGCTGCACCGCGCAGAGCCCGCGGGAGCCGGCACAGGGCAGCCTGACCCACATCACCACGGCGTACTCCGGCTGCCGGGCCGGATACCCGGTGCAGTGGGCCGCGTTCGACGGTGACCACACCCCGAGCCCCGTGGACGGCTCGGGCTCGCCGAACGACGCCCGGACGTGGACCTCGGGCGAGATCTGGAAGTTCTTCTCGCAGTTCCAGAACACGACGCCGCCGAGCAGCCCGCCGGTGTCGTCGCCACCGCCGAGCAGCACCCCGCCGAGCAGCACCCCGCCGAGCAGCAGCCCGCCGCCCAGTGGCCAGCCCGGTGCCTGCACCGCGACCTACCGGGCCGTGAACAGCTGGCCCGGCGGCTTCCAGGGCGAGGTCACGGTCACCAACGGCGGCTCATCGACCCTGAGCGGCTGGACCACCCGGCTCACCCTGGCCAGCGGGCAGGCGATCAGCAGCCTCTGGAACGGCACCAACACCGGGACCACCGGCAACGTCACCGTCCGCAACGCCGCCTACAACGGCACCCTCGGGGCCGGCGCGACGACGACGTTCGGCTTCACCGCCACCGGCCCCAGCACGCCGGCGCCCAGCGGCATCACCTGCACCAGCCCCTGACCGCCGGTCCCGGCCGGCCGGTGCGCCACAACGGGGGCACCGGCCGGCCCGGGCCAGCCGCGTTCGTCCGGCCGGCCCGGGCCGAGCCGGCCGCTGCCGCTGACGTCAGGACCGCGTGGCCGAGCCGTCCGCGCCGAGGGCCAGCAGCTCGGACACGGTCACGAACCGGAAGCCGCGGGCGCGCAACCCGGCGAACATCTCGCCGAGGTGGCGCAGCGCCACCAGCCGGCGCTGGTCGCCGACGTCGTGGGCCAGCACGATCGAGCCGGGCCGGACGGTGTCGACGATGTCGCGGACCTCGCCCTGGGGGTTCTTCTCGTACTGCGCCTCGCGCATCTGCTGCGACCACAGCACGAGCCGGTAGCCGAGCTTGTCGGCGGCGAGGATGGTGGAGCCGCCGAGGTGGCCGTACGGGGGCCGCAGCAGGGTCGGGGTGCGGCCGGTGACCGTGCGGATCGCCGCCGCGCCGCGGTTGATCTGGGCGGTGGCCTGGTTGAGGTCGAGGGTGGCGAGGTCGGCGTGCGACCAGGTGTGGTTGCCGACCTCGTGCCGGTCGAGCCGGCCGCGCACGACGGCGGCGTGCTGGCTGAGGTTGCGCCCGACCATGAAGAACGTCGCCGGCACCTGCCACGCGTCGAGGGCGTCGAGCACCATCGGCGTCCACTCCGGCGCGGGCCCATCGTCGAAGGTGAACGCGACGACCGGCTCGTCGGTGCGCACGTGGTAGGTGATGGTCGTGCTCGGCGACTCCGCGTCGGTCAGCACGTCGGCGGCCGAGGCGTAGCCCCCGGCCAGCGGCGGCTGGTTCAGGCCGAACACGTCCTGGGCGAGGGGCCGGCCGAGCGCCCCGACGGCCATCCCGGCCACCGCGAGCCCTGTTCCGGCCAGGATCTGCCGCCGCGACAGCACCATTTCGCCGCTCCCCCCATCGATCCGTTGTGGCATCGTGTCACGGCGAGCACCGGCGATCATCCTCCGCGCTGCCGGTCCGGCCCCGGGGTTTACCCCGATCCGCCCACCCTGATGACGCGCTGCACGCCGCCGCCGGGAAGACCTGCCGCGCCGCCGTGGCTCCATGCCGCTCAGCGGTTGATCATCCACGTGCGCAGATTCGCGACCAGCAGAGCGCATGATGCGAGAATCAGCACGGCGGCCGCCCCGGCTCGCCAGTTGCGGACGACGACCTCGACGGCGCCCAGGACGGCGAACACGACGGCACCGGCCGCGCCCATGGTCGCGGTGAACCGCACCAGCCGGCCGCGTGCGGCCGCCTCGATCGCCAGCATGAGCGCGATGAGACCGGCGGATGACCAGAGCACTCCGACGGGTGGGCTGATCACGACGAGCGCGATCCCGGCCAGCATGACCGACACCGATGCCGCCGACCATATCGCCAGGAACCGCTGGCGTGGGGTGTCGGCGGTGAGCGGGAGAGCGCGGCGGCGCAGGTGGGCGTGCGGAGTATCGATGGGCGGCCGGGTTCCCGCCCGGACGATCGCGTCGAGTTCCTCGCGCAGGGCGGTCTGCTCGGTGCGCAACCGCGCGAGGGCTTCTACGCCGTGCCGGTCGGGGCCGGTCCGGGGCCGGCGGGGCTTGTCTGCGCCGGTGTGGCTCGCGAAGGCCGCCCTGGCCCGGTTGCTGGCGCGCGACTCACGCGCCGCCCGACGGCGGCCGTCGATCTCGGCGGCGAGCCGGGCAAGGCGACGTTCCAGCCGGCTCGCGCGACGCTCCAGCAACACGGCACCGTGCTCGGCGGTCGGGTACTCCTCGTCGAGGCCGGCCCAGGCCACCGGATTCGCCCAGCCGGACCGGACCGCGCCATCCCGCTCGTAGCGGGGGCCGGCCGGTGCCCGCTCGCCGCCGAAGTGGTCGCGCGTGTCCAGCCCCCACAAGCCGCGATAGTCGCGGACCCACGGCGTGTCATCGTCAAAGAGCACCGGATGCCAGGCGCTGCGCTCGCCGACCCCGATGCCCACGCCGTCGCCGCGGTGGTAGTCGATGAACGGGACCCCTGCGCTCGTTTCCGGCGCGTCCCCGGTCCAGGGCAGAGCCCGGAGCACCTGCCGCGATACGGCCCGCAGACGGTTGAGCCACGCCAGGGCAACGGTCGTCACGTATTCACCGGGCAAATAGGCACCGGCGTGCGATCCGGCCCCCGCGTACACCACTGGATGCGTGCCGACGAACTCGATGTCCGGGTCGTCCCAGCGCCTGCGCAGGTCGTCGCCGACCTCGTCGTGGGCCGAGAACGCCACCCAGGCGGGGCACAAGGAGCCGCCGAGGGTCTCCGCGAGGAAGATCGTCACCTGTTCCCAGTCGGCCTCGTGGTCATTGATGCCACTGAACGTCGAGCGCCAGTCGTTCATCGGGTAGAAGTACCAGTACTGCAGCGCGACGTAGCCGCCGTCCCGGAACACTCTCGCGTAGTAGGGATGATCGCTGCCCTGCATGTGCGTGGCGTACAGGTGGTGCGCCGCCGCCCGGGTGCCGCCGGGCACCGTGCCTCGCACGAGCAGGGACACACGGAGTCCGGCGTCGACGAGCCGCGCGAACAGCCCGACGGCGGCGAAGCGGCTGCTCGGCCGGAACGACGGCTGCGCCGCATCACGGCGCCACCGCCGGTACTCGCCACCACGCATCGGGCGGTCGACCAGGCGCAGGTACAGCCCGTCCCCGGCGAACCGCTCCCCCGCTTCGGCCAACCGCTCGAGCGTCAGCTCCCCGGCCTGAGCCAGGCATTCGTCGCGTCGTTCACCCGGGCGCCGTCGCCACAGGGCGGCCCGGCCGACGTAGGCTCCGACGGCTGTGGGCAGGAACAGCTCCCCCGCCGTGTACCGGACCACCGGCTCATACGCCCGGAGTAAGGCAAGGTCACCCTCATCGGTATCCGACGTGTCCGAGCTATCCGCCATGCGGCCCCTCCTCAGCGAGTCCCGGCTCGCGACGCTACCCACGGCCAGGAGGTTCATCCCCTCGTGGCTCGGGCCGTGGTGCGCCGTACGTCCTCGTTTGCGTTCCTCGACGATCGGGTAAGGCCCCGGTCGGTGTCGGATGCATCGAGCGCGGCGGTGGTCATGGCGGATACGGTCAGGGTCGACGAGTTACAGGACGGCGACCACGCCTGCCTGACGTTCACCGATCACGACGAGTGCAGCGACGTGGTCGCCGAGTTCGTCACCGCCGGCCTGCTGCGCGGGCAGAAGGTCGTCTGCTTCGCCGACGCCAGCACGCCTGACGACCTTGCGCTCGACCTCGCGCTGCGGGAGGTCGACGTGCACGGGGCGATCGAGCGGGGCCAGCTCGACCTTCGCTCCGGGCAGGCGGACTGGCTGGGCGGTGAGCCGCACGCCGAGCAGATGATCGCCGCGCTGGCCTCGGATCTCGCCGACGCCACGGCCCGAGGATTCCGCGGGCTGCGGGTCAGCGCCGACATGAGCTGGGCGACCCGGCCGGTCGCCTCCGCCGAGCAACTCATCGCCTTCGAACGCCACTGCGCCCACCTGTTCGATGGGGCACGGCTGACGGCGATGTGTCAGTACGACCGGGACCGGTTCGACCCGGTGTCGCTCGCCTTCGTCACCGAGGCGCACGGCCGAGCCGTCGCCGCGCTGGCATACCACGACACGCCCCTGCTGCGCATCTGCCGCCAGCACCGGCCGGCGGGCATCCGCATCGCCGGTGAGCTCGACTTCACCCACGCCGAGCCGCTGGAGCAGGCCCTTGCCGAGGCGCTTCGACTCGATTCCGTGATTCACCTGAACCTGGCTAAGCTTCGGTTCATTGACGTCGCCAGCGCCACCATCGTCGCCAAGGCCGCCCTCACCCTCCCCACGGACCGCCGCATGATCGTCACCTGCCGGCCGCCGGTCGCCGCGGTGTTCGACGCCATCGGGGCCGGCCAGGCCACGCAACTCGACCTACGGCGCCAGGCATGAGCGACACAATCGGGGACAACCGGCCTGCCGAGTCGCCCGGCGCCGCCGACGCCGCCGCAGCGGTGCTCAGCCTGACCGTCGATGCCGACAACCTCTACGCCATGCGCGCAGCGGTCGGCGCGCATGGCGCCCAATGGGGCCTGACCGGACCGACGCTCGACCGGCTGCTGGTCGTGGCGAGTGAACTGGCATCCAACAGCATCCGACACGCGGCCGGTACGGGCCGGCTGCGGCTGTGGAGCGACGGCGACGCGGTCTGGTGTGAGGTCAGCGACGACGGGCCCGGCATCGCGGACCCCGACGAGGTCGGCACCCGTCCGATTCCCTTGACCGCCGAGGGTGGGCGCGGCCTGTGGCTGTGCCGGCAGTTCTGCGACGGTGTGACCGTCGTGAACCGCAACCCCGGGTGCACGGTCACCGTGTTCCTGACCATCCCGGCCACAGCTCCCGTCAGCCGGGACGTGTGACGCCGCCGCCGCAGTCGCCGTCCCGCATGTCACTGAGCGTGACGCCGCTGCTGACGCGGTGGGCCGGATTCGGCGACACCCTGCCGGGCCGGCCCGCGACGTGGCTGTCGGCCGCGAGGCGGCGCAGCAGCGCGAGTGTGAAGGCCGCCGCCGCGTCGACGGCGTCCGCTCGCAGCACCGGGTCCGTGCCGGCATCGACCGCGCCGAGCACGATGAGCGAGAAGCCGCCGGCCGGCAGCGAGCGTGCTTCGGACCGGCCCAGCACGGATCCGAGGTGCACGGCGGGGCTGTGGGCGAAGTGGTCCGGAGTCCAGTCGTCGGGCCGCATCGCTCGGGCCAGGGCGAGCAGCTCGGCGTCGGGCCGGTACGCCGGCCGCCCGACGACCTCGGCGGGGACCAGGACGTCGCCGGGGCGCACCGGTGGCAAGCCGCGGGCCACACCGGCGAACAACCGGCGACGCGCGTACGGCACGCCGCTGGTCGGCGAGGACGCAGACGGCGGCTCGACCGCGACGAGCAGCGGGCCGATGCGCGCGACGACGGTGGTGCCGCCCGGACGATGGACCGTCTCGCGGTCACCGGCCAGCAGCCTCAGCAGGGCGGGCGCCGCGCTCACCACCGCGACGTCGACGGCACGCACGGGATCACTCTGCCACGCCGCCACAAGTCGCGACGCCCGCGGGATGAGCGCGCGGACCGGCTTCCGCTTCGTCACGTTCCACCGATCGACCGGCCGGCCTGCGCATCCTGCGGGCCTTGGCCGCCCGTGGGCAGCTTCACGTTGACGGACGTGCCACGGCCGGCCGGGCTGGCCAGTGTCAACGTGCCGCCGAGCGCCTCGACCCGGTCGCGCAGGCCGGCCAGGCCGACGCCCTGGTTCGGGTCCGCGTCGCCGGCGCCGTCGTCGTGGACCGTCACGGTGAGGATCTCACCGGCCGACGACCCGTCCACCGCCGACTCGTCCGCGACGACGTCGATCTCCACGGAGACCTCCGAGGCGTCGGCGTGCGTGGCCGAATTGGCGAGCGCCTCCGAGATGACGTGGTAGGCGGCGACCTCGACGTAGCCGGGCAGGCGATGGTTCGGCCCCCCGTGCACCGCCACCGGGACCGCGCTGCGGCGGGCGAGCGCCTTGACCGCGGGGACCAGTCCGCCCTGGGACAGCAGCGCCGGATGGATGCCGCGGACGATCCGCTGAAGGTCCTCGAACGTGGCTGACAGCCCCGCGGAGGTGGCCGACAACCGCGACCGTACCTCGCCGAACTCCTTGGGGATCATCGCCTCGGCGAAGCGCAGCTCCAGCCCGAGCGAAATGAGCCGCTGCTGCACGCTGTCGTGCAGCTCGCGCTCGATGCCGCGGCGGGCCTCGTCCGCGGCGAAGACGAGGCGGGCCCGCGACGCGGTGAGCTCCGCCCGGCTCTCGGTGTTGGCGATCGCGGTCGCGACGAGCTCGGTGAACTTCGCAAGCTCATGCTCAATGCCTTGTGGCGGCGCGCCGGCCCGGCGCCACAGGGCGACGACGACGCCCCAGACCCGGCCCTCGACAACGATCGGCGCGCCGACCGAGGCGTGCATGCCCCCCGCGCGGGCGAAATCGGCCAGCGCGCCGCTGCGGCCCTCATACGAGTCCAAGCGGGCCGGACGGGAGCCGCGCAGCACCAGCTCCGCGACGCCACCGGCGAAGCCGACCTGTCTGCCCACCGTCGATTCGGATCCTGGCTCCCTGTTGTACTCGGCGACGCCGGTCACCGACCCGGGACGGTCCCAGCGCCAGACCCGCGTGGCGTCCGCGTGGAACAGGTCGGCCGCCTCGGCGGCGACCGCTGTGACGATCTCGGCGAAGGCGACGCCGTTGGCCACCAGGACTGCCACCCGGCGCAACGCCGCCTGCTGGGCGAGGAGCGCCTGCAGCCCGGCCCGGTTCGCCTGCAGGGACCGCCCGGCCCGCAGCACGGTCGCCAGCCCGGGCACCACCCCGTCCTGCAGGCGCCGCAGGACACGGTCCGGGACGTCTGCGGGGACCACGAGCGCGCCCGGGTCCAGCAGCAGCTGGATCTGGCCCTCACGCCGCGGCACCGGGTCGAGCACGATCGCCGCATACGGCAGCCGCATGGCGCACGCGATCCGATCGGAGGCTTCCGGCAGTACCGCGCGCACATCGTCGGCGCCGAGGATGAGCCGGGTCATCTCGGCGACCGCGTCGGCCTCCCGTTTTCGTTCGACGGACTCGAGCGCCCGCACGCGGGCCAGCTGCGCCAGCGAACCGGAGACCACGGCGACCATGAGGTACACCGAAAGCCCGAGCCAGTCCCGCCAGTCCCCGGCCTGGAAGCGCCCGATCGGCGGGGTGTGGAAGTAGTCGAACGCGAGCGCGCCGAGGATCGACGTCGCCACACCCGACCACAGCCCCCACACCACGGAGACCACGAGGACACCAGGCAAGTAGACGAGGGCCAGAGCTTCTGTCGGGGCAACCTGCCGCAGCGGCACGACCAGCAGCGTCTCCACGACGGTGAACCCGCCGCCGACCGCGATCCCCACGGCGGTCGACGGCCGGCTGAACCGCACCAGCCACGACGCAAGGCGTCCGCGCATCAATCGGTCCTCTGGTCGAACGCGGCAAATCCGGCCGGGCTGGGCAGGTGCAGCGGCCGGAGGCAACCAGTCGATGCTAGGGCGGCAGGCATCGAACCCCGGCCTCGTCGCGGTCGGGGCGCGGCGGATCATCCCATGATTCACCTCGGCGCGGTCACCAGGATGGCCAGACCCAGCGACGCCCCGATCTGCCGCATGGCCTGAAGCAGGCCGGATGCCGCCCCGGCGTCCTTGGGATCGACGCCGGCGCCTTGAGCAAGGACAGCCCGGCGCAGGGCTTCGCGCTCGGTGCCGCCGGGCCGGCCTGATCCGCAACCACAGTGTGCGCGGCGTTCGCGGTGAGCCGCATCATCGAGCAGAACCTCCTCGCCGTCGAGCCCGGGTCCTCGAGGCCGCCCGGGCCGCCGTCGCCCGCCCGATCAGTGCTCCCACCAGCCGCGCGTGTCGACGTCCGCGGCGTCGGCCAGCGCCTCCAGCTCCGCGATCTCCTCCGCGGCGAGCTCGATGCCGCGAGCCCGGACCAACCCGTCGATGTACCGCGCCTTCGTGACGCCGATGATCGGGGTGGTCCCCTTGGCGATGGCCCAGGCGGTGGCGACGTCAGCCGGGGACGCGCCCCGGTCCATGCCGATCGCGCGCATCCGGTCCGTCAGCGCCTGGAGCTTGGGCAGGATGCCGTTGTACGCGGCCGCCCGGTTGCTGCCCGCGGGCAACGGGTGGGCCGGGCCGTACCTGCCGGTCAGCGCTCCCTGCTCGAGGACCATGTAGGCAAAGAACCGCACGTCGTGCTCGCGGCAGTGATCGAGGATGCCCGCGCGCTCGGAGCCGCGGTACAGCAGGCTGTAGTGGTTCTGGACCGCCTCCACCCGAAAGCCGGCCTCGCCGAGGATCTGGTCGGCCAGCGCGATCTGCCGCAGGTTGTGGTTCGAGACGCCGACATGCTTGATCTTGCCGCTGCGCAGCAGCGGGATCAGCAGCGGGGTCCAGCGGGCCACGTCGGCGGGGTTGTGCATCCAGTACAGATCCACATATTCCGTACCCAATCGGTCGAGGCTCTGCTCCAGCATCTCCGCGACCGGATCGTCGCCGTCGCCTGCGGCCTGCGGGGTGAACTTCGTCGAGATCTGGTACTCGCTGCGGGCGTAGCCCTGCAGTGCCTGGGCGAGGACCGTCTCCGAGTGCCCCATGCCGTACACCACCGCCGTGTCCCACAAGGTGAACCCGCTCGCCTGCGCCTTCTCGACGACCTCACGCAGGCCGGACGCGGTCAGCTCACTGCCGAAGTAACCGTCGCCCGCCTCACCACTGTCTCCCCAGGCCCACGTGCCCATCGCCACCGGCGGCACGGTCAGCGTCTTGCTCGTCATGTCTCCTACCTCCGTCACAGGTTCGATCCCAGAAGACCGCGATCGCCGCCGCCGGAGAAGGTCGCGTTCATGGGGGTACAACCTCTACCCCCTTCGCGCCGTGACCAGCGGATACCGTGAACGACATGGACCAGCAGCCCGGAAACCGCAACGAGATTCGGGACTTCCTCGCCGGCCGGCGCGCCAGGATCACCCCGGCACAGGCCGGACTGCCGACCAGCGCCCGCCGCCGGGTCGCCGGGCTGCGGCGCGAGGAGGTCGCCGTCCTCGCCGGCGTGAGCACCGAGTGGTACACGCGGCTGGAAAAGGGTCATATCGGCGGCGTGTCCGAGGGCGTCCTCGACGCGGTCGCCCGCGCCCTGCGCCTGGACGACGACGAACGGACCTACCTGTTCGACCTGGCCCAGGCATCGCGGGCCGGCAGTCGCACGCCATCGCGTCGCCGGGACGTCGAGGTCCCGCCGCGGGTCCAGTGGCTGCTCGACTCGATGACGATGTCCTCGGCGTTCGTGCGCAACGGCCGCACGGACGTCATCGCCGGCAACCCCCTGGCCCGAGCCCTGTACGCGCCGATGTTCGGCAGCACCACCATCGACAAGCACGGCCGGCCCAACATCGCCCGCTACATCTTCCTCGACCCCGGCGCACCCGACTTCTTCGTCGACTGGGACGCCGCCGGCAACGCCACCGCCGCCCTGCTGCGCGCCGAGGCCGCTCGCGAGCCC
Source organism: Dactylosporangium sp. CA-139114 (assembly GCF_050955725.1). Classification (NCBI taxonomy): domain Bacteria; kingdom Bacillati; phylum Actinomycetota; class Actinomycetes; order Micromonosporales; family Micromonosporaceae; genus Dactylosporangium; species Dactylosporangium sp. CA-139114. Next base: position 6,185,612 of record NZ_CP192080.1, read on the forward strand.
CGCGACCGGGCCCTGCGCGACCTCATCGGCGAGCTGTCCACCCTCAGCCCCGAGTTCCGCGCCCACTGGGCCGCGCACGACGTCCTGATCCGCCACGACGGCATCAAACGACTCCGGCACCCCGAGGTCGGCCACCTGGAACTGACCTTCCAGCACCTCGACCTGCCCCTGTCCAGCCGAGCCGTGCACAACCTGATCATCTACACCGCCGAACCCGGCACCGCGTCCGAAGACCGGCTCAAACTCCTCGCCAGCTGGTCAGCCACCCCGTCTCGGGCGGCCGACCCGCCGCATCAGAGCGGCGCTGCGACCTCATGAGCCACGGCGCCCCTGCGCCGGCGAGACCCGCTGCCGCGGCTCACCAGGTCTCGGCGCCGGCGAAGGACGTCGGCGCCGGGTGCAGGCCCATGCGGGTGCGAAGGGCGGTCAGGTCGAGGGTGCGCTCCATGGCCAGGTGCGCGATCGCATACCGGGTCAGCCGCGGTGGCCGGCTGCGGCGGGCCAGGCGCCAGGCCGCCTCGGCCGCACCCGCCACGGCCCACGCCGGGCGGGCCGGCAGGGTGCGGATGCCGACCCGCAGGCCGCGGGCGGCAAGCAGCTCGCGCAGCGCGTCGGCGACGGCGACCGGCTCGGCGTCCGCGACGTTGTAGACGCCGGGCGGGGCGTCGGGCTCGCAGGCGCGCAGCGCGGCGCCGACCAGGTTGCCGATCGCGGTCAGCGACTGCCGGGTGCGGCCGTCACCGACGATCCACAGGTTGCGCCCGCGGATCGCGCCGAGGATCCGGGGCAGCAGGACCCGGTCACCGGGGCCGTAGACCGCGTGCGGGCGCAGCACCACCGTGGCCGGCCGGGAGGCGAGGAAGCGCTCGGCCGCGGCCTTCGACGCGGCGTAGGCGGTCAGGTACCGCGAGACCGGGGCCGCATCCTCGCGGGCGCACACCGTCGGCACGAACGGGTCGTAGACGCTGGCCGAGGAGATCTGCACCAGGCGTACACCGGGAAAGGTCTGCGCCACGTGCCGGGTGCCGTCGAGGTTGGTGCGCCAGGTCGGCGCGGCCGGGCCCCAGTCGTTGACGCTCGCGGCGCAGTGCACGACCGCGTCCACGGCCGGCGGGTCCGGCAGCGGGCCGCGGTCGATGTCCCACTGCGCGCGGCCGAACGCGTGCACCTGCCAGCCGGCGCCGGCCGCGGCCCGCGCCACGGCGCCGCCGACGAACCCGGCCGCGCCGGTCACCGCGACGCGCACCGCGCCTCCAGCATGGCTCGCAGGGCGTCGCGGTCGGGCTTGCTGGTGCGGCCGGTGACCGGGATGGCCGGCACGACGTACACCTCGTCGGGCAGCGCGCCCGCGTCGAGCACCGCGGGCAGCGCGGCCCGCACCGCGGCGGCGAGGCGCTCCGGCGCGCCGGCGGCGTCCTCGGGGTCGGCGGGCACCACCGCGAGGGCCACGCGCTCGTCGCCGAACGGGCCCGGCAGGCCGACGAGCACGGCCTGCGCGACGCCGTCGAGGCGGGCGATCGCCGGTTCGTACAGGCCGGGGTAGATGTTCACCCGGCCACGGATGATCATGTCCTTCTTGCGGCCGATGAGGACGATCCGGTCGCCGTCGAGGCGGGCCAGGTCGCCGGTGGCGTGCTCGGTCATCGGGGGCTCGCCGAGGTACCCCGCGCACAGGTTCGCCCCGCGGACCAGCAGTTCGCCGTCGTCGGCGAGGCGGGCCCGCACGCCCGGCAGCGGCGCGCCGACGAGGTCGCCGGGGCCGCGATGGGCAAGCTTGTCCTCGGCGGTGGCGGTGGCGACCGGCAGGATCTCGGTCATGCCGTACACGCTGAGGATCTCGGTGCCGGGCAGCACCTGCCGGGCCCGGCGCAACAGCGGCTGGCCGACGGGTGCGCCGCCGAGCAGGACGTGGCGCAGGCCGGCCGGCGCGGCCACCCGCCCGGCGTCGATCGCGTCGAGGACCGCGGCGAAGTCGGCGGGCACGCAGAACGTGTGGCTCACCCCGCTCAGGCCGGCGGCGTAGCGGACCGGGTCGGCGGCGGGCGCGAGGCCGTACGGCGGCATGGTCCACAGTGCGCCGGCGACCAGCGCGGGCAGGCCCAGCATCAGCTGGTCGGTGTGCACCACGTCGTGCGGGCCGACGGCGCAGCGGCCGGCGAGCACGGACAGGCCGGCGCCGAGCGAGCCGCGGGTGTGCACGACGGCGCGCGGTGCCGCGCTGGTGCCGGAGGTGAACACGATGAGCGCCTCCCGGCCGGCGGCGTCGTCCACTGCGGACATCCCGGGATAGCGGGCGAGGCGGGCCGCGCTCAGCGCGCCGCGGGGCACCCCGGGCAGCCATCGGCCCGCGTACACGTGGCGGACCGGCAGGCGGTCGTACGCGGGCAGCAGCACGCCGCGGCGCCGGGCGAGGCGGCGGGTCACCCGCCAGGCGCTGACGCCGTAGAGCAGCGACTCGGCGGCGGCCCAGCGGGGCGCGGTGTGGGCGAGGCGGGCGGCGAACAGTTCGGGGCCGGCGCCGGGGTCGGCGAAGACGACGGTGCCGCCGGCCGCGACGATGCCGAGGGCGAGCACGACGCCGGCGGGCTCGGGGCGTACGGAGAACAGCACCCGGTCGCCGTCGGCCAGCCCGGCGGCGCGCAGCCCCGCCGCCGTCGCCCGGATCCGCGCGCCCAGCCCGCGGTAGGTCAGGCGCGCCGAGTCCGCCCGCAGTGCCGGGGCGTCGCCGCGCGCGTCGCAGGTGGCGAGCAGCGCGGTCAGCAGGTCGGTCACGACGGGCGGCCGAGGACGAGCCGGGCGTACCCGGGAATGAGCACGCGCGCGGCGGCCCGGCGTTCGCGGATGACGAGCGGGCCGGCCTGCCGCCAGGCGTCGAGGATCGCGTCGAGGAAGGCGTGGATCTCGGCCAGCGCGAGCGGCATGCCGAGGCAGAAGTGCGCGCCGGCGCCGAACCACAGCCGGCGCAGCTCCGCCGGGTGCGGCCGTTCGGGGTCGAACGGGCCGTAGGCGCGGGCGCAGGACAGGGTCATGATGACGACCCGGTCGCCGGGGGCGACGGCGACCGGGCCGACGCGGCCGGCGACCGTGACGCCGCGCAGCATGACCGGCGACGGCACCGTGTAGCGCAGGGCGTCGGCCACAACCGCGTCCGACCGCGACGGATCGTCGGTGAGCCGGGCCAGCCAGCCGCTGTCGATGCCGAGCGCGACCAGCCGGGGCACGAACGACACGAGGGTCTCGGTGCCGGTGAGGACGAACGCGGCGACGGCGCCGCGCGCCTCGTCCTCGGTCAGGCCCAGCTCGCGCATCCGGCCGGGCACGGTGCTCGCGTCGGCGGCGCGGTACGCGGCCACGGCCGGCGCGGTGAGCTCCGCCATGACCGTTCGGGCTCGCACGACCTGGCGCGGGGTCAGGCCGCGCCGGGTCAGCCGCACCATCGACGTGACCTCCGTGCCGCGGGCGAACATCTCGTCGAAGCGGGCTGCGTCCCGGGCTTCGCGGGCCGGCAACCCGACCAGCTCGGCGATGACCGCACCCGCGCAGCGGCGGACCTCCGTGACCACGTCGACGCCCTCCCCGCCGGCGAGGCGGCGGGTCATGCCGGTCAGGGTGGCGGCGAGCACCCGTTCGCACAGCCCGCGCACCGCGGCCGGGGTGAACAGGCCGGACAGCTGGCGGCGCAGCCGGGCGTGGTCGGGGCCGGCCATGTTCAGCAGCACGCTGCGGCCGAGGACCGGGGTCCACAGGTCGGCCGGCGAACCCGGCGCGGCTTTGCTGAACGTGTCGGTGTCGGTGAGCACCGCCCGCGCGGTCGCGGCGTCGTTGACCACGACCCCGAGCCCCGGCACCCGCACCACCGGGCCGAGCCGGGCCAGGGCGCGCGCGAGCGGGTACGTCAGCGGGTGCGCCGCGAGCTGGATGCGCCGCTCCCATCGGGCGGTCATCGAATGTCTACAATGGACGGCCGATAACGGTGGTCGGCGTACCACGCCAGCGTCCGGCGCATCCCCCACGCCCGCACCCGCCGGGTCGAGCCGCGGACCTTCACGTCGCGGCGCAGCCCGTAGGCGGGGGTCAGCCGGCGCACCGCGTTGACCAGTGCGCGGTCCTCGTGCAGCTCCTCGATCGCGGTGCGGGGGAAGCCGCCGGCCCGCTCGTACAGCCCGGCCTCGATGGCCATGTTGCAGCCGGGCGCCATGACGTACGGGCCCAGATAGGCGGGGTCACGGTTGGCGGGGCGGAACTTGCCGAACCACGCCGCCACCTCGACGGCGCCGACGAGCAGCCACCGGTACCGGCGCGGCAGCGGCCCCTCGTCCGTGCGTGGGAGCAGCTGCCCGGCGACGAGCTCGAGGCCGTCGCCGAACGCGGCGCGGATGCGCGCGATCCAGTCCGGGTGCGGCAGGCAGTCGGCGTCGGTGCGCGCCAGGTGGGTGGCGCCGTGGCTGATCGCGTGCCGCATGCCGGAGTCGGCGGCCGCGCCGGTGCCCTTGCGCGCCTCGGCGATGACCTGCACCGGCCCGGCACCGACCGGCCCGGCGAACCCGCGGACCACGTCGGCGGTGCCGTCGGTGGAGCCGTTGTCGACGACCACGACCGTGAAGTCGCGGTCGGCCTGCGCGGCCAGCGCCTCCAGGGTCGCGGCGATGCCCGGGGCCTCGTTGTACGCCGGCACCACCACCCACAGCCTCACAGCCGGATCACCGCGATGCCCAGGCTGATCCCGCCGCCGAGCCCGACGAGGGCAACCAGGTCGCCGGGGCCGGCCCGGCCGGAGCGCAACGCGAGCGACAGCTGCAGCGGCAGGCTCGCCGAGGCCAGATTGCCGTGCTCGGGCAGGGTCACCACAAGCCGGTCGGCGGCCACGCCGATGCCCGAGCGCACCGCCTCCAGCAACGCCAGCGACACCTGGTGCACCCCGACGACCGCGAAGTCGTCCCAGCGCAGCCCGAGCCGTTCCACGGTGTCGTGGAGCACCTGCGGGCCGAGCGCGCAGAACGCGTCGCGCAGCCGCCCGCCGTCGATGCGGAAATAGGTGTACTCCTCCTCGCGCGGGTGCGCCGAGCCGCCGGCGGGCAGCGTGCCGACGTCCCACACGCTCGAGTTCGCGGCGGCGCCGAAGCCGAGGATCCCGGGGCCGCCCAGCCGGGCGGGCGATGCGTGCAGCAGCAGCGCGGCGCCGGCGTCGGAGAGGGTGTAGCCGGCGAACGCGGTGCGGAACGCGGTGATGCCGGGCACCCGCCAGCGCGTCGCCCGGGACGGGGACTCCCCGCAGGCGATGAGCACCCGGCGGTACCGTCCGGAGACGATGAACGCGTCGGCGACCTCCATCGCGTTGAGGACGCTGTTGCACGCGTTCTTGACGTCGAACACCGGGCAGCCCAGGCCGAGCTTCTCGGCCACGATGTGCGCGGTCGCCGGCTCCACCATGTCCTGGCTGGCCGAGGCGAAGATGAGCAGGTCCACGTCGGCGGGTGCGGTACCGGTGTCGGCCAGCACCTTCTGCGCGGCCGCGACGGCGAGGTCGGAGGCCTGCCAGTCGGCCGGCATCAGGTATCGGTGCTCGACGCCGGTGAGACGGCGGATCAGCCCCGCCGGCGGGGCGAACCCGTCGCTGAGCGCGGCGACGCGCCGTTCGACGTCTCGGCTGGACAGCCGGTCCTCGGGCAGGTGGACCGCGACCCCGCCGAGCGCGGTGATCCGTCGCTCCACACCCCTACCCCCACTTCGGCCAGTGCGTCATTGTAATAGCGTGGCGGCGTGGCCCTCGATCTTGCCCGGCGTCATGAGCTGCGGTTACTGGCGGCGAGCCGGCCCGCACTGCCCGTGCTGCTCACGCTCGGCCGCTTCGCCCGCCCGATCCGCCGGATGCCGGGCCTGGGCTGGCTGGTCGCGGACCCGGTGACCGCGCGGCGCATCCTCAACGACCCCGAGCACTTCACGCTGCTCGGCGAGGGCGGTGTCGGCCACCTGTGGGCCCAGGTCCTCGGCGACTGGGTGTACGACGCCTTCGACGGCGCCGGGCACCACGCGCTGCGCACGAAGGCCCGCGAGCTGTTCACCGAAGACAACGCGGCGGCGCTGGTCGCCCGGGTCGCCGGGCCGCGGCTCGAGCAGTGCACCGCCGCCCTGGCCGCCGGCGAGACGGTCGACATCGCCGACCTCGGCCGGGTCGTCGTCGGGCGGATCGTGGCCGACCTGCTCGGCCTGCACGTCGCGGCGCCGGACGACGACGCGGCGTACCGCGACATCTTCGAGACCGGCGAGCGCCTGGCCGCGCTCGCCCTGGGCAGCACCGCCTCCACGCACCTGCCCGAGTCCACCGTCGCCGCCGCCCGCGCGATCGTGGCCCGGATGACCGGCGGGGTCGCCGCCGCGTGGCGCGACGCGCCCGCCGACCGGCTGCTGGGCCGCTGCCGGGAGCTGGGCCTGGGGCTGCGCGAGACCGAGGGCCTGGCGGTACTGCTGATGGTGGCCGGCACCGAGACCGCGGCGAGCGCGATGGCGCGTACGGTCGCGCTGCTGCACGACACCGCCTCTCAGCAGCGGCTGCGCGCCGAGCCGCACCGCATCGCCGACGCGGTCCGCGAAGGCCTGCGGGTCACCACCCCCGCCCCGGTGATCGGCCGGTCCGTGAGCGCCGACGTGCGGGTGGCCGACCGGCGGCTGCGCGCGGGAGAGCGGGTGCTGATGCTGACGTACACGGCGAACAATGCGCCGGGCGGCTTCGACCTCGACCGCGAGTACCTGCCCGACAACCGTCAGCTGTGGTTCGGCGCCGGCCGGCACCTGTGCCTCGGCGCGCCGGTGGCCCGTGCGGAGCTAACCGCGTTGCTGCGGGCGCTGCTGGCGACCGGCCGCCCCTGGCGCATCGTGGAGCGCCGCTACGGGCGGCGAGTGCTCATCCCGACGTACGCCCGCCTGCGCATCGCCCTGTCCTGAGGCTTGCACCGGCCTTCTTCAGGCTTGCGCCGCCGCTCAGGCCACCTTGATGACGACCTTGCCCGAGGTGTGACCGTGCTCGACGGTGGCGAGGGCGGCCGGGGCGTCGGCGAGCGGATGGACCGCGGTGATCACGGGTGCGAGGAGTCCGTCGAGGGCCAGCCGGGCGGACCGCTCCAGGTTCTCACGGTCGAGGCGGCGCTCGACGAAACGCCCACCGAGCTCGGACACGGACGCATCACCCACGGCGACGACGTTGCGGGGGTCCCGGGCGAGCGCAGCGACCGTCCGCAGCGAGGCGCCTCCGACGAGGTCGGCGATGCCGTCGACGCCGCCCGCAGCCAGCTCGCGCGCCGCGGCGGCAACATCACCGGCGGCGTAGTCGATGAACTGCACCCCGACGGTCTCGGCGTGCTCGCGCTTGGCGCTGCTGCCGGTGCCGATCACCCGCAGCCCGCGCCCGGCCGCCAGCCGCGCGACGGCGAGGCCGACCCCGCCCCCGACCCCGTTGACCAGGAGCGTGGCCCCGGCCGGGAGGCCGAGTTGGTCGAGCGCATCCACCGCGGTCGTCCCGGCCACCGGCAGCGTCGCCGCCACGGTCGCGGACAGACCCGCCGGGATGCGGGCGGTGTTCGGTGCGGACAGCACCGTCGTCTCGGCGTAGGTGCCGCCACCGGTGAGCGCGAAGCCGAAGACCGCGTCACCGAGCTCGAGCCCGTCGACGTCCTCGCCCCGGGCGAGCACGGTCCCCGCTGCCTCCATGCCCAGCACGCGGGGGAACGGACGCCCGCCGTCGAGCCCGGGGACCAGACCCGAGCGCAGCATGTGGTCGAGGGGATTCACCCCGGCGACGTCGACCCGGATCAGCACCTCGCCGCGGCCGGGGACGGGATCGGGACGATCGAAGAACTCCTGCACCTCGGGCCCGCCGTGCCTGCCGAAACCCCACGCCTGCCCCATCTTCTGCTGCCTCTCGAGTGACCGGCCGCGGTGGTTCCGGGCTCTGCCGCCATCCTCACCGCTCACACCGATGTCAGGGGCAACCGGCTGAGGCGCGGGTCACAGCATTCAGGCCGACCGTGCCAGCGGTTGCGGCGCCGTGGACAGCTCCGCCCGGTGCCGGCTGTTGGCCGCGATCAGCGCGTCCAGCGCAGCTCGGGTCTCGATCAGGTGCGCGATGTCGGCGTCGATCCGGTCGCGCACGCGCGTCATCGTCGCGAACGCCAGCTCGACGACGCCCGCATCGCCGGGGGTCTCCACGCAGGGCAGCACCGTCGCGATCACCCGGCTCGACAAGCCCGCGTCGAACAGCTGCCGGATGAGCGACACGCGCTCGACCTCGGCATCGGCATAGTGACGCTGCCCGGCGCCGGAGCGTGAGCTGGTGAGCAGGCCCTGCGCTTCGTAGTACCGCAGTGAGCGCGGACTCACGCCCGTGCGCTGTGACAGCTCGCCGATCCGCATCCTTGAGAGCCTACGTCCATGATCGGTCAACTAGCCAACACGCCGTCCGCCTGACGTTTGCCCCGGCCGCCGCGGGAAACAGCGGGGCTGATGGGCGACATCAAGGTAGGCACGGCGTCGTGGACCGACCGGACGCTGCTGGAGTCGGGCTGGTACCCGCCGTCGGCCACGACCGCGCAGGAGCGGCTGGCCTACTACGCGCGCCAGTTCCCCCTGGTCGAGGTCGACGCGACGTACTACGCCCCGCCGAACGCGCAGACCACCCGCCTCTGGGCCGCGCGGACCCCGCCCGGCTTCACGTTCAACATCAAGGCCTTCAGCCTGCTGACCGGCCACCCGACGAAGGTGAGCGCGCTGCCCCGCGAGCTGCGCCCCGACACGGACAAGCCGAACGTGTACCCGCGCGACCTGCCGCCCGCCGTCGTCGACGAGGTCTGGGCGCGCTTCCTGTCCGCTCTCGACCCGCTGACCGGCAAGATCGGCTCGGTGCTGTTCCAGTTCCCGCCGTGGTTCACGATCCGCCGCGACAACAAACAAACCCTGCTCGAGGTGGCCGCTCGCTGCAAACCCCTGCGCGCCGCCATCGAGTTCCGCCACGCGTCGTGGTTCGACGGCGACAACGAGCGCGAGACGCTCGACTTCCTGCGCGCGCACGACCTGCCGTACGTGGTCGTCGACATGCCCCAGGGCCACCGCTCGTCGGTCCCGCCGGTGGTCGAGGCCACCGCCGATCTGGCGGTCGTGCGCTTCCACGGGCACAGCGAGCGCTGGACGAGCAAGGACATCCACGAGAAGTTCGGCTACCTGTACTCCGACGCGGAACTGTCGGCGTGGACCCCACGCCTCCAGGCCCTGGCCGCGAGCACCGCCGAGACCCACGTCCTGATGAACAACTGCTACCGGGACTACGCTCAGCGCAACGCGGCGGAACTTATAGAGCTTCTACCAGCCACAATGCCAAGCGAGCCGCAGGATAGCCACTAGCATGCCGCTCAAGGTCCAGACTGCCCTCGACGACTCAGCCCGCACACGCAGACTGCGACACGCTCGGCGACTCGTGGGAGCTCGCCCTCCGCGCTGACGGATACGCGAAGAACACCCTCGCAAGCTACCGGCGGGCCCTCGCCACCTTCGGCACATGGCTGCACACCATCGATCCAGAGCTCGCGCCCGCGGACGTGACGCGCGAACTCGTACGCCGCTGGGTGGTCCACGTCCGGGAGACGACCACGAGCGGCACGGCCGGGTCATGGTTCGCCGGCTTGAGGAACTTCTTCCGCTGGACGGCGGCTGAGGGCGAGCGCACCGACGATCCGACCGCGGGCATCAAGACGCCGCCGCCAACAACCCGGTCACCAACGTCGTCAGCATGGAGACCATCAAAGCCATGCTCGCAACGTGCGCGGGACGGCAATCACCGGTTCGCGTGGTAACGAGCGCGTCAATCGCGCGATCACCGAGGACTTTCCCACCGCCGGGCGTCCGCTGAGCACGATGACCTGGATCTGTTCTGATGGTGGAACCGGCTCGCGGACGGCGCCCGTGCTGGTGACATCCAGGTTCTCGCGGCGAACCCGATTGACGTAGGTCCGCTCGTGGACCTCCGGAGGCAGCGCCTCGGGCGGACGCTGTTGCGGCTGGTTGGTCATTCCTTGCCGAGCAGGCGCCGGGCGACCGGGCCGTACTCCTCCAAGACCTGCTGTATCGCGGCGCCGTCCATGAACGGCAACTGGCGCTTGCGGGTCCAGTACTCCCCTGGTCCCAGGTCGAGACCCTCCAACGTGGGCCGTCTCTCCGGCTGATCTGTCATGTCGAGCTTCTCCCGTCGCCGTCTCGTCGTCGATGCCGTTCGTCCGGCGCGGGCGCGTGGGTGCGTTGCCGCAGGAGCCGCCGCCGGGACGCAGAAGGGCACCGGCGGACGGCTGCACATGGTCCTCGACATTGCCCGGCATCCGGCTGGTCGGCGACCACCGGGTCCGCGCCGGCGACGACGCCGCTGCCGCATCGACCTCATCCTGGCCCGTCTCCGGCTGGGCGGCGCCGCTCGTCGGCCTGCTCAACGGGCGGCCGATGCGCCGGTACCTCAAGCTGGAGGCCGACGGTCTCGTTGCCCGGTTGGCAAAGGGCTGAAGCCAGGCAGCATCCGCTCCAGTCTTTCGACGTCGGCTATCGCGTCGACGCGCCGGATGGCATTGTCAGCGACGGTGAAGGCGATGACGCTGACCGGCCGCCCGTGCATCGTCAGGATCGCTCCGGCCGATCCGGCCACGACGGCGGGGTGCAGCTGTGCCGGCGGGGCGGTGAGCAGGCCGCGGAGGCCCTGACCGACCTGGCGGCTGACGGCGGCGGCGCCACGGATCAGCATCGACGTGGCGGGCGTGCCGGTGTCGGTGCGCAGCTGCACGTCCGGGTGCAGTACCGCGACGAGCGCCTCGAAGTCACCCCGCCGGGCCGCGGTGAAGAACGCGTCGACGACCTCCCGCTGCCGCACGACGTCCGGACTGGCCGGGATCTGGGCGCCGGCGACACGGCGACGGGCCCGGCTCGCAAGCTGCTTCGCCGCGTTGGGCGTCCGTCCCACGATGCCGGCGATCTGCTCGAACGGGACTTCGAACATGTCGTGCAGGACGAACACGAGCCGTTCGTCGGGGCTCAGAGTGTCGAGCACCACCATGAGCGCGAGCCCCACCGAGTCGGCCAGCACGGCCTGCTCGTCCGGCAGCGGCGACGCCGGCAACGCGAGGATCGGATCGGGCAGGTGCGCGTCCAGGGACTCCTCACGCCGCTGCGTGCGCGAACGCAGCAGGTTCAGGCACACCCGAGCGAGCACGGTCGTCAGCCAGCCGCCGAGGTTGTGCACCTGCGCGCCCTGGGACCGGCTCAGCCGCAGCCAGGTGTCCTGCACGGCGTCGTCGGCCTCGGCGAACGAGCCGAGCATCCGGTAGGCCACCGCCCGCAAGCGCGGCCGGTGCTGCTCGAACGCACTGGCCAGCCACTCGTCGTCGTGCATCGTCCCGTCCTCGCGCTCGCAGGGTCCCCGTCCGCTACCATGACCCGCACCGAGCGGCCAAGGTAACACCGGCCCTTACCGGATCGAGCGTCGTAGGCCGCAACCACCTCGTACGCCACCGGATACGCGGTGACCCGGTGCAGCGGCGGCTTGCATCGCGGCCGCGCTCTCCCGTTGTGCGACGTGACCAGCGCGAAGCGCGCCCGCGCCGACGCAGTCGGCAGTCACGGAATCCGGGGGCGGCCGCCATCGTCTCGGCGCGAAACCGCCAGCCGGCGACGAACCCGTCGACCTGCCCGGCCGGCAGCGCAAAGATGTTGATCGCGGTGTCGGGGCGTGGCCTCGGTCCTGATCGGCTCTCAGGCTCCGCCGCCAGACGGCTGATGGATGGGCACACTGAGGCGGTTGAAGGCGTTGATGGTGGCGATCTCCACGAGCAGGCCGGCGAGGGCCCGCTCGTCGTACTGGCTCGCCGCCTCGTCCCAGACCTCGTCGGGAACGGGGTCGGGGACGTCGGCGAGCCGGGTGGTGGCTTCGGTCAGGGCCAGTGCCGCCCGCTCGGCGGGGGTGAAGTACGAGGCGTGCCGCCACGCGGCGACGGCGAAGATCCGCTGGTCGCTCTCGCCCGCCTCCCGCATTTCCCGGGCGTGCATCTCGGTGCAGACACTGCATCCGTTGATCTGGCTGGCCCGCAGGTGGATGAGGTTGGCTGTCGCGTCCGGCACCCCGGCCGTCCTGGCCGCCGCGCTGAAGGCGACCAGCGCCTTCACCGCCTCCGGTACGAGCTCCACGATGCTTCGCATACGCGCCTGCATGGCGTCCTCCGCTACGGTTCGGCGCCGGCAACCCGGCCGGCGCCACATGACTGCCGACACCGTGATGACCCGCCGCGGGCGGTTGAGGTAACACGATCGGGCGGACGGTGTTCGTCAAACCGCCGGCGCGACCGCGCGGGCGGCCGCCTCCGCGGCGATGATCTTCCTCGACGGCACCGCGACCGCGGCGACGAGCAGCGCGACGAGCGCGGCGCAGGTGGCCAGGATGAACGTCCAGCGCCACGGCAGGACCGTGTCGATGGCGGCACCCACCAGGGGGCCCGCGCCCGCGGCCAGTACGGCCGCGCCGAGCAGCACGCGTCGGGCCAAGCCCGCCCGCGCCCCGAACCGCCCGCTCAGCACCCAGGCCAGCCCGGCCAGACCTCCGGTGCCCACTCCCCCCAGCACCCGCCCGGTGGCGAACATCCCCGCCGACCCCGTCGACCCCGCCAGCGCCGTAACGGCAGAACCCGACATGAGCAGGCCGGAGCAGAGCACGCTCCACAGTCTCGGGATGGACCGCCCGGCCCGCATCGACACCGCTGCCGCCAGCCCCGCGGCGATCACCGACAGGGCAACGGCCGTCGTCAGCGCAGCCACGGACAGGTACAGCTGCTCGCGAATGCGCGGGCTGGCCGCCGCGGTGACGGTCAGCAGGCCCGACCCCGCGCCCAGCGCCGGCGCGAGCAGCCCGGCCAGTGGCCGGCGACGGCGCGCGACGGGTGCCCGAGCCGGCCCGGCCGGCGGGGCGGCCACGGCCACCTCGGGCGCCGGGGCCAGCGGACCGAACCGGGACGGTGCCGCCGGGGCGTGGGCGGCTCCCGCCGCGGCGGCGGCCAGCAGCGCACCCTGCGCCACGACGGTCTCCGGCTGCTCCAGTACCGTCGGGACGACCCCGATGCCCCGGTGCAGCAGGGTCGCGACCAGTGGTGTCCGGGTGGCGCCGCCGACCAGGAACAGCCCGGCCAGGTCAGGCGGGGACACCCGGGCCTCCCGCAGCGTGGCCAGGGTCACCTGCACCGTGCGCTCCAGCAGGGGCCGAGCCACCTGCTCGAACTCCTCCCGGGTCACATGCACCTCGCGATCGGCCACCGGCACGTACAGTGCGGCCTGCGGCTGACGTGACAGTGCCTCCTTGACCTGTCGGGCGTCGTCCCACAAACCCTGCCGGTACCGCCGGTTGGCCGGGTCGTCGATCAGCCGCTTCCATGCCTCCGGCGCCTCACCGTCGACCACGGCACCGATCCGGCCGACGACCAGCGCGTCGAGGTCGATCCCGCCGAAGTCGTCGAGACCCCGATGGGCCAGCGGCTCGAAGCCGACCGTCTCGCACCGGACCACACAAACATCGAAGGTGCCGCCGCCAAGGTCATAGACCACCAATCCGCTCCCAGCCGCGATCACCGCGTCGAGCGTGCCAGCGAAGTAGGCCGCGGCCGCCACCGGCTCCGTGACGAAGGCGGGCGACGGCAGGCCGGCCTGCACCGCCGCCTGCGACAGCACCGCCCGGCGGGCCGGGCCCCAGGCGACCGGGCACGTCATGACCAGCTCGCGCACGGGACCGGCCACTCGCGCCGCCTCCGCGGCCACCCGCCGCAGGGTCATCGCGACCAGGTCGACGACCGGGTAGGCCTGACCGGCCAGGAAAACCTCCACCTCGTCGATCCGGCGCTTGGGGTGCGGCTCGTAGCCGGCCGGGTCCAGCCGCGCACCGCGGGTCGCGTCGACCCCGGTCGCCAGGCGCCCGTCGGCGTCGGCGAAGACCGCCGACGCGAGCAGCGGCGTGCCGTCGAACAGCAGCGGACGCGGCAGCCCGCCGTCGGCCTGCCAGACCGCGACCGTGTGCGACGTGCCGTAGTCGACAGCCAGCCTGACCGGCGGCATCGACGCGCTCTCGCCGCCCGGGTCACTTCGATCCATCACGCTTCCTCCAGAGCCTGCGGTGGCCGCCAGTGTCACCGCGCGTCCTTGCCATGGACCTTGCCACGGGCGTCCTCATCGATACGGGCGGATCCCATGTACGTCAAGTTGGCGGCCGGAGCAGGTCCTCGAGCCGGCCGGCCGCCACCACCCGGTTCGCTTCAGTAGCAGCACCGCCAGCAGGCGTCGCTCGCGGCGGCGGCCGAGTGGCCACCGCCGGCCCAGGTGGCACGCCTCGACCGGCCCCAGCGGCCGGAAGCGGGGAACGGCACCCCGTAGCCCCCTCACTTCCGCGGCAGCGAAAGCGCCGGATCGTGGAGTTGGACACTCGGTGGCCATCGCGCTGCCCGCAGGCGGACTGCTGGCCGGTGGCGGCGCCCTGGGATGGACCATGCGGGCCCGGCGCCCGCGGCCGGTGGACTGACGCGCCCTTGCCGATCCGCCGCGAGGTGGCGGCGGGCGTGTTACCTCCGGCCGCCGGCCGGGGTCTATCTGGCACACGTCACCTCACCGGAGGATTCCGCCCATGAGTCAGGACAGCCGGTCGCCGATCACGCTGATCAACGTCTTCGAGGTCCCGGCTGCGCAGTCCGACGGCTTCGTCGCGGACTGGCGCGAGCGTGCCGCGGTCATGAGTCGCAAGGTCGGCTTCCTGGAGGCTCGGCTGCACCGGGCCGTCGAGCCACGGACGCGGTTCCAGGTCGTCACGATCGTGCGGTGGGCGAGCCTCGAGGCATGGCGGGCCGCGATCGAGGACGGAGACTACCGGGAACTGCTCAACGCGGCGACCGCCGCCTTCTGCGGATACTCCGGGAGCTATGCCCTCGCCGCGGAGCTGACCGGGCCGGCGCCGGCCCGGTCGGGTCCGCCGGCGGCCGGCTGTGACAAGGCCGGCTCCAGATGATGCGGCGGGAGCGGCGGACTACCTCAGGGCGCGGTCGGTGGTACTCGCTTCGCCGCCTTGTGCTGGTGCCATCGGCGCATCATCCCGCGCCTCGCGGGAAGGTCCGCCTTGTCCTGCAGCGCGTCACGGTGGCGTACGGCTGACGCCACGGCGCGGGTCAGATCCGCGGCGGCGGCGTCCCGGGCGGCCGCAGGAACGCGGCCCGCGCCTCGTCGAGCCAGTCCTCCAGCGGACGGGCCGGGTGGCCGGTCGTCTCCCGCACCGTGCCGGTGACGCCGTCCATGCCGCCGGCGCGGATCCACCCGAAGAGCTCCAGGCGCCCGTCCACGTCCCACGGGGTCAGGCCGCCGTCGCGCAGGGCGGCGCGGGCGGCTTCGGGCGTGAGGGCGGCGTACTCGACGGTTCGCGCGAAGACGGCCGAGATCCGGTCGGCGACGTCGGCGTAGCTCAGCGCCTCCGGCCCGGTCAGGACGAGCACGTCCCCGTCGTCCGGCGTGGCGTCGCCGGTGAGCACCGCGGCGGCGACGTCGGCCACGTCCCGCGCAGACACCATGGCCACCCGGGCGTCACCGGCAGGGGCCCGCAGCAGCGCCTCGTCGCGCACCGCTTCCGCCGCCTGGAGCAGGTCCTCCATGTACAGCCGAGGCGCCAGGTAGACGGCCGGCAAACCGGAGCGGTCCAGGTGCGCCGCGACGAGCCGGTGGCTGCGCATGTACCGCACACCGCAGTCGACGTCCTGGAAACCGTCGCACGCCACCTTCACCACCCGTGGCCGGTGACCGGCGGCGACGAGGGCGTCGACGAAGAGCACCTCGGCCTCGGCCTGCCCCTCGACGTCGGGGCTGAGCAGGAAGACCTGGTCGAACTGGCGCAGCGCCTCCGGCGGCGGCGGCTCGTCGAGCGCGCCGACGAGGTACCGCACCCGCGGGGGCAGGTCGACCGCGTCGCCCTCGGTCCGGACCATGGCGGTGGTGGGGGCCGCCGCGTCGCCGAGATTCTCCAGCAACCGGTACCCCACCGTGCCCGTCGCCCCGGTCACCAGGATCACGGCCGCGGACTACCCCCGCAACGGCGCCGTACACCTCGGCCGGCACGGGTCGAGGCCGAACGCGGCGCCCGATCGCGTCGAGCCCGGCGACGGCGGCGGACAGCAACCGGTACTCCAGCAGCACCCGGCCGGGCGCGGCGAACCAGGCCTCCGGCAGTGCCACCTCGGCGGTCATCCGCTTGCGCGATCCGCCGATCCTGCCGACCGGGCCGATGCCGACCTCCGCCGCCGCGTGCAGGGCGCAGCGGACCTCGGCGGTGCGGCTGCCGGCGAAGCCGACCGAACCAGTACATCCGGGTCACCTTCCCGGTGTGCGCATGATGCGGGCGATCGGGGGCAGACGCCGGCGGGGCGGCTCGGTGCACCGCCCGGAGGGAAGATCATGGCGTACGACGACCTCCGTTCGTTTCTCGACGCGCTGGACCGGCACGGGCAGTTGCTGCGGATCACCGACGAGGTCGCGCCCGAGCCGGACCTCGGGGCGGCCGCCAACGCGGCGCCGCGGCTCGGCGACGCCGCACCCGGTCTCTACTTCGACAACGTCACCGGCTTCACCGAGGCACGGATCGCCCTGAACCTGCACGGCTCCTGGACGAACCACGCGATCGCGATGGGGCTGCCGCCGGCGACGGGCGTCAAGGAGCAGGTGGCCGAGTTCATCCGGCGCTGGGAGGACTTCCCGGTGCCGCCCGAGCGCCGGGAGGACCCGCCGTGGGCCGAGCACCGGGCCGACGGCGACGACGTCGACCTGTTCCGGCTGCTGCCGCTGTTCCGGCTCAACGACGGTGACGGTGGCTTCTACGTCGACAAGGCCGTCACGGTCTCCCGCGACCCGGACGACCCCGGCAGCTTCGGCAAGCAGAACGTCGGCGTGTACCGCATGCAGGTCAAGGGCGCCCGCCGGCTCGGCCTGCAGCCGGTGCCGATGCACGACATCGCGATCCACCTGCGCAAGGCCGAGGAGCGCGGCGAGGACCTCCCGGTCGTCGTGAGCATCGGCAACGACCCGATCGTCACCATCGTCGGCGGGACGCCGCTGGGGTACGAGCAGTCGGAGTACGAGATGGCCGGCGCCCTGCGTGGCGCGCCCGCCCCGATCGCGACCGCCCCGCTGACCGGGTTCGACGTCCCCTGGGGCTCGGAGGTGGTGCTGGAGGGCGTGATCGAGTCGCGCAAGCGCGAGATCGAGGGCCCCTTCGGCGAGTTCACCGGCCACTACTCCGGCGGGCGCAAGATGGCCGTGGTGCGCATCGACCGGGCGTCGCACCGCACCCGCCCGATCCTCGAGACGCTGTACCTCGGCATGCCGTGGACCGAGATCGACTACCTCATCGGCCCGGCCACCTGCGTGCCGCTGTACCAGCAGCTGAAGGCCGAGTTCCC
Source organism: Dactylosporangium sp. CA-139114 (assembly GCF_050955725.1). Classification (NCBI taxonomy): domain Bacteria; kingdom Bacillati; phylum Actinomycetota; class Actinomycetes; order Micromonosporales; family Micromonosporaceae; genus Dactylosporangium; species Dactylosporangium sp. CA-139114. The sequence continues at coordinate 6,203,098 of NZ_CP192080.1, forward strand.
GGAGGTGCAGGCGGTCAACGCCATGTACACCCACGGCCTGCTCGGCATCGTGTCGACGAGGAAGCGGTACGGCGGCTTCGCCAAGGCGGTCGGCATGCGCGCCATGACCGTCCCGCACGGCCTCGGCTACTGCAAGATCATCATCGTCGTCGACGAGGACGTCGACCCGTTCAACCTGCCGCAGGTGATGTGGGCGCTGTCGACGAAGGTCAACCCGGCCGGCGACCTGGTGAGGATTCCGAACCTGTCGATCGTGGAGCTGGACCCCGGCTCGCAGCCGCCGGGCATCACCGACAAGCTCGTCATCGATGCCACCACCCCGGTCGAGCCGGACCGCCGCGGCCACTACAGCCAGCCCGTCACCGACCTGCCCGAGACCCCGGCCTGGTTCGCCAGGCTGCAGGCCATGCACGCCGCCCGCCGGGAGGAGCCGACATGATCTGTCCGCGCTGCGCCTTCGACGGGATCGACCGGCTCGCGACGTCCCCCGTCCCCGGCGTGTGGGAGGTGCTGTCGTGCGGGCGGTGCCTGTACACCTGGCGCACCACCGAACCGCCCCGCCGCACCACCCGCGAGGCGTACCCGCCGCAGTTCCGCATGACCCAGGCCGACATCGACAGCGCCTCGGAGGTCCCGCCCGTCCCGCCGCTGCGGCCGGCGTCCGGATGACGGACCGCCGGGGTCGCCGGCGGTCCGTCCGGTCAGGCGCGGGTCACGCGCGGCGGCGCGGGCGCTGCCGAGCCGGGGTAGTCGGACGCCGATCTCGGGCGGCAACGAGTAAGGGATATTGATGGTGACCACTGATCGGCGTCGCCCGGAGATCGTCGTAGGCCTGGTGGCGACTCCGCCGGACTACCCGGCCAAGGTGGTTGCGCGGCTCGCCGCCGAGCTGGCCGATCGGCTGGCCGAGCGGGTGGACGCGGAGGTGCTCTGGACCGTCCGGCAAGGCTGGGGTGACGTGGCGCCGCACCGCGACGGTGGCATCGAGGCCCTGCTCGACGATCTTGGTCGCCGTCGTGCCGATGCCCGGTGGGATGTCGCGATCTGCCTGACGGACCTCCCCCTGCTCAGCGAAGGGGTGCCGTTGGTCGCGCACGTCTCCGCTCGGCGCCGGGTCGCGGTGGTGTCCCTGCCCGCGCTGGGACTGCGCCAGCTACGAGCGCTCCGCGCAGCCGTCCCGGATCTCGTGAGCCGGCTGCTCACCGACACCTCCGACGCCCGCGTGTCACCGGCCGGCTGGGCGCCGGACGAGCTGACAAGCCGGGTTGCCGCCATCGGCCGCGTGGTGAGCGAGGACGCCGGGGAGCTCAGGTACCTGGCTTCGCCGGTGATCGGCCCAATGCGGCTGGTCGCCGGCATGGTCCGGGCCAACCGCCCGGGCCGCGCCCTGCTGGGGCTGTCCAAACTGCTGGTCGGCGCGCTCGGCACGGCCGCGTTCGCGCTCACCACGAACAACGTCTGGAAGATGGGTGCCGCGCTCGGCGGACTCCGCCTCACCGTGATCATGCTGGTCGCGCTGACTGCGCTGGTGACCTGGCTGATCGTCGCGCACGACCTGTGGGAGCAACCGGACGAGCAGACACCGGCCGAGTTGGCCCGGCTGTTCAACCTGGGCACGATCCTCACGCTCACCCTGGCCAGCACGGTGTCCTACCTCGCGCTGTTCATCGGTACAGTCCTCGCCGCGGGGCTCCTGATCGACACCTCGGTCCTGCAACAGACCCTGCAGCGGCCGGTCGGTCTCACCGACTACCTGACACTCGCCTGGATCGGCAGCTCCCTGGCCACCGTCGGCGGCGCGATCGGCTCCGGGCTGGAGGACGAGGACAGGGTGCGGGCCGCCGCGTACGGCTACCACCCCGAACCCGGCGGCCGGCGGGACAAGAAGGACGCGTAGCCCTCAGGCCCGGCGCCGGCGGTTCAGGACTCATCGACGATCCGGCGGGAGCCACCTCCGAGTTCGGAGATCTCCCGCAGCACGATGGCGTCCGAGTGACCCGAGGTCTTGATGGCGTCCTCGTACATCGTCACATCGTTGGGGCACGCGCAGATGAAGTAGTCCAGATCGCCGAGCGCGACAGCCTCGCCAAGGCGCTGTTCGCTCGGCCGGCGACTGCCGGGCTCCGCGGTCTCCTTCATCCACTGTTGCCGGTGATCATGTGCTGCGACGGAATCCAGGGGTTGGGCCGGACGGCAACTTCGTCGCCTACGACCAGGACGGCGTCGTGCGCTGGTCCAGCGACACGTACAACTGACCCGTCGACGGCACGGCCGCCGGCCCGGTCCTCCGGGCCGGCGGACGTGCGCCGAGGCGTGTCAGACGAGCGTGTGGATGTCCCAGACCACGACGTCGTCGACCTGCTGCGGCGGCCCGAGCAGCTCCTCGACGGTCTCGCGCAGCGCCGCGACGTGCGGCCGGGTGGGCACCAGCACGAGCACCCCGGCCTTCCAGTACCGCAGGTCGGCCAGGAACCGCTCGCGCTCGCCGTCCTTGAACTGCCACACCTGCCCCGTCGCGTCGACGGTGTTCAGCATCTGGGTGGTCCACCTGGGCACCGGGCCGAAGGTGGTGGACTTGCCGTCCGGGCTCACGGCGAGGAAGTAGCCGCCCGGGATCGGGATGTCGCCGTGGCTGTCGTTCGCCCAGCGCATCCCGTCGAACGACTGCAGGCTCGGTGGCGGCACGGTGACCAGGGTCCGGCCGTCCGGGACGTACCGCTGCCAGGCGCCGCTGGTCACGAACCGCGGCGTGGACGGGAACACGACGGTGTCGTAGGTCGAGCGCTCCGGCACCGTGAACGCCACCGCCACGACCGCCATCACGATCGCGATCGCCGACGGCCACCGCGCGCCCTCCGCCCACCGCTTGAGCGCCCGGTCGATGATCATCGCCAGGCCGATCGCGGCCGCCGGGATGACGATCAGGGCAAGTCGGAGCGGAATCACCCACTGGAACACCGGCAGGTACGCGAACAGCCGCCACGGCCCGATGCCCGGGAACACCCGCTGCCGCAGGTGAACGTCCACGCTCAGCGACAGCACGCCCATCACGAGCACGACCACCATCGCGCTGGTGAACACCACGTTGCGCCGCAGGGGCCAGCCGAACACCAGCAGCGTCAGCACGATCGGCAGCCCCAGCACCGGAGCGACCATTCCCCAGCTGCCGGCCGTGGTCCACCACAGCGTGTGCACCGGCAGGCCGACGTAGTCCACGACCGATCGGCCGAAGGGCAGGGGGCTCTGCGGGTTGGCGGTGAAGTGTTGCGGGCCGGCGAACTGGTACCACAGCGGCACCGCCAGCAGCAGCCCGGCCGTCAGAACGGCGACCGCCCCGCCGCGCAGCAGGGCCGGCACCGCCGCACGGGCCTGCCGCCACTGTCGCACCGCGTAGGCCACCAGGAACGTCACGACGGCCATCGCGGTGATCAGCAGCACCTCCTCGCCGATCAACGCCTGGGCGGTCACCAGCAGGCCCAGCACCAGGCCGTCGCGCACCGGCCGCTCAGCCCGCGCCACCAGCACCACCCGCCAGATGATCAGCGGCAGCAGGAACTGCGCGGCCACGTGGGGGTGGCCCATGACGGCGTCTTCCGCGACGCTCGAGGCGGCCCCGCACATCAGGCCGGCCACGAAGGCGGCGCCCCGGTGCAGGCCCAGCCGCCGGGACAGCAGCCAGTACCAGGCCGCGGCCGTGCCCAGCACGCAGCCGGTCATCACCACGCACGTCGTCACGCCGATCCCGGCCACCAGCGTCAGCGGCGCCAGGACCAGGCCGAGCAGCAGCACGCTCGCCTGCCCGGCGATGTCCACGCCCTCGGGCGCCCCCAGCGCCGTGGAGAAGAACGGGTTCTCGAAGTGCGCCACCGCGTGTGCCGAGTGCGCGAGGAACCACTGGGTCAGCATCGCGTCGTTGCCGTTGAGGAAGACCGGCTCCCGGTGATTCGGGTCGGACCAGAACTCGGCGGTCACGTAGCCCGAGAGCAGCAGGTAGGCGAGCATGGCCGGCAGGTCCGCCCATCGGCGCCACCGCGACCGGGCCGGGGCGTCCTCGGGTGCCGATTCGACCGATTCGTCCGCCGGCGCCTCGTCCTCGACGCCCGGCACCTCTGATGAAACCGTCACCGATCCTCCGCCCCGTGCCGGATCACGTCGTGTCGCCGTCCCGGGCGCGCAGACTACCACCACGCCAGAGTCCGGTCGCGCGGGCCGGTACTTGGTTGCTGATCGGGCTGATCGGATCAGTGCTGCTTGTGGAACCCTGTGGGTGCTCACGGTCTTGAACGTCGGGCCGCTCCTTGGGCCGGTCTACTTGCTGCCCGCACCAGCAGTCGGCCGCGCCATCGGCACGGCGATCCGGCTTGGCGACATCGTCGCGTCGTTCCTGTTCGCCGTTGCGACGGGCGTCGCCTGCCGGGGACTGCGCGGCGACCGCGCGTGGGCGTACCGGCTGGGGCTGGGGCTAGGAGTGTGGGTCAGGAACGAGCAAGCGGCGGGTCCCTGAAAAGCGGTCGCGGTCGTGGTCAGGGGGTCCGTCAGTCCGGTGTCGGCGGTGGGGTTCTGCCGGCCTGGCGATGGCTGCGAAGGGGGCCGCTGGCGGGCGGGTCAGGCCATCACCGTGGTGAGACCGGCGCTTCCGGCCTGGCGGAAGATCTTGCGGAAGTTGTGGCAGGGTGGCCAGCAGGCGCCACTCTCCTCGGGCGCCGTCCTCGCCGCGTAGGAGGAGTTGGCGGCCGTTCTGGCAGGTCATGATCTGGCCGAAGACGGGTTCGACAATGGCTTTGCGGCGGCTGTAGGCGGCCCGGCGAACGCGAGCTCCCGCCTGCTGTACCGCAACGTCTGGGGCGGTGGCCACCCCTCCTGCCAGCTGCAGTTCGGGGTGACGGTGGTCTCCGACGGCTCCGTGTGCCGCAGCGGTGGCGTTGGAGCCGGGCCGAGGATCCCGGCGCCGCAGGGCCGGGATCCGGCGAGCTCGTCCAGCAGCTGTGCCAGGCCCTTCGCCGGCGCACGGTCGTGCTCGTCGTTGCTGCAGGCGACCTGGACACGCTTGAGCGGGGTCGAGTTGCTCGTGGTCCTCGATGCCGTCGACCCTTACACCACTGCCGTGACCTATTGGCCTCACGATCTGCTCGACAGCCCCACCGTCACGGTTCCGTGGCAGCGCGTCATCGAAGCGGCCCAGCCGCCACCATGCCAGGGCCAGACCGTGCAGGGCGCGGAAACGGCCGGTTGTCACCATCGGCGGCCACTCGGTGCTGGCGGCCCGGCTGCAGGCCGCGTTGGAGCTGGCGGTGCCGCTGTCGCTGCTGTTCGCCAACACCACGGTCGAGCAGGTGGCCGTGGCGCTGGAGCACCTGCTCGCCGCCGACCTCGACGCCGGCGGCTGAAGGTTGCGGCGGTCCGGCCGGCACGGCGGCCGCGTCAGTCCGGAAGGTACAGCGGGACGCCCTCGACCAGGCGGAGCAGGAACGCCGTCGCGCTCAGCTGATGCGTGGCCCGCACCCGGCGGTCGGCGCTGGCCACGGTCACCGGCCAGCGCTCCGGGTCCGGCCCTACCGGCGACCAGCCCACCACCGCCCCGCCGTCCAGCCGCCCGAACGGCACCAGTCCAAGCCGGTCCAGGCCGGGGTCGGCCGGCGCGGGATCACTCGATTCCGGGCCGTCGCCGGGCATCGTGAGCAGCACGGGACCGATCCGGGAGCCGCAGCCGGCGTCGATCAGCCGCCGGTAGTCCCCCGGCACCGGGCGGCCGAGCCCCGCCTGCACCGCCGCCCAGTCGGTCGTACGCGGCGCACCCGGCCCGACCCCCGCCGCGGCGAGCAGCTGCCGCCCCGCGTCGATCGGCGCCGCGAGGGGCTCCTCGGGCCGCGACGGGCCGGGCGGATCCGCGGCGGCCCACCCGGGATCGGGGTCGAAGCGCGGCCGCGGCTGGTCCTCGTGGATGTAGGCCAGCGCCTCGATGCCGGTCTCGCCGCGGACGAACGCCAGCAGGAACGCCACGCAGCCGCCCGGGAACTCGTGCACCGCCGGGCCGTAGCGGTCGAAGACCGCCACCGGCCAGTCCGCCGGCTCGCCCAGCGCCACCCAGCACACGATCGCGTCGGACTGGATGGCGGCCCACGGCACCAGGTCGGTCTGGTCCGGGCCGGGGCCGCCGTCGTCGGCGATCAGCCGACGGTGGAGGGCGACCGCGGCGCGCAGCTCCTCCGTGGAGCCGTCCGCCGCGGGCTGCAGCACCGTGAGGAAGGTCTGGTAGGTCCCGGCGGGCACGGCCCCGACGTAGCGCACGTAGTCCTCGGGCACGGCGGTGCCGAAGGCGCTGCGCAGCGCTGCCTCCGGGATCGGCGGCCCCGGCCGCGGTGGCGCGCCGACCAGGGCCGTCAGCTCGGACAGGGCATCGGTCATGGCACGTTCTTTACCACAATGTGCACCACGCCGACGGAGCTCGACGCCACGACGTGGTCGGTCTCGTACGGCACCTCCGCGCCCGGCCGGTAGCGCGGCTCGACCCGGTAGTACACGTCGTCACCGCTCGCGACCCGGTCGGCCACGTACTTCTCCACGCCGTGGTACTGCGCGCTCTGGTTGACCACCTTCGTGAAGACGGGCGTGATGTTGCGCGGGTCGACGCCGCTGCCGCCGAGCCGGGTGCCGGCGATGAGGTGGCCCCGGTCGTGCACGCCGGACACGAAGCCCGGCGGGGTGTACCGGGCCGGGCTGCCCTTTGACTTCACCACGCCGCCCGAGTAGCACGCCTCCGCCCCGGAGGCCCGCCCGCGCGGGTCGGCGATGGAGTGGTCGAGATCCCAGTACTTGATCTCCTGCGGGCCCCAGGCGCCGCCCATGTAGTCGTCCTTCTCCCGGCCCACGATCCCCGCGGTCATGCTGAGGATGAGCAGCCCGATCGAGTCGACCGCCAGCTGGGCCGCGGCCGACGCCCCGCCGACCGCGGTGCTGAGCAGGCCGACCAGCCCGCCGCCGATGCCGAGGTCGCCGCCGGGCAGCGGGGGCAGCGTGATGACCGGGTCCGCAGGGCCACGTCCGCGGCCAAGGCCGCATCGCCGATGGCCTCCGCCTCAGCCCCGTGACCCGCAGCCGGTCCGTGCCGTCGGCCGCGACGGCACCGCCGAATCGCTGCACCGCGGCGCCGAGCTTCTCCGGCTCCGGCCGCCGAAGCGATGAACGAGCTGCTACTGTCCATTCAGATGCGCTATATCCTCCTGGCTGACATTCTTTTTTGCGACTTGTTCCTGCCGTAAATGAGGCCAGGAATCGCTCGTGGGCCGAGTCTTCGGCGCCATGTTGGCAGCAGCGTTCGTAGTTGCTCCCCCGCCGTGACGTATCCACACATTTGCCCGATGCGTGTTGGACAAGCGCGGCGAATATGCCACAGCAGCGAGCGCTGCGAGACCGATGCCCGCATGCCCGTGCGCCTCCATGACGCTTCTGCCACAAAGCGCAGAGCCATTCACCTCCCAGCGGAACGCGGCGACAGCCGGACGATCCCGGTTGGGTGCACTCTGCCCGGCTGCCCTCCCCCGTTTCTCCACCTCCCCGCCGTGCAAAGGTCAACCCCGCGTGACGAGCGTGTGGCAACTTCACTTGCCACTTTGGTTACTCTTGGCAACCCGTTGAGCACTCTGTAGGACCACGGTCGACGTGTCAACCACTTGAACCGTCTTCATTCCGTGTGGCAACCTCAATTGCCGAAGTCGATGGGGGGAAGCGGTATGGCAGGTGGCCGAATCAATGTGAGGTCGGATCAGGAGGAGCCGCATCCTGGCCGGAGTTTGGCGAGCCGCCTGGACTATCTGTTCCGCACGATCCGCAACGGCACCGAGGAGTGCAGCCACCGCGAGGTTGCGCGCATCATCAGCGAACAGGGGGCTAAAGTCGACGCGATGCCGCTTCCGCGGCCGCTCACCATCGACGGGGCCACCCGGGCCGACTTCAGCGAGGCTGACGCCGCCGCTGCGAAGGCTCGCGCGCAAGCGGCCGGATTATCTGATCCGCAGGTAGACGCGATCACCGAAGCGGCACGGATTGCCCCGGCGCTGCACTCAACGGCCCAGCGCCGGGCCGGTCACCTCCGCACAGCGAAAGTCGCGACAGCTGATCCTGCGATAGACAGCGACCTTGACGTCGAGGCGGAGTGGCTCAGCCGGGTCTGCGACGCACTCGCTCACTCACCGCTCGTACACCCGCACGGCAAGCCCGCACACGCTGGGACGAACGCATGACCATCGATGCCGACGGCGAGCTGGCCCGAGCAGTCGGGGACCCGGTCAGGGTTACCACCGCCGACGGACCGGCCTGGATTCTTCGCCGGTACGACGACGTTGTCGCCGGTTTCACGAGCACTGATCTCTCGACGTGCCCTCATCTTGCCACCGGTGAGGATTACCGCGGGTACGACCTCCCGCCTGCGTTTCGCGACAACATCATCAGCTCGCCGCCGGCGGATCACCGCCGCGTTCGCCGGCTCATCGCGCCGCTCATGGACCGTTCCGCGGCCCAGGCGATACGCCCGGCCCTGCAGCGCACCGCCCGAGAAGTCTTTGAACAAGCCTCGACGCACGGCACATTTGATCTGATTCGGGACTTCGCCGGACCCTACGTCGCGGCGTCAACCGCAGCCTGGCTGGGCCTGGAACGCCAGCTCCGCAACACGTATCTCGCTTGGGCAGCTCAGCTCGTCGGACCGCAATGGGCCACATTGCGCGGCCGGGACACGCTACCGACCATGGCGGCACTGGTGGAGGAGGCGACCACCACTCCCAGCAAGCCTGGAACCGTCATCGATCGCCTGCTCGCCATGCGCGACAGCGGCCAGATGCGCCCGGCCGAAACGACCGCCATGGTGTTCTACCTGCTGTTCGTGTGGTACGAGATCTCCGTCAACGCGGTCGCTGGCGCGGTCATCGTAGCGAGCGAGAGCGACGACCACGGTTCCTGGAGCCGGCGCTGGCGGCGCCACGCCGACGAAGCACTCGGCCGGTACACGCCCCAGTCCATCGCATTCCGGCGCTTTGCCAGCAACGAACAACGGGTTGGCAGCGCTGTCATCGAAGCTGGCCAGACGGTGCTCCTGTCGCTCGCCGCCGCCAACAAGGATCTCAGAGATGCAGCCTCTCCGCGAGGGCTCCATGTTTCCTTCGGTTACGGTCCGCACCGATGCCCCGGGCAGTCGATCGCATTGGCGGTGATACGAGAAGCGCTAACAGTTGCCCAGGTCATCGCCGAACTCGACCTGAGCAACGTCGCGTGGACACCTGGACTTCGAGCCCACGGTCCGCGCCAGATTCAGGCCCGAATAGCCGAAGCAGATCAGGATCAGGTCGGCCGGCACCGGTCCGATCGTTCGGCGACAGCCGGATGAAATCGTAGCCGCCGCCAGCCTGAGAACGCTGGCGCAACTCGCGTCCGGCAGCCCGGACCGTGTCCTGCGGGCGTGCAGCAGCTACTGGAACCGCATCGAGGAGCAGTGGGGGCAGCGGCCGATGGACGATGTGAAGGTCCGACATCAGTGGCCTCGTCGAGTTCGTGAAGGCCAACCGGGGAGTGCGGCGCAACGCCCGCTCCGCCCGCGTCCGGCCGCGGCCGAGTCGCTCGGAGACCGCCTGCGAAAACCCTTGTGAGCATGCCGCTCACGCACACACGACTGCTACCGGGACGTCGCCCAGCGCAACGCGGACACGCTTTCGACCTTGCTCAACGGCTGCAACGCCCCGCCGGACCCCGGTTCGGCGGCCGGGTCCAGCAGCGCGGGCGCCCCCGGGCACCGCGGTGCGCGCCGCCCGGAGATGGCCGAGCGACACGGCGGCCGAGACGGCCTGGGCCGCGCCGCCGCGGAGGTCCGGTTACCAGTAATGACGCCGTCCGGCCACCGGGTGGCCGAGCGACCCCAGGATGAACAGCACCGCGCCGATCACGATGAGAATGATGCCGATCGTGGTGAGGATCGGGATGCCGACGAACACGCCGATCAGCAGCAGGATCAAGCCTAGGATGATCATCTTGCCCCCTTGGGAAGCCAAGACGCCGGGCTACCCGGCAATCGCGCCGGTAATCCTCGTGCGGTTCAGGCCGGGGTGGACGCCGCCGGCATGAGGCTGAACGCGTTCTCCTCCTCCTGCGCGTTGTGCAGCTGCATGATGGCGTGCAAGCCGTAGAGCCCGGCCCGCAGGTCGATCACGTCTTCCGGCTCGGGCCGGCTGTCGCGGTCCGGCAAGGTTCGGCGCAGCCTTCGGATCTGGTGCTCGATCTCGGCGTGGGTGCGGCTGAGGGCCGCGATCGGGTCGGGGCCGCCGAGGGCCCGCGCGACGATCGGCAGCAGCTGCGCCTCCTCGGCCCGCTCGTGCGGCAGCAGGTCGGCCTCGAGGCGGTCGAGCAGGTCGCGGGCGGGGCCGAGGTCACCTCCGGTGGCGGGGAGGTCATCGGCGACGGCCCGGATCTGCTCGACGAGCGGGCGGATGGCGGTGTGCTGCGCGTACAGCTGCCGGGCCACGGCGAGGTCGGCGCTGGGCATGCTGACGGTGTGCGTGCGCTGCGGCAGCAGGACCGTCAGGGCCAGGCCGATGGCCGCGACGTCGATCGCCTCCTGCAGCAGCGCGCCGGCCACCGGCGTGAGCAGACCGGCTGCGGCCGGAACCATCGCGGCAACCGACAGGCCCATGCCGAGCGCGGCCGAGCGGCGGGCGATGCGATGGGCGCGCCGGGCGACGAGGATGGCGTCGGCGAGGCCGTCGACGCGGTCCGCCGTGAGCATGACGTCGGCCGCCTCGGCGGCGGCCGTGACACCGCGGGCCGCGAGGGCGACGCCGACCCCGGCGGCGGCGAGCGCCGGGGCGTCGTTCACCCCGTCGCCGACCATGACCGTCGGGGCGGCGGCCTGTTCGGCGCCGACGATGGCGAGCTTGTCGGCGGGGTCGCGGTCGGCGTACACGGCGTCGACGCCGGCGATCCGCCCGACGGTCTCGGCGATGTCCGCGCGGTCGCCGGTGATCAGGACGGTTCGCTCGATGCCGGCGTTGCGCAGCGTCCGCATCATGCGCGGCGCGTCGGGCCGCAGCGGGTCGGTGAACAGCAGGACCCCGGCGGGCCGGCCGTCCACCGCCGCGAACACGGTCAGCGACCCGTCCAGCGCGGCCCGGCGGCGGGCCCGGCGCACCCAAGGCGGTACGGGGCCGTCGACGACCCAGGCCGCCTTGCCGAGGCGTACCGCATGCCCCTCGACCGTTCCTTCGATGCCGAAACCGTGCCGTTCCCGCACGTCCGACGCGGCCGGCAGGCTCATCCGGCGCTCGCGGGCCGCCGTCACGATGGGCGCGGCGAGCACGTGCGCCGAGGCCTGGTCGAGCGCGGCGGCCAGCCGCAGGACCTCGTCAGCCGGCAGGTCATGGCCGGTGACCACCGTGGCGAGCACGGGGCGGCCGCTGGTCAGCGTGCCGGTCTTGTCGAACAGCAGGACCCGTCCGGCGGCCAGCCGTTCCAGCGCCGCTCCACCCTTGAGGATCACCCCGTAGCGGGCCGCCCGGGACACGCCGGACATGATGGCGATCGGGGCGGCCAGCAGCAGCGGGCAGGGAGTCGCCACGACCAGCACGGCCACCGCCCGCACCGCATCACCCGAGATCGCCCAGGCCAGCCCGGCCACCAGCAGTGTCAGCGGTACGAAGGCCAGCGCGAACCGGTCGGCGAGGCGGACGAAGGGGGCGCCGCTCGCCTGGGCCTGCTCGACCAGGCGCACCACGCCCGCGTAGGTCGACGCGGCGGCGGTCTCGGTGGCCAGCATCCGCGCCGGCGGCCCGGCGTTGACGACACCGCTGCGGATGCTGTCGCCGGCCCGCCGCTCGACCGGCAGCGGCTCACCGGACAGCGCCGACTCGTCGAACACGCCGTCGTCGAGCAGCCGGCCGTCGACCGGGACGAGCTCGCCCGCGCCGACCACCAGCCGGTCGCCGGCCGCGACCCGGTCCACCGGGATCTCTTCCACGCCGACCGGGCCCTCCCGGCGGGCGATCCGCGGCGCGCCCGCGGCCAGGCGGCCGAGCTCCCGGCGGGCCCGGGCCGACGCGCGCGCCTCCAGCACGCCTCCCGTGAACAGCATGACCGCGATCACCGCGCCCGCCAGCGGTTGGCCGACCAGCAGGGCGCCCACCAGTGCCAGCCACGCGATGACGTCCACCGAGGGCCGCCGGCGTAGCAGCGCGACAGCGATGGCGACCGTCGAGTAGGCCAGGCCGAGCAGCGTCGCAGCGGCCCACAGCGCGGCCGCCGGACGGCCCGCCCCCGCGGCGGCGGCCCCCACACCGGCGACGAGCAGCAGCGTCGCCGACCAGAACAGCAGTGCCTCTCGGGCGGCCCACAGGCGGGCACCTCGCCGCTGTGACATCGGAGCCTCCGTCCCGCCGGGAGCCGGGTCGGCACGGCGAACCGGCCTCACTTCATGGTCCATACGCCGCGGCGCCCGTTCCAAGGCCGAAGGTCCCGACTCGAGTCCGGTCCTACTCCGTCGTCGCCGGCGCCGGACCGACGCCGGCGTCGACGACCGCCGGCTGAGCCGGTTCGCCGCGGGCCGTTCAGTCCGGGGCAACGCAGGCGACGGACGTGGTCGGGATGCTGGCCAGCAGCCGGGTGCCGCCGTCGGTGGGGCTGGTGATGGTGAGGTTGCCGCCGAGTGCCTCGACGCGGTCCCGCAGGCCGGTGAGGCCGGTCCCGCGTTGCGGGTCGGCGCCTCCGGTGCCGTCGTCCTGGATCGACAGGTGCAGGAGGTCGTTGCGGGAGGCCGCCCGCACGTGCACGAGTGTGGCGTGGCCGTGTTTGGCCGCGTTGGTCAGCGCCTCGGAGACGACGTAGTACGCGGCCATCTCGACCACCGGGGGCATACGCCCGCTGGTGTCGAGGTCGAGCTCGACCGGTACGGGAGATCTGCGGGCGAGTGCTTTGAGCGCGGCCGGCAGGCCGCCTGACGCGAGCAGCGTCGGATGGATGCCCCGTGAGATCTCGCGCAGGTTGTCCATGGCACCGCTCAGACCGCACAGGGCGCGTGCCAGTTGCGCCTTGGCCTGCCCCATCTGCGGCGGCAGGGCGGCCTGGACGGCGCCGAGCTGCATCGCGACGGCGAGGAAGTGCTGCATGGCACCGTCGTGCAGATCGCGCTCGATGCGCTGCCGGGCCTGGTCGGCGGCGGCTACGAGCCGGGCCCGGGACGCGGCGAGCTCAGCCTTGCTGTCGGCGTTGGCGATGGCGGTGGCGGCGAGGTCGGTGAAGTCCGCGACGCGCGCCTCGGTGTCGGGCGGCAGAGGCTGGGGCCGGGCCCACGCAACGCCGGCCACGCCCCACAGCCGCCCGTCAACCACGATCGGCACCCCGACCACGGAACGGATGCCCAGCCTGCGGGCGAACGCGGCGACCGGGCCGGCCGCGTCCTCGAAACTGTCCACCCTGGCGGCGCGTCCGGTCTCGTGCACCTTGACCAGGACGTTCTCGCCTTCGATCGGCCAGCGCACCCGGTCGGCGTCGGGGCCGGTGAGGTTGGTGGAGACGACGCTCGCCGTGCCGTCGGGTTCATAGCGGCACAGCCACGTGCTGTATTCACCCAGCAGTCCGCGCAGCTCGACGGTGATCGCCCGGAACACGTCGGACGGAGGACTGCCGTGGGCCACGAGCTTCGCGACTCGCCCCAACGCCGCTTGTTCGGCGGCGAGCCGGCGCAACTGCTCCCGGCTTGACTCCAGCGTCTCGAGCGCGGCCGCACGTTCCCGGCCGGCGTGCAGCAGCGACGCCAGACACGGCACAATGACCTCCCGCAGCCGCCGCATCGTCCGCGTCGGCACGTCGACGGGCACCAGCAGGGTCCCGAGCCGGACAGTGCCGGAGCACAGGGGCAACGCCGCGTGCCGATCATCGCCGGGGACGGCCGCGAGGTCGATCGCGGCATCCGGCAGGCCGAGGGATCGCGCAATGCACGCTGCGACAGCCGGCAGCGCCGACTGCAGGTCGTCGGCGTTGAGGAGTAGCCGGGCCATCTCAGCGGTGAGCTCGGACTCCTGGGCCTGGGCGGCGCGCAACCGGTACAGGTCGGCCACCGCACTCGTGGGCACCGCGACGATGAGCAGCACCGCCAACTCGACGACCTGCTGGATGTCCGAGACGGTGAACGTCCCGGGGGGGCCGGACGTGGAAGAAGACGAACGCCAGCGTGCTGGCCACCGCGGTGGCCAGCCCGAGCCACATACCCCACACCAGTGAGGCGACCAGCACGCCGACGATGTAGACGAGGCCCCCGGAGTAGGGTGGCATGACCTGCCGGAGCGGATAGACCAGCAGGGTCTCGACCATGATCAGCAGGACGGCGACCACGATCCCCAGCCCACGGGGCGGGGGTGTCGGTCGCACCAGCCGGGACAGTGAGCCGACATGCACTGATGACATTCTAGTCCGGCTGCACGGCCTCGAACCGTCCACGGCCGGCCTTGTCTGCGCTGTCGGCGTACGCCGGATTCGGGCTCCGCCCCTGCCCCGGCCGGAGCCGACCGGCGCGATATGCGGGACGGGCGGCCATCGCGGGTGCGGAGAAGTCGAGTGAACAGGGTGGGTGAGCGGGTGCGGGCCATGCTCACGGACCTGCTCCACATCCGCCCGATGCGCGGCACCCACCGGGTCGCGCTGCGGGCCGGTGTCAGCGTCCTGGTCCCCGTGCTCACCGTGCTGGCGCTGGGCCACCCGAACTGGACGGCATACGCCGCCTTCGGGGCGTTCGCCTCGCTGTACGGGCGCAACCACGTGCACCTGTCCCGCGCCGCGATGCAGGCGAGCGCCGCGGCGGCGCTGACGGTGTCGGTCGTCCTCGGCGTGCTCGTCGGCTCGCTGGAGTCGCGGGCGTGGGTCTCGGTGCCGGTCGCCGCCCTCGTCGCGGCGCTGGGCGCCGTGCTCGCCGCCGCGCAGGACTGGCATCCACCGGGGCCGCTCTTCCTGGTCTTCGCGTTCGGTGCGGTCGCCTCGGCCCCGCACCACGTGTCGGACGCTGCGCTCGCCGCCGCCGTGGCCGGGGGCAGCAGCCTGTTCGCGCTGGTGGTCGGGAACGTGGGCAGCCTCGTCCGGCGGCAGCGGAGCCGGCCGGCCCGGCTGGTGCACGTGTGGACGTGGGAACCGGTGCGCTACGCCCTCGCCGTCGTGCTGGCGGGCGGCCTGGCGACCGGGATCGGGATCGGCCACCCGTACTGGGCGATGGTGGCGGCGGCCGCTCCGCTCAGCGCCCCCGGCCGCACCGCCCAGCTGGTCCGCGCCGCGCACCGGATCCTCGGCACGCTGCTCGGGCTGCTGCCCAGCGCGGCGCTGCTCGCGCTGCACCTCCCGCCGTTCGCGACCGTGCTGGTCGTGGCGGCGCTGCAGATCGTCACGGAGCTGCTGGTCGGGCGGCACTACGGGCTGGCGCTGCTGTTCATCACCCCGTTGGCGCTGCTGATGGGGCAGCTGACGGTGGCCCGCCCGGCCGGGCCGCTCCTCTTCGACCGGGGGGTCGAGACGGTGATCGGCGGCCTCATCGGCGGCGCGATCGTCCTGTGCCAACCATGGCTGCGGCGCCACCGCACGCGAGGCACCGCCTGAACCCGGGCCGATCCCCTCACGCGGGGAGCCGGACCACACGCCAGTCAGTCCACAGTGGACATCACCGGGTGGCGGGTGGCCTCAGTGAGGTATCGGCGCAGCGTGTGGGCGTCCGGCGCCGTGGCGGTGGTCAGCCACGCCGGTCCGGCCAGGGGCATGCGGACGGCGGTGGGGCCGAGCACGAGCGGGGCTTCCGGCGCCGCGTCCGGGTCGACCCGCAGCAGCGATCCGGTCGCCTTGGCGCCGCCGAGCACGGCCGGGCCCGCCCAGCCATCGGCACCCGGACCGACGTCGAGCCGCTGGCGCAGCAGCGGCCGGCCGCCGTAGGTCACGGAGGTGATGGTGGTGACGTCGCCGGGCTGCTCGCCGTGCCGCCCGCAGACGAGCTCGTCGCGCCAGAGCACGGCCGCGCCCTCGGCGACGTCGACGCTCGCTGTGGTGGTGTGCCGGCAGCCCGTCCCGGCGATGGTCTGCTCGGGCAGCCAGTGCAGTGTCCCGCCGGCGGCGATGCTCGCGCGGATGGCGAGGCGCGAGCGGGTGCCGGCCCGCGAGGGCAGGGCGAGCGCCGCCGCGACGGTCCGCAGGAACAGTGTGGCACCGGGCCCGACGTCGATGTCCAGACACAGGTCGTCGCCGCCGAGGGGGCCGGCCGCCCCGCCGACGAGGTGCACGGTGGCCACGCCTGCGGCGAGGTCGGTGCGGCGCAGCAGCAGGGGCGTCTCGCCGCGCAGCCGGGCCAGCCGGGTGCCGCCGCGGCCGTCGGCCTCGGCGACGACCCTGGCGTGTGCCCGCATCAGCCCGCGCCGGTCGGCGCGTGGTGCTCGTGGCTGGGGTGCTCGTCGCGATGGTGCGCGACGAGGTGGCGCACCCAGTCCGCGACCGTCGTCGCGTGCTGGTCGGCGGCGATCGACAGGAAGATCGTGGGCAGGTCGCCGCGGCGGGCCCGGGCGTCGCGGTCCATCACCGCCAGGTCGGCCCCGACCATGGGGGCCAGGTCGGTCTTGTTGATGACCAGCAGATCGGCGGCGGTGACCCCGGGGCCGCCCTTGCGCGGAACCTTGTCGCCGCCGGCCACGTCGACGACGAAGATCTGACGGTCGATGAGCCCCTTGCTGAACGTGGCGGTGAGGTTGTCGCCGCCGCTCTCCACCAGGACCAGGTCCAACGGCCCGAGCATCGTCTCCAGTTCCTCGACGGCGTCGAGGTTGGCGGAGATGTCGTCGCGGATGGCGGTGTGCGGGCAGCAGCCGGTCTCCACCGCGCGGATGCGCTCGGGCGGCAGGACCGCGTTGCGTTTCAGGAAGTCGGCATCCTCGGTGGTGTAGATGTCGTTGGTCACCACGCCGAGGCTCAGCTCCCCGCCGAGGGCCCGGCACAGCGCGGCGACCAGGGCGGTCTTGCCCGATCCGACGGGACCGCCGATGCCGATGCGCAGCGCTCGCCCGGCCGGGGCGAGCGGGGCGTGCGGATCGACGTCGGGGTGCGGGTGGCTGTGCGGAACGGTCTCGTCGTGCACGATGTCAGGACGCAAAGAGACGCACCTCCCAGGTGGCGTGAGTTTCGGCGTGGATGTCGGCCAGCGGCCCGGTGGTGGCCGGCAGGTCGGCAGGGTTCTGTTCGCGGGCATCGGTGGCCGCTTGGACGGCCACCGCGTCACAGGCGGCGGCCAGCCGGGCCAGGAGCGCCTGCGCCTGGTACGGGTCGAGGCCGAGCAGGCGCACGGCGGCGCTGGCGGCACCGGTGATGATGCCGTAGGTCGCGATCGTCGCGGCCTGCTCGGCGGTCAGGTTCGCCGCCGCCGCGGTGAGCCCGAGCGCGATCGGGTGATGGCACCCGTCGGGGTGCCGCGGTGCCCGGTCGAACAGCGGCGCGGGCCAGGTCAGCCGGCCGGCCCGCAAGAGCGCCCGGCCCTGCCGGCGGGAGGCCAGCCGCTGCGCGGGCGAGGGGGTGCGGGCGTCCAGTTCGGCGTCGAGCCCGGCCAGGTCGCCGTCCGCCGCGGCTGCCGCGAGCCGGGCGGCCGCGGCGAAGGCCGCCGCCACCGGGCCGGCGGTGGCCAGGCGGCCCCGCAGGAACGCCTCCAGTTCGCCGGCGCCGGTGACCCGCCCGGCGGCCACCGCGGCCTCGAGGCCGTTGGAGTGCGCGTGGCCGCCGGACGGGAACCGGCCGTCGGCGAGCAGCAGCAGGGTCGTGGTCGTGGCGTCCATCGTCAGAACAGGAAGTACCGCTGCGTCATGGGCAGTTCGGTGACCGGGTCCGGGTCGACCACCGCCCCGTCGATGCGGACGTTGAAGGTGTCGGGCTCGACCTCGATGCGCGGCATGGCGTTGTTGTGCGGAAGGTCGGCCTTGCCGCGGGAGCGCACGTTCGCGACCGGCACGAGCCGGCGTTTGACGTCCAGTTCCAGCCCCGCCTCCAGCGCCGCCGGGGCGACGAACGCGACGCTGGTCGCCGGCGCGGCGACGCCGTAGGCACCGAACATCGGCCGCGGCAGCATCGGTTGCGGGGTGGGAATGGAGGCGTTGGCGTCGCCCATCTGCGCCCAGGCGATCAGGCCGCCCTTGATCACCAGCTGCGGCCGGACGCCGAAGAAGGCGGGGTCCCAGAGCACCAGGTCGGCGAGCTTGCCGGCCTCCACCGAGCCGACCTCGGCCTCCAGCCCGTTGGCCATCGCCGCGCAGATGGTGTATTTGGCCACGTAGCGGCGGGCGCGGTGGTTGTCGGCCGCCCCGTCGCCCGGCAGCGCGCCGACCCGGTCCTTCATGACGTGGGCCGTCTGCCAGGTCCGCATGACCACCTCGCCGATGCGCCCCATCGCCTGCGAGTCCGAGCCGATGATCGAGATGGCCCCGAGGTCGTGCAGCAGGTCCTCCGCGGCCATCGTCGAGGGCCGGATCCGGCTCTCGGCGAACGCGAGGTCCTCCGGGATGGACGGGGACAGATGGTGGCACACCATGAGCATGTCCAGGTGCTCGGCCAGCGTGTTGTGGGTGTACGGCCGGGTGGGGTTCGTCGACGACGGCAGCACGTTGGGGTGTGCGGCGACCGTGATGATGTCGGGCGCGTGGCCACCGCCGGCACCCTCGGTGTGGTACGCGTGGATGGCCCGTCCGTTGATCGCCCGCAGGGTGTCCTGGACGAATCCCGCCTCGTTGAGCGTGTCGGTGTGGATGGACACCTGGACCCCGGAGGCGTCGGCGACGCGCAGGCACGCGTCGATGGCGGCCGGCGTGGTACCCCAGTCCTCGTGCAGCTTGAAGCCGCCCGCCCCGGCCCGCAGCTGCTCCCACATCGCGTCCTCGGAGACGGTGTTGCCCTTGCCCAGCAGCAGGACGTTGACCGGCCACACGTCGAGCGCCTCGTGCATGCGGGCCAGGTGCCAGGCGTTGGAGGTGACGGTGGTGGCCTTGCTGCTCTCCGCCGGGCCGACTCCCCCGCCGACCAGCGTCGTCACGCCGGCGGCGAGTGCCTCGGTCACGAGCTGCGGGCAGATGAAGTGCACGTGCGTGTCGACGGCCCCGGCGGTGAGGATCTTGCCGTTGCCGGCGATGATCTCGGTGGAGGGTCCGATCACCAGGCCGGGGTGGACGCCGTCCATGGTGTCGGGGTTGCCGGCCTTGCCGATCGCCACGATCCGGCCGTCGCGGATGCCGACGTCCGCCTTGACGATGCCCCAGTGGTCCAGGATCACCGCGCCGGTGATGACGGTGTCGGGGGTGCCTTCGGCGCGGGTGGCCCGGGACTGCCCCATCGACTCGCGTATCACCTTGCCGCCGCCGAAGACGGCCTCGTCGCCGCCGGCGCAGTGGTCCGACTCGACCTCGATGAGCAGGTTGGTGTCGGCGAGCCGGATGCGGTCGCCGGTCGTCGGGCCGTACAGGGCGGCGTAGCGCCGCCGGTCCAGCAGCGTCACTGCGTTGCCTTCCGGTCGTGCGGGTGCGCGCCGCGGGCGGGCGCGTTCACAGGGGTCCCCCACATTCGCCGCGCAGCCCCGGCACGATCCGCGCGCCGCCCAGCGGCACCAGCTCGACCTGCCGGCTCACGCCGGGCTCGAAGCGCACCGCGGTCCCGGCCGGGACGGCGAGGCGCTGCCCCCAAGCCGCGGACCGGTCGAACTCCAGGCCCGGGTTGGCCTCGGCGAAGTGGTAGTGCGAGCCGACCTGCACGGGGCGGTCGGCGGTGTTGGTGACCAGCAGGGTCGTCGTCGGACGCCCGGCGTTGATCTCCACCGGCTCACCGGCCGGGAGGATCTCGCCGGGGATCAACCGATCGGGTGGTGCACCGTCACCAGCTTGGTACCGTCCGGGAACGTCGCCTCCACCTGCACCTCCTTCAGCATCTCGGGGATCCCGTCGAGGACGTCGGCCGGGGTCAGCACGTGGCGGCCGGCCTCCATGAGCTCGACGACGGTGCGGCCGTCGCGTGCGCCCTCCAGCAGGAACGCGGTGATGACGGCGACCGCCTCGGGGTGGTTGAGCCGCAGGCCGCGCTCGCGCCGTCGGCGGGCCACGTCGGCGGCGACGTGGATGAGCAGGCGCTCCTGCTCGTGCGGGGTCAGGAACATGTCGTCCTTCCGGATCAGACGGAGAGGGCCGAGCGGACCGCGGCTCGGGCCTGCTCGCCGCCGCGACCGGACGAGGTGACCCGGCCGGCCTCCAGAACGTAGTATCTCCCGGCCGCGTTGAGCGCGAAGCCGATGTGCTGCTCGACGAGGAGCACGGACATGCCGCCGCGCCCGGCCAGCGCCAGGATCGTCTGCTCGATCTCCGCCACGACGGTGGGCTGGATGCCTTCGGTCGGCTCATCGAGCAGCAGCACCTTCGGCCTGGTGATCAACGCCCGGGCGATGGCCAGCTGCTGGCGCTGACCGCCGGACAGCAGGCCCGCCCGCCGGCCGAGCAGGGGCGGCAGCGCCGGGAACATCTCCAGCGCCTCGTCGATGGCGGCCCGGCCGCCCGCGCGGCCGTCGGCGACCAGCTGGAGGTTCTCGGCGGTGGTCAGATGCGGGAAGCACTGCTGCCCCTGGGGCACGTACGCCATACCCCGGGCGACCCGCTGGTGCGGGGCCAGGCGGCTGATGTCCTCCCCGTCCAGGCTGATCGTCCCGCGCTTGGGAGTGAGCAGCCCGATGGCCGCGCGCAGCAGTGTGCTCTTGCCGGCCCCGTTGTGGCCCAGGACCGCGGCCACCCCGTCGACCGGCACGTCGGCGGAGACGCCGTGCAGCACCATGCTGCGGCCGTAGCCGACGTGGACGTCGTCGAACTGCAGCATCACGCCTCCCGCCCGGCCGTCGCCGAGGTCGTGTCGCCCGCCTCGGGGGCGTGTCCCAGATAGACCTCCTGCACCCGTGGATCGGCCTGCACCTCGGCCACGGTGCCCTCGGAGAGGACCCGGCCCACGTGCAGGACGGTGACCGTCCGGGCGAAGCGCCGCAGGAAGTCCATGTCGTGCTCGATGACCACGACGGTCCGGTCCCGGGCGACGACGCCGAGCAGTTCGCCCGTGGCATCGCGCTCGTCCTGGCTCATCCCGGCGACCGGCTCGTCGAGCAGCAGCAGCCGCACGTCCTGGACCAGGAGCATGCCGATCTCCAGCCACTGCTTCTGCCCGTGCGCGAGGGTGCCGGCGAGGTGGTCGCGCCGCGCGGTGAGGCCGATCGTCTCCAGCGCCTCGGCCACCTCGGGCGGCACGCCGCGCCGGCGGCGGAGCATGGTGAGCCGGCCGCGTCCGGCGCCGGCGGCGATGTCGAGGTTCTGCAGCACGGTCAGCTCCTCGAACACCGTCGCCGTCTGGAACGTCCGGCCGACGCCGAGCCGCGCGATGCGGTGCACCGGCCGGCCGAGCAGTTCCCGGTCGCCGAAGCGCACCGATCCGGTCGCCTTGACCAGCCCCGTGACGGCGTCGACCAGCGTCGTCTTGCCGGCCCCGTTGGGCCCGATGAGGAAGCGGAGGTCGCCGGGGCGCACGTCGAGGCTGACCCCGTCGACGGCGGCGAAGCCGTCGAAGACCACCCGCAGATCCCGGATCTGCAGTCCGGCCGGCTCGTCGGTCATGCCGGCACCTCCTGGGCGGGAACGGTCTGCGAGGCGCGGCGCCGGGCGCGGACACGCCGGACCAGTGACGCCAGGCCACCGGGCAGGAAGGCGACGACGAGCACGAACAACAGCCCCTGCAGATAGGTCCAGGCGGCCGGGAACTGCTCCGACAGGGAGGTCCGCGCCCACGCCACGGCCACCGCGCCGAGCACGGGGCCGAGCAGCGTGGCCCGGCCACCGACCGCGACGCCGATGACGAACTCGATCGACGGCACGATCCCGATGAGCGCGGGATTGATGATGCCGACCGCCGGCACGAACAGCGCGCCGGCCAGGCCCGCCATGCCCGCGGCCGTGACGTAGGCGACGAGCTTGACGTTGGCGGGGTCGTAGCCGAGGAAGCGGACCCGCTCCTCGGCGTCGCGGACCGCGACGAGCAGTTCGCCGTAGCGGCTGTGCATCAGGTGCCTCGCCAGCGCCAGCAGGAGCAGCAGCGCGCCGGCGATGATGAAGTACACCATCCGCTGGTTGACCGGGTCGTCCAGGGCGTACCCGAAGAACCCCTGGAAGTCGGTGAGTCCATTGGTACCGCCGGTGGTGCCCTGTTGCCCGATGAGGAAGATCGCCAGCGCGGCCGCGAGCGCCTGCGACAGGATCGCGAAGTACGCGCCGCGGACCCGGCGGCGGAAGACCAGCGAGCCGAGCAGGTACGCCACGGCCATCGGCAGGAGCACGGCCGCGGGCAGGGCGAAGTACGGGCTGGCGAACGGGCGCCACCACCATGGCAGGGCGTCGAGCTGGCCGTACAACTCCATGAAGTCCGGCATGTTGCCCGGTCCGGCGTCGGCGAGCTTGAGATGCATGGCCATCGCGTAGCCGCCCAGCCCGAAGAACACCCCCTGGCCGAGGGTGAGCAGGCCGCCGCGTCCCCACGCCAGCCCGATGCCGATCGCGACCATCGCCAGGCACAGGTACTTGGCCAGCAGACTGAGCCGGAAGTCCGACAGTGCCACCGGCGCGACCGCGAAGAGCAGCACCGCGCCGACGGCGAATCCCGCTACCGTCCGCGTCCATCGGCCCGGCGCGAGGAGCGAGGTCTTCGGACCGGTCATGTGAGACTCCGGGTTCGTAGGGTGAACAGCCCCTGGGGCCGCCATTGCAGGAACGCCACGATGGCGATGAAGACGCCGACCTTCGCCACGCTCACCGTCGTGGAGTACTCGACCGTCGACTGCAGCACGCCGAGCACGAAGGCGACGATGACGGTGCCCTTGATCTGCGCGATCCCGCCCACCACCACGACGAGAAACGCGTCGATGATGATGTTCGTGCCCATGGTGGGGCCGATGGGGCCGAGCATCGTGAGGGCCACCCCGGCCACGCCGGCGAGGCCCGAGCCGATGAAGAACGTGAGCCGGTCGACCCGGGCGGTCGGGATGCCGGAGACGGCGGCGAGGTCGCGATGCTGCACCACCGCCCGGATCCGCCGGCCCAGCGAGCTGAAGCGCAGGACCAGCGTCAGCGCGGCCACGGCGGCCAGCGCGAGGGCGAGGATGAACAGCCGGTTGTTCGCCAGGACCAGGTCGCCGGTGATCTTGATGTTGCCGGTGAGCAGGTCGGGGGCCCGGGTCTGGACGTTCGGGGCGCCGAAGATGTCCCGCGCCGCCTGTTGCAGGATCAGTGACACACCCCAGGTGACCAGCAGTGTGTCCAGTGGACGCGTGTACAGCCGGCGGATGAGCAGCATTTCGAGCAACACCCCCATCGCACCGGCGACGAGGAAGGCGACCGGCAGTGCGACGAGGAGCGAGACGCCGGCATCGGTGATGAGCTGCTGCAGCACGTACACGGTGTAGGCGCCGGCCATGATGAACTCGCCGTGCGCCATGTTGATGACGTTCATCTGGCCGAACGTGAGCGCCAGGCCGAGGGCGATGAGCAGCAGTACCGCGCCGATGCTGACGCCGGTGAACAGTTGACTGACGATGACCATGGGTGATGTCCATTCGCCGAGGATCGGGGTGGGCCGCCGCGGGCGGGTGGCGCAGGACGGGGCCGCCTGCGCCACCGGACCGCGGTGCTCGTCAGGACAGGCCGGTCGCCCAGGGATAGCCCTTGAGGTACGGGTCCGGCTTGACCGGCTGACCGGAGTTCCACACCTCGGTGATCAAGCCGTCCGCGCCGACCTTGCCGATCCGCGCCGTCTTGTAGATGTGCTGGGTCGCGCCGTCGACGGTGACCTTGCCTTCGGGCGCGTCGAGCACGACGCCGTCGGAGGCGGCCTTGACCTTCTCCACGTCGAAGGAGCCGGCCTTCTCGACCATGGCCTTCCAGAGGTAGACCGAGACGTACGCGGCCTCCATCGGGTCGGACGTCGGCTTGTCCGCCCCGTACTTGGCCTTGTACGCCTTGACGAACTTCTCGTTGGCCGCGCCGGGCGTCGTCTGGTAGTAGTTCCAGGCGGTGAGCTGGCCGTCGAGGTACTGCGTGCCGATGCTCTTGACCTCCTCCTCGGCGATCGAGACCGACACGACGGGCATCGAGGCGGCGGTCAGACCGGCCGACTTGTACTCCTTGAAGAAGGCCACGTTGCTGTCGCCGTTGAGGGTGTTGAAGACCGCGGCGGCCTTGGACGCCTTGACCTTGTTGACGATCGTGCCGAACTCGGTGGAGCCGAGCGGCGCGTAGTCCTCGCCGAGCACGGTCATCCCGTTGGCGGCCGCGTACGCCTTGATGATCTTGTTCGCCGTCCGCGGGAACACGTAGTCGCTGCCGACGAGGTAGATCGAGGTCTTGCCCTGCGACTTCAGGTAGTCCAGGCCGGGCACGATCTGCTGGTTGGTGGTGGCGCCGGTGTAGAAGATGTACGGCGACTGCTCGAGCCCCTCGTACTGCACCGGATAGAACAGCAGCGCCTTGTTCTTCTCGAAGACCGGCTTGACGGCCTTGCGGCTGGCCGAGGTCCAGCAGCCGAAGACGGCGGCGACCTTGTCCTGCTTGATGAGCTTCTCCGCCTTCTCGGCGAAGGTGGGCCAGTCGGAGGCGCCGTCCTCGCTGATCGGCTGGATCTTCTTGCCGAGCACGCCACCGGTGGCGTTGATCTCCTCGACGGCGAGCCGCAGGGAGTCGCGCACGGTGACCTCGCTGATGGCCATGGTGCCCGACAGCGAGTTCAGCAGGCCCACCTTGACGGTGTCGCCCGCCGTATCGGCGGTCGCGCCACCGCCGGTCGCGCTCTCGCCGGTCTTGCTGCCGCACGCGGCGAGCGTCACGGTGGCGGCCAGCATCGCTGCCAACGCCGCCGCGCGGCGTCCGCGAATCCAGGACATGAAGTCTCCTTGCCTCAACGGGAGGATGAGCATCAGAAGAAGTCGGCGACAGGGCCCGCAACGCTGCGGAGCCACGGTCGGGAAACAGCGCGGGACAGTGCCGTGGCCGGACACCGGCGCCGCGGCTCGTGGCCGCGCGGAGCGGGTGTCGCGCCCTACCGGATGGGCACGCTCAGCGTCGGTGAGATTGATTTCAGTGAGATTGCACGGCCCTTAATTGGCCGTTTCCGCGTTCTTCTCCACGCCGCTTCCGCACGGAAAGAAAAATAGCCAGCCAATCGGCTGGCCTTTCATGCACACGGATTCGCGCGGTCCCGGCAGGGGCAGGACGACATCCGGCAGCACGGAGCCGAGACGTGCGGAACTCCGGCAGATGCTTCACGCAGGAAGCATCTTCGGTGCCGATCGCGGGCGCTGTCAAGCGTCCGGCGGCCCCGCCGGCAATTGGGCGACCACATCGAAAACGAGGCCGCGCGCCTCGGCCAGGTAAATGCGCTGGCGAACGTGGCGGCGCCGCATACGCAACAATCCGCGCGGCCCCTCGAAAGACACCGACTCGGCGCTGGCGCCGATGGCCCGCACATCGAGCGACCGGGCCTGTTCGATCAGCGCGGCCAGCAGCAGGACACCCTCGTAGCACGACTCGCCCAGGCTGCCCAGCGGCGGGGCGTCGACCCCGAACCGGCGCGCGTACTGCGCGTGGAAGTCCAGGTTCTCGGCGGTGACCAGCGATGCGAAGAACCCCGCGGTGCTGAACAGGCCGTGCGTCGCCGCCCCGCCGCTGCCCAGCAACATGTTCTCGTCCATGAGCGTGCTCAGCCGCACACACCGCTGGTCGAGCCCGGCCCGGGCGAACGCACGGTTGAACCGCACCGCGTCGTTGCCGACGAGCAGCATCAGCACCGCGTCCGCCCCGGCCCGCTCGACCCGCCGCAGCACGTCGGCGAAGTCGTGGGTGCCGAGCGGCACGTACGCCTCGCCACAGATGCGGGCGCCGGACCGGGCCGCATAGCGCCGGGCGGCCTGCGCGGAGCGCCTGGGCCACACGTAGTCGTTGCCGACGATGAACCATCGCCGGAGCCTGCGCTCCTGCGCCAGTGTCCGCATCGCCGGGTACAGCTGGATGTCGGGCGTCTCGCTGGTCAGGAAGACCCCGTCGGTGCGCTCGCCGCCCTCGTACAGGGCCGTGTACACGTACGGCACCCGGTTCGCGATCCGGGGCGCCACCGCCTGGCGCACCGAGGAGATGTGCCACCCGGTGACCCCCTGCACGGCCCCCGACGACACGAGCGCATCCACCTCGGCCGCCACCCGCTGCGGCGCGGCGCCGCCGTCGACCGGCACCAACCGCAGTTCCCGCCCCAGCACGCCCCCGGCCCGGTTGACCTCCTCGACCGCCAGCTCGGCACACAGCTCACAGCTCGGCCCGAAGATTCCGGCGGTGCCCTGCAGCGGCACGACCAGGGCCACCGCCACCGTCTCGTCGCCGATCTCCAGCAGCTCGGAGCGCTCGCGCGCAAATGCCACCGGCGGCCCGGAGGAGACGGGGCCGGGCACCGGACCGGGCACCAGCCGGCCAGACCGAGACATAGCGACATGCTTCCCCGCGCGGTGCAGGATCTCCAGAGCGTTCCCGCAGATGCGGCCGTTCTGTAGCATGGCCTTGCCCCGCCGGCCCGAGGAGTGTCATGACCGATGCGCGCGCTGGTCGGCCCCAGGACCTGACCCAGCTGCTGACGCGAGCGGAGCGGCTGCTGAGCCGTCGCCTCACCACGATCCTCGATGTGGAGGGGCACTCCCTCGACGCCTGGCGCGTCATCAGCCTGCTCTCCGACGGTGCGGGCCACCACATGACCGAGATCGCCGAGCACGCGTTCCTGCCGCCCGCCACGCTCACCAAGCTGGTCGACCACCTCGTCGAGGACAATCTCGTCTACCGGCGCGGCGACGAGATCGACCGCCGCCGGGTCCGTGCGCACCTCACCCCGCGCGGTCGCCGGCTCCACCAGCGCATCAGCCAGCAGATCGATGCGAGCACGAGCACGCTGGCCATCGCCGCCGGCGAGCGGGAGCTCCTGCAAGAGCTGCTCACCAGCCTCCTCGACGCGCTCGACGATCCCGCCGCCACCGCGAATCAGCAGCGCCGCCAGCGACTCGGGACCGCCTGACGGCCGAGCGCGCCGCCGCCGGTGGGCACCGCGTCACGGACGGGCCGGCCGGTCCGCCGTCCCGGGCCGTGACCAGGAGCTGTGGCGGCTTGACCATCGGGACCCTCATCATGAACCGGACACTCCGCAAAGGACATCGATGCTGCAAGTGCGTGTCACCCTCGACCCCGCCGCCGTCGTCGCCCCGGTCAGCCGCCGCACCTTCGGCTCCTTCGTCGAGCACATGGGCCGGTGCGTCTACACCGGCATCTACGAGCCCGGCCACCCGCTCGCCGACGAGGACGGGTTCCGCACCGACGTCCTGGCCCTGACCCGCGAGCTCGGCGTCACCACGGTGCGCTACCCCGGCGGGAACTTCGTCTCCGGATACCGCTGGGAGGACGGTGTGGGGCCGCGCGAGCACCGCCCCCGCCGCCGCGACCTGGCCTGGCACGGCATCGAGACGAACGAGGTCGGCATCGACGAGTTCGCCCGGTGGGCGGCCAAGGCCGACGTGGAGATCATGTACGCGGTGAACCTCGGGACCCGCGGCGTGCAGGAGGCTCTGGACGTCCACGAGTACTGCAACCAGCCCGCCGGCACCCGCCTGGCCGACCTGCGCCGGGCCAACGGCGCCGAGGAGCCGTACGGCATCTCCATGTGGTGCCTGGGCAACGAGCTCGACGGGCCGTGGCAGATCGGGCACAAGAGTGCCCGCGAATACGGCCGGCTCGCCGCCGCCACCGCCCGCGCCCTGCGCGCCGCGGAGCCGGGCCTGCAGCTGGTGGCCTGTGGCAGCTCCGGCTCCGGCATGCCGACGTTCGGCGCCTGGGAGGCCACGGTCCTGGAGGAGGCGTACGACCTGGTCGACTACGTCTCCTGCCACGCCTACTACGAGGAGCACGACGGCGACCTCGGCTCGTTCCTGGCGTGCGCCACCGACATGGACCACTTCGTCGACAGCATCGTGGCCACCGCCGACAGCGTCGGAGCCCGGCTGCGCAGCCGCAAGAAGATGCAGCTCTCCTTCGACGAGTGGAACGTCTGGTACATGTCCCGCTTCCAGGCCCGGCCGACGCCCACGCAGTGGCAGGTCGCCGCGCCGGTGATCGAGGACGAATACAACGTCGCCGACGCGGTCGTGGTGGGCAACCTGCTGATCTCGCTGCTGCGGCACAGCGACCGGGTCACCGCCGCCTGCCAGGCCCAGCTCGTCAACGTCATCGCGCCGATCCGCACCGAACCCGGGGGGCCGGCCTGGCGGCAGAGCATCTTCCACCCGTTCGCGCGCACCGCCGCCCTGGCCCGCGGCGTCGTCCTGCGCACGACCGTCGACGCGCCCGGGTACGAGACCTCCCGCTACGGCGAGGCCCCGATCGTCGACGCCGTCGCCACCTACGACGCCGCCACCGGCGCCCTGGCACTGTTCGCGGTCAACCGCGACCAGGCCCGGCCGGTGGAACTGACCGTCGATCTGCGGGCCTTCGGGGCACCGGCCCGGCCGGCCGGGTCGTGGACGCTGTGGGACGACGACGTGCGCGCCACCAACACCCGCGACCGGCCCGACCGCGTCACGCTGCGGCCCGCCGAGGACGTGACCGTCGACGGCCACACGGCGACGCTCCGGCTGCCCCCGATCTCCTGGACCGCGGCCCGCCTCACCACCGCGCCGACCGGCTGAGCCCACGGCTCGCGCCGCACCGGCGGCACCCCCACCGGGCCCGGCCGTCGCGCGACGACGGCCGGCGAGGACGTCGGTTGACATCGGCGAAGTGAGCGCTAACACTTCCGCATGTATTCGCGAAAGACCGACCGGCCGGCCGCGACCGGCAGAGCCCTGGAGGGACCCCCGTTGCCTGCGTGCACTCCCCGCCGAGGGTACCGCTGACGGTGCTCCCAACGGATCGGCGTCAGCCCGGGCGCGTCCGGTCGCGGGTGATCGGCGTGATCACCCGCGACCGGGCCGTGCACGGAGCCTCCTCGGCGCTGCTGGGCATCGAGCGCGCCGCGCGCACGGCGGGCTACAGCCTGCGGGTCGAGTCGCTGCGCCGGGCCGACCAGCACACCGTGGCCGCGGCGCTGGCCACCCTGGGCAGCCAGGCCGTCACCGGGGTGATCGCCGCCGCGTCGCTCCCGCCGACCGCGCTGCTGCGGCTCGCCGGGAATGTGCCCGTCGTCGCCATCCAGTCCGACACGTCCGGGACGGTCCCCGCGATCGTCACGGACCAGGCCGCGGGGGCCCGGGCCGCGGTGTCGCACCTGCTGCGGCTCGGGCACGCGCAGGTGTGGCACGTGTCGGGCGCGGACGACTGGCCGGAGACGCACAGCCGCATCGCGGGCTGGCGGGCGGCACATCGCGCGTTCCGCCGCCCGTCGCCGTCGATGCTCGAGGGCGACTGGAGCGCCGAGTCCGGCTACGCCGCCGGGCTCCAACTGGCCCGCCGCGCGGACGTGACGGCGGTCTTCGCCGCTGGGGACCAGATGGCCGTCGGCGTGCTGCGCGCCTTCGCCGAGCGGGGCATCCGCGTGCCCGACGACGTCAGCGTCGTGGGCTTCGACGACATCCCGGAGGCGGCATACCTCCACCCGCCGCTGACCACGGTCCGGCAGGACTACGACGAGATCGGCCGGCGCTGTGTCACGGCGCTGCTGGAGCTTGACGCCGTCACCGGGCACGGCGGACTGGTGGGCCAGGACCTCGACCGCGCCCTCCCGCCGCAGCTGGTGATCCGGGACACGACCAGGAGGGTCGCGGCTGCCCGGCGCCGGGCGCGAGCCGTCGCCGCCGCGCGTGACCCGGCGGCCGGGTAGGAACCGCCGGCGGACGCGACGAGCCGCCGAGGACCCGGCCACCGGGATACACCGGAGTCACAAGGCGCAGGCCGCCCCCTGGGGCGGCCTGCGAGACGTGCGTCGATCAGGGATCAGCTTCGGGTCCACAGCTGGTTGCTGCCGTTGTTGCAGGTCCACAGGACCACCGGGGTGCTGTTGGCCGTCCCGGCACCGCTCGCGTCGAGGCACAGGCCGGACTGCACGCCGGTGACGGTGCCGTCGGCGTTGACGTTCCACTGCTGGTTGGACTGGCCGTTGCAGTCCCAGATGACGACCCTGGTGCCGGGGGCCGTCGCCGCGCCCTCGGCGTCGAGGCACTTGGTGCCGTACACCTGCAGCTGTTTGCCGCCGGTGAGCGTCCACTGCTGGTTGGCGCCGCCGTTGCAGTCCCACAGCGCCAGCCGGGTGCCGTTGGTCTGTGCCTGCGACGGGACGTCGAGGCAGCGGCCGGCGTTGAGGTTGCGCAGCGGGGCCGTGGCGCCGCCGGAGCCGCCGGGGCCGGCCACGACGGAGAGGTTGTCGAACTGGGCGGTCTCGCCCTGGCTGGTGCCGAAGCCGACCTGGCCCGAGCCGTAGGCGCCGTCGGTGACGCTGCCGACCGTGGTGCCGTCGATCGTCGCGGTGATCGTGCTGCCCGAGAAGCCGAGCGCCAGACTGTGCCAGCGGTTCAGGCCCAGCGCCGCGACCGTACCGCTGCGAAGGGTGGTGAGGTTGCCGCTGCTGCTGTTGCGCAGGATCGACCAGGCGCCGCCGTCGGTGACGCGCAGGTAGTAGGCGTTCTGGTTGCCGATCGGGTCGAGGTTCTGGCCGCCGACCCGGCCCTCGAGCTGCACGTAGCCGGACTTCTCCAGCAGCGCGTCGGCGGAGACGGTGTAGTTGGCCCAGGACAGGTTGCCGCCGTAGGTGCTGGGGTCGGCGAGAGTCTTCCAGGTGATCGGCGCCTGGGGCGAGGACTGCCGCAGGCACAGGCCGGAGCGGCCGGCCCCGCACGCGGCGGTCTCGAACGCGCCCTGCATGTCCTGCAGGTATCTGGGCAGCCGGCCGGCGGCGTAGCCGTCGAAGGTGTCGGTGTAGGGCAGCGCCAGCGCGCCCTGGGCGGGGCTGGTCGCGGTGCCCTTGCCCTGTCCGGTCGTGGTGGTGATGGAGTAGAGGTAGCCGGGCTGGACGGTCAGGGAGAACGCGCCCCCGGTGGGCGTGATGTCGGCGGCGTGGCGGAACTGGTCCGCGGCGTTGCCGGAGTTGAGGTTGGTCGACCAGACGTGCACGGTGCCGGTGGACAGCCCGCCGGTGGCGGTGAAGTTGAGCGTCTGCGCGGCGGTCGCGTCCATGGTCTCGATGATGGTGCTGTAGTCGGTGTTGTTCGTCGACTTCAGGCTGACGTAGCTGCCGTTGCCGCGGTTGCCGCCGATGTAGCCGCTGGAGGAGTCGAGGTACTTCCAGCCGGGCGCGGTGAACTGGGTGGTGTGGGCCAGGGCCCAGGTGTCCTTGCCGACGGCGTACCAGCCCGACCACGGCTGGTTGGCCAGCACCAGCCCGACGGTGCTCCACGGCACGTTCGGGGTGACCGCGGCGATGAGGTCCCAGTTGAGGTAGGCGGTCATCTTCCCGTCGATGTAGCCGCGGTTGATGCCGCGCGCGAGGGGCTTGGCGCCGTCGTTGTAGTCCTGCGAGCCGCCTTCGCTGTCCCACAGCGTCTCGCCGGAGTTGAGGGCGTTGGCCGACACCGTGCAGGTGGTCTGGGCGCTGAGGTAGCCGCACGGGTAGTGGCCGCTGAGCACGTCGATGGCGTTGCGCAGGGACGCGTTGCTCGCGACGGCGTTGGCCGGGTTCCAGCTGCCGGGGTAGTCGTCCCCGAAGATGATCTTCACGCCGCTGTACCCGTTGGCGTTGAGCGCGCTGCGCAGGCTGATGGTCCAGTTGGCGTCGGTGCGCTTCTCGTTCTGGGCCGCGGTGAGGTAGTCGATGGTGAGGTTGTGCTGTCGCGCGCAGCCGAGCCACGAGATCAGGTAGTCGATCATGTCCGTGGACATGAAGTTGCCGTTGCCGATCCAGCCCGGCGCACCCCAGGCCAGGCCGGCCAGCTTGATGCCGGGGTTGCGGGCCTTGGCCTGCTCCATGATCCACCACTCGTAGCCGCGGTTGCAGTTCAGGTCGCCGCGGAAGTGCGCGTGGCTGGGCTCCGAGCCGCTCGTCGAGTTGGTGTCGCCGCCGATCTCGACCTTGAGGATCTGCAGGGCGGCGCCGTAGGCCGGGCTGAACAGGTAGTCGAGGATCTGGCCGCGCTGCGGTTCGGGGTAGTCGATCAGCAGCCGGCTGTTGCCGCCGCCGCCGCTGACCGCGCCGACGCCGTCGAACGTCCGGCCGCCCGAGGAGCCGTTGACGGTGATGGACGTGGCGGCCGCGACCGGCCCGGCGGCCGCCACGACGACGCCGGCCGCGGCCAGCAGCACACCGGCCAGCGCGGCGAGAGGTTTGTTGCGTAGCACGGGTGGCGCCCCTTCAGACGGCGGTGATGGTCCACTGGTTGTTGGTGCTGCCGTTCGGCGCCCACAGCACGACGGTGGACCCGACGGTGGCGTTGCCGGCGCCGTCGAGGGCCGTGCCGGTGCCGCGGTTGATGATCTGGTACCGCCCGTTGCCGACGCTGTTGAGCCGCCACTGCTGGTTGTTGCCGCCGTTCCACGCCGCCTGCATCGCGTTCGCGCCGTTGGCGGTGTTGCCCCAGCTGTCGGCGACCATCCCGTTGGTGCGGTTGACGATGCGGACGTAGCCGGTGCCGAGGTCGACGATCTGCCACTGCAGGTTCGTGCTGCCGTCGTAGTTCCACTGCTTGAGCACCGACCCGGACGCGACGCTGCCGCCGCTGTCGAGCACCAGGCCGGTCGTGGCGTTGGCGATGCGGACCCAGCCGGTCGTGGTCCCGCCGTTGCCGAGGGCGGGGATCTGGCCCGAGAACGTCAGCCGGACCACGTACGCGCCGGCGCTGTACGGAGCGCTCGACGAGGGCATCGTGATGTGCAGGCCGGAGCCGTCCTGGACGCGGGTCGGCAGGTTGATGGCGGTGCCGGCCGTCGAGCCGAGCAGTTCCACGGCGCTGAGCGAGCCGAGGTTGATCCGGTTCGAGCTCAGCGTCGTGATGTGCAGGGTGCTGCCGGGCCAGCCCAGCACGGTGGCGTACAGCACCCGGTTGTCCTTGCTGCGGGTGAACCGGATGTCCTGGGCGGTGCCGGTGCGCGGGGTCTGGAAGGAGCCGCCGCCCATCTGCGTCGGGCCCTCGCCGTAGACGGTCCAGGCCCGGGTCGCGTAAACCGACTCGCCGAAGCGCTTGAGGTGATCGCCGATCGCGAGCAGGATGCTGCGCTGCCCGGACGGGATCGTGCCGTCGGCCATCGGGGCGATGTTGAGCACCATCGTGCCGTTCTTGCTGACCCGGTCGAGCAGGGCGTGCAGCAGCGCGGTGGCCGGGTAGTAGCCGATGCCGTTGGTGTAGCACCAGCTCGAGCTCGAGACGCTGTCGTCGGTGAGCCAGTACGGGCTCTGGATGTCGGCCGGGCCGCCGCGCTCGAAGTCGTAGACCTCGCCGCGGTTGTTGAAGCCGTCCTTGTAGGTGGCGGCCACGTCCCGGTTCCACGCGACCGCGCGGTTGTAGTAGTACGACAGGAAGTTCAGCCGCTGCGCCTCGCTCACCTGGCCGAGGTTGAAGTCCTGGAAGATGATGTCGGGCTGGTAGCCGTCGATGACCTCACGGAGCTTGTCGTACCACAGCTGCTGCTCGGCCGCGCCCAGCTGACCGTAGAGCTTGCGCAGGCTCGCGTCCGACTGCTGCGGGACCCACTGGTAGTAGCCGGTGAAGTTGTAGGCGTGGTGCAGCGAGACGTACAGCCGCAGGCCCTTGGCCCGGATGGCGTCGGCGTGCAGCCGCAGCAGGTCCAGGCGCGGCCCCTTGGCGACCGAGTTCCACTCGTTGACGCTGCTGTTCCACATGGAGAAGCCGTCGTGGTGCTCGGCGACCGGGCCGGCGAACTTCGCGCCGGCGTCGGCGAACAGCTGGGCCCACGCGTCGGGGTCGAAGTTGCCACCGGCGGAGACGAGCCGCGGCGCGAACTGCACGAAGTTGCCGGCCTTGTCGCGGGCCCCGTTGATGAAGTTGTGGTACGGCCACACCGACGGATCGCCGTAGACGGCCTTGTGGTGGTTGTTCTCGTTCGAGCCGTTGTTGTACATGTTGCGCGGGTACCACTCGCTGGCGTACGCCGGGACGCTGAAGGCGCCCCAGTGGTAGTAGATGCCGAACTTGGCGTCCTGGAACCACTCCGGCGCGGGCGGGTGCTGGTCGACCGACGACCAGGCCGCGGTGTAGCTCTGCGGGCCGCTGGTGGCCGTGGCGGCGCCGGGCCTCGACAGCCCGGCGGCGGTCGCCACGGTGGAGGCGGCGGCCACGGTCAGCAGACCGCGGCGGGACAGAAACAAGGAGGACATGGCGGTACCTCTCGATCCGTCGTACGTAAGTGTTCGCGAGACCTCGACGGGTGGCCGCAGGCGACGCCGATCCGCCTGCGACCACCGGAACTACGCCGAGGGACGGTCAGCGTTGCAGGGTCAGCACGCCCGGGCGGTAGGGCAGCAGGCCGTAGTCGCCGCCGGAGCTCGGGGACCGGCCCTGATACAGCAGCTGCAGGTTGCACGGGTCGATCGTCTTGGTCTGATCGGGGTTGGTGCGCACCAGGTCACCGTGGCTGATGTCGTTGGTCCAGGTCGCACCACTGTTGGCCTTGCCCGCGAACGGGTTGCTCTCACTGGCCGCCTGCGGCGTCCACGACCCACCCAGACTCGTCGCGGTGAACGACCGGAAGTAACGCCCCTGACCACCGATCGCCTCGACAAGCATCAGGTACTGGTTCTGCCCCTGCACCTTGTAGACCTCGACCCCCTCGAACAGGTTGTTGGTCGAGTCACTCATCACCTGCGTGTAACTGGAACCGAAACTGCCCGGGAAGTTCCCGATCGGCATGCTCGCCCGGTAGATCTTGCCGTTGTCACCGGCGAAGAACAGATACATGTTCGACCCGTCACCGATGATCGTCTGATCGATCGGACCCGTCCCAGAACCCGAAATACTCCCCGTGAACAGCGTCTGCTGCGCCGACCAGCCATTCGGATTGGACGGATCACTCGACGTACGGTACGAAAACGCCGTCCCACCCCACTGATACGTCAGCACCCAGACGTTCTTCGGCGCGAAGTAGAACAACGTCGGCGCGACCGCACTGAAACTCATCCGGTTCTGACTCGCCGACCCCATGTCCGACCAGTTCGTGAACAAACCGAAATTCATCGACCCCCACGACGAACCCGTGTCATGCGTCGTGGCATACACCAGATGCTTCCCGTTGTAGACCACATTCGTGAAGTCCTTCAACGACACCCAACCATTCGCCGGACTCGCCAGCGCACCCGTCGACGACCACCGGTACGACGACGGCAGCGAACAGCCCCCGCCCGTGTTGCCCGGCGTGGTCGGGGTCGTGCCGTCGACCCGGACCAGCTGCCACTGCTGGTTGGTGCCGCCCCAGTCGCTGTACTGCACGACCGCTCCCCCGTCGGCGGTCGAGGCGCCCTGCACCTCGACGGCCTTGCTGGAGTTGCGGTTGATGAGCCGCACGTAGCCGCTGTCGGAGTCGGCGAGGCGGAACTGCTGGTTCGTGCCGTTGCCGTCGGTCCACTGCACGAGCTTGGCGGAGTCGGCGGTGGAGAGGTTGTAGACGTCGAGGACCTTGCCCGAGTGGCGCGCCTTGAGCCGGTAGTAGCCGCCACCGGAGTCGACGAACTGCCACTGCTGGTTCTGCCCGCCGGAGCGGCTGTACTGCTGGATGCACGCACCGTCCGCGGTGGACGCGCCGCAGACGTCGAGGGCCTTGCCGGAGTTGCGGTTGACGAGGGTGTACCACGCCGTGGTGTCGACGGTCGCCGCCGAGGCGGAGGTCGCGTTGACAGCGACCACCACCCCGGCCGCCACGACCGTCGCCGCCAGCATGGCGCCGAGGGCTTTGCTGTGCACGGAAACTCCTAAGCGGTCTGGGTGAACGAGCGCACGGTGACGGCGCCACCGAGCGACCTGGTGGCGTAGTTGAAGACGGCGTAGCGGTAGCCCATGAAGAACTGCCAGGCGTTGTTGAGCGTGAACGCCGGCCCGAGGGCGGTGAAATTGACGCCGTCGGTGCTGTAGGAGAACCGGGCCTGCCGCCCGGAGCCGGGCCGGATGTCGGCGGTGGCGCGCAGCCAGATCCGGCCGCCGGTGACGGCGGCCGAGGCCGCTACCGAGCCCGTGCCGGTGGTGTTCCAGCTGCCGTCCATGGTCAAGCCGTTCACCATGGTGACGCGGGTCGACCCGTTGTCGCGCTGCAGACCGATCCAGGCCGAGGAGTCGCGCAGCATGGCCAGGCCGGAGCGGTCCCCGTCGGCCATCGCCGAGGAGTCCAGCTCGACGGTCGCCGTCGAGGACGGGCCCTGGATGCGCTGGGTCAGCGTGTTGCGGGCCGAGTACAGGTCGTTCGTCACGGTCGCGGTCTGCAGCCGCAGGCCGCTGCCGGACGACCACCTGGTGTTGTCCGGGTTGTGGTTCCACTCCCACTGCGGGCCGAGCGCGGCGGTGGTGAACGTGTCGGTGCCGACCATCGGCTTGACGGTCTTCGAGGTCGTGATGTTCGGCCTCGGGTAGTTCACGCCCCACGCGCCGTTGACGGTCTGCAGCACCGGCCAGTCGCCGCTCCACGTGATCGGCGCGAG
This sequence comes from Dactylosporangium sp. CA-139114, assembly GCF_050955725.1. NCBI lineage: Bacteria > Bacillati > Actinomycetota > Actinomycetes > Micromonosporales > Micromonosporaceae > Dactylosporangium > Dactylosporangium sp. CA-139114. The sequence goes on from NZ_CP192080.1 coordinate 6,239,836, forward strand.
CGTCGGCACCCGGCCGCCCGGGTAGGCGTCGGTGAACGCCATGTAGTACCAGTCGCCGTTCTGGGTCTGCACGAGCCCGCCCTGGTGCGGCACGCCCCCGCCGGAGATGGGGCCGGGCGTGTTGAGCAGGACCTGGCGCATCTCGTACGGGCCCCACGGGCTGGAGGAGCGCAGCACGTACTGCCCGTTGGCGGGGCGGGTGACCCAGATGTAGTAGTACCCGTTGCGCTTGTAGAACCGTGAGCCCTCGAGCGTGATGCCGGACGGCGCGGTGAACACCTGCTGCGAGCGGACCTGGCTCGTCCCGTCCGCCGACAGCTGCGCGACGCTGAGGGTGCTGTTGCCGTAGGCGACGTACATGGTGTCGTTGTCGTCGATGAGCATGCCGGCGTCGTAGTAGCAGGAGTTGATCCGGGCCTTCTTCGACCAGGTCCCGTCGACCGCCGAGGCGGTGTAGACGTAGGTCCGGTTGAACTCCACGCAGCCGAGCCAGTAGTAGGTGCTGTTGCTCGGACGGTAGTTCAGCGTCGAGGCCCAGATGCCCTTGACGTAGGCCCGGCCGCCGCTGAGGTTGTAGGCGTTGGAGTCGAAGTCGAGGCTCGGCACGGAGTGCCCGGCGTACTCCCAGTGCACGAGGTCGTAGGAGCGCAGGATCGGCGCGCCCGGCGAGTAGTGCATGGTCGAGGCGGAGTAGTAGTAGGCGTCGCCGACACGGATGATGTCGCCGTCGGCGAAGTCCTGCCAGACCACCGGGTTGGTGAACTGCCCGGCCGGCGCCGAGGTGCTCGGCGTCGGGCTGGTCCCGCCGTCGGCCCGCACCAGCTGCCACTGCTGGTTGGCGCCGCCCCAGTCGCTGTACTGCACGATGTTGCCGCCGTCCGTGGTCGACGCGTTCTGCACCTCGACCGCCTTGCCGGAGTTGCGGTTGAGCAGCCGCACGTAACCACCGTCGGAGTCGGCGAGGCGGAACTGCTGGTTCGTGCCGTTGCCGTCGGCCCACTGCACGATGCTCGCGCCGTCGGCGGTGGAGAGGTTGTAGACGTCGAGCACCTTGCCCGACGAGCGCGACTTGAGGCGGTAGTAGCCGCCGCCGGAGTCGACGAACTGCCACTGCTGGTTCGCGCCGTTGTTGCGGGTCCACTGGGTGATGCGCGCGCCGTCGTTGGTGGCCGAGTTGTAGACGTCGATGGCCTTGCCGCTGTTGCGGTTGACGAGGGTGTACCAGGCGCTCGTGTCGACCGTGGCGGCGGCGGCCGGGGCGATGTGCACCACGACGGCGGCCGCCGCGGCCAGCACGAGCACGGCGGCGAAGGCCGTCGCGGACCGGCGCCGTGTGACTGCGGGCGCGTTGCGATGGAGAAGGGCAGGCATGAGGTAAGTCCTTCTGGCGGTAGGGACTTCACTGTTTGTTAGCGCTAACAGCGGTGCGTCAACGCGTCCGGCCGTCAGGCATCGAGATCGATGAGGTTGCCAGATCGAGCCCGCGCTTTCAAGCCTTGACCGCCATTGCCGCGCGAATTGGCGCGATTGCGGTCCGCCGACCTTTCACGCGCTCCCTCCATAACACTTTCGCGGCAAAGTTCTGGAAGGAGCGCTTCGAAAAGCGTTATGCGACTGCCCCGGGGATGGTCGCACCGGCTCCGGACAGCGACTCACTTGAATGCTGTGAGCGATTCTGGCAAGGTTCCCTGACATCCCGCCCCGACGCTCATCCGCGCCCGCCAAGCGCTATGTGAGCGATAACAAATCACCCCAGGAGCGTTCCGTGAAAGCTTCCATCCGGCGCGCGCTCGTAGCGGCCGCCGGCCTGCTGTGCCTGACCGGACTCATGCCGGCCGCCGCGGCCCGGGCCGACAACCCGATCGTGCAGACGATCTACACCGCCGACCCCGCGCCGCTGGTCTACAACGGCCGGGTCTACCTGTACACCGGGCACGACGAGGACAACTCGACGTACTTCACCATGCGCGAATGGCGGGTCTGGTCCTCCGCCGACATGGTCAACTGGACCGACCACGGATCGCCGATGAGCCTGTCCACGTTCAGCTGGGCGAGCTCGGACGCGTGGGCCGGGCAGACCGTGTACCGCAACGGCAAGTTCTACTGGTACGTGCCGGTGCGCATGGCCAACGGCAGCAACGCCATCGGGGTCGGCGTCGCCGACAACCCCACCGGCCCGTTCCGCGACGCCCTGGGCCGGCCGCTGATCCAGAACTCCGAGATCGACCCGACGGTCTTCATCGACGACGACGGGCAGGCGTACCTGTACTACGGCAACCCTCACCTGTGGTACGTGAAGCTCAACGCCGACATGATCTCGACCTCCGGCAGCCCGGCCCAGATCCCGCTGACCACCGCCGGGTTCGGCACCCGCACCGGCAACACCAGCCGCCCGACGCTGTTCGAGGAGGGCCCCTGGGTCTACAAGCGCAACGGCCTGTACTACAACGTCTTCGCCGCGAAGTGCTGCTCGGAGTACATCGCCTACTCGACCGCCACGTCGCCCACCGGGCCGTGGACCTTCCGCGGCACCGTCATGCCGACCCAGGGTGCAAGTTTCACGAACCACCCGGGCGTCATCGACTTCAACGGCGGGTCGTACTTCTTCTACCACAACGGGGCCCTGCCCGGCGGCGGCGGCTACACCCGCTCGGTGGCCGTGGAGAAGTTCAGCTACAACGCCGACGGCACGATCCCGACGATGAACATGACCACGACGGGCGCGCCGCAGGTGGGCACGCTGAACCCGTACACCCGCCAGGAGGCCGAGACCATCGCCTGGGAGAACGGCGTGGAGACCGAGCCGTCCAGCGAGGGCGGCATGAACGTCGGCTGGATCGAGAACGGCGACAACATCAAGGTCAAGGGCGTCGCGTTCGGCGCCGGCGCGACGTCGTTCAGCGCCCGGGTCGCCTCGGCGAACAGTGGCGGACGCATCGAGCTGCACCTGGACAGCCTCAACGGCACCCTCGTCGGCACCTGCACCGTCGGCGGTACCGGCGGCTGGCAGACCTGGACCACCGTGACCTGCCCGGTGAGCGGCGCGACCGGCACCCACGACCTGTACTTCAAGTACACCGGCGGCTCCGGCAACCTCTTCAACGTCAACTGGTGGCAGTTCACCGGCACCGGCGGCGGTGACAACGGCGGCGGCAACCTGCTCGCCAACGGCACCATGGAGAGCGGCACCAGCGGCTGGTCGGTCTTCGGCGCCGGCACCCTGGCGGCCGCTTCGGTCGCCCACGGCGGCAGCCAGTCGCTGCAGATCACCGGCCGCACCGCGGCGTGGAACGGCCCGGCCCAGGACGTCACGTCGAAGCTCACCAACGGCAAGAGCTACACGACCAGCGCGTGGGTCCGCGCGCAGAGCGGCACCCCGAGCGCGAAGGTGACGCTCGCCCTGACCGCGAACGGCACGACCAGCTACGTGCAGCTCACCCCGGCCGCCACGGTGAACACCGGCGGCTGGACCCAGCTGACCGGCACCGCCACGGTTTCGTGGACGGGCACGCTGAGCGGCGCCACACTCTACGTCGAGACGGCCGCCGGCACCGACGGTCTCTACCTCGACGACGCATCCCTGCAGTAGCGCAGCCGAGCCGACTCGATCGAGGGAGAGATCATGCGTGTACAACAGCGGCTCTGGCCGGCCCGCGCGGTGGCATTGCTGCTCGCGGCCGGTGCCGCCCTGTGGTTCATCGGTGTGCGCACGGCCGGACCGGCCCAGGCGCTGGCCAACAACCTGGCGCTCACCCCGCCGATGGGGTGGAACGACTGGAACGCGTACGGCTGCAACGTCTCGGAGGCCCTGGTCAAGCAGACCGCCGACAAGCTCGTGTCGTCCGGGCTGGCGGCGGCGGGCTACCAGTACGTGAACATCGACGACTGCTGGATGCAGCACAGCCGCGACGCGAGCGGCAACCTGCAGCCCGACTACGCCAAGTTCCCCGACGGGATCTCCGGCACCGCGGCGTACGTGCACAGCAAGGGCCTGAAGCTCGGCATCTACGAGGACGCCGGGACCCAGACCTGCGCCGGCTACCCGGGCAGCCTCGGGCACGAGACGCAGGACGCGCGCAGCTTCGCGGCCTGGGGCGTCGACTACCTCAAGTACGACAACTGCTTCAACAACGGCAGTTCGACGACCCAGCAGTACATCGCCCGCTACTCGGCGATGCGTGACGCGCTCGCGGCCACCGGGCGCCCGATCGTCTACAGCATCTGCGAATGGGGCGTCAACGCGCCGTGGACCTGGGCGCCCGGCGTCGGCAACCTGTGGCGCACCACCGGCGACATCCAGGCCAACTTCGGCAGCGTGCTCAACATCTTCCACCAGAACGTGGGCCTCGCCGCCTACGCCGGCCCCGGCCAGTGGAACGACCCCGACATGCTCGAGGTCGGCAACGGGATGTCCGCCACCGAGGACCGCGCGCACTTCAGCCTGTGGGCCGAGATGGCCGCGCCGCTCCTGGCCGGCAACAACCTGGTCAACGCGAGCTCCACGACGCTGTCGATCCTGGGCAACAAGGCGGTGATCGCGGTCGACCAGGACCCGGCCGGCAAGCAGGGCCGGATGGTGAGCTCCTCCGGCGGGCTCGACGTGCTGGCCAAGCCGCTCGCGAACGGCGACGTGTCCGTGGTGCTGTTCAACGAGAACACCGCCACCGCGACGATCAGCACCACGGCCGCCGCGATCGGCAAGTCCGGCGCGTCGTCCTACTCGCTGACCGACCTGTGGAGCGGGGCGACCAGCACCACCAGCGGCGCGATCACCGCGAGCGTGCCCGGGCACGGCGTGGTGATGTACCGGGTCGCGGGCGGTACCACCGGCAATCCGGGCGGCGGTTCCACGACGACGATCCGGGGCACAGGGTCCGGCCGCTGCCTCGACGACCCCAACGGCAGCACGACCAACGGCGTGCAGCTGGTGATCTGGGACTGCAACGGCGGCACCAACCAGCAGTGGACCTTCACCGCTTCCAAGCAGCTGCAGGTGCTCGGCAAGTGCCTGGACGCGTACAACAACCAGACCTCGCCCGGCACCAAGGTGGAGATCTGGGACTGCAACGGCCAGACCAACCAGCAGTGGAACGTCAACGCCGACGGCACCATCACCGGCGTGCAGTCCGGGCTGTGCCTCGACGTGAGCGGCGCGGGCACCGCCAACAACACGCCCGTCCAGCTGTGGACGTGCACCGGCGCCACGAACCAGCGCTGGACCCGCGCGTGAGCCCCCGGCGGGCCCGCGTCACCGGGCCCTGACGCCGCGGCCTCCCGGCCGAACGACACGCAGTGGGAGCTGCGCAGAGCGCCCTGGGGCGGCATCGGCGACGATGCCGCCGCGGGGCGCTCGCCGCCGATCGCCGGGCCGGAGGCGTCCTCGGCGCGGGACAGCGGGAACCGAGCGGATTCAGTAGCCTCGGCCACATGGGGATGCAACGGCGGGCTGTGCTCGCGGCGATCGGTGGGGCGGCCCTGGCGGCGCCCGCGCTCTCGGTTCCGGCGGCCGCGGCGGCGGATGTGTATCCGTCCAACACCGCGCTCTACGCCGATCCGGCGCTCGTGGAGGGCACCGACTGGGGGCGGCGGTTCCGGCGGCACGCGGCCGTCGACGACAGCGAGACCGCCGCGTCGCCCGCGCTGCCCGGCACGGCGATCGTGGCGCCGCACGGCGGCGGGATCGAGCCCGGCACATCGGAGCTCTGCCTCGCGATCGCCGGCTACCACCCCGCGACGGTGGCGGCGACGGGCGGGGCGCTGTTCGACTTCTGGATGTTCGAAGGCCTGCGCGCGTCGAACAACGGGGTCCTGCACGTCACCTCGACGCACTGCGACGACCCCTACGCCCGCTCGATCTGCGGCGGCGCCACGCGCGCCGTGTCGCTGCACGGCTGCACGCCGAGCCAGGCGGGCTTCCCGGAGGGCACCCAGGCCGTCCTCGTCGGCGGCGGCGACGCCGCGCTCCGCACGGCCCTGCGCAACCAGCTCGTCGCGGCCGGCTTCACCGCGGTCGACGCGGGCGGGGTCGGCGAGCTCGACGGCAACGACCCGGCGAACATCATCAACCGCACGCTGTCCGGCGCGGGAGCCCAGCTCGAGCTGACGACGCCGCTGCGCACGGCGATGTTCGGCACCAACACCCGCGCGGGCCGGCGCAACACGACGACGACCGCCTTCTGGACCTTCGCCGGGGCGGTCCGCGCCGCCCTCTGACCGGCTCCCCGGATGCGTCGGGCATCCGACGTATCCGGGGAGTACGTGCTGACACGGATGCCGGGGATCCGGGCCGATTCCTACCTTGAACCCGAGCCCGCCCGAACGCGGCGGACCGGCAACCCAGGACGGCCGCCGTGCGACTGCCAATCGTCTTCCTGCTGCGCGCCGCCGGCCTGGCCCACAGGAAGGATCTCCCACCGTGAAGAGACTCCGCCGGCATCTCCTCATCGCGGCGGCCGCCGCGCTGGCCCTCGTCGCGGGCACCGCCTCGCCCGCCGCGGCCGCCACTGTCAACCCCGGCGCGTTCGCCGGGGCCGGCTACATCGGCCCGGTCGCGCTGACCGCGCCGGCAACCATGTCGGGCGGCCGGTACATGCTCTCCGCCGACGGCCGCTACGGGGTGCTGATGCAGCCGGACGGCAACCTCGTCGAGTACGGCCCCAGCCCGTGCGGCTTCCTGCAGCCGGACAACTGCCCCGGCCCGTACCCGTGGTGGAGCACGAACACCGCCGGCCAGCCGGGCAACCGGGTCGCCATGCAGTCCGACGGCAACCTCGTGGTGTACCGCGCCGACAACAGCGTCGCGTGGGCCTCGAACACCGCACAGAGCGGGGCGGTCTACTTCACCGTCCGCAACACCGGCGCCCTGGTGCTGCAGCGTTCGGACGGTTCGGTCGCCGCCACCCTGTCCGGCAGCCACCTGAACACCACCAACTTCTCGGGCCTGACCGGGATGACCACCAACCAGCAGATCACGATGACGTACTTCCTGCGGTCACCGGACAGCCGATACCACCTGCTGCTGCAGGACGACGGCAACCTCGTGCTCTACGGACCCGGCTACCACCTGCTGTGGTCCACGCACTCCTTCGGCGCCGGCGGCAACCACCTCGTGATGCAGGGCGACGGCAACCTCGTGCTCTACAAGCCGGACGGCACCGGGGTGTGGGCGTCCGGCACCTGGACCAGCTATGGCGCGCACCTGTCCCTGCAGGACGACGGCAACCTCGTCATCTACACCACCGGCAACCAGGCGGTCTGGTCGACGGGAACGTCGGGCCAGCTCTGAGCGCCGGACCGGCCCGGTGATGACAACGGCCACCGCCGGGCCGGCCGCGGCAAGCTCCGGTGCACGACGCGATCACCCGGCGGCGGTGAAGCTGCCGCCGGGTGCGGCGGGCACGGCCTCACGCCGAAAACGGTGTGGCGGACGTGGGAGGTCGCCCGGCGGATCCCGGAGACCGACGACGTCGTCACGTTCGTCGTGCGCCGCGTCGACGACCGGCTCGTGCGCCATTCGCTGCCCGGCCAGTACGTCACCGCGCTGATGCCGATGCCCGACGGCGTCAGACAGCCGCGCCAGTACAGCCTCAGCCACGCCGACGACGGCCGCCACCGCCAGTTCTCGGTGAAGGGCGTCCACGGCGACGACGGGCCCCGCGGCGAGGTGTCGACGCTGATGTGCCAGGACCTGCACGTCGGCGACCGGGTGACGCTGTCGGCGCCGTACGGCGACGTCGTGCTCGACGACTCCGGCCGTCCGGTCGTGTTCGCGAGCGCCGGCATCGGGGTCGCGCCGATGGCCGGGATGCTGTCGCACCTCGTCACCGCGGAGTCGGGCCTGCCGTTCATGCGGTACGTGCGCGGCGCCCTGATCGAGCGCGACGTGGCGTCGCGCGACATCCGGTACGAGGTGTTCGGCCCGGACCTGTGGCAGGCGGACGTCGAGGACTAGCCCCGCGGCCGGGCGGGTTCACGACGCGCCCGGGCCGACCTCCAGTGCGCTGAGCCCGGCGTCGCCCGAGTGCCACGTGGTGGTCACGGCGACGTACCGGGCCGTGACGCCCAGCCTGACCGAGCCCAGCCGCGTGCCCGCCGCGACCGAGCCGACGTTCGTGAACGTCAGGCCGTCGTCGCTGACCGACACGGTCGCCGCCGGCGCCTTGGCGCCGTTCCAGCTCAGCCGGACCGTGCCGAGCGCGGTGGACCGTCCCAGATCGACGACCATGCGCCCGGCCGGGCCCGGAACCCAGGCCGTGCCTGCTTCGCCGTCGACGGCGAGGGACGGCGACGTCATGCCCTGCGGCAGTACCGATGCGGGGAACGTCTCGGCGCCGAGCGCGAGGTCCGCGACCGGGTACGGGTGGGCGGAGGCGTACGACACCGTCTGAACCTTGCCCGTCGGCGGCAGGCCCGCGCCCTGCACCTGCCCGGTCTCGAGGTTGCGCAGCTGCACCGAGCGGACGGTGCCGTGGGAGGAGACCTGGATGGTGCGCCCGTCGGTGACCACGGCGGTCAGTCCGGCCGGAGCCGTCCCCTTGCCCGGCACCACCGCGGTGGCCCGCGGGGCGAGCACGACGGCCGATCCCGGGCGGAGCGTCACGTCCAGCTCGGATGACGTCGCCCCGACGCGCTGCGTGCCGGTGAAGAGCGCAACGGCACCCCCGTCGTGCGGGATCGTGACCGCGGTGGTGGCCCCGGCGCCGGAGAGGTTGAAGACGACGAGGAAGCCGTCGACGAGCGCGGCCTGCGTGGCGGGGTTCGACGTCGTCGGCTCGGGCCGCGCGGACTGCGCGGCCGTCGCGGCGGCGGCGCCCGGCACCATCTCGATCACGCGCGGTCCCTGGCCGCCGTCGGCGAGGCGGATCACCTGCTGGGTGTCGCTCGCGCGGGAGACGGTGATCGGGGCGTCGGAGCCGCGCACGACGAAGCCGCCCTTGTTCTCGACGGAGATCCAGCCGCCGTGCGACTCGAGCACGCGGTTGCCGGTCTCCCGGTGCCGCGCGACGTTCTGCCAGGTGACGCCGTCCGTCGAGGTCTGGACGAGGTACTCCTGCCCCGCCGCGGACTCCCAGCCGAGCTGCACCTGCGACACCGCGGTGGCCGCGCCGAGGTCGACCTGGATCCACGAGTCGCCGCGGAGCCGGTCGGCCTTCGCGACGGCCCAGCGCGTGGTCGGGCTGCCGTCGGTGACGGCGCTCGCGGGGAGCCCGGTGTCGGCGCTCGAGGCCGTCACCGGCCGCGTGGCCGCGACGTCGGTGCCGTTGGGAGAGAACGCCCGGAAGTGGTACAGCGAGTAGCCGTACTGCGCGTTGCCTCGCACGCCTTGCATCCGCACGTAGCGTGCCGTGACCGGCGCCGGTGCCGTCTGCCCGGGCGGGGTCAGGTCCAGGGTGTCGAGGCGCGCGACGTTGACGTCCGCGGGAGCGTTGCCGTAGGCCGCCGCCGTGCGCCAGGTCTGCCCGTCGTCGGAGACCTGGACCAGGTAGCGGGCGCCGGCGGCCGACTCCCAGGCGAGGCGGACCGATCCCAGCCTGGTCGGGGCGCCCAGGTCGACCTGGAGCCAGGAGTCCGGCCGGGTGCGCTCGGCGACCGAGACGGCCCAGCGGGTCGACGGGTTGCCGTCGGTGACACGGGCGGCCAGGTAGCCGGTCGCGGTGTCCTCGCTCGACGCCGTCGCCGGCTTGCCGGCCGCGACGTCGGTGGGTGTCGCCGAGCCGTCGCCGGGGCCGTACGCGTGCAGCGCGTACATGGAGTAGCCGTACTTTGCGTTGCCCTGCTGACCGAGCATGCGCACGTACCGGGCGGTGGTGGGCGCGTCGAACGTGAGCTCGTCCACGCGGGCGGCTTTCGCGTCGGCCGGGTCGGCGGGGATCTTGGCGACCGGCGCGACCGTGGTGGTGCCCTCGGCCGTCGTGTAGTCCCGCGAGCCGTCGAGCCCGAACGCGCCGCCCATGTCGAGGTTGCGGACCGAGACGATGCCGTCATCGGCTCCGGCGCCCGTGGAGGCGTAGACCGCCGCGCCCGTGGGCAGCGTCGCCTGCCCCGCGTAGCCGGACCCGACCTGGAAGACCGACGCCGTGCCGTCGAACCCGTCGCGCGGCTTGACGTACGTCGTGACGTCGCGGGAGGCGACCTTCGCGCTCGTCGACGGGTACAGGTACGGCGTCGAGCCCGAGATCTGGAACAGCCACGAGTCCTGGCCCGGTACCCACGGGAACTTGACGTATCCGGGCTTGCTGAGGGCGGCCGCCCAGGCCTTCGGGCTCTGCTGCATGACGATCCCCGCGCTCGCGCCGTAGTCGCGCACGCCCGCGGCCGCGGCGAACGCCTGCGCGTCGGTCAGGGGCCGCACGGGCCCGGCGGCCGAGCCGGCCGCGTGCTCGTGCAGCAGGTAGGAGATCGCGATCTCCGCGCGCGCCTCGGGCTCGTACTTCGCCTCGCCGGAGAACTTCGTCAGCCGGTTCACCGGCGCGTATGCCTGGTAGGCGGCCAGGCCCGCGGCCAGGTGCTGCTCGGCGGTGACCGCCTCGGGCCGGCGCAGGACCTGACCCACGAACGCCAGCGGGATCACGTCGCGGCCGTACAGGAACTCACGGTCGGCCACCATCGGCATGAAGGGCTCGCCCTGCGCCGACATGTCGAGCAGGAGCGAGTTCCACAGCTCGGCCGAGTTCGGCTGGTGCAGCAGGACCTCGGGCACGGGCCGGCCGTTGAGGATGAACTGGATGGAGTTGCGGCCGCCCGAGCGCCAGATGTCCGACTGGTAGTGCGGCGCGTAGGTCCCGTGGTTCTCCACGAGGTACGTGTCGCTGATGTTGTGCATCACGTTGCTCGAGATCGGCGCCCCGCCCACCTGGGCCGGGTTGTTGCGGTCCGCGGTCGGCTGCCCGGCCGCGTTGCGGGCCCAGGTGTTCAGCTGCTCGCTCCAGCGCCCCGCATCGGGGTCGTCGGGCGCCCACGCCACGCCCGGGGACAACGCCTGCGTGTAGACGCCGGACTCCTCCAGCGCCGTGTCGCCCTGGTAGGCGCCCTCGGGCCACCGCGCGTCCCAGCTGCCCGACAGCGGGTCCTGCGCGAAGTGCAGATCGGCGGTGTACTTCGCCTGGCCCGTCGCGATGGTCTTGAGGTTGGCCTGCGTGACCGCGTCGAGGTCGTTCCACATCAGCCGGCCGGCGTCGAGGAAGTACGACTCGAATGTCGAGTCCCAGAAGAGCCTCTTGCCCCACGTGCCGTCCGCCCGGACGAGCCGGTTGTCCGCGGCGAACTTCTTGATCGTGGCCAGCGTGTGGGCCCGCAGCACGTCCTTGCTCACGCCCGCGAGGTCGGCGTCGTAGTCGCCGTGCGTGAGCAGGACGGCGTTGCCCAGGACCACGGCGAAGTTGAAGTCCGTCAGCTGGTAGGCGCCCGCCGCCGGGTCCCACACCGTCTCGACCCAGCGCGTGTGCCGCAGCAGGGCGCCGTAGTAGTCGGCGGCGATGGCGTCCGGGGCGCCGAAGGCGGGGGCGTCCTCGGCGACCGCCGCCGGGGCGGTGAGCGCGGCGGTCACGACGAGCGCCACGGACGCGGCGGTTGTCGCAAGGGCGGAGACCAGACGGCGCATGTGCTGCCTTTCACGTGACTGACGCGAACTCGAGCCCGGGGCGGGAACTCCCATGTGGATCGCGTGCCACAGGCCTGGTCAGTGTCCGATCAATCGATCAGACGAACGGTCCATGAGTTTTGCGGCTCCGATCGGAGGATGTCAAGACGCTAATACGAATTAGCACACGCAGGGCGCCCATCGGCTATGGTGATCGAAAGGGCGGTGTTGCGACGGCACCTTGAACGCGGGCGGTATGCCGCGATCCGCTACGCTTGCGTGAAATCCTCACACCGCAGCGGGGCCGCCGGATGACGTGGGCAGTTCCCGGAGGCCGGCAGCGAGGAGCGCGGGAACGGCCTGCTCGGCCAACGCCGAGGTCGTATCGGCCGCCGCGCCCCGCCGAGCGCGGTAGCTGATCCCCTGCGCGATGACGGCCAGCTTGAAGTTGGCCAGGGCCAGGTAGAACGGCCAGTGGTTCAGGTCGACATCACGCCGGCGGGCGTACGCCTCGGCGATCGCGTCACCGTCCGGCAGCCGGTCGCTCGCCCACGCTGCGTCGAACCCGAGGATCGAGTCGAGCTGTGGTTGACGGTAGACGCACATCAGCGCGATGTCCGTCTGGACGTCGCCGACGGTCGCGAGCTCCCAGTCGACCACCGCGAGCACCTTCGTGATGTCCGAGCCGTCCACCAACGTGTTGTCGATCCGGTAGTCCCCATGGACCACGCCGATGTGCACCGACCTGCTCGGAAGTGCGGCGAGGAGGTGCGCGTGAAGGCGCGTCGCGTCGGCGAGGTCCCGGCTCTTGACCTCGTTCCACTGTCGCCACCACAGGCGGACCTGGCGCCCGAGGAAACCGTCGGGCCTGCCCAGGCCGTCGAGTCCGACCTCGGCGACGTCGACGGAGTGCAGGTCCGCCAGGACCCGAACGAGCTCCGTGACGCAGGACTCGAGCTCGTGGGAGGTGTAGGCGGCGAGCTGCGCGCGGGTGCGCATGACCTGTCCCGGTACGAAACCTGTGACCGCGAATGGCGCGCCGATGACCGCCGGATCCTCGCACAGTGCGACCGCCGGAGGCACCGGGACGGCGCTGTACTGCAGGGCCTGGGTCACCCGCCATTCCCGCGCGACGTCGTGCGCTGACTGGGTGAGACCGGACATCGGTGGCCGCCGGACGACCCAGCGGTGCGTGCCGTCGGTGACGACGTACGTGAGGTTGGACTTTCCGCCGCTGACCAGCTCGCTGGTCAGCGGTCCGGCCGCGTGGACGCCCTGGCTCTCGAGGAACCTGCGCACACTGCGAACGTCGAGGACGGAGGGGTCGGGACTCATGCCTGGTATCCGCTTGTTCCAGCCCGACTGATCACGATCTCGTTGATCACGCTGCGCGGCGACATGTCGAGCAGCGCGGTCACCGCGGCGACGACGTCGTCGACCGGAATCATCGACTCGGGCGGCACCGCATCGTGCACCCACGCGCTCATGTCGGTGTCGACGTACCCGGGCGCGATCGCCGTCGCGGTGACGCCGCCGGCCGACTCCTCGGCGTTGAGCCCACGGCACAGGGCCAGCAGGGCCGCCTTCGCGGCCCCGTAGACGGTGAGGGACGGTTCGGCGTACACCCCGCCGATCGACGCCAGGGCGACGACCTTCGCTCCGCTGGACGGACGCCGCTGCGCCGCGGCGCGCAGCAGCGGCAGCGCTTGGCTGATCATGAGGAAGGGGGCGCGTGTGTTCAGCGCGAACTGCTGGTCGTAACGCGATACCGGATATCCGTCCAGCGGCGCGGCCGAGCCGACGCCCGCCGCGAGCACGAGGGCGTCCAGGCAGTCGTGCCGCTCGGCGTGCGCGGTGACGAGAGCTGCGGGCGCGTCCGGTGTGGCGAGGTCGACGTCGACATAGTCCACATGCGACGCTCCGGCCGCCTCGACCTCGGCCGCCGCGGCGGCCAGGCGGTCCGGATCGCGAGCCGCGAGTGTCAGCCGCCATCCACGCGCGGCGAGCGCGAGCGCGATGCCGCGTCCAATGCCGCGGGACGCGCCGGTGACGATCGCGGACCGCGCCGGCTCATGGCGGGTCGCCGTCGACCGTCCGGCCGAGGGTTTGGTGGCGGTCGTCATCGAGGCTGCCTCGCCGGAGGTTCCTTCGCCGATCCCGACGATCGACCGCGCGATCGTCAGGTAGCGATCGAGGAGCGCTTCGACCGGCAGCGTGCCATCCGGCCGGTACCACGACGCGACGCCTACGCACAGCGAGGCGATCGCCCGGCTCGCATGCTCCGGATAGGGCGTGGAGAAGTCGCCGTTGCGCACACCTTCGAGGATCACCCGGTCGAGCATGCGTTGCTGCTCGTCCCGTTTGGCGATGTAACGCTGCCGATTGCCCGGCTCGAGGCTGCGCAGCTCGGCCGTCGACACCATGGCGCCCGTGCGCCGGTACATGTGGAACCGCAGCAGCGACTCGACCAGCGCGTCGAACTGCGAACGGGCGTCGGGGGACGCGGTCTCCAGCGCCTGGCGGCTGCGGGTCAACAGCTCGTCGATGATGACCATCATGAGGTCGATGAGGATGTCCTGCTTGGACGGGTAGTGGTGGTACACGCCGGGCACGGACAGGCCGGACCGGCGCGCCAGGTCACGCGTCGTCGTGCCGTGGTAGCCGTGTTCGTGGAACGCCTGCAGGGCGGCGTCGAGAATGCGCGGGAATTCGAAGGGCCCGTACTCCCGCCAGTTGGAGTCGGCAGACATCGGCTCGGTCGTCACCTCGCTGAACGTGAATCCGGGGGCCTCGTGTTCGGTTCGCCTGTTCACTGCTCACGCCGCCTCGACCGTGCGGAGCTGATGAGCATGTCGAGGGCCTCCGGGTTGTCGACGGCGCCGCGGTTGACCACGCGGTCCGCGTCAGCGCCTTGCAGGATGCGTTTGACCGGGACCTCGAGACGCTTGCCGGTCTTCGTGTGCGGCAGTTGGGCAACCAGGATCACCTCGTCGGGCACGTGCCGGGGCGAGGCCCGTTCGGCGATGCGCCGGCGAATCCGGCTGACGAGGTCGGCCGGGTCCTGATCGCCGTGCGGCACGACGAAGAGCGGCATCCAGTATCCGCCGTCCGGTTCCTCGACGCCCACGACAAGAGCGTCCTCGACCTGCGGCATGCCGCTGAGGGCCTCGTAGATCTCCGCCGAGCCCAGCCGCACCCCGTGTCGGTTGATCGTCGCGTCCGAGCGCCCGAGGATCACGACGGTGCCACGCTCCGTGATCGCGGTCAGGTCCCCGTGGCGCCACACGCCGGGGAACATGTCGAAGTACGTGTCCCGCAGTATCCGGCCGTCGGGGTCGTCCCAGAAGCGCAACGGCATCGACGGCATCGGCTCGGTGATCACCATCTCTCCCGGTGTGCCGACCGGGACCTCCTCGCCCTCAGCGTTCCAGACCTGGACCGCCGCGCCCAGCGCGGGGGCGCTGATCTCACCGTCGTACACCGGGGTCGTGGGTGCGGCGGCGACGAAGATCCCGACGATGTCCGTGCCTCCACTCATCGATGCGAGCTGAACGTCCACGCTGACATGGTCACGGAACCATGTGTTGGCAGTGCCGGGCAGCACTGACCCCGTCACGCCGACGAGCCGCAGCGCCGAGAGGTCGAGGTCCTTCCCCGGCTCGAGGCCCGCCCGCTCGGAGGCTTCGAGATAGCCCGGGCTCGTGCCGAACACGGTGACGCCGAGATCGGCGACCAGCCGCCACAACGCATCGGTCCTCGGCGATGTCGGCCGCCCATCGTACAGCACGATGGTCGCGCCGTGGAGCAGCCCGCAGACCTGGGCGTTCCACATCATCCAGTTGGGCGTGGTGAACCAGAAGAATACGTCGCGGCCGTGCAGGTCCATGTGCAGGCCCGGCGACACCAGCTGCTCCAGCAGCACTCCCCCGTGCCCGTGCACGATGCCCTTGGGTTTGCCGGTCGTACCCGACGTGAACAGGACCCAGAGCGGATGGTCGAACCCCACGACCACGCCGATCGGATCGGGCTCGGCGGCGAGCGCGTCCGCCCAGGTGCTGGCGCCAGGACCGACGGCCGGGTGAGCGACCCCCGCGGTCTCGACGGTGATCGTGTGCCGCAGCCCGGGAAGCAGGTCGCGCAGGTCGCGCACGTCACCGCGGCGGTCGTGCACCTTCCCCCCGTACCGGTAGCCCGAGCCGGCGATGAGCACCCGGGGTGACAACTGCGCCATCCGGTCCGCGGCCGAGGGCGCCGCGTAGTCCAGGCCCGTCTGCGCCCACACCGCGCCGACCATCGCGGTCGCCACGAACGCGACGACCCCTTCGATGCAGTTCGGCAGGTACGCGGCGACGCGGTCGCCCGGTTCGACACCGAGGGCGCGCAGGCGGCCGGCTACGGCGGCGGCCTGCGCGCGCAGCGCGGCGTACGTGATCGACGACCGCTCGCCGGTCTCCGCGACCAGGATCACGGATTCCTGGTCGTCGTCGCCGGCGCGCAGCAGATGCTGTCCGAAATTGAGCGTGCCGCCGGGGAACCAGACGGCGCCCGGCATCCGGCGTTCGGCGAGCGCGCTACGCGGCCGGGTGGACCAGTCGACGTCGAAGAAGTCGGCAACCGCCGCCCAGAACTCCCCGGGGTTGGCGGCCGACCACGCGTGCAGCGCGCGGTAGTCGGTCACGTCGTCGAGCCTCGCGCGGCGCTGCGTGTCGAGCCACGTCGCGAACCGCACGATCCGGCTTGCCCGGGCCCGTGCCGGGTCCGGCAGCCAACTCGGTTCGATGGCAGTCATCGTCGACCTTCCTTCGTGATCAGTGCGTCTCGTGCCGGCGCAACGCTGCTCAGCGCCGCCTGGGCAGGAGCGATCCGCGGGCGAGGACCACGTCGATGGCGACGGCGACAATGAGGACGGACCCTGTCGCGAAGTACTGCACCTCCGTGGAGAGACCCAGCAGCTGGACGCCGTTGTTGATCGACCCGATGATCAGAGCGCCGAGCAGTGCCGACCAGATCGATCCGCGCCCACCGAAGAGGCTCGTGCCGCCCACGACGGCCGCGGCGATCGCGTTCAGCATCAGCGGGCCGGAACCGGAGGTCACCGATACGCCCAGCTGGCGGGACGCGTCGACCATTCCGGCGACGGCCGCACACGCGCCGAGCACGAGGAACGAGTAGAGCACCATGCGACGCACCGGGATGCCGGCACGCTGAGCCGCCTCGCGGTCGCCACCCACCGCGTACAGGTGGATGCCGTAGCGGGTCTGTGTCGTGGCGTACCACGCGATCAGCAGCATCGCCGTAAGGATCAGCAGCGGCATCGGCATCCCTCGCTGCTGCGTCAACGTGAAGACTCCGCCGAAGAGGACGGCGGCGACGATCACGGAGGGCAGGACGACCGCGACCACCGAGGTCGACGTACCCGTGGACAGCCGCTCCCGGTGCTGGAACAGCCGGTACGCCGCGAACGCCACCGTCCCGGCCGCGGCCAGCGCGTAGCTCGCACCCGCCGGTACCGTCGTACTCGCGATCTCGGCAAACGGCGTGCCCGCGACGCTGACCGTAAACTCGGGCGGCAGCACGACGAGGATGAGTCCCTGAAGGATGACCATCCCGCCCAGGGTCACGATGAGCGACGGTATGCCAAACATGATCACCTGGGCCTCGACGAACGTGACGGCCATGCCGGCGACCACCCCGGCCGCGATGCCGACCGGCAGCGGCAGGCCGCTGTTGACGGTCAGCCCGGCGGCCACAGCGGCGCAGACCCCGGACAGCACGGCGGACGACAGGTCGATCTCGCCGACGAGCAGGACGAAGACCACGCCGAGGGCGAGAATCGCGGTCGTCACGATCTGCAAGGTGAGGTTGGTGAGGTTCTGGAAGCTGAGGTACGCCGAATTCTGACTGTAGAAGACGGCCCAGATGATCGCCAAGACGACGAGCACCGGGATGCTCCGGTGCGCGCGGGCCGCCGACTCGATCGCCCGGCCGACCGAGGTGCGGCGGGCCGCCGGTGAGCCGACCGCGGAGGATGTCGAGATGGTCACAGGTCTTCCGTCCTCAATCGTTCGTCGACTCGTCCGCGCCGGTCATCGCGCTGACCAGGTCGGACGGTGTGTAGGCGCCGCGCCGGAACTCGGCGACCTTGGAGCCGAGCCGCAGGACCACGACCCGGTCGGCGACCTGCCGCACGTCCTTCATGTCGTGTGAGATCACGACCACGCCCCGCCCCTGGTCGCGCAGGCGGTGTATCAGGTCGAGCACCTCACCGCGTTGTGAGACGCCGAGGGCCGCGGTTGGCTCGTCGAGGATCACCACCGCAGGGTCGCTGATGAGCGCGCGGCAGATCGCGATGCCCTGACGCTGGCCGCCAGAGAGCGCGACGACCGGGGTCGTGAGCGAGCGGAGCTTGACCGAGAGCGACGCGAGCACACGTTGGGCCTGCTCCTCCATGAGGTGGCGACGGACCCGCCGCCCGGACCACACCGGGCCGCAGTGCTCCTGCCCGAGGAAGAGGTTTTGCACGGCGTCGAGGTTGTCGCACAGCGACAGGTCCTGGAACACGGTACGGATCCCGGCCTCCGCCGCGGCCCGCGGCGACTCCAGGCGCGCGGTCTCGCCACGCACCCGGATCTCGCCCGTATCTGGAGACTCCACTCCGGACACGATTTTGACCAATGTGGACTTTCCGGCGCCGTTGTCGCCGACGAGAGCGACAACCTCGCCCGCGTACACCGACATGTCGACCTCGTTCAGGGCGCGTACGCCACCGAAGTGCTTCGAGACCTTCGTGAGCTCGAGCAAGGGAGTCCCACGCGACGACCCGCCGTGCGACGGATCGGGGAGCTGTGGTTCGCTGTCCGCGGTCATGGTTTCCTCCGCGGGCGGCCGGCGGCTGCCGACCGCACGCTGCCGATGGGATTGGGCTACTTGTTCCTGGTCTTGCAGGTCTCGGTCGCCGCGGCCGGGCCCGTGCAGATCTGCTGCCACGTGAACATGCCGAGGTCGACGGCCTGCTGCACCGCGTCACCGGGGTCCTTGCCGTCTTCGAGGTGAATGAGCGTCGCGTCGAGCTTGGCCGTGGGCACCTTCATCGCACCGTTGTCGATGGTGTCCTTGACGAGGTCGGCCGGGGGCTGCTGGCCGCTGATCGCCGCGACCGTGATCTTCGCCGCCGCCTCCGCCTCGACCTTGAACGCCTTGAGCACGTTGTCCTGCTGGTCGCCGGTGAGCATGTACTGCAGGCCGGTCAGCTCGGGGTTCTGGCCGCCGTACACGGGGATCTTGAGGTTCTTGCCCTTGAGCGCGGCGATGATGCCGGCGGTGATGCCGTCGTAGAACCCGAGGAATGCGCCGACGCTGTTCTGCGTCTTGGTGAGGCACTGCTCGGTGGCCTTGGTGGCGTTGTCCGGCGCCCAGTCCTTGATGTAGTCCTCGCAGACCACCGTGATGTCGCCGCTCTTGATGAGCGGGTCGAGGACGTTGTTCTGCCCGGCGAGCATCTGGGTCGTGTACACGTCGCCCTTGTTGCCGTACTGGCGGGCGACCTTCACCGGCTTGGCGCCGAGCTTGCCGCTGGCGACCTGCTCGGCGAAGTACTTGGCTTGCTGGGCGCCGACCTTCTCCGGGTCGAAGACCACCTGGCCGTACAGCGTGCCCTTGACGGGCGGGTTCTCGTACCCGATGACCGGGACCTTCGCCTGCGCGGCGGCCTGGAGCAGCCCGGCGCTGGTGTTCGGGTCGGCGGCGACGACGACCAGCGCCTTGGCGCCGGCGGCGATCGCCGCGTTGGCCTGCGCGAGCTGCTGGTTGGAGTCACCTCCCGCGTTGACGAACTTGACCTCGACGCTCGGGTCCAGCGCCTTGATCGCCTTCTCGAACGCCGGGCCGTCCTGCTGGATGTAGCGGGTCGGCGTGGTGTTGGGGGCCATGAAGTAGACGAGCTTGGACTTCGATCCGCTGTTGCCGGTGGCGGGGTCGTTACTGCCACAGGCGGCGGCAAGAAGGATGCTGGCGCATGCGCCTCCGGCGATGACTGCCCGGAGGATCACGCCACGGTTACGCTTCACTGGTACTCCTCTGCTGGAGCGGGGGTGTGGATCGGGCCCAGGGCGGTGGGCGCGCGGCATCGAGGCGGCCCGAACGGTGCCGGGCCACCCTCTGCCGTCGTGACGACCGTCAGGGCGTCTGGAGGTCCGCGTGCTTCGCGGTGATCTGCAGAGCGAGGTGCTTGGAGTAGATGCGGACCCAGGCGAGCGGTCCGCCCATGTACCAGAACGCCGGATGGCCCGTGCGCCGGTAGAGCCCGCCGATCTCGCCGTCCGCGCCGATGCCGAGGACGAGCGGAAGCCGGTCGGCGACCTCGTCGCCGAAGAGCCGGCGGGCCGTCTCGCGCATGTTCTTGTAGCCAGTGGCGAGAACAACGAGATCGGCCTCTAGGGTCCGGCCGTCCTCGAGGCGGATGCCCTCGGGCGTGAACTCCGCGAGCCCGGAGCCTTGCGCGAGCTTGATCTTTCCGTCGGCGATGAGCTGCGAGCAGCCCACATTGATGTAGTAGCCGCCGCCGTACGCCAGCGCGTAGCCCATCAGCCCGGTGCCGTCGGGCCCGTCGTTGCGCTTGAAGCCGACCGCGTCGAGCGCGGCGAGCAGCTCCGCGTCCTTCCTCGCGGTCTCCTTGACGCCTTCCTTGGCCATCTCGAGGACAAGCGGCCACGGTGTGCCGCTGGCCAGCAGGTCGGCGTACTTGGTCGGCGGGCCGCCCTCGACGAAGTTGCTGCCGAAGATCGCCGGGATACCGTGCTCCTGGCTGATGATGTGGGTCGACGAGCGCTGCACCAGCGTGACGTCCGCGCCGGCTTCGTAGAGGTCCTGCGCGATGTCGTGGCCGCTGTTGCAAGCGCCGACGACGACGGCCTTCTTCCCGGCCCAGTTCTGGGCCGAACTGTGCTGGCTCGAGTGGTAGCTCGTGCCCGCGAACCGGTCGCGCCCCGGGACGGCGGGAACGTTCGGCTCGCCGGCGGCGCCCGTCGCGAGGATGACGTCGCGCGGGTGCAGCTCCCGCTCCCCGTTCGGCGTACGGACGCGCAGCGTCCACCGCCCGGTCGCCTCGTCGTAGGCGCTCGAGGTCATCTCGGCCGACGTCCAGACGTTGAGCTCCATCGCCGAGGCGTACGACTCGAACCAGTCGGCGATCTTGTCCTTGGGGCAGTACACCGGCCATGAGTCCGGATAGGGCATGTAGGGAAGGTGGTCAGCCCACACCGGGTCGTGCAGGACCAGCGAGTGGTAGCGCTTGCGCCACCCGTCGCCCACCCGTTCGCTCTTCTCGAGAATCAGCGTGTCAACGCCCATGAGCCCCAGGTTCGCGGCAACGCTCAGACCGCCCTGACCGGCCCCGATGACGACCACGTCGGGGTCGGAGCCGGCGTAGCGCACATGCTCCTGCCGCTTCTGGAGCCAGTTGCGCCCGCCGCTGCCGGCGGAGTTGTGCCGTGGCCCCCTGGACCGGTGCGCGCCGATCGCCCGCTCGTGATCGCGCAGGTCGTCGAGCTCGGTCATCACGGTCCAGGCGACCCAGTCGCCGTCCTCCTGGAGGAGCCGGACGGCTCCCCGTCCGAAGCCGAGCGGGGTCTCGAAGGTGATGAAGCCTTCGACGATCTCGTTGTCGCCACCCTGGTACCTCGGACCGAACTCGGTAGTCATCCGGATGTTCGCGAACGAATCCGGCGCGAGGTGGTCGCCGAGCATCGTCGCGACCTTGTCCCGGCCGCGGCAGGTGCCCAGATCCCAGGTGAGCGCCAGCAGGTCACGCCACCAGCAGTCGTCGGCGAGCAGCGCGGTAGTTCCCGCAACGTCGGCGGCCTGCAGTGCCGCCGTGAACCGGTCCAGCCACCCGGCGAACGTGGCCTCTGCCGTCACCTCGGCCGCGATGGCCTGGTGTGTCTCCGTCGCCATTGACGCGCCCTTCCGTCCGTAGCATCTTGATACCGTCCGAGCGCTCGCTCGGTAGCGATAGAGTCTGGACTTCGGACCACGTGACGAGCAACACCTTCGCGAAACTTTCTTGTAACAAAGATCGCTGCGAGGTCCACGACCACCGACAGCGAGGTGCCCACGACCAGCCGATCCGACGATCTGTCAATCGCCCGTAACGCCCGCGAGATCAGGCCGTTCCGGATCTAGCACGGCCCGACCGGCCTTGCGCGCTACCGTCGAAGGGGCGGCCAAAGCAATCGCCGAAACGTCGAACATCCCACTGACGGCAGGAGGGGTCAGCCGTGAGCAAGATTGTGGACAAGGCGAAGGAATTCCTCGGCAAACACGACAACAAGGTCGACGAGGGGCTGGACAAAGCCGGCGAGCAGGCCGACCGGCGCACCGATCAGCGGTACACCGACCAGGTGCACAAGGGCGTCCAGGCGGCGAAGGAACACACCGGCGAAGGCGACACGACGCAGTAGGGCTCCCGGCGCGGATCCGACGTGCCCCTGGGGCACCGCGTCAGTGGCTGTCGAGGCGGCCGGACTGGTGCAGGACGAAGAGCAGGGCGATCGACGGCACCACGAGCAGCAGGGCGGCCGCGGCCACGACCGTCAGCGCCGCCAGCGTCGGCGTCGGCGCCGCGGCCTCGGTGATGCGAAGGTGGTCGCCGAGCAGGTACGGGTACTGGGCCACGCCCCAGCCGGCGACCACCGTGCCGACGGCGCCGACCGCGGCCGCCTGGGCGGCGCGCGGCGAGGCGTGGCGCAGCAGGGTCAGTGAGCCCAGCCCGCACAGCGCGGAGACGATCATGAGGGGCAGGCCGCGGGTGAGCAGCCCGTCCAACAGCCGTGGCGCGTCGGCGTGCAGCACGGCGATGCCGGCCAGGGCGACGGCGCCGGTCACCAGGGCGGCGAGGCGGGCGCGGCGGGCGTACCAGCGGCGCAGGGGCTCGTCGCGGCGCCGCCGGGCCTCCGCGGTGAGGAACACGGCGGCGAGAAACGCGCAGGCCAGCACCGCGAGGACGCCGCCGAGCACGCTCGTCGGGTTGAGCCAGGAGCCGACCGGGTCGCCGCCGCCGGTGGACGGGACGCGGCCGGAAGCGATGCCGCCGGCGACGGTACCGAAGCAGAACGGGGTGATGACCGAGGAGACGGCGAACGCGGCGCCGGCGGCGCGCTGGTGATCGGTGACGACGAGGACCTTGCGGAACGCGAAACCGGAGCCGCGCAGCACGACACCGAGGCCGGCCACGCCCAGCGGGATGTACAGCGTGGTCATGATCGCGGCGAACGCCGTCGGGAAGGCGGACCACAGCATCACCAGGCAGAAGATCAGCCAGACGTGGTTGGCCTCCCAGACCGGGGCCAGGACGGCGTCGATGAGCTGCCGTGGACGGCGTCCGCGCTCCGCACCGCCGGCGGTGAGGTCCCAGAACCCGGCGCCGTAGTCGGCACCGCCCAGGACGGCGTAGGCGAGCACGCCGGCGAACAGCACCGCCGCGGCGAACGTGCTCATCCGTCGGTCACCGCCGGGTCCTCCCCGGCACGGGCCGCGTCGCCGGCGCGGGGCGGGCCGTACGGGACGTCCGCCGCATCGACGGCGCCGTCACGCCAGCGGCGACGCAGCACGCGCAGGACGTACACGGTGGCGACGGCGACGGCGGCGTACAACACCAGCGTGGCGGCGAAGAAGAACCACACGTTGCCGGAGCGCGTGACCGCATCCCGGGTCAGCAGGTGCCCGACGACGGTCCAGGGCTGGCGGCCGACCTCGGTGACCACCCACCCGGCCTCCAGGGCGACGACCGCGAGGACGCCACCGGCGATCGTGGCGAGCGGGAACCAGCGGCTGCCGGGCGGGCCGCGGTGGCGCCACCAGGCCAGGCCGAACCACGCCGACAGGGCCAGCAGGTACATCCCGGCGCCGACCATCACGTCGAAGGCGAGGTGCACGATCGTCACCTCCCGGTCGGTGGGCCGCACCTGCTCGGGGATCGCGTCGAGGCCCTGGATGCGGGTGTCGGCGCGGTACCCGGACAGCAGCGACGCCCCGTTGGGCACGGGGATGCCGCCGAGGACCCGCCCGCGGCTGTAGACGCCGCCGAGGACCTCGGGCACGTGCGTGCCGGTGGTCGGCAACGCCTCGATCGCGGCGAACTTCGCCGGCTCCCGGTGGAACACCTCCCGCGCCGCCACGTCCCCGACGAAGATCTGCACCGGGGTGACGATCGCGGCCACGGTCAGCGGGATCATCAGCCCCAGCCGCACGATGCGGTCGTTGCCGGCCCGGCGCAGCCCGCGCGCGTACACGGCCGCGGTGAGGAACCCGGCGACCATGTATCCGGCCAGCAGCATGTGCACGCTCTCGTACCAGAACGCCCCGTTGAAGAAGACCTCCAGCGGGCGTACCGCGACGACCCGCCCGTCGCGCAGGGTGAACCCGCCGGGCTGGTTCATCCACGAGTTGGCGGCGACCACGGAGAGGGTGCCGCCGATGCCGGCGAGGACGACCGGCACCCCGGTCCAGAAGTGGCGCCAGCCGGGGAGGCGGTCCCAGCCGTAGACGTACACCGCGACGAAGATCGCCTCGAGGAAGAAGAACAGCCCCTCGACCGCGAACGGGAGGCCGAACGCGGCCCCGTAGCGCCCCATCAGCCTGGGCCACAGCAGGCCGAGCTCGAAGCTGAGCACGGTGCCGGAGACCGCGCCGACCGCGAAGAGCACCGCCGCCACGTGCGACCACCGCCGGGCCAGCACCAGCGCGTCCCGGTCGCCGCGGCGCAGCCCCCGCCACTCGGCGACGAGCATCAGGAACGTGAACGCCAGCCCGAACGGCACGAGGATGATGTGGAAGCCGAGCGTGAACGCCATCTGTTCACGCGCGGGCAGCAACTGTGACGGCTCCATCGGCGCTACCTCTACCGCCGCCCGGTCGGCCTAAACGCCGGCCGGCACATGAGCCGCACGGAGGTTTCCCACGGGCGGCGCCGGCCGGGTGTTACGATCGGCGCGCACCGCGGGCGCAAGCGCTGCAGCAGCGCGCGGACAGGCGCAACGACGGTGCTCGGCGAGGTTCAGGCCGCGAGCGGATGTCCACATCGGACGGTTGATCCGCCGCCGGCTGCGCCGATCTACCGGAGACATCTGCGATGACGATGCATGCCGACGACGCCCAACTACGCCATCACCTCCGCGACGCCGAGGTTCCCGCACTCCTCATGACGCTGGCGCACCTGACCGGGGACACCTCGATCCTGCGCGACGACCTGCGCAGCGACGGCTGGCTGTTCCTGCCGCAGGGCGGGCTGACCGCCCGGCAGCGGGAGGAGGCCCGCGCGCTCGCGGCCGGCGTGCTCGCCCGGCTCGGCGACGGTGCCGCGGTGCCGCCGCCGGACGCGCCGATGCTGGGCCGGATCACCGGCTGGGCCCTGGGTGTGGACACGGCCGAGCTGGTACCGATGCTGGCCGAGGAGATCATCCTGCCCGGCGCGGATCCCAGGGCGCCCGGCTGGAGCCGCGACGACCTGCCCGGCGCGCCGGACCTCGAGGTCGCCGTCGTCGGCGCAGGGATGAGCGGGCTGCTCGCCGCGCACCGGCTCACCCAGGCCGGGGTGTCCGTCACCGTGTACGAGAAGAACGGCGACGTCGGCGGCACCTGGTACGAGAACACGTACCCCGGCTGCCGGGTCGACGTGCCCAGCCAGCTGTACAGCTACTCCTTCGCGCAGCGCGCCGACTGGCCGTTGCACTTCAGCACCCACGACAGCGTGCGCCAGTACTTCGCCGAGTTCGCCAAGCAGCACGGCCTCTACGACCACATCCGGTTCGACACCGAGGTCCGCGCGGCCGCCTGGGACGAGGCCGCGGGGCGCTGGCGGCTCACCCTGGCCACGCCCGACGGCGAACGCACCGTCACCAGCACCGTGCTCGTGACCGCCGTCGGGCAGCTCAACCGGCCCCGGCTGCCCGACATCGCGGGACGCGACGAGTTCACGGGCCCGGCGTTCCACTCCGCGCGCTGGGATCACGACGTCGAACTGGCCGGACGGCGGGTCGCGGTCGTCGGCACGGGCGCCAGCGCCGTCCAGTTCGTCCCCGAGATCGCCAAGACGGCCGGCGAGGTGCGCGTCTTCCAGCGCACGCCGCCGTGGCTGCGGCCCACCATGCACTACCACCAACCGGTCGCCGACGGGCTGCGCTGGCTCTACGAGCACGTGCCGTACTACCTCGCCTGGCACCGCTTCTGGCTGCTCGCACCGGGGCTGCACCGGGTGCTGGAGGGCTGGGTCGTCGACCGCGACTACCCGCCCACCGAGCGGGCCGTCTCGGCGATGAACGAGGCGCTGCGCGTGACGCTCGCCGGCCACATGCGCGGCCAGCTCGCCGGCCGGCCCGACCTCGAGCCGCTGGTGATCCCCGCCTACCCGGTCGGCGCCCGGCGGGTCCTGCGCGACAACGGCGCATGGATCGCCACGCTCAAGCGCCCCAACGTCCGGCTGGTGGGCGAGCGGATCGAGCGGGTCACGCCGGGCGGCATCCGGACCCAGGACGGCACCGAGCACCCCGCGGACGTCATCGTCTACGGCACCGGCTTCGCCGCCTCGCAGTTCCTCGCGCCGATGACGGTCACCGGCCGCGGCGGCGTCGACCTGCACCGGTCCTGGAACGGCGACGCCCGCGCCCATCTCGGCCTCACCGTGCCCGGCTTCCCGAACCTGTTCTGCCTCTACGGGCCGAACACGAACCTCGCCGGGCACGGCGGCAGCATCATCCACATGTCCGAGTGCGGCGTCACGTACCTGCTCGACGCGGTGCGGCACCTGCTCGGCTCGACGCACCGGGCGGTCGAGGTGCGAAGCGAGGTCTGCGACGCCTTCACGGCCGAGGTGGACGCGGCCAACGCCGAGCGCGCCTGGGGATTTTCGAAGACCGGCGGCTGGTACGTCAACCGCGCCGGACGGTCGGCGCAGAACTGGCCGTTCCCGCCGCACGACTACTGGCGGCGCACCCGGCGGTTCCATCCGGCCGAGTACCTCCACCTGCCGTAGCCGCCCGGATGACCGCGCCGGCGTCCCGCAGCGCACGGGCGCCCTCGGGCAGGATCGGGTGGTACCACTGCCAGACATGGAACATGTGCGGCCAGTGGTGCAGCACGGCCCGCCCGCCGGCGGCCCGGATGCCGTCGACGAGGCGCAGCGCGTCGTCGAGCAGCACCTCCTGGCCGCCGGCCTGGACCAGCACCGGTGGCAGGCCGGCGAGGTCGCCGAAGAGGGGCGAGATGCCCGGCCGGCGCGGGTCGGCCCCGCCGGCGTAGCGGGCCGCCATCTCCCGCAGCTCGCCGGTGGCCAGCACCGGGTCCACCGCCGCCAGCTCCCGATGGCTGGGCGAGGAGCAGGTCAGGTCGGTCCACGGCGACAGCAGCACCAGCAGGTCCGGCGGGCGGCCCCCGTCGTCGCGCACGCGCATCGCCACCGACAGGGCCAGGCCGGCGCCGGCCGAGTCCCCGGCGACGACGATCGGGCTGTCCGGCGCCGCGGCCCGGATCGCCTCCAGCGCGGCCAGGCCGTCGTCGACCGCGGCCGGGAACGGCTCCTCGGGGGCCCGGCGGTAGTCCAGCGCGAGACAGGCCGCCCCGGCGGCGTCGGCCAGCAGGCCCGCGAGGTGCGCGTGGGTCCGGGCGGAGCCCAGGCAGTAGAAGCCGCCGTGCAGGTAGAGCAGGACGGGCCGGTTCGCGGCGGGCCGGCGCAGCCAGATCCCGGCGGCCGCCCCGACCGGTACCGCCTCGGCAATGGCCGGCACCGCCGCGAACGAAACGGCGGACCGCTCGTACGCGATCCGCCACTGCTCGAGCGTGGCCGGACGTCGCCGGGCCGCCTGCCGCAGCATCTGCCGCACCAGCGCCGCGTTCGGCGACGGCGGATCGGGCACGACCAGGTCGGCGTACGGCATCGCCGTCACTGCGCCGTGTATCCGCCGTCGGTGGCGAAGCACGAGCCGGTGGTGTTGGACGCGCGGTCGGAGGCGAGGAACGCGATCAGTTCGGCAACCTCCTCGCAGCGGCCCAGCCGGCACGTCGGGTGCAGGTAGGCCACGCCGATCGCGCTCTCCCGCCGCAGCATGGGCGCCTCGATGAAGCCCGGCCCGACGCTGTTGACCCGGATGCCCTGCCTGGCGTACTCCAGGGCGGTGCTCTTGGTCATGCCGACGACCCCGTGCTTGGCCGCCACGTAGGCCACCGACCGCGGGAAGCCGACCGACCCCATGACCGATGCCACGTTGACGATGGACCCGGCGCCGTTGCCCAGCATGGCCGGGATCTCGGCCCGCATCGAGTGGAACACCCCGCTGAGGTTGACCGCGATCACGTCGTCCCAGCCGTCCAGCGGGTACTCCCCCGTGAGCGCCCGCGGCCCGCCGATGCCGGCGTTGTTCACGGCGACGTCGAGCCGGCCGAACGAGTCCACCGCGGCGGCGACCATCGCCTCGCACGCCTTGGGGTCGCGCACGTCGACTCGGTGGGCCACGGCCGACGCGCCGATGGCCTCGGCGACGCGCGTCGCCGCGTCGAGGTCCACGTCGGCGACCAGCACGCCGGCGCCCCGAGCGGCCAGCAGCGTCGCGCACGCCTCGCCGATGCCCGAGCCGGCCCCGGTGACGAGCGCGGCCCGGTCCGTGAAGTCGCTCATGCCCGCCCCTCCGCCGCCTGAGCGCCCCCGCGCGCGTGGACCGATCCGGCCACCCGGCGCGCCCACGGCTGCCAGTCCTCGAAGCCGAGGAACCGGCCGAGCCGCTCCAGCTGCGGCAGCGGATCGTCGACGAGGTCCTCGTACGCCATCCGCAGCAGGCGCCGTGGCCGCACGTCGGCGATGGCCTGCTCGGCCTGGCTGGCGAGGAACGCGCACAGCCCCTCGAAACGCCGGACGTCCTGGCCGCGTTCGCGCAGCGCCTCGGCGGTCAGCCGGTCGGGCAGGTACCGCTCCACCTCCGCCGGCAC
This sequence comes from Dactylosporangium sp. CA-139114, assembly GCF_050955725.1. Taxonomy (NCBI): domain Bacteria; kingdom Bacillati; phylum Actinomycetota; class Actinomycetes; order Micromonosporales; family Micromonosporaceae; genus Dactylosporangium; species Dactylosporangium sp. CA-139114. Next base: position 6,268,385 of record NZ_CP192080.1, read on the forward strand.
CCGCTGGCCGGGGACGATCTCGAACGGGTCGAGGCCGTACCGGCCGACCAGCTCCACGCGCAGCTGCATGAGCTGGAAGCAGGAGTGCCGGCTCATCGAACGGGCGGTGTCGGCACGGTCGCGCGTCAGGTAGACGACCCTCGCGCCGGGGAAGTCCCGCAGCAGGCGCGGCGCGATGTTGCTGGAGCCGCCGGAGCGCTCGACCCAGCGCCGCCGGCCGGCGAGCGAGGTGAGCAGGTCCAGCAGCATCCGGTGGTGGCGGGCCAGCGGCTGCTCCGGGAACGCGGGCACCAGCCCGGCGAGCACGTCGAACAGGCGGTCGGGGTCGGCCGAGATCTTCGGCAGCGTGATCGCGAGGATCTGCGGCAGCTCGGCGAGGTTGCCGGCCCAGCGGCCGTGCGCCGGGTAGCGCACCTCGGGCGGCACGAGTCCGGTCCGGAACAGGGTGGCGAGCTGGGTGCTGGGCGCGCTCAGGGCCGACCAGAACGCCGGGCCGGTGAGCACCTTCTCGCCGTCGATCCCGGGCGTCACCCACATGAGGTACTCCTGGACCGACAGGGTGTCGGGCTGCTCGGCGATCAGGTCGGAGAGCATCGTCGAGCCGCACCGGCCGGTGTTGATGATGATGGTGTGGTCGTGGGTCGTTGCATCCATGGGTCTTCCTATTGGTCGGCGCAGGCCAGTTGGTGATGGCCGGGGTGGAGGCCGCCGGACTGCAGCAGCCAGGGCAGGACGATGTCGCGCACGGAGTCCGGCTGGTCGACGAGGACGGTGTGCCGCTGCCCGGGCACGGTGACGATCCGCGCCTGCGGCAGCAGCCGGCGTACCTCGGGTGCGAGTTCGCCCACGGTCGCGGCGCCGCCGTACACGCACAGGACCGGGCATCCGATCGCGGCGATGCGCTCCTCCGGCGATGTCCGGCTGGCCGGCACATCGCGCATGAGGCTGGTCTGGGTGATCACCTCGCGGATGCTCCGGGCCCGCCGGCCGAGTCCGCCACGCCCGTCGATCCCGGCCAGCGTGTCGTCGGGCAGGTAGGCGGCGGCGCTGGAGAGCCACCGGGGCATCTGCTCGCGCCACGCCGCGATGGGCGGTGCGGCCTCGACCGCGACGATGGCGGCGACCCGCTCGGGGTGGCGCGCCGCGTAGGCGAACGCGATCGTGCCGCCGAACGAGTTGCCGACCAGCACGACCGGGCCGGTGATGTCCAGCGCGGCGAGCAGCGCCGCCAGGTCGTCGACGAAGTCGTCCAGGGCGTAGCCCTCCGCCGGGCGGTCGGTGTGCCCGTGCCCGCGCAGGTCGTACATGACCACGTCGAGGCCGGCCGCCGCGAGCGGGTTGGCCAGGGTGAGGTACCAGCTGGCCAGGGTGTCCAGGGCCAGGCCATGGATCAGCACCGCGGTCGGCGCGGTGCGGTGCGCGCCGGGCGCCGGCTCGGGCGGGGCGAGCCGCTCCACGTGGACGGACAGGCCGTTGGCCAGCACGGTGCTCATGCCGGCGTGCCCACCCGGCCGGGGCCGGCGTCCGCGCCGTCCATCGAGGCCGCGATGTGCTCGACGAGCTGGCCGACCCGCAGGTGCCGGGCCTCGTCCAGGTCCAGGCCGGCGATGAACTGGGCGAAGTTCACGGTGTCGCCGAACCGGGCCTGCAGGCGGCCGGCGAGCGACACCACGTCGATGCTCTCCATCCCGAGGTCGTCCTGGAAGGTGCTCGCCATCGTGATCTCGTCGTCGACGCCGGCGTGGTCACGGATCGCGTACAGCATCTCGGCGACCTCGGCGAGAATCGCGGTCTGGTCAACAGGCATGGGATGTCCCTTCTGATGGTTCGGGCCGCTGCGCGCGGCCGGTCGGGTTGACGGGCTCCGGCCCCCATGTCCAGCCGACGACGTAACGCCGCGGCGGCAGGCCCTCGGGGTTGGAGATCTCGCGATGGGCGACCACGTAGACGCGGCCGGCCACCGCCACGGTGAGCGCCGCCGGCGTGGCCTCCACGACGGTGAACCGCTTCGGATCGCCGGCCAGGCCGGTGCCCTCCGCCTTGGCGGCGGCCTCCTTCGCGGTCCAGAAGCGGGTGAACCACACATGCTGGTCCTCGCCGGTCGCCGCCGCCGACTCGAGCAGCAGCCGCCGCTCGGCGTCGGTCATGGCGAACGCGATGGTGCTGTCCGTGCACTCGGTGATCTCGGCGACGTCGATGCCCACGCCGGGGGCGTCGGGCGGCGTGCCCGGGACGCTCGGCCGGGCGATCGCGACCGCGATCTCCGCGACGTGGGCGAGCGAGACGGTCCACTCCCGGTAGCCGCGGCCGGCGCGCGGGTGGACCCGGGGCCGGCCGTTGGGATCGTTGCGCACCGGCAGCTCGATCGGGTAGACGTCGGTGTGGCCGTCGTCCCACAGCTGGAACCGGACGGCGTCCTGGACCGCGATGCGGCCGAGGAGCCACTGCTTGCGCCCCTTCGGCGGCCGCCGCTCGTAGTCGGCCGCGCCGGCGGCGCCGAGGATGCCGCGCGCGGCCAGCCCGCGGGTGACCAGGTCGGGCCAGCGGTCGAAGGCGACGGTCCAGCCCTCCGGCTGGCGCAGCGACATCGCGTTGCGCCCCGGGAAGCGCTCGGCGGCACGGGCCGCCGGGTGGCTGACGAACTGCCGGTGGACGCAGTCGTCGAGCTGCGCCCAGACCCGGCCGCCGACGGCGAGCTGGGCGTCGAAGACGATCTGCTCGGTGCCGACCGAGCGGATGTGCACGACGCACTCGACCGCGGTGCCCGCGGCGGGCTCGGGGCCGAAGAACCGAGCGTGGCCGATCGCGACCGGCAGTGCGCCGAACGGCTGTGTCGTGAACAGCCAGTCGCCCATGAGCTGCGACGCGTTGTCGAGCAGCGCGCCGGGCGAGGGCGGTGCGGTCAGCACGCCGCGCACGTGTGCGTCGCCGATGGCGCGGACCTCGGTCAGGCCCTGGAAGGAGGGTCCGTGGAAGACGAAGCGTTCGGCGTACATCTGTTCGGCGCTGATGTTCGGTGGCTGCTCCGTGGCCGGGTCGTGCCGCCACACCTGCGGGCGCTCGGCCGGGTAGTCGGGCGCCACCTCGACCGTGGAGCGGGAGAAGCCGCCGAAGATCACCGAGAGCCGGCCCGGCCCGGCGGGTTTGACGGTGATCTCGACGTCCTGGGGCGGCGCGGCGACGCACCAGCGGTTGAACCTGGCGTCGCGCACGGCGACCACCCGCGCGCCGGGAACCGCCTGCCGCGCGGCGTCCATCATGTGCTGCATGACCGTGGTCGCCGGCACCACGGGCCAGCGGTCCTGCGGGTCGGGCCAGTCCTCGGGCTGGGCGAAGAAGCAGTGGTCGCGCAGGTACGGCATCGTGTCGAGGCCGACCCGCAGGACCGTGCGGTGGACCTCCGGCGGCGGTGGCGGCGGTGGCGGAGGCGTGCCGGAGCCGCTCCCGCCGGTGCCGTCGCCGCCCAGCAGCGAGGCCAGTTCGGCGGCGGCGCTCGACTGGCCGGCGAGCCTGCTCAGCGCCGCGAGGGCCGGCGTGGACGACGTGGACGGCCTGGACGACGTGGACGGCCTGGACGACGGGGACGGAGTGGAGGGCGATCGGGGCTCCGGCACGACGGCCGGCGCCGCCACCGCGACCGTCGCGACCGCACGGTCACCCCGCGGCGCCGCGGGCACGCCGAGCAGCTCACCGGCCCCCTCGCCGAGGCGGACCAGCGGCACGCCGAGGTCGAGCCGCACGGCCGGGCCGCGGCGGGCGGCCCGCGCGGTGGCGGGCACCGCCGCCGCGGTGCGCGCCCGGCCCGTGTCGAGCCTGCGCAGGTCCGGCGCGGCCCCCTCGACCCACAGCGCCGTGGCGACGCGGCGCAGCTGGCTCAGGCCGCTGCGCTGGGCGACGTTGACCGGCATGGCGAGGTGGTCGCGGCCGCGCAGGTTGTCGTCGATGACCGAGGCCAGCTGCCCGACACCGACCTGCAGGAACACCCGGAACCCGGCGTCGTACATGGCCTGGACGGTCTCGCGGAACCAGACCGGTTCGAGCATGTGCCGCACGGAGAGCTCACGGACGCTCTCCGGGTCGCTCGGGGTCGGCGCCTTGAGCGTCGCCGACCAGACGGGCACCCGGGCGGGGTGCACCTGCCAGCGCCGCAGCGCGGCGCCGATCGACTCCAGCCCGGCGGCGAACAGCGGGGTGTGGAAGGCGGAGCGGAACGGCAGCTTCTGGCACACGACGCCGTCGCCGCGCAGCGCCTCGACGAGCCGGTCGATCTCGCGCTCCGGTCCGTTGACGATGCACTGCGCCGGTGCGTTGTCGTGGGACAGCACGACGCCCGGGTGCCGTGCGAGCCACGGCCCGAGCCGCTCGGCGGCGCCGCCGACGACGGCGAACGCGTGACCGGGGACGTCGACCGACGCCGGGTCGAGCGCGGCGATGACGTCGTCGAGGGACGACACGCTGACCTGCCCGCTGCTCATCGCGGCGGTCCACTCGCCGATGCTGTATCCGGCGACGGCGTCCGGGACGATCCCGATGCGCTCCAGGGCGTCGTTGAGCAGCTTGCCCAGCTCGATCAGGCCGGCGCTGTGCCGCCCCAGGTCGGCGGCGGACCACGGCCGGTCGGGCAGGCCGAAGTGCGCCGCGACGTCCGCGGTGCGCGGGCCGAACTCGGCCTCCGGCCCGGGAAACACGAACGCGAGCCGCCCGGGGGCCGCGCCGGCGAGCAGCGGGTCCGGGCTGAACCAGATGTCGCGCGCGCCGCGCCAGGCCTGTCCCTTGGCCACGACGCCGCGGGCGGTCGCGAGCCGCTTGGCGTCGGGGTTGACGATGCCGATCCGGCAGCCCTCGTCGGCGGCCCGCCCCTCGGTGCCGCCGCCCTGCCGGGCCCGGGCGGTGCCGAGGCCGCGGACCGTGGTGTCGTCCGCGTCGAGCAGCCGGGCCAGCGCGGCCGGGTCGGCCGCGGCCAGCCACAGCACCTCGTCCGGCTCGGCGACGCTCGCCGCCGCGGGCGATGCCACGGCAGTGCCCGTGCCGCCGCGGCGCGCCGCGAACGCCTCCGGCGTCTCCTCCAGGATCACGTGGGCGTTGATGCCGCCGAAGCCGAACGCGTTGACGCCGGCGCGGCGCGGCCCGTCGCTCTCCCACGGCCGGGCGGAGCCGATCGGGGCGAACCGGGTGCGCGCCAGCTCCGGGCGCGGATCGTCGCAGTGCAGGGTCGGCAGGAGCACGCCGCGGTACACCGCCAGGGCCGCCTTGATGAGCCCCGCGATGCCGGCCGCGGGCATGGCGTGGCCGATCATCGACTTGACCGAGCCGATGACCGGCGCCGGCCCCTCGCCGGGCGGGCCGAACACCTCGGCGAGGGTGTCCAGCTCGGCGGCGTCGCCGGTCGGCGTGGCGGTGCCGTGCGCCTCCAGCAGGCCCAGGGCGTCCGGCGCGGCCGGGTCGAGGCCCGCGGCCTCCCAGGCCCGGCGGATCGCCAGCACCTGCCCGGCGGTGGCCGGGTTGACCATGCTGACCGCGCGCCCGTCGCTGGACACCCCGCTGCCCCGGATCACCGCGTAGATCCGGTCGCCGTCGCGGCGCGCGTCGGCCAGCCGCTTGAGCACGACGATGCCGGTCGCCTCGCCGATCAGCAGGCCGTCGGCCGCGCTGTCGAACGGCCGGATCTCGCCCCGCCGGGACAGCGCGCCGAGCTGGCTGAAGACCGACCAGAGGCCGACGTCGTGCACGTGGTGGACGCCGCCGGCCAGCACCACGTCGAGCCGGCCGCGGCTCAGCTCGGCGATCGCCTGGTCGACCGCGACCAGCGAGGAGGCGCAGGCGGCGTCCAGCGTGTACGCCCCGCCGCGCAGGTCGAGCCGGTTGGCGATCCGGGACGCGGCCAGGTTCGGCACCACCCCGATGGCACCCTCCGGCTGGTGCTTGCCGAGCCGCCCCTCGAACCGGTGCCGGACCGCCTCGAGCCGCTCCTGCGGCAGGTCGGGGATCAGCTCGCGGATCACCTCGATCACCTGGTTGGACGCCCGGACCCGCTGGTTGTAGCGGATCTGGCCCGGGCTGAGGAAGCCGCCCCGGCCGACGATGACGCCGACCCGGTCGCCCGCGGGCAGCCGGTCCGGGCCGCCCGCGTCGTCGATGGCGGCCGCGGCCACCTGCAGCGCGATGAGCTGATCCGGCTCGATGTCCGCGATCGACGCCGGCATGATGCCGAACCGCAGCGGATCGAACGTGGCCAGCTCGTCGACGAACCCGCCCCGGCGGCAGTACAGCCGGTCCGGGCGGTGCGCCTGCGCCGGGTCGTAGAACTCGGGATCGATCCTGGCCGGCGGCGCCTCGCTGATCGCGTCGGTGCCCTCGACCAGGTTGCGCCAGTAGCTGTCCAGGTCGGCGGCGCCGGGCAGGAGCGCCGCCATGCCCACGATCGCCGTCTCGTCGCCGTGCACCGCGCTCACCCGGCCGAGGCGGTGTAGACGACGGCGGTGAGCGCCGGATCCCCCCAGGCCAGCTCGCTCAGCAGGCTCAGCGCGCCCTCCTCCGGGTCGATGAGCGCGACGCCGCGACGGGCGTACTCCCGGCTCAGCTCGGCGCTGACCATGCCGCTGCGGCCCTCGGCGGGCGCCCATGGTCCCCAGTGGACGGTCAGGCAGCGGTTGCCGGAGCGGGCCGCCCAGCGGTCCCCGATCGCCTCCAGGGCGTCGTTGGCGGCCGCGTAGTCCGCCTGGCCGCGGTTGCCGTAGGTGGCCGCGACGCTGCCGAAGAAGACGACGAACTTCGGCGCGCAGCCGAGCCGGTCCAGCGCGTCGAGGACCGCCTGGGCCCCGGCGACCTTGGTGCCGAAGACACGGGCGAACGACTGCGGGTCCTTGTCGGCGATGAGCTTGTCCTCGATCACGCCGGCCGCGTACACGATCCCGTCGATGCGGCCGTGCTCGCGGTGGATCGCCGCGATGAGCCGGTCGGTCGCCTCCGCGTCGCGGACGTCGAGGTTGTGGTAGCGCACCTGGGCCCCGAGGTCGCCCAGCTCGCGCAGGGTGGCGTCGACCTCCCGTCCGGCCAGGATCGCCTGCGCCCGGCGGGCGAGCTCGGCCGGCGTGGCGCCACCCTGGCGGGCCAGCGCGGCCCGCAGCGAGATCTCGTCCGTGGCCGCCGCCAGCGCCGGGTCCTGCGGCCCCTGCGGCTCCGGGGTCCGGCCGATGAGCTCGATGCGGCACCCGGCGGACCCGGCGAGCGCCCTGGCGAACCAGGACGTGATGCCGCGCGCGCCGCCGATCAGGACCACCACCGAGTCGCGGTCGAGGCCGACCGCCCGGGCCTCCGCCACACCGTCTCCGGCCGGGCCCGCGCCGCCGGCCGCGAGCGGGCCGAGGCTCGCCGGGACCGTCTCGTACGTCTGCCGCACGCCGGCGCTGTGGTGCACCACCGCCGCGTCGCCCCCGGCGAGCAGCTCGTCGACGAGCTGCCGGGCGAGCTGGTCCGCGGGCTGCGTGCCGTCCACGACGGCCAGCCGCGCTGCGGTCGAGGGGTACTCACGGGCGACGGTGCGCAGCAGGCCCCGCAGCCCGTCCGTGCGGGCACCGGCGTTCGCGTCCGCGGCCACCAGCAGGGTGCGCGGGCCGCCCGCGAGGGCCTGCTTGATCGGCCCGAACGCGTCGGGCAGCAGCGGCGCCGGTCCCCCGGCCGGCGTCTCGAGCCCGTCGAGCAGGACGAACCCGTCGGCCCCGTCGGCCCCGTCGGCCGGGCCCGGCTCGGCGAGCGTGCCGGCTCGCACGGTCGCCCCGTGCCGGCGCAGCAGTTCGGCGACGCGGTCGGCCACCGGCCCGGCCCCGGTGAGCACCAGCGTGGCGCCCGCGAGCGTCGTCGCCGGCCGGGTCGGCGCGTCGGCGACGGGAACCAGCATGGGGAGCAGGCGCGACGGCGCGATGCCCGGCCGCCTGCTTTCGCCGCCGCTCGGCGCCTCGGTCCGGATCTGGGCGGGTATCGGCCGGGCCGCGGGCACCTCGGCGGGCGCCTCGGCCGGCGCGGCGCCCAGCCGGGCGGTGAGCCACTCGACCATGGCCCGCACGGTCCGGGCCTTGACCAGCTCCTCCAGCTCCGACTCGTCGCCCTCACGCGACAGCCCGAGACGCGCCACGACGTCCCCGGCGACCTCCGCCCGCTTGATCGAGTCGATGCTCAGATCCGCCTCGAGGTCCAGGTCGAAGTCGATGAGGTCGACCGGGTAGCCGGTGCGATCGCTGAGGACCGCCAGCACCGCTTCCTTGCAGTCGGACGAGACCGGCTGGACGGCCGTCGGACGGGCCGCGGGCACCTCGGCGGGCGCCTCGGCCGGCGCGGCGCCCAGCCGGGCGGTGAGCCAGTCGACCATGGCCCGCACGGTCCGGGCCTTGACCAGCTCCTCCAGCTCCGACTCCTCGCCCTCACCCGACAGCCCGAGACGCGCCACGACGTCCCCGGCGACCTCCGCCCGCTTGATCGAGTCGATGCTCAGATCCGCCTCGAGGTCCAGGTCGAAGTCGATGAGGTCGACCGGGTAGCCGGTGCGATCGCTGAGGACCGCCAGCACCGCACCCCGGAAGTCGCGCGTCGGCGCCTCCACCACCAGCGTGGCGGTCGCGGTCAGGCTGCTCACCTTGCCGTTGACGGCGTCGCCGTTGCCGGGGCCGCCGTTGCCGGACGGCGTGAACACCGGCATCCTGGCCGGCATCGTCACCGCCGCGGCCGGCACGGGCGCGGACGACACGGGCGCGGAGGACACGGGCGCGCTGGCCAGGGGTGGCGGCGGCGCGGGAGCCGGCGCCGGGCCGCGCGCCTCGACGGCGTCGCTGCCGAGGTAGGCGAGCATGACCTCGCGCTGGGAGGCGATCAGCTCGCGAGTCGTCTGCAGGTACTCGGCGAGCAGCTCATCCTGGCCCGGTCGCCGGGCCCCGTCGTCGTGGCCGTCGGTGGCGGGTCGGATGGTTGGGGTCATGGACAGCTCCTTGATGCGTCGCGGCGGCGTCAGGCCGCCGGGGATGCAGGCACCCTCCCGGTCGCGGACGAGCTGGCCGTCCACTGTCCAGAAGGGACGATCGGACGGCACGGTCCGGGTGACCTCGACGGTGTCGCGGCCGTGGAACAGCCAGCCGGTCCGCACCGGCACCCCGGCGCAGGCCAGCTGCGCCACCGCGGTCAGCAGGTCGCGCAGGCCTTCGCCGGTGTTGCGGTCGCAGGCGATGGCGAGGTGTGGCCGATCGGCGAGGATGGACCGGACGAGGCGGGTGAGGACCTCCCCCGGGCCGGTCTCGACGAAGGTCCGCGCGCCGGCGGCGTACATGGCCTCGATCTGCTCGACGAAGCGGACCGGCGCGCCGACCTGGGCGGCCAGCTCGCGCCGGACCCCGTCGGCGTCCGCGGGGTAGGCGGCCGCGGTCCGGTTGGACCAGACCTCGATGTGCGGCGCCGCCACCGGTTCGTCGGCGAGCACCCGCGCGAAGCGGTCCGCGGCGCCGGCGACGAGCGGGCTGTGGAAGGCGCAGGCGACGTTGAGCCGGTGCGTCGTCAGGCCCGCGGTCTTCAGGGCGGTCACCGCCGAGCGCACCGCCGCGGTGGGGCCGGAGATCACCTGCTGGGTGGGGCCGTTGCGGTTGGCCAGCACCACCCGCTCGGCGAGACCGGCGTCGGCCAGGACCGCGGCGACCTGCTCGGCGGTCGCGCTGACCGCGGCCATGGTGCCCGGATCGTCGCCGGCGGCGCCGACGATCGCCTCGGCGCGCTCCCGGCTGAGCCGCAGCAGGGTGGGCGGGTCGAGGGCGCCGGCCACGCTCAGCGCGACGAGCTCGCCGTAGCTGTGCCCGGCGGCCAGGTCCGGATGGACGTCGAGGCGCCGCAGCAGGTGGGCGACGGCGAGCCCGCCGATGCCGAGCGCCGGCTGGGCCACCCGGGTGTCGGTGAGGCGCTGCTGCTGCTCGCGCTGTGCGGCCGGGTCGAACGCGGCCGGCGGGAACAGCCGCCGCGCCGGTTCCGGCCCGAGCTCGAGGTACTCCCGCAGCTCGGGGAAGGTCACGAACAGCTCGGCCAGAGCCCCCGGGCGCTGGCTGCCCTGCCCGGGGAACAGCATCGCCACGCGGCCCTCGGCCGGGCCCGGCTCCGGCTGGACCAGGCCCAGGCCGGGGTCGTGCTCACCGGCGAGCGCGCGGCGCAGCAGCTGCTCCAGCTCGGCGGCGTCGCGAGCGACGATCGCGACCTGGACGGGTCCCGAGCGCGGGTCGGCCTGGGCGGCGGCGGTGGCGGCCAGGTCCCGCAGCCGCCACGGCCGGTCAAACCGGTCGGTGCCGCGCAGCAGCTCGGCGAGCCGCCCCACCGCCTGGTGCGCCACCGCACGATCCCGCCCACGGAAGCAGAACAGCTCCGCCGGCCACTCGTCGCGAGCGTGGCGCGGCTCGGGCGTGTGCGGGTCCGCGGCGAGCACGACGTGGAAGTTGGTCCCGCCGAAGCCGAACGCGCTGACGCCGGCGATGCGCTCCCGCGCCGGTGCCGCCCACGGGCGGGCCTCGGTGTAGAAGGCGAACGGGCTGTGCTGCGCGTCCCAGGCCGGGTTCGGCCGGGTCAGGTTGATCGTCGGGGGCCGCACGCCGGTGTGCAGCGCCAGCGCCGCCTTGATCACCCCGGCCAGGCCGGCGGCGCACTTGGTGTGCCCGATCTGCGACTTGACCGAGCCGAGCGCGCAGCTGCCCGGCGCCGCGCCCGCGTCGAGGAACAGCCGGGTCAGCGTCTGCAGCTCGGTGCGGTCGCCGACCACGGTGCCGGTGCCGTGCGCCTCGAGCAGGCCGACCTGCGCCGGCGAGAAGCCGCTCTGCGCGTACGCCCGGTCCAGCGCCCGGCGCTGCCCCTCGGCCCGCGGCGCGGTCAGCCCCAGCGCCCGGCCGTCGCTGGCCGCGCCCACTCCCTTGATCACCGCGTAGACACGGTCGCCGTCGCGCCGCGCGTCGGCCAGGCGCTTGAGCACCACGCACGCGACGCCCTCGCCGAGCGCGATGCCGTCGCCCGTGGAGTCGAACGTGCGGCACCGGCCGGTCGGCGACAGCGCATGCGCGGAGCTGAACATCAGGTAGTCGTGGATGCCGTTGTGCAGGTCCACCGCGCCGCAGAGCATCAGGTCGCTGCCGCCGGTGGCCAGCTCCTTGCAGGCGGCGTCCATCGCCGCCAGCGAGGAGGCGCAGGCGGCGTCGACGGCGAAGTTCGGGCCGCCCAGATCCAGGCGGTTCGCCACCCGCCCGGCGATCACGTTCGCCAGGACGCCGGGGAACGAGTCCTCGGTGACCGTGGGCAGCTGCGCGGCCATCTCCTGCGGTACCTCACCCAGATACCCGGGCAGCGAGGTGCGGATCACCTTCGCGTTGCCCAGGTCGCTGCCCGCCTCGGCGCCGAACACGACCCCGGTCCGCGAGTGGTCGGCCGCGGGTGAGCCGGGGTGGTAGCCGGCGTCGGCCAGCGCCCGCCGCGACGCCTCCAGGGCCAGCAGCTGGGCCGGGTCGATGCTGGCCAGCGCCGCCGGTGGGATGCCGTAGCCGATCGCGTCGAACGGCACCGCCTCGATGAAGCCGCCCCACTTCGACACGCTGATCCGGCCCGTCTGTCCCGGCTCCACCTCGGGCGCGTAGTACGTGTCGGCGTCCCACCGCTCGGCGGGCACCTCGGTCACCGCGTCGCGGCCGCCGAGGATCGTCTGCCAGAACGCGGCCAGGTCCGGCGAGCCGGGGAAGACGCACGACATGCCGACGATGGCGACGTCCAGCGGCGCCGGGGCCGGCTCGGCCACCGCGGCGTCCGGCCCGAGCACCGCGGTGAGCGCCGCGATCTGCCCGGCGTGGAAGCGCCGCGCCCCCACGGTCACGTCGGCGTGCAGCGCGGCCACGGTGGTCTGGGCGTCGCGCAGGACCGCGATCTGGCCGGCCATGAACATGCCCTCGGCGCGCTGGCCCGGCTCGTCCACGGCGACCAGGGCGTCGCCGTCGCGGCGCAGGCCCTTGCTGGCGATGCGGAGCCGGCCGACGTTGAGCGTCTCCAGCTGCTCCCACACCTGCCGGGCGTCCACCCCCGCCGCGTCCAGCTCCCGCCGCATCCGGTGGAAGTCGTCGACGTACGGCGTGTGCAGGCATCGCGTCACGTGCCCGGGCGCGGTCTCCAGCAGCGCGGTGACCGTCGCGTCCAGCGCCTCGCGCTGGAACAGCGGCTGGATCGCCCCGCACTCGACCGCCTCGCTCGTGAACAGGTAGGCGGTGCCCATCAGCACGCCGATCTGCACACCGCGTCGCGCCAGCGGGCCGGCCATCGCGGCTACCATCGCCGCCGAGCGCGCGTCGTGGATGCCGCCGGCGAAGAACACCTGCACCTGCGCGGCGGTGCCGGGCGGCGCCTCGTCGAGGAACTCCTCCAACGCCAGCACCTGGGCCTCCCACAGCGCGAAGCTCGTGCGCGGCCCGATGTGCCCGCCGCACTCGGCGCCCTCGAAGACGAACCGCCGCGCGCCGGCCCACAGGAACTGCCGCAGCAGCCCGGGCGACGGCACGTGCAGGAACGCGTTGAGGCCGTCGGCCTCGAGGGCCTTGGCCTGTGCGGGCCGGCCACCCGCGATGATCACGACCGGCGGCCGGACCTCCATCACCGCGGCGAGCTGCGCCGCCCGGACCTCCTCCGGGGCGAAGCCGAGGACGCCGACACCCCACGGGCGCCCGCCCAGCTGCCGCGCGGCATCCCGCAGCATCCGCCGGGACTGCTCGCCGGTGGCCAGCGCGAGCGCGATGAACGGCAACGCCCCGTCGTCGGCGACCGCGGCGGCGAACCCGGCCACGTCACTGACCCGCGTCATCGGCCCCTGCGCCACCGGGATCCGCACACCCAGCGCCTGCGCGAGCGGCGCGCCCGGCGCCAGCAGCGCGCCCGCCGCGTCGTCGCCGGCCGCGGCCTCGATCGCCGCCCGGATGCCGCGCACCGCCGCGGCGGTGGTGCGCCAGCGGTGCCGGAACACGGCCGCCATCCAGCCGTCCTGGCCCACCGGCAGCAGCTCGCCGGTGCCGTCCGGGCGGCCGTCGCGGCGCAGGCCGCGCACGCCGTCGGACAGCACCGTCTCCGAGCCGTCCATGCGCCCGATCACGGCCCGTACGTCCTCCGGCAGGTCCGACTCCGGCATGAGCGCGAGCTGGCTGTCCAGCACCACACCGGCGGCGCCGCCGACCACGCAGGCGGCGGCCGTGCGCGGCCCGATGCCCCCGGCCACCCACACCGGCAGCGCCAGCGCCTCGTCGGCCAGCAGCTGCTGCAGCAGGACGAAGGCGCTCAGCTCGCCGACCCGGCCGCCGGCCTCGCATCCGCGCGCGATCAGCCCGTGCGCGCCGGCCTCGGCCGCGGCCCGGGCCTGCGCACGGCTGCTCACCTCCACCAGCACCCGATACCGCCGCGCCGCCTCCCGCAGCGGCCACCCGGCGCCGTCCGCGGACATCACCAGCAGATTCACCCGATGCCCGGCGACGCGCTCCACGTCGGCGAGGGTGGCGCGGCAACCGGCCGGCACCCGGACCCCGATCGGCCCCGCCGACCACGACACCGCCTGTTCCAGCGCCCGCAGGGCCGCGCTGTCGCCCCGAGCCAGGTCGAAGACCCCGCGTCCGCCACCGGCGACGGCGGCCGCCACGAGCCGTGGACCGGGCTCCACCGCTCCACACGGATTGATGGCGACAACCAGGTCGTTGCCGCCGAATGCAGTCTTCATCAGGCTCCCGTCGATGGGTCAGGTGTGCAGCGTTCGATTGCGCAGGCGCACACTGACCCCACGACGCAGCCTTGTGCGTCGAATCAGTCGGGTCTTCACCAGAGCGAACTCATGGCCGTCGGGCCGAGACAGGCTCACGTCCGGCGTGCGCGCCGCCGGCGTCCGCAGCCGGCGCGTCCGCGGCGTCTTCCAGCACGCTGTGGCCGCGACACGTTATTCGTACAACACGACCCGCGGGTTTGTCCGGCTATTCAGGACTCTCTTCGCCGATCCTCCCCTTCGCGCGACGGCGGTCTGATACAAACCTGGTTGTAGATGCCTTGGGCTGAACCGCCGCGGACCCTTCCGCGATCGGCGAGACGCCCGCAGGGCACAGCGCGTCCGAGGTGCTGGGTTCCAGCCGGACCGCCAATGCCGCACCGCCCGTCGGCACGCACCCTTCCCGCCCGCTCGGCTCGGGGTGCGCACATCGCTGTACCCGTCATCCGCCCGCGACGGCAGCCGCCCCTGCCCGTCGCTGGATCCCTTATCTCTCAGCCCTTTTCGACGTCCGCGCGGCTGCCGCCGACGGACCTGTACCTGATGAGAGGACAAGCATGCACAGGATCCGGTTCTTCGCCCGATCTCTGCTACCCGCCGCGATCCTGGCGGCCATCCCGGTGTTCGTCGCCGCGCCGGCCGCCAGCGGTGCCATCACGGCCCAGACGGCGCGGGCGGCCTCGGCGCCGGAGCTGCTCGCGAAGGCCACGCCGGACGAGTGCTTCGCCGGCATCGGCCAGCCGTACCCGCCCGGGCCGCCCTGCCAGGAGGGCAAGGCGAAGGTGAACCAGTCCTACGTGTGGGGCCTGGCCCAGTCGGGCGACCGGGTCTGGTTCGGCACGGGCGCCAACGTCCAGTGCCTCACGCTCGGCACGAGCCTCGCGCAGACGACGCCGACCCAGAACGACGACTACGTGTGCGAGTACGGCTCCAGCCAGCTGGGCAACCAGCTGACCCAGAAGATCGGCGGCGTCGGGGGCAAGCTCGGCAACCTCAAGGACAGCTTGGGCAGCGCGGGCAGCCTGGCGGCGGGGCTGGGCGACTGGCGCGCACCGAAGGTGTACGTCTACCAGACGTCGGCGAAGAAGCTGACCGACAAGACCGCCGACATCAACAACGCGTCCAGCAACGACAGCATGCGGCTCAACACGACCGTCGGCATGCGCGCCGCCGGCACGTACAACGGCGTGGTGCTGCTCGGCGGCCCGGGCCTGCTCGGCATCAACCTCTTCGCCTTCGACAGCAACTCGGGCAAGTACCTCGGGTCGACGACCCTCAACACGTACGGCAACATTCGGCACTTCGTCGTGGCCGACGGTGCGCTCTACGCCGGTGTCGGCATCGGCCCCGAGGGCCAGGGCGGCGGCGCCGTGCTGCGCTGGACCGGCAACAGGTCCAACCCGTTCAAGTTCACGACGGTGGGCTACCTGCCGTCGCAGGTCGCGGATCTCGTCGTGCACCAGGGCCGGCTCTTCGTCACCACCTGGCCCAGCGCCGGTGGGAGCACGAAGGCGACCGCGGCGGGCCTGTGGATGAGCGCGCCGCTGGCCAAGGGGCAGCGCGGCCTGACCAAGGACGACGCCGGCAGCTGGCGGCAGGTGTGGGGCGTGAGCCAGTACGAGCCCGACCCGATCGTGGCCAAGACGTACGGCCTCGGCTCGCTGGCCTCGTACGGCGGCTACCTGTACTGGGGCACGATGCACGTGCCGCTGCAGGCCACCGCGGCCATGGTGAAGCAGTACCCGCCCGCGAACGACCAGCAGGGTGGCCTCGCCGTGAAGAACACGCAGCGCACGGTCAGCATCTTCCGCGCCGCCGACTTCGACAAGGGCCGCCCGACGGTCGACCTGCTCTACGGGGCGTCGCAGCTGCCCGCGTACGACCCGAAGGCGAACAACGGGGCCGGCGCCTGGCACCTCGCCTCGACCGGCTACACGCCCAAGTGGGGCTCGTCCGGGTTCGGCAACGTCTACAACAACTACACCTGGTCGATGGTGGTCGCCGGCGGCTCGCTGTACGTCGGCACGATGGACTGGGGCCAGATCAGCCAGTACGCGCCCGCGAAGGCGCTGCCGGGGGTCCGGGCCGCGTTCGGCACGCCCGACCCGAAGACCTACGGCGCCGACCTGTGGGCGTTCGACAGCCCGCAGTCGCCGGCCCGCCCGGTCGACACCACGGGGCTCGGCAACTACTTCAACTACGGCGTGCGCAACATGGTGGCCGACGGATCGACGATCTACCTCGGCATGGCCAACCCGATGAACCTGCGCACCGACAAGGGCGACAACGTCCCCGAGGGTGGCTGGGAGCTGATCCGGCTGCGCGCCACCGGCAACAACCGGCCGGCGGCCTACCGTCCGGGCCGGGGCCACTGACCGCTCGGGCATGCGGCATCCATGTCCCGCCGGCCGGTCAGCGCACGGCGCCGACCGGCCGGCGGCCACCACCGACGAGGCACGCGTTGCCGGGAGAGGCGGAGGCCTCATGCATTGGCCAACCAGCAGTACCGCGTCCGTCAGGCGTACCGTGTGGGCGGTGGCGGCCGCGTGCGCGATCATCGTCCTGATCGCCTGCGACGCGGGGCAGCCACAGGGGCGCGGGACGGCCACCCCGACCGCCCCGGCCACGACCAGGACGACCGCGGGCAAGGTCCGCAGCCCGGCCGTCGCCGTGGGTTCGACCGACCACACCATCACCGTCGGCGGCACGAAGCGCACCTACCGGCTGTACCGGCCGGCCAACCTGTCGATGTCGAAGCCGGTGCCGCTGGTCGTGATGCTGCACGGCGCGCTGGGCGACGGCGTCCAGGCGGAGATGGCGTACGGCTGGAACGCCGAGGCCGACCGCAAGGGCTTCGTGGTCGCATACCCCGACGGGCTGCTGCGATCCTGGGTCGTGAGCGGCGAGTGCTGCGGCCCGTCGGTCCGCGGCGGCGTCGACGACGTGGCGTTCATCAAGGACATGGTGGCGGCGGTCTCCAACGACCTGCCGATCGACCCGGCCCGGACCTACGCCACCGGGATCTCCAACGGCGGGATGCTCGCCTACCGGCTGGCCTGCGACAGCACCACGTTCGCCGCGATCGGGGTGGTGGCCGGCAAGCTGCTCGGGGATTGCCCGTCGCCGGCGCCCATCTCCGTGATCCACGTCCACGGCACCGGGGACGACATCGTCCCGTACGACGGCAAGCCGGGGAAGATGAACAACGACGGCATAGGGCTGATCCCGGTCAAGATCGACGGCGGCTCGGTGCCCGACCAGATCGCCGGCTGGCGGAAGACCGAGCGGTGTTCCGCACCGCAGGCGAGCACCAAGGGCTCGGTCACCACGTCGCTGGCCCACTGCCCCGGCGGGCGTGACGTCGAGCTGATCACCGTCGCGGGCGCCGGGCACCAGTGGCCGGGCGGCACCCCGATGCCGGCGGTGGAGAAGCTGCTCGGGCTGCCGCCGCCGTCGACGGCGCTGAACGCGACCGACACGATCTGGCAGTTCTTCAGCGCCCATCCGCGCAAGGGCTGAGTGCGATCTCAACCGGCCGCCGGTCGGGATCTCGGCCTCGAGTGCCGTTGCGTGGCCGGCCGGGCTGGAGATCTCCAGCCCGGCCGCCGAGCGCGGCAACGCGATCGCGGAGGCCGGCGAGTCCCGAGCCGCGGCGCACGCCGGCGCAGCAGGGTGGGTTCGGGCCGGCCGACCGGCACGAGCAGGGTGCCGAGGCCGGTCTGACCAGGACCCCGACCAGGTAGATCGTCCCTCGCGAGTCCTCGCGAAGGGACGAGGAGGGTCGGGGTCCTTTTCGTTCAGCCCGGGGACGACGTGGCCGCGAGCCGCTCCGGCTCGCGCGCGGCCGGCTGGACCGGCAGTTCCGGGCGGGGCGGGGCCGGATCGCCGCGCAGGGTGCGCACCAGCAGCAGGGTACCCGCGACGACCATCCAGGCGAGGGGCTTGGCCGCCTGCCGATACCCGGCGTGCCCGCCGTCGAGGAAGTCCACGCCGATGAACTGCAGTGGACGCACCAGCGGTACCGATGCGACCCAGAACCACACCGAGCGGGCCGCGGAGCCGCGGACCACCACGCTCGCGACCAGCGGCAGGAGCACCACCAGCGGGTAGTAGCCGAACGCGGGGGTGCTCACCAGGAACGTCCCGATCATCACGATCGCCGACGTGTCGACGAGGCGCAGGCGCTCATCGCCGCCGTTGCGCCAGCGCAGCACCGCGGTGGCCACGGCGACGGCAAGCACCGCCACCCGCACGACGACCAGGGGCGCGCCGTCGATGCCGATCCGGGGCAGCATCGCCGGCAGCGACGAGTCGTAGGGCCGGGCGAACTCGTCCTGGCCGCCGAGCAGGAACGGCAGCGTCCGGGTGAAGAACAGCTCCGGCTCCGGCAGCAGCGGCGTGACCACCGCGCAGGCGACGACCGGGATCCCGGCCGCCGCGGCCAGCCCGCGCCACTTGCGGGCGAGCAGGAACACCAGCCCGATCGGCACCAGCATCGGCTTGACCGCGATCGACACACCGATGACCACGCCGGCGGCCAGCCATCGCCCGCGCCCCATGAGCAGCAGCGCGACCGCCATCAGGGCCGCCACCGGCGCGGTCCAGTTGCCCAGCTCGACGACGCTGACGGCCGGGTTGAACAGCGCGAACGCGGCGACCCCGGCGACCCCGAGCCACGAGCGCAGGCCGACGCCGAACAGCCGCAGCGCCGCCCACCAGCCGACCAGCAGCAGCACCGCCAGCCCCCACGGGAACAGCCGCTCCAGCTGGGTGTCGGACAGCGGGGTGAGGACCAGCGCGAACGGCACGCTCGACGGCGGGTAGAGGAACCGGTCCGACTCGTACGGCGAGCCGCCGCCGAGCAGCCGGCGCACCGCGTCGACCACGAGCAGGTTGTCCATGGTGTGCATCTGGCCGGTGAGCGAGATGCGCACCAGTTCCTGGACGAGCAGCGCATAGGCGCCAGCCAGCACGACCCAGGGCGCTCGGCTCTTGAGCATGGCGGGAGCCTAGCCATCCATCGGGTGAGCGCGGCGGGTGATGTTCCCGCTCGCCCGGGCTCCCCCGGCACGCGTGAGGTGGCCGCCCGGCCGGGCGGCCACCCACGTGCCGAACGTCAGACCAGCGCGAACTTCTGCGCCGCGCTGCCGTTGCAGTCCCAGATCTGCAGCCGCGTGCCGTTGCCCGTCGCGCCGCTCGGCGAGTCGAGGCAACGGCCCGACTGCGGGTTCTTCAGCGAGCCGTCGGCCTGCTGGACCCAGTTCTGCCCGCCGACCCCGTTGCAGTCCCACAGCTCGACCTGGGTGCCGTTGGCCGTACCGTTGCCGATGATGTCCAGGCAGCGGCCCAGCGTGCGCAGCGAGCCGTTGGACTGGTGGAACCAGTGCTGGTCCACCGCGTAGGACTGGCAGTCCCACAGCTGCACCGCCGCCCCGTTGGTGCCCGAGTCGTCCGCGGCCACGTCGACGCACTTGCCGCCCGGGCCGTTGATCGTGCCGCCGCCGTTGACGGAGAACTTCTGCGCGCCGCTGCCGTTGCAGTCCCAGATCTGCAGCCGCGTGCCGTTCCCGGTCGCGCCGCTCGGCGAGTCGAGGCAGCGGCCCGACTGCGGGTTCTTCAGCGAGCCGTCGGCCTGCTGGACCCAGTTCTGCCCGCCGACCCCGTTGCAGTCCCACAGCTCGACCTGGGTGCCGTTGGCCGTGCCGTTGCCGATGATGTCCAGGCACCGGCCCAGCGTCGACAGCGAGCCGTTCGCGTTGTGCGTCCAGTGCTGGTCCACCGCGTAGGACTGGCAGTCCCACAGCTGCACGGCCGTGCCGTTGGCGCCGTTGTCGTCGCCGCTCACGTCCACGCACTTGGCGCCCGGACCGGTGATGGTCCCGGACGCCGCCGGAGCGCTGCCGCCGCCGGTGATCAGGAAGCGGTTGTTGGCGGTGTTCCAGTGCGTGGCCAGGTAGGACCCGGCCGGCGGGTTGGTGTTGAAGTAGTCGTCCTTGTTGCAGTCCAGCCGATTGTCCTGGGCCTGGTCCGCGCACACGACCCGCAGGACCGTGCCCGGCCCGTCGTTGTAGCACATGATGTCGTAGTCGTCCGTGCAGTGACCGTAGGCGGTGTGGTTCGGCGAACTGCTCATCACCGCACCCATCGCGTGCGTGGGCTCGTGCGCCGCCGGCCCCGAACCCCAGCACCCGGAGTCGACCCGGCTGAAACTCGCCCCGGAGTTGTTGGCGTTGTCCTGCCCCGGCCGGTCGTCCAGCGTCACGTACGCCACCCCGCACAGCGCGGTCGCGTCGACGTACATCAGGTACTTCCGGTCGGCCCGGTTGTACCCCTGCGCCTTGATCGCGTTGACGGAGTTGCCGAAGTCCGACAGCGACCCGTTGTCGATGGCCACGTCGGTGACCGAGATGTTGCACGAACCGTCGGTCACGAACCGGATGTGCCGCACCCCGCCGGTCTGCGCCGCGCTGGCACTGTAGATGTCGTCCACACCCTGCGTCCAGGTCCGGATCGACGCCACATACTGGCTGTACCGATCCGCGTTGCCCGAACCGTGGATGTAGAGCACCTGCACCCGGTTCCCCGACTGCCCGTCCCCGTCACACACGATGCTCGCCGCACCCGCGGCCTGCACCGCACTCTTGGACTCCGCGAGCGGCGCCACCGACCGCGTCACATCGGTGCCCGCGAACGCCGCATCCGGCCCGTGCGTACACGCCCCCGCGACGCTCTTGAGCTCGAACAACCCCTTGCACCGCCCCGTACCGACCTTGAACCCGTCGTACACGAGACCCCGCGCATGGTCATTCGCCGGAATCGTCGGGTCCGGCGGCCCCTGCCGCTGCTGCTGCGCCCACGCGGGCGCCGTACCGATCCCCACGACCAGCAAAGCCCCCGCCACCATGGCAAGGACCTTGAGCCGCGGCCTGAACTTGATTCGAAACATGGGCATCTCCCGCTGGCGGACGGGTCAGGAACGCCCAGTGTGTCCCACTAAATCGCCACAGAACAATATCCAACAAGGAAATGTTGAAGTTTGTTGGCTGATCGCAGTGGCGTTGCGCAGGCGCCCGCTGGGTGGGTCAGCTCAGGCTCTCAGCGGTGGCCCCGAACAGCAGCCGCTCGACGCCCTCCGCCGGCAGCGGGCGGGCGAAGTGGTAGCCCTGGGCGTTGCGGTAGCCCAGCAGCGTCAGCTCCGTCGCCTGGTCGCCGTCCTCGATGCCCTCCGCGACCGTCTCCATGCGCAGGATCTGGCTCAGCCGGATGACGGCCTCGGCGACGGCGGCGCGCTCCGGGTCGCCGTTGAGCTCGGCCACGAAGCAGCGGTCGAGCTTCAGGATGTCGACCGGCAGACGGGTCAGGCGCTGCAGCGACGAGTAGCCGGTGCCGAAGTCGTCCAGGGCGACGCGCACGCCGCGGGCTCGGAGACGCTCCAGGTGCGGTACGGCGGTCTGCTCGTCCAGCAGGGTGCTCTCGGTGATCTCGAGGACCAGGTGGTGCGGGTCGAGGCCGGCGGCGTCCAGGGTGTCCAGGACGTCGTCGGCGAGGGTGTCGCGCTGCAGCTGGACCGGGGACAGGTTCACGCTCAGGTGCGGCGAGCGGCCGCCGGGCAGGTCGTCCCGCCAGCGGGTGACCTGGCGGCAGGCCTCGGCCAGCACCCAGGCGCCGATGTCGTGGATGGCGCCGTTCGCCTCCGCGGCCGGGATGAACGCGTCCGGGCCGAGCAGGCCGCGGGTCGGGTGCTGCCAGCGGACGAGGGCCTCCACGGCCACGAGCTCTCCGGTGACCAGATCCACGATCGGCTGGTACAACACCCGCATCTGTCCTTCGGACACCGCCCTCGTGAGGTCTCCGGCGAGCGGGGTCTCGGCCTCGGGCGAGTAGAGCGCCCAGCCGGGGGTGCCGCGGCGCTTGGCCGAGTACATCGCGACGTCGGCCTGGTGCAGCAGGTCGTCCCCGGCCGTGAGGCTGGTCGCGACGCCGATGCTGGCCCGCAGCCGCAGCGTGTGCCCGGACACCTCCAGCGGCGGCCGGCAGCCGGCCAGGATCCGCTCGGCGACGGCGGTGGCGTCCGCGTGGTCCCGCACGCCGGCCAGCACGACGGCGAACTCGTCGCCGCCGAGGCGGGCGGCCACGTCGCCGTCGCGGACGCTGTCGCGCAGCACGTCGGCGAAGGCGACGAGCATCCGGTCGCCGGCCTCGTGCCCGTAGGTGTCGTTGACCTGTTT
This sequence comes from Dactylosporangium sp. CA-139114, assembly GCF_050955725.1. Lineage (NCBI taxonomy): Bacteria > Bacillati > Actinomycetota > Actinomycetes > Micromonosporales > Micromonosporaceae > Dactylosporangium > Dactylosporangium sp. CA-139114. The sequence goes on from NZ_CP192080.1 coordinate 6,290,399, forward strand.
GAAGCCGTTGAGGTCCAGCAGCAGCACGGCGAACTGCGCCCCGGTGCGCCGGCGGCGCTCGGCGGCCGCGGCGAGCACGTCGCGCAGCTGGATGCGGTTGGCGAGTCCGGTGAGGCTGTCGGTGACGACGAGGGAGTAGTTCTCCCGCGAGGCGAGGATCTGCCGGGCGGCGACGCCGGCCGTCATGACGAGGGCGCCGACGATCAGGCCGAGCCACGGGAACAGGCCGGAGCGGGCCGCGGCGACGACGAGCAGCAGGTAGCCCCCGGCGAGGGCGGCGTAGGGCAGCCAGGCGTTGCGGCGCAGCGGCCGGACGGCGTCCGTCCCGGCCACGGCGGGCCGCGGCTGCAGGACCGGCGCGAGCAGGATCAGGAACATCGGCAGGTGCAGCAGCGTCGGCACGAGCGCGTCCGGGCCGGTGTCGCGCACGCTGAAGTAGAGGAAGACGGTGTCGACCACCAGGTAGCCGACCGTCCCGCCCAGCAGCAGGATCAGGGGTGTCCGGGCCGCGCCGGCCGCGCCGCGCAGCAGCACCGTGCCGACGCCGACGAGCAGGACGACGTCGCCGACGGCGAAGAAGACGGCGCCGAGCCGCAGCGGGTCGAGCAGGCCGCCGCCCTGCAGGACGGGGCCGAGCACCAGGTACCACATCAGCATCGCGCCGGCGCCGAGCACGGTGGCGACGTCCATCGCGAGCTTCCAGCGCGCCCGGCGGCCCAGTGGCTGCGCGGCGAAGGACAGCAACCCCAGCAGCAGCACCGGCGTGGCCAGGGTGCGGGGCACGATCGCCAGGACGGTCGCCGGGCCCCAGGACTTGTCGCCCGTCGTGAACGCGACCGAGAACCCGATCCCGGCGACGATGAGCAGGCCGAGGGCCGCGCTGGTGTACCGGTACGCACGGAGGCGGCGGGCGGCGCGCAGGTGCAGGACCAGCGCGACGACCTCCAGCGTGCAGATCGAGATGCCGGCCGCCCCGGTGTTGTTCACATCACCGAGGCGGACCACCACGAGCGCGGCGAACAGCAGGCACGCCGCGAACAGCAGGCCTCGGCCCCGGACGGCGGCTCTCGTCACGCTGAACACTGTCTGGCTATCGGCGCCCCCGGCCCCGGTTCAAGGAAAACATCGGCGCTACCGCGGGGCCATCCGCAGCGCGCCGTCGAGGCGGATGACCTCGCCGTTGAGGTAGTCGTTGTCCACGATCGACAGGACCAGCTTCGCGTACTCGTCCGCGGTGCCGAACCGGTGCGGGAACGGCACGCCGGCGGCGAGGCCGGTGCGGTACTCCTCCGACACCGTCTGCATCATCGGGGTCTCCATGATGCCGGGGGCGATCGCCATCACCCGGATGCCGTACTGCGAGAGGTCCCGGGCCGCGGGCAGCGTCAGCCCGGCGATGCCGCCCTTCGAGGAGGAGTACGCGGCCTGCCCGATCTGGCCGTCGAACGCGGCGACGGAGGCGGTGTTGACCACGACGCCCCGCTGCCCCTGGTCGTCGGGCTCGGTCTGGGCGATGTGCTCGGCCGCGAGGGTGAGCACGTTGAAGCTGCCGATGAGGTTGACCTGGATGACCTTCGCGTATTTGGCGAGGTCGTGCGGGCCGCAGCGGCCGAGGATACGCTCCGAGGGGGCGATCCCGGCGCAGTTGACGACCGTGCGCAGCGGTGCGGGGCCGCCGGCCACCGCAGCGACGGCGGCGCGGACGGAGTCGGGATCGGTGACGTCGACCACGAGCCCGTCCTCGGTGGACGGCTGCAGGTCGAAGCCGTAGACCTTGGCGCCGCGAGCGGTCAGGGCGGCCGCGGTGGCGGCGCCCAGACCCGAAGCGGCGCCGGTGACGATGGCGGCGGTGCCGGCGAGTTCCATATCGACCAATATTCCTTCAACGTCGGTGATGCGCAGGCCCGCGTGGGCCTCGTAACGGCGGTTGACGCAGATCAGGGTAGCGGTGAGCGCCCCGGCCCGATGCGCGAGCATCGCGCACCACGATCGTACGGTCACGAACGGTCACGGAAGAATTCCTCCACGAGCGCGGCGTGCTGCGGGGTCCGGCCCAGCGCGACCTGCTCCCGCGCCTCGGCCCGCAGCGTCTCGGCGAGCGCGGCCGCGGCCAGGAGCCGCTTCGAGGCCGCGACGGCCGGGGCGGAGGCGCCGGCCAGGCGGGTCGCCAGCTCCAGGGCGCGCGGCTCGACCTCCTCGGGCGGCACGACGTCGCCGGCGAAGCCCCAGCCGACCGCCTGCTGCGGGGTGAACGGCTCGGCCAGCAGGATCAGCCGCGCCGCGCGGGCGTGGCCGACGGCCCGGGTGAGGGTGAGCGACAGGCCCGAGTCGCAGGTCAGCCCGATCTTGGTGAACGCCGTCGCAAGCGTGGCGGCGCACGACCACACCTGCAGGTCGCAGGCGAGCGCGAAGCCGAGGCCGGCGCCGGCGCAGGTGCCGTTGACGGCCGCGACGACCGGCTTGGGCATCGTCGCGAGCAGCGTGGTGATCGGGTTGTAGTGGGCCTCGACGGTGTCGCCGGCCGAGGCCGGGTTGTCGCGCAGCGCCGCGGCCAGCTCGTTGAGGTCCTGGCCGCGGCTGAAGACGTCCCCGGTGCCGGTGAGCACGACGGCCCGCACGCTGTCGTCGGCGGCCGCCTTGCGCAGCGCCTGCAGCAGCTTGAGCTTCGCCGTCAGGGTCAGCGTGGGGCCCTCCAGGCGGACGACGGCGACGCTCATGCGGGGAGCCTCTCATAGAGCACGACCGGGTTTCCCGCCGGATCGCTGACGAGCGCCCGGCGCTCGTGCGGGCCGGTTTCGACGACGGCGCCGGGAACGTTCGCCAGGCACGCGTCGAGGTCGTCGACCTGGATGCTCAGCACGACCCGGCCCGGGACGGGCTGCTGGGAGGCGTCGGCCAGGCCGATGGTGACCGTGCCGTCGGTCAGGGCCGCGTAGCGGTCGCCGTCGCGGAACCGGGTGGTGAGGCCGAGGCCGGTGTAGAACGCCTCCTGGGCGTCGAGGTCCCCGGCGGGGACGATCAGGTGGCCGATCTTCATGCGCGCAACCTCGGCATGACCTCGCGGGCGAACCGCTCGACGATCTCCATCGAGCGCTCGATCGGCAGGCCGAGCCACTGCGAGCGGAACACGAAGTGGTTGTAGCCGCCGGCGGCGAAGTCGGTGATCTTCGCGGCGATGTCGTCGGGCGAGCCGAAGAAGAGGGCCTTGTGCTTGATGCCCTCCCACTGCGACTCGAAGTAGTCCATGCCGTACTGGACGTACTCGCCGTAGGAGCGCCGCACCGCCTCCCCCGCCAGGGCGTAGGCCTCGTCGAAGGAGTCGGCGACGCACAGGTCCCGGTGGATCGGGAAGACCGCGCCCTGCTCGGGGTGCCCGGCCGCGGCGCGCTGCTCGCGGTAGTCCTTGAGGTTGCCGACGGCCCAGTTGCGCCGCACGTTGGACGGGGCGAGCCAGGGCAGCCCCTGCTTGGCGATGCGGGCGATGCCGATCGGGCCGTTGGCGCCGACCCACACCGGCGGGCCGGGCCGCTGGGCCGGCAGCACGCTGCAGCGCACGCCGTCCAACTGGAAGTGCCTGCCGTCGTACTTGACCGGCTCCCCCGTCCACAGCCGCTGCATGACCTCGAGGGACTCGTTCATCCGCGACACCCGCGTGCGCCGCTCGACGCCGAAGGACGCGAACTCGTCCTCGCGGTAGCCCGAGCCGATGCCGAGCACGAACCGGCCGCCGGACATCTGGTCGATGGTGGCGATCTCCTCGGCCCAGTGCACCGGGTGGCCCAGCGGCAGGATGAGGATGCCGGTGCCGATCTGCATGGTGCCGGAGTGCTCGATGAGCCGGGACAGCAGCGGCAGCGGCTGCGGGGTGCTCAGCGACGACAGGTAGTGGTGGATGCCGAAGACCGAGTCGAAGCCGAGGTCGCGCACGTGCTGGACGTACTCGACCAGTTCGCCGGTGCGCCGCTGGATGTCGTCGCCGGGCTCGTACTGGTGGTCCAGCAGGATCCCGAACTTCACTTGGTGTCGTCCTGCTGGGAGCGGGACTGGCTGAGGCGGAAGTACGGGGCCACGAGCCGGTCGCGGTCGGCGAGGGCCTGCGCGACGCCCTTCTCGCGCCGCTCCTTGAGGAAGTTCCAGTCGCCGTCCTCGAAGCTGACGTTCGTCGCCCAGCCGTGCCCGACCCAGCCGGTCATCGCGCCGAGGCCCTTGCCCCGGGCCTCCATCACGATCTGCATCATCGACTTGCCCATCATGAGCGAGTCCAGCGGCATGACGGCGATGGCGTCGGCGTAGTCGTCGACCCACCGCTGCAGCTCGTGGCGCTCGACGACCTTGGTGACGAGGCCCTTGCGCTCGCCCTCCTCGGCGCCGATCGCGCGCATGGTGAGCATGACGTCCTTCATGGTCGTCAGGCCGACCTTCTCGATCCAGTGGTACATGTCCTGCGGGCCGGGGCCGAGGTAGCGAAACGCCGGGTGGGTGAAGCGGGCGTCGGGCGTGGCGATGACGATGTCCGCGGACAGCGCGATCTGGAAGTGCCCGCCGTAGCAGTACCCCTGCACCTGGCAGATCGTGGCCTTCAGCGACTCGATGATCGGGCGGGTGAAGCCGGAGCTGAGCACGTTGCGGTCGGGCAGGATCCGCTGACGCTGGGCGGGGCGGCGCCGCGAGGCCTTGTCGGTGCCGGACTTGTAGCCGATGTAGTGGCCCAGCTCGGAGGCGTCGGCGCCGGTGCCGAAGTGATCCCCCTCCCCCTTGAACACGATGACCTTCACGCGGTCGTCGGTCTCGGCCTCCCGCACCAGGTCACCGACGCGCTCGAAGGCGGCCACGGGGATCGCGTTGAGCCGCTCGGGGCGGTCGAAGGTGATGGTGGCGACGGCCCGCGCCTCGTCGACGTCGTAGCGCACGTACTTCGCGAGCACCTCGGGGTCGACTTCCATGTTCTCGACGTCCCACTGGTGCTCCAGCAGCTCGGCTTCGGTCTTCTTCACGGCGTAGTCCTTAGTGGTTGAAGGCGGGGAAGACTTCCTTGGCGAACAGGCGCAGCGACGCGCGCACCCGCTCGGCCGGCAGGCCCATCCAGCCGGGCCGGAAGATGAGGTGGTTGAAGCCGAGGTCGCGCAGGTGGCCGATGCGCTCGATGAGCATCTCCGGCGAGCCGAGCAGCAGCGTGTTGAGGACGAGCTCGTCGAAGCGGTCCCGCTGCCAGCGCAGGGCCGGGTACTCGGCGTAGGTGGCGTACTCGCTGCGGGCGTGCGGCAGGCCCTCGGCGACGGCCTGCTCGGTGCTCGGCGCGCAGTACAGCTCGACGCCGACCGGCCGCTCGACGTGCACGGTGTCCTTGCCGTACTCGGCCAGGGCCGCGTCGTAGACGGCGATGTGCTCGGGCAGGAACCTCTTGCTCGGCGCGTTGCCGGGCGCGTACCAGGCGTCGCCGAGCCGGGCGGCCCGGCGCACGGCCCGCTTGCCGCCGGCCCCGACCCAGATGGGCGGGCCGCCGGGGGTGCGCGGGCGGATGCCGATGGTGGCGTCACGCAGCGGGAAGTACTCGCCCTCGTGGGTGACGGGCTCGCCCGACCACAGGGCGCGGATCACCCGCAGGCTCTCGTCCATGCGCCGGAACCGAGTGTCGGGCTCGACCCCGAAGGCGGCGAGCTCGTTCTCCCGGTAGCCGGCCCCGACGCCGAGGATGACCCGCCCGCCGGAGAGGTGGTCGAGGGTGGCGAACTCCTCGGCCACGTGCACCGGGTGGAACAGCGGCAGCAGCAGGATGCCGGTGCCGATCTGCATCGTGCCGGTGCGCGGGATGAGCGCGGCCATCATCGAGATCGGCTGCGGGGTGGCGAGGTTGGACTGGAAGTGGTTGATCGTCCAGACCGAGTCGTAGCCGAGCTCGGCGGCCAGCTCCACCGTGCCGAACAGCTCGCTGAGGTGCTTGCCGAGGTCCTCGTCGTGGGGGTACTGGTGCGAGGCCATGATGCCGAATTTCATGCCGTGGCCTCCTTGGTGCGGCTGACCTTGCCGGCCGCGCTGCGCTCCAGCGCGGGGACGAACTCGATGCGCCGCGGGGTCTTGAAGTGCGCGAGGCGGTCCCGCGCGAAGGCGACGAGCCGCCCGGCGAGCTCGTCGTCGGAGACGGCGGCGTCGGCCTCGCGCACGACGAGGGCGACGGGGATCTCGCCGAGGCGCTCGTCGGGCCGGCCGAGCACGCGCACGTCGTGCACGAGCGGGTGCCCGCGCAGCTCGTCCTCGATCTCCTCCGGCCACACCTGGAACCCGCCGCACTTGATCATGTCGCGCTTGCGCCCGACGAGGAACAGCACGCCGTCGGCGTCCACGTACCCGGTGTCGCCGGTGTGCACCCACCCGTCGCGGACCAGCTCCCGCGAGGCGGCGTCGTCGTCGACGTACCCCTTCGTGAGCTGCGAACGCACGACGACCTCGCCCTCCTCGCCGACCGGGAGCGCGGTGCCGTCCTCGGCCCGGATCTCCAGCTCGACACCGGGGTAGACGCGGCCCGCGGAGCCGGGCTTCCACCGGCCCTCCCGCATGTCGCGCCCGGTCCAGCCGGCGATGTGCCCGGCCTCGGTGGAGCCGTAGTTGACCAGGATCGGCACCCGGTAGCGCTCCTCGAACGCCTTGCGCACCGGCCAGGAGATCGCCTGCCCCGCGACGAGCACCGACTTCACGCCCTCGAACGGCAGGTCGCGCTCGGCGTGCACGATGTCGAAGACCATCGTGGGCAGGAAGAAGAAGTTGTCGAACCGGAACCGCTCCATGAGCGTGGCGAGCCGGTCGACGCCGAAGCGCTCCCAGACCACGGCGGCGCGGCCGACGTGGAACGCGAACAGCAGCGAGTGCTGCCCTCCGCTGTGGAACAGCGGCAGCGCGATGAGGTTCGGCTTGGCGCCGGGGGCGGCGGTGAGCTCGGCCTCGGTGCCGGTGGAGACCTTCGCCAGCCGGGCGAGGGACGCGCGGGTGCCGCCGTGGGTGACCGAGACCGCCTTGGGCCGGCCGGTCGTGGTGCCGCCGGTGAACAGGATGCAGGCCTCGGCGTCGGGCTCCACGCCGGCCGCGGGGACGTCGGCCTCGCGGGTCCAGCCCAGCGTGCCGTCGCGGATCAGCAGGCGGGGGTTGGTCTTGGCGACGGACTCGGCGAGCTCGTCGGCGTTGTAGAGGCTGCTGATCGTCACCGGGACGGCGCCGAGCTTCCAGGCGCCGAAGAGGAAGAAGGCGATCTCCGGGCCGTTGGTGAGGTGGCAGGCGACCCGGTCGCCGGGGCCGACGCCGGCCTCGCGCAGGTCCTCGGCGACCCCGCCGGCGATGCGGTCGACCTGGGCGAAGCTCCAGCTGCGGCCGTCCTCGCCGTAGAGGCCGGGCCGGTCGCCGCGCTTTTCGACCAGGCGCGCGAGATTGCTCATGCCGACACCTCCGCAAGCTCCGGCGCCGGCATGAGGAAACTGTGCATCTGATGAGCGGCCCCTCCGCTCCGCTCCGGACCGCTCATGCCGACACCTCCGCAAGCTCCGGCGCCGGCACGAGGAAACTGTGTTTCATGATGAGCGGCCCCTCCGCTCCGCTCCGGACCGCTCATGAGCGCACCTGCGGGATGACCTCGGCGCCGAAGCGGGCGATCTGCTCCATGGTCTCCTCCTGGCCGGCGCCCACGAACTGCAGGCGCAGCGACACCTCGGTGATGCCGAGCACGGCCTCCCAGCGGCGCAGCTTCGCCACGATCTCGTCGGCCGCGCCGACCAGGCAGTCCTCGGCGATGTACCGGTCGACGTCGATGTTCTGGGCGTCGTCCCACGACTTGTAGCCCGCGTACTGCCGCTGCAGGTCCGGGCGGACCGCGGCGGCGGCCTGCTCGTAGGAGTCGCCGATGTACGCCTCGCGGCTCATGGGCTGCTCGACCGGCCGGCCGCCGCGCTCCTCGTGGTAGACGTCCAGGAGGCGCTTGAGCTCGTCGTCGTTGCCCTTCGGGCCGATGAGCCACGGGCAGTCGAGGCGGGCGGCGCGGCGGATGGCGGGCTCCGCGAACGCGCCGATCCACAATGGAGGGCCGCCGGGCTGGACCGGGCGCAGCGCGAGCGAGGCGCCGGGCACCTCGCCCCAGGAGCCGGCGGCGTCGACGGTCTCGCCGTTCCAGAGGGCGCGCAGCAGCGGGACGTACTCGCGGATGCGGCGCAGGCGGTCGTCCCAGGCGACGCCGAACGCGGTCGTCTCGCGCTTGCGGTATCCGGCGCCGATGCCGACCGTGAGCCGGCCGTTGCTCAGCACGTCGAGGCTGGCGAGGTCCTCGGCGAGACCGATCGGGTTGTGCAGCGGCGCGAGCAGGACGGCGAAGCCGATCCGGACGCGGGTCGTGGCGTGGGCGAGGTAGCCGGCCAGCGGGACGGGCTGCACGAACGCCGACTTCGCGAGGTAGTGGTGGCCGAGGTAGACGGCGTGGAAGCCGGCCGCCTCGGCCGCGGCGGCCTGAGCCATGACGTCGTCGATGCCGGCCGAAGGGTCGGCGGACGGGTCGAACTGAGCGCTCAGGAAGCAGCTGATCTTCACCCGACGACCGCCTCGGCGGCCGGCTCGACGGCGTCCTTGGCGCGGAAGTGCGGGATGACCTTGGTGGCGAACTCCTCCATCGACCTGAGCGCGGCCTTGCGCTCCAGCGACGGGATGCGCAGCCAGCCGATGTAGTGGTTCACGCCGAGCTGCTCGCCGAGCATCTCGATGGTCTCGATGACGCGCTGGGCGGAGCCGAAGTTGCCGCCGTGGGTGAGCGTCTGCTCCAGGGTGAGCAGGTCGATGTTCTTGGCCACGGCCGCGTAGTACTTCTTCTCCTGCTCCATGGCCTCCTCCGAGCCGGGGATGACCTTGCCGACCGACTTGTAGTAGTGCAGCGCGGCCTGGGCGGCCTCCCGCAGGCCCTCGTCGCCGTCGCCGACCCAGACCTGCTGCATGAACGGCACGTCGTAGGCGGCGATGTCGAACCCGTTGTCGGTCATGGCCTGCCGGTACAGGTCGTAGTTCTTCTGCATGATGCCCAACGGCGTGAAGTTCGGCGACGTGATGATCGACTCGCCGACGGCGCCGCGGTCGCGGAAGCTGTCCGGGGAGACCGTGCCCTGCAGGATCGGCGGGCCGCCCGGGGTGTACGGCCGCGGGTAGGTGGTGATGTTGTCGTAGGTGAAGAACTTGCCGTGGTACGAGAAGCTCTCCTGCGACAGCGCCAGCCGCAGGACCTCGAGGGTCTCCTGGTAGCGCTCCTTGGACTCGGCGAGCGGGATGCCGAAGCCGGCGAACTCCGAGGGCTGGTAGCCGCGGCCGACGCCGATCGAGACGCGGCCGCCGCTGAGCACGTCGAGCGCGGCGATGTCCTCGGCCAGGCGCAGAGGGTCGTGCAGGGGCAGCACCAGCACGGCGGTGCCGATGGTGATCCGCTTGGTGCGCTCGGCGACCGCCATGCCGAAGTGCACCGGGCTGCCGAGGATGCCGTACTTCGAGAAGTGGTGCTCGGCGAGCCACACGGAGTCGAAGCCGAGCTCGTCGGCCAGCCCGATCTCCTCGAGCGTCTCGCGCAGGACCTGGTGGTCGGACACGCCGTCGCCCACCGGGAACAGGTTCATGATGCCGAACTTCACGACGTCTCCCAAACTATTCCGACCAGCCGGTATGTTAATGCCACAAGAGCCTGACCTGCAAGATGTCGACGGTTACCGGCGGCGAGACTGGACCCGCAGCTCGCCCGTGCGGCGCCGGTGCCACGACCCGCGTCCGCCCAGCGCGTCCAGCACGAAGGCGCGGCGCAGGTACAGATGCGGATCCGCCTCCATCGTGATGCCCATGCCGCCGTGGACCTGGACGCAGCGCTCGGCCGCGAAGACCGCCGCGTGCCCGGCCGCCGCCTTGGCCGCGTGCACCTGGATCGCCGCGTCGGGCCGGCCGTGCTCGACCGCCCAGGCCGCGTACAGCGTCAGGTCCCACGCCGCCTTGCGCGCCACGGCCGCCTCGGCGAGCTGGAACGCCACACCCTGGAACGAGCCGATGATCCGCCCGAACTGCCTGCGGGTGCGGGCCTGCGCGGCGGCGAGCTCGATCGCGCCCTGGGCCACCCCGCACAGCTGCGCCGCGAGGACCAGCACCGCCCGCTGTGTCGTGTCCGTCGGCACCGGGTCGAGCGCGACGCCGGACAACGGCACCGACGGGTCGAACGAGCGCCGCGGGGTGACCTCGGCGGCATCGACGAGGCGGTCCCCGACCGCGAAGCCGTCGGCCTGCTCGGCGTAGGCGGCGAAGGAGTCCAGCACCGGGGTGAGGACCCGGCGGCCTTCCAGCACGTCGGCGGGCAGCTCGGTGCCCAGCAGCAGCTGCACGGCGGCGGCGTGGGACGGGAAGCGGCTCGGCACCAGCAGCTCGCCGAGGACCTCGACGGCGACCATGAGGTCGATCAGTGCGGAGCCGACGCCGCCGGCGGCCTCGGGGACCCCGAGCAGCCCGAAGTCGCGCAGCAGCGGCGCGTCGCAGGACGGCGCCCGCCACGGGGCGTTCAGCGCGTCGCGGGCGGTGAAGTCCGCGGTCTCCGCGACGGCGCGGACGGTCTTGGCGATCTCCAGCTGTTCCTGGGTGAAGGTGGCTCGCATCGCACCGGCTCCGCTCAGCGGGAGCGGGGCAGGTCGAGGACCCGCTCCGCGAGGATGGACTTCTGGACTTCCTCGGTGCCGCCCTCGATCGTGTGGGCGCGCGAGCGCAGGTAGCGGCGCATCCGGGCGGCGGCGCCGTCGCCGTCGAGCAGCACCCCGCCCGCGTCGTCGAGCTGCACGGCGAGGCGGTTGGCCCGCTGGACGGTCGCGGCCCAGAGGCTCTTGAGCGCCGAGGTCTCCGGCCCGGGCACGCCCCCGGCCCGGCTCTCGCCGACCATGCGCATGGAGCCGATCCGCACCGCCTCGGCGTCGCACTGCAGCTGCCCGACGGTGTCGAGGAAGGCGACGTCGCCGTCCATCCCGCGCTCGATGGCGAGGTCGACGATCCGGTCGACGGCCTGGCGGGCCCACACCCACAGGTTCAGCGCCATGCTCCCCCGCTCGAAGGCCAGGGTGGTGAGCGCGACCTTCCAGCCGTTGCCGACGCCGCCGAGCACGTCCTCGTCGGGCACGAACACGTCGTCGAGGAACATCTCGTTGAACTCGGTGTCGCCGTTGATCATCACCAGGGACCGGACGGTGAACCGGTCCATCGGCGCCAGGAGGTAGGAGATGCCCTGGTGCTTCGGCGCGTCGGGGTCGGTGCGGGCCAGCAGCAGGCACTTGGACGCGTTATGCGCGTTGGAGGTCCAGATCTTCGACCCGTTGACGAGCCAGCCGCCGTCGACCTTGCGCGCGGCGGTGCGCAGGCTGGCCAGGTCCGAGCCGGACTCCGGCTCGCTGAAGCCCTGGCACCAGTACGTCTCCCCGGACAGGATCGCCGGCAGGTGCCGGGCCTGCTGCTCGGGCGTGCCGTGCGCGATGATCGTGGGGCCGGCGAGCATCATGCCGACGCCGTTGAGCGGGTACGGCGCCCCGCGGACCGCGGCCTCCTCGTTGAAGATGGCCTGCGCGAGGGCGTCCAGCCCGCGCCCGCCGTGCTCGACCGGCCACGACAGCCCGGCCCAGCCGCCCGCGCACAGGCGGTCCTGCCAGACCCGCGACCACGACTCGCGCTCGTCCTGGCTCAGCTCCTCCTGGTCCGGCACGTCCGCGAGCGCCCCGTCGAGCCAGTCCCCGACCTCGCGCCGGAACGCGAGATCGGCCTCGCTGTCATCGAAGTCCATGCGATACCTCCAGCCGTGCCTTGTAGAGCTTGCCGTTGGGGTCCCGGGGCAGGGCGGGGCTCACGACGTACGACACCGGCCGCTTCGGCTTGGCCAGCCGCTGCTGCAGGTGCGCCCGCAGCCCCGCCACCGCCTCGTCCGGCTCCGGCGCGCCCTCGCGCAGCACGATGTGGGCCTGCGGGACCTCGCCGAACTCGGGGTCGGGCGCACCGATGACGGCCGCGTCCGCGACCCACTCGTGCGCGACCAGCTCGGCCTCGATCTCGGCCGGGTACACGTTCACGCCGCCGACGAGGATCAGCTCCGCGGCCCGGCCGGTGATGTAGAGGAAGCCGTCGGCGTCGACGTGGCCGACGTCCCAGACGGTCATGAGCCCGTCGCGGCGGGCGCCGTCGGTCTTGCCGGGGTCGTTGTGGTACTCGACCCGGTCCTCGCCCTGGCGCATGTAGACGATCCCGGTCTCGCCCACCGGCACCTCGTGCCCCTCGGCGTCGAGGATGCGCAGCGTGGAGATCGAGGCCGGGCGCCCGACGGTGCCGGGGTGGGCGAGCCACTCGTGCGGCCGCGCGATCGTGGTGCCGACCTCGGTGGAGCCGTAGTACTCGTACACGACCGGCCCGAACCAGTCCATGATGCGCTGCTTGATCTCCCGCGGGCACGGGGCGGCCCCGTGCAGGACGTACCGCAGGGACGAGATGTCGTGCCGCTCCCGCACCCCCGCGGGCAGCTGCAGCAGCCGGTAGAAGTGCGTGGGCACCATGCTCGTGCCGGTCACGCGCTGCTGCTCGACGCGGCGCAGGAAGCCCTCCGCGGTCCAGCCGTCCATCAGCACCATCGTGCCGCCGGCGTGCAGCGCGCCCATCGCCGGCGTGATGTTGGCCGAGTGGTACAGCGGCGCCGAGACCAGCCAGCTGCCGAACGCGGGCCGCTGCATGCCGAACTCCTTGAACAGCCACACATAGGTGAGCGCCCCGGTGTCGGCGTCGATCCCGCTCAGCGGCCGCTTGACGCCCTTCGGCCGTCCCGTGGTGCCGGAGGTGTACATCATGAGCGAACCCGCCGGCGTCTCGGCCGGACTGGTCTCGGGCATTCCCGCGGTGAGCTCTTCCAGCGCGGCGGCGTTCGTCGGCTCGCCGTCCACGTAGACCTTCACGCCCGGCCCGGCGGCGGCCGTGGCCACGGCCTCGACCCGATCCGAGGCCACCACGACCTTGGCCCCGCTGTCGCGCACGATGTACTCGACCTCGGGCTCGGTCAGGTGGTAGTTCAGGGTCACCAGGTACAGGCCGGACTGCATCGCGGCGAGGTACAGCGCGACCACCCCCGGGCTGTTGGTCATCACGGCCGCGACGGTGTCGCCCACCTCGAGACCTTCGCGCGTGCGCAGCCCGTGCGAGATGCGGTTCACCTCGGCGTAGAGCTCGCCGTAGGTGATCCGCTGATCGTCGGCGGTCACGATCGCGCACAGGTCCGGCTCGGCGGCGGCCCAGAGCCGGAAGCCGGTCCGCTCGTCGCTCATCGTCCGTCCTCCTGCACTTGCGGTTGCTTGAGTTTGATTCCGACCATCCGGTATGTTTGCGCCAACAGTAAGGGAGCGCTCCGACGATGTCCATACCCGCGACCGAGGCGCACGAGGCGAGCTACCGCGCCCGTGAGGTGCCGGAACCCGCCCAGGTCGTGCCCGGTGTCTGGGCCGTGCCGATCCCGCTCAACGGCCACGCCCTGCGCTCGATCACGGTCTTCCTCGCCGAGACCCGCGACGGCCCCGTGCTCATCGACGCCGGCTACGCCCACTCCTCGTGCTGGGCCGCGTTCCAGGCCGCGCTGGCCGTCATCGGCCACCGCATCGAGACCATCCGCGCCGTGCTGCTCACCCACAACCACCCCGACCACGTGGGCTTCGCCGACCGCGTGCGGGCCGCGTCCGGCGCCACCGTCGCCATGGGCCGGGCCGACGACTTCGCCACGGTGCGAGTGGACCGCGGCGGCTTCCTGGAGCAGCTGCGCCGCTCCCTGGACCTGACGGGCGCCCCGGCGCCGGTGACGGACGCGATGTACACCGAGGCCCTGGACGTCGCCAAGCACCACGAGTCCCTGTCGCTGGACGTCCTGCTGTCCGCAGAACAGGAGTTCGACTTCGGCGACGTGACGATCCGCGCCGTCCCGGCCCCCGGCCACACCTACGGCCACACGGTGTTCCTGGACTCCCGCGGCGTCCTGTTCACCGGCGACACCATGATGGCCGAGGGCCCGACCCAGCTGGCGATCGTGAGCCGGCCCGCCGACGACCCGGCCGGCGACCTCCTCGCGACCCTGGACCACCTCGCCGGCCTCGGCGCGGCCATCGCCTGCCCGGCCCACCAGTTCCCCTACGAGCACGTGGCGACGCGCGCGGCCGAGCTGCGCGCCTTCCACGCGGCGGAGGTCGAGCAGGTGCGCGCCCTGGCCGACGAGGGCGCGACGGCGTGGACGATCGCGCCGCGGCTGACGTGGAAGAAGCCGTGGGAGCTGCTCGGCCCGGGCACCCGCCGCTTCGCCCTGATGCACACCCTGGCCCTGCTCCGCCACGTCCAGCGAACCCGGTAGCGCCACACCGGCACCGTCGGCGTCAGGCTACGCAGGCGCGGCCAGGGTGCGGTCGATGCCGGCCGCTTCGCACTCCGCGGCGAACCCGGCCGGCGGCTCGGCGCCGCCCCCTGTCAGCGACTCCTGCCGCACCCGGTCCACGACGTCTCGCGCTCCGCCGGCGCCTTCAGCACGCCGGCTGAACGGCACCGGGCAGCACCGGCGATGCGGCCCGGGCGATACAACGGGACTCCCGAGCCGATCGGCGGCACGGTCATCCGGAGCTGAACGGGACCGACGCGCGGTCTTCAGGCACCGGCTTCACCGGACCCGATGTCGAACGGTGCTCGCAGCCGACTCCGGGCGGCCTCGCTCTCGTCGGGCGCAGGCAGAGGCGGCTGCGGTGTTTCGGTCTCCGGTACCGCCAGAAAGGGCGACCTGTCCGGCACGGGCGGGCGGGCGGCATGCGGAGACGCTGCCGTATCGGTCATGTTCGGCTCCAAAATGAGATGAGCGGGTGCAGGTGCGGCAGCCGAAGTGCCCGACGCCCAGGGATACCGGCCGCGCGGCGGCACAGCATCAAGCTGAGCAGAGGCGACACCGCTCGCGGGGATCTCCGGCAACCACCTGCAGCTTACGCCCCAGCGTCCTGACGCCGGCCGCCCGGCAGGAGTGCGACCGCGTACCGGTCACGGTGTTCGTGGACGAACCTCCTGCCCGACGCTCCGTCATCCCGTCGGTCACGATCACCAGCTGGTCCCCGGCCCGCAACGCGACATCGGCGCTGACAGCGTCGCGGTCAGCGCACCGGCGACCCCGTGGCCCAGCGCATCGGTCACGATGCAATGCGGCAGGTCCCGCGCCAGGGAGTAGTCGAACGTGTCCCCGCCGATGCCCGCCGCCGGCTCCAGCCACCCGGACAGGGTGAAGGCGCCCGGCAGCAGCCGGCGCCGGATCTCCGCCGACAGGTTGCACGGCGTGGTGCGCTGCCCCCACGCGAACAGGTCCGTGTGCCGCCGGTTCGCGATCACCACGAACCCGAGCAGATGCGCGACGTACCGCCCGCCCGACGAGCTCCTCGACGCTGCCGCCGCCGTAGAAGTCGGCGGTGTCGAGCAGACCGGCCCCGGCGGGCGGCGTCGATCGTGGCCTCGGCCTTCGCCTCGTCAACCGGCCCGTACGATGCCCCCATGCCCACGGTGCCCAGCCCGATCTCGCTGATCGGCGGGCCGTTGCGACCCAGCGTCCTTCGCTGCATGACGTCTCCCTTCGATGGCGCCCGGGTTGTGGCTTGTGTGACGTTTTGGAGGAAACGTGGATGAGAAGCAGGTGATGCGGTTACTCACCGAGACCAGCAAGAAGCTGCGTGAGGTGGGGAGCGCGGTGCTGTACCCCTTCGGCGTGCGGCTCGGCCAGAACCTCCTGCTCGAGGAGTTGTGGAAGCAGGACGGCCTCACGCCCGGCGAGATCGCCGACCGTCTGCGCATCGCCGGCCCGACGGCCGTGCGCATGGCCCAGCGGATGGAGGCCCGCGGCATCCTCGAGCGGCGCCGGGACAGCCACGACGGCCGGCTCGTGCGCGTCTACCTCACGGCTTACGGCCGCCGCCTGCGCAAGCCCATGGACCGCGCGTTCGCCGATCTGGACACCCACGCGGTGGCCGCCTTGAGCCCGGCCGACCGTGACGAGCTCGCGCGGCTGCTCGGCCTGGTGCTGCACGGCCTGCGGACCTACCCGGTCCAGCGCACCGACTCCGTCGACGACGGTCACGACGACTCGCCGACCGCGTCCACGGAAAGCGCCGGATAGTCCGCATAGCCGCGGCCGTCGCCGCCGTAGAACGTCGACGGGTCGGGTTCGCACAGCGGGGTGCGGGTTGAGCATGAATGTCGAGGGCCACTGCGCGCGCAGCGACCTGGTCCGCGCCCGGTCGCCGACCTCGTAGACGTGCCGGAAGACCAGGCCGAGCGGCGCGATGGTGGCCAGCAGCAGGCAGTAGAGCGCGGCGGTGTCCGACTCCGACCTGTCCTGGAACCGGTTGCCGGGCGAGATCCGCAGCCCGACGCGGTGGGCGCACGCGGGATTCGCTAGGCGGCTAGTCTATGTCCGACTAGTGACCATTGCTACGATCGATGCTGATGACGATTCGCATCTCGCGGAGGTTCGACAAGTGACCATGCTCGTGACGGGTGCGACCGGCCGGGTCGGCAGCAGATTCGTTCCCTGGTTGTTGCAGCAGGGCCGGGAGGTCCGCGTCCTTGCGCGCGACGCGGCGAAGGCCCAGCCCCTCGCCGACCTCGGCGCGGACGTTGTGGTGGGCGACCTGCGCGACGCCGCAGCCGTGGACAAGTCGGTGGCCGGGGCGGCCGCCGTGATCCACCTCGGCGCCGTCTTCCGCGGTGTCCAGGCCGAAGAGATGCGCGTGGTGAACGAGGTCGCCACCGTTGACCTGGCCCGTGCTGCCCAGCGCGCCGGCGTGCCGCGCTTTGTTTACGTCGGCACCACGCTCGCCTACGGCGCCGGCCACGGCCGGCCCAACGTGGAGAGCGACGAGCTACGTCCCGGCCCGCGCGCCTACGCGGCCAGCAAGGCGGCGGCCGAGCAGGCGCTGACCGCGCTGCTGCGCGAGGAGGGCCTGCCGCTGAGGATCGGCCGCCTCTGCTTCGTCTACGGCGCCGGCGACCCGCACCTCGCCGAGTCGCTGAACTGGGCTCGGAAGTGGCCCCTGCACCAGCGCCTGCACCTGGTCCACCACGTCGACGTGAGCCAGGCCCTGCTGCGCCTCGCGGAGGCCGACGGCATCGACGGCAAGATCTACAACATCGGCGACGACGCACCGATCACCGCATGGGAGCTGCTGCAGGTCAACAACGAGACACCGGCCGAGGACGCGGCCACATGGGTGCTGGAGGACCCATGGGACGGCATCGCGGACACCTCGGCGATCCGGCGGGACCTCGGCTTCCGGCCCATTTACCCGACGCTGTACTCCGCGCGCGACGCCGGAGCCCTCTGACGTATCCAGACAACGGGGGGCCGTGCAGTGCGGGTCAGATCCGCTCCGCGGAGAGCCGCCAGCGCTGGGGAGCTTTGTGTTGACGGACTGGTCGGCCCTCGCGCGGGTGATCAGCCGGCGCGCAAAAGCACAGGTCAGATGGTGGGCCGCCAGCGACTCGAACCCTGAACCTACGGACTGGAAACGCCGACGTGGACGTCAGTCGGTGGCCGAGGCCAGGTTCAGCTTGAAGCCGACGTGGGTCGGGGCGAAGCCGAGCCGCTCGTAGAAGCGGTGCGCGTCGGTGCGGCTCACGTCGGAGGTGAGCTGGACGAGCTGGCAGCCGCGGGCGCGGGCCTCGTCGATCGCCCACTGCATGAGGGTGGCGCCGAGGCCGCTGCCGCGTTCGTCGCCGGCCACCCGCACGGCCTCGATCTGGCCGCGGGTGGCGCCGCGGCGGGCCAGACCCGGCAGCAGGGTCAGCTGCAGCGTGCCGACCGTGCGGCCGTCCCGCTCGGCGACGACGAGCACCTGGTTGGCATCGGCCACGACGGCGGCGAACGCCCGCTGGTACGGCGACAGGTCGTCGGGCGACTCGCGCCCGGCGCCCAGCGCGTCGTCCGCGAGCAGGGCCACGATCGCCGGCACATCCGCCTCGGTCGCCTTGCGGATCCGCACCTGCGTCACGCGTTGTCCTCCCGTGTTCACCCGGTACGCCCGCCGAGCATAGCGTCACGACAGCGATGGTCATTCATCGCTCGTGCCATCGCTCAGCCGGGCGCTCGAACCGATTGTTAGCATGGCGATCGGGTTGGGAGCAGCACGTGTCGGCGCTGGCGCAACGATTCTCCGCAGGCCCGCCGGCGGCGACTGACAAGATCTGCGTCGGGCGGTGGAGAGCATCCATATCAGCGAGGAGTCACTGGCGGCCGTCGCCGCGTTGCACGGCCACCCGGTCGAGGCGGTGCGGCCCATCCCCTCCGGCGTCGCCAACCACGCGTTCCTCCTCGGTGACGACCTTGTGCTGCGCATTCCGCGCTCCGACGATTTCGTCGAGGATCTCGCCAAGGAGGCCGCGGTCATTCCGGTTGCCCGCGGGCTGGGGGTTCGCACGCCCGCGGTCGTGTCCTACACGCGGGGACGCGCTGAGGCCGGTGTGCCGTTTCTCGTCCTGGAACGGGTGATCGGCATCGACCTCGAGCAGCGGGACGCATCGAGCACCGCCGCCGGACGAGCGTACGCCGACGTCGGCGGGCAGCTCGCCGCGCTGCATCGGCTCCGGCCCGGCGACGCGCCCGCTCTCACCACGCTGCCGGTCGAGGACACCTCGCCGAGCCCCTGGGAGCTGGTGCCCGAGCTCGCCGCCGCCGGCAGCATCGACCGCGACTCCGCGCGGTGGCTGACCGACTGGTTCACAAGGCTGTCGAAGCACATGCCGCGCGATCCCGGCCAGGTGCTGGTGCACGGCGACATCGCACCGCAGAACCTGATCGTCGACCCGCGGACGGGCGAGCTCGCCGGCATCGTCGACTGGGGTGACGCGATGTGGGCCGACCCGGCCACAGAGTTCGCCAAGATCCCGCTGAGCGAGATCGGCCCGATGGTTGAGGCGTACCGCGCCACAGCCGAGCCGGCCGACGGCGAGTGGGAGGCACGCCTGCTGTGGTACCACCTGCACTGGGCACTCGGCAGGCTTCGCGATCCCGCACCGCGGCCAGGCCGGCGGCTTTGGTCGGCGCCGCCGGCGAGCCGAATCCTGCACCTGCTCAGATTCCTTGCCGGGTCCCCACCGGCACCGTGGTCCCGACTTTGCTGATCAGGGTCCGAGCGGCACTGGAACCCGGCCAACACCTGGCGCGTCGCGCTGGTCAGGCCGGCGCTGGCCGGCGTCCTCGACCGGCAGCGGCTCGCCGACGCGGCCGCGGCCGCCGCCGGCGACGAACGGATGGGCCACAACCACCGCGGCTGGTACCGGCGCATCCCGCAGCTGCTGGCCGACCCGCGCCCGCTGCCGCGGGACGCCGGCCACGGTCCTCCCCCACCCGGCAACCAACTGTGCATGTTTCCGTTGTGTGCGGCCGTCTGCCACAAGTTACAAAAGCGGTAAATATTCACATGGATAGCGGTTCCGTCGGCATCCCGTGACATGATCCTGCACGTTCCGCGATGCAAGTTGCGAGTCGGGCCGGGCGCCGCGATGCCCGGCCTTTTGGGGGTCCGGTGTCCACAGTCCAGGAGGCCTCGCGCAAGGCCGCCGCCGTCCCGTTGTACCGCGCGGTGCGCGAGCTCGCCCGCAATCCGCTCGATGCCCTGGTGGGCTTCGCCGAGGCGGCCGGCGGCGACGTCGTCCGCGTCAATCTCGGCGCGTTCCGGCCCTACCTCGTGTCGCACCCGGCCCACGTGCAGCACGTGCTGCGGGACAACGCCGGCAACTACCCGCGCGACGGCAAGGGCATGCTGTGGCGGCCGGTGAAGCGGCTCTTCGGCGAGGGCATTCTCGCCGAGGGACAGGTGTGGGCGGCCAGCCGCAACACGCTGCAGCCGCTGTTCACCGCCAAGCGCGTCGACGCCCTCGTCGACGGCCTCGCCGCGTCGATCGAGGCGTCGGTCGAGCGCCTCGACGAGCCCGCCCGCCAAGGCCGGGCGATCGACCTCGGCGCCGAGCTGTCCCAGATCGTGTGCGCCGCCATCATGCGGGTGCTCTTCGCCGACAAGGTCAGCGTGGCCGAGGCGCTGCGGATCGTCAGCGCGCAGAACACCATCGCCACCGCGATCGTGTACCGGCTGATCGCGCCCTTCGTGCCCAACGCGATCCCGATGCCGGGCGACCGGCCGTTCCAGGCCGCGGTGCAGCAGATCGACGACGTGCTGCTGCCGATCGTGCGGGCGGCCCGGGAGCGCGGCGACGACGGCAGCGACATCATCGCCACGCTGAGCCGGGCCGTCGACGCCGCCGGGCGCCCGATCGACGAGCGGCAGGCCCGCAACGACACCGTCGCCATGTTCGCCACCACGACCGAGACGACCTTCGGCGTGCTCACCTGGCTGTGGCCCATCCTGCGGGCCCACCCGGAGGTCGCCGACCGGCTCTACGCCGAGGTCGACCGGGTCGTGGGCGACGGGCCGGTCCGCCGGGAGCACCTGGCCGAGCTGACGTACCTGCGGATGGTCCTCGAGGAGCTGCTGCGGCTGTACCCGGTCGGGTGGCTGATCCCGCGCGTCGCGGCCGAGGCGGACGTCATCGACGGGACGCTCATTCCCGCCGGGGCCGACATCCTCATCAGCCCGTACATCACGCAGCGGATGTCGGCGTTCTGGGACCGGCCGCAGGAGTTCGACCCGGAGCGGTTCGCCTCGCCGCGCGCCGAACGACGCCACCGCTACGCCCACTACCCGTTCGGCGGCGGCCCGCACCAGTGCCTCGGGCAGTACCTGTTCTATTTGGAGTCGCAGCTCATCGTCGCCGCGATGCTGCGCCGGTTCCGGTTCGAGCTCACGCATCCGGTGATCCCCGAGCCGCAGGTGGCGGCGTCGCTGCGGCCGAAGACGCCGGTCGAGCTCACGCTCCTGCCCCGCACCCGCTGATGGCGCAGGCCATCGGCGCGCCGGCGCCGGCGCTCACCGGCGAGCTGACCGCGGCGGCCGAGCAGGGCCGCATCTGTGCCCTGGCCGCCGGCGGTCAGCGGGACCTGCAGGCCGTCGCCGCGGCCTACCCGGAGCTGTTCCCGGCCAGGCCGTTCGATCCGGCGGTGTTCGGCACCGTCGCCCTGGCGACCGCGTTCGGCGCGCCCTGGTGCGGCCGCGAGCAGCTGCGGATCGCGAACCTGACCGCGCTGTGGGTCTTCGCCGTGGACTGGCGCATCGACTACCTCGCCCGCGAGGCCGCCGACGTCGACGGCGTCGTCGAGCGCTGCCTCGCGACCGCGGACGGCGCGGCGCCCGGCGACGACGACGCGCTGGCGCGCATGCTCGCCGCGGTGCGCGACGAGCTCGCGGCCGGACCGGCGTTCGCCGAGCACCGGCCGGCCTGGCGCGAGGAGCTGCGCCGGATGCTCACGGCCATGCGGCGCGAATGGCGGTGGAAGACGTCCGGCGAGCGCCCCGGGCTCGAGGAGTACCTCGACAACGCCGACAACTTCGGCTCGTCCTGGGTCAACGTCTCGCACTGGCTGTCCGGTGCCACCGCGGAGGCGCTCAACGCCCTGCCCCGGCTCACCACGGCCGGACGGCTCGTCCAGCGGGTGCTCCGGCTCGCCAACGACCTCGCGACCTACGAGCGCGACGTGCAGTGGGGCGATCTCAACGCGCTGCTGCTCGGCGTCGGCCGCGACGAGGTGACCGGGCGCATGGGCGCCCTGGCGCGCGATGCCCTCACCGCGGCGGAGGCGCTGACCGGCGCCTGCCCGCGCGAGGCGGCGTACCTCAGCCGCCAGATCGGGTTCAGCACCGGCTTCTACCGGCTGACCGACTTCTGGGGCGCCCGGTGACCGCCGAGCGCACGATCACCTCCTCCGCGGCCGGCGGCGACCTCGGCCGGCAGGTCGACACCCTCCTGGCCGGCCTCGCCGCCGAACCCTGGGGGCAGGTGACCGCCTCGGTCTACGAGACCGCGCGGCTGGCCGCACTGGCACCGTGGCTGCCCGGCCACGCGGAGCGGCTGCGGTGGCTGCTGGCCGGGCAGCGGGCGGACGGTGGCTGGGGGCCGCCGGGCGGCTACGCGGTCGTGCCGACGCTCAGCGCGACGGACGCGCTGCTGGCCGCGGGCGGCGGCCGGGCCGCGCGGCGCGGGCTCGCGTTCCTGGGCGGCCTCATGCACGGGGCGCGGCCCATCCCCGACACGCCCGCCGCCGACCTCATCGTCCCGGTGCTCGTCGAGCGGATCGCCGAGCGGACCGGCACCCGGCTGCCGCTGCCGAGCGGGATCGACGGTGCCCGGCTGGCCGCGCTGCGCCGGCGCCTCGCGAGCGGCGCGACGGTGCCGACGAAGCTCCTGCACGCCCTGGAGGTCCTCGGTGACGCGGCCCGCGGCGCCCCCGGCGTCCGGCCGGCCGGGCCCGGGACCGTCGGCGCCTCGCCCGCCGCGACCGCCGCCTGGCTCGGCGAGCCGCCCGCCGCACCGGATCCGTACCTGGCCGCGGCCGCCCGCCGCCACGGCGGCCCGGTGCCGGTCGCCACGCCCATCACCGTGTTCGAGCGGGCCTGGGTGCTCGGCGGCCTGGCCCGGGCCGGCGTCGGGTTCACCGCCCCGCCCGGGCTGGTCGAGAGCCTGACCGCCGGCTGGGGACCGGCCGGCACCGCGGCCGGCCCCGGGCTGCCCGCCGACGCCGACACCACCGCCGTCGTGCTCTTCGCGCTGGCAGAGCTCGGTCACGACGCCGATCCCGGCGTGTTACAGCATTATGACACCGGTGAATTCTTCTGTACCTGGCCCGGCGAAGACGGATTCTCGGTCACCACAAATGCCCATGTGCTGGACGCATTCGGCATATTCGGCCACCGCGGGATCGCCGAGCGGATATCCCAATGGCTGTGCCGGCGCCAGGAGTCCGACGGCTGCTGGCGCGACCGGTGGCACGCCTCGCCCTACTACGCGACCGCCTGCTGCGTGCTCGCCCTGCGCCGCTTCGGCCGCGGGCCGGCGGTGTCCGCCGCGGTGAGCCGGGCCGCCCGCTGGGTGGCCGCGACCCAGCGCCCCGACGGCTCGTGGGGCCGCTGGCAGGGCACCCCCGAGGAGACCGCCTACGCGGTGCACGTGCTGCTCGCGGCCGATGCCGGCACCGATCTGGACCGCGCCGGGCACTACCTGGCCGGGCCGCACCCGCCCGACCTGCCGATGTGGCACGACAAGGACCTCTACGCCCCCCACGCGATCGTACGCGGCGCGGTGCTCACCGCGCGGCATCTGCTCGAACACCGCCGGAATTGACCGCACCGGATTTGAGAATCCCGGCGGGAAGTTGCTAGCGTGCCCCAGTGCTCCGCAGGCCGGCGTTGTCCGACATCAATGCAACATCCGTCCGGCCGGTTCAAGAAATGCCGACTGGGACGGTGTAATGGCTTCCCGCAGTTCACGGCTCCGCACGAAAATCACCGCCCTGCTGCTCTCGCTGACCGCACTCTGGGTGTTCGCGGCCTGGGTGACGCTGCGCGAGGGCGTCAACCTCCTGTGGGTGCAGACCTACAACAGCCGCATCTACGAGCCCAGCGAGCCGCTGTTGCTGCAGCTGCAGGTCGAGCGGCGGATGTCGGTGGTGTTCCTGGGCAACGCCGGGGCCGTCCAGCGCGCTGATCTCGACGCCCAGCGCCGCAAGGTCGACGACCTCGCCGCGCAGTTCCGCAGCTCCGCGCTGAGCCGCTGGGCCGAGGTCGCCGCCGACGCCGAGCTCGAGGCCCGCGTCGACGTCGTCGTGCACGGCCTCGACGAGCTGCGGTCCACCCGCGCCGCGATCGACGCCCGCACCGTCGATCGCGCCGCCGCGGCCGGCGTCTACACGGGTGCGGTCGAGTCGATCTTCCAGGTGTACTACTCCCTGGGCAAGCTCGACGACCAGGCCATCGCCGACGACACGGTGACGCTGATCCAGCTCAACCAGGTCCGCGAGCTCGTCGCCCAGGAGGACTCGCTGCTGGCCGGGGCCCTGGCTGCCGGGCGGTTCACCGACGCCGAGTACGGCCAGTTCGCGCAGCTCGTCGGCGCCCAGCGGTTCCTCGCCGGCCAGGTCACGGCCAAGCTGCCCGCGGCCGACAAGGCCCGGTACGACGCGGCGGCGACCGCCGGCGAACTGACCCGCCTGCGCCAGATCGAGGACCAGGTCGTCTCCGGGTCACGCACCAGCCTGCGGCTGCCGGTCGACGCCGACGGCTGGAGCGCGGCGACCGGGGCGGCCCAGGCACGCATTCTCGACATCGTGCTGCAGGGCGGCGACGCCGTCGTGCAGCGCGCCGCCCCGGTCGCGATCGGGGTGGTCGTCCGGCTGCTGCTCGCCGCCGGCCTCGGGCTCATCACCGTCATCGCCTCGATCATCGTCTCCATCACCACGGCCCGGGCGATGCTGCGCCAGCTGGAGCGGCTGCGCGACGCGGCCCGCCGCCTCGCCACCGACCAGCTGCCGGGCGTCGTGGCCCGCCTCGGCCGCGGCGAGACGGTCGACGTGGCCGCCGAGGCGCCGCCGCTGGAGTTCGGCCACGACGAGATCGGCCAGGTCGGCCACGCGTTCAACGCGGTGCAGGAGACCGCGATCCGCGCCGCCGTCGAGCAGGCCGACCTGCGCCGCGGCGTCCGCGACGTCTTCCTCAGCATCGCCCGGCGGTCCCAGTCGCTCATCCACCGCCAGCTGTCCCTGCTCGACGGCATGGAGCGGCAGGAGGCCGACGCGGCCAAGCTCGATCACCTGTTCCGGGTCGACCACCTCGCCACCCGCATGCGGCGCAACGCGGAGAACCTCATCGTGCTGGCCGGGTCGAGCCCCGGCCGGGTCTGGCGCCGCACCGTGCCGATCGTCGACATCGTTCGCGGCGCCGTGGCCGAGGTCGAGGACTACACCCGGGTCACCGTTCGCCAGCTGGGCCCCGCCGAGCTCGCCGGCCGGGCCGTCAGCGACGTCATTCACCTCATCGCCGAGCTCATCGAGAACGCGCTGTCGTTCTCCCCGCCGCACACCGAGGTCCACGTCAAGGGGCAGGCGGTCGGCAACGGCTACGTCCTGGAGATCGAGGACCGCGGCCTGGGCATCGGCGCGGACGAGCTCGACGAGCTCAACCGGCGCATCGCCAGCCGCCCCGAGTTCAACCTGACCAGCGCGGCCCGGCTCGGCCTGTTCGTGGTGAGCCGGCTCGCCGACCGGCACGGCATCCGGGTCCAGCTCAAGGAGTCGCCGTACGGCGGCACCACGGCCATCGTGCTGATCCCGAAGAGCCTGCTCGATGGCGCCGCCCCGGCCGGTGCCGCACCCGCGGCCGGCCTCGCCGCCGCCGCCGCGCCACCGGCAGCGGACCGCGCGGAGCGGCCCGGGGCGCCCGTCGCGACGCCGGCCCGGCCGGCCACGGTGGCCCTGGCCGAGGCCCCGGAGCCGGTCCACGACGACGCGTTCACCCCGACCGGCCTGCCGGTGCGGGTGCGCCAGGCCAACATCGCCGCGCCGCTGCGGGAGGAGCCGGCCGGCCCCGGACCGGCCGAGCGGCCGGCGGGCCCCGGCGACCCGCAGCAGGTCCGCAGCCGCATCGCGTCGTACCAGGACGGGAGCCGCCGGGGACGCGCCGACGGCAGGCGGCCCGCCGACGACTCCACGCCGCCCGAGGCCTGACGTAAGGGGACATCTGTGGCACCGCACACCACGGCCAACGCGGACCTGACCTGGCTGCTGGACGACTTCATCGGGCGCATCGACCACGCGCGGCACGCGATCGTGCTGTCGGTCGACGGCCTGCTCAAGGCGTCGTCGCAGGCCCTGAGCCGGGACGACGCCGAGCACCTCTGCGCGATCGCGGCGGGCATCCAGAGCCTCGCCCGCGCCGCCGGCAAGCGGTTCGACGGCGGGCCGCTGCAGCAGACGATCGTGGAGATGCAGCGCACCTCGCTGCTGGTGACCACGGCCGGCGACGGATCGTGCCTGGCCGTGCTCGCCGGGGAGGAGGCCGACCTCGGCCTGCTCGCCTACGAGATGGCGATGCTGGCGACCCGGGCCGGGAAGTACCTCGGCTCGCCGCCCCGGCGGCACGAACCGGCCGAAGGAGCGTGACCCGAGCCGATGACCGACCGCGACGAGCCGAAGGACGACGAGTGGGTCGACGACCACGCCGGCCCGGTCGTGCGTCCCTATGCGATGACGCGCGGGCGGACGCGGCCGAGTCGCGGCACGTTCAACCGCATCGCCCAGGTGACGGCGGCCGTGACGGTCACGACGCCCGACGTCTGGATGGAGCCCGAGCACCTCGCCATCCTGCGGATGTGCCGGCACCCGCTGTCGGTCGCCGAGCTGGCGGCCCATCTGGACCTGCCGCTGGGGACGGTCCGGGTCATGCTCGGCGATCTGCTCGACCGGCACCTGGTCCAGGTGCGTGAACCCGATCCGGCCGGGACGCACCCCGGCGCGGACATCATCGAGGCGGCGATCAATGGCCTACGGGCACTCTGACGACGTCCCCACCGCGATCAAGATTCTCATCGCGGGCGGGTTCGGCGCGGGCAAGACCACGATGGTCGGTGCGGTCAGCGAGACCGGGCCGCTGCGCACCGAGGAGGTCCTCACCGAGGCCGGGGCCGGCGTCGACAGCCTCACCGGCGTGGAGACCAAGGCGACCACCACGGTCGCGCTCGACTTCGGACGGATCACGATCAGCCCGCAGCTGGTGCTGTACCTGTTCGGCACGCCCGGCCAGGACCGCTTCTGGTTCATCTGGGACGAGCTCGCCCTCGGCGCGACCGGCGCGGTCGTCCTCGCCGACACGCGCCGTCTCGCCGACTGCTTCCCGTCCATCGACTACTTCGAGCGTCGCGGCACCCCGTTCGTCGTCGCGGTGAACTGCTTCGACGGCGCGCGGCGCTACGAGCTCGACGAGCTGAAGCTCGCCCTGAACCTCGAGTCGGACGTCCCGATCGTGCTGTGCGACGCCCGGCAGCGGCAGTCCGGCAAGGACGTGCTCATCGCCCTGCTCCAGCACGCGGCCCGCCTGCGCGCCGCCGTCACCGCCTGACTCCCCCGTCAGGTGGCCGGCGTGTACGTCCAGTCCGGGGTCATCGACGGGCGCAGGTCGCGCAGCGTGCGCTTCAGGACCTTGCCCGACGGGTTCGTCGGGAACTCCTCGACGAGGTAGATCTCCTTCGGGACCTTGAACTTGCCGAGGCGTTCCCGCGCGTGGGCGATCAGCGCCTCCGGCGTCAGGCCGGGGCGGCCGATCACGAACGCGACCGGCACCTCCTGCCACTTCGGGTCGGGGGCGCCCACCACCGAGGCGGCGAGCACGAGCGGGTGGTCGGACAGGACGTTCTCGATCTCGGCGCTCGACATGTTCTCGCCGCCGCTGCGGATCATGTCCTTCAGGCGGTCGCGGATGTACAGGTAGCCGTCCTCGTCGAAGCAGCCCACGTCGCCGGTGTGGAACCAGCCGTCGCGGAACGCGGTCGCGGTCGCCTCCGGGTCGTCCAGGTAGCCGGGGCTCACCTTCGGGCCGCGCGCCACCACCTCGCCGTCGACCCCGGCGGGGACGTCCTGGTCGGACGCGTCGACCACACGGACCTGGACCCACGGCACCGGGATGCCGACCGAGCCCTGCTTCGACTCCATGTGCGCCGCGTCCAGGTAGGTCAGGCCGCTGCAGGTCTCCGTCAGGCCGTATCCCTCGATGAGCCGCGCGTTCGGGAAGAGCCCGCGGGCCACGCCGAACAGGGCCGTGGTCACCTGCGAGTAGATGATCCAGCGCACCGAGGTCAGGTCGGCCGGGGAGGTCTCGCCGGCGCGGCGGACCATGTCGAGCATGGTCGCGGCCATCACCATGCCGGTGATCCGCTCGGACTCGATGGCGCGCAGCACGGCGGCGGGGTCGAAGCGGCGCTGCAGGACCATGCAGCCACCGACGTGCCAGATGCCGTAGCCGGGCAGGTCCGTGCCGCCGACGTGGTACAGCGGCGCGAAGTTGAGGATGCGGTCGCCCGCGCGCAGGCCCAGCTCGACGATCTGGGCGTGCATGTTCATGTTCACGTTGCCGTGGGTGAGCATGACGCCCTTGGGCAGGCTCGTCGTGCCGGACGTGTAGATGATGCGCTGGAGGGCGTCGTCGCCCAGCTCGGCGTCCGGCACGCGCCGGCCGGCGTTGCCGAGGATGACCCCGCCCAGGTCGGTCCACCCGGCGTCGATCGGCTCGAGGGCGAACCGGCGGACGCCGGGCAGGGCGGCGCAGGCCGCCGCGGTGAGGGCGGCGAACCCGGGCACGGTGGCGACGGCCTGCACCCGCGCGTGGCCCAGCAGCTGCGCGAGCTCTCCGGCGGTCAGGCGGTAGTTGAGCGGTACGAACACCGCACCGATCTTCGACAGGGCGAGGGAGAGGATCAGGAACTCGGGCACGTTGTCGGCGATGATGGCCACCCGGCTGCCCGGGCGGACGTCCAGGTCGAGCAGCCCGGCCGCGAGCGCGTTGACGTCCGCGTCCAGCTGGGCGTGGGTCCAGCGCCGGCCCTCGAAGACCAGGGCGTCCTCGGCGGCGAAGCGCAGCGCGTTGCCGGCGAGCATCGCGGCGATGTTCGCGGTCGTCATGAGGTCTCCCGCAGGCTCTTCTTGAGCATCTTGCCGGAGTCGTTGCGGGGCAGCGACTCCACGATCTGCACGTACTTGGGCACCTTGAACCCGGCCAGGTTCGCGCGGCAGTGCGCGCGGATGTCCTCGCCGGTGGCGCGGGAGGCGGGGTGCAGGATGACGAACGCCTTGGGCACCTCGTCCCACTGCGGGTCGGCGACGCCGATGACCGCGACCTCGGCGACGTCCGGGTGCTGGGCGATGACGCGCTCGACCTCGGCGCTGGCGATGTTCTCCCCGCCGGACTTGATGAGGTCGGTGCGGCGGTCGACGAACCAGAGGTAGCCGTCCTCGTCGATCCGGCCGACGTCGCCGGTGAGGAACCAGCCGTCGCGGCGGGTGCGCCTGGTGGTCTCCTCGTCGCGCCAGTACCCGGGCGAGATCTTCTCCCCGCGCACGATGATCTCGCCCTCGACGCCGGGCGCGACCTCGCGGAACGACTCGTCCACGATGCGGATGTGCACGCCGGGGAAGGGCGCGCCGAGCGCGCCCAGCTTCGAGTCCTCGTGGGCGGCGTCCATGTAGGTGGCGCCGTTGCAGCACTCGGTCATGCCGAACGTGTCGATGAGCCGCACGTGCGGCAGCCGCGCCTTGACCTTGCGGCGGATGCTCGGGGCGACGCCGGCGAAGAGGAGGTACCGCAGCGCGGAGAGGTCCGGCGCCGGGTCGAGGTCGAGCATCCCGAAGAGGATCTGCGCGGCGAGCACCATGCCGGTGATGCGTTCCCGCTCGGCGATCGCGGCGATGCCGGCGGCCTTGAACGTCGGCGTGAGCACCATCGTGGCGCCCGCGACGAAGACGGCCAGGCCCGGCGCCTCCAGGCCGGAGACGTGGAACAGCGGCGCCGAGACGAGGATCCGGTCGTGCTGGGTGAGCTCGAGCTCGAGGACCTGGGCGCGGTGGTTGGCGGCGACGTTGCCGCACGTGTGGATGACGCCCTTCGGGTGGGCGGTGGTGCCGGAGGTGTACAGCAGCCGGTGCACGTCGCCGGGCGCCTTCTCGGCGTCGGCGACGCGGATCCCCCGCGGCTGGCCCGCGAGGAGCGCCTCGAGCCGCTGGGCGCCGTCCACCACGGACGATCCGTTGGCGACGAGCACCCGAAGGCCGGGCAGGGCCTGGGCGACGTGCGCGAAGTCGTCGTCGTAGAGCAGTGCCGCGATGCCCGCCTGCGAGATGACGTAGGACTGCTCGGTCGCGTGCAGCCGCCAGTTCAGCGGGACCGCGATCGCGCCGATGCGGCTCAGCGCCAGCAGCTGCATGACGTAGGTGGCCGTGTTGCGGGCGAGGATCCCGACGAGGTCGGCGGCGGTGATGCCGGCCGCGAGCAGGGCCGCCGCGTGCCGGTCGGTCTCGGCGTCGAGCTCGGCGTAGGTCCAGCGGGCGTCGCCGTCGACCAGCGCCTCCCGGTCCGCGCGGCGCAGCGCCTGGACCCGCAGCACCTCGGCGAAGTTGCTGGTGGCCATCAGCTGCCGTGCTCGGCCCGGTAGGCGAGGATCTCCTCGCGGCTGGGCAGCGACACGAACTCCAGCAGGTTGCCGTCGAGGTCGCGGGCGGCGAAGGCGGTGATGTACCCGTAGTGCTCCAGCAGCACCCGGTTGGGCCGGCCGAGCACCTCGGCGCCGAGGTCGGTGATGCGCCGGTGCAGCTGCTCGATCTCGTCCAGCGGCACCTCGAAGCTGAGCAGGAACGTGCCCAGCTCGAGGTGCCCGCCGGTCGCGGTGCGGGTCTTGGTGCCGTTCCACTCGATGAGCTCGAGCTGCCCGACGCGGCTCGGGCCCTGCATGTACTGCACCTTGCCGGTCGTCCCGGCGGGCAGCCCGAGCGAGACCTCGATCCCGGGGCCGCCGACGTCGCTGCGCAGGGTGCGGCGGTAGCCGAGGGCCTGTTCGTAGAAGTCCGCGGCCCGCTCGACGTCCGAGACGGTCATGGCCACGTGGTGCACTTCGGAGACCGGCATGGGGGGTCAGCCTTTCCGTGTTACTGGGAGAGAACCTTCTGGATCAGCGCGATCTCGTCGGCGCCCGACGTGGGCACGATGAAGTCGTCCAGCCTGCAGATGTCGTCGAGGTTGGCGAGGATGTCGTCGGGCTTGGCCGGTTCGCGGCCGGAGTACCAGCCGGGCGTGACGCCGAGGAAGATGCGCCCGACGCGGCCGCCGCCGACGGTGAGGATGTGCCGGTTGATCTCGCGCTGCTCGGAGGCGAGGAACGTGCCCACGGCGGCGACGTGGCGCGGGTCGAACCGGTCGGCCAGCTCGCCGAGCAGCCCGTCGGTCATCCGGGTGGCCGCGGTCGGCGCGATGGTGTTGACGAGGATGCCGCGGCGGGCGCCCTCGAGGGACAGCACGTGCATGAGCCCGATGAGGCCGGTCTTGGCCGCGCCGTAGTTGGCCTGGCCGAAGTTGCCGAGCAGGCCGGACGAGGAGCTGGTGAGCACGATCCGGCCGTAGCCCTGCCCGGCCATGAGCGGCCAGGCGGGGCGCAGCACGTTGAACGCGCCGGTGAGGTGCACGTCGATGACGGACTGGACGTCGTCGTCGGAGAGCTTGGCGAGGGTGCGGTCGCGCAGGATGCCGGCGTTGTGGATGACGGCGTCGACGCGTCCGAAGGCGTCCATGGCCCGGCGCACGAGCGCGGCGCCCCCGTCCGGGGTGGCGATGGAGTCCGTCGAGGCTTCGGCGGTACCGCCGGCCGCTCTGATCTGCTCGACGACGCGCTCGGCCGCGCCGCCGCTGCCGGTGCCGTCGAGGGCCCCGCCGAGGTCGTTGACCACGACCTGCGCGCCGTGCTCGGCGAGGGACGTGGCGTGGGCGCGGCCGATGCCGTTGCCCGCGCCGGTGACGATGACGACGCGGCCGTCGAGTCGAACGCTCATCGCTCACTGCCCAGGACCGCCACGAAGGCCACGCACGAGCCGGGCTGGCCGCCCAGGTTCTGGGCGACGGCGAGCCGGGCGCCGGGCACCTGCCGCTCCCCCGCCTCGCCCCGCAGCTGGGTGAAGCACTCGAACACCATCCGCAGCCCGGTCGCGCCGATCGGGTGGCCGAACGACTTCAGGCCGCCGTCGGTGTTGACCGGCAGCGCGCCGCCGAGGTCGTAGCGGCCGTCGAGGATGTCCCGCCAGGCCTTGCCGCGCTCGGAGAATCCGAGGTCCTCCATGAGCACCACCTCGGTCGGGGTGAAGCAGTCGTGCACCTCGGCGAGCGAGATCTGCGTCGCCGGGTCGGTCACGCCGGCCTGCTCGTAGGCCTGCCCGGCGGCCGCGACGACCTCCGGGAACGTGGTGAAGTCGTAGCCGTCGGTGGCCAGGCCGGCGCCCGAGCCGGCGACGAAGCCCATGCCGCGCAGGAACACCGGCTTGTCGGTGTAGCGGTACGCGTCCTCGGCCCGGACCAGGATCGCGGCCGCGGCCCCGTCGGAGACGCCGGAGCAGTCCATGACGCCGAGCGGTCCGGCGATGCGCGGGCCGCGCTCGACCGCCTCGGCGGTGACCGCCTTGCGGAACTGGGCCCGCGGGTTGAGCGCGCCGTTGGCGTGGTTCTTCATCGCGACCCGGGTGAGCGCGTCGCGCAGGCCGCGGTCGTCGACGCCGTAGGCCTCCTGGTAGGCCGGGGCCAGCAGCGAGAAGCCCGCCGGGGCGGTCCAGTCGACGTCGGTACCGTCGGCCGGCGGGTACACCGCCGAGAGCCCGGACTGCGAGGCGTCCTTGAGCTTCTCGACGCCGGTCGCCATCACCATGTCGTAGGCGCCCGACGCGACGGCGAAGGCCGCGTTGCGCAACGCCTCCGAGCCGGTGGCGCAGTAGTTCTCGACGCGGGTGACGGGCTTGCCGACGAGCCGCAGCGGCCGGGCGAGGGTCTGGCCCGACATGCCCGAGCCCTGGGTGCCGACCCAGAACGCGTCGATGTCGTCGAGCGCGACGTCGGGCAGCGAGCCCACGCACTCGTGGACGGCGTCGACGAGCAGGTCGTCGGCGGAGGAGTTCCAGTGGTCGCGGAACGGGGTGCAGCCCATCGCGACGATCGCGACGTCGTGGGTCATGCGCCTACTCGCCATCGGTGGCGGTGTCCTTTCCCGGGCGGGGCCCGCACGCGAGCTTCCAGAAGTAGTTGTGGATTCCGTCGGTCGTCCACATGCGGCGGAACGTCGGGGTCATCGCCGTGCCGACGGTGATCTCGCCGGCGTCGGCGGTGGCGTAGGCGCTCAGCCGTCCGCCGCCCTCGAAGTCGGCGACCACGATCGTCACGTCGGGCTCGGGCATGGTGGTGAGGTGGTCGCGGGTCACCGAGACGACGGTCGCGGTCCTGTCGCGCAGGGAGACCTTGGCGGTGCCGTCGCCGGTGATCCCGCAGGCGGCGCAGACCCGGCTCGGCGGCGTGGTGACCTTCCCGCAGGCGCCGCACTGGCTGCCCTCGAGGCGGTACTTCCAGCCGGCGCGCCGGTGCATCGGCGGCGACGCGGGTGCGGGCGCCGCGGGGCGGGACGGCCCCTGCACGTCGAGCAGGCCCCGCCAGCGCAGGTACCGCCCGTAGCCGATGGTCTGCCGCGCCGCCAGCTGCTCGCGCACGGACGGACCCGAGCGGGCCTCCCGCACGCCGTCGCCGACCCGGAACACGAACGCGTCGGCGCCCTCGGTCGCGCAGACCAGCAGGATGGTCTGTCCCGGCCCGGCCCGGTCGAGCGCGTCGGCCAGCAGCAGCCCCGGGTGCGCGGCGCCGGTGAACCCGGTCGCCTGCTCCAGGTCGCCGGCCTCGCTCGCGGCGCCGAGCGCGCGGCGCAGGGCCGCGGCCGCGCGGGCGTTGGAGGAGGAGACGACGACGTGGTCGGCCGCGTCGAGCCCGGCCTCGGTCAGCGCCCGGCGGGCCGCGTCCAGCCCGGCCGCGGCGAGGATGTCGGCGGTGAACCGCTCGTCCCAGACGCGGTCGTGGCGCTCGCCGGGCAGCCGCCAGCGTTCCAGCAGCTCGGTCGTGTGGCCGGCGCGGGCGAGGAGGTCGGCGGCGCGGCCGCTGCCGCCGGTGAACGCGGCCGCGGCGTCGCCCTGGGCCAGTTCGTCGGGGGCGCCGGGGCGGGTGGTGCGCAGGTCGGCCAGGGCCGCGCTGCCGCCGGTCCGCACGACGAGGTCCAGCGCCGTGGCGCCGCAGCGGTGCCCGCGCAGGTCGATCGCGGCCACCCCTGGGTCCAGGCCGAGGGCCTCGTGCACCACGCCGGCGGAGGTCTTGACCTCGTACGGGGCGTTCGTCGTGGCCAGCAGCAGGCGGTCCTGCGCAGGAGGCAGGTGGCGTGCGGCCTCGACGGCCATCGTGATGACGTCCTCGTCGAAGCCGGCCACCGACCGGGCGATGCCGCGCGGCCGGGGCGGGCCTTCGAGGCTGTTGTCGATGAGCACGTACGCCGGGAGGTAGGCCGCGTAGGCGTCGATGCCTGCCATGGTTGTCAGCTCCAGGAGGGGATGGCGGCGAGCAGGCGCTGGGTGTACTCCTGCTCCGGGTGGTCGAGCACGTGGGTGACGTCACCCTGCTCCACGACCCGCCCGGCGCTCATCACCGCGATGCGGTCGCACAGGTCGCTGGCGAGCATCAGGTCGTGGGTGACGAAGAGCAGGCCGATGCCGAGCTCGTCGACGAGGGTGCGGAACAGCCCGACGACCTTGGTCTGGGTGGTGACGTCGAGCGCGGTGGTGCACTCGTCGGCGATGACCAGGGAGGGCCGGGTGACGACGGCGAGGCCGATGGCGACGCGCTGGCGCAGGCCGCCGGAGAGCTGGTGCGGATAGGCGGCCAGCACCCGGCCGGTGTCGGTGATGCGCATCTGTTCCAGGACCTCGGTGCTGCGCCGCTCGACCTCGGCCCTGGTGATGCCGGGGACGTGGCGGCGCAGCACCTCGGCGAGGTGGGTGCGGACCTTCATGAGCGGGTTCAGCGAGCGCGAGGCGTCCTGGAACACCATGCCGACCGCGGTGCCGCGGACCTTGCCGGTGCGGTCGGCGCCGGGGGCGACGATCTGCTCGCCGGACAGCTCGATGGAGCCGCGCTCGACGCGCACGTTGCGCTCCAGCAGCCCGACGACCGACCGGGCGAGGGTCGTCTTGCCGCTGCCGGACTCGCCGACGACGCCGACGATCTCGCCGCGGCCGATGCGCAGGTCGACGTCGTCGAGCAGCGGCACGTCGCGCGCGCCGACCCGGGCGGTGATGGACAGCCCGGCGACCTCCAGCAGGCTCGTCATCGCTGCCTCTTCCGCGGGTCGTGGTGGGTGAGCAGGGCGTCGCCGAGCAGGTTGACCAGCACGACGAGGACCGTGATGGCCAGGCCGGGGAAGAACGCGATCCACCACGCCTGGCTGAGCTCGTTCTGGCCGGAGGCGAGCAGCGACCCCCAGCTGATCATCGGCGGGACGACGCCGAGCCCGAGGAAGCTCAGCGCGCTCTCCACGAGGATCGCGGTGCCGATCTGCAGGGTGCCGAGCGCGACGATGGTGCCGGCGAGGTTGGGCAGGATGTGCCGGAACACGATGCGCGCCTCGGAGGCCCCGGCGGCGCGCAGGCCGAGCACGAACTGCCGCTCGCGGATGGCGAGCGTGGCCGAGCGGGTGACCCGGGCGCAGATCGCCCAGCCGGTCAGCGACAGCACCAGGAACAGCACGGGCAGGGAGCTGCCCCGGTTGGAGATGATCGCCAGGGCGATGAGGATGAACGGCAGGGCCAGCTGCGCGTCGATGAGGATGGAGATGAGGCGGTCGACCCAGCCGCGGAAGTAGCCGGCGAGCAGGCCGAGCAGGGTGCCGGGGCCGATCGCGACGAGCGCGCCGACCAGGCCGATGAGGATCGTCAGCCGGCCGGCGGAGACGAACTGGGTGAGCACGTCCTGGCCGAGCTTGTCGGTGCCGAGCGGGTGCGACCAGGAGCCGCCGCCGAACCAGCCGGGCGGGCGCCGGGTGGCGGCGAGGTCCTGCCCGGTGTCGGGCAGCAGGCCGGTCAGCGGCAGGACGAGCACCGCCGCGACGATGACGGCGATCGGTACCGCCAGCCAGAACGCCGAGGTCCGGCGTCGCGGCTTCGGCGCGGCGGGGCGGACATCGGGCGCGAGCGCGACCTCGGTCACGGCGGTCACCTCACCCTCGGGTCGACGATCGAATGGATCACGTCGACGAGCAGGTTGAGCAGGACGAAGACGAGGGCCCCGAAGACCACGATCGCCTGCACCAGCGGGAAGTCGCGGAACTGGATGGCCTGCAGCGCGAGCTGGCCGAGGCCGGGCCAGGAGTAGACGTACTCCACCGCGACGGCGCCGGAGAGCAGGATGCCGGTCTGCAGCACCACGATGGTGAGGATCGGCATCATCGCGTTCTTGAACGCGTGCCGCCACACGACCCGGCGCCGCAGGATGCCGCGGGCCCGGGCGGAGTCGATGTAGGGCTCGGCGAGGGCGTCGCTCATCGAGGCCCGGGTGAGCCGGGCGATCTGGGCCATGGGGTACACCGACATCGTCAGCGCCGGCAGCACGAGATGCGCGGGGGTGCCCGACTGCCCGGCCGGCAGCCAGCCCAGCCGCACGGCGAAGAGCACCACGAGCATCATGCCGAACCAGAACACCGGCACCGACTGGCCGAGCAGGGCCACGGTCGAGGCGGCCCGGTCCCACCAGGTGCCCTCGCGGGTTGCGGCGAGCACGCCGAGCGGCACGCCGACGAGCACGGCGAGGGCCATGCCGGCCGCGACGAGCTGCAGGGTGAACGGCAGCCGGTCCATGATCATGGAGGTGTTGGGCTGGTAGAACTGCAGCGAGTGGCCGAGGTCGCCGGTGAAGACGCCCTTGAGGTAGTCGAGGTACTGCACGAGCAGCGGCCGGTCGAGGCCGAGCTCGTGGCGCAGCTCGATGCGCTGCTCCTGCGGGGCCATCGGGCCCAGGATGGTGGCGGTCGGGTCGCCCGAGAGCCGGCCGAGCAGGAACGCCATGCTCAGCGCGATGAGCAGCGACGCGAGCAGCGCTGCCAGGCGGCCGCCGATGCGGCGGACGGTGGTGGCCTTCAATGACAACGCCTTACGCGACGGCTGCGTACCGTTCGACATCATCGGCGGGCCCTCCAGCGCGCGCCGGGCATGGCGGCCAGCAGCTCGCGCGTGTAGTCGTTCTCGGGTTGGGCGAAGACCCGCTCGCACGGGCCGGACTCGACCACCTGGCCGCGGTGCATCACGTGCACCGTGTCGCAGACGGACCGCACGACGGCCAGGTCGTGACTGATCATGAGCAGGGCCGCGCCGGTCGCCGTGCGGATCTCGCGCAGCAGGGCCAGCACGTCGGCCTGCACGGAGACGTCCAGCCCGGAGGTCGGCTCGTCCGCGACGATCAGCCGCGGGCGCATGAGCAGGGCGCGGGCGATGCACACCCGCTGGGCCTGGCCGCCGGAGAGCTGGTGCGGGTAGCGCTCCAGCAGCTCGGGGGCGAGCCGGACCCGGCCGAGCAGGGCCGCGTCGTCGATCCAGGCGGTCCGCCGCGGCTGCAGGGCCCGCAGCTCCTTCAGGCCGGAGCGCACCGACTGGCGCGGGTCCAGCGAGCCGTGCGGGTCCTGGAAGACGACCTGGACCTCGGGCCGCAGCCGGCGCAGCTGCTGGCGGCCGACCGAGGACAGCGAGTGCCCGAGCAGGCGGATGTCGCCCCCGCCGCGCGGGCCGAGCCCGGTCGCGGCGAGGGCGAGCGTCGTCTTGCCCGAGCCGGACTCGCCCACGACCGCCACGCTCTCGCCCGCCTCGATGCGCAGCGACACGTGGTCCACGGCCCGGAAGGTCTCGCCGGTCGTGCGGTTGCGGTGGTCGACGACGAGCTGGTCGACCACCAGGACGGGTGCGTCGGTCTCGGGGGTGCCGGGGTGGCGGGCCGTGTCGCTGATGCGGCCCGCCACCTCCGTCTTCGCTGCCTCGGGCATCGTCAGTGGGTCGTCTTGGTGAAGTCGACGGTGTTCAGCGGGCCGAACACCACGCCCTTGACCCCGGCGCCGGTCGCGTAGTTGAAGATCTGCCGGTACAGCGGCACGTAGCAGTGCTTGTCGACCACGCCGATCGTGTTGAGCTGCTCGTAGATCGGGGCGGCGGCCGCGGCGTCGTTCTGCTCCAGCGCCTTGGTGGCCAGGTCGTCGATCTGCGGGTCGGCGCAGTTGCCGGTGATCGACTTGGTCCGCATGAAGCCGGAGACGAAGTAGTCGGGCGAGGCGACGTTCGGGACGCCGGCGAAGATCGCGATGCCGGGGACCTGACGGCCGACGACCCGCTTGACCAGCGTGCCGTAGTCGATCGGCACGTAGCTCACCTTGAAGCCGGCCTTCTCCAGCGCGCCGCCGACGGCCTGGCTGACCTCGGCGATGTTGGTGTACTGGTTCGCCGGGTAGGTGATCTGCACGGCCGGCGCCGCGGAGCCGACGAGCTCCTTGGCCTTGGCCGGGTCGGCCGTCACGCTCGACGCCGGCTTCGAGCCCGGGTTGATGTTGAGCAGCCCGGAGTCGGCGACGGCCTGGCCGTCGAAGATGCCCTTGACGATCGCGTCGCGGTCGATGGCCAGGGCGGCCGCCTCCCGCAGCTTCGGGTCGTCGAACGGCGCCTTGGTCGAGTCGAGGAACGCGATGATCTTCATCGCGGTCTCGGTGCTCACCACGGTGATGCCGGCCTTCTTGGCCTCGCTCGTCTGGGCGGGCGGCAGGTCGAAGGAGACGTCGACGCTCTTGCTCTGGATCAGAGCCAGGCGCTGGGACGCCTCGTTGGCCCACGTGAACGTGATGCCGCTGTTCTGCGCCTTGTTCGGGCCCCAGTAGTTGTCGTTCTTCTTCACGGACATGTCGCGCCCGGCGTGGGCGCCGTCCCACACGTAGGGCCCGGTGCCGATCGGAGCGGCGGCGAAGCCCTCCGAGCCCTTCTCCTTGTAGTAGGCCGGCGGCACCAGGTAGACCGTGGTGAGCAGGTCCGGGTAGTTGTACTGCGGCGTCTTCGTCTTCATCACGACCGTGGTCGCGTCCGGCGCCTCGATGCTGGCGACGTTGGCGAAGTACGACTTCAGCTGGGACGAGGGCGCGTCGCGGGTCAGTGTCAGGGTGTTGGCGACGGCGGCCGCGTCGGCCTTCTCGCCGTTGCTGAACGAGACGCCGTCGCGCACCTTGAAGGTCCAGGTGGTCGGGTCGGTGCGGGTCCAGCTCGTCACGATGCCGGTGTCGACCGGCTTGAGCGACGAGTCGGTGTTGATCAGCGGCTCGAGCATCGTCGCCCAGACGATCTGGGCGGAGCGTGCGCCGACGATGGGGTCGAGGGTGGCCGGCTGCGCGGCCAGCAGCGCCCGGATCGGGGCGGTGTTGGGGGTGTTGCCGCTGGCGCCGGAGTCCGTGGTGCCGCCACATGCGGCCAGGCCGAGCGCCGCCACGGCAACCGTGGTGAGCAGCGACAACGACCGTCGGGGGTGCTTCATCATTATGGATGTCCTTCACAGCGATGAGGCTGATGTGTCACTGCGAATCGAGCCCGTGACGCTCGCCACAAAGTACCGACCAGCCGGTATCAAGTCAACAGGTCGAACCGGTATCGCGTCCGTGACATCGATGTGACAAACCGCCGGTCAGAGGCCTGCGTTGCCTTCATACCGACTGGTATGTATGATCCGGCCGTGCCCATCACCTTGACCCGCGAACACGACGGCCGCGTCGCCCGGGTGGGCTTCGACAACGCCGGGCGCGGCAACGCCTTCGACGACCACGCCCTGCGCGAGCTGGTCGCCGCCATGCAGGCCGCGGCGGCCGAGCCGGCCTGCGCGGTCGTGCGGCTCGACATGGCCGGGCGGCACTTCTGCGGCGGCTGGGACACCTCCTCGTTCGCCGGCCTCGCGGGCGCGACGGCGGAGTCGGTCGCGGCCGGCCTGCGCGACAGCGACACCCAGCTCGGCCGCATCCGGGACCTGCCCGTCCCGGTCGTGGCCGCCGTCCGCGGCCGGGTCATCGGCTTCGGCGCCGGGCTGCTCGCCGCGCTGCACCTGCCCGTCGCCGGGCAGAACGCCCGCCTGACGCTGCCCGAGGCCCGCTTCGGCTTCGCCCCGGCCGGCGTCGGCTTCACGATCGCCCGGCGGCTGCCGCGCCCGCAGGCCTACGCGCTGCTGACCGGCGTCACCGAGGCCACCGCGGCCGACCTGCTCGGCTGGGGCCTGGTCGCCCGCGTGGTCGCCGACGACGACCTCGACGCCGCGGTGGACGAGGTCGTCGCCGCCCTCGCCGCGGTGCCGGGCGACACCCTGCGCGGCGTCGTCGGGGTCGTCGAGGCCAGCCTGGCCACCGGCAGCCCCGAGCGCGCCTACGAGATCTCCGCCGCGACCATCACCTCCCGGGAGGTTCACGCATGAACCACCGCTTCCACGCCGGTGAGGCCGTCTGGGTCGAGCTGTGCACCCCCGACCCGGACAAGGCCGAGCAGTTCTACGCGGCCCTGCTGGGCTGGTCGGTACGTCACGAGCCGCTCGGCAGCGGGACGTACCGGATGTGCAGTATCGACGGCCGCGACGTCGCCGGCATCTCCGACGCCGCCGCCCTGCACGGCGGGCGCCCCCGCGGCTGGATCACCTACTTCGCCGTCGACGACATCGAGCGCTCCGCCCGCCAGGCGGTCGACCTCGGCGGCGAGCTGGTCACCCGGCCCCGCTACCTGCCGGCCGC
The DNA here is from genome assembly GCF_050955725.1 of Dactylosporangium sp. CA-139114. Lineage (NCBI taxonomy): Bacteria > Bacillati > Actinomycetota > Actinomycetes > Micromonosporales > Micromonosporaceae > Dactylosporangium > Dactylosporangium sp. CA-139114. Next base: position 6,330,728 of record NZ_CP192080.1, read on the forward strand.
CGGCACCGGCGCCGTCGTCGTCGACCCATACGGCGCGGTCTTCGGCCTCTACCAGGGCGAGTCGCGGGCCGGCGTCCAGGCCCTGAACTCGGTCGGCGCCCTGTGCTGGAACGAGCTTGACACCGGCGAGCCGGAGCGCTCGGTGCGCTACTACCGCTCCCTGTTCGGCTACACCACGCAGCAGCGCGAGGACTCCCCCACGGCCCGCCCCTACACCGTGCTCACGCTCGGCGAGGTCCCGGTCGCGGGCGTGCTGGAGCTGGACAACGAGTGGCCGAACCTGCTGCCGTCGAAGTGGATCACGTACTTCACGGTCGCGTCCCTCGACGCCGCCCTCGCCCGCGTCACCGCACTCGGCGGCACCCCGACGGTCGGCCCGGTCGACAGCCCCCACGGCCGTCTGCAGCTGGTGAAGGACCCCGGCGGGCACACGCTGTGCCTGATCGAACTCGAAGCCGGGCTGCGCCCCGATCACCCCTGCGACCCGGCGGTGCAACGATGATGACTGAGCCCCTGTTCGACTCGGCCGAGTTCCGTCAGGTCTGCGGGCACTTCCCCACCGGGGTGACCGCGGTGACCGCCGTCGCGACCGACGGCGCCGTGGCCGCGCTGACCGTGAACTCCTTCACCTCGGTGTCGCTGACCCCGCCGAAGGTCCTGTTCTGCGTCGCGACCTCCTCCTCGAGCTTCCGCGTGCTGATGGAGTCGCAGCGCATCGCGATCCACATCCTGAGCCAGGAGCAGGAGGACGTGGCCCGGCGCTTCGCCACGTCGGGCCTGACCGGCCCCGAGAAGCTGGGCGGCGTCGCCTGGGTCCCGGGCCCCGACGGCGTGCCCCTCCTGCCCGCCACCCCGGCCGTCCTGGCGGGCCGGCGCGACGAGGTCATCACGAGCGGCGACCACGTGATCGTCCTGCTCGACATCGACCACGTCCACCTCAAACCCTCCCGGGTCCCCGCGCTGTCGTTCTACCGGGGCCGGTTCGTCGCCCCGAACGCCGACGTCGCGGAGTGACCCGCGGCGCGGTGCGCGGTCAGGCGTTGGCGTAGCCCGGGATGCTGTCGCGGATGCGCTGCATCTCGGCCTCGTCGGAGACGCCCTGCCAGTCGTACCGCGGGGCGTAGGGCCGCCGCAGGGCCCCGGCCTCCGCGCCGGTGGGCGGGTCAGCCGATGAGCTCGTAGACCGCGTCGGGGGCGGCGACCGCGTTGGCCGGGGCGGTGATCGGGGCGACCGAGCCGTAGCCCGTGAACGTCAGCTCCGTGCTCAGGTTCTTGTCGAGCTTGGAGCCGTCGATGTGGATGCCGGTCAGGCGGTTGCGATCGTCGAGCGTGGCGGTGAAGGGGACGGCCGACGCCTTGGCGCCGGCGTTTTTCACGGCCTGCTCGCTCGGGGCCATGATGCCTTCGACGCCGGTCAGGTCGACGGTGCCGGCCAGACGGGTCGTGTCGGGGCGTTGCACGTCCCCGAGGGTGGCCAGGAGCTCGCCGATGCCGGGCTCCGGATTGCCGGCCTCGTCGATCGGGATCGCGGTGCCGGTGATCTTCTTCTGGTCGATCCTCATCCAGGTGCCCGGGACCATGCCGTAGTGCTGGTTGATCCGCTCGCCGAAGTCGGCCTGGATGTAGAAGTCGGGGGCCACGATCGTGTAGGCGACCGAGACGTGGATGGTGCTGCCGTCGGGCAAGGCCACGTCGCCGCCCTGCTCCAGGAAGGCGGCGTGGGCGCCGGGGTCGACGCGGCCACCGCCGCTCTTGTCGCCCTGTTTGATCGCGAAGTTGTACGCCGTGCGGTCCAGCACCTGCAGCGAGTCGGTGAGGACCTCCTTCGGCGGCCGCGACGGGGCCGCCGACACCGGTCGGGCGTTGCCGGGTGTCGAAGGGATCTCGACGCCACAGCCGGCGAGCGCGGTGAGCACGATGGCTCCGGAGAGTACGACCGCTATGTGCTTCATGATGTCTGTCCTCCAATTGACGGGCCCGGCGATCGCGGCCTGTCAGGAGGCTAGAAATGGCGACTTGCAACCCACTAATGAACGACTTGTGCTGTCGGGAAAGCGGCAGTAGCCGCTACCCGGCGAGGCGGCGGAGCTGCACCTCATCCTGGACGGCCTCTTCGGCGCAGACCTCGCCGGAGATCGTTGACCCGGGCCGCGAGCCCTGCGCCCGGTGCGCGCCGTCGGTGCCCACCCCGGCCGGTTCGCAAGGGTCAGGCGTAGTAGCGGAACACCGACTCGGCGGCGCAGCAGGTCTGGCCGTCGGCGGCGAACTCGACCACGACCGCGGCCTTCGCCTGGACGCCGCCGTCGATCGGGGTGGCCGAGACCAGGGTCGCGGTCGCCTGGATCTCGGTGCCGGGCGGCAGCGGCTTCACGAACCGCACGCGGTCCAGGCCGTAGTTGACGCCCATGGAGTACGACTCGACCTCCAGGATGTCGGCCAGCAGCAGCGGGACGAGGGCCAGGGTGAAGAAGCCGTGGACGATGGTCGTGCCGAACGGGCCCGAGCGGGCGCGCTGCACGTCCACGTGGATCCACTGGTGGTCGCCGGTCACGTCGGCGAAGGTGTGCACCTGGTCCTGCGTGATGCTCCGGGTCCCGCTCGCGCCGAGCTCGGCGCCGACCAGCTCCAGCAGGGCGGCGGGGTTCGCGACGGTGGTCTTGTGCGGGCTGCGCATGGGCTACTCCTGGGACGCGAGATGCTCGGTGAGGGTCTGCCACTCGCGGTCCCACGCCGCCTCGTCGATGACGGGACGGGCCACGCGCAGCATGCGCGCCACGGCCGCGGGGTCGAGGGACGCCAGGTGCTCGGCGAGCGCGGTCACCCGCTCCGGCAGCGTCTCGGCCGGCACGCACGCGCTGACCAGGCCGTGGGCCATGGCCTCCAGGCCGGTCCATGTCTCGCCGGTGAGCAGCAGGCGGCGGGCCGCGGCCGGGCCGATCGCGCGGGGCAGCATCACGCTGGAGCCCCAGCCGGGCACCTGGGCGGCGGCGATGTGCCGGTCGCCGATGCGGGCGGTGTCGGCGGCGATCGCGAGGTCGCACGCCAGCAGCAGCTCCAGGCCGCCCCCGAAGGCGACGCCGTTGACCGCGGCGATGGTCGGCACCGGGCTGTCCCGCACCGCGCGGACCAGCCGGCGGCCGCGGTCGAGGTACGCGCGCAGGGCCGGCTGGTCGCCGAGCAGCGCCGCGCCCTCGACCATGTCGGCGCCGGCGCAGAAGTGCCGGCCGGTGCCGGTGAGCACGAGCACGCGCACGCCGGGCTCGCCGGCGCGGGCCAGCCACGACTCCAGCCCCGCCATGACCGTCGACCCGCAGGCGTTGGCGGCATCGGTACGGTCGATGCGTGCCCAGAGCGCGGCACCGCGCCGGGAAATCTCGACGGGCCCGCTCATGACACGCGCACGCAGAGCTTGCCGAACGCGTCCCCGGCGAGCATGCGCCCGGCCTGCCGCCCCACGCCGTCGAGCTCCACGGTGCTGTCGACCGCGGGCCGGATGCCGTGCGCGTCCACGAACTCGACCAGCGCCCGGAACTCCTCCAGCGTGCCCATCGTCGAGCCGCACACGGTCACCTCGCGGGCGAAGAGCCGGGCCAGGTGCAGCGGTGCGGTGAAGCCGGTCGAGCCGCCGCAGACGACGACGGTCCCGCCGGCGCGCGTCGAGGCCATCGAGTGCTCGAACGTGGCCGGCCCGACGGTCTCGACCACGATGTCGGCGAGCTGCGGCAGCCGGGCCCCGCTGTCCAGCGCGGCGCTCGCGCCGAGGGCCAGGGCCCGCTCGCGCTTGGCCGCCGAGCGGGACGTGACGACGACCGTGGCGCCGGCCGCGACGGCGAGGGCGGTCGCGGCGGTCGCGACTCCCCCGCCGGCGCCCTGGACGAGCACGACCCGCCCGGGACCGGCCTGGGCCTTGGTGAACAGCATCCGGTAGGCGGTCAGCCACGCGGTCGGCAAGCAGGCCGCCTCCTCCCAGGACAGCCCGGCCGGCTTGGGCACCAGGTGGGCCTCGGGCACCACGATGCGCTCGGCGAGCACGCCGTGCCCGGCGTCGGGCAGCAGGGTGGCGTGGGCGACCGTGCGGCCCCCGGTGCCGGCCGGCAGCACGGGGTACACCACGAACTCCCGTCCATGGTGGACAACCGCGGCGTCGCTGCCGATGACGTGCGGCCCGGGGCCCGCGGGCGTCGTCACGCCGCGCAGGGTGAACACGTCGTGCATGTTGAGCGCGCCGGCGCGCACGTCGACGCCGACCCAGCCCGCGGGCGCCTCGGGCACCGGCACCGCGCCGACGCGCACGGCGCCGGCCGGGTCCTCGGCCGACGGCTCGGCCACATAGGCGGCCCTCATGCCGCACCGTTCCAGAACGCCACGTCCTTGAGCTCGGCGCGGGCGGCCGGGCGGAAGTCGAGGCCCTTCGTGTACGCCACCGGCAGCAGCGTGATCGGGCGCCAGTCGTCGGGCAGGCCCAGCACCGCCTGGACCTTGCGGGCCTTGTGCGCCATCGCGGTGGCCATCACCGAGCCGAGCCCGCGCGAGCGCAGGGCGAGCTGGAAGGACCACGCGAACGGGAAGACGGAGCCGTAGTAGCCGGACGCGGCCCCGCCGACCGGCCGCTCGGGGATCGGCTTGGTGCTGCACAGGATCACGAGCACCGGCACCTCGGCGAGATGGTCGACGAGGTGCTTCACCGCCGCGAGCACCCGCTGCTGCCGCGCCGCGGCGACGGGGTCGGGTCGCGCCGACGGGGACAGGCGCGTGACGGTCGCGGCCTCGCCGCCGGCCAGGGGCGCCTCGACGGTTTCGTACCAGACTTCGGAGTACAGCTGCGAAAGCCTGCCCTTGAGGACCGGATCGTCGACGCAGACGATGCGCCAGTCCTCGAGGTTGGAGCCCATCGGCGCCTGCTGGGCGAGGCGCAGGCACTCCTCCACGACCTCGCGGCCGACGGGCCGGTCGAAATCCATGCGGTGGCGCACGGCGCGGGTGGTGCTCAGCACCTCGTCGATGTCGCGGATGACGGGATCGCTCATGCGTGGGTCTCTCCCCAGGGCTGGTCCTCGTAGGGCAGCGGCGTGCCCCACCGGTCGAGGTACGCGACCTCGCCGACCGGGCGGCGGGCGGCGGGGCGGAAGTCGGTGCCGACGGTGTACGCCACGGGCAGCAGCGTGATCTGCAGCGCGTCGGCGGGGATGCCGAGCAGCGCCGCGGCCCGCCCGGCGTGGTGCAGGTGGAGCGTGGTGATGCAGGTGCCGAGCCCGCGGGCCCGCAGCGCCAGGTTGAACTGCCAGATCGCCGGGTACAGCGAGCCGTACACCGCCGAGTGCGTGCCCGCGCCGCCGTGCGCCGGGTTCGGGCGGGTGGCGCAGGGGATGACGAGGTACGGCGCCCGGCCGATGTTGTGCGCCAGGTGCTCGGCCCCGCCGAGGATCCGCGCGGTTCGCGGGTTGACCCGGCCGTCGGCGCCGACGCCGCCGAGGCGCCCCCGGACCGTGCGGTGGGCGGTGCCCTCGTCGCTGTGCAGGGGCTTGTGCACGTGTTCGAGGTAGGCCTCGAGGTACAGCGCGGCGAGATCGGCCTTCAACGCGGGATCGGCGACGACCACCCAGCGCCAGTCCTCGGCCCCGCCGCCGGTGGGGGCCTGGAGCGCGAGCTGCAGGCACTCGCCGAGCACCGCGAGGTCCACGGGCCGGTCGTAGTCGAGCCGGCGCCGGATCGCGCGGGTCGTGGTCAGCACGTGGCGCAGGTCGTTGGAGTTCACAGCAGGCCCATCAGGTCGGCGAGGTGCAGGGTGTCGCAGTACTCCCGGACCGCGGCGATCCTGTGGTCGCGGACGTCGACGATCCAGAGGTAGCGGTTCTGGTACCGCCCGCCGTCGCGCAGCAGCGCGTCGCCGCTCGCCTCGATGGCGACCAGCGTGTCGTCGGCGAGCCAGCGGTGCGGGGTCACGGTGACGGCGGCCGAGCGGTACGCGCCGCCGGCGAGTCGCCGGCGCATCTGGGCGAGCTTGTCGGCCATCGCGACCGTGCCGTGGAACGGGCCGTTCGCGTCGATGTCGCCCCGGCCGTGGTGGCGCCCGCGCCGCCGGTCCCGCCCCGAGTCCGTCCACCAGGTGGCGTCGTCGGCGAACAGCGCCCCGAACGCGTCGATGTCCCCGCGGGCCAGCGCCGGCCACATCGCCGCCACGGGCTCCGGCAGCGGCTCGCCGGCCTCGGGCACCCGCTCCAGGCCGGTGCGGGGCACCGGCGCGCCGCCGCCGATGACGTCCTGGGCGTGCATGGTGTCCAGGTACTCGCGCACGGACGTGATCGCGCCCCGCTCGTCGACGTCGAAGACGAACCCGTAGCGGTTGGCGTAGGTGCGGCCGTTCGCGTGCACGCCGTGGCCGTCGACCTCGATGACGCACCAGTCGTCGCCGACGACCACGCGGCGCGGGATCTGCCGGCACCCGGACGGGAACATTCCCGGCCCCTGTTCGCGCATGAGGGCGAGCTTGCGGTCCATCGCCATGAGCCCGTGCAGCGGGAAGCGGCCGCTGCCGTGCGGGGCTCGGCGCGGGTCCCCGCCGAGCCGGTCGGGTCCGGTGTCGACCCACCAGGTCGCCCCCGGCGCGCAGAGCCGGCCGAGCCCGCCGAGGCTGCCCTGGTCGAGCGCGCTGATGAACTCCATGCCCGCCCGGGTCGCCCTGGTCACCGCACCCTCCGCCATTAATACCGACTGGAAGGTATCTACCATGCGACCTGGGCCGATACAAGACTGCCGTTGCATACCGACCAGCTGGTACCGTCCGGGCGTGTTCGGGCCGTCCGGGGAGCGTCACGCCGTCCGGGCGCCCGTGCGCGCGCTCCGCGACGACCAGGTCGCCCCCAACGCCGCGGCCGCGGACGAGACCGGCGAGTCCCCGCAGGCCTCCTTCGACGCCCTGCGCGCCGCCGGCGCGGACGCCCTCGCCACGGTCATCGTGGTCGAGGAGGTCGCCCTGCCGGCGCGAAGCTGGACACCATGCCCCTGCTCCTGGCCGGATCGCCCGAGCTGCGCGCGCTACCTGCCGCCGGTCCCGCGCGGTGCTCGACGGCGACACGTGGGTCCTCCCGTCAGCACGCACTACCGGGGCTCCTCGCCAACCAACCAACCCTCCAGCCGGAGCGACAGCGGGCTGGCAGCCGAAGCCACCATCACACCGGCCCCCGCCGGACGACCGCTTCGCTGGGACCGAACCGCCGAGCGCCGCCCACGCCGACGGACACGAACTGGACTACTGACATCACCGTCTGTCCGAATTGCGCACATTCACATCGGCGTCTGCCAGCAACCGTGCCCCCGCCGTCACGGCACAAACGTTGTGGCGTAACGGATTTAGCGCAGTACGGTAGGAGACCGAACACGGAGTCTCCTGATTGGTGGGAAGCCGATGAGCGAGACAGTCTGGGACGGGCGACGCACCACGAAGCGGCGGCGGATCGCGGCCGCCACAGAGCACGTCGACGGCAAGGTGATCCTCTCCGACGCGCTGCGGCAGGTGCTGGAGGCCGTCATCCACCCGGGCGACCGGGTGGCGTTGGGGGGTGACAATCAGAAACAGGCCGACTTCTTGAGCCGGACCCTGGCCGGTTGTGACCCGGGCCGGCTGCACGACCTGCACATGATGATCGGGTCGGTGTCCCACGCCGAGCACCCCGACCTGTTCGAGCGGGGCCTGGCGACGCAGCTGGACCTGGCGACGCAGCTGGACCTGGCCTACGCGGGGCCGCAGAGCGTGCGGATGGCGCAGCTGGTCGCGGACGGCACGGTGTCGGTCGGCGCGATCCACACCTACGTCGAGCTGTAGGCGCGGATGCTCGTGGACCTCCGGCCGGACGTCGCGCTGCTGTGCGCCGCGTCGGCGGACCAGCACGGCAACCTGTACACCGGGCCGAGCACCGAGGACTCGCCGACGATCGCCGAGGTGGCCGGCGAGACGCACGGCGAGCAGCGGTGCGCGTACTTCGCCAACATCACGGGCCGGCGCCTCCTCGACGCCCCGGCCCGGTCCTGGACGACGTCGCCCAGGCCGTCCAGCGGCCGGTCCGCTGGCTCGACATCGTGCGCCTCATGCCCGAGCCCGGCATCACGACCACCGTGCAGGTACCACCCAGGCACGCCCTGGCCGCGCTCGCCGCCAGGGCACATCCGCAGCTGACCACCTCGCGATCGACGACCTCGGCATCCCCGCGACCATGCACCGTCTGCAGCGGGAGGAATTGCGATGAAAACGCGCTGCAAGCAGATCCTCGCGACCGTCCTGGCACTGGCGGGGTTCACGGTGAGCGGCCCGCCGAACGCGCAGCCGACCCCATCGGCCGTCGCCTGCGCCGTGAAACCGACCGTCGTGCTCGTCCACGGCGCCTGGGCGGGGACATCGAGCTGGTCCGGCGAGACCGAGCGGCTGCAGCAGGAGGGGTACAAGGTGCGCGCCTTCGCCAATCCGCTGCGCGGGCTCACCAGTGATGCCGCCGGCCTGGCCGCGTTCCTCAAGACGATCGACGGGCCGATTGTCCTCGTCGGGCACTCGTACGGCGGATCCGTCATCACCAACGCCGCCGCGGGCAACCCCAACGTCGAGCAGCTGGTCTACGTCGACGCGGCCGCACCCGCCGTCGGTGAGACCACCGGGCAGCTCAGCGGCAAGACCTCCGCGCTGGGCGGGCCGGCGGACACGCTCTACGACCAGGTGTCGCTCCCGGGCGCACCCTCGGGCGACGTGCTGCTGTACCTGAAGCAGCCGGTCTTCCTGCAGTCGTTCGGACCCGACCTGCCGAAGCCTGCCGCGACGGCGCTGTGGGCCGGGCAACGACCGGCCGCGATGAGCGCGTTCACCACCCCGTCGAAGGCGGCGGCGTGGAAGACGATCCCGTCGCGGTACGTCATCGGCACCGCCGACAAGATCATCACGCCGGACTCGCAGCAGTCCATGGCGCAACGCGCCAACGCCAAGATCCTGCGGGTCCCCGGCGGGTCACACCTGACCCTGATCTCCCACCCGGAGGCCGTCACCGACCAGATCCTCGCCGCCGCCCACGCGACCTGCCCCGACACCTGAGCGGGAACGGCTACTGCAGGCCACCCCGGACACACGTGATGCGCTGGGTGTTGAACCCGAGCCAGTGCATCCGTCCGACGTACCGGGCGTGCTCGACCTTCAGGCAGCGGTCCACGACCACGGTGAGCCCGCCGTCCTCGGCGATCCGCGCGCCCTGGGCGTTGATCTCACCGGACTTGGTCCGCAACGTCCCCACGCCGGTCGGGACCGCGTCCCGAGACAAGTCCAGCCAGGTCTTGTCAGCTAGCCCCGGCCCGGCCGCCTGCGCGGTCGGCATCTTCGAGGAGCGCCTCGGCAGCCCCGCCAACCCGTCCGGCCTGACCGGCTACGTCTTCAGCGTCGCCACCGACCCGGCCCACCGCCGCCGCGGCCACGCCACCGCCTGCCGCAAGGCCCTGCTCGCCTGGTTCGCCGCCAACGGCGTGCACCGGGTCAACCTGCGCGCCTCCGAGGATGGCCTGCCCCTGTACGAGAAGCTCGGCTTCGAGCTGCAGCCCGGCCCCTCGATGGCCATCACGCTGCCGTGACCGGACCCGACGCGGTCCGGGCCGCACGCGCGATCGGGCGCTGATACTCAGACCGCCCATGAGTACGTGTGCGGATACGGCTCGTTCGGCCGGTCCGTATCCTGATCGGCATGGATGCGGCACGACGCTCCCGCGGTGAGGTCTTCGCCCGCGGCGTGGCGACTCTCCTCGCGTGGCAGGCGCTTCCGGTCGTGGCCGCGGTCGTCGGGTGGTTCCACCAGTCGACGACCCAGCCGGGCCCCGACTGCCAGGACGAAGGCCTCGGCTTCAACTGCGCCATGAGCGACCGCGAGGGCTACGGGCTGATGCTGGCCTTCGGCGCGCTCCCGGCCATGGTGGTCGCCTTCATCGCGGGCCTCCTCCTGGTCGGCGCCCTGGCGGCACTGCGCCTGCGCTCCGGGGCGCTGGCCGGCACCCTCGCCGCCGTTCCCGCCTGGGTCATCGGCTACGCAGTGATCTTCCTCCGCTGAGCGATCTTCCTCCGCTGAGCGAGCGATCCGTCAGCGCACCGGCAGGACCGTACACAGTGGACCCGGACCCGTGCACAGCGGCACCCGTCGATCAACTAACGGGGGCCAGAACCGCTGGGTAGGCCCCACTGTGGTGGCTTGACTTGGTCCCTTCGCGTCGAGTCGCCGTCGTGGACTGACGGTTTGGATTGGCTCCGGACGGCTTGATTTGGATTCTGGCCCACTTTTGGGGATCCGGAGCGGCCGGGGAGGATCCAAGCCTGTCCACCGTGGACGTTGCCCAGTTTGTGGATCTTGGCCGTCGACATCGTCGTGGAGACCGTCGGTGGACCCCACCCGGTCACCGCCTGGGGACTTCTTGCGCCCGGCGGCGCCCTCCAGTCGGTCGGTTGGACCGTGGGAGCGCCGGCCCTCTTCCCGCCCTATGCGACCTCAGCCCGTCCAAGACCTCACGTCCTACGTCGATGAGTTCGGGGGCCGCCGACGACCTTGCGAATCGAAACCCGGCTGGTGCGGCGGACGCAGCGCCGACCGCTGGCGGCTGCCGGCCCAGACCGCAGCCGTCTGTCCGCTCGACGCAGCACTCGGCTCAGCCCTGGTCGATCAAGCGGCGCAGCGCATCAGTTCGTCGACTGCGATGCGCGCGGATGACGGGCAGCCCTTAGTAAAACCGTAGAAGGGGCCGAAGTCGCGGGTGGAGGCGAAGCCGATCATGTAGAGCCCCGCCAGCGATGTCTCGAAGCCCTCGGTCAGGTCGGGGAACCCATCTGTCGTCCTGACCTGGTGCGAGACGCTGCGCAGGTAGGGGATGCGAGACAGGTCTGCCTTGTAGCCGCATGCGAAGATCACATGGTCCGCGATCAGCGTTGTCTGATCGGAGAGCTGCAGTCGCACATCTTGATCACCGGGTGTCACGTCGATGACCGCGCAGTGGGGATGGCTGGTGACAACCTCCGTGGCGAGGCGTGGGACGAGCCAGGGCTCGAGGGTGAGGCGGCCAGCTCGCCAGAATTCGCCGGCGATCCTCTGTTGTTCCTCCGCGGAGAGTCGGCGCCACCATCCTCGCTGTGCCAGCGTTTGATCGATGTATGGGTCCATGAAGGCCCAGCTGACCTTGGCGAACTCCGGAATGGGATGGCGATGCACCACGTGCACCTGCTCGGCGTGCCGGTCGCACAGTAGCGCTGCCCACTCGTAGGCGCTCTGCCGCCCTCCGACAATGGCGACACGGGCGGCGGCGAGATCCTCGAAGGTGACGAGCTCGCTGGTATGTGATCGGAGTGTCGGCGGTACGTCCTCGTGCCAGCGCGGGAGGTTGGCGAAGTAGCACATGCCCGGGACGGCAATAACCTTCTCCGCTGTGATCGTTGAGCCGTCGTCCAGGGTTGCGAGAAAGATCCCGCTCGGTTTGGTCAGGTCGGTGACCATCCGCTCGTCGACTTCGAGCGACGTGCGCTGACGGAACCACTCGGCGTAGTCGATGAAGATGGCGATCGGAATTGGGTCGAAGTCCTCGGGTCGCATCCCTCGGTCCTCGAAGAAGGCCTTGAAGGTGTAGTTGCCGCCTGCGTCGAGGTGCCAGTCAGGACCCGAGCGCAAGAACATGTCAGCCGGCATCTGCTCACGCCAGAAGGCCATCGAATGGCCGACGATGTGAGTGTCGATTCCGTTGTCACGCGCAAAGGCGGCGGCCGAGTACGCGTACGGTCCCGCACCGATCACCAGGAGTTCTGTCCGCTTCGGCATAGTCTCTCCCGAACGATCTGATACTTCTACGCTACCTGGAGCCCGCCGTCACGCCGCGGCTCGAGCCCCGGCGACGCAGACGTACGCTTGCGGCCGACGGCAAGGCGAATCTGCTCGACGGGCCTCTGCTGGCCGAGCTGGCCGGCGGCGTCGTACCCGACCATGACGAGCTGCGGTGCTGCTGGCCATGAGCGACAACGGCCCGCAGATCCGGAGGGCGCCGACCCGGACCTGCCGCAGCCGACACGCTTGCCTGGCTGGGATGACCGCCGCCCACCATGGCAGAGCCGCGCGCTGCGCTACTTTGCCTCGACCGCGCTGGCCCGCACCGGACGAGCGGACCTGCAGGGGAACCTGGCCGTCGGCTACACACCGAGCACACCGACCGCCAAAGACGACATCGCTGCCGCCCTGGCGCGAGAGGACACCGTCGTCATCACGTCCCACGGATACGACGAATCAGACCTCATCATGCACCTGCAGACGACCCGCTCCATGACCCGGGAACACGGGCTACAGCTCGTGGCCCGCATCCTGCGGGACGCCGGCCTGCCGCAGACGACACCTGTCGACGTCACCGAGACCGGTGAGCGGTTCTGGCTGACCGACATCCCTGAACAGCAATCCGAGGCCACCAACGCGACGCTCGGGCGGCGGCAGATGCGTGCACGGATCCTCAGCGTCGGTTAGGGTTCGGCCCACTCACCGTGAGCGAGGAAGCTATCGATCACCTCCGTGTACGGGTTCGGGTCGAGCTTCTTCTCCTGGGTCCAGGCGTCGTCGTAGTAGGTGCTGTGGTAGGCGTCAGCGCCGTCGCAGATCAGGGTGGCGATGCTTCCCGTTTCACCGCGCTGGCGCATGCCGTGGGCGATGCGCAGGGCACCCCAGAGATTCGTGCCGGTCGACGGGCCGACCGACCAGCCAGTGGTGGCCGCAAGATGACGCATGGCGGCGACGCTCGCCGCGTCGGGTACGGGGATCATGAGATCGACGACCGCGTGCAGGAATGCCGGTTCGACACGGGGCCGGCCGATGCCTTCGATCCGTGACGGCATCCCGGTTCCGTATCCCGGATAGTCAGTGACCCAGCTGGGCCAGTAAGCGGAGTTCTCCGGGTCCACCACCACAAGTTGCGTGGGATACCCGTGATAACGCAGGTGCCGGCCCAGGGTTGCGCTGGTCGTCCCAGTGCCGGCGCCCACGACAGCCCACGCGGGCGGCCTGCCTTCGCGCGTGATCACCTGGGCGGTCAGGGTGGCACCGACACTGTCGAGGCTGCGCCAGTCCTCGATATGCGCCGCGGAAGTCAGGTGGTCGAGGTAGTGGCCGCCGAGTTCCGTCGCGAGCCTGGTGGCCTCGTTATAAATGGCGACGGGTGGGTCGAACAGGTGGCAGCGGCCACCGTATCGCTCGATTCGCTCCCGTTTCGCCGGTGGCGTCTTGCCCGGCACGACGGCAACGAAGGGCAACTCCAGCATGGCCGCGAAGTAGGCGGTGGCAACCGCCGTATTGCCCGCTGTCGCCCCGACCACGGTTGTTCCTTCGCCGATGTCGCCGCGGGCGACCGCGTCTTCCATCAGCCGGCGGACCAAGCGGTGCTTGAGGCTTCCAGTAGGACGCTGTGACTCGTCCTGAAAGTACAGCGAGATACCCCACGGCGCCGGAAGCGGGTAGCGGCGTAGTGGTACCGGTGTCTCCGCGGTCGCCTCGACACGCAACCGCGCCAGGGCCTGCTGCGCCCACAGCCGTGCGTCGGCGTGGACCGGTCCATCCGGGTCGTTCATTGCGCCCCCGTCATATCAGGCAAAGGTACCGTCCAAGCATCCATCTATCGAGCCCGAGCCGGCACCCCGGCAATGCACTCGTCTCGTCAGATCCGGTAGCCGCCTGAGAGCCGGCCGTGCGTTCACGCTGCTGGTGCAGCCGCCGACCTGTCTGGTCTTCGACGGCCGCGATGTGGCCGGCCTGCCCGATGAGCTGCTGTCGTTGGACGGCCTCCGGACGCTGCTGCTGGACCCGCAGATGGGGCCCGCGGTGCGTGACGCGGTATGGCGGGAGCTTGTCGTGCGTGCCCGCCGGGACGGCCCAGCGTGGGTGGTGGCCGCGGTGGGTATCGCGCTGCCCGGGCTGCGGCGTATGGCGGGGTTGCTGGCGTCGGGTTGGCATGGGGACACCCGTGATCTGGATGCGGAGCTGCTCGCCGGGTTCGTGGAGCGGCTCAAGACGATCGATCTGGTGCCGCCGCGGGTGGTCGGCCGGCTCATCGGGGCCGGGGTCCGGGCGGCGAGGAAGGCGCGTGATGCCGAGTCCGCCGCGTCTCTGGTCCGGCCGCACGCCGTGGATCCGATCGCGCCGGTGCAGCCGTGGGATCACCCGGATTTGGTGCTGGTCCGGCGATTGCCGCTGGCGTGATCGACGTCGATGAGGCGTTGCTCATTGCCGCGACGCGGCTGGAGGACTCGACCCTCGGTGCCGCGGCGGCGCGGATGGGGATTCCGGCCAGCACGGCGTCGTTGTGGCGGCAGAAGGCCGAGCAGCGGCTGGTTGAGGCGATCCGTCTGGGTGATCTCGCGTTCGTGCCGCTGCGTCGGCGTGCATGGCGCCGTGGGGGCGCTACGACCGCCGGCTGCAGCGCCGCCGTCGACAAACCGTAGGCTGCCGAGGCGGGCCAGTCGCTCGCATCGGCGACTCGCGGGAACTGCCGCCGTTGGGCGTTCGCACGGCGCCGCACGGTTCGTTGCCGGAAGCGCCTGTGTCCCCGGCGAATTCAAGCCATCCCTCGGCGCCAACCAGAGCCCGCTGCACCGCCTCCGCGACAAGGCACGACAGGACAAGAACCGCGACTACGCGGGCAAGGTCTGCACCGATGTCTGGGGCCAGGGCGGCGCGACGCCGAACCTCAACTGCGACGAGTACCCCTTTCGCCACCACCTACGAGGGCGCCTACGAAGGAAGCCCCGCCCGTGACGGCGACACTAGCGGCGGCTGGCAGGTCTGGAACGGCTCCTCACGCCTGATCGGCGAGGAGGACAACCAGGACTCCGGCCGCGAATACCTCAACAACCAGTTCTACAAACCCAACCGCATCCTCGACAACGACGCCTACTTCGTCGCCATCAACCGCTAGCGATACGGTCTGGTTCCGGCCCCCAGACAACGGGCCGGAACCAAGACCAGCCGCGACCGGAAAGCGAGCCCACCGTGCGATCCCTCGCGTTCGACATCCCAACCGGCGAAGGCGTCTTCCTAATCCGAGACGTCGCAGCGGACACGCCCGAGGCGCAGCGACCCGCCGCCCGCGCCATGCGCATCCCCGGCCACCGCGGCGGGAAAATGGTCGCCGCGGTAGGCGCGGTCCTCCGCGTGCGCTGCGCCCATCAGTACAGCAGCCCCCACCTGACCCTCCAGATCCTCGACCGCGAACCTGCCGACGAACCCGGATGGGAGTGGGCGACCATCACCACCCTCGACCTGCCCACCGGCCGCATCCAGGTCGACTGCGGCGAAGAACCCGCACCGCCGCCACTGCTCGACATCGACGCCGGGGCCGGGCCCGGCCGCTGCGCGGTGACCCTCGGCCACCAGGGCCGCGCCGACATGCTCGCCCGCGCGCTTCAGGTCGGGACCGAGACGATGTACGCCGACGCCGACACCACCCGCGCGGCATGGCAGGAAGCGGGACGGCTCGAACGGTACCTCGTCCGGATCTGGCCCCAAGAGCGACACCGACGCTCGGCAACGCTGCCACGGACGTAGCCCCTGCCCAGGACGTCCCGCCGATGTGTGGGCGCGGTGGATCTTCGATCTTCCACCGCATTGACCTCATCCCTCTGGACCGCGCGGTGCGTTACACGGACGTCGGCTCCTGAGCGCACAGCACCGCTCGTGCGATCGGCCTTTTGGCCTGTTCGGCGCCGACGCCGTGAACATCGCGCCGCGCGAGGCCGCCCTTCGATTCGGCTGAACTGCTGTCGGACCCCTCCGGACGCTGCCCTCTGCCGAGCGACGTTGACGTGAGCGAGATCGATCGGCGTCGCGGCCGCCGGGCCGACGTCGACTGACCCTCAACTCTCGACAACGAAATGATCGAGGCATCCGCACATGCCGCCGATCGAGCGCGAGCCGTCGGCAAGCGTCGCGCTCCGTATGTCGCTGTGCCGTCTTGATTCGCACGGTTGGCGCGCTCTTCATAGCGTTCGATTCTCCGCTACCCCTGCGCGGCGCGAAGAGAGTAGTGCGTCCTCGGGGCCACAACGCATCGGAGCTTTACTGTACCGGTCGTGGTGGACAAGATCTCGTGCGAGCGGCGGGACAGCGACGTGATCGACCTGGTCGCACTCGTGAAGGAGCAGCTGCCGGCGCTGCCGACGAGTTCAGCGGCGCCACCCTCGGGCTGCGCCACAACGGCCGGCCTTACGGGAAACCGGCGTTGACGAGATGGAGTGGCGAGCGTGGCGGACAGAGCAGGCGCGAGCCCACTACGCGGGGAGCGTGGCGGTGCCAGGAAACCATCACCCGTATTGCCGCGCTCCTACCATGCAGCCGCTGTGCCCCGGAAAACCACCCATGGCGTGAGCTTGCCGACCGTCGCGCGTTCCTCCGGCTGGCCGTGCTGCGTATCTATTTCTGGTAATCCGCCGACGACGGACTTCCCCAGGAGGACGGGTTACAAGCCGCGTGGGACGACGCCGAACAGCAATGCAAGGACTTCCAGGATCTTGTCCTGCGGATCGCGGACCAGCTCAGGCCGCCACCCGAAGGCGCGCCGACCGCCTGAGTGCGCGCCCATGCCGCGACCCGCGCGCTGCAGGCCGCCGTGACGGCCCAGCCGGCGGTTCGGCGCGCGGATCTGCTTGATATGCAGCGTGCGTCGAGCGCCTGGGTTTCACCGATCTGGAATTGATCTGTCTACTGGCCGTGTTGCTCCAGTAGCGCGGCGCCCTCAGCCCACTCGATTCGGTACTTCTTCAACTGGTGTAGACCCCGAGCAGCATCGATCGGCCGGCCTTGCTTGCCGCGCGCTGCGATGCTGGGATCAGCGCCTCGATCCAGCAGGTGCTGCAGGACGCGGAAGCGGGTGGTCTGCTGCTCGGGCGTCCACGGCGTGGTGCCGGTGCCCGCTGCATACCACAGCGCGGTGCGCCCAGCGGTGTCGACCGCGTTGAGCGGACAGCCGGCGTCGAGGAGCCTGTCGATGATCTCCAGTCGAGCATCGGCAGCGCCGACTAGACCATGGGCCACCCGATGCAGCGGCGTGTCCTGGAACACCGTCAGGGCCCCGACGTCCGCGCCGGCGTCCAGCAGCATCGCGACGACCTCGGACGCCGCCATACCGGCGGCGATGTGCAACGGCGTGTACATATGGATGTTGCCTGCGTCTACCACGGCGCCCTCGGCGATCAACCGAGCTACCTTCTGCGCATCGCCCGCCTGGGCAGCGATGTGCAGCGGGTCCTCGCGCAGCTTGTTCATCCCCGCACACTAGCTTGATCGACACTCGCCAGATCCACCGTCGGGCGGTCGACGGGGACTCCCGGCGTCATGGCGCGGGTTCGTACATCTGCCGCTGTTTGACCGTTTTGCAGTGAGTGTCAGCGGATCTGGACAGGACTGAAGTTCCACCCGCGGACCGGACACCCTGAAACCAGGCAGTTGGTCTGGGGAAGGATGTCCTGGTGCCACGTCCATCGAAGTACCCCGAGGAGTTCCGCCGGGATGCGGTCGAGCTGGTCCGCTCCTCGCCCGGCCGGACGATTCGTGAGATCGGCCGAGAGCTCGGCGTGAACCACGAGACCCTGCGCAACTGAGTGAACGTCGCGAAGCAGGCTGAGCAGGCCGGCACGGGCAGCGGGGGCAGTTCCGGGCGCGACGGGCAGGTCAGCGCCGATGAGCGTGAGGAACTGCGCCGGTTGCGGAAGAAGGTCGCTGAGCTGGAGCTGCAGAAAGAGGTTCTCCGCAAGGCGGCCCAGTATTTTGCCAAGGAGATGGGTCGTTGATCCACCGCTACCGGTTCATCTCCGAGCACCACGCCACCTACGGCGTCACGCGGCTGTGCCGCGTTCTGGCGGTCGGTCGCCGGCAAGGCTACTACGAGTGGGTCGCCGCCCAGCCCGCCCGGCAGCAGCGCGCCGAGGCCGAGGACGACCTCGCCACCGAGATCCGCACCATCCACGGCGAGCACCACGGCTCCTACGGCTCGCCGCGTGTGACGGACGAGCTGCGCCGACGCGGCCGCCGGGTCAACCGCAAGCGCGTCGAGCGCATCATGCGGGAACGCCGCATCGTCGGCATCACCCGCCGCCGGCGGCGGTCGCTGACCAAGCAGGACAGCACCGCCGCGCCCGCGCCGGACCTGATCGGCCGCGACTTCACCTCGCCCGCTCCAGGGCACCGCCTCGTCGGCGACATCACCTACCTGCCCACCCACGAAGGCTGGCTCTACCTGGCCACCACCATCGACCTGTTCAACCGCGAGGTCGTCGGCTACGCGATGGCCGAGCACATGCGCTCCGACCTCGTCTGCGACGCGGTCGAGCTGGCCCACCACCGCGGCCTGGTCAAGCCACAGGCCATCTTCCACTCCGACCGCGGTCAGTACACCTCGACCGAGTTCCGCACCACGCTCAAGACGCTGCACATGAGAGGGTCGATGGGCCGCGTCGGATCGTGCTACGACAACGCCGTCGCCGAATCATTCTTCGCAACCCTGAAAGCCGACATCGGCACCCGGGTCTGGGCCACCCGGGCCGACGTCGGCCGAGCCGTGTTCGCATACCTTGCCTACTACAACCGCAACCGTCTACATTCGACACTCAACCACCGAACCCCGTACGAGGCCCGCGTCTGCTACCGTCAGGCCACCGCCCTCGCGGCATGAAACCCCGGTGTCCGATCCCAGGGTGGAACTTCACGCAACGACTGCTGGCCTGGCTTTCGGCCACCCACCGGCGGTGGCTGCTGGTGCTCGACGACCTGACCGACCCGGCTGATCTACAAGGGTTGTGGCCGCCGGTCACCGCGGCGGGCGCCACGATTGTCACCGCCCGGCGCCACGATTGTCACCGCCCGGCGCCGCGGCACGGCATTGCTGGCCGGCCGGGCGTTAATCGATGTCGGCGTGTTCACTCCCGCCGAGGCGGTCAACTACCTGCACAGTCGGCTCGGCGATCAGCCGCACCGCCTCGACGAGGCGGCTGAACTCGCCGCCGACCTGGGTAGGCACCCCCTCGCCTTAGCACAGGCTGCCGCCTACATCGTCGATCAGGACCTGACCTGTGCCGGCTACCGCCGTCGCCTCACCCGGCGCCGCCTGCACATGCTGCGCCCGCAGGTCCTGCCCGACGACCAGCACACCCCGGTCGCCGACACGTGGGCCCTGTCGATCGACCTGGCCGACGGGGCCACCGGCGGTGTCGCGGGAATACTGCTGCGGCTGGCCGGGCTGCTGGACCCCAACGGCATCCCCACCGGTCTGTTCGCCACCGCCGCGGTCACCGGCTACTGCACCACCCGAACCCGGCAACCCGTCGACGGCGACGACACCCACGACGCCCTGCATGCCCTGCACCGCCTCAGCCTCATCGCCGCCCCACCCGCCGTCAGCAGCAGCGCCGGCGGGCTGATCCGGGTCCACGCGCTGCTGCAACGCGTCGTGAGGGAGCACACCCCGGCCGAGGAGGAACACGACCTCGCCGTCGCCGCCGTCGACGCCATCAACGAGGTATGGCCCACCCAGGAACCCGACGCCGGCACCGCCCAACCACTCCGCGCCAACACCACCACCCTGCACCAGCACACCGACCGGCACCTGTGGACCACCACCGGCGGCCACCCCATCCTGTTCCGCACCGGGCACAGCCTCGGCACCACCGGCCCTGTCGCCGCCACCCGCGACTACTTCCACCAGTTGCGCACCACCGCCCTGCACCACCTCGGCCCGGACCACCTCGACACTCTCACCACGCGCGGCAACCTCGCCTTCTGGCGTGGGCGGGCCGGGGATGCGGCGGGTGCCGCGGCCGCGTTCGAGCAGTTGCTCGCCGACCGGGTGCGGGTGCTCGGCCAGGATCACCCCGACACTCTCATCACCCGCCACAGCTTCGCCTTCTGGCGTGGGCGGGCCGGGGATCCGGCTGGTGCCGCGGCCGCGTTCGAGCAGTTGCTCGCCGACCGGGTGCGGGTGCTCGGCCAGGATCACCCCGACACTCTCATCACCCGCCACAGCTTCGCCTTCTGGCGTGGGCGGGCCGGGGATGCAGCGGGTGCCGCGGCCGCGTTCGAGCAGCTGCTCGCCGACTATTTGCGGGTCCTCGGCCCGGATCACCCCGAAACGCTCAAAACCCGCCACAACTACGCCGACTGGCGTGGGGAGGCCGGGGATCCGGTCGGCGCTGACGGCGAAGAAAGTGCCAAGTAAGTCCGGACACTTCACCGCCCAACCGTCCAGACACAGTTGTCCGACGCGACATGAGCGCACCGAACGCCGACAAGTAGAACCGGACGGGACAGCAGTTGTCGCGTCCGCGCGAACCTTGTGGAGTCCGGACCTACATTGTGGATGATCTTGTGGAGTCCGGATTTACTTTGTGGGGCGAACAAGAGCGGGCATCGACGATGGTGCAGAATCCGCGCGCAATAGGAACGTGCGACGGAGCCAGCGCGTCACAACGTTGAGACATCTCAGTGGAGGGGTGCGACGACATGATCCGTCTTGATATGGCAGTGGGGGGCTCCGCGTTGGCGTTGCTATCTGGGCTGGCCGGCTGTGCGTCGGCTCCGGCCGCGAATCCACCCTTGACGACGCAGCAGCCACCGGTGCCGATCCTGTCCGATGAGGAGGCGAAAGGCCTGGTGAGCCTGCCGTGGACGCCGTTCTCACCGGACTCCTCGCCGCAGGTCGCGCCGAGCGGGCGAGGGTTCACGGTGAGCGTGCCGGTGACCGGCTGCGTGCCCCATGTGCGGGGTGTTACCGCTGCCGTGACCGCGACCACCGTCGTTGTCGCGGTGATGGGAGACCCTACGCCGCCGGCGACGAGTTGCGCGCCGTCGGCGGCGAAGGCCGCGGTGATCTACGTCCGGCTTCCTGATGCAGCAGCTGGGCACGTGATCGAGCACGCGGCGGCTGATGCATCAAGTACCGCAGCTACAGGACGGTGATGCCGAAGGTAGAGACCACGTTCGGCATCTGCGTGAAGTTGCAGATGGTGAAGCTTGAGTTGACCGAACTGATGACGCCGAGAGCGAACGCTGGATAGCGGTTGTTGCCGTAGTTGAGGACCGGGCCGCCGCTGTCGCCTGGATGGCAGATGGTGTTGGTGTTGGAACCTGCGGAGGCCTGTCCGCAGACGTGGACCGTGGTGCCGTTCTCGTTGACGTTGACGCAGCCATTGACGGTCAGAATGGTTGAGGAGCAGTCCTCGCTGCCGTTGTTGCTGACCGACCCGTCGAAGCAGGCGTACTGCCCGACGGTGGGCGTGGCCTTGCCAGCGTCGAGGATGCCGCTGGTGGGCTGGTTGTACACGTAGCTGTCGTACGTCGAGCCCGACGACATGATCTGAGCGTCGATGAGGTTGTTGCCCCACTGGGTACTCACCGCGTTACCCATCACGCCAGTGACATAGACCGTGCCGTCGGGGTCCAGGTACCCCTGCCGCCACACCGACCCGGTCGGGCCGCAATGCCCTGCGGTGATCATGTAGTAGGTGCTGCTGTTGTTGCTCTTGGCGCGGACGGTGACCGTGCATTGCGTGATCCAGTTCTGGCCGGAGCTGTCGGTCCAGAACCGCACGATCCGGTCGCCGCCCCAGTAGGGGGTGGCGTCCAACAGCCGTCCCGGCGACGGCGCGATCGCTGGGGAGGACCCGGCCGACGTAGTGCTGCGCTTCCCGCTCGGCGTGACCGTTACGACCTTTCCGGTGAACGGCACCGGCTTCGTCGCGGTGCTGAACCGGGACTGCTGCTCGAGCACCACCCGGTCGCCGAACGCGGCCGACGCGGCCTTGCGCGCTTGGTCGGTCACCTCGGTCAAACCCACGTGCACGGTGTTCGTGCGGTAGTCCGGGTACCAGTTCGACAGCGTATCGCCGACCGTCGAAGCCCAGGGTTCACTGGACTCAACCGCGTGCATCGTGGCCGACAGCTCACGGGCGCTGTGCGCCACTTCCACAAACTTCACGCGCAGCCCGTCCGTGGCCTGGCCGGCCGCCAGGCCGCGGAGCGAGCGGGAAGCTGCCGCCTGCTGGCCTCGGGTCACGTACACGGTGAGCACCTTCTGACCCTCATCGAGGGTCATGCCGGCGTACTGGTCGACCTGACCGTCCGTCGCGCGGTGGACGTCGCCCAGCCGCTGCTCGGATATCACCAGGTCCCCGCCCGGCGAAGCGACGCCCGCCGCGCCCGCCGCAGCGATGATCGCGGCGCACACCGACCCGACCACGAGCACTTGTCTGATCAACATTATGGCCTCTCTGCAGGAACGTTGCTGACCAGTCGATTTGATATACATGGATGGGTTGGTGTTACCCGCAATCGTCTGCGAAAGGACCGACGATCAGGGGTACTGCGTTCCCAAAGGGTGTGCGCTCCACGAGGGGCCACCCATATAGCAATACGTCGACACGGCGGGGGTGCATGCGTGGCGAACGAATGGCAGTGTTGCTGTGACCAAGAACATCTCAGCATCCGGGAAGTGGATGTCCTGTGTTGCGTGGCCGCTGGTTTGTCCAACCAGCGCATCGGTACTGTGCTGTACCTCAGCTCGCACACCGTGGCGTCGTACCTTGAGACGGCGATGCGGCGGATGCAGGTGGCCAACCGCGCCGCGGTGGTCGCGAAATGCTATGTCCTTGGTGTTCTTGATGCGACTTGCTGGCCGCCAGAGCCGACCGGGAAACGATGCATTTCGGCGGCGCCTGCAAATAGTATTCAAACGCCCAACTAAATGCCGTAGCGCGGCCCGACTCGGGGCATTGAGGTGCTGCCCGCCCATGGACCCGTAGGACTGGGCGCCGCCCAGGGCGAACACGCCGCCGTCGCCGGCGACGAGCAGCACCCCCACCCCCTGCGCGCCGGTGCGGACCGCGTCGACGACCGGGGCGTTGAGCCGCATGCTGGGCGGCGGGTTGTTCGCCGGCGACTGCGCGTCGCCGTAGGCGAACACGCCACCGTCGGCGCCGATCTCCCAGTAGCCGGCCGGACCCGGTCGGCACGACCGCCACCATCGGCTTGTTCAGCGGCTTGGCCGCCATCGGGCCCTTGAACTGGCTGTCGCCGTAGTTGAAGATCCCGCCGTCGCTGCCCACCAGGGTGTTACCCGTTGCCCGACAGGGTGACTGGCGGACATTTAGCTGGCGTGACCTCGGACAAATACCTGGCGCTCAACGACCCGGTCGGTTTGCCCGTGGCACGGCGGTTGTCGTGTCGCATCCACTCAAACCTTGCGAGTGTCCGGGTTTCCTTGCGAGTGATCTTGCGAGCCGTCCGCTCAACTTTGCGAGCAACGCCGTGACCCAGCTACGACGCGAATGTCCAGGCGGACGGCGCCAGTGATCAAGCCGGGAAACCACAAACTAGGTCCGGACACTTCGGCTCGTCGACGTCCGGACCTACTTTGTGAGCCGCTGGTCAGCGCCTTGATCATCCGCAACCTGCAGACGGACGCGACAGCAGTTGTCCTTTCCGCTTCGAAGTGGCGAAGTTCGTACTTACGTGGCGAAGATCTTGGCGAGTTTCAGATTTACCTGGCGAGTCATGCCGGGCTGCTTGGCCTTCGCGCGGCGAGAATCTTTGCGTGGACACTGACTGGGCGATCAAGGAGATTGATCGTTTTCTGG
Source organism: Dactylosporangium sp. CA-139114 (assembly GCF_050955725.1). Taxonomy (NCBI): domain Bacteria; kingdom Bacillati; phylum Actinomycetota; class Actinomycetes; order Micromonosporales; family Micromonosporaceae; genus Dactylosporangium; species Dactylosporangium sp. CA-139114. The sequence goes on from NZ_CP192080.1 coordinate 6,354,375, forward strand.
AGCTGACGGAGTTGTACCGGCGGCCGGACCCGCCTGGCATCGTCAGCTTCTCCGCTTCCATGAGCAACCGAGGGAGCCAGGAGGACGTCCGGGCCAGCGCCCAGGCGGTCGAGCAGATTGTCGACCGGGTAATCCCGGACTGGCGTACGTTGGTGCCGAAGGATCGGAACAAGTCGGTCAACCGGTGGTGCCAGCACATGGAGGCGGCTACCCACGCGAAGGCGCAGCTACAGCGGCAAGAGGAGCTGGCGGAGAAGCTGGGCGACAACGCACCGCGACTGTCCGGAACCTGTCAAGTCAAGTGAGACAGTTTCTTGATTTTGTTTAGCTTTGTGCTGGTGGAGGGGCGGTTCCGGCTGGGGTGACGGCCTGGTGCGGGTCGTTGGTGTCGGGTTTGTTGATCCATGCCCGGTACGGGAGCCGGGGTGGCTGCGGACGGCGGCGGCCGAACCGTTCGGGGTGGGCGGTCCAGGCAGCGTCGAGGGTGCGTTGCCGCTGTTGGCGGGTCTGCCCGGCGGTGCCGTGGTGGACCGAGGCCGGGGTGTGCAGGCCGATCCCGGAGTGGCGGTGTTCGTGGTTGTAGTAGGTGTAGAACGCTTCGCAGTGCTGCCGGGCGTGCTGGATCGATCCGAACCGTTCCGGGAACGTCGGGTCGTACTTCAACGTTTTGAAGCTGGCCTCGATGTACGGGTTGTCGTTGGACGTCTTCGGCCGGCTGTGACTGCGGCCGATCTTCAGATCGGTCAGCAACTGGGTGACGGTTTTGCTGATCATCGCGGCGCCGCGGTCGGCGTGGACGGTCAGCTGGTCGGGGTCGACGCGTTCCCGGGCGGCGGCGTCGGCGATGAGCGCTTCGGCGAGCTGGCCGTCCTCGTAGGCGGCGACCAGATGCCCGACGACGTACCGGGACCAGATGTCGATCACCGTGTAGAGGTTGAACCAGACGCCCTTGACCGGACCGCGCAGTTTCGTGATGTCCCAGGACCAGACCTGGTTCGGTGCGTCAGCGACGAGTTCGGGTTTGGTCTGGGCCGGATGCGTGGCCTGAGCCCGGCGTTCGCCGGTCTGGCCGGCGGCGCGCAGGATCCGGTACATCGTGGACTCCGAACACCACCAGCGGCCCTCGTCGAGCTCCCGGGCCCACACCTGCGCCGGCGCCATGTCGACATACTCGGGCCGGTTCAACAGCTCCAGGACCTGCTGGCGTTCCACATCGGACAGTGCCGAAGGTGGTGGCCTGCGCGGAGTCCGTGGTTTCGGTGGTGCCGGTGGGTTGCGGTGCCGGTAGAGGGTGGCGCGGGACAGGCCGGTCAGCCGGCACGCCGCGGCGACACCCCACAGGTCGGTCAGCGCCTGCTGCGCCTCGGCGAGGACGGGTTCGGCGACGGCGCGGCATCCGCGCTCTCGGAGAGCAATTCCAAGAGCGCGTGCGCTTTTCCCATGATCTGCAACGCGGTCTCGGTCTTGGCGAGCTTGGCCTGCAGCCGGGCGTTCTCCCGCTGCAGCCGGGCAAGTTCGGCGTTCTCGGCCTTCTTGCCTGCCCGAGCGGCCGCTTGACGGCGGTCCGTCAAGCCGGCCGCCGCTCCGGCGTCTCGGGCCTTGCGCCAGTCGAGAATGTGTGACCCGTACAGCCGTTCCCGGCGCAGAATACCCCACGCGCCGCCGCATCCGGCGCCGCGTCGTACTCGGCCAGGATCCGAGCCTTGAACGCTGCGGTGAATGTCCGCCGCTGGGGCCGGGCGTCCGGATCCGGGCTCGAACTGGGTCTCAACGTCATGCTGATGATCTCTCCTCACAACCGTCCAGGAAGAGTATCCCCTGGTAGGCGGGCTGTCTCACATCAGCGTGACAGGGAGGGGTCAGCCGGTCACCTTCACCCCCGGGTGTGGGAGTCGGCCAGGACGATGTGGTCGAGCGGCCACTACCGGGAGGCGGTCTCCGCGCCGGCACGAGCGGTGAACGCCTTTACTCAGACCAAAGTGGACCGGCGCGATGTCAGTGAGACCAACCTTTCAAGGAGGTTTTCACCCTGGATGCGCCCCAGACGGGCAAGCCGCGGCTGCGGCTGATGGCTGACGACGGGTCGGAGACGTACAAGAACCTGCACCGCGGCGCGATGTGCTACGCCGAGGGCATTTACGCGGCGATCCGCAACCCCGCCAACCACAGCGTGCTCGGCGAGTTGCCCGCCGATGAGGCGCTGGAGCAGTTGGCAGCGTTCTCGGTCCTGGCCCGATGGGTCGACCAGGCCACCATCGACAAGGCCCCATAGCGCATGGTCGACGTGACGAAGTCGACGCGCGGACCGGCCGCCGGGTTTGAGGTCCGCTTCGTGGTGGAGGACGGCACGCAGTGCCAGCTGCCGTGGACGGACGCCTGGGCGGTGCGGTTCGAGTCGGCGGCACCGGCGCGTCGGTTTACCTCGTACCGAGGACAGCGGCACTTTCCGGGCCGCTGGTGGACCGCGACGATGGGCCGCCACGTCGGGTTCGAGTCGTGGCTGGAACGTGATCATCTGATGCTGCTCGACTTCGACCCGAGCGTGGTCGGCGTTTCCTCACAACCGTATTGGCTGACCTGGACCGACGAGGAGGGTGGGGCCCGCGCGCACGTGCCGGACTTTTTCGCACGGCGCGATGACGGCTCCGCGCTGGTGGTGGACTGTCGGCCGGTCCAGCGCCGTAAGGCTGCGGATCTGGCCGTGTTCGGAGTAATCAGGCAGGTATGCCAGTTGCTGGGATGGGAATACCGGTTGGTCGGTGCACCGGATGTGATCACGACGGCGAACGTGCGCTGGCTGGCCGGTTACCGGCACCCGCGCCATAGCCGTCCGGGATTGTCGGATGCGCTACGGGCGGTGTTCGCCAAGCCGACACCGCTGATGGTCGGGGCATAGTGAAGTTCCACCCCAGGATCGGACACCGGGTTTTATGCCGCGAGGGCGGTGGTTGGACGGTAGCAGACGCGTGCTTCGTATGGGGTCTGCCGGTTGAGTGTCGAGTGTAGACGGTTGCGGTTGTAGTAGGTGAGGTAGGCGAACACGGTGCGGCGGGCCTCGGCGCGGGTGGTGAAGATCCGGGTGCCGATCTCGGCTTTGAGGCTGGCGAAGAACGACTCGGCGACGGCGTTGTCGTAGCAGGAGCCGGTCCGGCCCATCGACGGCCGCATCCGCAGAGCGGTCAGTGTGGCGCGGAACCGGGCGGACGTGTACTGCGATCCGCGGTCGGCGTGGAAGATCGCGCCGGGGCGGGTCAGGCCGCGGCGGTGGGCCAGCTCGACGGCGTCGCAGACAAGGTCGGCGCGCATGTGTTCGGCCATGGCGTGGCCGATGACCTCCCGGTTGAACAGGTCGATCGTGGTGGCCAGGTAGAGCCAGCCCTCGCCGGTGGGCAGGTAGGTGATGTCACCGACCAGGCGCCGGCCCGGCGCGTCGGCGGTGAAGTCCCGGCCGATCAGCCGCACGGTCGGGACTGGTCAGTGATCGTCGTCGCCGGCGGGTGATCCCGGTGATGCGGCGTTGCCGCATGAGCCGCTCGACGCGTTTGCGGTTGACCAGGCGACCGCGGCGGCGCAGTTCGTCGGTCACCCGCGGCGAGCCGTAGCGGCCACGACGCTCGGCGTGGATGGCCCTGATCTCGGCGGTCAGCTCGTCGTCGTCGTCGGCGGCGGTGCGCTGCTCGCGGGCGGGCTGGGCGGCGAGCCACTCGTAGAAGCCCTGCCGCCGCGGTACCGCCAGGACACGGCACAGCCGCGTGACGCCGTAGATGGCGCGGTGTTCGGAGATGAACCGGTAGCGGTGGATCATCGACCCATCTCCCTGGCAAAATACCAGCGCACGCGAGTGAGCGAAATCCTGCTCAGATCCACACCACTGAGGTCGCCCTTCGTGAAGTCATTCCGGGCGAGGCCGAGGTCGCGGTCGAGGGCGAGGCCGCGATCGAGGGCGAGGTCAAGGTCGCGGCGGGCGAGGTCGCGGGCGCGCGGTGGTGGGCGCGGGCGACGTCGCGGGCGAGGGCGCGGTCGAGGGCAAGGGCGAGGTCGCGCCGCCCGGGCCGCGGCGCTGGACCTCATGCACGAGGCCGCCGGCGTGGTCCGCGAGCTCGGCGCCGACTACGTCAAGCTCTGGCCCGGCCAGGACGGCTGGGACTACCCGTTCCAGGTCGATCACCGCACCCTGTGGAAGCTCGCCGTCGATGGCATGCGCGAGCTGGCCGGCGCCCACCCCGACCTCAAGTTCGCCATCGAGTACAAGCCGCGCGAGCCGCGCGTGAAGATGACGTTCGACTCCGCCGCGCGCACCCTGCCCGGCATCCAGCAGATCGGCCTCGACAACGTCGGCATCCTGCTGGACGGCCACAGCCTCTACGGCGGCGAGTCGCCCGCCGACGCCGCACAGCTCATCATCGACCACGGTCGCCGCTTCGGCATGGACGTCAACGACAACCTGCGCGGGACGACGACCTGGTCGTCGGCACCGTCCACCTCACCGAGATCTTCGAGTTCCTCCACCCCCTGCGCAAGAACAACTGGAACGGGGTCTGGCAGCTCGACCAATTCCCCTTCCGAGAGGACAGCGTCGACGCGGCGAAGACCGCCATCGGCACGCTCAAGCGCATCCACCGGGCGCTCGAACGGCTCGACACCGCCGCCCAGCGCCTCGTCCAGGACGCTCTCTTCGGCCCCGCCGACTGAACCGCAGGCCAACGCCCGGTGCCGCTCCTGCGCCGGAGGAGCGGCACCGGCGTCGTTGCCGGCTCAGCCGGGACCGCTGCCGTACGGGCGGGTGAGGATCTCCAGGTTGTGCCCGTTGGGGTCGTCGAAGTACACGCCACGACCGCCGTCGCGGTGGTTGATCTCCTGCGGCTGGCCGTGCTGCGGATCGGCGTAGTAGGCCACCCCGGCCTGCTTGATGCGGCCGAAGATGGCGTCGAACTCGCTCTCGGAAACCAGGAACGCGTAGTGCTGCGAGGCGATGGGCCGCCCGCCGACGTCGGCGAAGTCGAGGGTGACGCCGTTGCTCACCTCGACCGGGACGAACGGGCCGAAGCGCGGGCGCACCGGCACGCCGAGCATCGCCGCCAGGAACCGGGCCGACGTCTCCTTGTCGTGGGCCGCGACGATCGTGTGATTGAGCTGTACGGGCATCCCCACCCGCTACCCCCGTCGCCGCCGGCCAAGCCGGCAAGGGCTGTCGGGCTTCGCGTGCGGACCCCGTTAGGTAGGGCCGGAACGGGGAAGCGCCCAGGCATGACCTACCTGCCGATCGCCGAGCACGGCCTGATCGGCGACCTGCGCACGGTGGCGCTGGTCGGCACCGACGGCACCATCGACTGGTACTGCTGCCCCCGCTTCGACGCCCCGAGCGTCTTCGCCTCGATCCTCGACGAGGACCGCGGCGGGTGCTTCGAGCTCGCCGCCGACGCGCCCGCGACGACCAAGCAGTTCTACTTCCCCGACACCAACGTGCTGATCACCCGGTTCTTCACCGAGGAGGGCGTCGGCGAGGTACAGGACTTCATGCCGATCACCGGCGACGCCCGCGACACCGCCCGCCATCGGCTGATCCGCCGCGTCCTGTGCGTGCGCGGCACGATGCCCTTCCGGGCGCGGGTGGCGCCCCGGTTCGACTACGCCAGGCAGCCGCACACCGTGAGGTGGCGCGCCGGGCAGACCCGCTTCGAGTCCGCCGGCCTCGCGCTCGCGCTGACCGCCACGGTGCCGGTCGAGCACGAGGCCCTGGACGCGACGGCGACGTTCAAGCTCCTGGAGGGCGAGTCCGCGGTCTTCGCGCTCGACCGGATCGGCGACGACGTCATGCCCCGCGGGTGCCCGCACGCCGAGGCCGAGACCCAGTTCAACGCCACGGTCGCGTTCTGGCGGCGGTGGCTTTCGGCCTCGCGGTACCGCGGCCGCTGGCGCGAGACCGTCCACCGCTCCGCGCTGACCCTCAAGCTGCTCACCTACGCACCGACCGGCGCGATCGTGGCCGCGCCGACGACAAGCCTGCCCGAGCGGATCGGCGGCGAACGCAACTGGGACTACCGGTACGTGTGGATCCGCGACGCCGCCTTCTGCGCCTATGCGCTGCTCCGGCTGGGCTTCACCGACGAGGCCGAGGCCTTCATGTCGTTCCTCGCCGAGCGCATCGCCCGGCCCGGCACCAGTGCCACCGGGCCGCTGCAGGTCATGTACGGCATCGACGGGCGCACCAACCTGCCCGAGATCGAGCTGAGGCACCTGCACGGCTACCGGGGCTCCGCGCCGGTGCGCATCGGCAACGCCGCCGCCGACCAGCTCCAGCTCGACATCTACGGCGCGCTCCTCGACTCGGTGTACCTCTTCGACAAGTGGGGAAAGCCGATCTCCAGCGACCAGTGGGACGCCGTCTGCGCCATCGTCGAATGGGTCTGCCACCACTGGAACCAGCCGGACGAAGGCATCTGGGAGACCCGCGGCGGGCGGCGGAACTTCCTGTACTCCCGGCTGATGTGCTGGGTGGCGATCGAGCGCGCCATGCGGATGGCCCGCCGCCGCGGCCTGCCCGCAGACCTGCTGGCCTGGGGCCGGTCCCGGGACGAGATCTACCGGCACATCATGCGCCACGGCTGGTCCCCGACGCGGCGGGCGTTCGTGCAGCAGGAGGAGAACGACGTCCTCGACGCCGCGCTGCTGATGATGCCGCTGACCAAGTTCATCGCCCCCACCGACCCGAAGTGGCTCTCCACCCTGGACGCACTCGGCGCGGAGCTGGTTTCCGATTCCCTGGTGTACCGCTACGACCCCACGAGCGGCCAGGACGGCCTCCACGGGGAGGAGGGCACCTTCTCCATCTGCTCGTTCTGGTACGTCGAGGCGCTCACCCGCGCGGGCCGGCTCGACGAGGCGCAGCTGGCCTTCGAGAAGATGCTCACCTACGCCAACCACCTCGGGCTGTACGCCGAGCAGATCGCCCGCACCGGCGAGCAACAGGGCAACTCCCCGCAGGCGTTCACGCACTTCGCGCTGATCAGCGCCGCGTTCAACCTGGACCGGGCCCTCGGCTGACGGGGGGCCCGCGGCTTGGCGCGGCCTCGCGCGGCCTCGTCAGCCGGCCAGCGCCGGCGCCATGGCGCGGGCGCACCGCTCGCGTGCCCACTGGATGCGCTCGAGCGCGGTCTCGGGCCGATCGCCGAACACCTCGGCGGCGCGGGCGTAGCACTCGTCCGGCCCGAGCTGCTCCAGCGTGCGGTCGACCGTGGCCCGGATCGTGGCGTCGTCCAGGTCGCCGGACCTCGGCGTGTCCGAGACGAACAGCGCCATGGCGAGGACCGGGTCAAGCTGGAAAGTCGTGTTCGTCATCGTGGATCACCTGTCCAACGGTGGGGGTGTGCAGGGCGACTGAGTCCACGTTTCTCGTACGGATGGCCGACCACCTTGCCGCACGCGGGACTCTGCGTCTGCGGGTTTCGGCACCAGCGGATACCGGTTGTCCCCAAGGGCGCCCTCAACTCGCCTCACCCTTTTGCCGGCGGTGCACGATCACCCTCCGGCTCACCCCGGTCACCCACCCCCGGGGGGTAATTTCGGACGTGGGCCTACGGGACGAGTTGGAAGCCCGACGATCGAAAGGTCGAACGGCGATCCAACTACCGGAGCCAGGTAACACTGGCGAAGGGAAACCGCCTCGTAGGTCTTTTTCGTGCCCTTCTCCGGCCACGTCACCCGCCCCGCCGGCTCCCGGGCCCGGCCGCTTCGGCCCGGCTGCGAGCTGCCGTCCGTCCCCGGGATTCGCTGATAAAACTGCTGCTATGGACCAGCTGTCGCGGCTTCCTGAAGACTGACCCCCAGCGGGTTTTTGAATCTTGACCCCCTCCTCTTTGATGATCTTGGAGGGTGTTGAGCGTGGAGGACTGGGCAGAGATCCGCCGTCTGCACCGGGCGGAGGGTGTGCCTATCAAGGAGATCGTCCGCAGGTTGGGGGTGGCTCGGAACACGGTTCGTGCGGCGTTGGCCTCGGATCGTCCGCCGCGGTATCAGCGGGCGTCGCGTGGGTCGGTGGTGGATGCGTTCGAGCCGCAGATCCGGGTGCTGTTGCAGGACTGGCCGCGGATGCCGGTCCCGGTGATCGCACAGCGGATCGGGTGGCCGTATTCGTTGTCGCCGTTGAAGAAGCGGCTGGCGCAGATCCGCCCGGAGTACGTAGGTGTCGATCCGGTCGACCGGACGGTGTATGAGCCGGGGCAGATCACCCAGTGCGATCTGTGGTTCCCGCAGCCGCGGATCCCGGTCGCTGCCGGTCAGGACCGGGTGCTGCCGGTGCTGGTGATGACGCTCGGGTTCTCCCGGTTCATGGCCGCGACGATGATCCCGACCCGGCAGGCCGGTGACATCTTGTCCGGGATGTGGCTGCTGATCTGCGAGATCGGCCGGGTGACCAGGACCCTGGTCTGGGACCGGGAGTCCGCGATCGGCGGGACCGGCAGGGTGAGCGCGCCGGCGGCGGCGTTCGCCGGGACCCTCGCCACCCGCATCCAGCTGGCCCCGCCCCGCGACCCGGAACACAAGGGCATGGTGGAACGCGCGAACGGCTATCTGGAGACGTCGTTCCTGCCCGGACGCCGGTTCGTCTCACCGACCGACTTCAACGCCCAGCTCAGTGACTGGCTGGCGGCCACGGCGAACACCCGCACGGTCCGGTCGATCCAGGGCCGGCCCGTGGACCTTCTGGAAACCGACCGGCCGGCGATGCTGCCGCTGCCTCCGGTCGGCCCGCAGATCGGTCTGCAGCAACGAATCCGGCTCGGCCGTGACTACTACGTGCGGGTCGACACCGTCGACTACTCCGTCGACCCACGCGTCATCGGCCGGTTCGTCGAGGTCACCGCCTCACCGGACGTGGTGACCGTGTCCTGCGACGGCACCATCGTGGCCCGGCACGACCGGTCCTGGGCCAAACACGGCGTGATCACCGATCCCGGCCACACGGCAACGGCGAAGCTGATGCGCCACGCCCTCGCCGAGGACCGTCAACGCCGCCAGGCGGCCACCCGCCACCACGCAGACGGGCACCCCGTCACCCTGCGGGCCCTGCACGACTACGACGCCCTGTTCGGCGTCGACTTCAGCCCAACAACCGTGAAAGCGAGCAACGAATGAGCGCCACCAAGACCAGACCCGCCACCACCGGCCCGAGCGGCGGGGTCAAAGACGGGATGCCGTCGATGATCGCCTACCTCACCCGGGTGCTGAAGACCCCGACCATCGGCGCGTTCTGGGAAGAGCTCGCCGGACAGGCCCGCGACGAGAACTGGTCGCATGAAGAGTATCTGGCCGCGCTGCTGCAACGGCAGGTCGCCGACCGCGAGTCCAAAGGCACCGTCATGCGCATCCGCACCGCGCACTTCCCGACCGTGAAGACCCTCGAGGACTTCAACCTCGACCACCTGCCCTCACTACGCCGTGACGTCCTCGCGCACCTGGCCACCAGCACCTACGTCGCCAAGGCCGAGAACGTGATCCTGCTCGGCCCGCCCGGCCTCGGCAAGACCCACCTCGCCATCGCCCTCGGCGTCAAAGCCACCCAGGCCGGGCACTCCGTGCTGTTCGACACCGCCAGCAACTGGATCACCCGCCTCGCCGAAGCCCACCACGCCGGACGCCTCGAGGCCGAACTCAAGAAGATCCGCCGCTACAAGCTGATCATTATCGACGAAGTCGGCTACATCCCGTTCGACCAGGACGCCGCGAACCTGTTCTTCCAACTCATCGCATCCCGCTACGAACAAGGCTCCGTCATGGTCACCGCAAACCTGCCGTTCGGACGCTGGGGCGAGACCTTCTCCGACGACGTCGTCGCCGCAGCCATGATCGACCGACTCGTCCACCACGCCGAAGTCCTCACCCTCACCGGCGACTCCTACCGCACCCGCCAACGCCGCGAACTCCTCAACAAAGACCGCACCAACCACAACTGACCAACCACCGGAGGGGTCAAAATTCCCGAACCCAAAAGGGGTCAATTTTCAAAAATCGGCGACACCAGCGCGATCAGCAGGCTGCGGTCGAGTTCCTCGGTCTTCTCGCCAGAGCAACCCGGTCGATAGCGGACCCGTGGTTCCTCCTGCCGCATCAGGATGTCGATCCGGCCGCCCAGCCCTCAGCGGTGTACCGGGAGCGCGTGTACTGCTACGAGCTTTACCACCAGATTCGGAACGCGTTCGTCAAGCGAACCGGAACGCGGTCATCATGGAGGTCAAGACGCTCGACCGGTTGGCCGACTTCGTGGCGGACCGAACGCCGGTGCCCTCCGCCGGGCAACGCGGTTCGACAGCGGCCTGCAGGGCAATGCCGTCCTCGTCGGGCGTCACCGGCAAGGAGGACCGGCACGAACTGCTGATCACGCACAACTTCGTCATCGGCTGGTTCGTTCGACACGTGCTTGACGCCCCGGTGTGGCGTTGGATCGGCCTCAACCAAGCCAACTGCGCAATCACCATCGTGCAGTGGGACTCCGATCGACCGCCGACTCTGGTCAGCTTCAACGACACCGGGCATCTGTAGCTATGACGGCAACCACTATTCGGCAGTTGCGGGCGTCATCGGCTCCGCTGGGGAGGTCACAGGTCGTGGGGAGCGGCGACCTGCTGCGCCCACGAACAGCGGCATGAGCGCGCACCTGCCGTCCGGCTTCGGTGGCCGTTTCCGTCAGGGCAGATCGCGGCGCAGGACGTAGTTGAAGCCGAACTCTGTCTCGGTGGAGCGGACGTCGATGTAGCCGAGCCGGCGGTAGAAGTCATGCGCAGTGATGCTCGCGCCGGTTTCCATGTAGTCGTAGCCGTCGATCACGGCCAGCGCCTCGATGTGGCGCATGAGGAGCCGTCCTATACCGCGACCGGCGGCCCGAGGGTGCACGAACATGGTGTAGACCTTGTTGCCGTCGCGAGAGACCGTGCCGGCGATCCCGTTCGCTTCGGCGACGAACATCTGCCGTTGCGTGGCGAGTTCCTTGATGCGTTGTTCGGTGAAGTGGTCACACATTCGCTCGATGATCTCGCTCGGATAGTCGCGACTGTTGACCTCACGCAGGCAGCGTTCGATGAGGCCCGCCACGGCGAGGGCATCGGCGATGTCGAACCGTCTTATCGTCACCATTGAGCCATTTTCATCCAGCATAGTGGCTGGTCTCGACGCGGTCGTTCACGGCGGGCAGCACCAGCTCGCAGGCGCGCCGGTCACCCTTGAGGCTGTTCAGCGCGACGAGCGCATCTCGACGGATCTTCGGGTCCGGGGCGGCCAGCGCCTGCCGCAGCAGTTCCACATCGCTGGGCTGGATGACATAGCCGAGGGCCCACAGCCCGGCACTTCGCAGGTCGCGATGCCCGCTAGCGATGAACGACCGCATGGTGGGACGGCAGGCCGCTGGGTCCGTCTCCATGATGTCGGCCGGCCATGCGCAGAAATTGTCGCGGTCGTCGCTCCGCCAGGGACGGGCGAAGGCGCGCAGCAGCAGCGGGAACGCGGCAACCCCGCGAAGGCCGGCCAGGATGTACACCATCAAATCCCGGCCGTACCACTCGTGCTTGGCCAGCTTGTGAGCTGCCGGCCACGGGTCACCGTCCAGCGTCTCGACGTGACGAAACACTTCAGCCAGCGTCATCTGCACCCCCGAACTCCCCGACAGAGGATTGTTGCTACGCACGTCGTACTCGTGCTGATCCTGCCATCTGCATGACCAGGCTCCGTGCCAGCGGCCGCGTGCAGGGCCAGCGTCATGATCCCGTGCGCTGTCATCGGCGCCATGAGTGCGCACCGTCCGTGGACTGCCACCCGGGCAAACGGCTGACACGGCCGAATTGCTCATGCAAGGTGGGCCCGACGTAGCCGCGACCCCGGCGACCGGCGGCGTTTCGTCAGCACGGCACCCACACGCCGGACCGCCTACCGCCACCGCCACCGGCTCGCTCGGCGAAGGGCGGTCCGTTAGCCCGGGCCTGCTGGTGCCAGGGTCGTCACATCGCCCGGTGGTGTGAGGTTCGGCGGCGCCGGACGGGTAGTCACCGGATCGCCGCGCCGAAGTCCGATCGGCGCGGCAACGGGAAAATTCCGATGATGTCCGACACGACGGCGGGCGGGGCCGCGGGCGCCCCGCCCGCGGCGGCGAAGACGTCACACGCCGAGGTCGCGCAGCAGACGAAGGGCGTCGCGCCGGACGAGGAGCAGGCCGGTGAGCCGGTCGGCCGAGGCCACGGGACGCGCGAGGGCGGCCTGGCCCGCCGTGCGCAGCAGCAGGTTGATCGCGAACGGCTCGACGATGTCGGCGTCGACCGCGCGCTGCAGCACCGCCCGGCGGCACGCCGCGTCGGGGGCCGCGTGCGCGAGCGCGGCGAGGTCGAGCCCGGCGAGGTACATCCCGCCGTCGGCGAAGCCGGTCAGCGCGAGCCGGCGTGACGGGAGCCGGATGACGTTGCGCAGGGTGAGATCGCCGTGCGCGAAGGTCCGGTCCCGCTCGCAGCGGTGCAGCAGCGTGGTGAGCCGCCCGGCCTCGTCGGGCGTGAGGCGGCCCGCGCGTTCGTGCCGGTCGATCCAGGCGGTGTAGTCGACGGTCCACCGCCGGGCGTCCTCGGCCGGGGGCTGCCAGGTCGACAGCAGCGCCGCGGCTCGCACGACCGCCGCCCAGTCGGCGCCGCCGAGCCGCGGGCGGCGGTCGGGGCGCTGGTGCAGCGGTTCGCCCACGGCCCGGCTGACGACGAGGACGCGATCGTCGTGCCAGCGATGCTCCTCGACCGGCACCCGGGGCGGGTCGCGGCGCATCGCCACGGCGATCTCGGCGCGGCGACGGAACCGGCGCAGGGCACCGGGGCTGTCCGCGGTCCGGACGATCGCGGTGACGGGCTCGCCGTTCCAGCGGCCGGCCAGGGCCAGCTCACCGGTCCCGCCGGCCGCCGGTGGCCTTCGGTCCAGGGTCAGGGCCGGCGGGAAGGCCGGCTCCCACAGCACGCCACCGTTGTCGGGGGCGACCGGCCGGGCCTCGCCCGGCGCCCCGAGCCGGATCGCGCACCGGGCCGCGAGCCGGTGCAGGGTGCTCAGCTCCGCCTCGGTCCACGTGCGGGGCTTGACGTCGATGGCGCACAGCGTGCCCACGACCTGGTTGCCGGGGCCGAGCAGCGGGGCGCCCGCGTAGGCGACGACGCCGAGGTCACGGATCGCGTGGCTGGTGTGCAGGACCGGGTCGCGGCGCACGTCGGCGGTCGCGAGGAGGCGACCGGAGCCGACGACGTACTGGCAGATGGAGTGGGTCAGCGGCGTCTCCCGCCGCCGCTGCCACGGCTCGGGCAGTCCGACCGATCCGGGCATGATCTGCCGGCTGCGCTCCACCAGGACGAGCAGGACGACCGGCACCTGGAGTATCCGGCTCGCCAGCTCGGCGAGGCGGTCGCACCAGGGCGTCGGTTGCGCATGCAGGCCGGTGGCGACGACGGCATGCAACCGTGCCACGTCCCGCACCACGGCGGCGGCGTTGATCACGTCGATCACGGCACCCTCCCGGCCGGTCCGATCGGCCGCGCCGGCAGACAGCGACAACTGACTATCCATTCGACGGCGAGGCGATACCCGGATCGCATCGACCGATCGGCTCGATGGTGCAGCCGGACGGACACCGACGGGCGCCGATCAGCCGATCTGCGGCCCGCGAGCCGGCCGGTCGCGACACGGACGGCGGCCGGGCGGCGGCCGGGCCGGCGAACCGTTCACGGTTTCACCCCGGGGGCTGGGGGTAGCTGGCCGCTCTTGTAAGGCTCACACGTCAGTTCATCTTCACGCCGGCCGTCCACCGCGACGGCGTCGTACAGGCCAGGTGCCGGTCGGCCACACGCCGAGGGAGAGGCCATGAACTGCAAGACACAGGTTGCCCTGGCGGCCGGAGCCGGCTATCTGCTCGGGCGCCAGCACAAGCTTCGCTGGGGCCTGCTACTGGCGGCGGCCGCCATGTCCGGCCGGCTCACCCGGCCCGGCGCCCTGCTGGACCAGGGCCTTCGCGCCCTGAAGGCGACGCCGGAGGTCGGCAAGCTCGGCGAGATGGGCGCACCGCTGGTCTCGGCCGCGAAGGACGCCGCGAGAACCGCGGTCACCGGCCGGATCGGTTCGCTCAGCGACCGGCTGCGCGAACGAGCCGGCAAGGTTGCCGAGGAGCCGGAGCCCGAGGAGGAGGAAGAGGAGGAGCCCGAGGAGGCCCCGGCCCGCCGGCCCCGCGCCGCCGGGGGCGCCCGCCGCCCGCGGCCGAAGGCCCAGGAGCCGGATGAGGAGGACTACGCCGACGAGGACGAGAACGGGGACGAGGACGAAGAAGAGGACGAGGACGAGGAACTGGTGACGGCCAGCCGGCGACAGGGTCGCCGTCCGCCGGTGCGCCGACGCGGAGAGGGTTAACGGACCATGGCTGGACAAGCGAGTGGGCGAGCCACGAGCGGCTTCGGCGAGAAGCTCGGCCAACTGCTGGCGGAGCAACTGCAACGACTGGCGGCGGCCGCCGGGCGCCGCGCGATCGATGCGGTCGGCAAGCGGGTCGGCTCGGTGACGGAGCGCCTGACCGAGTTCGCCGACCAATCGGGCGATCCCAAGATCAAGGCCGCCGCGGCCGGCGCCCAGAAGCTCGCCGAGGGCAAGTCACCGGCCCGGGCGGCGGCATCCGGCGGGTTCGCCGGCATCAAGGAGAAGATCAAGGGACTGTTCGGCCGGGGCAACAAGCCCAAGAAGCTGAAGCTCACCAACATCGAGGAGACACAGGACGTCGGCGTGCCGGTGCGGGTCGCCTACAACCAGTGGACGCAGTTCTCCCAGTTCCCGAGCTTCATGAAGAAGGTCGAGAGCGTCGAACAGCAGTCGGACGAGAAGAACAGCTGGAAGGCCCAGATCTTCTTGTCGCACCGCACCTGGGAGGCCACGATCATCCAGCAGATCCCGGACTACAACATCCTCTGGCGTTCGAAGGGGGCCAAGGGCCACGTCGACGGCTCGGTCACCTTCCACGAGCTTGCGCCGAACCTGACGCGGATCATGCTGGCGATGGAGTACCACCCGCAGGGTCTGTTCGAGCACACCGGGAACCTGTGGCGAGCCCAGGGCCGCCGGGCGCGGTTGGAGTTCAAGCACTACCGGCGGCACGTCATGACGCAGACGATCATGAACCAGGAGGACGTCGAGGGCTGGCGCGGCGAGATCCGCGACGGCCAGGTCGTGAAGGACCACGAGACCGCCCTGCGCGAAGAGGAGGAAGCCGAGAAGGCCAAGGAGCAGAAGCCCGAGGAGGCCGAGGAAGGCGAAGAGGGCGAAGAGGCCGAGGAAGGCGAAGAGGGCGAAGAGGCCGAAGAGGGCGAGGAAGGCGAAGAGGCCGAGGAAGGCGAGGAAGGCGAGGAAGGCGAAGAGGCCGAGGAAGCAGAAGAGGGCGAAGAGGGAGAGGAGCCCGGAGCAGAGCGGGACGAAGAAGAGCAGGAGAAGCCGCCCGTACGGCCGCCGCGACGGACGGAACGCCCCCAGCGCCCCCAGCGCCCCGAGCGCCCCGAGCGGGCTGAGCGGGCGAGGCGGGCGGAGCGGCCCGCGCGGGCCCGGCGGGAGCCGGGCAACGGCGATCGGAGGAGTTGACGATGAGCACGTCCTTGCAGCCACGTGGTGGCGGCGGCATCGAACGGCCGACCTCGACGTCGCTGGCCGAGGTGATCGACACGATCCTCGACAAGGGGCTCGTCATCGACGCGTACGTGCGGGTCTCGCTCGTCGGCATCGAGCTGCTGACCATCGACGCCCGCATCGTGGTGGCCAGCGTCGACACCTATCTGCGCTTCGCCGAGGCGGTCAACCGGCTGGACATCTCGCAGGACAAGGCCGGGCTGCCGGAGCTCGTGGGCGACATGGCCCAGGGCGGCGCCAAGCACAAGGTGAAGGGTGCCTCGCAGGGCGTGCTCGAGGCGGCCGGCGAGAAGGTGCGCGACATCCTCGAACCCGACGAGGAGCCCGAGCGGGCGCCCCGCCGGCGGCGACGGGAGGGAGACTGACATGGCGGCCGTCACCGGCGTCTACGTCTACGGCATCGTCCCGGCCGACGTCGAAGCGGACCCCGCGGCCCGCGGCGTCGGCGGGAGCTCGACCCCCGTCACGGTGGTGCGCCACGGCCGGATCGGGGCCCTGGTGAGCGAGCTGAACCTCGACCGCGCGCTCGGCACGCCCGACGACCTGCTCGGTCACGAGGCGCTGCTGGACGCGACCGCCGCCGTCGTGCCGGTGCTGCCGGTGCGCTTCGGCGCAGTGGTGACGGACCGGGAGGCGGTCGTCGACGAGCTGCTCGCGGCCCACCACGACGAGTTCGACTCGGCGCTGCGGCAGCTGGACGGCAAGGCGCAGTACGTGGTCTCCGCCCAGTACGTGCAGGACACGGTGCTGCAGGACGTGCTCGCGGAGAACCCGCGGATCCAGCAGTTGCAGGCGGCGGTCCGCGGCCGGCCGGACGAGGCGGTCCACGGCGAGCGGATCGCCCTCGGCCAGGCCGTCAACGAGGCCATCGAGGCGCGCCGGCAGACGGACGGCCGGGCGCTGGTCGAGGCCGTCGCGCCGCTGGCCGCCGGCGTCGTCACCCGCGAGGCGACCGGTGAGTACGAGGCCGCCACGGTGGCCGTGCTCACCGGCGTGGACCGGGAACGCGACCTGGTCCGGACGGTCGAGAAGCTGGCCGCGGACCGGGAAGGGAAGATCACCATCCGGCTGCTGGGTCCGATCGCGCCGTACGACTTCGTCGCGGACCTGCGCCCGGGAGAGTGACGGAGATTGGCGGAGATCGACCATGGGCCTCATCACCGCGATCCTGACCGCCCCGCTCGCGCCGGTGCGGGTGGCGGTCTGGGCCGCCGAACTGATCCGTGATCAGGTCAACCACGAGTTGTTCGACCCGGGGGTGATCCGGCGCCAGATCCAGCAGATCGACGAGGCCCGCGCCGCCGGGCGGATCGACCCCGCGGAGGCCGACCGGCGCCAGCAGGAGCTGATCAGCCGCCTGCTGGGGCCGGTCGGCAACCCCGAGGAGGAGGGCTGAGCCGTGCGTGGTTCCCGTGACGACAAGGCCGACAAGGACGACGACCGGTACACCTACGACGACGAAGGCGAGGCGCTGGCGCCGGGCACGATCGCCGCGACCGCCATGCGCGACGTCGCCGAGCTGACCGGCAAGGCGCCCTCGGGCGTCACCGCCCTGGAGCCCGACGACGGCGGCTGGCTGGTCGAGATCGAGGTCATCGAGGACCGCCGCATCCCGTCGTCCAGCGACATGCTGGCGACCTACCGGGCCCAGGTCACCGCGGACGGTGAGCTGACCGGGCTGCGGCGCATCCGGCGGTTCTCGCGCGGCAAGGGCGACTCGGAGGAGGGCTGAGATGCGCCAGAATCCGCGCTCGGAGTCCGTGCTCGCCTCCGGCGCCTCCCGCCCGCCGGCCGCCGCCGGGCCTCAGCCGGCGAACCTCGGGGACATCCTGGAGCGCGTCCTCGACCGCGGCATCGTCATCGTCGGCGACATCCGGGTCAGCCTGCTCGACATCGAGTTGCTGACGATCAAGCTGCGGCTGGTGGTCGCATCGGTCGACACGGCCCGGCAGATGGGCATCGACTGGTGGGAGCACGACCCGTGGCTCAGCTCGCAGTCCCGCAAACCGCTCGCGCCCGGCGCCGCGACCGCAGAGCTCGAGGAGGGCGGCAGGGAGGCCGAGGATGCGTGACGGAGTCTGGCTGCACGCCGTGGCGCGTGACCTCGAGCCCGGCGCCGTCGACGGCCTCGTCGGGGTCGCCGGCGGCGCCGTGCGCACGGTCGGGGCCGGGGCCCTCACCGCCGCGGTCTGCCCCGTCGACCTCGCCGAGTTCGGCGAGGAGGCGCTGCGCCGCAACCTCGAGGACCTCGCCTGGCTGGACCGGGCGGCCCGGGCCCACCACGCCGTGGTGGCCGCGCTCGCGCGCGAGCACGCCGTCGTTCCGGCCCGCCTCGCCACCGTGTACCACGACGACGCCGGCGTCCTGGAGATGCTCCGGCAGCGCCACGACGAGCTCGAGGCCGTCCTGGACCGGGTCGGCGGCCGGGCCGAGTGGGGCGTGAAGATGTACGCCGAACCACCCACATCGCAGGCCGGCGAACCCACCGGACCGTCCGCCGGCCGCCCGGGCACCGCCTACCTGGAGCGCCGCCGGGCCCGGCTGGCCGCCGACGACGTGTGGCGGCAGCGCGCCGCCGAGGGGGCCGAGGCGACGCACCTGGCCCTCGCCGCCGACGCCGCGGCGGCGCGGCGGCACCCGCCCCAGGACCACCGGCTGACCGGCCGCGCCGAGACGATGGTGCTCAACGGCGCCTACCTGGTCGACCGGGGCCGCGCCGGCCCGTTCGCCGACCTCGTCGCCGCCCAGGCCGCCCGCCACGCCGAGCTGTCCTTGGAACTCACCGGGCCCTGGCCGCCGTACTCGTTCACCGGCACGGAACCGGCACCGCCATGACCTCGGACTCCGTCATGCGCTCCCAGCCGGTGTCGCTCGTCGACCTGCTCGACCGGGTCCTCGGCGCCGGCGTCGTCATCACCGGCGAGGTGACCCTGTCGATCGCCGGCGTCGATCTGGTCTACGTCTCGCTGCGCGCCCTCGTCGCATCGGCCGCCACCGTCGCGCCGCGACAGAGCGACACCGTCACGCCGCGGCAGAGCGAAGCCGCGCTCGACGCCGTCGCGCCACGACAGCCATGACCGCCTTCGGTGAACACGAAGGCGCAGGCGAAGGCACCCCAGCCCCGGCCCCTCGGCAGCGGATCGAGATCGACCGCGAAGGCGTCGAGCGCGGCTTCGCGAGCCTGGTGCTCACCGTCGTGGAGCTGCTGCGGCAGCTGATGGAGCGCCAGGCGCTGCGCCGCATCGACGTCGGGGACCTCACCGATGACCAGGTCGAGGAGATCGGGGCCACGCTCATGGCCCTCGAGGAGCGCATGACCGAGCTGCGCGAGCACTTCGGGCTCTCCGCCGCGGACCTCAACATCGATCTCGGGCCGCTCGGGCCGCTGCTGCCCGACCCGCCCGGCGACGCCGGCGGTCAGCCCCCGCGGCCGTGAGCCGCGGCTGAGACCGTCACCGCAGAGCGTCACCGAAGCCCGTGTTCGAGGGCCCGGGCGGCGGCCTCGGTACGGGTCGCGACGCCGAGCTTCGCCAGGATCCGCGCGACATGCGTGTTCACCGTGTGCACGCTCACGAACAGCTCCGCGGCGATCTCGGCGTTGGAGCGGCCGCGGGCCAGCACGCGCAGCACGTCCAGCTCGCGGCCGGTCAGGCCGAAGCCGCCCGGCGCCGGCTCGGCCGCGGCGCCGTCGAGCCGGCCGCAGTGCGCCAGGTCGTCGATGCGGGCCAGCAGCGGCGCGGCGCCGAGGTCGGCGGCGATCGCGCGCGCCTCGGCCAGCCGGGAACGGGCCCCGGGCCGGTTGTTCGACGCCAGCGCGCGGGCGGTGGCGTCGGTCAGCACCAGCGCGGTCTCGTAGCGCTGGCCCAGCCCCCGCCACGCCGCGGCCGCCCGGTCCCAGGCCGGCAGCTCGTCGGCCGTCATCGCCGCGACGGTGAGGCGATGGGCGTCCAGCCCGCGCGCGGACAGCGCGGTGAGCTCGGCGAGGCGGGCCGCGACCGCGTCGGCGACCCGGCGGTTGCGCGGGGCCGCGGCGCGCCGGGCCCGCTGCAGCCGCGCGCCGGCCACGGCGAGGCGCACGGCCTGGGGCGGCATCCACGACTCCCGGGCCGCCGGGAGGTGCTCGGCCAGGATATCGTCGGCCGCCTCGTACTCGCCCCGGCCCGCCGCCCACTCGAGGCGCTGGACGGCGATGCCGGCCTTCAGCTCCTCGGCCCCGGCCGCGTGCGTGGCGAACTCGACGAGCTGGCGCAGCAGCACCTCGAGGCGATCGGTCCGGCCGCGGGCGGCGGCGATGCGGGCGGCGACCAGGCGCAGTGCCGAGGCGTACAGCGGCGGCGGCCCCTCCGCGAGCGCGTCCTCGACGATCGCCCCGGCCTCGTCCCAGCGGCCCAGCGCCTCCAGGTTCTCCGCCTGCGCCATGGCGAGCATGGTGCCGCGGGAGCGGGCGTGGCCGAGGCGTTCGGCCGCCGCCCGGCCCTCCTGCGCCAGGTCGGCCGCGTCGGCGTACCGGCCGTCGGCGCCGAGCCTGAGCGCCTCCCACTGGAACGTCGTGAGGTAGGTGTGCTCGTCGCCGGCCTGCCGGGCGAGGCGGCGGGCGGCGGCGAAGTCGGCTCGGTCGCCGCGCAGCGTGGCCAGCACGAGCAGGGCCGGGGCCCGCAACGCGTCCTCGTCGAGCTCGTCGGCGATGCGCAGGGCCTCGGTGGCCGCCGCCCGGCTCTCGCCCGACCGGTTGCCGCCGATGCCCACGAACGCGAGGGCCGACAGCAGCTCCGCGCGCAGGCCCGGCGAGGCGCCCGGCGGCAGGAGCGCCACCGCGGCCGCGAGGTCGTCGGCGCCGGTGCCGTCGACGCGCTGCCGCAGCCGCCCGCGCAGCCCGAGCAGCCGCGCCGAGCGCTCCGGCTCGGCGGCCCGGTCGAGCTCGTCGAGGGCGTCCGTGGCCAGGGCGATGCCGCGGGCGGAGCGGCCCGCCGCGAACGCCGCCCGCGCGGCCTGCTCGAGGACGTCGCCGCGCTCGAGGCCGATCTCGGTGGCGGCCGGGCCGGCGGGGTCCCACTGCCGCAGCATCAGGCCGAGCAGGTGCAGCCGTTCGTCGTGGGCATGCTGGCGCTCGGCCCGGGCGGCGGCGCGCCACGCGGCCGGCAGGGCGGCGCCGGGCTCCCCGGCGGCGGTCCAGTGCTCGGCGAGCGCGGCCCCGTCGGGCTCGTGATCCGCCAGCGCGACCGCGAACCGGCGATGCAACCGCCGCCGCTCCCCCGGCAGGAGCGCGTCGTGGACCACCTCGCGAAGAACGTCGTGCCGGATTTCGTACCGCTCGTCGCGCGCCGAAACCAGGCGCCGCTCGGCGAGATCGTGCAGGGCGCGGCCGAGCTGGACGGGCGGGAGGGCGGTGACGGATTCGAGCACCGATTCGACGGTACCGCCGCCGGAAACGGCCAACGCGGACAGCACCTCGCCGAGGGGCTCCGGCAGGTCCGCGACGCGGGCGAGCAGCAGTTCGCGCAGGGAGGCCGGGGCCTCGCCCGCCTCGCTGAGCGCCTCCACGAACAGCGGGTTGCCGCCGCTGCGCCCGTGGATGCGCCGGACGCGCTCGGGCTCGGGCGGGCGGCCGTCGATGGCCGCGAGCAGCTCGGCGACCTGCGGCGCGGCGAGCGGCTCGAGCGGCATCCGCACGACGTCGGGCCGGCGCCCGAGCTCGGCGAGCAGGCGCCGGTCCGGGGTGCCACCGGCGCGCGACGTGCCGACCAGCAGGACGGAGCCGGCGGCGTTGCGGGCGAGGTACGCGAACAGCTCCCGCGTGGACGCGTCGGCCCAGTGCAGGTCCTCGACCACGAGCACGAGCGGCCGCGCCTCGGCTACGCGACCGGCGAGCGCGAGAACCTCCTCCAGCAGCCGGGTCCGGGCGTAGCCGGCCGGCGCCGGGCCGAGGCCGGGCAGCCAGTCGCCGAGGGCGGACCCGTCGGCGGGCAGCAGCGCCCGGACGGCGTCGAGGCCGAGATGGCGCACGAGGTCACGGACGACGGCGACGAACGGCACGTAGGGTGCGCCCTCGGCGCCGAGCTCCAGGCAGGCCCCGGCGAGCACCAGCGGGTCGCCGGGCAGGTCCCGCACCGCGTCGCCGACCAGGCGGGACTTGCCGATGCCGGCCTCGCCGGTGACGAGCACGGTGGCCGGCGCCCGCTCGTACGCCGAACGCAGCACGGCGGTCTCGGCCGCGCGCCCGACCAGCACCGGACTGACGACCGCCATGCCCCGCCTCCCCACCGTCCCGGGAAATCCGGGTCCGATGTCATCAGGTCTGGCGACGACCCGATGCCGCCTCGCGGGAGAACCTATCGAACATGACACAGCACCGGCGCGTCGTCGCCAACATCTCCCTCTCCCTCGACGGTCGCGTGACCGGCCGCGGCGGGGACTTCGACATGGCCTGGATCGTCCCGCACGCGGTGAGCCCGGGCGCCCGCGGCCACATGGTCCGCGTGACCGGCGCGGCCACCACCGCGCTGCTCGGCCGCAAGAACTACCAGGGCTTCGCCGGCTTCTGGCCCGCCGTCGCCGACGACGAGCACGCGCACGCCGACGACCGCACGTTCTCCCGCTGGCTCAACGAGGTCGAGAAGGTCGTCTTCTCCACGACGCTGACCGAGGTCGAGTGGGACAACGCCCGCCTCGCCGGCACCGACCCGGTCACCGCCGTGCGGCAGCTGCGCGACCAGCCCGGCGGCGACATCATCGTGCTCGCCAGCAGCAGCGTCATCCGGCGGCTGCTCGACGCCGACGAGGTCGACCGGCTCAGCGTGACGCTCTGCCCGGAGCTGGTCGGCGGCGGTGCCCGCCTGTTCGACGACGCACCGGCGGGCTCCTGGCGGCTCGCGGACAGCACCGCGACCGAGAGCGGCGCGCTGTGCCTGCTCTACGACCGCGCCCGGAACCAGTGATCGTCTGCAACATCATGTCGCTGGACGGCCTGGCCTGAGCACGGGCTCGCCGGGGCCGCCGCAGGTCACGCCTACGCGTCGCGGGGCAGCAACGACGTGTTGGAGACGGCGCGCTGGACGACGCCCGGCCAGGTCGACCTGGCCCGGCGCGGCAGCCGGACGTTGACGAGGCGACCGCCGACGGGTGCGGGCGCTCAGTCGAGGCAGAACTCGTTGCCCTCGACGTCCCGCATCACGATGCACGACTCGTTGTCGTCGTCGGCATACAGGGTTTCCTGGTGTACCGCCCCGAGCGCGACCAGCCGCGCGCACTCGGCCTCGAGGGTGGCGAGCCGCTCGGCGCCCACGAGTCCGGTGCCGGCCCGCACGTCCAGGTGCACCCGGTTCTTGACGACCTTGCCCTCGGGGACGCGCTGGAAGTACAGCCGCGGCCCCACACCGGCGGGGTCGACGCAGGCGAACCCCGCGCCCTGACGCTCCGCCGGCCGCGAGCGGTTGAACTCGTCCCAGGAAGCGAACCCTCTCGGCGGCGGTGCCTCATAGCCCAGCACCGCACACCAGAACCGGCCCACGCGCTCGGGATCCGCACAGTCGAAGGTCACCTGGAACGCTTTGCCCGACGTCATCGGCCAACCTTATCGGCCGCCCGGGTCACGCGATGGCGACGGCCGCGGCCGCGGGCAGCACCGTCCGCAGCGAGGCGCCCGCGATCATCGTCCACCTGCGCCGGGCGACGCCGATCGCCGCGTCGCCGGCCCGGGACGCGGCGGCCGCGAGGACGATGACGCAGCCGCCGGCGATCGCGAGCCTCGTGGCCACCGCCCGGCGCGTGAGCACGGCGGGGGTCGCGGCCGCCTCCGGCGGCGTCAGCGGCCCGTAGACCCGTCGCGTCGGCCTGACCGGCGTGGCGCGCGGTCTCCTCGATCATGTGCGCCGGGGCCCACCGCTGCGCGTCAGGCGGCGGGGGCCTCCAGGCCCTGCAGCACCATCGCGGCGAACTGCCGGGCGACCTCGTCCACGCTGAGCGGGCCGCTGACGTTCAGCCATTGGTACGCCCACGCGCACATGCCCACGAGCCCGAACGTCGCGATCTTCGGGTCGACATCCGCCCGGAACGCGCCCCGCTGCACGCCGTCGGCCACCATCCCGGCGAACGCGGCCTCGACCAGATCACGCTTGCGGGTCACCTCGGCGAAGAGCTCGCCGGTGAGGTACCGCCGCTCCTGGTAGAAAATCGTGACGTGGCCGCGGTATTCGGCCACGCTGGTCAGGCTGAAGCGGATCAGCTCGGACACGCGGGTCTTCGGGTCGTCGCCGCCGGACTCGATCTTCTTGATCGCGGTCAGCTGCGCCTCCAGGTATTCCTCCTGGATCGTGCGCAGCAGGTCGTCCTTGCTCTCGAAGTGGTGGTAGAACGCACCCTTCGTCAGCTGCGCCCGGTCGGCGATCTCCTGCACCGAGGTGCGGTCGAAGCCCTGGCGCTCGAAGAGCTGCAGCGCGCTGTCGATGAGCGACCGGCGCGTGTTCTCCGGGTCGTAGCCGCCCGGCCAGCGCTGCCGGCGACGGGTGGACTCCGGCCGCGGAGACGTCGTACGGGCCATCTGCGGCCTCCCCTCTTCCTGCCGACACAGCGTACCGTCCGGTCGGAAGGATATCTCTCGGGCCGCGCCACGCAACCCCCGAACCTGGCCGAAGTCCACGATAGACGATCGCTTGATCGACGTCAGTCAACCAGCCGGACGCGCTGCAACCCAGTCGCGGCCCTCGGCCGTCTGGTAGGTGTGCGCCTTGCGACTTCCGGCCTGCTGATCGCCGCGGTACTGCTCCTGCTGGGCACCACCGCCCGCGACAGCAACCGCGTGAACCCGGCCGCGAGTCCCTCGGCCCCCGCCGCTGCCGCGAGCCCGGTGGCCGCCGCGCCCCCGTCCCCCACGCCCTCGGCGAGCCCGTCGGCCCCGCCGGTCTTCCACGACGGCGACGGGCCGGTCGGCTCGTTCCTCACCACCCGCAGCCAGTCCGTCGCGCTGACCTTCGACGACGGGCCGGACCCGATCAACACCCCGAAGCTGCTGGCTCTGCTGCGGGAGCGGCACATCCACGCCACGTTCTGCATGGTCGGCTTCCGGGTCCGCGACCGGCCCGACCTCGTCCGGGCCATCTACGCCGACGGGCACACGCTGTGCAACCACTCGTGGCAGCACCTGCTCAACCTCGCCCAGCGCGACGACGCGTACATCGACTGGGACCTCAAGCACACCAACGACATGATCCACGCGGCGGTCGGTGCCGACGCGCCGATCCGGTACTTCCGCGCGCCCGGCGGCAACTTCACGCCCGCGCTCGTGGCCAAGGCGCGCTCGCTCGGCATGGACTCGATCTACTGGGACGTGGACCCGCGCGACTGGGAGCACACGCACGACAGCAACGCCTCGGCGCACATCTCGCGCGTGGTGAACGAGGTGCAGCGACACACGCGGCCGGGCTCGATCGTGCTGTCGCACGACAACGGGCAGCCGAACACGATCACGGCGTACCAGTACCTGCTGCCCTGGCTCCAGGAGCGCTTCACGCTGGAGGGCCTGCCCGCCGCGGGACTGTAGGGGTGGGGCTGACCCTCCTCGATGGACGGGGGCCACCGGTACTGTGCGGCGCCGCGAAACTCGACAGGCTGAACGCATGCCAATCAGCCGTCGCACCCTCCTGCGGGCCACCACCGCATCGGCGTTCGTCCCTATGCTCGGCGTCGTGGACGAGCCGGACGACCTCATCGAGCTGCGCCGCGATCTGCACCGCCACCCCGAGACCGCCGGGGAGGAGCGCTACACCGCGGCCGTGGTCGCGCGCCGCCTGCGCAAGGCGGGCCTCGCCGTCACCACCGGCGTCGGCGGCCACGGCGTCGTCGGCGTGCTGCGCGGGGCCGGACGGGGCCGGACCGTCGCCTATCGCGCGGACATGGATGCGGTACCGCCCCAGGACCAGATCGCCGGCGGACCCGACCCCGCGCACCTGTGCGGGCACGACATCCACACCACGATCGGCGTGGGCGTCGCGGAGGCCCTGGCGCGCGGGCGCCGACGGCTCGCGGGCACCGTCGTCTTCGTGTTCCAGCCCGGCGAGGAGGCGCTCACGGGCGCGGCCGCGATGCTCGCCGACCACGTCCTCGAGCACACCCGCCCGCAGGAGATCCACGCCCTGCACTGCGGCCCGTTCCCGCTCGGCGACTTCGTGGTCATGCCCGGCACCGGCATGCCGGGCCAGGACCACGCGACCGTGACCGTCGAGGGGGCCGGCGCCGCCGAGCGCGCGGCCTCGCTGGCCGCGGCGATCAACGCGCTCGGCACCGTGCGCCCGCCGGCGAACCCGGCCGAGCTGCAGCGGCTCATCGCCGAGCTGCTGACGCCGGACGGGCCGCTGGCCGAGTTCGTGTTCATGAACGCGTCGGCGAACGGGGCACAGGTTCGGGTGTCGTACCGCTGCTGGCCCGAGGCGCGCTGGACGGCGATCCGCCAGGACATCGACCGCCTGGCCGCCGCGGCCGGCCCGGCGGCGGTCAGCTACCCGGTCGACCCGTTCCCGGCGATGATCGTGCCCGAGGCCGACGCCCGGGCGGTGGAGCGGTACCTGCGCCGCAGCGTGGGCGACGGCCACGTCGAGGTCATGCACGCCGCGGTCCCGTTCAACGGCGAGGACTTCGGCCTGTTCCTGCGGCGGATTCCGGGCACGTACTCGTTCCTCGGCGTGCACCGCCCGGGCGCGCCGATCGAGACGGCGTACCCGCACTTCGGGGCGTTCGACCCGGACGAGCGCGCCATCGCCCACGGCGTCCGCGCGATGTCGGGCTGGCTGGCCCACCGGACCGCCAGCGCCCACCGCCGGCACGACTGACGATCGGCTCCGGCTCAGCCCTTGGCGCTGCCGGGGGTTGCGCCGTAGACGAGGCGCAGGATCGCGTCGGTGAGCGTGTCGAGCAGTTCGTCCTCGTCGTAGGCGCCCGGGTCGGCGTAGGCGTCGGCGAACGTCATGCAGCGCAGACGCATGACCATCTTGGCGAGCAGGTCGGGCGGGCCGACGACCGTCCGGCCCGCTCGCGCGTCGCGCTCGATGCGCTTGCTGAACTGCGTGCAGCCCTCGTCCAGCAGCCGGTCGCGGACGTGCCGCACCTCGGGGCCGGGGTCGGGCGTGACGAAGGCCTCGCGCAGCCAGCGCCCGTCGACCTTCCAGCGGGCCAGCCCCGCGGCGAGACCCCGGCGCAGCGCGCCCCGGTCGAGCCCGTCGGAGGCGAGCCACTCGGCCATCTCCAGGTCGGCCTCGGCGAGCCGCTGGTCGACGAGCGCGGCGAGCAGCGCCTGCTTGGACTCGAAGTAGAAGTAGAAGCCGGACCGCGCGATGCCGGCCGCCCCCGCCAGGTCGTCGATCGTGACCTGACTGATCGACTTCTCCCGGAACACGTCCCGGGCGGCGTCGACCAGGGCCTGCTCCCGCTGGTCGCCCTTGGTGGGAGCGCGGCGGCTCTTGATGGCTGGCACGGCGTCGACTGTACCGTCCGACGAGTGTAATCGACACCGCAGCTTTTATTTTCGACACCGTGTTGAAAATCCTGGGCGACGCGTCTACGTTCAGGCAGTGACCTTCAGAACGCGCCTCGCACTGCCCGTCGCCTGCTACGTGGTGCTGCTCGTCTCGGCGCTGCAGACCCTGGTCGTCCCGGTCGTCGCCGACATCCGCGCCGACCTCGGCGTCTCGACCAGCGCGGCCAGCTGGGTGGTGACCGCCAACCTGCTCGCCGCCGCGGTGTTCACCCCGATGCTCGGCCGGCTCGGCGACCTGCACGGCCGCCGCCCGGTGATGCTCGGCGTGCTGAGCGTGGTGCTGCTCGGCTCGGTGCTCGCCGCCACCACCTCCAGCCTTGCGCTGCTGCTCGTCGGCCGGGTCGCCCAGGCGGCCACCTTCGGGCTCTTCCCCCTGGCCATCGGCGTGCTCCGCGAGGAGCTGCCACCACAGCGGCTGACCGGCGCGATGGCCCTGGTCAGCGGCATGCTCTCGATCGGCGCCGGGTTCGGCCTCGTGGTCACCGGGCTGCTGATGCGCCACGGCGGCAACTACCACGAGCTGTTCTGGCTCTCCACGGCGCTGACTGCGCTCGGCCTGGCCGGCGTCTGGCGGCTGCCCCGCCGTCCGGGCGCGGCGGCCGGCCGCCTCGACTGGGCCGGCGCCGTCCTGCTCGGCCTCGGCCTGGTGCTGCTGCTCCTGCCGCTGGAGGAGGGCAACGGCTGGGGCTGGGGATCGGCCCGGGTGCTCGGCTCGCTGGCCGCCGCGGTCGTCGTGCTGGCCGTCTTCGTGCTGTTCGAGCGGCGGGTCAGGCACCCGTTGGTCAGCCCGCGGATGCTCAGCCACCGCCCGATCGTGGTGGCCAACGCGGCCGGCCTGTTCCTCGGCTTCGCGATGTTCGCCGTCTTCCTGGCCGTCTCCGCGCTGGTGCAGACGCCGCACGCGGTCGCCGGCTACGGCTTCGGCGCCTCGGTGCTCGCCGCCAGCCTGGTCTACCTGCTGCCGGGCACGGCCGGCGGCGTGATCACCGCGCCGCTCGGCGGCCGGCTGGTCGCCCGGTTCGGCGCGAAGCCGACGCTGCTGATCGCGGCGGTCCTGGCCGGCGCCGGCTTCGCGATGCTCGCGGTGCTGCACTCGGCGACCTGGGAGGTCATCGTCGGGGCCCTGGTGGTCAACACGGCGGTCACGTTCGGCTACGCGGCCCTGCCCGCGCTCCTCATCGCCCACGTCGAGCCGGCCGAGACCGGGATCGCCAACAGCGTGAACTCGATCGCCCGCTCGGTCGGCATGTCTCTGGGCACCGCGTTCGTGGTCACCATGATGACCCGCAACCCGATCCCGGGCCCGGTGCCGCTGCCCCGCGAGGCCCAGTTCGTGACCGTCTTCGTGATCGGCGCGGTCCTGGCCGCGATCGCCGCCGTCGTGGTCGGCTGGGGCCTGCCGCGGGCCCGGCCGGTCCCGCTCACCGTGGCCGAGGTGGAGGCCGACGACGTGCTCGGCGCCGCCGGGCTGGAGGTCCCGGTCCGGCGCTGAGCGCGTCGCCGGCGCCGCTCAGCCGATGGTCAGGCTGTCGACGTTCGCCCCGTTGGCGCCGGGAGGCGGCATCTACCCTGACGCCATGCGTACGAGCCGTCATTGCGTGAAGTGCCAGTGCCCGCGCCTGTGGCAGGTCAACCACTTCATGCTGCCCGACAACGACAGCAGCAACGTCGTCCTGCCGCTGCCGGGCATCTCCCGGCTGCACTCCGGAGCGGCGGCCGGGGCGGAGCTGCGCCGGCGGCTCGAGGCCGGGCGCTTCGAGGTGTGGATCTGCACCGCGTGCGGATACACGGAGTGGTACGCCTTCGAGGTCAACGAGGCGCTCGCGCGGATCTCACAGCATCCCCAGTCGGGCGTGTTCTACCACGACGCCGGCGCGCAGGCATCGCCCGCACCCGGCGCCGGAAAACCGTGAATCATCGCCATTCGCCGCTCTGGACATTCCCTGCCGAATACCCGATAGCGCTGTGAGATCTTTACGAACCTCGATCTCTCCATCTACGCTCTGGTGCATCTCAGGCGGCGCCGAAGACGCATTTTGCGTTGACGTCAGTCGATGCGTTGACGGCGGCCATCTCGAATAGGCCTGTGCGAGGACGCCATGAGCGACAGTGCGACAGCGCACCCCGGGGTGCGGGAGTATCCCTTCGAGGTCTTTCGCGGCGATCTGCCCGGCGAGCTGCTGCGCATGGTCGAGCACGAAAAGGTGAGCCGGGTCCGGCTCCCCGACGGCCGGCTGGTCTGGCTGGTGCTCGGCTACGACGAGGTGAGCACCGTGATGACCGACATCCGGTTCCGCCGCCGCGGCGGGGCCTACGACACCGGCTCCGCGGCCGAGGCCGGTTGCCCGGTGCGCGATCTGAGCATGGACGGCCCGGCCCACACCGAGCTGCGGCGCCTGGCCGGGCGCGCCTTCACCGCGCGGCGGATCGACGCGTACCGTCCGCGCATCCAGGCGATCACCGACGAGCTGCTGGACGCGATGGAGCGGCGGGGCAGCCCCGGCGACCTCGTGGCCGATCTCGTGGTACCGCTGCCCGCGATCGTCATCTGCGAGCTGCTCGGGGTGCCGGCCGCCGACCGCGAGCGGTTCGCCGAGTGGGACCGGGCGCTCATGGCCGTGAACACGCACGCCGCGACCGAGACCGCCGACCCCACCATCGCGATGCGCGCCTACCTGCGGCAGCGGCTCGCCGAGAAGCGGGCGGCGCCCGGGCCGGACCTGCTCTCGGCGTGGGCCGAGGCGCAGGCCGAGGACCCCTCACTGACCGACGAGGAGATCATCGGGCTGGCCGTCACGGTGCTCGTCGGCGGCCGGGAGATCGGCTCGATCAGCGCGGGCCTGCGGGCGCTGTTCCAGCATCCGCAGGTGTTGCAGCGGCTGCGCGACGAGCCCGCCCGGCTGCCGGCGGCCGTCGACGAGCTGCTGCGGTACACCTCCCTCAGTCCGACGTTCCTCGAACAGACGGTCATGGCGCCCGTCGAGCTCGGCGGCATCGCGCTGCGCCCGGGTGACGTGGTGATGCCGTTGCCGTGGGCGGCGAACCGCGACCCCGGGAAGTTCCCGCGCCCGGGCGAGCTGGACATCGACCGGTCCCCCAATCCGCACATCACGTTCGGGGTGGGCCCGCACTTCTGCCTGGGCGCCGCGCTGGGGCGGGTCGAGATCGAGACGGCGATCGGCTCGCTGCTGCGGCGCTTCCCGAAGCTGCGGCCGGGGGTGCCGATCGACGAGCTGCCGTGGCGGCACGAGCGGATCAACTGCGGGCTGTCCGCGTTCCCGATCGCATGGTGAGCGCCGACGGCCCGGCCGAGCGGCTGCGGGACCTGGCGGACCTGGGCGGCCCGTACGCCGTCCGCGTCGCGGCCACCCTGCGGCTGCCGGACCTGATCGCGACCGGCCTGCGCTCGCCCGCCGAGCTCGCGGCGGCCACGGACACCGACGCCGATGCGCTCGGGCAGCTGCTGCGCTACCTCACCGGCCGTGGCGTCCTTGCCCAGCCGGAGCCGGAGCGCTTCGAGCTCACCGAGCTGGGGCGGCTGCTGTGCGGCAGCGGCCGGCGGGAGTGGCTGGACCTCGACGGGCTCGGCTTCCGCATGGACCTGGCCTACGCCGGGCTGCTGCACGCGGTGCGCACCGGCGAACCCGGGTACGCCGCCGTGCACGGGCGCACGCTGTGGGAGGACACCGACGCGAACCCGGCCCACCGCCGCGTCTTCGACGAGCTGATGCGGGCCGAGCAGCGGCGCACCGCGCCCGAGGTCGCCCGCCTCTACGACTGGTCCGGGGTCGGCGAGGTCATGGACGTCGGCGGGGGCAACGGCGGGCTGCTCGCCGAGGTGCTGGCGAAGCACGGGCATCTGCAGGGTGTACTGCTGGATCGCCCCGTCTCCGCGCCGGCGGCCGCGGCGACCTTCGCCGAGCTGGGCGTCGGCGACCGGGCGAGGTTCACGGCCGCGAGCTTCTTCGAGCCCCTGCCGTGCGCCGCGGACGTCGCGGTGGTCTCCCGGGTGCTGTCCGACTGGCCCGACGAGCCCGCTCGCGCCATCCTCGGCCACTGCGCCGCGGCCGCCGGCCGGGTGCTCGTCGTGGAAGTCCTGCGCGCCGGTCCGCACTACGACCTGAACATGCTCGTCACCGTCGGCGGCCGGGCCCGCAGCGTCGCCGACTTCGACCGGCTCGCCCGCGGCGCCGGTCTCACGCTCGCCCGGACGCTGCACGGCGACGGCGGGCTGGTGCTGCTCGAGTGCGTCCGATGAGGCGGAGGTGCGCTGCATGACGATGCTCGCTCACGCGAACTCCGGCCGTCCGGAACAGCCCGCGTTCGAGCGGCGGCTCCGCGACGAGCTGCACCGGCGCTGGCCCGCCGGCGCCGACGAGCTGGACGCGCTGGCGCGCTACGCGCTGCTGCCGCCGGGCAAGCTGCTGCGCCCGCTGCTGGCCCTGGCCTGCGCCGAGGCGGTGGGCGGTGTCCCCGACGACGTGGTGCCGGCGGCGCTCGCCCTGGAGTACCTGCACGTCGCGACGCTGGTGCACGACGACATCATCGACGCCGACGACGTGCGGCGGTCACGCCCGGCGGTGCACG
Organism: Dactylosporangium sp. CA-139114; assembly: GCF_050955725.1. NCBI lineage: Bacteria > Bacillati > Actinomycetota > Actinomycetes > Micromonosporales > Micromonosporaceae > Dactylosporangium > Dactylosporangium sp. CA-139114. The sequence continues at coordinate 6,386,149 of NZ_CP192080.1, forward strand.
CGGCGCACGGGATGCCCGACGCCATCGTCGCGGGCGACCACCTGATCTTCGCCGCGTTCTCGGCCATCGGCGAATGCCGCCCGGCGAGTGCCGCGACGGCCGCCGCCACGGCACTCGCCGCCGCCGGGTCGAGCCTGTGCCGCGGCCAGGTGCTCGAGGCCCGGCTGGCCGGGAACCCCGCGGCCGGCGTCGAGGCATACCTGACCGTGGCCGCGCTGAAGACCGGCGCGCTGTTGCGGGCCGCGTGCCGGATCGGGGCGCTGCTCGGCGGCGCGGACGCCGAGCGGGCCGACCGGCTCGGGGAATACGGCGAACTGCTCGGCATCGCCTTCCAGATCCGCGACGACGTGCTCGCGTGCACGCTCGGGCCCGAGGCCACGGGCAAGCCCTCGACCAGCGACCTGGCCAACGGCCGGCCGACCCTGCCGGTGCTGCTCGCCTACGAGGCCGCCGACCCGGCCACCCGCCGGCGGCTCGCGGCCGCCCTGGCCCGCCGCTCGGCCGGCCCGGGCGAGCTCGACGAGTTCCGCGCCATGCTCGTCGCCACCGGCGGGGTGGATCGGGCCCGGGCGCGGGCCGCCGGCTACGGGGAGCGGGCGCTCGCCCGGCTGGACACGCTCGAGCCGTCGCCGAGCCGCGACCTGCTGGCGTCGGCGGCCGCCTGGGCGGCGGGAGCCGGGCGATGAGGCGCCTGCGCACCGCGGTGCTCGCGCACGTGCAGACCTGGCGGCCGTACACCGTGTGGTACGTCGGCCTGCTCGGGCTGGCGGGCGCCGGGCTGGCCGGGGAGCGCCGGGCGCTGTGGCTGGTCGTCGCGTGGGCCATCCCCACGCTGGGCTGGCTCGGCGGGCACTACCTCAGCGACTGGTTCGACCGCGACCTCGACGCCGTCAGCAAGCCGCACCGGCCGATCCCGTCCGGCCGCCTCGCCGCGCGGACGGCGCTCGTGTGGGGCAGCACGGCGATGCTCGCCGTCGCGGTGCTGGCCGTCGTCGGCGGCTGGCCGACCGCGGTCGTGGCCGCGTGCGCGGTCGCCGCCGTCGTCGCCTACGGCCTGCACCTCAAGGCGTCCGGGCTGGGCGGCAACCTCGTCCGCGGCCTGCTCGGGGCGCTCACCCTGCTCTTCGGCGCCGCCGTCGTGCCGATGTTCGACCGGCGGGTGCTCGTGTTCGCGGTCGCGTTCTGGCTGCACGACTGCGCGTCGAACCTGGTCGGCACCCTGCGCGACGTGGCCGGGGACGCGGCCGGCGGATACCGGACCCTCCCCGTGCGGCGCGGGACCCCGGCCGCGGTGTGGACCGCGGTCGCCTGCTACACCGCGGCCATGGTCGCGGCCGCCGCCGGCGCGGGGCCGGGGCACCTGGTGCCGCTGGCCGCCGTCGCGGCCGTCGGCGCGGTCGCGCTGGCCCCGCTGGTCCCCCGGCGCCGGGCACTGCCGGTGCGGGTCGCCCTGCGCGCCCACGAGGTGCTGGTGCTGGAGCGGCTGGGACTGGCCGCCACCGTCGTCGCGCTCGGGCTCGGCGCGACGACGGCCGTGGCGCTGCTCGTGCCGATGGCCGCGCTGACGTGGTGGACGCAGCGGCGCATGCGGACCTGGTACGAGCTGGGCCCGGCCGACCGGCCCGCGGAAAGGACGGCCGATGTCTGACCCGCGTCTGCGACGCGTCCGCCGGGCCATCGCCGCCGGCGCCGAGGACCTGTTCCGCCGGCAGCGCGACGACGGGGCGTTCGGCGACGACCCGCCCGCCTCGATCCTGGGCACCGCGGGCGCGATCACCGCCCTGCGGGCCGCGGACCCGTCCGGCTCGGCCGAGCTGGTCGCGGCCGGTGCGGCCTGGCTGCGCGGCGTGCAGCACGACGACGGCGGCTGGGGCGGCGTCGTCGGCGCCGGCAGCGAGGCGGTCGCGACCTGCGTCGCGGCGGCCGCCCTGCACATCGTCGCGCCGGACACCAGCGCCGCCGCGGTCGAGGCCGGGCAGGCCGCGCTGGCCGCGCTCGGCGGGGTCGGGGCGGTGACCGACCCGGCGGTCGCGCACCTCTGCGGGCAGTTCCAGGTGCTCGCCGGGTTCGCCCCGGCGGGGAGCCTGCGCCGCCTCCCGCTGGAGTTGGTGCTGGCCGACCCGGTGCGCCGGCGACGCATCTCGTTCCGGACCGCGCCGTTCGTCGGGCTGGCCCTGATGCAGGCCGCCGTCGACCCGCCCGGTCCGGTGCGCCGCCTGACCAACCGGGCGGCCGTGCCCGCCGCGCTGCGCCTGCTCGCCGCGGTGCACGACCACGAGCACCGCAGCGGCGCGTTCAGCGCCGACCCGTGGCCGGCCGCGCTGGTGTGCCTCGGCCTCGCGCACGCCGGGCTGGCCCCGGACATCGTCGCCGCGATCGCCGGGTTCCTGCGCCGGTCGGTGCGGGCCGACGGCTCCTGGGACGCCGTGGCCAACCTGGACCTGACCCGCTCGGCGTTCGCGTCGACCGGGCTGATCGCCGCGGGCTACGGCGCCGACCCGCGGCTGGCCCGCACCCGCGAGCTCTTCCACCGCACCCGGCAGCGCGACGCCTTCACCGTGCTGGACTGCCCGGCCGGCGGGTGGAGCTTCTCCGACGCGCACGGCTGGCCGGTCACACTGGAGTCCGCCGAGATCCTGACCGCGCTGGCCGGCCTCCCCGGCCGCGACGAGGACGCGGTGCTGCGCGACGGGCTGGCATGGCTGGCCGGCCGCCAGGACACCCGCGGCTCGTGGAGCCTCTGGGTGCGCGACACCCGGCTCGCCAACGACGGCCCCTGCCCGGCCATCACCGCCCAGGGCGTCGTCGCGCTGCTCGAGTCCGGCCGGCCGGCCGGTGACCCCGCGGTGCGGGCGGCCGTGGACTGGCTGGAGAGCCGGCAGGCGTCCGACGGCACGTTCGAGAATCTGTGGTACCGCGACCACACCTCCGGCACGGCGATGGTGCTCGGCGCGCTCGCGGCGGCCGGGCGCGGCGACGGTCCCGTGGCGCTGGCCGCCGCCGGGTGGCTGCTGTCCAGCCAGTGCGCGGACGGCTCCTGGGGCGCGGGCGACGGCGCGGCGGGCACCGTGGAGGAGACCGCGTGGGCGCTGCCGGCCCTGCTCGCGGCCGGTGTCGACCCCGGCTCCGACCCGATCCGGCGAGGCACCGACTGGCTGCTGGACGCCCAGCGCCCGGACGGCGGCTGGCCCGCGAGCCGGGTCTGCGCCTACATCCGCCACCACATGTACTACCCGAACGGCGCGATCACCCGCGGTCTCGCGCTGCGGGCCCTCGCCGCGGTGGCCGGGGGCCCAGGGGGCCCAGCGGGCCCATGGGGTCCGGCATGAGCTCAGTACTGCTCGCGCGCGTTGACCCGCGACGGCCAGTACCGCTGGCCGGGGGCCGGCCGGTAGACGGGCCAGCGGGCCGGGCCGCCCTTCGGCTCGTCCGCGAAGACCGTGACCCGCTGGCCGACCCGGCGCTCGTCGTAGTCGTTGAGCGCGTAGTGCTGGGTGACGCGGTTGTCCCAGACCGCGATGTCGCCGGGCCGCCACCGGTGCCGGCACGTCAGCTCCGGGCGTTCGGCGAAGGCGAAGAGGAACTCGAGCAGCGCGTCGCTCTCCCCCCGGCTCAGCTGCGGGATGTGCGAGGTGAACAGGCGGTTGACGTACAAGGCCTTGCGCCCGGTCTCCGGATGCACGCGCACGACCGGGTGCTCGGCCCGCCGGGTGGTCTCGTTGCCGGGCTGGCTGTGGATCGCGGTCAGCCCGTCGAGCAGGTCGCGGATCGGCGCGGACAGCCGCTCGTAGGCCAGGTACTGGTTGCTCCACATGGTGTCGCCGCCCCGGCCCGGCACCCGGACGAGCCGCAGCACGGAGGCCAGCGGCGGGTGCTGGTTGTAGGTGATGTCGGTGTGCCAGACGTCGACCTTGCCGCCGCGCTCGGAGTCGATGACGACGATCTCCGGGTGCCCGTCGAGCCGCTGCAGGTGGGAGTGCGGCTCGACGCGGCCGAGGCGCTCGCCGAACGCGATGTGCGCCTGCGGGGAGATGTGCTCCTGGTCGCGGATGAAGACGACGAGGTGGTCGAGCAGCGCCCGCTTGATCTCGCCGAACTCCTCGTCGGTGAGCCGCTGCAGGTCGGCGCCGCCGATCGTGGCGCCGAGGGCGCCCGCGCCGGGTTCGATGACGATGTTCATGGCGCGGGTCCCGTCCTCATCCGGGGCCGTCGGCGACTGGACCGGCGGCCCGGCGAACATTTTGACCACCATCAATACCTTGCCGACGGCCCCGGCCGCAAGGAGAGGGGCGACCCGTGGACCTGTCGATGAACGAGTCTCCGTTCCCGCCGATGCCGGCCGTGCTCGACGCGGTGCGGGAGGCCGCGGCCCGGCTGCAGCGCTACCCCGACTTCCGGTCGGCCGAGCTGGTCGCGGCGCTGGCGAAGCACCTCGACGTGCCGGACGGCGAACTCGTCCTGGGGCCCGGCTCCGCCGGGCTCACCCAGCTGCTGATCCAGGCGCTCGACCCCACCCGCGACGAGATCGTCCACCCGGCGCTGTCGTTCGAGGGCTACCCGCTGATGGCCGCCAACCTGCGCAACCGATCCGTGGCGGTGCCGCTGGCGGGGCTCACCCACGACCTCGACGCGATGGCCGCCGCGGTCACCGGGCGGACCCGGTGCGTGCTGCTGTGCAACCCGAACAACCCGACCGGCGCCGCGCTCAGCCACGCCGAGATCACCGACTTCCTGGCCCGGATCCCGCACGACGTCGTCGTGATCATCGACGAGGCCTACCGGGAGTACGTCACCGCCGGGGACTATGCCGACGGCCTCGCGCTGCACCGCGAGCACGACAACGTCTGCGTCGTGCGCACCTTCTCCAAGGCCCACGGCCTGGCCGCCCTGCGGGTCGGCTACGCCGTGGTCCCGCCCCGGATCGCCGGGCCGGCCCGGATGGCGAGCCTGCTGTTCTACCCGGGCGGGCTCGCGCAGGTCGCGGCGCTCGCCTGCCTCGAGCCCGGCGTGCTCGACGAGTGCGCCCGCCGCTGCGCGCGGCTCGTGGGGGTGCGCGACCGGCTGGCCGCCGCGCTCGCCGCGGCCGGGCTCCCGGTCGCGGCGTCGCAGACCAACTTCCTCTGGCTGCCGCTCGGCGCCGGCAGCGACGCCTTCGCGCGGCGCTGCGCGGACGCCGGCCTCCTCGTGCGGGCCTTCCCGCAGGTCGGCGTGCGGGTCACGGTCGGCGACGAGGCCGGCAACGAACGCCTGCTCGCCGTGGCGAGGGCCGGATGAGGATCCTCGTCGTCACCTGGGGCTGGCGCTCGCACCTCAACCACCTCGTGCCGCACGCGTGGGCGCTGCGGGCGGCGGGTCACGACGTGCGGGTGGCCTGCCCGGCCGACCTTACCGAGGCCGTCACCGGCGTCGGGCTGGCGGCGGTGCCGGTCGGGGCGCGGCTCGACTTCGCGACCGTGGCCACGGGCCAGATCGCGCCCATTCGCGACGACCCCGTCCCGGCCGGCGACGCGCTGCCCCGCTCGGTCACCGTCGGCGGGGTCGCCCATACGTACGCCGCGACCATGCTGCCGGACCTCGTCGCCTTCGGCCGCTGGTTCCGGCCCGGCCTCGTGCTGCACGAGCAGAACAACCTCGGGGCCGCGGTGGCCGCCGCCGCGCTGGGCGTGCCGTCCGTGCGCGTGCTGTGGGGGCCGGACTTCGCGCTGCCCATCGACCGCGACGCCGTGCTCGGCCCGCTCGCCGAGCCCTACGGCGTCGCACCGCCCGAGGTCCCGCTCACCGGCACGCTCACCCTGGACCCGTGCCCGCCGCCGCTGCAGGTGCCGCTCGCCGGGCCGCACCGGCCCGTCCGGTTCGTGCCCCACAACGGCGCCGCGGTGCTCCCCCGGTGGCTGCGCGGGCCCGCCGACCGGCCGCGGGTCGCGCTCTCCCAGGGGACCCTGATGCCGCGGCTCGGGTTCGCCGCGTTCGACCTGCGCACGACCGTCGCCGCGCTCGCCGACCTGGACGCCGAGTTCGTGCTGACCGCCGAGCCGGAGCCGGGCCAGGTCCTGCCGCCCAACGTGCGGGCGGCGCCGGGCCTCGCCCACCACCTGCTCCTGCCGACCTGCGCGGCCGTCGTGCACCAGGGCGGGGCCGGCACCACGATGACCGCCGTCGCGTGCGGGGTGCCGCAGCTCATCCTGCCGCGCGTCGGCGATCAGCACTTCAACGCCGAGCGGGTCGTCGCCGCCGGCGTGGGCACAGCGCTCCCGGCCGAGCGGGCTCGGCCCGACGCGATCAGGGACGCGGTGTCCGGGCTGATCGGCGACCCCCTCCGGCGGGCGGCGGCCACCCGGCTGCGGCAGCGCAACGACGCCCGTCCCGCGCCGGCCGAGGTCACAGGGCACCTGACGCGGCTGGCGCGCACAGCACCGGTACGACACCTGGAGAGGGCCCATGATTGAACCGATCCCGTTCCCCCTGCCCGAACCGCCCTCGCTCTACCAGCCGCTCCCCGAGCTCGTCGAGCTGCAGCGCGACCGGCCGGTGGTGGAGATGCAGATGGCCGACGGCACGCCCGCGTGGCTCGTGACGCGCTACGCCGACGTGCACACGGTGCTCACCGACTACCAGCGGTTCAGCCGCGAGATCAACAAGGCCTCCCGGACGCCGGTCGCGGAGCTGGGCGGCCTGGAGACCGAGTCGCTGATGGGCATGGACCCGCCCAAGCACACGCGGATGCGCCGGCTCGTCGCGCACGCGTTCACGCCCCGGCGGGTCGAGCGCATCCGGCCCGCGGTCCGGGCGATGGTCGACGAGCTGCTCTCGCGCATGATGACGATGCCGCGCCCGGTGGACCTGGTCGCGAACTTCTCGACACCGATCCCGATCTGGGTGATCAGCGAGCTGCTGGGCATCGCCGTGGAGGACCGCGGCAAGTGCAAGGAGTGGTCCGACATCATGGTCGGCGACTGGAACCGCGACCCGGCCCGCACGAAGGCCGCGGTCGACGGGTTCGCCGGCCTGATCGACTCGCGGCGCTCGAAGCCCGGCGACGACCTCATCAGCGAGCTGATCATCGCGCAGGAGGTGCACGGGCACCTCACCGAGCGCGAGATGCTCATGGTCTGCATCGGCCTGCTCATCGGCGGCCACGAGACCACGACGAACCAGATCAACCTGTTCCTCATGGCGCTCATGCACTTCCGCGACCTCTGGGACCGGGTCGTCGCGAACCCACAGGACATCCCGAAGACGGTCGAGGAGCTCTCGCGCTACATGCAGATCGGCGTCACGGGGGTGATGCTGCCGCGGGTCGCCAAGCAGGACGTGGAGCTCAGCGGGGTGACGATCCCGGCCGGCGGCGTGGTGCTGCTCGCCTTCATGGTCGCCAACCGCGACCCCGAGGTGTTCGCCGATCCGCACCGGATGGACGTGGACCGGGCGAGCAACCCGCACCTCGGGTTCGGCATCGGGATTCATCACTGCATCGGAGTACACCTGGCAAGAATGGAGCTGCAGGAGTCCCTGGCGGGGATCGTGCGCTGGATGCCGCAGGTCCGGATGGCGATCCCCGAGTCCGAGGTGAAGCTCGTCGAGGGCCTGGTCGTGCGCCAGGTCCAGGCCCTGCCGCTGACATGGTGAGCCCGCGGGAGGAGCTGATCGGGCGCATCCTCGGCTGGTGCCGGGCGCGCGAGGAGGTGCGCGCGGTCGTGCTCTTCGGCTCGCTCGCCCAGCCGGACGCGCGCGTGGACGAACAGTCCGACGTGGACATCGAGCTGACCTTCGCCGACGTGACGCCCGAGCTGCTCGCCGGGGCGTGGTGGCGGGACTTCGGCGAGGTGTGGGCCGCGCACTCGCTCGACCCCCTGCCGGTGTGGAGCCTCGTCTACGCGGGCGGGCTCGCCGTGGACCTCAGCATCGTCGACCCCGGCCGGATCGGCGGCATGGTGGCCGCCGGACGGCTCAGCCGCGTGTGGGAGCGCGGCTACCGGGTGCTGCTGGACCGCGACGGCCTGACCCGCGGCCTGCCCGCGCCCAGCGGGGCGATGCCCGAGCCGGGGCCGCTCACCCACGACGAGTTCCGGCGGCTCGCCGACGGCTTCTGGGTCGAGGTGCTGCGCGTGCCGAAGTACGTGGCCCGCGGCGAGCTGTGGGCGGTCAAGTCCCGCGACTGGAGGGCGAAGACCCGGCTGCTGCGCCTGCTCGAGTGGCACGCGATCACGGTCGGCGGGCACCGGGTCGACGGCCACGGGCTCGGCCGGGGCATGCCGGGCTGGCTGCCGCCGCAGCTGTGGGAGGCGGTGCACGGCGTGTTCGGCCGGTTCGACGGCGCCGACGCCCTGCGCGCGTTCCGGGCCTCGGTCGAGGTCTTCGACCGGGCCGCCGGCGAGGTGGCCGCGGCGGCCGGATTCGAGTACCCCACGCAGCGCGACCGGCTGCTCCGCGAACACGCCGAGGGGCTGGCATGAGGCACGCGAGCGCGGTCGTCATCGGGGGCAGCCTGGCCGGGCTGGCCGCGGCCCGCGTGCTCGCCGGGCACTTCGAGCGCGTCGTCGTCGTCGAGCGCGACGAGCTCGCCGACGACACCGAACCCCGCCGGGGCGTCCCGCAGGGCGGGCACGGCCACGTGCTGCTGGTCGCCGGGCAGCGCGCCCTGGACGCGCTCTTCCCCGGCCTCATGGCCGAGCTCGTGGCGGCCGGCGCGGCCGAGTTCGATCCCGGCCTGGGCCTGTCCTTCTCCCGCTTCGGCGCGATCTGGCCGCGGGTGCGCACCGAGCTGCGGCTCGTGACGGCGAGCCGTCCCCTGCTCGAACGCTGCGTGCGCCGCCGGGTCCAAGCGCTCGCCGGCGTCGAGCTGCGCACCGGGACCGCCGTCTCGGCCCTCGTCGGCGACGGCGAGCGGATCACCGGCGTCCGGCTCGACGACGACACGGTGCTCGCCGCGGACCTCGTGGCCGACTGCAGCGGCCGCGGCGGCCGGTCCCAGCAGTGGCTGCGGGACCTGGGCCACCCGGCGCCCCGCGTCACCGAGATGAAGATCGGCGTCGGCTACGCGACCCGGCTCTTTCGCCGCCGGCCCGACGACCTCGGCGAGGCACGGGCCGCGTTCACCCTGCCCGACCCGCCCGCGCAGCTGCGGGCCGGGCTCGCCCTGCCCGTCGAGGGCGACCGCTGGGTGGTGTCGCTGGGCGGCTGGCACAACGCCTTCCCGCGCGACGAGGCGGCGTTCGCCGCGCACGCCGCCGCCCTGCCGCACCCCGGCCTCGCGAGCATCGTGGCCGACGGCGAGGCCCTCAGCGACCTCACCGTGTGCACGCTCCCGGTCAGCCGGCGCCGCCACTTCGAGCGGCTGCGCGGCGCCCCGGCCGGCTATCTCGCGCTCGGCGACGCCGTGTGCAGCTTCAACCCGATCTACGGCCAGGGGATGACCTGCGCGGCCGTCGAAGCGGTCGCGCTCGGCGAGCTGCTGCAGCGCCACACCGCGGTGACGGCGGCGCTGAGCCTCGACTACTTCCGGCAGGCGGCGCGGATCGTCGCGACGCCGTGGCGCTTCGCCTCCGGCGGCGACTTCGCCTACCCGCAGACCGAGGGCGCCCGGCCGCTCGGGGCCGGGCTGCTCAACGCCTACGCCCGGCGGCTGCAGCTCGCGTCCATGCGAAACCCGGACGTGCGGCGGGTGTTCACCTCGGTCCAGCACCTGATCCTGGACCCGACGGCGCTGACCAGCCCCGCGATGATCGCGAAGGTGCTGCGCACGCGATGAGAACCTATCCGTTCGAGCCGTTCCAGGGCCGGCTGTCCGACGAGGTGCTGCGCATGGTCGTGGACGAGCCGGTCAGCCGCGTCCGGCTCCCCGACGGGCGCCCGTGCTGGCTGGTGCTCGGCTACGAGCAGGTGTGCACGGTGCTGGGCGATCCGCGGTTCGCCCGCTTCGGCAACGGGCCCTCCGGGACCGTCGCCGCCTGCCCGAACGGGTCGGGCAGCCGCACGCTGCGCAGCGACGGGCCCGACCACGCGGCGCTGCGCCGGGTGGCCGCCCGCGCCTTCGCGCCGCGAACCGTGGAGGGCTACCGGCCGCGGGTCCAGTCGCTGACCGACCGGCTCCTGGACGCGATGGCCGCGCGGGGCCGCCCGGCCGACCTGATGACGGCGCTGGTGAAGCCCCTGCCCGTGCTCGTGATCTGCGAGCTGCTCGGCGTGCCCGCGGCGGACGAGACCCGCTTCGGCGAGTGGGCCTCGGCGATCCTGTCCGTGACCGCGTTCGACTCCCCCGCCGGGCGCGCCGCGCAGGCGGCCCTGGACCGGTACTTCATGGACCTGGTGGCCGCGAGACGCGCCGATCCCGGAGACGACCTCGTGTCGGCGTGGCTCACGACCCACCTCACCGCCCCGGAGATCGCCGACCTCGCCGCGACGGTCCTGCGCGGCGGCCGGGAGATCAACTCGATCGCCTCCGGGCTGCGCACCCTGTTCGAGCACCCGGACCAGCTGGCCCTGCTGCGCGCGGACCCGTCGCGGCTGCCGGGCGCGGTCGAGGAGATGCTGCGGTACTCCGTGCACAGCAACATGTTCCGGGTGCAGACGGCGCTCGAGGACGTCTCGCTGGCCGGCGTGCGCATCAGCGCCGGCGACTGCGTGATGGCCCTGCCCGCAGCGGCGAACCGCGACCCGCGGCAGTTCGCCGAGCCGGACGTGTTCGACATCGGGCGCTCGCCGAATCCGCACCTCTCGCAGGGGTACGGCGCACACTTCTGCCTGGGCGGGGCGCTCGGGCGCATGGAGATCGAGGTGGCGATCGGGTCGCTGCTGAGCCGCTTCCCGGGGCTGGCGCCGGCGGTGGCGGTGACGGACATCGCGTGGCGCAACGAGCGCTTCAACGCGGGGATGGCGGCGTTCCCGGTCACCTGGTGACGGCGCTCAGCCGCCGGACCAGATTTGCCCTGCAGGTCGTGCAGGTCCGCGAACGGCCACGCGGTGCCGAGCAGTCGCCGGAGCCTGGCCAGCGTCGCCACCGCCGGGAGCGCGGGCGTGAACCGTTCCGGATCGACGCCGGACGCCACGCCGCGCTCGGCGACGGCGACGACCTCGCCCGGCAGACGGACGTCGTGCGCCTCGACGGAGTGGGCCAGTCCCTCGGGCCACACGAAGTGCTCGCCATCGGTCAGCTCGGCGCTGCCGTTCGCCGCGCCGCAGAGCCGGCACACGGACAGGCCGGCCGCGACGGCGAACACCGTGCCCGACCGCAGATAGGCGGCGACGGCCCGGTGCGTGGCGGGGTCAGCGGCGGACACGAAGCCGCAGACGTCGGGCAGCCCGGCCGGCGCCGCCCGGCCGTCCCAGTACCCGAGCAACCGCAGGACCCTGGTCATGGTCGAACACTGCCACGCGCACCTGATGCCGTCGATCGCGTTCTTCCGGGCGATCAGCGTGTGAACGGACGCAGAGGTGACCTGTCGCCTACGGACCACTTGTGACCGAACGGGTCCGTGAAGCCACCTTGACGGTGCGTCCCCCAGGGCACGTGGTGATCCTCGATTCCCGCTCCGGCGACCGCACCCGCGGCCACGGCGCGCTCGATGAAGGTGTCGGGATCATCGCCGAACACCTCGACGCGGGTGCTTGTGACCCCCGCCTGGCGCGGACTGGTCTCTGTGGGGTTCTCGGGATTGACCTCATGGAGGAAGAAGGCCGCGCCACCGATCTCAAGGCCGGCCACACCACCAAGATTCCACAGCTCTGTCGCGCCCAGCGCAGCCTTGTACCAGGCGACCGCAGCGTCGGCATCCGGGACGATCAGCATCACAGAGATCAACGGTGGCGAACCGGACACCATGTCGCCGGACGGCACGGAACGACCTCTCAGTTCCTCAGTCATACCCACAGCATGCCCGAGATCACGAGCACCGTGTCCCCAGTCCGGCCCACGGCCCGACTCCACCAGCCCCGAAGACGAGCAGCTCGCGAAGCGTCAGCACCGACCAATCCTTGGCTGAGATCACTGAGCCATTCCGCGTAATGATGCGTGACGCTGGGTAGCTGTGACGCTCGGCGGCAGCTGGCACTTCCTAACAATGGATCGCGAAAGCGTCAGATCGGCGCCACCGCGATCAGAGCGGTGATTGCCACGCAGCACCAACCGAACCAGTCTCCGAGTCGACTGTAGACTGTTGTGGCTGCGGCGAGTGGAACCCTGGCGTCGACTGCCGCGCCCTGCGTGGTGTCGGCGTCGATGACGATCCGGCCAAACGCGTCGCTTACCGTGGCTCGGCCACTGCGGGCAACCCGGGCCACCGCGACGCCCGACTCCACACCTCGCACTACCGCCATACGGCTGTGCAACCAACCGTCACGGACGAAGTCCCACGCCGGAGCAAGCAGCATCTGCGCCCCGCCAGCCCGGTAGGCGCGAACCAGCGAGGGAAAGTCGAGATCCTTACAGATGAGCACACCCAGGCGCCGGTCACCGGGCAGGTACTGCAGGTCGCGACCGGGGCGGTAGGCAGCCTCCAACCCCGGGATCAAGTGATGCTTCTGGTACACGCTTGGCGGGTCTCCGCCAGCGTCGAAGACCGCCGCGACATTCGCTGACGCGGTCTCGCTCAGGCGGGCCACTCCGACCACAACGTCCACGCCAAGGTCGACCGCCACCCGTGCCAGAGGCTGCAGCCGGTCAACCATCCGGACTTCGTCGACGGCGAATATGACCTCGGGCAACACGATGACACCTGCCCCACGACCGGCGAGCAGATGCACCTTCTCGACGTACCGTGACACCAGCGCCGCGCCCTCCGGCGAGTCGATCTGCACCGGCCCACCAGGCTGCTCAACCACGGCCAGGCCGACGTGCACCTGCTCGCCGAGCGCGGCACGTCGGCCGCGCCGGACGGCGTACCCCGTGAGTGCGGCAACTATTGCCGCGGCGGCGAGGAGCACCGCCACCCGTTCGCCGCCCGTACCCGCCGGCGCCGTCACGGCGGCGGCAACGCTGGAGGGCAGCGCGAGCAACGCTGCTATGCCCCAGACGCCGGTCAACGAGGCCACCTGCGTGACGGCCGGAACGTCCGCCTGCGAATACGCCACACTCCACGACACACCATGCGGGGATCGAAGCGCCACGAGGAACTCCATCGCCACCCATGCCACGGGCACGGCCAACGCAGCCAACCCCAGGTGACCGGCGACGAGGTGCGCCCTCGCCAGCGCCACGACGCACGCCACCCCCACACAACCACCGACGAACCGCACCGCCACCAGGAGACGGGGCATTTGCACATCGCGGACGTAGAACGACCACCACCCGAGCTGGCCAATGAGCCAGGCACCGGCAGCCACACTGACCGCTGCAAACCACGGCACTCTCGGCGCAAGCGCGAGCAGCGGCAGCAGCGGCGCCCAGGCAGCAACCGCAACCGGCCGAAGCCCTGAACCCAGCCGAAACAGCCAACCAGATATCGCGGTAACCGCCACACACGCGGCGACCTGCCCGACCACCGCACCGCTCACGGGGCGACCCAAATGGACATGGACGTTCCGTTCGGTAGGTAACCCACCGATAATATCGGCGCGAACCGATGCGATCCAGCGTCGACCGGACGTCGGCCGTCAACCACCATGAGGTTCGGTGCCAACGGGCCGCTGCGAGTCAACGAAGACATTCGTGGTGTGCTGACACGGTTGTACGTATCGGGCCTGCTGCACGCCGAACGCCTCCGCCGCGGTACCCGGACCGGCACGGCGAACGCGGCAATGCGCTGCTCAAGACCGCGTTGAAAGCCCTCCGCAACGTCAGCCTCTGCCCCTGGCGAATCGGGCTCTTCGAAGTTCATGGGGTCTGAAGTCGGCTGACGTTCCACTGTGGACCCTAACTGATAGATGCCCGCAGCTCTCGTGGATCATGTTGTTGTCGAAGCAAGATGATCACAACAGAAGAGATACGGGCGTGGTGAACGATACGACGCTGCTGCTGGGTCTTGACGGTCTGGCCGTGGTCGGGGTCGCCGGCGACCCCGACGGACCGGTAGTGCACCTGGTCACCGCCGATGAACAGGCACGACACTGCCCGGACTGTGGCACCCGGGCGTGACGGTCCAAGGGCAGGCGGGTGACCCGGCCTCGTGACCTGCTGGTCGGTGACCGCCGGCCGCGGCTGGTGTGGACCAAGCGCCGCTGGCGCTGCGACGAGGCGGGGTGCCGGCGTCGTTCGTTCACCGACTCGGTGCCGGCAGTGCCGCCGCGTAAGCGGTTGAACAGCCGGTTGAGGGTTGCGGCCGGGACGGCGGTGGCCGATCAGGGCCGTACCGTGGTCCAGGCGGCACGCGACCATGCGGTCTCCTGGCCGGTAGTCGCGGCGGCGTTCACCAACCACGCGCAGATGGTGCTGCGGCCCAGCCCGAGCCGGTCCAGGTGCTCGGTATCGACGAGATCCGCCGGGGCCGCCCAAGATGGGTCCTCGACGAGGCCACCGGCGCCCGGCAGACCGCCGTGGACCGCTGGCACGTCGGCTTCGTCGACCTGTCCGGCCGGCAGGGCCTGCTCGGGCAGGTCGAAGGCCGCACCGCCCAGGCAGTCGTCGACTGGCTGGACGACCGTGGCCAGGCCTGGCGCGACGCCGTCCAGTTCGTCGCGATCGACATGTGCACGATCTTCAAGTCCGCCATCCGCCGCGCCCTGCCGCAGGCCACCCTCGTGGTGGACCACTTCCACATGGTCCGGTTGGCCAACCAGACCCTCACCGAGGTCCGCCGCCGGGTCACCATCACCCACCGTGGCCGGCGCGGCCGCAAGGGCAACCGCGAATGAGAACTACGCAACCGGCTCACCCGCTCCGCCGCCCGGATGCGCGGCGAACACGTCGACGCCCTCCTCGACGAACTCGCCAGCCTGCCCACAGCGATCGGTGCACCGATCGCCGCCGCGTGGAACGCCAAGGAAGACCTGCTCGACCTGCTCGCCACCGCCCGCACCCACCCGAGCCGCGAACAGGTCAGCGACCTGCTGTACCGGTTCTACCGCCGCTGCGCCGACGCCGACCTCCCCGAGCTGCAACGGCTGGCCACGACCGTCGAGACCTGGTGGCCAGAAATCCTGGCGTTCCTGCACACCGGGATCACCAACGCCGGGTCCGAGGGCACCAACCGGGTCATCAAGACCATCGCCCGCGACGCCTACGGCTTCCGCAACCCCGTCAACCAGCGGCTACGAACCCGAACCGCCACCACCCGCAAAGCCGCGGGCATCTCGACCCCGCAAACCAACTTCGAAGATCTGCCATCGCCAGCTCAGCGTTGAGCTGAACTGGCGATGAGGTTGAACTGGTCATACGAGAATCAATGTTATGAACACCGCACCCGCCCGACCTGGGACCGCCGACCCTGTTCGGCTCGGTCGCAACGCCGACTTCGTGCGCCTCTGGCTCAGCCAGACGCTGTCGGCGACCGGCTCACGGGTGAGCTACCTGGTGTATCCGCTGTTGGTGCTCACGATTACCGGCTCCGCATCGGCCGCCAGCGTTGTCGCTGCGGTGGCAGCGTTCGCCGGGGTTGTGGTGCGCATACCGGCGGGTGTCCTGCTGGACAGGGCGAACCGGCGAACGGTGATGTTGTCCTCGGAAGCGGTGCGCGTTGTCGCCATGGCGACCGCAGTGGTCGCGGTGGCGCTCAACCGGGCTCCGTTAAGTCTCATCGCCGTCGTGGCGGCCATCGACGCCAGCGGCTCGGCACTGTTCGTCTCGGCCGAGCGGACGATCCTGCGGCACATCGTCCCACTGCAGCAGGTGCCCGCCGCGACGGCGCGCAACGAGGCCCGGACGTTCACCGCCGAGCTGCTCGGGCCAGCCCTGGGCGGCGCACTGTATGGCCTGGCCCGGACAGCGCCGTTCGTGTTCAACATAGTCGCGTACGGCGTGTCGTTCGTTGCCGTCCTGGCCATCCGCAAACCACTGCGGGCCGAGGCCCATCACGATCAGGAAGGATGGGGCACGGCCTTCGCCAGCGGGGTTCGGTTCCTGGCGAAGGAGCCGTTCCTTCGCGCGTTGGCGACCGTCGGACCGCTGCTCAACATGGCCTTCACAGGCATCATGTTCGTGGTCGTGGTGGTCCTGCACAATGCCGGCGTTCCGCCGCAAGGCATCGGCGTTTCCATGGCCACCGTGGCCGTGGGTGGCATCGCCGGTGCGGTGATAGCCCCTTGGATGCAGCGGGCACTGCGCCCCCGGCGACTCGTTGTGGGGCTGTCCTGGCTCAGTGCGTTCATGGCCGCGCTCTGCGTCCTGCTGCCAGCCGGGTACTGGGTGGTGGCTCCACTTCCGGTGCTCGTGCTCCTCGCTCCTGCTACGACGGCCACGCTGTTCGGCCACCAGAACGCTGTGACGCCGGATCACCTGCAGGGCCGCGTCGTTTCTACCTTGGGGCTGCTGGTCACCGCCATGAACCCCGTCGCACCGCTGCTCGCGGGCATCTTGCTGGCACGCTGGGACAGCTCCGTGGCATTCGGGGCCTTCGCGGGCATCTTCGTGATCGCCTCGATCATCGTCACCCTGAGCCGAGGCATGCGCTCGTTCGAAACCCCAGCGGCGACACACCGGAATGTCGCGGCCGAGAAGGTCGGTCGCGGCGTCGCGGCCGAGACGGCCAATCCGAGCGTCGGCATGGAGTGACATCACATGGCATCAGATGCGTTGCACGGCACCAACCGGATCATCAAACCATCGCGCGTGAAGCCCACCGCTTCCCCAACCCATCAACCAGCGACTACAAACGAACCGCCACCACCCGCAAAGCCCGCGGACATCTCGACCCCCGCCAACTTCGAAGAGCCGCGAATCGGCGACATCGTCGCAGCCGCATTCGTCCTTCTCCACCTCGAACACGGCCGAACCACCTGATCATCCAACGACACCAGCCGTTACGCGGAAAGGCTCACTGCACTTCCTTCGGTGCAGCGAGGACTGTTCCAGCGGCGGCATGTCGGCGATGAAGGTGCGCCCGGGTGAGCCGGTTGAGCGGTCACCCGTTCAATCGCCCGACTGCCTCCGTACCGCCAAAGAGGAGCCTTCGCCGAATCGCTCGGCATTCGTCCGCAAGGATGTCGGCGGGCGGGCACGTTGTTCTAGGGGCGACTATCGTGGCGGCGCTTTCATGCCGGACGGAAAATAGGCTGGCGGCGAGATGACGGATGGTCGCTGCGATTGATCGCTGTTCCACAGCATTGAGCCGTGGCGCGGGGCGAGGAGGGACTGCGTTGCAGCACGTGGATCCGCGGACGCGGGCCAACCGGGCGATCTGGGAGAAGGCCGCGTGCAAGAACGTCGACGAGCACGACGACCTGCTGCGGCAGGCCCGCGCCGGCTCGTCGCTGTTCCCGGCCGAGGTCGCGCTCCTCGCGCCGCTGCTGCGGCACTCCCCCGACGTCGTCCACCTGCAGAGCGGGCACGGCCTCGACGACATCGCCCTCGTCCGGGGTGGCGCCCGCCGCGTGGCCGGCGTCGACTCCAGCGAGACCACGGCCGGGGCGGCGCAGCGGCGGGCCGGCGCGCTCGGGCTGCCGTGCGCGTACGTGGTCGCGGCCGTCCCGCGGGCACCGCTACGAAGCGGCTGGGCCGACCTGTCTACACGGGCAAGGGCGCCCTCACCTGCTCGACGTGACCGAGGCCCAGCGGTACTGGTGCTCCGGGCGGCCGGTGACGCCGTAGCGGAGCTGGACCTCGGCGATGCCGTCGCGGGCCAGGGCGGCCAGGTAGCGCTGGGCGGTGGCGCGGGAGATGCCCAGCTCGTCGGCCACCTCGGCGGCCGTGCGCGGCCGGCCCGCGCCGCGCAGGGCCTCGCTCACCAGCCGGACGGTGACCGCGGACTGGCCCTTGGGCGCGGCCGGGCGGTCGCCGTCGTGCAGCACCCGCCAGCAGCGGTCGATCTCGGCCTGGGTCAGCGTGCGCTCGGCGGCGACCAGCGCGCGGTAGTGGCGGTACGCCGTGAGCCGGTCGGCCAGCTGCTCGGCGGTGAACGGCTTCACGAGGTAGTTCAGCGCGCCCCGGGCGTAGGCGGCCCGCACCGTGTCGCCGTCCGACGCGGCGGTGAGCATGATGGCGTCGGCGGTCAGCTCGGCGAGCAGGTCGAGGCCGGACTCGTCGGGCAGGTACACGTCGAGCAGCACGAGGTCGATCGGCTTCGCGGCGAGCACGCGCCGGGCCTCGGCCGCGGTCCGTGCGGTCGCCGTGACCGCGAACCCGTCGACGCGGTCGGCGAAGTCGACGTGCACCCGGGCGACGCGGAAGTCGTCCTCGACCACGAGCACCTGGATCGTCACGCGGGCCTCCCCGCCGGCTGCAGGGCCGCGGGCAGCCGCGCCTCGAACACGGCGCCGTGGTCGTCGTGCACGGCGCCGGCCAGGCGCACGTCGCCGCCGAGGCGCCGGGCCGCCTGCCGGGCGAGGGCCAGGCCGATGCCGCGGCCGTCCTCGCCGTTGGTGGAGACGCCGGAGTCGAAGATGCGCCCGGCGAGGCCGGGCGGGACGCCGTCGCCGGAGTCGACGACCGAGATGTGCAGCGTCGTGCCGTCCTCCAGCAGGGCCACGTCGACCCAGGCGGGGCGGCGGGCGCCGCGCCGGGCGGCCTCGAGGGCGTTGTCGACGAGGATGCCGAGCACGGTGGTGACCTCGACCGGCGCGGTGACGCGGGTGCCGACCCAGCTCGTGTCGGCCAGCGCGAGCCGCACGTCCTTCTCGGCGGCCTCCGCGCTCTTGGCGTCGATGAAGGCCTGCAGGTAGGGGTCGTCGACGGTGTGCCCGGACGCGGGGGCGGCGCTGTCCGAGACGGCGTGCAGGAACTCCAGCGCCTCCCCGCTGTGCCCGTTCTGCAGCAGTCCGGACAGGACGTGCAGCCGGTTCGCGAACTCGTGGCGCTGGGCCCGCAGCGCGGTGCTCAGCGTGCGCACGCTCTCCAGCTCCCGCGTGATGTTCTCCAGGTCGGTGCGGTCCCGCAGGGTGAGCACCCCGCCGAGGTCGCGGTCGTCGCGGCGCACCGCGCGATAGTTCGCGACGAGGACCCGGTCGTTGGCGACGGTGATGACGTTGTCGACCGGAAGCCGCCGGTCGAGCGCTTCCCGCAGCGCGGGCGGCAGGTCCAGGCCGCCCTCCGAGTCGCCGAGGAGCCGTACCGCCTCGCCGTTGCAGACCGACACCCGGCCGTCGGTGTCCACCGCCACGACGCCCTCGCTGATGCCGTGCAGCACCGCCTCCCGCTCCTGCACCAGCTCGGCGAGCTCGTGCGGCTCGAGGCCGAGCGTGAGCCGCTTGAGCCGCCGCGACAGCAGCACCGAGCCGACGAACCCGAGCAGCAGGGCGCCACCGGCGAAGAGCGCGGCGAACGCCAGCTCGCGGATGACGTTCTCGCGGACGTCCTTGATGCGGAAGCCGACGCTGACCTCGCCGACGATCGCCCCGGCGGCGTCGCGCAGGGGCGTCTTGCCGCGCGCGGACAGCCCGAGCGTGCCCTGCTCGACGTTGATGGTGTCGTGCCCGGCCAGAACCTCCGACGGGTCGGTGCTCACGGGCTCGTGGATGCGGCCGGGGTTCGGGTGGGCCAGGCGGATGCCCCGCCGGTTGGTGATGACCACGAACAGGGCGCCGCTGGCGAGCTTCGCCGCCTCCGCCCGCGCGGGCAGCACGCCCCCGGGGTCGTCGGCGGCGGCCGCGGCCGCGATCGCCGGGTCGGCGGCGAGGGTATGGGCGACGGCGAGCGCGCGGGTGCCGTACTGCTGGGTCAGCTCCCCGTCGAAGAGCCAGCCGACGAGGGCGAAGCCGACACCCACCACGACGACCAGCACGCCGGCCTGCAGGGCGAGGGCCTGCCGGGCGAACGGGGCGTAACGCAGCCGAAACATGACGGGAGCGTACCGCCGGAGACGCCCGATCGGCCCCGTGAGCAAAACGCGCAATACGCGGCTTACGCGGCCTGCCGCCACAACGATCGCAAGGATTCGCGGCGGCCGCGGTGATCTCTACGGTGCCCGTCATGAGCGTAATCGCGTTGCGCCACGCCACCAAGCGCTTCCCGGGCGCCGATGGCACACCCCACACCGCCGTCCGGGATCTCACATTCACCGTCGAGGCCGGCGAGTTCGTCGCGGTCGTCGGCCCGACCGGCTGCGGCAAGTCCACGACGCTGTCGCTGGTCTCCGGCCTGGAGCCGCCGTCCAGCGGCGAGGTCGAGGTCGACGGGGCCGCCGTGCGCGGCATCCCCGACGGTGTCGGCTACATGTTCCAGACCGACGCCGTGCTGCCGTGGCGCTCGGTCATCGACAATGTCGCCGCGGGCCCTCGATACCGCGGCGTGGGCAAGGCCGAGGCCCGAGGCCGGGCCGCCGTCTGGGTCGAGCGGGTCGGGCTCGCCGCGTTCGCGCGGTACTACCCGCACCAGCTCTCGGGCGGGATGCGCAAACGGGTCGCCCTGGCCCAGACGCTCGTCAACGAGCCGCGCATCCTGCTCATGGACGAGCCGTTCAGCGCGCTCGACGTCCAGACGCGGGCGTTGATGCAGGACGAGCTGCTGCGGCTGTGGCAGGGCACCGGCGCCGCGGTCGTGTTCGTCACCCACGACCTCGAGGAGGCGATCTCGCTCGCCGACCGGGTCGTCGTCATGACGTCCAGCCCGGCGACGGTCAAGGGGATCTTCGACGTGCCGCTGCCCCGGCCGCGCCGCGTCGAGGAGATCCGCCTGACGCCCGCCTTCGTCGAGACCTACCGCGAGATCTGGGACAGCCTGCGCGAAGAGGTCGAGCGGGCCCGGGCGGAGGCGAGCGGCCGTGCCTAATCGCCGAACTCTCGTCATGTGGGCGGTCCGGCTCGCCGTCGTCGCCCTGTGGCTGGCCAGCTGGGAGCTGGCCGCCACCCACTGGATCGACCCGTTCTTCTACTCCAAACCGTCGGCCATCTGGGAGCGGCTCGGCGACTGGTTCACCAAGGGCACCGCGTTCGGCTCGGTGTGGACGCAGATCGCGATCACGCTCGAGGAGACGGTGCTCGGCTTCGTCATCGGCGCCGTCGGCGGGGTGCTGCTGGGCATCCTGCTCGGCCGGGCCCGGTTCGTCGCCGACGTCGCGGCCCCCTTCATCAAGGCCGCCAACGCCGTACCGCGGATCGTGCTCGCCTCGCTGTTCGTCATCTGGTTCGGCCTCGGCCTGACCTCGAAGGTCGCGACCGCCGTCGTGCTCGTGTTCTTCGCGGTCTTCTTCAACGCCTTCCAGGGCGCCCGCGAGGTCGACCGCAACCTCGTGAACAACGCCCGCATCCTGGGCGCCTCCCGTGTCCAGCTGCTCACCTCGATCGTGGTGCCCAGCGCCATGTCGTGGATCTTCGCCTCGCTGCACGCCGCGTTCGGGTTCGCGCTCATCGGTGCGGTCGTGGGCGAGTACGCCGGGGCCGACAAGGGCCTCGGGCTGCTCATCGCCAACGCCCAGGGCACGTTCGACGCGGCCGGCATCTACGCCGGAATGATCATCATCACCGTCATCGCCCTGCTCGCCGAGTGGCTGCTGACGCTGCTCGAGCGCCGGCTGCTGCGGTGGCGTCCGCCAACCCACACCCAAGGAGACGCACATGCGTAAGTTGTCGGCGGCCGTCTGCTGTGCCGCCCTGCTCCTCGCCGGCTGCCGGGGCACCGCACCCGACCAGACGGGCCCGGCCGAGACGCCGACCCAGGTGAAGATCATGGTCGGCGGCATCGACAAGGTGATCTACCTGCCGGCCAAGCTGACCGAGCAGCTCGGCTACTTCAAGGCCGAGGGGCTCGACGTGCAGCTGCTGACCGAGCCCTCCGGCGCCACCGCCGAGAACGTCCTCATCTCCGGCGACGTGCAGGGCGTCGTCGGCTTCTACGACCACACCATCGACCTGCAGACGAAGGGCAAGTGCATCGTCAGCGTGGTCCAGCTCGCCGACGTGCCCGGCGAGGTCGAGATCGTGGCCGCGAACAAGGCCGACCAGATCAAGAGCCCGGCCGACTTCAAGGGCCGCAAGCTCGGCATCACCAGCTCCGGCTCGTCGACCGACTTCCTGACGCAGTACCTCGCGACGAAGGGCGGCCTGAGCAACGGCGACTACACGACGGTCAAGGCCGGGGCCGGGCAGACGTTCATCGCCGCCATCGACAACGGCGGCATCGACGCGGGCATGACCACCGACCCGACCGCCGCCCAGCTGACCAGCACCGGCAAGGGCAAGATCCTGCTGGACATGCGCACCGAGGCGGGCACCCGCGCGGCGCTCGGCGGCCTGTACCCGGCCAGCTCCCTCTACATGGACTGCGCGTGGGTCCAGGCGCACCGGGAGGCGGTACAGAAACTGGCCAACGCGTTCGTGAAGACCCTGCGCTGGATCAAGGCGCACAAGCCGGACGAGATCGCGGCGAAGATGCCGGCCGAGTACGCGGCCGGGAATCCGCAGCTGTACGTGCAGGCGGTGACCGACAGCATCGGCATGTTCAACGGCGACGGCGCGATGAAGGCGGAGGGCGCCAAGAACGTGCTCGAGGTGCTGAGCCAGTTCTCGCCGAACGTGAAGGGCAAGAAGGACACCGTCGAGCTGACCAAGACGTACACGACCGACTTCGTCTCGAAGGTCGCCGCCGGATAAGCCTGCGGCGCGCCGTCAGCGGCCGCCCGCCGGGGTGGGTAGCGTCAGTTCGCATGAGCGTGATCTCGGCGGCTGACACGGTCCACCTCGAGCGGGCGGTCGCCCTCGCGTGGGAGGCCCGCGAGCGCGGCGACCACCCGTTCGGCTCGCTGCTCGTCACGCCGGACGGCACGGTGCTCGAGGCGCGCAACAGCGTCGTCACCGGCGCCGACCCGACCGGCCACGCGGAGACCAACCTCGTCCGGCTCGCCGGGCGGCTGGAGCGGGCCGTGCTGGCCGCCAGCACGCTGTTCACGAGCACCGAGCCGTGCGCGATGTGCGCCGGCGCCATCTACTGGTCGGGCATCGGCCGGGTGGTGTTCGCGCTCGGCGAGGCCGAGCTGGCGACGATGGTCGCGCAGGAGGAGGGTGTACCGCCCCTGGACCTGCCCTGCCGCGAGGTCTTCGCCCGCGGTGGCCGCCCCATCACCGTCGACGGCCCGGTCCCGCTCCCCGGCGCCACCGCCGTCCACGAGGGCTTCTGGAACTGACGGGATGCATCGGCGTCACCCGTCGGCCGTCGTTCGGACGTACGATTCGTGAATTGAACGAACGGACATTTGGCCCGGTGAATATACGATCCGAATCGTACGCCAGGCAGCGACCGGACCGCACGCCCCCTAGGGCCCGGAGCCCCACCCGGAAAGACGGTCGGGCCGCAACATTGACATCGACCACGGAACGTGTTTGCATCAGCTATTCGACGCTCCTCCCCGAATCGGCGAATACTGCGCAGCGATTCAATCGGATTCCGCGGAATCCGGCGGCCAACCGACCAGGAAGCCGAGATGCTGGAAACAGCAATCACCGTGCGCGAGAATGTCGACCTGGCAGTGATCGATATCGCCGCCAAAGGTCGTTGGACCTGGCAGTTGCGGGTCGATTTCATGGCGGCCGTCCGCAAGTCGCTCGCCCAGCAACCGCGCGCCATCGTTCTCGACCTGGCCGGCCTGGTGGACGCCGAGCGCGAACTGGTCGCGTCGGTGCTGCTGGCCGAGCAGCAGAGCGCCGTGCACGAGCCCCCGGTCCCGCTGCTGGTCCTCGCGCGGCAGGCGCAGGCGCTGCGGCTGCACTACAGCGGTGTGGCGCGGCGCATTCCGGTCCACGCCGACCGGGCCGCGGCGCTGCGTCACCTCGTGGACAACACCTCGCCGTTCGGCCAGGCCCGCCTGCTGCTGCAGCCGAGCCTGCGGGCGGCGGCCAAGGCGCGCGGCGTCGTCGACGACGCGTGCCGCACCTGGGGCCTGCCCCAGGTGCTGTTGCCGGCGCGGCTGATCGTGTCGGAGCTGGCGGCCAACGCGGTCGAGCACGCGGGCTCCCCGTTCACCGTGACCCTGACGCGCCGCGGCGCCGGGCTGCTGCACATCGCCGTGGAGGACGACCTGCCGAGGCTGCCGAAGCTGCGCCTCTGGCCGAAGCACGCCGGGCCGATGCCGGCCCTGCGCGGCAACGGGCTGCGGATCGTCTCCGCCGCCGCCACCGCCTGGGGCAGCCATCTCACCGCGCACGGCAAGGTGGTCTGGGCCACGCTGCGGGCAGGGCCGGAGCGGATTCGCGCCGCCCGCACGGCCCCCGGCGCCGCCGGCGGCTGAGGCACCGGCGGCGCCGGGGCCGTGCGGACGGGACCTCAGCCGACGGGCGCGTCCGCCCGCTCGACCACCTCCGGCTCCGGGTCCGGCTCCGGGGCGACCGTGGAGCCCAGCACGCTCAGCAGCGCCGGGGCGAGCAGCGAGCGCACCACGAACGCGTCGAGCAGCACGCCGACCGACAGGGCGAACGCCAGCTCCCGGAACGGGCGCAGCGGCACGATGAGCAGCAGCCCGAAGCTCACCGCCAGGGTGAACGCGGCGGTGCGGATGGCCCGGGCCGAGTGCGGCAGGGTCAGCGCGAGGGCCTCGCGCAGCGGCCTGGTCCTGGCCTCGCGCCAGGCCGGGCCGATGCCGAAGATGTTGTAGTCGGAGCCGAGCGCGACCAGCAGCACGGCGGCCGCGAACGGCACGTAGAAGGTGAGCCCGTCCGCGTGCAGGATGTCCTGGAACAGCCACGTGGTCAGGCCGAGCGTGGCGCCGATCGCGAGGACGCTGCAGGCGAGCAGCCCGATCGGCGCGACCAGCGCGCGCAGGAAGAGCATCAGGAACAGCAGGTTGGCCAGCAGCGCGGCGATCGCGATGCGGCCCAGGTCGTCGGTGGTCTGCGCGACGATGACCCGGGCCACCGCGGTGTCACCGCCGAGGCTCGCCCGCGCGCCGTCGAGACCGGCGGCGGCGAGCAGCCCGGGCAGGTCGCGCTGGACCCGGCCGACGGTGTCCACGGCCTTGGCCCCGAGCGGCTCGTCGGCGAGGATCAGCAGGTAGCGGGCCGCGGTGCCGTCGGCCGAGCGGAACACGTTGTAGCCCTCGGGCAGGTTGGGCGTGGTCGGGCCGACCACCGCGGCGACGCCGGGCTCCTTGGCGAGGGCCTGCTGGAGCTGGGCGAGCTCGGACTTGCGCCCGGCGATCGCGTCGCCTTCCAGCAGTACCTCCGTGGGCGAGAGAATCCCGTCGGCGAACCCGGTCTCGGCGGCGGTCGCGGCCGCCCGGGCCGGGCGGTCCTTCGGCAGCGCCTCGACGAACGACACCCCGAGCTTGATGTGCTGCAGCGGCAGCGCGGCCACGACCAGCCCGGCGGTGCACAGCAGCAGCAACGGCAGCGCGAACCAGCGGCGGGTCAGCAGCCGCGCCCACCGGCGCCCGCCGACGGGGCGCGGAGGCGGGGTGGCCCGGGGCCGCAGCGGCGACCAGAACGCCGCGCGGCCCAGGATCGCCAGCAGGGCCGGCACGAGCGTGACGGACACGAGGGCACCGATGAGGATGGCCAGCGCCATCCCCGGCCCGAACGCGCGGAAGGCGGGCGAGCCGGCGACGATCAGCGCACCGGTACCGGCCGCCGCGGTCAGCCCCGCGACCGCGATGATCGGCGTGAACCGCGCGGTCGCGGCCCGGGCCGCGTCCAGCCTCGTCTCGCCGGCCCCCAGCCCGCGCCGGACCGCCGAGAGGTAGAACACCACGTAGTCGGTGACCACGCCGAGCAGCAGCGCGACGAGCAGCGGCTGGGTCTCCTGCGGCACCGGTACGCCGAGCCGCAGCGCCAGCGCCCCGCCCACGTGCAGCGTCAGCAGGCTCGCGACGCCGGCCACCCCGAGCGCGACCAGCGGGGCGACGATCGAGCGGAACGCGACCGCGACGATGAGGAAGACGGCGGCGACCGTGATCAGCTCCAGCCGCGACACGGACGACTGCACGATGCGCGCCTGCTCGACGCGGGCCGGTACCGATCCCGTGATGCCCACGACCGAGTCGTCGGCGCTGTAGTGCGCCGCGACGAACCGCTCCGCCGCCTGGACCTGCCCCGCGAAGTTCACGTCAGGGTTGGTGAACAGCAGCGTGACGATCGTGGTGCCGTCCTCGGCCGAGCCGGGGAACAGCCCGAGCGTGTTCATGACCGGAACGGCCGCCCGGATCGGGCCGACGTCGCCGTACGTCCCCTCACTGACCGCCTTGGCCCGCTCCACCGCCTCGGACTGCGTCGCCTGCGACAGCCCGTTCGGGTTGCGCTGGACCACGGCGACCCGGCTGAGCAGCGGGAACCCGAACTTGTCGAACGAGCGCAGCTCGCTGCGCACGGCCGGGTTGTCGGCGGAGACGAGCTGTTCGAGGTCGCTGCCGCCCTGCCCGACGGCCGGCAGATAGACCACCGACGCCACCGCGGCCGCGGCCCACCCGCCCACGATGAGCCATCGCAGGCCGACGACGAATGCGGCGTACGCCCGCGGAATGAGACTCGGCCGCCACCGGCTGCGCATATCCATGCACGGCGTGATGCCCCGCGACCGAACCACGAAAACGAACTTCCCTGCGGCGAGCGAACCGGGGGATCCGGGCCCGGCGCCGCGGCGGGGCTAGAGCAGGCGCCCGGCGTCGAAGACGAGCACCCGGTCCGCGGTCGCCGTGGTCAGGCCGCGGTGGGCGATCGAGACCGTGGTCCGGCCGCGGGTCAGCACGGCCAGGGCGCGCTGGACCGCCGCGTCCGTGGCCGGGTCCAGGCCGGAGGTCGCCTCGTCCAGCACCACCAGGTCCGGGTCGGCCAGGGCGGTGCGGGCAAGCGCGACCAGCTGCCGCTCTGCGACCGAGAGGCGCTCGCCGCGCAGGCCGACCGCGGTGGCGAGGCCGTCGGGCAGGGTCGCGTACCAGTCGCCGACGCCCAGCTCGTGCAGGACACGCACCGCGTCGGCGTCGGTCGCGGCCGGGCAGCCGAGCCTGATGTTCTCGCCCACGGTGCCGTCGAACAGGAACGGGTCCTGCGGCACGATGACGACCCGGCCGGCCAGGGACGCGTCGTCGAGGCGGTCCAGCGGCACCCCGCCGAGCCGGATCGTCCCCGCGGCCGGCTCCAGCCGGCGGGTGAGCAGCTTCGCGAACGTCGACTTGCCCGAGCCGGTGCGCCCGACCACGGCCACGTGCTCGCCGGGCTCGATGCTGACCGTCACGTCGCGCAGCACCAGCGGGCCGTCGCCGTAGCGGGCGCTGACCCGCTCGACGCACACACCGACCGCGCCCGGCGGCAGGGCGACGCCGTCGCGGACCGCGGCGCTCGGCGTGCGCGCCAGCTCCAGCGCGCGTCGCCAGCCGGTGAGCGCGTTCTGGGCCTCGCCGAGGCTCTGCACCAGAAACTGCAGCGGGCGCACGAAGAAGCCGACGAGGAACACCATCGCCACCACCTCGCCCGGGGACAAACGCGACCAGACCCCGCCGAACAGCACGGTCACCGTCATCGTCGAGATCGCGAGCTCGCCGAGGGAGGCGTTGGCGTGCAGCGGGACGAGCGTGTGCACCAGGCTGTCGCGGGCGCGCCCCGTGGCGACGCCGCGCACGAAGATGGTCGCCCAGCGGACCAGGGAGATGCCCAGGATCAGCAGGGCGCTGACCCACCAGGCCGACGCCGGCACCGGACGCCCCGACAGCGCCGGCACCACGAGGTGGTCGGTGGCCCAGCCGACGGCCGCCGCGCCGACGACCATCGTGGCCCCGTTGACCAGCCCGGTGACGGTGGCGACGGCGGCCGGCCCCGGATGCGCGCGGGCCCCGGCGAGCTGGGCCGCCAGCGCCCGCCACGGCTCAGACACGCACGCCCGCCGCACGGCCGGGCACCGCGTCGAGCAGCTCGCGGGTGTGCGGGCTGCGCGGATGCGCGAAGACCTCCGCGGCCGGCCCCTCCTCGACGACCCGCCCGCCGCGCATCACCGACACCGTGTGCGCGATGTCGGCGACGACGGCGAGATCGTGAGAGACGAACAGGTACGACAGCCCCAGCGCCTGCTGCAGCTCGACCAGCAGCCGCAGGATCTGGTCCTGCACCAGCACGTCGAGCGCGGAGACGGGCTCGTCGAGCATGAGCAGCTCCGGGCGCAGGGCCAGAGCACGCGCGATCGCGACCCGCTGGCGCTGGCCGCCGGAGAGCTCGCTCGGCAGCCGGTCCAGATATGCGGCCGGGAGCCCGACCTGGTCGAGCAGTTCGCGGGCCCGGGCGGTGCGCTCGCGCCGGTCGCCGACCTTGAACGCGACCAGCGGCTCGGTGATCGACTGCCGGACGGTGAACTTGGGGTCGAGTGCGGCGAACGGGTCCTGGTGCACGAGCTGGGCCTTGCGCCGCAGCGGCCGCAACTGGTTCCAGCCGCGCCCGGCGATCTCGGCCCCGTCGAGCACGATGGAGCCGCTCGTCGGCGCCTCGAGCCCGAGCGCGATGCGCAGGGTCGTGGTCTTGCCGCACCCGGACTCCCCGACCAGGGCGTGCGTCCGGCCGCGGGGCACGGTGACGTTCACGTCCTCGATCGCGTTGAAGCCGCGCCGGCCGCGGCGCAGATCGTCCACGGCAAATGTCTTGTGCACCCCGGTGAGGGTCAGGATCGGCTCGGGCGCCGGCTCGCCGCGCACGTCGAAGCGGGCTTCCACCCGGCCCCCGTGGGCCAGCCGCGGGGCGGCGGCGATGAGCTCCCGGGTGTACTGCACCCGCGGGTCGGTCAGGATCGTGCCCGGTTCGCCCTCGTCGACCTTGCGGCCGTCCCGCATGACCACGACCCGGTCGGCCCGGTCGGCGGCCACGGCCAGGTCGTGGGTGATGATGAGCAGCGAGATGCCCTGCTCGCGGACCAGGCCGCCGAGATGGTCGAGGATGCGGCGCTGGACGGTGACGTCCAGGGCGCTGGTGGGCTCGTCGGCGATGATGAGTTTCGGCCGCCCGGCCAGCGCGATGGCGATGAGCACCCGCTGGCGCAGGCCGCCGGAGAGCTCGTGCGGATACTGCCGCGCCCGCAGTTGCGGGTCGGGGACGCCGGCCTTGTCGAGGTAGTGGTGCACCTGCTGCGGCCCACACGCCTCGGCCACCTGCGCGCCGATCCGCTTGGTCGGGTTGAGGCCGACCATCGGGTCCTGCGGGATGAGCCCGACCACCGAGCCGCGCAGCCGCCGCAGCGTGCGTTCCCGCGCCCCGGCGATCTGCACGCCGCCGACCAGCGCGGAACCGCCGGTGATCCGCCCGTTGGCGGGCAGCAGCCCGATGAGCGCGTTGGCGGTCGTGGTCTTGCCCGAGCCGGACTCGCCGACGATCGCCACGATCTCGCCGGCGCCGACGGTGAGATCGAGCCCGCTGACCGCCGGCGTGATCCGCCGGTGCCGGGTGTAGCCGATGTCGAGGCCCCGCACCTCGACGAGCGCGTCCGTGGTCACCGCGTCAACTCCTGCATGGTCTTGGAGATGTGGTTCAGGCTGAGCACGAGCAGCGCGACGAACAGGCCGGGCAGCAGGCTCAGCCACCACGCCGTCACGAGGTAGTTGCGGCCGTCGGCGATGAGCGTGCCCCACTCGGCGGCCGGTGGGGCCGCGCCGAAGCCGAGGAAGCTCAGCGACGCGATCGCGATGATGGCCACGCCGCCGTCGAGGACCGCGAGGACCGCCACCGGGCCCCAGGAGTTGGGCAGGATGTGCCGCAGCAGCACCCGCGACCACGAGGCGCCCGCGGCCCGGGCCGCCTCCACGTAGGGCAGCGTCTTGACCCGTAGCACCTCGGCCCGGGTGGTGCGGGCGAAGCCGGGCACGATGCCGACGCCGACGGCCACCGCGACCGGCATGGTGCCGTAGCCCAGGGCGGTGACGATGGACAGGGCGAGCAGCAGGCCGGGGATGGCCAGCAGCACGTCGATGATCCGCATGAGCAGCGCGTCGGTGGCGCCGCCGAAGAAGCCGGCGACGATGCCGAGGCTGAGCCCGGCGACGAGGGCGATGCCCAGGGCGAGCAGCGTGGCCTCGATGGTCAGCGGCGAGCCGTAGAGCATGCGGGTCCACAGGTCGCGGCCGTAGCTGTCGGTGCCGAACAGGTGGCTGCCGCTCGGGGGGAGGATCGCCGACTCGGGGTGCGTGTCGTAGGGGTCCGCGCCGGTGAACCAGCGCGGCCGGAACGCCGAGACGACCACGAACAGCACGTAGAGGGCCGCGATCAGGAACAGCGGTTTGCGCAGCAGTTGCGCGGTCACAGCGCGGCCCTCCTGGTGTAGGAGATGCGGGGGTCCAGCAGCGGGTAGATCAGGTCCACGACGAGGTTGACGAGCACGAAGACGGTCGCGGCGATGGTGACCACGGCCAGGACGACCGGGACGTCCTGGGAGAGGACGGCCTGCTGAGCCAGGTTGCCCAGCCCCTCCCGGGTGAACACCGTCTCCACCACGATCGAGCTCGTCACGGTGAGGCCGACGATCACGCCGAGGATCGTCATCGCCGGGAGCGCGGCGTTGCGCAAGGCGTGGCGCAGGTGCACCGCCGAGCGGGACAGGCCCTTGGCCCGGGCGGTGGCGATGTAGGGCTGGCGCAGGGTCTCGTCGAAGGTCTTGATGAGGACCTGCGCCAGCACCGAGGAGGTCAGGACCGAGATGGTGGCGACCGGCATCACGAGCGACGCCGCGCCCTGGGTGCCGGTCGCCGGCAGCCAGCCCAGCTGGAAGGAGAAGAACTGGATGAGGAACAGCGCGACGAAGAACTGCGGGAACGAGGCGCCGAGGGCGGGCAGCCGGGTGAGGGCGATCCGCAGCGGGTTCCAGCGGGCGAACGTCGCCAGGTAGGCCAGCGCGGAGCCGGCCGCCAGGGACACCGCGGCCGCGCTCACGCTCAGCAGCAGGGTCTGGCCGAAGCGCTGGCCGATGAGCTCGGTGACCGGCACGCCCTGGCTGAGCGAGAGGCCGAAGTCGCCGTGCAGGGCGCCGGCCAGGTGGTGCCAGTACTGCGCCCAGATCGACTCGTCCAGCCCGAACCGGTGCCGCATCGCGGCCAGCTGCTGCGGGTCCAGGCTGTCCTGCTGGATGCCGGCCGCGGCCAGCTGCAGCTGCATCGGGTCGCTGGGCAGCAGGTACAGAATCGCGAAGGTCAGCGTGAACGCGGCCCACAGCACCGCGACCGCCTGGCCGATTCGCCCCAGGACGTACCGGATCACCGGGTCAGTCCTTCCAGACGTCGTTGAGCTTGAGGAAGCTTTCCGAGGTGAACGCGAAGCCGTGGACCTTGCCGCTGAAGCCGGCCTTCTGCACCCGCTCGAACAGCGGGAACGTGACGCCCTCGTCGAGCAGGAAGTCCTGCAGGTCGGCGTAGGCCTGCCGCGTCTGGGCGGCGTCGGTGCTCTGGATCGCCCGGGCGAACAGGGCCTGGATCTTCGCGATGCCGTCGGGCGAGGCCGAGCGCCGGGCGAGGGCCTTGGAGTTGGCGACGTCGGGGTTGAGGATGAACTGCAGCGCGCCGGGGTCGGCCCGGGTGAAGTAGGTACCGGTCAGGTCGTAGTCGCCGTTGGGCAGGTACGTGGTCGTCTGCGCGGTGGTGAGGGTGCGCAGGCTCAGGTTGATGCCGACCTTCTTGAGCTGGGCCTGCAGCAGCTCGGCGCCGGGGGTGGCGCCGGTGATCGGGTAGTCGATGGTGAGCTGGGCGCCGTTCTTGGTGCGGATGCCGCCCGGGCCGGCGGTCCACCCCGCCGCCTCCAGCGTCTTCTGGGCCGCGTCGGGGTCGTAGCCGAGCTTCGCGGACTTGTCGGTGAAGAAGGGCGTGGTGGAGTCGAACGCCCCCTGCACCACCGGGTAGTTGGCGCCGAAGACGGTGCTCGCGTAGGTCTTGCGGTCGATGGCCTGGTTGAGGGCCCTGCGCACGGCCGGGTCGCTGAGCACCTTGCCGTCGGCGGTGTTGGCGAAGAGGGTGTAGGCCACGCCGGGCAGGGCGCGCTGCTCGACCTTGTCGCCGGAGCGCTGGATGAGCTGCTCGTCCTGCGGCGTGAACGGGTTGCGCGGCCAGGCGATGTCGATCGCGCCGCTGACGAGGTTGCCGGTGCGGACGCTGTCCTCGGCGACGTAGGTGAAGACGACCTTGTCGAGGTACGCCTCCCCCTGGTTCTTGGCCAGAGCCGAGCCCCACGCGTAGCCGGTGCGCCTGGTGAGCACCGTCTCGATCTTGGCCGTGTAGTGGTCCAGCACGAACTGCCCGGAGCCGACGACGCCCTTGCCGGTGCAGCGTTCGGCCGGGGTCAGCTGATACTCGGCCGGGTCGGTGATGGCGAGGTTGGTGGTCGACGTGGCCTGCAGGAACGACGAGTTGGGCTTGGCGAGGTGGAACGCGACGGTGCCGGGGTCGACGACCTCGGCGCCGGTGAGCCCCTGGACGTAGGAGGCGCCGTACGCGGCCCCGTTCGTCGCCTTCACGGTGGCGATCCAGCCGGCGGCGTTGTCGGCGACCGCCTGGGCGTCGAGCTTCTTGCCGTTGGCGAAGGTGACGCCGTCGCGGAGCTTGAAGGTGTAGGTGAGCCCGTCCGGGCTGATCTGCCAGCTCGTGGCGAGCCAGGGCACGATCTCGCCGGTCTTCGGGTCCTGGTCGGTGAGCGAGTCGGCGAAGTTGCGGATGATGGAGCGGGATTCGATCCAGTACACCTGGAACGGGTCGATGCAGGGCAGCGTCGCGTTGTCGGGCCAGAACGACACCTTGAGCGTCCCGCCGGCCTTCGGGGTGCCGCCGCCGTCCCCGCCGCCGGCCGGCGACGTGCCGCCGCACGCGGCCAGGGCCAGCGCCGCGGCGGCCGTGGTGGCGAGCAGTGTCAGCTTGCGCATGAGATCAGTCCTTCTCGGGATTCAGGATTCGCCGGCCGCTCGCCAGCAGGACGGTGTCCTCCTGCGGCGGGTGGACGCGGATGCACAGCGCGTCGCGCAGGTGCCGTTCGAGGGCGTGGTGCCGGGACAGGCCGGGGTTGCCCAGCGCGGCCACGGCGGTCTGGGTGGCGGCGATCACGGCACGCGCGATGGCCACCTTGACCGCGGAGAGCTCGGGCAGGATCGAGCGGTCGCCGGCCTCGAGGCGCAGCAGCGCGCCGTGCAGCAGGGTCTCGGCCGTCACGATCTGCAGGTCGATCTCGCCGGCGACGGCCTGGATGCGCTCGGTCTGCGCGATCGGCCGGCCGAGGGCCGCGGGCACCCGCTCACGGGCGAAGGCGGCGAACGCGGCTCGGGCCGCCCGGGCCACGCCGATGTAGAGCGCCGGGTGGCCGAAGCTGCCGGGGCCGGCCGCGGCGGCCGGGTCGCGGTACACGCCGTCGGGGCCGCGGGGGATCTCCACGAACGCGTCCGCGGGCACGTGCACGTCGGTGTAGACGACGTCGTGCGTGTTGGAGGCGCGCAGGCCGAGGTGGTCCCAGGTGTCGACCCAGGTGATGCCGGGCCGGTCGCCGGCGACCACGACGTGGCCGACGCGCGGACGCTCGGGATCGCCGTCCGGCTCGTCGGCGACCGCCCACACGACGTGGTAGGCCAGCCCGGCGCCGCCGGTGGCGTAGGCCTTGCGGCCGTTGAGCACCCAGCCGCCGCCGGTGCGGGTCGCGGTGGTCTTCGGCAGCCCGCCGCGGGCCGGCGCGCCGAGCTCGGGCTCCGCGCGGACCGCGTTGACCAGGGCCGGGCCGTCCTTCGAGCGCCGCAGCAGGTCGCCATAGGTCTCCGCCGGCCAGGTCGGAGCGGCGGCCTGGGCGGCGTGGGTCAGCAGCGTGTTCGCGGCGAGCAGGCCGACCGAGGCGTCGCCCTCGCCGATCGCGGTGAGGATGCGGGCGATCTCGCGCGGGCCGGCGCCGGGGCCGCCGAACTGCCGCCCGACCGAGGCCGTGAGCAGGCCGGCGTTGTGCGCGGCCCACAGGCCGGGCCAGGGCAGCTCGGCGGTGCGGTCGAACTGCGCGGCGGTGGCGGCGATCTCGGCGGTGACCTTGGCCAGCGCCTCCTCGGAGAGGTCGAGGCTCATGGCTGCCCCGCCGTGGCGTACCGCGCGTACTCCGGCGCGTAGTTGCCGGGGTGCTCGGCCTGCAGGGTGCCGCGCCGCCCGGTCGCGCGCCGGTGCGCGAGCTCCTGGCGCACGAGCGGCAGGACGTGCTTGCCGTAGTCGACCGCGTCGGCGAGGGTGTCGTAGCCGCGGATGGACACCAGCGAGGCGCCGTGGTCGATGTAGTCGAGGATCGCGGCCGCGACCGTCTCGGGCGAGCCGACGAGGGCGGTCGAGGCGCCGGCCGCGTTGGTGACGGCCGCGGTGCGGGTCCACAGGGCCCGGTCGTAGAGTTCGGAGCGCTCGGCGAAGGCCAGGGCGCGCTGCGAGCCGACGTTCTGGGGCTCGGCGGTGGACCGGGCGAAGTTCTTCGCGATCAGGGTGACGTAGCGCTGCGCCTTGCGCCAGGCCAGCTCGTCGGTCCGGTCGATGATCGGGCGGAAGGTGACCCAGATGCGCGGCAGCGTGGTGCGCCCGGTCGCGCGCGCGATGTCGTGCACGCGGTCGATCTCGGTGCGCAGGTCGGCGAGCGGCTCGCCCCAGAAGCTGAAGATGTCGGCCTGGGCGCCCCCGACGGCGAAGGCCTCGTCGGACTGGCCGCCGATGGAGATCGGGATCGGGCCGTCGAAGGGCGCGAAGCCGGGGCCGAAGCCGTCGAAGCGGTAGAACTCGCCCGCATGGCTGAACGGGGCGGTCTCGGTCCACGATCGGCGCAGGATGTCGATGTACTCCGACGTGCGCGCGTATCGCCGCTCCTTCGGCAGGTAGTCGCCCTGCCGGGCCTGCTCGGCGTCGCTGCCGCCGGAGATCAGGTGCACCACCGCGCGGCCCTCGGTGAGCTGGTCGAGCGTGGCGAGCTTCTGCGCGCCGACGGTCGGGAAGGTCGTGTTGGGCCGCAGCGCGACGATCGGCCGGAGCCGCTCGGTGAGCTGCCCGACGGCGCTCGCGACGACGAACGAGTCGGCGCTGGCCGCCCCGTAGGGCAGCAGCGTGTAGTCGTACCCGGCGTCCTCGAGCGCACGGACGTACCGCCGGAAGAACGGCAGGTCGATACCGCGGCCCGGCACCGGGTTCAGCTCCGTCGACGGGTTCAGGTGCGACAGGCTGATGAACTCGGCCTGCGGTGCGGCGGCCGACGGAATGGCGTCGTGCTCGGGATCTCCTATCATACCTATCAGCTTGATAGGAAATATCTTCCACGTCCAATGCGAATCGGCGCTCGGCACCGACCGGGATTCCCGATCGATCGACGCGATCTCAAATCACACCGGCGAGATAGGATTGCGGCATGGACTCCGCCGAGCTGCGCCGCGTCTTCGGCGCCTTTCCCAGCGGTGTGACCGCGGTGGCCGCGCTGGTCGACGGCGTGCCCGTGGGGCTGGCCGCCAGCTCCTTCACCTCGGTGTCGCTGGACCCGCCGCTCGTCTCGGTCTGCATCGGCCGCACCTCGAGCACGTGGCCGCGGCTGCGCCGCTCGGCCCGGCTCGGGGTCAGCGTGCTCTCCGCCCACCAGGCCCACCTGGGCCGGCAGCTCAGCGGCCGCGGCGACCGGTTCGCCGGCGTGACCTGGCGGGCGACCCGCGGCGGGGAGATCCTGCTCGACGGCGCCTGCGCGTGGCTGGAGTGCAGCGTCGAGCGCGAGATCCCGGCCGGCGACCACGACATCGCGCTGCTGCGCGTGCACGCCCTGGACGCCGACCGGGACACCCCGCCGCTCGTGTTCCACCGCAGCGCGTTCGCCCGCCTGCACGCGGCCTAGGCGTTTCGCCCCGGGACGGTCGGCAGGCCGGCCTCGGCCCAGGCCGCGAACCCGCCCTCGACGTGCACCACGTCGGTGTAGCCGAGCCCGATCAGCTCCTCGGCGACCGGCTGGGAGCCGTTGACCGAGCCGCAGATGACGACGATCGGCGTGTCCGGCCCGTCGATGCCGATCTCGGCGGCGACCCGCGTGCGGTCGAGGACTCGCGCGCCGGGAATCGTGCCGTCGCTGTCCCGCCGCGGCGCGCTGCGCACGTCGACGAGGACCGCGCCGCCCTCGACCCGGCGGTGGGCCTCGCCGGGCAGCACGAGCGGCGCGCCCTGGGGCTCGGCCCCGGTGACCACGGCGCGGTCGGGCAGCTTCGCCCACTGCGACCACGATCCGGGGTACAGCACCACGTCCTGCACCCCCGCCAGGCTCAGCGCCGCGATCTCGTGTGCCGCGGTCACCCCGGATCCGCAGTAGACACCGACGGCCCGTCCGGGGGTGACGCCCAGCGCGGCGAAGCGCTCCGCGAGCTCCCCGGCGGGCCGGAAGGCCCCGTGCTCGTCGAGGTTGGCGGTCGTCGGCGCGCTCACCGCGCCGGGGATGTGGCCCGGGCGCGGGTCGACGGCGTTGGGCTCGCCGCGGTAGCGCTCGGCGGAGCGCGCGTCGAGCAGCAGCCCGCCGCCGGCGACGAGGCGGGCCGCGTCGTCCGGGCCGGCCGTGGGCAGCGCGCCCGCGGCGAGGACGACGTCGCCCGGCTCGGGCTTCTCCTCCCCGGCCGCGACCGGTTGCCCGGCCGCGCGCCAGGCGGGCAGGCCGCCGTCGAGCAGCCGGACGTCGGCGAGTCCGGCCCAGCGCAGCAGCCACCAGGCGCGGGCGGCGGCGAGGTTGCCGTTGTCGTCGTAGGCCACGACCGTGTCACCGGCGTTGATGCCCCACCGGCGGGCAGCGGCCTGCAGGTCGGCGAGCTCGGGCAGCGGGTGGCGGCCGTGCGCCGGCGCGGCCGGGGCCGCCAGGTCCTCGTCGAGGTCGGCGTAGACGGCGCCGGGGATGTGCGCGTCGAGGTACTGCGGGTGCCCGGGCGGCCCGCCGAGCCGCCACCGCACGTCGAGCAGCCGCACGCGGCCGGACGGGAGCAGCTCGGCGAGCTCGTCCACGCTCACCAGGACGGTTGGCTGGGTCATGTCAGATGGCCTTTCCGGGGTTCAGGATGCCGTTGGGATCGAACAATCGCTTGATGCGCCGCTGCAGCGCGAGCGGGCCGGGGCCCAGCTCGCGCTCCAGCCAGGCCCGCTTGAGCAGGCCGACGCCGTGTTCGGCGCTGACCGTCCCGCCGAGCGCGAGCGCCAGGGCGAAGATGTCGTCGGCCGCCCGCTGCGGCTCGCCGGCGTCCGCGCGCAGGATCGGGTGGAGGTTGCCGTCGCCGGCGTGCGCGAAGACGTACACGTCGGCTCCGGTCGCGGCCGCGATCGCGTGGACGCCGTCGACCGCCTCCGCCAGCCGCGACCGGGGCACCGCGATGTCCTCGATGAGCACCGGTCCCCCGGCCTCGATGGCCGGTAGCGCGTCGCGGCGGGCGGCGGCCAGTTCGGCGGCGGTCGCGGGGTCGGCGGTGGTCTCGACGGCCGTGGCGGTGCGGCCGAGCACGCCGGCGACGGCCGCGATCTCCTCCTCGGCGCCGAAGCCGTCGGTCTGCACCAGCAACAGCGCCGCGCCCCGTCCGGCGTGATCGGTGCCCCGCAGCCCGTCGATGGCGCCGAGGGTCTTGCCGTCGACGAGCTCGAGCACGGCCGGGCGCAGGCCCGCGACCGCCAGCGCGACGGAGGCGGCCGCGGCATCGGGCACGGAGGCGAAGTGCGCGAGCGCGGTGGCCGTGCGGGGCGGGCGGGGCAGGAGCCGCAGCGTCGCGCCGACGACGACGCCGAGGGTGCCCTCGGAGCCGACGACCAGCCCCACGAGGTCGAGCCCGACGGCGCCCTTGACGGTGTCGTGGCCGAGGTGCAGCAGCGTACCGTCGGCCAGCACGACGTCGAGGGCGAGCACGCTGTCGCGGGTCACCCCGTACTTCGCGCCGCGCAGCCCACCGGCGTTCGTGGCGATGTTGCCGCCCACGGTGCAGATGGCGACGCTGCCGGGGTCGGGCGCGAAGAACAGCCCGTGCTCGGCCGCGGCGCGGTCCAGCTCGGCGGTCACGACCCCGGGCTCGACCCGGGCGATGCCGTCGACCGGGTCGACGGCGAGGATGCGGTTCAGGCCGGACACGTCGAGCACGATCGCCCCGGCCCCGGCGGCCGCGCCGCCCGCGAGCCCGGTGCCCGCCCCGCGCGTGACGACCGGGATGCCGTTGCGGTTCGCGTCGGCGAGGGTGCGCTGGACGTCGGCCACGGTCCGGGCGCGCACGATCGCCCGTGGTGGCCCGTCCGGCCGCCACCCCGACCGGTCGGTGGCGAGCTCAGGCACCGACCGCGACCTCCAGCAACTCGGCGACGCCATGGGTGCCGGGCGCGAGCCCGGCCGCGGCCTGGGCGCCGAGCAGCCGCTGGAGGCGCTCGTTGACCGGCGTGGTGATCCCGTGCCGGCGGCCGAGCCGGACGATCTCGCCGTTGAGGTGGTCGACCTCGCTGGACGTGCCGCGGGCGAAGCTCTGCCACGTCGACAGGCGTCCGGGCACGTGGCCGGGCACCGGCTCGAAGGTGAGCACGGACGCGGCCTCCAGCGCCTCGGCGGCGACGATCCCGGCCGCGGCGTAGACGGCCTCGGCCTCCGCCGTCAGCAGCGCACCGGCCCGGGTCTTCTCCTCGTCGGTGCCGTCGAGCAGGTCGAGGCCGTTGCGCACGTTGCCGAGCAGCTTGCGGGCCTTCCACGCGGTGATGTCCGGCACGCTGTGCACGCTGAACCCGGCCGCGGTCAGATCGGCGGCGATGCGCTCCTGCCCGTCGTCGCGGCCGTGCGGGTACCGGCCGATCCAGAGCACGCCGACCACCGGGAAGGACGGGTTCACCACCTCGCCCGGGACGAGGTAGCTCGCCGCGACGGCGACGGTCGCGCCGTAGACCCGGCCGAACCGGCGCAGCGCGTCATCCTCGGTGGCGAGCCCGTTCTGCAGCGTCACGACGGGCAGGTCCGCGGCCAGGCCGCCGCCTTCGAGGGGGCGCCAGGCCCAGGCGGACAGCGCGGACCCGGCGTCCTGGGCCTTCGTCGCCAGCACGAGCACGTCCCCGGCGGTCAGCCGCACCTCGTCCGGGCCGCCGGCGACCGCGAGCGGCACCACGTCGTCGCCGTGCGGGCGCCGGACGCGCAGGCCCCCGGCGCGGATCGCGTCGAGCTGAGCGCCCCGGGCGACGAGCACGGACGGGATGCCGGCCAGGGTCAGCTGCGCGGCGAGCAGCCCGCCGACCGCTCCGCCGCCGATGACCACATACCGGGTCACGCCGGCACCGCCGAGCGGCCGGCCAGTTCCTGGCGGACGAGCGGGATGATGTACCGGCCGTAGTCGGTCGCGTCGTTGAGGTTGTCGTAGCCGCGGATCGAGATGAGCTCGGCCCCGAGGTCGATGTAGTCGAGGATCGCCGCGGCCACCGTCTCGTAGCTGCCGACCAGCGCCGTGGACGCCCCGGCCGCGCCGGTCGCGGTGGCCGTCGGCGTCCACAGGGCGCGGTCGTGCACGTCCTGCCGCGCGGCGATCTCCAGCAGCCGCTGCGAGCCGACGTTCTGCGGGGCGCCGCCCGGTGCCGCCCAGCGGCCGGCGTTCGGGCGCCGCTGCAGGATCTCCAGGATGCGGTGGGCCTTGTCCCACGCCAGCGCATCCGTCGGGGCGACGATCGGGCGGAAGGTGACCCAGATGCGCGGGGTGTCCGCGCGGCCGGCCGCGCGCGCCTCGGCCGCGATGCGGTCGATCTGCGCCCGGGTGTCGGCCAGCGGCTCGCCCCACAGGCCGAAGATGTCGCCGAGGGCGCCGCCGACACGGTAGGCCTCGTCGGAGGAGCCGCCGACGGAGACCGGGATCGTGCCGTGCACCGGCCGGACGAGGGAGACGAAGTCCTCGAAGCTGTAGTAGGCGCCCGCGTGGTCGAACGGCGCCGTGGACGTCCAGACCCGCCGCAGGATCCGGATGTACTCCTCCTCGCGCTCGTACCGCTGCGCCTTCGTGAGCCGGTCGCCCTCGCGCGCCTGCTCGGCGTCGGAGCCCCCGGCGATGAGGTGCACGACGGCCCGGCCGCCGGAGAGCTGGTCGAGCGTCGCGAGAGCCTTCGCGGCGACGGTCGGATACACCGTGTTGGGCCGCAGCGCGATGATCGGCCGGAGCCGCTCGGTGAACTGGGTGAGCGCCGCCGCGACGGTGAACGGGTCGTGGAAGGCGGAGTTGTACGGCACCAGCGTGTAGTCGAACCCGCCGTCCTCGAGGACCCGGGCGTAGCGGCGCAGGAACGCGACGTCGAGCGCCGGGTCGCCGCCGCCGTTGACCTCGTTGCTGCCGTTGACGTTGATGGCGCTGATGAACTCGACGGGCATGGCCCAAAAGCCTACTAACCCGATCGGAATTAGACCAGCACGGTTTCGCGCAGTGCACCGATCGGCTTCCGCGATCGGTCAGGCCACGCTGCGCAGCCGCGGCGAGGCGAAGAACTCCCGGCTCACCTCGCACGCCGCGTGCTCCAGCTCGGGGTCGATGCCGCGGCGCGCCGCGACGTGCAGCCCGACCGTGCCGACGTCGGGCAGCTCGGGCAGTGCCACCAGCCCGGCCGGGGTGCGACCCGTGCTGGGCAGCAGCGCGACGCCGAGCCCGGCCCGCACCGCGGCGACCACGCCGTCCAGGCTGGTCGCCTCGGCCGTGATCGTGGACACCCGCCCGGCGAGGTCGAGGGCCTGCAGGGCCCGCTGCCGCAGCCCGCACGGCTCCTCGAAGGCCACCACCGGCCACGGGTCGTCGCCCTCGGGCGGGGCGAACTGGGGCGCGCCGTACCAGTGCAGCGGCAGCTGCGCGACCGGCGTGCCGAGCGGCTCCGCACCGGCCAGCACGACCGCGAGGTCCAGGGTGCCGCGCGCGACGCCCTGGGCCAGCTGCGTCGATCGGTCGATCCGGAAGCGCACCGAGCGGCCCGGAAAGCCGTGGCGCATCGCCGCCAGCAGCTGCGGCAGCATCCGGTCGGCCGCGTGCTCGGTGCAGCCGACCAGGATCACCCGCTCGGCCACCACCTCGAGCCGGCGCAGCGACTCGTCGTGCACCGCCAGGATGCGCCGCGCCTCGACCAGCAGCGCCTCGCCGTGCACGGTGAACCGCACGCCGCGGCCCGCCTTCTCCACGAGCGGCTCCTTGAGCCGCCGCTCGAGCAGCCGGACGTGCTGGCTCACCGTGGACTGGCTCACGCGCAGCGCCGCCGCGGCACGGTGGAAGCCGCCGCAGTCGGCGATCGCGACGAGGGTGCGCAGATGGATGAGATCGAGCGGGTCGGGCATGGGCCGGCCGTTTCTGTGCGGGCGGACAGGGTCGCGGAGGATCGCCTCAGCGACAGATCGCGCTCGCGGTGCGCCGGTAGTCGACGTAACGGCGCAGGACGCCACGGTACGTCGAGCGATGCATAGCCCAGATCATGCGGACGGCGACGGAGCCTGTCAATCTCCGTGACGCCGCGTGACGAGCATCGCGGTCAGGGTCGGTCGTCCGGGCGGCCCTTGGCGATGCGGCGCAGATAGTGGTCCACCTCCGGCTGGTCGTAACCCCGGAACGACACCTTGAAGCTCACCGCCTGGGCCTCCGCCCGGGCCTGGGCCACCCGCTCCGGCTCACCGGAGGCGATCGCCGCGTTGGCCTTCTCGACGAACGCGTCGACCTCGGCACGAGCATAGCCGCGGAACCCGATCGTGAACTGCGTCATGCCTCCAGTGTGCTCCGCCGCCGTGACCGGAGACGATCACGGCACCGGGTCGACGGTGCCCCGCGGGGTCGAGGGGTTGCAGCGCTTGATGCGCGCGGCGGTCAGGCGGGAACCCTCGACCAGGCCGTACCGGCGGACCGCCTCCAGGCCGTAGTTGCTGCACGAGGGCGTCTGCCGGCAGCGCAAGGGCAGGTGCGGGGACAGGAGGCGCTGGTACCCGCGGATGGCGGCCATGCCCGCGCGGCCCGGACGGGTGGCGGCGGCCCGGGGCGGTCGGCTCGGCGCCGCGACCGCCATGAGCGTGAGCAGCGAGCCGAGCATGAACGGGTTGCAGTCGCAGCCGTCACACCCGTCACAGCCGTCGCAGAAGTCGAGGTCACACCCGCTGAGGTCACAGCTCGACCAGTCCCGCCACCACCGCCGCCGCGGCGACGCCTCCGCCTCATCCACGCCGCGCATTGTGTGGCCGGGCGGCGGCCGTGATCAATGCCGCTGTACCGCATCGGACAGCCGCGACGCGGAACCGCTGGATCGTTCGGTGGATCACCGCCCGTTTCCGGCGCGATATGGTCCGTCGGTCGGCTCGCCGATCGCGACCGCCGATCGGCCGGCCAGGACCCGCACCTCAGGGCTGGAGGCATACGTTGGTTGCCGCGCGTGAGACGACGCTGCAGGAGCTCCTGGAGGGCTCCAAGCAGTACCAGGTTCCGCTGTACCAGCGGACGTACTCCTGGAAGGTCGGTCAGCTCCAGCGCCTGTGGGACGACCTCGCCAAGCTCGTCGAGGACCGCGCCGAGACGCCCGGCGCCACCCACTTCATCGGCTCGCTGGTGCTGGCTCCCAGCCCGTCCAACGGGCCTGCCGGCGTCGCCGAGTACCTCATCGTCGACGGTCAGCAGCGCCTGACCACGCTCTCGATCCTCCTGTGCGCGCTGCGGGACCACCGCGCGGCGACCGAGCACGCCGAGCACCACGACCGCATCAACCAGCAATATCTGATCAACAAGTGGAGGCCGGAACCGCAGCGTCTCAAGCTGCTGCCGACGCAGGCCGACCGGCCCGCGTACCTCGCCTGCCTGGACTCGTCGCCCCAGGCCGGTGGCGGCGATCCGATCGGCGAGGCGTACCGCTTCTTCAGGAAGCAGCTCGTCGCCGCCGACGATCCGGAGGACCCCTCCGACATCGAGCGCATCGAGGAGGCCGTCATCTCCGGTCTCGCGCTCGTATCGGTCACCACGCAGCGAGGGGACAACGCGCACCGGATCTTCGAGTCGCTCAACAACACGGGCCTGGATCTGAGCCAGGCCGACCTGCTGCGCAACTACCTGTTCATGCGCCTGCCGACGCGCGGCGAGGCGGTGTACGCGTCGCTGTGGCTGCCGTTGCAACGGCTGCTGCCGGTCAAGCACCTCGAGCTGCTGTTCTGGCTCGACCTGGTGCAGGTCGAGCCCCGGGTCAAGCAGAGCGACACGTACACCGCGCAGCAGACGCGGCTCGACCGGGTGCAGACCGAGCAGGGCATCGAGGCCGAGGTCGCGCGGCTCGCGCGGCTGGGCAACCTGCTCAAGCTCATCCTCGAGCCGAAGGACGAGGCCGACCCGGGCGTCCGGCTGCGGTTGCAGCGCCTGAACGCCTGGGGCACGACGACCGTGTACCCGCTGCTGCTGCATCTGCTCGATCGGCGCGCCCAGGGAGCCGCCACGTCCGAGCAGGTCGCCACCGCGATGCTGTACGTCGAGAGCTTCTTCGTCCGCCGGCTGCTCATCGGCCGGGCGACCGCGAACGTCAATCGCATCCTGCTCAGCGTCGTCACCGAGATGCGCCAGGACCAGCCCGTCGACGAGGCGGTTCGGCAGTACCTCTCCACGGGCCGCAAGTACTATGCAAGCGACGCGGAGGTGCGCTCGGCCGTCGAGATGCTCCCGTTCTACCTCAACGGCCGGCCGAACCAGCGTGCGCTCGTCCTGCGGTGGCTCGAGGAGTCCTACGGCAACAAGGAGCCGGTGGACCTTTCCACGCTGACCATCGAGCACGTCATGCCGCAGAGCGTCACGAGCCACTGGAAGACCGCGCTGGCCGCGGACCTCAAGCCCGGCGAGGAGGCGCGGCAGGTGCACGCCGGTCTCGTGCACACGATCGGCAACCTGACGCTGACCGGCTACAACGCGTCGCTGAGCAACAAGCCGTTCGAGCACAAGCGACCGAAGCTGGCGACCAGCGGCGTGTCCATGAACCAGGAGATCGCCCAGCGGGAGCGGTGGGGCCGCCCGGAGATCCTGAGTCGGGCCGCGGCGCTCGCCGAGCGGGTCGCCACGATCTGGCCAGGACCGACCGACGCCGGTGCCGACACCTCGATCGGCGCGAGATGGAGCCTGCTGAACCAGGCCCTCGCGGAACTCCCGGCCGGCTCCTGGACGACTTACGGCGACCTCGCCGCCCTGATCGGCAGCCACGCCGTCGCGGTCGGTGCCCGGCTCGGGAGCGCGCCGGCCCCGAACGCGCACCGGGTGTTGCAGGTGGAGGGAACCGTCTCGCCGAACTTCCAATGGACCGATCCCGAGCGCAGCGACGACCCGAGCGACCTGCTGCGGGCCGAGGGCGTCGAGTTCGACCAGCGCGGGCGGGCCAACCCGGCCCAGCGGCTCACGGTCGACGAGCTGGCCCGGCTCGTCGGGCTCGACGGCGACGCGCTTCCCGACCCGATCCCGGACCCCCACCCTGGTCAGGACCCGCAGCTGCGCGACCGGTTCGTCGAGCAGCTGATCGACTCCCAGGGCCACGGCGTCGCGAAGGCCACGCTCCAGCTCCTGGACCGGTGGACGGGTCTCGGCGGGCAGCTGCAGTACGGAACCGCCCCGACCGTGACGTCCTGCTTTCTCATGGCCCGCGGCCACGAGGATCCGCAGGGCAGCATCTGGCCGCTGACCGTCTACCCCACCGGCTCGGTCGAGGTCGTCTTCCAGCACCTGCGCACCCGGGCGCCGTTCGACGACGCTACGCTGCGGGAGGAGTTCCGCGCCCGGCTCAGCACGGTGCCGGGCATCGCCATCCCCGCCGCCAAGATCGAGCTGCGGCCGAGCTTCCCGCTCGAGATCCTCGTCGAGCCGGGCACCCTGGACCTGCTGGTCGAGCGGCTCGAGTGGTTCCACTCGGCGTCCGTCCCGGCCCCGGCGGCGCACACAGGCTCGCCCG
The DNA here is from genome assembly GCF_050955725.1 of Dactylosporangium sp. CA-139114. NCBI lineage: Bacteria > Bacillati > Actinomycetota > Actinomycetes > Micromonosporales > Micromonosporaceae > Dactylosporangium > Dactylosporangium sp. CA-139114. The sequence goes on from NZ_CP192080.1 coordinate 6,430,959, forward strand.
GCGTGAGCTGAGCAGCCGCACCACCGCGGCGCGCCGAGCCGGGAGCGCGCATCCCGGGCAGCGCCGGCAGACGTCCGCGAGCGATCCGCGTCTGCCGGCGCGCCGGGCCTACGGTGAGGGTCAGGCGCGGCGGGCGGCGACGACCATCGCGCCCAGTGCGCCCGCGGAGAAGATGATCTGGTTCGCCAGGGCGGTCTGCGGGTGCCGGGTCACGATCGCGAACAGGGCCGGCCACAGCGCCAGCACCGCCACGTCCACCCCGCCCGCCAGCCAGACCAGCAGGCCCGTGGGCATCGTGCCGGCGGGTGACACCAGCGGGGCGATGTCGTGGCGGACCTGGCGGCGCCGCGCCGAGCGCAGGGCGCCCGCGGCCAGGCCCGGGCCCGCGCACGCGCCGAGCAGCGCCCACACGCCCAGGCCGCCGGCGTGGGCCTGGGCGCCCACGGCGGTGAGGGCGATCGTGGACCAGACGGTGCACAGCGCCACGGGCACGGCGACGCGGCCGGTGAAGAGCCGGCCGTCGGTGAGGCCGAGCAGCCGGGCCAGGGCCGGGTCGTCGCGGTCGCGGCGGGCGTTCGCGGTCGCCGAGGCGGCCGCGGCCACACCGGCGAGCAGCCACGCGGCGGCGATCACCCAGCGGGACACGGGCAGGCCGGTCGCGAGGACGGGCACGGCGGTGAGGGCCAGGGCCAGCAGGACGCGCACCGGCGAGCGGGCCAGCAGCAGCGCGTCCTGGGCGGTGGCGGCGAGCCTGCCGGTCAGGCGCGGGAGGTGGTCGGGGCCGAGCCGGCGGCCGCGCCAGCGGCGTTCCTCGGCGGCGCGCGCGGCCAGGCCCGGGTCCAGGGTCACGAACACGGCGGTGGCGGCGCCGCTGCTCTGGGCGGCGTCGGCGAGGTTGGCGAGGGTGTAGGAGCGCAGGCGGTACCAGAGCAGGAAGGGAACCATGAGTGCGGCGGCGCCGACGAGGGCCGCGACCCAGGCGTGCCGACCGGCGAGCAGCGGCCAGCCCCACGGGCCGGTCGCGGCGACGGCGGTGACCGGGGTGCCGGCGGCGGAGAGAACCCCGACGGCGGCGGCGACGATCGCGAGGACCGTGGCGGCGGCGGTGAGCCGGCGGGCCGGGCGGCGGCTCACGGACTGCACGACGGCCGCGGCCCCGGTGACGAGCACCCCGCCGGCGATCGCGGCGACGAGCACGGCGCCGGCCCCGGTCGTCGACAGCGTCAGGGTGAGCAGGCCCTGGGCCAGCCCGGCGAGCAGGCCGAGGCCGAGGACCTGCGCGGCCGCCGGGACGAGCAGCGGGCGGCGGTCCAGCGGGGCGGTGAACAGCCACTGCAGGGCGGGCGCCGAGGTCGACAGCGGGCCGAGCGCGGCGGTCACGGCCAGCAGCGCCGCGGCCCAGGCGAGCCCGGCGGCGAGCACCACGCCCTCGCGGACGCCGGCCGGGGCGGTCGTCTCCCCGCCGAGGACGGACCGGACCTGGGCCCAGATCATGTACCCGACCATCGCCGCGAGCAGCACGAGCGTGTAGATGGTCTCGAACCGGTCGGAGGCGTCGCCGGCGGCCCGCTGCCGCTTGCGGATCCAGCGGCGGACGTTCACTCGTCGGCCCAGTCGAGGCCGAGCTCGATGATCTCGCAGCCGGCCGTGACCGTCGGGTCGTGCGAGGCGAGCAGCGCGGCCCCGCCCCGGCCCAGGTATTCGTCGATCAGCGCCGCGACCGTCGCCCGCCCCTGCTGGTCGAGGTGGCGCTCGGGCTCGTCGAGCAGCGGCAGGCGGCTCGGGCGGTCGAACACCATCGCGAGCGCGAGCCGCTGCCGCTGGCCGGACGACAGGCTGCCGGGCGAGGCGTCGGCGAACCCGTCCACCCCGAGCCGGGCCGCGAGCTCCCCGTCGGCGAACCAGTCCTCGGCGATCGGGGCGTTGGCCATCCGTACCAGCGTCAGGTGCTCCCGCGCCGACAGCCCCGGATACCAGGCGGGCGGCTCGAGGAGGGCGGCGACGGCCCTGCGGAAGCCGGCTTCGCGCTCGTCGACGCGCTGGCCGCCGACGCGGACCTCGCCCTCGGCCGGCTCGAGCAGCCCGGCGACGCACCGCAGCACCGTCGACTTGCCGATGCCGTTCGGGCCGCGCAGGGCCACGCCCTCGCCCGCCTCGATCGCGAGGGTCAGCTCCTCGATGACGACGCGGTCCCCGTACCCGACCTTGAGCCGGTCCATCGTCAGCACCGGCCGAGCATAGACCTCGCTCAGACCAGCCCGGCGTCGTGGACGAGCATCGCGACCTGGGTGCGGTTGTCCACGCCGAGCTTGGTCATGATGTGCGTCAGGTGCGCCTTCACCGTCGCCACGCTCATGGTCAGCTCCGCCGCGATCTCCGCGTTGGTCAGCCCCCGCGCGACGCCCACGGCCACGTCCCGCTCGCGCGGGCTCACCGCCCCCAGCTGCCCGCGCGCCCGCTCGAACGCGGCCGCGTCGGCGGCGACCCGGGCCATGAGCCGCCGGGTGACGGCCGGGGACAGGATCGGGTCGCCCGCCGCCACGCGCCGGATCGCCTCGACGATCCGCTCGGGCGGGGTGTCCTTGAGCAGGAATCCGCTCGCCCCGGCCCGCAGCGCCCGCACCACGTGCTCGTCGGTGTCGAACGTGGTGAGCACGACGACCTCGGGCGGCTGCGGGCGCGCCCGGGCGCGGCGCGTCGCCTGGATGCCGTCGACCCGGGGCATGCGCAGGTCCATGAGCACCACGCCGGCCGCGTGCCGGTCGAGCGCGGCGGGCACCTCGTCGCCGTCGGTCACCGCCGCGACGACCTCGATGCCGGGTGCGCCGTCGAGCATCATCGTGAGCGCCGACCGTACCAATGGATCGTCGTCGGCCACGAGCACGCGCACTAGACCGTCCGGCACGGCAGCTCCGCTCGCAGCCGGAACTCGCCCGTCGCGGTCACGGCGTGCTCGAGGGTGCCGCCGGCGAGCCCGACCCGCTCGGTGAGCCCGACCAGCCCGACCCCGGAGCCGGACAGGTCCGGCAGGTCCTCGCCGACCGGGTTGCGCACGTCGACGACGAGCATCCCGCCCTCGGCGCGCAGCTCGACGGTGACCGGCTGGCCGGCCGCGTGCTTGCGCGCGTTCGTGAGCGCCTCCTGCACGACCCGGAACGCGGTGCGCCCCGCCACCGGCGCCAGCTCGGGGTCTCCGGACTCGTCGCGCAGGTGGACGCTCTGCCCGGCCGCGACCGCCTCCTCCACGAGGCGCGGCACGTCCGGCAGCGAGCGCACGACGCCGGTGTCCTCGTGGCGCAGCACGGCGATCACCTCCCGCAGCTCGTCGAGGGCCTGGTGCACGCCCAGCCGGATCACGCCCGCGGCCTCGGCCAGGCGCTGCGGCGGGGCGTCCGGGCGGTACTCCAGGGCCCCCGCGTACATCGCCAGCAGCGACAGCCGGTGGGCGAGCACGTCGTGCATCTCCCGCGCGACCAGCGTGCGCTCGGCCAGCCGCGCCTCGAGCACGCGCCGGCCCTGCTCGGCCTCGGCCCGCCGCGCCCGCTCGCGCAGCGAGATCAGCAGCTGGTGGCGGGCCTGGGCCCAGACTCCCCAGCCGAGCAGCGCGGCGTAGGCGGCGGCCATGAGCAGCAGCCACCACCCGTAGAACAGGCCCGGGTAGGGCCGCCAGCGGCCCTGCACCGCGTGCCCGGCGATCCCGGCCGCCGCCACGGCCACGGCGCCTCGCAGGGGGCGGCGCCGGGCCGCGTTGAGCGCCGCGAACGTCGCGGCCGGCGTCGCCACCGGCGAGAGGGCCGCCAGCGCGCCGAGCGCCAGGCCCGCACCGACGGGGCTGAACAGCGCCGCGACCGCCCCCGTGACGGCAACGACGGCGACCGCGATGTCGAGCGGGCCGTGCGAGGGCACGAGGCCGGCCGCGGTCAGGCCCCCGATCGCGACGGCGATCACGGTCGCCGCGACCCGCAGCGGACCAGTCGTGCTCACGGCGGTCAGACTAGGCGCAGACACGGCCGCCGTACCACCGACCAAAGTCGTAACCGCGGGTCCCGCCCGGCCGATGCGCCGCCCGGTCCAGGTTTTCTACCGTCGGGGCCATGACGACCGCCCACACGGTGGCGAGCCGGGGCGGGGTCCACGCCTTCCGGACCGCGACGCTGCGCACCCGCGGCTCGATGCGCCACGGCGCCCTGCACACGGACGCGGGCGACTTCGAGCTCGAGCCCACCGACCGCCGCCGCCTCGGCGTGGTGGCCCGCGCCGGCGGCCGCCCGGTGGCGACCCTGCACCCGGCCGGCGCCCGCGTGCCGGGCCCCGGCGGCGACGCGGTCCGCTGGCGCCTGGGCCGGCACTCGGGCACGCTGACCCGCGGCGACGCCCGCATCGAGGTGCGGGCCGGCTGGCCCGGGCGGCCGCTGCGGGTCGAGGTCACCGGCGACTGGGCCGAGCTCGACCTGGTCGTGCTGAGCGCGTGCTTCGCCGTGCTGACCCGCCGCCGGCAGCGCCTGCTCACGGCGATCGCGATCGCGGGCGCCACCGGCGGGCCGCACTAGCGGCCGGTGCTCAGCGGGTCCGGCGGACCCCCTCGTACACCTCGGAGGCCTGCTCGACCCGGCCCTCGTCGGTGAGGCTGAGCAACGTGAGGGCGATCACCCGCACGCCGAACGCCGCGACCGTGATGAAGATGAGCGTGAGCGGCGACGCGCCGGCCGCGTCGTCGACGGTCGCGGTGAGATCGATGGTCACCTGGCCCGCCATCAGGTACTGCGCGACGGTCATGGCCAGCGCCACCACCATGATCGGCGCCGCCATCCGCCAGCGCCGGGTCGCGCCGGTCGCCAGGGAGACCGCCGCCGCGATGGCCGCCGTCAGCCCGGCCGCGATGGCCACCGCGGCGGGCGCGTTGATCGACGTGACGTAGCCGGACCGGCCCGACAGCATCGACTGCACGATCATCGCGGACGTGAGCAGCCCGACGGTCACCCCGGCGGCGACCGTCCACAGTGGCCGGGGCCAGGCCGCGGCGACTCCCAGCACGACAATGCTGATGAGGACGGTGCCGACGGTCAGCGCCAGCCCGGGGGCCAGGAAGAACCGCACCTGGCCGTCGCGCAGGTGGATGGCGGTGGCGAGGACGAACAGGGCGTCGTCGCGGGCGGTCTCGATCAGGCCCCAGGCGGCGCCGACGACCAGCACCGCCCGGTTGGCCGTCGAGCGGCGCTCGTCGGTCATGCGCACCAGGCAGAAGACGGTCAGCACGCACCCGGTGCCGTTGGCGAGGAAGACGCCGAGGACGTACCAGGGGCTGTAGAGCACGGGGACTTCGGTCATCCTTCTCCAGTCCGGTACGCCACCCTCAGGCGCGGAGCTTAACCGGGCTCGGGTCCGCATCGACCGGCAGGGGTGCACATGCATGAAGGCGGGCGAGGCGCACACAGAGAACGCTAAGAATCGCGTTCCTAGTCTGGGCCGGACAGATCATCCGGCTCCCGGTGAGGACTCCATGACCACCTTCAACGGCCTGCCCGCGCACATTCTGCTCGTCCATGCCATCGTCGTGCTCCTGCCGCTGTCGGCGCTGCTGCTCGTGCTGACCGCGGTATGGCCGGCCGCCCGGCACCGCCTGGCCGGCCCGAACGCCGTCCTGGCCGTGCTGGTCGTGCTGCTCGTGCCGTTGACCACCGACGCGGGCGAGTGGCTGGAGCGCCGGGTGCCCAGCGGCGAGCTGGTGCGCGCGCACGCCGAGCTGGGCGACACCGCGATCCTGTACGCCGTCCCGATCGCACTCCTGGCGCTCGTCGTGTGGTGGCGCGGCCGGGAGGCGCGGGCGGCCGCCGGGCGCCGGACCTACCTGGCTCCGCTGTCGAGCGCGGTGACGAACGTGGTGGCGGTGCTCGCGCTGGTCGCGGGCGCGGCCGGGGTCTACGGGATGTACCGCATCGGCGACTCCGGCGCCAAGGCCGCCTGGACCGGCAACTTCAGCTCCCAGGACAACGGCCGCGGGCACAACTGACCGCGAAACTTCAGGCGCTGCGGGGTGGCCCGTCCCATGGCCCAAGCGTCGTCCGTTCCCCGCCGCCCGCCCAGGGGCCGACGTCCCCGCCGCCGCGGGCCGTTGGCCCCTGGATACATCCCCCGCCAAGGCGATCACATGATCTCGGGCGGAAACATCCGCCCGGCGCCGACGGCGGAAGGACGACGACGATGTCCCGCACCCATGACGAGGTCGAGATCGGCGTGCAGCTGCAGCCGGGCATGGAGCCGCAGGTGCAGCGCTACGCCCGGGAGAAGGTCGCCGCGGTGCTCGGCCACACGGCCCGGCCGGTGCTGTTCGCCCGCGTCCGGCTCGACCGGACCGGCAACCCGGCCGCGGTCCGGCCGGTGACCGCCCGCGCGGAGATCGACGTCAACGGCCGGGTCCTGCACGCCGAGGCGCACGGCGACGCGCCGTACGAGGCGCTGGACCGGCTGCAGGACCGCCTGCAGGCCCGGCTGGACCGCCGGCGCCCGGCCCGCTGAAGGAGCTCCCCGATGCGAACCGTCACCGAGTCCGAGCTCGGCCACCTCCTCGGCGCACTGCCGGGTGTGCCGCGAATCGTCGCCAGCGGCAACTTCGCCGCGCCGCACCGGCTGCTCGCCGTCGCCGACGCGAGCATCGCCGAGTTCCGGCTCGTCATGCTCAACGCCCAGCCGGGCATCCCCGACCGCGACGGCGTCGTGCACGAGACGTCGTTCGTCGGGCCGGGGATGCGCGGCGGGCCGCGGCTGCGGTACCTGCCCTGCCGCCTCTCGCTCGTCCCCGACCTGCTGCGCCAGCACCTGGTGCCCGACGTGGTGCTGCTGCACACGTCGCCGCCGGCGGGCGGGGCGGTGAGCCTCGGCGTCGAGGTCAATGTCCTGCCCGCCGCCGTCGAGGCCTGCCGCGCCCGTGGTGGCATCGTCGTGGCGCAGGCGAATCCGGGCATGCCGGTCACCTACGGCGACGCCCAGCTGCCCGTCGAGGCGGTCGACTACCTCGTGGAGGCCGAAGAGCCGCTGGCCACGCACGCTCCCGCGGCTCCGGACGACACGTCCCGGACCATCGGCGACCGGGTGGCTTCCCTGGTACCGCCGCGGGCGACCCTGCAGCTGGGCATCGGCGCCATCCCCGACGCCACCCTGGAGGCGCTGCTGGGCCGGCGCGGGCTGCGCATCTGGTCGGAGATGTTCACCGACGGCGCCCTGACCCTGGACAAGGCCGGCGCGCTCGATCCCGAGGCGCCGGTGACGGCGTCGTTCTGCTTCGGCTCCGAGGAGCTCTACGACTGGGTCGACCACAACCCCCGGGTGCGGATGCTGCGCACCGAGAAGACCAACGACCCGGCGGCGATCGCCGCGCACCCGGGCCTCATGAGCGTCAACAGCGCCCTGCAGGTGGACCTGTTCGCCCAGGCCAACGCGAGCCGGGTGGGCAGCCGCACGCACTCGGGCTTCGGCGGCCAGACCGACTTCGTCGTCGGGGCGATGCACTCCCCCGGCGGGCACGCGATCATCGCGCTGCGCTCCTGGCACCCGAAGGCGGACGTGTCCGCCGTCGTGCCGCTGCTGTCGGGCCCGGTGACCTCGTTCCAGCACAGCTACATCGTCACGGAGCGGGGTACGGCGCGGATCTGGGGCCGCGACTCGGTGGAGCAGGCGCAGGAGATCCTCGACCACGCCGCCCACCCGGCCGTGCACGACTCGCTGCTCGACGCGGGCCGCCGGCTCGGCCTGCCGCTGCGCTGAACCGGCGAGGGGTGGCCACGCCGTTTGAGGGTTGACGGCGAGGCCGGGCGGCGGATTTCCGGCGAAGTTTCAACCGCTGTTCCAGCGTTACGATCCATGTGCATGACCTTCGTACCTGAGTCCTGCGAGCTGCTGGCGTTCGGTGAGCCGACGCACCTCGAGGACGCCGTCCCCCGCCGGCGCAACGAGCTGTTCGCCGAGCTCGCCGGCCGGGGCTTCCGCACCATCGCGCTCGAGATCGACCGGGTCGCGGCGATGCTCGTCGACGACTACGTGCGCGACGGCGTCGGGGACCTCGACACGGTGCTGCGCGACGGCTTCTCGCACGGGTGGGGCCGGCTGGCGGCCAACCGCGAGCTGGTCGTGTGGATGCGGGAGCACAACGCGGCACGGCCGCCGCACGAGCGGCTCTCGCTGCAGGGCTTCGACGCGCCCACCGAGAACATGAGCGCGCCGAGCCCGCGGGGCCACCTCGAGCACGCCCGCGGCTATCTGGGTCTGGACCTGGATCTCGACCGGCTCGCCGGCGACGACGAGCGGTGGTCGCGGACCGAGGCCGTGCTCGATCCGGCGCAGTCGCCCGGCTCCGGCCCCGAGGCCGCCGAGCTGCGCACGATCGCCGAGCAGATGTGGACCGAGCTGCACATGCGGGCGCCGTCGCTGATCGCGGCCACGTCCACCGCGGCGTGGCGCCGGGCCCGGACGCAGCTGACGGGCGGGATGCAGCTGCTGCGGTACCACCGCGCCTGCTCGATCCCCGGGCTCGACCACAGCGTGCGGGTGTCGCGGCTGATGGCCGTGCGCGACGTGCTCATCGCCGAGAACATCCTCGACCTGCGGGACACCCCGGCGCTGCTCTACGGTCACAACCTCCACCTGCGCCGCGGCCCGAGCCGCTGGACGATCGGCGAGCTGGAGCTGAGCTGGAGCGGCGCCGGGTCGATCGTCGCGCCGCTGCTGGGCGCCCGGTACCAGGTCATCGCCGGCAGCCTCGGCACCAGCGCGGTCAAGGGCCTCGGCGCGCCCGATCCGGACACCTACGAGGGGCGGCTGCGCCCGGGCCTGACCCCGGCCTGCGAGGTCCCGGCCGCGCGCACCCGCACCGACATCACACCCCAGATGGGCTACTTCCCGCTGGACGCGGACACCGTCGCCGGCGTCGACGCCGTCCTGCACGTCCCCGGCTGAGTCGTGCCCCCGCACCGGCGCATCCCGGAGACCGGCGCGACGGCCGGCGAGCTGGTGCCGGGCCGGTGAGCGACCGCCGGGGCGGCGCGGGCCGGCCCGGCTCACCAGGCGAAGCGCTCGCGGTGCAGGCGCGGGGCGGGGACGCCGACGCGGCGGGCGGCGCGCAGGACCGCGTCGGTCCACGGGTCGGGGCCGCACACGTACACGTCGTGCTCGGCGAGGTCGGGGGCCAGCGAGCGCAGGGCGGCCAGGTCGTCGTAGTCGGCGTAGCCGACGGGGAGCCAGGAGCCGGCCGAGGCGCGCGGGCCGACGAGCGGGACCAGCCGGACGCCGCGGTCGCGGGCGAGCCACTCCAGCTCGGGCAGGAAGGCCACGTCGTGGGGGTGGCGGGTGCGGTACACCAGTGTCGCCTTGCCATGGCCGTAGGGCAGGTCCCACAGCAGGGCCAGCAGCGGCGTGACCCCGATGCCGCAGGCGAACATGGTCACCGGGCCGCCCGAGTAGGTGCCGGCGGTCATCCGGCCGTACGGGCCCTCGATGACGACCCGGGTGCCCGGTCGCAGCCGGGCCACCCGGGCCGTGCCCGCGCCGACGGTCTTCACGGTGATGCGCAGCCGGTCGCGGCCCGGCGGCCCCGACAGCGAGAACGGCTTGCCCAGCAGTGCCCCGTGGCCGTCCAGGAACCGCCAGACGAAGTACTGCCCCGCGCGCGCCGGCAGCCGGTCCAGGCGGCGGCCGCGCAGGTACACGGAGACCAGCCCCGGCGCCTCCTCGACGACGCGGTCGACGGTGAGCCGGTGCCGCAGCGTGCGCCAGACCGGCAGGCCGAGGCGGAAGACCACGGTGGAGCCGGCCGCGGCCGCGTACATGGCCCACCAGAACGCCCGCGCCGCCGGGGAGGCGAAGTCGCTGCCCAGCCACAGCTCGTGCGGGACGGCGAGGGCGATGCCGGCGTACGCGTACAGGTGCAGCAGGTGCCAGGTCTCGTACCGCATCCGGCGCCGGACCGGCCGCAGCGAGGTCGCCGTCACGAGCACGAGCGCGAGCAGGCCCAGCAGCGCCGGCCACATGCCCCGGTACACGCTCAGCAGCGTCCCCAGCTGGTGCAGCGGATCGGTGCCCGCGCGCCGGGCGGAGGCGGCGAGCGCGAGCCCGGCGTGCGCGAGCAGCAGCACGAACGAGGCCGAGCCGGTCCAGCGGTGCCAGGCGCCGAGCGTGTCGCGGCCGAACGCCCGCTCGACCCAGGGGATCCGCGCGATGAGCAGCACCTGCAGCAGGAGCAGGTCCGTCGACCACAGCGCGGCGAGGCGCCCGGCGGCCGCGAGCCCGGGCGCCGACGTCGCCAGGCCCGTGAGCCACAGCCAGGTGACGGCGGCCAGGCTGGCGGCCGCGATCAGCTTCGCCGTGGTGCGCACGGCGATTGACGGTACGAATGCCGGGGTTTTCGCCATAGCGTTTGTGAACTAACCCTCGGATCGCGGAAAAGCGTTATCCACTGTTCCGAATCAAGCAAGCGCTTGGTAGCCTACGGCATGCGGTTCGGCATCCTCAGCCCCGTCGTCTTCCGGCCGCCCGGGCAGTCCAGCCCCTGGGAGGCCGGTGCGGGCCCGGCCGAGCTGGTCCGGGTCGCGGTGGCGGCGGACCGGCTCGGGTACCACCACCTGACCTGCAGCGAGCACGTCGGCGTGCCGGTGCGCATCGCCGCGCGGGCCGGCGGCACCTACTGGGACCCCCTCGCGACCCTGGGCTTCCTCGCGGCGCACACGACTCGCATCCGGCTGGCCACCCACGTGCTCGTGCTCGGCTACCACCACCCGCTGGCCATCGCGAAGCGGTACGGCACCCTCGACCTGCTCAGCGGCGGGCGGGTCGTCCTCGGCCTCGGCGTCGGCAGCCTCGCGGAGGAGTTCGCGCTGCTGGGGGCCGACTTCGACGGGCGGGGCGCCGCGGCCGACGACGCGATCGCGGCCATCCGGGCCGCGTGGGGCCGGGCGGTGCCCGAGTACGAGGGCACCCACTACGCGTTCCGGGACCTCCTCGTCGACCCGCACGCGCCGCGGACCCGGGTGCCGCTGTGGATCGGCGGGTACACCCCGCGCTCGCTGCGCCGGGCCGCCGAGCTCGGCGACGCCTGGGTGCCGTTCGGCCTGCCGCCGGAGCGGATCGGGGCGATGCTGGCCGCCGCCGAGCGGCCGGAGGGCTTCGAGGTGATCCTCAACCCGCCGCCGCTGGACCCGATCGCCGAGCCCGGCGAGGCGCGGCGGCACGTCGAGGAGTTCCACGCGGCCGGCGCCACGATGCTGAACATCGTCCTGCGTCACCGAAGCGTGGAGCACTGCGTCGAGCAGCTCGAGGCGCTGCGCCGACTCTTCCCGGAGGCCTTCGATGCCGCAGCGTGACGAGGTGCTCGCCGACCTGCAGCGCCGGGTCCGTGAGCTCGAGGACCGGCTGGCGCTCATGCAGCTGCTGGCCACCTACGGACCCGCGGTGGACAGCGGCTCCCCGGAGCCGGCCGCCGGGCTGTGGACCGACGACGGCGTCTACGACGTGGACCCGGCGCCGCTGCACGGCCGGGCGGCGATCGCCGGCATGGTGACCGGCGAGCCGCACCAGGGGCTGATCCAGGCCGGCGCCGCCCACCTGCAGGGCCTGCCGCACCTGCGCGTCGACGGCGATCGGGCCGTCGCCATCGCCTACTCACAGCTGGTGCTGCGCGACGAGGCGACGGACACGTTCCGCACCTGGCGCACCGGCGTCAACCGGTGGGAGTTCGTGCGGACCGCCGAGGGGTGGCGGTGCACCCGCCGGGTCAACCGGCAGCTGGACGGCGGCGCCGAGGCGCGGGACCTGCTGCGAGAGGCGCTGTAGTGCCGTCCAGGGCGAACCGCACGCCGGTGGCGTCCTCCGCGACGGCCCACAGGCGCGCGGCGAGGGCCGGGTCGGCCGCGTGCGGGGCGATCGCGCCGGCGTGCACGCGGTCGTCCCACTTGCGCAGGCGCGGGCCGATGAAGTCGCCCGGGCGCGCGGCCGGGTCGGTGGCCGCGTAGAGGATCGGGATCGCCGCGCGGTCGGCGGGCCGGCCGACGGCCGCCTGCAGCACGCTCATGAACGCCCGCCCGGCGCGGCTGGGCCCACGTGCACGATCCGCGCCCGGCCGTCGTCGCGCATCCGGTCGAGCAGCAGGCCGGTCAGCGCGAAGTGGCCGAGGAAGTTGGTGGCGAACGTGCTCTCGAAGCCCTGCGCGCTCAGCTCCCGCGGCCGGTTGCCGATGCCCGCGTTGTTCACGAGCACGTCGACCGGCTCCCCGACGCCCGCCGCGAACGCGCGCACGGAGTCGAGGTCGTTGAGGTCCAGCACCCGCGCGTCGAACCCGGCCGCCCGGGCCGGCGTGCGCACGGCCGCGATGACGTGCGCGCCGCGCCGTTCGAGCTCGCGCCCGACGGCCTGCCCGAGCCCGCTGCTGGCCCCGGTCACGATGACGGTACGCCCGGCCATGTCCATGACGGTCCCCTTCCCAGAACGGATAATCTATCCGCTGATGGCCCGACCGTAGCACAGAACGGATGAGTTATCCTCTAGCTGTGACGCTCCGCGCCGACTCCGCCCGGGTTCGGGCCCAGATGCTCGCGGCCGCCCGGGAACGCGTGCGCGCCGGCGACCTGGACCTGCCCATGAACGCCATCGCCAAGGACGCCGGCGTGGGCGTCGGCACCGCATACCGGCACTTCGCGAGCCGCCAGGCGCTGCTGGAGGCCCTCGCGGCGCAGAGCCTCGGGGCGCTCGTCACCGACGCCGAGGCGGCCGCGGCCGACCCCGAGCCGGCCACCGGCTTCGCGACCCTGCTGCGCGACGCGCTGCGGCTGCTGCGCGACGACCCGACGCTGGCGCTCGTGCTGGCCTCGGCCCAGCCCGCCTGCCTGGACGCGACGACGGACCTGCACGCCCGGCTCGGCGCCGCGGTGACGACGGTCCTGGCACGGGCCCGGGCCGAGGGCGTGATCCGCCCCGACGTCGACGCCGACGACGTGCGGCGGCTGATCTGCGGCGTGCAGCACGCGGTCGACGCGGGCACCGACGCGGGCGCCGCGGACCGCTACCTCGACATCCTGCTGGCCGGCCTCCGCGCCGCCCGGTAGGCGCGGCGGGAATCACCGAGGTACAGCCTGCGCTACCACGATCGGCCAGTGGGCTGCATCGCCCCGGGGCCGTGGCGCTCATAGCGTTCGATGCATGCCAACGAATACACGTGTTCTCGTCGCGGCCGGGGTCTCGGCCGTCCTCGCGGCCGGGGTCGTGGCCGTGCCGCCCGCGCTCGCCGACCCGGGGCGCGACGGCGTCCGGACACAGCTCGAACACCTCGTGCGCGACGACGGCTTCCCGGGCGCGCTCGCCTCCGTGCGCGGCCGCGACGGCCGCGTCCGCGACGCCACCGCCGGCGACAAGGTGCCGGTCAACGGGCAGGTGCGCATCGGCAGCAACACCAAGACGTTCACGGCCGTCGTCGTGCTGCAGCTCGTCGGGGAGGGCAAGATCGAGCTGGAGCAGAGCGTCGAGCACTACCTGCCCGGGATCGTGCACGGCAACGGCAACGACGGGTCCCGCATCACGGTGCACCAGCTGCTGCAGCAGACGAGCGGGCTGCCCGACTACGACGACGTGCTGTTCGCCCGGCCCGACGATCTGGTCGCGCTCAGCCACGCGTACTTCGAGCCGCGGCGGCTCGTGGACGCGGCGCTCACGAAGCCGCCGAGCTTCGCGCCCGGGGCGAAGTGGGAGTACAGCAACACCAACTACGTCCTCGCCGGGCTCATCGCCGAACGGGTGACCCAGCGGCCCATCGGCGAAGAGATCACGCGGCGCGTCATCGAGCCGCTGCGCCTGCGCGACACGTACTGGCCGGGCGTCGGCGAGCAGCGGCTGCGGGGCCGCCACCCGCAGGGCTACGTCGCCGTCGCGCCGGGCGCCCCGTGGGTCGACGTCACCGAGATGGACCCGTCGCTCGGGTGGTCCGCGGGCCAGCTCGTCTCGACGCCGTCGGACCTGCGGGCGTTCTTCGAGGCGCTCGTCGCCGGCCGGCTGCTGCGACCGGCCCAGCAGCAGGCCATGCTGACGACCGTCCCCGCGGCGGACTTCGAGCCGACGCAGCATTGGTCGTACGGCCTGGGCATCGCCCGCCACGAGCTGCCCTGCGGCGGCGTCGCCTGGGGCCACGGCGGCGACATCCAGGGCTTCGAGACGCGCAACCTCGTGACCACGGACGGCCGCGGCGCCGTCGTCGCCGTCACCGGGCTGCCGACGTCGCTCGACATGGTCAAGGACGTGACGGGCAGCGTCGACGCGGCCCTGTGCTGAGGCCGCTCAGCGCTCGGCGTAAGGGCTCGCCCACGCGAACCGGTCCGCCGCGCTGAGCCGCTCCATCTGCTCGTCGCTCAGCTCCAGCTCGACGCCGTCCAGCGCGGTGTCGAGCTGGTGCGGCTTGCTGCCGCCGAGCATCGGGCGCAGGCCCCGGCGCAGTAGCCACGCCAGCACCACCTGCCCGCGCGCGGCCCCGGTCTCGGCGGCGACGGCGTCGAGCACCCGCAGGCGGGCCGCGTTGCCCGGGTGGTCGTACACCGGCGGGATCGCCTTCGCCGGGTTGTCGTAGGCGCCGGAGAGCAGCGGCGTGTACGCCCACACGGCCATCCCGTGCTCGGCGGCGTAGTCGGCCTGCTCGTCGCTGAGCACGCCGAAGCGGTGCTCGACGCCGGGCGGGAGCGTGCCGGGGCGGGGCCGCAGGTAGGTGGCGTTGAGCTGCAGGGCGTCGAACGGCCTGGCCCCGGACCGCAGCGCGTGGGCGCGGCCGCGCTCGACGAGCCACGCGGGGTGGTTGGACACCCCGAACCGGTCCGCGGCGAGCCCGGCGAGGGCGTCGACGGTCTCCTCGATCGGCACCGAACGGTCCTCCTGGTGCAGCCAGAGCAGGTCGACGCGGTCGATGCCGAGGCGGTCGAGGCTTCCGGCGAAGGCGTGCCGTACCGCCGCCGCGCTCAACCCCTCCCGGCGGGCCGGCCACGAACCGGGTTCGAGGGGCTCGGCCCCGAGCTTGGTGGCGATCCGCACCCGTTCCCGCACGCCGGGCCGGGCCGCGAGCCACCGCCCGAGCACGCGCTCGCTGGCGCCGCCCCGGCCGTCGCCGGCGGCCCAGAACGCGTAGCAGTCGGCCGTGTCGATCCAGGCGCCGCCGCGCTCGACGAACCGGTCGAGCAGCGCGAACGACGTGTCCTCGTCGACGGCGGTACCGAACATCATCGCCCCGAGCACGAGCGGGGACTGCCGAGTCTGCGTCATGCGCAAGACCCTGGCACCTGGAGCGCGCTCCAGGTCAAGGGGGAGACGGCGGTGGAGCGGACCCCGGCCGCGCATAGTCGCGGGCGAGCGGGGTAGTCCCCGCGATCGTGCGCATCGAGCCGCAGGCCGTGCTGAGCCCGCTGACCCGCACCGCCCTGTTTCTCGTGGTCACCCTCGACCCGGGCGGGGAGTCCACGGCCCGGGACCTGCTCGCCGACCTGCCGGCGCTGCAGCGCGCCCTCGGGTTCAACGCGCCGCAGGGCCGCCTCAGCTGCGTCGCCGGCATCGGCTCGAACGCGTGGGACCGGCTCTTCGCCGGCCCGCGCCCCGCCGACCTGCACCCGTTCCGGAACCTCTACGGACCCGCGCACCAGGCCGTCGGTACACCCGGGGATCTGCTCTTCCACATCCGCGCCCAGCGCCTGGACCTGTGCTTCGCGCTCGGCGCCGAGATCATGCGGCGCATGCGCCCGGCGACCACGATGCAGGACGAGGTGTACGGCTTCAAGTACCTCGACGTGCGCGACCTGCTCGGCTTCGTGGACGGCACCGAGAACCCGACCGGCGCGGCGGCCCGCGACGCCGTGCTCGTCGGCGAGGAGGACCCGGTCTTCGCGGGCGGCAGCTACGTGATCGTGCAGAAGTACCTGCACGACCTCGAGGCCTGGAACGCGCTGCCGGTCGAGGAGCAGGAGCGCGCGATGGGCCGCCACAAACTGTCCAATGTGGAGCTGGCCGGCAAGCCGCCCGACTCACACGTCGCGCGCACCGACATCGGCCCGAAGATCCTGCGCGACAACATGCCCTTCGGCTCCGCGGGCCGGGGCGAGTTCGGCACCTACTTCATCGGCTACTCCCGCACCCCGTCGATCATCGAGCACATGCTGGAGCGCATGTTCCTCGACGACCCGCACGACCGCATCCTGGACTTCTCGACCCCGGTCACCGGCTCGCTGTTCTTCGCCCCGGCCACGACCTACCTGCTGCAGCAGCAGGAGTAGGCCGCGGCCGGTGCCGTGTCAGCGGGCCACGTACCGCGCCAGGTGCTCGCCGGTCACCGTCGAGCGGGCCGCGACCAGCTGTGCCGGTGTGCCCTCGAACACCACGCGGCCGCCGTCGTGGCCGGCGCCGGGGCCGAGGTCGATGATCCAGTCGGCGTGGGCCATGACCGCCTGGTGGTGCTCGATCACGATGACCGACTTGCCGGCGTCGACCAGCCGGTCCAGCAGGCCGAGCAGCTGCTCCACGTCGGCGAGGTGCAGGCCGCTGGTCGGCTCGTCGAGGACGTACACGCCGCCCTTGCCGGCCATGTGCGTGGCCAGCTTCAGCCGCTGGCGCTCGCCGCCGGAGAGGGTCGCCAGGGGCTGGCCGATGCCGAGGTAGCCCAGGCCGACATCGGCCAGGCGCGCCAGGATCGCGTGCGCGGCGGGCAGCCTGGCCTCGCCGTCGGCGAAGAACGCCCCGGCCTCGGTGACCGGCATGGCGAGCACCTCGCTGATGTCGTACCCGCCCAGCTTGTACCGCAGCACCGACGCCTCGAAGCGCTTGCCGTCGCACTCGTCGCACACGGAGGAGACGCCCGCCATCATGCCGAGGTCGGTGTAGACGACCCCGGCGCCGTTGCAGGTCGGGCAGGCGCCCTCGGAGTTCGCGCTGAACAGGGCCGGCTTGACGCCGTTGGCCTTCGCGAACGCCTTGCGGATGGGCTCGAGCAGCCCCGTGTACGTCGCCGGGTTGCTGCGCCGCGAGCCCTTGATGGTCCCCTGGTCCACCGCCACGACCCCGGCCCCCGGCGGGACCGAGGCGTGCATGAGCGAGCTCTTGCCGGAGCCGGCGACACCGGTGATCACGGTCAGCACGCCGAGCGGGACGTCGACGTCCACGTCGCGCAGGTTGTTCGCGTTCGCGCCGCGGATCTCCAGCATCCCCGTCGGCTTGCGGACCGCGTCCTTGAGCGCGACCCGGTCGGCGAGGTGCCGCCCGGTGACCGTGTCGCTCTCGCGCAGCTGCGCCACGGTGCCCGCGAACATGACCTGGCCGCCCGCGCTGCCGGCGCCCGGGCCGAGGTCGACGACGTGGTCGGCGATCGCGATCGTCTCCGGCTTGTGCTCGATGACGAGCACCGTGTTGCCGTTGTCGCGCAGCTGCAGCAGCAGCTCGTGCATGCGCGCGATGTCGTGCGGGTGCAGGCCGACGGTGGGCTCGTCGAAGACGTACGTCACGTCGGTCAGCGGCGAGCCGAGGTGCCGGACCAGCTTGACCCGCTGGGCCTCGCCGCCCGAGAGCGTTGCGGCGGGGCGGTCCAGGCAGAGGTACCCCAGACCGATGCGCACGAACCCGTCCAGCGCGTGGCGCAGCCCCTCCAGCACCGGCGCCACCGACGGCTCGTCCAGCCCGCGGACCCACTCGGCCAGGTCGCTGATCTGCATCGCGCACGCGTCGGCGATGCTGATGCCCCGGACCTTCGCGGTGCGGGCCGGCCCGGCCAGGCGGGTGCCGTCGCACTCCGGGCAGGTCCGGAACGCGACCGCCCGCTCGACGAAGGCGCGCACGTGCGGCTGGAGGGCGTCGACGTCCTTGGCCAGCATGGACTTCTGAAGCTTCGGGATGAGGCCTTCGTAGGTCAGGTTGACCCCGTCGACCTTGATCCTGGTCGGCTCCTTGTGCAGGAAGTCGGCCAGCTCGCGCTTGGTGAACTGCTTGATGGGCCTGTCCGGGTCGAAGAAGCCGCAGCCGAGGAAGATCCGGCCGTACCAGCCGTCCATGCTGTAGCCGGGCACCGTGATCGCACCCTCGGCCAGCGACTTGTCCGCGTCGTAGAGCTGGGTCAGGTCGAGCTCGGTGACCGAGCCGCGGCCCTCGCACCGCGGGCACATGCCGCCGAGGCGCTCGAAGGTGGCCCGGACCGTCGAGCGGTTGCCGCGCTCGACGGTGATGGCGCCGCTCGCCCGCACCGACGGGACGTTGAACGAGAACGCGTTCGGGCCGCCGATGTGCGGCTGCCCGAGCCGGCTGAAGAGGATCCGCAGCATCGCGTTGGCGTCGGTGGCCGTGCCGACCGTGGAGCGCGGATCGGTGCCGAGCCGCTGCTGGTCCACGACGAGGGCGGTGGTCAGCCCCTCCAGCCGGTCGACCTCGGGCCGGGCCAGGGCGGGCATGAAGCCCTGCACGAACGAGCTGTACGTCTCGTTGATCAGCCGCTGCGACTCGGCCGCGATCGTGCTGAACACCAGCGAGCTCTTGCCCGAGCCGGAGACGCCCGTGAACACCGTCAACCGGCGCTTGGGCAGCTCGATGCTGACGTCCTTGAGATTGTTCTCGCGCGCGCCCGTCACGCGGATCAGGTCGTGGCGGTCAGCGGCGTGCCTGCCCATGTCGTCTCCCTACGAAGTCCGGCGGCCGTTCATGCTCCTCACCGCTCCCGCGCGCCGGTCTGGCGCCGCGCGCGGGAGCGGGGGCCGGGAGCGCTCACTGGTCCTGCAGCAGACCGAGGACGTTGCCGTCGGCGTCGAGAACGGTGGCCACCAGGCGCCCGTTGCCCACGTCGTGCGCGGCCTCCTTGACGGTGCCGCCGGCCGAGGTGATCTCGGTGATCTTCCCCGTGATGTCCGAGACGTGCCAGTAGGCCACCGGCGCCGTCTCGCCCTGCGGGCCACGGTTGGGCACGAGCCCGATGTGCTGCCCGGCGACGTCGTAGCCGACGTAGTACGCGGAGTCGTGCTGCGGCTCGAGGCCCAGCAGTGCGGTGTAGACGGCCTTGGCCTTGCCGAGGTCGGAGACGGGGTGCAGCACGGTCTTGATGCCCAGGTTCTCGATGTTCGTCATGCGTTCGAGCCTAGGTGCGCCCCTCGGCCCGCACTTCTCGATTCCTGATCGAAGTCGTGCCGGGGTCCCACGAACGATGCCGTGTCGGCGCCGTGTCGCTCCCGTGTCGGCGGGCCCGCGCAGGCTCCCGGCATGACGAACCCTTCAGTCACGATCGTCGGTGCCGGACTCGGCGGCCTCGTCCTGGCCCGTGTCCTGCACGTGCACGGCATCCCGTCCACCGTGTACGAGGCCGAGCGCTCGCCTGCGGACCGGGCCCAGGGCGGGCTGCTCGACATCCATGAGTACAACGGCCAGCCGGCCCTGGCCGCCGCCGGCCTGACGGCGCAGTTCCGCCGGATCGTCCTGCCCGGCCGCGAGGCCTACCGGGTCGTCGACCGCGACGGCACCGTGCTGTTCGACAAGCCCGACGACGGCTCCGGCGACAGCCCCGAGGTCCCCCGCGCGGCGCTGCGCCGGATGCTGCTCGACTCGCTGCCGCCCGGGACCGTCCGCTGGGGCCACAAGGTCACCGCCGTACGCGGTCGCGGCTCCTACGAGCTGACCTTCGCGGACGGCGCGTCCGTCGTCACCGACGTGCTCGTCGGCGCCGACGGGGCCTGGTCGCGGGTCCGTCCCCTGCTCACGGACGCCACTGCCGCGTACGGCGGCACCGCCGCGATCGAGACCTTCCTGTTCGACGCCGACCGCCGCCACCCGGCGGCCGCCCGAGCCGTCGGCGGCGGTGCGCTGTTCGCCTTCGACACGCGCGCGAGCGGCAAACTGTTCCTGGTCCATCGGGAGGCCGACGGGAACCTGCACGCGTACCTCTGGCTGTCCCGGCCCCTGGAGTGGTTCACGGCCATCGACTTCGGCTCCCCGGCCGCGGCCACGGCCCGGATCGCGCGGGAAGTCGAGGGCTGGGCCCCTTCGCTGACCGCCCTGATCACGCACAGCGACACGCCCCCGGTCCTGCGGCCCCACTACGCGCTGCCGACCGACCTGCGCTGGAACCGCGTGCCGGGCGTGACCCTGCTCGGCGATGCCGCGCACCTGCAGCCGCCGAACGGCGAGGGCGCGAACCTGGCGATGCAGGACGGCGCCGAGCTCGGCTTGGCCATCGCGGCTTCTCCCGGCGACGTGGAGGCCGCGCTCACGTCGTATGAGGAGGCGATGTTCCCGCGAAGCGCGGCGGCGGGGACGGAGGGCGCGGTCAACAACGCCGTGCTGCTGGGCGCCGACGCGGCCGAGAACCTGGTCTCCCTGCTCTCCGGGGCGCGATAAGTCGGGCACTTCGTGCCACGACTTACCAGATTTATCGCCTGACAGGCGCTAAGTCCGATTCCAATCTGACCCGGCCCGGTGCGCGATGATGAGGGCGTGCGGATCACGACGCTCGGGCCCCTGGCCGTCGACGGCCGGCCGGTGCGGGGCGACCGCCTGGCCGCGGTGATCCGCGAGCTCGTCGACGCCCGGGGCCGCACCGTCTCCACCGGCGCGCTGATCGACGCGGTCTGGCTCGGCGCGCCGCCCGACGACGCCACCGGCGCCGTGCAGGCCCTGGTCGGCCGCGTGCGCCGCCTCGGTGTGCCGGTCCTCGCGGCGCCCGGCGGCTACCGGATCCCGGCCGGCGAGGTGGAGATCGACGCCGTCACCGTCCGCGAGCTGACCGACCGGGGCCGGCAGGCGCTGACGGCGGGCGACGCGGTCCGCGCGCGGGACCGCGCCGACGAGGCGCGGGCGCTGTTCCCGCAGATCCCGGAGCTGGACGAGGCCGGCATCGCCCGGCTCTTCGGCGACGTCGTGACCCTGCGGGCGGAGGCCGCGCTGGCCGCGGGCGGGCCGTTCGACGAGGCCGACCTGCGCCGGTTGGCGACCCGGGTGCCGCCCGACGAGCCCGCCGCCGCGCTGCTCGTGCGGGTCCTCGCGGCGCAGGGCCGCGGCGCCGAGGCGCTCGACCTGGTCGGGCGGGTGCGTGAGGAGCTGGCCGAGCGGTACGGCGCCGACCCCTCCCCCGCCCTCGCCGACGCGCACCTGGCCCTGCTGCGGGGGCAGCTGCGGACCGCCCGGCCCCGACCGGCGGCCGGTCTCCCCGCCGCCTGGCGCCGGGCCGTGACCCCGCTGGTGGGCCGCGAGCCGGACCTCGCCGCCGTCGGCCGGGCGCTGCTGGAGGCGCCGCTGGTCACCGTCGTCGCGACGGGCGGGGCGGGCAAGACCCGCCTGGCCGCCGAGCTCGCCCGCTCGCTCAGCGGCTCCCGGCCCGTGCACGTCGTCGAGCTGGCGGGGCTGCGCTCGCCGTCCGAGGTTCGGCCGGCCGTCCTCGCGGTGCTGACCGAGGCCGAGTTCGACGGGCTGCTCGTGCTCGACAACTGTGAACACGTCCTCGGCGCCGCCGCGCAGGTCGTGGCCGAGCTGCTGGCCGTGGCGCCGCCCGAGGCCGGCGTCCTGGCCACCAGCCGGGCGCCGCTGGGTCTGGTCGGCGAGGTCGTCCACCGGCTGCCCGCGCTGCCCGACGACGAGGCGATCGCCCTGCTGGAGGCCCGCGTCCGCGCCGGCGGCTCGGTGCCGGCCTGGCCGCGGGAGCGGGCGCTCGCACTCGTCAACCGGCTCGACAACCTGCCGCTCGCCCTCGAACTGGCCGCCGCCCGGCTGCGGCACATGCCGATCGACGACGTCCTGGCCGGCCTCACCGACCGGTTCGCCCTGCTCGACGACGCCCTGCGCGGCCTGCCCGAGCGCCACGCCAGCCTGTGGGCGATGGTCGACTGGAGCCGCGAACTGCTCGGCCCCGCCGAGCGCGACCTGCTCGAACGGCTGGCGGTGATCCCGGCTCCGTTCACCGCCGACACCGCGACGGCCGTGGCCGGTGGCGCCGACGTCCGCCGGGGCCTGTCGATCCTGGTCGAGCAGTCCCTGTTGCGCCTGGACCGCGACCGCTACCGCATGCTGGAGACCGTCCGCGAATACGGCGAGGCGCGGCTCGTCGCGTCCGGCGGGCGGCGGGCGGCCATGGCCGGGCTGGTCGCGTGGGCCGCGCGCCGGGCCGTCGCGCTGATCGGCGACTTCATCGGCCCGCGGCAGCTCGAGGCGATCGCGGGCTGCGCGGCCGACCAGGAGAACCTCCTCGCCGCCCTGCGCTGGGCGATCGAGCACGACGACGAGCCGGCCGCGGTCGACATCGCCGGGGCGCTGCTGCAGCTGTGGACGGTACGCGGGCAGCATCACGAGGCCAGCGCCGTGGCGCGCACGCTGCTGCGCCTCGACGACCCGGCCGCCCGGAGACGCTCGGCGATCCAGCAACCAGCGGCCGCCGCAGGACCGCGGCCGCACGCCGATCGGCTCGCCTGGCTGCTGGTGCTCATCGGCGTCAACGCCGGCAACACCGGCCCGTTGCGGCTCAACGCGCTGGCCCGCCGCGCCCTGCGCAACCTGCTCGCCCAGCGCCCCGGCGAGGTGCGGCCCCGGACGGTCGCGCTGGCCACGGCGCTGCCCGGACTGGAGCAGGCCGACCCGGACCGCAGCCTGGCCGACGCCGCGCTGCTCGTCGCCCACCCGGACCCGTACGTCCAGGGCATGGGCCATTTCATCCGCGCCGTCCTGCTGGACAACGCCGGGCCGCGGCCGGACGCGGAGCTCGCCTACCGCCGCTTCGAGGCCGTCGGCGACCACTGGGGCATGGGGATGGCCGCCCACGCCGCCGGGCACGCGCTCAACGCCGGCCCCGGCGCACGCACCGACGAGTGGCTGCGCCGCAGCGAGCGCCACCTCGACCTAGTCGGCGCGGCCCAGGACGCCCGCTCGGCCCGGGCCGTGCTCGACACCCACCTGGCCCTGGCCGGCGACACGGAGGCCGAGCGCCGCCTGCTGGAGATCGCCGGCTCGGAGCAGGCCGACGAGGTCGACCTCGGCCAGGCGCACCTCGGCCTCGCCCAGCTGGCCTGGCGCCGCGAGCGGCACGACGAGGCGCTGACCCACGCCGAGGCCCTGCTGCGGACCGCTGCCGGCGCGACGGAGGCCGGGATCGAGTTCCGCATCGCGGGTGCCGTGCTGGATCTCTGGGTCGCCGAGGCCCGCCCGGCCGCCGGAGCCGGCGCCCGCGCCGCGGAGGCCCTGCGGGACTGCCGCGCCGACGTGCTGGCCGCCCACGACCGCCCGCTGTTCGGGGCCTGGGCCATGGGCGGCGCCGAGCTGGCCGCCTTCCGCGGCGACACCGCGGCGGCCCGCGAACTCTGGGCCCTGGCCACCCGCATCGGCGCGAACGTCGGGCTGTTCTTCGCGCTGGGCCGCGGCGAGCGGCTCACGGACGCCCTCGGCGACCGGGCGAGCCGCGAGGCCCTGCTCGCGACGGCCGCCGGGCTGACCGGGGTCCTCGCCGCCCGCCGCATCGGCGCCGTGATGGACGACCTGCTCGCGTAGGCCGACGTCGCTGCGCAGTACAGTCGGGCGATGCCCGAGCTGGAGCGGCTGCACGCCGGTCACGCCCCGGCGGTCCTGGCCTTCGAGCTGGCGAACCGCGCCTACTTCGCCGCCTGGATCTCCGACCGCGGCGACGACTACTTCGACCGGTTCACCGACCGCTACAACGCCCTGCTGGCCGAGCAGGAGGCCGGCATCTGCGCCTTCTACGCGCTCGTCGCCGACGACGGCTCGGTGCTCGGCAGGTTCAACCTGTACGACATCCAGGACCGCACCGCGACCCTCGGCTACCGGGTCGCGCAGCATGTCTCCGGCCGCGGCGTGGCGACCGCGACCGTCCGGGAGCTGTGCCGGCTGGCGACGTCCCAGCACGGGCTGCACACACTGCGGGCGGCCACCACCAGCCAGCATGCCGCGTCCCAGCGGGTGCTGACCAAGGCCGGGTTCGTCCCGGTCGGGCCGGCCGACCCGGCCCACGTCGGCGGGAAGCCCGGCACCTGGTACGAGCGCGACCTGACGCGCTAGCTTGATCTTGCACCTGTGCGGCGCGGGCGGTGATGCCGCAGGGCCCCGATGCCGGCACCGTCGCGAGGGCGACAGCGGATTCGCGGCGTCCCCGGCCAGTTCGGCCGGGGACGCCGCGGCAGGGCGGATCAGTCAAGCCGGCGGCTGCGGGGCCGGCTCACCTCGAAGCGCGCCGAGCCGACTCGGCCAGCGGCAGGCCACCGAGTCTGGCTCAGTTGCCGAGCGACGCGCTGACGGGTCAGGCGCACTGGTTGAAGTTCGCGGACGTGTAGGACAACAGGTGGTGATCACTGCCGACGTACATGCCCCATTGCCCACTCGTGTTCCGGGTGAACGTCACGTATCTGCCGGTTTCGTCGCTGCTTGCGCTTCCTCCCAGCCAGTGGCCGATGTAGGTGAGCGTCAGGTAGCCGGAGGTGCCGGGGGCCGGGCCGCGTAGGTAGCGCGCCGCCGTGGTGAGGGTCTGGCCTCCGACGATCCCATCGGCCGAGAGCCGGTGGAAATCCTGCCAGCTTTCCGTAGCCGCGTTGGTCTTGCTGCCGAACCGGCAGTCGATGGAGGCGAAATAGTCGGATTGGCCGTCCGCCCAAAGGATGGCCTGCCACATGGCGGCAACGTTGCTGTGGGCGTACGACGATGTGGAGAGCAGGCCTTCGTCACCCCAATCGTCAGTCCAGTCTCCGCTGCCGGAGATGTATCCGCTGCTCGCGCTTGCTGACGCGGGCGTTGTCGAGACCGCGAGGCCGCTGACACTGAAGGCCGCGATCACGGCCACAAGCGTCGCGAGGTTCTTCCTCAAAGCACGCCTCCCTCTTCCATTCCGAGTAGTGCGACCGCCGCCGCGACCGCGACGGCCGCGCCGCGGACGGCGGTTCTTCCGTGATTCGCGGTCGTCCGTACCTTCTGTGGTTTCACGAAGTCCCTCCGTTTTGCGTGGACGCGGCGCTGGGTCAGACACGCCGCCCGGCTCTTGCGATGTCCAAGGTGCGCGACGGGGCTGGCTCGCGCTAGATCTGGCGGGCAAGGTGGGCCAGGACGGGATGTTCAACGCTCTGAGCTGCGGCGATACCCCCATGGGTGACGCGTCCCTGGGACGGCGCGCGGCCGTCCGGACCGCTTCAGGAGCGCTGACGACCACCAAGGCGGTCGCTGACTCGTCGTTGGTTGACTGTCACTGGTTCATTGATATCCTCAAATGAATGAGGTGACAGGATTGTCGGAGGGGATCCATTACTCACCAGATCACCCAGAAGCACGGCGATAGCGAACGGGGATCACGTGGCTCAGTGGAAGCCGTTGCCCGGCGGTCTCGACCCGCAGGTGCGGCAGCTAGTCGTCCGTCTACGCGAACTCAAGGATCAGACGGGGATCAGCACGGCGACGCTCGCCCGGAAGACGCCCTACAGCAGGTCCTCCTGGGAGCGGTATCTCAACGCGACGGTGCTGCCGCCGCGTCAGGCGGTTGAAGCGTTGGGCACGCTGTCCGGAGCTGACCAGGCGCGGCTGCTGGCACTGTGGGAACTCGCCGAACACGCCCAGGAAGCACGCGCTCCGGCCTCCGGCGCTGCGCCGACAGCCTCCAGCGTCCCCGCGGCGGCCCCTCGATGGCGGCGTCCGTGGATGATCGCGGCGGCGGGGATCACGGTTGTGGCCGCCGCCGGCCTCACGGTGTGGCTGAGCAGCACAAGCCGGTCGACCCCGTCGCCTCAGCCCTCGCCTGTCGCGCAGCCGACGAGCTACACCTGCGACTACGCCACACGCGACGGCCGCCTCTATGCCGGCCAGAGCACCACTTCGGATCGCCTCGTCGCCCTCAACGGCGGAAGCCAGGACGTGGTCGAGGTGCAATGCCTGCTCAAACACCACGGCCTCGACCCGGGACGGATCGACGGCCTGTTCGGCAAAGGCACCGAACAGGCCGTCATACAGCTGCAACGCGCGAACGGGCTGGTGGCCGACGGGATCGTGGGACCGCAGACATGGGCCGTGCTGCGCACGTGACCGGCCGGTGGCGGCCGCTGCCCGCCTCGCTCGAACCGGAGGTCGCCTACCTGGTCCAGCTGCTGCGGCAGCTCAAAGACCGCTCCGGCCTGAGTCTGGCGGCGCTGGCGGCAAAGACGACGTACAGCAAGTCATCGTGGGAGCGGTACCTCAACGCAACGACGCCGCCGCCCCGGCCCGCGGTCGAGGCACTAGCGCGACTGACGGGAGAGCCCGTCGACCGGGTGACCGCGCTGTGGGAACGGGCCGAAGTGCGCTGGAGTGGACGCGCCGAGCAGGCCCCACCTGCCACGACCACGTCCCAGCCGACGGCCGGTGCCGCCGGCCGAGCCGCCGGTTCGGCCCGGTCCCGTCTCCGCGCTCGGCGCCGGCTGCTCGCCGCTGTCGCCGTGTGTGTGCTGACCGGGACGATGGTCGCGCTGGCTGTCCGTCTGGGCGACACCGGCCCGTCCGGCACCCCGGCAGCATCCGCGCAACAGCCGATCGTGATCGTTGGCTGCCACGGCGCCGCGTGCGCCGGCCAGGACGCCTACGACATGGCCTGCGACGTCGACGCCGCGTCATTCGCGGACCTGCAGGTCGGACCCGCCTACGTGGAGCTGCGGATCAGCGATCGGTGCGCTGCGGCGTGGGCGCGGATCTCGCATTCCGCTGTCGGGGACCAGATCCAGGTGGTTGACCAGGACGGCCAGGCCGAGGTGCTCACCGTTCCCGACACCGCCTCCACCGACCGTTACCTGCCCACCCGCATGATCCCCGCCGATGGGCACTCCCACGTGCGGGCTTGCATCCAGCCCGCTGACGGAGAACGCCGCTGCTCTGCGTGGGGTACCGATCATCGTGTTCCCGTAGCTCCACGAACCCACACAGCCAGCTCCCTACAGCAAGCTGACCGTGCTCAGATCCGTCAGTCGCGGCGGGGGGCGACCGGGGCGCTCAGGCCCGCCGTGAACAGCCGCTGGTCGACCTCGTTCAGCGCCAGCCGCAGCGCCCCCAGCGCCACACTGTCCGCGCCCAGGGTCGAGGCCCGCACCTCCGGCATGCGCAGGCACAGCTTGGCCAGCTCGCGCCGCAGCGGCTCCAGCACCAGGTCGGCCGAGCGCGAGAAGCCGCCGCCGAAGACGACGACCTGCGGGTCCAGGGCGAGCACGAGGGCAGCCGTGCCCACCGCCAGGTCCTTCACGTAGCGGTTGACCGCCGTGCGGGCGTCGCGGTTGCCGTCCCGGGCCGCGTTGAAGACCCAGGCCGCGGCGTCGTCCGGGCCGACGGACGACGGGACGCCGGGGCAGCGCTGCAGGTGCTCGGGGGCGGTCAGCCAGCGCACCGCGCGCAGGGCGCCGATCTCGCCCGCGGCGCCGCCGAAGCCGCGGCGCAGGACGCCGTCGATGATGAGGCCGGCGCCGTTGCGCATGCCCGCCAGGAGGTAGACGATGTCGTTGGCGTCGCTCGCCACGCCCCGCCAGCGTTCGGCCAGCGCGGCCAGCTTGCAGTCGTTCTCGACCACGATCGGGCAGGTGAAGCCGTCCTTGAGGTGGGCGGCGAGGTCGACCGTCTGCCAGCCCGGCAGCGGCGTGAACAGGGTGGTCTTGCCGGACGCGTCGACCGGGCCGGTGACGCCGACGGCCACGGCCCAGATGTCGCCGGCGGACTTCCCGCCCTCGTGCAGCACGTCGGCGAGCACGTGGTCGAGGGCGGCCAGGCGCTCGGCCGGCCCGGCGTCGGCCGCGACCGCGCGGCGGGTGGTGTGCACCACGTTGCCGTCGAGGTCGGCGAGCAGGGCGAGGACCTTGTGGCCGCCGATGTCGACGCCGATGACGTGGCCGGCGGTGGCGCGGAAGCGGTATCGGCGGGCCGGGCGGCCCACGACGCTGCTGCCGCCCGGCTCGACGACGGTGGCCCAGCCGCCGGTGACGAGCCCCTGCGCGATCACGTCGACCGCGGGGCGCGACAGGCCGGTCAGCTTGGCGAGCTCGGTGACGGTGGCCGGGGGCTGGTCCCGCAGCGCCCGGACCACCGTCAGCGAGTTGAGCTCACGCAGCCGCGACAGGTCGGTACCGGTGATGACCTGATCTGGCACGGTCTGCCCTCCGCTCGCCAATATTGCTATGAACTTTACAAAGTACTATTGGAAGCTGACGCTGTCGACGGTGACCGTGCCGCTGCCGCCGTACCAGAACCCGAGCGCGAGCTGAGACGGGCTCGCCCGGTTGATGCCGTTGGCGGCCATCGGCACCTTGATGTCCTGATACGCCGTGGTGATCGCCGGGTGCCCGCCGCCGTCGAGGACGAAGTCGCCGAAGACCTTGGTCGCACCGCCCAGCGCCAGGCTGAAGTGCGCCTGCTCGCCACCGGTCGCGCCCTTGATCCGCACGACGAGGTAGGTGTAGCCGGACACGTCCTGGCCGACGTCGGAGCCGAACCAGCCGCAGGTGTTGTACTGCAGCGCGAGCGCCCCACCGGAGACGACGCCGTTGCCGCCCCCGTTGAGGAAGCAGTTGCCGCCGGTCCACCGCCCGAGGTCGTTCTTGGCCGCGGCGGGGTAGGCCGGCGTGCCGTCGAAGTCGTCGAGCACCAGCCCCACGGGGGGCGGGTCGGTGGGGCCGCTCACGGTGACGTTCACGGTGTTGCTCGACGGCGAGTCGTATCCGGCCGCGTCCCGGGCGGCCACGGTGTAGCTGTGCGTCCCGGCCGGCACGTTGGTGTCCGTGTACGTCGTGCCGGTCGGCGACGCCAGCAAGGTACCGTCGCGATAGAGCCGGTAGCCGGTGACGCCGACGTTGTCCGTCGCGCCCGCCCAGGACAGCGGCACCGACTGACCGCTCACGGCGCCGGCGGACAGGGTGGGTGCGGTGGGCGGCGTGCAGTCGCCCGTGCACGCGCCGACACGCACCGCGGACGCGAGCACGTTGTAGCCCTTGGCCGCGTCCCACGTGCCGGTGTTGGCCAGCCGCACGGAGTAGGCGGGGTTCGCGCGCAGCCCGGTGGCCTGGTCGGGCAGCCACAGGGCCAGCTTGTACGTCCCGGAGACCATCGCCGGCAGGGTCACGGTCTGGGTGGCAACGGTCACGGCCCCGGACTTCCAGGTGCGCGGGTCGAGGCCGGTGAGCTGCACGTTGTACCGGTTGGTGCCGTTGTCGAACACGAGGTACACCGGACGCGGTTTGATGATGCCGGCGTATCCGTCGTTGACCAGGTGCGCCGAGAACGTGAAGCCGGAGCCGGGCGCGGCCGGGTTGGTGAAGGTCGCGTCGGCCAGCCGCAGCCGGTAGCCCAGCTTGCGCTTGATCCGGGTGAACAGGGTCTCGGCCGGGTCGACCCCGGACGCGGCCATGTTCGCGCTCTTCCACAGGTCGGTGTTGACGGCCGCGTAGTCCTCGTTGATCTCGGTCCAGTGCTGGTGGCTCAGCTCGTACTGCGCGTTCACGCCGGCCGCGTCGTTGCCGCCGCTGGCGTTGCAGGTCTCCCCGCCGACGATCTTGTTGCCGCCGGTGGAGGTGGCGTAGTCGTACACCCACTGCTTCTTCACCGACACGTCGAACCAGCCCAGCCACGAGTTCTGGTCGTACGTGCCCATGTCGGCCGAGTCGGCGAGGAAGCAGTCGTCGTGGAAGCCGAGCCGGTCGAGGTCCTGCGTCGTCATGGTCGTGCCGTGGGCGAACTCGTAGTTGAAGATCGGGTACCGGATGGCGATCGGCATCGAGGCCGGGGTGCTGCTGAGGAGCTTTTTCACCAGTGCGGCGCGGACCGGCGCCTGGTTCTGCTCCGATGCGGCGGTATAAGGGCTCTCGTGCCACTCGCCCCACGCGCCGAAGAAGCCGGCCTCGAGGTGCATGACGACGTCGGCGTTCGCGGCCAGGACCGGGGCGAGCTGGTCGATGTGCCGCTCCATCTGCGGCTCGGTGACCGCGGAGTAGCCGTCCCACACGTAGGCGACCCGCAGGACGATCTTCAGCCCCTGCGCCCGGATCGCGGCCAGGCCGGTCCCCAGGTTGTCCAGCAGCGGCTGCGGCAGGTCGGTCGTCTGGTACTTGTCGAGGTGGACGTAGGAGTGGATGAGCGTGTCGCCGTCGGCCTTGGCCCGCGCGAACGTGCGGTCGAGCATGTCGGGGTTGAAGCCGGGGATGGTGTTGCTCGCGTAGTCGTTGACGGACGGGTCGTTGACGATCTCGTAGCGGTTGTGGAAGCCGCGCTCGGGGTTGGTGAACACCGTGCCGAAGTCGCCGGTGTACGTGGCGGTCGTGGTGGCGGCCTCGGCCGTGGTGGCCGGGCCGAGCAGGGAGAGGGCCAGGACGGCCGCCGCCACGGCGGCCGTCCGGACCCGAAGGGTGCGTGACATCAGTTGCTGAAGGAGAAGCTGTCGATGGAGATGGAGCTGTTGCCGCCGAACCAGAAGCCCATGGCGAGCTGCGCGGGGCTGGTGCGGCTGATCCCGTTGGCGACCATCGGGATCTTGATGTCCTGGTAGGCGGTGGTGATGACCGGGTGGCCGCCGCCGTCCAGCGTGTAGTCCCCGAAGACCTTGGTGGTCCCGCCGAGGCCCAGGTTGAAGTGGGTCTGCTCGCCGCCGCTGTTGCCCTTGATCCGCACGACGAGGTAGGTGTACTGCGAGACGTCCTGGTTGACGTCGGAGCCGAACCAGCCGCAGTTGTTGTACTGCAGCGTCAGCACCCCGCCGGAGACGACGCCGTTGCCGCCCCCGTTGAGGAAGCAGTTGCCGCCGGTCCACTTGCCGAGGTCGTTCTGCGCGGCGGACGGGTAGGCCGGGGTGCCGTTGTAGTCGTCCAGCACCAGGCCGCTCGGCGTGCTCGACGGCGACGTCGTGACGGTGATCGGCGAGGAGTCCGCCGACGTGTTGCCCGCGGCGTCGTAGGCCCGCACCGTGTAGGTGTAGGCCGTGGACGCGTTCAGGCCCGAGTCGGTGTAGGACGTCGTCGCCGACGTGCCGACCTGAGCGCCGCCCCGCAGCACCTTGTACCCGGTCACGCCCACGTTGTCGGTCGAGGCGTTCCAGCTCAGCGACACGCTGCTCGACGTCTTCGCGGGCGAGGTGAGCCCGGTCGGGGTCGAGGGCGGCACGGTGTCGCCCCCGGTGGAGCCGCCGACGCCGATCGAGCCCAGCCCGAGCCACCCGTCGGCGTTCTGGGTGGCGTTGGCGAACCGGAGCTTCTTCGCGGCCGGGCTCAGCGCCTCGAGCGGGTTCTTGACCCGCATGACGAGCTGGTAGGAGCCGTTGGCGACGCCGGCGAGGCTGACGTTGGACTGGAAGTACTGCGGGTAGCCGAAGTCCCGGTAGGCCGGGTCGGCACCCACGTTCCAGTCGGGGAACGCGCGAATCTTCAGGGGCTGGACCGTGCGCAGGTCCCAGGGGGTGTCCCAGGTCTTCACGACCGCGCCGGAGGCGTCCTTGAGGCCGAGCGAGACCGTCCACGGGTAGTAGAACGGGGCCACGCCGTTGTTGGTGAGCGTGACGCCGACGGTGGCGCTGCCGCTGACGCTGTTGGCGTAGTAGGCGTGGGTCGCGGACAGGTCGTAGCCCATGAGCCGCACGGCCGCGGCCACGTTCGGGTCCGTGGACGAGTAGCTCTGGCTGGTCTGGTTGATCTTCCAGGTGGTGTGCTCGAGCTCGATGCAGGCCTTCATGTTGTCGACCTGGCCGGAGCCGCCGGGCCACGACGTGAACGCGGAGCTCTGGATCTCCGGGCGCACCTCACCGCCCATCGAGTCGGTGACCCACTTGTTCTCCACGCCCATGTTCAGCGCGCGCTGCAGCTGGGAGTAGTCGGCGCCGCCGAGCGACTGGGGCAGGGTGACGCCCTTGAGCGGGGAGCCCTCCTTGTAGCAGAACGAGTCGTCGTGGTAGCCGATGTCGCGGGCGTTGGCGGCGCCGCCGGCCGAGTCCGGGTAGCGGATCTCGAGCTTGGTGGTGTTGAACGCATTGTCGAACGCGGCGACGATCTGGGCCGCGTGCGCGTCGGTCGGCATCAGGTTCGGGTAGCCGTCGGCGGTGTCGGTGTCGAAGGGCCACGTGTGCCACTCGCCCCAGAGGCCGACGAGGCCGAGGTTGATGAAGCCGATGCGCGGGTCGCCGTCGTAGCGGGCGCCGAACGCGTTGATGAAGTTGGTGACGGCGGTGAGCAGGTAGGCGCTGTCGTAGTCGGGGCTGACGGTGCCCCAGAACGTGTTGTTGCGGTAGGTCACGTGCCCGTCGAAGCAGTGCGGGATCGCGTTGCCGGGGTGGCTGCCGGTGCCGCCCGGGTACTCCATGTAGAAGCGGATGGCGGCCTGGTTGCCGTACGAGGCGATCTCGTTCAGCGCGTTGTCCACAATGGACCAGTTGTACGTCGAGCAGTCGGTCGCGCTGGTCATGACCTCGGACAGGCCGAAGTAGCTCCACGCCAGGGACCGCGGGTAGCCCGAGTTCTGGTTGTCGCCGGGGAAGTAGAAGCGGGCGAAGCCCTTGAGCGGGTTGTCCAGGGGGCTCGGGGCGGCGGTGAGCGGGTGGTCGGTCAGGCCGGGGCTCGGCGCGGCCGGCGGGGCCGGGCGCGCGGGGACACCGGCGGGCACCGCGGTGAACGCGGCGGCGTTGTGCGGCGCGAACACGAGCACGGCACTGGCGGCGACCGTGCAGAGTGCGACGGCGCGGGCGAGGCGCCGCCGCAGGGGTGTGCGCATGGATGGACCTCCGGAATCAGGGGTGCGGAGTCTCCTCGTTCGCCATATCGATACGAGGAGGTGTTGACAAACTTTCCATGAGCTTCATCATTATTAGCGGCCACACACCCCCCGCCGCAAGACGCCCAATCTAGAAGATCTTCGATCGATTGGAGGTCGGATCGTGACGATGAGCAACACCGCCACGGTGCCCGCCGCCACGGTTCCCGCCGCCGAGGAGAGCCCCGGGCCCCGCCGGGCCCGCGACGACCGCTGGGTCGCCTGGCTCTTCCTCGCGCCGGTGCTGCTCGGCTTCGCGGTGTTCTACCTGTACCCGACCATCCGCGGCGTCTGGTACTCCGTCACCGACTACAGCCTGCTCAACACCCCGGACTTCGTCGGCGCCGACAACTACGGCGAGCTCGTCTCCGACGGGCAGTTCTGGAACTCGCTGAGGGTCACCGCCTACTACGTCGTGCTCAACATCGGCTCACAGACCGTGCTCGCGCTCGGCCTGGCCGCGCTCCTGCACCGGCTCACCGGCTCGGTCGTCGTGCGCGCCACGATGCTGCTGCCGTGGCTGGTGCCGAACGTGACCGTCGGCCTGCTGTGGATGTGGCTGCTCGACTCGAACCTCGGCTTCGTCAACCACCTGCTCGGGATGCTCGGCGTGGACAACCGCGCCTACCTGAACTCGCCGGAGTGGGCCATGCCGTCCGTCGCGCTCATCAACACGTGGGCGTACACCGGGTACACCGCCCTGCTGCTCTACGCCGGGATGCTGCAGATCCCGCCGCACCTCTACGAGAGCGCGGCCCTGGACGGCGCCGGCGAGCTGCGGATGTTCCGGCGGATCACGCTGCCCCTGCTGCGCCCGATCCTCGCCCTGGTGCTCGTGGTCTCGCTGATCGGGTCGTTCCAGATCTTCGACACCGTCGCGGTCACCACGAAGGGCGGCCCGGTCGGCGCGACCCGGGTCATCTACTTCTACATCTACCAGCAGGCCTTCACGTACTTCCACATGGGCTACGCCGCCGCGGCCGCGATGGTGCTCGTGGTGATCCTCGGCGTGCTGACCGCGGTGCAGATGCGGCTGCTGCGCGCATCCCGCTCGGACCTGACCTGAGAGGCCTGCCATGACCCGCCGCTTCTCGCCCGGCAAGGTGCTGGCCTGGCTCGTCCTGGCCGCGTTCCTCGTGCTCACGATCGCGCCGTTCTACTGGATGATCCGCACGGCGATCACCCCCGCCGCCGACATCTACACCGACAGCACCGCCATCGTGCCGTCCCACCCGACGATGATCAATTTCTGGCGGGTGCTCGGCCTCGTCGACCCGCGGACCGCGCGTGAGGCCGGGGGATCGGGGGCGCAGATCAACTTCCTGCGGTACACCCTGAACTCCGTCATCTACTGCGCGCTCATCGCGGGCGTGCAGACGTTCTGCTGCGCCATGGCCGGATACGCCTTCGCCCGCCTGCGCTTCCCCGGCCGCGACCTGGTCTTCGGCATCATCGTCGCGGCGCTGATGGTCCCGCCCATCTTCACGCTGCTGCCCAACTTCACGCTCGTGAAGAGCCTCGGCGCCATGGACACGTTCCTCGGCATGGTCGCCCCCAACCTGCTCATGACCCCGTTCGCGGTGTTCTTCCTCCGCCAGTTCTTCCTGTCCGTCCCGCGCGAGGTGGAGGAGGCGGCGATCATCGACGGGGCCGGCAGATGGGGCGTCTTCTGGCGGGTCATCGTGCCCATGAGCCGCGGGCCGCTCATCACCATCGCCCTCACGACGTCGGTGTGGGCGTGGAAGGACTTCCTGTGGCCGCTGCTCGTCGGCCGCGGGGAGCAGACCCGGGTGCTCACCGTGGCCCTCGGGGTGTTCCTCCAGCAATCCCCCAACACCCAGCCGGACTGGACGGGGCTCATGGCCGCCTCCACGCTGTCCGTCCTGCCGGTCCTCGCCCTGCTCATCTTCCTGGGCAAGCGGCTGGTGCAGTCCCTCAACTTCACCGGCATCAAGTAACCGAAGGGAATCCCCCAATGCGCAGACGCTCCCGCACGGCGGCGCTCGTCACCGCCGCGGCGCTCGCCTTACCGCTGCTGCACGCGTGCTCGAACTCCTCGGGCGACGACAACGGCGGCAAGGTCACTCGAGTACTGGCTGTGGGACGACAAGCAGCAGCCCGCCTACCAGGCGTGCGCCGACGAGTTCACCAAGGCCAACCCGAACGTCACCGTCAAGATCTCGCAGACCGCGTGGGCGCAGTACTGGCAGAACCTGACCACCCAGCTCGCCGGCGGCGGCGCGCCCGACGTGTGGACCGACCACGCGTCGTACTACCCGCAGTTCGTGTCCAGCAACCAGATCCTCGACATCCAGCCGTTCGTCGACAAGGACAAGGTCGACCTCAGCCAGTACCAGGCCGGCCTGGCTGATCTGTTCGTCAAGGACGGCAAGCGCTACGGGCTGCCGAAGGACTGGGACACCATGGCCCTGGTCTACAACACCAAGTTCGTCCCCGACGCGACCGGCCTGGACAAGCTCACCTGGAACCCGTCCGACGGCGGCACCTTCGAGCAGGCGATCGCCAAGGCGACCGTCGACGCCAACGGCAAGAACGGGCTGGACCCGGCCTTCGACAAGACCAAGGTGAAGGTGTACGGCTTCCTGCCCGAGTGGGCCGACGGCTCCCAGGGCCAGAACGGCTGGGGCGACCTCGCGGTCTCCAACGGGTTCACGTATCTCGACAAGAACCCGTGGGGCACCAAGTACAAGTACGACGACCCCAAGCTCGCCGAGACCATCGCCTGGTTCAAGCACCTCATCGACGCCGGCTACGCGCCGAAGTTCGACAAGCAGTCCACCCTCGGCCGCGACGCCGTGATGGACGCCGGGCAGGCCGCCTTCACCATCGTCGGCTCCTGGACGATGAGCTCCTACCTCGGCACCGGGGCGAAGCAGCAGTACGCGTTCGCGCCGCTGCCCACCGGCCCGGCCGGGCGCAAGACCGCCATCAACGGCCGCTCCGACGCCATCTACGCCGGCACCAAGCACCCCGAGCAGGCGTGGGCGTGGGTGAAGTTCCTGGGCTCGGCCGCCTGCCAGGACATCGTGGGTGACAAGGCCGTCGTCTTCCCGGCGCTGAAGTCCGGCGCCGACAAGGCCCTCGCCGCCCACAAGGCCGCGGGCCGCGACGTGCACGTGTTCACCGACGAGGCCGCGGCCCCCGGCGGCACCTTCTTCCTGCCGATCACCGACCACGGCAACGAGATCAGCCAGATCGTGCAGGACTCGCTGCAGGGCGTGGTCCTGGGCTCCGCCCGGCCGGCCGACGCCCTGAAGAAGGCCAACGACCAGGTCAACGCGCTCTTCAAGTAGTTCGTGACGCACTTTCGTGAAGGAGAACCATGGCACAGGTCGTCGAGCTCGGCGGTCGTCACTTCGCCCTGCAGCACACCGGCGACGGGACGCCGCGGCCCGTACCAGGCGGCATCCTGCTGCCGCCCGGCCGGATCGCGATCCTGCACGGGCTCGGCGACGCCTCCTTCTACCGGCACGGCCACAACTCGTGGAGCCCGTGCGGCTGGCGGCGGCTCAGCGAGCCGCCGCTGCGCATCCCCAACCCGGCCCGGCTGGTCACCGCGGACGATCCCGCGTTCGACGACCCCGGCCGCCACCACGGCTCCGCGGTCGCCGCGCTGCAGGGCGCGGACGGCCGGACCCTGTTGCTGGGCGCGCTGGGGCTGGACACCCCGCGGCTCACCGCCGACCACGACACGCTCACCGGCTGGTACGCGGGCGGCGGCGCCGAGTGGTTCCTCGCCTACGGGCCCGAGGACGAGGTCTTCCGCGCCTACACCGACCAGCTCGCGGAGCGCTTCGGCACGAGCCGGCGCCGGGCGGGCAACGTGTGGTGCAGCTGGTACGCGTACTACGAGAACGTCACCGAGGCCCAGCTGACCAAGGACATCGCCGACCTCACGGGCCTGCCGTTCGACGTGGTGCAGATCGACGACGGCTGGCAGGAGCGGGTCGGCGACTGGACGCCCAACGCCAAGTTCCCCAGCGGCATGCGCAGCCTCGTCAAGCAGATCACCGAGGCCGGCTGCACCGCCGGGCTGTGGCTGGCCCCGTTCATCGCCCTGCCGACGTCCCGCCTGGCCGCCGAGCGGCCCGAGCTGCTGCTGCGCGACGCGTCCGGCCGGCCGGTCGTCGCCGGCTACAACTGGGGCGGCCCTTACCACGCGCTCGACCTCGCCCGCGCCGACGCCCGCGAGCACGTCGCCGGGATCATCCGCACCGTCGTGCACGACTGGGGCTTCAGGTACCTCAAGCTCGACTTCATCAACGCGGCCGCGGCCTATCTGCCGGGCCGGGACCGCGAGCGCATCTACCGCGAGGCCCTGCACGTGATCCGCGAGGCCGCGGGCGAGGACGTCTACCTGCTCGGCTCCGGCGCGATCCTGCTGCCGTCGCTGGGCCTGCTCGACGGCCTGCGCAGCGGCCCGGACGTGGC
Source organism: Dactylosporangium sp. CA-139114 (assembly GCF_050955725.1). Classification (NCBI taxonomy): domain Bacteria; kingdom Bacillati; phylum Actinomycetota; class Actinomycetes; order Micromonosporales; family Micromonosporaceae; genus Dactylosporangium; species Dactylosporangium sp. CA-139114. Next base: position 6,468,144 of record NZ_CP192080.1, read on the forward strand.
CCCGATGTGGGACAACTACGCCTCCGTCGACCCCTCCGACGCCACCGCCCGCAACGCCGTCGTGAACAGCGTGCATCGGCTGTGGCAGTCCCCGCTCGTCGAGGTCGACCCGGACGTCGTCTACTTCCGCAGCAAGCTCAACCTGCTCACGCCGCAGCAGCTGCAGTGGCTGCGGGACCTGGCCGACGTGTGCGGCTTCCGGGCCGTGTCGGACCCGCCGGCGTGGCTGACCCCGGCCGAGCTGGAGGAGCTGCGCGGCTACCTCGAGGCCTCCCCCGAGATCCGGCGGCTGAGCCGGTACCGGTTCACGCTGGACGGCCGCGAGGTCGACTTCGCGCCCGCGGTCGCCACCGACGGCCAGCTGTACCCGATCTCATGAACACCGCCCAGATGCTGCCGTCCCTGCGCCGCCAGCGGATCCTGGATCTGCTGGCGCGGCGGGAGTACGTCACCGTCGAGGAGATCCGCGACGCGACGGGCGCCTCCACGGCCACGATCCACCGGGACCTGACCCGGCTGGCCGTGAACGGCGCCCTGGTCCGGATTCGCGGCGGCGCGACGAGGCCCCCGGCGCCGCGCGGCGAGGAGCGCCTCCTCGCCGCGTGCCTGACCCGGGTCCGGCTGGCCCTGGACCGCAAGGACCTGACCACGGTGGAGACCGCACTGCAGCAGGCCCTGGACGCCTGCACCCGCCTGCGCCGCGCCTCCTGACCCGGCCGGCACTGACTCAGTCGTCGAACGCGAAGCCGCGCTCGGCGGCCCGGGCCACGACGGCGCGCATACGGTCGGCGTCGTTCGCCACGGCGGCCAGGAGCGCACCGAGCTGCTCCAGGGCGGGACGGTCCGTGCCGTAGGCGACGAACATGCCGCCCTCCGGGTCGTACTTGAGCCGCCCCTCCAGCTCCGGCGCCTCGGTCGCGACGAGCAGCTGCGCGACGCCCTCCCAGAAGTAGCCGTTGGCCTCGTGCCCCAGCTCCTCCACGAGCCCGTCGACGGCGGTCGTCCCGGCGTTGAGCAGCAGCGAGTAGTTGCCCGGGCGGGTCTCGACGATCTTCAGCGGCGTCACGCGCCCAGCATACGGGGCCGACACCCGTCACGTGACGTATGCCCGTCGCGCCGGACGGTCCGTAGCGTTCGGCTTGGGCCGGACCGGACCGGCGCCGTCGCGACGGGGAGGTGCCGATGCTCGGCCGTGACGCGGAGCTGGCCGTCATGCGCACGGTCCTCGCCCAGGTGCACGAGCACGGCGCGGCCGTCGCCGTGCACGGCGAGGCCGGCATCGGCAAGACGACGCTGGTCGACGAGGTGCGCCGGATGGCCACCGCCGCCGGTTTCCGGGTGCTCACCTGCGTCGGCGTGCAGAGCGAGACCCGGGTGGGCCTGGCCGGGCTGCACCAGCTGCTGCACGTCGTGGTGGACCGCGTCGACGCGCTGCCGCAGCGGCAGCGGGCGGCGCTGCGCAGCGCGTTCGGCATCGGGCCGGACACCGCGCCGGACCGGCTGCTGATCTCCGTCGCGGTGCTGGGCCTGCTCGAGGAGGTGGCGCAGACCAGGCCGCTGCTGCTGGTCATCGAGGACGTGCACTGGATGGACCAGCCGACGGTCAACATGATCGGGTTCGTCGCGCGGCGGCTGGCCGAGACCCGGATCGTCCTGCTGACCACGTGCCGGACCGGCGAGCGGGACCCGCTCGCCCCCTTCGGCATGCGGCAGATCCGGCTGGACCGCCTGCCCGACGCCGTCGCGGCCGAGCTGGTGACGGGGCTCAACCCGGCGATGAGCCGCGAGGCCCGGGCCCGGGTGCTGGCCGAGGCCGAGGGCAACCCGCTCGCCCTGGTCGAGCTGACCCGCGGCATCGAGGACCGCGGCCTGCACGACGCGACGATCCTGCCCGACCGGCTGCCGCTGGGCGTCCGGCTCGAGCACATGTTCGCCGGGCAGGTCGACGCCCTGCCCGAGCCGACCCGCGACCTGCTCTTGCTGGCCGCCGTCAACACCGAGTCGTCGCTGACCGAGCTGACGATGGCCGGCGCGCGGCTCGGCCTGGGCCTGGAGCAGCTCGTCCCGGCCGAGGACGCCGGGCTCGTCCGCTCGGTCGGCCACCGGCTGGAGTTCCGCCACCCGCTGGTCCGCTCGGCCGTCTACGGCGCGGCGCCGTTCGCCCGGCGGGTGGCCATGCACCGGGCCCTCGCCGAGGCCCTTGCCGACGACCCGGTCCGGGCCGCCTGGCACCGGGCCGCCGCCACCGTCGGCCGCGACGAGCCGGTCGCCGCCGAGCTCGAGGCCGCCGCCGAGCGGGACCGGGCCCGCGGCGCGGTCGGCGACGCGATGCGATCCCTGGAGCGGGCCGCCGCCCTGTCCCCCGACCCGGACCAGCGCGGCCGCCGGCTGGGCCTGGCCGCCGAGGCCGCCCGCCAGGCCGGGCTCACCACCGCCGTGGACCGGCTGATCGCCGAGGCGGCCCGGGCCAGCGCCGACCCGGTGCTGCACGCCAACCTCGTGCTCACCCACGTCATCATGGCGACCAACGCCAACCTGCCGATGCGCGGGCTGGTCGAGACGGTCGCCGTCGGCCGCGCCGCCGTGCCCCACGACCTCGACGTCGGCGCGTCGACGCTGGTGCAGGCCGCGTTCCGGTGCATGACCGACGGCGCCGCGCCGGCCGTCCGGACGCGGGTCGAGCACGAGGTCCGGGCGCTCGGCCTGCCCGCCGCCGACCTGCGGGTCGTCCTGGCCCTGGCCGTCCTGGACCCGGTGCGACACGCGGCCCTGGTCACCCCGGCGCTGCGGGCGATGGCCGCCCACCTGACCGCGCTGCCCCCGATCGTCGCGGCCGGGATCGGCGAGGCCGCGGAGTCGCTGCAGGTCTGGGACCTGGCCGAGCAGGGCTGGTCGACGGCCGCGGAGGCCTTCCGGCGTGACGGCGCGGTCGCGGACCACGCCATGACGCTGGGCCGGCTCTCGCGGGTGCGGCTGACGGCCGGCCGGCTCTCCGACGCGGTCTCCGACGCCGACCAGTCCGGCCGGCTGGCCGAGGAGCTCGACCTGCCGGCGATCGCCGCCCACTCGGCGGTCATCGCCGCGCGGGTGCACGCCTGGCGCGGCGAGCACACCCTGGTCGCGGCGCAGCTCGAGCGGTGCCGGAAGCTGGCACCGGCTCCGCCGGCCATGATCGTCGCCGTCCGGCACTGGGCCGCCGGGCTGTCCGCGCTGGCCGAGGGGCGCCATCAGGACGCACTGCGGGAGCTGGAGGCGGTGCCGGTGCACCCGGAGGCGGGTCTGCTGGTCATCGGCGACCTCGTCGAGGCCTCGGTCCGGGCCCGCGAGACGGGGCGGACGGCCGGCTGGATCGACGAGGCCGAGGCCGCCGCCCGGGCCCTCGACTCGTCGTTGCTGTGGATGCTCGTGCACCGCTCACGGGGGCTGCTCGCCGACCAGGCCGAGGAGCACTTCAAGCGGGCGCTGGCCGAGCCCGGGATCGCCGGGCACCCGCTGGAGGCGGCCCGGACCCGGCTCGCGTTCGGCGAGTGGCTGCGCCGCAAGCGCCGCATCGGCGAGGCCCGGGACGAGATCACCGCCGCGATGCGGGCGTTCGACGCCGCCGGCGCCGGGCCGTGGGCCGAACGGGCCCGCACCGAGCTGCGCGCCTCCGGGCTGGTCGTGCAGCGGCGCACCGAGAGCCGGCTGGCCCAGCTGACCAGCCAGGAGCTGCAGATCGCCCGGCTGGCCGCCCGGGGCCACACCAACAAGCAGGTCGCCGACCAGCTGTTCCTGTCCCACCGGACGGTCAGCTCGCACCTCTACCGCATCTTCCCGAAGCTCGGCATCACCGGCCGGGCCGAGCTGCGCGACGCCCTGGAGGCCATGCAGGCCGAGTGAGCCCTACAGCGACGGCGGCGGCCCGACCACCCGCAGGCCGAAGCGCTGCGCCGAGGCGATGATCCCGCCGATGTCGAACGCGGCCGGGGCGTCGTCGACGGCGGCGATCGGGGAGCCGTTCTCGGCGAACCACCGCTCGATGCCGGCCGGCCCGTAGCTCACCAGCATCCGCGACCGGGCCGAGCGCACCAGGTAGCTGTGCGGCACGCCGCGGGGGCCGAGGGCCATCGCGCCCGCCTCCAGGTCGAAGGAGCGGTCGCCGACGAAGAAGGTGACCTTGCCGTCGAGGACGAACCAGACCTCGTCCTCGCCGTCGTGCACGTGCAGCGGCGGGGCCTGGCCCAGCGGGTCGTCGAACTCGAGCTGGCTCAGATGCCCGTCGGTGCGCTCCCCCGGCACCTTCACGTGCACCCGGCCGCCCAGGAACCAGAACGACGGGCGCCCTTCGAGCGGCTGCAGGTGGTACGGATCGTCCACGGCGCGGTCCCCGATCTCCTCGTCGCCCCCCGGGTCGAAGGACGGGCACGGCCAGTCTGGGCGGCCCGCGCCGGCCGGGCATCAGTACGGCTACGGCGCACCCGGCCGAGACCCCGGCGCGGCGCCGCAGTCAGGTGACGGATGCGCCGCAGTCACCCCGTCGACCACGCTCGATGCACGTCATCCCGGATTCGTTGAGGAGCGTCATGGCTCGTCGTCCACTCGTGTTCCTGCTCGCCGTCCTGGGCCTGGTGCTCACGCTCGGCTCCGGCGCCGCCGCGAGCCCGCAGGACCCTCGGATACCGGCCGGGTTCACCGAGCAGCGGATCAGCGTGGGTGCCATCTCGCTCAACTACGTGCGCGGCGGCCACGGCCCGACGCTGGTGCTCGTGCACGGCTACCCGCAGACCTGGTACGAGTGGCACGCCATCATGCCCGAGTTCGCGAAGCACTACACGGTCATCGCGCCGGACCTGCGCGGTGCCGGTCGCAGCGACGCCCCGGCCGGCGGCTACGACAAGGTGACCATGGCGGGCGACCTGCACGGCCTGCTGGTGCGGCTGGGCCTCGACCACGGCATCCGGCTGGTGGGCCACGACATCGGCACCATGGTCGCGTACTCCTACGCCGCGACGTACCGCCACGACGTGACCCGGCTCGTGCTCAGCGAGGCGCCGATCCCCGACCTCGGCCTGTACGACTTCCCGTCCCTGACGGCCGACGGCCCCGCCGCCTGGAACTTCGGCTACTTCAGCCTCACCAACGGCCTGCCCGAGCGGATGGTGCGCGGGCGCGAGGAGCAGTGGGTGGACGGGTTCATCGACTCGCTGGAGGTGCGCAAGGGCGCCGTGAGCGCGGCCGACGTCCGCGAGTTCGCGTCCTACCTGCGCGACGACGCCCACCTGCGGGCCAGCTTCGCCTGGTTCCGGGCCTTCCCGCAGGACATCGACGACAACGCGCGGCTCGGCCGGACGAAGCTCACCATCCCCGTGCTGGCCATCGGGGCGAGCGGGAGCCTGGGCCACAAGGTCCCCGACCAGGTGCTCGACTACGCCACCGACGTCACGCCGCTCGTCGTCGCCGACTCCGGCCACTGGATCTACGAGGAGCATCCGGCGGAGCTCACGCGCGCGCTGCTGCGATTCCTAGACTGAGCCGCATGACGCCAGGCGACATCCTCGTCGGGCGGCGCGAGGAATCGCGCCGCCTCGATGAGCTCCTCGACGGCATCGCCGAGCGCGGGGCGGCCGTCCTGGTGCGCGGGGAGCCCGGCATCGGCAAGTCGGTCCTGCTCGCGACGGGCGCCCGCGCGGCCGCTGGGCGGGGCCTGCGCGTGCTGAGCGCGGTCGGCGTCGAGTCGCAGCCGCAGCTGCCCTTCGCCGGCCTGCGGGCGCTGCTGGAGCCGGTGCTGGCCGGCGTCGCGGATCTGCCCGCCCCGCAGCGCGACGCCCTTCGCTGCGCCCTCGGCGAGCCGGTCGCCGAGGGCGGACCTGACCTGTTTCTCACCGCACTGGCGACGCTCGACCTGCTCGCCGAGGCGGCGGCCGGCACGCCGGTCCTGCTGCTCGTCGAGGACGCCCAGTGGCTCGACCGGGCCAGCGCCGACGTGCTCGCGTTCGTCGCGCGGCGGCTCGAGGCCGAGCCGGTGGTGCTGCTGGCCGCGATCCGCGACGGCTTCGACACCCCGTTCGACGCGGCCGGCCTCGCCGAGCTGCGGCTGGAGCGGCTCGACGCCGCGGCGGCGGGCGAGCTGCTGGACGCCCGCGCGCCCGGCCTGCGGCCCGGGTTGCGCCGGCGGCTGCTGCTCGAGGCGGCCGGCAACCCGCTGGCGCTCGTCGAGCTGCCGCTGGCCCCGGTCCCGGCCGGCGCGGGCGCGTTCCCGGCCGCCTGGCTGCCGCTCACCGCCCGGCTGGAGCAGGCGTTCGGGGCTCGGGTGGCCGCCCTGCCCGCCGTCACCCGGACCCTGCTGCTGGTCGCGGCGCTCAACGACACCGACCTGCTGGCCGAGATCCTCGCGGCCGGCCGCCTCGTCGCCGGGCGGCGCTGCGGCCCCGAGGATCTGGGACCTGCCGTCGCCGCCTGCCTCGCCGACATCGAACCGGGCGGCGGCCGGCTCCACCTGCGCCACCCGCTCATGCGCTCCGCCCTGCGGCAGCGGGCCGGCGACGCCGAGCGCTCCGCCGTGCACGCGGCGCTCGTCGACGTCCTGGCCGGGCAGCCCAACCGGCAGGTCTGGCACCGGGCCGCCGCAACGCCCGGCCCGGACGAGGGCATCGCCGCGGACCTCGACGCCGCCGCCGACCGGGCCTACCGCCAGGGCGCGGTCGTGGCGGCGGTCGCGGCCCTGCAGCGCGCGGCCGAGCTCAGCCTCGACGTCCGAGCCGGGATCGCCCGGCGCATCCGGGCCGCCGAGATCGCCTTCGAGCTGGGCCGGCAGGACCTCGTCGACCGGCTGCTCGACGAGGTCGAGCCGGCCACCCTGAGCACCGCCGAGCGGGCCCGGCTGGCCTGGGTCCGGGGCGGCTTCCGCGAGCACGCCCAGGAGGGCCGGCAGGGCGTGCGCTCCCTGATCGGCTTCGCCCACAGCGTCCTGGCCGACGGCGACACCGACCTGGCCCTCATGCTGCTCGGCGCGGCCGGCACGGCGGCGTTCTGGAACGATCCGGGGCCGGACGTCCGCGGCGACGTCGTCGAGGTCGCCGAGCGGATGCCGATCGACCCGGCCGACGCCCGGCTGGTCGGCATCCTGGCCTACACGGCGCCGATCGACCGGGGCGCGGCGGTCATCGACAACCTGTGGCTCTGGGCCCCGGACGCCGGCGGGGACCCGCTGGCCGCCCGGCTGCTCGGCAACGCCGCCGCCGCGGTGGGCGCGTTCGACCTGAGCCTGCAGTTCGCCACGGCCGCGCTGGGCCCGCTGCGGGCCCAGGGCCGCCTCGGTTTCGTCGCCCGGGCACTGATCACCCAGGCCAACGCCGCCGTGCAGCTGGCCAACCTCGGCGTGGCCATCCCCGCCGCCGAGGAGGCCGGCCGCCGGGCCGACGAGACCGCTCAGCCGCACCTCGCGGCGCTGGCCCAGGCCACCGAGGCCAAGATCGCGGCCCTGCGCGGCGAACCCGACCGGCTGGAGCGGCTGGCCGGCGCGGCCGAGCGGGACAGCATGGCCGCCTCCCTCTCCGTCGTCGTGCACGCCCGCGGGCTCGCCGCGCTGGCCGACGGCCGCCCGGCTGATGCCTACGACGCCCTGGCCCGCCTGTTCGACCCCGCCGACCCGGCTCACCACGTGATGCACGGCTGCGCGGCGATCGGGGACCTCGCCGAGGCGGCGGCGCGCAGCGGGCAGGCCGAGGCGGTCGCCGGCGTCATGGCGACGATGGAGCGGCGGGCGCGGCTGACCCCGGCGGAGTCGCTGCACAACGGCCTGCGGCACGCCCGCGCGGTGCTCGCCGGCGACGACGTGGCCGAGCAGCGCTACGAGGAGGCCCTGCGCGCCGACGTGCCGGGCTGGCCGTTCGTGCGGGCCCGGGCGCTGCTGGCCTACGGCGAGTGGCTGCGGCGGCAGCGACGGGTCGCGGAGTCCCGGACGCGGCTGCGCACCGCCCGGGAGCTGTTCGACGCGCTGGGCACCAACGCCTGGAGCGACCGCGCACGCCAGGAGCTGCGGGCCTCGGGCGAGTCCAGCCGCAGCCGCACCCCCGCCGCCCGCGACCAGCTCACGCCGCAGGAGCTGCAGATCGTGCAGCTGGCGGCCGAGGGCCTGACCAACCGCGAGATCGGGCAGCGGCTGTACCTGTCCCACCGCACGGTCAGCACGGTGCTCCACCGCGTCTTCCCCAAGCTGGGCGTGACGTCCCGCTCGGACCTGAGCCGCCTAGAACTGCGCTGACGGGCCGAGCACGCCGCGCAGGGCCGCCCGCGTGCCGACCCCGACCTTCGGGAAGATCCGCTGCAGGTGGGTGCTCACGGTGCGGTGGGACAGGTACAGCCGCTGCCCGATCTCCCGATTCGTCAGACCCGCCGCGGCGAGCTGCGCGATCTGCAGCTCCTGCGGCGTCAGCAGGTCCTGCACCCCGGGTGCCCGGGTCAGGCTCCGCTCGCCCGAGGCGGCCAGCTCCGCGCGGGCCCGGTCGCTCCACGGGCCGATGCCGAGCCGGTCGAACGCCTCCCGCGCCGCCCGCAGCCGCGTCCGGGCCTCGGCCACGCGGCGGTGGCGGCGCAGCCACTCGCCGTAGCCCAGCAGCACCCGCGCCCGCGCGAACGGCCAGTCGGCCAGGTCGGCGGCGAGCGCCTCCAGGTAGGGTGCCTCATCGTCGGCGAGCAGTGCGCGGGCGTGGCGCAGGCCGATGTGCAGCGCCGGCGACGGGACGGCGGCGGCCCGCCGCTCCAGCTCACCCATCAGGGCCCGCACCTCGCCGGCCGCCCCGCTGCGCACCGCCGCCTCGATGACGTAGCTCGACAGGCCGTAGCACAGGGACAGGTGGTGGGCCGGGTCGGCGGGGTCGTACACCCGGCGCAGATGCTCGTAGGCCTCGGCGTACCGCCCGTCGCCGAGCGCGGAGAGCCCGCGCGCCATCTGCGCACCGGCCAGGATGATCCGCGCCCCGACGGCCAGCGCCTCGCGCTCGACCTCGGCCGCGATCCGCTCGGTCGCGTCGTGGTCACCCTGCAGGGCCGCCGCCGACGCCTGATGGGCCCGCGCCAGCGCTCGCAGGTTCGGCTGCGAGGTCTCCGTCGCCAGCCACACGGCCTCCTCGGCGTTCGGGATGGCGTCGGACAGCTCGCCCAGGTTGACGGTGCACCAGGCCCGGGCCCCGACCAGCCGGGCCAGCGTCGCCAGCCGCCCCTGCGCCCGAGCCGTGACAAGCCCAGGACCCTGCAGTCGTACCGCCACGTCGTAGGCCCCTACCGAAAGCGCCGCATTGCCCAGCTGCCGCGTCAGGGCGGGATCGCCACCGATCCCCTCGAGGGCCACCGGCAGCCGCTCCAGGATCGCCGCACCGCGCTCGACCGGCGAGGCGAAGCCCAGCAGCCCCAGCAGCCGCGGATCGCACTCGTCGTCGAAGATCCGCTCCGCGACGGCGATGACGTCCTCGCGCACCTCGGGGCCGGGCTGGGTGAAGTAGCACCGCGAGGCGGCATTGGCCAGCAGCTTCACCGCCAGCTCGCGCCGCCCGGCCCGGGCCACCCCCTCGGCCAGCCGGGCCAGCGTCGTCGTGCCGGTGGCGACCGGGCCGACGCCGTCGTCGAACACCTCGCGGATCGAGCGCAGCCGCACCCGCTGCTCGGCCGACAGCTCACCCTGCCCGGCCCGGATCAGCAGATCGTTGACGGCCGTCCACCGGCCCAGCTCGGCGACCAGGTCCGCGGCCCGCAGCAGCCGCTCGGCTCGCTCGTCCGGGTCGGCGGTCAGCCCGGCCGCCCGTTCCAGCGCGGCCGCCGCCGTCTCGATGCCACCGCGCTGGTGCGCCCGGGCCGCCGCCGCCTCCAGATCGGCCGCGACGTCCTCGTCGGGGCCGCGCGCCGCCGACGCCCGATGCCACGGCCGCCGCTCCGGGTCGCCGGCCACGACGCCGGCCAGGGCGAGGTGCGCGGCCCGCCGTTCGTCGGGGCTCGCGCGCTGATGGATGGCCGAACGCATGAGCGGATGCCGGAAGCGGATCGACCCGTCGCTGACCTCGACGAGCTCGGCATCGACCGCGGGCCGCAGATCCTCCTCGACGGTCTCCGGCGCGGCGGCCAGAGCCTCGGCCAGCGCCGGCCCGTCGTTGAGCGCGGCCACCAGCAGCAGCGACCGCGTGGCCGTCGGCAGCCCCGTGACACGGGCCGCGAACGCCCGCTCCAGCCGCGCCGTCAACGACAGCAGCGCGACGACCCCGACCGGCCCCGCGTCGACCACGGCCGGAAGCTCCACCAGCGCGAGCGGATTGCCGGCGGCCTCGTCCAGGACCCGCTCCCGGACCGCAGCCCCCAGCTGCGGCGCCCGCGCCTCCAGCAGCGCCGCCGCGTCGGCCCGGCCCAGCGGCCCGAGCCGGACCTCGGCCAGCCCCAGATCGTCGAACGGCCCGTGAAACCCGTCGCGCGCCGCCACCACCAACACGATCGGCTCGAACGCGAGCCGCCGGGCAACGAACGCCAGCGCGTCCGCGCTGGCCCGATCGAGCCAGTGCACGTCCTCGACGACGAGCAGCACCGGCTGCTCCGCCGCAAGCTCGCCGAGCAGGTCGAGCGTGGCCAGCGCCAGCCGGGACGGGTCCACCGCGGCAACGTCGGCCCGCCCGAACGCGGCCAGCAGCGCGTCAGGCAGCGGATCGACCTGCCCCAACACCGGCGCCAGCAGCTGGTGCAGCCCGGCAAAGGCCACCTGCGCCTCCGACTCGACACCGGTCGTGCTGAGCACCCGCAGCCCCGCGTCCGCCGCCCGCCCCGCCGTCCAGGCCAGCACGGCCGACTTGCCGATACCCGCCTCGCCCCGCACCAGCACGGCGCCGCCCTCGGCCCGAACCCCTTCGACCAGCGCGCCCAGCGCCCGCGTGGCCTCCTGACGGCCGAACAGCGCGGCACCGTGCTCGATCACGGCGTCCATCATTCCCGACGGTCTCCCCCGGCTCGGCGGGCGATCCTCCCGCTCGGCCACAACGCCTACGGGCCGCACCCGACCCACGACGACCGAGGCCTGCTCGCAGCGCCTAGTGCGGCCAGTCCTCGCCATCCTCGAACGGTTCCGGGTTGCGGCGGTCCTCCTCGCGCTCCTCGAAGGCGGCCCGCTCCTCGGCCTCGGTGCCGGGCCGCCAGGTGTCGCCGTCGCGCACGAGCAGCGGCGGGTAGGCGCGCCCCTCCAGCCAGCGAGCCAGCCACTCGGTGACGGTCAGGCCCTGCGGGTAGGAGCGCGGGATGCCGGTCGGCACCGAGTACGCCGTCGTGCCCCAGACCTGCCCGTCGAACAGGTCGATCTCCGTCAGGCCGCCGTTGCCCCACGAGCACAGCGGCCGCGCGATGCGGGGGCGGGCCGGGCCGGCGACCGAGCGCTCCCGCGTCACGAGGGGATGGCCCGCCCACAGGTCCTTGATGCCGTACTCCGGGCCGAACCCGCCGTTGGCGACCTCCAGGTAGAGGCGGCGCAGCAGCGGCGGAAGCTTCCGGCGGGCGGTCCCCTCCACCTCCTCGACCAGCTCCGGCGCCGCCGGTGCGAGCGGCGGCAGCGGCTCGAGCCATCCGTTCGCGCGGGCGGTCGCGTACCGCGCGGTGCGGCGATGGTAGATGCGGTGGAACTCGCCCTGCGGCCACCGAACGGCGGCATCACGCCCGTCGATGCCGGCGGCGGCTGCGTGCCCCCGTGGCACGCAGCCGCGCCGAGTTTCATCAGTCGAGGCAGAACTCGTTGCCCTCGGGGTCGGCCATCACGATGTGCCCGAAGGCCAGCGGGGGCCTGGGCTCGTGCCGGGCGAGCCGCTTCGCCCCGAGCCCGGCCAGCCGGTCGGCCTCCGCCTCGAGGGCCGCCATCCGCTCCTCGCCCTGCAGGCCCGGTGCGGCCCGCACGTCGAGATGCAGGCGGTTCTTGACCCGCTTCTCCTCCGGTACACGCTGAAAGAACACTCGAGGCCCGTTGCCCCGCGGATCCACGATCGCCGAGGCCCGGTTGCGCTCGGCCGGCGGCACGCCCATCGCCTCGAGCGCCTCCTCCCAGGAGCCGAAGCCGGGCGGCGGGTCCTGCAGCTTGTAGCCGAGCGCCGCGATCCAGAATGCGGCGAGCGCGGCGGGGTCGGCACAGTCGATCGCGATCTGCACGGCACGGGTCGTCGTCATGGCCTCAGTCTTACCCGAATCGCGGACAGATACGGTCCGTGATCGGTGGAATGATCGAGCCCATGACCGCCGAACGGGTGCTGCGCCTGCTCGCCCTGCTGCAGCGCCGCGCCTCCTGGACGGCGACGGAGCTGGCCGCCGAGCTGGGGGTGACCGACCGCTCGATCCGCCGCGACGTCGAGCGGCTGCGCGCGCTCGGCTACCCCGTGCACGCGACGGGCGGGGTCGGCGGCGGCTACCAGCTCGGCGCCGGCGCCCGGCTGCCGCCCCTGCTGCTCGACGACGACGAGGCGATCGCGACCGCGGTCTCGCTGCGCCTGGCCTCGACCGGCACGGTGGCGGGCGCCGGGGAGGCGGCGCTGCGCGCGCTGACCAAGCTGGACCAGGTGATGCCGCCGCGGCTGCGGGCCGAGGTGCGCGCGGTCCACGGCGCGACCGAGACCCTGGCCGGCCCGGGCGTGCAGATCGACGCGGAGGTGCTGGTGACGCTGGCCCGGGCCTGCCGCGACGCCGTGCGCGTGCGGTTCGGCTACCCGGACGCCGAGCGCACGGTCGAGCCGGTGCGCCTGGTGACGACCGGGCGGCGGTGGTACCTCATGGCCTGGGACGTCGACCGGGACGCCTGGCGCACGTTCCGCCTCGACCGCATGCGCGCCGTGGCGCCGACGACGTGGCGCTTCCACCCGCGCGAGCACCCGGACCCGGCGGCCTTCGTCCAGCGCGCGGTGGCCGAGTCGCCGTACCGCCACACCGCCCGCATCCGCCTGCGCGCCGACGCGACCGAGGTCCGCGAGCGCGTCCCGCCCCAGGTCGGCCGCGTCGAGGACGACCGCGGCGGCTGGTGCGTGCTCGTCTGCGCCGCGGACACCCTGGAGGCGATCGCCGTGCACACGGCCCGGCTGGGCTACGAGGCCGAGATCCTGGAGCCGCCCGAGCTGCGCGCGGCCGCCACCGCGTTCGCCGCCCGCCTCGCCGCCCTCGGCCGCCGCTGAGGCCCCCGCCTCGCCGCCGTAGGCCGCGGCTGAGCCCCCCGCCTCGCCGCCCTCGGCCGCGGCTGAAGCCCCGCCTCGCCGCCGTAGGCCGCGGCTGAGCCCCCCGCCGTCGTCCCCGGGCGGCTACTGTGGCTTCGCGTGACCCATGCCGAGCTCGAGATCACCGCGGAACTCGTCCGGGACCTGCTCCGCGACCAGCACCCCGACCTCGCCGGGCACCCGATCCGGCTCGGGGCGCGGGGGTGGGACAACCAGCTGTGGCGGCTCGGCGACGACCTCGCCGTCCGGCTGCCGTGGGCGACCGGCTCCGCCGACGAGCTGCTGCACAAGGAGCACGCCTGGCTGCCCGGGCTCGCGCCGCTGCTGCCGCTGCCGGTTCCCGTCCCGCAGCGCCTCGGCGCGCCCTCCGCGCGGTTCCCCCGGCCCTGGCTCGTCACGACCTGGGTGCCGGGCACGCCCGCCGACCAGACGCCGGTCACGCGCGGCGCCGAGGCGGCCGAGTCCCTGGCCGCGTTCCTCACGGCACTGCACCGGCCCGCCCCCGGCGGCGCGCCCACCGGCCGCAACCGCGGCGGGCCCCTCGCCGAGCGGGCCGATGGCTTCGCCGGTTCGCTCGCCGAGGCCGTCGAGCGGGGACTGATCGACGACCCCGAGACCGTCCGGGCCGTGCGCGCGGTCTGGCACGACGCGGTCACCGCGCCGCCCTGGACCGGCGCGCCGCTCTGGCTCCACGCCGACCTGCACCCGGCGAACGTCCTCACCGGCGACGGCACCCTCTGCGGCGTCATCGACTTCGGTGACCTCTGCGCCGGCGACCCGGCCTACGACCTCGCCGCCGCCTGGCTGCTGCTGCCGGACGACACCGTCGAGCACTTCTACGCGGCCTACCGGCCGGCCGCGGACCCCGCCACGCGGCGCCGGGCCCGCGGCTGCGCGCTGGGCCGCGCCCTCGCCGGCATGCTCATCGGCGACGCCGGCGTGCACGGCGAACCCGGCGGCAAGGCCACGTGGGGCCCGCCCGCCCGCGCCGCCCTGCACCGCCTCATCGCCACGGCCCATTGAAAACGCCACGCCCCGCTGAGACGGCCTCGGCCCGCTGACATAGCCACGGTCGGCTGACATGGCCACGGCCCGCCGCAACGCCATGGCCCGCCGCGACGGGCGACGCGCACGAACGGACCCGGGCCGATCCGGCCCGGGTCCTCCAGGTCTGGCCGCGACTCGCCCCGCTCAGGCGCCGACCGGCTCCTCGGCGGCCGCCTCCGGCACCGCGAAGCCCTGGCTGCGCGGCGTGCGGGCGGCGTGCACCAGCCCGGCGGCGCCCAGCAGGAAGAGCAGCCCGGCGGCGAGGTAGGCCACCAGCGCGGCCTGGGCGGCCTTGGCCCCGAACTCGCTGAAGCCGTAGGAGGTCAGCAGCAGGCCGCGGAGGGTCTCGCCCTTGAAGACGGTCTCCCGCGCGGTGTTGGTGTCGGTGAGCTGCTGCTGCACGGCGGCGACGGCCGCGGGGTCGCCGGCCTTCTGCGCGTCGGCGAGCTTCGCCTTGAGGTCGGTCTGCACCTCGCCGAGCTGGGCGTAGGTCTTGCCGCCGGCGATCGACTTCAGGTGCAGCCCGATGAACTCGTTGGCATAGCACTCGGCCTGCTTGCCGGAGTCGAGCCGCTGCCCGGCGTAGCGCACCAGGCACGCCGACTGCCGCTCCTCGGCGGTGAGCGTATCGGCGGTCTTGAACGTGATCTGCTGCTGGCCGAGCTGGCTCTTGACGTAGTCGTTGGCGAAGTTCGCGTTGCTCGTCAGCACGAGGCCGGCGACGAGCAGCAGACCGGCCAGCACGACCAGGCCGACACCGACGATGAGATCGAGGGTCTTGCGCTTCATGGTGCCCTCCTGGGCCGCGGGTGGGGTCGTTCCCGGTGCTGCCATCAGCCTGCGTGCGGCGCGGGGTCCGGGCGCAGAGCACAAGCGCCCGAGTGCGCGGGACCTCCGGCACCTCTTGTCCCGGACCGGCCCGCGGGTTGTCCCGGACCGGCCCGCGGGGCGGCGCCGGTCTCCTTCCGAGACTCACCCGCGGCCGCGCAACGCTGAAGGCAGACCCGCCATCGCGAGCACCTGGAGGTCGTCATGGTCCCGCAGCAGAGCGTCGTCGTCGGCATCGACGGTTCCAGGCCCAGCCTGGACGCGGTCGCCTGGGCCGCGGCCGACGCGGCACGGCGCAATCTGCCGCTGCACATCGTGCACGCGTTCGTCTGGCCGATGCTCTACACACCGATCGCGGCCCCGGTCATCGTGCCGTACGAGCGCGGCATGCACGACGTGGCCGCGCAGATCCTCGCCCTGGCGGAGGACCGGGCCCGGGCCGTCGCGCCGGACGTCCGGCTCACCACCGCCCTGCAGATGCAGCCGCCGGCCCAGGCGCTGCTGGAGGCCGCCGAGCACGCGCGCGTCCTGGTGGTCGGCAACCGGGGTCACGGCGGTTTCACCGGGCTGCTGCTGGGCTCCCTCGGCGTGCAGCTGGCCGCGCACGCCGCATGCCCCGTGGTCATCGTCCGGCACGACGACCGTCCCGCCGGGCCCGAGGCCCGCCGCGTCGTCGCCGGCGTCGACGGCTCGCACGACACCGAGCCCGCGCTGCGGTTCGCGTTCGAGCAGGCGGCGTCCCGCGGGGTCGGGCTGACGGCGGTGCTGGCGTACCTGTGGCCCGTGTCCACCGGCCCCGGCGACCTGATGCCGCTGGCCTACGACCCCGACATCCTGCGGGAGCAGGAGCGGTGCACGCTGGCCGAGTCGACGGCCGGGTGGATCGAGAAGTACCCCGACGTCGACTTCCGCTCGTCGGTCGTGCCCGGCCGTGCGGCGGCGAAGCTCGCCGAGCTGTCCGCGGGCGCGGAGATGCTCGTCGTCGGCTCGCGCGGCCGGGGCGGGTTCACGGGGCTGCTCCTCGGCTCGGTCAGCCAGGCCGTCATCCATCACGCCGCCTGCCCGGTGGCCGTGACCCGCTGAGGCGTCACCCCGCCGACAGCACGGCCGCCCCCGTGACGCGGTCGCCGGCGAGGTCGGCCAGGGCGTCCATGGCCGCGTCGAGCGGGTACACCGTGACGGCCACCCGCAGGCGGTGGCGCCGCGCGAGTTCGAGGAACTCGCGGCCGTCGTCCCGCGTGTTGGCCGTGACGCTGCGGATCTCCCGTTCCTGGAACAGAAGCTCGTCGTAGCGCAGCGGCGGGATGTCCGACAGGTGGATGCCGGCGATCGCGAGCGTGCCGCCCCGGTCGAGCGCGGCGAGCATCGGCGGCACCAGGATGCCGACGGGCGCGAACAGGATGGCGGAGTCGAGCGGCTCGGGCGGGGCGGTGGCCGAGGCCGAGGCGGCGCCCAGGGACAGCGCGAGCTCCCGGGCGGCCGGGGCCCGGGTCACCACGTGCACGGTCGCGCCCTCGGCGATCGCGACCTGGCACGCCAGGTGCGCCGAGGCGCCGAAGCCGTAGATGCCCAGCCGGCCACCGGGTGGCAGCCGGCTGCGGCGCAGGGCGCGGTACCCGATGATGCCGGCGCACAGCAAGGGCGCGACCTCGTCGTCGCCGTACCCGTCCGGGAGCCGGTACACGTAGGCGGCGGGCGCCACGCAGAACTGGGCGTACCCGCCGTCGGCGTCCCAGCCGGTGTACTGCGAGAACGGGCACAGGTTCTCCGCGCCGCGGCGGCAGTACCGGCACCGGCCGCAGGTCCGCCGCAGCCACGCCACGCCGACCCGGGTCCCGACCGGCGGATCGGTGACATCCGTGCCCAGCCCTTCGACCGTGCCGACGACCTCGTGGCCGGGCACGGTCTCCGGGCGCCGCGGTGGCAGGTCGCCCTCGGCCAGATGCAGGTCGGTGCGGCACACCCCGCACATCCGGACCCTGATCAGCACCTCGTCGGCGGACGGTTCGGGCACCGGCCGCCGGACACGGCACAGCGGGTGCTCGGCGATGGGCCCGGGCCGGCGCACCGCCCAGGCGGTCATGGTGCTCATCGCTGGTCCTCCTCTCGCCGCAGATGCCCGCCGGACCGCCCTTCATGCTTGTCGTTCTCACCCGGTGCCGAGGCAGCATGAGGTGTTGGGAGCACGGACAGGAGGCCTCCGATGACGTACAGGTACGGCCCGGTGATCGCCGGCGTCGACGGCTCCGCGCACAGCATCGGCGCACTGCGATGGGCGGCGGACGAGGCGTGCCGGTGCACCCGTGCCCTGCTGGTGGTGACGGTGGCGAGCGGCGACATCTGCGAGCCGGAGGCGAAGGACATCGCCGAGCGCGCGGCCCAGGAGGCGCAGCGCTGGCACGTCGGCATCGAGGCGGACGTCGAGATCCGCCGCGGCTCGCCGGCGGACGTGCTGCGCGAGCTCGCCCACGGCGCCCGGCTCGTGGTGGTCGGCGGACGAGGCACGACCGTCGGCGACGACCGGCCGATGGGCTCGGTCAGCCAGGCCCTCGGCGCCCGGGCCGACACCCCGGTCCTCGTGGTCCATGCGGCGGACCGCTGGGCGGCACCGGACGCGAAGCTGCCGTCCACGGCGCCGGTCGTCACCGGCTTCGACGGCTCCGACTCGGGCCGCCGGGCGCTGCGGCTGGCCTTCGAGGAGGCTGCCGCGCGCGGTGTCCGGCTCGTCGTCGTCCAGGCCTGGCGGCACCCGGACCTGTGGCAGCCGGGCTCCATCCGCGGCGGCGACCTCAGCGCCCACGAGTGTGTCGTCCACGAGGCGTTGTGCGAGGCGACCGCGCGCTGGCAGGCCGAGTTCCCGCTCGTCGACGTCGAGGTGCGCAGCGAGCCGGGCGAGGCCGTCCACACGCTCGTGGTGGCCTCGCAGTGGGCCGGGCTCATGGTCGTCGGCACCCGATGCCCGGCCGACAAGGCCCGGCCGAGCAGTCCGTCGGTGGCCCGGCGGCTGCTGCAGTACGCCGCCTGCCCGGTCCTCGTCGCACACGGCCCGAGCAAGGCGTCCGTGCCCCGGGTCGCGCCCGCGGCCGCCTGAGGCCACGATCCGCCGCCCGGTCCGCGCCCGGGCATCCCTCAGCCGGTCCGCGCCTGCATGCGGACCATGGCGACTCCGGCGGTCGTACGGACCAGTGCCTCCGCCACCGCCAGCTCCTTGTCGTCGTCGAACCGCCCGTCGACGGTCGCGACGCCGTCGTGCACGGCGAGCGGCCAGCGCCGCCGCCCGCCCGCGTAGTTGTCCAGGCGCCGCTGCGCCTCGTTCTGGGCCTGCTCGTCGGTCGGCAGCAGCGTGCGCAGCACATCGCATCGGCTGACCACGCCGACGACGTGTTCCTGCATGACGACCGGGACCGTGTGCGCGTCCCGCTGCACCATGAAGGCGGCCAGGTCGCTCACGTCCGCCTCCGGCCACGCCGTCACCGGCAGGCCGCCCATCACGTCACGGACGCGCCGGGGTGGGCCTCCCGGGGCGGTCAGGGACGCCGCCTGCTGCAGGATGTCCCGCTCGCTGACCATGCCGACCAGCGTGCCGCCGTCGTCGACGACGGGGATCGCGGTGATCGAGTAGCGCTCCAGCAGCCCCACCGCCTCCGCGACCGGCGCGTCCGCGGGGACCGTGTGGGCCGGGGTGCTCATGATGTCCTTGGCGTGCATCGCTCCTCCTCGCCGTTGTGCGATCGTTCCGGCAGCGGCCCGTCGACCGGCTCCAGCGCGAGGGTCGCGGGGTTCCGCGGTCTCGTCGATGCGGGCGATCACCCGGTAGCGGCGCACCGCGTCACGCGTCGATGACGTCGGTGACCGGGCGCCGGTTCGTGTAGCAGGTCGTCGGCGCGTACCCGAACCGCAGGACCAGATGCGGGTCGTGGATCCGGTCGATGGCCCGGCGGATCTGCTCGCGGGTGGCCGGCACCTCGATCGGCTGGGAGTACATCGCGGTCGCCAGCCCGAGGTCCGCGGCGGTGAGCAGGACGCACTGCAACGCCATCCCCACCCGGATCGCCTCGTCGGGTCCGTCGCCGAGCGCGCCCAGCACCGCCACGGCCGGATGGCGGGACAGGTCTCGGGTCACCCCGCGGCCGGGGCCGCCGTAGTCACGCCGGGTCATGATCTCGGCCGGATGCGGGGCGGCGCCGCACGCGTCGGGCCCGATCCCCTCGACGGCGTGGTTCGCGCAGATGGTCCAGGCCCGCAGCTCCGCCGCGTACGCCGAGTTGGCCCGCAGCTCGGCGTCGGCGATGCGGATCAGCTCGGCCAGCGTGGTGAGCGCCCGCTCACCGGCCACGAAGTCCAGCCAGCCGCCCTCGCGCCGGGCCGCGTCGGCCAGCTGCTGCGGCAGGCCCGGGCCGACCGGGGTGTCCGCGAACGGGCCCCGGTTGGTGTGGCGGCGGCTGATCTGCCAGTGCAGCCGGCGCTCCATCGGGGTCGGCGGCCGCGGTTGCGCCGGCCACAGGTACAACAACGCGCCTCCGGACACGAGCCGGTGCCGGGCCGGCAGTCCGGAGACGGCTAGCCCGAGCCGCAGGTTGTACGCGGCCGCGCCGCACGAGATGCGCGCCATCCGGCCGTCCGCGTCGCAGACGGCGAGCCGGCGGCGCTCGTCGAGCAGGACGTACGCCCCGTCGCTCGTCCATCGGAACCGCCACGGCTGACTGTTGTGGATCGACGGGGCCTGGACAGCATCGCCCACCGCGGCGGTGAACGCCTCAAAGGTCCAGGTCGTCGGGGTTGTCAACGTCGACATGCCGCACCTCCGGTCAACCTGCGGCCGTTCCTTCCACAATGCCCCGCGCGGTGTCCTTCGTCCTGTCGCCTTCGCCGCGATGAACTCGGCCCGGAATGGGCAGAGGGTGTGACGGCCCGACCACACCGAGGGAGTTCCCAATGTCCGCACATCCATCCGGCGCGGCCACCACCTATCGGGTCGGCCCGGTCAGCCGGGAGCTCGCCCGAGCCGCCGCGGCCGCCCTGCACGCGCCGTCGGTGCTCAACACCCAGCCGTGGCGCTGGCGCATCGTCCACGACGAGGCGCTGCTCTACGCCGACCGGCGGCGCCGCCTGGCCACCCTCGACCCCACCGGCCGGCTGCTCGTGCTCAGCTGCGGAGCCGCGCTGCACCACGCCTGCGTGACGCTCGCGGCGGACGGGATCGCGTTCGAGGTCGACGCCCAGCCGCGCGACGACGACCCGGATCTGCTCGCCGTCGTGCGGTACCGCGGCACCGCCGAGCCCTCGGCCCGCGTCGAACAGATGCGGCAGGCCATCGGCTCCCGCCAGTCCGACCGGCGCCCGTTCGCCGACCGGCCCGTGCCGGACGAGGTGATCGAGCGGCTGTGCCGGGCCGCGCAGCGCACCGACGCCCGCCTGCACATGGTCTGGGCCCGCAACCTCACCGACCTGGCGGTGGCCGCGGGTGAGGCGGCCGACGCGCAGCTGTCCGATCCCGAGTACCGCGCCGAGCTCGCCGCCTGGCTCCGCGCGCCGGGCGAGGGCCACGACGGTGTCCCGATCGACACGCTCGCGCCGCTGGGCGCGCGGCCGGTCCCGGTGCGCGACTTCATCGCCGCCGGCACCCAGGCGGGCATCTCCAGCCGCATGGCCGTGGCCGACCGGCAGGCGCGTTACGGCGTGGTGGTCACCGACGGCGACGGCCCGGTGGACTGGCTCACCGCGGGCGTCACCCTCTCCGCCGTCCTGCTGACCGCGACCGCCGAGCACCTGGCCACGTCGACGATGAGCGACCTGGTCGAGAACGAGGTGGCGCGCGGAACGCTGCGGCGGATGCTCGGCGGCGTCGGCTATCCCGCGATCGGCATCCGGATCGGGCTTCCGGGCTCCGGCGCGGCCCAGCCCCGATCGCCGCGCCGGCCCGCCGCCGAGGTCATCGAAGTGGTCGCCGACAAGGTCTCCCCCGCCTCCGGCCCGGCGTGACCGATGCGCGGACGGGCGCCGCGCCCCCACATGTCACCCGTTTCGGGTGATGGACCCCTCGCCCGGCGGACGAACCGTCGACTAGTGGGTGAATGCGACCTGTGCCGATCAGGCATGCGAGCAGGAGGGGTCAATGCGTCAGATCGCCGGGGACTCGGGGGCACCGCGGTCGCCCGGCGGCTGATGTCCTGGCTGCTGCCCGCGAAGCCGCCGCCGATGCGAGTCGGGGTGCTCGTCGCGGTCGCCGTCATCGGCCTGGAGACACTGCTGGTGAAGCTGCTGCAGATCGCGTCGCCGCAGACCCCGCCGAAGGCGATCGTCTACATGCTCGGCGTGCTGGTGATCACGAGCGTGTGGGGCGCGCCGCTGGGTATCGCCGCGGCGCTGCTCAGTACCGTCGCCTTCAACTACTTCTTCGTCCCGCCGGCCGGCCTGAACCTGACCGCCGGTCAGGACCTCGACCAGATCGTGATCTTCGCCGTGGTGGCGCTCTTCGCCAGCGGGCTGGCCAGCGTGGCCCGGGCCAGCGCCGAGGATGCCCGGCGACGGGCGGCCGAGGCGGAGATCTCGGCCCAGCTGGCACACATCTTTCTCCGCAACGACCTCGGCGGCGGCCTCCGGGAGGCGTCGCGCTACCTCACGGACCGGCTCCGCCTGTCCTCCGCCTCGCTCGAGCTCGCCGCCGAGCCGGCCGGCGCGAACGCGGACGCGAATACGGACGTGACCGCGGGTGGGTTCGTGATCGGCATCGGCGAGGAATCCCGCCCGATCGCCCGGCTGAGGCTGGCCGCCGACACCCCGCCGGCCACGTGCCGCCGGATCCGCAACCGTCTGCGCGCGCCGCTGGAGCTGATCCTGCGCACCGCGCTGGACCGCGAGCACCTCGTCAGCAGCCTGCGCGGCAGCCAGGCGAAGACCGAGGCCCTGCTGACGGAGCAGACGGCGCTGCGGCGGGTGGCGACGCTGGTCGCCACCGGCGGGCCGCCGGCCAACGTCTTCACGGCGGTGACCGCGGAGCTGCACCACCTGTTCGCGGGCTTCCGCACCGCGCTGGTCCGCTACCAGCCCCACGGCGAGGTGCACGTCCTCTCCGAGCGCGACGAGCACGGCGCCCTGCTGCCGGCTCGTCCGGACCAGCCGGTCAGCTCGGAGAGCATCGTCGCCACCATCGCGAAGACGGCCCATACCGTCCAGGTGGACTACGACGCCGTGTCCGGGCCGACCGCCGAGCAGATGCGGCAGATCGGGGTGCACCGCGGCGTCGGCGTGCCGATCGTGGTCGACCGGCAGCTGTGGGGCGTCGCGCTCGTCCTGTCACACGAGCCGGTTGCGGTTCCGGCCGACGCGGAGGCGCGCCTGCTGGCCTTCACCGAGCTGGTGGCCACCGCCATCGCCAACGCCGAGAGCCGCGCCGCGCTCGCCGCGTCCCGCTCACGGCTGGTCACCGCCGCGGACGAGGCCCGGCGCCGCATCGAGCGCGACCTGCACGACGGCGCGCAGCAGCGCATCATCTCGCTGGCCCTGCAGCTGCGGCTCGCCGAGGGCGCCGTGCGGGACCCGGACGAGGCCCGGCACCTGCTGGCCGAGACCGTGCATGGCCTCACCGAGATCCACCAGAGCCTCTCCGACCTGGCCCGGGGCATCCACCCGGCGATGCTGGTCCAGGGCGGGATCGGGCCGATCCTGCGAACGCTGGCCCGGCGCAGCGTCGTGCCGGTCGAGCTGGACCTGCGGGTCGATCGGCGGCTGCCCGAGCCGGTGGAGATCGGGGTGTACTACGTGGTCTCCGAGGCGCTGACCAACATCGCCAAGCATGCCCGGGCATCGCTCGCCTGTGTGTCGGTGGCGGCCGACCACCAGCGCGTGCGGGTGAACGTGCACGACGACGGCGTCGGCGCGGCGAATCCGAAGGCCGGCACGGGACTCGTCGGGTTGCGCGACCGCGTCGAGGCGCTGGGCGGCCACCTGAACGTGGTGAGCCCGCCGGGACAGGGCACGACGCTGCACGCCGAGATACCGCTCGCGCGGCCCGATGCGGAGTCGTCGCCGCGGGCGCCGGGCGACGCCTCCCCCGCGGCCGAATCGGTTGCCGCCGGCCACCCGGTGTAGTGCTCCGCCGGGCGATGGTCGTCGGCCGGCGTCACGATCGCGGTGAGCTCGCGGGCGGCGGCGGGCAGCCGGAGCGAGCCGTCCGTGCTCCGCGGTGATCCATCACCCGGCGGCGGTGGGACGGCGCTGGTGCGTCGCCACCCAGACCCCCGCCGCGGCCGCGAGCGCGACCGGCCATTCCAGAACGCCGAACGCCGCGAGGGCACCGACGCCGCCGTAGTACAGCAGCCGTGACGGCTTGGGCTCACCGACGGCCGACTTGAGCGCGTCGGCCGTCCACCGGGCACGCTGGGCGACGGACCAGTCGTTGGGTCGTTCGATGTGCACGACGGGCATCTTGAGGTGCGGCACCGGCACGTCCTGCCAGGTCACGAGGTGCGCCCCGGAGGGCTGCGAAGCCTCGCCGGTCTCCTTGCCGCCCCGCTGCGCCGCGGGCTCGGGCCTGATCTCAGGCTCGGCCTTGATCGTGGGCTCGGGCCTCGTCCCGGTCGCCGGCTGGGGGGCGGTCTGGGTCGCGGCCGCCTGCGTGCCCGTCTTCCCGGTCGTGTCCTTCGCCCGCGTCCCGGCACCATCCCGGGCACGCGTCCGTGCTGTTGTCGTCATGACCCAGCACCTCCTGATCGTCGGAGTCTGCCGAATCCGGACGTCTACCCGCGCGGTGCCCGATCAACCAGGCCGAGGGAGCCGAACTCCGGCCGCGCCGGGAGGACCCGCACGGCGCGTAGTCCCCCCGGTGCCGGGTAACCCTCCCCGTCACGACGGACGAAGGGCACCAGCCGATGGACCGACAGCCGAGGGAAGCCGCGCGGCAGCGGGCGGCGGACGTGCTGCGCCGAGCCGCCGAGGAGGCCGGGCGGGCGCCGTCGCTGCTGAACGCCCAGCCGTGGCGCTGGCACCTCGGCGGGGACGTGCTCGAGCTGCACGCCGACCTGTCGCGCCTGGCCGGCTCGGTCGACCCGCACCGGCGGCTGCTGACGCTCAGCTGCGGCGCGGCGCTGCACCATGCCCGCGTGGCACTGGCGGCGGCCGGTCGCGAGCCCATGGTGCAGCGGCTGCCGGACGGGCGCCGGCCGCTGCTGCTCGCCCGGGTCCGGGCCCGTCAGCCGCACCCGGTCAGCCGCGACGACCTCGTCCGCTACGAGAGCATGCACCGCCGCCGCACGGATCGGCGGCCGTTCCGCGCGACGGCCCCGCTGCCCGCCGCGACCGTCGCGGCGCTGGAGGCCACGGCCGATGCCGAGCACGCGTCGCTGTACCGCATCGAGCCCGACGTCGCGCTCGGCGAGGATGCCACACCCCCGCCCGGCCCCGGCGACGACCGCTGGGCCGCCTACTTCGTGGTCGCCACCGAGCGCGACCGGCCCCTCGACTGGCTCGTCGCCGGCGAGGCGACCAGCGCCGTCTGGCTGGCCGCGACCGCCGAGGGGCTGGTGATGTCCCCCGTGAGCGACGCGGTCGAGAGGCTGGAGGCGCGGGCCCTGATCGACAGCCTCTTCGACCCGCCCGCACGGCCGCAGCTGGTGCTGCGGGCCGGGGTCGACCCGGGCCCGGTGCCGCCACCGGCGGGCCGGCCGCGCGACGTCGTCGACGTGTGACGGCGGCGATGCGCAGTGGCGCTGCACCCGAACGCAGCGCGGAAACGAGCGGGCGGTTGCTCGAGGACGACTACGGGCCGGGTCGTCGTGCCGCCGACCGCCGCCGGTCCGCCGGGCTGAGGCCGCGGTCGTCATCCGCTCCTGGTGGCCTCGAGCAGGATCTCGTCGGCGAGGCGAGCGGCCCGGTTGACCTGCCGCTGATCCACGCCGGCCCCGGTGCGCTGGTCGTCCTCCAGCCCCCGGGCCAGCGCCCGCACCGCGGCGGTGAGGTTGCCGACCTGCTCCTCGATGCGGGCCGTGCGGTCGGGCGAGGGGGACTGCGGCGCCTCGACGGTCATGCGGCTCTCGGTGGTCCCCGCGACGGTCGCGCGCAGGTCGGCCGGCAGCTCGCCGAGGATCTTCGACACCTGCTCCGGCGTCATGTGCTCGGCCAGGGCGCGGGTGATCGCGGAGGCGAGCGCGGGGACCTGGGTCGACGGGACACCCGCCTGGGCGGCGAAACGCTCGACGTACCGCTCGACCCCGTACTTCATCGGAACATGGCACATGTCCCAGCCGTCGTAGTACACACCGCGCAGCAGCTCGGGCAGCTGGGCGCCGAACTTGACGGCCGCCTCGGCGGGCAGCCGGTCGCGCACGGTGTGCAGCCAGGCGCGCAACGCACGCTGGGCGAAGCGCCGATCGCCGGTGTCGAGCGCGTCGGAGACCCCGGCGAGCCAGATGTTGGCGGTGTGCAGCGCATGGTTGTAGGCATCCGGTCCGGACCGTGTCATGGTTCGCTCTCCCTTCGCGTACCCGGTTGGCACGTGCAGGCCGTTCCCCTCTACGGTTCATCGAATCCACGCCGTCTGCCAGGGCAACGTGCCCGGATCGAGGAGGAGTCATGGCTCTGCCCCTTGCGGAGGAGGACCTGCTGGCCGCCGAGCGCCGGCTGCAGGCCGCCCAGCGCGCCGGTGACGCCGCCGCGCTCGACGACCTGCTGGACGACCGGCTCATCGCCGTCGGACCCGACGGCGGCAAGGTCACGAAGCAGGAGGACCTGGCCGCGCACCGCAGCGGCACCTCCGTCGTCACCGGGCTCGTGGAGGAGGAGCTCGACGTGCTGCTCGCCGGCGACGTCGGTGTCACGTTCTTCCTCGGCACCGTCACCGGCACCTACGACGGCGAGCCGTTCGACGCCCGGCTCCGCTACACCCGCACGTGGGTGCGCGACACCGGGCTGGGCTGGCGCGTCATCGCCGCGCACATCAGCCCGGCCTGACGCCCGGGTCCCGCGCGCCGCCGCCCTGCCGTCCCGCCGCCGGTCGTGCCAGCGTGGAAGGGGAACACCCCGTGGACCCACCGGGAGGACGCCATGACCGCCGAACGCCGCCCCGTGATCGTGGGCGTGGACGGGTCGCCCGCGGCGTTCGGCGCCGTGCGCTGGGCCGCCGACGAGGCGGTGCGTCTCGGCCGGTCGCTGCGGGTCGTGCACGCCCTGGAGGTGTACGGCCCGTACGAGGACGTCAGCGACGAGCGCGACCTGGCCCACGACGCCGCCACCGAGATCCGCCACTGGCAGCCGGGCCTGGAGGTGTCCAGCGGCACCTGGCACGGCGAGCCGGCGCGGGTGCTCGTCGAGCAGTCCCGCACCGCGGGGCTCGTGGTCGTCGGCAGCCGCGGCAGCGGGGGCTTCCACTCGCTGCTCGTCGGCTCGGTCGGGCTGCATCTGGCCGCGCACGCGCACTGCCCGGTGCTCGTCGTGCACCACGCCGAGTGGTGGGCCGGTCCGGAGTGGCCGCTGCCGTACCGCGAGCCGATCGTCGTCGCGGTGGACGGTTCGCACGACGCCGCCTACGGGCTGGGCCTCGGATTCGCCGAGGCCGCGGCCCGGGGTGTCGCCCTGCACGCCCTGCGGACCTGGCACGAGCCCGGGCACCGCTGGGGCCGCTCCCCCGACCCGGCCGGCCGGGCCGCGGCCGCCGGGCGCGAGCTCGCCGCCGAGCTGGAGCCGTGGCGGGCCAAGTACCCGGACGTGCCGGTCGTGCCCCGCGTCGCGCACTGCCCGTCGGTACCGGTGATGCTCGAGGCCGCCCGGCACGCGCTCATGTTCGTCATCGGCGCCCGCGGCCGCGGCGGCTTCGAGGGCATGCTGCTCGGCTCCGTCGCCCACCAGGTGCTCCACCACGCGGACTGCCCGGTGCTCGTCGCCCGCCGCACCCCAGGGTGAGGCGAAGGCCGGGCGGATGCTGGAGAGGGGATGCCGCAGACCGGCGCGAGGAGATGATCGCCATGATGATCACGCAGCCCGCCTCACCGGCACGCCGCCGGACGGTCGGCCGAGTCGCCGTCGGCGTCGGGCCCAGCCCGGCCGGCCTGGCGGCGCTGGCCTGGGCGACCGAGGAGGCCATCACCTCCGGCGCCCGGATGACGATCTGCTACGCGGGCGACCAGCGGGAGCCATCGGCCCCGGCCCGGGATCTCGAGACGCTGCGCCGCACCCAGCCGGAGCTCGTGCGCCGGGTGCGGTGGTGCCGGCAGTTGCTCGGCGGCGACAACGTGACCGTCGAGCTGCCGCCCGGCGACGTGCCCGCGGCGCTGCTGGAGCTCAGCGAACGGGTCGACCTGCTGGTCCTCGGCGGCCACGACGTCACCCGCCGCCACCACCGGACCCGCGGCGGCCGGGTCGCCGCGGGGGCGCGGTGCCCGGTCGTGATCGTCCGCCCGCCGGCGAAGCACGGGATCGCCCCGTTCGCCGGCCACGTCGTGATCGGCGTCGACGGCTCGCCCGGCTCGTCGGCGGCGCTCCGGTTCGGCTTCGCCCACGCGCACCGCCACCATCTGCCGGTCGCGGCCGTCCACGTCGAGCGTGGGTGGCCCGGCGACTTCTGGTTCGACGAGGAGCGACTGGAGACGCACTTCGCCGTCGAGCCCGCCGCGCTGGAGATGCTGGCCCGCGAGGTCGGGCCGTTCGCCGCCGGCCATCCGAGGGTGGCGGTCAAGCGGGCCGTGTTCGGCGGCGACGCGATCGCCGGGCTCCGCCATGCGGCGACCGGCGCGGCACTGCTGGTGCTGGGCCGCCACGACCAGCGG
This sequence comes from Dactylosporangium sp. CA-139114, assembly GCF_050955725.1. Lineage (NCBI taxonomy): Bacteria > Bacillati > Actinomycetota > Actinomycetes > Micromonosporales > Micromonosporaceae > Dactylosporangium > Dactylosporangium sp. CA-139114. The sequence goes on from NZ_CP192080.1 coordinate 6,495,967, forward strand.
GCGCCGGAGCCGCCGCGGCTCGGGCCGGCGAGCCTGGCGTTCACCGAGCACGCCGATTGCACCGTGGCCATCGTCCCGCAGCACGCGTCCGGCCGGCCCGGCGCGGGACCAGCCGGCGACGAGGGCCCACCGGCCCCGTGTGCGACACCGGTCCCCGGGTAGGCAGTGCCGCGACGCGACCTTCCGGGGGTAGCCCGCCCTCGCCGCGTCGCACGAGTGCGCGCCGCGCACGCCGAGAGGCTGGAGGCCATCATGCCGGTAGCCAAGCATTGGACCGTCGAGATCGACATCGGCGAGGAGGACGGCAACACCGCCGCGGAGGCCAGACTCAGCACGGACGACGGCGCCGAGCTGGCCGGCACCGGAAACGCCCGGCTCAACCCGGCCGACGACGACATCCCCGAAATCGGCGACGAGCTGGCGGCCGCCCGGGCGCTCAGCGACCTGGGCCACCGGCTGCTGCTGGCGGCCGCGGCCGACATCGAGGCGGTGTCGGCGCAACCGGCCCGGCTGACCTGGTAGCCGTCGCCGGCAGCGTCCGGCCGCGCCGGTGCCGCCGCGCGCGCCCCGACCGCCGGGGCCGCGCTGTCACGCGCCCCGGACGGGTCTCAGACCAGCGACAGCGCGCGGTCGCTGATGACGCACTCCATGCCCGACGCGATCGGGATCCGGTCGCTCATCGGCGGTACCACTCGACGGTGCGCCGGACGCCCTCTTCCAGCGACACCGTCGGCTGGTAGCCGGTCAGCGTGCGCAGCCGGGTCAGGTCGGGGCAGCGGCGGTTGACCGCGCCGGGCGCGCCCGGCGCGGGCTCGATCTCGGAGTCGGCGCCGGTCAGCCGCAGGATCAGCTTGGCGAGGTCGGCGATGCCGGTCTCGGCGGTGTCGTCGCCGATGTGCACGATCCGGCCGTCCGCCTCCGGGCAGGCCATGAGGCGGAGCGTCGCCTCCACCGCGTCGTCGACGAAGCAGAAGGCCCGGGTCTGCTCGGCGCCCGGCACCCGCAGCGGCCGATCGCCTCGCAGCGCCCGCAGCGTCAGCTCCGGGATGGCGTGGTCGGTGCCCATCCGCGGGCCGTAGACGTTGTGGAAGCGGCCGACCACGGCCCGGAAGTCCCCCGCCCGCGCGCCGTGGATGACGGCGGCCTCGCCGAGCAGCTTGCTGACGGCGTACGCGTACCGCGGCGCGGTCACGTCGCCGACGGTCACCGGCGTCGACTCGCCGGTCGGCACCGGTGCGATGCCGGCGTCCACGGCCCCGGCGTAGACCTCGCTGGTCGAGGCGAAGAAGACGTGCTCGCCCGCGGCGATCCAGTCCAGCAGGTGCAGCACGGCGAGACTGTTGACGCGCACGACCCGGACGGGGTCGGCCTCGACGTTGCGGACCCCGACCATGGCCGCCAGCAGGTAGATCTGGTCCCAGCCGCGCTGCAGCGCCCGCCAGGTCGCCGGATCGGTGAGGTCGCCGTGCGCGACGGCGAGGCGCGGACGGCGGGCGAGCGCGGCGAAGTCGGCGTCGTTGCGGCCGCGCGAGAAGTCGTCCACAATGGACACGTCGTGGCCGTCGTCCAGCAGACGGTGCGCCAGATGGAAGCCGATGAAGCCGGCGCCGCCGAGCAGCAGTGCCTTCACGCGGAGACCCCCTCGGGGAGATAGCCGATTCCGGCGTAGCGGATACCGGCGGCGGTCAGCGCGCCCTCGTCGAGGATGCGCCACGAGTCGAAGACGACGGCCGGGCGCCGGGCCCCGAGCACCGCCGCGGGCTCGATCGCGCGGTAGTCGGGGTGGTCGTTGATGACGAGCACCCCGTCGGCCTCGCTGAAGGCCTTGTCGATACTGGTGGGCTCGCCGCCGTACTGCCGGATGACGGTGTCCGGCACGAGCGGGTCGTGACCGAGCACGGTGTGGCCGGCCGCGGCGAAGACGGGCATCATCGCGGCGATCGGGGTGCCCCGCATGTCGTCGGTGGGCGGCCAGCCCTTGAAGGCCCAGCCGAGCACCGCCAAGGTCGCGCCCTCCGTGGTCCCGCGGGCCTGCCGGATGAGCTGCACGACGGTCTGCGCCACGTGCACCGGCAGGAACTCGTTGAGCCGCCGCGCCTGCTCGATCAAAAACGGCGGCCGCTCGGCGCAGTCGCTGAGCATGATGTACGGATCCTTGGACAGGCAACCGCCGCCGACGTACCCGGGCCGGGCCAGGTCGGGCCGCGGATAGCCGAGGTTGGCCGCGCCGATCACCTCGAGCGGGTCGACGCCGTGGCGCTCAGCGATGAGGGCGACCTCGTTGCCGAACGCGTAGATCAGATCGGTGTGGCAGTTGTTCGACAGCTTCACCAGCTCGGCGGTCTCCAGCCCCGAGACGGGCACGAGCCGCTGAGCGAGGTCGCCGAACAGGTCGAGACCGGCGGCCAGGCTCGGCTCGTCGAGACCGCCGACGACCTGTGGCAGCTCCACGAGCTCGCGCAGGGCCTGGCCCTGGATGGTGCGTTCGGGCGCCATCACCAGGCGGACGTCGCCCCAGGCCGCCCGCAGCGGCGGCAGGACGACCTGCCGGATCGCGCCGACGGGCACCGTGCTGCGCACGACGACGAGCGTGCGGGGCCCGCACGAGGCGGCCACGTGGCGGGCCGCGGCGGCGAGGCTGGTCAGGTCGGGGCGGCGCGTGTGCTCGTCGACCGGCGTGGATACGCAGATCACGGCCGCGTCGACGGCGCCGGCGGGCAGCGCCGTGTCGACGAGGATGGTGCGGCCGGCGTGCTCGGCGAAGACCTCGGCGACCCCGGGCTCGTAGATGTGCGGGCGGCCACGGTTGAGCGACTCGACGACGGCCGGCTGCACGTCGACGCCGTGGACGGTGAAGCCCTTGCGGGCCAGGGCGGCGGTGAGGGTCAGGCCGACGTAGCCCATCCCGATCACGCCGATGTTGCGTGCCATGCGAGTTCCTTCCAGTGGTGCTGATCGGTGTCTCCTTGGCCGGCGGCCGGATCGGGCGCAGGGCGCGGCGATCCGGTCGAGGTCCCGGGTGGTGACGGTGCCCGTGAACCCCACGTCGCGGTAGTGGCCGCAGGCGGCGCGGACGTCGGCTGAGCGTCGGCGGCCAGTGCCGGATACTCCGGGCGGAACCAGTTCGCGTGCGCGTCCCGGGCCAGGTCGATGACGGCGAGCCGCTGCGAGGCCCGCGCCAGCCCCGCGAGCCCGTCGTCGGTGGATCCCTGCAACTGGTACACCCGGCCATCCCCGGTGGCCGGCCGGGGATGGCCGGGTGCACAGCCGACGCACGCGGTCGCGGCGAAGGCGACCGCGGCGGCGAACACCGCGCGCCAGCGCGGCGTTCACCGAGCGGAGCCGTCCAGCGCCGCCCACACCTGCTTCACCGACTCGGCCAGCGTGTGGGTGGGCACCCAGCCGAGGACCGCCTCGGCCCGGGTGATGTCGGCGCGGATCCAGTCGACACCGGCCGAGCGGGACGGGCCGCTGCCCTGCTCGACGATCGCGCCGCTGTACCCGGCCGCCCCGGCGAGGCGGCGCACGGCCTCCCGGGCCGTCACGGCGTGCCCGCTGCCGACGTTCACGACACCGGCGCCCGGCTCGGCCCGGGTGGTGGCGGCGACGACCGCCGAGGCCACGTCGCGCACGTCCACGAAGTCCCGGTACGCGGTGAGCGGCCCGAGCATCACCTGCCCGGCCGCCCCCACCAGGGCGTCGCGGATCAGCACCGCGGCCCGCCCGAGCAGGTTGTCGCGGTGCAGGCCGGCGCCGATCGGGTTGAACACGCGCAGCGTCACGCCGTCGACGAGCCCGGCCGCCGTCGCCAGCTGCAGCAGGCGGGTGGCGGCGAGGTGGGTCGTGCCGTACTCGCCGACCGGCGCGCACGGATGATCCTCGGCGACGCTGGTGCCGTGGGCGACGGGGCCGTACTCGGACGCGGAGCCGAGCCTGACCAGCCGGGCCCCCGGCGCCGCGGCCCGGACCGCGTCGACGAGCCGGACGGTCGCCACCGTGTTGGCCTCGAGCAGGTCGAGGGCCGTGCCGGTGAGCCGGCCGGTGCAGTTGACGACCACGTCCGGGCCCGCTTGGCGGATCAGCGCGGTCAACGCGGGGACGCTGCCGGTGACGAGGTCGTGGCGGGCGCGGGGCGGGCAGCTGAGGTGCGCGACCCGCGGATCGGCGGCCAGCGCCTCGCGGACGCTGGCGCCGACGAACCCCGACGCGCCGAAGAGCAGCACCCGCAGCCGGCTCATGCCGTCACCTCCGCAAGCTCCGGCGCCGGCATGAGGAAACTGCGCCCATGATGAGCGGCCCCTCCGCTCCGCTGCGGACCGCTCATGCCGCCACCTCCGCAAGCTCCGGCGCCGGCATGAGGAAACTGGGCCCATGATGAGCGGCCCCTCCGCTCCGCTGCGGACCGCTCATGCCGCCACCTCGTTGCGCAGGGGCAGCAGGGCCGGCTCGAGCTCGCCGAAGCGGCGGTTGGCCTCGTCGTACTCCTCGGGACGGCCGATGTCGAGCCAGACGCCCTCGAAGTCGTACGTGTGCGGGAACTCCCCCTGCCGCAGCAGATCCTGGATGAGCCGGTCGAAGCCGAGCGCCAGGCCGGGCGGGTACGGCGCCAGGGTCTTGCGGGCCATGGCGTAGATGCCCATCGAGACGCAGTGGCGGTACGCGGGCTTCTCGGTGAAGCCGACGACCCGGCCCTCGACGACGTCGAGGACGCCGAACTCCATCTGGGTCGTCTGCGTCACCGTCGCGACCGTCAGCGGCGCCCCCGCCCTGCGGTGCCGGGCGACCAGGTCGGCGTGGTCGAGGTCGGTGAGCAGGTCGCCGTTCACGACCAGGAAGTGCTCGGGCAGCTCGTCCTTGATCAGGAACAGTGGCCCGGCCGTCGACAGCGGTACGCTCTCCTCGACGTAGGAGACCTTCATCCCCCAGCGGGTGCCGTCGCCGACGAAGGCGCGGATGAGCGGGCCGAGATGGTTGATGGACAGCGTGACCGAGGTGAAGCCCCGGGCCGCCAGCTGCTCCAGGACGATGTCCAGGATCGCGTTCCGCTCCCCGATCGGCATCAGGGGCTTGGGCAGGGCGGTGGTGTACGGACGCAGCCTGACGCCCTTGCCACCGGCCAGAATGACCGCGTGCATGTGTGTGATTGCCTGCTTTCGTTGTAAGAGCGTCACCGGTACTGCCGAACGCGACCCAGCGACGGAATGAGGGCCGCGGCGAGCAACACGAGCAGTAGGGCGACGCTGCCGAGGAAGGGTGCGGCGGCCGGCGCGCCGAGCGCGGCGGCCAATGCGACGCAGAGCCCGGCCGTAGCCGCCGTGCGCCGCGTCGCCGGGCGCCCGCAGTGCCCGGCGGAGCGCGACGCCGAAGGTCACCACGGTGCCGCGCGGCCCGGTCCGTGACGCCCCGCGCCTCCAGCAGCACGGCCAGGTGCAGCCCGTCCACGAACTGCCCGTCACCGGCGGCGGCGCGCTCCTCGGCGGCGAGCGTGTCGACCGGGTCCGTGCCGAGCTGCGGGCGCCCGGGGCCGGCCGTGGGGCGCACGAGTGGCCGGGCGATCGTGCTCGCCGTGGCCCAGCCCGCGCGGCCGACGCCATCGACGCCGGCCGCGACTCGCCCGTCACCGCAGTGCCCCGGCCGGGGTCCGCCCGTCCAGCGCGGGCGCGGCCAGGCGCTCGTTCGGGCGGGTGCGACCGGCGCCCCACAGCGGGATGTTGACGACCCGTTCGAGGTTCTCCGGCAGCTCCCACCGCACCGGCTCCCGGCCGTCCACGCAGCGGGCGAGCGCCCCCCACCGGTGCTCGGGCAGGCCCCGCACGAGCTGGTCGCACCAGACGCCGACCGCGCCGAGCGGCTGCGGATACGTCCCTTCCGACACCAGCGCAACCCTCATGAGCGCGGGCTCGCCGTGACGGTCACCGCGGTCGCGGAGCCGACGGCGGCGGCGAGCAGTTGGAGCAGAGCCATGAAATCTCCGGTTCGCAATGGCCGTGGCGGGAAGTGGGCGCACGAGGCCAGCGCCGGTCAGCGTGGTAGCGCTTCGGCGGGAAGGTTTGTGGAACGAGCCGATGCTACGAGCGACCGGCCTGACGCGGGGCTGCGCGCGGTGTGAGTTCAGGACGGTCCGGCGCCGCCATGCGGTAGCGCCGCCGGACCGTGCGTCGGTCGCTCCTACCGGACCGCCCCGGCCCCAGTGTCCGGACGGATATCAGTCTCCGTCCGGATCTCGCCGTCCGGGGACGCGGACTGTGCGGCGATCCGGGTGGGCCGGCGCGCCTCGATCCACTCCTGCAGGGCCGGTCCCGACTCGAGACTGGCGATCATGGCGTACCGCGGCTCCGGGCCGGGGTGGAACACCGCGTGCCAGAGGCGCTCGGTGTCGACCACGAACTGGGCCCCGCGCGGCAGCGGGATGCGGTACTCCGTGGCGGGGTCGTCGCGGTCCTCGCGCAGCAGCATGTAGCTGTCCGGATCGTCCGTCAGGTTCAGCCAGGCGCGCACCACCCGGCCCTCGCCCGGCGGGTTCAGCCGGTTGTTGTCGTCCAGGTGCATGTGCCGCTGCACCACGGTCTCCTCGTCGACCGAGGGCCAGAGCTTGATGACGCGGACCCGGCCGAAGCGGGCGCCGACGGACGTCACCCAGTCGCACAGCGACGGCGTGCGCAGGGCGTTCGCGGTCCACTTGCCGTCCTTGTCCGGCTTGCCGTGCTCCCAGAATCCCCGCGGGTCGTCGTCGCCCATGGCCGAGGCGAGCACGGCGAAGTTGGTGTCGCCGCCCGACTTCCAGTCCAGGTACGTCAGCGACTCCCACTCGGTGGGATCGATGTGGTGGCGATCCCGCCGCAGGGTGACAAATCCCGTCGGGCCGAGCTCCGGGAGCTCGTAGTGCGGCAGGCCGGCGAGCGCGTCGGCAGATTGCTGTTCGTGCAGTGTCATTTGGCCGTGCCTGCCCACCCCGGCCCTCACGACACCCGCGACGCGTGGTGCGGCGGGTGTGATTTCGCCGGATCGCGGCTCGTCACCCGCCGCGGGACGCCTCGCGCCGGTCGGCGTTGTGGGCCGGATGCGTGCGCCAGCGCACCTGCCGCTGCGCGGCCCGGCGGTGGCCGTTGCGGTGTGCGCCGCGGCGCCGCAGCAGTGTCTGGGCGACCTCGCCGTGCACCCCGGGCCGGGCCGGCGCGAAGTGCTCGGGCTCGGGGTCGAGGCCGTGGTAGACGCGGCACGCCGGGGTGATGCCGCCGACGACCATCTGCGCCAGCGTGCGCTCCATGCCGATGCAGGTGTCCTCGACGTACTCCATCCCGGCCGCCTCGGCGATCCGGCGCGCCTCCGGGCTCGCGATGCCGACCTGCAGCCACACCGCCCGGGCCCCGAACGCCGCCACCTCGCGCACGATCTGGGGCGCCTCGGCGGCCGGCCGGAACACGTTCACGAGGTCGATGCGCCACGGGACATCGGCCAGCCGCCGGTAGACGTGCTCGCCGAAGATCCGATCGGCCTCCGGGTTGATCGGAATGATCCGCCAGCCCTGCTCCTGCAGCATCTTCGGCACCCAGTACGCCGCTTTGAGGGGGTCACGCGATGCTCCGACGACCGCGATCGTCCGCGCGTCCGCCAGAATCTGCCGTGCGGTGCGCATAGGACTCATCTCCAATCCCGGGCCAAGCCCTGGTTGCGATATCTGGTCCCGGTTCCAGCTTTGCCGGGGGTGTCCCGCCGTGCAAGGCCGAAGGTCCCGAATCGCGGCGACGCGAGCCGCGCCCTCAAGCGGGCCGGTCCGCGGCGCCCGGCCGCATGGTGGCGAGCACGTCGCCGCGGCTCACCACGCCCACCACCCGATCGCCGGCGACGACGGGCACCGTGCGCAGGCCCTGCCGCAGCATGATCGCGACGATTTCCGCGACCGTCGTGTCGAACCCGGCCACCCGGGGCAGGCCCGACATCACCTCGGCCACCTGGCGGCACGCACCGGGCCGGGCGACGTCCGGAGCGCGGCCACGCGCCACGGCGCGCAGGCCGCCCGTGCGCTCCCGGAGCAGATCCATGTCGCTGATGAGCCCGACCAGTGCCTGCCGCTCGTCGACCACCGGCACCGTCGTGACGGACAGCCGCTCCAGCAGGGCGACGGCTTCGTCCAGCGAGGCTTCGCAGCCGATCGTCCAGGCCGGCGCGGTCATGATCTCGGCGGCGCTCGTCACCACCGCCGACTACCCGCGAAAGCGTGGTGTCACCGCCCGGCCCGGCCCGAACTGCGCCGAGTCTCAGCGCGCATGCATGAACCACGGCATCGGGGGAAGCAATCCGCGTCACCGGAACCAGTCCGATCAACCTCGGGGGGCGCGCTCGTGAAGGCGAAGATGGGCGACAGACTGATCGAAGAGGGCACGCGGGTAGGCGACCATCGCCGCATCGGCGTGATCATCGAAGTGCGACGCGACGACGGCACGCCTCCGTACGTCGTCCGCTGGCTCGACACCGGCCATGAGGCACTCGTCTTTCCCGGGCCGGATGCCCGGATCGAGGCCGAGGGCGCCTCCGAACGGAGCGGGTGAGCGACGAGGATCCGACGAGTTCCCGAGGAGGGCCGGTTACGTCGCCGACGGGACGTTCGGCCCTGACTGTCACCGTCGGCGATGGATAGTGTCGAAGTGCCAGGGGGTGATTCGGATGGCGACCACGATGATCGTGGGTGCGCTGATCGCCTGCGTCTACGCCGCGCTGATCGCCTTGCACGCCGCCACGGTCCGCCACGGCGGCACGGTCCGCAAGCGGTTGCATCCCGCTACGTGGCTCGCGGCCACCGGCGAGCGGCGGCGTGGACGCGAGGAGAGCGGCGTGGTGCGGCGCCGCATCGCCGGCGAGCTCGACCGCGGCGGCTACCACGACGCCATGGCGGCGCTCGCGGCGCGGGACGCGATCGAGCATCCGCTCGAGGTGCCCAAGTCGCTGCGGTGAGACGGGTCGCCGCGGGTGATTTCCACCGGCTCGGCACATCGATCCGGTGGAATCGGGCAGCCGTTGCGCCACGGACACCTGGAGCCGAAGGAGGAGCGCGATGCACACCACGGCCCTGCTCCGGGCGGCGCGGGACGCACGGCTCGCCCCGTCGATCCTGAACTCACAGCCGTGGCGCTGGCGGACCGGCGGCAGTGCACTCGAACTGCATGCCGATCCCGCCCGCCAGCTGCCGCACATCGACCCGCACGGGCGCCTGATGACCATCAGTTGTGGCGCCGCGCTGCATCACGCGCGCGTGGCGCTGTCCGCCGCCGGTCACGAGCCGGTCGTCGACCGGATGCCCGATCCCGGGCGGCCGACACTGCTGGCCCGCATCACCATCGGCCCGGCGCGGCCGCCGACGAGCGAGAGCCTCGCGGCCTACGACAGCATGCGCCGGCGCCGCACCGAGCGGCGCCCCTTCGCGGCCGACGCACGGGTCCCGGCCGAGGCCCTCACCCGGGTGCGGGCGGCCGCCGAGGCCGAGCGCGCGCACCTGTACGTGCTCGACTCCCCCGACGTCGAATATCTGCGCTACGCCGCGCAGGGCGCCCACACGATCACCGCCCACGACACCCTCGCGGCGGCGGAGCTGCGGCAGTGGACCCACCGCGACAACGCCGCCGACGGGGTGCCGCCCGCCACGGTGGTGCCCGACGCGCCCCGGCCGGTGCCGGTGCGTGACTTCGGTCTCGGCGCGGAGGCCGAGCTGCCACCCGGGTCCGGCGACGATTCCGGCGCCGAGTACCTGGTCGTCGCGACGAGCGGGGACGAGCCGGCGGACTGGCTCGGCGCGGGCGAGGCCACCAGCGCGGCCTGGCTGACGGCGACGACCGAGGGCCTCGGGGCATCGCCGATGAGCGAGGTGGTGGAGATTCCCGGCGCTCGGGTGCTGGTCCGCACGCTGCTGCCGACCCGCGAGCAGCCCCAGCTGGTGTTGCGCGTGGGGGTCCCGCCGGCCTGCGGGCCTCCCCCGAGTCCGCGCCGGCCCGCAACCGGCGTCGTCACCGAGGGCTGACACCCGCCGTCGCCGGCCCGGGCGAGCCTCCACAGTGGACGCCACGGGCTCCACCCGAGGCAAGCACAGCCTTGCCTTCGTTGCGGCGCACGGATTCGAGGTCGTACCGTCGTTGACGGGTGGGTGATCAACGATGAGCGAGAAGACCATGCCGGCGGCGATCGTCGCGGCCGTGCACCCCGGCGAGCTGCACACCGCCGGGGCGTCGGGACGGTTGAACTGGCTGCGCGCCGGGGTGCTCGGGGCCAACGACGGCATCGTGTCGACCGCGGCCCTGGTCGTGGGGGTGGCGAGCGCCACCACCTCCAGCGTGGCGATCCTCACCGCGGGGACGGCCGGGCTCGTGGCGGGCGCCGTGTCGATGGCGCTGGGCGAATACGTGTCGGTGAGCACCCAGCGCGACAGCGAGCGCTCGCTGCTCGCCACCGAGCGGCGCGAGCTCGAGCAATACCCCGAGGAGGAGTTCGAGGAGCTCACCGCGCTCTACCGCGCGAAGGGCCTCACCGAGTCGACGGCCCGGCTGGTGGCCCAGGAGCTCACCGCGAACGACGCCTTCGCCGCCCACGCGGAGGCCGAGCTGCACATCGACCCGGAGGCGCTGACCAGCCCGTGGCAGGCGGCCTCGGCGTCGGCGGTCTCGTTCACCGCCGGTGCGCTGCTGCCGCTGCTGGCCATGCTCCTGCCGCCGGCCGAGACCCGCATCCCGATCACCGTCGTGGCCGTGGTCCTGGCGCTCGCGGCGACCGGGGCGGTGAGCGCGCGCCTGGGCTCGGCGGGGGTCGGCCGCGCGGTCGCCCGGCTCGTGGTCGGCGGTGCCCTGGCGATGGCGGTCACCTTCGGCATCGGGCAGCTCGTGGGCACCGCGGCCAGCTGAACCCGTCGCGGCGCGGCGGCAGCCCACCGGGCATTCGCGGCGGTGCCGGCCCCGCCGCGGGAGCGGGGCCGGCACCGTTTCCGGGGTGTGGGTTACGCGGTGGTGCAGCTCACCGACGACGGCGCGGTGCCGCTGGCCGTGAAGCCGTACGTCGTCGAGGCGCTCGCCCCCAGGGAGCCGTTGTACGTCTCGTTGCGCACGGTCACCGGCGAGGTCGAGGTGACCCGCCCGTTCCACAGCGACTGGATCGTGGCGCTACCGCCGGACCAGGTGGTGCTCCAGCCCGAGATCGCGGCCGTGCCCGAGTTGCGCACGGTCACCTCGCCCTGGAAGCCGCCCTGCCAGCTGTTGATGGTCCGGTAGGTCGCGGTGCAGCCGGCCGTGCCGCCGCCCCCACCACCACCGCCGCCACCACCGCCGCCACCGCCACCGCCGCCGTTGATCGACGCGGAGAACGCGGTGACGGCGAGGCCCTGGCCGCCGATCCAGGGCTCGAAGCCGGCCTGGATGCTGGTCAGGTACCACGAGTTGGTGGCCTTGCCGCGGGAGATGACGTCGGCGATGAAGTTCTTGACGTCGAAGCTCCAGCTGCTCATCGCCGACGGGGAGACGTAGGAGACCACGTCGTTGCCGCCGTTGTTGCCCTGCCAGACCTCCCACGACTTGCCCGCGACCGTGGCGGTGCCGACCCGGCTGCCGACGGGCTGGATCGAGCCCTGCCGGTTGAACCAGATCATGATCTCGGTCGCGTTGACGCCGTTCGTCTTCGGCGTCGGGTCGAGCCAGATGTCGTACGCGGCGTCATAGGTGGCACCGCTGACGAAGTTGTACGTGATACTGGTCTGTGCGGTGCTGATCGCGCTGATCTGCATCGGCAGGTTGGTGCCGGGCGAGCAGTTCGAGTAGTGGCAGCCCACGTAGATCGCCGGGTACGAGGCCGGCGCGCCGTTGGTCGGCTTGTTCGCGTTGATCTGCGAGATCGAGAAGCCGGTGCCGGTCACGTTGATGCACTGGGTGGCGCTGTTGCCCCAGTTGTTGTTCATGACCACGTACCGGCCGCCGATCGTGGTGGACCCGTACGTGTCACAGATCTGGGTGTCGGCACCGGCCGGCGATGCGGGTCCCATCACCGCCACCAGGCCTCCGACGACGAACAGGCCGGCCGCCGCGACTGCGCGCAGCGCTTTGCTCATGGTGTTGCCTCCTTGCCTCGGTTGGAGCGCTGAGCGGGAGCGCACTCCTGGAGGCGGACGCTAGGCAACCTGACCCGGGACGGCGACAGGAGAGCGTGACGTTGCGTATTGCCGCAGCTCAATAGGGGTGACAGTGAGTGAAAGGTACACTGGTCCAGTGAGGCGTGTCTATGCGGTCGCGGCGTGTGCGCTGGCCCTGATGTCCTCCGCGTGCACGGGCGGCGGCCACGACGACCCCGCCCCGGCACCCACCACTCCGCCGTCCCGACCCGTGCAGCGGCTGCGGCCGGGCACCCACGTCGAGGTGACCGCGGTGGTGAGCCGCGTCTACGGCACGCACGCGTTCGTGGTCGAGGACGCCGACCTGCCACCGACCGGCCAGCTCGTCGTGTCGGACGCGCCGGTGACGGTGCTGGCGCCCGAGCTCGTCACGCTGTCGGGCCTGGTCGAGCAGCTCGACCAGGCGGCGCTGCGCCGCTACGGCGTCGGCGACTCGGCACTCGCCGTGGTCGTCGTCGCCTCCGCGGTGCGCGACTACCCCGCGGAGAGCCCGACGTCCTGAGCCGCCGGGCCGGCGGCTCAGGACTGCGCGAAGGCGCGGCGCGCGGTCCGGGCGCTCCACCGTCCGTCGCGGTGCTCCACCTCGATCGCGTGGCGGAACGCCGCCGAGATGTTCGCGCTCGTCAGCACGTCCGTGGCCGGGCCGGCCGCGACCACGCGACCGTCGGCGAGGATCAGCGCGTGCGTCGTCGTCTCGGGCAGCTCCTCCAGGTGGTGCGTCACGAGCACCGATGTCAGTCCGGGATGCGTCCGCGGCAGCATGGCGATCGTGTCCAGCAGCTGCTCGCGCGCGGCGACGTCGAGGCCGGTGGACGGCTCGTCGAGCAGCAGCAGCCGGGGCTCGCCGATGAGGGCCCGGGCGATGAGGGTGCGGCCGCGCTCCCCCTGGGACAGCGTCGGCCAGCGGTCGCCGACGCGCCCCGCGAGGCCGAGCAGGTCGATGAGGTCATGCGCGCGGGCTCGCTCGGCGGCGGTGGGCTCCCAGCGATTCGGCGTCTCGACGGTACCGGTGATGCCGGTCAGCACAACCTCGCCGACGGTGAGCGGCGAGCGCAGCGGATGCCGGGGATTGACGTGACCGATGGCGCGCCGGAGCTTCTGCAGCTCGACCCGCCCGATCTCGTGGCCGAGCACGTGAACGCTCCCGGTCGTCGGGTGCGTGACGGCGCCGCAGAAGCCGAGCACGGTGCTCTTGCCGGCGCCGTTGGGGCCCAGCATCGCCCAGTGCTCCCCCGCGCCGACCTCGAAGCCGACGCCGTGCAGAATCTCCTTCCCCTCGCGCCGGAAGGTGACCTCGCGCAGCTCCAGGACGTTCACATGCCCTCCTTCACGCCGTCGATCAATCCCCAGGACGCGGCCACGGCACCGTCCGCGTCACCGGCCCGGATCGCCCGGAGGATGGCCGCGTGCGCGTCGCGCACCCCGGGATCCTCGGGGAACACGGCGGTCTCCTCGATGGACTGGTTGATGACGCCCTCGACGGCGTCGAAGAGCCGCAGCAGCAGCGGGTTGCCGGAGGCCACGACGACGCCCCGGTGGAAGGCGGCATCGGCGGCGACGTAGCCGGCCCGGTCGCGGCGCTCGTGCGCCAGGGCCCGGGCCGCAAGGGCTTCCTCGAGCGCGTCGACCGCCTCGGGCCGCGCGCACCGGGCGGCGATGCGGGCCGCGGCCGCCTCGAGGCCGCCGCGCACATCGAGCACGGTGGTCAGCCCGGCTTCGCGCTCGTCGCGCACGAGCACGCCGGTGATCTCGTCGGTGGCGCGCACGTAGGTTCCGTCGCCGACGCGGGGCTCGAGCAGCCCGCTGATGCTGAGCGCCCGCAGCGCCTCGCGCACCGTGCCCCGGCTGACCCCGAGCTGCCCGGCCAGGTGGTGCTCGCCGGGGATCTTCTCGCCGAGCGGCCAGCTGCCGTCCTGAATGAGCTCGCGGAACCGCTCGGTCACCTGGATCACGAGCGGCGCCTGCCGCACCAGACCACGCACGCGGCGAGTGTACGGCAAATGTCGAACATTTACACCGCGCGAGCTCGGCTGCGGGGCGGGAGCGGACGGCGGCGATGCTCTGAGCGGCCTACCCCGACGACCGCCGGCTCACCACCTCCGCGATCCAGACGGGCGCGTACGGCGAGGTGCAGTTCGGCGGCGTCGGGTAGTCCTTGAGCACCCCGAGCCGCTCGCCGATGGCGGTGGCCCGCGCGCGGTGCTCGGCGTGGTCGATGCCGATCTGGGCCAGGCAGTGGTTCATCGCCCACTGCAGCCGCTCCGGCGCCTCGGCCATGTCCGACTCGATCACGTCGAGCAGGGCGGGCAGATCCAGCGACGCGGGCGCCTTCGAGACCCGCTCGGTCGTCAGGGCCCAGCCGGCGCTCGCGACCACGGGATCCGCGTCCGCGAGCCAGGTCTGGCGCAGCGACTCCGCGTGCGGGCTCTTCTTCACCGCGTAGTTCACGAGCCAGTCGTGCACCTTCGGGCCGCCCGTCTCGCGGACCATGGCGTCCAGCTCGTCCGCCGTGAAGGCCTTCGGGCGGCAGACGAGCAGGGCCAGCAGCCGGGCCGCGGTGTCGCCGGTCCGCCAGAGCTCGCCGGCGAGATCGTGCCGCGTCTTCAGGCGCTTCGCGACCTCGCGCAGCCGGCTCAGGTTCACGCCGTGGTCGTCGCCGCGCTTGACGTTGGCCTCGCGGACCTTCGGGTCCTGCAGCGCGTTCAGCTCGGCCATGACCTCGGCCAGCTCCGTCTCGCTCACGAGCCGGACGGTACCACCAGCGGGCCGCCGTGACCGGGAATGCCCTTGTCGGGCGGGATCGGCGCGTCCGGGGCCGTCGTCGTGACGCCGTGGGATCGGGTCTGGGCGGCGACGCCCTCGTAGTACGCCGAGACGGTGGCCAGGGCGGCGCGCACCGCGGAGAGCAGCTCGCCGCCCGCCCGCTCGATGACCGCCGACTCGTGGAGCTCGAAGGCGCGTACACCTTCCAGCACCGCGGATTTCAGCTCGCGCAGCAGCCGCACGTCGGCCTCGGCGTAGAGCCGGCACAGGGCGGTCACGCGGCGATGGTCGTCGCCGGACTGGAGCAGGTCCTTCACCACCGGCACGGAGCCGTGCACCAGCGCGTCGGCCGTCACCAGGGAGTCGTAGGCGCGCACGTCCTGGTGCGGGTCGCAGAAGCCGACCGTGTGCTGCCACAGCCCGCGCAGGTCGTCCTGCAGCAGGCCGTCGAGGTAGCTGACGAGGAAGCGGCGGTGGGCCTCGATGACGTACTGCGCCTTGAACGGCGTCAGCTCGCGCGGATCCTCGCCGGCCGTCGCCTCGGCCGAGGTGAAGCCGTAGTCGGCACTCAGCGCGTTCTCCATGCCGACGAGCAGGTACACGAAGCGGACCCAGATGCGGAACAGCTCCTCCAGCGGCACCGAGTGCAGGCCGGACCCGGTCAGCACCACGCCCCAGCGGGCGCCGAAGCGCAGGCGGCGCAGGTGACCGATCTGGTACATCGCCAGCTGGGCGTCGATCTCGGCGTGCGCGTGGTGCAGCACCTTGCGGTAGGCGGCGGTCGCGTCGAGGCCGGCGTGGTTGCGGATGATGTGCGGGCCGCCGATGTGCAGGTGCACGAACTCGGTGACGTCGAAGACCGCGCCGCCGACGGCCATCCAGTAGCCGGCCGCGGGCGTGTTGTGCCGGGCGAGCTCGGAGACCTCGAAGCGCGGACCCTGCTGGGCGTGGCCGAGGTACGTCGTGAAGACGTCCTCGCCCAGCCGCCCGTCCGCGACCAGCTGCCGCATGAACTCGCGGCCGTCGCCCGGTGCGATCTCGGCGAGGGCCTTGACCACGCTGGCGGCGAAGGGGGCGCTGCCGCAGACGAAGACGTGCGCGCCCCGGCCGCCGTCGGCGACGGGGCGCAGCAGCTCACGCAGTACCGCCGCGTCCTGACGAATGGCGTCGTCGACCCGGCGGCGTCGTCCGGCCCGCACGGTGTGGGTCTTGCCGTCGAACGCGACGGACGCGTCGGCGCGGGAGAACGCGACCTCGAGCCGGAGCCGTCCCGCGGCCGCGGCGGCGTCGAGGGCGGCGTGCTCGACGAACTCGCCGGGCGTGCGGATGCCGAGGTAGAGGTGGCGCTCGCCGGAGTCCACGAAGCCGAGGAACGGCGCGATGCCGGAGCCGGCCGCGAACATCACGACGGGGACGGCGGGGTCGGCGGGCAGGCGGAACCGGGGCGTGGGCACGATCTGCAGCGAGATGCGCCGGCGCTGCTCGGCGGCGGCCCGGCGCAGGAAGTGCGAGGCGGTGCCGAGGCGTCTGCGGGGGTACGACCACGCCGTGCGCGCCGAGTCGTACTCGAGTCCGCTGACCACCAGCGCCAGCGTGGTGGCGGGCCGGCCGGGCGGCGGGGCGGAGGCGATGGAGTACAGCCGGAACGGCTCGGGCGGCACCACGTCGCAGAACGCGTCCGGCTCCCCCGGGCCGGCCTTCCACAGCCGGGTGACGTCATATCCGCCCGCGTACAGCAGGTTGAGCACGTCCCACAGCTCCCACTGGTCCTCCATGCGGGCGTCGACCACCCGCTGCCAGGAGCCGACCGCCGTGAGCCGCGCGAGGCGCTTGGCCACGGCCCGCCCGACCGGCCGGAGCTTGGCGAAGCGCAGCAGGGTCCGCAGCGGCAGCACGTCGACGTCGCCGAAGCCGTGCCGGCAGGCGACCGCGGCCCGCCAGCGCGGCGTGAGCCCGACGAGCTCGTCGCCGGTGGCCTGCAGCGCGGCGACGGTACGGCGGACGAGCTCGTCATCGTGCTCGGCGAGCACGCCGACGCGGTCGCCGGGCTGGTGGTGCACCCCCTGCCCGGTGACGTCGAGGTCCAGGTAGCACGTCCACGCGCCGGACTCGCCGGTCACCACGCGGCCGCGGCGCGCGGTGCCGAACACCACCGGCGGCCCGACCGGCGGGCGGCGCTCGTCGCGCACGACCGCCAGCTCGCCGTCGACCTTGTCCCAGGTGCGGTCCTTGAACAGGCCGGTGAACCGCGCGCCGGTCGTCACCTGCCGTCCGACCTTGAACGCGACCTCCAGGAACCCGTACGCCTTGATGCGGTGCAGCCCCATCCAGCCCCGGTCGCCGACGTAGGCGTCGAGCACGGCGTTGTAGATGCCGCGCAGCGTGGTGTTGCGGGTGTCCTCGATGTACTGCCGCACCGACACCTCGCGCAGCGCCGCCACGAGCTCGCGCCAGTGCCGCGGGAAGAACCCGGCCAGGTACGTGCTCTGCTGCCCGACCAGCGAGCCGAAGTCGCGGCGCTCGAGGAACGCGTCGATGGCGTGGACCTGCGGCTGGGCGGTGCCGCTCGGGCTCGGCGCGCCGTCGAAGATCGGCACGCCCGCGGTGCCGACGGTCTTGGCCCACAGCACCTGGTCGAGCGGGTGGCGGCCACGCGGGTTCGGGTCGATCTGGGGATAGACGGTCTGGGTGACGTACTGCAGCCGCTCGAGGATCACCAGCAGCGCCCGCTCCAGGCCGGCCGGGTCGTCGGCGACCACGGACTCCTGGGCCTGCAGCATCGCGCCCAGCACCGGCGTGAGCCCCATCGCGAACTCGGTCGTGACCAGGTAGAAAACCCGCTCGGCGGCGTTGTCCCAGGTGGGCACGAGCAGGTCCATGTTCGCCAGCTCACGGGGGCCGGCCGGGTCCCGCAGGCGCCAGTTGTAGAAGAACAGGTCGATGTACGACACCGCCGGCATCTGCTTGCCCAGCCTTCGCGAGACCGTCGTCCACGGCCGCAGCAGCGACTCGGGCAGCGTCGCCGGCGGATCGACGGCCATGTACTGGTACGCGTGCGCGAAGACGCCGAGCAGCGTGGAGGCGCGCAGCAGGTACCGGTCCGGCAGCGCCTCGGCCCGCGCGTCGAGCACCGGCAGCGCGTCGAAGGCCCGGCGCAGCCCGAGCCGCCGGAACAGCTCCGGCAGCCGCCCGGTCATCTCGTCCCAGGCCCGGTGCGACTCCGGGAACGCGGTGAGCGGCGGCTCGACCGGCAGGAAGCCGTGCGCGAGGGACAGGAACCCGTCCAGCTCGTGCCCGGCCTGCCGGTTGTGCGCCTCGGCCGCCTCGACCACGCGCCGGGCGGCGACGGCGGGGCGCCCGACCGGGTGCAGCGCGGTCAGCTGACCGGAATCGATCAGCGCGGTGGCGTCCGAGTCCACCAGCGACCAGGCCAGCTCGTACCGCCCGATGCGCAGCCGGTCGCCGGGGGCGAGCACGCGCCGCGTGACCCGCTCGTCGTTGACGAAGGTGCCGTTGGTGCTGCCGAGGTCGGTGAGCACGACCTGGTCGCCGTCGAGGTCCAGCCGCGCGTGGCGCCGCGACACGTCCCGGTCGTCGAGGACCACCGCCGCCGTGCCGCCGTCGCGGCCGAGGGTCGCCGGCAGGGAGCACACCCGCTCGGTCGTGTCGCGGGTGTGCCGGTCGGTGAGCCGCAGCCGGAGCTCAGGAATGGTAGATCACCGCTCGGCACAGGTCGGCCCGCGACAGGGTGCCGACGAGCTGCCCGTCGTCGACGACGGGCAGCCGCCGCAGGCCGCGGTCCAGCATGACGACGGCGGCGCGGGCCAGCTCGTCGTCGGGCCGCAGCGCCGCCACGTCCCGCGCCACGAGCGGGTCGACGGCCCGGTCGGCGAGGGTGCGGCCCCGCTCCAGGAACAGCGCGAACGCGTCGGCGAGGGTGCCGCCGACCGCGGTCACGTCGTCGAACCCGGGCAGCATGGCCCGCACCAGGTCTTCTTCGGACAGCGTGCCCACGAACCGGCCGTCGTGGTCGAGGACCATGAGCTGGCCGACCTCGGACACGCTGATGACCTCGGCCGCCCGCCGGATGGTGGCGCCCAGCCGGATGTAGGCCGGGAAGGCCGTCATGACGTCGCTGACCAGCACGCCACCTCCCAGAGGTCCGCCTCATCAGTATCGTGATCCGACCGGCGGGGGAGATCGGGTTTTCGGCTCAGACCTCGTCGGCCTTCGGCTCTACCACGGCGCGATGGTCCCGTCGTACTGGTGGAACGCTCCGGTCGGGCCGTCGTCGGGCATCGAGTTCATCACCGCCGCGCCGGGCTCGCCGTCCGCCCGCGCCCTGCGGGAGCCCGCCCGCGGCGCCTGACCGGCGGCCGGGCGCCGAGCGGCGGCGGTTCTCCCGGGACGGTCGGGGTAGCGCTGGCGTGTGAACGGCATCGGCTTCCTCACGGTGGTCGTCTGCGCGGTGGCCATCTCGGCCATGGCGAACCGGCGTGGCTGGCCGGGCCCCCTGATCGTGGTCGCGGTCGCCGCGCTGGTCGCGTTCGTGCCCGGCCTGCCGCGGATGGAGCTGCCGCCGCAGCTGATCCTGGCGGTCGTCCTGCCGCCGCTGCTGTACTCAGCCGCGCTGGACCTCTCGTTCGTCAGTTTCCGCCGCGACCTGCTGGCCATCGCCTCGCTCGGGGTCGGCCTGGTCGTCTTCACCGCGCTCGCCGTCGGCGCCGTCGCGTGGTCGCTGCTGCCCTCGCTGACCGTCGCCGGCGCGCTCGTGCTCGGCGCGGTCCTGGCTCCCTCCGACGCGATCGCGGCGGTGGCGCTGGGCCGCCGGTCCGGCGTGCCCGGCCGGATCATGACGATCCTGACCGGGGAGAGCCTGGTCAACGACGCCGTGGCGCTGGTCGCCTTCCAGCTCGCCGTCGCCGCGTTCACCGGCTTCCCGCCGTTCATCCATCAGCCCGTGCTGCTGGCCGCCTACAGCACGTCGGCGGGGGTGCTCATCGGGCTCGTCGTGGCGGGAGTCGTGCACCTCGTCCGGCCGCGGCTGCATGATCCCGCGCTGGAGACGGTGCTCGGCGCGGTGGTGCCGTTCGTCGCCTTCCTCGCCGCGACCGAGGTGCACGCCTCGGGGGTGCTGGCCGTGGTCGCCGCCGGATTCTGGATCGGCCACCACAGCGCCGACGCGGCCTTCGCCACCCGGTTGCAGAGCCGGCAGGTGTGGCGCAGCACGGATCTGGTCCTGGAGGCCTTCGTCTTCGCGTACATGGGCCTGCAGGTCCCGCTCATCCTGCAGGCCGCGACCGGCAACGGCGTCGGACCGGGCCGCCTGGCCGCCACGATCGGGATCGTGCTGCTGGTCGTGGTCGTGGCCCGCCCGGTGTGGATCATGGCGATCATGCGGATCACCGGACGGCGCCTGCCGTGGCGCTTCGCCGCGGTCCTGTCGTGGTCCGGGATGCGCGGCGTCGTGACCCTCGCCGCGGCCGCCGCGGTCCCCGCCGTCACGGTCACCGGCGCGCCGACCGCCGACCGCAACCTGATCCAGGCCACCGCCGTGTCCGTCGCCCTGCTGACCATCCTGCTGCAGGGGGCCACGCTGCCGCCGCTGGTGCACGCGCTGCACCTCAGCGACGTTGCCGAGCGCCGCCGGGCCAACGCCGACCTGGCCCGGGCCCTGCGGGTCGCCCGCCGGGCCGCGCACGAGGTCACGCAGCGGGCCTCCGCGTCCGGCGACGGCATCGAGGCCGCCACCATGGCGCTGATCGAACGCCGGGTGGCCCACGTGCTCACCGCGACCCCGCACAACCTGGAGGACCTGCGCGAGGCCGACCGGCCCGGGCCGACCACGAACGAGCTCGTGCAGCAGATCCTCGCCCGCCAGCGCCAGGCCCTCATCCAGGAGCGAGACCTCGGCCGGCTCGACGACGAGGTGCTGCGCGCCGTGCTGCAGCAGCTGGACTACGAGGAGGCCGCCGCCAGCACCGACCTGCGGACCCGGCTGTGACTCGGCCGTGACCGGCCTGGTCATCCGGCCGGGGCACCGCTCGCGGGGCCCGGGCCGAGCGCCACCCCGCCCGCAGGGCCGAGCGCGGCGGTGAGGCGGGGCCGATCCGCCGGACGGGTGAGCACGACGAGCACCGCCCGGCCGGGCGGCACGGCCCGGATCGCCCGCTCGATGCTCGCGTCGGACAGGCCGGCGTCGTGCACGCCCGCCACCGTGGCGGCGACGATCGCCCCCGCGGCCAGGCCGAGCGTCGGGCGCCCGGCGAGCGTGCCGACGACGACGCCCCACGCGGCCCCGGCCAGCGCGCCGTCGAGGGCGCCCAGGTCGCGGGTCTCCAGCTCGTGCAGGCGGTACGGGCGGCCGGCCCGGTCGCCGGGCGCGTCGGACCAGGCCACGACCGCGTCGTCGAGGCGGATCAGCCGCCGCTCCCGCAGACGCAGCACGGTGACCAGGGCCTCCCGCGCGCGGTCGGCGGTGTCGAAGGCGTAGACGGCCGACCGGTCGCAGCGCCGCGCGCCGGGCCGTCGCAGCCGCCCGGCGAGGGGCCGGTGGCGCAGCTGCCAGCCGGCCAGCAGCCCGAGGAGGGTGGACAGCAGATGCCCGAGGCTGGTGAAGGTGCGGGCGTCGGCAAACGGCACGACCACGAGGGCGAGCACGGCCGGGACAAGCACGCGCCGGGCCCGCACGGGCAGGCTGCAGGCCAGGGCGGCGGCGACGGCGTGCAGCCCGTAGCTGGTGCCGACATCGGCGGCGCTCGCCACGGCCCGCCCGAACCACGCGCGGCGCAGGCCGGCCTGCAGCACCTCGTAGACCAGGCAGCTGGCGATCACGTGGGTGAGCAGGAACACCTCGGCCAGCCGCCGTCGCCCCCACAGCAGCTCGGCGGCGCCGGTGAGCAGCAGCAGCGGCAGGACGGTCAGCGGCCCGATCCGGCCGTCGAACACGAACGCGCTGGTGAGCAGCGTCCACACGCGGTGGCGCTCGAGGTTCGCCACGTTGGTCGAGTTCGCCGCGACGATCCGCGCCCGGGCCCGCGGTCCGGCGAGGTCGAGCACGAGCCCGATGGCGACCACCACCAGGACGTACAGGGGCGCCAGCCGCAGCCGGGCCGCCGCGGCCAGGACCACGCGCGCGCGGGCCACCGCTCCCGGGGACCCGGCGAGCTCGGCGGCCAGGTCACCGCCGGGCAGGTACCGGGCCGGCACCAGCGCCGGGCGATCCTCGCGCAGCCGCCTGCGGTGGACCACTCATCGGTCCCGCGGCCTCGAACCGGTCGCTCGCCCGCCGGTCGGCCGTTCGTCCGGAGCCCGCCGTTCGCCCTGAGCCCGCCGTTCGTCCAGAGCCCGCCGTTCGTCCAGAGCCCGCCCGTCGTTCACAGCCCGCCGTTCGTCCAGAGGCCGCCCTTCGTTCACAGCCCGCCGTTCGTCCGGGGCCGGCCGCGGCCAGAGCGCGTCGCGGTGCGCGTGCCGCAGGCGGTGCTCGTGCTGCCGGGCCAGCCGCCCCGCGATCCGCAGCGCGGCCACCGCACAGGCGATCCAGAGCACGGCGAGCACGAGGACGCCGATCAACGTTGTCATCGGTCTCACCCCACTCCGGCGCGCACCCGTCGGTGCCGGTCGGCGTTGGTCACCGGCGGCGCGCCCGCTGGTGTTGGTTCGGGCCGGGCCCGGCCGCCGGTGCGGGCACCCGGGCCGGGCGCCGCAACGTCGGCGGCCGGAGGGCGACCGGAGCGGCCGCGACCAGCGCCAGGGCGACGCCGGTGAGCGTGCCCACGAGATGCTCCCGGGACGGCAGACCACCCACCGCCACGACCTCGGTGCCGTGGTAGGTGACGAGGGCCGCGGCGAGCCAGCCGACGCGGCAGTGGACCACCGCGTACGCCAGCAACGCCACCACCGCCGCGGACGGCCCCGCGTCGGCGAGCCACGCGTCCTGGAACCCCAGCCCGACCGGCGGTCCGGCCGCCAGCCACAGCGGCGCGGACAGGGTCGCGAGGCTGTGCCCGGCGATCGCGACCGCGACGGTACGCCAGGTGCCGAGCACGGCCTGGGCAAGGGAGAACACGATCAGGACCTGCAGCACCGCGAACCAGAACGGCAGCAGCGCGGCCGGGGCGAACATCGACAGCGGCAGCCGGACGACGACGCCGGGCACCGGTTCGTCGGGGTGGGTGACGGCGTAGCGGGTGATGAAGGCGTGCCCGGCCTCCGTCCGCACGGCGAAGCCGAGGACCGTCACCGCCAGGGCGGCGGCCGGGCCCAGCCACAGCCGGCCGTACCAGCGCCCCTGCACCGCCTCGATCGCGGGCCCGAACAACGCCCGGCACTGGGCCGCCAGCCGGAGCGACACCGGCCGCACCATGCTCACCATGCGCCGGAGCTACCCGCCGCCGCGAAGGTCAATCCACCCCGAGAACGGGACGAATGCCGTTGCCGCGGCCCGGTTCGCCGTGCGTACCGTCGGAGGTGAGGAGGTCGCGATGGTTGCCGAACAGAGTGTTGTCGTCGGCGTCGACGGCTCCGCGCCGAGCCTGCACGCGGTCGACTGGGCGGCGGTGGACGCGGTACGCCGCCGCCGGCCCCTGCACATCCTCTACGCGTTCGTGTGGCCGCCGGCCTATCCGCCCGCCGCCGCGCCGGTGCCGTCGCCGTACGAGGCGCGGGTGCGGGAGGAGGCCGCGCGGACGGTCGCCGACGCGGCGGCCCGGGCCCGCGTGGCCGCCCCCGACGTCCGGATCACCACGTCGATGCAGGCGGACCCGCCGACGGTGGCGCTGCTGCGCGCGTCCGCGCACGCCTGCGAGGTGGTGGTGGGCAACCGCGGCCACGGTGGCTTCGCCGGGCTGCGGCTCGGCTCGGTCGGGGTGCAGGTGGCCGCGCACGCGCCCTGTCCGGTGGTGGTCGTGCGCGACGCCGCGCGGCCGGCCGGGCCCGAGGCGGGCCGCGTGGTGGTCGGCATCGACGGCTCGCACGACGCCGGGGACGCGCTGCGGTACGCCTTCGAGCACGCGTCCGCGGCCGCGTCCGGGCTGACGGCGGTGCTGGCGTACCGCTGGCCGGGCTCCGTCACGAGACCCGACGATCTGCTCCCCCTGATCTACGACGCCGCCGACCTCACCGCCGGGGAGCAGCGCACCCTGGCCGAGTCGGTCGCCGGGTGGCGGGAGAAGTTCCCGGACGTCGATCTGCGCACCAACGCGGTGCGCGGCCGGGCCGCCGGGGTGCTCGTCGAGCTGTCCGCCGGCGCACGGCTGCTGGTGGTCGGGTCCCGCGGCCGGGGCGGGTTCGCCGGGCTGCTGCTCGGCTCCGTGTCCCAGGTCGCGATTCACCACGCGGCCTGCCCGGTGGCCGTGATCCGGCACCCGTCGCAGGGGTCGTCGTGACCGGCGCCGACCGGCCGGTGCTGGCCGGCGTCGACAGCACGACCGGCAGCCTCGGCGCCGCACGCTGGGCCGCGGACGAGGCCGTGCGGTGGCACCGGCCGCTCGAGGTCATCCACGTCGGGCAGATCCCGGACGCCGCGCCGGCCGAGCGGGCCGAGGTGGAGATCCGGCGCTGGCAGCCGAGCCTGCGCGTCAGCGCCCACACGCTGCGGGGCGCCCCGGCGGACCGGCTGATCGAGCGGTCCGCCCACGCAAGCCTGATCGTGGTGGGCGGCCAGGACGCCCTCGGGCTCCACGCCCCGCCGAGCGACTCGGTCGGTGACCGGCTCGCCGCGGGCGCGCACTGTCCGGTGCTCGTCGTGCACGAGGCCGCCCGGTGGGCCGGCCCGGCACCGCTGCCCGACGACCGGCCGGTCCTCGTCGGCATGGACGGCTCGGATCAGGACGGCCCGGCCCTCGACCTGGGCTTCGCCGAGGCGGCCGCGCGGGGCGTCACCCTCGTGGCCGTGCGGGTCGGGCGAGCGCCGGGGCACCACACCGGACCGGCCGGTGACGCGACCCGGGCGGTGCGGCTCGAGCTGGAACCGTGGGAAGCACGGTACCGCGCGGTCCGGGTCGAGGCCCGCGCCGTCGACGGCCCTCCGGCACCGATGCTGGTCGAGGCGGCCGGCGGCGCGGCCATGGTGGTGCTCGGCCCCTCCGGCCGGGGCGAGCCCGGCGACCGGCGCCTCGGATCGGTCACCCGGCAGGTCCTCGACCATGCGCCCGCCGCGGTCCTGGTCGCGGGCGGTTGACCGGGTCGCGGGCGGTTGATCGCGGGCCGCTGCGGTCACCCGGTCGCGGCCTCCTCCTCGTCCGGGTCGGTGCGGGCGATCAGCACCGGGCACTCGGCCCGGTGCAGCAGGCGCAGGCCGACGGATCCCAGCAGCAGCCCGCTGAACCCGCCGCGGCCGCGGCTGCCCACGACGACCAGCCGTGCCCGCGCCGACCGGTCGCCCAACACGTCACCCGCCTCGCCGGCGTCGCCGTGGCACTCCCACCGCACCCCGGGAAACTCCTCGGCGGCCGCCGCGACCCGGGCCGTCGCGGCCTCGGTCAGCGTGTGGGCCGCCTCGTCCATGGCGCGCAGCAGCGGTGGCGACCCGAACGCCGGCGGCGACAGCGGCGCCTCGATCGCCCGCACCGCGATCAGGTCGTCGCCGGAGCGCTGGGCCTCGGCGAAGCCCAGCCGCAGCGCGGCGCCGGCCGAGGCCGAGTCGTCGACGCCGACGAGCACGCCGCCGGTCGGGTCCGGCCGGCCACGCACCACCGCGACCGGACAGGGGGCGTGCGCCGCCACCTGCTGACTGACCGAGCCCACGACCGCGCCGACCGCCTGGGGCCGCCCCCGGGTGCCGACCACGAGCAGCGCCGCGTCGGCCGCGGCGCGCAGCAGTGCCTCGGCCGGCTGGCCGTAGACCGCCTCCGCCCGCACCTCCACGTCCGGTGCGACGACCGCGGCGTCGCGGGCCCCGTCGACGACCACCATCTCGGCCAGCTCGCGCGCGGTGTCGGCGAGATCGCCGCGGGGGGCGAGGAAGGCCGGCACCCGCCAGTGGTAGGCCAGCAGGATGTCCACGGTCGCGCGCCGTCGTGCGGCGGCGGCCGCGGCCCATCGCACCGCCGCCGACGACCCCGGCGTGCCGTCGATGCCGACCACGATCCGCTCCTCGGTCATCCGGTCCTGCCCCCTCCGTGCCGGCGCCGGCCGTTCGGCGCGGGGCGCAGGTGCCCGGGTCGGCGCCGTTCATGCACGGCGGAGCTCGACCGGCAGGAGCGGACGGGGCGGAGGCGGAGGGTTTTGCGGACCGGCCCGACAGCTGCCGTGCTGCGGGGGGCGGTGACACCCGGTGGATGTCACCTGCGGTAGGACCGGCCCGGTCTCAATCAACCACCCCGGCGGTGCTTTCGTCCTCGGCCCGACGGGTCGCGGGCCGGCGATGATCGGAGGCGCCGCCCCGTCCGGTCGCCCGACCCGGTCCGTGTGATGCCGGCCGGGGCCCGCTCATGTCGTCGGGCCCGGACCGGGCAGGCCCATCTGCGCGCTGAGCGGCGCCAGGAGGACGCGCAGCGCGGCCGAGGCGAACTGCCAGTTGTGCCCGCCGGCCCCGATGAACTGGTGGGTCGGGATGCCGGCCCGGGTCGCCAGCGCGGCGAGCTGCCGGGAGACCTCGGCGCAGCGGGGATCGTCCTGCCCGGCGGCGAACCACAGGGTGATGCCCGGGTAGGTGTGGTGGGCGAGGAGCAGGGCGGGATCGTGGGCCGCGGGGGCCGCGGCCCGGCCGCCGTAGAGGGCGACGAGGCTGTGCTCGGGGTTGCCGAGGTTCGGCCGGGCGTCGCCGCCGAGGTCGACGGCGTGGCGGTAGACGCCGGGGTGGCCGAGGACGAGGTCGAGGGCGCAGGTGCCGCCCTCGGAGAAGCCGACGATGCCCCACCGGGAGGCGTCGTGGCGCAGGCCCAGGGTGGCGGTGATGAAGGCGGGCACGTCGGTGGTGAGGTAGGTCTCGGCGTTGCCGCGCGGCCCGTCGACGCACTCGGTGTCGCCGGTGGCGGAGCCGTTCTGGTCGGCGACGACCAGCACCGGCGCCTCGCCGCCGTGGGCGGCCGCGTAGGCGTCGTCCGTCGCCTCGCCGCCGCCGGCCTTCAGCCAGTTGATCGGGGTGCCCGGGGTGCCGACGAGCATCACCAGCACGGGCAGGTCGGCGCGGTGCGGGCCGTAGTACGCCGGGGGCAGGTAGAGGGCGCCGGGGCGGTGCGCGAAGTGTGACACCGTGGCGGGCGCGTCGAGCATCATCAGGGTGCCGCCGGTCGGCGACCGCGCCGCCGGGTCGCCGTGGAGGGCGCGCCGGGCGTCGGCGCCGCGCAGCGTGCCGTCGTGGCCGAGCATGTCGCCGGCTGTGGGCCAGATGCCGTACTCCTGGTCGATGAGCATGAGCGCGCCGGCGGCGGTGAGGGGGACCGCCGCCACGGCCGCGGCCCGGTGCCACCTCGCCCGGCCATGGCTGACATGGTGGCCGACATGGCGGCCGGCGTGCTGGCCGGCGCGGCGGCCGAGGGCCGGCGGGCATCCGGCGATCGCGGCGAAGGCGGCCCCGATCCAGGCGGCGAAGCTCGGCGGGTAGCCGTCGGTGACCGTCCCGGTCGCCCGCAGGGCCAGAGCCAGGACGCCCACGGCGGCGGCGACGCCCAGGGCGAGCAGCAGCGCGGTGCGCCGGGTCCGGCGGTCCCCCGGCCGCACCCAGACGAAACCCAGGCAGAGCAGCCCGGCCGCCTCCAGCCCGGCGGCGATCGGCCGGTCGAGCAGCGGCACCGGGTCCAGCGCGCCGGCGGCGGCCAGCGCCGCGAGCCCGGCCGTGATCACCACGGCGATCATCGCTGTGGCGGCCGGTGCGATCCTGGGTGCGACCATGACGCGCGCCCTCCGGGCTCTCGGAGCTGGGCGGGATGAGCTGGGCGGGATTCGGCCCAAGCTGCCCCGGCCGCCGGGGATGAAGCCGGCGGCCGGGCGAGATGACGCATGGTGCGGCCCGGGCCGGGTCGTCACGGATCGACGGTGATCTGATGGGCCCAGTGCGACCGGCTCCCGATGACCATGCGGACGTGGTCGCCCGGCCGCAGCGACCCGAGCGGACGGTGCCCCGGCTCCACGGCGATCCGGCCGACCGGCAGGCGGATCGTCGCGTCCTGGCCGCGCAGCGCGTCCCCCGTGCCGGTGTCGTGCAGGCGCAGACTCTGCGCGCCGAGATCGACGCTGATGACGTCGCCCTCGGCGCGCATGGTGCCCGACCCGTCCGCCGAGGCCAGCAGCGGCAGTCCGGCCGCGAGGCCGACGCCGGCCGTGAGCGCCAGCAACGCCACCTGCCGTCGAGTGTTCAAGAGTTGCTCCCGGAGCCGATCAGCCCGATCGTGACCGGCCGCCCGCGCCGCGCGGATCCGGGACGGCCCGCACCCCCGCTGCGGTTATGCCGCAGGCCACCGGCACGGCCACCGGCACGGTCATCGGCACGGCCTACGCTGTGCCCATGGCGAAGTCCCCGCCGTGGCGGATCCTCCTGGCCGACGACCACGCGGTGGTGCGGGCCGGCCTGCGCGCCCTGCTCGCCGCCGACAGCCGCTGCGAGGTGGTCGGCGAGGCGTCCAGCCTGGGTGAGCTCCGCGCCCTGGCCCACAGCCTGCGGCCCGACCTCATCGTGCTGGACCTCAGCTTCGGCACGGAGCACGCGCTGAGCGTCGTGCCCGGCCTGCTCGAGCCGGACGAGCCGCCGCGCATCGTCGTGCTCACCATGCACGACGATGTCGCCACCGCGCGTCAGACCCTCACCGCCGGCGTCCAGGGCTACCTGATCAAGGAGTCGGCCGCCGACGAGCTGCTGCGCGCCGTCGAGACGGTCATGTCCGGCTCCACCTACCTGCACCCCGAGCTGGGCGTGCGGATGCTCCGCCAGTCCGAGCCGCCCGCCGACGGTCTCAGCCCGCGCGAACGCCAGGTCCTCGCCCTCGTCGCCCGCGGCCACACGAACGCCGAGATCGCCGAGCAGCTGCTGGTCAGCCTCCGCACCGTGGAGACCCACCGGGCGAACCTCCGCACCCGGCTCAATGTGCACAGCCGCGCCGACCTCGTCGACGCCGCCCGACTCTTCGGCCTGCTGCCGTGAGCGCCGGCCCCGGCACCAGACCGCCGCAGGTCTGGGCGGGCGGAGACGCCGCGGCGGCTCCGGCCGGGTCGGCCCCGTCCCGGATCGCCGTGCGGGCGCTCGTCGCGCTGGGGCTGGCGTCGCTGGCCGCCAGCGTCGTCATCGAGCTCGGCGACCTGCACCCGACCGCGGAGATCGCCACCGGCGCGACCGCCAGCGCCGCGCTGCTGCTCGCCATGGCGTTCAGCCGCGGCACCGACACCCGCGTGCTGCAGCGCCGCGGCCAGCTCCTGATCGGTGCCGGCCTGGCCGCGCTGCTCGTGGTCGCCGCGCTCTGGCAGCTCACCGAGCACGCCGCGCCCCGGGTGCTGCTGCTGCTGATCCCGGTCGCGCTGCTGTTCGCCACCGCCGGCCTGGCCGTCCGCGAGGCCGGCACCCAGCGCCGTCAGGCCCGGGCCCGCGAGCTGCGGGCCCGCATCGACGGCGAGGAGGCCGAACGCCGCCGGTGGGTCCGCGAGCTGCACGACGACACCCTCCAGGAGCTCGCCGCCGTCATGGTCACGCTCGGGGCCGCCGCCGGCGGTGGCCCCGCGGCGCAGCTGCAGGGCATCACCGACGCGCGCGAGCTCGTCGGGCGGCAGATCCAGACGCTGCGCCGCCTGATCGCCCAGATGCGGCCGCTCGCGCTGGACAGTCTCGGCCTCACCGCGGCGATCGAGGACCTCGGGCGGCACGCCCGCGACGCCAGCGGGCTCGACATCGAGGTCGCCGCCGAGCCCGTGCCGCGGCTGCCCGGCGACACCGAGATCGCCCTGTACCGCATCGTCCAGGAGGCCCTCACCAACGCCATCCGGCACTCCGGCGCCACCAGGATCACGATTCGCACCGCCACCCACCCGGGCACGCTCGAGGTCAGCATCACCGACAACGGCGGCGGCATCCCGGACCGCGGCTTCACGCACGGCCACGGCATCACCGGCATGCACGAGCGGGCCGGAGCGGCGGGGGCGCGCCTGAGCATCACGGCCGCGCCCGGCGGCGGCACGACGGTGCGCCTGCGCCTGCCGGCCCCGGCCACCCCAGCCTGACCCGCGCGGCGCCCGAGCCCGACCCGCACGCGGCGCCCGCCCCCGGGCCGCTCGAGCCTCAGTAGCTGAACGTGGTCGCGCCCTCGTCGCCGATCCACTGCCACATCGGCACCGTCCCGCCGAGCTCCGCGCCGTCGATCAGCCGGGTCTTGTCCAGGTGGCGCGCGTCGAAGCAGATCGGGCACACCAGGTAGCGGCCGCCCGCGGCCGCGTACCGCGCCACGAGGTCGGCCAGCGGCGGGCAGCCCTCGCACGCCACGGCGGTCGCGACGCCCGGCACGGCCAGCCGGGCGGCCTCCTTCGTCAGGAACATCAGCGTCGGGCGGCCGGACTCGGCCGCCCCCACGGCGACGAGGAAGGCGACGGTCACCTTCTCGGCGTCCTCCAGCCCGGTGATGAGGCTGACCACGGCCTTACCGCTCATGATGATCTCCATTCGGCGTTTTGGTGCGCGAACGCTAACGCCGCAACCCGAGCGTGATCCTGGGCAGAAGTCCCCATATTGGTGCGCCGCCGGAGCCCACGCGCGCCGCCCGAACGCGGCATAAGGTCAATGGGTGAGTCCCGAGACATTGCTGCTGATCGCGCTGGGTGCCGTCGCTGTCGTGACCGCGGTGCGTTGGATCGGCGAGCGGACGGGACTACCCGCCGCCGCGCTGCTGCCGCTCATCGGCATCCTCTACGCGCTGCTGCCCGGGCCGAACATCGAGCTCGAACCGCACATCGTGCTGACCTTCATTCTACCGCCGCTGCTGTACTCGGCCGCGCTGGACTCGTCGCTGCTGGCGATCCGGGCCAACCTGCGCATCGTGATCGGGCTGTCCGTGCTGCTCGTGCTGGCCACGGCGCTGCTCATCGGGGCCGGGTTCGCGCTGTTCGTGACCGGGGCCACCCTCGCCGCGGGCGTGGCCGTGGGGGCCGCGGTCGCACCGCCCGACCCGGTCGCCGCGCTCGCCGTCGGGCGCAAGGTCGGGCTCCCGCCGCGGCTCATCACGATCATCCAGGGCGAGGGGCTGCTCAACGACGCGACGGCGCTGACGATCCTCAACGTGGCCGTCGCCGCGGCCGTGGGCGGGCACTTCTCGTTCCCGATGGCCGCGGGGCTGTTCCTGCTCGCGGCGGTCGGGGGGGCCGCGGTCGGCATCGGGGTCGCGTTCGCGGTGCGGATGCTGCGCCCGATCGCCAAGGACGCACTGCTGGCCAACGCGGTGTCGCTGGTCACGCCGTTCGTCGCCTACCTGGTGGGCGAGCGGCTGCACGTGTCGGGCGTGCTCGCCGTGGTGGTCGCGGGGCTGATCGTCGGGCACGACACACCGCGCTCGGGGACCGGGGCCGGCCGGCTGCAGACGAGCGCGGTCTGGCGGTTCGTGGACTTCCTGCTGGAGGGGCTGGTCTTCCTGCTCATCGGGCAGCAGCTGCCGGCGGTGCTGCGGGGGCTCAGGCAGTACGACACCGGCACCATCGTGACCGCGCTCGCCATCTCGGTCGGGGTCACGCTGCTGCTGCGGCCGGCGTGGCTGGCCCTGACGCAGGCCGCGCACCTGCTGCTGCGCCGCGAGGACGAGGGGCTCACCTGGCGCGAGATCGTGGCGCTGAGCTGGGCCGGGACGCGGGGCGTGATCAGCCTCGCGGCGGTGTTCACGATCCCGCTGACCACGGACGCGGGCAAGCCCTTCCCGGACCGGGACCTGCTGCTGTTCTGCACGTTCGTGGTGGTGCTCGTCACCCTGGTCGGCCAGGGGCTCACGTTCGCGCCCCTGGTGCGGCTGCTGGGGCTGCGGCACAACGAGGTGGACGAGGCCCGGATGCGCAACGAGGCGCGGGCCGCGGCGGTGCACGCGGCGCTGGACCGGCTGGACGACCTCGAGGAGGACGAGCCGGCCGAACGGCCCGAGATCGACGCGCTGCGCACCAAGTTGCGGGAGCGGCTGCGGCGGTACGAGCACCGCCTGGACGTGCTGCAGAACGCCGACAGTGACGAGCTGCCGGTGTCGGAGCGCTACGAGGCCGCGCTGCGCATCCGCCGCCTGGCGATCGAGGCGCAGCGCGACGAGCTGCTGCGCCGGCGGGATGCGGGCTCGCTGCCCGACGAGGCCCTGCGCCGGCTCGAGCGGGAGCTCGACCACGAGGAGCGCGTGCTCCCCGACCGGCCGAACTAATCCCACCTGATGAGTGGGATTGACGAACGGCGGCCATCTTCACTACATTGCCTACTCATTAAGTAGACAAAATCGACTTTGACTTCAAGGATGGCTCCGTGAAGCTGCGTACCCGCGTGCTCGCTGTCAGTGCAGCGTTACTCGTCCCCGGGACCGCGCTGAGCGCCTGCGCCGGCACCGCGGACAACTCCACCTCGGCCAACGGCAACGACGCCGTGACCCTCTCCCTCGTGGCCTACTCGACCCCGCAGGCGGCCTACGAGGCGCTCATCGCCGCGTACCAGAAGACCGACGGCGGCAAGAACGTCAAGTTCACCCAGTCCTACGGCGCCTCCGGCGACCAGAGCCGGGCCGTGGCCAGCGGGCTCAAGGCCGACATCGTCGCCTTCTCGCTGGAGCCGGACATCACGCGGCTCGTCACCGCCAAGCTGGTCGACGCGAGCTGGAACAGCGACCAGTACAAGGGCATGATCACCGACTCCGTCGCGGTCATCGGCACCCGCAAGGGCAACCCGAAGCACCTCAAGACGTGGGACGACATCGCCAAGCCGGGCGTGCAGGTGCTCACGCCGAACCCGTTCACCTCCGGCGGCGCGAAGTGGAACATCCTGGCCGGCTACGGCGCCAAGTCGAGCAAGGGCAAGGACGCGGCGGCCGGTGCGGCCTACCTCGACGCCCTGTTCAAGAACGTGCCGGTGCAGGACAGCAGCGGCCGCGCCTCGCTGCAGACGTTCACCAGCGGCAAGGGTGACGCCTTCATCTCCTACGAGAACGAGGCCCTCTTCGCGCAGAAGAACGGCCAGGCCATCGACTACACCGTGCCGGACGACACGATCCTGATCGAGAACCCGATCGCGGTCACCACCAACAGCGCCCACCCGGCCGAGGCCAAGGCGTTCCTGGACTGGCTGCACACGCCCGCGGCGCAGAAGATCTACGCCGAGAACGGCTACCGCCCGGTGGTCAAGGACGCCGGCGGCCCCTCGTTCCCGAACCCGTCGGGCCTGTTCACGATCCAGGACCTGGGCGGCTGGTCGAAGGTGAACAAGGAGCTGTTCGACCCGGGCAACAGCGTCATGGCCTCGATCGAGCAGAAGCTCGGCATCTCCACCTCGGCCGCCCCGAGCCCGGCGGCGTCCAAGTAATGACCGCCACGGCCGTTCAGAAGCCCACCGGGTCCGGCTCCGCGCCGGGCCCGGCCGGGCCGCGTGCGCACCGGCGCCGGCCGCCGGTCGGCACCGCCCTCAGCCTCGGCACGGCGGTGCTGTACCTCAGCCTCATCGTGCTCATCCCGCTCGCCGCCGTCGTGTGGCGCTCGACCGAGGGCGGCTGGGACACGTTCTGGCGCGCCGTGCAGACTCCGGACGCGTGGGCGGCGCTGAAGCTCACCGTCGGCGCCTCGCTCGTCGTCGCCGTCATCAACGTCGTCATGGGCACCGTCATCGCCTGGGTGCTGGTGCGCGACAACTTCCCGGGCAAGGCGATCGTCGACACGCTCATCGACCTGCCGTTCGCGCTGCCGACGATCGTCGCGGGGCTGGTCCTGCTGGCGCTGTACGGCACCAGCAGCCCCCTGCACATCAACCTCGCCTACACCAGGGTCAGCGTCGGGGTGGCCCTGCTCTTCGTGACGCTGCCGTTCGTGGTGCGCACCGTGCAGCCCGTGCTGCGCGAGCTCGACCGGGACATGGAGCAGGCGGCGTACTCGCTGGGCGCCTCCCCCGCCACGACGTTCCGCCGGATCATCCTGCCGAACCTCGCCCCCGCCATGATCTCCGGCGGGGGCCTGGCCTTCACCCGGGCCATCGCCGAATACGGCTCGACGAACCTGCTCACCGGCAGCATCCCGTTCGAGACCCAGGTCTCGGCGGTGAACATCTTCGGCCGCATCGAGAGCGACGACACCACGTCCGCCGCCGCGATCTCGACCGTGCTGCTCGTCGTCGCGTTCGTGGTGCTGATCGCCCTCGACCTCTTCCAGCGCTGGAGTGCCCGCCGTGGCTAAGTACCCGCTGCGCGTCCTCGCCCTGGTGTACCTGCTGTTCCTGCTGGTGCTCCCGGTCGGTCTGGTCATCTGGCGGACCTTCGAGCACGGCCTGCGACCGATCATCGACACGCTGACGTCGGACAACGCCACCCACGCCTTCGCCGTCACGCTCTCGGTGGCGGTCTGGGCGGTGCTGGCCAACACCCTCTTCGGCGTCGTCGCCGCGCTGCTGCTCGTGCGGCACCGGTTCCCCGGCAAGCGGCTGCTGAGCGCGCTCATCGACCTGCCGCTCGCCGTGTCGCCCGTGGTCGTCGGCCTCGCCCTGATCCTGGTGTACGGCAAGTTCGCCCCGGCCGGCGGCTGGCTGGAGCGCAACGGCCTGCAGATCATCTTCTCGCTGCCCGGCATGGTCCTGGCCACCATCTTCGTCTCGCTCCCCCTCGTCGTGCGCGCGATCGTGCCGGTGCTGGAGGAGATGGGCGACGAGCAGGAGCAGGCCGCGCACACCCTCGGCGCGTCGCGCTGGCAGACCTTCCTGCGCATCACGGTCCCGGGCATCCGGGCCGCGCTCGGCTACGGCGTGGTGCTCTGCCTGGCCCGCGCGCTGGGCGAGTACGGCGCGGTCGCCGTCGTCTCCGGCCGCCTCGTGGGCCAGACCCAGACCGCGACGCTGTTCGTCGAGGAGCGCTACCAGAACTACGACCAGACCGCGGCCTTCACCACCGCCAGCGCCCTGGCCCTGATCGCCATCGTCATCCTGCTCGTCACCAAGCTCCTGCGGCCGAAAGAGAACGCCTGATGGCCATCGAAGTCCGCGACGTGAACAAGTCGTTCGGCAAGACCCCGGTCCTGCGCGACATCTCCGTCGACATCGCCTCCGGCTCCCTCACCGCGCTGCTCGGCCCGAGCGGCGGCGGCAAGTCGACGCTGCTGCGCGTCATCGCGGGCCTCGAGCGCCCCGACACCGGCAGCGTGCACATCAACGAGGTCGACGCGACCGGCCTGACCCCGCAGCGGCGCAACGTCGGTTTCGTGTTCCAGCACTACGCGGCGTTCAAGCACATGACGGTGTACCGCAACGTCGCCTTCGGCCTCGAGGTCCGCCGCCGCCCGAAGGCCGACATCCGCAAGCGCGTCATGGAGCTGCTCGAGCTCGTCCACCTCGACCAGTTCGCCGACCGGTACCCGGCGCAGCTCTCCGGCGGCCAGCGTCAGCGCATGGCCCTGGCTCGCGCCCTCGCCCCGGAGCCGGAGGTGCTGCTGCTCGACGAGCCGTTCGGCGCGCTGGACGCCCAGGTCCGCAAGGAGCTGCGCACCTGGCTGCGCCGCCTGCACGACGAGGTCCACGTCACCACCGTCTTCGTCACCCACGACCAGGAGGAGGCGATGGACGTGTCCGACTCGATCGTCGTCCTCGCCGACGGCGTCGTGCAGCAGGTCGGCACGCCGGGCGAGATCTACGAGAACCCGGCCAACCCGTTCGTGATGAGCTTCCTCGGCCCCGTCACCCACCTCGACGGCAAGCTGGTGCGCCCGCACGACGTGGCCCTGTCCCGCGAGCCCGGCGGCACCGAGGCGACCGTCACCCGCGTGGTCTCGCTCGGCTTCGAGGTCCGCATCGAGGCCAGGGCCGGCGACCGTGACGTGTGGGCCCAGCTGACCCGGGCCGGCGCGAAGGCCATCGACGTCAAGCCCGGCGACACCGTGTACTTCAGCCCGTCCGCCGAGGCCCGTACCTTGGCCGCCGTGTGACCTCGACCGTCCGCATGCTTCCTAAGCGCATCGAGTACTCGATCCGGGCCCTGGTCGTCCTGGCCGGGTCCGCCCCCCAGACGGTCAAGGCCCAGGACGTGGCCGATGCCCAGGACATCCCGCCCGGCTACCTGTACGACCTGCTGGCCGACCTGCGCCGCGCGGACCTGGTGCAGGTCCAGCGCGGCACGGGCGGCGGCTACGCCCTCGCCCACCCGCCGGCGTCGCTGACCCTCGGCGAGATCGTGCGCCGGCTGGACGGCCCGGGCCAGGACCCGCCGGCGGACCACGACCTGCCGGTCGACCGCGCCATCGAGCGCCTGCACCACCTGTGGGACCGAGCCAACCGCGTCCGCCTGGACTACCTGGACGCGGTGACCCTGGCCGATCTCATCAACCACTCCCGCTGAGGCGCGGACCCGGCTCAGGAGCCGGACTCGGGCGCGGGCTTCTTCCAGGTCATCTTGACGTTGAAGGTCGCCTCGGCGGTGCCCTTGGCGACGATGAGGCCGCACCCGCCGCCGACCTTGAGCCCGAGCTGCAGCTCCATCTCGTCGGGCCGATGCTCCTTGAGCCGCTGCACGACGTACCGCAGGGCCGGCATCACGCTGTCCATCGAATCGGACAGCGTGTACGGCAGCATGATCACCGCGTCCTGCACCGAGACCAGGCGCACGGCCTCGTCCAGGTCCCGGGGGCTCACCTCGATCTCGATGAAGTCCGCCGTACCGTCGCCGATCGGCATGCGACCAACCGCCACGTCCGCCGCTCCCCTCGCAGAGACCGTCATGTGTGCGGCCATCGTAGCGACGCGAACACCCGGATGTGAGGATCCGTCCGGGTGGTGCTCGCCGCCCGAACAGGCCGGGCGTCCACGTCAGGGCTTGACGGCGTGGGCGCCCACGAAGGACGGGGTCCACACGACGGTGCCGTGGTCGATCGCGTCCGCGCGGATGCGGTCGGCCAGGGTCTCCAGGTCCAGGCCGCCCGGGTCGGCCACGCCCAGCTTCGCCATCGCCGGGGCCAGGCTGCGGGTCACCCCCGCGAGCCAGGCGTAGCCGCCGAAGTCCGGGCCACCGCCGGTCAGGGCCTCGTCCAGCATCGCCGGGGCGGGCAGCCCCGCGGCCCGGAACGCGGCGAAGAGCCCGCGGCCCATGCGGACCTGCATCCCGGCACGGCGGAAGGTCTCGACCACCAGGCGGCCGGTGTCGTTCCACAGGGACTGCTCGGGCAGCGAGCGGGACGGGATCGACGGGTCCAGGTCCAGCTCCTGGAACGCGAGCACACCGCCCGGGCGGACCCTCGCGGCGATGTGCCGCAGCGCCTCGGCCGGGTCGGCGCGGTACATGAGGACCAGGCGGCCCACGGCGGCGTCGAAGGGGCCGTCGAGGTCGGCGGTGGCCGCGTCGCCCTCGACGAAGCGGACGTGGTCCAGCCCCAGGGCGCGGGCGCGGCCCCGGGCGACGCTCAGCACGGCGGGGTCGACGTCGACACCGACCACCGAGCCCGCCGGGCCGACGAGCGAGGCGGCGAGCAGGGCCACGTCGCCGGCGCCGCTGCCGACGTCGAGGACGCGCATGCCGGGGCCGAGGCCGGCCGCGCGGAAGAGGCGTTCGGTGGTGCCGTGCAGGAAGGCGGCTTGCCGCCCGAGGCGCTCGTACTCGTCCTGAGTACGCGCCAGTGCGTACGCCGGATCGGCGGATGAATACTCCATGAACCCACAGGCTCCTCCGCCGCGGCCGGGCGCGCAGTCGGCAACGCGCTACCCGCCGGTTGAATCCGGAGGGCGGCGCGTGCGTGGGGGGTGATCCCGGTTCGGCGGCGCCGGAGTGGGCGGTGTCGGGGCGCCTACGCGGCGGCCGCGGCGCGCGTAGTCGTCGTACTCGGCGCCGAACCGGGCGCGCAGGTCCCGCTCCTCGAACCGGATGCCGACCAGGATGTAGCCGCTGGCGGCGGCGGCGAAGAACAGGTGCCCGGCGCTCATGCGCGGGGTGGCCCAGAACGTGATCGCCAGGCCGAGCATCATCGGGTGGCGCACCAGCGCGTACAGGCCGCCGCGGACGAACCCGGGCTCGCGGTACGCGCGCCGGCGCAGATGCGTCCACGCCTGCTTCAGGCCGAGGAAGTCGGCGTGGTCGACGGCGAACGTGGACCACACGACGAGCACCCACCCGGCCGCGAACACCACCCGGACCGCGGCCGCGAAGGGCTCGCCGACCCGCCAGATCACGGCCGGCACCGGCTGCCAGAGGCCGAAGATCGCGAAGAGGACGAGGGCGGACGCGAGGACGTACGTGCTGCGCTCGACCGGCGCCGGGACGCGCCGCTTGAACCAGGCCCGGGCCATCACCGTGTGCTGCACGGCGAAGGCGAGCAGCAGGGCGCCGTCGATCGCGAGCGCCGCCGCGGCCGGCCGGGTGGCGGGCCCGTCCCCGCGCACGAGGAACACGGCCGCCCAGGCGGCGCTGAGCAGGAAGCACGCGTACGCGATGACGGCGTATCCGGCGATGACGAGGCGCATGCGTAGATCGTCGGGCACGGGGCCGGCGCGGCGCAGTGGGGAAAATACCTCAGTTCGCGCCGTACCAGGCGGCGATCTGGGCCCGCGACCGGAAGCCCATCCGGGCGCGGATCCGCTCGACGTGGGCCTCGGCCGAGCGCTCGGTGATGCCGAGGCGCTCCCCGATCTCGCGGTTCGTGCACCCCTCGGCGATGAGCGCGGCGACCTCGCGCTGCCGGGCGGTGAGCGTCGGCGCGGCGCCCCGGTGCCGGGCCGGCAGCCCGAGGAACCGCCGGATGGCGCCGGTCAGGGGCCGGGTGTCGCCGATGTACGGCAGGTGCGAGCGCCCCGCGACCGCCTCGAACCGCGCGTGCGGGATGGCCTCGGCCAGCCGCCGGCCCTCGGCGAGCGGGGCGGCCCGGTCGCGGTCGCGGTGCAGGACCAGCGTCGGCGCGCCGATGTCGGGGAGCAGGTCGAGCACGTCGACCCGGTAGGCGAGCTCGAGCATCGCGCACGCCGTGGCCGCGTCGGAGGACTCGCGCTGGTAGCGCGCGAACGCGGCCCGGGTCGCGGCGTCGGCGTCGGGCGCGAAGACGTCCGTGAGCAGGTCGGAGGCGAGGCCCCAGTGCTGCCGGACCAGCCCGAGCACGTGATGGCGCAGCTCCGGCGAGGCGATGTCGGCGCCGCGGGCCCAGCCGCCGTAGAGCACGAGCCGCTCGACGGTCCCCGGGTGCCGCGCGGCCCAGGTCGCCGCGACCGCCGCCCCGAGCGAGCTGCCCATGAGGTCGAACCGCGCGAGCCGGCCCGCGCGGACGACCGCTTCGAGCGCGTCGAGCTCGTCGTCCATCGTGTACTCGGCGCCGGGGGCCGCGGCCGTCGACAGCCCGATGCCGGGCTTGTCGTAGCGGATGAGCCGCCGTCCATCGGCGAGGGCCTCGTAGAAGGCGCGCTCGGCGGGCAGCGCCCAGCTGCGCTCGAGGTGGCCGAGCCAGCCGGAGACGTACACCAGCGGCGGCCCGGTCCCGGTGACCGCGTAGGCGATCCGCGCCCCGGCGGCCGACCCGGTGACGGCGATCCTCTGACCCATCGACGTCATTGTGCCGCGTGCCCCGTCCGAGCGGGTCGCGACGGGTCTGGCGGCGTCGGCGGCACCCGGTGGCCGAACCGCGGGTACAGTCCGCTCATGCGGCTCGGGATCATCGGCGCGGGTGAGGTGGCCTGGCGGCACGCGGCCGCGGCCGAGGGGGTCGGCGGGCTCACGCTCGCCGTGGTCGCCGACCGGGATCCGGGGCGGGCGGCGCGGCTCGCGGAGCGTTTCGGGGCCCGCGCCGCCGCCGGGCCGGACGAGGTGTTCGCCGGGGCCGACCTCGTCGTGCTCGCGGTGCCGCACGCCGACCACGAGGAGCTGGCGGTGCGCGCGACCGCGGCCGGGCGCACGGTGCTGGTCGAGAAGCCGCTCGGGGTCTCGGCGGCGGCGTGCGACCGGATCATCGCGGCGTGCGGGGACCGGCTCGTGGTCGGGCAGCAGGGGCGGTTCTTCGCCCAGGTGCGGGCCGCGCGCGAGGAGCTGGCCGGGCTCGGGCGGCCGCTGCTGTATCTCGAACGGCGCTCGACCGACTACGCGCGCCCCGACCGGCCGGCCTGGTTCACCGATCCCGTGCGGGCCGGCGGCGGGATCGCGATGCTCGTCGGGGTGCACAGCATCGACCGGGCGGCGTGGCTGCTCGGCGCCCGGCCGGTGGCGGTCGCCGGGTCGGTCGCGGCCCCGGGCGGGTCGCCGGTGGAGACGTCGGCGGCGGCGACGCTCTTCCTCGACACCGGCGTGCGGGCGCATCTGACGCTCGTGGACTCGCCGGTCTTCTTCCACGAGACCACGATCGTGTGCGAGCGGGGCACGCTGACGGTCGACCCGGCCGGGGTGAGCGTCGGCGGGCGGCGGGTGCTGGAGGTCGACGGCGACCGGGAGTACACCCTGTCCTTCCGGCGGCAGTACGAGGCCGTCCTGCGCGGCGAGCCGACGGCGACCCCGCAGGAGGGGCGGCGCGCGGTTGCCACGGTCGAGGCGTGGTACCGCTCCGCCGCCTCCGGTGGCCGTCCGCAACCGGTCGCGTCCGAGGCGCCGTGACGCCCGGAAGCCGCGTGGTACCGCTCCGCCGCCTCCGGTGGCCGTCCGCAACCGGTCGCGTCCGAGGCGCCGTGACGCCCGGGAGCCGTCAGGTCTGCTCGCCGCCGAGGGCCAGGGTCGCGGCCCGCAGCTCGTCGAGGGCCGCCCGCGTGTAGGGCCCGAGCTCGGCCCGGGCGTCGTCGCCCTCGGACCAGGCCTGGAAGCCGCGCTTGAACGCCAGCACGCCGAGCTCCCCGGCGAGGGCGGCGATCGGGTCCGGCACGCCGCGGGCGGCCAGGGCGGCCGTCATGGCGGCCGCGAGCCCGACGCTCTTGAGGGCGTCGCGCTCCTGCAGCTCGGCGCTGGCCGCGACGGCCGCCCGCAGGCGCGGGCCGAGCTCGCGGTTCATCGGCCCCATCGCGCTCGACGCGCGGTCGAGCCCGGCGGCGACCGCCTCGAGCGGGCCGGCGCCCGGGTCCGCGTCGGCGATCCCCTCGGTCAGCAGCCGGCTCAGGGTCTCCTGCCCGGCCACCAGGAGCTCGCGCTTGTCCTGGAAGTGCCGGAAGAAGGTGCTCTTCGTGACGCCGGCCCGCTCGGCGATCTGCGCGACCGTGGTGTCGTCGTAGCCCTGCTCGGTG
Organism: Dactylosporangium sp. CA-139114; assembly: GCF_050955725.1. NCBI lineage: Bacteria > Bacillati > Actinomycetota > Actinomycetes > Micromonosporales > Micromonosporaceae > Dactylosporangium > Dactylosporangium sp. CA-139114. Next base: position 6,537,156 of record NZ_CP192080.1, read on the forward strand.
AACAGGTCGACCGCGGCCATGACCAGCCGTTCGCGCGCCCCCGGTGCCCATCGAGCCATGCGCCCATCATAGGTGACGGGACCTTTGTCCCATCATCCTGGTACAGTGACGGGACAAGAGTCCCATCACTGTGGGGAGCAGTCATGCACGTCTTCATCACCGGCGGCAGCGGCCTCATCGGCTCCGCGGTCGTCGCCGAACTCCTCGGCCACGGCCACACCGTCCTCGCCCTCGCCCGCTCCGAGGCGTCCGCGCTCGCGCTCAAGGGGGCCGGCGCCGAGACCCTCAGCGGCGGCCTCGCCGACCTCGACGTGCTGCGGGCCGGGGCGGCCCGCGCCGACGGCGTGATCCACCTGGCCTTCAGCAACGACTTCAGCAGCGCCGAGGCCGTCGCCCGGGCGGTCGCCGAGGAGAGCGCGGCCCTCGCGGCCCTGGGCGAGGCGCTCGTCGGCAGCGACCGGCCCCTCGTCACCGTCTCCGGCACCCCGGCGGTGCCCGGCCGCGTCTCCACCGAGGCCGACCCGGCGGCGACGGAGGGCCCGGTCGGTGGCCGCGGCCGCTCGGTCCGGGCGGTCCTGGACCTCGCCGGGCGCGGGGTCCGCAGCACGGCCGTGCGCCTGCCCCGCACGGTCCACAACGAGGGCCAGGGCGGCTTCGCGGGCCTGCTGACCGCCATCGCGCGCCGCACGGGCGTCGCGGGCTACCCCGGCGACGGCACCCAGCGGTGGCCGGCCGTGCACGCCCTCGACGCGGCCGTGCTCTTCCGCATCGCGCTGGAGTCGGCGCCGGCCGGCACCAGCTGGCATGCCGTGGCCGACGAGGGCGACGCCGTGCGCGACATCGCCGCGGTGATCGGCCGCCGCCTCGGCCTGCCGGTCGAGTCGGTCCCGGCCGAGTCCTTCGGCCCGCTCGGCCCGATCTTCGCGACCGACCAGCCCTCGTCCAGCGCCCACACGCGCGAGACGCTCGGCTGGGTGCCGGTGCACCCGAGCCTGCTGCAGGACCTGGAGCGGCTGCGGCCCTGAGGCCCGTCAGGCGACCGGGAAGTCGTAGTAGGTGTCCGGGAACGGCTCGTCGGCGAGGGTGTAGTGCCACCACTCCTTCGGATAGTTCGCGAAGCCGCCGGAGGACATGAGACCGGTCAGCAGGTCCCGGTTCGCACGCTGGGCCGCGCTCACGCCCTCCGCCGCCGTGTGCGCCAGGGGGTCGAAGCAGTCGAAGCCGGTGCCCATGTCGATGGAGTCGTCCGGGAACCGCTGGGCCGCCGGGGCGGTGCACGACACCAGCGGGTCGCCGGCGTGGTACACGGGCCCGGCGTGGCCGGGCAGCGCCACCAGCGTCAGGTCGAGCGTGCTGCCCCGGCTGTGCGCGGTCGGGCCGCCGATGTAGCCGTCGTCGAAGAGGGCCGACTTGTCGACCTGCGGGTAGAACTCGGCCTTCATGCGCTGGTCGGCGTCGCCGGACCAGCGGACGAAGTCGTCGACGGCGCGCTGGGGCCGGTAGCAGTCGTAGACCTTGAGGCTGTACCCCCGCGCCCGGGCGCTCTGCTGCACCCGGTGCAGAGCCTCGGCCGCCTGGCGAGTGAGCAGGCACCGCGGCGCGAGGTAGCCGGTGACCGGCCGCCCGACGAAGTTGTGCGGGGTGGCGTAGCGGATGTCGAGCAGGATGCTGTCGTCCACGTCGGTCACGGACACGAAGCCGGGCGGCAGCGGGGCGGACGACGCCGCCGGCGACCCGGCCGGGCTCGAGGCCGGCGACGGGGCCGGCGACGAGGGCGCGGCGGCGCGGGCCGGGGCGGAGGCGGACGGCGGGGGCGCGGACCGGGCCGGGCCGCCGCACGCGGCCAGCAGCAGCACGGCCGTCAGGGCGATGAGCAGGCGCACGGCCGGATTATTCGGGGTCCGCCCCGGTCGATGCGACACCCTCCGCCGCACCCGCCACCCGGCGAACCGCCGCCGCGTTGTAACCATCGCGGCCACTCGCGGGTCCTATCCATATGCGGACCGTGACACTGCTCAGCTGCCTGCTGCTCCTCGCCGCCTGCGCCGCGCCCACGCCGGCCCCCGCCGAGCCGGTCGTCTCCGCCAAACCCGGCCCGCCGAGCCCCACGCCGAGGTGGTGCGGGGAGCCGCAGCTCGACGACCGGCAGGTGGCCCTGCCCGGCGAGCACGGCACCTATCTGGCCGGCTACCTGCTCGGCGCCGGCGACGTCACCCTCGTGGTCGTGCCCCAGGCCGGCGCCACCGCCTGCTCCTGGCTGTCGTGGGCGAAGGAGCAGGCGGCCGCCGGGTACCGCGTGCTCGCCTTCGACTTCACCGGCGAGGGCCGCTCCGGCCGCGCCGACGCCGGCCACGCCTCCGACGACGTCACCGCCGCCGTGCAGTTCGCCCGCACCGGCGCCACCGGCCCGGTGGTCATCGTCGGCGCCTCCCGCGGCGCGACGGCGTCCCTGGTCGCCGCGGCCCGCCTCGACCCGCCGCCGGCCGCGGTGATCAGCCTCTCCGGCCCCGGCGACTACGCCGGCGAGAGCGCCCTGGCGGCGGTGCCGCGCCTGACCGCGCCGGTGCTGTACCTGGCCGCCGCCGACGACAGCCGATTCGCGGCGGACGCCCGGGCGATGTACGACGCGACCCCGGGCGATCGCCGCACGCTCACCGTGGTCCCGGGCCGGTTGCACGGCACGGCCCTGCTCACCATCGCCGCCGAGGGCGCCACCGAGGCGGCGAAGGCCGTGGACGACTTCCTGCGTGCGACCGCCCCGCCCAGGGCCTGACCCGGGGTCACAGCGGCCGCCGGTACACCGAGACGTGCTTGGCGGAGTCGCCCGTGGACTCGGCGAGCTCAGTACACGTCGCGCAGGTAGCGCTTCTCGGCGGCCAGCTGCTTCACGTACGCGGCGGCCGCGCCCTCGTCCATCCCGCCGTGCGCGGCCACGATCTCGCGCAGCGCCGCGTCCACGTCCTTGGCCATCCGTGTCGCGTCCCCGCACACGTAGAAGTGCGCGCCGTCCTGCAGCCACGCCCACAGCTGCGCCCCGTGCTCCCGCATCCGGTCCTGCACGTACACCTTCGTCCGCTGGTCGCGCGAGAACGCCACGTCCAGCCGCGTCAGCACCCCCTCCGCCCGCAGCGCCGCCAGGTCCTCCTCGTAGTAGAAGTCCGTCGCCCGCCGCTGCTCCCCGAAGAACAGCCAGTTGCCGCCCCGCGCCCCGCGCGCCCGCCGCTCCTGCAGGAACGCCATGAACGGCGCCACCCCCGTGCCCGGGCCGACCATGATCATCGGCACCGAGTCGTCGCCCGGGGGCCGGAAGTGCGGCGAGCGCTGCAGGAACACCCGCACGGGCGCGTCCGGCCCCGCGTCCGCGAGGTACGCCGAGCACACCCCCTTGCGCACCCGCCCGGCCCCGTTGCCGAACCGGATCACCGACACCGTCGTCGCGACCCGGGTCGGCGCCAGCAGCGGCGACGACGAGATCGAGTACTGCCGCGGCTGCAACCGCTTCAGCACCCCCACCCACTCGTCCACGCCGGCCTTGACCGCGTGCTCGGCGACGACATCGACGGCCTGCCTGCCCCAGGTGTACTTCGCCAGCTCCCCCTGGTTGTCCGGCCGCAACAGTGTCCGCAGTGGACTGTCGTGCCCCCGCTCGGCGACGAAGCGCAGCAGATCCGGCGTGACCCGGGTGATGTCGAGCCGGTGCAGCAGCGCGTCCCGCAGCTCGACCGGGCCGCCGACATCCACTGTGGACAGGGGGTCGAGGCCGGTCACCTCCAGCCACTCGTCGACCAGATCCGGGCAGTTGACCGGCCACACGCCCAGCGCGTCCCCGGCCGCGTAGCCGAAGTCCGCGTCCACGTCGAACACGAACTGCCGCACCTCCTTCGCCGACCCGGGCCCGCTCAGCAGCCGGTTGCCGCGCAGCGTCGCGGCCACCGCCTCCCCCCGACCCGCCCGGCGCGGCGCCGCACGCGCGGCCGCGACCGGGGCCCGCAGCGCCAGCAGCACCGCGTCGAGCCAGCCGTGGGCCGCGGTCTCGAAGTCGGGCTCGCAGTCGACCCGCGCCGTGAGCCGCTGCCCGCCCAGCTCCGTCAGGCGCGCGTCCAGCCGCCGGCCGTGCCCGCAGAAGTCCGCGTAGCTCGAGTCGCCGAACGCCAGCACCGCGTACCGCCGCCCGTCCAGCCGGGGCGCCTGCGCCTGCAGCGAGTCCCAGAACGCCGTGCCGTTGTCGGGCGCGTCCCCGTCGCCGAAGGTGCTGGTGATGACGAGCAGATCGTTGCCGCCGCCGAGCAGGTCCCCGGCCGCGGCCGTCATCCCGCGCAGGTTCGCCCGCCACCCCTCGTCGGCCAGGCGCCGCCCGACCAGCGCGGCGAACTCCTCCGCGGTGCCGGTCTGCGACGCCCACAGGATCTCGATCGTCCGCGCGGCGCTCTCGACCGGCGCCGCGGGCCGGTGGTACTTGCCGGCCAGGTAGCCGTCCGCCCAGGCCGCGGCCCCGGGCGCGAACGGCGCGCCGGGTGGCAGCCGGGGCACCACCCCGGCCCCGGGCGGGTTCTCGGCGAGCGCGCGCAGGAACCCGGCCAGGTACAGCTGCTCCACCTCGGACAACGGCGGCGGCGAGGCGTCCGCGACGGCGGGGGCGACGGCGGCGGCGGGGGCGACGGCGGCGGCGACCCGGGTCAGGGCGACCGCGCACACCTTCAGCTCCGGCTGGAACGAGATCGGGTCGACCGCGTCCGACGTGACCGCGTTCACCGCCAGCTCCGCCCCGAACACGTCGCTCCAGTGGAACGGCGCGAAGCAGTCGCCCGGCCGCACCCGGTCCGACACGGTCGCCGGCAGCACCGCCCGGCCCCGCCGCGACTCCACCCGCACCGAGTCGCCGTCGGCGATCCCGAGCCGCCGTGCGTCGGCCGGGTGCAGCTCCACGAACGGGCCCGGGTTCAGCCGGTTGAGCTTCGCCACCTTCCCCGTCTTCGTGAGCGTGTGCCACTGGTGCTGCAGCCGCCCGGTGTTGAGCAGGAACGGGAAGTCGTCGTCCGGCAGCTCCGCCGGGTCCAGGTGCGGCCGCGGGAAGAACACCGCGCGGCCGTTCGCGGTCGCGAAGTTCAGCCGCGGCCGGGTGCCGCCGGCGGACTCGCGGACGGGCTGGCTGACGCCGTCGTTGCGGTACCGGATGGGATTGCGGCTCGTCGCCCCGGGCGGGGCGGGCCACTGCACCGGTCCCCGCCGCAGCCGCTCGTAGTCCACGCCGCGCAGGTCATAGCCCGTCTGCGGGTTGTGGAAGCCGCGGATCTCCGCGAACACCTCCTCGGCGCAGGAGTAGCGGAAGGCGTCGCCGTAGCCCATCGCGACCGCGACCCGCGCGATCAGGTCCCAGTCCGCGAGCGCCTCCCCCGGCGGATCGGCGACCGCCGCGACCAGCGTCAGGTTCCGCTCCGAATTGATCATCACGCCGTCGGTCTCGGACCACATCGCGGCCGGCAGCACCACGTCCGCGTAGGCGTTCGTCTCCGTCCGCTCGTACGCGTCCTGGGCGATCACCAGCTCGGCCGCCTCCAGCCCGGCGATCACCGTCGCCCGGTTGCCGACCGACGCGACCGGGTTCGTGCAGATGATCCAGCACGCCTTCACCTCGCCCGCGGCCATGCGCTCGAAGAGCTCGACGGTGCCCTTGCCCACGTCGGTGCGCAGCGTCCCGCCCGGCAGCCCCCACGCCCGCTCGACGAAGGCCCGGTCGGCCTCGACCAGCACCGAGCGCTGCCCCGGCAGGCCGGGCCCCATGTACCCCATCTCCCGGCCGCCCATCGCGTTGGGCTGCCCGGTCAGCGAGAACGGCCCGCTGCCCGGCCGGCAGATGGCACCGGTCGCCAGGTGCAGGTTGACCAGCGCATTCGTGTTCCACGTGCCGTGCGTGCTCTGGTTGAGCCCCATCGTCCAGCAGCTCATCCACTCCCCGGCCCCGGCGATGAGCGCGGCGGCCTCGCGCAGCCGCGCCTCGGGCACCCCGGTGATCGCCGCGACCCGCTCCGGCGGATAGCCGGCCAGGAACTCCGGCATCGCCTCCCAGCCCTCGGTGTGCTCGGCGATGAACGCCTCGTCGATGTGACCGCCCGCGACGAGCAGGTGCAGCAGCCCGTTGAGCAGCGCCAGGTCGGTGCCCGGCCGCACCTGCAGGAACAGGTCGGCCCGGTCCGCGGTCGCGGTCCGCCGCGGGTCGACGACGACGAGCTTCGCGCCGGCCTTGATCCGGTCCAACATGCGCAGGTGCAGAATCGGATGACAGTCGGCCATGTTGGACCCGATGACGAAGAACAGATCGGCCCGGTCGAAGTCGTCGTAGGAGCCCGGCGGCCCGTCCGCGCCCAGCGACAGCTTGTAGCCGCTGCCCGCGCTGGCCATGCACAGCCGTGAGTTCGACTCGATCTGGTTGGTGCGCACGAACCCCTTGGCGAGCTTGTTCGCCAGGTACTGCGCCTCGAGCGTCATCTGCCCGGACACGTAGAACGCCACCGCGTCGGGCCCGTGCTCGTCGATGATCGCCCGCAGCCGCCCCGCGGTGTGCTCGATCGCCTCGGCGACGCTCGTCCCGGCCCGCGGCTCCCCGCGCCCGCGCCGGACCAGGGCCCGCTCGAGGCGCCCGCCCCCGGCGAGCATCTCCGCGCTCGTGGCCCCCTTGGTGCACAGCCGCCCGGCGTTGGCGGGATGGTCCTTGTCGCCGAGCACCTTGAGCACGCGGCGGCGGCCATCGGGGTCCGTCGCCACGTCGAGGACCATGCCGCAGCCGACCCCGCAGTAGGAACAGACCGTGCGGGTCTGCTTCACGCCGTGACGGTACAAACGCTCAGTTACACGCGTGTCACGCGCCTTCGGCTCCCCGGATTACACACGGCCCACATCGAGGCCCCCGCCGATGTGATCCGCCATGGCCGGCTGCGCACGGTACCAGCCGATCTTCTCCCGAATCCGCTCCTGCTCGTCGCGCAGCGCGGCGATCCTCGCCTCGATGTCCCGGTCGTGCTCCTCCAGCAGCTCGGCCCGCTCGGCGAAGGTGCCGTCGCCGCCGCGCGCGAGCTCGGCGTAGCGCAGCATCCGGGCGATCGGCATGCCGGTGTCGCGCAGGCAGCGCAGGATGCCCAGCCAGGTGAGGTCGTCGTCGGTGAAGACCCGCTGCCCGCCGGCGTTGCGCTCGACGCTGTCGAGCAGGCCGATGCGCTCGTAGTACCGCAGGGTGTCGAGCGTGAACCCGGTCCGCTCGACCGCCTCGCGCGGGGTGTACGCCATGTGTCAGTTGTACCCCTCGCCGGACGCGGGCGCGCAAACATGAACAACAGGTGTACGGCAGCGGAACTTTGCGGAGGAGAGCCTCCGCGCACTGTCGCCTCCTGGTCAGCGGCGCGACCATCGGATCGTGACTGAAACGACCGTGGTACTCGTGCTGGTGATCGTGACCGCCCTCGGTTTCGACTTCACCAACGGCTTCCACGACACCGCCAACGCGATGGCCACCTCCATCGCGACCAAAGCACTCCGGCCCAAGACGGCGGTGCTGCTCTCGGGCATCCTGAACCTCGTTGGCGCCTTCCTCTCCGTCGAGGTCGCCCTCACCGTCACCAACGCGGTCGTGAAGATCCAGAACTCCGACGGCACACCGAAGGCCGACCTGCTCGAAGGCGGCGGGTCCGCGCTCCTGCTCATCGTGCTCGCCGGCCTCGTCGGCGGCATCGTGTGGAACCTGCTCACCTGGCTGCTGGGCCTGCCCTCCAGCTCCTCCCACGCGCTGTTCGGCGGCCTGGTCGGCGCCACCATCGCGGGCCTGGGCTGGGCCGGGGTCAACTGGAACGGCAACGGCACGAAGCTCGACGGTCTCGTCGGCAAGGTGCTGCTGCCCGCGGTGCTGTCGCCGGTCATCGCGGGCGTGATCGCCGCGGTGGGCACCTGGCTGATCTACAAGGTGACGATCGGCGTCGCGCAGCGGTTCACCGACAACGGCTTCCGCTGGGGCCAGATCGGCTCGGCGTCGCTGGTGTCGCTGGCCCACGGTACGAACGACGCCCAGAAGACGATGGGCGTGATCACGCTCGCGCTCATCGCCACCGGCGACTGGACCGACACCAGGAACATCCCGTTCTGGGTGAAGGCCGCGTGTGCCCTCGCCATCGCCCTGGGCACCTACGTCGGCGGCTGGCGGATCATCCGCACGCTCGGCAAGGGCCTCGTGGAGATCGCCCCGCCGCAGGGCATGGCCGCCGAGTCGGCCTCGGCCGCGGTCATCCTCGCCTCCAGCCACCTCGGGTTCGCCCTGTCCACGACGCACGTGGCGACGGGCTCCATCCTTGGTGCCGGCATCGGCAAGCCCGGCGCGCAGGTGCGCTGGTCCGTGGCCGGCCGCATGGTGCTCGCGTGGCTGATCACGCTCCCGGCCGCCGCGGTCGTCGGCGCCGTGATGTGGTGGATCGGGCACCTGATCGGCGGCCTGGCCGGCGCGCTCGTGGTGTTCCTGACGCTCGTCGGGCTCGCCGGATACATGTTCTGGCGCTCCCGCAGGAAGCCGGTCGACCACAACAACGTCAACGACGAGTGGGAGCCCACCGCTCCCGAGATGGCCGAGGCGGTCCGCTGATGTCGCACAACCTGCAGTTCGCCCTCCAGGCCGCCTGGCGCGTCCTGCTCGCCGGGCTGATCCTGGGCGCCGGCCTGCCGACCCTGTTCGCGCTCGGCGTGCGCTGCCTCGCCTGGGGCGCCGGCGGCGACGCCGAGGTCCACGCGCGGGGCACCGCGGCCGCCCGGGCCAACCCCGCCGCAACGGTCCTGGGCTGGATGTGCTTCATCGTGGTGCTGCTCGGCGTCGTGCTGGGTATCACCTTCATCGTGGCCAGCGGCTTCGGCAAGGCGCTGAGCTTCGAGCACGTCTATCCGACGATCGTCGACAAGAAGTAGGGGGGATCCGTGGGCGAGTCCCGCTCCAACTTCCTGACCCGCAGCATCGAGTGGCTGCGGGCCGGCTACCCGACCGGCGTGCCGCGCCAGGACTACGTGGCGCTGCTGGGCATCCTGCGCCGCAAGCTCACCGAGGACGAGGTCCGCAAGATCGCCCGCGACCTCGCCGAGCAGTCGACGTCCGACCCGATCACGCCCGAGGACATCGAGGCCATGATCAAGGACGAGGTGCTGCAGACGGCGACCCCCGAGGACGTGGTACGCGTCTCCGCCCACCTCGCCGCCGGCGGCTGGCCCCTGGCCGACCCGCCGACCGAGTAGGCATCGCCGCTCAGGACGCCCGCACCGGCCACCCCGGTGCGGGCGTTCGCGTATGCACTGGTCCACGGTGAACAGGCCTTGTCGACCTCACACGTCCACTCGTCGTCCCAGGCCTCCTCGATCCCGGCGGCGAGGGCCTCGTCCTGCGGGTCGGTCAGCGCGAAGCACACCCCTCGGGCACCCATGGTGATGATCTAGAGCCGCGCCTGTGGTGGGCCTTAAGGAAGCTTTAGAGGGCTTTCGACACGGCCGGGCGCCACCTAGCATCGCCGCGTGTCCTTTGCCGCGTTCCGGGGCCGGCGCGGTGCCGCGGCCGCCCTGGCCGTCGTCGCGATCGTCGTCGCGGCGGTCGCCGTGTACCTGAGCCGGGCCTCCGCCGAGCCGGCCACCGAGTCCGCGAGCGCCGACAGCGCCCTCGCGCCCGCGTCGGCCGCGGCCCCGGCCGATCCGTCCGGCCCGTCCGGCGCGCTGTCCTCCGCGGGCGCCTCGGCGCCCCCGTCGGCCACCGCGAAGACGACGCCGAAGGCGCCCGTGACCGGGTGGGTGCCGGTCGACAAGGCGGCGTGGAAGGCCCAGGCCGACGCGTACAACGTGCTGAAGGCGGACCCGGTCCCGGCCGGCGTGGGCAACCTCGCGGAGTTCCGGGCCGACTGCTCCTACAGCCACTCGGCCGCCGACGACCCGATCGTCTTCCCGGGCCTGCCCGGCTCCTCGCACATGCACTCGTTCATCGGCAACGCGGCCACGAAAGCCTCCACGACCGTCGAGGACCTGCAGCGGTACACGGCCACGTCCTGCAAGCCGGTGCAGGACCACTCCGCGTACTGGGTGCCGACGCTGTACGACAACAAGACCGGCAAGCCCGTGGAGACGACGGGCTTCCGGGTGTACTACCGCTCGATGATGAACACGTCGGCCGGGCAGATGCCGATGCCCACGGGCCTGCGCATGATCGCCGGGGACGCCAAGAAGAGCGTCCCCACCCCGCGGGGCGCCAAGGGCCAGTTCTACTGCGCCTTCTACGGCCCCGGCGACCTCGACGGCATCGCGCGCAGCACCAACGGCAACTGGCCGATCTGCGGCGACGGCGCGACCTTCCACTTCATGCTGCAGTTCCCGGACTGCTGGGACGGCGAGCACCTGGACAGCCCGAACCACAAGGACCACGTGGCGTACGGCTACAACAACACGTGCCCGGCCGACCACCCGGTGAAGATCCCGGCGATCACGTTCGACATCCAGTACGGCGTGAAGGGCCAGCCCGAGGGCTACTACCTCTCCTCGGACAAGGACGGCAAGAGCGCGTCCTCCATGCACGGCGACGCCTTCGTGGTGTGGGACACGGCGACCATGAACAGCCGCACCAGGAACTGCATCCAGCAGCGCCGCACGTGCGACGACTTCGGCTATCAGCGCTGACCGGCTCGCTTCGCTCGCTGCCGGGGGAGACTCCGTCTCCACCCGAACCCCCTCGTCAGCAGGCGCGGCTCCTACCTGCCGACAAGAGGCTAACGAGTGCCGCCTCCCGCGTCTTGCTCGGCCGCGCCGAGGCGCTCGCGCACCCGCGGATCGCCGACTTCTGGCAGGTCGTCGACTACATCGTGGAGACCGATCCCCTGGTGCACGAGCACCACTACGGCCACCGCCCCTGACGTCGGGGTGGGTCAGGTGTCGTACTCACCGCTGTCCCAGGGAGACGAGAACGCCATGTAGTTGCCGGGTTCCAGCTCCACCCACCACGGATCGCCGCCGTCCTCGGTGCATTCGGTGTCCTCGCGCAGCAGGAGGCCGAAGGTCGTACCGAAGCGGTCCACGCTGAAGGGGGCGACCTCGATCCGGCCGTACGTCACCGGGCCCAGCGAGGCCAGGCGCGCGTCGTGCACGGACTGGGCGTGGGCGCGGTCCAGGGTGGCTCGCGGGCCCAGGGAGTCGATGTGGGCCTCCAGGAAGGTGCCGGCGGCATCGAACAGGAACAGGGCCACGAACTCCTCGCCCGGATCGTCGTCGCTCGCGAAGCGGAACGGGGTGGTGAGGAAGAACTGGCGGCCGTCGGCGGTGTGGCCGACGAACTCCGCGTGGTAGTCGTCGTGGTCGATCGCGACGCGGGTCGGAGGTGGAACCGGGGTCATCTCGTGATCATGTCAGGGCGGACAGGCGTTTGGCCAGGAAGGCGCGTTCAGGGTCGTTCGTGACCAGCGACAGCGCGCGGCGGTAGGCGTCGGCGGCCTCGCCGGAACGGCCCAGGCGCTCCAGCACGTCGGCCTTCACGGCCGGCAGGTACTGGTAGCCGGCCAGGCGGTCGTCGGCCTCCAGCGCCTCCAGCTCTCGCAGCGCCGCCTCGGGGCCGTGGACGCGCGACAGGGGCACGGCGCGGTTCAAGGCCACGACGGGCGAGGGCCAGACGGCGAGCAGCTCGTCGTACAACGTCAGGATCTGCTCCCAATCGGTCGACGCGAACGCCGGGGCCTGCGCGTACAGGGCGGCGATCGCGGCCTGCAGCACATAGCGGCCCGGACGGGCGGCGCGCAGGGCCTCAACGATCAGGGCGTCGGCGGTCGCGATCGCGGCCCGGTCCCAGCGCGAGCGGTCCTGGTCCTCCAGGCGCACCAGGCGGCCGAAGTCGTCCACCCGGGTGGCGCGCCGCGCGTCGGTGACCAGCAGCAGCGCCAGCAGGCCGCGGACCTCCGGCTCGGCCGGCATCAGCTCGTGCAGGAGCCGGGCCAGGCGCACGGCCTGATCCGACGGGTCGGCGCGGACCAGGGTGGCGCCCGAGGGGGCGGTGTGGCCCGTCGTGTAGAGCAGGTGGATGACACCCAGGACACCCTGCAGCCGGCCGGGCAGGTCCTCCTCGGCCGGGACGCGGAACGGAATGCGGGCCTTCGCGATCTTCTGCTTCGCCCGGGTCAGGCGCGCGGCCATCGTCGGCTCCGGCACCAGGAAGGCGCGGGCGATGTCGGCGGTCGAGACGCCGCAGACCAGGCGCAGGGTCAGCGCCGGCTGGACGTCCGCGGCCAGGGCCGGATGGCAGCACATGAACAGCAGGCCCAGCCGCTCGTCCAGGACGGGCAGCGGCTCGGATTCGGGGACCGTCAGCAGCGCGAGCTTGGTGCGGTACACCCGCTCACGGCGAACCACGTCGATCGCCCGGCGCCGGGCGGCCGTGGTCAGCCAGCCGACCGGGTTCGCGGGAACGCCGTCGACCGGCCAGGCGACCAGGGCGGCCGCGTACGCCTCCTGCACGCACTCCTCCGCCACGTCCACATCCCGCACGACGCGCACCGTGGCGGCGAGCACCAGGGCCCAGCCGTCACGGTGCGCGCCGGCGACCGCCTCGGCGACGGTCACGCGACGAAGCCGCCCGCGACCGGGCGCACCTCGACGCCGCCGCCCATGCCGAGCACCGGGTTGCCGCCGGCGATGCGCAGGGCCGCGTCGAGGTCGGGGGCCTCCAGGATGTAGAAGCCGGCCACGACCTCCTTCGCGTCCACGAACGGGCCGTCGGTCACCCCGCCGGCGCGCAGCGAGGTCGCCGTCGCGCTCGGCTCCAGGGCGAACGCCGCCTTCAGCGCCCCGGACGCCTGCAGGTCCTGTGCGTGCCGATCGTGCGCCTCCAGCTCGCCCGCGTCCGTCGCCGAGTCCGCCGCGTAGATGAGCACCGCGTACTGCGCCATGATCCTCCCCTATCCGATGAGCCTTGGTACCCACTTGTCGAACGGCCCGCCGGAAATCGACAACCTCAGCCCACCATTTTCAGAGCCCGTCGCAGAGCCGTCGCACGGGTCGCCTCCGTGCGCGCCTTGACCAGCGGGAGAAAGCGCGCATATCGGGTGCTCCGCGACAGTTCCGCACAGGCGTCGGCGAGCCAGGCGTCGAAGCCGGCCGCGTCCAGCCCGAGGCTCACAGCATCTCCAGGCGTACATCGGCAAGTTCGAGGTCCCGTTCACCGTCCTGGACCCGCCCGAGCTGCGGGACTTCCCGCGCGCCCTGGCGGGGCGGTATGTGGACGCCGCCGGTTCGTAGACTGCGGACCCATGCGGGGACGATTCGACAACCTTCACCGGATCAACGCGCTCGACCCGGTCGCGGACCACTTGGAGATCCACCGGCTGACGCTGACCGAGGAGTTCCCCTGGGACATGCGCATGGCCTTCAACCTGGCGTTCAACCGCTCCTTCGCGCTGCCGCGCATCGCCCGGCGGCTGGTGGCGACCGGCGTGATCCTGCGCGCGCCCCGCAAGCGCGCCGATGACACCGGCATCATCATGTACGAGATCCTGCTGCACGGGCCGGACTCGCCGCGCGGGAAGCTCGCGCTGCGGCGGCTGAACGAGGCCCATCGCGGGTTCGCCCTCGACAACGGTGACGGCATCTACGTCATCGCGTGCCTGGTCGTCGTCCCGATGCGGTGGCTGCTGCGGTACGGCTGGCGCGCGCCCGCCCGCCACGAGCTCGAGGCCGCGGCGCTCCTCTACGGCCGGATCGGCCGCCTCATGGGCCTGCGCGACCTGCCCGCCGATTTCGCGGCCTTCGAGGCGTACCTCGAACGGTACGAACGCGAGCACCTGCGCCCCACGCCGGAGGCCGAGCGGATCGAGCGCACGACCCGCGACCTGCTGCGCGCGCGCATCCCGGCCCGGCTGCGGGGCGCCGCCGACGCGCTCGTCGCCGCCCTCTACGACGAGCCGCTGCGGGCCGCCTGCAACGTGCCGGAGCCGCCGCGGTGGGCGCGCGCGGGCCTGCACCTGGCCCTGCGCGCCCGGGCGGTGCGGTTGCGTCTCGGCCGGCCCCGCGCGGTGCCGCTGTTCGCGGACGGCATCGTCACCAGGACCTACCCCGGCGGCTACGACTTGGCGAAGGTCGGCTCCTCGGTACCATCCCAGGCATGCGAGAGCTGACCTCGGACCGGCTGCGGCTGCGGGAGTGGCGCGACGAGGACGCGCCCTTCGTGCTCGACATGGGCTCGCGGTGGGAGGTGCGGCAATACCTCGGCGCCACCCCGCGCCTGCTCACCGACCTCGACGACGCCCGGGCCACGATCGCGCGCTGGCGCGGCCACGACGACGGCGTGCACGGCGTGTGGTCGATCCGCCGCCGCGAGGACGACGCCCCGCTGGGCACGCTCCTGCTGATCGGCATCCTCGCGTCGGGGCCCGACCTGCCGCTGCGGCCGTCCGGCGAGACGGAGATCGGCTGGCACCTGCACCCCGACGCCTGGGGCCACGGATACGCCACCGAGGCGGCGGGGCTGGTGCTGCGCCAGGGATACTTCGACGAGGTCCTGGCCGTGACGTATCCGCAGAACGCCGCGTCGCAGGCCGTGTGCCGGCGGCTGGGGATGCACCATCTGGGGCGCACGGACCGCTACTACAACATGACGTGCGAGCTGTTCTCCACTACCCCACCGCAGTAGGGGAGTCGGGGTCCAGGGCGGCCTCGACCGCGACCGCCTCCAGGCCGCGCAGCAGCGCCTCGGCGTCGTCCGGGGCGATGACGTGGGTGTCGCAGAAGACGATCGCCTGCGTCGCGCCCGGCAGCTCGTCGAGGTGCACGATCAGCGGCTCGAACGGCACGTCCTGCCGCGTGGTCCAGGTGAACACCCCGCCGCCCCGGGCCCCGGCGACGTCGTCGACGCTGGGCACCGGCGCACCCGCGATCGCGGCGTCGTCGCGGCGGTCGTTGAAGTAGCAGGGCAGCTGCAGCCCCGGCCGCTCGGCGACGATCGTCTCCACCAGCGCGTCGAGCCCGGCGGGGTCGTAGTACGCATGCTTGTAGGTGCTCATCGCCGACCGCCGGGCCCGCTCGAACGCCTCGGCGAAGGTGAGCCCGGCGACGTCGAGACGGCAGAGTCCGTACTGCGCCAGCATGCACACCACCCGGTCCAGCCCCGGCCGGAAGCGGTTGTTCACCATCGGCCGCACCACCACCGGATTCAGCCCGGTGACGCGGGCCAGCGCGATGGCGAACACGGCCAGCAACACGGGCGCGGCCGGAACCCCGGTCTGAGCCGTGACCGAGCGCAGCGCCATGCTGAGCGCCGGCGACTGGAACTCCCCGCGCCAGTGCCGCGGCGACTGCGGGGCGCGCGACTCGGGGTAGCGGCGCAGCGGCATCTCGCGCAGGATCGTCTCCCAGTGCCGCAGCGCCATCGCGTGCTGCCGCTGCCCGGGCGCGGAGGCCTGCCAGCGGGCCTGCTCGAGCGGCTGCAGGTCGGGCACCGGCAGCTCGGGGCGCTTGTCGAGCTCCTCGAGCAGCACCCCGGCCCCGAACCCGTCGGTCACGAGGTGGCACATGACCACGACGAGGTGGGTGTGCTCGCCGCCGCGCCGGACCGCCGCCATGCGGATCGGCCAGTCCCGCTCGAAGTCGAACGGGTCGTGCTGCAGCTTGAGCCGAATCCGCTCCGGGTCCGCGTCCTCGTAGACCTCGAGCGCGACCTCGCCCTCCTTCGCCACCACCTGCCGGGCCGCCCCGTCGGGCCCGAACCGCAGCCGGGTGCGGGCGGTGGGGAAACGGCTCATGAGGTACCGCAGCCGCTGCTGAATCTCGGCGAGCGTGGTCCCTTCGGGCAAGGGCCCCCACGCGCCGTTCGGAATCCAGGACTCCTGCCGCACCATGGCGCGGTAGATGTCCTGCTGCCCCCAGGACAGCTCGCCCTCGCCGGCCCCGTCACCGTCGAAGGCCACCATGTGCCGCTCGGTCATCCGCCCCACCCCTCGATCGGAGAGACTGGATGCTAACCACAGCACAGATCATGACCACATCGGTACAGCGACCGATGTGCTGCTCAGCTATTGCCGGGCGAGACTTCGTCGCCCGCTCGCCGCGCCCGCTACCGCGTGAGCCGGGCAGCGAGGAACTTCGGGGCCATCTCGGCGTAGCTGTCGGGCGAAGCGAGCCGCAGACACAGCGGCGGGGGCTCCTCGTGAGAGCCCCCGCCGCCGCGCAACCTCAGCTGCCGGAGGTGAACAGCTGCCGGATCTCGTCCGCGCTCAGCGCGCGGTCGTACAGGTGGACCTGGTCGACGGTGCCGTCGAGGTAGTCCACCGCGTTGCCGCCGAACTTGCCGCGCCCGATCACGGTGTTGCCCGTCGGGCCGGCCTGGGGCATGCAGGCGCTCGCGGTCCCGGCCAGCTCGCCGTCGACGTACAGGCGCAGCTCACCCTTCACCGTGTCGCGCACGCCGACCAGGTGGTACCACTGGCCCACGTTCGGCTTCACCGGCGCGAGGGCCCGCACACCCGCGAAGCTCATCGCGAAGCGCTGGTCCGCGCCGGAGTACTGCAGGTAGAAGTCGCTGTTCGAGGGCCCGTCCTGGCTGACGATCGTCTGGAAGGCGCCGTCGGCCTTGTCGAGCTTGACCCACGCCGCCGCGGAGTAGTCCGAGGCGGTGTTCAGCAGCGGCTTGCCGGCGTCGATGTACTGGTTCGAGCCGTTGAGCGACACCCCGTTGCCGTTGTGGCCGGTGACGAACGCGGCCCCGCCGACGAGCGTGGCGTCGTTGTGGCCGGCGGCGTCGGCCGCGACCGTCCCGGACGCCTCGTCCAGCGGGTAGAACACGACGCCGGTGAGGCCGGGGGTGCCGGGCGGCGGCTGCGGGAGGTTCGCCGCCGAGCCGTCGGCCTCCTTGATGATCTTCTGGTTGATGGCCTTGACCTGCTTGAGGTCCATCTTGGTGACCTGGCGGTCGTAGGTGAAGAAGCCGTTGAGCTCGGCCTCGACGTCGGTGATCTGGGTGTAGATCGAGCCGCTGATCCCGCACGACTTGGCCGAGGTGATGACGGCCTGCTGGTTCTCGACGTACTTGCGGGTGAGGGTGGCCGAGTCCGGCTCCATCTCGTAGGCCTGCCCGTCGCCGAACCACATGTGGTTGGACGTCTTGAGACCGAACCCGCCGTGCTCACCGTCGATCGCCACCCGGTTGCCCGACGGCGACGGCGAGGCCGGCCCGAGGTACTGGTGGAAGTCGATCACATCGCCGCGACCTGAGTCGCCGTGGGAGTTGCAGCAGTTCACGCCACTGTGGGCGTCGACGAGCCGGGTCGGGTCCTGGGCCTTGACGTCGTCGGCGATGCGGCCCGTGGCGGCACGGTCCCACTCGCCCCAGCCCTCGTTGAACGGCACCCACGCCACGATCGAGGTGAACGAGCTGTGCTCGCGCACCATCTCGTGCAGCTCCGACTCGAACTGCCCGCGCCACGCCTCCGGGATCGGCCCGGTGTTCGCGGCCGGCATGTCCTGCCAGACCATGAGGCCGAGCTTGTCGGCCCAGTAGTACCAGCGGTCGGGCTCCACCTTGATGTGCTTGCGCACCGCGTTGAACCCCATCGCCTTGTCCTGCTCGAGGTCCCACTTCAGCGCGGCGTCGGTCGGCGCGGTGTAGAGCCCGTCGGGCCAGAAGCCCTGGTCCAGGTTCGCGAGGTTGAACAGGATCTTGCCGTTGAGCGTGATCCGCAGCTTGCCGTCGGCGCCCGGAGCCGTGCCGATCTGCCGCATGCCGAAGTAGGAGCCGACGGTGTCGACGGTCTTGTTGCCGTCGAGCAGCGTGACCTGCAGGTCGTAGAGGAACGGGTCGTCGGGCGACCAGAGCTTCGGATTCGGTACCGGCAGCCGCAGCTCGGTCCCGGCCGCGCCCGTCACCGTGCCGACGACCTTGCCGCCGTTCTTGGCGACCGCCTTGACCTTGAGGTTCGTCCCGCCCGCGACCGTCGCGGTGAGCTTGAGCGCGCCGCCGGCCACGTCGGGCGTGGTGGACAGGCCGCTGATGGAGGCGGCGGGGACCGGCTCCATCCAGACGGTGCGCCAGATGCCGGAGCTGCCCTGGTAGAAGATCCCGTGGTCGGAGCTGCGGCGCTGCTTGCCGATGGGCTGGCCGGTCGCGTCCGTGAGGTCCTCGGCCCACACGATGAGCTCCTGCGGCCCGGTGCCCTGCAGCGCGTCGGTCACGTCGACGTCGAAGCCGTCGTACCCGCCCCGGTGCGTGGCCACCTGCGTGCCGTTGACGTAGACCTTGGCGTCGTAGTCCACGGCCCCGAAGTGCAGCTGGAGGCGCTGCCCGGCCCAGGCCTTGGGCACCGTGAAGGTCCGCCGATACCACATGCGGTCCTCGTGCCGCTGGATGCCCGAGAGCGCGGACTCGATCGGGTACGGCACCAGCACCCGCTCCCCGAGGCTCTGCCCGGTGGGGACGGCCTGGTTCACGCCGGCGCGGGAGAACTCCCACACGCCGTTGAGACTCTGCCACTTGTCCCGGGTCAGCTGCGGCCGCGGGTACTCCGGCAGCGCGTTGTCGGGCCCGACCTTGCTCGTCCACTTGGTCGCGAGCGGCGGGATGCCCGCGTGCCAGGCGGGTGTGTTGTCCGGCGGCGGGGCGGCACCCGCTCCGGCCGGGATGGCGAGCACGGCCGCGAGCGCGGCGGCGCCAGCGGCCATGAATTGGCCAAGTCGTCTGTCCAGTCTTCGCATGGCGGGGTGCCCCTTCGACGTTGGGGAGCGGTGAAGAGCGCACTCATCTGAACAAATATCCTCAGCAATCGTCAAGAGTGGCCGGTAACTACGTTCCAATCGAACACATTCACACAAGCAGCGCACGGTACCCTGGCGCGATGTCGGAGCATGACATCGAGGATCTGGTCCACGCATCGATCCTCATCCTGGACCGGATCCGGCACCCGCGGCTGCGCGACTGGTGCACGACCCTGTACGCGTTCCAGCGCACCCACGACTGCTCGCACACCATGGGACGGGTCGAGGACATCCTGCTGCGGTGCGGGCACACGTACCGCTTCCCGCTCGACGGCTTCCCCGAGTACGCGCACCTCACCGACGAGTTCACCGAGCTCGGCGAGTACGACGAGGAGGACCCCGACGAGGGGGTGCAGGACGGCTACGTGCGCCCGCCGTGGCTGTACTGCGAGGCCGGCACCCGCATGTGGCGGCGGATGGTCGACGAGGGGCGCCTGCGCGGGGCCGACGCCCAGCCGCCCCGCCCGGCCGGGCTCATCGACGTCGTGGCGACGGTGGCCGAGGCGGCCGAGCGCGACGGCGACGTCGAGCTCATCGCGATGTGGTGGGGCCTCGGCCACCAGACGCTCGTCGGCGGCACCCCATTCGGGCCGGAGGACCTCGAGGAGATCCCGGCGGTGCGCCGCCTGCGGGAGGTCGTCGAGCGCTGCGGCGCCTACGCCTTCGCGCTTCCGGACGGCTTCCGCCCGACGCAGGCCGAGCTGGAGACGCTGGACGACGAGCTCGAGACGTGGTGGTACCGCATCCCGGCCTGAACGGTCAGCGGTGCCGGGCCGGGCGGTGCCAGGCGCGCTCGGCCTCGGCGTGCCACCAGGCCGGCGGCGACGGCCCGGCGATCCGCGACGTCGGCTGGTCGGGGTGCAGCCCCACCCGCCACAGCGCCGCCGCGTCGACCCGCACGTCGTAGGTGCCGTGCCAGGTCCCGGAGGCGTCGGTGCCGCAGGCGAGCCCGATGCGCACCTCGTCGCCGGCGAACGGCATCCAGTCGATGCCGCGCTCGCGCAGTCAGGCCCGCAGCGCCGCGACCGGCCGGGGCGCGCCCGGGACGTTCTCGAAGGCGACGGTCGGGATCCAGTCCATGCCGCCATGGTGCGCCATCCGCACCACGGCGGCATCCGCATTACCGCGCGAACCGGCCCGCGTCCGCGCCCGTGGGCCGCCCGGGCGGGAGCCGCCGCCCGCGGACCGCCAGCAGCAGGTCCCCGGCCGCGGTGACCCAAGCGGCGTCGGCGGTCCGCCGCGGGCGCCCGGTACGGTGGTGGCCGGAGGTGGGCATGGGCGACGAGGTCCTGGATCCGATCCTCGCCGAGACACTCGGCAGCGCCGCGAACGCCCTGCACGACTGGGGCCGGCAGCGCGGCCTGCGCTACGAGCTCGACCGGCCACTCACCCACGGGCGCTCCGGCGCCGTCGTCGCCCTGGTGTACGTCACGGACACGGCCGCCCGGCGCACGCGCAAGCTCCTGCTCAAGCTCGACGCCTTCCCCGACGGGCCGGCCTCGGAGTTCCAGCGGCAGCGGGCGGCCCTGGACGAGGCGCCGCCGCGGTTCGCGGAGCGGCATCTCGCCCGGCTCGCGCCCCGCGGCGACGATCTCGTCCCCGTCGGCGACGGCCGGTGGTTCGTGTTCCAGGAGATCGCCGGCAGCGGCGGCGAGCCGGACGGCGGCCGCCTCGACGAGCTCGACGTGCTGACGAAGGCGCTGGCCGCCGCGCGGGCCGGCGGCACCCTCGCCGCGACCGGCGCCGGCACCGACGATCCCGTGCGCTGCGACGCCGCGGCCTTCGTCGACGCCTGCGCCGAGGTCACCCGCGCGGTGCTCGACGACTGGGCGGTCGCGGCCGAGGTCGCGTCGCTGACCGCGGCCGAATACGTCGAACGGCACCTGCTCGGCCGCGCCGGGCCGGGCAAGGCCCTGCACACCCTCGCGGCCCGCATCGGCGGCGCGCCGATCCGCATCGACGGCGAGCGCGAGGTGCTGCCCAATCCGTTCGCCGCGCTGGCCGCCGGCCGTCCCGGCGGCGCACGGCGCATCCGGGCGCTGCTCGGCCGCTGCCACGGGGACCTGCATGCCGGCAACATCCTGGTGCCGATGGTCCAGCCCGTGTCCCCGCTGCCGTTCCGCCTCGTCGATCTGGCCAAGTACGAGACCGCCGGGCCCCTCGCCCGGGACCCGGCCGGCCTGCTGCTGTACGTCATCGTGCGCACCCTGCCGGACCTGCCGGCCGCGCAGCGCGGCTCGCTGATCGAGGTCGTCGCCGACCCCGGCACCGGGCACGGGCTGATGCTGCCGGGCTGGCTGCCGGACCTCGTCGCCCGCGTCCGCGACGCCGGTGAGCGCTTCGCCCACCGGGCCGGGCTGCTGCCCGAGTGGCGCGCGCAGTGGCCGCTGTCGCTGGCCGCGGCCGCGCTGATCCTCCTCGCCCGGGCCACCACGCCCGCCGATGCGAAGCTGTGGCTGCTCCGGCTCGCCGGCCGGGCGACCGCGGTGCACCTGGGCCCGGGCCCGGATCTCGCGGCGGCCACGACCGGCGAGCCCTGCGTCGTCACCACGTCGACGGTCGGTGGCCTGGTCGCGCCGAAGGAGACGAGTCCGGGCCGGACCTGGGTCGCGTCGTTCTGCCAGCTGCGGACCTACCTCGAGGAGCACGCCGGGGACGACGGGCACGGCGCGGTGGTGGCGCTGCGGGCGGCCGCGGAGGCGGGCGAGGACCGCCACGAGGAGTACCTCGAGCTGGTCCGGTCGGTCGGCGGCCCGGAGATCACCCTGCGCGGGCCCGGCGACGACCCGGCCCCGGACGTCGTCTACGCCTGCCCGATGCGCCGGCCCTGCGACCGCGTGGTGCGGCCCGGCCGGCCCGGCGACCCTCCGCCGTACTGCGCCCTGCGCCCGGGCGGCATGCGGCGCGAGTTCCGATGAGCGGCCCGCCGCCCGCCGAGGCCCGCACCGAGTACGCCCGCCGGCTGCTGGCCCGCTACGCCCGCAGCGGCGACCCCGCCGAGCTCGCCCACGCCGAGAAGGTGGCCCGCCGGGTGGTCGCGGACTGCCCCGCCGGCGACCCCGGCCGCGGCGACTACCTGTCCAACCTCGCGATCGTGCTCCGCACCCGCTTCGACCGCGAGGGCGACCCGGCCCTGCTGGACGAGTGCATCGCCCTGCAGGAGGAGGCGGTGCGGGCCGCCCCGCCCGGCGATCCCAACGCCGTGGCGCTGCTGGTGAACCTCGCCGTCGCGCTGCGGGTCCGGTTCGGCCACGGCGCCGCCCGGGACGATCTCGCGCGCGCCGTCGAGCTCGTGCGCCGGGCCGAGCCGGACCTCGACGGGCATCCGCTGCGCGAGGCGCTTCGCGGCGCCGTGCTGGGGGTGCTGCGCACCGCCGCCGAGCACGACCGCGACCCGGCGGTCCTCGCCGAGGCCGTCGCCGCGGCGCGGGACCAGCTCGCCGTCGTGCGCGACCCGGACGAGCGGCGCCGGCTGCGGCTCACCGCGAGCGGGCTGTTCCGGCTGCGGTACCAGCGCGAGGGCGATCCCGAGGACCTCGATCGCGTCGTCGCGGAGGCCGGCGAGGCGGCGGCCGGGCTGCCCGACGCCCACCCGGACGGCCCGGCCGTGCGCTCGACGCTCGGCGCGGCGCTGGTGCTGCGCTTCCGCCGCCGCGGCGACCCGGACGATCTCGACCGGGCGCTGCCGCTGCTGCGGGCCGCCCTGGAGCACCTGCCGCCGGGTCACCCCGCCCGGGCGTCCGCCGCCACCAACCTCGTCGCCGCGCTGCAGGCCCGGTTCGAGACCGGCGGCGACCCGGCGGACCTCGACGCGATGATCGACGCCGGGACCGTCGCCGCGGCCGCCGCGCCGCCGGCGGGACCGGTCCGGGTCGCCGCCCTGGCCAACCTCGCCTCCGCCCACGCGGCCCGCGCCGAGAGCCGCGACACGCCCGCCGACCTCGACGCCGCCGTGGACCTGCGGCGCTCGGCCCTCGATGCGGCACCGGCGCCCGATCAGGTGGCCGCGCTGCACTCCGGGCTCGCGTCGTCGCTGCGGCACCGGTACGAGCGGCGGGGCGACGAGGCGGATCTCGCCGCCGCCATCGCGTCCGGCGAGGCCGCCGTCGAGGCCGCGCGCGGCAACGCCGCCGAGCGGGGCCGGGCGCTGGCCGACCTGTGCGCGGCGTACCGCACCCGCTACGACCGCCACGGCCGCCACGACGACCTGGAGGCCGCGGTGCGGGCCGGGCGCGCGGCGGTCGACGGCACCGCCGGGGACGACCCGGCCCGGGCGCGCCGGCTGTCGACGCTGGGCCTGGCGCTGCTGCGCCTCGCCGGGCACACGGGCTCCGCCGCCGACCTCGACGACGCCGTGGACGCCGGGCGGCGGGCGGTGGCGGCGACCCGGCCCGGCGATCGGATGCACGCCCGGATGCTGGCCAACCTGTCCAACGCGCTGCGGGTCCGCCACGAGCGCACCGGCGACCTCGCCGACCTCGACGAGTCCGTCCTGGATGCCCGCGCCGCGCTCGCCGCCACCCCGGCGGGCGACGCGCTGCGGCCGCGCCGGCTCGCGGCGCTGGCCACCGGGCTGCTGCGCCGGTTCGAGGCAAGCCGCCGCGACGAGGACATCGACGAGGCGATCGTCGCGGCCGAGCGGGCGGTCGCGGCCACCGCCGACGACCACCCGGGCCGCCCCATGCACCTCGCGAACGCCGGCCTCATGCGGTTCCGGCGGTTCGAGGCGTCCGGTGCGCGCGACGACCTCGAAGCCGCCATCGACCGCGACCGGCGGGCCGTGCTCGACACCCCCGACGACCACCCGGACCGGCCCGGCTACCTCTCCAACCTCGTCGTGCCGCTGCTGCGCCGGCACGCCCTGCTCGGCGCCGCGGAGGACCTCGAGGCCGCGGTGGCGGCGGCGGGCGCGGCCGTGGCCGGCGACCCGGCCGCCGGCGGTCTGCTGTTCAACCTCGGGGCCGCCCTGCGCGTGCGCGCCACGCTCGCCGGGGCGCCGGCGGCCGACGCGGAGCGGGACCGGGCCGCCGCGGCCGAGGCCTTCCGCCGCTGCGCGGGGCAGCCGGGGACGATGCCCGTGATCCGCGCCGCCGCCGCCATGTACGAGGCCGAACTGGAGGCCGCCGCCGGGCACTGGGCGGCCGCGGACGCCGCCTACGCCGTCGCGCTCGACCTGCTGCCGATCCTGGCCGGGCGGCAGCTGGGCTGGGACAGCCGGCACGCGCACCTGGCGCGGCTCGGCGGGCTCGGCCCCGACGCCGCCGCGGTGGCGCTGCACCGGGGCGATCCGCCGCGCGCGGTCGCCGTGCTCGAACGGGCCCGGGGCGTCGTGCTGGGGCAGGCCGCCGAGCAGCGCCGCGACCTCGGCGAGCTGCGCCGGACCGACCCCGCCCTCGCCGACGCGTTCGACGAGGTCTGCGCGGTGCTCAACGCCGACACCGCCCCGACCGAGGCGCTGGTGGCGGATCCGGTCACCGTCGCCGCGGCGGCCGGGCGGCGCCGGGACGCGGCCGCGAGGTTCGACGACGTCGTCGCGCGGATCCGCGCGCTGGGCCTGCTCCGCGACCCGGACCCCGAGGACCTGCTCGCGGCGGCGGCGGGCGGGACGGTGGTCGTCGTCAACGTGTCGCGGTACCGGTGCGACGCCCTGATCCTGCGGCCCGGCGGGGTCGAGCCGGTCCCGCTGCCCGGCTTGCGCCCCGCGGACGTGACCGCGGACGCCGCCGCCCTGCTGGCCGCGACCGAGGCCAACGACTGGGACAGCAACCCGACGCTGCGGCGCGTGCTCGGCCGGCTGTGGGAGCGCGTCGCCGCCCCGGTCCTCGCCCGGCTGGACCCGCCACCGGGGGCCCGGGTGTGCTGGCTGCCGACCGGGGCGCTCGGCGTGCTGCCGCTGCACGCCGCCGCGCCGGACGACGGCGGGCCGGGGCTGCTCGACCGGACGGTCTCCACCTACACCGCGACGCTGCGCTCGCTCCTGCACGCGCGCGATGCCGGGGCGGCCGGGACCGACCCGGGCAGCGCCGTGGCCCCGCTCGTGGTGGCCGTGCCGCACACCGGCGACCGGCCGCCACTGCGCCGGGCCTCCGAGGAGGGCCGGGTCGTCGCCGGGCGGCTCGGCACCGATGACGTCCTCGCGGACGCCGGCCGCGACGCGGTGCTGCAGCGGCTGCGCGACGCCGACTGGGCGCACTTCGCCTGTCACGCCGTGACGGACGCGGCGGACCCGGCCGCGAGCGCGCTGCTGCTCGCCGACCGGCCGCTGCGGGTCCGCGACATCGGCGCCCTGCCGACCCGGCCGCGCCGGCTCGCGTACCTGTCCGCCTGCACGACCGCGCTCGCCGGCGGCCTGCTGGCCGACGAGGCCATGCACATCTGCTCGATCTTCCAGCTGACCGGGTTCCGGCACGTGGTCGGCACCCTGTGGCGGGTCGGCGACGACGCGGCGCACGACCTCGCCGCCGACGTCTACGAGCGGCTCGGGGCCGGCACCGCGCCGGCGGAGGCGGTGAACGCGGCCGCGCGCGAGCACCGGGACCGCTACCCCCGCAGCCCGATGCTCTGGGCCGGCCTGGTGCACCTCGGGCCCTGACCCCCGCGCCCGGGGCCGGAACCCCAGTCCGGATCAGGGTCCGAAGTGGACGTGCGACGCCCACAGCGCGATGGCGGCCGGGTGGCGGCGCCGGAGGTCCAGCGCGACGCCGTGCAGCGCGCTCGCCGGGTCCGCCCCGGCGTCCACCGCCGCGTAGAACGCCGCGGCGATGTCCGGCGCCGCGTCGTCCGACACCGGCCACAGGGTGCCGACGACGTGGCGGAACCCGGCGAGCTGCAGCCCGGACGCGACGTGGATCGACTCGTCCAGCAGCACGGTGCCGCCGAACGCGGTCGCGCACGCCGACAGGTAGGCCAGCTCGCCGCGCGGGACGCCGAGCGCCGCGAGGTCGGGAACGCGCAGCGAGCCGGCGTGCACCTCCAGCCGGCCCCGGCCCGGGTCGGTCGCGTCGGTGACGGCGTGGCAGGCGAAGTGGGCGTGCGTCGCGCCGGGCAGCGCGGCCCGCACCGCCGAGGGGGTCGCCGCCGCGTCGATCAGCGGCGTGGCCCCGAGCCGCCGCGCCACGTCCCGGGCCTCCGCGGCGGCCAGGCGCAGCCGCGGCAGGCCGGCCGCTTCGCCTGCGCGGCCCGGTCCAGGTCCGTCTCGTCCTCGCCGTCGGGCAGCCGCAGGTACCGCAGCCAGTGCCCCAGCCCGATCAGCAGCGCGGTGTCGAGGTCGTCCGGGTCCACGCCGAGCGCGGCGCGCCGCAGCACGGCCAGCGCGGCCGGGTCGAGTACGACATCCGGGTCTTCGCTCCCCGCCGCCCGCTGCAACCAGCCGCGCAGCTCGTCCATCCCGTGGCCGCTGCTGTACGAGTCCGGCTGGCCTTCGGCCGACCTTGTCCGACCTGTGCGCGCACCGTCAACCGCGCACGGCCGGGCACCCGATCGTGGAGGGGACGCCAACCGGAGGTGGCCATGATCCGCTCCCGCCTCGCGACGGCCGGCCGCGCCGCCGCGCGCACCCTGGCCGTCGTGGCGGCCGTGCTGCAAGGCCTCGACCTGCCCGACGGGCGCGCGGGCTGGGTGCTGCGGCTGCTGACCGTCGCCGCCCCGGTCGCGGCGGCCATCGATGGGCTTCGGCTCCTTGGCCGGGCCCGCGACGGCACGGTACAACGGAGGCACCCGACGAGCGCGCAGGAGGTGCCCGGTGCCGCAGGAGACGCCGGCGACACAGCCGCGGCCGGACCGGATCGCTGATCGGCTCGGCTTCGCCCGCGAGCTGAGCCTCCTGCGCGACGGCGCCGCCCTGACCATTCGCGACGTCGCCGCCCGCAGCGGCGTCCCGGCGAGCACGCTCGGCGGATACTTCGCCGGCACGCACCTGCCGGGCCGATCGCCGGCGGGGCAGTTCGAGCGGATCCTCGCGGCCTGCGGCGCCACCGATCCGGCCGTGGTCGCGCAGTGGCTCCTCGGGCTGCGCCGCGCCCGGCGGGGCCGGCCATCCGCGCCACCACCCGCGCCACCATCCGTGCCATCGCCGGCGGTGCGCGCCGCGGCCGCCGCCGAGCTCGACCACGCGACGGACACGCCGGCCGTCGTGTCGACCCGCGCGCCGACCGAACGGCTGAACCGGCAGCCGGGCATCCGCGGCCGGGCGTCGCTGCTGGCGCGGCTGGAGCGGGATCTCGACCAGCCGCGCACCGGCGCCCCGGCCGCGCGGGTGCACGTGCTGCACGGGCTCGGCGGGTCGGGCAAGAGCACCGTCGCGCTGGCGCTCGCCCGCGCGGCCGAGCGCCGCGGCGTCACCGTGTGGTGGGTCTCGGCCGTCCGCCCGGCACTGTTCACGACCGGCATGCACGCCGTCGCCATCGACCTCGGCGCCACGCCCGACGAGCTGCGCGTCGGCAGCCTGCCGGACCAGGTGTGGCGGCGGCTGGCCGGGCACGACCGGCCGTGGCTGCTGGTCGTGGACGACGTCGACGATCCGCGGGCGGTGCTGAGCCTCCCGGGCGCCGAGGTCACCGACGGCAACGGCTGGCTGCGGCCGATCACCGGCGGCCACGGCGCGGTCGTCGTCACCACCCGCGACGGCGGCGGGCGCACCTGGGCCGGCGGCGACCCGCCGTGGTTCGAGCTGCATCCGGTGCCGTCCCTCGACGCGGCGCTGGGCGGGCAGGTGCTGCAGGAGCTGGCCGGTCCGGGCGCGGGCCCGGCGGACGCGGCCCGGCGCCTCGCGCACCGGCTGGGCGGGCTGCCGCTGGCCCTCGGGATCGCCGGGCGATACCTGGGCGAGGTCGCCACCATGCCGCCCGGCCTCGCCGGGGGCGGCGAGGTGCGGACGTTCGACGACTACGCGGCCGCCCTGGACCGCGCCGGCCCGCTGCGCCTGCTCGACGAGGACGAGG
Organism: Dactylosporangium sp. CA-139114; assembly: GCF_050955725.1. Lineage (NCBI taxonomy): Bacteria > Bacillati > Actinomycetota > Actinomycetes > Micromonosporales > Micromonosporaceae > Dactylosporangium > Dactylosporangium sp. CA-139114. Next base: position 6,564,875 of record NZ_CP192080.1, read on the forward strand.
ACGAGGACGCCGCCGGTCCCGGGCACGGCCGCACTCGCGAGATCGTCGGGCGGACCTGGGAGCTGTCGCTGGATCTGCTCGCCGCGCGCGGCCTGCCCCAGGCCCGTCCGGTGCTGCGGCTGTTGTCGTGCCTGCGCCCGGCCGCCGTGCCCCCGAGCCTGCTGCGCGCCGACGTCCTGGCGGCCCACGCGCCGTTCGCCGGGCTGACCCCGCGGCGGCTGTGGCGGGCCGTGCGCGGGCTCGCCGATGTCGGGCTCCTCGACCCCGGCGGCGACCCGGCGGGCGAGACGCTGCTGATGCATCCGCTGGTCCGCGAGGCGTCGCGGCGCAACGACGACGTCGACGGCGATCCGGACACCTACCTCGCCGCCCTCGTCGCGCTGCTGCGGGCCGCGGTGCAGGACCTCGACCCGAAGCACCCGGCCTCCTGGTCGACCTGGTCGGCCCTGGCCGAGCACTGCGGCGCGCCCCTGGACCTGATCCGCGACCACCGGATCGCCCCGCCCGGCACCGGCCCCGACGTGCTGGAGCCGGCGCTGCTCGCGGTGCGCTATCTGCGGGCCGCCGGGCTGAGCCGCCGTGCCCGGGCCCAGGCCGCGGCGCTGATCGCCGAGGCCGGCCCGGTCGTCGGGCGCACGGATGCGACGGTGCTCGCGCTGCGCAACGAGCTCGGCCGATCCATGTACGACACCGGCGAGTACAACCTCGCCAAGCGGGAGCTGCACGCGACGCTCGCGGCCCGGCGCCGGCTGCTCGGCCCCGAGCACCCCGACACCATGACGACCGCGCACTATCTCGGCCGGGTCCTGCGCGACGACGGGCAGCTCGCCGACGCCGAGCGGGTCTTCCGGGAGGTGCTCGAGCAGCGCCGCCGGGTCCTCGGCGACGAGCACCTCGACACGCTCACGAGCCTCAACAACGTCGGCGACGTCATGCGGGCCCAGGGCCGGCTCGACGCGGCCGAGCAGGTGCTCGGGCACGTGCTGCAGGCCCGGCGCCGGCGGCTGGGTGCGGATCACCCGGCGTCGCTCGTCACGCTGTTCCACCTGGCCCGGCTGCGCCGCGACCGCGGCGAGCTGGCGGCGGCCGAGGCCGAGTTCGAGGCGCTCGCGGAGACCAGCGGCCGCGTCCTCGGCGAGGACCATCCGCGGACCCTGAACGCGTTGCAGGGCCTCGCCGACGTCCGTCACGGCCTGGGGCGCGCCGCCGAGGCCGAGGCCCTGACCCGGGAGGTGCTCGCCCGGCGGGCGCGGACGCTGGGGCCGCAGCACCCGGCGACGCTGGTCTCGCGGCACCGCCTGGCGCTGACCCGGCGGGATCTCGGCGACGCCGCCGCGGCGCGCGCCGGGCTGGAGGAGGTGCTGGCCGCCCGGCGGCGGGTGCTCAGCCGCGGGCATCCGGCGACGGCGCGGGCCGCGGCCGACCTCGGGGCGCCGGCCTGATCGAGCGGCGCCGGCGTCAAGCGGCGCCGGCGTGGGTCTTGGCGATCTGCGCGAGGTGCACCCGGGACTGGATGCCGAGCTTGCCGAAGATGCGCCGCAGGTGGAAGTTGACGGTGTGGGTCGAGATCCCGAGGCGGCGGGCGATCTGCCGGTTCGTCAGCGCCCGGCCGACGAGGGCGGCGACCTCCCGCTCGCGGCAGGTCAGACCGGCCCAGGCCGGGGCCGCCGCCGGCTGGGCATCCGGCGGCGGCCCGGGCACGATCAGCACGACGATCAGCTTCATACCACCAGCGAAGCGGACCGGCGGGCGGCCGGACAGCGGCGCGCGGATCCCCGGACACGCTCGTACGAGCGTCGTACGGGGCCGCGCGCCGCCGCGTGCTACGGCAGCGTCCAGCGCTGGTTGGCGCCGGCGAAGCAGTCCCAGATCTGCAGTCGCGCGCCGTCGGCGGAGCTGTTGTCGGTCACGTCGAGGCAGCGGCCCGACGCGGTGTTCACGAGGGTGCTGTTGCCGCTGTTGTACTGCCACTTCTGCGCGCCGGTCCCGTTGCAGTCCCACAGCTGGATCTTCGTGCCGTTGGCGGTGCCGGCCGAGGTGACGTCCATGCACTTGCCGAGCGCGCGCAGGGATCCGTCCGACGCCACCGTCCAGTTCTGGGCCGTGGTGCCGTTGCAGGTGTAGAGCTGGATCGCCGCCCCGTTCGCCGTGGACGCCGCGGCGACGTCCACGCACTTGCCCGCGAGGCCCGTGATGCGCCCGGTGCGGCCCGCCGGCGGGGTGGTCGGCGGCGGGGTGCCGCCGGTCGCCGTCTCGTAGGCCGCGCTGATCAGCGAGTTGGCGCCGGTTGCGTCCTGCGAGAGCTCCCAGAACATGATGCCGCCGCCGTTGGCCATGGCCCACTGCGTCTTGCGGCGCACGGTACCGAGGCCGTTGTAGCACTCGTTCGAGCCGTTGACGGTGACGCAGTCGCGGTTGGCGTTGGCCGGGTCCCGCGAGACCAGGTCGGCGTAGGTCAGGTAGCTCGGCCGCGAGTAGATCGGCACCCCGATGACCGCCTTGCCGGCGGGCAGGCCGCGACCCTTCCAGAAGTTCACGGCGGCGACGGACCAGTCGTAGTTGGCGTGCGGGCTGCCGCCGTCGTACGTCATGATGTTGAGCCAGTCGACGTAGCCGAACACGGCCGGCTGCACCCCGTTGGCGGTGCCGCCCTCGGAGACCACGGCGGCGGTGAGCAGCTTGCCGCGGCTGTGCATCGCGGTGCTCAGCTGGGACATGAGCGCGGTGTAGTTGTTGGCGGAGGTGCCCGGGTCCGGGTACTCCCAGTCGATGTCGACGCCGTCGAGGTTGTACTGGTTGACGAGGTTGACGACGTTGTTGACGAACGCGGTCCGGGCGGTGGCGTTGCCGGCCAGGGTCTCGAAGGCGGAGTCGTTGCCGTCGTTCCACCCGCCGATCGACAGCGACACCTTGGTGTTCGCGGCGTGGCCGAGCGAGACGATCTGCTGCAGCTTGGAGGGGTTGTCCACGGCGCCGAGGCTGCCGTTGCCGTTGGGCAGGACGAACGCGTAGTTGACGTGGGTCAGCTTGTTGTACTGGATCGCGGTGGCGCTGCCGGCCCAGGACGGCATGTATCCGATGCTGCGGAAGCCGTTGGGCAGCGTGGCGGCGCTGGCGGACGGCTGGACGGCGAAGGCCACGGCGGCGCCGGCGGCGACCGTGACCGCCGCGATGGCTAGGGCGGATCGGCGCATAGGGGCTCCTTCGGGTGTGGGGGTGAGCCTCTTGGCCAGGGACGATAGGAAAGTTAACTGTTCATTGTCAATGCGCGTCTTAGTTCAAGTCGTATATTGACGTACCCTCCCCCACCGCATAGCCTCCGATAGATCTGTTAAGTAACCTCACTAATCCGCCTGGGAGGTAAGCAGATGCGAAGGCTCAGGTCATTGGCGTCCGCCGCGCTGATGGCAACGATCGCCGCGACCGGCCTGCTCGTGGTGGCGTCACCCGGCGCCGCGCAGGCCGCGGTCGTGTGGAACGAGGACTTCAGCGGGGCGTCCGGCCAGGGCGTCGACACGTCGAAGTGGAACTTCGACACCGGCGGCGGGGGCTTCGGCAACTCCGAGCTGGAGTACTACAACAGCGGCACCAGCAACGTGTACCAGGACGGCCAGGGGCACCTGGTCATCGAGGCCCGGCGCGAGAGCGGCGGGCACAGCTGCTGGTACGGCACGTGCCAGTGGACCTCCGGGCGCATCCAGACGGCCGGGAAGTTCACCCAGCAGTACGGCCGCGTCGAGGCCCGCATCCAGGTGCCGAAGGGCAACGGGCTGTGGCCGGCGTTCTGGATGCTCGGCGGCAGCAACTGGCCGGGCGACGGCGAGATCGACATCATGGAGAACGTGGGCCGCGACCCGAACACGGTCTACGGCACCATCCACGGTCCCGGGTACTCCGGCGGCAACGCGGTCGGCGGCACCCGCAACATCGGCCAGCCGCTCGGCAACGCATACCACGTGTTCGCCGTCGACTGGTCGCCGAACCTCATCGTCTGGACGATCGACGGCTCGGAGTACTTCCGCGCCACCCCGGCCAGCACCCGCGGCAACCCGTGGGTGTACGACCACCCGTTCTTCATCATCCTCAACCTCGCCGTCGGCGGGAACTTCCCCGGCAGCCCCGACGGCTCCACCCCGTCGGTGAACCGCATGCTCGTCGACTACGTGCACGTCAGCACGGCGAGCACCCCGCCGCCGGGCGGCAACGCGCTGCGCGGCAACGAGAGCGGCCGCTGCATCGACGTGCCGTCGGCCAACCCGGTCGACGGGGCGCGGCTGCAGGTGTACGACTGCAACGGCACCGCCGCCCAGCAGTGGACGATCGGCTCGGACGGCACCGTGCGGGCGCTGGGCAAGTGCATGGACGCGGCCGCCGCCGGCACCGCGAACGGCACCGCGGTCCAGCTCTACACCTGCAACGGCACCGGCGCCCAGCGGTTCACCCTGACCGCCGCGGGCGACCTGGTGAACGTCAACGCCAACAAGTGCGTCGACGTGGCCGGGCACGGCACCGCCAACGGCTCGCAGCTGCAGCTGTGGGACTGCACCGGCGGCGGCAACCAGAAGTGGGCTCGGGTCTAGCGCAACAAATTTGCCGTGGCCCGGGCCTCCCGGGCCACGGTACAACCTCCCTATGACGACACTCGCTGCGCTCGACGGACTGCACGCGGCCGTGGCCGTGCGCGACGGCTCGGTCGTGCTGGAGCACTACGGCTCCGGGCCGGACAGCACCTGGGGTCAGCCGCTCGGCGTCGTGGACTTCGGCCCCGGGACGCTGCACGACCTCAGGTCGATAACCAAGAGCATCACGGCGCTGCTGTACGGCATCGCGCTCGCCGAGGCCAAAGTGCCGGACCCGTCCGAGCCGTTGCTGCGGTACTTCCCGCGCTACCCCGACCTCGCCGCCGACCCCGAGCGCGCCCGCCTCACCGTCGAACACGCGCTCACCATGTCGCTGGGCCTGCAGTGGCGCGAGGACCTGCCTTACACCAGCCCGGACAACGCCGAGATCGCGATGGAGCTGGCGCCCGACCGCTACCGGTACGTCCTGTCCCGCCCCGTGCTGGAGCCGCCCGGCACCCGCTGGTCCTACTGCGGCGGCGCGTCGGCCCTCCTCGGCGCGCTCATCGCCGACGGGACCGGGGTCGCGCTGCCGCAGTACGCCCGCGTGAAGCTCTTCGACCCGCTCGGCATCGACGCCTTCGAGTGGATCACCGGCGCCGACGGCGTCCCCTCGGCGGCGTCGGGCCTGCGGCTGACCCCGCGCTCGCTGACCCGCCTCGGCGAGCTGGTCCTGGCCGAGGGCGCCGGCATCGTCCCCGCGGCGTGGGTGCGCACCATGCTGGAGCCCCGCCTGCCGAACGCGTGGGGCGGACAGTACGGCTACCAGTGGTACATCGAGCCGCTCGACGGCCACCGGATGTGGACCGCCATGGGCAACGGCGGCCAGCGCCTCTTCATCCTGCCCGAGCCGCGCCTGGTGGTCGCCGTGACCGCGGGGAACTACGACGGGGACGAGCAGTGGAAGACTCCGCTCGCCGTGCTGCGGGACTTCGTGCTGCCCGCGATCGCCGGTGCTCCGCCTGCCTGATCGCCGGCGTTGCCCGCGCCCGATCGTCGCGACCCGCGCTTCGCGGTGGTGGCACGTTTCCGGGATTCGACGGCCGCGTGGACTCCGTAGCGTATTGCTCAACAGCGACAACGACTTCCAGGGGAGAGCACGATGAGCGACTACGACATGGGCGACACGGGTTACGGCGACAGCGGGCACGACGTGGACTTCGGCCACTACGAGGCCGGTCAGGAGCAGGGCTCGCTGGACCAGATGCACCACGCCGCGGGCTCGGAGACCGACGCCAGCAGCCAGTTCGGTGTGTACGAGGAGGGCCACCACGACACGGACTCGACGGACTTCTCGCAGGGGCACCACGTCGAGTACGACGCGCCGGCGGCCGTGCACTACGAGTCGGACGACTACACGAACTACTCGCACGACGCGACCTCCGACGACCACGTCTTCGCGGCCGAGGGCAGCGAGAACGCCCACCAGGCCCAGTTCAGCGAGCTCGACCAGCTGGAGAACAGCTTCGGCAAGTCGTTCGTCGACGGCACCGAGTTCCACTCGGCGGGTGGCGGCCAGTTCGGCGTCGCGGCCAACTGAGCACGACGAGGGCTACCCCTGGCTCAAGGCCGGTCACCGTTCGCGGTGGCCGGCCTTCGCCACGTCCTGAGCGCTTCCCCGTATGCCGTCCTGGGCGCGTTGACTAGCGGCTTTGTGCCAGCGTCCGACGCGCGACTGACATGATCGGTTTCCGGCACGTAGGAATACCCCCATGTCAACCGCTCGTCGATTCCTGATCACACTCACCGCCTCGGCGGTCGTCCTTGCCGGCTGTACCGACGCACCGAAGTCCGTGAACGTCGCGGCGGACGGTTCCCCGAGCGCCGAATCCGACACCGCCGAGGTGGACGCTTCGGCGACCCCGGAGGCCGAGCCGCCCGCGGCCGCCCCGGTGCGCAAGGCCCTCGACACGCATCTGGCCGATGTGCGGGCCGCGCCCGAGGACACGTTCGGCTACTTCGCGTTCCGGCCCGACGCCGACGGCACGAAGCACGTTCGATACACGCGCACCTACCATGGGCTTCCGGTGTACGGCGGCGACGTCATCGTGCATCTCGGGGCCGACGGACAGTACAAGGGCAGTTCCAACGGGCTCGTCGCGCCGCTCAAGGTCGACACCGCGCCGAAGGTGTCGGCCGCGGACGCCGCCGCGAAGGCCCGGGAGCGGTTCACCGGCAAGATCGCCCAGCTGCAGGGGCAGAAGCTGCTGGTCGAGGCCTCCACCGGCACCGGGCGGCTTGCCTGGGAGAGCTTCGTCGTCGGGACAGCCAAGGACGGCCGCACCCCGTCACGGCTGCACGTGCTCACGGACGCGCACACCGGGGCCGTGATCGGGCAGTGGGACGAGATCGAGACGGTCGCGGGGACCGGCCACAGCCTCTACAGCGGGCAGGTGAGCGTCGAGACGCAGAAGTTCGGCAGCCAGTACCGGATGATCGACATGACCCGCGGGCGCGCCTCGGTCTGCGACATGCAGCACCGGGAGAACGGGGCGTGCACCCAGATCAGCGACGACGACAACACGTGGGGCAACGGCAAGGCCGACGACCCGCAGAGCGCCGCGGTCGACGTCGCCTACGGCGCTCAGGTCACGTACGACTACTACCTGAAGTCCTTCGGGCGTAAGGGCGTGGCGAACAACGGCCGCGGGGTCGTGTCCCGCGTGCACGTGGGCGACGGCCTGGAGAACGCGTACTGGGACGGCAAGCAGATGAACTACGGCGACGGCCGGGACAACGCGCACCCGATCGTCGAGCTCGACGTCGCCGCGCACGAGATGACGCACGGGGTCACGCAGCACAGCGTGCCGAACGACCTCACCTACGCCGGCGAGTCCGGCGGGCTCAACGAGGCCACGAGCGACATCTTCGGCACGATGGTCGAGTTCTACGCCGACAACCCGGCCGACCCCGGCGACTACACCATCGCGGAGAGCATCGACCTCAACGGCAACGGGACGCCGCTGCGCTACATGTTCGACCCGCCACGGGACGGCTACTCGCACGGCTGCTGGTCGGCGACCACGAAGGACGTGGACGTGCACTACTCCTCGGGCGTGGCCAACCACTTCTTCTTCGACCTGGCCGAGGGCACGGGCAAGACGCCGTACGGCACCAGCCCGGTCTGCGGCAACGCCGGCCCGGTGACGGGCATCGGCCGCGAGAAGGCGGCCGCGATCTGGTACCGGGCGCTGGACGTGTACTTCACGTCGAGCACCTCGTACGTCAACGACGCCAACCCCGGCAACACCGCTCGGGCGTACACGCTCGCGGCGGCCTCGGACCTCTACGGCAAGTGCGGCGCCGAGTACAAGGCCGTGCAGCGCGCCTGGACGGCGGTCAACGTGGCCGGCGCGGACGCGGCCTGCTGAGTTGAGGTCTTCCCGCCGCACGACCCGGTGCTCCAGGTTCCAGCGCCGGGCCGTGCGGCGGGTTCCTTCCGCTCGCACCCACGACACAGACGTCACACCCGCAGGTCGGGACCAGACTGCGTGTCACGCCGGGACGTGCAGCAGATCTCCGGTGCGCGACCGGGCGGCGACCAGCACGGCCAGCACCACCAGATCGGCGAGGCCCAGGACGACCCCGAGCGCGGCGAACCCGCGACCGGCGCGCCCGTTCGACGGCCGGCGCAGCGCCCACAGCCCGAGCACCACGGCGAACGGCCCGAACACGACGTTGAAGAAGAACAGGCCGGCTACACCGAGCACCAGCGATGCCACGATCCGGTCATCCGGCCGGCGTCGCCTCACCTCCGGCGCCGTCGCACTCCGCTGCGTCACGGCCGGTCCCCTCATCGGTCACGCAGCCGGCGGAGCGGCCACCGCCGGGCGACCAAGAGTACGGCGCCGGCGAGCGCGACGCCGAGCAGCAGGAGCACCGGGTGCCCGGTCAGCGCGGCCGGCCCGACGACGAGCAGCGCGACGAGCACCGCGGCAATGAGCAGAGCCATCGGTCACTCCATTTCAGTGGACAGTTGTTCACTCAGTCGTGAGCCTAGGTGCGCGTCGATCCGGTGCACAGGTGTTTACTGAGTGACGTGCCCCATACCCGCGTCGAACAGAAGGCCCACACCCGTCAGGCGCTGCTCGACACCGCGCTGCGACTGCTCGAGGACCGCAGCCTGGACAGCCTCGGCCTGCGCGAGCTCACCCGCGAGGTCGGCATCGTGCCCACCGCCTTCTACCGGCACTTCCCCGACGTCGCGAGCCTGGGCGTGGCGCTGGTCGAGCAGTGCCTGGGCGGCCTGCGCACGGCGGTACGCGCGGTCCGGGACGGCATCGCCGACAGCGACGCCGTCATCGGCCGCTCACTGGCCGTGCTGGTGGCCCAGCTGCACGAGCGCCGGGAGCACTTCCGGTTCATCGCGCGGGAGCGGCACGGCGGGGTCGCCCCGGTCCGCCGTGCGATCCGGGAGCAGCTCGACCTCTCGGCCGCCGAGCTGGCCACGGATCTGCTGACCCGCCGCCTCCCGCACGTCGCGGCATTGGAGCGCTGGGAGGCGCAGGACGTGCGGATGCTGGCCACGCTGATCGTCGACCACATGGTGCAGACCGCCGCCGCCCTGCTGGAGCTGCCCCCGGGCGACGAGGCGGCCGCGTCCGACACCATCGACATGGCCGACCGCCAGCTGCGCCTGATCGCCCTCGGCAGCCGCCACTGGCCCGGCTGAGGAGCGATCACCGGCACGGCCTAGCCGGTGAGCGCCCCCACCTCAGCCCGCCAGGCGGTGCAGGAGCAGTCGCTGCTGCCGGGCGTACGCGCGCTGCCCCAGCTGCCGCAGCTGCTCACGGCTGCGGGTCCCGCGCAGATAGTGGTCCAGCGGCTCCGGGGCGTCCCCCAGCGGCTCCTCCACGTTCGGCAGCACCGCGTGCGCCGCCAGCCGATACGCCCCGGCACGGCCCGGCACCGCCTCGATCGGCAGACCCGCGGCGGTCAGCAGGTCGATGTCGAGGTAGATGGTGCGCACGTCCACGCCGAAGCGGCACGACAGCGCCGCCGCCGAGACCCACGGGCGGGACCGCAGCTGGAGCAGGATCCCCACGTGCCGGGCGTGACGCGCGCTCACGAGGCCACCAGCAGGGCCGACAGGGCGCTCGCCTGGGTGCGCCAGTCCGGCGGCGACGGGGGCGCGGCCCAGCGGCTGCCGATGCGGTTCAGGGAGTCGCGGGTCGACCACAGGCTGCCGGCCTGCGTGTCGGCGAAGGTCTGGAACTGGCCGGCTTCGGCGAGGTACCGCATGAACACGCCCTTGAATTGTTTCTGGTTGTCGTCGCAGGACTGACCGGGGTCGCAGGACTCGGTCAGGATGCCGTTGCTCACCAGGCCGGAGGCGAGTGCGGCGCTGCCGAGGCGGCGGGCCGTGTCCTGGTAAGCCGTGTTGCCCGTGGCCCGGTAGAGCTCCATCGCGGCGCCGATGGCCAGGCCCTGGTTGTAGGTCCACACCGTCTGACCGTTGTTGGCGCAGGTCGACGTCAGGCCGTCGTTGACCAGGTTCGAGCCGTTGATCATGCCGCTCGTCTGGAACCAGGCCCAGCCCGTCGTCGCCTTGTTGAGCCAGGCGGTGTCGCCGGCGATGCGGTTGTGCAGGGCCGCGGTCAGGCGCAGGTACAGCCCGATCGTGACCGCGTTCTTGTAGGTCCGCTCGCGGTCCCACCACACGCCGCCGCCGCACGTCGAGGTGTCCCAGAAGCCGGCGACGTAGTTGGCGATCGTCACGGCCTCGTTGAGGTACGCCTGGTCGTGCGTCAGGTCGTAGGCGTCGACCCAGGTCAGGCCCCACCAGGCGGTGTCGTCGACGGAGCGGCTGATGAAGTGGCCGTCGACCGGGTCGCTGGAGCGGGCGCCGGCCGGGAAGGCGACCCGGTTGACGTCGAAGGTGCGCTTCACCGCCCACGCGTAGGTCTGGTCGCCGGTGCGGCGGATGTACTGGATGACCGTGCTGAGCGCGACCGCCGAGTTCCACCAGCTGGACGGGTACCAGGCCGGGTACGGGTCGTAGGAGTACATGAGCGCGTCGGCCGCGGCCCGTAGGCGGGCCGAGGACGGGCGGGCCCACGCCGTGCACGCGCCGTTCTGACCCTCGGCCGCCCGGCCGCAGGCGCGGATCGCCCCGCCGTAGAGCAGCGAGGTGGGGTCGGAGACGTTGAAGCGGTTCGTGCGGCCACTGGTGGTACGCCCCAATGACGAGCCACCCGGCCAGCTGGCTCCGGCGTCGAAGGAGCGGTCCAGCCACACCTCGTCGCCGGCCCGGTTGTTCGTGATCGCGCCCCAGGCCATGCCGGCCGCGTCGATGTGCAGCGCGATGGTCCGGCCGCTCAGCGTCACCGACCGCACCGGGTCGGCGTCCGTTGCGCCGCCGGCGTTGTCGCAGGTCGCGTTGCACACGGAGGCGTGCACCCAGCTCGTGCAGGCCACCCCGTGGGCGTCGCCGCAGGCCCGGATCATGTCGCGGCGGTGGTGCGAGGGGTCGGCGAGGTTGTACATGAGGGTCCGGGTCCCGGTCCACGTGGCCGGGATGGACGCCTTGCCGAGCAGGCCGTCCCAGGTGGCGCCGCCGTCGAAGGTGCGGTCGAGCCAGACCGACTCGCCCTCGGTGCCGGCGTCGATCGAGCCCCACGCCATGCCGTCGAGGTCGGAGAGGTGCAGCACGATCCGGCGGTTGTTGATGAGCAGCGTGCCGACCGGGAAGGTCTCCTGGCGGGCCTGGGACGGGTCGCGGGTGTCGCAGTACTGGGCGCAGACGGTGGTCGCCGCCTGTGCGGGTGCGGGTGCGACGGCCACGCCGGCGACGAGCAGCAGCAGGACAGCGAGCATTCGGTGGATGGCGGCCACGATTAACTTCCTTTACAGAAAGCGCTCTCACAACGTTGTACGTCGGTCCTCAGCCCTCGGTCAACAGGCAGACTCGCTGCCAGATGCCGCTCAGGCGATCGCCTGGACGTCGGCGTCCGTCAATGCCCTGGTCCAGACCTTCACCTGGTCGATGCGGCCGGGGAAGTGGTCGGCGTCGCCGCCGTTCCACTTGCCCCGGCCGATCGTGAACGCCCCGCCCGCACTCCACGCCGGACCCGCGGCGGCATCCGCCACGAGCACCCCATCGACGTAGAGCCGCAGCCGGCCGGCGGACGCATCGCGCACCCCCACGAGATGCGTCCACCCGTCGGCCCGCGGCGGGAACGGCGACACCGCCCGGGTCGCCGCGGCGTTCGCGGTGTCGGCGGCGACCATCGCGAACGCCCACGCGTTGTCCGCCGCCGAGTACTGCAGATAGAACCCGCTCGCCTGCGCGCCGTCCTGCCCCGCCACCGTGGCGAAGTTCGACGTCGCCGCGAGCTGGACCCACGCCGAGACGGAGAAGCTCGCCGCGGTGTCCACCAGCCGGGCCGCGGCCGCGAAGCCGGTGCTGCCGTTGAGCACCAGCGCGCTCCCGCTGAAGCCGCCGCCGCCGAGCGCCGCGCCGCCGCTGAGGGTCAGGGACGCGTCGGCGGCGTCGAAGGAGTACGCCGCGACCTGGCTCGTGGCCAGGCCCGCGGCGGCGGCGATCGTGGCGGCCGGCAGCGCGTGGTCGTAGGTGCGCACGTCCTCGACGGTGCCGGCGAAGGCGTCGGCCGCGGCCCCGTTCCACCGGCCCCGGCCGATGACGAGCGGCCCGGAGGCCGGCCAGCCGGAGGCGTACGCCGCCTGACCCTGGAGCACGCCGTTGACGTAGAGCCGCAGCTGCCCGGCCTCGGCGTCGTAGACCCCGGCCAGGTGCGCGGGCGTGTTCGGCGCGGGGGCGGCCGAGGACAGCGCCCGGGTCGAGCCGGTGTTGTCGGCGTCGGCGGCCGTCATGGCGAACGCCCATCGGGAGTCGGCGCCCGAGTACTGCAGGTAGAACCCGCTCACCCGCGAACCGTCCTGGCTGACGGCCGTACGAAACCCGCTGAGATCAGACGGGTTGACCCTGGCCATGACCGTGAACGAGTTGTCGGTGCGCACCACCGGCAGCTCGGACGCGGCCGGCGTGCCCAGCGGCCATGACCCGGTCAGGCCGTTCAGCGTGGGCCGCAACGCCAGCAGGGCGAAGACCCCGCCGATGACCGGCCGCGCGGTGAAGCCGTTCTGGTTGCCGGAGTCGGTGTCGTGCCAGTCGGAGAACGGCACGCGCGACGGGGTCGTGTTCGCGAAGGTGTACGCCTTGCCGATGAGCATGTCCCGGGCCGCGCTCTGCCCGGTGAGGAACGCCGCGGTCCACAGCTCCCAGTCGACCTTCGTGTACGTGTGCCGCGGGTCGAGCGGCACCCCGTAGGCGTGCTGGTTCTGCAGGTACCAGTTCGCCTCCTCGGCCGCGACGGCCGGCGGCACGAGGTTGGTCCCCGCGACCCGGTCGGCGAAGCCGTTGTACTTCAGGCTCCACGTCGAGTCCGCCCCGTCGTACGTCAGCTTCAGGTGACTGCGGGCCCCGTTCTGCGCCATGGACGCCCACTGCGCGATATACTGCCGCGCGGTCGCCGCGTAGGTCGAGGACTGCCCGGCCCGGCGCGCGATGTCGGCCATCGCCCCGATGCCCACGATCCCCTTGAGCGCCAGGTTCACGCTGTGCGCGATGAACCCGGTGAAGTCGTCGGTCTGGTTCTGGTTGCCCGGGTCCGGCAGGTTCGCCACGAGGTAGTCGGCCCAGCTCTTGAGCTTCGCGTAGTGGGCCGTCGCGTACGCGCTCGCCTTGGCCGCGGGCATGCGCCGCAGCAGCGCGGCGACCATGATGAGCATGTTCGCCGACTCCTCGACCGGCATGTCCTCCTCGTCCTGGCCGATGCGGCCGAAGGCGTTGGGGTAGACGCCGAGGTCGTGCGGCGCGAACGGCTTGTCGAAGCCCCGCAGCTCGGTGTAGTCGAACAGCGGGGCCAGCAGCAGCTCCAGCCAGCGCGGGCTGAGCCACAGGTAGGCGGGGAACGCCGGGTACATGACGTCGACGGTGCTGAAGTCGCCGTTGGAGGAGATCTCCTTCAGCATCACCCAGGGCGAGCCGCCGCGGTTGACCACCTCGGTGCCGCCGAACGCCTGGCGCAGCGCGAGCGCGCACAGGGCGGCGTACTGCTCGCCCGCCGGCGAGGTGCCGACGGCCTGCCGCGCCCAGGTGCCCACCTGCGCGTCGAGGGCGGCGCCGACGGCCCGGGCCGTGTCCCGGTCCGCCCGGAACCACGCGAGCATGTCCGGCCAGGTGGCCCACTGGGTGCGCCACCACGGGTCGAGCTGGGTGCCGAGGTAGGACACGGCGGGCGTGCGCACGTGGCCGATGACGAAGACGACCGGGCCGCTGCCGGCCGGCCCGACGGCGCCGAGGGCCCGGTTGAACGCGAACACCGGCCAGCTCGCGTTGATCGCGCGGGGCTGGTTGGTGTCGGCCGTGTTGGGCAGCGCCCCGGCGTTCGCGGCCTGCGCCCGCACCGTGGCGTCGGCGCCGGTCTGCCAGGTCAGCCCGGCGACGTCGTCGGCGGCGAAGACGACGGTGCCCCAGGAGGCCTGGTCGCCGGCCTCGGCCAGGACCGACGGCGCGGACGGCTGGAAGGTGTGCACGCGCTGGGTGCCGGCGGTCTGGGTGGCCCACGAGATCTGCTTGGAGCGGTCGCCGTGGGCCCACTCGCCGGACACGTCGACGTAGAGGCTCACCTGGTGCGTGCCCGAGTCCGCGGAGGTGGCGGTGATGCTCAGGTACGACATCGGCACCGACTGCCGGCGCAGGTTCGCCGGATCGACCGGGGAGAAGAACTCGACCTCGAGCCGGACCGGGCCCGCCGTGATGGTGAACGTCGAGCGGGTCGCGGTGACCACGAGGCCGGTCTGGCTCGCCAGGGGCCAGCCGCCGGAGGGTGCGCCCATGAAGACGTACGGCTGGCCGTCCACGCGCACGATGCCGGTGATCGCGGTGACCGCGCCGGCCCAGAACGTCGGCCAGTTGCCGGGGAGGGTGTCGGCGCGCAGCCAGGTCGACAGGTAGGGCGAGCGCACGGCGAGCGGGGTGGCCGGTGGGCGGATCGGGCTGAAGGTGGTGGCGGCGTAGGCGTCCCCGGTGAGCAGCATCGGGCCGAGCGCCGAGCCGGCGAGCCCGCCCAGGGCGGCCATGCGCAACAGGTCCCGGCGAGTGGGGTGCAATGGCGGGTTCACGTGACGTAGCAAACATTTTCCGATGCAACGTGTCAACGAAACTCATGAATTTTCATCGGTACTTGTTCGAAGTTGTTGACTTCGCGCAACGTCCACGAGACTTCTGCCAATCATTGACAGATGCGAATCCCCTCGCAACCCCGCCGGGCATCGGCCGCCCCCGATCCGTCGCCGAACCCCGGCGGCCCGGCGGACGACGGGTCCGCGCGATGACGGAGCGATTCGAGGGATTTGCGGTGGGTGATGAGGGTCTGACCTGCGCACGTATTGACAAATGTTGACCTAACGCGGATCAGGGACTATGAATGTCCATCGAGAGCGCTCTCCCGTCCTCACCGCCACCGAACGGGAGACACCATGCCCCGATCCCGCAAGGTCGACCGGCTGCTCGCCGGCGCGGGAGCCGCCCTGCTGGGCAGCACCCTCGCCGTCGTGCAGTTCGCGGCCCCCGCCCAGGCCGCCGACCTCAACCTGACCCAATACGTGAATCCGCTGATCGGCACGGACGACTCCAACTCGCCCAACCCGGTCGGTGGCGGCGCGGGCGGTAGCACCTTCCCCGGTGCCACCGTGCCGTTCGGCATGCTCCAGTTCAGCCCGGACACGCCCACCGCGTCGCCGTCCGGCTACCGGGACAAGGACCGCACGATCGAGGAGTTCAGCCTCACGCACTTCAACGGCGCGGGCTGCCCCAACAACGAGGACCTCGGCCTGCTGCCGGTCACCGGCGCGCTCGGCTCCTCCCCCGGCACCAACTGGACCAGCTACTCCTCGGCGTACACGAAGACCAACGAGGTCGCCCAGGCCGGCTACTACAGCAACCGGCTGGACAAGTACTCCACGAACGTCGAGGTCACCTCGACCACCCGCACCGGCGTCATGCGCCTGCAGTTCCCCTCGAACACGCAGTCCCGGCTGCTCGTCAACACCAGCCGGAGCGCCACGGGCAACCGCAGCGGCAGCGTCAACATCTCCGGCAGCACCATGACCGGCAGCACGACGGCCGGCGGCTTCTGCGGCTCCTCGAAGACCTACCCGATCTACTTCTCGATGAAGTTCGACCGGGCCCCGTCGTCGTTCGGCACCTGGAACGGCTCGACGATCAGCAACGGCTCCGCGAGCACCTCCGGCGTCAACACCGGCGGCTTCCTCACGTGGGACACGACGTCCAACGCGAACGTCAACGTCCAGATCGGCGTCTCGTTCGTGAGCGTCGCCAACGCCACGGCGAACCTCAACGCCGAGACCGCGACCTTCGACACCGCGCGGACCAACGCCAACAACGCCTGGAACACCGCGCTCAACCGCATCCAGGCCACCGGCGGCAGCGCCACCGACCTGCAGAAGTTCTACACCGCGCTGTATCACGTGCTGGTCAACCCGAACATCTCCAGCGATGTGAACGGCCAGTACCGTGGCTTCGACAACGCGATCCACACCGCGACGCACAACGTGTACCAGAACTACTCGGGCTGGGACATCTACCGCTCGTGGGCCGCGCTCGTCGCCTTCATCGCGCCCGACGTCACCAGCGACATCATGAAGTCCATGGTCCTCGACGGCCAGCAGGGCGGCCTGCTGCCCAAGTGGTCGCAGCAGACGAACGAGGACTTCGTCATGACCGGCGACCCCGGCCCGATCATCGTCGACAGCGCCTACCAGTTCGGTGCGCGCGACTTCGACACCGCGGCCGCGCTGCAGCTGATGAAGAACGCCATCGCCGGCCAGGGCGCGCAGGGCTCGCCGATCCGCGGGCGTGAGGCGGAGTACGAGTCCAAGAAGTACATCCCGGGCGCCCCGTCGGACTCGATGGAGTACTCGGCGTCGGACTTCGCCGTGGCCCAGTTCGCCAAGGCGCTCGGGGACACCACGACGTACAACTCGGCGATGACCCGCGCCCAGTACTGGCGCAACACGTTCAACACCGAGTCGAGCTTCATCCACCCGCGCAACAGCGACGGCACCTGGCCGTGGCCGCTCAACCCGGCCCAGGAGAGCCCGTTCACCGAGGGCAACGCGGCGCAGTACACCTGGATGGTCCCCTACAACTTCGCCGGGCTCATCAACCTCATGGGTGGCCCGCAGACCGCCAGGCAGCGCCTCGACCATCACTTCACCGAGCTCAACGCCGGCCTGTCGCGCCCGTACTTCTACCTCGGCAACGAGCCGGAGCACGGCGTGCCGTGGGCGTACAACTTCGCGCAGTACCCGGCCGGCGCCTCCTCGGCGGTGCGGCGCGTCATGAACGAGCAGTTCACCACCGGCGCCGGCGGCCTGCCCGGCAACGACGACCTCGGCGCCACCTCGGCGTGGTACGTCTGGTCCGCGATCGGCATGTACCCGGCCACCCCGGGCGCCGACACGCTCGCCATCCACGGCCCGTCGTTCCCGTCGATCCTCATCCAGCGCGCGGCCGGCAACATCCAGATCAACGGCGGCAGCGCGACCTCGCAGTACGTGCAGAGCCTGACCCGCAACGGTTCCGCGGTCGCCAACAACTACCTGCGCTACCCGGACCTGGCCGCGGGCGGCACGCTGCAGTACACGATGGGCACCAGCCCGTCCTCGTGGGGCACCGGCGCGGGCAACGTCCCGCCGTCCTTCACCGACGGCGCCACCCAGCCGGCCACCCCGCCGACCCTGGGCACCAACCTGGCCCAGGGCAAGACCGCCACGGGCTCGGCCACCTGCGCCACCGCCGAGTCGCCCGACAAGGCCGTCGACGGCAGCCTGATGAACAACAGCAAGTTCTGCACCTCCGCGGCGACCAAGTTCCTCCAGGTCGACCTCGGCTCCAACCAGTCCGTCGGCGCGGTCGTGCTCAAGCACGCCGGCCTCGGGGCCGAGAACACCGGCTGGAACACCGGCGCGTTCACCATCTCCACCAGCACGGACGGCACGAACTGGAGCCAGGCCGCCACGGTCTCGGGCAACCGGTCCAGCCGCACCCTGACCCAGTTCACGGCGCGGACCGCCCGCTACGTGAAGGTGGACATCTCCACCCCCGCCAACGACGGCAACGGCGCGGCGCGCATCTACGAGTTCGAGGTCTACGGCGCCGCGACCGGCGGCAACCTCCTGCTCAACAAAGCCGCCACCGCCGACTCCTCCTGCGCCTCGACCGAGGGCCCGGAGAAGGCGGTCAACGGCAGCGTCTCCGGCGGCAACTCCGACAAGTGGTGCTCGCTGGGCACGAACAAGTTCCTCCAGGTCGACATGGGCGCCGCCAACCACCTGAGCTCGATCGTCGTGCGCCACGCGGGCGCCGGCGGCGAGTCGGCGACGTGGGACACCCGCGACTTCGACCTGCAGGTGTCCAGCGACGGCAGCACCTGGACGACGGTGGCCTCGCCCCGTGGCAACACCGCGGACGTGACCACCAGCGCGGTGAACGTGACCGGCCGGTACGTCCGGCTGAACATCATCACCGCGACCCAGACGACCGACACGGCGGCCCGCATCTACGAGATCGAGGCGTACGCGTAACGGTTGTGCGGCGAGGGGGGCGGCCGTCGCGGCCGCCCCCTTTTCGCGGCACTGTCACAGGTTGCCGGCGAGCCATTCCAGCGCGGCGGCGCCCTGGCGCATCGCCGTGATGTGGCCGGTCTCCGGGATGAGGCGCAGCTCGGCGCCCTTGACGTGCTCGGCGAGCCAGGCGCTGTGCGCGGCAGGCACCATGCGGTCGCCGCCGCCGTGGATGAGCAGCACCGGGCGGTCGATCGCCTCCGGCTCGAACCCCCACGGTCCCACGTTGGCGAGATCGTCGTCGATCAGCCCGCCCGGCCCCGTCAGCAGCGCGGCCGGCACGATGTCGTCGAACCAGGCCCAGTCGGTCCGCAGCGCCTCCCAGTCGACGGGCAGGAACCCGATGTCCTCCTCGCCGGTGGCCGCCGCGAGGTGTGCCGCCTTGGCCTCGCGCCCGTCGAGCGCCGCCCGCAGTGACCCGGCGGCCCCGTCGGCCATCCCGTCGAACCAGCGGTCGGTGAACCGCTCGTACGGCGCCAGTCCCGAGATCCCGGCCGCCGCGACCACCCGCTGCGGCAGCAGCGCGGCGCAGGCGAGCGCGTGCGCGGCCCCGCTGGAGTGGCCCATGACCACGAACCGCTCGACCCCGGCCGCCTCGGCGACGGCGGCGACGTCGGCGGCCACGGACCCGATCCCGCGCCCGGGGCTCGGCGTCGAGGCGCCGTAGCCGGGCCGGTTGTGCGACAGCCATCGCAGCCCGAGCCGCTCGGCGGTCTCGAACAGCGGCACGGGCGGCTCGCCGATGTTGGGGGTGCCGTGATGCCAGTAGACGACCGGGCCGTCACCGCCGGAGTCGTACGCGTGCAGCAGGCGACCGTCGGGCAGCTCGACCCCGAATTCCGTGACCACGCCCCGAGCTTAGACGGCTCGCTTTGAGGCGGTTGAAGCAGCGTTTCACGACGTTGCGCTGCTTGTACGCCTGTGCGTCGAAGGCGGGCGGCCCCCGCGGGAGCCCTGGCGGAGATGCGGCCGAGGCCGGTAGCGACATCCCCGGGGCCCTTTCAGCGGTGGCCATGAGCGGGGGGCGTGGGCTGGCCGAGGACCGCTTGCGACTCGTCGACGAGTCCGGTCAGGCGCGCGACCTCGGTGTCGGTCAGTTGTTCGGCAACTTCGGAAGCTGCGATGTTGGACCGCAGGTGGTCGGTGCTGCTCGTGCCGGGGATGACGACCATGGAGGGTGAACGGCGCAGCAACCAGGCCAGGGCGATCTGGGCCGGTGTGGCACCTAGGCGCTCTGCCGGGCCGGTCAGCTCTTGGTGGCCGCTGAGCCGTCCGGCGGCCAGCGGGAAGTAGGGGATGAAGAGGATGCCCTGGGTCTCGCAGTCGGCGAGGACCTGGACGCCGCTGCGGTCAAGCAGGTTGAAGCGGTTCTGCACCGCCGCGATGGGGGTCATCTGCTGGGCACGGGCCAGCACCTGCGGGGACGCGCCGGACAGGCCGATGCGGCGGATCAGCCCCTGGTCTCGCAGCTGGACGAGTGCGCCGAGCGACTCCTCCAGCGGCACATCCTGGTGCGCGCCGGGGGTGTCGCCGACGAGTCGGAGGTAGGTCAGCTCGCTCGCGTCCGTTCCCATGTCGGTAAGGGCCTCGTGAACCTGCCGCCGGACCGTCTCCGGGCGACCGTCGACGACCCAGGACTTGTCCGGGCCGCGCTCTGCGCCGACCTTGTTGCCCACGATCACGCCCTCGGGGATCGGTCCCAGCGCCTGCCCGATCAGCTGGTTTACCGTTCGTGGCCCGTAGGCGTTCGCGGTGTCGAAGAAGGTCACGCCCAGCTCGACAGCCAGGCGCAACACCCGCCGCGCCGCCTCCGGGTCGTCCGGGAATCCCCAGACCTTCGGGCCCGCAAGCTGCATGGCGCCGTATCCCACACGATGCATCGACCTCTCCTGCCGTATCAATGCGACGGTATTTCCCGTATCGCTGGTCGAACCAGTGATACGCCTTATGCCGTAGCATTGCAACGGTGGATGATGCGAAGACCCGCAGTCGCCGGCAGATCCTGGAAGTCGCAGCCGAGCTCTTGGAACGGGAGGGCGCCCAGGCGCTCTCCACCCGCGCCGTCGCAGCGGCGGCAGGCATCCGTGCCGCCTCCTTGTACCAGCTCTTCGGCGACAAGGACGGGCTCCTTTCGGCGCTGGCCATCCACGCCTTCGACCTTTACCTGGCGCAGAAGCACACCTTGTCGCCGAGCGGCGACCCGGTCGACGACATGCGCCGCGGATGGGACATGCATGTCGACTTCGGCCTGCAACACCCCGCCTTCTACCTGCTGATGTACGGCACCGATCGCCCCGGCCGGCGCCCACCTGCCGCGCGGAAGGCTCAGGAACTCCTCATGACGTTCCTCGGCCGCGCCGCCTCCGACGGCCGCCTGCGGGTGCCGCCCGTCCTTGCCGCCCACCTCACGCTGGCAGCGGTAACCGGCACCACGCTCTGCCTGATCGGCACCCCCGAGAGCGAACGCGACCCGGAGGTCTCACCGCGCATGCGGGAAGCACTCATCGACGCCCTGACCACCGAGACGAGCCCAGCCCCGGACTCCACCCTCGCCGCTCGCGCCCTCGCGCTCGATGCCGCCCTCGGCGGGGCGGATCCAGCTACCGTCCCGCTCCGCCCCGTCGAGACCGCACTCCTGCGGGAATGGCTCCAGCATCTCGCCCACTAGGACGACCCGGGCCCCTCGAAGGCCATGTGTCAGACACGGCCTGGTGGCCCGGCCCCGGTGAGGACCGGGCCAGGGCCGGGCCAGGGCCGTTCAGGAGGGTGCCGTTGGCCGTGCTGCCGGACGCCTCCATCGACGTCAGGCGGGGGCCGCCCGGCGGAGGGCGAGCAGGGACCGTGTGCCGGCCGGGGCCACGTCGGCGACCGCCAGGCCCGCCGCGGCCGCGAGGTCGCTCAGGTCGTCCAGGGTGCGCTCGCGGCCGTTGAAGTAGCACAGCATCCGCAGGTCGCCCTCGGTGTCGTAGGCGTCGCCGATGTGGTCGCAGATCAGGACCGTCCCCGTGTCGCCGGCCGCGTCGGCGCAGCGGCGCAGGATGCGCGCGGCGTCCTCGTCCGGCCAGTCGTGCAGGACCCCGGAGAGGACGTAGCCGCCGGCCCCGGGCGGCAGCTCCTCGAAGAAGCTGCCCGGCGCGACGCCGGCCCGGTCGGTCAGGCCCGCCGCGGCGATCGCGTGCTCGGCGCGGGCCACGGCCCCGGGCAGGTCGACGACGGTGCCGCGCAGGCCGGGATGGGCCCGCAGGATCGCGATCAGCAGGCTGCCGTCGCCGCCGCCCACGTCGACCACGTGGCCGAGCAGGGCCCACGGGTAGGCCGCGGCGACCTCGGGCGCGTCCGTCGTGAGCCGCGAGCTCATCAGGCCGTCGAACTGGGCCTGCCGCGCCGGGTCCGCGGCCAGGTCCTCCCAGAACGGGCGGCCGAAGCGGCGCTCGAACACCGCCTCACCGGTGCGCACGGTGTGCAGCATGTCGGCGAAGCACAGGTCGGCGCGGCCGACCGAGCCCTCCAGGTCCAGCCAGGCACGCTGGCCCCGCGGGTGGTCGTCGCGCAGCTGGTCGCCGAGGCCGGTGAGGGCGTAGCCGGACCCGGTGCGCGCCAGAACGCCGGCGGTGACCAGGTGGCCGAGCAGCCGGCCGAGCGCGTCGGGGTCGGCGCCGGCCGCCTCGGCCAACGCGTCGGAGGTGGTCGTGCCGGCGGCGATGTGGTCGGCCAGGCGCAGCGTCGCCGCGACCCGGATCGCCATCGGGGTGGCCAGGTCGGCCGCCGCCCAGAGGTCGCGCTCCTCACTCATGCCCCGAGCCTGTCGGGGCGGGCACCGCGATGTCAACGACCCTGGTACTCCTTCGCGGCCGCCTCCGGGTCGCCCGGCCGGCCTCGGTCACCAGGTTGAGGGGGCCGTCGGCGCCACAAGCGCGCCGGCCCCCTCAACCGCACTCGCACCTGCTAACATTCGGGCCGGTTCGTTCGCAGCGCCGTGCACGGCGCACGATCTGAGGAGGTGAGTCCGATTTTCGTTCACAGTCGGGTGCTCACCACCACGCGGCGGAGCCGGTAGCTCCACCGTCGCCGGTCCTCGGGCACCCGCATCCCGGATGCCTTGAAAGGGACCACGACGTGTCGCAATCTCACGAATCCCACAATCTCGCCCTGGTGCTCGGCGCCGGTGGGGGCGCCGGCCAGGCCTGGGTGATCGGCGTAGTCGCCGGCCTCGCCGAAGCCGGCGTCGATCTGACCGACTCCGCCGATCTGGTGATCGGCACCTCCTCCGGCGC
This sequence comes from Dactylosporangium sp. CA-139114, assembly GCF_050955725.1. Lineage (NCBI taxonomy): Bacteria > Bacillati > Actinomycetota > Actinomycetes > Micromonosporales > Micromonosporaceae > Dactylosporangium > Dactylosporangium sp. CA-139114. The sequence goes on from NZ_CP192080.1 coordinate 6,587,439, forward strand.
CACCGCGGCGGCGTGGGTGCGCAGCGGTATTCCGGCGGCCGACCTGTTCGCCTCGATACTCGCCGAGCCGGCCGGACAGCGCCCCGCCGAACCACACCGGGAACGGCCCGCATCGCAGCCGCCGACCGCGGTGTTCGAGCGGATGCGGGCCATCAACGCCGCCGCCACCTCGGCCGCCGACCTGCAACGGGCGATGGGCGCGTTCGGGCTGGAGGGCGACGGCGTCCTCGACCCCGCGCTGGGCGTCCAGCGGCGCGCCCAGGTCGCCGCCCGGCTGCCCCACCCCGAGTGGCCGGACCGGCCGATGGTCCTGGTGGCCCTCGACGCGCACACCGGCGAGCTGGTCACGTTCGACCGCGACTGCGGCGTCGAGCTCGCCGACGCGGTCACCGCGGCCACCGCGCTGCCCGGTCTGGTCCCCACGCCGAACATCAACGGAAGGCGCTACATCAACGGCGGCGTGCGCTCCGCCGACAACGCCGACCTCGCCGCGGGCTATGCGAACGTCGTGGTACTCGCGCCCTTCAGCGTCCGCAACACACCCCTGGCGGACGGCCAGTTCGAGGGCCTGCGCCGGTTCCCGGGCACGGAGCTGAACGACCAGGTCGAGCAACTCCGCGGGCAGGGTAGCCACGTCGAGGTGATCGCACCGGACGCGGACTCCCGAGCCGCGATGGGCGTCAACCAGATGGATCCGGCGACCCGGATCCCCTCCGCCCGCGCGGGCTTCGCCCAGGGCCGGCGCGAGGCGGCCCGCCTGACGTTGCGCTAGTCCTGAGACGCGATTCGGGGCCGCGGGTGTGCACCCGCGGCCCCTGGAGACGCCGGTCCGCGCCGCCACCGTGGTGGTCCTGGTGAGAGTGTCGCCCGCGACGGCGGTGGTGTCGGCGAGAATGTCACCGCAGCAACCTGGCCAGGGTGGGGAGATCCCGATGACCGCGACCTACACCTTCGACGTCTTCGCCAGCCTCGACGGCTTCGGCACCACGAGCGGCGGCTGGGGCGGCTACTGGGGCAAGCAGGGCCCGGAGCTGCTCGAACACCGCCTCGGCCTCTACCGCGAGGAGCAGCACATGGTCTTCGGCGCGCAGACGTACCGGGTGTTCGCGCAGCTGCTGGCCGAGAGCACCGAGGACGCCGACGTCCGCGACCCGTGGGTCACCCGGATGCGCAACCTGCCGGCGACGGTGATCTCCTCGACCCTGCGGGGCCCGCTGGACTGGCCGGACGCGACGGTCGCGCGCGGCGACGGCGTCGACGTCGTCCGGTGGCTCAAGCAGGAGTCGGAGGTGCCGCTGCGCTCGCACGGCAGCCTGTCGCTGAACCGCGCGCTGATGGCCGCCGGGCTGGTCGACTTCGTCCAGGTGACCGTGTTCCCGGTGATCACCGGCCGGACCGGGACCGAGCCGATCTTCGCGGGCGCGGCCGACTTCGACCTCGACCTGGTCGAGAGCCGGACCCTCGACGGCCGCACCCAGCAGCTCACCTACCGGCCCACCCTGCACTGAACCTCGGTCGGCGAGGGCCCCGGCCGAGAGGTTGACGACGGTTCCGGTGATGACGGCGGCGCGGTCCGAGGCCCGCAACGCCGCCGTCTCGGCCACCTCGGCGAGCGTCGGCAGGCGCTTCAGCAGCGTCCCCGGGGCCAGGCCCTGCTCCCGGAACCAGGGTGAACAGCATCAGCGACCCGACCGTCCGTGTCCCCCGCCCCGGCTATTCGGTCACGGCCCGCGGTTGTCTAGGGTGATCCGATGGATTCGTCTTCCGTCGAGCCGTTGTCCGTCGGGCTGCAGATCGGGCTGCGGGTGCCGGTCATCCTGGTGGGGCTCGCCGGCGTGCTCGTCGCGCTGCTCATGATCCGTCGGCTGGGTGTGCTGAGCGGGCTGCTCGGGGCGGCCGGGAGCCTCGTGATCGCGGCCGACCAGGCGTCGAACATCGTGTGGATTCTCCATCTGCGGTCGCTGACGTCGGGCGGGGATCTCGACATCGACACCTTCAATACGGCCAACAACGCGTACACGATTGTCGACGTCGTGCTCATCACGATCGGGGTGGCGTTGGTGGTGGCTTCCTTCGCCGTGCGCCGGCCGGGTGGGGACGCCTCGGCCGGGCTCGGTGCGGGGGCGGCTCCCGCTCCCTATTTCGGTCCTTCCGCTCCGCCCGCGCCATTCGGGTTTCCCTCGGCGCATCCTGGACCGTCTGCGGCGCATCCCGCGCCGTCTTCTGCGCCGCCCGCGCCTTCCGGGCCTCCCTCGGCGCATCCCGCACCGCCCGCGGCGCACCCCGCGCCGTCTTCTGCGCCGCCCGCGCCTTCCGGGCCTCCCTCGGCGCATCCCGCACCGCCCGCGGCGCACCCCGCGCCGTCTTCTGCGCCGCCCGCGCCTTCCGGGCCTCCCTCGGCGCATCCCGCACCGCCCGCGGCGCACCCCGCGCCGTCTTCTGCGCCGCCCGCGCCTTCCGGGCCTCCCTCGGCGCATCCCGCACCGCCCGCGGCGCACCCCGCGCCGTCTTCTGCGCCGCCCGCGCCGCCAGCGGCGCCTCCCGCGCCACCCTCGCCTCCCGCGTCATAAAGGCCGCAAATCGGGCGGCGGGAAACTGTCGTACCCTCGCCCTAGACTTCCGGCAGCGGCTCGGGAAGGGAGTGGGATGACGGCCGACACGGACACCTGGCAGCGCCCCATCCCGGACGCCCGCCGCCTGCGCATCGACATCGCCGTCGGCGTGATCGTGGCCGCGATGGCCATGCTGAACCTGACCCTCACCCGCAGCACCGGCTCCTACTACGGCCACCCACCGGCCCTGCCCGAGCAGATCGTCTGGGTCCTGCTGTGCACCCTGCCGCTGTGCTGGCGCCGCCGCTGGCCCGACGCCGTGGCGCTGGTCATCTCCATAGCCTTCATCTGCGGCCGGACCCGATACGCCCCCGAGCAGCAGCTCACCACCGGCGCCCTGTTCTCGGCCGTCTACACCCTGGGCGCCTGGGGCCGCGACCATCGCCGCTCGACGTGGCTGCGCTGCGGCATCATCGCCGGGATGTTCATCTGGCTGGGCATCTCCTACCTGATCGCCCTGCCCCACCTGTCCGCGGCCGAGTTCGTGAAGGCCGACGGCCCGGTGTCACCGATCCTGGCCGCCCTCATCAACGGCGTGCTCGTCAACGTCCTCTACTTCGGCTTCGCCTTCTACTTCGGCGAGATCGCCTGGACCGCCGAGCGCCGCCGCCAACTGGTCGAGGCCCAGGCCGCCGAGCTCGTGGCCGCCCACGAGGAGGAGGCCGCCCGCACGGTGCTGCACGAGCGCCTGCGCATCGCCCGCGAGCTGCACGACGTCGTGGCCCACCACGTGTCGGTCATGGGCGTGCAGGCCTCGGCCGCCCGCCGCGTCTTCGACCGCGACCCGGCGAAGGCGAAGCAGGCCCTGGCCGCGGTCGAGCAGAGCGCCCGCACCGCGGTGGACGAGCTCCATCGCATGCTGGGCCTCCTACGCCACGCCGACCCAGCACCTCCCACCGCCCCGCCGCCCACGCCAACCACCACACCCGGCGCGCTTTCCGCCACGCCCCACTTGCCCGAACCCGCTGCCGGCTCAGGCTCATCCGCGCCCGGCTCGACCCCGGCATCGGGTGGCTCGACGGCGGCCACCGGCGGTTCGAACGCGGACGTCTCGGGCACCGCGCCGGTCTCGATCCCCACGCAAGCCTCGGCCCCGGCCATCTCTCCCCCGGGCGGCGCCCCGGACTCCTCCCCCGCGACCGCCCCGGCCGCCGTCGGCCTCCACCGCCTGCCGGAGCTCCTCGACTCGGTCCGCCACGCCGGCCTGGAGACCTCGCTGGGCGTCTTCGGCAACGAGACGGACCTGCCGGAGTCGCTGTCCCTGACCGGCTACCGAATCGTCCAGGAAGCGGCGACCAACACCCTGAAGCACGCGGAGGCGACGAAACTCGACGTCCGCGTCCGCTTCCACGCCGACGAGCTCGAGCTCGACATCGCCGACAACGGCCGCGGCCCGACCCGCCGGACAACGGGCGGCCTGGGCCTGATCGGCATGCGCGAGCGCGTGGCCGCCCACGAGGGCACCCTGGAGACCGGCCCCCGCACGGGCAGCCCCGGCTTCCGCGTGCGCGCCCGCTTCCCCCTCCACCGCCCCGCCCCGGCCACCACCACGCCCGGCTGACCGCCCGCGCCCAGCCGCCCTGCCCCAGCCACCAGCGCGCCCGCCTGACCGCCCGCACCCGGCCGCCACCGCACCCGCCTGACCGCCCGCACCCGGCCGCCACCGCACCCGCCTGACCGCCCGCACCCGGCCGTGCCCGCCGACCGCTCGCGCCCAGCTGCCCCCGCCGCGGGACCATCGAGACCGAACCGTTCACGGGCGAGGTCGGCGACGCCGTCGACCGCACCCCGGCGATCGGGGGCGAGCGTGGTCCGGTCGGCGAAGGCGCTGGCAGACCCGTGCCGCCTGGCCGGTGGGTGGTGCTGCCCGGTCAGTTGACGGCCGGGACCTGCCGCCGGACGGCGATGTCGGCCAGCCGGGACAGCATCTCGGCACTGCGCGGGCCGAGCAGCGACGCTTGGACCCGGCGCGGGAGATACCGGCCGATCCCCTCGGTGAGGTCGTATGCCAGGGTCACCCGGGTGCCGGCCTCGACCGGTTCGAGGTCCAGCCGCACCGTCGCCGCGCCGAGCGGCCACGCCCGCGCGTGCAGCTCGAGCATCTGGCCCGGGATCACCGCCCGCACCGAGGTCACGTCCGTGATGTGCAGCGGCCACGGCCCTACCTGGTGCTGCAGGCGGGTCCCGGGCGCGGGCCAGGCCGCGTCGACGTCGCGGATGTGGGACGCGCCGACCACCCAGCTGGCGTACGTCCAGCCGTCGGCCAGGACCGCGAAGATTCGATCGGGTGAGGTACGGACGAGCTTGCGTCGCTTGGCCACTGCCGTCTCCCTTCGGCGCTGGGATCCGCAGCCTTCCCGATCCCGGCCGGATTAAAGCCGGTCTCCCCGCGCAAGGTCTCCGCGGCGCGTGAAGCCGCACCCGACGCGGTGGCGAGTCCAGCACGCCGGTGCACTGGGCCGGAGATAGCCACCGGCCGGCGGTCGAGCGCCGCGGTCGCCACCACCCGGGTCCGGCCCGAGTGTCGACGGTGGACGGGCGCACCCGTCGGTACGCCGAGCTCCACGTGCCGGGTCGGCTCGTTCGTCCACCGGAGCGCCAGGCGGGGGCAGCGCCCGCCGCACGGACCCGGATCTACCGGAGGTTCTTCAGGTTGCGCATGCCTTCGACCGCGACCTGCTTGCTCGTGGCCACCTCACGCCAGGTGTGGGTGCGCACCGCCATCACCGGCAGGTCGAGCGGGAAGAACTCGAAGACGCACAGGTCGTCGTAGCCGACCTCGCGCAGCGCGGCAAAGCAGTCCTCCCACGGCACCTGCCCGGTGCCCGGCACCCCGCGGTTGTTCTCGACCGCGTGGAAGTGCATCAGGCGGGGGCCGGCGAGACGGATCGCGGCGGCGGGGTCCGGCTCCTCGATGTTCATGTGGAAGGTGTCCAGCTGAATGCCGACGTTGGGCAGCCCGACCTCGTCGACGAGGGTGACCGCGTCCGCCGCCGTGTTGAGGAAGTACCCCGAGTACCGGCTGACCGGCTCGACGGTGAGGACGATGCCGCGCTCGCCCGCGTACTCGCCGGCCTGCCGCAGCGCCGCGACCGACCGGTCCCACTCCTGGTTGGTGCGCCCGCGCCCGACGAAGTTGCCGTTGGCCGAGTGCAGGCCGCCGCAGATCTTGCGGGCGCCGATCCGGGCGGCGATGTCGACGCAGCCCTTGAGGTGCCGCAGCCCGCGGGCGCGGATCTCGGGGTCGTCGCTCACGGTCGAGTTGTGCGCCTGCAGCGCCGTGCCGAGGACGACCTCGAGGCCGGCCCGCTCGGCGGCGCCGCGCACTCCGTCGACGGGGAACGTGTCCGGGTCGGCGACGTGCAGTTCCAGGGCGTCGAGGCCCCATTCGCGGCCGCGATCGAAGATCCACAGCGCGTCGTCGTCGAGATCGTGGACCAGCATCTGGCTGTGGGCGCCGAATCGCACGGCATCTTCTCCTTGTCGGGAACCGAGGTACGTGACGGGGGCTGACCGGTGTGGTCGGGCAGTCAGGGCAGGAGGTGTCAGGCAGGCGTCGGTGCGGCGGCCGTCCGGTCGGCGCGGGGCGTGATCCGCCCGGCGGCGATGTCCTCGGCCCAGTGGCAGGCGACCGAGTGGCCGGGTGCCGCCGACCGCAGCGGCGGCAGTTCGCTGTCGCAGCGGGTGGGTTGCACGTATGGGCATCGGGTGCGGAAGGGGCATCCGCTGGGCAGCCGGCTCAGCGACGGCGGGTCACCGTGCAGGACGAGCCGCTGCCGCACGGGCGCGGCCGAGCGCGACGACTGCGGGATCGCGCAGAGCAGGGACAGCGTGTACGGATGCAGCGGTGCGGCGTAGACGTCGTCGGACGACGCCAGCTCCACCACCCGCCCCAGGTACATGACGGCGACCCGGTCGGAGACGTACTTGACCACGGCGAGGTCGTGCGAGATGAACAGGTACGTCAGCCCGAGGTCGGCCTTGAGGTCCTGGAGCAGGTTGAGGATCCGCGACTGCACGGAGACGTCGAGCGCCGAGACCGACTCGTCGGCCACGATGAGCTGGGGGTTGAGCACCAGCGCACGGGCGATGCCCAGACGCTGGCGCTGCCCGCCGGAGAACTCGTGCGGGTACTTCTCCGCCGCCCCGGCCGGCAGCCCCACCCGCTCGAGCACCTCGGCGACCCGGTCGCGGCGTTCCCGCCCGCTCAGCCGGGTCTGCAGCGCGAGCCCTTCCCCCACGATGTCCTGGGCCCGCCAGCGGGGGTTCAGCGAGGCGTACGGATCCTGGAAGATCATCTGCAGGTCGGTGCGGATGCGCCGCAGACCTCCGCGCCGCAGCCTGGTGATGTCCTGCCCGCCGAACTGAACGGTGCCGCTGGTGGGCGGGTCGACCATGATGAGGCTGCGCCCGAGGGTGGACTTGCCGCTGCCGGACTCCCCGACCAGGCCGAGGGTCTCGCCCCGGCGGATGTCCAGGTTCACGTTGTTGACCGGCCGGATCGTGGTGCGCCGGCCCAGCGTGCCCGACCCGGCCACCCGGTACTCGCGCACGATGTCGCGAGCCGACAGCAGGATGTCCTCGTTCATGCCGTCACCGCCTTGTCAGTGTGCTGGATGTCGTCTTGCTCGGGCAGCCAGCACGCCGCCCGGCCGCCCCTGACGAACGGCGGCCGCTCGGTGCAGGCGTCGAACGCGTGGGCGCAGCGCGGCCGGAACGGGCAGCCGGTGATGACCTCTCCCGGAGCCGGCAGGCCGCCCGGGATGACTGGCAGCGGCATGTGCGACGGCGAGTCCAGTGCCGGGGCGGCCGCCAGCAGCGCCCGCGAGTACGGGTGCTGTGGCTGTTCCAGCACCTCCGCCGCCGTCCCCCGCTCGACGACCGTGCCGGCGTACATCACGCACAGCTCGTCGGCCACCTCGCCGATCAGGCCGAGGTCGTGGGAGACCAGCACGAGCGCCATGTCCCGCTCCCGCTGCAGGTTCAGCAGCAGTTCGAGCACCTCGGCCTGCGTGGTCGCGTCGAGCGCCGTGGTCGGCTCGTCGGCCAGCAGCAGCCGCGGCTCGGCGGCGATCGCCATCGCGATGACCACGCGCTGGCGCATGCCACCGGAGAGCTGGTGCGGGTAGCTGGAGGCGACCCGCTTCGGATCGGGGAACCCGACCGATCGCAGCACGTCCAGCGTCCGCTCCCCAGCGGCCCGGCGGGACAGCCCGAAGTGCCGCCGAAGCACCTGACCGACCTGGTACGACACCTTGTAGACCGGGTTGAGCGCGGTCATCGGGTCCTGGAAGACGAACCCGACCTCGCGGCCGCGGACGTCCTCGAGCTCGCGCTGCGACAGTCCGGTGACGTCGCGGCCGTTGACCCTGACGACCGTCGACGCACCGATCCGCGCCTCCGGCGGCAGCAGCCGCACCAGGGACATCAGCGAGACGCTCTTGCCGCAGCCGGACTCCCCGACCACGCCGAGCGTGCGCCCGGCCGCGACGCCGAAGCTGACGTCGTGCACGAGCGTCAGCTCGCCGCGCGCCGAGGCGACCGAGACGGAGAGGTTCTCCACCTCGAGGACCGGACGTGTGCTCATGCCGCACCCCCGACCGTGCGCAGGTCGCCGGCCGTCGCGGCGGCGGGGCGGTTGCGCCGCCGGGGATCGAAGCGGCGGTCGAGGCTGTCGCCGAGGATGCTGAACGCCAGGACGGTCACCACGACGATGCCGCAGCTGATGATGAGGAAGCCGGGGTTGCTCAGGGCCAGGTTCTGCGCCTCGGCGATCATACTGCCCCACGACGGCGTCGGGGGCACGACGCCGACGCCGAGGTAGCTCAGGCCCGACTCCAGCAGCATCGTCGCGGCGAGGGTCAGCGACGTCTGCACCAGGATCGGGCCGAGGACGTTGGGCAGCACGACGCGGAAGAGCAGCCAGCCGGGCCCGGCGCCGAGCATCCGGCTGGCGGTGACGAAGTCCTGCTGCCGGACCGAGAGCACCTGGCCGTAGGTGACCCGGGCGAAGGTCGGGGTGAACAGGATTCCCATGGTGATGATGAGCGTCGCCGTGCCCGGACCGAACAGCGCCACGACGAGCAGCGCGAGCACGATCGGCGGGAAGGCGAGCACGACCTCGGTGGCCCGCATGGACAGGCCGCCGATGAAGCCGCGGAAGAAGCCGCCCACCAGGCCGAAGGTGGTGCCCAGCACGGCGGCGACCGCGGTCGCGCCGACCGAGACGACGAGGTCGGCGCGGGCGCCGTAGAGCAGGCGGGAGAGGATGTCGCGGCCGAACTGGTCGGTGCCGAGCAGGTGGTGGGCGCCCGGCCCGACGAGCTTGTCCGGCCCCTGGGCCAGTGGGTCCACCGGGGCGACCCAGGGGGCGAGCAGCGCGACGAGGACAAGGACGGCGAGGAAGACCGCCGGGACGGTGCTGCCCAGGAACGAGCCGCCCCGGCCCAGCGCACGGAAGACCTTCACGACCGGCGTCCTCTCGGATCCAGCAGCCCGTAGGAGACATCGACGACAATGTTCAACGCGATGAAGATGGCGGCGGCCACGATCACGACCCCCTGCACGAGGGGATAGTCCCGGTTGGTCACACCGTCGATCAGCAGGCCGCTGAGCCCGGGCCAGCTGAAGACCCGCTCGACGATCACGGTGCCACCCAGCAGAGCGCCCATCTGCAGACCGGTCACGGTCAGCACCGGGGTCAGCGCGTTGCGCACGACGTGCCGGATGAAGACCGTCCGCCGGCGCAGGCCGACCGCCTCGGCGGTGCGGACCCAGTCCTGGCGGGCCGTCGCCAGGACGGACGCGCGGGTCATGCGCGAGACGATCGCGGTGAACCCGATCGAGAGCGCGACGACCGGCAGGATGAGCCCTTGCACGTAGAGCCCGAATCCCTCGCTGATGTCGGTGTAGCCGCCGGAGGGCAGCCATTGCAGCTGCACGCCGACGCCGAAGATCAGCAGGATGGCGGCCACGTAGGCCGGGATCGCGATGCCCAGGCTGCTGCCGAACAGCACGAACCGGTCGAAGAACCGGCCCCGGCGGGCCGCCAGGGCACCGAGCGTGACCCCGGCCAGGACCGATACCAGGGTCGTCGCCACGATGAGCTGGATGGTCCGCGGCATCCGCTCGCCGATGTACGCCGTGACCGGCCGCCCGTCCTGCAGGGAGTGCCCGAGCGAGCCGTGGGCCAGATCCGACAGATAGCGGGTGTACTGCTCCCCGAGCGGGAGGTTGAGGCCCAGCTCGGTGCGCAGCTGGGCCACTGCCTCCTCGGTCGGTGTCGAGCCCGTGCCGGTCAGGATGGTCCGGGCCGGGTCACCGGGCACCAGGTGCACCGCTATGAAGATGAGTGTGACCACGACGAGGAGCAGTGCCGCGCCGGTGGCCAGACGTTTGGCGACATAGAAGAGCACCTGTCGCGTCCTTCCTGCTGGCTGTCGTCAGGCCCGGGTCACGACTTCGCGGTTCCGGCGAGCGTGTAGCCGGACTCGAAGGTGAGGAAGCCGGGGATGTTGGTGAAGCCGGTCACCGACTTCTTGTGGCCGTACGCCTGCGAGCGCCAGGCCAGCCCGACGATGGGCGCCTCGGTGAGCACCATCGTGCCCAGCTGCTTGTACAGATCCTTGCGCTGGCCCTCGTCGACCGCCTGCTTCGCCTTGTCGAGCAGGGCCTTGAGCTCGGTGTTGTCGTAGCCGAACGAGGCGTTCTGCGACCCGGCCGGCGTGAGGATCTGCTCCAGGAACGCTGGGTCGTTGCAGACGCCGACGGTGCCGTAGACCGCGATATCGTACTGACCCTTCGAGCCCGCCTGCAGCCGGGTCGGCCAGTCCGGAAGGTTCATGTCCAGCTCGATGCCGATGGCCTTGAGGTCGGCCTGCACCGAGATCGCGGTGTTCTGGTGGAAGTCGTACTGCGACGAGGACAGCATGCGGGCCTTGAACCCGTTCGGGTAGCCCGCCTCCGCCAGCAGCGCCTTGGCCTTCGCCACGTCCTGCTTGTAGAAGTCGGCCTGCTCGGCGTTGTAGAACGCGCTCGACTGCGGGATCGGCATCCCGGCCAGCGGCGAGCCCTGGCCGGCCAGGGCGCTGGCGACCACGTTCTGCCGGTTGACGGCCCAGGCGACGGCCTGCCGGACGCGGGCGTCCTTGAACGGGCCCTGCGCCGTGTTGAACAGCAGGTACATGAACGGGCCGTCGGTGGCGTCGAGCACCAGGTCGCTCTTCTGCTTGACCCGGTCGTAGTCGTTCCAGCCGACGAAGGAGATGGCGTCGACGGTGCCGGTCAGCAGCGCGTTGTCGCGAGCCGCCTGGTCGGCCAGGATCTTGAACTGGATCTTGTCCAGGCTCACCTTGTCCGCCTCGTAGTACCCGGCGAACTTCTCCACGGTGAAGGCGAGGCCCTTCTCGTACGAGACGAACTTGAACGGCCCGGCGCCGACGTACGTCGGAGCCTGCTGACCCAGGGTCTTCTTGGGCAGGATCGCGCCGCTGACGTCGGCGAGGAACGCCAGGAACGACGCGTCGGGTGCCTTGAGCTTGACGATGACCTTGTTGTCGCCCTCGGTGGTCACGCTGTCGATGCCCTTGGTGGCGGGGTACAGCTTCGGCGTCTTCGACGCGTCGGTCATCCACTCCAGGGACGCCTTGACGTCGTCGACCGTGACCGGGCTGCCGTCGTGGAACTTGAGGTTGCCGCGCAGGGTGAACGTGAAGGTCCGCGAGTCCGTCGTCTCGAACTTCTCCGCCAGCGCCGCGACGATGTCGCCCTTGGCGTCGTACTGCACCAGGCCGCGGTGCAGGACGCCGTTGAGCACCATCGAGGCGCTGCCCTGGTTCTGCGGGGTCTGCAGGTTCGGCACGTCGCTGTCGAGGCCGAAGGTCAGCGTTCCGCCCTTGGTGCCCGAGGACGCCTCGCTGCCGCCGCCACCACAGGCGGTGAGCAGCGGTCCGGCGGCAAGCGCGGTGCCGAACAGCGCCGAGGCCTTCAGGAACGAACGCCGCGAGGATCCGGCCGCCACGGCGCGCAGGTCACGCATGTGCTGTGAGGTCATGTACGGATTTCCTTCAACTGAAAAGGTGGGTGTCAGACGTCGAGCTGGTAGACGGTGCGAGCCGTTTCCGCGGAGATGACCTCGTCGGCCAGGTCCTGCTCCACGAGCTCGCGGGGCCGCTGCTCCGGCGGGCCGTAGCCGCCGGCGCCGGCGGTGATGATCGACGCGCGGTCGCCCGGCTGCAGGATGGTGTGGCCGTGCTCCACGGGCCGGGCGCCCTCGGAGAGCTCCACCCGAGCCGGGGTTCCGGGCCCGCCGCCGAACAGGCCCCACGGCGCGGACTTCTGCCGCGACGTGTCGAGCCAGAACTGCACGTCCTGCTCCTCGACCCGGACGGTGCGGCGGATGCCCATGCCGCCGCGCCACTGCCCGGCGCCGCCGGAGTCCTGGACCAGTTCGTAGGCCTCGATGACGAGGGGGTACTCCGTCTCGAGGCTCTCCACCGGCAGGTTGGACGTGTTGGTGACGTGCACCTGCACGCCGTCCATGCCGTCCTTGGTGGCCCGCGCGCCCGAGCCGCCGCCGATGGTCTCCAGATACACGAAGTAGTTGCCGGTGCTGGTGTCACGCCCGGAGAAGTGCACGCCCGTGTTGGCGCCGTTGCTGGCGGCGGTGACCCGCTCCGCCACGGCGGGCGCGAGCGCGCCGTGGATCAGGTCGACCACTCGCTGGCAGGTCTCGGTGCGGCCGTTGACCGCCGCCGGGGCGACGCAGTTGACGATGGTGCCCTCGGTCGCCTGGATCGTGATCGGGCGGTGCAGCCCGGCGTTGGAGGGCACGTCGGGGTCGACCAGGGTCTTGATGGCGTAGTACACGGTGGCGTACAGCGCCGTCCAGACCATGTTGACCGAGGCGCGGACCTGCGCCGGGTTGTCGCGCAGGTCCAGCGTGACCTCGCTGCCCGACACGGCCACCCGGATCTTGAGCTCCAGCTCCTCGTCCAGCTCCGGGCAGTCGAACCGGTCGGTGAAGGTGTATTCGCCGTCCGGGATCGACTCGATCGCCGCCCGGGTGCGCCGCTCGGTGTAGTCGAGCAGGGCGGCGGTCATGTCCATCAGCCGCTGCCGGCCGTAGCGACCGGCCAGTTCGACGTAGCGGGTGACCGCCAGCCGGTTGGCCGCGAGCTGGGCGCGGAAGTCGGCCCGGCGCTCGTGCGGCACCTGGCAGTTGGTGAGGACGAGCTGGAAGATGTCCTCGTTCGTCTCGCCGCGGCTGATCAGCTTGACCGGCGGGATGCGCAGGCCTTCCTGGAAGATGTGCGCGTGCCCGCGGTCGCCGAAGTCCGCGTGGTGGGCGAGGTTGGCCGCCCACGCGGTCAGCTCGCCGTCGACGAAGATCGGCGAGACCAGCACCATGTCGGGCAGGTGCGAGCCGCCACCGGAGTACGGGTCGTTGCTGATGAAGGTGTCGCCCTCGTGGATCGCGTCGAGCGGGTAGCGGTCGAGCACCGCCGAGACGACCCCGATCAGCGAGCCGAGGTGCACCGGCGAGGCCTGCTCCGCCTGGGCGCTCATGTGCCCCGCCGCGTCGAACAGGCCCGCCGTGCAGTCCCGGCGCTCCTTGATGTTGCTGGAGAAGGCGGCCCGGACGAGGGTCTCCCCCATCTCCTCCACAATGGACGCCAGCGCCGCCCCGATCACCTCGACGAGGATCGGGTCGATGCCGGCCGCCGACCGCTCGCTCATGCCTCTGCTCCATTCCGCGAAGACGCCACGAGACCGTCCGTCACGCGGACGATGAGGTTGAGGTGTTCGTCGACGACCACCTGATCGCCGGGGAGCACGACGGTGGTGGTGTCCATCTGCTCGATGAGGGCCGGGCCGTCGATCCGGTGCCCCGGCTGCAGCTTCGAGCGGTGGTAGACCGGCACCACGGCCGAGCCGCCCACCTCGGCGACCCGCAGCTCCCGCCGGCCGACGAGCGCGATGTCGACCGGGCTGCCGTCCGTCGTCTTCGCCGCCAGCTCCGCCGTCGGCACGTCGCCGATGCCCTGCACCCGGTACGTGACCGCCTCCACCGGATCCCCCGGGGCGCTGTAGCCGTAGAGGCGCTCGTGCTCGACGGCGAACCGCGCCAGCACCTCCGGCAGGCTCTCCTCGGTGAGGTCGCCGGCGGCAAGGGTGACGGGCAGCTCGTAGTTCTGCCCGACGTAGCGCATCTCGATGGCGTACCCGAGGTGCCGGCGCTCCTGCGGGATGTCCTCGTCGGCGAACCACTCGGTGGCCTGGTCGGTCAGCTCCACCAGCACCTGCCGGATGTCGGCGACGTGGGCCGCGTCGAACCGGCGGATCGCGGTGCGCGTGAAGTCGGCCCGCACGTCGGTCATGAGCAGTCCCAGCGCCGACTGGGCGCCGGGCGTCGGCGGGACCAGGATCGTGGCGATGCCGAGCTCACGGGCCAGCCACGAGGCGTGCAACGGGCCGGCGCCGCCGAACGGCACGAGCGTGTAGTCGCGGGGGTCGTAGCCGCGCTGGACCGAGATGACCCGGATCGCGCGGGCCATGTTGGCCACCACCACGCGGATGATGCCCTGCGCCGCCGCCTGGACGTCCAGGCCGAGCCGGTCCGCGAGCGCGGTGACCGCCTGCTCCGACGCGGAGGAGTCGATGCGCATCTGCCCGTCGAGGAGGTACTCGGGGTTGAGCGTGCGCAGTACCACGTTGGCGTCGGTGACGGTGGCCTCGCTGCCCTTGCCGTAGCACGCCGGCCCGGGGTCGGAGCCGGCGCTGGCCGGCCCGACCTTGAGGTGGTTGCCCGCGTCGATCCAGGCGATGGAGCCGCCGCCGGCGCCGACGGTGTGGATGTCGAGCATGGGGCTGCGGATCGGCCGGCCGTCGAGCTCCATGCCCTTGGTGACCTTCGGACGGCCGTTCTGCACGAGCGAGACGTCGGACGACGTGCCGCCCATGTCGAAGGTGATGATGTCGGGGTGGCCGGCGGTGGCCGCGATGCCCGCGGCACCGACGACGCCGGTGCTCGGCCCGGACAGGACCATGCGGACGGGGAACTGCTCGGCCGCCTCGAACGGGATGATGCCGCCGTTGCTCTGGGTCACGTGCGGCACGACGCCGAGCCGGATGTCGGCGAGCCGCTTGCGCAGCGCCGCCAGGTAGTCGGCGACGACGGGACCGACATAGGCGTTGACGACCGTGGTCGAGAGCCGCTCGAACTCGCGGAACTCCGGCAGGACCTCGCAGGACAGCGTCACGAAGACGTCCCTGCCGAGCTCCTCGTGCAGGATCTCCCGGATGCGCCGCTCGTGCTCGGGCCGCAGGAAGCTGTACAGCAGGCACACCGCGACCGACCGGATGCCCCGCGCGCTGATGGCGGCGGCGGCCTTGCGCACGTCGTGCTCGTCCAGTGGCGTCTCGATCCGGCCGTCGTGGCGGACCCGCTCGGTCACCTCGAAGCGCGCCGAGCGCCGGGCCAGGGCCTCGGGCTTGTCGGCCTGCAGGTCGTACAGGCGGGGACGCCGGCCGCGACCGAGTTCGAGCAGGTCGCGGAAGCCCCGGGTGGTGATCACCGCGGTCGGCACACCCCGGTAGGTCAGCAGCGCGTTGGTGCCGACGGTGGTGCCGTGGGCGAAGTAGCCGACCTCCTCGGCGGTACGCCCGCCGATCTGCTCGAGGATCTCGAGGACGCCGGTGATGATCGCCCGGCCCGGGTCGTCGCGCGTGCTCGACACCTTGCGGACGTGGATCGCGCCCGTCTCGTCGTCGTAGGCGACCACGTCGGTGAAGGTGCCTCCGGTGTCGACACCGATACGCAGACTCATGTTGGCTCTCCTGGCAGATGCGGAAGCATGGTGGCCGCAACGGCGGCCGGGTGGCCGAACGCGCCCGCGACGGAGCAGGCGAGGGCCGCGCAGTTCGCCGCCCTGGCCAGCGACGAGGTCAGGTCGCGGCCGCCGACGAGGCCGACGAGCAGCCCGGCGATGAACGCGTCACCGGCGCCCATGGTGTCCACGACCCTCGATGCGACGGTCGGCTGCCGGTGCACGCCGTCCGCGGTCGCCAGCCATGCGCCGGCACTGCCGCGGGTCACCAGCACATGGCGGGCGCCGTGCTCGAGGCCGCGCGACAGCAACGCCTCGGTCTGCTCGTCGTCGAGGCCCGTGCCGGAGAAGGTGGCCAGGTAGAGGCTCGGCAGCATCCAGTCCACGTACGACTCGGTGAGCCGGTTGGAGAAGTCGAACGACACCCGGGTGTACGCCGCCATCCGGGGAACGGAGCGGATCAGCGACCCGCTGTAGGCGGTGTGCACCACGTCGAATCCGGACAGCCGTGCGTAGTCCGCCTCGGTGAGGTCGAACTCGGAGACCCCGTCGTTCGAGTCCTTGAACACCCGGTCGTTGTCGACGATCGCCACCTCGGCGTAGGCGTTGGGCCCGTCGGCCCGCTGCACGCCCGAGACGTCGACGCCCTCGTCGCGCAGCGCGGCCAGCACCACGTCGCCGGCCGCGTCGGTGCCGACCACGCCCCGGTACGCCGCCTCGGCGCCGCACCGGCGCGCGTACACCGCGACGTTGACGGCGTTGCCGCCCGGGTACATGACGCCGGCGTCGACGTAGCGGTCGACGACGTTGTCCCCGGCACCGAGCACCCGCACGGCGGCGCCGGATCCGAACATTCGCATCAGTAGTCGACCCGGTACATGTATCGGCGGGCGGCGGTGTTGTGGCCGCGCTCGGCCGCGACGAAGTCGAGCAGGCGCCGGCTCAGACTGGCCACCACGAGCGGGCTGATCAGCCCGCGCTGTGCGGCGGGCACCCCGGGCAGCTCGTAGTCGCGGGAGTCCAGCACGTCGGCGTTGTCGTAGTAGCGGTTGACGAACTCGACCGTGCGCTCCCCGATCGGCCGGGTCTGGTCCTCGCCGACGAGCACCAGCACGGGGCGCTGCCCCACCATCTCGAACGGCCCGTGGAAGAAGTCCGCGGCGTGCACCGCGGAGGCGTGCAGCCAGTTCATCTCCTGCAGGTAGCAGGCGGCGAGGGCGTTGGCGGCACCGAAGTTCGGGCCGGCGCCGAGCACGTAGACCAGGTCCGCGTCGCTCCACCGCCGGGCCACGGAGGCGCCGAGGTCGGCGACGGCCGCCTTCGCCGCCGGGATCGCCGTCGGGATGGCGGCGATGGCCTGCCAGCGCTCCTCCGCGTCGGACAGGTCACCGACCGCGTCCAGCAGGGCGAGGGCGAGCTGCGTGAAGTGGATGGCCTTCGGCTCGGTGACGGTGATGTTGCTCGGGTAGTCGAACACCACATCGGCGACCTGGGCCAGCGGGGTGTCACTGCTGCGGGCGATGCCGGCGACGCGCGCGCCCGCCTTGCGGGCCAGCTGGGCCGCCTCCAGCGTCTCCGGCGTCGCGCCGGAGTGCGACGACGCGATCACCAGGGACGAGGCGTCGAGGCCGGCGAGCTTGCGGTGGATGAGCTCGGCGCTGGTCATCTTGGCGGCGGTGAGCTCTGTGGTGGAGGTCTCCATGAGATCCAGCGCCGGGAACGTCGAGTAGAAGGAGCCGCCACAGCCGATGAAGAAGACCTTGGTGACCCCCTCGGCGACGACCTCGCGGGCGAATGCTCGCGCTTTGTCGAGCTGGGCGACCGTGTGTTCCAACGTCGGGACCAGGTCCGCTGCGAGCGGGGTCGGCTCGACCGCGGTGAACGTCATGCGAATTGCTCCTTACGGTGACTCGGCCGGAGTTCGACTGAGAACCTTCTCTGTGGCGACGATGAGAACCTTCTCAGGCCCTACTTGACCACGTCAAGTCACCCGGGCGAAGATTTCCCAGGAGCAGACACCCGGCGCGTTCGAGGACCGGGACGGCCCGACAACCACGAGCGCACGACCCCGGACCGGGCACGTGCTGGAGACGGGGACAGCCATGCGGGACCGCCCATCACGAACACCGAGCCTGATCGAGGTAGCCACCGAGGCGGGTGTCTCGACCGCGACCGCCGGCCGCGTCCTCGGCGGCTACGGCCAGGTCAGCGCCGCCGCCGCGGAGCGGGTGCACGCCGCCGCGGCACGGCTGGGCTACCGGCCCAACGCGCTGGCCCGCAGCCTCATCCAGGGCTCGACCCAGACCATCGGCGTGGTCGTGACCGACGTGGGCAACCCGTTCTTCGCGCAGGCGGTGCGCGGCATCAGCGACAAGGTCCGTGCGGCCGGCTACGAGGTCGTGCTGTTCAACACCGACTCCGGCCTGCCCGCCGAGCGCAACGCGATCCGGGTGCTGTCGGAGAAGCGGGCCGACGGCATCATCATCGCGACGGGCTCCCCCACCGAGACCGACCACCTGGACTCGCTGCGCGACAGCCGGATCCCGGTGGTCCTGCTCGACCGGCCGGTGGCGGGCCGGCCCGACATCGACAGCGTGACGATCGCCAACGCCGACAGCGCCCGCACGGCGGTGCGGCACCTGCTGGCCCTCGGGCACCGGCGGATCGCGGTCATCACCGAGGCCGCCCGCGAACTGCCCCGCATCACCGACCACCTGGCCGACAGCGCCACCATGCGACCGAGCGCGGCCCGCCTCGCCGGCTACCTGCTGGCGCTCCAGTCGGCGCGCATCAAGGTCGATCCCGCGCTCGCCGTCTACGCGCCGTACGAGCGGGACCGGGCCACCGAGGCCGTCCTGAAGCTCCTCGCCGCCGACCCCACGGTGACCGCGGTCTTCGCCACCGACAACGTCCTGGCCGCCGGCACGTATCAGGCGATCCAGGCCAGCGGCCGGCGCTTCCCCCAGGACATCTCCATGGTCGGCTTCGACGACCAGGACTGGACGACCATCGTGCGCCCCACGCTGACGGTCGTCCGCCAGCCCAGCTACGAGCTCGGCGCCAGAGCGGGCGGGCTGCTGCTGCGCCGCATGACGGCCGCGGCCGGCGGCCAGCACGGCGAGAAGGCGGACCACGACTCGGCGCCGGAGCACGTCAGGCTCCGCGCACGGCTGATCAAACGGGAGTCGACCATGCCGTTCCCCTCCGCCGCCGACGCCGCCGACCGCGTGCTGGAACTGCGCTGATGCGGCGCATCGTGATCGTCGGCGCCGGGATCATCGGCGCCACGCTGGCCGCCCGCCTCGCCGGGGCCGGCGCGGACGTGACGCTCGTCGACGCCCGCCGTCCCGGCACCGCGACCAGCGCCACGAGCCTGGCCTGGCTCAACGCCAATCAGAAGCTCCCCCGCCACTACCACGACTACTCGGTGCGCGCGATGCACGAGTGGCGCGAGCTGATGGACGGCTTCGGACGGCCCGACTGGTACGTGCCCACCGGCGGATTGAGCTGGGCGGAGTCCGACAGTGACCGGCGTAGGCTCGCCGAGCGGCTCGACCGGCTCCGCGACTGGGGCTACCCGGCCGTCGAACTCACGCCGCGGCAGGCCGTCGAGCTGGAGCCGGCGCTGCGCGTGCCCGGCACGGCCCTGGTCGCCTCCTTCCCCGCGGAGGGCTACGTGCACGGCCGCCCCGCCGTCGACGCGTTCGTCACCCGGGCGCGGGCCGCCGGTGCCCGCGTCGTCGTCACCGGCGGCGACGTGCTCGTCGAGGCCGGCGCCGGCGGCGTGAGCGCGGTCCGGCTGCCCGACGGCGGTCGTCTGGACGCCGACGTGTACGTCAGCTGCGCCGGGTGGCGCACCGGACGGCTGCTGGAGCCGCTCGGGGTGGTGGTCCCGATCGTGCCGGGCGACGCCCCCGGATCGAGCGCGCCGTGCGTGGTGACCCGCGTCGCCGGGCCGGGCACGCACAGTCCCGTCGGCCGCCTCGTCCACCCGCCGGGCCTCAGCCTTCGCCCGGCGCTCGGCGGGGGGCTGCAGCTGGAGGCCGGCGACCTCAACGACCTCGTCGACGTCCACACCACGCAGGAGGACCTGGACCGGCACGGCGAAACCCTGCTGCGCCGCGCCGAGCGGGTCATCCCCGGTCTCGCCGCCCGGCCGATCGAGAACGTGCGCTGCTTCCGCCCGCTGCCCGTCGACGGGCACCCGCTGACCGGCTGGCTGCCCACGCTGCCGAACACATACCTCATCGTCTCCCACAGCGGCATGACCCTCGCACCGCTCCTGGCCCGCCACGCCGCGACGGAGATCCTCGACGGCACGGACCACGACGAGCTGGCCGCCTACCGGCTCACCCGGTTCGCCACCTCCGAACTCGGGCCGTCTCCGACGGCCACCTCGCCGACGCCTATCGCCGGGACGGCCGGTCGAAGTCGACCCGCACCGTCTCGAAGCTCTTGAATCGCTGCGCGGTCGCCGACGTCGTGTAGATCCGCCGGTCGGCCTCGGTCAGGTCGACATCATCGGTGAACAGGGTGAGCAGTGCCCGGGGCCACAGGCGGTAGTTCGCGATCATGTTGATCTCGGCGCAGAGCATCAGCACGAGCGCCTGCAGATATATCCAGGCGAAGGCGGCGAGGACGAGTCCGAATGCGCCGTAGAGCGCGCTCGCGTGGCTGAGCCGGGCGGCGACAAATCGAGCGCCCGCGGTCTGCAACGCCATCCAGAACGTCGCGGCGATCAACCCGCCGGCGATGACCTGGCGGACACGCAGCGTCCGGGCGGTCAGCAACCGCAACGCCGCGGTGAACAGGCCGGCATTGATCGCGAACGTCAACAGGTAGCCGACGACGTGCAGTCCCACCCCGGACCGGCCGGCGAGCTCATCGATGAAGGCCACGAACGCCGCCGCCGCCGCCGACAGCAGCACCGCGCTGCCGAGGATCAGCAACAGACCGAGGCTGCGCAGCCTGGACCGGGCCGAGCTGGGCTGTTCGTAGCGCGGTACGCCGTAGATGTGGTTGAACCCGGCCTGCGCGGCTTGCATCGCCCCCAGCCCGCCGTACAGTGCACCGAGCATGCTGATGACCAGACGCGTGCCGCTGCCGCGCAACCCGCTGACGTTGCGCTCCAACTCCGGCCCGATGACCGGCAGATCCCCCACCGCCGTGTGCACCAGTTGCTGCCGCAGGTCGGGGTACGCCTCCAGGACGAAGCCCAGCGCGGTGAGGAACAGCAGCGTCAGCGGGAACAGCGAGATGAAGCCGTAATAGGTCACCATCGCGGCAAGGTACGGACCACGGTCGTCGACGAACTTGTAGACCACCGCCAGCGGGAATCCCAACCAGGCGTGCCGACGCTGGTACCGATCCAGCCACGCGACCACGACGAGCACCTACCCCGCCGCCCCGGTGTCACGCTCGGCACTCCGCTCGTGCGGGGTAGATGGCGATCGTTGCTCGAGAAAGCCGTCCGAAAGGATTGCCCGCGCTCGGCGGGGGTAGGACCCGTCGCATCCTTCCCGGGTGGCGTCCCGCAGCCGGCGTTGTGGACGCTGACCAGGGCTACGCGCGGCGTGACCCGTGGAACGGCGCCCGCCAGGCGGAGGGGGTGCCGAGCATGGCTGAGCCGAGAGCAGAGCAGCCTGATGGCCGGCGCGGCCCGGCACCGTCGGGGCACCTGTCCCACCGGCTGCGAACGGTGGGCGCCGCGGCCTGGTCACTCGTCGGTGTGGCGCTGTTGCTCGCCGGGGCGATCTTCCTGCTGGTCGTCCTGCGGTTCATCGTGATCTCGCTGCTGGTGGCCCTGTTTCTGGCCATCGGGTTCCTGCCGATCGTCGACGGTCTCGCGCGGCGTCGCGTGCCCCGCAGTGCCGGCGCCGCGGCAGCGCTCCTGCTCGTGGTCGTGCTGGGCGCCGGAGCGATCGTGCTGGTGGTGTGGGGCGTGGCGAGCCAGGGGGAACAGATCAGCCAGAGCCTGGACGCGGCCGTCGGCGAACTGCACCGCATCCTCGCCTCGGCGGGAGTCAGCGGCAACGTCGCCGAGTCCGGCCGCCAATCCGCGCGCCAGGCGGAGAACACCCTCCTGGCCGGCCTGCTGCCGGCGCTGGGCAACCTGCTCGGCGCCAGCGTCAACGTCCTGCTCGGCGTGTTCGTGGCCCTGTTTTGCTGCTTCTTCCTGCTCATGAACGGTCACGCCATCACCGCCAGGGCCGCCGGACGGCTGCCGCTGCCCGCAGATCTGGGTCAGCGCCTGCTCGGCCGGGCCGCCACCGTCGTGAGGCGCTACTACGGTGGGCTGACCCTGATCGGGGTGGTCAACGCCGCCGCGGTCGCGATCGGCGCGCTGATACTGCGCGTACCGCTGGTGGGCGCGATCGCGGTGACCACGTTCCTCGGAACGTACGTGCCCTACCTGGGCGCCGCGGTCGCCTCGATGTTCGCCGTGCTGATCGCGCTCGGCAGCGGCGGGCAGTCGGCCGCACTGTGGATGATCCTGGTCGTCGTGCTCGCCAACGTCGTGCTCCAGAATCTCGTCAACCCGGTCGTCTTCGGCGCCACCCTGCGCATGAGCCCACCGGCGGTCCTGCTCGTCACGCTGGTGGGCGGCGCTCTGGCCGGCGTCGCCGGACTGGCCCTGGCCACGCCGGTGACCGCGATCGTGATCCGCAGCATCGAAATCCTGAGGGAGCCGCGGCCGGCGGCGGACACGGACGACCTGGCGCCGCCCACAGGAGCAGCGTCCGGCGGCCACCCGAGTCCGCCGGGCCCGGAGCGGGGAACGCCCTGATGGGTGGGTCAGACCCAGGCGGCCCCGGCCCAGCCGTCACTGGACCAGGTGCGGCCCGACCAGGTGCCGGCCGACCAGGTCCGCCCGGACCAGGTTCGCCCGGACCACGCCGGGTCGCTCCAGCCGGCAGCGACGCTGCCGCCCCACGGGGCCGCGGTCCAGGTGCCCGCCGCCCAGGTCTTCGACGCCCAGGACGTGCCGGTCCAGCCGTCGCCGGCGAGCCGGTAGCCGAGCCACAGGCCACCCGACCAGGACGGCGTGGTCGACTTCGCCCACTGCGCGGTGCCGAAGATCCCCCAGATGGTCCGCTCGCCGGTGAGCTTCACGCCGTCGATGGTGAGGCTCGCGGTACCGCGCGCGCCCTGCAACGAACCGGTGCCGCTGGACAGCCGCACCGACGGTGCGGGGACCGTCGTGCCGGTGCGGGCGAGCGCCCCGTTGACGTTCAGCGCGGACAGGCCCAGCGTCTTCGCGGTGCCGGTGGTCAGCGCCGTGCCGCCCCGCACGAGCCAGTCCTTGACCTGGTCGGGGGTCGCGGCCGGCCTGGCCTGCAGCAGCAGGGCCGCGGCGCCGCTCACGACGGCGGTGGCCTGCGAGGTGCCGCTGCCCTTGAACAGGGTGGTGCCGACCCGGGCGTCCGGGTACAGGTTGTCGACGTTCGAGCCGGGGTCCCGCAGCGAGGCGATCGAGGTGCCCGGGGCGAGCAGGTCGACCTGACCGGTGGTGCCGCTCGCCAGGTTCGTGAAGGGCGCGAGGGTGTCGTCGGCGGTGGTCGCGGTGCCGTTGGTCGCGGTCGCGCCGACGGACAGGATCGAGTCGTCCATCGCCGGGTTGGTCAGCGCCCCGGCCGCGTTGCCGTTGTTGCCGGCGGCCGCGACGACCACGATCCCGGCCTTCCACGCCTTCTGCACCGCGAACTGCAGCGGGTCGGTCCACGACTGCCCGGCGCCGCCGGAGCCGTAGGACAGATTCAGCACGCGGATCGGGTTGGCTGCATCGTCGTTGCGGTGCTGCACCACCCAGTCGATCGCGGCGATCATCTGCGACACGTCGACCGCCCCGGTCGCGGTGCCGATCTTCACCGAGGTGAGCCTGACGTCCGGGGCGACGCCCTTGCTCCCCGAGGCGCTGTCGTTGCCGACGATGATGCCGGCCATGTGCGTGCCGTGCCCGTACGTGTCGAGGTAGCGCAGGTTCGCCGCCTGCGACTCGAACGACAGGTCCGGCCCGTTGACGATCTGGGCGGCGGGCAGGCCCGGCACCGACGCGACGCCGGTGTCGATGAGCGCGACGCCGACGCCCTTGCCGGTCAGGGCGGCCGCCGCGCCGGTGTCCGCGCCGATGCTCGAGCGGACCTGGGCGAGCGTGGTCGCCGATGCCGTGGCGCCCGCCGGCGCGACGACCGCGTTCGCGACCGCGCCGTTGCCGACGAGCGCGGCCGGCACGCCGAACACGGCGGCCACCGTGGCCCGCAGTCTCGTATGTCTCTTCACGGGTTGGTACTCCGTCCTTGGAAGATCTCCTCCAGGACTCCAACCGTGACCGGTTGTGGCGTGATCGTCACCGGCCGCGCCGCGGAAGTGCCCAACCGCCCGACACGAAACGCCTACCTGGTGTCCATCACCCAGCCGGGCGCTGACCAGCCGGCAACCAGCCCGCACCCGCAACCCGCGTCCCCGGCCGGGTCACTCCCCCGGCAGCCCGCTAGAGGCCGAAGGCCCCGCCTTCGATGAGGATGAGCACGCCGATACCGATCAGGACGACGGGAAGCAGGATGTGCCCCCAGCGGCTGAGCGCGCGGGCGATGACAGGGCGGGTCGCGAAGTACCGCCCGGCGGCGATCCAGGCGGCGAGCAGGACGAGGAACACGACGCCGTAGAAGCTCATGCCGCCGACGCCGGCGGTGGCGAAGACGGGGACGTAGACGCCGAGGTTGTCACCGCCGTTGGCGAAGGTGACGGCGGCCACCTCCAGCATCCGTGGCCCGCCGGGCCCGGTCCGCTGGTGCTGGCCCTCCTCGTCGCGGCCACGGTCCCGCCAGGCGTGCACGGCCGCCCGGAGACCGAGCGCGAGCGGGATCAGGCCGAGGTACGGGATGGCCCGCTCCGGCAGGAAGGTGGCGCCGAACGCGGCGGCCACGGCGACCGCGAGGATCGCGGCGAAGCCGAGGTACTGGCCGGAGGCGATGGCCCGGGCCGCGTGGCGGTGGCCGGCGCCCTGGGCGAAGAACAGGGCCAGGACGACGATGTCATCGATGTTGGTGACGGCGAACAGGCCAGCGGCCTGGCTGACGAGGCCGAGGTTCATCGGCGGGCCGCCTCGGCGGCGCGGATGGGCGTGGGACGGATTCCGGTCCGGGGCCGAATCACCGCGCCTCCGCCCGCTCGTTGCCGGCGACCGGGCGTGCGCGGCCGGACCGGGGTCCGGCTCAACCTACCCGAGACGGTGTGGACGCGCACGACGCGTGCCCCGCGTCAGACGCCGGCGCCGGCTCGGCCACTTCGGGGTGCGTGCCGGCCTTCGTCATGTCGGACAGTCGATACGGGGCAGTCCTCAGGCCTTCGCTCCGGGCCGCGGGGCGAGGATGCCGACAATGGCACCGAGGGCTATCCCGACGAAGCCGAACACCGCGGTCTGTCCGCTACCGCTTGCGTTCAGCCCCAGCACCGTGCCGCCTATCACCACGGCAGCCAGCACCCCGAACACGACCAGCCAGATGACGTTCGTGACCCACTTGGAGGGGCTGCCGAGGACCGACGAGGCCACGTCCTCCACGATCGCCGCGCGCTGCCCCGGCGGAATCAGCTCCACCGCCGACTGCACCAGATGCTGCTGCTCGGCAGGGTTCTGTACCTTGCTCATGCTGTCGATCGCGTCATGCAGTTCGACGGACATGTCGACCACTTCCACCCGGGGCGGCGTGCTGTCTCGCACTGGCACGTCTGCCAGCGGGAAATTCCCGTGCGAACACCGTTCAAACCCGCATGTGCCCGGCCCCCGCAACCGGCGAGGTTTCGCCGGTTGCGGGGCGGGAAGCGACCGATGGCGTTGCTGCACTTCACCAGCGGTACCACGGGCCGGCCCAAGGGTGCGGTGCACGTGCACGAGGCGGTGGTCGCCCATCACGCCACCGCGCGGTTCGCGCTCGAAAGGAGCCCGTCATGACCACGGCCAAACATTGGGCCGTCGACGTGTACATCGGCGAGCACGACGAGAGCACCTATGCGGAGGCGCGCCTGCACACCGACGCCGACACAAATCTCTCCGGTACCGGCACAGCCCGGCTGCACCCGGCAGACAGCAACGTCCCGGAGATCGGTGACGAACTCGCCACCGCGCGGGCCCTGTCAGATCTGAGCCACCGGCTCCTCGCGACGGCAGCGGACGACCTCAGCGCCGTCGTAGGCCGCCGGGTGAGGCTCACCGGATAGCGGGAGGCTGGGGTGTGGGATCAGCAGCAATCGGGCGGCCTGAGCGGTCACCTGGTCGAGGTGATCGAACGCTCGCAACGCGCGCTGGAACACGTCACCGACGCTCTGTGCGGCTCCGGTCCTTCCGCCACGAGCGCTCTGCCCGACGCCGAGAAGGCGCTGTACGCACTGCGTCAGGCCATCGACGACCAGGCGCTGGCGATCGCGGAGACCCGGGGCGCGTCGCCTGCGGCCGCCGTGCGGACGGTCGTCGCCGCCGCGCAGGTCAACGCCGACGCCAAGTGTGTCGAAGGACTGGCGAGGCGGCTGGCCGAGATCGCGGGTTCGCGGGCCGCACGCCCGGCGATACCGGCTGACGTCCAGGCCGTCGTGCACCACATGGGCCGGGTCTGCGTCGACACGATGGCCACGGCCGGCAACGCCGGGAGGTCGCCGCGGGCCGACACGCAGGCGCGGATCGCAGCCGCCGACGTCGAGGTACGCGGGCTGCGGCAACGCCTCTACCACCTGCTGCTGCACGGCCCGGCTCCCGTCGACGCGGATGCGGCGCTGGACGCCTCCCTGGCCTGCCGGTATTACGCGCACTGCATCGAGCTCGCGTCGTCCATGGCGCGGCACGCGATGCTGGGCGCGCACTCGGGCCAGACCGGCCAGTGAAGGCGAGGGACCCGTGCCGGCAGGCGGGCGATGGCAGTTCTGGATCGACCGGGGCGGCACGTTCACCGACATCGTCGCCAGGAGGCCGGACGACGGCCGGCTGGTGACACGCAAGCTGTTGTCGAACAACCCGGCGCGCTACGCGGACGCGGCGGTCGCCGGAGTCCGGGCGCTGCTCGGGGTGGCCGATGCCGCGCCGATACCGGTGGACCGGATCGAGTCGGTGCGGATGGGGACCACGGTCGCCACGAACGCGCTGCTGGAGCGCAGGGGCGAGCGCACCGCGCTGGTCATCACCGAAGGCTTCGGCGACGCGCTGCGCATCGGCTACCAGAACCGGCCACGCCTCTTCGACCGGCACATCGTGCCGCCGGAGGTGCTGTACGAACGCGTGATCGAGGTGGACGAACGGATGTCGGCCGGCGGCACCGTGCTGCGCCCGCCGGATCTCGACCGGCTGGCCGAGGATCTGCGGCGCGCGGGCGAGAGCGGCATCCGCGCGGCCGCGGTGGTCTGCCTGCACAGCCACCTGTACCCCGCGCACGAACGGGAGATCGCGACGCTGGCGGAGCGACTCGGCTTCGGCCAGGTCTCGTGCTCCAGCGAGGTGAGCCCGTTGATGAAGCTGGTGCCGCGCGGCGACACCACCGTCGTGGACGCGTACCTGTCGCCGGTGCTGCGCCGGTACGTCGAGGCGGTGGCGGAGCAGCTGGGCGGCGTACGGCTGATGTTCATGCAGTCCAACGCGGGCCTGGCCGAGGCCGGGCACTTCCGCGGCAAGGACGCGATCCTGTCCGGTCCGGCCGGTGGCATCGTCGGCATGGCGCGCATGTCGCAGCTGGCCGGCTTCGACAAGGTGATCGGCTTCGACATGGGCGGCACCTCAACGGACGTGTCGCACTACGCCGGCCAGTACGAGCGGGTCTTCCACACCCAGATCGCGGGTGTACGGCTGCGCGCCCCGATGATCGACATTCACACCGTCGCGGCGGGAGGCGGGTCGGTCCTGCACTTCGACGGCGCCCGTTATCGCGTCGGCCCGGACTCCGCAGGTGCCGACCCGGGACCGGCCTGCTACCGCGCCGGCGGTCCGCTCACCATCACCGACGCCAACGTGATGCTCGGCCGAATCCAGCCCGCGACGTTTCCCAAGGTCTTCGGCCCGGACGGCGATGCGCCGCTGGATGCCGACGTGGTGCGACAGCGGTTCGCCGACCTGACCGCGGCCATCGCCGGGCAGACCGGCGACGAGCGCACGCCGGAGCAGGTCGCGGAGGGGTACCGGCAGATCGCGGTCGCGAACATGGCCAACGCCGTGAAACGCATCTCGGTACAGCAGGGCCGCGACGTCACGGGATATGTGCTCACGACATTCGGGGGCGCCGGCGGGCAGCACGCGTGCTCCGTGGCCGACTCGCTGGGCATCCGCAGCGTGCTCGTGCCGCCGATGGCCGGTGTGCTCTCCGCGCTCGGCATCGGCCTCGCCGACACCACCGTCATGCGTGAACAGTCGGTGGAGAGCCGCCTGGAACCCGAGGCGATGCGACGGTTGACCGACGTCGCGGACGCGCTGGAGGCGGCGGCGCGCTCGCAGCTGCTGGAGGAGGACGTGCCGGCCCGGCGAATCCGGGTGCACCGCCGCGTGCACCTGCGCTTCGAGGGCACCGACACCGCGCTGCCGGTCGGGCTCGCCGAGCTGAACACCATGGTGGCGTCGTTCCGGACGGCATACCGGCGCATGTACGCGTACCTCATGGACCGGCCGCTGATCGTCGAGGCGGTCTCGGTCGAGGCCGTCGGGCTCACCGAGCCCCCGGACCTCTCCCGGCTGGGCGAGTCCACCGGCGCGCCGGAGCGCGCCGCCGCACGGCCGCCCGGCACGACCCGCCTGTACACCGGCGGAGCCTGGCGGGAGGTGCCGCTGTACGAGCGGGAACGCCTGCTCCTTGGCGAAACCGTCGGCGGCCCGGCCATCGTGGCCGAGGCGGACGCGACCACGGTGGTCGACGACGGCTGGCGGGCGGCGGTGACGAAGCACGGCCATCTGCTCCTGGAACGGAGTCGGCCGGGCGACGCGGCATCCGGGGCGACCACCGAGGTCGACCCGGTCCTGCTGGAGATCTTCAACAACCTCTTCATGTCGATCGCCGAGCAGATGGGCGCCCGGCTGGAGTCGACCGCGCAGTCGGTCAACATCCGGGAGCGGCTGGACTTCTCGTGCGCGCTGTTCGACCCGCACGGCAGTCTCATCGCCAACGCACCGCACATTCCCGTGCACCTCGGCTCGATGAGCGCCAGCGTCAAGGAGATCATCCGCCGCCACACCGGCATGCGGCCCGGCGACGTCTACGCGATCAACGATCCCTACCATGGCGGCACCCACCTGCCCGACATCACCGTCGTCACCCCGGTCTTCGACGCCGACCGGCCCGAGGTGCTGTTCTACGTGGCCTCCCGGGGCCACCACGCCGAGATCGGCGGGCTCACGCCCGGCTCGATGCCCGCGACCAGTCGCGACGTCCACGAGGAGGGCGTGCTGCTCGACGCCTGGCCGCTGGTCGAGGACGGCCGGTTCCGCGAGGATGCGACGCTCCGGCTGCTCACACAGGCGCCGTACCCGTCCAGGAGCCCGGCGACCAACCTCGCCGACCTGCGCGCGCAGATCGCCGCGAACGCCAAGGGTGTCGACGAGGTCGGACGGATGATCGACCAGTTCGGCCTCGACGTGGTGCAGGCGTACATGCGGCACGTCCAGGACAACGCCGAGGAGGCGGTACGGCGCGTCATCGCCGCGCTCGGCGACGGCGAGTACCGCTACGAGATGGACTCGGGGGCGACGATCGCCGTACGGATCGCGGTGGACCACGCCGGCCGCGACGCGACGATCGACTTCAGCGGCACGTCACCGCAGCTGGCAACGAACTTCAACGCACCCTCGTCGGTCGTCACCGCGGCGGTGCTGTACGTCTTCCGGACGCTCGTCACCGACGAGATCCCGCTCAACGACGGCTGTCTGCGCCCGCTGCGCATCGTGGTGCCGGCCGGTTCGATGCTCGCGCCCGTCTCTCCCGCGGCCGTGGTCGCCGGCAACGTGGAGACGTCACAGGCGATCGTCGGCGCGCTCTACGCCGCCCTCGGCGTGCAGGCCGAGGGGTCCGGGACGATGAACAACGTCAGCTTCGGCAACGACCGGCACCAGTACTACGAGACCATCGCCTCCGGCTCCGGCGCCGGTGACGGGTTCGACGGGGCCTCGGTGGTGCAGACCCACATGACGAACTCCCGGCTGACCGACCCCGAGGTCCTCGAATGGCGCTTCCCGGTGCTCC
Organism: Dactylosporangium sp. CA-139114; assembly: GCF_050955725.1. Lineage (NCBI taxonomy): Bacteria > Bacillati > Actinomycetota > Actinomycetes > Micromonosporales > Micromonosporaceae > Dactylosporangium > Dactylosporangium sp. CA-139114. Next base: position 6,617,082 of record NZ_CP192080.1, read on the forward strand.
TGGACGAGTTCGCCGTCCGGCACGGCAGCGGCGGCGCCGGCCGGTGGCGGGGTGGTGACGGCGCGGTGCGCCGCATCCGGTTCCTCGAGCCGATGACCGTCAGCACCCTGTCGGGCCACCGGCGTGTGCCGCCGTACGGCCTCGCCGGCGGCTCACCCGGCGCGCTCGGCGTCAACCGGCTGGAACGCGCCGACGGCAGCGTCGTCCGCCTCCCCGGCTGCGGCTCCGTCGACGTCCAGCCGGGCGACGTGCTGGTGGTGGAGACACCGGGCGGCGGCGGATACGGCACCTCGTGAGCTCGGCGGCGTCGAGTGGCCGTCGGCCATCACGCAGCCCACGCCGAAATGGTGATTCATCGGGCGACGGGCCGTGACGCGAGCATCGGCCACGAGTCACATCAGGTGGTGACGCCACGTCGGCGGAGGCATGGTCGAGGCATGGTCACCGTCAAGGAACCGCGTGAGCAGGTGTTCAACGGCACGTTCGACGGCAACGACACCGCGGGCTGGTTCTCCGCCGGCACGGCGCTGGCGGCGACCGACGGGAGGCTGCGGGTGCAGGTGCCCGGCGGCACACACCAGCCCTGGGACGTGCTCGTCGGCGAGAACGACATCCGGTTGAACGCCAACACGCCGTACGCGATCTCGTTCACCGCGTCGGCGAGCCGGCCGGTGACGATCAAAGCTCAGGTGCAGCTCAGCGACCCGCCGTACACGGCGGCGTGGTCGCAGGACGTGCAGCTCACCACCGACCTTCAGCAGTACCATTCCTCGTTCACCTCCAACCTCGAGACCGAGCGGGGCCAGGTCTCCTTCCAGATCGGCGGGTCCGGCGAGCCGTGGACGTTCACCCTCGACGACGTCTCGCTGGTCGGCGGCGAGCCGTGGGATTGGTACGTCCCGAGGACCGACCCACCGGTGCGGGTCAACCAGGTCGGCTACCTGCCGGACGGCCCGAAGCACGCCACGGTGGTGACCGACGCGCCCGACCCGCTGTCCTGGCAGGTCGTCTCCGGCACAGGCGAGGTCGTGGCGTCCGGCCGGTCGAACCCGCGCGGGCTCGACACGTCGTCCGGGCAGAAGGTGCACACCATCGACTTCACGGCGGTGACCACGGCCGGCGCCGGCTATACCTTGCGCGTCGACGGGCAGCAGAGCTTCCCGTTCGTCATCGCCGGCTCCGTCTACGAGGGCCTGCGCCGCGACGCGGCGCACTTCTTCTACGTCCAGCGCAGCGGCATCGCCATCGACGACGCGCTCGCGTCCGGCTACGCCCGCCCCGCCGGCCACGTCCAGGTGCCGCCCAACCAGGGCGACACCACAGTGCCCTGCCAGCCCGGGGTCGGTGACTACTGGCTGGACGTGCGCGGCGGCTGGTACGACGCCGGTGACCACGGCAAGTACGTCGTCAACGGCGGCATCGCCACCGCCCAGCTGCTCGGCCAGTACGAGCGCTCCACGATCGCGAAGACCGGCAACCCGGCCGCGCTGGGTGACGGCACCCTCGGCATCCCCGAGCGCGGCAACAAGGTCCCGGACATCCTGGACGAAGCCCGCTGGGAGCTCGAGTTCATGCTGCGGATGCAGATCCCGGACGGCAAGCCCAACGCCGGCATGGCCCATCACAAGATGCACGACCGCGCGTGGACGGGCCTGCCCTGCCTGCCCGACCAGGACCCGCAGATCCGCGAGCTGCACCCGCCGTCGACCGCCGCGACCCTGAACCTCGCCGCGACCGCGGCCCAGGCCGCCCGGCTGTTCCGATCCTTCGACGGCCCGTTCGCCGACCGCTGCCTGGCCGCCGCCCGCACCGCGTGGAAAGCCGCCAACGACCATCCGGCGATGTACGCCAGGCCGGACGACAGCAACGGCGGCGGCCCCTACGACGACACCGACGTCCGCGACGAGTTCTACTGGGCCGCGGCGGAGCTGTTCATCACGACGGGCGAACAGCCGTACCTCGACTTCCTGCGCTCCTCGCCGTACTGGACCGGCGACGCCTTCCGCGGCACCGGGCCCGACTGGAAGTTCGTCGCGCCGCTCGGCCGGATGGACCTCGCCACGGTGCCCAGCAAACTGGCCGACAACGACCGCGACGCCGCCCGCTCCTCGGTGCGTGAGGCCGCGGACCACGTTCTGCAGACCATCCGCGAGCAGGCCTACGGCGTACCGATCGGGGACAACGAGTACACCTGGGGCTCCACGAGCGTCGTGCTCAACAAGCTCATGGTCATCGCCACCGCCTTCGATCTGACCGGCGACCGCCGGTACCGCGACGGCGCCCTCGAAGGCCTCGACTTCATCCTCGGCCGCAATGCCCTCAACAACTCCTTCGTCACCGGCTACGGCAGCCGCTACTCCCAGAACCAGCACAGCCGCATCTACGGTCACCAGCTCGACCCGAGGCTGCCCCGGCCGCCCGCGGGATCCATCGCGGGCGGGCCGAACCCCGGCTTGGAGGACCCGAAGGCGAGGAAGGTCCTGTTGCACACGCCCAGCGGGGAACACCCGAAACCGCAGTTCTGCTACTTGGACGACATCGAGTCCTGGTCCACCAACGAGGTCGCGATCAACTGGAATGCCGCACTGTCGTGGATCGCGTCCTTCGCCGCGGACCAAGGCCGGCGGGACAAGCCCGACGGCCCGGTCCACATCGGCGACGTGACGGTCAGCCTGGGCGAGAACCATCAGGTCAACGTCCTGGTGCCGGTCGGCTGGTCACTGCACGTCGAGTCGACCGCGGCGGGGCGGTGAGCGCTCCGCCGGAGGTGTCCACCGATGACCAGCCCTGCCGCGACCGGAGCCTCGCCCCGACCGGCACCACAGCGCCAGACCGGCACGACGACGCCGAGGGGGCGGTTGCGTATCTACCTCGGCGCGGCGCCCGGAGTCGGCAAGACCTACGCCATGCTGGCCGAGGGGCAACGCCGCCGATCGCGGGGGACCGACGTCGTGATCGGGTTCATCGAGCCACACGGTCGCAGGCTCACCGCGGCGATGGCCGACGGCCTGGAGCTGGTGCCCCGGCGTCAGATCGTGTACCGCGGCGCCCGGCTGACCGAGATGGACCTCGACGCGGTGCTGGCTCGGCATCCGCAGGTCGCGCTCATCGACGAGCTGGCGCACACGAACGCTCCCGGCTGCCGCAACGCCAAGCGGTGGCAGGACGTCGAAGAGCTGCTCAACCGCGGCGTCGACGTGGTCACCACGCTCAACATCCAGCATCTGGAGTCGCTCAACGACGTCGTGCGCCAGATCACCGGCATCACGCAGCACGAGACGCTGCCGGACTCGGTGGCGCGCCGCGCCGAGCAGGTCGAACTGGTCGACATGACGCCGGAGGCGCTGCGCCGTCGCATGGTGCACGGCAACGTCTACCCGCCGGACCGGATCGAGGCGGCGCTGACCCACTACTTCCGCCCCGGCAACCTCGCCGCCCTGCGCGAGCTGGCCCTGCTGTGGGTGGCCGACCGAGTCGAGGAGTGCCTGCAGCAGTATCGCGCCGAGCACGGCATCGCCACGGGCTGGGAGACCCGCGAGCGAATCCTGGTCGCGCTCAGCGGCGGCCGCGAGGGCGAAACCCTCATCCGCCGGGCCGCCCGCATCGCCGAACGCATCCAGGGCGCCGAACTGCTCACGGTCCACGTCATTCCCAGCGGGGGTCTGACGCTGGGCAGCCAACCGGCGCTGGCGGCCCAGCGCGTGCTCGTCGAGTCGCTCGGCGGTGCCTACCACCAGGTGGTGGGCGACGATGTGGCGCGGGCGATTCTGCAGTTCGCCCAGGCCGAGAACGCCACACAGATCGTGCTCGGCGCCAGCCGCACGCCGTGGCTGATGTCGGCGCTGACCGGTGAAGGCGTGGGCGCCCGGGTCATCCGCCAGTCGGGGCCGATCGACGTCCACATGGTCACGCACGAGCACGCGGCCGGCGCACCCGGGCTGCGGCTGCCACGGGCGGGCAGAGGGCGGGGTGCCCGGCAGCATCTGGCCACCGTGGTCCTGGCGGTGGTGCTGCTGTCCGCCGTCACGTTCGCCGGGCTGCAAGCACACTTCACCCACTCCAGCGTGCTGGTGGGCTACCTGCTCCCCGTCATCGCCGCGGCGCTGACCGGCGGCCTGTACCCGGCCACCGCGACGGCATTGGCGGCCGCGCTGCTGGCCGACTACTGGTTCATGCCACCGCGGCACGCGATGCTGCTCACCAGGCCGGACGACATCGCCGCGCTGGCGCTCTTCCTCGCGGTCGCGGCGATCCTCGGCTGGGCGATCGACACCGCCACCGGGCAGACCCGCCGGGCCGTGCGCGCGTCGGCCGAGGCGGCCGCGCTCAGCTCGCTGGCCCGCGCCGCGCTGGGGGAGCCGGATCTGCCGGCCCAGATGGAGCGTATCCGCCGGCTCTTCGCCCTGGACGCGGTCAGCCTCCTCGGCCGGGAGTCGACGAGCACGTCCGAGCGGCCCTGGCAGGTGCTCGCATCGGCCGGCGACCGCCCACCGGAGCTGCCCGGCGAGGCCGACACGAGCGTCCCGGCCGGACCGTCGCTCGCCCTTGCCGCGCGGGGCCGTGTCCTGGGCGACAACGACCAGCGGGTGCTGGTGGCGTGTGCCGCCCAGCTCGCCGCCTGCCGCGACCGCCAGCGGCTTGCCGAGCAGGTGGCCAGCGCCGACCAGCAGATCGCCGCTGACCGGGCGCGCACCACGATGCTGCTGGCCACAGAGCGGGAACTGCAGGAGCCGCTGACCCTGGTCCGCGACACGCTCGACCGCCTCGCCACGGACGACCCGCTCAGCGTCCCGCAGCGACAGGACCGGACCGCGGCCGGGCGCGCCGGTCTCGACCGCATCGCGGGCGTGCTCACCGACCTGCGGCACCTCGCGCAGGCCAACGCGGGAGCGCTGGACATCCACCTGCGCCCCGTCGAACTCGACGAGGTCCTGTCGGTGGCCCTCGAAGACCTCGGCCCGGGAGGCCGCGACATCACTGTGGACGCCCCGGAAGACATGCCCGACGTCATCGCGGATGCCAACCTGCTCACCCGCGTGATCACCAGCCTCGCCACCGATGCCCTGCGCCGCACCCCACGGCCGGCGCAGCCCACGCTGCGCGTGCACGTCCTGCCCGATGGTCTCGCGATCGACGTCACCGGCGACGGCCGGCATCCACCGGCCGTGGACGAATGGCGCACCCGGGCAACGCCCGGCACGGTCGGCGTCGACGCTGACCGCAGCATCCCGATGGATACTGCCCGTGCGCTCACCGAGGCCATGGGCGGCACGCTGCGCCACCACGTCGCCCGCGACGGCGCGCTCACCGTGAGCCTGACCCTGCCCACCGCCGCCTCTCGCCCGGCCGACGCGCGCAGTCAGTGACGACGGGCGCGGGGTCCGCGGCGGGCCGGGCGGCGACGTGAACTCAGCCGAGATCCTGGGGGTGCAGCACGATGCGCCCGTGGGTCTTGCGCTCGGCCAAGGCCCGGTAGGCGTCCTGCACGGCGGTGAGTGGGTAGGTTGCGCCGATGGGGATGTGCAGGTCTCCGGCGGCGGCGAGGGCGGCCAGTTCGGCCAGTGCCGGAAGGCCGCCGGCGTCGGTCGTGCCGAGCGACTTGACGCCCTTCTCCTGCGCGCCGCGGTAGTCGACGACGGTGTCGATGCGGTCCACCGCGACGCCGAGGTCGATGGCGAGGTCGATGTAGCCGCCCCCGACGGCGTCGATGAACGCGTCGACCCGGTCGGCCGTGGAGCGGATCCGCTCCCGTTCGCCGTCGCCGTACTCGACGGGCTCGATGCCGTGCCGTCGCAGCAGGTCGGCATGTGCGGCGCTGGTCAGGCCGATCACCGTCGCTCCGGCTCGGAGGGCGAGCTGGGCGGCGGTGAACCCGACGCCGCCCGACGCGCCCGAGATCACGATCGTCTCGCCCGGCCGGGGTTGCACCGCCCGGATGGCGCCGAGGCCGGCCATCGGTGTGGTGTAGAGCGAGCCCGCCACGTCCCAGGAGAGGCCGTGCGGCTTGGCCACGAGCTGGTCCGCGGGAACGGCGACGAGCTGGGCGTGGGCGTCCCAGCTCTGCAGCCGGCCGAGCACCGGGTCGCCGACGGTGAAGCCGCGCACGTCGGCACCGACCGCGACGACGTCACCGGCGAGATCGCGGACCGGCGTGTACGAACTGCCGTGCAGCGCCGGGAGCGCCCCGGGGTTGAGCACGCCGGCCTCGACCCGCACGACCACCTCGCCCGGGCCGGCCACGGGCTCGGCCACCTCGGCGAGGTAGATGCCATCGATGCCCGTGAAACGGTCATAGCGTACTGCCTTCATCATGTCTCCAAAGGTGTTCGTCAGGTGCGGCGCAGGAGCGGCAGGAGGATGTCGTCGACGAGATGCGCCACGAAGGCGGCGTCACACGGCTCGCCCGCGACCACAATGCGGTGCACGATCAGCGCCGGAGCAACCTCGGCAACGAGCGTTGCCGCCCCCGGCGCCAGGTGCCCGGCGGCGTGGCGGACCAGCCCGTCGGTCATCGCGGACTCGTCCCGCCGCAGCATCCGCCGCATCTCCTCGGCGAGCCGCGCGTCGTGGCGCATGCCGGCGAACAGCGCCCCGAGCAGACCCACCTCCTGTTCGGCGATGCTGTGCGCGAGCCACGCCACCAGGGACAGCAGATCCTCCCGGAGACTCTCGCCCGCGGGCTGCGGAGGCCGGGCCGGCGAGCGGTGCTCGACCGCGGCGGCGACCAGTGCGGCCTTGTCGCGGTACCGGCGGTAGATCGTCGTCTTCGCCGCCCCGGAACGCCCGGCCACCGCCTCGATCGACAGCTGCTCGTATCCCACCTCGGTCAACAGTGCCAACGTCGCGTCGAGGATGGCCAGGTCACGACCGACGTCGCGGGGCCGCCCCATGACCGGGCGCTGCGTCATGCCGTCACCACTTTCGCTACGCTACCGTTGCGTATCGAAAGTACCTCCCCAGGTGGGTCCACCGCAACCGGAAGAGGTCGCGCGGTCCGGTCGGGCCGGGCCGCGCGGTGCCGGGAACCGCGTTCGGGCACCTCCCGGCACGGCGGGTTCACAGCGCCGCGGCCGCCCGTTCCGTCGCGGTGAACGGAGGCTGCCGCAGCAGCGCGCGGCCGGGCCCGAGCAGCGTCGCCAGCACGATCCGCGGGCGGATCAGGCGACTTGCCGGAGCCGACAACGTGAACACCTCGACCAGTTCGCGAGCCACCCGCGGCCGGCCGAGCGCGGTTCGCATGAGGCGGCTCTGGTAGCGCCACATCGCCCGCTCGACCCGCGACGGCGCGGGACCGCGCGCGCCGGGGAAGCGGATGTCGGTCCCGGTCGCGTGGCTCCAGGCGTCCGCCGCTATGGACGCGAGCCGCCGCTGCACCTTGTGGGCCACGCCGGGTCGCTGTACCGGCACGGTGTCGAGCACGGCGGCGAGGGCCGCCGCGCCGTGGGCCGCGACCGTCATGCCGTGGCCGTAGACCGGGTTGTAGCCGGCGACCGCGTCACCCAGCACCACGAAGCCGTCCGGCCACGCGGCGAGCCGCTCGAAATGCCGGCGCCGATTCGCGGTGCTGTTCGTCACCGAGACCGGGCCGATGGCTTCGGCGCCCGCGATGAGGTCGCCGACGATCGGGTGGCGCATGGCCCGGGCGAAGCCGACGAACTCGCGTTCGTCCGCGGGTGGCTGACCACCTCTGGTCCCCGACAGCGTCACCAGCCACTGACCACCCTCGATCGGCATCAGCGCGGCCGTCTGGCCCGGGCGGTCCTGCTCCGGATCGGCCTGGATGTTGACGATCGGAAAGGCGGTCTGCGCACCCGCCGGTGCCCGGAACACCCGGGTCGCGTAGCGCAGCCCTGAGTCGACGACGTCCTCGTCGACGCTCGGCAGGCCGAGCGCGGCCAGCCAGTGCGGTGCCCGGGAACCGCGGCCGGTGGCGTCGACCACGATGCCCGCGTCGAGCCGCCGCGTGCTGCCGTCGCGCAGGTCGCGCACTTCGACCCCGTCGACGCGAGCTGCGTCGCCGCACAGGGCGACGGCCTCCGTCTCGTCGGCGAGGCGCACCCCGGGCAGCGCCAGGACCTGCTCGCGGACCACCCAGTCGAGCAGCGCCCGGCTGCAGCTGACGACGAACTGGCCGGTTTCGCCGCGAGGGAGCCAGCCCTGCGGCAACAGCATCACGTAGCCGTCGGGCAGTCCGATGCGGTGCGCCCCCGCGGCGCGCCATCGTTCGGTGGTGCCGGGCAGCAGCGCCTCGATCGCACGGGCACCGCTGGACATGAGCACGTGGGCGTGCCGCCCCTGCGGCAGGCCACGCCGCGGGTGCGGGCCGGGCGGCAGCCGGTCACGTTCCACGAGCACGACCTCACCGACGTCGGGCGTTCGGGCGAGGGCGGCGGCCGCCAGCAGGCCGGCCATGCCGGCGCCGAGCACGACCGCGGGGGTCTTCGATGTCATCGAGCGTCCTTCCTTCCGTGCGGGACCCGCGGCGCTATCGCGGCGGGATCTCGTCACTCAGTTCCGAGGCGAGCTGCCGCAGTTGCCCGACCGTCCGGTCCCGGTGCTCCTCCAGCCACGCGGTTCGCGCCGCCACGCAGATCGCCCCCGCGATCTGCCCGTAGCGGCGCAGCGGCGCGGCGAGCGTGTCCCAGCCCGCGACCGGCGAGGGGCCGTACGTGTAGCCGGCCTGCAGGATCGCGCGCTCGCGCTGGTCCGCCCGGCCCGGCAGGTGGCCCATCATGTGCGCCTCGATCAGCCGTCCCGCCGCGTCGACGGTGAGCGGTGCGCAGAAGACCATGTCGGTGGCGAGCAACCGTTCCGCGTCGCCGAGCAGCTCGTCTCGTTCGGGGGCGAAATAGGCCAGGCAGTACCGCATCGGAGCGTCGAGGATGAGCGGGACGTACAGCAGCACCGGTTGTCCGGTCGCCTTCTGCAGGGCGGCCAGACCGATCCGGATGCGGCGGGAGATCGCCAGCGACAGGCTCCCGGGCCCGGTCGCGTCCTGTGCGCTGTGCCGCGTCGCGGTGGCCGGCGCGGACGGGACGGACTGCGGGCCCGGCGATCCGGCGCGGCTCGTGAGCGAGTATTGACCGCGTTGGGCCTTGGACACGGTGCCGGCGCGGATCGCGGCCTGCAGGATGCGATGGGCGGTCGGTGTCGCGAGTCTGGCGCGGGCCGCGACGTCCCGGAGCCGGTGCGCCCCCGGGCCGAGCGACGCGAGCGCGTCGAGAAGTTCGAAGACCCGATCGTTGGAGGTTCGTACGAGTTCTAGGCCGATCGTCACGGTGACGGTCTCCTCGCATCTGTGCAGGTTCTCGGTGCGGCCGGGCGCGCACGGACCGCGTTGTCCGGCTGCGCGCGCCTGCCCAGGTGTCCGTCAGAACATGCCGTTGGGGACCCTCTGCGAGTCGGGCACCGGCTGCTCGACGTCCCAATGCTCGATCAGCTTGCCGTCCTGGACACGCCACAGGTCGACCACGGCCAGACCGGGGCCGTTGTCGTCGCGCAGCCGCAGATGATGATGCACGGCGACGAAGTCACCGTCGGCGAGGATCCGCTTGACGTCGCTGGTGCCGCCCTTGAACGCGGCCTCGGCCAGGTGCGCCAGGTACGCCTGCCGGCCCGACGGTGCGTCCGGGCTGTGCTGGACGAAGTCTTCGTGGACCGCGTCGGCGACCGCGTCGAGGCTGCCGTGCACGAAGTAGGACTCGTAGCAGCGGCGCAGAAGTTCACGGTTGGTCTCGGTGGTGCTCATCGTTGCTCCTGTCTTGGGTGACGGTTTACCAGTGGACCGGCAGCCGGCGCAGCCCGTGGAAGTCCAGGGCGTCGTTGAAGCTCAGCTGCTCCAGCGGCACGGCGAGGCGCATGCCGGGCAGCCGTTGCACCAGCCCGCTCAGCGCGCTGCGGATGGTGACGCGGGCGAGGTTCTGCCCGATACAGATGTGCGGTCCGAACCCGAACGCGAGGTGGTAGCGCGCCTCCGCGCGGTCGGGGTCGAGCGTGTCCGGCCCGGTGAAATGCCGGGGGTCGCCGTTGGCGCTCTGCAGGCTCAGGACGATGCCCTCGCCCTCGCGGATCACCGTGTCGCCGAGGGCGATGTCGGCCCCCGCCACCCGCGACAGGCCCAGCTGCACGATCGTGTGGTGGCGCAGCAGTTCCTCGACGAGGTTCGCCCGCAGCTGCGGCTCGTCGCGGAAGCGCCGCGCGAGGGACGGATGCCGCATGAAGCTCAGCGCGCTGAGCGAGGTCATGTTGGCGGAGGTGTGGTGCCCGGCGCCGAGCAGCAGCGTCAGGTTGTGGACGGCCTCCGGCTCGGTCAGCTCACCGGTGGCTACGTAGCGTCCGGTCAGCCGGCCGGTGAGGTCCGCGTCGGTGGGCTCACGCAGCCGCTGGGCCACGAGTTCGGTGACGAGCCCGACGATGGTGGCTCCCGCATCGAGCTTCTGCTGCGCTGTGCTGGTGCCCGCGGAGAGCACGTGGGTGCTGCGCTCGAAGGTCGCGTGTGCCTCGTAGCTCAGCCCGAGGATGTGGCAGATGAGCCGCGAGGCGACCGGCAGCGCGAACCCCTCGACCAGGTCGGCGGGCGCGTCCACGGTATGCGGCCCGGCCGCGAGCCGGTCCAGCGACTCCTGCACGATCCGATCGACCACCGGCGTGAGCCGGGCGACGGCAGCGACCGAGAACTCCGGCGCGAGCATGCGGCGCAGCCGGGAGTGCGCAGGTCCGTCGAGCGCGATCATCGTCGTGTTCAGCGGCGGTACCTCCACCGCCGAGCCGAAGCGAGGGCAGGCCGGCGCGGTCGTGTCGGAGCTCAGCGTCGGGTTCCGCAGCACGCTGCGCACGTCGTCGTAGCGGGTGACCAGCCAGGCGGGCCGCCCGTCCGGCAGCGTCACCCGGGTCGCCGGGCGCTCCTCCCGCCAGTCCGCGTACCGCGCGGGCACCAGGTCCGGCACCGCACGAGCGGCCGGATACTCGTTCACGATCGCCTCCCCTCGCGGGTCGCCGGCCCGGCGGTCGCGGCGGCCGGGTCCGGGCCGGCCGTCTCGAGGTCGGCGGCGAGGCGCAGCAGTCGCAGGTCGCTGTGCGGCGCGCCGAGCAGTTGCAGGCCCACGGGCAGCCCGCCGGCGATGCCGCAGGGCACCGCGACCGCAGGGCAGCCGGCCATCGGCGCGAGGGTCGTCAGCGGCCACGCGGCCGCGCCCCGGCTCAGGTAGGGCTCGTCCGGGTACGGGCTCACGCCGTCCGGCACCGGCCACGGCCCGACACCGAACACCGGCGTCACGAGGACGTCGAACCGGCCGAAGAACGTCTGCATCGCCGCCCGCAGCTCGGCCCGGCGCCGCAGCGCGGACGCGACCCGGTCGGCCGGAATCGCCAGCCCGGCGGAGACCTCGGCGCGCAGGGCCGGGCCCAGCGCCGTACCGTGCCGCTCGACCCGCTCGGCGTGCAGCGCCACGGCTCGCCGCCCGAGCAGGATCAGACAAGCCTCGTGGACCCCGCGCACCGGCGGCGCCGCCTCCTCGACCTGGTGCCCCAGCCGGAGGAGGTCCGCGACGGCACCGGCGCACGCCGCGGCGACCTCGTCCTCGACCCGCGCGGCGGCGCCGAGGTCCGGGCTGAACGCGATCCGCAGCCGGGCGCCCGGCTCGGGCGACGGCAGGTCCTGGGACGCCAGCACCCGCAGGAACAGCGCGGCGTCGGCGGCGGTGCGCGCCAGCGGTCCGTGCACCTCGAGCCCGGAGGGATCGTCGTCGCGGTCGGTGGTGACGAGCCCCGGCGTGGGCCGCACCCCGACCACGCCGCAGAACGCGGCCGGGATGCGGATCGAACCGGCGGTGTCCGCGCCGTGGGCCAGCCACGCCTGGTGCGCGGCGACGCAGACCGCGGCGCCGCCACTGGACGCACCACACGACACGGACGGATCGGCCGGATTGCGGGTGCGACCGCCGACCGGGCTGACGGTGTCGGCGCCGGCGCTGAACTCCGGCAGGTTCGTCTTGCCCACGATCACGCCGCCGGCGGCCTCGATACGGGTCACGAGCCGGTCCGAGCGCCGTGGCACGTGGCCGCGATACGGTTCGGATCCGAACGTCGTCGGCACCCCCTCGACGTCGACGACGTCCTTCACGGTGACCGGCAGCCCGGCGAGCGGGCCGTCGTGGCCGGCTCGTCGCCGCCGGGCGCGGTCGAGGCAGACCGCCGTCATCGCGTGCAGCCGCGGTTCGGTCTCGGCGATGCGGGCCTCGACGGCGTCGAGCAGCTCCGCCGGGCTCACCGCGCCGGAGCGCAGCGCCGCGATCGTGCGCACCGCGCCGGCCGCGAGCAGCTCATCCATCGGCGTGGCCGGTCGTGGGCCAGTCGGCGTGCGCGGCGAGCTTGCCGGCCTGCCGGACCTCGGTGTGGAAGCCCTGCCCGGTGCGGCGCACCAGGACCTCGCCCGGCTGGTCGAGCTCGACGAAGCGGTGGAAGCGCACGGCGAGGCTCATCGGCGCGAAGTACGGGTCGCCGGACTCGGCGACGACCGCCTGCCGCATCGCCTCGGTGAGCAGCATGCCCGGGGTGTGGTCGGTGGGGTTGTCGAAGAAGTTGGCGTGCGCGGCATCGATGTGCAGCAGGTAGGCGCCGGGGCGTGATCCGGGCGCGATGACCACGTCACGCCGCAGTGCCCGCCCGACGCTCGCCGGCGGCACGGACGCCTCCGGTGCCGCGGCGGGCATCTTCACCTCCTGCGGGTCGCGGCCGCGCACCTTCAGGTATCGGTCGTTCGGCGGCACGATCACCCGCCCGCCACCGCTCGCGACGAGCCGGCCGTCCCGGAACAGCCGGCAGTCCATCGACGTCTGCAGAATCGCGTGACCCAGCGGCTCGATCCGGCCGGAGTCGATGGTGACGACGACCTCCGTCGGCCGATCGGTGATGCGCAGGCCCTCCGGGTCGGCGGTGTAGTGCGCCGCGCGCAGGATCTGCATCGTCGCCAGCGGCACGTCGTCGACCACGTGGGCCAGCAGCAGCGCGCACTGCCGGAAGGTCTCCAGGACGAGCAGAGGGTCGTGCCGCTGGTGATCCAGGAGGGTGTAGTAGCCGCCCAGCCGCGGCCATACCGCCCCGGCGGTGATCGACGTCGGGGTCTTCACCCAGCTGGTGATGAGCACGGTGGTGGTGTCGCCGCGGTCGACGAGCGCGCGCGGCACGGTGTTGTCGAACGTGATGTCCGCGGGCGGGGCGATGGTGTCGGCGGTCATGGGTTCTCCTCGATGCTGGCCGGGACGGTGGCGAAGATGCCCGTCGGCGGTGGCGGTGGCGGGTCCAGCTCGGCGCTGGTGATGACGCGGCTGAACCGGTCGCCGGCGCGACGCAGCAGGGCCGCGCTGCGGGGCGGCACCTCCACGCTCACCGTGCCGCCGTCGATCGCCCGGCGGACGGTGGCGTGCTCGGCGCCGAGGTTGAACACGAAGACCGTGCGCGCCGCGCCGTCGGGACCGGTGTGCACCAGGACGACGGCGGGATCGGTCGCCGGGTGCGCGTGCCGCGGCGCCGGCAGTATCCGCAGCAGCGGTGCCCGATCGCGCGTCGCGAGCGGGAACGCCGGCAGCGGGTCGTGCGGGGTGCGCGGGGCACCGCCGGCGCCCGTGAGGAGCACGACCAGGTGACCGGCGCGCCGGCGGTCGCGGATCAGCCCGGCCAGCCGCTCGCCGGGCCCGTCCGGCCCCACCGGCACGAGCCACGGCAGCGAACTGTCCTCGGCGTTCTCCTCGGTCAAGACCTCGATCCGGTACTGGTGCCGCTCCATCAGCTCGACGCAGAGCTCGGCGGCGTCGCGCAGCGCGGGTCCGGCCGGTGCGGTCTCCTCCGGCCAAGCCTCGGCCCGGGCGAGCGCCGAGGGCACCAGCAGCGCCAGGTCCGCGCTGAACGACTCCGGCAGCGGCGCGGCCGATCGGACGACGTCGCGCAGGGCGTGCAGTGCGGCGATGTTCGCGCCGGTGCCGCCGTCCTCGCGCAGTGGCGCACCGGGGCAGTAGGGCGGCGCGTGGTCGAGCGGGTCGATGCCCTCCGCCAGCAGCGCCTGCGCGTCCAAGTCGATCGCCGCGCCCCAGTGCTCGGTGGCGCAGGCGGTGTAGACGCTGTAGGTCCGCGATTGCAGCGCGAGGGCCAGCAGCGCCTGGAACATCGCGTTGCCGGGCCGGTCGAAGGCCGGGTCGGTCCAGGTGAAGCCCCAGTTGTCCTCGACGTTGCTGTAGCGGCGGGCGCGCACCCCGAACCAGTGCGACGCGAAGGCGCTGCGGCTGCGCGCGACGCTGCCGACCCAGCCGGTGTACCCCAGCGCGAACCCGAGCCCGGCCAGCGGCGCGGTGCGCAGCAACCACGCCGCGGCGCCACCGGCCGGGCCGTCGAGCGCCGGCAACGGCAGGTTGACCGTCGCCGCCTGACGTACGGCCGGCGAGAGTCCCTCGGCCAGGTCGAGGTAGTGCCGGCGCAGCACCGTGCCGCTGTGTTCGGCCCAGGCCTCGCGCAGTTCGGCCGGCCACGTCGACGGGTCACCGGCGCCGGACCGGCCGGTGTCGTGCCGGAACGCCGCCACGGCCGGTGCGCTGAAATCGTGCGCGGTCACCGGATGGTTGGCGTCGCTGTAGATTCCCTCGTTGCCCAGCTGCACCGCCACGACCGGTCCGTGCGGCGCCAGCGTGGTCGCCAGGACGTGCCGCTCGACGGCACCGAGCCAGTGGCGGACCTCCTCGCGGTACAGCGGGCAGAACAGGCTCGGCAGGGCGAGTCCCTGCGACGTCACCGCCCGGCCGCGCACGTCGAGCACCGCCGCGAACCGCGGATCGACGGTCGGGCTGACCCGGTCCGGCAGACCGCCGAGCTGCACCTCGGCGTGGATGAACGGCCCGGGCTTGAGCAGCACGCGCAGCCCGGCGGCGGCGGCGAGGTCGAGCAGCCGGAGCAGGTCGCGCTGCTTGTCGCCGGCGCCGCGGAAGTCGTAGCGGTGGCGTGCGTACTCGTGGAAACGCCACGGGACGTAGCACGTAACGACATCGACACCGGCCTCGGCGAGCGCGGCGAGGTTCGGCCCCCAGCGATCGGGGTCCGCGCGGTAGTACGGGTACTCGCCGTAGATCACCGGTCGTTCGTATCCGAACGGATATCCGGTGCTCATGCCGCGTCCCGCAGATCGATGACGACCTTCATGCCGGCGTACCGGCCGTGGTCGCCGCCGTCGGCCCCGATCGCGGCCAGCGCCTCGTCGAAGCGGTCGATGGGCACGTGGTGGCTGATCAGGCCGGACAGCGGCAGCCGGCGTGCGAGGTCGACGGCCCGGTCGAACAGCAGGCTGTTGTAGTCGCCGGCGCCGATGACGCGCAGGCCGCGCTGCAGCAGCTCCAGCGGGCGCATCGTCCACGTGGCGCGGTCGTTGAACCCCATCACGACGATCCGGCCGAGGTTCGCCGCCAGCTCCCACGCCTCCGCGCTCAGCGATCCGACGCTGTCCACGACGAGCGACGCCGAGCGTGCGGCGACGGCACCGGGCTCCTCGACGCGCGCCGTGCAGCCGGGTACGGCGGCCAGGAACGCCTCGGCGGCGGCGCGCCGGTACGGGTCGATCTCCACCACCCGCACCGCGGCGCCGAAGTGGCCGGCGACGAGGGCGACGAGCGTGCCGATCGGCCCGCCGCCCAGCACGGCGACCTCGTCGTCGGGGCGGATGGCGGCGGCCTCGAGGTTGTTGAGCACACAAGCGATCGGCTCGGCGAGCACGGCCTGGTCGTCCGACATCCCCTCCGGCACCAGATGCAGGAACCGCTCCTCCAGCCGCATGAACCCGGCGAAGGCGCCGTCGCGGTCGATGCCGATCTCGTTGCCCGTCTTGTTCAGGCAGAAGTTGAGCGCGCCGCGGCGGCACCAGTGGCACAGTCCGCAGTACAGCGTCGGGTTGATGATGACCCGGTCGCCCGGCTGCAGCGTGGTGACACCCGCCCCGGTCTCGACGACCTCACCGACGGCCTCATGGCCCATCACCACGCCGGCATCCGCATGGAACTTGCCGAGCAGCACGCCGCGATCGGTGCCGCAGATGCCGGCCTGCGTCATGCGGACGATGACGTCGTCGGGCGCGGCGCAGACGGGGCGCTGCCGTTCCACGAGGCGCAGGCTTCGATCCTCTTGCAGGACAAGCGCTTTCACGGTGTACCTCCGGTGACGGTGTTCCAGGTGATGGACTCCAGCAGCGCGGCGTGCAGCCGCGGTGTACTGGCCGCGACACAGGAACGCTGACTGGCGGGGTCCAGGGCGAGCAGCGGCATGGTGTCCAGCGAATCGCCGTAGGCATCGGTGATGACGACACCCGCACGACGGGCGAGATAGACGCTCGCCGCGATGTCGTAGCCGAACAGGTGCAGGACGCTGCCCCGCCCGACCCGCCGGAACGCGGCCTCGGTCTCCGGGTGGTCGCGCAGGATGCGGTTGCCCACGTCGACGAACGCGTCGAGCTGGCCGGTGATGATGCGCGTGATGGAGTACGACGCGCTGTTGAACACGAACACCCCGCCGGTGTTGGCCGAGGCGTCGACCAGGTGACCGTAGGCGTCGCACATGAGCCGCATCGGGTGCCCGTTGAGCTCCAGCGACCAGAACATCCGGGTCAGGTCGGTGTTCGGGCTCAAGGACGGCACCGGCCGGTCGTGGCCGCTCGTGCACAGTCCGCTGCGGGTGTCCGCGTAGAACCATGCCCCGGACTTGATCTCCAAGACGTGCGCGGCGATGACATCGCCGACCGTCGGGCGGCCTTCGCCCATCCGCGCCGCGGCGACGGAGACGGTGGCCATCTCCAGCCCGGCCGAGGCGGGCCGGGTGCCGTCGATCGGGTCCACGACGAGCACGTGCTCGGGCCGGGGGCCGGTGGTCCGCAAGCCCTCGTCCTCCGTGTAGACGGCCACGGGCACCGGCGCGTGCCGCCAGACGTACTCCCAGACCGCCTCCTCGGCCACCTTGTCGATGTCGAACTGGGCGTCGCCGCCGGGCGAATCGCCGTGCACACTGCGCCGGCGGTGCACCTGTGCCAGCAAGGCGCTGCGCACCGCCGCCGCGGTGCCGGTCACGAGGTCCTTCACGCCATGACCTCCCGCAGGACCGTCTCGAACGCGTCGCAGATCTCGTCGGCCTGCTCGTGGGTGAGAATGAGCGGGGGCCGGATCTTCACCACGTTGCCGTAGCCGTACCGCGAGGTGCGCAGCAGCAGCCCGTGCCCCAACCCGCGGCGCGCGACCTCGTTGGCCAGGTCCACGGCCGGTGCGCCGCCCGGCTGCACGAGCTCGATGCCGATCATGAGCCCGACGCCCCGTACGTCGCCGACGACCGGCATCCGCCGCTGCAGGTCGCGCAGTCGCTGCATGATGTGCTCGCCGGTGGCGCGGACGTTGGCCAGGAACTCGGGCCGGTCGATGACCTCCAGCGCGGCGACCGCCGCGGCCGCGGCCAGCGTGTTCGCGCCGTAGGTGAACGAGTGGTGGTGGGCGGGCAGCCCGGCGAGACGTTCACCGGCCAGAATGCCGGCGATCTGCGCGCCGCTGCCGCCGAGGCCCTTGCCGACGGTGATGGCATCGGGCCGGACGCCGAAGTGCTCGGCGGCGAACATCCGCCCGGTGCGGCCGATGCCGGTCTGGATCTCGTCGAAGATGAGCAGGATGTCGTGCTCGTCGCAGAACTCGCGCAGCCGGGGCAGGTAGCCCTCGGGCGGCACGATGTTGCCGCCGTTGCCGGAGATCGGCTCCAGGATGATCGCCGCGACCTGTCCCCCGCTGGCGTACTCGAGGAAGTCGTCGATGCGTTCGACGCACATCAGCCCGCAGGTGTCGCGTCGCTGGCCGTAGAAGCAGCGCATGCAGTACGGGTCGGGGACCTGCAGCGAGCCCGGGTACAGCAGCGGGAACGGCGCCTTGCGGAAGGCGTTGCCCGACAGCGAGGTCGTCATCATCGTCTGGCCGTGGTGGCTGCGGAACAGTGAGATCACCTCGCCGCGGCCGGTGGCGTGCTGCGCCATCTTGATCGCGCCCTCGTTGGCCTCGGAGCCCCCGCCGACCTTCAGGTGAACCTTGACGAGGTTCGCCGGTGCGGCGGCGAGCAGTTGCCGGACGAGCGTGTTGACCGACTCCGTCTGGAACGAAGAAGTGACGTGCACGAGGCTCTCGGCCTGTTTCTGCATGGCCGACACAACGGCGGGGTGCGAATATCCGAGACTGAGATTGAATGTCCCGGAGGCGCAGTCGATGTAGCGGTTTCCGTCGTCGTCGTAGACGTAGATGCCTTCGCCCCGCACCATTATTACGTCACTGACCGGATAGTAGATAGAGTCACTAATCGGCACAATCATTGACTCTCCTAAATTGTTTGACTCGCTCGTCAAGACCGCTCGAACCCGTCACCAATATTGACATCGATGCCGCTTGTGTCAATGGCGAACTGCCGTTGTTCCGTGACGTGAAGAACGGAAAGCAAAACCTTCCGACTGCCGAAAAACACAACGTCACGCGGGGCGGCCCGATCACCGCCGCCGCGCTGGACGATCTCCCGCCGTAGCGCTCCGGGACTTCCGTGTCAGCGTCGAATCGTTTCGCCTGACGGAAAATCCCCCCGAAGAGCGGACGAGGGCCGCACCGATCCCGGCCATCGTCCGGCTCGAGCCACCAAGCACCGGGCGGGCCGCGCGATACGACCCGGGCAAGATCACGAGAGACATAGGCTGCGAACGATGTCCGGTCGCTATCGACCGTCGTGCGCGGCGACAACCGCCCAGCCGTCGGCGCTCGCCGCGTCAGCGGGGTCCGAGCTGGACGCCGTCCTCGGTGAGGCGGCGAACCGGCTCGCCACAGGTGACGGCGGGCAGCCGGCTCCTGCGGTCACGGGGGTCAGGTGGGTGCGCGCCACCCCGGCGTCTCCGGTGGCCCATTCGTGCAGCGAAAACAGGTCGCCGCCGAACCAGCCGCGCAGGCCGGGGGTCGCCACGCAGCAATCGTGCGACCCGACCGGCGCTCGCGACATCCTTGGTCGTCCGGCCGGCGTCGTGCACGCCCCGCACGCGTGAGCCGGCCGGCCAAGCCGCAACCGGCCACGCGTCAGGCGATACGTCGGTGGTGCTTCGGTGGTGCTTCGGTGGTGCGTCGGTGGTGCTACTGAATGGTGATCGTCCGCCGCTGCACGCCCCAGGCGTCGGCCTCGGCGCCCGGCAGCCACACGTCGACGATCTGGCCCTGAATCCACGTGCCGATGTCCGCCGCGTAGCAGTAGCCGTACCCGTCGACCTTGAAGCGGGTCCCCCACGGGATGTACCGCGTGTCGACCGCGCAGATGCCCAGCGCCGTGTTGAAGCCGCTCGCGGTCTGGCCCGCGTCGTTGTAGGACGTGATCTCGTACTGGAACTGGGTTCCCGGGGTGAGCGCGTAGGGCTGGACGGCGCCGCTGTCGGCGAGGATGTACGGCTGGGACAGCGCGCCGGTGGAGGCGTCGCTGCCGTCGGAGCGCAGGGCCGCGATCGTGTAGTGCGCGTTGCGGCACGGTGCGTTGTCGGTGACGGAGAGCGTCGCCTGGCCCCAGTCGTCGACCCAGCCGACCGACTGGCTGTTGCGCCAGACGCGGTACGCCACGGCGCCCGCCACCCGGCTGAACGTGATCGTCACGCTCGAGCCGCTCAGTGAGCCGGTCACCGTGGACGGGGCGGGGAGCCGGCCGCTCAGGCTGATCATCGGGGCCTGGCTCGTCGCGTTGTGGCTCGGCCCGACGACCCGGGCCGGCGGGGTGACGGCGGACCAGAACGGGCAGGCCGCGAGGCTCGCACCGGGTCCCGTGCCGCCCGTCGGGCCGGCGGTCGGGCTGATGGTCGGGCTGATGGTCGGGCTGGTGGTCGGGCTGGTGGTCGGGCTGGTGGTCGGGCTCTTGGTGGGGCTCGGGCCACTCGTCGGTGACGGGCTCTTCGTCGGCGACGGGCCGGCCGGCGGGGTGGTCGGCGGTGCTGTCGTACCGCCGCCGCCCGAACCGGCCGTGAGCGCGAAGTCGTCGGCGTAGTACGTCGGCTGCCCGTACCACCCGTGCACGAACACCGTCACGCTCGTCGTGGTCGGCGACGTCGTGAAGGACGTGGAGAGCTGCTGGAACGCCCCGCCGGTGGACGGGGTCCAGATGCTCGCGCCGGAGGCTCCGATGTAGACGTAGCTGCCGTTCACCCACGCCGTGAGCGTGTAGGCGGTGTTCGGCGACACCGGCACGGTCTGGGTGCACTGGGCCGTGTCGGCGGCGCTGGGCGTGGCCTTCAGCGCGTACGTCCCGGAGTGCACCGTGCCCGTCGCCGCGCTCACGGTGCCGCCGCACGACCACCCGGCCAGGCCGGACTCGAAGCCCGGATCGCCGACGGCGTTCGTGCCGGCGCTGGCCGGCAGCACCCACGCGGAAATCGCCACCACGGCGGCCGCGACGCACCCGGCGCCGATCGCCAGACCTCTCCACCTACGCATACATTGATGAGAGTGGCTCGGCCCGCTAATGTCAAGGTTTGTTAACTATTCCTTCAGGCTGCGCTCGGCGGGGCAGTCGCCGTCTCGCGCCGGATCACGGGGGCGACCTCGGTGGCGAACAGCTCCAGGCTCTCGCGCACCATGCCGTCGGGCATACCGCCGACGTCGAACTGCCCGACGTACCGCGTGCTGCCCAGCACCTCGTGATGCCGCATGATCCGGTCGACGACCTCCTGGGGGCTGCCGACGATCAGCCCGTCGGCGAGCCAGGCGTCGTACACCTCCCGCGGCATCCCGCCCCGCATTCGCGGGTGGAACTTGAAGTACTCGGAGTAGTACGGGAAGAACGCCTCTTTCGCCTCCTGCGAGCGGCGCCCGATGAACATGTGCCCGCCGCTGCCCACCCGCAGGGCCGCCGGGTCGTGACCGGCCTGCCCGGCGGCGCGGTGATAGAGCTCGACGAGCCGGGCGGCGGGGTCCGGCCCGGTGAACAGCGCGAGGAACATCGGCGCGCCGAGCACGCCCGCCCGCACCGCCGACTGCGGCGTCCCGCCGACCCCGATCCACACCGGCAGCGGCTCCTGCAGCGCGCGGGGCGCGACGGCCTCGCCGTTGTGCGTGGGGCGCTGCTCGCGGGTGAGCCGCAGCAGCAGCCGGATCTTCTCGTCGAACAGCGTCTCGTAGTCCCGCAGGTCGTAGCCGAAGAGCGGGAACGACTCGGTGAAGGCGCCGCGGCCGGCGATGATCTCGGCGCGGCCCCCGCAGAGCTGGTCCAGGGTGGCGTACTGCTGGAAGACCCGCACCGGTTCCTGCGTCGACAGGACCGTGACCGCCGAGCTGAGCCGGATGCGCTCGGTGACCGACGCGATCGCGGCGAGCACCACCTCCGGCGCGGACACCGCGAAGTCGGCGCGGTGGTGCTCGCCGAGCGCGAAGACCTCGAGCCCGGCCGCGTCGGCGTACCTGGCCTGCTCGACCAGGCTCGCCAGCCGCTGCCGGACCGTTGTGGGCGCGCCGCCGGCGAGGTCGCCGAACGAGTAGATGCCGAGTTCCATACTTGATCCAACCACGCCACCCCCGGGCCGACGGCGCCGGCCGCACCGCCCCGACCCGCGGCTCCTCCAGCGTCGGGCACGGCCGCGGGCCGGAGCGCGGGCAGCTCGCGCGGGGCCGCACCCGGCCGCCGCATCACGACGCGGGAGTCCGGCCGCGGCGAGCGCCGCGGCGCGAGCGGCTTCCGCGACCGCGTCACCAGCCCGAGGCCGAGCATGGTGGACGCGGTGCCAGGCCTGGAGTCTCACACGCCCCGGTAGCCGACGGCGGCCGACTGGGTGGCCGCCACCGCGCGGTAGTTCCAGCGGCGCAGCGCCCGCAGGATCCTCGCGGCGCCCGGCGGGTTGGCGGAGTGCACGTAGACGGTGCCGACGTCGAAGGGGGCGCCTTCGAAGGCGGCCCGCTCCAGCTCCTCGACGACGGGCCAGATGGTGTCGTCGCCGCCCAGGTCGTGGTCGAGCCAGAGCTCGTCGATGCGCTCGTGACGGTGCCGACGCAGCAACTCCAGACCGGCGAGGCTCGTGCGCGCCACGTGCGCCGGGGCGGGGTCGAGGAAGTCGCGCAGGTCGTCGATGAGCAGCCTCATGGGGCACCGGTGGTGGCGGAGAGCAGCGGCAGCCACACGTCGTCGATGATCTCGGCGATGACCTCGGGCGGGATCGGGCGCAGGGTCATCAGCATCTCGTGGCGCAGCAGGTCGAACGGCAGGTTCACCACGCGGGGCGAGCGCGGCGCGGCCGGCAGGTCGCCGCGCTCCACGGCGCGGGCCACGAGCCGCTCGAACGGCGTGGCCAGGCCCGGCGGGCGCATCGCGGCGCGCAGGTCGCTGAAGCTCTGGCCGGTCTCGCGGAAGTAGTCGACGAGCAGGACGCTGACGATGGTGATCCAGTGGGAGCGCGAGCCGTCGGCGTTGGTCAGCACGCCGACGGCGTCGTCGCGGAGGCTGCCGGTGTCGGGCACCTCGATCGGCGCCGCGGTCCAGTGCTTGCGCAGGGTCGCCAGGAGCAGGTCGTCGCGCTGCGGCCAGCGGCGGTACAGCACCGGCCGGCTCGTCCCCGCCCGCGCCGCGATCGCCTCGAAGGTGAAGCCCTCGTAGCCGTGCTCGTTCAGCACCTCCCACGCCGCGTCGAGGATCGCGTCCTCGAGGTCGGTGCCGCGTCGACGCGTTTTAAGATGCACTTGCGTATCTTAGCATGCCGCCGTACGGTCAATTAGGTACACACGCGTATCTAAGGTGGCCCGATGACCGACCGAACCGCCATGCGCACCGCCGTCGCCGTCCTCGTGGGCGCCGTCGCGGTCATCCTCGACTCCACGATCGTCAGCGTCGCCCTGCACGAGCTCGGCGCCGACCTGCACGCCGGCGTGGGCACCATCCAGTGGGTCTCCACGGCCTACCTGCTCGCCCTCGGCGTGGTCATCCCGCTCGTCGGCTGGCTGCAGAGCCACCTCGGCGCGAAGCGGCTGTGGATGGCCGCGCTGACGGTGTTCCTGCTCGGCTCGGTGCTGTGCTCGTCCGCCTGGGACGCCCCGAGCCTCATCGCGTTCCGCGTGGTCCAGGGCCTCGGCGGCGGCGTCATGATGCCGCTGCTGACCACGATGGTCATGCAGGCCGCGAGCGGCCCGGACCGGGCGCGGCTCATGAGCACCGTCGCGCTGCCGGCCGCGGTCGGCCCGATCCTCGGCCCGGTGATCGGCGGGCTGATCCTCGGCGTCGGCGACTGGCGCTGGCTGTTCCTGGTCAACGTGCCGCTGTGCCTGGCCGGGCTGCTGCTGGCCTGGCGGATGATCCCGGCCGACGGCCCGGGGCGCCGGGCCCCGCTGGACGCGGTCGGCCTGGTCCTGCTGTCTCCGTCGCTGGTCGCGCTGCTGTGGGGTCTGTCCGACGTGACCAAGCCGGGCGGCTTCGGCCGCGCCGACGTCCTCGCGCCGCTCATCGCCGGCGCCGTGCTGCTGGTCGCGTTCGTGCTGTGGGCGCTGCACCGCCGGGGAGCCGCGCTCGTCGACCTCGAGGTGCTGCGCTCCCGCCCGACGTGGGCCGCCTCCGCGCTGATGTTCCTCTCCGGCGCGTCGCTCTACGGTGCGATGCTCTTGCTGCCGTTGTACTGGCAGCAGCTGCGCGGCACCGACGCGCTGGGCGCGGGCCTGCTGCTGATCCCGCAGGGCGTCGGCTCGCTGCTGAGCCGGAGCGTCGCCGGCCGGCTGATGGAGCGCCTCAGCGCCCGCTCGGTGACCGTGTTCGGGTTCGCGCTCGTCGGGCTCGGCACCGTGCCGTTCGCGTTCGCCGGCCACCACACGGCGACCTGGTGGCTCCTGGCGACGCTGTTCGTGCGGGGCCTCGGCATGGGCATCGTGATGATCCCGCTGATGACGGTCGCGTTCGTCGGCCTGGAACGCGAGCAGGTGCCGCACGCGAGCACCGTGACCCGCATCGTGCAGCAGGTCGGCGGCTCGGTCGGGGTGGCGCTGCTCGCCGTCGTCCTGGCCACCTCGGCCACCGGCACCGGCTCGCTCGCGGCCGCGTTCGACATCGCGTTCTGGTGGACCGTCGGCTTCACCGGCGTCGCGCTGGTGCTCGCGTTCCTCCTGCCCGGCCGCGCGGGCACCCAGGGCGGCACCGGGGCGGACGCCCGGCCGGCGCCGGTCGCGGCTCAGGCCGGCACCGGTCCGGCCTGAACGGCGCACGGCCCGGCCGGCTCGAGGCCGGCCGGGCAGCGGCGACGACTCAGGCCGTGCCGGTCGCGGCCTCGGCCGGCACCGGCTCGGCGTGCGCGTGCGGGTCGACCGGGTGGGTGCGCTCGAGCTTCGCGCCCTCCACGTCGACGTCGGGCAGGATGCGGTCGAGCCACTTCGGCAGCCACCAGGCCGAGCGGCCCAGCAGGTGCATCGCGGCGGGGATGAGCAGCATGCGCACGACGAAGGCGTCGACCAGCACACCGAAGGAGAGCCCGAAGCCGATCGGCCGGATGGTCGCCGACTCCGAGAAGATGAAGCCGGCGAACACGGCGATCATGATGATCGCCGCCGCGGTGACGACCGCCCGGCCCGCGTGCAGGCCGCGGCGCACGGCGAGGCGGGCCGGGGCGCCGTGGACGTACGCCTCCCGCATCCCCGAGACCAGGAACAGCTGGTAGTCCATGGCCAGGCCGAACAGGATGCCGATCTCGATCGTCGGCAGGAAGCTCAGCACCGGCGACGGGTCGTGCACGCCGAAGATCCCGCCGAGCCAGCCCCACTGGTAGATCGCGGTCAGGCCGCCGAACGCCGCCAGCAGCGACAGCACGAAGCCGGCGGTCGCGGTCAGCGGGACCAGGATCGACCGGAACACGAAGATCAGAATGATCAGCGAGAGTCCGACGACGAGGGCGAGGTACAGCGGCAGGACATCGGCGAGCTGCTGCGACACGTCGATGTTGCCGCTGGCGTTGCCGGCCACGCCGAGCTCGACCTTCCCGGCCCCGACGCTCAGCGGTGACGCGCCGCGCAGGTCCCGCACGAGCTGCGCGGTCGACTCGCTGGACGGCCCGTCCTTGGGCACGACCTGGAACGCGGCCACGGTCCCGTCGTCGGACGCGCCGATCGGGGCGACCGCGACCACGTCGCGCTGGGCGGCGAGCTTGGCGCCGATGGCCGCCTCGATCGCGGTGAGGTCGTTGCCGGTGGGCTTGCCGGGCAGGTGCGCGACCACGAGCAGCGGCCCGTTCACGCCGGCCCCGAACTCCCGCTCGACCGTCTTGTAGGCGCGGTACTGCTGCGAGTCCGGCGCCTCCGAGGAGCCCACCGGCAGCCCGAGCCGCATCGACACGGCCGGGATCGCGATGACCCCGAGCACGAGCACCCCGGCGATGAGCGTGAGCACCGAGCGGCCCGTCGACATCGGGGTCTGCGGCACCGCCGGCAGCGCGGCGGCCTCACCGATGCGGCCCCGCTCCTTGCGGCTGAGGATGCGCAGGCCCACGAGCGACAGCAGCGCCGGGGTGAGCGTGATGGCGACGAGCACGGCGACGGCGACGCAGACCGCGCCGACGGTACCCATGAGCCCCAGGAACGGAATCCCGGTGACGTTGAGGGCGAGCAGCGCGACGAGCACGGTCGAGCCCGCGAACACCACGGCGTTGCCGGAGGTGCCGTTGGCCAGGCCGATCGACTCCCCCATCTCCACGCCCTGCTTGAGCTGGCGCCGGTGCCGGTTGAGGATGAACAGCGCGTAGTCGATGCCCACGGCCAGGCCGAGCATGACGCCGAGCACGGGCGTCACCGAGATCATGGTGACGACGTCGGAGAACGACAGCGCGGCGAGCACCCCGACGCCGACGCCGAGCAGCGCCCCGAGCAGCGGCAGGGTGGCGCCCAGCAGCGTGCCGAGCATCACGAACAGCGCGATCGCGGCGACGACGACACCGATGACCTCGCCGGGGCCGAGCACGCTGGGCACGGTCTGCGCGATGTCGTTGGAGACGTTGACCTCGACCCCGTCGATCTTCGCGTCGGCGGCCTTCTGGACGATGTCGTCCTTGACCTCCTTCGGCACCTCGTTCGTCGGGGTGTCGAACTGCACGACGCCGACGGCCGCGGAGCCGTTCTTGGACACCGTGCGCAGCTCCTTGGCCAGGTCCATCAGCTGCGCGCCGACCTCGAGCTGCTTGCCCTGCGCCTCGAGCTGGGCCCGGCCGGCGTCGATCTGCTGCTGGCTGGCCTGCAGCTCCTGCTTCTTCTGGTCGAGCTGCTGCTGCTGGGCCGCGAGCTGGGCCGAGCCGGGCGCCTGCGCCTTGGCCGCGTCCAGCTGCCGCTGGGCGGCCTCGAGCTGCTGCTTGCCGGTGTCGAGCTGGGCCTGCCCGGCGTCGAGCTGCTGCTTGCCCTGGGTGAGCTGGGCCCGCCCGTCGGTGATCTTCTGCTGCTGGGCGTCGCGCTCGGCCTGGGTCTGGAACGGGTCGGTGGTCGCCTTCACGCCGGGCTCGCCGCCGAGGTCCTTGAGCAGCGCCGCGATGCCCGCCTTCTGCTGGTCGGTGAAGGCCGAGCCGGAGGTGGTGGCGAACACGACGGTACCGCTGCCCCCGCTCGCCTTCGGGAACTTCGCCGCGAGCTCGTCGGCCACCTTGCTCGTGGGCGTGCCCGGGATCGTGATCGCCCCGGACAGCGAGCCGTGGAACAGCGCGTAGGCGCCCCCGGCGAGGCCGATGACCACGATCCAGGTCGCGATCACCACCCAGTGGCGGCGGGCGCTGAAACGCCCGAGCCGGTACAACAGTTCGGCCATGGCCGCGGTAGTCCTTTCAGGCGGGCAGATATCCGTTGCGGATGTTGTCGAGGAGCCGGGTGAGTAGGTCGTCCCACACCGCCCGGGACTCGTCGTCGAGGGCGGCGCCGGTCATCGCGATCCAGCGGCCGGCGATCACGGTCATGCCGCTCATGAGCGAGTTGACGAGCAGCTCGACATCGAGCGGGTGTGCCCGGGGGTACCGGCGCGTGACCTCGGCCGCGAGCGCGCCCCCGGTCCGCCGGAACGCGGTGTGCGTGAGCATCGGGGAGCGGGCGTCGTCCTCGCCGGCCACCCCGACGATCGCGGTCACGGAGACGATCACCGCCGCGAGGTCGGCCGCGCGCAGGGTGCGGGCGAGCTCGTCGAACATGGAGGCGCGGCTGCCGTCGCCGACGGGCGCGGCCGCGACCTGCGCGAGGAAGTCGTTGATGACGACGGAGAGGACGTCGGTGCCGAGCGTGAGCAGGACGTCGTCGAGGGACGCGAAGTGGTTGAAGACGGTACGCCGGGCGACGTCGGCCCGATCGGCGAGCTCGTCGACGGAGAAGTGTGCCCCGCCCCGCTCGTCGATGAGGCTCCGCGCGGCATCGAGGATGGCCGCGCGGTGGCGGGCCTTGAGCGCCTCCCGCCGTCCCCCATGATCACTCACGTCCGCTTACACTAGGTGCAACGATGCACTGGGTGCAACTCAGTCGGCGAAGACGAGGTCCATCTCATACCCGCGACCCCATTCTCGCGCGCCGGCCGGGCGGCCGTGGCCCGTTCTCACAGTGCCCGGACCTCGGCGAGGCGCCGGGCCGAGTAGTCGTCGTCCCAGCACACGGCGGCCTCCCAGGCGGCCGACGCCTGCCCGGCGATGTCGAGCGCGCCGTCGTCGAGGCCGGCGGCGTTGCCGGGCAGCACGAGGTCGAGGTCGGGGACGTCGACGTGCGACTCGTCCCAGTCGAGCAGCGCGACCCGGCCCGCGGCCACCCGGACGTTGCCCGGGTTGGCAGGGTTGCCGTGCACGACGCACGTCTCGCGTCCGGCGAGCCGCGCCCACGCCGCCCGGCATCGCGCGACGCCCTCGGGTGGCATCGCGCCGAGGTCGATCTTCGTCCCGGTCTCGGCGTGCAGGAGGTCGGTCGAGGACCGCCAGCCCGGCCGCTGCGGCCAGCCCCGCGTCAGGCGATGCAGCTCACGGAGCACGCCGGCCACGCGGCGCCAGTCGTCCTGCGTCTCGGGCGGTCCGCCATCCACGTAGGTCATCACCACGAGGCCGTCGGCGAACGGCCGGCCGTCCGTGGTGGGGATCGGGACCGGAACGGTCAGCCCCGCCCGGTCGAGGTGGCGCAGGAGCCCGGTCTCCCAGGCGAGGTCGGCGTCGCCGCGGGTGCCGAGCCGGCCGACCGCGATCCGCCCGCCGACGCGCACGCGCCACACGTCGTTGGCGACGCCGCCGGTGAGCGGTTCGAGGCGAGTGGCGTCCCCACCCCAGAGCCGCAGTGCTTCCCATCCCACTCGGCACAGCTTATTCGGCGCCCTCCGCGGTGGCGGTCGCGGTGGCCGGGGCGGTGGCCAGCACGACCGCGGCGGCCGTGGTGGCCAGCACCGCGAGCACGGCGGCGGGGGCCCAGCCCGCCCGGACCGTGTCGTGCAGGACCGCGACCCCCACCACGGACGGCACGACGACCTCGGTGATCCACAGCACCGCGGTCACCGGCCCGACCGGCCCGTGCTGCAGGGCGAACGCGTACAGCAGCGTCCCCGTGACGCCGAACCCGGCCAGGGCCCAGGTGAGCGGCTCGGCCAGCAGCGAGCCGGCGACGGCGAGGACACCGCGGTGGCCGGGCACGGGCAGCGCCCGCGCGCACAGCGCCGCGCCCCCGTAGGCGAGCCCGGCCAGCGCGGCCGCGGCCGGCCGCAGCGCACGGGTCGCGAGCCATCCACCGCCCGCGAGCACGACCGCCGCCGCGACCAGGCCCCACCGCAGCGCCGCGGACGGCCGCACCTCGTCCTGGGGCCCGGCGGCCGCGGCCACGACAGCCAGCGCCAGGATCGTGGCCACGACCGCCGCCGCGTCGCGCGGACGGATGCGGGCGGCCAGGAACAGCCGGGCGGCGACGACGGTCACCGCGAGGGAGCCGGCCAGGACGGCCTGGACCTGGTAGACCGGCAGGGTCCGCAGCGCGACGAGCGAGGCGAACCAGGCCAGCAGGTCGCAGGCGAGGCCGGCCAGGTAGAGGGGGTGGCCGAGGGCGCGCAGGGTGTCGCGGCTGCGCCGGGCGCCGGCGGCCTGGGCGATCGAGCCGATGCCGTAGCCGAGCGCGCCGGCCACGGCGAACGCCAGCGCTATCACGGTCGTCCACGATATCCCGGGCGGTGTCAGCACAGTGGCGGTTCCGTGTCAGGGCGGCCCGCGATCGTTCTCACCATGACACAGCAGCAGCAGTACTGGGTTCCGGTCGACGACACCGCGCTCTACGTGACCGACACCGGCGGCTCCGGCCTGCCGGTCGTCTACCTCAACGGCGCCTACGCCGACCAGTCGCACTGGCGCCACGTCGTCGCCGGGCTGGGCGACGGCTACCGGCACATCCGCTACGACGAGCGGGCCCGCGGCAAGTCCAAGCGCTCGGCCGACTACTCGTTCGAGGCCTGCCTGCGCGACCTCGACGCCGTCCTCGCCGCCCGCAAGGTCGAGCGGGCGATCTTCGTCGGCTGGTCCTACGGCGGCGTCCTGGGCTGGCACTGGGCGGACCGGCACCCGGAGCGGGTCGTGGGCCTGGTGACGGTCGACGCGTTCCCGGTCGGGCTGACCGGCCCGGAGGGCGCCGCCCGCATCCGCAAGCTGTTCCGCCGGATGCGGCTGCTGCTGCCGATCACCGCCCGGCTCGGCATGGGCGCGCGGATGAGCGCCGACGAGCACGCCGACGTCAACATCGAGCTCAACGAGATCGGGGCGGCCAGCGGGCCGGTCCTGGAGCGGCTGACCCGCCCGGTGCGGTTCGTCCTGGCCACCGGGGACAGCCTCGGCAGCCAGGACGGCGAGATGGACGAGGGCCGGTCGACCCTCGACCCGATCGTCGCCCGCAACCCGAACATCAGCATCAGTGCCCGGGTCGCGAGCAACCACTCCAAGATCCTCAGTAAGGACTCCCCCGCGGTCGTCGCCGCGGTGCGGGACCTCGATCAGTTCCAGGAGGCCGTCGACCAGTCGTCGCTGGACCAGTAGTGGCCGGACCAGTAGTGCCCGGACCAGTAGTGGCCCGACCAGTAGTGCCCCGACCAGTCGGGGTCGGTCCAGCTCGACGCGCCGTTCCAGGGCTTCCCGGACCAGGTCGCGGCGGCCCACGTCTTCGACGCCCAGGAGGTGCCGGTCCAGTTGTCGCCGGCGACGCGGTACCCGAGCCAGGTGCCACCGGACCAGGCGGTCTGGGCGGCGCTCCTCGGCGCCCACGCGGGAGTGCTGATCGGCCCCCACACGGTGTTCTCGCCGCTGAGCGTCACGTTGTCGCGGACCACGTGGCTCGGGCCGCGGGCGCCCTCGAGCGCGCCGGTCCCGCTGGACCGGTTCCACCCCGACGCCCAGGTGTTCTGGCTGGCCAGGGCCGCGCCCAGGTTGAGCTCGCCGACGGCACGGGCGTTGG
The DNA here is from genome assembly GCF_050955725.1 of Dactylosporangium sp. CA-139114. Lineage (NCBI taxonomy): Bacteria > Bacillati > Actinomycetota > Actinomycetes > Micromonosporales > Micromonosporaceae > Dactylosporangium > Dactylosporangium sp. CA-139114. The sequence goes on from NZ_CP192080.1 coordinate 6,647,519, forward strand.
CCAGGCCGGAGGTGGTGCTGACCGAGGTCTTGAGCACGGTCTTGACCTGGTCCGGGGTCAGCGTCGGGCGGGCCTGCAGCAGCAGCGCGACCGCCGCCGAGGTGACCGCGGCCGCCTGGGAGCTGCCGCTGCCGCGCACCAGGGTGGTGCCGACCTTCGCCGACGGGTAGGACAGGTCGACGTTGGAGCCGGGGTCGGCCAGCGACAGGATCGACTCGCCGGGGGCGATGAAGTCGGGGCGGCGGTTGTTGCCGCCGATCGTCGAGAAGCTGGCGAAGTCGTCGTCGGTGGGGTTCGTGGTGCCCTTGGTGGTGGCGGCGCCGACCGCGATGACCGCCGGGTCGCTGGCCGGGTCGGTCAGCGTGATGTCGCCGTTGCCGCCGTTGCCGCCGGCCGCGACCACGACGATGCCCTTGAGCCACGCCTGCTCGACCGCGAACTGGACCGGGTCGCTCCACGAGTCGGGGGTGCCGCCGGTGCCGTACGAGAGATTGAGCACGCGGATCGGGTTCGCCCGGTCGTCGTTGCGGTGGGCCACGACCCAGTCGACGGCGGCGACGATCTGCGACACGTCGACGGCGCCGTTGGCGGTGCCGACCTTGATCGAGGTCAGCTTGGCCTTCGGGGCCAGCCCGACGGTCCCGGACGCGGTGTCGTTGCCGACGATGATGCCGGCCATGTGCGTGCCGTGGCCGTACGTGTCGAGGTAGCGCAGGTCCGGGGACTGGGACTCGAACGACAGGTCGGGCCCGTTGACGATCTGCGAGGCGGGCAGCCCGGCGACGGGGGCGACGCCGGTGTCGATGAGCGCGACGCCGACTCCGGCGCCGGTCAGGGTGGCCGCCGTACCGGTGGAGGCGTTGATGGCCGCGCGAACCGTCGCGAGGGTCGTGCCGCTGCCGCTCGAGCTGCCGCCGAGCCAAGCGCTGGACGCCCACCCGGCCGCGTCGCTGATGGGATGGGTCGGTGCGGCGGCCGCGCCGAGCCCGGCGACGGCCGCGGCGGTGGCCGCGACGGACGCGACGATCCGTCGCCGCTGTGCCCTCGATGGCATGGGGTGCTCCGTTCCCGCCGCTTCCCTGCGGCGACGGGTTCCACCATGACGGGCGTTGGTTGCCAGGCCAGGGGTCGCGGGCCGGGTCTGTCCACTCGGCCTCCGGTCCTGCCCGACCACCCGACGCGATGTCGTCCGGTCCCCGCCGAACCGCACCCGGCCCGCACCCGGCCGGTGACGCAACCGCCAACCTCGGTGCCACGCCCAGGCGGTGTGCGCGACTGACGCCAGGACCTCACTTCCCCGGCGGGTTCTTCCCGCTCTTGGTGCCGTCCGGCTGGCGGCGGCGGAAGAACCCGCGCTTCGCCGGTCTCGGCCGCGTGAGTTGCTCGATCAGCGAACGGATCGCGTCGAACGTGCGCACCTCCGGGTTGCGGTCGGCCGAAGCGATGAGCCCAAGGCAGAGCAGAACGAATTCGCGGCCGTCGCCGCGCCGCTCGGCGACGAAGACCGGACCGCCCGCGAACCCATCGGGCAGCGCGCCCTGCCAACGCACCAAGCCGTCGGGGTCCCGTGCGACATTCGAGGTGGCGATGGCCAGCGGACGCTGCTCGCCCGGCGCGCCCGCTTCCCGCGTGATGTGACCCAGCGCGTACGCCCGGCGCGGCTGCGCATCGACGGCGCGCACATGCTCAGCCGTGGCCGCAACGCCGTGGGTGATCTGCGCGGCCGCCCACGTCCAGCCCTTCTTCGCCGCATGGTCGTGCAGGACGAACGTGCGCATCACCGCCACACCCGAGCGCCGCGACCACATCTCGTCGAAGTCCACCATGGCCAGGTAGCTCGGGGCCACGCCAGCCGGCTCGATGAGCTCGGGCCGCAACCGCACCTCGCCGACCTTGGTACGCGTCACATGGTCGGCGGTCAGCCACCATTCACGGACATGCTCACCCTCCGGCGTGGAGTCCACGAGCTCGTTGTAGAAAAACGCGGTCCCCGCACGCGTACGCTGCCCCACCGGCAGGGTACAGGCGCTCCAATGCTCCAAAATCGCATCGGCGAGTGGATCATCCTCGGTCACGGCTGACATCTTGCCCGCCGCGGGTCCGCGTCCGCGACCCCGAATCGCCATCCGCTACACGTGCGCTCCGAAGTGAACCGCCGTACGGCGCGGCCCTGTGCCGGCTCACAGGTCCCGGCGGCAACCAGCACTCGTAGCTTCCGGACGTCGCACCTTGCCGGACGCGACCAGCAACCGTGGTCCGGCCGGCGGCACGACCTGCCGCCGCTGCACCGCCGCCGGTCGGTGGTTTACCCTGCGAGTCGTGGTTGTGGACCTCCGTACGGTATTGAGCGCAGCGTTCCACCCCCTTTAGGTGGCCGCAGATGCGGCCCCGGAAGGGGTCAACATGTCTCGTACAGACAAGGACGGTCCGTATCATCCGCGGACCGGCTTACGACGTCTCGTTGGTGGCGGCGGTCCGCCGAAGTGGTTTATCGACGGCGTCTGGACCAGCAGAGAACGCCAGGCAGCGCGAGTCGCATGCCGAAATGCCGCCAAGGAGTATCGCGGCGACGGGAGTGTCGACACGATTCCCACCGTCCGGCAGCATCGCTTCTGCGCCCAGTGGCTCTGGTGGTGACGTAACGCCCAACAGTGTGCTCCGTCCGCGCCTACGCCGGACGGAGCACACTGCGGCGGGCGGCGTGGCCGTCAACGGTGTCCCCTGATGGATCACCGCACCCCGCAGATGCGTCAGCGCCTCCTGCCGACTCGCCGCACCGCCATCGACCAGTGCCACCAGGTGGCCCGGTGTGTCAACGGCGCGGCCACAGGGATGGAACAGCCCGGCGAACCGCGCCACGTCGGCTTCGATCACGGGCCGAACATACCGCCCGCACGCCGGGACGAGCGGGTGGCGATGTGCGTCAGTTGGCCGGCACCGCGCCGCCCGTCTGCCAGGTGGTCCAGGCCACGTTCCAGTCGCCGTACCCGTCCCACGTCGGCATCGTCGGCCCGCCGGTGTTGGTGTAGGTGATCGGGTCGCCGACCTGGGCGAAGTCGAAGTACGACTTGGCGTTGGCCTCGGTCAGGTTGGTGCAGCCGTGCGAGGTGCTGCGCTGGCCGATGTTGCCGCCGTTCCAGCTGGCCGAGTGGACGTACTCGCCGGAGTTGGTGACCCGTACCGACCACGGCACCTGCTCGTCGTAGCCGTCGCCGACCATGTGTTCGACCGCCTTCTTCTCCATGACGACCTTGACGCCGTTGAACGTCGGGGTGCTGGCCTTGCCCAGGGACACCGGGAAGTCGAAGACCTGCTTGCCGTCGGAGGTCACGACCATCCGCAGGGTGCCGCCGTCGACCTTGCCGATGTTCGCCGGCCCGGTCTTCATGTCGAGGGTCAGGCTGTTGTCGTACACGAGCCCGGTCCCGCCCGACTTGCCCTTCGTGTCGAGGCTCATCGCGATCGAGGCGTGCGCCGGCCAGTACTCGGCCGGGCGGTAGTGCGCCTCGATCGGGTAGCCGGAGTAGATCGTGGACTTCTGGAAGTACCACGCGCCCTGGGCGGGCTCCCCGTTGACGGTGACCTTCGTCGCCGCGTTGAAGTCCTTGGCGCTCGTGATCGACGCCGACAGGTACGCGATGATCGGCATGCCCACGCCGTACGTCGCTCCGTCCTTCTCGTACAGCCGCACGTGGACCGGCTTGCCGGTCGGCGCCGGCGACCCCGACGGTGACGCGCCCCCGGCCGGCGGCTGGGCCGAGGCCGGCGCACCCGACCACGAAGCCTGCGGCGCGGAGTTCCCGCCGCACGCGGCCAGCCCCAGACCGAGACTGACCAACAGCGCCGCCACCCGCCAACGGTGAGAAGATCTCATAGCCTCGACGATGCCCCTGATGCACGCCCGCCGCCACCTGTGGCCGGCTCGTTCACATCACAATCCGAGGACGCCGGCCCGAGCCCCCGCAGCTGACAGCCGTCCAGTGGCGAGCGGCGCTGTCCGACGGCGGGACTGGGACTTCCAGGTGTCGACGGAGTGCGTTCACCGCCACGTATCCACGCGTACAACTGGCCTCGGTTAGCTGCCGATCATGATTGGAGGGCCCCGGCCGACGACGGCCGAGCCGGTCCCGCTCGCCCCCGCCGCCGCGGACAGTCGCGGCTCGGCGAGGCGTGCCCGCCGGCGACGGACACTGCGCGAGGCGGCCGTGTTCATCGCGCTGGCCGTGCCGAACATCGCGCTGATCATCTGGTTCACCTACCGGCCGCTCGTGCTCAACGTGTACTACTCGACGCTCGACTGGACCCTGGGCTCCGACACGGCCCGGGCGGTCGGTCTCGACAACTACACGCAGTTCTTCCGGTCCGAGGAGGCCGGGCAGGTCTTGCTCACCACCGCGCTGTTCACCGTCGCGACCGTGGTCCTGTCCATGGGTCTCGGGCTGCTCGTCGCGCTCGGGCTCAACCGGAAGGTCCGCGGGGCCGGGCTGGCCCAGGCGACCGTGTTCTCGCCGTACGTGCTGTCCGGCGTCGGCGTCGGGCTGGCGTGGCAGTACATCTTCGACCCCACCGTCGGCGCGCTCGGCGCGATCGTGCGCGGCTTCGGCGGCACCAGCCCCGAGTGGTTCAACGACGAGACGCTCAGCCTCGTCATGGTCGTCATCGTGTACGTCTGGAAGAACCTCGGCTACGCGGCGGTGATCTACCTCGCGGGGCTGCAGTCCATCTCGTCCGACATTCTCGCGGCCGCGGCCATCGACGGGGCCGGCGCGACCCGCAAGTTCTTCTCCGTCACGTTCCCGCTGCTGTCGCCGACGACGTTCTTCCTGCTGGTGACGAGCATCCTCAACTCGCTGCAGGCCTTCGACATCATCCGCGCGATGACACCGCTGGGCCGCGGCACCACGACCCTCATCTACGACGCGTACCTGCGCGCCTTCGGCGGGTACAACCAGGCGGGCTATTCGGCGATGCTCTCCACGGTCCTGTTCGCGCTGCTGGTCATCCTGACCCTCGTGCAGCTCGTCGTCCTCGAGCGGCGGGTGCATTACCGGTGAACACCGCCGAGACGAAACCGCTGTCCCGCCGCAACCTCGCGGCCACCCTGCTCACCGGCTACGTGCCGATCCTGCTCGCCGTCCTCGTGGTGATCCTGCCGCTGGCGTACATGATCCTGTCGTCGTTCAAGACCCCGGCCGACATCATCACGCAGCAGCTCGTCATCCTGCCGAACCCGTGGCACGCGCAGAACTACGACGACGCGACCCGGGCGGTGCCCTTCGCGCGGCTGTTCCTCAACTCCGCGATCGTCACCGTCATCGGCGCCGGGATCAAGGTGCTGCTGGCCGTGCTCACCGCCTACGCGCTGGTGTTCGTCCGGTTCCCGGGCAAACGGTACGTGTTCTTCGCCGTGCTCGCGACGCTCATGGTGCCGCCGCAGGTGAGTGTCGTACCGAACTTCACGTTCATCAGCAGCCTCGGCGGCCAGGACACGTACTGGGGCATCATCCTGCCCGGGCTCGGCAGCGGATTCGGCACGTTCCTGCTGCGCCAGGCGTTCCTGCAGCTGCCGCCCGACGTGCTCGAGGCGGCCGAGACCGACGGCGCCGGGCACTGGCGGCGCCTGTGGCACATGGTGGTCCCGATGGCCGCCCCGAGCATCGCCACCGTCGCGCTGGTCAACATCGTCTTCGAGTGGAACGACTACCTGTGGCCGCTGGTCATCGTGTCGAACCCGCAGATGATGACGCTCCCGGTCGGGCTCACCCTGCTGCACAACAGCGAGAGCGCCGCCGCCTCGTACGGCATCGTCATGGCCGGCACCGTCATGGTCCTGCTCCCCGTGCTCGTCGTGTTCGCCGCGCTCCAGCGGTACATCGTCACCGGCTTGACGCAGGGCGCCGTCAAGGGATGACCACGCACAACTGCGCTGTTCTCGAGAGAGGGAACCAACCATGTCCTTGTCCAAGCCACCAGCCACCGAGATCAGCCGGCGGCGGTTCCTCGGCCTCGCCGCCGGCGGGCTGTCGGCCGCGGCCCTGGCCGCGTGCGGCGGGGGCCCGTCGACGACCTCGACGGACTCCTCCGCCAAGCCGGAGACCCTCGACTACACCGGCGTCAAGCCGGCGGGCAGCATCACCTTCTGGTCGTCGAACCCGGGCGGGTCGCAGGAGGTGACCCAGCAGATCATCGACGCGTTCCACGCCAGCCAGTCCGACATCAAGGTGCAGCTGGTCTCCGCCGGGTCGAACTACGAGGACATCGCGCAGAAGTTCCAGGCCGCGCAGGCCGGCGGCACGCTGCCCGACGCGGTCGTGCTCTCCGACGTGTGGTGGTTCCGCTACTTCCTGCAGGACTCGATCGTCCCCCTCGACGGGCTGTTCAAGGCGCTCAACTGGGACACCGGCGACTTCCGGGAGCAGCTGCTCACCGACTACAAGTACAAGGACGCGATCTGGGCCGTGCCGTGGGCGCGCTCCACACCGCTGTTCTACTGGAACAAGGCGCACTTCGCCGCGGCCGGGCTGCCGGACCGGGCGCCGAAGACCTGGGACGAGTTCGCCGAGTGGGCGCCGAAGCTCAAGTCGGCCAACGCCGGCCTGCAGAACGCGTTCCAGCTGCCGGCGCTGGCCGGATACGCCGGCTGGAGCTTCCAGAACAACCTCTGGGGCGCCGGCGGCGGCTGGTCGGCCAAGGAGAGCTTCGACCTCACCTGCGACAAGCCCGAGTCGGTCCAGGCGCTGCAGTTCCTCGCCGACGCCGTCTACAAGGGCAAGTGGTCGGGCGTCGCCGGCAAGGACTCGACTCAGGACCTGTCGGCGGGCGCGGTCTGCGCGACCGTCGGCTCGACCGGCAGCCTCGTGGGCATCCTCAAGACCGCCAAGTTCGACGTCGGCGCCGGCTTCCTGCCCGGCGGCCCGAAGGAGACCTCGCCGGTGTGCCCGACGGGCGGCGCCGGCATCGGCATCCCGAAGAAGATCAAGCCCGAGAACCAGGTCGCCGCGGCCACCTTCATCAAGTTCCTCACCTCGCCCGAGAACACCCTGAAGTTCGCGGCCGCGACCGGATACATGCCGGTGCGCAAGTCCGCCGACCCGTCGTCGCTGATCGCCAGGGCGCCCCAGTCGAAGGTCGCCATCGACCAGCTCGCGGTGACCCGCAACCAGGACTGGGCCCGGGTGTTCCTGCCGGGCGCCGACCAGGAGATGGCCAACGCCTGCGCCGAGATCCTCACCAAGAACGGCGACGTCCAGGCCCAGATGACCAAGCTCAAGGGCACCCTCGAGGGCATCTACAACTCGCAGGTCAAGCCGCACCTCAAGTAGCACGGTGTCACGGCGGCCGGCCCCGGCCGGCCGCCGTGACAGCGGCGTGACAGGCGGGTGTCAGGGCCCGCGCCGATCGTTGCCGGCATGAACGGATCAGCGATCACCGCCTCGGGTCTGCGCAAGACCTTCGGCCGCCAGGTCGTCCTCGACGGCATCGACCTCGACGTCCCGGCCGGCTCGATCTTCTCCCTCCTCGGCCCCAACGGCGCCGGCAAGACCACCACGGTCAACCTCCTCACCACCCTCGTGCACGCCGACGCCGGCACCGCCCGCGTCGCCGGGCACGACATCGCCGCCGAGACCAAGGCCGTGCGCAAGGCCATCGGCGTCACCGGCCAGTTCGCCGCCGTCGACGAGCTGCTCACCGGCCGCGAGAACCTCCGGCTCATGGCCGACCTCAAGCGGGTGCCGGACGGCGAACGGGTCGTCACCGGGCTCCTGGAGCGCTTCGACCTCACCGACGCCGCGCCGAAACTCGCGGCCACCTACTCCGGCGGCATGCGCCGCAAGCTCGACCTGGCGATGACGCTCGTCGGCCGCCCGCAGATCATCTTCCTCGACGAGCCGACGACGGGGCTCGACCCGCGCAGCCGCCGCACCATGTGGGACATCGTCCGCGAGCTCGTCGCCGACGGCGTCACGATCTTCCTCACCACCCAGTACCTCGACGAGGCCGACCAGCTCGCCGCCCGCATCGCCGTGCTCGACCACGGCCGCATCGTCGCCCACGGCACCCCCGCCGAGCTCAAACGCCAGATCCGCGGCAGCCACGTCCGGCTGCGCTTCCCCGACCACACCCAGCTCGACGCCGCGGCCCGGGCACTGCCCGACGCCGTCCGCGACGAACACGACCTGACCCTGCGCGTGCCCGGCGACAGCGACGTGCGCTCGCTGCGGGCCCTGCTCGACCGCCTCGACACCCACGGCATCGCCATCGAGGAGTTCGCCGTGCACACCCCCGATCTCGACGACGTCTTCCTGGCCCTCACGGGCCGCCCGACCGCGGAGGTGACCCAGTGAGCGCCGTGACCGACTCCGCCATCATGCTGCGCCGCAACCTCAAGCACACGGTGCGCAACCCCGTCACCGTGTTCAACGCGGTGCTGTTCCCCATCGTCATGGCGCTGATGTTCGTGTACGTCCTCGGCGGCGCCTTCGACGTCGGCGTCAAGTACATCGACTACGTCACCCCGGGCCTGATCATCATGGCCGTCAGCTACGGGCTCGGCGCCACCGCGACGGCCGTCAACGCCGACATGACCACGGGCGTCATCAACCGCCTCAAGGTCATGGACGTCTCCCGCGCCGCCGTGCTCACCGGGCACGTCATCGAGACCACCCTGCGCGCCGTCGTCGCCGTGGCCGCCATCGTCGGCGTCGCGTTCGCCATGGGCTTCCGCCCCACCGCGAGCCCCGTCGACTGGCTCGCCGCGGCCGGGCTCGTCCTGCTGCTCGCCTTCGCCGCCAGCTGGCTCACCGTCGCCCTCGGGCTGGCGGCCAGGAGCGCCGAGTCCGCCGGCCTGGGCACCGTACCGCTGATCATGCTCCCGTTCCTGTCCAGCGCCTTCTCACCGGCCGACACCATGGGCGCCGGCGCCCGCCAGTTCGCCGAATACCAGCCGTTCACGCCGATCATCGAAACCCTGCGGGGCCTGCTCACCGGCGCCCCGTCGACCGGCACCGCCCTCGCCGCCGTCGCCTGGTGCGCCGGCATCGGGCTCGCCGGCTACCTGTGGGCGCTGCGCTCGTTCAAGCGGCGAGCGTGACCTCGGCCAGCTCCCGCCAGCTCGACTCCGCACCCTCCCGAGCCGCCTCGGCGTACCGCACGTCGCCGAGGCGGCTCCGCGCATCCCGCTCGATGCCGGCCATCCGCGGATGCGACCGGTCCGGCAGCCCCCGCACCGCCGCCGCGGCCCCGAGCAGCCGCGCCGCCTGCTCCGGCCGGTCCAGGCGCAGGGCCAGATCCGCGACCCCGACGACGACCTGCGCGATCGTCTGCAGATAGCCGATCTCGGACGCCGCCGCGACCGCCGCCGCCCGGTGCACCCGCGCCTTGCCGAGGTCGTCGGCCAGATACCCGAGCAGGTCGTGGACCACCGCCCGGTTGCCCGGCCAGTCCGCCTCCGGGCCAAGCAGGATACTCGCCACGGCGATCTGCCGGCGGGCCCCCTCCGCGTCGCCGGCCATCCCCGCCAGCCCCGCCTTCGCCAGCGCGAGATCGGCCAGCGCGTCGGGCCACGTGACCCCCTCCGCGAGCCGGTCCGCCTCGGCGATCGTGGCCGCCGCCGCGGCGTCGTCCCCCGCCAGCCGGTACAGCGGCGCCAGCCGCGCCCGGGTGCGGATCACGTCCTCGGCCGAGCCGAGCTCGGTGGTGACCGCGATCGCCTCCTCGTACAGCTCGCACGCCGTCGCGAACTCGCCCCGGGTGGCGACCCGGTCGGCCAGCTCGGTCAGCGCGAACTGGATCCCGTACCGCTCCCCGATCGCCCGGAACTCCGCCAGCGCCAGCTCCAGGAACGCGTCGGCGTCCCGCCCGCCGTGCCCGAGCACGATGCGCATCTTGCCCAGCTGCAGCCGGGCCAGCGCCCGCGCCCGCGGATCGTCGGCGTCCAGCAGCGTCTCGAACGCCGGCAGCGCCTGATCCGCGCCCTGCAGCATCCGCTCCAGCGGCGCGATGAACTCCAGCACCGGGTCGCTGGACTCGCCGCGCCCGCCGAGCTCGTACGCCTCGTGGATGTACTGCGCCGCCTGCCGCTCGTCGTTGCGCCCGCCGCTGGCGAACATCCCCATGAACGCCAGCGCCCGGGCCCGGACCAGATCGGGCACCGCGCCGGGCAGCCGGATCGCCGCGCCCAGCAGCTCGATGCCCTCGGCCTTGTGCCCCGCCAGCCACCAGTAGAAGCCCGCACCCGCCCCGAGCCGCATCGCCGCGTGCGCGTCACCGCCCGCGATCGCCGCCCGCATCGCCGCCGCGATGTTGTCGTGCTCCGCCTCCAGCACCGCCAGCCACTGCAGCTGCTCGGCCCGGCGCAGATGCGGATCCGCGGCCTCGGCCAGCTCGATGCAGCACGCCAGGTGCGCCCGCCGGGCCAGATCCGTCTCCCCCGCCTCGGCGAGCCGCTGCGCCGCATACTCCTTGATCGTGCCGAGCAGCCGGTACCGTGGCGCACCCCCGCCGCCCGCGACGACCACCAGCGACTTCTCCGCCAGCGACGTGAGCAGCTCCAGGACCAGCTCCGCGCCGACCCCGGCACCGGCACACACCCGCTCGGCGAGCTCCAGGCTCGCCCCGCCCGAGAACACCGACAGCCGCCGCAGCACCGCCCGCTCGTCCTCGCTCAGCAGCTCCCAGCTCCAGTCGACCATCGCGCGCAGGGTGCGGTGGCGCGGCAGGGCAGTACGACTCCCGCCGGTCAGCAACCGGAAACGGTCATCGAGCCGGTTCGCGAGCTGATCCACCGACATCGTGCGCAGCCGGGCCGCGGCCAGCTCGATCGCCAGCGGCATCCCGTCCAGCGCCCGGCACACCCGCGCCATCGTCGCCAGGGTGTGCTCGTCGGCCGTCAGATCCTGCCGTACCGCACCCGCCCGGTCCCGCAGCAGCCGCACCGCCGGCGAAGCCTCGATCGCCCCCGGCCCCGCATGCCCGTCCGGCAGCCCCAGCGGCTCGACCGGCCACAGCGCCTCACCGGTGATCCCCAGCGGCTCCCGGCTCGTGGCCAGAATCCGCAGCCGCCGGCACCGGCCCAGCACCCGGTGCGCGAACCCGGCCGCGGCCTCGATCACATGCTCGCAGTTGTCCAGGATCAGCAGCGCCTCCCGGTCCCGCACGGCCGCGATCAGCCGCTCCTCCGGGTCGGCGTCGGGCGCGCCGCCCAGCAGCGTGTCCCGCAGCCCCAGCCCCGCCAGCGCCGCCTGCGCCACGTCGGCACCCGCCCCGATCGGCGCGAGCTCCACCAGCCACACCCCGTCCGGCAGCGACCCGGCCAGGGTCCGCGCCGTCTCCGTCGCCAGCCGCGTCTTGCCCGCCCCGCCCGGCCCGGTCAGCGTCGTGAGCCGATGCCCGCCGACGAGCTCCCGGACCCCGGCCACGTCGGCGTCCCGCCCGATGAACGTGGTCAGCTCCGCCGGCAGGTTCGTCCTGCGCTGCTCCTCCCGCCGCCCCAGCTCCCCCCGCAGCAACGCCACGTGCAGCGCCGACAGCTCCGGCCCCGGATCGACCCCCAGCGAGTCCGCCAGGGCCTCCTTCGCCCGCTGGAACACCAGCAGCGCCTCGCTGTCGCGCCCCGCCGCCGCCAGCGCCCGCATCAGCGCCCCGGCCAGCCGCTCCCGCACCGGATGCGCCGCCACCAGATCGGTCAGCTCGGTGACCAGCTCGGCCCCGCCGCCGTGCCCGGTCTCGGCGTCGAAACGCTCCTCCAGCGCCGCCAGCCGCATCCCCTCGAGCCGGCCCGCGGCCGCGTCGAACGCCGCACTGTCCGGCAGCCCCACGTCCTGCATCGCCGCGCCCCGCCACAACGCCAGCGCCTCGCGCACCTGCCCGGCGCCCAGCAGCCGCTCGAACCGCACCGCGTCCACGGCATCGGCCGGCACCGCGAGCCGATACCCGTCCGTGTGCCCCTCGATCGCCCCGTCCGGCAGCGCCTTGCGCAGCCGCGACACCAGCCGCTGCAACGCGTTCGACGCGTCCGCGGGCGGCTGCTCACCCCAGATCCAGTCCACGAGCGTCGCCTTCGGCACCGCGTGCCCCGCCCGCAGCGCGAGCGCGGCCAGCAACCCTCGCAGCCGGGCCCCCGGCACGTCGGCGAGCGCGCCGTCGTCCGCACGCACCTCGAACGGTCCCAGGAGCCGGATCTGCACGCGCAGATTCTGCCACGGTGGCCCCGGCACGTGACGTGCCGCCGCGGCGGCGGAGAGGGGACCTTGCTTGCGCGTTGCCGGGCCGCGTCCTCAGCGAGCCGGTCGCCGTGAACCCTCAAGGATGCCTTCATCGGCGTGACAGCGTGGTGGCAGGCTGCCACAATTGGCCCGTTCCATCATTGCTGAACCTCGATCGAGTGAGGGTGCCGGGTCGCAGTGTCGCACCTGAACGACTGGCAGTTCCTCGCTGGTGGGAGCAGCGACCAGTGACCAGCAAAGCCGCAGCGCGGATCGTGACGGCCGCGCTCATCGCCGTGTTCGGCGGTGTCGCGATCAACCAGGTGCTCAACAACGGTCAGTTTGATTGGAGATGGCTCACCGCAGCCATCGCGGCGACCGTGGCCAGCGGATTGGTCGCACGGCGCATGCACGGGCCGGACTCCGGTACAGCGGTCCCGGACCCCACCGTGACGGAGCGAACGCTGTCCGCGTTGGCGACCGCGGTCGAGACCGTATGGAAAGCTGAGCAGAGCCGTCGGCGACTGCTCAACCCCCGGCCGCTGCCAACCTCGTGGACCACGGTCGGCCCCCCGATCGCCGACCACTGGGCCAACATCCGCGCCGACGGCATGAACGAACCGCTCGACCTGTCCGGCGCGGTTGATCTGGCCCACCCCGACGCCTTCCACCAACTAGTGACCGACCCACGGCTCCACGGCCGAGTCGTGGTGCTCGGTGACCCCGGCGCCGGCAAGACCGCCTTGCTGATCCGGCTGACGCTCACCCTCCTGGCCGCCCGCCTCCACACCACCACCCGGCACACCCACGACGACCACCCCGCCACGCCGCCACCCGTGCCGGTCCCGCTGCGCCTGTCGACGTGGAACCCCGACGAACAGACGCTCGGCCAGTGGATCACCACCCGGCTGGAAGCCGACTACGGCCACCGCAGTCCCGTCCCCGCCGCTCAGCTGATGCCGCTGCTGGACGGGCTGGACGAGATGCCTGAACACCGCCGCCGGCAGGCGCTGTCAGCCGTCAGCGGCACCTTCACCGACACCCCGCTGGTCCTGACCAGCCGCACCACCGAATACCTCGAGACCCTCACCGCCCTGGCCGGCAACACACTGGCCGCCGCCGCCGTCCTGGAACTGACCGCCCTGTCCCCGACGACCGTGCGCGACTACCTGCATCTGACCACCGCCCGCCCGGTCGACTGGGCGGGCGTGTTCACCCGCGACGCCGATCACGACGGGCGCCTGGCCGCCGCGCTGTCGGCACCGCTGTGGGTCGACCTCGCCCGCACCACCTACACCGACCCTGACGAGGCCGACAACGATCCCGCCGCATTGCTCTGCCTGCCTGACGTCGACGCCGTGCGGGGGCGGCTGCTCGACCGGCTCATCCCCGCCGCCTACCCCGACCCGCCCGAGCCCGGCCCGGACGGACACACCTGGCGACGAGACGACGCCCAACGATGGCTGCGACACCTCGCCGCCGACATGCACCACCGCGACACCCAAGACCTCGCGTGGTGGAAACTCTGCCTCGCCGTCCCCCGGCCGACGCGGCTCGTGGGCTGGCTCGTGGGCGGGCTCGGGCTCGTGGGCGGGCTCGGGCTCGTGGGCGGGCTCGTGGGCTGGGTCCTGGGCGGGCTCGTGGCCGGGCTGACCTACGGGCTCGCGGGAGGGCCGCAGGAACCGCCACCCCGATCCTGGCATCAGATCCGATGGCGCCGCACCGGCGACCCCATCCTCCTCCGGCTCGCAGGCACACTCATCTTCGGGCTGCTGTTCGCCAACCTGTCCGGGTTCGTGATCGCGTTCGCGGGCGGGCTGACGCTCGATGACGGGCTCGCGTACGGGTTCGCGGTCTCGCTCGCGTACGGGCTCGTATGGGAGTTCACAACGCTCCTGCGCGACACGGAAGCCGATGTTCCGGCCGCCACCGACCCGCTCAGCCTGCTGCGCGGTGATCGCCGCCGGACCGTCATCGTGTGCCTTGCGCGCGGCCTCGGAGTCGGGTTCATAGGCGGGTTTGTGGGCGGGCTGGTGGGCGTGCTGGCGGACAGGTTCGCGTTCGGGTTCCCGTTTGCGCTCGCGTTCGCGTTCGCGTTCGGGCACGAGCTCGCATCCGGTGCCTGGGGGCGGTTCGAGCTGGCGCGGCTGTGGTGGTGGCGCCACGGCCGGTTGCCATGGCGGACCATGGCCTTCCTGTCCGACGCCCACCGGCGCGGCATCCTGCGGCAGGCCGGCGGGGTCTGGCAGTTCCGCCATGCCCTGCTGCGGGACCGGCTCGCCACACCAGCCAGCACGGAACAGCCTGAGGTTCCACCGCTGAGCCGGACACCGTGAAGCCCGGCCATCCTGCCCCGGCTCCATCACCGGCGCGTGACGTGCCGCCGCGGTCGCGAAGAGGGGACCTCCGGCCCTGACGGCCCGGTGCGGCCCACCCGCACGCTCGAGGCATGAGACGAGACGCGCGGTGCCCGTTGCGCAGGGGTGAGCCGTGCACGCTGTGCGTGCCGGGCGCGACCGGGCCGGCCGACTGCCCGACGGTCTACCTCGTGATGTCCGACCCCGACCTGCGCGATCAGCTCCACACGTTCCAGCGCGGCGCTCAGGACGTGAACACGCCCCAGCCGCGCGGCGGGAGCTGAATCCGGGCGCCGTCCAGGGTGGCGGGGCCGGCCGCGCGGGACTGCGCGCCACCCGACGGTACCGCCACCGGATCATCGGCCAAGTTCAGCGCAGTGATCAGGGCACCCCAGCCGGTCGCCGTGCGCAGGACCGCCTGACGGTTGTCGAGGTGCACCACATCCGTATGGGCCCGAACGACCCACGGCCGCGCCCGGCGCACCAGCACCAGCTCCCGGTGCAGGCGCACCATGTCGTTGTCCGCCGGCGGGTGCTGCGGGAACTCCGGCCGGACGGCGTCGTCGCCGCCCAGCCGCCGCTCCTTCACGCCCGTCCAGCCGTACTCGTCCCCGGCGTAGACGCTCGGCACACCCGCGACCGTGAGCAGCACCGCCAGCGCGTGCGGCACGAAGTCCGCCCCGACCGCCGAGGCGATGCGCGTCACATCGTGGTTGCCGACGAACGTCGCCGGGACGAACCCGGCGAGCAGGTCGTTGTGGCGCTTGAGCGCGTGCGCGAGCTCGAAGAGGTTCCGGTCCGCGATGCCGTGCCAGATGCCCTGCCACAGCTCGTACTGCGTCACCGAGTCCATGGTGGACTCCCGCACCATCGCGGCGTAGTCGCCGTGGATGACCTCGCCCACGAACCAGGCCCCTGGGTGCCGCTCGCGCACGCGGGGCAGGACGGCGGCCCAGAAGCGGGGCGGCACCGCGTACGCCGCGTCGAGCCGCCACCCGTCCGCGCCCCGGCCGAGCCAGTGCTCCATCACCCGCACCACGAGATCGGCGACGGCGGGACTGTCATGGTCGAGCACGACGAGCGAGTCGTGGCCCTCGAACACCTCGCCCCTCGTCCCGGGCCGCCCAACCAGCGGGTGCGCGCGGCCGACATGGTTGAACACCCCGTCGAGCAGCACCTTCAGCCCCCGGTCGTGGGCCGCGGCGACGAGCCGGTCGAAGTCGGCGTCGTCACCGAGCCGCGGGTCGATGCGGAAGTGGTCCACGGTGTCGTAGCCGTGGGTCATCGACGCGAAGACCGGCCCGAGCGCGATGCCCTCCAGCCCGAGGTCCACCACGTGGTCGAGCCAGCGCTCGATCCGCCCCAGCCGGTGCACGACCCCAGTGGCGGCATCGGTACTGCCCGGGCGCACCGGGGCACCGACGAAGCCCAGCGGGTACAGCTGCCACCAGCTCATGAATGCCCAGCATAACGATCCGTCCGGGCCCGGCCCGGCTCGGCGAACCACTGCCCTGGGCGCTACACGGGCCACATCGCGTACGGCTTCCTAGGATTCTAGGAATGAGCGTGGACCCGGAAGAGGTGCATCAGTCGTCGATAGCGGGGCGGATAGATCGCTTTCGGACGGGTATGCCTGATGGTGCAAGCGACACGCACGAGCGAGGAAGGAAATCCCCCGTGACTTCCAACCAGACCGATGGCGCCACGCTGCTGGGCCGCGAGGTGTACGACCGCGACGGCGACAAGATCGGCAGTGTCGGCCAGGTGTACGCGGACGACGCGGGCCGGCCGACGTGGGCGAGCGTCAGCACCGGGCTCCTGGGCCTGCACCAGTCACTGGTGCCGCTGGCCGGGGCCACGAGCCTCGAGGACGGCGTGCAGGTGCCGTTCGACAAGGCGACCGTCAAGGACGCGCCCCGCGTGGACCACGAGGCCGACCAGCCGCTGACGAGCGAGCAGGTGCAGGAGCTGTACCGGCACTACCAGCTCCAGATGGACCCCGCGAGCACGATGCGCTACGAGCGCGGCCGGGACGTCTCCGCGGACACCGAGCCGTCGCGCTACGACCGCGACCGGAACCTGTACACGGACACCGAGCCGATGGACGTGATCGCGGTGGAGGACGACCTGCCCGGCGACGAGGGCCGCCGGCGCCTGGCTTGATCGGCCTGCGTCAACGGACACGGTGCCGTCCCGGGATCTGCGGGGCGGCACCGTGTCACATGTTCGCCAGCGCGGCCGCGAACACCGCCGCCGACGCCGCGAGCAGGCCGCCCAGCGTGCCCCCCATGAGCAGCAGGGCCGGCCGCATGCGCAGCCACTGGCGCAGCACCAGGTACACGCCCGCGGCGCCGAGCACCGCCATGACCGCGAGGTACGACACGAACACGAAGCTGCCGCAGGTCAGCAGGGCGCCGAGCAGCGCGGCCGGCCCGGCCTTCGCGCCGCCGAGGTCGCGCAGCAGGGTCAGGTAGGCCACGGCGCCGGCGAACAGCGCGACGACGATCAGCGTGCCCGGGAACCAGACGTGGGCGAAGAGCAGCATGAGCGCGAACGCCGCGACGACGCCGGCCGCCGTGCCCGCGCCGGCCGTCAGGGCCCGGGCCGGTCCGAGCGGCCGCCGCAGCACCAGCGCGGCGACCCCGCCGGCGTAGACGGCG
The DNA here is from genome assembly GCF_050955725.1 of Dactylosporangium sp. CA-139114. Lineage (NCBI taxonomy): Bacteria > Bacillati > Actinomycetota > Actinomycetes > Micromonosporales > Micromonosporaceae > Dactylosporangium > Dactylosporangium sp. CA-139114. The sequence goes on from NZ_CP192080.1 coordinate 6,664,739, forward strand.
ATCAGGCCGATGAGCAGCGCCAGGGCGATATCCATGCGCGTGATGGTAGGTGGCCGGTGCCGGTCCGCGGGGCGACCTTCACGGCATCTCCACGAGATCCGACGGCGCCGCCCAGGACGCGAGCAGCGCGAGCGCGTGCGCGGTCGGCGAGTCGGGCTCGGCGGCGTAGATGGTCAGCGTCAGGCCCGGGTCGGCCTGCAGGTCCATGCTCTCGTAGGCGAGCGCGAGGTCGCCCACGACGTGATGGTGGAAGTGCTTGACCCCGGCGCCGTGGATGCGCACGTTGTGCGCGCCCCAGCGGCGGCGGAACTCGTCGCTGCGGGTCGACAGCTCGCCGACCAGGTCCTGCAGGCCCTTGTCGTGCGGGTCGATGCCGGCCGCCGTGCGAAGGTTGGCCACGCTCATGTCGGCGAAGCGGCTCCAGTCCGGGTAGAAGCGGCGGGCCGCGCTGTCGAGGAACGTGAACCGCGCCAGGTTCGGCGGGGTCGCCGGGTCGGCGTACAGGTCGCTGTGCATCGCGCGGCCGAGATGGTTCGCGGCGAGCAGGTCGGCGCGGTTGTTGACCACGATCGCGGGCGTCGTGATGGCGTCCAGCGCCCACTGCAGGCTCGGGCGCACCCCCCGCTGCTTGGGCCGCCGGCTCGGCCGCAGCAGCGCGCCGCCGCCGTTGGCCTCCTGCGCGAGGCGCATCAGGTGGGCCCGCTCGACGTCGTCGAGCTGCAGCACGCGGGCGATCGCCTCCAGGACGCCGGCCGAGACCCCGGCCAGCGAGCCGCGCTCGACCTTCGCGTAGTACTCGACGCTCATCCCGGCCAGCGCGGCGACCTCGCTGCGGCGCAGCCCGGGCACCCGGCGCTGCCCGCCGGCCGGCAACCCGGCCTGCTCCGGCGTGATCCGGGCCCGCCGGGTCGTGAGGAACTCGCGCACCTCGACTCGGTTGTTCACCCCTCGAAGGTACGGCGCGCCACCACGCCCTGGGGTGTACCGCTGGTACACCTCTCGCTGGAAACTCCCGCGAACCCGCCCGGCAGGGTTGACTGGACACCGGCACCTGAACGTCTGCACCGGAGGACACCTTGCTCACCGTCAACGCCATCGCCGCGACCTCGGCCACCGACCCGCTCGTGCGCACCACGATCGAGCGGCGCGACCTCGGGCCGCGCGACGTGCTCATCGAGATCCGCTACGCCGGCATCTGTCATTCCGACATCCACACGGTCCGCGGCGAGTGGGGCACGGTGCCCTACCCGCTGACCGTCGGGCACGAGATCGTCGGCCGGGTCGCCGAGGTGGGTGCCGAGGTCAGCCGGCACGCCGTCGGGGACCGGGTCGGGGTGGGCTGCATGGTCAACTCCTGCCGCGAGTGCGAGAACTGCCGGGACGGACAGGAGCAGTACTGCCTCAAGGGCAACGTCGGCACCTACGGCAGCATCGACCGTGACGGCACCGTCACGCAGGGCGGCTACTCCACGCACGTCGTCGTCGACGAGGACTTCGTGCTGCGGGTGCCCGAGGCGATCCCGTACGAGGCCGCGGCCCCGCTGCTGTGCGCCGGCATCACCACGTACTCGCCGCTGGCCCACTGGAACGCCGGCCCGGGCACGAAGGTCGCCGTGGTGGGCCTCGGCGGGCTCGGCCACATGGCCGTGAAGATCGCCGTCGCGATGGGGGCCGAGGTCACGGTACTGTCGCAGACCCTCGGCAAGAAGGACGACGGACTCTCCTTCGGCGCCGGCGACTACCAGGCCACCAGCGACCCGGCCACCTTCGAGGCGCTCAAGAACCGGTTCGACCTGATCATCAACACGGTCAGCGCCCCGATCGACATGGCCGCCTACCTGGGCCTGCTGCGCCTCAACGGCACCCTGGTCAGCGTCGGCGCCCCGCCGCAGCCGCTCGAGGTGCCGGTGTTCGCGCTGTTCAGCAACCGGCGCACGTTCGCCGGCTCCAGCATCGGCGGCATCGCCGAGACGCAGGAGATGCTGGACTTCTGCGCCGAGCGCGGGATCGCCCCCGAGGTCGAGGTCATCGGCGCCGACGCGGTCAACGAGGCCTACGAGCGGGTGCTCGCCTCCGACGTGCGGTACCGCTTCGTCATCGACGTCGACACCCTGCGCTGAGCCGGACGGCCCCGCACGCCCGGCGTGCGGGGCCTCCCCCGTCCCGCCGCCCGCGCCGCACGGCACGTGCTCAGGGGCCACAACGGCCATATGTCACGATGCCGGCCGTGCGGCTGTGCCCGGCCGAGTGGCTGGCCGGCCTCGGGGCCGACCTGTTCGACGCGGTGCCCGATGTCCGCCGCGCTTGAGGGCGCTCAGGCCGCGCAGCGCTCGGCGAGCGGGCGGCGGCGCAGCTGCGGGGTCTGCAGGGGCGGCGGGACGTAGGCCTGGTCGACCGCGCTCACGTCGGTGCCGGGCGGGACGATCTCGTCGATGCGGTCCAGCACGTCGTCGGTCAGGGCGACCTCCAGTCCGGCCAGCAGGTCGTCGAGCTGGGCCTCGGTGCGGGCGCCGAGCAGGGCGCTGGTCACGCCGGGGTGCGCGATCGTGAAGGCCATCGCGAGGTGGGTCATCGGCAGGCCCGCCTCCGCGGCGAGCGGGATGAGCCGCTCGACGACGTCGAGGCGGCGCTCGTCGGTGAGGTGCTTGAAGAAGCGGGCGCGGCTCAGGTCGTTCTCGCCGCCCTTGCGCACGCGGCCGGTCAGCAGGCCCTGGCCCAGCGGGCCCCAGACGAGGGTGCCGAGGCCGAAGCGCTGGGCGACCGGCAGCACCTCGCGCTCGATGCCACGGTTCAGCAGGGAGTACACCGGCTGCTCGGTGCGCAACCGCGGCAGTCCCCGGCGTTCGGCGACCCACTGGGCCTCGACGATCTCCGACGGCGGCAGGCCGGAGGTGCCGATCGCCCGCACCTTGCCGCTGTGGATCAGGTCCGACAGCGCCGACAGCGTCTCCTCGATGTCGGTGGACGGGTCGGGGCGGTGGACCTGGTACAGGTCGATGTGGTCGGTCCGCAGCCGGCGCAGGGAGTGCTCGACCGCCCGCATGATCCAGCGCCGCGAGCCGCCCTGGTGGTTCGGGTCCTCGCCGGTCGGGCGCGCGAACTTCGTGGCGAGCACGACGTCGTCACGCCGGCCTCGCAGCGCCTTGCCGACGACCTCCTCCGAGTCGCCGTACGCGTCGGCGGTGTCGATGAAGTTGATGCCCGCGTCGAGCGCCTTGTGCAGGACCCGGGCCGAGTCGGCGGGATCGGCGTTGCCGACGGACGTGGCGAACATGAGCGTGCCGAGCGCGTACGGGCTGACCTTGATGCCCGTCCGTCCGAGGGTGCGGTACTGCATGGCGGTCTCCTGCCGTATGGTGAACTGGAAAGCTCTTCCGCTTCACCATACGGAAAGCCTTTCCGTTTCCGCAACGGCACCTCGCGACCGAGATTTTCCGCGACAGAACAGGAGCACCCTGGTGTCCAGCCCGCGGCGCGCCGACGCCCGGCGCAACCTCGAGGCCCTGCTCGAGGCCGCGAAGATCGTGCTGGCCGAGTCGGGCGTCGACGCACCCGCGAAGGAGATCACCGACCGGGCCGGCGTCGGCGTCGGCACGCTCTACCGCCACTTCCCGCAGCGCTCGGACCTGGTCATCGCCGTGCTCGAGCACGAGATCGACGCGTGCGCCGCGGCGGGCGCGCAGCTGAGCGCGGCCGAGCCGCCCGCCGCGGCCCTCGCGTCGTGGGTGCGGCGCTACACCGAGCTCGTCGCGACCAAGGCCGGGCTCGCCTCGGCCCTGCAGGCCGGCGACGCGGCCCACCACCACCTGCGGGTGTACTTCTACGAGCGCATGGCCCCGGTGCTGGAGTCGCTCATCGAGACCGCGGCGCGGGCGGGCGAGATCCGCCCCGACGTGCGCGCCGTGGACATCCTGCACGCGGTCGCCCTGCTGTGCCAGCCGGTGCCGGGCGAGGAGCCCGGCTACGGCCGCCGCCTGGTCGACGTGTTCCTGTCCGGCCTGCGGCCCTGACCGGCGCCGGCGCTACCGCGGCCGGACGGTGGCGCTACTGCGGCCGGACGATGTCGACGGAGATCTCCACGGCCGGCACCGTTCCCCGGTTCTCCAGCCAGTGCCGCGTGTGCCGGTCCTCGGGCCAGCCCGGCCCCGGCCCGTAGTCCGTCGTGCCGCCGTCGCGATGGTCGGTGATCGTGCCCTGCAGGACGTAGACGGTGCCCGGCCGCCCCTGGTGATCGTGCAACGGGCCGAAGACGCCACCCGGCGCGATCGTCACCATGCGCATGCGGAGCTGGTGCCCCGCCAGCCCCTCGATCTCGTCGGTGAGGTCGACCGTCGCCAGGACCTCCACCGTGACGCCGCCGGTCTCCGGGGCCTTCGCATCGGCGCTCATCGCCCGCTCCCTTCCGCACGTCAGAGGCTGCCGAGGCCGAGGATAAGCCCGCGGCCGCCGAATCCGAGACGCCCGGAGCGTCGCGTTTCAGCGTGTGCGGGTCGCCCAGACCGGCCGCTGCGGCTCGTCGTTGTGCACGATGACGTCAGCGTGGTCGGCCGGGCGGACCGTGGCGAAGTAGAGCCGCTGGGCGGGGATGTACCGCTCGCGCCAGCGTCGTTCGACGTCGGCCCGGGACGACACCCGGCGCGCCCGGATCACGGCACGGTCCACGGTCTTCTCGAGCTCGGTCGACACGAGGACGCGCAGGTCCCACCGGTCGTTCAGTTCCGGGCGCATGAGGAAGACGCCGTCGAAGATCAGCACGGCGTCGGCGGGGGCGGTCGCGACCGGCGCGGACAGCGTGGTGTCCGTCGCGTGGTCGTAGACCGCGGGCCGGAAGTGCCGATCCCCGCCCGGGCCGAGCGGATCGAGCAGGACCCGGGTCAGCCCGTCGTAGTCGTGGGCGTCGAAGTAGCAGCCTTCGGCCGAGAACTCGCCGCGCCGATAGCGCCGCGCCCGGGGGAACAGGAAGTCGTCGATCGTCGCGCGGATGACGTGCCGGCCCTGGGCGCGCAGGGCGACGGCCAGCTCGTCGGCGAGCGTGGTCTTGCCCGCGGCGGGCGGCCCGTCGACGGCGACCCGCGTCGGGTGCGCGACGGTCACGGCCCCGACCGCCGCGGCCAGCCGGCCCAGCAACTCCTCGCGCGTCCCCCGGTCCATGCCTGCCCCCTGCGCCGTTGTCGAGCCGACCATCCGCGTCGGAGCGAGTCTCACCGAGGGAGGATCGTCGCGCGGGCCGAGCGGGCCGATGGGGCCGGTGGGGCCGCAACGTCATGGAGACCGGCATCCACGGGGGAAGATGCCGGTCTCGCCAAGAAGATTAGCCCGAGTCGGCGCCGTTGCGCCAGACCCGATTTTCGGTTCAGGCCCGGCGCAACCGCTCGTAGCGGGACCGGTTGCGCTCGTCATCCCGCAGGCCCGTGTCGCTCCCGTAGAGCAGCGCGCCCGGGGCGAGGACCCGGTGCGTGTGAGCACCGCGAGGAGCGGGCTGGCGAGCGCCCATGCCGAGCCCTATCGCAGCCGGGATTCGATCATGCGCGCGACGACGAGCAGGGCGTGGGCGGCGCGCGGGACGTCCAGCGAGTCCTCGGGGCCGGCCAGGGTCACGGCGGCCAGGGGGCGGCCCGCGACACGGACGGGGGCGGCGACGCCGAGCATGCCCGGCTGGAACTCGCCGCGGTCGACGGCGTAGCCGCGGCGGCGGGTCGCGCGCAGGTCGGCGGCGAGGCGGGCACGGTCGGTGATGGTGGCCGGGGTGCGGGCGGGCAGCGGGAGGTGTTCGGCGGCCTCGGGCGGGCCGAAGGCCAGCAGCGCCTTGCCGGCCCCGGTGCAGTGCGGCGGGAACCGTCCGGCGATGCGGGTGTCGAGCCGGGGGCGGCGGTGGGAGTCGACCTTGAGCAGGTAGATCACCGCGTCGCCGTCGAGCGCGGCGAGCTGGGCCGTCCAGCCGAAGGCGCCGTGCAGGTCGACGAGGTACGGGCGGGCGACGTCGAGCAGGCTGACCCCGGACTCGCCGGCGAGGGTGCCGAGCTCGAACAGCCGCAGGCCCAGGCGCAGCCCCGCGGGCGACTCGGCGAGCAGGCGCTGCTCGAGCAGGGTGGCCACGATCCGGTTGGCCGTCGCCTGGGGCAGGCCGGCCGCGCGGGCGAGGTCGCGGCGGCCGATGGCGCCCGCGCCGGCCACGGCGTCGAGCAGCGCCAGGACCCGGCCGATCATCGTGTGACTCACTCAGTGATTCTGGACCTCGCCGCCGGCCGCGGGTACTCGTACGGTCACCATCCATGCAGGCTGTCTACGTCATCACCGGCGGGACCCGCGGGATCGGCGCGGCCGTGGCCCGCCGGCTCGCCGGGGTGCCCGGCCGGGGGCTCATCCTCGGGTACCGCGGCAACGTCGAACGCGCCGAAGCGCTGGTCGCGCAGCTGCACCGGGCGGACAGCCCGGTGCGGGCGGTCGCCTGCGACGTCGGCGACCCGGCCGGGGCCGGCGAGCTGTTCGCGGCCGCGGACGCGCTGGGCCCGCTGGCCGGCCTGGTCAACAGCGCCGGGGTGCTCGAGCGGCAGTGCGCGTTCGAGGAGATCACGGCCGAGCGGTGGGCGCGGGTCCTCGCGGTGAACGTCGTCGGGCTGGCCCTGTGCTGCCGGGAGGCCGTGATCCGGATGCGCGGCAGCGACCGGCCCGACCGGGCGATCGTGAACATCTCGTCGAAGGCGGCGCAGCTGGGGGCGCCGGGCGAATACGTCGACTACGCCGCGAGCAAGGCCGCGGTGGACACGCTCACCCGGGGGCTGGCGCTGGAGGTGGCGAGGTACGGCATCCGCGTCACCAGCGTCCGCCCGGGCATCATCGACACCGAGATCCACGCGAGCGGGGGCGAGCCGGGCCGCGCCCACCGCCTGGGCCCGGACCAGCCGCTGGGCCGCGCCGGCACGGCCGAGGACGTGGCGGGCGCGGTGGCGTGGCTGCTCTCCCCCGACGCCGCCTACGTGACGGGCACGACGATCGACGTGACCGGGGGCCGCTGAGCGCCGCTCAGGCGTCGGACGCGGCGGCCTCGCGGGCGACGCGGGCGACCGCGCCACCCCACTGCTCGACGGCCGCGGCGAGCTCGGGTTCGCCGGTGCCGCCGGCCTCCAGCACCAGCCGCGCACCGTGTCCGGTGCCGGGGCCGAGCGTCAGGCGCACGCCCGGGCACGCGAACGCCGTGGCGGCGTCGGCCTCGGTGACGGTGCCGAATCGCTGGAACGGCTCCCCCACGCCGGGCGCGTCGCCGTCGAAGAAGAGGCTCCACGCCCGCTCGGCCGGGCAGGTCAGCTGGCGCTCGAAGCGCACGAGCCAGCCGGCCGCGTCGCGGGTGACCCGCGGGCGGTCGAGGCCGAAGCGGCGCACCAGCTCCTCGTGGCGGGCCACGGCGCGTCCGGGCGGCGGCGGGGGCTCATCGGACAGCACCGCCGACAGCGCCCGCAGGCAGGTCTCCCATCCGGACGCGAAGCTGGCGGCGCCGGCCCGGTCGTCGAAGTGGTGCACGAGCGTGAAGCGGGTGCCGGAGCCCTCGGGCACCAGGCGGAACTCGAAGCGCTGGCCGCCCCACAGGAAGTCGAGGCGGTGCGGCGGTTCGACGGCGAGCACCTCCCCCTCGGAGCCGCCGTCGCCGAGGTCGCCGAAGCGGATCCGGCCCCCCGGCCGCAGGTCGAAGTGGGCGGCGGTGGGGAACCAGTGCTCCAGGTGCTCCGGCGTGGTCACCGCCCGCCAGACCCGCTCGATCGGATGGTCATAGACACGCATCACCTGCACCGCCGGTCGCGGCCCGGTCTCGACGAACTCGGGTTCGGTCATGATCGTGGCTCTCCTGCTTCCTCGTCGCGCATCGCGTCGAGCCGGTCACCGAGCCGGTCGAGGCGGTGCTCCCACATCCAGCGGTACGGCTCCAGCCATTGCGCGACCTCGATGAGCGGTTCGGCGCGCAGCTCGTACCACCGCCGCTGCGCATCGGCGCGCACGCTCACGAACCCGGCGTCGCGCAGCACGCGCAGGTGCTTGGACATGATCGGCTGACTGACCCCGAGCCCGTCGGCGAGCTCGCTCACCGACCGCGGCCCGAGCCGCAGCCGCTCGATGATCTCCCGCCGCGCGGGCAGTGACAGCACCTCGAAGACCGACAGCACCCCTTGAACATACCCTCAGCGGTATATACCGTCAACGGCACAGACCCGGGCGGAGCCATCACGACGCCGCCACGGTGAACGTCGTCGTGATGACGCGGCCGTCGGGGAGGCGGAACTGGCCCCACAGGCGGTACAGGCCGGGGCGCGGAAAGTCCGCGTGCATCCGCAGCTCGGGTCCGAAGGTGGCGCCGGGCAGCGCGTAGACCGTCCGGCCCCCGTCGTCCACCGCCTCGGCGTGCTCGTGGGCGAAGCCGGAGCCGTCCAACGGCATGACGACCACGTGGCCCGCGGCGGCCAGGTACGGCCGCAGCCCGGTGAGCGGCTCACCCGTGGCCGTGTCGGCGAACCAGTAGCTGAGCCGGCTCGGCGCGCCGACGGTCGCGGCGCCGGCCAGGATCACCTGAACGCCGTCGACGACCTGGTCGCGGGGTGAGGCCGCGGGCGCGGGTCCGGCGGGCGCCCCGGACGGGTCGCCGACGACGATCTCGTGCCGCTCGACGAGGTCGCTCATGGCCCCCTTGCGGCGGAACTCGGTGTGCACGAGGTAGCGGCCGGCGGTCGGGAACGTCACGCGCACCGCGAACGCGCCGGGGCGGCCGGTCGGCTCCGGGTGGACGTGCGCGAACGTGCCGAGGTCCGCGCGGGTGGCGATGAAGTGCATCCAGGCCTCGTGGCTGCGGCCGACGTCGCCGATCGGGCGGCCGGTCGCGGCGTCGGTGACCCGGATGCCGACGGTCGCGGGCTCGCCGGGCACGATGCCGGCGGGCACGTCGAGCGTGACCCGCACGCCGTCGTCCTCGGCGGGCCGGGGCTCGATGTCGGCGTCCATCATGACGCTCATCGGCGGCCGCATCGGCATGCCGGTGCCCTGCGTCCAGGCCAGCACGCCGTTCATGCCGCGGCGGGCGGCGGCGGTGTGGCTCAGGCCGGTGAGCCCGGCGCCGACGGCGACGGCCAGGGCCGCGACGCCGGCCAGGTACCCGAGATCGGCGAGCCGGGCACCGAGCCGGGGCCGCAGCCGCGCGGCGGTGACGGGACGGCGGAACCGGCGCAGCCGCAGCGCGTTGGTGACGACGCTGACCGAGCTCATCGCCATCGCGGCGGCGGCGAGGGACGGGTCGAGCAGGGTGCCGTTCAGGGGGTACAGCACGCCGGCGGCCACCGGGATGAGCAGGACGTTGTAGGCGAACGCCCAGCCGAGCCCCTGCTTGATCGTGGCGACGGTGCGGCGGGACAGCGCGATCGCGGTCACGATGCCGCGCAGGTCGCCGCCGACGAGCGTGATGTCGGAGGCGGCGATGGCCACGTCGGTGCCGGTGCCGATGGCGACGCCCAGATCGGCCCGGGCCAGCGCGGGGGCGTCGTTGATGCCGTCGCCGACCATCGCGACCACGGCGCCGTCGCGCTGGAGGGCCTCGACGTGCGCGGCCTTGCCGTCGGGGCGCACCCCGGCGACGACCCGCTCGATGCCGACCCGGCCCGCGACGACCTCGGCGGTGCGCCGCTCGTCGCCGGTCAGCATCCAGACGTCCAGGCCGAGGTCGCGCAGCTGCGCGACGGCGGCCGCCGCCTCGGGCCGCACCGTGTCGGCGACCCCGATCAGGCCCGCGAGCTCGCCGTCGAGGGCGGCGTAGACCGCGGTCCCGCCCGCGCCGGCGACCTCGGCCGCCGCCGCGGCCAGCGGATCGGTGGACACACCGTGGCGGTCGAGGTGGGCGGCGTTGCCGATGACGACGTCGCGGCCGCCGGCCCGGGCCCGGATGCCGTGGCCGGGCACGGCCTCGAACGCGTCGAGCAGCGGCAGCGCCAGGCCGCGGTCGCGGGCGTGCGCGACGATCGCCTCGCCGACCGGGTGCTCGGAGCCGGCCTCCGCGGCGGCGGCACACGCGAGCAGGTCCCCGGGGTCGGTGCCGGGCCGCGCCACGACGGTCGTGACGGCGGGCCGGCCAAGGGTCAGGGTGCCGGTCTTGTCGAGCACGACGGTGGTGACCCGCCGGGCCCGCTCGAGGGCCTCGCCGCCGCCGATGAGGATGCCGAGCTCGGCCGCCTTCCCGGTGCCGACCATGATCGCCGTCGGCGTGGCCAGCCCGAGCGCGCAGGGGCAGGCGACGATGAGCACGGCGACGGCGGCGCCGAGGCCGGCGGTGAGCGAGCCGGCGACGGCCCAGACCGCGAAGGTGAGCACCGCCAGCGCGATCACGGCGGGCACGAACCAGCCGGAGACGCGGTCGACGAGCCGCTGCATCGGCGCCTTGCCGGCCTGGGCGTCCTCGACGAGACGGACGATCTGGGCCAGGGTCGTGTCGCGGCCGACGGCGGTGGCCCGCATGACCACGGCGCCGGTGCGGTTGACCGTGGCGCCGATGAGCACGTCGCCGACGGCCTTCGCCGCGGGCAGGCTCTCCCCCGTGAGCATGCTCTCGTCGACGCTGGAGGCGCCCTCGGTGACCACGCCGTCGACGGGCACCCGCTCACCGGGGCGGACCCGGACCAGCTCACCGACGGCGACAGACTCGACGGGGACGTCGAGCTCCTCGCCGCCGCGCAGCACTCGGGCGGTGCGGGGCTGCAGCCCGACCAGGGTCCGGATCGCCGCCGCGGTCTGCCGCCGCGCCCGGGCCTCGAGCCACCGCCCGGCGAGGACGAGGGCGGTGACGAGGACGGAGATCTCGAAGTACACGTGCAGCGGCAGGCCCCATCGTTCGGCCTGGGCGGGCCAGAGGGTCACGAAGGCGCTGTAGCCGTAGGCGACCGTCGTGCCGAGGACCACGAGGGTGTTCATGTCGACCGCGCGGTGCCGGGCGGCCGCCCACGCCGCGGCGTAGAAGGGCCGGGCGGGCCCGATCTGCACGACCGTCGCGACGACGAACAGCAGCGGCATGAGCCAGTCCATCGCGTCGAGCGGCAGCGGGACGTACATCAGGGTCATCATGGCGAGGCCGGCGGCAAGGGTCGTGATCCACGTCCGTTTGCGCGGATCCCGCTCCACCGGTTCCGCGGCCATGGCCTCGGGCCGGGACATGGCGGCGGCCCGGTACCCGGCACGGCCCACCGCGGCGGCCAGCGCGGCGGGCGTCACGCGAGACGGGTCGAAGGTGATGGTCGCGCGCTCGGTGGCAAGGTTGACGGTGGCCGTACCGACGCCATCGACCCGCAGCAGAGCCTTCTCGACGCGTCCCACGCACGACGCACAGGTCATGCCGCCGATCTCCAGGGTGCAGTTCTCCATGCGCCGGACGATCCCGGGCCGCGCTGTCCGCCCCCTGCCCGCGTGCGGACAGCGGCCGGACAGCGGCCCCTCGCAAGCTGGCCGGCATGAACGAGATCATGCTGAACGTCCCCGGTATCACCTGCGGCCACTGCGTCGCCGCCATCACCGCCTCCGTCGGCCGCGTGCCCGGCGTCACCGAGGTCCGTGTCGACGTCGCCGCGAAGACCGTCCGGACCCTCGGCACCGCCGATCCCGCCGCGGTGCGTGCCGCGATCGACGACGCCGGCTACGAGACGGTGTGAGGCCGCGATGCTCGACGTGGTGATCGTCGGCGGTGGCCAGGCCGGGCTCGCGCTGGCCTGGCACCTGCGCCGGGCCGGGCGCGAGTTCGCCGTGCTCGACGCGCACGCCCGGGTCGGCGACGCGTGGCGGCGGCGATGGGACTCGCTGCGGCTGTTCACGCCCAACCGGTTCAACGCCCTGCCCGGCCTGCCGTTCCCCGGCGACCCGGACGCCCATCCCACCAAGGACGATGTCGCCGACTATCTGCAGGCGTACGCGGACCGCTTCGACCTGCCGGTGCGCCTCGACAGCCCGGTGAGCGCGGTCCGGCCCGAGCCGGGCGGCGGGTTCACGGTGCGGACCCCGGGCCGCACCTACGCGGCCCGGCGGGTCGTCGTGGCCGCGGGGGCGTTCCACACCCCGCACGTCCCCGCGTTCGCCGACCGGCTCGCGCCGCAGGTCGTGCAGGTGCACAGCAGCCGGTACCGCAACCCCGCCCAGGTGCCCGGCGCGGACGTCGTCGTGGTCGGGGCCGGCAACACCGGGGTCCAGATCGCGCAGGAGCTCGCCGCGGCCGGCCGCCGGGTCGCCCTGTCGGTCGCGGCGATCGGCCCGGCCATGCCGCAGCGCTGGCTCGGCCGCGACATCTTCTGGTGGTTCTCGCGCCTCGGCACGATGGGCCTCGGACCCCACAGCCCGCTGGGCCGCCGCATCCGGGCCGCCAACCCGATCATCGGTACCGACGTGCGCGCCCTGCTGCGGCAGGTGGACCGGCTCGACCGGGTCACCGGCGCCGAGGGCCGCAACGTCCTGCTCGCCGACGGCTCGGCCCGGCCGGTCGACGCCGTCGTGTGGGCGACCGGATTCCGGCCGCACTACCCGTGGCTGGAGGTGCCCGTGCTCGACGGCACGGGTGCCCCGGTGCACCGCCACGGCGTGACCGACTGGCCCGGCCTGTTCTTCCTCGGCCTGCCGTGGCAGCGCACCCGCGGCTCCGCGGTGCTCGGCTGGGTCGGGCGCGACGCGGCTCGGCTCGGCGACCGGCTCCTGCGCGGCGATTAGCATGATCCCCCGTGACGCTGGACAGCACCGAGGTCGTCTTCCGCCTGCTCGGGCCGGTCGAGGTCCGCCTGCCGGGGCGGCCGCCGGTCGCGCTGGCGCCGTCGGTGCGCCCGCTGCTGGCCCGGCTCGTCCTCGCCGCGGGCCGGGTGGTCTCCGTCGACACCCTGACCGACGCGCTCTGGGGCGAGGACCTGCCCGTCGACGTGGCCAACGCCCTGCAGACGCGGGTGTCGAAGCTGCGGCGGGCGCTCGGCGAGGAGGGCGACCGGCTGCTCACCCGCGCCCCCGGCTACAGGCTCGCGGTGCCGCCCGAGTCCGTCGACGTCCACCGGTTCGAGGCGGCCCTCGGGCGGGCCCGCGCGGCCCGGGACGCCGGCGACCCGGCCGCCGCCGAGCACGCGCTCGACGAGGCGCTGGCCTGGTGGCGCGGGCCGGCGCTGGCCGACGTCGGCGACGCCGAGTGGGCCGGGCGGGAGCGGCACCGGCTGGAGGAGCTGCGGCTCGGCGCCGTCGAGGACCGCCTCGAGCTGCTGACCGCGACCGGCCGGCCCGGCGGCGCCGTCGCCGACCTGGAGCGGCTCGCGGCCGAGCACCCGCTGCGGGAGCGCCCGGCCCGGCTGCTCATGCTCGCCCTCCACGGCGCCGGGCGGCAGGCCGACGCGCTCGCCGTGCACCGGGCGCTGCGGCAGCGGCTCGCCGACGAGCTCGGCATCGATCCCTCCCCCGAGCTGGAGGCGCTCGCCGGGGCCATCCTGCGCCACGAGGTGCCGGACCGCCCCGCGGCAGTGTCCGTGCCGATGCCCGTGCGGACCGGGCCGGCGCTGCCGGCCCGGCTCACCTCGCTGCTCGGCCGGGACGACGATCTCGCCCTCGTGCTCGACCAGCTGCGCACGGCCCGGGTCGTCACGCTGGTCGGGCCCGGCGGCGTCGGCAAGACCACCCTCGCCGTCGAGGCCGCCCGCCACCTGGCCGCCGACGGTGAGGTCCGGCTCGTCCGGCTCGCCGCGCTGCCGCCCGGCACCGAGATCGCCGAGTCCGTGGCCGTGCAGTTCGGGGTCCCGGACGGGGACGCCCTCGCCGGTCACCTGGCCGACGCCCGCATGCTGCTCGTCGTCGACAACTGCGAGCACGTCGTCGACAGCGCCGCCGCGCTCGTGGACCGGATCGTGCAGGCCGCCCCGGGGGTGCGGGTGCTGGCGACCAGCCGGGAGGCGCTCGCCGTCACCGGCGAGGTGCAGGTGCCCCTCGCGCCGCTGGACCTGCCGTCGGCGACCCGGCTCTTCGCCGACCGGGCGCGGGCCGTGCGCCCCGGCTTCGCGCTCGACGCCGGCACCACGCCCGCGGTCGAGGCCATCTGCCGCTCGCTCGACGGCATCCCGCTCGCCGTCGAGCTGGCCGCGGCCCGGGTCAAGGCGCTGCCGCCGGCCGAGATCGCTGAACGCCTCGACGACCGGTTCGCCCTGCTGACCGGCGGTCCCCGCACCGCCGAGGCCCGGCACCGCACGCTGCGGGCCGCGCTCGACTGGAGCCACGACCTGCTGCCGGAGCCGGAGCGGGTGCTGCTGCGCCGGCTGGCGGTGTTCCGGGGCGGCTGGGACCTGGCCGCGGCCGAGGACGTGGGCGCGTTCGGGGCCATCGGGGCCGGCGACGTGCTGGATCTGCTGCTGCGCCTGGTCGACCGCTCGCTGGTGGTGCCCGACCCGGCCACCGGGCGGTTCCGGTTGCTCGCCACGGTGCTCGAGTACGCCGCCGACCGCCTCGCCGAGGCCGGCGAGACGGGCACCTGCCGCGACCGGCACCTCGGCCACTACACCCGGCTCGCCGAGCGGTTCGGACCGTCCGTGCGCTCCGCCGCGCGCGCCTGGCAGCGGCTGCGCGAGGACGCCGACAACCTGCGCGCCGCGGTCGAGCGGGCCCTGGAACTGGCGCCCGGGGACCTGAGGGCGGGGATGCGCCTCGTGGAGGCGCTCATGCCGTACTGGAACTACGGCGTGCGGTACGAGGGCGTCCGGGCGCTGACGGTGCTGCTCGCCACCGGCGACCCGCCACCCGCCGAGCGGGCGAGGCTGCTGCAGGGCGTTGGCCTGCTCGGGGTGTACTACCCCACCGCCGAGTCCCGGGCCGCGGCCCGGACCAGCCTCGCGCTGTTCGAGCAGATCGGAGACGCGGGCAACGCCGCGATCTCCCGGCTCGTCGTGGCCTGGGAGGGGCAGTACATCGGCGACCCCGAACACCACCGGGCCCTCGTGCGCCGCAGCCGCGACGAGATCGGCGACGCCTACGGGCTGGCCGCGGCGGAGTACCTCGAGGCCATGCTGGACCTGCGCATCGGCGACTTCGACACCGCGGTGACCCGGTGGCGCGGCGCCGAGTCGCGCTTCCTCGACGCCGGCGACTCGATGATGGCCGAGGCGGCCGCGGCGCACCTCGGCGTCGCGCTCTTCGGTGCCGGGCGGCCCGGCGAGGCGGAGCGGGTGCTGGTGCGGGTCGTCGATCGGTCGCGCCGGCTGCAGGCGCCGCACGGGCTCGCGTTCGCCCTCGTGCACCTCGCCCATGCCCGGCTCGACGCGGGCGACCCGGCCGCCGCGGCCCCGCTGCTCGCCGAGGCCGACGCGGTCGCCCGGCAGGCCCGTAACCCCCGCTGCCAGGCGTGGGCGGCGTGGGGCCGGGCCCGGATCGCCCGCGCGGACGGCGACGAGGCGACGGCCGCCGCGGAGGGCCGCCGGGCGCTGGACCTGCTCGGCGAGCACGAGTTCCCGTGGGCGCTGAAGAAGCTGCGGGCGTTCACGGCTCCCTGACCGCGGCCAGCAGCGCCGCCCGGCCGGCCGCGCCCACCGCGCGCAGCCGGCCGCAGTCCCCGCACAGCTCCAGCGACACCACCCCGGGCAGGTCCCGCACCCGGGCGCTGATCCGCCGTACGCAGCGCCGGCAGACCGGCCCGCCGATCATCACCGTCGTCACCCGGGCAGCCTCCCGCAAGCCGCTGTCCGCCCGCTGTCCGCGCCGCGCCAGGGGCCGGACAGCGCCGGGCCGCACGCTGCCGGGCATGCAACCAGACCTGGCCGCACAGGCCCAGAACCTCGTCAAGATCTACGGCCGCGGCGACACCGCCGTCCGGGCGCTCGACGGTGCCAGCGTGGCGATCACCGCCGGCAGCTTCACGGCCGTCATGGGCCCGTCGGGCTCCGGCAAGTCGACGCTCATGCACGCCCTCGCCGGCCTCGACACCGTCGACTCCGGCCGGGTCCTGCTCGGCGGCACCGACCTGACCGCGCTCGACGAGCGCCGCCGCACCCTGCTGCGCCGGGAACGGCTTGGCTTCGTGTTCCAGGGATTCAACCTGATCCCGGCCCTGAGCGCCGCGGAGAACATCGGCCTGCCGCTCGCCCTGGCCGGCCGCCCGGTCGAGCGGGCCTGGTTCGACGAGCTCGTCGCCACCCTCGGGCTCGCCGACCGGCTGCACCACCGCCCGGCCGAGCTCTCCGGCGGCCAGCAGCAGCGGGTCGCGGTGGCCCGGGCCCTCATCGCCCGGCCCGACATCGTCTTCGCCGACGAGCCCACCGGCAACCTCGACTCCCGCAGTGGCGAGGCCCTGCTGGCGTTCCTGGGCCACGCCGCGCGGGACCTCGGCCAGACGATCGTCATGGTGACCCACGACCCGCGGGCCGCCGCCCACGCGGACCGGGTCGTCTTCCTCGCCGACGGCCGGGTGGTGGACGAGCTCGGCGAGCCGACCGCCGACGCGGTCCTGTGCCGCATGACGCGCCTGGACGCGCCGGCGCGGGCGGGGCGGTGACCGCGATGTGGCGCGTGACCCTGCGCAACGCCGTCGCCCACCCGGCCCGGCTCGCGCTCACATTGCTCGCCGTGGCCCTCGGCATCATGTTCGTCACCGGCACCCTCGTGCTCACCGACACGTCCGGCCGTGCGCTGGACGCCCAGTTCCGCACCGCCGCCGCCGGCACCGACCTGACCGTCCGGCGCGCCACCGCGTTCGACGACGCGATGGGCGTCGAGGTCGAGCGCGACCCGCTCCCGGCCGCGACCCTCGAGCGCGTCCGCGCGGTGCCCGGCGTCGCCGACGCCCAGCCGGCCGCCCGGGGCCAGGCGCTGCTCACCGCCGGCGGGCGCACCCTCGTGCCGTCCGGGGCGTCGCTGCTGCGCTCGTGGACGCCGGAGCCGTTCAACGCGTTCGCCGTGCGCACCGGCCGCCCGCCGCTGACCGCCGCCGAGGTCGTGCTCGACGCGGCCACCGCGCGCGAGTACCACGTCGCGCTCGGCGACACGGTGACCGTGCAGGCCGCGTCGACCGCCGCGCTGCGGGTCGTGGGGCTCGCCTGGTTCGGCGACCGGCCCGGCCTGCCGGACACGACGGTCGCGCTGGTCACCCTGCCGGCCGCGCAGCGACTGCTCGGGCTCGGCGACGGCGTGCCGGAGATCGCCGTCGCCGTTGCCGAGGGCGCGACGGTGGCGCAGGTGCGCCAGCGCCTCGCGGAGCGGCTGGGCGCCGACGCCGAGGTCGTCACCGGCCAGGACGTGGCCGCAGCGAGCGCGGCGGCGGCCAAGGGCCAGGTCGGGTACCTGCGCGCGATGCTCCTCGCGCTGGCTGGCGCCGCCCTGCTCGTCGGCGGGTTCCTCATCGCCAACACGTTCGCCGTCGTCGTCGGCCAGCGCACCCGCGAGCTGGCGGTGCTGCGGGCCGCGGGGGCCACCGGGCGTCAGCTGCTCGCCTCGGTGCTCGGCGAGGCCGCGCTCATCGGCGCCGCCGCCTCGGCCGCGGGCATCGGGCTCGGCGTCGCCGCCGCGGCCGGGCTGCGCGCGCTCGCGGGACGGGTGGGCGTACCCCTGCCGGACGGCGACCTCGTCCTGCTCCCCCGCACCGTGGCCGCCGCGGCCGTCATCGGCGTCGTGATCACCGTCGCCGCCGCCGTCGCGCCCGCCCGCCGGGCCGCACGGATCGCGCCCGTCGAGGCCATGCGCGAGGCCATGCTCGAGGCCCGGACCGGCCCGGCGACGAACCGCGCCCGCGCGCTGGGCGGGGCGCTCGTCACCCTCGCCGGCGCGGCGGCCCTCGGGGTGGTCCTGGCCGGGCGCGGGTCGCTCGGCCTGCTCGGCGCCGGGGCGCTCGTCACCGTCGGCGGCCTGACGCTGCTCGGCCCGGCGATCGCCCCCGTCCTGGCCCGGGTCACCGGACGGCCGCTGGACCTCGCCGGCGTGCCGGGCCGCCTCGCCCGGCAGAGCGCCGCCCGCGCGCCCCGGCGCACCGCCGCGACCGCGATGGCCCTGGCCCTCGGCCTGACGCTGATCGGCTTCGTGGCCGTTGTCGGCACGTCGGTCCGGTCCGCGATCCGCCAGTCCTACGGGGAGACCATCACCGCCGACTACGTCATCGAGAGCAGTCGCAACGAGATGCTCGGCGGTCTGCCGCCGGACGTGCAGCACCATGTCGCGGCGCTGGACGAGGTCGCGGTGGCGTCGCGGCTGCGGTACGGCCACTGGAAGGACGGCACCATGACCAGCGCCCTGACCGCGGTCGACCCCGCGACCCTGCCCCGGGTCACGTCCCTGCACCTGGTCGCGGGCCGGCTCGACGCGCTGGCCGGCGGCGGCGTCATCCTGGCCGAGCGGGTCGCCCGCGGGCGCGGCCTCACCGTCGGCGACACGCTGCCGATGACGTTCGCGCGCACCGGCGAGCAGCGCCTGCCGGTCGCCGGGCTGCTGCGGGACGCGGACGCGCAGGCGCTGTCGACCGACTACATCATCGGCCTGGACACCTACGCCCGCCTGTACGCCGAGGACGTCGACGCGAGCGTCTTCGTCCGGCTCGCCGACGGGGCGGACCCGGCCGCCGCCCGGCGCGCGATCGAGGCGGCGCTGGCCGGCACGCCCACCGCCCAGCTGCGCGACCAGGCCGAGGCGGTGGCCGGCCGGACCCGCGGCGTCGACGAGATCCTCGGCGTGACCACGGCTTTGCTGCTGTTCACCGTGGCCATCGCGCTGCTGGGTATCACGAACACCCTTGCCCTGTCGATCGTCGAGCGGACCCGCGAGATCGGCCTGCTACGGGCCATCGGCATGAGCCGGACGCAGCTGCGCTGGATGGTGCGGGGCGAGGCGGTGCTCGTAGCCGTGCTGGCGGTGGTCATCGGCGTGGCCCTCGGGCTCGGCTTCGGGGCCGGCGCGGTGACCGCCCTCGGCTCGAGCACCCCGCTCGCGGTGGAGGTGCCGTTCGGGCGGCTCGCGCTGATCGTGGCGGTCGCGACCGTGGCCGGGCTCGTCGCCGGCCTGCTGCCCGCGCGCCGGGCCGCCCGGCTGGACGTGCTGGACGCCATCAGCCGGGCCTGACGCGGATCCGGGGGCGGGCCGCCCGCCCCCGGATCCGGCATGATGATCGTGTGAACCCCGGTGAGGCCCTGCTCCTGCTCGGCGGCGGCCTCCTGGCCGGCACCGTCAACGCGATCGCGGGCGGCGGCTCCCTGATCACCTTCCCGCTGCTCGTGGGCCTGGGCCTGCCCGGCGTGGCCGCGAACGTCACCAACGCGCTCTCGGTGGCGCCCGGCTACGCCGCCAGCGCGGTCGGCAGCCGCCCGGAGCTCGAGGGCCAGGCGCGCCGCATCCGCGCCATCCTGCCGACGATCGTCGCGGGCACCCTGTGCGGCAGCGCCCTGCTGCTGTTCACCCCGCACGAGGTCTTCGACGTCGTCGTGCCGTTCCTGCTGCTGGGCGCCGCGGCGATGATGGCCTTCCAGAACCGGCTGCGAGCCCTGGCCGGCCACCCGCACGACATCTCGCCACGGCGGGCCGCGGTGCAGACCCAGCTGTCGGTCTTCGGCTGCGGCCTCTACGGCGGCTACTTCAACGCCGCCATGGGCGTCCTGCTCATCGCGTTTCTGGCCTTGGTACTGCCCGAGCCCCTCCGCCGCCTCAACGCCCTCAAGAACGTGTTCTCGGCCGTCGTCGGCGTGACCACGGTGCTGCTCTACAGCGTCTTCGGCCCGGTGAACTGGGCCGTGGTGGCGATCCTGGCCCCGGCCACGATCGCCGGCGGCTACCTGGGCGCGCGCGTGGCCCGCCGCCTCCCGGGCGAGGTGCTGCGCTGGATCATCGTCGTCTTCGCCACGACGGTGGCGGTGATCCTCTTCGTCACGTGAGCGGCGCTCGCTACGGGGCGTCGAGCAGATCGGCGACCGCCTCGATGCCCGCCTCGATCGCCCGCCGGCCCGTGTCGCCGAACCCGAGGACCAGGCGCGGGCTCGATGCGCCCGTCCCGCGGTACATCCCGGACATCCCGTACAGGCCGACGCCGCGGGCGCGGGCGCGCTGGATCAGCCGCGCCTCGTCCGTGCCGTCCGGCAGGGTCAGCACGGCGTGGAAGCCCGCCGCCAGGCCGGTCACCGGCAGCCGCGGGGCGTGCCGCGCCAGGGCTCGCACGAGCGTCTCGCGGCGCGCGGCGTATTCGGCGCGCACCCGGCGCAGATGCCGGTCGTAGCGGCCCGACTCCAGCAGCGCCGCCAGCGCCAGCTGGTCGATCCCCGGGCTTCCGCGGTCGGCCAGGTGCTTGGCGTGGGCGATCGCGGGCAGCCAGCGCTCCGGCGCGACGATCCAGCCGAGACGGATGGCCGGGGCCAGGGACTTGCTCACGGTGCCGAGGGAGATGACCCGGTCCGGCGCCAGGCCCTGCAGCGAGCCGACGGGGTCGCGGTCGTAGCGGAACTCGGCGTCGTAGTCGTCCTCGATGATGATGCCGTCGCGCTCGCGGGCCCAGGCGATGAGCTCCTGCCGCCGGGGACCCGAGAGCACCACGCCCGTCGGCCACTGGTGGGCCGGGGTGACGAGCACCGCGCGCGCGTCGCCCAGCGCCCCGGGCCGCAGGCCGTGCTCGTCCACGGGCACGGGCCGCACCCGCAGGCCGGCGGCCGATGCCTGCTGCGCCGTCGACGAGCCCGGGCCGGGGTCCTCCACCGCCAGGGTGTGCACCCCGTCCGCCCGCAGCACCGGCAGGATCAGCGACAGGGCCTGGGCCATGCCGGCGCAGACGATCACGTGGCCGGGGGTCGTGGCCGTCGCGCGGACGCGAGTCAGGTAGGCGGCCAGGACCTCGCGCAGGCGGCGCTGACCGGATGGGTCGCCGTAGTCGAACGCGGCGTCCGGCATCGTGCGGCAGGCCTCGCGGACCGCCCAGGCCCAGTCCTCGCGCGGGACGAGGCCCAGGTCGGGCACGCCGGTGCGGAAATCCGCGACCGACGGCGGCGCCGGTGCCGACGGCCGCCGCGGCGGGGGTCCGGGGCGGGTGGCCGCGCCGGGAGCGACGCGCGTCGCGGAGCCGGGGCGGCTGGTCAGGTACCCCTCGGCCTGCAGCTGCGCGTAGCAGTCCTGCACCAGGCCGCGGGACAGGCCGGTGAGCTGCGCCAGCTCGCGGGACGACGGGAGCTTGTCGTTGCCGGCCAGCCGGCCGGTGCGGATCGCGGCGCGCAGGGCCTCCTCCAGCTGGGTGCGCAGGCCGGTGCCGCTGCTCCGGTCGATCGTCACCAGCAGCTCCGGGCCCAAACCGGCCCACTCCACAGGCATGGAACCGGACCTTATCAGTGTGCCGGTCGGCGCATAGCGTCCTGTGCATGGCCCTTCAGACGCTCCCTCGCCCGCGCCTCGTGACCCGTCCCGTGCTGCTGCGCCTGGTCTCCATCGCCGGGTCGGCCATCGGGTTCTACCTGCCGCTGTCCGTGGTACCGATGCTGGCGGACTCCTCCGCCGGCGCGGGCCTCGCGACCGTGGCCCTGCTCGTGGCCACGGTGGTGGTCGAGCTGGTGACGCCGCGGCTGGTGGCCCGGATCGGCTACCGCTGGTCGCTGGGGCTGGGGCTGTTGCTGCTGGGCGCCCCGACGGTGGTGCTCGCGTTCGAGTCCTCGCCGCCGGCGATCATCACCGTGAGCCTCGTGCGGGGCGCCGGGTTTGCCGTCTGTACCGTCGCCGGCGGCGCCCTCACCGCCACCCTGATCCCCGCCGGGCGCCGCGGCGAGGGCCTGGCGCTCATCGGTGTGGTGAGCGGCGTGACGAGCCTGGTCGCGCTGCCGCTGGGCGTGTGGGCGGCGCACCGGTGGGGCTTCGGCCCGGTGTTCGTCGCGACCGCGGCGGCCACGCTGCTCGCGCTGCTGTCCGTGCCGGGCCTGCCGGCTCGCACCCCGGCGGCCGAGGGGCAGCGCGGCGTGCTCGCGGGCCTGCGCAGCCCGGCGCTGACCCGCCCGGCGCTCATCTTCGCGGCGTCGACGACCGCCGTGGGCGTGATCGTGACGTACCTGCCGCTCGCCGCGGCCGGGCTCCCGGCGTGGGTGGCCCCGGCGGCACTGCTCGCCCAGCCGGCCGCCGCGACCGTCGCGCGCTGGCTCGCCGGGCGCCTCGGCGACCGCCACGGCCCGGCCCGCCTGCTCACGCCGGGCATCCTGCCGGCCGCCGCCGGCACCGCCGCGCTCGCCCTGACGAGCAGCCCGGCCGCGATGGTCACGGGCTCCCTGCTGCTCGGCGCCGGCTTCGGCGTGCTGCAGAACGCGACCCTGACGCTGATGTTCAACCGGGTGCCCGCCGGCGGCGAGGACACCGTGAGCGCGATCTGGAACAGCGCGTACGACCTCGGCATGGCCGCGGGCGCGATGGCCGCCGGGCTGATCGTGGGCGCGGCCGGCTACCCGGCGACGTTCCTGCTCACCGCCGCGCTGATGCTGCCGGCCCTGCCCCTGATCCGCCGCGACCGCCGCGCCGCGCCGTAGCTACTTGTTGTTCAGCACGTCGTACAGCGCCGCCGGTGCCTCCATGACGTCCGCCGCCGCCGGAGCGGTCGCGGTGACCGGCTGGCCGAAGCCCGCGAACGTCACCTCGGTGTCGGACGCCGGCGTGTCCGCGTACGCGGGCAGGCTGACCTTCAGCGCCGCGAGGTGCCCCTCGGCGTCGACGGTCGCGGTGAACGGCACCGCCTTCGCCTTGTCGCCGAGGCCCGTGATCAGCTCGGGGTCGTTGAACGGGCCCCAGGCCTTCTTCGTGAGGTCGAGCGTGCCGGTGAACGATTTGCCGTCGGTGCTCTGGGCGCCGGCGATGCTCGCGGGCATCGCGGAGAGCTGGACCGGGTCCTTGGCGTCGCCGAGGCCGAGCGCGTTGTCCGCGGAGACCTTCGCCGGGTCGTACTTGAACCACTTCGACCCGTCGATGCCCGGGATCGGCAGCCCGCCGATCTTCACGTAGTACCCGCCCGCGACGAGCAGGGTCTCGACGGAGATCTTGGTGCTCGCGTCGAGGCCGACGGAGAGCTTGCCGGTGGCGGTGGCCGCGGCCGGGTCGATCGCGCCCTCGATGGAGCCCTCGACGCTCGGGTCCGCCGCCTTGTACGTGTACGCCGCCGCGCTCGTCTTCGCCGCCGCGGCGGTCAGCTGCTCGGTGGCGCTGGCCGCCTTCGTGGTCGCCGCGGCGGTGGTGGCCGGCGTCGTCGTGCCGGCGTCCTCCGTCGTCGAGCCGCACCCGGCGGCCAGCAGCACGACGGAGGTGGCGGCAGCGGCCGGCCAGGTCAATCCGTTCATCCGCATATTGGTCACGGTATACGGCAAATGGCCGGATTTCGCCGGTTTCCGGCGTCCGTGCTGCTGCAGGTCGAGGACGCCGGGGCGGCGGTGCTCTACACCGCGGCGAAGCAGTCCGTCTGGTCGAGCAAGACCGCCTGAGCGCCGGGCCGTCCTAGTCGAGCAGGTGGCGCAGATACCGGTCCGGCTCGCCGAGGAAGGCCCGGAAGTGCTCCACCACGGCGAGCCCGGACCACGCCGTGGCCCGGATGCCGTGCTCACCGAGCTCGAGCACGGTGGCCCCGGGCAGCGCGGTGAGCACCGGCGAGTGCGTGGCCACCACGATCTGCGCCCCGGCCTCGGCCAGCGAGGACAGGCGCGCCATGAGCCCGAGGGTCGAGGTGAACGACAGCGCGGCCTCCGGCTCGTCGAGCAGGTAGAAGCCCGGCCGCGCGAACCGGCGCTCCAGCAGCGCCAGGAACCCTTCGCCGTGGCTGCGCTCGTGCAGGTCCCGGTCGGGCGAATCGGGCAGCCCCTCCAGATAGGTGTACAGGCCGTGGGTTGTCTCCGCGCGCAGGAAGTACGCGTCGCCCCGCCCGCCCGCGCCGCGAACGAGCCGCAGCACGTCGCCGAGCGGCGACTCGGTGTCCCGGGTGCGGTGCATCGCGCTTCGCGAGCCACCCTCGGCGTTCAGGCCGTACGCCTGGGCGAGCGCCTCGACCAGCGTCGACTTCCCGGAGCCGTTCTCCCCGACGAGGAAGGTCACGCCGGGCGGCAGGTCGAGACCCGCGTCCAGCACCTGACGGACCGCGGGAATGCGGGCCCACCACGCGTGCGCGTCCCATTCGGCGGCCGGATCGCGTTCGACCCGCCGCACCGGGCGAGCGGCCCGCCGGCTACGAGCGTCCACACCGACGAACCCTACCCAGCCGGAGCCGGTCGTCGGCGGCCTCAGCGGGTCGACAGCAGCGCCTCGACGCCGGACAGGAACGTGTCGCCGATCAGGGCCGGGTCGAACAGGCAGCCCGACGCCATCGCGCCGTCGCGCAGCATCACGTAGTGCCGCGCGGCGGGCTCCGGGGGTTCGAAGCCGAGCTGGGCCAGCAGGGCCGTGATCGTGTCCAGGAACCACTGCCGGTGCTCGAGGACCGCGCGGTGCACGGGGTGGGCGGGGTCCGGGTATTCGGCCACGGCGTTCAGGAAGGCGCAGCCCCGGAACCCCGTGCCGTTGATGCCGTCCGCGATCGCCCGGCTGATCGCCCGCACGGCCTCGTCCGCGGGCCGCCCGTCCGCGAGGGCCTGCTCGGTCTGGTCGCGGATCGCCCGGTCGGCCGCGTGCAGGTACGCCAGGATCAGGTCGTCCTTGCCCGGGAAGTGCCGATACAGCGTCGCCCGCGTCACCTGCGCCTCGGCGATGATCCGGTCGATGCCGACGGCGTGGATGCCCTCGGCGTAGAAGATCCGGCTCGCGGTGCCGAGCAGCCGCGAGCGCGCCTCGGACGGCCGGGCCCCGGCCTCGCTGCGACTCATGCGCCCATCGTACTAGATAGAACGTTCGGTCTTGACAACCGTGCCTCCGGCCGTCAGATTTAGGGAGACAGAACGTTCTACCCCTCGATGAACCAGGAGACGCCGGTGACGCTGCGCCAGCTCTACTTCACCCGCTTCGGATTCGCCATCGTCTGGGCCGCCCTCGTGCTCGTCACCGGGGCGGACCGGCTCGGGCCGGCGACCGTCGCGCTGCTCGTGCTCTACCCCGCGTTCGACGTGGCGGCCGCGATCGTCGACGCCCGCGGGGCCGGGGCGCGGAAAACCCGGCTCCTCTACGCCAACATCGCCATCAGCACGCTCGCGGCGATCGGCCTCGCCGTCGCCTGCGCGTCCGGCATCCCGGCCGTCCTGCGGGTCTGGGGCGCGTGGGCGATCGTCGCCGGCCTCGTCCAGCTGTTCGTGGCGCTCGGCCGGCGCGCGATGGGCGGCCAGTGGGCGATGATCCTCAGCGGCGGCCTCTCCGTCCTCGCCGGGACGTCGTTCGTCCTGGCGGCCGGCGCCGACGACCCGGCGCTGACCAACGTGGCCGGCTACGCGACCGTCGGCGGGATCTTCTTCCTCGTCTCCGCCCTGCGGCTGCGACGAGCCGCGAACCGGCCCACGCAGCCGGCCTGAGAACCGGCTGCACACCCGGCTCGCGGGCCGGACCGGGCCGGTGCTCGACGAGCGGCGGTGACCGAGGCGTCAGTACAGGCGGCGGCCGAGCGCGTCCGCGACGCCTGACTTGCGGAAGAAGTACGTATTGATCCGATCCCGCCACTCGACGGCCGAGCGCTCCTGCTCGGCCAGCAGCTCCCCGACCCGCGCGTGCAGGTCCTCCCCGACGAGCGCGGGCGGCAGCGACGCCCACCGCCGGCGCATCTCGGTCACGGCCGCCGCGCCGGCGAAGTGGGTGTCGTAGATGTGCTGGATCACGGTGACGCCGGAGTGCAGCACATGGCCGTACGGCACGTGGTGGAAGAACAGCAGCAGCTCGTCCGGGCACGTCTCGAGCGACTCGTAGCGCGCGGACCACGGCGGCGGATACTGCCCGCTGAACCCGGTCCCGGTCGCGACGCTTCGATCGACGCCGACCCCGTCCCGGTCGGCGAAGTGGTAGGTGCCCCACGGGCTGTACTCGTACCCGTCGACGTCCGGCCCGTAGTGATGCCCCGGCTTGACCATGAACCCGACCCCGAGCGGCGCCGTGTACGACTCGTACACGGCCCACGACGAGTCCATGATCGCGTGCAGCACGTCGGCCGCCGCGGCCGGGAAGGTGAGCCGGATCCACTCGTCCAGCAGCGCGATCGGGTCCAGCGCGGGGTCCCACGCGAGCCGCCCGGCCGCGTACAGGTTCGCCTGGGCGAGCGGGTGCCCGGTCCAGTACGGGTCCTCGCCGACGTTGGACACGGTGACCACGGCATCGACGCGATCCGCCACGGCGGACAGCACCGGCGACCACATCGGCGGCAGGTAGCAGACGTGCCGCTGCTGCCCCGTGTACTCCTGGGTCGCCTGGAACTCGACCGCCAGCCGGGTCGCGGCCATCCCGAGCAGCACGGGCGAGACGGGCTCGCGGGTCTGGAAGTCGATCGGCCCGTGCTTGACCTGCAGGATGACGTTGTCGGCGAACTGCCCGTCGAGCGGGCCGAAGTGGTCGAACGCGGCCCGGGCCCGGTCCGTGGTCCGATCCCGCCAGTCCTGCCGGTGGTTGTAGACGAACGCCCGCCAGTACACGTCCCCGCCGAACGGCGCCAGCGCGGCCGCGAGCGCGTTGGCCCCGTCGGCGTGCGTGCGCCCGTAGGCGAACGGCCCCGGCTGCCCCTCCGAGTCGGCCTTGACGACGAACCCGCCGAAGTCCGGGATGACGGCGTACACCCGCCGGGCCGCCCCCGCCCACCACGCCCGCACCGCGGGGTCGCACGGGTCGGCGGTGCCGAGCCCGCCGAGCGTGACCGGCGAGGCGAACGACACGGAGAGCAGCACCCGGATGTGGTACTGCCGCAAGCGCGCCGCCAGCGCCGCCACCTCGCCGAGCCGGTCGGTGAGCAGCCGCGCCTCCCCCGCATGCACGTTGACGTTGTTGACCGACACCAGGTTGATCCCGGTGGAGGCCAGCAGCCGCGCGTAGTCCGAGACCCGGTCGAGGTCGGCGGTGAGCGCCCCGTCCTCCCAGAACACGGACCCGCCGGAGTACCCGCGCTCGACCTGCCCCATCACCGGGTGCACGAACACGTTGTCCCAGTGCTGCATCACCCGCCGGGCCTTGGCGGGCCGGTGCGTGGCGGCCGGGCAGTCCCCGCGCAGCCGCAGCGCGTGAAACGCCCCGTACATGAGCCCGGGCTCGCCGGCCGCGACGACGGTCGTGACCCCGCCGGCCCGCGCGATCGTGTAGCCCTCCTCCCCCAGCCCGCAGTCCGGGTCGCGGGTCAGCACGATGCTGTCGTCGACGTCTCGCGGCAGCCAGGCCGGGTGCACCGCCGTCACGACAGCTCCACCACGGCCACGGCGAGCGGCGCCAGCACGACGGCGTCGTCCACTGTGGACCCCGTCAGCCGGTCCACGCCCGGGCCCGGCAGGGCGACCGTCGTGGTGCGGGTGCCGGAGTGGTTGAGCAGGAACAGGAACCGCTCGCGCCGGGTCGCCTCCACGTGCGGCGGTGCGCCCTCGACGGTCGGCGCGACCCCCGCCGCCCGCACCGCGCTGAGCACCGTGTCCCGCAGCGCGTCCGCCGGCAGCCGGGTGCCGATGTAGACGACCCGCCCCGCGCCGATGTCGTTGCGCAGCAGCGCCGGACGCCCGGCCAGCTCACCGGTCGTGTAGTGCCCCAGCACCGTGGCCGTCTCCGGGTGCAGGCTCTCCTGCCACCAGTCGGCGGTCGCGGTGGTCCCGTCCGCGAACTCGACCTCGAACGACTCCCCCTCCCGGGCCGGCCAGTACTCGTCTATGCGGGCCCCGATGAGCCGCCGGAACGCACCCGGATAGGCGGGCTGCCGCACCTGGTTGTCCCGGTCGACGACACCGGAGAACAAGGAGATCACGACGTTCCCGCCGGCCGCCACGAAATCCTCGACGCGCTCGGCGAACCCGTCGGGGACAAGATAGGCGTTGGGTATGACGAGCACCCGGTAGCGATCGAGCGCCGAGCCGAACGCGACGAGGTCGACGGCGTAGTGCGCCTCGAGCAGCGGCCGGTAGTGCTCCACCGCGATCCGCGCGTAGTCGAAGTCGTTGCGGGGCAGGCCGTAGGTGTCCTCGAGGCCCCACCAGGCCTCCCAGTCGAACAGCAGCGCCACGGACGCCGAGGACGAGCGGCCGGCGACCCCGGCGATCAGCGGCAGCTCGTTGCCCAGCGTCGAGACCTCCTGCCAGGTGCGCGATCCCGTGCCGGAGTGCGGCAGCATCGCCGAGTGGAACCGCTCGTGCCCGCCCCGCGATGCCCGCCACTGGAAGAACAGGACGCTGTCGGAGCCGTGGGCGATCGCCTGGTACGACCCCAGCCGCATCCGCCCCGGGCGCTTGACGTTGTTGACCCGCCACTGCGACACCCCGGAGGCGGCCTGCTCCATGAGCAGCCAGGGCTCCCCGCGCAGGGACCGCATGAGGTCGAAGTGCAGCGCGGCCGACACGTGCGCGTCGGGCTGCCCGGGATCGGGGTAGATGTCGAGCGCGGCGCAGTCCTCCTCCCGCGCCCAGCGCCAGGAGTCCGTGTGGCGGTAGAACCGCATGAAGTTCGTGAGGATCGGCAGGTCGTCGCGGTACCGCCGGATCGCGTCCCGTTCGGCGACGAAGCACTCCAGCAGCGCGTCGGAGGTGAAGCGCTTGAAGTCGAGGCGGCGCGCGGGGTTCGACCACGACCGCGGGATCTCGGGCGGGGCGACCTGCTCCCAATCGGTGTAGCGCTGCCCCCAGAACCGGGTGTACCAGGCGTCGTTGAGCGCGTCGAGGCTTCCGTAGCGGCGCCGCAGCCAGGCCCGGAACGCCTCGGCGGCGCAGGGGCCGTACGACGTCGGGCCGTACTCGTTGCACACGTGCCACATCGCGAGCGCGGGATGGTGCGAGTAGCACTCGGCGAGCTTGCCGGCGATGCGCACGGCGTGCTCGCGGTACCGGGGCGAGGTCGGGTCGAAGTGCAGCCGGTTGCCGAAGCCGAAGGTCTCGCCGTCCTCCATCACCGGCAGCACCTCGGGGTGGCCGTGGGAGAGCCAGACGGGCGGGGCCATGGTCGGGGTGGCGAGGTCGACGCTGATGCCGCCGGCGTGCAGCAGGTCCAGCACCTCGTCGAGCCAGCCGAAGGTGAAGCGGCCCGGCTCCGGCTCCAGCGACGCCCACGCGAAGACGCCGACGGTGACCAGGTTGACGCCGGCTCGGCGCATGAGCTCGACGTCCTCGCGCCACACGGCGGGGTCCCACTGCTCCGGGTTGTAGTCCCCGCCGAACGCGAACCCGCCCAGCCTTCGCCGGAGGCCGTCCATCCGCGCGTTCGTGCCGGTGCTCATGCCGGTGCTCATAGCAGGAACCGCTCCTCGATCTCGGCGCACATCGGCCGGCTCACGAGCACCAGCCCGGCGATGAGCAGCGAGGCGGGCAGCAGCGCGACGGCCTCGGAGGCGAGCACGGTGATCGCGCCCGCGGTCAGCAGAATCCCGGCGGTGCCGAGCGCGACACCGGGCCGCCTCACCAGGAAATACCAGGCCAGCTTCGCGATGTCGGCGGTGCGGAAGACGAACAGCGAGGCGATGACGAGCGCATTGGCGCTCCACAGCAGCACGACCGCAGCCAGCAGCAGCAGGAGCGTGGACCACCAGGCCGGGATGCCCGCGGCGCCGCGGTTCGTGAGCGTCACGGCGAGGACCGAGAGCACGGTGAGGGCCGGGACCCACAGCTTCACGACCGCGACGACGTTGAGCCGGTAGCCGCGCAGGAAATCCCGCGACGGACGCAGGTCGGCGAGGTCGGACCGGCGGCGCCGCAACGCGTACACGGCGGCGGACGCCGCCGGGGCCAGGGGCACGGCGCACAGGGCGAACAGCGGCACGTTGCTCGCGCAACGATCCAGCAGGAGCAGCAGCCCCAGCCCGGGCGCGGCCGCGAGCAGGAACAGCAGCTCGACGACGAGCAGCGTGTAGATCAGGGCGGCGCCGCGCGAGAGGGTGCTCATCCGAACAACCGGTCGTCGTCGAACCAGGGCGGCGTCTCGTCGGTCACCGGGCTCACCTCGACCAGGGTCACCTCGTGGCGGCCGAGGGTCAGGTCGAGCTCGGCCCGGCCGTCGTGCACCGGCACGCGGCGGTGGGTGCGCACCGGCTCGGCGGCCTCGCGCAGCGCGTCGAGCTGGCGCGGCTTCGGCGAGGCCGGGCGGCCCATCGCGGCCCAGGCGGCCCGGGCGTTGCCGGCGTCCTCGCCGGCCGAGGACCGGGCGGCGAACGCGTGCCCGGCCCGCCCGACGGGCACGGACAGCCGCACCCGGTGGCCGTCCACGGTGGACCGTCCGGTGTGGTCGGCGGGGGCCCACGCGAGCACGGTGACGTGCCCGGCCGCGTCCCGGGTGACGAGGTGGTCCTCGCCGCGGGCGAGCACGTCGGGGCCCATGCGGGCGAGGAAGGCGTACAGGTGGAAGGTCGGCTTCTTGATCTGGCGGTGGGTCAGCAGCCCGAATCCGCCGTGGAACACGGTCGCCGGCACGCCGGCCTCCTCGAACATGTCGCAGAACGTCCAGTACGAGAACGAGTCCACGAGATCGCCGGCCGCGGCCACCACGGGCGCGAGGTAGGCGGCGTGGAACGCGGTGTCGTGGATCGGGTTGTCCGGGCGGTAGGAGGAGCTGAACTCGGTGATGTGCACCGGCAGCCCGGCCAGCGCGGTGCCGGCGAGGGTGCGGCGCGGCGCCGCGAACTGCTCCAGCAGCGCCGCGGCCGGTTGCAGGGTCTGGTACGACCCGAACGGCACCGGCTGCGCGGGCCCGGACGTGTAGGCGTGCCGGCTCACGAAGTCGATCGGCACCGAACGGTCGGCGACGAAGCCGGCGAAGCGGGCCAGCCAGTCCCCGTCGGCCCCCGGCGACAGGGCCGGGCCGCCGACCTGCAGCGACGCGTCGACCTCCTTCACCGCGTGCGCGGTCATCTCGTAGAGGCGGTGGTAGGCGTCCTGGTCGGCGCCGGGCCAGAAGACGCTCAGGTCCGGCTCGTTCCACACCTCGATCGGCCAGCCGCGCACCTCGTCGAGGCCGTAGCGGTCGACGAGGTGCGCCACCGTGGCGCGCACGAGCGCCGTCCACTCCTTCGGCGACTCCGGCGGCGTCACGTTGCCCTGCCACCAGAACACCGTCTGGCCGCCCGAGGCCAGGGCGGCGGGGGTGAAGCCGAGCTCGACGAACGGGCGCACCCCCAGCGCCAGGTAGGCGTCGACGATCTGGTCGACGTAGGTGTAGGTGTGCGCGACGCGCCGCGAGCCGGCGAACTCGTAGGGGCGGTGGATGCCAACGCCGTCGCTGAGCAGGCCGTGCTGGCGGATGTGCCGGAACCCGATCTCCCGTTGCACGAGCGCGAGGGAGTCCTGGTAGTCGCGGCGCAGCGCCAGCTCGAACCGCCCGGCGCCGACACAGTGGCGCCAGGCGTCGGTGAGGCGGCCCGAGGGCCGGTCCGGCACGTGCATCGGGGCGGTCACTCAGCCGTGCGCCTTCTTGTAGCGCTGGTAGGCGCCGTTGACCAGCTCGACGTACTTGTCCATGTTCTTGCCCTTGAGCTCGCTGACGTAGGCGCTCCACTCCGACAGCGGCCGGGTGCCGAGGATGAACTTGAGGGTCTGCTGGTAGACGGTGTCCTTCAGCGCGGTCTCCCACAGCGTGGCCTGCTCGCGCTCCTCGGCGTTGAGCGGCCGCGGGGGCGGCTGGGGCCGGTTGGTGCGCTTGTTCATGACCTCCTGGAAGGCCAGCTCCTCCTTGGGGAACTGCGAGTTGAGCAGCTTCGTGGAGCCGCCGTAGGCGAAGACGCCGTTGGAAAAGCCGTACTCCACCTGGAGGTTCTTGGTGCCGGCGGGGTTGAGCCCGCCCCAGTTCACGTCGGGCGCGAGCTTGAACGTGCCGTCCTCGACGCTGCCGGTGTAGGTGGTGCCCTCGATGCCCCACTTGGCGAACATCTTGCCCTGCGGGGAGTAGAACAGCCAGTCCAGGAACTGCATGAGCGCGACGAAGTTCTTGCTCTGCCGGACCTTGGCCGACAGCATCACGCCGCACTCGAGCCGGGACACGTAGATGGTCTCGCCCATCGGGCCGGTCGGCACCGGGATCTTCAGCACCGTGGCGCCGGGGATGTTCTTGATGCTGGGCCGGATCTCGTTGACGAGCGTCTGCGCGTTGCAGCTCATCACGAACGACTTGCCGCTGGCGAACTTCTGCTTGGCCTGGTCGTCGGGCTGGGTGAAGCTCTCCGGGTCGACGAGCTTCTCCGCCACCAGGGTGTTCAGATACTGGATCATCGCCTTGTACT
This sequence comes from Dactylosporangium sp. CA-139114, assembly GCF_050955725.1. Lineage (NCBI taxonomy): Bacteria > Bacillati > Actinomycetota > Actinomycetes > Micromonosporales > Micromonosporaceae > Dactylosporangium > Dactylosporangium sp. CA-139114. The sequence goes on from NZ_CP192080.1 coordinate 6,697,011, forward strand.
GCTCGGTGGCGCCCGAGTACACGAACTTCTTGGCCCCGTCGTCCCAGGTGGTGTGCTGGAAGCCCCAGCCGGCCAGGGCCCCGTAGGACATGCCGACGAGGTTCAGCAGGTTGTTGCCGCCGGGCTGGGGCGGGGTGCTCCAGCGGTCCGACAGCGGGTAGGTGTCCGGGTAGGCCTGTTTCATGGCCTTGAGCACGGCGTGCAGGTCGTCCCACGTCTTGGGGATCTGCAGGCCGAGCTGCTGCAGGATGTCGGTGCGGATGGCCAGCGAGTAGTCTTGCCAGGCGTCCTCGTGCAGGCCGGGCAGCAGGTAGAACTTGCCGTCCTCCTGCCGGAAGCCGTCGAGGTCCGGCTCCAGCTTCCACTTCGCGACCTGCTCCTTGAAGTTCGGCATCAGGTCGAGGTGGTCGCTGACGGGCAGGATCGCCCCGCTGGCGATGTACGCCTCCTCGTCCGGGTGGTACGTCTTCGGAATGATCATGGGCGCGTCCCCGGAGGCGACCACGACGCTGCGCTTCTGGTTGTAGTCGCTGCCCGGCACGACCGTCGACTGCAGCGTCACCCCGGTGCGCTTGGTGAGCTCCTGGAAGAACGTCCAGTTCTCCTTGTACGGGTAGGCGGCGTTGCTGAGCATCATGATGGAGAAGGTCAGCGGGGACTTCGCGGTGAACTGGGTGCCGGTCGTGTAGCCGTCCATCGCCCCCTCGCGGTTGGCGCTGTAGTCCTGGGCCTTGCCGTCGCCGGTGTCGTCGCCGTCGTCGCCCGAGCAGCCGGCGAGGGTGGCGAACGCGGCGGCACCGGCGGCACCGAGCACGGCCCGTCTGGAAACCTTCATGTGGACTCCTCGGTCCTTCTCGAACGGGGCGGCGCGTCAGCCCTTGACCGCGCCGAGGGTGACCCCGGTGACGAAGTAGCGCTGGATGAACGGGTAGACCATGACGATCGGCAGCGCGGTGAGGACGATCGTCACGGCCTGGATGTTGGCCGCGATCTGCAGCGTCATCTCGCTGGGCGCGCTGATGTCCGTGCCGCCGGTCGCCCCGGCGATGAGGTTGCGCAGGTAGATCGTGACGGGGAACAGGTCGGCGTCGTCGAGGTACAGAAACGCCGAGAACCACGAGTTCCAGAACGACACCGCGTAGAACAGCGTCATCGTGGCGACCACGGCCTTGGACAGCGGCAGCACGATGTGCCACAGGGTGCCGTAGGTGCCGAGCCCGTCGACGGCGCCGGCCTCCTCCAGCTCGGCCGGCATGCTCTCGAAGAACGCCTTCATCACCAGCAGGTTGAACACGCTGATGGCGTTGGGCAGCACGATCGCCCACAGGGAGTTGCGCAGGCCGAGCGAGCTGACCAGCACGTAGTTGGGGATGAGCCCGCCGTTGAAGAACATCGTGAAGACCGCGACGCCGATGAGCACCGGGCGGCCCTTGAGGTGCCGCTTCGACAGCACGTACGCGTAGGTGGTGGTCAGCACCATCGAGATCGCGGTGGCCACGACGGTGTAGAGCACGGTGTTGCCGTAGCCGGTCCAGAACACCGGGTCGCCGAGGACGCGCCGGTAGGTCGTCGTGTTGAACCCGCGGGGCCACAGGTTGACCTGGCCGGCCTGGATGTACTGCTCGCCGCTGAAGGAGCGGGCGACGACGTTGACGAACGGGTACAGCGTGAGCACCACGACCGCCGTGAGCACGATCGCGTTGACGACCCCGAAGACGCGCCGGCTCACCACAGGCTCGTCCCGACCGTGCGCCGGGAGATGAGGTTGGTCGTGAGCACCAGGGCCAGCCCGATGACGGACTCGAAGAGCCCGATGGCCGCGGCGTAGCTGAAGCTGCCCGAGACGACGCCGACGCGGTACAGGTACGTGGAGACGACGTCGGCGGTCGGGAACGTCAGCGGGTTGTACAGCAGCAGGATCTTCTCGAACCCGACCGCCATGAACGTGCCCACGTTGAGGATGAGCAGCGTCATCATCGTGGGCCGGATGCCGGGCAGGGTGACGTGCCAGGTCTGGCGCCACCGGCCCGCGCCGTCGATGCGGGCGGCCTCGTACAGCTCCTGGTCGATGGTCGTGAGCGCGGCGAGGTACAGGATCGTGCCCCAGCCGACCGTCTGCCAGATCTCCGAGGAGACGTAGATGCCGCGGAACCAGCCCGGCTCCTGCAGGAACGCGATCGGGGACCCGCCGAGCGCCCGGATGCCCGCGTTCACCGCGCCGTTGAGCGCCAGCAGCTGGAAGACCAGGCCGGCCACGACCACGATGGACATGAAGTGCGGCAGGTAGGAGACGGTCTGCACCAGGCGCTTGAGCCAGCGGGTGCGGACCTCGTTGAGCAGCAGCGCGAGCACGATCGGCAGCGGGAACGTGAACGCGAGGGTCAGCGCGCCGATGACGAGCGTGTTCGTGAAGACGTGCCAGAACGTGGGGTCGTCCCAGAACATCGCGAAGTAGTGCAGGCCCACCCACCGCTCGCCGAAGAGGTCGCCGCCGGGCTTGTAGCGGCGGAAGGCGATCACGTTGCCGGCCATGGGCAGGTACCGGAAGACCACGAAGAACGCGAGCGGGACGACGGCGAGGGAGTACAGCTGCCAGTCCCGGCGCAGGGCTCGGATCACGCGTCCTCCCGAAAGTTTCGGAAACCTGACGTCAGGCAACGCGTAATGTAGATTTTTCGATGGATGGTGTCAAGGGACCCGCTTGTGCCGCCTTGAGCTGCAAACACTTGCCAACGCCGATCTGTTGCCGACGGCCTGGTAGCGCTACCATGACGCGCGGCGCCGACCGTCCGGCGATCAGAAACTTTCGGAGGTTATCGGAGGCCCCGGCATGCCCGCGTTCGACCTGCCACTGGCGGAACTGGAGCACTACGCGCCCGACGTCCCCGAGCCGCCCGACTTCGCCGCATTCTGGGCGTCGGCCCAGGGCGGCACCGTGCTCAGCGCCCGGCCCTGGGACACCGGGCTCACGCTCGTCGACGTCTGGGATGTCGCGTTCGAAGGGTTCGGCGGCGCGCCCATCAGGGCCTGGTACACCCGGCCCGCGGGCGCCACCGAAGACCTGCCGGCGGTCGTGGAGTTCCCCGGCTACGGCCGCGGCCGGGGCCTGCCCGGCGAGCGGCTCACCTGGCCCGCGGCCGGCTACGCGCACCTGCTCATGGACGTGCGCGGGCAGGGCGACCAGTGGGGCAACGGCGGCGACACCCCCGACCCGCACCGCGGCGGCGCGGGCGGGCACCGGCCCACCACGCGGGGCATCCTCGACCCGGCGCAGTACTACTACCGCCGGCTCATCGTCGACGCCGTGCGCGCCGTCGGCGCCGTGCGCGCGCTGCCCGGCGTCGACCCCACCCGGGTCGCGGCGGCCGGCAACAGCCAGGGTGGCGGGCTCGCCCTGGCCGTCGCCGGGCTGGCGGCGGACCTGCACGCGGTGCTCGTCTCGGCGCCGTTCCTGTGCCACATCGAGCGGGCCCTGGCCCTCACCGACGCCGCCCCGTACGGCGAGATCACCCAGTACCTCGCCGTGCACCGCGAGGCCCACGAGCGGGTGCGCCGCACACTGTCCTACGTGGACGGCGTGCACTTCGCCCGCCGGGCCACCGCCCCGGCCCACTTCGGCGTCGGCCTGCGCGACACCGTGTGCCCGCCCAGCACCGCGTTCGCGGCCTACAACCGCTACGGCGGCGCGGACCGGACCATGCACGTGTACGAGTTCAACGGCCACGAGGGCGGCGAGGCACTGCACACGGCCCGGCAGGTGCGGTGGCTCGCGAAAGTTTCGACGTAGACTCTGCGGGCCGCACACGCGAAGGGACACCGGATGCCGCAGCACCACCGGGCCACGATGGCGGAGATCGCCGCCGAGGCGGGCGTCTCCGTGCCCACGGTCTCGAAGGTCCTCAACGGGCGGCGCGACGTCGCCCCGGCGACCCGGGACCGGGTGGAGGAGCTGCTGCGCCGGCACAGCTACAAGCCCCGGCGCGCCCGGCCGTCCACCGCGGCCGGGCTCATCGACGTCGTCTTCGTCGACCTGGGCAACTCGTGGTCGATGCAGATCCTCGCCGGCGTCGAGGAGACCGCGCACCGCGCCGGGACCGGCGTCGTCGTCTCCGCCGTGCACGGGCGGGTGCGCACCGAGCCGGACCGCCGCTGGCTCGACGGCCTCGCCGCGCGCCGCTCCGACGGGGTGCTCCTGGTCCTGTCGGAGCTGTCCGCGCAGCAGCTCGAGCAGCTGTCCGGGCTCGGCATCCCGGTCGTCGTCATCGACCCCGTGGGGCAGCCCGATCCGGCGGTACCGTCCGTCGGCGCGACGAACTGGACCGGCGCCCTGACCGCGACCGAGCACCTGATCGGCCTCGGCCACCGCCGCATCGCCGTCATCGGCGGCCCCGAGGACGTGCTGTGCTCCCAGGCCCGCATCGACGGCTACCGGGCCGCGATGCACGCGGCCGGCCTGCAGATCCCGCCCGGCTTCATCCGCATCGGCGACTTCACCAGCCCGACCGGGCACCGCGAGACCCTCGCCCTGCTCGACCTGCCGAAGCCGCCGACGGCGATCTTCGCGTGCTCGGACGAGATGGCCCGCGGCGCCTACGAGGCCCTCTACGAGCGCGGCCGGCGGGTCCCCGACGACCTGTCCGTCGTCGGCTTCGACGACCTCGAGCAGGCCCGCTGGGCGATCCCGCCGCTGACCACCGTGCGGCAGCCGCTGACGGAGATGGCCGCCCTGGCGACCCGGATGCTGCTCACCCTCGCCGCCGGCGGACGCCTCGACGCCTCCCGCCTCGAGCTCGCCACCCCGCTGGTCATCCGCGGCAGCACGGCCCCGCTCGCATGAGCGGTACGGAGCGAAGCGGAGTGGCCGCTCATCAGCAGCACAGCCTTCCCTCATGCCGGCGCCGGAGCGAAGCGGAGGTGACGGCATGAGCGCGCGCCGCCGGGGGGAGGTCACCGTGGCCGCCATCGCGCAGCTGGCGGGAGTCTCCGTCCCCACCGTGTCCAAGGTGCTCAACGGGCGGGCCGGCATCGCGCCCGAGACCCGCGACCGGGTCGAGGCGCTGCTGCGCGAGCACGGGTACCGCCGCGCCGACGCCGCCGCGACCACCCCGAACGTCGAGGTCGCCTTCTTCGGCCTCGAGAGCCACCTGGCGATGGAGATCCTGCGCGGCGTCGAGCAGACCGTCCGCGAGCACGGCCTGGCCGTCGGCTTCACCGACCTGCAGGGCCCGGCACCCAGCGGCCGCCGCCCCGCCGACCGGCTCCTCGCGCGCCGCCCCACCGGGGTCATCGCCGTGAACTCCGCGTACCGGATGCGCCAGTACGAGCAGCTCATCGCCAGCGGGGTGCCGATGGTGGTGCTCGACCCGACCGGCGAGCCGACGCACACCATCCCGTCCGTGGGGGCGACGAACTGGAGCGGCGGGGTGGCCGCGACCCGGCACCTGCTCGACCTCGGGCACCGGCGGATCGCGGTCGTCACGGGGCCGATGGAGTACCTGTGCGCGCGGGCCCGGCTCGAGGCGTCCCGCGGCGCGCTCGAGGCCGCCGGGTGCCCCCTGGGCCCCGAGCTGGTCCGGCACGGGCGGTTCACCTTCGAGGACGGCATCGAACTGGGCCACGACCTGCTCGCCCGGGCCGACCGGCCGACCGCGATCGTGTGCGGCGACGACCTGCAGGCCCTCGGGGTCTACGAGGCCGCGCGCCGGCTCGGCCTGCGCATCCCCGCGGACCTGAGCGTCGTGGGCTTCGACGACATCGAGGTGACCCGCTGGTGCGGCCCGCCGATGACCACGGTCCGCCAGCCGTTCGCGGAGATGGGCGCCACCGCGGCCCGGATGGTGCTCCAGCTCGCCCTCGGCGGGGCCGTCGAGCCGGCCCGGGTCGAGCTGGCCACCGAGCTCGTCGTGCGCGGCAGCACCGCCCCGCCAACCATCTGACCCGCCCGCGGCGTCTGGTCGATATGCGTCGTAGCCTGCCGCTCCTGCTCGTCCCGCTCCTGTTCGCCCCGGCCGCCTGCGCGAAGGCGACGAACGGGTCGCATCCGGGCGGGCCGGTCACCCCCACGTCGATCCCGATCGACATCGGCCCCAGCGCCAAGGTCGCCGGCAACACGATGCCGACGGGCATCGCCGTGAACGGCAAAGAGCTGGTGTTGTACATCCTGGTGTTCGGCAATCGCCCCCAGCTCGACGCGGCCGTGCGCGACACCGCGACCGGCAAGGTCGACCCGAACGGCGAGGGCCTGTGCACGGGCGGCACCGGCTCGGACGACCAGAATCCGTTCTTCGGCCTGCACCAGTGCGTCGCCACCGACGGCTCGCTGATCGAGTACGGCGCCTACAAGGGTGCCGTGTCCCGGATCACCAGCCAGGCCGACGGCACCAGTACCGATGCCACCTTCGCGCGCTGGACGGACACGCCCGCCGGGTCGGCGCCGGCCCAGGCCCCCGTCGTCGTCTTCTGGCTGCAGCGGCACGGCAAGCCGGCGCCGTCCAGCGTCGCCGTCGAGGGCAAGACGTCGCCGCTGCCCGCGGCGCAGTACCCGCGGATCACCGTCTACAGCCCCAACGGCAAGGCGGTCGCGTCGGCCAACCTCCGGCCCGGCATCACCGAGCAGCAGTCCGTGTGACGCCCGGTGGGCCGGCCGCCGCGAGGCGCAGCCCGTGCCACGCCCGGCGGCGGGCCGACTGCCGCGGGGCACAGCCCGTGCGACGCCCGGTGGGCCGGCCGCCGCGCGGCGCAGCCCGTGCCACGCCCGGCGGTGGGCCGGCCGCCGCGCGGCGCAGCCCGTGTGACGCCCGGCGCGGGCCGGCTGCCGCGGGGCGCGGCCCGGGTGCAGACGCCGCACCGCCGGCGGCGGAAGCCGGCGAACACCCTCGACTGAATCCTATCGGAGAAGTATGCTTTTGGCATGCGACGACAGGCCATGACACTCGTGGTGAACCGGGTCGTGCGGCTCGCCCATCAGCTCGTCGGCTTCGGGGTCGACACCCCGCCCGAGCCGCCCGTGTGGGCCGAGCTGTCGCCGGACCGCGCCCTGCACCGCATCACGCATCAGGCGGAGGCGGACTTCCGGTATCACGGCCCCGCGACCGGCCGAGCGCCCGCTCGACCAGCACCAGCTGCCATCCGATCGCCAGCCCGGCGAGCACCCAGAACCCGAGCTCGTGGCGCAGGCCGAGCGCGACCAAGGCGCCGGTGAAGAGCAGGGCCGCGACCGCCATCACGACCCCGCAATCAGCCGACGTCTCCTATCGAATTTATAGCATATGGGCACGACGGAACCGGCTCTGGACCGCGCCCGAGACCTCCTCGAGCAGCGACCCCGGCAGCCCGCCCCGGTCGAGCGCACCCAGCGCCAGGTCGACCAGTGGTGCGACGGCCGCGGCGATCCCGGCGTCGGTCAGCCCGTAGCGGGCGGCCTCGACCCAGCGATCGGCGACCGGCTCGGCCAGCGCGCGGGCGGCGTCGACCGTGGCCGGGTCGCCCAGCAGCGCCGAGAGCAACGCGACCGGCGCGAACCAGTCCCCGCCCGGCTGCGCGTCCAGGTAGCGCACCTCGAGGTGTCCGCGCGGGCGCACCGGCGGATAGAGCGTGCCGAGGTGCTCGTCGAGGTCGTCGTAGGTCGGCCGGCGGGGCAGCGCGCCGCCGATCCAGTCCGCGAACGTGACCCCGTCGGGCACGCTCCAGCTGGCGCCGGGGCCGCGCACGTAGAGCAGCGGGACCCGCAGCGCGTATTCGGCCCAGGCCGCGGCCGGGTCGGGGCCGGTCGGGCGGGCGCCGGCGCGGGCGAGGCCCTGCCAGGCGCGCATGCGGGTGGACGCCCAGCCGGTGTCGCGGCCGGCGTGAACCGGGGAGTTGGCGAACAGCGCGAGCAGCGCGGGCCCGAGGTCGTGCACGGCGGCCCAGCGCGCCGCGAGCTCGCCGGGCGGCCCGGCCGGGAGCAGGGGGCGCAGCCCGGCGGTGCTGTACATCAGGATGCGCCCGTCACCGCTGCGCCGGGCGAAGGCGGCGGCCATGGCCCGCTGCCGCCGCGAGGCGAGCACCCGCCGGGGTGCCCGGTGCGGGTCGATGCCGAGCCCGGCGAGGCGCAGACCACCCCGCGTGATGAGCAGATCGACCCGTTCGATCTCGGCGTGGACGGTCTCGTGCAGCCGCTCGAGGCCGGCCTGGGGCCACGCCGCGAGGGTCACCTGCCCGCCCGGCCCGAGCGAGACGCGCCCGCCGTCGCCGGGCTCGTGACCGCCGACGACCGCGGTGAGCGCCGCGGCGCTGAGCGGCCGGTGCGGATGATCGGCGTCGTGCACGAGTTGCTCGATCTCGACGCCGACGGACAGGGGCGGACCCGTCTTGAAGCAGATCGACGCGATGTAGCCCTCCGCGTCCTCGATCTGCGCAATCTCGCCGGAGTTGTTCATGGTCGAATGCTACGCCCGGCCGAACCTTCTGTATATCGATGACCACGCTCAGTGCTCGGGCGCCGCAAGCCAAACCCGACGGAGCCCGTCTGTAGGCAGTGGACGGGCTCCCGTCGTCGGATGACCGCCGCAGCGCACGGCGGCGCCGCGCCGATCGTCAGCGGGGCCGGCGTTCCGTTCCGGGCCGGTCCGCGTCGGACCCGGCGCGCTCCCCGCCCGGCTGGTCGAAGCCGGGCCGCTGCTCCGTGCCGAGCCGGTCGTAGCCGGGCCGGTCGCTGGTGGCACGGTCGTAGCCGGGCCGGTCGTACCCGGGCCGGTCACCGGCGGGCCGGTCACCGCCACGGTCGTAACCGCCGCGGTCATAGCCCCCGCGGTCGTAGCCGCCCCGCTCATAGCCGCCACGCTCCTGCTGGCCGCGCCGCCCGATGCCCCGGTTGAATCCGGTCTGGCGGTGGGCCGACATCAGCATCCCGACGGCGCCGAGGCCAAGCAGCACGGTCACGGCTCCGGCCACCACGTTCGACACGATGGTGCCGATGGTCGGCCCCGTGGTCCCTCGCTGCACGATCCACGGCGAAATGACGACCCACACGCCGATCGCCGTCATAGCCCAGCTCAACCGGAACATCCGGCCCGGTGCCATCGCCAGCCCCAGGGCGATCACGCCGATCGCGATGCCGAGAATCAGGTCGTTGACGGTCAGGTTCGGCGCGCTGGCGCTGAAGCCCACCACCCACGGCGAGATCGCCAGCCAGGCACCGGCAAGCAACACCAGGCCATCGATGACGACCGCCTGCCCGCTGGAGCCGATCCGCTCATAGCGCTGTTGCATCTCGGCGATGTCCGGGTGTCCGGCGAGGTCCTGATATTGCGAAGTCTGGACCACGACACACCTCCTTGGTTCGTTGCTGCCTTCCTCTGTTCGTTCGCCTACCTGATCCCGCCTACCCAATGCCGGCCCGATCGACCACTTTCCCGCGGCCGGGATACGGGGCTCTCACGGCCGGGATGCGGGCCCGGAAGTGGCAGGGATACGGGGCTCTCACGGCCGGGATGCGGGCCCGGAAGTGGCAGGTTCTCAGGCGTCCCGGCGACGCATCGCACATCGCCCGGTGCCGGTCGCCGCGCCGGCCCCGGGTCAGCGCAGCCCGTGGTGGCGCAGCACCCAGTCGAGGATCATGACGACCAGCAGCAGACCCGCGCCGGCCGTCACCCAGATCGTGGAGATGTTGTCCTCCTGGTCGCTGCCGAACACCAGGGCGACCAGCATCGCCGCGACGAGGACCGCGCCGAGCCGGGCGGCGCGTGGATGTCCCGGCTTGCGCTGGTCCGGCGAGGTCACCGGCTCATGGGCGGCCATGGCACCTCCTTGTGCCGCGGTGTCGGTACGGCTCAAGTCTGGCACGTGATCGGCGGCGCGGCCCTGCCCCTGGCGGGTGCGAGGCCGCCGGCCGCGCCCGGGCGTCGGCGGCATCGCGGCCGGGAAACCCGGTGAGGAACCCGCCGAGCGGGTAGTCGTGGGCCTTCAGCGGCACTGCACTGCCCCGGAGGAAGTCATGCGAGCACGATTCGCCATCAGCGTCGCCGCGGCCGCGTGCGCGACGGCGACCGCCTTGCCCCTCACGGCCTGCGGCGCGGCCGCTCCGGCGCAGGGCGGCGGTCCACCACCACCGGCTCCGTCACCGACCGGGCAGGCCACGCCCGGCGGGCAGGCGCCGACCGGCACCCAGGTCAGCACCGCGGACCGGGCGTTCCTGACCCAGGCCGCGCAGGGAGCCCAGTTCGAGGTGGCCACCGGGCGGCTCGCCGCCGACCGGGCCGCGAGCGCGGCGGTGCAGTCGTTCGGCCGGCGGATGGTCACCGACCACGGCAAGGAGCTGCAGCAGCTGCAGGCGCTCGACCAGTCGCTCGGCGTCAGCCTGTCGTCCGCGCCGAACCCCGACCAGCGCAACCTCACCACCACCTGGACGAGCGTGCGCGGGGGTGCGTTCGACTGCTCGTACGCCCCGGCCATCTACGCGCTGCACGTGACGGACGTGCACGCGTTCGAGCAGGAGGCGGCGCACGCCGACAACGCCCAGGTCCGCCAGTTCGCCGCCGCCCAGCTGCCGGTCCTGCGCCAGCATCTGCAGATGGCGAGCAAGAATCTCGGCAACCTCGACTGCTCGGCACCGGCACCGGCGGCCACGCGTTCGTGACCGTCGCACGGCGAGGCCCGGGTTCAGCGCGGCGGGTGCCCGGCAGGGAGATCCGGGCGAACGCGGTGAGCACGAGCCCGAACGTGCCGTAGAGCCGGTTGGCGTGGTGCAGCCGGGCCGCGAGGAGCTGGGCACCCACGGTCCGCAGCACCATCCACGACGCGGCGGCGATCAGCCCTGGGTCACCACCGCGGCGAGGTGCGGCCCGCGGCGGCCACCTGATCGACAAAGGCCGCCCGGCCGCTCCCCCACCCCGGTCCCCCGGTCACCGGCCCGCGTGGAGCCGGTCCGGGTCCCGGCCGGGAGCCCGCCGTGGCAGACTGCCGGTGTGGATCACGAGCTGACCCCGGCCGCGTCGGCGCTGCTGGAGCACGTGCGCGCCCGGTTCCCCGGCCGCGACGTCGCCGTCCTGCCGGCCGCGCCCGGGCCGGTCCACCACCTGGTTGCGGGCCTGCACATCCTGAGCGTGGCGCCGCAGGAGGGCGGCCGGCTCTACGTCACCAGCGGCCTCTGGGACGCCACCCAGCACCACGGGCACGGGCTCGAGTTCCTGCTGTACGCCCCCGACGCCGACGACGAGCTGCACGTCGAGACGCTGACCATGGTCGCGTACTACCACGCGAGCGGCGGCGACTACGCCCTCGACCACGGCCACACCGTCTCGATCGGGCGGCCCTGGCTCGGCGAGTCCGCGTGCGACCATCTGCTCGTCAGCCTGCCCTACCCGTGGGGGCCGGCGCTGGAGACGTGCCCGCTGCCCGGCGGCCACGCGCGCCTGCTGTGGCTGCTGCCCATCACCGCGCAGGAGAAGACGTTCCGGCACTCCCGCGGCCTCGAGGCGCTCGAACAGCGCCTGGAGTCGGCCGCGATCAACCCGGTCGACCCGCACCGCCCGGCCGTCGTCGACGTCACCGTCGACGCGATCGGGCGCACCGACGTGCAGGTCCTGGAGGACGAGCTCACCGAGGTGCCGGGGGCCGTCGAGCGCCGCGCCTCCGGCGAGTTCGTCGGGCCGCAGGGCGAGCTGGCGTCCTACGCGTTCGGCTGGGCCACGGACGCGGACCCGCGCGTGGGCCGCCTGAGCATCGGCATCGGCGCCGGCAACCCGGGCGGCGGCACCTTCCACGCCGCGGTGACCGAGCAAGACGGCGGCACCGGTTTCTCGCTGGTCGACGAGCCGTTCGCGGACGTCCCGCAGGGCGGGCCGGACCTCACCGCCGCGCAGGCGCGGGCCCACGAGGACCTGCCGTTCGTGTGGTGGGTCGCCGAGCAGGTGATGGAGCGCGACCGCCGGGCCTGGTGGATGCGGCACTGGCTGCTGGGCACCGCGTGCATCAAGGCCGGCCCGGACCCGGTGCTCACCGTGAGCCACGGCGCCGACGACGGCACGTGGCAGCTGCACGGCGCCGATTCGGCGAACCCCCGGCGGCTGCACCTGCACCACGTCGTGGACGAGGATCCGACGCTGCTCGACGTGCTGCACCTGGAGGCGGGCCGGTCCGCGCGGCGCGAGACCCGGGGCGCCCCGTGGCGAGGCTGACGATGGATCGCGCCGCGGCATGACGGTCACACTGCGCTCGGCCGAGGCCGCCGACATCCCCGCCGTCCTCGCGTTCTGGAAGGTCGCCGCCGAGGACACCAACCGCGTCGGCGACGACAGCGCCGCGGTCGCCGCGCTCATCGCCCGCGACCCCGAGGCCCTGCGGCTCGCGGTGGACGGCGACGCGATCGTCGGCTCGCTCATCGCGGGCTTCGACGGCTGGCGCTGCCACCTGTACCGCTTCGCCGTCCACCCCGCGCGGCGCCGCCAGGGCATCGGGCGCCTGCTGCTCGACGCCGCCGAGGAGCGCTTCCGGGCCTTCGGCGGGCACCGGGCCGACGCGATGGTGCTGCGGGACAACGAGCTGGCCCACCACGCCTGGGCGGCCGCGGGCTACGCGTCGGAGCCGCAGTGGCGGCGCTGGGTCAAGCGGCTGGATTCCCGGTGAGCGCATCCGTGCACACCCTCGCCATCGCGCACTTCGCGGTCCGCTCGCTCGACCCCGACGTCGGCCTCGGGCGGGCGCTGTCCGACGCGACCTGGCCGGTGACGCCGCTGGTGCCGCTGAACACCCCGGCCGCGCGCGGGTACTTCGGCCGCGGCCGGGGTGCGCGTCAGCCGGCGGTCTGGAACGAGCGCTTGGAGAAGCCGAACATGTAGCCGTCGACGGTCGTGGTCACCGGGGCCGCCGGGTCGGCCGCGGCGCCGAGGGTCACGAACAGCGGGATGAAGTGGTCCGGCGTCGGGTGGGCGAACGGCATGCCCGGCGCGCGGCCGAACTGCGCGAGCGTGTCGACGTCGCCGCGGGCGAGCGCGTCGGCGATCCAGGCGTCGAAGTCCGAGGACCAGGCGGGCACCTCGCCGCGGAACATCGCCGGGGTGACGAACGGCAGCCCGTGGGTCATGAAGCCGGAGCCGATGACGAGCACGCCCTCGCCGCGCAGCTCCCGCAGCCGGGCGCCGATGGCCAGGAGCCGGGCGGGGTCGTGGCTGGGCAGGCTGACCTGCAGCACCGGGACGTCGGCGAGCGGGTACATGGCCATGAGCGGCACCCAGGCGCCGTGGTCGAGGCCGCGGCGCGGGTGGCGGAACACCGGCTCGGAGGCTGGCATCGCGGCCGCGACCCGATCGGCCAGCGCGGCCGCGTCGGGGGTGGGGTAGGTCAGCTCGTAGTACCGCGGATGGAAACCCCCGAAGTCGTAGACGAGCGGCGTGGCGGCCCCGGTCGCGGACAGCGCGAGCGGGGCGGTCTCCCAGTGCGCGGAGACGATCACGATGCCGCGCGGCTTGGGCAGCGCCCGCGCCCAGTCGAACAGCTGCCGCAGCCACTCGGCGTCGTCGAACAGCGGCGGGGCGCCGTGGCTGAGGTAGAGCGCGGGCAGCGGCCCGTCGGCGGGCTCCCACCCGCGATGGGCGCGGGACTGCTCCAGCGCGTCGACGAGGAACTGGTCGTAGGCACCGGCCGGGATCATGACGGAGACCTCTCGCTGAAGATGCTGCCGGGACACGGGGCGCCGGGGTCGGCGGCGCGGGCGATGCGCTCGCCGGCCGCGCGCAGCTGGCGAAGCTGGGCCTTGGTGAGCGGGTCGAAGACGAGCCGGCGGACCTCGGCGACATGGCCGGGCGCGGTGGCCACGACGACCGCCGAGCCCTCGTCGGTGAGGGTGGCCAGGGTGTACCGCCCGTCGGCCGGATCGGGCCGGCGGGTGACCAGGCCCCGCTTCTCCAGCCGGGCCACGACCTGCGAGAGCCGCGGCAGGGTGCCCTCGGCGAACTGGGCGAGCACGCTCATGCGCAGCGTCCGCTCGGGCGCCATCGACAGGCCGGCCAGCACCTGGTACTCGAAGTGCGTGATCCCGGCGTCGCGCTGCAGCTGATGATCCAGCGCCGCGGGGAGCCGGATCATGAGACTGACCAACGCGAACCAGGTCTCCCGCTCGTCATCGTCGAGCCAGCGGGGCTCCTGCTGGTCCTCCATGCCTCCACGGTACCGCATATGACTTCACGTTTGAAGTGACGCACGCCGCGAATCACTTGCACCTTGAAGTCACGTGGCCACCGCGCCGCCTCGCCGGGGCGGCCCTCGACGCGCTGCACCCGTCCGGGCCCGGGATCGTGCCGGTCCACACGGCGATGACCGGCCTCGGCTTCGGCGTCCCCCGCCACCCGTCGCTCGACGCGCTGCACCCGTGGCTCGCCGCGGCCGCGCTCGCCGTCGCCGCGGCCGCGCTCGCCGTCGCCGCGGCCGGCCGGGCGGAGGCGCGCACCTCCGCCGACGGGGCCGCCGCGGTGCTGAGCCTCGCGGCCGGGGCCGGGTTCCTCTCCCTCGCGGCCGGGGCCGCGGGCGTCTCCCGCGAGGCCCACGACCACTCCCGGGCCCTGCTCGACCCGGAGGCGGCGACCCGCGCGGCCCGCGAGGAGGCCGCGGTGCTCGCCGGGCGCGGCCGGCTCGCCCGGGTGAAGACGCACGTGAACCACCTGCCGGCGAAGACCGGGTGCCGGGACCGGGCGGCGCCGGCCGGGTACGCCTGCCGCACCGGGCGCCTCGCGCCGTAGCCGCTCAGCTCAGCCAGACCACCATCGCGTCGCCGGTGGCCGTGGCGGCGGCGAAGTAGCGCACCAGGTCGTCGTAGTACTTGCGCAGGTGGTCGAGGGCGTAGGGCTCGCTCCACGCCTTCGGGTAGACGTCGGCCGCGTCCAGGTCGGCGCCCGTCACGCCGTCGATGAGCCGGTCGTAGGGCAGGGCGGACAGGAACGCCGAGGCCTCCGCGACGCGGTCCGGGGTGAGCAGGAAGGCCGGGCCGTAGCCCCAGTCGTCCTCGGTGAACTCGTCCTCGCCGTGGACCACGTCGATCGGGCAGGCGGCGCGCTCGAGGAGCCACCGCAGCGCGTCCCACGACTTGTCGGTGCGGTGCAGGCGGTCCTTGGCGAGCCGCCCGGCGGGGCTCTCCGGCTGGTCGATCTCGGCGTCCTCGAGCTCGTCGGCGTACTCCATCGCCCAGTCGGGATCCCGGCGCGCGCGATCGAACTCCAGCGGCGTGATGCGCAGGTAGTTGCCGATCATGCTCATCCAGTCAGATTATCGGGTCCGTATGATAGGACGCCGTGACCGTCAGACCCGCGGCCCCGGCCGACGCCGAAGCGCTCGGCGCGCTGCACGTGCACACCTGGCAGGCGGCGTACCGCGGCCAGATCCCCCAGGCCCACCTCGACGCCCTCGACCCGGCCGAACGCGCCCGGGAATGGCACAACCGGCTGAGCAACCTCCCGCCGGCCGCCGCCGTCTGCGTGGTGGACGACGAGGCCGGCGGGCTGGCCGGCTTCGTCTCCACCCTCGCGCACCCCGACCCGGCGACGGGCCAGATCACCGCCATCTACGTGCGCCCGGGCGCCTGGGGCCGGGGCATCGGCCGCGCCCTGATGGCGGCGGGGCTGGACCATCTGCGCGCCGCGGGCTGCACCGAGGCGGTGCTGTGGGTCCTGGCCACGAACGAGCGCGCGCGCCGCTTCTACGAGGCCGCCGGCTGGCACCCGGACGGCGCGACCCAGACCGAGGACTTCGACGGGGTACCGCTGCGGGAGCTGCGCTACCGCCGCCCCCTGTGACCGCCGGTCCACCCTCGCGGGCCGAACGTCCGGTTATCCTTTCGCCGTGAGCGCGGCCTGGGACGCCTACGCCGCGGCGTTCGACGACGAGCCCGACCACGGCCTGCGCGACCCGGCCGTGCGCGCGGCCTGGTCGGCGCTGCTGGCCTCGGTGCTGCCCCCGGAGCCGTCGTCCGTCGTGGACCTCGGCTGCGGCACCGGCAGCCTCGCCCTCCTCGCCGCGGAGCAGGGGCACCGCGTCTGCGGCCTCGACGAGTCCGCGCAGATGCTGCGGCTCGCCCGCGCGAAGGCCCCCGCGCTGCCGCTGGTCCGCGGCGACGCGACCCGGCCGCCGTTCGCCCGCGGCTCGTTCGACGTGGTGCTGGTCCGCCACGTGCTGTGGTCGGTCCCGGACCCGTCGGCCACGCTGGCCCGCTGGCTCGGCCTGGCCGACCGGCTCGTCCTCGTGGAGGGGCGCTGGTCCACCGGCGCGGGCCTGACCGCCGCCGCCTGCGTCGAGCTGCTGCGCCGCCTGGGCCGGGAGGCCGAGCCGATCCGTCTGACCGACCCGGCCCTCTGGGGCGGCCCCGTCGCCGACGAGCGCTACCTCGTCACGACCGCGGCCGGTCAGGGCAGCAGGTCCGGCGGGAGGTCCTGGTAGGCGACCGGGCGCAGGAAGCGCTCGATCGCCATCGTGCCCACCGACGTCGAGCGGCCGTCCGACGTCGCCGGGAACGGGCCGCCGTGGACCATCGCGGCGTTGACCTCCACGCCCGTCGGCCAGCCGTTGTAGATGATGCGGCCCGCCCGGCGCTCCAGCACCGGCAGCAGCCGCCGGGCCAGCGGGTGGTCGGCCGGCTCCGCGTGCAGGGTCGCGGTCAGCTGGCCCTCCAGCGACTCGGCCAGGGCGACCAGCTCGTCGGCGTCGGCGCACGTCACGAGCAGGGACGCGGCGCCGAAGACCTCCTCGCGCAGCAGGGGGTCGCGGCCGAACTGCGCGGCCGTCGCGGCGAACACCGCCGGCGTGCAGGCGTCCGCGGCGCCGGCGATCAGGCGGTCGGCCCGGGCCCGCAGCGCGCGGCTGTAGGCCGCGCCGATGGCCGGGGTGAGCATCGTCGCCGGGGGCCGCTCGTCCAGCAGGGCGGCCAGCGCGGTGCGGAACTCGGCCAGGCCGGGTCCGTCGACGGCGAGCAGCAGGCCCGGGTTCGTGCAGAACTGGCCGGCGCCCGCGGTGAGCGAGGCGACGAACGCCTCGGCGAGCTGCGCGGGGCCCGCGGCCAGGCGCTCGGGCAGCAGGAACACCGGGTTGACGCTGGACATCTCCGCGTACACCGGAATCGGCACCGGCCGCGCCTGCGCCACGGCCATGAGGGCGAGGCCGCCCGCCCGGGAGCCGGTGAAGCCCACGGCGGCGATGGGCGGGGCGGCGACCAGCCGCGTGCCGATCTCGTTGCCGGCGCCGTAGACGAGCGAGAAGGTGCCGTCGGGCATGCCGGTCTCGGCGGCGGCCGCGGCCACGCAGGCGGCGGCGAGCTCGCCGGTCTGCAGGTGCGCCGGGTGGGCCTTCACCACGACCGGGCACCCGGCCGCGAGCGCGGACGCCGTGTCGCCGCCGGCGACGGAGAACGCCAGCGGGAAGTTCGACGCGCCGAAGACCGCGACGGGACCGAGCGGGATGCGCCGGGCGTGCAGGTCCGGCGAGCCGGGGACGTGCCGGCGGTCCTCCCAGCCCGGCTCGTCCAGCAGCGCGGCGAAGAGGCGCAGCTGGCCGGTGGTGCGGGCGAGCTCGCCGCGGGCCCGGGCCTCGGGCAGCGCCGTCTCGGCCACGACCAGCGCGGCGAAGGCGTCCTCCTGCGCGGCCAGCCGGTCGGCGATGGCGCGCAGGAACGCGGCGCGGTCGGCGGCGGGCCGGGAGCGGTAGGCGTCGAACGCGTCCGCGGCGAGCCGGGTGGCCGCGTCCGTCGCGCTGCCGTCGTCCATCCCGTAGGCGGGGCCGATCGGCGCGCCCGTGGACGCGTCGCGGGAGTGCTCGCTGCCGGCGGTACCGTGGACGCGTTTGAACCCGATGAACATCGCTCCGGTCAGCTCCGTCATCGGGCACCCGCCTCGGCGAGCGCGGCGAGGAACAGCGCCATGCCGGTCGCGCCCGCGTCGGGCGTGCCCAGCGCGCGGTCGCCGACGTAGCTGGCGCGGCCGGCCCGGGCCCGCAGGTCCTTTGTGGACTCCGCGGCGCGCTCGGCCGCCGCGGCCGCGCCGGCCAGGTCGTCCGGGTGGGCGGCGAGGTGGTCGCGGGCGGGGATGAGGCTGTCGAGCATCGTGCGGTCGCCGAGCTTCGCCTCCCCCACCCGCTGGATCGCCGCGATCCCGTCGGTCAGGCCCTGCACGAGGGTCGGCGCGGCCGCCATCTCCTGCAGCAGCAGGCCGATCAGGGGGCCGCTGGTGCCGCCGACCTCGTCCAGGAAGCAGGTGGCGGCGACCGCCAGCTCGGTGCTCGGCGTCGCCCCGGCGGGCACCCGCTCGACCACGAGCCGCAGGGCGCCGCACAGGTTGTCGCCGAAGTCGCCGTCGCCGGCGGTCTGGTCCATCGCGGTCAGCGCCGCGTGCTCGCGCTCGGCCAGGCGCAGAAAGGTATCCATCAGCATCGGGCAGTCACTTCCGTAGCGTGGCGGTCCAGACCGGCGCGTCCCACAGGGACTGCCAGTCGTCCTCGAGCATCGTCAGGGTCAGCGAGAACCCCTTCATGTCCAGCGCGGGGGTCCAGGTGCCGACCAGGCTGCCGCCGAGGCCCACCCCGCGCTCGGCCAGGACGTCGGCCGCGATGGCGAACACGTTGTGCAGCTCGATCGCGGTCGTCGCGCCGAGGCCGTTGACGAGCAGCAGCGCCCGGTCGCCGGCCGGGGTCCTGGTGAGCAGGTCCTCGACCATGCGCCCGACGAGCTCCTCCAGCGGCGGGCGGGGGACGCTGCGGGCGGCACGCTCGCCGTGGATGCCGACGCCGTACTCGACCTCCGCCTCGTCGAGCTCGAACGCGAGCCGGCCGGTGGCGGGCGAGGTGTGCGCCTGGGCGGCGACGGCGATGCTGCGCGAGCGGGCCGCGACCCGGGTGCCGAGCGTGGCGAGCTCGGACAGGCCCAGCCCGGTGTCCGCGGCCGCCCCGAGGAGCTTCTCGACCAGGATGGTGGCGCCGGTACCGCGCCGCCCGGTCGCCGTGTCGGCGCTGTCGGTCGCGATGTCGTCGTCCACGAGCACCCGCTGCACGCGGACGCCGTCGTGGCGCAGCCGCTCGGCCGCGATGCCGAAGTTGATCCGGTCGCCGGTGTAGTTCTTGACGATGTGCAGGACGCCCTCGGGCCCGGCGACGGCGCGGCTGGCCTGGTACACCTGCCGGTTGTGCGGGGAGGCGAAGACCTTGCCCGGCACCGCGGCGTCGAGCATGCCGCGGCCGACGAGCCCGGCGTGCATGGGCTCGTGGCCGGAGCCGCCGCCGGAGACGAGCCCGGTGCGGCGGCCCGGGTCGGGCGCGACGGCCCGGATGTAGACGGGGTCGGAGTGCAGGGCGACGACGTCGGCGTTGGCGCGCGCGAAGCCGCCCAGCGCCCGGTCGACGTAGTCGCTCGCGGACGCGAGGAACGGTGCTGCCATGTGAGGGTCGGCTTTCCTAGCTCAGGGGCGGGCCCAGCGACTCGCGGGTGACGAGCGTCGCGGGCAGGACGATGTCGGCGAGGTCCGTCTCGCCGGCGATCCGGCGCAGCAGCAGGTCCGCGGCGGCCCGGCCCATCTCGTAGGCGGGCTGGGCGATGGCCGTGATCGGCGGCTCGACGAGCGGGAAGAGGCTCATGTCGTCGAAGGCGAGCAGGCTGATGTCGGTCGGGATCTTCAGCCCGGCCGCCCGGATGGCCTTGAGCGCGCCGACGGTGACGAGGTTGTTGAAGCAGAACACCGCGGTGGGCGGCTCGGGCATCGCGAGCAGCTCGTTCATGGCCCGGTAGCCGCCCTCCTCGCCGAGGTGGCCGTGGCTGATGTAGTCCTCACGAACGGCCATCCCGGCGTCGCGGTAGGCCAGCCGGAAGCCCGAGAGCCGCTGGCACGCGGTGTCGAAGTCGCGCGGTCCGGAGATCATCGAGACCTTGCGGTGGCCGAGCCGGAAGAACTGGCCGACCGCATCGCGGGTGACCTTCCGGTTGTCGGTGCGCACCAGCGGAGCGCGCAGCCCGCGCGGGCGGCGGTCGACGAGCACCAGCGGGCCACGCTGCCCGGTGAGCGCCGACGTGAAGCTCTCGTCGGTGCCCACCGTGGTGGCGGCGAGGCCCGCGAAGGTGCCGTCGTGCAGCGACGTCACCATCTGCCGCTCGCGCTCCGGGTTGAGGTGGGACCCGGCGATCACGAGCTGGTAGCGGGCTTCCGCGGCGCGGTCGGCCATGCCCTGCGCGACGGAGGCGTAGAACGGGTTCACGACGTCCGGGACGAACAGGCCGAGCACGTTGGAGCGGCCCTGGGACAGCGCCCGGGCCGCCGCGCTCGGCACGTAGTCGAGCCGGGCCGCGGCGGCCAGGACTTTCGCCTTGGTCTCCGCGGTCACCGACGACTCGTCACGCAGGGCGCGCGTCACGGTTGCGGTCGACACTCCGGCCAGCCGGGCCACGTCGCGAATGCCTGCCACACCTACTCCTCAACTCGCCGGGGAGAGCGCTTCCATCAAACCGGAAGAACGCCCGCCTCCACCAGAGCGGCGCGGATCGCCGCCCGTTCGCCGTCGCTGACCGGCGTCAGCGGGTGCGCTCCCAGGCCGCCGTTGCGGCCCTGCAGGGCGAGCGCGGCCTTGATCCGGACCGTCATGTTCGGCCCGTCGATCGAGCGCCACACCGGCAGGAGCTTGTTGTGGATGTCCAGGGCGGTCTTGTGGTCGCCGGCCTGGACCGCGTCCCACTGGGCCACGCACAGCTCGGGCACCACGGTGAGCGTGGCGCTGACCGCGCCCTGGGCGCCGAGCAGGTAGGCAGGGTACAGCAGGTCGTCGACGGCCGTCAGGACGACGCCCTCCGTCGGGGCGGCCTTGAGCAGGTCGGCGAGCTGGTGGATGTTGCCGCCCGACTGCTTGACGCCGACGACGAGCTCGACCTCCTGCAGGATGCGGTAGACGGTCGTGGCGGGGATCAGCGCGTACGGGATGACGTTGTAGACGATGACGGGCGTGCCGGTCGCCTCGGTGATGCGCCGGTAGTACTCGATCGTGGTCTCCTCGTCCGGCTGGAAGAGGTAGTGCACCGGCGTCACCTGCAGCGCGTCGACGCCCGTCGCGGCGATCGCCTTGCCGTAGCGGATCACCTCGGCGGTGGAGTCGCGGATGATGCCCGCGATGACCGGGATCGCCCCGTTGACCTCCTCCACGGCGACCTTGGCGATGGTCACGGACTGCTCGAGGGAGAGCATCTGCCCGTCGCCGGTCGAGCCGGTGACGCAGATGCCCTGCACGCCGGCGGCGAGGTGGTGGCGGACCTCCGCGCGCAGCGCCTCGACGTCGATGTTCTCGTCGGCATCGAACGGGGTCACGAGCGGCGGGATGACGCCCTTGAAGGTGGTCTTCGTTGCCAGGGTCATGTGATGGCAGCCTTTCCGTGCCTCGACGAACATGTCACCGGTTACATCTGCGATCACTGTTGCCGATCCGGACCGCTGTGTCAACGGCAGGTTTCGAAGTCGTGAGCAGCAATGTTTCGGTTGAGGGCCTTGACATGAAGAGTGCCTGGCGTCACGGTGTAACCGATAACACGGGGTGGCAATCAACCGGCAACAGCGAGGACATGACATGTTTCGACGCCCTCCGAGAGCGCGGCACACCCTGACGGCCGCCGCCGTCGCCGGCGCTCTCGCACTGACCTCGGCCTGCGCTCCGCCGGCGGCCAAGAGCCCGGGCGGCGCGGCGGCCGACAACGGCGGCCCGATCAAGCTCACCTTCTGGACCAACCTGACCGTCAAGGCGCAGGCGGACGTCATCAAGCAGCAGGCCGACCAGTGCGTCGCCAAGCAGCAGGACGTCTCCGTCGCGTTCGAGGCGGTGCCGTTCGACAGCATGTACCCGAAGATGGTCACGGCGTTCCGGGCCGGCAACGGGCCCGACGTCATGAACACCATCGAGGGCGGCGTGGCCGCGGCCCAGGCCGGTGACTACATCGTGCCGGTCGACGACGTGGTGGACGAGCACGGCCGCGGCGACTTCGTCGGCTCGTTCCTGCACGCGGTGAGCAAGGACGGCAAGACCTGGGCGGTGCCCGACTGGGCGCTGCACCAGGAGGTGTACTACCGCAAGGACCTCTTCGCCGCCAAGGGCATCGCGGTGCCCAAGAGCTGGCCCGAGCTGCTCGCCGCCGCGAAGCAGCTCGACAACCCGGCCGGCGGCGTGCGCGGCTTCTCGGTGCCGATGGCCTCCGCGCTCGTGGCGCCGCAGACGTACTACCAGTTCCTCTACGCCAACGGCGTGCACACGTTCGACCCCAAGACCGGCGAGTACGCGCTGGATCGCGACAAGCCCAAGGCCGTCGCCGCCACCCAGTTCATGCTCGACCTCTACAAGGCCGCGTCCCCGCCGGAGTCACGGACCTGGACCTGGACCGACTTCCGCACCGCGTTCGTGCAGGGCAAGACCGCGATGACGCTCGACTTCGGCGCCGTGGTGGGCATGGCCACCGAGCAGAACCCGGCGATGCTCGACAACATCGGCGTGTTCCAGCTACCCGGCCCGGCGGCCGGCGTGAAGCCCCAGGGCTCGATCGGCGGCGGCTACTTCTACATGGTCGGCAAGAGCAACGAGCGCCGCCAGCAGGCCGCCAAGAAGCTGGTCACCTGCATGATGGCGGCCGACCTGCAGGCCGCCCGGGTCAACACCCGGCCCGTGTTCGCCCTGCCGGCGACCACCAGCGCCGCGGCCTCGCCGGTCTTCACCGGCAACCCGACGGTGCAGAAGCTGGCGTCGCAGATCCAGACGATCCGCGACGACTCGCTGCCGGAGTGGTACCGCTACGGCATGGAGGCCGGCCTGAACCCGCTGGCGGGCCAGATCGAGGCGACCACCTTCGTCGGCGACAACCTGCAGGCCGCGGCGGCCGGGAGCCTGACCGCCGAACAGGCCTTCGACAAGATCAACACCGAGATGAAGCGTCTCGCCAAAGTGAACTGAACGGCGGAACCATGGCCTCCACTCCCGCGATCCTCACGCGCGGGCTGACCGGGCGGCAGCAGCGGGCAGGCATCGCCTTCGCCCTGCCCGCTGCGCTGCTGTTCGCGGTCATCCTGGCGTACCCCATCTTCGAGAGCTTCCGTACCTCGCTGTTCTCGATCGACCTGCTCACCGGCGACGCGTCGTTCGTGGGCCTGGGCAACTTCGGCGACGTGTTCGCCGACCGCACCCTCTGGTCGACCGTCGGCCACACCCTGGTGTGGACGGTGCTGTCGCTCGCCGGCCAGCTAGGGCTCGGGCTCGCCGCCGCGCTGCTCATCGACGCCGACTGGCCCGGCATGCGCTGGATCCGCCAGCTGCTGCTCATCCCGTACGTGGTGCCGGTCATCGCCAGCGCCCTGGTGTGGCAGTGGATGCTCGACGGGCACTACGGCATCATCAGCACCAGCCTGCAGACCTGGGGCGCGCTCGACCCGGGCGCCAACCCGCTGGGGCAGGAGAGCACCTCGCTGGCCATGGTCGTGCTGGTCAACATCTGGCGCGGCTTCCCGTTCGCGATGCTCGTGTTCTGGGCGCGCATGCAGGGCATCGACAAGGCGCAGTACGAGGCGGCGCGGGTCGACGGCGCCGGACCGTGGCGCGAGTTCGTGCACGTGACCCTGCCCAACCTGCGCTCCGCCGCGCTGTCGCTGCTCGCGCTGCGCGGCATCTGGACCCTCATGTACTTCGAGCTGGTGTGGCTGCTGACCCGCGGCGGCCCGGCCGGGTCCTCCGAAGTCCTGTCGACATACATCTACAAGGTGGTCATGGGTGAGTTCCGCGTCGGTTACGCAGCAGCGATCGCATCCCTTGCCGGGCTCTTCCTCGGCTTCGTCGGCCTCGTCGGCTGGATCCTCCACCGGGCCCGGGTCCGGCGCACGGCCTGAGCGGCGGCACTCGAAGGCGGCCGTCGCCGGGATCGCCGGCCGGGTCGTCGCGCTCGCCCTCATCGTCTTCTTCGCCGTCGGGCCGATCCTCTGGATGGTCGTGAGCTCGGTACGCCCGGCCGACCAGCTCTTCCAGAGCCACCCGTCGGTCGTGCCGACCGCGGTCACCGGCGCCTGGTACGAGGAGGTCTTCGGCTCCGGCGCGCTGCGCTGGTTCGCCAACAGCTTCGTGGTCGCGGTCGTGACGACCCTCGTCTCGCTCGCGCTCGGCACGGCGGCCGGATACTCGGTCACTCGCTTCACCTTCCCGGGGCGGCGGGTGCTGCTGGCCTGCCTGGGCATCTCGTACCTCTTCCCGGCGATCCTGCTGCTCGTACCGCTCTACCTGGTGCTCGCCTCGCTCGGCCTGGCCGGCTCGCTGGCCGGCATCGTGATCGCGCACCTGACGATCACGCTGCCGCTGACGACCTGGCTCATGAAGAGCTTCGTGGAGGCGGTACCGCGCGAGCTCGAGGAGGCCGCGTGGGTCGACGGCCTGGGCTACTTCGGCGGCTTCGTGCGCGTCACGCTGCCGCTGCTGCGCACCGGCCTGGCCACGACCGCCATGTTCGCCTTCATCCTGTCCTGGGACGAGTTCCTGCTCGCCAGCGTCATCGCCCAGGGCGACACCGTCACCGCGCCGGTCGGCATGGCCGGGCTCGTGACCTCCTTCGACATCCGCTGGGGCGCCATCATGGCGCTGAGCACCCTCGTGACCATCCCCGTCGTCGTCCTCTTCTTCGTACTGCAGCGCTACTACGAGAAGGGCCTGACGGCCGGCAGCGTGAAAGGCTGAGCCTCCCCGTGAGCCCCACCCCAACCGTCCTCACTGCGCAGGTGCTCGTCGTCGGCGCCGGATCGGCCGGCGTCGCCGCGGCGGTCGCGGCCGCCGAGTCGGGCGCCGACACCCTGCTCGTCGAGGCGACCGGCCACGTCGGCGGGACGCTCGCGTGGCAGCTGCTCGAGCACAGCGCCGGCTTCCACGACGCCGCCGGCAACCAGGTCACCGGCGGCGTCGGGCAACGGATCGTCGCGCTGCTGCAGCGCTACGGCGGCTCGCCCGGGCACATCCCCGACGACGTCGGCTACACCGCGACCCGCACCCCGGTGAACCACGCCGAGCTGGCGATGGCCGAGGCGGTACTGCTGCACGAGTCCGGCGCGCGCCTGATGCTCAACACGGCCGTCACCGCGGTGTCCACGGAGGGCTCGGCGGTGACCGAGGTCCGCGTCGAGACGGCCGGCGTCGGCGGCAGCGTCATCCGCCCGGCCCTCGTCGTGGACTGCTCCGGTGACGCCGTCGTCTTCGCGCTCGCCGGAGCCGCGATGCAGACCGACCGCCCGGGCCGCACCCAGCCGGTCTCGCTGCTGCTGAAGCTCGGCGGCGTCGACTTCGGCCCGCTGCTGGACTACGCACGCGCCCACCCGGAGGACTTCCGCGCCGGCAGCCGGATCGGGGCGGCCGGCGACGACCACGTCAACCTGTGGGGCCTCGGGGCGCTGCTCGCGGCCGGCCACGCCGACGGCCGGCTGTCGTGGCGGCGCACCGAGCTGCACCTGGCGGGCTGGCCGACCCGGGGCGAGGCGCTGCTCAACGTGACCCGCACGGTGTCGGGGTACACCGTCCTGGCCCGGCAGGTCCTCGAGACCGTGGACTGGTTCCGCCGCTACGTGCCCGGGGGCACCAACGCGTACCTCGCCGCCGTCGCCGACCGCGTCGGGGTGCGCGAGTCCCGGCGCATCCTCGGCCGGCGCACGCTCACCCAGGACGACGTGCTCGGCGCCCGCCGCGACGACACCGCCGTCGGCCTGGCCGCGTTCCCGATCGACGTGCACGACGCCGACGCGCCCGGGCTGTCGCACACCGACGGGCTGCCCGCCGCGTACGACATCCCCTTCGGCACCCTCGTCGCCCAGGACCTGACCAACCTCCTGGCCGGCGGCCGCTGCATCTCGACCACCCACGAGGCCAACGGATCGGCCCGCATCACCGCCACCTGCTTCACGACGGGCGAGGCGGCCGGGACGGCGGCGGCCCTGGCCGCGCTCGGCGGCTTCGACGCGCACGCGGTGGACGTGGGCAAGCTCCAGGCGGCCCTGCGCGCCCGGGGCGTGATCGGCGCTCGCGGCCGCTGAGGCCGCGGGCCTACTGGAACAGGGCCGCGAGGCGGGGCAGGCGCCGCTCGTTCTCGGCCTCGTCCTCGACGTCCCAGCGCTCGCCCCGGGCCGGCCCCGCCGGCCCGGTCGGCCGCCCGGCGGCGAGCGCGGCGTCGAACGCGGCCACGTCGCCGGTGCGGGCGCGGTAGGCGTTGCGGGCGGCGTAGTGCAGCGCCTCGTAGCCGAGCCAGCCGGAGCCCGCCGCCATCTCCCGCACGATCGGCAGGTCGGCCAGCGAGTCGGGATCGGCGCACGCGGCCTCGAAGGCGGCCCGGCCCTGCAGCATCAGCCCGGCGCGGAAGTCGCGGAAGCCGTCGTCGCCGCAGCCGCCCTCGATGAGGTACGCGGCCGCCCAGAGCGGCGCGAGGTAGGCGGCGTCGAGCACCTGCGAGTATCGCCGCGCGAAGGCCACGATCTCGTCGGGCGGCAGCTCGGTGAGGTCCGCCCCGCCCTCGATCAGCGCCCAGAACCTCTCGATCTCCACGGCGGCAACGGTAACCCGTCGCATACCTGGTGCAGGAGCGGCCCTCCTAGACTGGGCGGGTGAGTGCCGCACACGATCCCAACGCCCTGCTCGACGAGCACGGTGGACTGCCCGAGGCGCGCCCGCCGTGGCCGGCCCGCGACCGGCTGCGCATCACCGCCGTCCGCCCGATCGTCACGGCGCCCGAGGGGCTGCCGCTCGTGGTGGTGAAGGTGGAGACCAGCGAGCCCGGGCTCCACGGGCTCGGCTGCGCCACCTTCACCCAGCGCTACGCCGCCGTCGCCGCGGCCGTGTCCGAGCACGTGGGGCCCCTTGTGATCGGGCGGCACCCGGCCGACATCGAGGACATCACGCGGACGGTGCACTTCTCGTCGTACTGGCGCAACGGCCCGGTGCTGAACAACGCCCTCTCCGGACTGGACCAGGCGTTGTGGGACATCGCCGGCAAGCGCGCCGGGGTGCCGGTCTACGAGCTGCTCGGCGGCCGGGTCCGCGGCGGCGTGGAGGTCTACACGCACGCGTCGGGCGACACGACCGGGGAGGTCCTCGACGAGGCCGAACGGCTGATCGCCCAGGGCTACCGCTGCATCCGCATCCAGCGCGCCGAGCCCGGCCTCGGCAGCTACGGGGCGCCCGGCACCGGCGGGCACTACCCGGGCTCGCCGAACCCGGACGGCTGGGACCCGGAGCGGTATCTGCGCGGGACCCCGGCGCTGTTCGCGGCCGCCCGCGAGCGCCTCGGCTCCCAGATCAACCTCATGCACGACGTGCACAGCCGGCTCACCCCGAAGCAGGCGGTCGTGCTCGCGCGGGCGCTGGAGCCCTTCGGGCTGTCGTTCCTGGAGGACGTGATCCCGCCGGAGCACTACGACCGGCTGCCGGAGGTGCGGGCGGCGTCCCCGGTGCCGCTGGCCGTCGGCGAGCAGGTCGGCTCGGTGCCGGACGCGGCACGGCTGATCCGCGACGGCGGCGTCGACCTGATCCGCCTGCACACGTCGGCGATCGGCGGCCTCACCCCCACCCGCAAGCTCGCCGCGCTCGCCGAGCTGTGCGGCGTGCGAACCGCGTTCCACTCCCCCGCCGACGTCTCGCCGGTCGGGGTCGCGGCCAACCTCGCGGTCGACATCTCCAGCCCGGCGTTCGGGTTCCAGGAGTCGCACGAGTACAACGAGGCCACCCACGAGGTCTTCCCCGGCTGCCCGGACGTCGTGAGCGGCTACATGCAGCCGTCGGACGAGCCCGGCTGGGGCGTCGACCTCGACGAGCGCAAGGCGGCGCAGTTCCCGCCGACCAAGTTCCTGTTCGACCGCTGGGCGGCCGTGGTCCGCCGCCCCGACGGCGCGCTGGAGGCCCCGTGAGGGTTCTCGTGACCGGCGCGGGCGGCAACATCGGCCGCGCCGTCTGCGCCCGCCTCGCGGCCGAGCAGGTGCCGGTCCATGCCTTGGTACTGCACGATCGCGCACCGTCCACAGTGGAGCACTCGGTCACGGGCGACGCCGGCGACCCCGCCACGGTCCGGGCGGCCATCGGCACCGGCGTCGACGCGGTGGTACACCTGGCCGCCATTCCGAGCCCGCTGAACGACCCCCCGCTCGACGTCTTCGCCGGCAACACCCGCGCCACGTTCAACGTCCTGGAGGAGTGCGCACGGGCGGGCGTGCACCGCGCCGTCATCGCGTCCAGCTACTCGATCATGGGCCTGCGCTTCGCCGAGCGCGAGCTGCACCCGGCGTACTATCCGATCGACGAGCGGACCCCGCTGCAGATCGAGGACGCGTACTCGTTGTCGAAGCAGGCCGACGAGGCGACGGCCGCGATGATGCACCGCCGCCACGGCCTGGACATCGTGGCCCTGCGCTTCCCGTTCACGGCAGACTGGGCCCGGCTGCGCACCACGGCTTCGGCGTGCGAACGCGACCCGTCGACGATGGCCGCGGACTCCTGGTCGTATCTGCACGTGGACGACGCGGCCGAGGCGGTGTGGCTGGCCCTGACGCGCCCGGTGACCGGCTTCCACCCGTTGCTCCTGGCCGCCCCGCACACCATGTCCAAGCTGTCCACAACGGAGTTGATCGCGCGGTACCACCCGGAGACCGAGCTGCGCGCCCCGATCCCGGGCACCGCGACTCCGATCGACACCGGGGCCATCGAGCGGCTCCTGGGCTTTCACGCTACGCGCTCGCTGTGACGCGCGGCGCTCCCGTTCCAAGTCGCGACCTCTTTGCCGGCCGAGCCGTTCACCTCTTTGCCGGCCGAGCCGTTCACCGCGCGGCTGCCGGGTCGACACGGGCACCCGGGGCCTGCGCGCGCCGACTTCTCTGTGGACAGGCGGCTGACGACGCGGCCCGCAAGGTCTCCACCGCCCGCCTCGTCGCCCCGCGCTGGCCGATCCGGGGTGAGGAGTTCGGCGGCGCGTCCGCTGACGTGCTGGACGCGACGCGACAAGTCGGGCGCTCCGCGCCGCGACTTGTCGGATTTTTCGCCTGACGGGGTATACGCCCAGTTATTCTCGACCGCGGCTGTCCATAGCCCGCCCGAATGATGATGCCCGCGGCCCGGACGAACACCCAGTTGGCAGCGACGGCGAGGCCTTTTCCGGCAGCGCCGTCGCCGAGATGTTCGCCATTTGCGCTGGGGCGCGGTCCGGGATCGTGGTCGTGGCCGCATTCTGGGATAATTCTTGGTATGGGGCAGATGCAGCTTTTCAGCGCTCGGGAATTGGCTGCTATGCGGGATCGCACTAAGGCCAAACATTGGTGGCCCGGGAAGGACGAATTCCGGAAGGAAGCGCAGCGACGGCGCGACTGGGGGCTGGTGAGGCGGCATGCGGAGAAGTTGCGCCGAATTCACGAGCCCGCAGAGACAAACGCCCCGGAGCAAGCCTCGTCCGACTCCACCGAGAATACCGTGACGCCGCCCATTCGGTCCGCCGATAAAATCCGCACCCACGCCTGCACCGCACCCAGCGACACGGTTCCCCGGACGCAACAATCCTGCGCGACAATGCGCCAATGTTCCACCGCCGCCACCCCGCGTGCGGCCGGCCCGACCCGGTCCAACCGATGGTCGCCCTGTTCGGATTTCTCGCAGGAGCCCGTCCGTCGGGTGACGCTCACGACCGGTGCCGCCCGCGGCATCGGCGAACATACCGCGCGTGAGGCCGCCGCCCGCGTGGCGCTGGTCGGGCTCGGGCCCCACCGGCTGGAGACGCTCGCCGGACAGCTCGGCGGGGTCTGGTTCGCCGCCGACGTCACCGACCAGGCCAGTGTGGCGGCCGCGGTCGACGGGGTGATGGGCGCCTACGGCCGCATCGACGCCGTGGTGGCCAAGGCGGGCGTCGCCAGCCGCGGCACGGTGGCCACCGGCGACATCGAGGCCCTCGTGCACACCGTCGAGGTCAACCTGGCCGGCGTCATGCGCACGACCGCCGCGCGCCCGCCACACCACATCACGCCCGCACGGCCGCCCCGTGCCCGCCACACCACATCACGCCCGCACGACCACCACGCGCCCGCCACACCACATCACGCCCGCACGACCACCACGCGCCCGCCACACCACATCACGCCCGCACGACCACCACGCGCCCGCCACACCCCCACGGCTGCCTGGCTCATCGCCGCCTCGGTCACCTCGTTCACGGCGAGCACTTCGGCGACGCGGTGTGGCTGGACGTGGCCCACCACGGCACCGCCCACTCAAGCTTGGTCGACACCGATCTCGTCCGCGACGCCCAGGACGGCCTGCCCGCGTTCAAGAACACGCTGCGCGGGTGCCGCTCCCGCTGCGCTCGTCGAGCGCCGCGCACCGCAGCACACCGCCGGCCATGGACACCGCAACCCCGCGCGGCCGATGGAGCCGCCGATCCCGCCGGGGCCGCAACCGTCGTGACGAATGCCCTTGGACGACGGGCGAGCCGCGGCAATCGTCCTGGGGGCGGGCGGCGGCCGACGTGGATCGGGACCGCGGGTGAGCCGGCGGTCCGCCCGCCGCAGGCATCCGACCGGGTGCCGCCCGAGCTCGCGCTCCGCCTGCTGCGCGACGCCGGGGCCGGGGCCGGGATCACCGTGCTGGCGGATCGGCGCATCGCGGGCGTCGCGGCGGCCGGCGTCCGGGTGACGCCTGGGGATCCGCAGACCAGCGTCGGCGCCGTCGACGTGTGGGCCGATCCGCGCACGGGGCTGACCCTCGAGGTCGACGTGGGCGGGGCGCTCACGACGCGGTTCCTCCGCGCGCGCGTTGCGCCGCCCGCCGACGATGTCGCCCGGCCCCGTGCCGCCGCGTCGGGCGGATTCGCCCCGGTCGCCCAGCCGAAGATCGCCTCGGCGCTGAACTTGCCTGCCGGGCTCGTGCCCGGGTGCCGGGGACGTTGAGCGCGCTGGCGGTGTACGGCGACCTCGGCGCGCTGATGGAGGGACCGGCCGCCTACGGGCACCTGTCCGGCCGCGCGGACCTGCGCCTGCTCGACGCGGCCGGCCGCTCGGTGCGCGCCACCCGTCGCCGGCGCGTCGAGGAGGCGCTGGAGCGGGTCGGGCTCGGCGTCGACGGGTGCGGTGAGCCGAGCGTGACGACGCGCCGCGCCTTGTGCACGCCGTCGTGGTCGCGCACCCAGTGCCGGGCGACTCCCCCGGCGGAGCACTCGATCACGTCGACGGGGGCGCCGCGCGCACGGCCCGCGTCGCGGCATCGTCGAGCACGTCGGCCTGGGCGGCGAGGTCCCCAGTGCCGCCGCGGTCATCCGGGCCACGGTGGCCGTCCGCCCTCGCGGCCCGGATGGCCGCGGCGAACCGGTCGACGCCCGCCGTCCCACCCCCCATAGCCGGACACGAGCAGCACCGCGCCGGGGACCGCCTGGTCCACGGTGGCCGTCCGCCCTCGCGGCCCGGATGGCCGCGGCGAACCGGTCGACGCCCGCCGTCCCACCCCCCGTAGCCGGACACGAGCAGCACCGCGCCGGGGACCGGCCGGTCCGGGACGCGCACCGGCTCCTGCCGCAGCAAGGCGCGCAGCGCGAGTCCCCCGACGGCCAGTGTGCTGTCCACCAACCGTTGCCGGGTCCGCGACACAGCCGGACGAGCGCTCACGGCGGCCGCCAACCCAGGCAACGTTGGCGGTCGCCGCACTGGCACCGCGATCGCCCCGAGCACCGCGACCATCAGCCGCCGCCGAGGACTCATGCGCAACGCGCGCTTGACACGTCTGGCTAATGCCATTAGCTTTTAGCTAACGCCATTAGCCAGAGCCCCTTGGAGAGCGCGATGACCGAGTACCTGAACGTGGACGGCGGGACCCTGGCCTACGAGGTGACCGGCTCGGGCCCGCTCGTCGTGCTGGCCCACGGCATCGGCAACGACCGGGAGGCGTACCGCTTCGTGACGCCTCTGCTGGTCGCGGCCGGCCACCGGGTCGCCGCCCTGGACCTGCGCGGCTGCGGCGAGTCGAGCGTGGGCTGGAAGTCCTGCACCAGGACCGACATCGCCGGCGACCTGATCGCCCTGATCACCCACCTCGGCGGCCCGGCCGTGCTGGTCGGGCACTCGATCTCGGGCGGCGCGGCCACGATCGCCGCCGCGAAGGCCCCCTCGCTCATCACCGCGGTGGTGGAGCTGGCGCCGTTCACGCGCAAGCTGAGCTACTCCCTGGGCGACTTCCGCGTCGCCCGCTACCGCCGGGGCGTTCTGAACCTGCTCGGCGCCGGCCTGTTCGGCAGCATCGCCCGCTGGCGGCGCTACCTGGAGATCGCCTACCCGCAGCCCCGCCCCGCGGACTGGGACGCGAGCCTGGCGCGCATCGAGTCGAAGCTGCGCGAGCCGGGCCGCATGAAGTCCTTCCAGCTGATGGGGCGCTCGACACCGGCGGACGCCGCCGCCCAGCTCGGCAACGTGCGCTGCCCGGTGCTGATCATCGAGGGCGACCAGGACCCGGACTGGGTGGACCCGCGGGCGGAGGGCGAGGCGATCGTCGCGGCGCTCCCGGCGGGCCTGGGGCGGCTGGACATGATCGCCGGCGCCGGCCACTACCCGCACGTGCAGTTCCCCGAGCAGGTCGTCGCCGCGATGATGTCGTTCCTGGCGACGGTACGGGCTTGACCCTCACCGCACCGCCACCGCTCGAATCCGGCCGGCCGGCGTCAGGCGGGGCGGCGGTGTTCGGGGAGCTGGTTGAGCCACAGGGCCACGGCCCGCGCCCCCTCCTGGTCGAAGGCGGTCCGCGCCCGGCCCGCCGGGTCGCCGTCCTCGCCGGCGGCCAGCCGGCGGATGCGCGCGCGGGTCGCGGTCAGGCTGACGTCGTCCAGGACCACCGTCATGAGGACCTCCGCGCAGAACTTCTACAGTCGTGGAGAAGTCAGCAGGCGCTCGTCCCGCTCCGACAGGCCGCTCACGAAGCGGGGCAGCACCGAGGCGCGGCCGGACTCGGCCGAGAGCAGGCGGCTGATGCGGTTCGCGACGAGCCCGGCCGGGTCGCTGAGCGCGCCGTACCGGTACGCCCGCCCGGGGTCACCCGCTCGTGCGCCCGGCTCAGCGTCGTGACGACCGCGCGGCAGGACAGGCCGCCGCGGGATCGACCCGGCCCCGGGCCTCCCCCGGGGCGAGTGGAGCACCGGTCGAGCCGAGTACCGTCAGGATCTCGGCCTCGAGCTGGCCGGGCCGCCGCCTCGGTCGCGCCTCGTCCGGGGTCACGGGCACGACTGTAGCGGGAAGGGTGCGCCGCAATCATGTTCGGCCATGTCGTCTGGTCCGTCATCGCCGTCCGGCTGCTCGCCGACCGCCTCGCCCCGGGCGCCGCGGCGCGGGCCGTGGCCTGGTCGGCCGCCGTGGCCGCGATCGGCAGCACGGTCAGCCTGGCCCTGTTCGCGGCGCACGCCGCGGCCGAGGTGCCGTTCGCCGGCCGGGCGCTGGGCTGGTCCACGCGGATCGTCGCGCACGACACGGCGTCGCAGCCCTGGGTGCCGTGGCTCAGCATCGGGCTGCTCGCGGCCGCCGTCGGGTCGGTGTCGTACCGCTGGATGCGCCAGCGCCACCTCCTGCGCCTGCTGCCGTCCGGCCCGGCCGGGCCCGTGGTCCCGGTCCCCGACGCGACCGCGGGCGCGTTCGCGGTCCCCGGCCGCCCGGGCCGCGTCGTGGTCACGACCGGGATGCGGGACCTGCTCACCGATCGGCGGTTCGAGGCCCTCCTCGCCCACGAGCGCGCCCACCTCGCCGAGCGCCACCACCGCCTGGTGCGCGTGACGGAGCTCGCCGTCGCCGCGCGGCCGGCGCTGTGGTGGGCCGGCCGCCACGTCGACTACCTCGACGAGCGGGCCGCGGACGAGCGGGCCGCGGCCGCGCTGGGCGATCGCCGTACCGTCGCCCACGCCATCGGCACCGCCGCGCTCGCCGGCACCGCGCCGCACCCGGCGGGCCTGCACGCGGCGAGCGTCGGCGGCATCGTGCCCCGCCGGGTGAGCCATCTGCTGCGCCCCCGGCCCGCCGCCCTGCCGCGGGTCCTGGCCGTGATCCCGGTCCTGGTCGGCCTCTCGTCCCTCGTCTGGACCGGCGAGGCCGCCCTCGACCTGGTCCAGCTCTTCGCCGCGGCCGGGCGGTAAGCCGTGCACGTCCTCGCGATCGACCAGGGCACGTCCGCCACCAAGGCGGTGGTGACGGACGCCGCCGGGCGGGTGCTCGCGACCGCCGAGGAGGAGCTGCGGCCGGTCTACCTCGACGGCGGCGGCGTCGAGGTCGACCCGCACGCGCTGCTGCGCTCCGTGCTCGACGCCGGGCGGAGGGCCGCGGCCGAGGCCGGCGTCCCCCTCGACGCGGTGGCGCTGGCCAACCAGGGCGAGACCGTGCTCCCCTGGAACCGGGCCACCGGCGAGCCGCTCGGCCCCGCCGTCGTCTGGCAGGACCGCCGCGCCGAGGCGATCTGCGCCGCCCGCGCCGGCGCCGCGCCGCGCGTCGCCGAGCTGACCGGCCTCGTGCTCGACCCGTACTTCTCGGCCCCGAAGATGCGCTGGCTGCGCGAGCACCGCACCGCCGGGGGCGTCGTCACCACCACCGACACCTGGCTCGTCCACCGGCTCTGCGGCGCGTTCGTCACCGACGCGTCCACGGCGAGCCGCTCCCTGCTGCTCGACCTCGATCGGGTCGCGTGGAGCGACGAGCTGCTCGACCTCTTCGGCCTCGGCGGCGAGGAGCTGCCCGAGATCGTGCCGAGCGACCGGACCGTCGGCACCACCGCGGCGTTCGGCGGCGAGGTCCCCGTCACCGGGCTCGTCGTCGACCAGCAGGCGGCGCTGCTGGCCGAGGCGTGCCTGGAGCCGGGCACCGCCAAGTGCACCTACGGCACCGGCGCGTTCCTGCTGACCCAGCTCGGGGCGAGCGCCGCGCGCTCGCGGCAGGGCCTGGCCACGTCGGTCGCCTGGCGGCTGCGGGACACCACCGCGTACTGCGCCGACGGCCAGGTCTACACCGCCGCCTCCGCCGTGCGCTGGCTCGCCGACCTCGGCCTGATCAGCGGTGCCGCCGAGCTCGACGCGGTCGCGTCCCCCGACGGCGGGGGCGTGCTCTGCGTGCCCGCGCTCGCCGGGCTGGCCGCGCCGTGGTGGAGCGCGTCGGCGACGGCATCGCTGACCGGCATGACGCTGAGCACCGGCCGGGGCCACCTGGTGCGCGCGGTGCTGGAGGGCGTCGCCGCCCAGGTCGCCGCGCTCGTCGCGCTCACCGGCGACGACCTCGGCACCCCGCTGACCCGGCTGCGCGTGGACGGCGGGCTCACCCGGTCCCGCGTGCTCATGCAGGCCCAGGCCGACCTTGCGCAGCTGCCGATCGAGGTGTACCCGTCCCCGCACGCGACCGCCCTGGGCGCCGCCGCCTGCGCCCGCCTCGCCCTGGACCCCGGACTGTCCATCGTGGACGTGACCGGCGGCTGGCGCCCCGCGGCCACGTTCGAACCCGCGTGGCCCCCGGAGCGGGCCGCCGAGCACCTGGCCCGCTGGCACGCTGAGGCCGCGAGGGCCGCGGCATGACCGCCCGCACCTTCGACGTCGCCGTCATCGGGGCGGGCCTCGTCGGCTCCGCGATCGCCCGGCGCTTCGGGGCCACGCGCCTGTCGACGGTCCTGCTCGAGGCCCGCGACGACGTCGGCGACGGCACGAGCAAGGCCAACACCGCGATCCTGCACACCGGCTTCGACGCGAAGCCGGGCACGCTCGAGGCGCGCCTGGTCGCCCGCGGCTACCATCTGCTCGGCGACTACGCCGCGGCGACCGGCATCCCCGTGGAGCGCACCGGCGCGCTGCTGGTCGCATGGGACGACGAGCAGCTCGCGGCCCTGCCCGGCCTGCGGGACAAGGCCCGGCGCAACGGCTACGCCGAGTGCTCGATCGTCGATTCCCGGCAGGTGTACCACGAGGTGCCCGACCTGGCCCCCGGCGCTCTCGGCGGCCTCACGGTGCCGGGTGAGTCGATCACCTGCACGTGGACGACGAACCTGGCCCTCGCGACCGAGGCGGTGCTGCGCGGTGTCACCCTGCTGCGCGGCCACCGCGTCACCGCCGTGCGCGACGACGGCACGCGCACCTGGCTGAGCACCGAGCACGGCGACATCGGGGCGCGCTGGGTCGTCAACGCGGCCGGGCTCGGCTCCGACGTCGTCGACCGGCTCTTCGGCCACGAACGGTTCACCGTCACGCCCCGCCGCGGCGAGCTGCTCGTGTTCGACAAGCTCGCCCGGGCCAAGGCGCCGCGGATCGTCCTGCCCGTGCCGTCCAGGGTGGGCAAGGGCGTGCTCATCAGCCCGACGATCTACGGCAACGTGATGCTCGGCCCGACCGCCGAGGACCTCGAGGACCGGGCCGCCACCGGCACCTCCGAGGCCGGGTTCGCGTTCCTGCGCGAGAAGGGCGCCGCGCTCATGCCGTCGCTGCTGGACGAGGAGGTCACGGCCGCCTACGCGGGCCTGCGCGCCGCGATCGACGCCGAGGACTACCTGATCGACGTGGACGAGCCCCGCCGGTACGTGCTCGCCGGCGGCATCCGCTCGACCGGCCTCACCGCGTGCCTGGCCATCGCCGAGCACGTCGCGTCCCTCGTGGACGGGGTGCTGGACGTGGCCGAGCGCCCCGGCCTGCCGCCCCCGCCCCGGATGCCGAACCTGGGCGAGGCGGGCCCGCGGCCCTACCAGGACGCCGCGGCGATCGCGGCCGACCCGGAGTACGGCCGGATCGTGTGCTTCTGCGAGCGGGTGACACGGGGCGAGATCCGCGACGCCTTCGCCGCGCCGATCCCGCCGTCCACCGTGGACGGCCTGCGGCGCCGGACCCGCGCGATGAACGGCCGCTGCCAGGGGTTCTTCTGCGGTGCCGAGGTCGCTGCCCTGGCCGAGTCGCACGGGGGGCCGCGGTGAGCGAGCACGTGCGCGTCGCGATCGTCGGGGGCGGGCCCGCCGGGCTCGCGGCGGCCGCGGTCCTGGCCGGGCGCGTGGACGGCACGGTGCTCGTGCTGGAGCGGGAGACCGCGCCCGGGGGGATCGCGCGGCACAGTGCGCACAGCGGGTACGGCATCCGGGATCTGCACCGAGTCCTCAGTGGACCGTCCTATGCGGACCGTCTCGCGGGACGGGCCGCGGCGGCCGGGGCGGTGCTGGAGACCGAGGCGATGGTGACCGGCTGGGCCGGCGACCGTGCGCTCGAGGTGACCTCGCCGCGCGGGCGGCGCACGGTGACCGCCGACGCGATCGTGCTCGCCACCGGCGCCCGCGAGCGGCCGCGGCCCGCGCGGGGAATCCCCGGCGACCGGCCGGCCGGCGTCTACACCACCGGGCAGCTCCAGCAGCTCGTCCACCTGCACCACCGGGCCGTCGGCCGCCGCGCGGTCGTCGTCGGGGCCGAGCTCGTGAGCTGGTCGGCGGTGCTCACCCTGCGCGCGGCCGGCTGCCGGACGGTCCTGCTCACCACCGAGCTGGCCCGGCCCGAGCTGCGGCTGCCGCTGCGCCCCGTGCGCACCCGCACCCGCTTGGCCGCCATCCACGGGCACGGCCGGGTGTCCACTGTGGAGCTGGAGGACCTGCGCACCGGTCGCCGCGAGCACGTCGCGTGCGACACCGTCGTGCTCACCGGCGACTGGATTCCCGACCACGAGCTGGCCCGCGCGGCCGGGCTCGCGATCGACCCGGCGACGCTCGGCCCCCGCGTCGACGCCGCCCTGCGCACGAGCCGCCACGGCGTCTTCGCGGCCGGCAACCTGTTGCACCCGGTCGACACCGCCGACGTCGCCGCGCTCGACGGCCGCCACGTCGCCGCCGCGGTGCTGCGGCACCTGGCCGGCGCCGGGCGGCCCGGCAGCGCCGGCGTCGAGCGGCCCGGGAGCCCCGGCGTCGAGCTGGTCGCCGAGCCGCCGCTGCGGTGGGTGGCCCCGCAGCTCATCCACCCGGGCGGCCCGCCGCCGGCCCGGGACCGGCTGCTGCTGTGGACCACCGAGCACCGCCGCCTCCCCCGCGTCACCGCCACGCAGGACGGCCGCCGGCTCGGCTCGCGGCGCCTGCCCTGGCCGGCCGCCCCCGGGCGGGTGTTCCGGGTGCCGTACGCGCTGGTCCGGCCGGCCGACCCGACCGGCGGCCCGGTCCACCTCACGCTCGGCGACTGACAGTCCGGGCCCTCACCGCGGACGCACTGTCCGGCCGCGACGCGTAAGATCCCGCACCCGTGGAGCAGACTGGAATGATCGGCTGGCTCGACGGTGTCTGGGCGAGCACGCATCTCGTGCAGATCGTCGAGGGCGGCGAGGCGGCCGGTCCGCTGCCCGGGCGGGCGGTGCTCGCCGAGCTGCGCGAGCCCCCGGCGCTCGGCGCGCTCCGGGCGCTGACGACGACCGGCCGGTTCACCGGCGACATCTGCCGCTGTCACGGCCACACGACCGTCGTGCTGCGCGGCACCGCGGGCGAGGCCCTGGCCTGCGCCAGCCTGCATGCTTACGGTTCGGTCAGCTGGGAGCGGTCGCGATTCCGGAACGACCTCGAGGTGGTTGACGCCGCGGGGCTGCATCCGCACTGGTGCGGCAGTTGCTCGCCGACATCGCCGCGCCGGACATCGCGGCCGCCGCGGCGGCCGCGATGTCCGGCCCCCGTCGCGATGGGCGTGGTCAACCTGCTCATGACGACCGGCGACGATCCGGTACTCGCCTCGGCCGTCGCACCCACCCTGCGCCGGCTGTTCCCGCCGCCCCCGGCCCAGGCGGCCCGACGAGCCGTCGCGGGCCGCGACCGGGCCGGCCGGGGGCAGCACCCGGCACCTGGGTAGCGCCGCGATCCCGGCCGGCAGGTCACGCACGACGAGCGTCACGCACCGCATCGTCGAGCGACGCCGATTCGGGCAGGCGGGTGACGGTCAGGCGGTGATGGTGTACGGGTCGCCGTACACCTTCCACGCCAGCGGCAGCCGCAGGTCGAGGTTGCCCGCGGCCAGGAACGCGCGCTGGGCGGTGTCGACGCGGCTCGTGTCGCTGTGCACCTCCTCGGTGCGCATCGCGGCGACCCGGGCGTCGAGGAACGCGTTGAGGTACGCGGTCTCGTCGCCGCCCTGGGCCGGGCTCTTCGCCTTGGCCAGGGCCGCCTTGCGGATGCCGCCGAAGCTGGCGGCGTCGTTGCCGGGGCCGTGCATGACGAGCGCGTCGAAGTAGGCGAACTGGCCCAGCGCCCGCAGCCCGTCGGCCTTGGCCTGGGCGATCGCCGGGTTGAGGTAGACCCGGTCGCGCTCGTCGTCCTGGGCTTTACGCAAAGCCGGGTCGGCCGCGGCGCGCTTCCAGTCGGCGACGAAGGCCGCGCCGAGGCCGGTGTGCGCGGCGGTGCCGTTGACGCTGCGCAGGGCCGGCAGATACTTCGCCAGGACGTTGCCGGGCGCGGCCGCGGTG
The DNA here is from genome assembly GCF_050955725.1 of Dactylosporangium sp. CA-139114. NCBI lineage: Bacteria > Bacillati > Actinomycetota > Actinomycetes > Micromonosporales > Micromonosporaceae > Dactylosporangium > Dactylosporangium sp. CA-139114. Next base: position 6,736,415 of record NZ_CP192080.1, read on the forward strand.
TAGGCCTCGACGACCTCGAGCATGTCGCCGGTGCCGGAGCAGAAGCCGATGATGCCGCCGGTGTACCCGCGGCCGTCCCCGATGTCCTCGATGTACTGGTACTGGGCCTGCCAGTCGAGGCTGGAGTTCTCCGCCGAGGACACCAGGCGCATGGCGACGTCCGTGCTCAGGTCCGCCCTGGTCGGGGCCGGGGTCGGGGTCGGGGCGGGGGCCGGGGCCGCCTCGGCCCGGTGCCCGTAGACCTGCAGCTCGCCGAGCGCGAGTCCCTTCGCGTCGCGCGGGGTCGCCGTCAGCCGCACGTAGCGCCCGGTGCCGCCGAGGCCGCCGAGGTCGTCGGTCCTGCCGTCGCCCGAGCCGGTGGAGTACAACGGCGTCCAGGTGCTCCCGTCGGCGGAGGTCTCCAGGCGGTACACCTTGGCGAAGGCGGAACCCCAGGACAGCTTGACGCGGCTGACGGCGCTCACGGCCCCGAGGTCGACCCGCAGCCACTGCGCGCCGCGCCCGCTGGTCGTCCACCGCGTCGAGGTCTTCCCGTCGACCGCGCGCGCGGCGCTGCCCGCCGACGCGGCCGTGGGCCGGCCCTTGGACACCACGGCGTCCGCCGCGTACGCGCCGGGCGCCCCGAGCGCCACCCCCGCGATCACTGCCCCGATCCCTGCCACCGTGCGCCGTGCCGCCATGCCATCCCTGCCCGTCCGTCGGAGTCCCGGTCGGCGTGAGCATCGGCACACCCGGACGCGACCATGATCCCGGCAACCACCCCGCTCCCGCCCCGCGACGAACGCGAAACGGGCGACGCCGCTCGACAGCGGCGGCGAGCGCGCGGCGGCCGGCGGCGGGCGGCCCGGGCCGTGACCCGTGGTGGCGGATTGACCGATGGGGCTACAGGCGTTTCCTACATATCCTGGCGCGGCGACCGATCTTGCAGGCGGCCGATCGGACGGACCAGAGGGAGGCGCGACGGCATGGGCGACGAACATCTGCGGGCCGAGCGCGCCGACACGCGGCCGCTGCTGATCGCCTGCCTCACGATCTTCGGGCTCGGCTGCGTCTGGACCGTGTTCTTCGCCGCGGGGCTGCCGGCACCGAAGGTGCTGATGTGGCTCACGGTGCCCGCGACCAGCGTGGTCGCCATGCTCACCACGCTGCGGGTGGCCCGCACGCCGGGGCTGCACCCGGCCGCGCGGCGGTTCTGGGCGACCCTCAGCGTCGTCGAGGTGCTCGTGCTCGCCGGGGCCAGTTTCATGACCGCGGCCACGTTCGCCCAGTGGTCCTCGCGCCCGTTGCTCCTCGTCGGCACCGCCGTGCCGCTGCTCGCCGTCGCGCTGCTGATCGTGATGTGGGCGCTGCTGCGGCTCCCCTTGGGCGAGCGCAGCCGCAGCGAGTGGGTGCGGCTCACGCTGGACGGGGCGACCGTCATGGCCGGCGCGGCGCTGTTCCTGTGGCACCTCGTGCTCCGGCCGCTCGCGCAGAGCCACACCGACGTACCCAAGTTCCTCGGGATCCTGCTGATCTCCCTGGTCTGCCTGCTGGCGCTGGTCGCGGTGATGAAGGTGGTGATGGTCGGCAGCGGGCCGGTGACCTCGGCGTCGCTGCGGCTGCTGGCGCTCACCATTCTCATCGGCGTGTTCGCCTCCGCGGCGGCGCCGATCACCAACCAGCCGCGCTGGGTCGGGCTGCAGCCGATCAGCATCATCGTGAACATGCTCATCGTGACCTGGTCCGCGCACGTCCAGCGCCGCGGCAGCGACGAGCCCGCCGCTCCCCGGGCCGGCGCGCGGCGGCAGCGACGGTTCTCGACGCTGCCCTACGTCGCCGTCGCGGCCACCTCGCTGCTGCTCGCGGTGCAGAGCTTCCGCGCGGGGCGGGACCAGGGCGTCGTCGACATCGCGCCGGTGGCGCTCGGGGCCATCCTCATCACCGGGATCGTGGTCGCGCGGCAGCTGTTCGCCCTGCGGGACAACGCGCACCTGCTCGACTCGGTCAGCCGGCACGAGCAGCAGCTGCAGCACCAGGCGACCCACGACACGCTCACCGGCCTGGCCAACCGGGCCGGGTTCAGCGCGCTCGTCGGCGAGGCCCTGACCCAGGACGCGAGCGCGGCCGTGCTGCTCATCGACCTCGACGACTTCAAAGAGGTGAACGACACGCTCGGGCACGACGTCGGCGACGCCGTGCTCGTGGCGGTCGCCGAGCGGCTGCGGGCCGCGGTGCGGGGCGGCGACGTCGTGGCCCGCCTGGGCGGGGACGAGTTCGCGGTCCTGCTGCGCCACGCGCCGGGCGGGGACGCCGACCGGGCCGCGGAGCGGGTGCTGTCGCTGCTCGTGCCGCCGGTGAACGCGGCCGGGCACCACCTGCTCGTGCACGCCAGCATCGGCGTCGCGCCGGCCGGGCCCGGCGACGACCTGGGCACCCTGCTGCGCAAGGCCGACATCGCGATGTACGCCGCGAAGGACCGCGGCAAGGGCAACTCCGTGGGCTACACGCCGGACATGGCGGCCCGCATCCAGGCCCACGCCGAGCTCGGCGCGGACCTGCGCGACGCCATCGGGACCGAGCGGCTCTACCTGCGGTACCAGCCGATCGTCCGGCTCGAGGACGGTGCGCTGTTCGGAGCCGAGGCGCTGATGCGCTTCGAGCACCCGACCCGGGGCCCGGTCTCGCCGGCCGAGTTCATCCCCGTCGCCGAGCAGTCCGGCCTGATCGTGCCGCTGGGCCGCTGGGCCCTGCGCGAGGCGTGCCGGCAGGCGTCGCAGTGGCTGCGGCAGTACGGCGACGACGCGCTGCGCTCGATCACCGTCAACGTGGCCGGGCGCCAGCTGCAGGACCCCGGGTTCGTCGACGACGTGCGGGCCGCCCTGGCCGCGACCGGGCTGCCGGCGCAGCGGCTGCTGGTCGAGGTGACCGAGACCGCGGTGCTCAACGACGGGCCGGCGATCGCGACCCTGCACGAGCTGCGGGCGCTCGGCGTGCGCATCGCGCTGGACGACTTCGGCACCGCCGCGTCCTCGCTCGGGCTGCTGCTGACCTGCCCCGTCACCACGCTCAAGCTCGACCGCAGCTTCGTGGAGGAGATCACGACCGCGGGCCGGCCGGCGGCGGTCGCCCAGGCGGTCATCCACATCGCGAAGACGCTCGATCTCTCGGCGGTCGCGGAGGGCATCGAGACCCCGGCGCAGGCCGAGTCGCTGCGGCGGCAGGGGTACGAGCTCGGGCAGGGGTACCTCTACGCCCGCCCGCTCGCCCCGGAGGAGCTCGAGGCCCGGCTCGAGCCGGCGGCCCAGCCCGTGTAGCTCCCGCCGGTCGTCCGGTCTAGTCCCTCACGGTCATCCGGACGGTGAACCCCTCGGGTGCGCGCTGCAGGGTGACGTGGTCGCAGACCTGGTGGGTGATCCACAGCCCGAAGCCGGCGGAGTGCTCGCTGGCCGCGGGCAGCAGCCCCGCGAACGGGTCCTTCGGACCGGTGCCGGCGTCGGTGACGGACACGACCACGCGCCCGTCCCCGGCCCACACGCGCAGGCGGGTCGACGGCCGGCCGTACCGGACGGCGTTCGCCACGATCTCGCTCACCGCGAGCGTGAGGTCGTCCAGCCGCGCCCCGCCGACCCGGCCCTCCCCGGCCGCGCGCACGATCCGGCGGGCCTCCTCGGCCGGCGCGTCGAGCACGTCGGCGGCCGGGGGCTGCCACTGCAGCGGGTCGGCGACCTCGGGCCGGTTCTCCAGCAGGAACGTCTCGGGGTCGGTGTACTCGTCGTTGGCCGTGTGCCGCCCGCCGGGCCCGGCGGTGCGGGGGTGGGTGCGCAGCACGTCGGCGAGCACGTGGGCGGGGGTGCTGCGGGTGTCGTACGCGCACATGCTCCACAGCGGGAAGTCGTCGTACGCGTGGTTGATCGCCGACTCGTAGCGGGCCCACCAGTCCCAGGTGTCGCCGAACGTCTCGCGGCCGAGCTCGCCGACGATGCGGATCTGCCCGGCGCCGGCGGCCACCTGCTCGGCGAGCAGGTGGCGGTAGGAGCGGATGGCCCCGGCCGGGCGCGCGTAGACGTCGCCGCCGGGGAGGAACGTCACCGGGCAGCCGGCCGGCAGGGCGTCGCGGACCAGGGCCGCGTTGCGCGCCCCGAACGAGACCAGCGTGGGCTCGCCGGCTTCGGCCCCGCCCAGCAGGAAGGGCACGACCACGGCGAGCAGGTGCTCGTCGGAGTCGTAACACACCGCCTCGTGCAGGTAGCCGGTGTGCCCGGCCCCGGCCCCCGTCCTCATCCCGCCGCCTCTATCCGAATCCGCGTCAGCCGAAGCAGCTCGACCAGGTGCGCCGCGGTCGTCAGCGAGGTGCGCAGCACCGCGGTGACGTCCCGCCGCTCCGCGTAGCGCTCCAGGTGCAGCAGCGCCCGGTGGTCGACGAAGTGCAGGCCGTGCGCGTCGAAGACGATCTCCCCGTGCTCAGGATGTGGTGCTACCCGCTCGAGTGCGACGGGAAACAGCCGGTCGGCGCCGCTGTCCAGCTCGCCGCTGAGCAGCGCCGTGCCGGGCGCGTAGGGGTCGCCGCGCAGCGTGAACCGGGCCTCGGTGGCGTTGGTGCGCGGGTGGAGGCAGGCGAGCTCGCCGACGGCCCGCTCGCCGGCCTCGGCCCGGTGCAGCGCGCACACGGCCTGCATCGGGGCGACGGCGATGAAGCGATCGACCAGGGCCTCGTATCGCGCGAAGGCGTCCAGCTCGGCGTCGGTGCGCAGGAGCGCGGCGCAGTCGGCGAACACCCGTAGCCCGGTGTGCCCGGCGGCGAGCGCCGCTTCGGTGGCGACGGCGTACGCGGCGACCTGGGCCTTCGGGTCGACGGCGGCACCGGCCGCGTAGGTGGACTCGATCGAGACGAACTCGGCGCCCTCGGGCAGCCAGCCCGGGTCGGCGAGGCCGGCGAACCAGGCCCGCTCCCCGGCCTGGAGCCCGGCATCGAGGTATGACCGTGCGTAGTCGTACAGTTGCCCCGGGTCGTCATACGTCCAGCAGATGTGCTGGTCGGGGGCGAGGTTACGCACGGTGAGAGCCTAGCGCCTGGAACGTTGCCCATGAAAGGCCCACCGCGGACCACTCCCCTTACCCGCGGGTGAACGCGTCCGGCACGGGCCGGTTGTTGGGTGAAGGGGTCCGGCCGGGGTAGCCGGGGCGCATGAGAATCGGACTGATCGGGGCGGGCCACATCGGCTCGACGCTCGCGTACCTGTGTGCCGAGGCCGGCGACGACGTGGCAATAGCCAACCGCCACGGCCCGGACACGCTGCACGAGCTCGAAGTCGGCCTCGGCCGCCGGGTGCACGCCGCGACACCCGGCGAGGCCGCCCGATTCGGCGAGATCGTCGTGCTCGCGGTGCCGTTCGGGCAGTACCGAGATTTGCCGGCCGCCGAGCTGAACGGCAAGACCGTGATCGACGCGAGCAACTATTATCCGCAGCGCGACGGCCGGTTCGCCGAGCTCGAGGACGGCCACGTGACCAGCAGCGAGCTGGTGCAGCGGGAACTGCCGGGCGCGCACGTGGTGAAGGCCTTCAACGCGATGCGGTGGGACCACCTGCGCTCTTACGGCCACTCGGCGGGCGCCAACCGCCGCTACGGCATCCCCGTGTCGGCGGACGACGCCGAAGCCAAGTGGAAGGTGTTCGACCTGGTGGAGCAGCTCGGCTTCGAACCGGTCGACGCGGGCGGCCTGGCCGACGGCGGTCGCAAACACCAGCCGGGCACCCCGGTCTACACCGCGGACCTGTGGGCCGAGGACCTGCGCGAACGCGTCGGCGTGGACGCCTGACGCAACCGCTTGCGCATCTGGGGCGCATCAGGCGCCAACATCAGCTCACCGCGCGGCGCGGGCACGGCCGCCGTGCGTCGTCGTTTCCGGACGGCCGCCGCGGTCAGTCGAGGCGCCCGTCGCCGATGCGCGCCTCGCCGAGGATCCAGTCGTCGCCGTCCCGCTCGATGCGGCACTCCCACCCGAGCCCGTCCAGCCGGTCCCGCAGCGCCGCCGGGTCGACGAAGTGCTTGACGATGCGGAACGTGCGCCCGTCGGCGAGCCGCCGCTCGACCACCTCGTCGCCGACGAAGGCCTCCTTGGCCTGTTCGTCCACGTGCTCGTCGACGAACAGGACGCGGCCGCCGGGGGCGAGCCGGTCGCGGACGAGGCCCCAGAACTCGTCGAACCGCGCCTGCGGCACGTGGGAGAGCCAGGCCGAGAAGAACACGACGTCGTACGCCCCCGTGGCCCGCCACGCGAAGACGTCCGCGACCTCGAAGGAGACCGCGCCCTCCCGGACGCGGCCCCGGGCGATGGCGATCGTCTCGGGCGCGGCGTCCACGGCGTGCACCGAGCCGGCCTCCCGCGCGAGCGCCTCTGTCCACATCCCGGTGCCGCAGGCGAGCTCGAGCACCCGCCCGCGCGGCGCCATCGCGCGCACGAGCCGCGCGATCCGGGCCCGGGCGGTGTCCACGTCACCGTAGGCCGTGGCGTCGTACTCCCCGGCGCGGCTGCGGTAGTACCCCACCTGCTCGGCCAGTACATCGTCCGTCATCGGTCCATCCTGCCGCAACGGCGGATGCGAGCGCGGCGAGGGCGAGCTCCGTGCCGCGCTCGCGGCATGTCCCCGCCGCGGCAGGAAATCGGCTACGGCGCCTCTTCCACGGCGTCGCCGGTTGCGCCGTCGGTGAGCGGAGCCGACAGCAGACCCGGAATCCGCCGGTCGTAGCGTTCGATCTCCAGCTCGGCCTTGCGCACCTCCAGCGCGGTCTGCCGGTTCTGCTCCTCAGCCAGCTTCGCCTTCGCCTGCTCCAGCTTGACCTTCTCCTGGGCCATCGCCAGTTTGAACCGGTGCCGGCGGGACTGCAGGTGCTGGACGAACCCGGCGGTGCTGCCGCCGAAGAGCAACAGGAATATGACGATGTACCAGAACACGTCGTCGAACACCACAGCACCTCCGTAGGCCGGGCGATTTCCCTGGGCGGGCCGACGCAACCGCGATGCGGCAACGCCACCATACGGGGATGCGTCAAGTTCGATGGCCCGGGCGGCGGCACGTCATCGCCGGGCCGTAGGTGCCGCCCCCGGCCACCGATCCGTCTGCCACGGCCCGTCGGGGCGGCCGGCCGGCGCCGTGTCCGCCGCCGGCAGCCGGCCTAGACTTGGCGGTATGGCGCGGGCGAACGACGCCGTCGCGGCGCTGCTGCAGGAATACGCCGACCTGCTGATCGTCACCGGTGGAGCACCGTTCAAGAGCCGGGTGTACGAGAAGGCGGCCCGCGCGGTCGCCGGTCACCCGCTGGACGTCGCGACCATGGACGACGGCGGCCTGCGGCAGATCCCGGGCGTCGGCACCTCGATCGCCGAGAAGATCGTCGAGTACCTGCACACCGGTCGGGTGGCCGTGGTGGACGACCTGCGGCTGCGGGTGCCCGGCGGCGTGCTGGACCTCATCCGGATTCCCACCCTGGGGCCGAAGCGGGCCGTGCAACTGCACGACGAGCTCGGCGTGGCCTCGATCGACGAACTGCGGGACGCGATCGCCGCCGGCAAGCTGGCGGGCCACCGGGGATTCGGCGCGAAGACGGCCGGGAACATCCTGCACGGCATCGAGGTGCTGCAGCGCAGCCACGGCCGGGTGCTGCTGTCGGTGGCCACCGCGGCGGCGGAGCAGGTCGTGGAGGCGCTACGCGGCGTGCCGGGGTGCATCCGGTGTACCTGGGCCGGCTCCCTGCGCCGGTTCCGCGAGACCGTCGGCGACGTCGACATCCTCGCCGCGGCGACCGGGCCGGGTCCGCTGATGGACGCCTTCACGCGGCTGCCCATGGTCGCCGACGTGCTGGCCAAGGGCGCGACGAAGTCCTCGGTACGGCTGCACGGCGACCTGCAGGTGGACCTGCGGGTGATCCCGCCCGCGGCATGGGGCGCCGGGCTGCAGTACTTCACCGGCTCCAAGCCGCACAACGTGCGGGTACGTGAGATCGCCGTCCGAGCCGGGTTCAAGCTCTCCGAGTACGGGCTGTTCCGCGTCAACGACGGCAGCCTCGTGGTGTCCGAGACCGAGGAGGCCGTGTACGAGCGGCTCGGCCTGCAGTGGGTCCCGCCCCCGCTGCGCGAGGACCGGGGCGAGGTCGAGGCGGCCCGGGACCGGGCGCTGCCGGCGCTGGTGACGGAGGCGGACATCCGCGGCGACCTGCACACCCACACCGACCTCACCGATGGCGTGGCACCGCCGGCCGACATGGTGGCCGCGGCCCGGGCCCGCGGCTACGAGTACTACGCGATCACCGACCACGCCAAGAACATGCCCATGCAGCGCATGACCGACGACAAGATGCTCGCCCAGCGCCGCACGTTGCGGGAGCTGGAGACCGGCGGCGGCCCGGTGCTGCTGCACGGCACGGAGCTCAACATCGGCCCGGACGGCGAGCTGGACTGGCCGGGAGCGTTCCTGTCCGGGTTCGACCTGTGCGTCGCGTCGGTGCATTCCCACTTCAACCAACCGGCCGCCCAGCTGACCCAGCGGCTGGTGCGCGCGTGCGAGAACCCCTACGTCACCGTCCTGGGCCACCCGACCACCCGCCTGATCGGCAAACGGCCACCGCTGGACGCGGACTTCGACGCCGTGTTCGCGGCCGCCGCGCGCACCGGCACCATCCTGGAGGTCAACAGCTTTCCCGACCGGCTGGACCTGCCCGACGAACTCATCCTGCGCGCGAAGCGCCACGGTGTCCGCTTCGCCGTCGACACCGATGCGCACGCACCGGTGCACCTGGACCACCTGCGGTACGGCATCGGCACCGCCCAGCGCGGCTGGCTCACCGCCGACGACGTGGTCAACACCTGGCCGATCGAACGCCTCCGCGCCTACATCGACGCCAAGCGAACGGCGGCGGCGCGGCCGTGAACGGCAGGCCGGCCGGTCCGTTGACGCTGTTCCTGTGCGGCGACGTGATGCTGGGCCGCGGCATCGACCAGATCCTGCCGCATCCCCTCGACCCGACGCTGCGCGAACGGTACGTGCACGGCGCGGGCGACTACGTCGCGCTGGCGGAGGCGGCGAACGGCCCCGTCCCCCGGCCCGTGGACTTCTCCTGGCCGTGGGGCGACGCACTGGACGTCCTGGCCGGTGCCGCGCCGGACGCCCGGATCGTGAACCTGGAGACCAGCGTCACCGGCACCGACCGGTTCGCGGCGGGCAAGGCGGTGCACTACCGCATGAATCCCGCCAACCTTCCCTGCCTCGCGGCGGCGCGTCCGGACGTGTGCGTCCTGGCCAACAACCACGCCCTGGACTTCGGGCTCGGCGGCTTCGAACAAACGCTCGCCGCGTTGAGCAGCGCGGGCCTCCAGGTGGCCGGCGGCGGCCTGGATGCGCATCAGGCGCGGCGACCCGCGACGGTGCGCGTCGACCACGCCCGCGTCCTGGTGTTCGCGTGCGGGGCGACGTCCAGCGGCATTCCGCTGGACTGGGCCGCGACCGAGGATCGAGCCGGTCTCGACGTCGTGCCGGAGATCTCCGTGGACGGCGCCGAACGGCTCGCCGAGCGCATCCGGCGACACAAGCGGCCCGGCGACGTCGCGGTCGTCTCCATCCACTGGGGGTCCAACTGGGGGTACGAGATCCCGGCGGAGCAGATCCGCTTCGCCCACGCGCTCATCGACAACGGCGCGGACGTCGTGCACGGGCACTCCTCGCACCATCCCCGGCCGATGGAGGTGTACCGCGACCGGCTCATCCTGTACGGCTGCGGTGACTTCATCAACGACTACGAGGGCATCGGCGGCTACGAGCGGTACCGCGACGACCTGCGGCTGCTGTACCTGGCGTCCATCGCGCCCACGGGCGCGCTCCTGGGCCTGCGCATGGCGCCGATGCAAGCCAGGCGTCTGCGGCTGCAACGCGCCTGCGCCGAGGACACCGAGTATCTCCGGGCCGTCCTCAACGTGGTCAGCGCCCGATTCGACGTCCGGATCGACGCCACCGCAGAGGGCATGCTCACCGCTTCCTGACACGGTTGATCGCGGCAGCGACAATCGACGATATGGACGTCGTGGGGGTACGGCCGGGTCGTGGTCTTGTCGGGACACTGGAGGGTGCGTACCGGCAGGCGGTCCGTCACGGGCAGGCCGTGGTCAGCTCGGCGGAAGTGCTGCGGCACGGTGCGCCGCGGGTGCCGGAACTGGGCCGGTTCCCGCCACTGCGGTCTCGCGACTGGCGGCAGGGCCGGGATTTGATCGACGACGACCGGCCTTGGCAGCGGTCCCGACTGTTTCCCGCCTTCGACCAGCAGGTGGCCGTGTTCGCCGACGGGGCGCTGCGAGAGGCGGCCCACCTCGGCGGTCCCGGCGTCGCCGTGTTCTCCCCACTGGTCCGTCACGCGGTCTACGAGGCCGTCCACGAGGCGAGCCGCCGTGACGGCGTGCCCGCCGGCGCACGTCACCTGCTTGCCGCGATCTTCGCCGAGCCGGGCAACGCCGCCGCCCAACTCGCCGGGCAGATGTGGGTGGTCGGTCACGACCGCCTCGCTCTGGACCGGCAGGCAGCCAGGTACCGCGCCGGCGACGACCCACCGGAGTGGGCACCACAGGCGCTCAAGGCGCTGCACGTCCTGCCGTCGAACGCGCCCCGCACGCTGCAACCGCCCTGGAGAGCCGCCGTAGCGGCCGGCCTGTACGTCAGGCTACGGCGACCCTTTCTTCGGCACGGAGCCCGCTACGGCCACCCCATCCTGGAACTCATTGAACGCGACGCCGGCAGACAGGCCATCCGCCTCGGACACGCCCACACCGGGACCGTCGACCTGCTCCTGAGCATGCTGGACCTGCACGAGCAGCTGCACGCCGCGGGCGCGGTGCTGCCGGAACCGGTCGCCCGCCACAACACCGCCGGTCAGATCCTGCGCGAGCACGGCGTCACCCTGCTCGCCGCCACCATGGCCGCGGCCCAGTCGGCGCCCGTACCCCAACCTGTGCCCGACCCGGCAGCGGTACCCGCAAAAGGCTGGCCGCGGGAGCGGAGGACTCGCCGCCCCACGCCGCCGCTGGACGCGGGCGCATTGCGCGCGCTGCGCTCGGCCAGCACGGGGGCTCGGCAGGCGGGTGATCCCTTCGCCGGCACAACACACCTCTTGGCGACCATGCTTCGCGACGGCGACGACCCGGCCGCCGGCCTGCTCCGCAGGATCGGCGCGGACCCGGAAACAATCGCCGGTCACGCATCCCCCTGAGCCGATCCGCCTACCGCGACCGCGTGGTCCAGAACGCGGGCGACGGTATGCAGGAGCTGCTGGGCGCTGACCGGTTTGGTGAGCAGGGTCGCGCCGGTGGGGATGGTGCTGCGGGTGGCGAGGATCGTCTCGGTGTATCCGGACAGGTAGACGACGGGCAATCCCGGATGCGTGCTGTGCAGGGCGGCGGCGAGGGCGGGTCCGTGCATGTCGGGCAGGATCACGTCGGTGAGCAGCAGCGCGATCCCGGGGTGTGTCGCGGCCGTGCGCTGGGCATCGGTACCCGTGGCGGCAGACAGGACGGTGTAACCGGCCTGGTTCAGGATGCGTTCGGTGATCGCACGGAGGCTGTCGTCGTCCTCGACGAGCAGGATCGTTTCACCGGCGCCTGACCGCGGATGTTCCGCGGGTGTGGTGTCCGGTTCGGCGAGGTCGTCGGTGGCGGGGAGCAGCGCTGTGATGGTGGTGCCCCGGCCGGGTTCGGAGTAGATCTGGGCGTGCCCACCGGCCTGGGTAATGATGCCGTAGATGGTGGCTAGGCCGAGACCGGTGCCGTGGCCTTTGGGTTTCGTGGTGAAGAAGGGTTCGAAAGCCCGCTCCAGGGTGGCTTTGTTCATACCGGTACCGGTGTCGCTCACCCGCAGCTGCATGTACCGCCCGGTTCGCACGCCGGGGTGCTGGGCGGCGTAATGCTCGTCGACGGTGACCGGTGCGGTCTCGATGCTGAGGGTGCCGCCGCCGGGCATGGCGTCGCGGGCGTTGACCGCGAGGTTGACCAGGACCTGCTCGAGGCGACCAGGGTCGGCTCTGATCGGCCACGGTTGCGCGGTGAGGTGCGTGGTGAGGGTGATGTCCTCGCCGAGGGCGCGGCGCAGCAGGGTGTCGAGGTCGATGACGACGGTGTTGAGATCCAAGGTGCGGGCCTCGGGCGCGGGGTCGGCGCGCGCGAAGGCCAGCAGTTGGCGGGTGAGGGCAGTCGCGCGGTCGCCTGCGGCGACGATCTCGGTGAGGTCGGCGTGCAGCGTGCGCCAGGCGGGGTCTGCTGCGGCCACCGGTTCCAGGTCCGCGGCGGCCATGCCGGCGTAGCCGTTGATGATGCCGAGGAGGTTGTTGAAGTCGTGCGCGACACCGGCGGCGAGCTGGCCGAGGCTCTCCAACCGGTCGGACTGGCGCAGCCGCCGTTGCAGGTGCTCGCGTTCGGTGACGTCGGTCATGACGGCACAGCGGACCTTCCGCCCGGCGAACGACGTCAGGTAGGTGGTGACGCTTACCTCGGCGATCGTGCCGTCGTGCTTGATGTGGCGTTGCGGACGGTCGCGTTCGACCGGCTCGGCTGCCGCCCCGTCGGCGCTTGCCTCGTCGAGATCGTCCGGTGCGAGCAGATCGGTGTAGGCCATCGTGAGGAGGGCGTCGCCGGACCGGCCGTAGTAGGCCAGGGCGGCCGCGTTCGCGGCGACGATGTCGAGGGTGTCGACGTCGAACAGCACGATCGGGTTCGGGCTGGCGTCGAACATCTGCCGGTAGTTGCGTTCGTGTTCCCGGGCGGTGTCCTCTGCGCGGCGGCGTTCGTGCAGTTCCCGGTCGACAGTGGCCAGCAGCGCGGTGAACTCTTCGCCGAGTTCGGCGACCTCCCGTGGGCCGGTGACCGCGACGGTCGTGTCCAGGTTGCCGGAGGTGGCGGTGCGCACCGAGCTGCGGAGGTTGGCGATCGGGGCGGTGACGCGTCGCTGCACGACCATCGTGGCCAGGAGCCCCGCGAACAGGCCGAGCGCCACGATCAAGGCTTGGCGCCGTGCCAGCCGATCGGCGTCCGCCAGCGCAGCGGACCGGTCTGCGCCGGCGAAGACCTGCCAGCCGGTGCCCTCGACGGCCGCCTGCCCATACAACCGGGGCAGCCCCGTCACGTCGACGCCGGCGCCGGTCGTCGTGAGCCGGGCGTGGCGCACCTGAGTGCCGGCCCACCGGAGTCCGTCGGGCCAGCGCGTCAGCACGGCGGTGCGGCCCTCGGCGGTGATCAGCAACTCGAGGTGGCGGGCTCCGCCGAACAGTCTGCCCGCCGCCGCGCCGAGTGCGGGCAGGTCGACGAATGCCGCCACCAGTCCGAGTGCGGGGATTACGGCGGTGATCAGAAAGGCGGGACGTCCGGTGCGATCGTCGCGGACCGGGGCGAGGACCTGTGGTGTACGCACCGCATTGGACAGCCATGAAGACCCGGCGTAGGCGTTGGCCGGTTTGCCGGCGGAGAGTGGCGTGGACGAGCACACGACGGTCCCGTCGGGGCGTAGGACGTCCAGGTGCCCGTCATCGGCGCCGCCGAGGGAGAACGCCAGCCGGCAGTCGCCTGGGTCGGCGAATACCTGCGCTACGCCCGGGCTGGACGCGACGGAATCGACGCTGCTGCGTACGGTCGCGAGGCTCTCGTCGATCTGCCGCGCCGCCAGGCCGGCCGCCATCGAAGCGTCCGCCCGGGCAGCGGACACGGCGTCGTGCCGGGCCTGCACCCAGCCGGCGGAGATGCCTGCCCCGGCAGTCACGACGAACAGCACCAGCAACCCGATCAGATAGGACCGCAACGGCCATCGCCGCCGGCGGCGTGCCGGCTTCGCGTGTCGCAGTGGGTCCGCTACCGTGCCGGACTCCGGCGTGCTCATGTGGCGGCTACCTTCCTGGCATCTGTGCCGGGCCGCCGACCGGCTCCGAAACGCCAGATACACAGAGCCGGACCGCGGGCCGGTCACCACCGCACCAAAGGTGCGCCGACACGTACTCCTCCAGACGCTACGCCGTCGGGCCCGCCGGCATAGCCGGAATCAGATGCGGACAGGCGAGGAAGGCTACGCCGATGGATACTCGTGGTGCCAGCGCATGCGGAAGTCGTCGCAGTGACCAGATTGAACCGCGATCCGCCGACTACCGTGCAACACATCGGGCCCGCCGCTCCGGCAGCGCAACCGCCGCTCCGGCGTCGGACACCGAACGCCCGCGGCGCGCCGGCTCGGTCTGCTCGGAGAGCTGGCGCACATCACAGCGAGACCGTTCACCATGGTGCTTCGCCACGGGCAGGGCCAAACCGAGCACGGCGCACGCTCATGGCCGCCGACCCTCGGCCGGCGCGGGTCGGCAGGTCCGTGACGAGTGCGGTCGCAGCCTTGGTACCGCAACGGGTCGCCGGTCAAAAAGGCGACCGAGCCGCGGCTCCAGTTCGTTCGTCTGCCTAAGCTCCGTGCTCATGCGTGCAGTGAAGGTTCTGACCACCGCGGTTGCCGGTGCGGTCGTCGCCGGTGCCGTCCTGGGTGCGTTGTCGCGGGTGTTCATGCGACTCTTGACGCTCGCGGCCGGCGGCGCGCCCGGGTTCAGCTGGTCAGGGACGTTCTTCATTGTGCTCATCTATGTCGTCGCTGTGGCGCCGGCGGCGCTGACGGCCGCGTTCACAACGGGGCGGTGGCGGTGGCTCGCCGCGGTGGCCGGGGCGGCGTTGCTGATGGTGCCCGCCATCGGCGTCTCCTCCGAAGAGATCGGCGACGTGGAGGGGATCTCCGCCATGGCCTGGATCGGCCTAGCCGCGGCGTCGGTCGCCGTGTTTACCACCGTGTTCGTCGCCCCGGCGGCGGCCATCTGGTTGGTGGATCGGCTCAAGGGTCGTGCGCCCGTTGTCGGCTCCGCGCGGCAATCACCCGAACCCGCCCTTGCGGGTGCGTCCAGCAGTTCGGCGACGCCGTGATCGCGGCCGTTCGCACCTCGTCGTCAGGGTCGCCGAGCAGCAGCGCCACGGTGTGGTAGAACTCCGGCCGCGTGGCAAGCACCGCCTGCGCCGACTCCAGCCGGCCAGACGCTGTTGGAGCGCGTCACTGTGTCCCACATGTAGCGCACCGCGGCGACACGCGACTGTGGGTCTGGATCGAGCAGCGATCGGGTCGGCGACCGCGCAGTTGCGTTGGAGCCGGATGATGCCGTACTACACCGCGTCACGATGTTTCCGGAGCTGACCAGTGTCCGCGCCGAGGTCCGCGGCGGCGATTTCGGCGTGCTGGGCTGCGGAGGCGAAACGGAGTTCCACCACTCGCTCCTCCGCTCCCCGGCATTCCGCGACCTACAGATCGTCGCCGCCGAAACGAGCGTGCGGAAGCGTCCGCCGACGACGCTTCCGCGCCGCGATCGAGGTGCCGCCCGACGTCAGCCGGCTGGCGCGCACCGAGGTACCGGTGTACGCCCGCGCCGAATCGTTTGCGAACGGCCGCGAGCGCGTCGAGCTGGTAGCGCGTAGCCGCCCCTTGTCGAGGCGTCGGCGACCGGCCGTAGCCTGTGGAGATCATCCCGGCGGGAGGCGAGGGTTCGATGGGCGCGAAGACAGCACTGCTTGCTTTCACCGATGGTGACCTTCGCCCCGCCCTGCGAGGCGCGGTCTGCTCGGACCCGGCGCAGGTCATCGACCTCGTGCGCGGGCTGCACCCCGGCTACGAGGTGACGGCGATCGGCGACGGCTCGCTCGGCGACTTTGCCTATCCGCCAGACGATGCGAGTTACGCGACCGTCCTGGCCGGCGCCGAGCTGTTCTGCGACCGGCGACTCATCTGCGACCGCCCGTCGCAGGTGCCGGACCGCCTGCTCGAAGCCGGTGCCGGCCGGCGGATCATCATGCACGGGATGCACTCAGCCTCCGACTGGCTGTGCTTCGCCGTGTGGGACAACGGCGACCTCGTCCGCTCGCTGAGCGTCTCACCGGACGGCGGCATCGGGGAGAACATCGGCGAGCCATTCGAGTTTGAGCTGCCCTACTGGGCGGGTGCGCATCCGGTCGAGCCGACGTTTCCCGGCAGTGGCCCGTACCCGCTGCCCTTCCACCCGCTGGAGCTGGGGGAAGACGCCCTCCGCGCGTTGTTCGGTTTCATCCTCGAGGGCCGCCCCGACCCGGACGACATCGACCCGTTCGACGTGCACCTGCACGCCTTCCGGGTCGCCGACCCAACCGGTCGAGAACAGGCCGAACGCGAGGCGCGGATGCGACGGTTACTCCAGATGACGCGACCACCGCGCCGCTATCGCTACATGCCCGACGGCTCGCTCCGCGAAATCAGCAACGACGAAGCCTGACGCCTGAGGCCGATGCTCCAAACTGCCCGCCGCGTACGAAGATAGACGGCCGGGGAACCGTCGGGGGCGCCGGCCGCGTCCTACCGGGCGAGTCATCCGGAGATGGGGGAGTCATGCGACGCTCGGCCGCGGCCGCGTTCACGCTGCTGGTCCTGACGATGTCCGCCTGTGCGGCGCGCAACCAGGCGCCGCGGGAGGTGAGCGCCTCCGCCGGGCCGGAGGTGAGCGCCTCCGCCGGGCCGGAGGTGGGCGCCTCCGCGGCGCCGGAGGGCTGGCGATGGGAGTCCTACGGCGGGATCGAGATCGCCGTGCCTGGGAGCTGGGGCTGGGCCAACGGCAGCCAGCGACTGCACGCGTGGTGCATCACACGAGCGGACGAGCTCGCGCGGCCGGTGGTCGGGCGCCCCGGTGCGGTGGCCACGGTCGGCTGCTGGGTCGGGGGCTCACCCGACCCCATCACGCTGGTCCGCAAGACGGGTCAGCTGGTGACCTTCGACCGCACGACCGAGCCGCCCGGCATGCGGCAGGAGGGCGACCAGACGGTCGTACTCCGCGACGGTGTCATGATCACCGTCAACGCGCCCCAGGAGGTGCGGCAACGCATCGTCGGCACGATCCGCCGGGTGGACGTCGACAGCTACGGCTGCCCGGTCGAGCACCCGATCGGCCTCCACCCGCAGCAGCGGCCGCGCAAGCCGGTGGACGTGGCGTCGCTGCGGGACGTGGCGAGCGTATCGGCCTGCAAGTACGAGGTCGCCGGGGGATCCGGCAGTTCGAGCCCGCGCCTGGTCTCTTCGCTGCGACTGGACGGCTCCGCGGCTGCCGGGGCGGTCCGCGAGATCGCGAAGGCGCCGGTCGGCGCGGGTCCCAACGCCCCGCAGACCTGCTTGCCGGAGGTCTCCTACGGCGACGAGGCCATCGTCCTGCTCGTCCGGTCCGCCGCCGGCCCGACCGAGATCCTGCTGCGGTACGACGGATGCGACCACAACGGGTTCGACGACGGCGTCTCCGTCCGGACGCTGACCGCCGCCGCGGTGGCGCCTCTGATCGCCGGTCCCAACGTGGTGTTCAACTTCTCGGGACCGCAGGAGAAGCTGCCGATCCTGCGGCCGAGCTGACATCCCGTGGGCGGCTAGAGGTCGATGACGACCTTGCCGTGCACGTGCCGGCCGGCCTGGAGCTCCACCGCGGCGCGGATCCGCTCGACCGGGAAGCCCGCCGCGATGGGCACACGGAGCCGGCCCGCCGCGATCAGGCGAGCAATCTCCTCGATGGCGCCGGGGGCGGCGTTGGCGCCGTTGGCGGGCGTGATGCCGTCGATCTGTGCGGCGATGGTGGTGATGCGCTCGTCCGGGACGCCAAGTGCCCGTGCCGCCTGCGCCGTGTCCGTCCCGTACAGGTCGACGGCCGCGGTGACGCCGTCGGGAGCCAGGGCGCGGACCCGGTCGGCGAGACCGTCGCCATAGGCGACCGGCTCGGCCCCGAGGGCGCGCAGGGCATCGGCCGACGTCGGCGAGCCCGTCCCGATCACCCGCGCGCCCGCGAGGCGGGCGAGTTGCACGGCGAACACGCCGACCCCGCCTCCCGCGCCGCCGATGAGCACAGTGTCGCCCGGGCCGAGCTTGACGACGGCGAGCGCGGCGGCGGCCGTGCACCCTCCAATGGCGAGGACGGCGGCCGTGCGGTCGTCGACACCGTCGGGGGTGTGGTGCGCGTCGCCGCCCACCGCGATGGTCCCCGCCGCGTCGATCACCACGTGGTCGGCGACCGCGCGCGAGAGGACACCGCCGAACACCCGGTCGCCGGCCGCGAACCCGGTCACGCCGTCACCGACCTGGTCCACGAACCCGGCGTAGTCGGTTCCGAACCCGGACGGCAGGCTCAAGCCGAATCGGGCGGCGGTCTCCGGGTCGGAGGTCATGAACCAGTCCATCGGGTTCAGTCCGGCCGCGGTGACCCGCACGCGGATCTGCCCCGGACCGGCCTGCGGTGCGGGCACCGCGCGCACGTTCAGGACCTCGGGGCCGCCGAACGACTCGAGCAGGACCGCCCGGCTCATGGTCTCCGGCGTATTGGCGCTCGGTTGCTGCATGTTCACGTGTCTCCCTGGGCGGCGCACGACGGCGACGAGAAACGGACTATGCTCCGTTTACAACAGGCACCGTACCACAACCGGAGCGTGATCCGTTTTGACCGACGCCGAACCCCGCGCGCCGCGGGCGGATGCGGCGCGCAACCGCAACCAGCTGCTCGAGGTCGCGACCCGCGTGTTCGAGTCCGCCGACAGCGAACCGTCGATGCGCGCGATCGCACGCGAGGCCGGAGTCGGCATCGCCACGCTCTACCGGCACTTTCCCACCCGCGAGTCGCTCGTCGACGCGGTGTACCGGGATCAGGTCATGCGGCTCACCGAGGGCGCCCGCGAGCTCCTCGCCGAGCTGCCCCCGCCCGCGGCGCTCCGGCGCTGGACGGAGCTGTTCGGCAGCTGGATCGCCACGAAGAACGGCATGCTCGACACGCTGCTCGCGATGATCGAATCCGGCGAGATCGCCCATGCCCAGACCCAGACCGAGCTGCTCGCGGCCATCGACGAGATCCTCGATGCCGGCCGCGCGACGGGCGAACTGCGCGCCGACGTCACCGCCGAGGACATCGCCGCCGGCCTCATCGGCATCTTCACCGTGGCCCGCCCGCCCGAGCACAGCGCCAGGGCAAGCCGCCTGCTCAACATCATGTTGGACGGCCTGCGACCCACACGTACGGTGTAGATCATGACCAGCCGACTCGCCGTCATCGTCATCGACGCCATCGAGCCCCGCCCCGTCGCCGACTTCTGGTGTGCCGTGCTCGGATGGCGGATCGTCGAGCAGGAGCCGGACATCATCAGCCTGGCGCCCGCGGCCGGGGCCATGCCCGGCATCGACGTGGTCCGCGTGCCCGAGCGCAAGAGCGTCAAGAACCGTCTGCACCTCGACCTGCGCGCCGACGGCAGCACCCAGGCCCAGGAGGTCGAGCGGGTGCTCGCGCTCGGCGCCCGGCGCGCCGACGTCGGCCAGGGCCCGGACGTGTCCTGGGTGGTGCTGGAGGACCCGGAGGGCAACGAGTTCTGCATCCTGTCCCGGTCGGTGCAGGACCTGGGCTGATCAACCGGCGAAGGCCCGGCGCGACGAGCGCCGGGCCTTTCGCGTCTGACGGGTCAGCTGCCGGACTTCGGCTTCGACGGCTTCTGCGACAGCGCGCTGCCCGCGGCCTTCTTGTCCGCGCTCGTCGCCGTCGGGTCGCGCAGCACCTCGCTGGCCGCGTGGGCCGCCTGCTCACTGGTCTGCTTGGTGTTCTCGGCCATCGCTCCTCCGTAGTCACTCGATCCGTAGTCACTCGATCCGTCACGAACTGGATGCCCCGCAGCGCGGCGGTTCAATCACGCCCTTGTACCCGGGCATCGACCGCTATAAAATTCCGGAAAACAGTTAACAACCTTAACTGTTTATCTGGGAGTGCTCTCGGTACAGGAGGAGCGAGATGCGCAGACCCGGCCGGCTCATCGCCGCCATCGCAGCCACCGTGCTCACGGCCGCCGCCGCGTGGACCACCGCGACGCTGAACACCACGGCGCAGGCCGCCACGACCAGTGGCGGCGTCAAGTTCGCCTACTTCACCCAGTGGGGCATCTACGCCAACGGCTTCTACCCCAAGAACCTCGACACCAGTGGCATGGCGGGCAAGCTCGACTTCCTCGTGTACGCGTTCGAGAACATCAACCCCACCACGCTGAGCTGCTTCGAGAACGACTCCGCCGCCTCGCCCGACGAGAACAACCCCAACGCCGGGGACAACGCGGGCGACTCGTTCGCCGACTACGGCAAGTCCTACGGCGCCGACATCAGCGTCGACGGGGTCGCCGACACCTGGAACCAGCCCCTCGTCGGCAACTTCAACCAGCTCAAGAAGCTCAAGGCGAAGTACCCGAACCTGAAGATCCTGGTCTCGATCGGCGGGTGGACCTACTCGAAGTACTTCTCCGACGCCGCCTCGAGCGACGCGTCGCGCAAACAGCTCGTGAGCTCCTGCATCGACATGTTCATCAAGGGCAACCTGCCGGTCCGCAACGGCTTCGGCGGCCCGGGCTCGGCGGCCGGGGTCTTCGACGGCATCGACATCGACTGGGAGTACCCGGGGGCGGCCGGGCACACCGGCAACCACTTCAAGGCGGCCGACAAGCAGAACTACACGCTGCTGATGGCCGAGTTCCGGGCCCAGCTCGACGCGCTCGGCGGCGGCAAGAAGTGGCTCACCGCCGCGGTGCCGGCCGGCCAGGACAAGATCGCGCAGATCGAGACGAACAAGGTCGGGCAGTACCTCGACTACGCCAACGCCATGACCTACGACATGCACGGCGGCTGGGAATCGACGGGCCCGACGAACCTGCAGGACCCGCTCTACGGCTCGCCCAGCGACCCGAGCACCCCGGTCCCGCCGGGCAACGGGAAGTACTCGATCGACGCCGCCGTCAAGGCGTACACGACGGGCGACTCGGCCTACGGCATCCCCGGCGGATTCCCGGCGAGCAAGCTGACGCTGGGCTATCCGTTCTACTACCGCGGCTGGACCGGCGTCCCGGCCGGCTCGAACCACGGGCTCTACCAGACCGCCTCGGGCCCGGCGACCGGCCACGCCCTGTCGGGCAACGTCGCGGGCGTGTCGTTCTACAAGGAGCTCACGGGCTTCGTGAACAACCCGTCGTACACCTATCTCGACCCCGTCACCAAGGGCGCGTACTTCTACGACGGCACCACGTTCTGGGCCGGTGACTCACCGGCGTCGATCCAGCTGCGCGCCGACTACCAGCACTGCAACGGGCTCGCCGGCGCGATGATGTACTCGCTGGAGGCCCTCGACCCGGCCGCCACCCTGTTCAACGCGGTCGTCAACTCGACCAACGGGGCCACCGCGGGCTGCTCGACCTCGTCCCCGACGGCGTCGCCGTCGGTGTCGAAGAGCACCTCGGCCAGCCCGTCGGCCTCGGCCTCGCCGTCGAAGAGCCCGTCGCCGAGCCCGACCACCGGCACATGCTCGGCCGCGGCGTGGAACTCGGCCACCGCCTACACCGGCGGCGCGGTCGTGTCCTACAACGGCCACACCTGGACCGCCAAGTGGTGGACCCAGGGCGACATCCCCGGCAACAACAGCCAGGACGTGTGGACGGACAACGGCGCCTGCGGCGGCACGACGACCTCGCCGACGCCCACCGGCGGCACCGGCTGCACCGGCGTCGCGGCGTGGAGCTCGGCCACCGCCTACAACGGCGGCGCGGTCGTGTCCTACAACGGCCACAAGTGGACCGCCAAGTGGTGGACCCAGGGCGACATCCCCGGCAACAACGGCCAGGGTGTCTGGACGGACAACGGCGCCTGCTGACGGCGGCGCGACGACGGCGGCCCGGGACCGTGAGGTCCCGGGCCGTTGTGTCGTACCGGGCGGGGGACCGCCCGGGGCGGCATACTCGGGCTCATGACGGAACTGGAGCTCGACCCCGAGCAGTACCCGCCGATCGACCCGCGCGAGCCGGTCCCCGACGACCCGGGTGAGCTGCTGCCGGACACGCCGGACACGCTGCCGCCCGCGCCCGCCGAGCCGATGCCCGGCGACGGCGACCCGCCCCCGGACGGAGGCGTGCCCGAGCCGGCGTGAGACCGGGGCGAACCGCTCGGCGCCGCGCGCCGTCGCTGCCAGGTCCGCGGCGGGTCACCCCACCCGAACGCACCTCGCTCAGCATCACCCTCAGGAGAGCCAGCCGAGGATCGCCCGGAGCAGGATGACGCCGAGGAAGACCACGATGAACGCGAGGTCGATGCCCACGCCGCCGAAGCGCAGCGGGGGCAGGGCGCGGCGGACCGGGGCGAGCACCGGCTCGGTGACGCGCCAGACGGCGGCGATCAGCTTCGAGCGCACACCGCCCGGCGCCGACGGTCCGGCCAGCACCACGCTCCAGTCGAGGACGGCGCGGGCGATGAGCAGCAGCTGGAACACCAGCAGCGCCAGGCTCACGATGCCGAGGACGAGACCCACTGTTGACCTCCGTAGCGGAATGGGTGCGTGCTGCAAGGGTGCGTCGGAAAACTGAGAGCCCGCTGTGTGCCGGTCTCATCGGTGCTTCTCATCGGTACTGGAACGAGCCCGCGATCCCGCTGAGCTCCCGGGCCATCTCGGCGAGGCCGGCCGCGGCCCGCTGCGCCGCGGCCGCCTCGACCGTGGTGGCGCTCGCGTTCTGCGACGCCGCCGCGATCGTGTGCGCGATGTCCTGCGAGCCGTCGGCGACGTCGCCGACGCTGCGGCTGATCGCGGCGGTGGTGACGGACTGCTCCTGCATCGCCGCCGCGATCGTCGTCTGCGCCTGGGCCACGCGGGTGACCACGGCGGAGATGCCCTCGATGGCGGCCGCGGCCCGGGTGGACTCCCGCATGATCGCGGCGATCTTCGTGGTGATTTCCTCCGAGGCCACGGCGGTCTCCCGGGCCAGGTCCTTCACCTCGCTCGCCACGACCGCGAAGCCCTTGCCGGACTCCCCGGCGCGGGCCGCCTCGATCGTCGCGTTGAGCGCGAGCAGGTTGGTCTGCGCGGCGATGGCGGCGATGGTCTGCACGATCGCGCCGATCTCGGCCCCGGCCTCGGACAGCTGCGCCACCGTCGCCGAGGTCGCCGCGGCGTCCGCGACCGCCTCCCCCGCCACGGTCGCCGCCTCGCCGGTGCTGCGGGCGATCGCGTCGATGGCCGCGTTCATCTGCTCCGCGGCCGAGGCGAGCGTCGAGACGTGTCCCGAGATGCCCCCGGCGGCCCGGGCCACCTGCTCGGTCTGCCCGCTGGTGGTCGACGCCTGCCCGTCGAGGCGCCCGGACAGCGCCGTGAGCTCCTGCCCGGCGGCGGTGAGCGCGCCGGCCCGCTCGCCCACCTGCCGGACGGCCTCGCGGACCCCGGCGACGGCGGCGTTGAACTCGCGGGCCATGTCGGCGGCCTCGTCGCGGCCGTCCTCGGGCAGCTCGACGGTGAGGTTGCGCGCGGCGAGCTCGCGCAGGCCGCCGATGACCCGGTCGGCCGGGCGCACCACGCTCGCGGTGATGACGAGGGCGAGCAGCACCGCGACGGCGACGCAGAGGGTGACGGCGACGGAGATCGCGATCGCCATGGTGCGGCGGGAGTCGCGGGCGACCTGGGTGCTGTGCGCGGCGGCGGCCTCGGCGCGGGCGGTCACCGAGTCCACGAGCTTGCCGGTGTTCTCCAGGATCTTGTAGTACTCGTCGTAGCCCGCCCCGACGATCAGCGCGTTGGCCTGGGTGACCGACGCCGCCGTGCCGGTGCGGTAGAGCGTCACGACCTGCTGGTCGTAGGCGAGGAACGACGCGAAGCTGGTCTTGATCGTGGCGAACAGCTGCTGCTCGGCCCCGGTCAGCGCGCCGGTGTCGACCGCCGCGAGCTCCTGCCGCAGCGCCGAGGCCGAGGCGAGGAAGCCCTTGCGGTTGGCGGAGTCGTCCGCGGTCGCCGCGGCGCCGCCGAGCGTGGGCACGTCCCAGGCGTACGCCACCTGCCACCCGCTCACGTCGGCGTCGCGGAACTTCAGCTGCATCACCTGACGCGACAGCGTCTGCAGCCGGCCGATGCCGGCGCTCGCGTCCTCCTGCGCCGCCGAGCCCCGCTCGCCGATGACGGCCATGCCGGCGAGCAGGGCGCACATGACGGCGAAGGCGAGCGCCAGCCGGGTGCGGAGCCGGACGTGGCGGACGAGACGAACCATGAGCACCAGACTCCTACGGGCGAGCGCGAATACTGCGACGCCCCGAAGTTCGGCAGGGACACGAGGTTACCGAGCAGTCATGACGCAGGACACGGCGAAGCCGCCCTTGGTGGACTGCTTGACGCGGTACATGGCCTCGTCGGCCTCGCGCAGCAGGTGGTCGCCGGCGCCGTCGCCGACCTCCTCGGCGCTGGCCACGCCGACGCTCGCGCCGATGCGCACGGAGGTGCCGGCGATGTCGAACGGCTCGCCGAGCACCGCCACGATCCGCTCGGCCAGCGCGACGCCCTCGGGCTCGCCGCCGGCCAGCACGACCGCGAACTCGTCGCCGCCGAGGCGGACCACGGCGCCGTCCGGGGTGGCCTCCAGCAGCCGCCCGGCGACCGCGATGAGCAGCTCGTCGCCGGCGGCGTGGCCGAGGCGGTCGTTGACGGGCTTGAACTCGTCCAGGTCGACCAGCAGCAGCGTGTGCGGGCCGGCCGCGCCGGTGAGCAGCTCGGTGAGCGCGCGCCGGTTGCCCAGGCCCGTGAGCGGGTCGTGCGCGGCCTGGTGGCGCACGAGGGCCTCGTGCTCGGCGAGCGTGTCCAGCGCCTCCTGCTGCTGGTGCAGCAGCTCCTCGCGGGCGCGCAGCGAGGCGCGGTGCTCGCGCTCGAAGCGGTACAGCAGCAGCCCGATCGCGGCGACCGCGAACGCCATGGCCAGGATCAGCGTGAAGTCGGCCAGGCTCTTGGCCAGGTCGGCGTCGGCGGTCTCGGACTCCTCGAGCCGCTGCAGCGTGTTGGCGAGCACGACGAAGGCCGGGTCGGTCCGCTGCTGCTCCAGCGCGAGCGCCTCGCCGGTCTTGCCCACCCCGAGCAGGCCGAGCTCGTCGTCGAGCACCGCGTGGTAGCTCTCGACCTGCCGGCTCAGTGCCTCGGCCCCGGGCAGCCGGTCGAGGATGTCGCGCTCGCGCAGGCGGATCCCGCCGAGCTCCCGGGCGACCTTCACCGGGGTGTTGCGGCTGGCGAGGGTCTTCCACTGCAGCGAGCTCTCCTCGTGCAGCAGCACGTTGAGCTCGTTGAGCTGGGCCCGCGTGCCCTCGTGGGCGCGGCTGCGGCCGTGCAGCTCGATGTTGGCGACGGTGACCGCGGCCAGCAGCACGAGGGCGAGCGCCAGCACGCGTGGCCACCTCCACGCCAATGTGTCCCTCAGTCTCCCGCGCATGGTCCGACTATCGACCGCCACGGCGCCGACCTACGACTTTTCCGCCGGTCGTCTGGGCTCAGCCGGCCGGGCCGCCGGTCGATAGGACCGGTGTGATGAGGCGCACTGTGCTCAGGTCCGTGGCCGCCGCGACCGTTGCCGCCCTGGCGTTGTCCGGGTGCGCGAAGGGTGGCGGCGACGGCGGCGGGGCCGCGGACACCGTCGGCTACGCCGCGGACCGCCCGGCCGTGGAGCTCGAGTTCTGGTACATGCCCTACGGCGGCCCGATCCAGGACCGCGCGGTCATCCAGGAGACCGAGGAGTTCCACAAGGCGCACCCCAACATCACCATCAAGCCCGTGCGCATCCAGTGGAGCGACGCCCTCACCCGCCTCAGCACCGCCACGACCAGCGGCGAGGGCCCGGACGTCACGGTGCTGGGCACGACCTGGGTCGGCGGGTTCAGCGCCCTGCACGCGCTGCGGCCCTACACCGAGGCCGAGCTGGCGGCCGTCGGCGGCAAGGACGTGTTCGCGGCGGCCAGCTGGAGCGCCAGCCACCGCCTCGGCTCGGACGAGATCACCGCGCTGCCCTGGCTGACCGACGTGCGCGCCCTGTTCTACCGCAAGGACGTGCTCGCCGCGGCCGGGGTGGACCCCGCGACCGCGTTCACGGACTGGAACGCCTTCGAGGCCACCCTGAAGAAGATCAAGGACTCCGGCAGTACCGTCTGGCCGCTCGCGATCGGCAACGAGAACAACTTCGGCATCATCCACAACGTGGCCCCCTTCATCTGGGGCGCCGGCGGCGACCTGCTCGACGAGGCGGGCGACAAGTCGCTGCTGGACCAGCCGCCCGCCGTCGACGGCGTCGCCTACTACCAGCGCCTGGTCCACCTCTACGACGACCCCGAGGCGATGAAGCTGACCTCCAGCGACGTGCCGGAGGCGTTCGCCAAGGGCGTCGGCGCCATCACCATCGACAACTCCCAGTCGGTCGGCGACTACCTGGCCGACCCGGACCGGCCGGGGCTGAAGCACGGCTGGGGCACCGCACCCATGCCCGCGGGCAAGATGGGACGATTCGGCTTCTTCGGCGGCTCGGGCCTGGCGATCCTGAAGGCCGCGAAGCACCCGGACGCGGCCTTCGAGTGGGTGAAGTTCCTGACCGGCGAGGAGAGCCAGCGCCGCTACAGCGTCTCCTCGGGCCTGTGGCCGGCGCGCACCGAGGCCATCAAGGGCACCCGCCTGGAGTCCGACCCGGCGTACGCGGCCTTCCGCACGATGATCGAGGCCGGCCGCATGTACCCGTCGATCCCGGCCTGGATCGTGGTCGAGAGCATCATCGCCAAGGACCTCGCCGACCTCTGGCACGCCGAGCAGGCCCTGACCCGGGCCCAGGTCGAGGACATCCTGAAACGCACCACCGCCGACATCGACGAGGCGCTTCGGGACCCCGCCCAGACCGGCATCAAGTAGCCGGGAGCGGCATCGACGAAGATTCTTGGGCCGCCGTGTTTCGCGGGATCGGCGCCTGGGAATGCACATGGCACGCCGGCGCGACGAGGCACCGGCCGAAACCCCCCGCATTCGTACTGCCCTATCGACTGCGAACCGCGGGCGGAATCGAACACGGGAGCGGCGGATTCTGCCCGGGATCCGCCGCCCCATTCGTGATGCGGCCTTGATGCGGCCCTGCCATCGTGGTCCCATGCGCAATCGGGGGATCGTCGCCGCGGTGCTCGCCGCCGCGCTGCTGGCGTGCGCCGGGCTCAACGGACTCGTCACGCGGCTGCGCGTGCAGAACCTCCGGCACATCGGCGAGGTGACCGAGGTCGTCGAGGGCGCACGGCCCGGCACCGTGCTCGTGCGCACCGAGCGCTCCGGCCGCGGCGCCTGGTGGGTCGTCGACGACCGCGGCGAGGCCGTCGACGACGCCGACGAGCGGCAGGTCCACAGTGCGGCGATGGAGGCGGGCTGCGCGGCCGGCGCCTGCTACCGCGTGTGGCGCGGCGAGCTCAAGGTGCAGCGCAGCGACAACGGCGGCAGCGGCGCATACCGCACCGTGTGGGAGATCGGCGGCCCCGCCTACGCCGCGCTCGCCGACGGCTACCCCGGCCTCGGCGAGCGGGCCGAGCACCTCGCCTCCCGCTCGCTCGTCGCGCACGCGGTGCCCGGCGGGCACGTGCTGTTCGTCGCCAACGGCCGCGACGGGCTGCTGTACCGTGACGCCCGCGACGCCTGGCACCGGCTGGGCGCGCCGGACTCGGGCGAGGGCTGCTGCTTCTACACGCCGGTGCCGCGCCTGAGCACCGAGCCGGCCCCGTTCGACCCGACCTGGCCCGCGGCCGCCCTCGCCGCCGTCGTCGTGCTGCTGTCGGGCCTGCTGCGCCGCCCGCGCTCCCCGGCCGGCACCGCCACCGTGCTGGTCCTCGCGACCGCCGCCGCCTACGGTGCCGCGCTCGCCGTCGACGTGCCCGACGCCGGCATGTTGCCCGGGCTGCTGTGCGGCACCGTGTGGGCCCTGGCCATCGTCGCCGCCGGCTGCGTGCTGGCCCGCCGGCTCCCCGCGCACCTGCGGGAGCCGGCCCCGCGGCCCGCCGCGGAACCGTTGCCGCCCGGCCCGCACGCGGCCGAATCCGTCGCGCCCTAACCGGCCCGGTGGCGGGCGAGTGGGCGGCGGGCCGGGTGGGTACCACGGCCGCATGCGCGCATTGACCGTCGTTCCGCTACAGCCCGGCTCGGCCGAGGTCCGCGACGTGCCCGACCCGCAGCCCGGGGACGAGCGGCTGCTGGTCGAGGGCCTGGCCCTGGGTGTGTGCGGGACGGACCGCGAGATCGCCGCCGGCGAGTACGGCTGGGCGCCGCCGGGCCGCGACCGGCTCGTGCTGGGCCACGAGTCCCTCGGCCGCGTGCGGGAGGCCCCCGCCGGCTCCGGCTTCGCGCCCGGGGACCTCGTCGTGGGCATCGTGCGGCGGCCCGACCCGCGCCCGTGCCCCGCCTGCGCGCACGGGGAGTTCGACATGTGCCGCAACGGGGAGTACACCGAGCGGGGCATCAAGGAGCTGGACGGGTACGGCAGCCAGCTCTGGAGCGTCGAGCCGCAGTTCGCGGTCGCGCTGGACGCGGGCCTGGCCGAGACCGGGGTGCTGCTCGAGCCCGCGTCGGTCGTGGCCAAGGCCTGGGAGCAGGTCGAACGGGTCGGCGCACGCTCCTACTTCGCGCCGGAGCGGGTGCTGGTCACCGGCGCCGGCCCGATCGGGCTGCTCGCGGCCCTCCTCGGGGTGCAGCGGGGCCTCGACGTCCACGTGCTCGACCGCGCCGAGGCGGGGCCGAAGGCGCGGGCGGCCGGGGCGCTCGGCGCGACGTACCACAGCGGCCCCGTCGCCGAGACCACCGAGCGCCTGCGGCCCGACATCATCATCGAGGCCACCGGCGCCCCGCCGGTCGTCTTCGACGCGATCGCGGGCACGGCGGCCTACGGCGTGACGTGCCTGACCGGCGTCTCCTCGAGCGGCCACCGGATCCCCGTCGACCTCGGCCGGGCCAACCGGAGCCTGGTGCTGGAGAACGACGTCGTGGTCGGCTCGGTGAACGCGAACCCGCGGCACTACACCGCGGCGGCGCAGGCCCTGGCCGCCGCCGACCCGGCCTGGCTGGAGAGCCTGATCACCCGGCGGGTGCCGCTGGAGCGCTTCGCCGAGGCCCTCGAGTCGCGGCCCGACGACATCAAGGTGGTCCTCACGCTGGGCTCTTGAGCGCCGGCCCCAGCGCGTCGGGCATCTGCAGGACCGAGAGCAGCCGGCGCACGCCCGGCGGGGCGGCCAGCACCACGAACCGCTCGCCCAGCGACCGGCGCGTGCCGAGCAGCACGCTGAGGCCGGCCAGCGAGCAGAACGTGACCCCGCTCAGGTCGGCCTCGAGCCGGGCCCCGCCGTCACCCGCGGCGTCCTCGAACGCGCCACGGAGCAGGTCGGCGTTGGCCGCGTCGAGGTCGCCGCGCACCGCCATCCGCACGATGCGCGGGGACTCGCGGCGCACGATCGTCGTCATTTCCATCGTCTCGAAGCTCATGCAGCATCACCGCCGGTCACGGTAGGCCGTGCCGGCGGGCCGCAGTACCCCCTACGAGGACGCGAATCGTCGGACGGTCGACGTGCGGGGTCCCCCGAAGGGCCTACTCAGTAAGGGTTACCGGTGCCGGGCAGCCGTCCGCGCAGCAGCCCGCCCAGGCGCCCGGGGCTGCTCGCGCCACCGGAGAGCGGGGCGCTGCCGGCGTGGGCCCGGTGCGACATGCCGGCGGCGAGCTCGCGCAGGGCCTCGGACGCGTCGACCTCGGGCCGCCAGCCCAGCTCGGTCGCGGCCCGGGTGGTGTCCATCAGCGGCGCGGACAGCGCCAGCGCCACCCAGCCGGCGTCGACGGGCTGGAGGCGGGCGTGCCAGGTGGCGGCGGCCGCGGCGCGCAGTACCGCCGCCGGAATCGGTATCGTCCGGCCGTGGAAGAGCTCGGCCGCCAGCTCGGGCGTGAGGACCGGGTCGGCGGCGATGTTGTAGGCGCCGCGGGCGTCCGACGTGAGCGCGCGCACGTAGGCGTCGGCGACGTCGTCGGCGTGCACGGCCTGCAGCCGCAGCCGCGGGTGGGCGGGGATCACCGGGACGCGGCCGAAGCGCAGCAGCCGCACGGGGACGAGCGGGCCGAGGAAGTAGCGGGCGATCTCCGTGCCGGCGTCGCGCTGGAAGATCAGCCCCGGGCGCAGCCGCACCACCCGCAGCCGGTCCTCGGCCGCGTCGAGGAGCCCTTCGAGGGCGACCTTGTCCCGGCTGTACGACGAGGCGGCGACCCCCGTCGCGGGCCAGTCCTCGCCGACGCGGTGGTCCTTCGGGCCGGGCGCGTACACGCCGACCGACGACGCCGCGACGAGCGCGCCCACCCCGGCCTGGATCGCGGCGTCGACCACGGCCCGGCTGCCCTCCACGTTGGTGCGCCGCAGCACGTCCCGGTCGTGGCTCGGCTGGATCTGCCAGCCCAGATGCACCACGGCGTCCGCGCCGCGGAAGATGTCCGTCAGCGTGCCGACGGCGTCCGGGGCGCCGATGTCACAGGGGTGCCACACCATGTCGGAGTACTCCGAGCCGCCCGGAATCCGCCGCGCCACGCCGACGACGCGGTGGTCGTCGTCGGCCCGCAGGCGCCGCAGCAGCGCGGTGCCGGCGTTGCCCGACGCCCCGACCACGACCACGCGCATCGTCATCGCCTCCTACCGGGCCGCGCCGTCCGCGCCGCCGTCGTGGGTGCCGGGGTCCGCGCCGCCGTCGGCCGGGCCCTCGTCGCCTCCCTCGGTGGCGCCGCCGTCGGCCCCGCCGTCCTGGCCCTCGACGTCGGCGCCGCCGTCCGCGGTGCCCTCGCCGGTCCCCGCGCCGCCGTCCGCGCCACCGTCATGGGCGCTGGGCACGGCGCCCCCGTCCGCCGGCCCCTCGGCCCCGGCACCGGCGGGCGTGGTGGTGATGTCATCGTCGTCGAGCGCCATGGCGCGGCTCCTTCGGTCTGCGGCGGACGTCGCGGTCGGTCCCCCGATACCCCACCCGACCCCCGTCAATCGGGGCGAATCCGCTGAGGGTCGACGGCCCGGTCCGGGAACCGGCGCAGGTACTCGGCCTCGAGCTCGGCCGTGCGGCTGTCGTGGTTGGCGAGGGCCTGCACGGAGCCGTGCCGGAACGTGTCGTCGCGGGTCTCGTGCAGGTGCCGCAGCTCCCGCGACAGATCGGAGTCGTCCAGCGCCTGGGCCGGGACGCCACCCGAGGTGATGACGGGCGGGGCGAGCTGGGCGAGGGCCTCGCTCGCCTCGTCGTAGGCGTACTCCCCCTCCGGCAGCGTCTCCACCGCGTCGATGACCCCGGCGGGCGCGTCGACGGCGACCGCGTGCCGGTGGATCTCCTCGCGGGTGACCCGCTCACGCCCGGTATACACGGCGTCGAGCAGCTTCTCGACCTCGTCCATGCGGC
This sequence comes from Dactylosporangium sp. CA-139114, assembly GCF_050955725.1. NCBI lineage: Bacteria > Bacillati > Actinomycetota > Actinomycetes > Micromonosporales > Micromonosporaceae > Dactylosporangium > Dactylosporangium sp. CA-139114. The sequence goes on from NZ_CP192080.1 coordinate 6,767,705, forward strand.
CTCGGTACCCCCGATGGCGCCGATGCAACAAAGTCGGTACGGTGCGCCCGTGACGGACGTGACGGCGGGCTGTTCGCTCGCGTTCGATGTCGAGCGGGCGGCGGAGGTCGTCCTGCAGGTGGCCGCCGCGCGCCGCCCCGGGGTCAGGGTGCACGACGACCTCGGCGTGCGCCTCGACGGCGAGCCGGTGGCGGTCACACTCGTCGAGACCGGCGACGGCGGCCGCCTGCACGTGGTGCGCAGCGGGCCGGGCCGGCTGGAGATCACCTACGAGGCGCACGCCTCCCTCGCGGGCGAGCCGGCGCGGGTGACACCGCTGGAGCGGATCGTGGGCATGCGCCCCAGCCGGTACTGTCCCTCCGACCGCATGCTCGGCTTCGCGCTGCGGCAGTTCGGCCCCGTCGACCCCTTCGACGCCGAGGCGGTGGCCGACGCCGTGGCGCGGGTGGTGGCGTACGTGCACGAGCACACCGACTACCGGGCCGGGGCGAGCACCGGCTCCACCGACGCGGCGGACACGCTGCTGGCCGGCGCCGGGGTCTGCCGCGACTTCGCGCACCTCGTCGCCGCCCTGGTGCGGGCCCTGGACATCCCGGCCCGCACCGCGGCCGTGTATGCGCCCGGGCTGTCCCCGATGGACTTCCACGCCGTCGCCGAGGTGGCGATCGGCAACGTGTGGCGGGTCGTCGACGCGACGCGGCTCGCACCGCGGCCGAGCCTGCTGCGCATCGCGACCGGCGCGGACGCGGCGACGACGGCGTTCGCCACGGTGCAGTCGGGCCTCGCGGAACTGTCCACGATGGAGGTTCACGCGATCGCCGGCGGCGACCTGCCGTTCGACGACGGCACCAGCCTGGTCTCGCTCCCCTGACCGACGCGGGCGCACGGCGGGGTCGGGGTCGCCTCACCCTGTCGCCACCCACGGCCACCCGGCCGGCTCGTGGGGCGCGGCGCGGCCCGGCTCCTGGGGCGCGGCCCGGCTCCTGGGGCGCGGCCCGGCTCCTGGGGCGCGGCCCGGCTCCTGGGGCGCGGCCCGGCTTTTGGGGCGCGGCCCGGCTTTTGGGGCGCGGCCCGGCTTGTGGGGCGCGGCCCGGCTTGTGGGGCGCGGCCCGGCTTGTGGGGCGCGGCCCGGCTTTTGGGGCGCGGCGCGGCGCGATCTTCGACGGCGGCCTCTGCGCGGCGGCGCGGCCCGGCTCCACACGCGGCCGGGCTCGGCGCGGCGCGGCTCAGCCCGCCGCGGCTCGGCGCGACCTTCGGCGGCGGCCTCCTACGCGGCGCAACGCAACGCGGCACGGCGCGGCCCGGCGCGGGGCGGCTTGGGGCGGCTCGGGGCGGTGTCAGGTGTGCGGGTGCTCGGCCCGGTGCTCGCGCAGGAGGTCGCCGCCGAAGTCGGACTCGGGCCGACGCAGCACCGTGTGGGCGTGGTTGCCGTCGGCGGTCGTGTTGTCATACTCGATGAGCAGATCCGGCCCCTGCACCCGATAATAGTGGCGCCCGCCGCGCTCGGGTGGCCCCTCCCACGCGAAGGTGAGGGCGTCGCGGTCGACGGCGAGGCGGACGTCGGCGGGGAGGCGGTCGAGGTACAGGGCGACGAGCTCGTCCAGCCGCTCCCGGGCCAGCCGCGGCAGCTCGGCCGCGGGCACGCCGGGCGGCGGCGGCACCACGTCGGCGCGCGGGCCGCTGTAGATGTCGACCGGCGCCTCGGGCCGGCGCAGCACGTGCCCGCGCAGCGACTCGGGCAGCGCGTCGAGGAGCTCGAACGCCAGGTCCTCCTCGGGGCCGAGGGGGCGCAGGACGGGGCGGCCGCGGTAGTGCGTGGCCAGGGGGTTGGCGCCGAGGAACACCGGCGTCGGGGAGACCGCGTCGCCGTCGAGGGTCATGGTGACGGAGAGATGGTGACCCTCGAAGCGCCAGCCCCAGCGGCCGGCCGGGCCGGGCTCGCCGAAGACGATGACGCGGTAGTCGTTGCTGTGCCGCCCGCGGCCGTAGCCCTCCTCGCGGTCCAGCACCTCCTCGAGCGCGACGATGCCCATCGCCTGGGCGAACGCGTGCGGGCGCAGCGCGGTGGCGAGCAGCCGGTGGGCGGCCTTGCGCGCGCCCGGGTCCAGCTCGCCGAGCGAGACGCCGGGGCGCGGCGCGGGCCGGTACTCGATCCAGCGCCGCTTCGCCACGTCCCCGAACGGCGCGCGCACTCCGGCCGGCGCGGCGCGCAACAGCCGGGCGGCCTCGGCCCGCATGGCGGCGGCAGTGGTCATGGGACCAGTTCTACCCGAACCCGGGGAAGATCGGCTGCCCCGGCCAGCGCCGCGGCGGCGATCACCACCCGGACCCGCGAACGACCAGCCGCCACGCCCCGCTACGACCAGGCCGCCGGGGCCCGCGTGGCGGCGGCAGTCGTCATGGGACCAGTTCTGCCCGGACCCGCTTCTATGCGAACCCGCGGAAGATGGGCTCGATGGTCGCCGCCGCGATGTGGACGTCCGCGGAGACCAGGGTGCGCAGGCGGTCGGGCGGGTGGTGTGCGGCGAGGCGGCGCTGGAGGCTGGCGGCCTGCACGCGCCAGAGGCCGAGCAGCGCCACGGCCGCGATGTGGGCCGCCGGGGCCGGCTCGGGCGCGGCCGACCGGCCGGCGAGCAGGCGCGCGGCGGTCTCGGTGAGGCGGTCGATCATGTCGTGCTGGTGCGAGCGCAGCTCCGGGGTGCTGGTGCTCAGCTCGCGGAAGCGGCGGAGGGTCTCGCTCGCGGCGGCCGGGTCCGGCTGGCTCGCGAGCCAGGCGGTGAGGCCGTCCAGCTCGGTGTCGAGCACGGCGAGCGCGGCCGGCAGCGGCGGCGTGCCCGGGTCGGCCAGGGCCGTGCGCAGGGCGGTCAGGGTGTCGTCGAACCGGTCGAGCAGCAGCGACTCCTTCGTCGGGAAGTAGTTGAAGACCGTCCGCTCCGACACCCCGCACGCCTCGGCGATCTCGGTGACCCGCACGTCGTCGAAGCCGCGCTCCAGGAACAGGCGCGTCGCCGTGGCCGACAGCCGGGCCCGCATCTGCCGCTTCTTGCGCTCCCGCAGCCCCCCGGTCTCCTCCGCCGCGGCGCTGTCGGGCAGCCAGGTGACCGCCGTGTCGCTCATCCCGCCATCGTACTTCAGCCGCTGCAGAAATCCTGCTACCGTAAACTTGCAGCGACTGAAACACGCGCCTGGTTCGGCGAGAGCGACAACAGAGACGCGGCCGAGGCGGCGAGGAGCGACAACGAAGACGCGCCCCAGGCGGCGAACAGCAACAACGAAGACGCCCGCGACGACGAACAGCGACAACGAAGACGCGCCCGAGGTGGCGAACAGCGACAACGAAGACGCCCGCGACGACGAACAGCAACAACGAAGACGCCCGCGACGACGAACAGCGACAACGAAGACGCGCCCGGGGCGGCGAACAGCGACAACCAAGACAGGCACCCGACCCGGCCCGGTGAGGAGCTGGTCGTCCGGTGCGGGGTACGAACGGCAAAGAGGTGTCCCATGGCAGTGCTCCAGGCGCTCACCCTGATCCTCGCGGGATTACTCGCCGGCGAGGAGTTCATCGTCCGCTACGGCGTGCAGCCGGCCCTGCTCCGCCTCGACGACCGCGCGCACATCCAGGCCCGCGTCGCGCTCGTGCGCAGGCTGCGCGTCGTGGTGCCCGCGATCATGCTGCCGGCGGTCGCCGCCGCGGTGGCGGTGCTCGTCCTCGCCGACGGCCCCGGGGCCGCGTGGCGGTGGGCGGGGGTCGCGGCCCTCGCCGCGTTCCTGGGCTTCTCGTTCCTGGGCACGGTCCCGATCAACATGAAGGTCGCCGGCTGGGACGCCGACGCCCCGCCCGCGGACTGGCGCGCGACCGTCGCCCGGTGGCAGCGCCTCGACGTCTTGCGGTCCTCGGCCGCGATCGTGGGCTTCGGCTGTTTCGTGGCGGCACTGGCGGTACAACTGGGATAGGTTTCGGCTTCCTCGCCCGGGGGAACGCCAGCTGCGGCGAATGCGGGAGGTGAGCGGGGTGACGGCGGACGGACGGGTCAACGACCCGGAGGCGCTGCGGGCCGAGATCGTGCGCACGCGCGCCGCGCTCGGCGAGACGCTCGAGGCCCTGGCCGCGAAGACGGACGTCAAGGCCCGGGCGAGAGCCGCCGCCGACCGCACCGTGCACCGCACCGTGGCGCGCCTGTCGGCGCGTCGCACCCGGCTCGTCCTGGCCGCCGGGGCGACGATGGTCGTGGGAGCGATCGTCGCGCTCGCCCTGCGTGGCCGCCGCCCGAACCGACGTTCTTGAGGGAGACATGATGAAGCTGCTGCCCATCGCCGCGGGTCTGGCCGTCGGCTACGTGCTGGGGACGCGCGCCGGCCGCGCGAAGTACGAGCAGATCGTGGACAACGCGCGCCAGGTCCGCGCCAACCCGACCCTGGGCCAGCTCAGCGAGGCGGCCCGCAACATCGCCACGCCGCCGAGCACGACCCTCGGCACCACCCGCACCAGCTGAGCGTCGCCCGCGGAGTCAGGCCGTCAGGAGGCGTTCGGCGACGTCGAACGCCTCCTCGCCCGCGGTGCGGTGCTCGGTCACGAACGCGTGGACGTCACCGTCCGCTCGCGCCGGCACGCGGCCGCACGCCGAGATGCCGCGCAGCTGGCTGAAGACGCACAGGACCCGCTCGCCGGCCGTCGCCGCGGCCGCCTCGTGCAGGGACTCGCAGCGGCGGAACAGCTCCCCGAGACGGCGTGACGCGGCGCTGTTGTCGGTGTAGATGCCGCCCCAGCCGACCTGCAGGAGCACCGCGAGCGGGCCGTGGACGAGGTGGTAGTTGATCGCGTACGAGTTCACGCCGTGCCCCGCGTGGCTCACGGCGACGTAGTCGGGCACGCGCGCCGCGAGGACGTCGGCGGGGAAGTCGGGCTCGAACATGTACATCCGGAAACCGTCGATCTCGCGCGTCGCCCAGCACCAGTCGCGCACGGTGCGCAGCCGCGGCCGCAGCGGCTCGGGGACCGGTGGGACCGGCAGGCGGCTCCCCGTGAACGCGGCCACCATCTCCGCATAGGCGGTCTGCACGCGACGATTGTCCGGCCGCCCGGCCCGGCCGCGCAATGCGTTGCGACACCCGGAATCGATCGTCCGAACGGCTCAGGTTCCGGCGGCGCCGATGCGCGGGCGCAGGGCGGCCCAGACCGCCGCCGGGTCCGGGGCCTCGGCGATCTGGGCGGCGACGCGTTCGGCGTGCCGACGGTACGACGGATCGCGCAGCACCTCGGCGACCGCCTCGGCGGCGCGCGCGGGATCGTCGATCGCGATGCCCGCCCCGGCGGCGACGACCCGCTCGGCGTTCTGCGGCTTCTCGGCGCCCTTCGGCCACAGCACCATCGGGATGCCCCGGCTCAGCGCGGCGAGCACGGTCCCGGCGCCACCGGCCGCGAGGACCACGCCGACGCCCGCGTCGAGCAGCTGCGCTATCGGCACGAAGCCGACGAACCGCACGTTCGCCCGGGCGTCGGCGAGCGAGCGCGGGAGCCCGGCCGGAACCGTGGCCAGAACGTCCACATTGTCCAGTGCGGCCACCGCGTCGACGAGGGCGTCGAGCGGCCCGGCCTCGAGCAGGACCGTCCCGAGCGTGACGAGCACCCGGAACCCGGCCGGGGCCGGCAGGTCGAAGGGCTCGCTTCCGGTGTACGCCCTGGGCCGGATCGCCAGCCGGTCCTCCCCCGCCACCCACCGCGGCCCGTGCAGCGCCGGCGGCCAGAGGTCCACGAGCGCCAGCCGGGCGGGCCGGGCGAGGCCGCGCGCGGCATAGCGCGGGGCCAGCCGCGCCTCCATCGCGGGCCCGAGCCCGGGCGGCGACACGGGCAGCCCGACCGCGTGCCGGACGAGCGGCACCCCGAGCGTGGCCGCGACCATGGGCCCGATCGTGTCGTACTCGTCCGCGACCACGACCTCGGCCCCGAACTCCCGCGCCCGGCGCAGCGCCGCGTCGAACGAGGTGTCCACGAGGGTCCCCGCGAAGAGCTCGGCCACCGGCTCGAAGCCCGAGTGCATGTCGGCGCCGCCGGTGCGCCGGTCGTTCTCGGCGAGCAGGTCGTCGATACCGGGCCCGGCGGGGAGCACCGGCAGCCCGCCGACCAGCCCGGTCAGCGACCCGGGGACGGCGAACGCCACGTCGTCCCCGGCGGCCGCGACGGCCTCGGCGAGCGGGAGCAGCGGCAGGAGATGCCCGTGGATCGGCACGGCGGTGAAGAGCACGCGCATGGACCCGGATTATTGCACCGCCGTCGCGGTCCGCGAAGGAGTCCCGGACGCGCGACGGTCGAGGACGCGGGCGGCCTGTCGGACCACAACCTCGTCGTCGCGCTCATAGGAAGCTGACCCCGGTCAGCTCCTCGGCCGCCGCCCACAGCCGCCGGCCGACCACGGGATCGGCCGCCTCGCGGCTGAGCCGGGCCTCGGTGACCCGCCCGCGCGTCTCGAAGAGCCCGGCCGGCCCGAAGAACTCCCCGCCCCGCACGCCCGGGTCGGTCGCGGCCCGCAGCTGCGGCAGCGCGCCCCGCTCGACCGGCTGGGTGGCGAGCAGCCCGGCCCGGGCGATCACGCGTCCGAGCCGCCCGCGGTGCTCCCAGGCCCGCGGCGTGAGGTTGGTGCGGGTCAGCCCCGGGTGCGCGAGGGCGCTGACGATCGGCGACCCGGCCGCGCGCAGCCGCCGGTCCAGCTCGACGCCGAAGACGGTGGTGGCGAGCTTGGACCGGCCGTAGGCGGCCGAGGCCCGGTAGCCGCGCTCGAACATCAGGTCGTCGAAGTCGAGGTGCGCGGTCTTGTGCGTGATCGAGCTCAGGTTCACCACCCGGGGCGCCGGGGCCGCGGCCAGGGTGCCCAGCAGCAGCCCGGTCAGCGCGAAGTGGCCGAGCAGGTTGGTGCCCAGCTGCAGCTCGAAGCCGTCGGCGGTGCTCCGGCGGGGGCCGAGCAGCACCACGCCGGCGTTGTTGACCAGCAGGTCGACGGCGGGGTGGTCGGCGGCCAGCCCCGCCGCGAACGCGCGCACCGAGGCGAGCGAGGCCAGGTCCAGCTCCCGGACCTCGACGTCACCGCCGATGCGCCGGGCGGCCTCGGCCCCGGCGGCGGTGTTGCGCACCGCGAGCACGACCCGGGCGCCGTGGCGGGCCAGCTCGGTCGCGGTGACCAGGCCGAGGCCCGAGTTCGCGCCGGTCACGACGGCGATCCGGCCGTGCTGGGCGGGCATGTCGGCGGTGGTCCATCCGGTCATCTGCGGCCTCCGGGAAACGTCGTGGTCGACACGACGCTAGGTGCCCCGGGCCCGGCTTCCGTCGTTCTGCCAGACCTACCCTGGGCGCCCGGCGGCGCGGCACACTTGCCCCATGACCCATCCGTACGCCCGCGAGCTCGGCGACTTCCTGCGCGCCCGCCGCGATCGCCTCCGCCCGCGCGACGTGGGCCTGGAGCCGGGCGGCCGCCGCAAGGTCGCCGGGCTGCGCCGCGAGGAGCTGGCCCTGCTGGCCGGGCTGAGCACCGACTACTACCAGCGGATGGAGCAGGGGCGCGAGGTACGGCCGTCCGATGACGTGCTCGACGCGCTCGCCGGTGCCCTCGGCCTCGACGACCGGGAGCGCCGGCACCTGTTCACCCTCGCCCACGCCGCTCGCCGGCCGATGCCGGCCCGGGTGGAGCGCGCCGCGGAGCGGGTGCCGGACGGCACCCGGCGGCTGCTGCGGGTGATGGACACCCCGGCGGTCGTCCTCGGCCGCCACCTGGACCTGCTGGACTGGAACCCGAAGGCGGTGGCGCTGCTCGGCGACCCGGACGGCTACCCGCCGGACCGGCTCAACATGCTGCTGCTGATGTTCGACGACACGCTCACGAGCCGGCGCCGCTGCCCCGACTGGGAGCAGCAGGCCCTGGACTACATCGGCATGATGCGCGCCGCGGTCGCCACCGACCCCACGCACCCGCGGGCCACCGCGATCGTCGGCGAGCTGAGCATCCGCAGCGCCGAGTTCCGGCGGCTGTGGGGGCGCCACGACGTACGCGAATCGGTCAGCGGCACCAAGACGTTCCGGATCCCCGAGGTCGGCGACGTCGTGCTCGACTGGGACACCTATCCGCTGCCCGGCAACCCCGGCCCGGTCATGCTGGTGTTCACCGCCGAGCCGGGCACGCCCCACGCCGACCGCCTGCGGCTGCTGTAGACCTCGCGGGACGCCCGGGCGTCAGCCGGCGCTCTGCCCTTGCGTCCCGGCCGCGGCCTCGACCATCTGCGCGAGGGCCCCGGCGACGAGGGCCACGGGCCGGTCGTCGTCGCCGGCCAGGCGCCGCAGGGTGTCCAGCGCCAGGGTCCCGGGCAGCTCGGCCAGGGCCTGCGTCAGCCGTATCCGCACCGCCGGGCCGGCCCCGGGCGCGGTGAGCTCGGCGACGAGCGCGCCGAGGATCCGCCCACCCCACTCCCCCTCCCGGGCCAGCGCCCCGAGCAGCTCGGCCGCCTCGACGTCGTTCGGCCCCTCGACGACCATCCCGACGAGCGTCGGCACGGCCGCGGTCACCCCGCGCGCGCCCAGCGCGAGCGCGGCCTGCCGGTGGATCGCGGCGTCCTCGTCGTCGAGCGCCCCCGCCAGCAGCCGGGTCGCCTCGTCCCCGGGCAGTTCCGCGAGCGCCAGTACCGCCCGCCGCCGGACCTGCGCGTCGCCGGAGCCCAGCCCCGCGGCCAGCCCCGCGACCCCGTCGCCCCCGGCCCGCGCCAGGGCCCACCGCAGCGCCCCGGCGACGTTCGGGTCCGCCTCGGTGAGCACCGCGCGGGCGAGCACGTCGGCGGGGACGGGCGCGGCCTCGGCCGGAGCGAGGGCGGCCTGCTGCCGGCGCGCCGCGCTCGGCGAGGCCAGCCCGTGCAGCAGCTCCACGACCCGGGCGACGTCCGGCCAGGCGGCGGGCCCGGCCGCGTCGACCGTCCGGAGCCGGTCGAGCAGCTCCCGCTCCCGTTCGAGGCGCTCTCCGGTCCGCCGGATGAGGTCGCGGACCAGCGCGGACGGCGTGAACCCGGGGTCCTCGAGGGTGCGCGCGATCTCCCGCAGCGACAGCCCGAGCGACCGCAGGCCCTCCACGTAGAAGATCCGCCGGACGTCCTGCGGGGTGTACTCCCGGTATCCGCCCACCGTCCGCCCGGTCGGGCGCACCAGCCCGAGGGAGTCGTAGTGCCGCAGCATCCGCGCACTCACCCCGGACCGGCGCGCCACCTCACCGATCAGCACGCAGCCGCTCCTCCCGTTCCCGCCCGAGCGCGTCGACCCGCCTCGCCGCGTTCAGGTCCGGCTCGAACGCCGAGTCCGGATCGCGCAGCAGCCGCTCGGTGGCGGCCGCGTGCGCCCGCACCCGGGCGTCGGGGTGCGCCGCGGCCGCCCGCAGCACCGGCTCGACGATCTCGCCGAGCGCGGCGAGGGACCGGCTCAGGCTCAGTTGTACCTCGCGGTCGCCCCGCCCGAGCTGCGTACCCAGCTCCGCGGCGAGCGCCGCCCGCCCGCCGTCGGGCACGAGCACGACGGCCGCCCGCCACGCCGCCCGGGCGACCTCGTCGTCCCCGTCGCGCAGCAACGCGACCGTGACCGCCGGCCAGGCCCCGGCGTCGCCGATCTTCGACAGCGTGTGCAGCGCCTGGCTGCGCGCCTGCGCCCGCTCGGACGTCAGCTCGGCGACGAGCCGGGGCACGGTGACTTCGCGCGGCAGGCGGGTGAGCGCCCACGTGAGCATGTCGCGCACGAAGAAATCCGGCTCGACCGCACACCGCGCCACGAGCACGTCGGCGAACCCGTCTCCGGGCCGCGTCCCGATCGCGAGGGCCGCCTTGAGCCGCGTCGAGGCCTCGGCCGCACCGAGCGCGTCCGCGAGCCGCCTGTCGTCTTCGTGCGTCGATGCCGCGTTCATGCGATCAGTCAAGGCCTTGACACAGTGAGAAGGTCAAGCCGGACGGCCTTTCTCGCTCTCCCGCGCATCAGGCGCCGAAGCCGGCGTACCGTCCTCCGTGGCGGTGGGCCAGCGCTGACAGCTGCGCCACCCGGGCATGGTGGCCCGGGTCCGGCGGAAGCTCGGGAAACGCCGCGGCGATGTGCCGATGACCCGGCCGCGTCCGGCCTTCGATCTGATCGCTGATCTCGGCGCCTAGCTCCGCCAGGTCCGCCACGCAGGCGTTGACGGTGCCCGGGTCGTCCGGGATGTCGACGTAGTGGATGGTTCGCCGCGGTGCTGGGGGTGGGTAGTCGCCGTCGTCGCCGGACATCGCCCAATGCATGCGCTGGCACAGGTCGGCGAGCAGCGCGTTCATCGCTCCGGCTGACGCGTCTTGGGGCAATGGGCCGTGGTCGGTGAGCCGTTCGAGGAGCCGGCGCACGAGCTCCGGCGGAAGCTCGTCGGTCATGAGCTGGGCGTGCACGGTCACGAGCACGCCGAACAACGCCTCGAGGTCCGGCAACGGCAGCGCGCGAGGATGTGGCTCCATACCCGCCACGCTACTGACCCGCCCGCCGGCCGCCGACCACGAGCGCGAGGACTACCACGTAGCGTGACGGCCACCCATCACCGGCCGGCGCACCGACATGCCGATGTGCGGATACTAACGTTAGTTCGGTGTCCGTACGACCGACCGGGGGCGACGGTCAGAAGCGGCGCCCGCTGTCGAACCACTCCTCGGCTTGCTGCTCGGGAACCTGCAGCCGGGCTGCCAACGCCCGAAAGGCGTCCCATGCCTGCTCGCGGTAGAGGGTGTCGATCAGCTCGTACTTGTCGTTGATTGAGCTGAGGTCGGCGACGAGCCCGCGAAGTCCCTGTTCCGCCGCGGCCAATGCGCCCGGCGTTTCAGGGACGATCGCTTCGACCGCGCGCCGTGCTCGTGCGTATGCGCCAGCAGCTGCCCGCCCGAAACCTTTGGAGTCCTCGATCCAGTCCCGGAACGGGTTGTCCATGTGCTCCGCCAACCACGACTCCCCTTTGGCGCCGCTGACCGACACCGTAACGCCGCTGCCCTTATACCTCCCCTTCACCACAGCGGCCGTCGTACGCCTAGTCCCGCTCAGTTCCAGACGGCGTAGACCCGGTAGGTCGGGCAACCCCTCAGAGTCCAGGCCGAACGCGTCATCCAGCCGCAGCGTGCGCAGGCGGTCGTGCCAGCGCAGCTCGCTCAGCTCGGTCAGCGTGCCCGGCGGATCGTCGAAGGTGATTATCAGCTGCTCCAGGTCCGTCAAGTGGGACAGCGCGGCCGCCGAAACCGTACCGCCAACCCGAAGCCATAGCGTGCGTGTGCGCCGCAGCCCGTCCGGCACCAGCACCTCGCTGCCGGACTGGAAGTATCGCAGGTCCAGCCCGTGACCTTCGTCGGGCGCCTCCACCTGCGGCGCTGCCGGCGGATCGAGCAGGAGCAGCGTCTCGACCGATTCGGGAAGTCGCACGTTGCCCAGTCCGGGGCCTTCGAATTGGACCGTGCCAAGATTCGTCGACCTCAGGTCCACGTCGCCGACGGCGTCGCGCCAGTACAGGAACCGGATGGTGGGGTGCCTGGCGATGGCCTCGACGACCCCGCGCTGCGGACCCGCCCAATCCACCGTCAGGCAGCCGGGTAGCAGATCGAGCTGCGACCAGTCCACCGGTCCCTCGGCCGGTACCAGACCGTCGCGATGCGGGGTCAGGTCGAGCACCTGCTGCCAACGCGGCAGCCGCCTCAGGCCCGCACCGAAGTCCACCTCCACGTAGTCGTCAGACACCCCCGCACCTTCCGCCCCGACCGGAACCGCTCCAACGCGCTGGCACGCGTTGCATCGTATGCCGCAAGTGACGGCTGGCTGCCGTTCTGGCACGTAGCGCTTCCGCGGAACGCTCGTCCGTCCCGCCGGCTACGGCACGACGCGACGGCATCCGCTCATGCCGCGGTTGGTGCGCGGCGGCCGGCCAACGCTCGTTACTGCGGGTAGCAGGGTCTGCGAGGACGAGGCTTCCTGTCGTGCCGATGTGCGTGCAGCGGAATCACGCCTGGCCTCCGATCTACCGCGTGCCGGGTCAACGGTTGCGGCCGCCGGATGCGTCTGTTCGGAAGATGGACTTCCACGAGTACGTCTACGCCCGCGGGCCCGCGCTGCTTCGCCTCGCCTGCCTGCTGACCGGCGACCCGCACCGGGCTGAGGACCTCGTGCAGGAAGTGCTGGCCGGCGCATACACGAAATGGCACCGGATCAGTACTGCCGACCGTCCCGACGTGTATGTGCGCCGCATGCTCGTCAACGCGAACATCTCGTGGTGGCGGCGGCTGACCAATCGGGAAGTCACGATCGACGCCGTCCCCGACCGCCGCGGCGGCGGCGACCATGAGCAGGCCGTGGCCGAGCGGGACGCGATGTGGCGCCTCATCCGCGCGCTGCCGCCGAAACAGCGCGCAGTCCTGGTCTTGCGGTACTACGAAGACCTCGGCGACGCGGCGATCGCCGAGATCCTGTCGTGCTCCACGGCGACCGTTCGGACCCATGCCATGCGCGGGCTGGCGACCTTGCGGGAAGACATTTCCCGGCACCGAGCACCACGGACTCTGGGAGCGTGACATGATCGACGAACTGCTGACCGAGACACTTCGTGAGCGGGCCGAAAGCCGGGCGGACCTCACCGTCCTGGCGCAGCGCGCCGCCAGGCGGGGCCGACGCCGGATCGCGACGCGCCGACTGGCCACCGGAAGTACCGCCTTGGTGGTGACCGGTGCCCTGGTCATCGGTATCGCGGTGTATCGCAACCACGGCGAGCCGTCGGTGCCGGTCGGTGTTTCCCCGCTCGTCGTCGTGCCCGGCGTTCCCGGGCTGCCCACGACCGACGCGTCACGCTTGCCGAGCCGCGCCGAGGTGACCACCGGCGACCCGGACGAGCTGCCGTTCGCACTCGATGCGATCCCTGCCGCGTACGACCTGTACGACGTGCGGTTCGCGCCGGAGCCGGGGCTGCTACTCCGAGACGATCGGGGAGCCAGCGCCCAGCTGCAGTTGCTGGACAAGCCGATGCCGATCGAAGCCGCCGAATCGACGCAGGCGATCACCGTGGGGCAGCGCACGGCAACGCTGTACCGCTCGGGCGACTTCCACCGGGTCGTGTGGGAGATCGCCGACGGGGCCGGGGTGTGGATGCATGTGACCGCCGGCAGCGATGCACTCGCCATGGAGCTGGCCGAGCACGTCCACCTCGACCGTCGCACGCACTGCGCCGCGCCGGCCGCGCCCGTCGCCTTGCCGACCGGCTACACCGTGGAGAACTGCGACCTCGCGCTGCGGTTGCTGCCCGAACAGCAGCGGGCGTCTCTGGTCGGCGCGACCATCACCTACAGCCAAACGGGCACGGCGCACCGCATCATCCTGATCGTCACGGAACGGGAGCCGCGCACGAAGGACGCCGCTGCGCTGGACCGCAAGGTGGCCGGCTGGCCGGCGGCGTTGGTGCCCGGCGAGGACGGAATGCAGCTGCAACTGCCGGAGTTCGGCGAGCTGAGCTTGGCCATGACGACGTCCCGCGGCGCGACCGAAGCCGAGGTACTGGCGATGGGCAGGACTGTCCGGTCCGCCCCGGACATCTCGATGCCGCAGCAGTGGCTTCCGGCGACGCCGGGCTGAGATTGCCGTCCACCATCGTGCGCCACCGCCCCATGAAACCCAACCACAGTTTCGGTCACGCCGCGCGACGACTGTTCAGCGCCGCCGATGCCATGATCTGTCGCTGTGCGTACACCTGTCATCACAGGCCGCCTCACGAGATCCCGAGGACATGGATCCTCGGAGGGTGGTGGGTGAGGTCGTCTACAGCAACGACGTCGAACCGGGAGGCGCGCAGCACGACAAGCATGGCCTCACGCATGGCTGTGGTGATGGACAGGAAGAGTTGCTGCGCGGGGTCGTCCGCTCGGTGCTCCATGGTCGACTCGATGATCTGCTGCGTGAGGACTGCTCCGGGGTTCCAGACGACGAAGACACCGCCCATCTCGTCATTGCCGCAGTCGACATCGACACGAGCTCCTGCGGACCCGGGGTAGTCGTCTGTGAGATGTGGGGGGATCCCGGCGTGCTCCAGCGCATCGCGTACTTGACGCGCCAGCTCACGCCAGCCAGCTATGACCTCGTCGGATGCACGGAGTTCCTCGAACATCATCAGCGCCTATCTACCCGCAGGTCTCGTCGAGCGGTATCCGCCGACCGCCTGGAGCCACGGCCTGCCTGCGTCTGGCCATGTTCCAGCAGGTGCACGCTCGTAGCCGCGGGGATGCGGGTCTGGCCGGGGTCGCAGCATTCCCGATTCCGGCCAAGGCCCGACGCGGCGGTCGTCGTGGCTCCCGCCAGCGCAATGCCGCACCGATGGACCGGCTAGGCCGATGTCCTGCGACGCCGGGCCAAGCGGGCGTGGACGCGATGCCGCGAACGTTGACAGACGTCGTAGCGCACCTGGCATAGTCTCACTATGCACTTGAACGACACGCCGGACTGGTTGTCTGGATGGTGTCTGGACCATCTGGGTGCCGAGCCTGCCGACGTGCTGTTCGGCCTGGAACAGATCTCGACGGTGTTCGGTCTTCGGCTGACCTCCGGCGTAGACGTTGTGATCAAGGCGCGCGGCGACGACGGTCGGGCCGGGTCCTGCGTCGCGGCGCAGGCCCGGTTGGCCGAGCGCGGGTTTCCATGCGCACGGCCGCTCACACCGGTGATCGGTGTCGGTTCGCTGGCCGTCCATGCCGAAGTATTCCGGCCCGGCGGTGACATCCTGCAGGGGGACACGCCGGACGTGGCCGTCCGCTACGCGGAGGTATACGCCCGGGTCACAGCTGAATTGGCCGACGTCGACGTCACCCCGCCGCTGCCGAATCCGCGCTGGGTGCGTTGGGACCACACCGACCCCGGGTTGTGGCCGGCGATCAGCTTCCTCGATGAGCGCGACCAGAGCAAGGTGCCCGCATACGTCACCGAGACAGCGGAAAGGGCCCGGGGAAGGACGCTGGCCGCCGACCTGCCGTGCGTCCTGAGCCACGCCGACTTCGAGGCACAGAACCTGCGGTGGCACGGCCGGCAACTGTGGGCGGTACACGACTGGGACAGCCTGGCCTGGCAGCCGGAGGCCGCGCTGGTAGGAGCGGCGAGCGGGGTGTTTCCCAGAGGCTCAGGACTGCCTACGCTTGCGCCGATCGCCAGTACTGAGGCGTTCCTGACCGCCTACCAGCACAGCCGGGGACGTTCGTTTACAGCCGTCGAACTGGAGATCGCGTGGGCCGCCAGCCTATGGCCTGCAGCCCACAACGCCCGATGGGAAGCCCTGCACGGCCAACCCCCGGTGTGCGGCAACGCGCTCCGGACGCAAGCGGCAGAACGCCTCCGCCGAGCGAACGCATAGAACGGCCGACGAAGCCAGTTCCAGGACTCCTGTCGTGAGTACGTCAGCGAGCCGGCGGAGGGTCGTTGCGTCGCCATGGATCGCTCGCCGGGGCATGGGTTCCCGCCTGCGGCGGCGGGTGGGCACCGTCGCGGGGACGGTTGCGCTCACCGGGGTCGCTGGCAGCCGGTGGCGGCCGCGACCGCCATCGCGGCGATCGGCCCGACCGGCCGCCGGGCGCGCCAGAATGCCGTGCAGCAGCCTGGTCGTCACGCCGGCGCGTGCTGCTTGAGGAACGCCTCGATCAGCTCGGTGACCTTCGTGGCCTGACCTCCGGCCAGCAGACCCGTCCCGTGCTCGGCGCCGATGGCGATGAAGACCTGATGCGGTACGGCCTTCGGCGCAGCCGCATCGAACTGCTGCGCGGCGTCGGCGAACGGGTGGTCGTTCTCGGCGGCCAGAAAGAGTGCAGGCGAGGCGAGGCGCGGCACCGCGTCCTCGGCCGAGACACCGCCGAACACCGCCGGCGCCGACAGCGACACGACCGCCATCGGCTTGGGGGTCAGCGTGACGGCGGCGGCGAGCGACGCGGCCGCGCCCTTTGAGGCGCCCATCAGCACCACGTCGGTGGCCCCGCTCGTGCGCAGGTGGGTGGCCGCGGCCACTACGTCGTCGTCCAGGCGGTCGTCGCCCTGGTGCGGGCCGGAGTCGCCGTCGCCGCCGAAGTCGAACGCGAGCACCCGATACCCGAGGGTGGCGAGGCGTTGGCCGAACGGCAGCCACTCGCACAGGTTCGAGCCGTTCTGGTGAGCGAGCACGATGCCCTTCGAGCCGGTCCCGAGCTCGACGCCCGCCAGCTGGGTGCCCGCCGGGGTGGCGAACCCGACCCGCTTGCCGCGATCCGCGGCGTCGGCGCAATGGGACCCGGCCTTCGGGCCCTCCGACGGCGGCGCCGGGTCCGGGGAGCCGCCCGAGCAGGCGGTGAGCATCAGGGTCAGGCAAAGTGCCGCGACTCGGCGCATGAGGGCCTCCTTGGGAGCGCTCCCGGTGAGCATAGTGGGGTCGCTCCGTTCGCGTTGTCCCGTCGGCTGGTGAAGCCGCAGCCTGGAAACTCGGTGTACCGCGACAGCCCCAGTGGCGATCATTGATCCGTGCGTAGTCCACGCCAGTTCCCGCTGCAGCTCGGCGCCCCCGGCACCGTCCCGGAGACGCTGCTGCCCATCGTCGTCACAGTCGACGACGCCGACTCCCCGCGCGATGTCATCGACGCCCTTGCGCTGACCTCGTTCGTCACCGGCGCCCAGCCGTACGCGGTCACCAAAGACCTCAACAACGTCCGCGACGAGGCAACCCTCCTGCCGCCAGGGGTGTTGGTGCTGCGCAAGGCCGTCAACGAGACCGAGCGCGCCAGCCTGGCCGCCGGTGATGGCTGGACCCTGCGCGCGGTGCACTGGCCGCGCAACAAGACCGCCACGGTGTCGGTCACCGCGACCAGCGCGGAGCTCGGCGACGAGATCATCGCATCGGCGATCGATGGGATGACCGACGAGACCCCACCGGTGGAGAAGGCCGTCTCGATGGGCTTCTGGTACGCCTCGGCGCACGGCCCGCAACGCAACCCGCGGCCCATTACCGCCGGTCCGTGGTCCGACATCCGCAACAACTACGCCCGCAGCGCAACGACGCAGTTCGACCGGCTCGTCGAGGTCGACCGTACCTCGGTGCGCGGTCGGCTCCTGCTGCTGCACGGGCCGCCGGGCACCGGCAAGACCACCGTGCTGCGCGCGCTGGCCCACGAGTGGCGGGACTGGTGCCAGTTCGACTGCGTGCTCGACCCGGACACGCTGTTCTGCAGCCCGGCCTACCTGATGGAGGTCGCGCTCAACCGGGCCGGCGACTGTTCGTGCCCGGACAAGAAGCACGAGAAGTGGCGGCTGCTCCTGCTCGAAGACTGCGACGAGCTGATCCGCGGCGAGGCCAAGCAGCACACCGGCCAGGCGCTGTCCCGGCTGCTCAACCTGACCGACGGCCTGCTCGGCCAAGGTCGCAAGGTCTTGGTGGCGATCACCACCAACGAGGATCTCGCCCGGCTGCACCCGGCTGTCGTCCGGCCGGGCCGCTGCTTGGCCCGGATCGAGGTACCCGCGTTGCCGTTCGGTGAGGCGGCGGCCTGGCTGGGCACGTCGGCCGGCATCCCAGCCGAGGGCGCGACCCTCGCCGAGTTGTACGCGCTGCGCGACGGTTTCGACACCACAGCCGAGCGGGAGCCGCTCCTCAGCGGTCAGTACCTGTAACGCGGTGCACGACGTCCCGGATGACGAACGGGGCGCCGCAGGTTGGGCAATGGGTGGCCTCGGCGGGCAGTGACCGGCCGCCCGCCGGGCGTCGAGCCGTTGCGGCGAGGGTCAGGAGCAGCAGCGCCGGTCCCACGACGGCGACCAGTACCCCGGCGGCGACCATGGATGGCCATTGCGGAACGGTCGGCCGGCCGGGGCCGGTGTTGTCGAGCATCGCACCGATCGGGTGCAGGGCGAGTATGCCGATCGGCGTGAGCAGGATGAGCAGCGCCCAGGCACCGCGGGAGTCGCGGCGGCCGGCCAGGCCGAGCGTGAGCAGTGTCGCGCCGATGAGCAGCGTCACCGCGGCGGCCGGCAAGGCTGTTGCGGCGGGCAGGTAGTAGTCGCCGTCGAAGCCCAGGCGCGGCTCGGCGGCCACGACGACCGGCACGGTCAACGCCGCGGCGGCGAGCGGCGCCAGCCGGACCCACCAGCGGTACCGTGTGGCGGCGCCAACCGCGACGATGCCGAGCACGAGCTGGGGCAGCAGCACGCCCAGCGGCGGGCGGAGCATGCCGGTCAGCGTCGCGGCGGGCGCGATACCCGCGGTGACCAGCACGGCGAGGACCGCCGCGCGGCGGAACCACCGGCCGGGAGCGACGGCGTACACGACGGCGGCCAGCAACCACAACACCCACGCCGCCGCCCCGAGGGACATGAACGGTCCGGAATACCGATGCCAGAACACGATTGGCGCCCGTACCTCGAGGATCGTCCACGCGCTTGCGAATGCGGTGGCGGTCGTCAGTGCAAGCAGGCCGGCGAGCCGAAAGCCGGGGCCGAGGCCGGGTGCGGCCCGCAGGTGCTGGCCCAGCCCACCGGCCGCGAGGTCGAAGACGTCGGCCGGCGAGGGTCTCCTCCGGTCGGGCGCGGCGAGGGACAGGTAGGTGTCCATCAGCTCCGAGCCACGCGTCCGCCGATAGCCGGCCGGATAGAACAGCGCCATCCAGCGCGCATAGCGCCGTTCGAGATCGGTCAGGCTCATGCGAATCCCCGGCTCGGGCGGGGCGCGGCCTTGGCGGCGCGCAGCCGGGCGGTTGCCGCCTTGACGTTGCGGCGCATGCGTTCGGTCTCGGCGGCCAGCACCTCGCCGCCCGGCTCGGTGAGCCGGTAGTAGCGGCGCAGCCGGCCGTCGACGATCTCCTCGCGGTCGACGGCCACCAGCTCCGCGTCGACCAGCCGGTCCAATGCGCCGTACAGCGTGCCGGGCCGCAGCGAGATGCGCCCCTCGGACAGCCGGGCCACCTCGGCGATCAGGCCGTAGCCGTGCATCGGCTCGCCGGCGAGGGCGGTGAGGATCAGGAACGTGGGTTCACGCAGTGGGGATTCCACGTGGCCCAATATATCGCGTGCGAAGGTATAGCGGAACATCCGCACCGCATGCCCCGGCCGATCCCGACCCGAGATCTCGGCGTGTATCCGCAGCGACGAACGGCCGTAGCCCTGATCACGTTCCGCACGAGCCGCGATCCGCTGAACCGACCGTAGTTGCCGGGCCGTCTCGTCGTCGGTCAGCTCGGTCGAGGTCGACCATCCAAAGCCGGCTCCGACGACGTCACTGGCGAACGCGAGTTCCAGTGCGAGCCGGGCGCGGGTCGCCTGAAGGCTGCGGCGCATCGCGTCGAACTTCTCCAACGGCCGGTCGAAGACGGTCCCGCCGTCGGCGTGATGAGGGTCATGATGACGACGGTTGTGCCATCCCTTCCCCGGTACGCGGATCAGCGATGACGTTCTCCCGCACGACCGGCGCGGACGTGCCCAGCACAAAGGCCGCGAGTCCCCCTGGGCGTGACTGATCCAGCAGCCGCAACTGGACACCCCACAGGTCGTGGCCGGCTCGGGCGGCCAGCGCACTCCCCCGTGGCGAACGCTGCCTCCAAAGCCAGCCACGACCCCTGCGGCCGCCGGCCATTGGCCATTCCATGACCGGGCATCGAATCTTATGCACAGATCCCACGGGATCGTCAATGCCTATACACGGACCCGAATCATGTGTATATAAGTGGACACAGAGGTTGGGAGACGTGTGTGACCGGCCCAGACGAACCAAGCGGCGGGGGAACGTTGGCGGACCGCCTTACCGTGTTGTTCGAGAAGGTCCGCAAGCCTAACGGAGAGCGGTACACCTTGCGCGAGGTTGCGGATGCAGTCACCTCCGCCGGCGAGCCGATCTCCTACGCCTACATCGGGCACCTGCGCAGCGGGGAGAAGGATGACCCGCACCTGCGCCACCTGCGAGCGCTCGCGAAATTCTTCGGGGTGCCGGTGGAGTACTTCACCAGTGACCGCATAGCCCTCGAGGTCGACCGCGAGTTGGCCGTTGCCGCCCTCGTCAACGAGGTTCGCGCTCGCACAGTGGCGCTCCGGCAGTCAGTCGTCCCCGAAGCGGAGCAGGCGATCGGTGCCATCACGAGAATGCTTGAGGCCATCCGCGAACTGGAACAGCGTCAGCCGGACACGTCCGTCGATGATCGCTGAGTGGAAGTCGGGGTCGGGATCTGGCGGCCGTCCGCAGCGTCGAGGCGGGCCCGCGTGACGCTCCGCAGCATCCGCAGACGATGCCGGACGATCGTTCGCGGCCTGTCCGTACCGGAACCCTTCAACTTGGACGCGTTTCTTGCCGTTCTCGCCGAACAGCGGGGGCGCCCGATGCACCTGCTCGCGCTCGATCTTCCTGTCGGGGCGCCGTGCGGTCTGTGCATTGCGACCGACACCACCGACTACATCGCGGTGACCAAGATAGCGACCGGTCCGCAACGCGACCACATCGCGCTGCACGAAGTCGCGCACCTCTTGCTCGGTCACCGGCTCCAGCTCGGCGGCGACGACGAAGTGCCTGCGCTCTTCCGGCACATCGATCCAAGGATCATCGAGCGTGTCTTCGCTCGAACGACATACAGCACACTGGCCGAGCAGGAGGCCGAAGTCCTCGCATCACTGCTCGGCCAGCGCATCAGCCAAGTCCGCCGAACTCCACCGGTGCCGGACGATCCGATCGTCGGCCGCCTCGGACGCTCACTGGAGCACGGGAGGGAAAGACATGATTAGATCCTTGGCTTTCCTGGGCTGCGCAGCACTGGCATGGAGCGCCGTCGCCTACAAGGCCGCGGCGGTGCGCCGCGATCCTCGCAACCCGGCGCTGTGGGCACTGACTTTCGCGATTGCGCTGCCATCAGCCGGGTTCACCATGATGCTGCCACCCGTGGTAGCCGCCATCACCGACGTCACCGGCGTGGAGAACCTGGCCTCACTGCTCACGTACATCTGCATCGTCGGCTACAGCGTCGCGGCTCTCATCATGCTGATGCTCTGGCACCTGCCTGCCGAGGAAGCCCGCCGTCGAAGCAGGCGGCTACTGCTGTTCTTCGGAGCGGTCATCGCTGCGATGACCGCTCTCTTCGCCTGGTCAGGGGCAGGTGCGGCGCCGACCGCCGACTTTGACGACACCTTCGGCCCGCAACCGGCGGGCGGGACATTCCTGCTCGTGTACGTCACCGCGTTCGGCATTGGCCTGAGCATCGGTGCCTACCGAGGACTGCAGTTCGCGCGCCGCGTCGCGACCACGGCGCCCGATCACCCATGGCTCCGGCGCGGGCTTCGTCTGGTCGCCACCGGTTCCCTTACCGCACTCGGGTACTGCGCCGGCAAGGCAGCCTTCGTGCTGACGGCCTGGACGACGGCCGCGCGTATCCACGCCTTGAATGACATCGCTACCGCCTGCGCCTGCGTGGGCGCCATCACCATCACCGTCGGCTTCACGATTCCGTCATGGGGCTCCGGCCTCACCCGCGCTGCCGGCTGGCCGCTGCGAGCCCGCCGCTACCTGCAGCTGTACCCGCTGTGGCACGAGCTCTACCGCGCTATTCCGTCAATCGCGCTGGATCCACCGGCTTCACGAATAGCCGACCTGGCCATGCTTCGTGATCTCGACTACCGGCTCTACCGCCGCGTCGTCGAGATCCGCGACGGGCTCCTGGCCCTGCAAGAGCTGCCCGCGCACGCTGATCGCCACGGGAACGCGGTCGGCTCCACCGGGGGTAGTCAGCCTGTCGCAGTTCTGGCCTCCCGGGAAGCCGCCAGGGTGCGCGCAGCCCTGCATGCAGGCGGAATGCATGAGCCATCCGCCGGATCATCACATGCGTCCGGTGACGCACGCAGCTCCTCCGCCGCCGAGCTCAAGTGGCTTGCTGCCGTGTCCGTCGCGTTGCGAAACCTGCCGGGCGACACGTCGCGGACCTGGTAACGAGCGGAAGTAGAACCGTGATGTTGCACCGCCCAAACCGATTCAAGCGACTTGCCGAACTACAGCGCCTCGACCCAGTTGCCGACGCCGACGAGATCTATCGCATCACAGCAAGGCATGAGTTCCCATTCGACCATCGACTCGGACTGTTGCTGGCCTTCTGGCGCACCTTCGCCGTGCCATCGATCGCCGAGACACTGCACGGCACCGGCAAGACCACCGAACAGCCAGCGCAGCGTGCCCGTGATACCGGCAGGCTGATGTACGAACTCATCGACCATGGCCTCGACCACCCGCGCGGCCGTGCCGCGACGCGTGAGCTCAATCGGATTCACCGCCAGTTCGCCATCTCGAACGAGGATTACCTATACGTTCTCGGCACCTTCATCGTCATCGTGCCGCGCTGGATCGACCGACACGGCTGGCGGCCACTGTGCTGCCACGAACGTGCGGCGATCTTTCACTTCTACACCAAGCTCGGCAGGCGCATGAACATCGTCGGCATCCCGCGCACCATCGAGGCCTACGAACACTATTTCGATACGTTCGAGCGCGACCGCTTCGCGCCCAGCGTTGCCGCGACTGAGCTGATGGCCGCGACAAAAGGCTTGGTAGCGAAACTTCCCCGGCCGATCCGGCCGCTCGGCCGCCACCTGACCAATGCCCTACTCGATCCGGCGTTGGCGCAGGCGACAGGCACGCCCCGCCCAGCCTGGTGGGCACGGAAGCTGCTCCATTGTGTGCTCAGGACGCGAGCGCGACTCCTCCGCCATGCCGGCAGTCCAAGCTAGCGGCTACGCCGTCAGCCCGGCCGCGTCAGTATCCACGCCTCGGCATTCGGCACGTCGGACTGAGCCACTCCCGCTTTCATCGTGGCGTGCCGGATGAGGCGTCCGCTCATACGGTCGTGGCAGCGCCGCGAGGGGCCGGGTCAGCAGACCGATGGTGGCCAGCGGTGTCCGCGCCATTCGTCCCACGTCGCGAATCCGGCCGGTGGGCCGCCGATGGGCTCGCTGCCTTCGAGCTCGCCTGGCGTCGGCGCCTCGATCCGGGCCGCCCACTCGGCGAGCTCCTCGTCGGACATGGGCCATGTCGTGTGTGGGGCTTCGGTTTGGCGCTGATCAAGGCGTCTGCGCTGTTCGGCCGGCGTGAGTTCGAAGTAGAGCATCTTCACCGTGGCGTCCCGGTCGGTCGCTGCCTGGCGGAGCGCGGAGCGCTCATCCCGGCTCCAGAGGCCGAAGTCGATGATGACAGTGTTGCCTAGCTCCAGGGCGCGCAGCCCGATCTGGATGAGCCGTCCTTCGATCACGTCCCCGGCCGACGGCGGGTTCTCGGACCCGAAGAGCGCCTTCACCCATTCGTCCTTCGTGAGACGAAGCGCTCCCTGCTCGATCTCAATACGTCGGGCGGCGGTGGTCTTCCCGGTGCCCGGGAGCCCCACCGTCAGAAACAGCGTCGGTCGCCTCATCATCACTGCCGATGACCGGTGGGCAGACGTCAGCTGCCGGAACGGGACGGCTGGGCCGGGCGGCGCGCGGCGTCGCGGGTCGTGGCCGCGTCGAGCAGCAGCTCCGCCATGGCCCTGGCCTGCCGGACCGGGCCGTCGATGCCCAGGGCCTGCACCGACGCGTTCATCCCTTCGGCGATCAGGGCCAGGCGGTCGGCGAGCGCGTCGGGGTCGTCGACGGGCTCGACCTCGGCCACCATGTCGACGCCGGTGGCCCTGATGCCACGCCAGTAGAACAGATCGTGCGCCGCCTGCAGGAGGTGCTCGCGGGTCTCGGAGCCTGACCGCCGCATCGTGCCCCCTCGCCATCACCCACGAACCAGAGACGGGTGCCCTGGAAACTATAGCCACCGCGAATGTTAGGGATCGTTCCCTACCTACGACCTTGGATGTACTGACACGGAGATCACGAGTCCGCAGGCCGCGCCGGCGAGCCGCAGACGTACCAGCCTGGCACTGCTCCTGCTGTTCCTGGGACGCTGGCCGTCCCGCCGTCCCCAGGCGGCGGCGCGGGCAACGCCTGGACCCAGGCCCGCCACGCGATCGCGCCGCGGGTGCTCGCCCTCCTCGGGCTGTGCGTGCTGCTGTTCGCCGGACCATACGCGACACTGACCTACATCACGCCGTTCCTCGGCCAGGTCACCGGCGTCTCGGTCGCGCTGCTGTACTTCGTGGCGGAAGTGCCGCTGCTCGTCGCCCTGGCGCTGGCCATCTGGGGCATCGCCGGCTTCGGCATGGTGCCGTCGCTGCAGTACCGCATCGTCGCCCCGTCCGGCCCCGGTGCCGACCTGGCGGGCCACGCTGCCCGCCTCGGCCATCAACGCCGGCATCGCCCTCGACTCCCTCATCGGCGGCTGGCGCCGGCCACGCACGGGGCCTCCGCACCGGTGATCGTGGGCATCGTGGTCTCGGCGATCGCCGCCCCGGCGTCCTGGGCGACCGGACTGCTCCGCCCGCCGGCCGCCGACCAGGCACCCGCGCAGCCCTCCGACGATTCGCTTGACCCGTCACCGACGGCGGCCTGACCGCCCACACCAGGCTTGCGGATCGAACGCCATCGTTCGGTACCATGGCAGGCGTGACGTCCGGGCGGAGCCCGGCGCCGGTCATGACCCCGCGACGAAGGGCAACCCTGGGGCCACGTCGGCGCCGCCGTCCGACTCACCCTGAGGTATCGAGAGGGGGTGAGCCGCATGACCGGAACCCTTCTGACGCCGGGCGACGAAATCAACGTCGTCGTCACGTCGACCAAGCCGTTCGGGCTCTTCGTCGAGTCCGACGGCGGTCTGTCAGGGCTCGTCCGCGGTGGCAGCGCCGCGGTCGGCGCCACGCTGCGCGTACGCGTCATCGAGTTCGACGCGCTCGCATCGCGATTCAGCGCGATGCTCCTCGGCTGAGGACGCAGGCCCGGTCGGCGAGTCCGCGCCGACCGGGCCGTCGCGGCCCGACCTCAGTCCCACAGCTCACGCACCGACGGTGCCGACCACCGCCGCTCCGAGCCGGCCGGCCGGCCGGCCGGCCGATCTTGACATCGTGGTTTGCCGCTGAGCGGCGCTGGGCGGTGGGATGTTGGGCGTTGCCGACGGTGACCGGCTTCCAGTCAGCGGAGCGCTGCGACGGCTTCCACCTCGACGAGCTGGTCGGGATAGCCGAGGACCGCGACCCCGAGCAGGGTGCTGGGCGCATCGTGGTCGGCGAAGTGCCGGCGGACCACGTCCCACGCCGTGACGAGGTCGGTGCGGTCGTGGCTGGCGACGTAGACGGTCGTCTTGACCACATCGGTGAGGGTGGCACCGGCGGCCGCCAACGCCGTGCGAAGGTTCGCCATCACCTGTTCGGCCTGCCCGGCCACGTCACCGACGGCGACGGTCGCGCCGGCCTCGTCGAGCGGGCAGGCACCGGCGGTGAACACCAGCCGCCGGACGTCGGAGGCCACCGCGGCGTAGGCGTACGGAGCCTGGTCGGTCAGCTGGGGCGCGCGGATCAGCTCGATGGAGCCGGATACGGTCACGGACGCATCGTCGCAGACTCGCCCGGCAGTGACGAACGAAAATCCGGCCACCCATGATCCCCGGCCACCCGCGATCGCCGGGCGTCCCGATCTGCCGCTGCGGGCGCGCCGCTACTGTTCGTGGCGGCGCCCACAGATGGAGCCCCAGGACTACTCGAACAGGTGCCGGTTGCTGCGACTCCAGTCGATCCGCTTCGCGACTCCATCCAGGACGCCGGCTTCCTGCCATGCCAGCTGAGGCTGTCGTCCCGCTGCGGCGAGGTGCCGAGCCCGCAGCCACACCTGGCGCTGCTGGGTGATGACGGCGTCGACAAGCCCGGCAGTCGTCGTGAGCCCGTAGGCGCCGGCGAAGCATGCCATTCGGCGCCGCCGATCCGGCGGTGTGGGATAGCGCAACGACTCGATGCACATCCGATCGTCGCGAAACGGTGTCACGTACTCCAGCGCGTAGGCGATGTCGTGAACGGCCGGGGCGGGCCACGCGTAGTCCCAGTCCAGGATGCCGACCGGCTGAAGGCCTCGCCACACCAGGTTCCACGGCCCGAAATCGCCATGGCAGACCAGTTCGTCGGCGCCGAAGCTTCCGGCGTAGGCTGCCCACCCGGCCGTGGCCGTCGGGCGGAAGCCGCGTACGGCTTCATGGTAATCGCGCAGAAGACGCGCCATCGCGAGCAGACCGGCGTCCTCGACGACCTTGGCCCAGGCTGCGCCGCCCGATTCGCCGTCGAGGTAGGTGAGAACCTCTCGGCCCTCGGCATCGATGCCGAGAAACCGGGGCGCGTACGGGAATCCGACGCTCTCCAGGTGCTGCAACAACTCGTGGACGGTAGGCGACCACGGGTGCACAGGACGGCGCACGGTATCGCCGATCCGCACCACCTGGCGATGGGGGTCGTCCTGTAACACCTGATCGGCCATGCGCAGCACGATACCGAGACGGCCGCTCAGGACGGCGGCTGATCCGCGGCGCACCGTCGTGACTACAGTGCGCGGGCATGGGACATGTCTTCGCCCGCCTCGCCGGTCATGGTCTGGTACTGATGCCGCATTGGCCGTACACCTTCGAGCGCCCCGACGCCGGCTCCGACGTCGTGGTGGTGACGCACTGGCGGCCGGACGGTCCGGCGACGGCGATCGTCGACCCCTCGGACGCGCGCACCGTGCCCGGCATCGTCGACGTGGAGCCCGGCCCGGACCACCCGTACTGGGTGATCGAGACGACCGGCTTCAAGGCGGTCTGGCCCGACGGCTTCAGCGTCGAGTCGACCATGGACCCGTACTGCCTCGCCGGAGAGCACGACGCGTCCATCTCCGTGCAGGGCCCGGCGCGCATCGCCGACCCGGACGTGATGATCGGCGAGGGCCAGACGGTCGTCGCCCGCCGCACGATGGGCCGGGGCGTGCAGGTCCTCGAGCTGGCGTACGAGCATGAGGGCGAACCGTGGTGGCATGGCGTGTACCTGTACCCGCGCCAGGACGGCCGCGTGCTCGTCTTCACCGCACAGTCCCGCGAGCCCGGCGTCGCCGCCGCCCGTCACGGTGTGGAGTGGATGCTGGGCCTGGTGTGATCCGCGGCCCCGCCGGCCGGGACGATGACCGGTCCCGGCCGGCAGAACCACGATCAGCCGGGGTACCGCATCAGCGTCATCGGCCTTGTGATGGTCGCCCGTCAACAGGTACGCGATCCGCGACAGACGCCCCAGCCGTGCCGACACGAACTCCCGAAATCCCGCCTCATCGTCCACCAGCACCCCTCAGAACGTCGTCTCACCCCGGTACACGAGACTTGCGCCGTCTGGGGTTGGCACCCGGGCCGGGCCATTGCGCCGGGAGCCCGGACAGTGGATCCCGGCGCACGGTCACTGTTGGCACGGCGATGTATGCGGTCGAGTTCAGGCCACCCGCTTGGCGAGCAGAATGTCGTCGACGCTTGTCATCGCGCCGCCGGGCCCGACGGGGAGCCGGAACTCGCCACGGAGCACGCCTTCGGTCTCGAAGCCGTGCCGGGCGTAGAGGGCAAGCGCGGCGACGTTGCAGCTCAGGACGTGCAACGTCAGGCGCGTGAACCCGCGCGCGGCTGCCGCGCGCTCGGCGGCGTGCAGGAGTGCGCCGGCGACGCCTCGCCGCCGGGCGTCCGCGGCGACACCAAGCCCTTCGATGGCGGCGACGTGGGCGTGACTTGCCATCTGCGAGGCGCGGCGCACCACGATGTAGCCGATCGGCAGCACGTCGCGCTCTGCGACAAGTACCTCATCGGGACGGTGGTGGTCGAAGAAGCGGCGTGGCTGGTAGGGACCGGCCGGCGTCACTGTGGGTATCCAGCTTCCGCGTTGCAGCTCCTCCAGCCGTCTGGCATCACGTTCGGTGCTGAAACGCATCACAAATCCCTGAAGGTCAGCCACGGCGTCATCCTGCCTTCGGGCAATGCGGGCCCGCCACTCGATTGCAGCATGGACGTCGGGTGCACGAGCAGTTCGGTGCACAGCCGGCACCACCGCGGCGCGGGCCTGCCGAATCCGGCGCGAGGGCCGATACGCGGCAGTCTTCGATGATCGCGAGATCCAGGGCGCCGGCGGGGTACGGGAATCGAACCCATGCATCACCAGAAGTATCCGCCGGCTGCGCACCGCGATCGACGCCAAGTGTAGGCACCGGGCCGCCGTCGCCGCACCGGGTTATTTCCGGAAGCCCGTACGGTCCCGGGAAACCCCCTGTGCGCCGCGGCGCCGGTGCGGGTGGCGGCGGCTCAGTAGCATCGGCGCATGACTGTCGGCCGATCGATGCTCGTCGCGGGTCTGCTGCTGCTCGCCGGCGGCGTCGCCTACACCGTCGTGTACTACCTCACCCAGGGCTTCTACGACGTGAGCGCCCCGCTCGCGGACCTCGGCTACGCGAACCTGGCGGTCGCGGGCGGCGCGCTGTGCATCGGCCTGGTGCTGGCGGTCACGGGCGGCGTCACGATGGCCGGCGCCCGCCGCCGCTAGGTGCTAGAGGCCGCGGCAGAACAGGGCGGCCGGGGCGCCGTTGGAGCCGACGCGCCGGGTGAAGGCGATGCCCGCCGCGTACTCCCCGTCCCCGCACTGCCCCTTGTAGTGCCCGCCGGCGAAGTCCCCGCCGTGCGCCTCGGCGGGCCGGTTGTCGCCCCGGTCGAACCACACCGTCCGGCCGCCGGACGGCACCGCGGCCCCCGACGGGGCGCAGAGGGCGCTGGAGACCGTGGCACCGCGCACGGCGTACCCGATCAGGAACGATCCGTCCGGGCACTGGAACTTCGTGTAGCCGCCCGCCCAGTCCGTCGTGACGTACCGCTCATTCGTGACCACCTGCGCCGCGGACGAGGCCGGCCACGCGAGCGCCGGCCCCGCGTCGGTGCACAGGCCGCGGTTGCCGTCGCGGGCGAGCCCGGCCAGCCGCTGCCCGTCGGGGCAGGCGGCCTTGCGCGCCCCCGGGTCCCAGTCGGGCAGCGCCCGCATCCGCAGCGACTGCACGAAGTCGCCGTGGTCCGGGCTCAGCATCGACCAGTGCGCGACGGGCTCGACGACGCCGGTGCGGCCGGGCGCGGCGACGAGCCGGTGCCAGTCCGCGGCCCGCCAGTCCCCGCCGTCGTCGATGCCGAGCAGGTGACCGGAGCGGTCCCAGCTCAGCAGCGCCCACCCGTTGCCGGTGCCGTTGTCCTGCCAGCCGACCAGGGGCCAGTATGCGAAGTCGGTGTCGTGCGCGACGAGGTAGTCGACGAAGTTGGCGAACCAGGCCCGGCTCTTCGCGTCGCTGCCGAACCGGCCGATGCCGAACTCGCTCACCCACAGCGGCGCGGTGTAGTGGCGGGCGGCCTCGTCGGCGACGTAGAACGCCTCCTGCTGCAGGGTCGCGAACAGCTCGTCGCGGCTCAGGTCGCGGTAGCGGGGGTCGCTGGTCTCACCGACGCCGGTGGCGCCGCTGTGGTGCGGGCCGGTGTAGTCGTAGAAGTGCGCCGCCAGCACGAGCTTGCCGGAGCGCACGAGCGACGGCGAGAGGGCGCGGACCGGCTCCAGCGTCGGGCGGCCGTGCGCGAACCCGTCGACGGGGATGCCGGTCCAGTTGATCCCCTCGATGATGATCAGCAGGTCCGGGTCGGCCTCGGCCAGGATCCGGTCGCCGAGGCGCTGGGCGGCGGCGAACCAGTCGTGGTTGTCGCCGAGGCCCCAGTTCGGGTCGTCCCAGACGCTGCGGCGGACCTCGTTGTACAGGTCGGCGCCGACGACGCGCGGATTGGTGCGGTACCGGCGGACCATGAACAGCCAGTCGGACTGCCAGGTGTCGTCGGACTGGCTCGCGTTCCATCGCTCGTTGCCGTCCACGCCACAGCACCAGCGGGTGGTGTTGGTGTGGTTGTTGAGGATCACCGCGAGCCCGGCCCCGGTGAGCGCGGCGACGGCGGCGTCGTAGACCTGCAGCGGCGTGAGCCCCCGCAGGGCCGGGTTGGCGGCCACGGCCGCGTCGGTGACCGGCTTGGTGTCGTGCACCATCTCGTTGGAGAACGGCAGCCGGACGCTGTTGATCCCGGTCGCGGCGAACTGCGCCACGATCGTGTCCAGCACCACCCGGTCCAGCCCGAGCGGGACCCGGCCCGAGTTCTCCCCCGCGTGGTGGTTGGCGTCGGCCTCGGGATCGCCGGAGCCGGTCCAGGTGCCGCTCGCGCCGTGCCAGTTGCCGGCCTTGAGCTTGAACCGGCGGCCGTCGGCGTCCACGATGTACCGCCCCCGCGTGCTCAGCGGCGGCGTCCACTGCGGTTGCGCGGCGGTCGCGGTCGTCCGGAAGCTCACGAGCGGCACGAGGCCGGCCACCAGCGCCAGCACGAGCAGAACCCGCTTCATATCGATGAGCGTAGCTGAAAAGTCGGCTCTGGAACCGGATGCGACGCCCCGGCGGTACCGTTCCCGGCGTGACGGACTACGGGATGCTGCTGCACGCGTACGGCCGGGCCGAGGACACGCCCGGTCACCTGGCCGCCCTCACCGGCGACGACGAGGCGGCCCGCGGCGCGGCGATGCGGCACCTGTGGGGCGCCGTCATCCACCAGGGCACCCCCTGGATCGCGACCCCGCCGGCCGCCGCCACCGTCGCCGAGATCCTTCCCGGCGTGCCCGACCCCGCCCTGCGCGCGAACCTGCTCAACTTCCTGGCCGCGGTGGCCGAGGCCGCCCAGCCGGCCCTCGACCTGACCGGGTTCGCCGCGTGGGAGGACGTCGAGGCGGCCGTCACCGCGGCCATCGAGGAGGAGGACGACGAGGCGATCTACGGCGACGAGCTGCTCGGCAACGCCGTCTACGCCCGCGCGATCGCCGGCTGCCGCGAGGTCGTCCCCGCGATCCTGGCCGCCGCGCGGGCCGCGCTGTCCGATCCGGGTGTACGCGCTGCGGCCGGTCACGCCATCGGTGCCTGCGCCCCGGTGCTGCCGCCGCCTCGCGCTGGCCCCGGTCGCGTCCGTCCACACCGCGCGCAGCGACTGGGGCCCGCTGCTCAAGGCGCTGCCGGAGCCGCAGCGCGCCGAGTACCTGCGCGCCCTGGCCGCGAACGAGGACCTGTGGGACCCGCGCAACGGCTCGGCCGGGCTGGTCTTCCGCGAGCTGGGCCTGCCCTACGACCGCGGGGCGTACGCCTGAGTCAGCGGGCCGCGAGCCAGGACGCGTACGTGATCCCGCCGATGCGCGCGCCCGGGCCCGTCACCAGGGAGTCGTCGGTGATGACGGCGCCGAAGTAGGGGGCCGCCGGGTCCGTCACGACCTTCGGGTCCGACCCGACCGCCCGGCGCACGAACTCGTCCAGGCCGATCTTCTCCGGGCCGCCGACCTCCACGATCCCCTGCACCGGCTCGCCCGGCACGACGTCGGCGAGCGTCGCGGCCACATCGTCCGCCGCCATCGGCTGCAGATGCGCCGGCGTCAGGTGCGCCGTGCCGTCCGGCCCGGTCGACGCCGCCGCGATGCCCGCGGCGAACTCGAAGAACTGCGTCGCGCGCACGATGGTGAAGGGCACCGGCCCGCTCGTGATCAGGTCCTCCTGCGCGACCTTCGCCCGCAGGTAGCCGCTGTCCGGCACCCGGTCGGCGCCGACGATCGACAGGGCGACGTGGTGCCCCACGCCGGCCCGCGACGCCGCCTCCAGCATGTGCGCCGTCGAGGCGCGGAAGAACGCGAGCACGTCGTCGTCGGCGAACGACGGCGAGTTCGTCACGTCGACGCTGACGGCGGCGCCCGCGAGCACCTCGTCCAGGCCCGTGCCCGCGACCGTGTCGACCCCCGAGCTCGGCGACGCCGCGACCGCCTCGTGCCCGGCCGCCGTGAGCAGCGCGATCAGCTTGCGGCCGATGAGCCCGGTGCCGCCGAAAACCACGACCTTCATGACCGTCCTCCAACTCGGATAAGTTTTGTCCGAGAAGGAATGTTCCCGGATACATCGTGTCCGAGTCAAGTAGCATGGCCGGGTGAAGATGTCGGGTGGTGTCGAGTGGGCGCTGCACTGCTGCGTGGTCCTGACCGCGGCCGCCGGGCCGGTGCCCGCCGCGCGCCTGGCCGAGCTGCACGACGTCTCCGGCAGTTACCTGGCCAAGCAGCTGCAGAGCCTGGCCCGCGCGGGGCTCATCCACTCGGTGCAGGGCCACGCCGGCGGCTACGCGCTGACCCGGGACCCGGCGAACATCACGGTGCTGGACGTCGTCGAGGCGGTCGACGGCGCCACCCCGGCCTTCACCTGCACCGAGATCCGCCAGCGCGGCCCCCTGGCCACCCCGGCCGAGGCGTGCACGGTCCCGTGCCCGGTGCACCGCGCGATGATGGCCGCCGACGAGGCCTGGCGAGCGGCGCTGCGGGATGTGACCATCGCGGACCTGGCGTCCGGCGTGACGAGCGACTACGGCCCGGGCACGTTCGACGGCATCCGGCAATGGCTGGGGTGAACACGGCCGCCGCCGATGGCTGGGGCGAGCCCGTGGTGGACAGGGCCGGCGCCACCCCACACGTGAGCGCCGGCCCCGGTTCCCCCGTGGGAGCGAGAAGGCCTATGAGAGGCGGACGATCACCTGCTCGGCGCCGGCGTCCGCCTCGATGACGACGCCGCCCGGCGCCGTGTCCGCGGGAGCCAGCCGGCCGGCGTCCACGGCCGCCACCGTGTGGACGCCGGCCAGCTGCACCCGCCAGGGCGCCGCGCTCCCGCCGCGGCGCACCTCGACGACGGTCCCGGCCCGGCGCACGGTGAACGTGGCGGCGGGCCGGCCCCGCGAGGTCGGGACCTCGACGGTCGTGGCCGCGCCGTCCTTGAGCTCGAAGACGCGCAGGGTCACCCCGTCGGCGTACTCGTAGTCGGGGCGGTCGTCACGCGCCCCCAGCGCGATGACCGAGCCGGGCCGGACGAGCACCGGCAGGTCGCCGATCCCGTACCGGCGGCTGACCCAGCCCGGCCCGGTCAGCACCTCCCCGCCACGCAGGTCCGTCCAGCGGCCCGCGGGCAGGTAGAACGTGGTGTCGCCACCGGCGCTGAACACCGGGGCGACGAGGAGGCAGTCGCCGAGCATGAACTGCCGGTCCAGGTGCGAGCAGGCCGGGTCGTCGGGGAACTCCAGGGCCATCGGCCGCATCACCGGCACGCCCTCGCGGTGGGCGGTGACGGCGGCCGCGAAGAGGTACGGCATGAGCCGCGCCTTGAGCCGGGTGAACTCGCCGAGCACGGCGACCGCCTCGTCGCCGAAGAGCCACGGCACCCGGTACGACCCGCTGCCGTGCAGGCGGCTGTGCGACGACAGCAGCCCGAACGGGATCCAGCGGATGAACACGGCCGGGTCCGGGGTGCCCTCGAAGCCCCCAATGTCGTGGCTCCAGAAGCCGAACCCGGACATCGCCAGCGACAGCCCGCCGCGCAGGCTCTCGGCCATCGACGGGAAGGTGGAGGAGCAGTCGCCGCCCCAGTGCACCGGGAACTGCTGGCCGCCGGCGGTCGCCGAGCGGGCGAAGAGCACCGCCTCCCCGTCGCCGCGGTGCTCGCGCAGGACGTCGAAGACGGCCTCGTTGTACAGGTGCGTGTAGTAGTTGTGCATCCGCACCGGGTCGGAGCCGTCGTGCCAGACCACGTCGGTGGGGATGCGTTCGCCGAAGTCCGACTTGAACGCGTCCACGCCGAGGTCGAGCAGGCCGCGGAGTTTCGCCTGGTACCAGGCCTTCGCCTCCGGGTTGGTGAAGTCGACGAGGCCCATGCCGGCCTGCCAGCGGTCCCACTGCCAGACGTCCCCGCCGGGGTACGTGACCAGATACCCGTTCGCGGCACCTTCGGCGAACAGGGCGGAGCGCTGCGCGATGTACGGATTGATCCACACGCAGATCCGCAGACCTCGGGACTTGAGCCGGGCGAGCATGCCGGCCGGGTCCGGGAACGTCTCCGGGTCCCACTCGAAGTCGCACCAGTGGAACTCGCGCATCCAGAACGTGTCGAAGTGGAACACCGACAGCGGCAGGCCGCGCTGCTCCATACCCTCCACAATGGACGTGACGGTGGCCTCGTCGTAGTTCGTGGTGAACGAGGTGGACAGCCACAGCCCGAACGACCACGCGGGCGGCAGCGCCGGCCGGCCGGTCAGCGCCGTGTACTTGCGCAGCACGTCCTTCGGGCTCGGGCCGTAGATCACCAGGTACTCCAGCACCTGCCCCGGCACCGAGAACTGCACCCGCGACACCGCCTCGGAGCCGACCTCGAACGAGACCGGCCCCGGGTCGTTGACGAACACGCCGTAGCCGCCGCTGGTGACGTAGAACGGCACGTTCTTGTACGCCTGCTCGCTGCTGGTGCCGCCGTCGGCGTTCCACACGTCGACGGTCTGGCCGTTCTTCACCAGCGGCCCGAAGCGCTCGCCGAGGCCGTAGACGGTCTCGCCGACGCCGAGCTCGAGCTGCTCGCGCAGGTAGTGACCGTCCTGCGTGGACAGTGCCGCCATCGCCTTGCGCGGGCTGGTGGTGAGCACCCGGCCGCCGGCCGTGAACTCCAGCCGCCACTCGTCGCCGAGCGCGAAGCGGGCGGAGAGCTCGCCGGAGGTGAACGTGGCGTACTCCTCGTCGCGGGTCACCTTCGGCGAGGCGGCGGGGTCGGCCTCGATCCGGAAGTGCGGGCCGCGGTCGACGCCGCCGGCGTACCGGGTGACGCGCACGGCGATCACGTCCGGGGCCGGGGCCGTGCACCGCACGGTCAGCAGCGGCATGTTGAGCGTGTCGCCGCGCTCCACGATGCGCTTGGCCGGCGCGTAGACCGTGAGCCGGTCGGCGCGGACCTCGACGTCGCGGACGTGCACGGGGTACTGCGGCTCGACGCCGGGGCGCAGCTGCCAGTACCCGTCGGTGAACTTCATGCGGGCTCCATGTGGGTTCTCACTTGACCGCACCCGCCGTGACGCCCCGGGTCAGGGTGCGCTGGAAGACGAGGAAGAACAGCACCGCGGGCAGGATGCCCAGCAGCGATGCCCATGGCACTCGTCGCGCGCTCGTAGTGCCAGAGCTTCAAGGTCGTGCCGTCGCCCCGGGCGTGCTCACCACCGCAGGCGGTGAGCGAGCAGGCGAGGGCGAGCATGGCCGCCGCGGCTACAGCGGCGCTGCGGATGCGCGTGAACACGTCTGCTCCTGATGGGGAGGTGTGACGCGGCGGGGGTGTCGCCGCGCCGGTTGCGGTGCGCAGTCGGTCTCGCTCACTGGGGCGTCTTCGCGGCTTCCGATGGGGTGTGTCGAAATCGTGTCGAAGCGCTTCGACTGGCAAGTTACGAAGTCGTGCGGTGATTGTCAACAGTCGATCGGCTTGGCGCTGGTGGGGCGGGGTTGATCGGGAAACTTCCAGAGCTCTCTTTCGGGTCTGGGGGCCGGATGCTTGATATGTTGGGCGCTTCGCGCCGCGACATATCCGCATTTTTCGCCCGACGGGGCATTCGCCGGTTTCCGCCCTACCGCGGCGAACGCGTCCACAGCCCGGCAGTAGGGCATGACCGTTCGCACACTCGTGGCGGGCCCTGGTGCGGGCGCAGGGCGGCGCCTTTTCAGCCCGCGGCACACCCCGGCAACAGGGGCCACGCCGTTCGCACACCCAGCAGGCGCGGATGCCCCCAGCAACAGCAGCCACGCCGTTCCCACACCCAGCAGGCGCGGACGCCCCGGCGACAGGAGCCACGCCGTTCCCACACTCAACGGGCGCGGACGCCCCGGCGACAGGGCCTCACTGTTCACACCTTCACCCCGGTGGGGCGCCCCGGTGTCACGTACGCCGGCTGGTCGCCGTGGCCGTTTTTGATCGCCCGGATTTCGGGCACGCTCGACCGTACAGACCGCCGCCGACGCTCAGCGTGCAGCAGGCCACCACTGACCGGGCTTCGGCCACGCCACCCCGACACCCGGAGTGGAGCAGGCCGCCGCCGAAGACGCCTCGACCACCCCACCTCGACACGCGGAGTGGAGCAGACCACCACCGAACGCACCTCGACCACGCCACCCCGACACGCAGAGTGGAGCAGGCCGCCGCCGAAGACGCCTCGACCACCCCACCTCGACACGCGGAGTGGAGCAGACCACCACCGAACGCACCTCGACCACGCCACCCCGACACGCAGAGTGGAGCAGGCCGCCGCCGAACGCACCTCGGCCACACCACCCCGACACCCCGAATGGAGCAGGCCGCCGCCGAAGACGCCTCGGCTACGCCGCCCCGGCGCTCGGCGTGGAGGTCGCGCCGACGGTGGCCCCGAGGCGCCGGGCAACCGCGTCCCGCACCCGCTCCATGGACGGCACCGGGACCCCGGCATCCTCGGCCATCTTCCGCAGCGACGTCATCGTGACCCCATCGAGCCGGCAGGCCACGAACCGCTCGTACACCCCGAGATCCGAATCGACATTGACGGCAAACCCATGACTGGTCACACCGCCCCGGATACGCATCCCGATCGACACGATCTTGTGGTGCTCGGGCGTCCACACCCCGACGAGGCTGTCCGCCCCCTTCGGCGTGTCCCGGCGCACCGCCGCGAACCCGAGATCCCCGAGCGCCTCGATGAGCGCGAGCTCGAGCCAGCGCACGACATCGCCGGGGCCACCGTCGCGCAGGTTCATGACCAGATACCCGACGAGCTGCCCCGGGCCGTGATAGGTCGCGTGCCCGCCGCGGTCGACCTCGATGACGGGCAGTGATCCGTCGCGGGGGAGGTCGGAGAGCGCGGTGTGCCGCCCGTACGTGACGATCGGCGGGTGCGTGAGCAGAAACAGTCGGTCCGGGGCGGCGCCGGCCTGACGCTGCGTGACCCAGCCGCGCATCGCCTCGAGAGCCTCGGTGTACTCGACCTCCCCCAGATCCACCCGCATCAGCTCCGCCACCGGTCAATCCTCCCTCGCGGGCACTTCCCGCCACGGATGCACGCTCTGTGACGTTCGCCGAATTACCGATTACTGATTACCGGCAATTCGATAATTTAGTAATCACCGCCGGGGCCCTCGCGGGCGCCTGTCCGATTTTGACACCGGCGGACGAGCGAGGCCGCAACGAGGGCGACGAACGAGGGCGGCAACGCGGGCAGCACACAGAGCCGGCAATCGAGGGCAGCAACGCGGACGGCTGACGAGCGAGGCCGCAACAAGGGCGACGAACGAGGGCGGCAACGCGGCCGGCAACGCGGGCCGCACACAGAGGCCGCAATCGAGGGCAGCAACGCGGACGGCTGACGAGCGAGGCCGCAACAAGGGCGACGAACGAGGGCGGCAACGCGGCCGGCAACGCGGGCCGCACACAGAGGCCGCAATCGAGGGCAGCAATGCGGACGGCTTCGGAGATCCCGTAGGTGGCCGGCACCGGAGCGACCGCCCGGCACCACACCGTGGCCGCGATCTCCACCACCGGCCCGTCCGAGGTGCCCGCAGGCTGCGGCCGGAACTACAGCGGCCGGACGCGCAGATCGTGCCGGACCCGGACCCGGACCCGATCCGCCCCGGCACAAGCAAGTGGCCGCCCGGCGGCAGGGTCCGCGAATACTTCCCCCAGTCGCTCCACCACGAACGCGAACCCGTGCGGATGACGAACCATGAGCACGACACCAGGCCGCACGACCGAGCGCACTCTTACCGTTCTCCGAGCTACCGACGCTATCTTTGCCCCATGCGCCCAGCCGGGAAGCCCGAGCGGCAGTGGGCCGGCCCCGAGGTGACGGTCATCGCGGAACCCGGCTCCAAACAGCGCGAGCCCGCGAAACCCGCTCTCGCGAGATGGCCCGGACCGAAACCGGGCAGCCCGAGCACGGGCAGCCCGAGCCCAGGCGGCCCGAGCACGGGCGGCCCGAGCACGGGCGGCCCGAGCCCGGGCGGCCCGAGCCCGGGCGGCCCGAGCCCGGAGCCGGACCCGCAACCCGGGCAGGATGGCAGGAGCAGCCGGACGCCGGTGGCACTCACCCGCCGTGACCTGGGCATCGGCGTCGGCGTCGTCGTGCTCGCCATCGTCGCGACCGGCATCCTCGCGTTCCAGGCCGGCGGCGAAGGAGCGGCGCCCGCGGCGACCAGGCCCTCGGCCGGGGCCTCGCCCAGCGCGTCCGGGCCGCCCACCACGGCGCAGATCTACCAGGCCGTCGCGCCGTCCGTGGTGACCATCGAGACGACGCTCCCCGACGGCGGCGCGACCGGCACCGGGGTCGTCGCCAACGCGACCGGCACGATCCTGACCGCGTACCACGTGGTCAAGGGCGGCACCGCGATCAAGGTCCGCTTCGCCGACGGCACCGAGTCGGCCGCGCGGGTCGCCGGGTCCAACGCGGAGCTCGACATCGCGACGCTCACGCCGGCGACGCTGCCCGACGTGCTCGTCCCGGCCGTGCTGGGCAACTCGGGACGGATCGCGGTCGGCAACGACGTCGTGGCCATCGGTAACCAGCTCGGCCTGACCAGCAGCACGACCACCGGCGTCATCTCGGGGCTCGACCGGGCCGCGGCCAACCCGGACGGCACGAAGCTCACGGGGCTCATCCAGTTCGACGCGGCCGTGAACCCGGGCAGCTCGGGCGGGCCGCTGGTCAACGCGAAGGGCGAGGTCATCGGCATCGTGGTGGCGCTGGCCAACCCCACCTCGGCCGGCACGTTCGTCGGCGTCGGCTTCGCGGTGCCCATCGGCGCGGCCCTGGGCTCGACGGGCCCCGGGGAACCAGGACCGGAGCAATGACGGTGAGGAAGATCGGTACCCACCGGCGCGGCCCCGGGCTCGACCGGGCCCGGTGAACCAGGACCGGAACAATGACGGTAAGGAAGAGCATGGACGTACCGAACGCGACCGCCGTCGAGCAGGTGCTCTACGAGGTCCGCAAGACCATCGTCGGGCAGGACGGGCTCCTCGAGCGGCTCATGGTCGCCCTGCTCAGCCGCGGCCACATCCTCGTCGAGGGCGTCCCCGGCCTGGCCAAGACGCTCGCCGTGAAGGCCCTCGCGGCGGCCATCGGCGGGCAGTTCCACCGGGTGCAGTTCACCCCGGACCTGGTGCCCGCCGACATCGTCGGGACGCGGGTGTACCACCAGCCCTCCGGCGAGTTCCAGGTCAGCCTCGGCCCGGTCTTCACCAACCTGCTGCTCGCCGACGAGATCAACCGGGCCCCGGCCAAGGTGCAGAGCGCCCTGCTGGAGACGATGCAGGAGCGGCAGGTCACCATCGGCCGGGAGACCCACCGGATCCCCAAGCCGTTCCTGGTCATGGCCACCCAGAACCCGATCGAGTCGGAGGGCACCTACGCGCTGCCCGAGGCGCAGGTCGACCGGTTCATGATGAAGGTCCTGGTGGGGTACCCGAGCCCGACCGAGGAGTTCGTGATCGTCGAGCGGGCCATCCTGCCCGAGGCCGTCACCCAGGCCGTCGTGGACCCCGACCGGCTCGTGGAGATGCAGCGCCAGGTCGACGAGGTCTACGTCGACCCGTCGCTGATCGAATACTCGGTGCGGCTCACGAACGCGACCCGCAACCCGGCCGACGTCGGGCTCGGCGACCTGACCCGCTACGTCACCTTCGGGGCCAGCCCGCGCGCCTCGATCAACCTGGTGCTGGCCGCGCGGGCCCTGGCGTTCATCCGCGGCCGCGACTACGTGGTGCCCGAGGACCTGCACGAGCTCGCCCCGGACGTGCTGCGCCACCGGCTCGTGCTGTCCTACGAGGCCCTCTCCGACGACGTCACCCCGGACATGATCGTGGCCCAGGTGCTCGCCGCGGTCGCCGTGCCCGCACCGGCCCCGGCGCGCGACGGAAGCCGCTGAGCGCATGACCACGGCCGAGGATCGCCTGCTGCGCCGCCTGGAGTGGCAGATCCTGCGCCGCCTCGACGGGCAGGTGCAGGGGTCGTACCGCACGGTCTTCCGCGGCACCGGCATCGACTTCGCCGACCTGCGCGAGTACACCGCCGAGGACGACGTGCGGCACATCGACTGGAACGTGACCGCGCGCCTCGACGAGCCGTTCGTGCGCCAGTACACCGAGGACCGCGAGCTCACGGCCTGGCTGGTGCTGGACCTCTCGGCCTCGATGCGCGTGGGCACGGCCGGCAACGGCAAGGACGCGACGCTCACCGAGCTGGCCGTCAGCCTGGCCCGGCTGCTCACGTACGGCGGCAACCGGGTCGGCGCGATCCTCTACGACAACGCGAAACAGCTCGTGCTGCCGCCGCGCGCCGGACGGGTACACGTGCTGCGGTTGGCTCATGAGATCGCAAGGGCCTCCACCCGCGGCCCCGAGCGGGGCGCGACGGACCTCGCCGCCATGCTGCGCCTCGCCGCGTCGACCGCGCGGCGCAGAAGCCTCGTGTTCGTCGTCTCCGACTTCATCGGCGAGGGCTGGGAGCCGCAGCTGACCCGGCTCACGTTGCGCCACGAGGTGATCGCGATCCGGGTCGTCGACCCGATCGAGCTGGACCTGCCCGACCTCGGGCTCGTGGTCGTCGAGGACGCCGAGACGGGCGAGCAGATCCTCGTCGACACCGGCGACCCGCAGTTCCGGCTGCGGCTGCGGGCCGAGGTCGACGCGCGCGAGGCCGGCGTGGCCGAGGCCATGCGCCGCTCGGGGGTGCGCGGGCATGTGGTCAGCACCGACGAGGACCCGCTGCAGGCGCTGGTCGCCATGGTCCGTGACACCGGGCGCAGGCGCCGATGACGTTCGAATACCCGCTGCTCGTGGCGGTCGCGGTGGTCGTGACCGTCGCGCTGTTCCTCGTGTACTTCCGGATGCACCGCCGCCGCCCCGCCGCGCTGCGGGCCGGGTCGGCGCTGCGGCGGCACCTGCCGCAGGTCATGTTCCTGACCGCGGCGGCCCTGCTGCTGCTCGCCGTCGCCCGCCCCGCCGCCACGCTGCCCGTCGCGCGCGCCGCCGGCACCGTCATCCTCGCCTTCGACGTGTCCAACAGCATGAAGGCCGGGGACGTGCAGCCCAGCCGGCTCGCCGCCGCCAAGTCCGCGGCGACCGAGTTCGTCGCGGCCCAGCCCGACACCGTCAACATCGGCATCGTCGCCTTCGACCAGGGCGCGCTCACCACCCAGCAGCCCTCCGACGACCACGACGCGACCGCCGCGGCGATCAAGCGCCTGCAGGTCAACGGGGGCACCTCGCTGGGCCAGGCGATCCTCGCCTCGCTGACGGTCGTCGTCGGCAAGCCCGTGAGCCTGCCGGACGGGAACTCGGGCGAGGCGGCGCCCGACATCGGGTACTTCGGCAACGCCACGATCGTCGTGCTCTCCGACGGCGAGGACACCGGCGGCCCCGACGCCCTCGCGGCGGCGAGCCTGGCCGCGAAGGCGGGGGTGCGCATCGAGACCGTCGGCGTCGGCACCGTCGACGGCGCGACCGTCGAGGTCGACGGCTACCAGGTGGCGACGTCGCTCAACGAGGACCTGCTCACCCAGATCGCGCAGACCACGGCCGGCAACTACCACCGCGCCGAGAACGCGCAGGCGCTGCACGACGTGTACCAGTCGCTCGACCTGCGGCTGACCACCGAGCGCAAGCCGGTCGAGCTGACCGGGGCGGCCGCGGCGATCGCGGTGCTGCTGCTCACCATCGGGGGCATACTGATGACCACCTGGTTCGGACGGATCCTCTGATGTCGCTGACCTGGCCGTGGGCCCTCACGATCCTGCTGGCGTTCCCGCTGCTGCTGGCCTACCGGTGGTGGAGCCGCCGCCGTCGCCGCAAGGTGGCCGTGACCCTGTCCAGCGTGGCCCTCGTGCGCGCCGCGCTGCCCGGCCGCTCCTCGTGGCGCCGGCGCGTCCCGCTCGGCCTGCTCGCCGCCGGCATCCTCTTCGCCGGCACGGCCGCCGCCCGCCCGCAGGCGTCGGTGCTCGTGCCCGACGACGCCGCGACCATCCTGCTGGCCATCGACGTCTCCGGATCGATGTGCTCCACCGACGTCGACCCGAACCGGTTGACCGCCGCGCAGACGGCGGCCAAGGAGTTCATCGCCGAGCACGAGGGCGGCGCGAAGATCGGCCTGGTCGCCTTCTCCGGCACCGCGGGCCTGCTGGTGCCGCCCACCACCGAGAAGGACAAGCTCGCCAAGGCGATCGACGGGCTGCGGACCTCCCGCGGCACCGCCATCGGCCTGGCCATCCTCGCCTCGATCGACGCCATCGCCGAGATCAACCCCGACGTGCCCCCGACGGGCGTCGAGGTTCCCGACAACGGGGGCACCGCCGGGGCCGGCGGCGGCGACTACGAGCCCGACACGATCGTGATCCTCACCGACGGGCGCAACACCGACGGCGTGGACCCGATCACCGCCGCCGAGCAGGCCGCCGCCCGCCGCCTGCGGGTCTTCACCATCGGTTTCGGCACCGACCAGCCCTCGCCGATGGTGTGCTCCAGCAACCAGATCAGCGGCAACCAGAGCTTCCGCGGCGGGCCGGGCGGCGGCGGCTTCGGCTTCGGCGGCCGCGGGCGGTTCCAGGACATGGACGAGCCGACCCTGACCAAGGTCGCGGAGATGACCGGGGCCAAGTACTTCAAGGCCGACAACGCCAAGGCCCTCGGCGACGTGCTGCACGACCTGCCCAGCCAGGTGACCCTGCAGCACAGGAAGACGGAGATCAGCGTCTGGTTCGCCCTCGGCGGTGCGCTGCTCGTGCTCGCCGCGGTGGCCCTCGCCCAGTGGTGGTCCCGCCCGCGGCCGGCCGCCGCGCCGGCGGGCGGCCCCGAGCGGGCATCGACGGGAGGCCCGCCCATTCGGCGCTGATGCGCTGGCCGGAACGGAACGTTCGGGTGAGATCCGGCACGCAACGGGCACGCTATCGTTCCATCCGTGACCCGGGAGGCCCGGCGCTATGTGCTCGCCGCCGCGGCGGTGGCCGCCCTCGGCACCGTGTGGTGCGTGGCCCACCTGACCGTGGGGGCGGGCACCGAGGCCATCGCCTACGTCTTCGCCCCGCTGGGCGGCGTGTTCGCCACCGTGAGCGTGTACCGGCTGCTGCGCGCCGGCGATCTGCAGCCCGTCGCGCGGCGGTTCTGGCGCACCATGCTCGCCGCCGTCGCGCTCATCTCGTTCGGCTACGCCTGGTTCGCCGTCGACATGCTCGTGCACTCCACCGAGGCCCGGACCCACCCCATGCCGGTGCCGGCCGCCGCGTGCGCCGCGGTCGGGTTCCTCGTCGCGATCTGGGCCATGATCCGGGTGCCCGTCGTCGCCGCCGAGGGCGTCGAGTGGTGGCGCATGCTGCTGGACCGCACCATCGGGTTCCTCGGCTGCGCGGTCGTGCTCTGGTACGCCGGGCTGGCCCCCATGATCGCCGCCGCGGAGCCGTGGAGCCCGCAGGCGATGGTGCTCACCGGGCTCGGGCTCCTCGTCGCGGTCGGCGCGGCCACGAAGGTGTCCTACGTCGCCGGCGGGCCCGTCGACCGCGACGCGATCCGGCTGATGGCGGCCGCCGGCGGGGTCACCGCCGCGATCGTCACCGTCCTCGCGGTCCGGCTCGGCGCGGCCGGCAGCGCGCCCGCCCAGGCGATCGTGATGCCGCTGACGCCGCTGCTGGCCACCCTCGCCGTCCTCGCCCAGGTGCGGGCCGACCTGGGCCTGCGCCGCGCCCGCGGCCGCGGCGGGGTGCTGCTGCCCTACCTCGCCGTGGCCGCGGCCGACGTGCCGCTCGTGG
The DNA here is from genome assembly GCF_050955725.1 of Dactylosporangium sp. CA-139114. Lineage (NCBI taxonomy): Bacteria > Bacillati > Actinomycetota > Actinomycetes > Micromonosporales > Micromonosporaceae > Dactylosporangium > Dactylosporangium sp. CA-139114. Next base: position 6,811,313 of record NZ_CP192080.1, read on the forward strand.
CCGTCGCGCTCGGCGCGCCGCTGGGCTGGCCCAGCCGCGTGGTACTGCTCGCCGCGGTGCTCGTCACGGTGCTGGTGACGCTGCGGCAGTACCTCGCGTTCCGGGAGAACGCCCGGCTGCTGCACAGCACGCGGGTGCAGGAGGAGCGGCTGCAGCACGAGGTCAGCCACGACGGGCTCACCGGCCTGGCCAACCGGGCGCTGTTCCGCGACCGGATCGCCGCCGCCCTGGCCGCGGCCGAGCCCGCCCACGTGCTGCTCGTCGACCTCGACGACTTCAAGACCGTCAACGACCTGCTCGGCCACGGCGTCGGCGACGAGCTGCTGGTCTCCGTCGCCCGGCTGCTGCGGGCCGAGGTGGGCACGGACGGCCTGCCGGTGCGCGTCGGCGGCGACGAGTTCGCGGTGCTGCTCACCGGGGCCGGCGCCGACCCCGAGGTCCTCGCCCGGCGGCTGCTGGCCGCGCTGGACCAGCCGATCAGCGCGCACCGGCTGCTCGTGCAGGCCAGCGTCGGCATCGCGACCGCCTGGCCCGACCAGCCGGTCAGGGCGACCGTCGACTCGGTGCTGCGCGACGCCGACGTGGCCATGTATACGGCCAAGCAGCGGGGCAAGGCCGGGTTCGTGCGGTACGTCGACGGCATGGCCGAGCCGGTCCTGGCCCACATGCAGCTCGGCGGGGAGCTGCGCCGGGCGCTGGACAACGACGAGTTCCGGGTCGTGTACCAGCCGATCCTGCGCCTCGCCGACCACCGCGTCGTCGGCGTCGAGGCCCTCGTGCGCTGGCACCACCCGGTCCGCGGCGTGATCAGCCCGGCGGAGTTCATCACGGCCGCCGAGCGCACCGGCCTCATCGTGCCGCTGGGCCTGTTCGTGCTGCGCGAGACCTGCCGCCAGGCGGCCCGCTGGCGCGCCGAGTTCGGCCCCGGCAGCCTGCTCGAGGCGGGCCTGAACGTCTCCGCGCGCCAGCTGCACGACCCCGACTTCGTCGCCGACGTGACCGCCGCCCTGGCCGACACCGGCCTGCCGTACGAGCACCTGGTGCTGGAGGTGACCGAGTCGGCGGTCCTGCGCGGCCAGCAGGTGTCGCGCACCCTGCACGAGCTCGACCGGCTCGGCATCCGGCTCGCCCTCGACGACTTCGGCACCGGCGAGTCCTCGCTGAGCCTGCTGCGCGCCTTCCCGGCCGCCATCGTGAAGCTGGACAAGTCCTTCGTGGACGGCATCGAGATCGACGACGGCCGGCCCGCGGCGGCCGACGCCCGCCAGGCGGTCGCCCGCGCGGTGATCCAGCTGGCCCGGGCCCTCGGCCTGGACACGGTGGCCGAGGGCGTGGAGAGCGCCGAGCAGGCCGCGGTGCTGCGCGAGCTCGGCTACACCCGGGGCCAGGGCTACCACCTCGCCGAGCCGCTCACCGCCGAGGGCGTCTCGGCCCTGCTGGCCCGCCAGCGGTCGATCACCGTCGCCGACTACCTGTCCTAGCCGGCCGCGCGGCCACCCGGTGCTCCGGCTCAGCCGCCGTTGACGACCGACCAGCCGACGAAGACGAGCAGCAGCGCCGGCACCAGCAGGCCGTAGGCGGCGGGGCGGTCCAGCAGCGGCTTGCCGGGGTCCAGGGTGTGCTCGTTGCGCTCCCGCTGCGGCTGCGGCAGCGCCGCCACCCGGCCGCGGCGGGCCGTGTTGAGCAGGAGCACGCCCGCGGTGGCGAACAGCGAGAACACGCCCCACCAGCCGCGCACCATCGTCCGCGCGCTCATGTCGCGGTAGGCGGCGAGCCCGCAGTCGCGGCAGAACGGGCCGTCGAGGCGGCTGAAGCGCATCAGGACCAGCATGCCCTGGTGGCCGTGGAAGCGTACGTTCGCGGCGGGCGTCCGGTGGCAGAAGCGGCAGGAGAGTTCGGACATGGGCGGCTCAGCTCCGGGTGGGCTCGCGGACGGGGCGGCGCACACGGTACCGGATCATGGCCTTGCCGGTTGTCCCGTCAGCGGATCGGGCCCGCGCTGTCCCGCGGCACCAGCACCGGCTCGACCAGCGTCGCGTCGGGGACGGGGCGGCCGTCGAGCTTCGCCGCGACCAGCTCCACCGCGCGCCGGCCGATCTCCTCCGCCGGGATGCCGACCGACGTGAGCCGGGGCTTGGACCGCTCGGCGAGGTCGTCGGGGCCGATGGCCACCACGGACACGTCGTGCGGGACGGACCGGCCGAGCGCGGCGAAGGCGTCCAGCAGCAGCGGTACCGCCGGCTCGTTGTGCACCACGACCGCCGTGAGGTCCGGATGGCGCGCCAGCAGCGACTCCGCCACGGCGTGCACGGCGTCCGGGGACGGCTCGCACGGCACCGTCGACCCGGTGAGTCCCCGCCGGCGCAGCGCCTCGTGGAACCCGTCGGCGGTGCGGCGGGCGAAGCCGAGCCCCCGCTCGTACACCTCCGGCGGCGACCCGACCAGCGCCACGCACCGGTGCCCGAGGTCGGCGAGGTGGTCCACGCACCGCGCGCCGGCCGCCGCGAAGTCCAGGTCGATGCAGGTCAGCCCGGTCCCGTCGGCCGGGAAGCCGATGAGCACCGAGGGCCGGCCGAGGGTGCGCAGCCGCGGCAGCCGGGGGTCGTGCTCCTCGATGTCCATGACGATGAGCCCGTCGGCGAGGGAGCTCGCGGACACCCGCTCCAGGCCCTTCTCCCCCTCGTCCTGGGTGAGCAGCAGCACGTCGTGGTCGAACCGGCGCGCGGCGGTCACCACGGAGATCACGAACTGCATGAGGATCGGCACGTACAGGCCGGTGTAGAGCGGCATGATCAGCGCGATGACGTTGGACCGGTTGCTGGCCAGCGCCCGCGCCCCGGCGTGCGGGTGGTAGCGGAGCACCTCGATCGCGGCGAGGACCCGCGCGCGGGTCTCGTCCGAGATGGTCCGCTTGCCGCTGAGGACATACGAGACCGTGCTCGGGGAGACTCCCGCCTGCTTCGCCACGTCACCGATCGTTGCCATGGCGCACACGGTAGCGGTTCCCGCGCCCGCGCGTCCCGCACCGCCCCGACCGTTGTCGATCACGTCGTTCGCCGGCCGCCCAGTCGCGCAGGGTTTTCGACGATCCAGGCGAATGGGCGGTTCATGTCCGTTTTCCTGGAAGTTCCATGTGCGAACCGAATAGCTACAGAAGCGCTCCCGGGTGACGATGGCCTGGCGTGAGGCTGTTGTCGCGTTCAGCATCGTCCGGCCACCCGGAGCCGGCGCCGAGGGATGTCGAGGCGCTCGAGGAGCTCGTCACCGCGCTCAGCGGGGCGGCCGACGAGGCGAGCACCTGGCGGATCACCGTCGAGTCGCTGGTGCGCTCGTACGGCTACCAGTACGGCGCCGTCTGGCTGCCGACCGGGCCCGGCGGCACGCTGGAGATCGGGTTCGCCACCGGGCCGGCGCTCGACCGGGTGCGGGCGGCCCCGACGGGCATGGTCACGCGCGCGGCCCAGAGCCGGCAGGCGATCTACGCGGGCGACCTGACCGAGGTGCGGGACTGCCCGCGGGCGGCGGAGGCGGTGCGGGCCGGGATGGTCGCGGCCTCGGTCGTGCCCGTCGTGCGGGACGGGCGCGTGGTCGCGGTGTTCGAGTACTACTCGCCGTACCGCTTCCACGTCGACGAGCCCAGGACGCAGAAGTGGAACGCGATCCTGCGCATCGCCGAGCTCGCGCGCACCCAGGTGCTCGCGGCGGCCGAGCTGCGCCAGGACGCGAAGGACCGCGCGGCGGTGACCGAGGTGGTGACGGCGCTCGGGCACTCCAGCGACAGCCAGGCGGCGATCCGGGCGGCGCTGGAGAAGGTGCGCAGCTCGTTCGGGTGGGCCTACGGGTCGTACTGGGAGGTCGAGGACCGCGGCACCGGCCCGGTGCTCGCGTTCCGCTACGAGTCCGGCTCGGCCGGGCCGGAGTTCCGCGAGGTGACGCTCGCGGCCACGTTCGCCGAGGGCGTGGGCCTGTCGGGCCGGGCGTGGAGGGCGCGCGACCTGGTGTTCGTGGCCGACCTCGCCGAGCTGACCGACTGCGTGCGGGCGCCGGCGGCGCAGCGGGCCGGGGTGCGCTCGGGTGTCTGCTTCCCGATCCAGTCGGGCGGCCGGGTGGTCGGCACCATGGACTTCTTCACCACGGAGCGGATCTCGCTGAGCGAGTCGCGGGCCTCGGCGCTGCGCAACGTGCAGCAGCTGGTCTCCCAGCGGCTGGACATCGTGCGGGCCGGGGAGGCGGCGGAGCGCACCGGCCGGATGCTGCTGGAGTCGATCGCCCGGCTGCGGGAGGCGAGCAGCGACGCGGCCGGGGTGGCCCAGGAGGCGGTGAGCCGCGCGTCGACGATGACGGGCGAGGTCGACGCGCTCGGCCGGGCGTCGGCGGCGATCGGCGACGTCATCAAGATCATCTCTTCGATCGCGGACCAGACCAACCTGCTCGCCCTGAACGCCACGATCGAGGCGGCCCGGGCCGGCGACGTCGGCAAGGGCTTCGCGGTCGTCGCGGGCGAGGTGAAGGACCTGGCTCGCGAGACCGCGGCGGCGACGCAGAAGGTGGCCGAGCAGATCGCCGGGATTCAGGACAGCGCCCGCTCGGTCTCGGCCGGCATCCACACCACGAGCGACACGATCGGCCAGATGGACGCGGTCCAGTCGCGCATCACCGCGATCCTGGAGGACCAGGCCCACCTGGCCCGGCTGCTCAACGAGCGCTGAGGCTACCGGTCGTAGTCGTAGCGGTCGTGGTGGTGGTGCCGGTCGTCCGAGCGGAAGACACTGGTCAGGGCGGCGGCGACGCCGACACCGACGACGGCGATGCCGACCTGGACACCGACGACCAGCCAGTCGTAGTTGTGCCCGGCGACCGTGAAGTGCTTGTCGCTGTGCAGGTCCCACCGGTCCGCGGCCCACGTGCCGGCCACCGCGGCGCCCATGCCGATCAGGGTGGTCAAGATGATGCCGATGGACTGGCGGCCGGGCAGGATGATGCGCGCCACGACGCCGATGACGGCGCCGAAGACGATGGCGGACAGATAGTCCTGAACGTGCACCGGGTGCCTCCCCTGTAAGAACCGACACCCACATTGTTCCGCCCCGGCGCAACCCCGCCACCCGTGCGCGTACGGTCGAGATACCGAGGAGGCGAAGGGGAAGGAACCCTGATGCAGGAACACAGCTTCGACGTCGTGGTCGTGGGAGCGGGACCCGGCGGCGAGGTCGCGGCCGGGCGGCTCGCCGAGGCCGGGCTGGACGTGGCGATCGTCGAGGACCGCAAGGTCGGCGGGGAGTGCTCGTACTGGGCCTGCATCCCGTCGAAGGCCCTGCTGCGCCCGGGCGAGCTGCTGGCCGAGGTGCGCCGCGTGCCGGGCGTGCGGGAGGCGGTCACCGGGCCGCTGGACGCCTCCGCGGTGCTGCGCCGCCGCGACGAGCTCATCGGCGACCTCGACGACGCCGGGCAGCTGCCGTGGCTGCAGGAGCGCGGCATCACCCTGTTCCGCGGGCGGGGGCGCCTCGACGGACAGCGGCGGGTGGTCGTCGGCGACGCCGCGCTCGTCGCGCGCCGGGCGGTGATCCTCGCGGGCGGGACCGCGCCGGCGCTGCCGCCGATCGAGGGGCTCGCCGAGGCCCGGCCCTGGACCAACCGGGAGGCCACGACCGCGAAGACGCTGCCGGGGCGGCTGGTGGTGCTCGGCGGCGGGGTGGTCGGGGCGGAGCTCTCCCAGGCGTACGCCTCCCTGGGCTCGAAGGTGACGCTCATCGAGGGCGAGCGGCGGCTGCTGCCCCGCGAGGAGGAGTTCGCGTGCGAGCAGGTCACCGCGTCGCTGCGCGAACTGGGCGTGGACATCCGCACCGCGCAGAAGGCGACCGCGGTGCGCCGTGACGGCGAGACGGTCGTGGTGACCCTCGGCGACGGCAGCACCGCGACCGGCGACGAGCTGCTCGTGGCGACCGGGCGGGTGCCGGAGACGAGCGGGCTCGGGCTCGCCTCGGTGGGGCTGGCCGAGAACGGGTACGTCACCGTCGACGAGCACACCCGGGTGCCGGGCCACGACTGGCTGTACGTCGTCGGCGACCTCAACGGCCGGGCGCTGTTCACGCACATGGCGAAGTACCAGGCCGCGCTGGCCTCCGGGCACATCCTCGGCCGGCCGATGGCCGCGACCCACCTGGCCGACGGCAGCGGCGCCCCGCGCGTCATCTTCACCGACCCCCAGGTGGCCGCGGTCGGGCACACCGCCGAGTCGGCCCGCGCCGCCGGCATCACCGTGCGCGTGGTCGACCTGCCGACGTCGGGCAACGCGGGCGGCTCCTACTACGGCAACGGCGCCCGCGGCACGAGCCGGTTCGTGATCGACGAGGAGCGCCAGGTCATCGTCGGCGCCACGATCACCGGCTCCGAGGTCGCGGACTTCCTGCACGCGGCGACGATCGCGGTGGTGGGCGAGGTGCCGCTCGGCCGCCTGCGCCACGCCATCCCCGCGTTCCCGACGCGCAGCGAGATCTGGCTGTACCTCTTCAACGAGCTCGGCCTCTAACCTCCGGGGGAGTCGCGGGGCGAGCCCGCGCCCGTCCACGCGGCGCGGGCACCCCGGCGCGGGATCGTGGCCGCGTGGACATGGTCCGCATCCGGCCCGCGGCGACCACGGCTCGTCCGCCGCGTGCCGCGACCCGGACGGAACCAGGCGTTGCCGTCGTTCAGGCTCGGAGGCTCAGCGGCCGTACACTCGCCGGATGCTGAGCGACCATGAGCTCGCGGTGACCGCGGCCGAGGCGGGAGCCGCCGTGGTGCGCTCCCGCTTCGGCGACGACCTCGCCCGCGTCGACAAGGGCGACGGGGACTTCGCGACCGCGGCGGACCTGGAGGCCGAGGCCGCGATCCTCGCCGTCCTGCGCGCCGCCCGCCCCGGCGACGCGGTCCTCGGCGAGGAGAGCGGCCACAGCGGACCGGGAGCCACCGGGCGGACCTGGCTCGTGGACCCGCTCTGCGGCACCCTGAACTTCGCCTCGGGCACGATGGCGGTGGCGGTCAACGTCGCCCTGCGAGCCGCCGGGCGAACCATCGCCGCCGCGGTCGCCGATCCGTTCTCCCGGCAGCTGTACTCCACCCGGGGCCCCCTACGCCCCTGCGCGCACACGGCCCTGGTCGACCTGAACCTGGACCCGCCGTACCCGAACGCCCCCGCGATCCGGGTCGCCCGCCTGCTCACGAACCCGGCGTTCGAGGCCCGGTTCCGCCCCCGCGTCCTGTCCACGACCCTGGCCCTGGCCTGGGTGGCGACGGGCCGGCGGGCGGCGTACCTCACCGACGGCGACGTCGCCGCCAGCGTCCACTTCGCGGCCGGCATCGCCCTGTGCGAGGCCGCGGGCTGCGTCGTGACCGACCTGCACGGCCACCCCGTGACCCCCGGCCCGGGCGGCCTGATCGCGGCCGCGGACGCCGAGACCCACGCGGCGCTGCTCGCCCTCACGCACGAGTAGGTCCCGCTCACGTACGATCCCGTCTGTGAGCGTCGTGGTGATCGGGGCGGTCAATGCCGACCTCGTGGTGCGGGTGCCCAGCATCGCCGCGCCCGGATCGACCGTCATCGCGACCGGCTCCTCGACGGGCCACGGGGGCAAGGGTGGCAACCAGGCCGCGGCGGTCGCACGGCTCGGCGGTTCGTGCCGCCTGATCGCCCGCGTCGGGCCCGATTTCGACGCGGCCTCACTGTCCTGCGTGGACCTGTCCGGCGTGGTGCACGACACCGCCCCGACGGGCCTCGCGGTCGTCCTCGTCGACGACACCGGCGAGAACGCCATCACCGTCGTGCCCGGCGCCAACGCGAACCTCTCCCCCGCCGACGTGCCCGCCCTGACCGGCGAGGGCGTGCTGCTGGCCAGCCTCGAGGTGCCGCTGGACGCGGTGCTGGCGGCGGCCCGGTGCGGATGGACGTTCGTGCTCAACCCGGCACCGGCGGTACCACTGCCGCCCGAACTGCTGTCGCTCGTGGACGTGCTGGTGCCCAACGAGCACGAGCTGGCCGTGCTCGGCTCCCCCGCATCGTTGCTGGCCGGGGGCGCGAAGGCCGTGGTCGTCACGCTCGGCGCGGCCGGGTGCCGCATCCACCGCGCGTCGGGCACCGTCGACATCCCGGGCCACCGCGTGGCCACGGTGGACACCACGGGCGCGGGCGACGCCTTCTGCGGGGCGCTGGCGTGGGCCCTGGACGCGGGCCACGACCTCGACGAGGCCGCTCGCCTGGCCTGCGCCGCGGGCGCCCTGGCCACGACGGCCGTGGGCGCGCGGGCGGGCCTGCCGAGCGCGGCGGAGCTCAGCGCGCTGCGGTAGCGAGCGGGACGGTGCCCAGCAGCGACCAGTCGTGGCTGATGTCGGCCGCGGCGCGCAGCAGCAGCGGCAGGTGGTGCTCCAGCAGGTGCTCGACGGTCGTCTCGGCGGCGTGGACGGTCACGTTCATGGCCGCGACCACGCGGCCCTCGCCGTTGCGCAGGCCCGTGGCGACCGAGCGGATGCCGGGCGCGAGGTCCTGGTCGGCGAGGGCCCAGCCCTTCGTGCGGACCTCGCGCAGGGCCGCGTCGAGCTCCTCGCGCGGCGGGCGCCAGCGCGGGTCGATGCCCGAGCGGGTCGGCTCGGCCAGCCGGGCGGTCAGTTCGTCGGGGGTGAGGGCGGCCAGGAGGACCTTGCCCATCGAGGTCGCCGGGGCGGGGAAGCGGGTGCCGATGTTGACGGCGAGGGTGACGATCTTCGGCACCGCCACCCGCGCCACGTACACGATGTCGGACCCGTCGAGCTGGGCCAGGGACGTCGACTCGCCCGTGGCGGCGACCAGGCGCTCCATGTGCGGGCGGGCCACGTCCCACACGGACAGCGCGTTGACGTAGGCCATGCCCAGCTCCAGCACCCGGGGGGTGAGCGCGAAGCCGCGCTCACCCGACGAGCGGACGTAGCCGAGCTCCTCCAGGGTGAGCAGGATTCGCCGGACGGTGGGGCGGGCCAGGCCGGTGGCGGTGGCGACCTCGCTGAGGGTCATCACCGGCCGGCCCGGCCGGAAGCAGCGCACCACGTCCAGACCGCGCGCGAGAGCCTCGATGAAGTCCGGTCCCGCTTCGCGTGGCATGAAGACCCTTCCCTATTGCTTCCACTGCGCCGAGCCGGCGTCGTAGTCGGTGTACGTGTATGGATTGTCCATCACCTTGGTTTCCGGGATGTCGGGGTTCATGCCCCGCTCCCACGCGTCGCGGCCCATGGTGGCGATGAGGTGCTCGACGGTCGCCTCGACGTCGGCGCGGGCCTTGGCGAGGTCGGCCCCGACGAGGCGGTGCTCGTGCTTCACCACGCGGCCGTCGACCACGACGGTGTGCACGTCGCCGCGCTGGGCCTGGAAGGCGACGTGGCCGTACGGGTTGAGGATCGGGAACATGACGGGGCTGGCGTCGTTCTTGAGCAGTACGACATCGGCTTTCTTGCCCGTCTGGATGCTGCCGATCCGGTCGTCGAGGCCGAGGGCCCGGCTGCCGCCCCGGGTCGCCCAGTCCACGACCTGCTCGGCGCGCAGGTGCACGTGGGTGACGGTCTCGGCGCGGTCGTGGGCCACGAGGTGCTCGCGGGACCGGTCGGCGCCGAGGGTCGTGCGCATGGCGGAGAACAGGTCGCCGCTCCACCACACGCTGGTGTCCATCGACAGCGACACGGGGATGTCGTGGTCGCGCAGGGTCCAGGTGGGCGGGTAGCCCTGCCCGGCGCTCTGCTCGCTCTCGGTCGACACCGAGACGCTGCCCCCGGTCGCGGCGATGCGGTGGTACGAGTCGTGCGTGAGCGTCGCCGCGTGCACGTAGACCGTCTGCGGCGTCATGAACCCGTGCTCGTGCATGAGCCGGATGCCGTCGTCGTTGGTCGCGCCCCACACGCCCGCGTGGGTGGTGACGGGCACGCCGAGGTCGCGGGCCACCTCGAACGCGGCCTTCTCCGGGAACGCCGGGTCGCCGGTGACGTCGAAGGCCATCTGGAAGCCGAGCAGGTCCGAGCCGGTGATGCGGCGGCGGATGAAGTCGCGGAACTCGGGCGCGGCCGACCACTCCCACGGGCCCTGCTGGATGTTGCCGTACGCGAGGACGAACCGGCCCGGCACCGACTCCAGGGCGTCGACGGCCGCGTCGGCGTGCTCGGTGGTCTGCAGGCCGTGCGACCAGTCGACGGTCGTGGTGACGCCGGCGTCGAGGGCCTCCCAGGCCGCGAGCACGTTGCCGGCGTAGATGTCCTGGGGGCGGAAGTGCTTGCCGGACTCCAGGTAGTACCAGACGAAGTACTGGGTCAGGGTCCAGTCCGCGCCGTAGCCGCGCATCGCGGTCTGCCACATGTGGCGGTGCGTGTCGATCATGCCCGGCATGAGGATGCCGCCGGAGGCGTCGATCTCCTGCGCGCCGGGCGGGGCGGTGAGGCCGACGCCGATCTCGGCGATGCGCTCGTCGACGATCAGGACATCGGTGCCCGGGAGCACGGTGTGGGTGTCGTCCATGGTGAGGACCAGTGCGTTGCGGAAGATGACTGCGCCCATTAGGGGCTCCAATCTCGGACGTCCGTCCGCCTGGCGGGCAGATTGGTTAGGTGGTGTGATTCTGTTCTCGGTGATGTACCGTGTCAACGAGTTGCGGACGGTTGTCCGTAGAGCGGACGGAGGCAGCGTGGGACCATTGGACGGGCTGCTCGTCGCGGACTTCTCGCGGATTCTCGCGGGGCCGTACGCGACGATGCTGCTGGCCGACCTCGGCGCCGACGTCATCAAGGTGGAGGGGCCGGGCGGGGATGACACCCGCACGTGGATGCCCCCGATTCGCGACGGCCTCTCCACCTACTATCTCGGCATCAACCGCAACAAGCGCTCGATTGCGCTGGACTTCCGCGATCCGGACGACCTCGCCGCCGCGCGGGCCCTCGCCGGGCGCGCCGACGTGCTCATCGAGAACTTCAAGCCCGGCGGCCTCAAGCGGTTCGGGCTGGACTACGAGACCCTCGCCGAGCGCAACGAGAAGCTCGTCTACGCGTCCATCTCCGGCTTCGGCACCGCGGCCGGGGCGTCCCTGCCGGGGTACGACCTCATGGTCCAGGCCATCTCGGGCCTCATGAGCCTGACCGGCGACGCCGACGGGCCGCCGTTCCGGGCCGGCATCTCCGTGTTCGACGTGATGGCCGGGATGCACGCGGGCCTGGGCATCCTCGCCGCGCTGCACCACCGGGCCGGCAGCGGGCGCGGCCAGCACGTCGAGGTCAACCTGCTCTCCTCGGCGCTGTCGGGCCTGGTGAACCACAGCAGCGGCTACGTCGCCGGCGGCACGGTGCCGTTCCGGATGGGCAACGCGCATCCGAGCCTGTTCCCGTACGAGCCGCTGCCCACCGCCGACGGCGAGCTCATCGTGATCGCGGGCAACGACCCGCAGTTTCGCAAGCTGTGCGGCGTCCTCGGCCTGGAGCACCTGCTCGACGACCCGCGGTTCGCGCACAACCAGGACCGCACCGCCAACCGCGAGGCCCTGCGCCCGCTGCTCGTCGAGGTGCTCGCCACCAAGGGCAAGGACGAGTGGTTCACCCTGCTGACCGCGGCCGGGGTGCCGTGCGCGCCGATCAACACGATCGACGGCGGCGTCGCCTACGCCGAGAAACTCGGGCTCGACCCCGTCGTGGTCACCGGCGGCATCCCCGGCGTGCGCAACCCGATCACCTTCTCGGCGACACCGCCGCGCTACGAGCTGCCACCCCCGTCCCTGGACGAGCACGGCGAGGAGATCCGCCAATGGCTGAAGAGCTGAGCTTCCCCACCGGCATCGGCACGTCCGACGCCGACCAGATCCGGCTGCTGGGCCAGGACCTCGCGGCCGACCTGATGGGCAAGGTCGGCTTCGGCGAGCTGGCCTTCTGGCTGGTGGCCGGCCGTCGCCCCGCGCCGGGTGAGACGCGGGTGTTCGAGGCGGTGCTCGTCGCGCTGGCCGACCACGGGTTCACGCCCACCGCGATCGCCGCGCGCGTCACCTACGCCAGCGCCCCGGAGGCCCTCCAGGGCGCCCTGGCCGCGGGTCTGCTGGGCGGTGGTTCCCGGTTCCTGGGCGTCACCGAGGACTGCGGGCGGTTCCTTTCCGGGGTACTGCAGGGGCAGGGCGACCTTCCCGCGACCGACGCGGACTGGGACGCACTCGCCGAGCGGGCGGTCCGGGACCAGCGCGCGGCCGGCCGGTTCGTGCCCGGCCTCGGCCACCCCGTGCACAAGGTCCAGGACCCGCGCACCCCCGTGCTCATCGGCATCGCCGAGGCCGAGGGCCTGCGCGGGCCGCACCTGCGCCTCTTCGAGGCCATCGGCCGCGTGCACCCGGCGGTCCTCGGCCGCACCCTGCCGCTCAACGGCGCCGGCGTCTGCGGGGCCGCGCTCGCGGACCTCGGCCTGCCGGTGGAGATGCTGCGCGGGTTCGCGCTGCTGGCCCGCGCGGCCGGCCTGCTCGGACACCTGGCCGAGGAGCGGCGCACGAACCTCGGCCTCGAGATCTACAAGACCGTCGACCGCAACGCGCGGTACACCCCCTAGAAGGAAGGAGTCGCCGTGGCCCAGATCGTCGCGGTGATCGCCTCGACGCACCACCCCTTCTACTACAAGGCCAGCACGGCCACCGGCGAGGACCGGCCGCCGTTCGCCGACGAGTGGGTGGCGAAGATCCTGCGCTTCCGGGAGACGCTCACCAAGGCCCGCCCGGACGTGCTGGTGATGGTCGGCTCGGACCACTTCCACCAGCTGTGGCTGGACAACATGCCGCAGTTCCTCATCGGCAAGGCGCCGTTCTACGACGCCAACTGGTACAACGAGGAGCGCGAGTTCGGCCTGCCGCGGATGCGGCTCGCGGGGCAGGAGGACCTTTCGGCGTACATGCTGCGGGAGGGTCTCGACGCGGGCTTCGACCTCGCGTTCAGCAACGAGCTGCGCATCGACCACAGCATCACCTGCCCGATCATCACCCTGCGGCCCGAGGCCGACCTGCCGATCGTGCCGGTCTACACGAACATCTTCGCCCCGCCGCTGCCCCGGCCGAAGCGCTTCGTCCAGCTCGGCCAGACGATCCGCGAGCTCGTCGAGGCCTGGCCGAGCGACCTGCGCGTGGCCGTCATCGGCACCGGGCACCTGTCGCTGGAGCTGGGCGGCCCCCGCCAGTTCGGCCCGCACGGCCCGGACCCAGAGTTCGACGCCCGCGCCGTGGAGTGGATCGCCAACGGCGACCTCGAGGGGTGCCTGTCGGAGGTGACGCTGGACAGCCTGCACGCGCCGGGCAACGCCACGCACGGGTTCATGGACTTCATGCTCATGATGGGCGTCGCCGGGGCCGGCCGGAAGGCGGACTACGTCGACACCTACGACCTGTTCCACACCATGGAGGCGTACTTCACCTGGTATCCGTCGGGGGGGCCGGCATGAGCAAGTACCTGCTGGACAAGTTCCTCTTCACCGTGGACCGCGACCCGGAGCTCGTCGAGCGCTACCGGACCGAGCCCGCCGAGACGGTCGCGTGGTGGGAGGCCAACCTGGCCAACGCGCTGCTGAACTGCCACACCGGTGAGGCCTCGACGTGGCAGGCGTTCTCGGCGCGGGAGCGGGCCGCGCTGGCCGGCCACGACTACGTGGCGCTGTTCGAGCTCGGCGCGCACCCGTTCCTGACACTGACGCTGTTCATCGCGATGTTCGAGCGCGATCACCCCGAGCCGCTGGGGTTCCAGAAGGAGTACGCGCTGCGGCTGGCACACTTCGACCTGCCGTACCCGGACATCGCGACCTGACATGCGGGCCGCCCTGATCGTCCGATGTGGACAGCCGCCGGTCGTGGCCGCGCACGAGCCCTCGCCGTCCGGCGGTGTCCGGGTGGCCGTGACCGCCGCGCCGATCACGCCGCTGGACGTGCTGTGCGCGACCGGGACGTCGTACTTCGGCGCCCCGCCGGTCCCGTACGTCCCCGGGGTCCAGGGCGTCGGAGCGCTGCCCGACGGCACGCCCGTGTGGTTCGCCACCGACGCCGGCATGCGCCCCGGCGACGGGAGCATGGCGGAGTTCTGCCACGTGCTCCCGGACGACGTCGTCGAACTGCCCCCGGCCGCCGACCCCGCGCTGGTCGCCGCACTGGGCCTGTCCGCCGTCGCGGCGTGGCAGTCCCTCACCTCGTGCGGCGACCTGCGCACCGGCGAGCAGGTGCTGGTCCTGGGCGGCGGCGGCATCGTCGGGCAGGCGGCGATCCAGATCGCCCGCCTGCTCGGCGCCCGCCGCGTGGTGGCGGCCTGCCGCTCCGCGCAGGCCCGATCCCGCGCCGCCGCCCTGGGCGCGGACGCCGTGGTGCCCCTGCTCGACGACGACACCGTGCCCGGCCTGGCCGCCCGGCTGCGCCCGGCGCTGGACGGCCCGCTCGACCTGGTGCTGGACCCGCTCTTCGGCGTGCCGGCCGCGGCGGCGCTGCAGGTGCTGCGCCCGGGCGGCCGCCTGGTCAACCTGGGCGGCTCGGCCGCCCCGACGGCGCCCTTCGACTCGGCCACGCTGCGCAGCGGTTCGCTGCGGATTCTGGGCTACACGAACAACTCCCTGACGAAGCCGGAGCGGGCGCAGACCATGCGCACGATCGCGGCCCACGCCGCGGCGGGCCGCCTGAGCGTCTCGTACGAGGCCGTCCCCCTGTCCGACGCCCCGAGCGCCTGGCAGGCCCAGGCCACGGGCTCGGCCTCCTCACGCCTGGTCCTGCTCCCGCGCTGACAGCAGCGAGGCCGCGAGTTCCGGAATGAGTTTGCGGGCGAGCTCGGGCGGCAGCGCGAGCATCGCCCGGCCCTCGGGTGTGTCGCTGACCCCGCCCGAGCGCACGCCGTTGAGCTGGGCCCCCAGGCGGAGCATGATAGCCCAGAGCTCGCTCGAGCCTGTCTGCTTGACCGGGATCCCGTGCCGCACCGCCAGCATCGCGTGGGCCTCGTCCATGCGCTTGCTGCGAAGGGTCAGGACATCGTTCGCCGTCGCGGCGTCGAGACTTCCGCCGTGCCGGGCCGCCGCACTAAGTGCGAGGTCGTGCAGCTCGCCGGGGATGCGGCTCACGTCGGCGAGGATCGCGAGGCTTTCCGGGGAGGCGTAGCCGCGCAGCAGCAGCTCCGCCAGATCCCGCGCCATCGCCGGGCCCGGCTGGTCCATGGGGCCGTCGTCACCGGTGAGCAGCGCCCGTCCGGCGGCGAGCTGCATCGCGCGAGGCTCGTTCAGAGCAGCGATCTCCACCATCTCATCGAGATAGCCAGAGGACGGACGCCACGAAGCCGTCAGACCGTCGCCGTCCACCACGTGTAGCCCGCTGATGAAGGCGGCCCGCCCGGCGAGGGGCTGCAGCGCGGCGTCCCACAGGCGGACCTGGTTGGCCCACGACGAGCGGACGTCGGCGTGCGGCGGGCACAGGCGGGCGAGCTCCACCGGCTCGTCGGCCATGGCCAGCCGCAGGGAGACGATGTTGGCCGAGTAGGTCGCGATGCGCTGGACGGCGACCCGGCTCGACGGGGCGTAGGCGGCGTGGCGGCCCGGGCCCCAGCGGTCCTGCGCGATGGCCGCGATGTGCTCCAGTACGCCCGCGACGGCCGCGTCGCCGCGGGCCTGCTCGGCGAAGAGGCCGAGGGCGCGGGAGCCGTACCCCGCCAGCAGCCGCTGGGACAGCAGCGCGAACAGCAGATCGTCGTCCCAGGACTGCGACGCCGTGCGCAGCGAGCGGGCGGCGGCCGCGTCCCGCAGCAGCTCGAAGGTGTGAAAGGCGACAAGATAGTCACCGAACGTGGCGTGCAGGAACTCGTAGCTGCGGCCGCCGGCGCCGCCGTCGGCCTCGGCCGCGACGACGAAGAAGAAGCGGCCGATGATGCGGCGCGCCGGATCGAGGGAGCGGCCCAGGTCGCGCCGCTGGACCTCGGCGACCGGGATCGGGCCCGGCAGGGCCAGCAGGTCGGCCTCGAGGTCGCGCTCGGCGAGGTGCTGGCGGCCGCGGTTGAGCATGCCGAAGGCGACCAGGCCGAGCTTCCACAGTTCGGCCTCCCGCCGCTCGTCCTCGGCGAGGCCGGACGCCTGGTTGTCGGGCCGGGCCAGCTCACGGCGGATGTAGTCGTCGAGGAGCATGCGGTAGAGGCCGACGGACGTACCGTCGGCGGGCAGTTCCCGATCCGCGGCCACGATCGCCAGGAGCAACAGGAGCAGCGGCTGCCGGGCTAGGTCGCCGTAGCCCCGCAGCGCGTCGGCCGCGACCGGGCGCACCTGACCGGCCGCGACGCCGGGCTCGTTCGCCTCGGCCCAGCGCCCGGCCCAGGCGTCGATCTGCTCGTCGGTGAACTCCTCCAGCCGCACCACGAGGCAGCCCTCGGGGATCGCGGCCAGGTCGGCGACGAGCGTCCGTGAGGTGACGATGACGGAGACCGGGCCGTCGACGGCCGCCTCGGTGCGCTGGAAGTCCATCACGTTGCGCAGGTACCGCGACTCGGTGGCCCCGGTGGCCTGCATCAGCTCGTCGAGGCCGTCGATCAGCACGACCCGCACCGCAGGGCCCCCGGACTCGCACAGCGTCCGCCACTCGACCTGCTCGTGGCTGGCCGCGCGCAGGACGTCGTCGATCTGGCGGTACACGCCGGCCGTCGGGTCGGGAACGTCCCGCAGCGGCACCCGGACGGTGACGAACGCGTCGAGCCGCGCGGCGCAGACCTTCGTGAACAGGCTCTTGCCGCTGCCCGGGTGGCCGAGCACGACCATCGGCCGCTCGGCGGCGGCGGGCGACACGACGTGGGCCGCGACGAATCCGGCGAGGTCTAACCCCAGGGGTTGCCGGCCCCACCAGTCCTCGTGGGCGGGCAGCGAATCCGGGCCCATCACCGCCCAGCGGAACGCCGGCTCGATGTACCCGCGCTCCACGCTCGGCACCCGCACGGCCGTGACATCGCCGGTCGCCTCCTCGAGGTCGACGATGGGCGCGGCGAGGACGGCGCGATGGAGGTTGCGCAGCGCCGGCCGGGCGGCCTTGGCCGGGGCGGCAAGGAACCGCGTCAGCTCCTCGATCCGCGCGAGGGCGTTCTGCTCGGCGAGGTGCTCGCCGAACTCCGCCCAGATCCGGAACTCCGGGATCTCCGCGGCCAGGCCGAGGAAGTCGGCGCGATACCGCTCGGCCGCCCGCTGCGCGATCGCGTCGGCGCGGCGCGGCGAATACTCGCCGAGGTTCGCGGAGAAGGCCCGGAAGCCGGTGAAGAAGTCAAGGCACCTGGCAGTGAGCATGAGGTAGTGGGGCAGGATCTGGCCCTTCAGGTTGGCCTCGAACCCGCGGCCGGACCACGGCAGGTCGATCGGGATCCGCAGCAGCAGGTCGACCGTTTTGTGCAGCGCCTCGCGCTGGTCCGCGGTCACGCTCAGCCGGGCCAGGTCGGCCTCAGTCAGCTCCAGCTCGTCGTACACCGGGCCGAGCTCGTCGCGCAGCGCGGCGAAGAACGCGCCGGCCGTCAGGGCCGCGTGCGTGGCCGCGAGCAGCTCGTGCCGCGGCCGGCCCGACGACTTGCGCAGCTTCGCACGGCCCTTGCGCACCAGCTCGTCCAGCCGGACGATGAGCTCGTTCTTCTGGTCGATCCAGCCCCACGCCGCGAGCAGCCACGGCTGGCCCGTGGCCAGGCCGATCGGCCCCGCGGCGAGGATTCCGGCGCCGAGCAGCGTGTCGAGGAGCTTGATCGTCGCCGAACGCCTGCCCAGGAGGATTTCGCGCGCATCGCCCAAGGTGTCCGCGGACCGGGTCATGCCGCTCGATCCTAGCGGTCCGAGAGCCGGACTCATTGGGCCTGTCGGTTGGAATCGCCGGCCCGATGGCGTCCACTGTGGACCCTGGCGGGCGGTGGGTCAGCGCATGCCCTGGACGGTCAGGGTCACGCCGCCCAGCGTGATCACGTCGCCGGGGTTCACGGCCACGGGCTCGGTCACCGGGCGGTCGTTGAGCAGCGTGCCGTTCGTCGAGCCGAGGTCCGTCAGCACCACCGTCCTGCCGTCGTAGCGCAGCGCCGCGTGCCGCCGCGACACGCCCTCGTCGCGCACGCGCAGGTCGACCTGGCGGCCGCGGCCGATGACGGTCTCGCCGGCCTGGACCGTGTACCGCCGGCCGTCGTCGATGAGCAGCGTGACCCCGCGCCCGGCCTCGTCCTCGCGGCGGGTGCGGGCCTTGCGCACGTCAGCGATGATCTTGAACGAGCCGGGCGGGACGGTGTCGTCGGGCTGCAGCTCCACGACCACCTCGTCGGCGACGCCCCAGCGCTGCTCGGCCAGGAACTCGGCCTGCGCGCGAGCCAGCGGCCCCGCGAGCGGCACCAGCCGCGGGTGGTCGCCGGGCGCGACGAGCACGAGGTAGCTGTTGGGCGCCAGCGTCTTGTCGCCGACCTCCGCCTCGCGGTGCATCGCCTCCAGGATCGCCGTCCGCTGCGGCAGACTCATGCCGGGCAGCGTACCGGAGCGCATCAATCCGCCCGGCCGACCGGAGCCGAGGCTCACGGTCCATAGGCGTCGCGGGTCAGCGCGATCAGGTCGTCGAGGTGGGCGGGCGGGTCGTCGCGCCACCAGGCCAGCCGGACCTCGATCGGCGGCGCGTCGCTCATCCGGCGGTAGGCCACCCCCGGGCGCGGGTTCTGGTGCGCCGTCGCCTCCGAGGTCACGCCGACGGCCTGGTTCGCCGCGATGAGGGTGAGCCACTCGTCCGTGCCCCGCGTCGGGCGCACCGACGCCGGCCCCGCGCCCGCCGGCCAGAGGCCGAGACTCGTCGTGCCCGTCCGATCGTCGATCGCCATCGTGTACCGCGTCAGGTCGGCCAGCCGCACCGTGCGCTTGCGCGCGAGGGTGTGCTCCGTGGCCACGGCCGCGCAGCGGTGCTCGAATCCGACCCCGGCCGTCGCGAACCGCGGATCCTCCAGCGCGCGGCGGACCACGGCGACGTCGGCGGTACCGTCGGTCAGCCCGGCGGCGAGGCTGTTGTGCTGGACGAACACCAGCGGCACGCCCGGATGGAGCCCGGACCAGGCCCGCTGGATGCGGCGCGTGTGCCGGCCCATCGCCGCCCAGGCGTAGCCCACCCGCAGCTCGGTGCGCGAACGCTCGACGACCCGCCGCAGGTGCGCGACCTCGTCCAGCACCGCCCGGGCGCGGCGCAGCACCTGGGTGCCGGTCGCGGTCAGGCGCACGTGCCGGGTCGTGCGGTGCAGCAGCCGCGCGCCGAGCGCCGCTTCGAGCGCGGCCACGGACCGCGACACCGCCGCCTGCGACAGCCCGAGCGCCCCGGCCGCGTCGGTGAAGGTGCCGGTCTCGACGACGGCGACGAACGCGCGCAGCTGCCGCAGCTCCAGATCCATGCGTACAGCGTATGAATGACGCACCGCACGCATTTCCGCGCCCCCGCTGCCCCGGCCCAGAATCATGGTCGTGAGCAGGCTGAACCTCGGCACCGGCGGCGCCCTCGCGACCATGTTCGCCAGCGCGGCCGGCAACCAGGCGGGCGCCGCCCTCGGCGCGCGCGCCTTCCCCGCGATCGGGCCCGCGGGCGTCGTCGCGGTCCGTCAGCTCGTGGCGGCGGCGGTGCTCCTGCCCGTGGCCCGGCCCGACCTGCGCCGCCTGACCTGGTCGCAGTGGTGGCCGGCGCTGCTGCTCGGGCTGGTCTTCGCGACGATGAACATCAGCCTCTACACCGCGGTCGACCGCATCGGCCTCGGGCTCGCGGTCACCCTCGAGTTCCTGGGCCCGCTCGCCGTCGCGCTGTGCGGCTCGCGCACGCCGGTCGACCTGCTGTGCGCCGTCGTCGCGGGGATCGGCGTCTACGTGCTCGTCCTGCCCGGCCCGAGCACCGACCTGGCCGGGCTCGGCCTCGGCCTGCTCGCCGGGGCGTGCTGGGCCGCATACATCCTGCTCAACCGGCTCGTCGGCGCGCGCCTGCCCGGCCTGCAGGGCCCGGCGGTGGGCACGACGGTCGCGGCGGTGCTCTACCTGCCGGTCGCCGTCGCGCTGACCGTGCAGGGCCGCTTCACCGCGGCCGGGCTGCTCTACGCGCTCGGCGCCGGCGTGCTGTGCTCGGTCGTGCCCTACGCCGCGGACGTCATCGCCCTGCGCCGCGTGCCGCCGCGCTTCTTCGGGCTGCTGCAGAGCGTGCACCCGGTGTTCGCGGCGCTCGCCGGCGCGGCGATCCTGGGCCAGGTCCCCGCCGCGCACGTCTGGGCCGGCATCGTGATCGTGGTGGGCACGAACATGGCGGCCGTGGCGGTCGCCGGCGCCCGCGCGGCATCGGCGCGCGCGACCGCCGTCGCCCTGCCCGAGCCGGGGATCGCCCTGTAGCCCTCAGCGCTCGTCCCCGTCCTCGCGCCCGTGGTCGTGATGCTCCTCGATCTCGTGCTCGTGCCGCTCGCCCCGCCGGCGGAACATGGCGAAGCCGGGGATGCCGACGATCGCCTGGCGCAGGTCGCGGGTGACGTTGAGCAGCTCGTGGATGTCGGGGCCGACCCGGTCGAGGGTCGCGAGGATCGGCAGGATGTCGGTGTTGAGGTGATGGGCGAGCCGCGGCAGGTCGTCGACCATGCGGATCGCCGCGTCGACCTCGTCGGGCGAGAGGTTCTCGATGAACCGGCGCAGCGCCGGCTCGTAGCCGCCGAGCAGCTCCTCCGCGGTGTCCGCCGCCCGCGCGGCCTGGGCGACGACGGCGTCCGCGTTCGTGGCCGTCTGCTCCGCCTGCGCCACGATCGCGTCGGCGCTCGCGGCCGTCTCACCGGCCTGCTTGACGAGGGCCTCGGCGCTCGCGGCCGTCTGGGCGGCCTGGGCGACGAGCGCGTCGGCGCCCGTCGCGATCTGCCGCGCCTGGCCGATGACCACATCCGCGGTCGCGGCCGTCGCACCGGCCCGCACGACGAGGGCGTCCGCGTTCGTAGCCGTCCGCGCGGCCTGCCCGGCGATCGCGTCGGCCCGGGTCGCGATCCGGCCCGCCTGGTCGATCAGGTCCGCGGCCGAGGTGCTCAGCGCGCGGACCCGGCCGATCGCGTCGTCGGCCGCGTCGAGGGTCGCGGTGGCGCGGGCCAGGAGCAGTTCGGCGCCGCCGACCAGGCGCACCACCCGCCCGGGCAGCGCGACGACGGCCGCGGCGGTCCCGGCGGCCGTGCCCGCGGCGGACACGGCGAGATCGACGACTTGCGACAAACGCTGCAGGGCCATACGTCCATCTTGCCCACTGCGGGCCGTTGAGATGCGGGTCTAGCATCGCCGGGGTGAGCTTCGAGGTGCAGGCGGACGCCTACGGGCGGTTCATGGGGCGGTATTCGGTCCCCCTCGCGACGCGCTTCGCCGACCTCGTGGGCGTCTCGCCGGGGCAGCGCGCGCTCGATGTCGGCTGCGGCACCGGGGCGCTCACGGCCGAGCTCGTCCAGCGGCTCGGGGCCGCGTCCGTGTCCGCCGTCGATCCGTCCGAGTCGTTCGTGGCCACGGCCCGCGAGCGCTTCCCCGACGCCGACGTGCGTAGCGGGGCGGCGGAGCGGCTCCCCTTCGCCGACGCGACCTTCGACCGCACTCTGGCCCAGCTCGTCGTGCACTTCATGGCCGACCCCGTCGCCGGGCTGCGCGAGATGGCCCGCGTCACCCGGCCCGATGGCCTGGTGGCCGCGTGCGTGTGGGACCACGCGGGCGGCGGCGGCCCGCTGGCCGTGTTCTGGCGCGCCGCGCTGGAGCTCGACCCGGCCGCCCGCGACGAGTCCGGCCTCGCCGGCGCGCGCGAGGGCCACCTGGCCGAGCTCTTCCGCGCGGCCGGCCTGCGGGACCTCGAACCGGCCGAGCTGACGGTGCGCACGACCTTCGCCGGCTTCGACGCGTGGTGGGAGCCGTTCACGCTGGGTGTCGGGCCGGCCGGTGACTACGTGCGCACGCTGGACGGGCCGCGCCGCGAGGCCCTGCGCGAGCGCTGCGCGACGCTGCTGCCCGCGACCGGCCCGATCGAGGTCACCGCGACGGCGTGGACGGTCCTCGGCCGCACGGTTTCGCCGGTCTGACGGCGGGTAGCCCACCGCCCGTGACGACCTTTCCCGTAGGCGGCCTCGACCTGAGTGCGGCCGGAAGGTTCAGGGCCGGGCGGCTGGGCGCCGCCGAGGAGGCGGCGCTCGCCGGGCAGGTGGCATACTTCGTCGGGCAGTCCGAGCCGCCGTGCACGCCCATCGCCTCCTGCCTGCAGCACATCATGGAGCACGTCGGCGGCGACGAGGCGCTGCTGGCATGGCTCGACCGGTTCCCCGGCCGGCCCCGGCTCGTGACCCGGGCGCTCGAGCTCGTGGCGCTGCTGGACCGCTACGGCGACTGCCGCCCGCTCGTCGCCGCCCTGCGCCGGCGCCGTGTCCACACCCCGGACCCGCCGGCGCTGGCCGAACGCCTCCCGCCCGAGACCGACGAGTCCACGCTGCCGAGCCTCGGCGGCGAGATCAAGGCCCGCCTCGGCGACGACGACCCGACCGAGGCGGCGCTCCTGGCGCTGGACACGGCGCGGCTGCTGGCCGACCTCGCGCCCGCCATGCACGCCGTGCCGGGCCTCGGCGAGCTCGAACCGCTCGCCGTCGAGTCCGTGCGGGCGCTGGAGACCGTGCAGCTGGCCGTGCAGCCGCGCGAGAACGCCTGAACTCACGCAGCACTCGCCCAAAAGCCTCCAAGGGGCAGCGCCGCGCGTCATTCGGCTGGATCATGGCTTCATGGTGGAGTCCCACGCAGCGTCCGCCCGGCAGCGGATCGGCATCGGCTGGCCGCTGACCGCGGGCGTGGCGCTCGGCATCGCCGCCTTCTGCGCCGATCTCGCCGACGGCCCCCTGCGCACGGTCCTGCAGTTCGTGGCCAGCACCGGCTTCGCCTGGGGCTGCGCCGCGTTCGCCGCGGCATACCCGGCCCGCACACGGCGAGGGGCGGCGGCCGCGGCGGTCATCGTGCTGTGCACCGCGACCGGCTGCTACTACTGGCTCAACCTGCCCGGCGGCCTGCGCCCGGGCGGGGAGTTCGGGCCGCTGCTGCGGGCCTTCGGCTACTGGATGCTGCTGTCCGTCGCCGGCGGCGCCCCGCTCGGCGCGCTCGCCCACGCGGTGCGCGCCGACGGGGCCCGCCGCGCCGCGATCGCCGCCGGCATCGCGTGCGGGCTGCTCGCCGGGGCCGGGATCGCGATCGTCGCCGCGCCGCTGTTCACCGGCGACGCGCTCCGCGGCGGGCCGGCCACCGGCGCGCTGCAGGCCGCGGCGGGCATCACCGTGGCCACCTGGTCCTTCGCCCGCCGCCGCGGGCCGCGGGCGTGGCCGCTCTACGGGATCGCCGCGCTCGCCGCGTGCACCGCGGGCGCCCTGGCCTGGAGCGCCGTGGAGGCCGTGCCCGTGATGGGCTTCTAGCGCAGCCCTTCGCGGACCGTGGTCACCGCGGCCACCACGCGGTCCAGCTCGTGCCGCAGCTCCTCCAGCGCCCGTGTCGCGTCGTGCGGCAGCCCGCCGCGGGCCCGGGTCTCGAACTCGCCGCTGAGCCGCGCCAGCACGGCCGCGCCGACGTTGCCCGCGGCGCCGGTGAGGGTGTGCGCGGCGCCGACGGCGGCGGCAGAGTCGCCCCGGCCGACGGCGTCGGTGAGCCGGGCGAGCGTCTCCGGGGCCTTGGCACAGAAGGAGCCCAGCACCCGCCCGACCAGCTCCAGCTCCGGCGGCGAGGGATCGTCGTCGGTGAGCTCGCGAATCCGGGCCCGGATGCCGTCCTCGAGCCCGTCCGGCTCCGCCGCCGCCTCGGGCTGCGCGACGGGCTCCGCGAAGGTCTGGGCGCTGGTGAACGCGGACAGCACCGCGGCCAGGTCGGTAAGGCGCATCGGCTTGGTGAGGAAGTCGTCCATCCCGGCCGCCTCGCACGCGGCCCGGTCCTCGATGAGCGCGCTCGCGGTCAGCGCGATGATGTGCGGCTGCGCCGCGGGCGGCAGCTCGGAGCGGATACGCCGGGTGGCGTCGAGGCCGTCGAGCACCGGCATCTGCACGTCCATGAGCACGACGTCGTACCGCACCCGCCGCACCGCGTCGAGCGCCTCCGCGCCGTTGGCGGCCACGTCGGCGCGGTGGCCGAGCCTGGCCAGCATCATCGTGGCGACGGTCTGGTTCACCTGGTTGTCCTCGGCGACCAGGATGCGCAGGGGGCGCACGGGCGGTACCACCGCCGGATCCTCGGCCGCGGAGGACTCCGCCGGCCCGTTGAGGACGCGGTCCAGCGCGGCCTGCAGCGCCGCCGTGCGCACGGGCTTGGCGAGCACCGCCGCGAAGCCCGGCGGCCGGGGCGCGTTGACGGTGCTGAGCAGGATGCTCGGCCCGTCGAACGCCGCGGACCGGCCGTCGGTCAGCACGACCTCGGCGGTGGACGCGTCCGGCACGCACTCCATGCCCCACTGCGTGAGCTGCGCGCACAGCACCCGGCGGAGCGTGGCGTTGCCGGACAGCACGAGCGCCCGGCGCCCGCCGAGGTCCGCGGTGACCGCCGGCGGCGCGGTCGCCGAGATCTTCAGCAGCACCGTAAGCGTGAACGTGGAGCCCTCGCCGGGCCGGCTCACCACCGTGAGGTCGCCGCCCATGGCCCGGGCGAGCCGGCGGCTGATCGCGAGGCCGAGGCCGGTTCCGCCGTACGTCCGCGTCGTCGACGCGTCCACCTGGCTGAAGGAGCGGAAGAGCCGGTCCATGCGCTCCGGCGGGATGCCGATCCCGGTGTCGGCGACCGCCAGCTCCACCCGGACGCGGTCGTCGGCGAGCGCGAACGACCCGGTCACCACGATCTCGCCGCTGGACGTGAACTTCACCGCGTTGGACAGCAGGTTCACCAGCACCTGCCGCAGCCGGGTCACGTCCCCGCGCAGCGGCGGGGCCTCGGTCACGTCGGCGACGAGCTCGAGACCCTTGCCGGCCGCGGGCACCGCCACCAGCGCGAGCGCGCTGTCGACGCACTCCCGCAGGTCGAACACGGCGTCCTCGAGCTCCAGCTGCCCCGCCTCGATCTTGGAGAAGTCGAGGATGTCGTTGATGATCGCCAGCAGCGCCTCGCCGCTGTCGCGCACGGTCGCGGCGAGCTCGCGCTGCTCCGCGCCCAGGTCGGTGTCCAGCAGCAGCCCCGTCATGCCGATGACGGCGTTCAGCGGGGTGCGGATCTCGTGGCTCATGGTGGCCAGGAACGCGGACTTGGCCTGGGTGGCGGCCATCGCCTCGTCGCGCGCGTGCAGCACGACCCGGGTCGCCTCGTCGACCGCGTCGGCCATCTCGGCGAGCTCCGCCGGCCCGCGCACGGCCGCCCCGCCCGCCACGGGCGCGACCACCACCTCGCCGGTGGCGACCCGGCGGGCGGCGGCGGTGACGGCAGCGATCGGGCGGGACACCTGCCGGGTCACCCACCAGGCGCCCACGGCGGCCAGCACGGCGGTGAGCAGGGCGCCGCCGAGGATGGAGCGGCGGGTCGCGATCGCCGCGGCCGCCGTCTCGCGCTGGTTGGCGGCGAGCCGGATCTGCTGGGCGGTGCGCATCCGGCTCAGGCCGCTCTCGATGGCGGCCATGTCGGCGGCGCCGCGGTCGGTGTCGACGATGCGCTGCGCGGCCTCGAAACCCTCGGTGCGCCGCAGGTCGATCGTGTCGGCGAGCTCGCTCAGCTTGTCCGCGACCCGATCGCGCACCTGCGCGAGGGTCGCGTCGCCCGGGGTCCGGGCCGCCAGCCGGTCCAGCGTGGCCGGAATGGCGGCGACCGCGGCGGTGTACGGGTCCAGGTAGCGCGCGTTGCCCGTGATCACGTAGCCGCGCTGGCCCCGCTCGGCGTTCTGCAGCTCCTCGCGCAGCGTGTCGATGTCGTCGATGACCGCGTGGCCGGCCTCGACCGAGGCCCGGGCGTCGAGCAGGGTGCCGATGCGCACGTAGGCGGCCGCGCCGACGACCAGCAGCCCGCCGATGGCCAGCAGGTAGCCGGCGGCGAGCAGGCGCGCCACCGTCCATCCACCGGTCCGAGGTCTCATCCACTCGGCTCATCGCCCGCTCACGGCGCAAGTTTCGCTTTATCGCGGCAGTTTCAGCCGGAGCAGTGCCCCGCCGGCCCTGGACTCCTCGACCGTCAGCGTGCCCCCGTGCGCGGTCACGATGTCGCGGGCGATGGGCAGCCCGAGCCCGGTCCCGCCGCCGGTGCGCGAGCGGTCCTCGTCGAGGCGGACGAACCGGTCGAAGACCCGGTCCCGGTCCGCGGGGGCGATGCCCGGCCCGTCGTCGGACACCGTGATTTCGGCGGTACCGTCCCGAGCCTCCACCGTCACCTCCACCGCCCGCCGCGCGTGCCGGGCCGCGTTGTCGAGCAGGTTGCGCAGCACGCGCTGCAGGTGGTGCGGGTCGCCGCTCACCCGCACGGGCGCCGAGCGCGCGGTGACCCGCAGCTCGGGCCGCTCGGCGGTGAGCCGCTCCCGCTCCAGATAGACCAGATCGTCGAGGTCGACGTCCTCCCGCCGCAGCTGCAGCCCCTTCTCGTCCACCCGCGCCAGCAGCAGCAGATCGGAGATGAGCCGGGCCATGCGGTCGCTCTCCCGCCGCATCCGCACCACGGGCGGCGCGTCCCCGAGCAGGTCCAGGCCCGCGAGCACGGTGGACAGCGGGCTGCGCAGCTCGTGCGAGGCGTCGGCCACGAACCGGCGCTGCGCCGCGGTGGCGGACTCGATGCGGTCGAGCATCCCGTTCATGGTCGCGGCCAGCGCGGCGATCTCGTCACCGGTCGGCGGGACGGGCAGCCGCGTGTGCAGGTTCCGCCCGGTGATCGTCTCGGCCTGCCGGCGCATCGCGTCGACCGGCCGCAGGGAGCGCCCGACGAACAGGAACGTCGCGACCCCCACGATCACGGTCAGCAGCGGCAGCCCGACGGCCAGGGCCCCGATCGCGGCCTCGGTGCCGTCGTCGATCTCGTCGATGGACTGCCCCACGAGCACCGTGCGCGGCCCCGCGTCCGAGTCGACCCCGAGGGCGGTGATCCGGAAGTACTCGTCGTGCGCCACCGCCAGCCGGCGCTGCTCCCGCCTGGTCTGCCCCGGCTGGGGCCGCAGCGAGGAGATCGGCTGGGCCCCGGCGATGAGCGCGGAGGCGCGCAGGACCCGGCCGTCGGCGCCGAGCACCTGCACGACGGTGCGGTCCCGCAGCGACGGCCGCATGACGGCGGCGAGCGCGGCGTCGTCGTCGAGCGCACCGGCCACCTGGGCGGCCCGGTCGCTCGTGTCCTGGTCGACGTTGCCGGTGAGGATGAGCCGCGCGGCGATGACGAACGCGACACCGGTGAGCACGGACGCGACGGCGACGACGACGGAGGCGGCGAGCGCGGAGCGCATGCGCACCCCGAGCCGCTGCCGAATCCGCCCCGCGAGCCCCGCCACGCGCCCGACGCTACCCCGAGCCGCGCACGGCTCCGCGCACCGCCTCCCGCACCACGCCACCCGCCCGCCGCCGCGCACCGCCTCCCGCACCACGCCACCCGCCCGCCGCCGCGCACCGCCTCCCGCACCACGCCACCCGCCCGCCGCCGCGCACCGCCTCCCGCACCACGCCACCCGCCCGCCGCCGCGCACCGCCTCCCGCACCACGCCACCCGCCCGCCGCCGCGCACCGCCTCCCGCACCACGCCACCCGCCCGCCGCCGCGCACCGCCTCCCGCACCACGCCACCCGCCCGCCGCCACGCACCGCCTCCCGCACCACGCCGCCCACCGGCCGCGCATCGCCTCCCGCACCGCGCGCCGGCCGCCGCGCATCGCTCGACTTGCCTGCGTCGGCGTCCTTGCGCACGGCCTTGACCGCCGCGGAACCGGCCGTCCGAGCGCGGCGGACGGCGACCGGCATCGGCCGAGCGTGGAACCGGTCAGCCGAGCACGGCGGATGACAACCGGCTCCGGCCGAGCGGAACCGATCAGCTCAGCACTGCGGACGGCGAGCGGCGAGCGGTCGCCGGTGGCGCGTCCTCCTGCACCGGGACGCCGATGCGCATCGCGACGGCCGGGTTGCCGATTCCGCCGAGCAGCCCCCGCAGCGCGTTGCGCACACCGGCGACCTCGACGACCTCGCTGATCGGCGACGCGGCCAGCCCGCGCGCGGTGAGCGTCAGCCACACGTCGGAGAGCGCTTCTCCGGCCGCCAGCCAGTCCCGGGCCTCGTCACCGTCGGTGACGAAGATCGCGTACACCGTGCCCCGGTCGCTCCCCGGCCCGGCCGCCAGCCCCGCCTTGAGCGCGAAGTCCCGCGGCGCGACCGTGCGCCGGGTGGTCGCCACCACACTGTGCGTCGTGACCCCGTCCCCGTGCGCCCGGTTGGTCCAGGACCGCAGGTCGGCCCGGAACCGCGGATCGTCCCGCTCGACCTCCCCGGCGTGGGCGACCGCGCCCGCGAACGCCGTGACCTGGTCGTCCCGCACGATCTGCAGGTGCACCCCGTGCCGCCCCGCCGCCGCCCGCAGCTCGTCCAGCACCGCGTCGGCGGGCCGCTCGTCGCCGAACGGGCGCCGGTCGGTGTGCCGCCGCTCGATCGCCGCGGCCAGCTCGGCGTCAAGAACCGGATCGCCGCCGCCCACACCCACCGCCGCCGCGTCACCGGCACAACCCCTGCCGCCACCGTGCACACCCACCCCGGCCACGCCACCGCCACCATCCCGACCGCCACCGCCCACACCCACCGCCGCCACGTCACCGGCACAACCCCTGCCGCCACCGTGCACACCCACCCCGGCCGCGCCACCGGCACCATCCCGACCGCCGCCGTGCACACCCACCGCCGCCGCGTCACCGTCGCGGCCAAAGGCTGGGCCGCCCCCAGCGCGTCGGGTGCCGCGTTGTCGCGGCCGCGGTCGCCGGTGCTCGCGTTCGCCGCCGGGCCGAGGCCGGAACGGGCCGGACCCTGGCCGGAGTGGGTCGAGCCGTGGCCGGGGCGGGCCGGACCCTGGCCGAAGTGGGTCGAGCCGTGGCCGGGGCGGGCCGGGCCGCGCCCGAACCGCGCGACGAGATCGGGCTGGGCCGCGTCGGGGAGCCGGTCGACGGCCGCCTCGTACCCGGCCGCGTGCAGCGTCACGACCGCGTGGTGCAGCGCGGCGCCGCAGCTGAGCGTGAGCAGTCGCCCGTCGGGGTCCAGCCCGCTGAGCTGCCGGGACCGGTCGGCCCACAGCTCGGCGTGGTCTCCGGCCAGCCGCCACCGCCAGGGCTGGCTGTTGAGGATCGAAGGGGCCCGCAGCGCCGCGATGGACGCCTCGGCCACGAGATCGAGCTCGGCGCGAAGGTTGCGGTTCATGGCGGTCTCCTCAGGCGGGGCGCTGTGCGGTGTTCATCCAACGGTCGCCCGGACCCGCGCCGGCGGGCAGGGCCGGAAGTCACCGATGCCCCGGGACCTCTCCGACCTTTGCCGGTTTCATCCCGCTCTGGACAGATTCGTCCCGGTGATCTCGTAGCCGTTGACCAGGTCGCAGTCGATGCCGATCACGCAGTTCATCGGCTCGTCGACCCAGGGCCGCAGCGCCTCCTCGTAGCGCCGCAGCCGCTCCTCGTCCATGACCAGCCGCGCGGTCCCGGTCACCACAACACTCCAGCCGGCGTGCGTGCCGGCGTCGATCTCGTCGGCCTCG
The DNA here is from genome assembly GCF_050955725.1 of Dactylosporangium sp. CA-139114. NCBI lineage: Bacteria > Bacillati > Actinomycetota > Actinomycetes > Micromonosporales > Micromonosporaceae > Dactylosporangium > Dactylosporangium sp. CA-139114. The sequence continues at coordinate 6,840,962 of NZ_CP192080.1, forward strand.
TACGCGACCACGAGCGACCCGTGCGCCGCGGCGGCCGACGCCAGCCCGCCGCCGAGGTTGCCGCGGATCACGATCGTCTCGCCGTCGAGCAGGTGGTTGACCGGCCGGATCGCGGGCAGCGCCCGGTCGGTGAACACCACGCGCCCCACGGCCACCGAGCCGAGCAGCTCAAGACACCGGCGCCGCCCCAGCGAGCGCATCGACCCCATCGCCCTCACCTCCGTTCACAGCCACAGACGCCCCCCGGGCGAGCCTCCGCCCGCCGACGCCACCAGCGCTCCATGCGAGCCCTCGCCCGCCGAAGCCACCAACGCCGCACGCGAACCCTCCCCCGCCAAAGCCGCAACCGCCGCACGCGAACCCTCCCCCGCCAAAGCCGCAACCGCCGCACGCGAACCCTCACCCGCCGAAGCCACCACCGCCGCACGCGAACCCTCACCCGCCGAAGCCACCACCGCCGCACGCGAACCCTCGCCCGCCGAAGCCACGGCCGCGCCGCGCGAGCCCGCGGCCGTCGAGACCGCGGGGTGGCGGTTCGTCGAGACCGCGGGGTGGCGGGCCGTCGAGACCGCGGGGTGGTGGTCCGTCGACGCCGCGGCCGGCGAGCCGGCGTTCGGGTGCAGGGTGATGACCGAGTCCACATAGTCGCGGGCGTCCGTGCGGTGCGTGATCAGCAGCACGGTCCGGCCCCGGGTCGCGGCCCTCAGGTCCCGCAGCAGCGCGACCGCGTTCTCCTCGTCGAGGTGCTCGGTGGGCTCGTCGAGCACGAGCACCGGGAAGTCCGCGAGCAGGGCCCGCGCGAGCGCGATCCGCCGCCGCTGGCCGCCCGAGACCGCGACGCCGTGCTCGCCGACGCTCGTCGCGAGGCCGTCGGGCAGCCCCCGCACCCACTCCGTGAGCCGCGCCCGCCGCAGCACGGACGCCAGCTCGGCCTCGGTGGCGCCGGGCTTGCCGATGCGGAGGTTCGCCTCGATCGTGCTGTCGAAGAGGTAGGCGTCGTCGCCGAGGAGCCCGACGATCCGCCGCACGTCGTCCCCCCGCGCGTCGCGCAGATCGACGCCGCCGAGCGTGATCCGTCCCGCGCAGGGGTCGAGCCACCGCACGAGCAGCGAGGCGATCGTCGACTTCCCGGACCCGCTGGGCCCGGTGAGCGCGACCCGTGCCCCGGGCTCCAGCACGAACGAGACGTCCCGCACGACCGGCCGTCCGGGCACCCACTGCGCCGCCACCCCCTCGACCCGCACGACCGGCGCGACGACATCCGGCACGACGACCTCCGGCACGACACCATCCGACGCGGCGACACGTGCTGCGGCGGCGAGCGGCGTCACGGCCGGAGCCGCCGCACCGGGCCGCAGCGCGAGCGGCGTCACGGCCGGAGCCGCCGCGCCGGGCCGCAGCGCAACCGGCGTCACGGCCGGAGCCGCACCGGGCCGCAGCGCGACCGGCGTCCGCGGATCCGGGGCCGGGTCGGGCGCCGCCGCCACCTCGGCGAGGCGGCGCAGGGCGGTGCGGGCCGCGGCGAGGTGCTGGGCGGCCGGCGGAACCGCGCCGACGATCTCGAAGACGGCCAGCGGGGTCAGCACGACCACGGCCAGGAGCTCGCCGTGCAGGGTGCCGCCCCGCACGGCCAGCGCGCCCGCGATCAGGGCGGCCAGCACGGCCAGGCCGGTGCACAGGGCGGTCACCGCCGCCGACACGCCCGTCGCGGCGCTCGATCGGCGGGTGGCCGTCAGCAGCTCACGGTCGGTGCGGTCCAGGGCGGCCAGGGCGTCGCCGACCGCGCCGGCCGCGATCAGGTCCGGCAGTCCCTGCACGAGGTCCACGGTGCCGGCCGCCAGCGTGCCGCGCAGCGGGGCCAGGCGGGCGTCGGCCCGGCGGACGAGGGCGGCCTGCAGCAGCGGCACCCCCACGCCGACCACCAGCACGCCCGCCGCCAGGGCCACACCGGCCGCGGGCAGCAGCGACCACACGAGCAGCACGGACGCGAGCCCGGTGACGGCGGCCACGGCGATGGGCAGTGCGACGCGCACGACCAGGTCGACGACCGACTCGACGTCGTCGACGAGCCGGGCCGCGAGGTCGCCGCGGCGGAACCCGGCCAGCCCGGCCGGCGCGAGCCGCTCCAGGCGCCGGAACACCCGCACCCGCAGCTCCCCCAGCACCCGCAGCGCGCCGTCGTGCCCGGTGACGCGCTCGACGTACCGCAACACGCCCCGCCCGATCCCGAACGCCCGCACGGCGACGATCGCCACCATGAGGTGCAGCACCGGCGGGTGCACGGCCGCCCGGGAGATGAGCCACGCCGACGTCGCCATCAGCCCGACCGCGCAGGCCGCGGCCGCGACCCCGGCCACGAGCGCCACGAACAGCCTTCCCGCCGCCGGGCGCAGCAGTGCCAGCCGGCTCATCGGGCCACCTCCGCCCCGGCCGGGAGCGCGATCGCCCGGTCGGCGATGGCGACCAGCGCCGGGCGGTGCGCGGCCATGATGACGGTGCGGCCCACGGCGTGCGCCCGGATCGCGGCGAGCAGCTCGGCCTCCGTCGCCGGGTCCAGGCCGGCCGTCGGCTCGTCCAGCAGCACGAGCGGCGCGTCGCGCAGGAACACCCGGGCCAGGGCGATCCGCCGGCGCTGGCCGGCCGAGAGCCCCGCCCCGTCGTCGCCCAGCGGCGTGTCGAACCCGTCGGGCAGCGCCTCGATGAACCCGAGCGCGCCGGCCTCGGCCGCGGCGGCGCGCAACGCGGCGAGGGACACGTCCCCGGCGCCGAGGCGGATGTTGTCGGCGATGGTGCCCGCGCCGAGCCAGGGCCGCTGCGGCAGCCAGGCCACCCGGCGCCGCCAGGCGTCCAGGTCGGCGGCGGCCAGTGCGGTGCCGCCGACGGTCACGGTGCCGCCGGACGGCGTCGCGAACCCCATCAGCACCGACAGCAGCGTCGACTTGCCGCATCCGCTCGGCCCGGTCAGCGCCACCAGCTCCCCGGGCGCGACGGTGGCCGAGAACGGTGGCAGCGCCGGACGGCCCGGGTAGGTGACCACGACCCGGTCGAACACCACCGGCGCGGGCGGAGGCACCGAGGCCCCGGCCGCGGGAAGGGGCGTCTCCAGGATCGCGAAGGCCTCCGTCGCCGCGGCCAGGCCCTCGGCGCTCGCGTGGTAGTTGGCCCCGATCTGGCGCAGGGGCAGGTAGGCCTCCGGGGCCAGGATCAGCACCAGCAGCGCCGTGGCGAGGCCGAGGTCGCCGTCGACCAGGCGCAGGCCGATGCCGACCGCGACCAGCGCGACCGACAGCGTCGAGAGCAGCTCCAGCACCAGCGACGACAGCAGCGCCACCCGCAGCGTGCGCATGGTGACGCGGCGCTGCTCGGCGCTGATCCGCGCGATGACGGCGGCCTGGCGCTTGGCCCGGCCGAAGACGCGCAGGGTCGGCAGGCCCGCCACGACGTCGAGGAAGTGGTGCGACAGGCGGGTCAGCAGCCGGAACTGGCGCCGGTTGGCCGCCTCCGTGTGCAGGCCCACGAGGGCCATGAAGACCGGGATCAGCGGCAGCGTGAGCGCCACGGTGCCGGCCGCGACCAGGTCGGCCGGGGCGAGCCGGGCCAGCACGATGACCGGCACCAGCACGCCGAGGACGAGCTGCGGCAGGTACTTCGCGAAGTACGCGTCCAGCGCGTCGAGCCCCCGCGTGGCCAGGGTCGCGAGGCGCCCGCTGGGCGGGGCCGCGGCCGGCCCGAGCGCGGCCGCGTGGGCCAGCAGCCGGGCCCGCAGCTCCCGCTTGACCGCGGCCGCGGCCCGGGTCGCGGCCGCCTGCTGGGCCCAGGCGACCGCCGCGCGCAGCACGACCACCGCGGCGAGCCCGGCCAGCACCGGCCCGATCGCGCGGACGTCGGCGCCGTGCAGGTACACCCGCGTGATCGCCTCGGCGAGCAGGGTCGCCTGGGCGACGACGAGCCCGGCCAGGGCCACGCCCAGGGCGACCGACAGCACCATGAAGGTGCGCGTCGCCCGGGCGTGGCGCAGCAGCCGCGGGTCCAGGGGCCGCATCAGTGCCCGCCGGCCGGGATGTGCTCGACGGTCAGCCGGCGCCGGAACACCCAGTAGGTCCACGCCTGGTAGACCAGCACGATCGGGGTGAAGCACACCGCGACCCAGGTCATGACCTTCAGCGTGTAGGGCGTCGAGGCCGCGTTGGTCGTCGTGAGCGAGTCGCCGCCCACGAGCGTCGTGGGCATCACGTCGGGGAAGAGCGTCACGAACAGCGCGGCGACGGCGAGCACGATGGTCGCGCCGGTGGCGATGAACGCCCAGCCCTCGCGGCGCGCCCGGGCCGCGAGCACGCCCCCGGCCAGCGCCGCCGCGGCCGCGCCGGACAGCGCCCAGCCCCACGCGTCGGCGTGGGCCAGCTGGGTCCACAGCAGGAAGGCGGCGGCGATCACGACCGCCGGCACCGCGAGCCGCACGGCGAGCTTGCCGGCCCGCTCGCGCATCTCCCCGTCGGTCTTCAGCGCCAGGAACACGGCCCCGTGCAGCAGGAACAGCGTCAGGGTGGTGAGCCCGCCGAGCAGCGCGTAGGGGTTGAGCAGGTTGAAGAAGCCGCCGACGTATTCGTGCTGGGCGCTGATCGGCACCCCGCGCACGATGTTGCCGAACGCGACACCCCACAGCACCGCGGGCACCAGGCTGCCGCCGATGATGGCCAGGTCCCACCAGCGCTTCCACTGTGGACTGTCGGACTTGCCGCGATACTCGAACGCGAGGCCCCGCAGGATGAGCGCGACGAGGATCAGCAGCAGCGGCAGGTAGAAGCCGGAGAAGAGCGTCGCATACCACTCCGGGAACGCGGCGAACGTGGCCCCGCCGGCGACGATGAGCCACACCTCGTTGCCGTCCCAGACGGGCCCGATGGTGTTGATGAGCAGCCGGCGCTCGCGGTCGTCGCGCCCCAGCACGGGCAGCAGCAGGCCGACGCCGAAGTCGAAGCCCTCGAGCAGGAAGTACCCGGCCCAGAGCACGGCGATGAGGATGAACCAGACGGTGGTGAGTGCCATCAGGGTGCCTCCCTTCTAGTACGCGAACGCGAGCGGGCGGTCGGGCTCATCCTCGTCGTCGGGTACGACAATTTCCGGCGCCCCGGCCTTGGCGTAGCGCAGCATGAGCACGAGCTCGATGACCGCCAGCCCGCCGTACAGCAGGGTCAGCAGGATGACCGAGAACGCGGCCTGGCTCGTGGCCACCGACGGCGACACGCTGTCGGCGGTCCTGAACAGCCCGAACACCGTCCAGGGCTGCCGGCCGACCTCGGTGAAGATCCAGCCGAAGGAGTTGGCCAGCAGCGGCATCGCGACCGTGGACACCGCGGCGAGCCACAGCCAGCGCCCACCGGGCAACCGCCCCCTGCGGGTGCTCCAGAGCGCGATCAGTGCGACGGCCATCGCGAGCACCCCGAAGCCGATCATGAGCCGGAACGACCAGTACGTGATCGGCACGTAGGGCACGTAGTCGCCCTCGCCGTACCTGTCGGCGTACTGCCGCTGGATGTCGTTGATCCCCTCGACCTCGCCCTGCGGGTCGGCGGTGGCCATGAACGACAGCAGCGACGGGATGCGCACGCTGTACACCTCCTCGCGCCCGTCCAGGGACCCGATCGTGAAGATCGAGAACGACGCGGGCTTGCTGGTGTCGTAGAGCGCCTCGGCGGCCGCCATCTTCATCGGCTGCTGCTCGGTCATGATCCGGGCCTGCAGGTCGCCGGTGATGAGCACCGCGACGCCGCAGACGAGCACGACCCAGGCCCCGAGCCTCAGGCCGGGGCGGAACACCTCGGTCTGGTTGCGCCGGCGCAGGTGCCAGGCGCTGACCGCGAGCAGCAGCGCGCCGGCGGTCAGGAAGCACGCGGCGAGGGTGTGCGGAAAGGTCACCAGGGCGGTGCTGTTGCCCAGCACCGCCCAGATGTCCGTCAGCTCGGCGCGCCCACGCCCGGCGTTCATCGTGTACCCCACCGGATGCTGCATCCACGAGTTCGCGGCGAGGATGAAGTACGCCGAGAGCATGGTGCCGACGGAGGCGAGCCAGATGGTGGCGAGGTGCACCCGCTTGGGCAGCCGGTCCCAGCCGAAGATCCACAGCCCGAGGAACGTCGACTCCAGGAAGAACGCGAGCAGGCCCTCGATGGCCAGCGGCGCGCCGAAGATGTCGCCGACGAAGCGCGAGTACGCGCTCCAGTTCATGCCGAACTGGAACTCCTGCACGATGCCGGTGACCACGCCCATCGCGAAGTTGATCAGGAACAGCTTGCCCCAGAACTTCGTGGCGCGCAGGTACTGGTCCTTGCCGGTGCGCACCCACGCGGTCTGCAGCCCGGCGACGAGCGCCGAGAGGCCGATCGTGATCGGCACGAAGATGAAGTGGTACACGGTGGTGATCGCGAACTGCCACCGCGCCAGGTCGAGCTTGTCCATGACGCGATTCTGTTTCGCGAAGGGGAGCCCGCGCAGGGCCGAAGGTCATATTCGCGGCGGGACTTTTCCGGGCCGCACCAGGCCGGTGCCGCCGTCGTAGCGGCGGTACACCAGACTGCCCCGCCCCGTCCCGGAATCCGTGAAGAACAGGAACGGCAGCCAGCCCTCGGCCATGCGCGCGGCCGCCGCGTCCGGGCTCAGCACCGGCGGCCGGCGCGGGTTCACCGTCGGCGCCGGGGTCGCGCGCCCCCCGGCCGGGTGCATGCTGCGCTGCCGGGTCAGCTGCAGCCCGGTGGGGCCGGCCCGGTGCACCAGCGCGTCCTCGCCCGTGGCGGCGTCGACGAAGAGGTACGCGTCGTAGTCCATGGCCGCCAGGTGCGCGGCGGCCTGGCAGAAGCTCTGGCGGTACAGCCGCGGGCTCTTGATCCTGGTGATCGCGGGCCGCCCGGGCACGGCGAGCGGGCGGCGCTCCGGGTCGGGCCAGGGCCACGCCTCCCACCGCGTGGACAGGCGGCGCACCTGCCGGTCCAGGCGCGTGGCCCCGGTCGCGATGGCCTCGGCGGGATCGCGCCCGGCGACCTGGATGCGCGCGGGCGCGCCGAAGAGCCGCAGGTTGGCCTGGACGAGCATCGGCCCGCCCGGCACCGCGGCCCCGGTGAGCCGCAGCCGCAGGGCCCCGTCGACGCCGTGCCGGGTGGCGAGCGCGCGGAACAGCGCCTCGGCGGCGGTGCGCTCGTGCGGGCGCAACCCGCGCGCGGTGATGTCCATGTTCCTACAAGGCCACGCCGCGCGGGGCGACGACAGTGCCGAAGGTCCCTTCTTTCCGGCCCCCGGATTGGGTATGAAGGAGGCATGATCCGCGTCTACCTGCTCGACGACCACGAGGTCGTGCGTTTCGGCCTGCGGGAGCTGCTCGAGCGCGAGGGCGACATCGAGGTCGTCGGCGAGTCCGGCTCGGCCGTCGAGGCCACGCACCGCATCCCGGCGCTGCGGCCGGACGTCGCCGTGCTCGACGGGCGGCTGCCCGACGGCAGCGGCATCGACGTGTGCCGCGACGTGCGCTCGATCGACGCGAACATCAACGCGCTGATCCTGACGTCGTACGACGACGACGAGGCCCTGTTCGCGGCGATCATGGCGGGCGCGTCGGGCTACGTGCTCAAGCAGATCCACGGCACCGACCTCGTCGACGCGGTGCGCCGGGTCGCGGCCGGGCAGTCCCTGCTCGACCCCGCGGTGACCGCGCGCGTGCTCGAGCGCATCCGCAACGGCCCCGAGCAGCCCGACGAGTTCAAGCACCTCACCGAGCAGGAGCGCAAGATCCTGCTGCTCGTGGCCGAGGGGCTGACGAACCGCGAGATCGCCGAGCGGATGTTCCTGGCCGAGAAGACCGTGAAGAACTACGTCTCCAGCCTGCTGGCGAAGCTGGGCCTGGAACGACGGACGCAGGCGGCGGTGCTCGCGTCGCGGTTGCTACAAAAGAAGCCGTGAACTCGCCGCTGCCGCTGCCGGAGCTGTCCCGCGTCGACCTCGACGCGCTGCCGCAGGAGCTGCTCACCCGCGTCGGGGAGGTGCAGACGAGCCGCGAGCGGCTGCGCGCGCTGCTCGACGCGGTGGTCGCGATCGGCTCCGACCTCGATCTGCACAGCACGCTGCAGCGCATCGTGGCGGCGGCGTGCACGCTGGCCGGGGCGCGGTACGGCGCGCTGGGCGTGATCGGCTCGGACCGGATGCTGGTGGAGTTCATCAACCACGGCGTCTCGCCCGAGCAGCGGGCCGAGATCGGCGATCTGCCCCGCGGCCACGGCGTGCTGGGCCTGCTCATCGACGAGCCGCGGCCGATCCGGCTCAAGGACATCACCCAGCACCCGCGCGCCTACGGGTTCCCGCCCAACCATCCGCCGATGCACAGCTTCCTGGGCCTGCCCGTGCGCATCCGCGACCAGGTGTTCGGCAACCTGTACCTGGCCGAGAAGCACGGCGGCGAGCAGTTCACGCAGGACGACGAGGACCTGGTCGCGGCGCTGTCCGTGGCCGCCGGGGCCGCGATCGACAACGCCCGCCTCTACGCCCAGGCGGAGCGGCGGCAGCGCTGGCTCGGCGCCGCGGCGGAGATCACCGGCGTGCTGCTGGGCGAGGTGCGCCGCACCGAGGCCCTCGAGCTCGTCGCCACCCGGGCCCGCGAGGTCGCCGGGGCGGAGCTGGCGATGGTACTGCTGGCCGCGGAGGACCGGCTCGTGGTGGAGGTGGCGGTCGGCGGCCCGGCGGCCGCGGCCGGCTGGTCGATCCCGGTCGCCGGCAGCGACTTCGCGGAGGTGTTGCAGCACCGGCACGTCGCCGTCGTCACCGACCTCGGGGCCGCGGCGAGCTGGCCGATCCTGCTGCCGACGGGCACCGCGCTGCTCGTGCCCCTGGCGGTCGGCGGAGTGGCGCTCGGGGCGCTCGTGGTCGCGTTCGGCCGGGAGAGCGCACCGATCACCGAGGGCCTGGAGCTGGCGATGGTCGAGACGTTCGCGGGGCAGGCCGCCCTCGCCCTCGAACGCGCCCGGGCGCAGGACGAGCGCGAGATGCTCGCCGTCGTCGGCGACCGGGAGCGCATCGCCCGCGACCTGCACGACGTGGTCATCCAGCGGCTGTTCGCGGCCGGGATGCAGCTGCAGGGGGCGGCGTACCGCAGCTCCCAGGACGACGTCCGCGAGCGCATCGTCCGCGTCACCGACGACCTGGACACGACGATCCGGGAGATCCGCGGGGCCATCTTCGAGCTGCGCGGGGCGGCCGGCAACAGTCTGCGCAAGGCGCTGCGGGACCTGGTCGACGAGGCCGAGGACCCGCTCGGCTTCCGCCCGGTGCTGCGCATCGACGGGCCGGTCGACACCGCGGTGCCCGACGCCCAGCGCACGGCGGTGCTGGCGGTGCTGCGCGAGTCGCTGAGCAACGTCGCCAAGCACGCCCGGGCCGCGTCCGCCCGGGTCCTCGTCGTCGTCGGCGGCGGCGCGCTGAGCCTGACCGTGGAGGACGACGGCGTCGGCCTGCCGGGCGGTTCCCCGGCCGGGCACGGGCTGCCCAACATGCGCGCCCGGGCGGCGGACCTGGGCGGCGAGTGCACGGTGGAGCCGCTGGAGGGCCGCGGCACGCGCGTCTCCTGGAAGGTCCCGGTCTGACGGGTTGCCGGCCGCGCCCACGATCACGTTCACGCCGGGCTCCGACGGCGGCTCCACGATGCTGCGGTACGCGTACACCGCCGACGGCACCACCTGGCCGGAGTTCGCCGCCACGGCCACCGGCTCGGGCGCGGCGCGCACCGGCATCGTCGGCGGGCTCACCAACGGGCCGGCCTACACCGTGCGGGTCCGCGCGGTGAACGCGGTCGGCGACGGCGACCCGAGCGCGGGCAGCCAGGTCACCCGCCCGCACCCGACTCGGGCGCCAAGGTTTGGACGCGCCCGGCACCGTCACCGCCACGGCCCGCGTCTCCTCCATCACCGTCAGCTGCACGGCGCCCGCACCCGGCTCTGGCGCCAAGGTTGGACGCGCCCGGCACCGTCACCGCCACGGCCCGCGTCTCCTCCATCACCGTCAGCTGCACGGCGCCCGCACCCGACTCGGGCACCGAGGCTGGACGCGCCCGGCACCGTCACCGCCACGGCCCGCGTCTCCTCCATCACCGTCAGCTGCACGGCGCCCGCACCCGACTCGGGCACCGAGGTTGCCGGGTGCACCACGACCGGCGCGCTCACGTGCGTGCTCGGGGCGACCGCCGGCACCACGTACACGGTCACGGTCGTGGCGAACTCGGCCGCCGGTCCGTCGTCTCCCGCCGGGCCGTCTGCGCCGGTGACCCCGCCGGCCCCGGCCGCGCCCGCGACCGTGCCGGACACGCCGCTCACGCTCACCACGGACCAGGGCGACATCTCCAGCAACCGGCCCGGCGCCCAGCTGACGGTCATCGGCACCCGGCTTCGCGGCCTACTCGACCGTCGAGGTCACGCTGTACTCGGCGCCGCAGTCGCTCGGTACCGCCGTCACCGACGCGAGCGGGAACTTCACCAAGACCGTCACCGTGCCGGCCGGCCTGGCCGCCGGGGCACACACTGTGCTCGCCCAGGGCGTCGCGCCCGACGGGACGGCGCGGGCGATGAAACTCGCGGTGACCGTCGCGCCACCCACGTCCGCGGCGGCCCTGCCGGTCGCCGGCGACCCGGCGGCGCCGACCGCGCTCGCAGGGATCCTCGCGCTCGTCAGCGGCGCGGTGCTGGTGGGGCGCGGCGCGCACCCGCCCGGGCCGCCGCAGCCGACTGCCGCCGGCCGGGGCGGCCCACAACTTCTGACCACCCGGCACCGGCCGGCGGGGCGGGCGCTGCCGGTGCGGCCACGCACGCCCGGCACCACCTCGGCCCCACCCTGCCCGGGCCGGCGCGGGCCGGCGCGGAACCGGCGCGGACCGGCGCGGAACTGCGTGGACCGGCGCGGACCGGCGCGGAACTGCGTGGACCGGCGCGGACCGGCGCGGAACTGCGTGGACCGGCGCGGACGGGCCGATCGCCGACGACCCGGCTACGCACACGGCGCTCCCGAGTCGGCTCGCACTGACCGGCCGAACTACCAACGAGCCGGCCAGACGCGCGGCCTCGCTCAGGGCTCCTCGCACCCATCGGCGGGGCAGCACGGCGGCGGCGCCCTGTCGGCGATGTCAGGTCCGCCGCCGCCTCGCGTGCAGGCGCGGTCCTCCGGCCGGGCGCGGCACGCACGCGCCCGGGTCGAGGCCCGCAATCTTCCGCGGCCGGGGCCTGTTCCGGCCGGGCAGACAACGGAGGGCAGCGTCCGTCAATTGACACGGTGCAGTCGCTTCGCGCCGGATCCGTCGGCTTTCGGATCGTGTCTTGTGGCGGGCTTGGCACAATGGCGTCGCGGTGGTGGAATTGCGCATTCCGGACCGGTTGGATCGCCGCGTCACTCGATTTCCTGGATTGGCAGAATGATGGCTGGGCCGGGGCTGTTTCTGCGGTGCGCCGGCCGGAAAGCGATGCGGCCGCAGTGCCTCCCGGACCGCGGCAATCAACCGTCGACACAGACGGCGTCGACACAGACGGCGTCGACACAGACGGCGTCGACACAGACGGCGTCGACACAGACGGCGCGGACACAGACGACGCGGACACAGACGACGCGGGCGCGGGTGCCACGGCGCCGTGGATGCGGCGTAGCTTCTCCGCGTGTCGCCTCACCAAGCCCCACTCACGCCGTCGCTGCGCTTCTTGCCGAAACTCGTCCTTCCCCGGCCACCAATTCCGGGCCTTCGTCCGATCCCGCAGAGCAGCCAATTCCCGCGAACTGAACAACTGCAACTGCCCCATACCAAGAATTCTCCCAGAATACGCCCGAAACCACGAGCCCGCCCACACACACCCGCGCACATGCTGAACATTTTGAAATGGTGTCCGACCACGGGGACATCACGACGATCGCCAGCGTGATGTCCCCGTGCCCGTTCCATTTCCACAGTCCCAGAATCGGACTTACACCCCGTTGGGGTACAAGTCAGATAAGTCGTGGCGCGGACTGCTCGACTTATCGTGATCAGGCCGTCGGCGTCGGAGCGGCCGACGTCGGAGCGGCCTGCGTCGGAGCGGCCGACGTCGGAGCGGGTTGCGTCGGAGCGGCGGTCGTCGGGGCCGGCCCCGGCTGCCGGCCGCGGTCGCCGAAGCGGCCGTTGCCGGGACCGTTGCCGTTGCCAGGCCCGTAGCCGTTGCCGGGCCCGCGGCCGTCGCGCGGGTCGCCGCCGCGGTAGTGGTCGTGGCGGTCCCAGCCGGGGCCGACGCGGTCCGGGCCGCGGTGGTGGCCGACGACCAGCGCGCCGACCGCGGTCACGCCGGCGCCGAGGCAGCAGCCGACGACCAGGGCCACGATCGCGATCAGGATGCCGTTGCGCCGGCCCGGCCCGCCGCGCCGGCCGCCCGGCCATCCACCCCACACCGGACGTCCCGGCGAGGGAGGAGGCGGAGGAGGCGGAGGCGCGGTGGGTGCGGCCGCCGGGGGCGGGGGCTCGGCCGCGGGCGCGGCAGCAGGCTCGGCCGCCGTCGCGGCAGCAGGCTCGGCCGCCGTCGCGGCAGCAGGCTCGGTCGCGGCAGGAGGCTCGGCCGCCGTCGCGGGTTTGATCGGTTCCGCCGGAGGAGGCGGGGGTGGCGGGGGTTGCTTCGAGGGGTCTTCGCTCATGGAACCAAGCATCGATCCCCCGCTTAAGCACAGCGCCGCAGCGAGCCTAAGAATTGCGTGAGAGAGTCGAGATCTTAGGCAATTCTTAGGCCCGCCGCGCCGGTGCTCTCACGCGCCGGCGCAAGACTCGGGTCTCATGTACGAGGGAGCGGGCTTGCGCATTCTGGTGGTCGACGACGACGCGGCCGTGCGGGACTCCCTCGCACGGACGCTGCGCTTCGAGGGGTACCAGGTCGAGACCGTCGCCGACGGCGCCCAGGCGATCCGGGCCGTGCGCGGCGAGGAGCCCGACGCCGTGGTGCTCGACGTGAGCATGCCCGTGCTGGACGGGCTCGAGGCGTGCCGGGAGCTGCGCGCCGGCGGCGTGCTCGTGCCGGTGCTCATGCTCACCGCCCGCGACAGCGTCGGTGACCGGGTCGCCGGGCTCGACGCCGGGGCCGACGACTACCTGGTCAAGCCGTTCGCGCTGCAGGAGCTCCTGGCCCGGCTGCGGGCGCTGCTGCGGCGGGCCCAGCGCCCGGCCGCGGCCGCGCCGGCGGGCGGTGAGCTGCGCTTCGCCGACCTTCGCCTCGACCCGCAGACCCGCGAGGTGTGGCGGGGCGAGCGGCTGCTGCGGCTGACCCGCACCGAGTTCAGCATCCTGGAGGTGTTCCTGCGCCACCCGCGGCAGGTGCTGACCCGCGAGGTGCTCTTCGAGCACGTGTGGGGATACGACTTCGGGGAGACGAGCAACAGCATTCACGTGTACCTCGGGTACCTGCGCCGCAAGCTCGAGGCCGAGGGCGAGCCGCGGTTGCTGCACACCGTGCGCGGGGTCGGTTTCGTGCTGCGGGAGGAGCCCCTGTGATCGCCTGGTGGCACCGCCGGACGCTGCGCGACCGGCTCTCCCTGCTGGTCTCCGGGGCCGTCGCGGTCGCGGTGCTCGTGGTCGCCGCGGTGGCCTTCGCCGCCGTGTTCGAGATCCAGCACCGGCAGCTGCAGTCCCAGCTGACCACCGACGCGCAGGCGATCGCGGCCCAGCCCGACCAGTGGCGGGCCGGCACCGCGCAGCTGCCCGACACCGGCCCGAAGTTCGGCCCGCCCGACGGCAAGGGGCCGCCCTGGCACCGGCCGCGCGACCTCGGCACCCGCTGGCAGATCATCGGCGCCGACGGGGCGGCCGTCAGCGACTCCGCCTCGCTGCCGATCACCACCGGGGCGAAGCAGGTCCTCGCGGGCCGGCGCGGCTCCGCGCAGGAGACGGTGGTGCTCGACGGGGTGCGGTACCAGATGCTGACCCTCCCGGCCACGGGCGGCGGCGTGGTGCAGGTCGCCATCAACCAGGACCCGGCGGGGCGCACCCTGGCCCAGCTCGGCCTGCTGCTCGCGGCCGGCTCCGCGCTCGGCATCGCGGGCGCGGCGGTGCTCGGGCGGGCCGTCGCCCGGGCCGGCCTGGTGCCCGTCTCCCGGCTGGCGGAGGCGGTCGAGGACGTCGCCGTCACCATGGACCTGACCCGGCCCGTGCCCGTGCACGGCGTCGACGAGATCGCCCGGCTCGGCCGCTCGGTGAACACGATGCTCGGCGCCATCGACGCGTCCCGCCGCGCCCAGCGCACCCTGGTCGAGGACGCGAGCCACGAGCTGCGCACGCCGCTGACGAGCATCCGCACCAACATCGAGCTGCTGCTGGCGGTCGAGCGGCGGCCCGAGCTCGCGCACCGGCTGCCGCCCGAGGAGCGCGCCCGGCTGCTGGCCGACCTCGAGGCGCAGGTCGGCGAGCTGGCCACGCTCACCACCGAGCTCGTCGAGCTGGCGCGGGAGGAGACGACCCGTGAGGAGCCGGAGCCGGTCGACCTCGCCGACGTCGTCGCGGCGGCCGTGGAGCGGGTGCGGATTCGGGCGCCGGGCCTCACGTTCGAGGTCGACCTCGCCCCGGTGACCGTGCACGGCCGGCCGGGCGAGCTGGAGCGGATGGTGGTCAACGTGCTCGACAACGCGGCGAAGTGGAGCCCTGCGGGCGGTACCGTCGACGTGGTTCTGGAATCCGGTGGCAGCCTGACCGTCCGCGACCGGGGGCCCGGCATCGACGAGGCCGACCGGCCCTTCGTGTTCGACCGCTTCTACCGCGCGGTGGCCGCGCGGGGCATGCCCGGCTCCGGGCTGGGCCTGGCGATCGTCGCGCAGACCGCCGCGCACCACGGCGGGACGGTGTCCGTCGCCCCGAACGATCCACAGGGGACGGTCATGACGATCCGGCTGCCGGTCCTGTCGTGAGACGGCTCGCGCTGGTCGCGGTCGTCCTGGTGGCCGGGTGCTCGGCGGCCCCGGTCGCCTCCGCCCCGCCGTCGCCGTCCGCGGCACGCTCGCCATCGCCGACGGCCACTCCCTCGGCCCCGCCCTCCCCGGCGCCCGTCGACCTCACGCTCGCCTTCGCCGGCGACGTGCACTTCACCGGGCGCACCGCGGGCCTGCTGCGCGACCCGGCGACCGCGGTCGGGCCGATGGCGCCGGTCCTGGCCGGGGCCGACCTGGCGGTGGTGAACCTCGAGAGCACGGTGACCGAGCGGGGCACGCCGGAACCGAAGGAGTTCCACTTCCGGGCGCCGGCGGTGGCGTACGACGCGCTGCGGGCGGCCGGCATCGACGCCGTCACGATCGCGAACAACCACGCGCTCGACTACGGCCGCACCGGCTTCGCCGACACCCTCGACGCCGCGGCCGCGAGCGGGCTGCCGGTGTTCGGCGGGGGCCGGACGATCGACGAGGCGTACGCGCCGCTGGTCCTCACCGTGCGGGGCGTCCGGGTGGCGCTGCTCGGCTTCAGCCAGATCCACACCCTCGCCGAGAGCTGGAAGGCGGGCCCGTCGACCCCGGGCATCGCGATGGCGTGGGACGTGCCCCGGGCCGTGGCCGCGGTGCGATCCGCCCGCGCGCGGGCGGACGTGGTGGTCGTGTTCAACCATTGGGGTACCGAGACCGTCTCGTGCCCGAACGCGGACCAGCAGTCGTTCGCGGCGGCCCTGGCCGACGCGGGCGCCGACCTCATCATCGGCGCGCACGCCCACGTGCTGCAGGGCGACGGCTGGCTCGGCCGGACCTACGTGGCCTACGGGCTGGGCAACTTCGTGTGGTACGTGGGCTCGGCCGACACCGGCGTCCTGCGGGTGACGGTCCACGGCCGGGCCGCGACCCGGGCGGACTTCGTCCCGGCCGTGGTCTCGGGCACCGGCCAGCCGCGCCCGGTGACCGGCACCGCCGCGACGGCCGCGGCCCGGCGCTTCGCCGACCTGCGCCGCTGCACCGGCCTGGCGCCCGCGGCCGGGTAGCGCCGCCGCCCGGGCGCGGTGGCGCGACCCGCCCAGGGCTCAGGGGAAGTGCGGTTTCGGTGACCGGCTCGGCATCGACGCGGCGGCCCTCGTCGGCGTGGCGAGCGACGAGGGTCAGCCGGCGACCGGTCAGCGCGACGGGCGCCGAACACGCTCCGACGCGGGGCTACTTCGACGTCAGGGAGCCCAGGGTCTCGTCGACGTCCAGGGGTTCGCCGTGCAGGTAGGACGTGGTCACGCGCTGGATCAGGGCCACGCGCGCCGGGTTCTCGTCCGTGGTCTCGGCCGACTCGTAGCCCGAGATGCCGCCCAGCGAGTGCTCCGCGCCGAACAGCGTCAGCAGCGTCTTCGCGCCCGGGCTCAGGTGGTACGCGTCGGTGAACCAGTCCGGGCCGCGCGTCGACAGGGCCGACTGGTCGTGGTCGCCCGCCACGATCAGGGCCGGCGTCTTCATGCCCTCGAAGTCCGGGCTCATGAACGGGAAGTGCTCGGCCGCGAACGGGGTCAGGTCGGCGCCGCCGCGGCCGGTGATGGCCAGCAGGACGCCCGCCGAGACGCGGGGATCGGTGAAGTCCTCGCCGCTCGGGGTGCGCGCGCCGAGCAGCGTGCTCGCGGTCTGGGCGCCCCAGGAGTGGCCGGCCACCGCCACCCGCGTGCGGTCCACGCGGCCGGACAGTCCGGGCACGGCCGCCGCCAGCGCGTCGAGCTCGTCGATGGCGCGGGACAGCTCGGTGATCCGGGTGCGCCAGGTGTCGGGGTCCAGCGGGCGGTTCAGGGTCCGCGAGTCGGGGTGGGTGGGCTGCACGACGACGAAGCCGTGCGCGGCCCAGTGCCCGGCCAGCGGCTCGTAGCTGCGTGCGGACTGGCCGAAGCCGTGCGAGAACACGATCACGGGCAGGCCGGTGCCGGTGACCGGCGCGCAGACGCGCGCCGTCAAACCGGGCAGGGCGATCGGGTGGACGGAGACCACGGGCGTGGGCATGACAAGCTCCCAGGGTACGATGTTGATGCGGAACACGGTTCCGCTAAAACTTATCCGGAACCTGGTTCCGCTACCAGGGGATGTGACGGAGGTTACGGTGGCCGACACGCCGCGCAAGCGCCGCTCGGACTCGCGGCGCAACGAGGAGGCGCTGCTCGAGGCGGCCGCCGCGGCGTTCGTCGCGTCGGGCGTCGACGCACCGGTGCGCGACATCGCGGCCCGGGCCGGGGTCGGCGTCGGCACGATCTACCGCCACTTCCCGACCCGGGCCGATCTCATCGTGGCCGTGTACCGCCACCAGGTCGAGGCCTGCGCCGAGGCGGGGCCGGCGCTGCTCGCGTCGAGCCCGTCTCCGCACGCGGCCCTCGCCGCCTGGATCGACCTGTTCGTGGACTTCCTCGTGACCAAGCACGGGCTCGCCGAGGCGATGCGCTCCGACGACTCCGGATTTCAGACCCTGCACTCGTACTTCCTGCAGCGCCTCGTCCCCGTCTGCGCCCGGCTCCTGGAGGCGGCCGCCGAGGCGGGCGAGATCGCGCCCGGCATGGACGCGCTGGTGCTCATGCACGGCATCGGCAACCTGTGCATCGGCGCGTCCACCCCCGGCTACGACGCCCGCCGCATGGTGCACCTCGTCGTGACCGGCCTCCGCCGGCCGTAGGGTCTCGCCCCCTGGGAACGAGCACGGCAGGAGGCGCCGCGACCGCCCGTGGCCGATCGTCGTCCCGTCGCTCGCCCCCTATCGCATGTGGACGTTCGCGGCCGACGCGGTCCCCGGCGAACCGCTCGAGTCCGCCCGGGTCGACGGCGCGGGCGAGTTCCGCGTCGTGGCGACCATCGGCGGCCGAGCTCGACTTCGTCGCCAACGACTGCACTCGGTGACGGTCCCGCACGCCGGGGAGGACAGCGACGTGGTCCGGCCGCCATCGAGCTCGGCGTCACGCTGCGTGAGCCGGCCGGGGTCGCGTCCTGGCCCCGCGGGCGGTGACGGTGCCGACGCCCTGAGGGGGGACCCGGGACCCGCACGCACCTGCTAGCTGCTGCGTCGCCGGTCATCGCCTAAGATCGGGCGCGATGTCGCCTCGTATCCTCCAGTCCGCCCTCGGCGTCGCGATCGCCATCGTCGGCAACCTCCTGGCCGACGTGGCCGCGATCGTCGTCATGCGCGCGCACGGGGGCGACGGGCTCGGCTGCGGCTCGTCGCTGGACCCCAGCGGGCGGTTCAACCTGCTGACCGCGCTGATCCTGACGTACGGCGGCGCCCAGCTCGTCCTCGGCGGCCTCGCGTTCGGCGTGTCCCTGCTGCTCAAGCCGCCGGCGCCCTTCTGGGCGGCGCTGCGCGCGGGCTGGGCGGTGCTGGCCCTGCTCTCCGTGCTGTCCATGTTCTACCCGGGGTGCTGAGCCTTACAGTAGTTCGATGGCGGTTGATGCGCCAATGCGGCAGCTCGCCCACCGGACGGGCTCCGGCGAGTCGGCGGGCGGCTCCTGGAACACCTACGCCCTCTACCCGATCGAGGCGCCCCGCCCGGTGACCGGCCGCGCCCGGGCCGAGCTGCCCTGCCCCGAGTGCGGCGAGGCGGTGGCCTTCACGATCGCGAGCCCGGCCGTCGCCCGGCGCCGGCGCCGCTGGTGGCGGGCCGTGGCGGCCGGGCCGGTCGCGCTGGCGCCGGTGTTGTTCCTGCCGGCCGTGGCGGCGGCCACGACCTCGCAGGCGGTGACGCTCGCGGTCCTCGGGGCGGCGCTGCTGCCGGTGCTGGGCGCGGGCGCATACGTCGCGTGGCGGCGCGCCCGCGAGGAGGACGGGCTGCGGCTGCGGCGCGCGGACGGCATCCATTCCCTGCGCCCCGCCGGTGCCACGTCCGACTTCAGCGTGGCGCTGGAGCCCTGACCCCGCCGCGGCTCAGGGCGTGAGCCGGCGTGTGACCAGCGCCTGGAGCCCGGCGAGGTCGAGGCTGCCGCGCTCGGCCACCACGACCAGCGCGCGGATTGCCTGGCCCGCCGGTGCGCTCAGGGCGATCACCGCCACGGGCTCGGTGTAGTGCTGGCAGGAGTTGGTGCACTCGTAGTACGGCTGCTCGAACAGCGTCGCGTCGCCGAGCGGGGTGGTGGCGCTCGTGGTCGTGCGGCTCGACGGGATGTCGGCGCTGGTGCGGTACACGCCGTGCCGGCCGTTGCCCGGGGAGCCGTTGCCGCTCACCGGGCAGTCCGCGCCGTAGGCGGCGATGAGGACGTTGCCGTCGCGGCCGATGATGCGGGTGCTCAGGGCCGGGCAGGCGCCCGCGCGCGGGCTGCTCGTGCTGAGCCGCTCGCCCGCGTCCAGGTGGACGTGGAACGGGACCGGGCCGTCGACCGGCGCGACGCTCGGCGACGTGATCGGCCGCGGGTCCGGCTTCGCAGCCGGGGCCGGGGCCGGGGCGGGGGCGCGGCACCCGGCGAGCGCGACGAGGACGAGGGGCAGCAGGGCGGCTCGGCGCACGGCGGTCCTTCCGTTCGGCCCGGACGGGAGTGTCATGACGCGGGGGCCGGCTGCGGCGCGCCCGAGAGGCGTTGCTGCTCCTGGGCCACGATCAGGCGCGCCAGCTGGACCTCGGACATGTCCACCGCGCCCGGGGTGGCCTGCGCGATCGTACTGTGCCGGACGTACGCGTCGAACAGCTGCGCCTTCGAGCCGAGCAGCTCGATCATCCGCTCGTCCACCGAGTCGGCGATGAGCAGGCGGTGGACCTGCACCGTGCGCACCTGGCCCATCCGGTGCGCGCGGGCGATCGCCTGGGCCTCGATCGACGGCTTCACCTGCGGCTCGCACAGGATCACCACCGAGGCGGCCTGGATGTTCACGCCGACGCCGGCGGCCTCGATCTGGCACACGAGCACGGCCGGCTCGGCGGCGGCGGTGAACCGGTCCACGATCCGCTGGCGCTCGGCGACCGGGGTCGAGCCGGTGATCGGCCCGCACGCGGCGGCCCCGAGCGCGGCGCCGACGGTGGTGAGGACGTCGCGGAAGTACGAGAAGACGACGACCTTGCGACCGTTGGCCATCGCCTCCCGGGCCAGCTCGAGCAGGCGGGTCAGCTTGGCCGAGTCCTGCGGCCGGCGCACGGCGAACGCGGCCCGGCGCATGGCCATGAAGTTGCCGTCGCGCACCGCGTCGCGGTAGGCGCCCCCGTCCTCGGCGCCGAACTCCTCCCACTCGTCGACCTGCACCAGCTCCGGCAGCTCGGTGAGCACGTCGGACTGGTTGCGGCGCAGGTAGACCGGGGCGGCCGCGCGGCGGAACGCCTCGACGCTGATCGCCGCGTGCTCGGGCCCCATGCCGGCCGCGACCTCGGGGCGCAGGTGCTCGATGAGGGCCCGGAACTCGTCGATGCGGTTCTCCATCGGGGTGCCGGTGAGGAACAGCACCCGCTCGGACTCGGCCGCGACCCGGTTGACCGCCTGGGACCGCTTCGCGCCCGGGTTCTTCACGTAGTGCGCCTCGTCGACGACCATCAGCGCGGGCCGGGGCGGCGGCAGCTCGAGCGCGCCGAGCGAGCCGAACGTGACCACGCCGGCGCCGCCCTGGGCCCGCCACCGGGCGACCGCCCGCGCACGGCCGTTGCCGTGCAGGCTGACGACCGGGATCGACGAGTGCCGGGCGATCTCCCGCGACCAGTTGATCAGGACACTGGCCGGGCAGACGACGAGGAAGTGGGTGGAGCCCCGCGCGGCCAGGTGGGCCATCGCGGCGATGGCCTGGACCGTCTTGCCCAGCCCCATCTCGTCGCCGAGCACGACCCGCCGCTGCACGAGCGCGAACCGGGCCCCGAACGACTGGTAGCCGCGCAGCCGGAGCCGGTCGTTGAGCCGGGACGTGTCCAGCTGCTGCGCGCCGACCCGCTCGACGATGTCGGCCGGCAGGAAGCCCTCGCTCGCGGCGACGTCGCCGCCGAGGCCGACGACCTGGGCGAGCAGGCCGTAGTAGTCGGCCGAGTGCTGCTCGAAGTCACGCCAGACCTGCTTGTCGCGGGGCGTGCGGACCCTGCGCACCGCCTCGGCGGCCGCGGGCAGGCCGCTCGCCTCGGCCGCGTCGACCAGCGCCCGGACCCGGCCGGCGGCCTCGTCGGCGACCGCCTTGTCGCCGGCCCGCATGAACAGCCGCCGCAGCCGCCCGGCCTCGGCCGGCCCGGCGATCGGCCGCTGCTCGGCCAGGTCCGCGGCGAGCCGCTTGGCCTCGGCCTCGTGGGAGCCGGCCGTGGTCCACACCGCGCCCCAGGTGTAGAGCGCCCGCACCAGGCGGGTCATGTCCGGGTTCTTCGGGTCGAAGTCGATGCGGAACCGCAGCGCGTCGCGGGCGGCCCGCTTGAGCTGCTCGGCGGCGTGGATGGTCTTGCGGGCCGTGCCCTCGCCGATGCCGGGCACCCGGGTCAGCCGCTGCGGCCCGGCGCGCAGCACGTCGGCGACGGAGGTGATGCCGTGGGCGGGCAGCTCGTCGAGCCGGGCCCGCCCGTCCACGGTGTCCTTGACCGTCTCGATCGACATCTGTTCGATCGCGGTCCACACCTGCGGCTCGCTCGCGACCGCGTAGGCCTCGAGGACCTCGGTCCGGGCCGCACCCACGACGTGCACGATCGCCTCGGCGTCGGCGTGCGTCCCGGCGGCCCGGGCCAGCAGCGCGCGCGTCTCGCGGCGGGTCGGGGCCGTCATGCCGTCGAACGTACCCGAACGGCCGGCATTGCTCAGGACGAGCCGTGCGGGCCGGGCACCAGGGCGGGCTCCGCGGCCGGGGTCACCGACCCGATCTCTTCGGCCGCGGCGGCCCCGCCGTCGTCGTCCGCCCGGACCAGGGCGATCCCGGCGAGCACCACGACGCCACCGGCCAGCTGCCAGCCGCCCGGGCGCTGACCCAGGGCGAGCCAGGCGAACAGCACGGCGAAGAGCACCTCGAGCAGGCCGACGAAGGAGGCCACCTTCGCGCCGAGCAGGCGGGTCGCGGCGATGCTGGTGGCGTAGGCGAGGGCGGCGGCGATGACGGCCAGCCCGGCGATCGGCACCGGCCAGGGCATCGCCCGGTCCAGCAGCGTCACGTCGGCGGCGCTCGTGCGCAACGGCAGCAGCCCGGTGACGTCGAAGACCGCGAGGCCGAGCGCGCCGACGACCATGCCCGCCCACGCCAGCGCGATCGGCGGCAGGGCGCCCTCGCCGCGGGAGGCCATCACGAAGTACACGGCCAGACCGGCGCCGGCCAGGATGCCCCACAGCACGCCGACCGGGTCGAGGCCGCCCCCGGCCGGGTTCAGCACCAGCAGGAGCCCGGCCAGCGCCGCGACGCTCCCGGCGACGGTGAGCCGCCGCGGCCGCTGCCCGTGCCGCAGCCAGGCCCACGCCACCACGAGCAGGATGCCGCCGTACTCCAGCAGCAGCGCGACCCCCACGTCGAGGCGCTGGACCGCGTTGAAGAAGAACAGCTGGCACCCGGCGACCGCGACCGCCCCGAACGCGACCACCTCGCCGAGCGCCGAGCGTAGCAGCCCGAACCGGCCCCGCAGCGACCACAGCGCGAACGGGGTGAGCACCAGCGCGGCGATCGCGATCCGGTAGGTGACCAGGGCGCCCGGCGTCCAGCCGGTGGCCATCAGCGCGTCGGCGAAGACCCCGGAGGTGCCGAACATCGCCGAGCCCAGGACCGCGAGGCCCAGCCCGGCCGCGCCGCGCCCGCGGGCGTCATGGCCAAACCGCGTTATGCTCATGACAGCAACGTAGGCCCGCGCCGGTAAGGAGTCAAGAAGATTTTCACTCATGACACCGAACTCACGCTCACCGCGACCGCGGCCCTCGTCAACACCGACTCGGCCGACGACGGCGAGCTGCTGCCCGACATCGCCGCGCTCGACGCGTTCGTGCGCCGGCAGCGCTACACCGGCTCCCACCGCCACGACGAGGCCGAGCTCGAGGCCGTCCGGGCGCTGCGGCCCCGGCTGCGGGCGCTGTGGAGCGCCGGCGAGGACGAGGCCGTCGAGCTCGTCAACGCCATGCTGCGCGAGGGCCGCGCCCTGCCCCAGCTCGTCCGGCACGACGAGTTCGACTACCACCTGCACGCGACCGCCGCCGAGCAGCCGCTCGACGTGCGGCTCATGGTCGAGTTCGCGATGGCGATGGTCGACGTCATCCGGGCCGGCGCCCTCGACCGCCTCCGCGTGTGCGCCGCCGACGACTGCCAGGACGTCCTCGTCGACCTGTCGAAGAACCGCTCCCGCCGCTTCTGCGAGTCCGGCTGCGGCAACCGGCAGAACGTCGCCGCGTACCGCGCCCGCAAGGCCTCCGGCGGGTAGGGTCACCCCGTCTCTGTCCACTGGGGAGGATCGGCACATGGACGTTCACGTGACGGGGCGGCGGGTCGTCGCCACGATCATCGACGGGATCATCTTCGGCGTCATCAACGTCATCCTGCAGCCGATCTTCGGCGGCACCGACGCCTCCGGGTTCGACTTCACGCGGCTGTCCACCGGCAGCTTCGTGCTGTTCGTCGTCGCGCTGGCGTACTACATCCTCATGGAGGGCATGCTGGGCAGGACCGTCGGCAAGATGGTCACCGGCATCAAGGTCGTCGACGAGGCCACCGGCGGCGTGCCGGGCGCGGGCAAGGCCGCCATCCGCACGATCCTGCGCATCGTCGACGGCTTCTTCGGCTACCTCGTCGGGTTCATCGTGGTGCTCTCCTCGCGGCGCCGCCGCCGCCTCGGCGACATGGCCGCCAAGACCCTCGTGGTGCGGGGCTAGGGAGCGCCGGTCCGCGCGTGCGGTGCAAGCCGTGCCGGCCAGCACCCGGTCCGATCCAGGTCCAGGTCCGGCCGCTCGCGCCGCCGGGAGACCTGCGCCCCGGCGACGCGGACCCGCCACGACCGGGTGGCGGGCCCGCACCCGTGGTGGGCCGGGCCGCTCGACCAGGTCGTCGACCGCGCGGTGCCCTAGGCCGTGTGTCAGAAGTGGGTCGTGTAGTGGTGGTGGCGAGTTGACTGGTCGGGCGTGTCGGTGATCGATATGTGGCGAGGTCTCCGGTAGATGGGTTATCGACCAAGACAACCATCTGCACGGAGACCTCGTGGCCAGCGTAGCGGTGACGAGGCGGTTCGACCTGACCGACGCGCAGTGGGCGCTGCTGGAACCGCTGCTGCCCACGGGGAAGAAGTCAGGCCGGCCGCCGAGGTGGAGTAAGCGGCAGCTTATTGACGGGATTCGGTGGCGGATCCGGGTCGGGTCGCCGTGGCGGGACGTGCCGGAGTGCTACGGGCACTGGCGCACGATCTATGGCAGGTACCGGCTGTGGCAGCGCGACGGTACCTGGGCGCGGATCCTGTCGGTGGTGCAGGGCCGCGCCGACGCGGCGGGTCTGATCGGCTGGGACGTGAGCGTGGATTCGACGATCACCCGGGCGCACCAGCACGCCGCCGGTGCCCGCAAGCGGCCCGATCTGCAGGTCGAGCCGCCGGGTGGGGACGGCGCGGCGGAGCCGGGTGATCACGCGCTGGGCCGGTCCCGGGGCGGCTGGACCACGAAGCTGCATCTGGCCTGTGAGCAGGGCCGCAAAGTCCTGGCGCTGGTACTGACTGCCGGGCAGCGCGGGGACAGCCCGCAGTTCACTACGGTGCTGCGCCGGATCCGGGTGGTCCGTGCCGGTGGTGGCCGGCCGCGGGTCCGCCCGGACCGGGTCCTGGCTGACAAGGCGTACAGCAGCCGCGCGAACCGGGAGTACCTGCGGCGGCGGTCGATCCGGTGCGTCATCCCGATCAAAGTTGATCAGGCCGCCCACCGCCGCGCACGCGGTTCGCGGGGCGGTAGGCCACCAGCGTTCGACCTGGTGGCCTACCGGCAGCGCCACGCCGTGGAGTGCGGGATCAACCTGCTCAAAGCCCATCGAGCGGTAGCCACCCGCTACGAAAAGCTCGCCGTGCGGTACGAGACCACCACAACCATCAGCATCATCGACATCTGGCTGCGCCGCCTCGCGAAGCACTTATGACACACGGCCTAGTAGGGCTTTGTTAGGTTTGTCGATGTCTGTTGCGGCGTAACGGTTTGAGCTTTTGGTGGCAGGTGGGGCATGCGCCGGTCCAGGTTGCGAGCAGGAGTTGCAGCTCGTGGATGACCTTGTAGAGGGTCAGGCCGGCGCATCCGCTTTTGGGTCGAGTCGCAGTGTGGTGATGAACAGGTGCGCGGCGGTGACGAGGGTGACGTGGCGGTGCCAGCCGGTGAAGGAGCGGCCTTCGAAGTGGTCGAGGCCGAGGCTGGTTTTGAGTTCGCGGTAGTCGTGTTCGATCCGCCAGCGGATCTTTGCGTGGCGGATCAGGCCGGCGGCTGGGGTGTCGGCGTCCTGGCTGGACAGCCAGTAGGTGGCGGGTTCGTCCTCGGTGTCGGGCCATTCGGCGATCAGCCACCGTTCGGGCAGGGTGCCGTCGGGGTCGCGGGTGATGCGGTGCCCGGCCGGACGGACCCGTAGGAACACGAATTGTGAGGTGAGGGTGCCTTTGCTGCCTTCGCGCCAGGAGACGGTGATCGCCGCGGCGCGGCCGGTGTCCTGGACGTGCTGGGCGAGGCTGATCGCATCGTCGGGGTAGTCCGGGCGGGTGCGGGTCGGTGGGCGGCCCCGTCCGGACCAAGTGCGTGGCACGGGTGTTGCGTCGGCGGGGTGGGCGAGGGTTTCGCCTTTGACCTGGACGCTGTAGGAGATGCCGCGTTCGTCGAGGGCGGCCCGGAACGGGCCGCTGTCGCCGTAGCCGGAGTCCGCGGCCACCAATGGTGGCCGCAGCCCGTGCTCGGCGAGCCCGTCGAGCATTTCGATCGCCAGCATCCACTTCGGACGGTGACCCTCATCGTCCGGGATCGCGGACTTGCGGCGCCGTTGCCGCGCCGCCTCGGTCACCGCCTCGACATCGACCTCAACGGCAGCGGGCGCGGCCGGCACGGCGGCCCGCGGGGCGTTCTTCAACGTCTTACGCCGTTTGGCTTTGGCGGCTTGCACCGCTGCCGGTCCGGCTTTGGTCACGTCCCACGACTCGGGCAGGAACAACCGCCAATCGAGGGGGCACGACGCCGTATCGGTGACCGCGTGGACACTCACCCCGATCTGACAGTTGGCGACCTTCCCCAGCGTGCCGGAGTACTGCCGGGCCACCCCTGGCGAGCCGGCACCGTCCTTCGGGAACCCGGTGTCGTCGATCGCCCACGCGGCCGGCTCGATCAGCTCGACCGCCCGGGCGGCCAGCCGCGCCCGCACCGCCGCCGTGTCCCAGGTCGAGGTCGTCACGAACTGCTGCAACCCCTGATGATCCACCCCCAGCCGTGCCGCCATCGGCTGCATCGACTTACGCCGCCCGTCCAGCAACAACCCACGCAGATACGTCTCACCCTTCGCCCGCTGATCCGACCGAGACAAAGACGCGAACACGTCGGCCGCGAACGCCTCAAGGCGTTGCCGCACAAGCGAAAGCTCATCAGGGGTCACCAAAACATGAAACTACCCGCACCCGCCCAGCGACCCCACGACACGCCGAACCTAACAAAGCCCTACTAGCGCTCGGCGAGCCGGCGCTGCTCGCGCTTGACCTCGGCGAACGACTCGCGCTCGCGGATCAGCCACTCCGGCGGGTTCGCGTTGAGCTCGGCGATCTGGGCGGTGGTCAGGGCCTCGGTCACGCCGCCGCGGGCCAGGCCGCTGTTGGACACCCGCAGCCGGGCCGCGACCACGTTGCGCGGGTGCGGGCCGTCGCGGCGCAGCTCGACCAGCCACTCGGGCGGGTTGCGCTGCAGCTCGTCGAGCTCGTCGCGGGACACCAGGCGCTCCTGGAACTCCCGCGGGGTCGCCGGCAGGAACACGTCGAGCTTCTGCGCGGCGGTCGCGGGCTTCATCGTCTGGGTCTGCTTCGGCTTGCTCACCGGGTAAGGGTAGCGTGGCGCCAATGACCTTCCGCCTGCTCGTGGTGCCCGGCGTCGTCATCGACCGCTGGCGGCACACCTGGGCGGAGCGGCGGCCGGAGACGCCGCTCGAGCTCGTGCCGGTCGCGGCCGTCGACGCCGCGGCGCAGCTGCTCGAGTCCGGGCACGCCGCGCTGCTGCGACTGCCCGTGGACCGCGACGTGCTGCATGCGATTCCGCTGTACCAGGAGCAGAGCGTCGTGCTGGCCCACCGTGACCACGTGCTGCACGCCGCGGATGAGCTGAGCGTGGCCGAGCTGGCCGAGCTCGGGGAACCCCTGCTGCACCCGCTCGACGACGTGCTGGCGTGGGAGCCGGCCTCGCTCGGGGTGCAGCGGCCCGAGTCGACGGAGACGGCGGTCGAGTGGGTCGCGGCCGAGGTGGGGCTGATGGTCGTGCCGCAGTCGCTGGCCCGGCTGTACCACCGCAAAGACGTGAAGTACAAACCGGTCGTTGACGCTCCGGTGTCCTCGGTCGCGCTGGCGTGGCCCATCGACGGGCACTCGGAGCTGGTTGAGGAGATGATCGGCATCGTGCGTGGCCGGACGGCCAACAGCACCCGCGGGCAGGCCCCGCCCAAGGCCCAGCCCAAGACCCAGCCGAAGGGGCCGGCGAGCAAAGCCCGCCGGCCCCGGTGATCACGGGGTGTAGATCTTCGGCGTAGCCGTCGTGCGCATGCCGTGCCGGCCGAGTCGGGGCACACTGGATCTCGTGGCGGTGCGGTGGAGGGTGGTCTGGCGGGTCACACGCCTCCGCCTTCGCCGTATGGCCCGAACCCCGCACGAGCGGCGCTCGGTCGCGTTGCTCCTCCTGGTGCTGACCGGGTGCGTCTGGGGCGTGGGCTCCGCGCCGCCCGGGCCGGTGGTGCCCGGCCCGCCGCCGGAGCCGCCGTCACCCTCGGCCGTGGCCGCGATCGAGCAGGGCCGCCCGGCCGGCTACCCGATCGGCGGCATCGACATCTCCAGCCACGACCACCGCAAGTTCACGGTGCACTGGCCGACCGAGGTGGCGGCCGGCAGCCAGTTCGTCTACGTGAAGGCGACCGAGGGACTGTCGTACGTCAACCCGCACTTCGACGCCGACTACCTCGCCGCCCGGGCCGCGGGACGGTACGTGGGCGCCTACGTGTACGCGCGCCCCGACAAGGGCGACCCGGTCGGGCAGGCCGAGCACTTCCTGCGCCACGCCCGGTTCACCCGCGACGCCCGGACCCTGGTGCCGTTCGTGGACCTCGAGTGGCCCTACGAGGGGATCAAGGCGGGCCCCTGCTACAACCTGAGCCCGGAGCGGATGCGGGCCTGGATCGCCGCGTTCATCGGCCGCATCGAGCGCGAGATCGGCCGCAAGCCGATGATCTACACGAACACGTACTGGTGGAACCCCTGCACGGGCAACGACACCTCCTACGGCGACTACCCGCTGGACATCGCCAACTACACCAAGGGGCCGCCGAAGCTGCCGGCGGGGTGGACGACGTTCGCGCTGTGGCAGTACGCGCCGGGGAACCCGGATGAGGCGCACAGCCACGACCGGGACGTGGTCAACGGCGGTCCGGCCGGCCTGCGCGCCCTCGCCTGGCCCTAGCCTCTCGCCCGGGGGGCCGGTAGCGCCTGCTGTACCACGATCGGCCAGCGGACTGCATCGCCCGTCGTCGAACCGCGCCCTAGCGTTCTCGGTGCGCGCACTTCCGGTTCGACGACACGAAGGGACACGAGACGATGTCCGTCACGACAGCAGCCGCGGCGGCGGTGCGCGTGGAGGCGCTGACCCGCACGTACGGCGCCGGCGCGCAGGCCGTGCACGCGCTGGCCGGCGTCGACGCCGCGTTCGCCCGCGGCACGTTCACCGCGGTCATGGGCCCCTCGGGCTCGGGCAAGAGCACCCTGCTGCAGACCGCCGCGGGGCTGGACCGGCCGACGTCGGGCCGGGTCTTCATCGGCGACACCGAGCTGTCGCGGCTGTCCGAGACGCGGCTGAGCGAGCTGCGCCGGGGCCGCGTCGGCTTCGTCTTCCAGGCCTTCAACCTCCTCGCCGCGCTGAGCGTGGCCGAGAACATCGAGCTCCCGCTGCGCATGGCCGGCGCCCGGCCCGACCCGGCGTGGCTCGCGCACGTGGTGGCCCGGGTCGGCCTCGGCGAGCGGCTCGGTCACCGCCCGGCCGGGCTCTCCGGCGGCCAGCAGCAGCGGGTGGCGATCGCCCGCGCCCTGGCGGGCCGCCCCGACGTGGTCTTCTGCGACGAGCCGACCGGCGCGCTGGACACGAACACCGCCGCCGACGTGCTGGAGCTGCTGCGCGGCATCGTCGACGAGCACGGCCAGACCGTGGTGATGGTGACCCACGACCCGGTCGCCGCCTCGTACGCCGACCGCGTGCTCGTCCTCGCCGACGGCCGCATCGTGCGCGACCAGCCCCAGCCGGGCGTCACGCGGATCGCGTCGCTGCTGGCGTCGCTGGACCGCCGCTCGATGGTGCGGGGGTCCTAGCCATGCTCCGGCTGGCCTTCCGCATGCTGCGCCACCGCCCCGGCTCGGCGGTCGCGACCCTGCTCGCGCTCGCGGCCGGGGCGATGATCCTGACGGCGATGGGTGTCCTGGTCGAGTCGGGCGTGCGCTCTGTGCCGCCGCCGGGCCGGTACGCCGCGGCCGACATCATCGTCGCCCGGCCCGACGTGACCGTCTCGTCCCGCGACCTGGACGGCTCCCCGCAGACCAGCACGATCGCCCTGCCGGAGGGCGGGACGGTGCCGGTCTCGCTGGCCGCGCAGATCCGCGCGCTGCCCTCGGTCGATCGCGTCGTCGTCGACCTGACCGTGCCGGTGTTCGTCGCGGGCGGATTCGTCGAGGGGCACGGATGGGCGAGTGCGGGGCTCTCGCCGTACACCTTGCAGGAAGGAAATCCGCCGGGGCGCGACGACGAGATCGTGGCCGACGCCCGGCTCGGCCTGGCCCCGGGGGCCACTGTGGACGTCGTGGTGGGCGGCGACCCGCTGCGGTTGCGGGTGAGCGGCGTCGCCACGGGCCCGGCGCCGGCGGTGTTCCTGACCGACGCGCGGGCGGCCGCCCTGTCGGCGCGGCCCGGCGCGATCGCCGTGTTCGGCACCCCGTCCCCGGCCGCGCTCGCGCGGCTGGCCGGCCCGGACCTGCGGGTGTACGCGGGCGAGGACCGCGGCCGCGCGCTGCGCTCTGCGGACGGGGCGGCCCGCGACCTGCTGATCGTGGCCGGCACCGGCTTCGGCGGGTACGTCGTGCTGCTGGTGGTCTTCGTGGTCGCCGGCACCGTCGGGCTGTCGGTGCGCCACCGCCGCCGGGAGCTGGCCCTGCTGCGAGCGATCGCCGCGACGCCGGGCCAGGCCCGCCGCCTGCTGGTGGCCGAGGCGGTCTGGGTGGGCGCGGCGGCCGCGGCGCTGGGCACTCCAGCGGGCCTGCTGGCGGCGCGCTGGGTCCACGGTTCGCTGGTGTCGCGCGGCTTCGTGCCGGCGTCGTTGCCGATGTCGCCGGGGCTGGTCGCGGCGGCCGCGGTGGCGCTGCTGACGGTGGTGTCGGCGGCCCTGGCCGCGCTGCTGGCCGGGCGCCGCATCACGCGGGTGCGCCCGACGCAGGCCCTGGGCGAGGCGGCGGTGGAGCCGGCGCGCGGCGGCCGGGTGCGGCTGGTCTCGGGCGTGGTGGTCCTGGCGGGCGCGGCGACCTCGAGCGCCTTCACCGTGGCCGCGGGCGGCCAGACGGCGCTGGCGGCGGCGACGGGCATGCTCTACCTGTGCACCGCGGCGGTGGCGCTGCTGGCACCGTGGATCAACACGTTCGCCGCGGGCGTGTGGTCGCACGTGTTCCGCACGGCCCCGGGCCGCCTGGCGGTGGCGAACCTGCGCGCGAACGCCCGCGGCTCGGCGGCGGTGGTGACGGCGCTGGTGCTGGCGGTCGGTTTCGGCGGGTCCGTCTGGTTCGTCCAGGACAATCTGGAGCGCGGGACGGTGTCGCAGTCGGCGGCGGGCCTGCGCGCGGACCGCGCCCTGGTGGCCCCCGGCGGCCTGCCCGCGGCCGCGGCCGACGAGGTCCGCAAGCTCCCGGGCGTGCGGGCGGCGACGGGTCTTTCGCACACGAACGTTCTCGTGACCCTGATGGGCGAGCCGGCCACGGCGCCGGCGCAGGTCGTCGACCCGGCGGGCCTGGCCGGGACCATGGACCTGCGCGTGACGGAGGGCCGCCTCGACGCCCTGGCCGCGGACACGATGGCGGTGTCGTCGATGCGCGCGGGCACGCACGGCTGGCACGCGGGTTCGCGGGCGCGGATCCGCCTCGGCGACGGGACGCCGGTGACGCTGACGGTGGCGGCGGTCTACGACCGCGGCCTGGGCTTCGGCGACTTCACCCTGTCCCGCGCGACGGTCGCGGGCCACACGGCGATGGCGACCGACGAGGCGATCCTGATCCGCACCGATCCGGCAGGTGCGGGCGCCCCCGGGACCTCCGGCGCCCCGGGCTCCGCGCCTGCCGACGTCGACGCCGCGCTGGCGCGGATCGCGGCCCGCTACCCGGGCGGCCGGGTCACCGCCGCCTCGCAGCTCACCGCCCGCGTCGGCAACGACCTCGCCGTCAGCGCGTGGCTGAACCGGCTGCTGATCGGGGTGATGGTCGGCTACGCGGCGCTGGCGGCGGCGAACGTGATGGTCATGGCGGCGCTGTCCCGGCGGCGGGAGCTCGCGCTGCTGCGGCTGGTCGGGGTGACCCGCCGGCAGGCGGCGCGGATGGTGCGGGCCGAGCAGGCCGGGCTGCTGGGCACAGCGCTCCTGCTCGGTGCCGCGATCGCCGCGGTGACGCTGATCGCCGTGGTCAAGGCGCTCACGGGGAGCCTGCTGCCGTATGTGCCTCCGCTGGGGTGGGCGCTCGTGCTGGGCGGCACCGCCGTGCTGGCGCTGGTCACCACCATCGTGCCGATCGGCCGGCTGCTGCGAGCGCCGCTGATGGAGAACATCGGTCAGCGCGAGTAGGCCACGTGGGTCCCGAGGGTGCCTTGTTGACGTAGTCGCACCATCACGCTGCCGCTCGGGGTGGGGCTGAGCTGTCGCGGACGACCAGTTCGGTCGCCAGCTCCACCCGGGGGGTCTCGATCGTCTCGCCGTGGGCCATGCGCAGCACCGTTCGCGCGGCCATCAGCCCCATCTCGGCCAGGGGCTGGCGCACCGTCGTCAAGGGCGGCGACGTCCAGCGGCTCTCCGGCAGGTCGTCGAAGCCGACCACCGACACGTCGTCCGGCACGCGCAGGCCCCGGAGCCGCACGGCCTCGTACGCGCCGAAGGCCATCTGGTCGCTCGAGGCGAAGATGGCCGTCGGCGGCTCCGGCAGGGACAGCAGGGCGTCGGCGCCCGAGCAGCCCGACTCGTGGTAGAAGTCGCCCTGCTGGATGAGCGCCGGGTCGGTGTCGAGGCCGGCCGCGGCCAGGGCGGCACCGTAGCCGTCCAGCCGGGCGCGGCTGCACAGCAGGCGCTTCGGGCCGGCGATGAAGCCGATGCGCCGGTGGCCCAGGGACAACAGGTGCTCGGTCGCGCGCAGACCGCCGGCCCAGTTCGTCGCGCCCACGGTCGGCACGTCGATGGTCGGCACGCCCGCGGGGTCGATGACGGCCAGGGGGATGTCGAGGCGGCGCAGCTCCGCGTGCAGCGGCGGCGTCACGTCCGAGGTCACGAAGATGACGCCGTCCGTCGCGCGGGCCCGCAGGTTCTGCAGCCACTGCCGGGCCGAGGCCGGCTTGTCGTGGATCGCCGAGACCACGGTGCCGATGCCGGTGGCGTGGGCGACCTCCTCGACACCGCGGATGATCTCGACCGCCCAGGGGCTGTCGAGGTCGTTGAAGACGAGGTCGATGAGGTTCGCGGCGGGCTTGTTCCGAGCGGTCCGGCGGCGGTACCCGTGCTCGCGCAGAATCGCCTCGACCCGCTCGCGCGTCTGGGGCGACACGTCGGAGCGCCCGTTGAGCACCCGGGACACCGTGGGCACCGACACGCCGGCCTCGCGCGCGATCGCGGTGATGGTGACCCGGCCTGCGTCCTCGACTGACACGCGCATCCCCTTCACCAGTTTTCGATATTTTCGCACGCCGCGGTTTTCGGAACCAATTCCGGAACTTTCAGGTCCCCGAAGCCGGGGATCAGCACGTCACGGCAGCTGAACCGGCTCAGGCGCTTCCGGAAATCGTTGACACCGCCGAACGGGCCGCCCAATACTTGCGCCATCGACATCCGTCAAACCCGGCCGCCCCACCGGGTCACGGCTCGCTGCCCTGCTGAGGAGGAAAGCGCGCACATGAACAGACGCACCAACAACGGCACCCGCCGTCTCCTGATCGGCGCCCTCGCGCTCGCCGCGGCCGCCACGTTCGCCACCGGCGTCGTCGGGGCCGCCCCGGCGAGGGCCGCCACCTGCAACGGGTACGTCGGGCTCACCTTCGACGACGGCCCGTCCAACGACCACACGCCCGCGATCCTCAACGCCCTGCGCCAGAACGGGCTTCGGGCGACGATGTTCAACGAGGGCCAGTACGCCGCCGCGTACCCGGCCCAGGTCCGCGCCCAGGTCACCGCCGGCATGTGGGTCGGCAACCACAGCTACACCCACCCGCACCTGATCCAGCAGAGCCAGGCCCAGATCGACTCGGAGATCTCCCGCACCCAGCAGGCGATCGCGAACGCGGGCGGCGGCACCCCGCGGCTGTTCCGCCCGCCCTACGGCGAGACCAACGGCACGCTGCAGGCGGTCGAGGCGAAGTACGGGCTGACCCAGATCATCTGGGACGTCGACTCGCAGGACTGGAACGGCGCGAGTGTCGACGCCATCGTCGCCGCGAACGCCCGCCTCACCAACGGCCAGATCATCCTCATGCACGAGTGGCCGGGCAACACCCTGGCCGCGATCCCCCGCATCGCACAGGGCCTGGCGAGCCGGAACCTGTGCGCGGGCATGATCTCCCCGCAGACCGGCCGCGCGGTGGCCCCCGACGGCGGCGGCACTCCGCCCGGCGGCGGGGGCACGACGCCACCTCCACAGGGCGGCAGCTGTACGGCGACCCTCTCGGCCGGTCAGCAGTGGAGCGACCGGTACAACCTCAACGTGACGGTCTCGGGCAGCAACGCGTGGACGGTGACGATGACGGTGCCGAGCCCGGCGAGGATCAGCGCGACGTGGAACGTGAACGCGACCTGGACCAGCTCCCAGGTGATGGTGGGCCGGCCGAACGGCGCCGGCAACACGTTCGGCGTGACCATCATGGCCAACGGCAACTGGACCTGGCCGACGGTCTCGTGTAGCACCTAGCGCCGAAGCGGTGGCGCGGCACCTCGCCGCCGCGTCACCGCACCCCCGCCGGATGCTCAAGGAAGCGGAAAGGTTTGCCGTCGAGGCCTGACACCCCGGCGCCGCCTTCCTACCCTGGGGTCACGTCACGGGGAGGCGGCCATGCAGATCACCGAGGTGAGCGTGCTGGGGGTGCGGTCCGCGGTCGTGGTACTGCGCCACCGGCACACGCCCCTGCGGTTCGTGCTCGTCCCGACCATCCACATGGGACGGCCGGAGTACTACCGGCGCATCGCCGAGCGGATCGCGCGCTCCCAGCTCATCGTCGCGGAGACGTACGACGGGCCCAGCTCCACCGGCCTGGCGTACGTCACCGCGATGCGCCTGACCCGCCAGCGGCAGGCCCGCGGGCTCGTGCACCAGAACATCGACTACGCCGCGCTCGGGGTGCCGACGGTCTGGCCCGACGGTGTGCTCCTGCGCGGGCGCCGCGACCGCCTGCCGTTGCTGGGCTGGCTCGACCTGGCCCTGCTGGTGCCGGCCCTGACCGTCAGCATGGCCGTCGGCGGCCGCGCCTGGCTGCTGGCCCGCAACCTGGAGGTGAGCGACGACTCCGAGGTGCGGGCGGCACTGTTCAACCGCACGATGCTCGTCGAGCGCGACCGGCTCCTGACCGCGGACCTGACCCGCGTCCACGAGCGGCGCGCGGCCGAGGACATCGAGGTCGCCGTGGTGTACGGCGCCGCGCACATGCCCGCCGTCGTGCGCACCCTGGCCCCGCTCGGCTACCGCCCGCTGCGTGGCGGCGACTGGCTG
This sequence comes from Dactylosporangium sp. CA-139114, assembly GCF_050955725.1. Classification (NCBI taxonomy): domain Bacteria; kingdom Bacillati; phylum Actinomycetota; class Actinomycetes; order Micromonosporales; family Micromonosporaceae; genus Dactylosporangium; species Dactylosporangium sp. CA-139114. Next base: position 6,875,968 of record NZ_CP192080.1, read on the forward strand.
ACCGCGATCCCCTTCTAGGCTCGGGGGCGTGACGGCTCAGTCCTCGGGCAGGGCCGGGCCCGCGGTCACAAGCCCATCAGTCGCCGAGTCCGGCATGAACGACCGACCCCGCACGGCTGCGCGCCACCGTGACCGAGTCGCGCGAAGGGTCGTTGAAGGTCCGTGTCCACCAAGCGCCGTCTGTTCGCCGTAGCCGTCCTGCTGCTCGCCCTGACCGGTGCCGGGTCCGCGACCGCGGGCGTCGCCCAGCACGGGGTGGTGAGCGAGAAGCCGGTCGCGTGGACGCCCAACGTGCTCGACGGCACCGTGAGCGCCATGGCCGTGGTCGGGGGCACCGTCGTGGTCGGGGGCGACTTCACGCAGGTCGCGGACTCGGGCGGCGGCGTGCGGTACAAGCGGCGGTATCTGTTCGCCTTCGAGCTGGGCACGGGCCGCATCCTCGGCACGAGCGCCACGGTGGACGGGCCGGTCACCGCGCTCGCCCCGGCCCCGGACGGCGTCGGCGTGTTCGTCGCGGGGCGGTTCGCGAAGGTCAACGGGCAGCCGCGCACCGGGCTGGCCGAGGTGGACGCGGTCACCGGTGCGACGGTGCCCGGGTTCGCCGCGACCGCCGGCAAGGGCCAGATCCGCACCCTGGCGACGGCCGGGCCATGGCTGTACATCGGCGGCAGTTTCACCCAGCTCGGCGGCGTGCCCCGGGTCGCGCTCGCCCGCGTGGACGCCGCGACCGGGGCCACCGACGCCGCGTTCGACCTGCGGCTGGCCCGCCGCGACCGGGGCCTGGTGAAGGTCGAGGAGGTCGCGGTCAGCGCCGACGGCGCCCGGGTGGCGGCGGTGGGCGCGTTCGACTCCGCGGCCGGGCAGAAGCGCGCCCAGCTCGTCGTCGCCGACGCCGGGGCCGCGCCGGGCGTCTCGGGCTGGTCGACGGACGCCTACACGGGGCGGTGCAACACGCTGTACGACTCCTATCTGCGCGGCGTCGACTTCGCGCCCGACGGCACCTGGATCGTGGTGAGCGCGACCGGGGGCATGTCCGGCCCGACCCGGATGTGCGACAGCGCGGCCCGCTTCGACGTCGCCGGCAGCGGCAACCACCAGCCGGTATGGGTGAACCGGACCGGCGGGAACACGCTGTGGTCGGTGGCCGTGACCGACGCGGCCGTCTACGTCGGCGGGCACATGCAGTGGATGGACAACCCGAAGGGCCACAAGTCCAAGGGGCCCGGCGCCGTCGAGCGCTCCGGGATCGCCGCACTGGACCCCGCGACCGGAGCCGCACTGCCGTGGAACCCCTCACACAGCCGCGGCGTCGGCGTCGGCGTCCTGGTCACGTGCCCGGCCGGGCTCCTGGTCGGCTCGGACACGGACCGGATCGGCGGCGAGTACCACGGCCGCATCGGCCTGCTCCCAATGCTCTAGCAACGGTCCTTGCTACGTGCTCGATGTGGCCTTGCCGGCGAGGACCTGACGCAAGCACCCTCTCTGGTCAGTCCACGGCACCATGCCTGCAGCTACCGACTGTTGGTTCTGACACCACGGCCGCGACGCAAGACCAAGACCGCGGCGGCGACAAGTGCCACGCGTCGTCGTTCATGAATTGTCGTCATCCTCGTTGAGCCATTCGGCGAGGATCGGATCTCGCCACGGGGCGAATTCGTACGGCGGGTCGGGTGGCGCGGACCGCCAGGCGCTCGCCAGGCTGGTCAGGTCCGGGCCGGATTCCCACAGCGTTGCCGGTTCGTTGGGCATGGCCGCATTGAGCAGTTGAACCAGCCGTTCTGGCGGCAGAGTGCTGATCTGCCTCGCCGCGGTCCGCTCGGCGGCGGCGGACAGCGCGGCCGCTGTCAGGTGCTCGCCCGGCACTGTGTACTCGTCGTTCACTGCTGTGTAGAGTGCGCCGGTCAGCAGCGTGGTGACAGCGTCGGGCGGCAGGTTCATGCCGGCGTTGATGGCGGCCGGCACCCATTCGGGTCGCCAGCGGGCCGGGCCCCGCTCGGCGAGTAGTGCCACAAATCGGCGGACGGTGCCCGCGTCGCCCCAGCCGCCCAGCGGTACTCGCTCGACCACCCGGAGCCGATCGTGCGGTAGCACGGGGCCGGCCACGATCAGTCGGTGGCACGACAGGCCAAACCCGCTCGCGATGCCGTCAGCGAGGTCGGCCGGCAGGCCGAACTCGGCCGCCGGATCGGCGATATGTTCGCCTTTCGCCACGACGGTGACGAGTGTGAGGTCGGCGTCGGCGTCGGCGAGCCCGACGTCAGCGACCGCGGTCAGGAACTCGGCGAGCGCCTCGCGCTCCGGTGGAGGTGTGGTGGACAGTCCTGCGCGCAGGGCGACGGCGCCGAGGCCGGGCAGCACCTGCGTCCAGCCCGGCACGTGGCTGCTCCACCGGCGGGCGGACCGCGTCGCCGGCGTAGCGGTACCGGCCAGCGCTGCCGGGAGGCCCGCGAGGTAGGTCAACATGCCGTAGCCGCTGGTCGGGCGGGGGGCCAGCCGGCGCATGCCCTGGTAGTGGCTCCAGGGCCCCAGGAGTCCGGCGAGGCCGTTGCGGATGTTGTGATTGTGCGCGTGCGGGGACACCGGTGTCGGCGCCGGCTCGTGTGGCAATGCCCGGAACGACGCGATCGTGGCGGACAGTTCCGCTGCGGTTCGGCCTCGCGCTCGACCGCGGCCCGCAGCACCGGGTCCGTGATCCGGGCAGTCGGCGTACCGGTGCGCAGCGCCGCCGAGGCGGCCGGGTCGCGGGGGCGCATCTGGTCCCACCAGCCGACCGGTGGCAGGCCGGACTGGTTGTCCTGGACGAACGCCGGCGTTGCGGTCTGCGGGTCCCAAAGGGTCATGGTGCCGAACGCGTCGGCGGTGACCAGCCGGTCGCCGTCGCCACCCGGCAGGCGTAAGACGCCCGCGATGCCGGGCCGCCACGCGGCGGGAGGGAGGGGGACCTCCCGTCCGTCAATGGAGCGCACCACCGGCCCGGCCGGCGCCTCGACCAGGTCCCAGCCGGTCTCACCGTCGACCGCGCCGAACGGGGCGGGCGCGCCGGGCGGCAGGGTCCGCCGCCAGCGGCGCAGGAGCGGTCCGCCATCCGGTACCGGCTCGAACCGGCCGCCCGGGACCACGTGCTCGCCGGGGTCGGGCAGACGCGTCACCGATCCGATCATCAGCCCGCCGAGGTCGATCCCTTCGGCGTCCAGCAGGAACTCGGCACCGGGGACGTCAGCCCAGTAGCCGCGCTCACCCTCGTCGGTGTACCAGCTGACGAGCAGGCGCCCATCGTGCAGGGTGCAGCGCGCCGGAAAACGGCCGGTCAGGCCCTCCCGGTCAGGCACCCGCAATTCGTGCCGGGCAAGCACCCCGGACGGATCGAACACGAACGCGGTCTCGGCGTCGTGGACCGCGAGCAGCGGCCACTGACGTTCGATGCGCACACGCTGCTGGTCGAGTTCGGCCACAGCCGTCTCGTACTCCGGCCAGACCAGCTCCGCGGGCAGGCCACAGCGCAGGGTCCGGACCAGCGACTCGGCCGCGTCCAGGCGCGACACCCGGTCCAGGTACCGGCCGAACGCCGTGTATCCGGCCTGGGAGCGCAGCGGTTCGAGGCGGCGCAGGATGGTGCGCAGCTCCGCGGCCGGGGCAGCGGCTGCCCGCACGGTCACCGCGTCGACCTCGGCCTCCAGCCCGGCGGCGACTCCGGGCACCGACAACGCCAACGCGAGCAGATTCGGGTGCAGCGGCGACCCGCGTTCGGCGCCGAACGTGTGGCTGGACAGCTCATCAAGGCAGGTCCGCCGGAAGGCGTCACGGAAAGCCGGATGCGCGGCGAACGCCAGCAGCGTCCGTCGACCCGGCCCGTCGTCGTCGAACCACGCCGCGAGCCCGACATGTCTCGCGCTGGTGAACTCGAACGGGACCGCCTCAGCGGCCAGCAGGTCCCACAGGTCGAGGTCGTACACACTGAGGCGATCCGGGCCGATCACCGGCACACCGTCGGCGCGCAGCCGGTCCGCCACGCGCCCGACCAGATCGAGCAGGGCCGCGGATCGGGCGGTCACGTGGTGCCGGTCCCGATACGTCAGCAGCCGGGTGAGTCGGCGTGCCGGCTCGCCCGTGCCGGAGGCCCGCAGGCGCCGTTCGATGATGCCAAGCCGTTCGCCGCTCGACGCTGTCACGATCGGGCACGATAGCTGGGCCGCCCGGCGTAGGAGCCGGCGCATCGCAGGAACACCCCCATGGACCCGGGTCCATGCATCATCGCGCAACAGCGGGCCCGCGGGGGTCCCGGAACCCGCCCGCATACCTAGCGTGATCAAGTCGGCACGGCACGCTGTTGCCGTGGGCGGGGGCGGCTCGATACCTTCCGCTCGTCCCCGTTTTCATGGAATCGCTGGTGGATTCTCGGCCGAAAGGCTTCAAGGTCATGGTGATCTCCCGTGCGGAGGAGCCCACGCACGAGCTCGCCGTCGCGCCGTCGCGCCCGGCGGGTCGTCGTCCCCGCGCCCGGCGGGTCGCCATCGCGGCGGCCGCCACGGCCGCGGCCGGCCTCGGGTGGGCGGCCTCCGACGGGGTGTTCGACCACGTGTCGCTGCTCGACCACAGGGTTGCGGCGGGCTGCGAGGCCGCGGGCGGCGCGCTGCTCGTGGCGGCGTGGTGGAACTCCGAGCGCCGCTGGCTCACCCGCACGCTGCCGATCCTGATGCTGTCCGTCGCGGCGCTCGTCGGGCTCGTCGCGCTCGGCCTGCGCGTCACCGGTACGGTGACCGACGCCTACCCGTCCTCGTTCGCCCTGTGGGTCTGGGGCGGTTTCGTCGCCCTCGCCGGGTGCCCCCTGCTGCTGCGCCGGCCGCGCGCCGGCCCGGCCACCCGCGCGCTCGCCTGGCGCCGGGCGGCGGCCGTGGTGGCGGTGCCGGCGACGGTCGCCGGCGCCTTCATGCTCATCGACCAGCAGTACGGCATCTGGCCCCAGATCGGCGACGTCCTCGGCCACTCCGGCGCGCTCGACGCCCAGCAGGCGCACAACCTCATCACCAACGGCACCGCGCCCGGCGCCACCCCGCCCTCGCAGGGGGTCATCGCCGCCCTCGACGCCCCCGCCACCAAGTCGCACTTCAACCACCGCCCCGGCGTGGTGTTCCTGCCGCCCGCGTACTTCGGCCCCGACCGCGCCTCCCTCCCGGTCCTCGTCATGCTGGTCGGCTCGCCGGGCACCCCGATCAACTGGCTCAAGTCCGGCCACGGCCAGTCCACCGACGACGCCTACGCCGCTGAGCACCACGGGCGGGCCCCCGTGCTCGTCGTCGTCGACCAGAACGGCTCGGCGACGGGCGACACCGAGTGCGTCGACAGCCCCAAGGGCGGCAACGCCGAGACCTACATGACCGTCGACGTACCGGCCTTCATCACCGGCACCCTGCACCTCGACCACAACCCGTCCGGCTGGGGCATCGTCGGCTTCTCGGAGGGCGGGACCTGTGCGCTGGACCTCGTGCTCGGCCACCCCGACATCTACCGTCACGCCGCGGACTTCGGCGGCGACGCCCGGCCCAACCTCGGCAACCCCGCGCACACCCTCGGCACGCTGTTCGGCGGGAACCTCGCCGCCCAGCAGGCCCACGACCCGGCGCGGCTGCTGAGCACGCGCAAGTACCCCGGCGTGACCCTGTGGTTCGGCGCCGGGACCGACGACACCCGGGGCATCACGGTCGGCGAGCAGTTGTCGGCCGCCGCCACCCGCGCCGGCGTCGTCAACCACCGCTTCGTCGACGCCGGCGGGCACAACTGGCAGTTCGCCAGCGCCGGCCTGGCCCGGGTGCTGCCGCCCCTCTGCGACGAGATGGCCACCAGCGGCCTGTCCCCGGCACCAAGCCACCACAACCGCGCCTGACCCGGACCGCAACGGCACCGAAACCGTGCCGCAGCCCTCCCGCCCGCGACGGCGAATCCGGTCAGTTTGGGACCGGCACCCAGTCCCAGAAGCGGTGTCCTAGACCAGGCCGAGCGCGAGCAGGCTGTTCGCGGTGTCGATCAGCGACTCCGCGGCCGGGCGGGTGCGCCAGCCGAGCAGCTTTTCGGCCTGCGCGGAACTCAACTGGCTGCGCACGCCGAGGCTCGGTGCCATCTGATCCATTTCGGCGTTGAACGGTGCAGCGGCCCGCACCACCCAGTTTGGCAGCCGGCGCAACGACACCTTCGCCGCGTGGTCCCCCAGCCGGTCGCGCAGCATCATCGCCATCTCCCGGAACCAGAGGAATTCTCCCGCCGCGATGAACCGCTGCCCGGCCGCGGCGGTGGCGGTCATCGCCTCGGCGTGCAGCACGGCCAGATCGCGTACGTCGACGATCGAATAGCCCATGTGCGGCAGGACCGGCATCTTGCCGGTCAGCATCAGCCGGATCAGCCACACCGACGGGGACAGGTCCTCGTCGAGCGCGGGGCCCTGAATGCTCGCGGGCAGCACGGTGGTCAGCTCGGGTCCGTCCGACCAGGCGCGGACCAGCCGCCACGCGTCCTTCTCGGCCAGTGCCTTCGCGCGCGGATAGACGTAGCGGGGCTTGTCGGGCAGGTCGGTCCAGGTGTTCTCGTCGGCTGGCGCACCCGGTACGGCGGGGATCGCGGCCGCTGTCGAAGATGTCAGAACCACCCGCCGTACGCCCGCTCGCCGTGCCGCCTGCAGCACCCGCCGGGTGCCCTCCCGAGCCGGCGTGGTGATGTCCTGTCCGCGGTGCTCACCGACCGGCATCGGCGATGCAGTGTGCACCACGTAGTCCACGCCCTCGGCGGCCGCGTCCCAGCCGTCGTCGGTAAGCAGATCCGCGGCGACGAACGACAGATCTCCCGGAACCGCCAGCTTCTTTCGCACGGCGTCGCCCCGCCCCAGGTTTCGCAGCGTTGCCCGCACCCGGTAGCCCCGGGCGAGAAGTTCCCGCACGACGTAGCCCGCCACATAACCGGAGCCGCCGGTGACCAACACTGATTCGCTCATGCCGAGCACTGTCGCGAGCCCGTACTCCCGTAGCCAGGGACCGACAGTGCGTGGGTGAGCGGCTCGTCCGTACGTAATCTCGGATGATGGACAGGCAAGCACTGGCGGCGTTCCTCCGCAGTCGTCGGGAGCGCATCAGGCCGCAGGACGCCGGGCTCCCGGCAGGTACCCGGCGGCGCACGCCCGGGCTGCGGCGGGAGGAGGTCGCCCAGCTCGCGATGATCTCGGTCGACCACTACAGCCGGCTGGAGCAGGGCCGCGGCCGGCATCCCTCGCGGGCGGTGCTGAACGGGATCGCCCGCGCGCTGCGGCTTTCCGGGCAGGAGCGGGCGCACTTGTTCCGGTTGGCCGGACAGGCCGAGACCGAGAGTACCGACGGGCCCGCCGAAAACGTGCCGGCCGCGACCTTGCGGCTACTCGACCGGATGACCGACGCCGGCATCGTGGTGATCAACGGAGCCTGCCGGGTGCTGGCCTGGAACTCGCTGGCGGCGGCGCTCTTCGAGGACTTCTCCGCGCTGGGTGCGGACGATCGCAATTTCGTACGCAGATTCTTCCTTCACCCCGATCCGTCTCGCCGCGGCTACGGCATGGGCGCCTCGCCGCAGTTCGCCCGGACGGCGGTCAGCTACCTGCGGGTCGCTGCGGCCCGCTACCCGCACAACGACGAGATCCGCGATCTGATTCGCGACCTGCTCGCCGGTAGCCCCGAGTTCGCGCGGCTCTGGCGCGAGCAGGAACTGCGCATCGAACACCGCAGTCACCAGGTGATCGACCACCCGGCGGTCGGGCGGCTGGAGCTCGACTTCGAAATCCTCACGCTGCCCGACCGTGACCAGCAGGTGGTGCTGTTCACCGCCGAGCCCGGCTCACCGGTCTACCGTGCCCTCGAACTCCTCCGCGTGATCGGCACCCAGGACTTCTCCGCACCCCGTTAGAGCACACACGCTGTCGTTGCTCACCTGCACCGCGCCGCCCGTACGCGCCGGAGCAGCCCGCGGCCTCGACGTGCTGGAGTGCCGCGACCCGCTGCGACCTGACGGTGCACGGCCGTGACCAGGTGAGCGCCTACCGGCGCAGGCAGTGGGACCACATCGAACCGATGCTGGTGCCGACAACACCGACGCAAAGGTTGCCAACGGCACGCTTACACACGTCCACCGCTGCAGCGAAGATCTGGCAGCAGCGAAGGAAGTCCCGGAGTAATCCAACATCCGGACTTACCGCGATCCGGCGTCGAATCGGTCCGCACTACTCCTGATCTTGGGTTCCTCATCTGCCGCGGATGTCGCGCGGCGGAAGGCGGCGGTCATTGCCGGCTGCGGGTTCTTCGGGTCGTCAGTGCAGGCCGAAGTCGGCAGGCGACTCAGCAGCCTTCGCGCGGAACGCGGCCTCGAGGTGCTCGTCCCGCTGGCCGAGGATGGTCACCAGATCGGAATCCCTGGATTCGGCATACGCGCCGTCTCCGTAGCGGGCGATGAGGTCCTCCAGCAGTTCGGCCAAGCCGACCAGGCCGAGGTACCGCGCGGCGTCGACGGCGCGTCGCAGCCGGAACTCCTCGTTGACCTGGATGGCGAAGCCCAAACCACCACCCATCGCGGAGTTGTAGACCCGTAGCAGATGCGAAAGGTGCTCAACTCCGAGCGGTGCGTCCTCGGGTACTTCGCCGTCCGCCCCGTAGTCGGCGGCGCAGTTCCACAGGAACCGCAGGCTTTCGAACTCGGGCACCGGCGAAGGTCCAGTCACGCCCCGAAGGATAAAGAGCGCCGATGTGCAGAATTCGATGCAGGTCGGTCACGGTGGCGGCAGGATGCGGATGCACACTCGTGCCGCCGATCGGATGCTCGGCTGTGGATGGCGTCGCGGATTTCGGAGGCGTGCGTGCTGTGGCATTCTGAGCTGAGCGCGGTTGCTGTGGAGGACCGTTAGCTGGAGTTCCGCATCTGTGCCGAGGTTCGCGGCCTCGACGACCTCCAGTTGCGGGGGAACTGGTGCGACGGTCTCGTCGCCGACGAATACGAGGAGTGCGTTCACGCTGTTCCTGACGCCTGGCGACGGGCGGACGCCTCCTTGGGGCCATAGGTCGTTTGCTAGCGTGTGCGGTGTGCCGCTGTTGGGATCGGGGGATCCGCTACCCGAGCGTCCTCAGCGGGTCCTGGTCGCCGGCACCTCCGGTTCAGGCAAGACGACCCTGGCGGCCCGTATCGCCGCCGCGCTCCAGCTGTCACATGTAGAGATCGACGCTCTCTTCCACGGTCCGGCCTGGACGCCGCGGCCCTCCTTCGAAGCAGACGTACACCGCTTCAGTGCTCAACCCGCCTGGGTCACCGAATGGCAGTACAGCTCCGTGCGCGCTCACCTTGCCGAGCGCGCCGACCTGCTGGTCTGGCTTGATCTACCGCGAACCCGTGTCATGCGCCAGGTCATCCGACGCACCCTTGTTCGCCGGCTTCGCCGGCAGCAGCTGTGGAACGGCAACATCGAGCCCCCGCTCTGGACGATTTTCACCGAACCCGAACACATCGTGCGCTGGGCATGGACCACCCACCGCAAGACAGCGACCCGGGTGGCCCAGCTGCTGCGCCAGCGCCCTGGCCTCAACGTCGTACGGCTTCGCAGCCGCGACGAGGCCACTCACTGGCTGCACGGACCATTGCAGCGTTCGACCACTGCGTAGCCGCAACCTTGATCGGGCACAGCATCGGTGTCGAGGTGGACGTGGCCCGTTGCGGTCGTGGCCTGCCCTGCGGTGGCCGGTTTCAAGTGCAACCGTGACGCTGTAGGTGGCGAGGCACGTCGAGCCGTTGGCCCGCCACTCGACTCTGGCCGACCCCCGGTCATGACCCACACCCGGCAGTCTCGCAGCCATGTCGGCACGGCCCGACGGCAGGCGTCTCCTCGGTGGGCGGACCAGCGGGTGGTGGCATCCGCTCATGGCCGCGATCCGGGCGGTCCCGGCTGGTGGAGCGCCTGCACCCGCGGCGGTGCGTAGTCTCGTGTCCATGTCTGACAAGGCGGAGCGACGGGCGGCGCGCGAGGTGGTTGCTGCTTACCACGAGGCCGAGTTGGGCGCGCTTGTTGCCCGCTTTGGTGAGGCTGTCGACCGTTACCGTGCCGGAGATCTCGACGCCTTCGACGTTGACCGGGTGCTGTTCCAGTACTCGCGAGCGGCGAAGGAGCTTTGGAAGTACTGCAACTACGGTCAGGTGGAGATCGTCGCGGACATCATCAGAGCGCAGCCGCCCCACGGATGGTGGGAACGGGGCGCTCCGCGACAGCGGTCCTGACCGCGGCCGCGCAACACTGTCCGTCGAGCGAGCTTGGTCGAGGGCGTGGGAGGGCTGGGTCGTCCCAGGTGGCGTAGCTGGTGCCCCGGTACCGCGTGCTCGGCGGATCGGCGACAGCGGCGTCGCGTTTCGGGGCAGCCGTTAGGGTTGCGGTGACTCGGTCCGGGCGGGCCGCCGGGGCGGAGGATGCGGTGAAGACGCGAGCGAAAGACCACGGGGAGCCGTTCGCGGACGATCCGTGGAACGAGATCGTCGGCGGTCTGTGGATGGGCGGTCACCACCACCTCGACGCCGGGCTCGTGGTGCCGGCCGTTGTCGGCAGCGAGTTCGACCTGGTGGTCAGCCTGCACGAACGCGACGGGCACGGCCCGGACCCCGGCGTGCGGCACCACGTCGTCGACGTTCCGGACCAGCCCTTACGCGCCGACCAGCTCGAGGCAGTACGCCGCGCGGCCGAGCTGACCGCGGACGCCGTGCGCGCCGAGCGTCGCGTGCTCGTGCGGTGCCACCGCGGCTACAACCGCTCAGGACTGGTCATCGCCCACGCGCTGGTACTGCTCGGCCACCAGCCTGACGACACCATCGACATGATCAGACGCCGCCGGTCCGCCCGAGCCTTGAACAACGAGACGTTCGTCGAGTACATCCGCACCGGCCTCGACGTTGCGTGCCTGCTGACCAGCCTCGAACCGCCGCACTGACTGGTCTCGCCCCAGCCACGACGCCGCCGGGAACCTCCGGCGGCGCAGTCTGCCATGCTCCAAGCTTGTCACATGGCATATGGGCTCGTCGGACGCACGCTCATGCCGCTGTTCACGCGGGCGCGTACCGGTTTCGGTCACGCCGCGCGACGAGTGTTCAGCACCGCCGGTGCATGATCTGTCGACAGGAGTGCGCCTTCCGGCCAGTGCGTTGATCCGGCCGGCTACGGTGATGCGCCGGTCGGCGTACGGAAAGGCTCGAACGTGGACATCGAGATTGCGCAGACGATCGCGGCCGACATTGCCCGGCGGGACCCGGTGATGGGCATTCGCATCGTCGGCATCGACGGCCCGAGCGGATCCGGCAAGAGTTTCCTTGCCGCTCAGGTTTCGAAACTCCTCAACGCTCCCATCATCGAGATCGATGATTTCGTATCGTGGGACTGCTTCGCGGACTGGTGGCCGCGCTTTGACGCGCAGGTGCTCACCCCCTTGCTGGCCGGTCGAAGCGCCGTTTACCAGGCCAGGGACTGGAATGACTGGTACGGCTCCTCACTGGGCGCGTGGAAGACTCAGCCGTGGTCGCCCACCATCGTCCTGGAGGGCGTCACGTGCACCCGCAGCGACACGATCGGCCGCCTCACCTACGCCGTCTGGGTGGAGGCACCCGCACAGCTGCGACTGGCCCGCGGGATGGCACGAGACACGACCTTCCCCGGCAAGGAAGAACTGTGGCAGCGGTGGATGCGTGAAGAGGACCTCTTCTTCACCGCCGACGACACCCGCAACCGCGCCGACATCATCGTCGATACCTCGATGTTCGGCATGCCTGCCACATGACGGCCGCACAGCCGTACACATCCTCCACGGGTCAACCGACAGGGTCCCCCACGACGACGTGATCGCGGCGCCGATGCCCCTGCCCTGTTGGACGCGTCGGCCTTCTGGGGCCGCCGGGAGGCGGCCTCGGACACTGCTGCGCTGTCTGTTCGACCCGATGGCGACCGTCGTTCGCCAGCAGGGTTCGCGTCAGGCCGACAGCGCATCGAATAGCGGGACTTCCGCGCGGAGGAGTTCGCTCATCCTGATTCCGGCCTGCTGGGCGTCGGGTCCGAAGCCGTAGATCTGGATGGAGACGTCGCCGACCCCAGCAATGACCGCAGGTCTTACGATCCGCAACGGCCGCCGCGGCCGGCACGGGACCTCGCCGGTAGGCCGAGTCGCCGGTTGTGTTCGGCGGGGCGTCACCGTCGCCCAGGACCACGGCGATGCCGCCCGCTCTCAGACCGTCTCCATCGCCCCATTCCCGCTCCGCCATGGTGAGGTCGGCCGGGGTCAGCTTGCGGCCGGTGATCGCGCTCTTGGCGGTCTCCCGGTCGTACGTGAGCGTGAAGGACAGCGCCGACGCCCATGACGACGTCCGGAGATGCCGCGTCCGGTGCGGGGTGGCTGGTCCAGGCCGTCACGATGCGTGTCGCTTGCAGGGTGCCGGTGTGCGCTCGCTGTTGGAGCTGGTTGATGCCGTCGATCCGGCCTGGCCTGAGGTCGAGGCCGCTGTGGCCGCCGCGCCGTACCCGGTCGTCGTCCTCGCCGCCGACCCGCGGCGCGCCGACGAGGAGCTCCGATTATTGCAGGTGACGACGCGGTCGTGGTTGGGGGCGGTGGTCCACCGTAGCGGCGGCCTGGTGCTCGAGCATGGGTGGCTGCGCGTCTTCGGGTCGGGCAACGACGAACATCGCCTGGCCAGTCTGCGCCAGGTCAACGACAACGTTGCCGGCGGCATGATCGTGGCGCAGGACGTGCTGGGCGGTCAGTTCGCCTGGATGTCGGACTCCGATGGCACGCCGACGATCTGGTATCTGGCGCCGGACACGTTGCGGTGGGAGAACTGCGAGCGGGGATACGCTGCCTGGCTCGCGGCCATGATCGGTGGTGCGATGACCGGATTCTACGAGTCGCTGCGTTGGCCGGGCTGGGTCGAAGAGGTCGGCGCGTGCCGGCTCGACCAGGCCATCAACGTCTTCCACCGCTGTGGACCAAGGAAGGCAAGGATCCCGCAGCTGTATCGCGCCGTACGGTGCCGATGTCTGAGGCGATGTCCATGATCGGCGTGACGCAGGACCGCCCAAGCAGCCCATAGAAACGCCGCCTTCTCCGTCGCGATGCGATACAGCATGGCTGACGAGGTCTCCGCCGCCTGCGCTCAGATGGCCGCCGAACGTGGACTCGTCTGCTTCGACGTGCAACGGAACCAGCTCCGCCCGGCCGCCGACGAGTCGTAGCGAGCGCCGACGGCACTGTTACCGAAGATCGGCCGTAAGTGGACACCTGTAGCGGCGGAGCGCCCTGATCTGTGATCATGGCCTATCATGGCTCTCACGTTCAGCGGCGACCGCCAGGTGCGCCAGTTTCCCTGCCAGTGCTGCGAGTCCACTGTCGAACGGACGATGGCGCAGCTGGACAGCGGCGGTGTCACGCGCGCGGTGTTCTACGCGAGCTGTTATCACCACGCTGACGGTGGCGAGGTGTATTTCGACATCATCATCGGGACTTGGGGCACGGATGACTCCAGCGACCGCGTCACCTTCGGCTGCCGCTGGGGAGCCGTTGAGGGGCATGACCAACCGATGTGTTCGTTGACCACCGGCGGCGGCGTGTTCGAGGACGATCCGCTGTTCGGTACCAAACTGGACCGGCCTGCGGCGCTGACCAGCCCGCTGCTGCCGGAGTTCTGGGAGATGGTGGACTTCCTGCTGCTCAACGACCCTGTCGTAGTCCCGTTCGTGAATTCCCACAACGCCCGACTCCGCTGATGCCAGCTGCGTGTGTCAGTGCAGGTCGCTCGGGCCCGCTCGGCGGTGTGCAGCAACGGCGCCCCCGGACATAGCAGATGGTGCATGGTGGTGCCGCGATCCGGGGCATTCCTGCGGTAGTGCACCTCGCGAGCGGCGAAGGAACTCCGGAAGTCCAGCCCACGAAGCCGGGGCAGCGGGCGTTGCGGCTACCAGGGCGGCGTGGTGGGCCGCTTGGTGACCCACGTGTGGGTGGTGTAGTCGAGCCACCATGCAAGGCGCGGGTATCCGCCCGTGCCCATCGTGCGGAAGTTGCGGCCCACGGCGTTGTCGATCACGGTGCGCCCGGTCTGGGTGTCGGACGTCCAGTCCAGCTGGATCCGCCACGTGCAGTCGCAGTCGACGGTCTTCGCGGTGAGCACGAAGGACTCCGGGTCGTCGTTCTTCACGACGTATGGGAAGTTCGACTGCTCGTGGATCTGCGCCGCGTCGTCGTTGGTCGGGACCCAGGCGCCCGACTGGTCGTCGAGGTCCGTGGTGAAGTACCGGAACTCGCCGCCGACGCCGCAGGAGCTGCCGATGTGGAGGCTGACGAGGGCTCCCTGCGCGGAGCGCGCCGCGTGCCTGACGAAGACCGTGTGCGCCCGCGTCAGCGTCACCGTCCGGCCGGGCTTCGCGGAGACCGTGAACGAGTAGGTGGTCACGTCCGGGTCGGCGGCGCTGTTGTCCGCGACCCAGCTGGTCAGATCCGGCCGGTCGCCGTTGATGGTCGGCGGCTTCACCTGGTCGGCGGGCTTCGCCACGGCCGCCAGGAGCTGGCACCCGCCCGCGCGACGGACTCGCTCACCTCGAAGTTCGCGTTGCCGATCGCCACGCGGCCGTCTTCGCGTGGCGAGGGTGACCCGAGCCCGTTGCCGGTGGCCGGCGCGGCGGCGGATGCGGCGCCGCCGGACGGGACCGGGCTGCCCGCGGACGTCGGGCCGCCGCCGGCCGCCGGCACGACGGCGATCTGGACCGGGCTCGAATCGCCGCCGAGCCACTGCACGGCCGCGTTGATGGCGCCCGTCGTCCAGCCGGTGATCACGGTGAGCACGCCGGCCAGGACGGCACCGAGCACGACCCGGCGGGCCGAGGTCAGCCGGGCCGCCGGCTTGGCGGACGGGCCGGGCACGGGCCGGAAACGACCACTGTTCTTTCCGCCGACCGGGCTCATGCGGGCACCCTACGGCGGCGCCCACCCGGAATCGATCCGGCGACCGGCCCGGCCGGAGCGGGGAACCGGCAGCGGCATCCGGCGGTTCGCGGCTCGCCGCCATCCGGGCGGCCATTGCGCACGGCGACGCGATCGTCGCCGTGCGAGGACAGGTGCGCCGGCCGCCCGGTGCGCCGGCTAGGCCGGCTGGTAGATGTCGGGCTCGACGAAGATCAGCGTGGCGATCGGCACGGCCGCCCGGATGCGGGCCTCGGCGCTGTTGATCGCCCGGCTGATCTCCTCGGCGACGGTACCCTTGGGAACCGTCACCTTCACCGCGACGAGCAGCTCGTCGGGGCCGAGGTGCATGGTGCGCAGGTGCACGACCCGGTCGAAGAGCGGCTCGCCGAGCAGCGACTCGCGGATCTTCGCGACGTTCGCCTTCGACGCGGCCTCGCCGACGAGCAGGCTCTTGGTCTCCAGGGCCAGGATCCACGCGATCGCCACGAGCAGCAGGCCGATGACGAGCGTGCCGATGCCGTCGAAGACCGCGTTGCCGGTCAGCACCGACAGCCCGACGCCGAGCAGCGCCACCACCAGGCCGGTGACCGCCCCGGCGTCCTCGAGCAGGATCGTGGGCAGCTCCGGGGCCTTGGCGTTGCGGATGAACTGCCACCAGGTGCGGCTGCCGCGGGTCTCGTTCGCCGCCTTCGCCGCCGTGATCAGGGCGTAGCCCTCCAGCCCGATCGCGATGACGAGGATGATGACGGCGACGATCGGGGACTCGAGGTCCTTCGGGTGCAGGATCTTGTGGTAGCCCTCGTACAGCGCGAACAGCCCGCCGAGCGTGAACAGCACGATGGACACGATGAAGGCGTAGATGTACCGCTCACGCGCGTACCCGAACGGGTGCTGCTCGTCCGCGACCCGGCGCGAGCGGCGGCCCCCGACGAGCAGCAGCGCCTGGTTGGTGGTGTCGGCGAGGGAGTGCACGGCCTCGGCCAGCATCGACGACGACCCGGTGATGAGCGCGCCGACGCCCTTGGCCAGCGCGATGCCGAGGTTCGCGGCGAGGGCCGTGACGACCGCGCGGGTGCTGCCGCCCTCAGCCGCCATTGAGCACCTCGCCGAGGAACGCCTCGAGCTCGCGCCAGCTGCGGCGGTCCGCGGCCGCATGGTACGCCTCGCCGGGCAGCGTGAACCCGTGCTCGGCGCCGGCGTAGGTGGTCACCTGCCAGTCGAGGTCGTCGCGGGTGCGCAGCTCGTCCTGGAACTTCGCCACGGCCGCGTCCGGCACGACGGAGTCGGCGCCGCCGGTGAGCACCAGCAGCGGGCCGGCGATCGCGGCGACGTCGGCGGGCTCGTGGGCGATGAGGGCGCCGTGGAACGACACCGTGCCCCGCACCGGCGCGCCGGTGCGGGCGAACTCCAGGGCCGCGGAGCCGCCGAAGCAGTAGCCGATGACGGCGATCCGGTCGCGGTCGACGCTCGGGTCCGCGGCGAGCACGTCGTAGGCGGCCCGGACGCGGGCGCGCAGCAGCGGCAGGTCGCCGTAGTACTTGCCGGCCTCGGCGGCGGCCTCCTCGTGGTCGTCGAACCGGCGCCCGGCACCGTAGACGTCGGCGCAGAACGCGAAGTAGCCGAGCCGGGCGAGCATGTGGGCGCGGGCCTTGGGGTATTCGCGCAGGCCGGTCCAGTCGTGCACGATCAGCACCGCGGGCTTCGGGCCGGCGACGGCGGCGTCGTGCACCGTGTAGCCCTCCATGGTGCGGCCGTCGTGGTCGTACGTCACCGCCGCCCCGTCGATCCGGGCGCCGTCGGGCGCCGCAACAGTGTCGATGAGCCGCCGGTGATCCCCGGAGAAGTCGGTCATGATCGGCACTCTACCGACGCCGTGTGAACCGCTCCCGGCAGGCATGGGCAATCTGGACGTTGACCTGCCCATTTCCGGATACTGTGAACACGAGGAGGCCGCATGCACGAGCACGCCTACGCGCTCAGGCCGGTCGACCACGGTCGTCCCCTGGGCGACCTGGAGCTGAGCGCGGGCGCGCTGTCGCAGGCCGCCGCCGACCAACTGGCCGCCCTGACGGCGCGGGCCGCCGGGGCCCCCACCGCGATGATCCACCTGGCCGCGGCCGGGGCGCTGCGATACGCCGGCGGCGTCGGGCTCCCGGCGCAGTTCGATCGGCAGCGGTACGTCCCGGCGCGCTCCACCCTCGCGGGCTGGGTGATCGCCAACGACCATCCGCTCATCGTCACCGACGCGCGGCTCGACCACCGGGTCCCGCCGGACGCCCCGATCCACGCGGCCGGCATCCGCGCCTACGCCGGTTTCCCGATCCGCGACCCCGAAGGCGAGGCGGTCGGCGTCTGCGCCGTGCTGGACCGCCGGCCCCGCCCGTGGACGGCCGCCGAGCTGGCCGCGGTGGACGAGGGCGCCCAGGCGTGCATGGCCTTCGTCTGCGAGCGCCGGGCCCGCGAGGACGCCGACCGCCAGCGCCGCTTCCTCGACGCGCTCCTGGAGAGCCTGCGCACCGGGGTCGCGGCCTGCGACGCCGACGGGCGGCTGGTGTTCACGAACGAGGCCATTCGCCGCCTCTGCGGCGGGTGTGGCGCCGACAACCTGGCGGCCACCGGACCCCTGCACCGGGCGCTTGCCGGCGAACGGCTGCGCGGCCTCGAGCTGACCGTGCCCCGCCCCGGCGAGCGGGCCTTCGTGCTGTCCGCCGACGCCGAGCCGATCACCGACCGCGACGGCACCCGCACCGGGGCCGTCATCACCGTGCATGACGTCACCGAGCGGCGCCGGGCCGAGCGCTTCCGCGAGGCCGAGCTCAGTGTCGCCGGGGTGCTGGCCGGCGCGCAGAGCGCGGCCGAGGCCGGGCCCGAGCTGCTGCGGGTGCTGTCCGAGTCGCTGGACTGGCCGCACGCGGAGCTCTGGCTCGTCGACGCCGAGTCCGGCGTGCTCGTGCCGGCCGCGACGTGGACGGCCCCCGGGTCGCCGGTCCGCATCCGGGTGCCCCGGCTGCTGCGCTGCGGGCACGGGCTGGCCGGCACCGCCTGGCGCAGCGGCGAACGGGTCTGGATCCACGGCGTCGGCACCGAGGGGAGCCTGGTCACCGCGGACGCGGTCGAGGGCCCGCCGCCGCGGACCGCCCTGGCCGTGCCGATCGCCTCGGGCGGGCGCACCCTGGCGGTGCTGACCGGTTTCGCCGGCGCCGCCGAGGACCCGGCCGACGCGCTCGTGGTGCTGCTGTCCGGGATCGCCGCGCACATCGGCCAGTTCCTGGAGCGGCGCCGGGCCGAGGACCTGGCGGTGGCGCTGGCGCGCAGCAAGGACGAGTACCTGGCCCTCGTCGGCCACGAGCTGCGCACCCCGCTGACCAGCATCTCGGCCTGCGTCGAGCTGCTGCGCGACGGCGAGGCGGACCTCGTGCCGGAGCTCGTCGCGGCGATGGACCGCAACGCGGAGACGCTGCGGCACATCATCGACGAGCTGCTGGACCTGGCCGCGCTGGACAGCGGCCACGCCGAGGTCGCCGCCGACCCGGTCGACCTGAGCGGGCTCGTCGCCGGGGCCGTGCACACCGTTTCGGCGGCGGCCGCGGAGGCCGGGGTGACGATCGAGGCGGCCCTCGCCCCGGACGTCACCGTCCGCGGCGACGCCGCCCGGCTCGGCCAGGTCGTCATCCACCTGCTGGACAACGCGATCCGGCACAGCCGGCACGGCGGCCGGGTCACCGTCGCGCTCACGGCGCCGGCCGCGGCGAGCGTCGAGCTGACCGTCGCCGATGACGGGGTCGGCATCCCCGAGGACGAGCGCGACCGCCTCTTCACCCGCTTCTACCGCTCGACGCGGACCCGCGACCGCGGCATCCGCGGCGCCGGCCTGGGCCTGGCCCTGAGCCGGGCCGTCATCGACCGGCACCGCGGCACGATCCGCCTGGTGCCGCAGCCGGAGGGGACCCGCATCGTGGTGCGCCTACCCGCTCACGCGGGCTCCGACGCGGCCCAGCCCGTCCAGCGGGTGACGTCCACCGCCACCAGCCCGCCGCGCAGCTCGAAGTGCGGGTAGCGGGTGCCGAGGCGGTCCAGGGCCATCCGGCCCTCGGCGCTGTCGGGGTCGAGGTCGCGGGCCGAGCCGTCGGCGCGCACCCACCACAGCGCCGACCAGTCCTCCTCGTAGTGGTCGGCCAGCACCGCGGCCCGCGGGTTCGCGGCCAGGTTCGCCAGGCGGCGCAGCCCCAGGTGCCGCTTGGGCTTGGCGTCCACGCCGTGGTAGATGGTGTCGGCGTCCACGGCGAAGACGATGGGCACCACGTGCGGGTGGCCGTCCGGCGACGCGGTCGCCAGGTGCGCGACCCGGGCGTCGGCGAACCTCTGGCGCGCCTCGGCCACCGCCAGCTCGGTCATGCGCCCTCCGCCTCGCTTCGGCCGCACGACCCGGAACTGAGCCCGTGATGACCGGCCCCTCCGCGTCGCTCCCGACCGGTCATGAAGCCTCGCCCGCGAACACGGCGATCGTGTGCTCCCACTCCTCCAGGGCACGCTCCACCGTGGAGCGCGGGCCCGACGGGATCCAGCGGCTCGCGCGCTGCACGCCGGCCTCGTGGAGCCGCTGGAGCGCCGCCGGGTCGTTCGGCGCCGAGAGCACCTGCACACCGATCGGCCGCTCCGCCCGCGAGCGCAGCTCGCGGATGCGCTCGAAGATGCCCTCCTCGTAGTTCGGGAACCACGCGTCGCCGAAGGCGAGGACCCGGTCCAGCACGCCCGGGCCGGTGCCGCCGACGAGGACCGGCGGGTGGGGCCGCTGCACGGGCTTCGGGTAGGACCAGATGCGGTCGAAGTTCACGTACTTGCCGTGGTACGTCGCCTCGTCCTCGCTCCAGATGGCCTTCATCGCCTCGACCCGCTCGCGCAGGACGCTCATGCGCACCCGCGGGTCGGTGCCGTGGTTGCGCATCTCCTCGCGGTTCCACCCGGCTCCGACGCCGAACTCGAAGCGGCCCCCGGAGAGGTGGTCGATAGACGCGACCTCCTTCGCGGTGATGATGGGGTCGCGCTCGATCAGGAGGCAGATGCCGCTGCCGACGCGCAGCCGGTTGGTGGCGGCCGCGGCGGCGGTCAGCGCGACGAACAGGTCGTAGGTGTGCCAGTACTTCTGCGGCAGTTCCTGCCCCTCCTCGTAGGGCGTTTCGCGGGAGGCCGGGATGTGGGTGTGCTCGGCGAAGAACAGCGCAGCGTGCCCGCGCTCCTCGATCATCCGGGCGAGCGCCCCGGGCGCCATGGCATTGTGCGTGGGGAAGTAGCCGACTCCGAAATCCATACCACCATTGCTACAGCACGTGCTTGACGGGCGGGATCGCCCTGGCGAAGTGGGGATGCCCGGGCGGGCGGGTGAGCAGGTGGGCGAGGGCGCACAGGTCCAGGGCCCGCACCGGTGGCGCCGGTCCCCGGGCAGCTCGCCGCCGCCCGCTGTGAAGCCCGTCACGAACGCCTCGGCGACGCCCGACGGGCGCGGGTCGCGCAGCATGTCGGCGACGTCGAAGCCGGCTCGGCGCGCCCGACCACGCTCAGGTGCCCGGCCGCCTCGCCCTCGCGCAGGCACCGCTCGACCCCCGCGTCCAGTCCGCTCGTGGGTTCGGGTCCGGCCGGCTCGAGCGCGCCGCCGGCGACGACCCGGGCGCCGGGAAGCGCACGGACCCGATGCGGGCGAGGGTCTCCCCCGCCGCGAACCCGTCCAGCGGCGTTACGGGGGCGCCAACGCGTGCGCGAAGGAGGCCACGCTCGCCGGTCGCCCCGCCCGGGCGGTGCTCGTCGCGGAGGTGGTCGCGGCCCACGCCGACGCCGGGGTGCTGCTGTCGCGGTTCGTGGACGGGGGCGTCGCGCCGCCGGGGCCGCCGCGTCACGACGCGCTCGCCACCCAGCGCCGCGGCGAGCCACCCCGCCGAGATCACCCGTCGCGACACCGTATCGGGGCTGTGGCAGGATGGCGCGCGTGGCAGACGCCCCCGACCGGCACGAACAGCGCCGCCGCGCGGAGCTCGCGGGGGTGGCGGCCCGGTTGCGCGAGGTCGGCATCGAGCCCGCGTTCGGCCCGCTCACCCCGACCTACGACTTCTACGGACGGGTGCCCGAGAACCTGACCGGCCTCGTCGTCGGCGAGCCGCACAACACGGGCCGGATGCAGGTCACCGTCGTGGCCGCGCGGCGGCTCGTGCCGCCGGGTGAGGGCGGGCTCTCCGCCGACGGGCACGTGTGGACGCGGGACGTCGACATCGAGCACGACCTCGCGGCCTGCGACGACGTGGTGTTCGAGGTGACGCTGCTCGACGGGTTCGGGGACGCCGCGGAGCACGAGCCGGTCTGGGCGCCGCGGCAGCTCGTGCGCGACGAGGAGGCCGTGGTCGACGCGGTGCGGCTCTGGCACGGGTACCGTGACATGCTCCGCGCCGCCCCGCCGAAGCCGGCCCCGGAGCGCCGCCGGGCCCTGCGCGCGCGGACGGCCGCCGCGCGCCGGGCCGCCGCCGCGGCGCCGAAGGTGCGCCGGCCCGCCGCCGACGAGCTGCCGGCGGTGCTCGCGGGGCACCTGGCCGGGCTCGACGACGCCCGGCTCGCGTTCAACTTCCCGCGGGACCGCAGCGGCAAGTATGTCCGCAGCGCCGTCGTCGCCCTCGCCGCGGACGGCACCGCGCTGAGCAAGCGGGCGCCCTGGCTCGCCGTGCGGGCCGACGGGGACACGCTCGCCGTCGGGGTCGAGGGGCTCATCGGCGCGAACCAGGACCACCGCTGGGACCGGCTCCCGTGGCTGTGGAGCGCGACGCACGCCGACGCTCCGGCGGCGGTACGGTGGCAGCTGCCCGACGCCGGAAGCGCCCGCCCCATCGTGAGCCTGCTCGACCGGCACGCGCCCGCCGAGGCTCTACATCGATGCGGGGTCGAGCTGGACGAGGAACTGACGGCGCTGCTGGCCGGCTACCCGATCACCTACGGCTTCGCCCGCCACACCGAGACCTGGGTGAAGCGGCTCTTCGAGCAGCTGCAGCTCTGCGCGCCGTGGCGGCTCGCGGCCGCGTACGAGGTGCACCAGGACGAGCGCCGGGCGGTGCGCCGGCCGACGGGCGAGCCGATCGCGCTCTTCGGGCTCAAGGGCATGAACCAGCAGTCCAAGCCCATGGTGGGCCTCGATCTGCACGACGGCGCGGCGCGGCTGAGCATGATCTGGTCGGCGAGCAACGTGCGGCTGCCGCAGGAGCTGTGGCAGTGCCCGGCCGACCTCGAGGCCGAGCTCTTCTAGAAGGCGACCTCGCGCATCGCGGTCGGGGCCGCGTGGGTGCGCAGCCAGGCGGCCACGTCGGCGCCGGGCATCGGGCGGGCGCAGTGGTAGCCCTGGGCGATGTCGCAGCCGAGCGCCTGCAGCGTGGCGCGTACGTGGTGCCCCCGTGACCGCGATGGTGCCGCCGTGCGCGTCTGCTGCGCGTCCGCGGCGACGCTCACGGTGCTCACCGGCGACAGGTCCCCCACCAGGCGCAGGAGGCGAGCGGCGTTGCGCCGCATCACGCAGAGAAACTGGGGGGACGCGCCCCGCGTGCGCGCCGGCGCGGGCCTAGCACGACAGGTCGGAGCGTCTGCGGTGAGCCGTCCCAGCCCACGCCGGCCTTGGTCCACCGGCGGTCGCCGTCGACGAGGCTGACCATGCCGATGGGCGTCCCGCAGATGTCGGACGCGTGCGCCGCGATGTCGGCGAAGTCCGTCTCGGGCGGGGTGTCGAGGACCGCGGTCGCGTACAGCGCGGCGAGCCGCGCCGCCTCCCCGCCGGATTCCGTCATCCTCACGATCTCAACCGCCCCTCGCACCAGTCGCGAAATTTACGACATGTCCGAAATTTTGCTCAGTCGTTAGGCCGAGGAACGGACTCGGACTCGGACAGGGAGCGACGACGATGAACAGACTCCGGGCGGCACTGCTCGGCGCCGGGCTGGGCCTGCTCGCGACGGCCCCCGTCCCGCCCCCGGCCGCCGCCGCGGACGTCGTCACCTCGGTCGCGACCGTCCCCGGCG
Organism: Dactylosporangium sp. CA-139114; assembly: GCF_050955725.1. Lineage (NCBI taxonomy): Bacteria > Bacillati > Actinomycetota > Actinomycetes > Micromonosporales > Micromonosporaceae > Dactylosporangium > Dactylosporangium sp. CA-139114. The sequence continues at coordinate 6,898,982 of NZ_CP192080.1, forward strand.
TGCACGACATCAGCCCCGACCACCACGGGACCGTCTACGTCACCGACCCGGCCCGGCACCGGATCCTGGCGGTCCGCGACGGTGCGGCGACGGTGTTCGCCGACCAGATCGCCGACCCGGCGGGCCTCGCCGTCGACGGGCACGACAACGTCTACGTCGGCACGGGCTACGGCCGCATCCTCCGGTTCACGCCGGACGGGGCCCGCACGATCTTCGCCGTGGGCAAGGGGGCCGTGCTGGCGGTGGCGATCGACCCCGCGGGCAACGTCTACTGGGCCGAGACGAACACCGTGTGGAAGGCGACGCCGGACGGGCACGCGACCCGGTTCGCGCAGGCGCCGCGCCCGGCCGCGCTCGCCGCCGACGGCGCGGGCAACGTGTTCGTCGCGACCGCGACCCAGGTCCTCGCGATCACCGCGGCCGGGACCCGCGCGCCGGTCGCGACGGGCCGGACGCAGGCCCTCGCGCTGGACGCCGACGGCACGCTCTACGCGAGCGACGGGTGCGCGGTGCGCCGCCTCCCGGCCGGGCCGCCGCCCGCCGTGTGCGCCGGTGCCCTGGCCGTGGCCGACGGGGTCCTGTACTACGCCGACGCCAGGACCGGCCAGATCGGCCGCGTCGGCCCGGCCGCGACCCCCGAGCCGAGCGCCGCCCCGTCACCGAGCACCGCCCGGGCCGCCGCCGCGCCCGTCCCGCGCTCCGGCGACGGACCCGGGGCCGGCGTCGCCGCCGCTCTGCTCGTGGGGGTCGCGCTGCTCGCCGCCGCCGGTGGAACGGTCGCGCACCACCGCCGCACCGGCTGACCGCGGAGCATCGCCGCGGCCATACCCGTCGTGCGACGGCGGCCGATGTCATCCACCCGGTCGTGGCCATCTTCCGATCGCACCGGCGCCGGGCCGGCACCGGCCGGCTCGGCCTCCGACGCTCCCGCCCGGGAAGCATGTGGTGCCCCGGCGAGGGAGCCGCCGGGGCACCACCCGGGCTACGGCAGGACCCAGTTCTGGTTGGTCTGCCCGTTGCAGGTCCAGATCTGGATCTGCGTGCCGTCGGTGCTGCTCTGCCCGGTCACGTCGAGGCACTTGCCGGTCTCGGGGTTGCGCAGCGTCTGGCCGTTGCGCGCCCACTGCTGGTGCGTGTTGCCGTTGCAGTCCCACAGCTGCACCTTCGTGCCGTCCGCGTTCACGCCCCCGGCCACGTCGGCGCACTTGCCCAGCGCGCGCAGCGTGCCGTCGGAGCCCACCGTCCAGCTCTGGGCGCCGGTGCCGTTGCAGGTGTACAGCTGGATCTTCGTCCCGTTCGCCGTCCCCGACGCGGCCACGTCGAGGCACTTGCCGGCCAGGCCCTTGATCGGCCCGGTGCCGCCCGGGTTCGTGGTGGCACCGAAGTGGATGTCACCGCGGTGCAGCACGCGCGGGTCGTAGTAGGTGCGCTTGATCCCGTCGTCGGTGTTCCACGCCGGGTCGGTGAGCCAGCTGATCCACACGCTGAAGAACGTCCACCGGGGCTGGGCCGTGATCGTCTCCGGCGTCGGCACTGTGCCCACCTCGGACAGCCCGATCGGCTTGCCGCCGGCGATGCCGAGCATGGCGTTGTACCAGGCCTGCGTCGGCTGCTTGTTCACCCAGGCGTCCAGCGTGGCGACGTCCACATAGGACGCGCCCGGCCAGTAGTCGGCGACGTGGCTCTCGCCGCCGGCGACGTCCTTGAGGTTCCACACCCACACCAGGTTGCTCAGGCCCTTGGTGCCGGCCAGGTAGTCGTGGGTGATCCGGTAGAGCCTGCGGCTGCCGTTGGCGCCGGGGCGCCCGCCCCACCACGACCAGCCCTCGTTCATCTCGTGCTGGGGCCGGAAGAGCACCGGGATGCCGCTGTTCTTCAGGTCCTGCAGGTAGGGCACGGCCTCGTCGAGGCGCCGCTTGAACGCGGTGTTCAGCCCGGTGCCGTCGGTGACGAGCTCGTTCCACTGGGCGTCGGTCAGCTTGCTCTCGATGGCGCCGGTGCCGTAGTCCCAGTGGCAGGACGAGCCGACGGTCGGCGGGCACATGTGCCACACGAGCGCGGGGACGGTGCCGGCCGCCCACACCGACTTCGCCTGCGCGATGACGGTCGGGCGGGCGTTGATGTCGTTCTGCTCGAACGCGAAGTCGCCGGCCCACTCGCCCGGGTAGACGCCGGTGATGTCGTGGACCTTCTGCTGCCAGGTGTTCGGGGCGGAGCTGGGGCCGTCCTGCTGGCCGGAGATGATCGAGCGGCCGGCGATGCTCTGCAGGTAGTTGACGACGTCGGCGGCGGTGGCGGTGCCGCCCGGGGTCGGGGCCGCACTGGCGGGCGCGGCGGCGGGCGCGGCGGCGGGCGCGGCGGCGGGCGCGGCGGCGGGCGCGGCGGCGGCGGGCGCGGCGGCGGCGAGCGCGGCCGAGACGGCGAGGGTGGCGGCGGCGAGGGCCGCGCCCGCTCGGCGGGGTGATCGCATGAGCCAGGTCCTTTCGTCTGCTGAACCGGTCGTCCTGAACCAGTACTGAACCGAGTAAGGCAGCTAAAGACAGTTCAGTCAACCGATGTCTGCAGGGCCAGCGCGGCCGCCCCGAACAGGCCCGCGTCGCGGCCCAGGGCCGCCGGCTCGACCCGCAGGCGGCGCAGGAACGCCATGCCGCGCCGCGCCCGCAGCGCCCGCCGGAGCGGGTCGAAGAGCACGTCCCCGGCCTCGGCCACGCCGCCGCCGACGACGACCCGGTCCACGTCGCACAGGGCGGCCGTCGTGAGCAGCCCGGTCGCGAGCGCCTCGGCGCCGCGGCCGAACGCCTCGCGCGCCACGGGATCCCCGGCGCCGGCGGCGGCGGCCAGCGCCCGCGCGTCCGGGCCGGACCAGCCCCGCCCGCGCGCCCAGCGGACCATCGCCGGGCCGCTGGCGAAGGTCTCCACGCAGCCGACCGCGCCGCACGGGCACGCCTGGCCGCGCGGGTCGACGGTGATGTGGCCGATGTGCCCGGCGTTGCCGGTCGGGCCCAGGTGCGGGCGGCCGTCGAGCACGAGGCCGCCGCCGATGCCGGTGGACACCACGACGCCGAGCAGCGAACCCGGCCGGCCGCCGCGCCACCACTCCCCCAGGGCCATGCACTGGGCGTCGCCGGCCAGGCTCAGCGGTACGGCCGGAAGCCACTGGGCCACCGTCGCCGCCAGCGGGAAGTCCCGCCAGGCGGGGATGTTCACGGGGCTGACGGTCCCGCGCCGGCGGTCCAGCGGCCCGGCCGAGCCGATCGCGGCGGCGTCCACGTGCCGCGGCCCGGCCGCGGTGACGACGCGGCGCAGCACCGCGACCGGGTCGGCGCCCGCGATCGGCTCCTCGGCGCGGGCGTGGACCTCGCCGTCGGCGTCGATGACCGCGGCCGCGAACTTCGTCCCGCCGACGTCGACGGCGAGCACGCGGGGACGGTCGCGGAACCTCGGGCGTCCGGGCCCCAGGCTCACGGCCGGGCCTCGTTCACGCACCGCAGCACGGGATGCGCCACGAGCGCCCGGGCGTCCAGCTCCGCCGGGCTCTCGACGGTGAACCGGACGGACTCCCCGGGCAGCAGGGTGACCAGCTGATCGTCCACGGTGGCGTCCGGGTGCAGGCGGTCCGGGAACAGCGCCAGGTCCCGCAGGATCGTGTGCGCGGTGATCGAAACCGCGTAGCCGCCCGGGATCGCCTCCACCCGCGCGTCGAACGCGGCCGGCGGGAACGGCACGTGCGGGTCCTCGGCGAAGAAGCGCAGGTCGCGCCGCCCGTCGAGGGCCGCCTCGAGCACCTGGTCCTTGTCGCCGGCCGGGGCCGGGACGTGGGCGACCGAGCGCGCGGCCGCCGTCACCGCGACCGGCTCGGTGCGCAGCGCGGTGCCGTCCAGCGCGCGCAGGGTCAGCGTCAGGGTGCCCGTCCACGGCTCGGCGGTGTCGTTGACGACCGCGACCCCGTCCTCGTGGAAGGTGAGCAGGCGCGGGGCGTAGGCGCGGCGCAGCGCGTACCAGAGGGGCTTGCGCCGCCGCCCGCCGTCGACCGCGGCCCAGGAGGTCACCGGCCAGCAGTCGTTGAGCTGCCAGACGACCGTGCCCATGCAGTAGGGCATCAGGGCCCGGAACCGCCGGACCCCGAACGCCATCGCGCGGGCCTGGTTGAGCTGCGTCCAGTAGTGCCAGTCGTCGAACGTCTCCGGCCGCGGCAGGTGCTCGCCGAGGCCGGACAGCAGCTTCGCGTTGCCGTCGGCCGCCTTCTGATGGTGGCGCACGCCGGGCGAGTCGGGGGTGAGCGGGTCGTCGGTGACCGCGGCGCGCAGGGTGGCGTAGGCGGGCGGGCCCTGGAAGCCGAACTCGGCGACGAACCGCGGCGTGTAGGCGCCGTAGTGCGTCCAGTCCTTCGAGCCCCACACGGTCCAGATGTGGATGGTGCCGGTGGCGGGGTCGTGCACGTCGCGGTCGGGGGCGCCCGAGTACGGGGTGCCGGGCCAGTACGGGCGGGCCGGGTCGAGCTCGGCGACCAGGCGCGGCAGCAGACCGAAGTAGTAGCCGGCGCCCCAGCTGAGCCCGCCGAGCTCGGCGGGCCAGCCCCAGTGCTGGTGGCCCTCGATGTTCTCGTTGTTGCCGCACCACAGCACGAGGCTCGGATGGCCCATGAGCCGCGCGATGTTGTCCCGCGCCTCCGCCTCGACCTCGGCGGCGAACGGCTCCTCCTCCGGGTAGGCGGCGCACGCGAACGGGAAGTCCTGCCAGATCATCAGGCCGAGCTCGTCGGCGAGGGCGTAGAAGTCGTCGGACTCGTAGACGCCGCCGCCCCACACCCGCAGCGCGTTGGCGCCCGCGTCGATCGCCTGGCCGAAGCGCTCGGCGAGCTCGGCCGGGCCGGTGCGGGCCGGGAACGGGTCGTCGGGGATCCAGTTGAAGCCGCGCACGAACACGGGCTCGCCGTTGACGACGAGCCGGAACGCGTCCGGGTCCAGCTCGACGCCGCGCAGCCCGACCCGGCTCGTGCGGGTGTCCCCGGCGGCGGTGACGACGAGGTCGTACAGGTGCTGCTCCCCATGACCGCGCGGCCACCACAGCCGCGGCTCGGGGATGTCCACGCGCAGCGTGAGCTCGTCCTCGCCGGGCGCGAGCCGGCCCTCGGCGCGCACCCCGCCGACGGTGGCGGACACCTCCACGGCGGCCCCGGCCGCGGCCCGCACCCCGCCGACCGGGGCGGACACCTTCACGGCGGCCCCGGCCGCGGCCTGCACCCCGCCGACCGGGGCGGACACCTTCACGGCGGCCCCGGCCGGGGCCCGCACGGCCCGCTCGACGGCCACGGTGACGTCGACGCCGTCGGGGCGCGAGCTCGTGCGGGTCTGCGCGATGCGGGCGCCGGACCAGGAGTCGAGGCCGATCGGGCGCCAGATGCCGGCGGTGACCAGCGTGGGGCCCCAGTCCCAGCCGAAGTTGCAGGCCATCTTGCGGATGAACGCGTAGGGCTCGTCGTACGGGCCCGGCCTCGCCCCGAGCCGCGCCGCCTGCGCCAGCGCGTACTCGTAGGGCGCGGTGAACGCGATCTCGAGGTCGTTGTCGCCCTCGCGCAGCAGGCCGGTGACGTCGAAGCGGTAGCGGCGGTGCATGTTGCGCGTCTCGCCGGCCCGGTGCCCGTTCACGGTGATCGCGGCGATCGTGTCGAGGCCGTCGCAGACCAGGTCGACGCGGTCGAAGCCCTCGGGCCGCCACTGGAAGCGCGTGGTGTACCGCCAGTGCGTCCGCCCGATCCAGCCGAGCGCGAGCTCGTTGTCGTCGCGGTACGGGTCGTCGATGAGCCCGGCGGCGAGCAGGTCCGTGTGCACGCTGCCCGGCACCGTGGCCGGGACGCCCGCCAGGCTCGCGGGGCGCCTCCAGCGCGGGTCCTCCTCGGTGCCGGCGGCGGTGCCGGTGGCGGTGACGGTCCAGCCTTCGTGCAGCGAGCGGTACATGGGCGGCCCCTGTGTCGAGTGGTGTAGCCTCGGCCCGAACCTGGTCCTGAACCGAGTAAGCGCGCTCAACGTAGCCAGGGCCACGCGGGGTGTCAATGGCTCGGGTAGCGACAGGAGCGCGTTGTGGAGCTAGCATCGCCTGAACCGAGAAAGACGCCGAGGGAGCCGAGGTGAAGCGACCGACCATCGCCGACATCGCCCGCGAGGCCGGGGTGTCGAAGGGCGCGGTGTCCTACGCGCTCAACGGCCGCCCGGGCGTCTCCCCCGCCACCCGGGAGCGCATCCTCGAGGTGGCCGGCCGGCTGAACTTCCACGCCGACAGCAACGCCCGCGCGCTGGCCGGGGCCAAGGCCCGGGTCGTGGGCCTGACCCTGCAGCGCCCGCCGAGCACGCTGGGCGTCGAGCCGTTCTTCATGGAGCTCATCAGCGGCCTGGAGCTGGAGCTGTCCCGCCGCTCCTACGCCCTGCTGCTGCAGATGGCGGCCGGGCGCGACGAGGAGCTCGCGTTCTACCGCCGCTGGCACAGCGAGGGCCGCGTCGACGGCGTGCTCGTCTGCGACGTGCGCACCGGCGACCCCCGCGTCCCGGCGCTCGAGGAGCTCGGCCTGCCCGCGATCGTCATCGGCCCGCCGGACGCGAGCGGGTCGCTGCCGAGCGTTTGGTCGGACGACGCGCAGTCGATGGTGGAGGCGGTGGAGTATCTCGCCGCGCTCGGCCACCGCCGCGTCGCCCGCGTCGGGGGCATCGCCGAGTTCGCACACACCGCGATCCGCACCGACGCGTTCACGGCGGTCTGCGCGCGCCTCGGCCTGCCCGACGCCGTGACGGTCGCGGCCGACTACACCGGCGAGTCGGGCGCCCGGGCGACCCGGCGGCTGCTCAGCGCCCAGGACCGCCCGACCGCGATCATCTATGACAACGACATCATGGCGGTGGCGGGCCTGACGGTCGCCCACGAGATGGGCGTCGACGTGCCGTCGCGGCTGTCCATCATCGCCTGGGACGACTCCCCCGTCTGCCGCCTGCTGCACCCACCCCTGACCGCCCTCACCCGCGACATCGGGGCCTACGGCGTCCGGGCCGCCCACCTGCTCCTGGCCGCGATCGACGGCGACCCGGTGACGAGCACCCACGGCGCCCCCGCCCACCTGAGCCCCCGAGGCAGCACCGCCCGCCTGATCTGAGCACGCGACGACGCACCCCCGACCACACCCCGCCCTCGATCCCACATGAGTCGTGACCCCGCAGCTCAGCGGGGCTTCTGGCATGTCCGAAACACACCATTTGTCGGGTTATAACGGTTCGGTGACGAGGCTTTACCGCGGTCGCGTCGCGGTGCCATATTGCGTCCGCTCTACTAAAACGCTTTAGGCCCGAATGGAGCGCACCCCATGTTCAGACGAGCGTTCGTCGCCATACTCGCCGTCACCGCCCTCGCGACGGCCGCGTGCGGCGGCTCGAGCAAGTCCGGCCAATCCGACGAGGCCCTGTCCCCCACCGACGCCGGCGCCGTCTCCGGCGACATCACCGTGCTGACCAACCGCACCGACCTCGTGACCGACGGCACGATGCAGCGCTACGCCGACCAGTTCAGGCAGCTCTACCCGAAGGTGAACGTCAAGTTCGAGGGCGTCACCGACTACGAGGGCGAAGTCAAGATCCGGATGAACACCGAGAACTACGGTGATGTCCTGCTGATCCCCAACACGGTGTCCACAGAGGACTATCCGAAGTACTTCGCCCCGCTCGGCGGCGCGACCGACCTGCAGAACAAGTACAGCTTCACCGACAAGGCGAAGGTCGGCGACAAGGTGTACGGGGTCGCCGGCTTCGCGTACGTCAACGGCTTCGTCTACAACAAGGACGTCTGGAGCCAGGCGGGCGTCACGGCGTGGCCGACCACGCCCGAGCAGTTCGTGGCCGACCTGCAGGCGATCAAGTCGAAGACGAGCGCCACGCCGTACTACACCAACTACCACGACGGCTGGCCGCTGAGCTCCTGGTCCAGCGTCGTCGGCTCGGTCAGCTGCGACCCGAAGGCGAACGACAAGCTGCCCACCACCGACCCGTGGGCGGCCGGCGCCGACCTGAGCACCGGCGACACGCTGCTCTACGACATCGTGAAGAACAAGCTCTCCGAGGCCGACCCGACCACCACCAACTGGGAGGACTCGAAGGGCGCGATCGCCACCGGCAAGATCGCGACGATGTGGCTCGGGTCGTGGGCCATCGTGCAGATGCAGGACGCGGCGAAGAAGGCCGGCAAGGACCCGAACAGCATCGGCTACATGCCCTTCCCGAAGCAGGTCGACGGGAAGTTCTGCTCGGTCGTGGCGCCGGACTACCAGTACGCGATCAACGCCCACTCGAAGCACAAGGCGGCCGCCCGCGCCTGGTTCGACTGGTTCATCGACAAGTCCGACTCGGCCGCGGTGAACCAGGCCGTCTCCGCGCTCAAGGGCGCCCCGATGCCGCCGGCGCTGCAGCCGTTCACCGCGGCCGGCGTGCAGTTCATCGAGCTGTCGCAGGCCGAGTCGGCGAAGCTCACGAAGATCGACAACGCCTCCGAGGTCGGCATCAGCAAGCCCGACTACCGCCAGAAGATCGTCGACACCGCCCGCGGCGCGGCGCCCGGGGATCTCAAGGGCATCTTCGCCGACCTGACCAAGCGCTGGACGGAAGCGGCCAAGACCGTCGGCTGATCCAGGAGGCGGGCCGGCTCGCCGGCCCGCCTCTCGGCGAAAGGAAGCCCGTGAGAAGGTTCACCCCCTGGATCTACCTGCTACCGGCGCTGGCGCTGCTGGTCGTGTTCACGTACGTCCCCGTCGGCAGCATGGTGGGGTACAGCTTCACGGACTGGGACGGCCTGAGCGACGATCCGGCGTTCGTCGGGGCCGGCAACTACTGGGAGCTGTTCACCCGCCCGGAACTGTTCCAGGTGTTCTTCGTCAGCCTCTACTACGTGGCCGCCTCCGCGGTCCAGATCGCGCTCGCCCTCTACTTCGCGTTCATCCTCAGCTTCAAGCTGCGGCTGCGGAACCTGTTCAAGGGCATAGGGCATCCTGTTCTTCCCGTACCTCATCAACGGCGTCGCGGTCTCGTTCGTCTTCCTGTACTTCTTCCGCCCCCACGGCACCCTCGACTCGGTGCTGGCGCTGTTCGGCGCCCACCCGGACAAGCTCTGGCTCGGTGACCCGGACCTCGTGAACGTGTCGCTGTCGGGCGTCTCGGTGTGGCGGTTCACCGGGCTCACCTTCGTGCTGTTCCTCGGCGCGATCCAGGCGATCCCGGGCGAGCTGTACGAGGCCGCCGAGCTCGACGGGGCGGCCCGCTGGCAGATCTTCCGGCACATCGTCGCGCCCGGCATCCGCCCCATCATCAGCCTGAGCGTCATCCTCGCCGTGTCCGGGTCGCTGTCGGTCTTCGAGATCCCGTTCGTGATGACCGGCGGCGCGGGCGAGTCCAAGACGTTCGTGATCCAGACCATCAAGCTCGCCTTCCAGTTCAACAAGACGGGGCTCGCCTCGGCCGCGGCCGTCGTGCTGCTGCTCATCGTGCTGCTGGTCACCTGGCTCCAGCGGCGCCTCGTCCCCGACGAGAGGACCGATCTGACGTGAGGGCGAACCTCCTGCGCTACACCGTGCTGGTCCTGGCTTCCGTCGTGGTGCTCCTGCCGCTGGTGACCGTGTTCCTGACGTCGCTGAAGACGCCGCAGGAGATGGCCGGCGGCGACACCCTCGCGTTGCCGCAGCACTGGCTGAACTTCAGCAACTACGCCACCGCGTTCAGCTCCGGCCGCATGCTGACCGGCTTCCTGAACACCGGCATCATCCTGCTCGTCTCGGTGCTGGGCACCGTCCTGGCCGGCACCCTCGCCGCCTACGCGCTCGACCGCTTCCAGTTCCGGTTCAAGCGCGTGGTGGTCGGGGCGTTCCTCGTCGCCACCCTGGTGCCCGGGGTGACCACGCAGGTGGCGACGTTCCGGGTGATCGACGCGCTGGGGCTGTTCGACTCGCGGTGGGCGCCGATCCTGCTGTACATGGGGACCGACATCGTCGCCATCTACATCTTCATGCAGTTCATGCGCGGGATCCCGGTCTCGCTGGACGAGGCGGCCCGCCTCGACGGGGCCTCGACGTTCAGGATCTACCGGTCGGTCATCCTGCCGCTGCTCAAGCCCGCGATCGCCACGGTCGTCATCATCAAGGGCATCTTCGTCTACAACGACTTCTACATCCCGTTCCTCTACATGCCCTCGGAGGAGCTCGGCACCATCTCCACGTCGCTGTTCCGCTTCAAGGGCCCGTTCGGCGCCCACTGGGAGACCATCTCGGCCGGGGCGGTCCTGGTCATCCTGCCGACCCTTATCCTGTTCCTGCTGCTGCAGCGGTTCATCTACAACGGCTTCACGTCCGGGGCCACCAAGTGACGATCCAGGGAACGCCGTGAGACGCCCCACCATCAGCGACATCGCCGAGGCCGCCGGCGTCTCGATCGGCGCCGTGTCGTTCGCGCTCAACGACCGGCCCGGCGTCTCGGCGCAGACCCGCGAGCGCATCCGGGCCATCGCGGCCGAGATGGGGTGGCAGCCCAGCGCCGCCGCGCGCAACCTCTCCGCGGCCCGGGCCGAGGCGATCGGGCTCGTGATCGCCCGCGACGCGGCGACGCTGGGGGTGGAGCCGTTCTACATGAAGTTCATCGCCGGGCTGGAGACGGAGCTGTCGGCGACCGGCACGGCCCTGGTGCTGCAGGTGGTCGGCGACCACGAGAAGGCGATCGAGGCGCTGCGCGGGCTGTGGGCGGCGCGGCGCATCGACGCGACGATCCTCACCGACCTGTGGGTGGACGACGAGCGGGTCGCGGCCCTGGACCGGCTCGGCCTGCCGGGCATCCTCGTCGGCCACCCGTCGGTCCGCCCGCCCGGCGCCGGCACCCCGGCGGTGTGGAGCGACGACGCGGCCGCGCTCACCGAGGCGGTCGGCTACCTGGCCGGCATCGGGCACCGGCGCATCGCCCGGGTCGGCGGCCTCGTGTCGCTTGCCCACACGCGCATCCGCACCGCCGCGTTCCGGGCCGCGGCGCGCCGCCACGACCTCGTCGCCGCCGAGGTGGTCGACACCGACTACACGTGGGAGGCGGGGGCCTGGGCGACCGAGCGGCTGCTGACCGCGGCGCAGCCGCCGACGGCCATCATGTTCGACAACGACATCATGGCCACGGCGGGCCTGCACGTGGCCCGCAAGCTGGGCCTCGACGTGCCCGGGCGGCTCTCGATCGTGGCCGGCGACGACTCCCAGCTGTGCGAGATGGCCTTCCCCGCCCTCAGTGCGCTGGCCCGGGACGTGCACGCCTACGGCGCCAACGCCGCCCGCGTGCTGCTGGCGTTGCTGGCCGGCGCTCCCCCGGCCGACTATCAGGACGCCACGCCCCGCCTGCTGCTGCGGGACAGCATCGCACCGCCGCCGCGCTGAGGCGGTTAGGCTTCGTCCCATGGCGGGACGGCGACCGACGATGAGCGACATCGCCCGGCGCGTCGGCGTGTCCCGGGTCGCCGTGTCCTATGCGCTCAACGGCCGCCCCGGCGTCTCCGCCGACCTGCGCGAACGGGTCCGCGAGGTGGCCGAGGAGCTGGGGTTCACCGCGCACCGGGCCGCCGTCGCCCTGCACGGCGCGGCCGCCGACGTGGTGGGGCTGGCCCTGCGCCGCACGTCCGCGGCCCTGCGCAGCGAGGTCTTCCGCCGGCAGTTCGTCGCCGGGCTGCAGATGGAGCTGTCCGCGCGCGGCTTCGGCCTCGCCCTGCAGTTCGTCGAGGACGCCGGCGAGGAGATCGCCGTCTACCGCCGCTGGCACGCCGAGCGCCGCGTCGACGGCGTGATCCTGTGCGACCTGCGGGTGGACGATCCCCGGCTGCCGGCCGTGCGGGAGCTGGGCCTGCCGGCGGTCGTCGCCGGCGGCTCGGGTGCGCTGCCGGGCCTGGCGAACCTGTCGACCGACGAGCACGCCGGCGCGGAGAAGGTGGTGGGGCTGCTGACGGCCCTTGGGCACCGCCGCGTGGCCCGGGTGAGCGGCCCGGCGGACCTGGCGCACACCGCGGCCCGCACGGCGGCCCTCGACGCGGCGGCCCTCGATGCGGCGGCGCCCTTCGGCCCGATCCTGACGGTGGCCGCGGACTACACCGGGGAGGCGGCGGCGACGGCGACGCGGCGCCTGCTCAGCGGCCGGGAACGTCCGACGGCGATCGTCTACGACAACGACCTCATGGCCCTCGCCGGGCTCGGCGTGGCCGCCGAGATGCACGTGTCCGTCCCCGCCGAGGTGTCCATCCTGGCGTGGGAGGACTCCCCGCTGTGCCAGCTCGTGCACCCGGCGCTCACGGTGCTGCGGCGCAGCATCACCGACTACGGGATGCGCACCGCCCGGCTGCTGTTCGAGCTGCTGGACGGCGGGCCGCCGCGCAGCGTGCGCTACGGCAACGCCGCCCTGGTCGTGCGCGACTCCACCGGCCCGGCCCCTACCGAGCGGTCCAGCCGCCGTCGATGAGCATCACCTCGCCGGTGATGAGCGACGCGGCCGGGGAGACCAGGAACAGCACCGCCCCGGCGACCTCCATCGGCTCGCCGATGCGGTGCAGGGCCGCGATCCGCTCGACCACGTCGGCGCGGCGGGCCGGATCGGCGAGATGGTCCGCGGTGCCCGGCGTGTGCACGAAGGTCGGGGCGACCGCGTTGACCGTGACGCCGTGCGGGCCCCACTCCACGGCCAGGCACCGGGTCAGGTGGGCGATCGCCGCCTTCGTCATGCAGTAGACCGACTCGCCCGGCAGGGCCACCGCGCCGGCCTGGGAGCCGACGTTCACGATCCGGCCGTAGCCCTGGCGGATCATCACCCGGCCGGCGGCCTGGCTCGCGAAGAACGTGCCCTTGAGGTTGACCGCCAGGGTGGCGTCGAAGTCGGCCTCGGTCACGTCCTCGGCCGGGTTCCCGGGGGCGATGCCGGCGTTGTTCACGAGGATGTCGAGCCGCCCGAAGTGCTCCGCCGTGGCGTCGACGGCCGCACGGACCTGGCCCGGGTCGGTGACGTCCATCTGCAGCGGCAGCGCCCGGCGGCCCAGGGCCTCGATCTGCTCGGCCAGGCCGGCGTCGGCGTGCACGTCGCGCAGGCCCAGGGCGACGTCGGCGCCGGCGTTGGCGAGGGTGAGCGCGATGGCCCGGCCGAGGCCGCGGGCGGCCCCGGTCACGAGGGCGACGCGGCCGGGGATCTCGAAACTGGGGAAGTCGGTGGTCACAGCGTCAGCGTAGGTCTTGCCACCGCGGACGTCGCCGCGCCAGGGCCAGCGGATGCTGGGCCCCGGCGCGGTCCCTGGCGGGAGCGACGGTCCGCAGGTGGCGCGGACCCGAGCAGGGATCTGCCTATGCGGGCAGCGTCCAGTTCTGGTTCGTCTGCCCGTTGCAGGTCCAGATCTGGATCTGCGTGCCGTCGGCGCTGCTCTGCCCGGTCACGTCGAGGCACTTGCCGGTCTCGGGGTTGCGCAGCGTCTGGCCGTTGCGCGCCCACTGCTGGTGCGTGTTGCCGTTGCAGTCCCACAGCTGCACCTTCGTGCCGTCCGCGTTCACGCCCCCGGCCACGTCGAGGCACTTGCCCAGGGCTCGCAGCGTGCCGTCGGAGCCCACCGTCCAGTTCTGGGCGCCGGTGCCGTTGCAGGTGTACAGCTGGATCTTCGTCCCGTTCGCCGTCCCCGACGCGGCCACGTCGAGGCACTTGCCCGCCAGCCCGGTGACCGGCCCGCCGCCCGGCGAGGAGGAGCCGCCGGGGACCGTGAACTCGCCGCGCACCAGCACGCGGCTGTTGAAGTACGTGTTCTGCACGTTCGCGTTGGTGTTGTACGCCGGGTCCTGCAGGTATTCGGCCCACACCATGAAGTAGGTCCAGCGCGGCTGGGCGTTGAGCAGGGCCACGCTCGGCACCTGCCCGACCTCGGCCAGGGCGATCGGCTTGCCGCCGGCCACGTTCAGCATCGCCTGGTAGTCGCTCGTGCTCGGGGCGAGCTTCACCCACATGTCGAGCGTGGCGATGTCCGCATAGGACGCGCCCGGCCAGTAGTCGCCGATCGAGCCCATGTTGACGTCCTTGACGTTCCACACCCACACGAGGTTGGACAGGCCCTGGCCCACGTAGTAGTCGTGCACGATCTGGAACAGCTTGCGGCTGCCGTTGGCGCCGGGGCGCCCGCCCCACCACGACCAGCCCTCGTTCATCTCGTGGATCGGGCGGAACAGCACCGGCACGCCCGCGTTCTGCAGCTGCCGCAGGTAGGGCACGGCCTCGTTGAGCCGGTTCTTGAACGCCGTGTTGAGCGCGCTGCCGTCGGTGACGAGCTGGCTCCACTGGCTGTCGGAGAGGTGGCTGAGCACGCCGGCCGAGTCCCAGCCGCACGTCGAGCCGACCGTGGGCGGGCACATGTGCCAGGTCAGCGCGACGAGCGAGCCGCCCTGCCACTGCCGGATGGCCTCGCTGACCATCGTCTGGCGCGCGTTGACGTCGGAGGAGGCGAACAGGAAGTCGCCGCCCCACAGGCCGGGCGTCTGGCCGGTGATGCCCTGGGCGACGCGCGTCCACTTGGTCGGGTCCGAGTTGGGTTCGCGGTTGTGCTGGCCGGTGATCGTGTACTGCCCGGAGATGCCCGACAGGTAGTTGACCAGCGCCGCCCGCGTCGATGCGGGGAACGCCTGGGCGGGCGCGGGGTTGGCGATGAGCGCGGCGAGCAGGATCGCCGCCGCGGCGAGAGCCTTGCGCACGAGGACTCCTTCCGGGCCGGGCGAGGCGGCGCCCGGACCCCTCGGTTCAGCACCCTTACTGAACCGAGTAAGCGCACCGACAGTAGGGCCGGAAGGTCACGGCTGTCAATACGAGCGGAAGCGAGCCGCTGCGCGGATGCCGCAATGCTCCGGAACTGGTGGAGCGGTCGAATGCGGCTCAACGCATTTGAGGAATGCTCGTCCGCGGAGGGCCGGGCACGTCAAGAAGGGCGAGCATGGCGCGAAGCACGTGGATCCGGGTTGCCGCTGTCGATCGCACCCTGCAACGCGAGGGTGGTGTACCCGGGCACGAGAGACCAGACTGCGTAGCTCGGCAGCAGTGCGGGGTCGGTGTCCCGGGCCGGCTCGGCGTCTTCGCCACGCAGGCCGCGATCGTGGGCGCGCAGGGCGCGGTGCTTCTGCTCAGCCAGTGCGGGTGCGGTGCAGTCGACTGTTGCTCCGCCCGCGTCAGGCGACGGGTTCGAGGATCGCGTCCGCGGGGACCGGGTGGCCCAGCAGATACCCCTGCACCCGGTCGCAGCCGAGGCCGCGCAGCAGGTCGCAGTGCTCCTCGGTCTCCACGCCCTCCGCGACCGTCTCCAGCCCGAGGCTGCGCGCGAGGTCCACGATCGCCCGCACCAGCGCGGTCTGCCCGGCCAGGTCGTCCCGGCTGTGCGGCAGGAACGAGCGGTCGATCTTGAGGATGTCGATCGGCAGGTCCCGCAGGTAGGCCAGGGACGAGTACCCGGTGCCGAAGTCGTCGATGGCGACCTTCACGCCGATCGCGCGCAGCGCCACCAGGTGTGCGATGGTCTGCTCCGCCTGCGTCCCGGCGCCCACGAGCACCCCTTCGGTGATCTCCAGGGTGAGCGCGTGACCCGGCAGCCCCGAGCCCGCCAGGGCCGCGTGCACCCGGGCCACGAAGTCCGGCTCGGCCAGCTGCCGCGGCGAGACGTTCACGCTCAGCCCCGCCCCGGTGGCCGCGTGCCACGGCGCGGCATCCCGGCAGGCCCGGTTGAGCACCCAGTCGCCGAGCGCCACGATGAGCCCGCTGGACTCCGCGGCCGGGATGAACCGGTCCGGCCCGATCGGCGCCGCGCCGGGCGGGCACCAGCGCACGAGGGCCTCGAAGCCCACGGTGCGGTCCCCGTCGAGCGCGACGATCGGCTGGTAGTGCACGGCGAGCTCGTCGGCCGCGAGGGCGGCCCGCAGCCGCTGCGCGGTCTGGCTGCGCCGCAGCTGCCGGTCGCGCAGCTGCTCGTCGAAGCCGACGACACGGTCCTTGCCGGCCGCCTTCGCCGCGTACAGGGCCACGTCGGCGTCCGCGAGCACGACCGTCGCGCTGTACCCGGCGCTGAACCCGCGCGCCCCCGCCGTGCCGGAGACGAGCAGCTCGGCGCCGTTCACGTCGACGGGCCGGCGCAGCGCCGCCAGCAGCCGCTCGCCCCGCACCAGCAGCTCCGCCTCCCCCACGCCCGGGCACAGCAGCGCGAACTCGTCCCCGCCGAGGCGGGCCAGGGTGTCGCCCGGGCTCAGCAGCGCCTCGAGCCGGCGGGCCACCTCGACGAGCAGCGCGTCGCCGGTCGGGTGCCCGAAACGGTCGTTGACGTCCTTGAACCCGTCGAGGTCGAGCAGGATCAGCCCGCCCCGGCCGCCGACGGCGAGCAGCTCGGTGAGCCGGTCGTCGAGCAGGCGGCGGTTCGGCAGCCCGGTGAGCGCGTCGTGCAGCGCGTGGTGGCGCAGCAGGGCCTGCATCTGCGACTGCTGCCGCAGGGCGTCCTGCAGGTCGAGGGCCCGGCGCCGCTCGACCCGCCCGGCGTGCCCGAGCCGGATCACCAGCAGCAGGGCGGTGACGGCGGTCGGCACGAGCGGCACCACGACGTCGGCCACGTCGAGACTGG
This sequence comes from Dactylosporangium sp. CA-139114, assembly GCF_050955725.1. Classification (NCBI taxonomy): domain Bacteria; kingdom Bacillati; phylum Actinomycetota; class Actinomycetes; order Micromonosporales; family Micromonosporaceae; genus Dactylosporangium; species Dactylosporangium sp. CA-139114. The sequence goes on from NZ_CP192080.1 coordinate 6,915,635, forward strand.
GCTCGCGCAGCTCGCGCAGCAGCGACCAGGCCGTGGCCACCGGCCCGACGAGCACGACGACGGCGACCACCACGGTGCCCCACGTGGCCGAGGACGGCCGGGCCGGCGCCGGGGGCAGCGCGGCCGACGGATGCAGCGCCGACGCGCCGAGGAACAGGTACGTCGCGGCCCAGCCGACGGAGATGATCCCCGAGCCGGCCCAGGCGCCGCCGCCGGAGGCCGAGACGAAGTACAGGACGTCGGACGTGAGCAGGCACGCGCCCGCGCCGAGCAGCAGCAGGTGGGTGGGCCGCAGCGCCCCGGCGGCGACCACCATCCGCACCGCGGCGGCGAGGATGACCAGGTCGAGGGCCGGGAACAGGGCGATGCTGAGGCTGACCGAGTGGGTGGGCCGGTCGCGCACGAACGGGTCGTAGAGCGCCACCCAGGTGACCACGACGGCCGTGCAGAGCGCGACCCCGGCCTCGGTGAAGCCGGCGAGCGCGGAGCCGTAGCGGTGCACCGCCGGCTGCCCGAGCATCGCCGCGCCGATCAGCGGGTACATGGCGAAGTAGATGCCGTCGACGAGCGGCAGGTCGTCGCCGGTGCCGCCGAGGCCGAGGTCGGCCGCCCAGCACAGGTTCGCGGTCAGGGCGCAGCCCATCGCGGCGAGCGCGAACCACCAGGCCCGCCGGCGGTCGACCCGGCCCGCGCGCAGGCGCCGGACGATGGCGGCGATGGTGGCGGCACCGCCGAGGCCGTAGACGAGCTGGCGCTCGAACGCGGGCAGCAGCGCAGCAGCCAGGACGACGGGCAGACCGGCGACGAGGTACCACATCCATGCCCGCATGCCCTCCACTGTGCCCACCGCCGGGTGCAGGCCCGGTGCTCAGCCGGTTGCTCTGCGGGCCAGCCAATCCCGCGACGCCCGGCCGAGGGATGCGGCCGTGCCCGACAGCCGGGGATCCGCGGCGCGCGCCGCCAGGTTCAGCAGGAAGCCGGCGTGCGCGGCCAGGAACGCGTCGACCACGCGCGGGGGGAGGTCGCGGGTGAGCGGGTTCGCGGCGCACAACGCCTCCGCGTCGGGCGAACCGGCCATCAGCATGAGCGCGTCGCAGTACGCCGGGCCGACCCACGCGTGCGCCCAGTCGACGACGAAGACGCGCTCCGGCGACACCAGCGCGTTGAACAGGTAGAGGTCCCCGTGCAGGAGCGTGTCACCGGCCAGGTCCAGCGACTCGAACCCGGCCAGGCGCGGCCGGGTCGGCGGGCGGACGGGAGCCGGCGTCAGCGCGCCCGCCATGGCCGTCACGGTGTCCAGGACGCGCGGCAGGTCCGCCGGGCCCGGCATCGAGGCCGCGACGAACTCGAACACGAGCACCGCCCACGGGCCGTCGTCGAAGGCGAACAGCAGCTTCGGCGACGGTACCGACGCCGGAAGCCCGGCCGCGACGACCGCCTCGCGCCGGTGGAAGTCGCGCACCGCCGGGTCGGCGGCCGCCTTCGCGAACACGTCCCGCCCGTCGGCGAGCCGCAGCCGGGCCGCCGCCCCCTCCGAGTGCCCGCCCGCAAGGTCGGCGGCGCCGACGACCGGGCTTGCGAGGCGGTCCGCCACGCCACCGCGCACCCGCTCCGGCAGCGCGGACCACGATACTGTCCCCATGGCCGAACAGTACGTGTCCGCGTTCGCGATCGACCCCGCCGAGCCCGCCCGGGAGGAGAGGCTGCCGCAGTGGGTGGCGGCCGCCCGCGAACAGGGCCGCGATCTTTCCCTGACCCGGGACGGCTTCAAGTAGCCCCGCGCTGGGTACGCCGACAGTCATGGCGGAACTGAGCTGGCTGGGCGTGGTGCGGCACGGGCAGAGCGTCGGCAACGTGCGGGCCGAGGAGGCCGAGCGCGGCGGGCTCGAGGTCATCGACCTCGTCGAGCGCGACGCCGACGTGCCGCTGACCGGGCTGGGCCGCGAGCAGGCCGCCGCCGTCGGGCAGTGGGTCCGCGGGCTGCCCGCGCACGAGATGCCCGAGTTCGCCGTCGTCTCGCCCTACCTGCGCACGCGGGAGACGGCCATGATCGCGCTGGGCGGGACCGGGATCGCCATGCGGTACGACGAGCGCCTCCGCGACCGCGAGCTGGGCGAGCTCGACCTGCTCACGAACCGGGGCGTGGCCGCGCGCCTGCCGCAGGAGGCGGCGCGGCGGCAGCGGCTCGGCAAGATGTACTACCGGCCGCCGGGCGGCGAGTCCTGGTCCGACGTGCTGCTGCGCCTGCGCAGCCTGATGCGCGACGTGCGCGCCGAGCATCCCGGCGGGCGCGTGCTGCTCGTGGGGCACGAGGCGATCGTGATGCTGGTGCGGTACCTCGTGGAAGGCCTCGACGAGGAGACGCTCATGGCCCTGTCCCGCTCGACCGCCATGGCCAACTGCTCGGTGAGCAGCTGGGTCAACGTGGGCGGGGTGCTGCGCCCCGAACTGTTCAACGACGTCGGCCACCTGCACACGGCCGCGACGACGACCCAGGAGTACGTCGGTGCCGACGATTGAGGTGATCACGCCGCGCGTGCTGCGCGACTGGCCGCTGCCCGAGCCCACCGGCGACAAGCACGACCGCGGGACCGTGCTCGTCATCGGCGGCTCGCGCACGACCCCCGGCGGCGTCCTGCTGGCCGGCGTGGCCGCGCTGCGGGCCGGCGCCGGGCGGCTGCAGCTGGCGGTGACCGGGAGCACGGCCGCGGCCCTGTCGATCGTGGTGCCGGAGGCGAAGGTGATCGGCCTGCCCGAGACCGCCGAGGGCAGCGTCTCGGCCGAGCTGCCGCGAACGCTGCTCGAGCAGGTGGCGCAGGCCGACGCGGTCGCGCTCGGGCCCGGTCTGGACAACATCGAGGAGACGCAGAAGATCCTGGCGACGGTCCTGGCCGAGGCCTCCCCGGACACGGCGGTCGTGCTCGACGCCTACGCCCTGGGCGCGCTGAGCCGCCGCCCGGAGACGCTCGAACACGCCAAGTGCGGCGCGGTGCTCACCCCGAACCGCACCGAGGCGCGGCACCTGCTCGGCCGCGAGCCCGGCGACGACCTGGCCGCCGAGGCCGCCGCCCTGGCCGCCCGGTACGCGGCGACGGTGTGCCTGCACGGCTACGTCGCCGACCCGGACGGCACGGTCTGGCGCGAGGAGAGCGGCGCCGCCGGCCTGGGCACCTCGGGCAGCGGGGACGTCCTCGCGGGCCTGGTCGCCGGCCTGCTCGCGCGCGGGGCCGAGCCCGCCCAGGCCGGGTGCTGGGCCACGTACGCGCACGCCATGGCCGGCCAGCGCCTCGGCCCCCGCTTCGGCCGCACCGGCTACCTGGCGCGGGAGCTGCTGGACGAGGTCGCGTACACCATCGGCACCGTCTGACCCGGGACCGCCTTCACTCGCACGGGCATCACTGTTTGCGGAGACCGTACAGTGCCACGTGCTAGTGTCAATTGCCATGGTGTTCAAGAAGATGCTCGCCGCCTTCGGGGTTGGCGGACCGAGCGTCGACACGGTGCTCGACACCCCCGCCGTCCAGCCGGGCGGCTTCATCGACGGCCACGTCCACGTCCAGGGCGGCGATCGCGACGCCCGCATCGAGCACGTCGTGCTCTCGCTCGTCACGCGCGTCGAGGTGGAGCGCGCGGGCTTCGACGGCGAGGCCGGCCTCGAGCTGACCCGAACCTCGGTCGCCGACCACTTCACCGTGCGCGGCGCGACCACCGAGTCGATCCCGTTCCGCCTGGCGGTGCCGTGGGAGGCGCCGATCACGAACGTGTACGGCCAGCACCTGCGCGGCATGGTGATGGGCGTGCGCACCGAGCTGGAGGTCGCGGGCGGCCGCGACAAGGGCGACCTCGACCCGGTGTCGATCACGCCGCTCCCCGCCCACCAGGCCGTCCTCGACGCGTTCGCCGAGCTCGGCTTCCGCTTCAAGCACGCCGACGTCGAGCACGGCCGCCTCCACGGCGTGTCGCAGCAGCTGCCGATCTATCAGGAGATCGAGTTCTGGCCGCCGCAGCAGTACGCGGGCCGCGTCAACGAGGTCGAGCTGACCTTCGTGACCAACCCCCGCGGCGTGGAGGTCATCCTGGAGTTCGACAAGCGCGGCGGGATGTTCCGGCCCTCGCACGACATGATCAGCCGCTTCAGCATCGGCCACGACGGCGTCGACGGCACCAACTGGACCGCGCTGGTGGACGGCTGGGTGCGCCAGGCCACCGACCGCCACTTCACGGCGATGCAGTCCGCCCACGGCTACGGCCACGACCCCTACGGCCACGGCGGCTACGGCCACCCGGGCCACGGCCGCCGCGGGATGGGCATGGGCACCGTCGTGGCCGCGGGCGCCGCGGGCATCGTCGGCGGCCTGGTGGCCGGCGAGATCATCGACGAGGTCTTCGACGACGGCGGCGGCGAGGACTTCGGCGACTTCGAGTAGCCGGGGACCGCGCGCGGAGGGCCCGGGTCAGGAGCCCTCCGCGCGCGGGTGCCGCCGCGCTCTAGAGAACCGAGAGCACGCCGGCGGCGATGGACAGCAACAGCAGGAACGAGGCCGGGCCGAGGCCGCCGCGGTCGCCCGCCTTGACGTGCGCGACCACGGCGCCGATGAAGTACAGGGTCAGGCCGATCGCGGCGGCGGTCCCCAGGGGCCGGTACGCCAGGCCGGCGAGCAGGCCCAGGGCGCCCGCCACCTCGGCCGTGGCCAGCCACGGGTACCAGCCGTGCGGGACGGCGGCCCGGTCCAGGTTCTGCACGACCGCGTCGGCGCGGCGCAGCTTGCCGGTCGCCGAGCCGATCAGGAGCAGGGCCAGCAGGACACTTGCGACGAGATACCCGATGAACATGTCGCCTTCCGTAGCTCGTGTTCGATGGATCTATGGTGCGGCCAACCCCGGCGACACGAAAGCTCGGCGCCCGCAAAACGCCGCAAAGGCCGCGGCGAGCCAGTCCAACCAAGCGATTGCTTGACTCCAGCCCCTCCGGCCGCTAAATCTTTTAAAAGATTTACACGGAGGTGGTCAGTGACAACCGTGACCGAGAAGCCCGGCGGGACCGCCGTCTGGGCTCCCCGCATCACCCCGCCCATCGGTGTCGACCTCACCGACGCCCAGGCCCTGGCCTGCGCGTTCCGCATCCTGGCGAACACCGGCTTCAGCGAGAACATCGCCGGGCACATCACCATGGTCAAAAACGGCGACGGCGACATGTGGATCAACCCGTGGGGGTTGTGGTGGGACGAGGTCTCCGCCTCGGACCTGTGCGTCGTCGACCGTGACGGCGCCGTCAAGGACGGCAGATGGGACGTCACCCCGGCGTTCCACATCCACACCGAGCTGCACCGCGCGCGGCCCGACGCCCGCGTCGTGGTGCACAACCACCCGTACTACGTGACCGTGCTGGCCGCGATCGGCGTGCTGCCCGAGATCGTGCACCAGACGGGATCGATGTTCGACGGCGATCTGGCGTTCGTGCACGAGTACACCGGCGAGGTCGACGACGCCGAGCTCGGGGCCGACCTCGCCCGGCGAATCGGCGACAAGTCCGTCGTCATCCTGGCCAGCCACGGGATCATCGTCACCGCCCCGACGATCCAGGAGGCCACGTACCGCTCCGCGAGCATCGACCGCGCCTGCAGGCTCGCCTACGACGTCATGCTCCTGGGCCGCGATCCCCTCGCCATCGCCCCGGGGCTGCGCCACGGCATGAAGAAGTCCCTGCTGGAGCGGGGATCCGACTACTTCTGGGCCGGCGCGGTCCGCAAGCTGCTCCGCCACGAACCCGACGTCCTGGACTAGGAGACACCCCATGGCTTCGATCGACGAGCTCCTGACCAACACGAGCTTCACCACCGCCGCCCGCGACAAGGTGACGTTCCTGCCCGACCCGCCGCGGCAGCCGCGCAAGTACACCTTCATCTCCGTCGACGACCACATCGTCGAGCCGCCCGACGCCTTCGAGGGCCGGATGCCGGCCAAGTACGCCGAGCAGACCCCGCGCGTCGTCGACAAGGACGGCAGCCACGTCTGGATGTACGACGGCAAGGAGTTCCCCAACGTCGGGTTCAACGCCGTCGTCGGCCGGCCCGTCGACGAGTACAGCATGGAGCCGAGCCGCTTCGACGACATGCGCCGCGGCTCCTGGGACATCCACGAGCGCATCAAGGACATGGATCTGTCGGGCGTGTACGCCTCGCTGTGCTTCCCGTCCTTCCTGCCCGGCTTCGCGGGCCAGCGCCTGCAGCTGTCGACCCAGGACCCCGAGCTCGCGCTCGCGGCCACCCGCGCGTGGAACGACTGGAACATCGAGGCGTGGTCGGGCGCGTACCCGGACCGCATGATCCCGTGCCAGCTGCCGTACTTCCTCGACCCCGAGGTCGGCGCGCAGGAGATCTACCGCAACGCCGAGCGCGGCTTCAAGGCGGTGACGTTCACCGAGGCCCCGCACATGCTCGGGATGCCGTCGCTGCACACCGACCACTGGGACCCGATCATGCGCGCCTGCGCCGAGACCGGCACCGTGGTGAACCTGCACATCGGCTCGTCGAGCAGCTCGCCGTCGACCGCCGAGGACGCCCCGCCGGACGTGGTCGGCGTGCTGTTCTTCGGGTACTCCATGTTCTCCGCCGTCGACTGGCTGTACTCCCGCATCCCCGTCCGCTTCCCCGACATCAGGATCGTGCTCTCCGAGGGCGGGATCGGCTGGGTGCCGGGCCTGGTCGACCGGCTCAACCACATGCTGAGCTACCACGAGATGTACGGCACCTGGAAGGGCATCGAGCTCACCCCGGCCGAGGTGCTGCTGCGCAACTTCTACTTCTGTGCGGTCGAGGACCCGTCGACGTTCCCGCTGCGCGACGTCATCGGCGTCGACCACATCCTGCTGGAGCAGGACTACCCGCACTGCGACTCGACCTGGCCGCACACCCAGCGCACGATCGAGGAGGAGATCGGCGGCCTGCCCGAGGCCGACGTGCGCAAGATGACGTGGGAGAACGCGTCCAGGCTGTACCGGCACCCGGTCCCGGAGGCCGTGCAGCGGGACCCCGACGCCTACTAAGCTCACGGCCGTGGAGCCCCGGGTACGCGTCCATCGGCTCGCCGAGCAGGTCGCCGACCGCGTCCGGGCGCAGATCATCAACGGCGAGCTGGCCGACGGCGATCCCCTGCCCAAGGCCGACGAGCTGATCCGGCGCTACCAGGTCAGCGCGCCGACCCTGCGCGAGGCGATGCGCATCCTGGAGGCGGAGGGCCTCATCACGGTGCGCCGGGGGCGGCTGGGCGGTGCCGTCGTGCACCGGCCGTCCCCGGCCAACCTCGGGTACAACCTCGGTCTCGTGCTCGCCGCCCAGCGCTCCGGCATCGGTGACGTGGCGGTCGCCCTGCGTCACGTCGAGCCGGCGTGCGCGGCGCTCTGCGCGGCCCGCGGCGACCGGGCGCACACGGTGGTGCCGCGCCTGCGCGAGCTGCACGAGGAGTACCTGGCGAGCATCGGCGACCTGCCCACCGTGGTCGGCGTGTCCCGGCGCTTCCACGAGGCGCTGGTGAGCCTGTGCGGGAACCCGCCGCTGATCGTGCTGGCCGGGGCGCTGGAGGCGCTCTGGTCCAGCCACGAGGAGGGCTGGGCGAGCCGCACGGAGCCGCGAGGGGTACCGCTCAGCCAGCGCGAGGAGTCCGGAGCGGTACACGGCAGGATTCTGCAGCTCATCGAGGCCGGCGAGTCCGAGGCGGTGCACCAGCTCGTCGCGGCCCACCTCGCCTCGGCGCAGCGCAACCCGCAGCCGGTCGGCTCGCCGTCGATCGACCTCACCCTCCTGCGTGAGCTAATGCTGCCGCCGGGCGAGGCAGGCGAGGCGGACTGAGGGCGCCTGCTACGTTCGGCGCATGAGTGGGGCACATGGCTGAGGTTCGCGCGCTCGCGCGCAACTCGGCCATCGCGGCGGGCGCGGTCGTCGCCAACGGCCTGCTGAGCGCGGCGATCCTCGCGCTGTGCGCGAAACTGGGGCAGACCGCCGAGATCGGCGCCTACACGGTCATGACGTCCGCGCTCGCGTTCGTGCTCATCTTCCTCAGCGGCGGCTCGACGCTGCTGTACCTCAACGGCACCGAGGAGCAGCGCGCCCTCGTGCGCAGCCAGTGGATGCTCGTCGTGGTGCCCGGCCTGCTGCTGGGCACCGTGGCGGTCGGCGCGTTCTACGCCACGAAGGGGTACGGCCTCGGCGCCCTCGCCGCCGCGGGCGTGGTCGCGCTCGGCAACGGGCTCGCCACCCTCCAGCTGTCCGACTTCAGCCGCCGGATGCGCTTCCTGGCCAGCGCCGTGCTCATGTGCACCAGCAAGGCGGCCTCGCTGGTGATGGTCCTGCTCGGCGTCCCGCTCACCGTCGCCCTGGCCGCCGCCGGCCTGGCCCAGCTGCTCGCCGGCGAACTGGTGCTGGGCAAGCACGGGTCGCTGCGGGCCAACCTGCTGCACGGGCTCTCGGCGCGCAGGGCGATCGCGGGGTACCGCTCCAGCCGCCACCTCTTCGGCTTCTCCCTCGCCGACCTGTACGTCGCCCGCTTCGGCACGCTCGTGCTGTCCCTGGTCGCGACCCCGGCCGTGATGGGCAGCTTCGGCGCGATCGTGACCGCGTACCAGGCCATCGGCGGCGTGGTGCAGTCCGCGCTGCAGGTGCCGATGGTGGCGCGGGCCCGCAGTCGGCTCGGCATCGAGCACTCGGCGCACCCGGCCGGCTTCTCGATCGGCGTGGCCCTGGCGTGCGCGATCCCGGGCGCGGCGACCGTCGCCGTCCTGGCCCCGTTCCTCACGCACACGGTGCTGTCCCTGCCGCACCCCGGCGCGGCCACCTGGCTCGCCGTGTTCATGCTCGCGCTGCCGTGCCTCGCGGTGACCCGGGCGCTGCTGTTCAACTGGATCGGCGACGGGCACTACGGCCGGGCCACGAAGGCGATGACCATCGTCGCCGCCGTGCTCACGGTCTGCGTCGCCGTGGGCGTGCCGCTCTGGGGCCCGCTCGGCACCGCGGGCGCCACGGCCGTCGCCGAGGCCGCGGCCCTCGCGATCATCCTCGCCGGACTGGGCCGGCGCGGCGAACCCCGGCGCCCGGTGCCGCTCGAACCGCCCGTGACGGCGCCCCCCGCGGCCGAACCTCGCGGGGCGGGCTCCCGCGCCGGATGACGCCGGACTAGGTGTCCAGCAGCTCGGCGCTGAAGATCTCCTCGACGCTCCACCGGCGGCTCGACAGCCCCTGCTCGTGGTGGTACCGCAGAAACGTGTCCAGCGCCGTCCGGTTCGCGGCGATGCCGTAGGGCCACCAGTCGGGCCCGAACAGCGCCTCGTTGCGCTCGTCCAGCGCGTTCGCCCACGGCAGCATCGTCGGCGCCTGGAACAGGCGGCGCCGCGCCCGGTACCGGTCGGCGCCGGTCTCCTTCGCGGCCAGGAAGACGTCGTAGATCTCGCGCGCCAGACCCGGGCGGGCCGCGAGCAGCCCGCGGGGCGCCGCGATCGTGTGCATGATCGGGAAGATGCCGGTCCGGCGGTACCAGTCCCGCTCGAGGTCCTCCGGGCGCGTGATGCCGCTGTCCGCGTGCACGAAGACGCACGAGTGCCGGAACACCCGGGTGGGGAACGCCGGGACGGCGAGGAACGGCGCCCCGTTGTCCAGCGAGCGCAGGTAGAACGTGAGGCCGAACTCGGCCACGTCGGCCTCGCCGTCGACGAGGAGCCGGAAGACGTCCACCAGCGTCGGTGCCGTCCGCACGGTGCCGCGCTCGAACAGCGCCTCCGTGGTGTCGTTGCGGCCGATGGCCACGCGCAGGTTCTCCATGCCTTCAGCGTTGCCCCGCCGCGGCGCTCGCGTCCAAGACCTTCCGTGTCCGCCGCATACCCTCTGGGTATGGTGCGCACGTGGACCTGCGGTTGCTGCGGTACTTCGTCGCCGTGGCCGAGGAGCGGCACGTCGGGCGGGCGGCCGCGCGGCTGCACATCACCCAGCCGCCGCTGAGCCGGGCGCTGCGGCAGCTCGAGGCCGACCTCGGCGCGACCCTGCTGGAGCGCACCCCGCACGGCGTGACCCCGACCCCCGCGGGCGAGGCCCTGTACGAGAAGGCGACGACGCTGCTCGATCAGGCCGACCGGCTCCGGGCCCGGGTGCGGGCCGAGGCCGGCTCCGAGACGCTGACCATCGGCACGCTCGCCGACACCGCCGGATGGGTGAGCGGCCGGCTCGTCGCCGACTTCCGCCGCGAGCACCCGCACGCCTCCGTGACCGTGCACGAGTCCGGCCTCGGCGACCCGACCGCGGGGCTTCGGGCCGGGCTCGTCGACGTCGCGCTCACCCGGACCCCGTTCGACGGCAAGGGCCTGCGCACCCGCGTCCTGAGCGCCGACCCGGTCGGCATCGTGGTCCGCGCCGACGACCCGCTGGCCGGCGCCGGGCCGGTGTCCGTCGCCGCGCTCGCCGCCCGCCGCTGGATCCGGCTGCCGGACGGCACCGACCCGCTCTGGGCCGCCTACTGGACCGGCCCCGCCGCCCCGGACGCGCCGGTCATGCGCACGATCCAGGAGTGCCTGCAGTCCGTGCTCTGGAACGGCACCTCGGCGCTCGCGCCGCTCGGCCAGCCGCTGCCGCCGGGCCTGGTCACGGTGGCCGTCGACGACCGCCCGCCGAGCCGCCTGGTGCTGGCCTGGCGACCGGCCCGCCTGACGCCGCTGGCGCGTTCGTTCGTCCGGATCGCGGCGCGGGCCTGACGGCGGTGACCGGCCCCGCGAGCCCGGCAGCCGCCGCGGGTCTGGGGCGTGGAGTGGGGTGGCTACAGTACGACGGTGATCGACGCCCCCGCCCCCGCGCCTCGCGTCCGCCAGGGCAAGACCGCGCTCGTGCTCGCGAGCGTCAGCCTGGTGCTCTCCCTGATCTCGTGCGGAGTGACGGCTCTCGTCGCGAGCACCGCCGGCATCGACCTGCTGCCGGTGCAGTCCAAGCCGGTGGAGGCGAGTGCGGCCCGGGTCGAGGCGGTGGCGCACGTGACCCTTCCGCCCGGGACGGTGCTGCTCGCCGCCGCCTACACCAACGGCCTGGAAACCCGCCTCTCGGCGAAGTTCCGCATCCCGCGCACCGGGCTCGACGCGTTCGTCGCCGCCGGGAAGTTCACCGCCCCGCCGACGCCGGGGCTGCGGGCCGTCACGGCGGAGCACAACGTCGGCGGGGGCAACCTCTGGGACCCCGGCACCGCGGTGTCCGTGTCCGGCATCAAGGAGGAGCAGCCGACGGCGGACGGCACGTACCGGTCGGTGCTGTTCGGCCTCGACGCGCCGGACGCCGTCACCGTCTACCTCTACGCCGGGCGCGGCTGACGGGCTCAGGCCGTGATGCGGGTCTTCGTCTTCGGGATGGACTCGACGACCCGGCGCGGGAGGTTGAGCGTGTCGGCGGCCACCTGCGGCGGCGTGTTCGCCATCCACTGGCTCAGCGAGATGTCCTCGAACTTCGGGTTGCGGAACATCTCCAGGAACACCAGCGGCTCGCTGCCGGTGTTCTCGACGTAGTGGCCGAAGGCGAACGGCACGTACCCGACGTCGCCCGCCTGGTAGTCGAAGGTGCGGTTCTGCCCCGAGCTCGCGAAGACGCCCATGCGGCCGCGGCCGGAGATGTAGTACTGCCACTCGTCGTCCGTCGGGTGCCAGTGCAGCTCGCGCAGGCCGCCCGGCTCGATCTCGACCAGGGCCGCGCTGATGGTGTCCGAGGCGGCGAAGTTCGTCGAGTCGGCGACCCGGGCCCGGCCGCCGTTGAAGTGCTCCGGCTCCTGGGCCAGCAGGCGGTGCTTGAAGCTGCGGGGCACGTCGCCGGTCGGGCTCACCACCTGGTCGCGCTCCAGCGGCGGGGGGACCTGGCCGGCGAAGATGTACTTCTCGCGCTCCGGCAGCCGGTCCAGGTGCTCGGGCGACCAGCCGAAGTTCTTGGCGATGACGCTCTTCGGGGTGTGGGCGAAGAAGTCGCTGATCATGAACGTCGAGTTCTCCGAGAACTCGCCGTCGTCGAAGACCAGCAGGAACTCCACGCCGTCGTCGAGGGCCTGGAACTTCAGGTTCGGCAGCGTGCCGGCGTCCGTCTCCGGCGGCGCGAGCAGGTCGGGGTTCTGCCGGTCCAGCTCCACGTTGCGCGGCCCGGTGTCGGGGCCGCCCTCCAGCCCGCGCTCGGGCTGGGGGATGCTTTCGGGACTCATGCACGCGCCTTCGGGGATTCGGCGGACCGCGGGCGGCACAGCGCGCGCACCTGCGGTACGCCTCCGGACATCAGCACGGCGGCGGGGATCGCCACGGCGCAGAAGACGAGGGCCAGCACGGCGACCGGGCCGGCCCCGAGGACGAGGGCGAGCGCGGCGGCCGCGGCGAAGGCCAGCATGCGCGACCGCAGCCGCGGGAGCGTCGGCATCCGGCCCTCAGACGACGAGCAGGACCGGCAGGGACAGGCCCGCGGCGGCGACCACGAAGCCGGCGCCCGCGGCCACCCGGGTCGTGGCCGCGGCGTTCACGAGCCCGCCCATGAGCGACCGGTCCCGGCAGAAGTGCACCAGCAAAAACAGCGCCACCGGGACGCCCAGTGAGATCACGACCTGGCTGAGCACCAGCAGCGCGGTCAGCGGCGCCCCCAGCAGCAGCGCGGCGACCGCCGGCAGCATCGTCAGCACCCGGCGCAGCAGGCTCGGGATCCGCCATCCGAGGAACCCGCCCATCACGAAGTCCCCGGCGAGCGTGCCGATCCCGGACGAGGAGACCCCGGAGGCGAGCAGCGCGACGGCGAACGCCAGCGCCGCCGCCCCGCCGGCCCGCGCCGCGATCTGCTCGTGCGCGGCGATGATGTCGCCCGTCCAGCCGCCGGCGGTGAGCGCGGCGAGGCCGGCCCCGAGCGCGATCATCGCGACGTTGACCACGGCGGCGCCGCCCAGCGCGATCCCGCAGTCCAGCCGCAGGGCCCGGCGCACCACGCCCGGGGTCCGGCCGCCGATCGCCTCGGCGACCCGGAACTCGGGCCGCACCGCGAGCGCCGAGTGCAGGTAGATCGCGTGCGGCATGACGGTCGCCCCGACGATGCCCATGGCGAGCAGGGCGCCGTGCGCGCCGTCGAGCCGGGGCACGAGACCGCCCGCGAGGCCCGCGGCGGACTGGTGGCCGACGGCGACGACGTCGTAGAGGATGCCGGCCCCGACGAGCAGCAGGGCGGCGGCCGTGAACAGCTCGAACCGGCGGCGGCCGCGGCGGCGCAGCTCCAGCAGGACCAGCGAGACCACCGCCGTCACGAGCGCCGCCGGGGCGACGGGCAGGCCGAACAGCAGCCGCAGCCCGATCGCCGCCCCGACGAACTCGGCCAGGTCGGTCGCGAGCACCACGAGCTCGGCCTGGCCCCACAGCAGCCGGCTCGCCCAGCGGGGCAGCCGCTCGCGGCACAGCTGCGGCAGGCTCCGGCCGGTCGCCACGCCGAGCTTCGCGGCCTGGAACTGCACGAGCAGCGCGACGAGGCTCGCCGCGACGACGACCCAGACGAGCAGGTACCCGCTCGTGGCGCCCGCGGTCAGGTTCGTGGCCACGTTGCCGGGGTCGACGTACGCGACGGCGGCGACGACGGCCGGCCCGACGAGCGGGGTGAGGCGGGGTTTTCGGTGTGGTACCGGCGGATCCGCGACGGCGACCTGCTCCATGGGCTCAACGGTGGATCGCCGCGCCGCCGGATGCCTCACCTGCGGTGGCTACCGGATCTACACCGGCGCGTGATGGTAGTCGGCCCCGGCGAACGCCTTGCCGATGCGCACGACGGACTCGGGCGCGTCCAGCCGGCCCATCCGCGCCTCGATGAACACCGGCCGGTCGCGGGTCGCCGCCGCCTTGTCCAGCGCCGCGGCGAGCTGGTCCTCGGTGGCCACCGCGGCGGTGACGGCCCGGTCGTGCGGGTCGAAGGCCTGGACCAGCCGGTCGTACCGCCACGCGCCGATGGTGTTGTAGGCGGCGTACTCGCCGAGGATGCAGCGCTCCACGGTATACCCGTCGTTGTTCACGAGCACGATGACCGGGTTGAGCCCGAGCCGCAGCACCGTGGCGAGCTCCTGCGCGGTGAGCTGGAACGCGCCGTCGCCGATGCACAGCACGTGGCGGCGGTCGGGCGCGGCGAGCATGGTGCCGAGCAGCGCCGGCAGCGTGTAGCCGATCGAGCCCCACAGCGGCTGCCCGACGAAGGCGCAGTCGCGCGGCAGGGGCTGGGCGGCGATGCCGAAGTACGACGTGCCCTGCTCGGCCACGACGACGTCCCCGGGGCGCAGGGACGCCGCGACCTGCGGCCAGAAGCGCTCCTGGAGCAGGGGCGCGCCCGGCCGCGGCTCGGGCCGGGACGGGATGCGCCGGTGTGTGGCGGGCTCGCGGCCGGGCGCCGGCTCGGGCGACTCCGCGAGCGCGCTCAGGGCGTCCTTCAGGGCGACGTGGGCGTACGGCGTGCTGCCCACCGAGGCCGCCGACGGGTGCAGCTCGACCATGCGGGCCCGCTCGATGCGGTGGGTGAAGCCGCCGGTGACCGTGTCGGTGAACTGGCACCCGACCGCGAGCAGGCACTCGGCGTCCTCCACGGCCACCCGCGCCTCCGGTGGCCCGAGCGCGCCCGCGTAGACCCCGATGAACTGGTCGTGGGTCTCCGGGAAGACGCCCTTGGCGCTGATCAGCGTCGCGACCGGGCAGCCGAGCGCCTCGGCCAGGGCCAGCAGCCGCGAGCCGAGCCGGTAGCGGTCCACCTCCGGCCCGGCGAGGATCGCGACCGAGACCGCGGAGCGGATGCGCTCGCGCACGTCGGCGGCGAACCGGGCCAGCATCGCCGGGTCGCTGGACGGCTCCGGCAGGGCGAGCGGGGCCTTCGGCGCGGCGATGCGCTGCTGGGCGACATCGGCGGGCAGCATGAGGTACACCGGCCGCTTCTCCAGCCAGCACAGGCGCAGCAGCCGGTCGATCTCCTCGGCGGCGTTGTCGCGGCCGAGCAGCGCCTGGCCGGCCGTGTACTCCGCGGCGCACCTCGCGGCCCGGGCGAAGTCGCCGTCGCCGGCGGTGTGGTGCACCGGCTGGCGCTCCCGCATCACGAAGGTGGCGGGCGTGCCCACGATGGACACCACGGGGACGCGCTCGGCGAAGGCGCCGCCGACGCCGTTGAGCGCGCTGAGCTCGCCGACGCCGAACGTGGTGACGACCGCCCCGATGCCGTTGAGCCGGGCGTAGCCGTCGGCGGCGTAGGCCGCGTTGAGCTCGTTGCAGTTGCCGACCCAGTCGATGCCGTCGGCCGCCTCGATCTGGTCGAGGAACTCGAGCTGGTAGTCGCCGGGCACACCGAACATGTGCCGGACGCCCATCTCCCGCAGTCGCTGGAGGAGGTACTCCCCGATCGTGCAATCCGTCATCGCGCGGCACTACCCCGCCCCACGGGTGCTTATGTGAGGCGGGGCGGTACGCGTTCGGGCCTGCGGGCTGACGTTGCGGCCGCCGAGGGTGACCACGAGGTGACCGCCGCAGGCGAAGGACCAGGCGAGCGCGCCGCCGGAGCCGGTGCGCCGTTTCGGGCACGGGCACCCCCCTGGTCGCTCAGATGTGGAGACGGCCGTCCGCCACGACCACCGCACTGCCCGCGATCTCGACCCGCTCGACCCGGCCGCCGAGCATCGAGACCTGCGCGCGGATCGTGGACGGCCGGCCCATCTCCACGCCCTGCCGGACGGTGATCGCCCCGCCGAGCGGCACCAGCCCGTGCCGGCCGAGGTGCAGCGCGAGGGGGCCGGCGGCCGAGCCGGTGCCGGCGTCCTCGGTCACCCCGTAGGCGGGCGAGAACATCCGCGCCCGCCACACGAGCGGGTCGTCGGTGGGCGCGAAACAGTTCGCCGCGAGGTCCTCGTGCTCGGCGAGGGCCCGCAGGTCGACGCGCAGCGCCGAGAGCGCCTCGACGCTGTCCAGGCCCACGAAGGCGTGCCGGGGGCCGTTGCGGTAGACCTCGACGGGCAGCGTGGACTGCTCGACCCCGAGCGCCGCGAGCAGTTCGGCGGCGCGCGCGTACGGCTCCCACACCGGAATCGGCTGCCGCATGCGCGCGGTGATGGCCCGCCGGGCGCGGGACTCCCGCCCGGTGAACCGGAACGGCACGACGCCCATGCCGGTCTCCATGCGCAGCCCGCCGTCGCGCACACTGGGATGCTCGGTCGCGGCGAGCACCACGGCGGTGCCGAACGTCGGATGCCCGGCGAACGGAAGCTCACCGACGGGCGTGAAGATCCGCACGCGCACGTCCCCGCCGGCGACGGGCGGCAACACGAACGTGGTCTCGGAGAGGTTCATCTCGCGCGCGATGCGCTGCATGCACTCGGCGGAGAGCCCGGCCGCGTCGGGAACGACGGCGAGCGGGTTGCCTTCGAGCGCGGTATCGGTGAAAACGTCCGCGATAACGTAGCCGTACACGATCCCGACGCTAGGTCCCGGACGGGACGCCGCCCACTACTCGAACGAGCAGCACCGCCTGGCCAGCGCGCACGACGACACGCGGCCGGCGGCACGTGCGGCCGTGCGTGCGCGACGCGGCGGCAGCGTTCCCCGACGCCTCCGACGGCCCGGCACCGGCGCGCGTCCGGCGCCGCCCGCCGCGAGCGGGGGCGTGATCAGAGCAGGTGGGGGCGCGGCCGGGCGTTGCGCAGGCGGATGCCGCTGAAGGCCATGGTGCTCGCGGTCACCGCGTCCCAGAACGGCCACAGGTTGCCGAGCACGCGCAGCTGAATCCCGGCCTCGGCGTGCAGGTCCAGCAGGTTGCCGACCGGCTCCGCGGGGCCGAGCGGGACCACCGGCTCCTCCGCCACCTGGGCGTGCCCGGCGTCGCCGAACGGGCGGAAGGCAGCGGCCGCGAAGCGGTACGCGTACAGCCGCGTCGTGCGCATCGCGTCCAGCCAGCCGAACTCGATGGCGTGCACCCGTGGGCCGCAGCCGGCGCCGGCGATGCGGTCCCGGTCGGTGCCGGTGGTCGTCCCGATCGCCCACGCCATCGCGCGGGGACATTGGCGCGGGAACCAGTAGTCGGGGGCGCGGGCGGCGTCGACGGCCCAGACGTAGGCCTCGAGCTGCTGCGCGGTCGCGGCCACGTGCGGGGCGAACCGCTCGATCGCCGGATCCTCCGAGAAGTGCAGCACCTGGCCGGGTTCGGGGCGCATCAGCCGGCGACGTCCAGCAGATACCAGTTCCCCTCGACATGTGCCGCGGAGAGCAGGATCCGCCAGCCCACCCGGGCCTGGGCGGCGATCTCCGGCGGCACCTTGACCGCGCCGATCTCCTCGAACGTGATCGCGGCCGGGCCGACGGCGACGATGGCCCGGTGCTCGTCCTCGATCATCGCGTCCGCGAGCTCGACGAGCTCGGCCGGGTCGGGGGCGTCGGGGTCGTTGGCGACGTGCTCCCCGAGCGCCTCGGCGAACTCCTCCGGCGCCGCGCCGGGCTCGGCGCCGGCGGCGGCGTCCGCCGTATCAGGGGCAGCGTCGGGCGCCGAACGAGCGGAGCCGACCATCTCCCGCGCCCGGGCCAGCTCCGGGTGGTCGCCCGACCAGGCCCACGTGACCTCGTGCGTCCGGGTCGCGGCCCGCAGCCGCTCCCACAGCCCACCCTCGCCGCCCCCGCGCACGTAGTCGCTGTGCACCCGCACCTCGACCACGGTCGGCCGGGTCAGGCACTCCAGGCCCGCGACGACCGCGGTCAGCGCCATCCGGTCGGCGGGCGCGCCCGGCTCGGTGCCCTGGACCTCGCGGCGGTGCCGCCCGTATGTCAGCACCGCCGCCCAGGCCCCGCCGGCCCCGGCCGCGTGGACAAAGGCCTGCTTGGGTGTTTGATCGACCACGGACCAATCTTCGCACCCGCCGCCGTGGACCGTCTCACCGGAACGTGGTGCGGTAAGCCTGCGGCGTCACCCCGGTCGCGCGCTTGAACTGCGCCCGGAAGTTCGTCGGCGACACGAATCCGGCCAGGTGCGCGATCCGCTCGACCCCGTGCCCGGTCGTCTCCAGCAGCTCCTGCGCGCGCCGCACCCGCGCCGCGGCCAGCCACCGCATCGGGCTGCTGCCGGTCTCCTCGTGGAAGCGGCGGTTCAGGGTGCGCACGCTCAGGCCTGCGCGCGCGGCGATCTCCGCGAGGCTCAGGTCCCGGTGCGCGTGCCGCTCCAGCCAGGCGAGCACCGGCCCGAGCCCGGCGTCGTCGGGCGGGGCGGGGCGGGCGACGTACTGCGCCTGTCCCCCGTCCCGGTGCAGCGGCGCGACCGCGAGCCGTGATGCGTGCGCGGCCGCCGCGGCCCCGTGGTCGCGGCGGACCAGGTGCAGGCACATGTCGACGCCGGCGGTGGCCCCGGCCGAGGTGACGAACTGCCCGGTGTCGACGTAGAGCACGGCCGGGTCCAGGTCGACGCGGGGGTACCGCCGGCGGAACTCCTCCGCCGCGGCCCAGTGCGTGGTGGCGCGCCGCCCGTCGAGGAGCCCGGCCTCGGCGAGCGTGAAGGCGCCGACGCAGATGGACGTGATGCGGGTGCCGGCCGCCGCGGCCGCCCGCAGCGCGTCGAGCGTCGCGGGATCGGCCGGGGCGTCGGCGCTGCGGCCGGGCACGACGATCGTGTCGGCCGTCGCGAGCGCCTCGAGCCCCTGCCGCACCGCGATGCGCATCGGGCCGGCGTCGACGACCTCGGTCGCGGCGCAGACCTCGACGCGGTACCCGGGCACCCGCCCGAGCGTCTCGATCGGCGTCGCGAGGTCGAACGCGATCGTGTCGGGCAGGGCGAGGACGACTACGGTGTGCACACGAACCCCTTGGCACGAAACAGCCGGACTACGGCAATCTTGCCACTGGGCGCCCGGCCCGCCCGCGGCGAGCATCGTGGGCATGCTGATGCAGATCGTGTTGTTCGACGGCTTCGACCCGCTCGACGTCATCGCCCCGTTCGAGGTCCTCGCCGCCGGGGCCGACCTCGCCGGGCGGCCGCAGGACGAGGTGCGGCTCGTGGCCGCGCACGGCCCGGGCGAGGTCACCGGGGCCACCCGCGGGCTGGGCCTGCGCGCGACGGCCGCCCTGGACCCCGCGGCGCCGGGGTACGTGATCGTGCCGGGGGCCGGCGGGGCGGTCGCAGAGATCCCGGCGATCCTCGGCCGGGTCGCCCGGTCGGCCCTGATCGCGCAGGTCCGCGCGGCCCTGGACGCCCCCGGGGTCACGGTCGCGACCGTCTGCGGCGGCTCGCTCGCGCTCGCGCTGGCCGGGCTGCTGCGGGGGCGGCCCGCGGTCACGCACACGCTCGGGATGGACGCGCTCGCGGCGGCCGGCGCGCGGCCCGTGCGCGCCCGGGTGGTCGACGACGGCGACCTGGTCACCGCGGGCGGGGTCAGCTCCGGGCTGGACCTGGGACTGCACCTGGTCGAGCGCGAGTACGGGCCGCGGGTCGCCATCGCGGTGCAGGAGCTGTTCGAGTACGAGCGGCGCGGGACCGCCTGGCGCGACGCGGGGGCCGAACCGGTGGGGTGACCCAGGGTGACACAACGGGTGTTGCGTCGATTCTTGCGTCGGGTCGAGTTTGCGGGGTATCACTCGGGGAAACCTTTCCATCATCGAAAGATCTCTCCGAAAGGCTACGCGATGCGGATTGCGACGGCGATCACCGGCCGGATCGGGGCGATCATCGTCCTGCTCGTGGCGGCCGGCCTGACGGCGCTGGCGTTCGCCACCTCGCCGGAGCAGCCGGCCGCCCGGGCCACCGACGGGCTCCCCGCCGGCAAGCAGTCGACGCGGGTCACCGAGCTGCAGGACCGGTTCCCCAGCGGCCGCACGCAGACCGCCCTGGTGATCTTCGAGCGGGAGGGCGGGCCGCTGACCGACGCCGACCGGCAGGCGGTCGACCGGGCCCGGGCCGCCGCCGGGCCGATCGCGCTCGGCGGCCGGGTCGCGCCCGCGGCGCCGTCCGACGACCGGCAGGCGATGCTCGTCGCGGTGCCGCTGCGGGCCGGCGGGACCGAGCAGGTCGCCGGCGAGGTGGAGCGGCTGCGCGCCGCGGTGACCGGCGTCCAGCCGCCCGAGGGACTGCGGGTGCGCGTCACCGGCGGCCCCGCGTTCGCCCGGGACATCTCGGCCGCGTTCGACGGCGCCGACCTCACGCTGCTGGCCGCGACCGCGATCGTCGTGGCGGTGCTGCTGCTGGTGACGTACCGCAGCCCGATCCTGTGGCTCGTCCCGCTCGCGGTCATCGGCACCGCCGACCAGGTCGTCGCGAAGCTGCTGCCCTGGGTCGCCAAGGTCGCCGGCCAGCCCACGCAGGGCCAGATCAGCGGCATCGTGTCCGTGCTGGTCTTCGGGGCCGGGACGGACTACGCGCTGCTGCTCATCGCCCGGTACCGCGAAGAGCTCCGCCACACCGGGAACCGCCGCGGGGCCATGGCCGCCGCCCTGCGCGGGGCCGCCCCGGCCGTCATCGGCAGCGCCACCACCGTGGTGCTCGCCCTGCTCACGCTGCTCTTCGCGGTGCTGACCACCAACCGCACGCTGGGCGCGGCCGCCGCGCTCGGCGTGATCGTCGCGCTCGTCTTCGGCCTCGTCGTGCTCCCGGCCGCGCTCGTGTGCCTGCCCCGCGGCGTGTTCTGGCCGTTCGTGCCGCGGGTCGGCTCCGAGGACCCGGCCCACGCCGGGTTCTGGTCACGCGTCGCCGGCGGGGTCCAGCGCCGCCCCCGCCTCGTGCTCGCCGCCGCCGTCGTGCTCCTCGCCGCCCTGACCGCCGGGCTCGCCGGCACGAAGATCGGGCTGTCGCAGACCGAGCAGTTCCGCACCGAGGTCGAGTCCGTCACCGGCGCCGAGGCCCTCGCGCGGCACTTCCCGGCCGGCGCCGCCCAGCCGGTCGCGGTCATCGTCGACGCGCCCGCCGCCGACCGTGCCCGGGCCGCCGCGAACGGGGTCGCGGGCGTCGCCGAGGTCGGCGAGCCCGAGCGCTCCGACGACGGCGCGCTCGTGACCTTCACCGTGGACCTGACCAGCGGCTCCGGCACGGCCGCGGCGGACCGCACGGTCCAGGACCTGCGCGCGGCCCTGGCCGGGATCCCGGGCGCGGGCGCGCTCGTGGGCGGGGACCCCGCGGCGGACCTCGACGAGCGCGAGGCCAACCTTCGCGACGACTACGTGGTCGTACCGCTGGTGCTCGCCGTCGTCCTGCTCGTCCTCGTGCTCGTGCTGCGCTCGCTGGTCGCGCCCCTGCTGTTGCTGGTCACGGTCGTGGTGAGCTTCGCGGCCAGCCTCGGCGCCGCGAGTCTCGTGCTGCGCCACGTGCTGGACATCCCGGCGCTGGGCACCGCCGTGCCGCTGCTGGCATTCCTGTTCCTCGTGGCGCTCGGCGTCGACTACAACATCTTCCTGGCCACCCGGGCCCGGGAGGAGGCCCCGCACCTGGGCACCCGCGCGGGCATGGTCCGGGCCCTGGCCACGACCGGCGGCGTGATCACCTCGGCCGGCATCCTGCTCGCCGCGGTGTTCGCGGTGCTCGGCGTGCTCCCGGTGATCGTGCTGACCCAGATCGGCGTCATCGTGGGCATCGGCGTGGTCGTCGACACCCTCGTCGTGCGCACGATCGTCGTGCCGGCCCTGGCCCTGCTGCTGGGCGAGTGGTTCTGGTGGCCGGCCTCCGTCGAGGGCCGGCCCGAGGCGCCCGAGCCGTCAGCCCGCCGCCCCGAGGGAGTCGGTCGCCAGCAGTGACCAGACCTCCGTGTCGTGCCGGGCGCCGTGGTACAGGTACGACTCCCGAAGGACGCCGTCGAGGCGCATCCCGAGCCGGCGCGCCACCGCGGAGCTCGCGGTGTTGTCGGGCCTGCACTTCCACTCGACCCGGTGCAGGCCCCGGGTGTTGACGGCCCAGTCGATGAGCACCCGCGCCGCCGCGGTCACCAGGCCGCGGCCCTGCCCGGCGGGTTCGAGCCAGACCCCGATCTCGCAGGCCCCGGCGTCGGCGCCGAAGTGCACGAACATGGTCCCGCCGACGAGCGTGCCGTCCAGCCAGATGCCGAACAGTCGCCCGGCGTCGCGGGCCTGCAGGTCGGCGTAGCGCTGCAGGGTCGCGCGGGCCGAGTCGAGGTCGGTGCTGACCGACGCCCACGGGATCCAGGGGTCGACCGTCTCCCGGGCCCGGTCCATGTGGGCGAGGAACTCCGCGGCCTGCCACGGCTCCAGCGGGCGCAGCTCGGCCCCGCCCCCGAGGGATACGCTGAACATGATCACACCGTACGCGGGCGCGCATCAGCCGTCGACGGTGACCGTCACCGTGTGCCAGCCGGTGGCGCCGTCGGGGAACGGGGTGGCCCGCCGCTCCGGCTGGAGCGCGCCGGTCCGGTCGGTGGCCCGGACGCGCAGCGTGTGCGGGCCGGGCGGCGCGGCCCACGTCAGCCGCCACTGCACCCAGGTGTCGTCCGAGGGCACCGGCAACAGCTCGGCCCGCCGCCACGGCTCGGCGTCGACCTGCACCTCGACCGCGGCGATCCCGCGGCCCTGGGCCCAGGCGACCCCGGCCACCGGGACCGAGCCGGCCCGCACGTGCCCGAACGAGCCGGGGCGGTCGATGCGCGACGCGGTCTTGACCGGCCCGCGGGGCGCCCAGCCGCGCTCGACCCAGTACGCGTCGACGGCGGCGAACGTGGTCAGCTCGATCTCGGTGAGCCATTTGCAGGCGCCCGCGTAGCCGTACACCCCCGGCGTCAGCATCCGCACCGGGAACCCGTGCTCGAGCGGCAGCGGCTCCCCGTTCATGCCGACGCACAGCAGCACGTCCGGGGTGTCGAGCACGGTGCCGAGCGGGGTGCCGATGCTCATCCCGTCGACCGAGCGGGCCACGACCTGGTCGGCGCCCGGGTCGATCCCGGCCTCGCGCAGCAGCGGGGCGAGCGGCACCCCGAGCCAGCGGGCGGTGCCGATGTACGGGCCGCCGATCTCGTTCGACACGCAGTTGAGCGTGATGTGCCGCTCGACCAGGGGCCGCTGGAGCAGCTCGGCGAAGGTGAACGTGCGCGGCCGCTCGACCCGGCCGTGGATGCGCAGCCGCCAGGCGCCGAGGTCGACCCGCGGCACGGTGAGCGCGGTGTCGACGCGGTAGAAGTCCTCGTTCGCGGTCACGAAGCCGGGGTCCTGCCCGGCCGGCAGGGGCGGCACGGGATCGGCGGGGGCGGGCAGCCGTACGGCGGCGCGGTCCCGGGCCGCCTGCCCGCCCCGCACGCGGCGGGTCAGCACCGCTCCCCCGCCCGCGACGGCGACGAGGGCCGCGGCCCGCAGGAAGGCGCGCCGGTCGAACCCGTCCGGCCGGGGCGGCTCCCGGTGCGCCGTCCACAGCAGGATCCCGGTGACGGCCCCGCCCACCAGGGACGGCAGCACCGCGAGGGGGCCGGCGGCCGGGCGGCTCAGGGCCGCCGCGGCGCCGACGACGGCGAAGAGCGCGGCCCCGGCCGTGCCGTACCGGCGCCGCCGGGCCGCGAGCAGCCCGACGACCACGGCGACCACGGCCAGCGCGACGGCGATCCCGCCGAGCAGGACCGGCTTGTCCGCGGTGCCGAAGGTGCGCACCGCGAACTCCTTGACCGGCGTCGGGGCCGCGTCGACGAGCACCCCGCCGACCGCGACGGCCGGGCCGGCCGCCGGGTCGGTGAGCGCCGCGATCAGCTCGGCGACGGCGACTCCCGCCGCCGCGGCCAGCAGGCCCGCGAGGCCCGACCGGCCGGCGCGGCGGCGGCTCTGCACGGTGGACATCAGCTCTTGGGCATGAGCACGGTGTCGACGATGTAGACGGTCGCGTTCGCCGTCTGCACGTTGCCGCACACGACCATGGCGTTGCCGTTGACGGTGAAGCTGGTGCCGGAGCCGGTCACCATGAGGTCGGTGCCCTGCAGGGTCTTGTGGGTGCCGGCCAGTTCCGACGGGCTCAGCTTGCCGGACACCACGTGGTAGGTCAGCACGGCGGCGAGGGTCTTCGGGTCGGCCAGCACCTTGTCCAGATCGGCCTTCGGGATCTTCCCGAACGCGTCGTTGGTCGGCGCGAAGACGGTGATGCCGTTGGCGTTGTTGAGCGAGTCGACCAGGTTGGCCTGCTTCACCGCACCGACCAGGGTGGACAGCAGCGGGTTGCCGGCGGCCGCGGAGGCGACCGGGACCTTGGCCATCGCGTCGAAGCTGCCCGGGTTGGCCGGGTCCGTCGGCACCGCCGCGCAGCCCGAGCCGAACTGCGTTCCCGTGCCCGTCATCGGCGCGGCACTGGACGGGGCGGCGGCGGTCGTCATCGGGGCCGACGTCGGCGCCGACGGTGCGGCCGTGTCGTGCGACGAGCCGCCCCCGCACGCGGCGAGGGACAGGGCGAGGGCGGTGGCGGCGGCCACGGCGGCGAACTTGGTGCGAACCATGAGTAATCCCCTTCAATCGGTACCTTCGCCGATGATTCGCAGCCGGGACCGCGCCGGATGGGTCCGACTTGTGGCGAGAGCGCTCTCAACACGTATGGGCAGCTCACGGCGGAGATTGAGAGCGCTCTCCGGAAACCCGTCATTGACACTGGTCGCATATGGTGCGCAGAATTCGCAAGGACCCCCGAAGCCCGCCACTTCGAACTCACGGAGTCCACCCCATGCGCCTGAGAAAAGGCCGGCCCATCGCGGCCGGTGCGATCGCCGTCGCCGTGGTCGCCACCGCGCTGACCTTCCTCGCCCTCCCCAGCGCCGAGGCCGCCACGCTCGGCTCCGGCAGCTACGCCACCACCACCCCGGCCGGTGCCACGGGCCCGACCGGCTGCGGCGGCATCGCGACGAACCCGCGGCAGTACGTCACCGCGAACGCCCCCGCCGGAGCCGTGCCCACGAACGACTGGTGGTCGTCGCTGCTGTTCAAGCGGACCGACTGCAACTACTCCCTGCCGCTCGAGGCCCACCCGATGGCGTTCAAGCCCGCCGCGAACGGCCTCGGCGTCTCGTACACCACCGAGGCCGCCATCTCCGGCACCGCGACCGGCGTCGGGGAGTACCACTTCCCGTACACCACCGAGTTCACCCTCGGCGTGGCCGGCCTGAACGCGCCGAACACCCTGGTGGACGGCTGGACCGACTGGACCGTCACCCCCTCGTGGTCCGACGGCGCCCGCACGCTGAAGACGACCATCGGCCACGGGATCCCGTTCGTGTACGCCCGCACCTCCGGCGGCAACGCGCAGCTGACCTTCGGCGGCGCGCCCACCGTGTGGTCCAACAGCGGCGCCCGCGTCGGGTTCACCGTGCGCGGCCACGACTACATGGCCTACGCGCCCACCGGGGCGACGTGGACGGTCAGCGGCTCGACCATCACCTCGACGCTGGCCGGCAAGGACTACTTCTCCGTCGCGCTGCTGCCAACCACCACGTCGACCTCGGCCGCGGACCGCACGGCGCTTGCGAACACGTACGGCACGTACGCCCACAACCACGTCACCGGCACCCGCGTCGCGTGGAGCTACAACCAGTCGGCGAGCACCGTCAACGCCAGCTACACCGTCACCACCACCGCCCGCGAGGGCACCGGCTCCGGCACGGTGCTCGCGCTCTACCCGCACCAGTGGAAGAGCCTGTCGGGCAGCACCCCGATCACGCAGACCTACGTCTCCCCGCGCGGGACGATGAAGGTGCTCACGGGCACCGGCGCGTTCACGACGGCCACCCGCTACCAGGGCGTGCTGCCGGAGATCCCCGCGGTCGCCGACTCCGCCGGCGCCGACCTGAGCACCGTCGGCGCCTACCTGGACCAGGTGGCCACCGGCGACCCGCTGGCCGGGTTCGGCAACGACACCTACTGGACCGGCAAGGCCCTCGGCCGCGCCGCCCGGGCCGCCGAGCTCGCCGACCAGCTCGGCCGCACCGCCCAGCGCGACGCGCTGCTGAACGCCATCCGCACCCGCCTGACCGACTGGTTCACCGCGGGCTCGGGCGAGTCGCAGCGGCTGTTCGTCTACAACCAGGCGTGGGGCACGCTCATCGGCTACCCGGCCTCGTACGGCTCCGACCAGGAGCTCAACGACCACCACTTCCACTACGGCTACTACATCGCCGCGGCCGCGACCCTCGCCAAGTTCGACAAGGCGTGGGCGGCCACGAGCGCGTACGGCGGGATGGTCAACCTGCTCATCCGGGACGCCAACAACCCGGACCGGGGCGACACCATGTTCCCGTTCCTGCGCGACTTCGACATCTACGCCGGGCACGACTGGGCGTCCGGGCACGGGTCGTTCGGGGCCGGCAACAACCAGGAGTCCTCGTCGGAGGGCATGAACTTCGCCAACGCGCTCATCCAGTGGGGCATCGCGACCGGCAACACCGCGGTCCGCGACGCCGGGCTCTACATCTACTCCACGCAGGCGCAGGCGATCCAGGAGTACTGGTTCGACTCCGCCAACCAGAACTTCCCGTCCACGTTCGCGCACAACACGGTCGGCATGGTCTGGGGCGACGGCGGGGCCTACGCGACCTGGTTCAGCGGCGAGCCGGAGATGATCCAGGGCATCAACATGCTCCCGGTGACCGGCGGCTCCTTCTACATGGGGTACAAGCCCTCGTACATCGCCACCAACTACAACGAGATGACGACCAACAACGGCGGCCCGCCCACGGTGTGGCAGGACGTGCTGTGGTCGTTCCAGGCGCTGGGCAACGGCGACCAGGCGCTCGCGAACCTGCGGGCGAACCCCGGGTACACCCCGGAGGAAGGCGAGAGCAGGGCGCACACCTTCCACTGGATCCGCAACCTCGCCGCGCTGGGCACCGTGGACGCCTCGGTGACCGCGAACACGCCGCTGTACGCGGTGTTCACGAAGAACGGCCAGCGCACGTACGCCGCGACGAACCTCGGCTCGACGGCGCTCACGGTCACGTTCTCCGACGGCCACACGCTGAGCGTCGGGGCCGGGACGACCGCGACCAACGGGGCCTTCACGTGGAGCGGCGGGAACGGGACCAGCAACCCGCCGTCGTCGCCGCCGCCCACCACCACGTCCCCGTCGCCGTCGCGCTCGGCCTCGAGCTCGCCGCCGCCGCCCGCCGGCTCCAACAAGTTCTTCCTGCGCTCGGGGCCGGCCCTGAACACCGCGGCCGGCGCCGGAGCGGCCACGCAGACCATCACCGCGGCCAACGGCAACTACGACGGCACCCCGCACAACCCGGTCACCTACACGGCATGCGGCATCACCGGCGCGACCAACGGCGCGGCGACCCAGTTCGCGTTGCACATCGACGCCGGCACCGCGGTCGGGCAGGGCGTCCAGGCCCGGGTCTCGTACGACTTCACCGGCGGCGGCACCTACGGCCGGGTCGAGACGTACCGCTACTTCGCCACCGACCCGGTCGCGGGCACCGAGCAGTACACCCAGGCCGCGGGCCTCGCGTCCTCGTCCGGCACCCTGTCGGCGATGAACCGCGGCTGCGTGAAGCTGGAGCTGTGGAACGCCATCGGCAACGCGAACACCACCGTGCGCGTGGACGCCACCGCCGCCAACGGCAACCAGTCCACCCTCACGATCCCCTACACCGTCTCCTGACCCGATACCCTTCGGGCCCATGAGGCCCCTCCTGATCGGCGCCGGCGTCCTCCTCGGAGGCGCCGGCGCCTTCGTGTTCCTGCGCCGCCGGTTCGTCGTCGTCACCGTCAGCGGGCCGAGCATGGAGCCCACCCTCGCGCACGGCGACCGGCTGCTGGTGCGCCGCCGCCCGGCCCCGCCGGCGCGCCCCGGCGACATCGTGGTGCTGCAGCCGCCCCCCGACGACCTGGACTGGGACGCCCTCCCGCGGCGCACCGGCACCCGCGGCCCGTGGAACATCAAGCGCGTCGCCGCCGGGCCCGGCGACCCGGTGCCCGCCAGCGCCGCCGAGGCGTGCGGGCTGGACGCCGGGGCGCCGGTGCCCGCCGGGCGGTACGTCGTCGTCGGCGACGGCGCGGTCAGCTACGACTCGCGCGAGTGGGGCCTACTGCCCGCCGACCGGATCCTCGGCGTGCTGCGGCGCCGGCTGGCCGCTCGGTAGCAACGCGGTAGGACTCCCGTAGCCGGCTTTGCGAGCGTCGATCCGGCGGTCATCGCCGCCGCGCCCGCAAGGACGCCAATACAGGAGGTTCCCGCATGTCCAGAGTGCTCAACGCCCTCGGCGACCGGATGCTCGGCGCGCTGCTGCCGAAGACGACCGCGCACGCAATCACGTGCCGCGGCCAGATCGTCGGGGAGAGCGGCAGCTGCGAGATCTACTGCTACATCTGGACGGGAGGCCGCTCGGAGAAGATGCGCCGGTGCAGCACGCAGACCACGTGCACCCACGTCTGCTACGACTGCTGCTGACGTCCTGACGCCGCCGGCCGGCGCCGGGAACGGTGCCGGCCGGCGGTCGCGAGCCTCCGGGAGCCCCTCATGCCCTTCCTCATCGCCGCGGTCGCGCTCGTCGGACTGCTGTGCCTGGTCGACCTCCTGCTCACCGTCGCGGTCATCCGCCGCCTGCGCGAGCACACCACTGCCCTCGCCGAGCTCAAGGCCAAGTCCCCGGACGCGGGACTGCTGCGCCCCGGCACCCCCCTGCCGTCCTTCGCCGGGTCCCGCCCGGACCTCGAGGTGCTCGCGTTGCTGTCCACCACCTGCTCGGTCTGCGTCACCGAGCTGCCGGACCTGGCCGCGTTCCTGGCCGGGCGCGCCGCCCCCGAGCGGGCGCTCGTGGTCGTCGCGGGCCCCGACAACGCCGACGCGCACCGCCTGACCGAGGGGCTGGAAGCCTTCGCGACGGTCCTGCGGGAGCCCCTCGACGGCCCCGTCGCCACCGCGTTCGACAACCACCTGTTCCCGACGTTCTACCTCGTCCGCGACGGCGTGGTGCGCGCGAACGCGATCAGCGTCGAGTCCCTCTCCGAGCCCGTGCCGCTATGAGCACCGGCTCCTGGGCCGATCCGGGGCCGCAGGCGGGCGGGCTGGGAGCGCGGGCGGGGGCGGCCGTCGCGCTCGTGTGGCGGGCCGGCAAGGGCGCGCTGCTCGGCTCGGCCGCCCTCGCCCTGCTCGCCGGGGCCTGGCCGGTCGCCGGGGCCTGGCTGACCAAGCTCGTCATCGACCGGATCGGGCGGCCCGGGCCGGCGCTCGGCACCCTGATCGCGCTCGCCGCCGGGCTCGCCGTCGTCGGGGTGCTCAGCGCGACCGTGCCGCACCTGCAGCGGTACCTCGACGCGCAGCTGCGCCGCCGCATCGACCTGCTGGCCCGCGCCGAGCTCTTCGCGGCCGTCAACCGGTTCGTCGGGCTGTGCCGCTTCGAGCAGCCCCGCTTCCACGACCGGCTGCGCATGGCCGAGCAGGCCGGGCAGGCCGCGGCCAGCCAGATCGTGCAGCCCGGCATCGACGCGGCCCGGATGCTGGTCACCGTCGGCGGGTTCGTCGCCACCCTGTCGGTGCTCAGCCCGGTCATGACCGCCGTGGTGCTGCTCGCCGCCGCCCCCGCGGTCGCGGCCGAGGTGCTGCTGGGCCGGGCGCGGGCGGCGATGGCCTGGCGGATGAGCCCGCGGGCCCGCCGCCAGCTGTTCTACGCCGACCTGCTCACCGACCTGCGCGCGGCCAAGGAGGTGCGGCTGTTCGGCCTCGGCGGCTTCCTGCGCGGGCGGCTGCTGCGCGAGGTCGGCGCGGCCAACGACGGCGAGCAGGCCCTGGACCGGCGCGAGGTGCTCGTGCAGGCCGGGCTCAGCGCGCTCGGCGGCATCGCGGCCGGCGCCGGGCTCGTCCGGGTGGTCGCCGACGCGGCCGGCGGCCGGCTCTCCGTCGGCGACATCGCCGTGTTCGTCGCCGCCGTCGCCGGTGTCCAAAGTGGACTGGTCGGGCTCGTCGGCCAGCTCGGCGGGGCGTACGAGGCTCTGTTGCACTTCGGCCACTACCGCGCGGTGCTGCGCGCGGGGCCGGACCTGCCCGTGGCGCCCGCCGCCCCGCCCGTGCCCGCGCTGCGCGAGGGCATCGAGCTGCGCGACGTGTGGTTCCGCTACGACGACGCCCACCCCTGGGTGCTGCGCGGCGTCGACCTGTTCCTGCCCCGCGGGCAGGCCGTCGCCCTCGTGGGGCTCAACGGCTCCGGCAAGTCGACGCTGGTGAAGCTGTTGTGCCGGTTCTACGACCCGCAGCGCGGCGCCGTGCTGTGGGACGGCGCCGACATCCGGGGCTTCGACCCGGCGAGCCTGCGCCGGCGGCTCGCCGCGGTGTTCCAGGACTACGTCGCCTTCGACCTCACCGCCGCGGAGAACGTCGGGCTCGGCGACCTCGGCGCGCTAGAGGACCGGGACCGGCTGCGGGCGGCCGCGACCCTCGCCGGGATCGACGGGACGCTGTCGGGGCTGCCGCGCGGCTACGACACCATGCTCAGCCGCACCTTCTTCGACGCCGCCGACGGCGACGACGACCCGGAGGCCGGGGTGCTGCTCTCCGGCGGGCAGTGGCAGCGGGTCGCGCTCGCCCGGGCCTACCTGCGCGGCGACCGGGACCTGGCGATCCTCGACGAGCCCAGCGCCGGGCTGGACGCCGAGGCCGAGCACGACCTGCACCGCGACCTGCACCGGCACCGGGCCGGGCGCACGAACCTGCTGATCTCGCACCGGCTCAGCGCCGTGCGCACCGCCGACCTCATCGTGGTGCTCGCCGAGGGCCGGATCGTGGAGCAGGGCACGCACGCGGCGCTCATGGCCGCCGGCGGCGCGTACGCGCGGCTGTTCGAGCTGCAGGCGGCCGGCTACTCGGCGGACCACCCGGCCGGGCCGGCCACTGCTCCGGCCGACGTTCCAGGGTGATGGTGCCCGTGACCCGGTACCGTGCGACACATGGGCACCCACACGTCCGCGGCCCGGCCCGGGGAGCACACCTTGCGCATCCGCACGTTCCGCTGGGCCGACTACGAGGGCGCGGTGGCGCTGTGGGAGGCCGGCGGAAACGACGTCCTGCCGCGGGCCGAGCTGGAGGCGAAGCTGACCCGGGACCCGGAGCTGTTCCTGGTCGCCGAGGCCGGCGACGGCGCGCTGGTGGGCGTGGTGCTGGGCACCTACGACGGGCGCCGCGGCTTCATCCTCCGGCTCGCCGTCGACGCGTCCCGGCGGCGCCAGGGCATCGCGACCCGGCTCGTCGCCGAGCTGGAGGAGCGGCTGAAGGCGCTCGGCTGCCCGCGCGTGAACCTGCTCGTGATGCCGCAGAACG
Source organism: Dactylosporangium sp. CA-139114 (assembly GCF_050955725.1). NCBI lineage: Bacteria > Bacillati > Actinomycetota > Actinomycetes > Micromonosporales > Micromonosporaceae > Dactylosporangium > Dactylosporangium sp. CA-139114. The sequence continues at coordinate 6,946,855 of NZ_CP192080.1, forward strand.
CGTCGGGGCTGCGGTTCTGGCAGGCGCTCGGCTACCTGCCGATGCCCGACGTGCTCTGCACCAAGCCGCTGTGAGGCCTCAGCCGTTGCGGTGGTGCTTCTTCACGAACGTGTACCCGGGCGCCAGCGGCTCGTCGGGGAACTGGCCGCTGTCGATCGCCTGGCGGTGCAGCGCGAGGGCGCGCGGGGACGGGCGGGTGCCGGGCTGCAGCTTGCGGATGAAGCCGGCGACCCAGTGCTCGTGCCGGTTGGAGGGGTCGGTCTCGGCCGGCTCCTCGGGCCGCACGGCCGGCTCCAGCAGCGGCGCGTAGAACAGCATCGGCACCACCTCGCAGCCGTCGGCGGGCGGGAACGACGGCCGGCCCTCGGCGTCGAGGCTGCCGTCGACGCGGGTGACGTACCCCTCGCGGATGAGCTGGTCGATCGCGTTGCGCAGCAGGAAGGTCCCGCGGGTCCCGCGCCCGAGCCCGGCACGCTTGACGAGATCCGCCTCGGGAAACACCGCGCTGCCGTCCTCGAACACCCGCCCGTGGCGCCGCACCGCGTCCAGCACCTTGCCCCGGTTGGAGTTGGCGGGACGGAACTCGTGGGTCACGATCAGGGGGTCGTACTCGTGGAAGTACGCGATCCCGTCGACCTTCAGCGGCTCGTCGAGCGGCTTCGTGCGCAGCTGCACCTGGCGGCGGGCCGGCTGCCAGGTCAGCCCCACGAGCACGCCGACATGCGCGTCCGGCGGCCACGCGACACCGATCCGCACGCCGTCCTCGTCGCGCTCGGCCACGGCGTCGAAGACCAGCCGGCCCGGGGTGACCCCGTGGGCGCGGTGGTCGAGCACGACGGTCTCGGCCTCGGCGCACTCCGGCGGCACCGGCATCGTCCCGCCGTCGACGTCGGCGCGGCGCAGCGCGTACCAGGCAGTCCTCACGCTGGGAATCTACCCGCCCGCACGGCCGGCGACAGGTAGGCCGCGGGGACACGAAGCCCTGCCGGCCAGGCCGTGAGCCGCTCGGCCTCCTCGTCGAGGCGCTTGCGCGGGACGTCCTGCAGCAGATGCACGCGCACGACCCCGGCGTCGTCCTGCGTCCAGCACCCCACGAACCGCCCGCCGACCCAGGCCTTCGCGCCCGCGTTGCCGCGCCCGTCCACGATCCGCGCCCGGTGCGGGCCGAGGTAGCAGTCGCGACCCCGCCGGCCCGTGACGGTCGGGTCGAGCACGGGCAGCAGCGCCACCCCTGGATCGGTGGGCGTGACGGTGACGCGGACGTCCGTCATCGTCCACGTGGCGCATTCGGATCATGTTGCCACACGACATGTCGGGCGCTCCGCGCCGCGACATGTCGGATTTATACCCTGACCGGGGATAAGTCGACTCTCTGGGCCACTGATGATCACTGGATCGTCCGGCCCACCATCTCGCCCTCGCGCACGCGACCTGCACGTTCCGCACCTCGCGCACGCGACTGCGAACCTCCGCACCCGGGGACGTGGTTGTGCATCCCCGCACTCCGCACGTGAACGCACACCCCGGCACCCCGCACACGCGCACCCCGGGCACGTGATTGCGCACCCCCGCACCTCGCGAACGCGGCCGGGCATCCTCGCGCCTCAGGGTCGTGGTTGTGCATCCTCGTGCCGCGGGCTGCGGGACGTCGGCGGCCGCCCAATGAGTAAGCGTGGTCCCGCCGCGTCGTTGCCCACTGGGCATTCCTCTTGGCCGATTTCCTGTGCCGGGCCGGTGCGGGTCATCATTCGGTGATCCCGGTTGCAAAATCTTCGCTATTTGAGCTTGGCGTGGTTCGGGATCGTGGTTTCGGTCGTGTTCTGGGACAATTGTTCGTATGGGGCAGATGCAGTTGTTCAGTTCGCGGGAATTGGCTGCTATGCGGGATCGTACGAAGGCTCGGAACTGGTGGCTCGGGAAGGATGAGTTCCGTCGGGAGGCGCAGCGGCGGCGTGATTGGGGATTGGTGAGGCGGCACGCGGAGAAGCTGCGTCGGATCCACGGTTCCATAGAGAATGCTCCGACACGATCGCTTCCCGACCTACGCGAATCCGCCGAGCAAAATCGTAGCCGCGTCTGCCCCGGACCCGAAGCGGCAATTCCGCAGTCGCCTCCGTGCGATTCCACCGCCGCGCCGGTCGCGCCTGTCCCGACTCGCACGAATTGCGGTGATCGGCCGGCGGTGCGCCGCGATATCCAGGTCGGGCCCGCCCTAGTGGCGCGGGGGCGGCGGGGCGTGATGATGATGCGGCGGAGGGGGCGGCTCGACACCCGGCGGTGGGGGCGGCGGGCCGTGATGATGATGCGGCGGCGGGGGCGGCTCGGCACCTGGCGGCGGTGGGGGCGGCGGCGTCGTGACCAGTGGCTGCTCCGGCCATACAAGCAGCACGGGGCACGGTGCATGGTCCACCACGAAGCGCGTGAAGCGGCCCAGGCTCCGCGGGCCCACCCGCGTCCGGTCGCCGTCGCGCGCCACCACGAGCATGTCCGCGCCGAGCTCGTTGCACGCGGCGATGACCTCGTGCTCGGTGCGGCCACGGCGTACGGCCGTCTCGCAGGGCCGGTCCAGCGACGCGGCGGCCGCGGTCAGGAGGTCCCGCTCGGCGGCCTCGGACGCCGCGGCCATGGCCGGGCCCGGGTCGCGGTGGCCGCGACCGAGCAGGCCGCTCCAGGCGCCGCTCACCTCGCCGGCCGTGGTCGGGTCCACGATGTGCAGGAGGGTGATGCGCGCATCGGAGGGGGCGTGCCGGGCGGCGGCCTCGGCGGCGGCGGCCCAGGTGCCCTCGGCTAGCCAGACGAGCACATGCATGTACCGAGGTTCCCAGACGATCCACGCATGTCGCCACCCGTGAGCCGAATCGGGCGAATTCCCTGACGCAGGGCTCGCGGCAACCGCCCCGGCAGCGACCGCGAAGCGCCGACGAACCGGTGCCGACCGCCACCCGCCCGGCGGTGTCGGCGGGTGGCGGTCGGCGTCAATCGGTCGGCAGCGTCAGCGCGTGGGTCAGGCCGCGCCGAACCCAGGTGGTCAGGTCCGAACGTGTGGCGCAGGCGTGCTCGGCCACCGTGATCCAGCCTCGCAGGGGCCGGCCCCGCATCGTCGTCGTGGCCGCGCCCGGCTCGGCGAGCATCGCCTCGTGGTCGGGCCGGGCGACGCGCACCATCAGGCCGCCGTCGTGCCGGGCGACGACGGCGATGTGACCGTGCACCAGCCAGGCGAGACCGCCGAACATCCGCTGCTCCGTCACGCCCGGCTGCTCGGTGACGATCTTCCGCACCCGGGCGGCCAGGTGCTCATCGAACGCCATCGCCGGCCTGCCCGCGTCGGAACTCCTCGAACGGCACGCGGTCGAAGATGAACCGGTTGTGGACGATTTTTCCGTCCCGGACGGTGACGCACTCGGCCGCCGGTGCGCTCCTGGCCGGGACCGTCTCGGTGTCGTACATGATCAGGGCCGTCTTCTCGTCGCCGAACGCCGCGAGCATCTCCGAGCGGATCAGGAGCTGTCCGGCGAAGGGCGCCAGAAATTCGCGGTACGCCCGCAGGCCGACGAGTCGCCCGGCGGGGGCGTCGAGCACCACGTCGTCGGCGATGTAGGTCATCGCCGCCTCCAGGTCCCCGGCCGTCCATGCGCGGTGGTGGGCCACGGCGATCTGCAATGCTGGACTGGTCATGATCTCTCCAATCGGTGTGGTGCCCGTACCGACACCGACGACCCGGGAAATGGAACGGCTGTGACACAGGTCACCTTCGAGGACCTGGTGGCGGAGCACCGGCGCGAGCTGCTCGTGCACTGCTACCGCCTCCTGGGCTCGGTGACCGACGCCGAGGACGTGCTGCAGGAGGTACTGCTGGCGGCCTGGCGCGGCCTCGACGGGTTCGAGGGCCGCGCGTCGCCGCGGTCGTGGCTGTACCGGATCGCCACCAATCGCTGCCTCAACGCGCTGCGCGATCGCGGCCGGCGGATCCCGGCCGAGCCCCGGCCCCCGTTCCAGCCCCCCGAGCCCAGCCGTCGCACTCATGCGACCTGGCTGCAGCCGTACCCGGACGTGTTGCTGCCCGACACCGATCCCGGCCCCGAGGCGCGCTACACCACCCGGGAGGCCATCGAGCTGGCGTTCGTCGCCGCGCTGCAGCGGCTCACACCCCGGCAAGCCGCCGCGCTGGTGCTCTGTGACGTGCTGGGGTACCCGCCGGGTGCTGTCGCCCCGATGCTGGACACCACACCGGCCGCCGTCAAAGGCCTGCTCCAGCGCGCCCGCGGGGCGATCGAACGACACCGCGAACCCACCCGCGCGGCAGCACCCGCGGCCGGGTCGGCACAGGAACGCCGGCTGGTCGACCGCTTCGCCGAGGCCTTCACCGGCGGCGACATCGACACCGTGGTCGGGCTGCTCACCGACGAGGCCTGGCTGGCCATGCCGCCCGCCCCGCACGAGTACCGCGGGCCGGCGGCGATCGCCTCGTTCCTGCGGGCCAGTGCCGCCTGGCGCGCCGGTCAAGGGCTGCGGCTCCGGCTGCGCCCGACTCGCATGAACGGGCAGCCCGCGTTCGCCTCACAGCTCGTGGGTACCGCCTTCGAGCGACCCGGCGGGCTCATGGTGCTCACGCCGGCCGGCGACCGCCTGCACGCCATGACCATGTTCCTCCACGACGTCTGAGTCGAGGCCCACCGCCGAGGCCCGGCACCGCGGCCCTTCAGGCGCCTTCCGCGCGCACGATCGCCACGGGGCGGCCTTTGGCGAAGACGAAGCGGCCGCCGCCGAATCGGGCAGATCCCCCGACAGGGTATAAATCCGATATGTCGCGGCGCGAAGCGCCCGACATATCGGACACAAGAAGCGAACGTTCACATCCCCGCGATCCGCAGACCGGCCCACAGCGCCGCCACCGCCGCCAGCAGCGCCGCCGGCACCGTCAGCGCGCCCAGCCGCAGGAACCGCCCAGCCGAGGGAGCGGCGTCGCGCGCGTGCAGGATCTGGCGCCACAGCAGGGTCGCGAGGGAGCCGACGTACGTAAGGTTCGGGCCCACGTTCACCCCGATGAGCACCGCCAGCAGCAGGCCCGGCGAGTGCTGCACCGCCGGCACCAGCACCAGCGTCGCCGGCAGGTTGTTCAGCAGGTTCGCCAGCAGCGCCGCCAGGGCCGCGACCGCCAGCAGGCCCAGGAAGGACGCGTCGCGCGGGGTCAGCGCGTCGACGAGCCGGCCCAGGCCGTGCTCGCGCACCGCCAGGACCACCACGCCCAGGCCGAGGACGAAGGCGCAGAAGGCCGGGTTCGCGGCCTTGATCGCGGCCTTGAGCTCCAGTGTGCGGGCGCGGATCAGGGGGACGGCCAGGGCCAGGGCGCCGGCCGCGGCCGCGAAGGCGGGGTGGATCCCCACGGGCTGGCCCGCGGCGAAGCCGGCGAGGGTGAGGACCAGCACGACGAGGGCGTAGCGCGGGGCCTTCGCCGGCTCGGCGGCGGGTGGCGTGGACGCCACGGCGAGGTCGGAGGCGAAGAAGCGGCGCAGGATGACGTACTCGACCGCGACCACCGCCAGCCACGGGGCGGCCATCAGCCCGGCGAAGGCCGCGAAGCCTAGGCCGCTCGCGGCGAACGCGAGCAGGTTGGTGAGGTTGGAGACCGGCAGGAGTAGTGAGGCCGAGTTCGCCAGGTGGGTGCAGGCGTAGACGTGCGGGTCGGGGCGGGCGCGGATGCGCAGGGCGGCGGCGAAGACGACCGGGGTCAGCAGCACCACCGTCGCGTCGAGGCTGAGGACCGCGGTGACCAGGGCGGCCGCGGCGAAGACCGCCCCCAGCAGGCGCTGCGGGCGGCCCTGGGAGTGGCGGGCGGCCAGGTCGCCGATGTACGCGAAGACGCCGTGCACCTCCGCGAGGTACGACAGCAGCAGCACGGCCGCGAGGAACCCCACGGTGGGGCCGAGCTCGCGGACCTCGGCCCAGGCAGCGGTGCGCGAGACGAGGCCGAAGAGCACCGCCAGGACCGCCGCCGGGACCGCGGCCACGGCCTCGGGCAGCCCGAACGGCCGCGCCACGGCGAATCCGAGCACGGCGACCAGCAGCAGCACAGCGACGACCAGCACGGCGGCAGCCTACGGGCATGATCGGGCCGCCGCACCGCGGGCCGCCGACGCACCCGGCTCAGCGCGGGGCGAGCGACACCAGCAGCCCGGGGTGATCCGTCGCCTGCCGCAGGTCCAGCGCGTCCGTGCCCGTGAGCGCGTGGTCGGCGGTGGCGAACACGTGCTGCACCGACCCGTCGCCGGCGCGCACGTACCCGTCGCCGGGCACGCACCCCTGCGCCTGGTCGGCGAGGTTGAAGTCGCCCGCGGCCACGGTCGGCTCGTATCCGGCGCGCGTGTGCAGCCCGGGGATCGCGATGCCGAAGAGGTACCGGCACTGCGCGAACGCCACCGCCGGCACGGTGTTGGCCAGGTGGGTCGTGCACGCCTGGTACGCCCCGCGCGCGTGCACGCAGACCCAGGCGCGCTCCTCGGGGTCGTTGACGTCCTGGTCCGGGTAGAGGCCGCCGTCGATCACGGTCGCGCGGCGCGGCCCGGTGACGCGGGCGAGCAGGCCGATGCCGTACTCCTCCCCGTTCACGCACGCGAACGGCCCCCCGCCGCGCCGGTCCCCGGCCGGCTCGAACGCGCGCACGATCGTGTCGCCCGGGAACACCCACGCGAGCACCGCGCCGAGGGCCTCGACGTCCCCGGCGCAGATCTCGTTGAGCGTGACCACGTCGGGCCGGTGCGTGCGCAGCTCGCCCGCGGCCACCGCGACCGCCCGGCCCGTGTAGCAGCCCGCGAACCCGCTGTCGCACAGGTTGAGCTGCAGCACCCGCAGCGGCGGGCGGGCCGCCTCGCCGGGCGCGGGCGTGGCCCCGAGCACGCCGGCCGCGACACAGGCGAGCACCGCCGCGATGCGCCGCGCCCCGCGCCCCCTCATGCCGGGCAGCATATCGACCGGGTTACGGTCACGTCATGCCCGCGAACGCCAGCACGCTGCTCGTCTTCGGCCGCGGCGTGGTGCGGCACCAGGCCGGCTGGGCGCTCACCGACGACAGTCTGGCCCGCGTCCGGGCCGCCGCCGAGCACGTCGAGCGGGCCGGCGCCCCCGCGCGGATCGTCTTCACCGGCGGCTGGGCCGGCGCCTCGCTGGGCGCGCCGGAGCCGCCCCCGGGCCACCGCGAGGGCGACCTGATGCTGCGCGCCGCGCGGGAGGCGGGCCTGGGCCGGGCGAGCCGCCTCCTCGCCGAGACGCGCTCCCGCAGCACCCTCGAGAACCTGCTCAACCTGGTCGAGGACGGGCTCGTCGGCGGGCCGTACAGCCCCGCCGAGCCGCTCGGCCTGGTCTCCCACGCGTGGCATCTGCCGCGGGTGCGGTACCTGGCCGGCAAGATCCTGCGGCTGCGGGGCGCCGCGCTGCTCGACATCCCGGCCGCGGGCCCGTGGCAGCCCGAGCGGCTGCTGCGGCTCGGCTCCCGCCTGTGTTTCCTGGGCGCGTCCAGCCCCGCGGCCCTGCGCCGCCGCGAGCGCCTCGCGGTCGCCCTGGCCCGCCGCGGCGGCCGGTGAGTGATCTCGCCCCCGGCGGGGTATCGACCTTGGATGATCGCGCTGCTGCCGGTGTACCGCCCCAGCTTCCACCTCCCCCAGCTGCTCACCGCGCTCGGCAACGACGCACCGGCGGTGGTGGTCGACGACGGCGGCGGGCCCGGGGCCGCCGCGGTGCTGGACGCGGCGCGGGCGCTCGGCGCGACCGTGCTGCACCACCCGGCCAACCGCGGCAAGGGCGCCGCCCTGCGCACCGGCCTCGCCCACATCGCCGAGGCGTGGCCCGGTCACGGCGTGGTCTGCGCCGACGCCGACGGCCAGCACCGCGCCGAGGACGTGCGGCGGGTCGCCCGGCACACCGAGGTCACCGGCCGCATCGCGCTCGGGGTGCGCGAGTTCGGCGCCGGCGTCCCGCTGCGCAGCCGCGTCGGCAACGGGCTCACCGCGGCCCTGTTCCGCGCCGCGACCGGCCTGCGCGTCCGCGACACCCAGACGGGCCTGCGGGCCTACCCGGCCGAGCACCTGCCCTGGCTGCTCGGCATCCCCGGCGACGGCTTCGACTACGAGATGCGCGTCCTGCTCGCCGCGGCGCGCGCCGGCCACCCGATCGACACGGTGGACGTGGCGACCACCTACCTCGACGACAACGCCGGGTCGCACTTCAGCCCGCTCGGCGACTCGGCCCGGGTGTACCGCCCGCTCCTGGCCGGGCTCTTCGGCGCCGACGCTCGCGAAGGCTAGGTCCAGCACCGCCGCGAACCGTCCGCCGGACCCCGGCGGGCGCACGCCCACCCGGGTCCGGCGGCTCGGCCGGCTCAGTCGTCGCCGAGCGGGTCGAGGCCGCCGGTGAGGCTCGCCACGCCGCAGTTCGGGGCCGACCAGAAGCGCGACGGGCGGCCGTCGACGTGCGTGTGGTCGTTGTGGTCGGGGTAGCCGGGCCCGAGGATGCCGGCGAAGCCGTGGTTGCGGGCCTCCTGGGCGAGCTGGCACAGCGACCGGGAGCCCGAGACCAGGTCGGCGGCGTCGCCGTAGAGGTGGCGGCTGCCCGCGGCGCCGCCGACCGCGCTGTTGCACGAGGTGCTGCGGAACCCGCTGGTGACCGTGATCGGCACGTCGCCGAGCGCGTGCCGCAGCGCCTGCAGCTTCCACATGGTGACCAGGGCGTTCGCCTTGGCCGTGGCGGCCGGGACGGCGCCGCCGGTCCAGGTGCTGTTGCAGCTGTTGAGCTCGCCGTAGGAGAAGTTCACCGGCGTGCAGTCGTCGTCCTGCAGGGCGTAGATCTTCGCGAACGTCTGCGGGCCGGCGATGCCGTCGGCGGCGAGACCGTACGCGCTCTGGAAGCGCTGCACGGCCGCCTTGGTGCCGGGGCCGAACTGCCCGTCGAGGGCCAGCACCCCGCCGGAGCCGGGGTAGCCGGCGACCCGGATCTGCAGCTGGCGGACCGCCTCACCGGACGAGCCCTGGGCGAGGGTGCCGCTCCAGGTGTAGCAGCCGTCGGCGAGGGCGGGGGACGCGGACACGGCGAGGATGGTGCCGGTGGTGGCGATGGCGAGCAGCGCGGTAGCGGCCACGCGACCGAGACGTCGAAGCATGCATCGAAGTATCGAGATGTACTGTTGAAAAATCAACGACGCATGCGCACTCTGACCACGGTGCCGGTCGGGCCGGTGGACACCTCCACAAGGTCACACATCTGGTGGGTGAGCAGCAGGCCACGCCCGCGCTCGGCGGTCGGCTCGACCGGCAGGCGCCCGGCCAGCGGGTCGCTCAGGACCCCGCCGTCGCTGACCTGGCACACCAGCGCGTCGCCGTCGGCCCACAGGTGCAGCACCCCGCGGCCGCCGCCGTGCCGCAGCGTGTTCGTGGCCAGCTCGGTGACGACGAACTCGAGGTCGGCCGCGCGGTCCTCGGACAGGCCGACGGCCGCGGCCCGCTCCCCCACCGCGCGGCGCAGCAGCCGCAGGGTGGCGATGGCGTCGTACGGCATCGCCGTGGCCGCCGCCGGGGCGACCAGCGGCGCGTTGCGCTCGGCGAGGACCGAGTCCGGGGCGTAGCCGGCGTTCGCGGCGAGGCCCGCGATCCCGGCCAGGCTCGGATGGGTGCGCCGGGCCACGTCCACGTCCGAGGCGTGCAGGCCGGCGGTGTCGTACGGGCACAACGCCGTCGCCTCCACCCCCGCGAAGGCGAGGTTGACCAGGGCCTCGTGCACGGCGACGGCGGCGCGCTCGGCGCCGGTGCGGCCCACCCACATCGGCTGGCCGAGCAGCGCGGGGCGGCGCCCGGCGTGCCGGGCGCAGTAGCCGAGCAGTGCCGGGATGATCCGGCCCGGGTTGCGCGAGGTGGCCTCGGCGTCCCACCAGGTCACGCCGTCGTCGCCGCCCACGCCGGCGCGGATGCGCTCGAGGTCGGCGCCGGGCACCGCCACGAGCACCGGCCGGTCCTCCCGGCGCGCCGCCCGCACGAAGGCGACGGTCGCGTCGAGGTACTCGGCCGCCGTGGCGTACAACAGGGCCGTGTGCGTGAAGACGGAGCCGGTCACGCGAACACCACCGGGGCCGGCCCGCACAGGCGCACGATCCGCTCGAAGGACGGCTCGGCACCGAGGATGCGCAGGCCGCCGGGGATCGTCCGCGCGGCCCGCAGCAGGGCGGTCACCGCGGTCAGGTCCGCGAAGCGCAGGGCGGCGACGTCGACGACGAGCGGGTGGCCGCCGGCGTGCGGGATCAGGTCCGCCAGCACGGGCTCGAGACAGCCGCCGTTGGACGCGTCGAACTCGCCGGTGAGCCGCACGCCGACCGGCGCCCCGGTGACGGCCAGCCGGCCCAGGGGCGCGTCGCCGTGGCCGTCCGCGGAGGCCGTGTCGGGGTGCACGCGCTCGATCTCGGCGAGCACGCGGGGCTCGAAGCGGCGGGTGTCGTACAGGCACAACCCGATCGCCCCCGAGTGCGCGTAGAAGGCGTTGACCTGCCGCTCGTAGGCGACCAGCCGATCGTCCGTCAGGTAACCGCGCGACCAGGTCATCTCCCCCGCGAACCGCACGCCGTCGAAGCCCTCGGCCCGGGCCTGCCCGAGCACCTCGCCCAGCATCGCGATCCACGCGTCGGGGTCGAACGGGCCCGTGACGTCGACGGCCTGGGTGACGAACCCGTCGAACTCGGGCACATCGGGCTCGTCGGCCTCGGCCCGGTAGTGCAGGACCTTGTGATTGTCCCGCCGCGCGCCATCGATGTAGCCCGCCAGCGCATCGCGACGGCTGTCGTCGTCGCCGAACCGCCAGCACACGTGATCGCCCGGGGCCAGATCGGCGGCGGTGGCGGCGTGCGCCCTCATGCGGCCCAGCGTACGGGTCTGCGACGCTCAGCCGGGAATCGAGCAGGTCGGGCGGCGTGCCCGGCGGCGCCGCCCACGGGTGAGGGCCACCATGCACACGCTTTCGGTGCGGATCAGCGTGGCGCCGCCCGCGTGCGGGCCGGCCTCCGCCGCGGCGAGCAGCGGGATGCCGGCGAGCACGGCGGGACGCCTCACCTGCTGCAGACCGGCGGCGCCGGGCCGGGCCTGGGACGCCGGGCGCTGTGTATACGTCAGAACCGGCGCCGCCTGGCCCGGCAGCCCCGGAGGCTGTGGCCGCCTCGCCCGGCGGGCGCCGGGCGCTGTCAGCTACGCCAGGACCAGCGCCGCCTCGCGCAGCAGCCGCCGGGCCAGGACGAGCCGGTCGGCGTCGTCGAGGCCGGGCAGGTCGCCGATGCGGTGCGGGCGGCCGTCGAAGGCGGTGCGCAGGGCCTCGGCGCAGGCGTCGGGCATCGCGAGGGTGCGGTCCGGCAGGTGTACGGCGACCCGCCCGCCCGAGGGCTCGTCGAGCCGGAACGGCAGCCCGGGCCGGGCCGCGACCTGGTCGTCGGGGCCGAGGCCGGGCAGCGCGGCGGCCTGGGTGACGGCCCGCAGCGGGGCCGGGCGGCCCGAGGTCCACGCGGGCCCGCGCAGCTGGGCGGCGAGGTCCCCGGGCGTGACGGTGTCGAGCCAGGCGTGCAGGGCCGCGACCGTGTCGGCGAGCGCGGGCGCGACCGAGTCGCCGTCGGCGGGGTCGAGGCCCATCGGCAGCCCGGCGCGCAGCGCCGGCTCGGACACGGCCAGCCGGGCGAGCGCGTCGAGGACGGTGAGCCGGGTCGGGGCGTGCAGGCCGATCGTGAGGTGCAGCGACCACTCGCCCTCGGTCGTGGCCGCGTGCACCCAGCCGCGGGGCAGGTAGAGCGCGTCGCCGTCGCGCAGCACCGTGTCGATCGCGGGATCGGTGCCGGCCGCCGCGGCCACCTCGTCGGCCACGCCGCCCCACGGCTGGCGCGGCACCGGCGCCTCGAGCACGGGCGGGTGGACGCGCCACCGCTTGCACCCGCTGACCTGCAGGACGAACACGCCGTGGGTGTCGTAGTGCGGGTCGAAGCCGCGGCTCGACGGCGGGGTGAGGTACGCGTTGATCTGCACGGGCGTGCCGAGGTCCTGGCGCAGGACGGCCGCGAACGCCACGAGCGGCGGCCACATGCGGTGCAGGCCCTGCAGCACGAGGGTGGCCCCGTCGGCGAGCAGCGCGAGGACCTTCTCGTCGTGCACCTGGTCGCCGATCTCGGCCCCGGCCCCGCCGCCGCCGGTGTAGCGGGCGGCCGGGATGACGCGCCCGTCCTTGGCCATGCGCACGAACGGGGTCCGCAGCGCCCGGGCGCCCAGGAGGTCGTCGACGCCGTCGACGGTGAGCAGGTCGCGGTAGTTGCCCAGGGCCGGCGAGAGCAGCGGGGTGCGGTCCCAGTACCGCTCGGCGAACTCCGCCTTGGCAACCGAGACGCACCGACGCAGCGCCATGCTGGCTCCTTTGGGACGAACCGGACGGGGTGACCTCGGGGTTACCCACGTCCGTTCGCCCCAATCGGGAACCGGCTCGTTCAGCCCTCGATCGCGCCGGCGGCCCGGCGCAGGCGGGCGGCGGTGCGCTCGGCGCCGAGGGCGACCATGGTGTCGTCCAGCGGCGGCGAGACCGGCCGGCCGACCAGGGCCAGCCGGGCGGTCATGAACGAGCGTCGGCGGTTGGTGCCGGCCTCGGCGACGACCCGGTCGAGGGTGGCGGTGATCTGCTCCTTGCCGAACGGCTCGAGCTGCTCGAGGTCCTTCGCGAACGCCTCGAGGATCGCGCGCGCGTCGGCCGCGGGCAGGCCGTGCTTGGCCAGGTCGGCGGGCTGGACCGTCACGGTGTCGGCGGCGAGCCAGTCGAGCTGCTCGGGGATCTCGGCGAGCTTCTTCGTGCGCTCCCGCAGCGGTACCACGAGCGAGCGCACGTCCTGCGTGCTCAGGCCTTCGGGCAGGAACGGCTCGGCCGCGCGCAGGAACGCGTCGTCGTCCAGCGTGCGCAGGTAGTGGCCGTTGAGCCAGTTCAGCTTGTCGATGTCGAAGACCGGGCCGACGGGGTTGACGCGGGCGAAGTCGAACGACGCCACCATCTCGTCGAACGTGAAGATCTCCTGGCCGTCGGGCATCGAGTAGCCCATGAGCGCGAGGAAGTTGACGAGGGCCTCGGGGAGGTACCCCTCCTCCTGGAACCACTTGAGCCGCGCGGCCGGGTTCTTGCGCTTGCTGATCTTCGAGCGGTCGGCGTTGCGCAGCAGCGGCATGTGCGCGTAGGTCGGTGCGGTCCAGCCGAGCCAGTCGTAGAGCAGGATGTGCTTGGCGGTCGAGCTGATCCACTCCTCGCCGCGGACGACGTGCGTGACGCCCATCGCGTTGTCGTCCACGACGACGGCGAGGTGGTAGGTCGGGAACCCGTCCGCCTTCAGGATGACCTGGTCGTCCGGCTCCGGCGGGGTGATCTTGCCGCGGATCAGGTCGGTGAACGAGATCCTGGCGTCGTCGGGCACGAGCATCCGGATCACCGGCACGTCGGTGAACCCGGGCAGCTCGGCGCGCTCCTCGCGGGTCTTGCCGTAGCACATCCGGTCGTAGCCGGTGGGGATTTTCAGCTGCTGCTGGCGGGTGCGCATCTGGGTGAGCCGCTCGGACGAGCACCAGCACTGGTAGGCGTGCCCGTCGGCGAGCAGGCGCTCGGCGACCTCACGGTAGACGGGCAGCCGCTCGGACTGCCGGTAGGGCTCGGCGGGCCCGCCCACGTCCGGCCCCTCGTCCCAGCTGAACCCGAGCCAGTGCAGGGTGTCGAAGACCTGCTGCTCGCTGCCCTCCACGTAGCGCGTGCGGTCGGTGTCCTCGATGCGCAGGATGAACTCACCGCCGTGCTTGCGTGCGAACGCCAGGTTGAACAGGGCGGCATACGCGGTCCCGACGTGCGGGTCGCCGGTCGGCGACGGGGCGATGCGGGTGCGTACGGGGACCTCGGAAGTGCTCACCGACCGAATTTAGCCTACGCGGGGTTGCCGTCCGACCGCAGCTCCGGTTCTCGGCGGGGTGACGTCCCCGGAGGCGGCGGCCCGGCGGCGCGAAGGGGCGGGCGGGCGCCGTGATCCGGTCCACTGTGGACGCGGGCCGGCCGGGCCGGCGCCTCCGGGCTACGATCGCCGCGTGAGCGGACGTTCCTACATGCTGGCGGCCCGGATCCCGATGTCACGCGAGGCGTTCGAGGCCTGGCTGGACGAGCCCGCGCCCGGCGCCGAGGGGCGGCAACGTCTACCCCGACCTGCCCCTCGGCGGTGACGAGCCCATCGCCGTGCTGCTCACCGGCCCGGACGGGGCGCGCTTCACCGACCGGTACCGGCTCCCGGCCCTGCTCGAGCACCTGCGCCCGGCCGAGACCGCGTTCCTGGCCGCCGCGGGCGCCGGCGACGAGGACGCCGCCTGGAACCCCGACGGCATGCTCGACCCGGCTCTGCGGCCGGCCGGCTGAGCGCGCACAGGCCACGGCGATCCGCGGCCGGGGTGCCGTTGCGGGCCCCCACCTCCGCCGGGTGACCGAAGCGCCGCGGCCGCCTCGGTGTTCACGGCGCCGCCGCGCCCTCCAGCAGTGGTTCCATCGCGTCGTTGAGCCCGCGCCAGGTGGACGTCGGCCGCGCGTGGAGCCGCAGCCCCTCGGCGCTGAGCCGGTGGACGTCCGCGCTCACCGTGCGGCACACAGTACAAAAACCACGTTGCTCACGCTGCGAGGATGAGTGCGTGGATGTGCGACGACTTGGACCCCAGGACTGGGCGCTGTGGCGCGATGTCCGCCTCGCCGCGCTCGCCGACTCGCCGCGGGCGTTCGCCTCGACGCTGGAGCGGGAGCAGGCCTTCGACGAGGACCGCTGGCGCGCGTGGCTGGAGCCCGCGAAGGGGCTCAAGGCCGTGGCCCGCGAGCCGGAGGGCACCGCCGGGATCGTGGGCGTCTGGGTGCCCGAGGACCGCGACGGCGCGGGCGAGCTGTTCAGCATGTGGGTGCGCCCGGGGTGGCGGGGGTCAGGCGTCGGGGACCTGCTCGTGGCCGAGGCGCTGCGGTGGGCCGGCGAGCAGGATCTCGAGGCCGTGGACCTCTGGGTCGTCGGCGACAACGTGGCCGCCCGGCGGCTCTACGAGCGGCACGGGTTCCGCCCGACCGGCGAGGCGCAGCCCTACCCGCGGGACCCCTCGGTCGTCGAATACGTCATGCGGTGCGAGATCAGCTGAACGCCTGGGCGAGCAGCAGGCCCACCGCGGCCGCGCCCAGGCCGGCCACGACCGAGGCGAGCATGTTCATCGCCGCGTAGAAGCGGGCGCCGGTCTGGGCCAGGCGCAGGGTCTCGTAGCTGAACGTCGAATACGTGGTGAGCGCGCCGCAGAAGCCGGTGCCCAGCAGGGCCGTGAGCGTCGCGTTCGCGGGCAGGCCGGCGAGCAGGCCGAGCAGCAGCGACCCGAAGACGTTGACGGTGAGCGTGCCCCACGGGAACACCGAGTCGTGCCGGGACTGCACGAAGCGGTCGGTGAGGTAGCGCATCGGCGCCCCGATCGCGGCGCCGAGCGCGATCAGCAGGACGGTCACGGGCTCCTCCGGAGGCGCCGCACGAGCGCATGGGCGGCCGCGCTGCCGCCCCACACCGCGAGGAGCGCGCCGACGACGGTCCCGGCCAGGTACGCCAGGGCCGCCCAGGGCGAGCCGGCCGAGGCGGTCTGGTGGATCTCCACGGCATAGGTGGAGAAGGTGGTGTACCCCCCGAGCACCCCGACACCGGCGAACGGCCGCAGCAGGCGCCGCCCGGTGGCCACCTCGTTGACGATGACCATCAGCACGCCGATCAGCAGGCACCCGGTGACGTTGACGAGCAGCGTCGACCACGGGAAGCCGCCGCGCGCGTGCGGCCAGGCCTGGGCGACCCCGAAGCGCGCGAGGGCGCCGCACACCCCGCCGGCCGAGATCGCGCCCAGCACCGGCCACGGGCTCGGCCGCAGCTCGGCACGCTGCGCGGGAACGTGGACATCGACGTCGGGGTCGACCTCGGTCACGATGCTCCTCCCCACCAGCGCACCACACAGCTCCACTGGCAGGGACCGTTGGCGTCGTCGCGGTTCACCCCGGATCGTGCCGGGGTCGGCGGGCCCCACCGCCGTCCGCCCACTCTAGCTCAGGCCAGGCCGCCGTAGAACTCCAGGTGGCGGCGCGCGGCCTCCTCCCACGTGTACGAGGACGCCAGCGCGGGGTCGCCCTTGCCGTGCCGTACCGCATCGACGAGCGCGGCACCGAGCGACTGCGGGTCGTGGCCGTAGCGCACCGAGGAGCCGAACACCTCGCGCAGCACGGGCAGGTCGCGCGCGACCACGGGCACGTCGGCCGCGAGCGCCTCCAGGGCCGCGAGTCCGAAGCCCTCCTTGGTCGACGGGAACGCGAAGGCCGCCGCCCCGGCGACGAGGGAGGGCAGCTCGTCGTGCCGGACCGGGCCGAGGACGTCGGGCGCCAGGCCGAGCGCGTCGGCGCGCGCCTGCCACGCGGTGCGGTAGTCGCGGTAGTCGAAGAGCGTCTCGCCGCCCGCGATGACGAGCTCCAGGCCGGGCAGGGTCCGGCGGGCGTGGGCGAAGGCGTCGAGCAGGTCGATGGAGCCCTTGCGCGGCTCGATGCCGCCGACCGACAGCACGTAGGGGCGCTCGCGCACCAGCGGCACGGCGGCGGCGAAGCGGGCGGCGTCGACGCCGTTGGGGATGACCGTCGCGGCGATGCCCCAGCCGGCCCGCAGCTGCGCGGCGACCGTGGACGAGACGGTGACGTGGGCCTCGGGCCGTACGATGGCGCGCTCGTGGCAGGCGGCCAGCTCCGGCGTGGTGAAGTGGTCGAGGTGGTGGACGGTGCGCACGCACCGGTCGACGGCGTTGGCGCTGATGCAGTCCTGGGCGTGCACGACGTCGAAGTCGTGCGGCCGGAACGCCGCCCGCAGCAGCGCGATCGAGCGCAGGATGCGCGGCCCGACGGCCTCCCCCGGCACGTCCGGAAACGGCACGAGCTCGAGCCGCACCCGCGGGTCGACGGGCCGGAAGAAGCCTCCGCCCCGGGCGAGCGTCCACACGGTCACGTCGGCGCCCGCGGCGGCCAGGGCCTCGGCCAGCGCCAGGGTGTGCACGACCCCGCCGCGCGGGCGCGTGGAGTAGGTCAGCAGCGCGACTCTCATCGGCCGCTCCGGTAGACGCCCGGGCGCAGCTCGTCGAGGTGGTTCAGCACGCGGCGGGCGTGCGCGATCTCGGCCGCCACGTCGAGCGCGGCGACGGCGAGCCCGGCCTTGGCCCAGGTGCGGGCGAGGATGTTCCCGGCCGGCCCGACGACCTTGGCCTGGCCGAGGAAGCGCATGCCGCCGGCCGCGCCGGTCTGGTTGGAGGAGACCACGACGAGCTGGTTCTCCGCGGCCCGGGCACAGTCGTAGAGGTCGAACAGCCGCGACTGGCGGTCCTGGGAGAGCTTCGGCGCCGCGTTGGTGATGCTGGCCGGCCACGCGGAGAGGCACGCGACGATCTGGGCGCCGTCGAGGGCGAGGCTGCGCGCCGACTCGGGGAACGTCTTGTCGTAGTCGATGAGCATCCCGATCCGCCCCGCCGGGGTGTCGAAGGCGGCGAACGTGTCGCCGGCCCGATAGGCGATGTGCTCGGCCGCGGGCAGGTGCACCTTGCGGTGCCGGCCGAGCACGCCGTCGCCGGTGAGGCACACCGCGGCGTTGTACCGGTCGTCGCCGTCGGCCTCGCAGAACCCGACGCACACCACCATCTCCCCGGCCATGGCGGCCACCTGCTCGAAGATGGGATCGTCGGGCTTGAGCGCGGGCGGCAGCGCCTCGGGGTCGGGCCTTCGCAGGTCGGCCAGGTAGCCCCCGATCGCCGCGTCGGGCAGCACGAGCAGCGCCGCGCCCTCGGCCCGGGCGTCGGCGATGAGCTTGCCGATGCGGCCGAGGTCGTGGTCGAGGTCGCGGCCGAAGTGGGCCGCGGCGGCGGCGACGCGGGTCGGGGCCATGGGTCACATCATCGACGGTGCGAGGGCGCGGTACGCGTCCGGGCGCCGATCCCGCAGGTGGGCCATGGACCGCCGGGCGGTCGCGAGCGCGCCGGCCACGTCGACGTCGGCGACCGCCAGCCCGGCCTCGACGCCGGTCGTCGCGAGCACGTCCCCGCCCGGGTCGACGACCTTCGCGCTGCACACGAACCGCAGCGAGCCGAACCGCCCGGCCTGGTTCGCCGAGAGCCACACGACCTGGTTCTCCAGCGCCCGGGCCCGGTCGAAGAGGTCGAAGCGGCGGGTCCAGCGGTCCTCGGCGAGGTCGTCGGGGGCCCCGGTGCGGCTGCCCGGCCAGGCCGAGACGCACACGATGATCTCGGCGCCGTCGAGGGCGAGGTCGCGGGCCGACTCCGGGAACGCCTTGTCGTAGCAGATGAGCAGCCCGAGCCGGCCGACGGGCGTGTCGAACGCGGCGAACGAGTCGCCGGAGTCGTAGCTGGCGTTCTCCCGCAGCGGCTGGTGCACCTTGCGGTGGTTGCCCAGCACCCGCCCCGCGCCGACGCAGACGACGCTGTTGAACCGGGTGCCGTCGCCGCCGTCCTCGCAGTAGCCGGCGCACACCACCATGTCGCCCGCGATCACGGTGAGCCGCGCGATCTCCGGGCCGTCGAGACGCAGCGCCGGCGGCTGGTCCGCGCCCCCGTCCAGGTGCGCCAGATAGCCGCCCAGGCACGCTTCCGGAAGCGCCAGCAGCTGTACTCCCTGAGCCCGCGCGGACGCGACGAGCCCCTCGATGCGGGCGAAGTCCGCCTCGAGGTCCCGGTCGAACGCCGCCGCCACGGCCGCCATCCTCATGCCGCAACCCCCATTCCCGTGACTGCCCCGTCGATGACGTCGGTGAGCTCGCCGTCGGGCCACCGCAGCCGCACCCCCGCCTCGGCGACGAGCTCGCCGCACTCGGCGGTGACCGCGGGCCCGGCGGGCGCGTCCACTGTGGAGCCGGCGGTGAGCATCGCCAAACCGGGGAAGCAGGTGAGCCAGTCCCCCATGCTCGCGCCCGCGGGCCGCGGCACGGCGACGACGTCGAGCACCGCCCCGCACCCGCTCGACTCGGCCAGCATGCCGAGCGTCCCGGCGATCCCGGCCATGGACACGTCCTTGGCCGCGGCCGGCCGGGCCGCCGCGACGAAGCCGAGCATCGCGCGCAGCTGCGCGCCCGTGCGCCGGCTCGTCGAGTCCCACTGCCGGCCGTGGTAGCCGGGGCGCCAGCCGCCGCCGAGGTCGGCGGTGAGCCGGATCCGCTGCCCGGGCCGCCCGCCCCCGCCCGGCACCGGATGCGCGGCGCGGCCGAGCGCGGTCGCCGACAGCGCGGCGGGCACGCCGAGCTGGGTGTGGCCGCCGAGCACCGGGATGCCGTAGGCGTCCGCGGCCCGGCGCAGCCCGCCGAGCACCCGGGCGACGGCCGCCGCGTCCCGGCCCGCGACCGCGTTGAGCAGCCCGACGGGGGTCGCGCCCATCGCCGCGAGGTCGTTGACGTTCACGAGCACCGCGCACCAGCCGGCCCAGTCCGGGTCGCGCTCCACCATGGACGGCAGGATGGCGTCGCAGGCGGCCACGAGGTCGCTGCCGGGCACCGGGGCGCCGTCGTCGCCGACGAACCCGGCCCCGCCCGGGGCCAGGCCGTGCAGCAGCGGGCCGAGCGGCGCCTTGGTCGCGGCGGCCAGGGCCGCGATCCGGCCGATCGGCCAGCGCATGAGCACGTGCGGGCGCCCGGCCACGGTGACCGGCCGCACCGGCCGCCAGCCGAGGCGCTGGAACATGCGCTGCCAGCGGGCCTGCACCGTCGCGTCGAAGCGCAGCGCACCGGCCTGCTCGGCGTAGGCGCACGCGGCACGCACGAGCGCCGGCCCGATCTGCCGGGCGCCCCGCACCGACGGGTCGACGGCCAGCCGCCCGCCGACCCACCAGCCCAGATCCGGCCCGTCGGCGGCCGGCCCGACCCGGACGCCGCCGAGGAGCGCGCCGTCGGCCGCGCGGGCCTCGAGGACCACCGTGCGCGGGTCGTCGTCGCGCTCGTCGCGGTCCTCCCGCTCGAACAATCGCTGCTCGTCGACGAAGACCCGGGTCCGCAGCCGGTCGTAGTCGCCGCGGTCCTGCGCCGGCTCGATGAGGAACCGCGGCGGCGCGCCGAGCAGCGCGGGCACGAGGTCGGTCATGCGCCGGCCGCCTGCAGCACGCCGCACGCCCCGCACGCGGCGCAGCCGGCCCGCTGATCCGCGCCGAGCATCCCGGCCGCCCGCAGCAGTGCGGCCACCCGCTCGGTGACGTCCCGCACCAGCGACGGGGCGGGGCCGGGCACACCGTCGCGGTGGGCGAGGGTGCCCGCCATGGGCCGCAGCGGCACCACGAACGGGTAGACCCCGCGCTCGATGAGCCGGGCCGCGCCCGCGACGAGCTCGTCGGGGTCCTCGCCGAGACCGATGAGCAGGTAGGTGCTGACCTGGTTGCGCCCGAAGACCTCGACGGCGCGGTCCCAGGCGGCCTCGTACTCGGCCATCGGCACCGAGCCCTTGCCCGGCATCCAGCGCCGGCGGACGGCGTCGTCGAGGGACTCGGCGTGGATGCCGATGGAGACCGCGCCGGCCGCGTGCAGCTCGTCGATCGCGGCCAGGTCGCCGGGCGGCTCGATCTGCACCTGGATCGGCAGGCCCGGCACGGCCGCGAGGACCGCCCGGACGGCCTTCGCCAGGTTGCGGGCGCCACGGTCCGGGCCGGCGGTGGTGCCGGTCGTCATCACCATCTGCCGGACCCCGTCGAGCCGGACGGCGGCCTCGGCGACCTCGGCCAGCTGGGCCGGGGTCTTCGCCGCGGTCGTCGCGCCGGAGCGCAGCGACTCCTCGATGGTGCAGAAGCGGCAGCGCTGCGCCTCGGCGTAGCGGATGCAGGTCTGCACCACGGTGGTGGCGAGCACGTCGCGCCCGTGCAGCCGGGCGATCTTCTCGTAGGGCACACCGTCCGCGGTCACCAGGTCGTAGAAGCGCGGACGGCGCACGACGTCGAGGGAGAGCCCGGTGTCGGCCTCGCCGAGCCAGAGGCGACTGCCGCGGATCTCGTACGGGCTCGCGGGGTCGATCGGCAGGGCCGCGTTGCGCCCGTCGATGACCACGTGCCCGTCGTCGCTGGGGCCGGCCCCGGCCGGGCGGCGCACGGGTGTGGGCACCCGCACGCCGCGCACGGCCAGGTCGGCGCGAACGTCGATGCTCATCAGAACATGTACGTCGAGTTGATGATGGCGCCCTTGCGCGCGTAGTGGATCAGCGCGTCCTGCACGTCGAGGGGGTGCGTGGGGATGACCCCCTCGATGAGGTCCTCCTCGCGGGCACCGTGCAGGGACAGGCCGAAGCGGCAGCAGTACACCTTCCCGCCCTCGGCCATGAAGGTCTTCAGCGAGTTGTTGATGTTGTGCTCGCCCGGGAACGCGGAGTTGCCGGTGGTGGGGAAGCCGCGGGTGGCGAGGCAGTTGAGCGAGCCGGGGCCGTAGAAGTAGATCGCCGACTCGAAGCCCTTGCGCAGCGCGCGGGTGGCCTGCAGCACGGCGACGAAGCTGACCGAGGACTCGTGCGCGATGCCGTGCACGAGGGTGAAGTAGCTCTGCCCCTCCTCGGCCTGGTAGTCGGGGAAGACCTTGGTGCCGCCGTAGATGCTGGAGCCCTCGGCCAGCGCCGGGTGCGGGATCTCGTTGAGGCTCTTCTGCTCGAGGTCGGTGAGGTCGGACATGCTGTGCTCCTTCAGCCGTAGAGTTTCTCGAACGTGGTGGTGAACACGAGGTCGGACAGCTCCGTTCCGGCGACGGCCGCGCGGAGCTTCGCGTGCTCCCCCGCGTGGTCGCCCCAGGGTTCGTCGCTGGCGAACAGCACCCGGTCGTGGCCGAGGCCGCGCCGGTCGATCTCGGCGGCGAGCCAGCGCGGGGTGAACCCGATGGCCCAGGACAGGTCGGTGTAGACCTGCTTGCCGGCCGCGACCCAGTCGAAGAAGCGGCCGCCGGCCAGCTTGATGTGGCCGCTCATGCCGCCGCCGAAGTGCACCAGGTGGATCCGCACGTCGTCGCCGTAGCGCTCGACGAGCTCGCCGACCCGGTCGATGTCGGAGGCGGCGCCGGGCGAGGTGTGCACGTGGACGACGAGGTCGTGGGCGCGCGCGGCGGCGAAGATGGGCTCGAGACCCGGGTCCTCGGCGCCCCCGCCGAGCAGGAAGCTGAGCTTGAGCGCCCGCACGCCGGGCTCGCCGGCCAGGCGCAGTGCCGCGGCCGTACGGTCGCGGTCACTGTCCTTCGCGGACACCCACAGTCCACATCGGACCCGGTCGTCGCGCTGGGCGGCCTCGACCACCAGCTCGTTGAACCCGAAGGCCACGTCCGGGTCGGGGACGCCGTAGTTGGGCAGCACCAGGGCGCGCTCGGTGCCCTCGCGGTCGAGGTCCGCGAGCAGCTCGTCGATGGTGGCCCGGGCCGTGGTGTCGGGGCTGACCGGCGGCCCGCCGTAGAACGGGTAGGCGGGCAGGACGCCCAGGTGGCGGTGCGCGTCGTTCATGCCGCCCACTCCAGGTCCGGGTAGGTCTCCGTCGGGGTGCCCGCGAGCCAGCTGACGCCCTCGGTCAGCCGCCGGCGGCGGGCGGCCGTGATGTGCCCGGCGAGGTGGGCGGCGTCGCGGGCCACGCCGGCGAAGCGGCCCGAGCCCCAGGTGTGCTGCCAGGGCAGGCCGAGGAAGTAGAGGCCGGGGCAGCTGGTGACGCCCCGGTCGTGGGTCGGGTAGCCGCGGCCGTCGAAGACCGGGACCTCGATCCAGCGGTGGTCGCGGTGGAAGCCGGTGCTCCACACCACGGCGGCGATCCGGTCGAGCCCGAGCTCGCCCTGACCCCCCTCCGGCCGCCAGACCGGGGTGTACCGGCGCTCGACCGGCGCCTCGATGCCGTGCCGCGCGATGTACGCGTCGACGGCGTCCTTGATCCCCTCGGCGACGGCGTCCGCGTGGTCGAGGTTGGCCGCGAGGTCGTCGGCGAACGTGGCCCGGCCCGACGCGATCATGCGCAGCCGGCCGTACAGCCGCATGCCCTCGGTCGCGAACCGCCGCAGGTCGATGTCGCGCCCGCCGTCGCGCCCGGTCATGTAGTGGTTGGCGCGCAGCCGCACCTCGTCGGCGTCGCCGAACTCGTGCACGCCCCGGTCGTAGTGGCCCATCTCCTCGAGCCAGGCGAGGGTGTCGCGTCCCCGGTAGCGGCGCGCCGCGCGGGGCGCCCCGCCGACCGCGAGGTGCACGATGCGCCCGGCGAGGTGCAGGTCCTCGGCGATCTGGCAGCCGGACTGCCCGGTGCCGACGACGAGCACCTCACCCGCGGGCAGCTGGTCCGGGTTGCGGTACTGCGACGAGTGCAGCTGCACGATGTGCCCGGGCAGCCGCTCGGCGACGCGGGGCACGGCCGGGCGGTGGTAGGGCCCGGTCGCGACGACGACCTGGTCCGCGGTCATGGCTCCCGCGCTGGTGTGCAGCTCGAAGACGCCCGCCGGGTTGCGGCGCAGGCGCGTCACGTCGACGCCCTCGCGCAGGGGCGGGTCGAAGCTCGCCGCGTACCGCTCCAGGAACGCCACGACCTCGGGGCCGGCCATGAACCCGTCGGGGTCGTCGCCGCTGTAGGCGTACCCCGGCAGCCGGCACTGCCAGTTGGGCGTGACGAGGCAGAAGGAGTCCCAGCGGCGCTCGCGCCACTCGTGCCCGACGCTCGCCCGCTCCAGCACGGCGTGGCCGATGCCGAGCGCGCGCAGATGCCAGCTCATCGAGAGCCCCGCCTGCCCGCCGCCGACGACCACGACGGGGTGGTGCTCGGTCATGCCTCGATCCCTTCCACGACCACGTCTCCGGCATCGGGCTGGACGGCCGCCCGGGCCTCCACGAACGCGAGCGAGCGGGCGGCGCGGCCGCACGGGTATCCGTACGCGGCGCGCACGCGGTCGCTGGCGAGGCCGAGCGCATGGCGGGCCTGGTCGACGAAGTCGGCGACCGGCATCCGCTGCCCCGCGGCGAAGAATTCCTCGACGATTGTCGATGGCGAATAGATCCGTTGCGCGGCACCGTCGGGCCAGCGCACCAACACATACCGTTCGGGCATCGCACCCCCCTCCACCGGCTGGTGATGGGGCCCAGTCAAGAAATCGCGTGTTTCGGCGGAGTTTCATCCGGAACAACTCGCCGTGAGATGGTCCTCACCGGAGCGGGCGGTTTCGCGGCCGTTTCCGGCGTGCGTCAGGCCAGGGTGCGAAGGCGCTCGCCGATGCGTTCGGCGCGCTCGGTGAGGCGCGTGAAGTCCTCGGCGCCGCGGCGGTCGGCGGCGGCGATGTCCTCGAGGAGCTCGCTGTAGTCGGACGCGGCCGCGCGGAAGCGCTGCCGGGCGGCCTTGGTCCGCTTGGGCGCGCCGTCGAGGTCGACGATCTGCTGGGCCACGGCCGCCATCGCGGCGCTGAGCACCGTCCGGCCGTCCGTCGCCTGCTCGCGGCGCTCCCGGCGGGCGGCGGCGAGGCGGCCGGCGCGGCGGGCCCCGAAGTACAGCACCGCCGACCCGGCCAGCACCGAGCCGAGGGCGGCCGCCGCCACGAGGTAGCGCGGCAGCGACGGGCTGATGGTCCGCGAGTCGGTCGGCACGACGTCGGCCTTGGCGAGCTTGTCGTAGCTGACCGCGATCACCTTGACCGCGTCCAGGGGCCGGTCGGCGAACGGCGCGATGCCCTCGCCGATGACCGACTCGGCCACGAACGCGTCGCCGAAGTGCTCGTCGCCGCTGCCGGGCAGCTGCGAGCAGCCGTACCGGTCGTAGCCGTCGCTCTTGCGGCTGATCACGAGCACGAGCGTGCCGGCGGCGGCGCGCCGCACCGCGTGGCACGCGTCGCGCAGGTCCGCGCCCGGGCGCAGCAGGATGACGACGAGGCGCCGGTTGCCGATGACCCGCTCGGCCGCGGCGACGTCGAGGCCGGTGCCCGGGTCCGCGTAGACCGACTGGGTCCGCACCTGCCGGGCGATCGGCCCGTCGAGGGCGCCGCCGCTCCACGCGGCCCAGCCCGCGAACACCAGGCAGGCGAGCACGGCCAGACCGAACGGGGTGGCGATCCAGCGCCGCACGGCCGCCCTCACGCGAGCGGCCCGCGCAGGTATTCGGCCGGGCGGTAGCCGCGCACGCCCACCGCGCGGCCCACCCGGTCCAGGTCCCGCTCGGCGTCGTCGAGCAGGCCGCGGATCTGCGAGTCGGGCCGTCCGCCGCCGATGGCCTCGCGGGCGGCGCCGAGCCGCGTGATGGCGCGGGTCAGGTCCGGGTCGGTCGCGGGGCCGGTGAGGCCGGAGACCTCGACGGCGAGCGAGCTCAGCGCGGCCAGCCGGGCGGGCAGGCCGGGGGCGACGGCGCGGCCGCGCGCCGGGCCGACGCGAGCGGCCGACAGCAGCAGGAAGCCCACGACGCAGGCCGCGAAGAGCCACGGCAGCACCGGCAGCGCCACGCGGACGGGGTCGACGGGGCGGTACGGCAGCGGCCGGTCGAACAGGCCCGAGTAGCGCACGTCGGCGACCCAGCCCAGGTAGGCCCCGAGGACGTTCTCGGCCGGGTAGGCGTAGGTGCTGAGCCGCTCGTCGAAGCGGGCGTAGAAGCCGGACGCGGCGATGTCGGCGAACTCGGCCCGGTGCGGGCCGTGGTATTCGATCCAGTCGCCGACCATGAGCACCAGCGCCTTGTCCGGGAACGCCTTCGCCAGGGCCGGGCCGTAGTCGGGGGCGGGCGTGTCGCGGGGCTGGGCGGGCAGCGCGACGACGAGCGCGTCGGCGGTGCCGAACGCCTCGGTCAGCCGCTTCGGCGAGACGGTGGGCAGGCCGACGGCGGGGTCGCTGTACTGCCCGCCGGCGCGCAGCGCATCCGTGACCGTGCTCAGCTCGGCGGCGGTCGGCTCGCGCCACAGCCCGCCGGCGGGCGGGGTCGCGACCTCGGTCTTGTTCAGCCCGTTGATGAGCCCGATGAGCTGGGCGGTGACGTCGTTGCGGGCGAACTGGGCCCGCCACTCGGGCAGCAGGCTGCTGCTGGACTGGTACGGGCCGCCGGTGACCTCGGTCCCCATGATGCGGATGGTGGCGTTGTCGACCTCGCGGACCTGCTGCTGCTCCTTGCTGAGCCCGGGCGGCGCGACGATGATCCGCACCTGCTGGGTGCCCATCGCGGCGCGCACCGCCTGCTCGTCCCAGGTCGCGACCGAGCCCGGCACCCGGACCACGGGGTCGGCGGCGACCCGGGCCCGCATGTCCTCGACGGAGGGCAGGCCGGCGTCGGAGAGCTCACCGGCCGAGCCCTCGGCGATCGTGGCGGTGGGCGGCGACTGGCCGTACGTGACGTCGGCGCTCTGCCGCTGCGCGACGAGGAACGCGGTGACGCTGAGCGCGGCGATGCCCAGCAGGGTCCAGCGCACGACACCCGAGTGCCGGCGGACGCGGGTCCGGATCGCCTCAAGCACGGCCGGTCTCCTGCCAGAGCCGATCGGCGGCGCGGGCGCACCGGGCGGCCTCCCGGGCGGCACCGGCCCCGCCCGGCCCGGCGGCGATGGACTCGGCCCGGCCCAGCAGCTCCTCGGCCGCGGCGACCCGCTCGGGGGCGGCGTCCCGGCTCACCCCGGCGACGGCGATCGCGGCCCGGGCGTCGGCCCAGGCCGCCGCGCGCCGTTGAGCGGTCGTTCGCCGCCGGGGGACGTACGCGGCGGCGAACCCGGCGACCACGAGCGCGATCGCCCCGATCAGCCAGCCCACCCCCGCTCCCATCAGCCGTTTCCGGCCTCCATGATCCAGGAGCGGGTCAAGGGCCGCAAACGGTGGGGTGCTCCCGCAGGGCGGCCCGCGCGCCGCTGCGGACGCTCTCGTCCTCGTCGTCGCGGGCCGCCGCGCGCAGCGCCGCCGCCACGTCCGGGTCGGCCGCGTAGGGGCCGAGCGCCATCGCCGCGTACTGCCGGACCAGCTCGTCCTCGTCGCGCAGCGCCACCACGAGCGCCCGCCCGGCGGCGCGGCGGTCGGCGGGCGGCCAGAGCCCCAGCACCTTCATCGCCTCGATGCGCGCCAGATCGTACGCGCAGCCGTCGGCGGTCAGCTCGACGAGGAACGGGTACAGGCGCGGATCGCCGAGGTGGTCCTCCAGATAGATGTTCTCGGGGGCGGTGCGGAACCGCTCGAGCAGCCGTGCCACGTCGTCCATGGCGGGATCATGCCAGGCGCCGCGTCACAGCCAGCGGTTGCGGCGCAGGTACCAGTACAGCAGCGCGCCCAGCGAGAGCATGATCGCGCAGCTGGCCACGAAGCCGCCCGTCCGGCCGAAGCCCGGGTAGGGGACGTTCTGGCCGTAGAAGCCGGTCACGGCGGTCGGCACGGCGATGATCGCGGCCCAGGCGGCCAGCCGCTTGGTGATCTCGTTGAGCTCGGCGGCCTGCTCGTTGAGCTGGGTGTCGGCGATCCGGTCGACCCGGTCGCGGGCGGCGTCGACGGACTCCACCGTGCGCAGGGCGTGGTCGTAGACGTCCTGGTAGTACGGCGTCAGGACCTCGTCACGCAGGTGGCTGTCGGCGCGGGAGAGCCGGCTCACCACCTCCTGCATCGGGGCCACCACCCGCCGCAGCGCGGCCAGGCTGGCGCCGAGCTCGTAGGCGCGGCGGCGCACGTCCACGTCGGTGTGGGCCTGGAACAGGTGCGTCTGCAGCTCGTCGACGGCGTCGTCGAGCTGCTCCACGGCGTGGTAGTGCCCGTCGACGACGACGTCGATCAGGCCGTACACCAGCGCGCTGACCTGGTTGCCGGCGTCCACGAGATCGGCGTTGAGATCCCAGCGCGCGATGAGCGTGTCGATGTCGAAGTCGTCCTTGCGCACCGTGACCAGCGCCCGCGGCGTGATGAACACGGCGATCTCGCCGGCGGTGAGCGTGACCGCGGTGCCGTCGACGCTCACCGCGTACATGTTGGCGAACAGATGGCTGCGGTACCGGTCCACCTTCGCGCGCTGGTGCGAGGTGATGGCGTCCTCGACGGCGAGGGGGTGCAGGCCGAACTCGTCGACGACGATCTGCAGGTCCCGCTGGTCCGGGTCGTACAGGTCCAGCCACACCACGGCCCGCTCGTCGGCGGCCAGGCGCTCGGAGAGCTGCTCGGCCGGGAAGCCCTCGTCCAGCAGCTCGCCGTCGCGGTACAGCCTGGTCCGCGTCGGGCACTGCGGCGGCACGGCCATGGTCACGCTCGGCGCCGACGGACCGGGCGTCTGCGGGTCCCCGGGCGCCTCGGTCGGCTCGGCCACGAGCTCGTGCTGCTGATCGGTGGTGGTGTCGCGGGCCATGCAGATCAGTTTCCCCAGCTCCGGCGGCGCGATACCGCGCTCGCCGATTTTTGTCGTACCCCCCGGGCACAATGTCGATGACTTCGCAGAGTTGGGGGCGACATGATCGGCAAGCTGGAGATGGTCGTGCTCGACGCGGCCGACATCACCGGGCTGTCCGCGTTCTACCAGGCGCTGGCGGGCTGGTCCGAGGACAGCGTCGAGGACGGCTGGATCACGCTCGGCACGCCCGACGGCTGGCGGGTCGCCTTCCAGCTCGCCCCCGACCACCGCGCGCCGCGCTGGCCCGGCCAGTCGCAGCCCCAGCAGGCCCACCTCGACCTGCGCGTGCCCGACCTCGAGGCCGGCTCGGCCCGCGCGGTGTCGCTGGGCGCGACGCTGCAGCAGCGCAACGAGGGCTGGCACACCCTGACGGACCCGGCCGGCCACCCCTTCGACCTGTGCCTGTCCCCGGACGTGACCGGCGTGACCCTCATGGGCGTGATGCTGGACTGCCCCGACGCCAACCGGCTGGCCCGCTTCTACTCCGAGGTGCTCGGCAAGCCGCTGACCTACGAGGCGGACGGGGTCGCGATGATCGGCGAGGACGGCGCCCAGCCGATCCTGTTCCAGCAGGTCGCCGACTACAGCGCGCCGCGGTGGCCGGACCCGGCCCACCCCCAGCAGGTCCACCTGGACATCGAGGTGGACGACCTCGATGCCGGGGAGGCGGCGGTGGTGGCGCTGGGGGCGGCGCGGCAGCCGGGCGCGGGCCGGTTCTTCCGGGTCTTCACCGACCCGGCGGGCAAGCCCTTCTGCCTGACCGCGCAGCCCTCCTGACGAGCCCGGCCCGGCCGGCGCGAACCACCGCACGGCCGGGCCACCGCACGGCGGGGCGGCGGGCGGCGAGCGGCCGGGTGATCGTTCGCGGTCGCCGGGCTACCGGGGCACCGTGGTCTCGTCGGCGGTGGGGGCCGGACCGGCGGGGATCAGCGGGCCACGGCGGCCCAGCGCCCAGACCAGCAGGGCGAACGCGCTCAGCGCCAGGCCGGCGGTCGTGATCGCCGTCCAGCCGCCCGCCGACCACAACACGGCCGCCGCGGCCGAGCCCAGGGCGCCGCCGGCGAAGATGCCGGTGACATACGCGGTGTTCAGGCGGCTGCGGGCCTGGTGGGAGACGGCGAAGACGCGGGACTGGTTCAGGATGGCCTGGGTCTGCATGGCGACGTCCAGGATGATGATCGCCACGACCACCAGGACGGCGGAGTGCCGGGCGAAGGCGGCGACGGCGAACGACAGCAGGATCGCGGCCCACGCGGCTCCGGTGGCCGGCAGGGACCAGCCGCGGTCGTGCAGGCGGCCGGCTCGCTGGGCGGCCACGGCCCCGGCGAGGCCGGCCAGGCCGAAGAGGCCGATGATCGGCGCCGGGTAGCCGAACGGCGGCCCGCTCAGCAGGAACGTCAGGGCGGTCCAGAACAGGGTGAACGCGGCGAAGCCCGTCGCCGCCAGGACCAGGGTCCAGCGGACCGCGCGCTCGCGCAGGGCGATCGTGGCGATCGAGGCGATCAGGGCCGGGTAGCGCAGGCGGTCCTTCGGCGGCAGCGCCGGGATGGCCCGCGCCAGGACCGCGGCCAGGACGAGCATCACCAGCGCGGCGGCGGCGTAGACGGCCCGCCAGCCCGCCACGCCCGCGACGAGGCCGCTGATGGTGCGCGAGGCCAGGATGCCGGTCAGGATGCCCGAGGCGACGGTGCCGACCACGCGGCCGCGCTGCTGCTCGGGGGCCAGGTCGCCGGCGAGCGGAGCCAGGATCTGGCCGGCCACCGTGGTCACGCCCAGCGCGGTGATGGCCGGCAGCAGCGTGCCGATCGACGGGGCGGCCGCGCACAGTCCGAGGGCGGCCGCGGAGCACACGAGCATGATCGGAATCAGTCGGCGGCGGTTCAGCACGTCGCCGAGCGGGACGATCAGCAGGATGCCCGCGGCGTAGCCGAGCTGGGTCGCGGTGATGAGCCAGCCGGCGGCGGCCTTGGAGGCGTGCAGGTCGTGGGCGATGAGGTCGAGCAGCGGCTGGGCCCAGTAGAGGTTGCCGACCGCGGCACCGCCGGCGACGGCGAACAGGAAGATGAGCGAGCGGGGCGGCGGTGCGGTCACCGTCCCATTCAAGCGGCCGGCCCGCGGGACCGCATGGCCGGAGCCGATCGCGGCACGGGCGAACCGGAGCCGATCGCGGCACCGCGGCGGCCTCAGCGGCGCAGACGGAACGCGGACGGGGGCGGGGCCGGGTCGCACAGCGCCGCGCGGGTGCCCGTCGCCTCCAGGATCCTCGCGGGCAGGCCGGTCGGGTCCAGCACGCGGAAGCCGCAGCCGTATTCGGCGGCCAGGTCGCGGGCGTCGAGCAGGGCGCGCACGATGGCCGGGTCGATCAGGGTGGCCCGGTCGATGTCGACCTCGACGGCGCTGGGGGCGCTCGCGATGGCGGCGCGCAGGACGGCGGCCAGCTGGGGACGGTTCAGGCGCTCGAGGCGACCGCCGGCCACGACGAGGACGGTGTGCGACTCCGGGCGGTTCCGCGTGGTGATCCAGCCGGCTCGGTCGTCGCCCGTGGCCATCGTCGCTCCCGTCCCGTCGTGCGCTCGTGCCTGACACCGGCGTCGTGGGCGCCGACGCACCGCCCGGCAGCCGAGCGGCGGCGGCCACCCTGGCGGCGGCCGACCGGCAGGGGCCAACGCCGGCGGCGCCCGGACAGGGCCGCGCGGCGCGAACCGTGCCGGGAAGAGCCGCGGCGCCCACTGTGAGTGTGCCCAGCGTGACGGTGGGCAAAGGGTCCCCACTACCACGCCAAGCGAACGATCGCCGTGTGGTTAGCTCAAGTGCGAAGGTGCGTTATCCGGACAGGAACGTCACTGAGCGGGTAACGTGCCGGAAACTGGAGGTGGATCGTGCATTCGACCGCAGGTCATCCGGGTCTGGTCGACATCCGCACCCGGGACCGGGACGTGATCGCGGAAGCGTTGAACCACGTCGTCACGCACCGGGCCCGGATCACGTTCACGGATCCGGCCGAGGTCGATCTGTCGATGCGCTCGCGCGAGCACGGCGAGCTCGGCGGGCTGCGGGTGCGGCTCGGGGGCGTGGGGTATTCGGCGGCCTCGGAGCCGGTCGGGTACCTCCTGGCGGGCATCGTCGAAAGTGGTGAAATCACCGTCCGGGCCCGGGGCCGGGATATCCAGGTGGGGCCCGAGGACGGCATGCTGTTCCCGG
The DNA here is from genome assembly GCF_050955725.1 of Dactylosporangium sp. CA-139114. NCBI lineage: Bacteria > Bacillati > Actinomycetota > Actinomycetes > Micromonosporales > Micromonosporaceae > Dactylosporangium > Dactylosporangium sp. CA-139114. The sequence continues at coordinate 6,978,448 of NZ_CP192080.1, forward strand.
TGAGCCATTCGTTCGTCGGCGAATACGGACGCTCGGCGGTGGGCGCGGTGAGCCTCCCGCTGCCGTATGTGGCGGGTCTGGCCGAGGCCGAGACCGGGCTGCCCGCGGCCGACCTGCGATTCGAGGGGGCGTTACCGGTGTCGGAGGCGATGCGGCGATACTGGGCCGGCACCGCCGCCTACCTGTCCCGCCAGCTCACCACGCCCGGCCTGGAGCTCCCGCCGCTGCTCGCCGAGCACCTGCGGCGCCTCGGCGCGGTCACGATGCTCAGCGTGTTCCCGAACACGACGATGACCGCCGCGCGCACCCCCGCCGACGGCCGCGTGGCCCCGGCCGTGGTGCGCCGCGCGAAGGCGTTCATGGAGGAGAACCCGGAGCGCCCGCTCACCGTCGCCGAGGTCGCCGCCGCGGCCGGGGTCGGCTCGCGGGGGCTGCAGGTCGCGTTCCGGCGCCACCTCGGGATCACGCCGATGGAGTATCTGCGCCGCGTCCGCCTCGAGCGCGTCCACCGCGAGCTGCGGGCCGCCGGGCCCGGCGACGGCGTCACGGTGCGTGAGACCGCGCGGCGCTGGGGCTTCGCCAACCCGGGCCGCTTCGCCGCGGAGTACCGGGCCGTCTACGGCCAGCCGCCCAGCCGGACCCTGCGGGTGTGAGCGTGGCGACGCTGTTCGAGACGACGGATGCCGAGGCCGCGCACCAGATGCTCGTGGCGACCTACGGCGCGATGCGCTTCAGCTGCACCGGCGAGCGGCCCCGGGCGCGGGTGGCACGCACCGTGGTGGGGCCGATCGAGCTGCACCACAACACGTTCACGATGCGCTTCCAGGTCGACGCCGACCCGATCCGCCGGGTGACGATGGGCCGCGTGCTCGGGGGCTCCTTCTCCTACCGCCGCGGCGCCGAGCAGTGCGACAACGAGGCCGGCGACATCTTCATGCTCGCCTACCCGGACGCGCCCTACCAGTCCATCAACATCGACGTCGACCTGGAGTTCGCGGTCATCGACCCGGCGCTGCTGGCCCAGGTCGCCGACACCGGCCCGGACCGCGGCGCGGAGCCGTTCCGGTTCACCGGCTTCCACCCGCTCTCGGCCCAGGCCGCGCGGCTGTGGGGCACCACCTACGACTTCGTGCGCGACAACGTCGCCGACACCCCGGCCGCGCTGGAGCCCCTGCTGGCCGGCAACGCCGCCCGGCTGCTGCTCGCGACCGCGCTGGCCACCTTCCCCAGCAACGTCAGCCACGAGCCGACGATCGAGGACCGCCACGACGCCCACCCGGTCACGCTGCGCCGCGCGGTCGCCTTCATCGACGCCAACGCGCACCGCGACATCAGCCCGGCCGACGTGGCCGCGGCCGCGCACGTCACGATCCGCACGCTGCAGCTGGCGTTCCGCCGCCACCTGGACACCACGCCGGGCGCCTACCTGCGGCGGGTCCGCCTCGAGCACGCCCACCGCGACCTGCTCGACGCGGACCCGGCCACGACGACCGTCGGGGCGGTCGCGGCCCGGTGGGGGTTCGCCAGCCACAGCCGGTTCACCGCCCACTACCACGAGGTCTACGGCCAGCTGCCGTCGGACACGCTGCGCCACCGGTAGCCGCGAACCCTGCTGGAGCGCCGTCTACTGGTAGAGCGCCAGGGTCCAGGTGCACTCGTCCGGGGTGACCACCATGAGCGTGCGCGCACCGGCGCTGCCGCCCTGCTCGAAGACGCCGCTCTCGCCGGTGCCGGACTTCGACACGATGTCACGGCCGCCGAGCTTGTCGTCGGCGATCTCGAAGCGCTGCGGCGCCGGGCAGCTGTACGACCACGCGAGCTGCCACGGGGTCTTCAGCGCCGGGGTGTCGAGGTTGTCGTTGCCGTGGCCGTCCTGCTTCCAGATCGGCTGCCGCGCGTTCGCCCCGCCGGCGCCCTGCGTCACGAAGTCGAGCCGGAACTTGCAGCGGCCCTCGCTGACGACGTCGACCGGGTAGTGGTTGCGGCCCTCCGGCCCGGTGCCCCAGACGTGGATGAGCCCCTGGCCGGTGGGCGTGGTCCCCTCGACCGGGTTGCGGTCGCTCTCGTCGTGCCCGTCGAGGTAGCCGTTGTCGCCGTTGGTGCCGACCGCGATGCGGAAGACGACGTTGTTGAACACGTCCGCGGGCGCCTTCTGGCAGTCCCAGTACTTGAACCGGACCCCGTTGCCGGCGTTGCCGGGCTGGTAGTCGGGCGAGTTGTCGCCGTACTCGAAGTTGCCGTACGGATTCGGCTCGCTCACCGTGACCGTCTTGAGCACCTGCTCACCCACGCCGGCCCCGGCCCCGGACCCGGACCCCGGCCCGGCCGCCGCCGTGGTGGGCGGCGGCCCGGCCGGGACCGTGGTCGGGGGCGGCGGCGCGCCCTGGGGCCCGGGTGAGCCGGAGGAGCCGCACGCCCCCGCGAGCAGCACCGCGACCAGGACCGTGGCGAAACGAGCAGCACGCACGGTGAAAATCGTTGCAACACGGCAAGGAGAATGCCTCGGCGGAACGGACAGGATCAGTAGCCGATCGCCGCCGCGGCGACGTTGCGCATGTTCGTCGCCACCGCCGCCGCCAGGTACTGGTTGGACAGCGCGCGCGGCGACTCGCGGAACAGGATGCCGTAGAGGGTCGCGGCGTCCAGGTAGATCGCGGTGTCGTTGGGGTGCTTGCCGTCGGCGACGATGAGGTACGACGTGCCGTTGGCCGCGATGATCGTCTCGAACTCGTCGCTGATCGGGGCGACCAGGTTCGGGGTGCCCAGCGACGCCGACAGGGCCGCGTAGTTCGTGTCGATCGCCGCCGTCTCCGCCGCCCGCGTCGCGAACGGGGCCGGGTCGACCAGCGCCCAGTTCTTGAACAGCACGATCCGCCCGCCCGGCTTGAGCGAGCGCGCGAACGTGGGCGCGTAGGTGCCGAGCAGCGTGTTCGTCGCCTGGGCGGGGTTCGTCGCGACCAGCGTGGAGTACTCCTGCAGCACGATGTAGTCGTATCGCTTCGCCCCGCTCAGGGCGGTCGCGACCTCGCCGCCGTCCCAGGTCTGCTGCAACGTGTTGCCGAAGTGGATGACCTCGGTGACGTTCAGTGTGCGCCCGGCCGCCGACGCCAGGTGCTTGACCAGGGCGGGCGTGTCCTCGCCGGAGGCCCCGGTCGCGGTGCCGAGCAGGCTGTTGCCCACGAACAGCACGTCCACGGCGGCCGGGGCCGTGGCCGTCGCCGTCACGGTGAAGTGGATCGTGTAGGCGGGGCCGAGGGCCGCGCCCGAGGACGACAGCGCCTGCACGGTCAGGGTGTACGTGTCCGGCGTGGACAGCAGCGGGCAGTCGACGTAGTCGTTGCACAGGAAGTAGGGCGCCTGCGACTCGGTGCGGGTGTAGGTGCTGCCCTTGGCGCCGGTCATGGTGAAGGTGACGCTGCCCGGGCTCACCCCGGCGGCGATGTCGGCGCGCAGGCTGAGGTTGCGGTTGGCCAGGCGGGTCAGGTCCACGACCGCGTCGTCGACCAGCGGGCTCAGGCCGAGGATCGGCTTGCGGGACACGTCGTTGACGAGGGACAGCCCGTTGATCGCGCGGGTGGTGGCGGGGCTGCCGGTCGCGGTACCGAAGACCTGGAACTCCCAGAACGAGTAGCCGTAGGCCGCCAGCGCCCGGGTGGTCAGGTTGATGCGCACGTACCGCGCGGTGCCGGTGGCCGCGATGCTCTGCTTGCCGCCGGGGCCCGTCGTGGTCGAGTAGGCCTGGGTGTACGCGCTGCCGTCGGACGAGAACTGGATCGTGAACGCCTTCGCGTACGCGTTCTCCCAGGTGATGTCGATGCGGCTGACGGACGCGGCCGCGCCGAGGTCGACCTGGAACCACTGGCTCGCGGCGAAGGCGCTGGACCAGCGGGTGCCGGTGTTGCCGTCGACGGCGGCGGTGGCCGGGGTCCCGGCGCTCTCCTGCGAGGAGGCGGTGACGGGCTTGTTCTGCGAGAGCACGACCTCGGCGGCGTGGGCCGGCGGGACGAGCACCCAGGCGAGGGCGGCGGCGAGCACGAGGGCGAGGGCGCCCCCGAGCAGGCGCGGGCGAGACGTCATGGCGGTGACTCCCGGATCGATCTTGCGAGAGAGCGCTCTCTCGTCGTACCGCCACTTTCGCACGCCTGTCAACCCCGCTCGATGCGGCACTCGTCGCCCTCGTACGGGTCCGAGCAGTCGGCGGTGCCGTGGCGCAGCCGCGTCACCGGGCCCTACGTGGTGCGCAGCTCCGACAGGTCGGTGCTGCGGCGCAGGAAGACCAGGCCGGCGCCGGTCGTGGCCAGGACCGCCAGCAGTGCCACCCCGCCGTCGCGCGCGAGGTCCCGCCACGGTACGGCCACCGCCCGCACGACCTGCGGATCGCGCTCGACCCGCCACTGCTCCGGGTGCGTCCGCGGGTTGCCGGTGCGGCACGCCTCCTCGTCGGCCGCGAGGCACTGCGCCGACTCGAAGCCGCCGTAGCGCTCCTCGGTGCCGAGCGTTCGCGCCAGCCCGACGCCGACGACGAGCGCGAGGAGCACGGCCGGGATCGCGGGCAGCAGGCCCTGCCAGAGGATCGCCCGGCCCAGGGTGCCGCGGGGCACGCCGGCCGCGACGAGCCCGGCGTACTCGCGCCGCCGCGACACGATCCCTTCCGCCACGATCACGAGCATGGCGGCCGCCGTGAGCCCGATGGCGGTGTAGACCGCGAGGTCGACCAGATCCATGGTGCGCAGGTAGAAGGGGTCCTGCGCGTCCTGCTGCAGCCGCGGGTCGCCCGGGCTCGTCAGCGCGTAGTAGGCGCGCCGGGCCTCGCCGACGGCCGTGAACTGGGCCCGGATCCCGGCCGCGCCGGCGCCGAAGAGCACGCAGATCAGCAGAACCGCGAGGGTGCGGCTGCCGCTCCACGGATCGGCGACCAGCCGGGCCGAGGCCAGGACCGTCGACGGACGCCGGGCGAAGCGGGCCAGCAGGCGACCGGCCCACCAGGTCAGCCACCCGGTGCCGAGGACGACCCCGAGCCCGGCCGAGGCGACGCCCGTGAGCAGCAGCATCGCGACGAGCCAGCCCGGCGGGAACCAGTGCAGCCTCGGCATCGACGCCACCAGGACCAGGATGGCGGTGCCGAGCAGGATGAAGACGCCCGCCCACGGCCGCGGCCCGCGCGTGCGGCGGACCCGGCGCACGACCCCGAACGGGCTCACCGTGACCCGCCGCATGACGATCGCGGCGGCGAGCGCCGCCAGCACCGGAATCCCGGCGACGGCCACGGCCAGGAACCACGCGGCCGGCCAGACGTCGGTCGGCAGCGGCAGCAGCCCGTCCGGCCCGGGCCGGTCCAGCAGGCGGTGCCCGGCCGCGAAGATCCCGAGCCCGCAGAGGGAGCCGATGAGCGCGGCGAACCCGGTCTCGGCGCTGGAGATCGCGACGGTCTGCGCGGGCGTGGCGCCGGCCATCCGCAACGCGGCGAGGCGCCGGTCCCGCTCGGGCGCGCCGAGCCGGGTGCACTGCCCCGCGAGGGCGAACACGGGGATGGTCATGAGCAGCAGGGTGAGCGTGGTGCCGGGGCGCAGGCCGGGCTCCCGCAACAGCGCGTTGCTGTACTGCTGCGCCCACTCGTCGGAGCCGGTGCCGCCGAACGAGAAGCGCCCGATGGCCACGACGTTGGCCGCGGTGAGCACGACGAGGGTGGCCAGGGCGGAGCTCAGCGCGGTGAGCAGCACCCGCACGGTGTCGGTGCGCGAGCCCGCCAGGCCCAGCCGCAGCAGGGTGCTTGCCCTCATCGCCCGTGCCTGCCGGTCGGTACCGCGATCCCCAGACCGGTGGCGTCGACCTCCCCGTCGCGCAGCACGATCTCGCGGTCCGCGTAGCCGGCGACGCGGGCCTCGTGGGTGACGAGCACGACGGTGGTGTGCTGCTCGTGCGCGACCCGCACGAGCTGGCCGAGCACCTGCTCCCCGGTGAGCGTGTCGAGCGCGCCGGTGGGCTCGTCGGCGAAGACCACCCGCGGCCCGGTCACCAGCGCCCGGGCCATCGCGCACCGCTGCTGCTGCCCGCCGGACATCTCCCCCGGCCGGCTGTCGGCGACGTCGGCGACCCCGACCCGCTCCAGCCAGCCCAGCGCCGCGGTGCGCGCCTCCCGCCGCCCGGCCCCCGCGAGCAGCAGCGGCAGGGCGACGTTCTGGGCCGCGGTCAGGTCGGCGACGAGCTGGCCGAACTGGAACAGCACCCCGAACTCGGTGCGCCGCAGGCGCGAGCGGGCCGATTCGCTCATCGTGCCGATGCGGTTGCCGCGGTACGTCACCTCGCCCGAATCCGGCCGCATGATCCCGGCGAGACAGTGCAGCAGCGTCGACTTCCCGCACCCGCTGGCCCCGGTCACGGCGAGGATCTCCCCCTCGGCGACGTCGAGCGTGACGCCGCGCAGGGCCGGCGTCGCCCCGTAGGAGCGCACCACCGCCCGGGCACTCAGGATGTCGGTCATGTCGGTGCTCCCCGGGACAGGCCGGCGACCCGGGCCAGCGTGGTGCGCAGCCAGTCCAGGTCGGCGTCGAGATGGGCGATGGCGTAGTCGGCCGCGATGACGTCCCCGAGCCCGGCCCCCGGGGCGGCCTTCGCCGCGGTGAGCTCGCGCAGGCGGTCGGCGTGGGCCTTGCGCTGGGCGGAGAGATAGGCGACGGCCCGCCCGGTGTCCGGCCACAGCAGCGCGACCATCACCTTGGTCAGCAGCGCGGCCCCGACGTGCGGGGCGGGCGGCTCGACGGTGGCGACCCAGCGCTCGAGCTCGTCGCGCCCGGCCGCGGTGATGGCGAACGCGGTCCGGTCGGGCCCTGCGGCGCGGTCCTGCCCGGCCTGGGTGACGAGCCCGTCGCGCTCGAGCCGGCCGAGCGTCGCGTACACCTGGCCGAAGCCGAGCGGCTTGGCCTTGGGCAGCGTGCGGTCATAGGCGTGCTTCAGGTCGTACCCGTGGCGCGGCCCGGCACCGAGCAGGCCGAGCAGCACGTACGACGCGGTCACGCACGTGACTATTCATCGAATGAATAGATCTGTCAAGCGACCTTCCGCTTGGCCGCGTCGTAGGCCAGGTGCAGGAAGTCCGACCCGGCGACGGCGGCGGCCACGCCCATCCCGAACCGGGTCAGCCGCGGCGCGAACACGAGCCCCGCCGCGAGTCCCCCGGCCACCCAGACCCCGGTGCAGAACGGGCACGTCAGCAGCTCCCCGACGGCGTGGCGAGCCCCGTGCCCGCGCGGGCTCTCGTTGAGCTCCGCCTCCCCGGCGGGCTCCTCGAACTCGGTGAACGGCGCCCGGATCGGGCTGGTGATCGCGTCCTTGGTGATGAGCCGCGACAGCTTGTGCGTGGCCACGGCGAGCAGCGCGATGTCACCGGCCGCGGGCCGCTCGGGCAGCTCCCGCCCGGTGAGCCGGGCCGCGCCGGCCACGGCCCCCGCGGCCCCCGCGAAGATCCCGAGGACCGCGGCGTACCCTCGCAGCGGCCGCTCGTCGGGTGCCTTGCGCGCGTACTCACGACCGGCCCGGGAATCGATATCCGCCATACCCGTCCCGCTACCCGCCCGGCGCGCGGGGAAACGCGTTTGCCGAACCGTCAGCGCCCGGCCAGGTACTCCTCCGCGAGCCCGCGCGGCGCGCACGAGAGCCAACCATCCACAAGCGACTCCTCGACGTGCCGCAGCTGCACTGCGGGCAACGCGACGAGCACCGCCGAGTACCCGTCGAAGTGCGGGATCGTGAAGAACCCCGGCCGGCCCTCGGCGAGCACCGCCTCCTTCTCCCCGAGATCGCCGACACTGATCGCGACGATCGGCCCGGGCGGCGGCTCCTCACGGCCGAACCGCTTGATGTCGGCCTTGCTGAACGGCCGTTCCCAGGCGAACACCTTGCCGCCGACGCCCCAGCTGCGGTTGCCGTAGCGCACGCCCTCAGCCACCTCGGGCAGCCGCAGCGCCAGCGCCGCCACCTCGTCCAGGGTCACCATGCCCCCAACGTAACCCACCCGTCAGCGAGCCCTCCGCACAACCGCGACGGCCCACCCGACGGCGAGCACGAGCGCGATCGCGGCGAGAACGGCGGCGATCGGCACCGTGTACGGCGCGCCGCGCCAGAACCACATCAGCCATACGGCGATGAACCAGGCGAGGCCGAGGCCGCCGAAGTACGCCACGAAACGGGCCCTCGGCAGCGCGCCGAGCGTGCCCCACATCCGCTGCGTCGTCGGCCGGCGCAGCAACCCGACCGACACCACGGCGTTGGCGAACAGCGCGGCGCCGACGCTCTGCAAAGCCAGGTACAGCAAGCCTTCCACAACCCGCATCGCTGCTCCAGTCCGCCGTGGTGTGCCGGTCAGTCCCGTCCCGGCCGCTCGCCCAGACCGGCCTCGGTCAGGATCTTGCGGCGGCGGCGCGCGGACAGCAGATCGACGTACACGGTGCCGTCCAGATGGTCGCACTCGTGTTGCAGGCAGCGCGCCAGGTAGCCGCTGCCCGTCACCGTCACCGGGCGGCCCTCCAGGTCCACGCCGGTCACCGTCGCCAGCGCCGCCCGCCGCAGCTCCGTGTGCGGGCCCGGCACCGACAGGCACCCCTCGGTGTCCCTCGTCGTGGCCTCCCGCCGGGAGAACGGCGACAGCACGGGGTTCACGACGTGCCCGGCCCGGCGGGTGCCGTCGGCGTCCGGGCAGTCGAAGACGAAGACGCGCAGCGGCACGCCGATCTGGTTCGCCGCCAGGCCCACCCCGTCGGCGGCCTTCATCGAGGCGATCATGTCGGCCACCAGCCGGGCCAGGTCGCGGTCGAAGCCGGTCACCGGCGCGCACGGGGCGTGCAGCACCGGCTCGCCGTAGAGCGCGATCGCCCTCGCCCTGCCCTTTGCCATCGCCCCAAGTTACAGCAGGTCGAACGTGCGCCGGAGCTCGCGCTTGAGGACCTTGTGGCTCGGGCCGAGCGGCAGGGTCTCCACGAAGCGGATCTCGCGCGGGTACTTGTGCCGCCCCAGCCGTTCCCGCGCCCAGTCCACCAGTTCCGGGGCCGTGACCGCCACCGTCGGGTCCCGCACCACGACCGCGCAGATCTCTTCGCCGTGCACCTCGTGCGGCACGCCGATCACGGCCGCCTGCATGACCGCCGGGTGCCGGGCCAGGACCTCCTCGACCTCGCGCGGGTACACGTTGAACCCGCCCCGGATCACGAGGTCCTTCTTGCGGTCCACGATGGTCACGAAGCCGGACTCGTCCCTCGTGCCGAGATCGCCCGTGCGGAACCACCCGTCCACGATCGCGGCGGCGGTGTCGGCGGGGCGGTTCAGGTAGCCGGCGAAGACGTTGTGGCCGCGGACCACGATCTCGCCCAGCGAGCCGGGCGGCAGCAGCTCGATGCGCTCCTCGATCTCGGGGCGGGCGATCTCCACCTCCACACCCCAGATCGGGTGGCCCACGGTGCCGGCGCGGGTGCCGAAGTGCGGCTGGTTCGTCGTCGCGGTCGGGGACGTCTCCGACAGGCCGTACCCCTCGAAGATGCCCGTCGAGAAGGTCTCGCCGAACTTCTCGAGCACGGCGACCGGCAGCGGGGCCCCGCCGGAGACGCACAGGCGCAGCCGCGGCAGGTCCGCGCGGCCCTCGGCCGCGGCGAGCAGCGCGACGTACATGGTCGGCACCCCGTGGAAGACGGTGACGTTCTCGCGCACCATGAGCTCCAGCGCCGCCTCGCCGGTGAAGCGGGCCAGCATCACGAGGGTGGCGCCGAGGCGGAAGGTGCCGTTCATGCCCACGGTCTGGCCGAAGGTGTGAAACAGCGGCAGGCAGCCGAGCACCACGTCGGACGGGCGGGCGTCGTTGGCGTCGAACACGTTGACCATCGCGTTCATGACCAGGTTGAGGTGGGTGAGCACGGCGCCCTTCGGCTCGCCGGTGGTGCCGCTGGTGTAGAGCACGACGGCCGGGTCCTCGGGCGCCCGCGAGACGTAGGAGCGCAGCGGCGCGGCGCCGAGCAGGTCCGCGGGCGCGACGAGCGGGACGCCGGCCGCCGCGGCCGCCTCCGAGCCCATCGCGGTCAGGCCCGGGTGGCACACGAGCAGGCGGGCGCCGCTGTCCCGTAGCGTGTACGCGGCCTCCTGCGCCGTCAGCAGCAGGTGCACGGGCACGACGACGGCGCCCAGGGCGAGCGCCCCGAAGTACACCCGGGGGAAGTCCACGACGTTCGGGATCTGCAGCGCGACCCGGTCGCCCGGGCCCACGCCGAGATCACGCAGCGCGGCGGCGCAGGACAGCGCCTCCCGCCAGAGGGTTTCGTACGTGACCCGCTGCTCCCCGTCCACGACGGCGATGTGCTGCGGGTGCTTGCGGGCCGACTCGGCCAGCACGGCGGCGAGGGACAGGGTCGCGCTCATGCGCTCCAAACTAACGCTGGAAGTTTTTCGCCGCCAGGGGCAATGTGCACGGGCCCTGCATGCATCTCCGTCGGCCTGGAGCGCGACGCTGGTCTTCGCCGGCGCCGAGAACCCCCTCACGGCCCTGCGCTCCCCCGGCTACACCCCGGCGCCGCCGGACCTCCTCGCCACCTGAAGACCGGGCGGTCCACTGTGGATCGTCGGGGTGCCGTCGGCCGCGACGGAGACGTCGAGGTGCGCCCCCGCGACGCGCAGCCCCCGCACGCGGAAGGCGCCGACCGGGGACGGGGCCAGCGGACTGATCGTGACCCGTCCCGCCGGGACGTCCGGGTCGAGCCCGAGCAGCGCCGTCAGCAGCGCCGGGCCCGCGGCCGCCGACCAGGCCTGCGGGCGGCAGGACGCCGGGTACGCGGTGGCGGCGTCGTCGCCGCCGTAGAGCTCCGGCAGCCGGAACCCGAAGCGCTCCCCGGCCGCCAGCAGCGCCCGCACCAGCGCCGCGGCCTGCGTGTGGTGGCCGTCGCGGGCCAGGCCCAGCAGCGTGATCGCGGTGTCGTGCGGCCAGACGGAGCCGAGGTGATAGGACAGGATGTTGTACCCCGCCGAGGCCGGCGACACCGTGCGGAGCCCGAACGGCGAGGCCAGCGCCGCGACGTGGCCGGCGACCGCGCGGCTCTCGCCGGCGTTGAGCAGGCCGGTGCCGAGCAGGTGGCCCATGTTCGACGCGATGCTGTCGACCTGTTCGCCGGAGCCGTCCAGGGCGATCGCCGGGTAGCCGCCCGGGCACCAGAACGCCTTGCGGAAGCGCTCGGCGAGGTCCGCGGCCCACGCGCGCCAGGTCTCGGCGCCGGGGCGGGCGAACGCGTCGAGCAGGGCGGCGCCGTCCAGGGCGGCCCGGTACGCGTAGGCCTGGACCTCGCTCAGCGCCAGAGGCCCCCGGGCGATGCGGCCGTCGGCGTGCTGGACACCGTCGCCCGAGTCCTTCCAGCCGTGGTTCACCAGGCCCTTACCGTTCGCGCGGTAGGCGATGAAGCCGTCGTGCCCGCCCAGCCAGTCCAGGGCCCGCTCGACGTTCGGCAGCAGCGGCTCGACCTCGGCGGCCGGCAGGCCCCAGCGCCACGCGTCGGCGAGGGTGCTGATCCACAGCGCGGTCGCGTCGACGGTGCCGTAGTAGACGGGCGGGAGATGGTACGACGCGTCGGCCGGCCGGACCTCGTGCAGGATCTTGCCCGGCTCCTCGTCGGTGTCCGGGTCGTGCCGCGTGCCCTGGCGGCGGGCGAGGGCGCGCAGGGTGCCGGCCGCGACCTCGGTGCCCAGCGGCAGCGCGAGGCGGGCGGCCCACAGCGAGTCGCGGCCGAAGAGCGTGAGGTACCAGGGGCTGCCCGCGGTGTAGTACACGTCGGGCCCGTCGCTGCGGCGCAGCGCCTCGAGGTCCTCGACCCCGGTGCGCACCAGCGCGTCGAGCCGCCGGTCGCCGGCCGTGACGGCGAGCGGCGACGAGCCGGCCGGCCGTGCGGCGCCGGCGGTGTCGGTGCGGGCGAAGGTCAGCCGGGCCGTCCACGTCTCCCGCGGGGCCAGCGTCACCTCCCAGCGCAGCCCGGGACCGGCCGGGGCCGGCTCGGCCGCGACCGTCACCGTCATCCCATCGGGCGACGCGGCCTCCGGGAAGACGTCCACGGTGGACAGCTGCGCCGCGAGGCCGTCCTTGACCGCGCCCATGGTGGCGAAGTCGGTGGCCGCCGACACCTCGACGGTCGCGCGCAGCGACTCGTGGGACGCGTTCGCGAGCGCCAGGGTCTCGGTGCCGCCGCGCGGGCCGGCCTCGCGGCGGCGGGTCAGCGTGACGGTCGGGTCGGGGCCGTCGTCGCCCAGCTCGCGCACCACGGCGGCGAACTCGGCCGCGGCCGCCCCGGCCCGCCGGGCGCCGATGGGCACGGGGTCGTGCCCGGCCACGGTGACGGTCAGCCGGGCGAGGACGCGGCGGTCCTCGACGAACAGGCCGTCGGGGTCGGCGCGCAGGTCGCCGGACGGGCCGGAGAGCCAGGTCGCGGGGGCGGCCACGCACGTGACGTGCTCGTGCAGGTAGGGCTGGCGCATATCGGTACCTCTTGACAAGCCGACGAGCGAGTGGGAACGTCCCGACATCCGGTGTTGAACGTTCAAACGCTTCCCCGATTGCCTTTTTGAACGTTCAACACGACGCACCATACGACATTCGGGAGCGAATGTGCAGCCCACTGTTGAGGACGTGGCGAAGGCCGCCGGGGTCTCCCGGCAGACCGTGTCCAACGTGCTCAACGCACCCGAGCGGGTCCGGCCGGAGACCCGCGAGCGGGTGGAGGCCGCCATCGACCAGCTCGGATACCGGCCGAACCGTCTCGCCCAGGGCCTGCGCGCCTCGTCGTCGCGGATGATCGGCTACCGCCTGGAGCCCGTGCACCCGCACGCCCTCGCCAGCATCCACGACCGCTTCCTGCACGCCCTCGCCGACGCCGGCCGCGCCGAGGACCACCACCTGCTGCTCTACACCGCCGACGACGCCGAGGGCGAGGTGGCCGGGGCCGTCGCCCTGCACAAGGCCGGCGCGATCGACGCCCTCGTCCTCTACGGCCTGCACGTGGGCGACCCGCGCCCGGCGGCGCTGCGCGCGCACCGGGTGCCGTTCGCGGCGTTCGGCCGCACCGGCGACGACGGCGGCCACCCCTGGGTCGACGTCGACAACGCCGCCGGCACCGCGGCCGCGACCCGCCACCTCGCCGAGGCCGGGCACCGGCGGATCGCCTTCGCCGGGTGGCCGCCCGACGGCGGCGTCGGCGACCGGCGCGCCGAGGGCTGGCGCGACACCTGCGCCGAGCTCGGCCTGCCGCCCGGGCCGGACCTGCGCGGCGAGGACTCCCTCGCGGTCGGCGCCGCCCTCGCAGCCCGGCTCCTGGACGACCCCGACCCGCCCACCGCGATCGTCACGGCCACCGACACCCTCGCCGCCGGGGTGCTGCGCACCGTGCACGCCCGCGGCGCCCGGCTCGCCGTCGTCGGCTTCGACGACACCCCCACCGCCTCCGCCCTCGACCTGTCCAGCGTCCGGCAGCCGATCGAGGCGGCCGGCCACGCGATGATCGCCGCCCTGCTCAAGCCCCCGGCGGCGGGAGACCCGCCACCCGCCCGCCTGCTGCCCCCCGACCTGATCGTCCGCGGGTCCAGCATCTCGCCCTGACACCCCCAAGGAGCAACCGATGAGCATCATGAGACCCGCCCTCGCCTTCGTGCTCGCCGGCGTGCTGTCGGCCACCGCCGCCTGCGGTGACGACGGCAGCGGCAAGCAGGGCGGCACGACCGGCGCGAAGCTCACCATGTTCGCGTTCTCGTCGTCGCCAGCCGAGGACGCCGTGCTGCGCAAGGCCATCGACGACTACAACAAGCAGGGCCGCAACACCGTCGACCTGAAGGTGCTGCCCGAGTACGACACCGCGCTCACGACCGCCCTCGCCGGTGGCCAGCCGCCGGACGTGTTCTACCTCAACGACAACAAGCTGCCCGACCTCGGCAAGAGCGGCGCCCTGGAGCCCACCGGCGACCAGGTCGACAACCCCGGCGACTTCTACGACACGCTGAAGCAGTCGTTCACCTACCAGGGCACGTACTACTGCGCGCCCAAGGACTTCTCGACGCTGCAGCTGGTCTACAACACCGCCGACTTCGAGGCCGCGGGGCTCAAGCCGCCCACCACGTGGGAGGAGCTCGCCACGACCGCGAAGGCGCTCACCAAGCCCGGGCACCCCGGCCTGGTCCTGGCGCCGGAGTTCTACCGGTGGGGCGCGTTCTTCGCCCAGGCCGGGGCGTGGCCGACCGACGACGGCATCACGAAGATGACGATGGACACGCAGCCGATGCGTCAGGCGCTGCAGTACCTCACCGACAACCACAAGGCGGGCTCGTTCGGCACCCCCGCGGCGGTCGGCGCCGGCTGGGGCGGCGAGGCCTTCGGCAAGGGCCTGACCTCGATGACCGTCGAGGGCAACTGGATCGTCGGGGCGATGAAGAACGACTTCCCGAACATCAAGTACGGCGTCGCCGAGCTCCCCGCGGGTCCCAAGGGCAAGGGCACCATGTCGTTCTCGGTCTGCTACGGCGTGGCCAAGGCGTCCAAGAGCAAGGCCGCCGCGGTCGACCTCGTGAAGTTCCTGACCTCGCCCGACGAGCAGCTCACCATCACCAAGGAGTTCCCGGTGATGCCGTCGCGCAAGTCGCTGGCCGACAAGTGGCTGACGGACAAGCCCGAGCTCAAGGCGTTCGTGGCCGGCGGCGACTACGCGAAGAAGTCGGTGTTCGTGCCCGGCTTCAGCACCGTCATCGACACCTTCAACGACGGCATCCAGGGCTTGGCGAAGGGCAACAAGTCCGTCGACGACGTGATCTCCAGCACCCAGAAGGCCGGCGGATCGGTGCTGGGCTGATGCGTGCGGAACCTGCCGCCCCGGTCGCGCGCGAGCGCGGCCGGGGCGGGATCCGCGGGCGGCAGGGGCTGGCCGGCTGGCTGTTCGTGTCGCCCGCGCTCGTCCTGCTCGGCGTGTTCATGGTCGCGCCGATCCTGCTGGCCCTCTGGGTGAGCTTCCGCGACTGGAGCGGACTGGCCCCGCTGTCCGCCTCGGCCCCGGCCGGGACCGGCAACTACCAGGACCTGCTCACCCACACGGGCGTCGTGCGCGGCGACTTCGCCAAGAGCCTGCGCAACAACGTGTACTACGTGCTCGGCGTGGTGCCCGCGCAGACGCTCCTGGCGCTGGTGCTGGCCGTCATCGTCAACGCCAAGCTGCTCAAGGGCCGCACGTTCTTCCGGGCCGCGTTCTACTTCCCGTCGGTCACCAGCTCGATCGCGGTCGCGTTCATCTTCGTGTTCCTGTTCAGCCCGAACGGCGTGGTCAACACGGTGCTGTCCGCGCTGCTGCCGGGCAAGGTCGGGCTGGTCTGGCTCGACGACTCCGACGGGCTCATCCACCTGCTGCTGCGCGCCGCCGGCGTCGGCTCGCCGCCCGGCCCGCTGCGGCACGAGTTCCTCGACCTGTCGTGGTGGGACTGGCTGTCCGGACCGAGCGTGGCGCTGAGCTCCATCATGATCCTGGCGACGTGGACGACGACCGGCACCTTCATGCTCATGTTCCTGGCCGGGCTGCAGAACATCCCGGTCGAGGTCGAGGAGGCCGCCGAGGTCGACGGGGCCTCCCGGTTCCAGCTGTTCTGGCGCGTGACGCTGCCGATGCTCAAGCCCACGCTCTTCCTCGTGATCACGCTGGGGCTGATCGGCACGTGGCAGGTGTTCGACCAGGTGTACGCCATGACCTCCGGCGGCCCCCAGAAGACCACCCTGACGCCGGCGTACCTCGTCTACCGCGAGGGCTTCCAGAACTCCGCGATGGGCCGGGCGGCCGCGATCGCCTTCATCGTGTTCGTCATCATCCTCATCTTCACCGGCCTGCAGCGGCTGGTCCTGCGCCGGGAGCGCTGATGATCCGCCGAGCCCTGCTGACCCTGTTCGCGATCATCTTCATCTACCCGTTCGTGCTGTCGCTGGCCACCTCGTTCAAGTCCCGCCCCGAGGTCGCGGCCCACCCGGTCACCCCCTGGCCGGCCAGCCCCGACCTGCGGGCGTGGACCGACGTGCTCGTGCACAGCGACTTTCCCCTGTGGACGTTCAACTCGCTGCTCGTCACGGTCGTGGCCACGCTGCTGCGCGTGTTCCTGGACTCGCTGGCCGGCTACGCGCTGGCCCGGCTGGAGTGGCGCGGGCGCGGGATCGTCTTCGCCGGCGTCGTGTCGGTCCTCGCGGTGCCGCCGATCGTGCTCACCGTGCCCCGGTTCCTGGTGCTCAAGGAGCTGACGCTGCTCAACTCGTACACCGGGCTGATCCTGCCCCTGGCCGTGGACGCCATGGGCATCTTCCTCATGCGCCAGTTCTTCGTCGAGCTGCCGCGCGAGCTGGAGGAGGCGGCCCGCATCGACGGCGCCTCGATCTTCGGCGCCTACTGGCACATCGTGCTGCCGCTGGCCCGCCCGGCGCTGCTGACCCTCACGATCCTGTCGTTCCAGGGCGTGTGGAACGAGTTCCTGCTGCCGCTGATCGTGGTGCGGGCGAGTCCGTCGCTGTGGACGCTGCCGTTCGGCCTGTCGACGCTGGGCCGCGGCGGGGCGGGCGGCCAGAGCTTCGACTATCCGGTGATGATGGCCGGCTCGATCCTGACCATCGTCCCGGTCGCCGTCGTGTTCATCGCGTTCCAGCGCTTCTTCGTGCGGGGCGTGGCCGCCTCGGGCGTCAAGGGCTGACGGCCGCCCGGCGGCGCGCACGCCACGCGCGCCGCCGGTCAGCCGTAGTACTGCACCAGGCAGAACTCGTGCCCCTCGGGATCGGCCATGACGACGACCACCCCGGCGTCGTAGTCGTGCCGCTCGCCCGTGAACCGCCCGCCGAGCCCGGCGACCTGCGCCATCCCGGCCTCGATGTCGTCGCACGCGATGTCGAGGTGGATGCGCACCTTGCCCCGCGCCGGCTCGGGCACCGGCTGGAACACCAGCCGCGGCTGGGGGTCGCCGCGCTCGCCGAGGTACACCCAGCCGTCCTGCGCGGGGCCGGGCTCGCGGCCGAGCAGCGCGCTCCAGAACTGCGCCACCCGCACGGGGTCGAGACAGTCGATCGTGACCCCGGACCAGACGTTCGCCATGCCCGGATCCTCGCAGGCCGCCGGCCCGGTGGCGCCTCCCGGCCGCGGTGCACGAGAATCATGGCCGTGACGGAGCACGAGCTGGCATCGGTGTGGCGGCGCATCATCCAGGGCGAAGGCAAGTCGTGGGTGGCGTTCGCCCACGGCACGGTCGTCGTGCTGCCCTCGCCCGCCGAGAACGACGACCTGGCCCAGGCGGCCGTCGAGATCCTGCGCGAGTACGGGCCGGTGCACGCCGGCTCGGCGGCGGGCGACTTCGGCACGATCACGCTGGACCCGGGGCCGGGCTGGGTGGTGTACGGCCATCACAACGACGTCCTGACCTACGTAGCCCCGGACGAGATCACGAGCGACGACGACCTGACGATCGGTCTGTACGGCCGAAGCAAACGGAACCGGGACGGCCACGACCTGACAGTCGTCCACGTCGAAGACAAGCGCAGCTAGTCCGGCGAACAGCCCTTGTCGGCGCGATCGAGGTCGCCGGCAATCTCGGCCAGTGTCAGGGGGTGCGCGGCGAGCTCGAGCCGCTTGAGGGACAACACCGCGGCCTCGACGTCTTCGGCACAGACGACCACCGCCAGTTCGCCCCGCGCGCGCGAGACGCAGAATTACCCAGCTCAAGGCATGGACGAGCCGGTCTCGTCGCGGTGCAGCTCCACCACGTGGTCGCACACGCCGGCCAGGTCCGCCACCGCATGCGTGGAGAGCACGATGGTCGTACCGCGCCCCGCCGCCTCCCCCATCAGCACCGCGACGGCCTCGGCCCGGGCGACGGGGTCGAGGGCGGCCAGCGGCTCGTCGAGCAGCAGCAGGTCCGGACGCTTGCCGAGGGCCAGGGCGAGCCCAAGCCGGGCCCGCAGCCCCGGGGCCAGCCGGCCGACGCGCGCGGAGGCGGGCAGGCCGGCCGCGAACGACGCGGCGAACGGCGCGTCCCACACGGGGTTGAGCCGCGCCCCGAGGCGCAGGGTCTCGGCGACGGTCAGCTGGCGGTACAGCGGCGCGTCCTGCGCGAGGAACCCGATCCGCGCACCGGCGGGGATGGTCACGGCGCCGTGGTCCGGGTGCAGCAGGCCGGCCGCCGCGCGCAGCAGGGTCGTCTTGCCGGCGCCGTTGCGCCCGACGAGGGCGGTCACCGAGCCCGCGGGCACGGCGAACGAGCAGTCCGCCAGGGCGGGCCGGCCGCCGAAGGCGTGGGTGACCGCGTCGGCGATCAGGGCGGGCTCAGACGGTGACACCGGCGTCGTCCAGCAGCGCGTGCATCTCGGCGCGGTCCAGCCCGGCGGCGCTCGCGCGGGCGACCCAGTCGGCGAGCTCGCGCCGCAGGTCGTCCACGTCCAGGGGCGGGGGCTGGTCGCGCACGTAGGTCCCCGACCCCTGCCGCGCCTCGACCACCCCGGCCAGCTCGAGCTCCCGGTAGGCCTTGAGCACCGTGTTGGGGTTGATGCCCAGGCCCTCGGCGACCTCGCGGGCCGTGGGCAGCCGGTCGCCGGGGGCGAGCCGGCCCAGCCGCACGGCCTGCCGGACCTGCCGCACGAGCTGGACGTAGACGGCCGTGCCGGAGCGCCGGTCGACGCGGAAGAGCGTCAAAACCACCATTGCGCTAGTGAACTAGTGGACTTGCCGGGCTGTCAAGCCTTCCGGCGCAGCGCGTCGGCGAGCAGCTCCACGAGGTGCTTGCCCGGGCGGTCGGCGAGGTCGGCGGCCTGGGTGCGGCAGGAGAACCCGTCGGCGAGGAAGACGTCGTCCGGCCCGGCCTGCTCCAGCGCGGGCAGGAGCTGCTGCTCGGCGACGGCGACGGACACCTCGTAGTGGCCGCGCTCGACGCCGAAGTTGCCGGCCAGACCGCAGCAGCCGCCGAGCCGCCGGACCGTCGCGCCGGTCTGCTTGAGCAGCTTCGCGTCGGCCTCCCAGCCCATGACCGCGTGGTGGTGGCAGTGCGGCTGGGCCACGACCGTGACCCCCTCCAGCGACGGCGGGGTCCAGCCCGGCGTGCGGGCCAGCAGCTCGGCGACGGTGACCGTGGCGGCGCTGACCTTGCGGGCGGCGTCGGTGTCGAGCAGCTCGACCAGGTCGCTGCGCAGCACGCCGGTGCAGGAGGGCTCGAGGCCGACGATCGGCACGCCGCGCTCGACGGCGTCGGTGAGCTTCTGCACGGTCGAGCCGAGGATGCGCTTGGCCGCGTCGAGCTGGCCGGTGCTGATCCAGGTCAGGCCGCAGCACGCGGACTCGCTGGTCAGCTCGGGCGCGTAGCCGGCCGCGGTGAGCACCTCGACGGCGGCCTGGGCGATGCCGGGGGCGAAGTGGTCGGTGAAGCTGTCCACGAACAGCAGCACGGGCGTGCCCGGGGCGACCGCGCGGCCCCGGAACCAGCGGCGGAACGTCTGCGGGGCGAACTTCGGGATCGAGCGGCGCGCGTCCACGCCCGCGGTGAAGAGCGCGAGGTTGCGCAGGCCGGGCGCCGAGGTGAGCGCGTTGGCCACGCGGGGCAGCCGGGACGCGAGCCGCGACCACATCGGCAGCCGGCCCAGCGAGTAGTGCGAGCGCGGGCGGACCCGGCCCTTGTAGCCCTGGTGCAGGACCTCGGCCTTGTAGGCGGCCATGTCGATGCCGGTCGGGCAGTCCGACGCGCAGCCCTTGCAGGACAGGCACAGGTCGAGGGCGTCGTGCAGGGCGGGCGCGCGCCAGTCGGGGGCGAGGTCGCCGTCGAGCATCTCCTGCAGCACGCGGGCCCGGCCGCGGGTCGAGTCCTTCTCATTGCGGGTGGCCAGGAACGACGGGCACATGACGCCGCCGAGCACGGTGGTGTCGGCGCGGCACTTGCCCACGCCGGTGCAGCGGTGCACGGCCTGGTTGAAGTCCCCGTGATCGGCGTGGTAGCCGAACGCCAGCGGCTGCTTGACCGGGCGGCCCGCGGCCACCCGCACGTCGGCGTCGACCGGGTCGGGGTCGACGAGCACGCCCGGGTTGAGCAGGTTGCCGGGGTCGAAGGCGTGCTTGACGGCGCGGAAGAGGTCCATCGCCTCGGCGGAGTACATGCGCGGCAGCAGCTCGCTGCGGGCCCGGCCGTCGCCGTGCTCGCCGGACAGCGAGCCGCCGTAGCCGACCACGAGGTCCGCCGCGTCCTCGAGGAACGCGCGGAACTTCGCGGTGCCGCCCGGCCGGTCCAGCGGGTAGTCGAGCCGGACGTGGACGCAGCCGTCGCCGAGGTGGCCGTACGGCATCGCGCTGAGCCCGTGCCGCTCGACGAGCGCGTCGAAGTCGCGCAAATAGTCGCCGATGCGGGCGGGCGGGACGGCCGCGTCCTCCCAGCCGGCGTGCGCGGGCCGCCCGGACGGCGCCCGCCCGGCCAGCCCGGCGCCGTCCTCGCGGATGCGCCAGAGCGGGGCGGCCTTCGCGGTGTCCTCGACCACGAGTGCGTCGAGCGCCCCGGCCTGCGCGGCGAGGCGCCCGGCGCGCTCGCGGCACTCGTCGAGGTCGTCGCCGGCGATCTCGACGAACAGCCACGCGGTGCCGCCCGGCAGCGGCGGCACGGCGCCGGGGCCGCGCCGGCTGCGCACGACCTCGACGATGCGCGAGTCGATGCCCTCGCAGGCGGTCGGGTCGAAGCCGAGGATCGTGGGCACCACGTCGCCGGCGGTGCCGAAGTCCGGGTACCCGAGCACGACCAGCAGGCGGTGCTCCGGGTCGGCCACCAGCCGTACCGTCGCCTCGGTCACCACCGCCAGGGTGCCCTCGCTGCCGACGAGCAGGCCGGTCAGGTCCAGGCCGCGCTCGGGCAGCAGGTGCTCGACGGCGTAGCCGGAGACCTGCCGGGGGAACGTCGCGAACTCGGTGCGGGCGACGGCCAGGTGGCCGCCGACGACGGCCTGGAGGGTGTCCGCGATCGCCTTGGCCCCCTCCAGGGTGGGCCGGCCGCGCTCGTCGCGCCCGGTGGAGAACCGCTCGCCGTCGATCGTGAGCGCGTCCAGCCCGACGACGTTGTCCGAGGTCCGGCCGTATCCGAGGGTGCGCGACCCGCACGAGTTGTTCCCGATCATCCCGCCGATCGTGCACCGCGTGTGCGTCGAGGGATCGGGGCCGAAGCGCAGGGCGTGCGGCCGGGCGGCGGCCTGCAGGGTGGCGTGCACGGCGCCGGCCTGCACCCGGGCGGTGCGCGTGCCGGGGTCCACCTCCAGGACCTTGTCCATGTGGCGGCTGAAGTCGAGCACGACGCCGCGGCCGATCGCGTTGCCGGCCACGGAGGTGCCCGCGCCGCGGGCGGTGATCGGCACCCCGAGCGCCCGGCACACCTCGAGCGTCGCCGCGACGTCCTCGTCGCCGCGGGGCCGCACGACCGCGCGCGGGACGACCCGGTACAGCGAGGCGTCGCTGGCGTACGCGGAGCGGTGGGCGTCGTCGGTGAGCACATCCACCACACCCGCCCGGGCGAGACGGTCGATCAGTTCGTCGCTCATGTCCCTCTTGCCGCTCGTGCACCTGCTCGGATTCGGACTCCGACATGGTAGACGGCGGCCCGGTCGATCAAGGGCTCGTGTACCGGTAGACGGAGAACACGTAGTCCGGGCACACGACCTGACAGGCCGTGCAGCCGGTGCACCCCTCGTGCAGGACGGGGAAACGGTACCCCAGCTCGTTGACCTCGGCCGACATGGCGAGCACCTGCGGGGGGCAGGCGGCCACGCACAGCTCGCAGCCCTTGCACTTGTCGGCGGCGATGACGAGCGTGCCGCGAGTGGTCCGGCTCACGCTTGGCTCCCTTCGACCACGCTGGCGACGTCGTCCCAGCCCTCTGCTGACGTGTCTGACGTGCCGGGCGCGCCGAAGACGCCCCGGCGGCGCAGGGCGGCGATCGCGTTGGCGGCGGTGAGGCGGATGTGGGCCAGGGCCGCCTCCCCCGCCGCGGCCGGGTCGCCGGCGCGCAGCGCGACGAACTCGGCGTGCAGGGCGGCCCGCTCGTCGGCGAGGGCGTCGTCGATGGCGAAGCGGGCCGCGACCGGCACGAGCCCGGAGAACGAGCGCAGCAGCGCCCGCAGGTGGTTGCCGGCGCCGGCGACGTTGACGACGCGGCGGAACTCGCGGGCCAGGGCCTCGAACGCGTCCGGCTCGTCGCAGCCGGCCAGGGCCTCGTCGAGCTTCGCGAGCTCCTCCAGCACGCCCGGGTCGCCCCGGCGCGCCACCCGCCGGTTGGTCAGGGCGCTCAGCATGCCGTACAGCTCGAAGGCCTCCCGGACCGTCGAGTCGTCGAACTCGGCGACGAACGCCCGCTTGTAGTGGGCGCGCTCGACGAGTCCGTCGCGCTCCAGCTGGATGAGCCCCTCCCGGACCGGCACGCGGCTCACGCCCAGCTCCCCGGCGATGGCGTCGAGGTCGAGCCGCTGGCCGCTGGTCAGCTCGCCGGCGAAGAGGCGGCCGAGCACGTAGGCGGCGACGGCCTCGCTGGTGTTGGCCCGTTGGAGTCTCACGGCTTGATGATTTCACCGAGCGGATATGTCTGCTCCATCGTGCCCTGCTGATACGTCGGCCCCTCGGCGGTGGGCACGAACCAGCCGGTCGGGCACATCGTGAGGATCTCCACGAGCGAGAAGCCGCCGCCGGCCAGCTGGGTCTCGAAGGCCCGTCTGATCATGCGCTTCGTCTGCAGTACCGCTCCGGCCGTGGAGACCGCACCCCGGGCCACGTAGCCGACGCCGCGCAGCCCCGCGACCAGGTCCGCGACCGGGATCGGGTAGCCGTGGGCCTCCGGGTCGCGCCCGTCGATGCTGGTCTTCGTGCGCTGGCCGAGCACCGTGGTCGCGGTCTGCTGGCCGCCGGTGTCGCCGAACACGCCGTTGTTGAGCATGACGCAGGTGATGTTCTCGCCGCGGGCGGCCGCGTGCAGGACCTCCTGCAGGCCCTCGTTGGCCATGTCGCCGTCGCCCTGCAGCGTGAACACCGCGACGCCGGGGCGCACCCGCTTGATGCCGGTGGCGCAGGCGGGGGCGCGGCCGTGCAGGCACTGCAGCACGTCGACGTCCATGATGCGCACGAAGCTGCCGTAGCAGCCGTGGCCGACGACGCCGATCGTCCGCTGCACGATGTCGAGCTCCTGCAGCACCTCCAGCAGGATGCGCAGGGCGACGGGCTCGCCGCAGCCGGGGCACAGCGAGTGCTCGCCGAGGATGAGGCTGGGCTTGAAGTCGGCGACCTGCTTGGCGCCGCGGCTGGGCGGCTGGGTCGTGTCGATGGTCACAGTGCCTCCAGGATGCGGCGCTTGAGCACGGGGGCGTCGAGCAGCGGGCCGTACGACAGCCCCGACTCGGCGATGCTCACGCCCCCGATGAACCGCACGGCCCGGCGGTCGTGGGCGTGGATGCGCACGTCGTCGACCATCTGCCCGCCGTTGAGCTCGAACACGAGGACGTTGCGCGCGGTCCGGGTCGCCGCGGCGAGCGCGTCGCCGGGGAAGGGCCACAGGGTGATCGGGCGGAACCACCCGATGTCGTACCCCTCCGAGCGCAGCTCCCCCACGACGTGCTCGACGAACTTGGCCGCCGAGCCGAACGCGACCACGACGGTCTCGGCACCGTCGCAGTCGTCCTGCTCGTGACGGGCCTCTTCGCCGTTGATCCGGTCGAACTTCTCGGCGATGGCCCGCCAGTGCCCGTCGGGGCCGAGCCCGGGCGCGGTCGCCTTGCCCATGGCCCACGTCCACACCTGCCGGCTGTGCCCGGTGCCGCCGCCGGTGCCGTCCAGCGCCCAGTCCTTGGGCGGCAGCTCGCCGAAGTCCCGGCGCCCGACCTCGACGCCGACGCGCGTCTGGGCGATGAGGGGGTCTCCGTACAGTACGACCGGCGCCCTGTGCTTGTCGGCCAGGTGGAACAGCAGCTGGGTGTGCTCGACGGCCTCGGGGATGTCCTTGGGGGCCAGGGTGATCGTGCGATAGTCGCCCCAGCCGCCGCCCCGGGTGGCCTGGAAGTAATCCTGCTGGTTGCGCGCCATGTTGAACACGACGAACGGGGTCTCGTTGAGCGCGGCCTCGGCGATCGTCTCCTGCATGAGCGCGATGCCCTGCCCGCAGGAGCCGGTGGCGGCCCGCGCCCCGGCCGCGGCGGCGCCGAGGGTCATGTTGACGCCCTCGATCTCGCTCTCGGCGTTGAGGCACACGCCCCCGGCCTCGGGCAGGCGCCGGGACATCTGCTCCAGCAGGCCGGTGAAGGGCGACATGGGGTAGCCGGCGAAGAACCGGCACCCGGCGGCGATGGCGGCCTCGGCGATGGCCGCGGAGCCCTCCAGCAGTTCCAGCGTCATACGGCAGCCCCCTCCAGGGCTCGGGCGCCCGCTTCGAGCGCGCGGGCGTTGGCGGCGGCGTGCTGGCGGCGGTACGGGGGCAGCAGCTCCTCCATGGCCGACACGAGCGCGCCGGCGCCGACCATGCCGGTCAGGGTGTTGTAGGCGCCCAGCAGCACGAATCCGGACGCGTTCGGCGCCTCGACGCTCTTGGCGACGGCCCCGGCGTCGATCGCGAACACCCGCAGGTCGTCGCGGAACGCCTCCGGGTCGACCAGCGGGGTGTTCGCCAGGACCAGGGCGCCCGTGCGCAGCCGCTCCTCGACGCCCTCGCTGTGGCGATGATGGGCGAAGATCGCCGACCAGGCCGACGGCAGGATGGGCAGGGCCTTGAGCGGGGCGTCGCCGATGACCACGCCGGCCTTCGAGGGGCCGCCGCGCATCTCGCCGCCGTAGTCCGCGGCCAGCATCGCGTACCGGCCCTCGCGGGTGGCGGCGAGGGCCAGGGTCTTGGCCAGCAGCTGGATGCCCTGGCCGCCGGTGCCGGTGACAAGCACCTCACGCTCCACGCGCGCCTCCTTCACTGCACTCCGAGCCTCTTTGCGGCTCTCCGGCCTCGACTCGACGCCGTTCGCCGGGCTTCGACCCCGTTCTCCGAGCCTCGGCCCGGCCCGCCCGGGCCTTGACGGTGGCCCTCCGGCCTCGGCTCGGCCCGCCCGGGCCTTGACGCGGTTTGAATATTGAATACAAAATCTGATCCGAGCGTCAAGGGAGGTCACGGAATGCGGGCACTGGTCATGCGCGGCTTCGGCGACGTGGCCGTCGAGGACGTCCCCGACCCCGTGCCCGGCCCGGGTGAGGTCGTCATCGACGTGGCCTGCGTCCAGCCGAGCGTCACCGAATGCATGCTGCTGGCCGGGGAGCCGATCGCCATGCACACCGTCCTCGCCGAGCGCCTCGCGACCGGCCCGACCCGCTTCGGCGGCCACGAGTTCGCGGGCGTGATCAGCGCCGTCGGCCCCGGCGCGCCGGCGGGCCTGGCGATCGGGGACCGGGTCACGGCCGTGGAGACCGCCGCCTGCGGCCGATGCGCCGCGTGCCGGCGCAACCGGCCGGACGCCTGCCCCTCCCCCGCCGTGCTCGGCTTCACGGGACCGGGCGCGTTCGCCGAGCGGGTGCTCGTCCCGGCGCAGACCGTCGTGCACGTGCCCGAGGGGGTCTGCGCGGCCCACGCCGCGGCCGTGCAGCCCCTGGCGGGCGCGATCCACGGGCACGCGATCGCCGCCGTGCGGCCCGGGGACACCGTCCTCGCCATCGGCGCCGGGGTCATGGGCGTGCTGCACACCCAGGTCGCGCGGCGCGGCAACGCGGGCCTGGTCATCGCGACCGGCCGCAGCGAGGCCAAGCGCGCGCTCGCCGAGCGCTGCGGGGCCGACCTGGTCATCGACGCCACCCGCGAGGACGTGGTCGCCCGGGTCCTGGAGGCCACCGAGGGCATCGGCGCCGACGTCGTCTTCGAGTGCGCGGGCGAGTTCGAGCAGGCGGCCCGGTGCGTCCGGCGCGGTGGCACCATCGTCATGGTGTCGGTACTGCCCAGCCACGCCCCGGCCCCGCTCGCCCTCCTGCGCGAGCGGTCGGTGTCGGTGCTGCACCCGCGCTCCGGGGCCGGCGGCTACGCGCCCGGCAGCAGCGTCTTCGAGCACGCGCTGCGCCTGGTGCACCGCGGCGACGTGGACGTGCAGGGGCTGATCAGCCATCGGCTGGACGGGGTGGAGGCGTTGCCGGAGGCGCTGGAGATCACGCGGTACAAGTCGAAGCATGCCGCGCTCGGCCCGGCCCAGGTGGAGCTCTTCGACTGGGGGACCCGCGCGTGAGCCTGCTCATCGGCGACATCGTGACCACGGCCGCGCTCACCGTGCCGGACCGGCTAGCCGCCACCCTCGGGCCCGCGCAGCTGACGTTCCGCGAGCTCGACGCGCGGGCCGACCGCACCGCCAACGCGCTGGCCGGGCTCGGCGTGGGCCGGGGCGACACGGTGCTGTGGTGCGTGACGCCGACGCTGCGCTCGGTCGAGGTGTTCGTCGCGTGCGCCCGGCTCGGCGCGCTGTTCGCGCCCGTGAACCCCGCCCTGCCCGGCGAGGAGCGCGACCGCATCCGCTCCTATGTGGACCCGAAGGTCGTGCTGTCCGATGTGGACTTCTCCGCATCCGTACTGCCACCGTCCGCCCTGGACGGCGGCGCCCCCGGATTCACGCGGGTGCCCGTCGACGATCGCGAGCCGCACATCCTGTACCTCACCAGCGGCAGCACCGGCACCCCGAAGGGCGCCCTGGTCAGCCACCGGGCGAGCTGGCTGCGCGCGGCCCCGGGCGGCGGCACGTTCACCAGCGGCCTGCGCGGCGACGGCGGCGTCGTGTGCACCTTCCCGCTGTACCACTACGGCGGCTGGCACTACGTCATGGAGGCCTGGCAGCACCGCACCGCCGTGCACCTGGTCCGCCGGGCCGACGCCGCGGACATGATCGACGTCGTGGAGCGCCGCCGGCCCTCCGCGCTCTACTGCATCCCCGCCGTGTGGGAGCGCCTGCTCGACCCCGAGCACCGCCACGCCGACCTGCGCTCGCTGCTGCACGCCGACACCGGCACGTCCGCCGTCGCCGCCGACCTCGTCGAGCGCATCAAGTCGCGGCTGCCGGGCACGACGACCACGATCCTGTACGGTTCGACGGAGGCCGGTCGCATGGCCGCCCTGCACGACTGGGAGCTCGCGACCCACCCCGGCAGCGTCGGACGCCCCGCGACCCCGAACGCCCTGTGGCTGGACGCCGGCGCCGAGGTGTGCACGAGCGGCCCGGCGCTCATGAACGGCTACCTCGGCGCCGATCCCCTCGACGGCGGCGTGTACCGCTCCGGCGACATCGGCCGCCTCGACGCGGACGGGTACCTCTACCTGACCGGCCGCACCCGCGAGGTGATCCGCACCGGCGGCGAGTCGGTGGGCCCGGCCGAGGTCGAGCACGCCCTGCGCGACTTGCCGGGCGCGCTGGACCTGGCCGTCGTCGGCGTGCCCGACCCGCGCTGGGGCGAGGTGGTCTGCGCGGTGCTCGTCGTGCCGCCCGGCGCCGAGCCCCCCACGGTCGCCGAGGTACGCGCCCACGTGGCCGGCCGCCTGGCGTCGTTCAAGCAGCCGCGCCGGGTCTGCGTCGTGGACGCCATCCCGAGAACCCCGGCGACCGGCCAGATCCAGCGTACCCGCCTGCGCGCGCTGATCCAGGACGACTGACGCCCCGGCGGTTCAGCCCACCTTCGTGGAGACATCGGGGAGGAGCTCGTGAGGAGACTCTTCCTCGTCGCCGGTGACGTCGCACGGTTCCCGCACCCGGTCCACGACTACCAGTTCATGGCCCTGGAGCACTGGGGCAACGCCGTCGACCAGGCCGAGATCGCATCACCGCCGCGGTCACGTTCGACCACGGGATGTGGCTGCAGTTCTACGGCCGGCTGATCGCCGGATGTGGTGCTGGTGCTCTGCGCGCCGGTCGCCGAGGATGTCATCTTCGAGCGTCTCCGCTCAGCCCAAGTGTCCGGTGGGGTCGGCGGCCGGGTCCATTTTGTCGCGAGCGAACGCGCGGCCGACGCGGACGACGGCACACCGTTGCTCGTCGTCGGCGAGAACGCCGGTGTGCTCATGCCCAGCGGATGCCGCATGGGCATCTGTTACCGCTGCGTGGCCCGGCTGCGTTCCCGTCGACTCCGCGACTTCAGCGCCCCCGGCACGTTGACGCTGAGGTAGAGCGTGGTCCCGGCGCACAGGTTGCCGCTGCCCAGGCCGAGGAGCTGTTGTCGTGCTCGGGCGGGCACGAGGCGGTCCAGCTCGGCAAGCAGATCGGCCTCCCGGCGGCGTTCGGCCAGCTCGACCGCCCGGGCACGGGCCACGTGGGCCATCCAGCCGGCGAGGAGCGCTGCGACGAGGAACCACGTCCTGTCCTGCGCGTCTGCCGAGGCGACCTTCTCTCACGCTTACCGGCCGGCTGCATGACGGCTGGCTGCGTGAGAGCGCGAGGCCAGGTTTGCCGCCAAGCCGAGCGGGCAGTCACGGCCGGCAGCATGCCGCCGGCCTCATGCTGGCTTCCGGCGAATGCGACTACTCAACGGATGACGCGAACCCTGCCGCGACAACGGTGGGTCGGCATGTCTCGCGAGACAGCAGTGCCCCGGGCCGTGCTGCGAGATGTGAGAAGAGGAGCGGGAATGGCAGGGGATCAGCGTCCCGATGCGGCGGGGCGCTGCGGACGCGAGGCGCCGCAAGGGCGGTCCCGCTGGTGCGTGCCTGGTGCTACGCCACCGGGTCCGTTCCGTCGCGGGTTCTGGCGCAGTCCGATTCGTGGTCCTTGGCTCACCTCGGTGTTCGGCCTCGTGCTGTTGGTCGGTGTCGCGCTGATGTTCGTGACTGGTCTGTTGTCCTACGCCGCGTACAACCCGGATCTGGGCAACGACACCACCCCTGACAAGGGGTTGCTGGGGTTGTACCTGTTCGACTGGCCGACGCATCCGGCGTGGCTGTATCGGCTCACTCAGGGGGTCCACGTCACCCTCGGCGTGGTGCTCATTCCGGTGCTGCTGGCCAAGCTGTGGTCGGTCATCCCGAAGCTGTTCGACTGGCCACCCGTGCGCAGTCCCGCGCAGGCCCTGGAGCGGCTGTCGCTGCTGCTGCTGGTGGGTGGGGCGATTTTCGAATTCGTGACCGGGCTGCTCAACATCCAGCTGTTCTACGTCTTTCCCGGCTCCTTCTACAGCCTGCACTTCTACGGCGCGTGGGTGTTCATCGCCGCGTTCGTCGTCCACGTGGTCCTGAGACTCGGCCGGATGACCAGCGCCCTGCGCTCCCGCGGACTCCGCGACGAACTGCGTACCGACCTGGCGCATACCCGGCCGGAGCCTCCGGACCCCGACGGCCTGGTGCCGGCCGAACCGGCCGCACCGACGGTGACGCGGCGGGGCGCGGTGGCGCTGGTCGGCGCCGGGTCTCTGGTGTTGCTCGCGGTCACGGCCGGACAGAGCCTCGGCGGCTGGGCGCGGTCCACGGCGTTACTGGCCCCCCGCAACCGCAACCCCGGCAGCGGCCCCAACGGCTTCCAGATCAACAAGACGGCGGCGGCCGTCGGCGTCGCCGCCGCTGACGTCGGCGCGGCGTGGCGGCTGGTCGTGCGGGGCGGCGACCGCGAACTGAGCCTGACCCGGGACCAGGTGCTGGAGTTGCCGCAGCACACCGCCGCGCTGCCGATCGCCTGTGTCGAAGGATGGTCCACCGAGGATCAGCACTGGAGCGGGGTTCGGCTTGCCGACCTGGCCGCCCTCGCGGGGCTGCCGGATGCCGCGAATGTGTTGGTGGAGTCCGTGCAGAAGACCGGGTCCTTCCGGTCCGTGGTCCTGCGCGACAACCAGATCCGCGACCCGCGGTCGCTGCTCGCTCTCCGGGTGAACGGCGCCGAGCTTTCGCTCGACCACGGCTACCCCGCCCGGGTCATCGTCCCGGCCAACCCCGGTGTGAACAACACCAAGTGGGTGGCCGGACTGACCTTCCGGACCTGACCGTGGCGCATTTCATCCGTTGGTACGGCGCGAATCCGCTGCACCTGCTCGCCCTGCTCTGCGCCTTCGCACTGGCCGGCTACGCAGCCGTGCGACTGTTCAGCGTCCAACCCGTTGGCGTGGCCGTGTGGCTCGTCGGTGCAGCAATCGCACACGACCTCATCCTGTTCCCGCTGTACGCCCTCGCTGACCGGTCGGCCCAACTGGTGACGCGCCATCGCGCCGCCGACCTACCGACGGTGCCGTGGGTCACCTACGTGCGCGTCCCGACGTTCCTGTCCGGCCTGCTCCTGCTGGTCTGGTTCCCGTTGATCCTCGGGATCGTACCCGCATTCCAGGTCACCACCGGGTTACCACCGGGCGGCTACCTCGGCCGCTGGTTGGCGATCACCGGACTGCTGTACGGCGCGTCAGCGCTCGCCTTCGCCCTGTCGCTGCGCCGTGCCCGCCGGGCCACCGGCTCGGCAAGCGGCGCGGCGCCGACTGCCACTACAGACCGCGGCCAGGCGGGCCGCAATGACGAGTGACCGCGGTCGCAGCCGGATGCCGGTCGTGCCCTGCCTTCGCTGAGGACGGGTCTCGGCCCGCACGCCCTACGATTGGGTCAGCGGCCCATCGCCTGCACCGCGCTCTGGCGAGGCATCAGGATCGCAGCGGCGCGACGGCGAAGTCGCGCATGCCGTCGTTGAGTCCGATCCGGGCGACGTAACCCAGTTCGCGCCGGGCGCGCAGCGTGGACCCGACGACGTGGCGCACGTCGCCGGCCCGGTATTCGCCGGTGAGGACGGGTGCGGGGCCGTGCATCGCGTCGGCCAAGGTCGTCGCCATTGCGCCGACGGTCGTCGGTGTGCCGGAGGCGATGTTGTACGGGCGGAAGCCCTCGCCGGATCCCGTCGCCGCGACGGCGAGGAGGTTGGCCTGGGCGACGTCGGCGACGTGGACGAAATCCCGCCGCTGCTGGCCGTCCTCGAATACCCTGGGCGGGCGGCCCGCTTCGAGGGCCGAGCGGAAGATCGCGGCGACACCGCTGTACGGGGTGTCGCGCGGCATGCCGGGGCCGTACACGTTGTGGTAACGCAGGGCCACGACGCTCCCGCCGCAGGCGGCGGCCCAGGCCGATGCGAGGTGCTCCTGTGCGACCTTGGTCGCCGCGTAGACGCTGCGCGGGTGCAGCGGTGCGTCCTCATCGACCTCGCCGGGGTCCATGACGGCGGCGCAGTGCGGGCAGCACGCCTCGAACTGCCCGGCGGCGAGTGCGGCGGCTGCACGGGCGGCCGGGCGGGTGGAGCCGTGCCGCGGGCAGGTGTAGGCGCCCTCCCCGTAGACGACCATCGAGCTGGCCAGTACGAGCCGGGCGATGCCGCCGCGGGCCATGCCGGCCAGCAGGACGGCGGTGCCGAGGTCGTTGCAGCCGACGTACTCGGGCAGGTCGGCGAGGTCGACACCCATGCCGACCATCGCGGCCTGGTGCACGACGACGTCGACACCGGCGAGCACGGCAGCGACAGCGGCGGCGTCGCGTAGGTCGGCGCGGACGACGGACGCGTCGCCATCGTCCATGGAGGGCCGGCGGTGCGCCGCCGGGTGCAGCAGGTCGAGCACCACCGTGTCATGCCCGGTGTCGCGGAGCTTGTCGACGACGTGCCGGCCGATGAATCCGGCGCCGCCGGTGATCAGGATCCGCATGCCTTGACGGTAGGTGCCGGTCGGGGTAGACACCGGGTGATTTCGTGGCTGGTACCGGCTCAATCGTCGGGTCATTCTTCGCTTGTACGACCTTGCGCCGCACCCGTGGGTAGCGTCGGAAACGTGCCTGATGTCGTGTTGCCGTGCCTCAACGAGGCCGCAGCGCTGCCCTGGGTCCTGTCCCGGCTGCCCGACGGCTACCACCCGATCGTGGCCGACAACGGATCGACCGACGGCTCGCCGTCGATCGCCGAGGCGCACGGCGCGACGGTCGTCCACGCGGCGCCGCAAGGCTTCGGCGCAGCCGCGCACGCCGGACTGACCGCCGCGACGCGCGACGTCGTCTGCTTCATGGACGCCGACGGTTCGTTCGACCCGGCGCAGCTGCCCCGGGTGGCGGAGCCCGTCGCGGCCGGGGCGCAGGACCTGCTGCTCGGCCGGCGCCGCCCGACGACCCGGCGCGCGTGGCCGGTGCACGGCCGGCTCGGCAACGCCGTCGTGGCCTGGCGGCTCCGGCAGGCCGCCGGCATCAGGGTCCACGACCTGGGCCCGATGCGTGCCGCCCGGCGGGAGGCACTGCTGGCGCTCGACCTGACCGACCGGCGGTTCGGATACCCGCTGGAGATGGTGGTCCGGGCAGCCGCGGCCGGCTGGCGAATCGGCGAGGTCGACGTCGACTACGCGCCGCGGACCGCGGGTGGGCGGTCGAAGGTGACCGGCACGGTGCGCGGCACCGCCCGGGCGGTCCGCGACATGCGCAGAGTGCTTGCCGGATGACCGCGTACCCGCTGCAGCTGCTGCTGTTCGCCAAGGCGCCGGTGCCCGGCCGTGTCAAGACCCGGCTCTGTCCACCGTGGACACCCGAGCAGGCGGCGACGATCGCGGCCGCCGCGATCGCCGACACCGTCGACGTCCTGTCCGCGGCACCGGCGACGGCCCGGACTCTGGTGGCCGACGGCCCGCTACCGGCGCCGCCCGGCTGGCGCCGCCGCGACCAGCGCGGCAACGGTCTCGGTGAGCGGTTGGCGGCCGCCTACGCGGACACGGCGCTGCCTGGCGTGGCTGCCCTCCTCGTCGGCATGGACACGCCGCAGGTGCACCGCGGCCACCTCGTCGCCGCCGCGCACGCCCTGGCGGACGCGGATGCGGTGCTCGGCCCGGCGCAGGACGGCGGCTGGTGGGCGCTCGGCCTGCGCGACCCCGCGGCGGCCCACGTCCTCGCAGGCGTCCCGATGTCGACCCGGGAGACCGGCGCGCGCACGCGCGCAGCGCTCGTAGGGCTGGGCCTCCGGGTGGCGGCCCTCCCCGTGCTGCGGGACGTCGACACCGCGGCTGACGCGGCCGAGGTCGCCGCCGCATGCCCGAGCGGCCGGTTCGCCCGGGCGGTGACCACGATGGTGCCGGCCGGCACGCGGGCCGACCAGACGGAGGCCGACCGATGGTTCGTTCGCCTGACGCTCTGACCACGGTGTCGCGCCGGTTCACGCCGCACCGGCAGCCTGCGTTCCTCGCTCCCTGCACAGTGTTCGCCGCCGTGCTCATGTTCCACGACGTCGTGGGCGTGCCGCTCCTCGATGCCGGCCCGGCCGCGTTCGGGGCATCTCGCACCGACCATGCCGATCCCGGCCGGGGCGGACTGTGACCCGGCGGCTCGCGGCGTCGGCCTGTCTCGCTGCCATGTCGGCCCTGCTGTTGCTGCCGGGCCGATGGTATTTGCTGATGTGGTTGCCGTTCGCGGTCGGCGCCCGCCTGGTGCTCGGCCTGCACCGCCGGACCGCGCTCGCGCTGGTCCTGCTCGGTGGTGCCGCGCTGCCACTCATCGCCGCGCTGCACCCGCCGAACAGCAGTGACGACATGTATCGCTACGTCTGGGACGGCCGTGTCCAGCTCACCGGCACCGACCCGTACCAGTATCCGCCCTCCGCCCCGCAGCTTGCGCACCTCCGCGACGCCTTCCTCTGGCCGGCCGCCTCAAACTGGTGCGTTCCCGGCGGCTGCACGCTGATCAACCGTCCCGAGGTGCTGACGATCTACCCGCCCGTCGCCGAGGCCGTCTTCGCCGGCGTGGCAGCCGTGACACCCGCCGGCAGCCGGGAACGGCCGATGCAGCTGACGATGACCGTGTTCGCGTTCGGGCTCGGCGCCTTCCTCTGGTACGCGCTGCGCCGGCTCGGCCGCGACCCCCGACGTGCGGTGTTGTGGGCCTGGTGCCCGCTGGTCGCGTTGGAGGCCGGCAACAACGCCCACGTGGACGTGGTCGCGGCCGCCTTCAGCGCGGTCGCGGTGCTGGTGCTGGCCCGGGCCCGGACCGGGGCAGCGGCGGCGCTCGGCGGTGCCGCCCTCGGGCTGGCGGTCGCCACCAAGCTGACCCCCGCGCTGCTCGCGCCGGCGTTGGCCCGGCGCCGGCCCCTCGCCGTCGGGCTTGCCGCGGCCGGGGCGGTCGGCGCCGTCTACCTGCCGCACGTGCTGGCCGTCGGCCCCGGCGGCGTCCTCGGCTACCTGCCGGGATACCTTCACGAGGAGGGGTACGCCAGCGGTTCTCGCTTCGCCCTGCTCGACCT
This sequence comes from Dactylosporangium sp. CA-139114, assembly GCF_050955725.1. Lineage (NCBI taxonomy): Bacteria > Bacillati > Actinomycetota > Actinomycetes > Micromonosporales > Micromonosporaceae > Dactylosporangium > Dactylosporangium sp. CA-139114. The sequence continues at coordinate 7,012,664 of NZ_CP192080.1, forward strand.
GGTGCTGCCGGGCCCGCTCGTGCGCCCGGTCGCGGTCGTGGTCCTGGCCACCGTGGCGGTGCTCGTGCTACGGACCGTCGATGTGGACGAGCCGTGGCGGGCCGCCGCCGCTATGGTCGGCACCGCGCTGCTGGTTACCGCGCCGGCCTACCCGTGGTACGCGATGCTGCTGGTCATGCTCGTCGCGTACGGCGCGTCTACGGCCTGGCTCGCCCTCGCCGTCGCGGCCTACCTGGCGCAGTTCGCCCCGCAGTTCGGCCTCGCTACCCGCGACGGCCAGCGGATCGGCTACGCTGTGGCGCTCGTCGCGGTCGTGGTGGGCCTGTTGTTGTGCGGCCGCCCGGTGATGGGATTGCGCCGAGGTTAGGGCGAGGTACCGCGAAGGCCCACCATTGGCGGGCCCTCCGCGGGCATACTGCTGGCGTCATGTGGCGACAGGAACCTGGACTTCAAAGGCGTTGAGGATCGAGGACCTGTCCTTGTGGCCGCGCTCGTAGTCCAGCACCGCGCGGATCTGTTCCTCGCCCGCCTCCCGCAGACGGGCACGGATCTCGCCGGCGTTCATCCGGTCGTACCCCGGCCACGGCTCCGCGCCCTGCAGGCGGCGGATGGTCTCGAGGATCTCCATCCGGTTGCGCGTCGCACGCTCGCGGGCGTCGACAGTGGCCAGTTCCGTCTGGGACATCCGCGGCAGCCATTCGAGGATCTGCTCTTCCATGAGGTTGTCATAGTCCCAGACGACGCTCTGGTCCGCCTGGCGCGTGGCTTCGCGCCGGGCGAGCTGCAACACGCTGGCGGCCTCGTCGCGCAGTCGGTGCGTGCTTTCGCGCAACTGCGGGATTCCGAGCATCTGCACCGCGCCGATGCGCTGGACCTGATACACCGGTTCCCCCTCGGCCTCGCCGAAGATCACCGCCTCGGCAAGCCGGTCCAGCGACGCGAAGCACTCCGACAGCATCGCCTCGCTCTCCGCGCGCAGGTCGACAGCGAGCTTCGCGGTGCGCTCGTCCCGGCAGGTCTGGGCGACCTGCTCCAGCGCCCGATAGTTGGCGTCGGCCACGGCCGCAGCCGCGCACAGATCGCGGGCGTTCTTCAACACCCGCTCCTCACCCCCCGGCCCCCGCATCAGCTGCACCGGCACCGCCGCCAACGCCACGGCCTGCCCGCCCATCACCCGGACCATGTCCATGCCCAGGTGCCGCACGCTGCGGCGGGCTCCCAACTCGTCCAGCCGATCCGACAACCGGTACACCCGCTCGCGCGACTGTCGCCGCTGCGACTCCAGCCGCCGCCGGTACTCCCCCTCCGGGGTCAGGGCGATGTTGACAGCAAGCAGGGTGGTCAAGGCGTACTCCGCCGCACGCGCGTCTTGCAGGTATTGCATGACCTTCTCTCGAACAGTCGCCATGTCGCTCACTTCCTGAAAATCGGCGAATCGGGTGAGGTCCGTTCCGGATCGGTTCCGGATCGGTTCCGGATCGGCACCGCGTCCGGCCGTTCCTGACAACCAGCCGGTTCCCCGTAAACGCCTCGCAAACCCGGCCGACGCCCACATCAGTACGCGACACCACCGTCATCACCCGACGCCTGACACCTGGTGACGGCAAGACCGCGCCCGTCGGCGTATCGCACGGGTCCTGCTGACGCTCTGCACGCGGCACGCCCCGCGCAGCAACCGACGTCGCGTCCGGCCGGGCCCGCTGCACGGCGGCGACACGAGCAGCTTGCTGGTCCTGCTCACCGAGCGGGGTGAGACACCACGCACATCCGGGTCGAGCACGGCGCCGCCACCGGTAGCACCCCTGCGTCGTTGTCAGCGCCCCGGCAATCAGGGCGCCGATCGTCCTGCATCGCGGGTGCAACGCGTGGCGTACTCGCTTCTGCGAGCCAATCGCAGCCAGGGCCTTGGCAAGGTAGGGATTTGACCGTGTTGCGCTACGGCAGCAGGCCGAGGAGCTGCAGTGGTCGGCGGGGTCTCTCGCGTCACGTCGCTGTCGAAGTCACGAGTGCAGGAGTGTGCCGCGCTGTTCGGCGCCAGCCGGCAACGGCGTCGCCCGCCGAAGTGGCACGGTTTCCGGCCACCGCGGACCCACCTCGTGCAGGCCTCGGCGACGTCGGCGAGCGCGACGGCGACCGGGTGCACCGCGAACGTCCCGGCGGTGACGTCGGCGGGCCGCCTCCAGGATCCGACGAAGGCGCGACGAACTACGATTCGTGCAGCCACGCCGACAGTGACGCAATGTACTCCGGCACGAACTCCGGATTCCAGCGTGCGAAATATACCGCCGACGACAAGGCGTGGATCGCATTGCCCAGGCGGATTCGAGACTGCCAGTCGTCCGGGAGCGGGAGCACGGAATCGTACGCGGTCAGGAACGCGTCGCGGCCCTCCGGCCAGGCTCCGAAGATGTGCTCGTCCAGTTTACCGAAATCGAGGAACCGGTCGGCCCAGCGGCCGTGTTCGAAGTCCAGGACGCACGTGATGCGGCCGGATCGCAGCAGCAGGTTCGGGCGCCACAGGTCGCCGTGGACCAATGATGGCGGGGTGTCGGGGGGTACGTCGTCGATGGCGCGGTGCAGGGCCTCCCCCGCGCGGTCGATCAGGGGTGGCGGCAGGACGCCGGGGGCCTTCGACAGCTACTCGCCGACGCGGGCGTGCAGGAATGTGCGGCCGTCCGGGTGGTGGGAGCGGCCCAGCACGTCGCCGAACCAGGGGCCGGTGCAGGCGTGGATGCGGCCGACCACGGTGCCCAGGTCGGCGGCGAACGTCAGGCGGGCCGCGGTGTCCATGGTGTCCCAGGCGCCGTCGGCGGGCGTGCCGTCCTGGTACTCCTGCACGAGCAGCGGGCCGCCCACGTCCGGCGAGTGGGGCAGCAGGGCCCGGAACCGGACCACCGGCACGCCCCCGTCGGCGGCTCGGCGGGTCGCGGCGATGAGGCGGCGCAGGCGGGCCGGGTCGGGGTTGCGGGTCGGGGTCTTGGCCAGCAGCGGGCCCTCGTCGGTGTCGGCGACCCACTGGCGGCTGGTGAACCCGGCGTCCAGCGGCCGGATGTCGCCGATCGCGAGGCCGGGGCAGGCCTCCAGCAGCGCCGCGCGCACCGCCTCGAGTGTGATCGTCACGGCGTCATCCTAGGCGCCACCCCGGTCTTCGCCGGTGCCCGCGCCCGGGGCAGGATTGAGCGCGAGATGTTCCCGGGAAGGAGCCCCAATGCAGGTCGGCGACGTGGTCGAGGACTTCGAACTGCCCGATGAGACCGGCACCCCGCGCAGGCTCAGTACGCTGCTGGAGGGTGGCCCGGTCGTCCTGTTCTTCTACCCGGCCGCGCTCACCGCCGGCTGCACCCGCGAGGCCTGCCACTTCCGCGACATGGCCGGCGAGCTGCGCGAGGCCGGCGGGCAGCCGGTCGGCATCAGCGGCGACGAGGTCGCGAAGCAGGCCGAGTTCGCGAGCCGGCACAGCCTCGGCTACCCGCTGCTGTCCGACCCGGTGGGCACCGTGCGCGAGCAGTTCGGCGTGAAGCGCGGGCTGGGCGGCGGCCTGGTCCCGACGAAACGCGCGACGTTCGTCATCGATACCGACCGCCGGGTGCTCGCCGTCGTCAAGAGCGAGATCCGCATGGACGTCCACGCCGACAAGGCCCTCGAGGCGCTCCAGGCCCGTTCGAGCTGACAACAAGAAGCAACAGCAGCAGAGAGCTACCGCGATGTCCGTCGTGGTGCGGACCGTTACTCCCGTGGCCTCACCCTCCGCCGTCGGCGCGGCGGCGGACGCTACGCGGCCGGTTGCGGCCCGCGGAGGCCGACGCTCCGCAACCGGTTGCGCTCCGCAGCGGCCGACGCTACACGGCCGGTCGCGGCCCGCGGAGGCGGACGCTACGCGGCCGGTTGCGGCCCGCGGAGGCGGGCGCGCAGCTGCGCCTTGGCCACCTTGCCGCCGGAGCCGCGCGGGAGGTCCTCGACGATCTCGAGGCGCTCCGGCCAGTTCTCGCGGGACACGCCGCGGGCGTCGAGGTGGGCGCGCAGTGCGTCGAGGTCCAGGGTCGCGGCCTCGCGCAGCACGACGAACGCGCACACGCGCTCGCCGAAGGTCGGGTCGGGCACCGCGACCGCGGCCACCATCGCCACCGCGGGATGGGTGCCGACCTGGTCCTCGACGGCGGCGGCGGAGATGTTCTTGCCGCCGCGGATGATGAAGTCGGACTTGCGGTCGACCACCCGAAGGTACCCGTCGGCGTCGATGGTGCAGATGTCACCGGTCAGCATCCAGCCGTCCGCGGTGAAGAGCTTCTCGTTGGCCTCGGGGTCGGCGAAGTACCCGAGGCAGGTCGCCGGGCCCGCGCACGCCGCCTGGCCCGGGCCGCCCGCGGCGGTGACGTCGGTGCCGTCCTCGGCGAAGAGCCGGACCCGCATCTCGTCGATGACCTTCCCGGCGGTGCGCAGCCGCTGATCGACGGTGTCGGTGACGGAGGTCCGCGACAGCGCGCCGGTCTCGTTGGAGCCGAAGAACTGCAGCACCCGGGCCCCGGTACGCCGCTCGAACTCGGCCGCCCGCTCGAACGGCACCGCCTCGCCCCCGGTGAACATGCACCGCAGCGACGACAGGTCGACCTCCTCCAGCACCGGCGAGTTGAGCATCATGATGAACTGGGTGCTGACGCAGCAGACCACGGTGACCCGCTCGCGCTCGATGAGCCGCAGGGCCTCGTCGGCGCTGAAGCGGGGCATCACGACCGTCGGGGCGCCCAGCAGCGTCGGGGTGAAGTTGGCCGTCCACTGCGCGAAGCCGTAGGGCGCCAGGATGAGCGTCAGGAACACGTCGTCGGTGCGCAGGTCGCCGCACTCGACCGCGAGCTCGTGGTAGTAGAACCAGCGGTTCTGGTTGTGCACCACGCACTTCGGCATCCCGGTCGTCCCGGACGTCGAGTTGAGCAGGTGGATGTCCCCGAGCCCGAGCTCCCGGCCGTCCAGCGGGCCGGCCGGCTCGACGGGCGCCGACAGGTCGGCGATCACCAGGTGCGTGTCGATGCCGAGCCCTGCCACGATCCCGGCGACCGGCTCGCCGCGGTGCTCCGCGAAGCTCACCAGGGCCGTCGCGCCGCCCACGGTGAGCAGGTGCCGCACCTCCAGCCGCGCCGCGCGCGGCCCGATCGCGACCACGACCACCCCGGCCTTCATCGCGGCCAGGTACACCACGTGCACCTCGACCCCGTCGGGCAGCAGCACGCCGACCCGCGCCCCCGGCTCCAGCCCCGCCGCGACCAGCCGGTGCGCGAAGGCCGTCGACCACGCGTCGAACTCGCGCCAGGTCATGCGGTCGTCGCCGGCGATGAACGCGAGCCCGTCCGGGTCCTCGGCCGCGTGCCGGCGCACCACACCGGGCAGGGTCTCGTCGCCCCAGCGGCCGACGTCGGCCAGCCGGTCCGCGACGTACCGTTCGTGAACGCTGCCGGCGGCCGGAGCCGTTCCGGGTGGGAAGTGCACGAGCCGACCCCTCTCGCATCTACCAAACAAGCGCTTGGTTGTGCCATTCTGTGTCGGTCGGAGAGACCGTGTCAAGGCGGGAGTGCGCGCGTGGACGACATCTGGCTGGCGCCGATCGGCGAACCCCTGGACCTGACGGTGACGGCGGGGCTGCCACCGGTACCGCTGCCGGAGCAATGCCACGTGGAGCAGCTGATCTGGCACGGCGACCCGCTCACCGGCCCGCTGCGGGCGCACGTCGCGGCGCGCAGCACGACCACGGCCACCGTCCGCATCGCGGCCGCCGACCGGATCGTCGCCGACGTGCGCATCCGCCGCGGCCCGGCCCGCACCGCAAGACCGCACGCGCTGCTGCGCACGGACCTGGCCCCGGGCGCGGCGTACACCCGGCTGTTCCCGGTGACGAAGGACGTGACGACGGACCACGTGCCGGGCGCCGAGCCGGTGCTGAGCACCCCGTCGATGATCGCGTTCATGGAGGACACCGCGGCCGACATCCTGCGCGCCCAGTTCGCCCCGGCGACGGCGTCGCTGGGCACCTGGATCGGCGTGCGGCACTCGGGCCCGGCCGGCATCGGCCAGGCCGTGACCGTGACCGCGGTGCTGGCCGAGGTGCGTGGCCGGCGGTACCTCTTCGACGTCGCGGCCACAGTGGACGGCCGCGAGATCGGCGACGGGCAGGTGGCCCAGACGCTGATCAGCCTCGCGGGCTGAACACGGCCGGGAACGGGCCACCGGCGCGCCGCGCGGGTTGGGCGGCCGACCTGCGCTCGCCGATGGTGGCGGCGCGGTGGGCCGGCGTGGACACCCGCGGCCACCGGGCTGACGCGGACGTCGGCCAACAGCGGCGAGGCGGGCGTGCACGTCCTGCGGATCCGCCCGCCGGCCGGCGGGACGGGGTGACGCGCCGCGGCACGCGGGCCGGTCGGCGCATCGCCGGCCGGCCCGTCCGGACCGGCTAGGCCTGGGCGAAGCGCCTCGCGGCATCGGCGCGCAGGGCGGCCTTGTCCACCTTGCCGCCGGTGCCGAGCGGCAGCGCCGGCAGCTCGACCAGGTGCTCGGGCCAGTTCTGCTTGCCGACCCCGCCCGCGTCGAGGTGGGTGCGCAGGTCGTCCAGCGTGAGCGGGGCCCGGGTCACCACGTAGGCGCACGCCCGCTCGCCGAGCACCGGGTCGGGCGCGGCGACCACCGCGACCGCCGCCACCGCCGGGTGCCCGGCGACGGCCTCCTCCACAACGGGGGCGCTGACGTTGTGCCCGCCGCGGATGATGAAGTCGGCGATGCGGCCGGTGATCGCGAGGTACCCGTCCGCGTCGACCGCGCCGACGTCACCGGTCAGCAGCCGGCCGTCGGGGCGGAAGAGGGCCGCGTTGGCCGCGTCGTCGTCGAGGTACCCGGGGGTGCAGCCGGGGCCGTCGACGGAGATCTGGCCGTCGCCGACCAGGCGCAGCCGCATCGCCGGGATCGGGCGCCCCGCGGTCGTCAGGCGCCGGTGCGGCGGGTCGTCCACCGTGGTCACCGAGATCGGGCCGGCCTCGTTGGAGCCGTAGAACTGCAGCACCGTGCAGCCCGTGCGCTCCTCGAACTCGCGCGCCCGGGCCAGCGGCACCCGCTCCCCGCCGGTGAACATGACGCGCAGCGAGGACAGGTCGGCCGAGGCGAAGCCGGGGCTGTTGAGCAGCATGATGAACTGGGCCGTCACCGCGCACAGCACGCTCACCCGGTGCCGCTCGATCAGGCGCAGGGTCTCGGCGGCGTCGAACTCGGCGGTGAGGACGGCCGGGTAGCCGTACATCGCCGGGACGACGTGCGCGCTCCACAGGCCGAAGCCGTAGGGGGCGGGCAGCACGCTCGCGACGACCTCGTCCGGGCCGAAGCGGCCGGCGGCGTGGGCCAGGGGGCCGAAGTACTTGCGGTTGTTCAGCGTCTGGCGCACCACCTTCGGCAGGCCGGTCGTGCCCGAGGTGGAGTTGAGGAAGAACAGGTCGTCCGGGCCCATCCGGGCCTCGGCCAGCCCCCGTGCGGGCAGGGTCTCGAGGTCCAGCAGCACGTGGCGGTGCGCGCCGCACGCGGCGGCGATGGCGGCGCCCGGGCGGCCCCGGTGCTCGGCCCGGGTGGCGAGGGCGGCGCCGGTCTTGCGCAGCAGGTGCGCGATCTCGGCGTCGCCGGCCCGCGGGCCGATGCCGACCGTGACCAGGCCGGCCTTCTGCCCGGCCAGATACGCGATGTGGGTCAGCGCGCCGCCGGTCAGCAGCACCGCGAGCCGGTCCCCCGGCGCGAAGCCCTGCTCCACATAGGACATGGCGAGGCGCGAGGACAGCTCGTCGTACTCCCGCCAGGTGAACGTCCCCTCGGGCGCGTGGAACGCGATGCCGGAGGGGTCGTTGCGGGCCACGTAGTCCGCGATCGTGTCGGCGCTCCAGGAGCCGTCGGCGTAGAACGCGTCCACTCTGGACGCCGGGAACTCAGACACCCGCTCCCCCGTCCAGGCGCAGCACCGCACCGGCGGCGAAGCGGGCCTCGGCCGAGCCCAGATATGCGATGGCCGCCGCGACCTCGGCCGGATCGGCCACGGGCGGGTCGACCAGCGCCCCGCCGATGCCCGCGAGCCGGGGATGCGGATCCGGCACCGGCGCCAGCCCCGCCCGCAGCGGCGTGTCGACGGAGCCGGGGCACACGCACGTGACCCGCACCCCCGAGGGCGCCAGCTCCACGGCCAGCGAGCGGGTCAGCGCGACCACGCCGCCCTTCGCGGCCGAGTAGGCGGCGCTGTACCGCCACCCGCGCACCCCGGCGAGGGAGGCCACGTTCACGATCGCCCCGCGGGCGGCCACGAGCGGCTCCAGCGCGGCCCGCGCCACCAGGAACGTGCCGGTGAGGTTGATGCCGACGATGCGCTCCCACTCGGCGAGCGTCACGTCCGAGGTGTGCTGGTAGGACGCCACCCCGGCGACGTTGGCCACCAGGTCGAGCCGGCCGCCCCAGTCCGCGGCGCGCGCCACGGCCGCGGCGACCTCGGCCTCGTCGCGCACGTCGCACCGCAGCGCCAGCACGTCGTCGCCCGACTCCTCCATGGGCGCCACGTCCAGGGCCGCGACCCGGGCGCCCTCGCGCAGCAGCCGGCGGACGGTGGCCGCCCCGATGCCGGAGGCGGCCCCGGTGACGAGGGCGACGCTGCCGGAGTACCGCTGGGCGCTCATGAGGAACGCATCGAGCGCGCGTCGTGCCCGGCCAGGGCGTCCTTGCCCACCTCGGCGTTGTGCGCGTGGGCCACGTGGTGCAGGCCGAAGACCGAGTCCATCCCGGCCCGCAGGCCCATCAGGTCCTCGGCCTGGTTGACCGCCTTCTTCGTCAGCGCCAGCCCCAGCCGCGGCATGGCCGCGATCCGGGTCGCGATGTCCATCGTGGACGTCTCCAGGTCGGCGCGCGGCACGACCCGGTTCACCATGCCCAGCGCCAGGGCCCGCTCGGCCGGCACGCGCTCGCCGAGGAACAGGAACTCCTTGGCATAGCGGGGGCCCATGACCCACGGGTGCGCGAAGTACTCGACGCCGGGGATGCCCATCCGCACCACCGGGTCGGCGAAGAACGCGTCGTCGGCGGCGACGATGAGGTCGCAGCACCAGGCGAGCATGAGCCCGCCGGCGATGCAGGCGCCCTGCACCATGGCGATCGTCGGCTTCGGCAGCTCCCGCCAGCGCCGGCACATGCCGAGGTAGACCTCGGACTCGCGGGCGAAGCGGCTCTCGGCGCCCTCCTTGCCGACGTGGTCCCACCACAGGCCGGCGCGGCGCTCGAAGCTCTGGTCGATGTCACGGCCGGGGGTGCCGATGTCGTGGCCGGCGGAGAAGTGCTCGCCCGCGCCGGCCAGCACGATCACCTTGACGTCGTCGTCGGCGGCGGCCCGGCCGAAGGCGTCGTCGAGCGCGTAGGTCATCCGGGAGTTCTGGGCGTTGCGGTACTGCGGCCGGTGCATCGTCACGACGGCGACCGGGCCTTCGGTGCGGTAGAGGACGACGTCGTCACTCATGAGGTTGCCTCCGAAAGGGCGAGGGATGCGGCGATGCGGTCCAGCCGGGCACCGGTCTCCGCCAGGGATTCCAGGGCCCAGGCCCGTTTGACGTACCGGTGCAGCTCGTACTCCACCGTGTAGCCGATCGCGCCGTGGCACTGGATCGCGGCGCGCCCGGCCTCGTGGGCGGCCTCGGCGGCGAGCACGACCGCGGCGTCCACGGCCCGCTCGGCGTCCTCGTCGTGCTCCAGGGCCCAGGCGGCGGCGAGCACCTCGGGCGCGGCGAACTCGAGGCCGAGCAGGGCGTCGGCGAGGTGATGCTTGACGGCCTGGAAGCTGCCGACGGGCGCGCCGAACTGGTGGCGCTGCTTGACGTAGGCGACGGTGAGGTCGAGCATCCGCCGCCCGAGCCCGACGAGCTCGGCGGCGAGCGCCAGCCCGGCCCGCAGCCGCGCCGGGCGCACCAGGGCCGGGTCGTGCGTGAGGACGTCGGCGCCGGTGGAGACGGCCGCGGCGAGGAACGGGTCCACGGTGGACGCCGGGGCTCCGGCCGCGGCGCCGATGCGGGCCACGCCGGCGTCGAGGTGCAGGATCCAGTCGGCCTTGGCGCCGAACGGGGTCAGCCCGCCCGGCCCGGCCAGGGCGATGCGGGAGCCGTCGGTGCCCCGCGGATCGCCGAGCGCGGCCAGCAGCGGCCCCGCGACGAACGCGGTGGCGGAGAAGGGCTCGTCGATCGCCGCGTACCCGGCCGCCTCCAGCACCCCCACGAACTCGGTCGCCGTGAGCCCGAGGTCGGCGAAGACGTCCATCGCGGCGAGGGCATCCCAGTCGCCGGCCGCCAGGGGCGCCCGGACCGCGTCGGCGAAGGCGAGTTGCTCGTCAGTGGGGGCGAATCGCATCGGCGGACCTATCGGGGCAGGCCGAGCACCCGCTCGGCGACGATGTTGCGCTGGATCTCGTTCGTCCCCGCGTAGATGGGGCCGGCGAGGGAGAACTGGTAGCCGCGCGTCCACGGGCCGTCGAGCAGTGCCTGCGCGCCCAGCAGCTCCAGCGCCACCTCGTGCAGGTCGATGTCCAGCTGCGACCAGTAGAGCTTGTTGAGACTCGAGCGGGCGCCGGGCGGGCGGCCCTCGACCAGGCCGGTGACCTGGTGCAGGGTGAAGTGGCGGTACGCGCGGGCGCGCAGCCAGGCCCGGGTGACCCGCTCCCGGGTCGCCGGCCGCAGCCGGTCCCGGTGGGCGATCGCGAGCGCGATGAGGCGCTCGGCGGCGTGCAGGAACCGGCCCGGGGAGCGCAGGGTCAGGCCGCGCTCGGAGCCGGTGGTCGCCATCGCCACCTTCCAGCCCTGGTGCAGGCCGCCGAGGACGGCCGTGTCGGGGACGAAGACGTCGTCGAAGAAGACCTCGGCGAAGCCCTCGTCGCCGTCGAGGCGGCCGAAGCCGCGCACGGTCACGCCCTCGGTGTCGAGGGGGACGAGGAAGTACGTGAGGCCGCGGTGGCGGGGCGCGTCCGGGTCGGTGCGGAAGAGCCCGAACAGGTGGGTGCAGAACGCGCCCCGGGTCGTCCACGTCTTCTGCCCGCGCAGCCGCCAGCCGCCCTCGGCCCGCACCGCGCGGCTCGCGATCGCGGCGAGGTCGCTGCCGGCGCCGGGCTCGGACCAGCCCTGGCACCACAGGTCCCGGGCCGCGGCCATCCGCGGCAGCAGGGTGTCGCGCTGCTCGTCGGTGCCGAACTCGAACAGGGTCGGGGCGAGCAGGAAGATGCCGTTCTGGGTGACCCGCTGCGGGGCGCCGGCGGCGTAGTACTCCTCCTCGAAGGTCAGCCACTCCCACAGCGACGCGTCCCGGCCGCCGTACGCCGACGGCCACGACACCACCGCCCAGCGCGCGTCGAACAGCCGCCGCTCCCAGTCCAGGTGCGCGGCGAAGCCCTCGCGGGTGTCGCCGGACGGCAGCGGCTCGGCGGGCACGTTCACGCGCAGCCAGTCGCGGGCCTCGGCCCGGAACGCGGCCTCGGCGGGCGTGTCGGACAGGTCCACGCTCATCGGCCGAACTCGTCCCGCACGCGGTCGGCGACGCCCGTGAGGTTCAGCTCGAAGGTGAAGCCCTGCTCGTACCGGTAGCTGCGCTTCGGATCCCAGGGGTCGATCCCGTTGAGCGACTCCTTGGCAGCCCGGATGACGTTGGGGTCCTTGGCCGCGATGTTCGCCGCGACCTCGAACGCCGCCGCCCGCAGCTGCCCGCGCGGCACGACCCGCAGCACCGACCCGAAGGCGTGCAGCTCGGCGGCGGTCGCGGTGGCCGAGGTGTACATCATCGCGCGCATCCGGTGCTGGGGCACCAGCCGCGACAGGTGGGTCGCGGCGCCGAGCGCGCCCCGGTCGACCTCGGGCAGCCCGAAGGTCGCGTCGTCGGCGGCGACGATGATGTCGGCGTTGCCGCACAGCCCGATGCCGCCGCCGAGACAGAAGCCCTGCACGGCCACGACGACGGGCACGGGGCAGTCGTAGACGGCGGCGAACGCGGCCGCGCAGCCCTTGTTCACCCCGACGAGCGCGCCGAAGTCCTTGGCGGCCTGCAGCTCCTTGATGTCGACGCCGGCGTTGAAGCCGCGGCCCTCGGCCCGCAGCACCACCGCCCGCACCGCCGGGTCGGCCCCGGCCGCGTCCAGCGCGGCGGCGAGGTCGAACCAGCCCTTGACCGGCAGCGCGTTCACGGGCGGGTTGTCCATGACGATCTCGGCGATGCCGCGCTCGTCCACAGTCGAGGTGATCATTCGTCCTCTTCGGTCGCGAAGGTCGCCCAGCCGTACACGGCGACGGTGCCGTCCTGTTTGGTGCAGGTCATCTCGACGTCGAGCTCGCCGGGGCGGCGGGCGGTGACGGTGCCGTCGCAGGTGACCGTGTCGCCGGGGAAGACCCGGGCGGCGAAGCGGACCCGGAACGCACGGACGTTCTCGGCGCCGAACGCGTCGGTGGCCCAGGTGGCCAGGAACCCGGCCTGCAGCATGCCCAGCGCGAGCGGGGCCGGCAGGCCGGAGTCGCGGGCGAAGGTCTCGTCGTGGTGGATCGGGTTGAAGTCGCCCGAGGCGCCCTGGTACTTCACCAGGTCGGTGCGCGTGAGGGGCCCGACGACCAAGGGGCTCATCCGGCCTCCACCCCCGTCAGCCTCGCGGTGGCGACGAGCCGGCCGGTCTCGTCGCGGAACTCGGTCACCATGACGGCGAACGCGAGCGGCCCGGAGCGGCCCTCCTTGCGGGTCACCGACTCGATCCGGGACACCCCGGTGAGCCGGGTCCCGGCGCGCGGCGGCGGGCCGTGGAACACGAACTCCTGCTCGGCGTGCAGCCCCTTGTGCTGGTCCATCGCCACCGCCTCCCACGGGTCGGCGGCGCCGGACTGCCAGAAGAACGCGGTGGTGAGGAACGTCGCCGGCACGACCGGGTCCTCGGTGTCCAGGTAGGCCGGGTTGGCCGAGCGGGTGGCCCGGGCGAACTCGCGGATCTTGCCCCGCTCGATGTCGAGGGTGAACGGCTCGCCGATGCGTCCGGCGGCACTGTCGTCGACCATGACACTCCCTCTACGGATGCTGGCTGCTGACCGACACGACCTCGCCGGTCATGTACGTGCTGTAGTCACTGGCCAGGAAGACGATCACGTTCGCCACCTCCCACGGCTCGGCCGGCCGCCCGAACGCCTCGCGCTGGGACAGCTCCGCGAGCAGCTCCTCGGTGGTGACCTTGGCCAGGTGCGGGTGCATCGCGAGGCTGGGCGCCACCGCGTTGACCCGCACCCCGGCCCGGGCCGCCTCGACGGCGGACACGCGGGTGAGCGCCATGACCCCGGCCTTGGCCGCGGCGTAGTGCGCCTGCCCCTCCTGCGCCCGCCAGCCGATGACCGAGGCGTTGTTGACCACCACGCCCCGGCCGCGGGGCATCATGTGCCGCAGCGCCGCCCGGGTGCAGCGGAAGGTGCCGGTGAGCGTCACGTCGAGGACCGTGGACCACTGCTCGTCGGTCATGTCCACGATGTTCGCGGTGCCGCCGAGCCCGGCGTTGTTCACGAGCACGTCCAGCCCGCCGAGCCGCTCGGTCACGGTGTCGAAGAGCCGCTGGACCTGGGCCTCGTCGGTGACGTCGCACGGCACCGCGAGCACGCCGAGGCGCTCGGCGGTCTCGGCGAGACGGCGCTCGTGCCGGTCGCTGATCGCGACGGTGGCGCCCTCCTCCAGGCAGCGCTCGGCGGTCGCGAACCCGATGCCCGTGCCGGCGGCGGCGGTGACGAGCACCGTGCGCCCGGCGAGCAGGCCGTGACCTGGGGTCTTCTCCAGCATGCGATCACTCTACCAAGCGCTTGTTTGGTTCACTAGCCCGGGCGATGCCGAGCGGGACCGCGGTTTCGGGGCCGGTCGGCAGCGCGGGCCGGTCGGGCTCGGGCGCCGGCAGCGGCTCGACCTCGCGGAGGGAGGCCCGGCTGCGCACGGCCAGCTCCTGGTACACCCGCGTGCCGTTGGCCTTCCAGGCGAGCTCCGCCGGCGTCAGGTCGCGCACGACGCGAGCCGGCGACCCGGCCGCGAGGGTGCGCGGCGGCACCACGAAGCCGGCCTTGACGAACGCGTGCGCGCCGACGAACGCCTCCGCCCCGATCTCGGCACCGTCCATCACGACCGCGTTCATGCCCACGAGCGCCCCGTCGCCGATGACGCAGCCGTGCAGCACCGCGCCGTGCCCGACGTGGCCGTGCCGGCCGAGCACCGCCTCGGTGCCCGGGAACGTGTGCATGACGCAGGAGTCCTGCAGGTTCGAGCCGTCCAGCATGACGATCCGGCCGAAGTCCCCGCGCAGGCTGGCGAGGGGCCCCACGTAGCAGCCGGGGCCGACGTGGACGTCGCCGATGAGCACCGCGGTCGGGTGGACGTAGGCCTCCGGGTGCACGACCGGGACGACGCCGTCGATCGCGTACGCGGGCATCAGGCCAGCCGCTTCAGCGCGGCCTCGGCCTCGGCCATGATCCGCTCGACCAGCTCGGCGACGCTGGGCAGGTCGTCGATGAGCCCCGCGACCTGCCCGCTGGCCATGACGCCGGCGTCGGGCCGCCCCTCGACCATCGCGTTGCGGATGAGCATGGGGGTGTTCGCGGCCAGGAGCACCTGGTCGTACCGCAGCCCGTGCCCGCGCATCGCCCGCCCCTCGCGCAGCAGCGACACCCACGAGCGCCCCGAGAGCTTCCGGAACGCCCGGGCGCTGCCGAACGCGCGGGCGAGCCGCCGCCCGGGGACCGACGGCTTCGCGAGGGCGTCGACGAACCCGGAGCGCAGCACGCGCTGCGGCACCCCGTCGAGCGCGTCGGTGACCACGGTGTCGGTGACGGTCGCGGCGAGGTAGCGGCGCTTGACGTCCTCGGCGATCGGGCTGTCGGTGGTGAGCAGGAACCGGGTGCCCATGGCGATCCCGGCCGCGCCGTAGGCGAGCGCGGCGACGAGCCCGCGCCCGTCGTGGTAGCCACCGGCCGCGACGACCGGGATGCCGACGGCGTCGACGACCTGGGGCAGCAGCAGGGAGATCGGCACCGGGCCGGTGTGCCCGCCGCCCTCGCCGCCCTGCACCACGACGGCGTCGGCGCCCCAGGCCGCGACCTTCTCGGCGTGCCGGCGCGCACCGACGGAGGGCACCACCACCACGCCGGCCGACTTCAGCTTGTCGATCAGCTCCGGCTTGGGCGCCAGGGCGAAGGAGGCGACCCGGACCCCCTCGCGGATGAGCAGGTCGGCCCGGCGGCCGGCGTCGGGCGCGTCGGCGCGCAGGTTGACCCCGAAGGGCTTGTCGGTGCGGGCCCGGACGCCGGCGATCGCGGTGACGAGCTCGTCGTAGGACAGGGTGGCGCTGGCGAGGATGCCCAGGCCGCCGGCGTTGGCGGTGGCCGCGGTGAGCCCGGCGTCGGAGACCCAGCCCATGCCGGTCTGCACGATGGGGTACTGCACCCCGAACAGCTCGCAGATCGGCGTCCGCAGCGCACTGCTCACCCGGACACCTCCCGGGAGCGGGCGCCCTTGGGGTCGATCACCTCGCGGATGAGCTGCAGCTCGTCCTCGGTGGGCTCGCGGGTCTGCGGGACCTCGGCCGGTACGACCAGATCGAAGGCGGTCGCGGCGAGGACCTCGTCGACCGTCACGCCCGGGTGCACCGACGCCAGACGCATGCGGTGGTCCTCGGTGCCGAAGTCGAAGACGCCGAGGTTGCTGACGACCCGCCGCAGCTCGTGGTACTTGCCGGCGGCCGGGTCGGCGGCGGCCCGGTCGTAGCCGACGCCGCTGACCATGTCGACGGCCGCCACGAACGAGCGCTTGCCGTGGCGCGGCACCCAGTAGCTCGTCGGGTGGCTCACGGTGTTGCCGGGCGCGCCACGCACGCCGAGCAGCTGGCGGGTCGGGCGCGCGAAGTCGCCGATCGCGGAGATGTTGGCGTTGCCGTACCGGTCGATCTGGCTCGGCATCATCATGACGTGCCGGTGCCCGGTGTAGAGCAGGTCGAACACGGCCCGGAACGGCGCCCAGCCCTCGACCTCGGCCGGGGCCTGCCCGAGCGCCCAGGTGCCCACGCCGAGCATCGCCTCGCCGTCGGAGAGCAGCAGGTCGGGCGCGAACGTGGCGCGGGCCAGGCGGGCGGCGATGCTCGGCACCACGCCGGTCGGGCTCGCCAGGATCTCCCCGTCGCCGCGCCAGGCCTCGGCGCACGCGATCGCGCAGTATTCCGCACGGGTGACGCCGCTCATGCCGCCACCTCCGCTTCGCTCCGGACCGCTCATGCCGTCACCTCCGCAAGCTCCGGCGCCGGCATGAGGAAACTGCGTTCATGATGAGCGGCCCCTCCGCTCCGCTCCGGACCGCTCATGCCGCCACGCTCCTGGCCTCGACGGCGGCCCGGTAGGCGGCCTCGTCGCCGTCGAGGTACCGCTCGTAGAACTGCCGCCAGCGCTCGGGATCGGCGGCGGCATCGGCGTACTCGCGCTGGAAGGCCTCGTCGCGCCCGTAGTCCGGGTCGCAGGAGGTGAAGTGCGCGCCGCCGGGGGCCTCGACCACGCCGTGCACCATCCAGCGCTGCAGCAGCAGGCTCTGCACGGGTGCGTCCCGCGTCAGCTCGGCCGTGGGGACGATCCGCTCGACGGACACGTAGGCCTGCTCGGCCGCGGTGCAGAAGAGGTCGTCGAAGTACGGGTCCTTGCCGAGGTACTGCGCGTTGCCGTGCACGTCGGCCCGGTTCAGGTGCACCAGGGCCGCGTCGAGCCGCAGGGCCGGCATCGCGACGAACTCCTCGCCGCCGTAGGGCGAGGTGACCATCCGCAGGGACGGGTTCACGGTGAGCACGTCGGAGCCGAGGCCCACGCGGCTGGGCAGGAACGGCAGCCGGCAGGCGGCCGCGTAGAGCCCCCAGCGCAGCATGCCCTCGTCGTACTCGGTCACCTCGACCGCGCCGCTCTCCCGGGCCGCGCGGAAGTGCGGCTCGAGCGGGATCGAGTCGAGCGACACGAACCCGTAGATCACGTGCCGGACCTTCTTCGCCGCCAGCAGCAGGCCCACGTCGGGGCCGCCGTAGGTCACGATCGTGAGGTCGGTGAGGTCGGAGCGCAGGATCGCGCGCACCAGGGCCATGGGCTTGCGCCGCGACCCCCAGCCGCCGATCCCGATGGTCATGCCGGAGCGTAACCGGGCCACGACCTCGTCGGGGGACATCTGCTTGTTCGCCATCGCTGTGTTTGGCCGCCTTACTCCCGCAGGCTGACTTGCCACACGACCGTACCAAGCGCTTGCTTGATTACGCTACACTCGTTTTCTCGCGGGGTCGGTACACTCCGGCGGGATACATCACCTTCTCTGCAAAGGACAACGGCATGGCGCGGGAGTCTGGAGAACGACGCGAGCGGATTCTCGCCAGCGCCGCGGCGCTGTTCGCCAACAAGGGCGTGGCGGCGACCACAGTGCGTGAGATCGCCGACGAGGTCGGCATCCTGTCCGGGAGCCTTTACCACCACTTCGAGTCCAAGGAGGCGATGGTCGACGAGATCATCACCTCCTACCTCGAGGACCTGCGGACACGCTACAAGCGGGTGCTGGCCGCCGACACGGACCCGCGCACCCGCCTGCACGACCTGATCGTGGCGTCGCTCGAGGTGGTCGAGGCACATCCGCACGCCACCGAGATCTACCAGAACGACGTCAACTACCTGATCCAGATCGAGCGGTTCGGATACCTGCGCACCGCCGGCAAGGAGGTCCAGGCCGCCTGGCTGCAGGTCATCGAGGCCGGGATCGACCAGGGCGTGATCCGCTCGGACCTCGATCCGAAGATTCTGTACCGCCTGATGCGTGACGCGGTGTGGTTGTCGGTGCGCTGGTTCAAGCCGACCAGGGAGTACCCGATCACGCGCCTGGCCGAGGACTGCACCTCGCTGTTCGTGGACGGCCTGTCCCGCAAGTGACGTGCGCGCGGGCTAGGCGGCCAGCAGCCAGCCCGCTCCGATCGCGCCGGCCACCATCGCCCAGCGGACGAGGTGCTCGGCGCGGCCACCGGTGCCGAAGCGCAGCCCGCGCGGGGCCCGCAGCCGCCGCCAGCGCCGCCCGCCGAGCCGGAGCGGGAACAGCGCGGGCACCCCGGTGTTGGTCAGCGCGTCCCCGGCGATGTGGGCGAGGCACCCGAACGCGACCGGCAGCCCGAGCCACCACCAGCCGCCGGCCGGCCCGAACGTGACGAGCGCCGCGGCGGTGACGGCCCCGCCGAGCGTCGCCCCGAGCGTGCCCCGCTTGCGCTTCGGCCACAGCGCCCGCACGGCGAGCCCGGTCGTGGCGAACGTCACGACCGCGGCCGCCGCGATGCCCCCGAGCCACCCGCCCACGGCCGCGACCAGTCCCGTGACGAGCGCCCAGAGCACGGTGTGCGTGAGCGTGCGGTGCCCGTCGAGGTCACGGACGTCGAGCGGGGTGCGCGTCCGGGCGTGCAGCACGGCACAGGCCCGCCCGATGCGCCGGCACAGGAACTTCGTCACCGGGCCGAACGTGTGCGCGACGCAGGAGCTGGGGTGGTCGCAGTCGGGCAGCAGCGCCGCCCCGGCCGCGACCACCGTCCCGACGACCACCACCGGCGGCGCGGCCGGCACGCCCGCGGCCGCGAGTGCCGCACAGCCCGCCAGCCACCCGGCGGCCCCTGACACGGCGTGTGAAGATCCCATCACCCTTGCGATGGTGATCCATGCGCGCAAATGCCGGCCGGGCCCGGGGTCAGCTCAGTGGTTGCCGGGCCACCAGGGCTGGTCCCACGCCGGTGTCGTATGGGTCAGCCACGGCAGCAGGACCAGGATCGCCACCCACGGCAGGACCGCCACGGCCAACGGCGTCCGGCGCACCCGCCCGTATCCGGCCAGCCGGAACACCGGCGAGCCGGTCTGCGGGCGGGGCGGCGGCTCGTCCGCGACGGTGACCGTGCCGCCACTGAGGTCCCGCACCGCGGCCGCGGCCCCCGGCCCCTCGGGAACGGGCGAGAAGTAGGGGCGGTCCCGGTCGCCGGCGAGCACGAACAGGCACCGCTGGCTGCCGAGGTACGCGATCCACGCGGCCCGCACCTCGGGCCAGGCGATGTCGGTCAGCCCGGTCGAGACGGCCAGCTCACGCAGCCGGAGCCCGTCACCGGTCACCTCGGCCGGCGGCGCCGTCAGCGTGGCCACGAACGCGAGCAGGCCGATGGCCCCGGTCACCCCGAACACCGCCAGGACGGCGAACAGCATGAGCCCCTGGGCGCCGAGCGCCAGGGCGTAGGCGACGATCAGCGCCCGGAACACGACCGTGATCCCCAGCGGGACGGCCGCCTGCCAGCGCGAACGAACCAGCACGAACCGTGCCGCATCGGTGTCCGACACGAGATCCCCCGACATCCCCCGGCGTTGATGAGTCGAGGCATCGTGGCAGACGCCCGGCCCGCGATCAACCCGATTCGGCCGCGGGCCTACTTGTTCTTGTCGACCTCGATCTCGACCCGCGCCTGCGGCAGCAGGCGCTCCGCGTCGCGCGCGGCGCCGAAGAAGAAGTACATGACGCCGGTGTCGTACGCGTCGGCCCACAGGCATACGGTCGCCGGGGTGGCCGCGGTGGAGGCGTCGGCGCACCGGACCGCGCCCCGCAGCGGACCGCCGTCGACGGGCCGGAAGCTGTATTTGCCGAAGCCCTGCGTCGCCACCTGCTCCACGAACGCGGCCGGGTCGGTGATGTCGGCGGTCGACGCGGCGAAGAGCAGCACGTTCTCCTTGCCGGTGGTGCCGTAGGCGCCGGCCACCTTCGTCCCGCCGGAGCGCACGCCCCACGCGTCGCTCAGCTTGACGCCCTGCGCCTTGATGGCGGCCTCGGTGGCGGCCGCCCGGCCGAGCAGCGTCTTGGGCTGCACGACGGTGTAGGCGATCGTGTCCGCCGCGGCCGGGGTGGCGACCGGGGCCGCGGACGCCGACGGGGGCGGGGCGGCCGCCGACGTGGGAGCCGCCGCCGACGTGGCCGACGTGGCCGACGCCGCCGCCGAGGGGGCCGCGGGCGCATCGCCGCAGCCGGCCAGCGCCATCACGCCGACCGCCAGAACTCCCACCGTCACTCGCACGGCGGGAGGCTAACAGCGACCCCGCGCGGAGCACCAGGTGAGGCGGGCCATACTGACCCGGCGGACGACGGCGATCGCAGACCCGGCCGGGAGCGCCTGGCGGGTCAGACGCGCTGCAGGCCGAGCGGGCTCAGGGGGCCGACCTCGCCCGCGGCGAAGGCGGCCGCCACCGCCGGCACCGTCCAGGCCGGGTTCCGGGCGCCGTGGCCCTGGACGACCGGGTGGGCGACCATCGACAGCTCGTCGCCGTCGATGCGCACGATCTGGCCGTGCAGGGCCGAGGACGCGTCCGCGAGCAGGTAGACCACCGCCGGGGCGTTCAGGGCCGGCGACTTAGCCACGTTCTGGCCCTGGGCGGCCGCGCCCAGGTACGCCTCGTACGCGTCGGCCATCCGGGTGTGCGCGTTCGGGGACACGGCGTTCACGCGCACGCCGGTGCCCGCGAGGTCGGTGGCCCAGCAGTACGTCAACGAGGCCACCGCCCCCTTGCTGGCCCCGTAGGCGCCCATCGAGGCCGAGCCCGCGTGCGAGCCCGACGTCACGTTGACGATCGAGCCGGTGCCGCGCTCGAGCATCGCGCGGATGGCGTGCAGGCCGCAGTACGCGGTGCCGAGGACGTTCACCTCCAGCACGGCGCGGAACTCGGCCGGGTCCTGCTCCAGCGGGGCGGCGAGGCGGAAGATGCCGGCGTTGTTGACCAGGCCGTCGATCGCGCCGAACTCCTCGACGCACGCGGTCACCAGCTCGCCGGCCCGGTCCCAGTCGGCGACCGAGCCCACGAACGGCGCCGCCCGGCCGCCCGCGCCGCGGATCTCCTCGACGACCGCGGCGGCCAGGTCCGCGTCGACGTCGTTGACGACGACGGCGGCGCCCTCGGCCGCGGCCAGGCGCGCGTACGCGGCGCCGAGCCCGCGGCCCGCGCCGGTGACGACGACGGCCTTGCCCGCCAGGTGACCGGTCACGACAGCCGCTCCAGGATCAGCGCCATGCCCTGCCCGCCCGCGGTGCACATGGTCTCCAGGCCGACGCTACGGTCGCGGAAGGACAGCCCGTTGAGCAGGGTCGTGGCCATCCGCGCGCCCGTCATGCCGAAGGGGTGGCCGACCGCGATCGCGCCGCCGTGGACGTTGACCTTGTCGGGGTCGGCGCCGAGCTGGCGGTACGACGGAATCACCTGCGCGGCGAAGGCCTCGTTGATCTCGATGAGGTCGATGTCCGAGATGGACATGCCGGCGTTGTGCAGGGCCCGCCGGCTCGCCTCGACCGGGCCGAGGCCCATGATCTCGGGGCTCAGCGCGGACACGCCCGTCGCCACGATCCGCGCCAGCGGGGTGAGGCCGAGCTCGCGGGCCCGGGACGCGCTCATGACGACGACGGCCGCCGCGCCGTCGTTGAGGGGGCAGCAGTTGCCGGCGGTGACGGTGCCGTCGGGCCGGAACACCGGCTGCAGCGTGCTGACCTTCTCCAGCGTCACGCCCGCGCGGGGGCCGTCGTCGCGGGCCAGCTCGGTGCCGTCGGGCAGGGTGACGGGCGTGATGTCGAGCTCCCAGAACCCGTCGGCCTGGGCCTTCTCGGCGTTGTTCTGGCTGCGCACGCCGAACTCGTCCTGCTCGCGGCGGGTGATGCCGCACAGCGACGCGACGTTCTCGGCGGTCTCGCCCATCGCGATGTACACGTCCGGCAGCCCCCCGCTCGCGCGCGGATCGGTCCAGGGCAGCGTGGAGGTGCGCTCGGGCCAGCGGGGGTTGCGGGTGTCCGGCATCCCGTCGGCCTTCCCGGCCGGGTAGTGCGAGACGATCTCGGCCCCGGCCGCGACGAACGCGTGGCCCTCCCCCGCCTTGATGGCGTGGAAGGCCATCCGGATCGCCTGCAGCGAGGAGGCGCAGTACCGGTTGACGGTGGTGCCAGGCACCATGTCGAGCCCGAGGTGCATCGCGACCTGGCGGCCGAGGTTGTATCCCTGCTCGCCGGCCGGCTGCGCGCACCCGAGGATCAGGTCGTCGAGGGTGGCCGGGTCGAGCGCGGGCACCTTGGCCAGGGCCTTGCCGACGATCTGGGCGGCGAGGTCGTCGGCGCGCACACCGGCGAGCGAGCCCTTGTAGGCGCGGCCGATGGGCGAGCGCGCGGCGGAGACGATGACGGCGTCCACAGTGGACTCCCTTCCGAGTTGCGGGGGGTGGCGCCCGCCGGCTGGACGGTGTCGTGACCGTATGCGGTGGGCGTGGTCATTGGGTGACGGTCCAGCCCCCGTCCACGGGCAGCAGGACGCCGTTGACGTAGGCGGCGGCGGGCGAGAGCAGGAAGAGCACGGCCGCGGCGACGTCCTCGGGGCGCCCGGCGCGGCCCATGGGGTTGCGCTCGATGAGTGAGCGGCCGAGCGGGGTGTCGGCGAAGCCGGCCATGCGGGGCGTGTCGATGAAGCCGGGCGCGACCGCGTTGGCTCGCACCCGGGGCGCGACTCTCGTGGCCAGGTGCCGGGTGTAGCCCGCGATCGCGGCCTTGCCGGCGCTGTACCAGGCGGAGTCGGTACCGACGAAGTTGCCGGCGACGGAGGCCACGTTGACCACGGCCGAACCCTCGGGCGGGCCGGTGGCCAGCCAGGCCGAGGTGACGAGCTCCATGCTGCCGGCGGTGGCGACGAGCCCGTCGCCGAACGCGAGGGCGGGGCCGCCGCTGGCCGGTCCCGCGTTGTTGACGAGATAGCGGGCGGGTCCGGTCTCGGCGAGGGCCGCCCGCACCGCGCCCGGGTCGCGGACGTCCACCTCCAGGTCGCCGCCGCGCAGGTCCCACACGACCGGGCGCAGGCCCTGCTCCGCGGCGAGGCGGGCGACCGCGGCGCCGATGCCGCTGCCGCCGCCCGTGACGATGACGGTGTCCATTCAGGCGCTCCGGAGTGTCGTTTTGAGCACCTTGCCGCTGGCGTTGCGCGGCAGGGCGTCGAGCAGGACGAACGAGCGGGGCTGCTTGTAGTTGGCGAGGCGGTTACGGCAGTAGGCCGCGAGGTCGTCGATCTGCAGCCCGGCCCGGGGCACCACGTAGGCGCGGGCCACCTCGCCGAGCCGGGCGTCGGGCACCCCCACGACGGCGACGTCGGCGACGGCCGGGTGGCTCGCGATCACCTGCTCGATCTCGACCGGGTAGGCGTTGAAGCCGCCGACGATGAACATGTCCTTGAGGCGGTCGGTGATGCGCAGGTAGCCGCGCTCGTCCAGCACGCCGACGTCGCCGGTGTGCAGCCAGCCCTCGGCGTCGATCGCCTCGGCGGTGGCGGCGGGGTCCTGGAAGTACCCCCGCATCACGTTGTAGCCGCGGACCAGCACCTCGCCGGAGGACTCGTCGACGCGGACCTCGACGCCGGGGACCGCCGGGCCGCAGGTGGTCGCGACGGTCCGCGGGTCGTCGTCGGGGCGGCACATGGTGGCCGTCCCGCACGACTCGGTGAGCCCGTACGCGGTGAGCACGGTCTGCAGGGCCAGCTCGGCCCGGAGCCGCTCGATCATCACCACCGGGACGGTCGTCGCGCCGGTGACCGCGACCCGCAGGCTGGACAGGTCGTAGCCGGAGCGGCCGGGGTGGTCGAGCATCGAGGTGTAGAGGGTCGGCGGCCCGGGCAGCACCGTGATCCGCTCCCGCTGCACGAGGTCGAGGCTGACCGGCACGTCGAAGACCGCCTGCGGCACGATCGTGGCGCCCCGCAGCAGGCAGGCGATGACGCCGGCCTTGTAGCCGAAGGTGTGGAAGCAGGGGTTCACCAGGAGGTACCGGTCCCCCTCCCGCAGCCCCGCGAGCTCGCTCCACGCGACGTAGAGCTCGGTGCTCTGCCCGTGGGTGAGCATGGCGCCCTTGGGCCGGCCGGTGGTGCCGCTGGTGAAGAAGAGGTCGGAGAGGTCGCCGGGGTGGACCACCGCGTCGACGCCCTTGCCGACCGCGATGAACCGGTCCCAGTCGGCGAAGGACACGATGTCGGTGAGCGCCGGGGTGGGGGTCTCGGCCGCCGCCTCGGCGAGCGAGTCGATGTAGCGGTTGCCGAGGAAGCCGTCGTCGACGAGCAGGAGCCGGGCGCCGCTGCGGGCCAGGATGTACGCGGCCTCGGCCCCCTTGAACCGCGTGTTCAGCGGCACGAGGACTCCGCCGGCTGAGACGATGCCCAGGGCGGCCACGATCCACCGCCACCCGTTCGGCGCCCACAGCGCCACCCGGTCGCCCTTGACGATGCCGCGCGCGGCGAGCGCCTCGGCACAGCGGGTCACCTCGGCGGCGAGATCGGCGAAGGTGAGCCGGACGTCGCCGTCGACGACCGCCTCGCGCCGCCGGTAGTGCGCCGCGCCGGCCCGCACCAGATCGGGGATCGTGCGGGCGTCCAACGGTTCCATGCGAGGCACCTTACCAACCAAGCGCTCGCTTGGTAAGGTCTCGGGCATGACGGAGGCATATCTGGTCGAGGCGGTCCGCACCCCGGTCGGCCGGCGCGGCGGCGCACTGGCCGCCATCCACCCCGCCGACCTGGGCGCACACGTGCTCACCGCGCTGGTCAAGCGCAGCGGCGTCGACCCGGCCGCGGTCGACGACGTGATCTTCGGCTGCGTCGACGCGCTCGGCCCGCAGGCCGGGAACATCGCCCGCACCAGCTGGCTCGCGGCCGGGCTGCCCGAGCACGTGCCCGGGGTGACCGTGGACCGGCAGTGCGGCTCCTCGCAGCAGGCCCTGCACTTCGCCGCGCAGGCGGTCATGTCCGGCACCGCCGACCTGGTCGTGGCCGGGGGCGTGCAGAACATGAGCGCCATCCCGATCTCGGCGGCGATGCTGGCCGGGCAGCAGTACGGCTTCGAGGACCCGTTCCGCGGCTCGTCCGGCTGGCACGCGCGGTACGGCACCCAGGAGATCAGCCAGTTCCGCGCCGCCGAGCTCATCGCCGCCGAGTGGGCCCTCACGCGCGAGGAGATGGAGCGCTACGCCCTGCAGAGCCACCGCCGCGCCGCCGCCGCGATCGACGCCGGCCGGTTCGAGCGCGAGATCGAGCCGATCGCCGGGGTCTCGGTGGACGAGGGCCCGCGCCGCGACACCACCCTCGAGAAGATGGCCTCCCTGCCCACCCTCAAGCCCGGCGGGGTCGTCACCGCCGCCCTCGCCAGCCAGATCTCCGACGGCGCCGCGGCCCTGCTCGTCGCCTCCGAGCGCGCGGTCGCCGAGCACGGGCTGCGCCCCCGCGCCCGCATCCACCACCTCAGCGTGCTCGCCGACGACCCCGTCTACATGCTCACCGGCCCCATCCCGGCGACCGCGCACGCCCTGCGCAAGGCCGGCCTGACGATCGACGACATCGACCTCGTCGAGATCAATGAGGCCTTCGTACCGGTCGTGCTCGCCTGGCAGCACGAGACCGGCGCCGACCTCGAACGCGTCAACCCCCTCGGCGGCGCGGTGGCGCTGGGCCACCCGCTCGGCGCGACCGGCGCCCGGCTCATGACGACGCTGCTGCACGAGCTGGAGGCGCGCGGCGGCCGGTACGGTCTGCAGACGATGTGCGAGGGCGGGGGTACGGCCAATGTCACCATCATCGAGCGGCTCTAGTCCGGCGGCGCTCGTCACCGGCGGCACCCGCGGCATCGGCCGCACCATCGCGGCACGGCTGGCGCTCGCCGGCTACCGCGTGCTCACCTGCGGCCGCAAGGACCCCGGCGACCTGCCCGAGGGCGTGGCCTTCCACCGCGCCGACGTGCGCGAGCCGCAGGAGGCCGCGGCGCTCGTGGCCGCCGCCGTGGACGCCTTCGGCCGGCTCGACCTCGCGGTGAACAACGCCGGCGGGGGCCCGCCGGTGCCGGCCGCCACCGCCTCGGCGAACCTCGTGACCGCCGTGGTCCGGCTCAACCTCCTGGCCCCGTTCTTCGTCGCCCAGGCGGCCAACGCGGTCATGCAGGCCCAGGACACGGGTGGCCTGATCGTGAACATCGGCTCGGTGTCGGCCCTGCGCCCAGCGCCCGGGACCGCCGCGTACGCGGCGGCGAAGGGCGGCCTGGAGGTCCTCACGCGCGCGCTGGCCCTCGAGTGGGCCCCGCGGGTGCGGGTCAACACGGTGACGGCGGGCGTGGTGCGCACGTCGGACAACGAGGCCCACTACGGCGACGAGGCCGCGCTGGCGGCGGTGGCGGCGACGGTACCGCTGGGACGCATGGCGACCCCGGACGACATCGCGGACGCGGTGCTGCTGCTCGCGTCCCCGCTGGCCGGCTACATCACGGGCACGTCCCTGCTCGTCGACGGCGGCGGCCAGGTCCCGCGCTTCCTGGACGCCACGGCAGCCGCCGCGCCGCCCGCCCCGCCGCAGTAACGCCCCCGTCCGCGTCAGCGACGCGCCGGCTGCCGCGCGCCAGGGGGCACACGCCGCCGATCGATCCGGGGGCGCGGCGTTCGACCGGGTGCGGCGTGAAACTTACGGGATCGGCGGGCCGGTCTGCTTGATCATCTGGAAGCTGTCGAGCCGGTAGAACTCGCACCGCGAGGGCGAGGTGAACGACAGGTACAGGTCGTGGACGCCGGTCGGGGTCGTGGCCACGCCCATGCGCGTGCTCGACTGGAACCACTGGGCGCACGTGCCGCCCGCGGGCTGGAAGGTCAGCAACGGGGTGGCCGTGGGCGAGTCGAGCCGCAGCTCGACCGTGCCCGTGCCGGTCGCGCAGGAGCGCCAGGTGGCGAAGCCGCTGGCCTGGCCGGGCGCGCCGAAGTCGACGGCGTCGAGGCGCAGGCGGTCGCCGCCGGAGAAGGCGACCGCGTGGCCGCCGGAGGCCGCCGGGTCGGCGAAGACGCGCACGCCGTGCTGGGCGTCGTAGGACTCGGCCTCGACGACCGAGCCGAAGGGGCGGACGGTGGCGGCGGAGGCGGACGGGGCGACGGCGGCGGAGGTGACGGCGGCGAGCACCACCGCCGCGGCGATGACGAGGGTTCGTCTCATGCCGCGCAGTCTAGGTGACGCAATCGACATCTGCCGATTACAGTACCTGCGCGAGCAGTTGCCGCCGCAGCGTGGGCGGGTCGCCGAAGAGCAGGTGGCCGGCGGTGGCCCGCTTGAGGTACCGGTGCGCCGGATGCTCCCACGTGAACCCGATCCCGCCGAGCAGCTGGATCGACTCGCGGGTGATCGTCCACGCGGCCTCGGCGGCGCAGAGCTTCGCCAGCGGCGCGGCGACCGCGAACTCGGCGGTGCCGTGACAGCGCAGGGCGTAGCGGGCCGTCGAGGTCGCCTGCTCCAGCAGCACGTAGAGATCCGCGACCCGGTGCCGCAGCGCCTGGAACGTCGACAGCGGCACACCGAACTGGTGGCGGGTGCGCAGATGATCCACAGTGGACTGCAGCGCGGCCCGCGCCACGCCGACGCACTCGGCGGCCAGCAGCGCCCGCACGACGGCGAGGGCGTGCGCGGCACCGCCCGGGGCGACGGGGCGGGCCGGGGCGGCGGTGAGGATCAGGGTCGCCTGGCCGCGGGTGGTGTCCAGCGTGGGCACGGCCTGGACGACGGCGGCGTCGGTCGCGTACAGGTCGCCGGCCGCCTCGACCAGGAACACGTCCGCGGCGTCGCCGTCCAGGACGTGCTCGACCCGGCCGTCGAGGACGATGCCGTTCGCGCTCGGCCGGGCCTCGACGCCGTCGCCGAGGGCCAGGGCGCCGATCGTCGCGCCGGCGGCCAGCGACGCCAGCAGTCCGGACGCGGGATACAGGGCCGGGGCGCCGATCGGCGGCTCCGGCGGGCCGGACGCGGGGTCCAGGGCCAGGATCGCGGCCGTGGTCGACAGCAGCGGCGCGGACAGCAGCGCGGCCCCGGCCTCCTCCAGCACGATGCCGGCCTCGACCGCGGTGGCGCCGAAGCCGCCGTGCTCCTCGGCGACGGCGAGCGCGGTGAGGCCGAGCTCGCCGGCGAGGCGGGCCCAGCTGTACCCGGGCGAGGCGAAGAAGTCGCGGACCGACTCGCGCAGCGCCGTCTGCTCCGGCGTGAACTCACCGGCAAAGGACTCCACTGTGGACACTCCTAGGCTCGGGGGACGCGGCCGAGGAGCCGGTCGGCGATGATGTTGCGCTGGATCTCGTTCGATCCGCCGTAGATGGTGTCGGCGCGGGTGAACAGGAACAGGCGCTGGGCGTCGGTCAGCTCGTAGGGCGCGGCCCGGGCGACCGTCGCGGCCGCGCCCTCCACGGCCAGGGCCAGCTCGCCGAGGTCGCGGTGCCAGTTGGCCCACAGCAGCTTGGCGACGGACGCGGCGGTGGGGTCGGGCTCGGTCGCGGAGAGGGTGCGCAGCGCGTGATGGCGCAGGCCCTGCAGTCCCGCCCAGGCGCTCGCGATGCGGTCGGCGATGATCGGATCCTCCACGGTACCGGTGGATCGCGCTCTGTCCATGATGGACTCCAGCTCCCGGGCGAACCCGAGCTGCTGACCCAGGGTCGCGACGCCGCGCTCGAAGGCGAGGGTGCTCGTCGCGACCCGCCAGCCGTCGCCGGGCTCCCCCACGACCAGTCCCGCGTCGGCCTCCGCGCCGTCGAAGAAGACCTCGTTGAACTCGGAGGTGCCGGTCAGCTGCACGATCGGGCGCACGTCGACGCCGGGCTGGCGCATCGGCACGAGCAGGTACGACAGTCCGTTCTTGCGCGTTTGCGCACCGGTGCGCGCGAGCACGAAGCACCAGTCCGCGATGTGCGCCAGCGACGTCCACACCTTCTGGCCGGTGATGCGCCAGCGGCCGCCGGCGAGCTCGGCGCGGGTCTGCACCCCGGCGAGGTCGGAGCCGGCGCCGGGCTCCGAGTACCCCTGGCACCACAGCTCCTCGGCGCGGGCGATCGGCGGCAGGAACCGGGCCCGCTGCTCCTCGGTGCCGTGGGCGATGAGCGTGGGCGCGAGCAGGTACTCCCCGATGTGCGACAGCCGCCCCGGACCGCCCGCGCGCGCGTACTCCTCGAAGAACACGACCTGCTCAGCGATGCTCGCGCCGCGGCCGTAGGGTTCCGGCCAGCCGAGCCCGATCCAGCCCCCGGCCCCCAGCTCGCGCTCCCACTCCGCGCGCAGCCGCAGGTGCTCGTGCTCGCGTCCGGGGCCGCCGGAGCCGACGAGCGGCGCGAACCGTCCGGTGAGGTGCTCGGCGAGCCAGGCCCGCACCTCCTGACGGAAGTCGCCGGACACCGGCGACCCACCGAACCAACGGACATCACCGGACGCCGGCGACGCGCCGGACGAACGGACATCGTCAAACGCTCGCGACGCGGCGGACGAACGGACATCACCGGACGCCGGCGACGCGCCGGACGGACGGGCGTCGTCCGGAGCGCCGGCGGTGTGGACGTCAGGCGCCATACACGGCCGCCGGTTCGGGCGCGCGGGAGAGCAGGCCGCGCACGACCGGCCCGAGCTCGTCCGGCTCCCAGCGACGGCCCACGTCCGTCGCCGGGCCGTGCTGCCAGCCGTCGGCGAGGCCCACGCTGCCGCCGGAGACCTCGAACACGCGGCCGGTCACGAACCCGGCCTCCTCGGAGGCGAGCCACACCACCAGCGGCGAGACGTTCTCCGGCGCCATCGCGTCGAACCCGGACTCGGGCGCGCGCATGGCGTCGGCGAAGACGTCCTCGGTCATCGGCGTGCGGGCGCTGGGCGCGATCGCGTTGACCGTGATCCCGTACCGCCGCAGCTCCACCGCCGCCACCTGCGTCACCGCGGCCACGGCGGCCTTCGCGGCGCTGTAGCTGACCTGCCCGACGCTGCCCATGAGCCCCGCCCCGGAGGTGGTGTTCACGATCCGCGCGGCCACGGGCTCCCCGGCCTTGGCGAGCGCCTTCCAGTGCGCGGACGCGTGCCGCAGCGGGGCGAAGTGGCCCTTGAGGTTGACCCGGATGACGGAGTCCCACTCGTCCTCGGTGACATTGGTGGTCATCCGGTCGCGAGCGAGCCCGGCGTTGTTCACCAGCGCGTCGACACGTCCGTGCACGGCCACCGCGCGTTCGATCAGCGCGGCCGCGAAGTCCCAGTCGGCGATGTCCCCCGGCACGCAGGTCACGGCGCCCTGTCCGAACGCGCACTCCTCGGCGACGCTCCGCAGCCGATCCGCGCCGAGGTCGTTGAGCACCAGGTGGTAGCCGGCCGCGGCGAACGCGAGCGCGTGCGCGCGGCCGAGCCCCTGGCCGGCGCCGGTGATGATGACCGTTCTCATGCCCCGAGAACCTCCCGCTGGTAGCGACGAACCTTGTCCCGTATGCCGACGAGATCGTCCGGGTCCGCACGGATGACGACCCGGGCCACGCCGAGCGCGCGCAGCCGCTCGAGCTCGCCCCGCTCGCCCGGGCCGCGGGCGGTCACCTCGACCTCGTCGGGGTCGCGGCCCAGCGCCGCGCACTCGTCCCGCAGCGCCTGCCGGAGCCGGGCGAACTCGTCGCCGCGCACGCCCAGCGGATACCACCCGTCGCCGAACCGGGCCGCGCGGCGCACCGCGGCCAGGCTGTGCCCGCCGACGACGATCGGCACGGTCCCGCGCGTGGGCCGGGGCCGGGAGTGCACGGGTCCGAACGAGACCAGGCGGCCGTCGTACCGCGCCGGCGCCTGCGTCCACAGCGCGCGCATGGCCTCGAGGTATTCGTCGGCGCGCGCCCCGCGCCCGGCGAAGGGCACCCCGAGCGCGTCGTACTCCTCGCGCAGCCAGCCGACGCCGATCCCGGCCAGCAGCCGCCCGCCGCTGAGCACGTCGACGGTGGCGAGGCGCTTGGCCAGGTCGACCGGGTTGTGCTCGGGCAGGATGAGCATCGCGGTGCCGAGCTTGAGCGTCGTGGTGTGCGCGGCGGCGAACGTGAGCCAGTGCAGCGGGTCCGGGATGTTGTCGTCCCCGCGCAGCGGCATGCGGCCGCTCGGGTCGTACGGGTACGAGCTGTCGTAGTCGTCCGGCACGATCACGTGCTCGACCGCCCACACCGACTCGCAGCCGAGCTCCTCCAGCAGCCGCACGAACCGCGCGACGGTGGCCGGGCCCGCACCGCCGTGCGCGGGCATGACCCCGAGTTTCAGCTCCACGGCCGACACTCTAACAAACGCTTGCTTGGTAATGTACCCGTCATGGAGCAGGATTTCGCCGCGCGCCCGGGCGTCGCGGTCGTCACGGGGGCGACGGGCGGCATCGGGTCCGCGGTCGCCCGGATGCTCGTCGCGCGCGGGTGCGCGGTCGTGCTCGCGTACCGCTCGGACGCCGACGCGGCCGCCGCCCTGGCCGCCGAGCTCAACGCCGCCAACCCCGCCGACACCGACACCGGCACCGACGCCGGCACGGCCCGGACGGGCACGACCCAGGCCGGCGCGGCTCCGACCGGCGCGATCGAGGCCATTGCAACCCGGGCCGGCGCGACCCAGGCCGGCGCAACCCAGGCCGGCGCAACCCGGGCCGGCGCGACCCAGGCCGGCGCGAACACCGCAGATGAGCAAGTGCACGAAACCGGCGCGACCACCGATTGGCGAGCGACCACCCAGAGGCGAGCGACCGCCGTACGCGCGGACCTCACCGATCCGGCGGCCTGCGCCGCGCTCATCGCCGGCGCGGGCGAGGTGCACACGCTCGTGCACGCGGCCGGTCCCCACGTGCCGATGATGCACCTGAGCACGATCGCGCCGGAGCGGTTCGCCGAGCAGGTCGCCCAGGACGTGCTCGCCACGTTCAACATCGTGCGCGCGGCCCTGCCCGCGCTGCGCGCGAGCCGCGGCAGCATCGTCGCGGTGACCACCGCGGCCACGCGGCGCTTCCCGGTGCGCGACGGGCTGTCGGCGGTGCCGAAGGGCGCGGTCGAGTCGCTGATGCGGGGCATCGCCGCCGAGGAGGGCCGCTTCGGCGTCCGCGCCAACTGCGTCGGCCCCGGCATGCTCACCGACGGCATGGCGGCCCGCCTGATGGCCAGCGGCGACCTGCACGAGCACGCGCTGGCGGTGACGCGCTCGAACATCCCGCTGCGCGCCTTCGGCACCGCGGCCGACATCGCCGAGGCGGTGTGCTTCCTGGCGAGCGACCGGGCGCGGTTCATCTCCGGCCAAAAGCTCGACGTCGACGGCGGCTACGCGGCCTGAGCCCCAGCCACCACAACCAGAAACCGCCGGAAACCGGCCAGAAGCCCCACGTCAACAGCGGCCACCCGGCCCGAACCCCAGCCACCACAACCAGAAACCGCCGGAAACCGGCCAGAAGCCCCACGTCAACAGCGGCCACCCGGCCCGAACCCCAGCCACCACAACCAGAAACCGCCGGAAACCGGCCAGAAGCCCCACGTCAACAGCGGCCACCCGGCCCGAACCCCAGCCACCACAACCAGAAACCGCCGGAAACCGGCCAGAAGCCCCACGTCAACAGCGGCCACCCGGCCCGAACCCCAGCCACCACAACCAGAAACCGCCGGAGACCGGCCAGAAGCCCCAGGTCGACGGCGGCTACCCGGCCCGAGCCCCCGGGCACCGAAGCCGCGAAACCGACAATTCGGCTGGTAGCGTCGTGATCGATCACCCGGCGGCCCCGATGGGCGGCGGGGTTGGGAGGCTCCATGACGCACATCGCGGCACCAGGCCCAGGCCCAGGTCCAGGCCGCCACCGCCGCGAGCACTGGGTGCCGGTCGAGCGCCGGCTTCTCGGGCTGGACCGCCGCACGCTGGTGCCGGCCGGGCTGGTCGCGCTGCTGGTGGCCGTCGCGCTGGGGATCCTGCCGGCCGTCGACGCCGCCGTGCCGCTGCGCGACCCGGTGCGCGCCGG
Source organism: Dactylosporangium sp. CA-139114 (assembly GCF_050955725.1). Taxonomy (NCBI): domain Bacteria; kingdom Bacillati; phylum Actinomycetota; class Actinomycetes; order Micromonosporales; family Micromonosporaceae; genus Dactylosporangium; species Dactylosporangium sp. CA-139114. The sequence continues at coordinate 7,045,532 of NZ_CP192080.1, forward strand.
AGACGTCGTGCAGGTCGGCCCGGACGTGCAGTTCAGCCCGGCGGCCGGCGCGAACCTGGTCAGCGGGCTGCGCCGCTCCACCGGCGGCGCGGGCTATCCGAACCGGGCCTCGGTGACATACGAGGGCGCCCGGTTCACGGTGACCGCCGACCGCTACGACGGCACGCCGGCGCAGCTGCTGGCACAGATCCGCAAGACCGACGCGGGCCTGCGGGGCAACGGCGACCCGCGGGTGACCGGCACACCGGTGGCGATCCGCACCGGCTCGGGCCGGCGCGGGGTGGCCGCGCACCTCGCCGGGGCGCACGCCCGGGGGCTGGTGGCCGCGTTCGTGTTCGGCCGGACGGGGGTGGAGATCGAAGTGCTGGGCCCGGAGACGGCAGACGTCAGCTCCGCACCGGCGATCACGGGCATGATCCGCTCGGTGCAGCCGACGCGTGAAGGGCAGCCGGCGCAGGACGGAGGGAGCGCATGAGCATCGCGGCGCGGCAGGCGGCGATCGAGCGGACCGGGTGGGGCAACGGGTTCAGCCTGTGGCAGCCCCGCAACGCCTGCTTCTGGGTCTACGCCGGCGTGGTCGGCTACGGTCTGCACTACGCGTACGACCTGGTCGGCTCGCAGGTGCGCGTGTACGGGCCGGCCCTGGCCACCGGCTGCGGAATCTTCGCGGTCTACGGGCTGCTGCTGTGGTGGTTCACGGCCCGCATCGACCGCTACTCCCGGCAGCCGCGCGGCCTCGTGATCGCGGGCTTCGTGTGGGGCGGTCTCGGCGCCACCTGGACCATCGCCGTCCACGCCAACACCAGCATGCTGCACCTGTACCAGAAACTGCTCAGCCAGGAGTTCTCCCTCGACTGGGGCGCCGGGCTGACCGCGCCGGTCTTCGAGGAGCTCGGCAAGGGCAGCGGCGTGCTCCTGCTGATGTTCCTGGCCCCGCGCGTGGTGCGCACCGCCTACGACGGCTTCATCCTCGGCGCGTTCACCGGCCTGGGCTTCGAGGTCGTCGAGGACGTCCTCTACGCGCTGCGGTCCGCGCCCGACGAGTTCGGCAGCCACCAGCTCGCCACGAGTCTGCACACCGACGTCCTGCGCCTGCTGACCGGCTTCACGTCGCACATCCTCTACAGCGCCGTCTTCGGCGCCGGCCTCGTCTACCTGCTCGGGACGCCCGGGCAGCGGCGGCGCCCGGTGCTCGGGCCCGTCCTCATGCTGACCGCCATGGTGCTGCACTTCCTGTGGGACTCCACCACCGTGCTCAGCGGCGGCGACGGCCTGGTCGTCATCGTGCTGATGGTGGTCATCTCCCTGGCCGCGATCGCGATCGTCAGCACCGTGTTCCACATCGCGGTGCGCCCGGAGCGCGACGCCATGCGGGCGGTCATGCAGCCCGAGGTAGACACCGGCGTGCTGACGCCCGCCGAGCTCGACGCGCTGGCCGGCGGCTGGCGGCAGCGCCACCGCTACCGTGCCGCGGGCGGCCTGCGGGACCGCCGGCGCCGGCGGCACCGCCTCGCGGCCGCCCACGACCTCGCCGACCAGATCGCCGCGGCCGGCGGCCACGACACGAGCCGGGTCCGGCTCACCCGGTCCGGGCTGGCCCGGCTGGCGTTGCCGAGCCGGGAAGGCCCCTGAGCGAGACGCGCAGCTCGTCCGGGACGGCGAAGTACTGGTCGGGGCGATCGACGATCGGGGCCGAGAGCCCGTCCTGGGACACGCGGGCCAGGCGCAGCAGGAACGCCGCGATCCCGGCCGCGCCCTGCATCCACGTCGTGCCCGGCGGCAGCAGCGGCTCCTCGATGCGGTACTCGACGAAGCGCCAGTAGCGCCCGTCGACGGCCCGCGACACCAGGGCGTCGCCCATCGTGCGGGCGCCGTCGAGGTACTCGGCGTCGCCCAGGGACTGGGCCGCGTCCAGCAGGATGTCGCCGACGCCCGCGGTGCCGCAGCAGCGCCCGTCGTTGTCCCAGAAGCCCGGCCGCAGCCGCTGCGGGATGCCCGAGGTGAGCGTCGAGCGCAGGCAGCGCCGCCGCAGCTCGGTCACCGTGTGGTCGCCGATCGACGGCACGCCCGCGCGGGCCAGGGCGGCGAAGACGTGCGAGGTGCCGGCGGGCCCGTGGCACCAGGTGAAGGTCACCGGCTCCACCTCCCGCTTCGAGCGCGGAATGGTGTGCTCCACGACGAACCCGCCGTCGGACAGGTCGGCGATCGCGAGGAGATGCCCGGCCCCGCGCCGGGCGGCGTCGGTGCGGCCGGCCAGGGCCAGCGCGGCGGCGACCCCCGCGGTGCCGTGCGAGAAGTTCGGGCTGCTCGACGGGTAGCCGGGCTTCATCCGCCAGTCGAGCCCGCCCTCGGCCTCCTCACCGGCCTCGGCGAGGGCCGCGGCGGCCGACGGGCGGCCGAGCCCCAGCCAGGACAGCGTGAGCAGCACGCCCGCGGTGCCGGAGATGACGTCGTGGTACTCCGGCGACGGCAACGACAGGATGCGCGCGACGGCGACCGCCTCCGAGCCGGGCGCCAGGAGCCGCAGCGCCGTCACGTCCCCGGCCAGCCCGTCGTAGAGCGAGACGTCCGTGCGCGACGGGACCTCCCGGGAGAGCCGCGCGACGATGCCGGCGGCCAGCTCCTGCTCGGCCGCCGTGAGCGCGCGATACTGCCGGATCTCCGCGAGCACCGGCGCGAGCCCGGCGATCCCGGCGTAGAGCGAGTCCCGGTCGTCGGCCATGTCGCCGGGCACGGTCGTGGGCAGCCAGGGCCCGTCGCACCAGCGCACCTGCTCCAGCACCCACGCCCACGCGGCCTCGCCCAGCGCACGGTAGTCGTTCACCGGACGGACGGTACCGCATCCGGGAACAGGCGATCGAAGACCGCGCTCCGCTCGAACGCCATCGCGTAGGCCCGCGCCCGCGTCTCCCGCTCCGCCCGTTCGGCCGGCGGCATCTCCAGCACCACCCGGTCGAGCGCCGCGGCGAGCCCGTCCACGTCGAAGGGCTCGACGATCACGGCGGTGTCGCCGACCGCCTCGCCGGTGCCGCCGGTGAGCGTGGTGACCACGGGTCCGCCGCCGGCCAGCATCTTCTCGGTCAGCGCGATGCCGAACGTCTCGACGAAGTCGGGCTCGGGCCGGGTCGGCAGCGCGTACGCCGCGCAGCCCCGCATGAGCAGCGGCTTCTCGGCGTCGTCGACGTCGGTGAGGAACACGATCCGCTCGTCGCCCGCGGCCAGGGCCCGGATCTCCTCCAGGGCCGGGCCGGTGCCGGCGACGACGAGCTTCACGGCGGGGCGGCAGCGCATGCGCCGGTACGCCTCCACGAGGTCGTGGATGCCCTTGGCCCGCGCGACCCGGGACAGGAAGAGGATGTACCCGTCCCGCTCCAGCCCGCGCCGGGCCAGCGCGCGGTCGACGGCGGCGGGATCGAGGTCGAGGTAGGCCGAGGCGTCGATCGGCGGGTAGCCGATGGTGACCCGCAGCCGGCACTGCTCGGCGAAGCGGGTGCCGCAGCGGGCGTCGACCTGCTCGGCCGCGGCGACGATCTCGTCGCGGGTGTACTGCGACACCGCCACCAGCTCGTCGTTGCCCAGGAACGTGGTGAACAGGGCGATCGCCGCGCCCATCCGCCCGTCGCGCAGGCAGGAGCGGATCACGTTGGTCACGTCGGAGCCGACGGCCTTGGCGACCGTGCGCACGTCCGGGTTGAAGCCGGCGGCGCGCACGGCCGCGACCGCGTCGGTCACGACGGTGGCGTGCGGGACGAGGTACATGGACAGGCAGGTGGTCGGCACCGGCTCCAGCAGCAGCTCGGTCAGCCGCCCGGTGAGCCCGGCGAGGTACCGGCCGTCGGGCACCCGGTAGTCGCCGACCGGCTCCGGCCGCTCGACGGTGATCCCGGGGCTGTAGGGCAGCAGCCGGTCGAGCGGCTTGAGCGGCAGCCCGGCCGCCTGCAGCGCGCCGATCGGCCACGTGAGCAGCCGGACGTCGTCGAAGCCGCGCTGGAGGGCGACCTCGGCGAGGTTGCGTGCCTCGCCGGAGTGGCCGCAGATGACCGGGTCCGCCCGGACCACGATGACGAGGCGGCGGTTGATGTACGTCACCTGGTCTCCTTCGCTGCGAGTACGCGGTCGGACGCCGACGGGGGCCGGTGCCGGCGGTCGCGGCCCCACCCGGAGGGCTCCGGGCCGAGGCGCACGTGCAGCCGGCCGCCCCGATGGATCTCGGCGGCGCTGATGTGGGTGGCGTCCAGCGGCTTGCCGTTGAGGCTCACCGACTGCACGTACTGCGGGGCCGGGTCACCGTCGAGCCCGTCCGCGCCGATGGGCGTCGATCGGTGGCCGCTGGTCTCCACGATGAACTCCCGGTCGCCGACGCGCACGGCGGAGCGCTCGAAGGCGGGCGCGTTGATCAGGAAGAGGTTCTGCCCGGCCACCGGGAAGAGCCCGAGCGACGCCCAGACGTACCAGGAGCTGAGCCCGCCCGAGTCGTCGTTGCCCGGCAGCCCGCCCGGCCCGGTGCCGAACTGCCAGGTGAGCGCGGCCTGCACGATCTCGGCGGTCCGGTCGGGGCGCCCGGCGTAGTGGTACGCCCACGGCGCCTCCATGTCGGGCTCGTTGTTGAGGCCCTCGAACCGGTTCAGCGCGTAGCCGGCCAGCATCTCCGCGGGCGGCGGGCGGCGGCCCGGCCGGGTGACCGGCGGGGCGCCGAAGCCGAAGAACCGGTCGAGGTTGCCGACGAACTCCTCGTCGCCGCCGCCGAGGGCGATCCGGGCGGCCATGTCGTGCAGCAGCCGGAACGAGTAGTTCCACTTGCCGCCCTCGTAGAACTCCGAGTCGCGCAGCAGGCCGGTGACCGGGTCGAAGGCGTTGATCCAGTGCCGGCTGCGCCGCTCGAGGTCCTCGGCGAGGTGCACGTCGTTGAGGGCGCGGGCCACCTTGGCGGTGCAGTGGTGGGCGTAGGCGAGGTCGAGGGTGTGGCTGATCGGGTGCACGATGCCGTGCTCGAAGAAGTCCTCGCCGTACATCCGGCGCAGGTCGTCGACCATGTGCACGAGCGCCCAGTTCCAGTCCAGCGGGGCCGTGCCGAGCGCGTGGGCGTCGGCGAGCACGGTGTGGGCGAGCGCGCTGGCCTGGCGGAAGAAGCGGTCGGCGCCGCGGGCCATGCGGTAGCCGATCGGGAAGTTGCCCTCCTCCTCGCAGACCCGGATCAGCGACTCGAGCAGGTCGGCCGAGCGCTCGGGGGCGACCGCGGCCAGCAGCGGCAGCTGCGTCTTGTAGATGTCCCACATGGTGCAGACGTCGAACGCGAACGGGCCGGAGCTCGGCCAGAACGGGCTCTCGTCGTCGGCGAAGCACGGCTTGATCAGGGAGTGGTACATCGCGGTCGCGAACACCGTGCGCCGGGCCGGGCTGCCGCCGTCGACCCGCACCCGCCCGAGGTGCTCGCGCCAGCGGTCCTGGGTCGCGTCGCGCACCCGGTCGAACGCGTCGCCGGCCGGCCCGCACTCGCGCTCCAGGTTGCGGGCCGCCTGGTCGCAGCCGCGCAGGGAGAAGCCGAGGCGGATCTCGACCGTCTGGCCGGCCCGCGTGGGGCCCATGAACAGCATGCCGAACGGGCGCAGGGTCGTGTGGCGGATGCTGTCGAAATCGAGACGTGTCCCGCCGTCGATGAGGCGGCGGTCGTACCACAGCATCTGCCGCCAGCCGCGGCTCACCACCTCGGCGTGCACGGAGAGGGGCACCCCCTCCATGTCGACCGTGCCCTGCACCCGGCCGTGGCCGAGGCTCTCGGCCTGCGCGCGCAGCGGCACCGTGCGGCCCAGGTCGATGGCGAGGCCGCCGCAGGACAGGTCGATGACGATCCGGGCGCTGCTGCTCTCCGGGAAGGTGTACCGGTGCACGGCGACCTTCTCGCCCACGGTGATCTCGCAGCGCACGCCGGTGCCGAGGGTCGCGGCGTAGTACCCGGCCTCGGCCACCTCGTCGCGCAGCGGCCAGGCCTCGCCGAGCCCGTCGAGCTGCTGCACCATCGGGGTCACGCGCACGTAGTTGTAGTACTTGCGGATCGCGCCGGTGCCGGACTGCTGGAAGTGGGTGAACCCGGAGGCCTGGAGCCGGTCGAAGAGCAGCTCCGGCACCCCCTCGGTGTTCTTGGCGTACCGGCCGTAGCCGGTGGGGTACGCCCCGGAGTACGCACAGGCGGAGACCATGCCCAGGGGCGAGGTGGCACCGGGGTGCGTGTTGCCGACCTGCGGCTTCGGCCACCACCAGGTGCCGGCCAGGCCCCGGGCGGGAGGCAGGTCGGTCGCGGCGGTGCCGATGAAGGGATCGATGTCGTCGAAGATGACGGGACACTACCGCCCGCCGCCGCGAGCTGGGTTTCATGGAGATGAAACTTCAGCCCGCGGCGGCGTGGAGCGGGTCGCGGATCAGCCGCCGGTGAACGACGGGGTGGTGCCGCACTTGGCCTTGGCGTCGAGGCACACCTTCACGAGCGGGCCGAGGTTCTCGGGCTTCCACGCGTTCATGAAGTCGCCGTGCATCGAGGAGGCCATGCCGGAGGAGAGCGCCAGCCCGTCCCCGCCCAGCGAGTCGTAGTTGACCATGAAGGACAGGTTGGGGATCGCGACCGGGTAGTCGCCCTGGCACTTGCCGTTGACCGCGTTGCCCATGTGCGACTTGTGGTCCGGCGAGTCGATGTGCTTGCCGTCCCAGCAGTCGGCGAAGGTCAGCTGGAAGATGAGGTTGCCGCCGGCCGCGCAGACCGGCCAGTTGCCGTCGGCGCTGCGGCCGACCTCGGCGCTGCCCGCGCACCAGAACTGCCCGTTCGCGCCCTTCGGCGTGGCGACCTGGCGCTTGGCGTCACCGGAGATCATGACCAGCCCGGGCGGGAACGGCATCGTGACCGACGGGTCGGGCAGGCGCGACCCGTAGTACACCCGGAAGCTCTTCATCTTGACCGGCTGGCCGTTCTTCTGCAGCTGCGGCACCCAGTAGGCGCTGTTGTCGCCGGGGGCGTTGCAGTTGGTGGTCGCGCCGAACAGGTCGGCCGGCTTGCTGGTCGCGGTGACCTTCGGGCCGAAGAAGGTGTGCATGTGCGACGCGCCCGCCAGGCCCGGGAACACGATCGGGTCGTCCGGCGCCTCGCCCGACACCGAGCAGTCGGTGTGGAACTCCGAGACGCGGGTCGTGCCGGCCGGGACCGGGAGCTGCTGGAGCTTGTTGAACGCCGCGACCTGCTGCTGCCAGGCGGCCTGGTCGACGTCCACCCAGCCGGCGGTGCCGGTGCCCGTGCCGCCGGTGGGGGTCGGGTTGCCCTTGGTCGGCGACGGCGCGGCGGTGGTGGGCGGCGCGACCGTGGCCGTGGCCGGCGGGCGGCCGCCGCTGCCGAGCGTGAACCAGTTGATGTTGACGAAGTCCCACTGCTGGGCGCTCTTCATGACCGCGACGACGGTCTGCTTGCCGGCCGGCACCGAGGTGGCCGTCGCGGTGACGGTCTTCCACGACTGCCAGTTGCCCGTGTACGCCACCGGGAACGTGGCCAGCAACTGGCCGGTGGGCGAGCCGAGGTGCAGCTCGATGGAGCCGCCGGCCTTGTTCTGGGCGGCGATGCGGACGCTGAGGTCGGAGCCGCCGAGCGTCACGTTGTCGTACTGCAGCCAGTCGCCGTCGGCGAGCCAGCCGACATTCTTGCCACCGCCGGTGTCCGCGGTGTTCTCGGTCTGCGCGCCGGACTGGGCCGAGAAGCTCTCGGCCTCGAGTTTCGGCGCCGTGTTCTCCTGCGCGCTCGCGGTCGCCATGTAGACGCCGCCGGCGCCACCGGCCACGGCGACCGCGGCGGCCGCGACGAGGACGCGGGTTCTCAGGCGGGTTCTCGCATTGGGCATGTCGATCCTTCTCTGCCGGCTCGGGTGCCGCGGCCAGTATTCAAAGGGCTCGCATGCGCATTCAAGAGACCAAAGGAAAACTTAGAGAGCGCTCTCTGGAAGATCGTTGTCAGGCCCCATGACCCGACTCGATTACGTTTTTTGCCAAGTCCGTTCTTAAATCTTCTTTAGCGACGGTACGTGTACGCGCGAGAGCGTTCAGCGAGAGATCTCGACCCCTTGCACCCCGTCGAGCCGCCGCAGCGCCTCGGCGATCGCGGACAGCGAGGTGTCGTTGTCCCCGCGGGCGGTGAGCACGATCGACTGGTCGTGCCCGGCGTAGTCGATGCGCAGCACGTGCGCGGTCGGCAGCGTCCGCACCGCGGCCCGCTCGACCTCGTCCAGGGCGTGGTCGGGCGCCAGCGTCAGCGTGATCCGGATGCGGTGCCGGTCCGGCAGCCAGTTGGCCTCGGCCACCTTGAACAGCCACAGCGCGGCGAGCGCGACGGCGGTGACGACGACCGCGGCCCAGTAGAGCCGCAACCCGCTGGCCAGGCCGATCGCGGCGGTGACCCACAGCGAGGCGGCCGTGGTCAGCCCGCTGATGTTCACCCCATCCTTGAAGATCGCGCCCGCGCCCAGGAACCCGATGCCGGTCACGACCTGGGCGGCGATCCGGGTCCGGTCGGTGCCGAGCTCGAAGCCGGCCACGGTGAACAGCGCCGCGCCGACCGCGACGAGCATGTGGGTGCGCAGGCCGGCCGGCTGGGCGCCGATCTCGCGCTCCAGGCCGACGACGGCCCCGAGGAGCAGGGCGAGCAGCAGCGGCGGGATGACGGTCCAGTCCATGACATCTTGTACCGTCACCGGGCCGTTCCCGCCACTCAGCCGCCGGGGCAGGTGTTGGTGCCGCCGCTGAACACGACGCACTGCCGCCCCCGGGTCGGCTCCGGCTCGGGGGTCGCCAGCTGCCGGGAGCCGTTGAGGCTCAGGATGATCGCGGGCAGCACGGTCACCCCGGCCACGACGAGCGCGACCTGCGGCAGCCGGGCGACGCGCAGCAGGGCCGCGACCCCGGCCACGACGAGCGGCCCGGCGATGAGCACCCCCGCCAGGACGAACTCGAGGCGGCCGGTGACCGGGTCCGGCCCGGCGACCTCGACCACGCGGGCCAGGACGTCCCGGGTCAGCAGCGCGACCGCCGCCAGCCAGAGCACCCCGAGCCCGGCCGGGACCGTCCAGCGCGCCGCCATGACGGCAATCTAGCCGATCGCGGCCGATCCCACGGCCCGGCCGGGGATCACCGACAGCTCCAGGGTCGCGGGCAGCTCGGCGACGCCGGGGCCGCCGGCGTCCACCCACCGCACCACGTCCGCCACGATCTCCTCGGCCAGCACCAGGCCGAACCAGACCGGTCGGGCGCCCGCGCGGCGGGCGGCCGGGGCCGGGTGCACGACGAGCACGTTGGACTGCTCGCACACGTCCAGGCACAGGCTCGTGCGGACCCGGTGGCGCGGCGCGAGCGCGGCCCGCAGACCGTCGAGCTGGGCGGTGTGGTCGACCCCCGGATGCTTGGCCGCGCTGCCGCAGCAGCAGTCGCGGCAGACGGTCAGCGTGCACCCGGTGTCGTCGTCGCTCACGCCCCCACGGTAGCCGGGGCCAGGGCGGCCTCGATCACGACCGCCTCCACGTCGCGCGCGCACCGCTCGATGACGGCGGGGGCATAGCGGTGGGTGTCGCCCCACAGGCTGAAGGCGATGCGCCCCGGCTCGTCCTCCAGGTGCAGGTAGAACGTGCCGTCGTAGGTGTCCTCGCGCACGCCCCAGCGCACGCTGCCCTCGGCCTGGGCGGCGCGGATCGCCCCGGCCGTGGGCGGTTCGCCGGCGGGGTCGTCGGTGCCGCGGCGGCGGTCGTTGAGGTAGCACGACCAGGCCTCCAGGTCGCGGCCCGCGGCGGCACCGTCGAAGTAGCCGTGCTTGAAGGCCGCGAGCATCGCCGCCCACGACCGCGCGACGACCTCGTCGAAGGGGGCGTCGGTGCCGAGCACGCAGAGGCCGAACTGCCGCAGGCTCGTGACCGCCTCCGCGAAGCCGGGCCGGAACCGGTTGCTGACCACGATCCGCACCGCGGCGGTCGCGATGCCGGTGGCGCGGGCCAGGGCGGTCGCGTACGCCGCGAGCAGGATCGGACCGGAGGCGAGGCCGGTGCGGGCGGCGACGGCGCGCACGGCGAGGGCCAGGGCCGGCGAGGAGCACACGACCTCCCAGTGCCGCGGCGCGCCGAGGCCGGGATCGGCCGGCTCCGGGTGCGGGGGCGGCGGGACGCGGTCGAGCTGGCGCTCCCAGTGCCGCAGCGCCTTCTCGCTGCGGCGCAGCGCGGCGGTCTCGCGCTGCCGCGCGGCGAGCTCCAGCGGCCGGACCCCCAGCACCGGCGCCGACGGGTCGGCGAGGTTCGCGAGGTCGCGCACGATCGCGTCGATGCCGAAGCCGTCGACGAGGACGTGGTAGTACATGAGCACCACGTGCGTCGGCCGCTCGCCGTCGACCACGACGCCCATCCGCACCGGCCACTCGCCGAACGGGTCGAAGTGCGTGGTCTGGTAGCGCACGCGCAGCGCCTCCGCCGTGAGCGCCGCGTCCGCCCCGGCCGCGACGAGCTCCATCGCGATCTCGCCGGACCGGTGCACCTCCTGCCGCGGCGGCGTGTGCGCCCCGGTGCTCACCAGACGCGTGCGCAGGGCCTGGTGCCGGCTCACGATGAAGCGCAGCAGGCCGGCGAGGTGCTCGACGGTCTCGCCCGGGGCGGCCGGCACCGTGCCGCCGATGTTCATCGTCCGGCCGGTGCGCCGCATGAGGTCCCAGACGTCGCGCTGCCCCCAGGTCAGCTCCTCGACCCCGCCGCCGTCGCCCGCGAACGCCACCACGATCTCCACGCGGGCGAGTGTCCCGCCGCGCCCGGACCGGCCGTCAACGCCCGGCCCCGGGGCCGGGCATCGGCGCTGGTCGGACCTGAAAGTTTCGCGGGCTGACCCCCCGGGCGGGCCGCTTTTGCGCCGCAGGTCCACGACGAGCGGGCTCCCGCGGCGAGCCGCTCCACCAGGACGACGACGTGCGAGGGGCGCCGGGCGACGTGCCCGGCGCCCCTCACGACGACGAGGCGGTCACGCCAGGTCGGCCGTCATCACCTTGTTCCACGCGGCCACGAAGTCCGCGACGAACTTCTCCGCGGCGTCGTCGCTGGCGTAGACCTCGGCCAGCGCGCGCAGCACCGAGTTCGAGCCGAACACGAGGTCGACGCGGCTCGCGGTCCAGCGCACGGCGCCGTCGTCGGAGCGGCCCTCGAAGGACTCCTCGGTGTCCGAGGTCGGCGTCCAGGTGGTGCCGAACTCGAGCAGGTTGACGAAGAAGTCGTTCGACAGCACGCCCGGGCGGTCGGTGAAGACGCCCTGGGCCGAGCCGGCCGTGTTGGCGCCCAGGACGCGCAGGCCGCCGACGAGCACGGTCATCTCCGGCGCGGTGAGGCGCAGCAGCTGGGCGCGCTCGATCAGCAGCTGCTCGGCCGGGCGGCTGTGGCCCTTGCCCAGGAAGTTGCGGAAGCCGTCGTGCGTCGGCTCCAGCACCGCGAAGGACTCGACGTCCGTCTGCTCGGCGGTCGCGTCGGTGCGGCCGGGCGTGAACGGCACCTCGACCTCGACCCCGGCGGCCCTCGCGGCCTGCTCGACCGCCGCGGCGCCGCCGAGGACGATGAGGTCGGCGAGCGAGACGCGCTTGCCGCCGGCGTTGAACTCCTGCTGGATGCCCTCGAGCGTGCGCAGGACGCGGGCCAGCTGGTCGGGGTCGTTGACCTCCCACGCGTTCTGCGGGGCCAGGCGCACCCGGGCGCCGTTGGCGCCGCCGCGCTTGTCGGTGCCGCGGAACGTCGAGGCCGACGCCCACGCGGTGGCGACGAGCTCGGCCACGGACAGGCCGGAGCCGAGGATGCTCGCCTTGAGCGCGGCGATGTCGGCCGGGCCGACCAGCTCGTGGTCGACCGCCGGCACCGGGTCCTGCCAGATCAGCGGCTCGGCCGGCACCAGGGGGCCGAGGTAGTTGCGCAGCGGGCCCATGTCGCGGTGGGTCAGCTTGAACCAGGCCTTGGCGAAGGCGGCCGCGAACTCCTGCGGGTTCTCGTAGAAGCGGCGCGAGATCTCCTCGTACACCGGGTCGACGCGCAGGGCCAGGTCGGTGGTGAGCATCATCGGCGCGTGGCGCTTGCCGGCGTCGTGCGCGTCGGGCACCAGGTCACCGGCGGCCGGGTCGGTCGGCTTCCACTGCTTGGCCCCGGCCGGGCTGGTGGTCTGCTCCCACTCGAAGCTGAACAGCGTCTCGAAGAAGCTGTTGTCCCACTTGGTCGGCGTCGGCGTCCAGGCGCCCTCGAGGCCGCTGGTGATGGTGTCGCCGCCCTTGCCGGAGCCGTAGCCGTTCTTCCAGCCCATGCCCAGCTCCTGCAGCGGAGCGGCCTCGGGCTCGGGGCCGACGTTGCCGTCCGGCGACGCGGCGCCGTGGGCCTTGCCGAACGTGTGGCCGCCGGCGATGAGCGCGACCGTCTCCTCGTCGTTCATCGCCATGCGGCGGAACGTCTCGCGGATGTCCCGGGCCGCGGCGAGCGCGTCGGGGTTGCCGTTGGGGCCCTCGGGGTTGACGTAGATCAGGCCCATCTGCACCGCGGCGAGCGGCTTCTCGAGCTGGCGCTCGCCGTGGTAACGCTGGTCGCCGAGCCAGGTGTCCTCGGTGCCCCAGTTGATCTGCTCCGGCTCCCACACGTCGGCGCGGCCGCCGCCGAAGCCGTAGGTCTCGAAGCCCATCGACTCCAGCGCGCAGTTGCCGGCCAGCACCATGAGGTCGGCCCAGGAGAGCTTCTTGCCGTACTTCTTCTTCACCGGCCACAGCAGCCGGCGCGCCTTGTCCAGGCTGGCGTTGTCGGGCCAGCTGTTGAGCGGGGCGAAGCGCTGCTCGCCCGAGCCGGCGCCGCCGCGGCCGTCGGTGATGCGGTAGGTGCCCGCGCTGTGCCAGGCCATCCGGATGAACAGCGGGCCGTAGTGGCCGTAGTCGGCCGGCCACCAGTCCTGCGAGGTCGTCATGACCTCGGTGATGTCCGCCTTCACGGCGGCGAGGTCGAGGCTGGTGAACTCGGCCGCGTAGTCGAAGTCGCCGCCCATGGGGTCGGCGGCGGGCGAGTTCTGGTGCAGCACGCTCACGTCGAGCTGGTTGGGCCACCAGTCCTTGTTGGACCGGGCCTTCGGCGGGCGGACGGGCGCCTCGCTCGAGATGAGACCGTTGCTGTCACTTCCCACGGTGTTCTCCTGGGGCTCGGAATCCGGCGCGAAAGTCGCGTGATAGGCAGTACGAAAGACGCTCGGTAGTCTCCCGGGTTTTCTGGAATGAGTCAAGAAAACCCGCCGACCCGCCGCCAGGCCAGCACCGAGCACAACGCGAACCCGAGCGCGTTGGCAACGCCGTGGGTCGCGACCATCCACGACAACGACAGGCGGGGCACGGCCGTCACGTGGCCCACCGCCCAGTCGAGCGCGAGCAGCATGGTCACGGCGAGCACCGCGGCCGACACGGCCAGCAGCGCCCGCGTGAGCGGATCCGCGGTGGCGGGCCGCACCGCGCGCAGCGTGACCCACGCGGCGAGCCACATCCCGGCCGTCAGCACGGCGGCCCCGGCGAGCTCGACCCACTCCCCCACGAAGAAGCCCGCGAGCACCAGCCCGGTGCCCGCGGGCACGGCGAGCGCGGCGGTCCGCCCGGCACGATTGCCGCCGTCGAACGCGCTGACGAGCCCGGCCACGAGCGCCGCCGCGAACCCGGCGTAGTGGAAGTGCGCCTCGGTCAGCGCCAGCACGTCGAGGCGGAAGCCCATCAGCCGGTACCCCGCGCGCTCCGCCACCAGCGCGCTCGCCGCCACGGCGGGCGTGGCGAGCGCCGTGCACGCCGCGACGCCGAGCCGCGGCCGGGCGCGCGCGAGCAGCGCGAGCGCGACGAGGAGGTAGAGCGTGGCGAGCCCGGCCGCCACCGGCCCGCGCGGCAGCCAGAGCGAGACGGCGCCGGGCACGGCCCCCGCGAACCACCACGGGATCCGGCCGGCGGGCCACGCACCGGGGATCAGGCGCAGTCCCAGCGGCACCACCACGAGCATGCCCAGCCCAACCAGCGCGGCGACGAGCACGCGCGCCCACTCGGTCAGCCCCATGACGTCCTCCTCCATTTTGAACGTGTTCAACTTCCTCTCAGGAGACCACGATCGACGCTTGCGGTGACCCGGCTCGGGGCGGCGGACGGTGTGACGGTGATCGCGGCCGCCCTTGCCGGTGATCGGTGAGAAGCCCGGCGCCGGGGCCGGGCGAGGGGGCGCCCGGCCGCGGCGGCGACGATCGCCGCGGCAGGTGATGCTCGCTGTGCCGCATATCGCCGCGCGGTCCGGGAAGCATGCCGGCTGCAACAGCGGGAGGGCCGCCCAGTTCATCACGCCGAGTCGCAAGCGAGGCAGTGCCCCATGATGCAGTCCCTGCGCAGCCGCGCCGTGCCGGTCGGTGTCGCCGCGCTCACCGCCACCGTCACGCTCGCCGGCTGCGGTGGCACCGCGAGCGGCGGCGACACTCCCGCAGCACCGGGCCACGGCAGCGTGAGCGTCGACCCGACGTTCAACAGCGCCGACGCGATGTTCGTGCGGATGATGCTCCCGCACCACGAGCAGGCCGTGGCGATGGCCGTCCTGGCCGGGACGAAGGCCACCGATCCAGGCGTCAAGCAGCTCGCCGCCAGGATCGGCACCGAGCATCAGGCCGAGATCGTCGCGATGCGGCAGCTCGCCGGACGGGCTCCCTCATGAGCGGCTGATCCGGGAGGCGGCCGGCGCCCGCCGCGGCCACCGGACCCGGGTGATGCGGGGGCCGCCGGGACACCGCCCCCCAATGTGACGACCTCCTCACCAGACCTGCCGGTTAGCTACCCGGCATGTCACGTGTATTCGTTCGTATCATGCTGCTTGCCGGAGCCGGCATCGTCCTGCTCGTCGCCGGACCCGGAGTCCTGCCGAGCTGGTCCCATCCGGCCGTGGCCCCGGCCCCGGCCAACGGGGACTGGTGGCCGACGCCGTTCCCGTCCCGCACCCACGAGTCCAAGTCACCGACGCCCCGGCCGAGCAAGTCCCCGTCGAAGTCGCCCAGCAAGTCGCCGTCGATGTCGCCGTCCAAGTCGCCGACCCAGTCGCCGTCGCGCACCGTCACCGCGTCCCCGACGTCGCTGCCCGTCACCGGCGGCGCGAGCAGCGGCACGCTCACCGGGATCCTCGTCGCCGGCGTCGCCGTCACCGGAGTGGGCGGCCTGCTGGTCCGGGCCGGACGCCGCCGGCAGCGGTCCAACGCCTCCTAGCCGGGCCCTCAAGAGCACCGTCAGACGGCGCTCTTGAGGACGCCCATCTTCGCCTGGTACACCGCGTCGAGTGCCTTCCCACCGGCCTCGCTCGCGGCCACCGTCTCGCCCCGCACCAGCACGTAGCCGCGGTCCACGGCGCCCCGGACGGCGCCGAGGGCCGGCTCGGCCATGAGCACCGCGACACCGTCGCGCGCCAGCTGCGTCACCGTGCGCAGCAGCTCCTGGACGATGAGCGGGGCGAGCCCGGTCATCATCTCGTCGAGCAGGAGCACGCGCGGCGAGCCCATGAGGGCCCGGGAGACCACGAGCATCTGCTGCTCGCCGCCGGAGAGCACGCCGACGAGGCTCTTCAGCCGGGTGCGCAGGATCGGGAAGCGGTCGATCGCGGTGTCCACGGCCGAGCGGGGCAGCCGCAGCAGCTCCGCCATCACCTGCAGGTTGTCGGCGACGTTGAGCTTCGGGAACAGCTGGCGGCCCTGGGGCACGACGGCGATCCCGGCCCGGGCGCGCGCGGCGGGCTTGAGCCGGCTCACGTCCTCGCCGTCGAGGAACACCTTGCCGGTGGCGGCCACCGAGCCGTAGGCGGCGAGCAGGGCGCTGCTCTTGCCGGCGCCGTTGGGGCCGACGAGCGCGCTGACCTGGCCGCCCGGCGCGGTCAGGTCGAGGCCGGTCACGGCGCTGGCGTGGCCGTAGCGGACCGTCAGGCCCTCGAGCCGCAGCTCATGAGACGACATGGGAAGCGTCCTCCTGATCGTCCTGCGAGGCTTCGTCGGCGGCATCGTCGGCGGCATCGTCGGATTCGGTGACCCCGAAGTACACCTGCTGCATCTCGGGGCTGCCGAGGCACTCCTGCGGGTTGCCGTCGAACACGGCGCGGCCGCGGTCGAGCAGCATGATCCGGTCGACCAGCCCGGCGACCAGGTCGACGTTGTGGTCGACCAGGATCACCGCGTGGCCGCGGCGCTGCACCGTGCGGACGACCTCGACGATGCCGTGCACACCGCTCGCGTCGGAGCCGGCGAAGGGCTCGTCGAGCAGCAGCACGAGCGGGTCCTGGCCCAGGGCGCGGCCGACCTCGACGAGGCGCTGCTCGCCGAGGGACAGGTCGCCGGCCGGGCGGTCGAGGCGGTCGATCCCGAGCTCCTCGGCGAGCTTCGCCACGGCCTGCGTGTCCGCCGCCAGGTGCGGGCGCAGGGCGCCGGCGAAGCTGCCGGCGACCATCTGCCACACGGTGCCGTGGCGGCGCGCGGCCCGGCCCAGCAGCAGGTTCTCGGCCACGGTGAGGTCGAGGGCCAGCTGCGGGTACTGGAACGTGCGCGCGAGCCCGGCCTTGGCGCGGCGGGCGGCCGGCCCGGAGAGCCGCTGCCCGCGCAGCGTCAGCTCGCCCTCCGTGGCCGGCTGCGCCCCGGAGATGAGGTCGACCAGCGTGGTCTTGCCGGCGCCGTTGGGCCCGACCAGGCCCAGGATCTCGCCCGCCCGCAGCTCGAACGAGACGTCCTGCAGGGCGGTGACCCCGCCGTACCGCTTGGTCAGCCCGGAGCCGACCAGCAAGGTCTCAGCCACGTCTTCCCCCCACGAGTCGGGCCAGCCGGCCGGCGTAGCCGATCACACCCTGCGGCGCGAGCAGCAGGATCACGAGCACTCCCAGCGCGAGGATCAGCGTGCCGCTGGTCTGCACCGCCGGGAAGTTCAGCGTCAGCTCGACGGCGATGACCGCGCCGAGCACGGCGCCCCACGGGGTCGCGGAGCCGCCGATGAGGGGCATGAAGATGGCCAGGAACACCAGGTTCAGCGTGAACGTGTCGGGCGTGACGCTGCCGGCCGAGTAGGTGAACAGCCCGCCGCCCACGGCCGCGATCGCGGCGCCGATGGCCAGCGACACGAGGTTCATCACCGACACCCGCACCCCGGCCGCCTCCACGGCGCGGGGCGCGTCGCGCATGGTCCGCACGATCACGCCCCACGGCGACATCCGCAGCCGGTCGAGCAGGAACGCGATGACGCACACGACGAGCAGCGAGCCCACCACGATCTGGTAGTGCGAGGGCTCCCAGCCGAGGATGTTGAGCCTGCGCAGCGAGCCGAGGCCGCCGGAGCCGCCGGAGAGGCTCTCGGCGTCGACGAGCAGCGCGGTGAAGGCCATGCCGAACAGCAGCGTGACGGCGGCCAGGAAGAACCCCGACAGCCGCCGGGTGGCCAGGCCGAGCAGCACCGCGACGGCGGCGGCGACGACCGGGCCGGCGATCCAGGCCAGGATCAGCGGCAGGCCGGTGCGCGAGGACAGCAGGCCGACCGCGTATCCGCCGATGCCCGCGTAGGCGCCGTAGGCCATCGACAGCGAGCCGGCCATGAGGTACGGCACGTACATCCCGAGCGCGATGAGCGCGTAGGTGGCCGTGGTGGTGATGAGGGTCTGCTTGTAGCCGTCGGCGCCGACCCACACCAGGATCAGGGCGGCGCCGACCAGGCCCAGCAGGAGGCCGAAGGACCCGGGAACCCGCTTCATGCTCGAATCCTCCGTACGAACAGGCCACTGGGCTTGAAGGCGAAGAACAGCAGGGCGACGAGCAGCAGCCCGTAGACGTGGGACTGGCCGCCGAAGTAGTACGGGACGAAGACCTCGACCAGCCCGAGCAGCAGGCCGCCGACGAGCGGGGCCCAGACCGAGCCGGTGCCGCCGACCACCATCGCCAGGAAGCCCGACAGCGCCCAGCTCAGCCCGGACAGGGAGCTCACGCCCGCCTTCGGGGCGAACAGCAGGCCGGTGATGCCGGCCAGCAGCCCGGAGACGAGGAAGGCGATGAGCCGCACCCGGTTCACCGGCAGGCCCAGCAGGCCCGCGGCGTGGGTGCTGTCGCCGACCGCCCGCAGCAGCCGCCCGGTCCGGGTGTACCGGATCCACAGGGCGGCCGCCGCGAACGCGACGACGGTGAAGCCGAGCAGCAGCACGGTGCTGGGCTGCGCCACGGTGTCGCCGAGGGGCACCGGGTCGAACGTCAGCAGGGCCTGGCCCGGCAGGGTGGTGTAGCCGAAGAGGTAGCCGCCCAGCTGCTGGATCGCGAACAGGACCGCGGCGACCGCGACCAGCGCCGGCAGCTCACCGCGCCCGGCGCGCCGCTGCACCTGCCGGACCACCGCGAGCTCGGTGACCACCGCCAGCGCGGCGGCCACGAGCACCGCGATCGCGGCGGCGGCCCAGACGTTCATGTCCTCGTAGAGCACGAGGTAGGACGTGCACAGACCGCCGACCATCGCGTACGGGCCGATGGCGAAGTTGAAGAACCCCGCCCCGACCAGCACCAGGTAGTAGGCCAGCGCGAGCAGACCGAAGAAGCATCCCATCTCCAGCGCGGACAACCACAGCTGCAACTGGCCCACGACGTTGCCTTTCTAGCGGGTGGGGTTACTTGTTACACGGGGGCTGGAAGGTGGCCCAGGGGCCTTTCGGCTTGTTGTCCGAGCCGAACTCGACCAGAGACAGGCCGCACGGCCCGTCGGCGCCCAGGTGCTTGCTGGCGCTGAAACTGAGCGTGAAGTTGGCCTGGCCGAACGTAGCCGGGTAGGCCTGGATGCTCTGGAGGGCCTCGTTGAGCTTCTTCGAGTCGTCCACGCCGCCGGCCTTCTCGATGGCCTGCTTCAGCACGTGCACGGCGTCCCACGCCTGGGCGTCGTACGCGGTGATGTCGTAGTCCTTGCCGTTCTTGTCCTGCAGGAGCTTGATGAGCTCCTTGGTGCGCGGGTTCTCCGTGTTGATCGAGCCCATGAAGATGAGCCCGTTGAGCGCACCCGGCGAGGCCAGCTTCCACGAGGACGGCTGGTTGCCGATGGAGGCGAGCGAGAAGCGCTTGGTGCCGGCCATCTGCGTGCCGAGGGTGTTCTGCGCGAGCACCTCGAAGGCGCCGCCGACGCTCGTCACGAGGACGGCATCCGGCTTGGCGTTCTTGAGCCGCGCCACCTGGGCCGACAGATCGCTGGCGTTGGCCGCGCCCTTCTCCTGGGCCACGAACTGCACGCACGTCATCTGCGCGAACAGGGCCTTGTCGAGGGCGGCGATCGTCGTGGTGTCGTCGGTGAGGACACCGATCTTGGTGATGCCGGCCGCCGCGAACGCGCCGCAGTAGACCTGGGCCCAGTCGTTGGTCGTGTTGGCCAGCATGTAGATGAGCTCGTTGTCCGGCGGCGTCACGAGCGTGGCGGTCACGCCGGTCGGCGCGATCGCGGGCAGGCCGAGCTGTGTGAGCGTCGACTTGGCCTGCAGGATCGCGGCGCTGCCGCTCTGCAGGAACAGCGCCTTGGCGCCCTGGCTGGCCAGCTTCTGCAGCGTCGCCGGCACCTTGGTCGGGTCGGACTCGTCGTTCTCGACGACGAGCTTCAGGGGCCGGCCGAGGACCCCGCCCTTGTTGTTGATCTCCTGGATCGCGAGGCGGATCGTCTTGCCGGCGATGACGCTGTACGCCGCGCCGGAGCCGGTGCTGTCCTCGTCCATGCCGATGATGATCGGCTCGCCGGTCGCGGTGCCGTTGCTCGGCTTCTCGTCACCCGCCTTGTCGCCACAGCCCGCCAGCGCGAGCGCCGTGAGCGCCAGGCCGACGACGATACGACGAGACCTCGTCGCTAAAACGCCCATGTCTACCCCTGTCGGAATTATACGAATCGTCAGCCTCGGAGGGATTGTTCGCTCGATTCAAAACCTAACAAGCGCTTGGTTTTTACATCTTGGCGAGGGCTGCCGAGCGTGTCAAGGACACGCCGGACACCTGCGCGTAACAGAAGCGTGAAAGTCCGACCGCCCTGAGCTGGGGTCCCGGTGGTGCGGCGCACCTGTCGGACGCGGCCGATCAAGGCCTTCCCGCCGGAGCGGTCCGCCGGCGCCCCCGACTCGTGGCGCCGGGCCGGCGTCGAGGGCAGGACGCCCGCGTTCGCCATCGCTCGTCGGCGACGTGCTCCTGCGCGGGGTGGCCGGGATCCGGTGGCTGGACACGATCGGCGGCGCGATCGGGCAGCGCCGGCCCGGCATGGAGGCGCCCCCGGCCGAGCGCGACACGGCCGGGGGGGGTGACGATCGACCGTCAGTCTCCGATGCGCCGGACCGTCTCCGTGGCCCAGCGCACGGCCTGCAGATAGGGGGTCACCAGGTCGCCCGCCTCCGCCGGGGGCGGGGTGCCGTGCAGGTAGGCCTGCACGGCCGAGAAGGTCGCGCCCAGCGGCCCGGCGCCGTCCACGAGGGCCGAGCGGGTCGCGTCGCTGAGCGGCAGCTGCTCGGAGAGCACCTTCGCCGGCTGCCCGATCAGCTCGGCGACGCTGGAGAGCAGCCCGACCACGAACGCCTCCTCGCCGCACTGGCCCGCCTGCTCGGCCACGAGCCGGCACAGCTGGGCCCGGATGAGCGCGTCGGCCATGCGCTCGTCGCCGGCGAGGGTCAGGTCGCCGACGAGCATGAGCATGACCCAGTCGCGGACCTGGGCGATGCCGAGCAGCATCACCGCGCCGTGCACGGTGGAGACCCGCCGGGCCGAGCCGTTCCAGGCGCAGTTCGCGGCGCGCAGCAGCCGGTAGCTCAGGGCCGGGTCGGCCGAGACGTGGGCGACGATGGCCGGCACGTCGCTCTCGGCCTCCATGAACTCGCCCAGCAGCTGGATGCAGCGCATGCGCGAGGCGCTCAGGGTCCGGGTGCTCGCCACGACCGGGCGGTCGAGGGCGTAGCCCTGGAAGAGCTCGTAGCCGAGATCCCGGGCCGCGGCGACGTCGGCCGGCGTCTCGAGCCGCTCCGCGACGAAGCGCAGGTGCGGGTGGCGCGCGCGGAGGCTGTGGATGACGGCCCGACCGGCCGCGTCGAGCCCGAGAAAGTCGATCTTCACGTAGCTCGCGACGGGCAGCAGGCGCTCGTGCTCGGAGCCGGGCACGAAGTCGTCGAGCGCGACGGCGTAGCCCGCCGCGGCCAGGGCCGCGACCCCCTCCACCACGCGGTCGTCGACCCGCACCGTCTCCAGCACCTCGAGCACGACCCGGCCCGGCACCAGGGGCACGGGCAGGTCGCCGCGCAGGAAGTCGTCGGTGAGGTTGACGAACCCGGGCAGGCCGCCGGTCAGCTCGTCGAAGTCGAACGCGGTGAACGCGGAGACGATGACCTGGCTGGTGGCGGCGGCGCCGGAGCGGTCGGCCCCGAGCGAGTGCGGGCCGGAGCGGAAGAGCAACTCGTAGCCGGCGACGGCGCCGGCGGCGTCGTAGATCGCCTGGCGGCCGACGACGACGTCGGGCGAGGCCGCCTCGGTGTGCTGCTGCTCTAGCATGTTCCGCCCTGTCAGAACGCCGCCAACGATGTCCTCCCAGACTGGGGCGGCCCGGTAGCGCGGCCGAGCACACCCGGTTGCGACACGGTTGCGGACGGCCCGGCGGCCCGGCCGTCAGCCGCCGGTCGCGCCCGTGGCCGTGAGCCGGTCCACGGCGGCGTCGACGAGGGCGCCGGCCTCGGCGTCGGTGAACACGCCCGGCAGCGTGAGCCGATCGAGGATGAGCCAGTTGAGCGCCAGGTACAGCAGCCGGACCGCGGTCTCGTCGCCGGGCTGACCGGACTCGCGGTGCAAGGCGACGTTGGCCGCCAGGTCGGTGCCGACCATCTCGGTGAGCACCGCGCGCAGGGCCGGGCGGCGGATCGCCTCCAGCCGCAGCTCCAGCAGGGCCAGGTAGCCGCTCGGGAACCCGGACAGCCGGGCCACCAGCTCGTGCATGAGCTGCTTGAGGGTGGCGCCGGGGGTGGCCCCCAGCGAGCTCAGGCGCAGGCGCTCGTAGACCCGCCCGCCCGTCTGGTCGATGAGCGCGTCCCGGCTCGCGAAGTAGTTCGAGGCGGTGCCGGGCGGGACCGCGGCCTCGAGGTCGACCGCGCGGAAGGTCAGGCCGCGGGACCCCTCGCGCGCCAGCACCTCGATCGCCGCGTCGAGCAGCGCCGCCCGCCGGTTCGGGTTCTTCCGGGACATCCGCGCTCCTTCGCCGTTGACATCACTACGGACATAGTACTACGTTCAGATCACTACGAACGGAGTGGTACGTATGCGAGCACTGACCTACTACATCGGGACCACGATCGACGGGTACATCGCCGGCCCCGGCGGCGAGACCGACTGCTTCCCGCTGTCCGGGGACGTGCTCGGGCACATCGCCGCGGAGTATCCGGAGACACTGCCCACCACGGCCCGGGCCCACCTCGGCGTGGATGCGCCCAACCGGCGCTTCGACACCGTGGTGATGGGCCGGGCCACCTACCAGCCGGCGGTCGACGCGGGCATCGCGGAGCCATACGCCCACCTGCGCCAACACATCGTCTCCACGACCATCGCCGGCGCCGAGCACGACCCGCTCCGGCTGGTCCGCGAGCTCAAGGCCCAGGACGGGCTCGGCATCTGGCTGTGCGGGGGCGCCCGGGTGGCGGGCGCCGTGCTGCCCGAGATCGACGAGCTGGTCGTGAAGCGGTACCCGGTGGTCGCGGGCGCGGGCATCCCCCTGTTCGCGGGCCCGTACGAGCCCGTGTCGTGGACGCTGACCGGGCACACCACGTTCGCGAGCGGGGCCGCGATCATGACCTACGCGCGCACCCCGCACCGAGTAGGCGGCGAGTCCGCCTGCTCCTCCGCGGCCGGCGCCACGGCCGGCCCCACGGCCGGCGCCACGGCCGACGTCGACCTCGTCCCACGTCTCTCCTGACGACCGGGGCCGCGGCCCAGGTGCTCACCCGCCTGTGGTCCAGGGCACACTCCGGCCGCCGAAGCTGCCGCGCACACCGGCCGGGCGGTCGCGTTCCGGCGCGACCCGAGCATCGCGACCGGCCCTGACTCCGGCCAGCGGGGTGGTGGTGCGGGTGATCCTGCTGGCAGCCTCGTGCGGATGCGCCGAGCGATTCCTATTCTCGCGATCATGGCAGTGCTCCTTGCCGTATTCGGATTCTGGCGGCACGACCGGTCCGCCGCCCGGGTGGCGGCCGGGGCCGCGAACCCGCCCGTGAGCGGGCTGCACGTGCGCGGCTCCGAGATCGTGCAGGCCGGCGGCGAGCCGTTGCTGATGCGCGGGATCAGCTATCCGTACGCCTGGTTCCCCCAGCACGCCGCGGCGTTCGCGGACATCAAGCGCCTCGGCGCGAACACGGTGCGGGTGGTGCTCACCGGCGACGTGCCGGGCCGCGAGGTGGCCGGGATCGTCGCGCGGTGCAAGGAGAACCGGCTCGTGTGCGTGCTGGAGGACCACGACACGACCGGCTACGGCGACCGCGAGGGGGCCGTCACCCTCGACCGTGCGGCGGACTACTGGGCCGGGCTCGCGCCGGTGCTGCGGGGGTCGGAGGACTACGTCGTCGTGAACATCGGCAACGAGCCCTACGGCAACGGCGACACCTCGGGCTGGGCCAAGGCGACCGGGGACGCGGTCGCGAAGGTGCGCGCGGCGGGCCTGCGCCACCTGCTCATGGTGGACGCGCCGAACTGGGGCCAGGACTGGTCGGGCACCATGCGCGACTCCGCCCCGGCGGTGTTCGCCCGCGACCCGCTGCGCAGCACGGTGTTCTCGGTGCACATGTACGGCGTGTACGGCTCGCCCGCGAAGGTGACCGACTACTTCGACGCGTTCCGCCGCACCGGGCTGCCGCTCGTCGTCGGCGAGTTCGGGTGGCGGCACACCGACGGCCCGGTGGCCGCGGACGCGATCATGCGCGAGTCCGACGCGCGTGGCATCGGCTACCTCGGCTGGTCGTGGAGCGGCAACGGGGACGGGGTGGAGTATCTCGACGCGGCCGAGGGCTTCGACGCGGACCGCCTGACGGACTGGGGCCGCCGGCTCTTCGACGGCATCAAGGCCACCTCGCGTGAGGCGACGGTGTTCACGAGGGCTTCGCGATGACCAGGAACCGGTTCTCGGTCCGGCGCGCGAACTTCATGAAGCCACGCAGCCCCGGCAGGCCCTCCATGAGCCCGAACAGGGGGATGAGCGCGACCACGGCGACCGGCTCCCACCAGCGGCGCCGGCCGTCCTCGGAGACGCCCGCGTTGACCCGCAGGCCCTCCCAGTACATCCAGACCACGTAGGCCATGTTCACCGCCCACAGCGGGATGATGAGCACCGTGGTCGGCGACGTGTTCGGGTCGGCGATCAGGAGCCCGATCAGCATGACGACGGCGACGTTCTGGATCGGCCCGATCACCCACGACATCACCGAGTAGCCCAGCAGCAGCCGGTTGCGCAGCCGCAGCGTCGGGTTGAAGACCAGCCCGGCCAGCCCCCACGACCAGCGCTCCCGCTGCCGGAAGAAGTCCCGCACGCTGGCCGGCGACGCGCCGTAGCACCGGCCGCCGAACCAGGCGCTGCGGCCCTCGTACCGGTCGCTGAAGATGAGCGCGAACTGCGCGTCCTCGACCAGGCTGCGCGGGCCGAAGTCCCAGCCGATGGTGGCCTCGACGGACGCGCGCACCAGCAGCAGCTCACCGTGCACGCCCACGCGCGGGGTGCCGCTGCCGGTCCAGGCCGAGAAGCGCCCGACGTCCTCGGCCGGGCGGGCCGAGTCCGCGAGCCAGGTGAGCCGGTTGACCGCGTACTCGCGCGGATACGTCAGGATGCCCTGGGCCAGGTGCTTCGCGGCGGCCCCGGCCTCGTCCTGCTCCGCGATGAACCGCGCCATCGCCAGGGCCGTGTCGGGCCCGACGCCGGTGTCGTCGTCCATGTGCAGCACCCACACGTCGTCGCGGGCCTCACCCTCGCGGATGCGCAGCTCGTGGGCGTAGTGGGCGGCGCGGGCCTTGAACCGGGTGCCGTTGGGCGTGCGGTACCCGGCCGGCACGGTGACGAGCCGGACCATCTCGCTGTGTGCGGCCAGGGCGGCGATCCGCTCGTGGCCCTCGCTGCCCTCGTCGACGAGCACGTCGATGCGCAGGCGCGGGAAGCACGGGGGGAGCCAGGTGATGTACGAGTGGATGGAGCGCTCGAGCGCGGGGTGGGTGTCGTGCCGCCCGATCGTCGGCACCACCACCACGAGCAGCCTGTCGCTGGTGGGTGAGGCGCGGCCGGACCACCGCGCGGCGGAGGCCCGCAGCGCCTTGCGGGTGCGGCGCAGCCCGACGATGCCGGTGAGGGTGGTGAAGATCGGCCAGGTCCAGAGCACCGTCAGCGGCCAGCCGAGCACGCCGGGGTGGGGCTGGGTGAGCCAGGTCTCGCTGAGCACGATGATGAGGTACGACAGCACCAATGGCGAGTACGCGGGCCGCCAGCGGGCGAGCCGGCGCGGCGATGCTCCCACCGGGGCGAACTACCCGTGAAGCCCCCGGGCAATCTCGCGGCCGACCGGCACCTGGGCTCCCGGGCGCGGTGTGCCGCCGGCGTCCGGGCCGGCGGCACACCGTCCTGCAGTGCTCGCTCAGAAGTTGCCGGGCTCGCTCAGAAGTTGCCGGCCGTGTTGCACTTGGCCTTCTGCCGGACGCAGTCCTTCACCCGCTG
Source organism: Dactylosporangium sp. CA-139114 (assembly GCF_050955725.1). NCBI lineage: Bacteria > Bacillati > Actinomycetota > Actinomycetes > Micromonosporales > Micromonosporaceae > Dactylosporangium > Dactylosporangium sp. CA-139114. The sequence goes on from NZ_CP192080.1 coordinate 7,071,273, forward strand.
GCCCATGGCCGTGTTGTCCCAGGCGAGGAACGAGTCGCCGTGGATCGACGACGCCATGCCCGACGCCAGCGTGAAGCCGGCGGCGCTGCCGTGGGTCGGGTACGCGATCACGAACGAGATGTTCGGGATCGCGACCGGGAACTGGCCCTGGCACTTGCCGTTGACCGCCCCGCCCACGTGCGACTTGTGGTCCGGGCTGTCCAGATGGACGCCGTCCCAGCAGTCGGGGAAGACGAGCTGGTAGTTGAGGTACGCGGTCTGGGCGCAGCGCGGCCAGTTGCCGTCGGTGCTGCGGCCGATCTCGCCGCCCGCTCCGGCGCACCAGAACTGGTTGGGCGAGCCGGCCGGGGTGGCCACCTGGAGCTTGGCGTCACCCGAGATCATCCGGAAGCCCTGCGGGAACGGCATCGTCGCGCTCGGGTCCGGCAGCCGCGAGCCGTAGTACACGGTCACGCCGCTGGGCTCGACGGCCACGCCGTTCTCGTACAGCGTCGGAATCCAGTACGCCGACAGGTCCCCCGCCGGTGAGCAGGACGACGCGCTGTTGTTGAGCAGGGTGTCGGTCGTCGTGTTCGCGTTGGTGCTGCGGTTGCCCAGGAAGCTGTGCATGTGCGAGGCACCGGGCAGCCCGGGGAAGACGATCGGGTCGTCCTTGAACGAGTGGCTGTAGGTGCACGCCGCGTTGAACTCCGAGACGCGCACCGCGTCGGCCGGCGCCGGGTGCGTCGGCAGCGCGTTGAACGCGGCCACCTGGGCCTGCCACTTGTTCTGGTCCATGGTCACCCAGCCGGCCCCGCTGCTCGGCGGGGTGGTGCTGCCGCCGGTGCCGAAGACCTGGAACTCCCACAGGGACACGCCGTACTGCGTCGCCCGCTTGGTCGTGTTGAGCTTCACGTAACGGCCGGAGCCGCTCACGGTCAGCGTCTGGGTGCCGCCGGTGCCGTTCACCGTGGTGTTGATCGTGGTCCAGGCGGCGCCGTCGGCCGAGGTCTGGATGGTGAAGTCCTTGGCGTAGGCCGCCTCCCAGCTGAGCACCACCTTGGTGATGGTGGCGCTCGAGCCCAGGTCCACCTGCAGCCACTGCGGGTCGCTGAAGGCGCTAGACCAGCGGGTGCCCGCGTTGCCGTCGACGGCGGCCGCGGCGGTGGTGCCGCCGTTCTCGCTCGACGAGGCGGTGGCGGGCTTGCCCTGGGAGATGGGGGTCTCGGCGGCATCGGCGGAGCGCAGTGCGAGGCCGGTGATGAAGGTGGCGACGAGCGCGGTGGCCGCGGCGCCGAACGTGATCGTGCGCAGCCGGGATCGGCCCGCGCGTGCGGGTCGGGTGGTCATGAAGCATCCTCCGGGGTCGGCGGGTCGGCCGGGGGCGGAGTCCGGCCGATCTTGCCAGAGAGCGCTCTCTGTGAGGTTCCCACTGTGGACCCCGCACTTGACGCATGTCAATGGCCTTGTGCCCGGTTCGCCGAATCGGAGAGCGCTCTCCCAAGACTCTCATTCAGGACACCCGGGGAGAGCGCTCCCTCGACCGGCGCTCCTGGGCGGCGAGAACGTCGTCGCCGTGGCGCAGCCCCATCACGCGCAGCGGCTCAGGTCCCGCCCGGCCGCGGTGACGAGCCGGTCGCGGCAGGCGTGCCGGCGCCTGTCACCGGCATGACGGCCGGGCGCTAGGGTGATTGGCCGTGCTGCATGAGCTGATCGCCGCGTACCGTCCCGCCGATGCCGACGAGGAGCGTGACGTCGCGCGGGTGCGGGCGTTGCTCGGCGGAGGCGGTGACGTATGGTCGCGGGCGACCCCGCTGCACGTCACCGCGTCCGCGCTGATCGTCGACCCGGCCTCGGGGCGGGTGCTGCTGCGCTGGCACGCGCGGCAGGAGGCGTGGCTGCAGGTCGGCGGGCACGGGGACCCCGGCGAGACCGACCCGGTCGCCGTCGCGCTGCGCGAGGGCGAGGAGGAGACCGGCCTCGCCGACCTCGTCCCCTACCCCGATCCGGCCCGCGCCGAGATCGTGCACGTCGTCGTGGTGCCGGTGAACGCGAAGGGCGACGAGCCGGCGCACGAGCACGCCGATGTGCGGTTCGTGCTGGCCACCGGCCGCCCCGAAGCGGCCCGGCCGGAGAAGCCCGACGCGCCCCTGCGCTGGGTCACCGTGGCCGAGGCGCTGGGCCTCGCCACCGAGCCCAACCTGCGCGAGACGATCGCGCGGGCCGGCCGGCTGCTCACCTCGGCGGCGTGACGCCGGGCGAGTGCCCGCCCGGCACCCGGCGGTCCGCAGTCAGCTCGGCCGCAGGATCGGCACCTTCTCCTGCGGTCCCGAGAAGTTGAACACCACGTTGGGACCGGCGATCAGAGGCGCCACCGCGGCGGCGGTCAGCGTGCGGACGGAGACGCCGTCGTCGAACCCGTTGTGGTCGCATCCGTCGTACCGCAGCAGGATCTCGGTCGGGCCGGCGGCGGACCGGACGAGCAGGACGATGGCCTCGTCGCCGTAGGAGACCTCCGGCAAGCAGGTCTGCGGGGCGTCGGGGCCTCCGCCGACCGGCGCCTTCGCGATCTCGCGGACCGCCCCGGCAGCCGCGGAGCCGTCCAGTCGCAGCGAAGAGACCAGGCGCGGGCTCGAACTGCCGGCTCCCCCGGCGACCTCGTACTTGCAGGCCGATACGCTCGCCACGTCCCGCAGCGACGCCACGCCCACCGGCTTGCGCGGCCGCTGCTGCGGGTGGAGGCCGATCGGGTGCTCGACCGGGCAGCCGTAGCTGTCGACGTCCACCCGGCGGATCGTGCCGACGATGCGTTGCCGCAGCTCCTGGGGCGCGTTGACGGTAATCATGACACCGTCACGGAGTACGACCGTCTGGTCGCCCTCCTGCCGCACGCCGGGCGGCTCGCTCGTGCGGTCGAAGGTCACCAGCTGCCCCGTCTTGCGGACCAGCGTGATGGGGTCGGGTGAGCCCCCGACCCAGCAGCCGACCGTGGCCACCGCACCGGGGCGCCCGACCACCGGCCGCGCGAGCTCGTCCGCTCGCGTGATGCACCACGCGTGCAGCCGCTGGCTGCCGTTGGCCCAGCCCCAGCTCCCAGGCACGGCGACCTCGATCCCGCCGTAGGACTCCCATCGCCAGCCCTCCGGCGCCGCGGAGGCGCCCACCTCCGGCCCGGCGGAGGCGCTCACCTCCGGCGGCGCCTGGTTGCGCGCCGCACAGGCGGACATCGTCAGGACCAGCAGCGTGAACGCGGCCGCGGCCGAGCGTCGCATGACTCCCCATCTCCGGATGACTCGCCCGGTAGGACGCGGCCGGCGTCCCGACGGTTCCCCGGCCGGCTGTGGCGACAACACCCGGATCGCCGCGCATCGGCCATCCGCTCATCGGCTACGCGCGCCCGCGGCGGGGCGCGGCGGTCTACGCGGCGACCGCCACCCGGTCGGCGAGCCGCGAGACCGCGGTGAAGGCCCCGAAGCCGAGCACCCGCACCAGTTCCTCGTCGCCCCGCGGCCCGGCCGAGCTCCGCCAGGCCGCCACCGCGGACCCGGTCAGCCGATAGGGTGCGGTGTCGTCGGACCAGGGTCGTCACGTTCGGGTACCACCCTGGTCGTAGTCGTCCGACGCGAGCACCGGCCCTCATCGCCGCCCGCGAGATCCGGGCAACGCCCGGAAGACCACGCTGAACGTCGCCGGCTCCGCCCGCAGCACATACGGCGGCAGCACCCCCGGCCCGCAGGCCGCGCTGCCCAGCCCATGGTGCGCGTGGTCGAGGTGCAGATGGATGCGGTCGCCCGGCACCAGGTCCGCCCGGTGGCGGGCCGCGTCCAGGTCCGGCGTCGACCAGCGCCGCGCGGTGAAGTCGATGCGCGGCGCACCCTCGACGCGCAGGCCCGTGCCGTCCGGCCCGGTGAGCGTGAGCCACCGGGCGTCGGCCCGGTTGCCGTTCTCCTGCGGATACACGTACGGCGTGGCTAGGTCGTCCACTGTGGACCGATAGCGCCCGATCAGCGCCGCGGTCCGCGAATCCGGGTACGCCTCGCCCGGCCCCGCCCCGAACCAGCTGACGTCGCCGAGGTCCGGCGGCAGCTCCAGCCGGACCCCGAGGCGCGGGAGCGGCACGTCCCACCCGCCGGTCGGCTCGACGCGGACGGTCAGCTCGGCGCCCCGGTCGACGGGCCGCCACGTGTACCACGTCAGCAACGCCCGATCCGAGGACGCCGCCGCCACGCGAGTCGCGACCACCACGGCATCGGGCGCGAGGTCGATCCCGAGCAGCCGGTGCGTCATCCGGTGCAGCCCCGCGGCGCGCCAGCGCCCGGCGACCGGATCGGGTCCGAGGCGGTCGTTGTCGATCGGCGCGCGCCAGACGTCCAGGACCGGCCCGCGCGGCAGCGCGAGGTCCCCGAGCCGCGTCAGCCGCCCGTGCACCGGCTCGAACTCGGCCGCTCCGAACCGGATCACGCCGCCCTCCCGCCGGGGCGCCGGCATCGAGACGGCGACCGGGGCGGGACCGGCGCGCAGCTGGACCTGCCCGCTGCCGATCTCGAGCCCGTCCGCGGCGACGGCGTGCACCGTGAGCCAGGCCTCGCCGGTCCCGGGCGGCACCGGGGCGTGCGGCAGCGCCACCACCGCGGTCTGCCCCGCCGCGACCGCCGGCAGCCGCACCGCCCCCTCGGCCGAGGGCACCCCGTCGACCGTCACCGACCAGTGCAGGCCCGCGCCGCCGAGGGAGCGGAAGGCGTACCGGTTGCGCACCGTCACCTCGCCGGGCCGGACGGCGAGGCGGACCGGCGCGTACACGGCGCCCAGCTCGGTCAGCCCCGGCGACGGTGTGCGGTCCGGGAAGACGAGCCCGTCGATCACGAAGTTGCCGTCGTGCAGGGGCTCGCCGAAGTCGCCCCCGTAGGCGAAGTCGCCGCCGGGGCGGCGGATGCCGTGGTCGAGCCACTCCCACACGAAGCCGCCCTGGCAGCGCGGATGGCGGTCGAACAGCTCGTCGTACTCGGCGAGGCCGCCCGGCCCGTTGCCCATCGCGTGCGCGTACTCGCACAGGATGAACGGCAGGTGCGGCCCGTGGTCCTCGCCGCGGCCGATCGCGTCGACCTCGGCGTGCGTCGCGTACATGCGGCTGTAGACGTCGACGTGCGCGCAGCCGCGGTCGCCCTCGTAGTGCAGGGGCCGGTCCGGGTCGCGCTCGCGGGCCCAGTCGGCCATCAGGCCGAGGTTCGCGCCGACGCCGGCCTCGTTGCCCAGCGACCACATGATGACCGACGGGTGGTTCTTGTCCCGCTCCACCATCCGGCGCATCCGGTCGACGCAGGCCTCGGCGAACCGCGGGTCGTCGCTGGGGTTGCCGCGCCAGCCCACCGTCTCGAAGCCGTGCGTCTCGTAGTCGCATTCGTCGAGGACCCAGAAGCCGAGCTCGTCGCACAGGTCGAGCACGGCCGGGTGCGGCGGGTAGTGGCTGGTGCGGATCGCGTTGACGTGGTGGCGCCGCATGAGCTCCAGCTCGGCGCGGACCACCTCGATCGGCACGACCCGGCCGAGGTCGGGGTGGAACTCGTGCCGGTTCACGCCGCGCAGCACGATCCGCCGGCCGTTGACGGTGAGGATGCCGCCGGTGATCGCCACGGTGCGGAACCCGACGCGCAGGGTCGCCGTCTCGGTGGCGGTGGCGACGACGAGCTCGTAGAGGCGCGGTGTCTCGGCGGTCCACGGCTCGACCGGGCCCGCGTCGTGCGCGACCCCGGCCGGCAGGCCGGCCAGGCCGAGGGCGGGGATGCTCACCGTCGCGCCGGGCGGGCCGTCGACGCGCAGCCGGCCGTGGCCGCCGGGCTCGAAGGTCGCGTGGACGAACACGTCGTCGACGCCGCCGGCGGGGCGGGCGAGCAGGGTGACGTCGCGGAAGATGCCCGGCAGCCACCACATGTCCTGGTCTTCGAGGTAGCTGCCGGCCGACCACTGGTGCACCCGCACGGCCAGGACGTTGGTGCCGCCGGGCCGCAGCGCCGCGGTCACGTCGAACTCGGCGGGCAGGCGACTGCCCTGGGTGACGCCCAGCTCGACGCCGTTGAGCCACACCCGCCCGCACGAGTCGACGCCGTCGAAGCGCAGCCGGGCGCCGAGCCCCTCGAACGCGGCCGGCACCTCGAAGACGAGGCGGTGGTCACCGGTCGGGTTGTCGGTGGGCACGTGCGGCGGGTCGAGCGGGAACGGGTAGACGACGTTGGTGTACGCCGGGCGGCCGTGGCCGTGCATCGGCCAGCTCGACGGCACCGGCAGCCGGGACCAGCCGGAGTCGTCGAAACCGGGCGCCCAGAACCCGTCGGCCGCCTCGGCCGCGCTGGGCGCGAGCCGGAACCGCCAGACCCCGTTGAGGCTCAGGCGCGGCGCGTCGGTGTCGAACGCGGCGCGCGGCGCGCAGGTGCCGATGGGGCGGCCGAAGCCGGTCAGGTACTCCACCCGGCCACCGTACGCCCGCCCGCGCGGCCGGGGCCGGTGTGCGCGCCGGGGCGGATCCGGGGGCTGTCATGATGTCGCGCATGGCTGACTCGGCTGCGGTCACGATCGTCTACGCGCCCGGCGCCGCGGCGCACGCCGACGCCGTGCGGGACCTCTGGATACTGGTCCGGGCGGCCGGCTTCGACGCGCGGCTCGAGGCCCGCGACGGTGCCGACGCCGACGCCGTGGTGCTCGAGGTGGGCGGTGAGCGGCGCGCGATCGTGAAGGTCGGCGACGAGGAGATCGCGTGGCTGCGCGCGCGCCGCGCCGCCGAGACGCCCCGGCACGAGCTCCGGCTCGGCGTGGCGGTGGAGGGCAGCCGGGTGCGGTGCGCCGTCACGCTCGCCGGGGAGCTCGTGTGCGAGCGCGACGAGCCGCTGCCGTTCGGCCGGGACGAGGTGTGGGACCTGCTGGACCTGCCCGACGCCGAGGCGCGGCTGGCGCGGCTCGGGCAGCGGCTGAGCCGGGCGCTGTTCGACGCGGACGCGCTGGACTACGTGACCGTCCTGCTCACCGCCGGCGTCCCCGGCACCGTGCTCGACGTCGTCGTCGAGGCCGACGGGCCCGCGCACGAGCTGCCGTTCGAACTGCTGCGGCTCACCGACCAGCGGGTGCTCGTCGCCGTCGACGGGGTGCGGCTGACGCGGACGGTCAGCGGCGTGCGCGTACCGAGGCATCCGGCGTCACCCGGGCCGCTGAAGATCCTCGTGGCGGTCGGGGCGCCCGAGCGGACCGCCAACCCGCCGCTGGACGTCGAGGCGGAGATGCAGGCGATCGTGTCGGTCGTCGGCGGCGTCGGGCGCGCGGAGATCACGATCCTGGAGGTGGCCGGGGTCGCGGAGATCGCCGAGGCGCTGCGCCGCGACGCGTACCACGTGCTGCACCTGTCCGCGCACGGCTCCCCGTACGGCGTGGAGCTCGAGGACCGCGACGGCAACGCGGTCGACGTGCGCGCCGAGGACCTTGTGCGCGCGCTGCGCCGGGGCGGCCGTCCGCTGCCGCTCATCGTGCTGTCCAGCTGCGGCGGGGCCGCCGACGCCGACGCCGGGCTGGCCGTGACCCTGCTGCGGCACGGCGCCGAGCGGGTGCTGGCGATGCAGACGTCGATCACCGACTGGTACGCCACACGCCTGCTCACCGGCGTGTACCGGGCGCTCGCCGAGGACAACGCGACCGTCGCCGCGGCCGTGGCGCGGGCGCGCGCCGAGCTGTTCGAGGCCACGGCCGGGGCGCAGCCGCCGAAGCGCCCCGAATACGCGGTGCCGGCCCTCTTCGCCGCGTCCGACGGGCCCCTGTGGGACGGCGCGGCACCCGCGGTACACCTGGAAAATCCGACGGATCTGCCGACCGGCGCCGGCGTGCGCGAGCTGCTGCTCGGGGACCTGGTCGGGCGGCGCGGGCTGCTGCGCGTGGTGACCCAGACGCTGCGGGACGAGATCGTCGCCGGCCCGCTGGTCAACGGCGTCGTGCTGACCGGGCCGGCCGGGATCGGCAAGACGGCGCTGGCGGGGCGGGTGGTGGGCCGGCTGCGCGACGACGCCGACCCGTGGGCGATCGTCGTGCACGCCGGCGCGTGGAACCCGCCGCGGCTGTTCGAGGACCTCGCCGCGGCCGGTGTCGACGCGCGCGACCCCGGGGAGCTGGCCGAGGCCCTGCACGCGCGGCGGATCCTGCTCGTCTTCGACGATTTCGAGCAGAATCTGACCGTCGGCGGTGACGCGTTCGCCGACCCGGGCTTCGGCGAGGTGTTCGCGACGCTCGCCGCGGCCGCCGAGCGCGGCAAGATCCTGGTGACGAGCCGTTATCCGGTGCCGGGAGCGCCCGCACTGTCGCGTGTGGACGTCGGCCCGCTCGGCGACGCCGAGCTGGTCCGGCTCATGCTGCGCCTGCCCGGCCTGCGCGAGCTGTCCACCGGGGACATGACGCTCATCATGGAGACGGTCGGCGGGCACCCGCGGCTCGTCGAGTTCGTCGACGCGCTGCTGCACGGCGGCGCGCGGCTGCCGGAGGTGACCGAGCGCCTGCGCACACTGAGCAGCAACGAGCAGTTCGAACGCGCGGGCGCGTCCGAGGCCGCCCGCCAGGCCGTCGCGCTCGGCGCGCAGGACGTGCTGCTGACCGAGCTGCTCGACCTCGCCGGCGCCGCCGCCCGCGAGACGCTGCTGCTGCTGGCGGTGTCCCGGATCGCGATGAGCACCGAGGACCTCGCCTTCGCCACGCTCGGCCGCGAACCGTCCACCGAGGACACCGCGGCGGTCGCCGCGCACCTCGATCGGCTCCGCGACCTGACCCTCGTGCGCGTGTCCGAGGACGGCGCGGTCGTCGAGCCGTGGCTGCGCGAGGCGCTCACGAAGGCGCAGGGCGACCGGCTGGCCGAACGGCACGCACGGGCGGCGGCCGCGTGCCGGCGGCTGGTCGACGCGGGCCGCGCGGACTTCGCGACCGCGCTCGAAGGGGTCTACCACCTCAGCGGCGACGAGCTCGCCGACTTCGCCGGCGCGGTGATGGCGAAGCTCTCCGGCGAGGTGTCGGTCGCGGCGTTCCTCGGCGACGTGACCGAGCGGCTGCCGGCCCGGCATCCGGCGTACCTGTCGCTGCTCACCCGCGAGCGCGACGCCCTCGAGGCACCGGCAGCACCGCCGCGGCCGCGGAGAAGGGCGAGGAGGCGGTCGCGATCACCGGCCGCGCCGCCAAGGCGGAGCCCGGCGACGCCGGCGCGCAGGTCTCGCTCAGCGCCGCCCTCGACAGCCAGGGCCGGCTGCTGCACCGCCTCGGCCGCCTCGCCGACGCCCGCCGCGCCTACGAGCGCGCGCTGGAGATCGACACCCGGCTCGCCGCGGCCGACCCCGACGACCTGCAGTTGCGGCGCAACGTCGGCCTGAGCCAGCTCAAGCTCGTGCGCGTCGCGCTGGACGACTCCGACCCGGACCGGGCCCGCACGGCGGCCGCCGAGTCGCTGCGCATCCGCCGCGAGCTGGCCGCGGCCGACCCGCAGCAGGGGTCGTTGCAGTGGGATCTGGCGGTCTGCCTCGGTACCGTCGCCGAAACGGCCGAACCCGAACAGGCCCGGCCGTTGCTGGAGGAGGCGCTCGGCATCTGGCGGCAGCTCGCCTCCGGCGACCCGGACGACGCCTCGCTGCTGTCGAACCTGTTCGACTGCCTGTACGCGCTCGCGGACCTCGACGCCGAGCACTTCCGCGACCTCACGATGGAGGCGGCGGCGATCGCGGACCGGCTCACCGACGCGGACCCGGGCAACACCGGCTTCCAGCGCAGGCTGCTGCGGTCGTCCTGGCGCCTCGGCGACATGGACCTGCGCGCCGGCGACCTGGCCTGCGCCGCCGGGCACTTCGCGGGCGCGTTGACCCTCGCGCAGCGGCTCGCCGACGACGACACCGGCAGCGTCGACGCGCAGCGGGACCTGGCCACCGCGTTGCGGCGGCAGGCCGACTACGCGCTCGCGAACGCCCGGCCGGAGGAGGTCCGCGGCCATCTCGAACGCTCGGCCGAGGTCACCGAGGCGCTCGTGCAGCGCTTCCCGCGCACCGGCGCCCTGCACCGCGACCTCGCCGAGTCCCGCGAGCGCCTCGGCGACTGGCTGCGCGACACCGGCGACCCCGCCCTCGCGCGCGACCTCTACCGCCTCGCCCTCGCCAGCCGGCGCCGCCGCGCGGTCCTCGACCCCGAGGACACCGCGTCGCGCCTGGCCCAGGCCGAGGTCCACGCGCGCATCGCCGCGCTCGACGAGGCGGCCGGCCATCGGGGCCGCGCGCGCCGGCAGTGGCGGGAGGCGGCCGAGCTCGCCCGGGTCCTCGAGGCCGGGGCCCGGACGTCGTACTTCGAGCAGCGCCTGGCCGCCATGTCCTGACCCCGTCCGCCGCCGTCCCGCCCGGCGGCGTTCACCCCTGCGCCGGGCGGGTCAGCCGCGGCAGCGGCCCGACGTCCGGGAACGACCCGTCCCCGAACAGCACCCGGGCCGCCGCCGCCCGCCCGGCCCGGCCCCGCGTCCCCGCGACCGCCGCCTCCACCAGCGCCGCCGAACGCAGCCCGCCGAACGCCCGCCGCAGCAGCAGCCGCCCCCGGAACCGGGATCGCAGCACGCCGCCGTCGTACCGTCGCAGCGCCCCCTCGTCCCCGCTGCGCACATACGCGCCGGCGACCGCCGCGGCCAGCTCCGACAGCCGCAGGCAGGGATCGAGCCCGCCCGCGGTCAACGGCGACACGGCCCCGGCGGCGTCACCGACGAGCAGCCCACCCGGGCACGCCAGCCGCCGCAGCACCCCGCCGACGGGAATCGGCCCGCCCCGCCGCTGCACCGGCCCCGCCGGCTCCGCCCGCCCGGGCGCGTCGCCCGCGAACTCGTCGAGCAGGTGCCGGACCCCCCTGTCCATCAGCCGCGCGTACCCGGCCACGCCGACGTGCGCGTGCCGCCCGTCGTCGATGACCCAGCCGAGGTACCCGGGTGCGACCCGCGGGTCGAGCACACAGTGGAACGTCGGCGTCCGGCCCGGCCCGGCGACCGGATGGACGATCTCGGCCCCGACCAGCATCCGCCGGTTGACGTCGAGCCCGAGGTCCCGGGCGACCCGGGAACGGGCGCCGTCCGCGCCGACGAGGAACCGCGCGCGCACCGGCTCCCGCCCGTGCAGGCGGACCAGGCCGTGCACGGACCCGTCGTACCGCGTCCCGAGCCAGACCGTGGCGCCCGCCGCCTCCGCCTCCCGCCGCGCGTACTCGTACACGCCGGGCATGTCGGCCACCCGGTACTCGTCGCGGTCGCTGGTGAGCCGGACCGGCCGCCGCCGGGACGGCGGGTAGAGCACCACGTCCCGCACCCCGGGCCCGAGCAGGTGCTCGGGCAGCGGGAAATCCTCGAGCGTGCGCCGCACGAAGATCCCGGTCGTGCGGACCCCGGCCGCGAGGGACCGGCGCTTGTCGACGACCACGACGTCGAGCCCCTGCCGGGCGAGCAGCCGCGCGACGTGCAGCCCCGCGAGCCCCGCCCCTACCACCAGCACATCGATGCTCCGCACGTCCCCGACGCTAGGCCGCGGGGCGCGCGAATCCGCGTCCGTGCACCGAACCTCCCCGACACCTGCACACCCGGCGCTGCGCCTGCGCGGCGTTTCAACTGCGGTGCGCGATGCCCCAGCGGGGACGGTCCTTCGACGGCGGGGTCAGGTCGTCGGGGAGGTCGCCGAACGCGGCGGAGTCGTCCACCGGGGTGTAGCCGGGCAGGGTGCAGCCGTACACGCGCGGGGTGTTCGCGGAGACGCCGTGGTACACCCCGAAGCCCACATCCACCGCGAGCGCCGCCGCGACCAGGCGGTTCAGGTCGCCGGGGCTCAGCCAGCCGCCGCGCCAGCTCGCCGCGGGCGGGCGCTCGGCCACGCCGCCCAGCCGCAGGCACACCGTCGACAGGCCCCACACGTCGGCGTAGCAGCGGGCCAGCTGTTCGCCGAGGACCTTGCCGGCGCCATAGGGGCAGCAGGCGTACGGCGGCAGGTCCTCCGCCACGAAGCTCCTCCCGGCGTCGACGTGCCCGGCCATCGCGTGCAGCGAGGACGCCAGCACCACCCGCCGCACCCCGTGGGCCACGGCGGCATCGAGCACGTTCGCGACGACGTCGGCGTTCGGCACGCGCAGTCCCGCCCACGGCGTGTTCGGGTCGGCGTTGCCGGCGAGATGCACCACCGCGTCGGCCCCGGCGATGACGTCACGGGCGAACCCGGCGTCGGCGAGGTCCCCGGCCACGAACTCGCCTTCTGCCGCGCTCCCGTCCCATGGCGCGCTCGCGTCGCCCGGCGCATTCCCGTCCCATGGCGCGCTCCCGTCCCCCGGCCCGCTCCCGTCCCCTGGCCCGCTCCCGTCCCCCGGCCCGCTCCCGTCCCCCGGCCCGCTCTCGTGCCCTGGGCCGTTCCCGTCCCCCGGCCCGCTCTCGTGCCCTGGGCCGTTCCCGTCCCCCGGCCCGCTCCCGTCCCCTGGGCCGTTCCCGTTCCGTGCCGCGAGGTCGTCCCCTCGCCCGCTCCGGTTCCGTGCCGGGAGGTCGGTGCGCCGCACGTCTCCGTCGAGCCGCAGCCGCCCCGCGACTCCCCCGGCCGCCCCGGTGATCACGATCATGCCCCGACCCTACGGGACCTCGGCCCGCCCGGCATCGCGGCATCTGCGGCACCATGGAATCGTGATCAGCGTCGAACTGGCCATCGAGCTGCGCGAGGCCGGCCTGCGGTGGCGCCCCGCCCCGGGCGACCGCTTCGCCATCCCGGACCGCGGCCTGGACGACCAGGCCTTCGTCCTCAGCGACATGATCGTCCAGCTGCACGACCTGCCCGGCGGCGAGGCGGTCATCGGCTTCAACGGCACCACCGAGTGGGCGCTGGACGACGTCGAGCGGGACGAGGCCGTCTGGCTGCCGCACGAACACCAGCTGCGCGAACTGCTCGGCCCCGGCTTCCGGGCCCTGGAACGTTCCGGCGACGGCTGGCGCGTCGCCGTGGCGGACCGGGCGGACTCGTTCGGCGCCTCACCCGAGGACGCGTACGCCCTGGCCCTACTGCGCGTGCTACGCACGACATGAGCGACACTGCTGCGCGCGTTGCACGCGGTCTGAACGGCCCACTGCTGCACAGCCTGCGCACAGGCTGAACGGCCGACTTCTGCACAGGCTGCGCGCGGGCTGAACGGCACCGCTGCACATGCCGCGCGCGCGACGAGCGGCACCGGTGCGCGGGCTGCGCGCGGTCTGAACGGCCCACTGCTGCACAGGCTGCGCGCGGGCTGAACGGCACTGCTGCACACACTGCGCGCGTGATGAGCGGCACCGGTGCGCGGGCTGCGCGTGCTGCGTGCGGCATGAGCGATCCTGCGCCGCGCGGGATGAGCGCGGGATGGGCGGTGCCGCTGGGTGGGCTGGGCGTGGGATGCGCGGCGGGGTGCGCGGGTGGCGAGTAGCCTTGGCCGCGTGGATCTTCCCGATGGGCTGCGCGACCTGCTGGAGCGCAACAGTCTCTGCTATCTGACCACGCTCATGCCTGACGGCTCGCCGCAGATCACCCAGACCTGGGCCGACACCGACGGCAAGCATGTCCTGATCAACACCGTCCGCGGGCACCAGAAGGTGCGCAACATCGAGCGCGACGTGCGCGTCGCCGTGGCGATCGGCGACCCGGACGAGTCGCGGCGATACTTCCAGGTCCGCGGGCGCGTCATCGCCGTCACCGAGGAGGGGGCGGCCGAGCACATCGAGGTGCTGTCCCAGCGATACCTCGGCGGGCCGTACCCGTGGTTCGGCGGCCGCGACCAGGTCCGCCTCCTGGTGACCATCGAGCCGGAGCACATTACCGGTCAGTGACCGCCGCCCAACCCCCACCGCAACCGCGGCCGGGCCGGTGCGGTCCCCCCGACCGCACACGACCCGGCCGCGCACTACCTCGCCGCGCGCAACGCCCCCCGACGACTGCACGAATCCGACCGGACCAGCAGCGCTCAGCCTCGCCGCGCGCAACGCCCCCGACGACCGCACGAACCCGACCGGCCGACCTCGCTCAGCCTCCCCGCGCACAGCACCGCCCGACGACCGCACGAACCCGACCAGACCGGCCGCGCTCAGCCTCGCCGCGCACAGCACCCCCCGACGACGCACGAACCCGACCAGACCGGCCGCGCTCGGCCTCGCCGCACGCAGCGCCCTCTACGACCGCACGAACCCGGCTGGGCGGCCGTGCGCTCAGCCCGCGGCGACCGCTTCCGTTGCGGCCGCCACGACCTCGGCCGGGAACGGCGTGCCGCGGGGTGCGAGCGTGCCGCGCACGACGAACATGCCGCCGCGCGCCTCGGGGCGCCAGCCGTGCTCGAGCGCGTACTCGACGATCGCGCGCACGTCCTTCGGCGTCGCGAAGCACGAGTCGTCCGGCTCCGCGGGCTGTAGGTGCGCCTGCAGCACGCGGCCGTTCTTGCCGCCGCCCCACACGCGGACGCGAACCGTGCGGTGCGGTTCCGCGCCGACGACCGGGACGTACCAGACCGCGGCGCGCCACAGAAAGTCCCGTTGGCCGAGGTGCAGCGTGCGTAGCTTGTGCATGGGTGCCCTTTCCCGGCGACGCTCCACAGTGGATGGATGCTCGGTACCCGGGGAGGGATTCGAACCCCCAACACGTCGGGTCTGAGCCGACGGCCTCTCCCTTTGGGCTACCCGGGCGGGTGTGCCGTGCCGCGTGGACAAGCGGGGACTCGAGCCCCGAATCCGCTGGGGACCCGGGATTCGAACCTGGACCGGCTGGTGCAGAGCCAGCCATGCTGCCGGTTACGCCAATCCCCAACGGCGCCGGCCGGACTCCGGGCCGGCGCACGACGAGTGGACGACGGGATTCGAACCCGCGGCCTTCGCCTTGGCAAGGCGATGCGCTACCGCTGCGCCACGTCCACACAGGAGCGTCCCGCGCTCCTCGAACCATCGGCGGGAGTCGAACCCGCTACTCTTGGGTGGAAGCCAAGCATGTCACCGTGGACACCCCGATGGCCTGGTAGCGAGTAGGGGAGTCGAACCCCTGTCTCCGCGCTGAGAACGCGGCGGCCTGACCGCTGGCCGAACCCGCCAAGCAAATCCCGCGCCTCGCCCCGGAGCCGAGGCGCCGGGACGTCACGAGATCCATCCGCTGTGGAGTTGTCAACGAACAGCGTTGCGCAGGGGCGACAGGATTCGAACCTGCAACCGCCGGTTTTGGAGACCGATGCTCAGCCAGTTGAGCTACGCCCCTCTGCGGTACGAAAAGCGGTACGAAAAAGCCGCCCGGTCCCTGTGCGGGGCGGGCGGCTGAGAGCGGCTCTCGTTCGAGCTCTACGCTCGCCACCGTCCCGGCCACTCAGCGACCGCGAGCAGGCCGGCACCCAGCAGCTGCCGCTGCCCGGCCTCGGTTCCCGTCCACGTCGTCATCGCTGCGGCCTCTCGGTGTGTGTGCCTCGTTCGCTTCCATGGACGACGATACGCACCGTGGCCCGGGGCGGGCAACGGAATAACTGCGTAAGGTGCTCGGCATGGGGGGCGACGGGTACACGGCGCGGCTGGCACCGAAGTGGCGCCGGCTGCTCGTGATCGGCTCGGTGGCCGTGTCGTTGCCGATGCTGTCGTTCGAGCCGGCGGCGCTCGGGGCGGCGGCGGCGCGGATCGTGGCCGTCGGGCTGATGGCGGTACAGGCGGCGGCGCTGTTCTGGCTCGATGCGCGGCCGCGCGGTGCGGCGGCGATCGTGCTCGCGGCCGGCGCCGGGTTTCAGGTGCTCTTTCCGGCGTTCGGGCCGGGGGTCGCGTTCGTCGTGCTGTGCACGTACGCGTGGATGCGCCCGGCCGCGGAGTCGCTGTGGATGCTCGGGCTCGCCGCGGTGGCCGTGTCCGGGCCGGCGCTGGTCCAGCAGCGGTGGCTGCCGGCCGGTCTGTGGCTCGTGGCGTGCCTGCTCGCGTGGAGCTGGGGCGCGCAGGCGCGGGCGCGCGGGGCGCGGCGGGTGGCGGAGCGGCGGCAGGCGGCCCTGCAGGAGCGGGCGCGCATCGCGCGGGAGCTGCACGACGTGCTCTCGCACACGGTGTCGGTGATGGTGGTGCAGGCGGCCGCGGCCGACGACGTCTTCGAGGTGAACCCGGCCAAGGCGCGGGAGGCGCTGCGGCGCACCGAGGAAGCCGGGCGCCAAGCCCTCGCCGAGCTGCGGTGGTTCCTGCGTACCGTGCGCGACGAGGACGGCGCCGAGGGCTCGCCGCAGCCGTCGCTGGACGACCTCGAGCGGCTGGCGGAGTCGGTGCGCGGGGCGGGGCTGGCGGTCGAGGTGGTGCGGGAGGGCTCGGGTCCGGTGCCCGCGGCCGTGCAGCTCGGGGCGTACCGGATCGTGCAGGAGGCGCTCACGAACGCGTTGCGCCACGCGCAGGGTTCCAAGGCGGTCGTCCGGGTTCGGATCGATGGGGAGGCACTGGTGGTACAGGTGCAGGATGACGGCAACGCGGGAGCCTCCCCGTCGGCGAACCGCGGCAGCGGGCAGGGGCTGGCGGGCATGCGGGAGCGGGCGAGCCTGCTCGGCGGGGCGTTCAGCGCGGGGCCGCATCCGGACGGCGGGTTCCGGGTGGAGGCGCGGCTGCCGGTCGGCGAGGCATCGGGAGGAGCGGCGTGACGATCAGGGTGCTCATCGCGGACGACCAGGCGCTCGTCCGCTCCGGATTCCGGATGATCATCGAGGCGCGCGACGACCTCGAGGTCGTCGGGGAGGCCGGCGACGGCGCGGAGGCGGTGCGGCTCGCCGCGCAGACGGCGCCGGACGTGGTGCTCATGGACGTGCGGATGCCGGGCATGGACGGGGTCACGGCGACCGGGCGGCTGACGGCGGCCGGGCCGGCGCCGCGGGTCATCATCCTCACGACGTACGACCTCGACGAGACGCTCTACGCCGCCCTGCGCGCGGGGGCGAGCGGGTTCCTGCTCAAGGACGTCCGGCCGGCGGAGCTGGTGGAGGCGATCCGGGTCGTGGCGCGCGGGGAGGCGCTGCTGGCGCCGACGGCGACGCGGCGGCTGCTGGACCGGTTCGTGGCCACGGACACGACGCCGCCGGCCCCGGTCGGGGTCCTCGCCCAGCTGACCGAGCGGGAGCGGGAGGTGCTGGGGCTGCTGGCGCGCGGCTCGGCCAACGCGGAGATCGCGTCGCGGCTGGTGGTGACCGAGGCGACGGTGAAGACGCACGTGTCGGCGATCCTGCGCAAGCTCGGGGTCCGCGACCGGGTGCAGGCGGTGGTGCTCGCCTACGACCTCGGACTGGTCAGGCCGCGCCCCTCATCCTGAGGACTGAGGCGAAAGACCGGTCCGTGGTCCGACGCCGGCCGACGCCGCCCGGCCTAACGTCGACGGCATGGATCCCAAGCAGCGCAAGGCGATCCGGCTCGTCGTGGGCCTGCTCGTCGCCAGCCTGTCGATGAGCGCCCTCTTCGCCCTGCTCACACTCGTCTTCCGCCACGACGTGCTGATCTACCAGCAGGCGCGGCACCCCGGCGCCGACCCGGCCGCGCTCGACCGTACATTGTGGACACGGCCGGTCCCGGTCCTGGCGCTCGCGGTGCTCTACGTGTGGGTGACGCGGCAGCTGCTCGCCGGGGTCGCGCGGGGGTACCGGCGGGTGCGGATCATCTCCGCGGCGGGGTTCGTCGCGGTGGCGTACCTGTTGCTGAGCGGCGAGTACCCCGGGTGGATGCGGGGCGTCCAGACGGTACAACTGCTGCTGTTGGCATCGTTGATCGTGGCGGTGAACCGGCCCGTGGTGCGCTCGGCGTTCCCGGCCGTGCCGGACGAGCGGCCCCGCAACCGCCGGGCCGCGTGGCTGCTCGTGCTCGTCGCGCCGCTCGTCGCCGAGCTCACCCTGGGCACGATCCCGCTGCGCACGGCGTGGGTCCTGCTCGTGTTCGCCCCGCTGTACGGCGGCGGCGCGCTCTTCCTGCGCGAGATCGTGCGGCGCACCGGCGGCGGCTACGCGAACCTGCTGCTGATGGGCGTCGCCTACGGGGTGGTCGAGGAGGGTCTGGTGCTGCAGAGCCTGACCAGCCCGCACCTGTACCACGCGGCGGACTGGGCACCGCGGCTGTTCGGCCTGAACACGGACTACACGCTGCTGAACCTCGTCTACCACGCGGTCTTCAGCGTCACGATCCCGGTCGTGCTCGTCGAGCTGTGCTTCCCCGGCCACGGCACCCGGCCGTACCTGCGCCGCGGCGGCCTGATCGCGACCGGGCTGATCGCGCTGGCCGGGGCCGGGCTCGTGCGGCTGGCGGTGCCGCCGTCGGAGGACCCGGGCTACACGCTGCCGCTGGGCGCGGTGCTCGGCTTCGCGGCCGTCGCGCTGGGGGCGGGCGGGGTGGCACTGCGCGTACACCTGCGCCCGGCGGATGCGCTGCGACCACCGCGCCCCCTGGCCGTGGCCCTGACCACCGGCGGCGCCGCGCTGCTCTTCTTCGGCCTCGCCTGGCCCTTCGGCGGTGCGCGGCAGCCGCTGTTCACCCACGGCACGTGGGCGCTGCTGCCGATGGCGGGCGCGACGGCGATCGTGGTGCTGCTCGTGTACCGCATGCGCCGGTGGAGCGCCGCGCCCGGGTGGACGCGGGCGCACCTGATCGCGGCGTGCACCGGGGCGCTCGCCGCGCACACGGTGTTCGGCCTGCTGGGCCAAGCGGACGGCGCGCTGGACCGGGGCTTCCTGGGTGCGGTCGCGGTGCTCACCGTGACGCTCGGGTGGGCCGCGGTCCACTACCGTGCGTCGCCCGAGTTCGCGCTGGGTGATCGCCGAAACGTGAACTTGTCTCAGTAGGTTACGGTTGATTGGAACGGAACGGCGCCGACCGAGGTGCCCGCCGTCACGTTTCCCAGACGGGTTGGAGCGGGAGGCCTCGTTCGGTCCGGGCCGCGTCGACGAGGCGCTGGATGAGGTCGGTCTTCGCGCGGGTGTAGGTGTCGCCGTCGGGGTTGGTGGCGGCGAGGGACTGCTTGAGGCGGCCGTACTCGTCGCGGGCGGCAGGGTGGCGCAGGAGGTGGTCTCGGAGGAGTCGCTCGTTGCGGGTGGGCCAGGATTCGGTGGTCACGATGTGCAGGTGGACGGCGGGGCGCTCGGCCGGATCGGGGTGCTGCCGCTCCGCGGCCTCGGCTTTGCCGCGCCGGGCCTTACCGGGCTCGGCGTTGCCCGGTTCGGCGTTGCCCGGTTCGGCGTTGTTGGATTCGGCGGCGTTTGACTCGGCGTTGCCTGGTTCGGCGGCCCGCTGGGTGGGGGCTGCGGCGGTTGCGGGTTGGCCGGCGGGTGTTGCGGGTTGGCCGGCGGGTTCGGAGGCGGCGGGTCGGTCGTCGCGGTGGTCGGCCGGCGCCGGGAGCGCTGAGGCCGTCGCGGGTCGGGCGGCGGGATCGGCGGCGGCCACGGCGGACCTCGAGGATGTCGGCACGGACACCGGCGCAGGCACGGACGCCGACGCGGGCACGGACGCGGGCGCAGGCAGGAAAGCGGGAGTCGGCGCCGGCGTGGGCTTGGCTTCGGAGTCGTTTTCGACACGCGCGGGTGCGGGGGTCGGCTCACGGCGGTAGAAGAGGCGCTCCGGCATGCCGGTTTCGATGAGCGTGTAGCCGAGGCCGGGGTCGGGTACGGCGGCCAGGGTGTCGACGGCGGCCATGAGGTCGATCACCGGTTTGGCCGGCAGGCCGGGCACCGCGGTGCTGCCGAGGTGCTCGATGACGGTGAAGACGCCCGGGTGCGCGGTCTGCAGTTCGGTGATCGCGGCCGCGGCGAAGCTCGGCCAGGCGGGGTCGTAGGCGTGGACCTCGATGCTCATGGTGCGACAGTCTGCCCGAATTCGGCTCGAGCTGAGGGCCGCGGTGGAGCGAAAACTGCCAAATGACGCAATTCGCGAAATGAGGCGCAAAATCGGACGTTGCGGCGATAAACCGGGTGGAGGGTCCCGAGGCCGGGTGGGTGGGCGGCTAGGCAAGGGACGCGGGGAAGGCGTGCGGCTGAAGCGCACCGGGATGCGGCGGGGCGGGAGGAGCGGCTGAGCGGAAGCGTGGGTACCGCGGCGACGTGAACATCGCGACGAGGAAGAGGCCGCGCCAGCCGAGGCCGTCGGCGGGTGACTAGGTGCGCGACGGTGACCGGGCGTGGATCAGGTTCGCCGTCAGCAGCAGGTCGCGGTCGTCCAGGATGGTCGGCGTCGGGGCGTCGGCCAGGACCTGATGGTGTTCGCCGAAGACTACGCAGCGGTCGGCCAGTGACGGCAGGGAGTCCAGATCGTGCGTCGCCAGGACGATGGTCTTGCCGGCCGATCGGAGTTGCTCCAGGAGCTCGATCAGCCAGAACTGCGTGCGCGGGTCCAGGGCCGCGGTCGGCTCGTCGAAGAGCAGGACCTCGGGGTTCATGACGAGGACCGAGGCGATCGCGACGCGCTTCTTCTGGCCGCCCGACAGCTGGAACGGGGCGCGGTCGGCGAGGTCGGTGATGTCGAGCATGGCCAGGACGTCGTCGACGCGCTGGGCGGCGGTCGCTCGGTCCAGGCCCAGCTGCAGGCAGCCGAAGGCGATCTCCTCCCGTACCGACGGGGAGAACACCTGCGCGTCGGAGTTCTGGAACACGAAGCCGACGCGGGCGCGGAAGCCGTGGTTGAACTGCTCGTCCTCGAGTTTGTCCTCGGTGACCTCCTCGCCGAAGGCGGTGAACGTGCCGCTCTCGGCGAACAGCAGGCCGTCGAGGAGCTTGAGCAGCGTCGACTTGCCGCAGCCGTTGGCGCCGAGCAGGGCCACGGTCTCGCCCGCGTTGACCTGCAGGCTCACGCCGTCGAGGGCGGGGAAGCGCTCGAGGTACCGATAGCGGATCTCGTGGCAGTCGAACACCACGCTCATCGGCCGGCCACCAGCAGCGCCGCGGCGAAGAGCGCGGCGCCGGCCACGAACCAGCCGTCGAGGGGCGAGAGCCGGAAGCCGTGCAGGGTGCGGGCGTCGCCGGTGTAGCCGCGGGCGGTCATCGCCTGGTGCACCTCCTCGGAGAGCTGGTGAGCCTTGCCGAAGAGCGTACCGGCGCCGGCCGCCACGAACGCGCGGCCGGCCTTCGTCTGGCGGCGGCCGTCGTCGGCCACGAGGGTGCGGGCCTTGCGGGCGGTGTACATGTCGTCGACCGCGTCGAGCAGGAGGAACAGGTAGCGGTACGCCATCCCGATGATGAGCACGAAGATCTTCGGGACGCCGAGGGCGCGCAGGGCGGCCAGGAGCCGGGCCCACGGCGTGGTCAGGGTGAGCAGCACGACGAGGGAGATCGAGGTCGCGACGCGGGCGATGATGATCCCGGCGCCGTGCAGGCCCTGCTCCGTGACGCCGTGGGTGTGGCCGTGCCAGTGCCACAGCGGCAGCAGTACGTCACCGGGGGTGACGACGGAGAGGGTCGCGGGGAGCACCACGATGCCGGTGAAGATCGGGATGAACAGCCAGACGCGCTTGACGAAGTACCCGAGCGACAGGCCGGAGGCGACAGCGAGCGCGACGGTGGCCACGTAGGCGCCGGCGAGGACGGGCAGCGAGTGCACGAGGGCGACGGCGATGAGCAGCCCGATCATCGACAGCAGCTTGACCCGCGGGTCGAGGCGCTGCAGCGGGCCCCTGGCGGCGGCGACGTCCTCGGAGAAGATCGCCTGCCGCAGCACGCCGGACGCGCCGGCGAGGGTCTTGCCGACGAAGCTGCCCTTGCGCCGCCGGCCGATGCAGCCGCACGGGCACAGTCCGACCTCGGGCTGCAGCAGCCAGGCGGGCGCCGAGGTCGAGGCCGGGGCGGTCATGGCCGCACCGGCGGCGTGTCGAGGTCGGCCGCTTCCCGCTCTCCCCCGCGCAGCCGCCCGATGAGCCAGGTGACGCCGAAGACCAGGGCCGCGACGACGGCCACGCCGATCAAGGCGCTGAGGATGTACTGCCACCAGCTCCCGTCCCCGTAGCCGGGCAGGAGCGTGCTGCCCCAGAAGTCGGTGTACTTGGCGAGGCCCGACGGCACGGCGCTGAGCCCGTACTTGCCCAGGTCGAGGTCCTCGGGCGCGTCCTCGCCGAACGCCCCGCCGGGCGCGAGCAGGCCGAGCGGGCTGATCAGGGCCATGATCCCGAGCGTGACGAGCGCGGCGCGCACCGGGGAGACCGGCTTGCGCCGCACCTCGGCCTCGGTGAGCGGCACCTCGGGGGCGTTGATGCGCAGCAGCGGCACGTTGGCGCGCTGCAGGTAGGCGACCACTCCCCCGGTGAGCACGCCCTCGACGAACCCGGCGATGAGCAGGTGGGCGAGCATCATCGCGGGGATCGCCTGGGAGAGGTGGAACGGCGCGTAGAGCGGGGTGCCGTCGGCCTTGTGGAACAGGTCGGGCTGGATGCCGAACTCGACCGCCGTGGCCAGGGCGGACGCGTTGAGCCCGACGTAGGCGCCGGCGACCGCGGCCCACATCCGGCGGCGGGAGGTCAGGGCGGCGTTGCGGGTCAGCAGGCGGTACACCCCGTAGCTGACGAACGGCAGGACGACCGCCATGTTGAAGGCGTTCGCGGGGAACGCGAGGATGCCGCCGTCTCCGAAGAAGAGCGCCTGGATCAGCAGGGCTATGGACACGGCGATGCACGCGGCCCACGGTCCCAGCAGGATCGCGATGAGCCCGCCGCCGACGGCGTGCGCGGTCGTGCCGTCGGGGATGGGGATGTTGAACATCATCACCACGAACGAGAACGCGGCGCCGAGCGCGACCAGCGGCACGTACCGGCTCTTGACGACCTTCTTGACGCGCGCGGCCGACTGCCACCACAGCGGCAGCATCGCCACGCCGAACACCATGCTGGTCTGCGGGCTCAGGTACCCGTCGGGAATGTGCACGATGAGCAGTCTTCCGCTATCGCAAGTAGTTTGCAATAGCGAACGAGGTGCGTGAGCCACTCCACTGCGCGGCGCCCGGCCGCTTTCACCCTCGCAGCGTGCCCCTCATGCATGAACAGATGAACAACGGCACCCTTCAGGTTGAGAGACTTGTCCACGACCCCCGCCGTCAGGCATCGTCGGATGTCGACGGACGGAGGCTCGCCGTGGTCGCACCCAGCGCCGAGGACTCGACCGACACCCGGGACCGGACCGTGCCGCGCCAGGCCGGACCCGCCGACTCGGTGCTGCCCGAGCTGCGGGCGATGTGGTGGGAGAGCGGGGCCCGGGCCCGGGCCGAGGCCGGCACCTGGGCGGTCTTCGCCGAGCTGCCCCGCCTGCTCGCCGCCGCCGTCCGGCTCAGCTGGCGGGCCGACCGGGCCCGGACCCTGCTCGTCGGCGTCGCGACCGTCGGCTCCGGCGTGTTCGCGTCGTTCGGGCTGCTCGCGACCCGGCAGGTGCTGGTGGAGCTGTTCGCGGGCGGGCCGACGCCGCAGCGGGTCTCCGCGGCGCTGCCGGCGCTCGCCACGCTGGCCGCCGTGACCGGGCTGCGGGCGGCGCTCGGGATCGCGTCCGGGTACGCGCAGAACGGGCTCACGCCGCGGGTCGACCGGGAGGTCGAACGCTCACTGTTCGAGGTGACCACCGCCGTGCGGCTGGACGCGTTCGACGCGGACGCGTTCGCCGACGACATGGAGCGCGCCTCGCGCGGCACCGACTCGGCGGTCGGGCTCGTGCAGGGCGCCATGAACCTGCTCGCCGGGCTGGCCGGGCTGCTCGCCGTGGCCGCCGCCGTGATCGTCATCCATCCGCTGCTGCTGCTCGCGCTGCTCGTGGCGACCGTGCCGAACGCGTGGGCGTCGCTGCGGGCGGGGCACCAGCGGTACCAGACCTTCATCGCGGGCTCGGTGCGCCGCCGGCGGCTGTGGCTGCTGCACCGGCTCATGGCCGAACGCGACTCGGCGACCGAGCTGCGCTCCTACGGGCTGCGGCGGTTCCTGCTCGACCAGTACGACCGCGTGATGGGCGCCGAGACCGACATCCAGCTCGCCCTGGCCCGGCGGGTCACGACGACCACGAGCGTCGGATCGGTCATCGGCGGCATCGCCACCGTCGGCGTCTACACGCTGCTCGGGGTGCTGCTCATGCGCGGGCAGATCCCGATCGCGGCCGCGGCCACGTGCGTCATCGCCGTGCAGACCGCGCAGCGTTCGCTCACGACCGTGACGCTGCAGATCGACCGGATCTACACCGACGGCCGGCATTTCGGCGACTACACCGGGTTCATGGACCGGGCGGAGCAGTACCTGCCGCACGACGGTGTCGAGAACCGCGGCGAACCGGACACACTGCGACGACTCGACGTGCGCGGGGTGCGCCTGGCCTACCCGGACCGCGACACGCCGGCCGTCGATGACGTGTCGCTCACGGTGTACGCCGGGCAGACCGTCGCGTTCGTGGGCGAGAACGGCTCCGGCAAGACCACGCTGGCCTCGATGATCGCGGGGCTGCGCACGCCCGACGCGGGCGCGATCGAGTGGAACGGCCGCGCGCTGCCCGCGTGGGACACCGCGGCGCTGCAGGCGCGCATCGCCGTGGTGACGCAGGAGTACCACAAGTGGCCGTTCACCGCCGCGACGAACATCGCCATCGGCGACGCCGCGGCCGAGCCGTCCCAGCCGCGGATCGAGGCCGCGGCGGTCCGGGCGGCCGCGCACGAGATGATCGCCGAGTTGCCGCACGGCTACGAGACGCTCCTGGACCGCACCTTCGCCAACGGCCAGGACCTCTCGGGCGGGCAGTGGCAGCGCATCACGGCGGCACGCGGCTTCTTGCGCACCGCGGACCTGCTCATCATGGACGAGCCGTCGTCGGCGCTGGACCCGCGCGCGGAGGACGCCCTGTTCCAGGCGATCCGCGACCGGCAGGGGCGGCTGACGACGCTGCTCATCACGCATCGCCTGGCGAACGTCCGGCACGCGGACCGCATCTACGTCCTGCACCACGGCCGCGTCGTCGAGCAGGGCACCCACGACGACCTGATCGACGCGGGCGGCCGCTACAGCGAGCTGTTCCGTCTCCAGGCCGCGGGCTACCTGGCCTGACCCTCACCGAGCTCGTGTTCCGCCGCGCGCAGTCCGGGACCGTTCACTCACGCGGTCGGCATTGCACGCACCGCGCAACGCACGTGCGCACGGCCCGGATCGTTCACTCGGGCAGCTCGTCTTGGTCGCGGAGCGCGGTGCGCATTCGCACATTGCCCGTGGCGCGCAGTGCCCGATGCGCATTCGCACATTGCCCGTGGCGCGCACTACGAGTGGCTGGTTGCGTTCGGTCCACTATGGATTGACGTTGATGATACGGCGGCGGTCGGACAGCCCCGGCCGGGGTGGTCGCCGCGTCTCCGCCGATTTGCGCCGGCCTCGCGGTTTCCGTGGCCTGGGCGACCGCCGTGGCGCCGCGCGACCGCCGTGGCCCTGCGCGACCGCCGTGGCCCTGCGCGACCGCCGTGGCCCTGCGCGACCGCCGTGGCCCTGCGCGACCGCCGTGGCCTGGGCGACCGCCGTGGCGCTGCAAGATCGCCGTGCCGCTGCGCGATCGCCGCCTCCCGGCCCGCGTCCTCACACCCGGCCGGTGCCACCGCACCCGCTGCCGTCGGCGATGCAGCAGCCGATCCCGATGACGATGGCACGCCCGGCCGGCGCCGGCGTCGCCCGCGGACTGCGCCAGAACCCGCGGTACGGCTGGGCGTCGCGCCGCGGCGAACGAGTTGGCCGGAAACCGAAATCGCCGTCGCGGGGCGCCGGCAACAAAGTCGTTCGGATCCCAAAT
Organism: Dactylosporangium sp. CA-139114; assembly: GCF_050955725.1. Lineage (NCBI taxonomy): Bacteria > Bacillati > Actinomycetota > Actinomycetes > Micromonosporales > Micromonosporaceae > Dactylosporangium > Dactylosporangium sp. CA-139114. The sequence goes on from NZ_CP192080.1 coordinate 7,097,004, forward strand.
ATCGCGACCGCCCCCGGCACGAGCGGGCCGGCGTGCGCTCTGCCGGGCTGCCGGACGTACGCGCTGGTCACTGCGTTCGCCACCGCCCGCTCCGACCCCGCGCGGCAGACATCGCGCGGCCCGGGACGCCCGGCGCGCGACGGCCAACCTGGCCGACCGCACCCGCACGGGCGTCGATTGCGGCAACATGATGCGCACGGGGCTGCTGTGACTGGAGGGTGTCGTGGGGAGTTCCAGGTACTTCGAAATCCGCACCCGCAACCGGGAGGAGGCCGCGGAGTCGCTCAACCGGGTCGCCGTGCACCGGCCCCGGATGCGCTTCGACGACACCGAAGCGGGCGGCGTGTCGCTGCGGACCGCGAACTACGACGGGCTCGGCGCCGACCTGATACGGTTCGGCGGCATGCACTACGCGGCCGCCGTCGAGCCGGTCGACTTCCTGCTCGCCGGGTTCGTCGCCGACGGGCGCGGGGTCGTGCACGGCCGCGACGACAGCGCCGAGCTGCCGCGCCACGGTGGGTTCCTGTACCCGCTCGGCGTCGAGTTCGCCGCGGAGTACGACGACGCGTCCCTGGCCACCGTGCGGGTACCGCTGGACGTCATCGCCCCCATGGCCGAGGCCGCGACCGGGATGCCCGCCGCCGACCTGCGCTTCGAGGCGGTGACGCCGGTGTCGGAGGCGATGCGCCACTACTGGGCCGGGACCGCCGTGCACCTGACCCGCCACCTCGCCGTGCCCGACGCCGACCTGCCGCCGCTGCTGCTGGACCAGCTGCGCCGATTAGCCGGCGCGTCAATGCTCACGGTGTTCCCGAACACCACGATGACAGCGGCGCGCCTGCCCGAGCCGGGGCGCATCCCGCCGGCCGCGGTGCGCCGGGCCGTGGCCTACATGGACGCCCACGCCGACGAACCCCTCACCGCCGCCACGATCGCCGCCGCCGCCGGGATCGGGGTGCGGGGACTCCAGGTCGCGTTCCGCCGGCACCTGGACCAGACGCCCCTGGAGTACCTGCGGCGGGTCCGGCTCGAGCGCGTGCACCGCGAGCTGCAGGCGGCCGAGCCCGGCGCGGGCGTGACGGTGAAGGCGATCGCCCGCCGCTGGGGATTCGCCAACCCGGGCCGGTTCACCGCCGAGTACCGCGCGGTCTACGGCCACCTGCCGAGCCGCACCCTGCGCACCTGACGAAACCGGCGGCGACGCCGGCCCGGATCCGGCGGCGAGACCGCGGGCACGAGCGCCGAATCGCGCAAATACCCCGGCGGGCGAAAAATCCGATAAGTCGCGGCACGCAGTGCCCGACTTATCGACCCAACCCCCGCACCGGCGGGAGGAGCGCAAGCGGCTCACCCGAACGGCTGAACCCGCGGACCGCGACCGTGAAGGGCGCCTTCGGCGTCACCACCGTCGACATCACCCTTGCCGAGGCCGAGCTACAGAAAGCTCAGGACCTTCGCCTGCAGCCAGTGCTCCAGATCCGCGGCCGCCATCGGCCGGGCGTAGTGGTACCCCTGCGCGATGTCGCACCCGAGCGCCCGCAGCGCATCCGCGTGCGCCGCGGCCTCCACCCCCTCGGCGACCACCGTCATCCCCAGGTTGTGGCCCAGCTCCACCGCCCCGCGCACCAGCACGGCGTCGTCGTGGTCGGTGTCCATGTGCAGCACGAACGTCCGGTCGATCTTCAGCTCGTCGACCGGCAGCTGCTTGAGGTACGCCATCGACGAGTAGCCGGTGCCGTAGTCGTCGATCGACAGCCGCACCCCGAGATCGTGCAGCTGCCGCAGCGTCGCCGTGGCCTGCGCCGGGTTCGCCATCACCGCCGACTCCGTCACCTCCAGCCGCAGCCGCCCGGCCGGCACCCGGTGCTCGGCCAGCAGCCGCGTCACGTCGTCGACCAGCCCCGGGTCCAGCAGGCAGCGCGGGGACAGGTTCACCGCCACCGGCAGCTCGCGGCCCGCGTCGAGCCAGGCGCGCGACTGGGCGAGGGCGTGGCGCAGAACGTACAGCGTCAGGCGGTTGATCAGCCCGGTCGTCTCCGCCACCGGGATGAAGTCCGCCGGGGCGATCGGGCCGCGCACCGGGTGCCGCCACCGCACCAGCGCCTCCAGCCCGCACACGGCCCCGTCGGCCAGCGACACCTTCGGCTGGTAGTACAGCGAGATCTGGTCGTCGGCCTCCAGCGCCCGGCGCAGGTCCCCGAGCAGCAGCAGCCGGCTCGAGTCCTCCGTGCGCATCTCCGGCTGGTAGGCCAGCACCCCGGCCTTGGTGTCCTTCGCCGTGTACATCGCGATGTCCGCGCACCGCACCAGCTCGTCGGGCGAGCCCGAGTCCTGCGGCGCCGACGCCACCCCGATCGACACCTCGATGTCCACGGTCACGTCGCCGAGGTCGAAGCTGCGGTGCAGCTCCGCCTGGACCCGCTCGGCGAGCCGGGCCGCGTCCGCCGGGCCGGTCCCCGGCAGCAGGATCGCGAACTCGTCGCCGGCCAGCCGCGCCACCGTGTCCGCGGCGCGCACCGCCGCCGTCGTGCGGGCCGAGACCTGCCGCAGCAGCTCGTCGCCGTACTGGTGGCCGAGGGTGTCGTTGACCTCCTTGAACCGGTCCAGGTCGAGCATGAGCACCGACGGCCTGCCGTCGAGGGCCTCGGCGGTGCGGGCCAGGAACACGCCGCGGTTCGGCAGGCCGGTGAGCTCGTCGTGCATCGCCTGGCGCACCAGGCGCCGCTGGTAGCCGGTCGCGACGAGGGTGAAGACCACGATCATGCCCAGCCCGACGGCGAAGGACGACAGCGTCGCCACGAACACGAGCCGCTCCACCCGGTCGAGCCGGTCGCTGGCCGCGCCGGCCGCCGCGTCCTGCTCATTCTCGGCGGCGTGCAGCAGCGAGCCGAGCTGCGACTCGAGGGGGTCGATGTCGTCGGCGGCGACGCGGCGGATCTCCACCGGGTCGGCGCGGTCGACGGCGGAGAAGAACCGCTCGGCCGCGGCCAGGTACTGCTGGTGCAGGCCGCGCAGCCGGGCCACGACGGCCCGGTCGTGCGCGGAGCCGCGCGCCTCGATGTCGCGCAGCGACGCCTCCAGCGAGGCCGCGGCGTCGGCGTGCTCGGCGCGGGCGTGCCGCTCGGGCTCGATGCGGTACTGCTGCTTGGCGATCTCCTCGCCCGCGGTCGCCTCGTGCGCGTGGTGGTACACCTCGGCCAGCCAGGCCGCCGTGCGCGCCGACGTGGCCACGTGCCGGGTCGCCACCGTGCCGACCACGCTCACCCCGGTGAGCGCCAGCAGCACCAGGGCCAGCCCGATGAACGCGACTCGCCGCCTGGCTTGCGATCGTGACACGGCTGCTCCCGTCCGCGCCCGTGCCATCCGCGGGCCGCACCATCCGGATCGTCGGCACCGTGGGGCCCGCGTTGACGGCAGCGGCGGTTGCGAGTCGGGATCACACCCGGTTTCGCGTCCTAGGATCCTAGGTCCTATTCCCCCCGGCCGTCGCATTCGGTACCTTCTCCTGCGCAATGAGTACTCCTGACCCCCGGCACATCGGCGACCGCGACGCCTTTGCCGAGGCCCTGACCGCGCTGCGCGAGCGGGCCGGGCTGTCGGTGCGCCAGGTCGCCGCGAAGGCGGGCGCCCGCAACTCGCTGAGCACCCTCGGCGACTGGTTCTCCGGCAAGGGGCTGCCGTCGCTGAGCTCCCAGCCGCTGTTCACGCGGGTGCTGCAGGCGTGCGGGGTCCCGGCCGGGGCGGTCGGGGACTGGCTGGCCGCCTGGCACCGCATCCGGCACCGGCCCGTGAGCCGCGCCGCCGCCGGGGAGCCGTACCGGGGCCTGGCGAGCTTCCAGCCGTCCGACGCTCCCTGGTTCTTCGGCCGCGAACGGATGACGGCCGCGCTGTGCGAACGGGTCGCGGCCCGGCACGCCGGCGGGGGCGGGCTGCTGCTCGTCGTGGGCGCGTCCGGCTCCGGCAAGTCCTCGCTGCTGCGGGCCGGGCTCGTCGCGGCGCTGCGGGCCGAGGGCTGGACGGCCGAGATCGTCACGCCCGGCGCCGCCGGTCCCGCCTTCCCGTCCGTCGTGGCCAGCCGGGCGCTGCTCGTCGTGGACCAGGCGGAGGAACTGCTGACCGGCGGTACCGATCCCACCGCGTTTGTCGCAAGCCTCGCCCCGCCGCCCGGCGCGGTCGTCGTGCTCGCCCTGCGGGCCGACTTCTACGCGCCGGCACTGGCGTATCCGGCGCTGCTGGAGGCGGCCCAGCAGCACCAGTTCACCGTCGGGGAGATGACCCGCGACGAGCTGCGCGCCGTGATCACCGAGCCCGCCCGCCGGGCCGGCGTCGACGTCGAGCACGGGCTCGTCGAGCTGCTGCTGGCCGAGGCCGGCTCCGAGCACGCGACGCTGCCGCTGCTGGCCCACGTGCTGTTCATCATGTGGCAGGCCGACCGGCGCCTCACCCTGGCCGGATACCGGCGGGCCGGCGGGATCAGCGGCGCCGTCGCGGCCACCGCCGAGGAGGTCTGGGCGGGGCTGCCCGCGTCCGGCCGCGAACCCGCCCGGCGCCTGCTCACCGCGCTCGTGCACGTCGGCGTCGACACCGTCGACACCCGGCGCGTGGTCCCGACCGCCGGCCTGCTCGCCGAGCTCGCCCTCGACACCGCCGACACCGCCGAGGCCGAGGCCACCCTCGAGCGCTTCGTGCGCCACCGGCTCATCACCGCCGAGGACGGCACCGTCCGGCTCAGCCACGAGGCCCTGCTCACCGCCTGGCCCCGGCTGCACGGGTGGCTGCGGGCCGGGCGCTCCGGGCTCGTCGTGCGCCAGCAGCTCGCCGCGGCCGCCGCCGCCTGGCAGCGGGAGCGGCGGGACCCGGCGGCCCTCTACGGCGGCACGAGGCTGGCCGCGGCGCAGGAGTGGGCCCACGAGCACCCGGCCGAGGTCTCCCCGCCCCTGGCCGACTTCCTGCGGGCCAGCGCCCGGCACGCGCGGCGGACGACCCGGCGGCTGTACCGCACGATCGCCGCCCTGTCCGTGCTCGCGCTCAGCACGCTGCTGCTGGCCGGGTACGCGTTCCAGCAGCGGCACGCGGCCGTCGAGCAGCGCAACGAGGCCCTCTCCCGGATGATCGCCGGGCGCGCCGACTGGCTCCGCGAGCGCGACCCGACCCTGGCCGGGCAGGTGGCGCTGGCCGCGTACCGCACCGCCCCGACGCTCGAGGCGCGCTCCGCCCTGCTCGACGCGACCGCCACGCCCACCCCGGCCCGGCTCGGCCCGTTCGACCGCGCGGCCCAGGCGGTCGTGCTGCTGCCCGGGCGCGGGCTGCTCGCGGCGGCCGGGGCCGACCACACGGTCCGGCTCTGGCGGACCTCGGCCACGCCCGTCCCCGCCGGCGTGCCCCTGCCCGGCCCCGCCGAGGCCCTGTACGCGGTCGCCGCCAGCCCCGACGGGCGCCTGCTGGCCGCGGCCGGCGCGGAGGGGAAGGTCTTCGTGTGGCGCCTCGACGACCTGGCGCACCCGCAGGCCCTGCCGCCGCTGGACGGGCCGGCCGGCACCGTCTACGCCCTGGCGTTCAGCCCCGACGGGCACACCCTGGCCGCGGGCGGCGCCGATCACGCCGTGCACCGCTGGCAGGTCGGCGCGGCCGGGCTGCTGCCCGCGCCGCCCCTGCCCGGGGCGGCCGACGTCGTGCAGTCCCTCGCCTACAGCCCCGACGGGCGGACCCTCGCCGCCGGCACCGCCGACCGGCTCGTGCACCTGTGGAGCGTCGACGGCCCGGCCGCCCCCGCCCACCTCGCCGCCCTGCCGGGGCACACCGGCAAGGTCCTCGCCGTCGCGTTCAGCCCCGACGGCCAGCTGCTGGCCAGCGGCAGCGGCGACGCCACCGTCCGGCTCTGGGACGTCGCCGACCCCGCCCGCGCGGCCGCGCACGGCCCGCCCATCACGGGCCCGGCGAGCTGGGTCAACGCGCTCGCGTTCGCCCCCGGCGGCGAGACCCTCCTGGCCGGCTCCAGCGACAAGAGCGTCACCGTGTTCGAGCTCGCCACCGGCCGCCGCCGCCAGCGCCTGCCGCACCCGGCCCCGGTCACCGCCGTCGCCCTCACCCCCGACGGGCACGGGCTGGCCAGCGCGAGCACCGACGGGTACATCCGCACCTGGACGCTGCCCGGGCCGCTGCTCGCCGGCCCGCCCGGCGGGGTGTTCTCCACCGCCTACAGCCCCGACGGCAGCACCCTCGCGGTCGCCGGCAAGGACCAGACCGTCCGGCTCTGGCACCTCACCGACCCGGCCGGCCCGGCCCTGTGGACCGCGCCGCTGAGCCGCCCGCCCGGCGCCGACGGGTATGCCGGCACCGCCGCCTACGCGCCCGGCGGCCGCCTGCTCGCCGCCGCCACCCGCACCGGCGAGATCGACCTGTGGAACGTCGCCGACCCGTCCCGCCCGAGCCGCGCCGGGGCGCCGCTGACCGCCGGGAAGGACCTCGTCGAGTCGCTCGCGTTCGGCCCCGGCGGCACCGTGCTGGCCGCGGCCGGCGACGACGGCAACGTGTACCTGTGGGACGTGCCCGCCGCCCGCCCGCTCGCCACGATCCCCGGCTCCAAGGCGATCGTGCTCTCCGTCGCGTTCGACCCGGTCCGCCCGCTGCTGGCCGCGACCGACACCGACGGCGGCGTGCGCCTGTTCGACCTCGCCGACCCGGCCCGGCCCCGGCTGCTCACGACGCTCGGCGGGTTCACCGGCTACGCGTACAGCGCCGCCTTCAGCCCCGACGGGCGCCTGCTCGCGGCCGGCAGCGCCGACAAGAGCATCCAGCTGTGGACCCTCGCCGACCCCGCGCATCCGGTACCGCTCCCCCGCCGCCTCACCGGCCCCGCGAGCTACGTGGACTGGGTCGCGTTCGCCCCCGGCGGCGACCGCCTCGCCGCCGCGTCGACCGACGGCACCGTGTGGCTCTGGGACGTGCGCGAGCCGTCCCGCCCCGCGGCCCTGGCCACGCTGGGCCGCACCGACGACGCGTACTACGTGGTCGCGTTCAGCCCCGACGGGCGCACCCTGGCCGCGGGCGCCGACGACGGCACGACCCGCCGCTGGGACACCGACCCGCGGCACGCGGGCGCCGGCATCTGCTCGGGCGCGGGGGCGGCGATCAGCCGGGCGGAGTGGGAGCAGTACGTGCCGTCGGCGCCCTTCACCCAGCCCTGCTGAGCCCGGCGCGCCCGTCCGGACCCGTCCGGAGTGCTGGACGCCGGACGGGCCGGACGGTTGGCTGTGGGGGCGCGCGAGACGTTGCCCGGCACCAGGGGGGCGGCCGCCCGCCGGGTCGGTCTCCAGCTCCCGGCGGGCGGCCCACGCGCCGCGTGTGGCGGTCATGGTCGTGCGCGGGCGAGCTCCTCCCGGCGGTTGGCCACGATGCTCGTCGCGGTCACCACGCCCAAGGTCGCGATGATCACGACCAGTGAGAGCGGCGTCGGCACCTGCGGCACCCACGACCACACCGTGTGCGCCCAGTGCAGCACGAGCTTGGCGCCGATGAACGCGAGAATGATCGCGAGGCCGTGGTTGAGGTGGCGCAGCTTGGCCAGGGCGTTGCGCAGCACGAAGTACAGCGCGCGCAACCCGAGCAGGGCGAACGCGTTCGTGGCGAACACCAGGTACGGGTCGCTCGTCACGCCGTACACCGCCGGCACCGAGTCGACCGCGAACACCACGTCGGTCAGGAACACCGCGGCCACGACCAGGGCCATCGGGGTGAGCGCGCGCCGCCCGGCCTGCCGGACGGTGAGCCGGGCGCCGTGGTACTCGTCCGTGACCGGCATGAGCCGCCGCAGCAGCCGCGTGGCGCGCATGTCGCCCGGGTCGATCGCGTGCTCGTCGTGGCGCAGCGCGTCGCGCAGCACCTTGGCCGCGGTCACGATGAGCACCGCCCCGAACAGCAGGAACGCCCACGTGCCGGCGCTGAGCAGCGCGGCCCCGGCGGCGATGAACACGCCCCGCAGCACGAGCGCGCCGACGATGCCGTAGAGCAGGACGCGCTGGGTCAGGTTCGCCGGTACCGCGAACGCGCCGAGCAGCAGCATGAAGACGAACAGGTTGTCGACCGAGAGCGACTTCTCGACCACGTAGCCGGTGAAGAACTCGACGCCGGGCTCGCCGCCGTGGGCGAGCCACACGTAGACGCCGAACACGGCCGGGAGCGCGAGGTAGAAGACGGACCACGCCACGGCCTCGCGCATCGGCACGTCGTGGGGCTTGCGGGTCAGGATGAAGTCGAGGGTGAGCAGCACCAGCAGGACGGCGATGGTCGCCGCCCAGAGCTGGGGGGACGCGATGGACTCGGCGGGCATGCGGATCTCCTCGAACGCAGCGTCACACGTTCGAAGTCTCCCCCACCCACCCGGGTGGCCGCCCGGGAACCGCATCGGCGGCTCGTCCTGACCGGAACGACCTTGCGAGGTACTCCCCTCGGCGACCGAGCATACGGCCTCAACCTGGACGTTCCCTGAACGCGCAGGCTCAGGCCCGCGCGCTAGCCGGACGTCTCCACGAACCCGGGCGGCGGCCCCGTGGTCGCGTTCGGGTCGGCACCGGCCGGCGGGGCGCTGACCACCTCGGCCGGGCTCGACGCGGGCGGCTCGCTCGGCTCGGCCGAGCCGGTCGGATCCGGCGACCCGGTCGGCGAGGCCGACACCGTGGGCGAGGCGGACGCGGACGGCGAGGCCGACGTGGTCGGCGACGCCGAGCTCTCGGTCGGCGGCACCGACGGCGGGGGCGGGGCCGGGTGCACGGGCCCGGTCGTGCTGGTGACCGGCCGGTTCTTGCCGGTCGAGGCGATGGTGGGCGTGGGCCGCGGCGCCTCCCCCGCGGGCGCGGCGGTGGCCGGCGGCGCGACGTCCTGCCCGGTCGGCGGCGTGTCGACCGGCGGGACCGCGACGACCTCGGGTGACCGCCCGAGCCACGGCACCATCCCGGTCCCGGACGAGCCGAGGGCCCCGACCGTTCCGGCCAGCACCACCGCGACCCCGGCGGTCACCGCCGCGGTGCGCAGTGCCCAGCGCCGCGACCGGAACCGCCCGGCCTGCTCGTGCATCCAGTCCCCGAACGCCCGGAGGGTCCCGTTGAGCCCGCCGTCGCCGACCAGCCCGGTCCGCGCCAGGATCCCGGCTCCGGCTCCGGCTCCGGCGACAGCTGCGGCCCGGTTCCGCGCGGCCCGCCGCCGAGGCGCGACGGACAGCGGCCGGGTCTCCTCGCCGGCCGCGTGGCGGGGCTGACGGGCGGACCCGGACGGCGCGGCCGGGGGCGGGCTCGCCTCCGCGGCCCGGCCGGAGCGCTCCGCGACCAGCCGGGCGAGGTCGGAGCGATCGGCGGCCGAGCGCACGAAGTCGGGGCGGCGCAGTGCCGGCTGCACCGGATGGGCGTGGTCTTCGGCGGGGGCCGCGGCCGTGCGGATGACGATGGCGTCGTCGGCGTTGGCGTGGGCGAGGTCGAGATCGAGGTCGGGGCGGCCGGTCACCGAGCGGCCGGGGTCGGTGGCCCAGGCGAGGTCACCGGCGGGGCGGATCAGGTCCTCCGGGGTGCCGGCCCGGTCCGCGTGCGCCGGGCGCGCCGCGCGCTCCGAGCGCATGGCCCGGGCGGCGTTGCCGAAGCGGTCGGCCAGGGCGGAACTCCCGGAGCGCAGGGAGCGGCTCAGGCGGGCGGCGCGGGAGCGGCGGTCGGCGTGGTGGGCGTCGGGGCGCAGGTTGGCCAGCACCGCCGTGCGGCGCGACTCGGCCGCCTCGCTCAGCCAGGCCGGCAGGTCGACGGTGGTGCCGGACAGGTCGGCGAGGATGAGCGCGACCTCGTCGCTGGAGGGCCGCTCGGCGGCGTCGACGCGCAGGCAGCGGTCGACGAGCTCGAACAGCTCGGCCGGGGCGCCGCCGCCGACCTGTCCTCCGACGCAGCCGGCGAGGACCCCGCCGAGGGCGCGCACGTCGGCGGCGGCCGCGGCGGGGTCGAACTCGCCGTCCCCGGTGAACCCGACGACCTTGGCCCCGAGCTCGCCGAGCAGGATCTTGGCCGGCGTCAGGCCGCCGTGCGTGACCCACTGCCCGTGCGCGTGGGCGAGCGCGGCCGCGACCTGGGCCCCGATCCGGGCGGCCTCCCGCCACGACAGGGCTCCCTCGCCGAGCAGGACGTCCAGCGACGGCCCCTCAGCGAGCTCCATGACGACGTAGGGCGTGGAGCCCCGCTCCGGCAGGTCGGCGACGCCCACGTCATAGACGGCGGCGATGTTGGCGTGCACGAGACGTGCGGCGATGCGGCCGCCGGTGAGAAAGCGGTCGGTGACGTCGGCCGTGCTCAGATGCGGAATGCGAACCGCGACCGGCCGATGCAACAGCCGGTCGGCGCCATGCCAGATCTCCGCGGTCCCCCCGGTCCCGGTGACCCGGTCCAGGCGATACCGCCCATCAAGCTCCATGGTCTCCTGCAACGCCCCCCAGCTCTGCCCGGATGCCACACCCCTGCCGCACTGCTACCCTACCGCCCGCCGCCCGTCCGCCACGTGACGGTTAGGTGTCGATTCGGCTGGTCGTGGGGCATCCACGGGGCATCCGCAGGACACCCGCATACCCACAACGGGTCCGGAGCTCCCCGCGGAGGCGCCCGTGTGGCCAGGATCACGGCGGCGCGCGCGTGGCACAGTTGGGGCCATGGTGCGGTACGGGCGGTCCGGGTGACGCCGCGCGGCGTCTACCGGCTCGTCGCCGTCATGGTCATCGCCGGGTGCGTCGCGGTGTCGTACGTGGCGATCCGGCAGCGGGCCGGGGAGCCGCCCGCGCCGCCGTCGCCGCCGGGGCCGCGGCCCGCCTTCCAGATGCCGTTCCCCTGCGGCGAGGTCTGGACGCTCACGACGTACCCGGGGCATGACGACTTCGACATCGACTTCTTCGCCGCGTCGGGGGCGACCGGCGGCCGGACCGTGCTCGCCTCGGCCGGCGGGACCGTGACCTGGGCGGGGTGGAGCGCGACGCTCGGCGACGGCAAGCCGGCCCCGGCGGGGTCGTCCGGGACCCGCGGCGGGCTCGGGTACGGCGTGATCATCGACCACGGGGGCGGCTGGTTCACCGAGTACGGGCACTTCGGGGCCGTCCCGCGGGTGCGCACCGGCGACGCCGTCACGCCCGGGCAGCCGATCGGGGTGGTCGGGCACACCGGGTCCACGACCGTCGACCATCTGCACTACGAGCAGCTCAACGACCGGCTCGACCCGAAGCGGACCCGCGGCAACGGGGACAAGGTGGAGGCGGTGTTCGACGGGGTGCCGTCCGGCATCACCAGCGACGAGCACTCCCCGGACCAGGTGCGCACCAGCCGCAACTGCGCGGCGAGCGGGGCGCGGCCGCCGGCCTGACCGGCCGCGCAACGTCCATAGTGGACTCACACCCCCTGGTATTCTCGGCGCTTCACCAGGGGGTGAGCATGCGAGCACGCGCAGCGGTGGCCGGACTGGCCCTTGCGGTCTGCGCGCTGCTGCTCGGGCTCAGCCTCGCGCACCACGCGGTGCCCGGCGACACCTTCCAGGTGCAGCGCGCCGCGCCCGCGCACGCCGCGCTCGCCGCCGGCGTGCGCGACGCGGTGTCCGCGACGCCGGTCGCGACCGAGGGCGAGGCGCCACCGCGCTTCGCCGCCGGTACGCCGGAGGCGTCCACGACGAAGCTCAGCATCGGGTGGTCCGTCGAGCCCGCCGGCTGCCGGGGTCCTCCCACCTGCTGAAGGCACTCCGCGAACAGCACCAGCCGTGGCCCGTCCGGGTCGACGGCATGGACGATCGTGACGACCGTCATCGCCTGCGGGGTACGTCTGGCTGCGCCACTTCGCCTGACAACCATCAGCGCCGGCAACCATCCAGTGCCACTGCACGGTTCGGGACGGTTCGTCACAAGACTGTCATAGCGCCGCGGGACCACGGTCATATCGATTCGCCAGGGTTGCTGCGGCACCGGCGGGCGGGACAGCGGACACGGCTGCCCGCCCGCCTCCTCGAGCACGCAAGTCAGCTGGGAGCACGCACGATGGACGTCGAACGCACCGCCCTGCCCGGAATCGGCCTTCGGCACGAGTTCGTGACCGCCAAGGGGCAGCACGCGGCGGTCCTGTCGCACGTCTCCGGCCGGCGCGACGTGGTCCTCTACAGCAGCGAGGACCCCGACACCGTGGTGGCCACCCTCGCGCTGAGCACCGACGAGGCCAACGGCGTGGCCGAGCTGCTCGGCACCGCCCGCATCGTCGAGCGCCTCGCCGACCTGCAGCGGCAGGTCACCGGGCTCAAGACGGTCCAGGTGCCGATCACGGCGGGCTCGCCGTACGACGGCCGCTCCCTCGGCGCCACCCAGGCCCGCACCCGCACGGGCGCGTCGATCGTGGCCGTGATCCGGGCGGGCCAGATCCTCGCCAGCCCGCGGCCCGACTTCGTCTTCGACCCTGGTGACCTCGTCGTCGTGGTCGGCACGGCCGACGGCACCGACGCGGTCACCAACATCCTCGCCAACGGCTGAGCGCGCATGCACGGTGCTGCTGTCCTGATCGAGATCGGCGCGGTCATCCTCGGCCTCGGCCTGCTCGGAGCCGTCTCGGCGAAGTTCGCGATCTCCCCCATCCCGCTCTACCTCATCGCCGGGCTCGCGTTCGGCCAGGGCGGCATCCTGCCCCTGGCCACGAGCGAGGAGTTCACCGCGACCGGCGCCGAGATCGGCGTCATCCTGCTGCTGTTCACGCTCGGCCTGGAGTACACCGCGCCGGAGCTCGTCGGCACCCTGCGGCACAACGCCCTGGCCGGTGTCGTGGACCTCGTGCTCAACGCGGCGCCCGGCGTCGCGACCGCGCTCATCCTCGGCTGGGGGCCGGTGGCCGCGGTGGCGCTGGGCGGCGTGACGTACGTGACCTCCTCCGGCATCACCGCGAAGGTGCTCAAGGACCTCAACTGGCTCGGGAACCGCGAGGTGCCGGTCGTGCTGTCGCTGCTGGTCTTCGAGGACCTCACGATGGCCGTGTACCTGCCGATCCTGACCGCCCTGCTGGCCGGGGTCGGGCTCGTGGCCGGCCTGACGACCCTGGCCATCGCGGCCGGGACGATCACCGTCATCCTCGTCATCGCGCTCAGGTTCGGCCGGTACGTCGAGATGTTCGTCGCCTCCCCCAACGAGGAGGTGCTGCTGCTCAAGGCGCTCGGCCTGACCGTGCTCGTGGCCGGCGTCGCCCAGCTGCTGCAGGTCTCGGCCGCCGTCGGCGCGTTCCTCGTCGGCATCGCGCTGTCCGGCCCGCTCGCGCACACCGCCCGGGAGCTGCTCAGCCCGCTGCGGGACCTGTTCGCCGCGGTGTTCTTCGTCTTCTTCGGCCTGCACACGGACCCGGCCGCGCTGCCGCCGATGCTCGGCATCGCGGTGCTGCTGGCGGTCGTGGGCGTGGGCACGAAGTTCGCGACCGGCTGGTGGGCCGCCCGCCGGGCCGGGATCAGCCCGCTCGGCCGGGCCCGGGCCGGGGTGGCGCTGAGCCCGCGCGGCGAGTTCAACATCGTCATCGCGGGCCTGGCCGTCTCCGCCGGGCTCAACGAGAGCATCGGGCCCCTGGCCGCCGCGTACGTGCTCGTGCTCGCGGTCCTCGGCCCGATCCTGGCCCGCGCGCTGGAGCCGCTGAGCCGGCGCATCGCCCGCAAGCGCGGCCTGCCGGCGCCCGCACCGGAGACCACCTGAGCGGTCGGGCAATCCTCATGGCATACCTGCGAGATCGGGGGATGGCGTTGCCCTGATGGCCGGCAGCGCCGAGCGCCCGGGGGTTCCCGGCCCGGTGCCGCCGGGGCTGCGCCACGTCGGCTCAGCCGGCCGGGCCGGTCGCGAGGCGGATGTTCGCCGCGCGGGTGCGCCCGCCGCGGTCCATCCACGTCACCCGCACGGTGTCGCCCGGCTGGTGGGCGTCGATGAGGGCGGTCAGCGACGACGCGCCGGCCACGTCCTCGTCGTCCACGGTGCGGATCACGTCGCCCGCGCCGATGCCCGCGCGCTCGGCCGGGCTGCCGGCCAGGACGCCCGAGACCGCGGCGCCGCCCGCCTTGCCCTCGGCGTCGGACGCCGTGACGCCGAGCAGGGCGGTCGGGCCGATGTGGACGGTGTCCGACGACTCGCCGCTGGTGATGCGCCGGGCGATGGCGAGGGCCGCGTTGCTCGGGATGGCGAACCCGATGCCCTGGCCGGTGTCGGTCGACGCGGCGGTGTTGATGCCGATGAGCCGGCCGCCGCGGTCGACGAGCGGGCCGCCGGAGTCGCCCGGCTTGATGTCCGCCGCGACCTGGATGAGGCCGGACAGCCGCTGGGAGCCGCCGCCCTCGGGGTCCTGGGCGGTGATGGTGCGGTCGAGGCCGGTGACCGAGCCGGTGACGGACTCCCCGCCGTTGCCGCCCGCGTTGCCGACCGCCACGATCTCGTCGCCGACCTGGACGCGGCCCGAGTCGGCGACGGCGAGACGGGTCAGGCCGGAGACGTTGCCGAGCTGGATGACGGCGATGTCGTGGGTGCGGTCGTAGCCGACGACCGTCGCGGCGAACGAGCGGCCGTTGGCGACGGTCACGGCGCTGATCGCCGTCGCGCCCGCGATGACGTGGTTGTTCGTGAGCACGAGCCCGGTGGAGCCGATGACGACCCCGGTCCCGGCGGCGCGGGCGTTGCGCAGCCCGAGCGTGCTGGTGATGTTCACGACGCTGCGGTTGACCGTCGCCACGATCGTCGCCGTGTCCAGCGGCGCGGCCGGGGCCGAGGTGGCCGCCGACGCCTCCGGGGTGGGCGGCAGCGCGTCGCCGGGCGGGGCCGGGACCACCGCGCCGGGCCGCGCGGCGGTCGGTGTGGGGCGCGGCCGGGGGCTGTCCGACCGCGCCTCCAGCGTGGCCACCAGCCCGGCGACGCTGACCAGTGCGGCGAGCCCGACGAGCAGGACGACCCCGACGGCCCACCGCAGCACCGCTCCCCCGCGCCGCAGCATCCGCCGCGGCTCGGGCGCGGGGCCCCGGCCGGGATCGGGCCACCGGTCGTAGGCGCGTGACGGGCGGTTCCACTCGGGCGGCCGGGGCGGCGGCACCGGACCGTCGCCCCAGCCGTCCCAGCCCCGCTCCGCCCCGATCACCGAGGTGACCGGCACCGCGGTCACCGGCACGTCGTAGCGCGAAGCCGTCATTCGTCCACCACCGCCCGGGAGTCGGCCATCTACCGGCGACTACGGACGGGGGCGGCCGAAGGTTCGATCGCCGCGCAACTCGACCCGGGCCCGCGTTCGCCCGGGCCCCGTCGCGTGTTCGTCATACCGTCTCCGCACGTTCGTCGTACTTCGCCCCGAGAATCACCGGGGTGTCCGATGATCACTGGCGGCTGCGGCAGCTGGAGCAGTCGCTGTCCGGCGAGGACCCGGAGCTGGCGCGGGCGCTGACCGGCCTGCGCCCGGTGCGGCGCTGGCGCACCCGCATCGCGACCGGCGCGCTGCTGTCGGCCGGCTGCGCGCTCCCGGCGAGCCTCATGGCCCACGACGCCACGCTCGCCGTGCTGTCGGCGGGCGCCTTCGGCGTGGCCGCGGGCCTCTGGCAGCCCCTGGACACCTGAGCCCGGCGGAGGCCGGGAGGCGGCGCGGGAGCCCGCCGATTGGGACCCGGTCTGGGTCTTTGGGCCCAGGATCGCGGGGGCGGCGATCACTAGCGTTCCTGACGCAAGTGGTGATCCAACCCCCACGGGAGAATCGATGACCCTGTCCCTCCGGCACCAGCCCCGATCGCGGCTGTTCGTCCTGGCCGGCATCGCGGTGGCGCTCGTCGGCCTGCTCGGCTGGTTCGCCACCGGGCCGCTGCTCTCCGCCAGCGCCGACGCCACGCCCGTGTCCCAGGGCAAGCCGGCGACCGCCTCCTCCAGCGAGGGGCGCTCCTACCCCGCCTCGGCCGCCGTCGACGGCGACACCGGCACCCGCTGGTCCAGCGCGTTCAGCGACCCCCAGTGGCTGCAGGTCGACCTCGGCGCCCCCACCGCGATCGGCAAGGTCGTGCTGCAGTGGGAGCGCGCCTACGGCACCGCATACCAGATCCAGACGTCCTCCGACGGCACCGCCTGGCTCACGGTGTACTCCACCACGACGTCGAAGGGCGGCAAGGAGACGCTGACGGCCAACGGCATGGGCCGCTACGTCCGGCTCTACGGCACCGCGCGCTCCTCCGGCTACGGCTTCTCGCTGTGGGAGTTCCAGGTCTTCGGCACCACCGGCGCCCCGGCCACCGCGACGGTCGGCCCGGTCACCGGCGGCCCGTCCAGCGCCGGCCCGGTCCCGACCGGCGGTGCCACGCCGACGTCCACCGCGACCGCCCAGGCCGGCTGGATCATGGCGCCGAACCCCGTCACGAACGTGAAGCCGTCGCACGAGGTACCGCCGAACAAGGGCGGTTTCCACGAGTTCCAGGCGAACTGCTCGGTCAGCCGCAGCAACCTGCAGGACGACCCGATCGTGTTCCCCGGGCTCGCGGGCGCGTCGCACATGCACACCTTCATGGGCAACACCACGACGAACGCGAACACGACCGTCGACTCGCTCGCCGCGGGCTCGACCACGTGCAAGGCCAAGGGCGACCTGTCCGCGTACTGGATGCCGACGCTCTACAACGGTGACGTCGCGGTCAACCCCGAGGGCCTGCAGACCATCTACTACAAGACCGGCGTGCAGGACTACCGCACCGTCCGGCCGTTCCCGAAGGGCCTGCGCTTCGTCGTGGGCAACGCCAAGAACACCGACGCCGACAAGTTCCTCGCCGCGACCGAGAAGGGCTTCGAGTGCGGCGACAGCTACGAGAACAAGAACATCCCGCTGAGCTGCCCGGCGGAGCGCAGCGTGAAGCTCAACATCCGCTACCAGGCCCCGAGCTGCTGGGACGGGCTGCACCTGGACTCGCCGGACCACCAGTCGCACATGGCCTACCCGATCGACACGCACTCGGCCGCGGGCCTGGTCTGCCCCGACGACCACCCGGTCGCGGTGCCGAAGCTCGAGTTCAAGATGGCCTGGCCGGTCAACGGGGACATGTCGAAGGTGCACTTCGCCAGCGGCGCCGGCCCCACGTTCCACTACGACTTCGTCAACGCGTGGGACGACCGGACCCTCAAGGCGATGATCGACGGGTGCATCGTGGCGGCCCGGCAGTGCGACGCCCAGGGCCACGACGGGCGCGACGACCAGCAGCCCGCGCCGTACGTGCTGAACAACAACTACGTGCTGCCGTAGCAAACCGGAACACACCCCACCGGTAAGGCCCGGCGCCGTCGTCCCGCAGGGGATGGCGGCGCCGTGGCGTATTGTCGGGCGCGGGTCGCCGGAGGGACGAGGAGCACGTGTGACTGACGGCGGCTTGCCGACGCGCCGGGCGCGGCAGTGGATCGGGGTCACGGCCGTGGCCGTCGGCATCACGGGCGCGGCCGTCGCCGTGCCGCCGCTGATCGCCCCGGACCACGACCGGGCCGAGCCGCGGCCGAGCCGCACGCCGCAGACGGTCGCCAGCGCGTTCCAGCCCGGCCTGAGCCCGAGTGCGAGTGCGAGTGCGAGTGCGAGTCCGGGCCTGAGCGCTTCGCCCCCGGGGTTCGCGCCGATCAGCATCCAGGCCGAGGACCCCGCGAACACGCTCACCGGCGGCGCCTCCGAGACCGCGTGCGGCACCTGCCGGGGCGGGAAGCGGGTGCGGTACATGTGCGCCGAGTGCACCCTCGTCGTGCGCGTCACGCTGCCGAGCGCGGGCACCCGGACGGTGACCGTGTACTACGAGACCGACGGGAACCGGGCGCTGAAGGTCCGCATCGGCACCGCCGCCCCACGCGTGTTCCCGGTGACCGGCCCGGACTGGTCGGTTCCACAGTCGTTGCGGTTCACGGCGAACCTGCCCGCCGGGGAGGTCCGGCTGACGCTGTTCAACGACGAGTCACCGGCGCCGGACCTCGACGAAATCGTGATCGCCTGACTTAGGTTTGGCTTAACTGCGGCGCAAATCCCGAGCCCCCGCTGCGCGTGTGGGCAGGCGCCCAGTAGCGTCCCTGCCGTGGTGAACACCGACCGTGCGGTGGCCGCGGCCGCGCTGGCCCGGGCCGTGCTCGTCGGCCGCGCGCTCGCGACGGTGATCGCGGCCGCGGCCGGGTTGCTGCTGGTGAGCGACCGGTGGCGGCTCGTCGAGGTGCTGGCGCTGGTGGCCGTGGGCACGGGCGTCCAGCTCGGCCTGCTCGCCCGCTGGCCCCGGCTCGCCGCGCTGCCGGTCACCGCCGTCGCCGCCGACGCGGTCCTCGTGCTCGCCGTGCTGGCCCTGAGCCGCGGCGGCATCGCGTACTTCTGCTTCGCCGCCGGCGCCGGCGCCCTGGCCGGGGTCCTGCTCGGGCTGCGGGCGGTGCCGGTGTGGATCCTGCACGCGGCGCTGGGCTTCGCCGTCATCGGCCGCGTGCTGCACCGCCTCGACCCGCCCGCCGAGATGGCCGCGTTCGTCGTCGCCCTGCCGGTCGCCGGCGCCCTCGCCGGCCTGGGCGCGTCGGTGCTGACCTCGGCGCTGACCCGCTACCTGGAGCTGTCGCGCAGCCTCGTCGACGCCGCCCAGCGCTCCGCGGCCGCGTCCGAGCGGGCCCGCCTCGCCCGCGAGCTGCACGACTCGGTGAGCAAGACGCTGCGGGGCGTGTCCCTGGCCGCCCTCGCGCTGCCGACCTCGCTGCGCCGCCAGCCGGCCCTGGCCGAGCAGCTCGCCGGCACCGTCGCCGCGGGCGCGACCGCCGCCGCCCGGCAGGCCCGCGAGCTGCTCGAGGAGATGCGCCTGGACGTGCCCGACCGCGACTTCGCCACCAGCGTGCGCGAGCTGTGCGACGCCTGGAGCGCGGCCTGCGGGGTGCCGGTGCGCGCGATCCTGGAGCCCGTCGATCCGCCGATTCCGGTGTCGTACGAGCTCATCCGCATCCTGCGCGAAGCCCTCGCGAACATCGCGAACCACGCCCTCGCCCGCCGCGTGGTCGTCCGGCTGGCCCCGACCCGCCGCGGGGTGCTCCTGGAGATCTCCGACGACGGCCAGGGCTTCGCCGTGCCGCGGGACCTCAGCCGCCTGCAGAGCGCCGGGCACTTCGGCATCGTGGGCATGACCGAGCGGGCCCGCAACGCCGGCGGCGACCTGCACGTGGACTCCGCGCCCGGGGCCGGCACCACGATCACGGTCCGCGTCGCCCTCGGCGCCCCGGTCGGTGCCGCGTGACGTGGCCGAGCGCGCCGCACATCGGGGTGCTCATCGTGGACGACAACCCGATCGTGCGCGGCGCGCTGCGGGGCATCCTCGACGCCGGCGACGGGGTGCGGGTGCTCGGCGAGGCCGCCAACGGGCGCGAGGGGATCGCCGCGGCCCGGCGCCTGCGGCCGACCGTGACGCTGCTCGACCATCGCATGCCGATCGCGGACGGGTTGTCGGTCATCGCCACGGTCGCGCAGCACAGCAGCGTCCTCGTGCTCACCAGCGACGACGACGCCGAGCTCATCGCGGGCATGCTGCACCAGGGCGCCCGCGGCTATCTCGTGCACGGCGAGTTCGACCCGGCCGAGCTGCTGCGCGCGGTGCGCGAGGTCGCCGGCGGCCGGGGCTGGCTGTCGCCGGTCGCCGCCTCCGTCGCCGCGTCGATGGTCCGCGACCAGCAGGCCCGCGAGCGCAGCCGGCACCAGCAGACCGAGCGCCGCGCCGAGGTCCGCCGCCACTTCGGCCTGACCGAGCGCGAGCAGGACGTGATGCGGCTGCTCTGCGAGGGCCTGTCCAACGCCTCGATCGCGCACCGGCTGCGCCTGACCGAGAAGACCGTGAAGAACCACCTGAACCACGTCTTCGCCAAGCTGCAGGTGCGCAGCCGCACCGAGGCCGTGGTCCGCTGGACCTCCATCCGCTAGCGCCCGGCCGCGCCCGCCGGCGTCGCGGTCGCGGCGGCCCGGGGCGTCAGGCCCTGCCGCTCACGCCCGGATGACGTGCCCGGCCCGGGGCGGCGTGCGCCCGGCGGCGACCTCGAGCCAGGCCTCCCGCAGCGCCTGCGGCCCGTGCCCCGTCCGGACGTCGACCCAGGCCCCGGCCGCGGCCGCGAAGCGCTCCCAGGCCTCGGCGAAGCGCGCGTCGAGGCCCTCGCGCCCCCAGTCGCCGGAGCGCTTGCGCATCCGGGCCGGGGCGAAGAACACCTCGCCGGCCGCGAGCGCGTTCGGGGACTGGGTGGTGAGCCCGACCGCGATGTCGCGCACGAGCCGCTCGCCCAGGTGCGCCCGCAGCGCCTCCCGCGTCGCCGCCGCGCCGGACAGGTCCAGATACGCCGTCGGTACCGCCGGCAGCGCCCCCACCTCGTCGTAGGACAGCACCTCGTCGTAGCAGCCGAGCGCCTCGGTGAACGCGACGTTCCCGGGCGAGGTGAGCCCCGTGACGCGGGGGCCGCGCCCGCGCAGCTCGAACGCGGCGGCGTAGGCCGTCTTGCTCGACGCCGAGGACAGCACGACGCGCTCGGCCCCGTAGGCGTCGTGGTCGAGCACCTGGTCGGCGAGCATGAACGAGGTGAAGAACAGCGGCCGGAAGAGCACCAGCAGGTCCTCGCGGTCGGCCCGGTAGGCGGCGTCGGCGGTGGTGAGCCGGTAGGCGTTGTACGGCGAGGGGAGCTGCGCCCGGTGCTCGCTCGTGTCCCGGAACCCGGTCCCGTCGATCCGGCCCGGCCGCACGACGAGGTGCCCGGCGGGCGGGAGGTAGCCGTAGACGCGCGCTGCGGGCTGCACGTGCGGCACAGCCGAGCCGACCACCTCGGCGAAACCCCACAGCGGCACCAGCCCCCACCGCGGCGCGAGCCCGAACGCGGCGGGCGGGAAGAACTCCCAGTAGCGCATGGCGTCGCCGAGCACCGCATAGGTCACGTTGTTGGCGGTGACCCCGACCCGGTCGACGCGCAGCACGACCTCCCCGTCCCCGGCCCGGGGCGCGGCGACCTCCTCGACGGTCGTGACGCCGAACCGCTGCCGATCGACCCCGAACACCCACATGGCACACATCTTGCACTCCCCGTGCATCTTTGTTCAAGCCCGCCCGCCCGGGCCCTTGCAGGGTGACGCTGCCCACGGCCGGGGGCGATCGGCGCGGTCCTCGGCGGCGGCGTTCCTTGGCTACGCTCGGTCGCATGGGCAGTGAGCAGGAGGACGGATACACGCCACGGTCCCGGGTGGGGGCCGTGTTCGTCGCGCTGCTGGCCGGCGACGAGGACGCCGCGGCGCGGGCGGCGGAGCAGCCGCCGGACGAGCACGACGCGCCGGTGCTGCGGGCCGCGATCCGCCTCGCCGTGCGCAGCCTCTTCGACGAGGACACGCCGCGCGAGTCGGTGGCCGAGTTCGTGGCCACGATGGCGCAGGACGTGGAGGTCGACCCCGCGGTGGGCGAGGCCCTGCTGCGCACGCAGCTCGGCGAGGAGGGGCTGCTGGAGCCGTACTCGGAGCAGGACGTCTCCGACGCGACGTGGTCGACGCTGGGCTACCTGTGCGAGCGGCGCCTCGGCCCCGAGGACTCCCTCGAGCTCGTCGCCCAGGCCGAGCGCGAGGCCCTCCCCGAGGCCTAGCGCCCGTCCCGGACACCCCGTGGCGGGCGGCTTCCGCAACCGCCTTGCACCCCGCACGGGCGTTTCGTGCTCCCCGGCCGGCGCAGGATCGGGGCAGGGACGTCTCACGAGGGGGTACGGCATGTTCGAGCCGGCCGGCGGGCACAACGGATATGTCGTGGCGGTCGACGACGACGAGGACCTGCGCGAGCTCATGGCCACGCAGCTGCGCAACGGCGGCTACGAGGTCGCGACCGCGGCGGACGGGCCGTCGGCGATCGCCCTGATCCAGCGGCGCCCGCCCGACGCGGTCGTGCTGGACGTGTCCATGCCGGGCATGTCGGGCGTCGAGGTGTGCCGCACGCTGCGCATGCTCTCCACGACGATGTCGGTGCCGATCATCATGCTCACCGCCCGCACCCAGGTGAACTTCGAGACCGAGGGCCGCATGGCGGGCGCCGACGCCTACCTGACGAAGCCGTACTCGGCCCGCACGCTGCTGTCGAACCTCGAGGACCTGCTCCTGTCGTGAGCCGGGCCGGTCGCGGGCCGGACCCGGCCCGAGCCAGGCCCGACCCGAGCCAGGCCCGGCCCGAGCTAGGCCGCCGCGTCGGCGACGATCGCGCCGCGCAGGCGGTCCAGGGCGTCCCGGCGGGCCCCGGCGAGGGCCGGCTCCCGCCGCAGGACGGCCGCCTCCACCGCAACCGTGCGCGGCAGCCCGCCGACGGCCTCCCGCACCGGGGCGAGCACCGACGGGCCCCACGGGCCGCCGAGCACGATCAGGCCGGGGTCGGCCAGGGCGACGATCGCGGCCACGACTCCCGCGACCGCCCGGGCCACCAGCAGACGGTCGGGCTCCCGGGCCGCGATCGCGGCCAGCAGGGCGTCGGGGTCGATCGCGGTGGAGCCGGGCCGGCGCACCCCCAGCCGGCCGAAGACCTCGATGAACGGCACCGCGCGGCCGCCGGGGCCGACGGTGAGCAGGTGCGCGATCTCCCCCGCCAGGCCGCTGCGGCCGCGGGTCACCGCGCCGCCGCCGACGGTCGCGCAGCCCAGGCCCTCGCCCAGGTACAGGTATGCGAAGTCGTCCCCGGCGTGCTCCCGCTCGGCCCGCGCGGCCCAGTTCACGTCGTTGTCGACCGTCACGGGGCCGGCGACGTGCCCGGCGAGCACCCCCACCGGATCGAGCTCGCCCACCAGGAAGGGCGAGTCCGGCAGGTGCACGAGCCGGCCGCTGGCCCGGTCGACGGGATCGGCCGCGCTGACCACGGCCAGGCGCGGGCGGGCACCGCCCGGCGGTGCGGCGGCACCCGGCGGTGCGGCGGCGCCGAGCGAGGAGGCGGCCGCGGCCAGCGCGGCGGCGACCGAGGACGGCGACGCCGGGCGGCCGAGCGGGTGCGCGGTCCGGGCGATCGTCTCGCCGTAGGCGTCGAGCAGCTCCCCCGTGATGCCCGCCGGGGCGATCGAGACCGCGAGCGCCGTGCCGGCCGCGGGCGACAGGGCGTAGTAGGAGCCGACCCGGCCCCGGCCCCGGCCGCCGGGGGTGCGCTCGCCGGTGTCGGCGACCAGGCCGCGCTCCTCCAGCCGCCGCACGCTCTCCCCCGCCGTGGGCTTCGAGATGCCCGTCTCGGCGGCCAGCTCGGCCCGCGTCAGCCGCCGGTGCCGCATGAGGGCCCGCAGCACCCGCTCGTCGGTCAGCGAGCGCACCAGGTCCAGCGACGGTGACGACGACGGCGCGGGGTCCATGTGCCAATGCTAGGCAGGAGCCTTGCCTGGAACACCGTGGGGCGCGTACCGTCGGCCTTACAAATAAGGAGACCTGACTAGAAGGAGCCCGCCGTGTCCGCACCCGCGTTGCCGCACTGGGAGGAGACCCCGGCCGACCTGCCGGGCGCGATCCGCGAGATCAAGCAGGCCATCCGGGCCCGCATCGCGGCCTCCGGGCGCACGGTCGAGGAGGTGTTCGCCGTCCTCGAGCGGCGCATCGAGGCCGAGGTCGAGCAGATCGAGACCGCGCTGAAGAACGGCGAGCAGGTGTGGCCCGTGATCGACTACGCGGACATCGCCGCCGGCACCGTCCCGGCGCAGCAGCTCGACCTGCTCAAGCGGCGCGGGTGCCTCGTCGTGCGGGGCCACTTCGAGCGGGAGCAGGCGCTCGGGTGGGACCGCGGCATCGTCGAGTACGTCGAGCGCAACGCGTTCTTCGAGCACTACCGCGGGCCCGGGGACGACTTCTTCGGCACCGTCGGGTCGCGGCCCGAGATCTACCCGATCTACTGGTCGCCGGCGCAGATGCAGGCGCGGCAGAGCGAGCGGATGGCGAGCGTGCAGGCGCTGCTCAACCGGCAGTGGAAGTACGACTCGCAGGGCCGGGTGTGGTTCGACCCCGACCGCGACTCGCTCTACCCCGACCGGATCCGGCGGCGGCCCGAGGGCGCGGACTCGGGCGGGCTCGGCACGCACCTCGACCCGGGCACGCTCGACCTGTGGATGACGGAGGCGTACCAGCGCGCGTTCCGGCACCTCTTCGACGGCAGCGTCGAGGAGTACGACCCGTGGGACGCGGCCTACCGCACCGACGGGCCGCAGTACCCGGGCTCGACGATGTGCTCGGCCTTCCGCACGTTCCAGGGCTGGACGGCGCTGTCCGACATGGACCACGACCAGGGCGTGCTGCACACGGTGCCGATCCCGTCGGCGATGGCGTACCTCATGCTGCGCCCCCTGCTCGCCGACGTCCCCGAGGACGACATGTGCGGGGTCACCGTCAACCAGGTGTTCCCGGCCTCCGAGCGCTGGCACGCGCTGCTCCTGCGCGCCCAGGCCGGCATCCCCGACGTGCGGGCCGGCGACTCGGTGTGGTGGCACTGCGACATGATCCACAGTGTGGCGCCGGTGCGGAACCAGCGCGGCTGGGGCAACGTCATGTACATCCCCGCGGCCCCCTGGTGCGCCCGCAACGAGCGCTACGCGGCGAGCGTCCGCGACGCCTTCGCGACCGGCTCCAGCCCGAGCGACTTCCCCGAGGAGCACTACGAGCGCGCCTGGCCGGACCGCTTTTCGCCGCAGCAGCTCAACGCCACCGGCCGCCGGGGTCTGGGGCTGACGGACTGACCGGGGCCCCCGGGGACCCGGGGGCACAAACCGGCACGCAACCGCCCAAGCTGCAAGACTCCGCGCGCCGCGTTACGCTGCCCTCCTCATGAATGGTGACAGGCGTTCCGGTTCGGGGCTGACGATCACGGCCGGCACGGGGCCCGACGGTGTCGTGCTGGCGGTGGCGGGCGCCCTCGACTACACCTCGACCGAGCGCTTCGGCGAGGCCGTGACCGGCGCGTTCGAGTCGGGCGCGGCCACCCTGACCGCCGACCTGAGCGGCCTGGCCTACTGCGACTCCTCCGGCGTGGCGGCCCTGGTCCGCGCGCACAAGCACGCGGTGCGCGAGGGCCGCCGCTTCGTGGTCCGCGCCCCGAACACGACCCTGTCCCGCGTCTTCGCCCTGACCGGCCTCGACGCGATCCTCACCATCGAGAGCTGAGGCCGTCAGGACGGCAGGCGCGCGGTGTCCATCCAGAACTGGTTGATCTGGCGCACCACGTCCACGAACTCGTCGTAGCCGGACGGCTTCGTGATGTACGCGTTCGAGTGCGCCCCGTAGCAGGCGGCCACGTCCTCGACCGCGCTCGACGTCGTCAGCACCACCACGGGGATGCTCGCCACCGCCGCGTCCGACTTGACCTGCCGCAGCACCTGCCGGCCGTCCACGCGGGGCAGGTTCAGGTCGAGCAGGATGAAGTCCGGACGCGGGGCCGAGGCGTGGCGGCCGCGCCGGTAGAGGAAGTCGAGCGCCTCCTGGCCGTCCCGCGCCACGTGCAGGTCGCTGGAGAGCGCGTCGTCCTCGAAGGCCTCCCGCGCCATGAGCTCGTCGCCCGGGTCGTCCTCGACGAGCAGGATGGTCGCGGCGCGGTCGGCGTTCGGCATTCCGGCGGGTCCTTTCACCGAGCGGGGTCGGCCGAACTGTACGGCAAACCCGGACTCGTTGCCCAGCGGCAAACGCTATCCGTGTGGTAGGGGAAAGGACCCGCCGGACGGGGATGTGATCCGAGTCCTGCCCGGCCGGGGGTCGCATGGTGTCGAATCAGCGGCATGAGCAGCGAGCCCCACCTGAGCATCCGCGGCGCCGCCGAACCCCGCGTGCTGGTCCTGCTCCTGCCCGGGGGCAACGCGGACAGCACGGCCACGGCCCGGCGCTACGGCGTCGCCTACCTGCGGATGCTCCCGTTCGGCCGGGCGGTGGCGGGGCCGGGCGTGACCGTGTGGCGGCTGCGGTACCGGCTGCGGGGCTGGAACGAGCCCCGGCGGCACCCGGTCGCCGATGCCCGCTGGGCCCTGGCCGAGGCCGCCCGGCGCCACCCGGGGGTGCCGGTGGTGCTGGTCGGGCACTCGATGGGCGGCCGGGTCGCGCTGCACGTGGCGGCCGAGCCGGGCGTCGAAGGCATCTGCGCGCTCGCCCCCTGGATCGAGCCGCCCGACCAGGACCTGCCCGTGCCGGCGGACCGGCCGCTGCTCATCGCGCACGGCGACCGCGACCGGATCACCGACCCGGCCGCGTCGCGCCGGTTCACGGCCGCGCACGGCGCCCGGTTCGTCCCGGTGCCGGGCGGGGGGCACACGATGCTGCGGCACTGGCGCACCTGGAACCGGATCGTGCGCGAGTTCGTCAGCCCCTGGAGCCGGCCCCGAAGCGCAGACCGTCGATGAGCAGGTCGACCATGTAGCGGTCGGCGTCCGGGTGCACACCGGTGCACAGGCGCGAGATGGCGTGCAGGATGTGCATGGGCTCGGCGTCGGGCCGCACGTCGCCCGCCTCGGCCGCGGCGGCCAGGAGCCCGGCGAGGGCCGGCTCGAAGCGCTCGCGGAAGTACAGCGGCAGCGGCTCGAACGCCGGGTTGCCGGAGTGCAGGGCCGCGTAGAGGCCGCGCTTGGCGCTCACGAACCCGGTGTAGCGGTGCAGCCACCGCACCAGGGCCTCCAGCGGCGGGTGCTCGGCGGCGAGGACGGCCGCGGTGTCGGCGCACGCGTCGACCTCGTGCCGGAAGACCGCCGTCACCAGGTCGGAGCGCTCCGGGAAGTGGCGGTAGAAGGTGGCCAGGCCGACCCCGGCCCGGGTCGCGATCTCGCGCACCGGCGCGTCGACGCCGGAGGTCCGGAAGACCTCGCGGGCCGCCTCGACCAGGGCGTCGAAGTTGCGCTGGGCGTCGGCGCGCACGCGTTTGCCGGATGTCGGTTGCATAAGTGAGAAGACGTTCCGTATCGTAGTAACTGATAAAGCGTTCCGTTTTGCCCATCGTACGCAAGGAGGCGCAGCATGCGCTACCGCACGCTCGGCCGCACCGGCATCCAGGTCAGCCCCTACTGCCTGGGCGCCATGATGTTCGGCGCCATCGGCAACCCCGACCACGAGGACTCGGTCCGCATCATCCACCGGGCGCTGGACGCCGGCATCAACTGCATCGACACCGCCGACGTGTACTCCCGCGGCGAGTCCGAGGAGATCGTGGGCAAGGCGCTGCGGGGCCGGCGCGAGGACGTCGTGCTCGCCACGAAGGTCAACGGGGCCATGGGCGACGACCCGAACCGGCGCGGCACCTCACGCCGCTGGATCATGGCCGAGGTCGAGCACTCGCTGCGGCGGCTGGGGACCGACTACATCGACCTCTACCAGGTGCACCGCCTCGACCCGACCGTCGACATCGAGGAGACGCTGTCCGCGCTCACCGATCTCGTGCGCAGCGGCAAGGTCCGGGCGATCGGCTCCTCGACGTTCCCGGCCTCCGCGATCGTCGAGGCGCAGTGGGCGGCCGAGCGGCGGGGGCTGGAGCGGTACCGCACCGAGCAGCCGCCGTACTCCATCCTCGACCGCGGCATCGAGCGCGAGATCCTGCCCGTCGCCCAGCGCTACGGCATGGGCACGCTGGTCTGGAGCCCCCTGGCCCAGGGCATGCTCACGGGGAAGTTCCGCAAGGGGCAGCAGGCCGGCACCCACCGCAGCAACCTGCCGTTCCAGCACTACCGCGACGAGCGCCGCCTCGACGCCGTCGAGCGGCTGGTGCCGCTCGCCGAGCAGGCCGGGATGTCGCTGACCCACCTCGCGATGGCCTTCGCCGTCGCCCACCCCGGCGTCACCTCGGCCATCATCGGCCCGCGCACCATGGAGCAGCTCGACGACCTGCTCGCCGGGGCGGAGATCGCCCTCGACGACGCGATCCTCGACGAGATCGACGCGATCGTCGCGCCCGGCACCGACGTGGGCCACCTCGACATGGCCTACAACCCGCCGGAGCTGCAGCAGACCGCGCTGCGCCGCCGCCCGTCGGCCGACCGCGCGGCCGCCTAGGCCTGAGCCCCGGTGGCCTTGCCCTCCAGCACGCCCGCCTCGGCCATGCTGTCCACGGCGCCGAGGTAGTGGTCCTCCAGCATCGCCACGATCTCCTCGCCCGAGCCGACTCGGAACACGTCGACCACGTACTGGTGGCGGCGCACGGCCTCGTCCAGGCCGATGTGCTGGCGGTCGATCGACGAGCGCATGAGCGCGCCCATCTGGGCGTCCAGGGTCCGCCACAGCACGGCGAGGCGCTGCTTGCCCGCGGCGTCGATGATGCAGCCGTGGAACTCCGTGTCGAGGTCGATCATGGTGGCCACGTCGCCGTCGGCGGCGGTGTCCGCCATCCGGTCCACCACCTGCTGCATGCGGCCGAGGACGTCGTCGCGGTTGCCGCTGATGCAGCGCACCGCGCCGGCCTCCAGGACGAAGCGGGCATAGCAGGCGTCGCGAATGTCCTCGTAGGACATCCGCGTCACGATGCTGTGCCGCCGCGGCGAGATGTCCACGAGGCCGTCGACGCTGAGCTGGCGCAGCGCCTCGCGGACGGTCGAGCGGCTGACCCCGAGCTCCTCGGCCAGCGGGGCCTCGACGAGGCGCTGCCCGGCGGCGTACTCGTTGTTGAGGATCTTGCGCCGCAGCACCAGGTACACCGCCTCGGGCAGCGACCGGTGCAGGAACGATCCGGGGTCGGTCATGGCCGGAAGTCTAGGTCGTCGGCCCGCAGGCCGAGGTGCTGGTCGCCGTCGGCGTGCACGGGCAGGTCCGCCGCCGGGCCGCACAGCAGCGGCATCAGGCCGGGGCCGTGGCCGGGCAGCGGGCTGCCGCCGTGCACGATCACGCCCACCGTGCGCCAGCCCCGCCGGTAGCCGGCGTTGTGGCGCACGTCGAGGTCGTCCACGGCCACGAGGTCGCCGAGCCGCAGCCCGGGCGGCACCTCCTGCAGGTCGAGGTCCCACATCTGGGCCGGGCGGCCGATGCCGTTGCCGACGACGGACGAGGGGACGACCCCGCGCACGCCGAGCGGGAGCGCGAGCCGGGGCAGCATCCGCGGGTCGGTGTTGAGCACCGTGAGCCCCGGCAGCGTCGTGCCCTGCCCGTGGGCGCGCACCGCGACGGCGTCCCCGGGCAGCAGCCGGGCCAGGACCTCGTCGGGGAAGAGCACGATGACCCGGCCCTGCTCGCCGCGCTTGCCGAGCACCGTCCCGCGGGCGCCGGCGGCGGCGCCGGTGCGCACGACGGCCTCGTTGCCCAGGCACGCGAAGGTTGTCAGCGCGTGCCGGGCGGCCTGGTCGCGGTGCTCGAGGGTGACGCCCGGGGCCGCGTGGTCGGCGTCGTGGTCGAAGACCCCGTCGCCGAGGCGGACCCCGAGCACCACGCCCGAGGAGCCGATCGGCACGTACGGGGCGCCGTCGGCGTCGACGAGGTAGGGCGAGGACCCCATCGTCGGGGTCTCCACCGCCCCCGTCAGGTTCATGGCGACCGTGCTCACAGTCGAACTCCCAACAGTGCAAGGTTCGCGTCCGCGTCGTCGACGATCGCGAACGCCTCGGCGGGCCCGCTGAGGATGGTGCTGGGCCCCGGGCCGTGGCCGAAGAGGCGGCAGTGGCCCGTGCTGATGACGCCGACGGTGAGGTACCCCGGCCGGAACCCGCGCCCGAAGCGGTGGTCCTGGTCGGCCAGCACGACGAGGTCGCCGATGCGCAGTGACTCCAGCCCCAGCGAGAGGTCCTCGCCCTGCCCGGCGTAGGCGCCCATCAGGTCGGTGTTGGCGAACTCCGACACCATGCCGGCACCGGCGCCGACCGCGGCGGCGGGCACCCGGGCGGCGACCCCGACCTCGAGCCGCCCGTCGGCGCGGGTGGCGATCGGCAGGGCGTCGAGGGCGAGCGGGTCGAGGTTCTTGGCCACGATCGCCGGGTGGTCGAGCAGCTTCAGGCCCTGGCCGGTGGCGGCGACGCTGACCCGGTCGCCGGAGCTGACCTGCTCCAGCACCGCCTCCGGCATGTCGACCAGGACGTAGGCGTGCTGCCCGATGACCCGTCCCGTGGCCCCGGCCGCCGGGCCGCTGCGCACCGTGACCGTGTTGCCGACGCAGGACAGGAACTGCAGGGCCATGTTGGCGCCGGGGTCGGCGGCCCGCACCGACAGGCCCGGCTCCAGGTGGTCGGCGGCGTAGCCGGTCGCGGGGTCGCCGACGTGCGCGCCGAGGGTGACCCCGCCCATGCCGGGCAGCAGGAACGGGGTGCCGTCGGCGTCGACGCGGTATCCGTGCCGATCGGCGAGCGCGGGCCAGACCTCGCCCACGAGGATCTGCGTGACAAGCCTTTCCCGATTGGTCCGGACCCCGCTCATGACGCCGCCCCGAAGCGGAAGCCGTGGCCGCGCAGCGCCGGTGCGCTCACGGCACCGTTCCACACGTTCATGACCGGTTGCGATCGCACGGTACGGCCGACGCCGTCGACGGTCGCGAGCAGGTCGAGGACCGAGTGGGTGAACCGGGCCCCGGCGACGGGCGCGGCGAGGCGCCCGTTCTCGATCAGGAAGCAGCCGTCGCGGCTGACCCCGGTGATGGTGCCCGCCACCCGGTCGACGAGGCGGGTGTACCAGAAGCGCTGCACGTACACGCCGCGCTCGACGCCGGCGATCAGCTCCTCCTCGGTGTGCTCGCCCGGGCTCAGCACGATGTTCGCGGCGACCGGGCTCGGCGGCTCCTCGCGGGCCACGTGTGCGTGCCCGGTCGGGGCCGTGCCGAGCGCCCGCGCGCTGGCCAGGTCGGTGACGGCGGCGCCGACGACCCCGGCGGTCAGCAGCGGCACCCGCGACTTCGGGGTGCCCTCCAGGTCGAAGCCGATCGGCAGCCCGTAGGGCGCGGTGGCGTCGTCGGCGACGGTCACCAGCGCGGACGCGACCTTCTCCCCGGCCCGGTTCGCCACGAGCCCGACGCCGGCCGCGGCGAGCTCGCCGGAGAAGCCGAACGCCTCGAGGAAGCCCAGCAGCTCCCCGGCGGCCTGCGGGCCGAGCACGACGGTGTGGTGCCCGTCGGGCAGCGGGCCCCGGCCGCGCCCGGCGACCGCCTCGCGGACCGTGCGCCGCACCGACTCCTCGGCGGCCAGGGCGGCGGCCGAGCGGTGCAGGTCGATCCAGTGCGAGGTGCCCTCGTCGACGGTGGCGGTCAGGCTCCCGATCGCCTCGGTGGCGAGGGTGTGGTGGGCGACCCCGGCGCTGTTGACGACGGCGAGCTGGGTGACGGCCCGGCCGAACATCCCGGCCGCGTGCCCGCCGGCCCGCTCCGCCTCGCCCATCGTGAACGCGGCCAGACCGGCCCGGGCCCCGGCGTCGAACGCGACGGTGTCCTCGTGCCACAGGTCCAGCTCCGGGGCCCCGGCGGGCTCGGCGATGGTCGCGACGCCCGGCCGCCCGGCGCTCCCGGCGACGGCGCGGGCCAGCTCGGCGGCGCGGGCCACGGCGGTCCCGAGGCCGGCGAGCACCCCGGTCGCGGCGCGCGCGGCGTGCCCGTCCACCAGGGCCCGGACCGTGAACTGCGTCTCGGTGATGTCCTGCGGCTGGTGCACGCGGCCGCCGGCGAAGCGGGTGTACTCCCCCGCCTTGCCCA
This sequence comes from Dactylosporangium sp. CA-139114, assembly GCF_050955725.1. Classification (NCBI taxonomy): domain Bacteria; kingdom Bacillati; phylum Actinomycetota; class Actinomycetes; order Micromonosporales; family Micromonosporaceae; genus Dactylosporangium; species Dactylosporangium sp. CA-139114. The sequence goes on from NZ_CP192080.1 coordinate 7,128,588, forward strand.
GCAGCGCGATCTCCACGGCGTCGGCGTCGGCGGTGCCGGCCGCTGATGCCAGGGCGGCCAGGAGCCGGTCCGGGTCGACGATCGCGGTCATCAGGCCACTCCGATCTGCAGGTCGCGCACGAGCATCGGCGCGGCGCCGTGGCTGAGGAAGCCCCACTGCTTCGGCTCGCCCTTGCCGCACGGGTAGCCGAACGCGCGGAACTGCGACGGGCCGGCCACCGCCTCGACCGAGCCCCAGAACCGCGGGGTCACGCCGCCGTAGGAGAAGTTCTTCAGCAGCCGGCCCCGCCGCCCGCCCTTGACCTCGTAGGCGACCTCGGTGCCGAACTGGAAGTTGAGCCGCTGGTTGTCGATCGACCAGCTGCGGTTGTCGTCGATGTAGTAGCCGTCGCCCATCCGCGCCAGCAGCTCGTCGAGGCTGCCGCCGTCGCCGGGCTGCAGGAACACGTGGGTGGCGAAGCAGACCGGCAGGTAGGCCCATCCGTCGGAGCGGGCGGCGCCGGTGAGGGCGAGCCCGGCCCGGGCGGCCGAGTCCCGGTTCGACAGCGTGTTGCGCACGATGCCGGCCTCGATCAGGTGGCTGGCCCGGGCGGGGGTGCCCTCGTCGTCGAAGGCGAAGCTGCCGCGGGTGCCCGGCACCGTCGGGTCGGAGGTGATGGTGACGGCCGGGGAGCCGTAGCGCAGCGAGCCCACGTCGCCGGGCCTGACGAACGAGGTGCCGGCGTAGTTGGCCTCGTCGCCGAGCATCCGGTCGAGCTCGAGCGCGTGCCCGCACGACTCGTGGATCTGCAGCGAGACCTGCTGGGCGCCGATGACGACGTCGGCGTGCCCGGCGGGGGCGACCGGCGCGGTGAGCAGGGCGACCGCCTCCTCCCCGACCCGGGCGGCGTTGTCGAGCATGCCCAGCGAGGCGAGGTACTCCCACCCGCCCGCCGCGGTGTTGCCGTGGAACGAGTTCGGGTAGCTGCGCCGCTGCACGTCCCCGTGGCCGCTCGCGGTGACCATGAGCATCGCGCCGGTCTCGGTGAAGTGCTGGTGCTGGCGGGAGCCCTCGGTGTCGGCGTAGTGCCGGTGCTGCCGCTTGGCGTTGATCCCGGCCTGCGCCGCGGCCACCTCGGCGGGCGCCGTCGCGGCGGCCAGCCAGGCGGCGAGCAGCTCCTGGCGCCGGGCGGACGAGACCGCGAACGGGTCCTGCTCGACCACGGTCTCGTAGCGGCCGCTGGACGGCTCCCGCGGCGGCAGGTCGACCGGCCTGCCGCGGCCGGCCAGGGCGACGGCGACCCGGTGGGCCTGAGCCGCGGCCGCGGCCGCGTCGGACTCCTCGGCGAGGGGACGGGCGGCGAACCCCCATTGCCCGTCCACGAGCACGCGGACCCCGATGCCGATGTTCTGCTCGATCCGCTCGTCGGGGTCGGCGCCCTTCTGGACGTACGACCGCAGCTCCTCGGCCTCGATGAGCCGGGCGTCGGCGAACTGGACGCGGCCGGGCACGGCGGCCAGGGCCGAGTCGAGCAGGCGGGCGGCGACCGCGTCGTCGCCGAGGGAACCCCAGCTCATGCCGCGTCCTCGGGCAGCGGCAGGTTCACCCAGGAGCGGGTGCGGAAGGAGCGCTCGAACGCGTTGATGGTCTCCTGCACGAGCGCGCCCTGGCCGAAGTCGCCCTGGTTGCTCGGCCCGCCGGAGAGGATCTCGGTGGTGAAGTCGGCGCAGAGGTTCGAGTAGAACAGGAAGTCCCAGTCCTCGCGGGAGTGCCCGCCCTCGGGGAAGAACTCCTGCGGGATGTCCCGCTCGACGAACTCGACCTCGTGCCGGGTCGCGGTCCTGATGGTCTGGCAGATGCCGAACTCCTCGACCAGCCGCACGATGATGGCGCCCTCGGAGCCGTAGATGCGCGCCTCGATGCCGGGGAAGTTGCCGACGGTCACGTACGAGGACTGGATCGAGGCGAGCAGCCCGCCCCCGAACTCGGCGATCCACATGTCGCCGTCGTCGATGTTGAGCCGCTGCATGAGCCCGGTGTCGCGGACCACGCGCTCGGGCACGAAGTTGCGCATGGTGCCGACGACCGACTGCAGGTCGGTGCCGGCCCACCAGTGCATGATGTCGATGATCGGGGCGCCGTAGCCCTCGATCGACGAGGTGGCGATGACGGCCGGGTCGGCGTCGGGGTCGACCTGGCGCATGGGGGTGGCCGGGTCGATCCACTGGCTGTTCTGCTCGTAGCCGTTGAAGACGTACGGCTGCCCGACGAACCCGGTGTCGATGAGGTGCTTGGCGTACTGGATCGCCGGCGCGTAGCGGAACGTGAAGCCCAGCTTGGTCTTGAGCCCCTTGGCCCGGGCGAGCTCCGACAGCGCCCGGGTCTGGCGGTAGTCGTGGTGCACCGGCTTCTCGCACAGCACGTGCTTGCCGGCGTCCAGCGCCGCGGCGGAGATCTCGAAGTGGGCCCGGTTGGCGGTGGCCACGTCGATCACGTCGATGCCCGGGTCGTCGAGCAGCTCGCGGTAGTCGGTGACGCGCTTGGCCACGCCGAACTTCTCGCCGGCCTCGGCCACGGTCGCCGGGTCGGTGTCGGCGATCGCGACGACCTCGGCGCGCGGGTCGCGCTGCCAGCCGGGGATGTGCGCGCGCTGGGCCCAGCGGCCCGAGCCGACGACGGCGACGCGGAGCTTGTCGCTCATGGGGTGGTCCTTTCCAGGGGGTTGTCCTACCGCCGGACGCGGGGGTCGATGGCGGCGTAGGCGAGGTCGACGAGCAGGTTCATGACGACGATGAAGAACGCGGCGAAGAGGACCGCACCGGTGATCATCGGGATGTCGAGGGTGCCGATGGCGTCGAAGGTGAGCTTGCCGATGCCCGGCAGGCCGAAGACGGACTCGATGACGACGACGCCGCCGAGGAAGTAGCCGAGGTCCATGCCGAGCATGGTCAGCAGCGGGCTGAGGACGTTGCGCAGGCAGTGGCGCAGCAGCACGACCCGCTCCGGCATGCCCTTGGCCCGGGCCGTCTGCACGTAGGGGCTGCGCAGCGCCTCCAGCATGTTGGTGCGGGTGAGCCGGGCGTACCAGGCCGCGCCGCCGAGCCCGAGGGTGAAGGCGGGCAGGATCAGGTAGTTGAGGTACGGCGACTCGTAGCCGCTCAGCGGGAAGACGCTGGACTTGTAGGCGAGGGCGTACAGCAGCAGCAGGCCGAGCCAGAACGGCGGGGCGGACAGCCCGACCAGCGACGCGAGCGTCACCGTGCGGTCCAGCAGGCCCTTGGGCCGGTAGGCGGCCACGATCCCGGCGGGGACGCCGAGCAGCACCTCGAACAGCACGCCGAGCAGGGCCACGGCCGCGCTGACCGGCAGCGCCCGCCAGATGGCGTCGCCGACGGACTTGCCCTGCAGGGCGTAGCTGACGCCGAGGTCGCCGTGCAGCACCTGGCGCAGGTAGGCCCAGTACTGGTAGCCGAGGCCGCGGTCCAGGCCCAGCTGGGCGTGGATGGAGGCGACGGTGGCGGGGCTGGCGTTGGGGCCGGCGATGAGCCGGGCCGGGTCGCCGGGCACCACGTGGGTCATGAAGAAGGCCAGGGTGACGACGCCGAAGAGCACGACGATCGCCTGAGGCAGCCGGCGCAGCAGGAACCGGCCCATGTCAGCGACGCTCCGGTGCGGTCGGGTCGAGCAGGTCGCGCAGCCAGTCGCCGGCGAGGTTGAACGACAGGACGGTCAGCAGCAGGCACACGCCGGGGGCGAAGAGCAGCCAGGGCGCGATCTGGAAGTACTCCTTGCCCTGCTCGATCATCTGGCCCCAGGAGGGGTCGGGCACGGGCACGCCGACGCCGAGGAACGACAGCGACGCCTCGATGAGGATCGACGAGGCCACGCCGAGGGTGGCGTAGACGATGATCGTCGGCACGAGGTGCGGGAAGAGGTGCTTGCGCATGATCCTCCAGTGCGACAGGCCCAGGGTCCGCGCGGCCACGACGAACTCGCGCTCCTTGAGCGACAGCACGAGGCTGCGGATGATGCGGGCCAGCGCGGTCCAGTAGATGAGCGCGATGACCACGACGACGTTGCGGGCGCTGGGCCCCGTCACCGAGATCAGCGCGATGCAGAACAGCAGGATCGGGAACGACATCACGACGTCGGTGATCCGCATGAGCACGGTCTCGACCCAGCCGCCGAGGTAGCCGGCGACCAGCCCGACGAGCACGCCGAGGACGGTCGCGAGGCCGTTGGCGAGGATGCCGATGACGAGCGAGACCCGGGCGCCGTAGAGCAGCCGGGACAGCACGTCGCGGCCGTTGGGGTCGGCGCCGAGCGGGAAGTCGCCGCCGGGGCCGACCGGCGCGCCGGTGATCTCCAGGCCCTCCGGGTAGGTGCTCAGCGGCGGGTGCGGGGCCAGCAGCGGCGCCAGGATCGCGGCCAGGGCGAGCAGGACGAGCAGCGTGATCGAGACCAGCGCCGGCCAGTCGTGGCGCAGGCTGCGCCGGGCCCGCCGCCAGAACCCGGGCGCGGCGATCTCGGTGCCGACTTCAACGGGTACGGTCACGGCGTTGCCTCCTTCCGGAGCCGGGCTCGGGGATCGCGGCGATCAGCGCGCGGGTGTACTCGTGCGCCGGGTCGGCGAACACGGCCTCGCTCGCGCCGGTCTCCACGATCCGCCCGGCCCGCATGATGGCGACGTCGTCGGCCATGAACCGCAGCGTCGACATGTCGTGCGAGATGAACAGGTAGGCCAGCCCGTCGGCCTCCTGCAGGTCCTTGAGCAGGTTGAGAATCTGGGCCCGGACCGAGACGTCCAGGGCCGAGACCGCCTCGTCGCAGACCAGCACCTGCGGGCCGACCGCGAGCGCGCGGGCGATGGAGACCCGCTGGCGCTGGCCGCCGGAGAGCTGGTGCGGGTAGCGGCCGGTGAACCCGGACGGCAGCCCGACCCGCCCGAACAGCTCGCGCACGCGGGCGGTGTGGTCGGGGCGGGGCACCCCGGCGGCGGTGAGGGCCTCGGCGACGTTCTCGCCCACCGTGAGCCGCGGGTTGAGCGAGTCGTAGGGGTCCTGGAACACCATCTGCATGTGCCGGCGGAACCGCCGCAGGGCGCCGTCGCGCAGGCTGGTGACCTCCTGGCCGCCGATGCGCACCGAGCCCGACGCCGGCTCGACGACCCGCATGAGGGCCCGGGCCACGCTGCTCTTGCCGGAGCCGGACTCACCGGCCAGGCCCAGGGTCCGGCCCGGCTCGATGGTGAAGCCGACCGCGTCGACCGCGACCCGCTTGCGGTAGGACACCGTGAGGTTCCGCACGTCCACGGCGGGCTCAGGCATGGCCGCCCTCCAGCGGGAAGTGGCACGCGGCGGCGACGCCGGGGCCGGTCGGGCGCAGCTCGGGATCGACCGTGCGGCACAGCTCCCGGGCCCGCGGGCAGCGGTCGGCGAAGGCGCACTGCCCGGCCGGCACGCCGCCGAACGGCGGGGCGCCCGGGATCGTGGGCAGCCGCCGCGGCAGCGGGCCGCGCAGCCGCGGGATGGACTCCAGCAGCGCCCGCGTGTAGGGGTGGGTCGGGCGGGCCACGATCTCGTCGGTCGGGCCGGACTCGACGACGCGCCCGGCGTACATGATGAGGATCCGGTCGCAGAAGCCCGACACGACGCCGAGGTCGTGGCTGATGAGGATGGTTGCCGTGCCGTGGCGGTCGGTGAGCTCGTCGAGCAGGTCGAGCACCTGGGCCTGCACGGTGACGTCGAGCGCGGTGGTCGGCTCGTCGGCGACGATCAGCCGCGGCGTGCAGGCCGCCGCGATGGCGATGCACACGCGCTGGCGCATGCCGCCGCTGAACGCGTGCGGGTATTCCCGCAGCCGCCGCTGCGCGTCGGCGATGCCCACCGTGCGCAGCAGCCGGGCCGCCTCGTCCCGCGCGGCCGCCTTGCTCAGCCCCCGATGGTGACGCAGCCCCTCGGCGAGCTGGGTGCCGATCCGCAGCAGCGGGTTGAGGCTCGACATCGGGTCCTGGAAGACCATGGCGATGTCGGCCCCGCGCCAGCTCGCGAGCCGCTTGGCGTCGAAGGCGAGCACGTCGTGGCCGTCGAAGGCGATGCGCCCGCCGACGCCGGCGGTCTGGGGCAGCAGCCGCATCACCGCCTGCGCGGTCACGGACTTGCCGGAGCCGGACTCGCCGACGATGCCGACCCGCTCGCCCGCCTGCACGGCGAACGAGACGCCGCGCACGGCGGCGGAGCGCTCCCCGTCGCGTTCGAAGTCGACGGTCAGGTCGTCGACCTCAAGCAGTGTCGTCACATCAATGTCCTCAGCTAGGTCCCGCCCGGGGGCTCGTGCGAGCCCCCGGGCGGGAGCACCGCGTCAGCGGCTGGCCGTGCCCGTCGTCTTCCAGTAGTTGGTCATGTCCCAGCCCCAGATCGGCTGCGAGTGGTAGCCGCCCACGGTCTTGCCGAAGACCTCGGTCTTGGAGCCGTAGTAGAGCGGCACGACCGGGTTGTCGGCGAGCATCGCCTTGGTGGCCTCGACGTAGGTGGCGTTGGCCGAGTCGGCGTCCTTGGCCGCGAGCGCCTGGTTGACCAGGTCGTCGACCTTCTTGTTGCAGTAGAACGAGTAGTTCTGCCCGTTCGGGATCGCCGCCGCGCAGGACAGCAGCGCCTGGTAGAAGTCGCTGGCGTCGGGGTAGTCGGCGACCCAGAAGGTGAGCGTCATCGGCGCCTTGCCCGGCGTGCCGGCGAGGTCGAAGAAGGCGCTCTGCTGGATCGGCTTGGCGTCGACCGTGATGCCGATCTTGCCGAGGTCCTGCTGCAGCTGGGGCAGCAGCGCGGTCCAGGGCGAGGTGTTCCAGGAGTACATCGTGGTCGAGAAGCCGTTGGGGAACCCGGCCTCGGCCAGCAGCTGCTTGGCCTTGGCGATGTCCTGGTCGTGGACGAGCTTGTCCTTGGTGTAGCCGGTGATGCCCGGCGGCAGGTACTCGTTGGCCACGGTGCCCTGGCCGGCGACGAGCTTGAGCAGGAAGGTCCGGTCGAAGGCGTAGGAGACCGCCTCGCGCACCTTCGGGTTGTCGAACGGCGCCATCTGCGTGTTCATGGTGACGTAGTACGTCGAGGGCTTCACGATCGTCTTGATCTGCGGCTTGAGTGCCGCGTCGCCCGAGACGCTCAGGTAGTCCGCGGCCGGGATCGGGTCGCCCATCAGGTCGATGGAGCCCTTCTGCAGCGACAGCAGCTGCACGTGCGGGTCGACGCCGAGCTTCTCCACGACCTTGTCGACGTAGGGCTTCGGCGCGTTCCAGTACTTCGGGTTGCGGTTGACCACGATCTCCTGGCCGGGCGTGAAGTGGTCCAGCACGAACGGGCCGGAGCCGACCGGCTTGGCCGCGCTGCCCGACTCGATGACCGACGCGTGCGGCATCGCCAGGACGTACTTGAACGAGCTGTTCGGCGCGGTGAGCTTGATCTGCAGCGTGGTGTCGTCGGTCGCGGTGATGCCCGCGAACGTGCCGCCCGGGTTCTTCGCGTAGTCCGCGGCGCCGGCGACCCCGGTCCAGAAGCTCTGCACCGGCGACTTGGTGGCCGGGTCGAGGATCCGGGTGAAGGAGTAGGCGAAGTCCTTGGCCGTGACCGGCTTGCCGTCGCTGAAGGTCATGCCGGGGCGGATCTTGATGCTGTACGTCAGCCCGTCCGCGCTCACCTCGGGCAGCGCGGTCGCGGCCTGCGGCTCGATGTTCATGGTGTCGCCGACGTAGTCGAAGAGCCGGTCGTACAGCATGCGCATGTTGTTCCAGCAGGTGGCGTCGTAGCACACCGCCGGGTCGAAGGTCTTGGGGTCGCTCTGGTAGGCCACGGTCATGGTGCCGCCGTAGCGGGCCTGCTCGCTGCCGCCGGCGCCGGGGGTGGCGCTCGTGCCGGCGTCGCCGCCGCCGCAGGCCGCGGTGAGCGCGACCGCGCCGGCCGTGAGCGCCGCCAGGACGATTCTCCGTGTGGAAGGCATCCGAGCCTCCTTCGTCTACTTCTTGGGGGATTTCTGGGGGGATGAGGGTGCCGCGATGTTCGTCAAGCCCCGGACGATGTCGTCCTGGGCCGCCGCGAGGGAGAGCCGGACATGGCCGGCTCCTCGCGCACCGAACGCGGTGCCGGGCGCTACCGCGGTGCCGGTCCGGTGCAGCAGGTCCACTGGGGATACGTCGGTCTCGAGCCACAGGTAGAAGGCGCCCGCCGGGCGGGTGGCGGACAGCCCCAGGTCCTGTGCGGTCCGCAGCGCGGTGTCGCGGCGGTCGCGGTAGGCGTTGCGCATGGCCGCCACCGGCGTCTGGTCGCCGGTCAGGGCGGCCACCGCCGCGTGCTGGGCCACGGTGTTGACGCAGGACGCGGTCGCCTCCTGCACCCGGGCCAGGCCGGCCGCGAGCTCGGGGGTGGTGACCGCGTACCCGACCCGCCACCCGGTCATCGCGTAGCTCTTCGACAGCGAGTACACGGTGATGGACGCCACCTCGGGCGCGGCCGCGGCGAAGGTGACCGCCGGCCGGTCGAGCCACAGCTGGTCGTAGCACTCGTCGGAGACGACGACCAGCCCGCGCCGCGCGGCCCACTCCCCCACCGCCGCCAGCTGCTCCGCGTCCCACTGGTAGCCGACCGGGTTGGACGGGGAGTTGACGAGGATCGCGCGGGTGCGCGGCCCGCACAGGGCGTCGAGGTGCTCGTAGTCGGGGGTGTGCCCGGCCGCCGGGTCGAGCCGGTAGCCGCGCGGGACCGCGCCGAGCATGGTGGCCAGGGTCGAGAAGTTGGTCCAGCCCGGGTCCGGCACCAGGATCTCGTCGCCGGCGCCGAGCAGGGTGCGGTAGGCGGCGAAGAGCGCGCCCACGCCGCCCGCGCCGGCCACCACCCGGTCCGGGGTCACGCCGTCGAGGGCGTTGTCCCGGGCGAGCTTGGCCACGACCGCCTCGCGCAGCACGGGCAGCCCCGCGCTCGGGCCGTAGCGGGTGTGCCCGGCGAGCGCGGCGGCGTGCGCGGCCTCGACGATGTGCGCCGGGGTGGCGAAGTCGGGCTCGCCGAGCTCGAGGCGGATCGCGCCGGGGATGGCCCAGGCGGCGTTCGCGATGGCCCGGATGCCCGACGCCGCGGTGCCCGCGACCTCGGCCGCGATCACGTCAGGCTCCGCATCAGCCCGCCGTCGCAGGACAGCAGGCTCGCGGTGACGTACGACGCCTCCGGGGACGACAGGAAGCCGACGACGGCCGCGAACTCCTCCGGCCGCCCGTAGCGCCCGGCCGGGATGTCGGCCATCGCGGCCGCCCGCACGGCGGCGGCGTCCGTGCCGGTGCGCCTGGCCCGGGCCGCGTCGAGGGCCGCGACCCGCTCGGTGTCGATGCGGCCGGGGACGACCCCGTTGACCGTGACGCCGTCACCGGCCACGAGCCGCCCGACGGTCTTGAGCCAGGCCGTCAGCGCGGCCCGGCCGCCGTTGGAGTAGGACAGGTCGGGCAGCGGCTCCCGGACCCCCGAGGAGAGCACGGCGACGATGCGCCCGTGCCCGCGCTCGCGCATGCCCGGCAGGAGCCGGGTGGCGAGGTCGATCGGCGTCACGGTGAGCAGCTGCAGCGCCGCCCGCCAGCCGTCGGCGTCGGTGGCGTCGGCGGGCGCGGGCGGCGGGCCGCCGGCGTTGAGCACGAGCACGTCGACGTGGCCGAGCCGGTCGAGGGCGGCCTCGGCGACGGCCTGCGCGGCGGCCGGGTCGCCGGCGTCGGCGGTGAGGGTGTGCGCGGCGACGCCGTGCCGGGCGCGCAGCTCGGCGGCGACGAGGTCGAGGCGCTCCTGCCCGCGGGACCACAGCAGCAGGTCGTGGCCGCGCCGGGCGAGCTCGTGGGCGATGGCCGCGCCGAGGCCGGAGCTGGCCCCGCCGACGACGGCCGTCACGCGGTCACCGCGAACGGGTCGATCGAGGGCGTCAGGCCGACGCGGGCGAGCACGTCGTCGAGCTCGGTGAGGGTGGCCTCGTCCGGCAGCGGGTTCAGCGCGCGGGTGCGGGCGGTCGCGAGGACGCCCCGGCGGCGCAGCACCTCCTTGCGGATGGCGAGGCCGACGCGGACCTGACCCTCGAAGACGAGGTACGGCAGGAACCGGTCGTTGATCCGGGCCGCGGCCGCGGTGTCCCCGGCCTCGAAGGCGAGCCGGATGGCGCGCAGGATCTCGGGGTACGCGAATCCGGTCATCGTGCCGGCGGCGCCGCGGCGCAGCTCGGAGTAGGCGCTGACGCCCCCGAGCCCGCCGAACACGGTGAGCCCGGGCCGCTGCGCGAGGAGCCGGCCGATCTTCGGCGGGGTCGGCGGGTCCTCGAGCTTCACCACGGTGCTGCCACTGGCGTCCAGGGCGGCCAGCAGCGCGGAGACGGGCAGCGTCACGCCGGTCGCGGCCGGCTCGTCCTGCACGATCACCGGCACGGTCAGGTTCGCGGTGGCGGCCTGGTAGAAGGCGGCGATCTGGTCGGTGTCCTTGAGCAGCGGCGGCGCGGAGATCATCACCGCGGCCGCGCCCGCCTCGACCGCGCGGTGCGCGTTGCCCGCGACGACGGCCGCGGACGGCGCCGAGCAGCCGACGGCGAACGGCACCGTGTCCCGGGCCGCGGCGGCGACGGTGCTCAGCACGGTCTCGCGCTCGGCGGCGGTGAGGTCGGCCGCCTCGCCCATCACGCCGAGGATCGTGATGCCGTCGACGCCCCAGCTCGCCGCGGCCGCGACGATCCGCCCGAGGCTCTCGGTGTCGACGTCGCCCGCCTCGGTGAACGGGGTCGGGCTGATGTACCAGGTTCCCCTGAGCATGCCGCTCCTTCAGTAGCCGCGGTCGCGGTGGTAGAGGTTGCGCAGCGGCTCCCCGGCCAGGTAGCGGCGCAGGTTGTCGCAGAACAGGTCGGTGATGGCCGCGTTCTCGGTGGCGACCGTGGACGCGGAGTGCGGCGAGACGAGCACGTTGTCCAGGCCCCACAGCGGCGACCCGGCCGGCAGCGGCTCGGTCGCGAACACGTCCAGCGCGGCCCCGGCGAGCCGGTCGCCCGCCAGGGCCTCGATCAGCGCGGTCTCGTCGACGACCGGGCCGCGTGAGATGTTCACGAGGATCGCGCCCTCGGGCAGCCGCTCGAGCTGCGCGGCGCCGATCAGCCCCTCGGTCTGCGGGGTGAGCGGGCAGCACAGCACGAGCACGTCGGTGCCCGGCAGCACCTCGTCCAGCTCGGCGATGCGGTCGCGGCCGAGGCCGACGACGGTGCAGCCGAGCGCCTCGAAGGAGCGGGCCACCTGCCGCCCCATGCCGCCGAGGCCGACGACGGTGACCGTGCGGCCGGCGAGCTGGGCGGTGGTGTAGCGCTCCCAGCGGTGGGCGGCCTGGCGGCGGCGCAGCTCGGGGACGCCCTTGACGAAGTACAGCGCGCCGGTGACCGCGAACTCGGCCAGCGGCACGGCGTGGATGCCGGCCGCGGTCGTGAACGTGATGCCGGTCCCCTCCAGGCCGGTGCGCTGCACGAAGCCGCCGATGCCGGCGCTGGTGGCCTGCACCCAGCGCAGCTTGGGCGCGCGCTGCGGCAGCCGGGCCGGGTCCTGCCAGTCGAAGTCGAAGGCGACGTCGGCTTCCGCCAGCACCTGCTCCCAGCGGGCGTTCCCGGCCGCGCTCAGGGTGCGCGGGGTGCCGGTGTGGTCGCAGCGGTACCGCGGGATCGGCAGCAACTCCGGCTCGTAGAGGACCTCGACGCCCGGGGCCGCCGCCGCGATGCGGCCGACGTGCTCGGGCTCCAGGTAGGTGGCGATCAGCACCGCGGTCTGGGGCATGCGAGAACCTTAACGGTCGACGGCTGATTGTCGACAACCGACTTTCACCTGTTACCAGCTCTTTACATGATCCACCTCGGCCGGGGGTTCATGTCGTGAAATAGCTGCATACGCCGAGTTCAGACGAACGCGCTGTCGCGATCGGGGCACCCATGACGCGCCGCCGGGGCTGGTGCGGCGCGGGGATCATGGGGGTTAGCCTCAGCTATGCGGATGCACGCGGACCAGGTGGACGTGGCGGCGGACGCGGTGGCCCGGCTCGTCGCCGCGCAGTTTCCGCAGTGGCGGGCGTTGCCGGTGCGGCCGGTCGCGTCGCACGGCACGGTGAACGCGCTGTTCCGGCTCGGCGACGAGGTCGTGGTGCGGCTGCCGCTGCGGCCGGACGACGGTGCCGGGATGCGCGAGTCGCTGCGGTATGAGCAGGACGTCGCCCGCCGGTTCGCCGCGCACACCACCGTGCCGGTGCCCGAGCCGCTCGGGCTCGGGGAGCCCGGAGCGGACTACCCCGGCTGGTGGAGCGCCTATCGCTGGATCGCCGGTGAGACCGCCGACGCCGCCGACGTGGCCGGCTCCGTCGCGTTCGCCCGCGACCTGGCCGGGTTCGTCCGCGAGGTGCGGGGGATCGACACCGGCGGCCGCGGGTGGGACGGGCGCTCCCGCGGCGGGCCACTGGCCACCCGCGACGCCGGCGTCCGGACGGCGCTGCGGCGAAGCGCCGAGCTGGTCGACGTCGACGCGATCGCCCGGGTGTGGGACCGCTGCCGGGACGCGGCGGCGCCGTCCGGGCCCGATGTCTGGCTGCACGCCGATCTGATGCCCGGCAACCTGCTGGTGCGGCCGGGGCGCCTGGCCGCCGTCATCGACCTGGGCACCGCGTGCATCGGCGACCCGGCGGTGGACCTGATGCCGGCGTGGAACCTGCTGTCCGCGGGCGCCCGGGCCGCCTTCCGTGATGTGCTGCAGATCGATGACGCGACCTGGGATCGGGGCCGCGGCTGGGCCCTGCTGCAGGCCATCGTCGCGCTGCCGTACTACGTCGACACGAACCCTTCGATGGCCGCAACCGCCCGCCACACCCTGGCCGCCGTGCTCGAGTCGTAAGGCTTGACACGGCGTTGCCAAATGCGTCGGCCGGTTTGCCGAACGTTGCCGCACCCGGCAAACTGGACGTCGCGGAGGTGCGGACATGACCACGGTGAAGTCGAACACGGGTGTGGCACAGCTGCTGCGGGACCGTCCGCTGCGCGGCGTGATCGCCAACACCGCCATCGTCGGCACCGGCGGTGCCCTGGTCAACACGTCCAGCAGCCTGTTCCTGGCCAACGCGGTCGGCGCCACCCCGCTGATGATCGGCCTGTTCTTCACCGGCCGCGGCCTGCTGGAGATCGCGGCCGGCCTCGGGCTGGGTGCGCTGTCGGACCGGCTGCCGCAGCGCCGGCCGCTGCTCATCCTGTGCCCGTTCCTGTCGGCAGCGGGCGGCCTGGCCTACGCCGTGATCCGCGAGTACTACGTGCTGTTCGCGGCCGGCGCGGTGCTCTTCGCGCTGGGCGGCGCCGGGTTCGCGCAGATCTTCGCCTACAACCGTGACTTCGCCGAGTCCCGTGCGCTCAACCCGACCCTGCTCAACGCGGTGCTGCGCTCGGTCACCACGCTGTGCTGGATCATCGGGCCGCCGATCGGGTTCCTGCTCATCGGCACCAGCGGGTTCAGCCCGCTCTACCTCGTCGCGGCGGCCCTCTACCTCACGTCCGCGGTGCTGTGCCGCTGGCTGCTGCCCGACCTGTCCAAGCCGGTGCACCACGAGCGGGCGCGGGGCAACCCGTGGGCGGGCATTCCCCTGTCGCTGTGGCTGCTGGTTCTCGCCGTCATGGTGATGCTGACCGTCAACAACATCTACCAGATCGACATCGCCCTGTTCATCACCCGCGACCTCGGGATGGACGCGGGCTTCACCGGCCTGCTGCTCGGGCTCGGCGCGGCCCTGGAGGTCGGGGTGATCCTGGTGGTGGGCCGGCACGCGGACCGCATCGGCAAGTGGCGGGTGGTGCTGGCCGCGGTCCTGTGCGCCGCGGTGTTCTTCGCCCTGCTGCCGCTGGCGCACTCGAAACTCGCCCTGATCCTGCTGCAGGTGCCCAACGCGTTCTGGACGGCGATTGTGCTCGGGATCCCGGTCACCATGCTGCAGGACGAGATGCGCCATCGGGTGGGCGTGGCGTCCTCGCTGTTCACCAGCGCCTTCCAGGGCGGCATCCTGCTCGGCGGCGCCGTGACCGGCGTGGTGACCCAGTGGGCCGGTTTCACCAACGTCTTCTACGTCTGCGCGGCGCTGACGATCTTCGCGTTCCTGCTGCTGCTGGCCGCCTGGTTGCGCACCCGCCGGGCCGCGACGCAGCAGCCGGGCCCGGCGCCGGTGGCCGGCGCCGGGCTCTCCGCCGGCTGAGCCGGGCCGGCCGAGGGCAACATCGCCTTTGGCAACGTTTGGCACGGCTTGGCAACTTGTGTGACAATCGATGTCGATACGTTGTCAACGAGGGCGGGCCGGTCCGGCTGTCCGTGATTCCAGCCGAGCGAAGTTCTTGACACGGCAATCATGCTGCCCGCTCGCCGACCGGCGCGCGGCAGGGCTGGCCGTGCGCGTGGGAGGAGAACGACATCACCATGTCCACTTTGACGGTGTCATCGGCACAGCGTGCCTCCGAGGGACTCTTCGCCTCCGGCGAGGGCAACGCCGATCCGCACTGGAGGGTCACCGCGCGGCGGCTGGTCAGCTACGAGGTGCGGGTCTGCCAGGACCTGCTGGACCCCGGCAACCCCGCCCTCCTCGCCACCGGCACGCCGGACTCGACACGCCGCCGGCTCGTGGTGGTCGACCAGCGGGTCGGCATGCTCTTCGGCGACCGGCTGCGCCGCTACCTGGCCGCGTACGGCGGCGGCCACGAGATCTGCCTGATCGACGCGCACGAGCGGGTCAAGACCATGGACTCGGTGCTCAAGGTGGTCAGGGCGATGGACGAGTTCGGCGTCGGGCGGCGGCGCGAGCCGGTGATCGCCATCGGCGGCGGCGTGCTGACCGACATCGTCGGGCTGGCGACCAGCCTGTACCGCCGCTCCACGCCGTATGTGCGGGTGCCCACGACGCTGATCGGCATGGTCGACGCCGGCATCGGAGCCAAGACCGGGGTGAACTTCCACGAGTACAAGAACCGTCTCGGCTCCTATCATCCGGCCGAGGCGACCCTGGTCGACCCGGCGTTCCTGGCCACCCTGCCGGCCCGGCACATCCGCAACGGCCTCGCCGAGATCCTCAAGATCGCGCTGGTCAAAGACGCCGGCCTGCTGGACCTGCTGGCCGAGCACGGGCCGCGGCTGGTGGCCGAGCGCATGCAGCGGCGCGGCGCGGCGGACGGCGGGGCGGCGGCGCGGGCCGTGATGCACCGCGCCATCCACGGCATGCTGCAGGAACTGCAGCCCAACCTGTGGGAACACCGGCTGGAGCGGGTGGTCGACTACGGTCACTCGTTCTCGCCGACCATCGAGATGGCGGCGCTGCCCGAGCTGCTGCACGGCGAGGCGGTCTGCGTCGACATGGCGCTGACCACCGTGATCGCCCGCAACCGCGGCCTGCTCACCGGGGACGAGGCGGCTCGGGCCCGGTCCGTCATGGACACCCTCGGCCTGCCCTGCTGGCACCGGGTCTGCGCGCCCGAGCTGCTGGTGGCCGCCCTGGCCGACACCGTGCGCCACCGCGACGGCCGGCAGCTCATGCCGCTCCCCGCCGGCATCGGCGACGCCTGCTTCGTCAACGACGTCACCCCGGCCGAGATCGAGCGGGCCGTGGCCGAGGTCGCCGAGCCGGCCCGGATGGAGGCGTGATGGACGACGTGCGCGCGGTCCTGCTGGCCGGCGGCGAGGGCCGCCGGATGGGCCGGCTGGGCCAGGGCCGGCTCAAGCCGCTGGTGCCGTTCGGCGGCACCGCCCGGCTGATCGACTTCAGCCTGCTCAACGCCCGCTCGTCCGGCCTGCGGGAGGTGCTGATCCTCTCGCAGCACGAGGAGCGCCGGCTGATGGACGACCTGCACACCGTGTGGAACACGCGACCCGGCTTCCGGGCGCACTTCGGCCCGTACGACGCCGCCTACCGTGCGGCGCCGCCTGGGCAGCTGCCGGCCGAGCTTCCCGAGCGAACCTGGCCGGCCGAGCGCGGCACCGCGGATGCCCTGATCAGCAAGGCGAAGTACGTGTTCGACGGGGCCCGGGACGTGCTGGTGCAGCACGCCGACCACGTGTACCGCTTCGACTACCGCGACATGCTGCGCGAGCACCGGCGGTCCGGGGCGGCGCTGACCATCGCGTACCAGCGGATCGAGATGCGCTACGTGCACCTGTTCGGCATGGTCGCATTCGACGCCGCGGGCAACCTCACCGAGTTCGTGGAGAAGCCGGCCGAGCCGACCAGCGACCTGGTGTTCGCGGCCTTCTGTCTCTTCGACGCGGGTGTACTGCACCGCTGGCTGGAGCGCCTCGAAGGCTCGCACTGGCAACACGACATCAGCCGCGACGTGATCCCGGCGATGCTGGCCGCGGGCGAGCGGATCCGCGGTCACCTCGTGCCGGGATACTGGGAGGACATCGGCACCGTGGATCGCTACCACCGCGCCCACGGACTGCTGCTGGCCGACCCGCCGTCCCTCGCCCTGGACGCGCTGCCCCGGACCGTGCGGCCCGGGCTCGCCCGCCGGCGGGTGGCCGACGAGGACGGCGTGCGGGACAGCATCGTGCCGGCCGACCTGGTCAACGAGGGCCGGATCGAGCGCTGCGTGGTCTACCCGGGCGTGCGGGTGGGCGCCGACGCCCGGGTGAGCGACACCGTCCTGCTGCCGGGCGCGCGGGTGCCGGCCGGCGCCGACATCGACGGCGCCATCGTGCTCGAGGACGGCTTCGTCCAGCCCGCCGCCGCACTGCAGGGGGCCGGGCGATGACCTTCGACGTCGTCGCCGACCTCGGCGGCACCTCCCTGCGCATCGCCCGGATGGAGCGCGGCGCTGCCGCGGTCACCGACGCGCGCCGCATGCCCACCGACGGGCTCGGCCGCCACCCGCACGCCGACGCCGGCGAGCTGCAGCGGCGGGTGGTCGCCCAGCTGATCGGCGAGCTGGGCGCCTACCTCGGCTCCCCGGCCGGGGCCGGCGCCGACGCGGTCGGCCTGTCGTTCGCCGGGCCGATGTCCGCCGACGGCCTGGCCCTGGCCGCACCCACCGTCTGGGGCGCCGGCGGGGCCCCGCTCGCCGTCGGCCCGGTCCTCGAGGCGGCGCTCGGCCTGCCGGTCCTGGTGGCCAACGACATCACCGCCGCCGCCTGGCGCTACGCCGATGCCGAGCCGGAGCCGTTCTGCCTGTTCACGATCAGCTCCGGCATCGGCTGCAAGGTGTTGCGCCACGGCGAGGTGCTGGTCGACGCGGGCGGCTACGGCGGCGAGCTCGGCCACTGGCGGGTCGACCCGGCCGCGACCGCGCCACGGTGCGACTGCGGCGGGCGCGGTCATCTGGGCGGCATCGCCTCCGGCCGCGGCGTGCTCGCCGCCGCCCGGCGGGCCGCGGCCGAGCGCCCCGGCGACTTCGCCGGCTCCGCGCTGTGGGCCGGCGCCGGTGGGCGGCCCGAGCAGATCGCCAACGAGGATCTCGCGGCCGCCATCCGGGCCGGTGACCCGTTCGCCACGGGCGTGCTCGAGGCGGCGCTGCGCCCGCTCGCGGCCGCGGTCGGGGCGGTGTTCGCCGCGATCGGCGTCCGGCGGTACCTCTTCATCGGCGGCTTCGCCGTTGCCGTCGGCCCGCGGTTCATCGAGGTGCTCGGCGACCAGCTGGTCCGGGCCGGCTGCTTCGGGCTCACCGCGGCGCAGATCCGCGCGATGCTGGCGCTGGGCGCCGCCGACGACGACCACAGCCTGATCGGCATGGGCCGGCTGCTCGCGCACCGGCTGCCGGCCCGCACCGCGGGGGTGGCCGGATGAGGACCCTGATCGTCGGCAGCGGATTCGTCGGGCGGGCCCTGGCCGCGCGGCTCATCGACGACGGCGGCGAGGCCGTGCTCGCCGCCCGCCGCCCGCCGGCCGCGCCCGGCGCCGTGCCGATCCCCTGGATGCCGCTGGACGTGACCGACGCCGAGGCGTGCCGCCGTGCCCCCGACCGGGCCGGCGCCGACGCCATGGTGCTGGTGCACGGCCCCTCCGACGTCACCTGGTGCACCGCCAACCCGCGTGCGGCGCTGGACGGGCACGCCGGCGCGGCCGAGCGGCTGGCCGACGCGGCGGACGGACGGCGGCTCGTGCTGATCTCCACCGACAACGTCTTCGACGGCGAGATCGAGCTGCCCTCCGAGGCCACCCCACCGGCCCCGGCCAACGCCTACGGCCGGGCCAAGCTCGCCGCCGAACGGGCCCTGGCCGGCCGGCCCGGCGCCACGGTCCTGCGGGTCAGCCTGGTCTACGGCTGGGAGCCCGAGGACGGCGGCAAGTGGCTCAACTTCTTCGCCGCCTGCGCGCACCGGTTGCGCCGCGGCGAGCCGGTGACGGCGCCGTACGACCAGTGGACCACGCCGGTGCTCGTCGACGACGTCGCCGCGGTGACCGCCGCGGTGCTCGGCGCGGCCGACCTGCCGTTGCTGCACCTGGGCGGCCCGGACCGGCTGTCCCGGGCCGACTGGGCCCGCGCGATCGCGGCCCGGCTGGGCGTGCCGGACGAACTGGTGACCGGCGTGGCCCGGGCCGGCGGGCGCTACGCCGACCGGCCCCGCAACAGCTGCCTGACCAGCGTCCTGCGCCACCGGCACCCGGCCACCGCGGGGATCGCGGTGCGCGGCGTGGCGGCCGGCGCCCGGGACCTGCTGGCGCCGGCCCGGGCCGGCGTATGACGCCCGAGCCGGCGGTGCGGCAGCTCGGCAGCCACACCGTCTACCGCAACGCCTGGATGAGCGTCCGGGAGGACGCCGTGCGCCGCACCGACGGCAGCACCGGCATCTACGGCGTCGTCGACAAGCCCGACTTCGCGATCGTCATCGCGGTCCAGGACGGCGGGTTCCACCTCGTCGAGCAGTACCGCTACCCGGTCGGCGACCGGTTCTGGGAGTTCCCGCAGGGCTCCTGGGCCGGGCCGGCGCCGGCGGGGCAGGTCGCCGACGCCGACGCCGACGCGCTGCGCCTGGCCGCCGCGGAGCTGCGCGAGGAGACCGGGCTGTGGGCCGGCCGGCTGCGCCGCCTCGGCCGCATCCACACCGCGTACGGCTACTCCTCCCAGGGCTGTCACGTGTTCCTGGCCGAGGACCTCACCGCCGGCCCGGCCGAGCGCGAGGCCACCGAGCTGGACATGCGCCAGCGGCTGGTGAGCCGGGCCGAGCTCGATGCGCTGGTGCGCGCGGGCCGGCTGACCGACGCGGCGTCGCTCGCCGCGCTCGCCCTCTACGACCTGCACACCGCCCAGGAGAGGAGCCTCCGTTGACCGGCACCGCACCATCGCTGAGCACCCGGGCCGTGACCGGCATCCCCGGCGCGCAGCGGGTCGACCACATCGCCCTGACCGTGCCGGACCTCGACGCCGCCGTCGCCTTCGCCGTGGGGACACTGGGCGGGCGGGTGGCCTACCGGCTGCCGCCGCTGACCCGCGACGACGACTGGATGCGCGACAAGCTCGACGTGCACCCGCGCGCGTCGGCGGAGATCGCCCTGGTGCGGCTGGGCCCGCGGACCAACCTCGAGCTGTTCGAATACCGCGCGCCCGACCACGACCCGGTCCCGCCCCCGCCGTCGCGGCCCGGCTGCCAGATCCTCGGGCTGGCCGTCGACGACGTCGAGGCGGCGGCGGCCGCGCTGGTGGCCGGGGGCGCGCGCCCGGCCGGGCCGGTGCTCACCGCGCCGCCCTGCGCCCCGCAGGCCGGCACGCGCTCGATGCGCCTCATCGCGCCCTGGGGCCTGCCGATCGACCTGCGCACCACGCCAGGCTCGCTGCCGTACGAGCGGGAGACGGCCGCGCGGCGGTGCGAGCCGGAGCCGTACTGGACCAACCGCGACGACGGCCGGCCCGAGCCGTCGCCGGTGCCGGGGCTGCGCTGCGTCGACCACGTCGGGTACACGGTGGCCGACCTCGACGCGGCAATCGCCGTCTGGACCGGGGTGCTCGGCGCCGAGCTGCTCTACCGCACCGGCGGGGCGGTCGAGCACGCCGCGCTGCGCCTGGGCCCGACCGACAACCTCGAGCTGACCTCGCCCCCGGGCGCGGCCGGGTCCCCGCCCCGCAACAGCGACGTGGGCGGGCGGCACCTCGCGATCCACGTCGAGGACGTGGACGCCGCGGCCGCGTATCTGGCCGCCCAGCCCGGCTTCACCGTGCTCGGCGAACCGCAGACCATCCCGGACGGCCCGATCGCCGGGGACCGCTGGGTCTATGTGCGCTCGCCGCTGGGCCTGCACATCGAGCTGGTCCGGATGCCCGACGGTGCCCTGCCCTACGAGCGGGAGTCGGCCGGCCGCCGACGCGCCGCCGGCGACCTGCGGTGGACCGACCGATGACCGCCACCGACACCACCTCGACCGCTGACTGGAAGGGAGCCCCTCACATGTCGCTCATCCATCCATCGGACCCGCAGACCCTCGCCGGCGCCGTCGTGGACAGCCTGGTGCTGGCGGCCGACCCGCAGAGCCCGGAGGCGAGCATCTTCTACTGGGACCGCGGCGGGCCGTACCTGCACGCGGTCGCCGACGCGGCCCGGCAGTACCGGGACCCGGCCGTGGCCGCGCTGGCCGAGCGGCTGATGGCCGACCCCCGCGACCCGGCCGCCTACCTGGCGCTGCGGGCCGCGCTGGCGGACATCGTCGCGGCCGACCCGGCCGCGGCGGCCGAGCCGCTGTTCGTGCGGGCCTGGGACGCCGAGTCCAACTGCCGGCTCGGCATCCACCTGGGCTCGCGCTACCGCACGGACCCGGGCGTCGGCCCGGTCGGCCCCGACGCACTGCGCCGCCTGCCGGCCGGTCCGGCGCGGCCGGCCGCCGGCGACTGCGAGGTCCTGGTCGTGGTGCCGTTCCGCGACCGCACGGCGTCGCGCAACCGGCTGCGCAACCTGCTGGCCTGCCTGACCGCGCTGCGGGACCAGTCCGCGCCGCGCGGCTCCTACCGGGTCGCGGTGGTGGAGACCGACGAGGTGCCCCGGTGGCAGGAGGTCATCGAGCCGTACGCCGAGCACTACCTCTTCGCCGAGAAGGGCGGCCTGTTCAACAAGGCGTGGGCGGTGAACGCCGCCGTCGTCAACTGCCCCGGCAACGCCGAGGTCGTCTGCGTCCTCGACGCCGACGTCCTGGTCGACCGGGACTTCATCGCCCGCAACGCCGCCCGGTTCCGCCGGGCCGGCACGATGGGCCACCTCAGCTACCGGGACATGTGGTGCCTCGACGAGCCGTCGACGGCCTACGCGATCGACGCCCGGCTGCGCCGCGGCGAGGGCGCGGTCGACCCGGCCCACCTGCGGGCCTTCGTGCTGCGCCGGCCGCCGGGCTGCTGCGTCTGGGTGCGCACCAGCGCGTACCACCGCATCGGCGGGATGGACGAGCGCTTCGAGGGCTGGGGCGGCGAGGACAACGACTTCGCCTACCGGATGGACATCAACTCGGCGTTCGACCACTACGACGACCCGCTGCTGCACATGTACCACCCGTCGTCGTCCGCGCTGCGCGAGGACGGCGAGCTCATCAACGCACACATCCCGGCGCTGAGCTGGCGGCCCGACGGACCGATCGGCGATCTGCAGCGCTTCGTCCGCCGCAGCGGTGACCCGGCGCGCGTGTGACAACCGTACGAGCAGAGAGGACACCGAGATGCACGACGCGGTACCCGTGTTCGACCTGGCCGAGTGGGAGTCGGCCGACGACCGCCGGCGCGGCGAGCTCGCCGCGGAGCTCGACGCGGCGTTGCGGCTCACCGGGATCCTGTTGCTGCGCAACCACGGCGTCCCGGCCGAGCTGACCGACCGGATGCGCCGCCAGGGCCACGCCCTGCTGCAGCTGCCGGACGAGCTGAAGCGGCAGTACGAGGTGCAGCGGCCGTACGACAACGGCTGGCGCGGCCTCGGCGCGCTGCAGGCGAGCGCGGTCGACGGCCTGACCATGTCGCCCGACCTGCACGAGGCGTTCCACATGGGCCCCGACCACCGCACCGGTGACGCGGCCTTCGACCACGCCTACTACCCGGACAACAAGTGGCCGCGGGAGATGCCGGAGTTCGAGGCGACCGCGCGGGAGTACACCGGGCACATGACCCGGGTGGCGCTGGCCATGCAGGAGGTGTTCGCCACCGCCCTCGGCCTGCCGGCGACCTTCTTCTCGCAGCGCTCGCAGCGGGCCACCTGGACCCAGAACATCAACTGGTACCCCTCGCTGCACCACGTCGGCGCGGTGAAGAAGGGCCAGATGCGGGTCGGCCCGCACTCCGACTTCGGCACGCTCAGCCTGCTCGACCGGCAGCCCGGCCGCGGCGGCCTGCAGGTGTGGAACGAGCGCGACGGCTGGTTCACCCCGCCGTACGTCGAGGGGACCCTGGCGGTGATCCTCGGCGACCTGATGCACCGGTGGACCGACGGGCGCTGGCAGGCCCTGCGCCACCGCGTGCTCGCCCCGCCGGAGAGCGCGCCGGACGAGGAGCTCGTGTCGCTGGTGTACTTCTTCGAGGCCGACCCCGACGCCCGGATCGAACCGTTGCCGGCGCCGGCGGGCGGCGGGGCCGGCATGGAGCCGGTCATCGCCGGGGAGAACATCCTGGAGAAGGTCGGCGTCACGCTGACGCCGACGTTCTCCTGACCGCCGCGGCTCGGACGGGGTCGCCACCATCGGCGGCCCCGTCCTCACGCGTCGCCCGGTCCCAGACCGAGCGGCCGTCGCGGCCGGTGACCAGCACCGCCACCGGCCCGCCGGGTTCGGGCAGGTCGGCGGCGTACCGCGAGCCGGCGCCCCCGCGCAGCGCCACCACCACGACCCCGCCGTCCGCGGTCGGCCTGACCGCCTCGACGGTGCCCACCGGCGGGCCGGACCAGCTCACGCGGGCTCCGTCCGCGGCCAGCACCGCCTCGCCGATCGGCGCGGGCGCAGGGCCGACGACCGGCGGGCGGTCCAGCGGGGTGGCCCCGGCCGGCGGCCGCCCCTGCCGGCAGGCGGCGAAGACGGCCAGGAAGCGCTCGGCCACCCGGCCCCAGGTGAACTGCCGGGCCGTGGCCACCGCACGCTCGCGCAGGGCCGCCACCAGCGGGTCGTCGTCGGCGACCAGGCCGACCAGTCGCCGCAGCCCGTCGTGGACCGCCGCGGCCAGCAGCCGGTCGTCCACCCGGAACGAGCGCGGCAGGGCCAGCCCGGTGGCGCCCGGGTCGGCGAGGTCGAAGGCGTGGCCGAAGTGCCGGGTGCCGCGCTGGGCGGTGGCCAGCGGTATCGCGCCGGCCGCCATCGCCTCGCCCTGGGCCATCAGGAACGTGTCCATCTCGAACTTCGCCGGGAACACGCAGATGTCGGCGGCGGCGGCCCAGTCCATCAGCTCGGCCGACGTCATGGGGGCGTCGCTGGCGCGGACCAGGTCGGGGTGGTCACGGGTGAGCGCCGCGAGGTCCTCGTCGGCGATCGGCCCGGGAGCGAGCAGGTGCACCAGGACGTTGGCCCGGACCCCGCCGTCGAGCAGCAGGCGCAGGCCGCGCAGCAGCTCCCGGATGCCCTTGTGCTCGATCTGGTAGCGGCCGTTGTGGTACACGGTGGGCAGCCGAGGGTCGAGGCCGAGCCCGGCCAGCGTCGCCTCCCGCCGCTGCGGGCTGCGCTCGACGGTGTGCCACTCGTCGCCGATCGCGCAGCCGCCGACCACCAGCCGATCCCGGTGCGCGAGCAGCTCGCGGCGCACGGCCAGCTCGCGGAACAGCTGCTCGAACGGCGTGCCGCCCTGGGTGACGGCGTGCTCGAGCTGGCCCTCGGAAAGGAAGTCCAGCGCCGCGGCCGTGCGCACCACCAGCGCCAGCACGCTGATGTAGTCACCGCCCGGGCCGTCGCTGTAGAGCAGGGTCCGCGGCAGGTAGCCGCGCATGGCCCGGTGCAGGTCGCCGTCCAGCGGCGGATCGGCCAGTCCGTCGGCCGCGGCCGGGTCGGCGCCGAGGTGCTCCAGCAGGGCGCGGGTCTGTGGGCGGTACACCTGCGCATTGACGGGCAGGTTGGTCTGCACCGTCGAGACCACGGTGAAGCCGCGGGCGGACAGGGCGGCCGGGAGCAGGTGGTGGTAGACGGGTTCATGCAGGTGTACCACCGCATCGGGCTCGACCCGGTCGGCCAGGTACCGGGCGGCCAGCACCTGGAAGGCGAGCGGCTTGAGGTAGGCCAGGTCCACGCCCTCCAGCCGGCGGGGCGGGTAGAAGGCGTCGGGAAACTCGCTGAGCAGGCCGCCGTCGAGCAGCACGAGCTCGATACCGTCGATGCGCAGGCCCCACGCCCGCGCACGCACGGTGAGCGTGACCTCGGCCGGGTGCGACGGCCACACCGCGGGGTCCAGCCGCACCGGGATGTGCTCGAGGCGCTCCCAGCCCAGATCGGTGACCTCGTACCGCTCGCGCAGCCGGGGCAGCAGGCCGTGGGACGCGGTCACCGCCGTCACCCGGTGGCCGCGGTCGCGGAACTGGCGCACCAGGTTCCAGAGGTAGACGGAGGTGCCCGCCTTCACGAGATGGTCGTCGTATCCGCTGCACTCGAAGTGGCACTCGACGATGTGCACGCCTGTTCTTCCTCCGCTCAGGACTCGTCGGCCAGGTGCGCCGGCACCGGATCGCTGGATTGCGTGCGGGCGGCCGGCTCCGGCTTCGGCCGCAGCGCCCCGGCGGCGGCCGACATGACCAGGGCGAGCACCACGGGGATGCCCAGCGCGACCGGCAGGCCCACGACGGTGCTGGCCGCGCCGATCAGGATCGGCCCGAGCACGAAGCCCAGGTAGGCGATGGTCACCACCAGGGACAGCGCCCGCCCGGCCCGGGCCGGGTCCCGGTTGCCGGCCGCCGAGTAGATCTGCGGCGCCGCGCAGGCCATGCCGCCGCCGAGGAACGCGAAGCCGATGACCCCGGCGACCGGTTCGGCGACGAGCAGGGCCGTGCCCAGCCCGGCGGCGGCCAGCACGCCGCTGATCCGCATCAGCAGCACCGGGCCGAGCCGCCGGGTGAGCCAGTCGCCGCACAGCCGCGCGACCGTCATCGCGATGGAGAAGGCGGCGAAGGCGTACGTCGCGAAGCCGGCGCTGCTGTGCAGGTTGTCCCGGACGTACACGGCGCTCCAGTCGGCCGCCGCGCCCTCGCCGACCAGCGCGAACATGGCCAGCACGCCGAGGAACACGAGGGCGAGCGAGCGCACCGGGCGCCGGTCCGCGCCGGGCGTCGCCGCGGGCGCCTCGGCCGGCGCCGCGGCGGCGGCCGGCAGCCGCCACCAGGTCACCCACAGCGCCAGCACGACGACCGCGGCGCCGACCCCGGTGAAGGTCGGGCCGGGTCCGAGGTCGGCCCGGGCGAACAGGCCGCCGGCGACCGCGCCGAGGAACCCGCCGATGCTGTACACCGCGTGGAACGACGACATGATCGGCGCGCCCCAGGCCCGCTGCACCTCGGTGGCGTTGGCGTTCATCGCGATGTTCAGCGTGCCGTGGACGGTGCCGAACACGAACAGCACGAGACAGAGCGTCACCAGGTTCGGCGCGAACGCCGCCGGGATCAGCAGGACGCCCTCGCCGAGCGCGGTCGGCACCATGACCCGGTCGCTGCCGAACCGGTCGGAGAGCCGGCCCAGCACGGACATCCCGACGATGCAGCCGGCCGCGAAGGCGAGCAGCGCGAAGCTGAGCCGCCCGTCGCTGAGGCCGAGCCGCTCCTTGACCGCCGGGATCCGCGACGTCCACGCGCCCAGCGCCGTGCCGAACAGCAGAAACGCGAGCGAGGTGGCGATCCGGGCCCGGAGCAGGCGCGCCCGGTCAACTGGCCTGACATCCACTGTGTACCCCCAAGCGTCAACGACCGTCACAAGCGACGCTGTCACAGTGTCCCACGGAGGTGGCGCCCGCGCCGCGCTCGGCTTGCCAGAATTTGGCAATGTTGGCAACATTGGCGGCATGAGGAGTGTCACGGTGAGTGTGGTGATCCCGTACAAGCAGCGCCTGGAGAACCTGCGCTCGGTGTTCGCGTCGCTGGCCGAGCAGACGATGGACCGCTCGGAGTTCGAGGTGGTCGTCGGGGCGCTGGAGTACTGCCCCGGGTATCTCGCGCTGTGCCGGGAGTACGCGGACCGCCTCACGATCGTGTCCGTCCTGGCCGACCGGGAGTGGAACACCGGCCACGCCCGCAACATCGCCCTGCGCCAGGCGTCCGGCGAGATCCTGGTGCTGCTCGACGCCGACGTCGCGCTGCCCCCGAACGCCCTGCGCGGCCTGCGCACCCGGTACTTCGCCGACGGGCGTGAGATCTGTGTGCTGGGTCAGCTCATCGGCTACGACGTGAAGGTCGACCGCAGCGCGGTGGCCGCCGCGTCCTTCGATCGGCACCGGGCCGCCCTCGCCGAGCTCGACGCCGCCCGCGGGCTGCGCCAGGACGAGCGGTGGCTGTTCGAGCCGGTGCGGCTGCCGTGGACGATGGTGTGGACCGGTTTCGTCGCGGTGAGCGGCGCCCCGCTCCGCCGCCACGAGCTGTGGTTCGACGAGGGCTTCCAGGGCTGGGGCGGCGAGGACCAGGAGTGGGGCTACCGGCTCGGCGCGGCGGGGGTCCCGATCGTGCTGGGCGAGGACGTCTACGGCCTGCACCTGCCGCACGTGCGCGATGTCGCGTCCAACGCCGTGACGTTCGACGCGAACAAGTGGTACTTCCTGTCGAAGTGGCCGCGGCTCGACGTCGAGCTGTTCCGCTCGGCCGACTCGTGGGAGGCCAACCGCGCCTATCCGCAGTTCCGCCGGGAGGTCGAGGCCGTCCTCGACCGGCCGGACCGCACGCTCGGCGTCGTGCGGGGCGCCAAGGACGGCGAGGACCTGATGGTCGTCGGGGTGCAGCTCGACGATCAGCTGCGGGTCTGCGACCCCGAGCTCGACGGCCTGGCCGCGGGCGGCTACCCGCAGCAGACGGTGCCCGTCGTGGGCATCGCGCTGCCGTTCCCCGACGGCAGCGTGGCGCGCTGCCGGCTGACGCCGCGCGTGCTGCGGCTGGGCGAGCGCTACCGGGAGATGGTGCTGCGGGAGGCGAGGCGGGTCGGCCGCGAGGTGCTGCTGCCGGCCTGAGGACCTACGGGGTCAGCAATTGTCATGTCCGGACACGACAACACGGTGAGGGGCCGACCAATGCCGTCTGACTCGATCGGTGTGGTGACGCTGACGCGGCACCGGCACGACCTGCTCCGCCGGGCCATGGCCTCGGTGTACGCCCAGGATTACCCGGGCACGATCGAACACGTCGTCGTCATCGACGACGACCCGAGCTCCGTGCCGGTCGTGCGCGACGCGCCGGTCCGCCCGGGCCTGCGCACGGTCGCGCACCTCGTCGAGCGGTCACCGCGCGAGCGGGACGAGCCGCCGCACGACCGCCGGCTGGTGTACCCGCGCATCGCGCGCCTGTTCAACACCGGCGTGCGCGTCTCGTCGGCCGACTGGATCGCGTTTCTCGACGACGACAACGAGTTCGAGCCGGACCACCTGACCAGCCTGCGCGAGTGCGCCGAGCGGACCGGGGCCGCGGCGGTGCACTCCGGCCGGGCCATGTTCCACGCCGACGGCTCGCCGTACCTGGACGAGCTGTGGCACACGGCCTTCAACGACGAGGAGGGGCGGCGGCTGTACGAGCTGATGTGCGAGCGCGGTGTGCGGGTGCGCGGCACGAACATCGTGCTGGACCGCGCGGACCCGGTCGCGCCCGGACACTACCGGCCCAGCACCGTCATGGGGCCCGACGACCCGGTGATGACCGTGGACCAGAGCGTCTGGCTGCTGCGGCGCGAGCAGCTCCTGCGCCTGCCGATCCCGGAGCGGTTCACCGACGAGGACTACGACAACAACGTCGCTCCCGACGACAAGCTGCTGCACGAGCTGGTGAACAACGGCGTGGCGATCGTGAACACCGGCCGGCCGTCCGTGCGGTACTACCTCGGCGGCGTCTCCAACCGGCACCAGGCCGAGTTCGTGGCCGGACGCCCGGTCCGCGAGCCGGTCTGAGCGCATCGGCCAGGGCGGGGGCGGCCGGCATCGGCCGCCCCCGCCCGTGCGGTGCTCACAGCGCGCGGAGCAGGTGGATCTCCACGCTGCCGGGGTCCAGCGATGGCGGCATGCTGAAGTCCGCCCGCCGCTCGTCGAAGATCCGGATCGTGGCGTCGATGTCGTCGGACTCGATGGTGTACAGCGCCGCGAAGCGGGCCGGGCCGTCGGTGGCGTACCGGCCGGCGGCGACGAAGCCGGGCAGGGCGAGCACCTCGGCGACGTGGACCTCGTCGTACCAGCGGTGGTAGTCGGCCTCGAGCCCCGGCACGGGTCCGGTGTAGATCAGCAGCTGGTGCACGGCCATGGGACGATCAGGCTCCTTCGGGTCGTCACCGCGCGGGCCGCCCCGGACAACCGGGACGGCCCGCGCGGCGGTGCTCGACCGCGGCGTGCTCACATGCCGCCGCTGTACGCGTCGGTGTTGCCGCTGACCGCGGCGCTCGGGCGGCCGTCGACGCCGACCGGCACCGGGCCGACGAGCGTCAGACGCTCCGCCCGGCGGTGCGCGGTGCCGTAGTCGTAGACGGCGTAGTGCTGGGTGGCCCGGTTGTCCCAGATGGCCATGTCGCCGACGCGCCACTGCCACCGGACGGTCTGCTCGGGCTTCGTGACGTACTCCTGTATCGCCTGCATCAGGTTGCGCGAGACCGCCGGGCTGTAGCCCACGACGCTGCGGGCGAAGCCGCCCAGCAGAATGGCGCGCTCGCCGGTCTCGGGGTGGACCCTGACGGCGGGGTGCTCGGTCTCGATGATGTCGGCGATGTAGTCACGCCGGTGCGACACCGTGTCGTCGGTGAAGTCCGAGTCGTTGCTGTGCAGGACCCGCAGCTGGTCGGCCAGGGCCCGCAGGTCCGCCGGCATGCTCTGGTAGGCGGTGACGGTGTTGGCCCAGATGGTGTCGCCGCCGACCGGGGGGATGACCTTCGCGTGCAGGAACGCCGCCGCCGGCGGCCGCTCGATGAACGTCAGGTCGGTGTGCCAGTGGTTGGCCCGGGTGCCGTGCGCGGAGTCCATCGCCCGCAGGAACGGCTTGTCGT
Source organism: Dactylosporangium sp. CA-139114 (assembly GCF_050955725.1). Taxonomy (NCBI): domain Bacteria; kingdom Bacillati; phylum Actinomycetota; class Actinomycetes; order Micromonosporales; family Micromonosporaceae; genus Dactylosporangium; species Dactylosporangium sp. CA-139114. Next base: position 7,157,682 of record NZ_CP192080.1, read on the forward strand.
CGGCGTTGTCGTAGATCGGATGGCCGAGGGTCAGCTCGCCGAACTGCTGCACGAACCGCACCTGCGAGTCGTAGTCGAGCTCCTGGTCCCGCAGGAACACCACCTTGTGGTCCAGCAGTGCCCGGCGGACGGTGGCGATGTCCGCCTCGCTCAGCGGTCTGGAGGCGTCGACGCCGTCGATCCGCGCGCCGATGTTGCCGGCCAGCCGGGTGACGGTGACGGTGCCGGCCGGGGCGAGAGTCTGTGTCATGAACCTGCGCCTTCCCACGTTGGCAATGTCTTCCCTCTTACGTTGCCACATATTGCCAAGATGTGCCAAGCGTTGCCAGAATGATGTATGACCAGTGTTCTCGAGGACGCCATGCGGTGGGTCGCGACGGCCCACGACGCGACCGGGCGCCAGGGCATCTCCGCCGGCTACGACCTGACCGGCGGCTGGCAGCCCACCTACCCGGAGACCAGCGGCTATCTGGTCCCGACGATGCTGCGGGCCGCCGGCGAGCTGGACGGCCCGTTCGCCGACGAGCTGCGGGCCCGGGCGGTGCAGGTCGGGCAGTGGCTGCTGGAGCTGCAGGCGGCGGACGGGTCGTTCCCCGGAGGGACCGGCACCGAGGGGCCGCCCGTGGTGTTCGACGTCGGGCAGATCATGCTCGGGCTGCTCGCGCTGTGGCGGGCGACGGGCGCCGAGGCGTACCGCACCGCCGCCGACCGGGCCGGGCACTGGCTGGGCGGGGTCCAGCGGGACGACGGGGCGTGGCTGTCGCACTTCGGCTACCCCAACACCTACTCGTCCCGGGTCACGTGGGCGCTGGCCGAGACGTGGCAGGCCACCGGTGACCAGGCCCACCTCGAGCGGGTCAACCGCTCGCTGCGCTGGCTGGCCGGGCAGGCCCAGCCGGGCGGCTGGATCGGCGGGATGTCGTTCTCCGCAGGCCACACCGCGTGGACGCACACCATCGGCTACGCGCTGCGCGGCCTGCTGCGCGCCGGTGACATCGCCGGCGGGCCGGACGGGCAGCGCTGCGTCGCCGCCGCCGCCGAGTGCGCCGGGCGCCTCGCCCGGCTGCGCACGCCCCTGTATCCGCTCCTGCCGGGGGAGCTGGGCCCCGATTTCGTACCGCTGGCGGACTACGCCTGCCTGACCGGCGACGCGCAGCTGGTGACGATCTGGGCCGACCTGGCCGACCGGGGCGACGAGCCGTGGCTGCGGGAGCGGGCGGCGGCCACGCTCGAGCGGCTGAGCCGGCTGCAGGTCCGCCAGCCGCTCGAACCGGCCGCGGTCGGCGCCCTGGCCGGCTCGTGGCCGCTGTCCGGCGCCTTCGAGCCCAACGCCTTCCCCAACTGGGCCACCAAGTTCCTGGCCGATGCCGCCATGAACCTGCGCAGCGCCCGGCCGGTCGGCGCGGGACCGGCCGGGCGCGCGCCGGGCGCGATCACCGCATGACGAACCGGACCGAGTCGCGCAGGTCCGCGGCCAGGTCGCGGGCCTGCGCGGCGCTCGGCGCGCCGACGACGATGACCCCGGCCCGGTCGCCCGACTCGCGGATCGGGGCGATCTCGTCGCCGGGCGCCACCGTGAGGTCGGCGAACAGCACGGCCGGGTGGGACGCGACCGCGGACCAGCCCTCGACCCGGAGCAGCCGGCCCGGCGGCGGGGCGAGGAAGCGGGCCGCCGCGCCCCGCGTCGGGGTGAGGTCGCGCGGCGCCGGCCGGCCCAGGTAGTCGTCGTAGAGCAGGCCGAACAGCTCCAGGCCCGGGATGCTGTACGTCAGCAACCGGTGCAGCCAGTCGCCGCCCGGGCGGACGTGGACCTCGCCGAGGACGACGCCCTTCGCGGTGAGCCACAGCTCGACGTGGAACACGCAGGGGCGCACCCCGAGCGCGACGAGGGCCCCCGTCACCTCCCGCTCGACGGCCGCCTGGACCGACGGCGCCAGCGGCGCGGGCATGACGTGGCCGAGCTCCACGAAGTGCGGCGGCGGCAGCGTGGTCTTCTCCGTGACCGCCAGGACGCGGGGGCCGTCGCGCAGCACGACGCCCTCGACGCTGCACTCGGGACCGTCGACGAACTCCTCGACGAGGAAGAGGCCCGGATCGGGCAGGCCGGCCAGGGCCGCCGGCAGATCGGCCGGGCCGGTGACCTTGGTGACGCCCTCGCTGCCCATGCCGTCGCGGGGCTTGACCACCCACGGGCCGTCGGACGCCGCCAGGAAGGCGGCCGCCTCCTCGGCCGACGTGCAGCGCCGCACGGCCGGCTGGGCGAAGCCGGCGGCGGCCAGGGCGAGCCGGCAGTCGTCCTTGTTGCGCACCAGCGCGACCAGCTCCGGGCCGTTGCCCGGGGCGCCCAGCCGCTCGGTGCACGCCGCGACCGCCGGCAGGACCCCGTCGCGCAGCCCGAGCACGAGGTCGAACCGGCGCCCGGCGAGCCAGTCCGAGCAGGCCTCGGGCGCGTTCGGGTCCACAGTGGACACCTCGGCGGCCAGCGCGTTGACGGCGCCGGTGGCGGCCACGTTGGCGGCCGTGTTGAGGATGTGCGCCCGGATGCCCCGGCTGCGGGCCTGGGTGAGCGCGTCGGTGACGATGTCGCGGCTGGACGACAGCGGGCTCGCGCCGCCGACGAGCAGCAGCGTCGGCGAGCCGGCGACCTCGAAGACGTCGTCCTTGAGCCGGCCGACGGCCCGGTGGTCCGCGTCGAGCTGCCGCGGGTCGGCCGCGGCCAGGTTCACCTGGATCGGGCTGCTGAGCAGGTCGACGGTCGGGCGGATCCGGTCGCCGGCGGCGAGGCGCACCGACACCGACCGCACCGACGGCAGCGCCCGGATCCGCGCGACCGCCCGGGCGTCGACGGCCGCCACCAGGCCCTCCTGCCGGGTTGCGGTGTGGTGCACGACGGCGTGGAGGAGCTTGGCGTACACCCGACCGCCGTACCGGGCGACGAACGCGTCCGGCCGGGCGTAGGCGAGCGCGGTCAGGTCCGCCTGGTTGGCCCCGACGCAGGCGTCCTGGAACGCGGCGTCGGTGTTGCCGTCGAGGCGGGCGCCGATCTCCACCAGCGCGGGGCCCTGCGGCGTCAGGATGACCTCGGCGTGCGCCGGGCCGTGCTCGATGCCGAGGGCGGCGAGGACGGCGCGGGTGTATGCGATGAGCTCGGGCACCGGTGCCTCGGCCGGGTCCAGGAGCACGTTGCGGTCGTAGATGCGCTTGCCGTCGATGGTCTGTTTGTCGTACTGCCACACCCCGCACACGTACGACTGCCCCCGTGCGCTGACGGTGTCGACGATGAACTCCGGCCCCGCCAGGTAGGACTGCACCAGCGCCTCGGTGTTGCTCTCCTCGAAGATGGTCGGCGCGGCCAGCACCGCCCGGGCCGCCGCGGCGACCTCGTCCGCGCGATGGCAGATCGTGACGTGGTCGGTCGAGCCGGACGTGAGCGGCTTGACCACCACCGGATAGCCCTCGCGGTCCGCCCAGGCCGCCAGCTCGTCCGGGTCGGCGCCGCGGTGCTGGCGGGCGCAGCGAAGGCCCGCGGCCCGCACGGTCTCGATCATCCGATACTTGTCGCGGCGCGCCACCGAGCCGGCGCTGCCGTTGCTGGGCAGCCCGAGCCGCTCGGAGAGGCGGTCGGCGAGCGGGACCCCGGCCTCGGCCCCGGCGACGACGGCGATCGGCCGGTAGGCGGCCACCATGGCCACGGCGCCGTCGTCGCCGCCGGGGCCGCCGGGCCAGACCAGGTTGTCCACGTAGTGCTCGGCCACCGGCGGGCGGAGCCGCCGCATCAGCTCGGCCGAGCTGCGCAGGTGGACGGCCTGGATGCCGAGCCGCCCGAACGCGACCGGGAGCAGGTCGCCGGCGGAGTAGCCGTCGACGATGACGACGGTGGGCGCGGATGCCATGGGAGAACCTCCGGGACGCTAGGCGGTGCGGCGGGCGCCGAGCATGAGCAGGGCGGTGCCGGCCAGGGTCGCCGCACCGAGGACGAGCCAGTAGACGTGGTCGGCGTGGTTGTGGTGGCACATCAGGTAGACGGCGCCGCCGACGAACGAGCCGGCCCCGGAGCCGATGGTCCAGGACAGCTGCCGGATGCCGAACGCCTCCAGCCGGGAGTCCATCGGCAGCGCCGCGAAGGCGGTGCTGAGCATCGGCTGGAAGACCATCTCGGCCACGGCGAAGACGGCCACCGAGGCGAACGACGCGACGAGCAGCGGCAGCCCGGCGCCGAGCAGCAGCATGGCCGCGCCGAACAGCAGGCTGCCCACGCCGAGCAGCAGGAACGGGGACCGTCCGGCGCGCAGCAGCCGGTTGCTCACGCCGGTCACGGCGGCCTGGACGAACACGATGGCCACCGCGGGCAGGGCGAGCAGGACGCTGCGCAGCGCCGGCGACTCGATCACGTAGGCGACGAAGAGCGCGAAGGCCGAGTAGAACTGGGCGTAGACGAACATCCCGATCACCGTGATCGCCACGACGCGGCGGCTGTTGGGGTCGCGCACGGCGGTGGCGAACGCCCCGCGGCTGATCGGCCACCGGCCCGACGTGGGCGCGGGGTGCATGCGGCCGGGCAGCCCGAGGTACAGGATGAGGCCGGCCACGAGGTATGCGCCGCCGACGAGCGTGAGCAGCGGCCGGGCGTCGGTGGAGACGTAGAGCGCGGCGGCGAGGAACGGCCCGACCGCCGCGGCCGCGTTGCCGGCGATCTGGAACATCGAGTACATCCGGTTGCGCCCGGCGTCGTCGGCGATGATGTCGGCGGCCAGCAGGGGCGTGAGGACCGTGTGGGCGCTGATGCCGAGGCCGGCGACGAGCAGCGCGAGGATCAGCGCGGCCGCGTCGTGCAGGTAGGGCAGCACCCCGAAGCCGGCCGCCGCGAGCAGCATGCTCAGGCCCAGCGCGGTGTTGTACCGCAGCCGGGAGAGGTAGCGGTTGACCAGCACCGACGACACGCCGGTGGCCGCGTTGTGCACGAGCAGGCCGGCCCCGACGACCGATGGCCCGGCGGCCGGGTCCTGGGTGGCCAGCACGACCCCGAGGACCGGCATCAGCGTGAAGCGGCCGAGCCCGTTGACGAGCATCTCGGCTCCGAGGACCCAGCGCAGCCGGCGCGGGCGGATCGGCGGCGCGCCGGTGGTCGGCGGCGCCAGCGTGCGGGCCGTGTCAGCCATCCGCGTACTCCTTCGCTCGCCGGCGGACCGGTGGCTGTCCGCGGACCGGGCGGTACTGCCCGAAGGTGCACTCGAGCACGCCCTCGCCGTGCGTCAGCTCGGGCAGCCGGCGCTGCAGGAGGTGGACGTTCGCGGCCGGCAGGAGGCCCTCGAGCACGTGCGTGCCGCCCCGCGCGGCCGAGCCTTCCAGCACGGCGTCGAGACCGGGCAGCACCTTCGTGAGCCGGTCCAGCGTGTCGGGCGGCGTCTCCAGGCGGAAGCGCTGCATCGGCTCGTACACCGTCGTCCCGGCCGCCCGCAGGGCACGCATGAGCACGATCGGCGTCAGCCCGCGGAAGTCCCCGGCGGTGCTGGACATGCTCTTGTCGAACGTGCCGTGCGCGTGGCTCTGCCGCGCCCAGTAGCCGGCGTGCGTCATGGTCACCGCGCAGTCGACCACCTGCCAGCCGTGCGGCCCGGCCCGCAGCGCGTCATGCACCGACTCCTGCACCGCGCGGAAGAACGCGGGCGGCATCGAACCGAGCTCGACGCCCAGCGCGAACCGCACGCCGGCGCCCGGCGGGGCCGGCTCGACGCGCAGCCCGACGGTGGCCAGCAGCGGGTTGGTCGCGGTGTTGATGCACTCGACCGCGGCGCCGGGCCCGGCCGGGGTCTCCACGCAGATCGTGGTGGTCTCCTCGAAGTGGACCGCCAGGCCGTACTCGGTGGCCAGGGTCGCCTCGATGACCTCCTTCTGCACCTCGCCGTAGAGGGAGACCGCGACCTCCTGCTCCTCGTCGTCGAGCCGCAGGTTGATCAAGGGGTCCTGCTCGGCCAGGACCGCGAGCGCGGCGTGCAGCGCGCCCTTGTCGCCGCGGCGCCGCGGCCGGACGATGGTCTCCAGCGCCGGCGGGGCGAAGAACTGCTCGTCGCGGGGGCCGGCCGCGCCGATCGCGGCGCCGATCCGCGCGTCGGTGAGGCCGCGGACCTTGGCGATCTGGCCGGCCCGGACCTCGTCGCGCTGCTGCGGCGGGCCGCCGTCGAAGACGTCCAGGCCGGTGACGCGGCCGAGCGGGAGCCGGTCGCGGACCCGCAGCGTGCCGGAGAACATGCGCAGGTAGGCGATGTTCTCCCCGGCCGGCCCGCGCTCGATCTTGAACACGGTGCCGGACGGCGCGGCGGCCGCGTCGTGCCGGGCCCGCGGCAGCAGCTCGGCGATCCCGGCCATGAGGGCGTCGACGCCGGCGCCGGTGATCGCCGAGCCGAAGAAGACCGGGTGGACCAGGGCCCGCCGGGTCTGCGCGACGAGCGCGCGGTGCAGCCGGCGGTCCGACAGGGCCTCCTCGTGCTCGACGTAGGTGGCCAGCAGCGCGTCGTCGTGGCGCGAGAGCGCGTCGAGCAGCGCGTCCGCGTCCCGGTCGCCGCGCCCCATCGGCACCGGCGTGACGGCCAGCTTCCGCTCGATCTCGGCCAGGACGCGGTCCGGATCGGCGCCGCGGCGGTCCAGCTTGTTGACGAACAGCAGCGTCGGTACCGCGAGCCGGCGCAGCGTGCGCATGAGCACCCGGGTCTGCGCCTGGACCCCCTCGACCGCCGACACCACCAGCACGGCGCCGTCGAGCACCCGCAGCACCCGCTCGACCTCGGCGATGAAGTCGGGGTGGCCGGGCGTGTCGATGAGGTTGACGGCCACGCCGTCGGCCACGAAGGAGGCGACGGCGGCCCGGATGGTGATGCCGCGCTGGCGCTCCAGGTCCATGGAGTCGGTCTGGGTGCTGCCGGCATCGACGCTGCCGAGCTCGTCGATGACGCCGGCGGTGTGCAGGAGCCGCTCGCTGAGGCTGGTCTTGCCGGCGTCGACGTGGGCCAGGATGCCCAGGTTCACCGTGCTCGTCACGCGCGTCGCCCCCTCCGCTTGGCACAAAATTGCCAAGGTCTTGTCACTAAGGTTGCCAAAGGTTGCCAGTCCCAGCAAACTGGGCTGGTCCGACCGTCCGCTTCCGACGCTTCCGGAGAGGGCTTCTATCGTGACCGTTACCCACACCGTCGCTCCGACACGCTCACCGGGCAGGCCCCGATGACCTGGCTGGTGGTCGGCGGGGCCGGCTACATCGGCTCGCACGTCGTGCGGCGCCTGCGCGCCGACGGCCGCCCGGTGGTGGTCCTGGACGACCTGTCCACCGGCGACCGGGCCCGCGTCCCCGACGACGTGCCGATGGTCGTCGCGCCCGACACCGACCGCGCGGCGCTCGCGGGGGTGTTCCGCCGGCACCGCATCGCCGGCGTGGCCTACCTCGCGGCACTCAAGTCGGCCCCCGAGTCGGTCGCCGACCCACTCAAGTACTACGGGCAGAACCTCGACGGCATGCGGGTCCTGCTGGAGGAGATGATCTCGGCCGGGGTCGACCGGATCGTGCTGTCCTCCAGCGCGGCCGTCTACGGCGTGCCCGGCGAGCCGGTCGTGACCGAGGAGACCCCGGCCGCGCCCATCAACCCCTACGGCGAGACCAAGCTCATGTGCGAGTGGATGCTGCGGGCGGCCGGCGGCGCCAACGGCATCTCGTGGATCGCGCTGCGGTACTTCAACGTCGTCGGCGCCGACGAGCAGGTGCTCGCCGACCGGGGCGGCAGCAGCCTCCTGCCGCAGGTGATCCAACGGGTCGCGGCGGGCCGTCCGGCCGTGGTGACCGGGGCCGACTTCCCGACCCGCGACGGCACCGGCATCCGCGACTACGTGCACGTCGCCGACATCGCCGACGCCCACGTCGCGGCGATCCACCGGCTCGAGGAGACCAGGGCGGCCGACGTCTACAACGTCGGCACCGGCCGCGGCTACTCGGTGCTGGAGGTGATCGACACGCTGCGCGAGGTCGCCGGCGTCCCGGTCAAGGTGCAGACCGCACCGCGGCGCGAGGGCGACCCGCCCGAGGTCGTGGCCGCGGTCGACAAGATCGGCCGGGATCTGTCCTGGAAGGCCCAGCACGACCTGTCCGACATGGTGCACAGCGCGTGGACGACCTGGAACCCGAAGGACGACGCGACCGTCTAGAGAAAGGGCACCGCAATGACCGCACAGCAACTCTCGACGGCGCTCGACGAGCGGCAACTGGAGCAGTTCGACCGGCTGGGGTACCTGATCCTGCCCGGCCTGCTGCCCGGCCACCTCGTCGACGCGCTGCGCCCTGAGGTCGACCGGTGGGTCGACGAGGGCCTGCGAGCCCGATCCATCCAGTCCTGCGTCGAGCCGCAGCGGTACGGCCGGCCGCCGGTCCTGGAGCTGGAGCTGCCGGCCCACGGCGAGCTGATCGCCTGGCCGGCCGTGATGGACGTGCTCAGCCAGCTGATGGGGCCGCGGTTCGTGTTCCACCACCTGCACAGCGACCGGCAGGCGCCCGACCTGCCGGGCAAGCCGTGGCACCATGACTACGAGGCCGGCCCGCAGGTCGACCCCGAGCACCTGATGGTGCACACGCTGCACTACCTCGACGGCCTCGACGACCGCACGTCCAGCCTGGTCGTCCTGCCGGGCTCGCACCGCGAGGCGGTGGCCAAGACCGCCCGCGCGCACCTCGGCACCCAGGAGCTGCCCGGTGAGCTGGTCATCGACGACCTGCCGCCGGGCTCGACAGTGGTGCTGCACTCGGGGCTCTTCCACGCCCGCCGGCGGCGTCCCGGCGTTCCCGGGCAGCCGCGGTACTTCGTGGACACGTCCTACTGCCAGGTCGGCAGCCAGTGGCCGCCGGTGAAGCCCTACTGGCGCTCCATGCTCAGCCGCGGGCGCGAGCTGGGGCTGGACCGGGGCGAGTGGCCGGAGCTGTTCGCGGAGCGGCACTTCACCGAGTACAGCAAGCCTTGATCTGCGGTGCGCCGCCGGGAGACCGGCGGCGCACCGTCGCGTCGGGGCCCGCACCGGCGCGGCTCAGCCGTTCTCCTCGTCGCGCCACGTGAGCCACCGGCGCAGCGGCGCCAGGTCGTAGTCCGGCCCGCCGATGCCGACGGTGAACAGCGAGACGCCGGCGTCGCGCAGCGGCCGGCCGAGCTCCTCCGGCTCGCCCGGCGGGGTCGGGCCGCCGGCGACGGCCGAGGACACCTCGATGTCGTCGAGGTCGCGGCCCAGCGCGGCACAGTGCTCGCCCAGCACCCGGCGCTTGTGCGCGACGAGCGCCGGCTCACCGAAGCAGTGCCAGATGTCGGCGTGCCGAGCCACCAGCGGCAGCGTCCGGCGCTCGCCGGCCCCGCCGATGAGCACCGGGATCCGGCGCGTCGGCGGCGGGCTGAGCAGCGACCAGCGCCGTTCGATGCGGGGCAGCGCGGCGGCCAGGTCGTCGAGGCGGCGGCGGTCGGAGGCGAACTCGTAGCCGTACTCGAGGAAGTCGCGGTCGAACCAGCCGGAGCCGATGCCGAGGATGAGCCGCCCGTCGCTGATGTGGTCAACGGTGCGGGCCATGTCGGCCAGCAGGTCCGGGTTGCGGTAGGCGTTACAGGTGACCAGCGGACCGAGCTGCACCCGGGACGTCGACTCGGCCCAGGCGGCGAGCATGGTCCAGCACTCGAAGTGCTGGCCCGTGGCCCGGGTGACCGGTCCGCCGCCGTCGTTGATCGGGAAGAAGTGGTCCCAGGTGAACAGGGCGTCGACCCCGAGGTCCTCCGCTTGCGCCACGGTCCGCCGGATCTGCCGGTAGTCGGCGTGCTGCGGCTGGAGCTGCAGGGCGATCCGCACAGGCCGGATGGTCATGATTCACCTTCCGCGTTTTTGGCAACATTTGTCGAGAACCTTGCCAAAACGTTACCATCAACTTGTCAGCATTGCCTGGCGCGCTATGATTCCGCCGCTCTACGCTCAACCCGCGCCGCACCGTGCGACGCCGCACGACCATCCCGGCCGGACGCCCAGGTCTCGCCGGAATTCCGTCAAGAGGTACCCCGATGCTCGAACAACCCGCCTTCGGCCAGCGTCTCAAGACACTGCGCGAGCAGTACGGGCTGTCCCAGGCCGCCCTCGCGGAAGGTGGCCTGTCGACCGGCTACGTCTCCCGCCTCGAGTCGGGGGCGCGCTCGCCCACGGCCCGGGCCGTGGCGCACCTGGCGCGCCGCCTCGGGGTGCCCACCTCCGCCTTCGAGGTGCCGTCCGGGCTCGAGCCCGCGCAGACCCAGCCGGTCCCGCTGTCACCGTTCTCCGCCCTGCTGGCCTCGATCGTCTCGGCGACCGGCGACAGCGGCCTGGCCGAGCCGCTGGCCGAGGCGCTGCACAGCGACCCCGAGGGCGATCCCGCGCTGCGGTGGCAGGCCATCTGGCTGCTGGCGCAGATCCGGGGCAACCAGGGGGAGCTGCAGCAGCAGTACGAGCTGCTGGCCGAGCTGGTGGAGCTCAGCGGACGGCTCGGCGCCAAGGCGCTGCTGGCCCGCGCCCAGATCCAGCTGTCGCGCAACCTGCGCATGCTCGGCAACCCGGAGCGGGCCCGGGCGATCGCCCTGGACGCCTACCGCGACTCCGCCGAGCTCTCGCTGGTCGACCGGGCCGGCACGCTGCAGGCGCTGGTCTCCGCCGAGGCCGAGGCGGGCCTGCTCAAGGAGGCCCGCGCGCACGCCGACGAGCTGGTCGAGATCAGCGATACACCGGGCGGCACGCTCGCCGCCGAGGCGCTGTGGGCCTCCGCGACGGTGCACATCCGGGAGGGGCGGTATCCGGCCGCCCTCGACGACCTGGAGCTGGCCTTGCAGCGGCTGGACAGCCATCAGGACCTGATCCTGTGGATGCGGCTGCGCCTCGCGGCGGCCTCGCTGTGCCTGCAGGTGTCGCCGCCGCAGACGGCCAAGGTCCGGGAGCGGCTCGACGAGGTGGAGCCGGTGCTGCGGCTGATCGGCACCGACCTGCACCGGCAGGAGGCCGCGACGCTGCGCGCGTACCTCGCCTTCGAGGAGGGCGACTACGAGTCCGCGTGGCAGCAGTCCGAGCAGATCGACGAGCAGGTGTCGCTGCTGTCCTTCCGCGACCGGGTCAAGTTCGAGGCGCTGCGCGGCCGGCTGATCCTCCTGCGCGGCGAGCGCGACCGGGGCATCAAGATGCTGCAGGACCTGGCCCAGCAGGCCCAGGAGGCGCACAACGTCGAGCTGGCCGCCGAGATCTGGCGCAGCCTCGCGGAGACCCTCGCCAGCATGCGCTGAACCCCCGTACGGGCGATGTATGTTGCCAAGCTGTGCCAAATTGTGCCAAGCTTGGCAACATACGCTCGCCGGCGATGCCGGCCGCGAGCCCGTACACGATCGGTTCGGAGGCGCTCTCATGACCGCACCGCAGACGACGGCCCATCCCCCGGCCCCGCTCGGCACCCTCCGAACCGCGGTCAGCCGCCCATTCGTCGCCATGCTGGCGGCGACGGCGGTGCCGGTGGCCGTCCAGTCGCTGCTGTCGTCGACCCGCGGCGTCGTGGACTCGTTCCTGGTGTCGCACCTCGGCACCGACGACGTCGCCGCGGTCGGCTACTCCAGCCGGGTCCTGCTCGTCGTCATGCTGGCGGCGATGGGCATGTCCGACGGCGGCTCGGTCGTCATCGCCCAGTTCTGGGGCGCCGGCAACGTCGCCAAGACCCGCCAGGCCACCGCGCTGACGATGCTCGCCGCGGTGGGTTTCGGCGTGGTCGCCTGCACCACCTGCTTCGTCTTCGCCCGGCAGATCGCGTCGATCGGAACCTCCGACCCGGACGTCATCGCGCTCGGGGCACGGTACATCCGCGTCGTCATCTGGATGGTGCTGCCCTTCGGCGTGACCTCCAGCCTGGCCGGCAGTCTCCGCTCGCTCGGCCACGCCCGGGTCGGCATGCGCTTCACGGTGATCGGCGTGCTGGTACACATCGCCCTGGCCTACGGGCTGATCTTCGGCAACTTCGGCCTGCCGCGGCTGGGCATCGCCGGCGCCGGCTGGTCCACGCTGCTCAGCGCGATCGTCGAGGCCGGCCTCTTCGCCACCTGGGTCTACGTCAAGCGCCACCCGATGGCCTTCAGCCTCGCCGACCTGCGCGACGGGCTGCGGGCCGGCATCCTGTCGTTGATCCGGCGGGTCGGCGTGCCGGTGTCGATCAGCTCCGTCTCGTGGGCCGTCGGCATCTTCGCCTACACCGCCCTGGTCGGCCGGGCCGGCACCCTGGAGCTCGCCGTGCTGGCCATCATCACGCCGATCGAGGCCGTCGCGATCGCGTTCATCAGCGGCATCTCGGTCTCGACCACCGTGATCGTCGGCAACCGCCTCGGCAAGGGCGAGCCGACCGCGGACACCTGGCGCACCAGCAAGGCCCTGCTGCTGTGGAGCACGAGCATCGCGCTGGTCCTCGGGGTCGCGCTGATGTGCACCCGGCCGTTCCTCGACGACATCTACAGCGGCGTCGACCCGCAGTCGCTGGCCGCCGCGCGGGACGCGGTGCTCGTGCTGGGCGCGCTGTTCGTCTTCCGGGCACTGGCCATCACGTTGCAGAACGGCCTGCTGCGGGCCGGCGGCGACACCGTCTACATCGTCTTCGCCGACATGACCTGCCAGTGGCTGGTCGCCGTGCCGCTCGTCGCGCTCACGGCGCTCGTCTGGCACCTGCCCTTCGGCATCATCCTCCTCGCCATCTACAGCGAGGAGATCGTCAAGACCGTCATCAGCGGCTACCGCGTCTACCGCCGCCGGTGGATGCGCAGCGTCGTCGAGGAGGTTTCGTGAAGTTCAGCCTTGTCATGCCGTACCGTCAGCGCCTGGAGAACATCGGCATGGCGTTCGCGTCGCTGGCCGAGCAGACGCTGGACCACGACGAGTTCGAGGTGGTCGTCGGCTGCATGGAGCACTCGCCGGAGTACATCGCGCTGTGCGACGAGTTTGCCGACCGGCTCGACATCGTGACCGTCGCCGTGGCCGCCGACGCCGAGTGGAACATCAGCCGGGCCCGCAACCTGGCCCTGCGCCAGGTCCGCGGCGACGTCGTGGTCCTGCTGGACTGCGACATGGTGATCCCGGCCGACTTCCTGAGCAACCTGTGGGAGCACTACTACCAGCACGGGCAGCAGGTCTGTGTCTGCGGGCAGATGATCGGCTACGACGAGGCCGTGGACCGCGACGTGGCGGGGCCGTCGGCGCAGTCGTGGGAGGTGCATCGCCAGACGCTGGCCGACCTCGCCGCCGCCGACCGGACCGCGCTGGACTGCCGGTGGAGCGAGCGCTTCGCCTCGGCGGTGCGCCGCTACCCTTGGGCGTACGTCCGCGGCGGGATCTTCGCCGTGCCCGCGGGCCTGCTGCACCGCCACGGCCTCACGTTCGACGAGAACTTCCGCGGCTGGGGCCCCGAGGACCAGGAGTGGGCCTACCGGGTCGCCGCGACCGGCGTGCCGTTCGTCATGGCGCCCGACGTCTACGGCCTGCACCTGCCGCACCGGCGCAGCACCGCCGAGAACGGCTCGACCGCCGTGGCCAACAACCGCTACTACCTCAGCAAGTGGCCGTACCTCGGCCTGGAGCTGGCGATGACGTTCGGCGGCTGGATCGCCGCCGACACCGTCCACGACGACGCGGAGCGCGAGCTCGCCGCCGCCGTGTCCGGGCCGCAGCGCACCTACGGCGTGGCCCGCGGCCCCGTCGGCGGCGTCGACACCCTGGTCGTCGGGGTCGAGTTGGACCGGAACACGACCGATCCGGCCCCCGAGCACCGCCGGATCTTCGACGGCGGGGCGCCGGTCGAGGTGCTGCCGCTGGCCGGCTTCGCGCTGCCGTTCGAGGACGACGGCATCGAGCGGTGTCGCGTGCTGCCGGCCGTTTCCCGGTTGCGGCCCCGGTTCCGTGATGCGATTTTCGGTGAGGCGAACCGCGTCGCCCGCACGCCTCCGGCCGTCGATGGGAGATCCTGAGCTTGTCGCGCACCACGATCCTGCGCAGCCTCCGCCCGGGTGGCCGGGCCGCCGTCGCACTCACCGTCGCCGTCCTGGCGATGACCGTGCTGCCGTTGCTGGCGCCGCAGCTCACCCTCAGGTTCGTCGACGACGCGATCGCCGGGGGCTCAACGGGCCACCTGACCCTGCTGGCCGCCGGCTACCTGGGGCTCGCGCTCGCCGCGCAGGTGGCCCGCACGGTGACGGCGTGGCTGGCCAACCGCCTCGCCTGGGACGGCACCAACCGGCTCCGGGAGCGGGTCGCCGGGCACGCGCTCAGCCTCGACATGGGCTACCACAGCCGGCGAACCCCCGGCGAGCTGATCGAGCGGGTCGACGGCGATGTCGTGGCCGTGGCCGACTTCGCCGTCGCGTTCCTGCTCGACGTCGTGGCCAGCGTCCTGCTGCTGGCCGGGGTGGTCGTCATCGTCTTCACCATCGACGTGCGCCTCGGCCTCGCCCTGGCCGCGTTCTGCGTGCTGGTCTTCTTCGGCATGACCTGGACGCAGCGCCTCGCGGTGCCCTCGGCCACCGCGTCGCGGGCGGCGATGGCCACGCTGACCGGCAACCTCGAGGAGCAGCTGGCCGGCGTCGAGGACATCCGGGCCAACGGCGCCGGCCGGCACGTCCTGCGCACCTTCCAGCGCATCAGCGGCGCCTGGTACCGCGCCGAGTTCCGCGGCGCACGGATCGGTAGCGCGCTGCTGGCCGGCACCTCCGTCGCCTTCGCCGCCGGCACCGCGCTGATGCTCGGGCTGGCCGCGTGGCTGCAGGCTTCGGGACGGCTCACGGTCGGGACCGCGGTGCTGCTGTTGCAGTACACCTTGATGGTCCGCACGCCCTTCGAGCGGCTCATCGAGCAGATGCGGCACTTCCAGGCCGCGCTGGCCGGGCTGGCGCGGCTGGGCGATCTGCTCGCCGAGCGGCCCGCCCTGCCCGAACCGGCCGCGCCGCAGACCCTGCCGCCGGGGCCGCTGAGCCTGCGCCTGGCCGGCGTCGGCTTCCGGTACGCCCCGGGCGATCCCCCGGCGCTGGCCGACGTCACCCTCGACCTCGCCCCGGGCGAGACGCTGGGCGTCGTCGGGCGCACCGGCAGCGGCAAGAGCACGCTGGCCCGGCTCGTGCTGCGGCTCTACGACCCGGGCACCGGCACCGTCGAGGTCGGCGGGCGCGACCTGCGCACGGTCGGTGCGGCCGCCCTGCGCACCCGCATCGGCGTCGTCACCCAGGACGTCCAGCTCTTCGACGCCAGCGTGCGGGAGAACCTGACGCTGTTCCGGACCGGCGGCCCCGGCGCCGAGGATGCCCGGCTGCTGGCGGTGCTGGCCGAGGTCGGGCTGGCGGACTGGCTGGCCGGCCGGCCCGAGGGCCTGGACAGCCGGCTCGGCGCCGTCTCGGCCGGCGAGGCCCAGCTGCTCGCGTTCGCCCGGGCGCTGCTGGCCGATCCCGGCCTCGTGGTCCTGGACGAGCCCTCCAGCCGCCTGGACCCGGCCACCGAACGCCGCGTCGAGGACTGCATCGACCGGCTCTTGACCGGCCGCACCGGGATCCTGATCGCCCACCGGCTCTCCTGCCTGGCCCGGGTCGACAAGATCGCGGTGCTCGCCGGGGGCCGGATCGTCGAGTACGGCTACCGCGCCGACCTCGCCGCCGATCCCGGCAGCCGCTTCGCCCGCATGCTCGACCTCGCGGGGGCGGCCCGATGAGCGCGGCACTGCGGGTCGCGACCCGGCTGATGACCTACAACCTCGGCCGCTATCTGCTGGGCGGGCTGCTCTGGCTGCCGGTCAGCGTCCTCCCGCTCGCCGGCGGCCTGCTGCTCAAGGCGGTCTTCGACGGCATCGGCGGTGCCCGGCTCGACCGGCCCCTCTGGCTGTGCGCCGCGTTCGTCGCCGTCGAGCTGGCCCGCGGCGTGATCATGGTCGTGGCCTGGTCCTACGGCGTGTGGTGGTGGGACGCCTCGGCGACCGTGCTGCGTGGCAACGTGCTGCGCTCGATCCTGACGTCCCGCCGCCCGGCGTCCGGGAGCCTGCCCTCCACCACCGGCGAGTCGGTCGGCCGGCTGCGCGACGACGTCGGCAGCCTGGTCGACTTCGTCGACGAGGTGGTCGCCCTGACCGGCGCGGTGCTGTTCACCGTCGGCGCCCTGGTCATCATGCTGGCCATCGACCCCCGCATCACCCTGGTGCTGATCCTGCCGATGGTGGCCGTCGGGGTGCTCACCCCGCTGGCCGGCGCCCGGGTGAAGCGGCTGCACAACCGGGCGCGGGAGCTGGGCTCGGCGGTCACCGGGTTCGTCGGGGAGATCTTCGGCGGGGTGCTGGCGATCAAGACCGCCGGCGCCGAGGACGCCACCCTGCGCCGACTGTCCGAGCACAACCGGCGCCGCCGCGACGCCGCCGTCCGCGACCGGCTGGCCACCGACGTGCTGGACACCGCGACCAACGCCACCGTCGAGATCAGCATCGGCCTGGTGCTGCTGCTGGCGGCCGGCGCGATGCGCCGGGGCGAGTTCAGCGTCGGCGACCTGGCGCTGTTCACCAGCTACGTGAGCTGGCTGACCGCACTGCCGCGCAGCGTCGGCGCGATGCTCTTCCGGCTGCCGCAGGCGACCGTCGCCACGGCGCGCCTCACCCGGCTCCTGGCCGCCCACGAGACCGCCGACGACCTGGTCCGCGACACGTCGGTCTGGTTCCGCACCGACCCGCCGCCGCTGCCGCCGCCTCCGCCGCACGCCGACCCCCTCGAGGTCGTCGAGGCCCGCGGCCTGAGCGTGGCCCACCCCGGCGGGCGCGGCATCCAGGACGTGTCGCTGCGCCTGGCCCGCGGCACCTTCACCGTCGTCACCGGGGCGGTCGGCGCGGGCAAGACCACCCTGATCCGTGCGCTGCTGGGCCTCGAACGCCTCGACGCCGGCGTCGTGTGCTGGAACGGCCGGCCCGTCGCGGATCCCGGCACCTTCCTGGTGCCCGGCCGGGCCGCCTACGCCGGGCAGCTGCCCCGGCTGTTCTCCGCGCCGCTGCGGGAAAATCTGCTGCTGGGCTGGGACTCGGACGGGCTCGGCCGGGCGCTGCGGCTGGCCGCCCTCGAGCAGGACGTGGCCGGCCTGCCGGAGGGCCTCGAGACCGTCGTCGGCCCGCGCGGCACGCGGCTGTCGGGCGGCCAGGTCCAGCGGGCCACGGCGGCCCGGGCCCTGGTCCGCTCCCCCGACCTGCTCGTCCTCGACGACCTCTCGTCGGCCCTGGACGTGGAGACCGAGCAGCTCCTGTGGCAGCGGCTGGCGGTGGCGGCCCGGGACGGCACCGGCCCCGGCACGCTGCTGGTCGTCTCGCACCGCCGGGCCGCATTGCAGCGCGCCGACCACGTCATCGTGCTGGACTCCGGGCGGGTCGTCGCGGAGGGGCCGCTGGACGAGCTGCTGCGCACCTCGCCGGAGATGCGCCGGCTCTGGTCCGACGAATCCCCGGACGAGGTGCTGGCCGAGGTCACCTGAGGACCCGCCGGCTCAGCTGAGCAGCGCGTCCAGGAAGGGGTTGCGGAACTTGCCGTCCGGGTCGAGCTTGGCGGCGAGCCGCGCGAACTGCGCCCCGTGCGGGTAGCGGGCCAGCAGCGCCGACGGGGCGTCGGTGGTCAGCTTCCCCCAGTGCGGGCGGGCGTCGAAGGGGGCCAGGTGCCGCTCGACCTCGCTGAGCACCGGCAGGACCGCCGGCCAGTCCTTGACCCAGGTGAAGTGCAGCGTCACCGTGTCACGGCCGTACGCCCCGCTGAGCCACAGGTCGTCGGCCCGCACGGTGCGCACCTCGGCGATCTGCAGCACCGGGGCCAGCCGCGCACCGAGCGCGCGCAGCGCCGCGAACGCGGCCGGCGCCTGGGTGCGCGGCACGAAGAACTCGGACTGCAGCTCCTCGCCGGCGCCCGGGGTGAGCTCTGGGCGGAAGTGCGGCAGCCGCTCGTGCCACGGGCCGGACACGTCCAGCTGCTCGGTGCTGAACGACGGCGGCACCCCCTCGACGGGGTGGACCGCCGCGGTCGCCACCCGCCCGCCGCACCAGCCGGATCCTGGCATCGACAGTCGTCGCTTCAGCCAGACCATGGCGTGCGGGCGGTGCCAGTCGGTGAAGACGCTGACGCTGTAGGCGGCGCCGGAGATGGCGTCGAAGGACTCGATCACCTCGTCGACGGGCACGTCGAGGTGGACCCGCTGGGCCATGTCGAAGGCCGGCTCGACGGCGAGCGTGAGCCGGGTGACGATGCCCAGCGCACCCAGCGCCACCACCGCGCCGGGGAAGATGTCGTCCTCCTCGCGGCGCAGGGTGCTCAGGGTGCCGTCGGGGCCGACCAGCTCCAGCCCGGTCACGGCGGCGGCCAGGCAGCGCTGAGCGTCGCCGGAGCCGTGCGTGCCGGTGGCGACCGACCCGCCGACGGAGATGTGCGGCAGCGAGGCCAGGTTGCCCAGGGCCCAGCCGGCGCGGTGCAGCTCGGCGGCCACGTCGGCGTAGCGCATGCCGGCGCCGACGGTGACCTCGCGCCGCGCCTCGTCGAGCGCGAAGACCGGCGGCAGCGCGTCGAGGCGCACCAGGTCCTGCGGGGCGTCGGCGACGAGGCTGAACGAGTGGCCGCTGCCCAGCGCGTGGATGGACCGGCGGGCGGCGACCAGGCGGCGCAGCGCGTCGAGCGAGCCGGGGCGGTGGACCGCGGCGGCACCGAAGGTGACCGAGCCGGCCCAGTTCGTGACAGGCATGTTCGACTCCTTGCCGGATGGGGGACGTGGTCAGTGCGCGGCGACCAGCTCGGCGACCGGCAGGAACCGGTACGACCGGGCCAGCAGGTCCTCGATGATGCGCGGCAGCGCGGCCACGACCTGGGAGCGGTCGCCGCCGCCGTCGTGCAGCAGGATGATCGAGCCGGGCCGCACGTCGCGCAGGACCCGCTCGGCGATGACGTCGGCGCCGGGCATGGCCCAGTCGAAGGGCTCGACGTCCCACAGCACCATCGTGGTGTCGATGCCGCCCATCCAGCCCACCACCTCGGGGGTGCGCGAGCCGTACGGCGGCCGGAACAGGGCCGGGGACTCGCCGCACGCCTGGGCGATGGCCTCGTCGGTGCGCTCGAGCTGCTCGATCAGCTGGGGCTGGGTGAGCTCCGGCAGGAACGGGTGGGACCAGGTGTGGTTGCCGACGGCGTGGCCCTCGTCGCGCATGCGGGCCAGGAGCGAGTCGTGCGCGCCGGCGTTCATGCCGACGCAGAAGAACGTGGCCGGCACGCCGTAGCGCCGCAGCACGTCGAGGACCTGCCCGGTGTACGGCGGCAGCGGCCCGTCGTCGAAGGTGAGCGCGACCGCCGGCGCCGCGTCCGAGCGCGGCCCGTGGCTGTGGCAGCGCCCGGCCGCGACCAGGTCGCCGACGGCGTGGGCGCTGGCCGCCGCGTCGGCCTCGAGGATGTGCTCGCGGCCGGTCTGGGTGCCGGTGGTGCGGCCGAGCCTGGTCACCGTGGCCAGGTCCCGGCGCGCGGCCTCGGCCAGGGCGGCCGCGGGCACCGAGCCGAAGACGGGGCGCGGCGGCAGGATGTCCGGGTCGGCCCGGTAGACGTCCAGGCCGGCGGCCATCATCCGGCCGTCGAGGATGCCGTTCGTGCTGTCCACGACGGTGACGGCGGTGCCGAGGCGACGCAGGTGCTCGATCATGTCGTCGGTCCGGCCCGGGTCGAACCGGGCTCGGCCGGCGACCGGCCGGCCGTCGGCGTCGATGACCTCGACCTCGTATCCATTAGCGTTCCAGGCGACTCCGGAGTACCGCATGGTGGTACCTCCCCCGGGTGTAGCGGGCGGGCAGCGAACGTTGCTCACGTTCCCACGTTTGGCAGCCCTTGGCAACTTCAGGCAATATCTGGCAAGATGGCCGAGTGCGCCGACGTGCTCCACATCGATCCTTGATCGACAAATGACTATGTGAGAGGCGTTTTCGCGGCGCCGGATCCGGGCAATACACCGTTCGTCGACGAGTTCGAAACAACGGGGAAGGTTGCAAACGCATGGCCAAGTATCTGCAGCTCGTCAGTCACTCCCGCACGGTGGCCGCCGTCTTCGCGGCGGCCTTCGTCCTGGTGGTTCCGCTGGTACAGGAGCAGATCGCGCCGCCTACCGGCCCAGTCGTCAGCACCGCTTCGGGTGCCGACGCCCCGGTCGTCATGCAGCCGGCGGAGATCGATTGGCCCTGATCATCGGGCGGGGCCCCGCCCCAGTTCTCAAGCGCAGTGAAGGTGCGATCGGCGGCTACGGACCGCCGGTCGCACTTCTCATTTGACAACATTTGGCAACGACGGCAGCCTTGGCAACATCGACTGCACAATATGATCCGCCGAGGCGGGGTTGGTGTCGAAATGCCAGAAATCGGAAACCACGCCGACCGCCGTCATCGCCGACGGCTGTTCCACCGCCAACGTCTGCCGCCGGCATTCGCCCGGCTCGGCGTGGACGTGGTGCATGTCCAGAGCACGCCCGAGCTGAGGGCGGCGATGATCCCACCGGCATCCGCTGCGCCCGGCAAGGTAGGCCGGGCAGCAGACGGGGAGGGCGGCCGGTCGGCCACCTCCCCGTTGGCGTGCGCTCAGACCAGACGGACCGGCAGGTGCTCCGGGCCGCTGACCGCCAGCGAGTGCGACGGCACCGCCGGGCCGGTCTGCTCGAGACGGTCGACGCTGTCCAGCAGCCCGCCCAGCAGCAGCCGGGTCTCGGCCCGGGCCAGGACGCTGCCGATGCAGAAGTGCTCGCCGCTGCCCAGCGCCAGGTGCCGGTTCGGCGTCCGGGTGATGTCGAAGCGGTCCCCGTCGACGAAGCACTCCTCGTCGCGGTTGGCCGACGGCACCCACAGCACCACCCAGTCACCGGCCCTGACCTGCCGGCCGCGGATCTCCACGTCGCGGGTGACGTAGCGCATGCTGTGGTTGGCGCTGGAGGCGTAGCGCAGCACCTCCTCGACCGCGGTCGGCATCAGCTCGCGGTGCTCCCGCAGCAGCCGCCACTGCTGCGGGTGGCGCATGAAGGCGTGGATCCCCACGGCCATCGACAGCCGGGCGTTCTCGGTCGCGCCGACCATGTTCTCGCAGTTGAGCAGGATCTCCTCCTCGGTCAGCAGGTCACCGTCGACGGTGCCGTTGACCAGGGCGCTGACCAGGTCGTCGGTGGGCTCGGCGATGCGCTGGTCCATCATGGCGATGAAGTACTGCATGACCCGGTGGTGCGTGGCGAGCGGCTGACCGGCGCGGAACGCCTCGTTGGTCCACCGGAACATGTCCTCGAGGTCCTCGTCGGCCACTCCCATGATGCGGCCGATGACGTACAGCGAGAGCCGCCCGACGAGGTCGTTGACCACATCGACCTCGCCCTGCTCGCGCGCCTTGGTGATGGTCAGCTCGACCGCGCCGCGGATCTGCTCCTCCAGGCCGCGCACCGCGCGCTCGGTGAACCAGCCGGCCATCAGGCCCCGCAGCTGCTTGTGCCGGGGCGGATCGGTCAGCGCCATGGTGGTGTTGCCGCCCGGGTCGTCGCCGAGACGGGTCGGGCGCAGCAGCACGCCCCGGGCCGAGCTGAAGGTCGCGGGGTCGCGGTAGGCGGCCTTGATGTCGGTGTATCTCGTCAGTGACCAGAACGCCGGCAGATCGGTGGCCCGGTGGTGGTAGACCGGCGCGTGCTCGCGCATCCACCGCCAGATGGCGTGCGGGTCCCCGGTGGCGTGCAGCTCGGGGTCGGTGAGATCTTCGGGCACCAGCGTGTCGGCGATCATGCGGCTCCTCCGGCGACGAGTTCGGTAAAGTGTCGGATGACGTTGCGCGCGGTCGGCTCGGTGACCGCGTCGCGCCGGTACGACACGACCGCCCGCAGGCCGCCGTCCCCGGCCGGCCACAGCTCCAGGTGCAGCTCCAGCGGCAGGTCCTGGTACGGCTGGCGCAGGAACGTGGTGCGCAGCCCGGCCAGGTCGAGCCGGGCCGGCGCGTTGTCCTGCAGCGCGAACAGCACCTGGAACAGCGGTGGCCGGTTGCCGGCCGGCGGCTCGGCCAGCCGCACCACCTCGTCGTACGGCACGTCCAGGGCCGTGAAGGCGGTGCGGACCGCGGCGTCCGTCGCGGTCAGGCCGGCCTCGCGCAGCCGGACGGCGACCATGTTGATGTGGCAGCCGACGGCGTCCTCGACGCCGTAGCCGCGCCGCTGCGACACCGGCACGCCGACGGCGAAGTCGCGCTGTCCGGTGACGGCGGTGAGGCTGCGCGCGTAGTGCGACAGCAGCACCACGAACCGGCTCACCCCGGCCGAGGCGGCGGCCGCGTCCACGGCCCGCAGCGCCCGGGCGTCGAGGTCGGCCTCGAGATGGCCGGGGACCCTGGTCGCGGCGGCCGGTGGGGCACCGTCCGGCCAGTGCAGCACCGGCGTGCCGGCCAGCTCCCGGCGCAGCGCGTCCATGTGCGGCCGGGCGGGGCGCGGTGCCGGCGCCGGCGGCCGGGGCGGCAGCGCCTCGTCGTTGTAGGCCGTGGCCAGGTCCCGGGCCAGCACGGACTCCGACCAGCCGTCGAACGCGACGTGGTGCACGGCGCAGCCGAACAGGGCGCGGCCGCCCGGACCGCCCGGACCGCCCGAGCCGATCGGAATCAGCACCGTGCGCCAGACCTCGGCCTTCATCGGCTCCAGGCCCGTGTTCAGCTCGGTGATCATCGCCTGGGTGGCGGCCTCGACGCTCGGCCGGGCGGGCAGGATCTCCAGCGGGGGCGGCGGCATGTCCACCAGCACCGCCGCCGGGCGCGGGTCGAGCTCGTAGGCGGCCTGCAGCGCCTCGTGGCGGCCGTGGACGGCCTGGATCGCGCCGTCGAGCGCGCCGACGTCGAGGTCGCCCTCGATCAGCCAGGTCAGCAGGCACAGGCCGGTGCGGTCGCCCGGATCGAGCACGTCGCGCGTGAGCAACGCGGTCTGCATCGGGGTCAGCGGCACCTCGTCCGGGACCAGCTCGAGGCCGACGCCGGCCGGATCCCCGGCGGGCGGGGCGGGCTCCGGCTCGCGCAGCCGGTCGGCGAGGGCGGTGGCGGTCGCGGCAGCGTAGAGCCAGGAGACCGGCACCGGCGTGCCTCGTGCCGCGGCGAGCCGTGCGCACACCCGGCCGGCGCCGAGCGACGTGCCGCCGAGGTCGAAGAAGTCCGCGTCGGCCGGGACCGCGGGCCGGCCGAGCACGGCGGCGAACGCCGCGGCGACCTCGGCGGTCACCGGGTCGGCGGGCGAATCCCCGGGCGCGGCCGGCGCCGGGGCGGCCGGGCCCGGGGCCCGGGCCAGCAGCTGCCGCTCGTCGAGCTTGCCGTTCACGGTGACCGGGAACGTCTCGACGCTCACCACCGCGACCGGGCGCTGGTAGGCCACGAGCGCCGCGTCGAGGATCGCCCGGGCCTCCCCCAGCGGGTCGCCGGGCCGCAGCGGGGTGCAGAAGGCGAGCAGTTCCTGGGCGGTGCCGGTGGCGTCCGGGCGGGCCAGGACCCGGGCCGAGCGCACCGGCAGCAGGGCCTCGATCTGCCGCTCGACCTCGGCCGGCTCCACGCGGTGCCCGCGGATCTTCAGCTGCCGGTCGCCGCGGCCCCGGTAGTGCAGCAGGCCGTCGGCGTCCCGCTCGCCGCGGTCGCCCGTGCGGTACACCCGGGTCGGCACCCCGTCGATCGGCACCCAGACGAACTTCTCTGTGGTCAGCTCGGGGTCATTGAGGTACCACAGCGCCAGACCCTCTCCGGAGATGCAGATCTCGCCCTCCTCGCCGGCCGCGCAGCAGCGGTCGCCGTCGAGGATGTGCACGCCGGTGTCCGGGACCGGCCGGCCGAGCGGGATGCCGCCGGGGCGGTCGCAGTCCTCGGCGCCGATGCGGTGGGTGGTGGCGAAGACCGTGCTCTCCACCGGGCCGTAGCCGTTGAGCAGGGCGATCGCCGGGTGCGCGGCCAGGAAGCGGCGCACGTGGGCCGGGGAGAGCCGCTCGCCGCCGATCATCACCTGGCTCAGCCCGGCGAAGGCGCCGGGGTCCTCGTCGACGACCATGTTGAACAGGCTGCTGGTGAGCCAGACCGTGTCGGTGCCGCGGCCGACCGCGGTGCGCAGCGCCTCGGCGGACAGGTAGGGCTCGTCCAGGATCAGCGAGGTACCGCCGCTCAGCAGCGCCGACCACAGCTCCAGCGAGAAGGCGTCCCAGGGCATCGGCGCGGCGAGCGGCACCATCGTGCGCGCCGTGAACGTGGCGAAGCCGCCCTGGGCCGGGAAGAGCCGCGCAGTGGCCCGGTGCGGCGTGACCACGCCCTTGGGCCGTCCGGTGGTCCCCGAGGTGAAGAACACGCAGCAGGGGTCGGTCGAGCAGACGGCGGCGGGGCGCACCGCCGGGCCGGTGAACGTGGCGGCCTCGCGCAGCGCCGGCTCGTCGAGGCACAGCGGGGCGTCGAGCTCGTCGAGGACCTCGGCGACCCGGCGCTCGGGCCAGGCGGGGTCCAGCAGCGCGTAGGCGGCGCCGGTCTTGAGCACCGCGAGCAGGGCGATGACCAGGTCCGGGCTGCGGGGCAGCCGGATCGGCACGAAGCGCCCGGAGCACGAGCCGGCCGCCCGCAGCGCGCCGGCCAGGCCGTCGGCGGCCCGGTCGAGCTCGGCGTAGGTGGTGTGCATCCCGCGGAACACCAGCGCGATCGAGTCGGGGTGCGTGCGGGCGATGCGCGCGACGACCTCGTGGAGACCCTCGCACCCTCCGGCACAGGTGGACTCCGCGGTCCACGTCGGATGTGGCGTCACTGCCGATCGGTCCCTCCGTGTGTACTCCCGCTTGTCAATTCGTCTGGCAACCAAGGTTGCCAGCTTTTGCCAACTGAGGCAACATGTAGGAATCGCGTTGGCAAGCCTCGACCTGACAGGGGTGTGACATGACCCGCGACCGATCCTTCGATGTCGCCGTGACCGGACTGGCGGGCCGGTTCCCCGGCGCCTCCGACGTCGACGCCTGGTGGTCAGCCCTCGTCGCCGGCACGGTGCTGACCAAGCGGTACAGCCGGGACGAGCTGCTTGCCGCCGGTGTGCCGGCGAGCCTCGCCGACGATCCCGACTACGTGGCCGTGCACGGCCACCTGGCCGATGCCGAGCGCTTCGACAACGCGCTGTTCCGCATCAGTCCCCGCGAGGCCGAGATGCTCGACCCGCAGCACCGGCTGATGCTGGAGGTCGCCTGGGCCGCCCTCGAGGACGCCGGCGTCGACCCGCTGGCCGGCACCCGTACCACCGGCGTCTTCGCCTCGGCCACCGGCAGCGCCTACCTGCGCAGCATGGTGGCCGGGGGCCGGCTCGACCAGGTCACCCTGGACGACGCGATCCATGGCACCGAGCCGGACTTCATGGCCAGCCGGATCGCCTACAAGCTGGGCCTCACCGGCCCCGCCCTCGCGGTGCAGACCGCCTGCTCGTCGTCGCTGGTCGCGGTGCACCTGGCCGTGCAGTCCCTGCTCAACCGGGAGTGCGACCAGGCCATCGTGGTCGCCGCCGGCATGAACTGGCCGCAGGGCGGCTACCTGCACGTGCCCGGCGGCGTGCAGTCCCCGACCGGCAACTGCCGCCCGTTCGACGTGCGCGCCGACGGGGTCGTCGGCGGCTCCGGCGTGGCCTGCGTGGTCCTGCGCCGCTACGCCGACGCGGAGGCCGACGGGGTGCGCCCGCACGGCGTCATCCTGGGCACCGCCGTCAACAACGACGGCGCCTCGAAGGCCGGCTACTACGCGCCCTCGATCGAGGGGCAGGAGGCCGTGATCGGCGAGGCCTTGCGCGCGGCGGGCGTCGATCCGGGCACCGTCGGGTTCCTGGAGGTGCACGGCACCGGCACGCCGGTCGGAGACCCCATCGAGTGGGCCGCCGCCTCGGCCGCATACGGCGCGAGCGAGCACGCCGACCGCGGCCCGATCGCGGTCGGGGCGGTCAAGGCCAACGTCGGGCACCTCGACGCCGCCGCCGGAGTCACCGCCCTGATCAAGGCGCTGCTGGTGGTCGAGCGCGGCGTGGTGCCGCCCGTCGCCGGCTTCACGGCCCTCAACCCCCTGCTGGAGACCAGCACGCCGCTGCGCGTGCCGACCGAGGCCCAGCCGTGGGCCGGCCCGGAGCCGCGCCGGGCGGGGGTCAGCTCCTTCGGGATCGGCGGCACCAATGCCCACGTCGTGATCGAGGCCGCGCCCACCGAGGCCGGCCCGGAGCCGGTCGCGGACGGGCGCCCCCGCCTGGCCCTGCTCTCGGCGGCCGACCCCGAGGCGCTGGACCGCTGCGCCGCGCGGCTGGCCGAGCACCTCACCAAGCACCCGGCCGACCTCGCCGACGTGACGACCACGCTGGCGCTCGGCCGGGCGGCCCTGCCCGAGCGCCTCGCCGTCGCCGCGTGCGGCCCGATCGAACTGGCCGAGCGGCTCACCTCCGGCGCGGGTGTCGTGCGCGGCCGCCGGCCCGCCACCGGCCCGGCCCCGCTGATCTTCCTGCTCCCGGGCCAGGGCGCGCAGTTCCCGGGCATGGCGCTGCCGCTGCGCGCCGCCCTGCCCGGCTTCGCCGGCGCCCTGCGGGCGTGCCTCGACGCGTTCGAGCCGGGGGTGCGGGCGCGGCTGTCCGCCGCGCTGTTCGACCCGCGGTTCCCGGCCGGCGACCTCGACGCCACCGAGCTGGCCCAGCCCGCGCTGTTCGCCGTCGAGCACGCCGCGGCGACCGCGCTCATCGGACTCGGGCTGCGCCCGGTGGCGCTGGCCGGGCACAGCCTCGGCGAGATCACCGCCGCCTGCCTCGCCGGGGTCCTCGACCTGGCCGCCGCCGCCCGGTTCGTCGCCGCCCGCGGCCGGGCGATGCAGGCCTGCCCGCCCGGGACGATGCTGGCGCTGGGCTGCCCGGCGGAGCAGGCCGGGCAGCTCGTGCGGGAGTCGGGCGCGCCGGTGGAGCTGGCCGCGGTCAACACCGCCGACACATCGGTCGTGGCCGGCCCGGCCGACGCGGTCGAGGCGCTGCGCACCTGGCTGGCCGCCCGGCCCGGCGACCCGGTGTACGCCAAGCTGCTGCGGACCAGCCACGCCTTCCACACCAGCAGCATCGCCCCGGCCGCGGACGAGCCTCGCCCGGGAGCTGGACGGGGTGGCGCTGCACCCGCCCGCGCTGCCGGTCGCGGCCAACGCCAGCGGCCGGCTCATCGACGCCGGTGCGGCGATCGGCCCCGAGGTCTTCGTCGACCAGGCCCGCCTGCCGGTCCGTTTCGCCGACGCCCTGACCGCCCTCGCCGAGCGCTGGCCGGACGCCGTCGCGGTCGAGGTCGGGCCGGGCCGCGCGCTCAGCGGCATGGCCGAGGCCGCCGGCATCCACGCGGTCGACCTGGTTGCGGCGCACGACAGCCCGGCGGGTGCGGGAATCATCACGGCGCTCGGCGAACTGTGGACCGGCGGCCAGCCCGTCGACGTGACCGAACTGTGCGGCGGGGGCCGCCCGGCGCACCTGCCGGGCTATCCGTTCGCCGGGCCGCGCTGGATCGCCCCGGAGACGCTGCCCGCCCCGGCCCCCGGGACCGCACCGGCGGCACCGGCCGCCACGGCGACCGAGCGGCCGGCGGCGGCGCCCGAGCACCCGCAGCCCGCGGCGGCCGGCCGCCCGGAGCCCGCGGAGGTCGTGTCGCAGCTGTGGGCCGAACTCCTCGGCCACCGCGCCCTCGACCCCGACGCCGATTTCTTCGCGCTCGGCGGCGACTCCCTGACCGTCACCCACCTCGCCCGCCGGATCAACCAGGCGCTCGGCATCAAGGTCCCGCTGCGCGACCTGCTCGCCGGGCGCACCCTCGGCCGCCAGCGCGCGCTCGTCGCCGAGCACATCGCCCAACTCAGCACCCAGAAGGAGTCCTGATGGCTGCCCCGACCACCCCGTTCGGCCCGCTCCAGCCGGGCATCGGCGCCCCGGTCGCCCCGACGGCGAGCGTGCCGGAGCTCGTCGCCCGGCAGGCCCAGGCCCGGCCGGACCGGCCCGCCGTGTCCAGCGGCGGCGACACCCTGACCTATGCCGAGCTCGAGCGCTGGGCCGGCCGGATCGCGCACCGCCTCGCCGCGGCCGGTGTCACCCGCGGCGACATGGTCGGCGTCGTCGCCGAGCCGTCGGCCGCGATGGTCGCGGCGGTGCTCGGCGTGGTGCGGCTCGGTGCCGCGTACGTCCCCGTCGACCTGGCCCAGCCCGACGAGCGCATCGCCGCCGTCCTGGCCGACGCCGGCGCCGGCCAGGTGGTCGTGACCGCCTTCGCCGCGGCGCGGGTCGCCGCGACCGGCCGGCCCGTGGTGCGGATCGACCCGCGGGACCTGGCCGGGGATGCGCCCGCGGTGCCCGCCCCGGCCGCGACCCTCGACGACCCCGCGTACGTCATCTACACCTCCGGCAGCACCGGTGAGCCCAAGGGCGTCCTGGTCGACCACCGCCGGCTGAGCGCGTCCACCGAGGCGCGGCGGATGGTGTACCCCGGCGACTCGGTCTTCCTGCTCGTCTCGCCGCTCGCGTTCGACTCGTCGGTGGCCGGTATCTGGGGGACGCTGTCCACCGGCGGCCATCTCGTCGTCGCCACCGCCGAGGAGGTCCGCGACCCCGGGTGCCTGGTCCGGCTGATCGCCGAGCATGGCGTGACCCGGCTGCTGTGCATCCCGTCGCTCTACGCCGTGCTGCTCGACGCCGCCCGGCGGGTCGGCGACGGCGTGCTGCGCAGCCTCGACACCGTCATCACCGCCGGGGAGGCCCTGCCGCAGGGGCTGGTCGACCGGCACTTCGCCGTGCACGACGGGGTTGCGCTGGTCAACGAGTACGGCCCGACCGAAGCCACCGTCTGGGCGACCTACCGCCGCTTCGACGCACCGGCGACCGTCTCCATCGGCGGCCCGGTCCCGGGCACCCGCCTCTATGTTCTGGACCAGGACGGCCGGCCGGTCAGCCCCGGGGTCGAGGGCGAGCTGTACATCGGCGGCGCCGGCGTGACCCAGGGCTACCTCGGCCGCCCCGACGCGACCGCGCGGGCCTTCCGCCCCGACCCGTTCGCCGGCGGCGCGGACGATCGGATGTACCGCACCGGCGACCTGGTCCGCTGGAACGACGACGGCACGCTCGACTTCATCGGCCGCCGGGACCACCAGATCAAGATCCGCGGGCACCGGATCGAGCTCGGCGCGGTCGAGAACGCCCTGCGCGCCGTCCCGGGGGTGCACGACGCGGTCGCCCTGCCCGACGCCGACGGCACCCGGCTGGCCGGATTCGTCGTCGCCGGGCCCGGTGTCGACGGCGAGCAGGTGCGCGCGCAGCTGGCCGGCCGCCTGCCGGCGGTGCAGGTGCCGGCGGTCGTACAGGTGCTGGACCGCTTCCCGACCACGGTCAACGGCAAGGTGGACCGGCCCCGGCTGCGCGCCTCGATCGGCGCCCCTGCCCCCGCTGCGGTCGCGGCGCCGGCCGGCTCCGGCGGGGCGGCCGGCGAGCGCACCGAGCAGGTCAGCGCGGCCTGGTCGGAGGTGCTGGCGTTGCCGACCGTCCCGTCCGACGTCAACTTCTTCGACCTCGGCGGGCACTCGCTGGCCATGTTCCGGCTCCAGGACGCGCTGGAGCGGCACACCGGCACCCGGCCCTCGGTCGTCGCCCTGTTCCGCCACACCACCGTCGCGGCCCAGGCCGAGCTGATCCGCACCGGCAACCGCGGTTCGGCCCGGGCCGGCGGCGCCGCCCGGCAGGCCGCCGTGGCCCGCGCCGAGGCCGCCCGGGCCCGGCGCCGGCGGGCGGAGGTGGACGCCTGATGCCCGGCCACGACGAGCTCTGGCTGCAGCATCCGGTGCCGCGGCCCGACGCCCGGCAGCGCCTCGTCTGCTTCCCGCACGCGGGCGGCTCGGCGGTGATCTTCCGCGACTGGGGCAACCACCTGACCGACACGGCGGTTTACGCGGTGCGCTATCCGGGGCGCGCCGAGCGCATCGACGAGCCGGCCCCCGACGACCTGCCCGCGCTCGGCCGCCGGATCGCCCGCGCCGTGGCGCAGCTCGGCGACCTGCCGCTGGCGCTGTTCGGCCACAGCATGGGCGCCGGCGTCGCCCTCGAGACCGCGCGGTCGCTGGAGAGCCTGGGCGTGCCGGTCAGCCACCTCTTCGCATCGGGCTCCCGCAACGCGCCACTGCCGGCGCCGCCACCGCCCGAGGCCGATGACGCGCACGACGACCCGGCGACCGTCGCCCGGCTGATCAGCCTCGGCGGCACCGATCCGCAGCTGGCCGCCGATCCGCTGTTCCAGGAGCTCGTGCTGCCCTACATCCGCAGCGACGGCCGGATGTTCCACGCCTACATGCGGTCGTTCTCGCCCGAGCCGCGGCTGCGCTGCCCGGTCACCACGATCGTCGGCGACGCCGACGCCGACGCCGACGAGCGGCCCTGGCCGGAGCTGACGGCCGGCCCGTTCCGCGAGGTCGTCGTGCCGGGCGACCACTTCTACCTGACCGGCCGCCCGCCGTTCGCGCTGCTCGAACCGGCCCGGAAGGAGACCCCGTGACCAGCGCTCCCACCGATTCCCGCACCGGCGCCGTCCCGCCGTTCGATCCCGAGCTGGACCAGCCGGTGCGAGACATCCTGGCCGGCCTGCCGAGCATGACCGCCGACACCATCGCCGAGCGCCGGGTGCGCTCGGCCGACGGCCGGATGACCGACGAGCAGATCCGCCGCGGCGGTGCGTTCAGCCTCGAGGAGCGCACGTTCCCCGGGCCGGGCGGCGACCTGGCCGTGCTGATCTGCCGTCCCACCGCGATGCCCGGGCCGCACGGGGTCATCGTCAACATCCACGGTGGCGGGATGGTCGCGGGGCACAACCGCACGCTCGAGCTGCACGGCGAGCTGGTCCGGGCGGAGCGGCTGGGCCTGGCCGTGGTCGCGGTCGAGTACCGGCTGGCGCCGGAGCACCCCGATCCGGCCCCGGTCGAGGACTGTTACGCCGGGCTGGTCTGGACCGCCGGGAACGCCGCCGGGCTCGGGCTGGACCCGGCCCGGATCGTCGTCAGCGGCAACAGTGCCGGCGGCGGGCTGGCGGCCGGGGTCGCGCTGATGGCCCGGGACCGGGGCGGGCCGCGGCTGCTCGGGCAGATGCTGCAGTGCCCGATGCTGGACGACCGCTGCGACTCGCCGTCCGGCCGGCAGATGGTCGGCGTCGGCCTGTGGGACCGCACGTCCAACGTCACCGGCTGGACCGCGCTGCTCGGTGATCGCCGGGGGACGCCGCGGGTGTCGTACTACGCCGCCCCCGCGCGAGCCGAGGACCTCAGCGGCCTGCCGCCGATGTTCGTCGACGTCGGCTCGGTGGAGGCGCTGCGGGACGAGAGCGTCGCCTTCGTGTCCCGGGTCTGGCAGCAGGGTGGCGATGCCGAGTTGCACGTCTGGG
Organism: Dactylosporangium sp. CA-139114; assembly: GCF_050955725.1. Taxonomy (NCBI): domain Bacteria; kingdom Bacillati; phylum Actinomycetota; class Actinomycetes; order Micromonosporales; family Micromonosporaceae; genus Dactylosporangium; species Dactylosporangium sp. CA-139114. The sequence goes on from NZ_CP192080.1 coordinate 7,189,147, forward strand.
CCGGCGCGTTCCACAGCTTCGACCAGTGGGTGCCGGACGCCGTCGTCTCGGGCGCCGCCCAGGACGCTCGGATCGCGTGGCTGCGGCGCATCCTGGCCCGCAGTACCGGCTGAACAGTTGCCAAAAATTGCCAAGTTGAGTTGCCTGGTGTTGCCAAAGGAGGGAGACTGAGGCTCATGAATCGGCAACTGCGGTGCACCGTGATCGTCCCGACGTACAACCGGGTCAATCTCCTGCGGCACACCCTCGACTCGCTGGTCGGGCAGGACCTGCCCCGCGAGGACTTCGAGGTGATCGTGGCCGACGACGGGTCCAGCGACGGCACGCGGGCACTGGTGGACAGCTACCAGGACCGGCTGACGCTGCGGTACCGCTTCCAGCAGGACAAGGGCTTCCGGGTCGCCGCGGCCCGCAACATGGGCCTGCGGGACGCCCGCGCAGCGGTGAGCGTGTTCGTGGACTCCGGCGTCCTGCTCGGCTCCGGCGCGCTGGCGGCGCACTGCGCGGCGCACGAGGCGTCGGCCGGCCCGGTCGCGGTGATCGGCTATGTGTGGGGGTTCGCCGACGACGCGCAGGCCGCGGCGGAGAGCATCGATCCGGGCGACCCCGACGGCACGATCCGCCGCCTCGCACGCGAGGGCCGCTTCCCCGATGTGCGGGAGTGGTACTACGACCGCTACGGCGAGCAGCTGTGGAAGCTCGCCGCGCCGTGGCTCGTCTACTGGACGTGCAACGCGTCGGCCAACACCGCCCAGGCCCGGGCGGTCGGGCTGTTCGACGAGGCCTTCCAGTCCTGGGGCGGCGAGGACGTCGACCTGGCCTACCGGCTGCACCGGGGCGGGGCCACCTTCCTGCTCAGCCGGGACGCCGCCGGCATCCACCATCCGCACCCGAAGGAGGACATCCGCAGCGCCAAGGCGAACCACCACTACTTCGCGGCGAAGTACGACACGCCGATCACCCGGCTGCGGCCCGACCACGACATCTTCCTGATCGAGGAGGAGATCCGCACCCGCGGGCTGCTGCCCGACCACCTCGAACCGGCTCTGGAGAGGAAGTTCTGAACATGGCGAACGACATCACCGCCCAGCGCGTGCTGGTCGGCGCCTGCGGGATGGGCAACGGGCACAGCTCGCGGCAGCTGAGCCTGGTCAACCAGCTGCAGCAGCGGGGCCACCGGGTAGCCATCATCACCTTCGGCGACGGGGTGCCGGCGCTGGAGGGCGCGTTCGCCGCGCCGGTGCCGATCGCGGTGCCCACGCACTTCCCCGGCGGCTGGGTGGCCATGACGGGCGAAGGCATCGACGTGCCCCGCGCCGCCGCCAACGGCCGGGCCCAGGACCCGCGCGGCGACGCGTGGAACTTCGCGCTGTGCGAGCAGGTCATGGAGCAGCTCGGCGGGGCGCCGGACGTGGTGTTCACCGACTATGAGCCGGCCAGCGCCCAGATCGCCTACATGCTGGGCGCCCGGCTGATCACCACCGAGCAGCAGAGCAAGTTCCTGCTGTACCGCACGCCCGACGCCGGCGGCTACACGCGCGAGCAGGAGGCGGCGAAGCTGCGCTACTTCTTCCCGGCGGCGGACGAGCGGATCGCATCCTCGTTCTTCCCGGTGGAGTGGGAGCGCGACGAGCGCTACAGCGGCCGGGTGATCGAGCCGATCCTGCGACCCGACGTGCGCGGGCTCACGCCGGGGGTGGACGAGACGTCGGTGGTCGTGTACCTGTCGCCCTACGGTCCGACCCGCCAGAACCTCGACAAGATCCTCGAGATCCTGTCGGTGTCGGCACCCGGGCTGCGCTTCCAGGTCTTCACCAAGTCGCCCGTCGCCGGCGCGCCGGCCAACGTCGAGGTGGGCCCGTTCGACCGCCCGGCGTTCACCGCGGCGCTCGCCTCCTGCTCGGCCGTGATCTCCACCGCCGGGCACCAGCTGCTGTCCGAGTGCGTCTACCTCGGCAAGCCGGTCCTGGGGGTGCCGTTCGACGTGTACGAGCAGCATTTCAACGCGATGATGCTGGAGCGCTTCGGCATCGGGGCGTACACCGACGAGATCGCCCCGGAGCAGGTCCGCGACTTCCTGGCCCGGCGGGCCGAGTACGCCGCGGCCGCCCGGGCACTGGCGGCGCGGCAGTTCACCGGTGAGTCGACGGACCTGGTGGCGAGCCTCGGGCTGTAGCCCGGCACCACCCGAGACGGTCGTGTCGTGAAATAGCGCCATACGCCGGGTTCAGCACTTGGAGCGGACATGTTGGGGATTGGTCCTGGCGTGCCGGCCACGCATCGACCAAGATGAACGCACGGTCGCGATCGGGGGTACCCATGACTGCTGTGCGTGAGCTTCCGCTGCCCGCCGAGAAGGGCTGCCCGTTCGGGCCGCCGCCGGACTACGCCGAGCTGCGCGAGGCCAGCCCGGTCATCCGCGTGGCCTGCCCGACGGGGATCGACGCGTGGCTCGTGACGCGCTACGCCGACGTGCGGGAGGTGCTGAGCGACCCGCGGCGCTTCAGCACCCGCCCGGGCACGGCCGCGCACATCCTCGCCGGCTACAACAGCGAGCCGCCCGGCGAGGGCGACTTCGCCCGCATGGACGGCCCGGAGCACCTGCGCTTCCGCCGGCACATGGCGCCCGAGGTGTCGAACATGCAGCGGATCGCGCAGCTGCGCCCGCTCGTGCGGCGCATCGTCGACGAGCGCCTGGACGCCCTCGCCGGCATCGCCCCGCCGGTGGACCTCTACACCTGCTTCGCCAAGCCGGTGACCACCGCCGTCATCGCCGAGCTGCTCAGCGTGCCGGAGGCCGACCGGGTGCTGTTCCAGCAGGCGGCCGACGCGCTGTTCTCGGGCAGCTCCAGCGCCGAGGACTACGGCGCGGCGATGCGCCCGCTGCTGGAGTACCTCTTCGGCACCGTCCTCGCCCGCCGCGCGAACCCGGGCGACGACGTGCTCAGCCGCATGATCGTGCGCAGCGACCAGACCGACCGGCCGTTCACCGACACCGAGCTCGTGTCGATGGCCGCGGGCCTGCTCATGGCCGGCTACGACACCACCGCGAGCGTGATCGCCCACGGGATGCTGGCGCTGCTGGAGCACCCCGCGGAGCTGGCCCGGCTGCGGGAGCGCCCCGAGCTCGCGGCCGGCGGGGCCGAGGAGCTGGTGCGCTACCTCGGCGTCGGCACCGGCCTCATGCGCGAGGTCCTCGAGGACTGCGTGATCGGCGGGCAGCCGATGCGGGCGGGCGACCTCGTCGTGCTGGCGATCCAGTCCGCCAACCGCGACACCGCGCTGCACGCCGACGCCGACCGGTTCGACGTCGGCCGCGGCCCCGGCCCGCACGTCGGCTTCGGGCACGGGCCGCACCAGTGCGTCGGGCAGCAGCTGGCCCGGCTCGAGCTGACCGCCGTGCTGGCGGCGCTGCCCCGGCGGATCCCGTCGCTGCGGCTGGCCGTGCCGATCGGGGACATCCGCTTCAAGACACGCACCGCGGTGGGCGGGCCGGTCGCGGTGCCGGTGCTCTGGGACGAGGTGCTGCCCGCGCTCCCCGACGCGGACGAGGACGCCGGCTGATGTGGGTCGAGGTCCACCGGGACAAGTGCATCGGCTCGGGCGTGTGCGCGCTCGTCGCCCCGGAACTGTTCGACCAGCGCGACGACGACGGGGTGGTGATCCTGCTCGCCGAGCATCCGCCGGCGGGGCTGCGGGAGGCGGCCTACGAGGCGGCGACCCGGTGCCCGGCCGCCGTCATCGAGATCCACACGAACCGCGGGGCCGCCCCGGGCTGACGCCGGAGGCCGTGCGGGCGTGCACGCGACGACCTGGGAGTCCGCGCCGACCGCCGGCGCGGCCGCGGGCCCGGACGCCCTCGGCCGCGTCACGGCGCCGCCGGCGGGCCGCACCGGCCGCGTTGCCACGTCTCGAACGCCCACCAGCAGCGCAGGGTCGTGAGCACCGGGGCGCCGTCGTCGTCGACGGGCAGGCCGGTGCGCTCGTGCAGGGCGCGCAGCCGGTAGCGCACCGTGTTCGGGTGCACGTGCAGCGCCGCGGCCGTGCGGTCGAGGCGGCGGCCGTGGTCGAGATACGCCAGGGCGGTGCCGACCAGCTCGCGGTGGAAGGCGTCGGCCGGGTCGAGCCGCGCGAGCAGCGCCGCACCGAGCACCGCGCCGAGCTCCGGCTGGGCGGCCAGGGCCGTCTCCGCGGCGAGGTCGACCACCGCGAGCACGCCGGTGCGGGCGAAGCGCACGGCCCCCGTCAGCGCGGCGAGGCACAGCCGGTAGCCCTCGGCCGCCCGCCGCAGCGGCAGCGGCGGCCCGACGACGGCCGTGACGTCGGGGCCGGCGGCCGCCGGGGCCCGCGGGGTCAGTCCGGCGAGGCGGCCCTCGACGGTGCCGAAGACCCCGCCGCACGCGGCGAGCCGCGGCTGCAGCGCCTCGGCCCGGGCCGGGTCGGTCACGTCCAGCACGACGCAGCGGTACCGCGCGCCGGCGCGCAGCCCCACCGCCGGCGCGTCGTCCGCCTGGCCGCCGAGCAGCAGCGCCCGCAGCACCGCGTCGCGCTGGTCCCGCCGGCCCCGGGCCCGGGCCCGCTCGGCCTCGCGGTAGCCCTCGACGACGTGGCCTTCGAGCGCGCCGACGTACCGGTCGAAGTCCAGCGCCGCGCTCAGCAGCACCTCGTCCGGGATCCCCGCGGCCCGCCCGCGCGCGACGGCGACCTCCAGGACGCGGGTCCGGGCCGCCCGTACCGCACACAACAACCCGGCACACGGCACGCCCTGCGCGGCCCGGTCGGCCCCCAGCCGCGCGGCCTCCCCGAAGTCCGGCTCCCCGCCCTGGAACGCGGCCAGGCCGGCCGCGAGGAGCACGGCCACGTGCCGCCGGCTCTCGTGCGCGGGCAGCCGCGCCACGTCGGGCGAGGCGGACCGGGCGGCGGCGACGAGCTCGTCGACCAGCCCCTCGTCGCCGGCCAGCGCGGCCAGCAGCGGCGTGAGCGGGGTGGACACATCGGCCTCGCTGTCGTGGATTCGCGTTGTGGACTCGGCACAACCGCCGGGCGCGGCGTTGTGCGCCGGGACCTATCGACCGCCACCGATCGGCGATTTCCTGGAGGTTACCGCACGGTAACGACAAAGCCCAGGGAGGCCGCGTGTCCGCCATTCCCCGCCCCCGCCGCCGCGCCGCGCTCGCCGGTCTCGCCCTGCTCGCGAGCGCGCTCGTGCCGCTGTCGGGCGCGTCCGCGCCCGCCGCCGCGGCGCCCGCGCCGCAGGAGGTGATGTTCGTCGGCAACAACTGGGACGGCACGGTCGACGTGATCCGCTCCAGCGGCACCTACGAGAAGCTGCGGCGGATCAACGTCGTGCCCGACCGCGACCGGCGGCTCTGGGAGATCTACCTCAACCCGGTCCGGCTCGCCTTCTACCTCGGCGTCCAGCAGGGGCCGGGCGAGGGCCACGACCAGCTCGTCGACGACATGTACACGACGCCGGACGGCAGCGCCCTGGTCGTGTCCCGGCCCAGCTTCGCCGACGTCGTCGCCGTCGACCTGCGCACGGGCGCGCTGCGCTGGCGCTTCCCGGTCTCGGGCTTCCGGGCCGACCACATGGCCGTCTCCCCCGACGGCACCCAGGTCGCCGTCTCCGCCTCCACGTCGAACACCGTGCACGTGCTCGACATCACCACCGGCCGGCAGCTCGGCTCGTTCACCGCCGGCGACAAGCCGCACGAGAACATCTACACCGACGGCGGCCGCTACCTGTGGAACATGTCCATCGGTGAGGTCAACACCGACCTGGACGACCCGTGGCTGGACTGGACCAAGGGCGACCGGCACATCACGATCGCCGACACGCGCACGTTCCAGGTGGTCCGGACCATCGACATGCGGCAGCGGCTGGACGCGTTCGGCCGCGGCGACCTGTCCGACGCCGTCCGCCCGGCCGTCTTCACCCCGGACGAGCGGACGCTGTACTTCCAGCTGTCCTTCTTCAACGGCTTCGTGGAGTACGACGTCGCCGCCGACCGGATCACCCGCGTCCGGGAGCTGCCCAAGAACCCGGCGACCAGCCCGGACCGCACCACCTGGGTCAACGACTCCCGCCACCACGGCCTGTCGATGAGCCCGGACGGCGCGCACCTGTGCGTGGCGGGCACCATGGACGACTACGCGACCGTGGTGGACCGGGCCACGCTGCGGGAGGGCACCCTGATCCCGGCGAGCAAGCCCTACTGGGCCACGGTCAGCGGCGACGGCCGCGACTGCGTCATCTCCGAGTCCGGCGCCGACCAGGTGACCGCGATCAGCTTCGCCACCGGGCAGAAGGTCGTCAGCATCCCCGTCGGGGACCACCCCCAGCGCGTGCGGATCGGTCACATCGCCGCGAGCTGACCGGGCCGGGGCCGAGCACCGCGGTTGCCGGTCGGTTGCATCCGCCCGGCCCGCTCAGGTGTTCCCCGCGGCGGCCGAACGCTTTCCTGAAGAGGGGATTCGGGGAGGTCTCATGGCGTCACGGTCGTCGACCGGCGGGCTCGGGCGTGACCCCGTGCTGCTCGGCCTGGCCGTCCTCGCGCTCGCGGTGCCGCTCTGGTTCCTCGCCGGGCCCGGCGGGTCCGCGCTGTCGTGGGGCATCCAGACCGGCCTCGACCTCGGCATCATGGTCTTCTCGGCGCGCCTCGCCCGGCTCACCGCCGGCGAGCGTCCCGCCCGCCGGTTCTGGCTCGGGCTCGCCGCCGGGGGGCTGCTGTGCGCGCTGGGCGACGGGCTGCAGACCGCCCTCGTCGTCGCCGGCGGCCCCGGCACCCCGACCAGCCTCGTGCAGTCGTTGTGCGTGGTGCTCGCGATGTCCGTGATGATGGTGCTGATGCTGCGCCACCCGCTCGGGGACACCGGGCGGCTGCGGTTGCGCCTGTGGCTGGACGCGGCCACCGTGCTCGCCGGGGTCGCGGTGCTGCTGTGGTACTTCTCCATCGGCGCCCAGCTCGGCAACCCGCGCCTGGCCGACCAGCTCGCCTCGGCGGCGTCCTCGGTCGCCATGCTCGTCATCGTGCTCGGCGTGCTCAAGCTCATCCTGAGCGGCACCGCGCCGTTCACCCGCCTCGCCGGCGTGGCCGGGTGCGCCGGGGTGGCCGGGTCCGCGCTCGGCGCGGCCGCGAGCATCATCGTCACCGGCGGCCCGAACCCGCGCGTGGAGGCCGTCGCGTCGCTGCTGTCGTGCATCCTGACGGTGGCGAGCGTGCGCATCCAGGAGGTGCAGACCCGCAACCCGCGCGAGGACGCCCGGGTGCGCCGCCGGCGGTTCAGCCTCATGCCCTACGCCGCCGTCGGCGTGACCCAGGTGCTGCTCGTGTTCGCGCTGGCCGGCCGGGGCGCCGACCCGCGGCTGTGGGGCGTGGCCGCCGGGGTCCTGATGATCACCGGCCTGGTGCTCACCCGGCAGCTCGTCGCCTTCCACGACAACGACCGCCTGCTCACCGACCTCGACCGCAGCATGCTCGAGCTGCGGCAGCTGCACGGGGAGCTGCGCCACCGGGCGACCCACGACGCGCTGACCGGCCTGGCCAACCGGGCGCTGCTGGCCGAGCGCCTGGCCGCGCTGCCGCCCGCCGCGAACCTGAGCATCCTGGTGCTCGACCTCGACGGCTTCAAGCAGGTCAACGACCGCCACGGCCACCACACCGGCGACGAGCTGCTGGTGGCCGCGGCCCGGCGGCTGAGCGCGCGCGTGCGCGCCGACGATCTCGCCGTGCGGCTCGGCGGCGACGAGTTCGCGGTGGTCCTGCCGGACACGGACGCGGAGGTGGCCCGGCGCCTGGCGCAGGCCCTGACCGAGGCGCTCAGCGAGCCCTACGCGCTCGGCGGCACCGAGGCCCGCGTCGGCGCCAGCGTGGGCGTGGCCACCGGCACCCCGGCCGGGCTCGACGCGCTCCTGCGCGACGCCGACGCGGAGATGTACCGCATCAAGACCGCCCGCAAGACCGAAGCGCTCGCCGCCCCCGATGCCCGGGTGCCCGCCTGAGCACCAGGCCGTAGGTTGGACGCGTGTCGATGACGGTCGGGGTCGAGGAGGAGTTCCTGCTGCTCGACCCGGACTCGTGGCACAGCCTGCCGCTCGTGGCCGAGGCGCGGGCCGCGCTGGCGCCGCAGGCCCGCGAGCGCAGCCGGCACGAGTTCCGGCTCAGCACCCTGGAGATGGTCACGCCGGTCTGCACCACGCTGCGCGAGCTGCACGAGCACCTGGCCGCGAACCGCCGCGCCGCCGCCGGGGCCGCCGAGCGCGCCGGGGTGCGGCTCGTCGCCGTCGCCGCGACGCCGGTCGCCGAGCCGGACCGCAGCGTCACCCACTCGCCGCGCTACCGCGCGATCGCCCGGCACTACGGCCCGATCGCCCGCGACCCGGCCCTGTGCGGCTGCCACGTGCACGTCGGCGTCGCCGACCGTGACCTCGCCGTGCGCGTGTGCACCGCCCTGCGCCCGTGGCTGCCGGTGCTGCAGGCGATGTTCGCGAACTCCCCGTTTCACGAGGGCGGCGACACCGGCCACGACAGCTGGCGCGGCATCGCCATCGAACGCTGGCCGGGCCTCGGCCCGACGCCGCCGCTGGAGTCCTTCGCCGACTACGAGGACGCGGTGGCGCAGCTGGTCGCGTCGGGCTCCATGTACGAGCCCGAGCTGGTCTGGTGGCACGCCCGCCCGTCGCTGCGCTACCCGACGGTCGAGGTCCGCATCGCCGACGTGGCCCCGACGGCCGCCGAGGCGGTGCTGCTCGCGGCCCTGGTCCGCGGCCTGGTCGCCACCCTGGCCGCCGGGCTCGCCGCGGGTTCGGCCCTGCCGGTCGCACCGGAGCACCTGCTGCGGGCCGCGCACTGGAACGCCTGCCGTTCGGGCCTGCGCCACACGCTCACCGACCTGCGCCACCGCGCCGCGCGCCCCGCGTGGGACCTGGTCGCGGATCTGCTGGGCGAGATCACCCGGGCCCTGGACGCCCACGGCGACCTGGACCTCGTGCACGCCGGCCTGGCGCGCCTGCACGACGAGGGCAACGGCGCCACCCGCCTGCGCCGCGCCGCGACCGTCCCCGAGGCCCTGAGCGCCCGCGCCGCCGAGACGGCCGCGGCCTGAGCCACGCCCGGCGGCCGGGCTCACCGGCCGGACTCACCGGCCCGTTGCAGGTCGGGCCCGGCGCCGACCGCGGACACGACCTCGAAGCCGTGCGCCTGCAGCAGCCGGATCAGCCCGTCGCGCAGCAGGGCCAGGTCCTCGGCCACGACGACTCGCACGGGCAACACCGTACCGTGCCGGCCGGCCCCGCCGCCGCCCCCGGCCTCGGCGCGGGCCGGGCTGGACGTCGTCGCGTAGGGTCACCGGGTGAGCCTGTTCGCGCTGGCGGTCGACTATGGGACGTCCAACACCGTGGCCATCCTGCGCTGGCCCGACGGCAAGACGCGGCCGCTGCTGTTCGACGGCTCCCCGCTGCTGCCCTCGGCCGTGTACGCCATGGCCGACGGGCACCTCGCGACCGGCCGCGACGCGATCAACAGCGCGAAGCTCGACCCGGTGCGCTTCGAGCCGAACCCGAAGCGCCACGTCGACGAGCCGGACCTGCTGCTGGGTGATGCGACGGTACCGCTGGTCGCCGCCGTCGCCGCCACGCTCACCAGGGTCGCGGCCGAGGCGCGGCAGGTGGCCGGGCGGACGGTCGACGACCTCGCCATGACCTATCCGGCCGAGTGGGGATCGGCGCGCCGGGCGGTGCTGACGCAGGCCGCGAGCCGGGCCGGCCTCCCGCCGCCGCGGCTGGTGCCGGAGCCGGTCGCGGCCGGGCTCTACTTCACCGCCGTGCTCGGCCACCGGGTCCCGCCCGGGGCGAGCGTCCTCGTCTACGACCTGGGCGCGGGCACGTTCGACGCCTCCGTGGTCCGGCGCACGGCGAGCGGGTTCGAGACGCTGGCGTACCGCGGCCTCGACGACGTCGGCGGCGTCGACCTCGACGAGGTCGTCGTGCAGGAGATCGGGGCCGTCGCCGGCGCGAGCGCTCCCGAGGCGTGGGCGCGGCTGTCCCACCCGCGGACCGCCCCGGACCGCCGCGCCGCCCGCACCCTGCGCGAGGATGCCCGGATGCTCAAGGAGCGCCTCTCGCGCGAGTCCTCGGCCGGCCTGCTCGTGCCGATCCTCGACCGCGACCTGCACGTGACCCGCGGGGAGCTGGAGCAGCGGGCCCGGCCGCTCATCGCGCAGACGGTCGCGGTGACGGCGGCGACGCTCACCGCGTCCGGGGTGCCGCGCGAGCGGGTCGCGGGCCTGTTCCTGGTCGGCGGCTCGACCCGGATGCCGCTGGTCGCGACCGAGCTGCACCGCGCGCTGGGCATCACGCCGACGGTCCTGGACCAGCCCGAGCTCGTGGTCGCCGAGGGCGCGCTGGTCACCGACGTCCCGGCGCACCCGGCCCCGGTCTCGTCGCCGGCCTCGTCGCCGGCCTCGTCGCCGATCTCGTCGCCGATCGCGGTCCCGCCACCGCCGATGCCCGTGTCCGCGATGCCGATCTCGCCCCAGCCGGTGTCGCCGCCGTTCGCCGCGACCGGCCCGATCGTGCCCCAGCGCCCGATCATCCCCCAGCAGGCCGTGCCGGCCCCGCCCGTGCGGCCCGCGCCGCCGCAGCCGGCGCCGCTGCGGCCGTTCTTCCCCGCCGGGGGCCGGATGCCGGCCGAGTTCCGCACCAGCACCGGCGCGATCGCCGGCCGGGCGGCCGCCCGCATGCTGTGGGCCCTGCCGTTCTTCCTCGCCAGCATCCTGGCCTTCGGCGCCGTCTACGAGCCGACCGGCAACGACGATCTGGCGGTCGTCGCGGCGCTGCTGATCTGGGTGTACATCCTGGTCTGGCTCGGCAGCTCGATCGCCCGCATGGTCCGGGCCCCGGGCGAGCCCCAGCGCCTGCTCGTCGACGAGCACGGCCTGACGATCACGGTGCGCGGCCGCCCGGTGCACGTGCCGTGGGGCGAGCTGGACCGGGCCGAGGTGCGCACGCGCGGCTTCTTCCGGCGCCCGAACCTGCTCATCGTGCCCCGGCCCGGCAGCGGCCTGGCCGCCCACCCCGACTGGCGCCACCGGGTCGTGCTCGGCGGAGCGGCGCTGAAGGTCGCGGACCTGCGCACCCTCGGCGCGAACCGCACGTCGGTGGGCTCGGCCGTGCGGCAGTATCTGCCCTCATGAGGATCCCCGCCGACGCCGAGATCCGCGCGCTGCACGAACGCCTCGCGCCGACCCCGCGGGCCTTCACGCTGGTGTACACCCACTGCGAGATCGTCGCCCGGATCGCCTCGCAGCTCGCCGGCCCCGACGTGGACCCGGCCCTCGTGCGCGCCGGTTGCCTGCTGCACGACATCGGCGTGTACCGGCTCGGCGCGGGCGAGGCGTACATCCGCCACGGCGTGCTCGGCCACGAGGCGCTGGCCGGGCTCGGCTTCCCCGAGACCCTGAGCCGGTTCTGCTCGCACCACACCGGGGTCGGCCTGACCCGCGAGGACATCGACCGGCAGGGCCTCCCCCTGCCGGTCGGCGACTACGTGGCGGAGACGGGCGAGGAGCGGCTGGTGATGTACGCCGACAAGTTCCACAGCAAGTCGACGCCCCCGCGGTTCGTGTCGGCCGCGGCGTACACGGTGGCCGTCGCCCGCTTCGGCGAGGAGAAGGCCGCGGCGTTCAAGGCGATGGTCGCCGAGTACGGCGAGCCGGACCTGAGCCGGCTCGCCGCCGAGTACGGCCACGCCATCGCCTAGTCGCGCCTAGTTGCGGTACCGGAACAGGATCCGGCCCCTCGACAGGTCGTACTGGCTGAGCTCGACCAGCACGCGGTCGAACGGCAGGATCTTGATGTAGTTCTTGCGGATCTTGCCGCTGATGTGGGCCAGGACGACGTGGCCGTTCGCGAGCTCGACGCGGAACTTGGCGTCGCGCAGGCACTCCAGCACGGTGCCCTCGAGCTGGATCCCGTCGGTTGCCCTGGGCATCAGCGGATCACCAGCTCGAGGTTGCTGCCGGTGCGGCGCGCGCCGGCGGCCTCGAAGAGCGCGACCGCCGCGATGTTGGCCTCGTGCACGTCCGCGGAGACGGTCGCGACCCCGCGGGCCGCGGTGGCCGCCAGGATCTGCGCGAGCAGGGCGGAGGCGATGCCGCGCCGGCGATGAGCGGACCGGACCGCGATGAGGCCGATCCTCGTGTGCCTCGGCAGCAGCGCCAGGCGGGCCAGGCCCACGTAGGCGCCGGGCTCGGCGGCGACCGCGTAGTGGGCGGGGTCCAGCGGGCGGGACAGGACCGCCGCGGGCATCTGATCCCACCCGATCGTGGACTCGATCTCGGCGCGGATCGCCCGGTCCAGGCGGCGCAGCGGGTCCAGCTCGGCGGTGCCGACGGGCAGCAGCGTCAAGCCCGGCCGTGGTACCGCACCGTCGCCGCCGGCGGCCAGGACGTACTCCCATTCGCGGCGGCGGGCGGTCAGCCCGGCCCGCACCCACCGGGTGCGCAGGTCGGCGTCGGCCTCGTCCACGACGGTGAACAGCGGCCGCGCCAGGGCGGCCAGCATCGCCCCGGCCAGGCGGGCGAAGACGTCGTCGTGCCAGGCGTCGACGCTGAGGAAGAGGCGGCCGTCCGGGCGGGGCGAGGCTTCGCCGCGGCCGACCACGAGGTCGTCGTCGAGGGCATGCCACTGCCGCTCGGCGACGCGCGTGATGACGAGTGTGTGCATCGGTGTCACCTTTCGGGAGATCCCACAGGGACGCTCCCGGGCGGCACCTACCGCAGTCGCCCGACCGTGACGGGAATGGGGAGCACCCACATCGCTACAACGTTCACGGTGCTCACCTCCTCGGGCCGGACCACGGTCGACGGCACGTTACCGCGGCCGCCCGCCGCCCGTCCAGCGATAAACCGGTCTCGGGCGCCCCGACGCTCGGCGCGGCGCCGGAGCGGCTCCTCGACCGCGGTGGGCGGCGTGGTCTCGAAGCCGATGAGCTTCGCCCAGGTCGGCGTGGCGACGATCGGCCGGTCGACCCTCGTTGCGCCGGCCGCCGCGTCCGCACCGCGAAGCCAGGGAAAAATGGTCCCGTGATCTCGGCGCTCAACCAGCTCGTCGACCTCGTCGAGGAGCACCTCACGGAGGAGCTCGACGTCGGCACGTTCGCCAAGGCGTCCGGCACGACCGAGTACCACCTGCGCCGGATGTTCTCGTCACTGGCCGGCATGCCGCTGTCGGAGTATGTGCGCCGGCGTCGCATGACCGTCGCGGCGGCCGACGTGGTGCGGGGCGAGGACGATCTGCTGAGCATCGCCGTCCGGCACGGGTACGGCTCGACGGAGGCGTTCGGACGTGCGTTCCGCGCGGTGCACGGCGCCGGCCCCGGTGACGTACGCCGCGACGGAGGCCCCCTTCGCACCCAGCCCCGCGTCAGGTTCCGCCTGACCGTGGAGGGGAGCGTCCCCATGGACACCCGCATCGTCGAGCGCCCCGCCTTCCGGCTCGTGGGGCACGCGGCCCGGGTCCCGCTGGTCCACCGGGGCGTCAACCCGCACATCCAGCGGCTCGTCGCGGCGCTGCCGCCGCGGGAGCACGCCCGGCTGAAGGCCCTCGCCGACACCTCACCGGCGGGGCTGCTGCAGGTCAGCGCCGACGTCGACCCCGACGCCGCCGAGGGCAGCCCGCTCACCTACCTGCACGGGGTCGCCGTCGCCCTGGCCACGCCGGTCCCCGGCGACCTGCACGCCATCGACGTGGGGGCGGGGATGTGGGCGGTGTTCCGCACGGCCGGGCCGTTCCCGCGGGCGCTGCAGGACGCCTGGGCCGCGACCGCGACCGCGTGGTTCCCGTCGAATCCGTGGCGGCTGCGGGCGGGTCCTTCGATCGTCGCGTTCCTGGAGCGCGCGGACGACCTCAGCACGGCGACCTGTGAGCTGTGGCTGCCCATCGAGCCGGCGTAACCACCCTGCGGGCGCACGAACGTCGCCCGTTTGAGCGATGGGCTGCACGCTTGAGCGGTGGGCTGCACGTTTGAGCGGAGCGCTGCACCCGCGCACGCGGATTCGCGCGACGCCCGCGAGCGAACGCGCATGCACTCGCGCGACGAGCACGGGTGGGTTGTGGTTCGCGGGCCCGGTGTCAGAGGCCGGCCAGGAAGGCCAGTGCGCGTTCGAGCACCAGGGCGGTCGCGGCCGCGTCGTAGGACGGGAGCGAGGAGTCGGTGAAGAGATGCTTGTCGCCTTCGTACACGTACAGCTGCGCGAGTGTGTCGCCGGCCCGTCCGACCAGCTCGCGCGCGGCGTCGATGTCGCCCTCGCCGGCGAAGAACGGGTCGGCGTCCATGCCGTGGATCTGCACCGGGACCCCGTCCGGCCAGGGGCCGATCGCCCACTCGCCGGTGACGGGCAGGCAGGCCTCGACGAGCAGCGCGCCCCTGGCCCCCGGCCGCGTCTGCGCCAGTCGCTGCGCGGTCATCACACCCCAGGAGATGCCGGCGTACACCATGCCGTCGTACTCCTCCCAGCTCCGCTCCCCCAGCGGCACGCTGACCTCGTCCGAGCCGTCGTCGTGTTGCGTCGCGGTCGTGGCCTCGAGCGTGGCATCGTCCCGCGGCGCGGCTGTGCCCTCGTCCGAGCCACCGTCCTGCGGCGCGGCCGGGGCGGAGCCCTGCTCCAGCGACGCGGCCAGGGCCGCGCCCGCCTCCAGCGTGGCCGGGCGCGCGCCACCGAACAGGTCCGGCGTGTGCACCGTGTGTCCGTTCGCGCGCAAACCGTCGGCGAACGCGCGCACTCCGCCGGTCAGCCCCAGCAGGTGGTGGAAGAGCACAACCTCGGCCATCGCCGGGCCCCCCAATGATCGATCGAAAAATCTCGGACGTTTGAACACCCTAGAATGATCGGACTATGCCGGTCAATCACTCCATCCCCGACTACGAGCTCGGCGACATGCTCGTGGTGACCGCCCCCGAGCAGCTGCGCGCGCTCGCCGACCCGCTGCGCTCGACGCTGCTGGAGCTGGTGCTGGAGCGCGCCGCGACCGTGTCCGAGCTGGCCGAGGCGGTCGGGCGGCCGAAGGGCACGGTCGCGTACCACGTGAGCCACCTCGTCACCATCGGACTGTTCCAGGTCGTGCGCACCCGCCGGGTCCGCGCGATCGAGGAGCGCTACTACGGCCGGGTCGCGCGCACCCTGTACGTCGGCGTGCTCTCCAGCCCGCAGGAGCAGCGCATCGCGGCGGGCATCAACGGCCTGGCGACCGCGGCCGCCGAGTCCGCCGCCGCGCACGCCGCCGACGACCTGCGCTGCACGCTGGTGCATGCGCGCATTCCGCGTGACGAAGTGCGCAATTTCTGGGCCGAAGTGCAGGCGCTCGCGCGGCGATTCGCGCAGATTCCGCGGGCCGGCGACCAGGTCTACGGGTTCGCCGCCGGGCTCTACCCCACCGACGCTCCGGCGCTGCCCGAGCCGGCCCCTGATGCGGCCGACGCGACCACCGACCCGGAGTGAAGCAGCCGCCGTAACGCCGACCGGCGCCGACGTGGCGCGACACAGAAGCACGCGTTGCGACACCTTGGGACGCTGCGCCGGATGGGGGATGTGGAGCGACACGAAACGACGCAATGCGACACCAGCGCTGCGCGAGGCGACACATCGGTGCGGCGCCGTGGGTGTTCGGCCGGCTGATGCGGCTGTCGCGCGGCGACGCCACCAAGACCGCGAAGCTGTTGGTCATGCGGCACGAGGTGGCGGTCCTGCGCCCACAGGTCGGCCGGCCGAGACCGTCGTGGCCGGACCGGGCAGTGCTGTCCGCGCTGACGCGGCTGCTGCCTGGCCGGTTGCGCGGGCATCGCCTCGTCACGCCCGCCACGCTGCTGGCTTGGCATCGCCGGCTGGTCCAACGCCGGTGGACCTACCCGGGCCGGCCAGGCCGTGCCTACGCATCCCGTCGCCTCGCTGTGCCCTCATCTCCACCGCCGGGCTGCTGTCGTTCTCTGAGCTCTGCAGGGCTGACGTTGCCCGTCCCGGACCGGCGCGACCCTCAGGCCGTGCGCCGGTCCGGGACGAGCGCACGGCGATACGGCCGGCGGGCCGGCATGAGGGTCAGCGGGTTCCCTCGGCCGCCTTGGCCTCGACGCGCTGCGTGCATTCGGCGATCAGCGTCCGCAGGGTGCCGGAGAACAGCAACTCGAGCGGAAACTCCACCGCCAGCGCGGACTGCACCGCGGTAAGCAGCTGCACGGCCGCGAACGAGTGGCCGCCGGACTCGAAGAAGGCGTCGTGCGGTGCGGCGCTGTCGGTCCCGAGGACCTCGAGCCAGGCCGCGGTGACGATCTGCTCGACCGGGTTCGCCGGGTTCATCCGGCCGCCTTCCGGGCCCCGGGCGGCCGCAACCGTACCGGCAGCGACTCGACGCCCCACATGAAGTTGGAGCGCATCATCCGCACCGGGCCGGTGAGCTCCGCGGCCGAGACCTTGGCCAGCAGCACCCGCAGCAGCACGGCAAGTTCGACGCGGGCCAGCGCGGCGCCGATGCAGAAGTGGCTGCCCAGGCCGAAGGCGAGGTGCCGGTTGGGCCGGCGGGCGAGGTCGAGCGTGTTCGGGTCCGCGAAGAACGCCTCGTCGCGGTTGGCCGACGGGTTCCACAGCGCGACCCGCTCGCCCGCCCGGACCAGCCGGCCGCCGACCTCGGCGTCGCGGCGGGCCACCCGGACCATGTGCATCGCGGGGCTGCAGTATCGCAGGATCTCTTCCACGGCGGTGTCGACGTCCACGGCGCCCTCGCGCAGCCGCCGCCACTGGCCGGGGTGGCGGATCAGGGCCAGCAGCCCGCCGGCCGAGGCGAGGCGGGTCGTCTCGTTCGCACCGAGCAGCAGGCCGTTGCAGTTCATGATGATTTCGGTGTCGGTCAGCGCCTCCCCGCCGGCCCGGCCCTGCGCCAGGGCGCTGACGATGTCGTCGCCGGGCGTCACACGGCGCCGCTGCAGCAGCTGGGCGTAGTGCAGGAAGATCCGGGTGTTGGCCTCGGCGCTCTCGACCGGCGTGACCGGGCAGCCGCTCGGGCCCAGGGACGCGCCGAAGGCCTTGCTGGTGAGCCGGGTCAACCGCTCGTGCTCCTCCAGCGGCACGTCCATGAGGTGGCAGACGATGACGGCGGGCAGAATCGCCGCGACCTCGCTGACGAAGTCGGCCGAGCCCCGCTCGATCACCCGGTCCACCAGCGGTTCGAGCACCCGGCGCATGGTGTCCTCCAGGGCCGCCACCCGCCGCGGGGTGAAGCCGGAACTCATCACCCGGCGCAGCTTGCCGTGCCGAGGTGGATCGGTGACGATCATCATCTTCCCGGCGGCGGCGTCGATCGCCGGCGGGGCGGAGGTCAGCC
Organism: Dactylosporangium sp. CA-139114; assembly: GCF_050955725.1. Classification (NCBI taxonomy): domain Bacteria; kingdom Bacillati; phylum Actinomycetota; class Actinomycetes; order Micromonosporales; family Micromonosporaceae; genus Dactylosporangium; species Dactylosporangium sp. CA-139114. The sequence goes on from NZ_CP192080.1 coordinate 7,206,518, forward strand.
GGATGCCACGTTCGGAGCTGAAGGTGTCGCTGTCTCGGTAGACCTGGACCGCCGGCGCGTGCGTCATCACGACCCAGAAGCCGCCACCGGGGTGGAACGCGTTCCAATGCACCGGCGCCTCCCGGCGCAGCCGCTCCCATACGGGCAGCGGATCCCCGTCGGCGTACAGGTCCGGGTCGGCCACGTCGACCGGTACCGGCACCCGGTCGGCGGTCGCCTCGCCGGCCCGGGTCACGGCGCAACCTCGACGGGCAGGCTCTTGAACTCGAGCATGAAGTTGGAGCGCAGCCGGACCGGATCGCCCGCGAGCACCAGCCGGCCGGGCCGGGCCCGCAGGCCCTCCAGCAGGATCCTCAGCCCCGAACGCCCGACGGCCGCGCCGATGCAGTGGTGGGGTCCGCTGGCGAAGCCGAGGTGCCGGTTGGGGGTCCGGCCGATGTCGAAACGGTCCGGATCCACGAACTGCTCCGCGTCGCGGTTGGCCGAGGCGATCCACAGCGTCACCGCGTCACCCTCGCCGAGCTCGACATCGCGCACCCGGACCGGCCGGGTGACCGTCCGCTGCACGTATGAGGCGGTAGAGGTCCACCGGACGAACTCCTCGACCGAGGTCGGCACGAGGCCTGGATCGGCGCGCAGCCGCTCCCACTGCGCCGGGTCGGCCATCAGCGCCACCAGCCCGCCGCTGGCGCTGTGCTGGGTCGTCTCGTTGCCGCCGATCACGAGGTTCATCAGGTTGAACAGCAGGGCGTCCTCGTCGAGGGGTCGCTCACCGGGGGCCGGGGTGAGCAGGCTGCTGACCGCATCGTCGCCGGGATGCCTGCGCCGCTCGTCGATCAGGTCGAGGAAGAAGCCGAAGATCCCTGTCTGCGCGGCGGCCAGCCGCCGGGCCTCGTCGGGGATGCCGCCGTGGAACTCGGAATCCCGGTAGCCGATCATCGCGCGGGTCAGCCGCACCAGCCGCAGCGCGTCCTCGGGCCCGATCGCGAGCTGGGCGATCAGCGCGGCGGCCGGCAGCTCGACCGCCACCTCCGCCGCGAAGTCGCCGCCACCCGCGGCCCACAGCCGATCCAGCGCGGCGCCGACGCGACGGACCACCTCGGCGTTGACCCGTTCCAGCATCGACGGGGCGAACAGCCGCTGCATCCGCCGGCGGAGCATCCGGTGCCGGGGCGGGTCGGAGGTCACCAGCATCCGGCCGGCGGCGGTGTCCACGCCGTTGCGGTAGGAACCGCCGATGACGGTACCGTGCTCAGAGCTGAAGGTCTCGAAGTCGCGCAGCGCGGCCAGCACGTCGACGTAGGTGGTGAGCGCCCAGAAGCCGCCCGACCCGGTAGGGTTCCAGTGCACCGGGGCCTCCCGGCGCAGCCGCTCCCAGAGCCGGTGCTCGGTGCCCTCGACGAACGCGTCGGTGTCGTTGAGGTCGACGTCGATCGTGGTGGCCGGCTGTGCTGTCACGCCGTCTCCGCCTTCCCCAGCGCCGCGTCGACCGCGAGCGCCATGTCCCGCATCACCGTGTTCTTCAGGACTTCCTCCAGGGTGATACCGGGGGCGAGCTCCCGGGCGACGCGGCGGGACAGCCGGAAGGCCAGCATCGAGTTGCCGCCCATGGCGAAGAAGTCATCGCCGGTGCTGATCCATTCGGCGCCGAGCAGCTCCTGCCAGGCGCGCGCGAGGTACCGCTCGCTGTCGGTGTGCGGGGCGACGTAGTCGGTACGGTTGCGGTCGCGGTCGGCGAGCAGGGTGAGAAGGGCCGCGGCGTCGCGCTTGCCGTGCGGCGTCGCCGGGATCTCCTCCACCTGCACGAACTCGGCCGGCACCTGATAGTCGGGCAGGTGCTCTTCGGCGTGACCGCGCAGCTCGGGCAGGGTCAGTTCGCCGCACAGCACCACGAACGCCACCAGCCGGCGGTCCTGCCCCTCGCCCTGCGGCAGTACCGCCGCATCCACGACGCCGGCCCGGGCCATCAGCGAGCGCTCCACCTCACGGGGCTCGACCCGGTAGCCCCTGATCTTCACCTGGTTGTCGTTGCGGCCGAGATACTCCACCACGCCGTCCGCGTCGCGGGTGACCACGTCGCCGGTGCGGTACATCACGGAACCGGGCTCGCCGAACGGGTCCGGCAGGAAGCGCTCGGCCGTCCGCGCCGGGTCGCCGAGATATCCCCGGGTAGTCGCGGCCCCGCCGATGTACAGCTCGCCCGGGGTGCCCGGTGCCACAGGGTCCATCGCGGCGTCCAGGACGTACAGCGCAGCGCCGTCCAGAGCCCGGCCGATCGGCACGCTCACCGCGTCCGGCGCGACCGCCGTGATGTCGTGGGCGGTGACCGCGGTCGTCGCCTCGGTCGGGCCGTACAGGTTGGTCAGCCGGCCCTCGAAGGCGCTGTCCAGCACCTCCCGGCAGGCACTCGGCCGGATGACGTCCCCGCCGGTGAGCAGCAGCCGCAGCCCGGCGAAGACGCCGGCGTCCTCGACCGCGATCGAGTTGAACGCCATGGTGGGCGCCAGCAGCACGCTGATCCGCCGGCGGTGCAGCTCGCGCTCCGGGTCCCTCTGCACCAGGTCCGGGACCGACGGCATCATGACCAGCTCGGCACCGGCGGCGAAGGCGCACCACAGCTCGTAGTGGAAGGTGTCGAACGAGACGTTGGCCACCTGTGCCACGCGGTCGCCCGCGACGATCTGCGGCAGGACCGGGTTGAGCGCGAAGTGCACGAGGTTGCGATGCTCGACCACGACACCCTTGGGCGTGCCGGTGGATCCGGACGTGAAGAGCACGCACGCCGCGTCCTCGCCGGCCGCGACGGGCAGCGGGGCGGGCTCATCAGCGGGCTCGCCGGACTCATGGCCGCACGCCAGGGTCGCGATGCCGGGGCCGGGCGCGTCCCGCTCGTCCGCGCCGACCAGGGTGACCCGGGCACCGGCGGCATGCAGCATCAGGTCGCGGCGCGCCTTCGGGTAGCGCAGGTCCACTGCGGTGTACGCGGCGCCGGCCCGCAGCGCGGCGAGGATGCCGATCACCAGGTCGACGTCGCGCTGCCGGTGCACACCGACGCGTTCCTCGCGCCCGACCCCGACCCGCACGAGCGTACGCGCCAGCCGCGCCGACGCCCGGTCGAGTTCGGCGTAGGTGAGCCGGCGGCCGGCGTCGTCGGACACCGCGGGCCGGTCCGCGTGCCGGTGCACCGACTCGGCGAAGAGCGCCGTGATCGTCTGCGTCGCGCTCGTCTTCACGGTTGCTGCAATCCCTTTCACGTCGGGAACCCCTCGGCGATCACCTCGAGCAGGTCATCGCCGCCTTGCCGGTAGGTGTACTCGTCGCCCTCCAGCACGATGGGGTCCACCGCGCCGTACCGCGTCCACTCCCCCATCTGCTCCGGCCGCACGTGAGGGTCCGCCGACCAGCCGATCGTGGTGATGCGCAACGCGGGATCGGCCGGCCCCACGGGCGGCGGCGGGACATAGGCGCACGTGAGCTCGATGTCGGGACGCAGCACCCGCACCGACAGGGCCAGCAGCTCGTCCGGCGGCTCCGGCTCATCCCGCAGGCGGCAGCCCAGGCGCAGTTCGGCGAAGTACTCCTCGTCGGTGGTCTCGGGCGTGAACGGGCCCGACGGGCCGCCGCCGAAGCGGCCGCCCCGGTGCGGCGCAAGGCACGACGACACGAACAGCCGTTCGGGAAGACGCCGGCCCCGCGCGGCGATCTCCCGCGTCAGCGCGTAGCTCATCCGGGCACCGAGGCAGTGCCCGAAGAACGCGTACGGCCGGTCGAGCAGCGGCTCCAGCGCATCGGCCCCGCCGGCGGCAAAGGCATCCATCGACGTGTACGCCGGCTCGCGCATCCGGTTCTCCCGGCCGGGCAGCTGCACCGGGCAGACGTCGATCTCGCCGACGCGGGTCGGCCAGTGCCGGAACAGGGCGGCGCCCAGGCCGGAGACAGGCAGGCACAGCAGCCGCGCCGGCGCATCCGGGTCCGGATCGCGAATCAGCCAGCGGCGACCAGCGAGCGCGGCGGTCATGCCGGCGTCCGTCCGACCCCGGCGGGCCGGGCGTCAATCCAGTGCTCCGCGATCCAGGCGAGGCAGCCGGCACGGTCGCGCTCCGGCCCAAGGGCCTCCCAGCCCGGCGGCACCGGCTGGTGCGCGGGCCAGATGCTGTGCCGCCCCGCCGCGTTGCGCACGACCAGCCAGGCGGCCGGGGTCGTCGTCTCTGTCTGCATGGAGGCCTCGCTCGGTGTCGGCACGGGAGCCCTGGTGCGGCCAGGCTAGGCGGCGGTTCGGCAGCGCAACGGCACCTCGCGGGGCAGAACAGCGGCAGATGGCGCAAGCTGCCGCACAGTTGCCGCCCGCGATGCCGACCGGGTGCACACCCGGACTCCTACCCTGCTTGCCGTGGCCAGCCCCAGCCTGTCGATGCAGGAGACCCAGCACGTGCTGTGCGAAATCTGGTCGGGAATGTTCGGCATCGAGGTCCGGCCCGACGACGACTTCTTCGACCTCGGCGGCAATTCCCTGCGGGTCGTCGACACGGTCATCGCGGCCCGCCTGCGCGGCATCAGTCTGCGCAGCTCGGCGGTCTTCCGCCACCCGACCCCGGCTCGGCTCGCCCGGAGCCTGACCGCGGACGCCGCGCAGTGACCGGCGGGCAGCGCATGCCGAACGGCCTGATCGTGCACGGCTGCAACCGCAACGAGACGCAGTACCTGTACCAGGAAATCTTCGAGGAGCAGATCTACCTGCCGCGCGACGGCGCCGACCTCGGCCCCGCACCGGTCGTCTTCGACGTCGGCGCCAACATCGGCATGTTCACGCTCTTCGCCGCAGACCGGTGGCCGGGTGCACGCATCTTCGCCTTCGAGCCCGCGCCCGGCACGTTCGAGGTCCTGCGCCGCAACGTCGGGCGCCGGCCCGGCGTCCGTGCGTGCAACATCGCGCTCGGCGACCGCCCGCAGCAGCGGGACCTCATCTTTTATCCGCGGTACACGATGATGTCCGGCTTCGACGCGGACCCGGCCGCGGACCGGGCGCTGGTGCGGGCGTACGTCGAGAACATCGCCGCCGCCCAGACCGACGAGCGGCGCCGGCAGGTGCTGCTGGACGAGGTGGACGAGCTGCTCGAAGGACGCTTCGACGAGCCGCAAACCATCCCGTGCACGGTCGAGCGGCTGGACACCGTCGCGGCAGGCCTCGGCGTCGAGCGGATCGACCTGCTCAAGGTCGACGTCGAGGGCTTCGAGACGCAGGTGCTCGACGGCGTCGGCGAGACGCTGTGGCCGCGCATCCGCCACGCCGTGGTCGAGGTCGAGGGCCGCGACCCGCAGCTCGCCGCGGTGCTCGACCGGTTCGCCCGGCACGGCCTGCGGACAACCGTCGAGCAGCCCGCCGACTACCGGGGTACCGAGGTCTTCACCGTCTACGCCGCCCGGACCGCGCCGTGACCGGGTCCACGCACTCGCCGGGCTACCTCCGTCTCGCCACCGGCGGCCGGCTCGTCGATCGGCGCTGGCTCGCCCGTCCGCGCCGGGTCGCCGACCCGGCCGCGCGCGTGATCTGCTTCCCGCACATCGGGGCCGGCGCCGCCGTGTACAACGACTGGCCTGATCGCTTCGACGCGGACGTGGAGGTCTGCGCGGTCCGGCTGCCGGGCCGCGAGAACCGGCTGGACGAGCCGCACGTCGAGGAGCTGCCGGCCCTCCTGGACCTCCTCGAGCCCGCGCTGCGACCGGTACTGGACCGGCCGTACGTGTTGTTCGGGCACTGCTCCGGCTCGTACCTGGCCTTCGCGCTGACCCGGCGGCTGCGCGACACGGGCGGCCCCCTGCCGGCCCGCCTCGTCGTGTCCTCGATCGGCGCGCCGGGCGCGGCCCCGGCGGGCGAGCCCCGGCATCTGCTGGGCCGTGACGCCCTCTTCGCACAGATTGCGCAGTTCGGCGGGATCGCGCCGGCGGTCCTGGACGACCCCGACCTGATGGCGATGTTCGAGGACGTCATCCGGGCCGACTACCGGCTGGTCGAGCGCGCGGTCTTCCCGCCCGGCGCGCCGCTGGATCTTCCCCTCGACGTCGTCGGCGGCCGGGACGACGCCTACGTCGGCTTCCCGGAGCTGGCGGCCTGGCGCCACGAGACGACCCGGGGGTTCACAATGCACCTGCTGCCGACCGGCCACTTCGTCCTCGACGAGTCGGCCGGGATCGTCGCGGACCTTGCGGCGCGGCCGTGAGCGCGCTGTTCACGCTGCCCGCGGCCTGGCGCACGCCAGCGGACGGCGACCACCACGCCGAAGTCGGCCTGGCCGGCGGCCTCCCCCGGCTCGCCGACGCCTGCGGGGCCGAGCCGGGTCCGGTCCTGCTGGCCGCGCACCTCAAGGTCCTGAGCATGCTCAGCGAGGAGCCCGTCTTCGACGCCGAGGTCACCGGCGGCCCGGACGCCGCGACGGCGCGGTACCGGGCGGCGGCGACCTGGCGGGAGCTGGTGACGCGCACCGCGACGACGGCCGCGCACGCCGGGGCCGACGCGCCCCGGCCCGCCGACCGGGTGCTGTTCGGGCTCGCGTCCACCGGGCCGGAGCCGGTCGGCCAGGGGTTCGGGCTGGTGGTCACGGCCACCGGCGACGGTCTGCGAATCCGGGCCCGCGGCGTGGCACCCGATTATGTCGAGGGCCTCGCCGCCATGTACCGCGCGGTGCTCACCGCCATGGCCGCCGATCCCGGCGGCGACGCCCGGGCCGCGTACCTGCCGCCCGATGAGCGCCGCGCCGTGCTCGGCACCTGGAGCACCGGGCCCGTGTCCGACCGCGGGGCTCACACGACCGCCGCCCTGGTCGCGGCGCAGGCGGCCCGGACGCCCGGCGCGATCGCCGTGCGGCTCGCCGGGGCGGCGCTGACCTATCGGGAGCTCGACGAGCGCGCCAACCGCATCGCCCATCACCTCCTCGCCCTCGGCGCCCGGCCGGAGTCGCTGGTCGGGGTCTGCCTGCGGCGCACCGCCGACCTGCTGCCCGCCCTGCTCGGCGTCTGGCGGGCCGGGGCGGCCTTCCTGCCGCTCGATCCCGACCTGCCACCGGCCCGGCTGCGCGTGCTCGTGCAGGGCGCGGCGAGCCAATTGGTGGTCACGGCCGGCGGCGGTGTGCCGGACCTCGGTGGCGGTTGCCGCCTGATCCGGCTGGACGACGAGCGGGCCGCGATCGACACACGGCCGCCGTCGCCGCCGCCCGTCGCCGCAGACCCCCGCCGGCTCGCCTACGTGATGTACACGTCGGGCTCGACGGGGGCGCCGAAGGGCGTGATGGTCACCCAGGCCGGCCTGGCCAACTATCTGCTGTGGACGGTCGAGGCCTACGCGGCCCGCGGCGGCGGCGGCTCCGCGTTCTTCTCCTCGATCGGCTTCGACCTGGGGCTGCCGAGCCTGCTCACCCCGCTGCTGACCGGGCAGGCGGTCCATCTGCTGCCCGATCCGCTGTCCCTGGCCGAACTGGGCGATCTGCTCGCCGCCGGCGCGCCGTACGCCTTCCTCAAGATGACGCCGGGCCACCTCGACCTGCTGAGCCTCGATCTCACCGCCGAGCAGATCCACGGGCTCGCGGGCATCGTCGTCGCGGCCGGTGACGCCTTCACCCGCGAGCTGGCCCAGCGGTGGATCGACTTCGCGGGGCCCGGCGGCACCGTCGTGGGGACCGAGTACGGGCCCACCGAGATCACCATCGGCAACTCCGGCTGCCCGGTGACCGAGCCGCCGGCGACGGACCTGGTGCCGCTGGGGGTGCCGATCCCCAACACCACGATGTACGTCCTGACCGAGCGGCTCGAGCCGGTGCCGGTCGGCGTGCCGGGCGAGGTGTACGTGGGCGGCGCCGGCGTGGCGCGGGGCTACCTCGGCCGGCCCGCACTCACGGCCGAGCGGTTCCTGCCGGATCCGTACGGGCCGCCCGGCTCTCGGCTCTACCGCACCGGCGACCAGGCCCGCTGGCGCCCCGACGGCACGCTGGAGTTCCTCGGGCGGCTCGACCATCAGGTGAAGATCCGGGGCTACCGGATCGAGCTGGGCGAGATCCAGGCGCGGCTGCGCGGCCACCCGCATGTCGAAGAGGTCGTGGCCGACGCCTGCGGCGAGGGGAGCAACCGGGCCCTGGCGGCGTTCGTGGTACCGGCCGCCGGCTGCCCGGTCGATCCGGCGGCCCTGCGCGCGCACGTCGCCGCCGCGCTGCCCGGCCACATGGTTCCGGAGATCGTGATCGCCGTCGACCGGATCCCGTTGACCGCCAACGGCAAGGTCGACCGGGGCGCGCTGCGCCGGCGGCTCGCACCGCAACCGTCCACGCCCGCCTGACGAGAGGCCGCATCGTGTCCGTTCTTGCCGCGCCCGGCGACGTCTTCCCGCCGTCGGCGGCGCGTGCCGTCGACCTCACTGAGGACGAGCGGTCGGCGGTCGGCTCCGCCGCCGACGAGTTGACCCGCTCGTCGTCCGGGCTGCTCGACGATCCGGACTGGCTGGGACACGCCCGGCACCTGAGCTGCCGGCTGCCGTACCGGCTCCTCGCGGCGCTGCGGCACTTTCGCCACGACGCCGGACCGCATGGCACGCTGCGGATCGGCAACCTGCCGATCGACGCCGCCCGGCTGCGCGACACACCGTCGGCGCGGGACTCGGTCGAGCGCGACGCCACCGGCCCGGCCGCGGTGGCGATGCTGCTCGGCCAGGCGCTCGGCGAGGTGATGGCCTTCCGCGACGAGAAGGCCGGGGCGCTCGTCCAGAACGTCGTGCCGGTCCGCACGCTCGCCGCGTCGCAGAGCAACGCCGGTTCGGTACCGCTGGAGCTGCACACCGAGAATGCGTTCCACCCGCACCGCCCCGACTACGTGGGGCTGCTCTGCCTGCGCGGCGACCGCGACGGCCGGGCGGCCACCCTGCTGTCCTGCGTGCGCAGGGCGCTGCCGCACCTCGACGCGGCGGCCATCGCCGTGCTGAGCAGCCCCCGGTTCGTGACGCAGGCGCCGCCGTCGTTCCGTGCCGGCGCGGCCACCGCGCCACACCCGGTGCTGGGCGGCGGGTCCGATCCGGAGCTGCGCGTGGACTTCCACGCGACCGCCGCACTCGACGGCGAGGCGCGCTCGGCGCTCGACCTGCTCGGGGCCGCGCTGCTGAAGGCGGGGACGTCGCCGGTGCTGCGCCCGGGCGAGATGATGTTCCTGGACAACCGCCTCGTCGTGCACGGCCGCAGCACCTTCACCCCCCGCTACGACGGGCGGGACCGCTGGCTGCACCGCATCTACGTGCACCTCGACAGCCGGCGCGGCATCGGGCACCGCATCGGCCCTGGACCGGTCCTGGCCTGACTATGCCGGTCGGCCGGCGAGCGTGCCGAACGATCCCAGCCGGGCCCGCCGCACGCCGGACGTCATCGCCTCGGCCAGTCGCGGCACCTGGTCGAAGAGGAAGAAGTGGCCGCCCGGCCAGCAGTGGTACTCCACGGGCGCGGCGCAGTGGTGGCGCCAGTCCTCGACCATGGAGCGCTCCGTCAGCGGGTCCTGGTCACCCCAGAAGACCGACAGTGGTACCCCGAGCCGGTTGCCCGGCACGAATTCGTAGGTGTCCACCACGGCGAGATCCTGGCGCAGCACCTTGACGATGTAGTCCACCGTCGCCTCGTCGTCCAGCATCTCGACCGGCGTCCCGCCCACCTGCCGGATGAATTCGACCAGCCGCTCCCGCGGCCACCGGTCCCTGCGCTGCGGGAAGCGCCGTCGGACCAGCGCGGGGCCGGGCATCGCGGAGACACCGAGCCAGGCGGGTGGGGTGCCGGCGCGCTCCAGGGCCCGGACCAGCTCGTAGGCGACCAGCGCACCGAGGCTGTGCCCGAACACCGCGAACCGGCACGCCTCGGCCTCGGCGAGGATCAGCGGCAGCAGCTGCGCCACCGCGTCCGCCGTACCGATGCAGGGCGCACGGTCGATGGCGGAGCCCCGGCCCGGCAGCTCGACGGCGCGCAGCCGCCAGGCGGGCGGGAAGTGCCGGGGAAACTCGGCGAAACTCGCCGCCGACCCGCCGGCGTGGTGCAGCAGGAAGCAGGTGACCGGCCCGGCGTCCGGCCCGTTCCAGGCCGCGCCGGCGCGGCTGTCCAGGGTTCGCAGCAGCACGGCGGATCAGGCCACATCGTGCGGGGCGGTCGGGGCGGTCGCGCGGCTCACCGCGCCGGCCACGGCGAGGCGGACGGCGGACTCCTCCTCGGGGTGCGTCGCCACGCCCCAGACCGTCTCGCCGGCCACGACGCATTCGGCGTAGGCGACGGCCACGGACCCGTCCGGCAGGCGGTGGCCCGCGACCGACGCGACCGTCACGGCGTGCGGCCGCCCGTCGACGAGGACGTCGGCGACGCCGTCGCGGATCGCACCGGTCAGGCGGACCCGGTCCGAGGGACGCAGGTACTCCCGCGCGAACAGGTCCCAGACGGCGGCCGCGTCGAACTGCGCGGTGTGCTCGACGGTGTGCCGCTGGACGATCCGGGAGAACTCGACCTGCAGCGGGCGCGGCAGGTCGAGGCCGACCGCCGTCCGGAGCAGGTACGCGACCCCGCCCTTGCCCGACTGGCTGTTCACCCGGATGACCGCCCCGTAGGACCGGCCGACGTCGAGCGGGTCGATGGGCAGATACGGCACCGCCCACGGCAGCTCCGCGGCCGGGCGCCCGGCCGCCGCGGCGTGCTTGTCGAGCGCGTCCAGACCCTTCTTGATGGCGTCCTGGTGCGACCCGGAGAACGCGGTGTAGACCAGCTCCCCCGCGTACGGGTGACGGGGGTGCACCGGCAGGCGCGTGCACTCCTCCACGACGCGGCGGACCTCGTCGATGTCCGAGAAGTCGATCATCGGGTCGATGCCCTGCGAGAAGAGGTTCATGGCCAGCGTCACCAGGCACACGTTGCCGGTCCGTTCGCCGTTGCCGAACAGGCACCCCTCGACCCGGTCCGCCCCGGCCAGCAGCGCCAGCTCCGCCGCCGACACGCCGGTACCGCGGTCGTTGTGCGGGTGCACCGACAGGCAGACGTGCCGGCGCCGGGACAGGTTGCGGTGCATCCACTCCACCTGGTCGGCGAAGCCGTTGGCGGTCGTGCACTCGACGGTGGCGGGCAGGTTGAGGATGATGGGCCGCCCGTCCTCGGGCCGCCACACGTCCATGACCGCCTCGCAGACCTCCAGCGCGTAGTCCGGCTCGGTCGCGGTGAACGACTCCGGCGAGTACTCGAAATGGATCCGGCCGCCCTCGTGCCGCTCGGCGAGGTCCGTGCACAGCCGCGCGGCCTGCACGGTCAGTCCGAGGATCGCCTCGCGGCCGGCGTCGAACACCACGCAGCGCTGCACCGGCGAGACGGAGTTGTACAGGTGAACGACCGCGCGCGGCGCGCCCCGGACCGCCTCGAACGTCCGCTCGATGAGTTCGGCCCGGGCCTGCGTGATCACCTGGATCGTCACGTCGTCGGGGATGAGGTCGCGCTCGACGAGCTCGCGGACGAAGTCGAAGTCGATCTGGCTGGCCGAGGGGAACCCGACCTCGATCTCCTTGAAGCCGAGCCGGGTGAGCAGGGTGAACAGCCGATGCTTGACCGGGACGCCCATCGGCTCGACCAGCGCCTGGTTGCCGTCGCGCAGATCGACCGAGCACCACAGCGGGGCCCGCTCCAGCCGCCGGCCCGGCCATCGCCGGTCGGGCAGATCGGGGGCGGTGAACGGGCGGTACCGGTGCGCGGGCAGGCCGCTGGGCCGCTGCACCGTCCCCGTGAGGTGTCGTCCCGCCGCATCAGACATCTGGTGGCCCCTTACCCGTCGCTTCCCGATGGCTCGTCCCCGGTGCGCGGGCTGATCCGCAGCGCCGGTCGCGCCCGGCGGCCCAGCGGAAGGTGCCGGGCCAGCTCCGCGGGCGTCGGGTGCTCGAACACGATCAGCAGCGGCACCTCGGCGTGGCACTCTTGCCGGATCCGGTTGACCAGCCGGGTGGCGAGCATCGAATGGCCGCCGAGCTCGAAGAAGTCGTCGTCGGCGCCGATCGGATCGCGCTGCAGCAGCTCGGCGAACAGCGTGCGGAGCAACCGCTCCACCCGTGCCCGCGCGGCCGCCTCCTCGGATGTCACCGCTCGCCACCTCGTCCCGCAGCCGCCTGTCCGGTGCGACAGTAGGCGCCGCGGGCGCCCCGGCCCGGCAATGCCGGCGGCAGACGGACGGCGGCTTCGGCGACGTGGGCCGCGGGCGCGAACTGCCCCCCATCCGCCCGCGCTGCTGCCTGCGGTCCCCGGCGCCGCCCCTAGCCTGGACGGGGTGCGCGGTGTCACGCGGACCGGCTGCCGAAGGGACGAGTCGATGGCATTGGCCCTACCCGCCGTGGCGAGCGGCGCGCCGAGCGCCGGCGGCGACCGGCCGGCTCCCGCGCTCGAGGTCCTGCTCGCCTCGATGGCGTCGGAGTCGCACACCTGGGGCCTTGTCTACCTCGAGCTGCTGCTCACCGAGTGGGGGCACCACGTCACCAACCTCGGCCCGTGTGTGCCCGACCGGATGCTCGTCGAGGAGTGCCTCGCCCGCCGCCCCGATCTGCTCGTGGTGAGCAGCGTCAACGGGCACGGCTTCGACGAGGGTGCCAGGGTCGCGGCCGCCCTGCGCCGGCACGCGGCCCTGGCCGGCACCGCGATGGCCATCGGCGGCAAGCTCGGCACCGACCTCGGGGACCTCGACGCGGGCGCGGCGCGGCTGCTGGCGGCCGGCTTCGACCTGGTCGTCACGGAGGACGATCTGGACCGCTTCCGCGCGTTCGTCGGCGCGCTGTCCCCCGCCATCCGGCGTTGACCGTACCGGCCGGCGACTCCTTCGGCGCGTACGTGCGGCGGGCGCGCGGGGCCGGGCAGCTCGTCGTCCAGCCCCGTATGGGCTTCAGCGACCCGGCGGCCATGCGCGCCGGGCTGCTGGCGGTGCGCGCAGCTCCGGTCACCGCGGCCGGGACGGTCACCGTCGACAGCTACACGCGTCTGGGGCTGCACGGCGAGGCCCGCCGCGCGCTGAACGCCGGCGTGCCGCTCAACGGGTACCCGATCGTGGCGCACGGCGGGGCCGTCAACCGGTCCATGCTCGCCGGCGTGCCGCGCCCCGGCTTCCCGGTCCAGGTCCGGCACGGCTCCGCGCAGCCGGGTGCGATCGTTCGCGCGATGCGCCACGCCGGCCTGCACGCGACCGAGGGCGGGCCGGTCTCCTATTGCCTGCCGTACGGACGCGTGCCGCTGCGGCAGTCGATCGCCAACTGGGAGCGGGCCTGCGAGCTGCTCACCCGGGCACCGGACGGCGACACCCAGGCCCATCTGGAGACCTTCGGCGGCGGAATGATGGGGCAGCTGTGCCCGCCCGGCCTGCTCGTCGCCACGAGCATCCTGGAGGCCCTGTTCTTCCGCCAGCACGGCCTGCGCAGCGTGTCGCTCAGCTACGCGCAGCAGACCAGCCCGGCCCAGGACCGGCTGGCCGTGCGGGCCCTGGCCGTTCTCGGCGCCGAGCTGCTCGCCGACATCGACTGGCACATCGTCGTCTACGCCTACATGGGGCTGTACCCGCGGACCGGGGCGGGCGCGCGGCGGCTGCTGCGGGCGGCGGCCGCGCTCGCGGTGCAGACCGGCGCGGCGCGGCTCATCGTCAAGACGACCGCCGAGGCGCACCGGATCCCGACCGTCGCCGAGAACGTCGAGGCGCTGCGGATCGCGTCGCTGGCCGCCGCGCGCGTCCGGGACACGCCTGCCGCACCGCAGACCGCGGAGAACGAGGTCCTGCGCGAGGCCCGGACCATCGTCGCGGCGGTGCTCGGCCTGCACGATGACGTCGGCCGCGCCCTCCTGCGGGCCGTCACCCGCGGCCACTTCGACGTCCCCTACTGCCTGCACCCCGACAACCACGGCCGCACCCGCAGCTACGTCGCTCCCGACGGCTGGCTGCGGTGGTCCCGGGTCGGCGGCATGCCCATCGACCCGCCGCCCGGCCCGGCCGCCAGAGCCGGGACAACCGCCGCGCAGCTGCTCACCAGCCTGTCGTACACGCGCGACACGTTCGACGCCGCCGGTGCCAGCAGGCCCACCGCCACCTCCCGGAGAGCAGGAACGCCATGATCGCACCCCCGCCCGATCCGCGCGAGCATCTGCGGCGGCCGGACACCCGCTCGACCTTGCTGATCCAGCACCAGATCCTCGTCGCCGCCCGGCGCTACCTGACCGGGCAGGGCTTCACCGAGCTGCTGGCCCCGATCATCGGTCCGGTGACCGATCCGGGCAGCCGCGGCGCCAAGCAGGTCGACGTGGACTACTACGGCCACCGGTACAAGCTGATGACCAGCGCCATCCTCTACAAGCAGGCGTCGCTGCTGGCCTTCGACAAACTCTTCTACGTCGCGCCGAACGTGCGCCTCGAGCCGCCCGAGACCAGCGCCACGGGCCGGCACCTGGTCGAGTTCCACCAGATTGACGTGGAGATCGCCGGCGGCGGCCGGGACGACGCCATGCGGGTCGCCGAGGAACTGCTGCGGCACGTGACCGCCGGCGTCGTGTCCGAGCTCGGCGACGAGCTGGCGGCCCTCGGCCGTGACCCCGGCAGTTTCACCGACCTGCTGCACAATCCCTTCGAGCGGATCCCCCACGAGACCGCCGTCGCGGATCTGCGGCGGCTCGGCCACCCGCAGAGCGCCGACGCGGAGCTGGACTGGACGGGTGAGCGGATGCTGTCGGAGAAGGCCGCCCGGCCGTTCTTCGTCACCGCCTATCCGAAGGGCTCCCGGGGCTTCTACGACCGGGAGGACCCGCGGCGGCCCGGCGTCCTGCGCAACTTCGACCTCATCGCGCCGGAGGGGTACGGCGAGCTGGCCAGCGGCAGCGAACGTGAATCCGAGTACGCCCGCCTCGTCGCGCGCATCCGCGAGACCGGCGAGAATCCGGCCAAGTACGGGTGGTATCTCCGGCTGGCCCGCGACGGCATCCCGGCCAGCGCCGGCTTCGGCCTGGGCGTGCAGCGGCTGACCCGGTACCTGGCCGGCCGCGAGGCGATCTGGCAGGCGAGCGCCTACCCCAAGCTCCCCGGGGTGGTATCGCCGTGACCCTCACGGCCGGCGGGTTCCCGGCGGAGCAGGTGCGGCGGCGGGCGCGCGAGGGAATCGCGGCCGCCTTCCCGGACCGGGGCGAATACGGCAAGGTGCTGTTCGGGGCCGTCCCCGGCGCCGGCCCGGCCCCGGACGGGCTCGACGCCCTGCGTCTGGTGCCGCCGGTGTTCATGCCCGACCGGCTGGCCAAGCTCGTCGAGCTGGCCCGGGAGCCCAGGCCCGACGACGTCCGGCTGGAGACCGAGATCGGCGGGCTGCGATCGCCGCTGCCGCTGTTCGTCTCCGCCTTCGGTTCGACCGCGGCGGCCGGCCTGGGGCGCGGCGTCGCGATCGCCCGTCAGGCCGGGCGGCTCGGGCTGCCGATGGTCGTCGGGGAGAACGTGGTGCCGGTCAACGGCTACGGCCGCCTCGGCCCGGCGAGTGACGACGATCTGCGCAGCCGGGTGCGGGCATACGCGCGGGAGGTCCCGGACCACACCGGGGGCGTGGCGGTCCAGCAGAGCACCGAGGACGCCGACGCCGAGGTGTGGAACCTGGTCTACAGCGATCCCGCGGTGCAGCCGCTGCTGGAGTCCGGCCGGCTCGCCTTCGAGCTCAAGGTGGGTCAGGGCGCCAAGCCGGGGCTGGGCGGCCTGACGGTCCTTCCCGCGGCCACGGCGGACCGGGGCTCCCGGTTCGCGACCCTCACGCTGGCCGGCGACGACGTCCTGCGCTGCGCCAGCCCGGGCACCTTCACCGAGGAGATCCTCCGCCAGCAGGTCCGGCTGATGCGCAACAACTACCCGCGGGCCCGGGTCTGGGTCAAGCTGCCGCCCGGGCGCGACGTCGGACTTGCCGCCGCGACCGCCTGGCGGGCCGGGGCCGACGCGGTGACCGTCGACGGCGCCGAGGCCGGCACGGGGTGGGCTCCGACCGGGTTTCTCGACCAGGTCGGCCTGCCGCTGGCCGAGTGCCTGCGCCGGATCCGGCCGGGCGGCTCGTGCCTGCTGGTCAGCGGCCGGATCTGGGAGGGCGCCCGGGCCGTCAAGTGCATCGCGCTCGGTGCCCGGGCGGTGGGGCTGGGCCGGGCCGCGCTGCTCGCGGCCGACGAGGATCCCGAGTCCGGGCTTGAGCGTTTCGCCGCCTGTCTGGCCTTCGAGCTGCGGTTACTGGTGAGCGCACTGGGGCGATACGACGCCACCGACGTCGCCGCTGAGGACCTGTGGCCCGCGCCCGGGAATAACCCCGAGCCTGGCATTGACTAAACTTGTCACCGGAGCGAGAGGCGCTGCAACGGGTCGATCACCCGCCACGCTCGCACCGATGGACACGCCAAGGGCGCCCTTCCAGCACAAGGAAAGGCATAGCGTGCGTACCTCGTCAGACGCGCTACACGATCTCCTGCGCCGCAGGATCGCCGTCCTGGACGGCGCCTGGGGCACCATGCTGCAGGGCGCCCGGCTCACGCCGGACGACTACCGCGGCGATCGGTTCAACGATCACTCCCACGACGTCACCGGCGATCCCGATCTGCTCAACCTCACCCGGCCCGACGTGATCCTCGACATCCACCGGCAGTATCTGGCGGCGGGCGCCGACATCACCACGACCAACACCTTCACCGCGACCCGGGTCGGCCAGGCCGACTACGGCCTGGAGGCCCTGGTCCCGGAGATGAACGTGCGCGGCGCCCAGCTGGCGCGCCAGGCGGCGGACGAGTTCGGCGGCCGGTTCGTCGCCGGGTCCGTCGGTCCGATGAACGTCACGCTGTCCCTTTCGCCCCGGGTCGAGGATCCGGCGTACCGTGCGGTCACCTTCGACGAGGTCGAGTCGGCCTACGCCGAGCAGATCGCGGCGCTGGCCGAGGGCGGGGTCGACCTGCTGCTCATCGAGACGATCTTCGACACCCTCAACACCAAGGCGGCGATCTCGGCCGCGCGCTCGGTGGCGCCCGACCTGCCGCTGTGGATCTCGGTCACGATCGTGGACCTCAGCGGCCGCACCCTGTCCGGGCAGACGGTCGAGGCGTTCTGGCGCTCGATCGAGCACGCCCGTCCGCTCATCGTCGGGGTCAACTGCTCGCTCGGCGCGCAGGAGATGCGCCCGCACGTGGCGGAGCTGTCCCGCATCGCCGGCACGTACGTCGCCGCCCACCCCAACGCGGGGCTGCCCAACGCCTTCGGCGGCTACGACGAGACTCCGGAGCAGACCGCGGCGTACCTCGGCGAGTTCGCCGAGTCGCACCTGGTCAACGTCGTCGGCGGCTGCTGCGGCACCACTCCCGCGCACATCGCCGCGGTCGCCGCCGCGGTCCGCCCGCAGGCGCCCCGCCCGACCCCGGCCGCCGCGCCGGCCACCCGGTTCAGCGGGCTGGAGCCCTTCGCGATCGGGCCGGACACCGGCTTCGTGATGATCGGCGAGCGGACGAACGTCACCGGCTCCAAGCGCTTCCGCCGGCTCATCGAGTCCGGCGACTTCCAGGGCGCCGCCGCGGTGGCGCTGGAGCAGGTCCAGGGGGGCGCCAACCTCCTCGACGTCAACATGGACGCCGACCTGCTCGACAGCGAGGCGGCGATGACCAGGTTCCTGAACCTCATCGCCACCGAGCCGGAGATCGCCCGCATCCCGGTCATGATCGACAGCTCGCGCTGGAGCGTCCTGGCCGCCGGCCTGAAGTGCCTGCAGGGCAAGGGCGTGGTCAACTCGATCAGCCTGAAGGAGGGCGAGGCCCCGTTCCTCGAACAGGCCCGCACCATCCGCCGCTTCGGGGCCGGCGTCGTGGTGATGGCCTTCGACGAGGAGGGACAGGCCGACACCACCGAGCGCAAGGTGGCCATCTGCGGCCGGGCCTACGACCTGCTCGTCGGGGCGGCCGGCTTCGCGCCCGAGGACATCATCTTCGACCCCAACGTCCTCGCCGTGGCGACCGGGATCGCCGAGCACGACAACTACGCCAAGGCGTTCCTCGACGCGCTGCCGCTGATCAAGCAGCGCTGCCCCGGTGCGCGGATCTCCGGCGGCATCTCCAACCTGTCGTTCTCCTTCCGCGGCAACGACACCGTGCGGGAGGCCATGCACGCGGCGTTCCTCTTCCACGCGGTACGGGCCGGCCTGGACATGGGCATCGTCAACGCCGGCCAGCTCGCGGTCTACGAGGACATCCCGCGAGACCTGCTCGAGCTGGTCGAGGACGTGCTGTTCGCCCGGCGCCCCGACGCGACCGACCGGCTCGTGACCTTCGCCGGGACGGTGACCGGGTCGGGCCAGCGCCGCACGGTGGACCTGGCCTGGCGCGACGCGCCGGTCGGCGACCGGCTGTCCCACGCGATGGTGCACGGCATCGTCGAGTTCATCGAGGAGGACACCGAGGAGGCCCGGCAGATGGCGGCCCGGCCGCTGGAGGTCATCGAGGGCCCGCTGATGAGCGGCATGAAGATCGTGGGTGACCTCTTCGGCGCCGGGAAGATGTTCCTGCCGCAG
The DNA here is from genome assembly GCF_050955725.1 of Dactylosporangium sp. CA-139114. Lineage (NCBI taxonomy): Bacteria > Bacillati > Actinomycetota > Actinomycetes > Micromonosporales > Micromonosporaceae > Dactylosporangium > Dactylosporangium sp. CA-139114. The sequence goes on from NZ_CP192080.1 coordinate 7,225,077, forward strand.
GTGGTCAAGAGCGCGCGGGTGATGAAGCGCGCGGTGGCCTATCTCGAGCCGTTCATGGAGGCCGAGAAGGAGCAGGCCGAGCGCGACGGCCTCGGCACCGGCCGGCAGCGCCCGAAGATCGTCCTGGCGACCGTCAAGGGCGATGTGCACGACATCGGCAAGAACATCGTCGGCGTCGTGCTGGGCTGCAACAACTACGAGGTTCTCGACCTGGGCGTGATGGTACCGGCGGCGAAGATCCTCGACACGGCCGTCGCCGAGGGCGCCAACGCGATCGGTCTGTCCGGGCTCATCACGCCGTCGCTGGACGAGATGGTCGACGTCGCCTCCGAGATGCGACGGCGGGGCCTGGCACTGCCGCTGCTGATCGGCGGCGCGACCACCTCGCGCCAGCACACGGCGGTCCGGATCGCCCCGGCCTACCCCGGCTCCACGGTCCACGTGGCCGACGCGTCGCGGGTCGTCGGGGTCGTGGCCGAGCTCTTCGACAAGGACCGCGTGGCGGACGCTGACGCCCGCAACCGGGCCGAGCAGGAGCGGTTGCGCGATCAGCACGCCGGTCGGCGGCACACCCCGATGCTCGATCTCGGCCGGGCGCGGGCCAACCGGGAGCGGGTCTCCTTCGACGAGTTGCCCGTCCCGGCGTTCACCGGGCTGCGCAACGTCGAGCCCGACCTCGAGACGCTCCGGGAGCTGATCGACTGGCAGTTCCTCTTCCTGGCGTGGGAGCTGACCGGGAAGTACCCTGCAATCCTCGACCAGCCGGCCGCGCGGGAGCTGTTCGAGGACGCCAACGGGATGCTCGACAAAGTCATCAAGGATCGGTCGTTCACGGCGCGCGGTGCGTTCGCGATCTGGCCCGCGCACGCCGAGGGCGACGATCTGGTCCTACGGCCGGACGGCACCGGCCCGCAGGTGCGGCTGCCGATGCTGCGCCAGCAGACCGAGAAGCCGGACGGCCGGCCCAACCGCTGCCTCGCCGACTACGTCGCCCCGGCCGGCGACCACCTCGGAGGCTTCGCCGTGGCCATCCACGGCGCGGATACGCTGGCGGCGCAGTACGAGGCAGCCGGCGACGACTACAGCGCCATCATGGTCAAGGCCCTGGCCGACCGGCTGGCCGAGGCGTTCGCCGAGTACATCCACCTCGAGGCGCGACGCACCTGGTTCGAGCCGGACGCCCAGCCGGTCGTGTCGGACCTGCACGCGGAGCGGTTTCGCGGCATCCGGCCGGCGCTGGGCTATCCCGCCTGCCCCGACCACAGCCCCAAGCGCACGCTCTTCGAGCTGCTCCAGGCGGACAGCCTCGGCCTGGGCCTCACCGAGTCGTTCGCGATGACCCCGGCGGCGAGCGTCAGCGGCCTGATCTTCGCGCACCCGCAGTCGCGGTACTTCACCGTGGGCCGCCTCGGCCGCGACCAGATCGAGGACTACGCTCGGCGCCGCGCGAGCAGCGTCGCCGAGGTCGAGCGATGGCTGCGCCCGAACCTGGCCTACGACATCGCCGGGTAGCCGCGCACCGGCCCGTGGCGACGGCCCCGACCGACGGGGCCGTCGCCACGGGCCGGGTCCGGTCCTAGGCGTGGCGTTCGAGCGCGGGCACGCCGTCGGCCGCGAGCAGGCACCGCACCAGGTTGAGCACGGTGAAGCGCTGTTCGCCGCCGCCGGCCGGCTCCACGGGGCGCACCAGCCCACGCGTGCACAGGGCGTAGATCCGGTTGACCGAGGTGACGAGCGAGTCCCCGATGCGCTCCAGGGCCTGCTCGAGCGTCCACGGGCGGCGCACCGCGGCCAGCCGGCGCAGCACCTCGGCGTCCCACGGCTCCAGTGCGCAGACGGTGCCGCGCAGGGCCTCGGTCAGGCCGGTCCCGGTCTCCGCGCGCTGCGCGATCAGCCGCAGCGGGTCCCGGCGGGTCATGTCCAGGAGGCGGACCGGATCATAGAGGAGCATCCAGGGCGCCACCGATTCGAGCGCCGTCGGGATGCCGTCGAGATACCAGCAGATGCCGGCGAGCGCGGTCGCGATCTCGTGGTCGACCGCCGCGTCGGGCCGCAGCTGCTCGTACTGCGAGAGCAGCAACTGCAGGGCCGGATAGCGCGCGGGATCGGTCTCCGCGACGCCGAACTGCCACTCCGGGACGGCCAGCGGCAGCACCGGGAAGACCGTGCTGCTCGGCTCGGCGGGCGCCTCCCGGGACTCGCACAGCACCCGCAGGCCAGGGCAGCGCAGCAGCAGCATGCGCAGCCGGTTCTGCACGGTGCGGTCCAGGTTGGTGCCGACGACGATCAGCGAGATCCGGGTGTCACCGACCGCGTGGGCCAGCTCGTCCAGGACCGGCTCGCCGCGCAGCAGCACGCGCAGCCCGGCCCCCAGCCGGTCGGGCGAGGCGCGGTGCGGTGCGGGCGGAACCCGCTCGTCGTGGTCGAGCCAGACGGCCGGGATGCGCCCCCGCAGGTGCAGCTGGACGGCGACCTCCTGGCCGAGCCGCGTCTTGCCGACCCCGGCGACGCCGACGGCGGTGATCATCCGGTGCCCGCTCGACTCCAGTAGCGTGACCAGCGACGACACGTCCCGCTCGCGCCCCAGCAACGGGCTCAGCGGGGCCGGTGGCGGCACCAGGTCGCCCGCGAGCCACTCGCCCGTGCTCACGGCCGCCTGCTCGAGCGCGGCCCGCCGCGGCCCGGTGAGCCGCAGCGCGTCGGCGAGGAGCCGGACCGTCTCGCGGCGCGGGCTGCGCGTCTGATCGAGCTCGAGGTCGCGGATCGCCCGCACGCTCACCGTCGACAGGTCGGCGAGGTGCCGCTGCGTCATGCCGGCCTGCGTGCGCATCCTTTTCAGTAATATGGCGAATCGACCCATTTCTTTCCCGTCCGTCATTCCCATCCCCCGGTTTGGAACATTGACGAAATCGGAACCCGACGACAACACTGGCGTCTTGGGTCCGGAAATCCCGCGAGCCAACCCATCGCCGGGCATTTCCGTGTCGCTATTTCCGCACCCCCGTGATTCCAGATCGTCATGGTACTGTGCGTTCAGATTGATGTCAATAGATCAGGATATGGCAGACACAAGACGGCCATCCGTTATCGGGCATTGATACGCACGGGCAGCGATTCGAACCCCCAGATGAGATTGGACGACAACCGGCGGACCGGGCCGGCGACTTCGGCCCCGCGGGCCCGGGCGAGCAATTCCCCGAAGACCACCCGCAGCTCGACGCGGGCCAGCGCCGCGCCGAGACAGTAGTGCGGGCCGACGCCGAACGCGACGTGGTTGCCCGCGGCCCGCGTGACGTCGAACTCGTCGCCCCGCTCGAAGACGACCTCGTCCCGATCGGCGGACGGCAGCCACACGGCCACCGGCTCTCCGGCGCGAATGCGCCGGCCACCGACCTCGACGTCGGTTCTCGGCGTGCGCAGGGCGTGCATGGCCGGGCTGGTGTAGCGCAGGATCTCGTTGACGACCGCGTCGACCCGCCCGGGCAAGCCGGCCGCGAGCCGCCACTGGTGCGGATGGCGAATCAGGGCGAGGAGGCCGCCGACGGTCGCGTGCCGGGTCGTCTCGTTGCCGCCGGAGACGAGCCCGTCGCAATTCAGGAATATCTCCTCGTCGGTCAGGGCAATGCCGTCGACGGTACCGGCGAGCATTGCACTGATCACGTCGTCACCCGGTTCTCGCCGACGCTCGTCGACCAATTCCTGGTAATAGTCGAGCATGCTCGCGTGCGCCGCCAGCCGATCCATTTCCGAGGCGCCGGAATCGCCGAAGGCAACGCGCGTGCAATGCAGCATGAATTCCCGGTCGGCCACCGGAACACCCAGCAGGTCGCAGATCACGGCAACCGGAACGACGGCCGCGAAATCGGTGAACTCGCACGGCTCGCCGGACAGGACCCGATCGAGCCGCTCGCCGACCAGCGCGCGCAGGTCGTGCTCCAGCCGGGCCACCCGGCGGGGCGTGAACACCGCGCCGATCAGCCGGCGGATCTGCGCGTGACGGGGTGGATCGGTCACGATCATCAGCCGGCCGGCGGCCGCCGCGACGGCCGCCGGGTTCTGGTCGAGACGCATGCCCCGCTCGGACGTGAACGTCGCGCTGTCGCGCATGACCCGAACCGCGTCCGCGTGCCGGGTCACCGCCCAGAACTCGCCGCCGCCGGGGCGCCGGTTGCGGTACACCGGGCTGCTCCGGCGTAGCGCGGCCCAGACCGCCTCGGGATCGCCCGTCGCGTACAGGCCCGGATCGGCGAGGTCGATGCCGTCCGCGGCTATGTCCATGGTCGGGTCTCGGTGCCGGGTTGCGCGGGCCGGCCCACGGTCGCCGCGATCGCCGCCACGTCCTGCGGCGTGCCGAGCACCAGGGCCGGGAGGTGGCGGGAGATGACCTCGATCGGCCAGTCCCACCATCGCGCGGCGAGGAGCATGGCGACACCGTCCGGTGAGAAGCGCGCACGGACGGGCCGCGCCGGGTTGCCCGCCACGATGTGGTACGGGTCGACGTCCGCGGCGACGACCGCGCAGGCACCGATGATCGCGCCGTCGCCGACCGTGACGCCGGGCATCACCGTCGCGTCGCGGCCGATCCAGACGTCGTTGCCGATCACCGTGTCGCCCTTGTGCTTCGGGCCCCGCGCGATGAGCGGGTCGAGCAGCGCGTCCTGCCAGTCCCCCGGAAAGTTGAAGAACGGAAAGCCGGTAGGGCCGCTGTGGACGTGGTTCGCGCCGGCCATGACGAAGCGGACACCCGCGGCGATGGAGCAGAACCGGCCGATCAGCAGCCGCTGCGCCCCGTACGCGTAGAGGACCCGGTCCTCCTCGAACGTCGCGCTGTCCTGGGAGGCGTCGTAGTACGAATACTCCCCCGCGACGACCCGGCTGCCCGCGCCCAGCGTCGGCCGGATGAACACGCAGCGGTCGTCGCTTGTCGGGCGGGGCTCGTCCGGGTCGGGGATGTCGAGCCCGGCCGGCCGGCTGTCCCCGGTCAACTCGGCCGCCGGTCGCCGCCGGATGCGGGCCGAGGCGCCGCCAGGGCCGCGCGCAGGATCGGGCCGGCCTGGGCCACCGCGGCGGGCGTGAGCATCGACGAGTGCTCCGCGTCGATCGCGTGGTGCTCGGGATCGCGAAGGTACGGCCGCCACGCCGGCTCGAGCGGCCCGAGGTCCGCCGCCGTCCTGGATGCCTCGATGGCGAGCACCCGGCCGGAGTACGAGCGGGTCAGCGGCGGCCCGAGCACCCCGGCGATGGTCCGTGCGGCCCGGATCAGCGTCCGGCGCTGCCGATCCCCGACGACCCCGTCCGCGCGGCCGCTGCCGGCGATCTCCCGGTCGACCCAGGCGACGAACTCCTCGTCGGAGGCGTCGGACGAGAGCGGGCGCGGGTAGGGCCGGGAGTCGAACATGGCCACCAGCTCGACGTCGCGCCCCGCGTCCCGCAGCCGACCGGCGATCTCGTAGGCGAGCACGCCACCGAGCGACCAGCCGACGAGAACGTACGGCCCGTCCGGGTCGGTCGCCGTGACCAGGCCGGTGTACCGCTCGACGAGTTCCGCCATCGACCCGACCGGGCGGAAGCGGCCGTGGCTCTCGGTGGCCTGGATGCCGTAGACGGCATCGCCGCGGTCGAGGTAGGGCAGCAGGGCCGAGTAGCACCAGCTGAGCCCGCCGATCGGATGGAAGCAGAACACCGGCCGCCCGGCTCCGCCGCCGCGCCGCAGCTCGATAACGCCGGCGAACTCGTCGCTGGGCGCCTCGTCGAGCCGAGATGCGAGGGCGGCCGCGGTGGGCGCCTCGAAGAGGGTCCGGATACTCACCTCGGCGCCGAGCAGCGCCCGGATCAGGGCGATCAGCCGCACCGCGAGCAACGAGTGGCCGCCCAGGTCGAAGAACGAGTCCGCGACGCCGACCCGCTGCACGTCCAGAACCTGGGCGAACAGCCGGGCCAGCACCGCAGCCCGCGGGTCGGCCGCCACGGTGGACGCGCAACCGGCCCGGCCGTCGCCCGGGTCCGGCAGCGCCGAACGATCGACCTTGCCGTTGCGGGTGAGCGGGAGCGCGTCGAGCACCACGACGGCCGGCACCATGAAGTCGGGCAGCCGCTCGGCCGCGAGCCGCCGCACCTGATTCCCGTCCAGCGCGATGCCGGGTGCCGCCGGTACGACGTAGGCGATCAGGCGGTCGTTGCGCGGTACCACTGCCACCTGGCCCACCGCCGCCTGCTCCGCGAGGACCGTCTCGACCTCGGCCGGCTCGATCCGGAAACCCCGGATCTTCACCTGGTCGTCCGTGCGGCCGAGGAACGTCAGCCGGCCGTCCCGGGTCCAGCTCGCCAGGTCGCCGGTCCGGTACATCCGCGCGCCGGGCGCGCCGGCCGGGTCGGCGACGAAGCGCTGGGCGGTGAGCCCCGGCCGGTGCAGGTATCCCCGGGCCAGGCCGTCGCCGGCGATGTAGAGCTCGCCCGGCACGCCAGGCGGCACCGGGCCCAGCGCCGCGTCGAGCACGTAGACGCGGGTGTTCGCGATCGGGCGGCCGATCGGCGGGACCGGGTCGCCCGGTGTCAGCGGGTGCATGGTGGCGCACACCGTCGACTCGGTCGGCCCGTAGGCGTTGACCAGCCGCCGGTATCGCCCCGCGGACGCGGCGATCGCGGGCGGGCACGCCTCACCGGCCGTCACCACGCTCAGCCCGGCGGCGACCTCGTCGAGCTCGGTCCCGAGGAGCACGGCCGGTGTCAGGATCGCGTGGGTGATCCGGCGCAGCCGCAGGAAGTCGGCGAGTCCCGGTCCGGCGACCCGGTCGTGCTCCTCCGCGACGATCAGGCAGGCCCCGGTCAGCAGCGCGGCCCAGGTCTCGTGGACGGAGGCGTCGAAGCTCACCGAAGCGAACTGCAGGACCCGCGAGTCAGGGCCGAATCCCAGCTCGGTGACGGCCGCCACCACCAGACTGGGGATTCCGGCGTGGGAGACGACGACCCCCTTGGGACGGCCGGTGGAGCCGGAGGTGTAGATGACGTACGCCGGGTGGGCCGGGCGCAGGCGACCGCGCAGGTCCGGTGCGGTGGCCGGGCGCCGTGCGAGGGAGCCCCGGACCGCCGCGTCGTCCAGGACGAGGACCGGCGCCGCGGTGCCGGCCGGCACAGTGGCGGCCAGGTCCCGGGTGGTGACGAGCACCACCGGAGCCGCGTCCTCGAGCAGCAGGGCGATCCGGGCGGCGGGGTAGCGAGGGTCGACGGGCAGGTAGGCCCCGCCGGCCTTGAGGGTCGCGAGCTGCGCGATGGTGACCTGCTCGGTGCGCGGCAGGACGAGGGCCACGATCGCCTCCGGCCCGACGCCCCGCGCCGCGAGCTCGTGGGCGAGCCGGTTGGCCGCAGCGTCCAGCTCGGCATAGGTCAGCGTCGCGTCGCGGCAGGCCAGGGCCGGCGCGTGCGGGGTCCGGGCGGCCTGCGCGGCGAACAGTTCGGGCACCGTGCCGTGCGGTACCTCGAGGGCGGTGTCGTTCCACTCGACGAGCATCTGCCGCCGCTGCGGTGCGGACAGCAGCGGAATCTGCCCGACCCGCACGTCCGGGTCGGCGATGACCGCCTCGAGCACCCGGACCAGGCCGGCCGCCATCTTCTCGATCGTGACGCTGTCGAAAAGGTCCACCCGATAGCGGATCGAGCCGCTCAGCCCGCCACCCGGGGCCTCGCTGTCGTCGCCGAGGACGAACGACAGGTCGAAGGCGGCCAGCCCCGGCCCGGTCTCCTGCCACGCCACCTGCAGCCCCGGCAGGGCGACCTGCGCGTCCCCGCCGATCCGCATGGAGACGCTGACCTGGAACAGCGGGTTGGCCCCGGGGATCCGCTCCGGCGCGAGCGCCTCGACGAGCGACTCGAACGGCACGTCCTGGTTGGCGAACGCGGCCAGGTCGGCCTTCCGGACCCGGGCCAGGAGCTGGGTGAAGGCCGGGTCCCCGGACAGGTCGGTGCGCAGCACCACGGTGTTGACGAAAAAGCCGATCAGGCCGTCGAGGACCTCGTCGGTGCGGCCCGACGTGGCCGTGCCGAGGGGGATGTCCGTGCCGGCGCCCAGCCGCGAGAGCAGGACGGCGACGGCGGCCTGGAACACCATGAACGGAGTGCACCCGGCGGCACGGGCCGTCGCGGCGAGCCCCGCGGCCACGTCGGCGCCCGCCTCGAAGCCGACGAGCCCCGCCCGCAGGCCGGTGCCGGGCGTGCGGGGCCGGTCATAGGGCAGGCGAAGCTGGTTCGGTACCCCCGCCAGCGCCTCGCGCCAGTGGGCCGTCTGCCGCGCGGCGAGGCTGTCCGGTTCGGCCCCGTCGCCGAGCACCGCCCGCTGCCACAGCGCGTAGTCCGCGTACTGCACCGGCGGAGCGGCCCAGCCCGGCGCGGCACCGGCCCGGCGCGCCGCATAGGCCTCGGCGAGGTCGCGCAGCAGCGGCGCCAGCGACCAGCCGTCGCAGGCGATGTGGTGCACCACGAGCAGCAGGACGTGGTCGTGGGCCCCCAGCGCGAACAGGTACGCCCGCAGCGGATGCTCCTCGGTCAGCCGGAACGGCCGCTCGGCCGCCGTGGCGAGCTCCCGGTCCAGCGACGCCGGATCCGTCGGCAGCACGCGCAGGCCGGGCCGGGCCTGGGCCGCGGGCCGCACGTGCTGCCACTGCCCGCCGTCCGCCGCCGGAAACACCGTGCGGAGCACCTCGTGCCGCTCGACGACGTCGCCCAGGGCGGCCTCGATGGCCCCGGCGTCGACGTCGCCGGTCAGGCGCAGCGCGAACGGGATGTTGTAGGCCACGCCGCCGTCGAGCTCGTTGAGGAACCACAGCCGGCGTTGCTGGAACGACATCGGGAGCCGATCGGGCCGGACGGGCGCGGCGCGCAACGGGATCGACGCGGCCCGGCCGCCGCCGAGCCGGTCGGCCACCCCGGTGACCGTCGGCGCCTCGAGGAAGGTGCGCGCCGAGAACTCCACGCCCAGCACCGAGCGGATCAGGCCGACCAGCCGGGTCGCGGCGAGCGAGTGCCCGCCGAGGGCAAAAAAGTCGGCGTCGGTGTCGACCCGGTTCAGCCCGAGGACCTGGGCGAAGAGCGCGGCGAGCACCTGTTCGCCGGCGGTGCGCGGCGGGCGGCCGCCGGCCGGGGCATCCAACGCGGGCGCGGGCAGGGCGGCGCGGTCGAGCTTGCCGTTGGGCGTCAGCGGCCACGCGTCGAGGACCACGAGGGCCGAGGGCACCATGTATTCCGGCAGCCGTCGCCGGGCGGCGTCGCGGGCCCGTGCCACCACGGCGGCCGGGTCGGCGTCCGGCGCGACGAGAAGGTAGGCGACCAGCCGGGGGTCGCCGGGCACGGCACCGCGGATCATCGCCGCGGCCCGCCGGACGCCGGGATCGCCCGCCAGGACGGTCTCGACCTCGCCCAGCTCGATCCGGAAGCCGCGGAGCTTGACCTGGTGGTCGACCCGGCCGAGGAAGTCCAGGCGGCCGTCGCGCCGCCGGCGGCCGAGGTCGCCGGTGCGGTACATCCGCGATCCCGCCGGGCCGAACGGATCGGCGACGAACCGCTCCGCGGTGAGTCCGGCCCGGTTGAGGTAACCGCGCGCCAGCCCGGCGCCGGCAATGTAGAGCTCCCCCGGCACGCCGGGCGGGACCGGGCGCAGCCCCTCGTCGAGGACGTGGACCCGGGTGTTGCGGATCGGCCGCCCGATCGGCGGTGGTGTCGTGCCGCACAGCACGTCGAGCGTGGACCAGATCGTGGTCTCGGTCGGGCCGTAGAGGTTGAACGCGCCCGGCCCGCGCAGCCGTTGCGCCAGCCCGGACGGCAGGGCCTCGCCGCCGACCAGCTTCCGCACGCCGTCCAGCCGCTCGCCGGCGACCGACAGGACGGCCTGCCACAGGGCCGGAGTCGCCTGCATGACCGTGGCCCCGGCCGCCTCGGCGAGCGCCACGAGGGCCGCCGGGTCGCGCACCTCGCCGGCGTCGGCGAGGATCACGGCGGCCCCGCTGACGAGCGGCAGGAACAGCTCGAGGGCGGCGATGTCGAAGGCCACCGTGGTGACCGCGAGGAGCCGGTCGTTCCCGTCCAGCGGTACGTGCCGGGCCATCGCCGTCAGGAAGTTGGCCAGGCCGCCGTGGCGCACGACGACGCCCTTCGGCCGGCCGGTCGAGCCGGAGGTGTAGATGACGTAGGCGGGGTGCTCACGGCCGGCTCGCTCGGCCCCGGTGGGCTCGGTGTCCGGCTCGGCGGCCAGCGCGCGGCGGGTCTCGTCGGAGTCGAGGACGAGGCACGGCACGTCGTACGCGGGCGACCCGGTGCTGAGCAGGCAGACCGGGCGGGCGTCGGCGAGGATGCCGGCGATCCGCTCGGCCGGATGGCCGGGGTCCACCGGCAGGTAGGCGCCGCCGGTCTTGACGACCGCGAGCAGTGCCACCACGAGGTCGATCGAGCGGGGCAGGGCGATCGCCACCAGCGACTCCGGGCCGACGCCTCGCGCGGCGAGCAGGCGGCCCAGGCGGTTGGCGCGGGCGTGCAGCTCGCGGTACGTCAGCTCGCTGCCGCCGCACCGGACGGCCGGCGCGTCCGGGGTGGCCGCGGCCTGGCACCGCAGCCGCTCGGCGAGCAGCCGGTCTTGTTCCGGCTCGGCGGTGTCGTTCCACTCGACGAGGATCCGCTGCCGCTCGGCCGGGCCGAGGAGGTCCACCGTCCCGATCGGCCGGTCCGGGTCGGCCTGCATCGCCGCCAGGATCCGGACGAGCCCGTCGGCCGCGGCCCGGATCGTCTCCGGCTCGTACAGGTCGGCGGCGTACTGGATCGTGATCTCCAGCTCGCCGGGCCCGCCGTCGCCGTCGCGGTGACCGGTGACGATCACGGTCACGTCGAACTTCGCGGCGCCGGCGTCGACCGGCTCGGCCTGAGCGACCAGTCCGTCGAAGTCCGGTACCGCCGCCGGGTCCTCGATCGTCACCAGGACCTGGAACAGCGGATGGCGGGCGGCGCCCCGCGGCGGGTTGAGCGCCTCCACCACCCGGTCGAAGGGCACGTCCGGATGCGACCAGGCGGCGAGGTCGGCGGCGCGCACACGCTCCAGCAGCGCCCGGAATGTCGGGTCGCCGGCGGTGTCGGTGCGCAGGACCAGCGTGTTGACGAAGAAGCCGACGAGGTCCTCGAGGGCCTCGTCGGGGCGGCCCTGGACGAACGAACCGATCGGGATGTCGGGCCCGGCGCCGTAGCGCGCCAGCAGGACGGCGGTCGCGGCCTGGGCGAGCATGAACAGGCTGGTGCCGGTCTGTCTGGCCAGCCGCAGCAGACCCCGGTGCAGCCCGGGCGCGCATCGCACGGTGTGCGCGGCGCCGCGGTGGGAGGCGAGCGCCGGGCGCGGGCGGTCGGCCGGCAGCGTCGCCTCCGGTGGCAGCCCGGCCAGCGCGCGCTGCCAGAACGCCAGCTGCCGGGCGGCGAGCCCGTCCGGGTCGGCGTCGTCGCCCAGCAGCTCGCGGTGCCAGACCGCGTAGTCGGCGTACTGCACCGGCAGCGGCTTCCAGTCCGGGGGCTCGCCGCCGAGCCGCGCGCGGTAGGCGATGGAGAGGTCCCGCCACAGCGGCCCGTTGGAGGCGCCGTCGGTGACGATGTGGTGCAGGACGGCCAGGAGCACGTGCTCGCGCTCACCGACCGCCAGCAGGTGCATCCGCAGCGGCAGCTCCGTGCCGAGATCGAAGGGTACTTCGGCCAGCCGGGCCAGCCGCGCCGGTACCTCGTCCGCGGCGACGGCGGTGACCGGCAGCGGGAGGCCGATCGTGTCCGCGGGCCGGATCTCCTGGCCCGGCACACCGTCGCGGACCCGGAACACGGTGCGCAGGCTCTCGTGCCGCCCGGCGACATCGCACACGGCGAGCCGCAGGGCGGCGCGGTCCAGCTCGCCCCGCAGCCGCACGGCCAGCGGCACGTTGTAGGCCGGCGAGGGGCCCTGCATCTGGCTCAGGAGCCACAACCGCTGCTGGGCCGCTGACAGCGGGATCATGCAGGGTCGTCGCTCGCCGCCGCGACCAGGCTGGCGGGCCGCAGGTCCGTCCAGTGCCGTTCGACATAGTCCAGGCAGGCGGCGCGGGTGTCCTCGCCGAAAGCGGTGACCCAGCCGGCCGGCACGGCGATGGTGGCCGGCCACAGCGAGTGCTGGCGTTCGTCGTTGACCAGCACCAGGTACGTCCGGTCCTCGTCGTCGAACGGGTTGGTCACGTCGGTCTCCTCGGAAGCGGGCGAGCCGAAGCCGGCGGGTTTACCGTGGTCAATGTACGAGCCCGCCGTGGGCGGTGTCGGCGGCATCAGCGGCAACTTCTCGGCAGTTTCGGCCGCCGGGGTGCGCCGGCCCGTCAGTGGGCGTCCGGCCGCGCGAGCGGTCGCAGCCGAGGTGCGGACGCCGCGGCCGGGGCGGACGCGACCCGCTCGGCGAGCCGGGCCACCGTCGGGGCCGCGAACACGTCGCCGACCGTCAGGTGCGCGCCGAGCCGGCCGCGGATGCGGGCCACCACCCGGGCCGCGACGAGCGAGTGGCCTCCGAGGTGGAAGAAGTCGTCGTCGACGCCGACCCCCTCGACGCCGAGGAGCTCCGCGAAGATCGCGCAGAGCGTCGCCTCCGCGGCGGTGCGCGGCCCGGGCCCGGGTCCGGCGGCGGTGACCGGCGCGGGCAGAGCCCGGCGGTCCAGCTTGCCGTTCGGGGTTCGCGGCAGGGCCGGCAGCCGCACGAACGCGCTCGGCACCAGGTGGTCCGGCAGCGTGGCGGCGGCCGCCCGGCGAAGGTCGCCCGCGTCGAAGGCGACGTCCGGCCGGGCCACCACGTAGGCGATGAGGCGCCTGTCGCCCGGGCGGTCCTCGCGGGCCACGACCGCCGCCTGCGCGACCGCCGGGTGCCGCGCGAGGACGGCCTCGACCTCGGCCGGCTCGACCCGGAAGCCGCGGATCTTCACCTGGTCGTCGATCCGGCCCGCGTACTCCAGCGTGCCGTCGCCGCGCCGGCGGGCGAGGTCGCCGGTGCGGTACATCCGCTCGCCGCGCCGGCCGTAGGGGTTGGCGACGAACCGCTCCGCCGTCAGGCCGGGCCTGCCCAGGTAGCCGTGGGCGAGACCGACGCCGGCGACGTAGAGCTCGCCGATGACGCCCGCCGGGACGAGCTCCAGGCCGGGACCGAGGACGAAGGCCCGCTTGTTGGTCACCGGGACCCCGATGGGCACGCTCGCGCCGCCCAGCGCGGCCGGCGTGACCTCCAGGTAGGTGGTGAGTCCCATGCTCTCCGCCGGGCCGTAGCCGTTGACCACCCGCAGGCCGGGGTGGCCGGCGAGCGCCCGGCCGACGTGGGCCACGGACGCCGCCTCCCCCGCGGTCATCGCCCACCGCAGGCCGGCGAACACTCCGGGGTGCTCGTCGAGCAGGTAGTTGAACAGGCTCGCCGACAACTGCAGCATCGTCACGCCGTGCTCGGCCGTGAGTCGTTCGATCGCGTCGGGCTCGGGGAGGTGGCCGGGCTGCAGGACACACCGTCCGCCGTGCAGCAGTGCGCCGAAGAGTTCCAGCGCGAAGGCGTCCCACGACACCGGTGAGCACTGCAGGAAGACCTCGCCGGGGCCGAAGTCGCAGTACTCCTGCGCGAAGTAGGTCCCGGCCAGGGCCCGGTGCGGCGAGGCGATGCCCTTCGGACGTCCCGTCGAGCCTGACGTGAACATCACGCACGCCAGATCGCCCGCGTCGCCCGGGACGCCCAGGTCGTCGCCCGGCCGTGCGGCGATGACCGCGCCCTCGGCGTCCAGGTCCATCAGGGGCGCGTCCCTGAGCCGGACCGCACCGGCGGCGTCGGTGACGACGAGCGGCCGGCCGATTCCGGCCAGCACGGCCGCGGTGCGCTCGGCGGGGAACGCCGGGTCGAGCAGGGTGTAGCCGGCACCGGCCTTCAGCACCGCCAGGAGCGCCGTGACCAGGTCGAGGCCGCGCTCGAGGTACACGCCGACGAGCGCTGCCCGGGTGGCCCCGGCGGCGCGCAGGTGCCGGGCGAGCCGGTTGGCCCGGGCATTGAGCTCGCCGTACGTCAGCCGCAGCGGGCCGTGCACCACGGCCGTCGCGTCCGGATCGGCCCGCACCCGGTCCTCGAACAGCTCATGGAGGCGGCGGTCGGCCGGGAACTGCGCCGTGGTGCCGCTGCACGCCAGCAGTTGCCGGCGCTCGCCCGGCCCGAGCACGTCGATCCGGCTCATCCGGGTCTCGGGATCACCGGCCATCGCGGTCAGCACGCGCAGCAGCCGCTCGGTCAGCCGCTCGGCGGTCGGCCGGTCGAGCAGGTCGGTGGCGAACTCGAGCGCGCCGCGGACCCCCGCCGGACGGCCCTCGCGGACCTCCTCGGTCAGGAAAAGCGTGAGGTCGAACTTCGCGGTCCGGGTCCCGCCGGCATCGAGCAACTCGGCCCGCACTCCCGGCAGCCGCGGCTGCGCCACGGCGGTGTCCTGCAGCACGAGCATCGTCTGGAACAGCGGGTGCCGCGCCGCCGACCGCACCGGGTTCAGGTGCTCGACCAGCCGCTCGAAGGGCACGCTCTGGTGCTCGAAGGCGGCCAGGTCGGCCTCGCGCACCCGGGCCAGCAGGGCCGTCACCGACGGGTCGCCGCGCAGGTCGGTCCGCAGGACGAGCGTGTTGACGAAGAAGCCGACGAGGTCGTCGAGCGCGTCGTCGTCCCGGCCGGCGACGACCGTGCCGAGCGGGATGTCCTCGCCGGCCCCCAGCCGCGCGAACAGCACCGCGAGGGCCGCCTGGAACACCATGAACATGGTCACGGCGCAGCGGCGGGCCAGCGCCAGCAGGCGCCGATGGAGCTCGGCGTCGATCTGCATCGGGACGAGGTCGCCGCGCAGCGAGGGCCGGTCCGGCCGGGGCCGGTCGAACGGGAGGGCCAGCTCGTCGGGCCCGCCGGCCAGCGTGCGCTCCCAGAAGGCGAGGTGCCTGCGGATCGGGCTGCCGGGGTCCGCCTCGTCGCCGAGCCGGTCACGCTGCCAGAGGGCGCAGTCGGCGTACTGCACCGGCAGCGCCCGCCACCGCGGCCCGGTCCCGGCCAGGCGCGCCGAGTAGGCCGTGGACAGATCCTCGAACAACGGCCGCAGCGACCACCCGTCGGCGACGATGTGGTGTACGACCAGCAGCAGCACGTGCTCGCCGGGGCCGAGCGCGATGAGGTGGGCACGGATCAGCGGCCCGCGGGACAGGTCGAAGGGGGCCGCGGCCAGCTCGAGCATCAGATCGTCGAGCCCGGCCGGGGCCGTGGCCGGGCGCCGGAGCTCGATGACCGCCTCCCCCGGCGGCAGGACGCACTGGTGCGGCTCCCCGTCCTCGGCCCGGAACACGGTACGCAGCGCCTCATGCCGGTCGGTCACATCGCGGATCGCCGCCGCGAGCGCGTCCGCGTCGACCGGCCCGCGCAGCCGTACCGCGGTCGGAATGTTGTACGAGGCGCTGGGGCCGTGGATCTGTTCGAGTGTCCAGAGCCGCTGCTGCGCCGGCGAGAGCGGCAGCGGGTCGGGCCGGGGATCGACCGGCCGCAGGGCCGTGCGCACCGGATCCGTGCGGTCCAGCCGGGCGGCGAGCCGGGCGACGGTCGGAGCCCGGAACACGGCGCTCAGGTCGAGCTCGGCGCCGAAGACCGCGCGGATGCGGGTGGCCACCCGCGCCGCCAGCAATGACTGGCCACCCAGGTCGAAGAAGTCGTCGTGAACCCCGATCGACTCCCGGCCGAGCATCTCGGCGAAGATCCCGGCGAGGATCTCCTCGCGGGGCGTGCGCGGCCCGGCGGGCGGCGGTGGCGCCCCGGCCCTCTCGGGCAGCCGCTCAACCGGGCCGCCCCGGCCCCGCCGGTCGGTGAACGCGCGCCACTGCTCGGCCGGGGCGAGCACGACCTGAGAGATCCGGGTGTCCGGCGCGCGGGTCATGGCCGTCACCATCTGCACCAGCCACCGGGCCAGGGCCGTGGCCGACGCCTCGTCCCAGCGGTCGGCGGCGAACTTCAGCCAGCCGGTCACGCCGTCCGGGCGCCCGTCGGCTGTGCGGGTCTCGGACAGGTCGAAGAAGAGGTCGAATCGGGCCGAGCGCTGCTCGACGAGCTGGCTCTTGCCGGTCGCCACCGCCAGGCCCGGGAAGTCGGGAGCGCCGGCGTAGTCGCTCTGGATCGCCAGCATGGCCTGGAACAGCGGGTGCCGGCCCGGCACCCGGCGGGGCGCCAGCGCCTGCACCACCAGGTCGAACGGCGCCTCCGCGTGGTCGAACGCGGCCAGGTCGGCCGCCCGCACGCGCCGGATCAGCTCGAGGAAGGTCGGATCGCCGGAGACGTCGGCCCGTAGGACGACGGTGTTGACGAAGAAGCCGACGAGCTCGTTGAGCGCCTCGTCGGGGCGCCCGGCCACGCCCGTGCCGATCGGGATGTCCTCGCCCGCGCCGAGCCGGTTGAACAGCGCGGCCGTCGCCGCGTGCAGCAGCATGAACAGCGTCGTGCGCGACCGCCGAGCCAGGGCGAGCAGATCGCGGTGCAGGGCGGCGTCGATCGTGACGACGACGGCGCCGCCGCGGTGGCCGGTCGGTTCGGCGTGCGGCCGGTCCGCGGGCAGGTCGAGCTCCTGCGGCATCCCGGCCAGCGCCGCGCGCCAGAAGGCGAGCTGTTCGCCGAGCAGCGAGCCGGGATCGTCGGGCGGGCCCAGGACGTCGCGCTGCCATCGGCTGTAGTCGGCGAACTGGACCGGCAGCGGCTCCCAGTCCGGCCGGCCGCCCCGGCACCGGGCCCCGTACGCCCGGCCGAGGTCGCGCAGCAGCGGATCGATCGACCAGCCGTCCACGACGATGTGGTGCATCACCAGGTAGAGCACGTGCTCGCGCGGCGCCCGCGGGATCAGCACGGCCCGCAGCGGGATCTCCCGCGACAGGTCGAACGGCGACAGCGCCAGCCGCTCCACCGCGGCGTCGATGTCGTGCGGGGCGTGCTGCAGCACCCGCAGCGGCGAGACCACCCCGGCCATCGGCACGATCTCCTGCCGCGGCAGGCCGTCCTGGTCGGGAAAGACGGTCCGCAGCGCCTCGTGGCGGGCGAGCACGTCGAGCAGCGCATGGCCCAGCGCGGTGACGTCCAGGTCCCCGCGCATCTCGGCGTGGATGACGACGTTGTAGGTCCAGCCGGTCCCGGCGAAGCGGTCCAGCAGCCAGAGTCGCTGCTGGCCGTACGACAGCGGCGTCACCCGGCGCGTCCCGGCGATGCGGTGAAGGCGTGGATGTCCCCGAAGCCGCAGCGCGGCTCGACGACCCGGCCCTCGACATAGTCCTCGGCGACGCGGGCGAGCCCGGCGTCGCCCGGGAACCGGGGCGGCGGCCAGCGCAGGGTGACCTCGTTCAGCCCCTCGTGCACGACGCCGGGCGCGACGCCGATGGTGTGCCTCGCCCAGCGGGACGTCAGGGCCAGGCCGGCCACCGGGCTCCCGTTGACCAGCACCGCCACCCGGTTGTCGTCCGGGTCGGCGTGCGGCGATCGGCAGGTCAGCGCGAGCTCGACGGCCTGCGGGCCGCCGGCGACGAAGGTGAAGGCCGACCGCGCCGTGAACGCCCGGTGATAGTGCCGATCCGGGGTGCCCGGCGCGCCGGTGACCCAGCCGAGGTCGTGCGGCTGGCGGGCGGCCGAGCTGTAGTACCGCTCGAGCAGATCGGTGTCGCGTTCGGCCACCCCGTGCTCGGCGATCCACAGGCGCACCAGGTCCCGGCGGGTCTCGGGGTGCCGGGCCGCCACGGCGTCGGCGATCGTCCCGGCCAGCAGCGGGTCGAGCTGCTGGCGGTTGTACTCGAACAGGTAGCGCTGGATCAGCTCGGAGCCGCGCTCGGCGACCCGCTCGGCCGCCCGGCCCATCGGCAGCGGAGCCCGCCGCGCCTGCAGCTCGAGGAAGTCGATCATGATGGCGACGATATGGGCCGACTGCCGTACCGCCGCCTCGATGTGATGACGGACCACGTCGGCACCCTGCCACCAGTGGGCATTGTGGACGGCTGCGAGGAAGTGGGCCTCCGACGCGACGGCGGGCGGCGGCGCCGGTACCAGCGCCAGCAGCTCGCGGTAGGGCGCGGCCGGGGCCCCGAGCAGGCCGAGGACGGCGGCCGCGACGGCGGCGACCGTGACCTGGATGCCCTCGGCGGTCAGGTGGCAGTAGTCGAGGAACAGGCGGCGATCGGGTGCCGTGCCGCCGAGGTGCTCGGCGAACAGCGCCGGGCTGTCGAGCACCGCCTGGCCGGGCCGGCGGCCCGCCGCGCGGAGCACGCCGGTCGTCACCGCGTGGCACCGGGGCGCGTACGGGATGGAGGCGTCCCACAGACAGGCGTCCCGGGCCCGTTCGAGCGCCGCGCGGGCACCCGGGTCGTCGCCCGCCGCCGCCGCGCACTCGGCCAGGGCGAGGTGCCCCACCGGTGTGGTACCGCCGTCCAGGTCCACCAGCCGCCGCGCCGCCGACCCGGCCGCCGCGAGGTCACCGCACCGGATCGCCGCGGCCAGCGCGCGCTCGTGGCCGAGCCACTCGCGGTTACCGTCGCCGGGCAGGTGCGGAGCGTTGGACACCGGGTCCCGCCAGTCGGCGAGATTGAACTCGGGCACGATCCACAGCACGGGGACGCCCGCCGCCGCATAACGCTCGGCAACGGCGGCGACGACGGACTCGCCGCGGGCCCGCACCGCCCGCTCGGCGTGTTCGCGCAGGCCGGGGAAGCCCCGCTCGAGCACGGCCGCCGCGAGGTACGGCACGTCCGGCGCCGCCGCGGGCCGGTCGACGCCCCAGTTGTTGCCGCAGAACATGACCAGCGCGTCCGGCTGCAGCGCCAGGGCGGCCAGCGCCACGTCGCGGATCTCGTAGCGGATCGAGATCCGGGCCAGGTCGAGCACCTCGACCCGGTCCGGCCCCAGCCGCCGCGCCAGGACCGCCTCCAGCGCGCGGGCCGGGTTGTACAGCGGGTCGTAGAGGTAACCGCGGGCGACCGACTCGCCGAGCAGCAGCACTCGCCGCCGGGCGCCCTTCGGCGGAATCCGATGGAGGTCCGCCCACTGGTGCCACTCGGCCGCCAGCGCCGGGTCGCGGGTGTAGGCCTCCGGATCGGCGTCGTCGCGGCGCCAGATGCCCACCCGGCCGGCCGGGCCGGGAGCGCCGGGAGCGCCGGCTCCGGCCGCCGGGGCCGCGGTCAGTCGCAGCAGGCGGGCCGCGGCCAGGCCGTCGCCCTCCAGCAGCTCACGGGCGAGACGCTCGGCGAGCGGCCGCAGGGCGTTCGGCGGCCTGGACATAGGCATCCTCACTCAGAGCAGGGTGTAGACGAGGTGGTCGACCGCCTCGCCGGACGAGGCGGCCCCGGACGCCGGCGTGACGCCGCCCCGCCGCTGCCACAGCGCCGGGATGCCGGCCCGCTCCAGGACGAAGTCCTCGACGACCAGCAGATCGATCCGGCTGCGGACGAAGCAGTTGAGCGCGTCCACGGTCGTGCACACGATCGGCTCGCCCCGGACGTTGAACGAGGTGTTGAGCAGCACCGGGCAACCGGTCTGCCGGTGGAACTGCTCCAGCAGCCCGGCGAAGCGCGGGTTGGTCGCCGGGTCGACGGTCTGCACCCTGGCCGTTCCGTCGACGTGGGTGACGGCGGGCAGGTCGAGCGGCGAGATGACCGGGCAGGTCTCCAGCATGAACGGCGAGGGGTGATCGAGCTCGAAGTGCTCCCGGGCGTGCGCCTCGAGCACCGCCGGGGCGAACGGCCGGAACGACTCCCGCAGCTTCACCATCGCGTTGATCCGGTCGCGCATGTCCGGGCACCGCGGGTCGGCCAGGATCGACCGCGCGCCCAGCGCCCGCGGCCCGAACTCCATCCGGCCCTGCGACCAGCCGACCACCCGGCCCGCGGCCAGCTGCCGCGCGACATGGGCGAGCAGCTCGTCCTCGCGGTCGCGGAAGTCCTCGAAGCCGGCCGAGCTCGCGGCGAGCAGCGCGTAGGTGTCCGCGCTGGTGTTGGCCGGGCCGAGGTAGGCGTGGGCCAGCCGGTCCCGCTGCGGCCGCTCGCCGGTCCGCCGGACGTGCGCGACCGCCGCCGCGCCGACCGACCCACCGGCGTCGCCCGCCGCCGGCTGGACGAACAGCCGCCGGAACGGCCCCTCGCGCAGGCAGCGGCGGTTGGCCACGACGTTGAGCGCGACGCCCCCGGCCATGCACAGGTTCTCGCTCGGCACCCGCTCGTGCAGGTAGCGCACCTTGTCCAGGAGGATCTCCTCAAGGAGCACCTGGATGCTGCGGGCCACGTCCTGGTGGAACGCGCGGATCGGCGACTCCGGCGGCCGGGGTGGCCGGCCGAGCAGCTCGACCAGCCGGTCGGAGTACATCACGTCTCCGGTCAGGAAGCCGAAGTAGCCGAGATCGAGACGGAACTGACCGCCCGGTCCGATCTCGACCAGCCGCCCGAGCTGCTCGACGTAGCGGGGTCGGCCGTAGGGCGCGAGCCCCATCACCTTGTACTCGCCCTCGTTGACCTCGAAGCCGAGGTACCCGGTGACGGCGCTGTACAGCAGGCCGAGCGAGTCGGGGAAGTCGACCTGCTCGAGCCGCTCGATCCTCGCCCCCGCACCGGCGGAGTAGGTGGTGGTCGGCCAGTCGCCGACGGCGTCCACGGTCAGGATCGCGGCCTCGTCGAAGCCGGAGTAGTGGAAACTGCTGGCGGCGTGGGACAGGTGGTGATCGACGACCTCGACCGGCCCGTCGTATCCGGTCCACCGCCGGATGAGCTCCAGCGGCGACGGCTGCAGCATCCGCTCCGCCAGCCGCCGGCGCCGCGCCTCGGGCAGGCCGGGCAGCATCCCGGTCCAGATCTGACGGGAGAGCTTCTCGACCGGGTCCTCGTAGTACGCGACGCAGTCGATGTCGGCGATGGTGGCGCCGGCCTCCCGCAGGCAGTACCGCAGCGCGTGCCGCGGGAAGGACCGGTCGTTCTTGACCCGGGTGAAGCGCTCCTCCTGCACGGCGGCGACGATCCGCCCGTCCCGCAGCAGCGCACAGGCCGAGTCGTGATATCCGGAGGAGATCCCGACGATCACCGAATCCATCGGTAGACTCCGATTCGCGTCGACGCCCCGGTGCGGCCGGTCCGGGCCCCGCCCAGCATGGCCCACCGCCGGCGGGGCGCACGACACGACGGCGCGAAACTGCCGCCGTTCCGCCGTCGGTGCTGCCGCACGCCTCCTTGCCCGGCGCCGCGACGGCGGGCACGATAGCCGGGCACACCGGCCGAGACCGTCTGGAGCGGATACATGACATCGTCGCCCGGCACCACGGATCGACCGCCGGGTGGACTGCTGCGATGGCACCGCGACTTCCGGCTGTTCTGGATCGGCGAGACCACAAGCCAGCTGGGCACGAGCGTGTCCCGCATCGCGCTGCCGCTCGTCGCGATCACCACGCTGCACGCCAGCACCGTGCAGATCGGCGCCCTCGCCGCGACGACCTGGCTGCCGTGGCTGCTGATCGGCCTCCCCGCGGGCGCGCTGGTCGACCGGCTGCCGGCCCGCCCGCTCATGGTGGTCTGCAACATCGTGTCGATCGTCAGCTTCGCCGGTGTCGCGGTCGCCGCCTGGCTGGACGTCCTGACCATGGCGCAGCTCTTCACGGTCGCGCTGGTGGCCGGCACGGCGGGCGTCTTCTTCGAGACGGCCTACCAGATCTATCTGCGGGATCTGCTGGAGCGCGATCTGCTGCCCGAGGGCAACGCGAAGCTGCAGGGCAGTGCCGCGGCCGCCGGGGTGGCCGGTCCCGGGCTGGGCGGCATCATCGCCCAGGCGTTCGGCGCCGTGCTCGGGCTGCTGCTGGACACCGTCACGTTCGTGGTCTCCACGATCTGTCTGCTGGCCAGCCGGCCCGGCCACCGCCGGGCGGACGGCGCCCGGCGCACCGGTGGGCTGCTCCGGGCGATCGGCGAGGGGCTGCGGCTCGTCGCCCGCGACCCGTACCTGCGCACCTTCACCGTCTACGGTGCGGCGAGCAATCTGGCACTCAACGCCTACCAGGCGCTGCTGGTGGTCTTCCTGGTCCGCGACCTCGGCGTCGCCACGGGCACCGCCGGCCTCGTCATCGCCGCCATGACCCTGGGCGGAGTCGCCGGGGCGGCCCTCGCGACCCGGGTCGTGCGCCGCTTCGGCACCGGCTTCGGCGTGCTGGTGTGCCAGCTGGGCGTGCCGTTCGCGTTGCTGATCCCGCTCGCCGGCCCCGGAGCGCGCCTCGCCTTCCCGGTCGTCGGCGGCGTGGCGCTCTCCGCCGCCATCGTCTCGGCCAACGTCATCAAGGGCAGTTGGCGGCAGTCGTACTGCCCCGGCGCGATCCTCGGCCGGGTGACCGTCACGGCACAGTTCCTCAACTACGGCACGATCCCGCTCGGCGCCCTCATCGGCGGGGCGCTCGGCACGGCCCTCGGGGTCCGGCCCACGATCTGGATCGGCGTCGGGGCACTGACGCTGTGCGGCCTGATCCTGCTGACCGGACCGCTGCGCCGCCACCGCGACCTCCCCGAGCACCCGGAGCCGGTCGCGGTGGCCGCCGGCGGCGGATGACGGTCAGCGGCCGCCGCAACGGCGCTCGAGGAAGACGCGTCGCTGCTCGTCGAGGCCGGCGTGGCCGTCGGCGTACACGTGCTCGAAAAGGGAGGCCGGGTCGGGGTCCGGCATCGTCATGCAGGCCTCCCGCAGCCGGGCCGCCAGGTCGGCCGCGTCCAGCTCCACCGCCGCGAAGAAGGCCTCGGCGTCGTCGGACGCGCGCGTCAGCCAGGCCCGGATCCGCGCGATCGGGTCCCGGGTCCGCCAGTGCTCGGCCTCGCCGGGCGGACGGTACCGGCCCGGGTCGTCGGAGGTCGTGTGTGGGCCCATCCGGTAGGTGACCGCCTCGATCAGCGTCGGACCGCCACCCTCGCGGGCCCGGTGCAGGGCCGCGGCCGTCACCGCCCGGACGGCGAGCACGTCGTTGCCGTCGACCCGGACGCCGGGGAAGCCGAAGCCCTGGGCCCGGCGGTACAGCGGCACACGGCTCTGCCGGGCGACGGGCGTGGAGATCGCCCACTGGTTGTTCTGGCAGAAGAACACGACGGGCGCGCCGGCGACGGCGGCGAACGTGAACGCCTCGCTGACGTCGCCCTGGCTCATGGCGCCGTCGCCCAGGTAGGTGAGCACGGCCGTGGCGGCCCCGTCGCGCTGAACGCCCAGCGCGTAACCCGTGGCGTGCAGCGTCTGGGCCCCGAGCACGATCGCGTAGTTCTGCATGCCGTGGGCGGCCGTGTCCCAGCCGCCGAGCCGCACGCCGCGGGACGGCGCGATGATCTCCTGCAGCGGGACGCCGCGATGCCAGGCGACGGCGTGCTCCCGATAGCTCGGGAACACCATGTCGTCCGGGGCGAGGGCGTGCGCCGAGCCGATCTGGGCAGCCTCCTGCCCGTACAGGGGCGCCCAGAGGGCCAGCTCGCCCTGCCGCTGCAGGGCCGTCGCCTCGGCGTCCAGCCGGCGGACCAGGACCAGGCCGCGGTACAGCGCCCGCAGATCCGCCACCGACGCCTCGATCGGATACTCCGGGTGCGCCACCAGCTCGCCGGCCGTCGTGAGCAGCTGGACCGCGTCGGCCGTGGCCGTCACGACGCTCCCCCGAGCTCCAGCACCTGGGCGCCCCGCAGCAGCCGCGCGGGTACCGCCCGCCGGGAGCACTCCCGCTCGAACACCTCGACCTGCGAGAGGCTGTACGTCTTGGTCGGATCCGGCACGCCGAACATGTACGACAGCCACGGCTCGAGGCCCATCGCGTAGACGTAGGCCCGCTCGGGCCTCAACGCGTCGAGCACCTGCAGCGCGCCCGCCGCGTCGGAGGCGTTCGTCCGGCGCGACTCGGCCATCCCGGCCGTGTACAGGCCCTCGGGCAGGTAGGGGGCGTTGGCCGTGGTCAGCGGCGATCCCTCGCACTCCATGCCGATGAACAGCGCCGCCACCGGCCCGATCAGGTCCCGGGCGTGCTCGTAGATCCGCGGCTCGAGGCACCGGGAGTCGGCGAGCATCACGCAGGTCCGGCCCTGCAGGCGTACCGCATAGCCGGACTTTCCCCGGATCGGCAGGTCCGCGTGCTCGCCGAAGAACGGCACCGCGGTGAGCAGCCCGCCCCCGGCGATCTCGTGGGACTCGAAGTCGTCGAGCTCGCGCACATGGTGGAACCCGATCGCCTCGAGCACGAGGCGCAGGCTGGGGTCGACGAGGTCGCCGGCGCCGGCCCGCGGCACGATGACCTCGCCGACGAGGTGGCGCAGCTGCAGCAGCGTCTCGATGTCGAGGTGGTCGAGGTGGGCGTGGGTGATGGCGAGGCAGTCGATGCGCTCGGGCAGGTCGGCGAAGGAGAACCGGTCGGCGGTACCGGCACGGCGGTACGCGACCAGGGGGTCCACCAGCACGCTGCTGTGGCCGTCCTCGATCAGCACGCAGGCATGGCCGAAGAACCGCACCCGGGGCCCGTCCGGCGGTGGCACCGGCACCGTGCCCGGCCCGTCGGCGGCCACCAGGGCCTCGAGCTCGGCCGGCCGCACGCCCAGCGCATCGGCCAGCTCGCCGCCGGGCGTTCCGGCCCGCCGGGCCCGGCCCAGCAGGTCCCATACGCCGGAGGCGAAGGGCGCCGGCGCGATCAGGCCGTCCCGGCCCGGCGAGCGGGGCACGCGCATACCGTCGCCGGGCTGGTCCGGGTCGCTGGCCCGCAGGCTGACCGCCTGCAGGGTGGGGTCGTACAGCGGGCTTCGGTACAACGCCGGTTCCAGAAACCGCACGCCCGGATCGTTGTAGCGGCCGTAGAACAGCTCGACGAAGCCGCGCAGCCCGTCCGGCACCCGCTCGTAGAGCTCGTCGAGGCGGAAGCCGCGGGCCTCGCGCAGCATGAGCGCATCGAGCGCGAGGATCTGCTCGCCGAAGCGCAGCAGATGCGGCCGATCGGCGGTCACGGCGCCCAGCAGGCCCTCCAGGTGCGCCCGGCGTCGCTGGTCGCCGTCCCGGCCGGCGGCGGCGATGCCCTCCCGTAGCGCGGTCAGGTGCCGGTCGCGCAGAATCACGCAGTACGTGTGCGGTGCCACCAGGTGCGGCCAGGCGCGGAAACCGTTGACCAGCGGTTCGGCGCGGACGTGCTCGAGGAGGTGGGACGGGGCCGCCGCGGCTTCCCCGGCGGGGCGATGCGCCATCGGGCGGCTACCGGGCCCGCGGCGCATCGGCGCCGGCCTCCAGCGCGGCGAGCACCTTGGCCACCGCCTGACGCGACTCCTCCACGTCCCGGTCGTCGTGGGTGACGTCCACGGGGATGTGCACGGCACCGCCCAGCCGGCTCCGGTCGCTGGCCAGGACGGACGCGGGAACGTCGTCCACGCCGCAGCGGCGCAGGGTGGGCCCCCAGGTGCCCGCCCAGTGCCGGTTACTGGTGGCCCCGTCGACGAGGAGGGAGGCCCGCAGCCCCTCGGCGAGCAATGCCTGGCACGCCCACTCGGCCGCCGCGCGGGTGGGCAGGTGGAAGATGACGCTGGTACCGACGTCCCCGTCGGGGTCGGCGAGCGGGCGGGCGGTCGCCACGGCCGACCCGGCGACGGGCTCAAGGATGTGCCGCTGGGCCGCCCGCAGCCGGGCGATCAGGCCGTCGACCCGATCCAGCTGCACCAGGCCGACGGCCGCCTCCAGCTCGGACATCCGCAGGTTGAGCGGGGCGCGCCGGAGCGCCGGCACCCGCTCGGCGGTGGCCGGGATCGTCCAGTCCGCCGCCGCGTCGTGCATGGCCTCGACCCGGTCGGCGTGGGCCGGATCCGCCGACTGCACCAGCCCGCCCTCCCCCGTGCTGAGCAGCTTGAAGTGCTGGAAGCTGAACGCCGCGGTCACGCCGAAGGTGCCGAGGCCGCGGCCGCGGAACGACCCGCCGAGGCACTGCGCGACGTCCTCCACCAGCAGCGCGCCGCGCCCGGCGGCCCAGGCGGCGATCCGGTCCAGGTCGCACGGCGCGCCGTAGGGGTGCACGGCGATGACGGCGCGGGCGCCGCGGTGATCGTCCAGGTGGTCCGGGTCGAGCCCCAGCCCGGCGTCGACCGGTACGAACCGGGGCACCAGGCCGGCCGCCCGGGCCGCCGTCGCCACCGCGACGAAGCCGAACGTCGGCACGATGATCTCGGCGCCCTCCGGCAGGTCGAGCGCGGCGAGGGCCAGGTACAGCGCGTTGGTGCCGGAGTTGACCGCGAGCGCCCGGCCGTCGCCGGCCGAGAACCGGTCCCGGAAGCGCCGCTCGAACTCGGCGGTCCGCCAGCCGTGGTACCGCCACAGCTTCCGATCGCGGATCACGTCGGCCACGGCCGTCATCTCGGCGTCGTCGTAGAGCTGGGTGCCGGTCAGCGGGGTGCGCGGCTCGTCGGGGCGGCTGCGCGCCGCGGTGCCGCCGTCAAGGGCCAGATCGCTCATCGGCCGCACCGTCCCACGGTGGCGCAATCGGCCGGAATGCCATTCACGGAATCGGCGGAAAATGGCGTAGCAATAGATTCGCGCATCCACCCATGACAGAACAAATCGATTCCCCCGACTCTCAACCGTCTATGCCTGCCACCGTTCTAGACCGGCTTGAATCCAAAGGGAATAGCCTTCTCAACGACTGAGACGGCGCCGCCGGAAGCACCGTGATGTGCGTCACATAAAAACCAACAAGCAGGATGGAGGCTGGTACCGTTACCGCTCTTGATTCACTTCCGCCAATTACTATCGGTGCTATTCCGGCGGTCGCCGACCGGCAAATTCCGGCCCCTTTTCGGGCGAATGGACACCGTAGGTCCACGGAATTGGACGGATCGCGGCTTGTGCGCGTTCACACCTTTCGCGGAACCCGCCGGTCCGGCTCGCCGACGCGAGCGGGACACGGCCGACACCCCTGGGAGACGACATTGGTCGCACCATCCGCGCGAGCCGCGGCCGAGCCACTCTTCGTCCAGATGGCGCAGTACGGCTGCGAGCGCGTCATCCTCTGTCACGACCGCCGCACCGGCCTGCGCGGCGCGATCGCCGTGCACTCGACGCTGCTCGGGCCGGCCGTCGGCGGGCTGCGGATGTGGACCTACCCCGAACCGGACGACGCGATCCTCGACGCCATGCGCCTGGCCCGCGCGATGACCTACAAGTACGCGGCGGCCGGGGTCGACCTGGGCGGCGGCAAGGCGGTGATCGCCGGCGATCCGGCCAGGGACAAGTCGCCCGCCCTCCTGCGCGCGATGGGTCGCTTCATCGACCAGCTGCGCGGTGACTACCTGGTCGGGCAGGACGTGGGCACGACGCTGGCCGACATGGAGGTCCTCTTCGACGAGACCCCGTACGTCATGACCCTTCCGGAGCACTCCGGCGGGGCCGGCGAGATCGCGCCGGCCACGGCCCGCGGCGCGGTGCAGGCCATCCGCGCCTGCGTCGAGCGGGTCTTCGGCAGTGCCGACCTGGCCGGGCGGTCCGTCGCGCTGCAGGGCCTGGGCAACGTGGGCGGCATCGCGCTGCGCCTGCTGCGGGAGGCCGGCGCCTCGGTGGTGGTGACCGACGTCGACGCCGCCAAGGTCGAGGCGGCCGTGGCCGGGTTCGGCGTCACCGCCGTCGCCCCCGACGAGATCTACGACCGCGAGGTGGACGTGTTCGCGCCGTTCGCACTCGGCGGCGTCATCGGCGACGACACCGTCACCCGGCTCAAGGCCCCGATCGTGTGCGGGGCCGCCAACAACCAGCTCCGCGGCGACCGCGTACTGGAGACGCTGGACGCCCGGGGCATCACCTGGGGCGTGGACTACATCGCCAACGCCGGCGGCGCCATCTGGGACGCCGACCGGCTCCGTACCGGCGGCTTCCGCGCCGAGCGGGCCGGCGCCGCGGTGGACCGCATCGCCGATCGGATGCGCGAGGTGTTCGCGATCGCCGATGCCGAGGGCATCTCGGTCCTGGCCGCCGGCGACCAACTGGCCCAGCGGCGGCTGACCGAGGCCGGGCACCGGCGCCTGCTCGGGCGCGGCCCGTCGCGGCTGGGGCTGTGAGCCCGGCGTGCCGATCGAGCGCTCCGGCCCGCTGACCTGGTCCCAGCGGGACTGGATCTTCGGGCTTCCACCGAGCCGCGCGTCCTCGTTCGAGGACAACTTCAGCCGGCAGATCGCGATCGCCCCGATGCCGTTCCCGGCCGTGCGCGCCGCCGTGCGTGACGTCCTGCTGCGGCACGAGAACCTGCGCAGCCGGGCCCGGCCCCGGCGGCCGGACGAGCCGCAGGACGTCGACCCCGTCGACGAGCGCCTCGACGAGGTCGTCACGCCCGTGCCGATCGAGACCGCCGCCGAGACGGCCCGGACGGCCGAGCGCATCTGCTTCGACATCGAGCGGGAGTGGCCGATCCGGATCTTCGCCGCCGGCGACGAGCGGGGCGTCTCGCGGCTCATCGTCGCGGTGGACCACTGGGCCGTCGACGGCTGGGCCATCCGGGTGCTGAGCGACGACCTGGCGAGCGCGACGGCGGCGCGGGCCGCCGGCGAGGCCTGGCGCGACCCCGCCCCCGTCGAGCAGCCGATCGACGTGGCTCGCTGGGAGCGCTCGCCGGTCGGGTCGGAGCACCTGCAGCGGTGCCTCGGCTACTGGCGCGAGCACTACGAGCGCCTCCGCCGCGAGCTCGAGGGCTTCCGGCCGGTCCTGCCCGGCGCCGGCCCGGACGCCGCGGCCGGGCCGCAGTTCCACGGCCGCCGGCTGCGCTCGCGCCGGCTGCGCGCCGCGGCACCGGTGGCCGCCGCGGCGCTGCGGGTCCCGGCGGCCGCCCTGTACCTGGCCGCGTTCGCGGCCGCGATCGGCGCGGCCGAGGCCAGCACGGGCCTCGGCCTGCTCACCCTGTCGGCCAACCGGGGCAGCCCGGCCGCGCTGCGCTCCATCCGCAACGCCGTCCTGCCCGCCCCCGTGTTCCTGCCCGGCCTGGCCGGCCGGCCCTTCCCCGAGGTGCTGCAGGCCTCGCGCCGCGAGCTGGCCCAGGGGCATCGGTCGGCCAACGTCGAGCCGATGGCGACCCGCCGGCTGGCCCGGGAAATCCTCGGCGACCTGGCCGTCACCGGGGTCACCGACGCCAAGTTCAACTACCTGACCCACGCCGGGCTCGGGCTCCGCGCCGGCGACACCGCGGACGATCCCGGGCCCGGCGGGCCGGCCGACGGCACCGTCGAGGCGTTTCCGGCCCGGGCGCAGGGACCCATCTACATGCTGGTCGTCTTCGAGGACGTCGCAACGGTCGACCTGACCCTGCGGTGGCGCTGCGACACCGGCTGGCAGCACGCCGCGGAGCCCATGCTGCGCCACATCGAGGACCTCGTGCTGTACGCCGCGGACCCCGGCCGGACGACGCCGGTGTACGGGCGGACCTGAGACCGGGCGGGCGGTGCGTCACCGCTGCCCGGACGGGTCCCCGCGCGAGGCGATCGCCTGCCAGCCCACCAGCGCCGACGCCGCCGCCAGGGCCAGGCCGGCGAGCACGAGCCAGTACAGGTACTCCGGGTGCGACCGCGTGGTGCTCAGGTAGACGGTCCCGCCGAGCAGCACGCCCAGGCCGCCGCCCGCGGTCCACACGATCTGGCGGACGCCGAACGCCTCGAGCACGCTGCCCGCGGGCAGTTGCGCCACGGCGGTCGACACCGTGGGGGTATACACCGTCTCGGCGATCGAGAAGACCACCACGACCAGCATGAGCGTCATGAAGCAGAGCGGTGCCAGGCCCATCACGCTCAACGCGAGCGCGAACAGCATCACCCCGGCCCCCATCGTCGCGACCATGCGGCCGGGGCGGCCGAGCAGCGGCTCGACCACCCGCGACACCGGGACCTGCAGGGCGGCGACGAGCAGCGCGTTCACCCAGAACAGGCTGGCGCGCTGGTTGGCGTCGACGACCCCGCCGGCGGACAGCGCGAACGCCGAGTAGAACTGACGGTCCAGGGCGCTGCCGACGGCGACCAGGCACAGGATCCGCACGGCGACGGGACTGCGGGCGAGCCGCACCATCGACTCCCGGCTCACCGGCCAGCGGGTGGCGACCCGGCCCGGACGGCGGCGATCCCGCATGAGCGCGGCCAGGATCAGCCCGGCCGTGCAGTACAGCGCGCCGCCGACCACGAACACCAGCCGCGGCCGGCCGAGCGTGAGCAGCAGGCCGAAGAGCGCGGGTCCGGCCGCCGCGCCGATGCAGACCGCGACCTGGACGGCCGAGAAGACCCGGTGCCGGTCCTTCGCGGCGCTGGTCGTCTCGGCGACGAAGGTGCGGCCCAGGATGCCGTACACGCTGCCGCCGACCCCGGTCACCGCGAGCGCGCCGATGGTGACCGCCGCCGGCGGAGCGCTCGCCAGGACGGCGAGTGCCGCGCCGGCCACCGTCATGCTCGTGACCATCGCGCCGCGGTAGCTCCACCGGTGCAGCCGGCTCGTCAGCAGCAGGCCGCCGAGGCCGTCGCCCACGGCCAGGGTGAGCAGCGCCGCGCCGACGAGCGCGGCCGAGTGCAGCCAGCCGTCGACCAGCGGGGCGAGCACGGACAGGGCGCCGTAATTGCCCATGGCGTAGGGCAGGAAGGCCGCGCCGAGGGCGAGGCCGCGACGCCGCGCGCCGGGCTCGGCGACCGGGCTCGGCGAGCGGACGCCGGTCACCGCAGGTCGGGCGCGAGCAGCTCGCGGACCTCGGCCACGGCGTCGCGGAGCTCGCCGCGGCCGGGCGCGACGAGGAGCGCGGTGCTGAGCAGGGCGCCGGCGTAGTCGTCCGGCGGGACGGCCACCCGCGTGCCGGGCGGCCGGTGCTCCACCGCGAACTCGACGTCAGGCCGCTCGCGGACCTTGCCGAGGCCGGGTGTCCCGCCGTAGACGCCCGCGCGGGGGGCGACGATCCTGGTCACCGCGGCGTACCGGCCGGCGGCGGGCTCCGCCGGCAGCGGCGGCCGCCCGGTCGCCACTCGTAGCACGTTGCCGTAGAAGCTCGTACCGGTGACCGCCGGCACGAGGTGGGAGCCGATGTAGTCGCCGCCGGTGCGCGCGGCGATCTCGACGAGCCTGCTCCGGCCGCCGGACACCTTGCACTCGAGGTGGAAGGTGCAGTCGTCGAGGCCGAACGCCGCCACCACGTTGGCCGTCAGCGCCTCGACGTCGCGCACGGCGGCGGCGTCCAGGGCGGTGGGCTGCTCGTGCTGGACCTCGAGAAAGCTCGCCGTGTCCGTCGTCTTGTCGGTCACGGCGGCGAGGTGCACGCCGCCGCCGGACACGAAGCCCTCGACGCTGTACTCGGGGCCCTGCAGGTACTCCTCGTACAGCAGCTCGCCGGGGGCGTCGGCGAACAGCGGGTGGGTCTGCGTGCGGGCGAAGCCGAACAGCCGCGCGGCGACGGCGTCGGCCTCGGCCCGGGTGCCGATCCGCACGACGCCCGCGCTGCCGGCGCCCGAGGCCGGCTTGAGCACGCCCCCGGGCCCGATCGCGTCCCACGCGTCCGCCACGTCCTGCGGCGTGCGGACGGGGTGGAAGCGCGGAATGCGATCGGGCGCGGCCGCGGCCATGGCGGCCCGCCCGGCGTGCTTGTCGCGAGCCAGGCGGGCCGCCGCGACCGTGGGCCCGGGCAGGCCCAGCCGCCCGGCGATCTCGGCGATCGTCACCACGTCGGTGTCGCTCCAGGTGACGATGCCGCGCGCGCCGGCTTCGGCGGCGAGCCGCACGCCCTGCTCCACGGCCGCCGGGCCGAACGGCGCGGCCATCGCGTGCACCCTGTCGACCAGGCCCGGCGGCGGCGCCGGGCACTGCGGCCCGGCCACCAGCACGACCCGCAGTCCCAGGTCCCGCGCCGCGGTGAGCGCCGGCGTGTGCTCCACCGGATCGTTGCGCAGGTTGTAGTACACGACGGTGTCCGTCGTCATGCGGTTGTCTCCCTCGGTGGACGGTGCGGCCCGGCGCTGACCCTCAGAAGGCGCCGACCAGTCGCATCGCGATTTCGGCCCCGGCTCCGGTGCGGTGGAAGTCGCGGCTGGCCTGCAGCTGCTGATAGATCGGCGCTTCCTCACGGTGGGGCGAGACGGCACCGGTCAGCGCACCGTACCACTCCCGGCCGCTCGGGCTGAGCCGCTGCGGACCGACAATGGCCGATGCCTGCAGGCACGTCGCGCCCAGCACCCCGAGGATAGTCGAGACGTTGTCCACCAGCCGCATGCAACGCCGGGCGGCGTTGAGCCCCATGCTGACGATGTCCTGGTTCTGGCCGTTGGACGGGATGCTCTTGACCGACGACGGCGCCGCCAGGTCCAGGTTCTCCGACGCCACGCTGGTGGCGAGGTACTGCGCGCCCATCATGCCGATCGCCAGCCCGGACCCGGACAGGGCCAGGAAGTCCGGCAGTTCCCCATTGAGCGCCGGGTCGACCAGCCGGTTGATCTGCCGCTCGGCCAGCACCCCCACCTCGGTGAGCGCGATCGCCAGGTAGTCGCAGGCCGCGGCCACGTACTGGCCGTGGAAGTTGCCGCCGTGGAACGACGCCTCGGCCTCCTCGAAGATCAGCGGGTTGTCGTTGCACGAGTTCAGCTCGGTCTCCACGATGCCACGCACGAACTGCAGCGTGTCCAGCACCGGCCCGATGACCTGGGGCACGCACCGCACCGAGTAGGCGCTCTGCAGGTACACCCCGGTGTCCACCACCTCGTCGATGCGCTGCTCCTCGATCGCCGACATCAGTTCGGCGTGCTGGCGGGTCAGCTCGCTGCCGCCCAGCAGGTCGCGCAGCCGCTCGGCGACGGCGATCTGCCCGCGGTGGCCCTTGAGCTCGTGGCCGCGGGCGTCGAAGGCCCGGGTCGAGCCGCGCAGGCACTGGGTCAGCACGCTGGAGAGCAGGATCTCCGCGTTGACCAGCCGATACGCCTCCACGATGACCAACGCGGCGGCACCGGTCATGGCCGACGTGCCGTTGACCAGCCCCAACCCCTCCTTGAAGCCCAGCTCCACCGGCCGCAGCCCGAGCTGGTCCAGCACCTCGCGCGACGGGCGGCGGGCGCCCTCGTGGAAGACCTCGCCCTCGCCGATGAGCGGCAGGGCCATGTGGCTCAGCGGCGACAGATCGCCGCTCGCGCCCAGTGAGCCCTGCTCCGGGATCACCGGGTGGACGCGGTGGTTGATCAGGTCGACGAGCAGGGTCAGGGTCGCGACGCTGACGCCCGAGTGGCCCTTGGCGAGCGAGTTGGCGCGGGCCAGCATGACGGCGCGCACCACCGGCTCCGGCAGCGGCGCGCCACCGCCCGCCGCGTGCCCGCGCAGCAGGTTCACCTGCAGCTCGGTGCGGTAGCGGGCGGGCACGGCGACGTGGGCCATCTCGCCGAAGCCGGTGTTGACGCCGTACATCGGGCGCTGGTCGGCGCCCCACGCCTGGACCCGCTCGTGCGCGCGCTCGACGGCCTTGAGGCAGTCGTCGTCGATGGTGACGTGCTCACCGCCGTAGGCCACGGCGTTCACGTCGTCCACGGTCAGGCTCTGCCCGTTGAGCGTAAGCATGTCGGCTGACTCCTCACATCCGGATGGCTCCGGCTAGCAGTGGGGCAGGATCGTGTCGTAGGGAAGGGCACGGCGCAGTGTTCCCAGCTCCTCCTCGAGCCGGGCGACGAGCTCGCGGTTGTGGCGCCGGACCGCACTGTCCGGCCAGGCGGCGACGCGCACGGGCAGGGCCCAGCGCGCGTACAGCAGGCAGCCGCGCGAGACCTTGGCGCGGTAGGACGTGGTGCCGAACCAGATGCGGCGGCGGCCGAGCCGGTAGGCGCGCTCGATCGGCTGGTAGAAGAGCATCTCGAAGTACTCGTAGGCCGAGCGCAGCCGGGCGTAGTCGAAGCCGACGGTGCGGGCGTAGGCGGCGTCGCCGTGCTCGAGCAGCATGGCGAAGCCGGCCGGGCCGTCGTCGCCGGCGCAGAACAGCACGGTCGTGACAGGGTCCAGGACCTCGGCCTGCTGGGCGATCATGCGGCGGGCGGCGGCGGTGCTCAGCCCGCTGCCACCGTACTTGGCCGTCGTCTGCAGCCCCAGGGCGACCACGTCTTCGACGCACTCGCCGAGGCGGCATTCGACGATGTGGTACCGCTGGCGGGCGAACGCGTCGCGCTCGGCGGACACGGCGCGGGCCCGGCGGCGCGACAGCATGCCGAGGTAGTCGGCGAACCCGTCGCCGGGCAGCGCGAGCGCGGCCTCGCAGCCCAGCAGGAGCGGCACCCGGCCGGCCAGCAGCGGGCGCAGCGTCGCCACGCCCTCGTCGTCGAGGTAGGGCCACCACGCCGTGGGCACCTGCCGCTCGTCGAACCACGCACCGGCCCGCTCGAGCAGCCGGCCGAAGACCTCCCGGCGCTGCGGCTCGGGCGTCCCGGGCCGGACCAGCAGGCCGTTGTTGTACCCGTGCCGGTTGCCGAGCAGAACGTGGTGCTCGTCGCGGGCAACGGACTCGGGCAGCAGCTCGCCGAGGCGGTAGGCGCCGTGCGTCTCGTCGCGCAGCCGGTAGAGCGGCAGCGCCGCCACGGCCTCGCCGGCCCGGGACGCGATCAGGTGGCGGGCGTCGATGCCGGCGCGTTCGCGCTCCTGGAACCGGTGCCAGCGGTGGCTGCCGTAGAGCCCGCCGGCCAAGGCGTCCCACCGCTGCTCGGGGATGTCGCCGGCGGACCGGACCGTCTCGACGTCCAACGCGGGTGCCGTCACTGGAAGATCTTGCCGGGGTTGAGGATGCCGAGCGGGTCGAGCACCGCCTTGACGGCCGCCATGACCCCGACCGCGGCACCGTGCTCCATGCGCAGCAGGTGCCGCTTGCCCTGTCCGATACCGTGCTCGCCGGTGCAGGTGCCGCCCAGCTCGACCGCGCGCCGGGCGACCGCGATCGACAGCCGCCGGGCCCGGTGGCGGGCGTCGGCGTCGGCCGGGTCGACCATCGCCAGCATGTGGAAGTTGCCGTCGCCGACGTGGCCGCACAGCGGGGCCTCGACGCCCAGCCGCTCCGCCTCCGCCATCGCGAACCCGATGCACTCGGCGAGGCGCGACAGCGGCACGCAGGCGTCGGTCGGCAGACCGGCCCGGCCCGGGAACATGGCGTGGGTGGCCCACCACAGCTCGTGCCGGGCGTGCCAGAGCTCGGCGCTGCGCTCGGTGTCATCGGCCGAGCGCACGCCGGTCGCGCCGAGACCGTCCAGCAGCGCGACGAGCCGCACCAGGTCGCTCTCCACGCCGACGGCCGCCCCGCTGATCTCGAGGAAGAGGTGGATCTCCTCGGGCAGTCCGAGCCCGAGGTGCAGGTTCAGCGCCCGGATCGACGCGCGGTCGAGCAGCTCCACCCGGGTGAGGCGGATCCCCTGCCGGCGGATCGCGATCGCCGCGGCCACCGCCGCGGCGACGGACGGGAACACGGCGGTCGCGGCCGCGACGTGCTCGGCAAGCGGGTAGACCCGCAGGGTGAGCTCAGTGAAGACGCCGAGGGTGCCCTCCGCGCCGACGAAGAGCCGCAGCAGGTCGTAGCCGCTGGCGCTCTTCGCGGCGGCGGTGCCCACGGCGATCTCCTCGCCGCCGGCGAGCTGGACCCGGGCGGCGAGCACGTTGTCGCGCATGGTGCCGTAGCCGACGGCCCGGGTGCCGCTGGCCCGCGTCGAGGCCATGCCGCCGAGCGTGGCGTCGGCGCCGGGGTCGACGGGGAAGAACAGGTCGTACGGCGCCAGGCGGGCGTTCAGCGCCTCGCGGCGAATGCCCGGCTGGACAGTGACGGTCAGCTCGTCGGGCGCCACCGCGACGACCCGGTCGAGGCGGCTCAGGTCGAGGCTCAGACCGCCCTGCGGCGCGTTGACCTGGCCCTCGATGGACGTGCCGCCGCCGAACGGGATCAGCGGCACCCGGTGCTCGGCGCAGAGCCGCAGCACGTCGCGGACGTCCTGCACCGACTCGGCGTACACCACGCCGTCGGGCGGCTCGGGCGCCGTCCAGCCGGTGGTGGCGCAGTGCCGGCGCCGCTCCTCGCCGTCGCGGCGGAAGCGCTCGCCGAACAGCTCGGCGAGCCGTGGTCCCAGCGCGCCGAGGCCGTCGCCGGCCCTGGGCGCGCCGTCGGGCAGATAGGTCGTCATCGTCTCCCCCGTCGGGTCGGATACGGGTCAGGCCGGGCCGGATGCCGCCTCCGGCACCGTGGCGGGCCGCCAGGCGGGCTCGTCGGCGAGCGCGACCAGCAGGCGCCGCTCGCCGCGGAACGCCGAACGGCCGTGCGCGGTCAGGATGTTGTCGACGATGAGCACGTCGCCGCGCTCCAGGGCGACGCCGCGCTCCAGCGCGGCCAGGGTCGCGGAGATGGCGAGTGCCCGCTCGGCCGGGACCGGTTCGCCGTCGCCGAACACGACGTTGTCGACCAGGTGGGGCTCGCCGGCGTAGGCCGCGCGCAGCGCCCGCTCGTCGGCAGCCCGGCCGTCGCGGGCCGCCCACGCGATCATGCTGGCCGGGGCGAAGAAGTGCGCCTGGTTGTGCCACACCGTCCGCCCGGTCACGGGGTGGACCCGGGTCGCCGCCATCGTCTCCTGGGTCAGCCGCAGGGTGGTGTCGTCGATCCAGTCCGCGTCCCAGCCGCGGTCAGCGCAGATCCGGCCGACCTCGTCGCGATCGCCGGTGTCGAAGACCTCCTGCCACGACTTCTTCACGCCCGCCTTCCAGCCCGGGTCGTCCCGCGACGGCAGCACCCGGCGCAGCCGCAGCCCGCGGGCCTCGAACTCGGCGCGCACGTCCGGCGCGAGCGCCCCCAGCGCCGCGCCCATGTCGCCCAGCAGCGACAGTCCCCCGCCGCCGGACGCCGGTTCGAGGCAGAGAAAGGCGATCCGGTGCGGCCCGTTGCTGGTGTAGGCCATCTCCTGATGCAGCGGGATGGACCAGTCCGGCGGCGTCTCCGTCGCGGTCATGATCCGCCCGTGCAGGCGGGTGCGCGGCGAGGTGCCGCCGACGTAGTCGCGCAGGTGCGGCAGCGCCGCGACGATCGCGGTCGCGTACTGCTCCGGCGTTGCCACCAGCGGAAAGCCCCGCAGCAGCAGCGCGCCGTCGCGGTGCAGCGCGGCGACAATCCGCTCGCGGCGCTCGGCGAGCCACTCGGCGACGGTGGCCGGGCCGGCGCTGCTGGCGTCGATCCGCCAGACGGCCGGTGTGCCCGATTCCCGGGCGGCGGTCTCGTCGGTGAGCGCGATTCGATCGGCCAATGGAACTTCCTCTCCCCCGTGGTGCGGTTGCCGGTCAGGCGGCGGTCAGGTCGCGGACCGCGTCCTCGGCGAGCGCCGGGGCGAGCCGCACGCCGGCCCCGGAGGTCCCGGTGACGGACACGACGCCGGGCGCGGGCCGGTCGATGCGCGGGTGACGGTCCGGGGTGTACGAGTCGTGGCCGGCGAGCCCGCCGACGCCGGACGCGGGCCGCCCGGGCCACAGCCGCGCGATTGCGGCGAGACCGGCCGCGCGGTCGTCGTCGGTGAACTCGGCCGGCGCCACCGGACGGCCGGCGGCGGCGCGGTGCACACCGGCGGCAGCGGGTGGCCAGTCGCCGCGGGTGAAGTTGACGTAGCAGGCGGCGCCGCCGGCGGCCGGGATCAGCGACACCGACTCGTCCACCCAGATGACGCTGCCGGCACTGCCCGCGTCGGCGGCCGGGCCCGGCAGCGCCACCCGGAGGCTGACGATCCGGCGGAGGCTCGGGGGCGGCGGCGCCCAGTGGCGGTCCGGGCCGGTGACTGGCGGGGCGGTCCACGGCCCGGTGCACAGGGCGACGGCGCGCGCCCGGGCGAGGACTCCGTCGCCGGTCTCGACCGACCACCGATCGCCGTCGCGGCGTACGGCGGCCACGGCCCGGCCCTCGACGAGGCGGGCGATCGGCTCCGGGGCGCGCAGGGCCGCGTGCACGAACGCGGTCACGTCGAAGGTGTACGCGTGGCGGCGCCCGTCGAGCACCACCCGCCCGGCGTCGCGCGCCAGCGGGCCGTAGACGGCCTCGGCGGCACTCCACTGCGCGGGCGCGGCCGGCACGAAGTCCGCGACCGCCAGCTGTCCGCGGAAGTCCGCCACGCGCTGCGGGGAGACGCAGTACAGCGCGGCGTAGTGGCGCAGGTGCCGGGCCAGCACCGGGATGGCCGCGAACAGCGCGTCGCTGCGCCGGACCAGCGCCCGCAGCGTCGCCGTCGGCGCGGCCGGGATCGCGGCGCAGAGCGAGGCGCCGCTCGCGCCGCCGGCCGCCGCGCCGCGATCCACGACGATGATCTCGGCCCCGGAATGCGCGCGGCGGTACAGCAGGGCGACCATGCAGCCGATGACGCCCGCGCCCACCACGACCAGGTCCGCGCGGCCGGCGGTCATGCCCAGGCCAGCGAGTAGGTCACCAGCGGCTCGTCCCCGACGCACCACACCTGGTGGACGGCCTGCGACGGAATGAGCACCGCGGCCCCCGGCGCCAGGTCGTGCTCGGCGCCGTCGAGGACCAGTCGCCCGCGTCCGGCCGCGATGAACCACAGCTCCACCGCGTCGTGCTGGTCACGCGGGCTGCACGCGCCGGGCAGCAGCTCGTCCCAGAACGCCTCGAGCGCCTCCGGTGTCCGCGCCCCCGCCGGGAACGTGTAGGTGCCGCCCTGGGCGTCCGCCTGCCGGTAGCCGAGCGCGAAGTGCAGCAGCGGCGCGGCGTTGGCCTCGGTCGGCGCTGCGGACAGCCGGGCCCCGTGCGTGTTCGGCTCCGTGGCCGTCTCCTCCCTCATGGCAGATGTCCGGTGGCTGGATCGCCCGTGGCGTCGCCGGGCCGGGTCGCGAAGTGCTCCTGCTCGAGCACGGCGTTGAGGATCGTGGCGCTTCGCCAGGGCACGAGGGCGAGGTTGGAGTCGGCGAGGCCGTGCGAGCTGCGGGCCGCGTTCTGCACGAACAGCTTTCCGGGTTTGATGCCGTCCAGTGGTACCGAATAGTCGGCGGTTGCCACCGGCAGGTCCTCGTCGCCG
The DNA here is from genome assembly GCF_050955725.1 of Dactylosporangium sp. CA-139114. NCBI lineage: Bacteria > Bacillati > Actinomycetota > Actinomycetes > Micromonosporales > Micromonosporaceae > Dactylosporangium > Dactylosporangium sp. CA-139114. The sequence continues at coordinate 7,264,113 of NZ_CP192080.1, forward strand.
GTGAGCCGGCGCAGCAGCCGCGGGCCACGTCGGCAGTAGCCCGTGGCGAGCACAACGACGTCGCCGTCGATCTCCGTGTGGCGCCCGGTGAGCTCGGACCGCACGGTGGCCCGGTACGCCCCCTCATACCGGCGAAGGCCGACCAGCCGGGTCGAGGCGAGCACGGCATGGCGCAGCGGGCGCTCGGCGGTGTAGTCGTTGTCGTAGAGGCGGGCGTAGATCTCGCCGAGCAGGTCCTCGGACACGCCGTCACTGGCCAGCAGGTGGTCGCGGAGCAGCCCGGCGCGGGCAGCATCGCCGAGCCGGGTGAAGAACTCGGTGTAGCGCGGGTTGAACAGCTCGTTGGTGAACGGGGAGTCGTCCAGCGGCCGGAGTCCGGTGCGGGTCGTCACCCACGTCACCGCGGCCGGTCCGGCGCCGTCGAGCAGGTCCAGGAACACCTCGGCGCCGCTCTGCCCGCCGCCGACGAGCAGCACCCGCCGGCCGGTCCAGACCCGGTCGGCGAGGCTGTAGGCGGAGGTGTGGAAGACGTCGTCGCCGAGGAGCTCGCGCGCCGCGTCCGGAACGCTGGGCTCCCGGCCGACGCCAGCCACCAAGTGCCGGGACCGCAGCCGCCGGCCGCCCGCCGTGACGACGAAGCACTCGCCGTCGTGGTCGACGTCCTCGACCCGGACGCCGGTGCGCACCGCGGGCAGCGAGGCGCAGACCCAGGCGTAGTACTGCGCGAACTCCTGCCGGGTCACCCGGTAGCGGTGGGAGATCAGCGCCCTGTAGAGCCGCCCGTGCCGGGCCAGGAAGTTGAGGAAGGAGAACGGGTTGGTCGGGTCGACCAGCGTGACGAGGTCCTTGAGCGGCGAGACCTGCAGATACGCCCGCCGGGGCAGCATCCCCTCGTGCCAGGTGAGCCGGGGCTGCGCCTCCAGCACGGCCAGGCGCAGCCGCGGCACGGTGCTGGCCAGTGCGGCGAGGCTGAGGTTGGCCGGGCCGGCGCCGATCGCGACGACGTCGAGGACGTCGTCGCCGGTGGGCCCGGTCACGGGATCGCGACGTCGTCGGGCCGGGCGACGGTCCGCAGCACCGCCGGGTCGACGGCGAGGTCCGGCAGGCCGAGCGGCTCGCCGTGCCGCGGCCGCGTCCGCTCCCCGAGCGCCGCGAGGCGCGGGTCGCCGTCGGTGCCGAGCCATCGCCACAGCCGCATGGACCACGACGGCATCACCGGGTAGGTGAGCACGGCCATGACCCGGCACCACCAGTACGGCTCCGTGACGGCGGCCTCGCCCGCGCACCAGTCGTGGATGACGGCGGCGGCCCGACGCAGGTCGAAGGAGGCCGGGTCGAGCGCGCGGCCGAGCGCGTCCACGGCGTGCCGGGCCCGGTCGGCGGCCGCGGCGGACGGCTCCGCCGGCTCGGCGATGCGCCCGGCGGCCTCCTCCGTGCGGCGCACCACCCGGGGCAGCAGCACGTCGGTGACGTAGGCGGCGAACGGGGCCAGGCGGAAGTCGGCGTCGGTCACGCTCGGGCTGATCGTCGCCAGATACATGCGCAGCGCGTCGACCGGCAGACCGGCCCGCACGTAGTCGTGCGCCCAGATGGCGTGGCGGCGGCTGGTGCTGAACTTCTCGCCGTCGAGCAGCATGTACCGCGTGATGATGTGGTGGTCGAACGGCTCCCAGGCAACGGCCTCGTCCATCATCGCGACGTGGAACATCCACGGCAGCACGGCGTCGTAGCCGCCAGTCGTGATCTTGGTGATGCCGCTCGCCGGGTCGAACGGATCGCCCAGCCCGCTGATCCGGTCGAACTCCTCCGCCACCGCATGCATCGAGGCGTGCGCCCCGATGGCGTAGCTGTGGTGGACGACCTCGGGTTCGCGATCCGGGCCGGTCCACGGAACGCCCCAGCCGAGCGGGTGGGTGAGGGGCAGGGCCGGGCCGTTCCACTTGAGGTAGTCCTCGTACAGGACGTGGTAGTCGGCGGGGAAGCGGGGCGCCACATTGGCCAGGGTGAAGGCCGCGGTGGCGTCGAGCTCGGCGGCGCCCCGCTCGGCCCACGTCAGCGGCCCGTCGCCGGCCAGGCGCGGTCGCGGGTCGCGTAGTTGGTCGGTGGAGAACCACAGCCCGCAGTCCTCGCAGCAGGCCCCGGCCACACCGGCGTCACAGCGGGGGCAGTTGCCCAGCACGAAGCCGCCGACCAGGAACTGCCCGGTCGCGGACCCGCGGGGGTAGCGCACGCGCGAGTGCCGCACGCGGCCGCTGCACTCCAGGCGTTCGGCGATGCGCCGGCTGGTCTCGTGGTAGCGCTCGCGGCGGCCGGGGTCGTGGGTGTTGAAGAAGGAGTCCTGCGGCATCGCCAGGCGGGCCAGCGTCTCAGCCGCGAGGTCGTGGAAGTGGGTCGCGACGCGCTCGGGGCTCAGCGAGCGCCGCCGGGCCTCGAGCGCGACGTAGGACTCGCGAGCGTCGGTGGTGGAGACCCGGAAGACGCGATGGCCCTGCAGCTCCAGGTGGCGGGCGACCACGTCCGCGTTGATGAACGGGCCGGAGACGTGGCCGAGGTGCAGCGGGCCGTTCGGCGTGTGGTAGGTCGAACTGACCAGGAAGACGCGCGGATGCGGCAGGACGATGACGTTTCGCATGGTTAGCAGCCCCCCGCTCGCATTCACCATGTCGACCGCGACTACTCAACCATGATCATTGGCAGATGTCAATGATGGACAATTTCGCAGGTGGGGATTGAGACTTCTCAGATTCTAGGATGGCAGTGGCAGCCGCGCGGTGATCGACTAACTTCTGCAATCGACTTGTATATCGGGGGATGCATGTCGGAAATGGGAACGCGCAGGCTTGTCCTCACGCCGTGGACGGCGGAACTCGCCAAGGATTTCGTCGCCCTCCTCGCCCGGCCGGAGCTCGTGCGATTCGGCTACGGCCGGCCACCGACCCCGTCGATGGCGCTGGGCCGGTTGAGCGAGATCGTGCTCGAATGGGAGACGAACGGCTTCGGCGCCTATGCGATCCGGGAGCGCGAAAGCGGCGTGATCGGAGGCTATGCGGGCGTTCACGTGCCGCAGACGATTCCCGAGCTGGCCCCATTGTTGGAGGTCGGCGTGCGGGTCGTCGCCGAATGGTGGGGTAAGGCACTCGCATTCGAGGCGATGGTTCCCATCATGAACTTTGCATTCGAGGTTCTCAATGCTCCAGGGGTGGCCGGGGTGTTCCTGCCGGCGAACACGGCGGCCCGGAACATGAACCAGGCGCTCGGGATGTCGTTCCACTCGCAGGTCGTGCGGCCGGGCACCGGCATGCTGCTCGAGGTGCACCGCGCGACCCGGGACGACTGGCAGGACGTCAAGCACCGGCACGGTCTCGAGGGATGAGCGCGACCGAGCCGGTCGCCGTCGTCGGCCTGGCCTGCCGGTTCCCCGGCGCCGCCGACGCCGGGGCCTTCTGGCGGCTGCTGCGGGACGGGCGCGACGCCGTCACCGAGGTGCCGGCCGATCGGTGGGACACGGCCGCGGTACCCGGCCGGGGCGGTTTCCTGGACGACGTCGCCGGCTTCGACGCCGCGCTGCTGCGCATCTCACCGCGCGAGGCCGCCGCCATGGACCCGCAGCAGCGGGTCGTCCTCGAGCTGGTCTGGGCCGCGCTGGAGGACGCCGGCATCCCCGCCGACACCGTGGCCGGCAGCGACGCCTCGGTGCACGTGGGCGTCGCATCGGGCGACTACGCCACCCTCGTGCACCGGCGCGGGCCGGACGCGATCGGCCCGCACACGTTCACCGGCCTGCAGCGCGGTCTCGTGGCCAACCAGGTCTCCCGCTGCTTCGGGCTCACCGGGCCCAGCCTGAGCGTGGACACCGGCCAGTCCTCCTCGCTCGTCGCGGTGCACCTCGCCGCCGAGGCACTGCGCCTCGGCCGGGGCCGTATCGCCATCGCCGGCGGCGTGCACCTGCACCTGGCCGCCGAGTCGTTCCTGGAGCCCGCCCGCTTCGGCGCGCTCTCCCCGAGCGGCGCCTGCCGGGTCCTCGACGCCCGGGCCGACGGGTACGTACCCGGCGAGGGCGGCGCGATCGTCGTGCTCAAGCGGCACCGCGACGCGCTCGCCGACGGTGACCGGGTGCTGTGCCTGATCGCCGGCGGCGCGGTCAACAACGCGGGCGATGCCGGGGCCACGGGCGTGCCGGGCGCCGCCGGGCAGTCGGCCGTCGTGCGGGCGGCGCTCGCCGCGAGCGGCGTCGAACCGGCCGCGGTGCAGTACGTCGAGCTGCACGGCACCGGTACCCCGCTCGGCGACGCGACCGAGGCGGCGGCTCTCGGCGCGGTCCATGCCGCGCCCCGGCACGCCGCGCCCGCCGGGACGCCCCGGCTGCGGGTCGGGTCGGTGAAGACGAACATCGGGCACCTGGGCGCCGCGGCCGGCATCGCCGGGCTGGTGAAGACCGTGCTGGGCATCGCCGCCGGAGAGCTGCCGGCCAGCCTGCACTTCACCGCGCCGCCCGCGGGCACGTCCCTGGACGCCCTCGGACTGCAGGTCCAGACGCGCCTCGAGCCGTGGCCGGCCGCCGGTGCGCCCCGCATCGCCGGGGTCAGCTCCTTCGGCGTCGGCGGCACGCACTGCCACCTGGTGCTGCGCGAGGCCGGCGACCCGGCCCCGATCCGCCACGAGCCCCCGCCCGCCGCTCCCGCCGCGGCTGCGACGCCCTGGGTGCTGGCCGCCCGGACGCCGGGCGCCCTGCGCCGCCGGGCCGCCGACCTGCTGGCCGCGCTGAGCTCGGACGCTGCGCCGCCGCCGTGCGAGGCGGTCGCCGGTGCCCTCACCGACCGGCACCTCACGCTCGAGCACCGGGCGGTCGTCGTCGGCCGCGACCGGGACGCCCTCACCGGCGCGCTCGCCGCCGTGGCGGCGGGTGAACCGCACCCGGCCGCGGTGACCGGCGCCGCGTACGGCCGCGCGCGGACCGTGTTCGTCTTCCCCGGCCAGGGCGGCCAGTGGCCGGGGATGGCCCGCCGGCTGCTGGCCGAGTCGGCCGTGTTCCGGGCCGAGGTCGAGACATGCACCGAGGCACTGCGCCCGCACACCGGCGGGGCGGTGCGGGAGGCGCTGCTCGGCGCGGCGGACCTCGACCGGATCGACGTGGTGCAGCCCGCCCTGTTCGCCGTGATGGCCGGGCTGGCGGCCCTGTGGCGTTCCTGCGGCGTGACCCCCGACGCGGTCGTCGGGCACTCCCAGGGCGAGATCGCGGCCGCCTACGTCGCGGGCGCCCTCACCCTCGACGACGCCGCCCGGGTCGTCGCTGTCCGCAGCCGGCTGCTCGCCGGCCTGGACGGCACGGGCGGCATGCTCGCCGCGCAGCTGCCGTCCGACCGCGCCCAGGCGATGCTCGGCGACGACGGGCCGGTGTCGCTCGCTGCGGTGAACGGGCCGGAGGCGACCGTTCTGGCCGGGCCGCTACCGGCGCTGGAGGCGCTGCGCGAGACGCTCGGGCGGCGCGGGGTACGCACCCGGCTGCTCGACGTCGGCTACGCGTCCCACAGTGCCGCCGTGGAGCCGCTCCGGGACTCGCTCGTCGCCGCCCTGGCCGGCCTGCGCCCCCGGCCGCCGCGCATCCCGCTCTACTCCACAGTGGAGGGTGACGGGCCGGACGGGCCGGCGTTCGACGGGGACTACTGGTACACCAACCTGCGCCGCCCGGTGCGCCTCGACCGGGCGATCCGCGCGGCGTTCGCCGCCGGCCACGACGTCGCCGTCGAGATCGGCCCGCACGCCACCCTGACCGGCAGCCTGGCCGAGCTGGCCGAGGAGCGACCGCGGCCCCCGGCCGTCCTCGGCACGCTGCACCGCGACGACGGCGGGCTGGACCGGTTCCTGCTCTCGGCGGCGTCCGCGTACGCCGCCGGGGTGCCCGTCGGCTGGCGCGCCATGGTGCCCCGGCCGGGGCCCGGCCGGCCGCGGCTGCCCGGATATCCCTTCGAGCGCCGGCGGTACTGGTTCGACCTGGCCGCACCGTCGCCGACCGGGACGGCACCGGCGACGGCCGCCCATCGCTCGCTACCCGAACTCGTGGTCCTGGTCCGCCGGCACGTGGCAGCGCTGCTCGGGCACGCGACGGCGGACGGCGTCGACGTCCACACGCCGCTGCGCGACCTCGGGATGGACTCGCCCCGGTCGGTGCAGCTGTGCCGGGCCCTGAGCACCGAGCTCGGCGTGGCGGTGCCCGCCGGCACCGTCTTGCACGCACCGACGCCGCAGGCGCTGGCCGCATTCCTGCACGGCCTCGAGCGCCCCGGACCGGAGCCGGTCCCCGAGGCCGGCCCGGCGGCACCCGGGCCGGAACGCGACGACCCGGTGGTCGTGGTGGCGGCCGCCTGCCGCCTGCCCGGGGGCGTCGACTCCCCGGAGGCGCTGTGGCGGATGGTGGACGGCGGCGGCGCGGCCGAGCCCGCCTTCCCGGCCGACCGCGGCTGGCCCCTGCAACGGCTGGTGCATCCGGACCCGGACCGGCCCGGCAGCACCTACGCGACCGGCGGCGGCTTCCTCGCCGACGCCGCCGGATTCGACGCGGCCCTGTTCGGGATCAGCCCCCGCGAGGCGCTCGCGATGGACCCGCAGCAGCGCCTTCTGCTGGAGCTGACCTGGGAGCTGTTCGAGCGGGCCGGCATCGACCCGCAGTCGGCCGCCGGGCCGGGCACCGGCGTCTTCGTCGGCGCGATGCCGTCGGGCTACGGCCCGCCCCCGGACGCGGTACCGCCCGAGGTCGAAGGGCACCTGCTGACCGGTACGGCCCCGAGCGTCCTGACCGGGCGGCTCGCCTACCAGTTCGGCCTGGGCGGCCCGGCGGTCACCGTCGACACTGCGTGCTCGTCGTCGCTGGTGGCGCTGCACCTCGCCGTTCGGGCCGTCCGCGGCGGCGAGTGCGACCGGGCGATCGCCGGCGGGGTGACCGTGATGGCGACGCCGATGCTGTTCGTGGAGTTCAGCCGCCAGCGGGCGCTGTCGCCGGACGGGCGGTGCCGGTCCTTCTCCGCCGACGCCGACGGCACGGGCTGGAGCGAGGGCGCGGGGCTGGTCCTGGTCGAGCGGCTGTCCACGGCCCGGCGCCACGGGCATCCGGTGCTGGCCGTCGTCGCCGGCACCGCGGTCAACCAGGACGGCGCGAGCAACGGGCTCACCGCGCCGAGCGGGCCCGCGCAGGAGCGGGTCATCCGGGCCGCGCTGGCCGATGCCGGGCTGGGCCCCGGGCACGTCGACGCCGTGGAGGCGCACGGCACCGGCACCGCGCTCGGCGACCCCGTCGAGGCGACGGCGATCCTCGCCACCTACGGCCGGGACCGGGCCGCGCCGCTGTGGCTGGGCTCGCTCAAGTCGAACCTCGGCCACGCCCAGGCGGCGGCGGGCATCGCCGGCGTGATCAAGATGCTCATGGCGATGCGGCACGGCGTCCTGCCCGCGACGCTGCACGTGGACCGGCCGACGCCGCACGTGGACTGGCCGGCAGGTGCCGTGCAGCTGCTGCGGGAGAGCCGGGCCTGGCCGCGCGGCGTGCAGCCCCGCCGGGCCGGGGTCTCGTCGTTCGGCATCAGCGGCACCAACGCGCACGTGATCCTGCAGGAGGCGCCGGACGACCCCGCGGTGCCGGGCCGCGAGCCGGCCGCGGGCCGATCGGTGTGGGCGCTGTCCGCCCGCACCGAGACCGCCCTGCGCGAGCAGGCCGCCCGGCTCCGGCGGCACCTCGACGAGCACCCGGGCACCGCGGCGGCGGACGTCGGATACTCGCTGGGCACCGGCCGGGCCGCGTTGCAGTACCGCGCCGTGGTCGACGCCGGCGGCCTCGCGGCGCTCGCCGAAGGTCGCCGCGACCCGTCGGTTCTCGTGGGCCAGGCCCGCCGCGGCGGCCTCGCGCTGCTGTTCAGCGGCCAGGGCAGCCAGCGGCCGGGCATGGGCGGGCAGCTCGCCGCCCGCTACCCCGCCTTCGCCCGCGCGCTGGCGGACGTCACCGCGCACCTCGGACCGGTGGACGGTTCGCTGCAGCACACCGACGTCGCGCAGCCGGCCCTGTTCGCCTTCGAGGTGGCGCTGTTCCGGCTGCTGGAGGACCTGGGTGTCGTGCCCGACGCGCTGCTCGGCCATTCGCTGGGCGAGCTGGCCGCGGCCCACATCGCCCAGGTGCTGTCGCTGGCCGACGCGTGCACGCTCGTCAAAGCGCGGGGCCGGCTGATGGAGCGGTGCCGCGGCACCGGTGCGATGCTCGCGGTCGCCCTGGACGAGCCGGCCGCGGCGCGGTGGCTGGCCGGACGGACGGCCCTCCTCGCGATCGCCGCCGTCAACGGCCCCGCCGAGACGGTGCTGTCGGGCACGGCCGAGGCGATCGCGGCGATCGAGGGCGAGCTGCGGGCGGACGGGCACCGGGTGCGGCGGCTGCCGGGCGAATACGGCTTCCACTCGGCGGCCATGGACCCGATCCTCGACGAGTTCGCACAGATCGCCGGCGCCCTGGACTACCACCCGCCGGTCATCCCGGTGATCAGCGCCGTCGACGGGCGCCTCGCCGGCCCGGACACGCTGTGCTCGCCGGCATACTGGGTGGCGCAGGCGCGCCGGACGGTGCGCTTCCGGGAGGGCATCGACGCCCTCGCCGCGCTCGGGGTGCGCCATCACCTCGAGATCGGGCCCGGGCGTACGCTCGCGACGCTGGGCCGGCGGTGCCGAGCCGACGCCACCTTCGCCGCCGCCGTGCTCCCCGGCCGGCCGGAGCCCGACGCGCTGGCCGACGCGCTCGCCGAGCTCTACGTCGCGGGGGCGGACGTGCGGCCGTACCGCGCCACCGCCGACGCCTCCGGACGGCCCGTCGCGCTGCCGGCCTATCCGTTCCAGCACGAGCGGTTCTGGCTCGGACGCCCCGCCGCGCTGTACTCCTCGGTGCTCGAGCTGCCCGCGACCGGCGACACGCTGCTCGCCGGCACCGTCACGGTCGGGCCGTCGGGGCCGGAGCTCGTCGCCGACTGGGTCCTGCAGGCCGCCGGACGCCTCGGCCGCCCAGTCGTCGCCGACTTCGTGCCGGGCGAGCCCGTCGCGACCGGCCGGCTCGACCTGCGGGTGACCGCGGATGCCGGCCGCCGGGCGCTGACCGTCCACACCAGACGGTGCGACGACAGCGGCGCGTGGGCCCGCAACGCCACGGCGACGCTCGGCGCCGACGCACCGCATCCGGACGCGGATCCGCCGGCGTCGGGCGGTCCGGAGCCGGTGCGGGACCGGCTGCCCGAGCCCGCGGCCGACCGGCCCGACGGCTCCACTTGGCGCAGCGACCTGCTCGGCCTCCTCGCCCGCCGGGCGGCGCCGGCCGGGGCCTGGGGACGGCTGCGCGACGTGCGCTTCGCGGCGAGCGCCGCGGGCGAGCTGCTGATCACCCTGACGCCGGTCGGTGCCGCATATCGCGCCACGGTGACCGACTCCGGCGGCGCGCCGGTGGCCCGCCTCGGCCACGCCGAGCCGGCCGTCGCGCTGTCCCGGCCGGTCTGGCGGGCCGTCCCGGCGGGAACCGGCCCACGGCGGGCGAGCGAGGTGGTCGTGCTGGCCCCGCACCGGGCCGAGGACGCCGACGTCGGGGCCGCGGTGCTCGCGGTCACCACGCGGCTGCTGGCCATCGGGGACGCGCCACTGACCGTGGTCACCCGCGGGGCGGTCGCCGTCGACGCCGGCGAGACGGTCGCCGACCTGGCCGGCGCGGCCGCCTGGGGCTTCGTCCGCGCGGCCCAGCGGGAGTCGCCCGGGCGCCTGAGCATCGTCGATGTCGACGAGCCCGACCACGCCGCGGCGGTACAGCTGGCGCTCGGTCTGGATCTGCCGCAGCTCGCGGTGCGGCGCGGGACCGCGTTCCGGCCGGAGCTGGAGCCGATGACCCGGGACGGGCGGCCCGGCGACCGGCGGCCGTGGAACCCGGACGGCACCGTGCTCATCACGGGCGGCACCGGCGGACTCGGCCGGCTGCTGGCCGTGCACCTCGCGGAGCACCACGGCGTCCGGCACCTGGTGCTGCTCAGCCGCACGGCCGGCCGCGGCGCCGGGGACCTGCTCCGGCGGCTCGCCGACGCGGGAGCGCACGCCCGGCTCGCCGCCGCGGACGTGGCCGACCGCGAGCAGCTGGCCGCCGTCCTGGACGGGATTCCGGCCGTGCACCCCCTGACCGCCGTCATCCACGCCGCCGGGACCGCGGCCGACGCGACGCTGGCAACAGCAACACCACAACAGCTGGCGGCGGTACTGCGCCCCAAGGTCGAGGGCTCGCTGAACCTGCACCGGCTGACCCTCGGTACCGATCTCGCGGCGTTCGTGCTCTTCTCCTCGGCGGTGGGAACACTCGGCGGCTTCGGTCAGGCGGCCTACGGCGCCGCGAACGCGTTCCTCGACGCGCTCGCCCAGCGGCGGCGGGCCCGGGACCTGCCGGCGCAGTCCCTCGCGTGGGGCGTGTGGGACATCGACGCGGGCATGGCCGCCGGTCTCGACCCGCTCGCCCGGCGCCGGCTGGCCGGGATCGGGGTGCCGTCGTTCTCCGGCGCGACCGGCCTGGCACTGTTCGACCTGGCGCTGCGCCACGGGCTGCCGGTGTCGCTGCCCGGGGTCCCCGCGACAGCGCCCCTCCTGGCTCCGCCGCCGGCGCCGGTGGCCGCCACGGCGCCCCTCGGCCCCGCACCACGCGGCGATGAGGGCTCGAGACGGCGGGAGGTGCTGGAGGTCGTGCGTACCGAGCTCGCGGCGGTCCTCGGCCACGCCTCGCCGGACCGGATCGGCCCCGACGACCGGATCTGGGGCCTCGGCCTGGACTCGCTCACCTCGCTGCAGCTCGCCGCCCGGGTGACCGAGCGGCTCGGCGTCCGCCTGCCCAGCACCGCCCTCTTCGAGTACGACACCGTCGAGGCGCTCGCCGGCGCGCTGGCCGAGGCGGGCTGAGCGGCGATCAGCCCGCGCGGGCCTCGGCCGCGCGCCGGCCGACCTCGGCGGCCAGCGCCTCGGCCGTGCAGAACTCGTAGACGTCCATGAGGTCGACGGCCACGCCGGTCGCCTCCTGGATCAGTGCGGCGAGCCGGATCGCGGTGTACGAGTCGCCGCCGGCGTCGAAGAAGTCCTCGCCGGCGACGGTGGCCGACCACGCCGCGGCCACGGCGGCGTCCGAGTCCGCGCCCGACGCGCCGGCCGGCTCGGCCTGTGCCGCGGCCAGAAGCTCCCGCAGGGTCCCCTTGTCCACCTTGCACATGGCGTTGAGCGGGAGCTCGGCGAGCGCGACCACGACATCGGGGGCCTTGAGCTCGCCGAGGTGCCCGGCCACGCTGCGGCGCAGGTCCGCCGGCGCGACCGGCTCGGACGTCACCACGGCGGCGGCGATCCGCTCGCCGAGGCTCTCGGCCGGCAGCCCCACGACGGCCGCCTCCAGGACCGCCGGGTGCCGGCAGAGCGCGGCCTCGACCTCGGCCGCCGCGACGTTGATGCCGCCGCGGTCGATCAGGTCGGCCGTGCGGCCGGTCAGGAACAGCGCGCCGTCACCGTCGAGGTAGCCGCGGTCGCCGGTGCGCACCCAGCCGTCGCTGAACACCTCGCTCCCGGCCGCGTCGGCGTAGCGGCGGCTGGGCGCGGCGATCGCGCGCAGCCAGACGTCGCCCTCCTGGCCCGCGGGCACCGCCCGGCCGGCCGAGTGGATGCGCACCTCGGTGTCGGCGTCGGGGTGCCCGACGCAGGTCGCGCCGCCGGGCTCGGCCGCCTCCGCGGCCGCCGCACCGCCGGCGGCGAGCGGCGGATACGAGCGGTGGGTGGCGGCGATGCCGGCCTCGGTCGAGGAGTAGGAGTTGGTCACCGTGGCCTGCGCGAAGCGGGTCCGGACGTATCGGATCACGCCGGCGTCGGAGCGCCCGGAGGTGAGCACCACCCGCCGCACCCCGCCGGACGCCGCCGAACCGGGCGCACCGTGGCGCAGCAGCGCGCGAACCTGGGCCGGCACGAGGGTGACCCGGCTGGGGCGGTACCGCCGCAGGGCCTCATCGAACCGGGCGGCGACCAGCGGGGGCACGTGCACCGCCGGGCTGCCGCCGGCCGCCTGCAGCATCGCGCCGACGCCGCCGGATGTGTCGAAGGGAAAGGGGTGCAGGCCGGTCGCGCCGTCGCGGTGCCGCCGCGGGTCCAGCCACTCCCGCAGATGGTCCTGGTCGCACAGCACGCTGCGCGGCTCCCCGGTCGTGCCGGACGTGTAGATCATGATGCCGCCCGCACCGGCACGGCCGGCCAGGTCGCCGAGGGGCTCGCCGGGCCCGTCGGGGGCGGGTGCGGCGAGGAGGTCGGCCAGCGCGACGCCCGGCACGCCGAGGTCCGTGCCCGAGCGGCCGTCGCCGGCGATGGCCAGGCGCGCGCCGTAGCGCTCCAGCGCCGCGGCGGCGATCGGCGGCGGGAACCGGTCGGACAGCGGCAGTGCCACACAGCCCGCCGCGACCGTGCCCAGGACGGCGAGCGCCGCGCCGGTCCCGTCGTCGTCGGCGAAGCGGCAGGCGACCACCGATCCCGCCGCGACGCGCGCCGACACCCGGGCGGCGACCCGGGCCACGCCGTCGTGCCAGGCGGCGTAGGTCAGCTCGGCGCCGCCCGCCTCGGCCACGGCGACGTCGTCCGGCCGCCGGGCGGCGAGCTCGGCCAGCGAGGAGGTGACCGTGCGGCGGAACTCGGCCGGACGGTGGGTCTGGTTGCCGGTCAACGGGGCTCCTGTCATTGGGCCGGGCGGGCCGTGGCGTTGTCGACTCCGGGCGCGGTCGGTCCGTCCAGCGGGGACGGCGCCACCGGCACCGGGGGTGCGACGGCATCGATCAGCAGGTGCCACGGGTGCGGCATCTCGCCGACCGGCACCTCGATGAGCGCCGGGCCGGGGGTCGCGGCCGACTCCCGCAGCGCCGCCGAGAGCCCCTCGGGATCACGGACCCGGACCGCGGGCACGCCGAAGGCGTCGGCCAGCCGGACGAAGTCCGGGTTGGCCAGCCGGGTGCCGAGGCTGCGGCCGAAGCGCTGCCGCTGGGCCCGGTGCACGTTGCCGAAGCGCCCGTCGGCCATGACGACGACCGTCACGTCGGCGTTGAGCCGGGCGAGCGTGCCGAGCTCGGCCAGGGCGTAGCCGAGGCCGCCGTCACCGCTCAGCACGACGACGCGGCTGCCCGGCCGGGCCAGGGCCGCCCCGATGGCGGTCGGCAGCGCGTAGCCGAGCGTGCCCTGGTAACCCGGGGTGATCAGCTCCCCCGGTCGCGAGACCGGATACGCCAGCGGGAGCACGTAGCCGACCTGGGTGAGATCGGTGACCAGGACCGCGTCCGGCGCCAGCGCGGCGCGCAGCGCCGACACCCAGCCCAGCTGGGGCTCGATGTGGCGCAGCTGCGTCCCGGCCCAGTCGCGCACCGCCGCGACCTCGGCCGCGCGGGACGGCCGCCCCCCGGCGACGTCGCACTCCGCCAGCAGGGCCCGCAGGCCGACCGCGGCGTCGGCGTGCAGCGCGACGCCTGGCCGGCGCGGCGGCCCGAAGGCCACCGGGTCGGTGTTGAGGTAGACGAACCGCGCGTCCGGCGCGGGGAACCGGGGCATGGCCCGGCGGTCGATGAACCGGCTGCCCACGACCAGGACCGCGTCGACGTGCCGGACGAAGGCCCGGGCGTGCAGCGGCGTCATCGCCAGCGGGTGCCGGCTCGGCAGGACGCCGAGGCCGCCCGTGCTCATGACGACGGGCGCCTGGAGCCGCTCGGCCAGCCGGCGCACCTCCGTTGCGGCCCCGATCGCGCCGCCGCCGGCCCAGATCAGCGGCGTGCGGGCCGAGCGCAGCACCTCGGCGGCGACGGCCAGATCGACCGGGTCCGGGGCGGGCGGGGCGTCTGGGGCGACGGGATCGACCAGCTCGATCTGCCCGCGCGCGTCCAGCACGTCCTGCGGGACCTCGAGCGCCACCGGCCGCGCCGGCCGGGCCCGCAGCCGGGCGAACGCCTCGGCCAGCAGCGGCGCGACCGCCTCGGGGCGGTCGGCGAGCGCCGACCACGCGGTGAGCCGGCGCAGCAGGCCGGTCTGGTCGGGCAGCTCGTGCAGCAGCCCGTGGCCGGCGCCGATCGCATGCGACGGGATCTGCGCGGCGATCAGCAGCACCGGCGAACCGCACGCGTAGGCGGTGGCCAAGCCGGTCAGCGCGTTGAGGGCGCCGGGTCCGGGCACCACCAGCGCGACACCGGGCCGGCCGCTGATGCGTGCGTAGCCGTCGGCCATGTGCGTCACCGACTGCTCGTTGCGGGCGGTCACGAAGCGGACGTCGTCGCGGACCTGCCACAGACCGTCGGTTGCCGCGTCCAGCTGGACGCCGGGAATGCCGAACACATCCCGGACGCCCTCGTGCCGCAGTTGCAATGCCAAAGCCTCGCCCCCCGTGGCTGATGACACAGCTCTCCCTCCGCTCGGCATCGGAGTGCGAGTCTAGGTGCGCCGCAGGGGCCGGTCCAGGCCACACGACAAGGCACCCGAACGAATCGCAACGAATTGATCAACGTTGACGCAGGTCAGCGGCGTGAAATTGAAGATCGTCGCCAGGAAGCGCTCTCCCAGACTCTGGGAGAGCGCTCGACAATCGGCACTCCGGCAGCAAAGGTTGGGCGACCGCTTTCGGGGGCTGGAGGTCATGTGTCACGATGCCGCGTATGGACACCGGGCGCCGCGTTGAGCGATGTCGCTCGTGGCCATCTGATGAATTTCGGACGTTCGGATCCCAATGTTCTGGAAATCGTCGAACTACCCGCGTCTTCGCTGCACTTCGACCCGGTCGGCCCCGGGGACGACACCGTTGACCTGTGGTACTCGCCGTCCGACGGGCCGCTGAGTCTCGCCGACGGCCGCCGGTTCGCGGAGTGTTCGACCGCCCCGCGCCGCGGCATACTGACCGATTTGGACGGCGTTGTGCTCTCCACGGTGAGTGCGCGTGCCATGGCGCGGCAATTCGCCGAACGAGGCCCACAGGACGACGTCCACGTGTATGTCGACGGAGCCGATCGGCGGCGCGAATTCGAACGCACCGGCGGCCCGGTCGCCACTCCCAAGCAGATGTATCTGGGCCTCACCCAGAAGTGTGACCGAAATTGTACGTTCTGCGTTTCGCGCAGTTTCGACTTCGATTTCCTCTCGCTCACCGAAATCGAGCGCATCGCGGACCAGACGCACGGCGACATCGACATCATCGCGCTCACCGGGGCCGGCGAGGCGATGACCCACCCCCAGTTCTGGGACGCGATGGACCTGCTCCGCGAGCGGTTCCCCCGCGCCCGCTACAAGATGAACACCAGCGGCGTGTCGCTCGTGCGGCGGGCCGAGCGGCTGCTGACCTACCCGATCAAGAACATCACGGTTTCGCTCAATGCCACCACCGACTCCTCCTACGAGCGCTTCGTCGGCAAGGGGCTGCGGGCCGTCCTCAACGGCATCAACGCGCTCGCGGAGGCGCGGGCCGCGGCCGGCCGCACCGATCTGCGGCTCTGCCTGAGCATGGTGCTGATGAACACGACCCTGCCGGAGCTGCCGGAGATGGCGCGGCTGGCATTCGCGTCCGGCTTCGAGGAGATCCAGGGCATCTTCCTCATGCTCAACGACGACTCACTGGCCGACGAGTCGCCGTTGCGGCGGCCGGACGAGGCCAACGCGTGGCTGGACGTCGCCGCGGCCACCGCCGAGCGCCTCGGCGTGGAGGCGAGCCTGCCGGCCCGCTTCGGCCAGCACACCGCGTCCGAGTCGTTCCAGGCCGCGTCGCTGCCGACCTCGCACGGGCACCGGTGCGTCGAGATCTACTCGACGGTCTATGTCCGGCCCAACGGCGAGATCACCCCGTGCCCCTACTTCGACGACACCGTCGGCAGCCTGCGACAGCAGACGATGGACGAGATCTGGAACGGCCCGCAGTACAACGCCATCCGCACCGGGCTGCGCGACGGCGCCGGCCCCGATCAGTGCCGGCACTGCTGCGGCTTCAGCGAGGGCGGTTCGGTGGACGACCCGCGATCGCACTGGCTGGGCTCGCGCGGCCCCCGGCGCTCGCTCCCGCTGGTGGTCCGGCGATGAGCCGGGGCCCGGCCCCCCGCCACGTCCTCGGCATCAACCTCGGCCACGACCGATCCGCGTGCCTGCTGCGCGACGGGGTCGTCGAGGTCGCCGTGGCCGAGGAGCGGCTGTCCCGGCTCAAGCACGACATTCCGCTGAACGGCTCCGGCGAACGGTACTGCCACGGCGCCCACCGAGCCGTCGCGTACTGCCTCGACGCGGCGGGCATCCGGCCGGGCGACGTCGACCTCGTCGTGGGCAGCACCAGCTACGTGCTCGGCCCGGACGGCACCCGGCGCAATCTCACCGAGCGGGACGTGCGCGGCCAGCATCCCGAGCTCGCGGGCGTCCCGATCGAGGTGGTCGGCCACCACGCGGCGCACGCGGCGAGCGCGGTCGCGGGCATCGCCGAGCCGGAGGCGGCGGTGCTGGTCATCGACGGCGGCGGGTGCATCGTCGGGCACGACGCGCAGGGCCGCCCGACGGACTTCGAGCGCAGCACCATCTACGCGTGGCGCGACGGGCGGCTGACCCGCATCGCCGGGCAGACCGGCGGGCCGCCGGCCTACGGCAACTCGCTGGGCGACTTCTACCAGCTCTTCACCGCCTACCTGGGCTTCCGGTGGGGTGAGGAGGGCAAGACCATGGGCCTTGCCGCATACGACCGCCGGCGCCCCGGCTGGACCCCGATCGACCGGTTCAAGGACGCCATCCGGGTCGGCCCGGACGGATCGCACCAGGTCTCGGAGGAGTTCCAGTACACCGCCGACGGCGGCTTCCACCCGGCGCTGCTGGAGTGGTTCGGCCCGCCGCGCCCGGAGCCGCAGACCGAGGCGCCGGTCGACGCCGCCCTGGCCGCCTCCGTGCAGTGGGCCATCGAGGACGCCGTCCTGCGCCTGGCCGAGGCGGCCAGCGAGCTGACCGGCCGGCCCCGGACGCTGTGCTTCGCCGGCGGGGTCGCGCTCAACTGCGTGGCCAACGGCCGGATCGTGCGCGAGAGCGCCTTCGACGACGTGTTCATCCAACCGGCCGCCACCGACGACGGCACCGCCCTGGGCAACGCGCTGCTCGGCTGGTGGTCGCACGGCGGGGGCGGCGCCCGGCCGTTCCGCTCGGCCTACCTGGGCCGAGCCTACCCGGCCGCGACCGTCGACGCGGCGCTGAGCCGCCACCGCGACGAGGTGCGCGCCGAGGTCCTGCCCGACCCGACCGCCGCCATCGTCGAGGACCTGGTGGCCGGACGGATCGTGGCGCTGTTCCGCGGCGGCAGCGAGTTCGGCCCGCGCGCGCTCGGCCATCGCAGTATCCTGTGCGATCCGCGCCGGCCGGAGATGAAGGACCACCTCAACACCCGGGTCAAGCACCGGGAGCTGTTCCGGCCGTTCGCGCCGATGGCCGCCGCCGAGCACGCCGCGACCTACTTCGACCTGGACCGTCCGAGCCCTTACATGCTGCTCGCCACCGACGTGCGCCGGCCGGATCTCATCCCGGCGGTGACGCACGTGGACGGCTCGGCCCGGGTCCAGACCGTCGACGCTGAGCAGGAGCCGTTCCTGCACGGCCTGCTCACCGCGTTCGGCGCCGCCACCGGCGTCCCGGTGCTGCTCAACACGTCCTTCAACGACCGCGAGCCGATCGTCGAGGACCCCGAGGACGCGCTGCGGTGCCTGCTGGCCACCGGCATCGACGTGCTGTACCTGCAGGACCGCAGGGTCACCAGAGTCCAGGAGGCTGTATGAGCACCACCCCTTCGGTCTCGGCCGTCGTGCTGTCCCGGGACCGGCTGGGGTACACGCGCCGGTGCCTGGAGACGCTCGCCGCGACCGAGGGCGAGCTGGAATGGATCGTGGTGGACAACGGGTCGGCCGACGGCTCCGGCGAGTACCTGCGGGACTGGTCCGAGCGCACCGGCGGCACGCTGATCGTCAACGCCGCCGACCCGGGCCCGGCCCGGGCCCGCAACCAGGCGATCGCCGAGGCGACGGGCGAGTTCCTGCTGTTCCTCGACAACGACACTGTGCTGGACGACCCGGCCTGGCTGTCCATCCTGCTGGCCGAGCTGGCGGCCCGGACCGACGCGGTCGGCGCATCGCCGCTGCTGCTGTACCCGGGCCCCGGCGAGCTCGTGCAGTGCGCCGGTGGCGGCACCTCGGCCGCGGCTGGATCGGGCTGCTCGGCCGGGGCCGGACGGTGGCCGAGATCGACACCGCGACGCGCGAGCAGGCGTGGGCCCCCGCGGCGGCGCTGCTGCTGCGACGCCGGGCCGTGCTCGACGCCGGCGGTTTCGACGAGGCGTTCGATCCGGTGGCCCTGCTGGAGGACGTCGACCTTTGCTACCGGCTGCGCAGCGCGGGCGCCCCGCTGCTGTGGGTCGGCGCGGCCCGGCTGCGCCACTTCGAGGGCACGACGTTTCAGCACCTCGGCCACGACCTGCGCGGCTATTGGATCCGCCACGACCGGGTGATCCGCAAGCGCTGGCCGCACGTGATCGCCGCCGGCCCGGTCAGCGACGACGCGGACATCGTCTGGCGGGACGTCGTCAAGGACTACGACGACCTGGACCGGCCGGCGGTGAGCGTGGCCACCGGCTCGGACTCCGCCGCCGCGGACCTCTCCTTCTTCGCCTCCGCGCCGACGCTCACCGCCGCCCGGCCCGAGTTGCGGCTCGGCGTCATCGGGTGCGGCCCGGTGGCCACGCGCGGCGCCCTGCCCGGCTTCGCCCCGCCCGGTTCACCGGCCGCGGACCGGGCCGTGCACTTCCTCGACTTCGGCGGGGCGCCCGGGGCCCGGCTCGTGGCCGTGGCCGACCCGGACGCCGCCCAGGCCGACCGGGCCGCCGCCGACTTCGGGGCCCGGCACGTGCTGCCGGACGGCGATGCGCTGCTCGATCGCGTGCCGGTCGACCTGGTCGCGGTGTGCACGCCACCGCACCTGCACGCCCGCTACGCCCGGCAGGCCCTCGGCGCCGGCGTGCACGTCCTGCTCGAGAAGCCCGGCGCGACGAGCGTCGCGGAGCTCGACGAGCTGCTCGCGGCCCGCGCGGCCCGGCCCGACCTGACCTGCGTGGTCAACCTGCCGTGGCGGTACCACCCCGCGGTCGAGGCGCTGCGGCAGGTCCTGGCCGCCGGTGAGATCGGCCCGGTCGAGCGGCTCCGCGTCGTGTTCGAGCACACCGGCCCGCAGGCGTGGTCCCCGGCCGCCTGGTACCGCTCCGGCCCCGGCTCCGGGGTCGTGGCGGACCTGGCCGGGCACGCGCTCTCGGTGGCCCGGGCGGTGCTGGGCGGCCCGATCGAGGCGATCACCGTGGGTCCCGGCTCGGCGGAACGGGCCCGGGCCTCGGCGCGGGTCCGGACGGCCGGCGGTGCGGTGCTCGACGTCGACGTGGAGGTCGGCTGGGACGCGCCGACCGGCCGCTTCGAGATCACCGCCACCGGCGCCGGCGGGTCCGCCCGCACCAACCTCATCGTGCCCGGCGCAACCCGCTCCTCCGAGGTCGAGGTCACGCCGGCCGGCGGGGCGCCGCGGACCACCCCGGCAACGTGGGAGAAGCCGGGCGACGCGCTCGACCGCCCGGCGACCGACGGGGCCTACCGGGCGGTGATCCGCGCCGTGCGCACCGGTGAGACCGCCCCGACCGACATCCAGGCGGTCGCGGACGTGCTCCGCCACGCCCTGCACTGGGCCGAAGCGCTCGACCGGGCCCCGGCGGTGCGTGGATGACCACGTTCGTGGGGCCCGGCCTCGACGCCGGCCGCCTGGCCCTGCAGCGCGACCCCGTGCCGGTGTGGTGGCGCGGCCGGTCACTGGTGATGCTCAGCGGCGCGCGCGAGCATCTGCCGCCCGTCCACCTGCAGCCCGTCGACGAGCCGGACCACCCGGTCACGGGGGCCGCCGGCGCCCTGTCGCTGCAGAACACCCCCGAGTTGCTGGCGTGGGCGAGGCGCCAGGGGCTCACCGTGCTGCTGCCGGCCGCGGAGCTGACCGACGCGCTCGGCGACAAGTCCGCGCTGCCCGCCCTGGCCGCCGCCGCGGGCGTACCGCTGCCGCGCACGGTGGTCCTCGACCGGCCCGATCCGGCCCGGGCCGCCCGGCTGTGGGCGGAGCTCGGGGGCGGCCCGGTCGTGGTGCAGCGCACCGCGAACAACCTCACCGGCACCGGCACCCGCCACGCCGGCGACGTCGCGGAGCTCGCCGACGCCCTGGCCGCCTGGACGGGCGACCGCCTGCGGGTGACGGCGTTCGTGGCCGGCACGGACATCACGGTCAGCGCCTGCGTCGGCGCCGACGAGACCTTCGTGTCCGGCGTGAGCCACCAGCTCGTCGGCGTCCCGGAGCTGACCGCCACCTGGGGCGCCCACTGCGGCAACCAGCTGGTGGACGCCGCGACGCTGCCAGGCGAGGCCCTGACCCGCTGCCACGCCATCGCCGCGGCCGTCGGCGACCGGCTCCGCGACCGCGGCTTCCGAGGGCAGTTCGGCCTCGACCTGATCTGCGATCCGGGCGGCGCCGTGTGGGTGCTGGAGCTCAACCCGCGCATCCAGAGCGTCACGTCGCTGCTGAGCTACGTCGAGGCCGAGCACGGCGTGCTACCGACCCCGGCCGCGCACGTGCTGACCTTCCTCGGACGGTCCGCGCCGATCGTCCGGGTGAACGTCCCCCGGGTCCGGCCGCTGAGCCAGCTGATCGTCACGGCCCGTCACCCCGCCCTCGTGCGGCAGGGTGCACCCGCGGGCCGGTACCGCCTCGGCGGCGACCGGCCGCACCGGCTCTCGGCGTCCTGCAACGGGCCGGCACCGGGGCCGGACGAGGTGCTGATCTGGCCCTCGGCGAAGGCCGGCGACCGGCTGGACGTCGGCGACCGGGTCCTGGTGGCCATGTTCGGCCGGCATGTCGCACCGGTCGGGCCGCGCCGTCCGCTGTTCCCGGAGGCGGTTCAGGCATTGGCGTCCATCGAAGCGCTCGCCGTCCTGGAGAACGGGCCCGCGCACGATGACACCGCGTGCCACACGCGCCCGGCCACCCCGGCAAAGCCCTCCGTATGATGGGTCACGCGCGATTCACGGCGTACGCCGATCAGCCAGTCCCATCCTATGAGCGGAGGCATCGCTATGCCGCCTGAGCACGACCTCATCAGTATGCGTTACCTCGCCGGGCTCAACGGTCGTCGGCCCGATCCCGCGGCGCTGGCCTTTTATGCCTCGCTCGACCAGATCGCGAGCACCGACCCGGCCGTGGCCAGGTCGATCGTGTCCGAGCTGGCCGACCAGCGGGCCAACATCAAACTCATCGCCAGCGAGAACTTCAGCTCGCAGGCGGTGCAGCTGGCCCAGGGCAACCTTTTCACCGACAAATACGCCGAGGGCGCCGTCGGGCACCGGTTCTATGCGGGATGCGACAACGTCGACGCGGTCGAGGCCCACGCCGCCGACCTTGCCAAGCAGCTGTTCCAGGCCGAACACGCATACCTGCAGCCGCACTCGGGCATCGACGCCAATCTCGTGGCATTTCTTGCCATTCTGACGACCCGGGTCGAGAACACCCTCCTGACCCGGCTCAGCCGCAAGAACGTCTCCGCGCTCGACGACACCGAGTGGGAGCAGCTGCGGACCGAGCTGGTCAACCAGCGACTGCTCGGCATGGACTACTACTCGGGCGGCCACCTCACCCACGGGTACCGGTTCAACGTCTCCGCCCGGCTCTTCGACGCCCGCACCTACACCGTCGACCCGGTCACCAAGCTGCTCGACCTCGACGCGCTGCGGGCCCAGGTCCAGCAGGTGCGGCCGCTGATCCTGCTCGCCGGTTACAGCGCCTACACCCGGCTCATCGACTTCGCCCGGCTGCGCGAGATCGCCGACGAGGTCGGCGCGGTGCTCATGGTCGACATGGCCCACTTCGCGGGCCTGGTCGCGGGCAAGGTCTTCACCGGGGTCAACAACCCGGTTCCCTACGCCCACGTCGTCACCAGCACCACGCACAAGACGCTGCGCGGCCCGCGCGGCGGCCTCGTGCTGTGCGTGCCGGAGTTCGCCGACGCGGTCGACAAGGGCTGCCCCACGGTGCTCGGCGGCCCGCTGCCGCACGCCATCGCGGCCAAGGCCGTCGCCCTGCGCGAGGCGCTGCAGCCGTCGTTCGCCGACTACGCCCACCGCATCGTCGACAACGCGCGGACGCTCGCCGAGCAGCTGCAGCAGCGCAAGGTCGAGGTGGTCACCGGCGGGACCGACAACCACATCGTGCTCGCCGACGTCACCACCACCTACGGCCTCACCGGCCGCCAGGCGGAGAGCGCACTGCGCTCGGTCGGCATCACCCTCAACCGCAACTCGCTGCCGTTCGACGAGAACGGGCCGTGGTACACCAGCGGCCTGCGTCTAGGCACCCCGGCCATCACCACGCTGGGCATGGACGCGGCCGCGATCACCGAGATCGCGGACGTCATCGTCAACGTCCTCTCGGCGGTGCAGCCCGCGGCCGGCGACAACGGCACGGTGAGCAAGGCGAAGTACAGCCTCGACGAGGGCGTCGCCGAGCAGGCCCGGGGCCGCCTGTCCGACCTGGCCGCGCAGTACCAGCTGTACCCGGAGATCGACCTCGACATCATCGGCGACATCCCGGATCTGCCCAGCGCCGCGTGACGTCCCTCCGAGAGGGGTGGCACGGGACCCACGGTGACCCACGTCGTCAGCACATGGTTCCACGCGTGTCCGGACTACCTCTCTCGGAGAAGCCGTCATGCCTGTCCCGGGTCGATCGGCCGCGGACGTCGTCATCGTCGCGGCCACGCGCAGCGCGGTCACGCGGGCCGGGCGCGGCGGGCTCGCCGGGCTGCGCACGGACGCGCTCGCCGCGCAGGTCGTCGCCGCCGCGCTCGCCCAGGTGCCGGCCCTGCCGCCCGGCCTGATCGAAGACCTGTACCTCGGCTGCGCCCTGCCCGGCGGGGAGCAGGGCTTCAACCTCGGCCGCGTCGTTGCCGTCCTGCTCGGCCTCGACCGGCTGCCGGCCGCCACCGTGACCCGCTACTGCGCCTCCTCGCTGCAGGCGGTGCGGATGGCCGCCCACGCGATCCGGGCCCGTGAGGGCCGCGCGTTCATCGTGGCCGGCGCCGAGTCCAGCAGCAGCCGCCCGCGCGGGCACAGCGACTCGCTGCCCGGCACCAAGAATCCCGTGTTCGCCGCCGCCGAGGCGCGCACCGCCGGGGCTCCCGCGCGCGAGCGCTGGCGCGACCCGCGCGCCGAGGATCTCCTGCCCGACGTCTACGTGGACGTCAACCGCACCGCCGAGAACATCGCCGGCCTGTACGGGATCGCGCGTGCGGAGCAGGACGAGTACGCCGTGCTGTCCCATCGGCGGGCACGGGACGCGATCGCGGCCGGCGTCCTCGCGGCCGAGATCACCCCCGTGGCGTGCGCCGGCGGGACGGTCGTGCGCGCCGACGACGGCCCCCGGGCGGACGCCACACCGGAGGGCCTGGCCGCGCTGCCGCCCCTGCTGCCGGACGGCACGGTGACCGCCGGCACCTGCTGCAAGCTGGCCGACGGCGCCGCGGCGCTGATCCTCACCGACCGGGCGCTGAGCGACGAGCACGGGCTGCCGGTGCTGGCCACCGTGCGCGGCACCGGCGTCGCGGCGCTCTCCCCCGAGTTGATGGGCCTCGGCACGGTGCCGGCCGTGCGGCGGGCGCTGCGGCACAGTGGGCTCGCCCTGTCCGACATCGACCTGCTCGAGCTCAACGAGGAGTACGCCGTGCAGCTCCTGGCGAACCAGCGCGACCTCGGCGTACCGGTGGAGCGGCTCAACGTCCACGGCGGTGCGCTCGCCCTGGGCCACCCCTTCGGCATGACCGGTATCCGCATGATCTGCACCCTGCTGGGTGCCCTGCGACGCAACGATGCCTCGACCGGCCTGGTCGCCACCCCGGCCGGCGGAGGCCAGGGCATGGCCGTGGTCGTCGCCCGCGAGTCCTGACCGCCAACCGAGACAGGAGCACCGCACGTGTCCAGACGCATCACCGAACGGGTCGTGGCCTACCGTGGCCACCGTGCCGCGACCGCCGAACTGACGTGGGCGCAGCGCTACATGTACGACGTCGTCGTGTCGCTGCGCGGCCAGCACGCCCACCTGAACTTCGTGAGCCGGATGCCGGTGCCCGACGGCACCGGGATCGAGGACGCCTGCACCGCCATCGCCGCCCTCATCGCCCGCCACGAGGTGCTGCGCACCGGCTTCCGCACCGACCCCGACGGCGTGCCGCGGCAGCGGGTGCACGCGGAGGGCACGCTGGCCGTGCCGGTCCTGGATGTCGCGACCGACGCCGAGGCCGACGCCGTCGTCAGCGAGCTGCACAGCGCTGACGGCTTCGACGACCCCGAACGGCCGGTGGCGGCCCGGATCGAGACCAGGGACGGCGCCGTGACCGCCGTGACGCTCGCCGTCGGTCACGTCGCCGTCGACCAGGGCGCGATGCGCCTGCTGGAGCGCGACTTCGCCGGGCTCGTCGCGGGCGGCGCGCTCGGCGACGCCGTCGAGCAGCCCGTCGACCGGGCCCGGTGGGAGGCCGGCCCGGACGGCCGCCGGCGCAACGAGGCCGCGCTGCGCTACGCCGCGGAGCAGCTGGACGGGGCCGCGCCCACGCTGTACCGGCGGCCGCGCACGCAGCCGTGCGAACCTCGCTACTGGATCGGCGAGCTGCAGTCCCCCGCGGCCGGCCGGTCCATCCGCGCGGTGGGCCGGCGGCTGCGCGTACCACTGTCGGCCGTCGTCCTAGGCGTGTTCGCACGGCTGATCGCGCACGACAACGACCTGCCGGCGACGACGATGCTGGTCATCGCCGGCAACCGGGTCGGGCCCGATGCCGCCGAGTACCCCGGCCAGCTGGCCCAGTTCGCACCGGTCACCGTCCCGGCGGAGCCGACGTTCGCGGCGTCCGTGCGGGCCGCCGGGCGCGCCCTGGCCCTCGCCTACCGGCACGGCCAGTACGACCCGGTGGCGTTCGACCAGCTGCTCGGCGACATCGGCCGGCGCCGCGGTGGCGAGCTCGACCTGACCACCACGCTCAACTTCCACACCGGTGACCCGGGCGCCGTCCCGGTCCGGCGCACAGCACCGGACGGGCCGCCCACGGAGACGACGTTCCGGTGGAAGGCCAAGCTGCCGGTCGAGAACTACAAGCTCTACCTGGACGCCGGCGTGGACGACGCCCTGTGGCTGAGCCTGCGCATCGACACCGCGGTGATCACGCCGGAGGCCGCCGAGGCGTTCCTGCGCCGCATGGAGTCGCTCGTGCTGGAGCTGGCCGACGACGAGGCGCCAGTGGCCGCCATCGCCGCGCCGGCGGCCGGGGCCGGCACGTGACCGGCGCCGAGGAGGGACGGCCGGCTCGCGTACGGCGGGAGATACGCGAGCGGACCGCCCAGCGGCGGCGCATCGCCGGGCTGCTGCCCATCGCGGGGCCGGGCCTCGTCGCCACGGCCGTGGCGGCACAGCTGGCCGGCGGGGTGGCGCCGGTCGCCTTCGTGGTGGCCACCGCGTCGGTGATCGACCGGGTCCCGTCGGCCGTGGCGGCCGGCGACTGGCACCGCCTCACCGGCGGGCTCGTCGCGGCCGGCGGGCTGTTCCTCGCGCAGCAGGTGCTGCTGCCGGTCCATGCCGTGCTCGGCGAGCGCATCCGGCGGCGGATCGACGACGAGATCCGCGACCGGATGATGGCCGCGTCCTTCGCCGGCGCATCCGTCGCGGCGCTCGAGGACGGCGAGGTCCGCGAGTGCGTCTCCGACGGGGTCAACATGCTGCGGGTCGACGCGTGGACGCCGGGCGCCGCCGCGGCCGGGCTCGTGGCGCTGCTGTCGCGGTACCTCACCACCCTCCTCGCGGTCGCCGTGGTCGGCTACGAGGTGGGTCCGGCGGCCGGTGTCGCCCTGCTGGCCGGCGGCCTGACCATCCGCTTCGGCTACCGGCTGGGCCTGTCCGCGTTCGGGCGGCACTGGGGCGCGCAGTCCGGCGCCCGGCGCAAGCGGTGGTACTTCCGCGACCTGCTCCTCGGCGACGCCGCCTACGAGAGCCGGGTGTTCGGCCTGCTGGGCTGGCTGCGCGCCCGGTTCTGCGAGGCGGCCGTCGCCTCGACCGAGCCGACTTGGCGGGCGCGCCGGCGGATCTTCTACGGCCCGTACGTCGGGTACGCGCTGGCGGCCCTGGCCGCGGCGGCCGCGACCCTGATGATCGCCGGTCACACCGCCGCCGGCGCCCGCGTCGTCGGCCCGCTCACCCTCGTGGTCCAGGCGGCCCTGGCCGCGCTGGCCATCGGCGGGTTCATCGCCGAGTCCGATCTGCAGACCGAGTACGGCATGCAGGCCTTCAGCGCCCTCGAGCGCTTCGAACGGGCCGTCGCCGCCCCGCCCGCGGCGGCCGGCGGGCTCGCCGGTGACGGCGGTGCGACCGGTCACGCCGACGGCACCGAGGACCCGGCCGGCCGCCCGCGCCGCGAGATCCGGTTCGAGTCGGTCGGCTTCGCCTACGATCGCCGCGCCCCGGTCTTCGCGGGGCTCGACCTCACCATCGAGGCCGGCCGGTCGCTGGCCGTGGTCGGCTTCAACGGCGCCGGCAAGACCACCCTCATCAAGCTCCTGGCCCGCTTCCACGAGCCGCAGAGCGGCCGGATCACCGTCGACGGCATCGACGTGCGGTCCTTCCCGGCCGCCGGCTGGCAGCGCCGCATCGCCCCGGTCTTCCAGGACTTCGTCCGCTTCGAACTGCCGCTGCGGGACAACGTCGGGCTCGGCGCGGTTGAGGCGGCCGGTGACACCACCCGGGTCCTGCGCGCCCTGCGGCGGGCCGGTGCCGCCGACGTCCTCGCCGCCCTGCCCGGCGGCCTGGCGACGCCGCTGTCACGGCAGTACACCGGCGGCACCGACCTGTCCGGGGGCGAGTGGCAGCGGGTCGCGATCGCCCGGGCCCTGCTGGCCATCGACGCCGGCGCGACGGTCCTGGTGCTCGACGAGCCGACGGCGAGCCTGGACGCCCGGGCGGAGGCGGCCTTCTTCGACGACTTCCTCGAGCTCACCCAGGGCCTCACCACGATCGTGGTGTCCCACCGCTTCTCCACCGTGCGGCGCGCCGATCGGATCGTCGTGATCGACGACGGCCGGGTGATCGAGAGCGGTACGCACGACGAGCTGCTCGCGCTGGGCGGCCGGTATCAGCACATGTTCGACCTGCAGGCGGCCCGCCTGCTGCAGCCGGGCCGGATGGAGGCGACCGATGCGTGAGTTCTTGCGGGGTACCGCGGCGATCCTGGTCTCGTCGTGGCGGGCCAGCCCGTCCCGGCTGCTGGTGTCGGCGCTGCTCCTGCTCGTGGGCAACGTGAGCGGGCCGCTCGCCGCGGTGTGCTTCGGCCGGGCGACCGAGGCGGCGCTGGCCGGCCACGCCCGTCCGGCGATGTGGTGGGCGGCCGGCGTCGCGGTCCTCGCGGTCGCCGCGCTGACCATGGAGCATTTCGCGCACATCTTCTTCTTCGAGCTGGCCGACCTGCACGCCATTCGGACCGAGGACGAGCTGGGCGCCCTGGCCCTGGGGCCGGTCGGCGTGGCGCACCTGGAGAGCCCGGCCCACGCGGACCGGGTCGCGCTGCTGCGCGAGGAGGCCGGCTCGCTCGGCGACGGCGTCCAGACCGTGCTCACCGCGGGGGCGCTGGCCGTGCAGATCGCACTGACCGCGGTGCTGCTCGGGCGGCTCGAGCCGTGGCTGCTCCTGCTGCCGCTGTTCGCGGTGCCGCCGTTGCTCGCCTCGCACCGGGCCGAGTCGCTGCGGCGCCGGGCCCAGCTGGCCGCGGCCGAGCCGACGCGGTTGAGCAACCACCTGCTCGACTTGGCCGCGTCCGTGCCGGCGGCCCGCGAGATCCGCACGTTCGGGCTCGCCGGTGAGCTGCGCCGCCGGCAGCGCGCCCTGCGTGGCACGATCGACGCGCTGCTGTACCGGGCCGAGCTGCACGGGCTCGTCACGCGGCTCGGCGGGCAGGCCCTGTTCGCGGCCGGCTACATCGGCGCGATCATGCTCATCGCCCGGGAGACGATCGCCGGGCAGCGGACCGCCGGCGACATCGCCATGGTCGTCACCCTGGCCGTGCAGACCAACGCCCAGGCCGCCGGCGCGGTACGCATCGCGCAGAGCCTGCAGCGCAGCGCCGGCACCATGGGCCTGGTGCTGTGGCTGCGCGGCCACTCCCCCCGCGCCGACCCGGCCGCGTGCGCACCGGTGCCGCCGCGGCTGACCCGCGGGATCGAGCTGCGTGGCGTCGGCTTCGCCTACCCGGGGGCGCAACGGCCGGTCCTGCGCGACGTCGACCTGCTCATCCCGGCGGGGCACACGGTGGCGGTCGTCGGGGCCAACGGCGCCGGCAAGAGCACGCTCGTCAAGCTCCTGACCCGGCTGTACAGCCCGACGTCCGGCGTCGTGCTCCTCGACGGCGAGGACCTGACGGGGATCGACGCCGAGCGGTGGCGGCGGCGGACGGCGGCGTGCTTCCAGGACTTCGTCCGCTTCGACCTGGCCGTCCGGCACACGGTCGGCCTCGGCGACGTGCCCCGCATGGACGACGACGGCGCGCTGGCGGCCGCCGTCGACCGCGCCGGAGCGCGGCCCCTGGTGGACGCGCTGCCGGACGGGCTCGCGACCCACGTCGGGCAGGCCTACGAGCCTGACGGGAGCGACCTGTCCGGCGGGCAGTGGCAGCGGCTGGCCCTGGCCCGCGCGATGATGCGCGACGGGCCGCTGCTGACGGTGCTCGACGAGCCGACCGCCGCCCTCGACGCGCAGGCCGAGCACGACCTGTTCGCCCGCTACGCCGCGGCGGCGGCCCGGACCGCGCGTGCGACCGGCGGGATCACGGTCTTCGTCTCGCACCGCTTCTCCACCGTGCTCACCGCCGACCTCATCGTCGTGCTGGCCGACGGCCGCATCGCGGAGTGCGGCACACACGACGAGCTGGTCGCGGCGGGCGGGACCTACGCCGAGCTGTTCGAGCTGCAGGCGCGGGCCTACCGCTGAGCGGGCGCGCGGCCCTCGCCGGGCAGGACCCGCCGGAGACGCCCGGCGCTGCGGCGGTCATCGGGGCCGCGACCACGACGATGTCCGTCAAGTCGGGGCCGGACCAGGGGCGATGACGGTGCGGTGCGCCGGCGCGGGGTGCTGCCGGTGTGACGCCGGCGGAACGATCGCACAGGGTCGATGCTCGTGATCGACGGGGACCGGCGGGAGTACCGCCGTGACGAGGACGACGAGCTGCTCGGCTACCTGCGGCCCGTGCCGGGCGCGGCGGCCGGCACTAGAATTCGGCTTTTCCGGTACTGCCAGGGGGGCCGCGTGGCGCGCAAGGCGGAAGCGATCGTCGCGGAGCTGCGTCGGCGCATCGTCGCGGGTGAGCTCGCGCCGGGGGCGCCGCTGCCGGCCGCGAAGGCGATCATGGCGGAGTGGGGCGTCTCGATGGGGCCGGCGTACCGGGCGCTCACCATCCTGCGCCAGGACGGGCTCGCCGAGGCGGCGCCCGGCGGGCGGGGGGCCGTCGTCGCCGCGCGGGCCGCCGACGCCGTCGCCGAGCCGCCGCACCTGCCGCCGCTGCCGGCCGAGGAGGCCGGGACGCGGGCCGCGCTCGTGCGGGCCGCGATCGAGATCGCCGATGCCGAGGGGCTGGGTGCGCTGTCCATGCGCCGGCTCGCGCAGCGGTTCGACCAGGCCAACGTGTGGCTGCTGACGTATCTGCGGGACAAGGCACAGTTGCAGGTGCTCATGTCCGATGCGATCTTCGCCGAGTATCCGCCGCCGGAGTCCCGCGGCAGCGAGCGGGAGCGGCTGGAGGCGCTGTGCCGGCTGCAGTGGCAGATGTACCGCCGCCATCCCTGGCTCGCGGTGACCGTCTCCTTCAAGCAGCCCCAGCTCAGCCCGCACGTTGCCGCGCACACGGCGGTCGCGGCGCCGCGGGTCGCGCTCACCGCCGCGGCCTTCGTGCGCGGGTGCGCACTGGGCCGCGACGGCGAGGCGTTCGAGGCAGGCCTGCGACGACTCGTCGAAAGCCTGCCCCTGGACCACTAGTTGGGTGTGCCGTTGAAGACGAACTGCGAGCCGGGCTCCTTCACGACGCTGCCCGTGGCCGAGTTGGTGATGGTCACGTTGGTCAGCGTCGCGCTGCCGCGGGCGCTGCCCATGGCCAGGATGCCCGCCCCGTTGTTGGACTTGTCGATGCGGACGTTCGTGATGGCCACGTTCGGGTACTGGCCGCTGCCCGCCTTGAACTGGATGCCGTCATAGGTGGAGTCGATGACGTCGGTGTCGCGGATGGTGACGCCCGGGATGTCGCTCGACGGGGCGAACAGGGTGATGGCGCCGAACTTCTGCTGCTCACCCCAGAACACGCCGCCGCAGCGGTAGAGCCCGTTGTTGGCGATCGTCGTCGTGCCCGAGAACGCGATCGGCGAGTGGTCCGTCGCCAGCATGATGCCCGGGTAGTTCATCGTGTCGGAGACGAGGTTGTTCTCGATCGCGTTGCCGTAGCCGCCGTAGATCGCGATGCCGTTGGCCCGCCACGGCAGCTGGATGGTGTTGTTCGTGAAGTGGTTGTCGTGGCCGACGTCGACCGACTGGTCCTTGACGTAGGTGCTGGACCAGACCGCGAGCGAGTCGTCGCCGGTGGTGCGGAACGAGGAGTTGAACACCTTGGAGTTGCGCGTGCCGTTGGAGAAGTTGATGCCGTCGGCGTAGGTGTCGCGGATGCGCATGCCGGAGAACTCGAGGCCGTCGCCCGGGTTCCAGTACGCCGGAGTGTCGCTGTAGTCGCGGCCGACCCAGGCACCGACGTTGGTGTGCTCGATCCACACGTTGGCGATCTTCGTGTTCTTGCCGAAGCGGCCGTTGAGCCCGTGGCCGCGATCCTTGCGGTTGGTCGTGCCGCCGAAGATGGCGATGTCGGAGAGCTGGACGTTGTCGTCGATGTCGAAGCCGACGTTGCCCT
Organism: Dactylosporangium sp. CA-139114; assembly: GCF_050955725.1. NCBI lineage: Bacteria > Bacillati > Actinomycetota > Actinomycetes > Micromonosporales > Micromonosporaceae > Dactylosporangium > Dactylosporangium sp. CA-139114. The sequence goes on from NZ_CP192080.1 coordinate 7,295,191, forward strand.
CGTGCGGGTGGTTGATGTTGCCGGTCACGTTCTGCGGCTCGGTGGTGGTGTAGAGCTGGGAGTACCACATCCCGGCGCCCTTGATGACGACGTTGCGGATGCCCTTCTGGTTCCACTGGCCCCGCGTCGGGTCCGGGGTCAGGATCTTCTGCTCCTGCCGCCACTGCCCGGCCGGAATCCACACGCAGCTGATGACGCCGTTCTGGTCGTCCATCACCGCGCGCTGGATGGCGGCCGTGTCGTCGATGCCGTCGTTGGGCACGGCGCCGTACTGCGTGATCGACGTGCACCCCGCCGGCTGCGACAGCGCCGGGGCGACCTGCTCGAGGTCGACGAGGTCGATGTAGTAGAACGACGCGTTGTCGCCGCTGTCGCGCTGCAGCTTGAACTTGGTGCCCGCGGGGTAGCTCGACGACAGCAGCGCGTGGGACTCGTCGAAGAGCCGGCGCGCGTCGCCCCCGGGGCTGTTGGACAGCGACTCGGTGTCGTCACTGGTGCCGTACAGCCAGCTGAAGTGCGAGGAGAGGGTCAGCTTCTGCACGAAGACGTTGTTGGCGTAGAGGCTGAGCGTGTAGTCCTGGCCGCCGCCGGAGGGCGAGTCCGGCACCGAGTTGCGCACCACGATCGAGTTCGCCTGGTTGGTGGAGGTGAACTCGACGTACTGCCCCTGGCTGGACAGCTTCACCGACGCCCGGCCCGAGCTCTCGGTGCCGAAGTTCGTGTGCCCGAACGTGCGCAGCGAGTCGGCGGTCACCAGGGTGCCGGTGTAGTTCGCGGCCTCGGCCTCGTACTCGGTGTACGGCACCGCGGCGCCGCGCCCGACCACGATGGAGCGCGACAGCGCGTTGTTGTTCTCGCGGGTCTCCGCGACCACGTTCGTCGCGTCGGCCGTGGCGGTGATCGTCGCCCCGCCCGCGACCGCGGTCCAGGTGCCGGGCACGGCCACGGTGACCGTCTGGCCGGCGTTGACGGCGCCGGTGTTCGCGTTGAGCGTCGTGGTGCCCACGACCACCCGGGTCACCGTGGTCGCGGTGACGGCGGTGGTACCGGTGTTGGTGACCGACACCGTGAAGGAGACGGCCGCGCCCGCCGCCGGGCTGGCCGGGTTCGAGGCGACCGCGGTCACCTGCAGGTCCGGGCCGGGCGCCTGGGTCACCACGAGCGGGCTCGCGGTGGTGAAGCTGTTGTTGCCGTCGTTCTGCTCGACGACCGTGTTGGCCGGGTCGGCCGTCGCGGTCAGCGGGTAGCTGCCGATCGGGCGGGTGCCGGCGTTGAGGGTGACGGTGGCCGACGCGCCCGCGGCCAGCGCGGCGACGTTCGCGGAGCCCGCGAGCGACCCGCCGAGCGAGAAGTTGACGGTGGTGGCGGGGGCGGCGGCGGTACCGCTGTTGCGCACCGTGGCCGACAGGGTGATCGCGGTCGTCTCGTTGACCGCCGACGGCGACCAGGACGCGGCGGTGACCACGAGGTCCGGGTTGGGGGCCATCGTGCCGAACACCTGCAGCTCGGCGACCTGACCGCCGGGCGCGCCGGTGTTGGCGAAGAACTGCAGCTGCACGTCCGCGACCCGGGCCGTGACCGGCACGGTGACGCTGTTCTGGGTGCCGCCCGGCGCGAAGGCGTAGTCGGCGCGCGGGACGAGCGTGGTGAAGCCGGTCGCGGACTGCTCGCGGCCGAGCACGGCCAGGCTCTGGGTGCGCGGGCCCCACGCCGTGTCGGGGTTGAGCTTGACGACGAGCGAGGTGACGTCGGCGTTGGCGCCCAGGTGCACGGTGAGCGTGCCCGGGTAGCCGTTGGACTCCCAGTAGGTGCCCACGTTGCCGTCGACCGCGTTGGCCGCGGCGAACGAGAAGACCGACGAGCTCGCGTCGACCGGCTTGCCCTGCGAGAGGTTGGTGCCGCCCGGCGGCGGGGTGCTGCCGTTGCGGGTGACGTGGTTGCTGTCGGCGCTCTCGGTGCCGGCGGTGTCGCGGGCGCGGACCCAGTACGTCACCGTCGTGCCGGCGGGCTGGGTGTCGGTGTACGTGAGCACGCCCGAGCCGACCGTGGCGCGCGCGGTGCCGTTGGCGTAGACGGTGTACCCGCCGATGCCCAGCGACGACGAGGACGCGGTCCAGGTCAGCTTGATCTGCCCGGAGCCGGGCTCGGTGAACGCGAGGTTCCCGGGCGCGGTCGGCGGGTTCGGCGGCTGCACGGCCGAGCCGTACACCTCGAACTCGGACAGCTGCCCGGCCGGCCAGCCGGTGTTCGCGGTGATCGTGGCGCGCACGTAGCGGACCGTGGCCGCGGTGAACCCGATCGTCACCGTGTTCGCGCTCGCCGGGTCGAACACCCGCCCGGCCGAGGCCGAGAGCGTGGTGGTGAAGTTCGTGCCGTCGGTGCTGCCGGTCAGCGCGATCGTCTCGGTGCGGGCGCCCCAGCTGCCGGTGGGCAGCTTGAGCTTGACCTGGTCGACGCTGACCGCGGAGCCGAGGTCGACCTGGATCCACTGCGGGAACGCGTTGTTGGCGCTCTCCCAGTAGCTGCCCTGGTTGCCGTCGGTGACGTTGCCGGCTCCGTAGACGTCGGTGAAGCTGCTGGCGGTGGCGGTCTTGCCCTGGGCGAGGTTGGGCCCGCCGGCGGCGACGGCGGGCTGCGCGGCGGTGAGCCCGACGGCGCCGGCGACGGCCAGCAGGACCGTCAGGGCACCGGCGGTGAGTCTTCTTCTGGGCATGGTTGTCCTCTGCTCCGTTCAGACGACAGCGCGGTCCCGGGGACCTGGCGAGCCGTACTCACGGAACGAGCACATCGGCGGATGCCCGCCCAGGTCCGGGCCGGTGTTGGGGTGTGGGATGCCGTGAAGTTGCACATTGCTGCCAACTTCTTGCGGACGGGGGTCTTAAAGGTTGCAGACATCCACCCATTCGTCAACGTCTAACCGCAAAAAGGCCGACCCCCGCAGGGGCCGGCCTCGGGTGCGCGGAGGTCAGAGCTGGGCGCCGCCGTCCGCGCCGCCGTCGGTGCCGTGGGGGTCGGCGCCGCCGTCGTTCGGGCCCTCGCCGGAGACGTGGTGCTCGTCGTGCTCCTCGTGCGAGGCCACGCCGTTGACCACCGACGTGTGCTCCGAGTGCGAGTGGTGCTCCGAGTGGGAGGTGTGGGAGCTGGTGGTGGTGATGTCGTCATCGCTGAGTGCCATGTCCGATGATTACCCGTCCGGCGGGATCCGCTAACCGCTCAGCTTCCCGGGCCGCCCGCCGATGACCAGGGGGCACGCTCGACAGGGGGAAGGTGGCCGTGGCTGGTGACGACCGCGTGGTCCGGCCGTTCCGGCTCACCACGGGGCTGCTGGTCCTGGCGGTCGCCGCGGCCGTGCTGGCGACGTGGCTGGCGGGCGTCCTCGCGCGGGCCTGGGAGGCGCCGCTGGCCGGCTGGGCGATACTGCCGGTGCTCAGCGCGGTCGCGGCCGCCGAGTCGTGGCGGGCCTCCGGCGCGCGCGGGCTGACCATCCCGGCGCGCAACTTCTGGCGGTACGTCGCCATCTCCTCGGTGCTGCTCGGCCTCGGCGCGATCAGCAACGCCTACGACGCCCTGCACGGCCCCGGCGCGCCCTCGCAGAAGCCGAGCCCCCTGACGCTGGGCCTGTTCATCGCCGCCTCCGTGATCACCCAGTTCGGCCTGCTGCGGCTGCCCGGCGCCCGGGCCCAGCGCGGCGGCTCCCTGCAGCTGCTGCTCGACAGCGGCACCGTGATGATCACGGTGGCGCTGGTGGCCTGGCACTTCTCGTTCCGCCACGCCGAGGCGTGGGCGAAGGTGTCCGGGTCGGTGTGGCCGGCCGTCGTCGCCGTCGTGGCCGGCTGCGCCTCGATCGCCGTCTTCGTGAAGCTCGCCTCGACCGGCATCGGCGCGATCGACCGCGGCGCGCTGCGCATCCTCGCCGTCGCCACCGGCGTCGCGGCCGCCGCCGGGGCCATGGCGCCCGCCTTCGCCGCGTTCCCCGCGATCAGCGACGGGCAGGTGACCAGCGCGCTCGCGACCGGCTTCATCGCCTTCGCGGCCGACCGCCAGCGCCGCGCCGCCGACCTGCCGCCGCCCCCGCCGCTGCCCGCCCGGCGCTGGAGCGTCCTGCCCTACCTCGCCGTGGCCGCCGCCAACGGGCTGCTGCTCGTCGCCGGCCAGGGCCCCGACGGCCGGGTGCTCACCGCCGGCGCCGTGCTGCTCACGCTCGTCGTCGTGGCCCGCCAGATCCACGCCTTCCGGGACAACGCGCGGCTGCTGGAGACCGTCGACCGCACCGTCGCCCAGCTGCGCGAGGCCCGCGACCAGCTCGCCAGCCAGGCCGCGCAGGACGCGCTCACCGGCCTGGGCAACCGCCGGTTGCTGGCCCGGCGGATGGAGCAGATGAGCGGCACGCCCCCGCACCGCCTGCACCTGGCGATCATCGACCTCGACGACTTCAAGCAGGTCAACGACCGGCTCGGGCACAACGTCGGCGACGAGCTGCTGCGGGCGGTGGCGGTGCGGCTCACCGGCGTCGTCGGCACCGCGGGCACCGTGGTCCGCCTCGGCGGCGACGAGTTCGCGATCCTCGCCGACGCCGAGCCGTGCGCGGCCGACGCCCTCGCGGCCCGGCTCGCCGACGCGCTGCAGCAGCCGCTCACGGCCGGGACCGTCGAGCTCATGGTGCGCGCGAGCATCGGCCTGACCGACGCCGGGGGCGCCGCGGGCCCGGCCGGCTCGCGCGAGCTGCTGCGCCGCGCGGACGTCGCCATGTACGCCGCCAAGGACCGCGGCAAGCACCGCATCGCCCGCTACACCCCCGACCTGGACGCCGTGGCGACCGAGGACGCGCGGATCGCCGCCGAACTGCGCCGGGCCATCGACGCCGGGGAACTGCACATGGTGTACCAGCCCATCGTGCGGCTCCCGGACGGCGTCATCGAGGCGGCCGAGTCGCTCATCCGCTGGACGCACCCGGAGCGGGGGTTCGTGCCGCCGTCGGTGTTCATCCCGGTCGCGGAGCGCACCGGCCTCATCGCGCCGCTCGGCGAGTGGATCCTCGCCGAGGCGTGCGCCCAGTCCGTGCGCCTGCATGACCTCGGGGTGGACGCCCGGCCCGAGGGACCGGTCCGCATCACGGTGAACGTCTCGGCCCGGCAGCTGCGCGACCCCGACTTCCCGGCCACCGTCCGGCGCATCATGGGCGAGACGGGCGCCGACCCGGGCCGCCTCACCGTCGAGGTCACCGAGACCGCCGTGTTCGACGACGAACTGGCCCTCGCCTCCGTGCGCACCCTGCGCGAGATGGGGCTGCGGATCGCCCTGGACGACTTCGGCACCGGGCACTCGTCGCTGGGGCTGCTGCAGATCTGCCCGGTCGACGTCCTCAAGGTCGACAAGAGCTTCGTGGACGAGATCGGCGCGGGCGGCTCACCGGCCGTCATCGCCACGGCGCTGCTGCAGATCGCGGACGGGCTGCACCTGCGGGCGGTCGCCGAGGGGGTCGAGACCCCCGAGCAGGCGCGGCAGCTGTACTCCCTGGGCTACCGCCACGCGCAGGGGTACCACTTCCACCGCCCCATGCCCGCGGACGACCTCGTGCGGGTGCTCGCCCTCGACGCTCAGCGGCCGCGCAGGAAGGAGACGGCCTCGGCCAGCCCCAGGTCCGTGAGCCTGGGGTCGTAGCGCGGGCCGACGTCGCGCATGAACGCGTGCTCGCCGCCCGCGTACACGTGCAGCTCGAGATCGTCGTGGCCGGCGGCGTACAGCTCGGCGAGGATCCGCACCCGCGCGCCGGCCGGGACGTGCGGGTCCTGCGCGCCGAAGACGATCATCAGCCGGCCCCGGATCTCCGCGGCCCGCGCGAGCGAGTCGGCCTCGTCCGCGCCGAGCTTCCCGTCGTGCAGGCCGGTCGGGTAGCAGCAGACGGTCGCGGCCACCCGCGGGTCCAGCGCGGCCCGGAAGGCGAGGTGGCCGCCGATGCAGAAGCCGGCCGCGAACAGCGCCGTCACGTCGGGCCGGGCGGCCAGGTGGTCCAGGACCGCGGCCCGGTCGGCGTCGAACCCGGCGGTCGTGGTGGCCGCGGCCCCCGCCAGCCCGCGGGCCTTGCCGGCGTCGTCGAAGTCCAGCGCCACCCCGGCCAGCTCGCCGTGCGGGTAGATCTCGGGCACCGCGACGAGGAACCCCTCGCCCGCGATGCGCCGGGCGGTGCGCAGGGTCGACTCGGTGAGCTGGAAGATGTCGGTGTACAGCAGCAGGCCCGGCCACCGCGGCGCGTCCCCGACCGGCGAGACGATCCGGGTGCGGATCGCACCGCCCGGCCCCGGCACCATGACCTCGTCCTCGCGCAGCCTCATGCCGCCGACCATACCGGCCCGCCCGGTCCCGGCGGCGGCGATCGGGGGGCGCGCCGGTCGCGGCGCCGGAGGGCCGGGTGGCGGCCGTCGGCCCGGCGGCCGCCGGCGCCGGGCGACCCGCCGACGACGAGCCGTCCGCCGACCGGCACCGCGACGCCGGGGGCGATCGGGCGGATGAGCCGGGCGGGCCGCGATCGGGACGACACCCGCGCCCGCCGGGCCCTGCGGCCCTGCGCACGGCGCCGTCACGGGCGCACGCTGGAGTCGGGGAACCAGCGTGAGGAGGACCCGATGAGCACACACGCGGACCCGCAGGGGATCGTCGTCGGCTACGACGGCTCACCCGAGGCGCGGCGCGCCGTCGAGTGGGCCGCGGCCGAGGCCGGGCGGACCGGCAGCCGGCTGCAGATCGTCACCACGTACGAGATCGTCTGGCCCGGCGCCTACTACGCCGCCCTCGCCGAGCAGGCCGAAGCGGCCCGCCAGGCGGCCGAGTCGATCCTCGCCGACATCACCGCCGAGATGCGCGACCGCTCGGGCACCGTCGACGTGTTCGGCATGTGCGCGCCGTCCTCGGCCGCGGCGACGCTGCTCGGCCTGGGCGACGCCGGCGCCCGCATGCTCGTCGTGGGCAACCGCGGCGCGGGCGGGCTGGCCAACCTCCTGCTCGGCTCGGTGAGCCAGCAGGTCGCGACCCACGCGAAGGTGCCGGTGGCCGTGGTGCGCGGCCGGTCGGACCCGTCCTTCGGCCCGGTGGTCGTCGGGGTGGACGGCTCCGTGCCGGGCGACCACGCCCTCGGCCTCGCCTTCGAGGCGGCCCAGGCCCGCGGCCGGGCCCTGGTCGCGGTGCGCGCCTACGCCCCCGGCATCGCCGACGACGCCCAGGAGCGGGCCGGGCTGGAGGAGACGCTGGTCACCTGGTCCGCCAAGTTCCCGGACGTGCCCGTGGCCAAGCTGGTCGCCGCCGGCCGCCCCGCCGAGGTCCTGGTGGACGCCTCGCGCACGGCGACCCTCGTGGTGGTCGGCAGCCGCGGCCACGGCGGCTTCTCGGGCCTGCTGCTCGGCTCGGTCGGCCAGCAGCTCATGCACCACGCCGACTGCCCGGTGCTGATCGTCCACTGAGGACGCCGACGGGGCCCGGACGGCTCCGGGCCCCGTCGTGACGCCTGCCCGGCGCGCCTACTCGACGGTGATCACTTCCTCGGAGGTGAGCCGCGGGGTGTGCGGCGGGCCCGCGTGCTCCGGGTCGGCGACGCCGAGGCGCAGCACGAGGTAGGGCCAGCCGACGTCGCCCAGCATCCGCCGCAGCGCCGCGCGGGTGAACTCGAGCTCGACCGGGCTGCTCAGCGGCAGCACGGCGGCGCCGCGCCCGGTCGCGGTCAGCCACAGCTCGCCCAGGGCCTCGCCGGCGGCCAGCCAGTCGGGGCGCTCGTCGCCGTCGCCGTACAGGACCGCGTAGTTCGCCGCGTTGTCGTGCCCCTCACCGGCGGCGAGGGTGCCCGGCACGCCGAAGTCGCGCTCGGCGACCGTGGTGCGCGGGTTCTGCGCCGGCAGGGCGCTGGACGGCACGCCGGTGCCGCCGGGGCGCTCCCCGCCGACCCAGCCCGCGGTCTCGGCCCGCATCCGCTCGTCGCGTTGCTGGGCCTCGCCGGAGTGCTCGATCATCACCGCGAGCTGGAGCACCTCGTCGCGGTCCAGCACATGCAGCCGGGCCCCGCCGCGGCGGGCGCCGGCCGCGAGGGCCTCCAGGACCTCGGGCGCCACCGGCTCCTCGGTGACCGCGCGCCGGTCGGTGCGCCGCACCCGCAGCAGCTGCAGCCGGTGCATGTCGTGCGGGTCGGCGGGCGTGTGCTCGACGGCCCGCACGACCGCGAGGGGCTCACCCGCCGGGCGCTCGACCTCGGCCCGCCAGCCCTCGGCGGCCAGGGCCACGAGCGCGTGGTGCAGGGCCGCGCCGCAGCTGAGCAGCATGAGCCGGCCCTCGGCGTCCTGCTCGCGCAGCTGCCGCTCGGGCACGGCGTAGAGCTCCAGCGTGTCGCCGCGCACCACCCAGCGCCACGGCTGGGTGTTGTGCACGGAGGGCGCGAGCCGGGCGGCGTCCGCCGCCGCGGCCAGCGCGTCGGATGCGGTGGTCATGACAGGCTCCAGTCCCGCACGTCGGGCATGTCCTCGAGGTGCTCGACGACGTACGTCCCGTGCTCGGACAGCTTCCGCTCGCACCACGCCTTGAGCTCGGTGGCACCGGACGGAAGCCGCTTGGCGTTGTTGATGGCGTCCATGACCAGGTGGTACCGCGAGACGCGGTTGCGAACCGTCATGTCGAAGGGGGTCGTGGTGGTGCCCTCCTCCACGAAGCCGCGCACCCGGAACCGGTCGGCGTCGGGGCGGCCGTGCACGAGCTGGTGGATGGCGCCCGGGTAGCCGTGGAAGGCGAAGACCACGTCGACGGAGTCGGTGAACAGCTCCGTGAACCGGGTCCCGCTCATCCCGTGCGGGTGATCCTTCGGCCGCGGCAGGGTCATGAGGTCCACGACGTTGACCACCCGGACGCGCAGCTTCGGCAGCCGCTCGCGCAGGATCCGCGCGGCCGCGACGGTCTCCATGGTGACCACGTCACCGGCGCAGGCGAGCACGATGTCGGGGTCCGTGGTGCCGTCGTCGGTGCCGGCCCAGTCCCAGATCCCGGCGCCGCGCGCGCAGTGCTCGGCCGCGGCCTCCATCGGCAGCCACTGCAGCTGCGGCTGCTTGTCGATGACGATGAGGTTGATGTAGGAGCGCGACCGCAGGCAGTGGTCGGCCACGGAGAGCAGGCAGTTGGCGTCCGGCGGCAGGTAGACGCGGGCCACGTCGCCGCGCTGGGTCAGCACGACCTGGATGAGCCCGGGGCCCTGGTGGCTGAAGCCGTTGTGGTCGTTGCGCCAGGCGGTCGAGGTGAGCAGCACGTTGAGGCTGGGCACCTTCGCCCGCCACGCCAGCCGTTTGGCCTCCTGGAGCCATTTCCCGTGCTGTACCGTCTGCGACGCCGACACCATCGCGAACGCCTCGTAGGTGGCGAACATGCCGTGGCGCCCGGTGAGGTTGTAGCCCTCGAGCCAGCCGTGGCAGTTGTGCTCCGACAGCACCTCCATGACCCGCCCGTCACGGCCGATGGCCACGTCCGCGTCGGTGACGCGCTCCATGAACGCCCGGTCGGACACCTCGAACACGGCGCCGAGCCGGTTGCTGTTGGTTTCGTCGGGGCAGAAGAGCCGGAAACGGTCGGGGTTGTCGCGGTACACGTCGCGCAGCAGCTCGCCGAGGCGCCGGGTGGACTCGGCGCGGACGGCGCCGGGCCGGTCGACGTCGATCGCGTACTTGCGGAAGTCGGGCAGGTCGAGGTCCTCGGTGAGCACGCCGCCGTTCGCGTGCGGGCTGGCGCTCATCCGCAGGGCACCGTCGGGCGCGAGGGCCCGCACGGCGGCGACGGGCGAGCCGTCGGCCGCGAACAGCTCCTCCGGCCGGTAGGACCTGAGCCACTCCTCGAGCAGCCGGAGGTGCCCGGGGTTGTCCTTGACGCCGGACAGCGGCACCTGGTGCGAGCGCCATGTCCCGGTGACCTGGACGCCGTCGACCTCCTCGGGCCCGGTCCAGCCCTTCGGCGAGCGCAGCACGATGAGCGGCCAGCGCGGCCGGGTGCCGTCCCAGCCGCCGTCGCGGGCGGCGTCCTGGATGGCCCTGATGCGCTCGTACGCGTCGGCGAGCACGGCGGCGAAGCGGTGGTGCATGCCGGGCAGGTCGCCGCCCTCGACCTCGAGGACGTCGTAGCCGTGGCCCTCGAGCAGCGACCGTACCTCCGCGGGGTCCTTGCGCCCGAGCACCGTCGGGCCGGCGATCTTGGCCCCGTTGAGGTGCAGGATCGGCAGCACGGCCCCGTCGCGGGCCGGGTTGATGAAGGAGACGCCCTTCCAGGAGCCCTCCAGCGGCCCGGTCTCGGCCTCCCCGTCGCCGACGACGGCGACGGCGAGCAGCCCGGGGTTGTCCATGACGGCGCCGAAGGCGTGCACGAGCACGTAGCCGAGCTCGCCGCCCTCGTGGATGGAGCCGGGGGTGGTGACCGACACGTGGCTGGGGATGCCGCCCGGCGCCGAGAACTGCCGGAACAGCTGGAGCATCCCGGGCTCGTCCTGGGTCACGGCCGGGTACACCTCGGTGTAGGTGCCCTCGAGGTAGCCGGCGGCGACGAGCGCCGGCCCGCCGTGCCCGGGCCCGGCGAGGTAGATGGCGTGCTGCCCGGTCTGCTTGATGAGCCGGGACAGGTGCGCGTAGATGAACGACAGCCCCGGGCTGGTGCCCCAGTGCCCGAGCAGCCGGGGCTTGATGTCCCCGGGCTCCAGCGGCCGTCGCAGCAGCGGATTGGCTTGCAGGTAGATCTGCCCGATCGTGAGGTAGTTGTTCGCCCTCCACCACGCATCCAGCTGCGCGACCTCGGTCTCGTCGAGCTCAGCACGCAGGCGCTGTGTCATGACCTCTCCCGTTTCCCTCGCGGCCTCCACTTCTCAGGGTGACCGTGACGACGGCGATCCGTCAGGGCCGGAGGTCCCGCAATTCCCGGGACCTGCGGCGGGCGGGGTCACCCCCGTCACCCCGCGGTGCCTGGCGAGGAGCTGATACAACGGGCGCATGCTCAGAGCGCGCCTGACGCTGGTGCTCGGCATCGTGCTCCTCGCGGCCGGCGTCGCCGGGTTCGCGACCGCGGGCCGCGGGCTGCGCACGACCTCCGTCCACGTCGGCGCGGTGCCGGTGGAGCTCGTCCGTCCCGGCGGCGCCGCGGCGGGCGGGGCGGCGCGGCCGGTGGTGGTGGTCGTGCACGGCTACGCCGGATCTGGCCGTCTCATGCGCCCGTTCGCCGACACCCTCGCCCGGCGGGGCTACCTGGTGGCCCTGCCCGACCTGGCCGGCCACGGCGCCAACCCACGGCGGCTCACCGAGGCCGCGCTCGACCGGGACCTGGCCGCGGTGGTGCGCTACGTGCGCGGGCTGCCCGGCGCCGACCCGGCGCGGGTCGCGCTGGTCGGGCACTCGATGGGCGCGGCCGCCGTGGTGCGGGCCGGCGCCGCCGACCGGTCGATCGCGGCCACCGTGGCCATCTCGATCGGCGACGACGCGGCGGCGGCGACCCGGCCGGGGCCGCGGCACCTGCTGGCGATGTACGGCGCGTTCGAGCCGTCCGGGATCGGCTCGACCACCGAGGCCACCGGCGCCGAGCGGGTGGTGCGGGTGCCGCTGGCCGAGCACATCGGCGTCCTCTTCGCCGACCGCACCCACCACGAGACGGCCCGGTGGCTCGACCGGGCGCTGGGCCACCACCCGGACCGGCCCGTCATCGCGGCCAAGGCCCGGCTGGTCCCGGGCGGCCTGAGCCTGGTCGGCGGCCTGCTGATCCTGATCGGCGCGCTGCTGTCGGGGCGGACCGGGGCCGCGCCGGCGCCGCCGGACCGCGAGCGCCTCGGCCTGCGCATCGGGGCGGTGCTGGTGGCGCCGGTCCCGGGCGAGCTGGCCGGGGTGGCGCTGGCCCACGCGCTGCCCAACACGGTGACCGGATACCTCACCGGCTACTTCGCCGGATGCGGCGCCGCCCTCGTCGCCGCCGCGCTGCTCATCCGCCGCCCTGACCGCCCTGCCCGGCCGTCTCCCGCGGCGCTCGCCCGGGCCGCTCTGCTCGCGCTCGCGGCGCTCGCCGCCGTGGTCCTGCCGGTGCACGCCGGGCTGACCGATGTCGCGCCGCACGGGCCGGACTGGTGGGTCGTCGCGCTGCTCGCCCTGGCCGTGGCGGCCCTGCTCGCCGGGGCGCACGCGCTGCTCGGGACGCCGTGGAGCTACGCCGCGGTCGTCGCCCTGTGCCTGCCGATGCCCGTGGCGTCGCTGATCGGCGTCGCGCCGGGGTTCCTGGCCCTCATCTCGCCGCTGGTCCTGGTGCTGATCGGGCTGCACGTCGCGGTGTGCGCGGCCGCCGGCCGCCCGTGGTGGCGCACGGTCCTGGCCGGCGCGCTGACCGTCGCGTGGCCGGTCGCGGTCGTGCTGCCGGTGCTCGGCTGAGCACCGCGGGCTAGCCCAGCGTGGCCAGGGCGAGGGCGGCGTGCTCGCACCAGAGGGCGTGGCCGAGCTCGGCGAAGCGGTCGTGGGCGGTGCGCAGCAGGGTGCGGGCCTCCTCGACGCGGCCCTCGGCGACCCGCAGCCGGCCGAGCTCGAGGCGGGCCCGGGCCGCGCCGGTCTCGTCGCCGTGGCGGGCGAACATGCTCAGCGCCTCCGTGAAGCGCTCGGCGGCGGCCGGCCCGCGGCCGTCGGCGGCGTCGAGGCGGCCGAGGTCGAGGCTCAGGTACGCCACCCCGGTCTCGTCCCGCAGCTGCTGGGCGTCGCGCAGGCTGCGCCGGAAGCAGGCGAGGGCCTCGGGGTGGCGGGCGTGGGCCTCGTACCACATGCCGAGCCGCCGCTCCATCATCGCCGCCTGCCGCACGGCGCCGATGCCGCGCAGCCGGTCGCGGCAGTCGCGGTAGGCGTCGGCGACCGCGGGGGCGTCGGGATCGTCCTCGTGCTCCCAGCGCACGAGCTTGGCCTCGGCATTGACGGCCATGTACTCGTCCCCGCCCTCCCGCGCCGCGGCGATCGCGCGCCGGAAGTAGCGGCGCACGTCGTCGCCGTCGTGGCGCCACTCGGCGATCTCGGCCATCGCGAACAGCGCCACCGAGCGGCCGACGGCGTGCCCGGCCGCGTCGAAGATCTCGTAGGCGGCCACGGCGTCGCCGTCGTCGACGCTGCCGCCCTCCGACGCCACCCGCTGCGCGAGGGAGACGAGCATGCAGGCCTCGCCGACCCGGTCGCCGGTGCGGCGGGCCGCGTGCAGCCCGGCCCGCGTGGTCTGCTCCCACAGCTGCCAGTGGCCGCGGGTCTCCAGGTAGGTGCGCAGCACCCAGGCCAGGCGCCAGCACAGCTGGTCGAGGCCGTGGGCGTGGGCCTGGTGCACGGCCGCCGCGACCGAGCCGACCTCGGCGTCCAGCCAGGCGAGGGGGTCGGTGAGCACGGACCAGTCGGTGACGTCGGCGAGCTCGGCCACGCCCCAGGCCCGGGCCGGGCGGTCGCCGCTGAAGCGCTCGACCGCGGCCAGGGCCGCGGACAGCCAGCCGGTGAAGATGCGCGTGGCCGCGGCGCGCACCGCGTCCGGGTCGTCCTCCTCCCCGCAGCGCTGGGCGGCGAAGATGCGCACCAGGTCGTGCAGGTGGTAGCGGGAGGTGCCGACGCTCTGCATCAGCTGCGCGTCGGCGAGCTCGTCGACGACCTCGTCCGCGTCGACGGGCCCGTGCTCGTCGCCGACCGCGGCCGCGACCGTCCAGGCCGGGAAGGGCCGGGTGGCCAGGGCGCCCAGGCGGCGCAGGGCGGTGCGGGCCGGGGTGCCGAGGCCGACGTACGACACCAGCAGGCTCGCCCCGACCCCTCCGTCCGGCGTGGACAGCGCGGCGAGGCGGCGGCGCTCGTCGGCGAGGCGCTGCGAGTAGGCGGCCACGGGCAGCTCGGCCCGGCCGGCGAGGCGGGCGCCGGCGACGCACAGGGCCAGGGGCAGGCCGCCGCAGTACCGGATGACGTCCCCGGTCGCGGCCGGCTCCGCCCCGGTGCGGCTCGCGCCCACGATCTGGTCGAGCAGGGCCCGGCTCGGCCCCGGCCCGAGCAGCCCAAGCTCCAGGTGCTCGGCCTCGGTGAGGCCGAGCAGGCGCGGGCGGCTCGTCACGAGCACGACGCCGCCGGTGCCGGGGCTCAGCGCGCGTACCGTCGCCGCGTCCGGCGCGTCGTCCAGCACCAGCAGCACGCGACGGCCGGCGAGGCGGGCGCGGTAGAGGGCCTCCCGCTCCCCCGCGCCGGCCGGGATGGCCGCGGGCGGGACGCCGAGCGCGATGAGGACCGAGGCGAGCGCCTCCCACGCGCCCCCGGGCACGCCGAGGCGCACGTGCAGCTGCCCGCCGGGGAAGCGGGACCGGACGCGGTGCGCGACCGCCACCACGAGCGCGCTCTTGCCGATCCCGGCCGCGCCGCACACGGCCAGGATGCGGGTCTCCTCGCCGTCGCCGTCGAGCCGGCGCAGCAGCCACTCGACGGCGTCCTCGCGGCCGACGAGCAGCCGCGGGGGCGGCGGCAGCAGGCAGGGCGCGTCGCGCTCCGGTGGCGGCTCGGGCCCCATGCCGGTGCCGGTCTCGGCGTCGAGCAGGATGCTCTGCTGCAGCTCGCGCAGGTGCGGGCCGGGCTCGATGCCGAGGTCCTCGACGAGGCGGCGGTGGCCGTCGCGGTAGACGGCGAGCGCCTCGGCCCGCCGGCCGGTGCGGTGCAGGGCGGTCATGAGCTGGGCGCGGAGGCGTTCGGCGTAGGGGTGCTCGGCGACGAGGGCGGCCAGCTCGGGCAGGGGGTCCCCGCCGACGGCGAGCTCGGCGTCGAAGCGCTCGGCGAGCACGGCCAGGCGCAGCTCGGCCAGGCGCGCCCCCTCGACGGCCAGCGGCGCGGTGTCCAGGTCGGCGAGGGCCGGGCCGCGCCACAGGCCGGCGGCGCGGCGGTACAGCGCGACGGCGTCCTCGACGCGCCCGTCGGCGGCGGCCCGGCGGGCGTCGGCGGCGAGGCCGGTGAACACGCCGAGGTCGATCTCGGTGGGGTCGGCGGCGAGGAGGTAGCCGGACGAGACGGTCCGCACGGCCTCGTCGCCGAGGATGGTCCGCAGCCGGTGGACGGTGCTGTGCACCTGCTGGCGGGCGGTGGCCGGGGCGGTGTCCCAGGTCGCGTCGATGAGCTCGGCCAGCCCGACGGGCCGGGCCGGGCGCAGGAGCAGGACGCTGAGCATGGCCCGCTCGCGCCGGCCCCGCGGCCGCCAGACCGTGTCGCCCTCGCCGATCTCCAGCGGGCCGAGCATCCGGTACCGCACGCTACCTCCCCGTGTGCGCGTCGTAGCCCGTTCGTAGCCGTACGATATCCGTCGATGCCATGAAGCGTCGGCCCGGCGGCCTCGGTCCGCGGTGCGGGGCGGCTACCGCAACAGCGCGGCGATGTCGTCGTAGGCGGTGACCACGATCCCGACGACCAGTCCGGCGCCGCCGGCGACGATCGCGCCCGGCACGGCGACGGCGCTGCCCCCGGCCGCGGCCGCGAGCCCGGCGAGGGCGATCGCGACGAGCACGGCGTTGCGCACGACGTGCCCCCGGCCCAGCGGGGTGGTGGAGGCGCCGAAGCACCGGCAGGGCGCCCGGTTGCCGGTGCGGAGGCTGAGCGCGATGGCGCCGGCGAACACGGCGAGCAGCCCGGCGGCGACCACGAACCCGGCGACGGCCGCCCAGCGCGCCGGCACGAGCAGCAGCGCGACCACGGCGACCTCGGCCGCGACCGACCCGGCGGCGGCCGGCGCGACGAGCCGCGCGGGCACGACGCGCATCTGCCGCAGCGAGTCCGCGAACGCGGCGTAGGCCTTGGCGGAGCCGACCTTCCCGGCGAGCGCCACCACGAACACGGTCGCGACCAGCAGCCTGGCCGCGACGTCCACGTATCCCATCCGCGCCCCTCCCCCGTGATCGAGAACAGCCTATCTCCCGTGGACGCTCACGCGGCCCCGGCGAACACCCGGATCTTCGATCTCGTCGAGCACCGCGACCGCCAGGTCGGCGTGGGACAGCGGCGGGTCCGGGTCGGGGACGCTCTCGCCGCCGAGGGTGTACCGCCCGGTGCGCGGCCCCTCCCCGGTGAGCCCGGCGGTCGGGGTGAGCACGGCCCAATCGACCCCGGTGGTGTCCGCGCGCAGCCGGTCGAGGCCCGCGAGGTGGGCGAGCGCGAACGGGCGCAGGGCGGCCGGGAAGGCCGCGGGGTCGTCGAGCACCAGGCCGCCGGCCGCGGTGCGCAGCGTCGCGAACAGCCCGACGACCACGAGCCGGGGCGGGCGGGCGGCGAGCAGGGCGTCGGCGGCGCGGGCGAAGAACCGCCCGTCGAACGCGTCGCCGAGCCGAGCCAGCTCCTGCGGCCCGGACGCGGGCGTGACCGCGCTGACGACCGCGTCGCAGCCGGCTACGGCCTCGCGCACCCGCGCCGCGTCGGTGACCTCGGCGCCCCGCCCGAGCGCGACGGCCGCATGCCCGCGGCGCACCGCCTCCGCGACGACGGCCCGCCCGACGCGCCCGTTTCCTCCGAACACCGCGATGCTCACGGGCGCGAACGTAGACCCGGGGCGGCCGGTTTCCGCAACGATATGGACGCTACGCTCGGGCGATGGCCGAGCCGCGGGCGCCACTGGACCCGGACCTGTTCGACCCGATGTGCCCGTCCGGCGCGCTGCCGTTCCAGATCGGGGACAAGTGGACCGGGATGGTGCTGCTGTGCCTCAGCGGCGGGCCACGGCGGTTCACCGAGCTGCGGGTGCCGCTGCGGGGCGTGACGCCGAAGGTCCTCGCGGCCACCCTGCGCGCGATGGGCCGCGACGGGCTCGTCACACGGACCGCGCACGACGAGAACCCGCCACGGGTGGAGTACGCCCTGACCCCGCTGGGCGCCAGCCTGCTGCCCGTCATCGCGGCGTTCCGCGCGTGGAGCGACGCCCACCTGCCCGAGCTGCTCGCGGCCCGGGCCGCCGCCACGGAGTCTTGACATCCGTCGTTTGTTTGTGTGTACTCACTTACATGCGCAGCACCGCCGAGGCCCGCCGGGCCGTCCTCCTCGATCGCGCCGTCGCCGTCTTCGCACGCAACGGCTACCACGCCACGCCGGTCACGGCCGTCGCGGCTGCGGCCGGGATCTCGGAGGCCTACGCGCTGCGGCTCTTCTCCGGCAAGCTCGGGCTGTTCGTGGCCGCCGTCGAGGCGTGCTACGAACGCATCCTCACGACGCTGGAGACGGCGGCCGAGGAGGTGGCCGGCAAGAGCCCCGCACTGGTGCTCGAATACCTCGGCGACGCCTACGCCGAGCTCATCGCCGACAAGGACCTGCTCATGCTGCAGGTCCACGCGCAGAGCGTCAGCGACGTGCCGGAGGTCGGGGCCGTGGTCCGGTCCGGCTACCGGCGCCTGGTCGACTTCCTGCGCGTCCAGGGCGCACACGACGAGCAGATCCAGCGGTTCGTCGCCTACGGCCAGCTGTGCCACCTCATCGTCACCGCCGGGCTCGACACCGTGGACGAGCCCTGGGCGCACACGCTCACGTCCGGCATGCGGCACGTGCCGTAGCGCGCCCCACGGAGGACTGACCACCGGTGCCCCACGGAGCGCGGCGGCGGTCAGGCGTCCCATTTTTCTGCCCGTCCTTGTCAGTCAGTGCACACATACTTACTTCGGAAGGAACGCCATGCACGCCACCGAGATCGTCCTGCCCGGCATCGTCGAGCCCGCCGGCCTGCGGGTCCGCGACCGGGAGCTCCCAGCCCCGGGCGCCGGCCAGGCCCTCGTGCGCGTCGAGGCGAGCGGGGTGTCGTTCGCCGAGCAGCAGATGCGCCGCGGCAAGTACTACGACCAGCCCAAGTTCCCCTTCGTGCCCGGCTACGACCTGGTCGGCCGGGTCGAGCGGGTCGGGCCGGGCGTCGACGGCGCCCTCGCCGGCACCCGGGTCGCGGCCGTCACGAAGATCGGCGGCTGGGCCACCGCCGCGCTCGTCGACGCCGGTGACCTGGTGCCGGTGCCGGACGGCGTCGACCCCGCCGCCGCCGAGACGGTCGTGGTCAACGGGGTCACCGCCTGGCAGATGCTGCACCGCATGGCCCGGGTGCCCCGCGGCGGCACGATCCTCGTCCTCGGGGCCAACGGCGGGGTCGGCTCCACCCTCGTCCAGCTCGCCCGGCACGCCGGGATCCGGGTGGTCGGCACCGCCTCGCCGCGCCACCACGCCGCCGTGCGCGCGCTCGGGGCCGAGCCGATCGACTACCAGGACCCGCAGCTGCCCGCGAAGGCCCGCGCCCTGGCCCCGGACGGCTACGACGGCGTCTTCGACCACGTGGGCGGGCCGGGGATCCTCGAGTCCTGGCGGCTCGTGCGGCGGGGTGGGGCGCTGGTGTCCTACGGCAGCGCCGCCACCCGCGACGTCGCCGGAAACCCGAGGCTGCCCGTCCTGACCCTGTTCGGGCGGCTGCTGTGGTGGAACCTCGCGCCGAACGGGCGCCGGGCCGGCTTCTACAACCTGTGGGCCGGACGGCGCCGCCGGGCCGCGTTCCAGGCGCGGCTGCGCGAGGACCTCACGAACGTCTTCGCCCTGCTCGCCGCCGGGTCGCTGACCGCCCAGGTCGCCGCCCGCGTCCCCCTGCGCGAGGCCGCCGAGGCCGTGCGCCTGGCCGAGTCCGGCACCGTCGCCGGCAAGGTCGTCCTGATCCCCTGAACGCACCCCCTGAGCCGGATCCTCTGGGTCCGGCAGGACGGTCCCGGGCGCGGTGCGGTCGCGCCCGGGACTGCGCGCCGATCAACAGCGCCACCCCAGAGGGAGCTCGGCGGTCGCGATCACCCCCGCGATCGTCCGGCCGTCCGCGCTCATCGCGAACGCCCATGCGACCTCGCCGCCGGGCCCGCGCAGCTCGTCGACCGCGCCGTTGACCGCGACCCGGTGCGTGGTCGCGCCCGGCGTGTGGCCGACCACGAGGGGGCGCTAGGAAAGGTCGAAGGGATTGCGCAGCGCGGCCATGGAGCCGTCGGGGTGGCGCACCTCGAGCGGCGATGCGCCCGGGTCCAGCGCCAGGCCGGGTTCGCCGGCGATCCAGCTGTGCCCGGCGCGCAGCCCGGCGACGATCGCGGCGGGGGTCAGCGCCTCGGCCCGCACGACGGTGTGCGGCGTGCCGAGCTGCCCGGCGAGGTGGGCGTCGCTGCCGCCGATCGCGGGCTGGCGCCACCCGGCGTCGAGGCGGCGCTTCCACTCGGCGAGGGTGGCCTCGTTGTCGGCGTTCCAGGGCCGGTCGGAGGCCCACAGGCCGTTCCAGACCTCGACGCAGTCGAACTCCTCCCAGGGCCGGCGCATGGTGCCCGTCGGGTACGGCGCGAACGGGTGCGCCGCGATGCGCAGCCCGCCCTCGAGCTCCAGCCAGTGCCCGTCCGGGGTGGTGTGCTCCACGCCGCGCAGCACGAGCAGGTCCCCGGCGACGGCCAGGAACCGCTCGTACGTGTCGGTCGTGTTGTGCTCGGTGACGGCGATGAAGTCGAGCCCGGCGGCGCGCGCCTCGGCGACGACCTGCTCCGGCGTGAGCTCTCCCCCGGTGCTGCGCGCGGAGTGGACGTGGCAGTCGCCGCGGTACCAGGGCACCGTCTCGTGCCCGGGTCAGGCCAGGCGGGCCGGGAAGCCGCCGGTGGCCACCGGGCCCCAGCGGTCGATCGTGATGCGGATGAGGGACTTGCCCTGGTCGCGCATGGCCTGACGGTACTCGTCCCAGTCCGGGTGCTCGCCGGAGATGCAGCGGAAATACTCCACCAGCGGCTCCAGCGCCTCCGGCATGTCGATGACCTCGGCGGTGCCGTCGACCTGGACCCAGGCGTCGTTCCACTCGTCGGACAGGACCAGCACCGACACCCGCGGGTCGCGGCGCAGGTTCGCCGCCTTGGCCCGCTCCGGATACGTCGAAACGACGATGCGCCCCTGCGTGTCCACCCCGCACGTCACCGGCGAGGCCTGCGGGCGGCCGTCGGCGCGGGTGGTGATGACGATCGCGTGGTGGCGTGGGCTCAGGAACTCGACGAGCGCGGCCCGGTCGACGGTGTCGTTCGTCGCGATGTTGCGTGCCATGAGCCGACCGTACCCGGATCTGCCTCCTGAGCGGAAAGCATCCGGCTCCGAGCAGCCGCACAGGCGTGTCCTGTCCCGCCCGCGAAGTGGGCAGGACGGCACGACCCGGGCATGCCTCAGGCTGGAGCGCAGTCAGTCGATGCCTTCGACGATGCGGAAGTCGCGCTCGGCGCCGTCGGCGAGGGCGGCCCGGGCCTGCTGGTAGGCCGCACTCTCGTACGCCGCGACGGCCTGCTGGAAGCTGTCGAACTCGACCAGGACGGTGCGCTCGGCGATTCCGGCCTCATGCGCCACGACCCGAGTGCCACGGGCGAGGATCCGGCCGCCCCCGGCCTCGACGGCCGGACCGGCCAGATTGTTGTAAGTAGCCAGCTTCTCAGGGTCTGCGATGGTGCGGTAGGCGCAGACCCAGTAACCCTTGGGCATGAAACCTCCAATGCGGGGATGCGTGCATCCGACTTACGGGCTGGTCTCGGACGAGCGGCGGCGGGCGAGAGCGAGGCTCGTCAGCGTCGTGATCGCCATGGCGCCGATGCCGACCAGCGCCGCTGTGGTGTAGGCGCCGTCGTCGGGGAAGAGGTGGCCGGGGCCGGTGCCCGCGGCGAGGATCAGGCCGCCGACGGCGCTACCCAAAGCGTACCCGACGCTGCGGACGACGTAGTTGAAGCTCATGGCGCTGGACGTTTCACGCTCGGGGGTGACGGCCAGGATGACGCCGGGCATCGCGGCCGAGAAGCCGCCGACGCCGAAGCCGAGCACGCCCATCGCCGCGAACAGTTCGGCCAGGTTCGACCGGGCCGCCGCGAACAGGGCGAACCCGCCGCCGACCACGACGGCGCTGCCGGCCAGGAGCAGGGGGTCGGCGATCCGCGTCCGGACCCGCGGCGTGAGCTTGCCGGCGACGAACCCCAGCACCGAGAACGGGATGAGGACCAGCCCGGCGACGAAGGTCGTCAGCCCGAAGCCGTAGCCGGCGCCGGGCGGCGTCTGCGCGTACCGGGTGATGAGCGTGAGCAGGAGGTACATGCCGATCCCGCCGACGAACATGGCGAGGTTCGCCCCGGCAACCGCCGGGTGCCGCACCGCCCGCACGTCGACCAGGGGCGTCGCGCTGCGCAGCTCGATGACGGCCCAGACGCACAGCAGCACCACCGCGACGACGGCGAGGCCCGCCGCCACGGCGAGGTGCCGGCCCCACAGATGCCGTTCGCCGGCGAGGAACAGCACGAGGAGCAGCGCAGCGGCCAGGACGACCGCGCCCGCCACGTCCAGGTGGGCGGAGCGGCCTTCGGGGGCTTCGGGCATGCAGCGCCACGCGGTCAGGAGGGCGGCGGCGGTGACGACCAGGCCGAGGCCGTAGGCGGCCCGTACCCCGCCGAGCTCGGCGAGCAGCGCGGCCAGCGGGTAGCCGACGCCGGCCCCGATGACCGAGACCACCGAGAGCAGGGCGATCACGGCCCCGCTGCGCTCCTCGGGGAGGTGGTCCCGGGCCACGCCCATCATCAGCGCCGTCAGCCCGAGCCCGACGCCCTGGGCCGCCCGGCCGGCCAGCAGCCACGCGAACGGCAGCGGCAGCACGGTGAGCGCGCTGCCGGCGACGACGAGCGCCAGCGTGGCGAGGATCGTGGCCCGCCGGTGCGGGCCGGCTCCGAGCCGGCCCAGGACCGGCGTGGCGACGGCGCCGCTGAGCAGCGCGACGGTCAGCGTCCACTGCGCGCTGCCGAGCGAGACGTGCAACGAGGTCGCCACGCTGGTGATGAGCGGCGTCCCGAGGCTGGCGACGGCCGCCACGACCAGCGCGATGAACATCAGGGCGGGGACCAGCAGCCGCGCCTCGGAACGCACCGCCGGCAACGCCTTCACCGCGTCCCCGCCGACCGGCTGCCCGGTCACGCCTTCGGCCCTTCGCGGTCCCGGCTTTCGAGCTCTGCCAGATGCCGCAGCGCCGGAAGGGCCGCCACCAGCGCCTCGACCTCGTCGCCGGTGAGCTCGCCGATCAACCGCTCGAACGCCTCGACGCCCGCCTGGCGCCGCGTCCGGACATAGGCGGCGCCGGCTTCGGTCAGGCACACCAGGGTGACCCGCTTGTCGGACGCGTCGCCCCGACGCTCGACCAGGCCGGACTCCTCCATCACCCGGACCAGGACGGTCATCGCGGGCTGGGTAACGCCCTCGACGGCGGCCAGATCGGTGATGCGCCGCGGGCCGGTCCGGTCCAGGGTGGCCAGGGTGGCGGCGGACGTCAGGCTCATGTCCCGGGGCAGGCGTCTCACGGCCCTGGTGGCCAGGCCGTAGAGGGCCGCCCCGATGGCGGCGGACGCGCCAGGAGCGGTGTCGTGACGACTCATGCCCGAAGCATAGCGCTTTTATATTCAAATTTTATGGAAGTCGTCCTGGCGCGGGCGCTGCGCCTGACCGCGGACGCCGGGTCCGACGGCCCGGCACCTGATCCGGTGCCGGGCCGAGTTGCCGGGCGGAAGGGGGCTACAGCGGGCTGATCGCGCTCCAGGCGAGGCCGCCGGACTGGCTCGCCGAGTCCCAGCGCTGGGTCTCGGGGCCGAAGCCGGTGCCGGTCGACGTCAGCGTCCACTCCTTCGTGGCGGTCCCGCCGTAGTTGTAGAAGTGGCCGATGTCGAACTTGCCGTCGCCGTTGAAGTCGCCGCCGAAGAACTTCGTCTGGGCCACGTCGGACCAGCCGATGTTCTGCCCGGCGTGCACGGCCGTGGTGAGGCCCGGGCCGCTCCACGAGGTCACGTCCCAGTGCCCCGCGCCGGTGGTACCGCTGATCGCGATGAACTCCGCCTTGCCGTCGCCGTCGACGTCCCCGGTGAGGACCTTGCGGGTGTCGGGCAGGCACCAGCTGCCGGTGCCCGTCCAGGGCTTGCCGACGGCGCCGATCGCGGTGCCGGTGGAGGTGAGGTTCCACACGGCCGCGGTGCAGCCGCCGTAGTCGTAGAACGAGGCGATGTCGACCTTGCCGTCACCGTTGAAGTCCCCGGCCGCCGGCAGCATGCGGCTGGCGTCCCAGTTGCCGGCGCCGGTGTCCCACCAGACGGCCGGGGGGCTGAACCCGTTGCCGGTGGCGGTGAACACGAACAGCTTCGTCAGTGCCCCGTCGTAGCGGTAGAACGCGCCGATGTCGGCCTTGCCGTCGCCGGTGAAGTCGCCCGCGACGGCCTTGACCCGGTCGAAGCACCAGTTGCCGACGCCCGAGTCCCAGAGCGGCCCCGCCGACGGCACGTAGCCGTTGCCGTCCGACAGCCACCACGACAGCGACGTGTGGCAGGAGCCGCCCTCGTTGCGCAGCGCCGCCACATCGGCGCGGCCGTCGCCGTTGAAGTCCCCCGTCAGCGCCAGCAGGTTCGCCCGGTCGAAGGTGCCGGCCGCGTTGACGAACGGGACGGTGACGCCGTAGGGGGCCGCCGTGCCGGGCTTCGTGATGAAGGTGTTGATGGCGGTGGTACCGCCCGGCGCGTCGACGATCGCGACCACGTCCGCGGTGCCGTCACCGTTGGCGTCGTTCGCGACGTGCGTGGCCGGGTCGGCCGCGTTGGCCCGGAACTGCCGCGTGCCGGGGGCGTCGGCCGCGCTCGCCGCGACGGGTGAGCGGTTGCCGGCCGCGTCGAGCGCGACCACGCTCAGGAACGTCTTGGCCAGCCCGGAGGCCAGCGGTACGACGGGAATGCTCGCGGTGCCGTCGGCGGCGGCCGCCACGTACTGCGTCGGCATGCTCGGGTTGGCGACGGTCGTGACGCTGTAGCGGTAGCCGACGATGTCGGTGTCGCCGCCGCCGGGCGAGAGGGTCACCGTGGCCGTCCGGCCGACCTTGGTGCTCGCCGGCGGGTTGGCCGGGAACGCCGGCAGGTCGGTCGAGGCGATGAGCGGCTGGCTGGGCGTGCCGTTGTCGACGCCGAAGTGGCACCACGGCGAGTAGGCGCCGAGGTCCTGCCCGTCGTACCCGCGGACCCGCCACTGGAACGCGTGCCCGGGCGGCAGCGACCCGGAAGGCACGGCGGCGGTGAACGTGTGCGGCGCCGAGGGCAGCGACGGGAAGCCCGGGGTGTCCGGCAGGGTCGCCACCGGCGAACCGGCGGTCAGGTCCTGCCACTCGAACTTGGCGACGATCGTGTCGCCGCCACCGCCGGGGTTGACGTCGGGGTCCACCACGTCGGCCCGCAGGGTGACGCCGTTGGTGACGTTCATCCACGGCTGCCCGGCCGGGTCGCCGGTCCAGCAGCCGACGGTCTGCGACGTCCCGACCGCGCTCATGGTCGCCGGGTCGGGCGTGTTCGGCCGCCGGTTGTAGTTGACGATGAACGAGGTCGAGGCGGCCGAGAACTTCATCCACTGGCTGGAGGCGCCCTCGGTGTGGTTGATCAGGCTCAGTGTCACCCGGGACAGGCCTTGGTCGGCCCACGCCTGCGCCTGGCTGATGAAGGTGTTGTTGCCTTGGTTCTGGAAGCTGAGTTCCTTGTCCGGCTGCGGGTCGCCCGCGCATCCGCCACCCTCGCTCGGCTTGTGCGCATGCCCGGAGGCGGCGCTGAGCAGGACGTAAGGCACCGGGGTCCAGGCGGTCCGGCCGGTCACGTCGACGTCGGCGGTGCGCCACAGGTCGGCCTGGACGTCGGTGCACGAGGCCGTGTGCACGAGCGTGCTCTTGAAGCTGACCGCCTTGATGATGCTGCCGGCCATGGTGCTGTACGGGAACTCGAAATGCTCCCGCCAGTCACCGCCGGTGCCGTCGGGGTTGCGCCCGACCCGGGCCACGCCGCCGAGGTTCGAGTAGCTGAAGTTGGCCGAGTTCGAGTACGTCCACCGCTGGGAACCGCTGGACCACTGCGGGTCGATGTACACCGGCAGCGTGAGCGACGGGTCGGCGAGCCAGGCCGCGTCCGGGGTGAGTACCACGTCCCCGCCGGACAGCCCGAGCCCGACCTGGCTCAGCTTCGCCTCGCCGGAGGAGTCCCAGGCCGTCGCCGCGCCGGAGCGCAGCAGCGTGGCGCCGTCCCGCCCGACGACCTCGAGGTGGTCCCCGGCCGCTCGCACGGCCGGCCCCTTGGCCGCCATCGGGATGCTGCGCAGCTGCGGCGAGGCGAGCGCCGCACGGGTCTTCACCACGAACACGTAGGTGAACCCGTCGGCCAGCGCCTGCACCCTGAGGTCGACGCCCGCGAACACCTCCGGGTAGGTGGCGGTGTCCCCGGCGACCTGCGGGGCCGGCAGCGCCGCCGGCCACTCCAGCCGCCAGGCCCCGGCGTCGGTGGGTACCGACACCAGGGTGCGGTCTGCGCCGCCGGACAGCCGCGCGGTGGTCTGCGCGACCGCCGGTTCGAAGCCTCCGTCGGCCTGCTTGCGCAGCGTGGCGTCGAGGTCGGCCCACGAGCCGTCGGCCCGGCGCAGCCGCTTGGGCACGGCCGAGGACTCCAGCACCATGGAACCGTCGGCCTCGGCGAAGGTCTGCGAGCGCTCGGAGCGGCGGCCGAGCACCTCGATCCGCTTACGGCACCGCCTGGCCTCGGAGACCGCGCCGGCCTCGTCGGCCTTGGCCCGCGACGCCGCACATCCGGCGGGCGCCGCGGTGGCGGGCGCCGGCACGAACAGCGCCGCCCCGGCCGCCAGCAGCACCGGCATCAACATTCTGACTGACCTGTGCATATCGTCCTCAGCCCTCGGTGTTCCAGTGGAAAAGCCTGAAGGTGTACGAGACGCCGCCATCGACCGAGACGGGCGTGCCCGAGCCCATCGAGTACGCGACGCCGGTCTGGTCGGCGTGGATGCCGCCGCCCCAGGCGTGGGTGTAGGTGACGCCCCAGCCGCGCTTGCCCGAGACGCTCACGTCGACGTAGGTGAACGCGCCCAGCTGGTCCTTCACCTCGCCGTTGGCGAAGTACTGATTGGCGCCGACCGTCCAGCCCCTGCCGTTGCCGACGCCATGTCCGGCGCCGATCGTGAGGGTCACGGCGTAGTGGCCGTGGTTGTCTCCGAGCAGGCACAGCGACGCCGGGAAGACGGCGCTCATGGCGGCGGTGCCGGTCGAGATGCTCCCGCTCACGCATGGCCCGGTGGTCACCGAGACCGAGAGGTTCTGCAGGGCCCGGTGAGCCTCGGTCACGTTCTGGAGGAACTCGTAGGAGCAGATCTTCGGGTTGCACGCCTGTTTCATCTGCCACAGCGTGCTCACCGGGTCCGGGCCGTACTCCAGATCGGCCTCGGTCAGGTTCTCGTCCATCTTGCGGGCCAGCAGGTAGGGGTCGGCGCCACCGTCGAAGTCGACGTCGTTGATCTTGCGGGTGCCGTCGTAGTAGAAGGTCAGCGTCGTGCCGTGGGGGTACGTGATCTTCGCCTTGATGTCCTTGGGGTTGTGCTGGGGTGCCCCGCAGTTGTTCGCCGACATCGAGGGCCGGCACTCGTCCGAGCCCGAGGGGCAGTTGTTCGCCGAGCCCGACGGCTGGCAGGTGGGCCCGGGCGGGGGCGGCGTGCAGTACTCGCCGTCCTTGCCGCACGGCCCGTAGAACTCGGTGTCCGTCTTCAGGCCCGTCGGGTCGCTGGCGCTGACCGGCGTGTTGTTCGCATAGCCGTAGCCCTGCCAGCCCTGCGGGTCGCCCGGGCTGAACACGGGGTCGACCGAGATGAACCGGCCGACCGCCGGGTCGTACTCGCGAGCGCCGACATGGACCAGCTCGGAGGCGTCGTTGATCCCGCCGACGAAGCCGACGCTGGACGGCCACGCCGGGTTCGCGCCCCGCACGCCGCCGAACGGCGCGGTCCGCCGCACGGTCGCGGCCAGGTCCGACGCGCGGAAGGACAGCTGGGCGGTGCCGTGGTGGTCGGTGGTCTGCCAGGTCAGCCCGGCGGTGGTACGGGTCGCGACCGCGCCGGCCGCCGGGTGCGCGTAGGTGCGGGTGGCCTGCACCGACGAGCCCGCCAGCCGGTATTGCGCGCCGGACAGGTAGAGCGTCGTGGCGCCCTGCTCCTTGACCAGCAGGCGGTCGCCGCCCGCGCCGTAGACGTAGGTCGTCGTGGCCGTGCCCTGGGTGAGCGAGGCGAGCCGGCCGTCCGGGTTCCAGGTCATGCTCTGGTCGGTCTTGCCGGCCCGCACCCGGGTGACCTCGTTACCGGCGTTGTCGTACGTGTAGCTGCTGACCGCCGTCGAGCCGGCCTTCACCGACGACACGGCGTGCGGCCGGACGGCGGTCGCCCCGCTCGCCGGGTAGGCGTACGTGTTGTCGACGGTGGTCCCGCCGTGCACGATCTCGTGGCTGCGGTTGCCGGCCGTGTCGTAGCTGTAGGAGGTCCAGTACGGCTCGGGTCCGCCGAGCCCGGCGGTCGTCGGGTTGGTCGTGCAGTTGCCCGAGGCCGGGGTCCACGCCTCCGTCAGCCGGCGCAGCGAGTCGTAGCGGAAGCACTGGTTGTCGTCGGCGCCGGCGCCCCACTGGGCCGTCTTGTCGGCCACCGAGGTGACGTTGCCGGCGTCGTCGTAGGCGTAGTTGACGTCCGAGGCGACGATGTTGCTCGCGAAGTCGCCGAGGATCTGGTGCTGCTTGAGGCGGTTGGTGCCGCTCTCCCGGCTCCAGTACTGCAGGATGTTCTTGCCGCCGCCGTCGGTGAGGTTGAGATCGCCCAGCTGGCCGAGCTGGTCGTACTCGGCCTGCGTGACGTAGCTCGACAGGCCCGACATGGTGGTTGGCAGGCCGAGCGTGGTGTAGCCGAAGGTGAGCGTCTCGTCGGCGAGGCCGCCGAAGTCGGCGGTACCGGACTTGGCCGGCAGCGACGTGGTGTGCACGGTGCCGTCGGCGTTGTACGTGGTCGAGGTGACGTAGTCGCCGGCCAGCTGGGTGCCGGCCGCCGGCGGGATGGTCACCTTGGTGCCCGTCGGCCGGTAGTGCTCGTCGACGCTGGTGACCTGGGTGGTGTAGGCCCCGGTGTCCTCGTAGCGGGTCGAGCCGACGGCCTGGCCGCGGACCCAGGTATTGTCCGCGAGCCGGTCGTAGGTCCAGCCGGCCAGCTGGGTGCCGCCGGTGGTGTTCAGGAACTCGCCGGTGCGCCGGTTGAGCTCGTCGTAGGCGAAGGCGATCCGCACCGGCCGGGCGTCGGCCGCGGTGGCGACGTTGCCGGCGGCGTCGTAGGTGTAGGTGACCTGGCCCCGGTCGGGGCTGGTGTCGGTCAGCATCCGCCGCAGCTGGTCGTACGTCCACGTCCACACGTTGCCGGCCGGGTCCGTCGCCGAGGCCCGGTCGCCGGCCTTGGTGTAGGTGTAGGTGACGTCCTCGGAGGCGCCCGCGGCGATGTTGCCGCGGTACTGCTTGACCTTCGTCACCTGGCCGCGGGCGTCGGTGTAGGTGCTGGTGGCGGTGGCGCCCAGCGGGACGGTGACGTCGATGCGGTCACCGCCGTAGGTCGTGACGGTCTTCCACTTGTTCGCGGCCGCGACCTGGAACTGGGCGACGGTGGCGCGCCCGGCGCCGTCGTAGGTGACGATCGTCTGGCTCGGCACCGCGTTCTCGGCCGTGGGCGTCATGAGCGTCGTCGACGGCGCGGACGGGTCGTAGTAGGCGTCGCGGGTCTTGTAGGCCAGGCCGCGGGTGTCGTACAGCGACTCGGTGATGAGCCGCCCGCCGCCGTTGGCCGGCGTCTGCGTCTGCCGTCGGCGCAGCCAGCCGTCATACAGGTCGATCGTGGCGATGTAGCCGTTGCCGGCGTTGTCGAGCCGGGACGTGGTGATCGAGCTCGGCCCGCCGGTGTTGCGCACCTGGTATGCGAACGTCAGGTCCGCCGCCGCGGAGCCCTTGACGCGCCCGGGCAGCCAGACCGCGGTCATCCGCCCGAAGCCGTCGTAGGTGACGTCGGTGCGTTTGCCGTTGGGATCGATGACCGCGGTCGGCACCCCGTAGGCCGGGTCGACGTCCCGTTTGGTGACGAACGATTTCGGGTCGCTGACCTCGCTGTGCGTCACACCGGCGTCCAGGGCCGGGGTGTACGCCGTGGTGGTGGTGTGGTTCAGGGCGTCCGCGCTGGTGAGCACCCGGCCGTGCTCGTCGTAGGTGCTCACGTTCATCTGCTGATAGTTCGGGGTGGTGCCGGTCCACGACGCGACCTGCTCGACCCGGGTGGCGTCGCCCTTGCTGACGACCCCGTTGAAGGTCGCGGCGCCGTCGTAGAACGTCCGGGTGTCGGAGAGTACGTCGGCCGGGCGGCTCGGGGTCGCGGCGCAGCGCACCGACACCACCTCGACCCGGGCGGGGTAGGACTGCAGCAGCCCGCTCGCCGAGGTGGCGAAGGTGGTGCGGGTGCAGCGGTCGTCGGCGGTGGTCGACACGTCGCCCGCGTCGTCGACGGCGGCGATGCGCCCGGAGCGGTCGTTGACGTACGTGTTCGTGGTGCGGGTGACCCGGGGCGCGCGGCTGCCGTCCAGCGTCGTGGTCGTCGTCGTGACGGCGGTGCCGGTGAGCCGGGCGGTGAGCGTCACGTCGTTGAACGCCTGGGTGGCCGTCGGCCCGAAGACGTACGGGTCGGTCTTGGTCTTGCTCACCACCGCCGTGCTCGTGCCGAGGTAGGTGACCTGCTCGCGGGCCATGCCGGCCAGCCACTCCTCGTCGGCCCAGGTGCCGCCGTCGGAGTCGATGACGTTCGCCGTCCGGGTGCCGGTCGCGGTCTTGTCGCCGTTCATCCCGCGGAAGAACGTCGTGTCGGACTGCGAGCGGGTGGCGTCGGACGCGCCGCGGATCGTGCGGACGGTCTGGTAGCCGCGCCACACGTTCCAGGTGCGCAGGTTCGCCGGGGTGAGCGGGTTCGGGTTGTAGTGCCAGGCCGGGTCGCCGAGGTACTGGTAGCTGGTGACCTCGTCGCGCTCCTCGCCGCCGACGAGGTCCGCGCTGGCCACCGCCTCCACGCGGTACTTGTGGAAGTACTCGAGCTTGACCGTCGGGGAGTCGGAGGTCTTCCAGTTGACCGGGTAGCAGCGCAGCGTGTTCGTGTCCGGGGCGGCCGGCATGGTCACGTTCTTGACGCACTGCGGCGCGCTGTAGGTGAGCGAGAGCTGCCCGCCGGACTCGTTGACGAGCGAGCCGATGCGGTACCGGATGATGCCGTTGGTCGTACCGGTCATGTCGACCCGGTTGGACAGCTGGGTCGGGCTGAAGGTGGTGGCCGGCCGGCAGAGGTTGTCGTCCGCGGCGCAGACCCGCAGCGAGTTCAGCCAGAGGATCTTCTGGTTGCCGTCACCCGGGTTCTTGTACTCGTGGGTGAGCTGAACCTGCTGCACCCGCCGCCACGTCTTGGCGCCGGAGGCGACCTGGGTGGTGATGCTGGTGAGCTTCTTCGTGGTGAAGAACGTCGGCGCGTACATGCCCGCGCAGCCGCTGCCGGTGCAGATCCGGTCGACCGGCACGTCGGGCCAGTTGGCCGCGTTCGCGGTCGTGAGGGTGCAGGTGGCGCCGGGCGTGATGCAGCGCTCGGCCGTCCCGAACAGCACCCGGGCCGGTGCGGTGCCGGCGAAGACGTTGTCCACGCCGTTGACCCGGCGGGTGCCGTAGTCGATCTCGGTGACGTACCCGCCGCGGACGTAGCTCACGACGTCACTGTTGGTGCGGTTCTTGGCGTACTGGTTCATCTCACGCGCGTAGAAGTACGACGACGAGTTGCCGTGCGGATCGACGACGTAGTCGAGGTTCCACCGGTACGCCTGCTGCGCGCAGACCGATGCCGCGAACCCGGCGGCGGAGTTGCACGGCTCGCCGGTGTTGTTGCCGTAGACCGGCTCGTAGAACACCGACTGGGTCTCGGGGTTGCCGCTCTGCCAGCCGGGCAGCCGGTTGAGGCCGAAGTAGTACTCGGTGCCGTCGGTGGTGGTGACCCGCCAGTACTCGCCGTCGTTGTCGCCGTTGTTCCTCGACATGTCGTTGAGGCGTTCGACCTTCGAACCGTCGTCGTCCTGCGGCCGCCAGGTCTGCGAGCCCGAGTCGTACACCAGCGTGCTGGAGCGGCCGTTGAGCGACAGGGTGGCGTTGTCACCGGCCCAGCACAGGTCGCCGAGCAGCGAGGACTGGCCGTCGTCGGCGCAGCCGCGGTAGCCGCGCTCGATCGAGCCCGGCTGGTAGCCGAAGCCCTCCCCGACCCAGGACGGCTGGCTGTTGGCGGCGGCGGTGAAGCCGTCCACGCCCTGCGCCGAGTAGCCGAGTGTCACCTTCGGCGCCGGACCGCCGAGACTCGGCGGCAACGAGACGGGGTAGGACCAGGCGAAGTCGCCGGTGCTGCCGCCCGCGCTCCAGCTGTCGGACGCCTTGAGGTCGGTGGCCCGGTAGTCGCCGCCGTCGGAGGACGCCCCGGCCGCGAGCGCGACGAAGGTGCCCTGGCCCGCCTGCGGCGCGAACTCCGACGTCGACGCGGTCCGCGCGACCGGCGTGCCGGCGGCGGGCACGGTCGCGGTGATGGTCAGGCTCGCGGTGTCGTTGGTGTATTCGAGCGGGGTGGCTGCGCAGCCCGGCGCGTCCGGGGTACTGACGCCACAGGCCGGCACCTGCTCCAGCCGCAGCCGGCGGAACCAGTCGGCGCCGTAGGCGTCCTTGAAGCCCTTGTAGCCGACGGACAGCGACACCGCGCCCGGCGCCGCCGACCCGTCGGCCCGGCTCACCTCGAGCAGCACGTCCCGCCCGCCGCGCCGCGCGACCGCGCGGTCGAGCACCGACACGTGCACGCTCGCCGGCGACGCCGCGGCGCCCTCACCGGCCAGCCGGTTCTCCCGCCCGATGCCCGGGCCGGGCCGCACACCCACCGCGGCGTTCCTGGCCCAGGCGATGCCCGCCCCCGCGGCGGGCACGTCGAGGCGCAGGGTACCGGCGGCCGGCCAGGCCACGGCCGGTGCGGCGGTGACGGCCGGGACGGTGTCCGCCTTCGCCGGGCGCGCGGCTGCGGCGCGGACCGGCGTCGCCGCCATCCCTCCGGGCTTGTCCGGCCGTCCGGGCGGCCCGGCGAAGGCCGGCCCGACGAGTGCGGTGGACGCGGTGATGGCGGGTACTAGAAAACAGAGGGTGACGCGCAGGGCACGCCGAACCCGGGACATGGGCATAAGCCACCTCACAGCTGAGGAAATGAGGGCACGCGGCAGCGCAAGCCGGGCCTACGGAGCGTCACGCTCCAAGGCAAGGCCTGATGAACCTGAAGGCAGGCGGATGCGTCAGAAGGCGTTATGGAACAAGCGAATACGCAAAGCGCCACAGAACGGCGTGCGGCATCGGCGACTCCCCGTTTGTCGACCGTATGTAACCGCAAGGAATATACGATCCAGCGATATTCGTTTCAATAGACGAACGGCATCATTACATTCCGTGAGTCAACCCAACCTATTCGACCAGGTCGATGGCGTCCTACGACTACTCTGCGCAGGCGGAGCGGGCAACGCGGCGGGTGGGTCCGTTCGTCATCCCGCCGGACCGCAGATGGCGGCTCGCGCGGCGGCGCAGATCGCCCGCGCGGCCGGCACGCGTGACCTGCCTGTGCTGTCGGACAGGCCGGGTCGTAGCAGCGGCACCAGGGTCGCGTCGGGGGTCTGACGGGGTCAGGGCGCGTTCTCGATCTGCGGCAACGGCTCGCGCTGGGCCAGCCACAGCGGCGGAATCCCGGCCCGGCCCGTGTACGCGGCCACGATCCCGCCCACGATCGCGCCCGTGGTGTCGACGTCGCCGCCGGCCTCGACACACGCCCGGATCGCCGCCGGATAGTCGTCGAGCCGGGTCGCGGCCACCCACAGCGCGAACGGCACCGTGTCCTGCGCGAGCACCTGCGAGCCGTTGCCGAGCTCGTAGGCCGCCTCGGCGACGCTCGCCCCGAGCAGCCGCCGCGCCCGGCGCACGCCGGTGAGGACGCCGCCGTCGACGAGGTACCCGGCCACGGCGTCGAGCAGCTCCCGCGGCTCGGGCCGGTTGCGCACGAGCCGGGCCCATCCCGCCTCGGCGGCCGCGACGGCGACGGCGACCGCGCCGAGGATCCCCTCGGCGTGCGCGTGCGTGACCTCGGCCGAGCGCATCGCCTCCAGCGCCGCCGTGCGCGCGTCCCCGGCGTGCAGCGCCCCGAGCGGCGCGACCCGCATCGCCGCCCCGTTGCCCATCGAGCCCTGGCCGCCGAACGCGTCCCGGGCCACGTCCCGCCACGGCTCGCCCTCGCGGATGCGGCGCAGGATCACCACGGCGCCGCCGCCGTAGCCGCGGTAGGGCTCGAACCGCTCGGCGAAGGCCCGCGCCAGGCGGTCCTGGTCGACGGCGCCGCCCTGGATCAGCTGCGCCGCGAGCACGCTCGCCATCTCGGTGTCGTCGGTCCACGGCCACGATCCCGCGGGGGCCGTGCCGTCGAGGAGGTCGTCGAAGGTCGTACCGGGAACGAAGAACTGCGCCCCGAGGGCGTCCCCCACACTCAGCCCGTCCAGGCTGTCACGCAAGCATCCGAAGTCGGTCATCGGGAGAATTGTCGTACCCGGCGGCTAGGGTCGGCCACGTGAGCGTCGTTCAGGAGTTCCGGTATCTCGCCCCCTCGACCGCGGGCGCCGCGGGGGTGGCGCTGCAGACCAGCGGCGGGCCCTGCGCCAACCCGCGCTTCTTCTCCGGCTTCCTGACCACGCCGCCCGCGGCCGCCGCCGGCCTGCTCGCCGTCGCCGACGTCGCCCGCACCCGCTACCACCAGCCCCGGGACCCGGCCAGCCTCGACCCGGTCGTCACCGGCAGCGCCGACCGGCTGCGCTTCGAGTCGTTCTCCGGCTGCTGCGGCGTCTACGCCCGCCTCGACATCCTCCCGCCCGGCCTCGACGGCGAGGTCCTCGGCCACGGCACCACCAACGTCGACGTCAACCCGCCGCTGCGCGAGGCCCTCGCCCGCATCGCCGGCCTCGACCCGCTGCACCTGTCCGTCGGCCCCGACGCCCTCACCGCCTCGACCCTCGGCGGCACCATCGTGGAGAAGAAGGTGCCGCTCCCGGCCCGCTGGCTGCGCGGCTTCGCCGAGGTCCAGGTGCTCTGCGCCGGCTTCGACCTGCGCGCCGAGCTGCCCGCGGCCGAGGCGGGCGCGTTCCTGCGCCGCCTGCCCGGCGCCGGCGACCGCTCGGCCCTGTGGGCGGTCCCGGCCGGACGCTCGCTGCGCCTGACCTCCCGCCCGGCCCCGGGCGCGGTCTGCCTGGCCGGCGCCGGACGGCTCGCCGCGCTGCGGCCGCTGCTGCGCCACGGTGACAGCCTCCGCGTCTACGGCCCGCCGGTCGCGGCCGGCTCCCCGCCCGTGGCCAGCGCCTGGGAGCTGCGCACGAGCGCACTGCGCCTGACCCTGACCCTCTCGCCGGAGGTCCACCGCGGCTTCTCCGGCGAGGGCGCCGCCCTGACGTCCCTGGCCGCCGACGAGGTCACCGACGACGCCGAGCTCGTCGGCGCCCTCCTCGGCTGGGACCCGGCCATCGACGTGGCCGCCCTGGCTGATGCTGCCGCGCTGGACCCCCGCCGCGTCCGGGCCGCCCTGGCCCAGCTCGGCACCGCGGGCCGGGTCGGTTACGACGTCGCCGAGGCCGCGTATTTCCACCGCGTGATGCCCTACGACGCGGCCCGGGCCGAGCGCGACAACCCGCGCCTGGTCGGCGCCCGCACGCTGGCCGAGTCCGGCGCCGTCACCTTCGACAACCCGGCTTCCGCCGAGGGCGTCACGGCCGCGACGGTGCGCAGCGGCACCGAGACCTACCGCGTCCGGGTCCTGGGCGACGGCACCACGACCTGCACCTGCCCCTGGTGGGGCAGGCACCGCGGCACCCGCGGCCCCTGCAAGCACGCCCTCGCCGTCACCATCGCCGGGAGCGGCACCGGGAGCAGGGCGTGATCGACCTCGACCTGATCGCCGGCGGCAAGGCCGACGAGGTGGCCGCGGCCGTCGCGGCGCTGGACGAGGCCGGCCGCTCCGCCGCGTTCAAGGCCCTGGAGGCGCACGTCAAGCGCCGCTCGGGCGCCCCCTGGCGCGGCGCCGCGCACACCGCCGTGGCCGTCGCCACGGTCGGCACCGCCCCGTCGGCCGCGGCCGCCGCCCGCATCCTGCGCCGCCGCGACTTCTCCCCCGTCCCGACCACCGCCGCCGCGGTCGTGGCCACGGCCCGCGCCCGCGGCATCACCTGGCTGCCCGATCTCGCCGCCCGGCTGAGCAACCGCGCCGACGAGGACCTGTGGGACGGCACGTGGGACTTCGTCGCCGCGCTGCTGACCGCCACCGGCGCCCCCGCCCCGCCCGACGACTGGTTCGTGCTCGGCTGGCTGCTGGACGTGGGCTACCCGCGCAAGGACCGCCTGCGCTCGGTCCCGATCGCCGAGCGCCTGCGCGCCGACCCCTTCCTGGACGACATCGTCCCGCGCCTGTTCACCACCGACGGCGCCGGCGAGCGCCTGCTGGTGTGGGAGGTGCACGGCCGGCCCGGCGGCGCCCTCGCGCTCGTCGAGGCCCTGGCCGAACTGGCGTCGG
Organism: Dactylosporangium sp. CA-139114; assembly: GCF_050955725.1. Classification (NCBI taxonomy): domain Bacteria; kingdom Bacillati; phylum Actinomycetota; class Actinomycetes; order Micromonosporales; family Micromonosporaceae; genus Dactylosporangium; species Dactylosporangium sp. CA-139114. The sequence goes on from NZ_CP192080.1 coordinate 7,330,734, forward strand.
AGGGCCGCCTGGACCGCGCCGTCGTGCTGATGGCGACGCTCTCGCGGCTCCTGCGCGGCACCGACCGCCGCCCGGCCACCCGCGCCTACCTGGCCCTGCTGACCGCCCTGGCCCCGGCCCCGGCGGAGGTGGCCGGCCGCGCCGGGGACTACCTGCGCCTGCTCTCCGACGCCCCGGCCCCGGTGGCGACGGCCGCCCAGAAGTCCCTGCGCACCGTCGGCGACCTCGACCTGGACGCGGTCCTGGAGTCCTCCCGGGCCGTCCTGCGCCGCCCCGACAAGGCCCTGGTCCGCGCCCAGCTCACGTGGCTGGAGCAGCTGATCCGCCGCCACCCGGACCGCAGGGCCGACATCGCCGCGGCCCTGACCGAGGCGCTCGACCACCCGGCGATCGAGCTGCGCGAGCGCGCCGCCGCGCTGCTGGCCAAGCACGCCCCGGCGGCGGCCCCGGCCGCGTCGCCCATCCCGGCCGCCCCGCCCGCCCGGGGCGACGACCTCCCGCCGCCCCCACCGCCGGTCCCCGCCCCGCCGCCCATCACCGACCCCGACGAACTGGCCGAGGAGGTGGCCGCCTTCTGCAGCGGCCGCCCGTTCAGCGCGCTGCTGCCCATGGAGCGCATCCTCGACGGCACCGTCCGGCTGGCCGCCGCCGGCCGCCCGGCCCTCGCCGCCGCCCTGCGGCCGGTGCTGGAGCGCCACCGCGAGGGCATGGGCGAGCACCGCTGGGACCCCAACTGCCTGTGCGGTGCCTTCACCGGGGTCCTCCAGGCCGCCGTCGACCCGCACGGGCAGCCGGCCCCCCGCAGCGGCTGGGCCGCGACCCTGACCGCCGCCCGCCGGTTCCTGTCGCTGGGCGAGGCGGCACCGGACCGCCGCGTCTCGCCCCCGCAGCGCCTCCTGCGCGCCCGGCTGGCCGAGATCGGCCTGCACCTCCACGCGGGGACCCTCCCGGGCGACGGCCTGCTGAGCGCCCCGGGGTGGACGAGCGGCGCCCTGGACACCGCCGTGCTCATCGACCGCCTCGCCGCCCGCGCCGCCCACGAGCCGCCGGACCGGGAGTCCCCCGGCCGCGACCCGTGGCCCTGGGACCTCGCCCAGGCGATGCTGCGCCTGCCACCCGGCCCCGACCCGGCCGCGGCCGCCCGGGCCGAGGCGCTCGGCACCGCGTCCGGCGCACGCCTCGCGGCGTGGCTGCGCGGCGGCGGCCTGCCGGCCCCGCAGTGGCGGGTCGACGTGCGGCCCCGGCCGCCCCAGAAGCACAAGTACGACCACTCCCACGACGGGTTCCCCGCCCTGCGCGTCGAGGTCACGACGTCGCCGGCCGGGTCGGACGGCGGCGACGAGACGTTCGGCCTGCTCGGCGCGCCGCCGCCCGCGTTCCTGCCCGGCCGCCACGGCTGGCCCGTGCTCTGGCCCGGCGTCCTGCCCCGCCACCGGGGCCTCGTCGCCGCCTTCGCCCTGCCGGCCACGGCCGCGGCCGCCGACATGGACGAGCGCGGCGGCGGCATGATCCTGCCCCTGCTGGCCGAGACCGAGGGCGACGGCGGGCCGGCGCTCGCGATCGCCGTCGCCTACGCCCTCGCCGCCCGGCACGAGCCCGACCGTCTGGCCGCCGTGGACGCCCTGCTGCTGCTGGCCGCCGGCGACGCCTTCGACGCCGAGACGGCCGGGCACCACCTCGGGCTGCTGGCGGCCGGCGGCGCGGTGACCGTGAACCGGACCATCCAGCCGCTGCGCGACGCGGCCGCCGCCGGGGCGCCGCGCACCGTGTTCCGGCTCCTGGCCGCGGCCCTGCCGGCGCTGCTGGCGGCCGAGCCTCCGCCGCGCGGGACACCGGACCTGCTGACGCTGGCCGCGGAGACGGCGGCCGCGGCTGCGGATGCGACCGCGCAGATCGAGGGCCTGCGCGAGCTGGCCGCCCGGAAGGGATCGTCTCGCCTGGTCACGGAGGCCCGGCGGCTGGCCGGCGCCCTGCCGTGAGCCCGGCGCGGCCCGAAGCGACCACGAGGGCGCGGCACGGGGTATGACCGGCCGCGCCCGGGTCGGCGTTCTGCGGCGCTCGTGTTCGGGGCGTTGCCGCGGTGCGGCTCGGGCGCCGGGAAATTCTGGGCGGCCTTCGGCGAGTCCTCGCACGCTCGTCGCCGTGGTGGCCGCTGTCGGTGTTGCTCACGGGCCGGTGGCACCGCGACAAGCGGTGCGGGTCGGCCGGCTCCGGACCGGACCGACATCCGGCCGGAACCCGGCCGACGTGGTCATGCTCCGGGGCCGGGTGCGCACACGAACCGTCACCCCTACCCCATGTCGAACCTGCGGACATGCCGATGTCCGTGCGCCTGCGAGGCGCGGCGGCCCGACCGGGTTGCCGTGCCATGACCTACAGGGTGGATGCGCGCCCCGCGTCGTCGAGGAGCAGCTGCAGCCGATCCCGGCAGCGCAGCAACAGCCCGGTGATCTCATCGAAGGTCGCCGCGTTGACCGTGCTGTTGTCGAACCACATCGCCCGCACCGCGGCCTGACTCTGCGCCAAGTACGATCCCGCGGCGTCGACCAGTCCGATGAACTCGTCCCTGTTCCGCGGCGGCGCGAACTGGACCGACCCGCGCGCGGCGCGCAACGGCTCCCCGGCAACAGCGAACACCGCGGCCTGGTCGCCGCCCGCCTGATCAGCTCCGATCCACGCCAGGACATACTCGAGCTCGGTCGCGGCCAGCGTCAGCCTGCCGACTGCCAGAACCGCTTCATCGGTGACCCGCCGCATCCCGCAACCGTATCGGAGACGCGCCCGGCGGGTGCACACTCATCGCCGCGATCCGTGGGCGACTCGCGTCCGACGCGCGCCACATCGGCTGCAACGACGCTCCTCCAGGGGCCAAGAACCATGATCGGGTGAGCGAACATGCCGATGGTCACGCACCCGATCCGGGTCCCGGGTCGAGCGCCGTCCGAGCATGTTGGCCGACTCCGGAAGCGCTAGTCATAGACGGTCTCGGCCGTCGCCACACCGGAGAAGGCGATCGTTCGGGTGCCTATCCGGAGGTGACTGTCGTCTGCGAAGCCGATGTGGACATCGGTCAGGCAGGCAACGTCGACCCGGCTCTCGCGCACGAGGTGGCCGGTGGTGCGCAGCCGGTAACAGCTCTTGTAGCCCGAGCCGTACACCGACCGGGCGTACAGCGCATGCCGGCCGTCCGGCGCGACCGCCACACGATAGGACGGGGACTCCTCGAAGCCTGTCTCGAAGACGTTCACAGCGGCCGCCGCTACAAGGGCGAACGGCGCAAGCACCCCAGCGAACACGGCCAGCACCCGCGCTGCGGTACGCCCGTCCAGCACCCGCCAGGTCGCTGCGGCGATCAGCACCAGCCCGGCGGCGAAGAGCAGCACCGCCCGGGACAGCCGCTCCAGCGGCACGAGCGCGACCACGTGCCACGGCCCGGCGTGCGCCTGGAACTGCACGGCAAGGTCGAGCGCCAGCGCGCCGACGCCGACCGCGAGCGCCACGGCGGCCGGCATACTCCGATTCGCCTTCACCATGCATATGGTCGGCCGACCCGCAGCCACCGTCGACCCCCACCGAGCATCATTGGTCGACCCGGCGGACGGCGCCGGGCCGGGCCGGGGCGGCCGCACCGGGGTGCAGGATCGCGGCCAGGGCCTCCACGCCGTCGACCAGGCGCGGGCCGGGGCGCACCACGATGCCGTCCGCGTCGATCGCCCACACCTGCGCTTCCGGGAACTTCGGGGCCACGAGCGCCGCCTGCTCGGCGGCGCCCTCGAGGTGGTAGCCGCACGGGGAGACCACCACGATGTCCGGCTCGGCGGCGGTCAGCTCCGGCCAGCCGACCTGGACCGAGCGCAGGCCGGGCCGGGCGGCCACCGGTTCGCCGCCCGCCGCCGTGACGAGGTCCGGCACCCAGTGCCCGGCCGTGAACGGCGGGTCGACCCACTCGACGACGGCGACCCGGGGGCGGGCACGGCCCGCGACCCGGTCGGCCACGGCGCCGAGCCGCGCGCGCAGGGCCGCCACGAGGCCGGCGGCGCGGGACGGCACCCCGGCGCGCTCGCCGACCGTGAGGATCGTGGCGAGCACGTCATCGAGCGTGTGCGGGTCCAGCGACAGCACGTCGGCCCGGCAGCCCAGGTGGTCCAGGGCTTCCTCGACGTGGCCGGACGGCAGGGCGCAGACCCGGCAGAGGTCCTGGGTCAGGATGAGGTCGGGGGCGAGCGCCGCCAGGGCGCCCGCGTGCAGGGTGTAGAGGTCGGCGCCGGCCGCGAACTGGGCCCGCACGTACGCGTCGATCTCGCCGGGGGTCAGGTCCGACGTGTCGCGGCCGCCGACCACGACGGTCTTGTCGATGCGGGCCGACGGCGGCTCGTCGCACTCGAAGGTGACGCCGACGAGCTGGGACTCGAGGCCGAGGGCGTAGACGATCTCGGTGGCCGACGGCAGCAGCGACACGACACGCATCAGGCCACGCTAGCGCGCGGCGCCATCGATCCGGGCGGGCTCTGGGGACGGTACCGGAGGTGTTGCTCCTTCGGCGCGGGCAGCGGCCGATTCCTGGCCATCAGCCAGGTGACGGACTGTTATCCTCGCCGACCATGACAGCTGCGCGCCCGCGCCTCGGAGTCGACTTCGGCACCTCCACCACCATCGCGATGCTCCAACGGGCCGACGCCCACGTGCAGCCGCTGCTCTTCGACGGTTCGCCGCTGCTGTCCTCCGCCGTCCTGCTCGGCCCCGACGGCCAGCTGCACACCGGCCGCGACGCCGCCCATCTGGCCCGCAGCGCGCCCGAGCGGCTGGAGCCGAACCCGAAGCGCCGCATCGACGACACCGCGGTGCTGCTCGGCGACCGCGAGGTGGGCGTGCGCGACCTGATCGTCGCGGTGCTCGGCCGGGTGGCGCGGGAGGCCGCGCGGGTCGCCGGGCCGGTGCGGGACGTGGTGCTGACCCACCCGGCGAACTGGGGGCAGAACCGGCGCGCGATGCTGCTCGACGCCGCCCGCCAGGCCGGGTTCGTGCACATCGAGCTGGTCGGCGAGCCCACCGCGGCGGCCACCTACTTCGCGCAGACCCGCGGCAGCGGGCTCCCGCCCGGCGCGTGCCTGCTCGTGTACGACCTCGGCGCCGGCACCTGCGACGTCACGCTCCTGCGGCGCACGCCGACCGGCTTCGAGCAGGTCGCCTCCGACGGGCTCAACGACGTCGGCGGCCTCGACGTCGACGCCGCGGTCATCGCGTTCCTGCAGGCGACCTACGGCGAGCTGTGGAGGGACCCGGCCCAGCGGCGCCAGCAGTGGGACGACGTGCGCACGGCCAAGGAGATGCTCTCGCGCGCCAGCGGCACCGTCATCGGCGTGCCCGCGCTGGGCCGCGAGGTGCCGCTCGGCCGCGAGCAGCTGGAGGGGCTGGCCCGGCCGGTGCTGCGCTCCACGATCTCGATGACCCGCGCGCTGGTCAACGAGTCGGGCGTCGGCACCGCCGCGATCGCGGGCCTGTTCCTGGTCGGCGGCTCCAGCCGCATCCCGCTCGTCGCCACGATGCTGCACGAGGCCCTCGGCATCGCGCCCGTCGTGGCCGAGCAGCCGGAGCTGGTGGTGGCCGAGGGGTCGTTGTACGTGCACCGGACGCCAAACTCGGCGCCCGCGACGGCGAGCGTGACCGCCCCGGTCTCGGCCGTGCCGTCGTCCGGGATGCCCTACCAGCAGCAGACCGGCGCGTTCGCGGCCGGCCAGGTCTCGGTCCCCGCGTTCGCCACCGCGCCCGTGTCCCCGGCGGTCCAGGGCTATCCGCAGCCGCCGGTCATGCCGCACCAGCCGGTGCCGGCGCCGCCCCGGATGAGCCCGCCGGCCCCGGCCCGGCGCGGCCTGTCGCCCGCGGCCGTCGTCGCGATCGTGCTCGCCGCCGTCCTGCTCGTCGGCGGCGGCGTCGCCGGCGCGGCGTACCTCACGAGGGACAAGCCGGGCGGCAACGGGCCGGCGGCCGCGGGCTCCACGGGCGCGGGTGCCACGCCGGGCGCGGCCAAGGCCGGGAGCGGCCCCGGCCGGTACAGCCTCGGCAACGTGCCCGAGGACGAGTGCAAGGCGTCGGACGCGAGCATGTTCGACGACCTGTTCGAGGCCGAGCTGTCCAAGCCGACGCCCAGCCGCAACCCGAACGCGACGATCAACTCCAGCACCTGCGGCTACACCCGCGTGCACGCCCTCACCGACGCCCGGCAGCAGCGCACGGCGAGCATCTCGTTCACCGTCTTCGCGGCCGACGACGTCGCCCTCGCGCAGAACATGCAGCACCAGGAGACCTCCACGGCGCGGCTCGCCGGGCCGAACTCGGCGGTCCCGGACCTCGGCGAGGAGGCGATCTTCTACGAGACCCCGGGCGCGGGCGACCAGGTGAGCCGGTTGACGATGACCCTCGGCATGCGCGACAGCAACGTGCGCCTCCAGGTGTACTTCATCGGCAGCCGCGGCGACGGGGCGGCCTGGACGCAGCAGGAGAAGAGCGACGTCCGCGACCGGATCATCTCCGCCGCGAGGGCGACGTTCACGAAGTCCGTGGCGGGCATGAAGCGGTGACCCGGCGGCGTGCCCAGCTGACGGCGAAGGCCGGCCACCGCGAACGGTGACCGGCCTTGAGCCAGGGGTAGCCCTCGTCGTGCTCAGTTGGCCGCGACGCCGAACTGGCCGCCACCCGCCGAGTGGAACTCGGTGCCGTCGACGAACGACTTGCCGAAGCTCTGCTCCAGCTGGTCGAGCTCGCTGAACTGGGCCTGGTGGGCGTTCTCGCTGCCCTCGGCCGCGAAGACGTGGTCGTCGGAGGTCGCGTCGTGCGAGTAGTTCGTGTAGTCGTCCGACTCGTAGTGCACGGCCGCCGGCGCGTCGTACTCGACGTGGTGACCCTGCGAGAAGTCCGTCGAGTCCGTGTCGTGGTGGCCCTCCTCGTACACGCCGAACTGGCTGCTGGCGTCGGCCTCCGAGCCCGCGGCGTGGTGCATCTGGTCCAGCGAGCCCTGCTCCTGACCCGCCTCGTAGTGGCCGAAGTCCACGTCGTGCCCGCTGTCGCCGTAACCCGTGTCGCCCATGTCGTAGTCGCTCATCGTGCTCTCCCCTGGAAGTCGTTGTCGCTGTTGAGCAATACGCTACGGAGTCCCCGCGGCCGTCGAATCCCGGAAACGTGCCACCACCGCGAAGCGCGGGTCGCGACGATCGGGCGGGGGAAAGGCCGGCGCTCCCGCGTGAACACTTTCGCCGGCTCCGGCGAACCTGTGGTGTGAGGGAGACGGACTTGGCACCGCCGGAGACCGACGCCGATCTGATCCAGGACCGGTTCGCGGAGGTCTTCGACCGCCACTACGAGCACATCTACGCCTACGCCGCGCGCCGGCTCGGCCCCGATCTCGCCGAGGACGTGGCATCGGAGACGTTCCTGGTCGCCTACGACCGGCGGGCCGGGTTCGATCCGGCGCGCGGCGAGGTGCGCCCGTGGCTGTACGGCATCGCATCCAACCTGATCATGCGCCACTCGCGGGCGGAGGCGCGCCGCTACAAGGCCCTTGCCCGCAGCGCCGAGCCGGACGCGGGGCCGGACGAGGCCGAGCTGGTGCCGGGCCGGGTCGACGCGGGCGGGGTGCGGCACCGGCTCGCCGCCGCCCTCAACCGGCTGTCCCTGGCCGACCGCGACGTGCTGCTGCTCGTCGCGTGGGCCGGGCTCACCCAGCAGGAGGCGGCCGTGGCCCTGGGCATCCCGCCCGGCACCGCGCGCTCCCGGCTGCACCGGGCCCGGCAGGAGATGCGCAAGGCCCTGGAAACCGATGCGGAGGAGCCGTCGTGATGGATGAGATGACCGCGCTGCGGGAGGCGTTCGGGCCCGACCCGCAGACCGACCCGCACACGCGCGACCGGGCCCGCGCGGCCCTGCTGCGGCACATGGAGCGCGCGCCGGAGCCGGCCGCCGTGGCCGCCCCGGCCGCGTCCCGCGCGTGGCGCCGGTGGCCGCTGCGCGTGGCGCTCACGGCGGCGGCCGCGGCCGCGGCGGTGATCGGCGTCGTGGCGGTGGAGAACATCGGCACCGTGGACGACAGCGGCACCGGCTCCAGCACCACGGGCCTGCCCTTCCCCCGGCCCGCGAGCGCCGCCGAGGTGCTCACGAACGCGGCCTGGGCCGCGACGCGCAAGCCGTGGACCGACCCGCGCCCGGACCAGTTCATGTACAACGAGAGCCGCGAGCTGCGCAACGAGCGCGCCTACGAGCAGCAGCACCCGAACGACCCGATCGTGCCCGGCCACACCCGCACCATCACGGTGCAGGAGTGGAAGCGCGTCGACGCGAAGGTGATGGGCACCGTGGAGGACGGCCGGCTCAAGGTCTACGAGCAGGGCGGCCAGGTCACCTGGGGGCAGCTCGACTACGACCAGCTCAAGCGGCTGGACACGCCCGACAAGGTGATCGCCTGGGACCGGGCGCCGAAGAACTTCGGCATCGACCTGGACCGGCTGATCGGGCAGTACGTGCTCCCGCCGCGGGTCGAGGCCGCCTTCTACGGCGCGCTCGCGAAGGGCGAGGGGGTGCGGCTCAACCCGGACGCGGTGAACCTCGACGGGCGGCGAGCGATCGGGCTCGGGCGGGTCAAGGAGGGGTACCTCGCGCAGGAGCTGCTGTTCGACCCGGACACGTACCGGCTGATCGGCGAGCGCGAGGTCGCCATCGCCGACCATCACAACACCGACGAGCACGGCGACGACGACTTCACGCCGGCGGGGGCGCTCTTCCGCCAGGTGATCTACACCCAGGCCCTCATCGTGGACAAGGTGGGCGACACGCGCTGACCCGGTTCGACGCACGGTCAGGGAGTTGGCGAACTCCCTGACCGTGCTCCGTTCAGCGCCCGCCGACGAGCCGGTAGCGGGTCACCACCACCCCGCGGTCGAGCGTGCGGGACTCCTCGGTGCGCAGGTCGAGCCGCCGGGGTGGACGGCCGAAGAGCGGGCGCCCGCCGCCGAGCACCACGGGGTGCACCGCGATGTGGTACTCGTCGACGAGCCCGGCCTCGGTCAGCGCCGCGGCCAGCGCCGCCCCGCCGGTCAGCAGGATGTCGCCGCCGTCCTCGGCCTTGAGCGCCGCGATCTCGCCCGGCAGGCCGACCATCATGTCCCCGACCGGCCGGCCGTACAGCAGGATGCCGACGCGTTCGCCGAGCCCCTCCGAGTCCGCCGAGAGCTGCGGGCCCATCGAGGGCCGGTCGAACTCGCCCTGCGGCCCGTCGATGAAGCCGTCGGTCGGTCGGAGCCGGGCAGCCCCGGTTCGACAGGCCGCCGGAGCTTCGGCCAACCTAGGCATATAACGGATTTCGTTATATGCTCGAGGCATGCCTCTCAAGGAGTCGGCGTTCCTCATCCTCTCGGCCCTCGCGGCCGAGCCCACGCACGGCTACGGGATCATGAAAGACGTCGAGCAGCAGTCCGGCGGGGCGGTGCGGCTGCGCCCCGGCACCCTCTACGCGGTCCTCGCCGAGCTGGTCGACGGCGGCCTCATCGAGATCGACAGCGAGGAGGTCGTGCAGTCGCGGCTGCGGCGCAACTACCGGCTCACGGCGCCCGGGGCACGGCAGCTCGCCGCCGAGGCCGACCGGCGCCGCGCCGCGGCCGACACCGCGGGGCGCCGGCTGCGCACCAGCGGCCTGCTCGCCGGCGGAGGTGCGGCATGACGACGCCGCTCGAGGGCCGCTACGAGCGGCTGCTGCGGGTGTACCCGGCCGCCTTCCGCCGGGCGCACGGCGAGGACATGCTCACCACGATGCTCGCCGACGCCGGGGACGGGCAGCGCTGGCCGCGGCCCGGCGACGCCTTCGACATCGTGCGGCACGGCCTGCGGCTGCGGCTGTCGCGGCGCCCCGGCGGCGGGCTGCTCGGCGGGGGCTGGGCCGACGCGTGCGCGCTGATCGGCCCCCTCGCCGTGGTCATGCTGCTCACCTTCCGGCTCACCTCCGTGCTGCGCGGGCCGCACCCCGGCTCCGCGCCGCTGCTGCAGACGGCCGCCTGGGCGCTCGTGGCCGTGGCCGCGTTCGCCGGACTGCGCCGCGGCGCGGCCGTGCTCGGCTGGGTCGCGCTGCTCGCCGAGGTGGCGCCGCCCGTGCGGCAGTTCACGTCCGATCCGGTGCCGGTGGTGTACGGCCTGTGGTGGTCCGTCCTCGCGCTCGTCGCCGCCGTGGCGCTCACGGCCGCCGGCCCGCGCCGCCCGTGGGCCGCGGCCGGGTCGCGCCGCTTCGCCGTGCTCGTGGCCGCGCCGCTCGTCGTCGGCGCGGTCGGGGTCCTCGGCTCCGGGATGCTCGTCGCCGAGGACGCCGGCTTCAGCGCGTTCTACCTCGAGGACCTGTTCCGCCCCGAGACGTACGTGACCGACTACACCGGCCTCGAGGCGCCCACCGCCGCCGAGCTGGACCTCATGCTGCTCGCGATCGCGGTCGCCCTGCTCGCCGGGTTCGTCGCGGCGGTGCGGCTGCCCGGGCCGATCCGGCGCCGCCTGCTCGTGGCCGCCGCGCCGGTCCTGGCCATGGCGGCGCTCGTGAACTTCACCTTCAACGGCTGGGCGGTGTCGACCGTCCACATGGGACACAACATCCCGCTCGTTGCCGGGCAGTGGGCCGCGCTCGTCCTGGTGCCGCCGCTCGTGTTCCTCACCGGCGCCCGGTGGGCGCGCCGCCGCGACGAGACCATGCGCCTCGCCGCGCTCGGCGCCGCCGCCGAACGGCGGCGGCCTTGATCCCCGGCGGCACGCAGCACCCAGGGGCCGGGCGCGCCCGGCCCCTGGTGTTCCTCGACGTCGACGGGCCGCTCGTCCCCCTGGCCCGGCGCACCGGCGCCCCGCACCCGGCCGCCGGGGCGGCGGCCGAGCGCTACGGCAACCCGCTGCTCGAACGGGTCGACCCCGGCGACGGGCCGCGGCTGCTCGCGCTCGGCGGCGAGCTCGTCTGGGCGACCACCTGGGCGCAGGACGCCAACGAGGTCGTCGCGCCGCTGCTCGGCCTGCCGCCGCTGCCCGTCGTCGCGTGGTCGGAGTCGTCGGCGGCCCCCGGCGACGACCGGCACTGGAAGACGGACGACCTGCTCGCCTGGGCGGCCGGGCGCCCGTTCGTCTGGGTCGACGACGAGATCACCGCCGCCGACCGGCGCTGGGTCGCCCGGCATCACGCGGGCCCGGCCCTGCTGCACCGCGTCGACGGCCGGTCGGGGCTGACGCCGGCGGACTTCGACGCGATCCGCGACTGGGTAGGCTAGCCCGAGGCTAGCCCTGCGGCGCGAGGGTGCCCTTCGCGAACGCCACCGCCGCGGCCAGGTCGTCGTCGCTCGTCCCCCACGCGGACTGGACCGCCGCGCCCCACGCCTCGCAGCTGCGCGCCGCGAACGCCCGCAGCTCGGGGCGGTCCGCCCACGCCGCCGGGTCGTACTCGGCGCCGGCGAGGTGCAGGTGGAGCCCGACGAGCGCCAGGTCCCAGCCCTCGCCGATGCCGATGGTCATGCCCGGCCCGTACTGGCGCACCAGCTCGTCGACGATCTCGCCCGGCGAAGCGTGCTCGAGCTCGAGCAGCGTCCGCTCGCCGTCCGCCGGGCTCAGGCGCAGCTCCACCTCGGTCGCCATGCCCTCGCCCATCGCCCACGTGACGCGCAGCAGGCTCGGCGCCTCGCAGCGCAGGATCTCGCCTCCGGCGTTGCCCTGCAGCTGGTACTTGCCGCCGAGGCGCAGGTCGCCCTCCACCGGCGCGAGCCAGCGGGCCAGGCGCGCCGGGTCGGTGCAGGCGTCCCAGACGTCCTCGACGGCCGCGTCGTAGGTGCGGCGCAGCAGCAGCGAACGCCCGGCGCCGCCGCCGGACAACCCGGCGGTGCCGAGCTCGCGGTGGGTGGCGTTGATCTGGTGCACAAGGTCGATCACGGATGCTCCTCGTCTCGGTCGCGTTGTCGTTTGCCGCGGGCCAGCTCTGTGGCCAGGGCGTCGAGGCGCTGGCTCCAGAAGCCGCGGAACTGCTCCAGCCAGGCGTCGACCTCCTGCAGCGGGGCGGCGTCCACGGCGTACAGGCGGCGGGTGCCGTCCGCGCGCACGGTGGCGAAGCCCGACTCGCGCAGCACCTTGAGGTGCTGGGAGACGGCGGGCTGGGAGATGCCGAACTCCGCCCGGACGGTCTCGCTGACCGCCCCGGCGGGCTGTTCACCGGCGGCGAGCAGCTCCAGAATCCGCCGGCGGACCGGGTCGCCCAGGACGTCGAACGCGTGCACGGCCCCCAGAGTGTCACCGGCCGCTTATATAAGTCAAGCCTGAAATAGCGGCGGTGGGGTTGAATAGCGGGATGGACGGGATGGTGTGGATCGTGCCGGTGGCCTTCTTCGTGGTCCTGCTGCTCGGCCTGACCCTGCGCCGAGGCGGCCCCGACCCGTCCGCGGCGCGGCGCCTGGCCGCGATCGAGCGCAAGCTGGACCTGATCATGGAGAACCTGGGCATCCAGGAGCCGGTGCCGGACGCGCACCCGATGGTGCTGCAGGAGCTGCAGCAGGGCCGCAAGATCCAGGCGATCAAGGCGTACCGGGAGGCGACCGGCGTCGGCCTGAAGGAGGCCAAGGACGACGTCGAGGCGATCGCCCGCCGCTACGGCCTGATATAGACCCCGGCGCGCAGACCGGCACTCAGGCCGGGTCTTCGGCTCCCCGCCCGGCCATGATGACGTACGCCGACCACCTCCATGTCGCGACCCTGGGCGATGCCGACGACTTGCACGCCCCCGCCGTCGGTCAGGATCGGCAGGTGCCGAAGACGTGGTAGGGGTCGACCGCACAGAGGTGCGCCACGGTGCGGGCGAGCGCCGCCGAGCGCGCCGGGGCCGCGGGCGCCGCCGAGCGCGCCGGGGCCGCGGGCGCCGCCGAGCGCGCCGGGGCCGCGGCCACGATTGCCAGCCGCGGGAAAGACCGGCGCCGTGGCACCGGCCTTCGGGGCGCATTGTGGTCCAGGTCGATCACCCGGGCAATGCTACCGCCGGGCTCGCGGTCCACTGTGGAGGGACGAGCCCGGCGTCCGTGACGGCCACCGGTTCGCCCGGCCCAGCAGCGGCACCGAGCGGGTGAACGGGCCGGTCCACGGCTGGCGCACCGGGGTCGCACGCACGACGCTGACGCCGGCCGGCACCGGTACGACATCCACTGTGGGCACCCCGGGCACCTGACGCACCCGCCGCGCGAAGTCGGCGGTCGCGGGGCGTGGGCAGGCGAACGCACGACGGCGGCGAGCATCCCGAACCCGCCGCCGAACCCGAGGCCGAGCCCGACGACGACGTTGCACGCGGCGATCGTCAGTATTGTCTTGGGCATGCGTCGATGCTGTCGCCGCGGCCCGGGCGGCCGCATCGCCGACCAGAGCGGTCCGGCTGCCTCGTGAGCGTGGGCCGTCTCGTTCGCGCCGCCTTCCGCGCCGGGCTGCCCTTCGACGCCCGCGGTGCCGCGGTGCCGGCCGCGCTCATCGCCGGGCTGCTGCTCGACGGGCCGCCGGCCCGCGCCGGGCGCACGGCCCGGGTCGACCTGTCCGGTGCGCGCGTCACCGGGCGGCTGGATCTGACCGGGGCGCGCGTCGACGCGCCGCTGCGGCTGCGCGGCTGCACGTTCGAGCAGCCGATCGCGCTCGATCACGCCGAGCTGGGGTCGGTGAACCTCGACGGCGCGACGCTGCCGTCGCTCGACGCCGAGTCGCTGCGGGTCCGGCGCTGGTTCGGGATGCGCGGCGCGCGCGTGGCGGGCGAGGCCTGGCTGCACCACGTGCGCGTCGACGGGGCGCTGGACCTGTCCGGCACGTCCTTCGGCGGCGCGGTCAACCTGCAGCGGGCCGTGGTCGAGGGCGACGCGCGGCTCGGGCACGGGTCGTCGTACGCGTGCGGCGTCCGCCTCGACGGCGCGCGCATCGCGGGCGACCTCAACCTCGCCCAGTGCACCGCGCACGCGCCGAAGCCGGGCGGCACGGCGATCGCGGCGAGCGGGGCGGTCATCGGCGGCGGCCTGTGGGCCCACGAGCTGGTCGCCGAGGGCACCGTGATGCTGATCGGGCTGCGCGCGGCCGCGGCGATCACGTTGCAGCGCACGCAGCTGCGGGCGCCGGACGGAGACGCGCTGCTGCTCATCGAGGCCCAGACGGCGATGCTGACGCTGCGCCCGGCCCCGTCGTCGGCCGGGACCGTCGTGCTGCGCGACGCGCACGTGGGCCGGCTCGTCGACGACCCGGCCGGCTGGCCGCAGGCGTGCGCGATCGAGCTCGCCGGGCTGACGTACGAGCGGATCAGCCGCCGCTCGAACGACGCGACGGCCTGGACCGCGCGCGAGCGGCTGGCCTGGATGGCCCGCTACGACCCGTCGTTCGCGCCCGGCCCCTACGACCAGCTGGCGGCGGCCCTGCGCCGCGACGGCCGGGAGCAGGAGGCGCGGCAGGTGCTGCGGGAACGGGAGCGGCTGCGGCACCGGGCGATGGGGCGCCTCGGGGCGGTGTGGGGCGCGGTGCAGGACGCGACCATCGGCTTCGGCTACCGTCCGGCGCGCGCCCTGCTGTGGCTGCTGGCGGTGCTCGGCGGCGGCGCGGCGTGGTTCGCGCACAGCGGCCCCCTGGCGCCGGTCAAGCCGGGCGAGGGGCCGACCTGGGATCCGCTGCTCTACACCCTCGACCTGCTGGTGCCGCTGGTGGATCTCGGGCACGAGCACGCCTGGAACCCGACCGGCCCGGACAAGGCGGTCGCGGTGGCGATCATGGCCGCGGGGTGGGTCCTGGCGACGACGGTGATCGCGGGGGCGGGGCGGGCGTTGCGCCGGTGAGACGGACGGGGGTGTCGCGCGAAGTTACTTGCCAGTACCATCGCGCCACACCCCGGGATCCGTCCTTGCAAGGAGGCTCGATGGCCCCGCCCGCCCGCCGCCGTTCCGGCTACTGGTTACTGGCCATACCGACGGTCGCGCCGCTGCTCACACCCCTCTACGACCGGGCCACCCCGATGCTGTGGGGCGTGCCGTTCTTCTACTGGTACCAGATGGCCTGCGTCCTGCTGGCCATGCTGATCCTCGCCACCGTGCACCTGCGCAACCGCCGCCGGGAGTTCGACCGATGAACGGCGGGGTCGAGTCCGTCGTCTTCGCCGGGCTCATGGGCGCGATGCTGCTGCTCGGCATCGTCGCGGCCCGCTGGCGGCGCCCGCGCGACATCCACAACCTCGAGGAGTGGGGCGTCGGCGGGCGCGCGTTCGGCAACTGGACGACGTGGTTCCTGCTCGGCGGGAGCATGTACAGCGCGTACACGTTCGTCGCCGTCCCCGCCCTCACCTACGGCGTCGGCGCGATGGGCTTCTTCGCCATCCCGTTTGCGACGATCACCACCCCGCTGTCGTTCATCTTCACCACGCGGGCCTGGTCGGTGGCGCACCGGCACGGGTTCGTGACCCCCGGGGAGTTCACCGCGGCGCGGTTCGGCTCCCGCGGGCTCGGCGCGGCCGTCGCGCTGACCGGGATCGCGGCCACCATGCCCTACATCGCGGTGCAGCTCAGCGCGTTGCAGGCGGTGCTGCAGACGGTCGGGCTGGCTGGCGAGTGGCCGCTGCTGGCCGCGGTCACCGTCGTGGCGCTGTGCACGTTCCGCTCGGGCCTGCGCGCGCCCGCGCTGCTGTCGATCGCCAAGGACGTGCTGCTGGGCTGGGTCGTCGTCGCCGCGCTGCTCATCGTGGCCATGAACGGCGGCTGGGGCGAGTCGTTCAAGCGGGCCGGCGCGCACTTCGCCGCGACCCCGAACCCGTCGGACGGGCTGCTGCTGGGCGGGTCGGCCGGGCAGAGCGCGTACCTCACCATGGTCATCGGCTCCGCGCTGTCGATCTTCGTGTACCCGCACGCGCTCACCACCATGCTCGCCGCCAAGGACCGCTCGACGGTGCAGCGCAACACCGCCGCCCTGCCGATCTACTGCCTGGTGCTCGGGCTCATGGCGATGCTCGGCTTCTTCGCGCTCTCGCAGGGCGTGCTGCCGGTCGGCCGCGACCTGAACACCGTGATGCCGCAGCTGTTCCACGGCCTCTTCCCGCCGTGGTCCTCGGGCATCGCGCTGGCCGCGTTCGGCATCGCCGCGCTCATCCCGGCCGCGGTCATGTCCATCGCCGCCGCGAACGCGTTCACCCGCTCGATCTACCGCGCCTACCTGCGCCCGGCCGCCGCCCCGGCGGAGGAGGCGCGGGTCAGCCGCTGGACGTCGCTCGTGGTGAAGATCGGCGCGGTCAGCTGCATCCTGCTGCTCGACCCGGCGTTCTCCGTCGACCTGCAGCTCATCGGCGGGGTCATCATCCTGCAGACGATCCCGGCCGGCTTCATCGGCCTGCTGACCAACTGGTTCCACCGCCTGGCGCTGATCGCGGGGCTCGCGGTGGGGCTCGGGGCCGGCGTGGTCATGCTGTACCGCATCCCGCAGCCCGGCCCCGGCGGCACGATCGTCAAGGCGCACTTCGGCGGCTCGATCACCACGATCGGCGGCTGGCCGGTGTACGTCGGGATCGTCGCCCTGCTCCTGAACCTCGCCGTCGCCGTGGCCGGCACCCTGCTGCTGCGCGCCGCCCGGGTGCGCCCCGGCCGCGACCGCACCCGCCCCGACGACTACGACGCGGACGCCGACGACCCGATGGTCAAGCGCCTCGAGAACCTCCTCGACGGCCTGCCCACGAGCCCCGCCGGCGTCCACGCCGTGCACCGCCGGCCGCGCTAGAACACGCGCAGCTCGTAGATGCGCGCCGCGCCGCCGGCACCCTGGGTCGGGGTGCCGGCGGTCAGGCGCACGTACCGCCCGGAGACCCCGCTGACCGGGTGCGTGGTGGTCGCGGCCGTGTTGTTCGTGACGTTCACGGCCTGGGTCCACGTCGTGCCGTCGCCCGAGACCGCGACGGTGAACGCCTTCGTGTTGTACGCCGCCGCCTCCCCGCCGGCCTGGGCGTGCGCGACCTCGAAGCGGGTGATGCTCTTCGTCGCGCCGAGGTCGACCTGCAGCCAGGGGCCCGCGACCGACGAGCAGAACTTGTCCGAGTTGCCGCCGGAGACGCTGCCGTTGACCGCCTTCTCCGGGCCCTCCGACGCCGCGCACGGCGTCGAGCCGGTCGCGGGGCGGCCCTGGGCCAGGTTCGTCCCGGGGCCGGTCGGCGCGCCGACGGCCACGTTGTCGAAGGCGGCCGCGGCGTTGAAGACCCGCACGCCGTCGGCGCCGGAGGCGTAGGTCGCGTCGGTGACGGAGATCCTCGGATCGGCCATGTCGTCGACGTACACCGTGATCGACGATCCGATCGCGGTCACCCGCAGGTGATAGGTCGTGCCGGCGGCCACGGCGAGGTTCGCCGTGGCGAGCTGGGTCCAGCTGTTGGCCGCCCGGCCCAGCACCACCCGGCCGGCGGGGCTGATCCCGGCGTAGTAGCCGTGGTACGCGTCGGTGCCGTTCGCCGCGCCGGTGGCCCGGAACACCAGGCCCGCGTCGCCGGAGCCGGACGTGACGGTGACGTCGGCGTCGTAGGTGAAGTCGCCGAAGCTGGTGTCCAGCAACGCCTTGCCGCCCAGCGAGCTGCCGGCCTCGTAGCGGCCGTTGACCGCGGCGAAGCTGCCGCCGTAGGTCTTCCAGCCGTACGCGTTGCCGTCGGCGAAGTTGTCCTTCACCCGCATGACGACGCGCTGGATGGTGCCGTCGGCGTTGAAGGTCATCCGGTCGTAGGCGAGCTGGCGGTGGTTGCCGTCGGTCTCGCTCAGCGGGCGGCGGTGGTAGAAGATGTACCAGGTGTCGGTGCCCGGCACGTTGACGACCGAGTTGTGCCCGGAGCCCTTCGCGACCGCCGGGTCCTGCGCGAGGACCTTGTCCAGCTTCGTGAACGGGCCGGTCGGCGAGCTCGACATGGCGTAGGACACCGAGTAGTCCGGGCCGGTCCAGCCGCCCTCGGACCACATCAGGTAGTACTTGCCGTTGCGCTTGAACATCTGCGGGCCCTCGGTGTACCCGGACGGCGTGATCTCCTTGTAGGTGCTGCCGTCGGGGAAGGTGCCGATGCTCGTCATGTCGGCGCCCAGCCGGGCGACGTTGGCGTGGCCGTGGCCGCCGTAGTAGATGTAGGCCTGCCCGTCGTCGTCGATGAAGACGTCCTGGTCGATGGGCTGGGCGCCGTTGTAGTACTGCCCGATGAGCGGCTTGCCCAGGGCGTCGCGGTAGGGGCCGGCCGGGTTGTCGGCCACGGCGACGCCGATGCCGCCCAGGGCCGCGTTGGTCTGGATGTCGTTGGCGGCGAAGTAGAGGTAGTACCTGCCGTTGCGCGCGATCGGGGCCGGGGCCCACATCGCGTAGGACGCCCACGAGACGTTCGCGGTGGTGAGCACGTTGCTGTGCTTCGTCCACGTGACGAGGTCGGTGCTGGAGAAGGCGTCGAGGTACGTCTGCTCCGCGTAGCTTTTCGACGTGGTCGGGAAGACCCAGTACGTGTTGTCGTACACGGCGATGTCGGGGTCGGCGTACCAGCCGTCGGCGAAGGGGTTCCCGGCCTCGGCGGTGGTGGAGTCGGTGATCGCGGCCGCGGCGGGGGCCGCGGGCGCGAGCACTGCGAGGAGCCCGGCGGCGGCGAGGCCGGCGAGCAGGCGTCGGTTCATCGGTGGCGGCTCCGATGCTGGAAGGAAACGCTCAGGTTCCGTCAAAGATGCACACAACTCAACGGACGAGTCAAGCGTCATCGATGGAATCGGAGCCGCCGTTCTGTCAAGACTTGACCCACGGCGCGCGGGCACCCGCGATGCCTCCGCATGGGCGAGGCGTCACCGGCCGCCACCAGGGCTGCCGTCGCCGAGCTGTTCGGACCCGGACGGCATCGGCTGCGCATCCCCGCCCGCGGTCGCGGCCGACGTGTTCCCGGTGAGCCGCCCGGCCTGGCCGCGGCCCGGGCGGTTAGTCTCGTCGCGTGCCAGTGCTCCGCATCGTCGCCGCCGTGCTCCGCGATCCCGAGGGCCGCTGGCTGCTCGTGCGCAAGCGCGGCACGAGCGTCTTCATGCAGCCGGGCGGCAAGCTGGAGCCGGGCGAGGCCGCCGCGGACGCCCTGGTGCGCGAGCTGGCCGAGGAGCTGGGCCTGCACGTGGACCCGTCCGCGCTCGGCCACATCGGCCGCTTCGAGGCCCCGGCGGCCAACGAGGCCGGCTTCACCGTCGACGCGGACGTCTACACCGCCCCGCTGTCCGGGCCGGTCGAGGCGCTGGCGGAGATCGAGGAGCTCTACTGGCTCGACCCGGCCCGCCCCGCCGGCGTCGAACTCGCCCCGCTCCTGCGCGAGCACCTGCTGCCCGCGGTCGGGTGACCGCGGGGCTCGAGCGGCTCAGCCGTTGAGCTCGCACACCGAGGCCGGGCACTCGATGGCGCCGGGCCGATGCGCCCCGGGCCGTCCGTCCCGACCGGCGGCCGGCCCGGCGCTCAGGCGCAGCCGTCGACCAGCTCGCGCAGCTGGGCGGCGCTCCAGCGCTCCTCGCCGTGCCGGTTGACCAGCACCAGCTCGGCCACCGCGGGCCGGCCGCCGGGGCAGAGCGTGTCCGCCGCCGCGGCTCGGTCGCGCGGCCGGCGCAGCAGGCTCGCGAACCCGGGGCGGTCGAGGTCGTGCTCGGGGCGGGTCGGCTCGAGGTACACCATCAGGACCAGCTTGTCGGCGGGCGCCGGCCGGTCCGGCAGCAGACGGTCCCCGGTGACGGCCGCGAGCCGGTACACCTTCCCGGTCGCCGTGTCCGTGAGCGAGGGGGTCCGGTCGTCCAGCCGCAGGCGCGCCGCCGGGTCGTTGCGGAGCAGGTTCGCGGCCAGCTCCAGCTCCCGGCGGAACGGCAGCTGCCGCTCGGCCGGGGCGGCGCCGGACGCGTTGCGCAGGATCTCGGGCAGCGCGTCCGGGTTCTCGACGCGGCCCGACCCGGTGATCATCCGCACCTCGGGGATCAGCTGCCCGGCGATGACGAGGTCGAGCGCGGCGAGCACCCGCTGCCGGTCCGCCGCCGTCAGGCTCGGGCGGCCGCGGACCATCGCGTCGGCGGCGCCGAGCAGCACCGTCTGCAGGGCGGGGTCGAGCTCCTTGACCCTCGGCGACTGCGACGGGTCGAGCTGCAGCGCGGCGACCCGCTGCCGGGGGGCGGGGTCGAGACCGTCGAGCGCGGGGCAGTACACCTGCGCGTTGTAAAGGGCCCGGGAGGCCTGCTCCCGGAACGTCATCGGCGGCGTCGTGCGGGACTCGCCCGGTGCCAGCACCCCCAGGTGCGTGCCGCGCGGCTCCATGCCGGGGTTCACGGTCGCGATGAGGGTCGCGTCGCAGGGGGCGGTGCCGGTGTTCGTCACCTTCACCGTCCACGCGCACTGCCCGCCGCCGCAGCCCTCGTCGTCGGGCTGGGTCACGAACCGCGGCGCGGTGAGCGCCACCGTCGCCTGCGTGAGCGGCGGCTCGGGCGCACCGGCGGCCGCGGCCCGCTCCGGCGGCGGGAGCACCTGCCCGACCTGCTCGGCGACCTCGGCGAGCACGGCACCGTCCGGAGTGGACAGTGTGACGCCGACGTACGGCGGGACGTTGTTCGGCTGGTAGGCGGGCACGAAGTGCGGCCCCGGCCCGCCGCCGCGATGCAGCGCGGCCGGCTGCAGGGGGCCGAAGCCGGTCAGGTGGCCGCCGAACCAGACGACCGAGCGCGGCTCGGCCCGCGTGAGCAGCAGCAGCCAGTCGGTGTTGTCGATCAGGTCGGCGTCACGGCCCCGCCACGGCACGGTGCCGGCCGCCTTCGGGTGCCCGGACGCGGCGAAGCGCACCGACTCGGCGATCCCCTTCGGCGTCAGCGCGCGGGTGATGTCGATCGGCAGGATCAGCCCGTCCCGGGGCAGGATCCACTTGTCGGCGAGCGCGGACGCCTGCCCCGGGGCGCGGCGCGACCACCAGTCCGCGTCGGCGCGCACGACGGTCCGGGTGCCGTTGGTGCGCACCTCGGCGCGGCCGCCGCCCGGGTCGGTGACGATGCCGGCGCCGAGCCCGGCCGCGGTGACGGTGAACTCGGCGTCGACGAGCGTGCCGTTGCGATCGCCGAAGGTCAATGCGGCCGTCGTACCGCCCGATGCCGCGATGGCCGCCACCGCGCCCGCGACCGCGTCGGTCGCGGACCTGTTCGCCGGCGGCCGCAGCACGACGAGCCCGGCGACCGCCGCGACCGCGACGGCGAGCACCACCCCGGCGGCGATGAGCGCGCCCCGCGGCCGCCTCGCCGGCACCGGGGCTTGCGGGGCGTCCGGGGCCGCCGGGACCTCCGGGACGTCCTGGAGGTCCGGGGCATCCGGGGCATCCGGGGCTTGCCCGGTTGGCGCCTCTTGCGGCTCGGACCACCGGGGCGGGGAGGACCACGGCGAGGGCGCGGCGAACGGCGACGGCTCGGCCGGCCGGGCCCACGGCGACGGCTCCTCCGGCTCGCGGTCGGTCATCACCCTCACCCTCGGTTACCGAACGTCATCGATGCGGTGCGCTGCGATGGTACTCCCGGCGACGGCTCCAGGACGTGTCCAGGTGCACCGCCGAACGGGTGAGATGCGCCCGGCCGCCCGGGATCAGCGCCAACGTCGCCATTGGCGCCCGGCGTGCCCCAGGGCTTAGCACCGGCTCGGGCGGGTACTGCGTGAGGATGGACGACAACACACCGATCATCTCGGGAATTCCGGCCGCGGCGCGCACGGTCGACGGGTCCGGGGAGCACGTCGCCCGCACCGGGGCGGACCAGGAGTGGACGGCCGCGGACCTGGCGGTGGCCGAAGGGCGCGACCCGACGCCCGGCAACGTGCGCCGGGCCCAGGCGGAGCTCGACGAGCTGGGGCCGGCCGCGATCGAGCGCACCGTCCCCTAGCGCCCGCGAACGCCCGGCTCGCAGGCCCCGCCACCGGTGTCGCAACCCGGCCTTCGCGGGGTGCGCGCGGGCGGGATCCGGGCCCGCCGCAGCCGCGCCCCAGGTCGGCGACAGGCCTTATCGGCGGCCGACCGGCACCAGGCAGAACTGCGCGTCGTCCTTGATGACGAAGGGCTGGTTCACGTCCGGGCAGCGCTCGGCCTTCGGGATCTGCTTGGTGATCTCGAAGGCGCCGCGGGCGTCGCAGTCGACGACGGTCGCGCGGTCGGCGGTCTGGGCCACGCACTGCCCCACCTGGAACCGCCGCTCCGGCAGGGAGCCGGTCATGTTCAGGGCGACGACGGTACCGGAGCCGAGCGCCACCAGCGCCACGAACAGCGTGAGCGCGGCGCTGACCGGCGGGCTCAACCGCCTCCGCCGATGCTGCCGCGGCCGGGTCTGCCCCTCCTCCTTGCGTGTCGCGCCGGACTGTGCCTTGGCGCCGGGCTGTGCCTTGGCCCAGCGCCAGTGGAACGCTCGGGTGCGGGCCTCCTGGCGCGAACGGTCGGCGAGGGTGAGCTTCGGCGCGGGGAAGCGCGGCGCGGGCGAGACGGCGACGTCGGACAGCGGCGGCTCGGCGTCGGGGCCCCGGTCGGCGCCGGCGTCCATGGGGTCGGCGAGCGAGCCGCGGCGGGTCGACTGCATGTAGCGGCGGACCACCCGGACGAGCGCCCCGAAGTCCTCGACGTCCGCCTCGGCCTCGACCTTCGTGATCGTGCCGGCCGCGGCGGGGCCGTCCACCCGCCCGGCCACCGGGCGGGCCTCATCGGGCTGCTCGGCGCCCTGGTCCTCGTCCTCGTCCTCGGCGTCCTCGCCCTCGGTGTTCCCGTCCTCGGTGTTCCCGTCCTCGGTGTTCCCGTCCTCGGCGTCCTCGCCCTCGGTGTTCCCGTCCTCGGCGTCCTCGTCCGGGGCGGCGGGGTTCGACCGGAGCTGGGCGAGCAGCGCGTCGATGTCGTACTCCGCGGGCCGCTGTTCCTGGGGGTCGCTGATGGCCCGCAGCGTGGCCAGGAGGCCGGGCTCCTCGACCGCCTCGCTGCCGGAGACGGACGCCCACGGCACGAACTCGGACGCCTCTTCCTGTCCCTGTTCCTCTTCCTCGGGTTCAGGCTCAGGTTCCGGCTCGGGCTCGGGCTCGGGCTCGGGCTCTGGCTCAGGTTCCGGCTCGGGCTCGGGCTCGGGCTCAGGTTCCGGCTCGGGCTCAGGTTCCGGCTCTGGCTCAGGTTCCGGCTCGGGCTCAGGTTCCGGCTCGGGCTCAGGTTCCGGCTCGGGCTCAGGTTCCGGCTCTGGCTCAGGTTCCGGCTCTGGTTCGGGTTCTGGCTCGGGTTCCGGCTCTGGTTCGGGTTCTGGCTCTGGTTCGGGATCCTGCGGCACCGGCTCGGGTGCCGGCTTCGCGGGCGGGGCGGCGGCCTCCTCCGACTCGCGCAGGGTCCGGAACTTCGTCACCATCAGGTCGAGCTCGGCCTCGAAGACGTCCAGCTCCGCACCGGCCGCCCGCAGCCCGATCCCCGCCGCGTGCAGGTCCGTGTCGGCCAGGTCCATCTCGCTGCGCAGCTGCATGACCTCGTTGGCGATGGAGACGAGGTCGGCCCGCACCGTGCGGGCCTCGATCTCCGCCGCCCGGCACTCGGCCCGGATGGCCTTGAGCTCCCGCTCGAACCGCCAGGGCTTGTCCTGCTCCAGCGCCCACAGCTCGGCCCGGATCTCCCAGGGCTCCAGCTGCTTCGGCTTGGCCGCGACCGGCTCGGGCGGGGCGGCGGCGACCGCCGGAGCGGGCTGGACCGGCGGCGGCGCCACCGGGGCGGGCGCGGGGGCCGCGGCGGCACGGGCGTCGTAGAGCACGCGGCCCGTCTTGCGGGGAGCCGAGGCCGCGCCGGTGCGCCAGGGCGCCGACGGGGGCGCGCCCGCGGCGCTCTCCCGCTTCAGGGCCGCCCAAGGGTCCTCGGGGGGACCGGCGGGCGCGGCGGCTGCCCAGTCGGATGCGGCCTGCGCGCCCGCCTGGGCCGAGGCCGCCCACACCGGGCCGCCCACGCCGGTCGGGCCGCCCACACTGGCCGGGCCGCCCGGGCTTGCCGGCGGCGCGGCGGGACGCGGGGCACGGCGGTCGCCGGGCTGGCGCTGCAGCGCGGCCCAGATCTCGTTCGGGTCCACACGAGGGCCGCCGGCGGGGGCCGGGGGCGTCGAGGCCGGGGCCGCGGCGGGCGGGGCCGGGCGCGGGCGGCGCGGGACGGGCGAGGGCTCGGCGAGCAGGGCGCCCTCGGCGAGGACGGGGCCGTCGAGGAGTACCGGCAGCACCCCCAGCGTCTCGACCAGCATCTCGGTCACGAGCGGGGTGTGCGCCAGGCCGCCGGTGAGCAGCACGCCGGCCAGCTCCGCCACCCCGGCGCCCGCGACCAGCGACGCCGCGGCGTGCACGGCGCGCTCGAACGCGGGCCGGGCCAGGTTCTCGAACTCGGTGCGGGTGAGGGCCGTGCCGGAGGCGGACCACGGCACCGGGATCGTGGCCGCCTTGACCGCGCTCAGCTCCTCGCGGCCCTCGCGCGCGCCCTCCAGCAGTGCCCGGTCGGGCTGCCAGCGCCACACCTTGCGCCGGGCGAAGGTCGAGCCGAGGTGCGTGAGGATCGCGGCGTCGAGGGCCAGACCGCCCGCCTCCGGGATGGTGGCCGAGGAGAGCACGGACACGGTCCGGCCGGTGCGCTGGACGACGGCGGCATCGGCGGAGCCGGCACCGAGATCCAGGACCACGGCGGCGGTACCGTCCGGCAACGCCAGCAACCCGGCCTCGTCGGCGTGCAGCGCCGCCGCGGCCGGCTCCGGCACCAGCCGCAGCGGCCGCAGGCCGACCAGCGCCGCCGCCTTCTCCAGCACCTGCGTCTGGGGCCGGTGCCAGTGCGCCGGGTGCGTGATCGCCACGCTCGCGACCGGCCCGCCGACGACCTTGCGCGCGACGGCCGCGATGTGCGTGAGCACGGCCGCGAAGAGGCTGCGGACCGGGCACTCGACGCCGCCGAGCACGACGGATCCCTTGTCGATGCTGCGGCGCGGGAACGGCTCGAAGCGGTCCGGGTTCGCCTCGCCGGCCGTCCAGGCGGCGCTGCCGGCCACGAAGTGGGGCGCGTTGTCCAGGCACACCGCGGACGGCTCGAGCAGCAGCAGCTCGCGCCGTCCGTCCGGCCTGGCCAGCACCGCGGTGGTGCGTGCGGTGCCGAAGTCGATCCCCAGGTGGTAGCCCCCCACGCGTACCAGTTAATACGACCAAAGCGGGTCAAAGGCCACAGAACGGCGAGGACGGATGCGTACGTTGCCCGGCAATCGGACGGTCGTGCGGTACAGCGGACAAATCCGGCATCCCGCGAGGTCGTACTTTGGTCCGATCCGCCCCGCCGACCCCGCCCCTACCATGAGGGAGATGCCCGCTCGACTGCGCTCCCTCTGGGACGAACCCGGCCCCGCCGACGCCCCCGTGCGGGTGTGGCGGGACTGGGTGCTGTTCGCCGGGTTCGTGGTCGCGATGGTGCTCGAGGTGCTGCTGCGGCCCGAGTTGCCCTTCCGCTGGTTCGCGGGCGCCGTCGGCCTCGCGGTGCTGCCGACGCTGCTGATCCGCCGCACCCGGCCCCTGGCCGCGGTGGCGATCGCGTTCGGCGCGTGCGGGACCGCGCCCTTCGTCACCGGGCTCGACCTGGGGCTGAACACCTTCGTGTTCGTGCTCCTGCTCGGCTACGCCCTGACCCGCTGGGGCTCGGGCCGCCAGACGGTCCTGGGCACCGCGATCATCCTCGCGAAGCTGGCGGTCGGGCTGCTCGCGGGTCATTCGGGGCCGAACGACACCCTTGGCGGCGTCGGCATGCTGTTCGCCGTGACGGCCCTGGGGGCCGCGGTGCGCTACCGCACCCGCGCCCGGCACCGCGAACTGGACCAGGTGAAGCTCCTCGAGCGCGAGCGGCTCGCCCGCGACCTGCACGACACCGTCGCCCATCACGTCTCGGCGATGGTCATCCGCGCCCAGGCCGGCCTGGCCACGGCCCCGTTCAACCCCGACGCCGCCACCGACGCGCTGCGCCTCATCGAGTCGGAGGCGACCCGCGCCCTGGCCGAGATGCGCGGCATCGTGCGGGTCCTGCGCACCGACGAGCCCGCCGACCTGGCCCCCACGCCGGGCCTGGCCGACCTGCACGGCCTCGCCGGCGCCCACCGCGCGGGCCCCGCCGTCGACGTGGCGGTCACCGGCGACCTCGACGACCTGCCGGCCCCGATCGGCACGGCCCTGTTCCGCCTCGCCCAGGAGTCGGTGACCAACGCCCGCCGCCACGCCCGCAACGCCACGCGCATCGAGGTGCACGTGGAGGCCGACGACGCCTCCGTACGCCTGCGGGTCACCGACGACGGCGACGCCCCGGCGGCCCGCACACCCGCGCCGGCCGGCTTCGGCCTGCTGGGCATGGCGGAGCGGGCCGGCCTGGTCGGCGGCACGTGCTCGGCCGGCCCGGCCCCGACCCGCGGCTGGATGGTGACCGCGGTCCTCCCCCGCGCCTGAGACCCGCTCCGCTGCGTCCCAGGCCACGCGGACGCTCCCCCGACCACGCGGACACTCCCCCGCGCCTGAGGCCCAACCCGGCACCACGCGGACGCCCGGCTTCGCGACGAGGCCCGGGCCCGTGCGGCGTCGCGAGCTCGTACCGGGCTCCGCCGAAAGTACGGCGAAGCCGAGGCCCATGTGCCGATGAACGCCGCGGCTCCCACGGCCACCATCGACGGCATGAAGGCGATTGTGCAGCAACGGTACGGCTCCGCGGAGGAGCTGCGGCTCATCGACGTCGACGCGCCCGTGCCCGGCGAGGGCGAGGTCCTCGTCCGCGTGCGGGCCGCGGCGGTCAACGCCCGCGACTGGCACGTCATGCGCGGCGACCCCTACCTGGCCCGCGTCCTGATGCCGTCCCACTTCGGCCCGCGCGGCCCGCGGCGAGCGGTGCGCGGCAGCGACTTCGCGGGCGTGGTCGAGGCCGTCGGCCCGGGCGTGACGCGCTTCGAGCCGGGCGACGAGGTCTACGGCGACCTGCGCGAGGACGACGGCGCCTTCGCCGAGCTGGCCCGGGTCCCCCTCGGCTGCCTCGAGCGCAAGCCGGCCGGTCTCACGTTCGAGCAGGCGGCGGCGGTACCGCTCGCGGGCACCACGGCCCTCGTCGCCCTCCGGGACGTCGCCGGGGTCCGCCCGGGCGAGACGGTGCTCGTCAACGGCGCCTCCGGCGGCGTCGGCACCTTCGCCGTCCAGCTCGCCAAGGCCTTCGGCGCCCACGTCACCGGCGTCTGCAGCCCGCGCAACGCGGGCCTCGTCATGGAACTGGGCGCCGACGAGGCGATCGACTACACGCGCGAGGACTTCACGCGCGCGGCCCGGCGCTACGACGTCATCCTCGACCTGGTCGCCAACCACACCCTGCGCGACCTGCTACGCCCCCTGACCCCGGGCGGCCGCCTGGTGACCGCGGGCGGCGGCACCTCGGCCGGCGGCCGCCCGCGCGTCTTCGGCCCCATGGCCCTGGTGATCCGGGCCCAGCTGTCGGCCCGCTTCGGCGACAAGCGCGTGCACCCGATGCCGAACGTGCCCCCGAGCCCGGCCGCCCTGGCCACGCTGCGCGGGCACCTGGAGTCGGGCGGGATCACCCCTGTCCTCGACCGCACCTTTCCCCTGACCCGCGCCGCGGAGGCCGTGCGCTACCTGGAGATCGACCACGCCCGCGCCAAGGTCGTCATCACCGTCTGAACGCGGGGGCCACGGCGCCGGAGTCCGCGGGAGCCGTCGGGCTGACAGGAGAAGAGCGCGCCCACGGCGGACCTGACAGCGTCGGCGCGCAGCGCCGAGCGGTGCCTGGCGGGAGCAACGGTCCGCACCACGACGAGCCCGAGCCATGACCACCCGAAACGCTCCGGCGGAGGCTGGTGCTAGCGCATGCGCTCGCCTCGGAGGTCCGGGCGCACCACCAGCCACAGCACCAGCAACGCCGCGGTCATGCCGCCGAAGACCACGACCGCCATGGCCAGCGAGTCCGCGCCCAGGACCCCGACCAGCGGGGCGGCCGTCGCGCCGACGCCGAACTGGACGGCGCCGAGCAGCGCGGCGGCGGTGCCGGCCGCCTCGCCGTGGCGGGACAGGGCCAGGGCGGGCGCGTTGGGCATGGCCAGGCCGACCATCGCGAGCACCGCCCACAGCGGCACGAGCACACCGAGCAGGCCGCCCGCGCCGGTCGCGGCCAGCGCGAGCAGCGCGGCGCCGGACGCGACCCCGATGACGAGCGCGGCGGCGAGGATGCGCTGGGGCGACCAGCGGCGCAGCAGCCGCACGTTGAGCTGGGTCGCGCCGATGAGGCCGACCGCCCCGCCCGCGAAGACGAACGCGAACTGCTGCTCGCTCATGCCGTACTGGTCCTGGAACACGAAGCTCGAACCGCCCACGTACGCGATCAGCGCCGCCATCGACAGGCCGGCGAGGACGACCAGCCCGACGTACACACGGTCGGCGAACAGCCGCCCGTAGTCGCGCAGGGTGCCGCCGATGCCGCCGCCGCGCCGCCGCTCGCGCGGGAGGGTCTCGGGCAGCGCGAACGCGGTGGCGGCGAGGATCGCGAGACCGGCGACGGCCAGCACCACGAACACGCCCCGCCACTGGGTGAGCCTCAGGACCAGGCCGCCGACCGTGGGGGCCAGGATCGGCGCGACGCCGACGACGAGCATGAGCCGCGACAGCAGCCGCGCCGCCGCGAGGCCGTTGAACAGGTCGCGCACGATGGCCATGGCGACCACGGACGCGGCCGCGGCGCCGAGGCCCTGCAGCACGCGGAGGGTGCCGAGCACGGCCAGGTCGGGCGCGAACACGCACAGCACCGACGCGACCACGTGCACGCCGATCCCGGCGAGCAGCGGCAGCCGCCGCCCGAGCGCGTCGGACAGCGGCCCGGCGATCAGCTGCCCGATCGCCAGCCCGGCGAGGGTGCCGGTGAGCGTGAGCTGCACCGCGGCGGCGGACGCGTGCAGGTCGGTGGTGATCGTCGGCAGCGACGGGAGGTACATGTCGATCGTGAGCGGCCCGAGGGCGGTCAGGAATCCGAGCAGCAGCACCAGGCGGAACCGGCGCCCGGCAGGCAGCAGTTCGCCGGGTGTCGTGCGGTCGTCGGATCGGGTCGTCGTCAGGGTCTCGGCCACGACTGGTGACAAGGCGTACGGACTCCGCCTTCTTCCCGCTCGTTACCCCGGTCACGTTCGCTTGCGTTCACGGGCCGCGCTCCTGACCGAAGTCGGCGTACACGCGCCGCCCGGCGCCGTCGACCGTGACGTCGCCGCCGTGCGGGAGGATCCATTGCGGCCTCGTGTGGCCGAACGGGATGCCGGACACGAAGACCGCCTCCGGGTTGTAGCGGGCCACCTCGGCCAGGACCGCGTCGCGCTGGGCGGCTCGCAGGCGGTCCCGTTCGGCCGGCGCCGGACGGCGGGTGAGGTCCGAGACCGGCGGGCGGGCCAGCAGGACCGCCGAGACCGCCGCGAGCAGGCCCCGCTCCCCGAGGGCGCGCACGATCCAGGCCACGTTGCGGGCCGGGAGCAGCTCCTCGGAGGTCTCCAGGAGCATGACGCCGCCGTCGAGGGCGGCGGGCGGGAACGGGAACCGGCCCGCGGTGAGCACCCACTCGATCACCTCCAGGCAGCCGCCCCAGGTGCGGCCGGTCACCGTCCGCGCCGGGCCGTGCCAGCTCCAGGGTTCGGTGGGGACGCGGTCGCCGTACGACGTCAGCGCCCGCGGGTCGCTCCAGTCGACGCCGACGTCCTCGGACGAGCCCGGGTCGGTGATCTCCAGGCGTCCGCCGGTCAGCAGGGCCGCGCGTAGCGAGCGGGCGTGCACGTCGTCGACGGCCGGCCCGGGGCCGAGGTGCACCTGGGTGGAGCCGCCGTAGAAGCTCGCGATGCCGTTGGCCCACAGCCAGTGGTGCAGGTTGGTGTTGTCGCTGGTGCCGAGGAACGGCTTCGGGTCGGCGCGGGCGAGGGCGGGGTCGAGGTGCGGTACGACGGTGATCTGGTCCTCGCCGCCCACCGTCGCGATGATGGCGCGGACCGACGGGTCCGCGAACGCCGCGTTGACGTCGGCCGCCCGCTCCCGCGGTGAGGCGCCGACCCGGCGCGTGGTCGGGTACTCCACCGGCACGAGCCCGGTGACCTCGGCGAGCCGGCGCATCGCCTGCTCGTGCACGGCCGGGAAGAGCCCGGGCGCGGCGAACGACGGCGACAGCACCGCGATGCGGTCACCCGGGCGGGCCTTCGGGGGCCGGACCACCGCGTGCACCCTGCTAGCCTCGGTGCTATGACGGTGCTCGTCAATCCCCCCGCGGTGCGGGCCGGGCGGCGGGGCTGACCGGATGCACATCGTGGCGCTGGGCAGTTCGTTCGCCGCCGGCCCGGGCATCGAACCGGTGCTGGACCGCGAAACGGGTCGTTCGGGCCGGAACTATGCCCGGCTGCTCGCGGCCCGGCTGGACGCCCGCCTGACCGACCTGTCCGTCTCCGGCGCCACCACCGGCTCGCTCCTCGTGGACCGGGTGCCGCCCGACGCGGACCTGGTGACGATCACGGCCGGCGGCAACGACCTCGGGTACGTCGGCGGCCTGGTGCGCACGGCCGTGCGTGGCCGCCTCCGCGCGCACCGGGTCACCCGGCCGCTCGGCCGCCGGCTGGCCCGCGACGCCGTGCCGGCGGTCACCGACGCGGACGTCGAGCGGGTCGCGGCCGGCCTGGCCCGCGTCGCGACGGTCGCGCGCGAGCGGGCGCCCCGGTGCCGGGTCGTGTTCGTGGACTACCTCGCGCTGCTCGGACCCGACACCCGGTGGACGCCCGCGACACCGTTCGAGCCCGAACAGGTCGCGGCCTTCCGGCGCATCGCGGAGCGCCTGGCGGGCGCGTTCGCGACGGCGGCCGAGCGCACCGGCGCCGGACTGCTGCGGGCGTCCGGCCTCAGCGCCGGCCACGCGCTCGGCTCGGCGCAGCCGTGGGTGACCGGCTTCAGCCTGTCGATGCGCCCGGTGCCGTTCCACCCGAACGCGCTCGGCATGCGGGCGGTCGCCGACGCGCTCGCCGGCCTGCTCTGAGGTCAGGCAGCGACGAGGACGCCGACCGATCTCAGCCGGAGGCGGGCGGGACCGGTCCGGGACCGGTCCCGCCCGCCGGTCGGGGGTCAGCTCACCGTGACGGCGGCGTCGTCGAGGACGAACGAGGTCTGCAGCGAGGAGTCCTCGGTGCCGCTCCACGTGAGCGTGACGCTCTGCCCCGCGAAGGCCGACAGGCTGTAGGACTTCTGGGTGTACCCGGTCGCCTTGTTCAGGTTCGACAGGGTGGCCAGGGTGGTGGAGCCCGCGGTGACGGTCAGCTTGTCGTAGGCCGTCGTGGTCGTGGTCTCCGCGGAGTCGACGTGCACCCAGAACGTCAGCGTCGCCGAGCAGCCGGCCGGGATGGTCACCGACTGCGAGATGCTCTCGGTGTGCGTGGAGCCGTACCCGAGCAGCCACGCGCTGTAGGTCCCGCCGTGCGCGGCCTGGCCCTGCGAGGACCACTGCCCGATCGCGCCCGTCGTGCCCGTCCAGCCCGTCGCGCCCGACTCGAAGCCGGGGTTGGTCAGCAGCTGTGACCCGGTGCAGCCGGTCGGCGGCGGCGTCGTGGTGCCGCCTACCGAGGTGGCCCAGATCGTCGACGCGACCCCGTCGGCGGCGCGGTTGAGCAGGGTGGCGTTGATGTTGGCCGTCGTGTCGCAGGCCTGGTGGTAGCAGGAGTCGTAGGCGCTGTTGGCGGTGCCGCCCCACTTCGAGGCCTGCGCG
Source organism: Dactylosporangium sp. CA-139114 (assembly GCF_050955725.1). NCBI lineage: Bacteria > Bacillati > Actinomycetota > Actinomycetes > Micromonosporales > Micromonosporaceae > Dactylosporangium > Dactylosporangium sp. CA-139114. The sequence goes on from NZ_CP192080.1 coordinate 7,362,523, forward strand.
GAGGTCTTCCTGGCGCTGGCGCCCGCGGCGTAGCCCGACGTCGGGATGCCCACGCGCTCGAAGGAGTAGTCGTCGGAGCGCCCGGCGCCCTCGGTGTTCTCCTCCGGCTGCAGGCCCAGCGAGTCCCAGTATGCCTTCATCGGCGCGGCCGCCGTCGACGTGATGTGGTTGATGAAGTAGCCGCCGTTGGGCGAGCCGACCATGTCGAAGTTGTAGTACGCCTTGATCTGGCTGCGCTGGGTGGTGCTCAGCGCGTTGGCGTAGAACGCGGAGCCCTGCAGGCCCTGCTCCTCCCCCGCCCACCAGGCGAACCGGACGTGGCGGCTCATCGTGGGGTTCTGCTGCGCCAGGACCAGCGCGTTCTCCAGCAGCGTCGCGGAGCCCGAGCCGTTGTCGTTGATCCCCGGCCCGGCGGCCACGCTGTCGAGATGCGCGCCGAGCATGGTGATCTGGTCCGACGGCCCGCCCGGCCAGTCGGCGATGAGGTTGTTCGCACGGTACGTGCAGCTGGTGCACGTCTGCTCGGCGACCGTGTAGCCGACGGCCTGCAGCTTGCCCTTGATGTAGGCGACCGACGCGGTGTAGCCGGCGGTGCCCGAGCGGCGCGTGCCGCCGTTGCTCGACGCGATCGTGTTGAGCTGGGTCAGGTGGGCCTGCACGTTGGCGACGGCGATGTCGGGCGCCGCGGCGAGGGCGGGCGTGAGGGTCACCGGGGGCGCGGCGGCGGCCGGGATGGCCAGGCCGGCACCGGCCAGCAGGAGGGAGGCGGACACGATCAGTGTCAGCGCCGCGGGTCTGGGTAGCATGGCGTGCACATTCGCATATTTGAATATGTTCGATCAAGAGCCGGTTGCATACCGTCCAGGCCATACCGCGACGGCCCGCATCGACCGCTCGGACACTGCGGGATCGCGTCGGCGCGTCCCGCCGCTCGGCGCGAGGCGCCACCTGACGCGATGCAACACTCGGCGCGGGCCGCCGCTCAGCGCGGGCCGCCGCTCAGCGCGGGCCGCCGCTCAGCGCGGGCCGCCGCTCAGCGCGGGCCGCCACTCAGCGCGGGCCGCCACTCAGCGCGGCATGGATCTCGGACGTCAGCGGGCGGCCGCACCTCGACGGCTGGCTATGCTCCGGCCATGACCCGTTGGTGGGAGCGGCTGCAAGACCCGGTCGGCGCCGGCGGCCTGCTCGTGGTGGCGCTCGTGCCCGGGATGTCCGGCATCGGCGCCGACCTTCCGGAGTTCCCCGACCGGCCCCTGGACGCGCTCGGCTGGTTCCTGGTCGTCGCCCTCTGCGCCCCGCTGGCGGTCCGGCGGCGCTGGCCGGCCGCGTGCACGGTGCTCACGGCGGTACCCTTCGGCCTCTACCAGTGCCTCGGCTACGCCCACTCGGCGGCGACGCTCGGCTTTCCATTCGCCCTGTACGCCCTGGGCGCCCACCAATCCCGCCGCCGCGCCGTGCTGCCGGTCGTCCTCACCGTCGCCTACGCCGCGCTCGCGGTGCTCCTGCACCGGATGGGCTCGGGTCAGAACGTCGTGCAGTACGCGGAGTTCGGTGCCCTGCTGGCCGCGTTCTGGCTGGCCGGACGCTGGATGCGCCGCCAGCGCGCCGCGGCGGAGCGGCACCGCCGGGACAGCATGGCGCTCGCGGCCGCGGCGGAACGGTCGGTGATCGCCCGCGAGCTCCACGACGTCGTGACACACCACGTGACCGCCATGGTCCTCCAGGCCGACGCGGCAGCTCTGGCCCTCGACACCGGCACGGCAGCGACGGCACCCGCCGACGGCGGCCGCACGCTCGCCAACAACGACCCGGCGCTCGGCAAAGACGGCCCGTCGTTGACCCACGACGGGCTGGCACTCGCCGGCGACAGCCTGGCCGCAGTGGCCGGCACCGGCCCGACGCTCGCTGACGACGACCCGGCATCCACCAACGGCGGCCGCACGCTCGCCAACGACGACCCGGCGCTCGGCAAAGACGGCCCGTCGTTGACCCACGACGGGCTGGCACTCGTCGGCGACAGCCTGGCCGCGGTGGCCGGCACCGGACGCCAGGCGCTCGTCGAGCTGCGGCACCTGCTGCGCGTACTCGACGCCGATGAGAACGACCCGAGCACCCGCCCGGTTGTCGGACGGATCGCGGACCTGGTTGAGCGAACGCGCACACTCGGCCAGCCCGTCGACTGGCACGAGGAGGGCATCGCTCGCCCGGCCGGTGGCGGGGTCGGTCTCACCGTGTACCGGGTGGTGCAGGAATCGCTCACCAACGCGGTGAAGTATGCGCACGGCCGGCCCACTCGCGTGCGAATCGCGCACTCGGACGACCGAGTCGCAGTGGAGGTGCACACGGACGGCTCCACGGTCGCGGACGGCGGCGCGACGCGAACGGGTCGCGGCCTGGCCGGCCTTCAAGAACGGGTGAGCGTGTTCGGGGGCGACTTCGAGGCGGGGCCGACGCCCGCGGGCGGCTTCCTGACCCGCGCGTCCATCCCGATCGGCGTGCGCACATGAGCAGACGGAACGCGCACGAGTGCGCGAATGAACGCCACTTGGACGAGCGTGCGCACATGAGCAGTTGGAACGCGCACGAGTGGGCGAATGAACACCACCTGGACGAGCCAGCGACACGCTCCAGCGCCGGGCGGGACGCGGTGACCGGTGGGGCCGGCGCCGCTCCCGCGGATGAGCGAGTGAGCAACACACGGTTGAGCGAATGAACAGCCGCGGGCGAGCGGCGACACACACGCGGGGATGAGCGAACGGACAAGCACGCGGGCGAGCGAACGGACAGCGCGAGGACGAGCGAACGGACAAACACGCGGGCGAGCGAACGGACAGCGCGAGGACGAGCGAACGGACAAACACGCGGGCGAGCGAACGGACAGCACGGGGACGAGCGAACGGACAAACACGCGGGCGAGCGAACGGACAGCACGGGGACGAGCGAACGGACAGGCGGGTGCGATGCGCGCGGGGACTTTGACCAGCGAACGGACGGCATGCATGTGAGTGAAGCGAACACGCACCTGGACGGGCGGGAGGGTGCGCGCCTGAGCGGAGCGCCGGTGCGCATTCTTGTCTGTGATGATCAGGCGTTGATTCGCACGGCGTACGCCACGATCTTCGGCCTCCAGGCCGGTTTCGCCGTCGCCGGGGTCGCCGCGGACGGGGAGCAGGCCGTCCGTCTCGCCCGGGAGCTGCGGCCCGATGTCGTGCTCATGGACATCCGCATGCCCGTACTCGACGGGATCGAGGCTACCCGGCGACTCGCGGGGCCCGATGTCGCCGAACCGCTCAAGGTGCTCGTGGTCACGACGTTCAATCTGGACGAATACGTGTACCGGGCTCTGCGCGCGGGGGCGGCCGGGTTCCTGCTCAAGGACGCGCAGCCGGCCGAGTTGATCGCCGGGGTGCGCACCGTCGCGGGCGGGGAAGCGCTCGTCTCCCCCGCCGTCACTCGGCGGCTGATCGGTCACTTCGGCTCGCGGATTCGGCCGGCCGAGAGCGCGCCCGGGCCGGCCGCCGCGCTCGCGCCGCGCGAGACCGAGGTGCTGACGCTCATCGCGCGCGGGATGAACAACGCCGAAATCGCGGCCGAGCTGATGCTGAGTCAGGAGACCGTGAAGACGTACGTCTCCCGGATCCTCATGAAGCTTGACCTCCGCGACCGCGTGCACGCCGTCGTCTACGCGTTCCAGACCGGACTTGTCCGCCCCGAAGCGTGACCGGCAGCCCGTCCTCTGCCCCATCGCCACACCAGGCCGCCACACCAGGCCGCCGCGCTAGGCCTCCACGCCAGATCGACGCGCTAGGCCGCCACGCCGCCACGCTAGGCCGCCACGCCGCCACGCCAGGCCGCCACGCCGCCACGCCAGGCCGCCACGCCACCGCGCCAGGCCGCCACGCCGCCACGCCGCCGCGCCGCAGTTCCGCAGTGCCGAGCCGCCCGGAAAGGCGGCACATGCAGGGCCGCGCCCGACGGCCCACGGCACGCCTGCGCTCACCAGCACGGCCGTCGCAGCCTGGAGAAGGCGACCCTGGCGGTGCGGTCCGTCGAGGTCAGGATGCTGGCCGGCATGACCGGGACCGAGCAGGCGGACGCGTTCCGGCTCCTGCAGAGCATGGTTCGCTCCCTGCGCGAGGGCGACAACGGGCCTAGCACGCACCATCGACCGCGCCCGGACATAATCGCGCGTTCGGGCATCCAGCGCAGCTGTGGCGAACCGTGCCGCGGGGCCGGGCCGTTGGGCCGCGCGCCGGGCGGGACGGTGAGCGGGCGGCGGAGGAGGGTGAGCGGCGGGTAAGCGGCGGAGAGCAGGCGGCGGACCGGGGCGCTCGTCGCGCAGCGTGACCGCGCCGTTGTCCCCCGCGCGAGCCACACCGAATGTCCCCACCGGAGGGACGTTTGCGGCCTGATCGATCCCTATCTTGCTCGTCATGTCCAAGTTCGCAGTGCGACTCCCGCTCATGCTCATCGGCACCCTCGTGCTCCTCGCCGCGACCGAGGGCGTCACCGCCGCCCGGGCCGACGACCTCACCTGGGTCGTCTCCGCGGGCTTCACGGGCGCGATCGCCGCCGTCGTCGGCTACGCCCTGCTCAGCCGCTGGATCGAGCGCCGCCCGAGCGTCGAGGAGGTGTCGCCGGCGAACGCGGCGCGCTGGCTGCTGCCCGGCCTCCTGCTCGGCGCCGCCGCGTTCGGGCTCGTCATGCTCGCCATCCGGCTGCTCGGCGGCTGGGACGCGCAGGCCCGCGGCTGCGCCCAGGGCCTGGCGATCACCGCCGGCGTCATGGCCGTCGTCGCCGTCAACGAGGAGATCGTGTTCCGGGGTGTGCTGACGAGGATGCTGGCCGAGCGGTTCGGCGGCTGGGTGGCGCTGGTCGTCTCGTCGCTGCTCTTCGGCGCCATGCACCTCGTCAACGCCAACGCCACCGTCCCGGCAGTCCTCAGCATCGTGCTCACCGGCGGGCTGCTCTTCGGCGCCCTGTACCTCGTCACCCGCTCGCTGTGGCTCACGATCGGGTTCCACTTCGCCTGGAACACGGTGCAGGCCGGGGTCTTCGGCGTGCACTCCTCGGGCGAGGACGCGACGCACGCGTTGTTCCGGACCACGCTGGCCGGGCCGCGGTGGCTCACCGGCGGGGAGTTCGGGCCGGAGGCGAGCGTCGTGACGCTGGTGGTCATCACGATCCCGGCGCTGGTGCTGATCGCGTGGGCGGCGCGGACCGGGCGGCTGGCGGCGACGGCCCGAGGCTAGGGTTGCCCAGCGTGATCAACGCCGTCGGAGCGTGATATTCGGTGGCGGGGGCACGGCCCACGGCCGGATACTCCGCGCCGTGCAGGGATTCGTGGATGAGCGGTTCGCGCCCGTGGGCGCGGTGTTCGAACAGGGTCTCGCGAGCGATGCCGAGCTCGGCGCGTCGGTGTGCATCACCGTCGACGGCGAGACGGTGGTCGATCTGTGGGGCGGGCACGCCGACGCGGCCCGGACGCGTCCGTGGCAGCGGGACACCATCCTCAACGTGTACTCGGTCACGAAGACCATGACGGCGCTGACGGCGCTGCTGGTCGCCGATCGCGGGGAGCTCGACGTGACCGCGCCGGTGTCGCGGTACTGGCCCGAGTTCGCGGCCGCCGGCAAGGACGCGGTCACCGTCGCGCATCTGCTGAGCCACTCGTCGGGCCTGTCCGGGTGGGCCGAGCCGGTCACCGTCGAGGACCTCTACGACTGGGGCAAGGTGACGGGGCTGCTCGCCGCGCAGGAGCCCTTCTGGGCGCCGGGCACGGCCAGCGGCTACCACGTGATCACGCAGGGCTTCCTCGTCGGCGAGGTCCTCCGCCGGATCACCGGGCGCTCGCTGGGCACGCTGTTTCGCGAAGAGGTGGCGGTACCGCTGCACGCCGACTTCCACATCGGGCTGCCCGAGTCCGAGGAGCCCCGCGTGGCCGAGCTCGTCGCGCCGGTCGGCGGCAGCACGATGCCGTTCGCCGACCCGACGCCGCTGCAGGCCAACGCGGCCGTCCCCGACCTCGGGGTGGACGCCGCCAACAGCCGGGCGTGGCGGGCGGCGCAGATCCCGGCCGGCAACGGCACCGGCAACGCCCGCGCGGTCGCCGGCGTCCTCGCCGTGCTCGCGTGCGGCGGCGAGGCCGGGGGCCGGCGCCTGCTGTCCGAGGCCGGGGCCCGCCGGGCGCTCGAGGTCCAGGTCGAGGGCACGGACCTGGTGCTGGCGATGCCGGTGCGGTTCGGGCTCGGCTTCGCCGTCGGCGGGATGATGCCGAACCCGAACACGCTCTACTGGGGCGGCCTCGGCGGGTCGATCGCCCTCGCGGACCTCGACGCCCGGACCACGTTCACGTATGTGCCGAACCGGCTCGCGGGCGCGGGCGACACGCGCGGCTTCGGCCTGCTGATGGCGATGTGGGAGGCCCAGAAGCTCATCTGAGCCGCCTGCCCTCGAGCAGCGTCCCGATCGGAGGCTCAGGTGACGTACACCGACGGCGGACCCGCGACCGAGATGTCGTAGGACGTGGGGGCAGGAGCGTGGACCGCGACGAACGACCGTGTCGACCGGCCGGGGATCAGACCCGGAACCGGCCGACCGCCGCCTGCAGATCGCTCGCGACCCGGTTCAGCTCGGCCACCGTCTGGTCCACTTCGGACAGTGTCGACGTGGTCGACTGGGCCGCCTCGGCCACGCCGGCGATGTTGCCCGCGATGTTCGTCGCGCCGTGCGCCGCGTCGCCGACGCTGCGGCTCATCTCGCCCGTCGTCGCGGTCTGCTCCTCCACCGCCGAGGCGATGGTGAGCTGGTAGTCGTTGATCCGCGCGATGATCCGGCTGATCTCGCCGATCGCGTCGACGGCGTTGGCGGTGTCGGACTGGATCGCCTCGACGCGGCGGGAGATGTCCTCGGTCGCCCGGGCCGTCTCCTGCGCCAGGTCCTTCACCTCGCTCGCGACGACCGCGAACCCCTTGCCGGCCGCGCCCGCGCGGGCCGCCTCGATGGTGGCGTTGAGCGCGAGGAGGTTCGTCTGCTCGGCGATCGAGGTGATCACCTTGACGACGTTGCCGATCTCGGTGCTGGAGTCGCCGAGCTTCGACACGGTCTGGTTGGTCGTCTCGGCCACGCCCACCGCCTCGGAGGCGACGCGGGCGGCGTCGTTGGCGTTCTGGGCGATCTCGCGGATCGAGGCACCCATCTCCTGCGAGCCCGCGGCGAGGGTCTGCACGTTGTGCGACACGGTGCCCGCGTCGCCGGCCACGACGTTGGCCCGGGACGCGGCCGCCTGCGCGCTGTCGCCGATGCGCGCGGTGACGCCGGTGAGCCGCTGGGTGCTCGCGCCCAGGGTGCGCGCGGCGGTCGCGAGCGTGTCGACGGTACGGCCGATGCCCTCATTCGCCTGGTTCACGGCCACCGCCATGGCCCCGAGCTCGTCGCGGGAGTGCACCTCGGCGCGCTTCGTGAGGTCACCGTCGGCCGCGGCCCGCAGCGTGGCGGAGACCGAGTGCAGCTGGCGGTTCATGCCCCGGCCGATGAGCCCGGCGATCGCGAAGGCGACGACGAGCCCGGCGACGAGCGAGCCGATCGTCCAGTTGCGCGAGGTGTGGTAGGCGCTGAGCGCCGAGGCCGCCTCGCTCGACGCCTCCGAGTTCTCCAGCTGCTGCAGCTGCGCGAGGGAGTCGTTCATCTGCGCCTCGAGGCCCTGCCACAGCCGGGTGCGCTCGGCCGCGTCGCTCGTGACCGTCGTGCCGGCCTTGGGCTGCTCCTGGAACACCACCACGTTGCGCAGGTTCGAGTAGTCGGCCCAGGCGGTCGCGAACTTCTCCACGGCCGCGGCGCGCGGCGCGGACGCGACGGTCAGCGTCCGGTACTTCTGCAGCGCATTGCCGATGAGCGTATCCCCGTTGCTGCGAGCCTGCTGGGCGCGGGGGCCGAGCGTCGGATCGTAGGCGGCCCACGCGAACAGCGACTGGGCCCGGTAGTTCTCGGCGACGCCCTGCCGGATCACCACCAGCTGCGCCACGCTCTCGAGGTGCTCGGACTGCAGACGCTCGAGCCGGTCGTTGATCCGGCTCAGGCTCACGATGGACAGCACACCGACGCCGACGGCGACGAGTGCCACCACGGTCACGCCGATGAGATTCTTGACCTTCACGGGCCTGTCGGCGATCCATCCGGCGAGTGCGTTGCGCCGGACGTTCACCTCGATCGGCGAGGAGCTCACGGTGGCCGTCCTATCTGAATGCAGCGGATGTCCGCCCCATCGGCCGTCGTCGCCCCGGGTTTAGTGAGATCGGACAGGCGGTGCGGAATCCGAGCCGGACCTCGTGCGCAGCACGACCGCCGTGCGTCTTCAGGGGCGCTCGGTGCGGACCGGGTCGCCGCGGATCAGCCCGTCGTGGACGTGCCAGCGGGCCGTGGTCAGGGCCCGGGCCGCGGCGCGGTCGCCGCGTTCGAGGCGTTCGCGCAGCTGCCGCATGGCCAGGCGGCGGTTCAGGCCGAACTGGCGCTCGGTGTCGGCCACGACCACGGTGCCGGTCGGGCGGTGGGTGGCCCGCACCGCGGTGCTGACCTTGTTGCGGTGCTGGCCGCCGGGGCCGCCGGTGCGGCAGGGCACCACGTCCACGTCGGACTCGTCGAACGCGGTGTGCGGGGCGTCGAGCGAGCAGCGCTGGGCGATCACGTACCAGTTCTTGCGCCCGTGATGCGGCCGGTACGGGCTGGAGGCCTGCCAGCACAGCGTGCCCGTCCACGCCGCCGCGCACGCCGGCGCGCCGGGGCCGTCCAGCTCCAGCACCACCGAGCGCAGCGTGCCCGGCCGCTCGCCGGGCACGCTCTCGGCGCGGCGCACGCGCACCGCCCGCCGGGCCGCGTCGGACTCCAGGCGCGCGGCCAGCTCGGCCACGGCCCACGAGCACTCCAGCGGGCCGCGGCCGGCGGACAGCATCAGGTACACCGTCATGACCGGGTCCAGGAGCGCCGCTTGTCCCGGCGGGCCGGCTCCGGCTCCGCGGTCTTGTAGGTGACCATCGGCACCGTCACCGCGACCGGCGTGGCCAGCTCGTGCGCGACGAGGTCGGCGATCACCTGCTCGATGCGCTTGTACGCGCTCGGCGCCTCCTCGAACAGCAGCTGCCGGTCGCCGCAGACCACGTAGGACCCGACCGGGGTGCGGCGCAGCTCCTCCACGGTGTGCTTGGCCCGGCCGCGGCGCAGGGCGTCGGCGCGGGACATCTTGCGCCCGGCGCCGTGCGCGACCGACCAGCCCGCGTCGGCCCCGGCGTGCGCGGCCACCACGTAGGACGGCGTGCCGCGGGTGCCGGCGACGAGCACGTCGCGGCCGTCGCCGGGCGCGGCGCCCTTGCGGTGCAGGTAGTCCCCGTCGCGGAGCTCGACGAGGTTGTGGCACTGCTCGACGATCGGCTCGGTGGGCTCGGCGCCGAGCGCGAGCGCGACCCGGGCCGCGAGCAGCCGCCGGTTGAGCGAGCCCCAGCGCACGGCGTCGTCGTGCGCGGCGAGGTACGCGGGCGGGTCGGCGGCGGGGCCGGCGCCGTGCGCCTCGGTGTGCGCGCGCAGGATCCGCTCGCCGAGGCCGCGCGACCCGCTGTGCACGATGAGCACGAGGTCGCCGGCGCCGAGGCCGAGCCGCTGCGCGTGCGCGGGGTCCGCGAGGGACTCGACGCGGGCGAGCTCGACGAAGTGGTTGCCGCGGCCGACGGTGCCGAGGCTCTCGGTGTACCCGGCCGGAACCGGCCGGCCGCCGGACGCGAACGCCCACGCGGGGTCGTCGGGGTCGGGCGCGAGCGGCACGTCGAGATCCGGGAAGCGGGCCGCGAGCCGCTGCGGCGACGGCTTCTTGAGCGCGATCGGGAACACGGCGATGCCGCAGCCGATGTCGGAGCCGACGAGGAACGGGTAGAGCACGCACGAGCGCATGGCGGCGCCGATCGGCGCGCCCTTGCCGGGGTGCAGGTCGGGCATCCCGGCCACGTGCGCCATGCCGTCGAGCGCGGCGACCTGGTGGCACTGCGCGACGGCGTCGGACTCGATCCAGCTGTTCTCGGAGGCGAACAGGGAAACGCTGGCAGACAACAGGAGAGTTCCTTCGGCAGGACGGCACGGACGGAGGAGGGGGGCTGGGGTGGTCCGTCAGGACGTCATGCCCCCGAGTCTCGCGCCCGGGCGGCGCCGCGGCAACCGAGTTACGCGCCCTCAGGGCATGGCGCGCTGGAGGGTGATCTGGCCGTACCACGTCCGCGCGTGGATCTCGGCCCGCTCGGCGAACCCCTCCGGGCCGCCGCGCACCGCCATGAGGTTGTGCACGCTGCCGAGCGTCGAGCGGGCGTCCACGAGCGCGGCCGTGCCGGCGGCGATGCCCACCTCGATCGACCCCCGCGCGGTGCTCAGCAGGATCTTCCCGCGGGACACCTCGCCGACGCGGATGGAGCCGTTGGCGGTCTTCGCGCTCACGCTGCCCGCCGCGCGCACGATCGTGATGCCCCCGTTCGCGGTGGCCACCTCGACGTCCGCGCCGCAGTCCTGCAGCCGCACGCTCGACGTCGCCCCCTGCACGTCGGCGACCCCGTCCACGCGGCCCGCCGCGACGTCGGAGCCGGACGTGGAGACCTTCAGCGCGCCGACGTGCTCGAGATGGATCGGTCCGGAGACGGTACCGAACCGGCAGTCGCCCAGCCGCCCCTGCGCGGTGATGTCGGCCCGGACGGTCTGCACCTCCAGGCTCGAGCCGGCCGGCACCTCGAGCAGCACGTCGATGCCGCCGCCGGGGCGCAGGATCGCCCGGTGCGGGGCCTTCACCGTGAGGGCGCCCGCGGCGTGCTCGACCGTCGTCTGCTCGGCCGCGCTCACCGCCGACGCGCTCGTCCCGGCCGGCAGCACGGCGACGGCCGCGTCGCGGCGCTCGGTCGCGACCACCCGCACCCGGCCGGTGTCGAGGACGACCTTCACCGCGACCGGCCCGGCCGTGTCGAACGTGGTCGGCATGTGCGGTCCTCCCGCGGTCCTCCCGTGGCGCCAAGATGGCGCCATCGTACATTGGTTCAGCTCCGGCCGTCGTGTGCCGATGGAGATGCGTGTCCCGGTTCGGTGTCGTCGCGAGCATCGGTGCGCGGCTGCTCGACGCCGCACTCGATGAGGAGCGCATGCTGCGGTACCTCACGACGGCGCTCGCCACCGAGCTGCCGGACCACACCGTGTCCGCGGCCCTGCGGCCGGGCGCGTCCGGGGGCTTCACCGCGCCGCTCGTGCTGCACGGCCGCGCGGTCGGCGCCGTCTGTGTCGACGGGGAGCTGCCGCCCGACGAGGCCGAGTTCGTGGCGGCGGTCGCGGCCGTGGCCTCGGCGGCCCTGGAGCACGGCCGGGCCCTGGGCGCCGCGCTGGCCCTGCTCGACGACGCCCGGCGCCAGACCCATCTCCTCGACGCCATCTCCGACGCCGTGATCTCCTGCACCGCCGACAACGTCATCGACTCGTGGAACGCGGGCGCCGAGCGGCTGTACGGCTACCCGGCCGGCGAGGCGATCGGCTGTGACCTCTTCGCCCTGCTGGCCACCACCTGCTCGACGGACGACGGCGTCGAGGTCGGCCCCCGCCAGGTCCTGCAGGACCTGGCGGCCTTCGGGCGGTGGAGCGGCGAGCTGCGCGAACGCCGCTTCGACGGGGCCCCGCTGACCGTCCTGTCGTCCGTTTCGACGCTCACCGGCCCCGACGGCCTGGGGACGGGTTTCGTGTACGTCAACCGCGACGTCACCGAGCAGCGCCTCCAGGAGCACGCGGCCTCCCACGACGCCCTGACCGGCCTGGCCAACCGCCGCCGCCTGGTCAACCGCATCCACGACGCCGCGGGCCGGGTCCACCGCGGCGGCGGCCCGATGGCGGTGCTGTTTCTCGACCTGAACGGCTTCAAGCCGGTGAACGACCGCTACGGCCACGCGGCGGGCGATGAGCTGCTGGTGGCGGTCGCGCACCGGCTGACGGCCACGGTCCGCGGCACCGACTTCGTGGCCCGGGTCGGCGGCGACGAGTTCGTGGTCCTGCTGGAGATGATCGGCGCCGCGGACCGCATCCCCGCGGTGCTGGAGCGCATCCTGGAGTCGGTGGCCGAGCCGGTCAAGCTGTCCTCGGGCGAGACGGTCGCGGTGGCGACGTCGATCGGCGTGGCGGTGGTCGATTCCGCGGAGGAGACCGCGATCGAGCCGGAGCGCCTCGTGCAGCTGGCCGACGAGGCCATGTACCGCGCGAAGCACCGCCCCGGCCACGTCGCCTTCAGCGACGAGTCCCGCGACGCCGAGTGGCTGACCCGCCAGCGCGAGCTCCGGCAGCGCGCGCGAACCTGACGGTTCACCTTCGCAGCGGGTGCGGTTCGGGGCGGCAGCGGGCATATCGGGTCGATGAGCGGACCGTTGCGTGGCGGCGCCGTCACGCTGGGTGCGGCCGGGGTGGGTTGCGCCGGGCAGGCACCATGGACGTCGTGAGCAGCGGTGGTTGACCCGTTACGGGGTGAGGACCCGCGCCGCCTCGGGCCGTACCGGTTGCTCGGGCGGCTCGGTGCCGGCGGCATGGGCCAGGTCTTCCTGGGCCGGGACGCGGCCGGGGCCGCCGCCGCCGTCAAGACGCTGCACCTCGGCGCCGGCTACGACGACGAGCTCGCCGAGCGGTTCCGGCGCGAGGTCGAGCTCGCGGCGAAGATCGAGTCCGAGCACACCGCGCGGCTGCTCGACGCCGACCCCGCCGGGGCGCCGCCGTGGCTCGCGACCGAGTACCTCCCCGGCATCACCCTCGCGGAGGTGGAGGAGCTCACCGGGGCGCTGCCCGAGGAGCTCGTCCGGCGGCTCGGCGCGGCGCTGGCCGGCGGGCTGGCCGCGATCCACAACGCGCGCGTCGTGCACCGCGACCTCAAGCCGAGCAACGTGCTCGTGCTGCGCGACCAGATCAAGATCATCGACTTCGGGATCGCGCGGCCCGACGATGCCGCCCGGCTCACGGCGTCGCAGTATTTCCACGGTACCGTCGGCTACATCGCACCCGAGCGGTTCGCGGGCAAGGCGGGCACCCCCGCCTCGGACGTGTTCGCGCTCGCCGCGGTGCTGGTGCGCGCCGCGACCGGGCGGCTGCCCTTCGAGGGCCGCACCATGGCCGAGTACCTCTACGCCGTGCACTACTGCGCCCCCAACCTCGTCGGGGTGCCCACGGGCATGACCTGGACGCTGCGCAAGTGCCTCGAGGCGGCGCCCGAGGACCGGCCCACGGCGCGGCAGGTCCGCGAGCGTCTCGCCGCCGGCCTCGCCGAGCACGCCGGGCCGTGGCTGCCCGCGCCGGTCCTGGCCGCGGTCGACGCCCGCCACGCCGCCGCGAACGCGCTGCTCAGGCCCGGCCGGAGCCGTCCGTGGCGAGCCGGTCACGCCATGGCGCGCAGCGAGGTCGTGACCGGCGGCGGCACCGTCGTGGTGAGCGCCGACGACGGCATCCACGCGCTCGAGGCCGCCGACGGCAGCGTGCGCTGGCGGCACCCCGAGCCCACGACCCCGGGATACCGTCCCGTGTTCGCCGGCGACACGCTGATCAGCCCGGCGCCGACGAGGACCGTCGCGCTCGACCTGCGCACCGGGGCGCAGCGGTGGCAGCTCCCGGTCGCGGCGCACGGCGAGCCGGTCTACGCGCACGGGCAGGTCCACGTGCTCGGCCCGGGCAAGCGCAACCTCTTCGCCGTCGACGCCGGGACCGGGGCCGAGGTGTGGCGCACCGCGGCCTCGGCGATGCGGCCCGTGCCGGTGCCGGGCGGCGTCGCCATCGTCCAGGGGCGCACGGTCCGGCAGCGGCGCGGCGACGGCAGCACGGGCTGGTCCCACGGCGAGCTGCCCGCCCCGGCCGCGTCCCTGGCCACCGCCGGGGACCTGGTGCTGGTGCGGGCCGGCGACGAGCTGCTCGGCCTCGGCGCCCACGACGGGGTGCCCCGCTTCCGCCGCACCGGCCTGCCGCCCCGCCTCGCGCCCGCCGCCACCGCCGAGATCGTGGTGCAGCCCGCGGGCGGCGAGCTGCTCGGCCTCGACCCGGCCGACGGGGCGCTGCGCTGGCGGCGGCCCGGCGACGGGGTGCCGCACGCGGTCCCGGGCGCGGTCTTCGTCGCGGAGCCGGCCGGGCTGACCGCGCTCGGCCCCGACGGCGAGATCCGCTGGAAGGTGCCCGGCGTCGCCGTGTGGCCGGGCGTGCACGCGACCCGGACACTGGTCTACGTGGTCGACGCCGGGGTCCTGCACGCCTACTCGCGCCACGACGGCACCCCGCGCTGGTCCGCGCCGGACATCGTGGTCACCCGCGCGCCGGTCGTCGGCGACGGGGTGCTGTACGTCGACAACGGATACACCTTGTTCGCCATCAACGCCGACGACGGGGAGCGACTGCCCACATGACGGTGCACATCGAGTTCGAATCGGACCGCCGCTTCACGGACCAGTTCGAGCTGCAGTGGGGCCGCCTGGCGGACACCGGCGAGCGGGTGCTGCGCCGGACCGCCCGCAACGCCGACGCCCAGCGGCTCGTCCACGCCGAGGTCCACGCCGGACGGCAGCTCGACGCGCTGCCCGCCACCACGTATCCGCCGCAGGTGTGCCGCGTGGTCGAGTCGGACCTGAGCGGGCCGCAGCCGTACGTCACCAGCACGTACCGCGGCGTGCCCGTGGCCGGGCAGCCCGGCGCGCCGCTGCCCGAGACGCTGCTGACGATCTTCGGCGACCTGCTGGTGGCGATCCAGACCCTGGCCAAGGCCGGGCTCACGCACGGCGCGATCACGCCCGAGTTCGTGCTGTGGGACGGCACCCACGCCCAGCTCGTCAACCTCGGCGAGACGGTCGCGGTCGGCGAGCCGGCCCGCTCCGCCCTCGACCCGCGGTGGCAGCCGCCGCCGGGACCGGACGGGCTGCGGCTGGCGACCGAGGCGCACGACGTGTACCAGGCCGGGATGGTCGTGTTCTGCATCGCCCTGCAGCGCGGGCCGGACACGGCCCCGGCCGTGCGGGAGGAGCTCGGGCGGGGCGGCGGCTCGGCCCTGTCGGCGCTGCTCGAGGGCGTCTTCGCCGACGACCCGCGGGACCGCCCCGACACCCACGAGCTGCTGCGGCGGGTCGAGGACGCCCGCTACGAGCCGGTCTGGCAGAGCTCGGACCCGTCCGACGCCACCACGGCGACGATCAAGATCCCGCAGCAGTACTCCCCCGCGCCGGCGGTCACCGTCCCCGCCGTGGCCCGGGCCGCCGTGCCGCTCAGCCCCGCTCGCGACGAGTTCCGGCGGCTGGTGGCGGCGAAGCGGCAGTACCGCGAGCGGCGCGACGCGCCCCAGCAGGTCGCATGGCGCTTCGCCCGCGGCCTCGCCGACGTGCTGTGGTACAGCCGCGACGAGTTGAGCAGCCGGATCATCATGGGGGTCATCGCGCTCGTCGTCGTGGGCGTGCCCCTGCTGCTGATCGTCCTCATCGCCACGAACCTGGGAGGGTCCAAGTGAACCTCGCGAGCCCGAGCCGCCTGCTCGGCCGCGTGCTCTGCCCGATCTGCCTGCAGTGGATCCACTGGAGCAAGGCGCAGCGGGTCGAGGTCGACGTGGAGACCCAGCAGCACCGGCCGTTCCGCCCCCGCGGCGCCGACGAGACCAAGGAGGCCTTCGCCGAGCGGCGGCTGGGCGCCCAGCGCTCCTGCACGCTCATGCGCGACGGCATGGCCACCACCCACTACCTGCCGGACCGCTACGGCGACTACGGCGACCCGATCGTCATCGGCCTCGTCGGGCACCGCGCGGCCGGCAAGACGCTGCTGCTGGCCGCGATGGTCGAGGCGCTGCGCAACAACCTGGAGCTCGCCGACCTCGGCCTGCGCGTCGAGCGGCTCGACGAGGCCATCGAGCACAACTACATGACCCGGTTCGTGGAGCCGTTCTGCCACCGGCGCGAGCAGCTGCCGCTGACCCAGATCAGCCCGATCGCGTTCAGCTATGTGGCGAAGGTCTACAGCGCCCACGCCCGCCGCGACTTCGCCGTCGCGTTCTTCGACGTGGCCGGCGAGCAGCTGCGCCGGCGCCGCTCCGGCGACCGGTTCCTCGACACGTCGTTCCTGTCCGCCGTCAACGCGCTCATTTTCGTGGTCGACCCGGAGAAGGCGCTGCCGGCCGCGCTCGGCGAGCCCGCGACCGTCTACGGCGACCCGGCCTTCAACGCGGTCATGGACCGGCTGGTCGAGGTGCGCGGCGAGTCCGGCACCCAGTTCCTGCCGATCCCGGCCGCGATGGTGGTGGCCAAGTCCGACCTGCTCGCCGCGCGCCGGCCCGAGGTGGCCCGCTGGCTCGGCCGCGACGACAACACGCGCCTGCACACGGTCGCCGAGGAGAGCGAGGAGGTGTACGAGTTCCTCGCCACCAACGGCGCCGAGCGCTTCCTGCCGCCGGTCAACCGGGTCAGCGACGTGAGCCTGCACTACGCCTCCGCGGCCGGGGTCGCCCCCGTCGACGGGCACTTCCCGGCCGACGGCTTCGGCCCCCGCCGGGTGCTGCGCCCGCTGCTGTCCCTGTTCGCCATGACCGGCGTCCTAGACCGTTCCATCCTCGGCGACTGAGGAGTCCGATGACACAGGCAACGGGACGCATCGAGCAGATCGTGTTCCGCTGGCGGGCCCGGTCCGCGGCCGCCGGCAACGACGGCGTCGGCCCCGACGCCACCTCGCTGCCCGAGTCCGCCGTCGCGTGGTGGGACGAGCGGCTGGCCCTGCGCATCACCCGCGCCCCCGGCCGCAACGAGCGCCCGTCGCTGGCCTACCTGCGCGTCGAGGGCCACGGCGTGATCCTGCACAAGGTGCCGGCCCGCGACGACAAGAACCGCCCCGGCGCCGCGATCGCGCACGCCCTCATCGGCCCGGCCGAGCTCGTCACCGTGCAGCTCGCCCTCGGCCTGGAGCACTGGCCGCGCTGGGCCGGGCGCAACGACCCGGGCGCCTACCCGCCCGGCCGCCTCGGCGCCGTGCCCTACGCGGCCCTGCGCGAGCACGCCGACGCCGCCAACGCCCAGCCGGTCACCGACCCCGGCCCGGTCTTCGACGAGCTGCTCGACCGGGTGCTGGCCAACCCGGCCGCCCCGCTCACCGTGGTCCTGCCCGACGCGCCCGCGACCGCCCTCGTGCGCGGCCTCGTCGACGTGCTCGGCGACGTGCGCGACCTGACCTTCGCCGCCAACGAGGACGACGACACCGACCCGGACCTGCCCCGGCTGGTCTTCCTCGACGCGGTCACCGGCGGCAGCGGCTACGCGGCCACCCGCGAGCGGCTGTACCCGGGCACCGGCAACAGTCCCGGGGGCGGTCACGTCGACGGCTTCGCCCAGCAGCTCGCCGACATGTGGCGGCGCGGCGGCGCGGCCGAGCTCGCCCCGCTGCGCGGCGGGCGCAGCATCGCCGGCGCCGCGGACGTGCGGCAGTGGCAGAGCGACGTGCTCGTCGGCGGCCGCATCCTGCAGACCACGCTGCTGGAGGCGGTCACCTCGGGCCGGGCCGCGCCCGAGCACCTGGAGTTGCTGCGCACCGAGGCCGGGCAGCGCCAGATCGAGGGCGAGGCGGCCAAGCTCAACGACGGGGACCTCGCGGGGGTGTACCAGGCCTGGCAGCCCGGCGGGGCCCTCGCCGCCCGCCACCCGGGCGCGAGTCAGGTCGTCACCCGGCTCGTCGTGCAGCGGGCGATGCGGGCCGGGGCCAGCAAGACCCTGCGCGAGACGCTGCGCCGCTCCGCGTTCGACCCGGGCCTCGTCGACGCCCACCTGCGCGCCTGGGCCGGCCACGGCCGCAACGCGAGCGCCAGCCCGGCCGCGATCGTCGAGCTGGCCCAGCTCGCCGCGTCCTTCGGGGTGCCGCCCGCGCTGCAGTCGCCCGGCGTCAAGGCGCTCATGGACCGCATCGCGCTCGCCGACCTCATCGAGCTGGCCAACCGGCACACCGGCTCCGACGTGCAGATGACCGAGCTGCTGCTCAGCGCCGCCGAGAGCCGCCGGTTCGACCCCGCGGCCGTCGACCAGGCCCACACCGCGCTGGAGCGCACCGACTTCCTCATCTACTGCATCCCGTTCCTGCCCGGCGACGCGCCGGTCGCGCAGGACCGGTGGTACCGGCTGCTGCTGGCCGTGTTCGGCCCGCAGCTCGGCGCCGAGCAGGGCCGCGAGCTGCACGACGTGCTGAAGTTCCTCGCGCGGGAGGACGCTCCGGAGGTACCGCCGGCGCTGGCCTATGCCCTTCGCAGGTTCCCGGCGAGCCTCGTCGGCAAGGCGCGGGTCGACCAGCTCGCCGCGCGGGACTTCTATCTCGCCGCCGGGCTGCAGGACATCTGGCCGGAGCGCGCCGAGCTGCTGCTCGCCGAGCGGCGCACGACGCTTCGCCAGCGCGCCGTGCCGTCCGGCACCGTGACCCGCTCGGCGGCCGTGCCCGCGGCCGAGCGCGCCCCGCGCGTCAATCCGCGGCTGCTGCTGATGGTGGGCGGCGCCGCGCTCGTCGTGGTGGCCCTCGTCGCGGTCGTCATCTTCGCCATGCAGGGGGGAGCCAAGTGAGCGAGTTCCGGCTCAGCATCGACTACGGCACCACGAACACGGTGGCCTACCTGCAGCCGCCGGGCGAGGCCCCGTTCGCGCTGCAGTTCGACGGCCGGCCGCTGCTGCCCTCCGCCGTGTGGGCCGACGAGCACCGCTCGCTCGTCACCGGCAACGCCGCCGTGCGCTCGGCCCGCCTCGACCCCGGCCGCTACGAGCCCAACCCGAAGCGGCGCATCGGCGAGCAGCGGGTGCTGCTCGGCGGCGACGAGTTCGACGTCGCCCAGCTGATCGGGGCGACGCTGGCCCAGGTGTACGCCGAGGCCGTCCGCCGCGCCGGCACCGACCTCCTCACGGTGATCCTCACCCATCCGGCGGCGTGGTCCGCCGACCGCCAGGGCGTGCTGCGCGCCGCGGCCGGGCACGCCGGGCTGCACCAGCCGACGCTGGTCAGCGAGCCCGAGGCGGCCGCGGCCCAGCTCATCGCGTCGGGCGCGACGGTCGCCGACGGGGACCCCCTGGTCGTCTACGACCTCGGCGCCGGCACCTGCGACGTGACCGCCGTGCTGCGCACCGGCCGCGAGTTCCAGCAGCTGGCCAAGGCCGGCCTGGACGACGTGGGCGGCCTCGACCTGGACGAGGTCGTCCAGCGCCGCGTGGGCCGCGCGGTCGGCGACCGCCACCCCGACGAGTGGGCCCGGCTCATGGAGCCCGAGGGCCCTGAGGGCACGGACCGGTGGTCGGCCCGGCTGCTGTGGGACGACTGCCGCGGCGCGAAGGAGCGGCTCAGCACCGAGCGCGTCGCGCGCGTGCAGGTGCCGCTCATCGACGAGGACGTGTCGGTGACGCGCGGCGACTTCGAGCGCGACGCCCGGGCGCTGCTGCAGCGCACGGTCGCGATGACCGAGCAGGTGCTGCGCCGCGCGAAGATCGGCCGGGACGACCGGGCCGAGCTGTTCCTCGTCGGCGGGGCGACCCGCACCCCGCTCGTCGGGACGCTGCTGGGCCAGGCGACGGGCCGCTCGCCGCGCCGGGTGGAGCATCCTGAGCTGGTCGTGGCCGAGGGGGCGCTGCGGTACCTCGCGATGCGGGCGAACGAGCCGCCGCCCCGCAACCGCACGACGCCGCTGCCCGCGGCCCCCGTCGGCGTGCCGGTCTCCGCGCCGCCCCCGCTCGCCCCGTGGCGGGGCGGCACCCTGGCCGACGCCGCCACCCTGGCCGGCACCGCCACCCTGGGCGGCCCGCCCAGCTCGCCGGCGCAGGACGGTGGCACGCTGCGGGAGCCGGTCGTGGCCGGGCCGCCGCCGGTCACGCCGCCGACCCGTCGCGAGTCGGTCACCGTGAAGATGCCGCCGCAGCCCGCGGCGGCCCCACCGCCCTACGGCACGCCGCCGCAGCAGCCGGCACCGTACGGCACGCCGCAGCAGGACAAGCGCAAGCTGATCCCGAACCCGTACCGCCATCACGGCCGGGCGACGGTCCGCTTCGCCGCGGTGTTCGTGGCCGGCATCGTCCTGGGCCTCTTCGACGGCGTCCTGTTCACGCTGCTGAGCTGGCTGCTGATCCTGGGCGGCGGCGTGGGCCTGGTGTGGAAGCTGTTCCAGTGGGCGGTGAGCGCGCGGCACACCCGCCCGATCCGCATCGACGCGACGGGCATCACGGTGACGAAGGGCGGCCACGACACCACGTTCCCGTGGTCACTGATGGCGACGGTCTACATCCGGCCGTACCGCGGCAGTCGCTGGCTGGTCTGCACGCCCGCGAGCAATACCGCGCTCGGCAGCGACCACGGCACCGCGCGCTTCTGGTCCCGGCCCTACAGCGTGTTCTTCCTGACGAGCACCAGCGGCTTCGGGGACGAGCTGGTGAAGGAGGCCTTGGAGCAGTACGCGGGCGACCGCTACGCGCACTGACCGGCTCGCCTTCGCCGTCGTGGCTCGGCTGCGTCAACCGGCGAGTCGGCGCGGTCCGGGATCTCCTGGCTCAGCTCACCGAGCACCCCGTTGGCCCAGCCGGGCAGGCGGTCAACCGCGCGAACACTCAACCGGCGAGGGCGTCCAGGCGCTCCTCGGCGCGGTCCGGGATCCCTTGGCTCAGCTCACCGCGCACCCCGTTGGCCCAGCCGGGCAGGCGGTCAACCGCGCGAACACTCAACCGGCGAGGGCGTCCAGGCGCTCCTCGGCGCGGTCCGGGATCTCCTGGCTCAGCTCACCGAGCACGCCGTTGGTCCAGCGCAGGGCCGACAGGTACGCGGCGACGATCGCGCCCGGTTCGCCGTGGTCGTTGTCCGGGTCCGGGTCGGTGTAGGCGCGCGCCGCGCACAGGATCGCCCCCAGCGGGCCCTCCCCCGCCCGCAGCGCCCCGCCCAGCTCCGGCCCCAGCGGCAGACCGTCCACGATCTCCTCCACGGGGACGGCGAAGTGGTCGGCGACGGCGGAGAGCAGCCCGCCCAGGTACGCCGCGTCCCCCTGCCCCTCGGCCCCCGGGAACTCGGAGGAGTCCACGAGCAGCTGGCACAGCCGCGCCCGGACCAGGATGCGCGCGAGCTGTTCGTGGTCGGCGGTGGTGAGGTCGGAGACGAGCATGAGCGTGACCCACTGGCGCAGCCGGTTGAGCCCCATCGCGACGATCGCCTCGCGCACCGACGTGACCGTCCGGTTGAGTCCGAACGTGGCCGCGTTCGTCGCGCGCAACACGCGCATGCTCAAACCGGCATCCTGGCCGACGAGCGCCACGACCTCGTCGAGGTCCACGTCGTCCGCAGCGAGCGCGGCGAGCAGCCGCAGCCGCGCGAGCCTGCCCGGAGCCAGCGCGGCGGTCGTGCCGACATGCGGCCGGCCGAGAATGTGCCCCTGAAACAGGTCGAACCCGAGCTCGAAGGCGAGCCGCAGGGACTCCGCGCTCTCGAGGCGCACCGCGACGAGCTGCAGGTGGGGGTACCGCCGGCAAAGCTCCACACACGCACGCACCCCGGCCTCGTCGGCCGCGAGCATGTCGACCTTCACGTAGCTGACGAGCGGCAGCAACACCTCGCGCGGCCCGCCGCACACGAAGTGATCGATCGCGAGCGTAAAGCCACGTTCGGACAGTACCGTCAGCCCGGCCACGAGCTGCTCGTCGACCTCGACGCTGGCGAGCACCTCGAGCACGGCCTGGCTGTAGTCGAACGGCAGCGGCAACATCCCGGTCAGGAACGACTTGGTGACGTTGAGGAAGCAAACCTTGCCGCCGGTAAGCTCTTCGAGACCGAACTCGGTGAACGCCGCGACAAGAACGCGCGCAGTCGCGTGATCGTCCATGCGCGCAGCGCTCAAAGCATCGGTGCCGGCCCGGAACAGCAGCTCATACGCGACAACGGCCCCGTCCCGGTCGTAGATCGGCTGCCGCCCGACATGCGCGGTCGTACCGCCACCACCATCCAGTTGCTCCACCCGTCGATTGTCGGCCCCGGTCGCCACCAAGGCGGCTAAAACCGGCAAACCGGTCGCTACGGTCGGTGCTCCAACGACCGCCCAGGCGACCGACGGTTCCGCCGGGCTACCTTCAGCCCCGCCCGGGTGGACAGCCCATGGGCCAGCCCCGCCCGGGTGGACAGCCCATGGGCCAGCCCCGCCCGGGACAGCCCACGGGCCCCCTGATGGGACAGCCCACGGGCACGGCGATGGCCGCCCGGTCGGTGGCCCTGGACAAATCGACCCGGACGGTCCACCGGCCAGGTTCGGTCCCGCCCGGCAATCGAGGCGGTAGACATGCACGCGGGCCGCCGTGCCGGGTCAGGGGGTTGACCGGACTCCGCTACATCCGCGTTCCATCCCGTTCCACCAGCCGCACGGCAGTCACCCAACTTCCCAGCCGCACTCGGCCGGCGCCGCCACACAGGACCCGCTCTGCTCTGCTCCGAGCGAGCCCGCCCTCACCGTCGGGCTCACCAACTACCCGACCGTCAGGAACGCCGCGTCCGGGTCGGCAGACAGTCCGGGTCGACCGCCCCGGCCACCACCAGCCCAATGCCGACCAACACCGCGAACAACCCGGTCCACGCAAACACCGCCACATCGGTACCGGTCACCGCCAGGAACGACGCGCCCGGCACGGCCGGCAGAATGACGCTGCCCGGCGACGCCCCAGCGGCATTTCGCGCAGATACGAGCACCGCATACTGCACACCGTTGTCCAGCCCCGCGACCGAACCCGTCAGCCGATCCCCGTCGACCTCGGTCGCCAGCGGCCGCCACGTCTGGGAGCCGTCGAGACTGACCTGATAGCCGGCGACCGGATCGGCGCCCGCGTCCAGCGGTGCGCGGAACGACAATTCGAGTGAGCGATCGCGCGGTGTGATGCGCAGATCCTGCGGCGCGCTCGGCGTGGCCGGGCCGATCCGGGCCACGCCGCCGACACCCCCGACGAAGACCGCCCCGGTCGAGCTCGCGACTGCGGACCGCCCGCGCACACGCTCGCCGCGGACATCGCCCGCACCTTCGCCGCGCACGTCACGCACGCCCTCTACACCCTCGCCGCGCACGTCACGCACACCGTCAACATCCTCGCCGCGCACGTCACGCATGCCGCCCGCACCCTGGCCGCGCACGTCACGCACACCGCCCGCACCGTCGCCGTGCACGTCACGCACACCGCCCGCACCCTGGCCGCGCACGTCACGCACACCGCCCGCACCCTCGCCGCGCACGTCACGCACGCCGTCAACATCCTCGCCGCGCACGTCACGCACACCACCCGCGCCCTCGCCGCGCAGATCACGCGCGCGCCCAACACCCTCGCCGCGCACACCGCCCGCACCCTCGCCGCGCACGTCACGCACGCCCCCAACATCCTCGCCGCGCAGGCTGAGCGTGCCGTCCGGCGCGACGATCGCGACCCCGTCGTCCGTGGCGAGCACCAAATTGTCACGATCGTCCACGCTCAAGTGCTCGAACGCGTCCAGTCGCGACTCACGCGCCGGGCCGGGCGTCGGGTGGCCGCAGCCCGTGCCCGCGTACGCAACCCGCACACCGTCCGCTGCGATGCGCTCGACGCCGCAGTCGGGAACCGAGACGTACAGGTTGCCGAGCGAGTCGACAGCGACGGTGCGCGAGTCTGTCGGCTCGGCGGCGATGGACAGCGTGCCGGAGGGCGAAACGCGCAGCACCGCGTGCTCGTCGGCGATGAACAGGTTGCCCGCGCGGTCCACGGCGAGGCCGGCCGGGGCACTCAGCGGGGAGGAGAGCGCCGGGCCGGGTACCGGGGCGCCGGCCACACCGCTGCCGGCCACGGTGCGCGTTCGTCCATCCGGCGTGATCATCGTGACACGGTGACGGGCGTCGCTGACGTACACCGCGCCATCGGCCCTGACCGCGACGCCCTCGGGCGCGTCGAGGCCCGCCTCCGGGCCGCCGGCCACGACCGTCACGGCGCCGTCGGGCGCGATGCGCACGACTCGATCACCGCTCGGATCCGCCGCGACCAGGCCACCTCGGGCGTCTGCGGCCAGTTGCGCGAGGCCGGCGGTACCGGCGAATCGGGTGATCGTATCTGGGCGTCCGGCGGCGAAAACCGGCGTGGCGAGCGGCGTGGCGAGGGCGGGCAGGACGAGCGCGGCGGCGAGGCGCAGAGACCACACACCGCATAAAACGCATAAATAGGGCAAAAGTGACTGGCCACGGGGGTCGACGCACGAAACGTGGCAGTTGTACCGTGCGGCTGGTGCACTGGTTCGCCGACTTGATCGATCGCTTCTACGACGCCCACTGGCAGGTCACCACCGGACAGTCGATCAGCTACCGCGAGATCGTGGGCAACGCATTCGGGCTCGCGTCGGCGCTCTTCGGGCTGCGCCGCAGCGTGTGGGCCTGGCCCGTGGGAATCGTGGGCAACGTGCTGCTGTTCACCGTCTTCGTCGGGCAGGCGGCCGGCGCGGAGGGGGCGACCACGCCGCTGTACGGCCAGGCGTCGCGCCAGGTGTTCTTCGTGCTCACCAGCGTGTACGGCTGGTGGCGCTGGAAACACAATCGCTCATCCGGCGGTGGCCCCGCCGTGCATCCGCGATGGGCCTCGGGCGGCGAACGGCTCGCGCTCCTGGCCGGGTCGGCGGTCGCCGTGGTCGCATGCTTCTACGTGTTCCGGGCCGTCGGCGCGGGCTTCCCCGTGCCCTGGTGGTACTACCTCGCCGACTCCTGGATCTTCGTCGGCTCGATCGCCGCGACCTACGCGATGGCGCGCGGATTCGTGGACTTCTGGCTGTGCTGGATCGCGGTCGACCTGGTGGGCGTCCCGGAGCTGCTGCACTTCCGGTACTACCCGTCGGCCGTGCTCTACGCCGTCTACGCGGGATTCGTGCTGTGGGGCTTTGCCGTCTGGCTGCGCATCTCGCGCCGCGAGCGGCCCCAGCGCCGGTCGGCGGCACCGACGCTGGAGCCCGCCTGAGCGTCCGGGCCGCCGGTTCGGGTCGGCCGCCATTCGCTCATCGCGCGTGCAAGGACTTGTCCGATCAGCCGGGCCGCGCGGCATTGCTCACTCCGCCCAGCACGGCCGTCCATTCGCGCACAAAAGGCCGTGCACGCCCACGGCCCGGCCCAGGACCGCCCGCCCAGACGCGCATGCGCTCACCGAAGCGTGCAAGGACTCGTTCGATCAGCCGGGCCGGGCCGCATTGCTCACTCCGCCCGGCACGGCTGTCCATTCGCTCACCCCGGTCGAGCGCGGCTCGCCCGACGGCGTGCGTGGTTCGTTCGGGGTCGTGCGCGGCTCGTTCGGGGTCGTGCGTGGTTCACCCCGGGGTCGCGCAGGGGCCCGCCCGAGGTCGTGAACGGCTCGCCCGGGTTCGCATGCGGTCCATCCGAGGTCGCGCACGGTCCACCCGAGGTCGTGCGTGGTTCGCCCCGGGCGAGCGCGGCTCGCCCGGGGTCGTGCGTGGTCGCCCGGTTCAGCTCGTCGGGAAGTTGTCCGCGGTGCGGATGCGGTTGCGCAGGTACGTGCCCGACTCGCTCAGCGAGTTCGCGTTCGCGTACGAACCCGCCGCGCACGTGCCGGACTTGAACGCCGCGCTGCTCTCGTTCGCGTCCGAGTACGTCCAGTTCGCGTAGCTGATCTTGTTCTGGTCGAGCAGGTCCAGCCAGGTGCCGGTGCTCGCGAGGTCCACCGTGCCGCCGCCGGTGTAGGTGACGCTGCCGAACTCGGTCACGAACAGCGGCAGCGAGCGGGCCGCCCGCGCCACGACGGCGCGGTAGTCATCCTTGTGCGAGGCCGCATAGAAGTGGAACGTGTACATGATGTTCGTCGCGTTCACCGGGTTGTTCACGATCTCGGACTCGTTCGAGCCGTCGGAGACGCCCAGCGACGACCAGCCGCGGGTGCCCACGATCACGACCGCGTCCGGGTCGGCCGCGCGGATGACCGGGATGACCGTCTCGGCGTAGCTCTTGATGCCCTGCCAGCTCACGCCGTTGGGCTCGTTGGCGATCTCGTAGATGACGTTCTTCTTGTTCGCGTTGCGCTGGGCGACGGAGGCGAAGAAGGTCTTGGCCCGGTCCAGGTTGTAGTTCGGGTCACCGGGGGTCAGCGTGTGGAAGTCGATGATCGCGTACATGCCGCGCGCCTCGGCCATGTCCACGTAGTTGTTCACCTGCGCGGTGAAGCCCGACGGGTTCGTCTCGTAGCCCTGCTCCTGCACGTACATGGCGATGCGCAGCAGGTCGGCCTTCCAGTCGTTGGCGAGCACGTCCAGCGAGGCGTTGTTGAGGCACGACGCGAACCACTGGATGCCGTGCGTGCTCATGCCGCGCAGCTGGATGGCCTTGTTGTACTGGTTGCACAGATTCACGCCGCACACGTGCAACTGCCCGTTGATGGCCAGCGGCGTGGTCCCCTGCGGCGGAGGCGGGGTGCTCGGGCTCGGGCTGACGCTGCGGCTCGGGCTGGGGCTCACGCTCCTGGACGGGCTCGGCGAGGCGGTCGTCGGCGGCGGCGTGCCGACCGAGCCGGTGCAGGCGACACCGTTGAGCGTGAACGTGGCCGGATTCGGGTTGGCGCCCGTCCACGTCCCGTTGAACCCGATGCTCGTCGAGCCGCCGGTGCCGAGGTTGCCGTTGTAGTCCAGGCTCTTGGCGGTGACGGCGGTACCACTCTGCGTGTACGTCGCCGACCAGCCCTGGCCGACCTTCTGCCCGGCGTCGCCGAACGTCCAGCCGAGGGTCCACGCGCTGATCGGGTCGCCGAGGTTGGTGATCGCGATGTTCGCGGTGAAGCCACCGGGCCACTGGTTGGTGGTGTAGGCGACGCGGCAGCCCGACGCGGCGGACGCGTTGACCATCGGCGCCAGGATCAGGCCGCCGGCCACGAGGGCCCCGACGGCGCCGGCCACCCCGAGGGTGCGACCGCGCGGCAGACGTTTGAGCAGGCTCATGTCGATGTTCCTCCGGGTACGGGTCGAGCCGGGCGGCTCGCTCGCCCGGGACCGGGATCGTCACGCACCGCCGCCGACCCGCTCAAACGCGGCGCGGCGGCATGTCCCGTGACAAGGGCTCCGACCTGCGGGTTCATGGAGCACAAAGACTGAAATATTCATCTCGAACCGCTTCGACATTTCGCGGTAAAGCCGGGCATTGCGACGAGCGGCAGGAGCAGGCACCGCGCACGGCAACGAGCGACACGAACACGCACCGCGCACGGCAACGAGCGACACGAACACGCACCGCGCACGGCAACGAGCGACACGAACACGCACCGCGCACGGCAACGAGCGACACGAACACGCACCGCGCACGGCAACGAGCGACACGAACACGCACCGCGCACGGCAACGAGCGACACGAACACGCACCGCGCACGGCAACGAGCGACACGAACACGCAGGCACCACGCACGCCACGAGCGACAGGAGCAGGCACCGCGCGTTGCGGCGAGCCACCAGGACTCGAGAAAGCGCGGAGGCCGGAGACGGGGACGGCAGAGAGGGGGCCGAGGAGACAGGGCCGCGAACGCCGGAGCTGAGCATCGCCGGCGATCCCGGAATGCCGTGGCCGAACGGCGATGCAATGCCGGGTGCACGCCTGCGCACAATGGCGCCGTGCCCGATCCCGAACTCGCCGTGCTGCGTGACGCCATCCGCCACCGCGGGACGATCGACGTGAGCGGTGCGGCCGCGGTCGTCGAGGAGTACCTGGCCGGCGTCCTGCGCGACGCCGGCGCGGCCGGGAACGATGCCGCGCTGCGCTGGGCCCGCGATCGGCTGCGGCTGTTCATGGTCGTGAGCTGGGGAAACTGGTTCGGGGTGCTGGAGCGGCTGCCGCGGGAGTATCCGACGCTGCGGGCCGAGTGGCGCGACCTGCTCGCCGACCCGTCCAGCTACGGGCCGGAGCACCTGGTGGCCTGGTGGTGGCACCTGCGGCCGGCGATGTTCGAGCCGCTGGTCGCGAACCAGCTGCGCGAGATGAGCGTCCCGCTGCGCGACGGCGTGGCGAACATCCTGCGCGACGGCGGCACCTTCGACGGCCGGCTCGTCGACTGGGCGGCATTCGGCGCGGCCTGACGGCCCGGCCACCGCGGCAAGCGCCGGCCACGGTCCGCCACGGACAAGGCCAGGGAGCCGCCACGCCACCCCGAGCACGAGCCCAGAAAGCCGCCACGCCACCCCGAGCCGAGACCGGCAAACCCCACGCCACCCCGAGCACGAGGCCAGGGAGCCGCCTCGCCACCCCGAGCACGAGACCGGCAAGCCCCACGCCACCCGGGACGGGGTCGGGGTGGGGTCGCGGCACCTCCCGGGCGACGTAGGGTGAAGGCGCCCGGCACCGCGCGGGTCGCGCCGCCCTCCGGGCGCCGCCGGGATCTGCGAGGCCCTGGAGGTACGCATGCTGCCCTGGAAATCCGAGCCGGCCGGGCGCTTCGAGGAGCTCGTCCTCGACAGCGCCGTCCTGCGCGGCAACCCGCTCGGGGATCCGCACGAGCGGCCCCTGCTCGTGTACCTGCCGCCCGGCTACGACGAGGACGAGTCGCGGCGCTACCCCGCGGTCTACGTGGGCCAGGGGTACACCGGGCATCTCGGCATGTGGTGGAACCGTCCCGCGTTCCGGCAGCCCTACCCGGAGCTCATGGACGCCATGTTCGCCCGCGGGGAGGCGCCGCCCGCGATCGTGGTGTTCTTCGACGCCTGGACGGCGCTCGGGGGCAGCCAGTTCCTCGACTCGCCGGCGACCGGGCGCTACCACACGTACCTCTGCGAGGAGGTCGTGCCCTTCGTGGACGGCCGGTTCCGGACCCTCGCCGACCGCGACCACCGCGGCATCAGCGGCAAGTCCAGCGGCGGCTACGGCGCGATCGTGACCGCGATGCTGCGCCCCGACCTCTTCGGCGCCCTCGCGACCCACGCCGGCGACGCGCTGTTCGAGGTGAGCAACCAGCTCGCCTTCCCGCGGCTGGCGCGGCAGCTGCGCGACCAGTACGGCGGCTCCTACGACACGTTCCTGCGGGAGTTCCGCGAGCGCAGCATCCCGCGCGACGGCGACATCGAGCTGCTGGAGCTCTACGCGTACGCCGCGGCCTACTCGGCCGACGAGGACGGCACGGTCCGCATGCCGTTCGACGCCAACGGCGCCCTGATCGCGCCGGTCTGGCAGCGGTGGCTCGACCGCGACCCGGTGGTGATGGCCGCCAAGCCGCAGTACGCCGAGGCCCTGCGCTCGATGCGCGGCATCTGGATCGACGCCGGCCGCCGCGACGAGTACTTCCTCGACCTCGGCGCCTCCGCGTTCCTGGACCGGGTGCTCGCGGCCGGCGTCAAACAGCCGCAGGTGTACTTCGAGCTGTTCGACGCCGGCCACGGCGGTATCGAGTACCGCTACCCGCTCGCACTGGCCTGGCTCAGCGAGCGCCTGGCCCCCTGAACCCTCACACGGGCTCGATCCAGATGTTGCGGTAGCGCACGTTCGCGCCGGGATCGCCGTGGTCCTGCAGGCGGATCGGCAGCGCCGCCGGGCTCTCGGCCGCGCCCGCGCCCGTCGGCCCGTCGACGGCCACGTCGTTGTGCACCGTGACGCCGTTCCACACGAGGGTGACCCGGGCGTTCTCGGTCTTCGTGGTGCCGTTCCAGCGGGCCGCGCGGAACGTCACGTCGAAGGTCTGCCAGGTCTCCGGCGCCGTTGCCGGATTGCTGCCGGGCGCCCGCTTGAGGTAGATGGAGCCGCAGTCGTTGTTCGCCGGCGGGGTCTTGCCGTGGCTGTCGAGCACCTGGACCTCGTAGCGGTCCTGCAGGTAGATGCCGGAGTTCGCGCGGGCCTGGCCGGTGACGTCGGCCGGGAGGTTCGGCAGCCAGAACTCGGCGTGGAGCTTGAAGTCGCCGTACGCCTGCTTCGTGCGGATGTCCCCGCCCAGCACCTCCGCCGAGCCGCCGGAGACGGGCCAGGTCGGGGCGGTGCCGTCGGCGTTGGCGAACGCGTTGAGGCTGCCGCCGTCGAACAGGGTCACCCGCGAGGCTCCATTGTGGACCCAGCTCTGCTGCGCGACCCCGGCCGCGTCCCAGATCTGCAGCTCGGTGCCGTCGGCGGAGGCGCCCCCGGCCGCGTCGAGCACCCGGCCGGACTGCGGGTTGCGCAGGGTGCCGTTCGCCCCGGCCTGCCACACCTGGGCGGCCGAGCCGTTGCAGTCGTACAGCTGCACCTTGGTCCCGTTTGCGGTGCCGCCGTTGTCGACGTCCAGGCACTTGCCCAGCGCGCGCAGCGTGTCGCCGGTGCGGGTCCAGCTCTGCGCGGTGGAACCGTTGCAGGTCCACAGCTGGATCTTCGTGCCGTTGGCGGTGCCGGCGTTGCTGACGTCGACGCACTTGCCGCCGATGCCGGTGATGGTGCCGGTGTGGTCCGCCGCTCCCCCGCCGCCGGCCGGCGCGACGGTGATGTTGTCGAGGTTGACGTGGCCGATGTCGCCGCCGTCCACGCGGTAGGCGATCGCGTTGCCGCCCGCGCGCAGCTGGAGCGTCTCGGTGGCCGTCGCCCAGGTGTCCCAGTTGCCCGTGTCCGCGAGGGACAGCTGCCGCACCTTGGCGCCGTTGAGGTACAGGCTGACGGTCTTCGTCCCCGCGGAGGGATTGGGCCCGTTGCTGAACCGCAGCGCCACGGTGTAGGCGCCGGCGCTGGGCGCGGCGACGCTGAACGTGGCCGCGGCGCCCGCGTTGCCGAACCCGGCCACGAAGCCGGTGCCGGTGTATCCACTGTGGTCGGTCGCGACGCCCGCGCTGCCGCTCAGGCCCGAGTACTCGGCCTCCTGCTGGCCGGTCGGCGGCAGCGTGCCGTCGGCGAGGGCGTTGAGGGTGTACCAGGCCTCGGTGCTCCACAGCGACTGGCCCGTGGTCGAGGTGAACGGCCGCGGCGAGCGCACGTGGACGACCCGGCCCGGCTTGAGGCCCGCGACCTGGACGGTGACCTTCAGCCGGTCGGCCGAGAGCGTCGCCGAGGTGACCTGGAGCGACTCCTCGTCGACCTTCGGGCCGCCGTAGGCCGGCGTGGGGACGTACCGCCACTGCTGGAACGTGTAGCGCGAGGCCAGCTGCGCCGCCGTCTCGGCCGACACCGGCTGGGTGTACTCCAGCTCGAAGCCGCCGGGCTTGACGCGCATCGCCTTGAAGTCGAAGACGTTCGTGCCGTTCGGGGTGATCTTCTGCAGGCCGTAGGTGAGCTTGCCCTCCTGGCCCCAGTTGCCCCCGGCGCCGAGGCCGCCCGCGTAGAGCGCGCCGTCGGGGCCCTCGCTGATGCGCAGCACGCCCATCTCGAGCCCCTGCGTCATGCGGAAGACCGCGCCCTGGTACTCGCCGTTGACCTGCTCCAGCGAGGCGCGCTGGATGCCGCCGTACGTCACGTCGCCGAACGCCAGCTGCCCGGCGTACGGTCCATTGTGGAGCACCAGCGGGGTGCTCGGCGAGTTGGCGATCTCGTTCTGCGGCAGCCACAGCACGGGCTGGGTGACCGGCTGGCCGTCGAACGGGCCGTCGGGGTTGGTGTAGTGGCCGAAGAAGCGGTCCTGCTTGATCTGCACCAGCTTCGACGCGGGCAGCCAGCCGCCCTGGTTGTCGGTCACGAACAGCTCCCCGGCGGGTCCCCAGCCGATGCCGTCGGGGGTGCGCAGGCCGCCGGCGACGTACTGCACGGCGCCGGTCGAGCGGTTGATCCTCAGGCTGGTGCCCCGGTTCGGCGAGCCCTGCGGGTCGGTGGTCGCGCCGCCCTGGTTGATGGAGACGGACAGGTTCAGGTAGAAGTACCCGTCCTGGTAGAGCAGCCCGAAGCCGAACTCGTGGAAGTTCCCGTCGAACGGCCAGGTCGCGACCGTGCGGTAGCGGTCGATCTGCCCGTCGCCGTCGGTGTCGGTGAGCTCGGTCAGCTCGTGCTTCTGGGACACGAAGATGACGCCGTCGACGATCTTGAGTCCCATGGGCTCCTTCAGCCCGGAGGCGATCCGGGTGTACTGCACCTGCGACGGCGAGGTCGCGCCCGTCACGTTGCGCAGGATGTAGACCTCGCCCGTGGTGTTGAGGCTCCCGCCCCAGGTCGCGATGGCCAGACGCCCGTCGGGGAACCAGTCCATCGCGCTCACCTGCGGGTTGAAGCCGTTCGGGCGCAGGTTCGTCAGGGTGTAGCCCGGGTGCACCGACGTCAGCGGCAGCCCGTCGCCGGGCGAGTCGGCGGATCCCTCGCACTCCTTGCGCCCGGGGGCGGTGACGCGCACGACCCCGGCATCGGTGCTCAGCACCGAGTTCGGCACGAGCGTGTAGGCGCTCGAGCCCGGCGGGCGCCACTCGAGGGTCAGTTGCTGGCCGCCGGTGCGCTCGAAGAAGTCGATGCGCAGCGCGTGGTAGCCGGCCGTGAGGGCGACGCTGCCCTCGACCGCGGTCGCGCCGTGCAGGCCGTCGTTGCTGATGACGTTCGCGCCGTCGATGGCCAGGCGAGAGCCGTCGTCGCTGGTGAGCCGGAACGCGTAGGTGCCGGCGCCGGGGATGTTGACGTTGCCGATGACCTGGGCCTGGAAGTAGTCCTCGAGCCCGCCGAAGTCGGCGGCGGTGGTCCAGTTGACGGTCGGCATGAGCTTGTCGACGTTGGGCGTCTGCCCGGACTTGAGCACGCAGATGGAGCTCTGCGGGGTCTGCAGGTCGAAGACCCGCAGGGTGACGCCGGGCTCTTGCGGTGCCACCGCGGCCGCGGAGGGGATCGCCGGCAGCAGGCCGGCGCCCGCGAGCAGCACGGCGAAGAGGGTCGTCCATCGCTTCACGGAACGCTCCAAGGGGTAGGAGCCGGTCACGGACTCCCGCGCGCGCTCGCCGAAGACGGGCACGGGTCATCGGGGCGTTCGTCGGCACTGGCGGAACCGACGACCGTCGATATGTCACGACACGCTAGGGGACTTCCGTCCGGATGTCGATAACTTTCGCTGAACACAGCGAAAGATTGCCCGAATTGCGGCGTTCATGCCCGCACGCCATCGCGATGGTGGTCTTGACGCGGCCTGTCACCATGCGGACACACGAGCGAAGGGGGACGGGACGGGCCGATGGAGTTTCTCGACGCGATCCTCGGCTTCCCGACCGTCCTGTTCACCGTCCTGCTCGTCGTCGTCATCGCCTATTGGCTCGTCGTGCTCCTCGGCGGCGCCGACACCGACCTGCTCGACGCCGGGCCCGGGCTGCTCGGGGCGCCGATCGCGGTCGGGCTCTCGGTGCTGGTGCCGGTCGCCTGGTTCGTCAGCCTGGCCGGCTCGGTCGTCGTCCACGGCGCCTTGCCGCGCGTGGCCGTGCTGCTGGTCGCGCTGGCGGCCGGGTGGCTCGCGGCGCGGCTGGCCGCGATCCCGCTGCGGCGGCTCACCCCGGCGACGGGCGGCGACTCCCGCACCGCGTTCGTCGGGCGCTCGTGCGTGATTCGCACCGGGACCGTGACCGAGTCGTTCGGCCAGGCCGAGGTCACCGCCGGCGACGGCTCCAGCGCGATCGTCCAGGTCCGCCAGACCGGCGCCGACCGCTTTGCCGCGGGCAGCCTCGCGGTGATCTACGAATACGACCGGGACGGCGAGTTCTTCTGGGTCGTCCCCGCCCCGGACGGACTCGGACCCGGCCCGGACGGACCCGCTCCAACTGGACCCACCCCCGGACACAGGGAGCTCTCATGACCGTGCTCACCACCGGCTTCCTCGTCGTGCTCGGCGTGGTCGTGCTCGCCGCGATCGGCGTGCTCATCGCCATCAGCCGGCTGTTCCGCAAGATCGAGCAGGGCAAGGCGCTGATCATCTCGAAGGTCAGCAAGGTCGACGTCACGTTCACCGGCGCGGTCGTGCTGCCGGTCCTGCACAAGGCCGAGGTCATGGACATCTCGGTGAAGACGATCGAGATCGAGCGGACCGGCCGGGAGGGGCTGATCTGCCGCGACAACATCCGGGCCGACATCCGCATCTCGTTCTTCGTGCGGGTCAACAAGACCGTCGAGGACGTCATCAAGGTCGCCCAGGCGATCGGCACCGTCCGCGCCAGCGACCAGGAGACCCTGCAGGAGCTGTTCAACGCGAAGTTCTCCGAGGCGCTCAAGACCGTCGGCAAGCAGCTGGACTTCGTCGACCTCTACACCAAGCGCGACGAGTTCCGCGACCAGATCGTCCGGGTCATCGGCACCGACCTCAACGGCTACAGCCTCGAGGACGCGGCCATCGACTTCCTCGAGCAGACGCCGCTGTCGAGCCTCGACGGCTCCAACATCCTCGACGCGCAGGGCATCCGGAAGATCACCGAGCTGACCGCGATCGAGCACGTACGCACGAACGAGTACCGGCGCACCGAGGAGAAGGAGATCAAGCGCCAGGACGTCGACGCGCGCGAGGCGATCCTCGAGCTCGAGCGGCGGCAGGCCGAGGCGGAGATCAAGCAGCGGCGCGAGGTCGACACCCTGCGGGCCCGCGAGGACGCCGAGACCGCCCGGGTCCGGGCCGAGGAGCGCCTCAAGTCGCAGACCGCGGAGATCCGCACCGACGAGCAGGTCGGCATCCAGCACGAGAACAAGTCGCGCGAGATCGCCGTGGCCGAGAAGAACCGCGAGCGGGTCATCGCGATCGAGTCGGAGCGCATCGAGAAGGACCGGATGCTCGAGGTCATCGCCCGGCAGCGGGAGACCGAGCTGAGCACGATCGCCAAGGACAAGGAGGTCGAGGCCGAGAAGCGGGCCATCGCCGAGGTCGTGCGGGAGCGCATCGCGGTCGAGCGGACCGTCGCCGAGCAGGAGGAGCACATCAAGCGGCTGCGCGTGGTCGAGGAGGCCGAGCGCACCCGCCAGGCGGTCATCATCGCGGCCGAGGCCGAGGCGCAGGAGAACCTGGTCAAGGGCATCAAGGCGGCCGAGGCGGCGGAGCAGGCGGCGAAGTTCAAGGCCCGCGAGGAGCTGGTGCTGGCCGAGGCCCGCCAGCAGACCGCGGAGCTGGAGGCCCGGGCCAAGATCCGCCTCGCCGAGGGCGTGCAGGCCGAGGCGGCCGCGGCCGGCCTGGCCGACGTGCAGGTGCGCGAGCGCAACGCCGAGGCGATCGAGAAGGTCGGCCGGGCGGAGGCCGCGGTCGAGCGCGAGAAGGCGGTCGCGAGCGCCGAGACGATCGAGAAGGCCGGCCTGGCCGAGGCCGCGGTCGAGCGGGAGAAGGCGTCCGCGCTCGCCGACGCGCTGCGCGACAAGCTCAAGGGCGAGGCCGAGGGGCTCACCGACAAGGCGGCCGCGATCGCCGCGATGGACGCCGCGTCCCGCGGGCACGAGGAGTACCGCCTGCGCCTGGAGATGGAGAAGGAGATCCGCCTGGCCGGCATCGACGTGCACCGGCAGGTGGCCGAGCAGCAGGCGCTCGTGCTGGCCGCGGGGCTGGAGAAGGCGAACATCGACATCGTCGGCGGCGACAGCGTCTTCTTCGACAAGCTGCTCGGCTCGATCACGCTCGGCAAGAGCATCGACGGGCTCGTGCAGCACTCCGACGTGGTGCAGGGCGTCGGCGCGGCCTACCTCAACGGCAACGGCGACCTGGTCGGCGACCTCGGGCGGGTGCTCGGCTCGATGAGCACCGCGGACGTGTCCAACCTGACGCTGTCGGCGTTCCTGGCCCAGCAGATCCAGCGCGGCGGCGCCGACGGCGACAAGCTGCGCGACCTGCTCGACACGGCCCACCGGCTCGGCATCGCCGACAAGCCGGTCGCGGCCCTGGCCGCGGCCCAGCGGTGAGCGCGGCGACCGCGGCGGTGAGCGACAAGACCGCAGCGGCCCCGGCGGCGAGCCTGGACGCCGGCACCTACGAGGTGCTGCGCGACCGGCTCGCCGCCCAGGCGGCCGAGCTGACGCGCCGGGCCGAGGCCCTCAACGCGCGGCGGACCGAGATGTTCGGGGGCGCGCAGCTGCGGCTGCTGGGCACCGAGCGCATCCGCACCGAGCACAACTGCGTCCCGCGCGACATCGTGTCGGTCGGCGGCCTGATGCTGTTCGGCTACAACGTCTTCATCGGCCTCAAGCCCGAGACGACGGTCGACGACGTGTTCTCGGTGCACCGCTTCGCCCGCGACGGCGACGCGTTCCGCTTCGACCGGCCGACCGGCGACGACGACGACGCGCTGCTGCGCGACCCGCGGCTGCTGCGCGACTTCGGCGAGGTCTACAAGTACTACCGCGACACCCGGCTGCTGCAGCTGCGCCGGCTCGACGGCAAGCTCCTCGCCGTCTTCCAGACCGGGCCGCGCACCGACGACATCAAGGTGCTGCGCTGGACCGTCGGCCCGGACGGCACCGTGTCCTATGTGGACAACCGGGGCGAGCGCGACCACGTGTTCCCGCCGTCGCACGACTTCGAGTGGACGCCGGTCGGCCGCGAGCGGCACGTGCTGGGCCGGCACCCGCACATCTCCATCGAGGACGTGGTGTTCGTCGAGACCGTCGGCGGGGACCTGACCGTCAAGGTGGAGAACAACACCGAGACCGGCGAGGGCATCTACCGGGAGCCGGTCGACGAGCCGCTGCAGAGCCTCGCCGACGCCGACGTGAGCTACGCGCGCGTCGGCGCCCTGGTGCTGCTGCGCATCAGGCCGTACAAGGAGAACGCCCATCGCTTTCTGGTCTTCAACACGAGGACCCGGGCGGTCGTGCGGCTCGACGGGATCGGCCAGGGCTGCCAGCGCCTGCCGGAGGACCAGGGCCTGATCTTCCCCGGCGGGTACTACCTGGCCACCGGCGTCGCCCGCACCTTCGACACCGACGTGGCCGAGCTCGAGTTCGAGCGCGTGATCCGGTCCGTCAACGGCGAGGACGTGCTCTACGTCTTCCACGCCCGGGCCGACGGCCGGTCGCTGCTGCTGCCGTACAACGTCATCCGCAAGGCGGTCGAGAACCCGATCGTGTGCCACGGCTACTCGCTGTTCGACGACGGGACCCTCGTGGTCTTCCGCGCCGAGTCCGAGGAGCCGGCCCGGGTCCACACCATGCAGGTCTGGCAGACGCCGTACCAGTCGGACACGTACGCCGCCGCCCAGCCGATCGGGACCGGGCCGCTGGACCGGGTGGGCAACGCCGACCTCGTCCGCGGCATCTCCGACGCCCTGTCGGTGGCCCGGATGGTCGCCGAGATGGCCCCGTCCGCGGCGGTCTTCGAGGCGATCATCGCCGCGTGCCGGCGCGCCTTCGACCACTACCACTGGCTCGGCGAGGCCGACCTCGGCGACCTGCGCCACCCGCTCACCGAGCTGCGCGACACCGCCGAGCAGGTGCTCGGCGAGTTCGAGCGGGTGCAGGCGCTCACCGAGGAGGCGGCCGCCGCCCTCGGCGCGCAGGGCGAGCGGATCGAGTCGCTGATCCGCCGCTCCCAGGGCGAGACGCCCGCCGACACCGACGCCTGGGTGCGGCGCCTGGCCGACCTGCGCCGCGCCCAGGGCTCGCTGGTGCCGCTGGCCGAGCTGCGCCACGTCGACACCGAGCGGGTCGCCGCGCTGCAGGCCCGGCTCGGCGCGGAGCTCACGGCGGCCGGCCGGCGGGCGGTGCGGTTCCTGCAGCACGAGGACGCCTTCGCCGCCTACCACACCGGCGTCGAGCGCCTGGTCGCCGACGCCGAGGCGATCCGGACCGTGGCCGACGCGGGGCCGGTCGGCGAGCGGCTGGCCGCGCAGGCGGAGGCGCTGCAGATCGTCACGGAGGTGGTCGGCTCCCTCGAGATCGCCGACGCCACCGTCCGGGTCGGCATCCTGGCCCGCATCGGCGAGGTGCTCGGCGGCGTCAACCGGGCCCGGGCCACCCTCGACGCCCGCCGCCGCGAGCTGCTCGCCGTCGAGGGGCGGGCCGAGTTCGCGGCCGAGTTCGCGCTGCTCGGGCAGGCCGTCACCGGCGCGCTCGCGGCCGCCGGCACCCCCGAGCGCTGCGACGAGCAGCTCGGCCGGCTCATGCTGCGGCTGGAGCACCTGGAGTCGCGCTTCGGCGAGTCCGACGACTTCCTGGCCCGGCTCGCGGACCAGCGCACCGACGTCTACGAGGCGTTCTCGGCCCGCCGGCAGGCGCTGCTGGACGAGCGGGCCCGCCGCGCCGACCGGCTCGCCGAGTCCGCCGAGCGGATCCTCGCCGGCATCGGGCGCCGGGTCGCCGCCATGACGTCGGCCGACGAGGTCAACACGTATTTCA
Organism: Dactylosporangium sp. CA-139114; assembly: GCF_050955725.1. Classification (NCBI taxonomy): domain Bacteria; kingdom Bacillati; phylum Actinomycetota; class Actinomycetes; order Micromonosporales; family Micromonosporaceae; genus Dactylosporangium; species Dactylosporangium sp. CA-139114. Next base: position 7,400,723 of record NZ_CP192080.1, read on the forward strand.
CGACCGACCCGATGGTCGCGCGGGTCCGCCGCCTGGCCGGCGAGCTGCGCGAGCTGGGCGACCAGGTCCGCGCCGAGGAGCTGGACGGGCGGGTCCAGCGGGCCCGGCTCGAGGCCGGCCGGCTGCTGCGGGACCGGGTCGACCTCTTCGACGGCTCGGCCGGCCTCATCCGGCTCGGCCGCCACCGGTTCGCCGTCAACACTCAGGCGATCGACCTCACGCTCGTGCCGCACGGCGACGGGCTGGCGTTCACCGTGACCGCGACCGACTACCGCGCACCGGTGGACGACCCGCAGATCGCCGCGGCGCGCCCGTTCTGGGGGCAGCTCGTCGCCTCCGAGTCGCCCGAGGTGTACCGCGCCGAGCACCTGGCCGCCCTGGCCCTGGAGGTCGCGTCCGAAGGCGGATCCCTGCAGGCCGTGCGGCGCCTGGCTGACGAGCGCTACGACGAGGGCTACGAGCGCGGCGTGCACGACCACGACGCGGCGCTGATCCTCGAGGTCCTGCGGCGGCTGGACGCCGGTGCCGGGCTCCTGCGCCATCCGGGGGCGGATCGCGCCGAGGCGCAGCTGTTCTGGGCTTTCAGCGCCGGCGACGAGGCGAAAGCGGCCTGGACCCGGCGGGCGCGGTCGCTGGCCCGGGCCCGGGCGGCGTTCGGGCCCTCGGACGCGATCGGCGAGCTGTGCGCGCAGCTGCAGTCGGCCATGGGCTCGTCCTCGTCGGCTGCCGCATACCTGTTCGAGGAATTGACCCTGCCGGATTTCGGGTTCGTCACCGGCGCGGGCGCGCGGGCATTGCTGGACCGGTTCCGGCGGGCCGTGCCGTCCGACGAGCTCGCGGAGGACCTGCGGGCCCTCGAGGGCGACCTGGCCGCCCGCCGCCAGCTCGTGTCGGCGTGGCTCACCTCGTTCGCCCCGGACAGCCCGGACCGGCAGGAGGCCGCCGCCATCGTGCTCTGCGGTCCCCGGCTGCCGCGGCGCGAGTCGGCGGCCGAGCTCACCGCGACCGTGGAGGGGCTGCTCGGCACCCATCCACGCATCGAGGGGCGCCGCATGGAGCTGCGGCTGGACGAGGTGCTCGACCGCACCCGGCGGTTCCGGCTCGAACGCGTGCCGGCCTTCCGGGCCTACCAGCGCCGCCGCAACGAGCTGGCCGCGCGCGAGCGGGAGCGGCTGCGGCTGGAGGACTGCCGGCCGAAGGTGATGAGCGCCTTCGTGCGCAACCGGCTGCTCGACGAGGTGTACCTGCCGCTGATCGGCGACAACCTGGCCCGGCAGCTGGGCGCGGCGGGCGAGGCGAAGCGGGCCGACCAGATGGGCCTGCTGCTGCTCATCTCGCCGCCCGGCTACGGCAAGACGACGCTCATGGAGTACGTGGCCAGCCGCCTGGGGCTCGCGTTCGTCAAGGTGAACGGGCCGGCGCTCGGGCACCACGTGACGTCGCTGGACCCGGCGGAGGCGCCGAACGCCACCGCCCGGCTGGAGATCGAGAAGGTCAACTTCGCGCTGGAGATGGGCAACAACGTCCTGCTGTACCTCGACGACATCCAGCACACCTCGCCGGAGCTGCTGCAGAAGTTCATCTCCCTGTGCGACGCCCAGCGGCGCATGGAGGGCGTCTGGAACGGCCGGACGCGCACATACGACCTGCGGGGCAAGCGGTTCGCCGTGTGCATGGCCGCCAACCCGTACACCGAGTCGGGGCGGCGCTTCCGGATCCCCGACATGCTGGCCAACCGCGCCGACGTGTGGAACCTCGGCGACGTGCTGACCGGCCGGGACGAGGTGTTCGCGCTGAGCTACATCGAGAACGCCCTGACCTCCAACGCCGTCCTCGCCCCGCTGTCGGCGCGGGACCGCGGCGACGTCGAGCTGCTGGTGCGGCTGGCCCGCGGCGACGGCACCGTGCGGCCGGACCAGCTCGCCCACCCGTACCCGGCGGTCGAGGTGGACCGGATGCTCGCCGTGCTGCGCAAGCTGCTGCGGGTGCAGGAGGTGGTGCTGGCGGCCAACCGCGCGTACATCGCCTCCGCGGCCCAGGCCGACGCGTCGCGCACCGAGCCGCCGTTCCTGCTGCAGGGCTCGTACCGCAACATGAACAAGCTCGCCGAGCGGGTCGTGCCGGTCATGAACGACGCCGAGCTGGAGGCGGCCATCGACGACCACTACGCCGGCGAGGCGCAGACGCTCACCACCGGCGCCGAGGCGAACCTGCTCAAGCTGGCCGAGCTGCGCGGCCGCCTCACCCCCGGGCAGGCGGCGCGGTGGGAGGAGGTCAAGGCGGCCCACCGCCGGGCGCAGGCGCTCGGCGGGGCCGGGGACGACCCGATGAGCCGGGCCGTCGGCGCGGTCGGGCTGCTCGCGGACCGGGTCGGCGCGGTCGGGGCGGCGATCGACCGGGCGGCCGCGGCGGGTCGGACGGTCACCGGTGCGAACGGCACGACCGCCAGATCGAAGGCGTAGTGGACCATCCCGTCCTGGTAGGTCGGAAGCGGGCCGGGCCGGCAAGGGCGCACCCGCACAGCTGCCCGCCATGGATGCGCATGAGTGGATGCGCATGAGTGGATGCGCATGAGCTGCGTCATGAACGTGAACCCGACCCCTGTGCACACCGCGTGGCCATGTGCCGGTCGCCGGGTGGTCGTGCGGTTGCGGTACAACCCCTGATCATGTCCGCTGTCGTGCTGTCGGTTCTGGCTGCCGCCATGTTCGCCTTCTCGGCGGCCATGCAGCAGCGCGCGGCCCGCCGGGGCGCGCCGGATGTGCACGATCGTGCGCTGCCCGTGCGGGTGTTCCTGCTCATCCGGGCGCTCGTACGGGATCGCTGGTGGCTGGCGGGCTGGGTGCTCAACCTGTTCGCCTTCGCCGCGCATGCGCTCGCGCTGCACCTCGGATCGCTCACGATCGTGCAGGCGTTGCTGGTGTCACAGCTGCTGTTCGCGCTGCTGACCGTCCGCCGGCCACGGGCCACGGCCTGGCTCGGCACCGTCGCCGTGTGTGCCGGGTTGGCGCTGCTGGTCGTGGCCCGCCCGGCGGTGCCGCATGATCTCGTGCGAACCGACGTGCCCCCGGCGGTGGGGCTCGCCGCGGCCGTGACGGTCGCGTGCATCGTCGTCGCGCACCTGCTCCCGGCCCGCACCGAGGCGCGCCTGCGCGGCGCGCTCGCCGGGGCCGCCGCCGGCGTGTGCACGTGCCTGACCGCGGTGTTCGTCGTGCTCGTCACCGACACCCTGGCCCGCGACGGCGTCCGGGGCCTGGCCCACGACTGGTCGATCCTGGCCCTGGCCGCCTCGACCACGGCGAGCGCCCTGCTCACCCAGGACGCGTTCGCCGCCGGCTCGCTGCCGACCGCGCTGACCGCGATCAGCGTCGCCGACCCGCTCGCCAGCGCCCTGTTCGACGCGACCGTCTTCCACGCGGGCCCGCGCGGCGCCCTGTGGTGGCCCTGGAGCCAGGTCGTCGTCGCGGCGCTGCTCGTCGCCGGCGTGGCGCTGCTCGCTACCGGACGCGCTGGCGCCCCGCCGCCCGGGCGAACACCTCCAGCAGACCGCCGACCGTCGCCGACCACGGAAACTGCTCCGCCACCGCTCGCGCGTCCGAGCGACGGCGCTGCGGCGGCGCGCTGAGCAGCGACTCGACGCCGTCGGCCAGGGCGTGCGCGGTGCCGTCGGTGACCCGGCCCGACTCCGGCCGCAGGATCAGCTCGCCCGCGGCCCCCTTCGACGGCACCACGACCGGCACGCCGCACGCGAGAGACTCCAGCGTGGCCAGGCCGAAGGTCTCGGCCGGGGACGGCGACAGCGAGATGTCCGCGCCGGCCACGAGCTCGGCGAGGCGGCCCCGCTCGGCCACGTGACCGAGGAAGCGCACCGGCAGCCCCACGGCGAGGCGGGTCAGGCGGCGCTGCAGCGGGCCGGTGCCGATCACGTCGAGGGTGGCGGGCACGCCGCGGCGGCGCAGCTCGCGCAGGGCCTCGATGGACAGCTCCGGGTGCTTCTCCGCGGACAGGCGGCTGACGGTCACGAGGCGCACGCCGGGCTCGCGCTCGACCGGACGGAAGGTGTCGAGGTCCACGCCGAGCGGGACGCGGTGGATCTTCTCCCGGCCGAAGACCTCGAACTCGGCGGCGGAGAAGGCCGACGTGAGCACGATGTGGTCGACGAGCCGGTGCAGGCGGCGGTTGGCCGCGGTGGCGGCGGAGTCCAGCGGGAACCAGCGCGGCACCCGGGTGCGCAGGATGGCGTTGATGCGCTCGTGCGAGACCAGCACCAGCGGTACACCCCGGGAATGCGCCCACGGGGCGAGCCAGGAGATGCTGAGCTTGTCGTTGGCCTCCAGCACATCGGGCTCGACCCGGTCCAGCAGCGCGCACACGCGGCGGCGGGCGGTGAGCACGCGATAGCCGCCGGTGCCGGGCAGCAGCGGGCTGCGCACGGTGAGGTGGCGGCCGTCGGGCAGCGTGACGTCGCGATCCTCGGGGCCGGGCACCAGCGTGACGCGCTCGTGACCGGCCGCGATGTAGCCGCGCCCGGTCTGCTCCACGCACGTGCGCAAGCCCCCGGAGACCGGCGTGTAGAAGTTCGCGAGCTGGACGATCCTCACGACGCCGCCGCGTCGAGGACGGCGCCATAGGTGGTGGCGCGGGCGCCGGCCTTCAGCGCGCCCTCGATCGCCCGCAGCGTGTCGTCGCGCAGGCGCGGCCGGTGCAGGTCGTCGGGGTGCAGCGCGACGCGCACCAGGCCGCGGCGGCGGGTGGCCCAGGCCGCGCCGCCGCGCAGGACGGCCGAGCCGAGCCGCTCCCCGGTGCCCCCGGGGCGATGCGAGAGCGCGAATCCGCGCCGGGCACGGGTGGGGCCGGCGCCGCGGAGGTCCTTCACGCCGAAGTGGTCGGTGGTGTACCGGAACCCGGCCCCCGCCAGCGCCCGCTCGGCGGCCGGCGAGGCGAGCCAGCCCGGCGGGGTGAAGCCGGCGGTGCGCAGCCCGAGGCGGTCGAGCACCCCCTTGGCGTCGCCGAGGCGGCGGGCGGCCTGCCGCTCGTCGAGCGCGGCGAACTCGGCGGCGCCGCGGGCCACGGCCCGGCCGACGGCGCGGCGCACGGGGCGCCCCTCCGGCCCGGCCCGGTGGCACCAGCCGTGCAGCACGAGCTCGTCGCCGCGGGCGGCGCGCTCGCGCAGCACCGCCGCGTAGTCGCCGTGCTCGGCCAGCGCCATCCCGCGCCACGGCCCGGGGATCACCAGCAGCGAGACCGGGATGCCGAGCGCGTCGGCGTCGGCGCACCAGCGCGCGGTCTCGTCGGCGGTCGCGGGCGCCACGTCGTGGACGCTGACCACCAACAATGGTCGAACGGTCGTCATCTAGGCCCATCACAGCAGGTCAGGGCGGCGTGCCGCGTCGAGTCGGGGTACCTGTCGCCGGACGTTAGCACGTGCCGCACGACCGCCCGCGACCCCGAGCACCCGCGGCTCGACAATGCGGCGCACGTCACGATCACATCGATGAACATCAGCTCGCGGCCGCATGAACCGGGCGTGAACGGACGGGTTGTGGTCAGTGGCCGACCAAGCTCACGACCCCGCACCCCAACGACACCGGCTACGCGAAGATGGCCGTGCGCCGGCGGTGAACGCGAACGTGCCCTGCGGGAGCTTGAACGGGCCGCGGCCGAGGGCCGCCCGCACGTCCGCGCGCGAGCCGGCCCGGGCGGTGATCGCGTCGAGCAGCAGCGTGGCCGGGTCGAACGCGGCGGCCGCGGGCCGGCCCGGCGCCGCGCCGAACGTGCGCCGGAACGCGGCCAGGAACGGCTCGCCGGTCGCGTCCGCGCAGCCGCCCAGCGCGAACGTGCCGGCGCCGGCCCGGGCGGCCAGCTGGGCGTAGACGGGATCGAGCAGGGCCTCGCCGCCGAGGACCGGCCCGCCGAGGCCGGCCGCGCGCAGGGCGATGGTCAGGTAGGCCACCTCGTCCGGCGCGCCCCGGGCCGGAGGCGCGGACCCGCTCGGCGAGGGCCCGGTCGTCCTTCGCGGCGGCCTCGACCTGGACGGTGGCCGCGACGGACACGTCGGCGCTGCGCGGGAGCCGGTCGGCGATGTGCTGGTCGCCGACGGCGTTGTGGCGGATCACGAACAGCCTGCGGGCCTTGAGGCTGGTCCTGAGCAGCCGTGCGGCGGCGCCGAGGTCGGTCGGGTACAGGCGATGGAACGCCGTCAGGCCCAGCGCCGAGGAGGCCGGGTCGCCCGACCACGGCGTGACGAAGGCCCCGCCGCTCGAAGTCGCGGCCCCGCAGCGACACGTCGGCGTCACGCAGCGGCCCGACGACCCCGATGACGTCGTCGCCGAGCCGGGCGAGCGCGGGGCAAGCCTCCCCCGGGCCGCCGTGCCCGGTGTCGGCCCCCGACCAGCCGGACCGGGCACGCCGGGGAGCCGGTCTCGTTGTGCCGGCTGACCGCCGGCTGCACCGCGCGCCGCGCGTCCAGCGCGTCCGGGCCGCGCCCGTCGGCGCCGAGGAACCCGATCGCCGGGCAGGGGCCCGCGACCTCGGACGGCGCCCCCGCCTCCGCCGCCCGGGCCGCAGCCGTGGTCGCGGCCGCGCCGGGCGCACCGCCCGCGGCGTCGTCGTCGCCGGTGTTGCGCGCCACCGCGCGGCAGACGGCCACGGCGGCGACGGCGAACACGACGAGGGCGACGGCCACCGGGCCGGCCCTGCGCGCCGCGGGCTTCGGCGGCGGCTGCGGCGCGGGGACCGCGGGCGGCCGCTTGACCGCCCCCATGCCCGCGGGCCTGCGGGCCGCCTCCCGCGCGGCGCGGCCGGCGTTGACGGCATCGCGGGCGCGGCGGGAGTCTCGGTCGGCGCGACCGGCCGGGCGGGGCGACCGGGCGGCGGCGGGGCGACCGGCCGGGCGGCGTGACCGGCCGGCGGCGGGGCGACCGGCCGGGCGGCGTGACCGGATCTCGAACGGCCTCGGCTCCGGGAACGCCGGCGCGCCGAACGACTCCGGCAGACGGCCGCCGGGCAGCTCCATGCGGTCACGACAGAGGCCGGTGCCAAATTGCCGATACGCCTAAACTGGCCAGGCCACCAAGTCATCTGGGAGAAACCCGTGACCGCCGAGTTCACCCCGGTCCACCGCTCCTCCGCCGCCGCCGAGGCCGTGCGGCTCATCCAGGAGATGATTGTCGACGGGCGGCTCGCGCCCGGGCAGCGGCTGCCCGCCGAGCGCGAGCTCAGCGAGATGCTGCGCATCAGCCGGCCAACGCTGCGCGAGACGATCCGGTCCCTGGTCAGCCTGAACATCCTGGAGAGCCGGCACGGGTCCGGGACCTACGTGGCGGCCCTGGACACCGCGGCCCTGCTGGAGCCGCTGGAGTTCGTGATGTCGCTCAGCGGCCGCACGCTCGACGAGCTGTTCGAGGCGCGGCTGCTGATCGAGCCCGCCCTGGCCGCGCTCGCCGCCTCGCGCGCGGACGCGGGCCAGGTCGCGGCGATGCGGGCGGCACTGGCCGAGCCGGACCGGGTGGCCGCCGACGTGGCGCTGCACCGCCTGGTCGCGGAGGCGGCCGGCAACGCGCTGCTCGCCACGATGCTGCAGACGCTCTCGGCGCTGGGCCGGGCGAGCCGGGCCGTGACCGCCACCCGCCCGGGCGTGCTGCGCCGCACCGCGGCCGAGCACGCGGCGATCGTGGACGCCATCGACCGCCGCGACCCCGACGCCGCCCGCGCCGCGATGACCGAGCATCTGCGGCGCATCGCGGCCGCCGCCGGGGTCACGACGATTGGCTTGACCACTTGACCATCCCGGGCATAGCTTGACCGGCATGAGACTTGCGCGGATCGGCAACGCCGGTGCGGAGCGGCCCGTGGTGGTCGCCGACGACGGGACCTACCTGGACCTGTCGGCCGTCACCGGCGACATCGACGGCGCCTTCCTGGCCGGCGGCGGCCTCGACCGCGCCCGCGCCGCGCTCGGCACCCTCCCCCGCCTCGACGTCCCCGCCGGCACCCGGATCGGGGCGCCGGTGGCGAGCATCGGCAAGGTCGTGTGCATCGGGCAGAACTACGCCCGGCACGCCGCCGAGTCGGGGGCCGAGCCGCCCACCGAGCCGATCGTGTTCCTGAAGGCGGCCGACACCGTGGTCGGGCCGGACGATGACGTACGCATCCCGAAGGCCAGCGTCAAGACCGACTACGAGGTCGAGCTCGCGGTCGTCATCGGGACGGCGGCGCGGTACCTCGGCAGCCCCGCCGACGCCGGCGCGCACATCGCGGGCTACGCCGTGAGCAACGACGTCTCCGAGCGCGAGTTCCAGCTCGAGCGCCTCGGCCAGTGGGACAAGGGCAAGAACTGCGAGACGTTCAACCCGCTCGGCCCCTGGCTGGTGACCGCGGACGGCCTCGACGTGCCGGCGCTGCGGCTGCGCTCCTGGGTCAACGGGGAGGCGCGGCAGGACGAGGTCGCGGCCGACATGATCTTCGACGTCGCGCACCTGGTGTGGTACGTCAGCCAGTTCATGGTCCTGCACCCGGGCGACGTCATCAACACCGGCACGCCCGCGGGAGTCGCGATGGGCCTGCCCGGTCAGCCGTATCTGCGCGCCGGCGACGTGATGGAGCTGGAGATCGAGGGGCTCGGCCGCCAGCGGCAGACACTGCGGGACTACACGGCCTAGCCACCGCGACCGGCGACCGCCCAGGAGACTTCCCGGTTCACGGTGTCAGCTCGTTCAGTACCGATGTCAGGCGCTTCTCCTCGAAGGTGAAGTGCGACTCCATCACCGCGGCCAGCCCGGCGAGCTCGGCCCGGGTGGGGTTCGCCTCGGCGCGGCGGATGAGCGCGGCGATCTGCTCGTGGTCGTGGCGCAGCTCGGCGAGGACGGCGCGCAGGCCGGGGTGGCGCTCGGCGAGCACCTGGAACATGCCGCGCTCCTCGCCGGTGTGGTGCCGCTCGAGCGCGCCGCAGAACGCGAGGCAGTGCACGCGCAGCTCGCGGGAGAAGTCGGGGAGCCGGGCGATGTCGTCCAGCAGGGACCGCAGGTGCTGGTGGATCTCGATGAGCTGGTGCCCCAGGGCCGCGACGCGCGGCGGGGTGAACTCGGACAAGGGGTGACCTCGGAGGGTTGCGCGCCTCCATGCCCTCGGCGGTCTGCTTGCCGGGTACACCGCGACGCTGCGACCCATCCTAAACGGTCCACGGGAGTGCGGGTGGATCTCGACACGGCGGGCGTCGCCGGGCGCACAGTGGACGTATGAGTGCGAACAAGGACGCCTACGACGCCGCCCTCGCCGCGGCCGACGCGCACGCCCGGGCCTGGCTGGCCTCGCTCGCCGAGCGGTCCGTGCCCCCGCGCGCCGACGCCGACCAGCTCGCGCCGGCCGTCGGCGGGGCGCTGCCCGAGGAGCCGTCCGATCCGGCCGAGGTCGTGGACCTGCTGGCGCGGTCGGCCGAGCCGGGGCTGATGGCGATGCCGTCCGGCCGGTTCTACGGCTGGGTGATCGGCGGCACGCTCCCGGCCGCGCTCGGGGCCGACTGGCTGGTGAGCGCCTGGGACCAGAACGCCGCGATGCGGTACCCGACGCCCGCGACCGCGGCGCTGGAGGAGGCGGCCGGCGGCTGGGTGCTCGACCTGCTCGGGCTGCCCGCCGGGGCCGACGTCGGGTTCGTCACCGGCGCCACGATGGCCAACTTCACCGGCCTGGCCGCCGCGCGCCGCCACGTGCTCGCGCGCCGGGGCTGGGACCTCGACTCCGACGGGCTGTTCGGGGCGCCGCGCATCCGCGTGCTGGCCGGCGAGGAGCGGCACGACACGCTCGATCTGGCGCTGAGGTACCTGGGCCTGGGCGCCCCGACGCCCGTGGCCGCCGACGAGCAGGGCCGCATCCGGCTGGACGCCCTGGCCGAGGCGCTGCGCACCGGCGGGGACGAGCCCACCATCGTGTGCCTGCAGGCCGGGAACGTCCACAGTGGATCGTTCGACCCGATCGGCGAGGCGGCCGAGCTCGCGCACCGCCACGGCGCCTGGGTGCACGTCGACGGCGCCTTCGGGCTGTGGGCCGCCGCGTCGCCCCGGCTGCGCCACCTCGTGCCCGGTCTCGAGCGCGCCGACTCGTGGGCGACGGACGGGCACAAGACGCTGAACGTGCCGTACGACTGCGGCATCTCGATCGTCGCGGACCCCTCGGCCCTGCGCGCCGCGATGGGCGTGCGGGCCAGCTATCTCATCGAGCCCGCGGGGCCCGGCGGGCCGGCCGACCCCTTCGAGAAGGTGCCCGAGCTGTCCCGGCGCGCCCGCGGGGTGCCGGTGTGGGCCGCGCTGCGCTCGCTGGGCCGGCGCGGGGTCGCGGAGATGGTCGACGGGTTCGCGCGCAACGCCCGCGGGCTGGCCGAGGGCATCGCCGCCATCGACGGCGCCGAGGTGCTCAACGACGTCGTGTTCACGCAGGTGTGCGCCGCGTTCGGCGACGACGAGCGCACCGCCGCGGTGACCCGCGCCCTGCTGGAGGACGGCCGCGCCTGGATGTCGGGCTCGACGTGGCGCGGCCGCGCGATCCTGCGCGTGTCGGTGAGCAACTGGTCGACGGACGAGGCCGACGTCGAGGAGTCCCTGCAGGCCGTCCGCCGCGCGGTCGCCCGGTCCGCCTTCAGGCCGGCCTAACCTCGTGAAGGGGTGTTGGGCCGGGGCAGGAATTCGAGTATGGCCCGAGCGCCAACGCGGGTCGGGAAAGCGTTGCCACAGGCTCCAAGGATCGCCATATGATCATCGCCGTGCGCACCACGGCTTCCAGCCCGATCGACATCCCTGAGGTGTTTCCCGCAGGTCGTGCCTTTCGCCATGACAGCCGTAAGGCTGCATCCCAGGCTTGGAGCACCGACCGTCGAGCAGAGTTCGATGGGGGGTCCGCTGCTGTGGCCGGTGCAGGAGCCTTGGCCGATATGCGATGGGCCGGAACCGTACGACCACCTCGACCGCCAGCCGTCTGAGGCCGAGGTGCCGCTCGTCCCGGTGTTGCAGTTGTTGGCTGAAGACCTTCCCGAGCTTCCGTTTCCCGCCGGCACGGACATGCTGCAGGTGCTGTGGTGTCCGTTCGATCACCAACCGTGGAGTTCGCCTCGACCTGCACTGAGGTGGCGCCGCCGCGCTGATATCGGCGCCAGGCTGCAGGAGTTGCCCGAGCCCGACGAGGAGGCGGACGCCCAGTACGTGCCCGACCCGTGCGTCTTGGACCCGGAACGCGTCACCGAGTACCCGAGCCGCGATCTGCCCGAGGTTGTCTGGTTGCAAATCAGGGACAACGTCGCGCGGATCGAGCGGGAGACCGGCTGGCAGTATGAGACTGACTTGGCCGTCGCATCCGGTACGAAGGTGGGCGGCTATCCTGGTTGGACCCAGGTGCCGGACTGGCCGACATGCGGCTGTGGCGTGCCCATGGAGCATCTCATCACGGTGGCCAGCTGGGAGTTCAGTCGGGGCGATGAGAAGCGTTGGATCCCCCTGCAGGACCGCCCGGCGATGGACGGATGGGGCTTCGATGCCCCTGATCATCATCCATGGCGACGTATCCAGAACCCGGCCGGTTTGATGCTCGGCGACGTCGGCGGCATTTACTTGTTCGTCTGCTTGAGCTGTCCCGACCGGCCGTTCGACTACCGATTCGACTGCTCCTGATCAGTCGGTTGACTACGGTCGGCGGGTGGTCGGGTGCGCGCTCATCGGCATGTCAGTGAGCCGGACGATCCTCAAGTCATGACGTTGCGTAGTGAGCGAATCGCGGCAGATCCGGAACGTGATCAAGCGGGCAGGTGCTCTTCGGCGGTCGGGCGGAGCTGGTTCCATTGGACGTCGAAGCAGACGAGTCCGCGTTCGGCGGCCATCTGAGCGCAGGCGGCGGAGACCTCGTCGGCCATGCTGTACCGCATCGCGAAGTAGATGATCGGGCCGTGTGCGTTGTTCATCAGTGGCGCATCCGACCACGGGCTCGTGTCATCGATGTCGCGCGGGTCGCCCATCTCGTACCACCGATCGAGGAGCGACTCCACATAGGCCCTGATCGCCGGCGTCGGCGGAATCCGCCTCGGGTCGTCTCCTCCGATGTACCGGTCATAGAGGGCGGCGAAGGTCGCGGCGGCGTCCGGCTCGTCTGGACGGTCGCCTTCCCACACGGCGAGGTCGCCCCTCCGTGCGCCGACCGAGGTGTCACCGTAACCGACGAGACCAACCCCTGGCTGGCCGGCGCACGCTTCTGGCAATGACGGGAAGCTCCGGCTTCGCCGGCCGGCTACTCACCGTCGGTGACGAGCGCCGGCCGGTTGCCGTGCTCCCGCCGCAGCATGGGCGTGCACCCGATCAAGGTGCAGAGGCGATCGCCGCATGTCTACCGGCATGCGACTGAACGTCCCGCCTACAGCGGTGGGAGCGGTTCGCGAGCTCTGAGCCATTCGTCGGGTACTTCGGACAGTCCGGTGCGGGCGGCGACGATACCGCCGACGATGGCGCAGCTCGCCGGCGACCCACCCCGGCTGCCGAGTCAGAGGCCGGTGGCAGAGCAGACGCAGCCGAGCGGCCACCTCGCCGTTCGGCGTGCGCGCGGCCACCGTCGGCAGCAGTTCCTCGGCCGGCACCTGCCGGACCGCGAGCGCGGCCGCCGGAACAGCGTGATAGCCATCGCGGTGTCATCGGTCCACGGCCACGGCCCCCGCGGCACCAGACGGTCATCGATCAGCCACAGCATCTGCTCGGCGGGCCGGAAGAACCACGTCTCGCCGAACGCATCCCCCAGCGCCGTGCCGTGCAACGACCGAGTCGCGGCGTCGCCGTTGGCGATCATCATTCGATCGTGACAGCCGGTCGCCTGTACAGTCGAACAGTTTCCCGCGCTTTCCAACCTGACAGAGAGGGGCCGCTCATCGCATGACCAGCTGCGCTCGGCTCGCGACATGTCCGGGTGCCGGCTGATCGCCGAGGAAGTCGCGATGCGAGCATCGATGCATGACGCATGAGCAGGCGCGTGTCCTCGCCCGCAGCGGGAATCTCGCGGTGACTTGGCTGGACGGTCGCGCCTTTCCGGGACTGCACGTGCAGGGCGACACCTTCGCCGGAGTCCAGGGACAGATCGCCGATGTGGCCAGGCGGTTGCGCAGCGCCAGTGGCGACAGCGACGCGCTGGACGATCTCGACCACGCCGTCCGGGAATTGGCCGACATGCTGCACTTCTACGAATCGACACTCGAAGAGCGAGAAATCCGGCGGCCGTACTTTCGTCACGAAGCCGGCTGAGGTCAGCCCTTCCGGTGGCCACGCTGATGCCGGGCGGCGCGGGCAGCTCGAACGCCTCGGACACGGCCCCCATGAGCTCGTCGCGGGCCGTCCCACCGGCGAACGACGCCCGATGTGCACGTCCGGCATGACGCGACGGGTAGCGTCCATGGGGTGAGCCACCTTGTGGAGATCGTGCTGGACTGCCGTCACGCGTCCGAGCTCGCAAGATTCTGGGCCGCCGCGCTTGGCTGGCAGATCCGGCCCTACGATGAGGCGGAGGTCGCCCGACTCGCGGCGCTGGGTCTGACACCGGAGTCCGATCCCACGGTGGCCATTGACTCGCCGGACGGATCGCTGGTCTTCTTCGTCCAAGAAGTTCCCGAACCCAAAACGGTGAAGAACCGCATGCACGTCGACATCCGGCTACGAGACCAGGACCACCTGGACGAGCTCATGCGGCTTGGTGCCACGGTGGTGTCCGAGCATGACGGCTGGCGGGTCCTGGCTGATCCGGAAGGCAACGAGTTCTGCGCCAAGCAGCCCGACTAGCGCGAGAACGACGTCGACGCCGGCCGGGGGATGCACCGACGAGTACGATCCACTGGCCGGTGGAGAGCAGGTCGAGGATGCGGACTGCGGGTGCACCATCGGTGGTAAGCCGACCCGCATGAGCACCGGCGGGGAGGAGCCGCCACCGGGTATCGACTGGCTTCGTTGGCACCGGGCATCGCGGTGCGTCGCGGTGCCGTAGGGTCGGCGCCGTGCGTCGGTCATGGCTCCCGGTCGTCCTCTCCACGGCCCTGCTCACCGCCGCGTGCACCGAGAGCAACCCGAAGCCGCAGACCGCCGGCGGCGCGGCGGCCGGCGTCTCGGCCAGCCCGGCCGGCCCCGACTACAGCGTGTGGGCGGCGGGTCGCTCGACGCCGGTCGCCGATCCGATGTACCCCACATATGGCAACCCCGGTGTCGACGTGCTGCACTACGGGCTCGACCTCGCCTGGCAGCCGCAGACGAAGACGCTGACCGGCACGGCGACGCTGCGACTGCGAGCCGCGGCCGAGCTGAGCGAGGTGAAGCTCGACTTCTCCAAGGCGTACACGCTCGACGGCATCACGCTGAACGGGGCGGCCGCCACCGGTGCCGTCACGGGCACGAAGCTCACAGTTGCCGCAGCGGTCGCCAAGGACGCGTTCGCGACCCTCGTCGTCAAGTACCACGGCACGCCGACGACGGTGCCGATGCCGTCGCACCGCACCGACGTGGAGCCGCTCGGGCTCACCGTGACCGGCGGCGGCGAACTGTGGACGATGCAGGAGCCGTACGGCGCGAGCACCTGGTATCCGGTCAACGACCAGCCGTCGGACAAGGCGCTGTATGACATCGCGGTGACCGTGCCGGACGGCTGGTCGGCGATCGCGAACGGCGCGCTGAAGAGCCAGGACGGCAACACGTTCACGTACACCTCGGCGGAACCGGTGGCGAGCTACCTGACCACCCTGGCCGTCGGGCAGTACAAGAAGGAGACGGCGAGCGGTCCGTACGGGATCCCGCTCACCTACTGGTACCGCCCGGGCCGCGACGACAAGGCCTTGCCGTACCTGCGCAAGTCGCCGCAGTACCTGGCCTGGCTGGAGCAGCGCTTCGGCCCGTATCCGTTTGGCAGCGCGGGCGTGCTCATGGTGTCCTCGGCCGCGGGCATGGAGACCCAGCAGATGATCACTATGGGGCTGCCCACCTTGAAGAGCAGCTTGGACGCCGACCTGCTACACGAGTACGCCCACCAGTGGTTCGGCGACGCTGTCACGCCGACGACCTGGAACGACCTGTGGCTCAACGAGGGCTGGGCCAGCTACGCCCAGCACCTGTACACCAATGAGCGTGACAAGGTCACCATGCAGCAGTGGGAGGTCTGGGCCCGCGGCGTCGACGCCCAGCTGCGCAAGACCGTCGGCCCGCCCGGCAAGCCCAGGGCCGACAGCTTCGCGGAGAGCAACGTCTACATCTGCCCGGCGCTGATGCTCCACCAGATCCACAAGCAGCTCGGCGACGCCGCGTTCTTCTCGCTGGCGACCGACTGGGCGCACAAGAACCGCGGCACGGCCCAGGACCGGACCTCGTTCATCGCATTCGTGAACCAGCACACCGGCAAGGACTTCACGTCCCTCATCAACACCTGGCTGGACTCCCCCACCACGCCCAGGTAACGCCCACACGGCGGCGGCCAAGCGACGCCCAGCCGACCATCCGTTGGATGGTTATCTCGACAGCTTCGTCCTGCACCCCGGCCGCGTAGTCACCACCGCTCTACCAGCCGCCAGGGCGTTGCGACCGGTCGCCGGCAGACGCTCGAGCCGCGGCCTGAGCGCGCGGCGGCCGGGGCCGACGAGCGACGAACGTTCCGCGTATTCGAACCACCACCCAGCCCATGACGGTGCGCGTTGCCGCCGACCGTGACCTCGGTCAGGGCCCAGGCGTCTATGCTGCAGCGCGTGCCGCTGCCTGCCGAATTGCAAGCCCGCCTCGGCGACCCGGTCTTCTGGCGGGCCAGATGAGTGCGTCACCGGGGCGAATGCGCCGTGAAGTCTCCTGCGTACTCGTCTGATTCGACGGTCGCGCCCATCCGTGCGAGGAGTTGGATCTGTTCGCGAGTCAGCCACCAGCCCATCGCGCCGTACACGCCGTCGGGATCGTCGAACCAGCGGACCATCATGAGGCCCGCATCGACATCGCCACCATCGACGAGGGCTCGCACCCGGTCGGCGGCGGGCGCGATGCGAGCGAGAACGGTGGACACTTGTTCATCGATCCGTCCGTGCGTCCGGCAGCTGATCTCCCACCGATGGGCGGCAGGGACCACCCGAGGCGACGTCCGCCGACTTCCCATGACGGCGATTCGATCCGGTTCCAACCCGAGAAGTTCCGTGATCCGCCCAGCAGTGACCGCCTCACTGGCCAGCCAGAAGTAGCAGTACTGCCGAACTTCCACAGCGCGTCCCCCATGGACGCCGGCCGTCGCGGGGCCGGGACCAGGGACGGGCCGCGAACAGCCCGTGCGGCAGCGCCAGGTCGTTGAGGATCAGCCGCTCGTGCGCCGGTGACGGCTCCTCGGCGGCCCGGCGCACCTCGGCGTCGTAGGCGTCGGCGGCGAAGGTGAACTCGCGCTCCCGGAAGGTCCGGCGCACCAGGTCGCCGTCGCGCACGATCGTGGCGTCGTCGTGCCAGTCCTCGAAACCGCAGCACGGGCAGGACGCGATCGGCACCGTCGAGGGCGCCGGCCCCGCGAGGAAGCGGTTCACCGGCAGCAGCGTCTCGAACACGTCGATGCCGCCGTCGCCCGGCGCCACGATGTCGCCGTCGATGTGTGCCATCACGCGGTAGCGCTCGATCGGCAGGGTCAGCGCCGAGATCACGGCAGCAGGACTATCTTGCCGCGGGTGTGGCGGCGGTCCAGCTCCTCGAAGGCCTTCGCCACGTCGTCGAGCGCGTACGTGCCGGCGATCGGGATCTCCAGGGTGCCGTCCGCCACGAGTCCGGCCATGTACGTCAGCACGTCCGCGGTCGACGCGTCCTCGCTGCCCTCCGCCCGCACGCCCAGGCGCGCCGCGGCCTCGAAGGCGATGACGGTGTTGATCCGGTCCTTCGGGACGCCCAGCTCGAGGGCCAGGTCGACGTACTGCGGCCCGAACAGGTCGATGAAGGCGTCGATCCCCTCGGGCGCCGCCGCGCGCAGCCGCTGCGCGAGGCCGTCGCCGTAGGGGACCGGGGTGGCCCCGCGGGCCGCGAGCCAGTCCGCGTTGGCGGGCGAGGCGATGGCCAGGACCCGCGCGCCGAGGTGGCGCAGCAACTGGACGGTCACGGTGCCGACGCCGCCGGCCGCGGCCGACACGGCGATCGTCTCGCCCTCCCCGGCGCCGACGGCGCGCACGGCCGCGTAGGCGGTGCAGGCCACCACGTACAGGGCGCCGGCCACCCCCCACGACAGCTCGGCCGGCTTGGGGATGAGCTGGGTGACCGGCACGGCGGTGTGGGTGGCGTGGCTGGAGCGGGTCCAGGAGAAGCCCAGCACCTCGTCGCCGGGCGCGAAGCCGGTCACCCCCGGACCGGTCGCGGTCACCACGCCCGCCAGGTCGCTCCCCTCGCCGCAGGGCAGGCGGGTGGGGTACTTGAACTCCAGCGCCCCGCTGCGAATCCCGCTCTCGCCCGGGTTGATGCCGGCCGCGCGCACGGCGACGACCACCTCGCCCGGCCCGGGTGACGGCATCGGGATTCCGGTCACGTAGAGCACCTCGGGGCCGCCGAAGGTGTCGAATCGGACGGCTCGCGCCTCAGGCATGCTTCCTCCAGGTGCGCAGGGTGGACAGTGAGCGGGCGAAACCGCGCAGGGCGCTACCCGTCAGCGCGCCGCCGAACCACTCGGCCAGCTCCGCGTCGAAGATCTCCTCGGCGGCCTCCAGGGCGGCCGAGCCGGAGCCGGTGAGCTCCACGATGGAGGACCGCCGGTCGGCCGGGTTCGGCCGGCGGGCCAGCAGCTCGCGCGTCACCAGACGGTCGACCGCCTGGCTCGCGCCGCCGATGGTGATCGACAGCGCGTCGGCGATGTCGTTCACGCGGCAGCCGGGCGTCCGGGCCACCACCTGCAGCACGTTGAGGCTCCCGAGGGGGACGGCCCCGGCCTGCCGCAGGCGCGCGTCGACGCCGTTCCAGAGATCGGTCTCGAACCGCACCAGGTCGTCGAAGACCTGCCGAAGATCTACGCTCACGGGAAGTACATTAGCAGTAATTAGATTAGCGCTAAAGGAATATGTTTCGAAACATGTTGGCAGGTAACGGAGTTGACCATGGTGTTATCGATCTGTTACCTCTGATCACCGGTCCGGGGGGGTATGTTCGCGGCCATAACAAACCCCCGCACCCTGCGCGCACACCCTCTCCTCCCGATTCGAAAGGAGGCGTCAGGGATGGGTAAGACTTTCCGGATCCTGGCCGCCACCGCTTTGGCCGCCATGCTCGCCACCACGTCGGCGTGCAGCAAGACCCGCTCCGACGACAACGCCGGGGGCGGCGGCGACAGCGGCCCGGCGCTGGTCGGCATCGCCATGCCGACCCGCAGCCTGGAGCGCTGGAACAACGACGGCGCCCACCTCGAGGACCTGCTCAAGAAGGCCGGATACAAGACCTCGCTGCAGTACGCCGACAACAAGGTCGACCAGCAGATCACCCAGCTCCAGAACATGATCAACGACAAGGCGAAGATCCTGGTCATCGCCTCGATCGACGGCACGGCCCTGGCCCCGGTGCTGCAGCAGGCGGCGGACAAGAAGGTCAAGGTCATCGCCTACGACCGCCTGATCAACTCCAGCCCCAACGTCGACTACTACGCGACCTTCGACAACTACAAGGTCGGCCAGCTGCAGGGCCAGTTCATCGTCTCCAAGCTCGGCCTCGACACGGGCAAGGGCCCGTTCAACCTCGAGCCGTTCGCCGGCTCCTCGGACGACAACAACGCGAAGTTCTTCTTCGCCGGCGCCTGGGACGTGCTCAAGCAGTACGTGGACAGCGGCAAGCTGGTCATTCCGTCGGGCAAGAAGCTGGCCAGCAACGACGACTGGAAGACGGTCTCGATCAACGGCTGGAAGACCGAGGGCGCGCAGGCCGAGATGGACAACCGCCTGAACTCGTTCTACACCGGCGGCAAGAAGGTCGACGTCGTGCTGTCCCCGAACGACTCGCTCGCGCTGGGCATCGCGCAGTCGCTGGACTCGCACGGCTACAAGCCCGGCGGGGACTGGCCGGTGCTCACCGGTCAGGACGCCGACCTCGCCAACACCAAGAACATCCTGGCCGGCAAGCAGTCGATGACGGTCTGGAAGGACACCCGGACCCTCGGCGACCAGGTCGCGAAGATGGTCGACGCGATCTCCAAGGGCACCGGGGTGGAGACGAACGACACCAAGACGTACAACAACGGCGTGAAGGTCGTACCCTCCTACCTCCTCCCGCCGGTCGTGGTCACGAAGGACGACGTGAAGTCGAAGCTCGTCGACTCCGGCTTCTTCAAAGCCTCGGACCTGGGGTTGTAACCGATCAGCCGTACCGGGCCGGGTCCGCAGCCGCGGGCCCGGCCCACTGTCGCGGGAGGCCCCATGCCCTCACTGCTCGAAATGCACGGCATCAGCAAATCGTTCCCCGGCGTGCAGGCCCTGCGGGACGTCACCATCAGCGTCGCCGAGGGCGAGGTCCACGCGATCTGCGGTGAGAACGGTGCCGGAAAGTCCACCCTGATGAAGATTTTGAGCGGTGTGTACGCGCACGGCTCCTACGACGGCGACATCGTCTTCGACGGCGAGCCGTGCCACTTCAAGTCCGTCCGCGACTCGGAGCACCGCGGGATCGTCATCATCCACCAGGAGCTCGCGCTCAGCCCGTTCCTGTCCATCGCCGAGAACATCTTCCTCGGCAACGAGCAGGCCCGCCGCGGCATCGTCAACTGGCCGCAGACCAACCGCCGCGCCGCCGAGCTGCTGGACCGGGTCGGGCTGCGCGAGCAGCCGGACACGAGGATCCTCGACATCGGCGTCGGCAAGCAGCAGCTGGTCGAGATCGCCAAGGCGCTGTCGAAGCGGGTGCGGCTGCTCATCCTCGACGAGCCGACCGCGGCGCTCAACGACGCCGACTCCGAGCACCTGCTCGGCCTGATCCGCCAGCTCAAGGGCCAGGGGATCACGTCGATCATCATCTCCCACAAGCTCAACGAGATCGCCGCGATCGCCGACACCACGACCGTGATCCGCGACGGCCGCACGGTGGCCACGTTCGACATGCACGGTGCTGAACCGGTGTCGGAGGACGCCATCATCCGGGCCATGGTCGGGCGCGACCTCGCGCACCGGTTCCCCGAGCGCACCCCGCGCATCGGCGAGGAGGTGCTGCGCATCGAGGACTGGACCGTGCACCACCCGATCGACCGCGGCCGGGTCGTGGTCGACAACGCGGCGCTGCACGTGCGCGGCGGGGAGATCGTGGGCATCGCGGGGCTGATGGGCGCCGGCCGCACCGAACTGGCGATGAGCGTGTTCGGCCACAGCTACGGCACCGGCATCTCCGGCCGGATCTCCCTGCACGGCCGGGAGGTCCGGGTGCGCAGCGTCGACGAGGCCATCGGGCACGGGATCGCCTACGCGACGGAGGACCGCAAGCGCTACGGCCTCAACCTCATCGAGGACATCAAGCGCAACATCACCGCGGCCAAGCTCGCGGCCGTCGCGCGCCTCGGCATCGTCAACAACGCCGAGGAGGTCCACCGGGCCGAGCGGCTGCGCCGGGAGATGCGGGTCAAGGCCGACTCCGTCGCGGTGCTCACCGGCAAGCTCTCCGGCGGCAACCAGCAGAAGGTCGTGCTGAGCAAGTGGCTCTTCACCGAGCCGGAGGTGCTCATCCTCGACGAGCCGACCCGCGGGATCGACGTCGGGGCGAAGTACGAGATCTACGAAATCATCAACGCGCTGGCGGATGCCGGCAAGGCGGTCGTGGTCATCTCATCCGAGCTGCCGGAGCTGCTCGGGATCTGCGACCGGATCTACGCGATGAGCCAGGGCCGGATCACCGGCGAGATGGACCGCGCCGAGGCGACCCAGGAGGGCCTGATGCGATACATGACGATGGACCGGAGCGGGGTGTCGCGATGAGCGGCCCGCAGCGGAGCGAAGGGGCCGCTCACCGGATGCGCAGTTGCCTCGCGCCGGCGCCGGAGCTTGCGGAGGTGGCGGCGTGAGCGCAGTCGAGACCGTGCCGCCGGAGACGAAGCCCACCGAGGCGTCCTCGCTGCGCGGCTATCTCGGGCAGAACCTGTGGCAGTACGGCATGCTGACGGTGCTGATCGCCATCGTCGTCACGTTCCAGGTGCTGACCGACGGGCGCCTGCTCTACCCCGACAACGTCGCCGCGCTGGTGCAGCAGAACGCCTACGTGCTGATCCTGGCGATCGGCATGGTGATGGTCATCGTCGCCCAGCACATCGACCTGTCGGTCGGGTCCATCGTGGCCTTCATCGGCGGCGTCTGCGCCCTGATGATCACCCACTGGGGCTGGCCGTGGCCCCTGGCGGTGGCCGCGTCCATCGTCATCGGCGTCGTCGTCGGATGCTGGCAGGGCTTCTGGATCGCGTACGTCGGCATCCCCGCCTTCATCGTGACGCTGGGCGGCATGCTGCTCTTCCGGGGCCTGGCCGTGCTCGCGGTCAGTCAGACGGTGCCGGTGCAGGACAAGGGCTTCGGCGCCATCGCGGCCAAGTCGCTGCCCAACGCGCTGGGCTTCGTGGGCAACCTCGACGGCATGACGCTGCTCGTGGGTCTCGTGGCGATCGGCGGCCTGGCCTTCTTCCAGCTGCGCACCCGCCGCGAGCTGATCCGCTACGACCTGCGCCTCGAACCGCAGGCCGCGTTCGTCGGCAAGCTCGTGGTGTTCACGGCCCTCATCGGCTACATCACCTACCTGCTCGCCGAGAGCACCGACGGCACCCCCAACGTGCTCGTCATCGTCGGCGCGCTCGTCATGCTGTACACGTACATCATGGGCAACACGGTATTCGGCCGGCACATCTACGCGATGGGCGGAAATCTCGCCGCAGCGAAACTTTCGGGCGTGAAGACGAAGCGTGTAACTTTCCTCATCTTCGTCAACATGGGCATTCTGGCCGGTGTCGCCGCGGTCGTCACCACCTCGCGCGCCGGCGCCGGTGTCGCGGGCGCGGGCACCAACTACGAATTGGACGCGATCGCGGCCGCGTTCATCGGCGGCACGGCCGTGACCGGCGGAATCGGCAAGGTCACCGGGGCCGTGATCGGCGCGCTCATCATGGGCGTGCTGAACATGGGCCTGTCGATTCTGGGCGTGGACGCGGCCTGGCAGCAGGCCATCAAGGGCCTCGTGCTGATTGCCGCGGTCGCCTTCGACATCATCAGCAAGCGGGTGTCGCGCCAATAGATGTTTCGATAACGGCGGCTTGTTGACTCGTCTTTGTGTGGGCAATAGCGTCGATGTCTCAAGGCGAATCCGGAATTGTTTCGAAACAATCGGGAGCCACCCTCATGACATTACGCACCATGGCCACGGCCGGCCTTCTGGCGGCCGTGGTCGCGGCCACGCTCGGCGGTGTCGCGGCGTCCGCCGGCGGTCCCCGCCCGCCGGCGACGCAGGACCAGAGCCTGCGCGGGCTCGCGGCCCGCAACGGCCTGGCGTTCGGCACCGCCGTGGACGCGGCCGCCTACGCCGACGCGGCCGACCCGCAGTACCGGTCCATGGTGGACGGACAGTTCTCCACCGTCACCGCCGAGAACGCGATGAAGTGGGAGAGCCTGGAGCCCACCCGCGGCACCTACGACTGGGCCGCCGCCGACGCCTTCGTCGCCGCCGCCGAGCGCAACCACCAGCAGGTACGCGGCCACGTCCTGGCCTGGTACAGCCAGCTGCCCGGCTGGCTCAGCACCGGCATCCAGGACGGCACGATCGACGGCCCGCAGCTGCGCGCCCTGCTCAAGCGGCACATCACCGACGTGGTGAGCCGCTACCGCGGGCGGATCTGGCAGTGGGACGTGGTCAACGAGGCCGTCTCCGACCCGTGGGAGACCCCGTCGGCGATCCACCTCGGCGGCGACACCGGCTCGCTGAAGCAGCGGTTCGCCGACCTGCTCGGCCCGGACTACCTCGCCGACGCCTTCCGCTGGGCCCGCGCCGCCGACCCGAAGGCGCTGCTGTTCTACAACGACTACAACATCGAGGCGTTCGGCGACGGCGGCCCCGGCGACAAGACCCGGTTCGTCTACGACATGGTCCGCAAGCTGCGCGCCCAGGGCGTGCCGATCGACGGCGTCGGCAGCCAGGGCCACCTCAGCACCCAGTACGGCAACTACGACGTCTTCGCCGTGGCCGACGCGCTGCAGAAGTTCACCGACCTCGGCCTGGCCGTCGCCTTCACCGAGGCCGACGCGCGCAGCCTGACGAAGAACGCGTCCGACCCGGCGCTGGACGCGGCGGGCGCCGACCTCAACGCCCGCGACCAGGCCGCGGCGTACAACTACCACGTCCTGCTCCAGGCGTGCCTCATGAACCCCCACTGCCTGTCGTTCACGGTGTGGGGCTTCACCGACAAGCACTCGTGGATCCCGGGCTGGTTCAAGAACCCGCCGGAGGGCTCCGGCTGCCTGTGGGACGCGAACTACCAGCCGAAGAAGGCGCTGCGCACCGTCCAGGGCGACCTGGCCGCGGCGGGCCCGCCGCTCGTGCGGCCGCGGGTGACGCAGAAGCCGCGGCACTGAGACTCCTGGGGATCAGGAGACGGGGCGGGCGCCCGACCGGCGCCCGCCCCGGGCGTCTCTGACGAGCGCCGCGGGGCTGCGCGGGCGGGCGGTGGCCGGTGTGGGCGGCCCGGTGCGGGCGGCCCGGTGCGGGCGGCCCGGTGTGGGCTCCGTCAGTCGTGCTCGGGTTCACCGGTGAGGTGGTGGGCCGCGGTGTCGAGGGCCTCGCGAACGAGGCGGCGGACGTGGCCGCCGCGCGCCCGGTAGAGCACCCGGCGGCCGTCCCGGCGGGTGCTGACCAGCCCGGCCAGCAGCAACTTGCCGAGGTGCTGCGACACGGCCGGCCGGGCGGCGCCGACCGCGGCGGTCAGCGTGGTGACGTCGTGCTCGCCGTCGCGCAGCTCCCACAGCAGGCGCAGCCGGGTCGGGTCGGCCAGCATGCGCAGCGCCGTGACCGCCACGTCGACCTGCGCCGCCGTCGGCGGCTGTTGCAGATCGCCGGCAGTTGCCGCACTGTCGCGTCCACGCATGGGAGCAAGTCTGCCATCCGGCGGTCACGGCCCGGCCGGATGCTCCCGCATGCGGAGCCGGCCCGACCGTTGTCATGTGCGTACACGGGCACATACAGTCGAGAGGACGCGACCGGACCGCGACCTGACGGAGTTCGACCATGACCGCCGAGCAAGGCCACGCGCACACGCAGGACACGGCGCCGCCGGATCACCACCATGATCATGAGCCGAAGCGCTGGTGGCGCCGGATCGGCCACGCCGTCACGCCGCATTCGCACGACGCCACGGACAAGGTCGACCCGGCGATGGAGGCCTCCCGCGAGGGTATCCGCGCCCTGTGGATCTCCCTCGCGGTGCTCGGGGCCACGTCCGTGCTCCAGGCGGTCGTCGTGGTGTTCTCGCAGTCGGTGGCCCTGCTCGGCGACACGCTGCACAACGTCGCCGACGCGCTGACCGCCGTCCCCCTGGGCATCGCGTTCGTCATCGGCCGCCGGGTCGCCACCCGCCGGTACACCTACGGCTACGGCCGGGCCGAGGACCTCGCCGGCATCGTCATCGTGCTGTGCGTCGCCGCGTCCTGCGTGCTGGCCGGCTACGAGGCGGTCCAGCGGCTCCGGCATCCCGCGGACGTGCGGCACCTCGGCTACGTCGCCGCCGCCGGGCTCATCGGCTTCCTCGGCAACGAGGTCGTCGCCCGGCACCGCATCGCCGTGGGCCGGCGCATCGGCTCGGCCGCCCTCGTCGCCGACGGCCTGCACGCCCGCACCGACGGGTTCACCTCGCTCGCCGTCCTCGCCGGTGCTGGCGGGGTGGCGATCGGCTGGCGCTGGGCCGACCCCGTCGTCGGCCTGCTCATCACCGTCGCGATCCTGTTCGTGCTCAAGGACGCGGCACGGGAGGTGTACCGGCGGCTCATGGACGCGGTCGACCCGCAGCTCGTCGACCGGGTCGAGTCCACCCTGCGCGACACGCCCGAGGTGCGCGAGGTCGGCGAGGTCCGGCTGCGCTGGATCGGCCACCAGCTGCGCGCCGAGTGCCAGATCGCCGTCGCCGCGACCGCCACCGTCGTGCAGGCCCACGCGATCGCCCACGACGCCGAGCACCGGCTGATCCACGCCGTGCCGCGGCTCACCGCCGCCGCCGTGCACGCCGAGCCGGACGGGCCCGACCGGGCCGCCCACCACGAGCCGGTGGCCGCGCACCGCTGACGGTCGCCGTCACGGGCCGCCCGGGCCGGTCGAGGCGCCGGGGCCGCCGCCCGACGGGGTTCGCGGCCGGCTCAGGGCCGGTGGACGTCCACGTCGCGGACGAGGGCGAGGAGGCGGTCGAGCACCGGGCCGGAGCTGACCCGCAGGGCGTCGTGCTCGTGCTCGTTGGTGACCCAGACGCGGGCGCCCCGGATCGCGCCGGCGGTGGCCAGGGAGAGCTCGCGCTCGACGTACATGTCGTCGTAGTACACCGCGGCCGCGACCGGGATCTCGTTGCGCGCCAGGGCCTGCGGGTCGTAGAGGCGGGGCCACGAGTCGCGGGCCGCGAGGAGCTCGGCCGCCTCGCGCAGCGGGGCCAGCGCCGGGTCGTTCTCGAACTGCCACGGATAGGTCATCTCGCCGGTGAAGTAGACCGGGGCGTCCGTGGCCAGGGCGTCGAACTCGGGGTGGTCCGCGCGCAGGCGCTGCGCGGCCCAGGCGGTGGCGCCGGGGCCCTGGCCGTAGATGGCCTCGTGCAGCAGCGGGAAGACCGGCCGCGTCGCGTAGCTCAGGCGGTGGTGGACCTCGGCGAGGAAGGCGTCGGACAGCACACCGGGGGCCTCGAAGGCGTCCTCGGTCAGATAGTGCAGCTCGTGGGAGCCGGTGCTGGAGCCCAGCGCGACGCCCAGCGTCTGGAAGGCCTCGACGGTCAGCGGGGCGCCGTCGGGGAGCCGGACGTCGTGGGCGCGCAGGTGCTCGGCGATGGCGCGCACGGCCTCGACGTCGTTCGGGTAGCGCGCGTAGTGGGCCGCGTTGCGCGCCGCGACGCGCGGATAGGTGTGCCGGTAGACGTCCTCGGCCCGCGCGTGCAGGCCGGGCAGCCCGCCGGTGATGAGCACCTCGCGCAGTCCTTCGGGGGCGAACGACAGGTAGGTGACGGCGCAGAAGCCGCCGAAGCTCTGGCCCAGCACCGTCCACCGGGCCTCGCCGAGCAGGTGGCGGCGGAAGCACTCGGCGTCGCGGACGATGCTGTCGGCGCGGAAGTGCGACAGGTAGTCGGCCTGCGCCTGCGGGCCGCCGCGCCGCGTGACGCTGTGGCGGCTGACGCGGGCCGAGCGGCCGGTGCCGCGCTGGTCGAGCAGCAGCACCCGGTAGTCGTCGAGGGCCCGCCCCACCCAGGACTCGCGGCCGAGCGGGCGCGGCGAGGCGCTGCCGGGGCCGCCCTGCAGGAACACCAGCCACGGCTTGTCCTCGCCGCCGGGGGCGACGACCTCGCGGGCGTAGACGGCGATGGTCTCGCCCGCGGGGTCGTCGTGGTCGAGCGGCACCTCCAGGACGTGGTCGGTGCGGATGATGTTCATGCAGCCGTTCTACCGGATCGGCACGTCCGCATATGATCCGCCCGCGACGGTGACGGTGCCGCCCAGGGTGTTCGCGTCGTAGTAGAGCGGATCGGTGGTGTCCACGACCAGGGTGAGCGAGTGGCCGGCCGGGACGTCGTACGCGGTCGCCGAGAGCGCCACGTCGACCGAGCGGCTGCCGGTCGCGGTGCCGAGCCAGGAGACCGGGGCGTGCGTGATGAGCTTCGCGTTGCCGAGGCTGTCGAGGTCGTAGAGGTACGCGATGAGCGTCCCCTGCGCCGCGGTGCCGGTCAGGTTCAGGTGCACCCGCGGGATGCCGCGGATGCGCAGCGCCGAGGCCGGCCGCTGCGACGCCCACACGCCCGCCCGCAGGCGGTCCACCGCGGGCAGCCAGATCTGCGGCTGCTGGCCGGTGAACGCGCCGACGCCGTTGGTCAGCAGCACCACGCCGCCGCCCGCGACGGTGTCGAGGTCGCCCGGCAGCGTCTTGCTCCAGCCGGTGCTCGGGGCGCCGCCGAGCAGGCCGGTGCCGTCGAGCCAGCGGACCGGGCCGAGCCCGTAGCGCCGGACCGAGGTGTTCAGCGCCGACCACGACGCGTACTGCTCGGCCCCCGCGTTCAGCGGTTGCAGCTGGACCGGCGCTTCGGCGCCGATGCCCGTGTCCACGCCCGCGAGGTACTGGTCGAACCAGCGGTACAGACTCGTCCAGGCGCCGTTGGGCAGCCCCAGGATGCCGGTGAACTCGGCGATCGCGTGGTCCCCGGGGCGCAGCTCGAGCCGCTTCGGGGTCTGCAGCCGGCCGAAGAAGTCCACGAGCTGGTCGGGCGGGAAGAAGGAGTCGCCCCACGCGTTCGCGATCATCACGGCCGGTTGGTTCGCGTTGATGGCGTCGAGGTACGTGGCCGCCGAGCGCACCCGGGCCCAGGCCTGCACCGCCTCGACGTTGCGGTCGGCGTTGAAGTCGGCGAGCTTGCCGCTCAGGTCGGTGCCCGGGTGGCCGAGCAGGCTCGCGGCGAGGCTCAGCAGCCCGGCGGACTGCTGGTGGCGGGTGTTGTCGCCGTAGAGGCTGTAGACGAGGTCGGTCCAGCCGCTCATCATGACGACCGCGCGGATGCGCTTGTCGAACGCGGATCCGAGCAGGCTGATCCCGGCGCCGTAGCTGACGCCGGCCGCGCCGATGCGGGCCGGGTCGGCCGCGGTGTTCGCGATCGTCCAGTCGACGATCTTCGACAGGTCGGCGAGGTCCTGCGGCCCGGCGGTGTCGATCTCGCCGCCGGAGGCCCACCAGCCGCGCGGGGTGTAGGACACGACGACGTACCCGCGCCCGGCCAGCGTCTTGGCCTGGGCGAGGTATTCGAGGTCGTTGAGCCCCCAGCTGGACGGGAACACGATCGCGGGGTGCTTCGCGGTGTCGGCGGGGGCGACGACGTTGGCCTTGAGGGTGACGCCGCCGGCCCCGGCGATGTCGACGAACTTCGTGGTGGGCGCGGCCGCGGCGGCGGGCGGCGCCTGGAGGATGACCGCGGCGAGGACGGCGGCGGCGGCGAGGACGATGGTCTGGCGGGAACGGGTCATGCGCACGCTCCTGGCGGGGTAGCGCTTCGTGGTGGCGGGAGCCTAGGAGCCCGTTCCGAGAATGAGAAGTCCGTGACATTATCATTACCGGTCGGTAACATACTCTGGTGCTCTACGGGGTCCCGACGCCGCGGCGGCGCGACGCGCAGCGCAACCGCTCGGCGATCGTGCGCGCGGCCAGCGAGCTGATGCTGAGCCGGGCCGGGGTGCTGATGCCCGAGGTCGCGCGGCGCGCCGGGGTCGGGCAGGCGACGCTGTACCGCCACTTCCGCGACCGCCCCACCCTCGTCGACGCGGTGGTGGCCGACCAGCTCGCCCGCCTCGAGGCCGACGACGCGTGCGCCTTCCGGGACCTGCTCGCCTCGGCCCTGCGCCTCTACGCGGTCGTGCGCCCGCTGCTCGCCGCCCCCGACGGCCTCGACCGGCGGCTGGCCGCGGCGCTGGCCCCCGCGCTGCGCCGCGCGCAGCAACAGGGCCGGGTGCGGCCCGACCTCGTGCCGGACGACCTGGCCCTGCTCGTCGCGATGCTGTCCGGCGCCCCCGCCGACGCCGAACGCTCGATCGCGCTGTTGCTGGACGGGGTGTGCCGCTAGGACTCGTCCGCGGCGGGGACCGGCAGCGTGAAGCAGAGGCGGGCGCCGCCGGTGTAGGTCGCGTCGAGCCAGATCCGGCCGCCGTGGTGCTCGACGATCCGCTTGCAGATCGCCAGGCCGATGCCCGTGCCCGGGTACACGTCGCGCGGATGCAGCCGCTGGAAGATCACGAAGATCTTGTCCTCGAACTGCGCCTCGATGCCGATGCCGTTGTCCTGCACCGAGAACCGGTGGAACCCGTCCTCGTCCTGCCGGTCGACGACGATGTGCGGCGGGGTGTCGGGCTTGCGGAACTTGATGGCGTTGCTGATGAGGTTCTGCCAGAGCATCGCCAGCAGCGTCGGGTCGCCCTGGACCACCGGCAGGTCCTCCGGGCACTCCAGGACGGTGTCGGTGTCGAGCATGCGAGCCTCGAGATCCGAGCGCACCCGGCGCATCGTCGCGGACAGGTCGACCTCGGTGACGTTGTCGTAGACGCGGCCGACCCGGGAGAACGCGAGCAGGTCGTTGATGAGCGCCTGCATGCGGGTCGCCCCGTCGACGGCGAAGGCGATGTACTGCCGGGCGCGGTCGTCGAGCTGCTCGGCGTACCGGCGCTGCAGCATCTGGCAGAAGGACGCGATCTTGCGCAGCGGCTCCTGCAGGTCGTGGCTGGCGACGTAGGCGAACTGCTCCAGGTCGGAGTTCGAGCGCCGCAGCCGCTCCTCCTGCCCCCGGCTCTCGGCCAGCGCGGTCACGATCCGCTCCCGCATCGCCTCCACGTCGGAGCCCAGCTCGGCTAGGTCCGGCGGGCCGCCGGCCGGCACGTGGTGCTCGAAGTCCCCGTCGGCGACCCGGCGCACCGACGTCTGCAGCTGCTCGAGCGGGCGCAGCACCAGCCGCTGCAGCATGAGCGAGATCGCGAACAGGCCGAGCAGCAGCCCGCCGGCGATGATGCCGAAGATGATGTCGCGGCGGTGGCGGGAGGTGTCCAGCGCCCGCCGCCCGGCCGCCCGGGCCTCGTCGACCCGCTGCTGCAGCACGCTCACGTCGTTGCGCAGCGCGTCGAACGCCGCCTTGCTCGACACGACCAGCGGCGAGTCGGGGTTCGGGGCGGCGATGAGGGCCTCGGCGTACGCCGTGCGCCACCCGGCGGCCGCCCGCTCGATGGCCTCCAGGCGCTCCAGCGCGTGCGGCTCGTCGGCGAGCAGGGTCCGCAGCCGGTCGGCGACACGGTGCTCGGTGGCGACGCCCTCGTGGTACGGCGCGAGGAAGTCCGGCTCGCGGGCCAGGACGAACCCGCGCACGGCGGTCTCCTGGTCGACGAGGGCCGCGCCGATCTCGACGACGGCCGTGGCGGCCGGGGAGATGCGCTGCTGCAGCCGGTCGGAGACCCGCGTGGTGTCGGCCAGCGAGGCGTATCCGGCCCACGAGCCGAGCACGATGAGCAGGGTCAGCGCGCCGATCGTCAGCGCGAAGATCCGTTGGCTGGTGAGCCGCCGTCGATCCGTCACGCGTGGCAGCGTACGGCAGGTGCGAGCCGGTCGCGCGCCACGGTGATCAGCCGTTGGGATGCACCGACATGGCGGCGCGCAGGCGGGTCCGCAGCCGCAGCCGCCCGCCGCCCGTCGTGGTGCAGTGCATCTCGCCGCCGAGGTCCGAGTAGCGCGTGAGCAGCCCGTCGCGCAGCATCGGCACGAGGCAGGCGCGCTTGCGGACCACGGCGACGACGGCCAGGGCGAGATACACGACGCTGAGGGCGACCAGCTCGCGGCCGTGGTGCTCGCGCGGCAGCACGGCGGCGAGCACGAACTGGACCAGGAACAGCCCGAGCAGCACCAGCGCGGCCCGCAGGCTCAGCGTCAGCCCGAGCAGCAACGCGATGGCGAGCAGCGACTGCGCCGCGGTGAGCAGCAGCTCGCCGCGCTGGGCCGGCTCGATCGGCAGCCCCGACCAGCCGCGGCTGGAGGCGGCGAAGACCACCGGCAGCGTGCCGACCAGCAGCGTCCACTGGTTGACCTTCGAGGACACCAGCGCGCCGAGGGCCTCGGTGGTGTGCAGGCGGTAGGCGTACAACCCGGCCACCAGCAGCTCGGGCGCCTCCGAGGCCAGCGGCGCCACCCACTGCACGAGCAGGAACTGGCTGATGCCGAGCTGCCGGCCGGTGTCGACCAGGCTCTGCGCGAACGGTTCGGCGGCGAGCAGGATGACCGCGGCCGAGACCAGGAACAGGGCGATCACCGTGGTGCGGCGCGGGACCTTGGCCAGGTTGCCGACCCACGCCGAGGGCCCGATCAGCTCCGGCTCCCCGGCCGGGGCCCGTGACACCCGCCAGCTGTAGGCGACGAAGACCGCCACGAGCACGACGGTGTCCCAGAGCGTGAGGGTCCGTTTGAAGGGCAGGATCAGGCAGTACAGCGACGCGATCGTGAGGAACGCGAGCGGGACGGCGTCGGCGCGGCCGAGGGTGATGCCGCGCTCCTTCGAGCGCCGCCACGCGATGAGCACCACGACGACCCAGCCGATGCCGACCAGGATCCGGTTGGCGCCCGTCATGTTGGCCAGCGCCAGCGAGCACGCGGGGGTGCCGTCGCCGCCGGGCGGCTGGCAGTCGGCGCCCCACTGCCGCGCCGCCTCGCCGCCCCGCCAGGCGAAGACGAAGTCGACCGAATACTCGGGGAGCACCGCGATCAGGGCCAGGACCGCGACCGCCAGGCCGGCGGACACGTCGACCTGGGCCGCCTCGGCCGCCCAGGCCAGCACGAACGCGGCGCCGACGATCGCGCCGCCGAAGACGAGCGCGGCCACGGGCGCCGGGACCTCGGCGCCCGCGAGCGCGACCACCACGCCGGGGACGGTCGCCGCGAGTGCCAGCAGGCCCGAGAGGGGCGGTCGTCGCATGCGACCTGATGCTACTGGTGCCGCGGTCAGACCGCTTGGGACGCGGCCCGGCCCGCCGTGCGGCCCGAGAACAGGCAGCCGCCCAGGAACGTGCCCTCCAGCGAGTTGTAGCCGTGCATGCCGCCGCCGCCGAAGCCGGCCACCTCGCCGGCCGCGTACACGCCGGGGAGCGGGGTGCCGTCGGCGCGCAGCACGCGGCCGGAGAGGTCGGTCTCCAGCCCGCCGAGGGTCTTGCGGGTGAGGATGTTCAGGCGCACCGCGATGAGCGGCCCGGCCTTCGGGTCGAGCAGGCGGTGCGGGGAGGCGACGCGGATGAGCTTGTCGCCGCGGTACGAACGGGCGCCGCGCAGGGCCGTGATCTGCGCGTCCTTCGTGAACGTGTTGGTCATCGCGCGGTCGCGGGCCTCGACGGTGGCCTTGACGGCCGCGGCGTCGAGCGGCGCGTCCGGCTCGAGGCGGCGCATCCCGGCGATGAGCTCGTCGAGCGTGGAGGCCACGACGAAGTCGGCGCCGTGCTGCTTGAACGCCTCGACCGGGCCCGGCGCGCCCTTCTTCACCCGCTGCAGGACCTGGCGCACGCTGCGGTTGGTGAGATCGGGGTTCTGCTCGGAGCCCGAGAGCGCGAACTCCTTCTCGATGATCTTCTGGGTGAGGATGAACCAGCTGTGGTCGTACCCCGTCGCCGTGATGTGCCGCAGGGTGCTCAGCGTGTCGAAGCCCGGGAAGCACGGCGCCGGCAGCCGCCGGCCCGTCGCGTCCAGCCACAGCGACGACGGGCCGGGCAGGATCCGGATGCCGTGGTCGGGCCAGATCGGGTCCCAGTTGCGCAGGCCCTCGGTGTAGTGCCACATCCGGTCGGGGTTGATGACGTGCCCGCCGGCCGCCTCGGTGATGCCGAGCATCCGCCCGTCGACGTGCGCGGGCACGCCCGCGACCATCCGGCGCGGCGGGGCGCCCAGCCGCGCCGGCCACGCCTTGCGCACGAGGTCGTGGTCGCCGCCGATGCCGCCCGACGTCACGATGACCGCCGACGCCGACAGCTCGAACTCCCCGACCGCGGTGCGGGAGCTCGACTGTCCACGCGCGACGGTCGTCGGCTCCAGGATCGTGCCGCGCACCACCCCGCCCGGGAGCAGCTCGTCGACGCGGTGCCGGAAGCGCAGGTCCACCCGGTCGCCGGCGCGGACCCGCCGCTCGAACGGTTCGACGACGCCCGGGCCGGTGCCCCAGGTGATGTGGAAGCGCGGGACCGAGTTGCCGTGCCCGTCGGCCGGCCCGCCGCCGCGCTCGGCCCAGCCCACGACCGGGAAGAGGCGGTGGCCCATGGAGCGCAGCCAGGCGCGCTTCTCCCCGGCGGCGAAGTGGACGTAGGCCTCGGCCCAGCGCCGCGGCCACTCGTCCTCGGCCCGGTCGAACTGGGCGCTGCCGAGCCAGTCCTGCCAGGCGAGTTCGGCGGAGTCCTTGATGCCCATCCGCCGCTGCTCCGGCGAGTCCACGAGGAACAGCCCGCCGAACGACCAGAAGGCCTGCCCGCCGATGCTCTGCTCGCCCTCCTGGTCGAGCAGGATCACGCGCTTGCCCGCGTCGGCCACCTCGGCCGCCGCCACCAGCCCGGCCAGCCCGGCACCGATCACGATCACATCCGCATCCACCCGACCAGGCTAGGCATCCGCGTGCCAAAATCGTTGGTGCCCGAAACACATTTTCCGCCGGAGTTTGTCACCCCGGTGACAAACGCGGTGCTGGCCGCGGTCCGCGCCGCGATGCGCGAGCAGGGCCGCTCGCTCACCGGCGGCCAGGGCCACGGGCTCACCCTGGGCGTCGAGACCGCCGTGGCCACCTTCATCTCGGGCGCCGACCTCGCCCCGACCCTGTCGCTGTTCGCCGAGCTCGGCCGGACCGAATACCGCGAGGGCCACCGCGTCGACGCGCTGCGCTCGATCCTCACGCTCGGCGCGCAGACGTTCTGGGCCACGCTCGTGCAGCGCCCGGGGCCGCTGGAACCGCCGCAGCTGTACGCCACCGCCGCCGCCCTGTTCGGCTACGTCGACGCCCTGGCCGGCGCGGCCGCGGAGGGCTACCTGGACGAGCAGCGCGACGCGGCGCGGGACTGGGCGCAGCTGCGGCGCCGGCTCATCACGCTGCTCGTGCAGCCCGACCCGCCGGCCGAGGCGGCCCTGCTGGCCGCCGCCGAGGCGGCGAACTGGCCGCTGCCCGCGTCCGTGTGCGCGGTCAGCGTCGAGGGCACCGACGCCGAGCACCTGGCACGGGCCGTGGGCGGCGGCGCGATCGCGACCGTCATCGACGGCGCGACGCGGCTGCTGGCCCCTTCGCCGCACGCGCTGGAGCGCTCCCTGGCCGGGCGGCGGGCGGCGATCGGGCCGGGGGTGGCGGTGCGGGAGGCGCGCCAGTCGTACCGCATCTCGCGCAAGGCCCTCGCACTGCAGCAGGCGGGCCGGCTGCCCGAGGGCGTCCTGGCCTGCGACGAGCACCTGGTGCCGCTGCTGCTGGGCTGGGAGCCGGGGGTCGCCGACCGCCTCGCCTCGCGCGCGCTGGCCCCGCTGGCGGCGCTGAGCCCGGCCGCCCGCCGCCCGCTGACCGAGACGCTGCACGCCTGGCTGCGCGGCCAGGGCCAGGTGGTCCCGGCCGCGCGGGAGCTGCACACGCATCCGCAGACCATCCGGTACCGCCTGCGCCGCCTGCGCGAGCTGTTCGGCGACCGGCTCGACGACCCGGACGAGCGCCTGGCGATCCAGCTGGCACTCATGGCGAGGTAGCGATGGAGCACACCGAGGAGGGCCGCTACGTCGTGATCTCCGGCCGGCGCTGGCGCGCGACCGACCCGGCCGTGCCCGGGGACGTGGCCGCGGCACTGCGCCGGGCCCTCATGGCCGCGCGGCGGGACGTCGGCCGGGCGCTGCGGTCGGGGCAGGACCCGGCCCCGGCGCGCGCCCGGGTGCAGGCGGCGAAGGTGGCGCTCGGCGAACGGGGAACGCCGTGGTGGGAACAGACGCCGGCGGAGCGCCGCGCGCGGTGGGAGGCGGGGCTGCGAGGGCTCGGCACCGGCCCGTCCTGACCGCGCCCGGCCTCGGGGCCGCCGAACCGGGTGCACCGGATCGCTCGCACGGTCGCCGAGACTACCCGGATTCGCGCCGCCGCGATGGCCCGCAGGTCGCGCGGGACCGGCCGCGACGCACCCGGTACCGTGCCGGGCATGTTGACGGAGCTGGATGCGGTGGCATGGCCGCAGCTGACCCACGCCTACGGCGAGGCCGACGACGTTCCCGACCTGTTGCGCCGCCTGGCCACCGGTGACGAGGAGGCGCTGCACGCCCTCTACGGCAGCATCTGGCACCAGGGCACCGTCTACGAGGCGACCGCCCCGGCCGTGCCGTTCCTCATCGAGGTCCTGGACGCGCCCGGCGCCGACGCCGCCGGCGTGCTGCACCTGCTGGCCTCGATCGCGGAGGGCTCGTCGTTCCTGGCGGTGCACGAGCGCGGCTCGGGCGGGGAGCTGGCCGAGGAGCTGGCCGAGGAGCTGGCCGAGGAGCTGGCATGGGTCGCGGCCGCCCGGTCCGCGGTCGCCGCGGGCCGCCCGGTCTACGTGCGCCTGCTGTCCGCCGCGCCGTCCGAGGACACCCGCGCGGCGGCCGCCTACACGCTCGCCGCCCTCGGCACGGCCCACGCCGGCACGGCCCATACCGGCACGTCTCATACCGGCACGGCCGGCGCCGACACGGCCGCGCTGCGCGAGCGGGCCGCGACCGACCCGAGCCCGCTCGTGCGCGCCGCGGCGATCCTGGCCCTGCGCGCCCGCGGCGTGCTCGACCCGCGTGCCCTGGCCGATCCCGAGCCCCTGCCGCGGGTCGTCGCCGCCATGGCGCACCTCCTGGCGGGCGACCCCGCCCCGGCCGGGATCCTCGCCGCCGACGGCCCGGCGGTCCTGCGCGCGGTCGGGCGGCTGCCGTGGGACAGCGACGACCCGCTGGCGTGGGTGCTCAGCGCGGCCGAGCGGGACTGGCCCACCCAGGTGCGCGTCCTGTCCGCCTGGCTGGCACACCCGGACCCGATGGTGCGCGCGGGCGCGGTGTACGCCGCCGAGGACCCCATGCGCACCTGGCGCGCCGCGGCCGCGGCACTGGCCCCGCTCCTGGCCGCGCGCCTGGACGACCCGGACCCCGCCGTCCGGTTCTGGGCCGCGTCCCACCTGGCCGCCGCCGGCCGCGCCGCGACCGGCGCCGACGCGCTGTGGGCGGTGGTCGATCGCGCCCCGGGCCTGGACGCGACCGCCGCGCGGGCCCTGACGGCCCTCGTCGCCCTGGAGGACCCGCGCGCCGATGCCCACATCGCCCGCGTCCTGTCCGCCCCGGCCGCTCCCCCGCCGGCGGCGCTGACGGGCCACGAGCGGCTCAGCGCGTTCATCGCCGCGGCCGGCGAGCGGGACCCGGCGGTGGGCCGCAACCGGGCGCTGCGCGAGCAGATGGCCGACGCGACCCGGCCGGTGCCGTCGCTCGTGTTCGACCTGAGGCCGCTGCAGCCGGCCCTGCCCCGCCTCGGCGCCTGGGCCACGGCGACGCGCGCCGCCCTGCTGCCCGCGATCGCCCGGGCCCGGCCCGGCTTCGAGCGGGACCTGCTGATCGCGACGGCCGCGCGCCTGCACCCGGCCCCCGCCTCGGCCGCGCCGCTCGTGCCGGCGCTGCGGGGCTGCCTCGGCGAGCAGAACCCCTCGACCGCCGCCATCGAGGCGCTCGGCGCGCTCGGCCCGGCCGCCGCGGCGGCGGTGCCGGAGCTGACCGCCCTGCTCGGGCACGCCGAGCTGACCGTCCGCCTCCCGGCCGCGGCGGCCCTGGCCCGGCTCACCGGCGACCCGGCCCCGCTGCTCGCCGAGGCCGCGGCGGCCCTCGCCGCGCCGCGCGCCTGGCAGCGCACCGAGGCCCTGTTCGCCCTCCCGGCCGCGGGCCGTGCGGCCGCGGGCCTGGCCCCCGACCTGCGCGCGCTGTTCACCGACGAGGACGAGTGGCAGTCGATGCGGGCCGCGGTCGCCTACTGGCACGCCACCGGCGACCCGGCCCCGGTCGTCCCGGTCCTGGTGCGCCACGCCACGCACAGCCCGCGCGGTTTGGAGGCCGTCCGCTGCCTGGCCGAGATCGGGCCCGCGGCGGCCGAGGCCGTCGCGGTCCTCGAGGCGGCGATCGCGGCACCCGACCGGCGGCCGTTCAACCACGACACCTGGGGCCACGACGACGATCTGTGGCGCGACGCGTGCACGGCCGCCGTGGCCCGCATCACCGGCGGTGGCGCGCCCGGGTGACCGCGTGGGCCGGCCGGGTCCGGCTCAGATCGCGTCGGCCAGGATGTTGGCGACGGCCACGCGGGTCGGGTCGGGGTTGGCCCAGCTCCAGTTCGGGTGGGCCCGGTTCGTCAGCAGCACCAGGACGAGCTTGCGCCTCGGCTCGACGACGATCTCACAGCCCGTGAAGCCGGTGTGACCGTAGCCTCCCGACCCCGCCAGCCGCCCCATGAACCACGACTGGTCGAGCTCGAGCCCGATCCCGTGCGTCGAGGTGCGGTTCGGCCGGTCGACGTCGGTGGCCGGCAGGCCCGAGTTCTTGTTGGTGAGCATGTTGCGCACCGTCGCCTCGGACAGGATGCGCTTGCCGTTGACCTGCCCGCCGCCGAGGAACATGAGCCCCAGCACCGACAGGTCGGCCGCCGTGGTGAAGATGCCCGCCGAGCCGGCCACGCCGCCGAGGACGTTGCAGATGTCGTCGTGCACGGTGCCGCGCAGCAGGCCGCGAGACGTTCGGGCGTCGGTGGCGGCGAGGCGGTTGGCCTGGTCGGCGGCGCTGAGCCAGTTCTTCGGCTTGAAGCCGGTGTCGCGCAGCCCCAGCGGGCCGGTGATCTCGTTCTTCACCTGCTGATCGAGCGGCTTGCCGGTGAGCTTCTCGAGGATCTGCTGGGTGAGCAGCAGGCCGAGGCTGGTGTAGCGGAACAGCGTCCCGGGCGCGACCCCGTCGGCGAGCGGGGTCGAGACGATGTACTCCCAGCGCGCCGCGACGTCCGGCTTCTTCGACGTCTCCGGGATCGACGGGCCGACCGGCAGGCCGCTGGTGTGGGTCAGCAGCATCTGCACGGTGACCGCGGACTTGCCGGGGCCGTCGAACGCGGGCAGGTACTGCGCGACGGGCGCGGCCAGGTCGAGCTTGCCCCGGTCGACCTGCTGCAGGGCGAGGATCGTGGTGTAGACCTTCGTCACCGACGCCACGTCGAAGACGGAGTCGGGGCGCATCGCCACGCGGGACTTCGCCGGCAGCTCGACCGGCCCGGCGCCGTAGCGCAGCGCGTCGCCGACCGCGGCGTGCGTGGTCACCTTCCCGCCGATGTTGACGAGCACGACCGCGCCCGCGTAGCCGGGGTGCTTCGGGTTGTCCGGCGTCGGCACGAGGTACCGCTTCAGGACGTCGACGAGCTTGCCGCTGTACGGCGCCGAGAGCACCTGCCCGGCCGGCGCCGCGCTCGCCGAGCCCGGCGCCGACAGCCCGGCCACCCCGTCCGCGGCGGCGAGGTCGGCCGGCACGGCGTCGGCCGCAGCCCCGGAGGCCGAGCCGGAGGGGTCGGCTCCGCCGGGCCGGGCGGGGTCGTCCCCGCAGCCACCGAGTGCGGCGACGGACGCGGCGAGGCCGGCCCCGAGCACGGCGCGCCGGCCGAGGCGGCGATCAGACATCACGGCGGGCATTCTCGCACCCCCGCACGCCGCAGCCCCACCTCCGAAAAGCCGATCCGGGCACTGGCAGGATGGTGGGGTGAGCAGCGGCCGGACGCGGGGCATCGCGGTCGCGGCCGCCGGGCTGGCCGCGGCGACCGCGATCCTGGATCCGCTGCGCGGGCACCTGTCGCTGGCCTCGGTCACGCTGCTCTACCTGGTGCCGGTGGCCGGGGCGGCCGCGGCGGGCGGGCTCTGGCCGGCGCTCGGCGCCGCCGTGGCCGCGGACCTGCTGCTGAACTTCCTCTTCGTGCCGCCGCTGCACACGCTGAGCGTCGCGAGCGCCGACAACGCGATCACGCTGCTGGTCTACGTGCTCGTCGCGGCGGCGGTCGCGGTGGCCATGGACGTCGTGCGGCGCCAGCGGGCCGCGGTCGGGCGGGCCCGGGAGCTGGCCGAGGTCGACCGGCTGCGCACGGCGCTGCTCGACGCGGTCAGCCACGACCTGCGCACCCCGCTGGCCGGGATCAAGGCCGCCGCGTCGAGCCTGCGCAGCCCGGACCTGGCGTTCACCGACGCGGACCGGGCCGAGCTGCTGGCCACCGTCGAGCACGCGACGGACCGGATGACGGCGCTGGTGGAGAACCTGCTCTCGCTGAGCCGGCTGCGGGCCGGGGTGCTCTCGGCGGTCCTGGAGCCGACGGCCCTCGACGCGGTGGCGGCGGAGGTGGTGCTGCACCTGCCCGACCCCGAGCACACGCGCGACCGGGTGGCGGTGGACGTGCCCGAGGACCTGCTCGCGCTGGCCGACCCGGGCCTGCTGAGCACCGTGCTGGCCAATCTCGTCGCGAACTCGCTCGCGGCCGCGCCGCACGTGACCGTCACCGGCGCGGCGGACGGGGCGCGGGTCCGGCTCATCGTCGCCGACGACGGGCCGGGGGTGCCCGCGGCCCAGCGGGCCGCGCTGTTCGAGCCGTTCCAGCGGCTCGGGGACCGCGGCGGGGCCGGGCTGGGGCTCGGGCTGGCCATCGTGCGCGGGTTCACCGAGGCCATGGGCGGCACGGTCACCCCGTCGGAGACGCCCGGCGGCGGCCTGACGATGACGGTGGAGGTGCCGCGGGCATGAGCGCCGTGCTCATCATCGACGACGACGAGCCGCTGCTGCGCGCGCTGCGGCTCAACTTCGCCGCGCGCGGCTACCGGGTGCACACCGCCGGCACCGGGGCCGCGGGGCTCGCGGCCGCCGCGGACCACCCGCCCGACCTCGTGATCGTCGACCTCGGCCTGCCCGATCTCGACGGGCTCGACGTGGTGGCGGGCATCCGGGGGTACAGCGACGTGCCCATCATCGTGCTCTCCGCCCGGCACACCGGCCCCACCAAGGTCGCGGCCCTGGACGCGGGCGCGGACGACTACGTGACCAAGCCGTTCGGGATGGACGAGCTGCTGGCGCGCATGCGCGCGGCCCTGCGCCGGGCCGCGCCGGCGGCGGCCGCCCCCGTGCTGCGGACCCCGGCGTTCCGGCTGGACCTGTCGGCGAAGCAGGCGACCGGGCCGGACGGCGGGGTCATCCGGCTCACGCCGACCGAGTGGCACCTGGTCGAGGTGCTGGCCCGGCACGAGGGCAAGCTCGTCGAGCACAAGCGGCTCCTGCGCGAGGTGTGGGGGCCGCGGTACGAGACCGAGACCAACTATCTGCGGGTGCACTTCGCGAACCTGCGCCGGAAGCTGGAGCCGGACCCGTCGCGCCCGCGCTACTTCGTGACCGAGCCCGGGATCGGCTACCGGCTGCAGCTGCCCGGGGACGTGACGTGATCGCGGACGGGCACGACACCCGCGTGCTGTCCCACGGCCGCCGCCGGGCCCGGTCGGTGCTGCTGCTGCACGGGTACACCCACTCCCCCGCCCAGCTCGACCCGCTCGCGGCGCTGTTCTTCGCCCGCGGCTACAACGTCGTCGTCCCGCGCGCCCCCGGCCACGGCCTCGTCGACCCCGACGGCCACGCCACCGTCACGGCCGCGGGGCTGCGCGCGTACGCCGCCGAGGCCCTCGACACCGCGGCCGCCCTCGGCGCCGAGACCGGCGTGCTCGGCGTCTCCGGCGGCGGGGTGCTCGCCACCTGGCTGGCCGTGCGCCGCCCGGAGACCGTGCGGCGGCTCGTGGTGCTGGCCCCGCTCTACGCCCCGCACCCCTCGCAGGTCCCGCCCGCGGCCCGGGTCGCCCTGCGGGTCCTCCACGGCCGCCGGTTGCTTCCCGATCGGCGCAGCTCGCGGGGGTACTCCTA
Organism: Dactylosporangium sp. CA-139114; assembly: GCF_050955725.1. Taxonomy (NCBI): domain Bacteria; kingdom Bacillati; phylum Actinomycetota; class Actinomycetes; order Micromonosporales; family Micromonosporaceae; genus Dactylosporangium; species Dactylosporangium sp. CA-139114. The sequence continues at coordinate 7,441,354 of NZ_CP192080.1, forward strand.
CCGCGCCGTCGCCCAGTATCTGCGCATCGCGTCCGCCCTGCCCCGCGCCTTCCCCGCCAACGGACCGGCCCGGGTCGCGGCCGTGCTCGCCCCGGGTGACACGACGGTGGACGGCAAGCTGGCGTTCGAGCTGCCCGAGCGGCTCGCGCGCGCGGCCGGGGCCTCGCTGACCCTCGATACCCTGCCGTCCCATCTCGGGCTGGCGCATGACATCATCTCGCGGCACCGGCTCGGCGAGCACGCCGACGTGCTCTACGAGCGGTACGCAGCGCTCTACGAAGACGCCTGACCCGGCTTCATCCACGGGGGACCCATGATCCCGCAGTACCGCGGCGCCATCGTCGGCGCCGTCATCGGTGTGCTCGGCCTCGGCCTCGCCGGGTTCCTGGCCACCTCCTCCGACGTCACGTGCGACGGCAACACGATGTCGCCCGGCGACCAGTGCGTCCACATCTCCACCAAGACCGGCGCCCGGACCGTGAACTCCTACGAGGAGGAGGCGTCCTCGCAGCGGGTCGGCGGCGGGCTGGCCGGCGGCATCCTCGGCGTCGTCTTCCTCGGCCTGGGCACGCAGCAGGCGCTGGCCGGGCGCCGGCGCGAGCGCGAGTCGGCCGCCGCCGGGCAGGCCACCCGCGAGCTGCTGAGCATTGCGATGCCGCCGGACCCGGACGCCTCCACGAACCCGCCGCCGACGATCCCCGCGGACGCGATCCAGGCCGCGTGGCAGGCCCAGCTGGGCGGGTACGTGGCCTCGATGCAGCCGGGCAAGCGCTCGGCGGCGCTGGTGTACCTCGCCCTCCTCGCGATCATCGGGATCTTCCTGTTCGGGCTCGGCGCCGCGCAGGGCGGGGTCGCGCTGCTCGTCTTCGGGCTGGTCGCGCTGCTGTGCCTCGGCGCGTTCGTGGCCGTGCTGGTGCGCTCGCCGCTGGTGTCGAAGAAGGCCCGCCAGCTCGGCTTCCACCTGTTCGCGCACGGGTTCGTGCGGGCGACCGCGGCCGGCGTGCAGGCCTACCGATGGGACCAGATCGCCACGATCTACCAGTCGATCATCCGGCAGCAGGTGTACGGCGCGACGACGAACACCAACTACTCCTACGTGCTCGAGTTCGTCGACGGGCGGGTGCTGAGCCTGAACAACTTCTCGGCGGACATGAAGGTGCTCGGGCCGATCCTGCAGGAGCGGGTGGCCCGGGTGCAGGTGCCGCGGGCGCTGCAGTACCTGCACGCCGGGCGGGCGATCCCGTTCGGGGCGTACGTGCTGACCGCGGCCGGCGTGACCAACGGCGCCAAGAGCGCGCCCTGGTCCGAGATCGGCGGCGTGAAGATCGACAACGGCGGGCTGCGGCTGTGCCGGCCCGACGGCCGGGCGATCCTCGGCGGCCGGAAGATCCGCGACATCCCGAACTTCCTGACGTTCGCGATCCTCGTCGACCGCATGGCGGGCCAGCCCGCGTCACAGGTTCGCGGCTAGGAACTCCTCCCACGTGCGCCGGCCTACCGCGCGGTCCGGGGCCAGGTTGGCTCCGGCCCGGATCGCGCGGTAGGCGCCGCCGCCCATGGGCATCCGCACGACCGGGCGCCTGCGGCCGGCCGCGCGCAGGTAGGAGCGGACGAGCTCGTCGAAGCCGTAGGCCCGCGGGCCGGCGACGTCCGGCACGAGCCCGGCCGGCTCGCCGAGCGCCAGCTCCGCGAGCCGGGCCGCGACCTCGGCCCCGTCGACCGGCTGGAAGCGCACGCCCGCCGGGACCGGGACGACGGGCAGCCCGGCCAGCTGCCGGACCGTGGCGAGGGTCAGCTCGTGGAACTGGCTCGCCCGCAGGGTCGTCCACGGGATGCCGGAGCCGGCGACGAGGACCTCGGCGGCGCGCTTGGCCCCGAAGTAGCCGAACGCCATGCGGTCCACGGCGCTCGTCACCGGGACGCGGTCGGCCCCGACGACCGAGATGTAGACGACGTGCCTGGCACGCGCCGCCGCGCGCAGCAGGTTCGCGGCCTTGACGTCGTCGCCCTTGGCCGAGCCGGCGCAGTGCACGACGACGGCCGCGTCGCCGGCGGCCCGCTCGACGTGCTCGCCGGTCGTCAGGTCGCCCTCGACATATTCGACGCCGTCGAGCGGCCGGTCCGGGCGCCGCCGGGCAAGCACCCGGATCGGGCGGCCCGCGGCGCGCAGGTGCGGCAGGAGCAGGCGTCCGAGCGTGCCGGTGCCGCCGGTGACGAGGATCGGTGTGGTGTCCATGCCCCCTCGACCCGCGCGACGCCCCGGATGTGACACCGTGACATCCGCCACCGGGGCGAGCTCTCGGGGTACTGAATCCGTCACATCTTCGCCTTCCGCGGGGTCGACCGGGAGAGGATCGAACTCGGGAGAGGAACAGCGGTGGACGAGCGCGAGTGGCTGAGCGGGCAGTTCGAGCGGCACCGGGCCCGGCTGCGGGCGGTGGCGTTCCGGATGCTGGGTTCGGCCGCGGAGGCCGACGACGCCGTCCAGGACGCCTGGCTGCGGGTCGACCGGGCCGGGGCGGCGGGCGTGGACAACCTCGCCGCCTGGCTCACCACCATCGTGGCCCGGGTGTGCCTCAACCAGCTCCGCGCCCGCAACCAGCGCCGCGAGGACCCGCTCGAGGTGCACGTGCCCGACCCGATCGTCAGCCCCGTGGCCGGCGTCGACCCCGAGCACGAGGCGCTGCTCGCCGACTCGGTGGGCCTGGCCCTGCTCGTCGTGCTGGAGACGCTCACCCCGGCCGAGCGGCTCGCGTTCGTGCTGCACGACATGTTCGCGGTGCCGTTCGAGGAGATCGCGCCCATGCTCGACCGCTCGCCGGCCGCCGCCCGGCAGCTCGCCAGCCGCGCCCGGCGCCGGGTCCAGGGCCGCCCGACCGCGCCCGACCCGGACGTGAGCCGCCAGCGCGCGGTGGTCGACGCGTTCTTCGCCGCCTCGCGCGAGGGGGACTTCGCCGCCCTGGTCGAGGTGCTCGACCCGGGCGTGATCCTGCGCTGCGACGGCGGCCCGGCCCGGCCGCGGCTCACCTTCACGCTGCACGGCCCCGAGCAGGTGGCCACGCAGGCCCTGGCGTCGGCGCGGCTGTCGCCGTTCGTGTACCCGGCCCTCGTCAACGGCGCCGCGGGCGTCGTGGTGGCGGCGAGCCCGGACCGTCCGCTGTTCGTGATGGCGTTCACGGTCGCGGGCGGGCGGATCGTCGCCGTCGACGTCCTCGCCGACCCGGACCGGCTGCGCGCTCTGGACCTCGCCGCCCTGCGCTGATCGCTTCGGCCGGCCGGCCCGGCCGCCCCCGGGTACGGTCGGGAGGTGATCCGAAAACGGGTGCTGGTCTCGGGCCGCGTGCAGGGCGTCTTCTTCCGCGAGACCGCCCGTCAGGTCGCGCAGCAGCGCGGGGTGGCCGGGTGGGTGCGCAACCTCCCCGACGGGCGAGTCGAGGCGGTGTTCGAGGGCGACGAGGAGCCGGTCGCGGCGATGGTCGCCTGGGCCGGCGAGGGCCCACCGGACGCGCACGTGAGCGGCGTCGAGGTCCATGACGAGCCGGCCGAGGGGCTGAGCGGGTTCAGCGTTCTGCGGTGAGTCCGGGCACCCCCCTGCGGCCGCCGCGCTGGGGGCGTGCTGGGCCACGTCGGTCGGGTAGTCCTCGTACCGTGCCCGCATCGACCAGTTGTGCCGGCGGATCGTGGCGCCGGGGCGGCCGTCGAGGCCTGCGGGATCACGTTCACCCGTGCACGCCGCGGGTGCGGACTCCTGCCTGGTCGCGGGTGACCCCGCGTGCATCGGGTGCACCCGTACACCACCGACGGCGTCGACGCGACGCAGATCTCCGCCGACGTGGAGCACGGGCCGGCTGGTCAGACCGACCGGCGCTCCAACATCGCGCGCATTGCCTCAATGCCGCGCTCGACTCGCGCACGGAGGCGAACGAGATGCACTGGCCGCAGTACCAGGCGATGGTCGAGGCGGCATACCACGAACCGGCGCTGCGACGGCTTTACCCGTTCACCAGCCACTCGACACTGAGGTTCGCCATCACCACCCGTCCCAACCTTTCCCCCGTCCCGGTGTGCCTGGATGCACACCAGGACAACCGGTACACCGTCAGCGCTCAGTACATGGGTGAGGTTCTTTCCGAGAGCTCCACGGCGCAGGAGGCGGTGTCGTTGGCTGTTTCCCAGCTCCCTCCCAACCTCGGTCCTGTCGAGCTCGGAGTGCCCCGAAGCTGAACCGGCACCCGATTCCCGAAACGAACGGGTGGGCCCGAACCCATACGAGCCGAGGTTGCGCCGCCGTTCTGCCTCGGAGATCCGCTTCGAGTGCCCGGATCTCGGGCCGCTGTCGCGCAGCGGCAGGGGCGGGTGGCGTCGATGGCCGGTAGCAGCATGGCGGCGTGTCATACGATCTTGCGTTCTGGATGGCGCTGTGGATCGTGGTGCCGCTGTCGTGCGGGCTGGTCGGGAGCTGGACGCGTGCGCTGCATCCGTTCGCTGCGTTGGCCCGGTTGAGGACTCCGACCGGGCGCGGCGGGTGCTGCTCGGCCTGCCGCGCCGGCTGCCGTGGCAGCGACGATTGGCGTGGTGGCCGGCGACGGTGAGGCCGACAAGGCCATCGCCGGTCATCGTGGCCGCCGCGCCCGGCGCCGCGGTGCTCGCGTCCGCACCGTGGGGCGGTTACCCGACGCTGAGCCGTGCGGTGTACATGCCCATCACGCAGGAGTAGCGCACCACGCCGGGGACGGAGACGCCGAGGTCGACGTGGACATCGCCGTCGGCCGGCAGCACCCACTCGCCGGGACGGCCGGCGATCACTACCGTGCGGATGCAGCCGCTGGCGTGCCGGGCGCGCAGCACGAGTGTGGTGGGCAAGCCCGCACGGATGGTGGCGTCGGCGGGGTCGAAGCCGTTGGACCGTACCGTCACCGTGACCGTCTGGCGCCCGTCCGCGACCGCCACCACCCCGCTGGCCGCGGTGAATGACCTGACGGCGGTCGCCGGCGGTACCGCAACACCAGCCGTGGCCAGACCGCCGACCGCCGTCCATACGCCGGCCGCCACGAGCGCCGCGCCGGTGACCCGACGGAGCCGGCCGTGCCACGACGTCGCCGTGCGGAGGGCGACCAGCCCCAACAGCCCGAACATCGGCCAGGTGCCGACGACGAATACGGCCATGACCGCCGCGCCGGCCGCCGCCGACCCGGACGTCGCGGCGAGAGCCTCCACCGCCAGCGTGACGCCACAAGGCATCAGGACGGTCGCGAAACCCGCGCCGGCGGTGCCGGCCACCCCGGCCGGGACCCGAGCGTCGCCTCGGTCGCGGCGGCCGAGGAGTCCGCCCGCCCGGCGCTGGAGCCACGGCATGCCCAGCTGCCTCAGACCGAGCACGAGCACCAGCGCGCCCACGGTCAGCTGCACCGTGCCGCGCGCGGACGCCCCGAGGGGCAGGGTGGCGCCGGCCAGGCCGAGGATCGCCCCGAGCACCGTGTGCGACGCCAACTTTCCGACCAGAAACGCGGTCACCGGTACGGCGTCGGACCGCAGCGCCGCCGCGCGGGAAGCCGGACCGTCCGTCCCCGGGCCGGGGTCGCACGGCGCCGTGCATCCCGCAGCGCGGGTGGCGACCCCGGCGAGCAGACCACCCTGCACCACCGTGCACGACGTGCCGCCTGCGGTCAGACCGACGAGCAATACCGCGGCCAGATCCACGGCTCGATCCACCGCCCGGCTAGCCGTGCAGGCCCCGCAGGACCTGCCGACACGCCTCGGCGCACCGCACGGTCGCGTTCGAGCACATCCGACAGTGCTCGTGGTGGCCAGCGTGCTGCGCGCACAGCTCGGCGCTGTGCTCGCAGGCCAGCACGCATGCCTCCAGCTGCGAGCTGAGCAGCGCGGCGTCGCTGCCGCGGCTGACCACCCGGCGGGTCGCCGCCAGCACGTCCGCGCAGTTCAGATCCCGGATGATCGCGTCCTGCAGCGCCCGGACGTCGTCCTCGGTGACCATCGCGGCCGCGCAGGCCGTGACGGCCTCCTCGCACTCCAGCATCGCATCAATCGCCGCCGCCAGGGGCTCGCTGCTCACCTGGGGTCGGATACTCACGGCGAACGTGTCAAGGAGTTCCCGGGTCTGCGGCATGGCGATCCTTTCGATATCGGATACTGGGCCGGACGCTCCTACCACGGAATGGTCGCCTGAAACCGGCTCACCCCCGCGCGCACGCTTCCTTCACGCCGGGGGGATTCCTGACGATCAGCGTGGTTGCGGAACCGTGCAACACCGCAATTGCCGCAACCGCCACGCGCCGCGCGGTTTCATCCCGCATGAACCGGTTGGCACGCGGCCGGACTCGGTGCACCACGATGGCGGATATCTCAACCAGGCCGTGCGGCCCGTGCGGACCGGCGTGGCCTGCGTACCGTCGATGGTTCATGGCTGTTGTCCGGAGGTGGTGGCGTGACCGGAATGCCGTCGCAGCAGCGGCTCGCTGCCGGGGATCGGTTGGATGGACCGGCCTCGCCGGATACCGGGGCGCCCGGCACCGGGTTGCGGCCGTGGACCGGGCGGGATTGGTGGCGCACGGCGGGTCTGCTCGGGGTGATCGCGGTGCTGCACGTGGCCGCGTGGGGTGTGCTGACCGTGGCGGTGCTGCCACACCACTTCCAGGTCGGCAGCACCGTGTTCGGGCTCGGCCTCGGGGTCACCGCGTACGTGCTCGGTGTGCGGCACGCATTCGACGTGGACCACATCGCGGCGATCGACAACACCACCCGCAAGTTGATGGTCGACGGGAAGCGGCCGGTGTCGGCGGGGTTCTGGTTCGCGCTCGGTCATTCCAGCGTGGTGGTGGTGCTGGCGTCGCTGATCGCCGCCGGTGCGCGGACCGCCAGCACCGCCCTGCTCGACCACGACTCGCGCGTGCATCAGATCCTCGGCGTGGTCGGTACCAGCGTCTCGGGGCTGTTCCTGTACCTGATCGGGGTACTGAACCTGGTCGCGTTGGCCGGGGTGGTGCGGTTGTTCGCCCGGCTGCGCCGCGGCGAGGTCGACGCGGCCGGGTTGGACACCGCGGTCGCGGCCCGCGGGCTGCTGAGCGGGTTGGTGCGGCGGTTGACCCGATCGATCACCCGGCCGGGGCAGATGTTCCCGATCGGGTTGCTGTTCGGGCTGGGTTTCGACACCGCCACCGAGGTGACGCTGCTCGTGCTGGCCGGGTCCGGTGCCGCGTCCGGGCTGCCGTGGTATGCGGTGCTGGTCCTGCCGCTGCTGTTCGCTGCCGGGATGAGCCTATTCGACACCCTCGACGGGGCGTTCATGGCGGTGGCGTACCGGTGGGCGTTCGCCAACCCGATCCGCAAGGTGTACTACAACCTGGCGATCACCGGCCTGTCCGTGGCGGTCGCCCTGGTGATCGGCACGATCGAGCTCGTCTCCGTGCTGCACGACAAGTTGCACCTGACCGACCCGGTCACCGGCTGGGTCGCCTCGGTCGATCTGGGCAACGTCGGCTTCGTCATCGTCGGGCTGTTCGTCGTCGTGTGGGCCGCCGCAATCGGTTACTGGCGTCTGGCCAAGGTCGAAGACCGCTGGGTCACGTACGGCGGCGGCCAAGGCTGACGCAAGGCCGATGGATTGCGGATCTGCGGAAGGTAGTCGCTGCTCAGTCGGGTCGAGTTCCGTCGAGTTGCCAACGCCACCGCACTCCCCACCGCCGACCGCCCCGCCGGGCGGGTGGTCCAGGATCGGGGGATGCGACTGCCTCGGAGTGTCCGCGGTGTGCTGGCCTCATCGGCGACTGCGTTCGCCGCCGCGTTGGTGGTGGTGCTGGTGCCGGCACAGCCGGCGTTCGCGCACTCGCAGCTGGTCAGGACCGACCCGGCGGCCAACACCACCGTCAGTACGCCGGTCACGGCGGTGACGTTGACGTTCAACGAGATGGTGAAGCAGCAGTTCAGTACCGTGGTCGTCACCGGCGCCGACGGGCTCTCCCACAGCGACGGCACGCCCCGCTCGGTCGACCGGAACCTCACCCAGTCGGTCAAGGCGCTCCCGGCCGGGAAGGTCACGGTGGCGTGGCGAGTGGTCTCCGCCGATGGTCACCCGGTCGAGGGCCAGTTCGCGTTCACGTACGCCGCCCCGGCTGCCGCATCGGTGCCGTCGACGGCAGCGAGCACCGCCACGCCGGTCGCATCGCAGGCCGGCACGTCGTCGGGCTTGAGCGGTGCAGGTTGGGCGGCCATCGGCGGTGCGCTGCTGCTGGTGGTGTTGGTCGGGGGCTGGCTGTGGTGGCGCCGCCCGACGGCCGGCGGCACCTGACCCGTCCGTGCGCTCCACGGCGGCCTGTGCCGGTGCCGCCGGTCAGCAGGACGGCGGCGACAACCGCGGCGACGGCGACGACCGCGACGGCGACGGCGATGAGCCGGTACAGGCCCGATGTGGCAGCAGCGTACCGAGCGGGCCAGGCTGCTGGTACCCGCCCGGTACGCCCCGAGCTCCGGTCAGGCCCCGGCTGGGGCGGGCGCCGGCGGCGCCGGCGCGCCGTGTCCGCGCCGTCGGAGCAGCCCAGCGATGCCGTCGAGGACCAGGAACGCGACAAGGGTGACGCCGAACGCCGGCAGCGCCCAGCCGACGGCCGCGGTGACCAGGACGCCGCTGACGAGCAGGGGCAGGCGCAGCCGCCGCCACGCGCCGCGGGCCGGTGGGCTGCCAAGTACCGCACGGCGCTCGGTCCGGGTGGGGCGGCGCTGCCACCACATCCGGTAGCCCCACACGATCACGCACAGCAGGCCGAGCGCGAGGGCGGCGAGCAGGAGCTGGTTGGCCAGGCCGAACAGGTAGCCCATGTGGGCCTGGACGCCGAGTTTCGACAGCTGTGCCAGCAGCGGCCAGTCGGCGAAGTCCGACCGGGCCGTGACGGTGCCGGTGGACGGGTCGACGGCGACCCGGTCCAGCCCGACCGGCCAGACGACGTCGGTGTTCGCCACCGTCCACGCCGTGCCCGGCTCGGCGGGCAGGGTGATCTCCATCGGGCCGGTGATTCCCGCGCCGCGGGCGATGTGCAGGACGGTGTCGATCTGCGCCGGGTCACCGGCCGCCATCGCTGGGCCGGTGGCGCTGTGGTGCCCGCCGCCTGTCGTGCCGCCGGGGGTGCCGGTGAGGGTGGTGTCGAGGTCCGGGCTGTGTGCGTGCATGGCGTCGAGCGCCGCGGTGAAGTTGCCGCCGGCCCACCGTGACCAGGTCAGGCCGGTCGCGGACAGGAACAGCAGGCCGATGACGAGCCAGATGCCGGTGGCGGCGTGCAGGCTTCGGGTGCGGCGCACGCCCTTCGCGGCGGTGAGGTCGTAGAGCAGGGTGGCGTCGGTGCGGCTGCGGCGGCGGTCGCCGCGGGTGCGCCATTGGCGGTTGCACCACAGGATCAGCCCGCCCAGGACGAGCACCCACAGCCAGCTGGCGGCGGTCTCGGAGTAGACCCGGCCCAGGTCGTACAGGTGCAGGTTGCGGTGCAGGTCGTCGAGCCACGTCATGAGCGGGGTCTCGCCGTACCAGGTGGTCAGCTGCCCGCGAATCTGTGTGGTGTACGGGTCGACGTACACGGTGTGCTGCTTCTCCCCGAGTTCCGGCAGGCTGAACACCACTCGCGTCGTGGCGTCCGGAGCCGCGGCCGGCAGCACCGACGCCAGGGTGCCGGACGGGTGCGCGGCGACCGCGGCGGCGACCTGCTGCGACAGTGGCTTCGGTAGCCCCGGCCCGACCTGAGCGGCGTGCAACTCCTTGTCATAGACGAGGCCGTCGAGTTGGGGGCTGAACGCGAACAACAGCCCGGTCACCGCCGCCACGACGAGCAGCGGCGCGACGAGGATGCCGGCGTAGAAGTGCAGCCGGGTCAGCAGCGGCACGATCGACCACGACCGCGCCGGTGCCCCGGCCGGGGCTGGCCGCTGCTCGGCCGGGTCGTCGGCGGGATCGCCGGTCGGCGGTGAGACGTCGGTGGCGATGGACATGGCGGTGACCTCCGGACGACAGGAACAGGGCGGGAGCGGGCGTGCGCTATCGGTGGGCGCCGATGGATTGCGGCGTCCGGGAGGTAGTCGCTGCGGTCGCGGGCCGAGTTCCCAGCGACCGTGGAGGGCACCCGGTGGGGTGTCGCTGGCCGGTCAGCGGCGTTCGGCCTCGGCGGCGCGGCGCAGGAAGTCGTTGTAGCGGGCCAGTTCGTCGTCCTCGCCAGTGGCCTCGGCGCGGTCCGCGGCCCGGTCGAGGCGGCGCTGTTCGCGTTCGTCGGCGCGGATCCACCGCGCCACGAGCAGGATCAGGATGATCGCGGCGGGGATCTCGCCGAAACTCCACGCCAGCCCGGCGCCGAGGTGCTGGTCGGCAAGGAGACTGCTCGCCCAGGCCGGGTGGACGCTGCCGTACCAGTCCGGCGCGATCACGGTGCGCGACTGCATCAGCGCGACGCCGAGGAACGCGTGGAACGCCATCCCGGCGAAGTGGATCAGCACGAGCAGCGGCGGCGGTACCGGCCGGCGGCCCGGGTCGACGCCGATGAGCACCCAGTAGAACAGGAACCCGACGACCACGAAGTGCGTGAGCATCGCCAGATGCCCCAGGTGGTAGCGCATCAGCACGCCGAGCAGGTTGCTGAAGTACAGCGCGTAGAGGCTGACCACATACAGGGCGAGTGCGACGAGCGGATGGGACAGCAGCCGCAGGACCCGGCTGTGCAGGACGAGCAGCAGCCAGTCCCGGGCACCGCGCACCCCCGGGTCGGCCGGTTTGCGCAGCGTGCGCAGGGCAAGGGTGACCGGGGCACCGCCGACCAGCAGGATCGGCACCAGCATGCCGAGGACCATGTGCTGCGCCATGTGCGCCGAGAACAACACGTAGGCGTACCGGGCGAACCCGGTCACCGTGAACCCCGCCAGCAGCACCATCCCGCCGAGCCAGCTCACAGTCCGGCTCACCGGCCACCGATGCCCCGCCCGATAGAGCCGCCACACCCCGGCCAGGTAGCCGGCCACCCCGAGGGCGACGACGGTCAGGAAGAACGCGTCCAGCAGCGGCGGCCAGAACACCCGTGCCGCGGTCAACGGTGGCGGAGCGGCGAACCCGAGCAGGTCGGTCACCGGGTCGGTGTCGACCGGATTGGTCGGCACCGGTGTCGGTGTCCGCGACAATGCCACCGCCAGCCCGAGCGTCGCGGCGAAGACCAGCAGCTCACCGGCCGCGAGCCGCCGGAACGCCCCCGGCGTACCGGCCCGCAACCCCGGCAGGGTCCGGCTGCGGTGGACGGCACCGATGACCCCGACCGCGGTGAGCGCCGCTGCCTTGCCCAGGACCAGCAGCCCGTACCGCGACTGCCACAGCTCAGCGACGGTACCGAGCCGCACGGCCGCGTTGGCGAGTCCACTCACCGCCACGACTGCCCAGCAGCCCAGCGCCAGGCGGGTGTAGCCGTGCGCGGCGACGCCGAGGACCCGGTCGGAGCGCAGCGTCAGCAGCGCGGCAAGGCCGCCGACCCAGACCGCCGCAGCAAGGATGTGCGCGGCGAGACTGGTGACCGCCAGCTGATGGTTCCCGGCACCGGCGGCGTGTCCGGTCAGCGCCGGCGGCACCGCCGCCACACACGCCACGACCGCGACCACACCCGCGCCGGTGCGGGTGAGGACCACGCGGCAGGCCACCGCCACGACGGCGGCGAGCACCGCCTGCGCGAGCGCCGACTGGCCCTGCGCCACCGACCACGCCAAGCTCCGCACGCCCGCGAAGGTCACCGTCGACACCGGCTGACCCAGCAGGTCGGACAGCGTCAACGGCAGGATCGCCAGACTGGCCACCGCCCATCCGGCGGCCCACCACGACGCCCGCCGCAGCAACCGGTAGCCGGCCGGGCCGAGCAACTGGCCATGCCGGTTCGCCCCGGCGCCTGCGGGGTCGCCGGGGTCGGTGCCGGGCAGCAGGAACGCCGCCACCACACACCAGCCCACCGTGACCACACAGCCGACGTCGACCGCCGCTCGCGCCGTCGGCAGGCCCCACCGCGTGGCCGCGCCCGCGTCGGGCAGGCCCGGAATCCGGCCGGTCACCCCGCCGCCCCACCGCAACGCCACGACCAGGGTCGCCACCAGCACGACGGCCGCGCCCGTGCCGAGGGCGAGGCGCCGCGCGGTCACTGCGCCCTCAGACAGCGGCGAAGAGTGGCATATGAGCGTGCTCCTGTGAACATCACCCAGATGGTCGACCGGCGCCCGCCGATGGTTCCCGGCAATTCCGGCGGACGGGCCGGGAACCGGAGCCTGGTGACGGACGACTACCCCACGACGTTGCCCTCCTCACCTCGTGAAACGGACTCATGATGCGTCGAACCGCTCTGCTGCGCGCCGGTGCGGCGGCCCTTGCCGCCGCGGCCGCCGCCCTCGCGTTCCCTACTGCCGCGTCGGCGCACGTCACGGTCAGCTCGGCCTCCGCCGTGCAGGGCGGCTACACGAAGATCACCTTCCGGGTGCCCAACGAGAAGGACACCGGCACCACCACCAAACTCGAGGTCGCGATCCCCACCGACAAGCCGATCGCCTCCGTCGGCCTCAAACCCGTCCCCGGCTGGACCGCCGCGATGGAAACCTCGAAACTCGCCACCCCGATCAAGAGCGACGACGGCGAGGTCACCGAAGCCGTCTCGAAGATCACCTGGACCGCCGACCCCAGCGCCGCGATCAAACCCCACGAATTCCAGGAGTTCGACGTCTCCCTCGGCCCGCTGCCCGAGACTGATCAACTGGTCTTCAAAGCTCTCCAGACCTACTCCGACGGCGAGGTCGTCCGCTGGATCGACGAACCCACCGGCGGCACCGAGCCCGACCACCCCGCGCCGACCCTGAAACTCGCCAAGGCCGGCGCCCCCGACAACACCACCGCGAGCACCGCCGCCCAGGACGCCGCCGCCACCACGAAGGACAGCACCAGCAACAACAACGGCACCGCCATCAGCCTGGGCATCGCCGGCCTCGTCCTCGGCCTTGCCGGCCTCGTCGCCGGCGTCCTCGCGTATCGACGGGCCGGTCGCACCGCTTGACCATCGTTCATCCCGCAGCAGGCCACTGACCTGAAAGATCACCCCGGAGACCCGAGAAGCTGACGCAGGACAGGCCCTGGACTGAGGTCCAGGGCCTTCTTCGCTGGACGCTTTTGCAGTTCTGTGACGCGCACCCAGCCCGTCAGCATACGAACCCCGAACCCGTGGTAGCTGGGCCGGAGGTGGCGGTGGCCGCGACTCACGCCAAGGTTCGACGCGACGGATACCGCAGACCGTTTCCGAAGGCGTAGCACCTACGCCGAGGAGATACCCAGGGGCCGAGGTCGAGAGCGGGTACCGGCGGCGAGCGTCAACGGGTTAGTAGTCCAGCCCGGGAACGTACGTAGACGTTGAACGATGGCTGATGTCGCCTTGGGTGCGGTGGTGGCTGTGCGGACGCGGGCTTGGTGGGTTCGTCGCCACCGGGACCACGCGAGGTGCCGCCGTACCCAAGGGTCAGGGTCTGGGCAGGCTGCTGTTGGCCTGACGGGTGCTGGGTCTGGCCGCCTCCGTGTCGGTGGCGTGTGAGCGGACCGTGGCGAGCGCGGTGTCGAGACCGGCTTCGAGGGCGGTGGTGTTTCGGTGGGCTTGGGCGAGGACGAGGCCGCCTTGGATGGCTGCGAGCAGTGCTAGTGCGAGTTGGTCGATGTCGGTGTCGCTGTGCAGTGTGCGGTTGTCGACCAGGGTGGCTAGGGCGGTGCGGATTGCGGTCAGCCAGCGGTCGAACGAGGTGGCTAATGCTTGGCGGGCCCAGGGGTGGTCGTCGGCGAGTTCGTTGGCGAGGCTGCCAAGCGGGCAGCCGCCCATGCCGCTTTGCTGGCGGGTGGACTCGACGAGGAAGTTGCGCCACTCGTCGAGTGCGTCGAGGTTTTCGACGCGGGCGAGGAGCTGGGTGTGCAGTGCGAGCATCAGGTCGGTTTGGTAGGCGATGACTGCTTTGGTGAGGTCGTCTTTGTCGCCGAAGTAGTGGTAGATCTGCGACGAGCTGACCCCGGCGGCGTCGCGGACGGATGGGGTGCTCGTGCCCGCGACGCCGTGCCGGTACATGAGGTCGGCGGCAGCGGCGATGATGCGCTCACGGGTGGCGCGTCCCTTCTTGGTGCTGGGCGTGGGCGCAGTCCCGGTGTGGGTCGACGTCATGGTCCGCCTCCTCGGATTGGATTTGACAATCCAATCATGCCACGCGCAGACTGGATAGACCAATCCATTGTCGTGGGCGGGCGTCGTGGACATTGAAGCCGTCCTGACCATCCCTGCGCCGCGCCGGGCCGGGCCTACGGAACACGAAGAGGAATCACGATGAGCACACTCCCAGGAAAGACAGTCCTGATCACGGGCGCCAACGTCGGGATCGGCAAAGACGTGGCCCGGCAACTGGCGTTACGTCCCGAGATGGCCCGCATCTACCTGGCGTGCCGCAACCAAGACCGGGCGACAGCGGCGAAGACCGAACTCGAAGCCGCCACCGGCCGGCGCATCTTCGACATCCTCGTCATGGATGTCGCCAATCTGGGTTCGGTCCGCGCCGGCGTTGCGGCCATCGACGGAACCGTCGACGCACTGGTCATGAACGCCGGTGTCATCGGGCCGCAGTCGATGGACCTGACCGCAGATGGGGTCACTAACGTGTTCGCGACGAACGTCCTTGGCCACGTCGTCCTCCTCGAAGGGCTCCTGGCCGAGGGCCGGCTGGGCGAAGTGGCGGTCCTCGCCGGAAGTGAAGCAGCCCGTGGACTTCCGATCTTGCGGATGAAACGACCGTCCTTTGCCTCAACGTCCGCCGATGAACTCGCCACCGTCATCGACGGCAGCTACTTCGCCGCGGGAAAGGGCGACTTCAACCTGGCCTTCGGACAGGCCAAGTACATCGGAGCCCTCTGGATGGCCTACCTGGCGCGCCAACACCCCGACCGTCGATTCATCACCGTGAGCCCCGGCGCCACCACCGGCACCCAAGCCTCCAGCGGCCTTGCCCTGCCATTGCGCGTAGCGTCCAAATACGTCCTGCCCGCCCTCGGGCTCTCCCACAACCTTGAGGCGGGCGCGAAGCGACTGGTCGACGGTGTCACCGACCCGACCCTGTCCAGCGGCGTGTTCTACGCCAGCGCCGCCAACAAGCTCACCGGCCCCCTGGTCAACCAAGCGGACATCTTCCCCGATCTGGCCAATCCGTCCTTCCAAGACCACGCCAACGAGGCCATCCACCGCTTCATCACCTAGTAGTCCCGCCCGGGATGTCAGCGGCCGGTTCGGATTCCCCGGCGGACGGCCAGTTGTGCCAGCACGATCCGTGACTGGATGCAGAAGCGTCCCGCCTCGCCCACGACGCTTATTGCGCTGGCTGGACGGGCGGTGGCCGGTCAGGATGGCGGGGTCTCGGAGATCGAGCTGCCGGGTGGCTTCGTCAGCAGTGCAGTGCGGATCGGCGAGACGGTGCGCCGTACCCTCTCGGGGAACGCCGGGTTCGTCCACGAGGTGCTGGACCTATTCGCGCAGTGCGACTGGCCTGGAGCACCGCCTGCCTGATCGGTAGCGACAGAAGTGGTCCCGACCCAACCGGATACGAACCCCAAACCCCAGGTCAGCCGCCTGCCCGAAGGTCGGTCCACCAGGCGGCCGCGATGCACGAACCCCGGCGAGGGCTGCGTTTCCGCTGCTCAGAACCCCTGTGTGTTGATCTTTTGCGAGATCGGTGCCCCCGGCAGGGTTCGAACCTGCGACCTCCGGCCCCGCATGCCGGCGCTCTCGTCCAACTGAGCTACGAGGGCATGAGGGTGACCACCGGGAGTCGAACCCGGACCTCCAGAGCCACAATCTGGTGTGCACGGACCCGTACACCATGGTCACCGCACCCCGAGCAGGATTCGAACCTGCGGCACGCGGCTTCGTAGGCCGCTGCTCTCTCCGCTGAGCTACCGGGGCGAAGTCCCGTCGGTTGGAGTCGAACCAACTGTCTCCTCGTTATCAGCGAGGCGCCTCTACCACGCAGGCCGCGACGGGATGGAGCCGAAATGGGCATCGTCGGAAACCGGGGAGTCGAACCCCGCACGTCCTGGTCCCAGGCCAGGCCCGGTCACCGCGCCGGTCGTTTCCGAATACTGCGTGCACGCCCCCGGAAAAGGGCGAGAAAATTGCGCAAGAAAAAACCGCCCGGATCCCTGTGCGGGGCGGGCGGCCGAGGTGGAGGCTGGTCTGCCTACCCTCGCCACCGGCCCGTGGGGCGGATCGCCGCAATGATGTGCGGTCGGGGAGCCGGGGTGACAATCACGTGTCGGGTGTGCATCTCGGGCTCCTCCTTCGGCGACATTGTCCGGTGCGGTTCGACGTAGACAACAGTACGCGGGGAATGGGAGCCCGGCAATGGATTAAATGCGCGGCGGTGGCTGGTCTAGCCTCGCAGGCATGAGCCTGGAGGGTACGGCCGAGCAGTACCGGTACTTCGCGACCGCCATGGCGCGCGGGAGCTCGCCGCTCTACGAGCGGCTGGGGCTGGCCGTCGCGGAGGACCGGGAGATGCTGGAGGCGCTGGAGGCGCTGCCGCCGGCCAAGCGCCAGCCCAACCTGCTGCTCGCGGCGGTGCGGCTGGTCGCGGGGACGCCGGACGGGTACGAGCGGCTGCGCGCGGTCGTGTTCGACCGGCGCGACGAGGTCTTCGCGGTGATGCTGGCCCGGCGGACGCAGACGAACGAGGCCGGGCGGTGTGCGGGGCTCTACCCGGCGCTGGCCTCGCTGCCGCAGCCGCTGGCCCTGCTGGAGGTGGGCGCCTCGGCGGGGCTGTGCCTGCTGGCGGACCGGTACGGCTACGAGTACACCGGGCACGACGGCGCCGTGACGCGGGGCGGCGCCCCGGACGCGGAGCTGGTGCTGCGCTGCCGCGTCGACGGGCCGGCGCCGTCCGTGGCCCCGATCACGGTGGCGTGGCGGGCCGGGCTCGACCTCAACCCGCTGGACGTCACCGATGACGAGGACGTGCGGTGGCTGCGGATGCTCGTGTGGCCGGAGCAGACCGACCGGCTGGCGCGGCTCGACGCGGCCGTGCGGATCGCCCGGCGGGATCCGCCCACGGTGCACCGAGGCGACCTGAACGAGCGGCTCGGCGCGCTCGCGGCCGAGGCGCCCGCCGGGGCGACGCTGGTGGTGCTGCACACGGCGGTCGTCGGCTACGTGCCGGAGCCGGCCCGCGGCGCGTTCGTGCGGCGGGTGCGGGCCCTGCCGGGGCACTGGCTGTCGCAGGAGACGGCGGACGTCTTCCCGGACATCGCGGCGCGGCTGCGGGAGCCGGCGCCGGTGGAGACGGCCGCGTACCTGCTCGCGCTGGACGGGCGGCCGCTGGCGTTCACGGCGCTGCACGGGTCGTGGCAGCGGCCGCTATAGGGCGATCCAGGTGGCCCGGGCCACGGCGAGCGGGGCGCCGGACGAGTCGTACACAGTGGACAGTGCCTGGGCCTTGCGCCCCTCGCCGCCCAGGTACTGCCCCATGACGACGCAGGTGTCGCCGGGCTCGGCGACGGCGTCGATCCAGACGGCGAGGCGGCCCAGGACGTACGGGCGGCCCTCGGCGATCACCGACCAGCCGCCGGGGCAGTCCAGCGCGGCCCACATGGTGACCTCGGCGACGTCGGCGGGCACGTGCCACGGGGTGGCGGTGCGGTCACCGGAGACGGGGCCGGGCAGCAGGCCGAGGCCGTCGGCGCGCTCGGTGCCGCACACGTAGCACGTCGGGAACGGGTGACCGCTGAGCCCGCCGTACCGCTTCGTCGCCTCGGCGGCCTCGTCGAGCGACACCGGCCGTACGGCATCCGGCTTCTCCCCCGGTGCGGGGCGGGCCTCGGCGATGAGCTCGTCGCCGTGCGTCGCGCGGCCGTCGGCGAGCGTCAGGTCGGTCTCGAGCGGCGGCGGCCGGCGCAGGGTCACCTCCGCGGGGGCGAGGCCGAGCCGGGTGGCGAGCAGGCCCGCGCTGTAGCCGCCGTTGCCCGAGCCGGGTGGGCCGTTGTACCGCGCCGCGATCCGCATACCGCCCGGTCTACCATTGAACATTGTGTTGAAAACAGTTCGTTGTTAGGCTGGCGGCATGAGCGAACTGCTGGAGCGGCCGGACCCGGGGGCACGGCGGGCCGAGCGGGTGTATTCGGCGCTTGCCCACCTGACGTCCCGGCACGCGGGATCGCCGCAGTTGCGGGCGCGGCACGTGCATGCGGAGGTGGCCGCGCCGCACGAGGTGGTGCGCATCGCGGCGGCCATGGCGGCCGGGTCGGTGCCGCCCGCGCCCGGGGAGCCGGCACTGGACGAGTCCGACCTGGTCGCGGCGCTGACGTTGCTGCCGGACGTGCGCGCGGAGATGGACGTCACGGAGGTGTACCTGCTGCAGACCGCCCGGGACCGCGGCATGACCTGGCAGGACATCGCGCTCAGTCTCGGCCTCGGCAGCCCGCAGGCGGCCCGGCAACGCTACGAACGCCTCACCGCCCGCACCGAAGCTTAGGGAAACACCGTCGGGCGGACGCGCGGCAGCGGCTGGAGGCCGTGCTTCGCCTCGTACATCTTCTTGTCCGCGTGCGCGATGAGGGCGTCGGCGTCCAGGCCGGCCGGGCGCGTCCAGGCCACCCCGATGCTGGCCCGCGGCCGCAGGATCGCGCCCCGCATGTCCAGCGGCGCCGACTCCAGCGCCGCCCCGAGGGCCAGGGCGAGGTCCTGGGCCTGCTCCAGGCACGGCACGTCGCGGCACACCACCACGAACTCGTCGCCGCCGAGGCGCCCGACCACGTCCACGTCGCGGACCGCGCCGCGCAGCACGTGGGCGACGTGGGCGAGCATGCGGTCGCCGGCGGCGTGGCCGTAGCGGTCGTTGACGAGCTTGAAGTCGTTGAGGTCCACGAACACGGCGGCCGTGCCGCGCTCGGCGGTGGCGAGGGCGTCGCAGAGCGCCGTGAGGGTCGCGGCCCGGTTGCGGCAGCCGGTCAGCTCGTCGAAGGCGGCGCGCCGCTGCAGCTCCTCGCGCAGGCGTACCTCCTCGGTGACGTCGGCGAGGCAGATGACCGCGCCCGCGACGCGCCCGTCGGCGGTGGTGAGCGCGCGGGCCTTCGCGCTGGCCCGGCGCAGGCCGAGGCGGGGGTCGCGGTAGCCGTACTCGACGTCGGCGTCGGTGCCGTCGCGCAGCACGCGCACGAGCGCCTCGCCGACCATGGGCCGGTCCGCGGGGATCACCGGGTCCAGGGCGGCCGCGCCGAACTCGCCCCCGATCTCGGTGCCCACCATGCGGGCGCCCCGCGCGTTCTGGTACACCACCCGCCGTTGCGCGTCGATCTGCACCACGCTCATGGGCAGCGCCTCGGTGAGCCGGCGCAGCAGCTGCTCGCTGGCCCGCAGCGCCTCCTCGGCGGCCATCTCGTCGGTGATGTCGAGCATCTCGGCGAGCACGCACGGCTCGGCCTCGTGCAGCAGGCTGTGGTTGGTGATCTCGAACCAGATGACCCGCCCGTCGCGGTGCAGGTGCCGCAGCCGGATCCGCCGCACCTGCCCGGCCGGGGCCGCGAGCAGGTCCATCCAGCCGGCGATGGCCCGCTGACGGTCGTCGGGGTGCACGAGGTCGATCGAGCGGCGCCCGGCCAGCTCGGCCGCGCTCCAGCCGAGCACCCGATGGATCTGCGGGTCCGCGTCGAGGATGACGGCGGTCGGGTCCTTGCGCACGGTGACCAGCCGCGGGCGGACGTCCTCGTGCTCGAGCACGCTGACGTCGTTGAGGTCCGTGATCATCAGCACGATGACGCCGTACCGGTGGGAGACGTCGACCAGATGGAGCCGGGCCGGGCGATCGGGCTGGGACCGCGGACGGAACCGGCAGTTGGCGACGCCCTGGCCGAGCAGCCGGTGCCAGGTGTCGATGATGGTGGTGTGGTCCTCGGGCAGGGCGAGCCCGAGCGCCGAGGACGGCCCGTCGATCGGGCGCAGCCCGGCGTCGCGCAGCTCGTCGGGCAGGTCGACGAACAGCCCGGTGGGCCCGACGGCGCCGATGAACGCGCCGGGGTGTTGCGCGATCGTCGCCTCGAGCACCGCGTCGCGGTCCGCGGGGTCGACCAGGGTCTCGGCCATGCCCCGACATCGGCGCGCGGGCCGGGCAGTCAAGCAATCAGCCGCCGCCGGGGCGAATGAGCCCGCTCTCATACGCGAATGCAACCGCCTGCACCCGATCGCGCAGGCCCAGCTTGGTCAGCATGCGCGAGACGTACGTCTTCACGGTCGCCTCGCCCAGGAAGAGGGTCGCGGCGATCTCGGCGTTGGACTGCCCGCGGGCGACCAGCCGCAGCACGTCGGCCTCGCGCTCGGTGAGCTCGGCCAGCCGGGCGGCCGCGCGCGGATCGGCCACCGGCGCCCCGGCGTAGGACTCGATGACCCGCAGCGTGACCGCGGGATCGAGCAGCGCCTGCCCCGCGGCGACCGTGCGCACGGCGTGTACCAGCTGCTCGGGCGGGGCGACCTTGAGCAGGAAGCCGCTCACCCCGGCGCGCAGGGCCGCCCGCACCGCCTCGTCCTCGTCGAACGTGGTGAGGATGATGACCCGCGCGGCCGACTCGGCGAGGATGTGCCGGGCGGCCTCGATGCCGTCGCCCTTGGGCATGCGCACGTCCAGCAGCACCACGTCGGGGGCGCTGCGGCGCACCTCGGCCCGCGCGGCCGGGCCGTCCGCGGCCTCCCCGACGACCTCGATGTCGGGCTGGTGGTCGAGCAGCATGCGCAGCCCGGCCCGGATCATCGCCTCGTCGTCGGCGACCACGACGCGGATCACGCGAGCACCAGGGGGAACTCGGCCTCGACGGTGAAGCCGCCCGGCCGCTCCCCCGCGCGCAGCGTGCCCGAGGACGCCGCGACCCGCTCCCGCATGCCGAGCAGCCCGAAGCCGCAGGAGGCCTCGGCGGCACCGTGCCCGGCTTCGTTGTCGACGAGGAGCGAGACCCGCTCCGGCTCCCGGCGCAGCAGCACCGTGGTCGGCACCGGCCCGGCGTGGCGCAGGACGTTGGTCAGCGCCTCCTGCAGCACCCGGTAGGCCGAGATGTCGAGGGTCCTCGGCAGCCCGGCCAGGTCGCCCTCGACCGTCAGGGTGACCGGCAGCCCGGCCGCGCGGACCTCGCCGACGAGCTCCTCGGCGCGGGCGAGGGTCGGCTCCGGCGCGGCCGGGTCGCGCAGGAGGCCGACCAGGGCGCGCATCTCCCGCACCGACTCCCGGCCGAGCCGCTCGGCCCCCGCGAGCATCTCCGCCTGGGGCGTGCCCGCCGGCAGGGTGCTGCGCACGGCGCCGAGCTGCAGCACCATCACGCTGATCGAGTGCGCGACGGCGTCGTGCATGTCGCGGGCGATGCGCTGGCGCTCCTCGGCGACGGCCGCGTGGGCGCGGGCCTCCCGCTCGGCGTCCAGCGCCGCGTTGAGCCGGGCGAGCAGCTCCGCGCGGTCGCGCAGCCGCCGCGCGACGAGCCCGCCGCCCCACGCGCCCCAGGCCAGCAGGCCGAAGAAGAGGTTCTCCCAGGCCTGGGCGCCGAGCCCGGAGACGGTGGAGCCGGCCGCCCGCCCCGCCACCCACGTGCCGGCGCTCGCGAGCAGGTGCAGCGCGAGCGGGGCGCGCCAGGACCAGCGGGCGGCGCGGAAGCCGGCCCAGCCCGGCGCGGCCACGAAGCCCAGGACCGCGGCGCCGGTCGGCCCGTGCAGCCCGCCCAGCACGGCGATCGGGAACGCCAGGCCGACCAGCGCCGACCCGCCGATGGGCCGCCACGCGCCCAGCGCCATCCCGCCGGCGACCGCGGCGAGGGCGGCGGCGGGCGCGGCCGGCGCGGCGGAGAACTGCTCGTCGAGCAGGATCTCGGCCGCGCCGATCACCGCGAGGGCCGCGGCCAGGCCCCCGGGCACGAGCTTGGCGTTCATGCGGCGAGCCTAGACGCCGCTGGTCAACCGCCGGGTCGGCCGTACGACGGACACGGTGACGGCTCCGCGTCCGCCGCGGGGCGGACAGGAGTCGAGACGCGCGCGGGCAGAGCACGGCGCCGAATCTCCCTAGCGTTGCTGGGCATGACGAACGAAACCTCTCCCGCTCGCCGGGTCATGCTGATCGCCGCCGGTGCCGCCCTGCTCGCGGGCGCCGCCTGCTTCTTCGCCGGCCTCGCCACGTCCCCGCCCGAGGTGGACGAGACGAAGGCCTCCTACCTGCGCTCGCTCGCCGCCGACCCGTTCACCACCCAGCTGTCGGCGCTGCTGCTGCACTACGGCAACCTGCTGATGGGCGCCGGCCTGCTCGCCGTGCCGCTGCTGGTGCGCGGGCGCCGCGGCGCGGTGCTCACGGTCGCCGGGGCGCTGGCGGGCGCGCTCGGACTGCTGCAGATGTCCGGCGCGCTGCTGTCGGACTGGTTCCACATGGAGATCGGGCGCAACCTGCCGATCGAGCAGGCGGTGCTCGTCTCCGACAAGGTGCTCGCCCACCCGGCGGAGCAGCTCGCCTTCAACCCGGGGCCGCTGGTGTCCCTCGCGCTGCTGGTGACGTTCATCGGGCTGGCCGGGGCCGGGGTGGTGGGCTGGTGGGCGGTGCCCGCCGTGGTCGTGGGCTACGCGGGGATGCTCTTCATGCCGTACGACACCCCGATCCTGCCCGCCGTGGGCACCCTGCCGATGCTCGCCGCGATGGGCTTCGCCGGCTGGCGGGTGCTCGGCCGGTCCCGGGTCGCGGGCGGCCGGCCGGTGCTCAGTCCGGTTGCGGCAGGCTGATCGTCACGACGGTGCCGCCGGGGTTCTCCCGATCCCGATCGTCCCGCCGTGCCGGTCCACCACGCGCTGGACGATCGCCAGGCCCAGCCCAATCCCGGCGTAGCCCTGGCCGGTGTGGGCGCGATGGAACGAGGAGAGCACCTGGCGGCGCTGGTCGGCCGGGATGCCGATGCCGCGGTCGGCGACCGTGATGCGGGCCGTCCCGCCGCGGCGCCCGGCGGCGACGCTGACCTCGGCGCGATGCCCTTCACCGCGTTGCCGACGAGATTGTCGAGCACCTGCCGCAGCATGCCGGGGTCCGCCCACACCGCGCGCAGGTCCCCGGTCGCGATGGCGGGCCGGTCCGGCTCCGGCAGATGGCCCGTGCGCACCGTGACGATGTGCTCGACCATCGCGGCGAGGCCGGCCCACTCCGGGCGCAGCGGCGCGTCGCGCGCGGTGGCGAAGGCGAGCAGGTCGTCGATGAGCTGGTCCATGTGCCGGGCGTTGCCCCGGGCCCGGCCCGCGTAGCTCGCGGCGCTCGCCGCCGCCCGGTCGGCCGCGTCCGAGCCGGCCAGCAGGTCGGCGGCCATCTCGGTGAAGCCGATGATGCCGGCGGGTTCTTCAGGTCGTGCGCGACGACGCCGGCGAGGGCGGCCGGCTCCGCCTCCCGGTCGCGCAGCGCGGTGACGTCGAACGCGGTGCAGATGGCGCCGGGGTGCCCGTCGGGCGAGCGCATCGGCCGGGCGTCGACGAACGGCTCCGCGCGCTGCACATCTGCCCGATCGACCCGGGCGCCCCGGAGCTGAGGCGAACCTCGCTCCGGGGCGCGACGGGCATGCTCGCGCGGCGCGCGGACTACCGCACCGCGCGGCCGAACCGCACGCGCGGGCGGACGAGCACGGCGCCGGTCAGCAGCATGGCCAGGCCGGCCAGGGCCATCGGGCCCGCGGGCGCGCCGGTGACGGCCAGGCCGCCGCTCGACGCGGCCGCCCGGGGCGCCACGGTGACGGTCAGCTTCATCGCGCGCGGGTTGCCCGACGGCGCGACGCCCTGGGCGACCAGCGTGTGCACGCCGGAGCCGAGGGAGGCCGGCACGGTGACCGGCTTGCTGAAGTCGCCGTTGCCGTCGGCGACGACGGTGCCGAGGGTCAGCGGCGTGGAGTACAGCGTGATCGTCGCCGTCGAGTGGGCGGCGAACCCGGTGCCGATCACCACGATGTCCTGACCCGGCGCGGCGGTGCTGATGGCGCCCTTGTCCGTGGTCAGGGTCAGCGGGGTGTCCGGCGGCGCGGTCGGCGGGACCGGTGCGGACGGGATGACCGGCTCACTCGTCGCCGGCTGCGAGGCGCCCTGGGCCGAGTCGGCCACGACCGACACCGTGTACTGCTGCCCCGCCGTCGCGCCCAGCACGCAGCTGAGCGGGTTCGGGTCGGTGACCAGGGTGGTGCAGGTCGCCGGGCCGGGCGAGGCGGTGACGGTGTACCCGGTGACCGGCGCGACGTGCGGCGTGGCCGCCGTCCAGGTCACGGTGATCGAGGACGTGCCGGCGGTGGCCGTGACCGGGCTCGGCGCGTCGGGCGGGGCCGGGCAGGCCGGGATCGGCGGCGGGAAGAAGAAGACCTTCTTCAGGGCGGGCGCCTTGCCGGCCCGAGCGGCCTGCTTACCAGCCTTGCCGGCCTTGTCAGCCCTGTCGGCCTTCTTGGCGTTGCCCGCGTTGTCGGGCCCCGCGAGATCGTCGTACCCGAACTGGTTCGCCGCCGTGACCGTGCCCTGCGAGGTCGTCAGGGCCAGGTCCACGAACCCGATCGAGTGCGCCGGCGCCGTCACGGCGACCGTGGTGGAGTCGAGCACGGTGAGGTGGGTGCCCGGGACGCCACCGAAGGTCACCGCGGTGGTGCCGGTCAAGTTGGTGCCCGTGACGGTGATGGTGGCACCGCCCGCGACG
This sequence comes from Dactylosporangium sp. CA-139114, assembly GCF_050955725.1. NCBI lineage: Bacteria > Bacillati > Actinomycetota > Actinomycetes > Micromonosporales > Micromonosporaceae > Dactylosporangium > Dactylosporangium sp. CA-139114. The sequence continues at coordinate 7,466,083 of NZ_CP192080.1, forward strand.
TTGTCCCAGTCCGGCATGAACGACGTGATCGTCGGGCCGGGTGCCGTGTAGGTGAAGCCGCCGGTCACGGTGGACGTGCCGAAGGGCGTCGAGACCGCCACGTCGACGGCGCCGGCCGCGTGGGCGGGCGTGGTCGCGGTGATCGACGTGGCGCTGTTGGCCGTGATCGTGGCCGCGGCGCCGTCGAACGTCACGCCGCTCGCGCCGGTCAGGTAGGTCCCGGTGATCGTCACGGCGGTGCCGCCCGCCGCGGGCCCGCTCCCCGGCGTCACCGACGACGCGACCGGAGCCAGGGGCAGGGGCGGGATCACGATCGGCGGGGTCACAACGGGCGGCACGACGGGCGGCACGACGGGCGGCACGACCGGCGGGGTCACGACGGGCGGGATGACCGGCGTGTAGGTGAAGGTGCCGTCGCTGACCGACGAGACACACGAGCCGACGGCGACCTGCACGGTCGCGGGGCCGGCCGGGCCCGCGGGCGTCACGGCGGTGATCTGGGTCGGGCTGTCGACGGTGAACGACGTGGCGTCCGAGCCGTTGAAGGTCACGGCCGTCGCGCCGGTGAACCCGGTGCCGGTGATCGTGACCGTCGTACCGCCGGCGGCCGTGCCCGTGGCCGGGCTGACCGTCGCCACCACCGGCTGGGTGGAGACGCTGGCGAGCCGCGAGGCGGCGGTCCCCCGCTCCGGCGGCGGCGCCGCGGTGGCCACCGTGAACGCGCCGAGCACCAGCAGGCCGAGCGCGATGTTCGGCCACGGCGACCCGCGCCGCCCCGAACGCCGTCTGAACCACCTGAACACGCAGCATCCCCCGTCCGTACGACCCCGGCGGTGGGACCCCACCGCCGACGTGACCGTACCGGACAAAAACTCACATGTCCGGAAAAGACGGATATCGGGGATAGTGCCGGGCTTACGGGCACTCCCGCCGGCCGCAGACGTGGTCCAGGATCGCGTTGCAGTCCTCCGGCACCGTGTCGGCGCGCCAGGCCACGTGCTGGTCGGGGCGCACGAGCACGAGCCGGCGGCCCCAGCACGCGCGCACCGCCGGGTCGAAGACGGGCAGGTGCGCCACCGGCAGGCCGCGCGTGCGCGCCACGCCCGCGAGGGGCCCGGCCCTGCGCGTCGCCGGTCAGGTCGACGAGCGTGAGCTGCGGCCCGAGCCGGTCGAAGCGCTGCTTCCGCGGCAAGGACCTCGCGCTGCACTCGCGCGGGCCCGGGCTGTCCACGCTCGCCGTGAGGAAGACCGCGCCGCGGCGGTACGCCCGGGCGACCGGCAGCGTGTCGTCCCGGTCGTGCACGCCGAGCACTTGGCCGCTGGGGGTGGGACCGCAGCGTGAGGGCCCCCGGTATACACCGGAGTCAGCGCGGCCCAACCGTACTTTTGACCGGTACGCAAACCGTCGGTCGTTCGTAGCCTGGAGCGCGTGACGGCCTGGAATCGCTTGGTGGACGCAGCGCTCGTGGCGGGCGGGGGCATGCTGCTCGCCGCCGCCGCACTGGCGCTCGCGGCCAGCTGGGGCGGGGCCTCCTGGGTGCCGGGGCTGATCGCCGGGGCGGCCGTCATCGTCGCCGCGCTGCTGCGCCGCCGGGCACCGGTCGCGTCCGCGGGCGCCGGGCTCGCCGTGGCGGTCGCGGCCGTGGTCGCGGCCCGGGTCGCGGGGCTGCCGGTCGAGCCGCAGCCCGGCCTGGCGCTCGGGCTCGCCGTGCTGGCCGGCGCCGCGGTGCGCCGGTTCGAGCCGCGGGCCGCCGCCGGGGCCGCGGGCGGGGCGCTGCTCGTGCTGGCCGCCGGTCCCCTGCTCTCCGCGCGCGCCTCGTCCGGCGGGGCCACCGTGGTCGCCGTCGCCGACGTGCTCGTCTGGGTCGCGGGCGTGGGCGGCGGGCTCTGGCTGCGGCTGGCGGGGCGCCGGCGACAGGAACTGGCGGAAGCCGTACGGCGGGAGGAGCGCCTCGCCCTCGCCCGCGAACTGCACGACGTCGTCGCCCATCACGTCACCGGGATCGTCGTGCAGGCCCAGGCCGCGCGGGTCGTGGCGGGCCGGCACCCGCAGCGCCTGGAGGGCTCGATCGCCGGGATCGAGCAGGCCGGCTCGGAGGCCCTGGCGGCGATGCGGCGGATCGTGTCGCTGCTGCGCGACGCCGGGGACGCGGCGCCCGCCAGCGGGGAGCCGGAGCGGCTGGAGGCCCTCGTGCGGCGCTTCGAGGACGGCGACACCCGTTCGGTACGGCTCCGCCTCCCCGACACCGCCTCCGCCTGGCCGCCGGAGCTCACAAGCACCGTGTACCGCATCGTGCAGGAGTCCCTCACCAACGTGGCCCGGCACGCGGCCCAGGCCGCGACCGTCGACGTGAGCGTGGTGCAGTCCCCGGCCGGCGTGACGGTGTCGGTGACCGACGACGCGCCGCCCCCGGCCCGGACCGGGCGCGGGCCGCGCGCGGGCGGGTTCGGGCTGATCGGGATGCGGGAGCGCGTCGAGGCGCTGGGCGGTTCGTTCGAGGCCGGCCCGCGCTCCCCGCACGGCTGGGCGGTGACGGCGCAACTGCCGCGGCTCGCACCGACGCCGATACCGGCGGGACGATCCCGGTGAGCGAGCCGGGACGACGCGGGGTGCGGCATGACGGCGCGGGACGACCGCGGTGAGCGTGCCGGGACGACGCGGGGCGCGGCCTGACGGCGCGGGACGGCCGCGGTGAGCGGGCCGGGATCAGGCGGGGTGCGGCGGTGACGATTCGGGTGCTCATCGCCGACGATCAGGCCATGGTGCGGGGCGGGCTGCGGCTCATCCTCGAGGACCAGGACGACATCGAGGTCGTGGCCGAGGCGGCCGACGGGGTCGAGGCGATCGCCGCCGCCCGGCGGCTGCGGCCCGACGTGTGCCTCGTCGACATCCGGATGCCCCGGCTCGACGGGCTCGAGGTGACCCGGGCGCTCGCGGGGCCGGCCGTGGCCGAGCCGCTGCGCGTCATCGTGGTCACCACGTTCGACCTGGACGAGTATGTGTACGGCGCGCTGCACGGCGGGGCGGTCGGGTTCATCCTCAAGGACGCCGGGCCGGCGCTGCTGGTCGAGGCGGTGCGGGCCGCGCACGCGGGGGATGCGCTGGTGTCGCCCTCGATCACCGTACGGCTGCTGCGGCACCTGAAACGCCCGGCCCGGGCGGCGCTGGCGGCGTCGAGGCTGTCGCAGCGGGAGACCGAGGTCGTGCGGCTCATCGCGCGCGGGCGGACCAAACAGGAACTCGGGGCGGCGCTCTTCATCTCGCTGAGCACCGTGAAGAGCCACGTCTCGGCGATCCAGGCCAAGCTCGGGCTGCGCAACCGGGTCGAGATCGCCGCCTGGGCCTGGGAACACGGCATCGCGGACGAGGACCGGGACGGATTCATCGGGCGGAGCTGAGCTGCGCCGCCCGCGTGAAGTCCGGGGACTCCTCGGGCCGGCCGAAGAGGTAGCCCTGGGCGTAGCGGTAGCCCATCCGGAACAGCGCCTCGGCCTGGTCGGCCGACTCCACGCCCTCGGCGATCGCGGTCAGGCCCAGGTGCGCCGACACGTCGACGAGCGCCGTGGCGATCACCGAGTGCCCGCCACCGGCGAGGTCGTCGACGAAGGACTTGTCGACCTTGAGCACGTCGACCGGGGCGGTGCGCAGCAGGCCGAGCGAGGAGTGGCCGGTGCCGAAGTCGTCCAGGGCGATGCGGACGCCGAGGGCCTTGATCGCCCGCAGCGCGTCCAGGGCCGTCGAGCTGTCGAAGACGGCGGTCTCGGTGACCTCGACGGTGAGGCAGGAGGCGGGCAGGGCGGTGTCGTGCAGTACCGAGGCCACGAAGGCGGGAAAACCGGGCTCCGACAGCTGCCGGGCCGAGACGTTCACCGACACGTATCCGGGGGCCGCCGCGCCCAGCTCGCGCCGCCAGGCGTGCATGCGCTCGAGCGCGGTACGCAGGATCCAGCCGCCCAGCTCGACGATCAGGCCGTTGTGCTCGGCGACCGGGACGAAGACGACCGGGTTGACCAGGCCGCGCCGCGGGTGCCGCCAGCGCACCAGGGCCTCCACCGCGGCCACGCGCCCCTCGGGCAGGGCCACGATCGGCTGGTACACCAGGAAGAACTGCCCCTCGTCGAGCGCGGTGCGCAGCTCGGCGCCCAGCTGCGCGTGCTCGGTGGCGCCCTCGTCCAGCAGCGGGTCGTAGCGCAGGTGGCGCCCGCCGGTGACCTTGGCCGCGTACATGGCGACGTCGGCCCGGCGCAGCGGCTCGAACGGGTCGGCGGTGTCCTCGTCGTCGGCGACCCCGATGCTGGCCCGCATGAGCAGCCGGTGCGGCCCGGCGGTCAGCGGCTGGTGCAGCGAGGCGACGATCCCGGCCACGATCCGGTCCGCGACCCCGGCCGAGGTGCGGGGCAGGTGCACGGCGAACTCGTCGCCGCCGAGGCGGGCCACGGTGTCACCGGGGCGCACGAGGCCGGTGAGGCGCTCGGCCACCGCCCCGAGCAGCCGGTCGCCGACGGTGTGGCCGAGGCGGTCGTTGACGGCCTTGAAGTCGTCCAGGTCGATGAGGGCCACGTGCGAGCGCGCGCCGGTGCCGAGCTCGGCGCGGATGCGCGCCTCCAGCGCCCGGCGGTTGGCCAGGCCGGTGAGCTCGTCGCGCATGGCGAGGGTGCGCACCTGGTTGACGAGGCCGGCCATGCGCAGCACGGACAGCAGGAACAGCACGGCGGCGCAGATGCCGACCGCGAGCCAATCGATGTGCCGCGGGTCGCGAAAGCCCTGCACCACCAGCACCGCCGGCGCCAGCAGGGACGAGGCCGCCATCACGGCCAGCCGCGCCCGGCCGTCGGGCACCTCGCCGGCGTCGCGAGCGGCGACGTCGGCCCCGCGCACCGAGGGGTGCAGGGCGGCCGCGGCCCAGAAGACGTAGGACAGCATCCAGCCGGCGTCGAACACGCCGCCCACGTAGGCGGTGTAGGAGTTGACGATCGAGAACGCGATGTCGGCGGCCAGCAGCAGCCCCAGCGCCGCCACGAGCAGCCGCGTGCTGGTGTCGCGCCGGGCGCTACCGACCACGAGCCGGGCCACGAGCGCGAGCAGCAGCACGTCCGCGGCCGGGTAGGCCAGCGCGATGACCCGGGTCGTCACGGGCGAGGTGGCGTCGTTGGCGATGGGCTGCATGACGAACGTCCACAGCACCAGGCCGGTGCCGGTGGCGAAGACGAGCGCGTCGACCATCGCCGTCCAGCTCGGCCCCCGCGTGCGGCGGCGGCCGAGCAGGAACAGGCCGCCGAACAGGAACGGGTAGGCGCAGAGGTAGAACACGTCGGCCGGGGACGGGAACGGCTCCTCGTGCGCGACGTGCTCGAAGTAGGCGTAGATCCAGTCGCCGATGGACCACAGGGCGGTGCCGGCGGCGCTCAGCAGCCAGGCGGCCCGCCGCACGCGGTCGGTGCGGCGGGCCCCGGCCAGCATCACCAGGGCGGCGACGGTGCCGATGCCGCTGTAGACGCACGCCTGCGCGACGGAGGCGGTGGGCAGCGCGAAGTAGCCGCCGACCGTCGCCGATCCGGCGAGGAGCCACCACAGCCACCGCTTTTCCCGCACGAGGCCACTATCGGCAGGGCGGGCACGCGGCTGAGTGTGATCGCTACCATCCGTGGCGGCCAGATGCCGGGTCATTTCAACAGTCGCGAAACCCGGTACATTTCGTGCATGACCGTCGATCGGGCGGTGGCTCCCGCCGCCCTCGGTCGAGCCGTGCTGCTCGGCCGGGGCGCCGCCACGCTCACCGCGGCGGGGACCGGGCTGCGCCTCGTGCCCGACCCCCGCCCGCTGCTGCTGGCCGCAGCGGTGTTCCTGCTGGTGAGCGTCGCCGGGCTCGTCGTGCTGGCCCGCAACCCCTACGTGGTGCGCCACCCGGTGCCGCTGCTGGCCGCCGACACCCTGCTCACCCTGGTGGTGCTCGCGGCCGACCCGGGCATCGCGTACTTCTGCGCCGCCGCGGGCGCCTCCGCCCTCGCCGGGGTCGTGGCGGGGATGCGGGCCCTCTGGCTCGCCGCGGGACACGCCGCGCTCGGGTACGCCGTCGCCGCGCACGTGCTGGCCGGCAGCCCCGCGCACGCCGAGTTCGTGCTCGCCTACCCGATCGCGTGCGTCCTGGCCGCCACGGGCGCCGCGGTGGCCACCACGGCCCTGCGCCGCCACGTGGAGCTCTCGGTCCGGGTGGTCGCCTCGGCCCAGCGCGCCGCGGCCGCCGACGAGCGCGCCCGGCTCGCCCGCGAGCTGCACGACTCGGTGGCCAAGACCCTCCGCGGCGTCTCGTTCGCCGCCCTCGCCCTCCCGCAGAGCCTGCGCCGCCACCCCGGCCTCGCCGAGCGCCTCGCGGGCACCGTCTCCGAGGGCGCCGCGGCCGCCGCCCGGGAGGCCCGCGACCTGCTCGACGGCCTGCGCTGCGACGAGCCGACCCGGGACTTCGCCACGGTCGTGGCCGACCGGTGCGCGGCCTGGCAGCGCTCGACCGGCATCGCGGTCCGCCTCGACCTGGCCGCGGCCGATCCGCCCCTGCCGGTCCGCTACGAGCTGCTGCGCATCCTGCAGGAGGCGCTGCGCAACACCGCGGCCCACGCCGCCGCGACCGCGGTGACGGTCCGGCTCGCCCCGCTGGATGGTCGCCTGGTGCTCACCGTGACCGACAACGGGCGCGGCTTCCCGGTGCCGCCGAGCCTCGCGGAGCTGCGCACCGGCAACCGCTACGGCATCCTGGGCATGTCCGAGCGCGCCCGGCTCTCCGGGGGCGCCCTGCGGGTCCGGTCGAGCCCCGGCGGCGGCACCTGCGTGGAAGCCGCCGTCCCGGCATGATCAGCGTGCTCATCGTCGACGACAACCCGATCGTCCGGGCGGCGCTGCGCGGCTACCTCGAGGGCGCCCCGGACGTGGTCGTGGCCGGGGAGGCCGCCGACGGGGTCGAGGCCCTGGCCGAGGCGCGCCGCACCGGCCCCGCCGTGACGCTGCTGGACCACCGCATGCCGGTCGCCGACGGGCTGTCGGTGCTGCCCGACCTGGCCCGGCTGACCTCGATCCTCGTGCTGACCAGCGACCCGGACCCGGCCCTCATCGCGCAGATGCTGCACGGGGGCGCCCGGGGGTACCTCATCCACGGCGCCTTCACGCCCGGCGAGCTGCATCGCGCCGTGGTCGCCGTGGCCGCCGGCTACGGCTGGCTGTCCCCGGCCGCGGCGGCGGTCGCGACGGCCTCGATGCGCTCCCGGCCGGCCGCCCGCCCCCGGCCGCGCTACGGCCTGACCCGCCGCGAGCAGGATGTCCTCGACCTGCTGGCGGAGGGGTTGTCGAACGCGGCCATCGCGCACCGGCTGCTGCTGACCGAGAAGACGGTGAAGAACCACCTGCACCGCGCGTACGCCAAGCTCCGCGTGACCAACCGCACCGAGGCCCTGCTGCGCTGGACCGGCCGCTCATGAACCGCTGGGGCTGGACGTCACTCGCCCTGGCGGTGGCGGCCGTGGTCGTGGTCGTGCCCCCGCTGGTGCTGCCTTCCCCTCCTGCCCCTCCTACCGCTGCCCCGTCCCCGTTCTCCCCTCCGCCGCCGTCCCCTCCGCCGCCGTCCCCTCCGCCGCCGTCCCCTGCTCCGGCGTCGGTCTCCGCCGCGGGGTCGCCGGCCTTCGCGCCCGTCTCCGTGCATGCCGCCGACGCGGCCAACCTGCGCAAGGGCGCCCGCGTCATCGAGTGCCCCACGTGCGACGGCGGCCGCCGCGTCGGCTACATCGGCGGCCCCAACACCCTCGCCGTCCGCATTCCCGAGGTCCCCGCCGCCGGCGAGCGGACCCTGGTCATCGTCTACGAGACCGAGTCCCTGCGCACCCTCAAGGTGGCCGTGGCCGACGGACCCGTGCACACCCTGAAGCTCGCCGGCGCCGGTGACTATCGCCTTCCCGCCCGCACCTCCCTCCCCGTGTACCTGCCCGCCGGCGGCACCTGGATCCGCTTCTACAACGACGACGGGGATGCCCCCGACATCAACCGCATCGAGCTGCGCTGATGTCGTCGATGCCGGGGGCGGCCCGTCAGAACGTGCCGGCCGTGTTGCACTTCGCCTTCTGGACGATGCAGTTCTTCACCCGGTGCCCCTGCGCCGCGTTGTCCCAGGCGAGGAACGCGTCGCCGTGGAACGAGGACGCCATGCCCGACGAGAGCGTGAACCCGTCCGCCGTGCCGCTCGCCGGGTACGCGAGCACGAACGACAGCGACGGGATCGCGACCGGGTACGCCCCGCCGCACGTGCCCGTGTACGCGTACGCCACGTGCGCCTTGTGGTCCGGGCTGTCCAGGTGCACGCCGTCCCAGCAGTCCGGGAAGACGAGCTGGAACATCAGCGTGGCGCCGGGCGCGCACAAGGGCCAGTTGCCGTCCGCGCTCCGCCCGATCTCCCCGCCCGGCCCGGCGCAGTAGAACTGGTTGACCGAGCCAGCCGGCGTCGCCTGCTGCAGCTTCGCGTCCCCGGCGATCATCCGGAAGCCCTGCGGGAACGGCACCGTCGCCGCCGGGCTGGTCAGGCGCGAGCCGTAGTACACGACGACGCCCTTCGGCTCGACCGCGACGCCGTGCTCGTAGAGCGTCGGCACCCAGTACGCCGACAGATCCGGCGCCGGCGCGCAGCTCGTGCCGGCGTTGGCGAGCAGGGTGTCGCCCGTCGAGAACGCGTTGGTGCTGTGGTTGCCCAGGAAGCTGTGCATGTGCGACGCGCCCGGCAGCCCCGGGAAGACGATCGGGTCGTCCTTGATCGAGTGGCTGTACGTGCACGACGCGTTGAACTCCGACACTCGCACGGCGTTCGCCGGCGCCGGGTCCATGGCCATCGCGTTGAACTCGGCGAGCTGCGCGTTCCACCGCGCCGGGTCCACGTTGACCCACCCCGCGCTCGTGCTCGCGCTCGCACTCGGGGTGGCGGAGGCCCCGTTCGTGAACGAGAACCAGTTGATGTTGACGAAGTCGCGGCCGCCGGTCGCGTTGCGCATGACCGCGAACACGGTCTGCGCCCCGGCCGGGTGGCTCGCGGCCGTGGCGGTGAGCGTGGTCCAGGCCTGCCAGCCGCCGGTCGGCGCGACGGTGACGGTGGCCAGCACCGGCCCGGTGAGCGAGCCGGTCCGCAGCTCGATGGCGCCCGTCCCGCCGGTGCCGGCGGAGGCGACGCGAGCGGCGATGCTCAGCGCCCCGGCGGCGCCGAGGTCGACGCCGTCGTAGCGCAGCCAGTCACCGTCGGCGAGGTAGCCGACGGCCTGTCCACCACCGGTGTCGACGGTGTTCTCCACCTGCGCCCCGGACTGCGCGCTGAACGCCTCCGCCTGCACGGTCACCGCCGTGGCGGCATCGGCGGACGTCACCATGGCGGCGGTGACGACGAGGAGGGCGGCGGCCGCGGCCCCGGCGGCGGCGATGAGGCCCCTGACGTTTGGCACGAGGATTCTCCTAACTGCTTGCGACGTGCACGAACGATGGCGAGGGCCCGCACACCGTACGGCCGGATCCCTGGGCCCAAAGACCCAAGCCGGGGACCCAATTCCGGGGCCGGCGCCCGCGCGCTCCGCGTTGCGTGCCTCGCCGCCGTGGGCGGGCTGTCAGGCCTCGACCACGAAGTCCGCCATCATCGCCATGTCCTCGTGCTCCAGGTTGTGGCAGTGCAGCATGAACGTGCCGGTGTAGTCGGTGAACCGCACGGCGACCTCGACCGCCTCCGAGGCCCGCAGGTCCACGGTGTCCTTCCACCCGTGGTCGTACGCCCCGAGCTCGCCCGCGTTGCGCGAGACCACCTGGAAGTGGTTGAGGTGCAGGTGAACCGGGTGATGGAAGTCGGACACGAACCGCCAGTGCTCCACCTCCCCGAGCCGCGGCCGGGCCACCGCGCGGCCGGGCCGGTACTCCAGGTCGTTGATCCGCCAGGTGCCGTCGGGTCCCTGGTTGAAGGCGAACGTGCGCGTGCGGGCCGGGGGCGGGAGGGGTTCGGCGGTTCGGCTGAGCAGTGGCCCCACCGCTGCATCGTCATCGCGGCGGGAACCTGTCACGTCGAACCGCATCACGTTCCCGCCGTCGCGGTCGACGAGCCGCACGCGCGTGCCGGGTTTGTAGCGACCGAAGTCGACGACCACGTCGAACCGCTCGGCGGGCGCGATCCGCAGCGAGTCGTGCCCGATCGGCCGTCGCAGCAGCCCGCCGTCGCTGCCGATCTGCGTGAACGCGGCTCCGCCCGGCGGCTGCGGGTCGAGCTCGAGACGGTACCGCCGCGCGTTGGACGCGTTGAGCAGCCGCAGCCGGTAGCGGGCCGGGTCGACCTCGTGCACCGGCCACGGCAGCCCGTTGACGAGCACGACGTCGCCGAGCACGCCGTTCATGAAGGCCGGGTCGCCGGTCGGGTAGCGCAACGAGCCGTCGGCCTCGAACGCGCGGTCGGTGAGCATCAGCGGCAGCTCCCGTTCCCCGCGGGGCAGCGCCAGCGCGTCCTCCTCGTCGTCGCGCACGAGGTGGAATCCGGCCAGCCCGCGGTAGAGCGCCGGGCCGGTGAAGCCCATGCGATGGTCGTGATACCAGAGGGTCGCCGCGCGCTGGGTCATCGGATAGCGGTACGTCCGGCTGCCCACGGTCACGTCCCCGCGCATCGCGGCCATGTCGTGGTGCGTGGTGGTGCTCGCCGCGCCGCGCTCGGGCATGATCTCGTCGATCGGGTAGCCGTCGCTGCCGGCCGGCGTGTGCCCGCCGTGCAGGTGCACCACCACGGGCTCGGGCAGCCGGTTGCGGTGCGTGAGGGCCGCGGGCCGCCCCGAGCGCGTGATGACCGTCGGCCCCGGGAAGCTTCCGTCGTACGTCCACGCGCGCGTCGTCAGCCCCGGCAGGATGTGCAGATCGGCCTCCCGCTGCACGATCTCGCCGCCGGTGTGCACGGGCGGGATGGTGAGCCGCGCCTCGAACGGCTTCGGCAGCTCGGCCCGGCTGCGCAGGAGCTTCCCCGGCCGTTTCGGCGTGAGCAGCGACCATCCGAGCCCGGCGGCCCCGAGCGCGGCGGCACCGGCCCCGAGCAGCGCGCGCCTTCTCATGCCGGCACCGCCCCGGCCTGCTCGCGGGCGCTCGGCAGCGGCGTCTTCCACGCCCACGTCGCCCCGTGGACGGTGCCGATCGCCATGAGCACGCCGATCGGCACGTGCAGCTCGAGGATGCGATACACCCCCAGGATGCCCTGCGTCGCCAGCAGCAGCGGGATCATGACGCCTTCGCGCGGCAGTGACGACGGCCGTTCGCGGCGCCCGGGCAGGAACACCAGGACCGCCTGCAGCAGCGCGACGACCACCATCGAGAAGCCGCCGAGCATGTGCCAGCGCAGCACCGCGTAGTGCCCGCTGAGAAAGCTTCCGGCCAGCAGCACCTGAACCGCGGCGAGGACTGCGAGCGCGGCGCTGGTCCCCCGCAGCGCCATGTGGACCGTTCGTGCGTTCATGGCCGCAGATGCTGCCGCGGACCGGAGATCAAGTCGTCAGACCACGGTCTAGATCTTGTACCACCCTGAGATGACAGCTCGGATACCACCCTGGGCCGACGCGCATCCGCCTGCGACCGCCTAACGTCAGGCCCATGCGACACGTCTGGCGCGATCTGGCGTTGGCCACCGGGGCGGCGGTGCTGGCCGTCGGCGGGGCCGTCACGTCTCCGGCCGGCCGCACCGACCTCGACGCGACGGGCGTGCTGCTGCTCATCGTGGCCGGGCTCGCACTGGTCGCCCGGCGGCGCTGTCCGCGGTCCGTGCTGGCGGTCGCGGCCGCGAGCCTGCTCGCCTACCTGGTGCTCGGCTATCCGGGCGTGGGGCCGGCGCTGCCGGTGCTCGTCGCGCTCTACACGACGGTGCACCGCGGCCACGGCAAGACCGCCCGCGCCACGATCGCCGGGATCCTCGTGGTCGGCATCGTCGGCGACGCCATCGGCTCCGGCGCCCGCCCGGCGGAGGTGTTCCAGCGCTGGTTCCTCATCATCGGCTGGATGGTCGCCTCGAGCGTGATGGCCGAGGTGACCCGGCAGCACCGCGCCTACCTGGAGCAGGTCGAACGCCGGGCCGAGGAGGCCGAGCGCACCAGGGAGGAGACGGCCCGGCGCCGAGCCGTGGAGGAGCGCCTGCGCATCGCCCGCGAGCTGCACGACTCCCTGACGCACAGCATCTCCATCATCAAGATCCAGGCCGGCGTGGCCGTGCACCTGGCCCGCAAGCACGACGAGCCGGTGCCGGAGGCCCTGCTCGCCATCCAGCACGCGAGCACCGACGCCATGCGCGAGCTGCGCAACACCCTGGAGGTCCTGCGCACCGCCCCGGACCCGCTCGCCACGGACGGCAACGGCAACGGCAACGGCAGCGACAACGGCCTGGCGCACCTGGAGCGTCTGGCCGAGGGCGCGCGACGGTCCGGCCTGCCGGTGACCGTGCACACGACCGGGCCGCACCGCGACGTGCCGCCGGCCGTGGACGAGACCGCCTACCGCATCGTCCAGGAGGCCCTGACCAACGCCGCTCGGCACGCGGGCACGGCGGAGGCGACGGTGTGCGTGGAGTTCGCCGCGACCACGCTGACCATCCGCGTCGACGACGACGGCCGCGGCACGACCACGGCTCCGGCACCGGGCGTGGGCCTGACGGGGATGCGCGAGCGGGTGACGGCCCTGGGCGGCTCACTGCGCACGGGCCCACGCCCGGCGGGCGGCTTCACCGTCGAGGCCCGTCTCCCGCTGACCACCCCACCCGCCCCATCGCCCGTCGCAGCGCCACCCGTCCCCGCGACCTCGGCTCCACCGGCGCAGGACGATCCGGGCCGGCCCGATCCGGCGCCGGACGTCACGGTCCGCGACATGGCTTCGGCGTCCGACGTCACGCTGACCGCCACCGCGCCGCGCGACGAGCCCCGGACGGTCCGGACGTGAGCCGCGAAACGGCCGTCGAGCGGAACTTCCGCAACCGCCGCGCGATGGAATCAGGCGGTGCGGCATGAGGCGCGGGGACGTCGTCCGGGGCGGCGCGGCGGCGGTGGCTTCATGATCCGGGTGCTGCTCGTGGACGATCAGGCGCTCATCCGGGCCGGGTTCCGGGCGCTGCTCGCGGCCGAGGACGACATCGAGGTCGTGGCCGAAGGGGTGGACGGGGAGCAGGCGGTCGCGCTGGCCTCGCAGCATCTGCCCGACGTGGCACTCGTCGACATTCAGATGCCCGGGGTCGACGGGATCGAGGCTACCCGGCGGATCGCGGGCGACCCCGCCCTCGCGGGGGTGCACGTGGTGATGCTGACGAACTATGGGCTGGACGAATACGTCTACGCGGCGCTGCGGGCCGGGGCCGCCGGGTTCATGGTCAAGGACACCGAGCCGGCCGACCTGCTCCACGGGGTGCGGGTCGCGGCCCGGGGGGACGCGCTGCTGTCGCCGGCGATCACGCGGCGGTTGATCGGTGAGTACGTGGCTCGGCCGCCGCGGGGGCCGTTGCACGGGGCGGTGAGCACGCTCACGAACCGGGAGCGTGAGGTGGTCGCGCTCGCCGCCCGGGGACTGTCCAACGATGAGATCGCCCAGCGGATGGTGATCAGCCTGGCCACGGCCAAGACGCACGTGAGCCGGGCGATGACGAAGCTGCGGGCGCGCGACCGGGCGCAGCTGGTCGTGTTCGCCTATGAGTCGGGCCTCGTCACCGTCTGACCGTGCCTGCCCAGACGCGGAGCGCAGAGCGGAGAGCGGAGAGCGGAGAGCGGAGAGCGGAGAGCGGAGAGCGGAGAGCGGAGAGCGGAGAGCGGAGAGCGCGGCGGCGGGCCGGCGGTTGCTGCAGTGCTGCGGTGTCGAGCGCGCCCGGGACGAAGGTTCCGCAGTCGTCGTTCGGGGAGAGGCCGGCATCAGGACGTCGGCGCTGCTCACCGAGACCGCTCGACGCGCCGGGCACGATCCCCTGGGGCGACCGGGCCCGGGCCGGGCTGCGTCTTGCCGAAGCTCGGCATCACGTCGCGAGCCCAGCCGCGCGCCGCGATGACCGTCATGTGACGCAAGCGAAGCCGGACCCCCGCGCCGTACGGTCCGCGCATGACTACCGAGACGCCGGTGCTCTTCATCCACGGCCTCTGGCTGCACGCCACCTCGTGGGCTCCCTGGACCGAGCTGTTCACCGACGCGGGCTACCGGACCGCGGCCCCCGGCTGGCCGGGCGAACCCGACACCGTCGAAGGCGCCCGCGCCGAGCCGGAGGCGATCGCCGACCACGGCATCGACGACGTCGTCGCCCACTACGCGAAGATCATCGACGGGCTGGACGCGAAGCCGATCCTCGTCGGGCACTCGTTCGGCGGCATGATCGCCCAGAAGCTGCTCGGCCAGGACCTCGCCGCGGCCGCGGTGGCCATCGACGCCGCGCAGATCAAGGGTGTCCTGCCCCTGCCCCTGTCGTCGCTGCGGGTCACCTTCCCCGTGTTCAAGAACCCGGCCAACCGGCACCGGGCCGTCTCCCTCACCGCCGAGCAGTTCCGCTACGCCTTCGGCAACGCCATCAGCGAGCAGGAGTCCGACGAGCTCTTCGAGCGGTGGGCGATCCCGGCGCCCGGCAAGCCGCTGTTCGAGGCGGCCGCGGCCAACTTCGACCCGCACTCGCCGGCCAAGGTCGCCGTCGGCAACGACCGGCGCGGGCCGCTGCTGCTCATGATGGGCGGCCGCGACCACACGGTGCCGGAGGCGGTCACCCGGGCGACGCTCAAGCAGTACCGGCACTCGGAGGCGGTCACCGACATCCACGAGTTCCCGGACCGGGCGCACTCGCTGACCATCGACCACGGCTGGCGCGAGGTCGCCGACGTCGCCCTCGGCTGGCTGCGCCAGCACGGCCTGTAGGCGCGATGGACCTGCAGCTGAAGGGCCGGACCGCGGTCGTCACCGGGGCGAGCAAGGGCATCGGGCTCGCCATCGCCCGCGCCCTGGCCGCCGAGGGGGCCGCGGTCGTGGCCGGGGCGCGCGGCGTCACCACGGAGCTGTCCGACCTCGCCGCGCGGGAGGCGGTCACGCCGGTCGCGGTGGACCTGAGCACGCCGGACGGCCCTGCGCGGCTCGTCGAGGCGGCGCTGGCCGCGCACGGGGGCCTCGACATCCTGGTCAACAACGTGGGCGCGGTGCGGCCGCGCCCGGGTGGGTTCGCCTCCGTCACCGACGACGACTGGCTCGCCACGCTGACGATCAACTTCCTGGCCGCAGTGCGCACCACCCGGGCCGCGCTGCCGCACCTGATCGCGCGCGGAGGCGGGGCGATCGTGACCGTCAACTCGGTCAACGCCCGCCTCCCCGACCCGCTCGTGATCGACTACAGCGCGGCCAAGGCGGCCCTGGCGAGCTTCTCCAAGGCGCTGTCGAAGGAGGTCGCGGCGCACGGCATCCGGGTGAACACGGTCAGCCCGGGGCCGGTGAGCACCGGGCTGTGGCTCGGCGCCGACGGCGTCGCCGTGACCGTGGCCAAGGCCGCCGGCGCCGCGCCCGAGGACGTGGCCCGCAAGGCCGCCGGCGACTCGGTGACCGGCCGGTTCACCGAGCCCGAGGAGGTGGCCGACCTGGTCCTCCTCCTCGCCGGCGGCCGCGCGGGCAACGTCACCGGGGCCGACTTCGCCATCGACGGCGGCCTGATCCAGACGCTCTAGTCCAGACGCTCTAGCCGGCCAGGTGGCCCCAGTCCGGTTCGAGCTCGCGCCAGGTGCCCTGGGCCGCCGCGGTGCCGTCCTTGAGGACGACGACGCGGTCGGCCTGGGTCAGGGCGGCGCGCTTGGACGTGGAGCCGATGACCGTCACGCCGTGCTCGCGCAGCGCCTGCCACAGCGCCAGCTCGGTCGTCACGTCCAGCGCCGAGGACACGTCGTCGGCGATGAGCAGCTCCGTGCGCGGGGCCAG
Source organism: Dactylosporangium sp. CA-139114 (assembly GCF_050955725.1). Taxonomy (NCBI): domain Bacteria; kingdom Bacillati; phylum Actinomycetota; class Actinomycetes; order Micromonosporales; family Micromonosporaceae; genus Dactylosporangium; species Dactylosporangium sp. CA-139114. The sequence goes on from NZ_CP192080.1 coordinate 7,482,017, forward strand.
GGCGCGCGCCAGCGCGAGGCGCTGGAGCTGCCCGCCGGACAGGCGGGTGCCCTTGTGCCCGATGAGCAGGCCCAGGCCCGAGCCCGCGGCCGCCAGGTCGTGCTCCAGCTGCGCGGTCGACACGGCGCTGTCCGCGTCGACCTCGTGGCCCAGCGCGATGTTGTCCGCGATCGTGCCGGACAGGACGCGGGGCAGCTGCGCGACGTAGCCGATCTGGTTGGGCCGCAGGAACATCTCGGGCTCGGTCACCGCCTCGCCGTTCCAGCGCAGCTTCCCCGTGTGGTGCACGATCCCGGCCAGGGCCCGCAGCAGCGAGGACTTGCCGGAGCCGACGGGCCCGACGACGAGCACGAGCTGGCCGCGCTCGACGGCCAGGTCAAGGTCGCGCACGGCCACGGTGCCGTCCTCGTGCACGGCCGCGAACCCGGCGAGCTCCAGCCGCCGCAGCGGATGCCGCGGGGCCGTCGGCGGGGCGGGCGCGGTGCCGGCGGACAGATCGACGCCGGGGACGGCGGCGGCGTACTCCCCATTGCCCACCATCTCGACGGTCCGCCGCGTCCAGACCCGCGCCGAGGGCAGCTGCGAGACCAGCGACGCCGTCGTCCAGGCGAACCAGCGGGCCGAGCCCAGCGTCGACACGGCCACGAGCGTCGCGCCCGCGGAGAGCCGGCCCGACAGCAGCAGCGCCCAGGCCCCGATCGGCAGCAGCCCGCTGGCCAGGGCCGGGGTCGAGCGGGCCCAGATCTGCACGGCGATCTCCCGCCGCACCCGGAGGCTGCGCACGCGGTCCAGCTTCGCCAGGTGCTCGAGCACCGGGACGGTGGCGCCGGCGAGCTTCACGGTGCGGGCGGCCGACAGCGACGACACGAGCGCCGTGGCGAACGCGGCCCGCGCCGCGACCGTCCGCTGCGCCGAGCGCTTCAGCGCCGGCCCGAACAGCGCGGCGGCGAGCCCGGAGAGCACGATCGTCGCGGCCATGAACCCGGCCGGGACGAACGAGCCCGCCACGATCGTCATCGTGACGATCGCCCACAGGCAGATCCACTGGTCGATGAGGTGGTCGGCGAGCATGACCACCCGCTCGGTGTCGCCGCCCTGGGCGACGACCTCGGCCGGGGTGTGCTTGCTGACCCGCCGGGCGCCGGTCTGCCCGTGCACCAGGCGCAGGCTGATGCGCAGCAGCTGGCGGACCCACCACTCGGGGAACCATTTGCCGGTGTAGTACGGCAGCGCCATCGGCACCAGCAGCGCCGCCGTGATCCCGAGCGCCGGCCACAGCGCGTCGCCGATGCCGTCGACGAGGTCCGCCCACAGCCACGGCAGCACCGAGCCGTCGAGCGCGACGAGCATCATGAGCGCGAAGACGACCACGGAGACGAGCCCGAAGCGCCGGTCGTTCATGGTCAGCCTGAAGATGTTCCACAGGGTGCGCGCCCGCGGCACCGACGGCAGCGGCGGCGGGTCGGCCTTGATCCCCGCGCTGCTGACGACCACCGCGCCCGCGCCCGCGGACGAGGCGGGTCGCTCGAAGGTCGAGGCCGCCAGCAGCGCGGCGAAGCGCTCCGAGGAGGCGAGCGGGCCGGCCTCGACCACGGCGCCGTCGGCGAGCACGACGACCTCGTCGCACTGCTGCACCGAGGAGAGCCGGTGGGCCACGATGATGCCGATGCGCCCGGCCAGCAGCCGCGCGGTGGCCCGCTGCACCTGCGCCTCGGTCACCGGGTCGAGCCGCGCGGTCGCCTCGTCGAGGATGACCACCTGCGGGTCGCGGACCACGATGCGCGCGAACGCGACGAGCTGCTCCTGGCCGGCCGAGAGCATGTGGCCACCGTCGCCGAGGCGGGTGTCGAGGCCCTCGGGCAGCTCGGCGACCCAGCCGGTCAGGCCGAGCTCGTCCACCGCCCGCGCGGCCGCGCCGAGCAGGCCGGGGTCGAACAGCGCGATGTTCTCGGCCAGGGTGCCGGCGAGGATCTCGGTGCGCTGCGGTACGACGGCGATCCACCGGCGCAGGTGCTCCAGATCGAGCTCGAGCAGGTCGGTGCCGCCCAGGTAGACCGAGCCGCGCGGGATGTCCACGGCCCGGGTGAGGACCTTGGCCAGCGTCGACTTGCCGGAGCCGGTGCGCCCGATGAGCGCATAGGAACGGCCCCGGGCGAACGTGAGCGTCACGTCGCGCAGGGCCGGTTTGCGGGCCGTCTCGGAGTACCGGAAGGTCAGCTCGCGCACCTCGAGGTCCCCGGCCGCGGGCATCGCGCCGCCTATGGGCTCCTGTGCGGCGTCACGCAGGAGTTGTACCCGGGCCCACGCGCCGAGCGCGTACTGCAGGTCGGGCACCATCCGGCTGGTCTGCTCGACGGTCCCGCCGAAGCCCAGCGCCAGCAGCCAGATCGCGCTGAGCCGGGCCACGTCGATGCGGTCGGTCGCGAGCGCCCACACGCCGCCGAGGACGATGAGCGCGATGGTGAGCCGCACGAAGCCCGAGGCGACGGACGTGACGGCGGCCGAGCGCACCCAGACCCGGCGCCCGCGCTCGAGCACGGCGGCGGCCCGGCGCGCGAAGAGGCGCAGCACGTACGGGCGCGCCAGCGAGGTGCGCACGTCGTCCTGGCCGTGGATGCTCTCCTCCATGACGGCGGCGAGGTCGCTCCAGGCCTCCTCCTCGCCCATCCGGCTGGCGGCGATCTTCGAGGTGGGCTTGCGCAGGCCGATGGTGAGCCCGACGACGATCACGATCATCGCGACCCCGGCCGGCCACCACACGAACAGCGCCGTGCCGATGGACAGCACCGTGTAGCAGGCGGACTGCGCGATGCGGACGCCGGCGTTGCGCATTTCGCCGCCGACCTGGTAGACGTCGTTGTCGATCCGGTCGAGCAGCTCGCCGACCGGCGTCGTCTCCAGCGTCGGCAGGTCCTGGCCGAACGCGACCCGGCACAGGCGGCGGCGCACGTCGGCGCACCAGTCGGCGGTGAGCCGGGCCATGATGAGCCCGACGGCGAGATCGGTGAGCACGGCGGCCGCGAGGGCGGCCGCGAGCACACCGAACATCGCCCAAGATCGATGAATGAGCACGGATCCGCCGACCGCGGACGCCGCGGCCTGCCCGGCCGCGCCGAGCACGATGAGCAGGGCCACGGCCACGGTTCTTCGCGGCGACGTGGCCCAGAGATCACGGATCAGACGCATGGTGGGGCCCCCGGGGTGCTGGCTGCGGTGCCTTCAGCCTGCCTCGGGAGCCGGGGACCGCTCAACGCATTTACTCGCGGGGAAGTAGTCCAGGACATTGCCGAGCGTCGCGGCGCGGCCCCGCTCGACCGCCCCGGGCACGGCCTCGGCACCGAGCGCGGCGCGGGCCCGCGCGTCCACGTCCGCGGTCCACGGCCGGGTGGCGTCGTGCGTGCCGCGGACCGCCCGCGCCGCGGCCAGCAGCGTCACCGCGCGCGCCGCGTCCCCGCCCAGCAGCGCGGCCTCGGCGGCGTCGTCGACCGCGTTGGCGACCGCGTACGCGTCGAACGCGGCACGGCCCTGTTCGACGGCGAACCGGAGCGCGGCGCCCGCCGCGGCGTGCTCGCCGTCGCGGGCCAGCAGCACCGCGCGGCCGGAGTGCAGCAGGGCGAGCATCTGCGGCGAGACCCGGTGGTCGCCGACGAGGTCGAGGGCGCGGGCGAAGCGGTCGCGGGCCGCGTCGAACCGGCCCGTGCGCAGGTCCCGGTGGGCGTAGGCGTACTCGACGAAGGCGATGCTGTCGGGCACCCCCGAGCGCCGGGCGGTCCACTCGGCCTCGGCGAGGACCGCGTCCGCGCGCGAGTCGTCGCCGCTGAGGTAGTACAACTGCGCCAATCGCACCTCGGTGACCGGCCGGTCCTCGGTCGAGCCGAGCAGCCGCAGGTAGGTCAGCGCCTCCTCGTAGTGCGCGATCGCCTCGCGGTGGCGGCCCTCGTGGGCCTTGGCCTCGGCGAGCGCGGCGAGCGCGAACGACATGCCCCAGCGCTCGCCGATGCCCTGGAACGCCTCCAGCGACGACTCGAACGCGGCGCGTGACTCGGCCGCGCGGGCGCCGGTGTTGAGCAGCGTGTGCCCGACGAGCAGGCGGCCGAGCCCGGCGATCCAGGGGTCGGGGTCGCCGGACAGCGCCGCGATGCGCTCGAGCACGACCCCGACCGGGCCCTGCCGATACAGGCCCGCGACCGCCTGGAAGAGCCGGAACAGCGGGTGTTCGCCCTCGTACCGCACCGCCTCCGAGAACCAGCCGTCGAGCATCTCGGTGTCGCCGAGCCCGTCGAACCCGTTGACCGCGGCCACCCCGCAGGCCATCGCCCGGGCGTCGGGGTCGGACGGGCCCGGCAGCGACAGCGCGGCCGAGGCCAGGGCCGCGCCCTCGACCCGGTGGCCGCCGAGCCACCAGTACCAGCCGGCCACGGCGACGAGCCGGACGGCGAGATCGCTGTCCCCGGCCGCGATCGCCCGCCGCAGCGCCCCGTGCAGGTTGTCGTGCTCGGCGCCGAGCTCGGCGAGGGCCTCCAGCTGGCCGGTGCCCCGCAGCGCGGGCTCGAGCCGCTGGGCCAGGGCCAGGAACCAGGCGCCGTGGCGGCGGCGCACCTCGTCCGTCTCGCCGGCGTCGTCCAGGCGTTCCAGGCCATATGCGCGGATCGTTTCGAGCATGCGGTACCGCAGATCGTCGCCGACCACCAGCAGCGACTTCTCCACCAGGGTGGTCAGCAGCTCGTCCGGGTCGCCCAGGCGCCCGCCGGGATCGCAGACGGCGGCCGCGGCGGCGACGGTCGCCCCGCCGGGGAAGATCGCCAGCCGGCGCAGCATCGCGCGCTCGGGCTCGGCCAGCAGGTCCCAGCTCCAGTCCACGACCGCGCGCAGGGTCTGATGGCGGGGCCGGGCGGTGCGGCTGCCCCGGCTGAGCAGCCGGAACCGGTCGTCGAGCCGATCGGCGATGTGCGCCGGGGTGAGCGAGCGGCAGCGGGCCGCGGCGAGCTCGATCGCCAGCGGCATCCCGTCCAGCGCACGGCAGATCCGGGCGACGGCGCCGGGGTCCTGCGCGAGCCCCGCCGGCCCCGCCAGCCCCGGCCGCACGGCCGCGGCCCGGTCCGCGAACAGCCGCGCCGCCGAGTCCTCCGCGAGCGGCTCCACCCCGAAGAGCACCTCGCCGGTGATGCCGAGCGGCTCCCGGCTCGTGGCCAGCACCCGCAGGTGCGGGCACTCCCCCAGCAGCCGCTCGGCGAGCTCGGCCGCGGCCGCGACGACGTGCTCGCAGTTGTCGAGGATCAGCAGCAGGCGCCGGTGGGCCAGAGCGGTGGCCAGGCGCCGGGGCGCGTCGTCGGTGTCGAGCCGGCGGCCGGGCGCGGCGGGCTTGCCGGCCGGGTCCCGCAGGCCGAGCGCGCCCCAGACGGCCTGGATCACGTCGCCGGGGTCGGTGAGCGGCGCGAGCTCGACGAGCCAGACGCCGTCCGGGATCTGCCCGGCCAGCGCCCGCCCGGTCTCGACGGACAGCCGCGTCTTGCCGGCACCCCCGGGCCCGACGAGCGTGACGAGCCGCCCGCCGGTGACGAGCCGGCGCACCGCGGCCAGGTCCGCGTCGCGCCCGACGAAGCTCGTGAGCGCCGCGCGCAGGTTACCCTCGGCGGGCCGCTGCTGTTCACCACGCAGGACCCGCAGGTGTACCGCCATCAGCCCCGCCGACGGATCAGCGCCCAGCTCCTCGGCGAGCCGGTCCCGGCACCGCTCGAACACCGCCAGCGCCTCGGCCCCGCGCCCGGCCGCGGCGAGCGCGCGCATCAGCAGCGCGACGAGCCGTTCCCGCAGCGGATGCGCGGCGACGAGCGCCTCGAGCTCGGCGACGAGCCGCTTGCCGATACCGACCTCGACGTCGGTACGGTCTTTCATGGCGAGCTCGGCCTCGATACGGTCCCCGATACCGACCTCGGCCTCGATCCCGTCTTCAATGGCGAGCTCAGCCTCGATACGGTCCTCGATCGCGGCCAGGCGCAGCTCGTCGAGGCGGGCCCGCCACGGCCGGGCGAACGCGGCCTCCCCGGCGTCGGCGAGCGCCGGCCCGCGCCACAGCCCCTCGGCCCGCCGGAACAGCGCGACGGCCGCGCCGGGGTCGCCCGCGGCCCGGGCCCGCCCGACGAGCGCCTCGAACCGCAGGTGGTCGACGTCCTGCGCGTCGATGTCGAGCAGATAACCGGTCGGGCGCGCCTGCAGCACACCGTCGGGCAGCACCCGGCGCAGCCGCGAGACGAGCGACTGCAGCGCGTTGCCGGCGCCGGCGGGCGGATGCTCACCCCACACCCCGTCGGTGAGCCGCGCGGCGGTGACGACGCGGCCGGGCTCGAGCGCGAGGAGCGTGACGAGCACACGCAGCCGCGACCCGCCGACTTCGAGGGGCACCCCGTCCCCGTCGGCGACCTCGAGGGGTCCTAGCAGCCCGATTCGCACGCTGATGATTGTGCTCTCTTTGACCGTGCGCTCGCGGGCCCGGGTTCACACCGCCTGTCGTCGAGCTTCGTCAGGCCCTTGGGGGCGTGCCGTGCCCGAGTCGCGCGTCGGGGTTGTCGATCTGCGCGCTCTTCTCTCGATCCGCGCGTTCTCCTCTCGATCTGCGTGCTTTCTCTCGATCTGCGCGTTCTCTTAGCGATCTGCGCGCTCTTCTCCCGATCTGCTCCCTCTTCTCCCGATCTGCGCGCTCTCCTCTCGATCTGCGCGCTCTTCTCCCGATCTGCGCGCCGGACGGGAGGCCCGCGACGGGGGCGGCCACGTCCCCGATAGGGTGCGGTTCGTGGCCCTGCCGCCGATCCGCACGGCCCGGCTCGTCCTGCGCGAGCCGGCCGTCACCGACGCCGCAGACGTGCACGTGTTCCGCGGCGACCCAGAGGTCCAGCGCTTCAACGACGACCCGATGCGCACACTCGCGGAGACCGAGGCATTCGTCGAATACCTGCTGGCCGAGTCCGCCGCGGACCTACGCCGGCACTGGGCCCTGGAACTCGGCGGCCGGGTGATCGGCCTCATGGGACTGCACAGCTGGCAGCCCGCCCACCGGCGAGCCGAGCTCGGGTACGACCTCGCGAAGGAACACTGGGGCCGCGGCTACGCCACCGAGGCGGCGCGAGCGATCCTGCGCCACGGCTTCACCACGATGCGGCTGCGACGTGTGCACGCCCAGACCATCGCGGGCAACGATCGCTCGGTCCGGCTGCTGACGTCCCTGGGCTTCACCCGCGAGGGAACGCTGCGCCAGCACTCCCTGGAACCTGACGGCCACTTCCACGACTGCGCGATCTTCGGACTGCTGCGCACCGAGTGGGCGGCAGCGGTCTGACGGTCCTCGCCTCACCACCAGCGCCACAACTCCAGCCGCCCATTCCGCACGCCCCGCGCGGCCGCGCGAGTCGACGCCGTCTCCACGCGCTGACGCTTTCAGGCCGCGAACTTTGACGAACGCGCACTCGGACGGACGCGCACTTGGGCGATCGCGCACTCAGACGATCCGCGCCGCACGAACGCTCATTGCACGACTCGCTCGCCGCCCAAACGCACACCGCACGAGCTGCTCGCCGCCCAAACGCGCACTGCAAGAACGTTCACTGCACGAACGCTCAGTGCACGACTCGCTCGCCGCGCAAACGCGCAATGCACGAATCGCGGACTGCACGAACGCGCAGTGCGCGAGACGCGCAGTGCGCGAGACGCGCAGCGTGCTTGGCGGGGCTCCAGGACAGAGCGAATCCTGGAGCCCCGTCAGCAGCAATCAGCCGAAGACCTGGAACTCCCACAGCGAGTAGCCGTAGGCAGTCGCGCGCTGCGTACCGTAGACGCGCACATAGCGACCCGACCCAGTGACGTTCAGCGTCTGGTTGCCACCCGCGCCCGTCGTGGTGCTGTAGATCGACGTCCAGTTCGTGCCGTCGTTGGAGGTCTGGATCTGGAAGGCCTTGGCGTACGCCGCCTCCCAGTTCAGGTTCACCTTGCTGACGGCCCGCGTCGCCCCGAGGTCCACCTGCAGCCACTGCGGGTCACTGAACGCGCTCGACCAGCGGGTTCCGGTGTTACCGTCGGTCGCGGCCGACGCCGGCGTGCCCGCGTTCTCCGTCGACGACGCGGTGGTCGGCCGGCCCTGGGAGATCACCGTGCCGGTCGAGCCGCCGGGCGTTCCGGTCAGGCCGAACTCGTACAGCGAGTACCCGTACGCGGTCGCGCGCTGCGTGCCGTACACGCGCACATATCGACCCGACCCAGTGACGTTCAGCGTCTGGTTGCCACCCGCACCCGTCGTGGTGCTGTAGATCGACGTCCAGTTCGTGCCGTCGTTGGAGGTCTGGATCTGGAAGGCCTTCGCGTACGCCGCCTCCCAGTTCAGGTTCACGCTCGTGAGGTTGTACGTCTGGCCGAGGTCGACCTGCAGCCACTGCGGATCGCTGAACGCACTCGACCACCGAGTAGTGGCGTTTCCGTCAGTCGCGGCGGACGCGGGCGTCCCGGCGTTCTCGGTCGAGGAGGCGGTCGTCGGCTTGCCCTGCGCGATGTTGGTGCCGGTCGGGGGCGGGCTGGTCGTGCCGCCGCCCTTCTTGTTGTAGACGGCCACCCAGTCGATGTTCATCTGCGCACCGGAGACGGTGCTCGCGTTCGGGCCCCCACCGAAGGCGTCGGGGAAGCCGCCGCCCATGGCCAGGTCGTAGATGATGAAGAACGGGTGGTGCACGGCGTTGTTCCACGTCGTGGCGTCCACGCGGGTGGCCGGCAGCGTGAAGTAGTTCGCGCCGTCGAGGTACCAGCGGATCTCCTCCGGCGACTTGGACCGGTCGATCTCCACCGCGTACGTGTGGTAGCCGGTCTGGCACCCGGCGCACGCGCGCTCGCCGCTGCCGAGGCCCGTCGACTCGTTGCACGGGCCGCCGGGGTTCACGCCGCAGTGCAGGGTGCCGAAGACGGAGCTGCGGCCGTTGATGTCTTCGAGGATGTCGATTTCGCCGCTGGTCGGCCACGAAGTGCCGGTCCGCAGTGTCGATCCGAGCATCCAGAACGCGGGCCAGTAGCCGGCACCGTTCGCGGTCGTCACATTCGGCTGCTGGATCGAGGACTCCATGCGCACCACGTCGCCGGCGTCGGCGCCGAACGTCGCGGCCTGGGTCTCGATGCGGCCGGACGTCCAGCCGGCCCGCGGATCCGTGCCCGAATGCAGGGCCCGCAGCACCAGGTGCCCGTTGCCGTCCTGGAAGACGTTGGCGGTGCTGTTCGTCATGGTCTCGATCTCGCCGGTGCCGAAACTGCTGCCCGGACCGGTGTCGTACTTCCACGTGCCCGTGTTCACCCCGGTGCCCGCGGCACCGTTGAACTCGTCGCTCCACGTCAGCGTGAAGCCGGGCGGCGGTGCGGGCGCGGCGGCGGCCGCGAGCTGGGCGTTGTTCGACGTGCCGGCCTGCGCCACGGCGGTGACGGCGACCAGGGCGAGCGCCGCGGCGGCGGTGACGCCCGCGGCCCAGCGCCGGGCGCGACGGTGTGTTCGAGTGCGCATGGCTCTCCTTGGGATCCTGGCGGGGACTAGAGAGCGCTCTCTCAACCGGCACGCTACTCCTGCCGCACGGTACGACGTCAAGAGGGTTGCGACTCAGGTTCATAGATATTGACAGTCATCACTCACTGCTCCCACGCTGGCCGCATGACCATCCGGCTTCTGACCGCGCTCACCGTCGCGGTCACCACCGCCACCGCCGTCGCCGTCGGGATCACCGCCCCGGCCGCGTTCGCCGCGGTCGACACGACCCGGACCCCGGGCCTGGCCGACTACACCGTCACGCTCACGAGCGACACCACCGGCGCCTCGTGGAGCGGTCACGAGTCCGTCACGTTCACGAACACCTCGCCAACGACACTGCCCGAGGTGTACCTGCGGTTGTGGGACAACTACCACGGCACGTGCCCGTCCAACACGCCGATCACCGTGACCAACGTGACCGGAGGCTCTGCAGGTTCGCTCAGCGTCGGGTGTACGGCTCTGAAGATCACGCTGCCCACCCCGCTCGCACAGAACGCGACCGCGACGATCGCGTTCGACCTCGCAATCGTGGTGCCCGCGGGGGCTGATCGATTCGGGCGCGACGGGGCGTACAACTTCATCGGCAACGCGCTTCCGGTGCTCGCGGTGCGCGACGGGGCCGGCTGGCACCTCTCGCCGTACACGAACAACGGCGAGTCGTTCTACAGCCTCATCAGCGACTTCGACGTCACACTCGATCACCCGACGTCCATCTCGGTGCCCGCGACCGGCACGTCGACGGACACGCCGGGCACGAGCGGACGCACGATCACGCACGCTTCGGCGGCGAACGTGCGCGATTTCGCCTGGGCGGCGGGTCCGTTCACGAAGACCACCGGCGTGTCCCCGGGTGGATATCGCGTGAACGTGTACCGCACCAGCGCGATCAGCGCCTCCAGCGCCAGTTCGATGCTCAGCACGGCGATGGGCGCGCTCGACGCGCACTCGCAGCGCTTCGGGGCGTACCCGTACGGCGAGGCCGATGTGGTGCTGGACAACAACTTCTGGTTCGGCGGGATGGAGTACCCGGGCTTCGTGCTCGACGTGGTGTCGAGCAACGCCCTCGCGCACGAGCTCGCGCACCAGTGGTTCTACGGCATCGTGGGCGACGACGAATACACGACACCGTGGCTCGACGAGGCGTTCACCGACTACGCGACGGACCTGTACTTCAACAAGACCGGCACCAACTGCTGGAACTCGGTGACGTGGCAGTCCTCGAGCGAACGGCTGACCAGCTCCATGGCCTACTGGGACGCGCACTCGTCCCGCTACTCCACCGTCATCTACGGATACGGCAAGTGCGCACTGCACGACCTGCGCCGCACCCTCGGCACGACGGCCATGACCAACCTGATGTTCAATTACGCGCAGTCACACTGGTACGGCGTCTCGACGGTGCCCGACTTCAAGGCGGCAGCCCAGGCGGCGGCCGGCTCGACGAGCCTGTCCTCGTTCTGGACGACCCACCGCATCGACGGCTGATCACGGCAGGGCCCCCGCACGGTGAGGGCTCCGGTCCTCGCCTCACGATTCGCCCACCGATCGTCGCTTCCGCGAGGATAGCGGATAGGCCACGCTGTCGCGGCAGCGGCGCAACGGAGCACAAACGGGGGCGGTGGAGCCAGACGACGGCGGCACCGCCCTGGCGACCGACGCAGCGAAGTGCTGTCGCGACAGCGGCGCAAAAACGGGCGCGTGGAGCCAGACGACGGCGACGCCGCGCTGACGATCGGCGCAACGGAGTGCTGTCGCGACACCGGCGCAACGCAGCGCAAACGGGCGCGTGGAGCCAGACGACGGCGACGCCGCCCTGGCGACCGACGCAGCGGAGCGCTGTCGCGACAGCGGCGCAACGCAGGGCAAACGGGGGCGGTGGAGCCAGGCGACGGCGGCGCCGCGCCGGCGATCGGCGCAGCGACCCTCACCCCGCTCGCCGTCGTCAACGGGCTCGCGCTCTGCCACGCCGAGTTGGCAGACGGCGCGGCGCAGACGGCGGCGGCTCAGCGACGTCGACGCCGACACCGGTGCTGCCCTGCCACGCGAAGCCGCCCGGCTGCGCGTGGCAGTGGCCGGCTCGCGCCCGGCCATGCCAAACAGGCAGTCGGCGCAGTACAGACGGCGACTGCCCAGCGCCGCCGGCGACAAACTCAGCGCCATCGGTCGACGCCGGTGCCGGTGCCGGTGATCAGCCAGCTCCGCCGCGCAAAGGCGCCAGGCCTCGCGCGGCAAGGACCGGCTCGCGCGCGTCCGGGCAGCCCGCGGTCAAGCCGGCCGTGAACAGCGACGCACTCCGATCCCCAGCGACCGGGATCGCTCCGGCTCGCCACGGCCAGCGCGCCCGCGCACAACGGCGCCAGTCCGGCTCGCTACAACGAGGGCGCACTCCGATCCCCAGAGACCCGGCAACCAGCCCGGCTCGCCACGGCCAGCGCGCCCGCGCACAGCGGCGTCAGTCCGGTTCGCTCAGGAACTCCTCCACCAGGCCGGGCAGCGATGGCGCCTCCGTGATGTCGTAGTGCGTGCGCCCCGGGATGATCGCCAGCCGCGACGCGACCCGCTTCGAGGCGTCCCAGTCCGCGTCGCGCAGGCCGCCGCCGAGCAGCGCGTAGAACTCAGCCGCGTGGGCGGGCGCAATCGAGTCGGCGTCGGCGTAGACGAGCATGGTCCGCGCCTGAATCCGGGCCGCCTCCGGGGACCAGTCGTAGTCGCGCCGCAGCAGTTCGCCGATCCGCGTCCCGAGCACCGGCCAGTCCTCGACCCGCGGCGCGACCCGGGCATAGGCCGCGTACAACGGCGACGCCTTCATCCCCTCCGCCGCCTCCGGCCCGAGCTGCGCCATCCCGGCCAGCACCTCGGGGAACCAGCCCGAGCGCCGCACCGGCGACGAGATCGCGATCAGCCGCCGCACGACGTCGGGGTGCTGTATCGCGATGCGGATCGCGGTGCCGGCGCCGAGGGAGTATCCGAGCACGTCGGTGCGGCCGAGTCCGAGATGCGAGATCAGCGCGGCGACGTCGTCGGCGCAGGTCTCGTACCGAAGTGGCCGTTCGGTCGCGGGTGTGTGCCCGTGCCCCTGCAACTCGACGGCGACGACCCGCCGTCGCTGCGCCAGGGCGGGCAGGAACGTCCCGAACATCTCGATGGTCCAGAACCCGCCGTGCAGCAGCACGAGCGGCTCACCCGAGCCGTGCTCCTCGTACCACAGCGAGACCCCGTTCACCTCGGCATACGTCATGCGCCGAACCTATCCCCGAGTGTCCCCGCCACGCTGCCGGACGAGCGGCGAGCACCGGTGCGGGGACGGATGTTGTGCTTCATGGGCCGGACCCTACTCGTGGGGTACGACAGAAAACGGCTCAACACGAGCGGGCCCCGCCGGCGTGTGCCGGCGGGGCCCGCAACGGTGTTGCCTACTGCTCCGGCGTGATCTTGCCGCTGGAGCCGAAGACCTGCACCTCGGCGATGCGGACCTCGTCGCGGAACTGGCTGTTGGCAGCACAGTCCGTGTTCGCCCGCGGGTCGTTGTCCTGCTCGCCGGCGTACAGCGGGTTGCCGGTGCACTGGCTGGACAGCACGACCACACGCACGTGCGTGGCCAGCGTCGGGTGGATGTCGAAGGTGCGCAGGTTCAGCTGCGGCGCCACCGGACGCCAGGCGCCACCCGGGAAGGCGTCGTCATTGCTGCGGTACGCCTCCTTGAAATTCGCATCCTTGCTGCAGTCGGCCTTCGTGGCGTCGCAGGTGAGCACCGCGAACGAGCGCAGAGCGCTGAACCGGTTCTGGTTCTGCGTGCTGGCGTCGACGTCGCCCCGCAGGGCCGGGCGCAGCAGGGCGCTGACGTTGAGCGAGTGGATGTTGACCGGCTTGTCGCCGGCCAGGTCGATCGTGACCTGCTTGCCGGCCACGCCGTTGACCGACGCCCAGTTGGTGCCTTCGGTCTCGTCGTTGATCTTGGACAGGTTGACGCCGTCACCGGTCGCCACCGCGCCCAGCGCCGAGGAGGCCACGTTCTGCGGCAGCTTCAGCTTCAGGTCCTGCGACTTGCCGGGCTTGAAGGAAGCGGTGAACTTCTGGCTGCCGAAGCCCTTGCCGTTGACCAGGAAGTGGAACTCGGTGTTGGGCAGGATCTGGAACGTCTCCGGCAGCGGCGTCGACGGGTCGGTGTCGGCCACGGGGGTCGCCCGGGCCTCGTAGTCGCCGACGTACAGCGTGACGTTCGCGCCGGCGGAACCGGCCATCGGCCGCAGGGTCACGGTCGCGTTCTGGGCGTACGGCGAGTGGAAGCTCGGCGTCGGGTCGGTGTCCGACGGAGCGCCCGTCGCACCCTCACCCAGGCCGGACTCGGCGAAGCCCTTCCAGATGATGTCCTGGTTGGCCCCGTTGAAGCGGACCAGGTCGGCGGCCAGCATGTTGTCGCGCATGCTGGTCATGGTGGCGCCACTGGCCGCCTGCAGCAGGAACGAGTCGAACATCAGCTGGATCCAGCGCCGGTTGCCCGGGCAGGACGCCACGTCGGCGGCGCCGTCGGCGCACTTCTGCTGCAGCTCGGGGGTGCCGAGGCCGTAGCGGCTGACGAACTCCTTCCGCACGCGCAGGTTCGTGGCGACCCAGATCTCGCCGTCGGCGTGGACCTCGGGGCCGACCAGGTCGAAGCCGAAGTCCGAGTAGTTCAGCGGGCTCTTGCTGGCGTCGTAGTCGCGGATGCCCTCGTGCACGTTGCCCGTGACGTAGGCGCCCGTGACGAACTCGGTGTCGCCGGGGGCGCGCAGGCCGTTCTCGAACAGGTACTCGGCGGCGACGAGGTCACTCCACGCCTCGCCCATCGAGCCGCCCTGCGAGCCGGAGATGCCGCTGTTCGGGCCGGCGATCATGCGGTTGGTGATCGCGTGGGTGTACTCGTGCCCGATGACGGTCATGTCGTAGTCGCCGTCAACGCACGGCGGGTACGCCGAGCCGGCCACCGGCTGCCACAGGTACATGTTGGTCGTCGACGTCGCACCGTCGCGGCCCGTGCTCTGGTTGGCGTTGTTCCGGCTGCCGCTCAGGGCGCCGGACTGCGCGCGACCCTGCTCCGGGTCGTTCCCCAGGCCGCCGGGCTGGGTGTTCACGACCTGCATGTTCCACGCGGCCTCGGTGAAGCCCAGGCGGTAGCTGAAGTCGTGCATCGCGTTGTGCATGCCGAACAGGTTCGACACCGCCGCGTCCGCGTCGTTGCGCGTCGCCGAGGTGAACACCTCTGGGTTGCACTTGGACTCGTGCCACTGGTCGGTGAACGCGTAGTTGTAGTTGCGGTCCGTCCGGGCGGCCGCCGGGAAGGCCGCCACGCCACCGCCCCACGACACCAGGTTGTTGGCCGAGTTGCCCGACGAGGTGAAGGTCGGCTGACCGGTGAGCTGGTTGACGTCCCAGGCCTTGCCCGAGGCGGCGTCCCGCACGGTCTTGACACAGTTGACCGCCGGCGTGAAGCACCAGGTCACGCGCGAGTCGGTGCCCGCCGTGACCGTCTGCGGCGCGGTCGTCGGGAAGACGGCCCAGGTCGGGTTGTCGGAGTCGAAGTCGACCATGTCCTCACGGATGAGGATCTCGCCGGTCCGCGCGTCGACGAAGGTCGAGTACGCGGTGGGGTTGTCGGCGTCGTTCGAGACCAGGCTGATCTGGTACGCGGCGCGGGGCCCGCCGTCCGGGGTGGGCACGGCGACCTCGATCACGTCGGGCGCGCCGATCTGACCGGCCGTGAGCCCGGCGTCGGCCAGGGCTGCGGCGACCGCGTCGGACGCCGACAGCGTCGCCGGCTCGGGCGCGGTGGTGTCGCGCGAGAGCGAAGACGTGACCCAGACGACGTTGCCCTTGTTGAGCAGGATCGACACGAGCCCGTCGTGACCGGCCGGCAGGTTGCCGAAGCGCTGCTGCAGCTGCACGACGGTGCCGGTGCCGAGCGCCTGGACGAGGACCGGCTGCATCGCGTCGACGGCCGGGGCGTCGAGCGCGTACAGCTCCTGGTTGTCGAGCAGATACTTGCGGGCCGCGGCGACCGGGTCGCCGGTCAGGCCGCTGGCCAGGGCCTGGTCCGGGCCGACGGCCTCGGGCTCGCCAAGGGAGTTCCAGCGGACCTTCGCGGCACCGACCCGGTCGGCGGCCGCCTGCTGCTTCGCGGTCGGCGCCTTGCCGCCGCGGCGGTTGTCGACGTCACGCGGGCCGTGCCCCTCGACGTCATGGGCTTTTCCGGGGTTCGGCTTGGGATCGGCGGCGGCAGGCGCGGCGGTCACCGCGCTCGTCGCCACGACGGCGGCGGCAGCGAACGCGGCTAGCGTCCTGCCCCGCCAGCGCCTGGGGTTCAACCCAGATTTGCGCACGATCGGTTCTCCTCTTGTTCGATGGGGGCGCGTGTTGCTTCCAGGGGGGCGCCAAGTGGATCTCATAGGGCCTATCACGGCTCGGCGCAGGCACACCAGGCTGCGCGAATGCGGGTCCACAATGGACGGGAACGCGACAGTTCCGCCTAACGGGGAAACTTCCTTCGGCGGTTCGGGCAACAACGGGCAAATCGATCAAGAGGCCTGCCCGGTGATTTACCGGCACTTCCGGACACAGCGCGATATAGGTGAATGTTCACCAATCGCCATGAGCGACATTCGAACCATAAGCCAAGGCATGGACAGCCAGCCGCGCCGCAATGCAAAATGCTACCTGGCTGATCGATATATGCCATCATTTGCAGGTGTACGACCAACCGCCCGCCGGTGGCATCCAGTTGTCAGCGGCCGAGATCGACGCCTTGCCCGCCAGGTGGTCCTCGTGCTGGACCCCGGCCGAGGTCGCGCACCACCTGGCCGGCACCGTCACGCCCTGGTGCGTGGCCGCGGGCTGGGCGCTGGACCTGTTCCTCGGCAGGCAGACACGCGAGCACGGGGATATCGAGATCGCGATCCCCGCCGCCGGCTTCCCCGAGGTCCGCGACCGCTTCGCCGGATACGTCTTCGACGCGGTGTCCAGCGGCCGAATCTGGCAGAACGCCACACCGGACGTGCTGGCGGCGACGCACCAGACCTGGCTGCGCGACCCGGCCACCGGCAACTACCTGCTCGACGTGTTCCGCGAGCCGCACGACGACGACACGTGGATCTGCCGACGCGACGAGAAGATCCGGCTGCCGTACCGTGACATCGTCCTGCACACCCGGGACGGCATCCCGTACCTCAGGCCCGAGCTGGTCCTGCTCTTCAAGGCCAAACACGCCCGCCCCAAGGACCAGTCGGACTTCGACGAGACCGTCCCGCACATGACCCCGGCCCAGCGCGGGGCCTTGGCCGAGCTGCTGTCCCGCGTGCATCCGGGACATCCGTGGCTCACGCGTCTCTGAGGCGTGGTGCCGCTCGGACGGCTACAGTGGGCGACGGAGGCGTGCGGGCGGCTGGTGCCCCTCCCAGTCTTCAAAACTGGTGTGGTCCGGAATCCGGGCCAGGCGGGTTCGATTCCCGTCCGTCTCCGCCAACCAGCTCTTGCATCATCAAGCCCCCGATGAACTCGCCAAATGGAGATCATCGGGGGCCGCTGACCGGCCTGGACACTCGTCTCACTCGATCTCACCGGCACCGGGGCGTGCTCACTGCGCGCGGCAAAGATCTTTATGGATCGTCCAGTTTCGACTATCCCTCGGAGCGGACCGGCGTCTTCTGGCTCAGTGCGCAGCGCCAGCCTTCGCCTGTCCGGACGTAGACCTCGGTGATCCATTCATCGGCGACGTAAGGGCTGCCCTCCCAGGTGCCGGCGCTGGTCTTACGCACCGTCAGAAACGATTGCGCCGCCGGCGTGCACCAGGTGACCGGGGTCATGCGGTCGTGCCGCAGCCGACCGGCGGCGATCCAACCGATGATGTCGGACTTGGCAGTCACCCGGTTTTGCAGATCGCGGCACCGGCAAATGCCGACACTCCATGTCCACTGTCCGGCGTACCTCCAAGAAACCGCCGGTATACAGCACCGAAGTACAGCAACCGACGCGGCCTAGCCAGACCGAACCAGGACGGCAGAGGCCACCTAGCAACGCACGGAGCCATGCCGATCAGTCCGGCGGGTAGTTCGCATCGAGGAGATCAGCAGCCCCAGCCCTGGGATCGCTGCGGGACAAACGGGCCACACTCCGTGCACAAGCCCGCACGATCGACCTCCCGGCCACGCATCGCCTGTCGGCACAAGGTGCTTGGCGTGTAGGAACCTATCGCCAGCCGTCCTGGAGCTAAGGGCTTCCGGGCTGGGCGCCCGTCGGAGATGCTTTGTGCGTTAAGCCGGCTCGCCGCCCGGGCCTGCCCCCCGATCTCGGTCTCGTTCCTCGTGAGGGTCATAAGGAACGTCTTCAGCATTTTTGACCCCGAGTTGGCGACGCACTGCAACAAACAGATCTCGCTGCGCTCGGGCTAGTCGCACACGCGGCTTCAGCCCTCCATACTCCGGATTGTCTTTGTGGGGATCTTCCTTCCCCTCACCGACCAACCGCACCGAGTAGGCATGATGTATGACCAGGCGAGCGGATTCCTGCACTTCGCCCGTTCCAAGGATGCGAATTTTTTGCATCAGCCCGCGCAGTCGTTGATGCTCGTCGTCTAGAGCCTGCGCATCTGCGCCAGGATCTACTGCGCGGTCATAACGCTCAGACAAATGACGTAGCCGTCGCGCGCTGTCCACAAACTCGGACACGACTGTATATAGCGACGCATCCCACCGAGTAGCGCGCGATTTGCGTTCCTTTACCGTTTCGTTGATGAAGGTGGGGAGAAAGCCGATCAAGGCGCCAACAATCACGGGCGCCAGCACTTTAAACCAGTCCACACCAAGAAAGCTAGCAGCCGAAGCCTCGACAGGGTTAGATACCTTCCCGTGGATAACGGCCATCCCATGAAGGAGAAGGCTCCAAGCCTGACCCACGGTGTGAGCCTCGGCCTAGGTTCAAAACCTCCGCGATCCTGCTTAAGGCATACGGCAGCGACAACGCCGATGGCTTCGCCGACCTGATCCGCGAGGCCGCGTCCACGAATGAAGCCGGGTTTGAAGCGGTCGCGGTACGCCTGGCCGAGCGCCGCGAATGTCCGGGCCGACGGACGATGCGATCATTCGATCTTGACCCACACGCAGGCTGCGGCGAATCCATGGCAACGGTGTCCGATGGGAGGCCGTTTCCGCAGGTAGTACGAGGTACGCCGTCCTGTCTTCAAACTGGTGTGGTCCGGAATCCGGGCCCGTCCGTCTCCGCCAACCGGCACCAGCCCGGCCGCCGCGTGCACGGTCACGTGTCCTCGCGACGGGGTGAGCCGGGCAGGGTGACCAGGCCCAGCCGTTCCAGGCGCGCCCAGATGCCCCCGCGCGTGCGGCCGAACTCCTTCACCAGGTCCTGCACCGGGGCGCCGTCCCGGTGCCGCCGTTTCAGGCGCTCGTCGTCGGCCTTGCTCCACGAGCGGTACGCGTTCGGGTAGCGCAGCCGGATCTTGTCGAAACCATGGCCCTTCGGCACAGCGAGTCCTCCTTGCGCGCAGGCGTGTCAGCCACGCCGACGTCTTGGCGTCGGCTGTGGATTCCGGATGACAACAGACGAGCCGTACTGCTACGCGCGCTGCTCCCCACCGAGCCGGCGGCACAGCCAGCAGCACGCCGCCGCCGTGCCCAGGAACCCGGCGGCCAGGGCCGTGACGTCGGCGCCCAACTCTCGTCGATGTCACATGCAGCATGCAGGCCGTCACCGAACCCGCGCCAGATTCGGTCGCGGCCTGTGGATAACTCCGCGCTGTAGCGTTGACTCGGCTACAAATGACGCGTTGACCAACGGAAACTTCCGGAAAGTGGGGGCTGACGTGGATCCGCGCAGGGCGGTGCCCAGGACCGACACGGTGCTCGATGACCCGCGCCTGGCCGGGTTCCCGCGCGACCGGGCCCGAGCGGTCGTGCGCGAGGAGCTCGAGCGCGTCCGCCGGGGTGAGCTCGAGGCGGCCGAGGTGGTCGGGGCGGCCGAGCGGCGACTGCGCCGCACGCACAGCATGCGGGCCGTGCTCAACGCGACCGGCGTGGTGCTGCACACCAACCTGGGGCGGGCCGCGCTGTCGCCGGGGGCGGTGCGGGCGATCGTCGACGCCGCCGGGCCCACCGACGTGGAGCTCGACCTGGAGACCGGCCGGCGGGCGCGGCGCGGGCGGGGGGCCCTGGACGCGCTGGCGGAGGCGGTTCCGGGAGCACAGGGCGTACACCTGCTGAACAACGGTGCCGCCGCGCTGGTGCTGGCGGCCACCGGGTTGGCGCAGGGACGCGAGATCGTCGTCAGCCGCGGCGAGCTCGTCGAGATCGGCGACGGGTTCCGGCTGCCGGATCTGCTCGTGTCGACGGGCGCGCGGCTGCGGGAGGTGGGCACGACCAACCGCACGTCGCTGGAGGACTATCGCGCGGCGCTGGGGCCGCAGACCGGTTTCATCCTCAAGGTTCACCCGTCGAACTTCTTCCAGCGCGGGTTCGTCGCATCGGTACCGGTCGACGCACTCGCAACCCTCGACGCCCCACTCGTCGTGGACATCGGCTCCGGGCTGCTACGGCCGGAGCCGCTGCTGCCCGAGGAGCCCGACGCCGCCTCGGTGCTGCGCGACGGGGCCGACCTGGTGACGGCCAGCGGGGACAAGCTGCTCGGCGGGCCGCAGGCGGGGCTGCTGCTCGGGCGGGCCGACCTGGTCGAACGGCTCCGGCGGCACCCGCTCGCCCGGGCGCTGCGCGTCGACAAGCTCACCCTCGCCGCGCTGGAGGCGACGCTGCTGGGGCCGGAGACGCCCACATGGCGCGGGCTGCGCGCGGACGTCGACCGGCTCCGGCAGCGGGCGGAGGCGGTCCAGCAGGAGCTCGGCGGCCTCGACGCCGAGGTCGTGGACTGTGTGGCGGTGGTGGGCGGCGGCGGGGCGCCCGCGGTCGAGCTGGCGTCGGCGGCGCTGGCGCTGCCGGCCGAGCTGGCGGGGCCGCTGCGGCTCGGTGACCCGCCCGTGCTCGGCCGGGTCGAGCGGGACCGCCTGCTGCTCGACCTGCGCTGCGTGCCCGAGTCGGAGGACAAGGTCGTGGCGGCGGCGGTGCTCCGAGCGGCGGGTCGCTGATCATGTGGGTCGTCGCCACCGCCGGGCACGTCGACCACGGCAAGTCCACGCTCGTGCGGGCGCTGACCGGGATGGAGCCCGACCGCTGGGCCGAGGAGCGCCGCCGCGGGATGACCATCGACCTCGGCTTCGCCTGGGCGCGGCTGCCGTCCGGGCAGACGGTCGCGTTCGTGGACGTGCCCGGGCACGAGCGGTTCGTGCCCAACATGCTCGCCGGCGTCGGGCCGGTGCCGGCCGCCATGCTCGTCGTCGCCGCCGACGAGGGGTGGAAGCCGCAGACGGCCGAGCATCTGGCGGCGCTGGAGGCGCTCGGCGTCCGGCACCTGCTCCTGGTCATCAGCCGCGCGGACCTCGCCGATCCCGGCCCGGCGACGCGGCAGGCCCTCGACCAACTGGCGGCCTCCGGCGCCGGCAAGGCGGTCGCGGGCACCGGAACCCACGAGCGCGGCACGGTCGAGGCGGGCGCGGGCACCGGAACCCACGCGCGCGGCACGGTCGAGGCGGTCGCGGTCAGTGCGGTCACCGGGGCCGGCCTCGACGAGCTGCGCGCCGCGCTGGATCGGCTCGGCTCCGCCCTCCCGCCGCCCGACCTCGACGCGCCCGTGCGGCTGTGGATCGACCGCGCGTTCACCATCCGCGGCAGCGGCACCGTGGTCACGGGCACCCTGGGGGCGGGGCGCCTGACCACGGACGCCGATCTGGAGCTGCATTCGGCGTCGGTACGGGTACGAGCCCTGCAGTCCCTCGGCTCCCCCGTGTCCACGGTGGACGCCGTGGCTCGCGTCGCCGTGAATCTGCGCGGCGTCGAGCGCACGGCGATCGCCCGCGGCGACGCGCTCGTCTCACCCGGCCGGTTCGTCTTCACCGACCTGATCGACGTGCGCGTCCACGGCGACCCGGTGGCCGAGCTGCCGGCCTCGGTCGTGCTCCACATCGGGTCGGCGGCGGTCGCGGCCCGGGTCCGCCCGATCGGTCCCGACACCGCCCGGCTGCGCCTGGCCCGGCTGCTGCCGTTGCGCCTGGGCGACCGGGCGCTGCTACGCGACCCGGGCCTGCACCGGGTGCCGGGTGGCGTGACGGTCCTGGATGTCGCCCCTCCCTCGCTCACCCGCCGCGGCGCCGCGGCCGCGCGCGCCCGGGAGCTGTCCACGATGGACGGCCGCGCCTCCCTCGCCGGCGAACTCCGGCGCCGCCGCATCGTCGACGCCGACACCCTGCTGCGGATGGGTGTTTCCGACCCGGGCAGCGGCTGGCTGATCGACCCGGACTACGAGTCCGAGCTGCGGGCCGGGTTGATCTCGGAGGTCCGGGCGTACGCCGAGCAGCACCCCGTCGAGCCGGATCCGCCGGTGGACGTCGTACGCCGCCGCCTGGGACTGCCCGACCGCTCCCTCGTGGAACGGCTCCTGTCGCCACCCCTGACGATTCGCGACGGCCGGATCGGCACCGGGGCGGGGCTGCCGGCGAAATTGGCCCGGGCCGTGGACGCCGTCCGCGCGGATCTGGCCGCGAACCCGTTCGCCGCCCCGGAGGCCGACCGCCTGACGTCGCTCGGGCTCGGCGCGAAGGAGCTCGGGGCCGCGGCGAAGGCGGGCCTGCTGCTGCGCATCGCGGACGGCATCGTACTGCTGCCGGACGGCCCGTCGACGGCCCTGGAGCGCCTCGCGACCCTGCCGCAGCCGTTCACGCTGAGCGAGGCGCGGCAGAGCCTGGGCACGACCCGGCGCGTGGCGGTGCCGCTGCTGGAGTTCCTGCACCGGCGGGGTGCCACGAGACGCACCGAGGACGGGAGGCACACCGTCATCGACAACTGAACGCCAGGCCTGAACGCCAGGTCTGCGATCACGTCCGGCGAGCGCGGTGCGTCACCGAGCGGCGTTCGCGGCGTCCTGGGCCGGGAAGTCGCGCAGCGTGCGGGCCTCGGTGGCCAGCAGGGGAAGGGGGGCGATGACGTAGAGGACGGCGAGCACCCACATGGCCGGCCGGATGCCCAGCGTCGAGGCCAGCAGGCCGGCGGTCGCCGCGCCGAACGGGATGGCGCCGAACACGAAGATCCGCGATGCCGCGGTGACCCGGCCGAGCAGGTGTGCGGGCACGAAGCTGCCACGGAACGTCATGGTCATCACGTTCGACATCGTGGCTCCGGCCAGCGCGAGGAAGGAGCCCGCCGCGAACAGCGTCAGGCGCCAGCCGTGACCGCCGAGCGGCAGCAACAGCACGAACGGGGCGGCCGCGACGTTCGCCGCCAGGTAGGTGCGGGCGCTGCCGAAGCGGCGGGACACGGGCGAGGCGAGTGCGGCCCCGAGGATGGCGCCGAGGCTGCCCACGCCGATCACCAGGCCCGCGGTACCCGGCGCGGTCCCCTCGGCACGGACCAGGAAGACGACGCGCAGGGCGGTGATGCCCAGCATCGCGAAGTTGGTCACCGCTGCCACCACGAGCATGGCCTGCAGCAGGCGCCCGCGCAGGATGAAGCCGATGCCCTCGGCGACCTGGCGCAGCATGCCCGGCCGGTCACCCGCGGACGCGCGCGGCTGACCACCCGAAGACGCACGCAGCCGACCACCCGAAGACGCGCGCAGCCGACCACGCACTGACGCACGCAGCAGACCACCCGCAGACGCACGCAGGTGACCGCGCACAGACGCACGCAGGCGACCATTCGAAGAAGCGCGCAGCCGACCACCCACGGACAGGAAAGGCTGATCGTCTCCGGGCGCGCGCGACTGATCACCCACAGACGCGGAAGGCTGACCACCCGCGGACGCGCGAGGCTGATCGCTCACAGACGCGCGAGGCTGACCACCCGCGGACGCGTGCGGCTGATCGCTGGCGAGCGGGCGCGGCTCCGGACCGGGCCGCAGGCCGAGCAGACAGGCCGCCGACACCAGGAAGGTGACGGCGTCGACCAGGACTCCGCTGACCGCGCCGGCCGCCTCGGCCAGCAGCCCGCCGAGGCCCGGGCCGACGACCAGTGCGACCGACGCGCTGGTCTGCAGCCGGGCGTTGCCCTCCATGAGGTCCCCGGCGCCGACGAGACTCGGCAGGAACGCGTTGAACGCCACGTTGGCGAAGACACCGGCGGCCCCGGCGAGCAGCGCGGCCACCACCAGCATCGTCGTGCTCAGCACGCCGGCCCAGGTCGCGAGCGGTACGGCGACGAGCACCGCCGCCGATGCGACGTCCGCGACCAGCAGCGTGCGGCGGCGCGGCCAGCGGTCGACCCAGACGCCGACCGGCAGCCCGATCAGCAGCCACGGCAACCAGGTGGCGGCGGTGAGCAGGGCGACCATGGCCGGACCGGCGTGCAGGGTCGAGACGGCCACCAGCGGGAGCGCCACCGTCGAGATCGCGGAGCCGACCGCGCTGGTGGACTGCCCGACCCACAGCAGGGCGAAGTTCCGCGTCCGCAGCAGCCCGCCGACGGGCCGCCTCATGGGCTGAGCGGCCGTTGCCTCACACCGTCGATCACCTGGGCAGCATCACACGACGGGCGCGGGACCGTCGATCGCATTAAGCAGCAGGAGCAAGGAGGAGCAAGGAGGAGCAGGAGCAGGAGCAGGAGCAGGAGCAGGAGCGGCAGGAGCAGGAGCAGGAGGTTGGGACTACGGGCCGCTCCAGATGCACAGGGCCAGCACCACGGCGATCGCGACGACGGCGATCGCGATCGTGTAGGCCGGGGGCAGTCCCGGCTGCTTGCCGCCCGTCAGGTTGGCCCGCGCCGCCTTCCAGTCGCGGCGGTCCCTCGCCGACGGGGTCTCCGCCGGCTTCTCCAGGTGCGTGCCCCCGGCCAGGCGAGTCAGCAGCTCGTCCACCGCCTCCCGCGTCGCGCCGCGCTCGGCGAGCCAGCCGGCGGCCGAGGAGGTGCGGACCAGGGAGGCCAGGAGGTGTTCGGTGCCGATGTGCTCGGCGCCCGACTCCAGGGCCACGCGCAACGACTGCTCCAGCACCGCCTTGGTCGCCGGGTCGAACGGGGTCTCCGTGCTGGACGGCGGCAGGTCGGCGGCGGGCCACGGGTCGGTCCAGATCGCGGCCGCGTTGCCGGCGCGGTGGGCGTGCAGGGCCTGGGCCAGGTCCATCGGGGAGATCGTGGTGCGGCCGTCGGCGGTGGCGAACGACGGCAGCCGGGCGATCACGGCGCGGGCATCGGTCGTGAAACGGGAGAACACGAAGGACCTCTCTACCTCAACCCGGAACCCCGGCGGCGGCACGGGCATCGGTCGTGCAACGGCAGAACACGCGAGACCTTTCTACCCCAGCCCGGCGCCGCGGCGGCAACCGGAGGCGCGCACGCTTCGGCCATGACGCGCGAGGTACTCACGCAATGGCGCCGGTGGTCGTCTGGGTGAACAAACAGCACGTCGTTGCGATCACGGTCATGAGCCGGGCCCAGGCGACCCGCAAGGCCGTGCGGCGCGCGGCGCAGACCCGGCCGGCGAGCGACCGCACCTCACGCACCTTCGCCGGCCGGACCCAGGCCGCGCTCCAGCAGCGGCTCGCCGCGATCGACGCGGGTGCCCGGGCCCGCGGCACCTACCGGGGCGGCGCCGTCCACGACGACGACACCTGGTCAAGCGTCACCCGAGCACCGTGCGCTACGACCCGACGCCGATGCGTGCTGCTGCGACCCGCCACCTTGTGCAGTGCGCCTCAGCCCGCCGCGCGTCGTGGCCGGACGGGTTCGGGAGGCCGCGCACTGCCGTCTACAACGATGGGAGGGCCGGCGGGATGCCTGCTGCGCCGGAACGGGTCGGCGTCGGGTTCGAGGGTTATTCGGCGGGCGAGGGCCCGCTGTCGTGGGGTCAGCTGGAGAACTGGTCCGCGATCGTGAAACAGGGCACGTGGCTACCGTTGGGCGGGCTGAAACCGCTGGCCCCCGGCACCACCGTCGACGACGTGGCCGGCGAGCTGCGATACCTCATGAGCCGCTACGAGCCGATGCGCACCCTGCTGCGGTTCGCGCCCGACGGCACGCCGACGCAGGTGGTGTACCGCAGCGGCGAGATCGACCTCGAGATCGTCGACGCGGGCGAGGCCGACGCCCAGCGCGTCGCCGAGGAGCTCTGCGACGCGTGGCGGGGCAAGCAGCTCGACTTCGCCACCGAGTGACCGCTGCGCATGGCGGTCGTGCGCCGCGACGGACTTCGCCGAGCTGCTCGCGCGGGCGCGGCGGGTGACGACGGCGGCGTACAAGTACGCGTACTTCCATCACGCCGGCATGCAGGCGCTCATCGACCGGTACGACGTCGAGCTCGGCTGCTACTGCAATGACCGCCGCGGCCCGTCCCGCGACGAGCCGATCGAGCCCGGCGAGTCCGCGTTGCGCTGGGTCGCGGCCCAGGACGCGCCGCCGTTCGAGCCGCTGTTCGTGCACGTGGACGATGTGCCGGGCACGCTGCGCCTGAGCCTCTACCTGGACGCGGCCCACCTCGAACCCAGGTCGGCCGAGGACATCATGCGGGAAATGGAGCGTCTGGCCGTACCGTAGCCACATCCAAGGCGTCCGCCGGAGCGATCGAGGCCAACGGGCCCGACGCCCCGAAGCGGTGCCCCTGGCCGTATCCGCAGCCGAGCGCGGCCATCGCCGAGGCCTGCTCGTCCGTCTCCACGCCCTCGGCCACCACCGTGACGCCCATCCCCGTGCAGATCTGCACGATCGAGCGGCAGATGGCCTCGCTGCGGCCCCCGCCGACGGTGAACGTGCGGTCGAGCTTGACCTCGTCGACGGGCATGGCGTGCAGCTGGGCGAGGGCGTTGTATCCGGTGCCGAAGTCGTCGAGCGCGAAGCGCACCCCGAAGCGGCCCAGGCGGTGCACGGCCTGCGCGGCCTCGGCGAGGTCGGGCAGCGGCGCGGTCTCGGTCAGCTCCAGCACCAGCCGGTGCGGGGCGAGGCCGTGCCGCAGCACGGCCTCGCGCACGGTGTCCTCGTGCTCGGGGCGGCCCAGGCGCGCGGCCGAGGCGTTGACGTGCACGGCGAGCCCGGCCCACGGGCCGCGGAAGGCGGCGGCGTCGCGGCAGGCCCGGTCGAGCACGAAGTCGTCGACGAGCCGGATGAGGCCGATCTCCTCGGCGGTGGCGATGAACACGTCGGCCGGGACCGGGCCGAGGCTCGGGTGGGTCCAGCGGGCGAGCGCCTCGACGGCGACGACGGTGGCGTCGGCGAGCCGGACGATCGGCTGGTAGTGCACGTCGAGGCCGTGCCCGTCGCGCAGGGTGGCGGCGAGCGCCTCGGCCAGGTCCGAGCTGCCCCGGCCGTCCGGGAGGTCGACGCGGTACCGCACCAGCGTCCCCTTCCCCTGGCGCTTGCCCGCGTACATGGCGGCGTCGGCCCGGCGCAGCAGCGCGTCGGCGCTCGCCACGGTGCCGTGCTCGCCCGCCTGCACCAGCCCGACGCTCACGCCCACGGAGACGCTCTCGCCGTCGAGGTCGAAGGGCCGGCCGATGGCGTCCATGATGCGCTCGGCCGTCTCGCCGGGGTCGCCGCCGCCCTCGAGCAGCACCGCGAACTCGTCGCCGCCGACCCGGGCCACGGTGTCGGAGTCGCGCACGGCCGCCCGCAGCCGCCGGGCGGCGTGGCGCAGCAGCCGGTCCCCGGTGTGGTGGCCGAAGCGGTCGTTGACGGCCTTGAAGTCGTCGAGGTCGCAGAAGAGCACGGCCAGCGGGCGGCCGTCGCGGTGGTGCAGGGCCAGCGCGTGCTCGAGCCGGTCGTGGAACAGCACCCGGTTCGACAGGCCGGTGAGCGCGTCGTGGAAGGCCTGGTACGTCAGCCTCGCCTGGCTGTCGGAGACCCGGTCGAGCAGCATCGCGTTCTCGATGAGCGTCACCGCCTGGCGGATGATGAGCAGCGAGATGACCGCGGTCTCCACGGCGATCTCGACGCCGTCCATGCTGATGCCGCGCACGAGCTGGACGATGAGCAGCACACCGGTGCCGGCGACGGGGACGTAGGGCAGCATGAGGTGGGCCCAGCGGGCGTGCCGGGCGGCCGGGCGGGCCGTGTCCGGGCGGGCCTCGGTGAGCGCGGCGACGGCGACGAGGGCCATGCCGGCGACGAACCCGGCGTCGGCCAGCGGCGGCATGCTGTCGGCACCCTTGGAGACGAGGTAGGCGAAGACGCTGTCGGAGACGGCCAGGCTCAGCAGCCCGGCGCCGAGGATCGTCAGCTGGCCGCGGCCGGCCGGCGCGGACGCGGCCAGCAGCAGGATGACGATGACGGTCAGCACGAGGTCGGTGACCGGGTAGGCGATGGCGACGGAGTACGCGAACGGGGTCGCCGCGCCCGCGCGCGCCACCGAGCCGAGCGTGGTCGCCCAGGTGAGCACGAAGAGCGCGCCGACCACGATGAGCCCGTCGAGCACCATCACCAGCTGGCCGGGGCGCCGCCGCGGGGCGTCGGCGGGCGGGCGGGCGGCCGCGAGCGAGACGACGGCCGGCAGCGCGAAGACGGGCAGGGTCAGGTAGCCGGCGTCGGCGAGCGACGGCGAGGGCAGGGCATTGTCGCCGAACAGCTGGTAGAAGCTCCAGATGAACTGGCCGATGGTCCAGCCGCAGGCGGCCGCGCCCATCCAGAGCCGCCAGCGCCGCTGGGCGCCGGTGTGCCGGCGCGCGCCGAGCCAGCAGGCGAGGGTCGCCGCGAGCCCGGCGCCGAACTGGCCGAGGTCGTCGACGAACTGCGACCACCACGGCGAGAGCAGGCCCGAGCCGCCCAGCCCGACGACGACGGCCACCGAGGCGGCCGCGACGAGCAGCGGCTTCGACGCAGGTCCGCGCGGCAACTGAATCCATCCTCACCCGACGTGATCAGGACGGTACGCGCGATACCGTATCAGCCACGCAGCTCGATGGCTTCGGCGGCGGCCAGGAACTCCTCGCGTGTCAGCGTCCGGGCACCGCCCTGACGGAACCGGACCGTCAGCGCGAGGTCGTTGCCGGCGAGGCGCTGGTCGACCTCCAGCACGGAGGGGCTCTCGTAGAAGTAGCGCTCCGGCGCGTCCAGCCGCCGGATGCGCTCCCAGCGCGCCTGGGCCCGGACCAGCACGTTCTGCACGATGTCCTCGGCCAGGTCGGCGTCCCAGGTGACGACCGACGCGTAGCGCACCAGCGCCGCGAGCCGGGCCGTCACGAACTCCTCGAACGTCGAGGCACCTCAACGCATCGGCGCGGGCGGAACGACTACACGGCTCACACACTTTTCTATCCCGCCGCCTGGACGTGCGCGAGACGGGCGTCCGCGGCAGCGGCAGCGGTCAGGGGGCGATCGCCGCCGGCCGGGCCCGGGCCGGACCCGGCCGGGCCGCGTCAGAAGTGCTTCGCGACCTCGACGACATCCGCCCGGGCACGGGCGCGGCGAACGTCGACGTCCGCGGCGGCCAGGTTGGGGCGGAACTGCACCGCCGCGATGTCCGTGATGCCGACCCAGCGCAGCCAGCCCTCGAAGAACGGGGCCTGATGGTCCGCGCCGAACGCCGGGCCGCGCCCGTCGCCGTAGACCGCGCTGGTGTAGATGACGGCGGCCTTGCGCCCGGTGACGAGGCCGCGGTACCCGAGCTCGCCGTCGAAGCCGAAGACCAGCCCGGGCTGGCTGACCACGTCGATGAACTGCTTCAGGATGTACGGAACGCCGGCGTTCCACATCGGGACCGAGAACAGGTACCGGTCGGCGGCCGCGAACCGCTCGAAGGCAGCCCGGGCCCGGCGCCACGCCTCGGCGCCCGGGCCGGCGGGCTCCCGGCCCGCGAACACGTCCATCTTCGCGGCCGCGGCGGCGGGGCCGAACTCGGGCAGGGCGCCGTCCCACAGGTCCCACTCGCCGACCTCGTCGTCGGGGTGCCGCCGGCGGTACGTCTCCAGGAAGGTGCCCGCCAGCGCGAGCGACTCCGACCGCTCGCCCCGCGGCGACGCCGAGATGTGCAGCAGCTTGGACATGCCGTCCTCCTCATTCGTGTGCGTGCGCACGCACTTGCCGATGGGAGGAACGTAGCCAAAGTGCGTGCGCGCGCACAAGACTGCTACGGTGTGACCATGGACTCCACGGCGGCCTGGGCGGCGCTGCTGCGCGTGCACGCGGCGCTGACGCCCGTGCTCGACCAGGAGCTGCAGGCCGCGCACGGGCTGCCGCTGACGTGGTACGACGTGCTGCTCGAGCTCGACGCCGCCCCCGGCCGCCGGCTCACCATGTCCGCCCTGGGCGCCGCCGCGGTGGTCAGCCGCAGCCGGGTGAGCCGCGTCGTCGACGAGCTCGTGCGGGCGGGCCTGGTCGAGCGCGTCGCCAACCCGGACGACAAGCGCTCGGCCTTCGCCAAGCTCACCCCGGCCGGCCGCGCCCGGCTGAAGGCCGCCGCACCGACCTACCTGGCCGGCATCGAGCGCCACTTCACCGGCCGGATGACCCGCGCCGAGGCCCAGTCCGTGGCCGCCGCGCTGGGCAAGGTGCTGCGCGCGCACGACGCATCGACCGTCGTGCCACTCGGACGGGCCCGCTGACGAGTTCGTGCGCGGGGCGCCCCGCACGGTAGGGTCACGCCTCGTGATGCGCGTGCTGCCGCCCCTGCTCGTCATCGGCGGCCCGGCGGGGGCGGGCAAGAGCAGCATCGCCGGCGCCGTGGCCGAGCTGGTCGACGCCAAGGTGGTGGGCCTGGCCGACAGCGCCGGGCCGGACCAGCACAGCGTGGACCTGCCGTCGCTGCAGCAGCGCCTCGACGAGCACGACGAGGCCCCGCTCGTCGTCGTCGAGGGGGTGTACGCCCTGGCCCTGCCCCCGATCCGCTGGGCCGCGCGCTGGACCGTCTACGTGGACACGCCCCTGGACCTGAGCCTGGCCCGCCGCGCGCTGAGCCAGGACGACCCGCGCCCGGTGCTGCGCGCCTATCTCGGCGGCGGCCGCGAGGCCCACGCGCGGACCGTGGCGCCCGGCCGCCAGCTCGCCGACCTGGTGGTGGACGGCTCCGAGGGCCTGCCCGAGATCGCGGCCCGCATTCACGCCTTCATCCGCCGCCGCGCCTGACCCGTGGTGGTGAGGACCGCGACGACGGCCAGCACCGCCAGCGCCGCCGCCAGTGCCGAGGCGGGCGGGCCCAGCGGCGGCCAGCCGCGCAGCTGCGGCGGCGCGCCCGCGGCCCAGGCTGCCGCCGTCGCCGGCACCGCCGCCAACCCCGCGAACACCACCAGCAGCACGCCCGCGAGCGGCTCGACGGCGCGGGCGCGGCGGCCGGACAGCCCCTGGGCCCGCAGCGCCCGCAGATCACCCGACGAGCCCTCGACCGCCCCGCTCAGCAGCGCCGCGGCCGCGAGCACCACCGCCAGCACGCCCGCCACGAGGTAGAAGCGCAGGCCCAGGGCCGCGCCCTCCCCCGCCAGGGCGGCCCGTGCGCCGGCGATCGTGCGCCGCTCGTCCACCGTCACGCCCGCGGCCGCGATCGCGTCGGTCACCGACGCGGGCGCGTCCGCCGCGAGCCAGACCTCCGCCCCCGTCGCGGTGCTGTCCACGCTGAGCCGGTCCGCGTACTCGAGATCCACCAGCAACCCGCTCGTGCCCAGCCGCGGCAGGCGCGGGACGGTCGCGGCCACCTCGGCCGTCAGCGGGCGCTGGCGGTCGAAGACGGTCAGCCCGCCGTCCGGCGGCAGTGGTCCCGTCGAGACCACCGGGAGCGTGGCCGGGCCGTCGTCCGGGCGCAGCACGCCGGTGGCCGGGCCCGGGCCGGGCGGCACCCGCAGCAGCAGGTCGCCGCCCTGGGCCGTGGCCGTGCCGCCGGGCGGGGGCCGCCAGGCCGTGGACGGGGGGTCGTGCCAGGTCAGCTCCAGCGCCGGGCCCGCGTACGGCGCCAGGCGGAACGCCACCTGCAGCAGGACGCAGCCGCCGGCGCAGGCGGCCGGGGCCGTGTACGTGTGGCGGCCGGGCAGGACGGCGCCGAACTCGACCGTCGCGTTGGGGCGGCCGTCGAGCGGGGCGAGCACCGCCGAGAAGGCGTCGTCGGTGCGGTCGAGGCGGGTGACGTCGAGGTCGAGGCTGAGCGACGTTCCCCGCACCACCGTGCGCTCCCGCAGGCCGGACGGGTGCAGCCGCGCGGCGTGGCCGGGGCCGAAGCCCACGAACGGCGACGTGACGGCCAGGCCGCCCGGGAAGGGGACGACCGCCATGGCGTAGCGCCCGTCCGGGTCGGCGGCGCGCACGGCGTCGAGCAGCGCCCGGCGGCTCGGGGCGCCGACGGACAGTACCGTTGCCGCCCCCAACTCCCGCTCGGCCTGCTCCGCGCGGCGCCGCTCGGCCGTGGTGGTGGCCGCGGCCGCGAACGCCAGCGAGGACAGGGCGACCACCAGGACGGCGAGCAGGCGCGCCGACGACGGGCGGCGGGCCAGCCACAGCCCGGCCAGCGCGCCCGTGAGCCGCCCGCGGCGCAGGGCCGCGCGGCCCAGGACGGCCGCGAGGGCGGGCGCGGCGACGGCGGCCAGCAGCGCGGCGGCGAGCAGGACCAGGGCGGGCGCGAGGGCGGCCACCCCGCCGCTGGAGCCGCGGACCTGCACCGTCGCGACGGCCGCGGCCACGGCGGCGAACGCGGCCAGCCGGGCGCCCCACCGTCCACTTCGGACATCGATGCGGCGCAGCAGGGCGGTGACCGGGCCGGAGACGGTCCGGATGCCGGCCGCCAGCCCCGCCAGCAGCGCCCCGAGCACGGCCACGGCCGCGTAGAGCAACGCCCCCGGGGTGCCCCACCCGCCGATCGCGGTGAAGCCGGCCAGGGCGCCGAGCAGCATCGGCACCAGCGTCTCGCCCGTCGCCAGCCACCAGCGGCCGGGGCGGGACACGCCGCGCAGGGCGATCACGCCGTGCTCGAAGCGGCGGGCCCGGGTCGCGGCGGCCACGGCGAGGATGATGACCGCCCACGCGAGCACCAGCACCGGGGCGACGGCGAACGGCACCGTGCGGCGCACCTCGGCCCGGCGCTCGTCGATGCGGTCCAGCAGGCCGCCGAGGTCGGTGGTGAGCCGCGCGCCGCTGTTGGCGCGCCGCTGCGACGCCTCCACCCACTCGCGCAGCTCGCCGAGGTGGGGCACGCTGATCGCGCCCGGCGTCGGGTACGCGTCGAACGTCTGCAGGTCCGCCGGGCGCGCGAAGGTGGCCAGGGTGCGCCGGTCGACCGCGAAGGCCGGGCCGCCCGCGTCCGTCAGGGCGCCGCCGCCGCCCCAGTACGGGTCGGTGCCGTCGGCCGCGCGCACGATGCCGACGACGGTGAGCGGCGTGGCCGGGCCGGCCGCGAGGTAGCGGTTCTGCGTGGAGTCGAACATCGAGCCGGTCAGCGCGACCGCGTCGCCCGGGCGCAGGTGCAGCCGATCGGCCGCGCGCACGCCGAGCACCGCGTCACCGGTCCCCATCAGGCACCGCCCGGCGATGACGACCACGTGCTCGCAGAGGCCTTCGCGGTACACCACCCGGGACAGCTGCTCCGGGTCGGCCACCGGGACCTCGGCCGGCTGGGCGGCGAACTGCGAGGAGAAGACCGACGCGTAGCCGGGCGCGTCGAGCCAGCCCGAGCCGAGCCGCTCGAACGTGTTCGGCATCGTGCCGTCGTTGCCGGACTCCACGGTGCCGCTGACGAGGATGTCGCGCTCCCGGACGGAGGCCTGCGCGACCGCGGCGTCCACGATGCGCCGGTCGGTGCGCTCGACGTAGACGGGCGCGGCCACGGCCGCGACCGTCGCCAGCGCGGTCAGCAGCGCGACGGTCAGGGCCCGGCCGGGGCGCGAGCGCAGCATCCCGAGCACGAGCGCGGTCATCGGCGCCCCGCCCGCAGCAGCGCGACGGCGCCGAAGACCACCAGCGCGGCCAGCCCGGCGAGCAGCAGCGCCAGGGGCTGGATCGCGGGCGGCCGCACCGGCCACGGGTCCGTGAAGGCCCGCACGGGTGGAGGAGCCAGGGCCCGCAGCAGTACCGCCGACACGACGCCCAGCACCACCGCCACGAGCACGGGAGCCAGCGCGGCGCGCCGCTCGACCCGCGCCAGCAGCCCGCGCGGCACGCCCTGCCGGCGCAGGGCCGCCGTCTGCGCGTCGCGGTCGCGGCGGTCGACGGCGGCGACCACGAACGCGGCCACCGCGGCGAGCAGCAGCACGATCCCGGCCCCGGCCACGTCGCCGAGCGCGGCCACGGCCGGGGCGAGCCGGCCGGCCCGGTCCGTGGCCGCGGCGGCGCTGTCGCTGCCGGTGACGTCGAGGCCGGCCGCGCGCAGGCGCCCGATGACGGCGTCGCCGGCCCCCGCGGCCAGCCACACCTCGGGCCGCTCGGCGGACGGGACGGCGCCGACGGCCACGGCCGCGATCCGCGCCGCGTACTCCAGGTCGACGACGATGCCGGAGCCGCCGCCGCGCGGGACGAGGGCGGCCGGGCGGGGCGCCAGCGGTACCGTGACCCCGAAGACGCTCCCCGCGGGCTGGTCGTGGCGGTCGTTGTCCGCGGCGCCCCCGGCGGCCAGGGCGGGCAGCGGCACCGGGGCGTCGATGACGTACAACCGGCTGTCCACCGGCCGCCGGGTGCGCGCCTGCGCCTCGCCGATGCGCAGCACCCCGCCGGTCTGCGCGATCTGGATGCCGGCGCTCGCCTGGGCCACGGTGGTGCGCCAGCGGGCCGGGTCGGCGAAGACGTCCCCGGCGATGACGGTCGTGCCGCCCGCGCTGAGCTCGCGCAGCTCGACGGGGGCCTTGAGCGCGCCGCCGGCCTCGACCGCCTCCACGCGGCAGCCGCGCTCGCAGGCCGGGACGACGGCGGTGAGGGGCCCGGCCCCCGCCGACAGCGGCCCGAACTCGGCCACGGTCTGCTCGCCGGTGCCCTCGGCGGCCAGCAGGAACCGCACCCGGTCCCCGTCGCCGCTCGCGCGCAGGGTCAGGTCGGTGCCGGTGAACCGCAGCGGCGCGGGGGCGCCCGGGTGCAGCGCGGCACCGTCGACCCCGGCGACCGCGCGCAGGCGCGCGGCGTCGACGGCGACGACCGGCGAGGCGGCGGAGGCGCCGGTGACGACCACGGCCATCGCCTCGCGCCCGCCCGGGTCGGCGGCGCGGACGGCGGCGAGCAGCCGCTCCCGGGCGACCGGGGCGACGCGCAGGACCCGGTCGGCGCCCAGCTCCACCCGCGCCCGCCCGGCCCGGGCGGAGTCGCCGCCCTGCCAGTCCTGGGCGGCCAGCGCGAGCACGCAGGTGGCCGCGGCGAGCAGGGGAATGATGCGCAAGGCGGTGCGCCGGCGCCCCAGCGTCAGCCCCGCCAGCGCCCCGCTCAGCCGGCCCACGGCG
This sequence comes from Dactylosporangium sp. CA-139114, assembly GCF_050955725.1. Lineage (NCBI taxonomy): Bacteria > Bacillati > Actinomycetota > Actinomycetes > Micromonosporales > Micromonosporaceae > Dactylosporangium > Dactylosporangium sp. CA-139114. Next base: position 7,516,957 of record NZ_CP192080.1, read on the forward strand.
AGGGCGTGGCGCCCGTAGAGGCCCGCGCCGGCCAGCAGCAGCCGGGTCCCGAGCACCCCGAGGCCGGCCGCGACGAGGATCGGGGCGACCTGCGCCAGCCCGAAGCCGGTGTCGCGGCGCACGTCGGCGGCGGGCGCGGCGACGAGCTGGAAGAGGGCCGCGGCGGCCAGGCCGAGCGCGCAGACCTCGGCGGTGGCGGCCGCGAGGGGGCGGCGCGGGCGCACGTCGCGCATGAGCTCGGTGACCCCGCCGCGGGTGGCACTCCAATCGGCGGCGGCGACGATGACGACCCCGGCCGCGAACAGCCGCGGCGACCAGATCGAGCCGAGCGCGAGCGGCGCCAGGCTCTGCCCGGCGCTCGCGGCCCGGATGCGCCAGCGGGGCAGGCCGCGCACGGCCAGCCGGGCGGCGTCGCCGCGGCGCTCCTGGGCGGCGTAGGCGGCCGCGACCGCGACGGCCAGGCCGCCGAAGAGCAGGATCTGCGCCTCGGCGAGGCCGATCCCGCGGCGCACCGATCGGCGGTCGGCGGCCACGGCGTCGGCGAGGGCGGCCGCGCCGGAGGTGACCTCGAGGCGGGCCGTCCGCAGCCGGTCGAGCACCGTGCGCAGCTCGGCGGCGTCGTCGAACGCCGCCGGCTCCAGCACCGCGTCGTAGGTGGCGGTGACGGTCGCCCCGGCCGCGGTGACCGTCGGCGCGGTGGTGTAGGCGGCCGCCCCGTCCTGGCCGGCCCAGAACCAGCCCGCCGGGTCCGCCGGGGCGTAGATGCCGACGACCTGCAGGGGCACGGGCGTCGCGGTCAGCCCGGTCTCGTGCACCAGCTTCGCGCCGACACCGGCGCCGAGCAGCCGGGCCAGCTCCTGCGGGAGCACCACCTCGCCGTCGGCGTGCACGCACCGGCCCTGCCTGAGCGTCAGGTTCGCGCACAGCCGCTCGGCGGAGCGCAGCTCGGCGCTCTGCCGCCGGACGCCGGCCGGGCCGACGAGGTCACCGGCGAGGCGCAGGCCGCCGGAGCGCTCGTCCACGGGCACGTGGACGAGGTCGCCCATCCGCCGCAGCGTGTCCTCCGGCCGGTCGCCGGGGGCCACGGTGCCGCGCACGTGCAGGGTGCGCTCGGCGACGGTGGCGGCCGCGACCCGGGCCCGCGCGGCGTCCTGCGCGGCGGTCCCGGCGACGCGGGCGGCGGCCCCGGCCGCGACCACGGTCACCGCCGCGAGCGCCAGCATCACCAGTGCCTGCACCCGCCGAGCCCGCAGCGCCCCGAACACCAGCCCCAGCATCGCCCAGACACTAGCGCCTCTTCAGCGCAGAACGGCCACCAGAAACTCCGACTCCGGCGTGAACGGGTGCAGCTGCCAGGTCGACAGCAGCACGTCCCGGGACAGTCCGGCGGCGGCCGCGTCGGCGAGGAAGTCCTCGAAGGCGTAGCCGCGCCCGGCGCCGAAGCCGACCACCACCCGCCCGCCCTCGCGCAGGTGCGCCTTGAACCGGCGCAGGATCTCCACCCGGGTCGAGGGCGCGACGAAGGCCATGACGTTGCCGGCGCAGACGACGGCGTCGAAGCCCGGCGCCGGCAGGTCGAGCTCGGCGAGGTCGCCGACCAGCCACGACGGGCCCGGGTGGTCCTGCTCGGCCACGGCCACCAGCTCGGGGTCGAGGTCGACGCCGACGACCTCGTGGCCGGCGGCGTGCAGGAACGCACCGACCCGCCCGGTGCCGCTGCCGGCGTCGAGGATCCGGGCCCGGCGGGGCACCATCGCGTCGATGAACCGCGCCTCCCCGGCCAGGTCCTCCCCCCTGGCGGCCAGGTCCCGGAAGCGCTGGACATACCAGCCGGTGTGCCCGGGCTCCTCGGCCTTGCGCCGCAGCCAGGCGTTCTCCTCAGCCACGCGGACATCCTCTCGTCGGTGGTCCTTCGTGCACGTTGCATTCTGCTCAACCGGGCTGCCGCGGCGCCGATGGGCACTCGTGCGGTCCGAACTCGACACCGGGGTCGTCCAGTGACCGAACACCTCAGCGACCTCGCCCGGCTGCGTGCGATCACGCGGTACGACCTCGACGACCCCGCGCTGCGCCACGCCCTCGGGGTCATCACGGCGGAGACGGCGCAGCGCCTGCCCGGCTCCCTCACCGCCGTGAACATCCTGCTCGACCGGGCGGTGCTGACCCTGGCCACGCACGGCGCGGCGCGCAGCATGACCGCCGCGGTCGGCGGGGCCCCCGCCGAGTGGTCCTTCTGCAGCCGGGTGGTCGTCGAGGGCCGGCCCCAGGTGATCGCCGACGTGGCCCTGGACACCGGCGGGGACGTCGACGGCCGCCGGCTCGCGGCGGCCGGCCTGCACTCCTACGCGGGGGTGCCGATCGCGACCGACGACGGGCACACCATCGGCACCCACTGCGCGCTGCACCGGCTGAGCGGGCAGTACGACGAGGGCACGGTCGCGGTGCTGGCGGCGGCCGGCGGCCGGATCAGGCACGAGCTGGACCAGGTGCTGACCGGCGGCTAACCCAGCAGGCTGACGACGTCGACCACGCCGTCGACCCGCTCGACCCGGCGGACGAACATCGGGATCGCGGCCTCGCGCCCGACCTGGCCGAGCAGGGTCACGACGCCGTCGGCGACCTCGGCCCGCACGCCGGTGCGCGCGCAGAGCCCGGCGACCTCGCGGCGGATCTCCTCGTCGCTGCGCAGGAAGACCTTGAGCAGGTCGCGGCGGGTCACCATGCCGAGCAGCCGGCCGGTCGCGTCGACCACGGGGAGGCGCTTGAGCCCGGCCGCCTCCATGACCCGGGCGGCCCCGGGCAGCGCGGCGGTGCCGGAGACCGTGATCGCCGGGGCGGTCATGAGCTCGCCGGCCGCGGTCGCGTGCCGCTTGGCGCCCGCGCGCTCGATCTTGGGCAGCAGATCGGCCGAGGACACCACGCCGATCACGCGGTCGGCGTCGTCGACGACCGGTACCGCGTTCACGCCGTGCGCCTCGAGCAGGTCCACGATCTGCTTGAACGGGGTGTCCTCGGTCACCGACACCGCCCCGAAGGTCATGACATCCGCGACATTCCACCGGCTCATGGCGGTCCTCCTTCGCATCTGAGCCGACCGTAGGCCGGGGCCGGACCGGGGCGGCAGGGCCGAAGGGCCCGCCCGTGCGGTACAGTGGCCGCGTGATGCTGGGTTATCGCGCGTTTACCGTGGCTCCGGGTGGAGCCGGCGGCTGTTCGCGCTGACCTAGTTCACCCGGAGCCAGCAAGGGCAGAGACGTCGTCGTCTCTGCCCTTCGTCGTGTCAGACGGCGGGCGCTGGGTGTCACCGGGCCCGCCTCCCTTGGAAGGAACCGAGACGGGCATGGAAACCAGCAATCTCCGCGTGACCGGCTACCGCCCGCTGTTCTCGCCGCGGGAGCTCACCGCCGAGTTACCGATGGACGACGAGCGGGCCGCGGTCGTGCAGCGCGGCCGCGACGCCGTGCACCGCATCGTGACCGGCGCCGACGACCGGCTCCTCGTGGTCGTCGGGCCCTGCTCGGTGCACGACCCCGTGGCGGCGGTGGACTACGCGCGGCGCCTGGCCGCCGCGGCCGGACGCCTGTCCGCCGATCTCGCCGTGGTCATGCGGGTGTACTTCGAGAAGCCCCGCACCACCGTCGGCTGGAAGGGCCTCATCAACGACCCCGGCCTGGACGAGACCTTCGACGTGCCCCGCGGCCTGCGCCTGGCCCGCGAGCTCCTGCTCGACGTGCTCGCGCTCGGCCTGCCCGTCGGGTGCGAGTTCCTGGAGCCGACCAGCCCGCAGTACATCGCCGACGCCGTCTCGTGGGGCGCGATCGGCGCCCGGACGCCGGAGAGCCAGGTGCACCGCCAGCTCGCGTCGGGCCTGTCGATGCCGGTCGGCTTCAAGAACGGCACCGACGGCGACGTGCAGGTGGCGATCGACGGGTGCCGGACCGCCGCGAGCCGGCACGTGTTCTTCGGCGTGGACGAGGACGGGCGGGCCGCGGTCGTGTCCACCGCCGGCAACCCCGACTGCCACATCATCCTGCGGGGCGCGCGGACCGGCCCGAACTACGGGCCGGGCGACGTCGCCGACGCGCTCGCCCGCCTGGAGAAGGCGCAGATGCCGCGCCGGCTCGTGGTGGACGCGAGCCACGGCAACAGCGGCAAGGACCACGTGCGGCAGGCGACGGTGACCCGGGAGGTCGCCGAGCAGGTGGCGGCCGGTCAGGACGGGATCGCCGGGGTGATGCTCGAGAGCTTCCTCGTCGCCGGGCGGCAGGATCTCGGGGGCGCGCTGACCTACGGCCAGAGCGTCACGGACGCGTGCATGTCCTGGGACACGACGGAGGCGCTGCTGGACGAGCTGGCCGCGGCCGTCCGCGCCCGCCGGGCCGGCTGAGCGCTCAGGCGAAGACCGGTGGCTGTCCGGTCGCCTCGAGCACGGACAGCCACAGGTCGCCGTCGGGGTCGACGAGGTTGCGCGAGCTGATGGCCAGCGCGATCGGCACGTGGACGAACCGGCCCCGCCAGCGGCCGACCACCATCTCGGTGCGCCCCGCCATCGCCGCGTGCACGGCGGCGTGGGCCAGGCGGATGCAGTACACGCTGTCGTACGGATCGGCCGGCACGCTGCGGATGGTGTAGCTCGGGTCGATGTACTTGAGGTTGGCCTCGACCCCGGCGGCGGCGAAGTGCTCGGCGATGCGCCCGCGCAGATACCGCCCGAAGTCCTCCAGCCGCACGTTGCCCGAGGCGTCGCGCCCCTTCGCGGACAGGTACTCCTGCCCCGCCCCCTCGGCCACGACCACCATCGCGTGCCCGCGGTCCACGACGCGGCGGCGCAGGTGCTCGAGGAAGCCGCCCGGCCCGTCGAGCGCGAACGGCACCTCGGGGATGAGCACGTAGTCGGCGTCGTTGTTGGCGAGGGCCGCGTAGCAGGCGATGAACCCCGAGTGCCGGCCCATGAGCTGCACCAGCCCGATGCCGTTGGGGAACGCGGTCGCCTCGACGTGCGCGGCGCGGATCGCCTCCGTCGCCTTGCCGAACGCGGTCTGGAAGCCGAAGGAGCGCTCGATGTAGGGGATGTCGTTGTCGATGGTCTTGGGCACGCCGACGACGGCGATGCGCAGGCCCCGCTCCGCGACCGTCTCGGCGATGCGCAGCGCGCCGCGCATCGATCCGTCGCCGCCGATCACGAACAGCACGTTGATGCTGAGCTGCTCCAGGCAGTCCACGATCTCGTCCGGGTCCTGGTTGCCGCGGGACGTGCCGAGGATGGTGCCGCCGTACTCGTTGATGCCCGCGACCACGTCGGGGCTCAGGTCCACGACCGGCCGGCCGTAGCGCGCGGTCATCCCCTGGTAGCCGTTGCGGAAGCCCACGATCCGGCGCACCCCGTAGTGGTTGGTGAGCTCCAGCACCAGGGCCCGGATGACGTCGTTGAGCCCCGGGCAGAGGCCGCCGCAGGTGACGATGCCGACCCGCGTCTTGGACGGGTCGAAGTAGATCTTCGAGCGCGGGCCGCCGGGCTCGAACCCCGGCAGCTCCGCCACCGGGACCCCGCGGGCGGCGACGAGCGCGACGGTGTCGTCCAGCAGCACCCGGTCCGCCTCGTCCACGTAGTGCCGCGTGGTGCCCTGCCGGCGCAGCAGCGCCGAGAGCGGCGAGTCGATCCGGCTCTCGCCGAGCCGGGCGACCTCGAGCTGCGCGCGTTCGTCGACCATGCCCACCATGCTCCGCCCGGGGCGTTTCACCCGGGTTAACCGGCGTCCCGGGCCCGCTCGTACTCCGGCCGGGGCTGCCCGCCGCGGAAGGTCCCGATCACCATGACCAGCATGGCCGCGACCATAGCGACCGGGTCCCGGACGACCACCCCACCGTCGCCGTCCGGGACCCGGGCGTTTTCTATGCGGGCAGCGTCCAGCGCTGGTTCGCGCCCGCGAAACACGTCCAGATCTGCAGCCGCGCGCCGTCGGCCGTCGAGTTGTCGGTGACGTCGAGGCACTTGCCCAGCGCGCGCAGCGTCCCGTCCGCGTTCGCCGTCCAGCTCTGCGCGGCCGAGCCGTTGCAGTCGTACAGCTGGATCTTCGTCCCGTCCGCGGAGCTGGCCGAGGTCACGTCGAGGCACTTGCCCAGCGCGCGGATGGTGCCGTCGGTGCCGACCGTCCACTGCTGCGCGCCGGTGCCGTTGCAGGTGTAGAGCTGCACCGCCGTGCCGTTCGCGGAACTCGCCCCGGCGACGTCGACGCACTTGCCGCCGAGGCCGGTGATCTGCCCCGTCCGCGACGGCGTGGTCGTGGTCCCGGCCTTCCACGTGAACGTCGCCGAGGTCTTGGTCGGCAGGCTGTAGGTGAAGTGCTGGCCGTTCCAGTTGACGGTCACCGCCTGGGTGCTGCCGGTGTTGTTGTACGCGATGAGCGCGCGGGTGCCGTCGGTGTTGAGGTACGCGATGTTCGGCACGCTCGCGTTCGCCGTGGAGTCCACGCGCCAGGCGCCGGGCTGCACGAACTTGGTCAGGTGGCCCATCGTGTAGTACTCGATGGTGTAGTCGACCTGGCCGGAGCGCGAGTCCCCGTTGTGGACGGTGATCAGGCCGGTGCAGGTCCCGCAGCCGCCGTAGTGCGGGCCCATGTTCTGGTCCACGGCCAGGCTCCACTTCGTGAAGCTCTTGGACCAGTTCCGGCCGTAGTCGATCAGGTTGAGCATGTCCTCCTGCTGCTGGTTGGCGATCCAGGTGCCGCCGGAGTGCTCGGTGCTGTACGCGTCGAGGCTCGGGTACTGGTTGTGCACCGACGTCTGCTTGGTGACGTCGCCGCCGTAGCCGTGCCAGGCGATGCCGCCGAAGAGGGAGTCGTTGCGGATCGCGGCGTCGTTGACGGACTGGGCCGCGTAGGAGTCGTACACGTCCCAGTTCCAGTCGTGCACGAGCACCTTCGTCGACAGGCCCGCCGCGTGGAAGGCCGGCAGCAGGTTCGAGCCGACGAAGTAGTCCAGGCCGTTGGCGTTCCAGCTCATCGACGGGTATCCGGCGCAGCAGGTGGGCTCGTTCTGCGGGGTCACGAAGTCGACCTTCACGCCCTGCGCCTGGTAGGCCTGGACGTACTTCACGAAGTACTGGGCGTAGGCCGCGTAGTACTGGGCCTGCAGCCAGCCACCGTTGAGGCTGCCGCTGTCCTTCATCCAGCCCGGTGCCGTCCACGGGCTCGCCATCGTGGTCAGCTTCGGGTTGAGCTGCTGGGCCTGCTTGGTCAGCGGGAGCACGTCGGCGAGGTCGTGGGCGATGCTGAAGCCGGTCAGGCTCGGGTCGGTCTGGCCGGCGGGGCGGTCGTCGTAGGAGTACCCGGTGCGGGCCAGGTCCGAGGCGCCCATGGGGTTGCGCAGGAAGCTCAGGCCGATGCCGTTGACCGGGTCGAAGAGCTTCTGCATCACGGCCGTGCGGGTGCTCGCCGACAGCGCGCCGGAGCTGTTCATGAGCCAGGCCGCGGTGTCGGTGAACGATGCCCCGCCGCCGGTGAAGGTCTGGTAGCGGGTGGCGTCGTTGACGGTGATGTTCTGCCCGCTGCCGCCGGTGCCGGAGCTGAACCCGACGGCGGTCTGCTGGGCCAGGCCGCGGGTGACGGTGCGGCCGCCGGCGTCGCTGGTGGTGGTGAGCCAGACGTTCACGGACTCGCCGGCCGCGAGCGCGTGCGGCGCGGCGACGAAACCAACCGCGCCAAGGGCGGCCGCCGCGAGCGCGGCGATCCCGTAGCGAAGTCTCATGTGGCCTCCTAGGCCAGGGTGAAGGCGGTGCGGACGCCGACGGCGATGTAACGGAATGAAACGTCCTGTAACATCGCTGGGCATCAGCAAACCGCTGCGAGGATTGACTGTCAAGACTCTTAAGAGAAAGAGGCGACGATGGCGGGCCGTCGACGGGTGACCGTGCGCGACATCGCGGCCGAGACCGGGATGTCGATCGCGACCGTCTCTCGCGCGCTCAACGACCACCACGCGGTCACGCCCGCGACCCGGGCGCTGGTGCACGAGGCGGCCGAGCGGCTGCGGGCCCGCATCGGGGTGAGCGGCAAGCCCAAGGGCGGGACGGTCTTCGTGCGCTGCCCGTACGTGCTCACCGACTACTTCGGCCTGATCGTCTCCTCGATCGCCGAGACGCTGACCCTGCACGGCCGCCAGCTCGTGCTCACCGCGGGCGAGGCGGCCCAGCGCACCCCGCTGCTGGCCGACCTCGACGGCCGCGAGGGCGTCACCGGCGTGATCGTGATCCTGCCCCCCGAGCCCGGCGACGACCTCGTCGAGCTGCAGCGGCGCCGGATGCCGTTCGTGGTCGTCGACCCGCGCACGACGCTGCCCCGCGACATCGTCTCGGTCTCGGCCGCGCACTTCGCCGGCGCCCGCCGCCTCACCGGCCACCTGGTCGAGCTCGGGCACCGGCGCATCGGCGTCATCGGCGGCCCGACCGAGTGGCTGGCCAGCGACGCGCGGCTCGCCGGGCACAACGCGGCCCTGGCCGACGTCGGCGTGCTGCCGTCCGGGGAGCTGCTGCGCAGCGTCGAGCCGACCACCGAGCGCGGCCACCGCGCCGCCGGCGAGCTGCTCGACCAGCCCGGCCGCCCGACCGCGCTGGTCTGCTTCAACGACAAGGCCGCCGTCGGCGCGCTGCGGGCCGCGGCCGAGCGCGGCCTGCGGGTGCCGCAGGACCTCTCGATCACCGGCTTCGATGATCTCGACCTGGCCCAGGCCACCGGCCTGACCACGGTGCGCCAGCCACTGCCGGAGATGGGCCGCATGGCGGTGTCGCTGCTGGTCCGGCTGCTGGAGCAGCACGAGCTCGACGCCCTGCACGTGGAGCTGGCCACGGAACTCGTCGTGCGTTCATCGACCGCCCCGCCACCTCTCGCCTGACGAGGTGCGATCCTGGTGGGCATGACGCCGCGCATCTGGTTCGTCCTGCAGCACCGCCCCGGCCCGGCCGCCGACCCGGCCGTGCGGGTCACCGACCAGCCAGGCTTCCGGGAGCACCTGGCGTTTCTCAGCCGGCGCGCGGAGGACGGGACGTTAGTGGCCGCGGGCCCCTTCGACGACACGGACGGCTCGGTGGACGAGGCCATGACCGTGCTGGCCGCGGCGAGCCTGGAGGACGCGGTGCGCCTGGCCGAGCAGGACGACGAGGCCGTGCGCTCGGGGCTGCTCGCGGTCACCGTGCGCACGTGGACGGTCGTGATGACCCCGGCCGTGGGCGAGGACTGAGCGGGTGCCGTACCGGTCGCACGAGCCGGTTAGGCGTCGGCGAGGACGTTCGCGGCGGCCTTGCGGGCCGGGTTCACGCTGCCCCGCGTCGCGTCGGGGTGGACGCGGTTGGTCAGCAGCAGCAGCGCGCGGCGGTGCGGGTCCAGCACCATCGACGTGCCCGTGAACCCGGTGTGGCCGAAGGCGCCGTGGCCGGACAGCCGCCCCATGTACCAGCTCTGGTCGACGTCGAACCCGAGCCCGTGCGCGGCCGCCGGGCCGAAGCGGGCGTTGGCGTCGGTCCGCATCCGCTCCACCGTGGACGGCTTGAGCAGCGGCCCGCCGCCGTCGAGCAGCGCCTGGCCGAACAGCGCGAGGTCCGCGGCGGTGGCGAAGATGCCCGCGTGCCCGGCCACCCCGCCCAGCGCGGCCGCGGACGGGTCGTGGACGGTGCCGCGGATGCCGCCCTCGGTCGCGGCGACGCGCGGGAGCAGGGCCGGCGGCGGGAGGTACCCGGTGTCGGCCATTCCCAGCGGCTCCGCGATCTCCCGGCGCACGAGGGTGTCGAGGCGCTCGCCGCGCAGAGCGGTGACGATCGCACCCAGGGCGATGAAGTTCTGGTCGGCGTAGAGAAAGCCGCTGCCGGGCGGCGCGACCGGCGGCTGGCCGAGGATGAACGCGAGCCGCTCGCCGGGGGTGTCACCGGACAGCGGCGTGTCCTTGGACAGGCCCGACGTGTGCGTGAACAGCATCCGGACCGTGATGCCGGGCTTGGCGCCGAAGGACGGCAGGTAGCGCATCGCCGGCGCGTCGAGGTCGAGCCGCCCCTGCTCGGCCAGGCGCAGGGCGAGCACGGCGGTGAACGTCTTGGTCAGCGACGCCAGGTCGTAGACGGTGCCGGCGCGGGCCGCGACCCGCTCGGCGACGGGCAGCTCGGTCTTGTCGGCCGCGTAGCGCACCGCGTCCCCGACCGCGAAGTGCGCGGCCACGCGCCCGCCGACGGCCGCGAGCACGACGGCGCCGGGGTAGAGCGGGAACCGCGGGTTCTCCGGCGTGGCCGTGAGATACCGCCCGGCCGCGGCGCGCAGCCCGGCCTCGTAGCGGGTGACCGCCGGGGCCTGCGCGACCCTGGACGGCGCGCCGCACCCGGTCAGCACGGCGGCGGCCCCGAGGCCGAGCAGCCGCCGCCGGCTCAGCGTCACCGGGGCGACCGGATGGCCTCGTAGACGGCCGCCATGTCGTCCTCCCCGCACCCGCGCGCCACCGCCTCCTCGAGCAGCTCCCGCGCCGTGTCCACGACCGACGAGTCGACGCCGACCGCCGCCGCCAGCTCCCCCACGAGCCGGGCGTCCTTGGCCGCCCCCTCGGCCGGGAACGCCACCGGATACTCGCGCTCGCGCATGAGCGGGCCCTTGAGGTGCGCATACGGCCAGTCCAGCGACCCACCCTCGATCAGCGGCAGGAAGTCGACCCCGAGCGCGTCGGCCAGCGCGGCGCTCTGCGCGAACGCGGCGGTCGCGGTCACCACCCAGCTGTTCACGACGAGCTTGGTCCGGCTGCCCTGCCCCGCCTCGCCCAGCCAGGTCACCTTGGCCGAGATCGGCGCGCAGAGCTCCTCGACCCGCGCCCGCGCCGACGCGGGGCCGGACGCGAGCACGTTGAGCTTGCCCTGCTCGGCCGGCCCGCGGGTGCCCAGCACCGGCGCGTCGACGTACACGAGTCCCAGCTCGTCGGCGAGCCCGGCCAGCTCGTCGGCGCCGGCCGCCCCGACGGTGCTCATTTGCAGCCACAGCGTGCCCTTGGCCAGCCCCGGCGCCGCGGCCCGCATGACCTCGGCGACCGAGGCCGCGTCGAACAGCACCGTCACGACCGTGTCCGCGCCGGAGACGGCCTCGGCCGGGCTGCCGGCCACGATCGCGCCGTCGGCGGCGAGCGGCTCGGCGTTGCCGCGGGTGCGGTTCCACACCCGCACCTCCTGCCCGGCCTTGAGCCAGTTGCGGGCGATCGCCGCGCCCATGATTCCGGTGCCCAGGACTGCCAGTGTCATGCCTTCGATCGTGCCACGCGGCCACGGCTCAGGTGACGTGGCCGCACTCGCACGCCTTCTCGATGGCGCGCAGCGTCTGGCGCATGTCCACGGTCTTGAGCCCCGCCCCGATCACCACGACAGTGGTGCCGTCGACGAGCGAGGGGACCATGCCCAGCTCGTTCTGGTCGTAGTCGTCGAGCGCGTGCGGGTCCTTGAACGTCACGAAGATCGCCTGCGCGACGCGGTGCGGCACCATCTCGCCGTCCGTCAGGTGGCAGTCGTACTCCGCGAACGCCGACACGTTCGCCCGGTACTTGGCGTCGATGTTCGCCGGGTCCGTCACCCACTCCCCCTTCGGGCAGTCGGGGTCCTTGGCGAACGCCGGCTCGACCTGCTGCTTGACGAGCGCGAGGGTGAGCTTGCCCGGGGCCGGCGCGGCCGCGGCGCTGGTCGGGGCGGCGGCACTGGTCGGGGCGGCGGCACTGGTCGCGGCGGGGGCGGCGACCGTGGGCGCCGGCTTGGGGCTGGCACAGGCCGCGAGCATCAGCAGCGCCGCGGCCGGGATGATGAGGGTTCGCATGCGGCTCAAGGTAGGGATCGGCCCGGATCCCCGACATCAGTGCCAGCACGTATTCCCCTGATGCGTCGGGTGCCCGACGATACGAGGGTGCGCACGGCCCTGCGGAGCCTGGCGGCGGCCGCGGCGGTCGCCGTCGCCGTGCTGGGCCGGGGCGAGTTCGGCGCGTGGGAGTTGGCCTGTTTCGTCGCCGCCGGGCTGCTGCACACCGAGGTCGGCCTGCGGATGTGGCGCGAACGGCCCGACTCGCGGATGGGCCCGCTCATGCTCGCCGCCGGCCTGTGCTGGCTCGCCGACGGGGCCGGCCGCGTGGCGCTGCCGGGGCTGTTCCGCGACGACCTCATGCTGGGCATGGTGTACCAGCCGCTGGTGCTGCACTGCGCGCTGGTCATCCCGGTCGGGCGGCTGCGCGGCCGGCTCGACCACGCCACCGCCCTGGCCGGCTACCTGTTCTGGCCGGCCGCCCTGCTCGCGTGGTGGCTGACGCCGGGGCACCCGCCGGGGATCGCGGGCCTGCTGCAGGTGCGGGCCGCGACCTATCCGGCCGTCGGCGTGTTCCTGCTGCTCTTCCTGCTGCACCGGTACCGTGCGGCGACCCCGCTGTACCGTGCCGCCTACACCCCGTTCTGGATCGCCAACCTGCTCAACGTCGCCGCGACCGCGATCGTCAGCGCCGACTGGTACGTCCCGGGCTCCGGCCCCCAGATCGCCTACTACGCCGGCAGCGCCGCGATCCCGGTCGGCGCCTGGCTCAGCCTGGCCCGCAGCCAGCCGCCCCCGCCGGCCATCCGCTCGCTCGTCGCCGCCCTCGGCGCCGAGCAGCCCGCCCCGGCCGCCCTGCGCGACGCGCTGCGCACCGGCCTCGGCGACCCCACGCTCGAGGTCCTCGCCCTCGACGAGATCGCCGCGCACGCCCACGACCACCCGCGCGCCGCCCTGACCCCGCTGCGGGTCGGCGGCCGCGAGGTCGGCGCCCTCGCGCACGATCCCGCCCTGGCCGCGGCCCCCGACGTCCTGCACGCGGTGCTGCGCATGGCCGCCCTGGTCCTCGACAACCAGCTCCGCCTCGACGAGGTCCGCCGCTCCCGGCGCCGGATCGTCGAGGCCGCCGACGCCGAGCGGCGCCGCATCGAGCGCAACATCCACGACGGCGTGCAGCAGCGGCTCATCGCCGCCGCCCTGCTGCTGCGCCGCGCCCAGCGGGCCGCCGGCTCCTCCGCGCTGCTGGACCAGGGCTTGTCCGAGCTCGACACCGCCGTGGCGGAGCTGCGCGAGATCGCCCGGGGCATGAACCCGCCCGCGCTCGTCCTGCACGGCCTGGCCGGGGCCCTGGAGAGCCTGGCCGAGCGCTCCCGCGTCGCGGTGCGCGTCGACGACCGGGCCGGCGGCGCGGCCCTCGGCGACGAGACCGCCGCGACCGCGTACTACGTCGCCCTCGAGGCGGTCACCAACGCCGAGAAGCACGGCGGCTCCGGCGACGTGGAGCTGCGGCTCACCGCGGTCGACGGCGACCTCGTCGTCCTCGTGCGCGACACGGGCCGCGGCGGGGCCGCGTTCGTCCCCGGCGGCGGCCTGGAGGGGCTGCGCGACCGGGTCGAGGCGTGCGGGGGGCGCCTGCTGCTGCACAGCCCGCCCGGCGGCGGAACCCGGCTCACCGCGAGGCTCCCGATGACCGCGGCGGACGTCACGGAGGCGGCACCATGACCGACCGGCTCGTCCTCGCCGACGACTCGCTGCTGCTGCGCGTCGGGCTCGAGCGGCTCCTGGCCGCCGAGGGCTTCGACGTCGTCGGCTCGGCCGGCGACGCGGAGGAGCTGCTGCGGCTGGTCGCGCGGGAGCGCCCCGACGCCGTCATCGTGGACATCCGCATGCCGCCGAGCTTCACCGACGAGGGGCTGCGGGCGGCCCTGCGCCTGCGCCGCGACGAGCCGGGGCTGGCGATCCTGCTGCTGTCGCAGTACATCGAGACCCGCGACGTGGTCACGATCCTGGAGCAGGGCGAGGCCGGCGTCGGCTACCTGCTCAAGGACCGCATCACCGACATCGACCGCTTCCTGTCCGACGTGCGCCGGGTGCTCGCGGGCGGCACGGCGATCGACCCGCTCGTCGTGGAGCGGGTCATGCGCCGCCCCCGCCGCCGCGACGACGAGGGCCTCGGCGCCCTGTCCGACCGCGAGCGCGAGATCCTGGCCCTCATGGCCGAGGGACTGTCCAATGTGGCCGTGTCCGAGCGGCTGTTCCTGGCCGAGCGCACCGTCGAGGCCCACATCCGCAGCATCTTCGTGAAGCTGGGCCTGCCCGCCCTGCCGGACACCAACCGGCGCGTCCTGGCCGTCCTGACCCACCTGCGCACCTGAGCCAGGCCGGCGGCGCGCAGCCCGGTCAGCGCAGCGCGAGCCCGTTGCGGCGCAGTGCCTCGTCGAGGATGCCGAGCGCCTTCGGGCCCATGCCGTGCAGCTTCGCGAGCTCGGCCCGCGCGACCCCGTCGAGCCGGCGCAGGCTCGTGTACCCGGCGTTGTGCAGCGCGCGGGTCGCCGGCGCCCCGATCTTCGGCAGCGTGTCGAGCTCGTCGTCCATGGCGCCGATGCTACGGGCCCGGTGCCGCGCTCGGACGCGATATGTCGGGCGCTCCGCGCCGCGACATATCGGATTTATACCTCGCCGGGGCATACGACGGATAGCCGGGCCCGGGAGACCGTGGACCAGCCGTCAGCGCGCGGTGCCGGCGACCGCCGCGGCCGGCGCCACGGGGGCGTCGAAGTCGATCGGGTGGTCGAACTGCCAGGCGAACCGCTCCGGGTCGCCGAACGCCTTCATCGCGATCGGCATGAGCACGTCGCGCAGCACCCGGGCGATCGGGCCGGCCGCCTTGCCGGCGTTGGTGCGCGCCGCCATCCTGATGATCCGCTCGACGCGCTCGCGGCGCATCCGCTCGTATTCGGCGAAGGCGCGCTCGACGGGCAGGTCGCGCAGGCACCGGGCCAGCTGCACGGCGCTCTCGACGGCGAGCGACACGCCCTGGCCCGAGCTCGGGGACGTGGGGTGGGCGGCGTCTCCCACCAGTACGACATGATCCCGATGCCACACGGGGACGCTCGGAATGTCCTCGAGGGCGCCGGTGATGACGAGCTCGTCGGGGCGCGTGCGCCGGACCATCTCCAGCACGGGGCCGCGATCGTCGCGCGCCGCGTCGGCGATGCGCCGCAGCCACTCCTCGGCACCGATCGCGCGGGCCTGGGCGGTGGTCATCGGCGTCGGGTGGGGCAGGTTCGCGAACCAGCCGGCCTCGTCGGGCTCGATCTGGTACCCGAAGAAGGCCCGCTTGCCGAAGAGCATGTGCATCCTCGGGCCGGTCGGCTCCAGCCCGTCGCCGGCGCACCGGGCGCCGAAGCCGAGCAGCCCGGCGTAGCGCGGGGACGGGGCGCCCGGGTCGATCGCGCGCCGGACCGTGGAGCGGATGCCGTCGGCGCCGACGAGGATGTCCCCGGCGGCGGTGCTGCCGTCGGCGAACCGGGCGACCGGACCGTCGAGGGAGACCAGCCGCTTGCCGTGCTCGATGCGGATCCCGCGCCGGGCGGCCTCCTCGTAGAGCGCGCGGTACAGCTCGAAGCGCCAGATCAGCAGCTGCTCGGGCAGCCGCGGCGGGGCCGCGAACTCGGCCAGGCGCTTGCCCGTCCAGCTCTGCATGACCATCGAGCGCATCGGCCGCCCGGCCGCGGCGACCTGCTCGTCGGCCCCGATCGCGGCGAGGGCCTGCCGCCCGTTGGGCGCGATGGCGAGCGCCCCGCCGACGCCGGTCGCCGGCCCGTCGTACGCCTCGTAGACCGTCGCCTCGATGCCGACCTTCCGCAGCGCCATCGCCGCGACCGGCCCGCCGATCCCGCCCCCGATGACCACCGCGCTGCCGATCCCGGCCATGACCAGCCCCCATCCCCTGGAATAGTTGATGCCAACTATCCATGGACGACTAGTCAGTGTCAACTATTCGGGCTTGAACTCCTCGCCGTGCGCCTCGGCCCACATCGGCCCCCACTCGTCGATCCGGGCCAGCAGGTCGCGCACGTAGGCGACCTCGGCGTCGATGAGGCTCAGGCGGTACACCTCCTCGGTGAGGAACAACGGGGGGACGCCCTGCCGCTCGGCCTGCTCGATCTCCTGCCTGGCCTCGGCGCGCTGCGCCGCGAGCCCGTCCAGCCGCCTGCCGAGCAGCGGCACGACCTCGTTCGGGCTCAGCGCCGCGATCATCGACAGCGCGCTCACGAACGCCGGGTACTCGTGCTGCGGCTCCCCCACCAGCTCGCGCAGCCAGTCGCGCAGCTCGGCGCGGCCGGCGTCGGTGATCTGGTACACGGTCCGCTCCGGCCGCGCGCCCTCGCGGCTGACCTCCTGCTCGGCCACGAAGCCGGCCTTGGCGAGCTGCTGCACCACCATGTACAGCGAGCCGTGGTTGAACTTGATACTGCGCGCGTCGCCGTGGTTACGCAGCGTCTTGGACAGCTCGTAGGGGTGCATCGGCGCCCGGCTCAGATAGCTCAGCACCGCCAGCCCGAGGAGGTTCCCGACCTGCCTTCGTTTCATGCGGGTGTACCGCCTGCGCCCAGCGCGGCCAGGTCGTCCTCGTCGAGCCGCAGGAGCCCGGCGGCCATGTTCTGCTCCAGGTGCTCCAGCGACGCCGTGCCCGGGATCAGCAGCGTGTTCGGCGCGACGGCGAGCACCCACGCGAGCGCGACCTGCGCCGGGGCGGCGTCGAGCCGGGCGGCGACCGCCTTCACCGCCGGGTGCCCCAGGACCCGCTCGCGCCCGAAGGCCGCGCCGAGCGGGAAGAACGGCACGAACGCGATCCCGCGCTCGACGCACAGGTCCAGCACCGGCCGCGACTGCTGATCGACGAGGTTGAACGGGTTCTGCACGCAGACGATCTCGGTCCGCGCGAGCGCCTGCCGCAACTGCTCCTCGTCCACGTTGCTCATGCCGATGCCCTCGATCAGCCCCTCGTCGCGCATCGCGATCATGGCGTCGAGCTGCTCGTCGAGCACCTTGGGATCGCCCTTGGCGTGCAGCCGCAGGTTGACGGCGGCCAGCCGCTCGACGCCGAGCGCCCGCAGGTTCTCCTGCACTCCCGCGCGCAGCTCCTCCGGCCGGTCCGCGGCCAGCCAGCCCCCCTTGTCGTCCCGCTTCGCGCCGACCTTGCTCACCAGGGCGAGGTTCTCCGGATACGGGTACAGCGCGCTGCGCAGAATCTCGTTGGCCACATCGGGCCCGTAGTACTGCGCGGTGTCGATATGGTCGACGCCGAGGTCCACGGCCCGGCGCACCACCGCGAGCGCCTCGGCCCGATCGCGCGGCGGCCCGAAGGCACCCCGCCCGGGCAGCTGCATGGCGCCGAACCCGACGCGGTGGACGTTACGCCGGCCCAGCGGGAAGGTCTTCACGCTCCTAATCTTCCACACGCCGCCTGCGGCGCTCGCCTACCGGCCACGCACACGACCACCGCGGTCTCGTCCACGGCGCTCGCCTTGGCGGCCGGGCTCGCCTCGCAGCCGGGCTCGCCTCGCAGCCGGGCTCGCCTCGCAGCCGGGCTCGCCTCGCAGCCGGGCTCGCCTCGCAGCCGGGCTCGCCTCGCAGCCGGGCTCGCCTTGCGGCCTGGCTCGTCCTGCGGTCTGGCTCGTCTTGTGATCGGGCTTGTCTTGTGGTCACTCACCCGACCACCGTGTGCCGTCCGGGCACTCACACGACCAGGTTGAGGCGCCGCTCTGCCACGCCGATGCTCACCCGCTGCCCCCACGACAGTTCGAGCCGGTCCGACTCCAGCCCATCGGCGAACACGACGAGCCGCTCCCCCTCACACGCCAGCTCCAGCCGCTCATCGGGCCCCAGCCGCCCATCGGTGAGCGTCGCCCCCGTGGCCGGCGACGGCCAGGCCTCCCGCACGAACCAGCACACCTCGGCCGCCTGCGGCCGCGGCAGCACCGGCGGATCGGCCCGCTCCAGCGCGATCGACGAGCACCACCCGGTGGCCCCGGTCCCGCTGCCGACCACCACCCCGGACGACGACTGCCGTTCGCGCTCCCCGTTCGGCGTCGTCAAGGTGTACCGCGCGGACTGGTGACTCACATGCCCGAAGTACACCTCGTTGAGCCCCAGCAAACTCCTGTCCGTCATCGAGCCGTGCCGACACCATGGTGCGCCGCTCGATATCACGGCTCTTGAGCACCCGCCCGACCGCCCGGGCCTCATGGCGCACGAGCACCCCCGGATTACGCCCCGGCTCCGGATCGACCCCGATCACCGGCTGCCCATCGAGGTACTTGGCCACATTCGCGACAAGCCCATCCTGCCCGACGGCGATGACAACGTCCTCGGGCCCGAACAGGAACCGCGGCAGATCCTCCCGGTCGATGTGCCCCCGCCGCCAGTCGGCCGGAATCGCGGCCCCGACCGCGGTCATCGCGGCCTGCAGCGCCTCGTGCCGCGCCGCGACCTCGCCGAGATCCCGCCCCCGCTGCCGCAGGTAGTAGTCGGCGGCGGCCCGGGTCCCATGCCGGCCGAGCAACTCGTCAAGCTCACTGCGCCGAGACACCATCACCACCCGAGGCGCGAGCGTGCTCATGCTTCCCCCTTCCCCGTAATCAACGGCCCCCGCCGCCTGACCAGCCTGAGCCGACTTCCGCGCGGACTCCTCCCCCTTCATGTCACCCACCCCGCGTGACCTCTCCCTCCATGTCACCCGCCTCTGTCGGCCATCCCCTCCACGTCACCCACTCGCGTCAACCGCCCTCTCCATGTCCGCACACCGGGTGGCGGAGGACCTCGCCGGTCGGGAGGCGGGCGCCGAGCCGCGAAGGACTTCGGCACCAGCCGCTCGCCCGCACCGCCTCACCCTCCGCGCGGCCCACCTCCCGCACGGCCCCACCTCCCGCACGGCCCCACCTCTCGCACGGCCCCACGTTCCGCGCGGCCCGGCTCGTCCACGCGCCTCGCCCGCCGTCGCGATCGCTGCGAGGCCGCCCCTCACTCGGCCCCGCAGCGATCCCGTCACCCCCTCTACTTGCCGAGCCGGTTGAGCAGCCCGGTCACCACATCCGGCGTGACCGTGAGCTGCCCGATCTCCGGCAGCTGCCCGGCCAGCTCCCGGAGGGCGAGCGCCTGTAGCACCGCGGGCGGCAGATCCCGATACGCCGCCACCCGAGCCGCCTCGGCCTCCCCCTCGGCCAACCCGACGGCGCGCACCCCATCGGCACGAGCCTGCGTCCGCAGCCGGTCCGCCTGCGCCTCGGCCGCCGCCGCCACTCGCG
This sequence comes from Dactylosporangium sp. CA-139114, assembly GCF_050955725.1. Taxonomy (NCBI): domain Bacteria; kingdom Bacillati; phylum Actinomycetota; class Actinomycetes; order Micromonosporales; family Micromonosporaceae; genus Dactylosporangium; species Dactylosporangium sp. CA-139114. The sequence continues at coordinate 7,536,071 of NZ_CP192080.1, forward strand.
ATCGCTCCGCCTCGGCCTGCGCGGCCACGAGCGCCGCGGCCGCATCGAGCTCGGCCTGCCGCTGCGTATTCGCCCCGTGCTGCTCGACCAGCTGCTGCTCCCGCCGGGCAAGCTCGATCTTGTTCTGCAGCTCGTTCTCGGCGATGGCCCGCTCCTGCTCAACGGCTCGAGCACGCCGCGCGTACGTCGCCCGGTCCGCCTCCTGCTGCACCGCCTCCCGAGTGGGCGTCTGCAGCGCCCGCTCGAGATCGGGCTCGGGCCGAATGGCCACGACCCGAGCCGACACGACACTGACCCCGGTATCGGTCAGCCGCGGATCGCTCCCGAGCGCCGCCGACACCGCCTCCCGAACGGGCGCGATCCCGGACGTGAGCGCCTCGGTCAGCGGCAGCCGGGCGAGCAGATCGAGCGCCGGCTGCTGAGCCAGCTCCGCCAGCAGCGTGGCGACCTGGTCGAGCGGCTGGGCCCGCCACTGGCCGCCCTTGGGGTCCACGGAGAAGTCCAGCCGCTCAGCCGCCGTGGCCGGCACGCTGATCCGATAGGTGACCGTGGCTTGGACGGTGACGTCGGCGAAGTCACTGGTACGAGCATGAAAGAGCAACGGCAGCTCCCGATCGTCCACGGGTACTTCCGACAGCACCGCGGTCAACGGCCGGTACCAGAACGACTGCCCCACGCCTTCGTGCCGCACCACCCCGTTGACGTGATGCCGCACCCAGCTGGTGGGGGCCCCGCGCAGGTGCCGCCAGAACAACCGCCGTGTCACATCGGCCATGGCGCCTCTCCCTCCCCTGACTCAGCGTCATCGGCTCGAGCGCACCGGGCCATGCCGCGGGTGACCCGCGGCAGCATCCGGCTCTCGCCACCGAACGAGTAGCAGCACGGTCACCCGCCCGGCCCAGCTCTGGAGCACCTACACTGCTCAGTTATCGTCAGAGCGACGATATAAGTTCAGCGGTTTTCTCGTCAACGTGGTGATAAATACATGTCATTCGCCGTCACGGTCGACCTGGTCATGCTCACGGTCCGGGCGAACGCCCTGTGCGTACTGCTCGTGCGCCGCGCCATCCCCCCGCACGAGGGCTCCTACGCCCTCCCGGGCGGCTTCGTCCTGGACACCGAGGACCTGACGGATGCGGCCATCCGCGAACTGTCGGAGGAGACCGGCGTCCAGCACCCGGCGTCGCACCTGGAGCAACTGGCCACGTACGGCTCTCCCGGCCGCGACCCCCGCGCGAGAGTGGTGACGGTCGCCTATCTGGCCCTGCTCCCCGAGGCCCCGGCGCCGACGGCGGGCAGCGACGCCGCCGAGGCCGCCTGGCTGCCGGTCGAGAGCCTGCCTGCGCTGGCTTTCGACCACGCGACGATCCTGCGGGACGGCGTGGAACGGGCCCGGGCCAAGCTCGAGTACTCCCCGCTCGCCGCCGCCTTCTGCCCGCCGGAGTTCACCATCGCCGAACTCCGCCAGGTCTACGAGGCCGTGTGGAACACCAAGCTGGACCCGAGGAACTTCCACCGCAAGGCCACGTCGACCCCGGGCTTCGTGGTCCCCACCGGCCGCTCCACCGCCGGCGACCGGGGCCGCCCGGCTCAGCTCTTCACCCGGGGCTCGGCAACGGTCCTCTACCCGCCGCTCCTGCGCGCCCTGCCCCCAACGAGTCCGTGACAACCGCACCGACCCGTTCGCGCACCCGGCCGCCATTCGCAGGCGAGGTCCCGACCTGACCCCGCCGCGCACGACACCGAGGCTCAGGATCGCGCTGACGGCCTGCAGGACCAGGCCGATCACGCCCCGATGGATCCGCCGGGCGCCCATTGTGCGCCCGGACGGCTGGGTCGACCCGGCTTTGGACGGCGGACGAGTCGCGGCCGTTGACGGCGACGCTGACCCCATCGGCCGCGAGCGTCCGGCGCGTGGCGCGCCGATGCCCCGGGACCCGCCAGCGACCAGGGCAACTTTGCCGGCCAGATCCGGATGACCGGTGAAAGCCATGACGCACTCCCTTCTCCGGACTGAATCGTTCAGTTGAGTGAATCGTTCTTCATGGTGTACGGTAGCCCTATGACGGACGGCAGGCAACCCACGAGGCCACGAGGGGCGGCCTTCCTTCTGGCGCAGCTCGGAGCACACGCGTCGGAGCGGTTCGCGGATCGCGTGCAGCAACTCGGACTCTCACCGACCGAGGTCGGACTGCTGCGGATGATCAACGGCCAGCCAGGACGAAGCCAGCAGTCGGTCGCCGTCGACCTCGGCGTGGTGCCCAGCCGCGTGGTGGTGCTCATCGACAACCTCGGCCACAAGGGCCTGGTCGAGCGACGCACCGGGAGCAACGACCGGCGACATCACGAGCTGTATCTGACCGTCGACGGGGAGCGGGTCATGATGGACATGCGATCCATCGCCACCGAGCACGACGACGAAATGCTCACCGCACTCGAGCCGGAGGAGCGTGAGCAGTTGACCGGCCTGTTGCAGAAGATCGCGGATCAGCAGGGCCTGACGCCGGGAGTGCATCCGGGCCACCGCCAAGCGACCGGGCGCCGAAAACCTGTCACCCCGGCCACGTGACGGCACGCGGGCGGCGGTTCCGAATTCCGTAGCGACGCCGTCCGCGGCCGTCGCCATTGCAGTCGCCATAGAACTCGGCCCACACCAGGACTCGAGTCGCATCCGGGACTTCCGCGAATCGGCGCCATCCGCGAAGGCGCACGGGTCAAGCCGGATACGCACCTCGGCCGCGAGCTGCGGTGGCTGCCGGAGCCGCGCGAGGTTCTGCCCGGTGCGGCCGGCAGGACACAGTGCGGGATTCCCGGGTTCGTGGTCGTGGTGGCGACGCGAGAAGGAGAGGTGAACGAGGCGGTCACACACAGGGTGGATCGGGAAGCATCGGCAGGAGCCGTGACTTGGCTGGCGCTGGGCCACTACGGTCTACGGGCATGAGCTCACCTGACGAGGTCGGTGTTGGTTCGGCCGACGTCGCGCCGTCGCCGGGGCCTACGCCTGCCGGGTTTGGCAGCAGAGTCGTCGCGCTCATCGGGGCGATCGGGGCGCTGCTCGCGCTGGCGTTGCCGTGGGCTCGGGAGGACAACACGGTCTCCGTGGAGACGAACTTCGGGACCGCCACGTTGCTCCAGCCGGGCGGCGACCAGTGGAGCGGGTGGGCGCTGCACGGCGCCAGCCGGCTCGACGGGCACCGGCCGGTCACGGTGGCGATGGCGATGCTGCTCATCACGGCCACGGTCGTGCTCGTCGGGACGGCCTGGACGACGTTCGAGCGGCCCCGGGCGATCTGGGTCGCGCCGACGATGGCCGGCGTGGCGGTGATGACCCTGATCGTCAGCGTGCCGGGGCTCGACGGAGTCGCGGGGAAGTTCGGGGCCGGGCATGTGACGACGGTGGAGTTCGGGTTGGTGGTGTGGCGTACGGCGCTGGCGGTCGTGGCCGTCGGAGCGATTCGGCTGGCGCTGCTGCAGGAGGCCAGCCGGCGAAGGTTGCGCTGAGCCCGGGCGGCGGAGGAGGACGGCGGGGCGAAAGGCCGACGCGACAGCACGGACGGCGTAACGCGACGCCTGACCGGGACTGACGCCTGACCGGGACTACAGCGTCGCGAGCCTGGCCCTGACGACGACGCAGCGGCGGCGTGGACGGGCGCAACGCGACGCCACGGCGACGGCGACGGCGACGGCGACGGCGACGAGCATCGCGAACGTCTCCAGGCCGAGCGCGTCGCCAGGGGCGGCGACAGCGGCGGCGAGGGCGACGGCTACGACGGCGAGCACCGCGCATGTGTCCAGGCCGAACGCGTCGGCAGGGGCGGCGACGGCGACGGCGACGAGCATCGCGAACGTGTCCAGGCCGAGCGCGTCGGTAGGGGCGGCGACAGCGGCGCCGAGGGCGACGGCTACGGCGGCGAGGGCGGCGGCGAGCACCGCGCATGTGTCCAGGCCGAGCGCGTCGGCAGGGATGGCGACGGCGATCAGGCTGGGCAACAAGCGACAGCGCCACAACGACGGCGACAGCACGGACCTGAGCAACGCGAGACAGCAACAGCGGCCGCGTCCGCGACTGTGCGACGACACCACAACGACGGCGACAGCACGGACCTGAGCAACGCGGCACACACCATAGCGACGGCGACTCGGCGAAGACCGCAACAGGCGCAGAGGCAGCAACACGACGCAGGCGGCGGTTCGGTGGCGGCGCCGATGGGAGACGGCGGAGACCGGCGAAGAAGTCCCGTCCGACACCCCGCTGTGACCGCCGACTACGTGATCAGCGGCGCCGGTGTGGGTGAGCCGGCCGCGTTGGACGTCCGTGCGGCGGCAATCCGGCACGCGCGCAACCTCTACGCGGTCGGTCCGACGACATGTCGTGGCCGCCGGGTGCGTGATCGGTGGCGCGAGGGCGGGTGAGCCGGTCGCCCGTGTGGAATGGGCGTGGCCGCGAAAGACCCGCCCGTCAGGCGGCAGAGTCCTCCGCTGCGCGTCGTTCGGCTGCTGCCCTGCGCTGGTTTTCGCGCATCTTCTTGTACTGGTCCCGCGCCTGAGGACTCCAGCCCTGGATGGCGCCCTCCACCGTCGCGGGGCCGAAGATTCGGAAGAAGAAGGTTCCCAGCCGGTCCTTCTTCTCGGCGGGGTCGCGGCGCTTCAAGCCAAACACGTCGGACGCTCCCTTGGCGTGCTAATGGTTGGGGTACCAATTGTTAGTGTACCGCTAGTATGGCAGCCGCCGGGGTTTGGCGGGAAGGGCTGGGACACGTGACTGAGGACGCAAGGGTGGGCGATCCGCTCGCGCTGGAGCATCAGGTCTGCTTCGCGCTGGCCGTCGCCTCGCGGAATGTGATTGCGCTCTACCGGCCGCTGCTGGAGCCGATGGGGCTGACGCACCCGCAGTACCTGGTGATGCTCGCGCTGTGGCAGCGCTCGCCGCTGTCCGTCAAAGAGCTCAGCCAACTGTTGCAGCTCGACCCGGGCACACTGTCGCCGCTGCTCAAGCGGCTCGAAACCGGGGGGCTCATCCACCGGCGGCGGGCCGAGCGCGACGAGCGGATGCTCGAGGTCACGCTCACCGCGACCGGGCGGGCGCTTCGAGCCGAGGCCGAGCAGATCCCGCCGGCCATCATCAAGCAGCTTGGCATGCCGGTCGACGAGCTCCTGCAGCTGCACGCGGCGCTCACCCGCGTCATCTCGATCACGTCGGCCAGCGACTAAAGCCCACAAAACGGACACCGAGTAGCGCGCCGACACCGAATAGCGAACCGACACCGAACAACGCGCCGAAGCCGGGCAACGCGCCGAAGCCGAACAGCGAACCGACACCGGGCAGCGGGCAGCGCGCCAGCGGGCGAGCAGAAGCCGGGCGCGGTGGAAATCAGCGGTGCGACGAGCCGCGGCGCGGTACCGTCCGCGTCCGTGGATGAACTGCTCAGCGGTAGCGTCGCCGAGGGCTTCGAGCCCGTCGCCGACGTCTTCCGGCATCTGCTCGAGTCCGGCGCGGAGACCGGCGCCTCCGTCGCCGCCTACGCCCGCGGCGAGCTCGTCGTCGACCTGTGGGGCGGCTGGGCCGACGCCGCCCGCACGCGCCCCTGGCGGGCCGGCACCCTGGCCACGGTGTTCTCGGCCGGCAAGCCGGTCGCGGCCCTCGCCGTGCTCGCCCGGGTCGCCGACGGGCGGATCGGGCTGGACGAGCCGGTCGCGCGCTACTGGCCGGCGTTCGGGCACGAGCGCGGCACCGTGCGGCACGCCCTCGCGCACCAGCTCGGGCTGCCGGCCATCGCCGAGCCGCTGACCGCCGACGAGGGGCTGGACTGGGACCGCTGCACCGCGGCGATCTTCGCCGCGCCGCTGGAGTGGGAGCCGGGCACGGCGGCGGGCGAGCACGCGCTGACGTACGGCAACATTCTCGGCGCGATCCTGCGCGGCGCGACCGGCGAGACGGTCGGCGAGGTGGTCCGCGGCTTCGGGCACGACGTGCACTTCGGGGTGCCGGCGGCCGAGCGGGGCCGCTGCGCCGACATGGAGTTCGGCGACCCGGGCTGGCCAGAGGCGTCGGTGCACGGCCACGGCGACCTGTGGGCCCGCGCGCTCGGCAACCCCGCGGGGCTGCTCGACACCGCGGTGCTCAACGGCGACGCCTGGCGCGGCGGCGAGCTGCCGGCCGTGAACCTGCACGCGACCGCCCGCGGGCTGGCCGGCCTCTACCAGGCCCTCCCCCGGCTGCTGCCCGCCGAGGTGCTGGCCGAGATGCTCGCGCCGCAGGCCGAGGGCGTCGACCGGCTGCTGGAGGAGGACGCGACCTGGACGCTGGGCTTGCGCCGCGACGGGGACTGGATCGGCATGGGCGGCATCGGCGGCTCCTCGGGCGGCGGGCGCCTCGCCGACCCGGACGGCTACCGGATGGCCTACGTGACACGGCACCTGGCCGGGCACGACCGCGGCAACGCCTTGTATGACGCCATGGAGAGCTGTCTGTCCTAGAACGACCGCGTACGATGCGTCCGTCCATGGGGAGGACTGACGCAGATGAATAGAAGACGGATGCTCGCCGGGGCCGCGATCGTCGTGGTGCTGCTCGGCGGGGCCGCCGCGGCCGCCGGGATCTACACCGGCAGTGTCGCGGTGCCGCCGCTGCCGGAGCCGGGCGGGTCGACGGAGATCCTGTACTCCGACGGCACGCTCATGGCCCGCACCGGCAAGGACGACCAGGTGCCGATCGACACCGCGCGGCTGCCGCAGTACGTCCCCGAAGCCGTCATCGCCGCCCAGGACCCCGGCTTCCGGGACGGGCACTGGTTCGGCCGGCCAACGGACCTCAGCGTGCAGTACACCCGGAAGGTTCTCGACGATCCCCGGATCGGCACGGCGCGGCTCCTGGCGGTCGCGAGCCGGCTCGAGCGGCAGCACGGCCGCGACGTCATCCTCGACCGCTACCTCAACACGATGTACTTCGGGCGCCTCGCCTACGGCATCGAGGCGGCCGCGCAGGCCTACTACGACAAGCCGGCCGCGACCCTCTCCCCCGGCGAGGCCGTCGTGCTCGCCGCGCAGCTGGACTCGCCCGGCGACGGCGCCTACGACCCGACCGTGCACGCCGACGCGGCCCGCAGGCGGTTCGAGGAGATCCGCGGGCGCATGAGCGGCGGCGGGGCCGGGGTCGTCTTCCCCGAGGGCACCACCCGCACCGCCGAGGACGCGACCAAGCGGCACAAGGCGCTGCGCCCGGACGGCAGCGAGGGCCTCGTCGAGCAGCGCGTGCTCGACGAGTTCGCGACGCTCGGGCTGAACGCCGCCGGCGCCCGGATCTCCACCACCATCGACCGCCGGCTGCAGGGGTCGCTGCTCGGCGCCGTCGGCGCGGCGATGAGCGGCCAGCCCGCCACGCTGGCGGCCGGCGCGGTCGCGGTCCAGCCGCTCACCGGGCGGGTCCTGGCCTACTACGGCAACGACCGCGCGGCCGCGACCGACTACGCCGGCGCGCACCCGCCGGGCAACGTCTTCGCGCCGATCACGGTGGCCGCGGCGCTCAAGGCCGGGATCTCGCTGCAGTCGCGGTGGCAGGCGCCGGCGGAGATGGACTACCCGGCGTCGGGCCGCACGGCCAAGCGTGGCAACCCGGTGCGCGACGTGCACCGGTGCCCGGGCGGCAAGGCGTCGTGCACGCTGCTGGAGGCCCAGCGCGACGGGCTGCGGGTGCCCCTGTTCGGGGTGACCGAGAAGGTCGGGGCGGGCAAGGTCCTCGACATGGCCCGGGCGCTCGGGGCGGGCACCCTCTGGGCCACCGTGGACGGCAAGGCCGCGGCGATCCGGCTCGACGGGCCCGGGGACGCGCTGTCGCCCAAGTACTTCGCCACCGAGCTCGGCTACGGGCAGTACCCGATGACGCTGAGCGACCAGGCGAACGTCATGGCGACGCTCGCCGGTGACGGCAAGCGGGCCAAGGCGCACCTCATCGCGGCGGTGACCAGCGGCAGCAAGACCACCTACCGGGCCACCGAGCTCGCCGACGCCGGCGTGGACGAGGCGATCGCGCGCAACGTGGCGTGGTCCCTCGCCCAGCAGCCGGCCGGGCGGCTCGCCGACGGGCGGCAGACGTCGCTCGCGGTCGGCGACTGGCCCTTCAACGGCGACCTGAGCAAGACCGCGCACGCCACCGCGGCCGGCTTCGCGCCGCAGGTCGCGGTCGCGGTGTGGGTCGGCAACAAGGCCGAGGAGCGGCCGCTGCTCGACCGGTCCGGGGCGCCCGTCACCGGCGCGACCCTGCCCGCGGCCGTCTACCGCCAGTTCATGGGGGCCGCGCTGGGCACCGCCCGCGCCGACATCCCGCAGCCCGTGCTCCTGGGGGACCCGAAGGCGGGGAACGCCTGACCCGCGCCTTGCTCCCCGGAAGCTTGTGCAGCGGCAGGGCGTGGCCTCAGCGGGCGGCGCGGATCGCGGCGGCCATCTTCGCCGGGTCGTGGCCGTCGCGCACGCCCTCGAAGAGGATCGCCGACCCGGCGATGTGGTCCGTGCGCAGGTGCAGGATCTCCTGGTAGGCCGGGGAGTCGTACCAGGACCGGGCCGCGTCCAGGGTCGGGAACTCGATGATGACCACGGTGCCGGGCCACTCGCCCTCGCGGACCTCGACCGGGGGGCCGTGCACGAGGAACCGGCCGCCGAAGGGGTCCAGGGTGCCCTGGATGCGCTCGAGGTATTCCAGCACGTCGTCGTGGCTGCTGTGGCCGTGCAGGTGGGCCATCGCGTATCCGTTCATGCCCCCGATCATGACCGGCCGGGCGTCATCGTGTCGATGACCTCCGAGGTCATGTGGCCGCGTCGAGCAGCTGCGCGGCCGCGCGCAGGGCCAGCCCGCCCAGGGGCTCGCCGCGCATGACGGCCCGCACCGAGGCGCCGTCGAAGAGCATCGTGAGCTGGGCGGCCAGCAACTGCGGGTCGCTCGCGCCGAGGGCGGTCGCGTGCTGCTGGAAGTACGACTCCAGGCGTTCTTTGCAGGACAGCGCCACGAGGGCCGCCGCGTGCGCCGGGTCGTGCAGCTCCACGGCAGTGTTCACGAACGGGCACCCGTGGAAGGACCCGGTGCCGGAGCGCTCCTCCAGCCGGGCGAAGACGTGCAGGATGCGCTCGCGCGGCGGCATGTCGGCGGCGGGATCGGGGAAGTACCCCGCGACGGTCGCCGGCCCGTACTCGCGCAGGCTCTCGGCGATCACCTCGTCCTTGGTGGCGAACAGCTGGTACATCGACCGCTTCGACACGCCCGCGGCCTTGCACAGCCGCTCGACGCCGACCGTGGCCGCGCCCTCGGCGTAGAACAGCTCGGCCGCGGCCCGCAGCAGCCGCTCACGGGGGGAGGCGATGGAGGTCACACGACACAGTCTACCCATCCGGAAACCGATCGTTCTACCGTAGGGGCCACATCGGAAACCGATCGGTTTCCGCAACGGCGAAGGGGTACGGCGATGCGCAACGAGGTCGTGCTGGTCACGGGCGGCAACCGGGGGCTGGGGCGGGCATTCGTGGAGGAGGCCCTGGCCCGGGGCGCGAGCAAGGTCTACGCGGCGGCCCGCGACCCGAGGTCGGTGAGCATCCCCGGCGCCGTGCCGCTGGCCCTCGACGTCACGGATCCGGATTCGGTACGGCGCGCCGCGGCCGAGGCCTCCGACGTGACCGTGCTCGTCAACAACGCCGGCATCTCGACCCGGGCCAGCGTGCTGCACGGCGACCTCGACGACATCCGCCGCGAGTTCGAGACGAACTTCTACGGCACGATCAACGTGACCCGCGCGTTCGCCCCGGTGCTCGCGGCCAACGGCGGCGGCCACGTGCTCGACGTGCATTCGGTGCTGAGCTGGATCTCCCAGGGCACCTCGTACAGCGCCAGCAAGGCGGCCGTCTGGCAGGCGACCAACGCGTTCCGCCTCGAGCTGGCGCCGCAGGGCACGACGGTGACGGGGCTGCACGTGGGGTACATCGACACCGACATGACCGCGGACATCGACGGGCCCAAGGTCACCGCCCAGGACGTCGCGCGGCAGGCGCTCGACGGCGTCGAGGAGGGCGCGTTCGAGGTGCTCGCCGACGAGATCACGCGCACCGTCAAGCGCGGCCTGTCCGCCGACCCGGCGGCGCTCTACCCGCAGCTGGTCTAATGGGACGGTGAACGCATACCGGGCGGACGGGGAGTTCAAGCGCGACTCGCGGTACATCGGCGACCGCATCACCGCCGACGGGCGGGACGGGTGGCCGGTCGAGCCGGGGCGCTACCGGCTCGTCGTGAGCCGCGCGTGCCCGTGGGCCAGCCGGGCCATCATCGTGCGCCGGCTGCTGGGGCTCGAGGACGTGCTGTCCATGGGCGTGTGCGGACCCACGCACGACGCCCGCAGCTGGACCTTCGACCTCGACCCCGGCGGCCGCGACCCGGTGCTCGGCATCGAGCGGATCCAGGAGGCGTACTTCAAGCGCTTCCCCGGCTACGAGCGCGGCATCACCGTGCCCGCGATCGTCGACGTCCCCTCCGGCCAGGTCGTCACCAACGACTACGCGCCGCTGACGCTGGACCTGTCGACGCAGTGGCGGGCCTACCACCGCGAGGGCGCGCCCGACCTCTACCCCGAGCCGCTGCGCGACGAGCTCGACGAGGTCATGGAGCTCGTGTTCAAGGACGTCAACAACGGGGTGTACCGCGCGGGCTTCGCCGGTTCCCAGGAGGCCTACGAGGCCGCGTACGAGCGCCTGTTCGCGCGCCTCGACTGGCTCTCGGAGCGGCTGCGGGGGCAGCGGTACCTCGTCGGCGACACGATCACCGAGGCCGACGTGCGCCTGTTCACCACCCTGGTCCGGTTCGACCCCGTCTACCACGGCCACTTCAAGTGCAACCGGCAGAAGCTCAGCGAGATGCCGGTGCTGTGGGCCTACGCGCGGGACCTGTTCCAGACCCCCGGCTTCGGCGACACGGTGAACTTCGAGCACATCAAGCGCCACTACTACGAGGTCCACCGCGACATCAACCCGAGCGGCGTCGTGCCGCTGGGCCCCGACCTGAGCGGCTGGCAGGAGCCGCATGGCCGCGACCGCCTCGGCGGGCGCCCGTTCGGCGCCGGCACGCCGCCCACGGCCCCCGCGGACCGGTAGCCCGGCGGCACGTTCCTACGCGACGGGCAGGACGCTGCGCGTCGCCGGCGGCTGGTGACGGGACGCGGCCACCACCGGTCCCGTCGCCGCCGGCCTGTGACGGGACGCGGTCACCACTGGTGCCAGGGCACGTTCCAGTCGCCGATGCCGTCGGTCAGGGGCAGGTTCTTGGGCGTGTTGCGCACCTCGACGACGTCGCCCGTGTCGAAGGTGTCGTAGAACCACTGCGCGTTGGCCGGCGCCACGTTCACGCACCCGTGCGAGGTGTTCGCCTTGCCCTGCGACGGGATGTTCCAGTCGGCCGAGTGCACGTATTCACCCGAGAGCGAGATCCGGCACGCGAGCTTGATCTGCTCCTCGTAGTAGTTCGGGTTCTTCTTGTCCGTGATGCCGTAGCTGGCGGAGCTCATCGTGACGATCGGCTCCTTCGTCATCAGCACGTGCACGCCGGAGCGGGTGAAGAAGTCGATGGTCTCGCCCTTGGAGCCGGTGGTCGTGCCGCCCTTGCCCATGCTGATCGGGATCTTCTTGACCATCTGCCCGTCGATGTAGCACTCCATCTGGTGCGTGTTGGAGTCCGCGATCGCGATGCGCGACGGCCCGATGGAGAAATTGGCGCTGGCGTTGCCGCCGCCGAAGGTGCCGTTGCCGAGGTCGACGCCGAGCAGGTTGACGCTGACCTTGACCGTGGTGCCCTTGGCCCAGTACTTCTCCGGCCGCCAGTGCGCGCTCTGGTTGGTCACCCAGTGCCACTTGCCCTCGACCGGCGGCGAGGTGGTGACCTTCATCGCCTGCTCGGCGGCGTCCTGGTTCTTGACGGCCTTGTTGAAGAAGACGATCACGGGCTGCCCGACGCCGTAGGTGCCGCCGTTCTTTAGCGCGGCCATCGGGTTGGCCTGGAACGTGATGTTCGCGACGGCCTTGGGCTGCAGCGTGGTGAAGCTCGCGGTCTGGCTGACGTCCTTGCCGTCCGCGCCGGCCCCGGCGACGGTGACCGTGTAGGTCTGCCCGTAGGCCAGGGTGCCGCTCGACGTCCAGGTCCTCTTGTCCTCGGAGAGCTTGCCGTCGAGGTTCTTGTTCCCGGCCGCGACGGTGACCGTGTTCAGCGTGCCGTTGTCGATGGCGACCGTCACCTGGCTCGTCGGCGACACGTCCTTGGTGTCGGCCGCGGGCGTGATGGTGAGCGTCGCGGGGGCGCCCCCGCCTCCCCCGCCGCCGGCCTCCGTGCCGGGTGAGGCGCCGCCGCCACCGCTCCAGGCGGCCTTGCCCTTGTTCCCGTCATTGCACGCGGCGAGCGCGGCGGCCGCGGCCACTCCCGCGCCCGCGGCCAGCATCTTGCGACGACTCCACATGTGTTGTGCCCTCCCCGTTCGCGAACGGTACCGACCGGGGGCCGGACTGCAAAACCCCCGAACGGTATTGCCCGCAATGTCCGGGCGCGTTCCCGAGGGATAGACGTACACGGAGGGCTGGCGGGTTTACGTCAGGAACCCGACACGACCGTGACCTCGAGACGGTCCGTGTAGAAGGCGACACGCTTGGCGATCGGCGCGACGGCCTCGTAGGGCGTCTCGTAGCTCCAGACCGCGTTGTCCACGGTGCCCTCGGGCGTGACGACCGAGTAGTAGGAGGCGTCGCCCTTGAACGGGCAGTAGGTGCTGTGGTCCGTGCGCTGGAGGAACCGCTGGTCGACGTCGTCGAGCGGCACGTAGTAGGCCACGGGGTAGGTCGACTCCTGCAGGGCCAGGGCGTTGGTGGTGTCGGCGATGACGTGCTCGCCGGAGCGGACGACGACCCGCACGTCGGCGGGCGTGACGGTGATCGGGTGGTCGGGGCCGGGGATCAGGTGTGGGCGACTCATGCCACCCACGCTAGGCCGGGAGGACCTTGTCGACCAGGCGGACCGGCAGATCATCGTCCAGCGTCCACGGGAGGTAGATCGCGCGGTACACGATGGGCGCGACGATCCCGTCGATGATCTCGTCGGCGTCCAGCGCCGCGGGCTCGCCCATGATGACGAGGGCCTCGGCGCGGCGGTTGCGCAGGCACTCGGTCTCCTGCTCGCCGGCCGACGCGCTGCCCCCGCGCAGGAGGGCGGCGTTGATCGGCTTGCGGTAGTGCTCGACGACCTCGCGGGCCCAGGCGATGAGGTCGGCGCGCAGGTCGCCGGAGCGCGGGAGCTCCCGGTCGGGGTCCAGGCGATAGGTCGCGATGTCGTTGAGCAGCGCGGCGGCGTCGCCCCAGCGGCGGTACACGCTCGTCGGGTTGACCCCGGCGCGCTCGGCCACGAGGGGAATCGTCACCTTCTCGGCGCCGCGCTCGCGGACGAGCTCCTCGACGGCGTGGCGGATCGAGGCCAGCACGGCGGCGCTGCGCCCACCGGTGCGGCGCACGGGAGCGGACACGGTGTGACCCTCCTTACTAATGCAAAGTTCTTTGCTTTAACTGGGCGCTTCGGGCGTACTTTCAGCGTAACGCAAAGACCTTTGCTTTAGGAGTCGCGCGATGTCTACCGCAACACTCGCCCGCCCGGCCGTCACGCCCGCCCGGCGCACCCTTCCGCCGGCCGTGGCCTTCACCGGCGCCGCCCTGGCCTTCGCGTCCCTGTACCTCGCCGCCGGTGCCCCGACCCCGCTGCTCGTGCTCTTCGAGCGCGAGTGGGGCTTCGCCCCGTGGGTGCTCACGGTCGCCTTCGCGGCCTACGCGTTCGGCCTGCTCGCCTCGCTCGTCGTGGTCGGCTCCCTGTCCGACCACGTCGGCCGCCGCCCGGTGCTCGTCGCCGCCCTGGCCGTCGAGGTCGCGGCGATGCTCATGTTCGTCTTCGCCCCGAACATCGGCTGGGTGATCGCCGCCCGCGTCGTGCAGGGCGTCGCGACCGGCGCGGCCAGCAGCGCGTTCACGGCGGCCCTGGTCGAGCTGGCCCCCGAGCGGCACAAGCGGCTCGGCGGCACCCTCGGCGCCGTCGCCCCCGCGGGCGGGCTGGGCCTCGGCGCGCTGCTCACCGGCGCCGCCGTGCAGTTCACGCACCGGGCGAACCTCATCGTGTTCAGCAGCCTCACCGTCATCATGGCCGTGGGCACCCTGACCGCGCTGCTGTCCGCCGAGACCGTCAGCCGCCGCCCGGGCGCCCTGGCCGCGCTGAGGCCGCACGTCTCGGTGCCGCGGGCCGCCCGGCCCGACTTCCTGGCCGCCGCCCCGGCACACCTGGCCTCCTGGATGCTCGCGGGCCTGTTCATGGGCCTGTCGCCGAGCATCCTGCGCGACGTGTTCCACCACTCCAGCGGCCTGCTCAACGGCGTCACCGCGTTCATCCCGCCGGCGAGCGCCGCCACGGCCGCGTACGTGCTCAGCCGCCGCCCGGCCCGCCGCGTCGTGCGCACCGGCACCGTCGCCGTGCTGGCCGGCACCGCGATCGTGCTCGCCGGCATCGCGACGGGCACGCTGCCCCTGCTGTGGGTCGGCGGCCTGATCGGCGGCGCGGGCTTCGGCGCCACGTTCTCGGGCGCGCTGCGGGCGGTCGGCCCCCTCGCCGGGGCGCACCAGCGCGCGGCGCTCTTCGCGGCCGTGTTCCTGGTGGCGTACCTCAGCTTCGGTGTCCCCGCGATCGTCGCCGGCCAGCTGGTGGCGCCCCTGGGCCTGCTCACCACGGTGCTGCTCTACGGCGGCGCGATCATCCTGGCCGCCCTCGTGGCCCTCGCGGCCCAGCTGCGGCTCGAGCGCGCCGACCGCGCCGTCGCCGATCAGGCCCCCGCGCGCTGAAAATCCTCACGAGCGCTGGCCTCCCGGCCGATGGCAGGGGGACCAGTGCTCGTTCACGTCACGGAGGACACCGCATGCGCATCGGCGACGCGATCACGTTCAGCATGCCCGCCGCGGGCACCCCGGTCGACCCGGCGACCCGCCAGGCCCAGGTCAACGCCCAGGCCGACACGCTGAGCCAGCTGATGGGCACCAAGCACAACGTGCAGGTCGCGGCCAACGTGACCGACGGCAAGGGCGTCGACCTGTACATGTGACGGAATCGGGCCCAGCCACGCGTCACGGAATCGGGCCCAGCACGCGTGGCGGGCCGAGGCTCAACGCGGGCGGGAGCAGCTCGCGCAGGCGTCGCGCGAAGGCCTTCGGCCGGAACACGCGGGCGCTGGGGCCGCCGTCGAACTCGGCCGTCGCGCACCGGAAGCGCACGCGGGCAGCGGGGCACGCCACGCGCGGGCAACGCACGCCGGGCGGCAGCGGGCAGCGCATGCGGGTAGCACGGCGGCATGGGCAGCGCAGGCAGCGCACGCACCACGGGCAGCAGGCGCCCGGCAGCACGGGCAGCACGGCGGCATAGGCAGCGCGGACGCGACCCGCACGCACCCGCCGCGGGCAGCGGGCAGCGGGCAGCGCATACGGGCAGCACGGGCAGCGCGGACGCGACCCGCGAGCAGCGCACGCACCGCGGGCAGCGCGGACGCGACCCGCGAGCAGCGCACGCACCGCGGGCAGCGCGGACGCGACCCGCGAGCAGCGCACGCACCGCGGGCAGCGCGGACGCGACCCGCGAGCAGCGCACGCACCGCGGGCAGCGCGGACGCGACCCGCGAGCAGCGCACGCACCACGGGCAGCGCGGACGCGACCCGCGAGCAGCGCACGCACCACGGGCAGCGCGGACGCGACCCACGAGCAGCGCACGCACCACGGGCAGCGCGGACGCGACCCACGAGCAGCGCACGCACCACGGGCAGCGCGGACGCGACCCACGAGCAGCGCACGCACCACGGGCAGCGCGGACGCGACCCACGAGCAGCGCACGCACCACGGGCAGCGCGGACGCGACCCGCGAGCAGCGCACGCACCACGGGCAGCGCGGACGCGACCCGCGAGCAGCGCACGCACCACGGGCAGCGCGGACGCGACCCGCGAGCAGCGCACGCACCACGGGCAGCGCGGACGCGACCCGCGAGCAGCGCACGCACCACGGGCAGCGCGGACGCGACCCGCGAGCAGCGCACGCACCACGGGCAGCGCGGACGCGACCCGCGAGCAGCGCACGCACCACGGGCAGCGCGGACGCGACCCGCGAGCAGCGCACGCACCACGGGCAGCGCGGACGCGACCCGCGAGCAGCGCACGCACCACGGGCAGCGCGGACGCGACCCGCGAGCAGCGCACGCACCACGGGCAGCGCGGACGCGACCCGCGAGCAGCGCACGCACCACGGGCAGCGCGGACGCGACCCGCGAGCAGCGAGCAGCGCACGCACCGCGGGCAGCGCGCAGCAGGCACGCCACGCGCGGGCAGCACGGCAGCATGCGCACGCACCGCCGGCAGCGCGACCGGGGCAAGGCAGCCAGCGCAGCCAGCGCAGCCAGCGCAGCCAGCGCAGCCAGCGCGGGCAGCGCGGGCAGGCCACGCAGCCAGCGGGCAGCGCGGGCAGGACGCAAAAGCGAGGCCGGGCGCATCGAACGATTCGCATTTTCGCCAGTGACGGCCTTTGCGGTGCTAAATCATGACATGTCGGGAAAGTACCGCGAGCGGTGAACCCGCCGCGTCGCTACCCATGTCCGGAAATATCCGCATTTAGCGTCTTTGAGGCGCATGTCGAAGAGCGGGGGATGTCGTGAGGCCGTATGCCGCGGCGGGTTTGCTGGTCGTACCGGCGGCGGTGCTGACCGCCAGCGTCGCCGCCCATCCCGAGCCGCCCGTCTCCCCCTCGTTCGAGACCGCGACGACGAGCCGCGCCGACCTGCGCGCCGGCGACCTGGTGCGCGGGGCCACGTTCGCGACGACCGCCCGCGACCTGGTGGGGTACGACCCGACCGCCGACATCATCGTGACCCAGGCGGACGCCGGCACGGAGCTGACCGGCATCGACGCCCACACCGGCACGGTGCGCTGGCGCCGCAAGCTGGACACGTCCGCCGAGTACGGCACGGTGCTGTGGTCCCAAAGCGACCTCGGCGCGGGTTCGGTGCTGGTCAACACCTACCACCGCGACACGAAGAAGGCCGAGCTGATGGCCCTCGCCACCCGCACGGGCACGGTGCGCTGGCGCATGCCGCTGACCGCCCGGACCGAGGCCATGGCCGCCGGCCCGGCCCTGCTGGTCGGCGAGCCGGCCGAGCATGCGTCGCCGACGCGGTGGGCCGACAGCCGCGACGCGCCGAAGACCGGCAGGTCCGCGGCTCCCGGTGCGTCACGCCGGGGCGCGACCCCGGAGGCGACGTGGGGCCCGCACGCCGCCAAGTCTCCGGCCGCGACCGCGACGCCGAAGCCGAAGGCCTCCAAGTCCGCGGCGAAGACGCCGGAGCCGAGCGCCGCGGCCCGCACCATGCACGGCAACGCCCAGCCGACCCCCGACGACCGCGGCACGAAGGCAGCCGGCCAGCAGACCGGGGACCAGAAGACCGGGGACCAGCAGACCGGGGACGTGGGCCGCTCCCGCGTCGGGCACACCGACGAGGACTCCGCCACGGTCGCGACCCGCGGCGCGCCCGGCGCGGGCACGATCAACGCGGTCGCGGCCGGCGACGGCGGGCGGCTGTGGAGCGCCGAGCTGCCCGAGGGCTGCGACCTGCGCGCCACGGCGGGCGACGGCCGCACGACCGCGCTGCGGCTGGCCTGCACCGAGGACGACCGGCTCGAGGACCGCCTCGAGATCCGCGACGCGCGCACGGGGGCGTTGCGCTCGCGGACCACGATCGACCCGGACGCCGACGACGGCGGGCTGGGCCTGCTGGTCCGCGACGGCGCGACGCTGGTGCGGGGGGCGCGGACGTTCCAGCTCTTCGGCCCGGACGGCACGCGGCTCGTCCAGCGCGACGGCGACGGCTGCGCCGAGTTCTGCGACCTGGCCGTCGAGGGCGGCGTGGCGATCGTCGCGCAGTCCGGGGGCAGCACCGACCGCACCGACGGCGCGCTCGAGGCGTTCGCGCTGGCCGACGGGCACGAGCGCTGGCGCGCGGACCGGACCACGCGGGCGCTGGTGCGCGAGGGCGGCCGGCTCTACGCGGTCGGCCCCGCCCCGCAGCCGGCCCCGTTCACGGCGGTGTCGGGCGTCGGCGAGCACGGCGTCTCCGCGCCCTTCGCGACCATGCTCCCGGCCGACGCGGTGCCCCAGCGCGGCTCGGCGGTGCTCGTCGCGGACGGGGAGGGCCTGGCGTGGTACCGCATCCGCCCCGTCGAGCAGCCGCCCGGCCCCCTCGGCGGCGCCGTCGACCGGCCCGACCCGTGCGCGGTGCTCCCCGCCGCCGGCGTCGCCGAGCGCCTGGGCAAGCGGCCGGCGACCGCCCACCGCGACGACGACACCACGTGCACGTACACGACCGTCAAGGGTCAGACGCTGCGGGTGCAGGTGCTGTGGGCGGGCGTGGACGAGGCCTCGGCGATCGAGCGGTACGACGTGATCAAGCACGACGGCGTCGAGCGCGTCGGCACCGTGATCGTCGCGACCCGCAAGGGCGCCTGACCGGCCGGCTCAGAAGTCGTCGTCGATGAGGCCGTACGGCGGCTGGTCGGGCCGGCGGGAGTAGCGCACGATCACGTCGGCGGCCGCCGTCGGGGGCGGTGCGTTGTCCGCCACCACGATCTGCGCGCCCACGCCCCGGCCCGCCAGCCAGGCCTCGAGGTGGCTGTAGATCCGCTCGATGGTCCGGCCGTCCTCCAGGTCGCCCAGCGCGCCGAGGTTCTTCTGCGGGCTGTCCAGCAGCAGGAACCCGGGGTGCGACGAGCGGGTCTCCCACGCCGTCTCGAACATCGCCAGCTGCCAGGCCAGGGTGATGAGCACGCGGCCGCCCGAGGACGCGGTCGTGTACGGCTCGCCGCGCACGTAGGGCGTCAGGTCCTCGGCGAGGTAGGCGTCGGCGAGCTTCGGGTAGCGGAACTCGGCGAGGATCGTCCGGTAGCGCTCGCTCACCCGGCGCACCACGGCCGAGCGGTCCGCGCGCCGGGCCTGGGTGCCGGCCGCGCCCAGCTCCTCGCGGTCCGCCTCCAGCTGGTCCATCATCTGCAGGATGGCGTTCGCCCGCCGCTCCAGGCTCTGCACCAGCCGCAGACCGTCGGCCGCGCGTTGCCGCACCGCGGCCGCCTCCTCGCGGCGGTGGGCGATCGCGTCGCGCTCGGCCAGCAACGGGGTCACGGCGTGCGACGTCGCCGCGTCCACCTCGGCGGCGGCCCGCGACTCGGCGTCCTGGGCGCGCGACGCGGCCGCGCGCAGCCCGGGGATCTCCCGCTCCAGGTCCTCGATGTGCCGGGTCAGCTCGGCGAGGCGGGTCTTGGCCGAGCGCAGCTCGGCCGAGACGTCGACGGGGCCGACCGGGAAGCGGCAGGCGGGGCAGCGCTCGTCGGCCGCGACGAGCGCGGCGCCGCAGGAGGCACACGCTCCCGCGCCGGTCTCGAAGAGGCGGTCGGCCTCGGCGAGCATCGTCCACTTCGACACGTCGTCGGCGTAGCTGCCGCGCAGCGGGATCATGCGCTGGAGCTGGGTCTCGCGGTCGCGCAGCTCCTCGGCGGCGGCCAGCGCGGCCCGGGCGGCGTCGCGGTGGCGTTCGCGCAGCTCGGCGGCGAAGGCGGTCGCGGCCCTCGCCCGGGCGTCCAGGGCCGCCAGCGCCTGGGCGCACGCGGCCAGCTCGTCCTTGGCCGACTGTTCCAGGGCCTCCAGGTCGCGGCGGGAGCCGACGTGCTGGTCCTCGACGAGCTGCTCGGCGGCCCGGTAGGCGGTGCGGGCCGCGGCCAGCTCGGTCTCGACGGCGCGGATGCGCCGGCCGATCTCGACGGTGTGGTCGTCGTGCACGTCGAAGACCACGTCGACGACCTGGCGCAGCTTGAGGTGCTTGACCGGCACGCTCTCGAAGAGCAGGTCCTTGCCGTCGAGGCGCTCGTTGGGCAGGAAGCACAGCCACATCAGGTCGCGGAAGCTCAGCGGGTCGTGCGGCTCGGTCGCGGTGTCGAGGGAGAGGCGCACGCCCTGGAGCTTGCAGTGCGAGAGCAGCAGGCTCGACAGGCTGCCGGGGTGGCCGGCGGGGCGCAGGGTGTGGCGCACGCGCGGGGCGGCGCCGGGCTCGTCGAGGCGGCCCGCGCGCACGTAGGCGAACATCGAGGGCTCGCCGACGGCGCGCTCGATGAGGTACGGCGAACCGGAGAGCTCGACCTCCAGCGTCGCGGACTTGACCTTCGGCGTGATCTCCGGGTGCCGGGGATGGTCGTTGGCGCCGAGGCAGTAGTCGACGAACTCCAGGATCGTGGTCTTGCCGGTGCTGAACGCGCCCGCGAGGACCGACAGCGGCCGCGGGGTGTCGTCGGAGGCGCGGAAGTCGACGTCGTAGTCGCGGTCGTCGCCGTGCAGGCGCAGTCGCCTGATCCGGATGCCCTGGCTGCGCAAGCCGATCATGGCACGTCCTTGACTGGGACGGGGAGAAGCCACTGCCGCAGGTTCTCTCGAAGCTTACGACCACTCAGGCGCCGCAGGCGGCGGATGACGATACGTACCGCTGTGATGTATGACTGAGCATACATCGCCGTGAATCGCCCGGCCATGGTCGCTCCCTCTTCCGTCAGGCGATAGGTGACCCGCCCGGCGGCCGTCACCGCGACGAGCCCCTGCGCGACGAGCGCGGCGAGATCCTTGCCGAGGCCGAGCTGCGCGGTGACGTACCGCTGGGCGGGGCTGGCGTAGGCGACCGTGCGGTCGTCGAACCCGGCCAGGCGCAGCGCGGTGCGGTCCGGGTCGTCCTCGGCGCGCGCGACCAGCAGCGGCTGCCCGGCGAGGAACTCGTAGGCGCCGAGCCGCTCGGCGTCGAGCGGCTCCCCGGCCGCGAGCAGCACCAGCAGGAGCCGCGCCCGGCGGAACACCGCGAACTCGTCGGGGTTCACAGCAGCTCCCGCCAGTGCCGGACCCAGCCCGCCCGCCGCTGCTCGACCACCCGGTGCATGAGACCGCACCGGTGGACGGCGTTGAGCGCCAGGGGGAACCCGCCGGTCGAGCGGATCTCGCGCATCACCGAGGCGTGCAGCCCCGGCAGCGCCGCGTCGCGGGGCCACCGCACGACGAAGGAGTTGAACTGCCCTTCCCAGATGCCGTGCACGAGACCGTCGGCCTCGTCGAGCGCGTCGAGCTCCGCGGGCACCCGCTTGTCGAGGATCTCCCGGGCGAGCAGGTCGGCGTTGAAGTACTCCCGCTTGGCCGCGCCGACCTCGGTGTGCCCGGCGGCCCGCAGCTGGCGCACGAAGAGCGCGCCCTCCAGCGCCGAGGCGTGCTCGGGATCCAGATCGTGCAGCGGTACCCGTGGTGGCGCCACCGGCCCCGAAGGCGCGGCGTAGGGGTCGTAGAAGTGCCGGCGCACGTGCGCGCAGTCGGGCTTGACGAGCAGGTTGCGCAGCACGTTCTCGTGCCACAGCTCGATCTGCACCCCGGTCTCGCGCTGCCGCCGCGCCCGCCAGTTGTCCCACCACTGGGCGGTGGGCGCGTCCATGCTCGCGGGCACGCACAGCACCCACTGCGCGAGCCGGTAGCCGTGGCGCGCCGCCGCGGCGACCGCGGAGTCGAACGACTCCCGGATCTGGCCCTGGTGCGAGCGGGTCACGATCGGCCAGAAGTACTTCGACTGCCAGATCACCACCAGCCCGGACAGCTCGCCGAGCAGGATGTCGATGCCCCAGTCGCCGGGGTTGGCGCTGATCGCCCGCGCACCCGGGTGGATCGCGGCAAGCAGCATGGCGAGCATCTGCTCGAAGTCGTCACGAGCACCGGCGAGGTTGCCGGCCCGCAGCTGGTGGGCGGCGAAGTTGATGGGGGGCTCGCCGGAGGCGAGGCTCGTCGACGCCGCAGTAGCCGTCATCTCCCCTCCGCATCCGACCCCCGAATGACGTCCTGCTCCGATCCCAAGATTGTCACGCGCAGCAATGTCTCCGCTACCTTGGGCAGAGATTTCACCGAATATGTCATCACAATTTGTCGAGGTCGATATCGGCGTAGATGGCCGCGTGGTCCGAGCCGGCGTGCACCGCCTTCGTCATGGTGTCGTAGATGGGCCACAGCACCCCGTTGCGCCCGCCCCACACGCCCTTGCGCAGGATGCCGCCGCCGGTCGTCGCCGCCCACAGCGCCGGGGACAGCAGCACGTAGTCGAGCTTGTTCCGCGCGGTGCAGGAGCCGTAGGTGCCGGGCCGGCCGTTGTCGTCGAACGCCGGATGCGCGGACACGTCACGCAGGTCGGTGTCGTGCAGCAGCGGCGCGAGAGGCTCGCTGTCCGGGGTGTCGTTGAGGTCCCCGACGACGGCGACGAACGGGGTGGCCTGGGCGCGGTAGATCGCGGCGACGCGGACGGCCTGGCGCCGGCGGGTCGCGTCGGAGGCGAGCTTCCCGCCGTAGCCCTTGCTCTTGAGGTGGTTGACGAGCACGACCAGGGGCTCGGCGCGGCCGGGGAGCACGACGTGGTACTCCGGGCAGTCCCGGCTGAACACCCGGCCCCGCTCGTCGGTGTCGTCGACGTGGGTGCGCTGCCCGGCGATCGGGAACCCCGCGGTGGACATGATGCCGACGTCGATGCCGCGCTCGTCGTTGCCGTCCATGACCTGAATGTGGCGGTACAACCCGCCCAGCCCGCCCTCGGTGAACCGCTTGAGCGCGTGACGGCTCTCGGCCTCGATCACGCCGAGCACGTCGGCGCGCACGTCGAGGATCACCCGGGCGGTGTTGAGCAGCGCCTGCTCGTCGCAGCGGTCGGTGGTCAGCTCGACCCAGCCGATCCAGTCGCCGCGGCCGCCGGCGACGACCTCGACCCGGCCGTCGCGGGCCCGGCGCAGCAGCCGGCCCCGGTTCTGCCGCAGCCGCGCGAACTTCGCCAGGTCGCCGCCCCGCAGCCCCAGCTTCGTGAGCTCGCGCAGGATCTCGTGCTTGATCCCGTCGGTGTAGACGGGCTCCTCGAGCAGCTCACCGGCGCGCGCGAACGCCTCCAGCACCGGCCGCCCGTCCGCCCAGGTCCGCTGGTCAAGCGCCTTGGCCCGGTTGAACAGGTTCTCGACGTTGTAGCTCGCGATGCGCATCGTCCACGAGGGTATTCGTGAATCGTCATCCGCGGATGGCACGTCCCCCGGACGGTGCTGGGGAACCTCGGTGACCGGTGGGGTCACCTCTCCAAGCGACTAGGCCAGGAGAGCGCGGCGCAGGCGGGGCAGGGCGACCGCCAGCGACAGGGCGCCGAAGGCGAGCAGGTAGACCAGCGACGGCAGCAGCGCGGGCCCGACGTGGCCGAGGGCGGGTTCGCGCAGGAGCTGGATGGCGTGGTACAGCGGCAGAACCTCCACGAACCACTGCACCGGCCGCGGATAGACGGTCACGGGGAAGAACGTGGTCGCGAACAGGAACATCGGCAGCATCACGAGCTGGATCAGCTGGAAGTCGCCGGGCCCGCGCAGGAAGGTGGCCACGGCCAGCCCCGCGGCCGCGAACGCGAAGCCGACGACCGCGGCCCCGGGCACGGCGAGGAGGATCCAGGGCGAGCGGGCGTACCCGAGCACGGCCACGACCGCGAGGAACCCGCCGCTGGCGATGGCGCCGCGCAGCAGGGCCCAGGCCGTCTCGCCCAGGGCGATGTCGCGCACCGTCAGCGGGGTCGTGACCATCGTGTCGTAGGTGCGCTCGTGGCGGAGCTTGAAGTACAGGCCGAACGCCGTCTCGTTCAGGGCGCCGTTCATGGCCGCGGTGGCCAGCAGGGCGGGCGCGACGAACTGGGCGTAGCTGATGCCCGGGCCGACGCCGGGGACCGCGCCCACGAGCGCGCCGACGCCGACGCCGATCGACAGCAGGTACAGCAGCGGCTCGAGCACCTCGGCGGCGAGCATCGCCCAGGTGTGCCGGTAGATCATGAGATTGCGCTCGACGAGCAGCAGGGCACGGGTCATGCGAACAACCGCCTGCGGTAGGTGCGGCGGGCCAGCAGCAGGCCCGCGAGGGTGAGCGCGCCGAGGTACGCGGCGTGCAGGACGGGCCGCTCGCCGCGGCACAGCTCGGTGCCGTGCCACAGCGGCGTGCAGTAGACGACGTAGCGCAGCGCCGCCGGGATCTGCTCGACCGGGAAGAACACCCCGGAGAACATGTACATCGGCATGATCACGAAGCGGAACAGGGTCGACATCGGCTGCCCGGTCTCCAGCGTCGCGGCCCAGGCCATGCACGGCGTGGCGAACGCCAGCCCGGTCAGCAGCGCGGCCGGGGTCAGCCAGAGCAGCGCCGTCGTGCGCAGCGGCGGGAAGCACAGCAGCACGGCGACGAAGCACAGCGCCGAGGTGGCGATCCGCAACGCGATGTAGAGCAGGTGCCCGGCGAGCACGTCGGACGGGCCCAGGGGGCCGGCGACGGCGCTGCGGTAGCTGCCGCCCGGGCGCACGCCCAGGAACACCGGGCGCGTCGCCTCGATGACCGCGGTCTGCATGGTGGCCGCGGCGAGCAGGCCGGGGGCGAAGAAGGCGAGGAACACGACGCCGTGCAGGGTGTCGGGGGCGGTGTTGCGGTCCACGAGCCGGCCCAGTCCCGCGCCCATGGCGAGCAGGAACAGCAGCGGGTTGAGGACCGACACGACGATCGTGGAGCGCCAGGTGCTGCGGTAGCGCAGCATCCAGTACGAGAACTCGCGCAGCGCCAGGACGCTCATTCGACCAGCGACCTTCCGGTGAGGCGCAGGAAGACGTCCTCGAGCGTGGCCCGGCGCACCAGGGCCGCGATCGGCTCGGTCTCGAGCCGGGCCAGCACCGCCTCGCCGTCCTCGGCGTAGAGCAGGACCCGGTCCGGCAGTTCCTCCACCCGCTCGACGCGCTCGTCCTTCGGCACCGGCGCGCCGGGCGGCAGGCGCAGCTCGAGGACCTCGCGCGTCACGTACCGCTCGATGAGCTCCCGCGGCGAGCCCTCGGCCGCGATCGCGCCCTTGTCCATGACCACGAGCCGGTCGCAGAGCTGTTCGGCCTCGTCCATGTAGTGCGTGGTGAGGATGAGCGTGACGCCGTCCTGCTTGAGCCGGAAGAGCCGGTCCCAGAGCACGTGCCGGGCCTGCGGGTCCAGGCCGGTGGTGGGCTCGTCGAGCAGCAGGATCTCCGGATCGTTCACGAGCGACCGGGCGATGGTCAGGCGCCGGCGCATCCCACCGGACAACGCGGCCACCTTGGCGCCCGCCTTGTCGGTCAACTGCGCGAAATCCAGCAGCTGTACCGCCTTGTCGCGCGCCTGCCGCCGGGACAGCCCGAAGTAGCGCCCGTAGATGAGCAGGTTCTCCTCGACCGTCAGCTCGGCGTCGAGGGCGTCGTCCTGCGGCACGACCCCGATGCGCGCCCGGATCGCGGAGCCGTCGCGGACCGGGTCGCGGCCGAGGACCGTGAGCCGCCCACCGGTCGGCGGCGAGACGCACGCGATCATCCGCATGGTGGTCGACTTCCCGGCGCCGTTGGGCCCGAGAAACCCGAACGCCTCGCCCCGCTCGATGGCGAACGTGACCCCGCCGACGGCCCGGACACCACCCGCGCCGTGCACTTTCTCCAGCCCCGCAGCTTCGACGAGCACCTCGGTCCCCATACCCAGCCCCCGTCATCCGATTACGTGAGGCGGGAAAACTAACACGGATCTCTGCAAAAATCCGACCGCTTATTTCGGCTTCGGCCACGCGTGGCGAATCCGGATGCCGCAACCGCGCCACTCCGCACGCCGCAACCGCGCCACTCCGCACGCCGCAACCGCGCCACTCCGCACGCCGCAACCGCGCCGCTCCGCATGCCGCAATCGCGCCACTCCCGTCACCGCCGAGGTAGCCGCCACCATGCGCATCGAGATCCCGAGCCCCCGAGCACCAGCGCCGCCGCGGCCACGGCGAACACCGCGAGCAGCGCGAGGGCAGGGACGCAGCGAAGCCGGCGCGCCAGTGTCAGCAGTCCCCGGCCCCGCAGTGCTGGCCCCTGAGGTCGAACAGCGGGCGACAATATGCTGATAAGTCCGAAAAATCCGGCTAGCGAAGCGCCGGATTTTTCGGGACCAAACGACGAGGCCGTGAAGCGGTTCGCGCTCGGCCGGGCTCGCCGGGGTCGAAGCCGTCCGCCGCGCGGCAGCGGGATGGCGCCGTGCCGCCCGCCGCCCGACGGCGGGATGGCGCCGTGCCGCCCGCCGCCCGACGGCGGGATCGCGCCGTGCCGCCCGCCGCCCGACGGCGGGATCGCGCCGTGCCGCCCGCCGCCCGACGGCGGGATCGCGCCGTGCCGCCCGCCGCCCGACGGCGGGATCGCGCCGTGCCGCCCGCCGCCCGACGGCGGGATCGCGCCGTGCCGCCCGCCGCCCGACGGCGGGATCGCGCCGTGCCGCCCGCCGCCCGACGGCGGGATCGCGCCGTGCCGCCCGCCGCCCGACGGCGGGATCGCGCCGTGCCGCCCGCCGCCCGACGGCGGGATCGCGCCGTGCCGCCCGCCGCCCGACGGCGGGATCGCGCCGTGCCGCCCGCCGCCCGACGGCGGGATCGCGCCGCCCTGCGGGCCGCCGATGACCGTCGAGGACCGCGTGGCCGAGCCGCTGCGGGGCGCCGGCGTCCCCGTCGCGCCGCGCGTCGCGGCCGGACTTGTGCACAACTACCCGATGTACGCGCATTCGGCGCCGGCGGCGGATCGGCATATGCCCGGTTCCTGACTGACGCGGCGGCGATTTTACGGTGAACTGGCCGGAGCGGCTTCCCGACAGCAACTCCCGAATCCCAGAAACGGTTGCTAGGGTCGGCGACGCTCGATGATCCGAAGGCAAGGGGGACCGACGTGGGACTGTGGGACAAGGTCAAGGGCGAGTTCATCGATATCATCGAGTGGCTCGACGACAGCCGGGACACGATCGTCTGGCGGTTCCCGCGCTACCAGAACGAGATCAAGATGGGCGCCAAGCTCGTCGTCCGCGAGTCGCAGGTGGCGGTCTTCGTCAACGAGGGCCAGATCGCCGACGTCTTCGTCCCGGGCACCTACACGCTGCAGACGCAGAACCTGCCGATCCTGTCCACCCTCAAGGGCTGGAAATACGGGTTCGACTCGCCGTGGAAGGCCGAGGTCTACTACGTCAACACCCGGCAGTTCACCGACTTCAAGTGGGGCACGCAGAACCCCATCATGATGCGCGACGCCGAGTTCGGCATGGTGCGCATCCGGGCCTTCGGCGCCTACTCGCTGCGCGTGGTGCACCCGGAGAACCTGCTCAAGCAGCTCGTCGGCACCGACCCCCAGTTCCGCACCGAAGAGGTCTCGGAGTTCCTGCGCCAGCTCATCGTCGGCCACCTCGGCCCGGCCCTGGCCGCCGCGCAGGTGCCGGTGCTCGACCTCGTCTCCCAGCAGCTGCTCATCGGCCAGAAGCTCGCCGGGGTGCTGACCCAGGAGCTGGCCGAGTACGGCATTCAGATCCCCAAGTTCATCATCGAGAACATCTCCCTGCCGCCGGAGGTCGAGGAGGCGCTGGACAAGCGCACCTCGATGGGCGTGCTGGGCAATCTGGACCAGTATTCGAAGTTCCAGGCCGCCAACGCCATGGAGGCCGCCGCCAACAACCAGGGCGGCGCCGGCGAGGGCTTCGGTCTCGGCCTGGGCATGGCGGCCGCCCAGCAGGTGGCCCAGTCGCTGAACCGGCCCACGCAGCCCCAGCAGCCGGGCTACCCGCAGCAGGGTTACCCGCAGCAGCAGCCCGGGTACGCCCCGCAGGGCGCGCCGCAGTCGGCGCCGCCGGCCGGGCCCCCGCCGGTGCCGCAGCAGGCCACCTGGTTCGCCGCGATCAACGGCGCCCAGGCCGGCCCGTTCGACCCGAACGCGCTGGCCCAGCAGGTGCAGGCCGGGGCGATCAGCCGCTCCACGCTGCTGTGGAAGAACGGCATGGCCGCCTGGACCCCCGCCGAGCAGATCCCGGAGCTGGCGGGCATCTTCAACTCCGTTCCCCCGCCGCTCCCCCCGATGGGCTGACCAGGACATGTCACAGAACCAGTACCCGTGCGCCGGCTGCGGCGCCAACGTCGAGTTCGCACCGGGCACCAACGTGCTCAAGTGCCCGTACTGCGGCCACGAGACGGTGCTGCAGACCACGGGCGCACGGGTTCGCGAGCACGACTACCTCTCCTTCACCAGCCTGCCCCGCAAGCCGATCGCGACGCTGGCGAAGCACGTGTTCGTGTGCCGCAACTGCGGCGCGCAGACCGAGAGCGACTCGATCTCGGACCGCTGCCGGTTCTGCAACGCGCCGGTGGTGGCCGAGCTGAGCCCGCAGGACCTGGTGGTGCCCGAGGCCGTGGTGCCCTTCGGGGTCGACAAGCGGGCGCTGCGCGAGGCGCTGGGCAAGTGGGCGTCGTCGCGCTGGTTCGCCCCGTCGGGCCTGAAGAAGGTGTCCGAGGCCGAGACGGCCAAGAGCACGTACCTGCCGCACTGGACCTACGACTCCCGCACGATCACGGACTACCAGGGCCAGCGGGGCGAGCACTACTACGTCACCGAGACCTACACCGAGAACGGTGAGACGAAGACCCGGCAGGTGCAGAAGACGCGGTGGTACCACGCCAGCGGGCGGGTCTTCCGTGACTTCGACGACGTGCTGGTGACCGGCACGACCAAGGTGAGCCAGAAGCACCTGGACGCGCTGGAGCCGTGGCCGCTGCCGAACGCGCAGCCGTACCGACCCGAGTACCTCGCCGGGCACGAGACCCTGCGCTACGACGTCGAGCCGGAGCAGGGCCTCGAGCACGCCAAGAACAAGATGCGCCCGATCCTGGAGCAGGACTGCCGCGAGGACATCGGCGGCGACGAGCAGCGCGTCGAGCAGATGCACACGCAGTACAACGACGTCACCTTCAAGCTCATGCTGCTGCCGGTGTGGATCGCCTGCTACCTCTACGGCGGCAAGACCTACAACATCCAGGTCAACGGCGTGACGGGCGAGATCGCGGGCGAGCGGCCGTACAGTGCCGGCAAGATCGCCCTCGCCATCATCGGCGCGCTCGCGGTGATCGCGATCATCATCGCCCTCGTGGCGATGGGCAAGCACAGGTAGGAGCATCCGCAAGGGGGCGCGGCCGGCAAACGCCGGTCGCGCCTTTCGCGCGCGTGGCACACTGCGACCATGCTCGATGACCGCGCCGCGCGCTTCGACCGGGTCGCGCCCGCACTCGCCGCGCTCGGCGACGACGCGCTCGCGAGGGTGCTCGGGAGCGCCGTGCCGCACGGCGCCGGGATCGGGGGGCGGACCGCCGGGCTGGACGTCGACGGCGTCCCGGTCTTCGTGAAGCAGGTGCCGCTCACCGCGACCGAGCTGGCCGCGCCGCACGACACCGGGAACCTCTTCGGGCTGCCGGGCTTCTACCAGTACGGCGTGGGCTCGGCCGGCTTCGGGGCCTGGCGGGAGCTGACCGCGCACCGGCTCACCACCGCGTGGGTGCGCTCGGGGCGGCAGCCGAACTTCCCGCTGCTGTACCACTGGCGCGTCCTGCCCCGTCCCGGTCGCGGGCCCGCCGACGCCGACGCCGACATCGAAGAGCTCACCGCCTACTGGGACGGCAGCCCCGCGGTGCGCCGCCGGCTGGAGGAGCTCAGCGCGGCCCCGGCCACGGTCACGCTGTTCCTGGAGCACATCCCGCACGAGCTCGGCCCGTGGCTGCGCGAGCGCATCGACGGCGGCGACCAGCACGCCGGCGTCGAGGTGGCCGCCCGGCTCGCCGCCGCCGTCTGCGCGATGAACGCCGGCGGGCTGTTGCACTTCGACGCGCACATGGGCAACCTGCTCACCGACGGGCGGCTGGTGTACCTCACCGACTTCGGCCTCGCCCTGCACGCCTCGTTCGCCCGCACGCCCGAGGAGTCCGCGTTCTTCCGCGCGCACGCCGCCTACGACCGCCGCTACAACGCCGGACACCTGGCCACCTGGCTGGCGTACGCGCACGGCGGCGGCGACTGGAACCGGGCGCAGGAGCTGATCGCGCAGGCCGCCACCGGCACGCTCCCGGCGGAGCTGGACGACGCGCCCCGCGAGAGCCGGGCGGTGATCCTGCGCCACGCCGGGACCGCCGCGGCGATGAACACGTTCTTCGCCGGGCTCGTGGGGGTCTCGAAGCACACGCCGTACCCGTACGCGGAGCCGATCATCGCCAACCGGGTGCGATAACGTTTACGCCGTGCAGGACACCGACTCCCCTTCCCCTCCCGTGCGGGTTCTCGAGATCGGTGGGAGCCATGTGACCGCCGGTAGCGTCGAGGTCGCCCGGCACCGCATCCTCGATCGGCAGCGGCACCCGCTCGACCCCGCCCAGGACGCGCTCACGATCGTCGGCGCGCTGGCGGACGCGGCGAAGCGGCTGCTGCCCGGCCCCGGCGACCGCTGGGCGGTGGCGTTCCCGGGCCCGTTCGACTACGCCGCCGGGGTGGCGCTGCACGAGGGCGTGAGCAAGTTCGACCAGCTGCACGGCGTGAACCTGCGCGAGGCCCTGGCCGCGGCGATCCCGGCCGAGCCGGCGGCGTTCACGTTCGTCAACGACGCCGACGCGTTCCTGCTCGGCGAGTGGGTCGACGGGGCCGCGACCGGGACCCGCCGCTGCGTCGCGATCACCCTCGGCACCGGCATCGGCTCGTCCTGGCTCGCCGACGGGGCCGTGGTCAGCGACGGGCCGGACGTGCCCAAGGACGGCGAGATCCACTTCTGCGACGTCGACGGCGTGAACATCGAGGACCTCGTCTCCGACCGGGCGCTCGTGCGCGGCTACCTGGCCCGCACCGGCGTGACCGTGGACGGCATGCGGGGCCTGGCGGCGCTGGCCCGCGGCGGCGACGAGGACGCCCGCGAGGTCGTCGGCACCGCGTTCGGCATCCTCGGCCGGCTGCTCACCGAGTGGCTGGACCGCTTCGGCGCCGAGGTCGTGGTCGTGGGCGGCTCGATGACCGGCGCCTGGGACCTCATCGAGCCGGCGCTGCACCTGCCCGTGCCGGCCCGCCCGGTCGCCGACACCGAACGCTCGGCCCTGCTCGGGGCCGCCTACGCCGGGTCCTGACAAACCCGGCGGTCAGGTGCTACGAACGTCGCATGCCCTTACCGCCCCCGGTCTCCGAAGTCGCACCCGGTGTCTGGCTGCTGCGCACGCCCAACAGCGCCTACGTCCTCGATACCGGCGGCGGTGAGGACGTCCCGCTCGCCGCGCACTGGGGCGGGCCGGTCGACGACGAGGCCGCGGTCGCGCTGGCCGGGGTGCCGCACGACGCGGCGCGGGGCAGCTGGGAGAGCCCCCTCGACGGGCGGGAGGAGTATCCGTCGGACACCGGCCTGCGCTTCACCGAGCCCGCCCTCGCCCTGCGCTTCGGCGACGACAGCCGGGCCGTGCGCTGGGTCCTCGCGCGGGCCGAGGCCGACGGCGGGCATCTGCGGCTGCGGTACCGCGAGCTGACCCGCCCCGTCCGCCTCACCCTGCACTACCGGGTCTCCCCCGGCCATGACGTCGTCGAGCGCTGGGCCGAGCTGGACACCGACGTGCCGGTGGAGCTCGTGCGGGCCGACAGCGCCGCCTGGTGCCTGCCCGCCCGCGACGGTGCGCGCCTGTCGTGCCTGCACGGCCGCTGGGGCGCCGACTCCCGCGTCGAGCGCACCGACCTGCCCGCCGGGACCGTCCGGCTCGGCAGCCGCCGCACCACCACCAGCCCGATGCACAACCCGTGGGTGGCGCTCGACGACGGCACCGCGACCGAGACCCACGGCGAGGTGTGGACCGCGGCCCTGGCCTGGTCCGGCACCTGGCGCGTCGACGTGCAGCGGCTGCCGGTCGGCCGGGTCGTCGTCAACGCCGGCGCCGGGCACGAGCCGCCCGTCGCCCGGCTCGACGCGGGCGGCCGCTACGAGACGCCGAAGAGCTGCGGCCTCTACAGCGGCGAGGGCTTCGGCGGGGCCAGCCGGGCCTGGCACGCCTACGTGCGCGGCGAGGTCCTCCCGCACGGCGGCGAGCTGCGCCCGGTGCTCTACAACTCGTGGGAGGCGACCGGCTTCCTGCTCGACGAGGCCAACCAGCTGGCGCTCGCGGAGCGGGCCGCGGCGCTGGGCTGCGAGCTGTTCGTGATGGACGACGGCTGGTTCGGCGCCCGCGTCGCCGACAACGCCGGCCTCGGCGACTGGCGGCCCAACTCGGCCCGCTTCCCCCACGGCCTCGGGCCGCTGATCGCGCGCGTGCGCGAGCTCGGCATGGCGTTCGGCATCTGGGTCGAGCCCGAGATGGTCAACCCCGACAGCGACCTGTACCGCGCCCACCCCGACTGGGTCTACGCCTCCGCCGGCTACCCGCGGCACGAGCTGCGCAACCAGCTCGTCCTCGACCTCGGCCGGCCGGAGGTGGCGGCCTGGCTGCACGACTGGCTCGACACGCTGCTCGCCGAGCACGACATCGCGTTCGTGAAGTGGGACATGAACCGGCCCGTGACCGACCCCGGCCCGTACCGCGGCCTGCAGTGGTCCACCCGGCACGCGCGCAACCTCTACGCGGTGCTGGACCGGCTGCGCCGGGACCACCCCGGGGTCCGGTTCGAGTCGTGCGCCTCCGGCGGCGGCCGCGTCGACCTCGGCATCCTGGCCCGCACCGACCAGGTATGGCCCAGCGACAACACCGACGCGAGCGACCGGCTGCACATCCAGGAGGGCTTCAGCCAGCTGTACCCGGCGCAAGCGATGACCGCCTGGGTGACCGACGCCCCCAACTTCCTCACCGGCAACCGGGTGCCGCTGCGGTTCCGCTTCCACGTGGCCATGGCCGGCGTCCTCGGCGTCGGCGGGGACCTGCCGCGGTGGAGCGCCGAGGAGCGGCGGCTCGCGGCGGAGCTCATCGGGCAGTACAAGCGGATCCGCCCGATCGTGCAGCACGGGCGGCTGCACCGCATCCGCTCGCCCCGCGACAGCGACGCCCCCGCCCTGGCCTACGTGTCCGAGGCGGGCGACGAGGCGGCCGTGTTCCAGTTCCTCGACGGGCACCGCTACGGCGAGCCCGCCCCGCCGGCCCGGCTGCCGTTCCTGGCCGCCGGGGTGTGGCAGGACGCCGACACCGGCGCCCGCTACCCGGCCGCGTTCCTGGCCGCCCACGGGCTCGACGCCGGCCTGGTGCGCAACCACGACAGCGCCGTCACCCACCTGCGCAACACCTAGATGAGGGACCTCAGGTAGGCGAGGTTGTCGCGGGTGCGCTCGCGCAGGGGTACGGCGGTGGAGAAGTCCTCGAGGGTGACCCAGCCGTCGTACCCGTGCTCGCGCAGGGCCCGCAGGTAGGCGCCGACGTCGGCCTGGCCCTCGCGGAGGGTGGCCCAGTCCGCCTTCCACGTGACGGTGCCGTCGGGCGCGCTCGACACCGCCCGCCAGGCGACGTTCTTCACGTGCACGTGCTGCAGGTAGGGGCCGAGCAGCTGGAACGCGGCCCGGTGGTCCTCGTGGCCCTCGATGACGAGGTTGCCGAGGTCGTGGATGACGCCGACGGCGGCCGGGTCGAGCCCGTCGACGAGCCGCAGCGCGGCCGAGGCGGACGCGGCGATCGTCTCGTGGTGCAGCTCGACGAGCACGGTGACGCCGAGCCGGGCCGCCTCCGCGGTCGCCCACTCGAGGTCCTTGCGGGCCCCGGCGAACAGGTCCGGGTAGTCGCCGGTCTTCAGCAGCGGCATGGTGACCCGGACGCGGCCGGCGCCGAGCGTGGCGGTGGCCGCGAGGAGCCGGGTCACGTCGTCGCGTTCGAAGCTGCGCGCGTAGCCGCCGAGGCCCGAGTACGCCAGGCCGGCGCCGCGCGTGACGGCCTGGATGTCGGCGAGGCGCTCCTCGAGCCCGGTGAGCGGCCAGGTGGCCCGGTTGCCGGCCCAGAAGCCGGGCTCGTCGGTCTCCTCCTGGTCGGTGATCCGCCACTCGATGCCGTCCCAGCCCTGCGCGGCCAGCTCGGCCGCGGCCTCCTGCGGGGTCCAGTCGGGCGTCGAGGCGGTGAAGACCGAGAACTTCACTGGTGTGCTCCCTTGGTGTCGGGCCGGACGTCGTCGTGGGCGCCGTCGAGGACCTCGTCGAAGGACACGGGCCGGCCCAGGGCGGCGGAGACGTAGACGGCCCGCACCAGGCCGAGGGCGAGCAGCCCGTCCTGAATCCGTACTCCCGGGTCGCGGCCGGTCTCGATGGCCTCGACGATGTCCTGGTACTGGCGCAGGTGCCCGGTCACGAAGCCGTCCGGGGCCTTCGCGGCGCCGTAGAGGTCGGCCGCGGGGACCAGATCGGCGGCCCCCAGCCCGGGATCGCCCGCGGTGTGGAAGGACTCGAGCTGGTCGTCGTGCAGGACCGCGGAGCCCTCGGTGCCGTGCAGCGCGAGGCGGACGGGCAGCCCCGGCCAGGCGCCGGTGGTCGCGTGCAGGACCGCGAGCGCCCCGGAGGCGAAGCGGATCGTGGCCGCGGCGAGGTCCTCGACCTCGATGCGCTCGTGGCAGACGAGGGCCGTCTGCGCGTAGACCTCGGCGGGGCGCCCGAGCAGGGCCAGCATCTGGTCGACGAGGTGGATGCCCTGGTTGGCCAGGGCCCCGCCGCCGTCGAACGCCCACGTGCCGCGCCAGTCGGCGGAGTCGTAGTACGCCTGGTCGCGCCACCAGGGCATGGACACGACGGCGGAGGTGATCCGGCCCAGCCGGCCGGCCCGCACGGCGCCGAGCAGCGCGGCGGTCGCGGGGTCGAAGCGGTGCTGGCTGACCACGGAGGCGACCAGCCCGCGGCCGGCCGCGGCCTCGGCCACCTTCGCGAACGCGCGCGCCTTGGCCAGGTCGGTGTCGAGGGGCTTCTCGACGAGCAGGTGCGCGCCGGCCGCCAGGGTCTCCTCGGCGGCGGCGATGTGCAGGCCACTGGGGGTACAGATGGAGACGAGGTCGATGTCGTGGGCGGCCAGGGCCTCGGCGAGCGTCAGGTGGACCGACGGGTGCGGGTCGAGCTTCGCGGCCAGGGCCTCGGCGGCCTCGATCCGCGCGTCGACCAGGGCGGCCACGGTGAGCCGCGGATGGCGGGCGATCGCCTCGGCGTGGTTGGCGCCGATGATGCCGCTGCCGACGATCGCCACATTCAACTGTGTCATTTCACTCCCCCGGCCGTGAGGCCGCCTACCAGGAACCGTTGGAACGCGAGATACAACACGACCACGGGCAGCGCGCACACCAGCGCGGAGGCCATCAGCTGCCCGTACAGCGGGATCGCCCCGCCCTCCTGGGTCGCCCCGAACACCTGCAGCGCGACCGCGGCGGTGCGGGTGTCGGCGTTGGTGATGACGGAGGCGAACAGCACGTCGTTCCAGCCGAGCAGGAACGCGAAGATGGCCGAGACGACGAGCCCCGGCCAGCTGAGCGGGATCACGATCGAGCGCAGGATCCGCCAGGAGGAGGCGCCGTCGAGCCGGGCCGCCTCGTCCAGCTCGTGCGGCAGGCCGCGCAGGTAGGTCACCATGACCCAGGTGGAGAAGGGCAGCGCGAACGTGAGGTAGGTGACGAACAGCGCCCAGCGGGTGCCGATGACGTCGATGCTGAGGATGCGGGCCAGGTTCGCGAAGAGCACGAACACCGGCAGCAGCATCAGCGTGCCCGGGATGCTCTGCAGGGCGAGCAGCCCGCGCAGGATCAGCCCGCGGCCGAAGAACGTGAAGCGCACGAGCACGTAGGCGGTCGCGACCGACACGAGGGCCGAGACGACCGCGACGGAGCCGGCCACGAGGACGCTGTTGAGCAGGCCGTCGCCGAGCTCGACGGTGTCCCAGATCTCGGCGTAGTTGCCGGGGTGGAAGGCGCTGGGCCAGAAGTCGCCGCGGGCGACGGCGAGGTCGTCGTTGACGCTGGCGAAGAGCATGTAGAGCACCGGGGTCAGCGTCGCGGCGAGGAGCCCGGCGATGACCAGGATCTGCAGCCAGCGGGGCAGGAGCCGTTGCACGTCAGTCTTCATCGCGGTTCAGCCTCACCGCTCGCAGGTACACCGACAGCGGGATGGCCACGAGCACCAGGGACAGCACCGCCATCGCCGCGCTGAGGCCGAACTTGAAGTTCTGGAAGCTCTCCACGTAGGTGAGCACGGGCAGCACCTCGACGTCGTGCGGGGCGGGGACGCCGAAGAGGACGTACGGCAGGGTGAAGCTGTTGAGCGTGTGCAGGAACTCGATCACCATGCCGAGCCCGAGCACGCCCCGCAGCTGCGGCAGCACGATCCTCGTCAGCTTCGCCCGGTAGCCGGCGCCGTCCAGCGCCGCGGCCTCGTGCACGTCGTCGGGGATGCCCTGCAGGCCGGACAGCGCCAGCAGGTACAGCAGCGGCCACGAGGTCCAGATCTGCACCAGCACGAGCGCCCAGTAGCTGCGCGGGCCGTTGAGCCACAGGTAGTCGGCGCCCAGCAGGTTCCCCGCGGGGCCGTTGGGCTGCAGGATGGTGCGCCACACCGTGCCGACGACGAAGGCGGGCAGCACGTACGGGAT
This sequence comes from Dactylosporangium sp. CA-139114, assembly GCF_050955725.1. Lineage (NCBI taxonomy): Bacteria > Bacillati > Actinomycetota > Actinomycetes > Micromonosporales > Micromonosporaceae > Dactylosporangium > Dactylosporangium sp. CA-139114. The sequence continues at coordinate 7,572,638 of NZ_CP192080.1, forward strand.
CAGGAAGGCGGAGCGGACCAGCGCCCGGCCCGGGAAGCGCTGCTGGGTGGCCAGGGCGGCGGCCAGGCCCAGCGGCACGGCGGCGATCGTCACGATGACCGCGTAGCCCACCGTGACCCAGATCGCGTGCGGCAGGGCCGTCTCGCTCCAGGCCTCGCGGTAGTTGTCCAGCCAGATGTTCGGCGCGTCCGTCCACTGCCGCAGCGTGTACTGGTTCAGGTCCAGGGTGGACACCAGCAGCGCGACCGCCAGCGGCACCAGGATGACCAGGACCATGAGCACGCCGCCCGGCGCCAGCATCCACAGTGGACGCTGACGCCGGGAGACGGCCTTGCTCACTTTGCTTCGTCCACGGCGCTCTGGGCATCCTTCTGGGCCGCGGTGACGAGGGACTTCAGCTTGCCGTCGTCCACCTTGCCGGCCTTGAGGTCGGGGATGGACTGCACGACGACGTTGAGCAGGGCCAGCTGCACCTTGCTCCAGCCGCCGTTGAACGGCGTGCCGGCCGACTTCGACGACGAGTCCACGATCGCCGCGAGGGCCGGGTCCGCCTGCAGCTCCTTGGCCGCGGCCGCGTTCGTGGGCAGCTCGCCGAAGGTCTTGTAGTACGTCTTCTGCTGCTCGGCGCTGGTGAGCAGCTTGACCAGGGCGAGGGCGAGGTCCTTGTTCTTGGAGTACTTCGCCACGACCAGGTTGTCGCCGGAGAGGATGCTGGTCGCGGCCACGCCGTTGCCGGGCTTGGCCGTGGCGCCGGGCGGGATCGTGGGCATGACGGCGTACGCGTACTTGCCCGCGACCTGCGACTTGTCCAGCGTCACCTTGGACGTGGCCGAGACCATCGGCAGGAACGCGGCCTTGCCCGCGCCGAACTCGGCGATGGCCTGGGCGTTCTTCCAGCCGACGGCGGCCGGGTCGACGACCTTGTCGGCGGCGAGCCAGCCGAGGTAGGTCTGGTAGGCCTTGACCGTCGCCGGGTCGTCCAGCGACGCCTTCTTGCCGGCCACGAGCGGGTTGCCGGCCTGCACGGACATCGCCCAGATGAACTTCCACGGGTCGAAGCCGTCGGCGTAGGCGACCGCCATGCCGTAGGTGCCGCCGCTCGTGAGCTTCTTCGCCTGCTCGCGCAGCCCGTCCCAGCTGTCGGCGGGCTTGTCGATGCCGGCGGCCTTGAGCAGCTCGGTGTTGTACGCCATCACGAACGGGCGGCTCGTGAACGGGATGCCGACCTGGTGCTGCGCGTCCGGGCCGGAGATCCCCAGCGACGCCGGGACGAAGGCGTCCTTGCCGCCGACCTTCTGCCAGTCGGCGTCGGTGAGCTCGAGGAACGCCCCGGTCGCGTAGGCCGTCGGGGTGAAGGTCGTGCCCAGGGAGTACACATCGGGGCCCTGACCGGAGACGACGCTCGTCTGGATCTTCGTGAGCTCGTCGTTGGCGGAGGCGAACGTCTCGAACTTGACCTCGGCGCCGGTCTGGGCCTTGAACGCGGCGCTGGTGTCGGTGAACCACTGCTTCTGCTGCTGCGGGTAGATGGTGTTGGCCTGCACCAGCACGTTGATCGTCTTGCCGGCGCCGTCCAGCTTGCCGTCGCCGGTCGCGGTGTCCTTGCTGTCGTTGCCGCACGCCGCGAGCAGGACGGCCGCGGCCAGTCCGGCGGACATGAGCTTCATGCGATTCATGGGGGGTGTCCACTCCTCGTCGCTTGCTATGGGGGCGTTGGTTCGAGTGGCGGATCGATGGTTGCGGACGCTATCAACGCTGCTGAAGGCGTGGCAATCGTTTGCCATCTTTTGCCAAATCTGCTTCGCTGTCGGGCATGCCCCGCCCCTCCGGCCGCGACCGCCCCGTGACGATCAACGACATCGCCGCGGCGGCGGGGGTCGCCGCGTCCACGGTCTCGCGCGCCCTCAACAACCCGGGCCGGGTGAACGCCGTGACGCGGGAGCGCATCGAGGCCGCGGCCCGCGAGCTGCGCTACGTCCCCAGCTCCCCCGCGCGCGCCCTGTCCTCGGGCCGGACGCGCGCCATCGCGGTGCTCGTCTCCGATGTGACCAACCCGTTCTACTTCGGCGTGATCCGGGGCACCCAGCAGCAGCTCAAGGCGGCCGGCTACGCCCAGCTGCTGATCGACACCGAGGACTCCGGCGAGCTGGAGGCCGAGATGCTGCACAAGATGCGCCGCTCGCTCGACGGCGCGATCCTGGCCGCGTCGCGCCTGCCGGACCGCGAGCTGGCCCGCCTGGCCGGCGAGATCCCGCTGGTGACGATCAACCGCAACGTGCGCGGCGTCCCGAGCGCGATCATCGACACCCCGGCCGGGATCGGCCAGGCGGCGGAGCACCTGCTCTCCCTGGGCCACCGGGACATCGCCTACGTCTCGGGCCCGCAGCGCTCCTGGCCCAACGAGGCCCGCTGGCACGCCATGCGCGAGGTGGCGGCGCGCCACCGCCTGACCTTCACGCGGGTGGGCCCGTTCCCGTCGGGCCGCGGCTCGGGGCCGGCCGCGGCGGACGCGGTCCTGAACACCGGCGCGACGGCGTGCATCGTCTTCAACGACCTGCTGGCGATCGGCATCCTGCAGCGCCTGCGCGAGCGGCACGTGCGCGTGCCCGAGGACCTCAGCGTGGTCGGCTGCGACGACATCTTCGGCGCGGACTTCTGCCATCCGCCGCTGACCACCCTGACGGCGCCGATCGAGCAGGCCGGGCGGGTGGCGGTGTCGATGCTGCTGTCCCGGCTCGACCGGACCTCGGCCCCTTCACCGACCACTCGCCAGCAGGTCATGCTGCCGGTCCACCTGACCGTGCGCGGCTCGACGGGCCCGGCCGCCGTCAAGGCGTAGCACCCGTCGGGCCCGCCGTGCGGGGCCGGCGGCGGCGGCTCGCGTCCGTCGGGGCTACGGCTTGCGGGCGACCACGCCGTACATGGCCGTGTCGACCAGCGGGGGGCGGTCCTCCTCCGGGACGGGGTTGCGCCAGGCCGTCACCGGCACGATGCCCGGCTCCACGATCTGCAGGCCCGTGAAGAACCGGGCCACCTCGTCCAGGCTGCGCGGCATGGCGTCGACCTTCAGGCGGCCCGCCTTGATCTCACGCAGCGCGTAGTCGCGCGCGGCCGGTTCGTTGAGGTCCGCGGTGCCGTGGGTCATCACCACGTAGCTGCCCGACGGCAGCGCGTCGACCAGGGACCGCACGATCTCGTACGGCTTGTCCTCGTCGAACAGGAAGTGCACGATCGCGATCAGCATCAGGGCGACCGGCCGGCCGAAGTCGAGGGTCTTGCGCAGGTTCTCGTCCTCGAGAATGGTGCCCGGGTCGCGCAGGTCGGCGTCGATGTAGGCCGTGCGCCCCTCCGGCGTGCTCGTCAGCAGCGCCCGGGCATGCGTCAGCACGATCGGGTCGTTGTCGACGTAGATGATCCGCGAGTCCGGGGCGACGCTCTGCGCGACCTCGTGGGTGTTGTTCGCGGTCGGGATGCCGGTGCCGATGTCGAGGAACTGGCGGATGTTCGCCTCGCCGGCCAGGTAGCGCACCGCGCGCTGCAGGAAGGCGCGGTTCTCCAGGGCGGTGGTGCGGATCGCCGGGTAGACCCGCGCGATCGCGTCGCCGGACTCGCGGTCGGCGGCGAAGTTGTCCTTGCCGCCCAGCCAGTAGTTGTACCGCCGGGCGGGGTGTGCCGTGGTCGTGTCGATCCGGCCCGACCAGCCGGCCTGCTCGTCGCCGACGCCATCTGCCATGAGTACGCATCGTAGGCCATCACCGGCTCGCGGTGACAGCGCGTCGAGATCACCTCTGTATGACTCGGGGGCACCTGTCAGCGAGTCAGGCGCCCGAGGATCGCCGAGGCCGCGAACACCGCGACCGCCACCGCGCCGACCAGCACGCCGAAGTCCAGCAGGAGGCGCGCGGGAGTGCCGATGAGCAGGCCCCGCAGCGCGTCGACCTCGTAGCTCAGCGGGTTGACGTGGTTGAGCACCCGCAGCCAGCCGGGCATCACCGAGACCGGGTAGAGCGCGTTCGACGCGAAGAACAGGGGCATCATGATCGCCTGGCCGATGCCCATCATCCGGTCCCGCTTCAGGACCAGGCCCGCCAGGATGATCGACAGGCAGCAGAAGAACGCCGAGCCGAGCAGCAGCACCACCGCGGTCGCGAGCAGCTTCAGCGGGTTGCCGGTCAGGGACACGCCCAGGATCGCGGCCAGCACGAGCACCACCACGGCCTGCACGAGCGCGCGGACCCCGGCCGCGAACGCCTTGCCCGTGACCAGGGCGGCCCGCGGCGTCGGGGTCACCATGAGCTTGGCCAGGACGCCGGCGTCGCGCTCCCAGATGATGTGGATGCCGTAGAAGATCGACACGAACAGCGCCGACTGGGCCAGGATGCCCGGGGCGAGGAAGTCGAGATACGGCAGCCCGCCCGTGGGGATGGCCCGCAGGTGGGTGAACGTCTGGCCGAAGATGATCAGCCACAGGGCGGGCTGGATGGCCCGGGTGATCACCTCGGTGCGGTCGCGGCGCAGCTTCTGCAGCTCGACCAGGCACATCGCGGCGATCCGGGTCGCGAGGACCCGCACCGGCCCCGTGCGCCCGGCGTCAGCCGAGACGGCGTGCGGTGCGGCGAGTCGCACGGACATCGCTGAACCCCCCTGCGTCCAGATCATCCCCGGTGTACTGCCGGAAAACGTCGTCCAGCGAGTCCCCGCCGGCGGAGGCGATGAGCTGCGCGGGCGAGCCCAGCGCCCGGATCCGGCCGCGGTGCATGAGCGCGACCCGGTCGCAGTGCTCCTCGGCCTCCTCCATGTAGTGCGTGGTCACGAGCACGGTCATGCCGGTCTCGGCCCGCACCTCGGTGATGCGCTCCCACACCCCGGCCCGGGCGACGGGGTCGAGGCCGATCGTGGGCTCGTCGAGCACGAGCAGCCGCGGCGCGCTGACGAGGGCCTGGGCGAGCTCGAGGCGGCGGATCATGCCGCCGGAGTAGGTGCCGGCCGGGCGGTCCGCGGCCTCGGCCAGGCCCATCGCCTCGATCACGGCGTCGGCGCGGGCCCGGCGCTCGGCCCGCGGCACGTCGAACAGCCGCGCGAACAGGGCGACGTTCTCGCGCCCGCTGAGCGCCGCATCGGCCGAGAGCGCCTGCGGGACGTAGCCGATGAGCCGCCGCACCGCCATCCGGTTGCGGCGCACGTCGAGCCCGAAGACCTCGGCGCGGCCGGCCTGCGGGGGCAGCAGCGTGGTGAGCACCCGGATCGTGGTCGTCTTGCCGGCGCCGTTGGGGCCCAGGAGCCCGAAGATCTCGCCCGGCTGGACGCTCAGCGAGAGGTCGTCGACGGCCAGGGTCTCCTTGAAGCGGTGCCGCAGTCCCGCGATCTCAACGGCCGGGTTCATGCGGACTCCCCCTGCTCGGCGAGGACGGACGCCAGGCGGCCCAGGGCCCCGACCGCCGCGGCCAGGGCCAGCCGCTCGTCCTCGTCGAGGGAGTCCAGCGCCGTGGCGAGCAGCGAGATCCGCGCCTCGCGCCAGGCGTCGAGCCGCTCGGCCGCGGCCTCGGTGAGGAAGAGCCGCACCGAGCGGCGGTCGGCGGGGTCCTGCTCGCGGCGCAGCAGCCCGGCCTCGGTGAGGTGGTTGACCTGGGTGCTGACCGAGTTGCCGGCGAGGTGCAGCTGCGCGGCCGCGGCCGAGACGCCGGTGCCCGGCGCGGACTCGACCAGCCGCAGCAGCTCGACCTGGCTGCCGGTCAGCGCGGGGACCGCGAGGCCGGCCCGCAGGCGGCGGCGCAGCACCCGGCGCACGCCGTTGAGCTGCGACGCCAGCGCATCGGCCAGCCCTTCGTGATCCACCCTGGCAATATACCTCGTTAGCAGAGCTAATCGAAACTCCGGGTCAGGTCGAGCTCGTACCGGTCGCCGGTGCGCTCGAACCCGAGGCGGGAGTAGTACGGGGCGACCATCCCGGGCGGGGTGAGCACGCGCCGGAAGCCGTGCGCGGTGAGCTGCCCGCTCTGCCGGAAGACGAACTCGCCCGGCGACAGGTCGCGGTACCGCCGCGTCACGTAGTCCAGCTCGACCTGCGCGACCTGCGGGTCCTGCGGCGACGGGCGGAGCATGAGGACCCCGACGATCTCGTCGGCGTTGAGGGTGAGGAAGGCGAGGCGGCGCCCGTCGTCGTCGAAGCGGAAGTCGGGGTTGAAGCGGGCGATGTCGGCCCAGTGCACGCGCAGCACGTGGGCCAGGAAGTTGTCGTCGGTCGCGACCTGCACCACCTGGTAGGTGCGCTCGTCGTGGCGGGTGCGCAGCAGGGAGTACAGCTGCCAGACGTTGATCACCGCGAGCGTGAGGTTCAGGCCGACCATCGGCCACACCCGGACCCCGGCGTTGTAGCCGACCAGGACCAGCGAGCCGACCAGGTTGAACAGCCGCAGCCGCAGCAGGCGCCGCTGCAGCAGGGACCACACGAGCAGGGCCGAGCCCGCCCAGCCGACGATCTCCAGCCAGTTCACCGCTCCTCCCGCCAGCCGCGGGTGTACACCACGCCGAGCTTGCGCCCCACCGCCCGCTCGAGGTCGATGCCCATCGTGTGCGCGGTCACGAAGGCGGTGATGACCACGTCCGCGAGCTCGGCCTCGACGTCCTCGCGGGAGCCGGTGCGGCGGGCCATCCCGTAGTGCCGCCGGACGGCGCCGACGAACTCGCCGGCCTCCTCGGCGAGCGCAAGGGCCTGGCGCAGGTGCGGCGCCTCGGTGAACCCGGCGTCGATCAGGCGCGCGGCGACGTCGCCGGCGACGGCCGGCAGCTGCGAGAGGGTGAAGGGGCGGGTGTTGTCCACACCGCACAGCATGCCGCAGCTCCCGCGCCCGGCGCTCGAGCGCCTCGCCGCCTAGGATCGCTCGAATGACGGCGAATGTCCTGCGCGATGGTGACCTCGACACGCGTGAGGAGCACCTCTACCGGCTCCTGGAGCGCGCGCACGACTTCGGCGACCCGGCCGCGGTCGCCGCGCTGCAGGCGCTCGTGCGCGACTACGCCGACTACCACCGCTCGCTCTACACCCGGGCCATGAACCACGCCGACGTGATCGCCGCGCACACCCCGCCCGGCGCGCTGCGGGAGCCGCTGCTCGCGGCGCTGCGCGACACCCGGTACAACTGCCAGGCCTGGGCGGCCATGGGCTGCGCGGCGATGGGGGTACACGAGGCCGTGCCGGAGCTGGTCGGCCTGCTCGGCCACCCGCAGTGGAAGGTCGTGGAGGAGGCGCTGCGGGCCCTGGGCCGGCTCGGCGACGCGTCCACCGTGCCCGCGCTGCGCCCGCTGCTCGGCGACGGCGTCGACTGGGTGCGGCTGCGGGCCGCGGAGGCGCTCGCGGACATCGGCGGCCCGGAGGCCCTCGACGCGCTGTGGCACGAGTTCGAGCACCGCCGCTTCCCGCGGATCGGCCACATCGCCAGCGCGCTGGCCGCCTTCGCCCCGCAGGTCGTCCCGCGGCTGATCGCGGCCGCGGACGACCCGGACCCGAACCGCCGCTACTGGGCCGCGGTGGCGCTGGGCTCCACCGGCGACGAGCGGGTCGCGGCGACCCTGCAGCGGCTGCAGGCCGAGGATCGGGGCACCACCGTGTTCGACGGCGAGGTGCGGGCCGCGGCGAAGAAGGCCCTGCGCACGCTGCGCCGCATCCAGGCCGCCATCGCCGCCCGGGAGGCCCGGCCGTGACCCCGGCGCGGCAGATCCGGGCGGTGTACTCCCCGGCGGCGATCACCGTCTACCAGGTCTACGACGCCGCGATCGCGTCGGCCGCCGTGGCCGCCGGCCGGTGCACGGGCCCGTTCCGGCGCGATCGCATGACGTGAATCAAGCCGCCCTCCTGCCGCCCGAGCATTGACACACATCTGTCAATAAGGTTTCCTATCCGCAACCTTCGGCTCACCAACACGTCCGCAACGTGCCGTTGGGAGACCCCTCAGTCTTCCTAGGAGCCTGCTCGTGAAGCGGTACCGCCTGCCCCTCATCGCCCTCGCGGCCGTCGTGCTCTCGTGCACCGCGACGACCGCGTACGCCCTCGCCCAGACGAACAGGGCCGCGCTCGCCGCCGGCCCGACCGCGAGCCAGCTGCTGGCCCGCACCCAGACCTGCAACCAGGTGTCCAACGGCAAGTACGCCACCGACGACGGCGGCGCGGCCACGGTCGCGATCTGCAAGAGCGGCTCGGCCTACTTCTGGACCGCCGACATGGACATCGACTGCGACGGCATCGGCACGTCGCACTGCAACGCCTCGACCGACCCGTGGTACCAGGCCCAGACCTCGTTCACCACGTCGAACGGCTCGTACTTCACCTCGGACGTCACGCGCTACTACGTGATCCCGCTGCCGAGCCCGCGCTTCGACTACGGCGCGAACGGCATCCGGCCCGGGGCCGTGGCCGCGGTCGTCTACAACAACCAGGTCGCCTACGCCGTCTTCGCCGACGAGGGCCCGGACACCATCATCGGCGAGGGCTCCTACGCCCTGGCCACCGCGCTCGGCATCGACCCGAACCCGGCCACCGGCGGCACCGCCGGCCCGGTGACGTTCATCGTCTTCCCGTCCTCGGTGCCCAGCCCCGTGGAGAGCAACACCGCGATCGACAGCACCGGCTCCTCGGCCGCGAACGCGTGGCTGGGCACCTCGCCGACCGGCGGCCCGACGACGCCGACCACGGGCCCGACGGGCGCCGCGGGCCAGATCGTCGGCTACGGCGGCAAGTGCGTGGACGTCGCCGGTGCGAGCTCCGCCAACGGTACGGCGGTGCAGCTCTACGACTGCAACGGCACGAGCGCCCAGAAGTGGACCCGCGCCTCGGACGGCACCCTGCGGGCGCTCGGCAAGTGCATGGACGTGACGGCGGCGGGCACCGCGAACGGGACGAAGGTGCAGCTGTACGACTGCAACGGCAGCAACGCCCAGAAGTGGACGCGCACGGGCCAGACGCTGGTCAACGTGGGCTCGGGCAAGTGCCTGGACGCGACCGGCCCCAGCTCGGCCAACGGCACCCGGCTGCAGATCTGGACCTGCGGCGGCGGCGCCAACCAGAACTGGTCCCTCTGACCTCGGCGGTGACGTGTCCGGTTCGAGCTCCTCTCTTCGTCACGTGACCGTGATAGTCAGAGCACCGAGGAGAGGAGCTCGACATGGGTCTGCCCGTGGTGCACTTCGAGATCAGCGGCATCGAGCCCGGCAAGCTGCGCGACTACTACGCCGGGCTGTTCGAGTGGCGCTTCGACCCGCCCGGGAACGCGGCCACCACGACCGTCTCGCCGGACGGCGACTACCACTTCGTCGGGGAGGACTCGGCCGGGATCAACGGCGGGGTCTGCGGCGGCGACGGGTACCCGCGGCGCGTCCTGCTCTACGTCGGGGTGCCCGACGTCGAGCAGGCCCTGGCCCGGGCCGAGAGCCTCGGCGGCAAGCGGCTCATGGGGCCGGAGCCGGCCTCGGGGCCGTTCACCGTCGGGCACTTTCAGGACCCGGAGGGCAACGTGCTCGGCGTCGCCGGGCCCAGCGCCTGAAGCAGCCGCTCGACGAGTCGCGGCGAGACGGGGGCGTCCCAGCGGCCGCCGGGCCGCACCGCGGTGCCCGAGTGGAACGCGCGGACTCCGGCGTGCCGAAGCGCGGGGATGTGCGCCGCCCGCAGGCCGCCCCCGGCCAGCAGCAGGCTTCGACGGATCGGCGCGTCGGCCAGCAGGCCGGGCAGCCCCGCGTCCATCCCGTCCGGCCCACCGGCCGTCAGCACCGAGGTCAGGCCGGGCAGGCCCTCCAGCGCGCGCCAGGCCGCGGCCCGGTCGGCGGCGTGGTCGATGGCCCGGTGAAACGTCCACGCAAAGCCGTCCAGCAGCGCGTCGAGCGCCGCCCGGTCCACCGCCCCGCGGGCGTCGAGGAAGCCGAGCACGAACTCGGTCGCCCCGGCCGCGCGCAGCCGCCGGAGGGTGGTGCGCAGCGACGGTACGTCGGCCGCGAACCCCGGCGTCGTGCGCAGCATCACCCGGACGGGGATCGACACCGCGGCCCGCACCGCCTCGACCGTCGCCGGGGCGGGGCTGAGCCCGTCCGCGGCCATGTCGCTGACCAGCTCGACCCGGTCCGCCCCGCCCTCCTGGGCGGCCCGGGCATCGGCGGCGTCCAGGGCGATGATCTCCAGCAGCACCCGGCCATGGTGCCACCCAAGTCTTCGCGAGGCGGACACTCGGCCGTTTCCTCGGCCGAGTTAGCGTGCGAACATGGTTCGCCGTCAGTCTGTGCTGGCGATCGCGCTGGTGGGGGCAGCGCTCGCCGCCCTGCTGCTGCAACTCGCCGTGCTCCCCCTGGTCCTCCTGCCGCTCGGACCGCGCTGGGCCTGGCTGCTCGTCCCGCTCGCGCTCACCACGGTCCCGCTGTGGTCGCTCATCCACGAGGCCATCCATGGCACGCTGCTGCGGAACCGGGCCTGGAACGACCGCCTCGGCCGCCTGCTCGCGGCCGGCTACGGCGGCCCGTTCACGCTGCTCAAGGCCGGCCATCTGCTGCACCACCGATACAGCCGCACCCAGCGCGAGCGCACCGAGGTCTACGACCCGGCGAGGTCCTCGTGGCTGACGGCGGCGCGGACGTACTACCCGCGGCTGCTCGGCGGCCTGTACGTGCTCGAGCTCCTGTCCGTGCTGCTGGTCCTCCTGCCGCGCCCGGGCTGGCGGCTGCTGGTGCGCCTCACCGACTCCCTGGACTCGGTGACCGGCCTGCTCTTCGAGCGCGTCGCGCGCCGCGACAACCTGCGCAAGTTCCGCGTGGAGGCGATCGCGGTCATCGTGACGTACACCGGCTCGTCCCTGGCCTGGGGCCGGCACTGCTGGATGCTGTGGAGCGCGGTCGGCGCCCGGGCCCTGATCGTGTCGCTGGCCGACAACGCGTACCACTACCGCACCCGCCTGGAGCGCCCCCTCGACGCGATGAACCTGGCCCTGCCGCGGGCCCTGGAGTACTTCGTGCTCGCGTTCAACCTGCACAACGTGCACCACCGCCACCCCGGCCTGCGCTGGCACGAGCTGCGCGCCGCGTTCGTGGCCGACCGGGACGAGATCCATCTGGGCTGGTTCACGGCGGTGGCCCGCCAGTTGCGCGGCCCGATCCCGCTGACCGCGGACGAGGTGCGCCCGCTACCGGCCGCCGGTACCGTGCCCTCATGGACAGCGCAGACGTCCGGCGCGCCCTCGACGAGTCCCTGACCCTGCTGCGCGAGCCCGCCACGACGCCGGCGGCCTGGTCGGCCCCGGCGGGCGTGGTCGAGTGGACGTGCCTGGCCACGGCCGAGCACATCGCGCACGACCTGACCGCGTACGCGACTCAGCTCGCGGCCCGGGCCGACTCCGCCTACCTCCCACTGGACCTGGTCGTCCGCCCCGGCACCGACCCGCGCACGGTCCTGCGGATCGTGGCCTCGTGCGCCCGCCTGCTGATCCTGGAGCTCGACGCGGCGGGCCCGGACGCGACCGCCTGGCACTGGGGCCCGACGGACCGCACGGGCTTCGCGGCGTTGGGCGTGAACGAGATCCTCGTGCACACCTGGGACATCGCCCAGGGCCTCGGCCTGAGCTGGACCCCTCCCCCGGACCTGGCGGCGGCGGTGCTGACCCGGCTGTTCCCGGGCATCCCGCCGTCGGTGGACCCCGACGCGGGCCGGGCCCTGCTGTGGGCGACGGGCCGGATCGCGCTGGGGCACCACCCGCGCCGCGACTCCTGGACCGTGCAGGCCGCCCGCCCCTGACCCGGGACATCGGCGGCCGTTGCGGGTCGTTGCGACACTGTGAAGCCGGCAGAGGAGGCTTCTCATGCAGTCTGCGATCATCGCCGCCGTCACCGCCCTGCTCGGCCTGATCGTCGGCCGTTTCTGGGACGGCCGCGTCGAGGTGCGTCGCTGGCAGCGAGACCAGCGGATGCGCGTCTACGAGCAGTTCATCGGCGCGTACTACGCCTCCCGCGAGGCGTACCGGGCCCTCGCGCTGCTGGAGCCGAACTCGCCGGAGTCGCACGAGGCGCTGGCCCGCGCGCTCGACCTGGGCGTCGGCTTCAACCAGTCCGTGGTCGCCGTGTGGTTCCACGGCTCGCCGTCCGTCGCCGCCGCGGTGCACGAGGTCGACCTCGAGGTCAACAAGCTGGCGACCGTGGCGCGGCTCAAGCGCTACACGTGGGAGGAGTGGCGGGTCGCCCGGTCCCCGGCCGAGCACGCCGCCGAGCGGTTCATCGAGGTCGTGCGCGGCGACCTGGGCCTGCCGGACATCGCCGTCACGCTCTGCTACCCGCCGCACGACCCCACCCCGCGCCGGACGCCGGCGCGCTCACGGGGCTGACCATGCGCCGGATCGGTGACCTGGCCCCCGGGCAGCGCCGCACCGCCGTCATCTTCGCAGGCGCTGGGCCTGGCCGGCCTGACGATCGGCATGCTGGTGCCGGGGCCGGCCGCGGCCCTGCTCGGATACTTCGGGGCGTACCGCACACTGACCGGCACGGAGCAGCCGAAGCCCCAACAACCGAGCCACCCGCGGGCACCTCGGTCCGGGCGGCCGAGCTCCCAGCGCCCCGCGAGCACGAAACGACCCCGCCGACGCCGCTAGCCACCCGCGGGCACTCGGTCCGGGCGATCGAGCTCCCAGCGCCCCGCGAGCACGAAACGACCCCGCCGACGCCTCAGTCCGGGCGATCGAGCTCCCAGCGCTCCTTGAGCACGAGGTGGATGACCCCCACCGCGTCGTCCAGGCCGGTCAGCTCCTTGGCCACCCGCACGAACCCGTCGGGAACCGGCACCGCCCGCGCCGCCAGGAACTGCTCCCGCGTGGCCGGCACCACCCGCACGACGTTGGCCGACACGTCGACCGTTGCCGACCCGCCGCGATACGCCTCGGCGCACGCCTCCAGCCGCTGCCGCTGCGCGGGCGTCGGATCGTCGAGCCCATACCGGTCGGCATACGGCTCGAACCACAGCCCCCGCCACTCGACGAGATCGAGGCCGGGGTCGACGTATTCCGCCCCGACCGGCGTCTCACCGAGGCGCTCACGCACGGCCGCCCGAGCCAGCTCCAGCCCGTCCTCGCTCTGCCCGGCCCCGATCGTGAACCGCACGCCCGAGGACGTGAACACCTCGTACCCATCGACCTGTCGCACGTAGGTGACGTTGACCGGCAGGGACCGCCGCAACCTGGCGCTCGCATCCTCGACGCTCACCAGCCAAACCTACCGAAGCCCCCGCGGCTCCGACGTGCGCTCGACGTCTCGCTTCCGGTCCGCGTCCAGGGGTGTGGTTCCGGTTCCGTGTCCAGGAGTGTGGCAGCCCGGTCGTGCCTGCCCGCACTAGCGCGAAGCGCGGCAGTGAGCCGGCGGTGTACTCGGGGCACCAGGTCGCGCGGGGCCACTGGCGGCTTGTGTGGATTGCCGTCGACTGATGTCGCGGGCGGTCTTGCCGGGTGGCGACGCGGGCGCGGCGCCGGCCGCGTGGTGCGGGTCGCTGTTGCGCGTGTTACGGCACCAGCGGGCCGGAGCGCCCTTGGCGCGCGGGTGTCGCGACGTTTCGGCGTGGGGCCGGGCTGCGCGGTCCGACCGGGCTCGCCCTGCGTGGGATCACCGGCGTGCGCCACGCTGCCACCCGCAGGACGTTCAACCCGTTCAACCTGCTCAGGCTGCTCAGGCTGCTCAGGCTGCTCAGGCTGCTCAGGCTGCTCAGGCGACGGCGACGGCGACGGCGACGGCGACGGCGACGGCGACGGCGACGGCGACGGCGACGGCGACGGCGACGGCGACGGCGACAATCCGCCCGAGCCCAATCCGTCCGAGCCCAATCCGTCCGAGCCCAATCCGTCCGAGCCCAATCCGCCCGAGCGTTCGCCGACGGAAGGCGGGGTGTCAACGTGTGCGCGGCGCAGCTTTTCGGCGTGCCGTTGAGCCAGACCCCAAACTCGATGCCGAGCATGTTCCCGACGGAACTGCTCATTCGCCGGAGAATAACGACGCGACCTGGTCCGGTCACGCATGGCAGCCAATTCGTCCTTGGTAAACAATTGCAGCTGCCCCATATTCTCCATTATCCCAGGGCCCAGCGAGAATCACCGCCCCGAACGGCATAATGTCAGATGGCGCACATCCAGAACACCAATTCTTCACCCCATTCTCGGGCCCCGAAAACGTCGCTCACCATCCTGCCGGCCGAAGAAGTCGACACGGTTCCGGCCGAATCGCGGATGGCCAGTCCCACGGCAGAGCGGTCCAGAAGCAAACGACACCTCGCGAACCGTTCACGCGTGGGGCGCAAAGGTCGATTGCACGGCGGGAGGCACTCGAAGGCGGCCGGCCGATGGGTGGCCACCCACGCCAACGTGCCCGATCACCTCCGCCGGACCCAACCCGCCGCGACGAGCCGTCGTGCACGGCGGTCACGGCAACGGAGCCGGGGCCACAGCAGTCACGGAGGTCACGGCAACGAGACCGGGGCCTCAGCATTCACCACGGTCACAGCAACGGAGCCGGAGCCACAGCACTCACCGCGGTCACGGCAACAAAGCCAGAGCCACAGCACTCACCACGGTCACAGCAACGGAGCCGGGGCCACAGCAGTCACGGCGGTCACGGCAACGGAGCCGGGGCAACGGCGGCCATGCCCAGGAGCGGGGCCATGGTCGGGCACGTGAGCGAGGCGCACTCGCGGCCGTGCGCGTCATACTCCGCCCGGCCGATCGGCACCACGGTCACCGCGAGCGGGCGCACCGGCCCTGTGGCCCAGTAGCGCCTGGTGCCGACCGCCCGGCGCAGAGCCCGCCGCAGGCTCGGCGTGAACTGCGTGAACTCGTGCCGCACCCCATCCCGGCGCGCGACCGGCCAATCGAGGCGCACCGCCCAGCCCTGGTCATCGTCCGACGTCATCGCCACCACCCCTCACCCTGTTGAGGCAACGACCGAACCACCCCTCACGATACTCGAACACACGTTCGAATTCACCTCTCGTGCGGACCCGAACCATCCCGGGCGGCACCTTGGGCCGGCTGCGAAAAGGCGCGAGACTGACGGACGTGATCGACGACGAGTTCTGCGACCTGCCGAGCGGCGTGCGGGTGTGCTACCGCACCGAGGGGGATCCGCAGGCAGTACCGCTCCTGCTCATCGCCGGCCTCGGCCTCGACCTGACCTCATGGCCCCGCCCGCTGCTCGACGGCCTGACCGCGCGCGGCTTCCGGCTCGTCCGCTTCGACAACCGCGACGCCGGGCGCTCGACCCGCGTCGACGCCCGGCCGCCGGGCAAGCTGCGCCAGCTCGTCGCCCGGCCGCTGCCCGGCGCGTACCGCCTCGAGGACATGGCCGGCGACGCCGCCGGGCTGCTCGGGCACCTCGGCATCGAGCGGGCCCACGTGGTCGGCATGTCGATGGGCGGAATGATCGGGCAGGCGCTGGCCGCGACCCACCCGGACCGCGTCGCCAGCCTCACGTCGATCTTCTCGACCACCGGCGCGCGGGGCATCGGGCAGCCGGCCCGCTCGACGCTGCTGCGCATGGCCCGCCGCGCCGCCCGCACCCGCGAGGAGTGGGTGGGGCGGCACCTGCGGATGCTCGATCACATCGGGTCGCGGACCTACCCGTACGACGAGCCGGCGGAGCGGGCCTGGGCGGCCGAGGTGTGGGACCGGGGCGGCGGACCGGCCCGCGCGGCGGGGGTCGCCCGGCAGATCGGCGCCATCCAGGCCTCGGGCGACCGCACCGCCGCCCTGCGCGGGATCACGGCCCCGACGCTGGTCATCCACGGCGACGTGGACCGCATGGTGCACCCGAGCGGCGGGCGCGCCACGGCCGCGGCGATCCCGGGCGCGCGGCACGTGGAGATCGCTGGCATGTCGCACCACCTGGCCCCCGGCGTGCTGGACCGCCTGGTCACCCTGATCGCGGAGGCGTCACTGGTCAGGGAGGGCTGATCGCGGAGGCGTCGCTGGCCAGAGAGGGCTGATCGCGGAGGCGTCGCTGGCTAGAGAAGGATGAGGCCGTCGATCTCTCCGTCGAGCGCCGAGCTCCTCATGAGCCTCGGCGGCGGCGAGCCCGGCCCGTTCGACGGCCGCGGGATCCACACCATAGAGGGCGGCCGACGCGGGCGTGTTCAGCATCCCGCCGGCGGCCGGCGCCGGGAGCGGCCGGGGCAGCGATGTCGCGCGAGCATACTGCTGGGCGTGGCTCACTTCAGTAGGCTCTACGCGATCTGCGTCGACGTGCCCGCGCACGACCACGACGCCACCGTGGCGTTCTGGTCCGGTGCGGCCGGCGCCGAGATGCCGGTCGTCGGCCGATACCCCGAGTTCAACGGCGCCCGGCTGCCGAACCACGACATGCTGCTGCTCGCCCAGCGGCTCGGCGACGGCGAGGCCCGGATGCACCTCGACTTCCACACCGACGACCTCGACGCGGAGGTCGCCCGGCTCGAGGCGCTCGGCGCCACGCGGGTCGAGCGGGCCGGGAACTGGCAGGTGATGCGGGACCCGGCCGGGCTGCCGTTCTGCGTGGTACTGGACGCTCCGGGCACCCTGTCCGAGGCCAACGCGACCCGCTGGGACTGAACGGGTCACGAAAACGTGCCAGGTCGCACCGTCCATGCGTGCGGCGGGGCGGCCATCGCGCACCTTTGGTCGTACCAAACCGATCTGAGGAGCGCACCGTGACTCGTCGCATCATCGTTCTCGCCGCGGCCGCCCTCGGGGCGCTCGGGCTCGCCGGCTGCCAGCAGGACGCCGGCACCACCACCGCCAAGCCGTCCACCCCGGCCTCGGCCGAGGCCGTCGCCTCCGCCCCGGCCTCGGCCTCCGCGAAGCCCTCGGCGAAGGCGAGCGGCTCGGCCAGGCCGTCGACCGGCACCAAGGAGGCCGGCGCGGTGCCCGACATCTGCAAGCTCATGTCCAAGGCGGAGGTGCAGACGCTGACCGGCGAGTCGGTGACCCTCATGACCGACGACGGCGGCTCCAGCTCCACCAGCCGCTACTGCCAGTGGCAGCTCTCGCAGGGCCAGCTCACGATCACCGTGAGCCTGGAGACGCGGGAGAACTTCGACATCCGCAACAAGCAGGCCCAGCCGGTGATCGGCGTCGGCACCACCGCGTACTCCCTCGCCGGGCACCTCTACGTGTGGCAGGACGGGCGGGACGTGGACGTGTACGTCTCCTCGGAGTCCAGCGACCCGGCGAACCTGTCCGTCGCCCGCCGGACGGCGCTGCAGCTGCTGCCGCGGCTGGAGGCGGCGTCGAAGTAGCACCCGACGCCGTGGGCGCCACCAGTTGGCCGGCGATCGCGCTCGGGCGCGAAGCACGGTGACGGCGCATACGCAGAGGCCCGGGCGAGACCTCGCCCGGGCCTTGTCGCGGAGTCGTCGTCAGGCGACGGTGTTGCGCCAGGCCCGCCCGCTGCGCTCGATCAGGCGGTTCGCGTCCGCCGGGCCCCAGGACGCGGCCTCGTAGGTCGGGATCGGGCTGGTGTCCTGGGCCCAGCGCTCGATGATCGGGTCGACGATCCGCCAGCACTGCTCGACCTCGTCGGAGCGGATGAACAGCGTGGTGTCGCCGATCAGGGCGTCGAGGAGCAGCCGCTCGTACGCCTCCGGAGACTCCTCCCGGAAGGTCTTGTCGTAGGAGAAGTCCATGCTGGCCGAGCGGACCCGGAACGAGTGCCCCGGCACCTTGGCGCCGAAGCGCAGGGCGATGCCCTCGTCGGGCTGGATGCGCAGGATCAGCGCGTCGGGCTGCAGCTCGGTGAGCTGCGAGTCGGGGATCGGCAGGTGCGGCGGGCGCTGGAACTGCAGCGCGACCTCGGTCACGCGGCTGGGCAACCGCTTTCCCGTGCGCACGTAGAACGGGACGCCGGCCCAGCGCCAGTTGTCCACGTCGAGCCGCAGGGCGGCGTAGGTCTCGGTGCGCGAGAGCGGATCGACACCCGGCTCCTCGCGGTAGCCGGGCATGAGCTCCTCGCGGGTGCCGCCGCGGGTGTACTGGCCGCGGACCGCGATGTCGTCGATGTCCCGGCCGCGGGGCAGGCGGATGGCCTGCAGCAGCTTCACCTTCTCGTTGCGCACCGCCTCGGCCGCGAACGACGCCGGCGGCTCCATGAGGGCCAGGGCCAGCACCTGCAGCACGTGGTTCTGCAGGATGTCGCGCACCGCACCGGCGTGCTCGTAGAAGGAGCCGCGGGTGCCGACGCCGAGCGTCTCGGCCACGGTGATCTGCACGTGGTCGACCCAGGTGCGGTTCCAGATGGGCTGGAAGATGGAGTTGGCGAAGCGCAGCGCGAGCACGTTCTGGACGGTGTCCTTGCCCAGGTAGTGGTCGATGCGGAAGACCTGCGACTCGTCGAAGGACGCGTGCACCGTCTGGTCGAGGGCCTTCGCGCTGCGCTCGTCGTGGCCGTAGGGCTTCTCGATGACCAGGCGGGCGAAGGAGCCTTCCGGGGCCTCGTTCAGCCCGGCGCCGGCCAGGCCGTTGATGACCAGCGGGAACGCCTCGGCCGGGGTGGAGAGGTAGAAGATGCGGTTGCCGCCCGTGCCGCGCTGCTCGTCGAGCTCGTAGAGCAGGGCGCTGAGGTTCTTGTAGGTCTCCGGGTCGTCGTAACCGCCGGCGATGTACCGCACGGCGCCGGCCAGCTGCGGCATGCCCGACACCCCGCGGTCGCCGAGCACGTTGTGGATGAACTGCTGGTCGTCCATCGGCGTGCGGGCCACGCCCACGACCGCGAACCGCTCGGTCAGCCGATTGTGGCGGGCGAGGCTCTCGATGGCCGGGATCAGCTTGCGCCGGGTGAGGTCGCCGGACGCACCGAAGATCACCACCGTGGCCGGCGGGGCGTGCCGGTTGTCGGATTCCTGCAGGACCGTCTCGCTGGACATGGGGTGTGCCTCTCCGTCGGACTGCCGCCGTGACATTACGAGCCAACCGACGCGGGCAGCAACGATTCCGGAACGTGACCGGCGTCTCTGCACGGCCTCCGCCAAGCCTAGTCAGTAGGCCGGAGGCCATGGGACGACCGGCTCGGCATCACGCCGGCCACCGCGCTGGGGCCGCGCACCGTCGAGCGGTTCCGGGCCGGGTTCCTCGCGGCCCGGCCGAGGGCCGCCCGGGCCGGCCCGGCCGAACCCGCCGAGCGAGGCGTTTGACATCACCCGATCGTGGTACTTTGAGTTATCGGGATCTTGCAAGGAGTAATGAGGTTGCCATGTCGATCACACCGATTGCGCCCGCCACACAGACCACGCTGACCTCGGCGACCGCGACCAGCGCCGCCACGGCCAACGCGACGGGCACGCCGACCTCGCGAGACATGCAGCAGAACCTGCAGCAGGACCGCCTCCAGCAGGAGCGGCTGCAGCAGCAGCGCCTCGACGACCAGCGGCTGCAGCAGCAGCGGGCCGACGCCGCGCAGGCCGCCGACCGCCAGCAGCTCGTCCGGCAGCAGGACCAGCGGGCGCGGGACGTGCAGCAGGCCGGCGACCAGCAGTACCAGCTGCAGCAGCAGCGCCTGGCCGACCAGCGCCTCGCCGAGCAGCGCACGGCGGAGCAGCAGCGCCTCGACGACCAGCAGCGCATCCAGCAGCAGCAGGCGCTCGAGGACCAGCTCCGGCAGCGGGCGCAGGAGGCGCGGGCCAACTTCGACGCCATCCAGCAGCAGCGGATGCAGACGACCGCGCTGTTCTCCGGCCGGCTGGACGTCTACCTGTAAGGTCGCCGCCGCGCCCGGCATTGTTGCCGCGGGGTGCCGGCCATGACGGCGGCCTATGGGATCACCGGACGCGCGGGCGCCCCCGGGCTCCGCGGTGGCGTTGCGGTGGACGATGCCGAGCAGGCGCCGCGAAGTGGCGCGGGTGCAGGCCGGTTCCGGCCAGCCGGGAGCGAGACCGGGACCGGCGGGCTAGCGGATCTCGAAGGGGGCGCGCAGGAGGTCCGCGGACTTGGAGCTGCGGCCCACCTGGAGCTCGAAGTGCCCGGGCTCGACGACCCGGCGGCCGTCGGCCGTGACCAGGGAGCAGGACGACGCCGGCAGCTCCAGCTCCACCGTCCGCGTCGTGCCCGGGGCGACCGTCACCTGGGTGAAGGCCTTCAGCTCGCGCTCGGCCCACGTGACGCTCGTGACGAGGTCGCTCACGTACACCTGGACCGTCTCCAGCGACGGGCGCGTGCCGGTGTTCGCGATCGTGACGCTCGCCCGGATGACGCCGTCGGCCGGGACGACCGCGTCGGCGATGCGCAGGTCCGAGTAGTCGACCGTCGAGTAGGACAGGCCCTCGCCGAACGCGAAGAGCGGCTCCTGGGTCAGGTCGGCGTAGCGGTTGCCGTGCTGGCCGCGCAGCTGGTTGTAGTACACCGGAAGCTGCCCGGCGTGGCGCGCGAAGGAGATCGGCAGGCGCCCGCTCGGCTCGATCTCGCCGAGGATCAGCTCGGCGACGGCCCGGCCGCCCTGCATGCCCGGGTTGAAGGCGGCGATGACGGCGGCGGCGCGCTCGGCCGAGGCGGGCAGCGTCGAGGGCTTGCCCTGCACGAGCACCACGACGACCGGCTTGCCGGTGGCCACGAGCGCGTCGAGCAGCGCGGACTGGCCGCCCTGCAGGTCGAGGGTCGCGGTCGACTTGCCCTCGCCGGTCAGGGCCACGTTGTCGCCGAGCACGGCCACGACGACGTCGCTGGCCTCGGCCAGGGCCACGGCCTCGGCGATCGCCGCCGGGTCGGCCGGGGCCGCCTGGAACAGGGGCGGGCGCGGCTGGCCGTCGGGGAAGTGGGTGCCCTCGGGGTCGGGCTCGAGGCTGCCGATCCGGGCGCCTTCGCAGTAGCTGAGCTCCCAGCCGTCCGGCAGCGCGGCCAGCAGGCCGTCGCGCACGGTGATGACCGTCTCGCGCGGGTGCCCGTCCGGCATCCAATCGACCTGGCCGGAGGCGCCGGCCCAGTCGCCGAGCTGGGCGTGCGGGTCGTCGGCGTTGGGTCCGACGAGCGCGATGCGGCGCACCGGCCCGGCCAGCGGCAGGGTGCCGTCGTTGCGCAGCAGCACCAGCGAGCGGCGGGCGACCTCGAGGTTGAGCGCGGTGTGCGGGGCCGAGCCGATGACCGCGGCCTGGCGCTCGGCGTCGGCGCCGCGGGGGTCCTCGAACAGGCCCAGCTCGAACTTCAGGCGGAGGATGCGGCGTACGGCATCGTCGATCTTCGACTCGGCCAGGCGCCCCTGCGCGACGGCCGCCTGCGCCGCCTCGAAGAAGGCGGGCGTGGTCATGATGAGGTCGTTGCCGGACTCGACCGCGATGACGGCGGCCTCCACGTCGTCGGCGCAGACCTTCTGCTCCCACACCATCCGCCCGACGTTGTCCCAGTCGGTGACGAGGGTGCCGGGGAAGCCCCACTCGGTCTTCAGCACGCCGTCGAGCAGCCAGCGGTTGGCGGTGACGGGCACGCCGTCGATCGACTGGTAGCCGAGCATGAACACGGCGCAGCCCGCCTCGACCGCCCGCTGGAACGGCGGGAGGAACCAGGAGCGCAGCTTGCGCGGGGTGAGGTCGGCCTCGCTGGCGTCGCGGCCGCCCTGGGTCTCGGAGTAGCCGGCGAAGTGCTTGGCCGTCGCGAGGACCGCGGTCGTGTCGCCGAGACCACCGCCCTGGTACCCACTGATCATGGCCGCCCCGAGCTCCCCGATCAGGAACGGGTCCTCGCCGAACGTCTCGTCCACCCGGCCCCAGCGCAGGTCCCGGGCAACGCACAGCACCGGCGAGAAGGTCCAGTGCACGCCGGTCGTGGAGATCTCGGTCGCGGTCACCCGCGCCGAGCGCTCGATCAGCGCCGGGTCCCAGCTGCAGGCCATGCTCAGCTGGGTCGGGAACACCGTCGCGCCCGGCCAGAACGCGTGGCCGTGGATGCAGTCGTCGGCCATCAGCAGCGGGATGCGCAGCCGGGTCTCGGCGACCATCGCCATCGACTCGCGGATGCGCGCGGGCGAGGCGTGCAGCAGCGAGCCCGCCGTCTTGGTCAGCACCGCCTCGGTGAGGTCGAGCCGCGCGTCCAGCTGCAGCATCTGTCCGACCTTCTCGGCGAGGGTCATGCGCCCGACGAGATCCTCGACCCGCTCCGCGACCGGCAGTGATGCGTCCTGGTACGGGAGTCTCTCGGTCACAGTCGTCACGATCCGTCGTCCTCTTAGGTCGTCATAGGCAGAAACTTTTTCGTGGAGTTTCGTGTTGTATCGACGGTATGGGTAACCTACTCTGCTGTCAACGCGATGAAACAGTTTCGGGGAGCGCTCTATCGATTTGGGAGGGTGCATGAGTGAACCGCCCGTGCGCATCACCCTCGAGGACGTGGCGCAGGCCGCCGGGGTGTCCAAGGCGACCGCGTCGAAGGTGCTGAACAAGCGGCCCAACGTCGATCCCCGGACCCGCGCGAAGGTCGAGGAGACGATCACCGCGCTCGGCTACGTGCCCAGCACCGGCCCGCGCGAGCCGCAGGCCGAGACCGTCGTGGACGTGGTCTTCGACTCGATGGTCAGCATGTACTCCCTGCAGGTCCTCGGCGGCATCCTGACCGCCGCCCGCGAGCTCGGCGTCGAGATCGCCGTCGACGTGCTCGACCGTGAGGGCCGCCCCGGGCTCCCGCTCAGCGACGCGTGGCTGATCCGCGCCACCGCCCGCCGCCGCCTCGGCGTCATCGTCGTGTCCCTCGCGCTCACCGCCGAACAGGTCCGCACCGTCGACGAGCTCGGCCTGCCGCTGGTCTCCGTGGACCTCACCGGGGCCTTCGGCACGGGGCTGGCCAGCGTCGCGGCGACCAACTTCGCCGGCGGCACCCAGGCCACCGAGCATCTCGTCGCGCTCGGCCATCGCCGCATCGGCTTCGCGGGGCTGCCCGCGGAGATCGCCGCCTCGCGGGAGCGGCTGCACGGCTACCGCAACGCCCTCGAGCTCGCCGGCATCGAGGCCGACCCGGCGCTCGTCGTGCACGGCGGCTTCACCGCGGAGGCCGGCTGCCGCATGGCGATCGAGCTGCTGACCCGGCCCGACCCGCCGACGGCCATCTTCGCCGCCTGCGACGGGGCCGCCCTCGGCGTCTTCGAGGCCGCGCGCCGCCTCGGCCGCCGGGTGCCGCAGGACCTGTCGATCGTGGGCTTCGACGACATCGAGCCGGCGAAGCTCTCCTCGCCGCCGCTGACCACCGTGCACCAGCCGATCGCGGACATGGGCCGGGTGGCGGTGCGGACCCTGCACACCATCGCCCGCGGCGGCACGCCCGACTCGATGCACGTCCAGCTGGCGACCCACCTGGTGGTTCGCGAGTCGACCGCCCCGCCTACCACCGGGCGCCGGTAGGCGGGGCGACCGCCACGGTCACTGCAGCTCGGAGTAGTCCTCCGCCTCCGCCCGCTCGCGCAGGTGGCGGTTGTTGCGCGGCTCCTCGCGGGTCTTGGCGTCGTTGAGCCGGCGGCGCAGGTCGTCGCGCACATCGTGGAGGGCGGCCAGCAGCTCCTCCTCGCCGGAGGTCGTCACGATCTTCTGCCGACCGGCGATCCAGCACTCCAGCGTCACCTTCTGGCCAGGCGCCTCACGGTCCTTCACCGACACCTCGAGCTCGGTCGCGTCGGAGCGGAAGGCGGCGAGCCGGGCGTCGAGCGTCGCGAACTGCTCGGCGATCCAGTTGCGGTCGCCCTGCGAGAACCCGGCACCCACCCGGAGGCACTTGTCGACGGTGGCTGGATCCGCGGCAACACTCATCACATCTCCCTCGAACCGGCGAAATCGCGTCAAAGCATCACTACCCAGCAACCGGCCCCCCAAAAACGGTGCCGTCTAGATCCGGTGCATGCCCCAGCCGCCGTCGATCATGATGGTCTGGCCGGTGATGTACGTCGCGTCATCACCGGCCAGGAAGGCCACCAGCGCCCCGATGTCGCTGCGCGTGTCGCCGATGCGCCGCATGGGCACCTTGGCGAGCGCGGCGTTGAAGCCGTCGGGGTCGAATCGCTCCCACAGCTGCGCCCCCTCCGAGTTCGCGAACGGGCACACCACGTTCACGCGCACGTTCGCCGCGCCCCACTCGGTCGCGGCCACCTTGGACAGACCCCGGACGGCCTCCTTGGCCGCCGCGTAGGTCGCCCAGCCCGCCTGCCCCTCGGTCCCCGCGCTCGACCCGAGGTTGACCACCGACCCGCGGCCGCTCGCGGCCAGGTGCGGGAAGGCCGCCTTCATGAGCCGGAACGTCGCCCGCGGCCCGGTCTCGAAGACCAGGTCGTAGTCGTCGTCGCTGTGCTGCGTGAACGGCCCGGCCGCCCGGGTGGCGATCGCGTTGTTCACGAGCACGTCGAGCCGCCCGAACGCCTCCACCGCCGCGGCCACGATCCGCTCCGCCTCGCCGGCCCGGCGAATGTCCGACAGCAGCGACGCGACCCGCCGGCCCTCCAGGCCCTTGACGGTGGCCTCGAGCGTCTCGGCGTTGTGGTCGACGAGCAGCACGGCGGCGCCCCGCTCGGTCAGCGCCTGGACGATGCCCCGCCCGATGCCCTGGGCCGCCCCGGTGACGATGCACGCCGTGCCGTCCAGGCCGGCGGCGTTCGCATAGGTGTTGGTCATTCGCCGACGGTAATCGATGGTAGGGACAGCCTCAGCATCGATTCGGGGGTGCGCGGGGCTGCTTCGGCCCGCCGCGAACGGGATGGTCGAGGCATG
Organism: Dactylosporangium sp. CA-139114; assembly: GCF_050955725.1. NCBI lineage: Bacteria > Bacillati > Actinomycetota > Actinomycetes > Micromonosporales > Micromonosporaceae > Dactylosporangium > Dactylosporangium sp. CA-139114. The sequence continues at coordinate 7,597,329 of NZ_CP192080.1, forward strand.
TCGAACTCCCCCGTCACCGCCGCCCGCTGGCACCGGCCGCTGGTCGGGCTGGCCGCCGTCATGGGCGTGCTCACCATCGTGGCGCTCGTCGGCCTGGCGCTCGACGACCGCAGCATCGGCGGCAGCCCCGCCTGGCTCAAGCCGTGCAAGTTCGCCGTTTCCCTGGGGTTGTACGCCCTGACGCTGGCCTGGCTCCTCCGGTTCGCGCACCGCTGGCGCCGCACGGGCTGGTGGGCCGCGACCGTCGTCGCGCTCGCGTCCGCCGGCGAGATGGTCGCCATCGTGGTGCAGGCGGTGCGCGGCCGGGCGAGCCACTTCGACGTCGCCACCCCGTTCGACGCGATGGTCTGGAGTCTCATGGGCGCCACGGTGATGGTGCTCTGGACCGCGAGCCTCGTGGTGGCGATCGTGGTGGCGGTGCAGCGCGACACCGATCCGGTGGTGCGCTCCGCGGCCCGGCTCGGGTTCGCGCTCTCGCTCGCCGGGATGATGCTCGGCTTCCTCATGACGCAGCCGACGGACGCGCAGCGCACCGAGCTGGACAACGGCGGCGCGCCCGCGATGATCGGCGCGCACAGCGTGGGCGTCGCCGACGGCGGGCCCTCCATGCCGCTGACCGGCTGGTCGACCACCGGCGGGGACCTGCGCATCCCGCACTTCGCCGGGATTCACGCGCTGCAGGCGCTGCCGCTGCTGGCCCTGGTGCTGGCGCTGCTGGCCGCGCGGTACCCGGCCCCGTTCGGGGCGGTGCGCACGCGGCTGCGGGTCGTGCGGGTGGCGGCGGCGGGCTACGCGGGGCTGGTCGCACTGCTGACGTGGCAGGCGCTGCGGGGGCAGCCGCTGCTGGAGCCGGACGCGCTGACGCTGCTCGCGGCGGGTGGGCTCGCCGTCGTGGTGCTCGCGGGCCTGGCGCTGGCCGTGCGCGGCCGCGCCGAGCCGATCACGCGGTCGCGGGTGCTGCAGAACGCCTGAGAACCGACATATACGCCGACGGGCGATAAGTCCGATAAGTTTTCCCATCCCTTCCGGTAACGCCTCGCAGGCGTGAAAATTGGGCCGGGTTGCCCGCCGACGTCGGTCCGTTACCTGGGACGTAGGAGCCCGTCGATAAGTTTGACGTCGGGGCCTGGCCCTGACGGGTCACGCACTGTTGCCTTGAGCACGCCGGTCAGCATTTCGGTTCCCGACCGTGGCCCCCGGGCATCCCGCCATGTCTGTGCCGAGTACAGGTGATGGAGGACCGGCCGTAGTGATCAGTGAGCCCGAGGAGATCGCCGATGCTGCGTATGAGCAGCTCTTCGAGCGGGTCTGCGCGGTCGATGTGGCCAAGGAGTCGGGCAAGGTGTGCACTCGCCTGCCCCGGCCGGCTGCGCCGGGGCGGCGGGTGAGCCGGGTGTGGGATGTGCCGGCCACGGCCCGGGCCGTTGCTGAGCTCGCCGACCAGCTGGTCGGGCTGGGGATTGCGAAGGTCACCGTCGAGTCGACGTCGGATTACTGGCGGATCTGGTTCTACCTGTTCGAGGCGGCTGGGCTGGATGTGCAGCTGGTCAATGCCCGGGACGTCAAGAACGTGCCGGGCCGGCCCAAGACTGACAAGCTTGACGCGGTGTGGCTGGCCAAGCTGACCGAGAAGGGTCTGTTGCGGCCCTCGTTCGTGCCGCCGGCGCAGATCCGGGTGCTGCGCGACTACACCCGGATGCGCACCGATCTGACCCGGGAACGCACCCGGCACTGGCAGCGGCTGGAAAAGCTCCTCGAAGACTCACTGATCAAGGTGTCGTCGGTGGCCAGCAAACTGGACACCCTGTCCACCCGGGACATGATCGAGGCGCTGATCCGCGGCGAACGCGACCCGCGGGTGCTGGCCGGCCTGGCCCGCGGCAAGATGCGAGCCAAACACGCCGCTCTGGTCGAGGCGCTGACCGGCCGGTTCGACGACCACCACGCCGAACTGGCCCGGATGCTGCTGGACCAGATCGACGGGCTGGACCGGCAGGTCGACATCCTCACCACCCGCATCGAGCAGCTGATCGCCGCGATCCCGGCCGCGGCAGCACCCACCACCGGCCCCAGCGGCCACGACGAACCCGGCCCGGGCATCCCATCCCAGGCTGGACTGCCCGCGCTGGACCGGCTGGCCGAGATCCCCGGCATCGGCCTGCGCGGCGCGCAGATCATCCTGGCCGAGATCGGCCTGGACATGACCAGGTTCCCCACCGCCGCCCACCTGACGTCCTGGAGCAAGCTGTGTCCCCGCACCATCCAGTCCGGGGCCACCAACCGGGCCGGCAAGACCGGCAAGGGCAACCCCTACCTCAAAGGCATCCTCGGTGAGGCCGCCGCCGCAGCCGCCAAAACCAGCACCTTCCTCGGCGAACGCTACCGGCGCATCGTGAAACGCCGCGGCAAACTCAAAGCCCTCGTCGCTGTCGCCCGTTCCATCCTCGTCATCGTCTGGCACCTACTCAACGACCCCACCACCCGCTTCCACGACCTCGGCCCTGACTACCACACCACCCGCGTCAACACCGACCGCAAAATCCGCAACCTCATCCGGCAACTCGAAGCCCTCGGCCACACCGTCACCCTGCAACCCACCGCCTGAACCACACCCCGCACCAGCCTGCAGCGCGCAAGCCCCGCCACAGGCCGCTGCCGCACACCCACAGTCCGTCGTGGTCCAGGTCATTTTCCGGTCAGTCGCGGCGCGGAGCGCCCGACTTATCGCGCAGCCCAGGTGCGCAGCGCCGACTTCGCGCCAAGCCGACTGATCGCGCAGCCCAGGTGCGCAGCGCCCGACTTGTCGTCAGGCCGATTCGCCGAGCCAGGAGCGCACCGCGGCGGCCTCCTCGTCCGTGAAGGGGATCTGCGCCGCCTCCGCGCGGGAGAGCACGTTGTTCACGAAGGCCGACGCGATCTCGGCGGGCGTGGGCGGGGGCTGGCGGTGCAGCGGGTAGCCGCCGAAGGACGTCCCCCGCACCACGAACGCCACCGCGCCCCGGCTGACCGGCACCCCGTTGTCGCGCAGCCGGTCGCGCGACCAGCTCGTGCACTGGGTCAGGTTGAACCGGTGCTCGCGCGCGTAGGCCGAGAGCGTCTCGTAGATGGACGGCCACCACGCCTGCGGGAGGCGGGGCAGGCTCAGCTGGTCGGCGAGGCGCTCGACCGGCTCGGGCAGGACGGTGCGGGGCGCCCCGGGGGCGGTGGGCTCCGGGGCCTCGTGCCGGCTCTCGTCCCACAGCAGGTGCTGGGACAGGTGCAGGTTGGGCAGTTCCAGCGTCTCCAGCGCGCGGGCGAAGGAGCCGAAGCCGAACCAGTTGGTGCTGCCGACGACCGGGCCGACCTCGGTGCGCAGCCGGTACGCGAGCGCCGCCATGTTCAGGGGCGCCTCGGCGGCCTCGTACTCGGCGGTGACGATGGTGCGGAACTGCTCGTAGGCCTCCTCGGGCACGAAGTCGGCGCCGGCCTCGGGGCCGCCGTCGAAGTCGTCGAGGTCGACCGGCTCGCCCTGGATGAGCGCGAGGAGCTGCTGGCTGTCGAGGAGCTGGTCGGCGATCGAGGTGAAGGCCTCGGCGGCGTCGGCCGGGGAGACGATCATCGTGCGGCGGTCGGCGCGGCGCAGGCGCTGCAGGAGCGGGGTCATGTCCGAGTCCCCGGACGCGATGACGAACTCCTCGTAGCGGGTCTCGTCGGCCAGCGCGTCGACGGCGTCCACGACGATGCGGATGTCGGCCGCGTTCTTCGTGGCGTTGTACCGCGGGCAGTCGATGACCTCGAAGCCGGCGCGCACGAAGCTGGGGCGGAAGCGGGAGAAGTACAGCCGGTTGGGCTCCCCCGCCGCGTCGCGCGTGTTCACCCAGCCCGCCGGGTTCAGGTAACAGCGCAGGATCAGCCAGCGCCGGGGCGCCTCGGCGGTCAGGGTGGTGGCCAGCCGCTGCAGCCATACCCCGGGCTCGCTGGCGAACTGCACGGCGACCTCGGGATCGAGCTTGAACAGCCCGCTGAACACGTTGTCGAAGTCGAGGAAGAACGCCGTGCGCACGTGGCCCATCCGCTGCACCCTACTGCGGGGGGAGCGTGGCCACGAACGCGGAGGCGGTCGCGACCCACTGGTCGAGGTCGGCGTCGTCGAGGTGCTCGCCGGCCACGAGGACCCAGCCGCGCATCGGGCGCCCGGTCACGTCGAACGGCCGCACGCCGGGACGCTCCAGCGCGGCGGCGGCGTCCTCGGGGCTCAGGCGGACGAGCAGGTCGTCGCGGTTCACGCCGGCGGTCACGTTGCCGCGGGCCAGAACGGCCGGCCCGCCGAACAGGCGCCGCCGCGCCGCGGCCGGGAGCCGTTCGCGCAGCCGCTCGGCGAGCACCTCGTCGTACGCCATCAGCTCATGCTACGGCCCCCTGTCCGCGCGCCCCGGCGTATGCGTCGGACGGCGGGAGGAACATCAGGTCGATCGTCGCCAGCAGCCACGCGAACACGTCCAGGGCCATGGTCGCGGCCGGGGTCGCGGCGGCGGGCGGGTGTCCGGGGTATGACATTGGCAACTCCCCGTCGGTCGATGGACACCGCAGGGGCGTTCCAACCGGGGACACGGGCCTGGCCGGGAGCCGGGACAGCAGCGGCGACGGGCCCCGCGGGGCGGCGGGCGGTGAGTGAACGATCGTGAATGCGAGGTTCGTGTGTTGCTATCGTTCTGCGGGTCGTTCAATGACATCGGGCAACTTCACTGAGCGTCATTCAACGGCTACGCTGAATGCTCGGCGTCCTTGATCGGGAGGAAAAGGCGACCATGGTCAAGAAGATCCTCAGATGGGGTGGCCTGGCGTTCCTGGTGTTCTTCGTTGCGTATCGCCCGCAGTCGGCGGCCAACGTGGTGACCTCCATCGGCGGCGGGCTGCTCGACATCGCCAACGGGTTCGGCGACTTCTTCGCCTCCCTGGGCTCGTCGATGAGCAGCTGAGCGCCCGGATTCGCGCTTGGCGCACCCGCACTTTTCGCGCCTGGTGCACACGCCCGACCCCGGCGACCTGACCGGCGGAACCCGCCCGCGCGGCCGGCCCGAGCCGGGCCGCGCGGGCGGGTTCGCAAGGCCGTCAGCAGGGCAGGTGCACCACGGCGAGGGCGAGCCCGGCGCCTCGCGATCGGCCGGGCCCGGGCGCACACGAGGCGGCGCTCGTCCTTCCCGGCGCCCAGGTCGATGAGCCCGGCCATGCGCCGCTGCTGCTCGGTGAGCGCGCCCGCGCGGCCGGTCGGCCGCCTCGTCATGTCGGCTGGATCCTGCCGAACGTCGCATTTGGATCATGGCTTCTTCGGTACCGTCGGACAGAACGCAACCGACCCGGAGGGGCCTGGGACAGGGATGGCGACGGTGCTGCTGGCGGAGGACGACTGCCGCGTGCGCGAGGAGCGCATGCTCGCGGGCGCCGGGCACGCCGTTCTCGCGTGCGGCGGCGACGAGGCGCTGCGGCTCGCCGACGCCCACCGGCCCGGCATCGCGGTGCTCGACGTCAGCCTGCCCGAGCAGAGCGGCCTGGAGCAGTCCGCGACCGGCCGCACGCCGGGGCTGCCGGTGACCGCGCGCGGCCCGCACGGCGAGGTGGCCGACGGGTTCAGCGCCGGGGCCACCGGCTGCGTGGTGAGGCCGTCCGGCGCCGGCGACCCGCCGGCCCGGGTGGATACCTGCTTGAACGAACGGCTCGTGCGTCAGCCGTCGGCGCGGTCCTGAGATGGGCATCGCGGTCGGTGGCACCGTGGCCGAGGTGCTCGACGTCCTCGACGTCGGCGTCGCCGTGGCCGGGCCCGGCGGGCGGCTGGTGCGGGTCAACGGGGCGCTGCCCGGGCTGCTCGGGCTCCGCGCGGCCGACGTGGCGCCCGGCCGGGCCGTATCCGCGCTCGCCGGGGACCTCCGCGCGCGGGGCGCGCACACCGTGGCCGCGGCGCTGGCCTGGCCGCCGGTCACGCACCCGCGGCAGCTCCGGCTGGACGGCGGGCGCAGCGTGCAGGCGGCCTGGCACCGGCTGGAGTCCGGGTGGGTGCTCGTGGTGCGGGACGTGACGCTGCAGGCCCAGATGCGCCAGCGGCTGCGCGAGCACAACCGGGCGCTGGCCGAGAAGGTGGCGGAGAAGACCGAGCTCGTCGCCGCGCTGTGCCACGAGCTGCGCACGCCGCTCACGTCGACGAACACGGTGCTCGAGCTGCTGCCGGACACCTCGGCGCAGCCGGACCTGAGTGAACTGCTCGACGTGGTCCGCCGCAACGCCGCCCGCATCGGCGACGTCGTCGACGAGCTGTCCACGCTCAACGCGCTGGAGCAGGGGTCGGTCGGGCTCGACGTGCGCCCGGTGGACCTCGGGGCGCTGCTGCGCGGCGCGGTGGCGGCCTGGAACGCGCGGCAGGGCCCGGCGGCGCCGGTCACCGTCGGGGTCACCGACCCGGGCCGGCTCACGATCACGGCCGATCCGGTCTGGCTCGACGCGCTGGTGGAGCGGCTGCTGTCGGTCGCCGTGGCCTCGGCCGGGGACGCGGCGGTGCACGTGAGCGCGGAGTCCTCGGCGGACGGGTGGCTCGTGCGGGTACCGCTGCACGAACAGCTCACCAGCAACCGCCTCTTCACGGCCACGGGCGGGGCGCGCACGTCCACGGCGCTCATGCTCGCCCGGGCGGTCGTCGCGCGCCACGGCGGGACGCTGCGGATGGCGACCTCCGAGGACGGCGGGGCAATGGAGCTGCGGCTGCCGCGGGAAGCGCCCTCGGGCCTGGCCCGGTAGCCGCTCGATCCGCTGCGGCAGGTCGCGCGGAAGGCCAACGGGGCGGACGTGCGCTATGAGCCGAACCCGGACGGCGCCACTTGACCCGAGACATCCACAAGGGTGAGATTGACGTATGTTGCGACGGTCGGTGGTGGTCTGTTCCGTGGTGGCCCTCTCGCTCGCGGGTCTGCCCGCGGCGGCCTCGGCCGCACCCGCTGACCAGGTGGAGCGGCTCCTCGCGGGGATGACGCTGCCGGAGAAGGTCGGGCAGATGTTCGTCGGGTACGTCTACGGCGACAACGCCACCGCGCCCGCCCCGGCCGACGTCGCCGCGAACACGGCCCGCTACGGCGTCGGGACCGGGGCCGAGGTGCTGCGGCGCTACCACCTCGGCGGCGTCATCTACTTCAGCTGGAGCCACAACCTCGCCGCGCCGGCCCAGGTGGCCACGCTCTCCAACCAGCTGCAGGCGGCCGCCCGCGCCGATACCGGCATTCCGCTGCAGATCAGCACCGACCAGGAGGGCGGGATCGTCACCCGGATCGGCGCGCCGCTGGCCGTGTCGCCGGGCAACATGGCCATCGGCGCCACCCAGGACCCGGCCGCCGCGCTCCAGGCGGCCCGGGTCAGCGGCCAGGAGCTGCTCGCGCTCGGCATCAACGTGGTCGACGCGCCCGTCGTGGACGTCAACACCAACCCGCGCAACGCCGCCGACGGGCCGCGCGCGTTCGGCGACCGCACCGCCCAGGTCGCGCTCTTCGGCGCCGCGGCCGTCGCGGGCTACCGGCTCGCCGGGATCGGCGCCCAGGCCAAGCACTTCCCCGGGCTCGGCGACACGACCGTCAACACCGACAACGGCGTCGCGGTGACCGACGAGTCCCGGGCCCAGATCATGGCGACGCACGTCCCGCCGTTCCGCGCCGCCATCGCCGCCGGGGTGCCGAGCATCATGGCCGCGCACATCGTGGCGCCCGCGCTCGACCCGTCCGGCGCCCCGGCCAGCCTGTCCCGCCCGATCGTCACCGGTCTGCTGCGCGAACAGCTGCACTACGACGGCGTGGTCATCACCGACGCGCTCGACGCCGCCGCCCTCGCGGACATCCCGCCGGACCGGATCGTGCTCGACGCGATCGACGCGGGCGTCGACCAGCTCCTCATGCCGGCCGACCCTCCCGCGGCCATCCAGGCGGTGCTCGACGCCGTCGCGGCCGGGACGCTGTCGACGGCGCGGATCGACCAGTCGGTGCGCCGGATCCTGCGCATGAAGCGCGAGCTCGGGCTCTTCGGGCGGGGCGACGTGCCGGCGCCCGTCGTCGGCACCCCCGAGCACCTGCGGACCATGTCCACGATCGCCGCCCGCTCGATCACGCGGCTGCGCGGCGCCGGGCTTCCCCTCGCGCCCGGCGCGCACGTGCTCGTCACCGGCTGGGGCGTGAGCACCACGCAGAACCTCACCGACGGGCTCAACGCGCGCGGGGTGGCCGCGACCCGGCTGTGGACCGGCTCCCCGTCGCCGGCCGTCGTCGCCCAGGCGGTGGCCGCGGCCGGGGCCGCCGACGCGACGGTGGTGACGACGAACAACGTGTGGTCGGACCCGACCCAGGTGGCGCTGGTCGAGGCTCTGCTCGCCACCGGCCGGCCGGTCGTCGTGGCGTCGGTCGGCGGCCCCTACGACATCGCGTCCTTCCCGCAGGCCCCCGCCTACCTGGCCGCCTACGACTACCAGCCGGTGTCGGTGACCGCCCTGGCCGACACGCTCACCGGCCGCGCGGGCAGCCCGGGCCGGCTCCCGGTCACGATCCGCACCCCGGACGGCGGCACCGTCCTGTACCCGTTCGGCAGCGGCTTCTAGCGCACGACGACGGGTTCACGCGCGGCGGCAGGAGCGGCATCGGGCTCAACGCGTCCGCCGCCGGGGCCGGCACAGCGATGCCCGGGGCCGCCCGCCACACGATCCGCGCGCTGGGGTGGCTACACCCAGCGGTTGCCGAGCCACAGACGGTCGAGCCAGTCGCGGTACGGGATCGGCACGCCCGCGAAGATCGGGTAGAAGTACGCGAAGCACAGCGCGACCGCGAGCACGTAGGCCCCCGCGATCACGGCCCCGGACCGGCGCCGCGCGCTGTGGGGCGCGCCGATGATCGCGCCGAGCACGTAGACGACCGCGAGGACCAGGAACGGCTCGGCCGGCAGCGCGTAGAAGAAGAACATCGTGCGGTGCTGCGGCATCGACTGGAACCAGGGCACGATCCCGGCCAGGGCCGCGGCGAGCACGAGCCACGCGCGCCCGTCGCGGCGGGCGACGGCGAGCCAGCCGAGCGCCGCCAGCGCGGGCGTGAACGACCACCACAGCACCGGGGTGCCCAGCAGCAGGATCTCGGCGGTGCAGTCGGGCGCGCCGCAGGAGACGTTGGGGTCCCAGAAGAACGGGACCGGGCGGCCGAGCAGCAGCCACTGCCACGGCCACGACTGGTAGCGGTGCGGCTTGTCCAGCGTCGTGTGGAACGCGTACGCGGTGTCGTGGTAGTGGGCCAGGTTGACCAGCGGGTCGATGAGGCGGTCGTGCGGCAGGTTGTGCGTCGCGGCGTACCAGTGCCGGAAGTAGCCGTCGTCGGACAGGAACCAGCCCCACCAGACGTTGACGTAGGCGAACAGCGCGATGCCGCCGATCGCGAGGGTCCACCCCACCGCGGGCGGGATGCTCTCGGAGATCCAGTGCCGCACGCCGGCGCTGCGCCGGGCGCTCATGTCGAAGACCACGGCGGCGACGGCGAACAGGATCAGGTACCACAGCCCGCTCCACTTGACGCCGCAGGCGAGCCCGAGCGCGACCGCGCAGGCGATGCGGTACCAGGGGATCCCGAGCCTCGCGCGGACCTTCCCGCCGCCGGCCTCCACCGCGGCCAGCCACCGCGCGCGGCGCTGCTCGCGGTCCAGGACCAGCAGGTTGAAGGCCACGACGATCCAGAACAGCAGGAAGATGTCCAGCAGCGCGGCCCGTGACATCACGAAGTGCATGCCGTCCAGCGCCATGAGCAGCCCCGCGGTCGCGGCCAGCACCGTGGAGCGCAGCAGCCGCCAGGTCGCCGTCATGACGAGCACGATCGCGGCGACGCCGAAGAGCACCGCCATGATGCGCCAGCCGAAGGCGTTGTACCCGAAGAGCTGCTCGCCGAGCGCGATCATCCACTTGCCGAGCGGCGGATGCACCACGTACTCGGGCTGCATGGTCTCCGGGTCCCACTCCACGCCGTGCTGCAGGAGGTCCTGGGCCTCGTTCGCGTAGTACGTCTCGTCGAACATGACCTGCGGCGGATGCCCGAGGTCGATCAGGCGCAGCAGGAGCGCGACCCCGCCGACGAGAGTCGCGGCGAGCCAGAACGCCCGCGGGAACCGGCCCGGCCCGCTCAGCCGCCGCCGCGCGATCGCGATGCGCTCGGCCGTCACCCGACGGTGTCCGTCGCCGTGATGGTGACCTGGGCCGGGAGCGCACCGGAGCCCAGCGTGACCGCGAGCGCCGAGGCGGCGTCCTTCGTGTCCAGGCCGTCGCCGGCGATCTCCGCGTCGCCGGTGATGACGGCCCGGATCGTCGGGGCGGACACCACCTCGTCGTCGACCAGGATGGCGACCTGCTGGTGCAGCGCCTCCTTGGTCAGCGCCGCCCACCGGTCCTGGCCGGACGGCGTGAAGCGGATGATGACCGTCCACCGGCCGATGTCCTTCTTCAGCGCCGCCTCGGCGTTCTCGACGTCGGCGCCGGTGGCCTTGGCCGCGTCGAGCCGGTACTTCACCGAGTCGCCGCACGCGGTCACCCCGGCGTCGTTCGGCAGCGCGTCGGCCGGGCGCTGGTTGAGCATCGCGCAGGTGATCGCGGGCACGGCGAACTGCATGGCCGGGGGCAGCGCCGCGATCTCGGCGCAGCTGAGCCGGTCGAAGCCCTGCAGCTGGGCCGCCTTCGGGTCGTCCGGGCCGGCGAGCGCGGCCGCGGCCTGGTAGACGGACTCGCCGAGCTTCTGCCGGGCCGAGGCCAGCGGGCCGTCCGCGCTCGCCGGGGCCTGCGCGCCGCCCTTGCAGCCGCCGCCGGGCGTATCCGCGGTCCGGGCCGTCGCCAGGCGGAACGTGAGGTTGCCGGGCGAGAGCACCGACCTGACCCGCTCGGCGTCCTCGTGCGCGGCGGTCACCTTCAGGGTGTCCGGGCCCACCGCGGTGACGTTCGGCCGGCCGACGCCGAGCTTGCGCAGCCGGTCCAGCAGCAGCGTCCGCGTCCGCTCCACCGCGCCGGCATCGGCCGCGGCGCCGTCCTTGGCGGTCACCCGCAGCGTGTAGGCGACGTCGCCCTTGACCGGGCCGCCGCCGAAGCGCCGGACGAGCACGACCGCGGCCGTGACGGCGGCCGCGAGGAGCAGGACCACGACGAGCGCGAGCACCAGCCAGAACCACATCGGGACGCGCCGGGCCGGCGGCGGTGCGACTGCGGACGGGAAGGACATGCCGCCAGCGTACGGGCGGCATGTCCTTCCGGGTGGCCCCGGTCCGGGCCGGGCGGTCAGCCCGCGGCTCGGTACGCCTCGCCGGCCGGGGTCGGGGTGGAGCCGTCCTTGTAGAGGCCGTAGGGCAGCGAGTCGCCGACGGCCGGGAGCGAGAACCAGGCGTAACGCTCGATGTAGGAGGTGGCCTGCATCTGCGTCGTCGTGCGGGTGATGAACGAGGTGATCTGGGCCGTGTTCGGGAACTTCGGGGTGCCGCTGAAGTTCATCAGGCCGTACTCGGTGATCCAGATCGGCAGGTTGTACCGGTCGTGCACCCGCTGCACGTAGCCGAGGAACTGGCCCACCGCGGCGTCGGAGAAGTCGGAGCCGTACCAGTGCAGCGTGATGAAGTCGACCCGCCGGTTCTGCTGCCGCGCGCCGGTCATGAACCGGTCGAGCCAGCCGCCGGGCGTGTCCCCGCCGTAGGCGACGGCCGGGCTGCCGAGCCGCATGCCGGTCGCCTCGAGCCGCGGCCACAGGCTGAGCGCCTGCTCCACGGTCATGTTCGACTGCTCCTTGAGGTCGGGCTCGTTGAAGCCCAGCAGCACCGTGCCCTCGCTCCTGACCTTGGCCAGGTCGGCGTCGGTGACCGCGCCGGCGCCCCAGATCATGGGGACGAACTCGGCGTTCGCGGGCATCGAGTCGTTGTTCGTGGACCAGTTGTAGTACCAGCCCGCGCCCACGTTGCGCACCGCGTCCGACAGGCCGGTGAACTGCCAGGTGCTGACGCCCTTCTTCTTGGCCACCGGGCCGGTGGTGCGGGTCGCGCTCGGCGCCGGCGACGCCGTCCGGGTGGCCGTCGCCGTCGGCGAGCCGGTGGCGCCCGGGAGCTTCCACTGCTGGTTGGCGTTGCCGGTGCAGGTCCAGATCTGCAGCCGGGTGCCGTCGGCGGAGCTGTTGCCGCTGGCGTCGAGGCACTTGCCGGAGCCGGTGTTCACGAGCCGGTTGCCGGCGCCCGCCGCCCACTGCTGCGCGCCGGTGCCGTTGCAGTCGTAGAGCTGGACCTTCGCGCCGTCCGCGCTCGAGGCGCCGGTCACGTCGAGGCACTTGCCGAGCGCGCGGATGCTCGCGTCGGAGGCGGTGACCGTCCACTGCTGGGCGGCGGTGCCGTTGCAGCCCCACAGTTGCACGGCCGTGCCGTTGGCGGTGTTCGACGCGGCGACGTCGACGCACTTGCCCGCGATGCCGGTGATCGGCGCGCCGGTGTCGGCCAGGGCGTTGGTGAGCCCGACCATCCCGACGCCCACCACGGCGGCGGCGAGCAGAGCGATCAGGGGTTTTCGGCCGAGCCGCATGGCACTCCTCGATGATTCGCGAACCTTGGCGGGACTTAAGCTCGTCCATGCCGCGCGACCTCGTCAAGCGGAACGAACCGACTTAAGCGGGTCGTAAGCCAAACTTGAGAGAGCGCTCTCCGAGCCCGGGATCTACATGTTCCAGACCTGGAACTCGCTCACCTGCGCGGCGGGCCAGCCGGTGTTCGCGGTGATCGTCACGCGCCAGTACCGCTGCGTCGTCGCGGGAAACGTGAGCGTCACGGACGGGTTGAAGGTGTAGGTCCCCGAGGCGACGGTGGTGAACGAGGTGCCGTCGCCGGACGCGCTCAGCGTCAGGGTCTGGTTGCGCGCGCCCCACGACGCCGGCAGCTGCAGCACGACCTTCGTGGCCGACCGGGCCGAGCCGAGGTCGACCTGCACCCACTGCGGGAACGCGTTGTTCGCGCTCTCCCAGTAGGTGCCCTGGTTCGAGTCGGTGACGTTGCCGGAGCCGTACACCTGGTTGTGCGACGACTCGGAAGTGGCCCGCCCGGCCGCGAGGTTCACCGGGGTGGGCGTGCCGCCGCCCGTCGTGAACTGCAGGCTGTTGAGGTTCCAGCCGCCGGTGTCCTGCACGAGCGTGAGCACCTGCTGGCCGGCCGGGAGCGTGAGCGTCGCGGTGGCGCTCCCCCACGCCTGCCAGTCGCCGGTCGCCGGCAGGTTCACCGCGCCGGTCAGGTTGGCCCCGGCCGCGTTCGCGATGTGCAGGGCGCCGGTCACCGCGCTCGGGGCCGCGACCCGGGCCGTGAGCGTGTACTGGCCGGCCGCGGCGACGTTCACCGTGTACCGGAACCACTGCCCGGCGCCGGTCCAGCCGAGGTTGTAGCCGCCGCCGGTGTCCGATGTGGACTCCAGGTCGACGCCGTCCGCGCGGTAGCCGTTGGCGGTGCCGTTGACCGAATTCACGCTGTACGCGAGCCCCTGGCCGCCGGTGTCGTAGTTCTCGGCCTGCACGGTGCCCGGGACCGCCGCGGGGGTGCCGCCGAACGGGGCCTCGACGGGGCCGCCCCCGCCCTGCCAGCTGTTGCCGCTCAGGGTGGCCGTGAAGCCGGCGGAGTTGTTGAGGTACGCCGTGGAACCGCTCTTGAGCCCGGTCACCGTGTTGCCGGTGATGCTCGCCGAGCCGCTCGGGGCCGGGTAGAACGGCGGCGCGACGACGACGCCGTTGCGGCCGGGGTTGGTGACGGTGTTGTTCTGCAGCAGCGTGTTCGTCGACTGGGAGAAGCCGATGCCGTCGTACAGCGAGCTCACGACGGTGTTGTTCGCCGCCGTGACGCGGTCGACGGCGCCGACGTTCTGCCCGTCGCCGCCGTTGCCGATCTGCAGCGCCGGCTGGCCCTGGCTGTAGCCGTTGCCGCCCGAGCGGGTCACGACGTTGTTGGAGACGGTCGCGCCGAGCAGGTCGCTGCCGTTGACGCCGAAGCGGCCGGCGCCGAGGCCGATGTAGCGGGCGGTGTCGCTGATCGCGTTGTACTGCACGTCGTGCCCGCCGCCGCCGTAGATCCCGATGCCCTTGCCGCCCCACGGCGCGACGATCGTGTTGTGGGTGAACGAGACGTTCGCCATCGGGGTGTAGTACGTGCGGTTGCCGTTGGCGTCGGTGTTGTAGTTCACCGAGTTGATCGCCATGCCGTCGTCGCCGGTCCCCCGGACGAAGTTGTTGGTGGCGCTGAGGTTGTTGCCGACCGAGTTGTTCAGCGACACGTTGTTGAGGTTGATGCCGTCGGCCCAGATGGTGGTGAGCCGGCTGTTGCGGACCTGGCCGCCGGTGCCGGAGGCCCAGAAGCCGGACAGCGTGTGCTGGGTCCAGATGTCGTCCGCGACCCAGTTGGTGCCGGTGGTGTCCATCGCGCCGCCGGCGCCGTCCACCGAGGCCCGGCTGGTGGCGTTGGAGTCGATGTGGAAGTCCTTCACCGTGCACGACGTGAGGTCGAACACGGCGCCCAGGGGCTGCGGGTTGGGCAGCGGTACGGCCCGGTAGATCGTGCTGTACCAGGGCCCCGCGCCCGCGATCGTGATGCCGGTCGCGTGCAGGCCGCTGGTCCCCTTGAGGTAGAAGGTCCCGGCCGGGATCCACAGCGTCCGGCCCTGCGACTGCGCCTGGTTGATGCAGGTCTGGATCGGCCCGGTGCTGTCCACGCCCGGGTTGTCCGCGGCCGCGCCGCACGAGGTGATCGAGATCGAGTTCACCGGCTGGGCGATCGGGGCCGGGTTCTCGACGTCGACGACGTCGATGTCGTAGAAGGCGGCCGTGTTCGCCGCGTCGCGCTGCAGCGCGAAGGTCCCGCCGGGCGCGATGGGCGCGCCGGTGACGAAGGTCCGGGCCTCGTCGAAGAACACCCGCGGGTTGCCGTCGGCCGGGTTCTGGTCGGCGCTGTCGTTGTAGTGGTTGTTGCCCTCGTAGACCCACGACTGCTTCGACGTCAGGGTGAGCGCCTGGCGGTAGGCGCCGTCGACGTACAGGTTCAGCGAGGCGGTGATCCCGCCGCCGCCGGGCGCGTCGGGGATGCTGGCGCGCACCACGATCGCGCTGATCGGCCGGCCGGTCGTGTTCGTCCACTGCACCTTCTGGCCGGTGGCGGCGAGGTGCGCGTACGCGTGGCCGGACGCCTCCAGGGCCGCGCTGGAGTACTGCGTGGTCGGCGCCGCGGTCAGCCCGACCGTCGTCGCGCCGCCGCCGAGGGTCCCGGCCTCGGCCTCGTAGCTGGTGAACGGTGTCGTGGCCCCGGCGGTGGCGGCCTGGGCGGGGGTGGAGGCGACGGCGAGCGCGGTGCCGACCAGGGCGGCGACGGCGAGGGGCGCCACCGCCCGCCGCGCCGCACGCATCGATGCTCGTGGCATGAGGTGTCCTCTCTGGAACCCGCGCACGTAGCGGCGTACGCAAGTATTTGCAGAAAACACTCTCGGAGCTGACGCGTCAAGTATTCGATTTTTCAGTTCCCGATCCGCACCACGACGCCCGGCGCGGCCCGGCGACGACACGATCGCGCACGAATCCCGCGCGCCTTGCCGACCGCACTCGCTCGACGTGCGAGAATGGCCGGTCAAGGTAGAGTGACCGCGTGGTCACTGCGGCGCTGACGTCGGGGAATGCCCAGGCATCCGACTATTGCCGCAAACGCGGCCCGGCCGAGGTCCGCTGCTTCTACGTGATCAATCCGCGCTCGCCGCACGGGGGCTGGGCGCTGCGGGAGGTCGTCCGGCCGGCGTTCCGCGCGCTGCGGGCCGAATACGGGCTCACCGCCGAGCCGCTCGCGTTCGGCGAGATGCCCTCGCCGCGGCCGGGCCTCATCACCTACCTCGTCTACGGGCCCACCGATCCGCTCGGCATGGGCGAGGACGAGAAGGCGTACCTCGCCGCGCTCGCCGCCGCCGGCGTGCGCACGAACGTGCTCTCGGCCTACGAGCTGACCGCCGACGGGCAGGACCGGCCCGGCTATGAGCTGGCCCGCACCGCCGTGCCCGAGCTGTGCGACGAGCTCGACGTCAACGCCATCTACCCCGACGAGCTCGACCGGCGGCGCGGGATCCGGACGAACACCTGGCAGGACGTGTACGTCAACGTCATCGGCGAGACGATCCGGGTGAAGTACACCCCGACGCGCAGTCTCGAACCCGCCGACACCGCGATGCGGGAGCGGCTGGGCGCCGGGCACGCCGGGGAGATCGCGCAGCTGGCGCGGGTGCACCGGGAGCACCGGCTCTGGCAGCGCAAGCCGTGGACGGACGGGTCGATCCTGTTCGCGCACGACGGGCACTGGTTCGTCTCGCAGACGTTCACCGACAAGACCCTCATGACCGCGGCCGACTTCGACCTCGTCACCTCCTACGACGAGGGGCGGCGGGCGCTGACCTACGCCGGGCCGCGGCTGCCGAGCTCGGACGCGCCCGAATACCTCGTGCTGAGCACGCTGCTGAGCGCGCACGGGCGCCGGCCGCGGCTCATCGTGCACTTCCACCACCGCGAGCTGACCCGGGGGTCCCGCTACCGCGAGCTGGTCACGGCCGACATCGTCGAGTGTGGACGCTTCGAGGCGGGGCGGCGGTTCTTCGCCGAGCTGCGCGCGAAGTCGACGGAGTGGTTCATCATCCGCGAGCACGGGATGGTGTGGACCGGCGACTCGGTCGCGGAGTTCGAGCAGTTCGTCCGGCGGGTGCTCGACCACCGGCGGGACGGCTGATCGGGTGACGCCGTTCGGCCGGGTAGTGGAGCCCCCGGGGATGGAACCCGCGCCCGGCCATCGGTCATGGTCACCGTTCGCGGTATCGTGTGATGATCTGGGCACTGCGAGTGAGGTGACGACGTGGCGGGCACCGCGACCCTGGCCGGGCTGCAGGCCGGCGACCACGTCTGCGTCCCGTTCAGCGGCTCCGGCGTGCGCACCGGGATCATGGAGAGCTTCATCCGCGGCGCCCTCGACGAGGGTGACAAGGTCATCTGCCGCACCGTCCAGGACGACCCGCACGAGCTCGCCGCCGCGCTCGCGGGCCAGGACCCGCGGATCTGCGACGCGCTCGCCCGGGGGCAGCTCATGATCGGCAGCGCCGCGGAGAGCTACCTGGCCGCCGGGCACTTCGACGCCGAGCGGACCGCGGCCGACTGGCGCGGCGTGATCGACCGGGCCCGCGACGAGGGCCACCCGGGCCTGCGGATCATCGCCGACATGAGCTGGGCCACCGGCGCGCTGCCCGGCACCGATCGCCTGCCCTGGTACGAGGCCGAGGTGAACCGCGTCTTCGCCGGCGGCTTCGCCCGCGCGGTCTGCCTGTACGACCGGGGCGCGTTCCCGCCGGCGCGGCTGCGGCGGTACATCGCCACCCACCCCGGCACCGTCGAGCCCGGCGATCCCCAGCCGCCCCAGCTGCGGATGCGGCACACGACCGACCCCCGCGGCCTGGCCCTCACCGGCGAGGCCGACATCGCGAACCGGGCCGCGCTCGCCGCCGTCCTCGACGGGCTGCGGGACGACCTGCCCGGCGACGACCCGCTCACCATCGACCTGTCGGGCCTGGAGTTCGCCGACGTCGCCGCGGCCGCCGCGCTCGTGCGCACCGCCCGCCGCGTCCCCGGCCTGCGGCTCACCGGCGCGAGCCGGCGGCTGGCCGGGCTGCTCGACCTCGTCCGGCAGGCGGACGCGTGAGGGCCGGCGCCCCGGCCGGGCACCGCGGGCTCTTCCACGAGGCCGCCTTCTACCACTCCGACGAGGAGTTCCTCGCGATCGTCGCGCCGTTCGTCGAGGAGGGCCTGGCCGCGGGCGAGCCGGTGATCGTGGCGTTCGGGCCCCGCCGCCAGGACCTGCTGCGCGACCGCCTCGACGAGGCCGGCGGGGCGGTGGCCTTCATGGCCGGCGAGGAGCAGTACTCGCGGCCGGCGACGGCGATCCGCCGGTACCGCGAGCTGCTCGCCGAGCACGTGGCCGCCGGGGCCGCCCAGATCCGCGTCGCCGGGGAGATCCCGGACCTGGGCGTCGCGGGGCCCTGGGACTGGTGGGGCCGTTACGAGGCGGCGAGCAACCAGGCGTACGACGACTTCCCGATGTGGGGGCTGTGCATGTACGACGTGCGCCTCACCCCGCCGCACGCGCTCGAGCAGGTGCGGCGCACGCACCCCTTCCTCGCCACCGCCGCCGGGCACCACCCGAACCCGGACTTCGCCGACCCCGCGGACTTCGTGCGCGACCACCCCTCGGCCTGGCGCGACCCGCTGGAGCGCACCGCGCCCCGGCTCCTGCTCACCGACCCGATGCCGGCCGAGGTCCGCGCCGCCATCGACGCCGCGGGCGCGCACGGCCGCGTCGCCCCGGCCGACGTGCGCGGGCTGATGCTGGCCGTGACCGAGGTCGTCACGAACGCGATCGTGCACGGCGTCCCGCCGGTCGAGGTGCGGGTGTGGACCGCCGAGCGGCGCATCCTGGTCCAGGTCAGCGACGCCGGCCCGGGCCCGCGCGACCCGCTCGTCGGCCTGCGCCCGGTCCGCTCGGCGACCGGCGGCCTCGGCCTGTGGATCGCGCACCAGACCTGCGCCTACGTCGACCTGCGCCAGGAGCACGGCCGGTTCACCGTCCGCCTGGTCGCCGGCCGGCCCGAGACGTGAGCGGCCCGAAGCGCGGATGGGACCGGTCCGGCGCACCTATCTGACGCTCGTCCTGCTCAACGCCCTCGCCGTCTCCTCGATCTGGGGCGTCAACTCGCTGCTGCTGTTCCAGGCCGGGCTGTCCAACACCGCCGCCCTGGCCGCCAACGCCTGCTTCACGCTCGGCTTCGCCCTCTTCGAGGTGCCGACCGGCACCATCGCCGACACCCGGGGCCGCCGCGTGTCCTACCTGCTCGGCGGCGGGACGCTGACGGTCATGACGCTGCTGTACTGGCTCGCCTGGCGCCTGCACGCGGGCTTCGCGGTCTGGGCGGCGGTCTCCGTCCTGCTCGCCCTCGGGTTCGCCTTCTTCTCCGGCGCGACCGACGCCTGGCTGGTCGACGCGCTGCGGTTCCTGGGCTACGACGGCGCGCTGGAGCCGGTGTTCGCCCAGGCCCAGGTCTGCAACGGCCTCGGCTCCCTCGCCGGCTCCCTCGGCGGCGCGTTCATCGCCCAGGCCACCGACGTCGGCGTGCCCTTCCTCGTGCGCGCCGCGCTCCTGCTCACCCTCACCGCCGTGGCCTGGCGGCTCATGCACGACATCGGCTTCACCCCGAGCCGGGCCGGGCGCCCCCTGGCCCGGATGCGCACGGTCGTGTCGGCGTCGCTGCGCTACGGCTGGCGGCGCCCGGCCGTCCGCTGGGTGATGCTCGGCGCCTGGTCCGCGGCCGGGGTCGGCTACTACGTGGCGTTCACGATGAAGCCGTACCTGCTGCAGCTCGACGCCGACAAGCGCGCCTACGGCCTGCTCGGGGTCGCGGCGGCGCTGCAGGCCGTCGCGCAGACCGCCGGTGGGCTGCTGTCGCCGCTGCTGCGCGCGCTCTTCCGGCGGCGCGTGCCGGTGCTCCTCGCCGGGGCACTGCTCAACGCGGCGGTCCTGGCCGCGTTCGGGATGGTCACCGGGGTGCCCCTCGCGCTGGCCCTGCTCGCCGCCTACAGCCTCGTCACCGCGGGCGTGCTGCCCTCGCGGCAGGGGTACCTCAACGGGCTCGTCCCGAGCGACCGGCGCGCCACCGTGCTGTCGTTCGACTCGCTGATCGCCTCCAGCGGCGGGGCCGCGCTGCAGCCGGCGCTCGGCCGCGCGGCGGACGCGTGGGGCTACCCGCACTCGTTCGTCCTCGCGGGCCTGCTGCAGCTCCTGGCGCTGCCGTTCCTGCTGGCCGCCCGCCGCCTCGAGGCGCCGCCCTAGGTGACCGCCGGCGCGGAGGCGACCGGCGGGGCGGATCAGCCGGTGACCGGGGCCGACGGGTCGGTCACCGGAGGCAGGCTCGAACCCGCGGCTCATGGGTGAAGCCGCAGCTCAATGCCGGACCCGGGTGGGAGCGTCCGGGCGGCTCCGGGCGGGCGTCAGCATCACGACGTCCAGGGGCGCCGGCACGAGCGCGGTCTCCAGGTGGGAGGACTCGGCGGCCTGGGCCTGGGTCATCAGGTCGTCGCCGCCCTTGAGGGCGATCGCGCCGCCGGTGAGCGTGATCAGCAGCGCGCCCCAGGCCAGAGCCGGGGCCCGGCGGCGACGGGCGTGTCGTCGCCGGGGCGGCTGCTGCGGTGGGTTGAGGTTGATGTGGCGCGGGTGATACGTGGGTTGGGCGGGCCGCGGCGGCACCGTCGATCGCCGCGGCGGGGCGGGCGGGATATGGGCGATGGGGATGACCCGTACGTACGGGCGAACGAGGGCCGGAGGCATGCAAGGAACGTAAGCCCCATCGGCCCTCGCCGATCCTGTTCGAGCCGGGTGAGCAGACGAATCACCCGGCTCCTCACCCGTGTCGCTCAGCCGAGCGCGCGGAACTCGTAGATGCGCGTCGCGGCGTCCGTGGTCTGCGTCGGCGTGCCGACCGTCAGGCGGACGTAGCGGCCCGGCACCGCCACGGGGTGCGCGGTGTTCGCGGCCGTGTTGTTCGTGACCGTCACGGCCCTCGTCCACGTCGTGCCGTCCGCCGACACGTCGATCGTGAACGCCTTCGTGTTCCAGTCCGCCGACTCGCCGCCGGCCTGGGCGTGGGCCACCTCGAAGCGGCTGATCGACCGCGTCGCGCCGAGGTCGACCTGCAGCGTCGCGTTCGCGGACACCGAGCAGTACTTGTCGCCGTTGCCGCCGTTGACGGTGCCGTTGACCGCCTTCTCCGGGCCCTCCGTCGCCGCGCACGGGGCCGAGCCGGTCGCCGGGCGGTTGAGGGCCCAGTTGGTCAGCACCGGGCCGTAGGCCTCGAGCTCGTAGATGCGCGTGGCGGTGTCCGACGTCTGGGTCGGGGTCGTCACGTTGAGCCGGACGTAGCGGGCGGTCGTGGCCGGGATCTGGTGCGTCGTCACGGGATCCGCGTTGCTCGTGACCGTCACCGGGGTCGACCAGGTGGCGGCGTCCGTCGACGTCTGGATGGTGAAGGCCCTGGTGTTGTACGCCGCCTGCTCGCCGCCCGCGCCCGCGTGCTTGACCACGAAGCGGTTCAGCGTCTGCGGGGAGCCGAGGTCGACCTGCAGCCACGCCGAGCCGCCGCCGGAGCAGAACTTGTCGGCGTTGCCCGCGGTCACGCTGCCGTTGACGGCTTTGTCCGGGCCCTCCGCCGGCGCGCACGCGGCCGAGCCGGTCGCGGCCTTGCCCTGGGCCAGGTTCGGCTGCGTGGCCGGCGGGGTGGTGTGGTTCGCCGACGGCGGCGTGTCGCCCGCGCCGGTCCCCCAGGCACCCGGGGTAGCGCTGACGCTGTAGCTGAGGGAAGCGCCGTGGGCGATGTCGACCTGGGACAGCCAGGTGCGGGTGAACGCGGCGCCGTTGAGCGTCGCGGTGCCGATGTAGCGGTTGGCGTCGCTCACGCCGGGCGCGGCGATGGTGATCGTGCCGCCCTGCTGGGAGCCGAGCGTGCCCACGGTCACCTTGGCCGACGGGAACTGCGGGGTGCTGACGCCGTAGAAGTTCGCGCCGTTCATGAGCGGGTAGAGGCCCAGCGAGGCGAAGACGTACCAGGCCGACATGGTGCCGAGGTCGTCGTTGCCGGTGACGCCGTTGGGCCCGTTGGCGAACAGCGTGTACGCGGCCCGCAGGACCGTCGCCGTCTTGTACGGCTGGCCGGTCCACAGGTAGGTGAAGGGCGCCAGGAGGTCCGGCTCGTTGTTCGGGTTGTAGGTCGTGAAGCTGTAGTAGTCGTAGGCGCCGTTGACCCAGGTGTTGTGCGCGGTGCCGGACGGGTCGCTCAGCAGGCTGTCGTAGGCGAAGAACTGGTCGAGCCGCGTGTTCGCCGCCGCCTTGCCGCCGAGCAGGCCCACCAGGCCGTCGGGGTCCTGCGGGACCAGCCACTGGTACTGGTACGCCCCGGCCTCGTGGAACGTGTGCGCGCCGTCGGTCGGCGAGTAGGTGGCCGCGAAGACCCCATTGGCGTTGCGGGGCCGGAAGAACCCGATCGACGGGTCGAAGAGGTTGCGGTAGTGCTGGCCCCGCGCGGCGAGCACGTCCGCGTCGGCGGTGTGCCCGAGGGCCCGGGCCATGATGGACAGTGCCGAGTCGGCCGCGGCGTATTCCAATGTGGACGAGCTCGGGTACTGGCAGTCGTGGTCGAAGGAGTTGGTCGGGTTGCACGTGACGCCGGTCGGGACGTAGCCGAGCGCGGTGTAGTACGGGTTGCCGTTGCGGCCGTTGAGCCCGCTCGCCGCGGGCGGGGTGCCGAACGCGTTCTTGCGCAGCGCCGTGTAGAACTGCTCCTCGTAGCCGGACAGCAGCCCGCGCGACCACAGGTCGACGAGGAACGGGGTGACCGGGTCGCCGGTCATCGTGTTCGTCTCGGTGTTGTCCAGCGCCCACCGGGGCAGCCAGCCGAGCTCGCGGTCGACGGCGAGCAGCGACAGCGCCGAGTCGCGGGCCACCTGCGGCTCCAGCAGCGCCACGAGCTGGTTCTGGGCGCGGTAGGTGTCCCACAGCGAGAACGTCTGGTACGGCGTGTAGCCGGACGCGGTGTGCACGGCGTTGTCGAAGCCGCGGTAGCCGCCGTCGACGTCGCCGGCCAGATTCGGGTGCAGCAGGGCGTGGTACAGCGAGGTGTAGAAGGCGACCTGCCGGTCCGTCGTCCCGCCGTCGACCTCGGCCTTGTGCAGCTTGGCGTTCCAGGTGTCGTGGGCGGCCTGCCGTACCGTGTCGAAGTTGAACCCCGCCGCGGAGGTCTCCGCGCTCAGGTTGGCCCGCGCGCCGGGCAGGCCGGTGTAGGAGAGCCCGACCTTCACCGTGACCGAGCGGTCGGAGCTGGTGTCGAAGCGCACCCAGCCGCCCTTGGCACCGCTGCCCGACGAGGCCCGGGAGCCGCCCGTGAACGTGGAGCCCGACCAGGTGCCGAACGACGCGAACGGCCGCGAGAACTGGGCGGTGAAGAAGACCGTGTGGGCCGGCGACGAGCCGCAGAACCCGCCCACGGTCACGGATCCCTCGACGGTGTCGCTGCCCACGATGGACACGCTCGAGGTGCTCGCCCCCTGCGTCTGGCCGCGCGCCTGGGCCGTGTTGAACAGCACGTTGGACTCGGTGCCGGCCGGGAACGTGTAGCGCTGCCAGCCCGTGCGCAGCGTCGCGCTCAGCTCCGCGGTGACCCCGTTGGGCATCCCGAGCTTGTAGTAGCCCGCGGTCGCCTGCTCCTGGCCGTGGTTGAGCCCCTGACCGTAGGTGTTCGGGTCGTTGCTGTTCACCGCGCCCACGGTCGGCATGAGCGGCACCTCACCGGCGACGCCGCAGCCGACGCCGGACAGGTGCGTCTGGGAGAAGCCCCAGACCTTCGTGTGGTCGTAGTTGTAGCCGGTCCCCCACCCGGTGTCGGGGCTCACCTGCACCATCCCGAACGGCAGCGCCGCACCGGGGAACGTGTTGCCCTCCTGCTGCGTCCCGATCAGCGGGTTCACGAGACCAGTGAGGTCGGCGGGTACGGCGGCCCGGGCGGGCGCGCCGAGGGCGGTCACGGTGACGGCGGCGGCGCATGCCGCGGCCAGGACGTTGCAGAGCAGCCTTCTCACGTCGCTCCGATCGATGCACCGGCGAGGGGCCGCCGACCGCCGAATCGACGCTCATGAAGGTTCTCGCATCCCATGGAGATCTGTCAATACTTGACAATTGGCGGCCATCCGTCGGGCCTGACGCATCCCGAAGGCGGCCTGCATAATGTGAGCCGCTCACACATACGGGGGACGAAGCGATGAAGACAACGATCCGGGCCGCCATCTCCGTGGTGCTGCTCGCCGGGTTCTACCTGCTGGCCGTCGCGCTCATCGGCGGGCTGGGCTGGGCCACCGTCTGGCTGTGGACCGAGCACCCCGGCGCCGCCGCCGGCAAGCTCGCGTTCCTCACCATCGCGGTCGCGGCCGGGCTCGTGGTCGCGTTCTGGAAGATCCTGACCGCCAAGCCCGGCGAGCCCGAGGGGCTGCCGCTCGCGCCGCACGAGGCGCGCGGGCTCTGGGACACCGCGCACGAGCTCGCGCACCAGGTCGGCACCCGGGCGCCCGACGAGATCCGGCTCATCCCCGACGTCAACGCCGCGGTGGCCGAGCAGACGCGCCTGCTCGGACTGGCCGGGGGCCGCCGGATCATGTACGTCGGCCTGCCGCTGCTGCAGGCCTTCACCGTCGCCCAGCTGCGCTCGGTCCTCGCGCACGAGCTGGGCCACTACTCCGGCAGCCACACCAAGCTCGGCGCCCTGGCCCACCGGGGCCGGATGGCGATCGTGCAGACCATCGCGCAGGTTGGGCCCAGCAGCCTCGCCGGGTTCGTGTTCCGCGCCTACGCGCGGCTCTACATCCTCGTCGAGCAGGCGGTGAGCCGGCGCATGGAGTACGAGGCCGACGAGTTCTCCGTGCGGATCGCGGGCCGGGCGGCCGCCGTGAGCTCGATGCGCGACCTCGCGGTCGTGGACGCGGCGTGGAACTTCTTCGTCGGGCGGTACGTCACCATCGGCTGGGACGCCAAGCTCGCCCCCCGCGACGTCTTCGGCGGATTCGCCCAGCTGCTGCAGGGGCGCTCCGGCGAGCTGGCCAAGCTGCGCGACTCCGCCCCGCCGCAGGAGAAGTCGCGCTGGGACTCCCACCCGCCGATCGCCGACCGCATCAACGCCATGCAGGCCATGCCCGACCCCGGGGTCGCCACCGACGATCGCCCCGCCGCGGTGCTGCTCGCCGACCCGGCCACGCTCGCCCAGCGGCTCCAGCGGGCCGCGCTCAACATCGAGGACAAGACGCTGCTGCCGTGGGACGAGCTCACCGACGCGGCCATCGCGGCCCGCGCGCAGCGCGACGTCGACACGCTGTTCCGCGCCGCGGCCCGGATGGGCGGCGCGCCGCAGGGCGACCTCGCGCTGGTGCTGCACATCCTCGAGCGCGGCGGCGCGGGCGACCTCGGCCGGGCCGTCGAGCCGCACGGCAGCCCGCGGGAGCAGCACGAGATCCTCGTCGACCGAATCGACTCCGCGATCGGGCTCGCCGCCCGCGCCGGGGGCCTGGGGCGCTGGAAGCACTCGTGGACCAGCGGCGCCACCTTCGCCCGCCCCGACGGCACCGAGGTGCCGACGATGGAGATCTCCCGGCTCGCCACCGCCCCGGAGACGGTGGCCGAGGCCCGCCGGCGGCTGGCCGAGTTCGGCGTCGACGTGGCCGCGGTCCGGCAGCGCTCGGCCGTCGCCACCGCGGACGGGGCCGAGGTCATCGGCGGCATCGCGAACATGAACGCGCCCGGCAAGCTGCACTTCGACGTGCTGCTGCTGACCAACGGCCTGCTGCTCGTGCCGGGCCCGAAGTCCACCGACGACGGCAAGCAGCGGCTCGTGCAGATCCTGCGGTCGGCGCCGGTCGCGCAGCTGGCCCGGCAGCACCGGTTCGTGGCCTACGAGGACGTCCGCTCCGCCGAGATCCTCAAGAACGTGCCGATCAAGGTGCGCCTGACCATGCACAGTGGCGACGTCCTGGAGCTGGCCGAGACCTGGACCGGGGAGTCGCTGGACAAGAACGACCGCGAGCTGCTGGCCGCCGCCCTGAACCCGTACGTGGCCGTCGACTCGCAGCAGCGTTCCTGATCGCGGCGCCTATGGTGGCGTCCATGCGTCAGCGCGTCGCGACCGTGGCGAGTCTCATCGTCGGGTCGGCCTTGCTGGGGCTCGGGGTGCTGTGGCTGCTCGCGTTCGTGCCCGGCGTCGGCGTCAGCGGCCGGGTCGGCACGACGGAATGCGGCACCGGACTGCCGCGTCACGGTCCGACGTGCTGGGGGGACTTCGTCCCTGACGGTGGTGGCGCACCGCGGCCGGTCACCATCGACGGCGTCGACGAGGAGGGCGTGACCGTCCCGGCCGTCATGTACCCGTGGGCGCCCGACCAGGCGTTTCGCCCTCCGGGTGCGGCCGCCGCGCTCGGATGGACGGGCTTGGCCCTCGCCGGGGCGGCCGTCCTCACCGTCACGGTCACGCGCCTGGTGCGCGCGGCACGCGTCGGGCGGCGCTGAGAGCCGGTTTCGCCGATCGTCCGGCGCGGCGCAACGCAGTCCGCTTGAATAGGGGCAAACGACCCAAAGGTGAAGAATGTCCCGATCACGTGCCAGTGTGCCTGTGCTCGTCGCGCTGACGAGCCTCGTTGTGCTCTCCTCGTCGCTGCTGGGCGGGCGGCCGGCGTTTGCCGAGCAGGCCGCGGACAGTGTGCTGGTCACCGGTACCGGCGAAGTCTCCGGTGAGCCCGACACGCTCACCGCCGACCTTGCCGTCGAGACCAGCGCGACCGCGGTGGACCAAGCCCTGGACCGCGCGAACACCGCGGCCACCCGGATGCGCGACGCGCTGGTGCGTGCCGGGCTGACAAAAGCCGACCTCCAGACGTCGAACGTCACCATCGGCTCGCAGCGCGACAACGACAACGGCACGATCACCGGCTACACCGTCAGCCAGGGGATCACCGCGACGATCCGGGACCTGCCGCGGGCCGGGACCGTCATCTCCGAGGCCATCGCGGCGGGCGGGGACGCCGCCCGGCTGAACGGCGTGTGGTACGCCGTCGAGGACGACACGGCGCTGCTCGCCGAGGCGCGCAAGCAGGCCTTCGCCGACGCCCGGGCGAAGGCCGACCTGTACGCCCGTGCGGCCGGCCGGCCCCTGGGGCGGGTCATCCGGGTGAGCGAGGTGCCGGCCGGCGACGTGACGCCGGGTGGCCGGGACTCCAGGGCCGGGGCGGGCGCACCGATGCCGATCGAACCGGGGCGGCAGCGGCTGACCGTGACCGTCACGGTGGAGTGGGCCCTCTCCCAGCCGGCCTGAGCCCCGCGGCGACGGCGTGCGGGCCGGCGGTCGAGCCGATGCTCGGTCCGCCTCTTCCTCAGGATGCCGGGGCAGTGGGCCGCCTGGCGCTGCTCGGCGTGCAGCTCCCGCAGGCGGGGGCTTGGGGACCTTCTGGACGGCGTCGCGCGGAGGTGGACGTACCCGGCCCGGTCGACGCGGCCGACGTCGCCGGTGTGCGGCCAGCCGTCGCGCAGGGCCGCGGCCGGCGAGCTGTGCGCCACGGTCACCCAGGAGGGCCTGCTCGTCGCGACGCCCCTGACGTGAGCTACCGCAGCGGCTCCAGCACCGGGCCCTCGGGGGTGTCGACCACGCGCCGGCCGGCGTCGGCGATCTCGCCGCGGACGCGGTCGGACTCGGGCCAGTCGCGGCGCTGCCGCGCGTCCTGGCGCCGGGCCAGCAGCGCGCGCAGCTCGTCGTCCACCGTGGGGACACGTCGGCGCGGCCGTCGAGGTCGGCCGGGTTCAGCTCGCCCAGGCTCAGGCCGAGCACCGTGTCGGCCGCGGCCGGCAGCGCCGCGAGGCCGGTGTCGGGCAGGTCGTCGCCGCGCACGACGGTGTCGAGGTCGGCCAGCGCCCGCGGGGTGTTGAGGTCGTTGTGCAGCCACAGCGGCACCCAGGGGCGGTCCTCGCCGAGGTACGCCTCGGACTGCGCGATCTCGTTGACGTGGTGGATCTCGCGGTGCTCGACGCCGCCGGTGTGGATGTCGAAGTGCCGCGGCGCGCGGCGGCCTCGACCTTGTCCTCGCCGAGGTCGCTCGCGACGACCGTGAGCCCGACGTCGGTGATGTTGACGACCTGGCGCACCCGCAGACCCTTCCACTCCAGCACGCGGCGCAGGGCGTCGACGCCGGACCCGACCCCGACGCCTAGCGGATTTTCCGATCTGCTTCATATGATTTGGCCATGGCGGGCGAAGACGCGGCGAGCGAATATCTGTGGTACATCCCGAACGAGGTGCGGCCGGGCCACCGCGGCGACGACGTGGTCGAGGGGCACAACAGCCTCGACACGCTCACCGCGCAGGCCCTCGCGGTCGAGGCGCACGGCTGGGGCGGGGCGCTCATCGGCGCCGGATGGGCTCGGCCCGACACGTTCACCGTCGCCACGGCACTCGCGGCGCGCACGACCACGTTCCGGCCGCTGATCGCGATCCGGCCCGGCTACTGGCATCCGGCCCGCTTCGCCGCCGCGGCCGCCACGCTCGACCACCTCAGCGGCGGCCGGGTGCTCGCCAACGTCGTCTCCGGCCGCGACTCCCTCGCCGAATACGGCGACGCCGAGGCCGACACGGGCCGCCGCTACGACCGCACACGCGAGTTCCTGCAGGTCGTGCGGCGACTGTGGACGCAGGAGCGGGTCACGTACCGCGGCGAGTTCTTCAGCGTCGAGCAGTCCACCCTCGCGGTGCGGGGACGGCACCCGCGGCTGTACTTCGGCGGCGCCTCCGAGGCCGCCGAGCGGGTCGCGGCGGCCGAGGCGGACGTGCAGCTGTTCTGGGGCGAACCCCTCGACGGGGTCCGCGAGCGGATCGAGCGGCTGCGCGCACTCGGCGCGCGGCACGGGCGCGACCTGCCGCCGCTGGAGTTCGGCCTGCGGATCACCACACTGGTCCGCGACACCGCCGCGGAGGCCTGGGCCGAGGCCGAGGCTCGGGTCGCCCGCATGGGCGCGGCCGGCGTCGCGCGGGACGCGAACTGGGACGCCGCCACCGGGCAGGAGCGCCTGCGGGCCCTCGCCGCGCGCGGCGACGTGCTCGACGAGTGCCTCTTCACGGCGCCGGGCCGGGTCGGCGGCGCCGGGGCCGGCACCACGTGGCTGGTCGGCTCCGCGGCGGACGTCGCACGGGCGCTGCGCCGCTACCGCGAGCTCGGCGTCACCCACTTCGTGCTCTCGGACACGCCCTACCTGGCCGAGGTCGAGCGCCAGGGCCGCGGGCTGCTGCCACTGCTGCGCGCGGCGGGAACCGCCGAGCCGCCGGCGGCGTCTGTGTCCGTGTGAGACGACTGCTGCTCGCGGCCCTGGCCGCGGTGTTGCTGAGCGGGTGCGCGCCCGCCGGGCCGGTCCACTCCCAGGCCGGCTCGGCGGCCCTGATGCGCGGCTTCGGGGTCTCGGTCGACGAGGCGGTGGCGCAGCGGGTGCCGCTGGTGCACCTGCGGGTGTGCGGGTCGTGGGGCTGCCGCGAGCTGGACGTGCCGCTGCCGGTGTCGGCGACGTTGAGCGCGCTGCCGTGCCCGTCGACCGGCGACCCCGCGGCCGTGTGCGGGGCGGTGCGCCAGCCGGGGCCGGCGCCCGGCTACGGCTACGCGCCGATCCCCGAACTGACGCTGGAGGCGGTCACCGTGGACGTGTCGACGCCGCCGGGCGCGCCGCTGGCCGTCGCCGCGTCGGTCACCGTGCGGCCGCGGGGAGCCTGCCCGGACGCGGGGCCGTCGTGCGCGGACCCGACCCCGCAGGCGGAGATCCGCATCTCCGCCGACGGGTCGGTGCGCCAGACGCGTTAGCGCTCGGCCTTGTCCAGCAGCGCCCGGATCGCGGGGGCGTCGGCGGGGCCCTCGCGGTACGGCGTGCCGTAGACCGGCGTGTCCGGCTGGGAGCGCCAGCTCTCCGCCAGGTCCCCGCCGTCGACGGCGTCCCAGCCGATCGCGTCGAGGAACTGCGTCACGGCCCGCTTCGCGGCGGCGTCGTCGCCGAGGATCGGCAGCGCGGGCCGGTCCGCGGCGCCCGCCGGGCGCCCGAAATGTTGCCGCTGCCGATGAGTCCGATCGTCGTCATGTTCGGCGCAACCCATCGGCCGGAGCGCACATTTCCGGTTCGACGCAGCAGACGCGCGGGCGCCGGCCCCTCACGCGTTCAAATAGGCCAGCACCGCCAGGACGCGCCGGTTGTCGTCGTCGGACGGCGGCAGGTCGAGCTTGGTGAGGATGTTGTTGATGTGCTTGCTGACCGCCTTCTCCGTGATGCCCAGCTTGGCGGCGATCGCGGCGTTGGAACGGCCCTCGGCCATCTCCCCCAGCACCTCCCGCTCGCGGGCCGTGAGCACGGCCAGCGGCTCCCGGCGGGCCAGCATCTGCGTGATCACCTCGTGGTCCATGGCGGTGCCGCCGCCGGCCACGCGGCGCACGGCGCCGACGAACTCGTCGACGTTGGAGACCCGGTCCTTGAGCAGATAGCCGACGCCGCCGTCGGGGGTGCTCAGCAGCTCACGGGCGTAGAGCGGCTCCACGTGCTGGGACAGCACGAGCACGGGCAGGCCGGGCATCGCCGCACGGGCGGCGATGGCGGCCTGCAGGCCCTCGTCGGTGAACGTCGGGGGCAGGCGCACGTCGATCACGGCGACGTCCGGGCGGTGCTCGGCGAGCGCGGGCAGCAGCGCCGGGCCGTTGTCGACCGCGGCGACGACCTCGAAGTCGAAGGCCTGCAGGAGCCGGGTCAACCCGTCCCGTAGGAGGGCATGGTCCTCGGCGATGACAACGCGCACGGCAACTCCATGGTGATGACGGTGGGTCCCCCGGACGGACTCGACAGCGCGATGGTGCCGTCGAAGGCGGCGAGGCGGCGCTCGATCCCGCGCAGACCGGTGCCGCAGGCGGGATCCGCGCCGCCGTTGCCGTCGTCGGTGACGACCATGGTCAGGCCGCCGCCGGCGTGCTGGATCGACACCGATCCGCTGCGGGCCCGGCTGTGCCGGATCATGTTGGTCAGCGCCTCGGCGACGGCGAAGTACGCCGCGGACTCCACCGGCGTGTCCGGCCGGCCCGGCAGGTCGATGACGACCGCGATCGGCAGCGGCAGGCTGATCGCCAGGGCCCGGATCGCGCCGGCGAGACCACGCTCGGCGAGCACCGGCGGATGGATGCCGCGCACGAGGTGCCGCAGCTCGTCCAGGGCCGTGCCGCTGGCCTCCCGGGCCTCGGCGAGCAGTTTGTGCGCCTGGGCCGGGTCACGGTCCAGCAGCGTGTCGGCCAGGCCGATGATCATGCTCAGGGAGACGAGCCGGGCCTGGACACCGTCGTGCAGGTCGCGTTCGATACGCCGCAGCTCGGCGGCCTGGGCGTCGACCGTGTCGGCCCGGGTGACCGTCAGCTGGGCGACCCGCAACCGCAGCTCGGCGGCCCTCGTCGGGGCGAGGAACAGCCGGGCGAACAGCGCGTCGACCCGGCGCAGCCAGGGCGCCACGCCGAGGCCGGCCACCAGGACGAACGCGCCCTGCGGCAGGCACATCAGCACCTCGGCCGGGGCCCGCAGGTGCCACACGGCGCCGTAGCCGTACCAGCCGGTGCCGAGCCAGATCCACACCGGCGCCAGCGTCAGGCCGGCCAGCCCGTACAGCGGGATGAGCACCGCGACGCACCCGAGCCCGGCGCCGACGATCGCCCCGGGGACGAGCCACGCGAGGTCCCGCCACGTGGCCGGGTCGGTCACGGTCCACCGGAAATACGGCCAGCTGCCGGCGACGGCCCCCGGCGGCGGCGGATGATACGGGCGGGCCACGACCACCCGGGCCCGGCAGGCCCGCCGCCGCTCCAGGTCCGTTCGCATCCGAACGAGGGCCATCGCCCACGGCACGAGCGCCAGGCCGAGGAACGGCACCGGCGCCAGCATCAGCGCCACGAGCGCCATCACCAGCAGCAGCAGATTGGTCAAGGCCAGGCCGACCGAGGCCAGACCGGCCAGCACGGCGCTCACGCCGCGCCGGGCCAGCCGGCCCACCCACACACCGGTCGCCGCCACATCCACACGTCATATAGTGCCCGGCGAACCTGACAGTGGTGCTAGCACCACCCCCGCGCACGACATAGCGCTCCTGACGCGACGCCCCGGCGCCGCTGTGATGGAGCCATGACTGCCACCATTTCGCGGCCGACGACCGGCAGCGACTTCGCCGCTCTGGCCCGCCGGATCAACGCGGAGGGGCTGATGCAGCGCCGGCCCGCCTTCTACGCGGTCCGCATCGGCGTGGTCGCACTCCTGTACGCCGGCGGCTGGGCCGCGTTCGCCCTCATCGGCTCGTCCTGGTGGCAGCTGGCCACCGCGGCGGTCCTCGCGGTGGCGTTCACCCAGCTGGCCCTCGTCGCTCACGACCTCGCCCACCGGCAGGTGTTCCGCACCAAGCGCCCCAGCGAGGTGGCCGGGCTCGTCGCCGGCAACCTCGGCATCGGCATGAGCTACGGCTGGTGGATGGACAAGCACACCCGCCACCACAACAACCCCAACCACGACGACCTCGACCCGGACGTCACCCCCGAGGTGCTCATCTGGGCGACGGAGTCGGCGATCGGGCGGCGCGGGCTGAAGGGCTTCATCACCCGCCACCAGGCGGGCCTGTTCTTCCCGCTGCTCACGCTGCTCGCGATCGACCTGAAGGTGTCCAGCGTCAAGGCCCTGCGCAACGGCACCGTCAAGCGCCGCGGCCTGGAGACCGCGCTGCTGGTCGTGCACGCCGTCGCGTTCGTCGGCGCGCTGCTGCTCGTGCTCTCCCCGCTGCAGGCGCTCGCGTTCCTGCTCGTGCACCAGGCGATCTTCGGGGTGTACCTCGGCATGACCTTCGCCCCCAACCACAAGGGGATGCCGCACCCGACCGGCGACGAGGACTTCCTGCGCAAGCAGGTGCTCACCTCACGCAACGTGCGCGGGGGCTGGATCGCCGACCACGCGATGGGCGGCCTGAACTACCAGATCGAGCACCACCTGTTCCCCGGCATGCCGTCGGCCAACCTGCGCCGGGCCCAGCCGATCGTCGAGGCCTACTGCGCGCAGATCGGGCTGCCCTACGCCAAGACCGGGCTCGTCGCGTCCTACCGGCAGGCCCTCGCCTTCCTGCACGAGGTCGGCGCCCCCGCCCGCGCCGAGCACCGGGCGCGCCGGGGCTAGCCCGCGAGCAGGCTGCTGCGGACCATGAACGCGCGGAGGGTCTCGGCGTCCTCCGCGCTCATGAACGCCTTCGGGATCACCGTGGCGGGGATACGCCCGACGTACACGATCCAGAACTCCGGCGTCTCGGTCACCCGCGAGACGCCGTCCCACGCGATGCCGCCCTCCTCGGAGCCGCTGCGCATCATGATGTTGTCGTCGGTGATGTCGTAGCCGCCCTCGACCGCATACTGCCCCGAGCGGCGCTTGGCCTGGAAGCGGACCCACGGCGCATAGAGCATCGACAGGATCCCGCCGATGATCAGGGCGAGATAGAGCGAGTGCAGCGACCGGCCCCAGTCCGCCGTCCGCTCCAGCGCGACCCCGACGACGCCCAGCCCGAGCAGCCACGCGCCGATCACGGTGAACCGGCGCAGCCGGGCCGCGCTGAGCACCGCGGCGACACGGCCCGGGTAGCCGGGATCGGCCGGCACGTCGAATCGGATCTGCACGCCAGCACGCTATCAGCGGGCGGGCCGGTGGCCCGCGACGAGCCGGTCCTCCACGCGCGGGCTCGGCGGCTCCGCGAAACGCCCGGCCTCCGGCCGCGGCGTCTGGCGGGCGGTGCGCACCTGCATGCCGTCCAGCCTAGCGATCACACCGCGCCGGGACGATCGCCCCGGCTCGCGGGCTCCGGGCGCGCACGCCGGTCCCGCCGGCGGCGAACATCGTTGTCGCAGCTACACTCACCGTGACGCCGCACTCGCGGTGCTCCCGGACGAGTGGAGTCGTACCCGGCCTGCAAAGACGACCGCCCGAAAGCATGGTGTGGTGGTCATGGCCTGGCTTGTTCTCGTCGTCTCCGGCCTGTTCGAGTCCGTGTGGGCGATCGCCCTGAGCCGCTCGGCGGGCTTCTCCCGGCTCGTCCCCAGCGTCGTCTTCGCCGTCGCCCTCGCGCTGAGCATGCTCGGCCTCGGCTACGCCCTGCGCACGATCCCGGTCGGCACGGGCTACGCCGTGTGGGTCGGCATCGGCGCGGCCGGCACCGCCCTGTCCGGCATGATCCTGCTCGGCGAGCCGGCCGGCGTGCCGCGCGTGCTGTGCCTGCTCCTGGTCGTCGCCGGCGTCATCGGCCTCAAGGTCTTCCACTGACACGGCGAGCCGGTGGCACGA
This sequence comes from Dactylosporangium sp. CA-139114, assembly GCF_050955725.1. Classification (NCBI taxonomy): domain Bacteria; kingdom Bacillati; phylum Actinomycetota; class Actinomycetes; order Micromonosporales; family Micromonosporaceae; genus Dactylosporangium; species Dactylosporangium sp. CA-139114. The sequence goes on from NZ_CP192080.1 coordinate 7,631,349, forward strand.
TTGGTCAGATGGAGATCGACCTGACCGGGCGCACCGCGCTCGTCACCGGATCCACCCGCGGCATCGGCGCCGCGATCGCCGCCGGGCTCGCGCGGGCCGGCGCCCGCGTCGGCGTCAACGGCCGCGGCGACGAGTCGGTCGCCGCGGCCCTCGACCGGCTCGGCGACGGGGACTTCGTCGCCGCGCCGGGTGACGTCGCCACCGACGAGGGCACCCAGCGGGTGCTGCGGGCGCTCCCCGCCGTCGACATCCTCGTCAACAACCTGGGGATCTACGGGGCCCGCGAGCCGCTCGAGATCACCGACGACGAGTGGCGGCGCTACTTCGAGACCAACGTCCTGTCCGCCGTACGCCTCACCCGCGCCTACCTTCCCGGGATGATCGCGGCCGGGTGGGGGCGGGTGCAGTACATCGCCAGCGACTCCGCCGTCGCGATCCCGGCCGAGATGATCCATTACGGGGTGTCGAAGACGGCGCTGCTCGGCGTCGCCCGCGGCTTCGCCAAGGCGGCCGCCGGCAGCGGGGTCACCGTCAACTCGGTGATCGCCGGGCCCACCCACACGAGCGGCGTGGAGGACTTCGTCTACCAGCTCGTCGACCGCAATCTGCCCTGGGAGGAGGCCCAGCGCGAGTTCATGCGCCGGCACCGGCCGCAGTCGCTGCTGCAACGGCTCATCGAGCCCGAGGAGATCGCGAACCTGGTGGTGTACCTCAGCTCACCCCTCGCCTCGGCGACCACCGGCGGCGCGGTGCGCGTCGACGGCGGATATGTCGATGCGATCCTGCCCTGACCCGAATTGTTGCGAACCGGCGCCGGGCCGCGATGCACAGTACATGGACACCAACCTGCCACCCCTGCGGGCCGTGATCTATCTGCGCGAGATGCGGTACGTCGACGCGTGCAACGACCACGCCGACCGCAGCGGCTACGACACCGTCGACACCGTCCACGACCCCGACGGCGTGCTGCTGCAGGAGCTGCTCAACCGGGCGCTCGGCGGCGAGCTCGACGTCATCGTCAGCTGGGACTACGCGGGCCTCCCGCACGACACCGTCCCCCGCATCGAGCTCGTCGGGCACTCCCGGTAGCCGCGGCCGGCCCAGCGGCCACCGTCACAGCATGTTGCGCGTCCTAGGAAACTAGGTCATGGGTCGCCGCGGCTTGCCGGTCGCCGCCGTCCGCCCTTTCGGGAACGTTTCGAAAGCGGGCTGCGGGGTGTACGGTGCCGATCACCAAGCACCCCGGCAACAGCTTTCGAAACTCGGGTGAGGTCATGACGCTGCACGGCAGGCCCACGATGGCGGAGATCGCGCGGGAGGCGCGGGTCGCCGTCTCGACGGTTTCGAAGGTCCTCAACGGGCACACGGATGTTTCGGCGAAGACCCGCCAGACCGTGGAGCGGCTGCTGGCCGAGCGCGGCTACCAGCGGCCCCGCGCGGCCAGGAACGGGCGGCGGCGCCGCACCGACCTCATCGACCTCGTCATCAACGAGCTCGACAGCGTGTGGGGGCTGTCGATCCTCACCGGCGTCGAGGAGGTCGTCGAGGAGGCCGGGCTGAGCCTGGTCGTCTCGGCCGTGCACAACCGGCAGTCGCTGACCCGCCGCTGGGTCGAGTCGCTGCTCGCGCGCGGCTCCGGGGGCGCCATCCTCGTCCTGTCCGAGATGGCCGAACGCCAGCACGAGGACCTGCGCCGGCGCAATCTGCCGTTCGTCATCATCGACGCCGTCAACCAGCCGCCGCCGGACACGCCGTCGATCGGCGCGACGAACTTCGCGGGCGGCTACGCGGCGGCCGAGCACCTGGCGTCGCTCGGGCACCGGCGCATCGCCGCGATCGGCGGCCCCGAGCAGTTCCAGTGCACCCGGGCGCGCATCGCCGGATATCGCGCGGCGCTGGAGTCCGCCGGGTTGCCGGTGGACCGGCAGCTGGTGCGGTACGGCGACTTCCACCACGACGGCGGGCTGCGCGCGGCCGAGTCCCTGCTCGCCCTGCCGGACCCGCCGACCGCCGTGTTCGCCGGCTCGGACCAGCAGGCGACCGGGGTCTACGAGGCGGTCCGCCGGGCCGGGCGCACCATCCCCGGCGACGTCAGCGTGGTCGGGTTCGACGACCTGAACTTCGCCCAGTGGACCGCGCCGCCGCTGACGACCGTGCGCCAGCCGCTGCACGAGATGGGCGTGGCCGCCGCACGCACGCTGCTACGCATCGTGAACGGCGAGCGGATCGAATCGCCACGCATTGAGCTCGCCACGGAGCTGATCGTGCGCGAAAGCACCGCAACAGCTGTCACAATCTAGACGTAGGCTTCCGTTCAGCATTTCTTCAGGTTCCGTCTGCGACCTTGAGCGACTTGGATTGGGCCGCACGGGGGAGGGACCGCATGGCGGTGAAAGCGCGCCGGTCGCTGCTGCTGGCCGGCGCGGTCGGGTTCGTGGCGTGGTCGGCCGTGCACCTGGGCGAGCTCGGTGCCTCGTGGTCGCAGGCGTGGCGGATGATCGCACACCTCGGCTGGCGCTGGCCGGTGTTCCTGGGCGGTGTGTGGCTGTTGGGCCTGGTGGTGCACACGTCGGTGCTCACCGCGTCGCTGCCCGGCCTGTCGCACCGCCGCGCGCTGACGCTGAACCTGTCCGGCAGCGCCGTGTCGAACGTCCTGCCGCTGGGCGGGGTGGCCGGCACCGTGCTCAACCTCGGGATGGTCCGCGGCTGGGGGCACACCGGCCTCGAGTTCGCCCGGTTCGTCGTGGTCTCCAAGGCGTGGGACCTCATCGCCAAGCTCTTCATGCCGCTGGTGGCCGTGGGGGTGCTCCTGGCCGCCGACACGACCCCCGTCGGCCACGGCGCGCTCTGGGTGCTGTGCGCGCTGACCTGCGCGCTCGCCGGCGTGCTGGTCACGGCCGCCCTGCTGGGCCGGGCCGCTCCCCTGCTGCGCCTGGTCGCGTGGTCGGAGCGCGTGTTCGGGAGGTTCGCGAAATCCGGCAGGACCCCCGGCTGGACGTCGGCGACCACCGAGCTGCTCGACGGCACCGACAGCCTCGTGCGCCGCCGCTGGGCGGAGCTGAGCTGGGGCATGGCCGGCTACTGGGCGCTGCAGGGGGCGCTGCTGTGGCTCAGTTTCGTCGCCATTCACGTGTACCTCCCGTGGCCCGTCATCCTCGCCGGGCTCGTCGCGGAGCGCCTCCTGACCCTCGCCGCCATCACCCCGGGCGGCGCGGGACTGGTCGAGGCGGGCACCATCGCGGTCATCATCGCCCTCGGCGCCGACCCCACCGGGGCCCTGGCCGGGGTGCTGCTGTACCGCGCGTTCGTCTTCGTAGCCGAGATCCCCGTCGGCGGCATCGCCACCGCGCTGTGGCTGCTCGGCCGGCGCACCGCGTAGCCCCCCTTTGACGAAAGACTTGCCGTAGATGCGCATAGCCCACGTGACCGACGTCTACCTCCCCCGCCTGGGCGGCGTCGAGCTGCAGGTGCACGACCTGGCCTTACGCCAGTCGCGCCTGGGCCACTCGACGATGGTCCTGACGACGACGGCCGCCGCCATGTTCCAGGACGACGTGCCGACGCTGCGCATCACGGGCGTCGGCGCCGGCCCCTACCGCCGCTTCGGTGGCGAGGCGCTCGGCTCCACGCTGCGGGCGCACGGCATCGAGGCGGTCCACGCCCACGTCTCCGCCTTTTCCCCGCTGGCCTGGACGGCGGCCCGCTCGGCGGCGACGACCGGCCTGCCGACGGTCGTGTCGGTGCACTCGATGTGGCACGACATCCTGCCACTGGTACGACGCTTCGCCCGCACGCTCGACGCCGCCTCGTGGCCGGTGCAGTGGGCCGCGGTCTCCAGCGCCGCCGCCGAGGCCGTGCGCGAGGCCCTGGACGGCACCCCGGTCGCCGTGCTGCCCAACGGCATCGACCCGGCCGCCTGGCTGCTGCCGCCCACTCCCCCGGCCTCGGCGATCCCGACGTTCATCTCGGTGATGCGCATGGTGCGCCGCAAGCGCCCCCGAGCCCTGCTGCGCACCCTGCTCGCCCTGCGCGAGACGAACCCGAACTTCCGCGCGATCCTCGTCGGCGACGGCCCGCTCCTGCCCCGCCTGCGGCGCGCCACACCCGTCTGCCCCGAGATCACCTTCACCGGGGCACTCAACCGCACCTCGATCCGCTCGCTGCTCGCCTCGGCCGACGTCTACATCGCCCCGGCCCCCCGCGAGTCGTTCGGCATCGCGGCCCTGGAGGCGCGCAGCGCGGGCCTGCCGGTGGTGGCGAGGGCCGGCAGCGGCGTGGCCGACTTCATCCAGCACGGCGTCGAGGGCTGGCTGGTCCACTCGGACGTCGAGCTGCAGAACACCCTGTCGTCGCTGCTGGACGATCCGTCACGGGTCGCCGCGGTCTCCGCCCACAACCGGGCGGTGGCACCGTGCGTGCGATGGGACACCGTGCTGGACGCGGCGGACGAGCTCTACGCGCGCGCCGCGGCGTTCCTGGACCGACGGGCGCATGCCTAAGCACACGATCGTCTCGTTCCACGCCCACCCCGACGACGAGTCCCTGCTGACGGGCGGCACCCTGGCCCGCGCGGCGGCGGAGGGCCACCGGGTCGTGCTCGTGACGGCCACGCTGGGCGAGGCGGGCCTGGCCTCCTCGAGTGCCGGCCTGGGCTCCCGCCGCCACGCGGAGCTGATGGCGGCCGCGTCGGCGCTCGGCTGCGCGCGGGTCGAGACGCTGGGGTACGCCGACTCGGGCCTGGCCGGCGGCGCCGGCTTCGCGTCCGTGCCCGTGGACGAGGCGGCCGCCCGGCTGGCGGCGATCCTGACCTCGGAGCGGGCGGACGTGCTGACGGGCTACGACGCGAACGGCGGCTACGGCCACCCGGACCACGTGCAGGTCCATCGGGTGGCGCGGGCGGCCTCGGCCCTGACGGGCACGCCGTTGCTCGAGGCTACGGTGGACCGCGCGTCGCTGCGCGCGCTGCTGGCCGTGCTCCGGGTGGCCGGCCGCTTCCTGCCGTCGCTGCCTTTCGGCGACCCGTCCCGGGTCTTCACCGCGCGCGAGGACATCACGCACGTGGTGGACGTGAAGGCCTACGAGCACCAGAAGCGCGCGGCCATGCGGGCGCACGTGTCCCAGTCGGAGGGCGGGAGCGGCATTCGCACCCTGGCGCTGCTCTCGCGGTTGCCGGGCCCGCTGTTCCGCGCCGTCTGCGGCCGCGAATGGTTCACCGCGCCCGGCCACGACCGCGGCAAATCCCCGTTGGGCGACATCTTCAGCGCGGCATCCAGCCACTCGGCCTCACCACCACGCCGATCGCAGTAAACGATCCGCGCTCGGGACCGGTGACCGAAGCCCGGGGAACCAGCGCACCGGTCGATCGTGGCGGCGCCGGGTGAACGCGCCGGAGCAGACGCGCGCAATCTGATCATCGCGCTTCAGTTTGCGGCCGTGCGCGAAGATGCGAGGAGTGAAGCCCATGACGCTCGGTCGGCACCTTGAGGGTGGTCTCAGGTGAGGCGGCACCGTTCCTTCATGACTGTTTCCGGCACCGCTCGCCGTGGCGGGTTTTTCTCCCAGTATCGCGAAGCGGTCGTCGGCTTCGTTATCGCCGTTGGAGCCGAAGCGGCCAACTACTTCTACTTCAACCACAGCCCCGCCGGATCGCAGCTCGCACTGATAGTGGCCATCGTCGGCCTGCTGCTGGCAATCCTGCGGTTCGCCTTGCAGCAGGCCATCTCGGAGGAGCTGCAGCCGGTCCGAAAGCTCGCGGAGATCGTTGATCTCCAGGCGGAGTCCAACGTTGATCTCGTCGACGGGCTGTTGCAGCGGTACCTCAGTGTCACGGAGATCGAGTTCCGTGCGGTCAAGGAGCAGATCGTCATCGACGCGACCGAGAAGCTTCGCCGGATCGCGGTGGAAAAGCGTTCGGATTCATTGCAGACCACGGACTACTACGAGTGGTTGTTCCGTCAGTTCGACGCGCTACGGCCGGGGCAGTACGCCCATGCCGTGTCCTTATCCTCGGACGAGGAATGGAACGACTCCCAACTGGAGAAGAACTTCCTCGCGAAGAACCTCGAGGCGGCCGGGCGGGGCGCGACAGTCGCCCGAATATTCATCGTCGAGGAGCACCGGCTTGCGAAGTTCATCCAGTTACCGCCGATCAAGGCACACACCGTCGAGGCGGCCACGGGCCTCAGCGGCTATTACATCTCCCGCGACTACCTGGAACGGGCCGACAGGGGCGTCCTGACCGACATCGGCGAGGGCTTCATCGAATTCAACGGGCAGGTCGGCCTCGAGGATCTCTTCGACCCCGAGGGGCGTGCGAGAGGGCAGGTGACCATGCTCCGGTCCGACCTCGACAAGATGCGACGCATATATCTACGTCTGATGAATCTCGCGACGCCGCTGACCCTGCAGCCCTCGGTCGAGCCTGCGCGTCCCATCGCGCCCGACACAGATCGCTAGTCCACGGCGGCCGGGGCAGCACATGCTCGATCCCAGGTTCGTACTCTGCGCCGTTGCGTTCAACATCTTCGGCACGGCCTGGTACGTGCGCGGCGCCATCCGCAACACGGTCCGGCCGCACCCTGTCACATGGCTGGTCTGGGCGGTTGCACCAGGCGTGGCGTTTGTGGTCCAGGTCGGCTCCTCGGTCGGCCTGCAATCGATCCTCACGCTGGTGGTCGCCGCCAATCCGGCTGTGGTCTTCGCCGTTCTGCTTCGCGACCGTGATGTGCGATGGTCGGTCTCCGGCCTGGACGTCCTCTGCGGTGGGCTCGCCCTGATCGCGCTGGTCGCCTGGGTCACGTTCCGGGACGCCGGCGCGTCCGTCATGCTTGCGGTGACAGCGGATTTGCTCGCGGCCGTGCCGACGTTTCGTAAGGCGTGGAAAGATCCGCACAGTGAATCTTTGATGATCTATGCCTGTGTGGCGACCAGCGCGGGAATCACGCTCCTTACGGTGGATCGGTGGTCGCTGGCCGAGGCGGGCTTCGCAACCTATCTCGGCGCGCTCGGGGTAACCATGACGATCATTGTCGCGGTAGCTCGGCGGCGGCCGCGACAAGGTAAGCGAGCGACGCTCCATCCCCCGGGCGGATGCGGAATCTGCCAGCCGAGCGGCCAGGCCGGTCGACCGTGCGGAGGCTGTACGGGAGTCGACAGTGTCCCATAGGATCTTCAACGGTGCCGACGGTCGCGCCGCCCAGTGCCGCACATCGAACGATATGGGTCGGTCCCGAGCCAGCTCGACATCCGAGATCGTACATATGGCTGATCTGACGGTTCATCGAATTTCGTAATGTGGGGCGACTCATACGGCTTGTTCGTCCGTAATCCTGGTAGGGGGAGGCGGGGAGCGCATGACCCTGGAGGGTCGAAGTCTCTACACGCCATGGCACGTCGGTGCAGCTGATGCACTGGTCGACGCAAACGCGAGGGACTGGGACTACGACAGCCGATTCAGGCGCGTCGAGTTTCCGGATCTTCACCCGGCGGTGATCGAAGCAGATGCCCTGGTCGACAGGTGCGGGGTGGAGCACCATCGCTTCTTCACGATCGCCGGGCGCTCTCGGGACGCGCTCGCGTTGTGGGTGGAGCAGGAAGTTTTTGTCACAGGGGTTTTTGCGCAGCTCCTGAGCCTCACGGCCAGCACCATCGTCAACGTCCATCTGCGGGCCATGTTCAATGTAGTCGTGCACGGTGAGCACGGGCCGACAACGCGGGATGAGGCGAAGTTCGCCCATCCCACGCTGCTGCACAACTTGCGCGAGAGCATGGGCATCGTTGAGGACGACATGAGACTCGCGCCGCCCACGCAGCGCTTCCTCGAAGCCATCGCAAGATCAATGACGTCGACGCTGTCGGCGTTGGGCAGTCTCGGAGTCGGTAACGAACGCATGCTGGTGCCGGAGTACTCGGCCGTAGAGAAGGCGTTCGACCAGGCGTGGCCCGATGCGGGACACCGCGCATTTCTACGGGCAAACATCGAAGAAGACACCGAGCACTCGGCAATCATTTCACGCATTGCGTCGACCATGATATCGATGCAGCCTGAAACGGCGTCTCAGTACTCCTCGGGCGCGAAGTCCGGCGTCGATGCGCGAATGCGTTACTATGACGAGCTCACATCCCTCTATGAATCGCGAACCGCACACTGATTGGAGCGCAGATGGCAGCCGAGTTGGGTCAAATCCTGGTTACCGGTTCGAGCGTCGACGATCGGTACCTCGACAAACTGAGATCAGCCGGGTTCACCGTGAACCTCGTGCCCGAGCTGCTGGATGAAGAGCGGCTGGGAAAGGCTCTGGAGCCCTGCACGGCCTATCTTCTCGGCGGAGACGAGTTCGCGTCCCGCGCTGCGCTCGCCCGGGCGAAGTCGCTCAAGGTGGTTGGGTTCCTCGGTGTCGGCTACTCCTCGTTCGTGGACGCCGATGCGGCGCGGGACCTCGGCATCGCGGTCACCAACACGCCGGGCACGCTGACCAACACCGTCGCCGAGTTCACGATCGGGATGCTTCTCGCGCAGCGCCGGCAGATCCCCGCCTACGCGGCCGACTTCCGCAGTGGTCACGCAAATCCCGACAAGCAGCGCGACATCGGTGGGCACCGCCTGGCGGTCGTCGGACTCGGCGCGATCGGCTCCCGCATCGCGGAGATCGCGCGAGTGGCGTTCGGTGCCGAGGTTTCCTACTACTCCCGCACTCGCAAGCCCGAGACGGAAGAGCGGCTCGGCCTGACATATCGACCCTTGCCTGACCTTCTGGCCTGGTCCGAGGCCGTGGTGGTCATGGTCTCGGAGAGCGCTGAGACCCGAGGCATGATCGGGTCCGAGGAGGTCCGGCTGTTCGATGACGCCGGAGTGGTGCTCGTCAACACCGCACGGCCGTCGATCGTTGAACCAGCCGCCCTACTGGAGGGCCTCGGCAACGGCAAAATCGAGTCGGCCGCGTTCGACAATTTCTACGGCGCCGACGTGCCGGAGCTCGCCGCGCTGCTGGAGTATCCGCAGTCACGTCTCCTGATCACGCCGCACCTCGGATCCCTCACGCATGACGCTCGGGACGCCATGGCCGAGATGTGCGTGACCTCCCTCGTGAATCTCGCGGCCGGACGCCCCGACCCGAACGTGGTCAATGGCTTAGGGGCTGTGCATTGACGGCCGGCCGACTCGTCGTCGTCGGCGGTGGGGTGATCGGGTGTGCGGTCGCCCTTGCCGCCCGCGAGCAGTTCGCCGAGATCGTGATCGTCGAGCAGCGGGCCGATCTCGGGTTGGCCGCGAGCGGCGCGGCAATCGGCGGCATCACGCCGCAGAGTGACGACTTCTGTCGAGGCCCCCTGCGCATCGTGGCCGAGGCCAGCCGGGCGATGTATCGAGGGTGGCTCGATGACATCGAAAGCCTTTCGGGCGTGACGGTGCCTTATCTCGACACCGGCCTGCTGCAGGTCGCGCTCTCCGTGACGGAGGAGATGCGGCTGCGTGAAGGGCTTGTGCCCGAGTGGCGTGCTCAGGGCTTCACGGTGGAGGACGTCGATCTGGCCGATCTCAGGCGCGACGAGCCGCTGCTCTCGCCCGAGGTCGTGTGCGCCTTCCGGTTGCCTTCGGAGGGGGCTCTCGAGCCGCGCGTCCTCATGCGGGCTCTGGGCGCGGCAATCGACCGGACTTCCACCATCACGGTGCGCACCGGCCAGCGCGTCGACGAGGTGCGCCCAACTGCTACCGGTGTCATCGTGCGGCTGGGCCAGGAGCAGATCACTGCCGACAAGTGCGTGGTGTCGGCCGGGGCGTGGTCAGCCGATCTCGTGCCAGGGATCAGCGAGGCGGTCTTTCCCGTTCGTGGTCAAGCCGCCGAGTTCAGAGTTCCCGGCGCCGTGACATATCCGTTTCGGCACCACGTCTATGCGAAGGCCAAACTGGAAGAGGTCAGCCACTCGGCATACATCGTTCCGCGCAGCGACGGACGCGTGATCGCCGGCGTCACCTACGACGAGCAGCGCTGGGACGAGGAGCCAACGGCCGAGAGCAGCTCCGTGATCATCAAGAGCCTGCTGGCGTTGGTCCCTTCCGCGAGCGGATGGGAGCCCCTGTCGGAGTGGGCCGGCATTCGACCGGCGACCGTCGACGGGTGCCCACTTGTGGGCTACGTGGACAACTCGCAACGTCGGCTCGTGATTGCGACGGGGCACTTCGGAGTCGGTATCACACTGGCGCCCGTCACCGGGCAACTGGTGGCCGCGCTGCTGTCCGACGAGCCGCTGTCGGAGGAGACCCAGAAGATCCTCCGTACTACCGATCCGTCACGGTTGATGTCCGGGTGATCCATGCGGCTGGCCGAGATCGTGAAATGGACCTGGCGCAGTGCCGGGACACGCTGGACGCTCCTCGTCGTACTGGTCATGGTTCTGGCGCTGCCGCTGTGGGGACTACGCCCATACGGCAAGCACTTCGACCACGACTCGGCCGGCACATGGGGTGACTGGGTAACCGGCATCGGTCAGCTCGCAGCTGTCATCACCGCAGTCGTGACCGTCCTGCGCACCGAACGACTGAGCCGGATGCAGGTGAAGACGGCCGTCGGCGCGTGGATGGCTGTGTTTCAGGACAACGCGCAGCCGTACTGGGCCGTCCAGTTCGAGAATGCGACCCGACTACCGCTGTTCCAGTGGACCGCGGACAGCGCCGATGGGGCAGTCCACCTCTGCCACCTCCATCACGGTCTGCTGATACCCGGCAAGACCACATACGAGCTCACCATCGACCGGCCGTGCGACCAGTCACTGGCCTCGCCGCTCGTCCTGCGATTCGTCGACTTCGACGGCCGAACGTGGGAGCGGGACAGCCTGGGTCGCCTCGCCCCGGTGAAGACGCCGGTCGCTTGCCGAATGCCCTCGACGTCCGTGAAGGAATCCAGTGATGTCGAATGACACCTCGATCCCGCGCAGGATCAATCCGGAGAGCCCTCGGCACGGCGCCGTGCCCCGGCCGCCCCGGCCGGCAGATGTGCGTGACGAGGAGACGCCGGCGACCGGGCGGACCCTTTCGCCCGATCTCCGGGAGTACCTTGGCATGCTTGCGAATTTCGTGCCGGTTCCCGAAGAGGGCGTGAACCACGACGGACGATCGCTGTCCGACGTCTGGATGCCACTCGGCGCCCGGGAACTGGACAATCTCGGACGCGCCTCCGCTGACGACGAGGACGACCCCGGACTGCCGCTGGACGGAATCGTCCTGCATGGCAACCAGCGCTCCGCCGTCTTCGTCGGAGCGCCGGGAACGGGGCGCACGTCGTTGTGTCGCTACTACGCCGCGAACTTGGCGCGCGAGCTCGTCAGCGGCCGCGCCGTTCAGCCCGTCCCCATCCTCACGTATGGACGTTTTCTCGCCGAGAGTACTGACCAGGAGATCGCCGACGCGGTGGCGAGCGCGGCGGTGCGGTCGGCCGGTCTGCGCGCCGATCCGCCGAAGGCTCGCGACGCCGTACGTGATGCGCTCGAGTACGGCCTTCTCTTCGTGGACGGGGTCGAGGAGATCGCCAACCCTGGCCCGGATCAGCACGATTCCGCCGCGCACACGGCGGCCGAATGGTCGCCCGCTCAGTTCGCCGCGACGATCGTACGTCTGGAAGGCCAGTTCCCCGCGTTGCGCATGGTCGTCACGATCAGCGAGGCGGCCTGGTTCTCCTCGACGTGTGCCAAACTTCCGTCGCTGCAGGCGTATCAGCTCCGCGCACCCAGGCAACGAGATGTCGAGGCGTACATCCGAGGGTGGCTGCATCAGTGAACTATCCAAGAAGGAACCTGGCCGACCAGTTGATCGCGGCCGTCCGCGCGGACCGGTCGCTGGCCGCAGCCGCGCGGGTTCCCTACCTCCTGCACCTTCTTGTCGCTTCGGTCGAGCAGAAGGGCTTCGTTCCGACGTCGATCGGGCGGTTTTGCAAGTATGCGATCGACGAGTTTCTCCTCGACCGTCCGCGCCGGCGCTTTGCCAACGGTGGACCGGCATGCTTCCGTCGTCCGAACTACAACTCGGAGATCCACTCGATTCTGGAAGAGATCGCGTTCGACATCGTCAGTTCCGCCGCCGGTGATCGGTCCGCGACCTCGATTTCGGTTCGGATGATCAACGAGCCGATCTCCCGTGCCTTGGCGGCGGACGAGGGTGAGGACTTCCTGGACGTCTTTCCCGTGACGCTCGACTACATACACTACCTCCGCGACGGGTACGGGCTCTTGACGGCCGTGCCATCGTCGCACTTCACGTTCCGCCAAACGATGTTTCGGGACTACTTCGCCGGCTGTGCGCTCGTCCGGCGGGACTCCGCGCTCCTCATCGAGCTCTGCAGAGACGAGGTCTGGCATGCTCCGCTGCGGCTGTGGGCCAGCGCGCAGGGTGACATGGCTGGTCGTCGATCGGCCCGCCAGATCGCCAACGAGCTGTACGAGGCCGACTCCCCGGCGCTGGCAGTGCTGGCCGGCGAGGTCCTTGCTTCGGTCGCGGCCGAGACGCCCACCGGTCGATCCTCCGCCCTGAAGTCGGACATCCTGGCTGTCGCGGCGCAGCTGGTCGGCGATCGGGGCACCCCGTTGAGGATGAGGGACCGCGCCGCGACAATGTCCGCGGCATTGGCCGCCGGCGAGCAGGATCAGCCGCAGATGCCGGCTCTGGTCTGGCTGCCGGCAGGGTCCTTCCCGATCGGCCGACACCTGCCGGGCGGGTCAGCCGAGGAGAAGTACCAGGCGGAGTACATCGCATGGCGCCCGGCGCGTCGCGAGACCTTCGACCGGTTCGCGATCGCGACCTACCCGGTGACCAATCGCGAATACAGCCATTTCATCAGTGCTGCGGGCTACAGCAACGCCGACCTCTGGCCCGTGGGACCGGCAAGACGATGGGCCGCCCAGGACGCCGATTTCATCGATGGGGAGCATGGCCCGCGCGAATCGTTCATTCGATCGCAGCGGCTGCACTTTCGCAAGGAACTCTCCGAGGGCATCGTCGACCATGACTTCATCGAGGAATTCGTCGACCAACTGCTCATGCGCAACGTACCGCTGTACTGGTGGGACCCGCGGTACAACGGTCCCGCACAGCCGGTTGTCGGTGTCAACTGGTGGGAGGCGCTGGCGTACTGTCGATGGCTCACGAACGTCATGCGCCGGGCCGACCGGATCGGACCGGCCGACCGGTTCGACCTGCCGACCGAGTTCGAATGGGAGCGTGCCTGCATGGACGTGCCCGATGGTCGCGCTCATCCATGGGCCGGAGCATGGTCGGACGATATGGCGCACGTGCGCCGGGAGCACGGCGACTGGCTGCAGTACGCCGTCCCGGTCGGCCTGTTCCCGTGGTCGACGTGGTCAGGTGGACCGTTGGACCTGGTCGGGAACGTCTGGGAATGGACCCGGTCAAAAGCGGTCAGCTACGGTGCGGAAGAACCGGGGCGGCACGACCTGCAGGGCGATGCTGACCGGGTGGTCCGCGGCGGTTCCTGGTTCTCTCGCGAGCCCCTCTCACGTGAGGTGCAGTTTCGCTCCTTCGATCCACCCCAGAATGCATACGTCGATCTCGGGTTCAGAGTTGCCCTCTACACCGGTCCGAGTGAATCGTGATCAGTGACTGTCCCCGACTCGACGCCGACGTCGACGTCGAGTCGGTCGAGGACCATCCAGACCTTTATGACTGGACCTATGAGGACTACACGGAAGACCTTGGTTACTGGTCGAGCATTGTGGGCCGAGAACGGGCGTTGGAACTTGGCGTCGGATCCGGACGCGTTGCACTGCCCCTCGCCGCGTTCGGCGCCCGCATCATAGGTTTGGACAGATCACCCAACATGCTGCGGGCGCTCGCCCAGCGGTCCATCGAGAATGACCTTCGGGTGTCGACGGTGTGCGCCAGCATGCATGCGATTCCATTGGCGTCCACGTCACTCGAACTCATCATCTGCCCTTTCGGTGCACTGAACTACTGCCTCACGCAGGCCGAGGTTCGATCGGTACTGCGGGAGGTCCGACGAGTACTGCGGCCGGGTGGCAGGTTCGTCTTCGAGGCGCTGGCGTGGTCGACCTGGCCGGCGTGGCTGGCCAACGACGGGCGGGATCACCTCGTGAAGTCCCGGACGAAGGACGGATCGACAACATCGATGAGCTGCCAGTACTCGTTCGATGCCGCGTCCGGTCTCGCCGTGCAGTTGCGACGGTACCGCCGACAGGACGAGACCGGCGGCGTCCGGGTCCGGACCGTCCGCTGGGTGAATCGCTTCGTCGCTCCCAGTGAGTGGCGATTGCTGCTCGAGGCGGCCGGACTGACGATCGAGGCCGAGTACGGCGACTACGACGGTGGTCCCTACCGCCACGCATCGGAGTTCTACCTCGTGGAGAGCCGCCGCGGATAGCCGTCGAGCGGGTCCGGCGGTCAGCGACTACGGCGCCCATTGATACGACGCGATACCATGAAGCCAGGTAACGCTTCGGGCGAAAAGGGCGAATGTTGGGCGGGTTGCTGCAAAAGTACCAGTCTGAAATAGTTTTTGCCATCGTCGGCATCGTGGCGCCTTATATCCTGACAGCGATCGTGAAGTTTTTCGCGGGGATGGCATCGAGGCGTCGGGTCCAAGGCGGTCCGAATGCCGCGCTGATCGGCGTGTGGTACGCCTTTCATTTCAGCCGGGTTCGAAACGTTGCTATCTTGCGGCGTGAGGTGTGGAACGTCCGGCTGGACCGGCGGGGCCGGCTCGTCGTCACGGCTACCGATCCGGGCGTAGGCGAGCTCTCGTACTCCGGCCACCTGAAGTCGATCGATTCTGGCCACCTGGCCTGCCTGATGCACGGAGTGGGACACGACGAGGAGTCCTACATCCGGCTGCAGCATCCGATTCCATCGCAGCCCGAGATTTTCGGCATGGAGGTCGCCGTCAACTTCGACCGGGAGATTCGGGCGACCGTATGGCTGTTGTCGCGTGAAGACCTCGAGCCGGCCGTTGCCGAGCGTCTCATCACGGAGAAGACTGACGAGTCCTACCAGCAGGAGACACGGTCGATCACGTTCTCCTGACGCGGGATCGGCCGGACCGGACCGCTCGGCGTCTGCCGCGCGTGCCCGACGACCAGCAGGTCCGACGTTGTCGAGCAGTTGTCACTGCCCGATCTGGGGGTTGTTGTGGCCGACCGGCTCCACGACCGGCCACGGTCACCTTGCGAACCGCCGTCACTGCTGGACCTGCACGGTCACGCCGCCGGTGGCGAGGTCCGCGATGGCCACGGTGCCGTCCGGCGTCGCGGCCATCCACGACAGTCTCGCCGGGCCCGGGGGCGTGCTCGCGGGGACGTCGAGGCGCATCTCGTACGTCTGGCTGCTGTGCCGGGGAATGGTCTTCGTGGTGCAGTTGAGGCGATACGTGCCGCGGGCCTCGCCGAGGGACTGGCGGTAGACGGGGCACGGGTCGAGCCCGAAGGCCTGTGGAAACGCGTTGCTGATCGTCACCCGGTAGACGAGGGTGGTGCCGCGCCGGACGGTCGCCGGGGCGGTCATCGTCACCGTGAGCGGGGCGTTGCGCAGCGGCGCCTGGTAGTACCACGGACTCACCGCGAAACCGCAGCCCGGCTCGATGATGCCCGGCACCGCGACCCGGGCCGTGCCGATGGTCACGGCGAGCGCGCGGCCCGGCGGCGGCTGCCCGGCGGGGCAGGGGGTCACCGCGATGTCCACGCGCACCGGCTCGCCCGGGTCGACCGTCGCCGGCTGCCGGGAGCCGTCGGCGCGGGGCACCAGCGCGCCGGCGGGCACGGCGGTGCCGTCGGCGATGAGGGGCGGGGTGCCGCTCAGGGTGCAGCGGCCGGAGTGCCGGCTGGGGACGAGCATCGTGTACGTCCTGGTGCCGTCCGCCCCCGTCGTCGTGCCGTCGAGCCAGGGCGGGGCGGTGAAGCCGGACCCGGCGCAGGGGGACGCGTCCGGGCGGGGGCTGGTGCGGGCCAGGCTCGGCAGGGTGGCCGGGGTGTCGGCCCAGGCGATGCCGCCCGGTCCCGGGGCCGGCGCCGGCTCGGGCGGGCTGAGCAGGGTGCCCGCGAACGCGAGCGCGGTGACGGCGGCGGCGATCGTGCCGTACCGGCGGATGCGGCGGCGCCGGATGCCCCTGCGAATGCGCCGGACCGGCTCGGTCCACCCCTGCGGTGCGTGGCGCTCGTCCGCGAGCTCCCGGCGGATCAGCTGCTCGAGGTCCGTCACAGATCGCTCCCGTCGAGGTCACGGGCGGCCAGGGCCGTCCTGAGCTTGGCCAGTGCGCGCGAGGCGTTGCTCTTCACCGTGCCGGCCGAGCAGCCGAGGACGGCCGCGATCTGCTGCTCGGACAGGTCGTCGTAGTACCGCAGCACCAGGACCGCGCGCTGTTGTCTCGGCAGCGCCACGATCGCCCGCCACAGCTGCTCGTCCGGCGGCTCGGCGTCGACGTGCACGACCTCGGGGGCGGTGTCGGTGAGCCGCTCGCGGCGCAGGGCACGCACCCGGTTGAGGTACCGGTTGACGATGACCCGCCGCACGTACCCGCCCGGGTCCTCGTGCTTGCGCACGCGCCGCCAGGCCATGCCGGTCCGCTCGAGCGCGTCCTGCACGAGGTCGGCCGCGAGGTGCGCGTCGCCGCTCAGCAGGCAGGCGAATCGCAGCAGCTCACGGTGTCGGTCCCGCACGTAGTCCTCGAACGAGGGCGGGGCGTCCCAGCTCGGCATGATCCAAGGACACCGTACCGCCGGGAAAGGTTGCTTGCAGGGAGCGCCCGTCGTCGCCACGTTCCTGAGGCGGGGCACCAGCCACGGCGCGATGACCTGCTTGACGCCCCCGGGGACGATCGCCTTCAGGTCCAGGACGACCGGATGGTGCGGGTGCGCCCCGGCGACCCCGGTCAGCAGGTCGTTCCCGGCCTCGACGCAGCGGCGCGCCGCATTACCCAGTGTCACCATCCGGGCCGCCCGTCGCAGAAGGCGTCCCCCACCGGGCGGGGCACATCGGCCCGAAGGCCCGAGGCGCAAGCGGTGCGGCCGCGCGTAACCTGGCTCGGTTCCCGCCGCCGATGAAGGACCGCCTGATGAGCTACGACCAGATTCCGTTCGATGCGAGCGAGTTCGTCGACAACCCCGAGCCTCGCTGCCCGTGCCTGCTGCTGCTCGACACCTCCGGGTCGATGGCGGGCCGGCCGATCGAGGAGCTCAATGCGGGGCTGCAGACGTTCGCCGGCCAGCTGCTGAGCGACGGGCTGGCGGCCAAGCGCGTCGAGGTGGCCGTGATGTCGTTCGGGCCGGTGCGCCTCCAGACGGAGTTCACCACGGCCGCGCACTTCACCGCCCCGGTGCTGCGGGCCGAGGGCGCCACCCCGATGGGCGCGGCGATCACGCAGGGGCTCGAGCTGGTCGAGACGCGCAAGCGCATCTATCGGGAGCAGGGCATCTCGTACTACCGCCCCTGGGTCTTCCTCATCACCGACGGCGCCCCGACCGACGACTGGCGACCCGCCGCCGCCCTGGTCGCCGAAGGGGAGGAGCGCAAGGCGTTCAGCTTCTTCGCCGTGGGCATCGAGGGCGCGGACATGAACGTGCTCGGCCAGATCACCAGCCGGCAGCCGCTACGGCTGCGCGGCCTGGACTTCGCCGGCCTGTTCACCTGGTTGTCGAGTTCGATGGGCTCGGTCTCGCGATCGCAGACCCACGAGGAGGTTCCCCTGGTCAACCCGGCCACGCCGCAGGGCTGGGCCGTAGTATGACGGGCGTCGCCGCGTGGCGGTTCGCTGCGGCGGCCAGGCCGGGCACCGGGCACGTCCGCGAGGGGCTGCCCTGCCAGGACCGGTACGCCTGCCAGGTCGTGCCCTCGACGCAGGGCCCGGTCCTGGTCGCCGTCGTCTCCGACGGGGCCGGCAGTGCGGCGGAGAGTGCGCGCGGCGCCGAGCTGATCTGCGCCGAGCTGCTCGACGAGATCCGCTGCCGGCTCGCGGACGGGGTGCCCGCCGGGACCGACTGGCTGCGGGCCTGCGTCGCCGCGGTGCGCGAGCGGCTGTTCGCCGAGGCCGAGCGCCTGGGCCTGCCGCCGCGGGAGCTGGCCGCGACGCTGCTCTGCGCGGTGCTCGCCCCGGACTGGTCGGCGTTCGCGCAGATCGGCGACGGGGCGATCGTCACGCCCGAGCTGGGCACCGGGGCGTGGGCCTGGATGTTCTGGCCGCAGCGGGGCGAGTACGCCAACACCACCTCCTTCCTGACCGACCCCGCGGCCCTCGAGCGGCTCGAGGCCGACTCGCTCCCGCACGGCCAGGACGAGGTGGCGCTGTTCACCGACGGGCTGCAGCACCTCGTACTCGACTACGGCGCCCAGCGGGTGCACGACCCGTTCTTCGACCGCATCCTCGGTCCCGTTCGCCACTCCTCCGCGCGGGGCGAGGACCACACGCTCAGCACGGGCCTCGAGGCGTACCTGGGCTCGCCGCCCGTCGCCTCGCGCACCGACGACGATCTCACGCTCGTGCTGGCGAGCCGGGTCACGGAGCCGGCGGACCTTGCCCCGACTCATTGACGAGCAGGGCCGGGTCCTGCGGCTCGGCGACAAGCTCGGCGAGGGCGGCGAGGGAGCCGTGTACCGGCTGGCCGGCCACGAGGCGCTGGCGGTCAAGGTCTACACGGCCCCGCTGACGGCGGAGCGGGCACGGAAGATCAGCATCCTGTCGCAGTGGAACCGTCAGGCGGTCGACCGGTTCGCCGCCTGGCCGTCCGGCCTCGTGCTGGACGAGCACCGGCGGCCGCGCGGTCTGCTGCTGCCCGCCGTCAAGGGCGGCCGGGACGTGCACCACCTCTACACGCCCAGCAGCCGGCGGCAGCACTTCCCGAGCGCCAACTGGCGCTTCCTGCTGCACGTGAGCACGAACATTGCCCGGGCCTTCGCCACCGTCCACGACCAGGGGCTGGTGATCGGCGACGTCAACCCGGGCTCCATCCTGGTGCTCGCCGACGGCACCGTACGGCTGATCGACGTCGACAGCTTCCAGGTCCCGGTGCCGGGCGCCGCGCCGCTGCTGTGCACCGTCGCCGTCGCCCTGTTCCTGCCGCCGGAGCTGCACGGGGCGTCCCTGAGCTCGACGGTCCGCACGACCGACCACGACGCCTTCGGCCTCGCCGTCACCCTGTTCCAGCTGCTGATGCTCGGCCGGCACCCGTACGCCGGGCGGTACCTCGGCTCGGGTGAGATGCCGATCGAGCGGGCGATCGCCGAGCACCGGTTCGCCTACGGCAGCGGGGCCGCCAGGCTGGAGATGCAGCGCCCGCCCAACACCGTCGGCATGGAGATCCTCTCCCCGGCGGTCGGCGCGCTGTTCGAGGCCGCGTTCGCGCCGACCGCCGGGCGAGTGCCCCGGCCCGCCGCGAGCAGCTGGGTGCAGGCGCTCGGTGCGATGGCCGCGAACCTGGCCCAGTGCGGGGCCAACGCCACCCATCAGTACGCGCGGGAGGCGCCGTCCTGCCCGTGGTGCACCTTCGAGCAGAACACCAGCGTGCTGCTGTTCGGCGTCGCGGCGCCGGCGTCGGTGAGCCGGTTCGAGGCGGAGTACCGGCACGTGCTGCGCCTCGTCGCCGAGGTCCCGAGGCCCGCCCCGGCCCGGCCGGCCCCGAGCAACGCCCCGGTGCCGGCGAGCCCGGATGCCGTACAGGCGCGCAGGACTCCGCCCTGGGCATGGATCGCCTACACGTGCGGCGTGCTGTTCGTCCTCGCGGGGCTGCCGCTGATGCCCGTCGGGCTGCTGCTCCTGCTCGGCGGGGTCGTCACGATCGGCATCGCGTGGAACCGGACCGGCGCGCGCCGCAAGGTATGGACCGAGCGGTACCGGCAGGTGCGCGACCAGCACGCGGCGGCCGCCGGCGACCTCGATCGGGCGAACCGGTTCCCGATGCACGCCGCGGCGTACGCGGCCGTGGAGCGGGCCAAGGCGGGCTGGGAGTCGGTTCCGCGGCTACGGGAGGCGAAGACCCGCGAGCTCATGAGGAACAAGCGGCAGTCGCAGCTCGAGCAGTTCCTGGCCGGCCGGCCCATCGAGCGGGCCGCCATTCCCGGCATCGCCGCGGGCCGGATCGCGATGCTGTCCGCGTACGGCATCGACACCGCCCTGGACGTCGTCGCCGCGCGGGTCGCCGGGGTCCCGAGCTTCGGGCCGAAGCTCACCGAGCGCCTCCTGACGTGGCGCCGCGAGCTCGAGCGGTCGTTCGTCTACGACGCGTCCACGCCGCTGGCGCCCGAGGCGCTCGCCCGCATGGAGCAGGAGCTCGAGGCCGTGCAGCGGCAGGCGGTCCAGCACGTGCAGCAGGCACTGCGGCAGCTGCGGGCCGCCGCGGCGACCGAGCCGCCGGCCGCCGCCCAGGCCGCCCGGAGACTGACGATCGCCACCGAGGCGCTGCGCCAGGCCGAGGCCGACGCCACGGCCGCGACCGGCAAGCCGCCCGCATGACCGCCGGTGTGGTTCGAGTTCCCGGCTGGGTCCGCTGGACGGCGTTGGCGGTGGCGGTGTTGGCCGCCCTCGCCGCCCTCGCCGCCATCACCGCCAACCGCATCCGCAGCGGCCCCGGCCGGCCCGCCGAGGGCCTGTTCGTGCCGCCGGCCGGCATCGAAGCGCTCGCGGACCAGCGGTGGGAGAACGGCCGCTCGTTCGACCACGGTCCGCTCGCCGTGCGGCGCTGGCAGAAGGTCGAGCGGCCGCGCGATGAGCTCGAGCAGTCGATCACCGTGCACCGCTCGGGGTACGCGGCGCTCTACGGCTTCTCCGCGAGCGACCCGCGCATCAACGACCGCGAGGACTTCGGCGACGAGAACGTGCACGACGCGCCGCTCGCGGTGGGTGTGGAAGCCGACCAGGCCCTGATCTACTGCCGCGGGATCCCGCAGCCGGGGCGGCGGGACTCCTGCGCGGGATGGGTCTACTGGGCCCGGTACGGCTCGTACACGGTCAAGATGTGCTACCGGGAGCCGGGCCTCGACGCCGGGCGGTTCTCGCGCATCGCCGGGCAGTTCGACGCGAAGATCGCACGGTTCCTGGCCGGCTAGGCGGCCTCACCAGGGCACGACGCCCTCGTCGTCGAAGAAGGCGCCGGTCGGGCCGTCGTCCGGCAGGGTCGCGAGCCGGATCGCGATCGCCGCGCCCTGGGCCGCGGTGCGCACGCCGCGGAAGCCGTTCAGGTCGGTGGCGCAGTAGCCGGGGCAGCCCAGGTTGATGAGGACCTTCGTGTCGCGCAGCTCCTTGGCGTACTGCAGCGTCACCGCGTTGAGGAAGGTCTTCGACGGCGCGTAGGCGGCCGACAGCGGGCCCACCTCGCCCGCCGACTGCCGCGTCAGCGAGCCCACCGAGCTCGACATGTTCACGATCCGCGGCGCCGGGGAGCGCAGCAGCAGCGGCAGGAACGCGTTCGTCACGCGCACGACGCCGAGCACGTTCGTGTCCACCGCGCGCCGGATGGCGTCCAGGTCGACCAGGGTCGGCTGCTGCGGCATCCCGCCCGTCACCCCCGCGTTGTTCACCAGCACGTCGAGCCGGGTCAGCGACGCCGCCGCGGCCGCCACGCTCTCGTCGGAGGCCACGTCCAGGGGCACGCCGAACACGTCGGCGCCGGCCGCCTCCAGCTTGGCCAGCGCGTCCGCGAGGCGCGCGGTGTCGCGGGCGCCCACGCCCACGCGGAAGCCGAGCGCGCCCAGCCCGGCGGCGATCTCGTACCCGATGCCCTTGTTCGCGCCCGTCACCAGCGCGACCTTCGTTTCGCTCATGGGTCGAGCCTGGCCGGGGCCGGAACCGGGCGCCAACACCGATACGGTCGCCCGCGATACCCTGGCGGTATCGATCTGGAGACCCGGGAGCTGCGGTACTTCGTCGCCGTCGCCGAGGAGCTGCACTTCGGCCGCGCCGCCGCCCGTCTCGGCATCGCGCAGCCGCCGCTGTCGCGCGCGATCGGGCAGCTCGAGCGGCGGCTGGGGGTGACGCTGCTGGAGCGCACCAGCCGCAGCGTGGCCCTGACCGAGGCCGGCGGCGTGCTGCTGCGCGAGGCGCGCGCGGCGCTCGCGGCCGTCGAGGCGGCGGCCCGGCGCACCCGGCGCGCGGCGGCGCCCGAGCCCGGCATCGTGCTCGTGACCAAGGCCGGCGCCTCCGGCGAGCTGCTGGCCAAGCTCCTGGACGCGTACGCCGCCGAGCCCGGTGCCGTCCCCGTCGACGTCCAGCTGTGCGGCATCGGCGAGCAGGAACGCCTCCTGCGCGACGGGCGCGCGGACGTGGCGCTGCTGCACCTGCCCTACGACGAGCCCGCCGGCTTCGACACCGAGGTCCTCACGGTGGAGCGCCAGGTCGTGGTGCTGCCGGCCGGGCACCCGCTCACGACCGCGCCCAGCCTGCGCATGGCCGACGTCGCCGACCTGCCGGACCTGCCGCTGCCCCGCTGGCCCGAGCCGGACGGCAGCTACAGGCCGGGACGGGGTCCCGAGGTGCGGGGCAATTCGCAGCTGTACCAGCTGATCGCGCTCGGCCGCGCCTGCGCCGTGCTCCCTGACTCGGCCCGCACCCACCTGCGCCGCGACCTGGTCGCCGTGCCCCTGCTGGACGCCCCGGAGATCACCACGCTGATCGCCTGGCCCCCGCACAGCCGCTCCCGCGCCGTCGCCGACCTCGTGCGCGCCGCGACGCGGCTGTGAGGCGCACCGCCGAGCGGCACGCATCCGTCACACCGGGTTCGCGGACGGTTTCCTTCAGGTGCCGGACGGTTGCGCCGATGGTCCCTGCGTCACACGGACGCGACACACACCGGAGGCAGGGATGCACCGCACCACCATCAAGCACACGCTCGTCCTCGCCGGCATCGCCGCCGCCGCGGCCACCTTCGCCGGCACCACCACCGCCGCCGCGAGCACCACCACCGCCGCGACCACCCCTACCGTCTACGCCAGCCACGGCGCCATCTACCTCAAGCACGCCGGCCACACCACCCGCCTCACCACCGACGACGTCAGCCGCCAGCCCACCCTCTCCCCCGACCACACCCAGATCGCCTACGTCCACAACGACACCATCTGGGTCATGCACACCGACGGCACCGACCAGCACCAGATCAGCGACCGCACCGGCACCGACCCCACCTGGGACCCCAGCGGCGTGCGCATCACCTACACCGCCACCTCCTGCACCGGCACCCCCGGCACCTTCCGCACCGGCACCGACGGCACCACCCCCTCCGAGCCCCTCACCCCCACCGCCTGCGCGACCCAGGACGCCCCGCTCGTCGGCTACATCACCGGCTGAGCCTCGGACACCGCCGCCTGCGCGACCCGCACGAACGCCGCCACCGCCGGCGAGCGCGAGGCCGACGGCCACGTCACGGTCAGCGTCACCGGCTCCAGGTCCACCATCGGCCGGAAGGCCGTGCCCGGCCGCGGAAACCGTGCCGCCACGAACTCGGGCAGGAACCACACGACCCCGCTCACCTCGACCAGGTTGAAGATCTGCGACAGGTCGAACGACCGCCCCGGCACCGGCGCCATGCGGCCGCGCTCGGCCGGGGAGCCGTCCGGCAGGCGACGCCCGGCCAGGTCCGCAAGGCGCAGCGAGGTGCGCGCCGCCAACGGATCCGCGACCGCCAGGGCCACCACGCACGGGCTCGTGATCAGCGGCTCGGTGTCCAGGCCGCGCGCGTCGAACGGCGTCGGCAGCAGCGCCACGTCGGCCCGCCCGTCGTGCAGTGCCGGCACCTGCTCGCCGTGCCCGCCCAGCAGCAGCTCGACCGGCATCGCGTCGAAGGCGTCGAGCACCCGCGGCAGGAGCCCGGCGTCGTAGTCGGCCTTGAGCGCGAGCCGCAGCGACTGGACCGCCTGCCCGGCCCGGCGCGCCCGTCGCTGCGCCGTCGCGACGGCGTCGAGCGCCACCCGGGCGTCGTCCAGCAGCGCCGCCCCCGCCGCGGTCAGCGCGACGTGCCGCGTCGTGCGTTCCAGCAGCTGTACTCCCAGTTGCCGCTCGAGCTCGCGAATGGCCCGCGACAGCGGCGGCTGCGCCATCCCGAGCCGCTCGGCCGCGCGCCCGAAGTGCCGCTCCTCGGCCACCGCGACGAAGTACCGCAGCTGCCGCGTCTCGAGCTCACTCATATCGCCAGGGTATCAATCGAGACGGGATCGGTCCTTCAGCCGCGCGACGGATCGGCGTTGACTGCACGCATGATCGTGGTCACCGCACCCACCGCCAACATCGGCCGGCAGCTCGTCCGGCACCTCCTCGACGCCGGCGCGCCCGTGCGCGTCGTGGCCCGCGACCCGGCGCGCCTCGCCCCCGGGGTCGCCGAACGGGCCGAGGTCGTCCGCGGCTCCCACGCCGACCCGGCCGTCGTGGCCGAGGCGTTCGCGGGCGCCGACGCGGTCTTCTGGCTCGTGCCGGCCGACCCGCGCGCGAGCTCCGTCGACGAGGCGTACTCCGGCTTCGCCCGCCCCGCCGTCGAGGCGTTCGCGGCGGGGGCGGCCGGCCGCGTGGTCGGCGTCTCCGCGCTCGGCCGCGGCACGCCGGTCGCGGGCCGGGCCGGGCACGTCACCGCGACGCTCGCCATGGACGACCTGATCGCGGCGACCGGCGTGCCGTACCGCGCGCTGACCATGCCCTCCTTCATGGACAACACGCTGCGGCAGCTCCAGCCGATCGCGGCGCAGGGCGTCCTGTCCGGCCCGTCGCGCCCGGACCTCCCGGCCCCGTCCGTCGCGACCCGCGACATCGCCGCGGTCGCGGCCCGGCTGCTGCTCGACGACGCCTGGAGCGGCTTCGAGGAGGTGCCGGTGCTCGGCCCGCAGGACATCACCTACGACGAGATGGCCGCGACGATCGCGGAGGTGCTCGGGCGCCCGGTGCGCTACCAGCGGACCCCGGGCGAGACGTTCCGGGCGGACCTGGTCGGCCGCGGGCTCTGCGAGCCGATGGCGCAGGCCATGCTGGACATGGCCGTGGCCAAGGACGAGGGCCTCGACAACGGCGTCGAGCGCACCGCGCGGTGGAGCACGCCGACGACGTTTCGCCAGTGGTGCACCGAGGTGCTGCGGCCCGCCGCCCGGTCCTGACGGGACGGGCAGGTCAGCGGCGCAGGAGGGGGGCGACGACGTCGACGCGGTTGGACCAGACCGCGCCGGTCCAGCCCTCCGGCAGCTCGGCCACGTCGGCGGCGGTGTCGAAGCCGGCCGACCAGTCCCCGACGTAGCGCACGAGCACCACGCGCGTGCCGGCCGCGCGCATGCGGGAGACGAACAGGTTCGGCCAGCCCCAGAGCCACGTGCCGTACTCGATCGGCACGATCAGCTCCCGGTGGCGGCACGAGGACGGGACGTGGCCCGTCCAGCCTTCCCCGGCGTACCGCAGCAGACAGCTCTTGATGATGGCCTTCGACGACGTCCGGACCTGGGGCAGGCGGCTCGCCACCGCGGCCACGGCCGTGTCGCCGCCGGTCACCGTCACGGCGGACAGGCGCGCCGGGGGCAGGGTGGCCAGGAACGCGGCCACCGCCTCGCCGTCGGCCGCCCGGTCGCGCTTCAGGTCCAGCTTCAGCTCGCGGCCGGGGAACGCCGCGAAGACCTCCGGCACCGTCGGCAGCAGCCCGACACCCTTGCCCCGGAAGGGGAACGTGCCGTGCACCGCGTACCCGTAGCCGACGTCCAGCGCGCGCAGCTCGGCGAGGGTGTGCGCGCCGACCGGGCCGGTGCCGTCGGTGCGGCACTCCAGCAGGGCGTCGTGGAAGACCGCGAGCTGCCCGTCGCTCGTGAGCTGCACGTCGATCTCGGCGGCGTCGGCGCCGGCGTCGAACGCGGCCCGCAGCGACGGCAGGGTGTTCTCGATGTACGGCACCTGCGGGGGGAAGATCCGCGTCGCCGTGCACGTGTCCGCCTCGACGCCGTGCAGGTCGAACGTCTGCGCCAGGCCCCGATGGGCGAGCAGGAACGGCCGGCCGTCCCGCGGGCCGGTCGCCGATCGGTTGCCGAGATCCAGGGCGGCCGCACACAGCACCACCACCGCCAGGATGATCCAACGCCGTCGCACCGCCGCAACCCTGCCAGGGCCGCAACCGGGCCGGAAGCGGCGAAGGACGCAGCCGGTCTAGTCCCTTGGTCCCTCAGTCGCGCAGTCCCTGGGCGAGCAGCGCCGCCTGGGTGCGACTGCCCACCGCCAGCTTCGCCAGGATGTTGCTCACGTGCGTCTTGACCGTGCGCTCGGCCAGGCCGAGCGAGCGCGCGATCTCGCGGTTGCTCCGGCCCAGCAGCCGCAGCACCTCCCGCTCCCGGGGCGTGAGCACACTCAGGTCCGCGGCGGCGGGGGCGGGCGCGGCGCTCGGCCACAGCAGCTCGGCGGCGGACGCGCTCAGCGGCCGCACCCCGGCGTGGGCCCCGCGCACGGCCGCGGCGAGCTCGGCCCCGGTCGCGTCCTTGAGCACGAACCCGGCCGCCCCGGCCGCGAGGGCCCGCTGCACGTCGGCCGCGCTGCCGACCGCGGTCAGCACGAGCACCTTCGCGTCGAACGTGCGCGCGCGCAGCACCGCCACCCCGTCGAGGCCGGGCAGGTGGAGGTCCAGGAGAATGACGTCGGCGGCCAGGTCCGGGGCGGCCTTCAGCAGCGCCTCGCCGTCGGCGAGCTCGGCGACGACCTCGATGTCGGGCTGGCTGCCCAGGATCAGGCTCAGGCCCTCCCGCACGAGGGCCTGGTCGTCGACGATCACGAGCCGGATCACCGTCCGATCGTAAGGGGGAGCCCGGGTGCGCAGGCCGCTCGCGTTCGACCTCGCCCTCTTCGCGCTGGTCGTCGTGCTGTTCGCGCTCTCGGACTCGGTCGTCTCGGTGCCGCTCGCGGTCGTGCAGCTGCTGCCGCTGCTGGTCCGCCGCCGGTTTCCGGGCGCCGCGCTCGCGGTCATCGCCGCGGCCACCGCGGCGCACTCGCTGCTCGGGATGGCGCGCGCGGTCGGCTACCTGCCGGCCGCCCTCGCGCTCTACGGCGCCGCCACGCACCGCTCGCCGTGGGTGCGGTGGGGCGTGTGCGGCGGCGCGGTCGTGCTCGTCACGGTGACGGGCGCGATCCGCCACGGCCCGGTCGAGGGCGGGCTGCTCGCGGCCGGCGCGCTCACCGTCACCTGGCTGTTCGGCGCCGAGCGGGGCGTGCTGCTGCGCGAACGGGCCCTGGTCGCGCAGCTGCGCCTCGAACGGCACCTCGCCGACCGGGCCGCGGCGACCGCGAGCTCCCGGGAGCGGCTGGCCCGGCGCCTGCACGACGGGCTCGCCCACACGATGACCGTCATGCTCGTGCAGGGCGAGGCCCTGCGGGCGACGGCGAGGCTGACGAGCGCCGACGAGCAGCGCCTGGATGTCGTCCTGGGAGCCGGCCGCGCCGCCCTCGCCGAGGTCCGCCTGGCCCTGGCCGAGGAGGCCCAGCGCGACGCCGCCGCCACGCTCGACGGCCGCCTGGCCGCCCTGCGCGAGGCGGGCCTCGAGGCGGACGACGTCACCGGCCTCGACACCCTGCCGGCCGCCGTGCGCGAGGTGGCGCTCCGGCTCGTCGGCGAGGCGGCCACGAACGCCCTGCGGCACGACGGCCCCGGCGCCCGCCTCGACGCGACCGTGACCCGCGCGGGCGAGACGGTCCGGCTGGCGCTCACCAGCACGCCGGGGTCGTCGGGGCGCCGGGCGAGGGAGCCGGGCGGCGGCGGGTTCGGCCTCGCGAGCCTGGCGCAGGACGTGGCGGCGGTCGGCGGCACCCTCACCTACGGCCCGGCCGAGCGGGGCTGGCGGGTGACGGCCGAGTTCCGCGAGCCACCGGCGCATACAGCTTGAGCCGCCGACGGGGTCCTCAGCGACCCGGCCGTGCCCTACCGGGAGATCAGCGCGGCGCCGGGCATCCCGGTCGGCGGCATCGGCCCGACGAGGGCCCGCTGCCTGGCGAAGGCCCGCCGCACGCGGGCCTTCGCCAGGCTGTGATCAGGAAACGGCACGAGCCGCGGAAACGTCGCGGCGACGTCGACGGCGGCCGGGGCGGTGGTGAACACGGCGGCGATCCTGTTGGCGATCCTGCGCACTTGGGCGGCCGGACCGCTCGCGGCGCGGCGCCACGGCGCGGATGCTCGCTGGTATGAGTGCGACCGTTTCCCTGCTGCACACCGGCTACCTCGGCGGCGCCGTGGCGAGCACCGTCGGCTTCATCCGCGACGGCTCGCGGCTGATCGTCACCGACCCCGGCATGGTGCGCGACCGTGCCCTGATCCTCGATCCCCTGCGCGCGCTCGGCGTGCGGCCGCAGGACGTGACCGACGTGGTGTTCAGCCACCACCATCCCGACCACACGCTCAACGCGGCCCTGTTCCCGGCCGCGCGCTTCCACGACCATTGGGCGATCTACCACGGCGACGTGTGGGAGGACCGGGACGCCGAGGGATTCGAGCTGAGCCCGTCCGTGCGGCTCATCCGCACCCCCGGCCACACTCCGCAGGACATCACGACCCTCGCCGACACCGCGGACGGCCTCGTCGCCTTCACGCACCTGTGGACCACGGCGACGTCGGCCGGCGACCCGTACGCGACGGACCTGGACGCCCTGCACGCCGGCCGCGAGCGGGTGCTGGCCCTCGCCGCGCTCGTGGTGCCCGGGCACGGGCCGGCCTTCACCCCGACCGCCGCGACGCCGCGCTGACGACCGGGGTCCGCCGAAAACCGGCCGAGGCGCCCGTGCTGTTCAGGATTGGTTCAGGATCACAGTGTGAGTCTGGAGGTTCGCGCTGGGAGAGGTGGGCGTTGTGCGAGTGCTGGTGGTCGAGGACGAGGTGAACCTGGCCGAGACGATCCGGGACGGCCTCAGCGGCGAGGGGTTCACGGTCGACCTCGTGCACACCGGCGTGGACGGGCTGTGGGCCGCGACCGAGACGCCGCACGGTGCCTATGACGCGATCATGCTCGACATCATGCTGCCGGGGCTGTCCGGCTACGAGGTGTGCCGGCAGCTGCGGCAGCGGCAGGTGTGGACCCCGGTGCTGATGCTCACCGCGAAGGACGGGGAGTACGACCAGGCCGACGCCTTCGATCTCGGGGCCGACGACTATCTCACCAAGCCGTTCTCGTTCGTGGTGCTGGTGGCCCGGCTGCGGGCGCTCATCCGGCGCGGGGCGCCGCAGCGGCCGGTCGTGCTCAGCGCTGGCGATCTGCACCTCGACCCGGTGCAGCGGCGCGTCACCCGCGGTAGCGATGAGATCGCCGTCACGGCGAGAGAGTTCGCGCTGCTGGAGTTCATGCTCCGGCACCCCGGTGACGTGCTGAGCCGCACGGCGATCATCGAGAACGTGTGGGACGCGCACTTCGACGGGGACCCCAACATCGTCGAGGTCTACGTCGGCTACCTGCGCAAGAAGATCGATCATCCGTACGGCCGGAGCGCGATCAAGACCGTGCGCGGGGCCGGCTACCGGCTCGACCCCGCCGGGGGCTGACCGGCGCCCCGCAACCCCCCTCACCGCCCCCTTGCCAGCCGGCTATACGCGCGTATAGTCGGCTGTACGCACGTATAGCAAGGGGTGACCGAGCATGACCGATCCCGCGTCCGAGGACCTCACGGCCCGTGCCCGGATTCGGGACGCCGCCATCCGCCTGTTCGCGGAGCGGGGCATGGACGGCACCACCGTGCGCGACATCGCGCAGGCCGCCGGGGTCTCGCCCGGGCTGCTGCGCCACCACTTCGGCTCGAAGGAGGGCCTGCGCGAGGCGTGCGACCAGCACGTGCTCGACCTGTCGATGAAGATCAAGGCGGAGATCGTCATCGACGGGAAGATGGACAGCCCCGGGTTCATGCCCTCCGTGCACCCGACGGTCATGCTCATGTACCGCTACGTCACCCGGGCCCTGCTCGACGGCTCGCCCGCCGCCGCGGCGATGTTCGACGACATGGTGCTCATCGCCGAGCAGTGGATCGACACGTTCGCGCCGGACATCACCCAGGACCGGCGCGGCTTCGCGGCGGTGCTCGTCGGCATGCAGTCCGGGCTGCTCGCCATGCACGACCACGTCTCCCGCAACCTCGGCGCCGACATCTTCGCCATGGAGGGTCACACGCGCCTGGTCGAGGCGATGGTCGACTTCCACTCCAGCACTTTGCTCGATCCCACGCTCGCCGCCGACGCCCACCGGGCCATGCAGGCGCTGCGAGACAACCACAGGGGAAACCAGAAGGAGCAATGAGCGACCATGACCGAGGCGATCCGCGTTGACGCACTGGTCAAAACGTTCGGGCGCACCCGCGCGCTCGACGGGCTCGATCTGTCCGTGCTGACCGGGGAGGTGCACGGTTTCCTCGGGCCCAACGGCGCCGGGAAGTCGACCACCATCCGGGTGCTGCTCGGGCTGCTGCACGCCGACTCGGGCGAGGCGAGGCTGCTCGGCCGGGACCCGTGGAAGGACGCGGCCGAGCTGCACCGGCGGCTCGCCTACGTGCCCGGCGACGTCACCCTCTGGCCGAACCTCTCCGGCGGCGAGGTCATCGACCTGCTCGGCCGGCTGCGCGGCGGGCTCGACCCCGCGCGCCGCACGGAGCTGCTGGAGCGCTTCGACCTCGACCCGACGAAGAAGGGCCGCACCTACTCCAAGGGCAACCGCCAGAAGGTCGCGCTCGTGGCCGCGCTCGCCTCGGACGTCGAGCTCATCGTGCTCGACGAGCCGACCTCCGGCCTCGACCCGCTCATGGAGGAGGTCTTCCGCGAGGTGATCCGCGAGGAGCAGCGCCGCGGCGACCGCACGGTGCTGCTGTCCAGCCACATCCTGGCCGAGGTCGAGGCGCTGTGCGACCGGGTCACCATCATCCGCGACGGCCGCGCGGTGGAGACGGGCACGCTGCAGAGCCTGCGGCACCTGACCCGCACGTCGATCCAGGCCGAGCTGGCCGGGCCGGTCGACGGTCTCGGCGAGCTGGCGGGCGTGCACGACCTGCAGGCGCACAACGGCAGCGTCCGGTTCAGCGTCGACAACGCCGAGCTGGACACCGTCCTGCGCCGGCTCACCGCGGCCGGCGTGCGGGGCCTGACGAGCACGCCGCCGACGCTGGAGGAGCTGTTCCTGCGCCACTACGACCGCGCCGCGGCCGACGGGGCCAGGCAGCGCTCGGGGGCCGCGCGATGACCGGCACCGGCGCGCTCGCGCGGCTGGCCCTGCGCCTCGACCGGGTCCGGCTCACCGTGTGGGTGCTCGGCCTCGCGCTGATGCCGATGGGCACCGCAGCCAACTACCAGAAGCTGTACCCCACCGACGCCGACCTCCAGGCCGTCAGCGGCGTGCTGTCCAACCCGTCCCTGGTCGCGCTGAGCGGCCCGCTGTTCGGCGTGTCCATCGGCGGGCTCACGGTGTGGAAGATCGGGGTGTCGCAGCTCATCCTCATCGGGCTGATGAGCGTGCTGACGGTCGTGCGGCACACCCGCACCGAGGAGGAGACCGGCCGCCTGGAGCTGCTGCGGGCCACCGTGATCGGGCGGTACGCGCCGCTGAGCGCCGCCCTGGCGGTCACCGTCGCCGCCGACCTCGCGATCGGGCTGCTCGGCGCGCTCGGGCTCGTCGCCGTCGGGCTGGACCCGGCCGGCGCCTTCGCCTTCGGGCTCGCGACCGCCCTGTTCGGGGTGCTGTTCGCGGCCATCGCCGCCGCGGCCGCCCAGCTCACCCGGGGCGCCCGGGCCGCGACCGGGATCGCCGGGGCCGTGCTCGGCGGCACCTATCTCCTGCGCGCCGTCGGCGACACCGGCCCGGCCGCGCTGAGCTGGCTGTCGCCGACCGGCTGGGCCCTGCGCATGCGCCCCTTCGCGGGCGAGCGCTGGTGGATCGCGCTGCTGTTCGTCGGGTTCGCGGTCCTGTTCGCCGCCGTCGCGTACGTCCTGGCCGACCGCCGCGACGTGGGCGCCGGTCTGCTGGCCGAGCGCCCGGGCCCGGCCGGGGCCGCCCCCGCCCTGCGCAGCCCGCTCGGCCTGGCCTGGCGCCTGCACCGGGGCCTGCTGCTGGCGTGGGTGGTCGCGCTGGCCGCCGCCGGGGCCGTGATGGGCGGCGCCGCGGTGGGCATCGGCACCCTCGACGCGCCCAACCAGCAGCTCACCGACGTGCTGACGCGGATGGGCGGGCGCAGCGGGCTCACCGACGCGTTCCTCGGCGCGGTTTACGGCCTCATCGGCCAGCTCACCGCGGCGTACACGATCCAGGCGACGCTGCGGCTGCGCCAGGAGGAGAGCAGCGGCCGCGTCGAGGCGCTGCTGGCGACCCGGGTCGGGCGCCTGCGCTGGGCCGCGAGCCACCTGGTGTTCGCGGTGCTCGGCACGGCCCTGCTGCTGGCCGTGGCCGGGGTGGCGGGCGGGCTCGTCTACGGCGCGCAGGTGCACGACACCGGCGGCCAGATCGCCCGGCTGCTCGGCGCCGCCATGGTGCAGCTGCCGGCCGCGCTGGTGCTGGCCGGGCTCGGCACCGCGCTGATCGGGTTCGCGCCGCGGCTGAGCGCCCTGACCTGGGCCGCCCTCGTCGTGTCGGTGCTGCTGGTCGAGCTGGGGGCGTTGTTCGGGCTCAATCAGCACCTGCTCGACGTCACCCCGTTCGCGCACGTGCCGAAGCTGCCCGGCGCGGCGTTCACCGCGACGCCGGTCGTGTGGCTCACCGTGGTCGCCCTCGCACTCGGCGCGGCCGGCCTCGCGGGCCTGCGCCGGCGGGACATGCCGGCGACCTGAGCGGGGCTGCGAGGGACCGGCGGCAGCCGCCAGGCTCCGCCGGTCCCTCCCACAGACCCGGTTGACCGCACGGCCTCTGCGCGGGCCTCGGCGCCGCGCTCGTCGCCGCGGTGCGGTGCTCTTCGTGATCGCCCGGCGGCGCCGCGTCGTCATGGTGACCCCGGACGAGCAACAGCCGGTGGGCCGGTGGCGACAGATTCGCACATCGGCCCATCGCCTATTGACAGCAATCTTTTCAGTCAGCGAACATGCCCTGAGAGCGCTCTCACGTCCGCCAGGTGAGGGCTGAACAGGAATTGCCCCTCCCCCGCCCCCATCTTGAGAAGGGCACACCATCGCTGTGGAAAGCCAACAGAAACCCAAGGGACGCAGGCGCGGTCGCCTCGCGCTCCTGGCCGGCAGCGGCGTCGCCGTGCTGGCCGCGGCGACGTTCGCCGCCCTGCCCGACGCGTCCGCCTCGCTGCCCAGCACCCCGGCCGGCTGGACGCGGATCTTCGCCGATGACTTCACCGGCGCCGCCGGCACCGGCCTCAACACCGCGAACTGGCTCTACGACCTCGGCCACGGCTACCCGGGCGGCGCCGGCAACTGGGGTACCGGCGAGATCGAGAACATGACCAACAGCACGGCGAACGTCTACCAGGACGGCAACGGCAACCTGGCGATCAAGCCGATCCGCGACGGCGCCGGCAACTGGACCAGCGGCCGCGTCGAGACCCAGCGCACCGACCTCGCCGCACCGGCGGGTGGCAAGCTGCGCCTCGAGGCCCGCCTCCAGCAGCCGAACGTCAACACCAGCAACGGCGCCGGCTACTGGCCCGCGTTCTGGGCGCTGGGCGCGGCGGCGCGCGGCACCGGTGCGTCGGGCTGGCCGGGCATCGGCGAGATCGACATCATGGAGGACATCAACGGCCGCAGCTCCGAGTTCGGCACCCTGCACTGCGGGACCTCGCCGGGCGGCCCGTGCGGTGAGACCACGGGCATCGGCAGCGGCGAGCGCGCCTGCGGCGGCTGCCAGACCGGCTTCCACACCTACGCCGTGGAGCAGGACCGCAGCACCTCGCCGGAGCAGATCCGCTGGTACCTCGACGGCAACAACTTCTTCACGATCAACGCGAACCAGGTCGACGCCACCACCTGGAACAACGCCACGCACCACGGGTTCTTCATGATCCTCAACGTGGCCATCGGCGGCGGCTTCCCGGACGCGTTCGGCGGCGGCCCCAACGGCAACACCGTGTCGGGCGTGCCCATGCTCGTCGACTACGTCGCGGCCTACACCGCGGGCGGTGGCGGCGGTGGCACCACGACGCCGCCTCCCACCAGCGGCAAGGCGGTCAAGGGCCCCGGCGGCCTCTGCCTCGACGTGCGCTCGAGCAACAGCGCCAACGGCACCCCGGTGCAGCTCTACACCTGCAACGGCACCGGCGCGCAGCAGTGGACCTACGTCGAGGCGGGCAGCACGCTGCGGGCGTTCGGCAAGTGCCTGGACATCCCGAACGGCTCCACGGCCAACGGCGCGAAGCTGCAGCTGTGGGACTGCAACAGCACCGCGGCGCAGGTGTTCATCCACCGCACCGACAACACCTACTACAACCCGCAGGCCAACAAGTGCATGGACGACCCGAACGGGTCGACCACGCCCGGCACCCAGGTGCAGATCTGGGACTGCAACGGCTCCGGCGCGCAGAAGTTCAGCCTGCCGGCGTAAGCCTCACTTCCTGAGGTGGGCGACCAGGTGCCAGCCGCGCGTTTCGAGCGATTCGACCGCGCTGAGCACCTGGTCGCGCATCATGTCCCCGTGGCCGCGGTACGACGACCAGCTGTAACTTTCGTGGATCAGCGCAGGTGGCAGCCGTCCCGGGGCGACGGTGGTTGACGCCCCCGAGGCCCGGCGCGGACGTTGCTCACCATGCATCGTGGAATCTGGTGGGTCCGGCTGGCCATCCCGGTCATCGCCGCGGCCGGTGCCGCCCTCATCGTGCTGGCCCTGCAGCCCTCGGCGCGGGCCACGGTGCCGGAGCCCACGGCCCCGGTCACGGGCAACGCGACCTACTTCGACGGCCTCGGCGCACCCTACGGCGGCTGCGGCCTGCCCCAGGCGGAGCTCGAGACGCAGAACTTCGTCGCGCTCAACGTCTTCGACACCCCCGGCAGCGGCACGTTCTACCCGCGCCCGCTGTCCTCGGCCGACGCCGACAAGATGGGCATCTGGAACAACGGCCACAACTGCGGCCGCTGGGTGCGGGTGAGCATCGGCGACTACTGCACCGGCGTCAACGACGGCGCGCTCGGGCAGGCGTTCTGCCGCAGCGGGGCATGGAGTGCGGACGCGTACAACGGCGGCACCCTCGACATGATCGTCGCGGACAGCTGCGGCGACTCCAACGCGTGGTGCCGCGACGACAAGTACCACCTGGACCTGTCGAAGGACTCGCTGAACAGGTTCGTGAAGAACGGCGCGCCGATGACGGACCTGTACCCGTCGCACTGGAACAACCGCCACGTGTCCTGGCAGTTCATCCCGGCCCCGGCGTACTCCGGCGACATCAAGATCGGGTTCCTGAGCGGGGCGCAGCGCTGGTGGCCCGCGATCGCGGTCTCGAAGCTGCCCAACGGGGTGCACGGCATCGAGTACTTCGCCGACGGCGCCTGGAAGGCCGCGACGATGAACGGGGACATGGGCCAGTCGTACATCATCGGCGCCACCACGTCCGGCGGCACCGACTTCCGCATCCGGGTCCGCGACGCGAACGACGCGCTGCTGTTCAACGGGCGCGAGTACGCCTTCTCGTTCCCGGCCGCCTGCTCGTCGCAGTGCGGCCAGGCGTACACCCAGGCGACCTACACGACCACGAGCACCTCCACGAGCCCGTCACCGTCCCGGTCGGCCTCGGCCTCGCCCAGCGCGTCGGTGTCGGTGTCGGCATCGGTGTCGGCGTCGAGCTCAGCCTCGCCGAGCCGGTCGGCGTCCTCGTCGCCGGCGCCCGCCGGTGGCTGCTCGGCCGCCGTCACCACCACGGGGTCGTGGTCGGGCGGCGGGCAGGCCGAGGTGAAGGTGACCAACACCGGCACGGCGCCCACCTCGGCGTGGACGGTGAAGTTCACGCTGCCGGCGGGGGTCACGGTCGCCAGCTCGTGGAATGTGACGCTGTCGGTGTCGGGGCAGGCCGTGACCGCCTCGAACGCCTCGTACAACGGCACCGTCGGGGCGAATGCGAGCACCAGCTGGGGCCTGGTCTTCAGCGGGCCGAACTTCGCGGTCACGAACATCAGCTGCTCGGCTCGGTGACCGCACGGTGCTGAGCGTTCCCGGGCCGCCGCGGTCGCGGCGGCCCGGCGTCGGGTGCAGCGCCGGCAGCACCACCGCCGGGTCGCCTGACACCCGCGGCTATCGCGTAGCCGACTGCACGCTGGACGTCACGGAGCGTCAAGGCGCACGGTGACGGCTATGCACGTGGAGCCGAGCGAGACGTGGCTGCGGTCATACCTGTATGTCCGCATCGCGATGGTCGGCCTGCTGGTCGCGCTCGGCGCGGCGGTGGGCCTGCAGACCTGGCACCAGGGCGGCACACCGCTGTCGTCCGTGAGTGCGTACTACTACACCCCGGCCCAGGGCATCTTCATCGGTTCCCTGGTCGGCCTGGGCGCGAGCATGATCGCGTTGCGCGGCACGACCGATCTCGAGGACGTCCTGCTCAACCTCGGCGGCATGCTCGCGCCCGTCGTGGCCGTGGTCCCGACCGCCCGCGGGGACGACTACGAGGCCGCGGTCCGCGCGTGCCGGGCGGGCGGCGGCCCGCTGCCGAACGGGCTCGACTGCCCGACCGTGCAGGCCCTGGCCGACGCGACGCGCGCCAACGTGCAGAACAACATGGCCGCCCTGCTGATGCTCGGCGGGCTCGGCATCGCCGTCACGGTCGCCCTCGCGCTGCGCGACGGGCACGCGCAGTGGGCCGGAATCGGCGCGGCGGCGCTGCTCTACGCCGCGGCGCTGGGCACGTTCCTGGCGTCGCTGGACTGGTTCATCGACCACGCCCACTTCGCCGCGGCGATCGGCCTGCTGCTGTGCATCATCGCCGTGGCGCTGGTGAACCGCCGCCGGCACCGCGCCACAGGGCAGGCCCAGGCGAGGCCGGACCGGTACGGTCTGGTCGCCTGGGCCCTCATCGCCGTCGCGGCGCTCGGCATCCCGCTGTGGGCGTCCGGCGCGATCTCCCTGTTCTGGCTGGAGATCGCGGTCGCGCTGCTGTTCGCCGTGTTCTGGAGCGTGCAGACGGTCGAGCAGCGGCCCGGATCGCCTACGGCGGTGGCGCCTGCGGCAGCGACGGCGCGGAGTTGAAGGCCTGCACGCCGCCCTCGCCACACCGGCACCGCGGCCGTGAACCGCGCCCGCGCGTGACCCGGCGCGGACGATCTCACCGCGGTGCCGATGGCGGCCGTGCAGCCGGTCGCTCTCGTGCTCGGCCGGCAGCGCCCACTGCGTGCGCCCGCCGGTGAGCCCGGTGCGTCAACCGGCCGGGCCCGGGGCTCCGGGCGCAGCAGCCGCAGCGCCTGGTCGTGGATCGCGGCGGGCCCCCTGCACTCGGTGCGGATGCGGCGCCGGATCAGCCCTTCGGCTGCCTGATGCCCGCGACGGCGATGCGCTGCCCGTACGCAGTGGCGGCCAGCCGCGCCCGGTCCCGGGCGCGGCGGGCACGCAGGCCGTCCGCCGCGCCCGGGACGGGTCAGCGGTTGATCATCCGCTGCATGTGCTCGGGGTAGCGGTCGCCCTGGATGGCGATGCGCTGGGCGGCGCCGTCGAGCTCCGACAGGTCGTCCGCGGTCAGTTCGAGCCGCGCTGCGGCCACGTTCTCGGTGAGCCGGCCGATGTTGCGCGTGCCGGGGATGGGCACGATCCACGGCTGCTGGGCGAGAATCCACGCCAGCGCGACCTGGCCGGGCAGTGCCCCGTGGCGCTCGGCCACGGTGCGGACGAGCTCGACCAGGGCCTGGTTGGCCTCGCGCGCCTCGACGCTGAACCGGGGCAGCGTCCCGCGCAGGTCGCCCTGGCCGAAGGTGGTGCTCGCGTCGATCTTGCCGGTGAGGAAGCCGCGGCCGAGCGGGCTGAACGGGACGAAGCCGATGCCCAGTTCCTGCAGGACGGGCAGGATCTCGGCCTCGGGCTCGCGCCACCACAGGGAGTACTCGCTCTGCAGGGCGGTCACCGGCTGCACCGCGTGCGCGCGGCGGATGACGGCGACGCCGGCCTCGGAGAGCCCGAAGTGGCGCACCTTGCCGGCCTCGATGAGCTCCCGCACCGTGCCGGCCACGTCCTCGATGGGCACGTCGGGGTCCACGCGGTGCTGGTACAGCAGGTCGATCGTCTCGACCCCGAGGCGCTTGAGCGACGCGTCGGCGACCTGGCGGATGTGCTCGGGCCGGCTGTCGAGCCCGCTCTGCCGCCCGCCGTCGAACGCGAAGCCGAACTTGGTGGCGATGACGACCTGGTCACGGTACGGCGCGAGCGCCTCCCCCACGACCTCCTCGTTGACGTAGGGGCCGTACGCCTCCGCGGTGTCGAAGAACGTGACCCCGGCCTCGACGGCGGCCCGGATGACGGCGACCCCGTCGGCGCGGTCGGAGGCGGGCCCGAGCCCGTGGCTGATGCCCATGCACCCCAGCCCGAGGGCCGAGACCTCGAGGCCGTTGCCGAGCGTGCGCTTGTCCATTGGTTTGGTCCTCCTCGGTGCGGATGTACGCCACCGACGCTACTGCCGCCGCGCGTGCGCGGGGAGGTTCTGGCGTCACCCCGGGTCGCCGGCGCGGATGCGGGGTCAGATGTACGCGGCCTCGGCGGCCCGGGCGCGCAGGCGGTCGTACCACGGGGCCAGCTCGGCGTCGATGCGTTCGGCCTCGGCCTCGCCGAGCACCACGGCCGGGGCCCGGCCCGCGGGGTGCGCGGCGGCCATCCGGAGCCGGCGGCCGACCGGCGGGTGGGTGGCCAGCAGCGACGCCTCCGTGCGCAGCGAGCGCTGTTCGCGCAGCCGCAGGTCGCCGCCGTTGCGCAGGGCCTGGACGCCGGCGGTGCGCCAGTCCTCCGGCCGGGCGGCACGGCCGCGGATCGCCCGCAGGGCGGGGATCAGCTCCTCGCCGACGAGCAGCAGGGTGAGCAGCGCCCCGACGGCGGGGCCGCCGGCGGCGTCGGCGGCGAGACGGTCGGCCAGGTATTCGGCGCGCTGTCCGTCGCGCTGCCCGAGGACCAGCAGCAGCGCGAGGGCCGCGTTCAGCGGCAGCACGACCGGGAGCGCGAACGGGCCGAAGACGCGCAGCAGGGTGCGGCCCACCGTGTCGGCGAGCGTGGCGAGCGTACGCCGGGCGGTGGCGACCAGACGCCGGTCGCGCACGTCGTGGTTGACGAAGTGGCCGAACTCGTGGGCGAGCAGGGCGACACGCGGCTGGGCGGGCAGCGCGGCCCACAGCGGCAGGCCGATGTCCAGGTAGCGGTACCGTCCCCAGTGCCCGGCCGAGGCGTTGACGGTCGCGGAGAAGCCGACGACGGCGGGCATCGGCGCGCCGGTCGCGGCCGCGGTGCGCTCCAGCAGGGCGTAGAACGCGGGGGCGGCCTCCCGCGGCACCTCCCAGAACCAGTCGGGCCGCCCGCGCCGCAGCCGGGGCCGCAGGACCACGGCGAGCAGCACGAGCGCGAGGCCGAGGTACGGGGTGGCACCCGGCCCGGCGGCGATGAGCCATCCGCCCCCGAGCAGCGCCGCGGGGCCGAGCGCGGCCACCAGCGCGCAGAGCACCAGCAGCAGGCCGCGGCCGGCCCGGCCGCCCCGCCGCGCGTCGGGCGCGCCGCTCAGGCGCCGGAAGGTGAGCCCGTCGAGCCCGAACGCCACCCGGTGCGCGAGCCGGTCCAGCTGCCGGTTGCCCCACTCGGACGCCACCGCGAAGCGGTCGTAGCGGGCCAGGTTCCACTCGCAGGCCGGGCACCACGGCGGCTCGGGCGGGTGGCCGGCCAGCCCCGCCGAGCAGCGCGGGCAGGTCTGATGATCACGGTTCACGGCCGCCCATTGTGGCATCGGGCACGACTCGGGCGCGGCCCCGCCACAGACCGGCAGACAGCCCCATCGCAGACAGCCGGGCGGCCCCGCCGCAGACGCCAAGCGGCCCCGCCGTAGGCAGGCAAGTCGCGGCTTGCCTATCCTGAACGGCGTGAGCGACGTCTTCGCCGCGATCGCCGACGCCACGCGGCGCGCGATCCTCGACGAGCTGGCCGAGCGCGACGGGCAGACGCTGTTCGAGATCTGCGCCCGGCTCGCGACCAGGCACGGCGTCGCCTCCTCGCGCCAGGCCATCTCGCAGCACCTCGACATCCTCGCCGAGGCCGGGTTCGTGCGGGCCGAGCGCAGCGGGCGGTACAAGTTCCATCACGTCGACTTCGCCCCGCTGCGCGCGATCGTCGAGCGCTGGCCCGTCCCCGGGGATCCCCCGGGGACGGGCCAGCGCTGAGGGCTTTACCACTTCGTATCACCGCAGGTCTGGGCCGGTGACACCGCAGATGACATCATGCGCGCGTAACCATAGGTCCACCTGGAGGTTCCATGGCCGGGCAAACCGTCGCGACACAGAGCCGTGTCGATCGGTACTTCGAGATCAGCAGGCGCGGTTCGACGTTGAGCCGGGAGATCCGCGGCGGCCTCGCGACGTTCTTCACGATGGCGTACATCGTGGTGCTCAACCCGCTCATCCTCAACAGCGGCATCGACAAGAGCGGCGGCAAGCTCGCGATCACGGCGCTGGCCTCGGGCACCGCCCTCGTCGCGGGCGTGATGACGATCCTCATGGGCGTCGTGGCCCGGTTCCCGCTCGCGCTCGCCGCGGGCCTGGGCGTCAACGCGCTCGTGGCGTTCGAGATCGCGCCGCAGATGACGTGGGCCGACGCGATGGGGCTCGTCTTCATCGAGGGCGTGCTCATCACCGTCCTGGTGCTGACGGGGCTGCGCACGGCGGTCTTCCGGGCGGTACCGACGCAGCTCAAGACGGCGATCGGGGTCGGCATCGGGCTGTTCCTGGCGCTGATCGGCTTCGTGGACTCGGGCTTCGTGCGCCGGGTCCCGGACGCGGCCGGCACGACGGTGCCGGTCGGGCTGGGCATCGGCGGCAAGCTCGTCAGCTGGCCCGCGCTCGCCTTCGGCATCGGGCTGCTGCTCACCGTGGTGCTGGTCGTGCGCCGGGTGCGCGGCGCGATCCTCATCGGCATCCTCGCCTCCACGGTGCTCGCGATCGTCATCGAGGCGATCGCCAAGGCCGGGCCGTCGTTCGTCAACGGCAAGCCGAACCCGAAGGGCTGGAGCCTCAACGTGCCCACCCTGCCGGACAAGATCGTGGACCGGCCCGACCTGTCCCTGCTCGGGCACTTCAACGTGCTGCACTCCTGGCAGACGGCCGGGGTGCTGGTGCCGCTGATGTTCGTCTTCACCCTGCTCATCACCGACTTCTTCGACACCATGGGCACGATGGTCGCGGTGGCGCAGGAGGGCGGGATGCTCGACGAGAACAACATGCCGCCGCGCACCCGCGAGATCCTGCTCGTGGACTCCCTCGCCGCGGCCGCGGGCGGTGCGGCCAGCACGTCGAGCAACACCAGCTACATCGAGAGCGCCTCGGGCGTGGCCGAGGGCGCCCGCACGGGCGTCGCGAGCCTCGTCACCGGCGTGCTGTTCCTGCTGGCGATGTTCTTCGCGCCGCTGGTGACGGTCGTACCGTTCGAGGCGGCCTCGGTCGCCCTCGTGGTCGTCGGCTTCCTCATGATGACCGCGGTGCGGACGATCGACTGGGCCGACTTCGACATCGCGCTGCCCGCGTTCCTCACCATCGTGCTGATGCCCTTCACCTACTCGATCTCCAACGGCATCGGCGCCGGGGTCATCTCCTACGTGGTGATCAAGCTGGTGAGCGGCAAGGCGCGCGAGGTGCATCCGCTGCTGTACGGCGTCGCCGCGCTCTTCGTCGTGTACTTCCTGCGCGGCGCCATCGAGGCGGTCGTCTAGCCCACCCGAGTCGCCGCCGCCGGGCCCGGACGCCCCGTCCGGCTCGGCGGCGGCCGGGCCGGCGCGAACGGTTCAGGGCCCGAAGTAGTCGCGCAGCTCGCGGACGCTGTCGCCGCTGCGCCGGAAGATCTGCACGAGCGACACGGTGGTGGACCCGTCCGGCCCGTCGTAGACGGCGTCGATCTCGGTGACGAACACGTCGGGGTCAGCGGTGTCGTGCAGCGTGAACCGCGAGGCGCCGGGGTTCATCGCGCCCTGCGGCGCGGGCCGCTCCTGCACGGCGCCGATGCCCCGCTCGATCGCGTCCCGCCCCGCGAGCCGGAGCCCTTCGAGGGGCGCCTCATAGACGCCGTCCTCGGTGAACAGGTTCGCGTAGGCCGTGGCGCTGCGGGTGATGGGACCGGCGTGCATGTACCGCTGGAAGAGCTCCAGATGCGAAAGGGTCACTTGCTCCAGTCTATCGGCCGGGTGGCGGCTGGCCAACGTGTAACACATCGGTTACGCTTCACGGGTGGACGAGGTGGCCGCGGCCATTGCCGATCCCGTGCGACGGCAGATTCTCGAGGCGCTGCGCGACGGGCCGATCGCGGCCGGG
The DNA here is from genome assembly GCF_050955725.1 of Dactylosporangium sp. CA-139114. Classification (NCBI taxonomy): domain Bacteria; kingdom Bacillati; phylum Actinomycetota; class Actinomycetes; order Micromonosporales; family Micromonosporaceae; genus Dactylosporangium; species Dactylosporangium sp. CA-139114. Next base: position 7,673,694 of record NZ_CP192080.1, read on the forward strand.
CGCATCGCCGAGGCGTTCCCGATCAGCCGGCCCGCGGTCAGCCGGCACCTGCGCGTGCTGCGCGAGAGCGGGCTCGTGCGCGACCGCGTGGTGGGCCGGGAGCGGCGCTACGAGCTCGACCCGGCCGCGCTCGCCGGGCTGCGGGGGTGGATCGACCGGCTCACCAGCCCCCTCACCGGCCCCGGCCCGGCCTGGGCCCGGCGGCTCGACGCCCTGGAGACCGAGGTGTACCGCACCCGCCGCGACCGCAGACGGCAACCGGACCAGCATCGAGCGGAGAGCGAGAGCGCATGAGCGGGCAGTTGATCCCGGGGGACGGCGGGCACGACCTCGTGCTGGTCCGGACGTTCCGGGCCGGCATCGAGGACGTGTGGGCCAGCGTGACCGAGCCGGAGCGCAGCGCGCGGTGGTTCGGGCCGTGGGAGGGCCAGGGCGGCACGGGCGGCACGATCACGGTGCGCATGGTCCAGGAGGAGGGCGAGCCCGTCATGGACCTGCGCATCGACGCGTGCGAGCCGCCCCACCGGCTGGCCGTGTCTTCCTCCGGCGACGCCGGGAACTGGCGGATGGAGGTGCTGCTGACCGAGCGGGACGGCACCACCGAGCTGCGGCTCGTGCACCGCGGCGTCGACGTGAGCCAGATCGGCGAGGTCGGCCCGGGCTGGGAGTTCTACCTCGACGCGCTCGTGGCCGCCCGCGAGGGCACACCGGCGAAGCCGTTCGAGGACTACTACCCGTCGATGAAGCCGTACTACGAGTCGCTCAGCGCTGGTTGATCCGCACCAGGTTCCCGGCCGGGTCGCGGAAGGCGCAGTCGCGCACGCCGTAGTCCTGGTCGATCGGCTCCTGCACCACGTCGGCGCCGGTGGCCTGCACGCGGTCGAAGGTCTCGGCCAGGTCGTCGGAGGCGAGCACGATCGTGGCGTAGCTGCCCTTGGCCATCATCTCGACGATGGTCCGCCGCTCGTCGTCGGTGAGGCCGGGGTCGACCGCGGGCGGGCAGAGCACGATCGAGGTCTGCGGCTGCTCCTTCGGGCCGACCGTGACCCAGCGCATGGTGCCGTAGCCGACGTCGTTGCGGACCTCGAAGCCGAGCGCGTCGCGGTAGAACGCGATCGAGGCCTCGTGGTCGTCGGCCGGCAGGAACGTGTGCTGAATGATGACGCTCATGCGCCCACGTTAGACGCCCCGCGCGGGCGCGACTTCTCGATTCCTGATCGGCCGCATGACCTGCTTGGCGACGCAGTGCGGAATGCCCCGGGCGTCCTCGGCGGCCTTGCGCCGGTAGATGCTCGGCGACATGCCGACGAGCTCGGAGAAGCGGGTGCTGAACGTGCCCAGCGAGGAGCATCCCACCGCGAAGCAGACGTCGGTGACGGAGAGGTCGCCGCGGCGCAGCAGGGTCATGGCGCGCTCGATGCGGCGGGTCATGAGGTAGCTGTACGGCGACTCCCCGTACGCGGCCCGGAACGCCCGGCTCAGGTGCCCGGCCGAGACGTGCGCCCCGCGGGCGAGCGCCTCGACGTCGAGCGGCTGGGCGTACTCCCGGTCGATCCGGTCGCGCACGCGCCGCAGCAGAGCCAGTTCACGCAGGCGGGGATCCGTGCTCACGGCATCCAGGATGCCAGGTCACCGCGCCTGGGCGACGCTCAGTAGGTCCGGTACCGGCACCAGCCGCGCGCGGCGCGAGTGTTGAGCAGCATCACGAAGAGCAGCGGGAACGCGACCGACATGAGGGTCGCGGCGTACGGCGCGCCCGTCACGTAGCCCTGGTAGACGCCGCCGAGCACGCTCAGGCCGTTGAGCAGGGTGAGCAGCACGCGGACCCAGTTGCGCCCGTGCTGCAGCTTGCGGCCGAGCACGATCGCGATGAGGCCCATCAGGGCGGCGGTGCCGATGACCGTGTACGTCGCGGCCGTGAGCACCTCGGGGCGGGCCGTGAAGGTGTCCCCGCCGATCCGCAGGTCCCACGCCGGGGCGATGCGGGCCGCCGCGAGCGCGAGGAGGGCGGCCGCGCCGAGCATGAGCACGCCGCCCAGGTACTGGAAGATCGCCACGATGTGCAGGGAGATCGGGGCGGTGGTGCGGACCGGGTGCGGGTGCCACGCCTGCTGCGGCTGGTATGCGTACGCCATGTGCCTCAGCGTGTCCCGTGCCCGGCCCGGCCAAATCCCGGATTCATGCCACGACCGAAGACTCCCCTGCTGCGCCTGGCGACGAAGTGTGATGCGTTGCATCCCGTTCCATCACCGCTGTTCAAGGTTTCCTCAAGGTCCGGATCGCGAGCTGTGCCCGCCCGGTGTGCGCCGATTACGGTCGCCGGGGCCGATATGCGAAGGGCAGGGTTCGTGGGACGCAAGGCATCGATGCTCGCCACACTCGTGGGAGTGGCGCTCATCGCCGGGGGATGCGGGACGACGCCGGCCGGCGGTGGCGACGACGGCAAGCCGATGGTCGTGCACCTCTACGGCTCCGACGCGAACATGAGCAACTCGCTCAAGGACAAGCTCAAGGACAGCCCGGGGATCCTGTCGGGCATGGTCGGCACGGCGCCGCTGCTGGACCTGCCGGAGTCGTTCAAGGAGCGGCTGCGCGGCGTGGACTCCTCGCTGGCCGACTACGGCTACGCCGCGGAGGCCTACGACGCGGTGCTGCTGGCCGGGCTGGCCGCCGAGTCGGCGCGCTCGACGGACGCGACGGCGATCTCGAAGTACATGGTGGGCGCCTCGACCTCCGGCACCGTCTGCGACAGCGCGGCCGCGTGCCTGGCGCTGGCCAAGGCGGGCAAGGACTTCGCCTACCGCGGGGTGTCGATGCGCCGCAGCGGCTTCACCGACGCGGGCGAGCCGTCCTCGGCCTCCTACGGCGCGCTGCACTTCAGCCGCGGCAACACCATCAACGACAACCTGACCGAGTACATCGGCGCCGGCGATCCCGCCGGCGCCTCGACGGCCGAGCCGCCGCCCTACACCGCGTACCCGACCGGCAGCGCGAAGAAGCGGATCCCGCCGCTGAAGGTCGGCGGGCTCATGCCGCACACGGGGCGCCTGGCCTTCCGCAGCGCGCCCCGCTTCGCCGGCGCCCGGCTCGCGGTGGCCGAGCTCAACGCGGCCGGGGGCGTGATCGAGCAGCCGGTGGAGTGGGTCGACGGCGACGACGGCACCGACGAGAAGGTGGCCGCGGCGACGGTCGACCGGTTCATCGGCCTCGGCGTGCAGGTCATCATCGGCGCGTCCTCGTCGAGCGTGACCAAGGCGATGATCCCGAGGATCGCCGCGGCGAACCGGATGCTCATCTCGCCGTCGTCCACTTCGGACGAGCTGTCGACCGTCGCCGACAACGGCCTGTTCTTCCGCACCGCGCCGCCCGACACCCTGCAGGCCCGCGCCCTGGCCGACGTCATCATGCGCGACGGCCCGCACCGGGTGACGATCGTGGCCCGCGAGGACGCCTACGGCCTCGGGCTGCAGAAGAACGTCAAGGCCGACCTGCTGACCGCGGGCATGACGGACGAGGACGTGGACCTGATCTCGTATCCGACGACGACCGAGGACTACTCCGGCATCGCCGCCCGCGTCCGCCAGAACTCCCCCAACGGCGTGCTGATCCTCGGGTACGACGAGACCGCCCTGATCGTGCAGGGGCTCGCCGCCCGCAAGGTCGGCACCGCGGAGTCCCTCGGCGGCTGAGGCCGGTCACCGCGGACGGGACCCCGCCGGCCCGGCGCTCACGGGTCCTCGCGGTTGAGGTGCTCGGTGAGCGCGTCCAGGCGGCCGTCCCAGTCGCGCGCGAGGGCGGCCAGGAACTGCTGCGCCACGCGCATGGGGGCGGAGCTCAGGCGGTACCGCACGCGGCGGCGCTCCCCCGGCTCGGCCGCCACCAGGCCGGTCTCCGACAGCAGGGCCAGGTGCTTGGCGATCGCCTGCCGGGTGATGGGCAGGCGATCGGCCAGGTCCGTCGCCGTGGCCGGGCCGCCCTGCGCGAGCGCGGCGAGGATGCCGCGCCGCGACGGGTCGGCCAGGGCGACGAAGACCTGCTCGGCGACCGCCTCGATGTCGGGCGGCATCTGACTCTCAGGCGGCATGCAGGTATTCGACCAACTCACCCAGCTCGTGCGTCCAGCCCCCGGTGTTGCTCTCGAACGCCTTACGGTACGCATCCTCGGGCAGCTGCGCGAAGCCGGACTCGACCATGCGCAGCCGCGTGCCGGCGCCGGCGGGCTCGAGCGTGAACTCGACGTAGGTGCGGCGGGGATCCTCGGCCGCGAGGCCGTTGATGCCCCAGGTGAACGCGAACACGGCCGGCTCGTCGACCCGCTCGATGTGCAGGGTGGCCTGGTCGCCGCTGTCCCAGCTGAGTTTGGCCTCGCCGCCCTCGCGCAGGTCGACGGTGGCGCTGTTGCCGAACCAGGTGCCGAGCCCCTCGGCGGTGGTGAGCGCGGCCCAGACCCGGGTCGGCGGCTGCGTCAGCTCGACGGTCCGCTCGATGCGATCGGGGAACCCCATGACGACCTCCAGTGAGTAGCAACTCTTCGGTTGCTACTCGCGCTATTGCAACCCATCGGTTGCGTCAAGGGGTCAGCCGCGCACCACGCGGTCGCCCTCAACGCCGGGGTCGGGCGCCCGCATCCGCCAGGCGTCGGTGATCAGCTCCTCCAGCCGCGCCTCGTCGACGGTCTCCAGGCGGAGCATGACCAGGGGCAGGCCGTCGTACCCGGGATTCGTGAAGAACCGCGCGGGCTCGCCGAGCAGCAGGGCCTGCTTCTCCGCCTCGTCGCCGACGTAGAGCACCGCGATGTCGGTGCGGATCACCCGCGGCTTGCCGGGCCGCCGCTCGGGATAGGACCAGACGAAGCCCTTGTTCGCCACGCGGAAGTCGAAGCCGTCGCTGTCGATCTCGACCACGCCCGGCAGCCCGAGTGCGATGCGCCGCACGTCGTCAGCGTCAGCCATGCGCCCCAGCCTACGGTCCCCGCCGAGCCCGGGGCCGCAGGCGCCGACCTTGACGCATGCGGAGGCGGGGCGGCAAGATCGGGACCGGGAATGGAAAGAGCGTTTCAATCAGTGGAACGAGGTTGGCCGATGGTCATGTTCGACAAGCCGCTGGAGGAGCTGCGCGCGTACCGGCCGGAGCGCACCGAGCCCGCCGACTTCGACGACTTCTGGGCGCGGACCCTCGCCGCCGCCCGCGAGCACGACCTGGCCCCCGAGTTCACCCCCGGCGAGCCGGACCTGAGCACCGTCGAGGTCCTCGACGTGCGGTTCCGCGGCTGGAACGGCGAGCGGGTCGCGGCCTGGCTGCTGCTGCCCCGCCACCGCACCGGGCCGCTGCCGGCGGTGGTCGAGTACGTCGGCTACGGCAGTGGCCGCAGCCTCGCCCACCAGCGGCTGTTCATGAGCGCGGCCGGCTTCGCGCACCTGGTGATGGACTCGCGCGGGCAGGGCTCGGCGTGGCGGCCCGGCGTGACGCCCGACCCCGACCCGGATCCGCGCACGGGGCAGTACCCGGGCTTCATGACCCGCGGCATCGACCACCCGGACCGGTACTACTACCGCCGCATCATGACCGACGCCGCCCGCGCGGTCGAGGCGGTCCGTGCCCACCCGGCGGTCGACCCGCGCCGCGTCGCCGTCTACGGGCGCAGCCAGGGCGGCGGGCTCGCCCTCGCCGCCGGGGCGCTCGTCCCGGACGTGGCCGCGATCGTGCCCGACGTGCCGTTCCTGTGCCACTACCGGCGGGCCACCGAGATCACGGACAAGGCGCCGTACTGCGAGATCGCGCAGTACCTCAAGGCGCGGCGCACCATGGTGGACACGGTGTTCCGGACGCTGTCGTACTTCGACGGCGTCAACTTCGCCGCCCGCGCGAGCGCCCCGGCCCAGTTCGGGGCCGGGCTCATGGACGACGTGTGCCCGCCCTCGACGGTGTACGCCGCGTACAACCACTACGCGGGGCCGAAGGAGATCTGCGTCTGGCCCTACAACGGGCACGAGGGCGGCGAGGTCTACCAGGAGGCGGAGACGCTGTCGTTCCTCAGCCGGACGCTCGCGCCGAGCTGAGCCGAGCGCTCGGCGCCGTGCAGCATCGCCGTCGTCAGCAGGCCGTCGCGGCCCGTCACGTGCGGGTCGCGGCCGGCCGCGACGGCGTCGAGGAGGTCGGCGAGCTGGGCCGAGTAGGCGCCCAGCCGCACCGGGTCCCGCGGGTCCGCGGCGTCGAAGGCGGGCTGGCGCGCCGCCTCCGTCCAGCCCTCGCCGCGCCCGAGCCGCAGCGCCCCGTAGGCGTCGAGCTCGAGCATCCCCTCGGTGCCGGTGACGTGGAACTGCAGCCCGCTGCCGAGGCCGGGCCGCGGCACGTCGTAGCTCATCCACAGCTGGGCCATCGCCCCGCCGGTGAGCCCGTAGGTCACCATGGCGCTGCGCAGCGGCGGCGGGTCCGGGGCGTAGGCGCCGAAGAGCGCGAAGACCACCTCGGCCTCGGCCCCGGTGAACCAGCGCAGCAGGTCGCAGGCGTGCGCGCCCCAGGAGGCGAACGCCGTCTGCTGCCGCGGGTCGAGCTTCCACTCGTCGCGGGTCACGGCCGTGTCCCAGAAGCCGACCTCGGGGCCGATCGCGCGGACCATCGTCACGCGGCCGATCGCGCCCTCGTCGATGAGGCGCTTCGCCGCCGCGGGGATGGTGCGGTACCGCTGCTGCGACACGACCGCGAGGCGCACCCCGGCGGCCGAGCACGCCGCGACCATCGCCGCGCACTCGTCCGGCGTCTGCGCCATCGGCTTCTCCACGAGCAGGTGCCGGCCCGCCCGCGCGGCGGCCACCGCCTGCTCGCGGTGGACGGCCGGCGGGCTCGCGAGCACGACCACGGCGACGTCCGGGTCGGCCAGCAGCTCGGGCACGCCGGCGTGCAGCCGGGCGCCGAACTCGGCCGCGAGCCCGGGCGCCCGGCGCCCGCCCGCGACCGCGGCCACCCGCGCGCCGGGGAGCCCGTCGGCGACGGCGGCCCAGGTGCGGCCCATGAACCCGGACCCGACGATGCCGACACCGATGTCGTCCCCGATGCCCTGCCTGATCGTCATGGCACCTGCACCACCTCCGGCGAGATCGCGGCGAGCGACGGCAACCCGCACATGGCCATCGCGCGCTCGAGCTCGTCGCGCACCATGAGCAGCACGGCCGCGACCCCGTCGGCGCCCCCGGCCGCGAGGCCCCAGATGACCGGGCGGCCGAGCAGCACCGCGCGGGCGCCGAGCGCGAGCGCCTTGAGCACGTCGGTGCCGCGCCGGAACCCGCCGTCGACGTAGACCTCGGCCCGCCCGCCGACGGCGGCGACGACCTCGGGCAGCGCCTCGATCGGCGCGATCGCGGTGTCGAGCTGCCGCCCGCCGTGGTCGGACACGACGACGGCCGCGGCCCCCGCCCGCACCGCCAGGTCCGCGTCCGCGCCGGCCAGGATCCCCTTGGCGAGGATCGGCAGCGGCGTCCGCGCGGCCAGCCAGTCCACATAGGACCACGTCGCCGAGCGGTCCAGGACGGCGTCGAACCGCCGCCGCATCGCGGTGCCGTCGACGTCCCACCCGGCCGCCGCCACGCCGCTGAGGTTCGCGGCGGGCGGGGTGGTCCAGCGGTTGCGGATGTTGCGCTCGCGCTTGGCCATCACCTTGTGGTCGACGGTCAGGCAGACGGCCGTGTACCCGGCCGCCTCGCCCCGCCGCACGAGGTCCAGCGCCGCCGCGCGGTCGCGCAGGAGCGGCACGTGCAGCCAGCGCGGCCCGTCCGCCGCCGCGGCGATGTCCTCCAGCGGGTGGGTGGCGCCGGAGCTGACGACCAGGAGGGTGCCGGTGGCGGCGGCCCCGCGGGCGGTGGCGAGCTCGCCGTCGGGGTGCGCGATGCCGTGGTCGCCGGAGGGTGCGACGAGGATCGGGGCGGGCACGGGCGTGCCGAGCACGGTCGTGGCCAGGTCGCACACGGTGACGTCGACCATGACGCGGGGCCGCAGCCGGATGGCGTCGAGCGCCCGGCGGGGCAGCGCGAGGCTCACCTCGGCGTCGGCGCCCCCGGCGATGTAGTCGTACGCGGCCGGGTCGAGCAGCTCCCGCGCCCGGGCCTCGTAGTCGGCGAGGTTCACGAGGTCGGTCATGGGTGTACCGCTTCCGGCCGCCCGGACGCGAGGGAGCGCTCGACCGCCTCGGCGACGACCGCTGATCCACTGTGGACGATTGGAGGTTCGATGGGGATCCGGCGCACCCCGTGCGGGCCGTGGTGGCGCACCGAAGGCTCGTCCAGGTCGATCTCGGTGTGGCCGTGGGAGCCGATGAGCCGGGCCGAGCCCGTGCCCGGCACCGGGCCGACGACGAGCGAGGCGACCACGCCGTGCGTCATGAGCATCGAGGCGACGAGGACGGCGCCGCCGGCCTCCGCGAAGACCTCGACCGGCTCGCATCCGGTCAGCGTCCGGGCCAGGCCGACGGCGGTGGCGAGGTCGTGGCACTCGACGTTGACGCTGCGCGGGAGGCCGAGCCCCCCGGCCTCCACCCACGCCCGCACGCGCTCAGGCATCGCACGGCTCCGGCCGGCCGCTGTGCAGGGAGCGCTGGGCGGCCAGGGCCCCGGCGAGGGCCGCGCGGGACTGCTCCAGCGTGACGATCGGCTCGGCCCGGCCGGCGAAGACGTCGGCGGTGTGCACGGCCTGGTGGTAGAGGGCGTCGGCGACCGACGCGGGCGGGGCGGCGCCGAGGACCGGGTCGCCGCCGGTGTGGTGGGTGAGCGCGCCCGCGTCGCCGGTCAGCACCATGCGGCGCAGCATCGCCCCGGGCGTCCGCAGGCCGTAGGAGAGCTCGGCCAGGGCCAGCGCGCCGGTGTCGAAGCGGACGGTGACGTGGAAGCTGTCCGGCGTCGCCATCCCGGGCGCGTGGGTGCACCAGCCGCGGGCGAAGACCCGCACGGGGCGGCCGCCCAGCAGCGCGACGGCGAGGTCGAGGGGGTGCATGCCGTTGTGCACCAGGTGGCCGCCGGACGCGTCCGGGTCCAGCTGCCAGCTGTTCCAGCCGCCGGGCCAGACGTGCCCGACGTACCAGGCCAGGTGCAGCAGCCGCGGGGTGCCGGCCTCGCCGGCCGCGGCCGCCGCCGCGAGGGTGCGCACCGCCGGCTGGAACCTCGTGGTCTGCCCGACCATGAGGCGGACCCCGGCCGCCCGCGCCGCGGCCACGAGCGTCTCGAACGCGGCGAGGGTGCGGGCCGGGGGCTTCTCGATGACGACGTGCCGGCCCGCGGCGACGGCGGCGAGGGCCCGGTCGATGTGGTCCCCGGTGCGCCCGCAGACCACGACGCCGGTGACGGCCGGGTCCGTCAGCGCCTCCGCCGGGTCGGTCGTGGCCCGGCACCCCGGCGCGAGCGCGGCGATCCGCCGCGCCCGCGCGAGATCGGTGCCGACCACGTGCGTCACCCGCACGCCGTCGACGCGCGCGAACGCGGCCGCGTGCTCGCGGGCGATCGCGCCCGAGCCGAGCAGCGCCACGCCGATCACCGGGCCACCGCCCGCGCGTGGATGCGGTCCGAGGGCAGGCCGAGCGACGCCGGGCGGGCGGGGGCGACGCCGACGACCGGGGTGCCCGCCGCGACCGCCGCGAACCGCTGGAGCGTGGCCACGTGGCCGGACTCGGGCGCCGCGACGACGGCGAGCTCGCGGCCGCGCGGGTCGAGCACCCGGCCCACCGCCTGCCCGCGCTCGACCCGGTCCAGCAGGCGCACCCCGGGCAGGAACAGCCCGCCGGCGGGGGCGACGGTGAAGCTGTCGGTGTCGCCGTCGCCGTGCAGCCACAGCGCGGGCGGCCGCGGCGGCGTCGCCGGCTGCGGCACCATCCCGAGGTGGGCGAGCACGTTGACGACGCCGCCGGTGTAGCCGTCCAGCAGCGCGGGGTCGAGGACGCCGCCGCCGGGCGACTCGACGTAGATCGCCGGGATGCCGAGGTCGCGCGCCAGGGTCAGGGTGCGGCCGGGGCCGAGGCTGCCGTGGGTCCAGACCAGGCCGGCGCCGAACGCGACCGCCAGTTCGACGCCCGTGCTCGCCGCGTCCCCGCCGTCGTCGAGGCCGCCCGCGAAGAACGGCATGTCCGTGGCCGGGGTGGAGGTGTGCAGGTCGACGAGCACGTCGGCGCCGCGGATGAGCCGCCGCGCGACGAGGTCGGCGAGGCGCTGGGTCGGGGTGCCGTGCTCGTCGCCGGGGAAGGACCGGGCCAGGTTGCCCCCGTCGGCCGGCCCGGTGCGCGAGTCCGCCTCGAACGCCGCCTCGTGCGTCACCGGTACCACCCGCAGCCGACCGGCCCGCAGGCCGAGCGGGCGCGTGGTGAGCCGCCCCGCCCCGACGATCCCGCCGACCTCGTTGCCGTGCACGCCGCCGAGCACCACGACGGTCGGCCCGTCGTGCCCGCTGTCCAGCTCGTGGACCGTGACCCCCGGACCGTCGCCGCCGGCGGAGATCCTCTCCTGGCGCCAGTTCACGGGGCCGCCATCGCTTCCTCCTCGGAGAAATGGCACGCCGACTCGGCGCCGGACGGGGTGCGCACCTGCAGCAGCGGGCGCTCGGTCGCGCAGCGGTCCTGGGCCTTCCAGCACCGGGTGCGGAACGGGCAGCCGGACGGGGGGTCGGCCGGGTTGGGCACGTCGCCGGTGAGCAGCCGCCGCCGGTCCGGGTCGCGCAGCCGCGGGTCCGGCACCGGCACCGCGGACAGCAGCGCCTGCGTGTACGGGTGCGACGGCGTGGTGAAGACCGTGCCGGCGTCGCCGTACTCGACGACGTGGCCGAGGTACATCACGGCCACCCGGTGCGCGAGATGGCGCACCACGGCCAGGTCGTGCGCGATGAACAGGTAGGCGACGCCGAGCTCGCGCTGCAGCCGGGCCAGCAGGTTCACCACCTGGGCCTGGATCGACACGTCCAGCGCGGAGACGGGCTCGTCGAGGATGAGCAGCTTCGGCTCCAGCGCGAGGGCGCGGGCGATGCCGACGCGCTGGCGCTGGCCGCCGGAGAACTCGTGCGGGTAGCGCCCGACCGCCTCGGCCGGCAGCCCGACGAGCTCGAAGAGCTCCCGGACGCGGTCCCGGCGCCCGGCGCGGTCGCCGATGCCGTGGATGGCGAGCGGCTCGGCGACGATGTCCCCGACGGGCATCCGGGCGGGCAGGGAGGCGTACGGGTCCTGGAAGACGTACTGCAGATCGCGCCGCACCCCCCGCAGCGCCTTCGTCGGCAGCGTGCCGAGGTCGCGCCCGTCGAACAGCACGCGCCCGGCGCTCGGCGCGTGGAAGCGCATGATGGTGCGCCCGACGGTCGACTTGCCGCAGCCGGACTCGCCGACGAGCGCGAGCGTCTGCCCGGCCTCGACGTCGAAGGACACCCCGTTGACCGCGTGCACCCAGCCCTGCCGCCGCTGCAGCACCCCGCCCCGGATCGGGAAGTGCTTCACAAGATTGTCGACGCGCAGCAACGGCTCGCTCATGCCGACACCTCCTCCTCGACGGCCTCGGCGTGGAAGTGGCACGCGGCCCGGTGCCCGGGGCCGGTCTCGAACAGCTCGGGACGGGTCAGGCAGGCCTCGCGGCCGTTGCTGCGGGTGCACCGGGGCCGGAAGGCGCACCCGTCCGGCAGGTGCTGCGGGTCCGGCGGCTGCCCGCCGATCGCGGGGAGCTCGTCGACGCGGTGGTACAGCTTCGGCAGGCTCTGCAGCAGGGCCCGCGTGTACGGGTGCCGGGCGGCGTGGAAGGTGGCGTCGACGTCCGCGGTCTCCACGACGCGGCCGGCGTACATGACGATGACCCGCCGCGTCATCTCCGCGATGACCCCGAGATCGTGGGTGATCATCATGAGCGCGGCCCCGGTCTCGGCCTGCACGCGGCGCAGCAGGTCGAGGATCTGGGCCTGGATGGTGACGTCCAGCGCGGTGGTGGGCTCGTCGGCGATGATGAGCCGCGGCCGGTTCGCCATCGCGATCGCGATCATCGCGCGCTGGCGCATGCCGCCGGAGAACTCGTGCGGATACTGCCGCGCCCGGCGCTTCGGGTCCGGGATGCCGACCTCGGCCAGCAGCTCGACCGTCCGGGCCGCGGCCGCCCGGCGGGTCAGGCCCTCCTGGTGGCGGCGCAGCCCCTCGGCGACCTGGGCGCCGACGGTCATCACCGGGTTGAGCGCGGTCATCGGGTCCTGGAACACCAGCCCGATCTCCTTGCCGCGCACGTGCTGCAGGTCCTGCTCGCGCAGGGCCAGCAGGTCCCGGCCGCCGAAGTCGGCCCGGCCGGCGACGACCCGCCCGGTGGACGGCAGCAGCCCGAGGGCGGACATGACGGTGACGCTCTTGCCCGAGCCCGACTCGCCGACGATGCCGACGGTCTCGCCCGGGTACACGTCGAAGGAGACCCCGTTGACCGCGGGCACGACACCGCCGTGCACCCCGAACTCGGTGACGAGGCCGGTCACCGACAGCAGCGGCGCCCCGCTCATCGGCCCCTCCTCGGGTCGGCGGCGTCGCGCAGCCCGTCGCCGATGAAGTTCACGGCGAGGATCGTCAGGGCGATCGCGATGCCCGGCGGCAGCCACAGCCACGGCATCGTCTCGAGGATGGTCAGCGACTGGGCGTCGTTGAGCATGTTGCCCCAGCTGGCGGTCGGGGGCGGCACGCCGAGGCCGAGGAAGGACACGGTCGCCTCGAGCAGGATCGCCTGGGCCACGGCCAGGGTCGCCACGACGGTCAGCGGGGCGACGACGACGGGGACGACGTGCCGGCGCAGGATGCGCAGCGGTCCGGCGCCGAGCCCGGCGACCGCGACGAGCGCGTCCTGCTCGCGCAGCGACAGCGTCAGGCCGCGCACGATGCGAAACGGCGTCGGCCAGCCGAACAGCCCGATGGACAGGATGAGCGTCGGCAGGCTCGGCCCGACGAACGCGGCCACCACGATGATGACGATGAGGCTCGGGAAGGCGAGCACCACGTCGGCGAAGCGGCTCAGCACGCCGTCGACCCACCCGCCGAAGTAGCCGGCGACGGCGCCGAGCACGAGCCCGATGAGCGTGGCCACGAGCGCGGAGCTGAGCCCGACCAGCAGCGAGATCCGGCCGCCGACGAGCAGCCGGGCCAGCACGTCGCGGCCGGCCGAGTCGGTGCCGAGCGGGTGCCCGGCCCCGGGCGGCTGCCGGATCGCGGTCGGGATGACCTGGTTCGGGTCGGTGCCGAGGATCCAGGGCAGCACGATCGCGGCCAGCGCGAACAGGCCGAGCATGATCAGCCCGGCGAGGGCGAGGCGGTGGCGGAAGAAGCGGCGGGCCGCGAGCCGGCCGGGCGAGGCGTGCCCGGCGCCCGAGGGCGGGGCGGCCGCGGGGGCCGGGACGTCCGTGACAGTCATCGGGGGCCTCCTACAGCCGGATTCGGGGATCGATGAGCGCGTAGGCGACGTCGGCCAGCAGGTTGCACAGCAGGACCAGCACCGCCACCGCCATCACGAAGCCCAGCAGGATCGGGTAGTCGCGGGCGAGCACGGCGTCCAGCGCCATGCGGCCCATGCCGGGCCAGGCGAAGATCTGCTCGACGACGACCGCCCCGGCGAACAGCGTCGGGATCTGGATCGCCACGACGGTGACGAGCGGAATGAGGGCGTTGTGCAGGGCGTGGCGGCCGATGACCCGTCGTCTCGTCAGGCCCTTGGAGCGGGCCGTGGTCAGGAAGTCCTGGCCGAGCACCTCGAGCATGCCGGCCCGGGCGTAGCGCACGTAGGGCCCGGCGAGGGCGAAGCCCAGGATGCAGGCGGGCAGCACCAGGTGGTGCAGCGAGTCGAGCAAGCCGCCGCCGCCGATCGAGTGCATCCCGCTGGTGGGCACCCAGCCGAGCTTGAGGCCGAAGACGTAGATGCCCAGCAGCGCGCCGAAGAAGCTCGGCACCGAGATGGCCAGCAGGCTCACCACGGTCGTGCCGTAGTCCACGGCGCTGTTGCGCCGCAGCGCGGCCACGATCCCCATCGGGATGCCGGCCAGCAGCGAGATCAGCAGGGCGGTGCCCATGAGCGACACCGTCGGGCCGAGCCGCTCGGCCATCACCTGCGTGACCGGCTGGCCGCTGCTGAACGAGAAGCCGAGGTTGCCGCGCAGCAGCTCGGCGACCCAGTGCAGGTACTGCACCGGCAGCGACGCGTCGAGCCCGAGCTCGTGGCGGCGCAAGGCGACGGCCGCGTCCCGGTCGCCGGAGAACGACATCGGATCGATCATCATCTCGGCCGGATCGCCCGGCATGAGCTGCAGCAGGACGAACAGCAGCACGCTGATGCCGACCAGCACCACCGCGGACACCAGCAGGCGCCGGACGAGAAACGCGATCACATGCTCACTCTCCTCTCGAGACGCGGCCGTCGGGGGCGGGGTCAGCTCACCGACCAGTCCGCGGCGTTCCAGAACGCGTCCACGACCGACGGGTTGAGCTGGAAGCCCTTGAGCCGGTCGCTGGTCGCGGCGATGGTGTTCGGCACGTACATCACGAGGATCGGCATCTGCTCGTTGACGATCTTCTGCGCCTGCGCGTAGATCTGCTGGCGCTGGGCCTGGTCCTTCGTCGCGATGCCCTGGTTCAGCAGCGCGTCGAGTTCCTTGTTGCAGTACGCGGTGATGTTCGTGCCGCCGACCGCCGCGCACGACAGCCGGGCGTTCATCGAGGCCGGGTCGATGGTGAACAGGCCGTAGGAGGAGATCAGCAGGTCGAAGTCCCGCTTGCCGATCGCCTGGGACAGCTCGGCCGCCTGGTAGTTCTGCACCTTGGCGTTGATGCCGGCCTCCTTGAGCTGCGCCGCGATGATGGTCGCGGCGGTGTCGCGGTCGCGCTGGCCGGGCGTGAGCTCGATGCGCACCTCGGTCGCCGGGTTCCAGCCCGCCTGCGCCAGCAGCGCCTTGGCCTTCGCCGGGTCGTAGCCGTAGTGCGTGAGCCCGGACGGCACCGCCCACGACGGGCCGTGCACGAGCGTGTCGACGACCTTGCCCTCGCCGTTGAGCACCTGCTTGACGAGGGCGTCGCGGTCGATGGCGTACATGATCGCCTGGCGCACCAGCGGGTTGGCGAGCTTGCCGGAGTCGACCGCGGTGTGCAGGGCGAAGATGCCGGGGCCGTCGGCCCGCTGCAGCTTCACGCCCTTGAGCCCCTCGACGCGCTTGGCGTCGGGCGCGGCCACCTGGGCGTAGTCCAGCTTGCCGGTCTGCAGCTGGGCCATGGCGGCGTCGGTGGTGAGGTACTGCGCGAAGACCCGGTCGAGGCCGAGCTTCTTGCGGTAGTTCGGGTTGGCCTTGAACTCGACCTGGTCGGCGGTGACCCACCGGGAGAAGACGTACGGGCCGAGGCCGACGGTCGGGTTGCGCCAGAACGGGTTGTTGGTCAGCCCGTCGACCGGGAGCTTGCCGACGACGTGCTCGGGCAGGATGAACATGATCGGCTGGACGAGCTCGTCGAGGAACGCGACGTTGGGCTGGTCGAGCTGGATGACGAAGGTGTTGTCGTCGGGCGCCTGGAAGCCGGCCACGCTCGTCGCCGTGCCGTCCTTGACCGCCTTGGCCCCGTTGACGTTCGCGAACTTGCCGGCGTAGCCGCTGCCGCTCTTCGGGTTGGCGTAGAGGTTGTAGGTGAACACGACGTCCTTCGCGGTGAACGGCGTCCCGTCGCTCCACTTCACGCCCTGCACGAGGTGGAAGGTCCAGGTCTTGCCGTCCGCGCTGACCTCGGAGCGCTCGGCGAGCCGGGCGCCGTAGGTGCTGTCGCCGGCCGCCGAGACCAGGGAGTCCCAGTGCAGCTGCTCCATCAGGTGGTCGGGGCCGATCGAGGCCAGCAGCGGGTTGAACCCGCGCGGGGCCTGGTAGAGCTGGACGGTCGCATCACGGCTGCCGCCGGCGTCGCCACCGCTGGGGCCGGAGCAGCCGGCCAGCGCCAGGGCCAGCACGGCGAGGCCGGCCAGCAGGGCGCGGGTGTGTCGTCGCATGATCATGAGCCTTCCAGGAGTCAAAAACGACTGGTCAACGGGGTACCGCCTGGTCAACGGGGGCTCTACGCGAGCCGGAGCTGGTTCCACGCGACGTAGCGGCCCCGGTCGGGAGCGAAGCTGTAGAAGATGACCAGGACGTCGCCGCCGGGCAGGTTCGCCATGGCGGGGTAGCCGCACTGGTACTCGGCGGTGTACCGGTACCCGTGCGGGTCGGCCAGCGGGAGCGGGTCGCCGAACGACCGGCCCTCGTCGTGGCTGCGGCGCACCTCGACACCGGGGGTGTCGTCGCCGCCTTCCGGTGCGCACCGGCGGGTGGCCAGCAGCAGGCTGCCGTCCTCGGCCCGGTGCAGCAGGGGGGACATGCCGGTGAAGCCCAGGGGGACGTACGGGCTCCACGTCTCGCCGGCGTCCGCGGACTCGGCGCGGTACAGCCGCATCGTGGTGTCGCCGCCGATGCCCTGCTGGCGCACGATCGCGAGCAGGCGCCCGGCGCCGAGGTCGAGCACCGAGGTCTCGTTGAACCCGTCGATCGGGCTGTGCGGCCGGAACGCGGGGTCCGTGGTGACCGAGACGTCGGGGTTGCCGTCGGCGCCGAGCCCGGAGACCTCCGGCGAGGCGTACGCGCCCGCGAGCCGGGCGTCGGGGTCGAACGCGATCGTCGGGCCGACGCTCCAGGACGCCCCGGCGTCGGTGGAGACCAGCAGCGCCGAGCGCCACCGCTCCGCCGCCGTGCGCTGGCCCCAGATCGGCCACAGCAGCCGCCCGTCGGCCGGCTCGACGATCTCGCCGTAGACGGCCGGGCTGTGGAAGTCCAGGTCGATCGGCTCGCCGCCGGTCCAGCTGCGGCCGCCGTCGCACGAGCGCAGCAGGTGGGCCGAGATGACCCGCCCGGCCACGCCGAGCCCCGGGGTCCAGCGCACGCCGTTGTACGGCAGCAGCAGCGTCCCGTCGCGCAGGGTCGTGATGGCGACCGCGTTGAGGACCGCGTCCTGCCCGTCGCCGGGGGTGGCCACGATCTGCGGCGCGGACCAGGTGCGGCCCTCGTCGCCGGAGCGCACCACGCCGACCGTGCCGCCGGGCCAGCCGTCCGGCACCGTCGAGAACGACGCGACGAGCTCGCCGCCGGCGGTGCGCGTGAGCCCCGGGAACATCGCGGGGACCGCGTCGACGACCACGCCGACGCCGGCGATCTGGAACTGCGTCACCCGAGCCTCCAGCGTTTCATCTAGTGAATCGTGCGTTTTATTTTTTGGGAATGTAGACCGTGGTGGTATCGGGGTCAAGATCGGAGCGCGGGAGTCATGCGGCACGCGCGTTTCAATCCGGCAACGACAGCTGGTGCCACCGCTGGGTCGCAACGGCCGCGCGGACGGCCTCGGACGCGGCGAGCGCGGCGACGCCGTCGGCGAGGGTCACCACGGGCTCGGCCTCGCCCCGCGCGACGGCGACGAGATGGGCGGCCTGGCGGCCGAGCGCGGCGGCCGGCGGCTCGGGCAGCTCGTGCAGCTCGGTGCGGGTCCCCGTCTGAGTTGTGGTCCGGGTGGTGGTCCGGGTGGTGATGGTGCCGCGGCCGAAGTCGGCGAGCAGGCCGCCGCCGGTGCCGAGCACCTGCACGGTCCGGGTGCCGACGGGCTCGAGGTAGTCGAGGTGGAACGTGGCGCGCAGGCCCGAGGCGAACTCCAGCAGCCCGTCGACGCAGTTCGGGCGCTCGACGTGCGGCACCGCCTCGACCGTGCGCGCCGCCGCGAAGGCGCGCGTGATCGGGCCGAAGCACCAGCGCAGGTAGTCCCACTCGTGGGAGTAGTCGCGATAGAGGCGGTCGGGCTCGGGGGTGGCGAACCGGTCCACGGCGGCCTCGATGGTGCCGTAGGCGCCCAGCATGACGTGGACCGCGACGGGCTCGCCGACCTCGCCGGCGGCCAGCAGCTCCCGGGTGCGCTGGACGACGAGCCGGTGGCGCAGCACGTACCCCACCAGCGCGGCCGTCCCGGCCCGCCCGACGTGCTCGGCCGCGTCCCGGGCCTCGGCGAGGGTGGCCGCGACCGGCTTCTCGACCAGCAGCGCCGCGCCCGCGTCGGCGGCGGCGCGCAGCTGCGGCACGTGGACGTGGTCGGGGCCGGCGATGACCACCGCGGCCGGGCCGGCGTCGAGCAGGTCCGCGTAGCCGGCCACGGCGCGCTCGACCGCCGGGTGCGCCTCGGCCGCGGCGCGCCGGCCGGGATCGGGGTCGAACGCGACGAGCCGGACCCCGGGCAGCTGCGCGAAGGCCGCGAGGTGCTGCCGGCCGATCGATCCGAGCCCGCTCACGCCGATGAGCATCGTGTCGTCCTCCGCATCAGTAGGCCGTCCAGCCGCCGTCGACGACCAGCCCGGTGCCGGTGACGTAGGACGCCTCCGGGGTGCACAGCCAGGCGACGGCGGCGGCGATGTCGGCCGGGTCGCCGCGGCGCCCGAGCGGGGTGCGCCGGTCGAACGGGCCGTCGCCGGGGGCCGGGCCGCCGGGGCGCACCACGATGTCGCCGGGCGCGACGTGCACGGCCCGGATGCCGCGCCCGGCCAGCTCGAAGCCCAGCGCGCGGGTGAGCCCGGCCAGGCCCGCCTTCGCCGCGACGTAGGCGGAGGCGTCGGCCTGCGCGGCGTACGCCGCCACGCTGGTGATGTTGACGATCACGGAGCCGGGGGGCATGTGCGGTACCGCGTCACGGGCACACCGGAAGGGCGCCTTGAGGTTGACGTCGATGACGGCGTCGAGCCGGTCGTCGCCGTATTCCTCGAACGGTGCGGAGGCGGCGGGGCCGGTGATCCCGGCGTTGTTGACGAGGATGTCGATCCGGCCCCGGTACCGCAGCGCCGCGTCGATGAGCGCCCGGCACCCTTGCGCCGTGGCGAGGTCGGCCCCGGCCGGATGGATCGTGCGCCCGTCGGCCGCCAGCCGCCGCGCCGCGTCCTCGGCCCCGGCCTGGTCCAGCGCGCCGAGCACGACCTGCGCCCCGTCGTCGGCCAGCCGCGCGACGATCCCGGCCCCGATGCCCGTCGCCCCGCCCGTGACGAGCGCGACCTTGCCGGCCAGGGCGCTCACGGCAGCAGCCCCGGCGGGAGCGCACCCCGGTCGAGGTGCCCGACCGCCGCGTCCAGGTGGGTGTGGGCGTCGCGCAGCACCGGGGCGCCGTGGCCGGGCAGGAGCACGTCCGCGGCCAGGTCCCGCACGGCCCGCAGGCTCGCGGCGAGCTCGCCGAGGTCGGTGTCGGGCGTGGCCAGGACGGCGACCCGGCCCCGGGCGAACACCAGGTCGCCGCTGAACAGCGCCCGGGCGCCCGCGTCGCGGTAGGAGAAGCAGGCGTGGCCGGCGGCGTGCCCGGGCGTCGGGTGCACCTCGACGGTGAGCGCCCCGACGCCGAGCCGGGGAGCGTCCAGCGGGTGGACCGGGACCGCGGGCGGGTGCAGGTGGGGCGGGTAGACCCCGGCCCGCCGGGCGGTGCGCAGGCCGGAGGCGTCCTCGTCGGCGGCCGCGACGATGGCCGCGGCCGGGGCGAGCGCATGCACGGTCGCGCCGAGCAGCCGGGCCAGCTCGGCGGCCCCGCCGGCGTGGTCGGCGTGGGCGTGGGTGAGCAGGATGCGCGACACCGGCCGCGCGCCCAGCACGGCCCGCACGTTCGCCGCGATCCGGTCGGCGGCCAGCCCGCAGCCGGCGTCGAGCAGCACCGCGTCGGTGCCGCCGTCGAGGAGGTACACGTGCGAGTCGTGCGCGTCGGTGAGCCCGAAGCCGAGGGTGCCGCTGCCGACGAGGGTGACCCGCGGCGTGAGCCGGACCGGGGCCGGCCAGCTCACCGCGGCTCCTCGCGGGCCTCGCGCAGCACGGCGCGGACGTGCCCGGCCGCCTCCGCGCCCACCTGGACGAAGGGTGCGCTCAGGGTCGCGGTCTCGATCACGCCGAGCTCGACCAGGGCCGTCTTGAGCGCGCCGATCGCGCCGGCGGTGAAGGAGGCCTCGCCGTGCGGGCCCTCGTAGATGCGGTGCAGGTACGCCAGCCGGTCCTGCCGCCGGCGTGCCTCGGCCCACTCGCCCCGCCCGGCGGCGTCGGCCAGCGCCCGGTGCAGGGCGGTGAACACGTTCGCGAGTCCGGGCACGGCGCCGGTGAAGCCGAGCTGGAGCGCGGCGTCGACGCAGGTCTCGGAGCCGGTGAGCAGCCGGACGCCCGGCGTGTCGCGGCCGACCGCCAGGACCGCCGCCCGATGGCCGCCGAGGTCGCCCGAGCTGTCCTTGACGCCGGCCAGGACGCCCTTCGCGACCAGGTCCGCCAGCAGGGCGGGGCCGACGGGGCTCGGGACGCGCGAGGGCACGTGGTAGGCGATCACCGGACGTCCGCCCGCCTCGGCCACGGTGGCGAAGTGGGCCGCCAGCTCGGCCGGGGCGAGCGGGAACATCGACGGCGGCGGGACCAGCAGGGTGTGCGCGCCCGCGGCGGCGAACCGCGCGGCCAGCTGCGCGGCCTGGCGGGTGTTGAGGGCCGGGACACCGGCCATGACCTCGTGCCCCGTCGCGGCGGCGGTGGCCACGACGGCCTCCTGCTCGGCCGGCAGCAGGTGGCCGCCCTCGCCGGTGGAGCCGAGCACGAGCACGCCGTCGGCGCCCTCGGCGACCACGTGGCGGACGAGCCGGTCCAGGGACGGCAGGTCCGGCGCACCGGCGGCCGTGAGCGGAGTGATTAGGGGCGGGACGACCTCGGGCACTGGGGGCTCCCTTCCGCGCCGGCAATGTAGCGAAGAGAATGAAACTGTCGTTCTAGCACGTGGTATACCTTCTAGTCGTCCGCGTGGATCATGTCAATGCTCGAAACAGGCTTGGTACACGATGGGCAGCGCACAATGAGCGGACCGTCAACAGGGGAGGCAAGCCATGCAAGACGACGACGCCGCAGGCCAGGGCGGCGGGGCGGCGTACTCGATCCGCGCCGTCGACCGGGTGTGCGACCTGCTCGACGCCCTGCAGCAACAGCCGGCGACGGGGATGTCACTGGCCGCGCTGGCGGAGGCGGTGTCGCTGCCGAAGAGCTCCACGCTGCGGTACCTCTCCGCGCTGGAGGCCCGCAGCTACGTCGAGCGCGACCTCGACGACGGCGGCTACCGGCTCGGCCTGGCGTTCCGGCCGCAGCGCTTCGACTACCTCGCCGCCCTGCGCGACGCGGTCCTGCCACCCCTGGTCAAGCTGCGGGACCGGTTCGAGGAGACGATGAACTTCGCGGTGCTCGACGGCATCGAGGTCGTGCACGTCGAGGTGGTCGAGAGCGAGCGACGGGTGCGCCTGGCGGCCAGCCGGGGCGAGCGGGCCTGCCTGCACTCGACCGCGACGGGCAAGGTGATGGCCGGGCAGATCCCGGAAACACGGCTGCGCGCCATCCTGGAGCAGACCGGCATGCCCGTGTTCACCGCCGACACGATCACGTCGATCGACGTGTTCCTCAACGAGGTCAAGCTCACCGCGGAGCGGGGCTGGGGCCTCGACGACTGCGAGAACCAGCCCGACGGCCGCTGCGTCGCGGTGCCGGTCGACGGCCTCGCGGTGCCGGCGGCGCTGAGCCTCAGCGCGCCCGCCTCGCGGTTCGCCTCGGAGGACGCCCAGCGCATCGCGCACCTGCTCAGGAAGCAGATGACCGCCCTGGCCGACGCGGCCCGCGCCGTGCCCCGCTGACGCCCGGCCGGCCGCGCGCCGGGGCGGCGACCGGCGGCGGCGAGCCGCGAAGCGCCAGGCGGGACCCACGAGACGAGATCATCTTTCGCGGGCCGAGGGGTTGACGGGAGGCGGGGCGGGGCGGCAGGGTGTCGAAACGGAACATCAATTGCAGCTAGTGAAACGGTGGTGTTCGTGCGGTACCCAACGCCCGTGACAAGTCCCGCCATCGGTCCCGTGGCCGGGCCCTACAGCCCCGCGGTGCGCGTGGGCGACCTGCTGTTCGTCTCCGGACAGGGGCCGTTCCGGCCCGACGGGACCATGGCCGGCCCCGCCTTCCGCGACCAGGCCGGCACCGTGCTCGACCACATCGCCGCCCTCGCCGAGGCCGCCGGCACCAGCCTCGCCCACACCGTGCGGCTCGGCTGCTTCCTGAGCACCCTGGACCATTTCGCCGAGTGGAACGCGATCTGCGCCGAGCGCCTCAGCGCCCCGCTGCCGGCCCGCACCACCGTCCCCGTCGCCCTGCCCGGCTTCGACATCGAGGTCGACGCCGTGCTGTGGATCCCGCCCGCCGGCGAGGACGCGCGATGAGCGCCGACCTCGCCAAGCGCGCCGCGGCCGTCCTGCCCGGCGGGGTGAACTCCAACGTCCGGCTCCCCACCGCCCAGACCTTCTTCGCGCGCGGCAACGGCCCGCGGCTGTGGGACGTCGGCGGCAAGGAGTACGTCGACTACCTGCTCGGCCAGGGACCCGCCTTCCTGGGCCACGCGCACCCCGAGGTCAACGCGGCCGTGGCCGAGGCCGTCACGCGCGGCATGGTCTACGGCGCCCAGCACGCCCTGGAGGTCGAGGCGGTCGAGAAGCTCCTCGCCGCCGTGGGCTGGGCCGACATGGCGCGCCTCGGCGTCTCCGGCACCGAGGCGGTGCAGGGCGCGCTGCGGCTGGCCCGCGCCGCGACCGGGCGCCGGAAGGTGATCGGGTTCGCCGGGCAGTACCACGGCTGGCTCGACACGGTGCTCATGGCGCACGGCCCGGACGGGTCCGGCCCCGGCTCGCTCGGCCAGCCCCCGCAGTATCTCGCCGACTGGGTCGTCACCCCGTTCAACGACGCCGAGGCGCTGCGGGCGAGGTTCGAGGCGCACCCGGGCCAGATCGCCGCGGTCATCCTCGAGCCGATGATGTGCAACAGCGGGGCGATCGCGCCGCGGCCCGGCTTCCTGCAGCGGCTGCGGGAGCTGTGCACCGAGCACGGCGCCGTGCTCATCTTCGACGAGGTCGTCACCGGCTTCCGGCTCGCCTTCGGCGGCGCCGCCCAGCGCTTCGGCGTCACCCCGGACCTCGCCATCTACGGCAAGGCGGTGGCCGGCGGCTGGCCGGTCGCGGCCATCGCCGGGCGCCGGGAGCTGCTGGAGCTGTTCGGCGACGGCCGGGTCAACCACTCGGGCACCTTCAACGCCTCCGTCATGGCCGCGGCCGCGGTGTCGGCGACCATGGACGTGCTGGGGCGGGGCACGCCGTACGTCACCGTCGAGGAGCACGGCACCGCGCTCATGACCGGGCTGCGCGCGATCGGCGAGCGCCACGGCGTGCCGCTGCACGTCCAGGGGCTCCCGGCCGCGTTCCACGTCTCCTTCCGGGCCGGGGACCGGCCGGACACCACCGTGGTCGACCACGCCTCGCTGCAGTCGCTGGACCTGGCGCGGTACACCCGCTTCGGCAAGGTCCTCGCCGAGCACGGGATCTGGGTCGCCGGGCGCGGCATCTGGTACGTCTCCGCCGCCCACGGCGAGCCGGAGCTCGCCGACGCCCTGGCCCGCTTCGAGCGCGCCCTGCGCAACGAGGCCGGATGACCCCGCCCCGGGTCGCGGTGCTGGGGCTGTGGCACGAGACCAACACGTACGGGCCCAACCCGGCCGACCTGGCCGCGTTCGAGGCCTTCGAGCTCGTCGACGGCGAGGACGTGCGCCGCCACCACCACGGCGACCGCTCCGTCATCAGCGGCTTCCTGGCCGCGACCGAGCTCGACCCGGTGCCGGTCTACTCCGCCGGCGCCTGGCCCTGCGGCCCCGCCCCGGCCGCGACCCTCGCCACGCTGCTGGACCGGCTCACCGCCGCGCTCGCCGCCGACGCCGCCGACGCGCCCTTCGCCGGGGTGCTGCTGAACCTGCACGGGGCGATGGTCGCCGAGGGCACCCCGGACGTGGAGGCGCTGCTGCTGCGGCGCGTCCGCGCGATCGTCGGCGACGTGCCCGTCGCCGCCGTGCTCGACCTGCACGCCAACCCCTCCCCCGAGTTCGTCGGCGCGTGCCAGGTCGTGCTCGCCTACGACACGTACCCGCACGTCGACATGTGGGAGCGCGGGCGGGAGGCGGCCACCCTGCTGGCCGAGGTCCTGGGCGGCCGGGCGCTGCGCACGACCCTGGCCAAGGCGCCGCTGCTCACCTGCCCGCTGGCCCAGTCCACCGACGCCGAGCCGATGCGGGGGCTGCTCGAACGCGCCCGCGCGCGGGCCGCGGCGGCCGGGTGCGCCCGGATCTGCCTGACGCCCGGGTTCGCGTACAGCGACGTGGAGCGGGCCGGCATCGGGGTGCTCGTCGTCGCCGACGCGCACCTCGCCGCCGCGGCCGCCCGGGTCGCCAACGAGACGGTCGCCGACGTCGAGGCGCAGGACTTCACCGTGCGACGCCCCGGCGTCGGGGCCGCCGTGCGCGAGGCGCTCGCGACGCCGGGACCGGTCGTGCTCGCCGACGTGGCCGACAACATCGGCGGCGGGAGCCCCGGCGACGGCACGGCCCTGCTGGCCGAGCTGCTCGCCCAGGGCGCCCCGGACGCGGTGGTCGTGATCGCCGACGCCGAGGTCGCGCGGGCCGCGGCCGGCGTCGGCGTGGGCGGGACGATCACCACGGCGCTGGGGGCGAAGGCGGACGCCCGGCACGGCAGCCCCGTGGAGCTGACCGCGCGGATCGTCGGCGTCACCGACGGCGCCTACACGACGGCCGGGTCGTGGATGACCGGCCAGACGTTCCAGATGGGCACGACGGTCGTGCTGCGCACCGGCGGCCTGCGCATCGTCGTCACCGAGCGCGCGACCCCGCCGTTTCACCGCGAGCACCTCACGTCGGTCGGCATCGACCCGGCCACGGTGGCGGTCATCGTCGCCAAGGGCGCGGTCGCGTGGCGCTCGGCGTTCCCCGACGCGGCCCACGCGATCGAGGTCGCCACGCCCGGCGTCTGCCCGGTCGACGTGACGACACTGCCGCGCACCACGGCCCCGGCCCGGGTCGTCGCGTGATCCCGCCCGGCATCTGGCGCTTCGCCGACCGGCTTCCCCTGGCCGACCCGCGCCACGCGGTGAGCCTCGGCGAGGGCGGCACCCCGCTGCTCGACGTCACCGACGCGCTCGGCCTGCCGGCCGGCGTCACGGTGCACGTGAAGGCCGAGCACCTCAACCCGACCGGCTCGTTCAAGGACCGCATCGCCGCCGTCGCCCTGTCGCTGGTGCGGGAGCGGTCGCTGCGCGGCGTCGTCGGCACCTCGTCGGGCAACGGGGGCGCGGCCGCGGCCGCCTACGGGGCCCGGGCCGGCCGGCCGGTCGTCCTGCTCGCCCTGGCCACCGCCCCGCCCGAGAAGCTGGTGCAGATCCGCTCCGCCGGGGCGCGGGTGCACCTCACCGACGGCCTCGGCCACGACCCCCACACCACGCTGCGGGTGGCGGAGCAGGTGCGGGCCGCCGCCGGGCGCCACGGGTGGCTGGCGCTGCTGACCGGCGGCCGGTACGCCCCGGAGATCATGTACGGCGCCCGCACCATCGCCTACGAGCTGGCCGAGCAGGCGCCGGACGCCACGCACGTCTACGCGCCGATCGGCGGGGGCGGCCTCTACGCCTCCCTGTGGCGCGGCTACCGCGACCTCGGCGGCGCGGTGCCGCGGCTGGTCGCCGTCCAGCCAAGCGGCTGCCCGACGGTCCGCGACGCCCTCGCCGGCGGCCCCGGCGTCCTCGCCGAGCCGAGCACCACCGGCATCTCCGGCCTGCAGGTCGCCACCCTCTTCGACGACGACGTGCCGGCCGCCGTCGCCGGCTCCGGCGGGCACCTCACCGAGGTCACCGACGAGCGGGTCGCGGCCGCGCACGCCCGCCTGGTCCGCCTCGGCGTGTCGGTCGAGCCGGCCGGGGCGACCGCCCTCGCCGGGCTCCTCGACGACGCCGACGCGGGCCGCCTGCCCGCCGGGGCGCGGGTCGTGCTCGTGGCCACCGGCGCCGGCTGGAAGGACGTGCACGCCCTGTCGTCGCTGGCCGGCCCCGGCCCCCTGCCGCACGGCGCCGCCGATCTGGAGGAGCTGCTCGCATGACCGGTCCGGAGCGAAGCGGAGGGGCCGGGCATCAGGAAACGCAGCTCGGCGGTCAGGCCGCCGACGAGCGAAGCGAGGAGGTGGCATGACCGGTCCGGAGCGAAGCGGAGGGGCCGGGCATCAGGAAACGCAGCTCGGCGGTCAGGCCGCCGACGAGCGAAGCGAGGAGGTGGCATGACCGGTCCGGAGCGAAGCGGAGGGGCCGGGCATCAGGAAACGCAGCTCGGCGGTCAGGCCGCCGACGAGCGAAGCGAGGAGGTGGCATGACCGGTCCGGAGCGAAGCGGAGGGGCCGGGCATCAGGAAACGCAGCTCGGCGGTCAGGCCGCCGACGAGCGAAGCGAGGAGGTGGCATGACCGTCTTGGACGCGTTCTCGATGGCCGGGCGCACGGCGGTCGTCACCGGGGGCACCGGCCTCTACGGCACCCCGATCGCCCGCACCCTGGCCGAGGCCGGCGCGCACGTCGTGGTCACCTCGCGCGACCGGGACCGGGCCGACGCGGCCGCCGCGGCGCTGCGGGCCGACGGGCTCGCCGCCTCCGGCCTGGCGCTCGACCTCACCGACCCGGAGTCGATCGCCGGCCTCGGCGGCGTCGACGCCGACGTCCTCGTGAACAACGCCGTGCACCGGCAGGGCGGCGACCTCTTCGGCACCACCGCCGCCGACTGGGACGCGACCTCGGCCGCGAACTCCCGCGGCCTGTTCCTGGCGACCCAGGCCGTGGCCCGGCGGATGGTCGAGCGCGGCTCGGGCGGCGCGATCCTGAACATCGGCTCGATCTACGGCATCACGGGGCCCGACTTCGGCCTGTACGAGGGCACCGCGATGACCATGCCGCTGTTCTACGCCTACGACAAGGCGGGCATGTCGGGCCTGACCCGCCACCTGGCGTGCCAGCTGGGCCCGCACGGCATCCGGGTCAACTGCCTGGCGCCGGGCGGCCTCGCCGACGGCACGCAGCCGGCATCGTTCGTGCGGCGGTACGAGGCCCGCACGCCCCTGGGCCGCCTCGCCCGGGAGCAGGACGTGGCCGGGGCCCTGCTGCTGCTCGTCTCCGACGCCGGCGCCTACATCACGGGCGTGACGCTGCCGGTCGACGGCGGCTTCACCGCCCACTAGCGATGGACGCGACAGCCGGCGCCGGTGGCCCGCGTCGCGGCGAGGTCCCCGGCGGCGAAGCCCCCGGCGGCGAAGCCCCGGCCGGCGCAAGATCGTCCATCGTCCGCCCCCCGGTCGCTTCGCGCCGGACGTCTGTAGATTCGGGATCATGCCGACCTTCACCACCACCGACGGGGTCCGCCTGCACTACGAGGACGAGGGGACCGGGCGGCCGGTGGTGCTGGTCGCCGGATTCTGCGCGCCCCTGCAGAGCTGGGAGCTGCAGCGGCGCGCCCTGGCCGCGGCCGGGTTGCGCACCGTCGGCTTCGACCGGCGCTCGCACGGCCGCTCGGAGTCCCCCGCGCACGGCCAGCGGTTGTCCCGCCACGGCGCCGACCTGCACGAGCTGCTGGTCACGCTGGACCTCGACGACGCTGTGCTCGTCGGCGGGTCGCAGGGCGCGAGCGCGATCTGGGCCTGCTACGACCTCTTCGGCCCCGACCGCGTCGGCGCCGTGGTGACGATCGACCAGACGCCCCGGATGATCAACGGCGACGGCTGGGAGCACGGCTTCTACGGCCTCACGACGGCGAACGTGGGCACGTTCTTCGCCGCCGGCATCCCCGACACCGGGCGCGGCCGGCGCGAGCCGCGCACCGCCGGGATCGCGAAGGTCGCCGAGGCGCTCGGGGGCCTGCCCGCGTTCGCCGACCCGCGCACGCCCGAGCGCCGGGCGCTGCTGCAGAGCCACGCCGAGCAGGACTGGCGCGACGTCATCGCGCGCATGGAGGTCCCGAGCCTGTTCATCGCGGGCCGCGACAGCCAGCTCTGGCCCTGCGAGCACGCGAGCGCCGCCGCGGCCGCCAACCCCCTCGCGTCGGTCGTGACGCTGGAGGACTGCGGTCACGCCGCCAACCTCGACCAGCCCGACGCCACCAACGCCGCGATCTTGGAGTTCCTGGGATGAAAGACCTGCTCGGCGGCCTCGACGTGATCGAGGACCCGGATGTGCTCGCCAGCCTCTCGCGCGACGACGCCGAGTGGGCGCCCGCGGGGAAGGCGGTCGCGGCCGTCCGCCCCCGCAGCACCGCCGACGTGAGCCGGATCGTCGCCGCCTGCGCCGAGCGCGGGGTCCCGATCGTGCCCCGCGGCGCCGGGACCGGCCTGTCGGGCGGGGCCAACGCGGTGGACGGCGGGCTGATCCTGGACCTGTCGAAGATGAACCGCGTCGTGGAGATCGACGCCGAGAACATGGTCGCGGTCGTGCAGCCCGGCGTGGTCAACGACGACCTCAAGCGGGCGGTGGCCGAGCACGGGCTGTGGTACCCGCCCGACCCCGCCAGCGCCCCGTGGTCCACGATCGGCGGGAACGTGTCGACCAACGCGGGCGGGCTGTGCTGCCTCAAGTACGGCGTGACCCGCGACTACGTGCTGGGGCTGGAGGCCGTCGTGGGCGGGCCGGCCGGGGACTACGGCACCGTCGTGCGGCTCGGGCGGCGCACGACCAAGGGCGTCAGCGGCTACGACCTCGCCGGGCTCTTCACCGGCTCCGAGGGCACCTTCGGCGTCATCACCGAGGTCACCCTGCGCCTGCGCCCGGCCCGCCGGGAGGCGCCGCGCACCGTGGTCGGCGCGTTCGACTCGGTCGTCGCCGCGGGCGCGGCGGTCGCGGCCGTCACGCGGGCGGGGCTGCTCCCGGCCGCGCTGGAGCTGCTGGACCGCACCTGTCTGCGGGCCGTCGAGGAGTGGAAGCACCTCGGCATCGCGGCCGACGCGGCGGCGCTGCTGCTCGCCCAGATCGACACGCCGGGGCGGGCCGGCGACGAGGAGGCCGGGGCGGTCGCGGGGGTGTTCCGCGACGCCGGGGCGCAGTGGGCGGAGCAGTCGACGGACGAGTTCGAGGCGGAGGCGCTGTTCTCGGCGCGCCGGCTGGCGTATCCGGCGCTGGAGCGGCTCGGCCCGGTGCTCACCGAGGACGTGTGCGTGCCGCGGTCGCGGGTGCCGCAGATGCTGACGTCGATCGAGCGGATCGCGGCCCGGCACGGCACCACGATCGCCACGATCGCGCACGCCGGCGACGGCAACCTGCACCCGCTGATCCTGGCCCCGACCGGCGACGACGCGGCGCGGGCCGCGGCCCAGGCGGCGTTCGAGGACATCCTCTCGGCGGCGATCTCGCTCGGCGGTACGGTCACCGGCGAGCACGGCGTCGGGCTGCTCAAGCGCGGCGGGATGCGGCAGGAGCTTTCGCCCGCGGTGCTCGCGATGCAGGAGGCCGTGAAGCGCACCCTGGACCCGCTGAACCTCTTCAATCCCGGCAAGGTCGTGGGCGTACCGTAGCCGCCGGGCCGCTAGTGTCCTGCGTCAGAAATTCGCCTACAAAATCGAGCGAGTGACTCCAGGATCTCCTCGGCGGTCTTGGTCCAGATGAACGGGCGTGGGTTGCTGTTCCAGTCAGCGATCCACGCCCGGATGTCCGCTTCCAGGGCTTGGACGCTCTTGTGGACGCCGCGGCGGATCTTCTGCTCGCTGAGGAACCCGAACCAGCGTTCGACCTGGTTGATCCAGGACGAGCCGGTCGGGGTGAAGTGCATGTGGAAGCGGGGGTGGCGGGCCAGCCAGGCCCGGATGGCCGGGGTCTTATGGGTGCCGTAGTTGTCGCAGATCAGATGCACATCCAGTTCCGCCGGCACGGTCTTGTCGATCGCGACCAGGAACTTCTGGAACTCGGCGGCACGGTGCTGGCGGTGCAGCTGGCTGATCACAGTGCCGTCAGCCACGTTGAACGCGGCGAACAGGCTGGTGATCCCGTTACGGGCGTAGTCGTGGGTACGCCGCTCGGGCATGCCCGGCATCATCGGCAGCACCGGCTGCGAACGGTCCAACGCTTGGATCTGGGACTTCTCGTCAACGCAGAGCACCACCGCCCGTTCCGGTGGGTTGTGATAGAGCCCGACCACGTCAACGACCTTCTCGATGAACAGCGGGTCGGTCGACAGTTTGAACGTGTCCGCCCGGTGCGGTTTCAGCCCGAAGTCCCGCCAGATCCGTCCGATCGTGGACTTCGACAGCCCCGACCGCTGCGCCATCGACGTGCGCGACCAGTGGGTAGCGTTGCGCGGCGTCTGTTCCAGGGTGGCCACCACCACCTCTTCCACCCGGTCCAGGCTGATCGACGGCGGCCGGCCCGGCCGCTGCTCGTCGATCAGCCCGTCCAGACGCTCGGCCAGGAACCGCCGCCGCCACTTGCCCACAGTGGACAGATGCACACCCAAAGCCGTGGCCACATCAGTGTTCGACGTGCCCTCGGCGCACGCCAGAATGATCTTCGCCCGCATCGCCAGGACCTGCGCCGACTTCGCCCGCCGCGACCAGCGGACCAACGTCGCGCGCTCCTCGTCGGACAACACCAGCGGCGGGGTGGGACGCCCGGTCCTCGGCATCCCATCACCCTACACCTATTTATAAGGCGAACTTGTGGCGCGGCACACTAGCGTGGGGCCCGTGAACCTTGCCCCACGCGACGGGTCGTGACGTGCAACTGCGGCTGCTCACCTTCAACGCGCTGTTCAAGGGCGACGTGCGGCCCCGCATGGAGGCCATCGGGGCGCTGCTGGAGCGCTCGGACTACGACGTCGTGTGCCTCCAGGAGGTCATGGCGCCCGGCATGGCGCGACTGCTCGCGCGGCTGGCGCGGTCGTTCCCGCACCGGCAGTACACCGGCGGAACCCTCGTCAAGGGCGGGCTGGTCCTGCTGTCGCGCCGGCCCATCGCCGAGCGGCGGTTCGTGCGTTACCCGTTCACCCGCCCGCTGCGCCCGGAGCTGCTGATGCGCAAGGGCGCCCAGGTCGCGCTCCTGCACACCGCGGCCGGGCCGTTCGCGGTGCTCAACACGCACCTGTCGGCCAACCGCGACGACGACTGGTCGCCGGGGAACCGCTTCAGCGCCGTGGCCCGCGCGGAGCTGGCGACGCTCGCGGGTGCCCTGGCCGCGATTCCGGCGTCGGTACCGGCCGTGGTCACCGGCGATCTGAACCTGCCCCGCGACGCCGAGGCCCTCGCCCGGTTCTGCGCCGCGGCCGGGCTCCGCGACGCCATGGCCGGCGACGAGCGCCCGACCTACCGGCCCACGCCGCGGTGGCCCGACCCGCCCGCGTTCGACCACGTGCTGCTGCGCGGCCCGGTCACCGCCTCCTGCGAGCTGGTCCTCACCGACGACGCGATCACGCTGCCGGACGGCCGCTCGGTGTACCTCTCCGACCACTACGGGGTGGCGGCGAGCCTGCGCGTTTGACCTTCACCCCGGGTCAAGGCGCATGGTGTCGGGGTGGACACGAGCGACCTGCTGAGCATCGGGGTCTTCGCGCGGCGCAGCTGGCTCTCGCCGCGGGCGCTGCGGCTGTACGAGCAGCAGGGCCTCCTGGTGCCGGCGCTGGTCGACGCGCGGACGGGGTACCGCTGGTACCGCCCCGAGCAGCTCGGCACCGCCCGGCTGGTGGCGCGCCTGCGCCGGCTCGACATGCCGCTGGCGCGCATCACCGCGATCGTGGCGGCGGCCTCGAGCCGGAACCCGGCCGGAAACTCGGCCGGGAACCCGACCGGGAACTCGGCTGAGGCCGTCGCGCTCCTCGACGCCTTCTGGAGCGACGAGGAGCACCGGGTCGCGGCCCGGCGCGAGCTCGTGCACCACCTGCGTATCCGGTTACTCGGCGAGGAAGGGGATCTGTCGATGTACGACATCCAGGTGCGGGACGTGCCCGAGCAGCTGGTCCTGACGGAGCAGCGGCACGTCCGCGTGCAGGAGCTGCCCGCGTGGATCGACGAGGGCACCGGGCGGCTGCTGAAGGCGGCCGCCGGCCACGGCGACGGCATGGCGGGGCCGTGCTTCATCGTCTACCACGGCGCGGTGAACGAGGAGTCCGACGGGCCGGTCGAGATCTGCCTGCCCATCGCGCCCGGCGGCGGCGCGGTCGAGGCCGCGACGCGGGTCGAGCCCGCGCACCGGGAGGCGTACACCCGCATCACGAAGGCCCAGGTCGCCTTCCCGCAGATCCTCTCCGCCTACGACGCCGTGCAGGCGTGGACCGAGCGGGAGGGCGCGGTCCCGCTCGGCTCCCCGCGCGAGGTCTACTTCGCCGACTTCACGGCCGCCGGCCCCGACGACCTGTGCTGCGACATCGCCCAGCCGATCGAGTAGCCGCCGCCGGCCGGTGATCGGCAACGGGGGTGAGCGGCTCGGAGTGAGCAGGGCGCTGGTCCTTCTCCTCGTAATCCCTGATCCGGGGCGGTCGGTACGATGGAGCTGACCGCCCCGGTGCCCCGCTCATTGGAGTTTTCTTGAACGCCGAGTCGACTGCATTCCGTGCCGCGTTGGAGACCGTCCGCGCCGTCGAGCCGCGGATCGCCGATGCGATCGCGAAGGAGCTCACCGACCAGCGCGAGTCGCTGAAGCTGATCGCGAGCGAGAACTACGCCTCGCCCGCGGTCCTGCTGGCCATGGGCAACTGGCTGTCGGACAAGTATGCGGAAGGCACCATCGGCCGGCGCTTCTACGCCGGCTGCCAGAACGTCGACACGGTCGAGGCCGTGGCCGTCGAGCACGCCAAGGCCCTGTTCGACGCCCCCTACGCCTACGTCCAGCCGCACTCGGGCATCGACGCGAACCTGGTCGCCTACTGGGCCATCCTCGCCGACCGGGTCGAGGTGCCCACCCTGGCGACGTTCGGCAAGCGGCAGGTCAACGACCTCACCGACGCCGAGTGGGCGCAGCTTCGGGCCGCGTTCGGCAACCAGCGGATGCTCGGCATGTCCCTCGACGCCGGCGGCCACCTCACCCACGGCTTCCGGCCGAACATCTCCGGCAAGATGTTCGACCAGCGCAGCTACGGCGTCGACCCGGCCACCGGCCTGATCGACTACGCCGCCCTGCGCGAGACCGCCCGCGAGTTCAAGCCGCTGGTGATCGTCGGGGGTTACTCGGCGTATCCGCGGAAGGTCAACTTCGCCACCTTGCGCGAGATCGCCGACGAGGTCGGCGCCACGCTGATGGTCGACATGGCGCACTTCGCCGGCCTCGTCGCGGGGAAGGTCTTCACCGGCGACTTCAACCCGGTCCCGCACGCCCACATCGTCACCACGACCACGCACAAGAGCCTCCGCGGCCCCCGCGGCGGCGCCGTGCTGGCCCAGCCGGAGCTGGCCGACCAGGTCGACCGCGGCTGCCCGATGGTCCTGGGCGGCCCGCTGTCGCACGTCATGGCCGCGAAGGCGATCGCGTTCGCCGAGGCCCGGCAGCCGTCCTTCGCCGCCTACGCGCAGCAGATCGTCGACAATGCTCACGCGTTGGCCGAGGGGCTGCTGTCGCGAGGCGTGCACCTGGTCTCGGGCGGCACCGACAACCACCTCGTGCTCATCGACGTCCACCCGTTCGGGCTCACCGGCCGCCAGGCCGAGCAGGCCCTGCTGGACTCCGGCGTGGTCACCAACCGCAACGCCATCCCCAGCGACCCGAACGGCGCCTGGTACACCTCCGGCATCCGCATCGGCACCCCGGCGCTGACCAGCCGGGGCCTGGGCACGGCCGAGATGGACCAGATCGCCGAGCTGATCCACACCGTGCTCACCGGCACCTCCCCCGCCGAGGGCTCCAAGGCCAAGTACCAGCTCGACCCCGCCCTCGCCGACCGCGTGAGCAAGCAGGCCACCGAGCTGCTGGCCCCGTTCCCGCTCTACCCGAGCGTCGACCTGGGCTGAACGGGCCTGCGCCGAGGCGGCCGGTTGCGGCACCATCTACGCATGTTCGGGATGGTGCCGCGAACGGCCGCCGCGTCGGTGCCGGACCTGCTGCGGCTCATGACGTCCCCGCGCCGCCGGCGGGCCGCGGCGGCGACGGCGACGCTGGCGGAGCTGTGGCGCGCCGACCCGGAGCCGGTCTGGCACGCCATCTGGGCCGAGTCCCCGCTGCCGCCCGCCGCGCTCGACTTCCTCCTGGCCCCCGACGACGCCGCGCCCGCCCGGCTGCTGACCGGCCTGTCCGTCGCCGCCGCCCCGGCCGCGGCCGAGCTCGTCACCCGCCCCGAGCTGGCCGCCTTCCTGCGCGAGACCGACGACCCGGGCCTCGTCGAGACGCTCCTGCGCCACGGCGCCGACACGCTCGACGTCGACCTGGCCCTGGCCAACCCGCACGCGGCCCGCGCCGCCGCCGAGGGCCCGCCCCACCGGGCGGTGCTGCTCGTCCTCGCCGGCCGCCCGCACGACATCGACCCGCCGCGCCTGCTCGACACCCTGCTGCACCCGTGGCCGCCGCCCGTGCGAGCCGCGTGCGACCAGGTCCTGGCCTCGCTCCCGCCCGGCCCGGCGCGCGAGGCCCTGTGCGAGCGCGCCCTGGACGAGGACCCGGCCGCCCTCGCCGCCGTCGTCACCACCGGCCTGCGCCCCGAACACCCCGACGAGGCCGCCTTCTTCCTCCTGGCGACCCGGCAGTGGCAGGAGTTCACGGCATTCGACCCGCAGGGGCGCCGGCTGTACGCGTACTGCCACGCGACCGCCTTCGCCCGCCCCGACCGCGCCCGGCGAACCGTCGACGTGCTGCTGCGCCTGGACGAGCACGCCCCGGCCGCGGCCCGCACCGCCGCGACGGAGGCCCTGCACCAGGCGAAGGCCCAGGCGCGCGAGTACCTGTGCACCCTCGCGATCCACGGCGACCCGGACGCGACCCGGATCGTGACGGCGGCCGGCCACACCCCGAAGGACCGCCGCGACGTCCCGGCCTTCCTGTTCCTGACCGGCCAGTGGCAGCGCTACGACGCCACCGACCCGGACGGCTCCCGCCTGCGCGCGTACACCGGCCGCCTGCCGGCGTGGGACACGTCCCGCACCCGCCTGCGCGCCGCGGCCCGGCGAGCGGGCCGCCCCGCCCCGTGCGACGCCCCGGTCCCCTGGGAGGAGCCCGCCCCGCCCCCGGTCCGGTCGTGAGATCGCCGAGGCGTGTGCGGTCCCGCCGGTCGGCGGTCAGGAGACCCGCGCGCGAACCGGGGCAGGTGCCGGTCCGGGCGAGCGGGCGGCGAGGACGACGGCCGTGGTGAAGGCGAGCGCGGCCAGGCCCCACCACGCGAAGGGCCACGGCGCCGCGTCGCGGGTCTGCCAGGCCGGGAGGAGCGCCGTGAGCGACCAGCCCGTCCAGTCCTCCAGCACCCGCAGCGGCACCAGGTAGCCGAAGTCCGCGGAGAAGCCGTTGCTCGGGCTGAAGCGGCACAGCGTGTCCAGGCCGACGCTGACGAGCACGCACACGATCGCCCAGGTCCTGCTCGTCCAGTGGGCGGCGCGGTGCAGCGCGTAGGCGATCGGGAAGGCGAACATGGGCAGCACCGCGGCCCACAGGCGCGCCGGTGGCGCCCAGCCGCCCCACCAGCCCGGCGAGGTCAGCAGGATCAGGCAGTACGGCCCGATGATCGCGAGCAGGCGCAGGTGCAGGCGGCGGTGCTCGCCCGCGCAGCCCAGGATCAGGCCCGGGATCGCGAAGAGGAGGATCGGGTAGGAGAACAGCACGCCGTGCTCCTGGTCCAGCAGCACGCCGACGAGGTTGGTGGCCGGGTCGGCCCCGAAGAGCAGCGACGTGTCGCCGGCCTGGTTGATCGACGGGTTCAGGCTGTGCCAGACGAGCCACAGGTAGGTGAACAGGCCCGCGGTCAGCGCGCCCAGCGGTGCCAGGAGGGCGGCCCAGCGCCGGGCGCCGTCGCGGCGGATTCGCCAGGCGAGCAGGAGCGCGAGCGGGACCTCCAGCGGGATGAAGCGGCTGTGCACCCAGGGCAGTGTGCCGAGCGCGGCCGAGGCGAGGGCGAGATCGCGGTCGCGCAGTGTCTCCTTCGTCAGGACGCGGAATCCGTACAGCACCGCCAGCGCCGCCAGCGGCTCCACGAACGCCTTGGCGGTGTAGGTCAGCACGGTCGAGCCGAGCCCGATGCCCAGGCCGGTGAGGAACGCGACGGGCCGGCCGAGGCCGAGCCCGCGCACGAGCCAGAAGACGTTCGCGACGGTCAGCAGCGACACCGCGACCATGAACAGCAGCACGCCGAGGCGGCCGCCGAGCAGGTACGGCACGTGCCACAGCAGCGGCCCGCCGATCCCGTGCCACGGCAGCGTCTGGTGCGGCGCGGCGGCCAGGTGCGCGTCGAGCGGGCCGGGGTGGAACGCCTTGAACTCCCAGTTGTCGTAGACGCGCTTGACGTGGATCGACCCGTAGCGCCGCAGCGACTCGTTGATGACCAGATAGTGCGGCTCGTCGCCGTCGGGGATGCGGGTGTACCGATGGACGAGGGCCGAGATCGTCATCGGCACGGCGCAGAGCGCGAGCAGCCCGCTCAGCGCCGGCCGGTCGCCGGTGAACCGTCTCGGCGGCGGCCCGGGCTCGGCGAGGACCGGCTCGGCGAGGGCGGCTTCCGTCGTCACGGCGGCATGCTACCGCGCCGTGGCCCGCGTCAGGCCCCGTGCACCGGCACGGCGGCGACGGCGCCGGCGAGCCCGGCGGCCGGCCAGGCGACGAGCAGCGTCAGGGTGTCGCCGGCGGGTGCGGGCACCGCGAACTCGGCCCGCGACTGCAAGGCCGTCGCGCCGCCCGACGACGACGCCGCGTAGGGCCGGACCCGGGTCGCCGCGTGGCCGTCGAGGGTCGCGAGGGACGCGCCGGTCTCCGGGTGCGCCGCGCCCGGCGGGAAGTCGGCGGCGGTGGCGGCCCGCGCCCGTTCGCCGTGGGCGATGCTCACGATCTCCAGGGACAGCACCCCGGCGACGGCGGTCAGCCGGGTCAGGACGACGGCGGCGTCCTCGGCGCGGTGCAGGACCCGCGGCTCGGCGACGATCCGGCCCGCCTCGACGCGCGGCTCGCCGAGCATCGTCTCGTCCGCGCGGTGGTGCAGCGGCGACGGCGGGATCGCGGTGTCCAGCGGGGCGTCCCAGATCGACACGTTGCCGCGCTCGACCGTCGCGCGGTCCGGCAGCGCGAGGTCCACGACGGTCTCGGGGAAGCCGATCTCGGGCCAGGCGAGGGCGACGGACACGTGCGAGTACCGTGGCGGAAACTGCAGCCGGGTGCGCAGGCGGAACCCGTCGTAGTCGCCGCCGGCCTCCCACGAGCCGAACTCCCAGTGGGCCCGGCCGGTGTCGTCGAGCCAGCCCACGCGCAGGTCGATGCCCTCGTCGAACGCGGGCAGCAGGCGCCTCGGGGCCGGCGGCGGGCCGGTGCGGCCGGCGCTGATGTCGGCCTGGCGCTGCCGGGCGCCGCGCCGGTCGATCGGGCGGCGGGCGAGCAGTTCGAGCTGCAGGCCGGTCGGCCGGGAGATCGCGCGGACCACGCCGACGGACAGCTCGGGGTGCTCGACGATCAGGCCGCCGCGGTGCGCGAGCACGCCCAGGGTCTCGAGCATCGACATACGTCAGCCTAACGCCCGGCCCCCGGCGAGCGGACCCGGGTAGCGGTGCAGACGACCGGCATCGGGTGCTCAACCGGTCGGTGACGTGGTGGCGGCGGTGCCGGAGCCGGCAAGGCCGAGCATTTCGGTGAGGGCGTCCGGGACTCGGGTGGCGAGGTCGGCGGCGGTGCTGGCCGGTTCGGCGCCGGCGCGCCGGAAGGCGTCGTAGTCGTTGAGTAAGGCGCCGAGCCGGCTGCCCGGCCAGCGTTGGTCGAGGGTTCGCACGACGTCCGGCAGGCGCAGCGAACCGCGCGGATCGTGGTTGGTGACGATGGCCCGGGCCGTGCTGCACGCGAGGGACAGCCGGCGCCGGGCGCTGCTCGACCGGGCGTCGCCGTGGGTGGCGAGGTGGTGCAGCAGGAGCAGGCCGCGGCGCAGGTCGACAGGCTCGGGGGCGATCGCGGGGGCCGCACCGGCGATCACGGGCAGGTCGATGCCGAGACGGCGCAGCGCGGCTGGCAGTCTCAAGTCGTACACCGCCCCCGCGGACCGGATGTCGTGCCCGCGCTCGTCGGCGAGGTGGAGCGAGACGCTCGTGCTGTGGCGGGCGCCGATCTCGTTGACCATGTCGGTCAGCGCGGCGGTGACCGGTGAACCGGCGGGGAGGCCCCAGCCGATGAGGTCGATGTCGCTCCAGCCTTCGACGTAGTCGCCGCGGGCGGCTGAGCCGCACACGCCGATGCCGGCCTCCGGCCGGTCGGCGAGGAGCACCGCGGCCCGGTCGGCGACGTCCCGGATCACCCGGTCGAGCAGGGCGCTGAACGGCGACGGCCGGTGTTGCCGCCAGGCGATGATGTCGGAGGCGCGGTGCAGGTATTCGCCGAACCCGGCGTGGCTGGCCTCGCGGCCGGCGGCTTCGAGCTCGACCCAGCGGGCGGCGCTGAATCCTTCTTCGCGGCGGGCGAGGGTGCTGGTGTCGTCGGCGGCGAAGAGGAACCAGTCGACGGTTTTCGCGGCGGGGGTGCCGTCGTCGTCGGTGAAGTGGTACGCCTGCTGGCCGAGGTAGCCGGCGTAGCGGGTGCGGCGGAGGCCGGTCTCCTCGGCGACCTCGCGCAGCGCGGCGGCCAGCGGTGCCTCGCCCGGCTCCAGCCGGCCCTTCGCCGCGACCGTCTGCCGTTCGCCGGTGGCGCGCACCTGGTCCAGCAGGAGGGTGCGGGGCCGGTGCAGGTCCGTGGTCACGACGATCGCCCCGGCGGAGGTGTACTGGCGGATCACGTCGTCTCCCCGGTGCTCGGGCCGCTCGTTGCCCTGGTGATGACGGCGCCGAGCCTGGCTGTGCAGGCTGCGTAGTGGCCGTGGGACACGGCGGGTCTACGGCGCGGCCGGCTCGGGGAAGTACTTGCCGCGGTTGCGGCGGTACGCGCGCACGATCGCCGCGGTGCAGCCGATGGTGCCGCCGACGAGCAGGACCACGCCGACCATGGTGCTCGCGAACGAGGTGCCCGTCACGCTCGCCTTGGGGCCCGGGGCCTTCAGCCGCATCGCGTCGACGGCCAGGTCCGGCAGGCCCGCGTCGGCGGCCGGTGGGGCGTCGTCGCCCGCTGCGTCCGCGGCCGGCGGCGGGGCCGACGTCGTCGCCGTGCTCGCCGGCTGGGTGGCGGCCGGCGGTGCGGCCTGCGCGGTCTGGACGGGGTGCGCCGCCTGCGTGGTCGTGCGCACCGGCTGCGGCGGCCGGGTGGTCTGGACCGTCGTCTGCGGCGGCTCGGTGGTGCGGACCGCCGTCTGCGGCGGCTCGGTCGTCGCGGGCGCCGACGCCCGGCCGTGCTCGGGCTGCCCCGCGGCCGCCGCCGGCCGGGTGGTGGCGGGGACCGGCGCGGAGGCGGGGGCCGACGACGAGGCGCGGGCCGGTGACGAGGCGCGGGCCGGTGACGAGGCGCGGGCCGGTGACGAGGCGCGGGCCGGCGACGAGGCGGGGACCGGCCGGGTGGTGGCGGGGGCCGGCGGGGAGGCGGAGGGCTGGGGCAGGCCGGCGAAGCGGGCGCTCACCACGACGCCCTTCGCGTCGGTGGTCACCGCGACCGGGTTCTTCGTGTGCAGCAGCCGCGGGCAGTCCAGCGCGTCGTACGCGCCGCGGAAGCGCTGGGCCAGGAACGTAAACAGGCTGTTGGCCGCCGCCGGGTCCGGCGACGCGGCCCGGACGGTCAGGCTGCGGTCGAGCTCGATGCGGTCGGTGCCGACCCGCAGCAGGTCGGCGCAGTAGGCCTTGGGCGTCTCGGCCGCGGCGTCGACGGCGGGCTGGCCGACGCCGGCGCGGTACAGGTTGGTCTTGGCGACGCTCGCCTTGCCGGCGACCTTCGTCATCGGGTCCGAGGTCGGCACCAGCGCCACCGGGGCGGCCTGGTGCGCGGCGGCCTGCAGCTCGTTCAGGGCGAGCGACGTGGCCGGGGCGCCGGCGTCGGCGAGGTCCGGCGCGCGGTACGGCGTGCACCCCAGCGCCGGGAAGACGTGCGCGTCGAGCAGGGCGTTGTCGCTGCCGTTGACCGCGACCCGGGCGCCGCGCCGGGCCAGGGCGGCACGGTTCGCCGCGGTGTTCTGCGCGGTCGTGCCGTCGGCGAGCACCAGGTAGGTGGTGGTGACGTTGTCGCTCTGGTCCATGTCGACCAGGCCGAAGTCGCGCGTCGACGGGCACGGGCGGCCGTCGGCGGCGGTGCCGAGCCCCGGCACCTCGAGCCTGCCGGCGGCGATCGCGGTGCGGGCCGCGGTGAACAGGGCGGGGGCGTTGCAGTACGCGAACTGGCCGAAGATCGAGTCCCCCGCGCCGTTGACGCACCGGCCGGCCGCGAGGCTGCCCTGGTCGCCGGCGAGGCGCAGCTGGTCGCCGTTGAAGCCGAACCACAGGCCCACGACCGCGCCGGCGGGCAGCTTCGGCGGGGCCGGCGGCACGGCGGGGCGGGCGCCGGCGTCGACGACCAGCGGGTTGTAGACCGACATGGCGCCGGTCGCCGGGTCGACGATCGTGGCCTGGACGAAGGCGGCCGAGCCGGCGTCGGCCTCGTGGCAGGGCGCCCCGAGGCGGTACGGGGTCGCCAGGCCCTTCGCGCTCAGCGGGTCGGCCGGCACGGTGAGCGTGCACGTGACCTCGGGCGCGTCCTGGCCGGCGAGGGCGGCCTGGGACGTGAGCGCGACGCCGCCGACGGCGGCGATCAGCGCGGGGACGCCGATACTCAGCAGTGGCCGGGCCAGCCACCGGCGAAGACCGGTGGGCTCGGACCCCGAACTGCGATGACCCGGCCGGGCGGCCGGGCGTTGGTCGAACACGCCGTGCTCCTTGTCCTGGCAGAACACGGGCATCGGCGTGGCCGGGGCCCGTGCGGCAACCTCGACGGCTACGGCCCCGACCGTACTGCCGGGTCAGGGGCCGCAGCGGCCCGCGAAGGAAGGCATAACGGGAATTTGCGGTGCGCTAAAAGGAGCCAGGAGGCGTCCGGCGACGGGGCTCATCACTGCGCCCGGACCGCCGCCTCCAGATCGGCCCGGGTGAGCGCGGGCCGCAGCTGCAGGTCCTCGGCGGCCAGGTTGGCGCGGCCGCCCTGCTCGCGGTCGATCGCGCAGACGACCGCGACGATCTCGGCGCCCTCGGCCCGCAGCGCCCGGCACGAGGCCAGCAGCGCGCCGCCGGTGGTCACCACGTCCTCGATCACCGCGATCCGGCGGCCGGCGACGGGGAAGCCCTCGGCCGCCTTCTCGGTGCCGTACGCCTTCGCCTCCTTGCGCACGAAGGCCGTCGGCAACCCGGTGAGCTGCGACATCACGGTCGCGATGGGGATGCCGCCCATCTCCATCCCGGCGAGGGCGTCGCACTCGGGCAGCAGCGCGACCATCGCCTCGGCGACCTCGCGCAGCAGGGCGGGCTCGGCCTCGAACAGGTACTTGTCGAAGTACTCGCCGCTCACCTGCCCCGACCGGAGGCGGAAGGAGCCGGTGAGGTGGCAGGTCTCGTACACTCGGCGGGCGAGCGGGCTTGTCATGCGATCAGTGTCGCGTACGCCGTGCCCGGGGGTTCCTACCGCACCCCGCGCACGTCCCACAGCCAGACGCCACCGATCAGCCGGCCGGGGCCGAACAGGTCGTCGAGGAGCCGGCGCTGGGCCGCGTACGCGGGGTCGGGCGGGGCCAGGACGATGGCGGTGCGCCAGTAGGCGAGGTCGGCCCGGGCCGCGGCGCGGTCGGCGTCGGTGACCGGCCGGGGATCGCGCAGCAGCCGGTCCAGCGGGCGCGGCGGCGGGCCGACGATCGCGTGGTGGCCGGTGACGCCGCCCTCGGGGCCGAGGAAGTAGCCGTGCGAGAGGCGCAGGTCGAGGCCGGTCGCGGTCGACCAGGACAGCGCCGTCCAGTGCTCGAAGCCGGCGAGGGGCACGACCAGTACCGAATGATCGGCATCGACGTAGCCGCGCCAGGCGCCGTCGGTGATGAACGACGGGACGGCCGGGCGGTGCTCGACCGGGGTGGGCGTGGGGGCGGCCGGGACGAGCAGCGCGGCGGCCAGCCCGACCGTGAGCAGGCGGGACGGCAGGCGGCAGCGCGCCGCGGCCAGGGCCGTGATCGGGGCGAGGCACCAGGTCAGGACCTCGCCGAGCCGGGTCGGCAGCAGGGTGTCGAAGAGCGGCAGGCGCGCCAGCGGGGCGTAGGGGCCGGGGATGCCGATCGGGTGGCCGCCGACGGTCAGGTCGGTGCCGAGCGAGAGGGCGAGGAAGACCGCGCCGGTGATCGCGAGCGAGCGGGTGAGGCGGTCGCGCCGCTGCCAGAGCACGAACGCGAGCGCGGCCAGCATGATCGGCCAGCCCAGGTGCGCGTGCTGCTCGGCCGAGAAGCCGGGCGCGGGCGGGAACTCGCTCCAGCGCACCGCGACCGAGGTGCGGGAGAACGAGGTCACGCCGAGCAGGTCGGTGTGGAAGGCGGTCATCTGGCGCTCGCCGCCGTGGTAGGCGCCGGTGCCGAAGAACTGGAACCAGAGCGGGTACGCGAGCACGGCGGTCGACGCCCCGGCCGCGACGGCGAGGCCCGGCAGCAGGGGACGCCAGCGCACGCCGCGCCACAGCAGCAGGAACACGCCGAGCGCGAGGGCCGTGATGAACAGCGTCTCCTCGTTGATGAAGACCTGCCACACGATCAGCGCGGCGAGCACGAGGCCGTCGCGCAGCCGCCGCCGCGAATCGAGCATCCGCACGACCCGCCACGCGATGACGGGCACGAGGAACTGGGCGGCCAGGTTGGGGTGGAAGGTGGCGTGGCCGACGACGCTGGGCGCGAACCCGCCGACCAGGCCGCCGGCCCAGGCGGCGGGCCGGGAGTCCACGACGTGCCGGGACAGGAGCCAGAACCAGGCGGCCGCGGTACCGCTCAGGGCGAGCACGATCAGCACGTCGAACGCGACACCGGGGCCGAACAGCCAGGTGATCGGGGCCATGGGCACCCCGAGGCCGTACTGCGTCGTGTTCGCCATCGCGTTGACCCCGGCGGGCGCGTTCATCCGGTCGATGAGCAGCGGGTTCCCGCCGCGCCCGAGCAGCCGGGCGGCCAGCGCGAGGTGCCATTCGGCCTGGATGCGGTCGCCGGGCGTGTACGGCAGCCGCCGCCCGGGATGGGCGAGCAGCCGCCCGCAGATCACGGCGGCGCCGAGCACGTAGCTCGCGACGGCGAGAAGATCGGCCCGGCGGGTCACGGGCGAGTCTAACCGGGCGGTGGTCACACCCCCCGCGCGACCACCGCGCCGTGTCCTCGATTCTCCCGGTTCGGGGGGAGGGGTCGCACTCCCCAGTCCTGGTGAGCGGGGTCAGCAGAGGTTCAGCTCCCGCGCCCAGAGCTGGGCGGCCGTGCGCTGGGGCAGGTTCCGCGGGGCCTCGGGGTGCACGAGGTGGTACTTGCGGCGGATCGAGCGCAGGTGGGTGTTCGCGGTGTCGATCGAGACGAACAGGCGCCGGGCCGCGGCCGCCGTCGACAGGTGCTCGCAGCCGACCAGCCGCACCACCTCCAGCTCGCGCGGGGTCAGCTGGTGCTGCTGGCGCCGGGC
This sequence comes from Dactylosporangium sp. CA-139114, assembly GCF_050955725.1. Classification (NCBI taxonomy): domain Bacteria; kingdom Bacillati; phylum Actinomycetota; class Actinomycetes; order Micromonosporales; family Micromonosporaceae; genus Dactylosporangium; species Dactylosporangium sp. CA-139114. The sequence goes on from NZ_CP192080.1 coordinate 7,717,281, forward strand.
CACGGCCGCGGCGAAGATCCGCGCCACGGCCTCCCGGCCCTGCTCGGGGGTCAGCCCGCAGCCCCGCGCGGCGCGCTCGAGCGGCTCGCCCTGCACGCACGCGCGCAGCACCCGCAGGTCGCCGGCGGCCAGCTCGGCGCCGGACGGCAGGGGGCGGCGGCGCAGGTCGGCGTAGAACATCGCGGCCAGGGCCGCGGACAGGTGCAGCCCGTCGGCGTCCACGGCGCGCACGGCGGCGACGAGGCCGGCCGCGTCCTCGGACTTCTCCACGTAGCCGGCGGCCCCGGCGGCGATGGCGTCCAGCGTCTGCTCCTCGGGCGCGTACCCGGAGATGAGCAGCACCCGCCACCGGTGCGCGACGAGCGCCTTGACCGCCTCCGCCCCCGACAGCCCGGTCTCGAGGATCACGTCGCAGACGGCGAGGCCCGGCGGCCCGGACGCGAGGCACGCCGCGACGCTCGTCGCGAGGGGCCGCAGGGTGAAGCCGTGCCCGGCCAGCAGCGGGGTGAGCACGGTGACGAGCGGGTCGGCGACCAGGCGGTGGTCGTCGACCACGACTACGGGGCCGGCCACCGCAGCACCACCTTGGTCCCCTGGCCGGGCGCCGAGCTGACGTCCCAGCCGGCGCCGGCCGCGGTGACGGCCGGCAGCGACGAGGTGTAGCCGCGCCCGCGCGGGGTGCTGGCGGGGTCGAAGCCGGCGCCGCTGTCGAGCACCGAGATCTCCACCCCGTCCGCGGTCGCCTCGGCGAAGAGGACGACCTCGGCGTCGGGGCCGGCGTACTTCAGCGCGTTCGCGAGGGCCTCGTGCGCGGCGGAGAGCAGGGCGGCGGCGACCTCGGGCGGGGGCTCCTCGTGGACGTACACCCGCGGGAACAGCAGCAGCCCGAGATCGGCGAAGGTGGCCGCGAGGTCGAAGACGCGGGCCTCGAAGCCGCCGGCGGGCGCGTCGGCGGACAGCAGCGCCCGGGCCCGGATCGCGCCGCGGCGCGCGGCCCGGCGGGTGTCGCGCCCGACGCGCTCGTCCAGGGCGATCCCGTCGAAGATCGGCAGCACGCCGTCGTGCAGGGAGCGCCGGAAGCCCTCCCGGTGCAGGGCGAGGTCGAGGCGGCGGGCATGGGCCACGGCCGCGGCCGTCTGCGCCGCCATGCCGCGCATGAGGGTCGCGACGGCAAGTCCGGCGATGTACCAGACCACGAACCCGAGCAGGTCGGAGCCCAGCTTCTGGGAGACGTCGGGCCAGACCGAGGCCGCCCAGGTGGCGCCGAGCAGCGCGACGGCCGCGGCCGCCCGCCACCGCAACCCGACGGCGAAGGCGAGCACGACGGGGCTGACGAGGCTGACCGGGACGAGCTCGGTGAGCACGGCGTTGCGCTGCTCGGGCAGGGCGGCCCGGGAGCCGGCGGCCATGAGCGCGACGCAGAACGCGACGTCGGCGAAGGCCAGGAGCTGGTCGTCGCGCAGGCCGTCGTTGCGCCGGACGCGGCGCAGGACGAACAGGGCCCAGGCGGCCGCGGCGAGCAGGGCCAGCAGCACGATCCAGGGTCTCGGGAGGTCGCGCCACTGCACCAGCGGTACGGCCAGGAACGGCACCGTCGCCAGCCGGACGTAGGCGACCATGCGGGCCAGGCGCTGCTCGTTGGCCCGGACGATCTCCTCGCCGGACTCGTCCGGGATCCGCGACCAGTCCAGCGCGGCCCGCACCCGCTCCGTCAACCCCATCGACGCCTATCGTGCCCGTCTCCGCCATCGGCGGGCATCGGCGCGTCGGCCCATCCATTCCGTGTCCAGCCGGAGTCGGGGTCATGCTCCGGCCGTGTCACCAGGGGGCCTCCCAGGGCGGACCTCGAGGTGACACGGCCGGCACGCCCCCGCCCCCTCGGCGTGCCCCCAGTGCGGCACAGGCGGGAGCGGTGCAACGACATTATTGCGGCAACTCGTCCACATCGGTGGCCCGATGTCCCGCGCGTTCGTGCCCGCGCCGGCCGGCCTCCCGGTCCGGCCCGAGGGCCGGCGGCAACCGCACGGCTACTGCGGGTCGCGCGGACCGTAGCGCTGCTCGGCGCGCGCCCGGGCCCGGGCGGCCTCGACCTCGCGGTCGCGCGGCGGGGTGCGGGTCACCAGGTTGTCCAGCAGTGTCCGGGTCGCCTCGGTGACCGCGCGCACGGCGGCGTCGAACGCCTCCTGGTTCACCGCGGCCGGGCGGGTCATGCCGGCGACCTTGCGCACGTACTGCAGCGCGGCGGCCTCGATCTCATCCTCGGTCGCGGGTGGCTCGAAGTTGTTCAGCACGCGAATGTTCCTGCACATGCCGTCCACGATGCCACCTCGCGGAAAAATGTCGCACCCCCTCGCTAGTGTGCCGGGCATCCGATGGGCGAGGGAACGGAGGCAACCCGCATGGCGTGGCTCGCGGCCGGCGGCGGCTATGAGGTGACCCTGGATGCAGGGCGCATAGCGTGCCGTAATCAGAAGGGCAAAGTGCTCAGGGCGTTGCCCCCGGCGCTGCGCGACGACCCGGTGGTGGCCGGGCTGCGGCAGCTGACCGAGTGGCTGGGCCGGCACGAGGCCGAGGTCCGCGAGCAGGTCGACCTGTGGATGATCCGTTCCCTGCCGGTGCCGGCCGAGCTGCTGGCCCGGGTCTGGCCCGACGAGACGTGGCGCGCGGCGCTGACCGACCTCGTGGTGGCGGTGCTCGACGAGGACGGCTCGTTCGACCCCGACGAGGCCGGGTTCCTGCGCGACGCCACCGCCGACGGCATCGGCGTGGTGAACCTCGACGGCGAGACGGTCCGGCTCCCGGCCGAGCGGGTCGCGGTGCCGCACCCGACGCGCCTGCCGGACCTGGAGGATCTGCGCGAGTTCGCCGCCGACCTCGGCGTCAAGCAATCCGTCGACCAGCTCTTCCGCCAGACCTGGGCCCGCCCGGCGCAGCTGGAGCCGGGCGCGGCGAGCGTGCGCGACTACGCCGGCGGCCGCTTCGCCGAGCTGCGGCACCTGCTCGCCCGGGCCGGTGCGCTGGGCTATCCGGTGCGGGGCGGCTACGCGGTCTGCCGCGTGTTCGAGGACGGGCGCGGCCTGGAGGCCCGCAGCTGGGTCGGGGCCGACGATCCCTACACGGAGGCCGAGACCGGCGACCTGGTGTTCGTCCACCCCGACGGCAAGTCGATCCCGCTCGCCGAGGTGGGGCCGGTCGCGTGGTCCGAAGGCATGCGCATGGCCGCGGCGCTCTACGCCGGCCGGGTCGTCGAGGAGTCGAAGGAGGAGGACGCGTGAGCGGTACGGAGCGAAGCGGAGTGGCCGCTCACCAGGCAGCACAGGGGTCGTCATGGCGCGGCCGGAGCGAAGCGGAGGTCGCGGCATGAGCGAGGCGTTGCTGGATGCGGGGGCGGTGCTGCCGCTCGGGTCCTCCGTCGGGCAGGACACCGTCGACACGCTCACGACTCGTGCGTACTCGCACCCGGTGCTCGGCGAGCGCACGGTGGTCCGGCTCGTGCCGGGCACGCTCGGGCAGGCCGAGGACCTCACGATGGAGTTCCTGGGCTTCGCCGCGCCGCAGACCGTCGCCGAGGTCGGCGTGGTCCGCCAGCAGGCGCTGGGCTTCCCCGCCTGGGCGCTCGTGCACGACCCCGCCAACGGCCACCACGCGCTGGCCCTGGTGAAGGACATCGAGCGGCTCGTGCGGGTCGCGAAGTCCCGCATCGGCCCGGCCCGCGACGGCTTCAACGAGCTCGGCGACCGGCTGGCCCGCGCGGTGCCGCACTTCCTGCCGACGTTCTACGAGGAGGCGGCCCGCGCGTTCCTGGCCGCCGACAGCCAGACCTACGCGGCGAGCATGTTCGGCAAGGCCCGCGAGGCCGAGCGCACCTACGCGCTGGAGATCGACGAGGAGCGGCAGCACACCGTCTTCCTCGAGTTCGCCCTCGCGGGCGCCCTGACCGCCAAGTCCCTCGCCCAGCACGCCCGCGACCTCGCCGGGCGGTGCACGCCCGCGGTCGCCTACGAGCGGTTCCGGCGGCTGTGCCTGGAGCGGACGCTGGGCGGGATGCCGCCCTACGCGCAGATGCACGTCGACCTCGGGCGGCTGGCCAAGGCGGCCAAGCTCGGCCCGCAGGAGGACGAGGCGCTGCTGACCGAGCTGCTCGCGGCGCCGTCGCTGCTGCGGGCGCCGGGCGGCTTCTGGAAGGCGTACCGGCCGGCCCTGCTGCGCATCGCCCGGCGCGACCCGAAGGTCCGCGGCCAGCTGCTCGGCATGTTCCCGCAGGACTGCCCGTTCGAGACGTGGCTGGAGATCCTGGAGGAGACCGGGGCCACCGACGCGCTCACCGGCGCGGCCGGCACCGTCGACCCGGCCGCGGAGTCGCCGGACGGGCCCGCGGGCTGGCTCGTGCGCGCCGACCGCAGCCGGGGCTGGCGCAAGCGGCGCAGCGCGCGCTACCTCGCGCTCGCCGAGCGGATGGCGCCGCGGCTCATCGCCGACGGCACGCCGCTGGAGCTGGCCACCTCGCACGGCCGCGTCGACCTGGACCTGGCCGACCTCGCGCTGAGCCTGGACGTGCCGGTGGCCGAGCCCCACGAGCACGCCCGGTGCGACGTCGGGGTCTGGCTCGGCGACGACGGCGAGGGCCGTCGCGACCTCAGCGCCGTGGCCGGCCACGAGCGCCTGCGCGCGCTGGTCGCCGCGAGCATCGAGGGTCACCTCCACACGTGGTACCGCTCGCAGGAGGCCAAGGTCGACGCGGCCAAGGTCACCCAGGTGGTCGCGGTGCCCGGCCTGCGCATCGCGCTGCACTGGTGGCTGGACCGCCTCGCCGACCGGGTCGAGGCGCAGGGCCTGACCACGATCGGGCACGAGCTCGACCGGCTCACCCTCGTCGCCTCCCCGGACGGGCTCGCGGTCAACCCGGAGGCGATCGCCCGGATCACCGCGTTCGACCTCGGCCCGGTGCTCGGCCGGACGCTGCGGGCCGGGGTCCTCGACGAGCTCGGGTGGCCCGCGCTGGAGGCCGCCGCCGGGATGCTCGGCGGCCTGGACCGCGGCGCGCTGACCGAGAACCTGTTCATCACCCCGCAGTGGCCGGCGCTGGTGCTGCGGCGCAACGACCGGGTGCTCGTGATCGGCGACGAGGGCGTCGAGCTCGACCACACGCTGCGGGTCCCGGCCGAGGAGCTGCGCTACTCGTGGCACGTCGCGGTCCGCTACGTCGACGGGCAGCTGCTGGTGGGCTGGAACCGCGGCGGGGAGCGGGCCGGCTACTGGAGCGGCGCCCCCGACGACGTGTTCACCGCCGCCGAGGACGGGCTCAACGACCTCGGCGAGCACTCCCTCGCGCTGCCCGGGGGCGGGCGCACCGCGGGCGGGCGGCCGCTGCGGGCGGGTGACCGCAAGGCGCAGGAGCTCGGCGCGGTCGTGAGCGACGGGCGGCACCACTGGGTGCTGCGGCACGAGCCCGACGCCGCGTCGCGGTGGTACGAGTACGACGCCGCCACCGGCGAACGCGGCCGCGCCTCGCTGCCGCGCTTCTTCGAGGACGGCGCGAGGGACGGCCAGCAGCTCGACGCCGCCAACTGCGGCATCCGGCCGGCCTCGCCGCGCATGGCGCAGAGCCCGCTCGGCGCCCACGACGGGCTCGTCGGCTGGCGGGTGCGGCGCACCGGCGGCGGACAGGCCGGCGAGGGCGTCGACGGCCGCGCGTTCGCGATGGCCGACCCGCCCGCGTCCCGCTCGGGCAACGTCGGCGTGCTCAGCGGCGGCATCCGCTTCCCCGGCTCCGACACGGTGCACGGCCTCTACGTCGAGCGCGCCTGGCGGGCCGTGGTCGTGCAGCTCTACACGCCCGACGGGTTCTGCTTCGCCCGGACCAGCACCACCGGCGAGAGCGGCCCGTTCGCGGAGGCCACCGCGCTGGTGCCGCACGTGGCGTTCTGGCACCAGCTGCGCCCCCGCGACGAGGCCGGTTCGCGCGCGCTGCGGGCGTTCGGCGACGACGCGGCCGGCGCGCTGATGCAGGCGGTCGCGGCGCTGGCCGGCGCCGAGGCCGACCGGGCCACCATCACCGACGAGGCCGTCCGCGACGCGGTCCGGGCGGCGCTGCCGCAGCTGAGCCACCCGGCGCTGCTCGCCGGCGTCGGCGGGGTGGTGCGGCACGCGGCCCGCTCGGCGCTGCGGCTGGCCCGGCTCACCGGCGTCACCGAGGAGATCCTGGCCGGCGGCCCCGCGGCCGCCGCGCTGCGGGACCCCGACGCCCATCTGGCCGCGGACGGCGTGCTCAACGACGCCCTCTCGGGCCTCATCCCCAGCTGCTACGACCACGGCCGCGAGTGGGTCAGGCACTTCATGGACGGCGGCGCCGCGCTCACCGGCGGCGAGCCCCGCACCCCGCTCGATGCCTGGTGCCGCAGCGGCGACCTCGACTGGTGGGACACGCTCGGCGTGCTGCCCTCGGTCGTCCTGCGGGCGGCGTCCCCGGCCACGAAGCCGGAGCACCGCGCCGCGCTGCTGGACGCGCTCGAGGTGATCGCCGGCTCCGGGCTGCTCGACGGCGCCGGGCGCACCCGCCGGGTCGGGATCGCCCCGGACAACGGGCGGCCCGCGACGACGGTCGGGCAGCCCTACGAGTCCGGCCCCGGCCGCACGTTCCTGCCGTTCCAGGTCTCGCCGCACGACGGCACGGCCATCGGCGTTGAGCACTCGGCCGACGGCCGGTTCGGGGCGGTGCAGGGACACGAGATCCGCTTCGCGCGCGACTACGACCGCCACGGCCTCGACCGCGACGGCGTGCTGCGGTTCGTCGCGGCCGGCCGCGCCTTCGCCGCCGGCGGTGGCGGCGGGTCCACGGCGCTGCTGCACCCGGACACGGTCCGGGCGCTGTCGGCCGCGGGCGGGATCAGCCTCGCCGAGGCCACGGTGCTGCTGTCCGGCGCGGCCGACGCGCGGCAGTGGTCGGCCGTCAAGGAGGGCTGGGAGCCCGCCGACCCGACGGTCACCGCCTACGCCATCGAGACCGCGATCGAGCACCTGCGGCGGGACCCGACGCTGGCCCCGACGATCAGCGGCGCCCACGCGGCGCTGATCCCCGCCGACCCGGCACGGCTGTGGACCACCGGGCCCGACCCGGCGCGGTTCGGCGCCTGGCGGACCGGGCAGGTCGGCGCCCGCACCCCGGTGAGCGACGAGCTCATCACCGAGCTCCGCCGGGCCGCCAGCCAGTCCGCCCTGAGCCCGTCGTCGTTCCTGCACGGCGTGGCCAACCCGGGCACGTGCAGGTGGCTGCAGGCGCCCGGCCAGGGCGTCGACGGCGCCGAGCTGCTCCTCTCCGTCGCCCGCGGCCTGCCCTGGCTGGTGCGCCGCCTCCCGGCCGGCGACCCGATCCGGGCCAACCTGCCCGGCGTGCTGGAGTCCGTGCGCCGGCTCACCCGGGACCCGGCCTTCGAGGTGGCCGTCGCCGGCGCCGACGAGACCGCGATGGAGAAGGCCCTCGCCCAGCTGGGGCTGGACGTCGAGCGCGGCGAGCACGAGCTCGACGCCGGGCTGTTCGTGATCTCCGCCCAGGGCTACTGGCGGCGGGCCCGGGTCCGCACGGCCCGCATGGACGGCCCCGGCGACCGGCGGGTCGACGCGTTCATCGCGGCCCTCGACGGCGCGCCGCAGGGCATCGTGGCGCTGCGGGCGATCCTCGGCGACGACATCGCGCGCTGGCTCGACGCGCCCGACGTCGAGGCGCCGCACGACCCGTCGCGCTCCGCGCCGCAGCTCGTCGCCGAGGTCGCCGCCCGCCACGGGCTCGGCGCCGACGCCGCCACGCTCTACCTGCAGCTGCTGGCCCTGCCCGACCCCACCGACCGCAACGTGGCCGGGTGGACCGGGTGGAAGCCGGCCCGGCTCAAGGCCGCCCGCGCCGAGCTGCTCGGCACCGACCTCGTCGTGGAGGCCAAGCGGCCGCGCGCGGGCCGGTCGCTGTTCCTGCCCGGCGGGTGGATGGCGTGGAAGGCGCCGCTGCCGCCGCTGGAGCGGTGGAAGCTGCCGCTGCTCATCGGGGCGGGCGAGGACGGCACCGCGCTCGGGGCCGTGGTCCCGGTCGCGCCGGCGCCGCAGCTGTTCGCGATCGCGTGGGAGCGGATCACGTCCGGCGACACGCCGCGCTTCGAGCAGCTGCAGACGCGGGGCCGTCGATGATTGCTGTTTCGTTGTCCGCGTCAGTCTGGAAGGGCCGTTCATGACCGCCACTGTGACCGCTCCCCGGCAGGTCGATCCCGCCGAGCACGCGCACGCGACCGAGCTCGCGTTCCTCGCCGCGTTCGACGGCGGGGCGCGCCCGCCCGGGTGGCGGCTGACCCCGCGCGCCGTCGTCACGTTCATCGTCGGCAGCGACGGGGAGCTGGCCCTGCCCAAGGGCACGCGGCCCGAGGGCGTGCCGGCGAAGCTGGAGATCGCCCGGAAGTTCGTCGGCGACCGCGCCCTCGTCGAGCGGTGTGTGGTCACCCTCGCCGGGGAGCGCGGGCTGCTGCTCGTCGGCGAGCCCGGCACCGCCAAGTCGATGCTGTCGGAGCTGCTGGCGGCGGCCGTGTGCGGCACGAGCGAGCTGGTGGTGCAGGGCACCGCCGGCACGACGGAGGACCAGCTGCGATACGGCTGGAACTACGCGCTGCTGCTCGCGCACGGCCCCAGCCCGGAGGCGCTCGTGCCGTCGCCGGTGCTGACCGCGATGCGGGCCGGGCAGGTGGCGCGGATCGAGGAGATCACGCGGTGCCTGCCGGAGGTGCAGGACGCGATGGTGTCGATCCTGTCCGACCGGCGCATCGCGGTGCCGGAGCTGTCCGGCACCGCCGGCGCGACCGTGCACGCCGCGCCGGGCTTCACGCTCATCGCCACCGCGAACCTGCGCGACCGGGGCGTGTCGGAGATGTCGGCGGCCCTCAAGCGCCGCTTCAACTTCGAGACCGTGGGCCCGATCCCCGACCTGGCGCAGGAGACGGCGCTGGTCGGCCGGCAGGCGCGGGCGGCCCTGGACCGGGTCCGCACGCCGTTCGAGGTGGACGAGGCGGTCCTCGAGGCGTTGGTGACCGCGTTCCGCGACCTGCGGGCCGGGCGGTCGGTCGAGGGCTGGGAGGTCGAGCGCCCGTCGACGGTGATGAGCACGGCGGAGGCGGTCGCGGTGGCGACCTCGCTGGGCCTCGCCGCCGCCTACTTCCCGGGCGACCGCGACGTCCTGTCCCTGCTCCCCGCCCACCTGCAGGGCGTCGTGTGCAAGGACGACCCGGCCGACGGCGCGAAGCTGCTGGGCTACTGGGACGGCGCGGTGCGCCGCCGCGCCGAGGAGGGCGCCCGCCTGTGGAGCCGGCTGTGGGAACTGCGCGATGTCCTCAAGCCGTGACGCAGCCGGCGACGGCACGCCGCTTGCGGGCAGCGCGCCGTCGCCCCACGGAGACAGCGCACCTCCGCCCCACGGAGACAGCGCACCTCCGCCCCACGGAGACAGCGCACCTCCGCCCCACGGGCACGGCGCACCTCCGCCGCGCGTGAGCGGGGCCGGGGGTGCGGTCGGCGAGGGCGGGCTCCCCGGGCTCGCCGGGGTCGATCCGGACGAGGCGCTCGCGACCCTGGCGGGGGCCACGGCGCCGTTCCTCATCGGGGTGCGGCACCACTCCCCCGCGCTGTCGGTGGTGATCGCGGAGCTACTCGACCGGTTCCGGCCCGAGGTGCTGCTGCTCGAGCTGCCGGCCGAGTTCGCCTCCTGGCTGCCCTGGCTGGCCGACCCGGGCACCGCCGCGCCGGTCGCGCTCGCGGGGGTGCGCGGGGCCGACGGGAGCCCGGCGTTCTACCCGTTCGCGGACTTCTCGCCGGAGCTCGTGGCCGTGCGGTGGGCGGCGAAGCACGGGGTCGAGGTCGTACCGTGCGATCTGCCGCTCGCGTCCCGCGTCTGGCACGATCCCGCGTCGGCGTCGCCCCCGGTCGTGGACTCGCCGGGGCCGGGTTCGGCGCCGGGGCCGGGGCCGACGCCGGGTTCGGCGCCGGGGTCGGGACCGGGTTCGGCGTTCGGCGACGCGCTGCGGCGGGCGGCCAGCGGGCGGCCCGACGAGGACATGTGGGACCGGGTCGTCGAGGCCCGCGCGCCCGGGTCGGACCCCGAGGCGGTGCGGCGGGCGGCGCTGCTCGTCGGGTGGGCCATGCGGACCGACGCGGCCACCGGGCCGGGCGTGTCCGAGCTGGACCTGCGCCGCGAGGCCTGGATGCGCCGGTGCCTGGCCGCGGCCGGGGACCGGCGGGTGGCGGCCGTCGTCGGCTCGTTCCACGCCGCCGCGCTGCTCACCGACCCGACCGCCCCCGACGCCGACGCCAGCGCCGCCTCCGATGCCGGCTCCGGCTCCGGCTCGAAGAACACCGAACCTGGCGCGAAGAACACCGAACCCGGCGCGAAGAACACCGAACCCGGCTCGAAGGACACGGGACCCGGCGCGAAGGTCGCCGGGCCCGGGTCGAAAGAGGCGTTCGCGAGCGAGCGGGGCGCGGCGGAGCCGGACGTGGTCACGTCGCTGGTGCCGTACAGCTTCGCGCTGCTCGACTCGCGGTCCGGGTACCCGGCCGGGATTCGGGACCCGCGGTGGCAGCAGGCCGTGCTCGACGCCGCCGGGCGGGCCGACGGCGTGGAAGCGGCCGCGCTCGCCTCCGTCGTCGAGGTCTGTGCGCGGGTGCGGGCCGGCGGGCACCCCGCCGGGCCCGCCGAGGCCCGGGAGGTCGTGCGGCTGGCCGGCGATCTCGCCCGCCTGCGCGGGCTGCCCGCGCCCGGGCGGGGGGAGCTCGTCGAGGCGCTGCAGAGCGTGCTCGCGCACGGGGAGGTGCTCGGGCGCGGGCGCGTCGTCGCGAACGCGATGGAGGCGGTGCTCGTCGGCGACGTGCGCGGCTCGCTGGCGGCGGGGGCGCCGCGGTCGGGACTGCGCCCGGCGGTGACCGCGCTGCTCGAACAGCTGCGGCTGCCCGTGGCCGGTGCGGCGGTGAAGGATCTGCGGCTCGACCCGCTGCGCTCCGAGCTCGACCGGCGCCGGGACGTGGCCCTGCGCCAGCTCGCGGCGTGCCGGATCCCCTACGCCGAGCCCACCGGGGTGGAGGGCACGGCCGGGGTCGACGCGCTCACCACGCGGTGGAGCGTGGAGTGGACGCCGGGGACCGAGGCGATGCTCGACGTCGCCGGGGTGCGCGGGGTGACGCTGGCCCAGGCCGCCGAGGGGGCGCTGCGGGAGCGGCGGCGGCGCGAGGAGGGCGCGGAGGGCGCGACCGCGGCGCAGATCATCGGCGGGCTGGCGGCGGCGGCCGAGTGCGGGCTGGCGGGGCTGGCGGCCGAGCGGCTCGCCGAGGTCGCCGAGCACGTCCCGGCGAGCGCCACCCTCGAGGAGCTGATGGCCGCCCTGGGCCTGCTCGACCGGCTGCGCCACGGGCACGTCCCGGGGATGCCGGCCGCGGTCGCGGCGGGTCTGGCCGACCTCGGGGCGCTGGGCGATGCGCTGGAGGCGGCGGCGGTACGGCAGGTCGACGGCCTCACCGGCTCCGACGACCTCGCCGACGTGCACGCGCTCGTGGCGCTGGGCCGGCGCGCCGACGCCGCCGGGGTGGGGCTGCGGCTCGCCGACGCGCTGCGCCGGCTGGCCGCTAACGGCACGCCGACCATGGCGGCCGCGGCCGGCGCGGTCGAGGTGCTGCTCGGGCTCGCGGAGCCGGCCGTGCTCGGCGCGCGCGTCGCGTCCTGGGTGGACGCGGCGGCCGGTGACGACGCCCGGCGGCGGCTGCTCGGGCACCTGCGGGGGCTGCTGGCCGCCGCGGAACCGCTGCTGCAGTCCGGCCCCGATGCGCTGGACGGGCTGCTCGACCGGGTCGCGACGCTGCCCGACGACGCGTTCCTGGCCCGGCTGCCGGCGCTGCGGGGCGGGTTCCAGGCGGTGAGCCCGGCGGGGCGGGACCGGCTGCTGACGGTCGTGCGCGACCGCCTCGGCGACACCACCCCGGCCGACGTCGCCGACGTGGACCCGTCGGCCCTGCTGCGGCGCCTGCTCGCGGACCGGGCGGGACGCGCCGCCGTGGAGTCGCTGGGCCTGATGCCACCCGCGACGGCACCGGACCCCGCCCCGTCCGCCGCGACCACACCGGACACCACCCAGCCCGCCGCAACCACACCGAACACCACCCAGCCCGCCGCAACCACACCGAACACCACCGAACCCGCCGCGACCACAACGGACACGACCGAACCCGCCGCGACCACAGCCGACCGGGCCGGGCGGAGCCTGGCCGTCGTCGACCGGTGGCGGCTGCTGCTCGGGCGGGAGGACCAGCAGCTGGGTGCCTCCGCCCGGCGATACGCCACCGCGCTCGACGAGCTGTACGGGCGGGGCCGCGGCGAGGGCTCCGCGGCCGACGCGGCCGGACGGGCCGGGCGGGAGGCGCCGTTCCCCGGCGTGCGGGAATGGGCCGAGGAGCTCTCGGCGCTGTTCGGGCCCGGCATCCGCGAGGAGGTGCTCGCCCGGGCGGCCGAGGGCGGGCGGCGCGACGCCGTCATGCTGCTCGAACCCGAGGCCGTCAACCCCTCGGTCGAGCTGCTGCAGACCGTGCTGTCGCTCGCCGGCGGCATGCCCGAGAGCTCCCTGGCCCGGCTGCGGCCGCTCGTGGCCCGGATCGTCGACGAGCTCACGCGGCGGCTCGCGACCCGGCTGCGGCCGGCGCTCGCGGGGATCAGCACACCGCGGCCGACGTACCGGCCGGGCGGGCCGCTGGACCTGCCGCGCACGCTGCGGGCGAACCTGGCCACCACCCGGCGTGGCGAGGACGGGCGCGTGCGGGTCATCCCGCAGCGGCCGGTGTTCAGGACCCGGGCGCGCCGCGGGGTCGACTGGCGGCTCGTGCTCGTCGTGGACGTGTCCGGGTCGATGGAGGCCTCGATCATCTGGTCGGCGCTGACCGGGGCGATCCTGGCCGGGGTGCCGGCGCTCACGACGCACTTCGTCGCCTTCTCCACCGAGGTCGTGGACCTGACCGAGCGGGTCAGCGATCCGCTCGGCCTGCTGCTGGAGGTGCGGGTCGGCGGCGGGACGCACATCGCGAAGGGGCTGCGGCACGCGCGGAGCCTCGTGACCGTACCGTCGCGGACCCTCGTGGTCCTCGTCAGCGACTTCGAGGAGGGCTACCCGCTGGGCGGGCTGCTGGCCGAGACGCGGGCGCTCGCCGAGTCGGGCGTCACCGTGCTCGGCTGCGCGAGCCTGGACGACGCGGGGCGCCCGCGGTACTCGGTGTCCGTCGCCGCACAGCTCGTCGCGGCCGGGATGCCGGTGGCCGCGCTGAGCCCCCTGGAGCTGGCCCGCTGGGTCGCGGAGAAGGTGAAACCGTGAACGCATCGCTGCCCCCGATCGACCCGCCGGTCCTGGTGGAGGCGGTCGACGGGCTGCCGGCCCGGCTGCGCAAGAAGCTCGACGACGCCGCGGGGCGGTTCGCGGGGCTGGCGGTGGTGGCCGACGGGGAGCGGTACACGGTGGCGATCGACGACGCCACGACCGTCACGCTGCTGGCGCCGGGCGGCGTGGTGCGCACGGCCGCGGAGGTGACGTGCACCTGCCTGCTGGCGCCGAACTGCCTGCACCGCGCGGGCGTGCTGTCCAACGCGCCGGTCTGGGACGCCGCCGCGGCGCCGGAAGCGACGACCGGGGCCGAGACCGAAGCCGGGGCCGAGGTCGAGCCCGGGGCCGAGGTCGAGCCCGGTGCCGCGGTCGAGCCCGGTGCCGCGGTCGAGCCCGGTGCCGCGGTCGAGGCCAAGGCGGCCGAGGAGCCGGGTGACGAGCTCGGGGTGGCCCAGCGGGCGGCCGTCGAGCATGTCTGGCGGGCGGCCGTGGCGGTGCTCGGCGACGGGGTCAGCGGGTCGGGGACCGTGGCGCGGGCGGCGCTGCTGCGGGCGGCCCACGAGGCGCAGGCGACGAAGGTCTACAAGCCGGCGGCCGCGGCCCGGGTCGTGGCCACGCTGCTGCAGGCGGCCCGCGGCGACGACCCGCACTACCGGCTCGCGGATCTCAGCGAGGCGATGCGGGAGCTGCTGCTCGTCACGCACGCGCTGCGGACCGGGGCGAGCACCGAGCTGGGCACGGCGCGGCGGCAGTACCACGTCGAGGGGAGCCTGCGCCTGTACGGCCTGTGCTCCACGGCGGTGCTGGCCGGGACGGGGCACGCGGGGGTCGTGACGTACGCGGCGGATCGCGACGGCCGCCTGTGGATGGTCGCCGACGTGATGCCCGGCGACGCGAGGCGCGCGGCCCGCGGCGGGGACGCGACCCTGGCGATGGGCGAGACGGCGCTGACGCACCGCGGGTTCACCCGGGCGGGGCTCGTGGTCACCGGCGCGACCGCGGCCGGCGGCGGCCGGCTCGGGGCCGGGCGGGGGGTGCGGGCGGTCACCGCCTCCGGGGCCGCCTGGCACGAGGAGCCGCTGGCCGGGCTGTGGGCGGAGCCGGTCGCCGCGCAGGTGCACCGGGCGTTCGCGGCGCTCGCGGTGCCGGTCACCGAGCGGGTCGCGGGGGCCGATCTGCTGTTCCTGACGGTGACGATCCGCGGTACGGACGGGGACGCGATCCAGGCCGAGCACGCCGACGGCACCCCGCTCACGCTGCGGGTCGCCGTGGACCATCCGGCCCTCGGCTACCGGGAGAACCTGCGGGTGCTCGGCCGGGCGCCCGGCCTGCGGATGCTGCTGATCGCGCGGCCCGACCCCGGGCGGCCCGGCACGGTGCTCCCGCTGGCCGTCGCGCCGGTCGAGGGCGAGCGGTGGCGGGTCGACGGCCACGCCGACCTCGCGTTCGACCGGCTCCACGGCAGCCAGCTGCCGCAGGAGCACCTGCGCGAGGAGGTGCCGGCGGCCCGCCCGGCCGCGGCCGGGGCCGCCGCCGAGGAGGTGTGGCGCCCGGCCGTGCGCGATCCGGCGCTGCAGCTGCTGAGCGCGCAGGTCGAGCGCACGGTCAACGGCGGCCGGGTCATGCTCACGTTCCCGGCGGGCCGGGGCCCGTCGGACGCGAGCCGGCTGCGGCGGGCCCGGCTCGACGCCGGCGCGGCGCTGCTCGACCGGCTCCTCGATGCCGCGAACGACCGCCCGCGCAACGCGTTCGGCCGCCTCGGCGACGACGACGGCACCGCGTTCGCGCAGGCCTGGCTGGCCGCCGCGACCTACGCCGACGCCGCGGCCCGGGCCCTGGCCGAGGCGTCCTGGCTGGGCTGAGCCGTGCGCGACCGCCGGGGTCACCGCGACGACCCTGCCGGGCCTCGCGCTCGCCGTGGCCTCTGACGCTTCGTGCCGCGCACCGGGGCCGGGGATACCGCTTCCCGGCCCTTCGGCGTCCGCGGCACGGGCAGATCCCCGCCGAAGAACGCGAGCGTCGTGGCCCGGGCTCCCACGGCGGGCAACCGTCCCGCCGCTACACGCCCCGGGTCGACTCGATCGCGGCGATGAACGCCTTCGCCCGCGCCTCGTAGTTGTCGTAGCGGCCGTAGCTGGGGGCGGCCGGGGACAGCAGCACCACGCCGCCCGCCGGGACCAGCCCGCGGGCCAGCGCGACGGCGGCGGGCAGGTCCTCGGCCACCTCCCGGCGGACGTTCGGCAGCTCGCCGACGACGTCGAGGATGTGCTCGCCGCTGTCCGGGATCGCCACCAGCGTCAGCGGTACGGCCTTGTCGCGCAGGTAGTCGCGCAGCGGCGTGTAGTCGATGCCGCGGTCCTGGCCGCCGACGAGCACCACGAGCGGGCGCCCGGCGTACGCCTCGATGGCGTGGATCGTCGTCTGCGGCGCGGTGGACAGCGAGTCGTTGACGAACTCGACGCCGGAGGGGTCCGCGATCGGGGTGAGGCGGTGCGGCAGCGGGGTGTACGAGCGCAGCCCCGCCTCGATCGCGGCCCGCTCACCGGCGACGTCGACGCCGGCGGCCTCCAGCGCGGCGAGGGCCACGCTGAGGTTGCCGGTGTTGTGGGTCCCGCGCAGGGGGAAGGCGTCGCGCGGGAAGAGCCGCTCGCCGTGGCGCACGATCCAGCCGTCGGCCTCCCATGGCTCGACGGGGACCAGCGGCAGCCCGGGGCGCGCGGCCAGCTCGGCGCGCAGCGTCGGGTCGGTCGCGTTGTAGACGACCGCCTCCGGCCCGTGCATGGCGATGTTGAGCTTGTGCGCGTAGTACTGCGACGGCAGCCCGTCGCGGGTCCAGTCCAGGTGCTCCTCGAACAGCGACGTGATCACCGAGACGCGGGGCGAGTCCTGAAGATCCGCGCACTGGTACATCGACAGCTCCAGCACGTACCGCTCGGCCGGCGGCAGCGACAGCACCGCGACGCCGATGTTGCCGCCCAGCTCGTTCGGGCGGCCGGTCGCGGTGAGCAGGTGCGAGATCAGCGTGGTGGTGGTGCTCTTGCCCTTGGAGCCGGTCACGCCGATCGTCTGCCCGGCGTGCCCGGCCATCCACAGGGCGGTACCGCCGGTGATGACGACCCCGCGCCGGCGCAGCCGCTGGATCCACGGGTTGGACTCGCCGACGCCCGGGGACCGCACGAGGACCTCGACCCCGTCCAGGGCCGGGCCCATCGCCTCACCCTCGAACAGCGGCACGGCCCCGTCCCACCGCGAGGCGGCCAGGAACGTGGTCTTGTCCTGCACGGCGACGAGGGACGCGGGCCCGACCGGGGCGATCGCCTCGATCGCGGCGATGCCCTCCCGGCCGGTGCCCCAGACCGCCACCCGCCGCCCGGCGAGCTCCGACAACTGCATGAGTCGGAAGCTTATCCGCGCCGTCCGGTGGCCGCCTTGCGGTAGTCGCTGTTGAGCCGGCCGATCAGGGTGAGCGGGATGCCCTTGGGGCACACGGTGGTGCACTCCCCCGCGTTGGTGCAGCCGCCGAAGCCGGCCTCGTCCTGCGCGGCGACCATGCCCAGCACGCGGGTGTCGCGCTCCGGCTGGCCCTGCGGCAGGAGGCCGAGGTGGCCGACCTTGGCCGCGGTGAAGAGCATCGCCGAGCCGTTCGGGCACGCGGCCACGCAGGCGCCGCAGCCGATGCACGTGGCCGCCTCGAACGCGGCGTCGGCGTCGGCCTTGGGCACCGGGGTGGCGTGGGCGTCGGGGGCGGCGCCGGTCGGGGCGGTGATGTATCCGCCCGCCTGGATGATCGAGTCGAACGCGCTGCGGTCCACGACGAGGTCGCGCACGACCGGGAAGGCCGCCGCCCGCCACGGCTCCACGTCGATCGTCTCGCCGTCCTTGAAGTGGCGCATGTGCAGCTGGCACGTCGTCGTGGCCTTGAGCGGGCCGTGCGCGACGCCGTTGATCATCATGCCGCACATGCCGCAGATGCCCTCGCGGCAGTCGTGGTCGAAGGCGATCGGCTCCTCGCCCTCGACGATGAGCCGCTCGTTGAGCACGTCGAGCATCTCCAGGAAGGAGGCGTCCGGCGAGATGTCCCGCACCTCGTACGTCACCATGCGGCCCCGGTCCTGGGGCCCGCTCTGGCGCCACACACGCAGCTTGATGTCCATTACTTGTAGCTCCGCTGGCTCGGGTGGACGTACTCGAAGTCGAGCGCCTCCTTGTGCAGCACGGGCGGCTCACCGGTACCGGCGAACTCCCAGGCGGCGACGTAGGAGAACTGCTCGTCGTGGCGCATGGCCTCCCCGTCCGGGGTCTGGCTCTCGGCGCGGAAGTGCCCGCCGCACGACTCGGCGCGGTGCAGGGCGTCGACGCACATCAGCTCGGCGAGCTCGAAGAAGTCCGCGACGCGCCCGGCGCGCTCGAGGTTCTGGTTGAGCTGCTCGCCGGTGCCGGGCACCTTGACGCGGGTCCAGAACTCCTCGCGCAGGGCCCGGATCAGGCTGATCGCCTTCGTCAGGCCCTCCTCGGTGCGTTCCATGCCGCAGTACTCCCACATGATGTGGCCGAGCTCGCGGTGGAACGAGTCCACGGTGCGGTCCCCGTCGACGGCCAGGAGCCTCGCGATGCGCTCCTGCACGGCGGCCCGGGCCGCGACCACGGCCGCGTCGGACTCGGCGACCTTGGGGAAGGGGCCGGCGGCGAGGTAGTCGTTGATGGTGTTGGGCAGCACGAAGTACCCGTCGGCCAGCCCCTGCATCAGCGCGGACGCGCCGAGGCGGTTGGCGCCGTGGTCGGAGAAGTTCGCCTCGCCCACCACGAACAGGCCCGGGAGGTTGGACTGCAGGTCGTAGTCGACCCAGAGCCCGCCCATCGTGTAGTGCACGGCCGGGTAGATGCGCATCGGGGTGACGTACGGGTCGTCGCCGGTGATGCGCTCGTACATCTCGAAGAGGTTGCCGTACTTGGCCTCGACCGCGGGCCGGCCCAGCCGGGCGATGGCGTCGGCGAAGTCGAGGTACACCCCGAGCCCACCGGGGCCGACGCCCCGGCCCTCGTCGCAGACGTTCTTGGCGGCCCGGGAGGCGATGTCCCGCGGCACCAGGTTGCCGAACGACGGGTAGATCCGCTCCAGGTAGTAGTCGCGCTCGTCCTCGGGGATGTCGGCCGGGGCGCGGTCGTCGCCGCCCCGCACCGGCACCCAGACGCGGCCGTCGTTGCGCAGCGACTCGCTCATCAGCGTGAGCTTGCTCTGGTGCGTGCCGGACTCGGGGATGCACGTCGGGTGGATCTGCGTGTAGCACGGGTTGGCGAACAGGGCGCCCTGCCGGTGCGCGCGCCACGACGCGGTGACGTTGCAGCCCTTCGCGTTCGTGGACAGGAAGAACACGTTGCCGTAGCCGCCCGAGGCGAGCACCACGGCGTCGGCGAGGTCGGTGGTGATCTCGCCGGTCACGAGGTCGCGCACGACGATGCCCCGGGCCCGGCCGTCGACCACGACGAGCTCGAGCATCTCGTGGCGCGCGTGCATCTCGACGTTGCCGGCCGCGATCTGGCGCTCCAGGGCCTGGTAGGCGCCGAGCAGCAGCTGCTGGCCGGTCTGGCCGCGGGCGTAGAAGGTGCGCGAGACCTGGGTGCCGCCGAAGGAGCGGTTGTCGAGCAGGCCGCCGTACTCGCGGGCGAAGGGCACGCCCTGGGCCACGCACTGGTCGATGATGTTCACCGAGACCTGGGCGAGGCGGTACACGTTGGACTCCCGCGCCCGGAAGTCGCCGCCCTTGACCGTGTCGTAGAACAGCCGGTACACGGAGTCGCCGTCGTTGCGGTAGTTCTTGGCGGCGTTGATCCCGCCCTGGGCCGCGATCGAGTGCGCGCGGCGGGGGCTGTCCTGGTAGCAGTACGAGCGGACCTTGTATCCGGCCTCGGCCAGGGTCGCCGCCGCGGAGCCGCCGGCCAGCCCGGTGCCGACCACGATGATCGTGAGCTTGCGCTTGTTGGCCGGGTTGACGAGCTTCGCGGCGAACTGCCGCCGCTCCCAGCGGGTCTCGATCGGCCCGTCGGGGGCGGCCGCGTCGGCGATCGGGTCGCCCTCGCTCCAGAGGTTCATGCTCATTTCACCAGCCCGGTCAGAACGGCAAACGGTACGCAGAGGTAGCCCACGACCAGCACGAGCGACACCACCAGGGCGATCGCCCGGGTGATGCGCTCCCCGCGCGCGGAGCGCTGGCCGAGGGTGCGCAGCGCGGAGAAGATCCCGTGGCGCAGGTGGAAGCCGACCGCGACGATCGCGAGCGTGTAGAACAGCGTCACGTACCAGCGGCCGGGCGCGAAGTCCGCGACCACGTTGGCGTGCGGGTGGTCGTGGTCGCCGACGGGGTTCACGGTGCCGGTGGTCAGGTCCAGGATGTGGAAGACCACGAACAGCAGGATGATCACGCCGCCCCAGCGCATGGTCCGGGCCGCGTAGCTGCCCTGCACCTTGGGCCGGTGGGCGTAGCGGACCGGGCGGGCGGCGCGGGCCCGGCGGGCCAGCACGACGGCCGCGGCGATGTGGGCGAGCACGGCGACGGTGAGCCCGGCGCGCTGCAGCCACAGGAACCCGGTGTGCGGCAGCAGCGGGGCGCCCAGGTCGCGCAGCCAGTGCGCGTAGTGGTCGAACGCCTCGGCCCCGACGAAGATCTTCAGGTTGCCGGCCATGTGCGCGAACAGGAACAGCACGAGCAGCAGGCCCGTGCCCGCCATCAGGATCTTCAGCGCGACGGACGAGGTCTTGCGCCGGGGCTTGACCCGGTTCGTCCGTTCTGCCGTCATTACCGCCACTCCGCCGACGCTAGGGGCGGGCTTCGCGATTCGTCCAATGCATGACGGTCGCAGTCACGATAGCCGTACGCTATGAAGGTGCAGCTGCAGCAGCTCCGATACTTCGTGACCGTCGCCGAAGTACGACATTTCACCCGCGCGGCGGAGCAACTCGGTGTGAGCCAGCCGACACTGAGTAAACAAATTCACACCCTGGAGTCGGCGCTGGGCGCCCCGCTGTTCGAACGCTCGCGGGGC
Organism: Dactylosporangium sp. CA-139114; assembly: GCF_050955725.1. Lineage (NCBI taxonomy): Bacteria > Bacillati > Actinomycetota > Actinomycetes > Micromonosporales > Micromonosporaceae > Dactylosporangium > Dactylosporangium sp. CA-139114. Next base: position 7,737,701 of record NZ_CP192080.1, read on the forward strand.
GGCGTGGCCCTCACGACCGCGGGCGAGACCCTGCTGCCGCTCGCGCGCCGGGTCGTCGCCGACGCCGACGGCGCCCGGGACGCCGTGCAGGAGGTGGTCGGCCTGCGGCGCGGACGGGTGCGGCTGGGCGCGACGCCGAGTCTGTGCACGTCACTGGTACCGCTGGTGCTGCGCGAGTTCCACGAGCGGTACCCGGACATCGAGCTGCACGTCGACGAGGGCGGCTCCCAGGACCTCGTCGCCGCGCTCGTCGCGCACGGCTTGGACCTGGCCCTGATCGTCGAGCCCGCGCGCGGCACCGACCCGGCCCTGTCGACCGTGCCGGTGCTGCGCGAGAGCCTCGTCGTCGCCTCGGTCGCGCCCCTGTCCGCGCCGCGCATCGCGCTCACCGAGCTGCGCGACACCCCGCTGGTCATGTTCCGCACCGGGTACGACCTGCGCGACACGACGCTCGAGGCGTGCCGGCGGGCGGGGTTCACGCCGCGGTACGCCGTGGAGGGCGGCGAGATGGACGCGGTGCTGGCCTTCGTCGAGGCCGGGCTCGGGGTGGCGCTGGTGCCGAGCATGGCGCTGGTGAACCGGCCGCTGCTGCACGCGGCGCCGCTGGTCGCGCCGGGCGTGCACCGCACGATCGCCCTGGCCCAGCGGCGCGGGTCGGTGCTGCCCCACGCGGCCCAGGCCCTGCGCGCGACCCTGCTCGACCACGTGGCGAACCGCCCCCTCCCCCTCGGCGTCCTCCCGCTCTGATATGGCCATGTGGCCATTTGCCTGCCGCGTATTACCTCGGCCGTCGCCGTGTATTACCCTGAGGAGGGGTCGACGCATGCCTCCGGTGAAGGTCCTGCTGGTCCAGTGGGACATCAACACCACCTACGCCACCAAGCGTGCGACGCGCACCGAGATCGAAGAGGTGTTCGCCGGTCGGCCGATCGTCCGGCGCAACCTGCGCGGCCGGGTGGCGACGCACCTCGCGTTCGGGGTGACCGACGCGGGCCGGAAGCTGGCGGTGGCGTTCATCTACCTCGCGGAGACGAACACGGCATACCCGATCACCGCATGGGAGCAGTCATGAGCGACGAGATCGACGGGGTCACCGGACTGAGTGTGGCCGAGATGCAGGCCGCGGCCGATGACCTGTACGAGCACCGCGACCTGGCGGCGGGCGAGGAGGTCGCGAGCGAGCCCGCCCCGGAGATCCGCTCGGTGGTGTCGGTCCGGTTCAGCCGCGGCGAGCTCGACTCCATCGCCGCGGCGGCGGCCGCGGCCGGGCAGCCGCTGTCGACCTACATCCGCAACGCTGCCCTCGCGGCCGCGGTGCACATCGACCTCGAGGCCGCGCGCCGCGAACTGCGCACCGCCCTGCGGGCGATGGGAGAACTCGACCGGAACCTCGGATCCGCCGCCTGACGCCCGCGGAGCCGGGCGGGCCGCCGTCGCGATCGGTCGATCTTGTGGGGCGCAGGTCACGGTCCGGATCCGCGGTAGCGCGGGAACGCGCTCGACCGGTGATACTTGTCGATCGTGGAGACTGCACGCAGCAACCGCACACGCGCCTGGCTGGCCGCGCACGAGCTCGACACGGACGGTGACCCCAACGATGCCGCTCGTGATCTGATGCCGGAGATCCGCGGCGACGAGGCGCTCTCGAACGCCGAGAAGCTGGAGATCGGCCTCGGGCTGCTCGAGATCCTCGACGCCTACTGGGTGACCGTCGAGCTGCGCTGGTTCGTCAACGCCGCCGACGACGAGCAGCTCTGGGCCACGCACTGGCAGGCGATCCGCGAGCACCTCGAACAGCCGCGGCCCAGCGAGGCGGTGCTGTACTCGCTGTGGGTCGACTGGTTCGAGGACATCGAGACCGTCGAGCGCGCGTTCACCGAGGTGCTGGCCCGCGACGTGAACCGGCTCGGCGAGGACGACGAGGGGTTGCAGCGGCGCGCCGGCGCGGTGCTGAAGGTGAGCGGCCCGGTTCCGTGGAAGCTCAAGTATCCGGTCTACACCGCGGCCGCCGAACACGAGCGGCTGCGGCGGGCCGTGTTCAGCGGCGTGCTGTACAGCTTCCATGACGTCTATGGCTCGCTGGAGATCGCGCCCGCGCTCGAGCTGCTCGAGCGGCTCGACCTGCCGCAGGACACCGAGCACCTGAGCGAGCTGCGGGAGGAGCTCGCCGCCGGGCACGCCAACCAGCACCACCGCGACTGAAAGTCTTCTCAGCCGCGTCCGGTAAGTTCCTCTGCGGCGAGTCGGCGCGGCGAGGAGGAAACGGCGTTGCAGATCTGGGAAGCGATCGTGCTGGGCGTCGTGGAGGGCGTGACGGAGTTCCTCCCGGTGTCCTCGACCGGACACCTGACCATCACCGAGAAGCTGATGGGCATCCCGATCGACGACAAGGGCGTCACGGCGTTCACCGCGGTCATCCAGGTCGGCGCGATCCTCGCGGCGGTCATCTACTTCCGCAAGGACATCATCCGGTTCGTCACCGGGCTGTTCCGGGGCCTGTTCAACGCCGAGGCGCGCCGGCACGAGGACTGGCGGATGGCGATCAACGTCATCGTCGGCTCGATCCCGATCGTCATCGTCGGCCTGCTGTTCAAGGACGCCATCGAGGGCGTCCTGCGCAGCATGTGGTTCGTGGCCGCGGGCCTGGTGGTGTGGAGCGTCGTCATGACGCTCGGTGACCACCTGGGCAAGCAGAAGCGCGCCGAGGGCGACGTGACGTGGAAGGACTCGCTCATCATCGGCCTCGCGCAGTGCATCGCGGTCGTCCCGGGCGTCTCGCGCTCCGGCGCCACCATCAGCGCGTCGCTGTTCCGCGGGCTCGACCGGGTGACCGCGACCCGCCTGTCGTTCTTCCTGGGCATCCCGGCGCTGGCCGGCGGCGGCCTGCTCGAGGCCGTCACCCGGGCCGACGAGATCGCCGCCACGGTCGGCTGGGTGCAGACCGGCGTCGGCACGGTGATCAGCTTCATCGTGGCCTACATCAGCATCGCGTGGCTGCTCAAGTACGTCGCCGGGCACACCTTCGCCGCGTTCGTGTACTACCGCGTCGCCGTCGGCGGCATCCTCGTCGCCCTGCTGGCGACCGGCGCGATCACCGCCACCTGATCCCGCCCCCGCGGCGCCCGGTCACACGGCCCGGCGCCGCGGCCTCACCAGGAGCTCCAGCAGGACGAGGGGCACGATTCCCGCGGGATACCAGGCGATGTCGAGCCAGTCGAAGGCATCGCCGAAGATCAGACGCAACGCGAGACTGTACCGGCTCATCTCGTGCGGAATCCCCGTCAGCTGGAACGTCTCGGTGCCCCAGCACCAGGCCAGTGCGTACGCACCGGCGGTCAGCGGGCTACATCTCGGGGCGAGGAAGACCACGCCGGCGTAGACGGCCGACGCGTAGAGCGCCGTGCCGGTGTTCTGCTGCAGCGGGCCGTTGCTCAACAGCGTGCCGCCGGCGAGTGCCCGGATGCCGAAGGCCACGCCGATCGCGAGGACGACGGTCAGGACGGCGGCGACGCGCACGGCTCGGGTCGACTCCAGCACGCCGCGGATGCTATCCCGCACGGCCCGGCCGCGGCCGCCCCGCGGCACGGCTCACGCCCGCGGCGGCCTCAGCAGGGGCGGCTGCCCGCGTTGGTGCTGCCCCAGATGCGGTACTCGCCGCCGGGCTGGGTGATCGAGTACGTCACGTCCCAGCGCGTGCACGTCTCCGACTCGCGGCCCTTCGGGCCCTTGCCGGCCTGCTGCCGGCTGCGGAACGTGACATGGGCCTGCAGGATGCCCTTGCCGGTCGGGTCCGAGCCGAGGCTCAGCAGCAGGATGTCGTCGTCGGTGCTCGTGGAGATGCCGTCGGTGAAGCGCTGCACGGCGCTCGCGTCACCCTGCTTGATCGAGCCGCCGGGGTCCATGACGGCGAGCGCGGCGCTCGCGTCGCGGGCGTTCACGGCGGCGAAGTACTTGTCGAAGACCGCGGCCACGGCCGGCGCCTGCGCGGGGTCGAGACTCGGATCCAGCCGTACCGCGCCCACGCTCGCCGGCAGCGTCGGCCCCGCGGTCGTGGGTGCGGCGGTGGTCGGCGCCGCCGTCGTGGGCCCGGCGGTGCCGGTCGCCGTCGGGACGATCGGGTTCGCGGTGCCCGTCGGACCCGTGGTCGGGCTCGCCCCGCCCCCGGAGCCGGGGAGCCAGCGGTCACGCAGGACGAACGCGACGGTACCGCCCGCCAGCAGCAACACCACCGCCACGATCGCCGGGAAGATCCAGATCGGCCGGCTCCGGGCCGGCCCCCCGGCGCCCCACGGCGGCTGAGGCTGCGTCCCATCGGCCCACGGCTGAGGCGGCGCGCTGGTCACCCACGGCGGCTGAGGCGGCTGAGGCGGCTGAGGCGGCTGAGCCTGCGTCCCATCGGCCCACGGCTGAGGCGGCGCGCTGACGGCCCACGGCGGCTGAGGCGGCTGAGGCTGCGTCCTGGCGGCCCACGGCTGAGGCGGCGCGCCATCCGCCCCCGGCGGCTGAGGCTGCGTCCCGGCGGCCCACGGCTGAGGCGGCGCGCCATCCGCCCCCGGCGGCTGAGGCTGCGTCCCGGCGGCCCACGGCGGCTGAGGCTGCGCGCTGGTGACCCACGGCGGGGGCGTCTGCCCGAGCCCTGGCCCGGCGCCGGGCCAGTTCTCCGCCGCGAGATCGCCAGACTCCACCGGCGCGCCGGAGCCAGGCCAGTTCGTCGCCGGCTGCCCTGCGGAAGACCAGTCAGGCGCGGGCTGCCCCGAGGCCGGCCAGTTCGGCGCGGGCGGCCCCGAGGCCGGGGCTCCTTCGCCACCGGCGCTCGGCGGCGCGCTCGCGGGCGACCACGACCCGAACGCGTCGGCCGACGCGGATGCGGGCCACGCGACGGGCGGATCGGCGGCCAGCGTGCCGGGCGGCGGCCACGCCCCGAGCCCCTCGGCGGCCGGGCCGGGCGCACTCGGAGCCGGACCGGACACACTCGGAACCGGGCCGGCCACGCTCGAAGCCGGACCGAACACGCTCGGAACCGGGCCGGGTCCGCTCGGGACCGGGCCGCTGGGTGCGCTCGAAGCCGGGCGCCGGGCACCGCACGACCCGCAGGCCGCAACGTCGGCACCGTTGCTGATGCCGCAGACCGCACACTGCCACATGTAGTCAGAGCGAACCGTACGTCGTGTGCGGATGCCATCGGCGCATCGCCCGACATCGTCCGCCGTTCGTGCCGGGCCGCTCGACAGTAGCGCCGCGACGCTCGCCAGTGGCGCCGAGCCACTCGGCAATGCGCCGCCGCCCGGCAAGAGCGCCGCCGCCGCTCGGCAAAGTGCCGGACGCCCCGGCAGGAGCGCCGCCGCTCGGCCGTGCGCCGCCGCCGCCCGGCAGGACTGCCGGACGCCTCGGCAGGAGCGCCGGGCTGCTCGCGGGAGCGGCCCCGCGCACCCGGCCGGTCAGGCGACGCGGTATGTGGCCTTGGCGGACTTCCGGCTCGTCCGGCCCACGAGCTGGACGACGACCGCCCCGGCCTTCGTGCCCGCCCGGGCCGCCGTCACGCTCGCCTCCGCCGTGCCCCCGGCGTCCGCGGTGAGGGTCGTGAGCAGCTTCGTGCCGGCCCGGGCCTCGATCTTCTCCCCCGCCGCGAATCCGTGTGCGGTCAGCTGCACCGCCACTCCGGCCTTGCCCGAGCTCGGCTGGAGCTGCACGGTCGCGGGCGCGGTGGCCGGCGCCGAGGACGCCGAAGCCGGCGGGGCGGGTTCGCTCGCCGGGGACGAGGCGCTCGGGCTCGGCCCGGCACCGAACAGCGACTCGGCCCTGGCCCGGCCGTCGGCGAGCAGGCCGCGGCCCCACGGGGTCAGGACCATGACGAGCGCCACGGGCAGCAGCGGCAGCGCCGCGAACCGCAGGCGCCGCAGCAGCCCGAACCCGCCCCGCCGGCGCGGCCGGGCGGACCGCGGCGGTGCCGGGGCCGGATCGTCGTGCTCCGGATCGTCGCGCGGCATGAGGGAGTCGTCGCCGTAGATGGCCACGTTGCCCTGGATCGTCACACCGGGCCCGATGATCACGGAGGGACGGGGCGCGGCGGCGGCCGGCCCGGGCCGGACGCCGGCGGGCGCCGCCGGGAACGCGCTGACCGGCGCCATCGCCGCCGGCGACGACGGCGTGCACGCCGAGACCGCCCTGCTCATCGACGCCGGTACGGTCGACGTCACCCGCTCCAACGAGGGCATCGAGTCGGCGAACATCACCATCGCCGGCGGCACGACAAGCATCGTGTCCAGCGACGACGGCCTCAACGCCTCCGGCAGCACCACCGCGAACACCGGCGGGCAGAACCAGCGCGGCGGCGGTGGCGGCGGCGAGCAGGTCGGCCCGTACAAGGCGACCATCTCCGGCGGCACCCTGACCATCAACGCCGAGGGCGACGGCTTCGACTCCAACGGCACCGCCGAGATCACCGGCGGCACCGTCGTCGTCAACGGCCCCGTCACGCGCGGCAACGGCGCCCTCGACGTCAACGGCAGCTTCACCATCAGCGGTGGCGTCCTGCTCGCCGCCGGCAGCGCCGGCATGGCCGTCGCCCCCGGCACCGACTCCGCCCAGGGCTGGCTGTCCGCGACCCTCACCAGCACCGTCGCCGCCGGCACCACCATCCACATCACCGCCGCCGACGGCACCGTCCTGGCCACCTTCGTCACCACCAAGACCGTCCAGAACATCGTCTACTCCGGCCCGAACATCACCACCGGCAGCCAGTACAAGATCTACACCGGCGGCACCGCCACCGGTACCAGCATCGGCGGCCTCGCGCAGTCCGGCACCCTTGGCTCGGGCGCGGCAGTCGCCACCGTCACCGCAGGTCAGGCCCCGGCCGGCACGGGCTTCGGCCGCCGATGAACGCCGTGCACGCTCCCGCTCCGCCAGGGCGTCGCCACCCGTCCCGCTCCGACGGTGCGGGCTGGGCCTTCCCAGCGCGTGCCGAGCCGCCCCGCCCGAGAAGATGACGTAGGGTCACCTTTGCGCTACTCAACGTGCAAAGGTGGCATCGCAGGTGGACGTACGACCCGACCAGGCCCGGCTCGGTCTGACGAGCCGGGAGGCCGAGGCACGCCGCAGGAGCGGCGAGGCCAACACCGCCGCCGGCGCCGCGACCCGCAGCTATGCGGCCATCCTGCGAGCCAACGTCTTCTCCTTCTTCAACACGGTCCTGTTCGTCATCGGCGTGGCATTGCTCGCGCTTGGCCGCTACAGCGACGCGCTGATCAGCGTCGGTCTCGGCCTGATCAACGCCGTCATCAGCGCGGTGCAGGAGATCCGCGCAAAGCGCAAGCTCGACCGGCTGCAACTGCTCGACCGGGCGGCGGTGCGAGTCGTCCGTGACGGTCGCGAGGTCGAGGTTGCACCGGACGCCGTCGTTCGCGGGGACGTGGTGCGGGTGCGGGCCGGCGACCAGATCGTCGTCGACGGCCCGGTGCTCGACGGCGGCCGGGCGGAGGCGGACGAGTCGCTGCTCACCGGCGAGTCGGAGCCGGTGGCGAAAGAGCCCGGCGACGACCTGCGCTCGGGGAGTTTCTGCGTGGCCGGCGAATGCCATCAGCTCGCCCGCGATGTCGGCGCGCGCAGCTACGCCGGGCGGCTGACCGCTCAGGCCCGGCGGTCCAGCACGGACAAGACTCCGCTGCAGCGGCGGATCGAGTTCATCGTCCGCCTGGTCATCGCCCTGACCGTGCTGATGAGCGGTGCCATCCTCGGCCAAGCCGCCATCGCGGGCCTGAGCCTGCTGCGCACCGTGCAGATCACCGCCGTGCTGTCCGGGCTGATCCCGTACGGGCTGTTCCTGCTCATCGCCGTCGCCTACACCGGCGGCGCCGCCGCGATCGCCAAGCGGGGGGCATTGGTCCAGCAGGTCAACGCTGTCGAGTCGGTCAGCAACGTCGACGTGGTCTGCACCGACAAGACCGGCACGCTGACCACCGGACGGCTCACCGTCGCCCACGTCGTGCCGCTCGCCGGGCACGACACCGGCGACGTCGAGGCGACGCTAGGCCGGCTGGCCCGCAGCGCCACGACCCCCAATCTCACCACCGCCGCGCTCGCGGCGAGCCTGCCCGGCACGGCCTGGACCGTCCGCGACGAGGTGCCGTTCACCTCCTCGCTGCGCTGGTCCGCCGTCGCCGGCGACGGCGGCACCTGGGTCCTCGGCGCCCCCGACGCCCTCGCCGCCCACCTCGACACGCCGCCGCCCCAAGCCGTCGTCGCCGAGCACACGGCCGGTGGTCTGCGGGTGTTACTGCTGGCCCGTCCCATCGATCCGCACGCCGCACTCCGCGACGCGGACGGACGGCCCGCCCTGCCGCCGCTGACGCCGGCCGGCTTGGTCGCCCTCGCCGACGAGCTGCGCCCCGAGGTCACCGAAAGCGTCAGCCGCTTCCACGCCGACGGCGTGGCGCTGAAAGTCCTCTCCGGCGACAACCCGCGCACCGTCGCCGCCCTTGCGGCGCAAGCCGGCCTCGACGGCGGCGCGTCGATGGCCGGCCCGACCCTGGACGGGCTCGACGACGCCGCCCTCGACCGGGTCGTAGCCGCCACCTCGGTGTTCGGCCGGGTCGCCCCCGAGCAGAAGGAACGCATCGTGCGGTCACTGCGCCGGCAGGGCCACTACGTCGCCATGATCGGCGACGGCGTCAACGACGCCCGCGCCCTCAAAAGCGCCCAGGTCGGCGTGGCGATGCGCAGCGGCAGCGCGGTCACCCGCGACGTCGCCGACATCGTCCTGCTCGAGGACTCCTTCGCCGCCCTGCTGCCCGCCCAGCACGAAGGCCGCCGCATCGTCAACGGCATCACCACCTCGATGTACGTCTTCCTAGCCCGGGTCGCCTCGCAGGCGCTGGTGATCCTCGCCGTGACCATGCTCGGCCTCGGCTTCCCCTACGCCCCCGCGCAAGTGGGCCTGACACTGCTCACGGTCGGCGTGCCCACGTACTTCCTGACCCGCTGGGCACCGGCCACGCCACCCGACCCACGCCCGCTGACCAACCTCGCCCGTTTCGTCATCCCGGCCGCCCTGACCACGGCCGGCATCGGCACCGCCGTCTACGCGATCCTCTACGAGTCGCTCACCAAGTTCCTCACCTCAGGCCGCGCACCGGCCGATGTCGTCACCGACTTCGAGACCTACACCGGTCTGGCCGCCGGCCAAGGCGCCGACTTCGTCGCGGCGTCAGCGGCGATCGGGGCGCAGACCGGCCTGTCCACGTTCTTCTGCCTGGCCTCATTCGTCCTCCTGCTGTTCCTTGCCCCGCCCGCCCGGTTCTTCGCCGCTTGGACCCCGCCCACCCCGGACCGTCGCCCGACGCTGCTGGTCGCCGTACTCCTCGTCGTCTTCGCCGCCGTGCTGTTCGTGCCGGCACTGTCGAGCTACTTCGGACTGACCGGACCGGGCCCTGCCGTCTTCACCACAGTGATCCCGGCACTGGTCGTATGGTTCGCGGCGCTCACCGCCGCGTTCCGGCTTCGCCTCCTCGACCGCATCCTCAACCCGGACAGCCTCCAAACCGGTTCCATCAGGCCGGAGGACGGGATTTGATGGCCCTCCCAGCGCTCTTGTGCCAGGCAATGCCCCCTGCACCGGCGACTACCAGCGGACGCGGCCCGGTGTGTCGTCGAGCCGGTGAACGTTCGCGGTCAAGGCACTGGCTAGATCCGCCGACCGTTGATCGTCACGTCACGCGGCCATTGGTCCCAGCTGTTGGCCTCCGCGAGGTGGGCAGGACCCTGTTCGAGCGGGCGAGCTTCACGAGCCCACCGCGCTTCAGTCTTCCCAGCGCCCCGCATCTTGCGCCACCGCTTATCGGCTTCCAGCCAGGCCGTATGCTCTGCGATGACGACAAGCCATCCCACACGGTTACGCGTCACCTTCGTGTCGGGGGCGGGCATCGGCGTGCAGATGATGGGCTTCACGGGCTTCCCGACGGAGACCCGCGAGGAGGCGATGGACTCCATCGACTTCCTTCTGGAGCACCGCGACCTCTGGACCTTCGGCGGCCTCGGCGACTTCGTGCTCACCCCCGGCGCGATCGTCGCCAAGCAGCCGGAGCGCTTCGGCATCACCAACATCCGCCGGCCGCCCGGCGGCGACATCGCCCCGGCGCTCATGTACGACGAGCCGATCTCCGAGGCCGCGAAGGACGACGTCACCGAGGCCAAGCGGCGCCTCGGCGCCGGGCACTACGACCGGCCGTGGCTCGGCGCCGTCGACACCCCGCACACGTTCTTCTACCACGACCGCTACGGCACCGCGGTGCGCAGGCGCCTCGAGCGCGACCGTGAGATGGGCCCCGAGGACGAGGACACCCCGTTCGTCGTCAACGGCCGGTTCATCCCGCAGCCGGATCCGGCGGTCCTTTCCCGGTACTGCGACCTGTACGCCGTCCCGCGCAGCGCCTTCCCCGCGGGCCGTCTCGCGTTCCGCCGCGACGACGGGCCGATCTTCCTGCTGCCGAAGAGCACGAAGTTGTACCTCAACCTCTTCTCCGAGCCCACGACGCTGGCCGAGGCCCGCGCCCGCGCCTGGGTCCTCGCCACCACGGACATCGCCCGCACCTGGCAGACCCTGATCCGGCTGCGGCTGATCCGGCGACACACGACCGCCCGGGTCGGCGGCTGCTTCACGGCGCCGATCTCGGGGCCGCACTGAGCGACGGCGACGGCCGCGGCGGCACGGACCGGCCGATCGGTCACACTTCATCGATGCGGCCGGCCATTGCTCCGGGTCACGGCCGGCCACCAGCCCGAGATACTCCCCGGCGGCGGCCATTCCGGCGAGCCGGCGCAGCGGCGGTGACAGCCGGCGCAGCCCGTCGGCTGCCGGGCGCCACCAAGCGGTTCAGCGCTCACGCTGCTCCGGCAGGTCCGCGACGGTCGTGCCGTTGCGGTGCGCCAGGCCCCAGAGCGTGTCCCGGGCCGCACCACGATGCCGGCCGGGCGCGGCGCGCGGGTCCTCGGCCGCAGGTGCGGCGGCCTGTGCCAGGGCCGGTACAGCGGTGCTCCTCGACGACTTCCTCCAGCTCCGCGCTGTCATCCCCAACACGCTCGACCGCAGCGACGGCCAACTCGAGCCCGGACCGGAGATCCGGACGCATGCCCCCGATGATGCGGTCCGCCAGGGCACACGTAATCTTTGATTACCCGCATTCTTTGATTACCCGCACAATGCCGAAATGAGCGCGGTCCGACCGCTCGCCTACAAGCTGATCGGGCCGGTGGTCCAAGGTCCCGCAGGACCGGATCTTCATGCCGCAAATCCGGCGCCGAGGTGGTGGGAGCGTTCCTGGCGGTGATTCGGCGCCGCCGAACAGGGTAAGCAGAACTGGTGAAAAACGACGTTACTGACCGGTTCGTGCGAGTCCGGGGCGCCGCCGAGCACAACCTTCGGAACGTCGACGTCGACATTCCCCGCGATGCCATGGTCGCCTTCACCGGCGTTTCCGGCTCGGGCAAGTCCTCGCTGGCCTTCGGCACGCTCTACGCCGAGGCGCAGCGTCGTTATTTCGAGTCCGTCGCGCCGTACGCCCGCCGGCTGTTGCAGCAGGTCGGTGCGCCGCACGTGCAGGAGATCACCGGCCTGCCCCCGGCCGTGGCCCTGCAACAGCGTCGCGGAGCACCCAGTTCGCGGTCAACGGTCGGCACCATCACCACGCTGTCCAACCTGCTGCGGATGCTCTACTCGCGCGCCGGGACCTACCCGCCGAACGCCCCTCGATTGGAGGCCGAGGCGTTCTCCCCCAACACCGCGGCCGGCGCCTGCCCACGGTGTCACGGACTGGGCGTCGTGCACGACGTCGCCGAGGACCTGCTCGTCCCGGACCCGTCGCTGAGCATCCGCGACGGCGCCATCGCGGCCTGGCCGGGCGCCTGGCAGGGCGCCAACCTACGCAGCGTCGTGAGCGGCCTGGGGATCGACATCGACAAACCGTGGCGCAAGCTCAGGAAGAAGGACCGAGATTGGCTGCTCTACACCGACGAGCAGCCGTCCGTCCTCGTCGCGCCCGAGCGTGACCGCATCGACAGCGGCTACTACGGGAAGTTCTGGAGCGCCCGTCGGCACGTCATGCACGTGCTCGCCGACTCCAAGAGTGACCGGATGCGCGAGCGGGCGATGCGGTTCGTCCGGAGCGTGCCCTGCCCGGTGTGCCACGGCAGCGGCCTGCGCGCGGAGGCGCTCGCGGTGACCTTCGCCGGACGTACCATCGCCGACGTCAACGCGATGCCCCTCGCCGCCGTCGTGGCACTCCTGCGGCCCGCCGCGGGGTTGTCCGGGGCCGGGGCTGCCACGCCGACCGCCCGGTCCGGGGAGACGACCGAGGTCGCGGTCCGGCTCTGCGCCGACCTGGTCGCGCGCATCGAGGTGCTGCTCGACCTCGGCCTGGGGTACCTCAGCCTCGGGCGCCGCTCGACGACGCTGTCGGCCGGCGAGGCGCAGCGCCTGCGCATCGCCACCCAGTTGCGTTCGGGGCTGTTCGGGGTCGTCTACGTGCTCGACGAGCCCTCCGCGGGCCTGCACCCGGCCGACGCGGAGCCGCTGCTGGAGGTGCTGGACCGGCTGAAGGCCGCGGGCAACTCGCTGTTCGTCGTGGAGCACGACCTGGACGTGGTCCGGCGGGCGGACTGGGTGGTCGACATCGGCCCCGGCGCGGGCGAGAGCGGCGGACGCGTGCTGTACAGCGGTCCGGTCCCCGGCCTCGAACAGGTCAAGGAGTCGGCCACCAGCCGGTACCTGTTCGGCCGTGCCGAGCCGCTCGACCATCGCCCGCGTACGCCCCAGGGCTGGCTGCACCTGCGCGGCGTCTCCCGCCACAACCTGCACGGTGTGTCCGTCGACATACCGCTGCGGGTGTTGACCGCGGTGACCGGGGTGTCCGGTTCCGGGAAGTCGACGCTGATCACGCAGGTGCTCGCCGAGGTCGTGCGCGGCCACCTCGGGCTGGCGAGCGACGAGCCCGACGAAGCGGAACTCGACGTCGACGTGCGGGACGCGGCGGGGCTCGAATCGTTCGACCGGCTGGTCCGGGTCGACCAGCGGCCCATCGGCCGCACGCCCCGGTCCAATCTGGCCACCTACACCGGGATGTTCGACGCGGTGCGCAAGCTGTACGCGGCGACGGACGAGGCGCAGGCGCGCGGGTACACGGCCGGGCGGTTCTCCTTCAATGTCGCGGAGGGGCGGTGCGAGACCTGCCAGGGCGAGGGGTTCGTCGCGGTCGAACTGCTGTTCCTGCCCGGGACCTACGCGCCGTGCCCGACCTGCCATGGCGCGCGGTACCGCCCGGAGACGCTGGAGGTGACATACCGCGGCAAGAACATCGCGGACGTGCTGGCGATGTCCGTCGACGACGCCGCCAAGTTCCTCGCCGACGTCCCGGCCGTCTCCCGGAGCCTCGAGACGCTCCGGGAGGTGGGGCTGGGCTACCTACGGCTGGGCCAGCCGGCGACCGAGCTCAGCGGTGGCGAGGCCCAGCGCATCAAGCTCGCCACCGAGTTGCAGCGGGCCCGCCGCGGCCACGCCCTCTACCTGCTCGACGAGCCGACCGCGGGGCTGCACCCCGCGGACATCGCGCTGCTGCTGCGGCAACTGCACCGGCTGGTCGACGCCGGCAACACCGTCGTCCTGGTCGAGCACGACCTGGACACGATCGCCGGCGCCGACTGGGTCATCGACCTCGGCCCGGGCGGTGGGGACGCGGGCGGCCGGGTCGTCGCGACCGGCCCTCCCGCCACGATCGCCGAGGCCGGGGACAGCGCGACCGGACGCCATCTGGCGCGCCGCCTCGAACGCTCCTGAGCGACCGCGCGCCGGATGCTGCTCCTGTGGAGGTGCTCGCATCGCTCCCCCTCCGTGCGGGTGTCGAGGCGGTGCGCAGGTAAGGATCACGGAACCCGGTCGAGGATCGCCGAAAGCGGCGGTAGAGCGGTTGCCCACGGGCCCCAGTTCAGCGGCTCAGGAGCCGGGCCGCCAGACCGCGCCCTCGAGGATGTTCCGCTGCTCGGCCCGGTAGGCCAGCAGCCGGTTGCCGGACAGTTCGAGCCCGTCGACCGTGCCGGGGTCCTCCAGCCTGACGGTCCGCACCACCTCGGCGGTCTCGCCGCTGTGCAGCCGCAACGTGCCGTCGGCGTCGAGTGCCGCGACCTGGACGCGCCGGTCGGACCGGAACACGACCGTACTGATGCCGCCGGGCGCCGTGACCAGCGACCAGCGCACGGCGCCGGTGCGCAGGTCGATGCCGGCCAGGTACGGGGTCGACCGCTGCCGCTCAGACTCCGCTTCGCCGCCCCGTGGGTACAGCTCGGAGACCACGACCCCGTCCGCGCAGCCGTGGACCACCGGCACGTAGCCGGTCCGCTGCCACACCGGCGCCCCGGTGGCGGCCAAGCATCCCACGGGCGGCACCACCGAAGTTTGCGCCATTCCTAGATTTACATTGATTGTCCAAGCCCATCAGAAGTTCGGTTCAATGGCCCTTTGCCTTGCGCACGGCCGGCTGTTCGGCCGCCTTCTTGAGGTTATGCACCCAGGCGTCGAGGGACGCGTCCAGCGCCGCCTGCGCGTATTCGACGTTTGCGTCGACGGGTGCTCCGGCCCACGACTCTTCGGTGTGCACGTGGATGCCATCAGGTCCCGGTGTGAACGTCCAGACGTGCGTGGCGGTGATGCCGTTGCCCGGTCCTCCCCACACGATGCGGCGCAGGGGACGGATCTGCTTGACCGTGGAGGTCACGTCGAGGCCCTCGACCAGCCAATGGAACACCGATCCGACGCGCAGGCAGCCCGGCGTTTGCACGGTGGCCGAGACGACGCCGGGCTGCCAGGACGGCCAGTTGTCGATGTCTGTCTGGATCTGCCAGATCCGGCTCAGCGGGGCTTTGATCACGATGTCTTCCCGGGTGATGACGGGCGCGTTCGGATCGATGCCAACGTCCGGGGTTCGCTGCACCATGTGGCCGCCATGCCGAGCGGCAGGTGCCGCGTCCGCGGCCTGCTGCGTGCCGAGCAGTCCGGCGATCACTGCGGACAGGGCAGTCGAGCCGATAGTCCACCGTCGTCGCGTGGTGACTTCCATGGCGAGTTCCTCATTTCGAAGTGATGGGTCTGCGAAGCAATCGGTGACGAGCAGCCGCACCGGTCTGCTCGCCGACCTCACAGTCCCAGCGGACGGCGCGACGGCGCGTCGGTAGAAGTCACCTACACGTGCGGCGCGAGCGCGGATAGGTAGGTGCGCTTCCTCGGCGGAGATTCGGCGGTTCCTGAGAGCGGCCCACCGGCGGCTGCCATGGCCAGTGGCCATCCAGCTCGACTTGCGGAGACAGGCTCAGCGGAGATGACATGCGTACGGCGACGACGACGGCGAGCACTCCGACTCATCCGCCGGTAGTCGCGGTAGCGATTGCCCCCGGCGCGCGAGGGCCAGGCCGATCGTCTGACATGACGGACGCCTGGGCCGCTCCGACGCTGCCGGCTGTTCTTTGCCATCGAACGAGCGACTGGCCCCTGCCGTGCCCGGCATCGAGAATCGGGTGCCTGCCGTGAGAGCTGCGCTCGTACTCTTTGTTGGTGAGCGAGAGCAATGACTACGTGAGGCTGCGAGAGACCTTCAATGAAGACGCCGCACGGTATGACCGTGCCCGCCCCCGATACCCGGTGCGGATGTTTGATGATCTCGCCGCGGCCGGGGTAGCGCCCGGGGCAAGCGTGCTGGAAATCGGCTGTGGCACTGGGCAGGCGACCGTGCCGTTGGCCGAGCGGGGCTACCGCATCGTGGCTGTCGAGTTGGGCGCGGACATGGCGGCTGTGGCTCGGCGAAATCTTGCCGCGTTCGACGCGGTGGAGGTCGTTACGGCGGCGTTCGAGGAATGGCCCTTGCCCGGTGAACCGTTCGACGTGGTGTTCTCCGCTACCGCGTTTCACTGGATCGACCCCGCGGTGCGGGTGTCGAAGTCCGCTGACGCTTTGCGTCTCGGTGGCCTGCTGGCCACCGTGGGAACCCGCCACATCGCTGGCGGCACCTGGACCGAGGCATTCTTCGCCGAGATCCAGCAGTGCTACGAGCGCTTCGATCCGTCGACCCCACCGGGCCTGCGTCTCGAGACCGCTCGTGACATCGCCGAAGACGATCGGGAGCTCACCTCGTCGGGGCGATTCGGGCCTGCGAAGTTCTACCGGTACGAGTGGGAGCTGCCGTACTCGACAGCTGACTACCTGGATCTGCTGTTGACCTACTCCGGACACCGCGCCTTGCCGGAGGTGCAGCGGAGCGCGCTGCTGAACTCCATCGCGCGGCTGATCGACGTGGACTACGGGGGTCAAATTGTCAAGCGCTACCTGACTGAGCTGAGGATCGCCCAACGAATCCGGTGAAGGGCAACAATGGCGTCCCGTTCAGGCCGGCCGCACGGGGCGTCCGAGATTCTGTGGGCAGCGCTCCCGTCACGCAGGGCCCTCCCGGAGGCTGCCACGTCGGTCGGGAGCCACGGAGCCTGCTCCACCCGCCGGACCATGCCTTGCAATGCCGTTGCGGCGGTATGCGGCAGAGGGTCCAAGCGCCCGTACGGAGCGTCACGGCGTGGCTGACCTAACAGTCATACGACGCTGAGCAGGCGCGATACTGCTGCGGTGACGTCTGATCGGGCCGAATTGGCCGTCCTGATGGACCTGCTGGGGCGCACCCGGCAGGGTGGCGGTGGTGCCTTGGTGGTCCGCGGTGCGGCCGGGATCGGCAAGACGTGGCTGCTCGAGCAGGCTCTCGCCCGGGTGCCGCAGGTCCGGGCACTGCGCTCAACGGGCGTCCAATTCGAGTCGGAGCTGCCGTTCGCGGGGCTGCATCAGCTCATCGCGCCGCTGCTGGACGACGTCTCGCGGCTGCCGGATGGGCAGCGCGCCGCACTCCGGGTGGCGTTCGGAATCGAGGGAGGGGCCGTGGCGCCGGACCGCTTCCTCGTCGGCATGGCGGTACTGACCCTGCTGTCACAGTCCGCCGAGGCGGATCCACTGGTGTGCGTGGTCGACGACGCGCAATGGCTGGACCGGGCCTCGGCGCAGGCCCTCGCGTTCGTCGCCCGCCGGGTGGGCGAGGAAGGGCTCGCGCTGCTGTTCGCCGTCCGCGACCAGATGCCGTCGCCGGACCTGGAGGGGTTGCCTGCGGTGGCGGTCGGCCCGCTGCCCGGCCGCCAGGCCCGCGAGCTGCTCGGGCAGGTGCTCCGGGCGCCGGTCGACGCTCGGGTGCGGGAACGCGTGCTGGCCGAGGCGCGCGGGAACCCGCTGGCGATCGTCGAGCTGGCCAGGACGGCCGCGCCGACCCAGCACGCCGGTGGCTTCGCTGTGCCGGCCCTGTCGGGTCATGCCACCGAGGCGCTGTACGTCGAGCGGCTCGCGACGCTGCCGGAGGCGACCCGGACCTTGCTGGCCGTCGCCGCCGCCGAACCGCTGGGCGACCCCGGCATGCTGTGGCGGGCGGCGCAGCATCTGGGCGTGGCCCCCAATGCGCTCGATCCGGCGGTGACGGCCGGACTGATCAGCGTGGACGCGCGGGTCCGGTTCCGGCATCCGCTGGTCCGCTCGGCGGTGCACGGTGCGGCCGAGCCGGCGGTCCGGCGTATGGCCCACGCGGCGCTGGCGGCGGTCACTGACACAGCCCGCGACCCGGACCGGCAGGTGTGGCACCGCGCGCAGGCGACGGTCGCGCTCGACGAGAACGTCGCGGGGGCGCTCGTGGCCTCGGCCGAGCAGGCGCGGGCCAGGGGTGGCCTCGCCGCAGCGGCGGCGTTTCTGACTCGGGCGGCCGAGCTGACCCCGGACCCGAGCCGTCGCAACGTGCGCACACTGCAGGCGGCCGCGCTGACACTGCGCGCCGGATCGCCTCAGCAAGCCCTGGACGTGCTGGGGGCGGCAGACCCGGCGGGCCTGACGGCGCGGGAGCAGGCAACCGCGGACCTGTTGCGGGGCGAGATCGCGTTCGCGCTACAGCGGGGTGTGGACGCGCCGGCCCTCCTCCGTCGGGCTGCCCGGCGGCTGGAGACACTGGATGCCCGCGCGGCCCGCGACGCCTACATCGACGCATTGCACGCGTCGCTCATCGTCGGCTTCCTCGGCGGGGATCTGCGCGTCGTGGCCACCGACGCCCTGGCTCGCCGTCGGGCCGAGCGGTCCGCGGAGACGGCAGACCTGCTGCTGGACGGTATGGCCTCGATGCTGCTGGGCCAGTCCGCCGACGGGGCGGCGTTGCTCGACCGCGCCGTGGCTGATCGCACGGACGAGGTGTGGGCACGCCGGCCGTCGCTGGTCGCGGCCTGCCTGGAGCTGTGGGACCTCGAGGCGTACCGGGAGATCCTGCAGAAGGTCGTGCGGGATGCGCGGCAGATCGGCGCGCTGACCGCCCTGCCGCAGGCCTTGGGCACCCTGGCCGGCGCCTTCATTCCGTACGGCGATCTGCGCACCGCGGAGATGCTGCTCGACGAGGGCGATCGGCTGGCCGAGGCCGCCGGCACCGCGCCGCTGGTCTATCCCCGGCTGCACGTGCTGGCGGTACGCGGCGACGCGGATACCGCCGACCGGCTCATCGATCAGGTGACCGCCGACGCCACCGTTCGCGGGGAGGGGCTCCTGGTGGCGTACGCGTCATTTACACGGGCGCTGCTGCGCAACGGTCTGGCCGACTACGCCGGCGCGCGCGCCGCCGCGCGGGAGGCCGTCGACCGCCTCGACATGGTGTTCGTCGGCTTGGCTCTGCGAGAGCTCGTCGAGGCGGCGGTCCACCTGGGTGACCTCGACACCGCCGTCGATGCCCTCGCCGCGCTGCGGGAGCGCACAGGTAGGTCCGGCACCGCGTGGGCGCGCGGCATCGAACTGGGCTGCGCGGCGCTCGTTGCCACGGGCGCCGCGGCGGACGAGGAGTACCGGGCGGCGATCGACAGCCTGACCGCGGCCGGCACAGACTGCGATACGGCACGGATGCGGCTGCTGTACGGGCAGTGGCTGCGCCGCGAGGGCCGGCGGATGGACGCCCGCGCCGAGCTGCGTCGGGCCCATAATGCGTTCGTGACCATGGGTGCCGAGGGGTTCGCGGCCCGGACGGCGGCGGAGCTGCTGGCCACCGGCGAACGCGCCGCCCGGCACGCCGGCTCCTCGGCGGACCAGCTGACCGCGCAGGAGTTGCGCATCGCCCGCATGGTCGCCGAGGGCATGACGACGAAGGAGACGGCCGCCGCGGTGTTCCTGAGCCCTCGCACCGTCGACGCTCATCTGCGGAACATTTTCCGCAAGCTCGGCATCAGGTCGCGCCGGGAGCTGCGCACGGTACGGCTGGACGGTCCGTCGTCCCACACCGGTTGACGACCGGTCGTCATTCGGTGGCCGCGCCGGTGTGGTGGTGCGGTGCCGTCACGCCGATGCAGGCCAGGTGCCAGGTCATGCCTTCGGCGGCGTGTTCGAAGTTGTGGCAGTGGTCCATCCACACGCCGGGGTTGTCGGCGCGGAAGGTGATGTCGTACCACGTCGACGAGCTGCCCGGTGCGCACGCGCAGCGGGCCCCGGTGAGCCGGTCGATGTCGGCGGCGTGCGGCGCGCGGGCAGTGCGTGGACCACCGCCCCAGTCGGCCGGCTGTGTGGGGCGTCCGGGCAGGAAGAGCACGGCGGCGGCCGGCACGATGAGCAGGGCACCGACAACGACCAGCGCCGGCGTGCCGGTGCGGTGCCCGCGCCGGCGCAGGGCTGCCCAGGCGGCGACCGTGGCGAGGGCGACGGTGACGGCCGCGGCGACGGCCGGGGCGTCGGACGGATGCTGCGGCACCCACGCCAGCCACGCTGAGGTGAGCACTCCGGCCGCGGCGAGTTGGCCGGCGACCGCGCCGGCCCGGCCGCGCACAGCGGTCAGGGCGGCGAGGGTGAGCGGGCCAACCGCGACCGGCAGGCCGATCGTGACGCGGTCGTCGACGAGCGCCCAGCCACCGGTCACAGCAGCGCGGCGACGGCGACGCGAGCGGCGACGAACCCTCCCGTCACCGCGAGGGGCCGGCGTAGCCGGCGTGCTTCGGTGCTGGAGCGGGCGGCCCGGACGGCGAGCAGGCGGCGGCGCACGCGGCCAGTAACAGGTCGATGATGAAAAGTGGTTCAGCCATGGGGATCTCCGTGGTCGCGCAGCTCGGCGGCGATGGCGTGCCAGAGCGGCAGGGCGGTGAAGTAGGCGCCGGCTGCTGCGGTGATGGCGAACGCGAGCCCGGTGGCCCAGCGGCCCTCGGGGCTCCAGTAGACGTCGCGGAGGTTGAGCAGCAGCGGCGCCTCGTCGACGACGAGCGCGGTGCCGGCGCCGTAGCCGGCGCCGATCAGGCAGTGCACGCCGACGCGGTCGGTGCCGCGCACGGCGAGCGCACCGGTCGCGGCGAGCAGTACCACGCCGGGGACGTAATGGTGGATGTGGACGCCGGCCACGGTGACGTCGCGCAGCACGGCCGGTCGGCGCGCTGCGGGCTCGCCGCGGCGGCACCGGATGCTGCCGGTCACGGCCCTGGTGACGACCTCGGTCAGCGCGAAGGTCACGCAGGCGACCAGGGCCGAGCGCTGCGCAGCGGTGAGCGTCTCACGGAACTCCGCGTGCGCCCGGGCGGCCGCCCGTCGCGGCCGGGTCGGGCGCCTGGCCGTCATGGGCGCGCCGCCGGGTCGTCGTCGCCCGGGTCGGTGGTTGCGACCGGCGCATACCGCTGGTCTCTGACCACTTCGACGAGCAGGACCCAGGCGTTGGTCATGGCCGCGACCATGGCCCAGACGGTGCCGAAGGCATACCAGCGCAGGTCGGCCCCGACCCACCCGAGCAGCCCGGCACCGGCGGCGAGGGAGGGCCCGGTGCTGGTGAGGATGAGCAGCAGCCGGGTCACCCGCCAGGTGATCGGCTGCCGGCTGGGCCGGCCCAGGCCGGGCAGGAAGATGCCGAGCAGCAGCGCCAGCGTGCCGCCGGCGATGAGCAGCAGCTGGGCCCCGGCAGCGCGGGGACCCTGGTGCGGGACGAGCAGGACCACCGACTGGCACAGGACGCTGACGAAGATGACGACACCCTCACCGGCGCGGCCGGGCAGCTCGTGGTGGCGCAGGATGGCGGTGATGTTGATACTGACGGCGACGAACACCAGGCCGGTGAGGACGGCGGCCGCGCCGGCCTGGGCGAGGGCGAACTCGCTCCAGGCGTGCAGCTCGGATTCGGTCATGGGAACTCCTCTCGGTGGGGGGCCGCCGCAGGGCGGATCGGCCAGGCCGCCGCGGTGACGCGCCGGGCGAAGAACGAGGCGTAGCGGGCCAGCGCGCGAGGCGAGCCACGGAAGGTGCCCAGTTGGCTCAGAAAACCGGCTGCGCTCAGGCGTAACACGCCCGCTCCACCGCCGCCGGGCCCGGCGACGACGACGTGCAGGGTGGTGGTCGCCGCCCACAGCCGCCACAGGTCGCCGGGCTGGACGACCTTGCGGCCGCGCAGCTCCCATCGCCGGCCCGCGATGAGCAACGACAGCTCGTACTCCATCCGCCGCGCCCGGCCGGCGCCGGCCCCGGTGCGGGTCAGCATGCGCACGGTGCCGCGCTCGACGGCGACGCCGGACGAGCCGGTCAGGCCGGCCACGCGCACGCGCCCGACGGCCTGAGCGGGGTGGCGGGGGTCGCGCAGGAACGCGTCCATGTCGGCGACGGCGACCGTGACCGTGGCCGTGACCGCGTGGGCCGCGCCGTCGAACGACACGGTGCCACGCATCGCCTCGGTGAACTGGACCGCGGGCCGGGGCGGGACGGGGCGCACCGCGACGACGGTGTCCTCCGGCAGGGGCGGCCGCACCACCGTGGCCTTGCCCGGCGCGGTCCAGGCCGCGTCGCCGGTGATCCGGCGGATGAGGATCTCGACGCACCGCTCGGCGACCGCGGTGATGGTGTGGGAGGGGTTGGCCCCGGTGGCGGCCGGCAGGATGGCGCCGTCGAACACGTACAGGCCCGGGTGGCCGAACACCTCGCCGTCCACGTCGACCACACCGTCGTGCGGTCCGGTACCGATCCGGCAGCCGCCGAGGCTGTGGACGGAGACGGGCTGACCGAGGTACCGCCAGGTCGGCGGCAGCGCCAGCCGCCCGCCCAACGAGCGTGCGATATCGGCCGCCATGTCGTTCTCGGCCGCGTACAGGAGCCGGTCACCGGCGGCGTCCCAGTCGACGTGCAGGTGGCCGCCGCGCAGGCTGAGGCGGCCCTCGGCGTGGTCGCGCCCCATGGACAGCAGCACCACGGTGTGGTCGGTGGCCTCCCGCGCGGCGGCCGCGACGACCGGCCCGGGGTGGCGCCCCTCGCGCAGCGCGCGGGCGACGGTCGTCAGTCCGAGCGCGGCCAGCCGTCCCGGCGACAGCGCCAGGATGAGCCGGGCCAGGTGCGCGGAGTAGCCGCCGTCCTCGACGAGAAACCACGCTGGCCGATCGGCCCTCGGCCCGGCGTCGACAAGCCGGGCGGTGGTGATCGTCGGGCCACGGTCGGGGTACACGGGCACGGTGGTCCCATGGCCGAAGGCCAGGAAGTCGCCGTTGCCCGAGTAGCCGTGGCCCAGCATCGGCGGCAGGTCGGGCAGGGTGCGGTACTGGTCGCGGCTGCGAAGCAGGATCGCGGTGCTGCCCAGCGCGCCGGCGGCCAGCACGACCCGCTCCGCCGTGATGGTGCGCCTGGCGCGGCGCCCGTGGTCGCGCAGGTGGATGCGGTACCGGCCGCCAGGCGAGTGTTCCAGGTGGACGACCTCGCAGCGGGTCGACACCGTGGCGCCGTGCAGCTCGGCGAGCGAGAGGTAGGTCAGGTCGAGGGAGTTCTTGGCGCCGACATTGCAGCCGATGTCGCACTCCCCGCAGTACACGCAGCCGGCCTGGGTGGCGCCGAACCGGTTGCGCACCGGCAGGCCCGGCGGCCCGAAGGTGACGGCGAGGTTTGGCAGGAACACGCCGTGGTCGGCGCCGCCCGCGGCGAGCAGCCGGGTCTTCGGCGGCAGCTGACCGGTGCGCGGGTCCGGCGGCACCGGCCGGATCGCGAGCATGTCGGCGGCGAGGTCGTAGTACGGGTCAAGCGTGTCGCGACGGTAAGGCGCGGGCCAGTGCTCGGTGAACACCTCGGCGGGTGCGCGCATGGCCACGTTGGCGTAGACGAGCGATCCGCCGCCGTAGCCCGCCGCGGTGACCGTCAGCATGTGCGGGTACGGCCGGATGTCGTACAGGCCCTGTTCGTGCGCCCACAGCCAGCCCTGGTCGGGGTCGCTGAGCTCGCGCGGGAAGCTGCCGGCCGGCCATCGCCGGCCGCGCTCGAGGACGGCGACGTCGACGCCGGCCTGGGCCAGGCGGCAGGCGGCGACGGCGCCGCCGAAGCCGCTGCCGACCACGACGGTGTCGAAGTGCTCGCGCGGTGCCCCGTCGGCCGGTGTCGGCGTCATCGGGTTGCTCCCGCCGCGCCGGGCACCACCGGCGGCGCCGGGCGCCACGGCCATCGACCGTCGAGCTCGACCTGCAGCGACAGGCTCAGCAGGGTCCGCACCGCGACGACGGCGGCGAGCAGCGCGATGCGGGGCAGGGTGGGCAGGACCGCGACGGTCTCCACGATGTCCGCGGCGACCAGAATCTCCAGGCCGAGCAGGGTGGACCGGCCGATGGTGCGGCGGAGGCGGTCGTAGGTCTCGCGCTGACCGCCGCGACGCGCGGCGAGCAGGGCCGGTGCGGCCCCGAGCAGGACTCCCACGGCGATCACGGCGACCCCGGCGAGGTCCAGCAGGGTGCCGACGGTGTCGACGAGCTGATCGAGCTGCAGGTGCATGGCGTGTCGCTCCTGTTCGCGGGTGGCCTGGACGGCGCCGGCGGCCGGGGGTGAGCGCCCGGGGTTGCCCGGGGCGGGTAAGGCCGGGTGGCCGCCAGCCCCGGGCGGGTCGGGTCAGTCCCAGAGGATCAGCGCCGCGGCGACCGCGACGACCGGCACGAGCAGCCACGGCTCGGCCAGCACCGCGACCGCGGCGAAGAGCAGCGCGAACCACAGCAGTGCCTTGGCGATGCGCCGCTGGGTCCGCCGGCGCGGTTTGCGGCCGTGCGGCGGCGCTTCGGGCACCGGCGGCGCGGTGTGGGTGTCGGTCATGGCGATCTCCTATTCGGTCCGGGCGGCGGCCTCGGCGGCGCCGCGGAGGCGGTCGAGCCATCCGGCGAGCGAGGCGTCCAGCGCCGCGCGCAGGTTGTCCGCGTCGGCCCGCACGGGGTCGCCTTCCCAGGACTCCGCGGTCCGCACGAGCGTGCGGTCGCCGTCCGCGGTGAAGGTCCACTCGTGCACGCCGGTGATGCCGTGTGCCGGGCCGCCCCAGAGGATGCGGTGCGGCGCATCGAGCGCGTAGACGGTCGATGCGATGGACAGCCCGGCGGTGCTCCAGTGGAAGGTGTCGCCGACGTGCAAGGGCCCGTCGGCGTGGGCGGTGTCGATGTCGGTCTGCCAGCGCGGCCAGCCGTCGACGTCGGCGTGCAGCCGCCAGACCACGTCGGCCGGGGCGTCGATGACTATGTCGCGGTGGACGACGACGGTGGCGTGCTCGTCGATGCCGGTGGGGTGGGTCATTGCGTACTCCATTCGTTCAGGCGAGGTCGGCGTCGGGGATCCAGGAGCCGTGGATGCCGGCCGGCACCCGCCGCGGCAGCTGCACCGCGGCCACCTCCCGCAGTTCGGAGGCGTCGAGGATGAGCAGCTCGGAGGAGTCGGAGCCGAGGTCACTCACGACGGACATGAGGTAGCCGTGATCGTCGGCGGTGCCGCCCTCGGCGGGCACGAAGTACGGCTCGCCGGGCAGCCGGTCGCGGCCCAGGTCGAAGACCTTCCGGGCGCCGGTGCCGTTGTCGTACTTGACGATGCCCCAGTCGGCGCGGCCGCTGCCCGGGAACGCCAGCGCGTAGGCGTGCCGGTTGGGCAGCCCGACGAGCCGGTTGTCGATCGTCGGGAACTCGGTGACGAGGTCGTCGGTGATTTCCTCGGACGCCTTGCCGGTGGCGGGATCGAGGGTCCAGCGGTAGGCCGTCATGCCGGTGCCCGGAACCGTGGCGTAGCCGGGCGCGCCGACCCACCACTTCCAGGTGGACTCCCACGCGGTGCGGTCGTAGCGGGGGCCGTCCACGACGACGCGGCCGCCGGCGTCGATGTGCGCGTTCGTGCTGTGCAGCAGCGCGCCGGGCTCGACGTCGAACCACTGGACCTCGGCGGGCCCGGTGCGCGGCATGACACCCATCCGCGCGGGGTAGTCGTCGTTCCACCGGTACGGGATGCCGGACTGCTCGGCCGGGTTGAACGTCACCGGCAGGTCGAAGAAGATGACGTGGTCGGTGGTGATCGCGAAGTCGTGCATGAGCGACGGGCCGGCGCCGTTGACGACCTCGGCCCGGGTGATGTGCCCGGCCGGCGAGGCCGTGTAGTAGATCAGGTGCGGCGGGAACGGCGAGTAGCACAGGAAGTGCAGCTCGCCGGTGATCGGGTCCTCCTTGGTGTGCGCCGTCATCGGCGTCTTGAGGCCGCCGTGGAAGTCGAACGCCCCGACGGTGTCGAGCTCCGGGGTGACCTGCCAGGGCAGGTTCACCTCCTGCAGGGCCAGCAGCCGGCCGCCGAACTCGATGATGTGCGTGGCCGCGGCGCTCGCGGCCAGGTCCATCGACCCGTCGGCCCGGAACAGCGGGGCGTCGTCGGTGAAGGCCGGCGTGTGGACCCAGCGGTTGCGGTACCACTCGGCCCGGCCGCCGCTCAGCCGCACGCCGTGGAGCATGCCGCTGCCGCGGAACCAGTGGGTGGGAACGACGCCCGGCTTCGGGTTGTGGCCGTTGCGGATGTATCGGCCCTCCAGCTCCGGCGGGATCGTGCCGCGTACCGGCAGGTCGGTCGCCGACGCCTCGTCCGTGACGGGCGTGTAGTGACCGCTGAGGTACGGCTTGGGCAAGGGGTTCACGAGGCGTCCTTTCGGGTGGGCGGCTGCGGGTGCAGCACGAGGGAGAGCACGGCGGTGGCGGCCGTCAGCGCCGCCGCGCCGATCAGTGCCGCGCGGTAGCCGGCGGCAAGCACCGCCGGGGGTGCGGCGGGGTCGGCCGAGCCGGCCGATGCGGCGAGGGTGCTCAGCACCGCCAGGCCGACGGCGCCGCCGATCTGCCGGGTGGTGTTGATCAGCCCGCCGGCCAGGCCGGCGTCGGCGGCTGGCACGCCGTCGGCGGACAGGTCGGTCAGCAACACGAATGCCGTGCCGAGGCCCAGACCGATGAGCACCGACGGGCCGGCGACGGCGGTCAGGAACGCGCCGTGGAGCGGTGTGCGCGCCAGCCAGGCGAGCCCTCCCGCCACGGCGGCCAGCGCCGCGGGCAGCAGCAGGCGGCGGCTCGCTCGACGGGCCAGGGGTGGCGTGGCCGTTGAGGCCGCCGTCACGGCGAAGGCGAGTGGCAGCTGGGTGAGCCCGGCCCGCACCGGCGAGTAGCCCAGCACCCGCTGCTGGTACAGCGGCAGGAAGAAGAACAGCGCCAGCCAGGCGGCGCCGAGCAGCGCCATCAGCAGGTTGGCCGGCCCGACCGCGCCGGTGCGCAGCACGCCGAGCCGCACCAGCGGCTGCGCGACCCTGCGCTGCGCGGCGACGAAGGCGGCGAGCAGACCGATCCCGAGCGCCAGCACGCCGACGGTCCGCGGCGACGACCAGCCGTGCTGCCCCGCGCCGGACAGCGCCAGCGTCACGGCGATCAGGCCCCCGGTCACCGAGACCGCACCGACGACGTCAATCCGGCCACCGCCCGGCCGGTCCTGGGGCACCAGCGGCCGGGTGGCGACCATGATGGGTACCGCCACCACGACCCCGGCGGCGAACACCGCCCGCCAGCCGAACACGTCGGTGAGCACGCCGCTGAGCAGCACGCCGGCCGCCCCGCCCGCGCCGGTGACAGCCCCCCAGACGCCGAGCGCGCGGGCTCGGCCGGCACCTGGCGGGAACAGCGCAAACACCAGGCCGAGCGCCGCCGGGGCCAGCAACGCGGCGCCGACGCCCTGCACCGCGCGGGCCGCGATGAGCAACGGCGGGGTCGTGGCGGCCGCGGCCGCCGCCGAGCCGGCCGCGAACACCGCCGTGCCGGCCAGGAACATCCGCCGCCGGCCGAATACGTCGCCGAGCCGCCCGCCGAGCAGCAGCAACGACCCGAACGCCAGCACGTAGGCGTTGACCGTCCAGGCCAGACCCGCCGACGACAGGCCGAGCCCGGCCCCGATCGCGGGCAGCGCCACGTTGACGATCGACGTGGTCAGCACCACCAGAAACTGGGCGGTCGCCAGCACGATGAGCGCACCGCCCGGCGCACGGCTATCGGCGACGCGGTCACGCATGGGCTGGATCGTCGTCACGAGCGGCCTCCTCCCGAACGGGCCGTCCATGTCGCCCGGTGCCGCTACGCTCCCAGGGCCGGCCTACCGCCCGCGTCGGTGAACATCGCCTATCCCGCCGCCTACGCAGCCTCTCGTGCGCCTACCGGACACCGGCCGGCGATGGGCGCCGAAACCGGCCGAGACGCCGGCGACGTGGCGATCAGGTGGTCGCCCGCGGGTCCTGACCGCCGTGGGGGCCGAGGACCATTCGCCCGCTTCTCCCCGCAGCCTCGCCGGGCCGTAGCTGCCGCTCGATCCGGTTCGCCGCCTCGGGCCGCACCCGCTTGGCGTCGTCGGTGAGGGTGACCACGGCCGGGTCGTCCCACGCGGCGAACGCGGCGGCCAGGTCGTGCAGCTGCCGGGCATAGTGCTCGCCGGTCTCCTCCGGCACCGGGCCGTCGTCGTTGCGGTACCCGGCCAGGTCGCCGTTGCCGCCGAACTTGCGCGAGGTGCACGGGTGACGGCACCACCCTCGACATCGCCTGCACGCCGCCCGCACTCGCCCAGACCGACCTGCGCCGCCGCCGTACCGGCGACCGCGCCGCCGCCTGAGCGTGCGTGCTGGGGCAGTTGTCGCACAGCGATGTCTCGAGGAACCCGTCCCGATAGATGAGAATAATTCATCTATGTCTATAATCTGCATCCGTGACAGTCGGCCGGCGCCCGGACCGGCGGCACATCGGGAGAGGCGAGACGTGGACAGGACCCTATCCGAAAGGGCGATCACCGGAAGACCACGGACGATCGTCGGCGCTCTGATCGCGGCCGCACTTTGCGTGGTGTTGGTCGTGGCCGGCTCCGCGGAACCGGCCGTCGCCGCTGACGCGGCCTGCGGCACGGCCGGCTCGAACTTCGCCCCACAGCCCATCGCGCCGAACACTGCCGCGCTGCGCATGGGCTGCGCCAGGGACGCCGGCAGCCTGCGGTCGCTGGCCGCCGGCGACAACGACATGGTGAGTGTTGTCGACTTCAACATCACGGAGCGACCTGACCAGTGGCAGCAGCTGATGCGCGGGGTGGTCGACACCACCCATGCCGACCAGGGGCGGGGACTGACGCTCAGCGAGTCCCTCGCCCAGCAGGCGCGGCGCAACGCGGTGGGCATCTACCAGCAGGAGGCCGGCGTCCGGTTCAACGGCAGCATCCAGGTCGTCGGCAACAGCCTCGTCATGGTCATCCCGGCGGGAGAGGTCAGCGCCACCGCCAACTGGTGGCAGAAGTCACTGGCCTTCATCGTCGGCACCGCCGTGCTCGTCGTGTCCGCGGCGCTCTGCATGGTCGCGTTCAATGTCGGTGCACCCCTGGCCGCACCCATCTGCGGTGCCGTCAGCGGGGCCTTGTCGGGCCTGGTCGGCGAGCTGATGAACGCCTATTTCGACGGCAGGTCCCTGGGTGACGGCGACGTCTGGGCCGAAGCGGTCGCCATCGCGTTGCTCAGCGGCGTGGCCGGGGCCGCCGTCGGCAAGCTGGTCGAGTTCGCCGCCAACGGGTTGAACACCTCGATCGGTGCTGCCCAGCAGAGCATGCGCAACATCATCACCCGGTGGGGCTCCTGGTCGAACCCGCTCCCCCTCATCGCGGGCGTGTGGAGCAACGACGGTTGGGGCGTGTTGGTCTACAACTACCTCGAACGCTTGGCCCGCGGCGTCTCGACGGCCGACGTGCGCCTGAAGATCATGCCCCTGGGCGACTCGATCACCTACGGTACGGGGAGCTCCAACAGCGCGGGCTATCGGCAGGCGCTCTACGGCTTGTTGACGCAGCACGGCGCCGGCGTCGAGTTGGTCGGCTCCCTGCACTCCGGGCCGTCGCCCGACGCCCATGAGGGCCATCCCGGCTGGTTGATCAACGACGTTGCCAACATCATCGACGGCGCGCTGTCCACCTACAAACCGAACGTGGTGCTGCTGCACCTCGGCACCAATGACATGAACAACAACGTCGACCCGGCGGGTGCCCCAGGGCGGCTCGGCAGCCTGATCGACCGGATCTTCCGCGACCAGCCCGGGGTCACGGTCGTGGTCTCGACCATCGTCCCGGCGACCATCGCGGCCACGCAGGCGCGGATCAGCGCCTTCAACGCGGCGATCCCCGAGGTGGTGGCCAGCCGCCGCTCGGCCGGCAAGCACGTGCAGCTGGTCAGCATGAACGCCGTGACACCGCCGGATCTGGCGGACTGGCTGCACCCGAACGATCGCGGCTACCAGAAGATGGCGGCGAACTTCTACCAAGGAATCCTCAAGGCGCGCGACGCCGGCTGGGTGGCGCCGGCTCCTTCCGGCGGTGCCTCGGCCGGCGGTCCCGTGCGAGGCTGGGCGCCGCAAGGTGTCGTTGCCTCCGGAACGATGGGCGCGGGCTCCTACCCCGGCGGCCTTTCGCTGGGCAGCGGCGACCAGGTGCAACTGACCGACATCACCGGGGACGGCCGGGCCGACTACCTGGTCACGCACACGAGCGGCAAGGTCGATGTCTGGAACAACGCCGGCACGGACCCGGTCACCTGGGTGGGGCACCGCACGATCGCCCTCCCCGCCCACGATGACGACTGGGAGTTCGCCGACGTGACCGGCGACGGCCGGGCCGAGCTGCTCCAGCAGGATCCCGACGCCGACCCGGCCTTCGGGATCGTGCGGGGCTACGACGGCGACGGCGAGTTCGTCTTCTTCGGGTCGTACGACCGGATGGGACGGAACATGAACTGGGCCGACCTCGACGGCGACGGCGACGCCGACCTCCTTGACGTGGCCGACGACAGTTCGGTGCAGTTCGAGTCGAACGAGAACGCCGGACGTGAGTTCGCGCCGCGCAAGCTGGTGGCCACCGGCGTCGGTGTCCCGGGCAGCCAGATCCGGTTCGCCGACATCAACGGCGATCGTCGCGCCGACTACCTCGTCGTCAACCCGGACAGCTCGGTGAAGGCCTGGCTCAACGGCGGGCCTGGCGGCAGCGGTTATCTCTGGCAGCCGCTCGGCGTGATCGCCACCGGCATCGGCTCCGCCGGCAGCCTGATCAGGTTCGCCGACGTCGACGGTGACCGGAGAGCCGACTATCTCGTCGTCGACCCGGCAACTGGCGATACTCAGATGTGGCGCAACGGCGGCCCGGGCGGCAGCGGCTACATGTGGCTCCCGCAAGGCTCGATCACCACGGGAAATCCTGACCGCGTCGTCTACGCCGATCTCGACGGCGACCACCGGGCGGACTACCTGCAGGTGAACGCGGACGGCTCCGTCCAGGCCTGGACGAATGGCGGCCAGAACCCGACCACCTGGCCGTGGTATCCGCGGGGAACCGTCGCGAGTGGCGTCGGCAAGCCCGGCGTCGACGTCCGGTTCGCGGACATCAACGGCGACTCCCGGGACGATTACCTCGTCGTGAACCCGGACAGTTCCGTCCAGGCTTGGATCAACGGCGGACCCGGCGGGGCGAACTGGCTCTGGTATCCGCAAGGCACAGTGGCCACCGGCGTCGGTGTCCCGGGCAGTCAGATCCGGTTCGCCGACATCAACGGCGACATGCGGGACGACTACCTGGCGGTGAACCCGGACAGCTCCGTCAAAGCCTGGCTGAACGGTGGACCCGGCGGCGCGAACTGGCTGTGGTTCCCTCAGGACACCGTAGCCACAGGTGTGGGTGTTCCCGGCAGCCAGATCCGGTTCGCCCACCTGTACGGCACCGCGAGCGCCGACTTCCTGGTCCTGGGCGACAACGGCTCGGTCAAGGTCTGGCAGAACGGCGGACCCGGCACCAGCGGTTACCTCTGGTTCCCCGGCGGTGAAGTGGCCAGCGGTGTCGGCGCTCCCGGCAGCCAGATCCAGTTCGCCGACCTCAATGCCGACGGACGAGACGAGTACCTCGACGTCGACCCCCGCACCGGTGCTACCAGGGTATGGCTCAACGTCGGATGAGCCGCCCGGGATGCCGCTGCCTGCGACCACCGCAAGCAGCGGCATCCCCGTGCTCAGCCCGGCCGGACCACCATCCGCGTGACCTCGGCAGAGAGGTTTGGAGTAGGCGAAACGTAGGGTTCGGTTAGCGGTGTTCGGTAGGTTGGCGGCCGCTTGACGGTCTCGGCTCGCTGCGCCTACGGACGTGTGACGCGGATCCGGGCCCTGGGAAGGGAGACTCCGCATGCCCGACCGCATCGAGGTGGCGTTCGCCCGGCAG
Organism: Dactylosporangium sp. CA-139114; assembly: GCF_050955725.1. Classification (NCBI taxonomy): domain Bacteria; kingdom Bacillati; phylum Actinomycetota; class Actinomycetes; order Micromonosporales; family Micromonosporaceae; genus Dactylosporangium; species Dactylosporangium sp. CA-139114. The sequence goes on from NZ_CP192080.1 coordinate 7,769,298, forward strand.
GTGCGCCGGACGCCGGACGCCGACGCGCTGGTGGTCGGTACCCGCCGGTTCACCTACCGCGACGTCGATGCGCGCGCCGACGCGGTCGCCGTCCAGCTGCGCAGCCAGGGCGTGGGCCGCAACGAGTACGTGGGCGTCTGCCTCGACCGCGAGGAGTGGCTGATCCCGGCGCTGCTCGGCGTGCTCCGGGCGGGCGCGGCCTACGTGCCGATGGACCCGGCCCATCCCGCCGAACGACAGGCCTTCGTCATCGGCGACGCGCGGCTGCGGCACGTCCTGGTGGACAAGCGGCAGGTCGATGCGGCGTGGCTGGGTGGCGCCCGCCCGATGGTGCCGGGCGACGGCCCGGTCGCCTCGCCGCACGACGCCGACGCCGGCGACCCGGCCGGCGGGGACGGCCCGGCCTACCTGATCTACACCTCGGGGTCGACCGGAAAGCCCAAGGGCGTCGTCATCGACCACGGGCAGACGCTCAACCTCGTCCGGTGGGCGGTGCAGACGTACTCGGCCGACGAGCTGCGCGGCACGCTCGCCTCCACGTCGGTGTGCTTCGACGTGTCGGTCGTGGAAATGTTCGCGCCGTTGCTCAGCGGCGGCACGGTCATCCTCGCCGACTCGCTGCTCGCCCTCGGCGACCTGCCCGCCCGCGACGAGGTCACGTTCCTCAACGGGGTGCCGTCGGTGCTCGCCGTCCTGCTGAGCTCGCCGCTGCCGCCGTCCGTACGCACGGTGAGCCCGGCCGGCGAGGCGCTGACCCGGGCGCTGGCCCGGCGGATCTACGCCAACCCCGGCGTCACCCGGCTGGTCAACTGCTACGGCCCGACCGAGTGCACCACCTACTGCCTCGTCGCCGAGGTGACGCGCGCCGACCTGGACGCCGCGCACGAGCCGCCGATCGGCGCACCCATCGCCGGGGCGGTGGCGAGCGTGCGCGACGAGGAGGGGCGGCCGGTGCCCGACGGCGCGATCGGTGAGCTGTGGATCGCCGGGCCCGTCGTGAGCTCCGGATATCTCCACCGCCCCGAGCTGACCGCGCTACGGTTCCCGCCCGATCCCGACGACCCGGCCCGGCGGGCGTACCGCACGGGCGACCTGGTGCGCCGGGTCGACGGCGTCTACCACTACCTCGGCCGCAGCGACCACCAGGTCAAGATCCGCGGCATCCGGGTCGAGCTCGGCGAGGTCGAGGCGTTCCTGGCCACCTGCCCGGGCGTCCAGCACGCGGTGGTGACCGCGCCGGCCGACGCCGGCGGTGACCGGCGGCTGGTCGGGTACGTCCAGGGCACCGGCCCGGAGCCGATCGACGCGAACCGGTTGCACGACGACCTGAGCCGCCGGCTACCGGCCCACCTGGTGCCGAGCCGGATCGTGGTGCTCGACGAGTTCCCGCTCGGGCCGACCGGCAAGGTCGACCGGTCGGCGCTGCCGGTGCCGGCCGACCCCGCCCGGGTCCCGACGCCGCCGCGCACGCCCGTCGAGCGGTTCATGGCCGGCGTCTGGGCCGCCGCGCTCGGCGTCGCTGCGGAGACGATCGGCGTCGACGATCAGTTCATCCGGCTGGGCGGGCAGTCGCTGACGGCGGCCCGCGTCGTGGCGCTGCTGCGGCCGGCCCTGGGCTTCGCCGTGCCGGTCCGCCTGCTGTTCGACCATCCGGTGCTGGCCGACTTCGCCGCGGCGGTCGAGGAGCTGGCGCTGACAGAACTCGCCCGCGAGGCCTGACCGGGCCCGGGCAACGTCCACGGGGGGCGGATCGATGACGGAACAGATGCAGGATCGGGCTGCGCTGCGCGCGCTCCTGGAGGCGCGGCTCGCCGCGTTCACACCCGCCGAGCCGGCGGCGGATCCCGACGACCATCCACAGTCGACGTTGCCGCTCACCGGCGCGGAGCGGGCGATGTGGCTCGCCTCCCAGCTCGACCCGGACAGCCCGGCCTACCACGTCCCGATCGTCGTGCGGCTCGTCGGCCCGCTCGATCGGCCGGCGCTGCTCGCCGCCGTGCGCGACGTGATCGGGCGGCATCCGGCCCTGCGCAGCACGATCACGGTCGACGACGGCACGCCCGTCGCCGTGGCCGGGCCGGCCGACGCGGTGCCCGTCGACGAGCGTGCGGTCACCCCGGACACGCTCGCCGCCGCACTGTCCGACCACGCCCGGCGGCCGTTCCGGCTCGCCGCGGAGCCGCCGCTGCGCGTGACGCTGTTCGCGGTCGGCACCGGCGAGCACCACCTGGCGCTGACCGCGCACCACGTCGCCATGGACGACGCGTCGATCACGCTGCTGGTCGCCGAGCTGGCGCAGCGCTACGCCGGCCACCACGCGGGCGACGGCCCGCCCGCGCCGGTCTGGCCGGTTCGGGGGCGCCGGCGGGCGCCGGAGCCCGACGAGGAGGATCTGCGGTGGTGGACAAGGCGGCTGGCCGGGCTCACGCCCGCGCCGTTGCCGGTCGGCCGGGTGAACGCGCCCGCCGGCGAGCCCGACCGCACGCCCGACGATGCCGGGGCACAGGTGCCGTTGACCGTGCCGGCCGCGCTCGCCGACCGGGTCCGCGCCGTCGCGGCCGCGCACGGCATGACGCCGTTCATGGTCCTGCTGGCGGCGCTCCAGGCGATGCTGGCGCGCACCGGCGACGACCCCGACGTCGCCGTCGGCGTTCCCGAGGCGGGGCGCCGGGAGCCCGGCAGCGGGTCGGCGATCGGCTGCTTCGTCAACACCGTCGTGGTCCGCACCGACCTGTCCGGCGATCCCACCGGACGCGACGTGCTCTCCCGCGCCCGCGAGGCGGCCCTCGACGCGCTGAGCCACGCCGACGTGCCGCTCCCCCGGATCGTCGAGCGCGTCAACCCGCGCCGCGACGACGGCTCGACGCCGCTGTTCCGGGTCCTGCTCAACGTGGTCCCCGCCGACCCGCACCCGGCCACGTTCCCGGGGCTGGCCGCGACGGTCACCGTCGGCGGCACCGACCGGGTCCGGGCCGACCTGACGGTGCGGCTCGCCGACGCCGGCGACGGCCCGCTCGACGGCGTGGTGGAGTACCGGCTGCGCGACTGCGACGCGGCGGCCGCGCACCGGATCGCCGGGTGGTTCCTGACGCAGCTCGCCAGCCTGGTATCCGATGTGGACGGTCTCATTCGGACGGTGCCGCTGCCGGGCACCGTGGACCCGGCCGTGGCCGGTGCACCGGTGGACGCGCCGACCGGCACCCTGCACCCGATGGTCACCCGGTGGGCGGCGGCCACCCCGGACGCGACGGCCGTGGTCGCCGCCGACGGCACCCTCACCTACGCCGAACTGGACCGCCGGGCGAACCGGGTCGCCCGGCGCCTGCTGGCCGACGGCGTGGCGCCGGACGAGCCGGTGGCGGTGCTCACCGAACGCAGCACCCACCTGCCGGTGGCGCTGCTCGGCATCCTCAAGGCCGCAGCGGCGTACCTGCCCGTCGACCCGACGTACCCGCCCGCGCGGCTGGCCGCCCTCCTGCGGGCCGCGGGCGCCGCCACGGTGCTCGTCGCCGACGGGCTGGACGAGGCGCTGGCCGACGGACTCGCCGACGCCGACCTGCCGGTCGCCGTGCGCCACTTGGACGATCCGGAGACCTTCCCGGTGGGCCCGGACGGGGACCCGGGCGTGGAGTGCGACCCCGGCCGGCTGGCGTACGTCATCTTCACCTCGGGGTCCACCGGCACGCCGAAGGGTGTGGCGGTGGAGCACCGGGCGATCACCCGCTACCTCTGCGGGATCGGCGACCGGCTGCCGGCCGGTGCCGCGTCGTTCGCCCTGGTCTCGACGCAGGCAGCCGACCTCGGGCTGACCATGTTGCTCGGCGCGCTGACCACCGGCGCGGCCGCTCACCTCGTCGACGTCGCAACGGCCACCGACGCCGCCGCGTTCGCCGGCTACCTGGCCCGCCACCCGGTCGACGTGCTCAAACTCGTCCCCAGCCACCTGCACCTGCTGGCCGCGGAGACCGGCGCGGACCTCGCCGACGTGCTTCCGCGCCGGCTGCTGATCCTGGCCGGCGAGGCGTGCCCGTGGGAGCTGGTCGACCGGGTCCGGGCCGCCCGGCCCGACCTCGCCGTCCAGGTGCACTACGGCCCGACCGAGACGACCGTCGCCGTCCTGGCCCTCGACGTGTCGACGGTGACCGACCGGGCCGGCGCCGACGTGGTGCCGCTGGGCGGGCCGCTGCCGGGCGTGCGGTGCCGGGTGGCCGACCGCGCCGGCGCGCCGCTGCCCGCCGGCCTGCCGGGTGAGCTGTGGCTGGCCGGCCCGAGCCTCGCCCGCGGCTACCTGCACGACGACCGGCTGACCGCGCGGCGGTTCGTCACGGAGTCCAGGGTCCGCTGGTACCGCACCGGTGACCGGGTCCGCCTCCGCGCCGACGGCCACCTCGACTTCCTCGGCCGCACCGACGACCAGGTCAAGATTCAGGGGTACCGGGTGGAGCCCGGCGAGGTGGCCGCGGCGCTGCGCCGGCTCGGCGGCGTGGACGCGGCGGTCGTGCTGCCGGTGGGGCCGCCCGGCGGGCGCCGGCTGGTGGCGTGGTTCACCGGCACCGAGGGTGGCGGACCCGACGAGACACGGCTGCGCGACGAACTGCGCCGGCGGCTTCCGCGCTGGATGGTCCCGGCGTCGATCGTGCGGCTCGACGCCCTGCCGCTGACCCCGAACGGCAAGGTCGACCGGGCCCGGCTGCCCGAACCGGTGACGGCCGTCGATACCGGCCCGGTGTCGTTGAGCCCCACCGAGGAGGCGGTCGCCGCGGCGTGGCGCCAGGTCCTGGACGGCCGGCCCGGCGCGCCGGCCACCGGTACCATCCGCCCGGACGACGACTTCTTCGCCCTCGGCGGGCATTCCTTCGCCGCCACCCGGGTCGCGGCGCTGCTGCGCACGACCACCGGCCATGACGTGCCCGCCCGGCTCACGTTCCGCCACCCGGTGCTGCGCGACTTCGCCGCCGCCCTGGACCGCACCGCACCACCCGCGAACGGCGTGGCGTCGGCGGCCGGCCGACGCGGGCCCGGGACCGTGGTGCCGTTGTCGGCGGCCCAGGCCCGGCTGTGGTTCCTGGCCAGCCTCGACCCGGCCAGCCCGACCTACCACGTGCCGATCGTCCTGCGCCTGCCGGCCGGCATCGACGGCACGGCGCTGCTGGACGCGGTCCGGTTGCTCGCCGACCGGCACGAGGTCCTGCGCACCACCGTGACCACGGTCGACGGGCAGCCGTGCGGCCGGATCGGCCGGGCCGCCGACGTGCCGGTCCGCGAGCGGTCGGTGCCCGCCGCCGACCTCGACCGCGTGCTGGCCGCCGAGGTGGCGCACCCGTTCGACCTCCAGCGGCGCCCGGCGATGCGCGCCGTGCTGCTGCGGGTCGCCGACGGGGCCGACCACCTGGCGATCGTCTTGCACCACGTGGCGACCGACGCCTGGAGCCGCGGGCTGATCCTGGCCGACCTCGTGGCGCTGTACCGGTACCGCACCGGCGTCGGTCTGCTGCCCCCGCCCGCGCCGCAGTACGCCGACCACGCGACCGCGCTGCGCGCCGAACCGGACGGTCCGGCGCTGGACTGGTGGGAGCGGCAGCTGGCCGGGCTGTCCCGGCTCGACCTGCCGACGGACCGGCCGCCCGCCGCGGGCGGGGCGTTCGCCGCGGGCACCGCCGGCGCCGCCGTGCCGTTCGAGGTGCCCGACGCGCTGGCCGGCCGGATCCGGGCGCTGGCCGGCAGCCGCGGCATGACGCCGTTCATGGTGCTGCTGGCCGGCCTCCAGGCGCTGCTCGCCCGGCTCACCGGTGCGAGCGACATCGCGGTCGGCGTGCCGGAGAGCGGCCGGCACGGCCCGGGCACCGAGGATGTCGTCGGCTGCTTCGTCAACACGCTGGTCGTCCGCGCTGAGGTCGACGCGGCGGCGACCGCGGGGCACCTGCTCGACGCGGCCCGGGCGGCGGCGCTCGCCGCGTTCGCCCACGCCGACGTGCCGTTCGACCGGGTGGTGCAGCGGCTGCGCCCGGACCGCGAGGACGGCACCGGCCCGCTGTTCCAGGTGAGCCTCAACGTGCACGATGCCGGCCCAGCGGTGGTGGAGTTCGGCCCCGGGTTGCCGGCGACGGTCGTGCCGGTGCCGGAGACCGAGGCGAAGTCCGACCTGTCGTGGCACGTCGCCGTCGACGGCACGGCACTGCGCGGCAGCCTGACGTACCGGTCGGCGCTGTTCTACGAGCCGACCGCGCGGCGGCTGGTCTCCTGGTACATCACGCTGCTCGACGGCCTGCTGTCCACTGCGGACGTTGCGCTGGGCGCGATCCCGCTGGCGCCCGTCGACGGCCCGGCGCTGGCCGGCCCGCCCCTGCCGCACGAGGACGGCGTTCTGCATCCGCTCATCGAGCGGTGGGCCGACGCCACCCCCGACGCGCCGGCGGTGGTGGCCGCCGACGCGACGCTCACCTACGCCGAACTCGACCGGCGGGCCAACCGCGTCGCACACTGGCTCCTCGACCGCGGGGTGCGCGCCGACCAGCCGGTCGCGGTGCTCACCGAGCGCACGAGCCACCTCGCGGTCGCGCTGCTCGGCGTCCTCAAGGCCGGCGCGGCGTACCTGCCCGTCGACGCGGGCTACCCGCCGGAGCGGGTGCGGACGGTGCTGCGCGGCGCCGGCGCGGTCGCCACGCTCGCCGAACGCGAGTTCACCGGCCACGCCGAGGGGACCGTCGCGATCCTCGACGACGACGCCACCTGGGCCGGCCTGCCCACCCACCGGCCCGACGCCGGGGTACGCCCGGACCGGCTGGCCTACGTCATCTTCACGTCAGGCTCCACCGGCGCGCCCAAGGGCGTGGCCGTGGAGCACCGGCACATCACCCACTACCTGGCGGCGGCGCTCGCGTACCTCGGCGCGGCCCCCCGCGCGAGCTACGCGCTGGTCTCCACCCACGCGGCCGACCTGGGCATGACGAACCTGTTCGGCGCGCTGACAACCGGTGCCACGCTGCACCTGGTCGACCGGCAGACCGCCACCGACCCGGAGGCGTTCGCCGCGTACCAGGAGCGCGAGCGGGTCGACGTCCTCAAGTGCGTGCCGAGCCACCTGGAACTGCTGGCCGCGCACGGCGACCTGGGCCGGGTGCTGCCCCGCCGGGTGCTGATCCTGGCCGGTGAACCGCTGCTGTGGGACCTCGTCGACCGCGTCCGCGCGGCACGGCCCGACCTCACGGTCCTCAACTCGTACGGGCCGTCGGAGACCACCGTCGCGGTGTCGATGTGCGACGTGGACGCGGTGCCGCGCACCGGGTCCACGGTGCCGCTGGGCCCGCCACTGTCCGATGTGGACTTCTACGTCACCGACGCCGCCGGGCGGCCGCAGCCGGCCGGCATCCCCGGCGAGCTGTGGATCGGCGGCCCGACGGTCAGCCGGGGCTACCTCGGCCGTCCCGACCTGACCGCCGAACGCTTCCCGGCCGACCCGCTGGACCCCACCCGCCGCTGCTACCGCTCCGGCGACCTGGTGCGCCTGCGGCCCGACGGCCAGCTCGAGTTCCGGGGCCGGGCCGACGACCAGGTCAAGATCCGGGGGTACCGGGTCGAGCCCGGTGAGATCGTCGCGGTGCTGCGCCGCCTGCCCGGCGTCCGGGAGGCCGTCGTGCTCCCGGTCGGCGAGGGCCACCAGCGCAGGCTCGCCGCCTGGATCACCGGGACGGCCGACGTGGACCAGGTGCGCCGGCGCCTGCGGCAGGACCTGCCCGAGTACGCGGTGCCGACCACCATCACCGGCCTGGACGCCCTGCCGCTGACCGCCAACGGCAAGGTCGACCGCGCGCGGCTGCCCGCACCGGCCGAGGCGGCGCCGGCCGCCTACGTCGAGCCGGCCACGGCGACCGAGCACCGGGTCGCCGCCGCCTACGCGCAGGTGCTCGACGTCGAGCGGGTCGGTGCCACCGACGACTTCTTCGCCCTCGGCGGCGACTCCTTCCAGGCGGTGCAGGCCGCCCGCGCGGCCGATCCGGACCTGCGGGTCATCGACCTGTTCAACCACCCGACGGTGCGCGACCTCGCGGCGTTCCTCGACCGGCGGTCCGGCGAACCGGCCGGGCTGCTGCACCGGCTCGGCGCAACGGCCGGCGCGGCCGAGGTCACCGTCGTGTGCGTCCCGTACGGCGGCGGGTCGGCGGCGGCGTACCGGCCGCTGGCGATGGCGCTCGGCCCGCGCGTGGCGACGTACGCGATCGAGCTGCCCGGGCACGACCCGGCCCGCCCCGACGAGCCGCTGCTGCCGCTGCCGCGGCTCGTCGACCGGGTGGCCGCCGAGGTCGCAGAGCGGGTCACCGGGCCGGTGGTGGTGTACGGGCACTGTGTCGGCACCGCGACGGCGGTCGCGCTGGCGCAGCGGCTCCAGGCCGACGGCGCCGAGCTGGCCGGCGTGGTGCTGGCGGCGGCGTTCCCGACCGCGCGGCTGCCCGGACGACTTTCCGCGTGGTTCAACCGGGTGCTGCCCAGCGACCGGTGGATGTCCGATCGCGACTACCGCGACGTGCTGCGGGCCATGGGCGGGATGCTCGACGACCTCGACGACACCGACCTCCGGACGATGATGAACAGCCTGCGCCACGACGCCCGGCAGGCGCAGCTGTTCCACACCGGCGAACTCGCCCGCGCCGACCGGACCCGGCTGTCCGTCCCGGTGCTGTGCGTCGTCGGGGAGCGCGACCGCAGCACCGAGCTCTACCAGGAGCGCTACCGGGAGTGGGGCGCGTACGCCGACCGGGTCGAGCTCGCCGTGGTGCCGCACGCCGGCCACTACTTCCTCAAGCACCAGGCGACGCACGTCGCCGAGCTGATCGGCGGGCGGCTGGCGGCGTGGCGGGCCGGGCGGGTGCCGCCGCCGGTCGCCGACGTGGCGGTCGCCGGATCGGCGGCCCGCCGCAGCCTCCGGGCATTCTCCCTCGTCGCCGCCGGCCAGACGGCGTCGCTGATCGGCAGCGCGCTGAGCGCGTTCGCGCTCGGCGTCTGGGCATACCAGGCCAGCGGCCGCATGGCCGACTACGCGCTGATCACGCTGCTGGCGGTGATGCCGGCCATCGTCGGCGCGCCGGTCGGTGGCGCGGTCGCCGACCGGTTCGACCGGCGCCGGGTGATGCTGACCTGCGACGCCGTCGCCGGGCTGACGGTCGCCGCGCTCGTCGTCCTGCTGTGGCTGGACAGCCTGCGACTGTGGCACGTCGCCGTGATCGTGGGGACGGGGTCGCTGGTCACGGCGTTCCACCGGCCCGCGTACCTGGCCGCGATCACGCAACTGGTTCCCAAGCCGTACCTGCCGCAGGCCAACGCCGTCGCCCAGCTCGGCACCGGGCTCGGTATGCTGCTCGCCCCGCTGGCCGGCGGCGCGCTGATCACCGCGTTCGGGCTGCCCGCCGTGGTGGGCATCGACGTGTTGACGTTCGTGCTGGGGCTGGCCACGCTGCTGGTGGTGCGCTTCCCGGACCGGCTGTTCCGGCGCCGGGAGGAGACGTTCCGGCAGGCGATCGTGGGCGGCTGGCGGTACATCGTCCGGCGCCGCCCGCTCGTCGTGATGATCGTCTTCTTCCTGGTGGACAACTACCTCAGCTCGATCGCGACGGTGGTGGTGACCCCGCTGGTGCTGTCGATCGGTGACGCCGCGGACGTCGGCCTGGTGACGGCGGCGAGCGGCCTGGGTGCGGCGTTCGGGGCCGTCGTCATGCTCGTGTGGGGCGGCACCCGGCGGCGGGCCACCGGCATGGTCGGGTTCGTGCTCGGCGTCGGCGCCGGCATCCTCGTCATGGGGCTGCGGCCCGCGGTCCTCGTCCTCAGCATCGGGATCTTCGTCTGGTGGGCGTCGACGAGCATCCTCAACGCGCACTGGCTGGCGTTGATCCAGATCAAGGTCGGGCTGGAGCTCCAGGGCCGGGTGCTGGCGACCAACCAGATGCTCGCGGTCGCGATGGCCCCGGCCGGCTACGTCAGCGCGCCGTGGCTGGCCGACCGGATCGCCGGCACCGGGATCGGCCCGGTGCGCGGCATGAGCCTGCTGCTCGTGACCGTCGGCGCGGTACTCATGGGATGGGCCGTGCTCGGCCTGCGCTACCGGCCGCTGCACCGGATGGAGGACGACCTGCCCGACGCCGTGGCGGGTGCGAAGATCGAGGGCGACCTCGACCGGGTGCAGGCCGAGGCGGACCGGGAACTGGCGCCGGCCAGGTCGTGACGGTGGTCGCGGAGCAACCCATAATCTCGAACATGCCGATACGTCGTCAGATCGTCATCGCCCTCATCCTCGTCCTGTTGGGAATCGGCGTCCTGGCACTGCCCGCCGCCGCCGAAGGCCCGCGGGTGATCCGCTTCGGGCCCGGCCACGGACCGTCCCTGATCGATCTTGTTGGCATCGTCCTGGTGACGCCGGGCGGCCTCTGGCTGCTCTGGCGTATCGTCTCCGGGCTCGGCGCGGCGCGCCTGCCGACCGGGGCCCTGTTCGGCCTCGGTGGTGGCTTCGGCCTGGGCCTCGGCCTCACGGTCGCCTCGGTCTTCGGCGACTTCACCGGCTGGTGGATCGTCGGCCTGGGCCTCGTGACCCTGGTGGAGATCTTTTTGCTCGCCGGAGTCTGGAGGCGCGCGTGAGCACGGGGAGCGAGTTCATGGCCGCCGCGTCGGCTCACGCCGGCGGGTGCCTGTTCGACGGCGCCTCCGTTCCGAAAGCGTCCACGACGTCGCGGGGTGTCGCGAAGTAGGCGTCGCTGCCGATCAGCCGCGTGATGCCGTACCGGTCGAGCTCGGCGCGAACGGGGTCGAGGACCTCGGTGAGGACCAGTCGCGCGCCGGCCGCGGCGAGCTCGTTGTGGACCTGGCGCAGAGCCGCCGCGGCGGTGAAGTCGACGTCGCTGATCGCGACGCAGTCCAGGCAGAACCAGCGCGGCGGGTCGGGTGCATCCTGGAATGCCTCGACCTGGTCGACGAGCCGGCGGGCATTGGCGTAGTACAGGGTGGCGCCGAACCGGTAGATCACCAGTCCTGCGGCGGTGCGGGCCTGCGGGGTCGGCGGCACGTCGATGAAATGGCCATCTGCGGTGACGAGCACGGCGGTGTACGGCGCGTAGGTGTGGCGCACATGGTCGATGACGGACGCGACGACGGCGAGCACGATGCCCTGCTCGACGCCGACGAACACGACGGTGACGGCGGTCAGCAACGCGATCAGGAACTCGTCGCGGCGCACGGCGAGGAGCCGGCGCATCCCCGAGACGTTGATCAGCTGCAACCCGATGAGGAACACGATGGTGGCGAGGACCGCCAACGGCAGGAACGTCAACGGACCGGTCAGGAACAGCAGCACGAACACCACGACGACGCTGGTGGTCAGCGGGACCACCTGGCTGCGACCGCCCGCGCTGTCGACCATCTGGGTCTGGGTCGGGCTGCCGTTGACCACGAACGTGCCGGTGAAGGCGGCCGCGACGTTGGCCGCGCCCAGTCCCACCAGGTCGGCGTTCTCGTCGGCCGTCTCGTCGTACTTCGCGGCGTACGCGCGGGACGTCGCGAAGCTCTGCGCGACGATCACCACGAAGCACGCACCGGCGAGAGGGAGCAGCGCCACCGCGTCGTGCAGCGACAGCGCCGGCGGGTGCGGCCGCGGCAGGCCCTGTGGAACCGGGCCGACGACGGTGACGCCGCGGGCCGGCAGGCGCAGCAGCCGGCTGGCGATGACGGCACCGACGATGGCGATCAGGGCGCCGGGGATCCGGCGGGTCAACAGGCGAAACCCGACGACCACCGCGATGACACCAACCGAGACGGCGAGGGTGGGCAGGTTCGGGTGGCCCAGCCCCCGGACGGCTGCGACGAGCTTGCCGATCACACTGTTTCCGCCGGCATGCACGCCGAGCATGTCGGCAAGCTGCGCGGCGGCGATCTGGACGCCGACGCCGGTGAGAAACCCGATCAGCACGCTTCGGGACAGGAAGTCGGCCAGGAACCCCAGCCGGATCAGGCGGGCGAGGAGTAGCAGCACCCCGGTGAGCAGCGCGACCAGCCCGGCGAGCGCGACGTACCGCGGCGAGCCCGCGACGGCGGAACCAGCCAGCCCGGCCGCCAGCATCGCGGCGACCGCGGAATCAGCACCCACGACGAGATGACGGGAGGATGCGAGCACGGCGAACACGGCCATCGGAGCGACCATCGCGTACAGGCCGGTGATCACCGGCATGCCGGCGATCCTGGCGTAGCCGAGGCTCTGCGGGATGCCGAGCGCGGCCAGCGTGACGCCAGCGACGATGTCACCGCCGATGCGCGATCTGTCTGCCGAGAGCAGGCCCCGCATCAGGTGTAGCGGTGTGACACTCGGCCGCACCACGTCCCTGTCAGGTCGCGGGGTTCGCGCCCCGCCGGAGGTCGCCATGACACTTCGCCTTCGCCGGTCGGCTTCCCTTTGGCCGCTCCTGGTATCCGCCCCTACCCGAAAAGCGGCGGCCCACAACCCGCGTACGCTGCCTGACCGCTACCGGGCCAGCCCTTCCGCCTTGGCCGCCACTCGGCCGCCGACATAGGCTTGGCCGCTTACGGGATCGGGACGGTGATGAGACATGGCAGTCACGCTGAACGAGCGCGGGTACGCGCGGGCCCGGAAGTTGATCGAGCAGGGGCGGTACGTGCTCGACGGCCGGGATGCCTGGAGCGAGCACCAGCCCTCCACCGAGAAGAAGAACGAGTTCATCGCCGCGCACGGGATCGGCGAGTACGCGAAGTGGCACCTGGGCGTGGACGACGAGGAGCCGCCCGAGCGCAAGGCGCACTTCAAGTTCCCGTACGGCGACTTCGACAAGGTCCACCGGTGCGGCGTGCTGTCCGCGGAGGTCCGCGCGGGCCAGTACAAGCACGCCGACATCGAGCGGGCCGCGGCCCACCTGCACGGGATGCTCGAGGCGCTGCGGCAGGTGCAGAGCGCCTGACCCGTGGGCCGAGTGGAGTGTGGCCCGGGCGGTTTGTCCCCTGGGGCCGGGTAACGGCGCTGCGGGTACCGGCCGGGAACTCCTTGCTGGTCCGGGGCCGTATGCCGCGAGTGACAGCCGCCGCCTCACCGGCCGGCGGATCGACGGTCACAGTTCGTCCAGGACTCCGGACCACCAGCCTCCGCTGCGAGTAAGAGGATCCACCGCGTACAGCCTCTGACGCAATTCACGACCCTCCGCCTCGATGCGCACCAACGCCCGCCCGTCCTGCTCATCGACGAGCGCCCGCTTGTCAATGAATGCACAGTACGGCGCTAAAGTGGCCACGAACTGGCGCAGCGACGAGTTCAGCAGCGTCAATTCCCCGCTTTCCAGATGGATCGCGTCGAGTTGGCGGCTGACCAAGTTCAGGCGCGCCTCGAACTCCTCACTCCAGAGCTTTCCAAGCGGAACCAGGTCGCCTGCCCGCTCCAGGCGGGCGGCACTTACGAACAGCGACGAGCAGTCCAGCGGAATACCCTCGCGGGTCAGGATCTCCAGCTCCTCCAGCGGCAACCCCGCGGTCCGCGCCTCTTCGGTTCCGTACCGGCGAAGTTCCATGACATTCCTCAACCAACGCCGTTCCGGCATCCCCAGTCGGCCGGCGATCCGGGGATGGGAAGCGCTGCGTTCTAGTGATCAACCCATGCCCGGCGATCTTACGCATCTGCCGGTGCCGCGCCGTGCCGCGCCCACGTCTTCGAGGGCTTGGCGTTGCGCCTGGGTGAGGCGGTCCGGTCTGGTGGTGATGGTGTAGGTCTGGCGCTCGACGGTCTGCAGCGCGAGCGGATCGGCGATGGCCGGGTGAAGCCGGATCGCCTCCAGCGCGGCGGCGAGACGGCCCCGGGGCCAGTCGAGCGCGGTGGCCAGTGTGGGGAGGGTGAGCGGTCGACCGGCGTGCACGAGTGCGGCGAGCACGCTCAGCGCGTCATACACGACCGGCTCGGCGAGGGTGCTGCCGCGCATCTGCTGGCTGAGCCGGGCGAAGAACCGGCCCGGCGGACCCGTTGGAGGACGCCCAGACGGTCGCGATCTACGACTTCACCGACGGTGCCGCCCGATACCTCCACACCAACTGCCGGGTCCACCCACGTTCAGGTTGACGCGCCGGCAAAGCGGCCGTCACCGCAGCTACGCGTGCACGGCACCGGGGCGCCGTGCACGTGCCGTCCCGCCTGACCACTCACGGCACGAAGACGGTCCGGACGCAGCCGTCCTCCTTGTTCTTGAAGATGTCGTAGCCGGTCTGGCCCTGTTCCAGCGGCATGGTGTGGGTCGCGAGGTGCTCGGTCTTGAGCTCGTCCTTCGCCATGCGATCCAGGAGCATGGGGACGTACCGCTGACCATGCATCTGCGCTCCCCGCACCGTCAGGCCCTTGTTCATCAGCGCACCGAGCGGGAACTTGTCCACGAATCCGGCGAACACGCCGAGCACGAAGACGCTGCCGCCCTTGCGGCAGTTGTAGATCGCCGAACGCACCGCGGCCGGGCGGTCGGTCTCGAGTCGCAGCTGTTGCTTCGTCTTGTCGTACACGTACTGCGGGCCGGGTGCGTGGGCCTCCATGCCGACCGCCTCGATGCACACGTCCGGGCCGCGCCCGCCGGTGCGCTCGAGCAGCTCGGCCCCCACATCGGTGGTGGTGTAGTCGATCGTCTCGGCGCCGATGTGCTGGCGGACCATGTCGAGGCGGTACTCGAACCGGTCGATGCATACGACCTGCTCCGCGCCCAGCAGCATCGCGGCCCGGGCGGCCATCTGCCCGACGGCACCGGCCCCCCACACCGCGACCACGTCGCCGGGGCGTACGCCGCCGAGATCCGCGCCCATCCAGCCGGTCGCGGCCGAGTCGGACGCGAACAGGGCCCGCTCGTCACTGACCGACTCGGGTACGGCAAACGCCCCGACGTCGGCGAACGGCACCCGGATGTACTCGGCGTGACTCCCGGCGTTGTCGCCCATCGCGTGGGAGTACCCGAAGCAGCCGCTCGGTGCCGCGCCCCACAGGAATTCGGTGATGTCCGGGTTGGTGTTGCCGTTGTCGCACAGCGAGTACTCCTCGTGGCGGCAGTGCCAGCACTGCCCGCACGAGATGAACGACGACACGACCACCCGATCGCCGACGCTGTGCTTGCGCACGCCCGGCCCGACCTCGACGACCTCGCCGAGGAACTCGTGGCCGAGGACGTCACCGTTGCGCATGAACGGGATGTACCCGCCCAGCAGGTGCAGGTCCGACCCGCAGGTCACCGTCCGTGCGACCTTCACGATGAGGTCGCCGCTGTTGCGAATCCGGGGATCCGGGACCGTTTCCACGCCTACCTTGTTCACGCCCTGCCACACCAATGCCCTCACAGCCGGCCCTCCTCACGTCCGTGCTTGATCGCGTACGCCAGCGGAGCGGATCTGAGCGTCGGCTTCGTGGCCGCCGGTGCGTCCGGCACCAGCACCTCACCGACCTCGGCGATTGACCGCGCCTCGCGCAGCCCCGCTCGCAGCCGCCGCACGCGCTCGGGATCGGAGCCGGACACGACCCGGGCCGCCAGCTCCGTACCCCGGTCTCCCGGCGCCGGCTGGATGCGGGCCTCCACCGGGAAACCAAGCGCATTCAGCGGCGGCGGCAGCGGATCGAGCTGCCCGGGCGAGCGGTTGACGGTGACGGTGTGCCAACGGTCGGGTTCGTGGGCCCGGCGCCGCCTGACGACCATGGCGAAGCCGGTGATCGCGCCAGCTCCTACGGCGGCCAGAGCGACGGCGGCCGGGAGCGGTCGGACTAGGAATCTGCGCATGCGCCCTAGCTACCCGGCCCCGGTGCGGCGACACATCAGGCGGGGCCAGACCGGCGATCGTCTTGACGCAGGCGGCGCCGCTGCGCCGGCGTGACGTCCGGCGGCGGTCAGGGCGCCGGCGCCGGACGGGCTGCGGTCGGACCGAGCCGCACGGGGCGTGCGTGCACCGGGACCCGGATGATGTGGTACGGCGGGACACGATCGTCGACGCCGTTGTTGAACAGCGGCGCGCGGGGAAGCTGGTTGACGCTCACGTACAGGTAGCCGTCCGCCGCGAGCGACAGCGTGTCCGGCCACAGCAATGCTGGTGCGTGCAGAATCGTGGTCCAGGTGCCGTCGGCGGCCACTTTCAGCACCGCGCTGTGCTCGTACGCGGTGGCATAGACCGCACCATCCGTGTCTGACTCCAGACCGTCGGACGCACCCTTGTCGCCGTGGTCGACCACCCGAGCGGCGACCTCGGCCTCGGGAAGGTCCCGGTCACGCAGGGCCGCGGTGGCGACGCTGTACAGGCGCCGGCTCGACAGCGGGCAGAAGTACAGTCGCTCGCCGTCGGCGCTCAACGCGATACCGTCCGCGCCGACGACGTATCCCTCGCGGACGACCCCCTGCACCACGGCCCGGAAGCCGTCCTCCGCATGGGTACTTCGGTGTCCACGCAGCCGCGACCAGCTCTCGCCGGAGGCCAGATCCACGACGACCAGGGCACCCTCGGGCTGTGAATCGGTGATGTACGCGTACCCCGCCTCGCCCCGCGAGAGGTCGAAGCGGACGTCGTTGAGGTACGCCGTGGGGGTCATGGCCGCGGCAGAGGGATGGATGACCCGAACCACCTGCCCGCTTTCGAGGTCGACCTGCACCAGCTTCGGCCCGCCCTCGACGAACGGCGCGAACGCCAGGCTGCCGGTGTCGAGCAGCCACAAGGACCCGGCCGGATCAACGATCACGCTCTGCACCGACACCAGGGTGTCGGCGGCCCGCTGCGGGTTCCACCGGTTGATCTCCACGTTCGGGAACGCGACCAGCTTCCCGCCGACGACCTCGGCGACCGTGTAGGGCACGTCGTCGCCCCACCGCGGAATCGAGACGAACACCCGCCCCGAGTCGGCGACCGTGACGCCCGTCGGCATCAGGTCGGGGATCTCGGCGACGACCTCATAATCCCGGGCGAGCCACGCACCGAGCGGAGCGGCAACCATAGCCGTCGGCTACCCCCGTCCCGCGGCACAAACCGGGGTTCGTTCCCCCGGCCGCGGGTACATCACCGGCCGTCGCAGGCTTCGACAGGACGGAGTTGCCGGATGAGGGCAGTGATCCTGGACCGGTTCGGCGGCCCAGAGGTGCTGCAACTGGGCGAGGTGCCGGCACCGCGACCGATCAGCACCGAGGTGCTGGTGCGGGTCCACGCGGCCGGCATCAACCCGGTCGATCTCAAGCAGCGGCAAGGGCACGGGCCCCTGTCGCACCTGCCGATGATCCTGGGCTGGGACGTGGCCGGGGTGGTGCAGGAGTGCGGGTTCGGCGTCACCATCTTCTCGCCCGGCGACGAGGTGTACGGCATGCCGTGGTTTCCCCGCCAGGCCGGCGCATACGCCGAGTACGTGACGGCCCCGTCGCGGCATTTCGCCCCCAAGCCGCCGTCGTTGTCGTTCCCCGAAGCCGCAGCGTTGCCACTTTCCGGGCTGACCGCCTGGCAGTTGCTGGTGGACACCGCGCACCTCAAGGCCGGGGACCGGGTGCTGATCCACGGCGCCGCCGGCGGGGTCGGACGGCTGGCCGTCCAGATCGCCGCATCACTCGGCGCGCACGTCATCGGCGTGGCCCGAGCCGGCCACCACGAGGAGCTGCGCGCGCTGGGCGCCGCCGAACTCGTCGACTACACCACGACCCGGTTCGAGGACGTCGTCGGCCCGGTCGACGTGGTGCTCGACCTCGTCGGCCAGGACTACACCCCACGGTCGCTGCCGCTGGTCAACCCCGGGGGCACCGTGGTCCTGGTGCCGTCCGGAGTGGACGATGCGGTGGCCCGCCTCGGCGCGGACAAAGGCGTGCGGGTGACCAATTTCCTGGTGGAACCCGACCACGCCGGCCTGCTGGCGTTGAGCCGGCTGGTCGGGGAGGGCCGGCTGCAGCCGAAGGTGGGCGCGGTCGTCCCCCTCGAGGACGCTGCACGGGCGCATCAGCTGGCGGAGAGCCGTACCGCCGGCGGCAAGGTCGTGCTGTCCGTCTGAGGCCGGCGTAGCGGTTGAACGGCCGGCGCCCCCGCTCCCCCACCCGCCGGGGCGCGGCTCACGCGCTCGACATCTCACTCGCCATAGGTCTGGTTCGCAACGTGACGCGGAGCAAGGCTTGGCCAGCACGATCCCGGAGGCGCCGGAACCGGGCCGGGCTCGGCCAAGGTCCGGCGCCGAAAGAGATCCCACGAGGCAGGGGGCAGGAATGCATACAGTGGTTCACGAGGGGCCGCGGCAGGTCAAGGTCACGGATGTGCCGGGCGGCCCGTACGACGCAAAAACTGATCCGGCGATGGCGAGGGCGGGTGCGTGACATGGCTGGAGTGCTGAACGGACGCCGCGTCGCCATTCTGGCGGCCGACGGGGTGGAGCGGGTCGAGCTGGAGCGGCCGCGGCAGGTGCTCGAGGACGCCGGCGCCCGCACCGCCGTCGTCTCCATCGCCACCGGCGAGATCCGGGCGCGCAAGAACGACCTCGACGACGCGGGCACCTTCCCGGTCGACCAACTGGTCGGCACGGCGTCGGTCGACGACTACGAGGCACTGCTCCTGCCGGGCGGGACGGTGAACCCGGACAAGCTGCGGATGGAACCTGCCGCGGTGCGGTTCGTCCGCGACTTCGTCCAGTCGGGCAAGCCGGTCGCCTCCATCTGCCACGGCCCGTGGAGCTTGGTCGAGGCCGGCGTCGCGCGCGGCCGGCGGCTGACCTCGTGGCCGAGCGTGCGCACCGACCTGCGCAACGCCGGGGCGGAGGTGGTCGACGAGCAAGTCGTCACCGACGGCAACATCACCACGAGCCGCTCGCCCCATGACCTGCCCGCGTTCTGCGAGCGCATCGTGCAGGAGTTCGCCAAGACCCCGGCGTCTTCCGGCGCGGCAGGCCGGGCATGAGCTCGCTCCGCCGCCATCGGCCCGGCCCCTTCGGCCGGCCGACGGCGGCGGAGCGTCCACGCCGCGCCGCGCACTCGGTCAGGCGGCCGCCGCGGAGGTAGCCGGCTCCTGGCTCCAGTCGATCTCGATCCCGTCGCGTCCCAGGTCGACGGTGATGGTCGCGCCGTCGCGGACGTCGCCGGTCAGCAGCGTACGGGCGATGCGGGTCTCGACCTCGCGCTGCAGGAACCGGCGCAGCGGGCGGGCGCCGAAGACCGGGTCGAATCCCGCCTCGGCGATGAAGCGCCGGGCCGCCTCGGTGACCTCGACGGTGATCCGCCGGTCGGCGAGGCGCTTGCGGAGATCGTCGAGCAGCAGGTCGACGATCCGTTCGATCTCCGGCAGGGTCAGCGGCTTGAACAGCACCGTCTCGTCGATGCGGTTGAGGAACTCCGGGCGGAAGTTCTCGCGCAGGGCCGTCATGACCCCTGCGCGGGCCTCGTCGGTGAGCTGCCCGTCCATCGTGACGCCCTCGATCAGGTGCTGCGATCCGAGGTTGCTCGTCATGATGACGACCGTGTTGCGGAAGTCGACGGTGCGCCCCTGGGCGTCGGTGAGCCGTCCGTCGTCGAGCAGCTGCAGCAGCGTGTTGAAGACGTCGGGGTGGGCCTTCTCGATCTCGTCGAGCAGGACGACCGAGTAGGGCTTGCGGCGCACCGCCTCGGTCAGTTGCCCGCCCTCCTCGTAGCCGACGTAGCCGGGCGGCGCGCCGACGAGCCGGGACACGGTGTGCCGTTCCTGGTACTCGCTCATGTCGAGCCGGATCATGTTGTCCTCGGTGTCGAACAGCGCCGCGGCGAGGGCCTTGGCCAGCTCGGTCTTGCCGACGCCGGTGGGGCCCAGGAACAGGAACGAGCCGATCGGGCGCCGCGGGTCCTTGATACCGGAGCGGGCGCGGATGACGGCGTCGGTGACGACCTGGACGGCCTCGTCCTGACCGACGACCCGCTCGTGCAGGACTTCCTCGAGGTGCAGCAGCTTGTCCCGTTCGCCCTCCAGCAGCCGGGCGACGGGGATGCCGGTCCAGCGGGCCACGATCCCGGCGATCTCGTCGGGCGTGACGACCTCGCGCAGCAGCCGGTGCCCGCCCTGCTTGGCGGTGAGCCGCTCCTCCTCGGCACGCAGCCGCCGCTCCAGCTCCGGCAACTTGCCCAGGCGCAGCTCCGCGGCCCGGTCCAGGTCGTAGCGGCGTTCGGCCGCCTCCGCTTCCCGCCGGATCCGCTCGACCTCCTCCCGCAGACTCTGCACCTTGCGGATCGCCTGACGTTCGGCGTTCCACTGTGCACGCATCGCGTCGACCTCGCCGCGCAGGTCGGCGATCTCCCGCCGGATCTGATCCAGCCGGGCGGTGCTGGCCGGGTCATCCTCCTTGGACAGCGCGGCCTCCTCCATCTCCAGCCGCAGCAGGCGCCGGGCGGCCTCGTCGAGCTCGGCCGGCTGTGAGTCGATCTCGGTGCGCAGCATCGCGCAGGCCTCGTCGACCAGGTCGATGGCCTTGTCCGGCAGGAACCGGTCGGCGATGTACCGGTGGGACAGCTGGACCGCGGCGATGAGCGCCCCGTCCTGGATGCGCACGCCGTGGAACACCTCGAGGCGCTCACGCAGCCCGCGCAGGATGGTCACCGCGTCTTCCGGGGTGGGCTCCTGCACCAGGATCGGCTGGACCCGGCGTTCGAACGCGGCGTCCTTCTCGATGTGCTTGCGGTACTCGTCGAGTGTGGTCGCCCCGATCATGCGCAGCTCGCCGCGGGCGAGCATCGGCTTGAGCATGTTGCCGGCGTCCATCGCCCCCTCGGCGGCCCCGGCGCCCACCACCGTGTGCAGCTCGTCGATGAACAACAGAATCCGGCCCTGCGCGGCGGTCACCTCGGCGAGCACGGCCTTGAGCCGCTCCTCGAACTCGCCGCGGTACTTCGCCCCCGCCACCAGGGAGCCCATGTCCAGCGCGAAGATCGTCTTGTCGCGCAGCCCCTCCGGGACGTCGTTGTTGACGATCCGCTGGGCCAGGCCCTCGACGATCGCGGTCTTGCCCACGCCCGGGTCGCCGATGAGGACAGGGTTATTCTTCGTCTTGCGCGACACGATCTGCACGACACGGCGGATCTCCTCGTCGCGGCCGATGACGGGGTCGAGCCGGCCGGCGCGGGCGTCGGCGACGAGGTCCCGTCCGTACTTGGTGAGGGCCTCGTAGGCGGCCTCCGGGTTCGCGGAGGTGACCCGCTGCGCCCCCCGCAGCTCGGTGAGCTGGGTGAGCAACCGCTCCCGGGTGACGCCGAGGTCGTGCAGGGCCCGGCCGGCATCGGTGGAGCTGCCCTCGTCCACGAGCGCCAGGAGGAGGTGCTCGACGGAGATGTACTCGTCCTTGAGCCGGCGGGCCTCGCGCTCGGCGGCATCGAGGACGGCGGCGAGCCGGCGGCTGACGGTCACCTGTCCGGGCTGGGCACCGGGCCCGGTCACGCTCGGCCGGCGCTCCAGGTCACGTTCGACGCGGTCGCGCAGCTGTTCGATGTCGACGCCCAGGCCGGTGAGCAGCCGCACCGCGACACCGTCGGGCTGCTCGAGCAGGCCGAGCAGCAGGTGCTCGCCGTCGACTTCGGTGTGGCCGTGCCGCATCGCCTTCGTCTGCGCGTCGTGCAGTGCCTGCTGGGACTTCTCGGTGAGTCGGTTCAGGTCCATGTCCGCCTCCGGAGTTGCGCCTCGAGTTCGTCGATGCGGGTGAGCAGGTCGAGCACGATGCCGACGGCCACGTAGTTCAGCGGCAGTCCGGCGTGCAGCCGGCGAATCCGGGCGACCTGGATGAGCTGTGTCCGGGCGAACCAGCGGTTGCCGCGCTCGTCGATGTGCGGCTCCAGCAGGCCCAGCGCGACCAGCCGGCCGACCAGGTCCGGGTGCAGGCCGGCGGCCGCCGCGAACTCGTCGGTGGACAGGTAGGGGCTGCACATCAAGGCGTACATCATCGGTCACCTCGTGGGTTGTACGACGACACCTTCGCCAGTTCCTCGAACAGGCGCCGCTCGGCGTCGCTCAGCTTGGGCGGCACCATGATCTTGATTTCGGCGTAGAGGTCGCCGGGCGTGCCGCGCGGGTTCGGCAGGCCCCGGCCGCGCAGCCGGAGGCGCCGCCCCGACGGCGTGCCGGGCGGGACG
The DNA here is from genome assembly GCF_050955725.1 of Dactylosporangium sp. CA-139114. Classification (NCBI taxonomy): domain Bacteria; kingdom Bacillati; phylum Actinomycetota; class Actinomycetes; order Micromonosporales; family Micromonosporaceae; genus Dactylosporangium; species Dactylosporangium sp. CA-139114. The sequence continues at coordinate 7,791,380 of NZ_CP192080.1, forward strand.
TCGACCCGCACGGTGCCGCCAGGCGTTTCGACCGGCACCGTGGCGCCCAGGGCCGCCTCCCACGGCGCTACCGGGACTTCCACCGTGATGTCGCGGCCGCTGAGTTTGTACCGGGGATGCGGCGCGATGTGCACCACCAGGTACAGGTCGCCGGACGGGCCGCCGCGGGCGCCGCTGGAGCCCTGCCCCGCAAGCCGGATCCGCTGCCCTTCGGTGACCCCGGCGGGAATGGTGACCTCGTACTCGCGGGTGCGCCCCGCGGGGCCGCCGGGGAGCGTGATCCGGCGCCGGCCGCCGCGATAAGCCTCTTCGACACTGATGGTGATCTCGGCCTCGGTGTCGGCGCCGGGCACCGGCCCACGGCCGAAACGGTCGCCGGCACCGCCCGGTCTTCCGCCGAAGATGCTGCCGAGCAGGTCTTCGATGTCGATTTCCTCGCCGATGCCGCCCCGACCGCCGAAGCCGGCGCCCTGACCCGGGAACCCGGCGCCGGCCGACGCGCGCTGCCGGGCCCCGGCGCGCTGCTCGAAGTCGTCGGGCACCTGCCGCCACTGGGCGCCGAACCGGTCGTACTTGCGGCGGCTCTTCGGGTCCGAGAGCACGTCGTAGGCCTCGGTGATGTCCTTGAAACGGTCCTCGGCGCCCGGCTCCTTGTTGACGTCCGGATGGTTGCGGCGGGCCAGCGTGCGGTACGCGCGCTGGATCTCCTCCGGCGTCGCGGTCCGTGGGACGCCGAGGATCTCATAGAAGTCGCGTCGCTCAGCCGCCATCGGATTGCCGATCCGTGTCCGCGCCGGGCCCGCCGCCACCACTGCCGGCGCTGGCCACGGCTACGATTGCCGGGCGCAACAGCAGCGTGTCGCCGCCGTAGCCCAGGCGGATGACCCGCGCGACCGTGCCGGCCGGCAGGCCCGGTTCCGCGACCGCCTCGGCCGCCTCGTGCCGGGCCGGATCGAATGGCTCACCGACCGCGCCGATCGGGCCGAAGCCGAGGCGGGCGAGAACGTCCGCGGCCTGGTCGCGGACCTGCGCCACGCCCTGCACGATCGCGTCGGGGTCGGCACCGGCGTGGCGCAGTGCAAGATCCAGGTTGTCGAGCACGGGCAGCCATGCCGAGGCGACCCGCTGCCGCTCCGCCGCGACCCGCTCCGCGCATGTCCGCTCGGCCCGCTTGCGGGCGTTGTCGGCGTCGGCGATCGCGCGCTGCGCCCGCTCCCGCACCTCGGCCAGCTTCTCGTCCTCCGGCCGGGCCGCTTCCTCCGCGTCGGGCCGAGGCACCCGTTCCTCCGCGTCGGGCCGAGGCACCCGTTCCTGCGCGTCGGGCCGAGGCACCCGTTCCTCCGCGTCGGGCCGAGGCACCTGTCGGGGCAGGTCATCGGCGGCGGTGGTGATGCCCTCGCCGTTCGGCTCGGCCATGGCTCACCCTCCCGTGAAGTCCGCGTCGATGACGTCGTCGGCCGCAGCCGAACCGCCGGGCTGCCCGGCCTCCTGGCCCGCGGTCTGCTCGGCGCCGGCCGGCTGCTGCCCGGCGGACTGCAACGCGAACATGATCTGCCGAAGGTCGTTGGTGAGGCTCTGCACCCGGTCCATCGGCGCCTGCCCCTCGACGGCCTGCCGGGCTTCCTGCACGAGCATCGAGGCACGGGCCCGCTCGTGTTCGGGAACCTGATCGCCGAGCTCGTCGAGGCGGCGCTGCACCTGGTGCGCGACGCTGTCGAGCTCGTTGCGGGCGTCAATCTCCTGACGTGTCTGCTGGTCCTCGGCGCGGTGCTGCTCGGCTTCGCGCACCATCCGCTCGACGTCGGCCTTGTCGAGCGTGCCGCTCTCGGTGATGGTGATCTTCTGTTCCGCGTTCGTGTCCTTGTCCTTCGCGGACACGTTGAGGATGCCGTTGGCGTCGATGTCGTAGGTCACCTCGACCTGCGGTTCACCGCGCGGGGCGGGGCGGATGTTCTCCAGCCGCATCCGGCCGAGGACCCGGTTGTCGGCGGCGCGTTCCCGCTCGCCCTGCAGCACCACGACGTCGACGGCCGGCTGGTTGTCCTGTGCCGTGGTGAACGTCTCGGTGCGGCGGGTCGGGATGGTGGTGTTGCGCTCGATGACCTTCGTCATGAGCCCGCCCAGGGTCTCGACCCCGAGGGAGAGCGGGGTGACGTCGAGCAGCACGACATCGCGCACCTCGCCCTTGAGCACCCCGGCCTGGATCGCCGCACCGAGCGCGACCACCTCGTCGGGGTTGACCGTCATGTTGGGTTCCTTGCCGCCGGTCAGCCGGCGCACGAGGGCCTGCACCGCGGGCATCCGGGTCGCGCCGCCGACGAGGATGACCTCGTCGAGATCGTCGGCCTTGACACCGGCGTCGCTCATCGCCTGCCGCACCGGGCCGTTGGTGCGCTCCAGCAGGTCGTGCGTGAGCTCCTCGAACTTGGCGCGGGTGACCGTCATCGTGAGGTGCTTCGGCCCGTTCGCGTCCGCGGTGATGAACGGCAGGTTCACCTGCGTCTGCGTCACCGACGACAGCTCGATCTTGGCCCGCTCCGCGGCCTCGGTGAGCCGCTGCAACGCCTGCGGGTCCTTGCGCAGGTCGATGCCCTGCTCCCGCTTGAACTCCTCGGCGAGGTAGTCGACCAGGCGGTGGTCGAAGTTGTCGCCGCCCAGGTGGGTGTCCCCGGCCGTCGCCCGCACCTCCACCACGCCGTCGCCGACGTCGAGGATGCTCACGTCGAACGTGCCGCCACCCAGGTCGAACACCAGGACCGTCTCGTGGCCCTTCTTGTCCAGCCCGTAGGCGAGCGCGGCCGCGGTCGGCTCGTTGATGATCCGCAGGACCTCAAGACCGGCGATCTTCCCAGCGTCCTTGGTCGCCTGCCGCTGGGCGTCGTTGAAGTACGCCGGGACAGTGATGACGGCCTCGGTGACCTTCTCCCCCAGGTACTTCGCCGCGTCGTCGGCGAGCTTGCGCAGGATCTGCGCGGAGACCTCCTCCGGCGAGATCAGCTTCCCGCGCACGTTGAACCGGACCGCCCCGTCCGGCCCCGGCACGACGTCGTACGTGACCGTCTTCGCCTCTTCGGTGACCTCGTCGAACTTCCGGCCGATGAACCGCTTCGCCGAATAGATCGTGCCCTTCGGATTCAGCACCGCCTGCCGCCGGGCCAACTGCCCGACCAGCCGCTCGCCCGTGTCGGTGTACGCGACGACCGACGGTGTCGTCCGGCTACCCTCCGCATTCGGCACGACCGTCGGCTGGCCACCCTCGAACGCGGCGATCACCGAGTTGGTCGTGCCGAGATCGATACCTACAGCTCTGGCCATGACCGGCTCCTTTCGGGATATGGCTGATGCGTCGCGAAAGCCTGCCGCGCTCACGGCCGGCCGGCTTCCTCCGACGCAGATGAGCAACGCCCTGACCCACCCGCCGCGCGGGCAGGGGCATCGCCACAACGGGTCCGGCGGCGCCGACGGGCGCCTCGAACCGGCCCGGCCCGGCCCGTGAGCACCGCGGCCGCATGGCGTCGCGCCACGTCGACCGGAGTGCCCTCGCGCCGTGCTTGCACATCTTGGTCAACACAACCGGCGGTACCGCCCCGTCAGCTCCGCTGGCCCGGGCTCTGCCCGCCTCGCGGCTGCGCATCGGACTGCTGGGCGCCTCGCTGCGCCGACTCCTGCTGACCCGTGGCGGCCTGGCCGGGCTGCTGACCGGTGCGCTGACCGCTCTGGCCCGCCTGCCGGCCGGGCTGCTGACCCGTTGACTGCTGACCCGTTGACTGCTGACTTGTTGACTGCTGGCTTATCGACTGCTGGCCCTGCTGATCTCCCTGCGCCTGGATCTCGATCCGGCGCGGCTGGCCCTCCCTGGCCTTCGGGACCGTGACGGTGAGCACGCCGTTGCTGTAGGTAGCTTGGACCCGGTCGCTGTCGATGTCGCTCGGCAGGTCGATCATGTACTCGAACTCGCCGGTCTGCCGCCCCTGGCGACGCACGATGCCGCCGCGACCGCGCTCCTCGAACGTGCCGGAGATCCGCAGCTCCTCGCCGCGCATCTCGAGGCTGACATCCTCCGGGTTCACGTTGGGCAGGTCGACATCGACGACGTAGGCGTCCTCGGTCTCCTCCACATCGACCGGCGGCGACCAGCCGGCCGCCGCGCCGATCCCGGGATCGCCGGCGATGAGCGACTGGATGAGCTGACCGAACCTGGTGTTGAGCTCGTCGACCTCGCGGCGTGGATCCCAGCGGTACGCCGGCGGGCCGGCCAGCAGCCCGCCGCGGCGCTGCCAGGACGAGAAGGGTGCGAGTGTCATCGTGATCGGTTTCCTTTCCGAGCGCGAGTTCTGGCGTTTCCCGAGCTGTTGTACTGATGCAGGTGAATCCGCGTCCTTTTCCCCCGGATGGCGGCCGGGCCTGACGGGTCGCGGGCCACGACGGCGGCTGCGGCGATCCACCTCACGGGGCGATGACGATGCGGTTCTCGACGGCCGTCACGCCCGGCGCCGACCACGCGACCCGTTCGGCTTCCTCCCGCTCGGCCCACGACCGGACGTGGCCGGTGAGCACGACCTTGTCGTTCTGCACGTCGACGTTCACGTGCTCGGCGTCGGTCTCGGCGCTGCGTACGAGTGCCTCCTCGATCCGCGTGCGCAGGTCTTTCGGTGACGGCTGCACCGCCGGACGCGGACGGACCGACAGGAGGTTGGTCACGCCGCGCACACCGGGCAGTTTGTCTACGGCGCGCTCCGCGGCTCTGCGCTGATGCTCCCATTCGACCTCGCCCCGCAGCGTGACCCAGCCTTTGGATACCGTCACCTCGACATGCTCGATCGGGATGAACGCGTCCCATTCCAGTGCGCGGACGGCAGACGCGGCGATCTCCGGGTCCGGCAGCTGCGCCGCGATCGGCAACCGGACCTCGATGTCGTCGGCGACCGCCTTCACCCCACGGATCCGGTGCACCGCACGCTCGGCGGCCAACTTCTTCGGGTAGCTGTCGACCCATCCGGCCAACGTCACCACGCCGTCGTGTACCCCGACGGCTATGGCGTTGGGCTGCAGGCGGGAATCCCACCGCAGTTCCTCGGTCACGTCCCGCTCGATGTCAGCGTCGGCGCGCGTGAAGGTTGCGGTACTCATGTCTGCTCCTTCCACCGGACCACGTTCAACCGTTCTTCGGCCGGACCGGCACGTGACCACCCGGTAGGAGTGACGTGGGCAGCGGCTCGCAACCGGCATCACGACAGCGAGCAGCGCAAACCGCGGCCCCTGCGGGGGTCGGCGCGGGGCGTCGGCGACTACGTGAGGGTGGCGGCGGCGAGGCCTGGTGGTCCGGCCCCGGCGACGGCGAGAGGTCGCACACCATGACGCCGGGTCGGGGGTGCGGGCAGGTCCAACGCCTGGGCCGGCTCCCGGCGGATTCGCGGCAGGAATGCGAGCCACCGGCAAGCGTGGCTCGCAAACCCTCGTTGCGCGTCAGAGGTCCGGGTGCATGATCACCTTGGTCCAGCCGCGCTCACGCTTGTCGAAGTGCTCGTAGCCTTCCGGGGCCCGCTGCAGCGGCAGCTCGTGCGACACGATGTACGACGGCCGCGCCTTGTCCTCGATGATCAGGTTGAGCAGCGCCCGGTTGTACGCCTTGACGTTGCACTGCCCGGTGCCCATCGTCTGGCCCTTGGTCCAGAACAGGCCGTGGTCGAACGCGATCTTCCCCTCGTGGTAGAGCTGGTCCGGGCTGCCGGGGTCCTTGGGTACGAACACGCCGACAACGCCGATCGTCCCGGCGAACTTGACCGTCTGCACGAGACTGTTCATCGTCATCTCCGGGTGCTCCCGCCCGGACGCGTCGTGGGCCTGGTAGCCGACACACTCGCAGCCCCGGTCCGCGCCGAGACCGTTCGTCTCCTCCATCACCCGGTCGACGACGGACTCCTTGGACGCGTCGATCGGAATCGCACCGATCTTCGAGGCCAGCTCCAGGCGGTCCTGATGGAAGTCGACCACCATGATCTTGGCCGCGTTCTTGATCGTCGCCGACAGCGCCGCCATCTGACCCACCGGCCCGGCACCGTAGATCACCACGCTGTCACCGGGCTGCACACAGGCGAGCTGCGTCGCGTGCCAGCCGGTCGGGAAGATGTCCGCCAGCATCACCAGGTCGCGCTGCCGATCCCGGTCACGAGCGTTCTCCGGCAGCACCAGGCAGTTGAAGTCACCGAACGGCACCCGCAGCAGCTCGGCCTGACCACCGTTGTACGGGCCCATGCCGGCAAAGCCGTACGCGGCACCGACCATCCCCGGATCCGGATTCGTCCGCAGGCAGAACGCGGTCAGGCCACGCTCACAGTTCGCGCAGTGCCCACACGAGATGTTGAACGGCAGGCACACCATGTCACCGACACGGACCTTGTCGACGCCCGCACCGACCTCGATGACCTCACCGAGGTTCTCATGGCCCAGGACCCGGCCGGTCTCCATGTCGGTCCGACCGTCGTACATGTGCAAGTCCGAACCGCAGATGTTGGTGGTGGTGATCCGGACCAAGACATCTTGCGGGTGCTCGATGCGCGGGTCCGGCACGTCCTTGACCGCGACCTTACGCGGTCCCTCATACACGACAGCTTTCATGACGCTGCACTACCCCGCCGGGGGACGCTGAACTGACCTGCCGGGCGAACCGCGGGGTCAGGCGAACCGCGGTTGCCGCAGCGCGGCACCGGCATCCCGCTCAGCGGCTGAAGGCGCCCTCGCCCGCCTCGAGCAGCGCACGCGGATGCTCGTACACGCGGACCGCACCCGCCTCGTGCAGTTCGGCGGCGCTGATGCCGCCACAGGTCAGGCCGATGCAGGGGATGGCGAGCGCGCGGGCGGCGGAGACGTCCCAGACGGAGTCGCCGACGAACACCACCTCGTCCGGGGAAAGTCCGCTGCGGGCGAGCGCGACCTGGATGGTGTCCGGTGCCGGCTTGCTCGCGCCCGCATCGTCGAGCGACGTGGCGGTGTCGACGACGTCCTGTGCGTCGAGGGCGGTCATCATGATCTCCAGCTCGTTGCGGGACGCGGAGGAGGCGATCACGACCCGCAGGCCGCGTTCGTCGACGGCCTGCAGCAGTTCATGCGCACCGGGTGTGGGACGGACGCGCCACCAGTACTGGGCATAGAGGCTCCTGTGCGCGGCGCGGATGTTGTCGTCGTCGTACCGGTCGTGGTCAGGGCCGAGCAGATGGTCGAGGATCCGGTCGGCACCCATGCCGATGGCTCGATGGATTTTGGCCATCTCGACATCGCGCTCATACTGCCGGAATGCCTGCCACCACGACACCGTGTGCAGGTATGAGGTGTCGACGAGCGTGCCGTCGAGATCGAAGAGCACTCCGCTGGTCACGGTGCCGGGCTACCCGGATGGGCGGGGGTCATGTCGGCGGACGACGTTTTCTCCAGACCCCGAAAGCGGCGGCCTGGTCCTCCTGCGGTAGGTAGGAGCGGGCATCGGCCCCGCTCAGCTCCGGCTCTCATCGATGGCCTCGTCCGGCTGGTAGCGGTACGCCGCCTCCCGGACCGACTCGTCGCTCTCCAGCCCGGCGCCCAATGCGCCGCCGACCGTGGCCACCGAGGAAGCCAGCCAGGCGATGGCCAGGAAATCACCGGTGCCGGCCGGACGGCCGAGAGCGTTGCTCAAGCCCGCTTCGGGCACCAGCAGCAGGACGCCGCCGAGCGCCAGTACGAGCAGCGCCAGATACAGGGCGAGCACGCCGATCACGACCGTCAGCACGGTGACCACATTGAACAGGATCACCTGTTGCCCTGCGGGCGACCCACGCGCCGCGCCCCGCGGTAGGCGCTCCCACAGCGAGGCGCTCACGATGATGGTCACCACGACCGCCAGCACCGCGCCGGCGCCGAGCAGGGCCAGCCGCACCCGGGTGTACTCCACCGCGAGCCGCCAGATGTCGCTGGTGACCAGCGCGAACACCCCGGCGGCGATCGCCGCGACGAGGGCCCTCGACAGCCCGATCGTCAGCCGCCACGGCCGGTTGGCGCGCAACATGCCGAGCAGCAGGCGCAGGTTTCCGGTCACCACACCGGCGACCAGGCCGACGCCGCCGTGGTCGGCTCGCACCGGGCTGCCGAACTGGCGGGCGGTGTGCTCGTCGTCCCCGGCGAACAGGGCGTTCACGAGCCGGACGATGGTCTCGCGCGCGCGGCCGGCGACCGCGACCGGGCCGAGCGCCGGAACTGACAGGACCGCGACCGAATGGCTGGCGCTGGCGTGCGCGACCACCGGCCGCCGGGACCGCTGCAACGGCAGATCGGTCAAGCACACCGTGAGCTGCCAACCCTCGTGCAACATCCGGCGGCGGGCGGCGTCGATCAGCTGTGACAGCTCGGCGGGGTGGTCGACCAGCCGATCGATGCTCACGCGAACGGTCCACGCAGCGCCCGGCGAACCGCCGGCGAGCATGTCCGGAAGCTCGCCGGCGACCTGGCGGGCCAGATCCGCGGCCGGTCCGGGCGACGCGACCAGCCCGACGATCACCGGGTCACCCGCACGGCGACCAGCACCGTGTGCGCGGATGTCGCCCGCTGCGTGGCCGGCGCCGCCGGCTTCAGGCTTCGGCGTCCACAGCCGCCGCGTCGACGGCGAACTCCAACTCTTCCAGCGAGTAGCCGCCGTCGTGCCGAACGCCGTTGATGAAGAACGTCGGCGTGCCGTTGACCCCGCTATGGACCCCACCGACGAAATCCGAACGCACCTTGTCGAGGTACTGGCGGCTGCGGATCGCCCCGGCGATCGCCTCGGCGTCGAGCCCCACCGCCTCCGCGCCCGCGAGGATGGTCGCCGCGTCGAGCTCGTCCTGGTGGTCGAAGAGCCAGTCGTGCATCGGCCAGAAGCGGCGCTGGGCGCCGGCCGCCTCGGCAGCTTCGGCCGCCATCTCCGCGAACGGGTGAAGGTTCGTCAGTGGGAAGTGCCGATACACGAAGCGGACCGTGTCCTCCCGCCGGCGCAGCAGCTCACCGACGATGGGGTGCGCCCTCGCGCAGAACGGGCACTGATAGTCGCCGTACTCGACGATCGTGACCGGCGCGTCGGCTGGTCCGATCGAGTGATCGCGTTCGGTGACCGGCACGACGAGCCGGGCAGTCGCGGTCTGCAGCGGCGATGTCATGGCGTCTCGTCCTCCAACTCGTCACGGCGCGCCTGGTTCGCCTCACGGCGTCCGGCGATCTGCTCGGCCATGTCCGCATCCTGATGGGCATCCGGCCGCATCTGCGCGCCCTTGCGCTCGGCGGACAGGTCCGCCAGCGCATTGAGGATGCCGTCCGCGCCCGGGTTCAGCCCGCGCGGCGAAAGGTGGCTCCAGGACACCATGCCTTCCGGGTCGATCACGTACAGCGCACGTTCGGCGACGCCGTCATCGTCGCTGTACGCCCCGTACTGCCGGGCCACGTCACCCTTCGGATGGAAGTCGGCCAGAAGCGGGAAGCGTATGGCCCGGTTCTCGGCGAACGCGCGGTGGCACCACACGCCGTCGACCGAGATGCCCACCGGGATGGCGTTGTAGCGGGCGAACTCGGGCAGTACCGCCTGGTACAGCGCCATCTGGTCGCCGCAGACCGGGCTCCAGTCCGCCGGGTAGAACGCGAGCACCACCGGCCCGCCCCGCAGGTCGGACAACGCCACGTGCTGGTCGGGCGTGCTCGGCAACACGAAGTTCGGCGCCTCTTGACCCGGCGGCAACAGCCCTTGTCCCCTCGCCATGACACCATCGTCGGCGCGCCCTGGGCGAGACCGGACCACCCTCTCAGGGTGGGCGGGCCACCCGTATCGCCTCCTGCGGGGGCACCTGGCCGGCTACCCGGTTGATGAGCGGATGCCCGCAAGGGTCGCCGCTCTGCCGCAGCCCGAAGCCGCCGCCCGGCACGGTGACACAGGGGCGGCGGCCCTTGGTCCGAATGGATCTGTCCGGGTTGCGGCCTACGTGGACCGTAGGCTCTGGACAATCCTTCGCCCCGGGTCCCGGGGAACGGCGGTCAGGGCTCGATCACGATGCGGTTCTTGACGGTGGTCACACCCGGCGCCGACCACGCGGCCCGTTCGGCCTCCTCGCGTTCGGCCCAGGAGCGCACGGTGCCCTTGAGCACGACCGTGTCACCCTGGACGTCGATCTCGATGTTCTGGGCGTCCACCTCGGCGGCGCGCGTCAGCGCCTCCCGGATCTTCCGTCGCAGTTCGTCGGGTGAGACGTTGCTCTTCGGGCGCACTGTGATGAGGTTGGTGACGCCCCGCACGCCGGTCAGCCGGCGGACCTGCCGTTCGGCTTCCCGCCGCTGGTACTCCCACTCGACCTCGCCGCGCAGCGTCACCCACCCGTTGGACACCGAGGCGGTGACCGCGCCGGGCGGCAGCACCGCGTCCCACTCCAACGCCCGGGCCACGGCCGCGGCGATGTCGGCGTCGGTGCGCTCCGCCCAGCCCGGCAGCCGGACCTCGATGTCGTTGGCCACGGCCCGGACCCCGCGGACGTGCTCGACGGCCTGCTCCGCGGCCCACTTCTTGACGAAGCTGTCGACCCACCCGGTCAGTGTGACGACGCCGCCCTTGACGATCACTCCGATCTCGTTGGGTTGCAGACGGGCGTCCCATTTGAGTTCGGTGAGGACGTCCCGCTGGATCTGTTCGTCTGTGCGAGTCTCGGTCGTTGTTGCGCTGGTCATGGGCTGCCTCCTGCACGCCGGGACGGCGATCGGTATCCGAACGCCCCGATGCTCGGTCCGAGCCGGATGACACGGCACCGCCCCGCCCGGATGACGCGCGCAGCCCGCCCGACGGCCGCAATGCCGCGATGTGGGGGTTGCACGCGCGGTTAGACGGTGCCGGACCGGGTAGCAGCCCGGAGTTCGCCACGACCCGAGCGACCTGCGCCAGGTTTGTCCCACACCGGAGGGACCTTCGCATGATCTCGCAAGACGTCGTCAACCGCCTCATCCGGTTCCAGGGTGGCCGTTTCCCGGTGATCTCGATGTATCTCGGGATCGGGCCGGACAAGTCCGCCCGCAGCCAGGTGTCGAGCCTGCTGCACCAGATCGAACCGCTCAGCGAGGACAAGTCGCTGGAGCACGACGTGCGGCTGTCGATCCGGACCGACATGCGACGCATCAAGGACCTCGCCCACGAGGAGCGGCTGCAACCGGGCGGGCTGGCCATCTTCGCCAGCAGCGGCAACGGACTGTTCGAGCGGGTCTCGCTGCCCCGGCCGGTCCGGGATCGCGTCGTGGTGGACACGACGCCGTGGGTCCGCCCGATGCTGGCGGTCCTTGACGAGTACCACCGGATGTGTGTGGTGCTGGTGAACAAGGCCTGGGCGCAGATCTGGGAGCTGTATCTGGGCGAGATGCGGGAGATCACCCAGATCAAAGACCCGGCGCTGCGCAAGCCCGACTTCGCCTACGGCATGGCGGAGTACCGGGTGCGCAACAAGGCCGACGAACTGAGCAAGCGCCACTACCGGCGGGTCGGTTCGGCGCTCGACCAACTGCTGCGGACCGAACGCTTCGACGTGATCGCCCTGGGCGGGCATCCGCACGAGTTGTCGGCCTTCACCGGGTTCCTGTCCCGCGATGTGGCCTCCCGGGTGGCCGGGACCTTCGCTGTTGATCCCGACACCGCGACCGTGGCCGACATCCGGCGCAGCGCCGAGGACATCATGGAGCGCTACGAACGCCACGAGGAACAGCGCCTGGTCGACGAGATCTTCGAGGCCGTCGCGGAGGGCCGGCCCGGCGCCATCGGTCTGGAGCCGTGCCTCTGGGCCGGCTCCGTGGCCGCCGTGCAGCACCTGGTGATCCACGAAGGGGCCGCCGTTCCCGGCGTGGTCTGCGACGAGTCCGGCTGGCTGGGCACCTCCGGCCAGCAGTGCCCGCTGTGCGGGCAGCCCACCCGGCAGACACCGGACCTCCTCGACGAACTGGCCGAGTTCGTCGTCGAGGAGGGCGGCGCGGTGAAACATGTCGCGGACAACCCGCGGCTTCGCCCGCACCGTGTCGCGGCGGCCCTGCGCTTCCCGCTCCCGCCCGCCCCACAACTTTGAGCCGCGCCGTTCACCTCACAGAGGGTGTCTGCCTCACCCCCGACGACCGACGACAGGCCCGGGTGACCCAGCAGGTGCAGCCGACAACCCCGCAACGACAGGAGCACGACATGACTCGCCCGAGCCGCAGCGCGTACAGCCTGCGCAACAACGACACCATGCCGCGGGGCCCGTCCGGCACCCGTCCGGCAACACGCGGCGAAAACACCGCCGACGGCCGTGCCGGCATCGAACAGCCCACCGTCGCGGTCGCCAGCTACCCCGACTACGCCGCCGCACAACGCGCCGTCGACTTCCTCTCCGACAACGGGTTCCCGGTCGACCGCGTCCGGATCGTCGGCTCCGACCTCCGGCTGGTCGAGCAGGTGCACGGCCGGCTGACGATCGGCCGGGCGGCGCTGGCCGGCGCCAGCTCCGGCGCGTGGTTCGGTCTGCTGATCGGCATCCTGCTCGGTGCGTTCGCCGTCGGCGCCTGGTGGCAGGTCCTGCTCTTCGCGATCATCGCCGGCGTGGTCTGGGGCGCCGCCTTCGGCGCAATCGCCCACGCCATGACCCGGGGGCAACGCGACTTCACCTCCACCCCGATGCTGCAGGCCGACCACTACACCCTCATCGTCGACGCCGACGTCGCCGACCAGGCCCGTGAGATGCTCAGCCGCCTGCCGACCGACCCGCGCCGATAAGTCAGCCAAGCCGGTAGGTCGCAGGGCCCAGCTGACGGATGCGCCCGCGGCGGGAAGGGGTCCCTCGTGGCCAGACCGGTAGTCGTGATCGTCGGGGCCGGGTTCGCCGGCTACTACGCCGCGCGCACGCTTTCGCGGCGTGCGCGCGGCAGAGCTGAGCTCGTGGTGGTGAACCCGACCGACCACTTCCTGTACGTGCCGCTGTTGCCCGAGGTGGCCACGGGCCTGCTCGAGCCGCGCCGGATCGCGGTGTCGGTGCCCGAGACACTGCCCGCTGTCCGGCTCATCCTGGGCGAGGTCGACGGCATCGACCTCGCCGCGCGGGAGGTGCGGTGGACCGACCCCGAGGACCGGCCCGGGCAGATCGGCTACGACCGGCTGGTCCTTGCCGCCGGCAGCGTCAACAAGCTCTTGCCGATCCCCGGTGTCGCCGAGCACGCGCACGGCTTGCGAGGCAGCCCGGAGGCCCTGTACCTGCGCGATCACATGACCCGCCAGATCGAGCTGGCCGACGCGACCGACGATCCGGGCGAGCGGGCGGCGCGGTCCACGTTCGTCGTGGTCGGCGCCGGCTACACCGGCACGGAGATGGCCGCGCAGGGGGTGCTCTACACCGACGTGCTGCACTCGAGGCATCCGCGTCTCGGCAGGCGACGACCGCGCTGGCTCGTGCTCGACGTGGCGGGCCGGGTGCTGCCCGAGCTGGACGAACGGCTGTCGCGGACGGCCGACCGGGTGCTTCGCGAACGGGGCGTCGACGTCCGCCTGGGCACGTCGGTGCAGGAGGCCACGCATGAGGGTGTCCGGCTCACCGACGGCAGCTTCCTGCCCACCCGCTCGCTGATCTGGTGCGTCGGCGTGCGCCCCGACCCGTTGGTCGACCAGCTCGGCCTGGAGACCGTGAACGGGAGACTGGTGGTCGACGAGTACCTCAACGTGCCCGGCCACCCCGAGGTGTACGCCTGCGGCGACGCCGCCGCGGTGCCGGACCTGACCCGGCCGGGGCAGCTGACGCCGATGACGGCACAGCACGCGCAACGGCAGGGCAGACAGGCCGCCCACAACATCGCCGCGTCCTACGGACAGGGCCGGCGACGACCGTACAAGCATCACGATCTGGGTTTTGTCGTGGATCTCGGCGGCGTGCAGGCGGCGGCGAACCCGCTCGGCGTGCCCCTCACCGGGTTGCCGGCCAAGACGGTGGCCCGCGGCTACCATCTGCTGTCGCTGCCCGGCAACCGTGTTCGTACCGCGGCCGACTGGGTGCTGGACGCGATGCTGCCCCGCCAGACAGCGCAGCTGGGCGTCCTACCGCCGCCGGGCGTCCCGCTGGACACCGCCACGCCCGAGCGCGTCGTGGTGCGCCGCTGACGCGCCGACTGCGGTGCGGGTCGGATGGGGCACGGTGGGTCAGTGTGCGGCGGAGGCGGGCCGGTGGTGCATCGGCGTATGCCTGGAGCGGTACTCCCGCCACGCCTCCACGAGGATGAGCGCACCGACGACGAGGGCGTACACCCCGACCACGAGGGCGATGGCAAGGACGCCGAGCGTGGGGCGGACCAGGACGAGCACGCCGGCCACCACCGACAACACACCGACCGCGAGCATGAGCCACTGGCCGCGAACCCGCGTGGCCGCCCAGATTTCCAGGACGCCGGTCATCAGCGCCCAGACGCCGAACAGCACGGCCAGCACCAACGCGGTGACGCCCGGCCACAGCAGGGCCACCACTCCGGCGACGACGCCGATGAGCCCGGCCAGGAGGTAGGCCGCCCGCTGCGCGGTGTCGCGAGCGCGCCGGAACCCCGCAATGATCGCCGTGACGCCTTCGACGACGAGGTAGGCGCCCACCAGCAGCGCCAGCACGACGACCGTCACCGCGGGCCACACCAAGGCCAGCAGGCCGAACACGATCGCGACGGCTCCCCGTAGGACGAGCGACCACAGATGTCTGCTTTCCAGTTCCACGACTGCACCTTTCGTACCGCTAGCGGTGGGCCGGACGTCCTCAGCGCCGAGCGGCGGCCCCCGGCCACGGCCCGCCTCGCCTGCACGCTGGCCTGCGCGGGCGTGAGGCGGCCTCACCCGAATCGGCTGGTCTCCGTCCGGCCGCCGCGCGGGTCGTGGCCGCCACAGTCGAGCAGGTGATCGGCCCCCGGGCGATCACCTGCCTCGCGGTTGGCGTCCTCGCCGGTCTGGCCCGGCTATTTGTGTTCCGTCGGGCTTTGCACCGGATTGAAAACGTCGTCCGGGGCGCCGGACTCGACGGGCTGGAAGATGTACCGGACGAAGGCCCCGCCGGGCTGCTCCTCGTCGCCGCCGGGCCATAGTCCGGCCGCGTCCACGCCGACGACCTTCGCCTGACCGTCGGCGCTCTTGGCCAACGCCCATGCGATCACCGGGTACGACACGAAGTGCTCCTCGCCGAACTGCCAGCGGGCATACCACCCGGGTGGACACGGCACGATGGCGGTCAGTACGCGCCCCGCCGGGCGCTGCACAGTGGTCATGGCGCAACGATGACGCGGTTGTCCACCGTCGTCACGCCCGGCGCGGATGAAGCGGCCCGTCCGGCCTCCTCGCGTTCCATCCACGAACGCACGGAGCCCTTGAGGATGACCGTGTCACCCTGAACCTCGGCCTGAATCCGATCGGCGTCGAGCGCCGCGGCGCGGATCAGCGCCTCCTCGATC
The DNA here is from genome assembly GCF_050955725.1 of Dactylosporangium sp. CA-139114. Taxonomy (NCBI): domain Bacteria; kingdom Bacillati; phylum Actinomycetota; class Actinomycetes; order Micromonosporales; family Micromonosporaceae; genus Dactylosporangium; species Dactylosporangium sp. CA-139114. The sequence goes on from NZ_CP192080.1 coordinate 7,806,836, forward strand.
TTTCGCCGGAGCTCCTCGGGTGAGGGCTTGCTACGGGCCCGGACGGTGATGAGGTTGGACACCCCGCGTACCCCGGTCAGCCGGCGCACCGCCCGTTCGGCCTCCCGCTTCTGGTACTCCCACTCCACTGCACCGCGCAGCGTGACCCAGCCGTTGGTCACCGTCGCCGTCACTGAACCCGACGCCAAGATCGCGTCCCACTCCAACGCCCACGCCGCCGCCGCGGCGATGTCGGCGTCGGTACGCTCCGCCACGCCCGGCACCCGGACCTTGATGTCGTTCGCCACCGCCTTCACCCCGCGAACGTGCTGAGCGGCCCGCTCCGCAGCCCACCTCTTCACGTAGCTGTCCACCCAACCGGTCAGCGTGACCACACCGTCCTTGACGATCACGCCGATCTCGTTCGGTTGTAGCCGGGCGTCCCACTTGAGTTCGTTGAAGACGTCCTGCTGGACAAGTTCGTCGTTTGGGGCCGCTGTCGCGGTGGTCATTGGCTGCCTCCTGCGCGTCTGGTCGGCGCTGCGTGCGGGTACACACCGATCCTCGATCCGGTCGGGTGAGATGGCACCGCCCCCGCCGGATGACCTGTCCGACGGCTGCGCACGAGTCCCGCGGATGCGTGAACCCAGCCCACGCCCGGCACCGGGAGCTAGACGGCCGTGGGGCGCGGCTGCTCCGAGCGCAGCGGCACGGCGTCCGCGGCGGTGGAGTAGACGAAGCGGTCCGGGCGCAGCACGGCCACGTCCACCCGATGCCGGTCGAACCATGCGCCGAGCACGCCGTCGACGTCGACCACGTTGACGACGTCGTGGGCCGGGCCGCGCGCGGGGCCGGACGAACGGGCCGGCAGGACCCGGACGAAGGTCGCCGGGGGCCCCGCCCAGGCGGCCGCCGTCCGTGCGTCGACGTCCGGGCCGATCACCGCGAAGGCCGGGCCGAGCACGTCGTCCAGCAGGCGCGGGGTCGTCGTGCCCGGCGTCGTGATCTTCGGCTGGGGAAACATCGTGCCGATCGGGCCCTTGCGCACGCCACCGGACAGCATGCCCGTGCGCACTGCCGGGGCCGGCTTGAACTCGAAGTGACGCACGAACCGGCGAACCCGCGGCACGATCTGCGCGGCGCGGAGCACCGCGTCGCGCGCGGCGGCGGCGTAGCGGTTGCGGACCAGGAACACCCGGCCCAAGCGGACGCTCGTGGCCGCCATCTCCTCGGTGTGCGGGCGCCGTTCGGCCTCGTACGTGTCGAGCAGGCCGGGGCCCGCCGTGCCGTCGAGGACCAGCGCGAGCTTCCAGGTGAGGTTCGCGGCGTCGCGCAGGCCGCTGCACAGGCCCTGGCCCAGGAACGGCGGCATCTGGTGCGCCGCGTCGCCGAGCAGGAACACGCGTCCGCTGCGCCACCGCTCGGCGATCAGATGGTGGAAGGTGTAGACGACGGCGCGGGTGACGGTGAAGCGCTCCGGATCGACGTACGGGGCCACCAGCCGGGCGACCGTCTCCGGCCGGCTCATCTCCTGCGGCGTCTCGCCGTCGCGGAGCATGAACTCCAGGCGATGGGTGCCGAAGGCGCCCGGCGAGACGAACGCGGGGCGCCGCCAGTCGCAGACGAACCGGGTCCGCGGCTGGCGGACCCCGCCGGGCCCGACGTCGCCGGAGATCGCCAGCCAGGGCTCCTCGTACGACGCGCCGACGAGCCGGATGCCGGCGGCGGTCCTCGTCGTGCTGCGGGCGCCGTCGCAGCCCAGCACGTACCGGGTGCGTACCGTGGCGGCCTCGCCGGTCGCGACGTCGCGGAGCCCGACCGTGACGCCGTCGCCGTCCGGGGTCAGGTCGGTGAGCTCCACGCCGGTGCGCAGGGTGACGTGCGGGAACCGGTCGAGGCCCGCGCGCAGCGACGCCTCGAGGCGCGGCTGGTCGAAGAAGTGCAGGGGTGCGCTGCCGAGCCCGAAGTCGATCTCGTCGAGGGCGATCGTGGCGAAGGGCCTGCCGCGGCCGTCGACGTAGTCGACGACCGGCGGGGCGTACATGCCGGCGGCCACCTCGTCGCGCAGCCCGGCCTGCTGGTACACCCGCAGCGCCTCGTCGTCGCAGGAGAACGCCCGGGGCTGCTGGTGTGCCGCGGTGCTGCGCTCGACGACCAGGGTGCGCACGCCGCGCATGCCGAGCAGGTTGGCGGTGAGCGCGCCGACCGGCCCGCAGCCCACCACGACGACGTCAGGATGCATGCCGCCTAGCGAAGACGACGCCTGTGGAGATCCTGTGGAGGCCGGTCTCCACAGCGGCTCACCAGCAGCCCGGCGCCCTGCTCGGCGGCGTCCGCGGCGCCGCGCCGCACGTCCCGGTCGTCGCCGCGGGCCAGGCCCCGCACGCGGCGCAGCTCGGCGGTGAGCACCCGCTCGCCGACGGCTTCGGCCGCGGCGAGTCCCTCGTCGGCCAGCGCCGCCGCGGTCGCCGGGTCGCCGGCCGTGAGGTACGCGTCGGCCATCGCGGCGATCACGATCGTGCGCGTGGCCCGCAGTCCGTGCCGGTAGATGGCCTCGCCCGCGACCCGCATGGCGGTGAGCCGCGCCCGCTCGCCCCCGTGCACCGCCGCCCAGTCCGCCAGGAAGTCGCCGATGCCGACGAAGTGCGGCATGTGCTGCCGCTCGCCGATCTCACGGCACCGCCGGGCGGCCTCACGGCCCGCCGGGGCGTCGCGTTCCTGCAGGGCCAGCCAGGCCGCGAACAGCACGGCGTTGCCCCGGCCGTACGGATCGTCGGCGTGCTCGGCGAGCCGTCGCGCGGCCGCCAGGTCGGCGTGCGCCGCCGGCCGGTCGCCGCGCAGCGAGCGCACCAGCGCCCGGAAGTTGTACGGCGACAGGGTCGGGGTCCGCCCGACCTGCCCGCGCAGCCGGCGCGGCTCGACCGTGCGCAGCCGGTCGACGGCGACGGTCAGCTGCGCGTCGGCCTCGACGAGACGGCCCGTGAAGTAGCCGACGACACCGAGCAGGTACGGCCCGGCGGCGGCGATCAGCGGGTCGTCGTCCGCAGCGGCGCCGGTCAGCCGGCGGGCCAGGTCGGCGGCGATCGCGAACTCGGCCCGGTTGCAGGCGACCTCGCCGAGTGTCCACAGTGCCGTGCGCAGGTCGGCGCCGGGGCCGGCGAGCGGGAGCAGCTGCCGCGCGCGGGCCGCGGCCTGTTCGACCGCGTCGCTGCCCACGCCGACGGTGATGTGCAGCAGCGAGGTGCGATGCAGCTGTACCGTGAGCTCGGCCTCGGCCGCGTCGGGCGAGGTGGCGGCGGCGGGGGCGAGCCGGGCGGCGGCCCGGTCGAGATGCGCGAGGGCGTCCTCGTAGGCCAGCCGCCACGTGGCGTCGTCGGCGGCCCGCAACGTCCAGCGCAGGAAGTCCTCGCCGTGGCCGAGCCCGACCGCCTGCCCGTAGTGGCGGGCCAGCTCCGCCGGGGTCAGCCCGCCCAGGCCCGGCATGCTCGCGGCGGTGCCGGCGAGGCGGGCGTGCAGCACGGCCCGTCTCGGCGCGCTCAGCTCGGCGTAGGCGACCTCGGCGAACAACGGGTGCCGGAAGCGCACCGCGCCCGGACCGGCCCCGGCGATCAGGTGGCCGGCGGCCGGGGCGGCCAGCAGCTCGGCCGCGTCGGTGCCGGTCGCCGCGTTCAGCAGCCGCAGGTCGAGCTCGCGGCCGGCGACGCCGAGCAGGTCCAGACATTCGCGGGTGGCCGGCTCGGGCGCCTGCAGCCGCAGCAGGACCGCGTCGCGCACGCTCGGGGGCAACGCGGCCCGGTCCCGCAAGGGGGCCTCGGACGCGAGCAGCTCGGTGAGGAAGAACGCGTTGCCGCCGGTACGCCGCACGAGCCGATCGACGAGCCCGGGGGCCGGTGCCGCGCCGGTCCGGTCGTGCACCAGGTCGGCCACCGCGGCCGTGCCGAGGCCCCCGAGCCGCAGCTGCCGGCCGCCGGCGGCGCGGGCCAGGTCGGCGAGCGTGGCGACGAGCCCGGCGTCGTGGTCGTACGGCCGCGTGGTGACGACGACCAGCGCCCGGCCGCGGTGGACGGTGGTGGCCAGGTAGCGCAGCAGCAGCCGCGAGTCGGGGTCCGCGGCGTGCAGGTCGTCGAGGACGACGACCAGGCCGGACGGCTCGGCGACCGCGTCGACGAGCCCGGCGACCGCCTCGTAGGCCCGGAACCGGGCCGCCGGGTCCGGCCCGTCGGCGCCGTTCGCCGTCTCGGCGGTGAAGCCGGCAAGCGCCGCGCTCGCGCCCGGCTCGCCGAACCCCGGCAGCGCCGCGATACCGCGCAGGACCTGCGTCCACAGCCAGAACGGCGGCGCCTCGCCGAGGTCGGGGCAGCGGCCCCACACGACCGGGACCGCGGCCGCGGCGGCCCGGTCCGCGATCGCGGCGGCCAGGCTGGTCTTGCCGATGCCGGGCTCGCCGACGATGGTCGCGATGCGCCCGCCGTCGCGGCCGGCCGCCGCCAGCAGGTCCGCCAGCTGGGCCAGCTCGGCATCCCGGCCGACGAGCGACCTCCCCCGCGCCCCGCGCGCCGCGCCGACCGAACCCGCCGTGGCGGGCGCGGCGGCGGGCGGAACCGTGTGGTTGAGGATCCGGCGGTGCAGGTCGCGCAGCCGCGGGCCGGGCTCCACGCCGAACTCGTCGGCCAGCAGCACCCGGCCCGCGTCGAACACCTCGAGCGCCTCGGCCGGCCGGCCGGCACGGTACAGGGCGAGCATCAGCTGCTCGCGCGCCGACTCCCGCGCCGGGTGCCCGTCGACGAAGCGCCGCAGGTCCGGCAGCACCGCACCGGGGCGCCCGGCGGCCACGGCGGCGGCCAGCCGGCCCTCCTCCGCGGCCAGCCGGGTCTCGGTGAGGCGGGCGACGTCGGGACGCACGGCGGCGAACTCGGCGACGTCCGGTTCGCCCCGCCACAGGCCCACGGCCTCGGCGTACCGCCGCTCGGCCGTGCCGGGATCGCCGTCGGCGAGCGCGCGGGCACCCTCGTCGGCGAGCGCGATGAACCGCACGGCATCGATCGACTCGGGCGGCACACACAGCTCGTAGCCGCCGGTGTGGGAGCGCACGATCCGGCCGGGCGAGCGCGGCCCGCGACCGGGTTCGAGGGCGCGGCGCAGACCCGCGACATATGTCCGCAGCGTCACGAGCGCGCTCGACGGCGGCGCGCCGTCCCAGAGCGCGTCGGCCAGCCAGTCGGCCGTGAGCAGCCGGTTGGGCCGCAGGAGCAGCAGGGACAGCAGCGCCCGCTGCTTGGGGCCACCGACCGCGACCGGCTCGCCGTCCCGGGACACCAGCAACGGCCCCAGGATCCCGAACCGCACGGCGCTTTCCCTCGTCATTCCCGGCACAGTTCGGGCGATCCTACCCGGCCCACCTCGCGCCACGGTCGCGCCGCACCGCGATGCACCGACTGGTGTGTCAGCTGTGCGGCACGCCCGCTGTCGCCTCGCCGATCCGACGGTTCCGGACGGCTGCCTGCTGACGATGTCCGTCACGCAGCTGCCGGCGCTCGACGCGGAGGGCCAGGCGCTGTTCCATGCGATGGTGGACGGGGTTGCGGACCATTTGCGGACCATGCTGGAGCCGGCGTTGCTGGCCGCGGGGGCCGAGTCGCGCCCCGGCGTCATCGCAACAGCAGGCGGTCCATGCCGTCCATGAGCCAGTCGACGCAGTCGGTCAGCGACCATCCCCGGCCGAGCATGAACGCGTCCGCCGCCTGCGGGCCGAGGACCGCCCAGTAGATGTCCGTGGCCCGCTCGACCGTCAGCTCCGGCCGCAGCAGGTGCGAGCAGGACTCGATGATGGTTGCCGCGTCGCGGTGACGGCGGCGTTCGTACTCCTCCCACGCCGTGGCGATCTCGGGATCACCGGGCGCCGCCTCGCGGAACGTGCGCAGGATCGGCCCCGCCGTCGGGAGCCAGTCCATCGTGATCTCGCGCAGCAGGCGGAGCTTCTCGTCCTTGGCGCGCGCGTTGAGCATCCGCTGGAACCGCTCCTGCGCGAGCAGCGGCATGTCGCCGCCGGCGCCGGCGATGCTCCGGTCGACCGCGGCCAGCAGCAGCGCGGCCTTGCCGCCGAGTGCGAAGACGGTCTGCGCCGAGACGCCCGCGTGCGCCGCGACGGCTTTCATCGTCGTCTCGGCGTACCCGAGCCGGGTGAAGCACTCCGCGGCGGCGGCGATCACGGCGCTTCGCGTCCGCTCGGCCTGCTGTGCGCGGATCTTCGAGTGATATGTCCGCTTTCCTTCGACCACTTATTGACTTTATCAGAAGTCAATTCATAGTATCCTGACTCAAGCGAAAGGAGAGATGATGACAACCACCATCCGGCCGGACGGCGCCCCCGGCGTCGAGCAGCTCGTCCTACCCGGCCAGACGGCCGCGCCCGCCGGCCCCGTCGACCCCGCGGGCATGTACCTGATGCACCACGCCTTCCGGCGCGACCTCGCCCTCTTCACCGCGGCCACGGCCGCCACCCCGGCCGGGGACCGGGCGTGCTGGAAACGGCTGCAGCGCCGGTGGGCACTGTTCTCGGGCGTGCTGCACAAGCACCACCACGGCGAGGACACCGGGCTCTGGCCGCTGCTGCTGGCGCGCACGGCCGGTGGCGAGGACGCCGCCGTCCTGCACGCGATGACCGCCGAGCACGAGCACATCGATCCGCTGCTGCAGGCCTGCGGCGACGGGTTCTCCGCCCTGGCGGCCGGGGCCGCCGGCGCCGCCGACACGCGCGCGGCCCTCGCCGGGCACGTCACCGAGCTGCGCGACCGGCTCCAGGCCCACCTCGCCCACGAGGAGCGTGACGCGATGGCGCTCGTCCAGACCTACCTCACCCAGCACGACTGGGAGCGGCTCGACAAGGAGCACTTCTCGCCGGACTACAGCCCCCGCGAGGTCCCCGCAGTGCTCGCCTGGGTGGTGTACGGCCTCCCGCCGCACGCCGTGCGCAAGATCCCCGGCGGTCCCGTCCTGCACGCGCTCGGAAGGCTCCTCGTCCGGCGGTTCGCCCGCGCCGAACGCCGCACCTTCCGCTACGTCGCACCGGCGGCCGCCGCATGAGCACCGGCGCCCGCGCCAGCCGCCAGGACCGCCTGTTCACCTGGGTGAGCAGGCATGTGGCCCGGATGCACATCGCCCTGTTCCGCCGCACCAACGGCCGGATCGGGCACCGCTTCCGCGGCAATGACGTGCTGCTGCTGACGGCCCGCGGCCGGCGCTCGGGTCAGCTGTTCACGGTGCCGATGCTGTACCTGCGCGACGGCACCGACTACATCGTGGCCGCGTCCAACGGCGGCATCGACCGGGAGCCGCAGTGGTGGCTGAACCTGCTGGCCGACCCGAACGCCGTGGTCGAGACCCGCGGGGCGCGGCTCAGCGTGACCGCGTCGGAGGTGCAGGACGAGCAGCGCAGCGCCCTGTGGGCACGGCTCGTCGCATCGCTCGCCGCCTACGAGGGCTACCAGGCCAAGGTGCGCCGCCGGATCGCCGTCGTCCGGTTGCGCCCACAGTGACGCCGGGGCGGCGCCGCGAAGACGGCTAGGCGGCGGAGGTACGGACCAGGGTGCGGATCTGGCGGAGCAGCACCGAGATGGCGGCCATGTCACCCGGGGACTCGCCGAACTCACCGATCGCGTTGCGGGTGCGGGCGATCGACGTGGCGTTGCTCTGCTCCCACTCGTGGACCCGGCCCACGGCGTCGTCGTCCGCCGCCGTGTCGTTGAGGACCTCCGCCGTCAGGGCCGCCAGCACGGCGTAGAGGTCGTAGCGCAGCGCCATACGGGCCAGCGTCTGCCACCGGTCCTCGCGGGGCAGGTCGGAGATCCGCGACAGCAGGTCGTAGACCCGGAAGCGCTCCGACAGCACGTAGTACACCTCCGCGACCTCGCTGACCCCCCGGCCGGTTCGCGACGCGACCTCGACGATGTCGAGCAGGCCGAAGCCGTACAGCATCCGGGTGGTCGCGTCCGCGATCTCCGCCGGCAGGCCCAGCCCGCGCAGCATGGCGACGTTGGCGTGCAGCGCCTCCCGCTCCTGCCCGCGGTACAACGTCGGCAGTTGTGGCAACAGGCGCGAGACGCCGGGGCGCAGCCGGGCGGTCTCACCCGGGACGTCGATCGGCACCCGCCGGTTGGAGACCAGCCAGCGCACCGCCCGGTCGAGCAGCCGCCGCATCGCCAGATAGACCGCCGTCTGCACCTCCGCCGGGACCTGGTTGTCGAGGGACTCGACGGCGCGGCGCAGCTCGCCCAGGCCGAACACCTCCTGGGCCACCACGAAGGCCCGGAGAATGTCCGCGGGGCCGGTCCCCGTCTCCTCGGAGGCGCGGTGGAAGAACGACATGCCGCCCTGGTTCACGGCCTCGTTGACGACCGCGGTGGTGACGATCTCGCGGCGCAGCGGGTGCTCGGCCATCGCCTCGGCGAACCGTTCCCGCAGCGGCGTCGGGAAGTACTCGACCAGGACCTTGTTGGTCCACGCCTCGTCGGGCAGGTCGGAGTCGAGGATCTCGTGCTCCAGCACGATCTTCACGTAGGACAGCAGGACCGCGAACTCGGGCGAGGTGAGCCCGACCCCGGTGGCGGCCCGCTCGTCGAGCTCCTCGTCGCTGGGCAGCCCCTCCAGGGCCCGGTCGAGCTGCCCGCGCCGCTCCAGATCGGCGATGAGCCGCTTGTGCACGGGCAGCAGCGAGCGCGACTGCGCCCGCGCGTTGCCCAGCGCGGTGGCCTGGTCGTAGTTGTCGCGCAGGACCAGCTCGCCGACCTCGTCGGTCATCTCGGCCAGCAACGGGTTACGCTCGGCCGCGTCCAGCTCCCCCGCGGCGACCGCACGATCGAGCAGGATCTTGATATTGACCTCGTGGTCGGAGCAGTCGACGCCGGCCGAGTTGTCGATGAAGTCCGTCGCGATGCGGCCGCCGTTGAGCGCGTACTCGATACGGCCCCGCTGGGTCAGGCCCAGGTTGCCGCCCTCGCCGACGACCTTCGCGCGCAACTCCCGGCCGTTGACCCGCACATAGTCGTTGGCCTTGTCACCGACATCGGCGTGAGACTCCGCGGTGGCCTTGACATAGGTGCCGATACCGCCGTTCCAGAACAGGTCCACGGGCGCGGCGAGGATCGCGTGCATGACGTCGTTCGGGGCGAGCGGCCCGGTGGCCGTGATCCCCAGCACCGCCCGGGCCTGCTCGGAGAGGTTGACCGACTTGGCCGTGCGCGGGTAGATGCCGCCACCCTCGGACAACAGCGACCGGTCGTAGTCGTCCCACGAGGAGCGAGGCAGATCGAACATGCGCCGCCGCTCGGCGTAGGAGGTCGCCGCGTCCGGGGACGGATCGATGAAGATGTGCCGGTGGTCGAACGCGGCCACCAGCCGGATGCACGGCGAGAGCAGCATCCCGTTGCCGAACACATCCCCCGACATGTCACCGACACCCACCACCGTGAACGCACTCGCCTGCGTATCCACACCAAGCTCACGGAAATGCCGCTTCACCGACTCCCAGGCACCCTTGGCCGTGATCCCCATCTTCTTGTGGTCATAGCCCGCCGACCCACCCGACGCGAACGCATCACCCAACCAGAACCCGTACCGCACCGAAATCTCGTTCGCGATGTCCGAAAACGTCGCCGTACCCTTGTCCGCCGCCACCACCAGATACGGATCATCCGGATCATGACGCACCACATCCGGCGGCGACACCACCTTCCCACCGTCAAGATTGTCCGTCACATCCAGCAGCGCCGAAATGAACAACTGATAACACGCCACAGCCTCGTCACGGTCACCCGGATGCTGCTTCAGCACAAACCCGCCCTTCGCCCCCGTCGGCACGATCACCGCGTTCTTCACCATCTGCGCCTTGACCAACCCCAAGATCTCCGTACGGAAATCCTCCCGCCGATCCGACCACCGCAGACCACCACGCGCCACCGAACCGAACCGCAGATGCACACCCTCGAACCGCGGCGAGTACACGAAAATCTCAAACCGCGGCCGCGGCGCCGGCAGATCCGGAATCGACTGCGGATCCAGCTTGAACGCCGTATACGACTTCGGCCGCCCACCATCCCCACGCTGGAAAAACGACGTACGCAACGTCGCCTGAATCACATGCAGGAACGAACGCAGAATCCGATCCTGATCCAGGCTGGTAACCTCGTCGAGATCGGCGTTGATCGCCGCGACCATCTTCTTCGACCACTCCCACCGCGCCGTCTCCGACAGGTGCAGCCGCGGGTCGAAGCGAGCCGTGAAGAGGTCCACGAGTTTCGCGGCGATCGACGGATAGGCCAGCAGGGTCGTCTCCATGTAGTCCTGGGAGAAGACGGTGCTGGCCTGGCGCAGGTACTTCGCGTAGGCCCGCAGGATGACGACCTCGCGCCAGGTGAACCTGGCCTTCAGCACGAGGGCGTTGAAGGTGTCGACCTCGGCCTCCCCGCGCCAGGTGGCGTAGAAGGCGTTCTCCAGGTGGGGGCGGGCCTCGACGATCGACCGCGAGCCGGCCGGCAGCTGCAGCCCGAAGTCGTACAGGTAGACGGTGCCGTCGGAGCGGGCGATCTCGTAGGGCCGCTCGTCGGTGACCCGCACGCCGAGGGAGTGCAGCACCGGCAGGACGGCGGAGAGGGTCATCGGCTTGCCGTAGCGGTACACGTTGAACCGGATGTCGCTTTCGGCCTGGCGGCGGCGGTACACGTGCACGACGAGCTGGCCCGGTTCGTCGAGCAGCTCCAGCTGGTCGACGTCCTTCACCGCTTCGCCCGGCGTGTGCTCGTCCTTGTACGTCTCCGAGAGGGCGTCGCCGTAGCGCTGGTGCAGCACCTTGGCCCGGTGCTCGTCGTTGAGCTTGCGCTCCAGCTCGAGGCGGAAGTCGTCGTCCCACAGCCGGGTGGCGTCGGCGAGGCGCTCGGTGAGACGGTCGACGTTGATGTCGCCGGGCGGGTTGCCGGGCTCGGTGCGCACGATGAGGTACACGCGGGCGAACTTGGACTCGCTCACCTGGGTCGTGTAGTCGACCCCGACGCCGTTGAGCTCGGCGACCAGGATCTGCTGGATGCGCAGCCGGTTCGCGGTGGTGAACCGGTCCCGCGGGAGGTACACCAGGCAGGTGATGAACCGGCCGTAGGCGTCGCGGCGCAGGATCAGCTTGAGCTGACGGCGGCCGGCCAGGCGCAGCACGCCCATGACGGCCTTGTAGAGCTTCTCGGTGCCGATCTGGAACAGCTCGTCGCGCGGATAGGTCTCCAGCGTCTCCATCAGCTGCTTGCCGGAGTGCGAGCGCGGCGACAGGCCGGAGCGCTCGGCCACCTCCGCGACCTTGCGCCTCACCACCGGCAGGTCACGAACGCTGGTCCGGTAGGCCGTCGAGGAGAACAGCCCGAGGAAGCGCTTCTCCCCCACGACGTTGCCCTCGTGGTCGAACTGCTTGAAGCCGATGTAGTCCAGGTAGGCCGAGCGGTGCACCGTGGCCCGCGAGTTGGCCTTCGTGATGATGAGCAGCCGCTTCTCCAGCGCCCTGGCGTAGGCCTCCGCCGTCATCGAGGACAGCACCCGGGGCTTGGCCTGGTCGGCGCGCAGGATGCCCAGGCCCGAGCCGAGCACCGCCTGCAGCAGCTCCTCCCCCTTGTCCCCTCTCGTCAGCCGGTACTCCCGGTAGCCCAGAAACGTGAAATGGTCGTCGACGAGCCAGCGCAGCAGCTCGACCGAGTCCGTGATGTCCTTGTCCGGCACGGGCAGCCGCGCGGAGCCGAGCTCGTCGGCCAGCGCGAGCGCCTGGGTGCGCATCCTCGGCCAGTCCTCGACCGCCTCGCGCACGTCGTTGAGCACCCGGGCCAGGTCGGTGCGCAGCCGCTCGATCTCCGCCGCGTCGCGGATCCGCTCCACCTCGACGCGGATCCAGTTCTCGACGAGGTCCCCCGGCGCGGCGTCCTCGGGCTCCAGGCCGACGCGGACCTCCTCCAGCGCGCCCAGCGGCGCCCGCCGCACGACGACGAGCGGGTGCACCAGCATGTGCACGTCGAGATCGCGCGCCTGCAGCGCGCCCGTGACCGAGTCGACCAGGAACGGCATCTCGTCGGTGACGATCTCCAGCGACGTACCGCCGCAGACACTCCCGCCCATGCGCAGCTTCACCTCGCCGGGCACCCGCTGCCGGGCCAGCTCCACATGTGACCGTGTGGCGGCAACCATCTTCGCCGCCTCGCAGCCGGCGAGCTCCTCGTCCGGCACGAGGCGCCAGTACCGCGCGACCAGCTCGGGGTCGGCGTCCTGGGCGGTCGCCAGGGCCAACGCCTGCGCGACCAGGCGCTCCGCATCGGGGACGCGCCGCTCCAGCTCGTCGTCCCTGACCGCGGGTTCGGCGGTGCTGTCGCTCGCCCGGGAGTGCATCGGTCTCTCCCCTCGCCCACGCCGGCCTGCCCAACCTTCCGAATACCCGGGCTGGGCCGGGTAATCGGAGTTCGGCATCGGGGAGCCACCGGCCCGGCGGCCTTCAGCGCCGGCGCGGCCGGCACCAGGTCGTTCGACGGGTGAGACGCGGACCGCTCACGGGCGGGGCCGGGCGGCGACCCGAGGGCCGCCACCCGGTTGGCGTTCGGGCCTCAGCTCAGCGCGAACTTCTGCGCCGCGCTGCCGTTGCAGTCCCAGATCTGCAGCCGCGTGCCGTTGCCCGTCGCGCCGCTCGGCGAGTCGAGGCAGCGACCCGACTGCGGGTTCTTCAGCGAGCCGTCGGCCTGCTGGACCCAGTTCTGGCCGCCGACGCCGTTGCAGTCCCACAGCTGGACCTGGGTGCCGTTGGCCGTACCGTTGCCGATGATGTCCAGGCAGCGGCCCAGCGTGCGCAGCGAGCCGTTGGACTGGTGGAACCAGTGCTGGTCCACGGCGTAGGACTGGCAGTCCCACAGCTGCACCGCCGTGCCGTTGCCCCCGTTGTCGTCGCCGGCGACGTCGACGCACTTGCCGCCGGGGCCGAGGATCACGCCGCCGCCGTTGACGGCGAACTTCTGCGCCGCGCTGCCGTTGCAGTCCCAGATCTGCAGCCGCGTGCCGTTGCCCGTCGCGCCGCTCGGCGAGTCGAGGCAGCGGCCCGACTGCGGGTTCTTCAGCGAACCGTCGGCCTGCTGCACCCACTTCTGGCCGCCCACGCCGTTGCAGTCCCACAACTCGACCTGCGTGCCGTTCGCGGTCCCGTTGCCGTTGATGTCCAGGCACCGCCCCAGCGTGCTCAGCGAGTTGTCGGCGTTGTGCGTCCAGTGCTGATCCACCGCGTAGGACTGGCAGTCCCACAACTGCACCGCCGTGCCGTTGCCCCCGTTGTCGTCGCCGGCGACGTCGACGCACTTGCCGCCGGGCCCGGTGATCGTGCCCGCGGCCGCCGGGCTGCCCGTGGAGCCGCCGCCGGTGAACGAGGTGAGGGTGATGCCGGCCGAGCGCGGGTCGCTGTTGTTGACGAGCGACTCGAAGTTGCCGACGTCGTCGAACGGGAAGGCGTAGGCCTTACCGTCGACCATCTTCGAGTGGATGATCTTCGCGTACTGGTTGGTCGGGTTGTTCTGGTAGAACTGGGCGGCGTTGGTGCTCGGCTGGGTGTCGACCGTACCCAGCGTCCCGCGGTTCAGGGCCGCGCAGAGCGTCCGGGCGATCGGCCCGACCACCAGGTCGTTCGGCGCGGCGAGGTTGCCGGCGCAGCCCCACACGTCGCCGCTCGACGGCCTGGTGAACGAGGCGACCTGCTGGCCCGACCCGTTGGTGAACGTCATGACGGCGCCCGACGTGCGGCCGAAGTACTTCGTGTTCGGCTGATCGGCGAACGGCACCACGGTCAGCGTCTTGGACGCATACGCGTTCCAGGCGGACGAGATGTACGAGTCCAGGTAGGTGGTGCTCAACTGCCCGGCGTCGGCGGCCTTGCCCGGCGACAGCACCCGCAGCACGGTGCCGTCGGAGCGGGTGTAGACCGAACCGCCCCAGCCGGCCTGCGCCTTGATGCCGTTGATGATGGCGTCGCGCCCACCGGAGACGAGCTCCCCGGTGCGGCTCGTGGCGCCGTTGCTGCCGGTCACGCTGACGACGTGCGGCACCGCGAACATGTCGACCTGGGAGCTGTTGAGCCACAGCCCGTCGTCGTTGTAGGTGAACTCGCTCCAGTCGAAGAGGATGTCGCGGTTGGAGTCGCCGCCCGCCCACGGCGCGGGCTGGACCAGGCCGTCCGGGGTCAGGTAGAAGTTCAGCTTCCGCCCGAGCGAGAAGTAGACCCGTCCGGACAGGCCCCGCGGGACCTGGAGGGTGACGGAGCCACCGTTGCCGGGCCCCCCGATCGCCACGTCCGGCGCCGGCGTGGGCGGCGTGCCCCCGGCCGGCCAGGCGGTGAAGGCGCCGGCGGCGTTGACGTAGCCGAGGCGGCCGGTGCTCAGGTTGGTGCCGAGCACGTAGAGGTAGACGGCGTCGCCGCGGCCGGTGTTGTTGGTGACCGTCATGGGCAGCACCGCCGGGCCGACGGCCAGCGACGCCGGTGCCGCGACGGTCACCGCCGCGGCCACGGCGGCCGGGACGGCGACAGCGAGGGCGGCGACCGCCGACAGGAGTCTCCGGCGCCGGCGGGCGATCGGAAATGTGTGTTCGTGTTCGGTTTCCACAGCCGTTGAGCCCCTTCTCAAGCACGGGCGGGAGGGGTGATACACGCCAGCTCATCCCCCACGTGGCGGACGTGAGAGCGCTTTCAGCATGGTCGCCGCCGGTAAAGATAGTTGTCAATAGCGAACACGCGAGAACATTGATGTTGCAATGCGTTGGAGGCCCGGGCGGCGTTGACGTCAGGGTTCGTGACGGCTGCGCAGCGGGACACGCCTGCCGCGGGAGAGGCCGGCGAGCCGGCAGCCGAGGTAGATGGTGAAGGAGATGGTGGTGACGTACGGGCTGATCGGGATGCTGCCGCCGAGGGCGAGCAGGATGCCCCCGACCATCGAGGCGACCGCGAAGACGACGCTGAGCAGCGTGACGAGCAGGGGCGAGGCGGTAACGCGCATGGCCGCGGCCGCCGGGGTGCACACGATGCTCAGCACGAGCAGCGCGCCCACGATCTGGACGGACATCGCCACGCAGAGGCCGAGCAGCAGCATGAACGTCGTCGACAGCGCGGCGACCGGCACGCCGCGGGCCGCCGCGAGGTCCGGGTCGGTGCTGGCGAAGCTCAGCGGGCGCCAGATCGCGGCCAGCCCGATCAGCACGATCGCGGAGGTCACGATCAGCCAGGACAGCTGCGGCGTGTCGACCGCCACGATCTGCCCGGTGAGCAGACCGAACTTGTTCGCGGACCGTCCTTTGTAGAGCGCGAGGAAGAGCACGCCGAGGCCGAGGCCGAACGGCATCAGCACGCCGATGATCGAGTTGCGGTCCCGGGCCCGGGCGCCCAGCGCGCCGATGACCACGGCGGCCAGGATCGAGCCGAACAGGGAGCCCGCGACGACGTTCACCCCGAGCAGCAGCGCGCCCGACGCGCCGGCGAACGACAGCTCGCTGATGCCGTGCACGGCGAAGGGCAGGTCGCGCCTCACGACGAAGGTGCTGGTCAGGCCGCCGACCACGCCGAGGATCGCGCCGGCGACGAGCGAGTTGTGCACGAGGGCCAGCAGCCGCGCGTAGTCCGCGAAGTTGAAGATCTGGTCCCAGAAGCCGGTCGCGGTCATGCGGGCAGGCCGGCCACGACGATCCGTCCCGCCGTGTGCAGCACGTCGATGGGCATGCCGTACAGCTCGCTCAGCGTCGCGGAGTTGAGCACCTCGCCGACGGTTCCGACCCGGAACTGCCCGCCGGCCAGGTAGAGGACCCGGTCGACGTACGGCAGGACGGGGTTGATCTCGTGCGTGACGAACACGACCGCGGTGCCGCCGGCCCGGCGCCGGCTGTCCACGAGGGCGGTGACGGTGCGCTGGCTGCGCATGTCGAGCGAGAGCAGGGGCTCGTCGCAGAGCAGCAGCTTCGGGTCGGCGACGAGGGCCTGGGCAATGCGGACGCGCTGCCGTTCGCCGCCGGAGAGCAGGCCGATCGGCACGTCCGCCAACCCGCTCGCGCCGACCGCGGCCAGGACGGCGTCGATGCGCCGGCGCCGGTCGCGGCTCGGCCGGCCGATGCCCCACCGGTGGCCGTCGAGCCCCTGACCGACGGCGTCGCGGACGCGCAGCGGGACCAGCGGATCGACGTGCCGCTGCTGCGGCACGTAGCCGACGTCGTCCCGGTTGCGCCGGGGCGGGTGCCCGGCGACCAGGAGCGTCCCGGCGTCCAGCGGCTGCAGGCCGAGGACGGCGCGCAGGAGGCTGGTCTTGCCGGAGCCGTTCGCGCCCAGGACGGCGACGAACTCGCCCGCCTCGACCCGCAGGTTCAGCCCGCTCCAGAGGCGGCGCCGCCCGTAGCGCAGCGCCGCGTCGCGCAGTGTCAGTGCCGTGCCGGTGCTCATCGCAGCGCGTTCTCGATCGCCGCCAGGGTGTCGCCCATCCACGTCAGGTAGTCCTTGCCGGCGGGCAGGGTCTCGGTCACCGGCACGACGGCGACGCCGGCCGCCCTGGCCGCGTCGAGGACCTTCCGCGTCTGCGGCCCCGAGGTCTGCTCGTTGTAGGCGAGCAGCGCGACGTCCTTGTGCGCGAAGAGGTCGAGCGTCTCCCGCAGAACATTCGCCGGTACGTCGGTGCCTTCCTCGATCGCCTCGCTGAACTCGTCCGGCGTCTTGTTCACCAGCCCGCACGCCTCCAGCAGGTACAGCGGCACCGGCTCGGTGACCGCGACGCCCGCGCCGGGGTGGGCCGCCTTGATCGCCGCCTGCCGCGCCCGGAGCTGCTGGACCTTCTGCTTGAACGCCGTGGCGTTGGCGGCGAAGGTCGGCGCGCCCGCCGGGTCGGCCTCGCCCAGCGCCGCCGCGAGCCGGTCGGCGAGGTGCTCCACGGTCGCGAGGTCGTACCAGACGTGCTCGTTGAGCTCCCCGCCGTCGGCGGCCTTGCGGCCCGAGACGTCGACGACGTTGATCACCTTCGGGGAGCCGCCGGCCGACCGCAGCATCGTGTCGACGAAGTCGTCGTAGCCGCCGCCGTTCTCGATGACCACCCTGGCCTTCGACAGCTCCAGCTGGGTGCGGGTGTTCGCCTCGTACGAGTGCGGGTCGGCGTCCGGGTCGCTGATGATCGACGTGATGGAGGCCCGGTCGCCGGCGATCTGCCTGGCGATGTCGCCGTAGACATTCGTCGAGGCGACGACCGGAACCGCCGAGCCGGACGGCGCCGCGGCCGGCTTCCCCGGCGAGGACGAACCGCACGCGGTCACGAA
The DNA here is from genome assembly GCF_050955725.1 of Dactylosporangium sp. CA-139114. NCBI lineage: Bacteria > Bacillati > Actinomycetota > Actinomycetes > Micromonosporales > Micromonosporaceae > Dactylosporangium > Dactylosporangium sp. CA-139114. The sequence goes on from NZ_CP192080.1 coordinate 7,824,146, forward strand.
CATCGCCAGCGACAAGGCACCGGCCCCCCACCATGTCACACCTCGGCGCACCACGACTGTATGCCCACCTTCCGCAGCAATCCGCAATGAAATTCGTTTTCAAGAAGGACCTTAGGCCACGACCATCGGCGCGATCAAGCCCGTAAATCCATTGCCACGAGTGCATATGCGCATGTCAGGCGCTGGTTGGCGTCCGGCGGTTCCGCTTGACTCCGAAAATGAAAACCGATACCAACAAGGGGAGGGCCGCCTTCGCGGCCCCGGGCTACACCCTGGCGCCGGCGACCGCCGAGCGCTGAGCACGAAGGAGGAGCACCATGTCGCTCAACGTCCCCACCGCCCTGCTGGAGCGCGCCGAGGCCGGCCCGGTCGACGACGCCGAGTTCGTGGCGTGCGTGCGGGAGTCGCTGCCGTACGCCTGGACGGTCATCAGCGGTGTCGTGACCGACCTGCGCGCCGCGGGAGGCGACTTCGCCGACCACAGCGTCCCGCCGCCGAGCGAGGCCGAGCGCGGCCAGTTGCTGCGCGCCCTGGCCAGCGACGCCATCCGGGGCGGCCTGGAGCGGCACTTCGGCGTGACCCTCGCGTTCCAGAACTGCCACCGGGTCGCGGCGTTCGCACCGTCGGCCGTGGGCGGCGACCGGTACGGTGCGTTCGTCTCGCCGCGCGGGCAGCTGCTCAACCAGTCACCGGAACTGCGCAACTGCTGAGCCGCGCCCGCAGCGCCGGGCCGGGGCGCCCGGCCCGGCGGTGCAGCGCCCGACCGACCGCACGGGTCTGGCGCAGGAGGGATCAGCGCTCGTTGTCCTGCACGCGCCGCACCACGGCCCAGGCCGCCGGCAGCAGCGCCGTCGCGAGCAGCACCTTGAGCGCGTCGCCGGCCAGGAACGGCACGACCCCCGCATCCAGCGCGCGCGTCAACGACAGGTGGGCCGCGACCGCGAGGTACGGCACGCCGAACGCGTAGATGCACAGATTGCCGGCGACCATCGTGCCCGCGGTCCGCAGCGGCGTCCGGTCACCACCGCGCCGGGCCAGCGCGCCGACCACGGCGCCGGCCAGGACGAACCCGATGACGTATCCGAACGAGACGACCCCGGCGCCGCTCGTGCCGCCGGCGAACCACGGCACCCCCAGCACGCCCACGGCGAGGTAGAGCGCCATCGAGGCGATCGGCAGTACCGTCCAATTCGTCACGCGGGCCGGCTCGTCGAGGGACCGCACATGCGCCGGTCTATGTGCCAGCTAGCTGAACGCCTTGTCGCACTGCGTTGACGGCATTTCTTTGCACACCCCGCGACGCAAGCCGAATCCGTGTATCGAGTGTGTTTCTTGCCACGACAAGAAGCCCTCCCACCTCGTTCGGGCGCAAGGGCTATCGGTCGTCGGAGATCAGAAAAATAGGCGTTTACGGCAGCTCTCGCCTATCCGCCGTACAGACGAGTGAAATTCGACCGGGCGCGCCAATACGATCGCCGGACCCCAATCAGTTCGCGGGTCACCCCCCATTTCCGCAGGAGGCCAGGATTTGAACTCCCGGTTGCCCAGGTATGCCCTTTTCGCCGCGACCGCGGCAACGACCGTCGTGGCGGGCGCAGCGATCGCGCCATTGCCCGCGTCGGCCGACACGACCGGTCCCAAACTCAGCTACGTCGTCAACGCGGTGAGCAAGGAGCGGACGGCTGACGCCGCGGCCGCCGTCACCGCGGCCGGCGGCACCGTGACGATGTCCTACGCCCAGATCGGCGTCGTCATCGCGTACTCCACGAACCCCTCGTTCGTCCAGGCGGTGAAGGGCGCATCGCACGGCGACGCCGTCCTCTCGGTCGGCGCGACCCGGACCGCGGCCCTGCCGGCCATGGCCGAGGACACCGAGACCGTCGAGGACTACGCGCCGGACGCGATGGAGAACTCGACGCGTCAGAGCGACATGGTCCTCATCGGCGCGCGGGCGGCGCACGAGGTCAGCCTCGGCAGTGCCGCCGTCACGGTCGGCGTGCTCGACGACGGCATCGACGCGAACCACCAGGACCTCGCGCCGGTGGTCGACCAGTCGAAGTCCGTCAACTGCGTGGGCAACGGCGCCCCCGACACCACCCCGGGAGCGTGGCGGCCCACCAGCCTGACCGCCGACTACCACGGCACCCACGTGGCCGGCACCATCGCGTCGGCCAAGAACGGCGTCGGCATCGTCGGCGTCGCGCCCGGCGTGAAGCTGGCCTCCATCAAGGTGGTCAACTCCGACGGCTTCATCTACCCGGAGTACGCGATCTGCGGCTTCGTCTGGGCCGCGGAGCACGGCATCCAGGTCACGAACAACAGCTACTACATCGACCCCTGGCTGTACTGGTGCGAGAACCAGGCCGACCAGGCGCCGGTCGTCGAGGCGGTCCGCCGGGCGGTGGGCTACACCACCGCGAACGGCATCCTCAACATCGCGGCGGCGGGCAACGAGAACCAGGACCTCGCCAACAAGACGGTGGACACGACGAGCCCCGACGACACCGACCCGGTGCGCCGCACGCTCGACCCGAGCTGCCTGAACCTGCCGAGCGAGCTGCCCGGCGTGGTGTCGGTCTCCTCCACGACCCAGCCGACCGTCCCCGCGACGGCCGTCGGGCCGTGGGCGCCGGGCCTGACCACACAGCCGGCCCGGTCGTCGTTCTCGAGCTTCGGCCTCGGGGCCGTGGACGTGGCCGCACCCGGCTCGAGCATCTACTCCACCTCCCCCTCGACCGGGGTCAGCGGCTACCGGACGCTCTCGGGCACCTCGATGGCGTCGCCGCACGTGGCGGGCGTCGCCGCGCTGCTGGTCTCCAAGCACCCGGGCGCCACGCCCGACTACATCGCGGAGCTGCTGCGCAAGCAGGCGGTCCCGCTCGCGTGCCCCACCTCCGGCACCGACTCCACCCAGGGCCGGTGCAAGGTGGACCCGGCGAACCCGTCCGTGAACGGCTTCTTCGGGCACGGTCTGGTCAACGCGTACAAGGCCGTCACCGAGGCCGAGGACGTGACCGCGCCGACCGTGGCGGTCACCGGCGTCAGCCAGGGCCAGCAGATCACGAAGGGCGTGCCGGTCACGCCCGGCTGCACGACGACCGACGCCGGCAGCGGCGTGGCGAAGGCCGCGACCCTGTCCGTCACCGGCGGTCCGGCGGTCGGCTTCTTCACGGCCACCTGCTCGGGCGGCCGCGACCGCGCCGGCAACACGGCGGCTCCGGTCAGCGTCACCTACCAGGTGGTGTTCGGCTGGCGCGACTTCGGCTCGCCGATCACCGTCGGCAAGCTCAACGTCGTGAAGGCCGGCAGCGCGGTTCCGGTGAAGTTCGGCCTCTCCGGCAACCAGGGCCTGAACATCCTCACCGGCGGTGCTCCGGCGGTGCAGACGGTCGCGTGTGACACGTCGGCCGCGCAGGGCCAGGTGGAGCCGGCGGCAACGCCCGGGTCGAGCTCGCTGAGCTACGACGCGGCGTCCGACCAGTACAGCTACGTCTGGAAGACCCAGAAGACCCAGGCGAAGACGTGCGCGCGGCTGTCCGTCAACCTGATCGACGGCACCACGCACACCGCTGAGTTCATGTTCAACTGACGATCTCGGCCGTGTGAGCACCCGGGTCACCGGAGCACGAGGCGAGGGCGGAACGCAAGAGGCCGCCGGTGGAGGACTCCACCGGCGGCCTCGAGCTCCTTTGGGTCAGTAGGTGACCGTGAAGGGCACCTCGACCCGGATCTTCGAATCAGCGCCGGCCAGCTGGATGCTGGTCGAGCTCGGCACCGCGTTCCCCGGCACGCTGAAGGACGCGGCGGAGACGATGCCATCGGCGTTGGCGTGGACGGTCAACGCGGCGAGGCCGTCGCCGAAGGTGATCGTGACCGTTTCGTTGCGCGCCAGGCCGGAGGCATCGAGGGTCAGCGCCGTGCCGCGCGGGCCCTCGGTGGCCGACAGGGTGATCTGCGGCTGGGGGCCCGGCACCGCGACCGGGGCGTCCAGCTCGACGGTGGCCGTGGCCGGGGCCTGCGAGGACGCGCCCTCGGCGGTCACCGCGTAGAGGCCGGGCTCCGGCGCCGCGATCGTGGTGTGCACGGCGCCGGCCGAGGTGGCCTTGACCGTCACGTCGGACGCGGCGAGCTTGACGGTCACCTGCTCACCGGCGGTGAAGCCGGTGCCGTCGACGGCGATCGCGGCACCGCTTGCGGGCGTGGCCGAGATCGTCGGCTGCTTGGCGCCGCCCCCCACCGTCACGGTGAAGGTCAGCGTGCTGCTCGACCGGCTGTCCCACACGGTGACGTGGGCGGTGTAGGTGCCCTTCAGCGCGTACGTGTGCTGCGCGCTGATCGCGCCGCCGGTGCCGACGGTGGCGTCCTGCGGGGCCGTGCCGTCGCCCCACTGCACACGGGCGTGGTAGCCGGTGGCGTCGGGGACGCCGCCGGTGACCGTGCCGAGCGCGGCGTCGAACGCCTGGCCGACGTTCGCCGTCTGGTTCTTGGGGGCCGTGGTGGCCAGCGCCGGCGACGGGGTGCCGTCGTCGGCGATGGCGAACACGTGGATCCGGCCCGCGGAGCCGGGGTCACCGGTCTGCGTGGGCAGCTTCACCGAGACGAGCGTTTTGCCCGCCGGGATCTGGTACGGCGCGGTGGCGAACAGGAACGGCTGGGCGCCGTCCCGGCTCGTGCCCTGCAACCGGTACGCGGTCTTGGCGACCACGATGTTGCCGTAGGACGGGGTGCCGTTGGGGTTGCCGCCCAGCGTCCAGTCGCTGAACTGGATCGGGATGCTCGCCGTGGTGCCGTCGCTGAACGTCGCCGTGGCGGTCGTGCTCTGGTTGCCCTGGGTGCCCGCGCCGACGAACGAGATGGTCTTGGCGTCGGAGGGCAGGTTCAGCACGATCGTCTTGCCGTTGCCGGTGGCGTTGTCCGGCTGACCGGCCGGGGTGGCCGGCAGCGTGAAGTGCAGCGCGGTGCCCGGCACGTCGTGCGACTGGCCCTGGGTGACGCCGCCGGCCGTGAGCGCGGCCCGGGAGTACGCCCAGTTCTTGGCGTCACAGTTGGCCGCGAGGACGCCCTCGTCGCCGATGCAGACGGTGTCGAAGGCGGCCGTCAGGCCCGACGCCGGCGTGTAGGCCACGTCGATGCCGACCGTCGCGGAGTCCTGGCTGCTGCCGTCGGTCACCGTGACGGAGGCCTGGTAGTAGCCGGGCTGTGCGTAGGTGTGCGAACCGCCGACGTTGTAGACCGCCCGCGAGCTCAGGGAGATGGTGCCGGTGGTCGCCGGCGAGCCGTCGCCCCAGTCCACGGTCGCCTGGTAGTCCGTCGCGGTGCCGCCCGTGACCGTGGCCAGCGGAACCGAGACCGCCACCCCGGCCGTCGCGGGGACCGCGCCGGAGCCCACCGGGGTCACGCTGACGTCGCCGCCGCCGAGTTCGACGTCGCCGCCGCGCAGCAGCTCGATCTCGGCCAGGTTGGTCTGCTCGGCCCCGACGGTCCTGGTGACGACGAGGCGGAACTGCGTGAACTTCCCCGGGTGTCTGACCTGGAACGGACGGGTCTGGTTGCGCCAGGTGAACACCTCGTCCTTGCGGGAGTCGACGGTGGTCCAGCTGACGCCGTCCCGGGAGCCCTGCAGCTTCCAGTCCGCGGGGTCGCCGGGGTTGGCGCCCGAGGTGATGGTGTACCACGTCGGCTTCTGCTTGCCGCCCCGGTAGGCCCAGCTGATCTGCGGGGTGCCGGTGGCGAACGTCATCTGCGTGGCCGAGGTGTCGTCGAACAGCTTCGACGCGTCCAGGCCGCCGGTCGCGGTCGCGGTGCCCAGCCCCGGGCCGGTGGTGTCCTGCAGCGGCTGGGGCGCGTCGTCGCCCTTGGTCAGCGACGGCGGGGCGTCGTGCTTGCCGGTGCCCCACGACGACGGCTTCGACCCCATGTCGAAGTCGATGGTCCCGCCACGGGCGAGGACGGAGGAGTCGACGGAGACCTCCTTGAGCTTCTTGCCGTTGACCTTGACGCCCTGGACGTACACGTTCTTCGTGCTGTTGGCGGGCGCGTTGACGACGATGTCGCCGCTCTTGCGGTGCACGGTCATCTTGGTGAACTGCGGCGAGCCGATCGCCCAGTTGGACGAGCCGGCCTGCAGCGGGTAGAGGCCGAGCGAGCTCAGGACGTACCACGACGACATCTCGCCGTTGTCCTCGTCACCCAGGTAGCCCTGGCCGATTTCGCTGCCCACGTAGAGCCGCTGCAGCAGCTCCCGCACGATCGCCTGGGTCTTGGCCGGCGCGCCGGCGTAGTCGTACATGTAGGGGATGTGGTGCGAGGGCTGGTTGCTCATGCCGAGCTGGCCCATGCGGACGGCCCGCGCCTCGAGCATCTCGTGGATCGTGCCGCCGTAGCCGCCCGGGTGGTCGGCCTTCTCGGGCGTGGCGAAGAACTCGTCGAGCTTCTGGCGCAGGGCGTCCTGCCCGCCGTACAGGTTGGCCAGGCCCTGCCCGTCCTGCTGCGCGGTGAAGGCGAAGTTCCAGCCGTTGGTCTCGGTGTAGACGCCGCCCCAGTCCAGCGGGTTGCCGTTGAGGAAGTTCCCGGCCGCGTCCCGGCCCTGGAAGAACTTGCTGGCCGGGTCGAAGAGGTTGACGTAGTTGCGGGCGCGCTGCAGGAAGTACTCCGACTCCTCCTTGAGCCGGTCCCGGTCGGCCTTCGGCGTGCTCGGGTCCTTGGCCAGCGCGGCGGCCATGTTGCCGATGCCGTAGTCGTTGATGTAGCCCTCGAGGGCCCACGACACCGACTCGCCGGTGGAGGTCGGGGTGTAGCCGAGGAACTGCGACGTCTGCAGGCCCTTGCGGCCGACGCCGCTCTTGCCGGAGACCACGGTCGCGTCCCGGACGGCCGCGTTGTACGCGCTCATCGGGTCGGGCAGGCTCACGCCGTTGAGGTACGCCTCCGCGAGGGCCACGTCGGCGCTGGTGCCGGTCATCAGGTCGGCGTAGCCGGGCGAGGACCAGCGGGCGATCCAGCCGCCGTCGCGGTACTGCTGGACGAACCCGTCGGCGATCCTGGCCGCCACGTCCGGGTACAGCAGCGTGTAGGCGGGCCACACGGTGCGGTAGGTGTCCCAGAAGCCGTTGTTGACGTAGATCTGCCCGTCGACGAGCTTGGCGCCGGTGTTCGTCGGCGTCGAGGAGCCGGTCGGTGCCGAGACCGGGCTGGCGTACTGCCAGTGCGGCGCGGCGGCGGTGCCGGTGTTCTCCGACTGCGAGTTCGGGTACAGGTTCAGCCGGTACAGGTTGGAGTACAGCGTCACCAGCTGGGTCTCGCTCGCGCCGCGGACCTCGATCCGGCCGAGCCGGTCGTTCCACGCCGCGGTCGCGGCCGCGTGAATCTGCTCGAAGCTGCGGCCGGTGACCTCCAGGTCGAGGTTCTTGCGGGCCTGGTCGAGCGAGATGAACGACGTCGCGATGCGCAGCGTCACCTGCGAGTTGGCGGAGGTGTCGAACGTCGCCGACGTCGCCGCGGAGGTGCTCGGCGCGCGGTCGAAGGTGCCGGCCACGAACATCCGGCTGCGCCCGACCGACAGGCCGCTGCCGTTGTCGACCCAGCCGGTGAAGGTGCCGTCCGTGCCGATGGTGAACGTGCCGTTGTAGAACACGAGGCTGCCGGTCGCCTGCCCCGCGGGGAAGGTGAACTGCATGATGCCGCCGTGGTCCGTCGGCGACAGCTGCGCGGTCAGGCCGTTGCCGGTCTTGACCTGGTAGAAGTCCGGCCGCGCGATCTCGTCGCCGTGGCTGAACGACAGGGCCCGGCTGCTCGGTGCCCCGGTGAGGTTGCCGCCCGCCGTCACCGGCATGACCGACATCTGGTTGCGGTCACCCATCCACGGGCTCGGCTCGTGCGAGATGGCGAGGCCCTGCAGCGTGGGCAGGTTCGCCCCGTTGTTGGCCCGCTGGTACTCGTACTCCCACGAGTCGGAGGTGGCGTTGGTGACCGGCGTGAAGAAGTTGAAGCCGTTCGGCACCGCGGAGATCGGCAGGTTGTTGCCGCGCGAGAACGAGCCCGAGGCGTTGGTGCCCCGCCGGGTGTCGACGTAGTTGGTCAGGCTGGCGCCGTCGATCGCCGCCGGCGTGCCCGTCACGGTGACGTCGTCGATCCAGCCCTGGAACCGGGTCGCCGCGGTGGCCTGCGGGTCGTCGTAGGCCAGCAGGATGCGGTCGATGGTCTTGCCGCTCGCGACCGTGCCGATGTCGGACTGCACCGCGTTCCACTGGTCGGCGTAGAGCACCTTCGAGGCGCCCTGGCCGGCCGCCGTCAGCGCGTACCCGTGCTGGTCGAGGGGCGAGCGAGCGCTGAGGTAGGTGCCGTCGGTGAAGTGCAGGTCGACGGCGGCGTAGGTGGACGGGTACTGCGCGTCCTGCCCGGTGTACTCCGGGAAGATCTTGTAGGCCAGGCGCGTCTTCGGCCCGACCGGGATGTTGACGTCGAACAGCTTGTTCGTCGCGAACGAGCGCCCGTCGGCCTCGGCTCCGCCCGAGTAGCGCAGCGACGCCAGGCCGGTGAACCCGGCGTTGGGCTTCATGTTGTACCCGCTGACGGGCCCGGCCCCGACGACGCTGACCATCGGGGTGGCCGGCGGGCGGGTGTTCGTGCCGTCGCTGATGTCCCAGTCGGCCAGCTGGACCAGCGAGTCACCGGAGTTGGCGGTGACGTTGAGCCGGTAGTAGCTGTACGCGGCCGTGTTGGTGAAGCTGTAGGTGTTGGTGGCGAACCGGCCGCTGAAGGTCTGGCCCGTGCGCCGGTCCAGATCGGTCCACTGGCTGCCGTCGTTGGACCCCTGCACCGTGAAGTCCTTGGGGTCGCGGCCGGGCGCGTCGTTCGCGGAGGTCAGCGAGTACTGCACCACCGCCGCGGGCGCCTTGAGCTGGTAGGCGACCCAGCCGGTCGGGTTGAACGCCAGCCACTTCGTCGACGGGTTGCCGTCGGCGAGCCGGGCCGCGACCTCGTTCGGCGGGTTCTCCGCGCTGGCGGTCACGGCGGCGACCTGGCCGAGCACGCTGCCGGGCAGTCCGTTGGGGCTGGATCCGGAGAGGTTGCCCTGGATCGGCCGGCCGCTCGCGTCGGTCTCGACGGTGGTCGTGGCCGGCTTGGGGTCGGTGGTCTCGAAGGAGGAGCCGAAGTCGCCGGGCGGCGTGGCGGCGCTCGCGGTGGTGGCGGCGACGAGGAGTCCGACGGGCAGCAGGAATGCGGCTGCCCCGGCTAGTCGTCGGCGGGTCCTGGGCACTTTCATGGGGAACTCCAGGGGTGATCACGGGCGCAGGGGCACGCCCGGTGGCGAGCGTCAGCCTGGCGCCACCTGACAACGTTGTCAAGATCCATGCGCGTAATCGCGAATTTTGTGTCAACGTTGTCAAGGACCGCCAATGTCCGGCTATGGTCTTTCGCGTGACAAGCGAGCCGGGCCGCATCAGGCGGCCCACGATGGCGGACGTGGCCGCCCGGGCCGGCGTGAGCCTGAAGACCGTGTCGCGAGTCGTGAACGACGCGCCGTACGTCCAGCCCGAGCTCGCCGAGCGGGTGCTCGCCGCCGTGGCCGAGCTCGGCTTCCGGCGCAACCACCTGGCCAGCTCGCTGCGCTCCGGGCAGGCGACGGCCACCGTCGGGCTGCTCATCGAGGAGATCGCCAACCCGTTCTACGCGACCATCGCGGGCGCGGCCGCCGAGATCGCCCGGCAGCGCGACACCATGCTCATCATCGCCAGCTCCGAGGAGGACCCGGCGCGCGAGCAGCAGCTGCTGCGGGACCTGTGCGCCCGGCGGGTCGACGGGCTGCTCGTCGTGCCGGCCGGCAGCCCGACCGGGTGCGACCACTCCTTCCTGCGCGCCGAGGTCGAGCTCGGCACCTCCGTGGTCTTCCTCGACCGGCCGCCCGGGAACCTGCGCGCCGACACGGTGCTGCTGGACAACCGCGGGGGCGCCCGCGAAGGGGTGCGCAGCCTCGTCGCCGCCGGCCACCGCCGCATCGCCGTCCTGCTCGACTCGATCGGCGTCTACACCATGCGCGAGCGCCTCGACGGCGCGCAGGACGCGCTGGTGGAGGCCGGCGCCCCGTACGACGACCGCCTGGTCCGCGACGGGGTCCGCGATCCGGCGGCGGCGGGCCGGGTCGTCGCGGAGCTGCTCGAGCAGCCCGACCCGCCGACGGCCTTCTTCAGCCTCAACAACCGGATCACCCTCGGCGTGATCGAGGAGCTCTACCGGCGCCGCAGCGACGCCGCCCTGCTCGCCTTCGACGACTTCGAGCTGGCGCGCCTGGTGCCGTACCCGCTGACGGTGATCGCCTACGACACGCGCGCCCTGGCCCGCACCGCCACCGAGCTGCTCTTCCGCCGCATCGACGGCGACCGGTCCTGGCCGCGCACGGTGGTGCTGCCCACCGAGCTGGTCGCGCGCGGCCTGCGCCTCTAGCCGGCCCGCGGGCGGCGCGAACGCACGGGTCGGTGGCCGCTCATCGGGCGGCGTCGGCGACGCGCAGGAGCTTGCGTTGGTACTCGCCCCCGAAGTCGATCCTCGTGATCTCGTCCAGGCGCCAGGCGCTGGGCTCCTTGAGCCACTCCGCCTTCGCGGTGAGCTCCAGCAGCATCAGCGTCTTCTGGTTGAAGCCCACGACCCGCCCGACGAACACCACGTCGGGGTCGTCGCGCTCGATGTAGATGCTCACCACCCGGTAGCGCTGGGCCGCGGTGACCAGGATGCGCCGCGCCGACGTGAGGTCCAGGTCCGCGGGTGGCGGGGGCGGCGGCCAGCTGTCGTCCAGGGCCAGGGAGCGGGCCGCGAACGCCTCGGGGCCGCCGCGCCGCTCGATCGACGTGACGTCGTCGAGCCGCACGGCCGCGAAGCCGTCGAGGTAGATGTTGTCGTCGAGGATGTGCAGCGCGGCCCAGGTCTCGGCCACCGCGCCGACGTAGCCCTCGAAGGTCCCGTCCGACCAGAGGCGTCCGACGCGCAGCAGCTCATGCGAGTCCCTGGCCTTGCGCAGCGCCGTGGCCGTCGTCCGCCGGGTCATGGCCCGTCAGCCTATCGGCCGGGATGGCGCTCAGCGCTATGTCGATCGTGGCGTGCAGGGCGTCGCGGCTCACGCCGGCCGCCGCGTGCACGGCGTTGCCCTCGCTGACCACCATCACGAAGCGGGCCAGGGCGACCGGGTCGGTCCCGGGCGGCAGGTCGCCCTCGTCCACGGCCCGGGCCAGGCGCCCGGCGAGCGCCCTTTCCCCGGCCAGGCGGCTGGCCGCCAGGAACCGTGCGGCCCGGCCGTCGTCGCTGCCCGCGGCCAGGCCGCCCTGGATGGACAGGCAGCCGGCCGGCCGGTCGGCCCGGGTCAGCGCGTCGGCGTTGTCGCGCAGGAAGCGCTCGATGACGGCGTACGCCGTGGGCTCGGCCAGGGCCCGGCGGGCGTAGGCCATGTCGGCCTCGGCGTAGCGGGCGACCGCGCGGCGGAACAGCTCGTCCTTGTTGCCGTAGGCGGCGTACAGGCTGGGGCGGTTGATGCCCATGGCCTCGGTGAGGTCGGCGAGCGAGGCACCCTCGTAACCGTGGCGCCAGAACACCTCGATCGCCCGGTCGAGGGCCGCGTCGGCGTCGAAGCCGCGAGGCCGGCCCGGCGCTGGGGTCATGGTGACACACCTCATCCAACCGGTCGGTACAGAAATATCTCCACGATGCTAGCGTTCCATTTATTTACCGAACGGTACAGAACTAGCTCGCTCAGGAGGAACCATGTTCACCGCAAAGACCGCCCTCGTCACCGGAGCCACCTCGGGTATCGGCCTGGCCGCGGCCAAGCGGCTCGCCGCCGAGGGCGCGCACGTGTTCCTCACCGGCCGCCGCCAGGACGCGCTCGACGAGGCCGTCGCCGGACTCGGCGGCAACGCCACGGGGATCCGCGCCGACGTCGCGAACGCGGGCGACCTCGAGCGGGTGGCCGCCGCCATCCGGGAGCGCGGCGCCGGGCTCGACATCCTGTTCGCCAACGCCGGGGGCGGCGAGTTCGCCGCGCTGGGCGACATCACCTGGCAGCACTACGCCGACACGTTCAACACCAACGTCGCCGGCACGCTGTTCACCGTCCAGGCCGTCCTGCCACTGCTCAACCGGGGCGCGTCGGTCGTGCTGACCGGCTCCAACATCGACGTCAAGGGGGCCCCGTCGTTCAGCGTCTACGCGGCCAGCAAGGCGGCCCTGCGCTCGTTCACCCGCAGCTGGGCCGCCGAGCTGGTCGGCCGGGGCATCCGGGTCAACGCCATCGCGCCCGGCCCGATCGAGACGCCCGGGCTCAGCGGCCTGGCCGGCGACCCCGGCTCGGCCGAGCAACTGCTGAAGAGCCTGGCCGCCGGGGTGCCGATGAACCGGCTCGGCCGGCCCGAGGAGATCGCCGACGCCGTGGTCTTCCTCGCCTCGGACGCCAGCGCGTTCATGACGGGCGCCGAGATCTACGTGGACGGCGGCGCGAGCCAGATCTAGCGACCGCCCGGCCCCGGGGGCACGGCGTCCGCGCCCTTGGACGCACAACGCCGGTCGGGCGACAAGCGCCCGACCGGCACCCCAGGCGTCAGGACCCCGTCAGCTCGGACACCGCGTGCTTGCCGCCCGACCGCAGTCGCAGCGCGAATCCGATCTCGCCGGCCCCGATCAGCAGCGCGCTGATGCCGGTCAGCAGGATCAGCGCCATGAGCGACGGGCCGGGCCACAGGATGAACACGAGGCCGGCCACGGCCGAGACACCGCCGAGGATGGCGAGCCAGGTGCGGACCGGGCCGCTCGCAAGCATCGCGACCGTCAGCTGGACGAAGCCGCTCACCAGCCAGGACAGCCCGATGAGCGCGGCCAGCACACGCTCGCCGCCCTCGGCGCTGCGCAGGCACGCGACGCCCGCCGCGACCAGCATCACCGCGACGACGGCGGCCAGCACCCGATGCGTCGCGCCGCGGTCCCGGTCGAACGCGGCGAACGCACGGGTCGCGCCCGCGACGATGAGCCAGACTCCGGTGGCCAGCCCGAGCAGGCGCAGCGTCTCCCCCGGCCAGACGAGCACGACGATGCCGAAGCACACCGTGACGGCTCCAAGGATCATCACCTGCCAGACGGGCTCGGCCGCGGTGGCCGAACCGGAGTGCCTCCAGGCGCGGCGCTGATACCAGTGCGTGGTCGTCATCGTCCACCTCCGAACGGATTCGCCCGCATCACGCGCGGCGGACTTCAAAATCACCCTCCGCCGGTCGGGACGTGCCGCGCCTCACCCTCGGGGCATGGTTCGGCGCCGGCCACAAGCGCGGGTCGCCGCGGCGGGTACGCAGGGTGACGGTTTCATCTTCAAAGAAGGATGACCCGCGGCGCCCGGCGTTCGACGCTGATGGTTGTGGGTTAGCCCGCGTCGTGTGAACGGTCTGCGGGCCTGCGTGACCGGAGGGGGCGACGGCAATGTGGTTCGGTGGCGTCGGACGGCGCAGACGCCATGCGGGCGCGCGGGTGACCGGCGAGCGCCGTTACCCGCGCGCAGGCCGGCGAGCTGGTGTCACTTGCTGTCGGACTTGCGGGTGCGGCCGGCCGCCGCCTGCTCCCGGTGCGGCGGTTCGGCGTCCTGCCCGCCGCCTTCGAGCATGTCCACGATCCTCGGTGCGAGGACCGCGGCCAGCGCGGGCGCCAGCGCGTCGGCCAGGGCGCCCGCCAAGGCCTCGGCGAGCAGGACGCGCTCGATCACCGATCCCCGTTGCCCGCCGCGCGCGCGTGTCGTCGACACCATCGCGTCGAGCAGCGGCGCCGTGGACCTGGCGTGCGCGGCCCCGGGCGTGCCCGCCTCCTCGAGGATCTCCCGGATGGCGTCGTCGATCAGCGACTCGATCGGTTCGGGTGACTCGTGCGCGGGTTCTTCCTTCGACCCTCGTTCGGCCACGATGACTCCTCAGCGTTTGTCGGGACTCGAATCGGACTCGGCACGATCCCGCCCAACACCCGCGGCCGAAGGGCGGATCGCGTGCCGAGCCGTCAGCGGCCGGCCATCATGGCCGCGGCCAGGAGCGGGTGCTCGATGCCCTCGCCGCTCTCCTGCCGGTTGCGCATCAGCGCGGCCATGAACAGCGGGTGCTCGAAGATGTTCCGGCCCTCCTGCCGCCGATTCGCCAGCGCCGCGAGCAGCAGCAGCGGGTGCTCGATACCCTCCTCGCCGCCGTCCTGCCGGTTGCGCATCAGCGCGGCCATGAACAGCGGGTGCTCGAAGATGTTCCGGCCCTCCTGCCGCCGGCTCGCCAGCGCCGCGAGCAGCAGCAGCGGGTGCTCGATACCCTCCTCGCCGCTCTCCTGCCGGTTGCGCATCAGCGCGGCCATGAACAGCGGGTTCTCCAAGATGTTCCGGCCCTCCTGCCGCCGATTCGCCAGCGCCGCGAGCAGCAGCGGGTGCTCGATCAGGCCTTCGCCCTGCCGCTGCCGGCGCGCCATCAGCGCCATCAGCAGGAGGGGAAGCATGCTCTGTTCTTCGCCCTCTCCTTCCTGACCCTGGGTCTGCTGTCGGGATCGTTCAGCGGTGCCTGCGGTCATGTGTGCCTCCGTGTCGCCCGTGCGTGGATATGTCGCGAAGCCAACGCTGCCCGGTGCCGGACGTCCGTACGTCACCCGGCCGACATGATTCGCCGTGCCCGTGAGCCGGTGAGAGGTTTCGCGGTCTCGCGGCCCTGACCAGGCAAGCGCGCCGCCGCGGCGAACGATCCGCTTGGCCCGGCCCGGCCAATACGGCCCCGCGTCACGAAAACGTCGTCGTTTCGGTTGCCCACCGTGACCGGACGGCCGCGGAACCGCGCCGTCCGCCCGTCCGCGGTTCACCCGGGAACGCCTCGATGTTCACACCCGGCCGGTCGCGCGAGATACTCGCCTGCATCAATATTTTGGGCGTACCTGACGACCCACGAAGGGGAAGCATTGAAACCCAGGCATCGTCGTAGCGCGTCGATGATCGTGGCCGGCCTGGCCGCACTCGTCGTCCTGCTGCCCGCGACCGCGGCCTTCGCCGACTCGCTGCCGAACCTGCCGCAGAACGCGGGCGGGTACGAGCAGTCGTTCTCCCCCGCCTACGACTACGACACCGACGGCTGCTACGCCGTGGCGGCCATCAGCCCCACCGGCACCCTCAACCCGGGCCTCAACCCGACCGGCGCGCTCAACGGCAACTGCCGGGACCAGTCCGACCTCGACCGCTCGCAGACCTACGCCCGCTCGAAGTGCAACAACGGCTGGTGCGCGATCGTCTACGCCAGCTACTTCGAGAAGGACCAGGCGCTGCCCGGCATCAGCCTGGGCGGCCACCGGCACGACTGGGAGCACGTCATCTCCTGGGTCAACCAGGCGACCAACCAGGTCGAGTACGTGACCACGACGCAGCACAGCAGCCAGGTGACCTACCCGCGCTCGCAGGTCCGCTTCGACGGCTCGCACCCCAAGACCGTCTACCACAAGGACGGCGCCTCGACCCACTTCTTCCGGCTCGCCAACGGCAACGACGAGCCGCCGGAGAACCACTACCACACCTGGCGCTACCCGCCGCTGGTCGACTGGAACGGCTGGCCCAGCACGGCGCTGCGCGACCGGCTCATGACCGCCGACTTCGGCTCGGCCACCATCAAGATCAACGATGGCCGGTTCGTGCCGCTGCTCACCGCGTCCAAGCCCACCGGGATCCCGTTCGACCCGGCCGCCTGACCCGCACCCGCGGGCCGGCTCCGTCAGGGACGGGGCCGGCCCGCGGTCAGCGTCCGCAGCGCGTGCTCGGCGACGGCGATCAGCGTCTGGCGCACCGAGTCCCGCGAGCGGGCGTCGAACAGGGCGAGCGGCACGTGCCCGGCGATCGCCAGCGCCTGGCGCACCTCCTCGGCGTCGTAGCGCGGCGCGCCCTCGAAGCAGTTGACGGCGGCGAGGTACGGCAGCCCCAGGTGCTCGAAGAAGTCGAGCGCGGCGAAGCTGTCCTCGATGCGGCGGGTGTCGACGATGACGACCGCGCCGAGGGCGCCCCGGGCCAGCTCGTCCCACATGAACCAGAAGCGGTTCTGGCCGGGGGTGCCGAAGAGGTACAGGATCAGGTCCTCGGCGATCGTGATCCGCCCGAAGTCCATCGCCACCGTCGTGGTGCTCTTGCCCGGCACGCCGCCCGTGTCGTCGACCCCCACGCCGGCCGCGGTCATGATCGCCTCGGTGGTGAGCGGGGGGATCTCCGAGATCGCGCCGACGAGCGTGGTCTTGCCGGCGCCGAACCCTCCCGCGATGAGGATCTTCACGGCGGTGACGCGGCTCGCGCCCGGGCGGCGGCGCTCAGAGGTTGCGGAGTCCAACGAGAACCCTTTCCAGGACATGGATCCGCTCCTGCGAGTCGCCCGCCTCGAGCGGCTCGTGCAGGGTCAGGATCCCTTCGGTGATCATGTCGGCCACCAGGACCCGGGCGACGCCGAGCGGGACGCGCAGGCACGCCGCGACCTCGGCCAGCGACTGCGGCCGGTCGGCGCACAGGTTCGCGATGAGCCGCCACTCCCGCCCGGCGTACCGGCTCGCCTCCGCCCCCTGCCGCACCGTGAGCAGCACCGCCTCGATCGCGATCTCGCGCGTGGGCTCGGTCCGGCCGCGGGTCACCGCGTACGGACGCACCAGGGCTCCGCGCGGGTCCTCATCGCCGCCCTGGACCATCTACGGGGCCACCGTCTCCCGCGGCGGTGACACCAGCGACTTGCCGACCCGCTCGACCAGCAGCGCCATCTCGTAGCCGACGTGGCCGACGTCGCAGTCGCGGGCCGCGAGCACCACGAGCGACGAGCCGTCGCTGATCGCCATGAGGATCAGGTAGCCGGCCTCCATGTGCACGATCGTCTGCCGCACCCGGCCGCCCTCGAAGTGCCGGCCGACGCCGTAGGTGAGGCTGACCAGCCCGGCCGTGATCGAGGCGAGCTGCTCGGCCCGGTCCGGCGGGAGGTCGCCGGTCGCGGCCAGCAGCAGGCCGTCGGCCGAGACGGCGATGACGTGCGCGACCCCGGTCAGGGGCTGGGCGAAGCTGTCCAGCAGCCAGCTCAGGCTCTCCAGTGCGCCGGACCCGCTCATCTGTGGTTCTCCTCCGCTGGCTGGGCGTGGTCCGTCGCGGCCGCACCGGCCTGACGTCCGCGCTGGACTCCCCGTTGGTACGACGACAACAGCCCGCGCAGTTCCTCGGCGCTGGGCCGCTTGAGCTTGGCCGGGCGCGCGGGCACGCCGCCGGGCACGAGCTGGGCCTGCGGCGAGCGGATCGGCAGGCCGGAGCGGGTGCTGGCGTCGGTGCGCGGGTGCTGCGCCGCGGCGGCCGCCCGCCAGCCCTCGTCGGCCCGCGTCCGCCAGCCGCCCCTGGCCGCACCGCCGGCGGGTGCCGCGGCGGGCGCGGGCGGCGGTCCGGTGAGCGCGCTGTGGCCGTGCTCGTGGAACCAGGTGTCCTCGATCGCCCGGAAGATCGGCAGCTCCGTGGTGTCATCGCCGGCCGACGGCCCCGCGGTTGCGCCCAGGGGATCCGCCCGGCGCTCCTCCCGCCACTCCACCTGCCGCGGCCCGGCGGCGGGCGGCTCGGGCGGCGGGGCGGCCGGGCGCCGGGTCGGCAGCGCCGTGCGCCGCTCGTCCCGCCGCCGCACGAGCGCGCCGGCGGGCAGCACCACCTCGGCGACGGTCCCGCCGCCGGCGTTGTCGCCCAGCCGCACCGTGATGCGGTGCCGGGCGGCGAGCCGGCCGACGACCGCGATGCCCATGAGCCGGAACGCGCCGACGTCGACCGGCGCCGGCTCGGCCAGGCGGCGGTTGAGGTCGCTCAGCGCCGCGGGGTCGATGCCGAGGCCGCGGTCCTCGACGCGCACGATCGTGCGGTCGCCGATGCGCCGGCCGGAGACCACGACGGGGGCGTGCGGGGGCGAGAAGCGGGTCGCGTTGTCCAGCAGCTCGGCCAGCAGCCGCACCACGTCGTTGACGGCGGGGGCGGCGACGAGCACGTCCGCGTCGGTCTCGGCGAACTCGACCCGCTCGTAGAGCTCGATCTCGGACTGGGCGGCCCGGATCACGTCGAGCAGCGGCGCGTCCTGGCGGCGCGGCGGCGCGGTGTCGGCCCCCGCCAGGACGAGCACGTTCTCGTCGTTGCGCCGCATCCGGGTGGCGAGGTGGTCGAGCTGGAACAGCTGGGCGAGCCGCTTCGGGTCGTCCTCGCCGCGCTCGATCCGGTCGAGCTGGCCGATCATCCGGTCCACGAGGGTCTGGCTGCGGCGGGCGACGCTGAGGAACATCGCCGAGACGCTGTCGCGCAGCACGGCCTGCTCGGCCGCGACCCGGACCGCCTCGCGGTGCACGGTGTCGAAGGCGCGCACCACCTCACCGATCTCGTCGCGGCGGTCGAGCCCGGCCGGGTTGCGGATCTCGGCGGCGATCTGGCGGGGCGAGCGCTCCTGGACGGTCCGCGCGTCGCGCAGCCGCAGAACGAGCTCGGGCAGTTCGTGCTCGGCAACGCCGAGCGCGGTCTGCCGCAGCCCCCGCAGCGAGCGGACCATCGAGCGGGCGGTGACGAAGGCCAGGCCGGCCACGAGCGCGAGGATCGCGAAGAGCACCGCGGACTCGAGCACGACCTGGCGGCGCACCGTGGAGCCGACGGCCTTGGCGTCGCCGACGAGCTGGTCGTCGAGGCGCGCCTCGGTCCAGCGCATGAGGTCGTTGACGGCGCCGAAGACGGCCCGCGCGTCCTCGGCGCCGACCGTGCGCGGCTGGCCGGCCGTGCGCCGCAGGGTGCTCGTCAGGTCGTCGGCCATCTGGGTCGCGTCTCCGGCGATGGCGGACTCGACGATGCGGCGCTGGGGCACGCTGGCCGAGAGCGAGAACGCGACGAACGCCTCCTGCTGGCCGGTGAGCGTGGCCAGCAGCGCCGAGAGCTGATGGGCGTCGAGGGAGCCGGTCTTCAGGGCGGCGAAGCAGACCGCCTCCTGCTCGGCGACCCGCGCCTTGGCCTTGGAGAACGCCGCGGCCGCCCGCAGCTCGTCGGCGAGCGCCTGGTCGGTGCGGACCTGGGCGACGGCCTCCCGGTAGGAGACGAGGTCGTCGGCGACGACGCCGTAGCGCAGCAGCACCTCGGCGACCGACGCGCCCCGGCCGCCGCCGACGTCCTTGCGGATCGCGGCCAGCACGTCGAGCTGGGCGTCGATGCGCTCCAGGCGGTCCCGCACACCGGCCGGCACGGCGCCGAGGGAGTCGCGGCGCTTGGTGTACGCGGCGACGGCGGCGTCGGTGCGCTCGATCTGGCGGTTGTACGCGTCCGGCTTCGCATCGGGCGCGGACAGCAGCGCCGCGGCGGCCATGCGCTCGAGGTGCACCTCCTGGGCGAGGGCGGAGACGTCGGCGGAGAGCCGGGTCAGGGCCCCGACCGTGTCGGCGTCGCTGGCCCGGGCGGCCGCGTCGTGCAGCCGCAGCGCGGCCAGCGTGACGATCGCCAGCAGCGGGATCAGCAGGATCAGGCCGAGCTTCGAGCGGATGCGGGCGTTGGCCAGCCGCGGCCGGCGGATGCGAAACCCACCACCGGCAGGCCTGTTCGATACGGGCATGCGCGAGTTCTCCGCGTACTCGTGGCCGCCAATGAGCGGGTGCCGGGGCGCAGGACACGGCATTCCACCATGAACGGCACGATCTCGGAAACCCCGGCAAGCCCATCGGGCACATTGTTGATCAAGCGAGCAATGTCGATCACCAGCGTAACCAGCGCATTCATTGTTACCACTACATGAAGGATGTCGGAGAAGTTAACACGGCGCATTTCGACCCACTTGACCGACCTGGCGCGAGTTGGCAAGGTGTGCATCCGAATGCACGGGGATTCGATCGAGGGGAATCGACTTGCGGCGCTGGCGCTATGTTGCGGCGATGCTGGCGGTGGCCCTGATATCGACCAGCGCGTGCACGCCTGCCAACGCCAGGACCGAGGCCGGCATCCTCGTCGCGGCGAGCCTCGAGCTGTCGGGCAGCGCGGCCGACGTCGGCGTGGCCTACCAGCGGGCGCTGGAGCTGCGGGCGGCCCAGATCAACGCGAGCGGGCTGCTCGGGCGGCGCCGGCTGACGGTGCGGATCAAGGACAACCGGGGCGACCCGGCGACCGCGCTCAGCCAGCTCACGGCCTTCACCGCGGACCCGGCCGTGACCGCGATCGTCACCGGGACCTGCGCCGAGTGCACCGCCGGGGCGGCCCGGGCGATCGAGGAGCGGCGGGTGCCGACGATCGCGTTGTCGCCGGTCGCGGACGTCATCGCGCCGCCGGCCGAGCGGCGGTACATCTTCCGCCTCGCCCCCGGCGCCGAGGACGACGCCGTCGTGCTGACGGGCGAGCTCGGCCGGGCCGGCCAGCGCAAGGTCGCGCTGCTGAGCAGCGACGACGCCTACGGCCGATACGGCGCCGACGCGACGGCCCGCGAGGCCGGCAAGATCGGCGCGAAGGTCGTCGGCCGCGCCCAGTTCGCGCCGGCCGGCACCGACCTCGGCAAGGCCGCGCGCTCGGCGCTGGCCGGCGGCCCGGACGCGGTCGTGATCTGGGGCTTTCCGTCCCAGGCGGCGCTCGCGCTCGGGGCGGTGCGCGACGCCGGCTACCACGGCCAGGTCTACCTCGACGCCGCCGCCGCGGGCGAGCTCTTCCTCGGCGGCCCGTTCGCCGGCGCCGACGCCACCGCCCTGGTTTTCACGCCGACGCTCGCCATCGACGACGTCATCGCGACCACGCCCGCGAAGGCGGCCCGGCGGCAATGGTTTCAGGACTACACGTCCCGCTACGGCACCTACCACGGTCATGCCTCATTCGCGGCCGACGCCTTACAACTCATCGCGAATGCGGTGGTGCAGTCCGGATCGCTCGACGGGCCCACCCTGCGGGCCCGGCTGGAATCGGCGCAGACCGACGGGCTCAGCGGCTCCATTCGATTTACGCCAGACAATCATTCCGGGTTCACGCCGCAATCGTTGACCATGCTCGAGGCGCGCGGCGGCCGGTGGCGTCTGCTCGGCTAGATCAGTTTTCGAAAACTCAATTTGGGGGTCCAGGCAGTGAGGCGTTATCGCACATTGCTCGTGTCGGCGCTCGCCATCGTCATGATCGGCACGGCCGGGTGCTCATCGGATTCGCAGCCGCAGCCCAGGGCGGCCGACGCGGGGCGACCGGCGGACAAGGTCACCTACCTGACGGCGTTCGGCGCGGTCGGCCGCGACGCGTTCGCGTGGGTGGCCCAGGACAAGGGGTACTTCAAGGAGGCCGGCCTCGACGTCACCATCCAGCTCGGCGCGGCGACGGGCGAGAACCTCAAGGGCCTCGCCTCCGGGCAGGCGCAGTTCGCCAACCTCGACCTGATCGGCGCCTGGATCCTCGCGGGCAAGGGCGAGTACAAGGACTTCCGCACGATCGCCGCGATCCACCAGCAGACCCTCGTGTCCATCATCGCGCTGGAGGGCTCCGGC
Source organism: Dactylosporangium sp. CA-139114 (assembly GCF_050955725.1). Lineage (NCBI taxonomy): Bacteria > Bacillati > Actinomycetota > Actinomycetes > Micromonosporales > Micromonosporaceae > Dactylosporangium > Dactylosporangium sp. CA-139114. The sequence goes on from NZ_CP192080.1 coordinate 7,845,635, forward strand.
ATCTCCGCGCCCAAGGACCTCGAGGGCAAGAAGCTCGGCGCCGCCACCGGCTCGGTGAACCAGCTGCTGTTCCCGGGCTACGCCAAGCTGGCCGGGATCGACCCGAGCAGGATCCAGTGGGTCAACGCCCAGCCCGCCCAGCTCCCCGCGCTGCTGGCCGGCGGTCAGGTGCAGGCGCTGAGCACGTTCCTCATCGGGTCCAAGGGCATCGAGAAGGCGGCCGGCGGCAAGAAGGCCGTCGTGCTGCCCTACAGCAAGTACCTCGGCGATCTGTACGGCAACGGCATCATCACCACCGCGAAGATCGCCAAGGACAGCCCGGACCTCGCCCGCCGGTTCCGCGACGCGTGCCTCAAGGCGCTCAGGTACACGATCGAGCACCCCGACGAGGCCGCGCAGATCCTCAAGAAGGCGCAGCCGGCCGCGGACGTCACCGCCGCCGTCGGCGAGATCACGCTCATGACGCCGTACGTCAGCTCCGGCAGCGCGATCGGCGTGATGGAGCAGGAGCGGGTCGCCCGGGCGATCGCCACCCTCCAGGCCGCCGGGCTCATCCCGGCCGGCCTGACCCCGGACGCGGTCGTCGACTTCTCGCTCACCCCGAAGGCCTGAGCCGTGAGCACATTCATCGACCCCGGCCCGTCGCGCTACTCGTTCGACAACGACGACCCCGAGTCCGTCGGCCGGCACAGTCACCTGTCGGACATCCTCGACCCGTTCACCTTCGAGCGCCTCGGCTCGCTCGGCGACCTGGCCGGTCGGCGCTGCCTCGAGGTCGGTGCGGGCGGCGGCAGCGTGGCCCGCTGGCTCGCCGAGCGGGGCGCGGACGTGCTGGCCACCGACCTCAACGTCCGGCACCTACCGCTCGGCGCCGGGTTCCGGGTGCTGCGGCACGACCTGGTGCGCGAGCCGGTGCCGGACGGGCCGTGGGACCTCATCCACGCCCGGCTCGTGCTGCTGCACATCCCCGAGCGCGAGGCGGTCCTCGAACGGCTCGCGGCCGCGCTGGCCCCGGGCGGGGCGCTCGTGATCGAGGACTGGGCGACGGAGTTCGGCAACCTGTGCCTGGCCGCGCCGGACCGCGAGACGGCGCAGCTCATCGAGGAGTACCGCGACATCCTCGTGAACCGGGTGCTCCCGGCCCGCGGCAACGACCCCACCTGGGCCGCGCGGGTGCACGCCGTGATGCTCGCGCACGGGCTGACCGGGGTCGACACCGTCATCAACGCCGCCGCCTGGCCCGGGGGCAGCCCGGGGGCGGTGCTGATCGCGGTCAACGTGGCCCAGCTGCGCGAGGACTTCATCGCCGCGGGGTTCACGCCGGAGCGGATCCGGCAGCTGTACTCCGCCGTGCGGGATCCCCGCCTGGTCGTCCGGAGCCATTTCACGTATTCGACCATCGGCCGGCGACCGGACGGGTCATGAGCTCGCGCTGGGCCGGGCTGTCGCTGCCCCTCGCCGGGGCGGCGGTGGCCGTCGGGCTGTGGTGGGGTGCGACCGCGCTCTTCGGCATCCGGTCCTTCTTCCTGCCCTCGCCCCCGGATGTCGTCTCGGCGTTTCGCGCGCAGCCGCGGTACCTGCTCGCCGAGGCCGGGGCGACGCTGCGCGAGACGGCCCTGGGGTTCCTGATCGCGCTGGTCGCGGGGCTGCTCATCGCGATGCTGCTGACCATGTCCCGGGCGGTCGAACGGGCCACCCTGCCGCTGCTGGTCGCCCTGAACTCGATCCCGAAGGTGGCCCTCGCGCCGCTGCTGATCGTGTGGCTCGGCTACGGCCCCGGCCCGAAGATCGTGATGATCGTGCTCATCAGCTTCTTCCCGATCGCGGTGTCGGCGGCCGCCGGGCTGTCCTCGACCCCGGCCGACCTCGGCGAGCTGGCCACGTCCCTGTCGGCGTCGTGGTGGCAGGCGTACCTCAAGGTGCGCCTGCCCTGGGCCCTCCCCCAGGTGTTCGTGGGGCTCAAGCTCGGCATCTCGCTGGCCGTCATCGGCGCCGTCGTCGCGGAGATCAGCAACCCGAACGGCGGCCTCGGCGCGGTCGTCGTGCTCTCCGGCACCTCGCTGGACACCCCGCTCGCGTTCGCCGCCATCACCCTGCTGGCGATCCTGAGCATCGCGCTGTTCTACCTCGTCGTGGGCCTGGAGCGGCTGCTGCTGCCCTGGGCCCGCGCGATCTCCGCCTAGCGGTTCCCGCGTTCTCCTGGAGGGGTCATGATCGAGCTGGACGGGGTGTCCCGGGTCTTCCGCACCCGCTCCGGCGACGTCGAGGCGCTGCGCGCGATCGACCTGACCGTGGCGGCCGGCGAGTTCCTGGCCGTCATCGGCCGCTCGGGCTGCGGCAAGTCGACCCTGCTGCGGCTCGTGGCCGGCCTGCTGGCCCCGACCGCGGGGCGCGTCACCGTCGGCGCGGCCCCGGTCACCCGCCCCCGCCCCGACGTCGCCCTGATGTTCCAGCGCCCGGCCCTGCTGCCGTGGCGCTCGGTGCTCGGCAACGTCCTGCTGCCGCTGGAGCTGCGCGGCCGGGTCCGCCCGCCCGACCGCGCCCGCGCGCAGTCCCTGCTGGACGCGGTCGGCCTCGCGGGCTTCCACCGGCGCCTGCCCCATGAGCTCTCGGGCGGCATGCAGCAGCGCGTGGCCCTGTGCCGCGCCCTCATCCAGCGCCCGAGCGTCCTGCTCATGGACGAGCCGTTCTCGGCCCTGGACGCCCTCACCCGGGAGGAGCTGGCGGGGCAGCTGCAGCAGGTGCACATGGAGCTGCGCCCGACCACGATCTTCGTGACCCACTCGATCCAGGAGGCGGTGCTGCTGGCCGACCGCGTGGCGGTGCTGAGCAGCCGCCCGGGCCGGGTGCAGCGCATCATCACCGTCGACATCCCCCGGCCGCGCTCCTTCGGCCGCAACGCCCACCTGACGGACGTCGCGGCCCGCGTGGCCGAGCTCACCGACCTGCTGCACGCCACCGATGCCGCTGTGCCCCTGCTCGACACGAAAGCGATCTAAAATGGCGCGATGGCGACCGACGGATGTGAGGTCCAGATGACGGAACCGGACGCCACGATCGAGCTCCTGACCGCGGCGCCCGGGCGCGCCGGACTCGTGATGGACTTCGACGGGGTGCTCTCACCGATCGTCACCGACCCGGCCTCGAGCCGTCTGCTCGACGGCACGAACGACCTGCTCGCCGGGCTCGCCCGGCGCCTCGACCTCGTCGCCCTGATCTCGGGCCGGCCCCTGGCGTTCCTGCGCGACCGGGCGCCGGTCGACGGCGTGGCGCTCCTGGGCTCCTACGGCCTGGAGGAGCTGCGCGACGGCGTCACCCACACCGAGCCGGCCATCGAGGCCTGGCTGCCCGCGGTGCACGAGGCGAGCGCGCGGCTGCACCGGGAGTTCGACAACGAGGACGGCGTGAAGGTCGAGGACAAGGCCGTCTCGGTCGCGATGCACTGGCGGCTGGCCCCGGACCGCACCGCGGCCGCCGCGGCCGTGGCGTCGGCCGTGCGTGAGATCTCCGAGCGCACCGGCCTGGTCGCGGAGCCCGGCAAGCTCGTCGTCGAGCTGATCCCGCCCGTCCGGCAGGACAAGGGCACCGCGCTGGCGCGGCTGGTCGAGCGGCTGGGGCTGGCCCGCGTCGTCTACGCCGGCGACGACCTCGGGGACCTCCCGGCCCTGCGCGCGGCGGTCGCCGGCGGCGGTCACGCGCTGGTGGTGACCCACGGCCCGGAGACGCCGCCGGACCTGCTCGAGGTCGCCACCCGCACGTTCGACGGCGTCGAGGCGTTCGCGCAGTGGCTGGGCCGGCTGCGGGCCGCCCTCGACACGGCGGCGGCCCCGACCGAATCGGCGTGAGCGACTGGGAGCGGCGCATCGGCGCGGCCTGGGCGGCGATCGACGACTACGAGGGCCGGCAGGACGCGTTCCGGGCCCGCATCGACGCGCTCGCGGACGAACTGCCCGCGGACGATCCGGTCGCGGCGTTCGAGCGGGCCTGCGCCTGGGACTCGACCGGGCACTCCGACCGGGCCGTGCCCCTCTACCGCTTCGCGCTCGAGCACGGCCTCACCGGCTACCGGCGGCGCCGCGCGGTGATCCAGATGTCCAGCTCGCTGCGCAACATCGGCCAGGCCGGCACGGCGGTGACGCTACTGGAGGCCGAGCGGGCCCTCGACCCGGCCGGGCTCGACGAGCCGACGCGCGGCCTGGCCGACGCCATCAGCGCGACCCTCGCCCTGTGCCTGGTCGACACGGGCCGCGAGCGGGAGGCCGTCTCGGTGGCGGTCGCGGCGCTCGCCGCGCACCTGCCGCGCTACCAGCGGTCGATGGCCGCCTACGCCCGCCGGCTGACCGAACCAGGCTGACCGAACCGGGCTGATCGAATCAGGCTGACCGAACCGGGCTGCACTGATCCCGGGCCGCCTCCGCTCCGTACACCGGGGTGAGGAGGTGCCGCACGTGGTCCGATTCAGCAGACGCGCCGCGGACGCGGACCGCGACCCCGGGCCCGGAGCCGCCGGGGATCGTTACGCCAACCGCGAGACCGCCGCCGGGCTCTTCAGCCGCCCACCGCCCACGATCGCGCCCCGGATCACGCCCGCGATCCCGCCCGAGCCACCGGGGGCGCGGCACGAGCCGGAGCCTCCGCCGCCGCACCTGTCGGTGCGGCCGCTGCGGGAGCCGGCGCCGGCCGTCACCACGATCCGGGTCGAGCCGGTGCCGATCGACGGGTTCGAGTTCGAGACCGCCGCGCCCTGGTGCACCGAGCCGCCGCCGGAGCCGCCCCGGCCGCCCGTGCCCCGGCCCGCGCCGCGGCCGATCTTCAAGCCGCTCGCGCCGAAGCCCCGGCCGCGCACGATCACCTGGCTCGACGAGTAGCAAGGGGCGGGCCGAAGCCTCAGGTGACAGCGGCGCCGTCTCGGGTGCGGGCGCCCGGGCCGGAGGGTCGGCGCCGCTCAGACTGACGGACTCAGCTCGCCAGGGCGCCCGGCAGCAGCCCGGACGCGGCGGCGACGGTCTCGCGCAGGTCGGCGACGAAGCGGTCGACGCGTTCGGGCGGGACGCCGGGCATCAGCACGACGTGGGCGTTGCCGCGCTCGTCGGTCGCGAGCGGCCACCGGTCCAGCAGCGGCTGCGGCGGGCGCGGGAACACCACGGTGAAGGCCCGCGGCTGGGCGCGCCAGGCCGGCCAGCCGACGCCGCGCAGCTGCTGTTCGGTGTAGCGCGCCAGCGCCCGCGCCCCCTCCGCCCGCGCCCGCAGGCCGGCCGGGCCCCAGTGCCGCAGCAGGTACCACAGCCACAGCGGCGCGTGCCCCGAGCGCGAGCCGGTGATGGTGCTGTCGGGCGCGGCCGTGTACGTGATGTCGCCCCGGCCCGTGTGCCGGTCCGCGAGCGCCACGACCACCCCGCACGGGAACGGCACCGCCATGAACTTGTGCCCGCTGACGGCGATGCTGTGGGCGCCGTCGGTGAACATGAACGCGGGGCGGCCGACGGCCTCGTCCAGGGCCAGCGGTACGCCCGCCAGCGCGGCGTCGGCGTGGATCCAGCGCCGCCGCGGCTCGACCCCGGCGGCGTCGAGGGCCGTGCCGATGCGGGCGACGTCGTCCACCGCCTCGGTCATCGTCGTGCCGATCGAGGCCACCACGATGACACCGGTGCCGCGGCGGTGCCGCGAGTCCCGGCTCACCGCCGCGTGGAGCAGTTCGTATCGCATCTCCCCGCGCTCGTCGGCCGGGATCTCGCGCAGCCGCAGCCGCAGCAGCTCCGCGGCCTTGGCCACGCTGTAGTGCGCCGACGAGGAGCAGTAGACGGTCGCGGCCGCGAGCTGCCGCCGCGCCTGCCACAGCGCCCAGTGGGTGCTCTCGGTGCTGCCGGTGGTGACGTACCCGTGCCGGTTGTCCAGCGGCGCCCCGAACAGGTCCGCCAGGAACCCGACCACCTCGTATTCGAGGTGCTTGGTGTGCAGGCGGTACGCGCCGCCGGGCGCGAACGGGTGCCCGACGTTGTTGAGCAGCAGGCGCTCGAACGGCACCAGGGCGCTCACGTCCGGCAGGTCGGTCGCGCCCGGGAAGCCGAGGTCGTAGTCGCGGTGCTGGAGCAGGTCGGCGTGCAGCTGGTCCAGCCGGCCCGTCACCGTCGGGTCGGCCGGAGACCCCGGGGTCATCGCGGCCGCGACCCGTGGTCGACGATCCGGCCGATCTCGCCCATCCACCGCCACACGTGGTAGATGGGGTCGGACTCGGGCGTCTCGGCCAGCGCCGGGTTCCAGCGCCAGTGCATGCTCGGGGTGCCGTACTGCGTGTTGCCGTCCCGCACCGAGCAGTCCACGGTGAGCGCGTTGAACTGCAGCTCCCCGCCGCGGTCGAGCACCAGCATCGTGCCGTCGATGAGCCGGGCGTAGCAGCGGCCCGGCAGGTCGGCCTCGCTGCGCGCGGTGCGCTGGGCGGTGGCCCAGTCGCCGTACTGCGTGTCGAGCGTGACGACCCCGATGCCGGCGAACACGGCCTGGCCCGACATCGAGTCCGTCTTGTTGCACATGGCCGTGCGCGGATCGAAGCGCGGATCGGCGGCGTAGCCCTCGCGGGCGTGCTGGGCCATGCCGTACAGCAGGTGCGGCAGGGAGGCGGCCTCGTCGTCGGCGAGGAAGATCCGGGTGGCCGTGCGCAGCTGGTCGTACAACCGGCGCTCCGGCTCGCTGTAGAACAGGGCCACCCCGTGCGGGGCGAGCGGATCGCGGCGGCGACGCTCCCAGGCGTGCCGCGCGTGCAGGAACGAGAAGCGCCGCAGCCGCGCCACGACCGCACCCCGATACGTCGGCGTGATGTCCACGCTCGGCGGCGGTCCCGCCTCGGGGCCGGTCGGCACGCTCTGCATGTGCCGCGGGCCGGGCGCGCGGGTCTCGGGCTCGGGCGGGTGGCCCGGCGGCGGTGTCGGCCCCTCGCTCGTGCGCTCGAGCGCCCACCAGGGCACGGGCGAGGAGGGGGGCGGCGGGGGGCTGATGCGCGGGTCAGACATCGAGGTCCTGCAGCCGCTGGTCGAGCACCCGCAGCGGGTCCGGCCGGCCCTTGCCGACCTCGGCGAGCACCGGCGCCTTGCGGGCCCGCAGCGCGAAGCCCCACACCATGCCGACGACGACCGTCAGCACCACCATGGCCGGGATGATCGCCTGCAGCGGCGAGCTCTCGGCGATCTGCAGCAGCGACGACAGGTGCGACACCATGACCGCGAGCACGACCAGGCCGCCGACCACGCCGAGCGAGGGCAGCACCGTGGCGACGAACAGGCCCTCGGTGCTCCCGCCGCCGCGGCGGTAGAAGCGGATCGCGCCCGTCGAGATGAGCACGAGCATGACCAGGATGCCCACGGCGCCGGCCGCGGAGAACCAGGTGAAGATGACGCCGATCGGGTCCGCCCCGGCCGCGGCGAAGAGGCCGACCACGAGCAGGGCCGAGATGCTCTGCACGAGCGAGCCGCCGGTCGGCGCGCCCTGGGCCCGGCCACTGGTGCCGGTGCGGGCCAGCCACGCCGGCAGCACGCCCTCGCGGGCCATGGCGAAGAGGTAGCGCGCGATCGTGTTGTGGAACGACAGCATGGCCACCGTCACGCTCGTGACGAGCAGGAGCGTCGCGAGCAGGCTCAGGCCGCTGCCGTACCACTGGTCGAACAGCGAGAACGGCAGGCCCGAGTCCGGGTTGGCCGCGGTCGCGCCGATCTGCCGGTCGCCGACGGCCACCGCGAGCGCCCAGGCCGAGACCCCGTAGAACAGGGCCATGAACAGCACCGCGGCCAGCGTGGAGCGGCCGATGCTCCGGCTCGTGCGGACCTCCTCGGAGTAGGCCGGGGCCGTGTCGAAGCCGATGAACGCCGCGATGCCGAGCGCGAAGGCACCGCCGATGCCGGGCGCCCACAGGCCGCTGAGGGTGATCGGCGCCGTGGTGATCGACCCGCCGAACGGGTGCGTGAAGCTCGCGATGTCGAACAGCGTGATGACCGCGAGCTCGACGCAGAGCACGCTGCCGACGACGAACGCCGACAGCGAGACGTGCAGCAGTCCGCAGATGGCCACGACGAGCCAGATGACCGCGGCCCAGATCAGCCACGCTCCGCCGACCAGGCCCGCGATCGTGACGCCGATCAGGCCGTACAGACTCATCTGGATGGCCGAGTAGAACACCAGCGCGAGCGCCCCGCCCGTGAGCCCGGCCACCGGCCCGAAGGCGTGCGCGAGCAGCGCGTAGGCCGGTGCGGCGTGCGGCACCGTGCGCGACATGGCCACGTATCCGACCGCGAGGAGCCCGAGCATGACGCCCAGCAGCGGGAACGTCAGCGGGGTGGCGACGAGTCCGGTGGCCGCGTAGGTGGCGACGATACCGCCGGCGAGCACGGCCATCGGCGAGCTCGCGCCGACCTGGAAGAGCCACACACCCCCGCCGCTCATCTTGCGGCGGGTGAGTCCTTGCGTCGTCACCGGACCCCACCGTCCACAGTGGAGTTGTTCCGGGTTGCGGGCACGGGTGTAGCGGAAGGACGCATCGCGGCGCGCTCTCCAAGGCTTCGACGGGCCGGATGCGATCCGGCCACGATAGTCAATGTGATAAATGTCGCCGCGAAGTGTATCGGTGTGGATCACTGAGCGCCTACGGCCCGGGGCTGCGTGGAAATTCACATTCCGCGCTGCCATGATCACATTGCGTTGACCTTGTCGTACGGCAACAAAGGATCCTTACTCAAGTCGGAAATCTGATCGGAAAACTGCCACGAAGGCCGCGCACGGGACCCTCGCCGCGGAACATCGGATGGGTCCGGCGGCCCGCGCGTAGTGTCCGGCCGATGACGGAACCCGAGAAGCCCGAGATGCTCGAAGGCGGCCGGACGACCGGCGCGCAACGTCCTTCTGGGCCCGGTGACTTTGTGCGCGGTTGCGGCGCTACGTCATGATCGAGGCGTGGTTCGCTTCGTTCTCAACGTCCTGTGGGTCATCTTCGGCGGCGGGCTCCTGCTGTTCCTCGGCTACGCCCTGGCCGCGCTCATCTGCCTCGTGCTCGTGGTGACGATCCCGTTCGCGATCGCGTCGTGGCGGCTGGCGGTGTACTCCCTGTGGCCGTTCGGCCGGACGGTGCGGGCGCGGTCCGGCGGCTCCGGCGTGGCGACCGGCCTCGCCAACGTGCTGTGGGTGGTGCTCGCCGGCTGGTGGCTCGCCCTGACCCACATCTCGGCCGGCATCACCCTGTGCGTCACCATCATCGGCATCCCGTTCGGCATCGCGCACTTCAAGCTCGTGCCGGCCGCGTTCTGGCCCCTGGGCCGCGAGGTCGTCGACCTCGACTGAACCCGCTTGTGCACACCGAGTCGCGGACGACCCGGGCCGGGTCCTGGGGTGAGACGGGCCTCAGCCGCAGGTCACGAGCCCGGCGCGGACCTTGCTGCGCACCACGCGGGTCGCGGACTCGCTCACGCGCCGGGCGAACGCCGGGTCGGCCTTCGCCGCGGTGACGAGCGCATCCGTCATCGGCCCGGCGTCGGAGAGCCGCACGCTCAGCGGCATGTCGCCGCCGGCCTGCACGAACTTCACGGCCCGCTGCCCCACCGGGACGGAGGACACCGCGACCGCCGCGCCGAGGTCGTCCGACATCACGAGCCCGTCGAAGCCGAGCTTCCCCCGCAGCAGATCGGTCACGATCGGCGCCGAGAACGCGGCGACGTTCTTCGAGTCGAGCTTCGGGTACGTCGCCGAGGAGATCATCACCGCGGCCGACCCGGCCTTGATGCCGCTCACGAACGGCTGCAGCACCGCGTCGTCCGCGGTCGTCAGGTCGTCGCGCGCGCCCGCCGAGGTGTCGGTGTTCACGCGCACGCGGCCGAGGCCGGGAAAGTGCTTGAGCGTGGTCTGCACACCCGCGCCCTGGATCGCGGTCACCACCGTGGCCACGTCCTCGGCGACGGGCCCGGGCGTCGAGCCGTACTGCCGCTCGAATCCCCCGATCGGCGGGTTGCTCTTGCCCACGTCCGCGGGCACCACGTCGGCGACCGGCGCGAGGTCGATCGTGATCCCGACGCCCTTGAGCCGCCCGGCCCACTCGGCGGTGCGGCTGTTCAGCGTCGAGGCGTCGAGCCGGCCCTGGCTGACCGCGGTCGGGATGGCCGGGAAGTCGTCGCCCTTGAGCGTCTGGACCTGGCCGCCCTCCTGGTCGATGCCGACCTGCAGCGCGAGCCCGCCGCCGGCCCGGGCCGCGTCCTGGAGCTGGGCGATCTGCTGGCGCAGCGTGGCCGCCGAGGCCGAGGAGCGCCCGGCGAGGAAGATACCGCCCAGCTTGTACTGCCGCAGCGTCTGCGTCGCCCCGAGCGGCGAGCTCAGCGGCGTGCCGATCATGAGCAACTGGGCCGCCTGCAGTTCGAGCGGCAGCTTGGCGACCACCGACTCGGCGCACCCCGCGGCGGCGGACGACGCCGGCGCCGCGGCGCTCGCACGCGCCGAGCCGCCCTCGGACGCCACCGCCCCCGGCGGCGGGGAGCCGTCGCCCCCGGACACCGCGAAGGCGACTCCGGCCCCGACCAGCACCACCACGGCCGCCGCGATGACCGCCCACACCGGGAACGGCCCGATCCGCCCCCGCTCGGCGATCCGGCGCGTTCCTCTCGACATCCGTCGAGGATACGCAAGCGCCGTCAGCGGTAGGCGGTCAGGAACTTGTCGCGGAACTGGTCCATTCGCCACACTGGCGCGCCGTCCGCGGGCCGCAGGCCGTCCTGCCAGCCCCAGCCCGAGATCTTCGCGAGCACGGCGGGGTCGCGGGCGACGATCGTGATCGGCACGTCGTGGCTCGCGGTGTCCCCGACGATGACCGGCGACGGCTGGTGGTCGCCGAGGAAGACGACCACGAGGTTGTCGTCGCCGTACGTCTCCACGTAGGAGATCAGCGAGCTCAGCGAGTACACGATCGCGTTGCGGTAGGCCGTGCGGATCTTCTCCGAGGTGCGGATCACGGAGTCCGGCGGGTCGCCCTCGGTGCTCATCGAGCGGTAGACGCTGCCGTCGCCGACCTCGTCCCAGCCGACCAGCTGCGGAATCGGCGTCCAGGGCGCGTGGCTGGAGACGAGCGGGATCTCGGTGAAGGTCGGCCGGTGGCCCGGCGCTCGCAGCAGGCGCTGGTAGGCCGCGAGCGTGAACTGGTCGGGCACGGGCACGTAGCTGAACTTCGGGCCCTTGTAGCCCATGTTCCGCGAGTCGTAGAGGTCGTGGTACTGGAAGAACCGGCCCTCGGGCCAGTCGCGGTCGTTGGCCGGCATGATCCCGCCGACGTGCCAGCCGCCCCGGCGGAACGCGGCGTTGAGCGTGAACCGGTCGCCGGCCAGCAGCGACGAGCTGCGCTGGTTGTTGTCGACCCACAGGCCCGACAGCAGCGTCTCGTGCGCCATCCAGCTGCCGCCGCCGGTGATCGGGGAGGTCAGGAACGCCGAGCGGGCCTGGAAGCCCTTCGCCGCCAGCCGCGTCGTGCCGTCGTCGAGCACCGCGCCGACCTGGGGGGCGTACTGCGGGTTCTGCACCGCGTCGCGCCCGTAGCTCTCGACGAACGTGAGCAGCACGTCCTTGCCGCGCAACGCGGTGAGCAGCTGCGAGCCGGGCACGTCGCGGAACGCGTCGACCTGCGACTGCCGGCCGAACTTCTCGCTGTCGTCGAGGTCGCGCCGCACGAGCGAGACCTGGGTCCCGAGCGCGCCGACGGCCCCGTCGGAGGCGACCGGCACCCCGCTCGCGGCCTGCACGTCGAAGACCGCGAACACCGCCCAGGCCGCGGCCAGGATCGCGGTGGCGCGGGTGGTGGCCACCTGGTGCCGCACGGCCAGGCGGGCGAGCCGGCGCAGCGTGAGCGTCATCACCACGGGCACGCCGAGCGCGACCAGGCCGAGGATGACCGTGATCACGATCGCGGCCGGTTGCCCGAGCGAGGACTTGACCAGGCCGTACGCCGGGTCGAGCAGCACCCAGTCGAGCACCGGGTCGAAGGGGCGCGACAGCGCGGTGTAGAAGCCGAGGTTGAACAGCCGGATGATGAACAGCGCGCCGAGCAGGACTCCGGCGACCCAGAGCACCACGGTCCGGGCCCGGCCGCGCACGGCGAGGAACAGCGCGACGAGCAGCAGACCCTCGATCGGGATCCGCAGAAAGGCCCCGGAGGAGTACTGCGTGAGCCGATCCGGCGTGACCAGCGTGAACAGCACCACCGCGGCCCCGAGCAGCGTGCCCGCCCACACCAGGGCGGTGCGCAGCCGGGACCGCCGCGCCGGGGGCGACGGCGGCGCGGAGGTCTCGACGTCGGGTGTCAGCACGGACATCAGGATGACACCGCGATCCGCAGCGACTGCCGGCGCCAGCGCCACAGCACCTCGGAGCCGAACGACTCGACGAGGAACAGCAGCGAGATGGCCACGACGGTGGTCGTGACCGCGAGCGGCAGGACCCCGGACGCGGCGACGGCGAGGGTCACGCCCTGCATCGCGGCGACCACCTTGCGCCAGTAGCGGGGCGGGACCGGCCCGCGCAGCCAGGGCACGAGCCACGTGGCGACCCCGATCACGTAGCGCATCGCCCCGATCGCGAGCACCCACGGCCCGACGGACTCGGCCACGAACGCGCTGAGCACGAGGATCAGCCAGGCGTCGGTCTCCATGTCGAAGCGCGCGCCGAGCGGCGTGACCCCGCCGGTGCGCCGGGCGACGTTGCCGTCCACGGCGTCCAGGGCGAGGGCGACCGCGGTGAGCACGCACAGCACCGGGATCGACACGGGCCGCGTGAAGGAGTCGGCGGTGAGCGCGGCCACGCCCCCGGCGAGCCCGGCCCGGGTCAGCGTCACCCAGTTCGCGGCGCCGAAGGCCTCGGCCCCGCAGCGCTGCAGGCCCGCCTCGAGTGCGATCGAGACGACCAGGCCACCGGCGAGACCGACCGCCCAGCCCGCCGTGCCCAGCCCGACCGTCCCCGAGAGGACGCCGAGCACGGCAACATGGAAGATCAGTCCAATGACCGGACCGGTTCGAACCTTCGGCATCGTCGCTCCGTGTACGAGGCTGTGCTTGCTGACCATGGACCCGACAGTGCATACGCGCATTCGGGCGTGACGGTTCGATCTGCACGATTCCAGGGAGTTTTCGCATGCCAGTGGCGTACGCGTTCTGGACCACCGAGTCGGGGGGCGAGATCCGCCCGGTCGAGGTGCCCGCGCCGGGCGAGGACGAGGTGCTGGTCCGGACGTTGTACTCCGGCGTGAGCCGCGGCACCGAGACCCTCGTGTTCGCCGGGCGGGTGCCGCCCGACCAGCACGAGGCCATGCGCGCGCCGTTCCAGGAGGGCGGTTTTCCGTTCCCGGTGAAGTACGGCTACCTCAACGTCGGCGTGGTCGAGGCGGGCCCGGCCGACCTGCGCGGCCGGGCGGTGTTCTGCCTGTATCCGCACCAGACCGAGTACGTGGTGCCGCGCGCGTCGGTGGTGCCGCTGCCCGAGGGGGTGCCGCCGCGCCGGGCCGTGCTCGCCGGCACCGTGGAGACGGCCGTGAACGCGCTGTGGGACGCGGCCCCGCTGATCGGCGACCGGGTCAGCGTGGTCGGCGCGGGGATGGTCGGCTGCAGCGTCGCCGCGCTGCTGGGCCGCCTGCCCGGGGCCGAGGTCGAGCTGGTCGACACCGACCCGTCCCGCCGGGCCGTCGCGGACGCGCTCGGGGTCGCGTTCGCCGGCCCGGACGAGGCCGCCGGGGGCCGCGACCTCGTCGTCCACGCGAGCGCGTCCGAGCGGGGGCTGCAGACGGCGCTCGGGCTGCTGGCCGCCGAGGGGACGGTGGTGGAGCTGAGCTGGTACGGCGACCGCCCGGTCACCCTCGCGCTGGGCGGGGCGTTCCACTCGGGCCGGCTCACGATCCGCAGCAGCCAGGTCGGCACCGTCTCGCCGGCCCGGGCCGCCACCCGCACCTACGCCGACCGGATGGCCCTGGCGCTGCGCCTGCTGCGCGACCCCGTCTTCGACGCCCTCATCACCGGCGAGTCCCCGTTCGCCGAGCTGCCGGCGGTGCTGCCCCGGCTCGCCGACGGGACGCTGCCGGCCCTCGGCCACGTGATCACCTACTGAACAGGAGCATGCCGCGTGTACAGCCTCACCGTCCGTGACCACATGATGATCGCCCACAGCTTCCGCGGCGAGGTCTTCGGGCCCGCCCAGCGTCTGCACGGCGCGACCTACGTCGTGGACGTGACCTTCTTCCGCCGGCAGCTCGACGCCGACAACCTGGTGGTGGACATCGGGCTGGCGTCGCAGGAGCTCAAGGACGTCCTGGCCGCGCTCAACTACCGCAACCTCGACGACGAGCCCGACTTCAGCGGCGTCAACACGTCGACCGAGATGCTCGCCGCGGTGGTCGCCGACCGGCTGGCCGAGCGGGTCGCCGCCGGGGCGCTGGGGGCGGGCGGGGCCGGGCTGGAGCGGCTGTCGGTGACCCTGCGCGAGTCCCACGTCGCCTGGGCCACGTACGAGCGCGCTCTGTGATCTTCGCCGTCCTGCCCAACGACATCGACGACCCCGGCTCGCCGAGCGGCGGCAACCGGTACGACCGCGAAATTTGCGACCGGCTGACCGTCCTCGAACGACCGGCCTTCGGTGCGTGGCCGGAGCCGAGCGCCGCGGAGCTCGCGGCGCTCGGCACCCTCCTGACCGGGATTCCGGACGGCTCCGCGGTGCTGATCGACGGCCTGGTCGCGTCGTGCGCGCCCGCGGTGCTGGAGGCGCACACGGCCCGGCTGCGGCTGGTCGTGCTGGTCCACATGCCCTTCGACGACCTCCGAGCGTCCGAGGCCCGGGCGCTGCGCGCGGCGAGCGGGGTCATCGCGACCAGCGGCTGGACCCGTCGCCGGCTCATCGAGCTGCACGGCCTGAGCCCCGACGACGTGCATGTGGCGACCCCGGGCGTCGATCCGGCACCGCTCGCGGAGGGCTCGGGCGGCGCCGGGTCGCTGCTGTGCGTCGCCGTCGTCGGCGCCCACAAGGGCCACGACGTGCTGGTCGAGGCCCTCGCGCGGGTCGCCGACCGGGACTGGACGTGCGTCTGCGCCGGCTCCCTCGACCACCACGCGGACTTCGTCGCCACGCTGCGCGAGCGCATCGACGCGCTCGGTCTCGGCTCCCGCATCGAGCTGGCCGGCCCGCGCGCCGTCGGCGGCCTGTACGCGGCCGCGGACCTGCTGGTGCACCCGTCGCGGGGCGAGACCTACGGCATGGTCGCCGCCGAGGCCCTCGCCCGCGGGGTCCCCGTCCTGGCCACGACCGCGCAGGGGCTGCCCGACGCGATCGGGGCCGCCGCGCCGCCCGGCTGGCTGGTGCCGCCCGGCGACCCCGACGCCCTGGCCGGCGCCCTGCGGAACTGGTTCGACGACGCGGCGCTGCGCGAGCGGCTGCGAACCGCCGCGCTCGCCCGCCGGGCCACGCTCACGGGGTGGGACGACACCGCCCGCGCGATCGAGGCGGTTTTCCGACACGCGGCGGTGGACTGAACCCGATCGGTCCGGACGGCGTATGACAAGAGAGATCGTCCGGAAGGGAGCCCCCATGGCCAACGCCACCGTCGCCGTACCCACGACGGGTCGCCGGGCGATCAACTGGGGGCTCGTGCGGACCCTGGCCGGCCTCGCGGTGCTCGCGGTGCTCGTCTGGCGGGTCGGCAGCGGCCCCTTCCTCGCCGGGCTGCGCATGATCGACGCGTGGGCGATCGTCGCCGCCGTCGGCGTCGGGGCGGCCACGATCGTCGCGTGCGCCTGGCGCTGGCGGCTCGTCGCCCGCGGGCTCGGCCTGCGGCTGCCCCTGCACACGGCGGTCGCGGAGCTGTACCGGGCCGTGCTCATCAACTCCACGCTGCCGGGCGGGGTGCTCGGCGACGTCGACCGCGCCGTCGGCCACGGGCGCGAGGACGGCGACGTCGGCCGCGGCATCCGCGCCGTGGTGTGGGAGCGCACCGCCGGCCAGGTCGTCCAGCTCACCCTCGCCGCCGGGCTGCTCTGGGCGCTGCCCTCGCCGGTGCGCCCGCTGATGCCCCGGATCGCCTCCGTCGCCGCCGCGTTCGCGCTGGTCGTGGTCGTGCTCGCGCTCGTCGCCGGCCGGCGCGGGCCGCAGTGGTGGCGCCGGGCCGTGCGCACGGCCCGGGCCGACGTCCGCGAGGTGCTGCTCGCCCGGCGGATCTGGCCCGGGGTCGTCTTCTTCTCCGCCGTCGCGGTCGCCGGTCATCTCGTCACCTTCATCGTCGCCGCCCGCACCGCCGGCCTGACCGCGCCGGCCGGGCAGCTGCTGCCGCTGACGCTGCTGGCGCTGCTGGCGATGGGGGTGCCCGCGAACATCGGCGGGTTCGGGCCGCGGGAGGGCGTCGCCGCCTGGGCGTTCGCCGCCGCCGGGCTGACCGCCGCGCAAGGCGTCGCGACGGCGACCGTCTATGGGGTACTGGTGCTGGTGTCGAGCCTTCCCGGCGTCGCGGTCCTGCTGTTCCGCCGACGCACCGTGGCCAGCTGAAGGAGAGGGATGTTCGAAACACTGCCTGGGGCAACCATGCGCACGCAGGTGACCGTGCCGCTGCGGCTCCTCGACGGGTACCGCACCACCGCCCGCCTGTTCACGTTCCACGGCCTGGTCGACGGCCGCGAGCACGTCGCCTTCGGCCTCGGCGACTGGGCCGGCGCGCTGCGCCGCAGCGGCGACGGGGGCGCCGCGCCGCTGGTCCGCCTGCACAGCGAGTGCCTGACCGGGGACATCTTCGGCAGTGAGCGCTGCGACTGCGGGCCGCAGCTGCGCGAGGCGATCGAGCGGATCTCCGAGGCCGGGGGCTTTCTGCTGTACCTGCGGCAGGAGGGACGGGGCATCGGGCTGTACTCGAAGCTCGACGCGTACGCACTGCAGGACACCGGCCTGGACACCTTCGAGGCCAACATCGCGCTCGGGCACGCCGAGGACGAGCGGGACTACTCCGCGGCCGCCCAGATGCTCGACGCGCTCGGCGTGGACCGCATCCGGCTGCTGACCAACAACCCCGACAAGGCCGACCAGCTCGGCGGGCTCGGGATCACGGTGGCCGACTCGGTGCCGACCGGGGTGTTCCTCAGCCCGGCCAACGCGGGGTACCTCGCGGCAAAGGCGAGCCGTGCCGCCGCTCGGTGAGGCGACGCTCGCCCCTTGGGACAATGCGGCCGTGCAGACTTCGCGGGCGCGGCCCTACGTGCTGGTGAGCTGCGCGATGTCGCTGGACGGCTACCTCGACGACGCGACCGACGAGCGGCTGGTGCTCTCCAACAGCGAGGACCTCGACCGGGTCGACGCGATGCGGGCCGGCTGCGACGCGATCCTGGTCGGGGCCAACACCATCCGCCGCGACAACCCGCGGCTGCTCGTGCGCGCGGCCGAGCGCCGGGAGCGGCGGGCCGGCGACGGGCTGCCGCCCCCGGCGAAGGTCGCGATCCTCGGCCACGGCGACGTCGACCCCGGCTCGCGCTTCTTCACCGAGGGCGATACCGAGAAGATCGTGTACTGCGCGACGACGACCGCCCGCCACAACCGGTCCCGGCTCGGCGGCCGGGCCGAGGTCGTCGACGGCGGCGAGCCCGTCGACGCCGCGTTCGTGCTCGAGGACCTCGCCGCCCGCGGGGTGGGACGCCTGCTGGTCGAGGGCGGCAGCACGATCCACACGATGTTCCTCACCGCCGGGCTCGTCGACGAGCTGCACCTCGTGATCGCACCGTTCTTCGTCGGCGACGGGCGGGCCCCGCGGTTCGTCGGCGACGGCCGCTTCCCGTGGCACCCGGGCCACCGCGCCACGGTGGTGGACGTGCGGCAGATGGACGACGTGGTGCTCCTGCGCTACGCCCTTTCCGAGCGATTCGAGGCCTGATGAGCACCCCCACGAGCAGCGTGGAAGCGCCGATCCGGATGCACGACCCCCGGGCCGCCGTCTCGGAGCGGGTGCAGCGGCACCGGCGGCCGCGCGGCGGGACGGGGCCCCAGCGGGCGACGTTCGCGCTCGTCGCCGTCGCGCTCGCCAACGCGGCCGTGGTCGAGGCGCTGTTCTTCACCGCGACCGGCGCGCCGAGCGCCATGCTCGCCGCCGGGCGCTTCCTCGGCCTGCACGCCGCGGTGCTGCTCGCGCTGCAGCTCGTGCTCGTGGCCCGGGTGCCGTGGCTGGACCGGCGGCTCGGGCTCGGCCAGCTCACCGCCTGGCACCGCTGGGTCGGCATCGGGCTCGCCTGGACGATCGTGGTGCACGCGACGCTCGCTTCGTGGGCGTACGCCCGCATCAACCACTGGCCGTTCGGCACCCTCGCGGACAAGTGGCTCGGCTCGCTCGGAACCCTCGCCGGCGTCATCTCGGGCACCCTGCTGTTCCTCGTCGTGCTCGCCTCCACCCGGGCGGTGCGGCGGCGGTTGCCGTACGAGCTGTGGCACCTCGTCCACCTGGGCACCTACGCGGTCGTCGGGTTCGCGATCGTGCACCAGACCATCGAGAACCCGATCTCCCAGCCGGCCACGTGGGCGAAGGTCTACTGGTGGGTCCTGTGGACGGTCGCGATCGGGCTGTTCGTGCTCGGCCGCATGGCGCTGCCGCTGTGGCGCAACCTCCGCCACGGCCTGCGCGTGTCCGCCGTCGTGGCCGAGTCCGACGACGTGACCTCGGTCTACGTCACCGGGCGGGGCCTGGACCGCATGCCGGCCGAGGCCGGGCAGTTCATGCTGTGGCGCTTCCTCACCCCGGGCCGCTGGTGGCAGGTCAACCCGTTCTCCCTGTCGCAGGCGCCGGACGGTCGGACCCTGCGGCTCACCGCCAAGGCCGTCGGGCACGGCACGGCGGGCCTGCGCAAGCTCCGCGTCGGCACCCGGGTCTTCGTCGAGGGCCCCTACGGCGCGTTCACCGCCAAGCACCGCACGAAGTCCTCGACGCTGCTGATCGCGGGCGGGGTCGGCATCACCCCGATCCGGTCGCTGCTGGAGGTGCTCGAGGGCTCGATCGTGCTCATGTACCGCGTCCGCTCCGAGGCCGACGCCACGCTGCTGAGCGAGCTGCGCGACCTCGCGCGCGCGAAGCGCGCGACGCTGATGCTCGTCGTGGGCCGCACCAAGGACACGAACCCGCCGCCGCTGAGCCCGGAGCACCTGACCACGCTGGTGCCCGACATCCGCCGGCGCGACGTGTACGTCTGCGGGCCGACGGCCATGACGGACACGGTCCTCGCATCGCTGCGCAAGCTGGGCGTGCCCAAGACCCAGATGCACGCGGAGATCTTCGCCCTGGCCGACTGACCGAGGCGTCAGCCGACTGATCTCGGGGGTCAGCCGGGTGCGGTCCGGTGCCCGGCGCTCACGGATGCCCCGCGCACGCCGAAGTCAGCCCTGGATCCGGCCGGACTTCGACAGGGAGCGCACCTTGGGACTCACCGTGTTCGTGGTACTCGTGGTGCTCGCCGCCGGCGCCGAGGCGCTGCTCCCCCGGCGCAACCGCCCCGCCCCCGAAGTCGCCGAGCCGGAGGACCTCTCGTTCGTGCTGCGCTCCGGGCTGGCGCCGATCCGCGGCTACGCGGAGATCCTCGGCGACCGCGTGAGCGGCGACGACGACCGGCGGATGATCCGGGCCATCGAGCACCACGCCGAACGGCTCACGGTGCTGGCCGATCGCCTCCACACCGAACGCCCCTGACGCTACTGCTGCTGCTTCCTCCGCCGCGTTGTTCCTTGTTCTATTTTTTGTTCTTCTTCCGCGGCTTCACCGTGATGTGGATCGGCGTGCCGGTGAAGTCGAACTCCTCGCGCAGCTTGCGCTCGACGAAGCGGACGTAGCCCGGGTCCAGCGCGCCCGTCGTGAACAGCACGAACTTTGGCGGGGAGACGCCGGCCTGGGTCGCGAACAGCACGCGCGGGGCACGGCCGCCGCGCACCGGGTGCGGGGTCGCCTGCACGAGCGCGGTGAGCCACTGGTTGAGCTGGCCCGTCGGCACCCGGCGCTCCCAGTTGGTCAGCGCGGTGCGCAGGGCCGGCGCCAGCTTGTCCACCGCGCGCCCGGTCAGTGCCGAGACGTTCACCCGCACGGCCCACGGGACGCGGCGCAGCTCGCGGTCGATCTCCTTGCCGAGCTGGTAGCGCCGGTCCTCGTCGACCAGGTCCCACTTGTTGAACGCGATCACGAGCGCCCGGCCGGCCTCGATCACCATGGTGATGATGCGCTGGTCCTGCTCCGAGATGACCTCGCTCGCGTCCAGCAGCACGATCGCGACCTCGGCGGCCTCGATGGCCGCGTTGGTGCGCAGGGACGCGTAGTACTCGGTGCCGCTCGCGTGCGAGACGCGCTTGCGCAGGCCGGCGGTGTCGACCAGGTGCCAGGTCTCGCCGCCGAACTCCACGAGGCTGTCCACCGGGTCGACGGTGGTGCCCGCGACCGAGTCGACGACCGCGCGCTCCTCCTTCGCCAGCTTGTTGAGCAGGCTGGACTTGCCCACGTTGGGGCGCCCGACGAGCGCGATGCGGCGCGGACCGGCCTCGCGCGGCTCGACCGGCCGGGCCGCGGGAAGGTGCTCGAGGATCTTGTCGAGCAGGTCGCCGGAGCCGCGGCCGTGCAGCGCCGAGACCGGGAACGGCTCGCCGAGCCCGAGCCCCCACAGGCTGGCGATCTCGCCCTCGATCCGGTCGTTGTCGACCTTGTTCGCGACGAGGATCACCTTGCTCGCGCTGCGGCGCAGCATGCGCACCGCGGCCTCGTCGTCGGCGGTCGGCGGGATCGTGGCGTCGACGACGAAGAGCACCACGTCGGCGGTCTGCGCGGCGATCTCGGCCTGCGTCGCGATGGCCTTGGCCCGCTCGCGGGCGTCGGGCAGCCAGCCGCCCGTGTCGACGATCGTGAAGTTGCGGCCGGTCCACTCCGCGTCGTAGGCGACCCGGTCCCGGGTCACCCCGGCGACGTCCTCGACGACCGCCTGGCGGCGCCCGAGGACTCGGTTGACCAGCGTGGACTTGCCGACGTTGGGGCGGCCGACCACGGCGACGATCGGCAGGCTGATCTCCATGTCCCTCTCGTCGCTCTCGTCGAGAACCTCGCGGGAGACGTCCGCGGGCGTTGCCTTCACGCCGTCACCTTGTCGAGCATGCGTCGCAGCCGCTCGACCACCTCGTCGATGCCGAGCGCGGTGGTGTCGAGCACCACCGCGTCGTCGGCCTGGCGCAGCGGGTCGGCGGCGCGGGTCGAGTCGAGCCGGTCACGCCGCGCGAGGTCGGCGGCGGTCGCGGCCCGATCGGTCGCGTTCTCGCTGCTGCGGCGGCGGGCGCGCTCCTCGGCGTCGGCGGTGAGGTAGACCTTGAGGTCGGCCTCGGGCGCGACGACAGTGCCGATGTCGCGTCCCTCGACGACGATCCGAGCGGACTGGGCGATGATCGCGCGCTGCTGGGCGACGAGCCGGGCGCGCACGGCCGGGACCGCCGAGACGGCCGACACCGCCCGGGTGACCTCCGGTCCGCGAATCTCCCGGTCGACACCGACGCCGTCGACGCTCACGTGCGGGCTCGCCGGATCCGTGCCGACGACCAGCTCGACACCGTCGGCGACCGCGGCGATCTTGTCGGCGTCGCCCAGGTCGACGTTGTCGCGCAGCACGGCGTACGTCACCGCGCGATACATGGCGCCGGTGTCCAGGTAACGCGCGTCGAGCGCCTGGGCAACTCGGCGGGAGATGGTGGACTTGCCGGAGCCGGACGGCCCGTCGACGGCAATCACCAGTTGCCGGCCCTCGTCGTGCACGCCCGTCTCCTCTGCCTCGATGAAGCCCTGCAAAACAGTACTTGACCCACCGATGCCGCCCGCCCACGGGAGGCCGCCGTCACATCCGGTTTCCCTGGGATGGCACAGCGCACGCTCTCTTCCACTGGGATGGCACAGCGCACGCTCGCGTCGCTTCCGGAAGGCCACACCGCACAGTTCGTGCCGAAGGCCACAGCTGTCCCGTGTGGCACATCCTGTCTTTGCGAGGTCACAGCTGTGCTGCTTGTCGTTGCGAAGGCCACAGCCATGCCGCGGGGCACATCTTGTTGCCGACGGCCTCAGCGTCGCCGGATCACGCGTGCGTCACCCCTGGGCGGGCATTCCGACATTTCGGTCTCCCCGGGCGAGCATGCCGTCATCTCACTCTCCCTGGGCGAGCGTTCCGTCATCCTCCCCGGGCGGGCATGCCGTCATCCCGCTCTCGCCGGGCGAGCATTCCGTCATTTCCGAAATGTCGGATTCGGCCGCGCAAACGGGGCGCCTCGTGCACGGCTCGCCCATCGTGCGGTCGGCCTCGGGCAGGCGTGACAGCACCGAGTCGGCGATGCCCAGCAGCGCGTCCACCTGCTCGGGCGCCAGCGCGTCGAAGAACCAGTGCCGCACGTGCGCCACGTGCCGGGGCGCCGCCGCGGCCACCGCCTGCCAGCCGGCCTCGGTCAGCACCACGAACGCCCCGCGCGGGTCGTCGGCGCACGGCTCCCGGGCCACGAGCCCCCGCGCCGTCATCCGCGTGATCTGGTGCGTGAGCCGTGTCTTCTCCCAGTCGGCCGCGACGCGCAGCTGGAACACGCGCAGCCGCCCGCCCGGCGCCTCCGACAGGCTCGCCAGCACCGCGTACTCCGCGATCGTGAGCCCCGTCTCCCGCAGCAACTGCCGGGCCGTGCGGCGCTGAACCTCGGCGTTGAGGGCGAGGTACGCGCGCCACGCCCGCTGCTCCCGCTCGTCCAGCCACCGTGCGTCCGTCACACCGGAAGTCTACGGGCGTGGGTGACACATCACCTTTGCCGTGAGCTATCGTCTTGGTGACACGTCACCCTTCCGGGTGGCGCCACCCAGAAAGAGGAACCACGCTGTGACCAAGGTCGGAATCATCCTCGGCAGCACGCGTCCGGGCCGTAACGGCGAGGCCGTGGCCAAGTGGGTCTACGACATCGCGAGCCGTCGCTCGGACGCGGAGTTTGAGCTGGTCGACCTGCTCGACTACAACCTTCCGCACCTGGACGAGGCCGCGCCGCCGTCCTTCGGGCAGTACGCCAACGAGCACACCAAGCAGTGGTCGGCCAAGATCGCCGAGTTCGACGCCTACATCTTCGTGACGCCCGAGTACAACCACTCGACCAGCGGCGCGCTGAAGAACGCGATCGACTTCCTCTACACCGAGTGGAACAACAAGGCGGCCGGCTTCGTGAGCTACGGCTCCGCGGGCGGCACCCGCGCCGTCGAGCACCTGCGCCTGATCGCGGGCGAGCTGCAGATCGCCGACGTACGCGCCCAGGTCGCGCTGTCGCTCTTCACCGACTTCGAGAACTTCTCGGTCTTCAAGCCGGGCCCGCAGCACGAGTCCTCGCTCACCACGGTCCTCGACCAGACGATCGCGTGGGGCAAGGCCCTGGCGACCGTCCGCAAGGCCGCCTAGCTCGTATATACGAAATGTCGGATATGTCGCGGCGCGCCAGCGCCCGACATATCCGATTCGACTGTTCGGTGCAGGAAGGGTCGACGCGACAAGCGCCGAGGCAGGAACAGTCGACGCCACAAGCGCCGAGGCAGCAAGGGGCGACGCAGCAAGCGCCGGTGCGGCAAGGGGCGACGCAGCAAGCGCCGACGCGGCAAGGGGTCCGTGCTACTGCGCCGGGGCGATGCGCAACTCGTGGACGCGACGAGCTAGTGTCCTGCGTCAGAAATTCGCCTACAAAATCGAGCGAGTGACTCCAGGATCTCCTCGGCGGTCTTGGTCCAGATGAACGGGCGTGGGTTGCTGTTCCAGTCAGCGATCCACGCCCGGATGTCCGCTTCCAGGGCTTGGACGCTCTTGTGGACGCCGCGGCGGATCTTCTGCTCGCTGAGGAACCCGAACCAGCGTTCGACCTGGTTGATCCAGGACGAGCCGGTCGGGGTGAAGTGCATGTGGAAGCGGGGGTGGCGGGCCAGCCAGGCCCGGATGGCCGGGGTCTTATGGGTGCCGTAGTTGTCGCAGATCAGATGCACATCCAGTTCCGCCGGCACGGTCTTGTCGATCGCGACCAGGAACTTCTGGAACTCGGCGGCACGGTGCTGGCGGTGCAGCTGGCTGATCACAGTGCCGTCAGCCACGTTGAACGCGGCGAACAGGCTGGTGATCCCGTTACGGGCGTAGTCGTGGGTACGCCGCTCGGGCATGCCCGGCATCATCGGCAGCACCGGCTGCGAACGGTCCAACGCTTGGATCTGGGACTTCTCGTCAACGCAGAGCACCACCGCCCGTTCCGGTGGGTTGTGATAGAGCCCGACCACGTCAACGACCTTCTCGATGAACAGCGGGTCGGTCGACAGTTTGAACGTGTCCGCCCGGTGCGGTTTCAGCCCGAAGTCCCGCCAGATCCGTCCGATCGTGGACTTCGACAGCCCCGACCGCTGCGCCATCGACGTGCGCGACCAGTGGGTAGCGTTGCGCGGCGTCTGTTCCAGGGTGGCCACCACCACCTCTTCCACCCGGTCCAGGCTGATCGACGGCGGCCGGCCCGGCCGCTGCTCGTCGATCAGCCCGTCCAGACGCTCGGCCAGGAACCGCCGCCGCCACTTGCCCACAGTGGACAGATGCACACCCAAAGCCGTGGCCACATCAGTGTTCGACGTGCCCTCGGCGCACGCCAGAATGATCTTCGCCCGCATCGCCAGGACCTGCGCCGACTTCGCCCGCCGCGACCAGCGGACCAACGTCGCGCGCTCCTCGTCGGACAACACCAGCGGCGGGGTGGGACGCCCGGTCCTCGGCATCCCATCACCCTACACCTATTTATAAGGCGAACTTGTGGCGCGGCACACTAGTTCGGCGACGTGCTGGTGCGGCCCGAGCCGTGCGCGAACCGCCCGGCCAGGGCCGCCCCCGCCTCGATCAGCTCCGGCGGCCCCACCAGCTCGAAGTCCGTGCCGAACATGCTGAACCACGCGGCCAGCCCCGTCCACGACCACGAGCCGGCCGTCACCCGGCAGCGGTCCGGGCCGACGTCCTCGACCAGGGCCTGCCCGCGAACCCACTCGTTCGCCGCCGCGGCCGTGACGTGCAGGATCGCCGTGCCCCTGCACGGGGACAGGTCCTGGCGCTCGAAGCGCTGCGCCACGAAGTCGGTCACGTCCGCGGCCGGCAGCTCCCGCGGCTGGAAGCGGGGGCCGTTGGGGGTGCGCGGGGTCATGCGGTCGACGCGGTACGTGCGCCAGTCCGCACGGTCGAGATCCCAGCCGATCAGGTACCACCGCCCGCCCCACGTCACCAGGTGGTGCGGTTCGGTGCGGCGCGGCGGGCGCTGGTCGTCCGGGCCCTCGATCAGCTCGCGGCGGCCCTCGTAGTCGAAGCGCAGCACCTCGCGCGCGCGAACCGCCGCGCCGATCGCGAGCAGGTGCCCGGCGTCGATGTCGCCCTCGCGCCAGGAGGTCTTCGTCACGCGCGTCACCTGCAGGGCGTCGATGCGGTGGCGCAGGCGCGCGGGCATCACCTGGCGCACCGTGGCCAGGGCCCGCAGCGCCGCCTCCTCGACGCCCTGGACCGACATCGTCGCCGTCTGCAGGGCGACGGCCACGGCCACGGCCTGGTCGTCGTCGAACAGCAGCGGCGGCAGCTCGGAGCCGACGTCGAGCCGGTAGCCGCCGTCCGGCCCGCGCGTCGCCTGCACCGGGTAGCCCAGCTCGCGCAGCCGGTCCACGTCCCGGCGAACCGTGCGCGGGCTAACCTCGAGCCGCTCGGCGAGCGTCCGGCCGGGCCAGTCGCGGCGGGCCTGCAGCAGGGACAGCAGGGCCAGCAGTCGCGCCGAGGTTTCGAGCATGGGCTCAGTATTGCCCGCGTACAGGACAGAGGCTGTCCTCATCCCGGCCCACGGCGAACACGGCATCCCGCTCCGCGGCAGACACGGAATCCCGGCCCGCAGCGAACACAGCATCCCGCTCCGCGACAGAACACGGAATCCCCGCCCGCGACAGAACACGGAATTCCGGCCCGCGGCGAACACGGCATCCACCTCCGCGACAGAACACGGAATCCCCGCCCGCAGCGGACGCGGGATCCTGGCCCGCGGCGAACGCGGAAAACTACTCCCCGACCGCCTTGAAGAGCGCCCCGATCTCGGCCTGCGACAGGTGCCGCGTGCGCCCCTGCCGCAGGTCGCCGAGGCGGATCGGGCCGATCTGGGTGCGGATGAGCCGCTGCACGGGGAAGCCGACGGCGTCGAACATGCGCCGGACGATGTGGTTGCGACCCTCGTGCAGGACCACCTCGACGAGGGCCACCTTGCCGTAGGCGTCCACGACCCGGAACGAGTCGACCTTCACCGGGCCGTCCTCGAGGGTCACGCCGGACTTGAGCTCGCGGCCCATCGCGCGCGGGACGGGGCCGGGGATCTCCACCTGGTAGGTCTTGGCCACCTCGTAGGACGGGTGCATGAGCTTGTGCGCGAGCCCGCCGTCGTTGGTGAGCAGGATCAGGCCCTCGCTGTCCTGGTCGAGCCGGCCCACGTGGAACACCCGCGACTCGATGTTGGGCACGAGGTCCGAGATCGCGTTGCGGCCCTTCTCGTCGTCCATCGTGGAGACGACGCCGCGCGGCTTGTTCAGCGCGATGTACACCAGCCGGGTGTCCGTCACCAGGCGCTGCCCATCGACGTGGATGGCGTCGCGGCTCGGGTCGGCCTTGTCGCCGAGGCTCGCCTCGCGGCCGTTGACCGTGACCCGGCCCTCGTCGATCATGCGCTCGCAGGCGCGGCGCGACCCGAGCCCGGCGGCGGCCAGGATCTTCTGCAGCCGCTCCTCGCGCCGCGGCGCCTCGGCGTCGGGCGGGGCGTCGAAGGCTGAGCCCTCGAACTCGGGTCCGGCGAACCCGGGGGCGGGCACGGAGGCGGAGTCAACGGACGGGTCAACGCTGGGCATCGGCGATCTCATCTATGTCGTCGGGCAGGAACGGGGCGAGCGGGGGCAGCTGCTCGACGCTGTCCAGGCCGAGTTTCTCCAGGAACAGCGTGGTCGTCTTGTAGAGGAACGCGCCGCTCTCGGGCTCGCTGCCGATCTCCTCGATCAGGCCCCGCGTTACCAGCGTACGGACCACGCCGTCACAGTTCACACCCCGGATGGCGGAAATGCGCGACCTCGTCACCGGCTGCTTGTACGCGATCACGGCGAGTGTCTCCAACGCCGCCTGGGTCAACCGGATCTGCTGCCCGTCGAGCACGAACTTCTCGACATAGGCCGCATACTCGGGCCGGGTGTAGAGCCGCCAGCCCCCGGCCACGCGCCGAAGATCAAACCCGAAACCCAGCCGCGTGTACTGCGCTGAAGCCTCCTCCAGCGCCCCGACCACCCGCTCGACGGGCTGGTCGAGCACCTGGGCGAGCGTGACCTCGCTGGTCGGCTCGTCGACGACGAGCAGAATGGCCTCGACGGCCCCACGCAGCTCGGCGTCACCCATCTCGGGCTTGGCGTCCCCGGCACCGGGCTCCGTGGCCGCCTCGGGGACCGGCACCGCAAGCCCCGGCAGCGTGTCAGCAACCACCTCGGACTCAGGCTGCACCTCGGACTCAGGCTGCACCTCGGACTCAGGCTGCGTCTCCAGCTCGGGCTGCGGCTCCGGCTCGGCCTGAACCTCGGGCTCAGACTCGACGACAACCGGCTCGGCTTCCGCCTCGGGCTGCGGCTCCGGCTCTACCTCAACCTCGGGCTCAGCGACGACCGACTCGGCTTCCGCCTCGGGCACGGGCCGCGTTTCCGCCTCGAGCCCAGGCTCAGCGACGACCGACTCGGCTTCCGCCTCGGGCACGGGCCGCGTTTCCGCCTCGGGCCCAGGCTCAACGGCGACCGGCTCGGGCTCAACCTCAGCTTCAGGCTCAACCTCGCCCTCAGCTTCAGGCTCGGGCGAAGGCTCAGGCGAAGGCTCAGACGATGGTGATGGCGACGGCGAAGGCGCAGCCGACGGCGCAGCTGAAGGCGAGGGCTCGGCCTCGTCGGACTGCCACTGGAGCTCGGGAAACGACTGAGCGGCCGGCGGCTCCGGCTTCGGACGCGCCCACGGCGGCACCCAGCTCGCGGCCTGGTCGGCCAACGACCCGGCGGGCTTGTCGTCCTCGTTCACTCGTCCACCTCGTTGTCCACGTCCGCCGCGGCCGCGGCAAGCTCCACGTCCGCCGCAGCCGAAGCAAGCTCCACGTCCGCCGCAGCCGAAGCGCGCTCCGCCCCCGGCGACTCCGAAGCTTCCACCGAACCGGCGGCATCGTCCAGGGATTCTGCGGCGTCGCCCGGCTCCGGCTCCTTGGCGGGCGGCGCCGGCGACCCCTCGTACTCCTCGACCTGGATCTCCACGTTCGCGTCCTCGGCCGCGGTCCAGCGCACGATCAGCTCGCCGAGGGCCTGGACCTGTTCGAAGCCGACGAGGTTCTCGCGGTACAGCTCCAGCAGCGCCAGGAAGCGGGCCACCACCTCGAGGGTCGTCTCGCAGTCGGCGCAGAGCTCGGCGAAGGTCGCCACCCGGCGCTCGAACAGCCGGTCGCGCAGCAGGTTGGCGTGCTCCCGGACGCTGACGCGCACCTGGTGGATGTGCGCGACCGAGACCACCGGCGGCACCTTGGGGGTGAACGCCCGGACGGCGAGCTTGAGCAGCCGCTTCGGACCGATGCCGAGGACCAGGTCGGGCAGGGCCTCCGCATACTGCGGCTCGAGGGAGACCGCGCGCGGGTACCGCCGCGCCCCGATGGCCTCGAGCCCCTGGATGTGCGCGGCCGCCTCCTTGAACGCCTTGTACTGCAACAGCCGCGCGAACAGCAGGTCCCGCGCCTCGAGCAGCGCGAGGTCCTCCTCGTTCTCGACCGTGGCCGACGGCAGCAGCCGGGCCGCCTTCAGGTCCAGCAGCGTGGCCGCGATCACGAGGAACTCGGAGGTCTCGTCGAGGTCCCAGTCGTCGCCCATCGCGCGGATGTAGGAGATGAAGTCGTCGGTGACCGTGTGCAGCGCGACCTCGGTCACGTCGAGCTTGTGCTTGCCGATGAGCTGCAGCAGCAGGTCGAACGGCCCCTCGAAGTTGGACAGCTTCACCTGGAAGCCCGAGGGGGCCGGCGTCGCCGGCGGCACGTCCGGTGTGGGCGCCTCAGGCGCCGGCGCGTCGGGAGCCGGCTCGTCGGGAGCCGGCGCGTCCGCGAGCACCGGCGCCTCGGCGTCCACCACCGCGGGCGCCGAGGACTCCACAACCGGCTCAGTCACGCGAAGAACCTAGCGCACGAACAGCGAAAAGCCCCTATTAGAGACGCCGCTCGGCCTGCTGCGCGATGACCTCCCGCGCCAGCTGCCGGTAGTTGCGCGCGCCGGACGAGGCCGGGTCGAGCGTGGTGATGGGCGCGCCCGCGACCGTCGACTCCGGGAACTTCACGGTCTTCGTGATGACGGTCTGGTACACCTTGTCGCCGAACGCCTCCACCACGCGCTGCAGCACCTGGCGGCAGTGGGTGGTCCGGCTGTCGTACATGGTCGCGAGGATGCCCTCGAGCTCCAGGTCGAAGTTGAGCCGCTCGCGCACCTTGTCGATCGTGTCCAGCAGCAGCGCCACCCCGCGCAGCGAGAAGAACTCGCACTCCAGCGGGATCATCACGCCGTGCGCGACGGTGAGCGCGTTGATCGCCAGCAGGCCGAGCGACGGCTGGCAGTCGATCAGGATGAAGTCGTATTCCTTGAGCACCGGCCGCAGCACGCGGGCCAGCGCCATCTCGCGCGCGACCTCCGTGACGAGCTGGATCTCGGCCGCCGAGAGGTCGATGTTCGCGGGGAGCAGGTGCAGCCCGGCGATGTCCGTTTTGATCCGGATGTCCTCGACCGTCACGTCGGAGTCCATCAGGATGTTGTAGATCGTGAGGTCGAGGTTGTGCGGGTTGACGCCGAGGCCGACCGAGAGGGCGCCCTGGGGGTCGAAGTCGACGAGCAGCACCCGCCGGCCGTATTCCGCGAGCGCCGCGCCGAGGTTGATGGTCGACGTGGTCTTGCCCACGCCGCCCTTCTGGTTGGCCATGGCGATGATCCGCGCCGGGCCGTGCCGGTCCATCGGCATCGGCTCGGGGATCGGCTTGCGCATCGTGTACGCGGTCGGGTCCGCCGGCCCGAGCTCCGCACCGAGGTCAAGCGAGGCCTGCTCGGCGCGCATCGTGGTGGTCCACGACTCCGCCTGGTCGCCCATGCCTGTCATCGCTGTCTTCGCCCCTCCCGGCGGCGTTGTCT
The DNA here is from genome assembly GCF_050955725.1 of Dactylosporangium sp. CA-139114. NCBI lineage: Bacteria > Bacillati > Actinomycetota > Actinomycetes > Micromonosporales > Micromonosporaceae > Dactylosporangium > Dactylosporangium sp. CA-139114. Next base: position 7,875,873 of record NZ_CP192080.1, read on the forward strand.
CCGCCCCGGGGACCGAAATCGGCGTCCGGTCTTCAGGGGGAGCGAGTCAGCCGTTGCCCGACTCTACCGTCCCTGCAGCGTACATACCGCGCCGCGCGCCCGGCGTGTCGCGAAGCTCATCGTTGGGTACGGTCATTGCCGTGTTGGGACCAGGGGACGTGCTCGGCGACCGGTACCGCCTCGATGAGTTCGTCGCCAGCGGCGGCATGGGGCAGGTCTTCCGCGCCACCGACAAGACGCTCGGCCGTACCGTCGCGGTGAAGGTGCTGCTCCCGGGCCACGGCAGCAACGACGAGTTCGGCAGCCGTTTCCGCTCCGAGGCGCGGATCATGGCCTCGATCGGCCACCCGGGCGTCGTCGGGGTCTACGACTACGGCGAGACCCCCGAGGGCACGATGTTCCTGGTCATGGCGTTCGTCGACGGCCGGCCCCTGGGCGAGCGCATCGCGGCCGAGGGCACCCTGTCGGTCGGCGAGACCCTCGACGTCGTGGCGCAGGCGGCCGACGCGCTGCACGCCGCGCACGAGATGGGGATCATCCACCGCGACGTCAAGCCCGGCAATCTCCTGGTCGGCGAGAACGGGGCGGTGACGCTGGTCGACTTCGGCGTGGCCCGCTCGGCCCAGGTGACCGCGGTGACGAAGCTCAACGCGGTGATCGGCACCGCGCTGTACATGTCGCCGGAGCAGGCTTCGGGCCACCCGATCTCGCCGTCGGCGGACATCTACGCGCTGGGCGTGGTGGCGTACCACTGCGTCACCGGCGCCCCGCCGTTCACCGGCAACTCTCCGCTCGAGATCGCCATCAAGCACCTGCAGGACGAGCCGCCGCCGCTGCCCGCCACCCTCCCGCCGGCCACCCGGGCGCTGATCGAGCGCGCGATGGCGAAGGACCCCGCGGACCGGTTCCCGACCGCCGCGGCGATGGCGGCCGCGGCCCGCGCCGCGCGCGACGGCACCGCGGAGGACCTGGCGCTCGCCCCGGCGGTCCGCGCCTCCGCGCCCACCACGGTGATCGCCGCGCCGGGCGCCACCCCCGCCGACGGGGACGTCCCCGGCCGGCCGGTCTGGATGCCGATCGCCGCCACCGCCGCCGTGATCGCCCTGGTCGCGGGCGTGATCCTGGCGGTCGTGGCGCTGTCGCGCAAGGCGTTCGACCCGAGCTTCCCGGACGCCCGCCCCACCGTGTCGGCCACGCCGGCGGCCTCGGAGACGGCCAAGGCCCCCGGCGTCCCGATCGCGTCGCACAACCCGACCCCGGGCGCCTCGGCCGAGGCCACCAGCGCGACGAACACGGCCCCGCCCAGCTCCCCCGCGCCCGGGAACAACCCGGTGTCCTCGGCCCCGCCGGTGACGAGGACCACCACCCCGCCCCCGCCGACCACGGACGCCGCCACCCCGCCCCCGGTCTCGGCCGAGGCGACGAACGCCGGCGGCAACGGCGCGGGCAACGGCGCGGGCAACCGCGGGGCCTGACAACCGCTGAACCGGGGCCGAATCCGGACAAATAGGCGACGAAAATTCCTTCGATCGTGTGCAACCCTTCCCGGGGCGCTTGCGTCTACCCCCGAACGAAGGGAGCCCGAACGGGTGAACCAAGACGACGAGGCGCACTTCCGCGAATTCGTCACCGCGCGATTCGACGGGCTTCGCTCCCTCGCCTACCTGACGTGCGGGGACTGGCACGCCGCCGAGGACGCGGTGGCCGCGTCCCTGGCCAAGCTGTACGTGCGCTGGACGAAGGTCGACACCCCGCTGGCGTACGTGCGGCGGGCGATCGTGCACGCGCTGGTCGACGAGTCGCGGCGGCCCTGGCGGCGCCGCGAGCGGTCGGCCGGCTACGCGCTGCCCGAGCTGCCCGGGCCCGACCACGCCGATCAGGTCGACGAGCGGCTCCGGATTCGCGCCGCGCTCGCCCGTATGGCACCGGGCCAGCGCGCCGTGCTGGTCCTGCGGTACTACGAGGGGCTGAGCGTTGAGGAGACCGCCGAGGTGCTCGGCCGCCAGCCGGGGACCGTCAAGAGTCAGACCGCCCGCGGGCTCGCCGCGCTCCGCGCGCTCCTGGGCACGGACGAGCTCCGTGTCCGCGACGACCTTGCGCAGGGCACTCCAGCGGGTGGTGTCGGCATCGGCCGCGAGCAGGACGGGAGGGAAGGGCATGGAACAGGATCTGCACACGCTGCTGACGTCGGTCCGGGACGACGCGCCGCCACCGCGGCTCAGCGTTGACGACATCACCGCCGCGGGCCGGCACCTGGTGCGGCGCCGACGGCGGCTGACCCTGCTCTCCTCCGTCGGCGGCGGCGCGGTCACCGCGGTCGCGGCCCTCACCGCGGTGCTGATGCTCACCGGCTCGCCCCGCGCGCTGACCCCGGCCGTGGACCCGAGCGTGCTGGCCAGCCCCGTCGCGCCGGCGCCGACCGCGTTCGTCGAGGCGGCCGCGTTCAGCACGACCTACCAGGGCTACAAGGCCGGGCCGTATCAGGTCGGCGACCCCGACCTGGTGACCAACGCCTACCAGCAGTCCACGATCGCGACGGTGCCCGGCGCCGGCCCGACGCCGTCGGAGTCGGAGTCGGCCGAGGCGGCGAACCCGGTGCGCTCGGCCGGTCCGGGCGCGGCGGCGAAGGCGAGGGACATCCCCGCCGGCGGGATCCTCGTGGTGTACCGCCCGGGCGCCTTCGAGCCGCTGCTGTTCGAGAAGGGCGGCGAGAAGGTCCGGCTGCGCGACGGCGGCTCCGGGCTGCTGGCCTACGCCGGGACCGTGAACGCGCCGCCGGTGACGCCGGGCAACCAGGCGATCGCCGGGCGCGCGGGCCTGGTGCCGACGCTCGCCTGGCAGTACACCGGCGACGCCTGGGCGGCGATCTACTGGTCGGCGTGGGAGAACGTGCCCGACCGCGAGCATCTGCTCGCGATCGCCGACGGGCTCACGCCCTCGGTGCCGCGGCAGTTCCCGGTGGCGTTCCAGCCGGCGACGGTACCGCGGGGCTACCAGTTGCTGTCCGTGAGCTACGGCGGCGACGTGGTCACCGGCGACGAGGTGGTCTCGGCCGCACGGCTGACCGCGAAGCCCCCGGCGCTGCCGATCTACCAGCCGTACGTCTTCGACGACCTGCCGGTGCTGACCCTGGCGGCCGGGCACACGGACGCGGGGCCGAAGCTGGCGGGCCGGCTCGACTGCGACGGGCAGATCCGCTGCACGAAGGTGGCCGACACCGGCAAGACCTACGTCTACGCCGAGGCCGGCAACACGAAGCTCAGCGCCCCGCTCACCCAGCTGGCGCTCGGCATCAGGCTCGAGGGCGATCTCGGCGAGAGCGGCACCTGGCCACCCGCCGCGAAGGTGTTCGCGAACTGAGCCGGTCATGACGGCACCCCGGCCGCGGAAAAAAGCGCGTGCGCGCGCGGCCGGGGTGCTGTTACCGTTGGTCCATGCGTTTCTGAGCCCATCGACGCCGCGCGTGCCGCCGCTGACCGCCTGAGCCGGTCCAGCCGGACGGCCCCCGTTGTGGGTTCATCTCTTCCCGCTTCGTCGCGCGGCCGCAGTCTGCCCACCCAGCCAGCCCGCCGTCCGCGAAGGAGACGCTCATGCCTGCCGTGAACCACGAACCGGAAGACACCACCACCGAGGCGACCGAGGCCGCAACCGCCGCCGAGAGTCCCGAGGACCAGCCGGCCAACCCGCTCGAGGCGATCCGCCGGGCCCAGGCCAACCGCACGTTCCCGACCGGGGGCGGCCGGGGCGGCCGGGGCATCGGCAAGGGCGGCAACCCGCAGGCGCCGAGGATGTACAACCGCCACAAGTGAGCGAGGGTGTCACGGGGCGCCGGTGAGGTACTGCTGCACCGTCGCCCCGATCCGCTCGACCACCGTCTCGACCGGCATGTGCGCGACCGGCGGGATGCGCAGGATGTGCCGGCAGATCGCCAGCCCGAGCATCTGGGTGGCGAGCAGCCCGGCCCGCTGCTGCGCCTCGGCCTCGTCGCCGCCGCAGAGCCGGCGCACGATGGGCACGATCTGCTCGGCGAAGACGCCGCGGACCCGCTCGGCGACGGTCTCGTCGGTGGCGGCCGAGCGCAGCAGGGTCAGCAGCACGTCGCCGGTCGGGTCCTCCTCCCAGCGGCGCACCCAGTGCCGCACCAGCTCCGGCCCGAGCCGCTCCGGCGGGATGGCCGAGACGTCGGGCATGCGCAGGTCGATGTCGACGGCCGCGGCGAAGAGGCGTTCCTTGCTGCCGTAGTAGCGCATCACCATCGACGGGTCGATGGCGGCGTCGGCGGCGATCGCGCGGATGGTGGCGCGCTGGTAGCCGTCCTCGGCGAAGCGGACCCGGGCGGCGTGCAGGATGGCGGCGCGGGTGGCATCCGAGCGGCGAACGGTCACAGCCGCGACCTTAGGCCAACAAGCGTTGGCCTCCAAGTCACCGGGCGCGGGGGTGGGCGGTGGCGTACACCTCGCGCAGGCGGTCGACGGTCACCAGCGTGTACACCTGCGTCGTGGTGACCGAGGCGTGCCCGAGCAACTCCTGCACGACCCGGATGTCGGCCCCGCCGTCGAGCAGGTGCGTGGCGAACGAGTGCCGCAGGGTGTGCGGCGACACCCCCGACGGCCCGTCCACCGGCAGCCCGGCCCGATCGGCGGCCTTGCGCAGGATCGTCCAGGCGCTCTGCCGCGACAGCGCTCCCCCGCGGGCGTTGAGGAACACGTTCGGCGCCCCGGTGCCGTGGGCGGCGAGGGCGGGGCGGGCGCGGACCAGGTAGGCGTCCAGCGCCGAGCGCGCGTAGCTGCCCATGGGCACGAGCCGGGTCTTGCCGCCCTTGCCGTGCAGGGTCGCCATCCCCGGCCGGGCGTCGAGGTCGAGGTCGTCGACGGCGAGCCCGACCGCCTCGGAGATGCGGGCGCCGGTGCCGTAGAGCACCTCCAGCAGCGCCGCGTCGCGCAGGTCGAGCGGCCCGCCGAGGGCGGCCCCGGGCACGGCCAGCAGCCGCGCGACCTGGTCGACGTCGAGCGCCTTCGGCAGCCGCTTGGGCAGCGCGGGCGGCTTCACCTCGCGGGACGGGTCGCTCGGGGTGAGGCCCTCGAGCAGGGCGAAGCGGTGCAGGCCACGCACGGCGCTGGCGGCGCGCGCGGCCGAGGAGGCCGAGAGCGCCACGGCGTCCCCGGCGGGCGCGCGCAGGTCGGCGACGTGGGCGGCGATGTCGCGCGTGGTCACGTCGGCCAGGTCGGCGATGCCCGCCGCGACCAGCCAGTCCACATACCGGTCGAGGTCGCGGCGGTACGACGCCAGGGTGTTGGCGGCCAGCGCCCGCTCCACCGTGAGGTGGTCGAGGTATGAGTCGACGGCGCGGCGCGGGTCCACCATGCGTCCTATGCCGGGTTCCCTGTCAACACGTCCTGCAGGGCGACGTGCTCCATGCCGTGCGCGTCGGCGACCGGGCCGTAGGTGACGTGCCCGTCGTGCGTGTTGAGGCCGAGGGCCAGGGCCGGGTCGCGGCGCAGGGCCTCGCGCCAGCCGCGGTTGGCCAGCTCCAGCGCGTAGGGCAGGGTGACGTTGGTCAGCGCGTAGGTGCTGGTGTGCGGCACCGCGCCGGGCATGTTCGCCACGCAGTAGAAGACCGAGTCGTGCACCCGGAAGGTGGGATCGTCGTGCGTGGTCGGGCGCGAGTCCTCGAAGCAGCCGCCCTGGTCGATCGAGATGTCGACGAGCACGCTGCCCGGCTTCATGCGCTTGACCAGCTCGTTGCTGATGAGCTTGGGCGCCTTCGCCCCGGGCACGAGCACCGCGCCGATCACGAGGTCGGCGTCGAGCACGGCCTTTTCGATCTCGTACCCGTTCGACGCGATCGTCTGCAGGTGCCCCTGGTAGATGGCGTCGGCCCCGCGCAGCCGGGCGATGTTCTTGTCGAGCAGCAGCACCTCGCCGTGCATGCCCAGCGCGATCGCGGCCGCGCTCAGCCCGGAGACGCCGGCCCCGATGACGACGACCTTGGCCGCGTGGACGCCGGGGACGCCGCCGAGCAGCACGCCGCGCCCGCCGCCCGCGCGCATGAGGTGGTAGGCGCCGACCTGCGGAGCCAGGCGCCCGGCGACCTCGGACATCGGGGCGAGCAGCGGCAGTGAGCGGTCGGCCAGCTCGACGGTCTCGTAGGCGATGCCGGTGACCTTGCGCTCGACGAGGGCCTGGGTGCAGGCCTTGGACGCGGCCAGGTGCAGGTAGGTGAAGAGCACCTGACCGGCGCGCATCCGGTGGTACTCCTCGGCGATGGGTTCCTTGACCTTGAGCACGAGCTCGCCCTCGGCCCAGGTGTCGTCCGCGGACGGCAGGATGGTGGCGCCGGCCCCGCGGAACTCCTGGTCGGTGATCGTGGAGCCCTCGCCGGCCCCGGTTTCGACGAAGACCTCGTGCCCGTTCGCGGCGAGCTCGTGGACGCCGGCGGGCGTGATCGCCACGCGGTACTCGTGGTTCTTGACCTCGCGCGGAATTGCGACCTTCACGTTGACCCCTCTCCACGCAGCGCGTCATTGCACTGTGTGTCCAAGGCGGAGTTTATGGCCCTCTCCCACTACCCGTCGGCCGCACAGTGTGAACTCCTGAGCAGCGGGATTGACAGGTTGTCCGGGGCGGACGGTGATCTATGCTGTGCGGCCATGACCGTCTACGGCGGGCCCCGCCCCTCGCTGCCCGGGCCGAAGCACGACAAGGTCCTGCTCGGCGCGGCCGCGATCGCCGTGCTGGCGGTCATCGTGGGCATCATCCTCGGGGCCCGGGCGTTCATGTCCGACGATCCCCAGGCGGCCGGCGCGACGCAGGCCCCGCTGAGCGCCGGCGAGGACTCCTCCGCCCCGGCTCCCCCGCCCTCGGCCGCGCCCCCGCCCAGCCCCACCGCGAGCCCGACGCCGTCACCGACGCCGCCGAAGGCCGCGCTGCTGGCCGCGAAGCCGTCGCTGATCCGCCCCGACCACTCGCAGCTGTGCCTGCAGGCCAACGGGGGCAACGGCGGCAACACCACCCAGCAGGGCTGCGACGGCAACAACCCGACCGAGATGTGGGTGCCGCAGGCGATCGGCGGCTCACAGGACACGTTCCAGTTCGTCAACGCGGCCGACAACCGGTGCCTGAGCGTGAGCAACAACTCGAAGGACAACTTCGCCCAGGTGTGGCTGTGGGACTGCCACGCCGACATCGGCCAGCTGTGGAAGCTGGTGCCCGACAACGGCGGGTACCGCCTGCTCAACCCCAACAGCAACCGCTGCCTGACGATCGAGGGGGGCAACCCGCAGCCGGGCGCGGTCGCGCGCATCTTCGACTGCAACGGCCAGGCCGACGAGCGCTACAAGTTCCAGCCCCTCGGCTGAGCGCGGGCCGTCACGCCCGCAGCAGGGCGAGCGCGAGCGTGAGCAGGGAGCCGGCCGAGACGACGGTGCGCACCAGGTTCCAGCCCGTCCACGGGCCCTCGAAGGCCTGGCGCACCGCGGCCGGGTCGGCGATCCGCGCGACCGGGCCGGCGGCCTCGAGCGTGGTGTTCATCGGCACGTTGAGCGCCACGGTGACGAGGACGGTGACGGCGTACAGCACCGCCGTCGCCACCAGCCAGGGCAGCGGTCCCCGGTGGCCGGGCGACAGGTGCAGCAGCACCGCGACGACGGCGAGCAGCAGCGCGCCGAGGAACGCGGTCATGAACCAGCCGTTGAGGATGACCCGGTTGATCCGCTGCATCACGTCGATGAAGGTCCGGTCCTCGACCTGGTGCAGGGCCAGCATGACCGAGGTGGAGTAGGCGAAGAAGACGCCGGCGGAGAGGCCCACGAGCACGGTGGTGGCGGCGAGGAGGACGTTTCGCATGCATTCCAGTGCATCGGCCCGGGCCGAGACGCACCATGGCCGAGACGCGCCGATGCATGCGCCACCGTCTACGGTGACCGGATGGACGCGCTCACCGCACTGCTCGACGGGCCCCGGGCCCGCGGCGCCTTCCTGCTCCGCTCGGTCCTGACGCCGCCGTGGTCGCTGCGCATCCGGGACGAGGCCGCGCTGACCGTCGCGGCAGTGGTGCGCGGCAATGCCTCCTACGTCGGCGACGACGGCGAGATCGCGCTCGCCGGGCCGGGGGACGTGCTGGTGATCCGCGGCCCGGAGCCGTACACGGTCGCCGAGCCGCCCGGCACCGCCCCGCAGATCGTGATCCACCCCGGGCAGCGCTGCACCACCCCGGGCGGCGTGGACCTGGCCGAGGAGATGCATCTCGGGGTGCGCACGTGGGGTACTGATCCCGACGGCCCGACACTCATCCTCACCGGCGCCTACCAGCTCGCCGGCGAGGTGAGCCGGCGGCTGCTCACCGCCCTGCCCCGGGTGCTCGTGGTGGCCCGGGAGGAGTGGGACACGCCGCTGGTGGCGCTGCTGGCCGACGAGATCGCCAAGGACCGGCCCGGGCAGGAGGCGGTGCTCGACCGGCTGCTGGACCTCATGCTCATCACGGCGCTGCGCACCTGGCTGGCCCGGCCGGGCTCGGGGGCGCCGGGCTGGTACCGCGCCCAGTCCGACCCGATCGTCGGCCCGGCCCTGCGGCTGCTGCACCACAACCCGGCCCTGTCCTGGACGGTCGCCGGCCTCGCGGCCAAGGTCGGCGTCTCCCGGGCGCTGCTGGCCCGGCGCTTCGGCGAGCTCGTCGGCGAGCCGCCGATGGCCTACCTGGCCGGCTGGCGCCTCGCGCTCGCCGCGGACCTGCTGCTGGAGCCGGACGCGACGCTCGCCGCGGTCGCCCGGCGGGTCGGCTACGGCAGCGCGTTCGCGCTCAGCGCCGCGTTCAAGCGTGTCCGCGGGGTGTCGCCCCAGACCCATCGGGAACAATGTTCGGCATGACTTCGACCGGCCCGGGCGGCCTGCCCGACACCTGCCCCTGCGGCCTCGGCGAGCCGTACGACGAGTGCTGCGGGAAGTACCACCGCGGCGCGGAGCCGCCGAGCGCCGAGCTGCTGATGCGGGCCCGGTACTCGGCCTACGTCGTCGGCGACCGCCGGTTCCTGCTGCGCACGTGGAGCGAGAAGACCAGGCCGCGGGCCCTGACGCTGGAGGCCGACCAGAACTGGCAGGGGCTGACGATCCTCGACCGGTCCGGCGGCGGCCTGTTCGACACCGAGGGCATCGTGGAGTTCCAGGCGCGGTTCGTCGCCGACGGCCGGCCGGGCAAGATGCACGACCGGAGCCGGTTCGAGAAGGTCGGCGGGGCCTGGCGCTACGTGGACGAGGTCTGACGGCTGCGCCACTCGCGGTCGAGCATGGCGTAGACGTACTGGTCGCCGTACTCCCCCTTGAAGATCTCGTCCTCGACGAAGTGTGCCTCGCGGCGCATGCCGAGCCGGGTGAGCAGTCCCCACGAGGCGGTGTTGCGGGTGTCGCAGGCGGCGTAGATCCGGTGCAGGCCGAGGCCCTCGAAGCCCAGGCGCAGCATCGCCTCGCAGGCCTCGCGGGCGTAGCCGCGCCCCTGGAAGGCGGGGCTGAGCGTGAAGCCGAGCTCGCCCTGCCGGTGCGCGACGCTGGCCCAGCGCAGCACCACCTGCCCGACGACCCGCGGCCGCCCCTCCGGCTCGGCCTGCATGGCCAGCGTCAGCCACTGGCCCTCCTCGGTCAGGGCGGCCTGGCCCTTGCGCCGCTCGAGCGCGGCCCGGGTCTCCTGCGGGGTGTGCACCTCCCAGTAGAGGTAGCGCACCACCTCGGGGTCGCCGGTCATCAGGTGCAGGTCGTCGTAGTCGCCGTCGGCGAAGGGGCGCAGCGTGAGCCGCTCGGTCCGGATCGGGTAGTCGGGTCGCAGCACCCGCGCAGCCTAGTCGGACACCGCACTGCTCAGCCGCACAATTGTTCCGGCCTCGCCGGTCGTCACGAGCACGTCGTCGACCAGGTGCCGGGCCAGCCACAGCCCGCGGCCGCTGATCGCGCTGCTCGGCGGCAGGGCGGCCTCGCCGCTGAGCCGCTCCTCGGGGATGCCGGCGCCCTTGTCCACGACCTCGCAGACGAGCACCCCGTCGGCCACCCACATCCGCAGGGTGCCGCCCCCGCCCGCGTGGCGCACGGCGTTGGTGACGATCTCGTTGACCGCGAGCACGAAGTCCTCGAGCCGCTGCCCGGTCAGCCCCGCTGCGGCGGCGCCGCGGTTCACGGCGTGACGCACAGGGGTGATCAGTGCGACGTCGAAGTCCTCGACCAGCAGCGCCGTCGTCTGAACGGCTTCAGCCACGGTGTCACCTTTCCGCTGCGTCTCGCCTCGCTGAGCGTACATCGAGCTTCCGGCGGCCCGCGGTCAAGTCACCCTGGGGTGCAAGGTGCATCTCGCGACACGCATGCTGGAGCCATGGATGACGACCTGCGGGTGACGGACGACATCTCGCTGCCCCGGGCCGAGCTGAGCTGGCGGTTCAGCCGCTCCGGCGGCCCCGGCGGCCAGTCGGTCAACACCACGGACTCGCGCGTCGAGGTCCGCTTCGACCTGCTCGCGACGGGTGCGCTGCCCGAGCCGCTCAAGGCGCGGGCCCTGGAGCGCCTGGCCGGCCGGCTCGTCGACGGCGTCCTGTCGATCACCGCATCGGAGCACCGCTCGCAGCTGCAGAACCGCCACGCGGCCGAGGAGCGCCTGGTCGCGGCCATCGCGGCCGCGATCGCCCCGCCGCCCCGGCCGCGCAAACGGACAAAGCCGTCGAAGGGCGCGGTGGAGCGGCGCCTGGAGGCCAAGCGGCACACGGCCCGGCGCAAGCAGCAACGCCGCCCACCCGAAGAGTGACAAAATCCGGATGTGATGCGCAAACTGCTCATTCCGCTCATCGCCCTCCTGCTGGCCGGATGCGGCGGTGACGAGCAGCCCGCGGCCCTGGCGAGCGAGCCGCCCGGCCATCCCCCCGAGACCGGCGCCTACCCCGGGGAGTCGAGCGCGCCGCCGATCCCGGCGGTCACCGGCCGGACCGTCGAGCTCACCGGCTGGGAGGTGACCGTCTACTACACGGCGGTCGAGAGCCTGCACACGGACACGAGCACCGAGGTCACCGGCTGCCCCACGATCGACTGCGGGAAGAATCGCAACCAGCAGCGGCTCGGCGCCTTCCCGGCCTCGTTCGTCAAGGCGGTCAAGGACGAGGGCACGGGCCGCACGAGCGACGGCCGGTACCTGAACTGGTCCTACGACACCGGCTACTGGATGGACACCGCCCCCCGCGACACCGCCGGCCGCCCGCTGCGCCCCTGGATCTCGGCCGCCGCCGACGCCGGCGCGCTCAAGGCCGGCAGCCGGTTCACCGTCCAGCGCTGCGGCACCGCCGAGGTGACCGCGGAGGTGTGCGCGAAGCTCAAGGCGCCGACGTGGACGATCGTCGACGAGTTCACTCCCGGGCTCGGCGGGGACAAGCACGTGGACGTGTACATCGGCGAGGAGACGGGCCCCGGCTTCACCGACTCGGACCTCTACACCACGCTGGAGAACGCGACCCTCTCGGCGATCAAGGCACAATGATGGGCATGAAGGTGATCGTGTTCGGCGCCACCGGCATGGTGGGCCAGGGCGTGCTGCACGAGTGCCTGCTGGCCTCGGACGTGTCCGAGGTCCTGGTGGTGACCCGCACCCCGACCGGCGTGACGCACCCCAAGCTGCGCGAGGTGGTCCACGCCGACTTCGCGGACTTCGGATCCGTGGACTTCAGCGGGTACGACGCCTGCTTCTTCTGCCTGGGCGCGAGCTCCGTGGGCATGGACGAGGCGCGGTACACCCGGATCACCTACGACTTCACGCTGGCCGCGGCCCGGCGGATGGCCGCGCAGAGCCCGGGCATGGTCTTCGTCTACGTCTCCGGGGCCGGCACCAACCGCGCCGGTCGGCAGATGTGGCAGCGGGTCAAGGGCCGCACCGAGGACGACGTCGCCGCGCTGGACCTGACCGGCTACGCGTTCCGCCCCGGCTTCATCCAGCCCCGCCACGGCGCGCAGTCCCGCGTGCGGTGGTACCGCATCGCCTACACCGCCCTCGCCCCGCTCGCCGCGCTGCTGGTCCGCTTCGCGCCGGGCATCGCCACGAGCACCGACCAGCTCGGCCGGGCGATGCTCGTCGTGGCCCGCACCCGCCCGGATCGGCGCGTCTGGGAGAGCCGCGACATCGCCGCGGCCCAGTGACCGGACGGACACGCTCGGTCGTGTGACGCGTGTGACGTCCGGTGCGCCTTCTGCACCGCCGTTTACCTGCTGTTAGGCTGGACTCCCGTGGATCGCTGACTCGGCAGCGTGACAGACCCCACGGGAGCAGGCTTTGTCCTCTGTAGCTCGGACCGGTGCCAGCCGTCAGGCTAAGCACATCTTCGTCACCGGGGGCGTCGCCTCCTCACTCGGCAAGGGCCTCACGGGGTCCAGCCTGGGCAGCCTGCTCAGCGCTCGCGGGCTGCGGGTCGTCATGCAGAAGCTCGACCCCTACCTGAACGTCGACCCCGGCACGATGAACCCCTTCCAGCACGGTGAGGTGTTCGTCACCGAGGACGGCGCGGAGACCGATCTCGACATCGGCCACTACGAGCGCTTCCTCGACCAGGACCTCTCGCGCAACGCGAACGTGACCACGGGCCAGATCTACTCGGCGGTCATCGCCAAGGAGCGCCGCGGCGAATACCTCGGCGACACCGTCCAGGTCATCCCGCACGTCACCAACGAGATCAAGGCGCGCATCCGGGCGATGTCCGCCCCCGACGCCGACGGCGTCACGCCCGACGTGATCATCACGGAGGTCGGCGGCACCGTCGGCGACATCGAGTCGCTGCCGTTCCTCGAGGCCATCCGGCAGGTCCGGCACGACATCGGCCGCGACAACTGCTTCTTCCTGCACGTGTCGCTGGTGCCCTACCTGGCCCCGAGCGGCGAGCTGAAGACGAAGCCGACGCAGCACTCGGTCGCGGCCCTGCGCAGCATCGGCATCCAGCCCGACGCGCTGGTCTGCCGCTCCGACCGGGAGATCCCGGAAAAGACCAAGAACAAGCTCGGTCTGTACTGCGACGTCGACGCCGAGGCCGTGGTCTCCGCCCCCGACGCGCCCTCGATCTACGACATCCCGCGGGTGCTGCACGAGGAGGGGCTGGACGCCTACGTGGTCCGGCGCCTGGGCCTGTCGTTCCGGGACGTGGCCTGGAAGAAGTGGGACGACCTGCTCGACCGGGTGCACCACCCGCGCCAGACGGTCACCGTCGCGATCGTCGGCAAATACGTCGACCTGCCCGACGCGTACCTCTCGGTCACCGAGGCCGTGCGCGCCGCCGGCTTCGCGCACCGGGCCCGGGTCGAGATCCGCTGGGTGCCCAGCGACGCCTGCACCACCCCGGCCGGCGCGGCCCAGGCCCTCGCGGGCGTCGACGGCGTCATCATCCCGGGCGGCTTCGGCGTGCGCGGCATCGAGGGGAAGATCGGCGCGGCGCAGTACACCCGCGAGCGCGGCATCCCGACCCTCGGCCTGTGCCTGGGCCTGCAGTGCATGACGATCGAGGTGCTGCGCAACGTGGCCGGGATCAAGGGCGCGAACTCGCTGGAGTTCGACCCGGAGGCGAGCGAGCCGGTGATCTCGACCATGGCCGACCAGCACGACATCGTGGCCGGCAAGGGCGACCTCGGCGGCACCATGCGGCTGGGCGCCTACCCGGCTGTGCTCGCCCCGGGGACGCTGACCGCCGAGGCCTACGGCGAGACCGAGGTCTCCGAGCGCCACCGGCACCGCTACGAGGTCAACAACGCGTACCGCGACGCCATGACCGGCGCCGGGCTGCGCATCTCGGGCACCTCCCCCGACGGCCGGCTGGTCGAGTTCGTCGAGCTCGACCGCGAGCAGCACCCGTTCTTCGTGGCGACCCAGGCCCACCCGGAGCTCAAGAGCCGCCCGACCCGGGCGCACCCGCTGTTCGCCGCGTTCGTCGGCGCCGCGGTGACCTACAACGCCGCCGACCGCCTGCCGGTCGAGCTGGAGACGGTGGACGCGTGAGCGCCTACGACGTGCACTCGCACACCGAGCGCCTGCGCAACCGCGTCTTCTCCGTCGTCACCGACGCCGTGGAGATGCCCGGTGGCGAGGTGGCCGACCGCGACTACATGGTCCACGTCGGCGCGGTCGGCGTCGTGGCCCTCGACGGCGAGGGGCGGGTCGCGCTCGTGCGGCAGTACCGCCCCGCCGTCCGCCAGGTCCTCTGGGAGCTGCCGGCCGGCCTGATCGACGTGCCCGGCGAGGCCCTGGTCGACGCGGCCGCCCGCGAGCTGGCCGAGGAGGCCGACCTGGTCGCGGCCCGGTGGGACCTGCTGGCCGAGGTGCACACCACGCCCGGCTGCTCCAACGAGAAGATCCGCATCTTCCTGGCGCGCGAGGTCGGCCCGAAGCCGGACTCGGACACCTACGAGCGCACCCACGAAGAGGCCGACCTGGAGCTGCACTGGATCGACCTGGACGAGGCCGTGACGATGGCCCTGTCCGGCGAGATCACCAACGCCGCGTGCGTGATCGGCGTCCTCGGCGCCGCCCAGGGCCGCGCCCGCGACTGGAAGACCTTGCGCCCCGCCACCGACGCCGAGTGACACCCCAGCAGCTCGCCGAGGCCTGCGCCGCCGCCCTGTTCGCCACGGACACCGCTTCGCGGTCGCTGGGCATCACGATCGGCGGCGTGGCCCCGGGCCGCGCCACGGCGCGGATGACGGTGACCGGGTCCATGCTCAACGGCCACGCCATCGGCCACGGCGGCTACGTCTTCCTGCTCGCCGACACCGCGTTCGCGTTCGCGTGCAACACCTACGACCGCGTGACGGTGGCGGCGGGCGCGGACGTGTCTTTCCTGGAGCCGGCGCGGGCGGGCGACGAGCTGACGGCCACGGCGGTGGAGCGCAGCCGGCGGGGGCGCTCGGGCCTCTACGACGTGACGGTCAGCCGAGCGGACGGGACGGTGCTGGCCGAGTTCCGCGGCCGCTCGCGCAGCTCCACCCGCCCGATCCTGGGCGCTTGACGGTTGCTCGAAATGTCCGACGCTCCGCGATCGGACATTTCGCATTTATACCCGGTCAGGCGATAAATCCGATATGTCGCGGCGCGGAGCGCCCGACACATCGGGAATGCCGGAGCGGTCACGGTTCGGAGCGCCCGACACATCGGGAATGCCCGACCGGTCACGGCGCGGAGCGCCCGACACATCGGGAATGCCCGACCGGTCACGGCGCGGAGCGCCCGACACATCGGGAATGCCCGACCGGTCACGGCGCGGAGCGCCCGACACATCGGGAATGCCGGAGCGGTCGCGGCGCGGAGCGCCCGACATATATCGGGAATGCCCGAACGCGACACGCGGCACGCCCGGCCCTCAGCTCTCCAGTGCCGCCTCAGACACGCGCGGCGCCGGAGTCCGGTCGTCGGCGTGCTCGAGAACCCGCAGGCACGACAGCACCACCAGCGGCAGCGCCGTGGCCAGCGCGGCGCCGAGCACGTTGAACGACACCCCCTCCACGACCCCGGCCAGCAGGCACGCCACCACCAGCCCCGAAAGGGCGGCCCGGACCGGCGGGAAGACGCCCAGCAGCCGCCGCAGCCCGCCCCAGTCGCGCAGCAGGACGAACGTCGCATACAGCACGCACCCGAGCACCAGCACCGTCAGCGGACTGGTGACCGTCGTGACCACGTCCGCCTCGGCGATGCGCCGGGCGATGAAGCCGGCGGTCCCGTCCTGGGTGCGCACCAGCAGGCGTCCGACGCTGCTGCGCTGCTCCTCCGGCCGGAACAGGTCCAGGATCGCGAAGCCCGAGCTCACGAAGAGCGCCGCGGCCGCGGCCCAGAGCAGGCGTGTGATGGTGAGCCAGCCGCCGACGGCCATGGCGGCGGCCACGCACATGCCGGCGGCGAGGGCCACGGCGCCGGACGCGTCCGCGCCGAGGTACGGACTGCCGATCACCACCATCCCGACCGCCCCGATCACGGCCATGACGAACGGCCGCCACCGGCGCTCGAAGCGCTGGGCGAGCGCGGCCCCGCCGAGCAGCGCGCCGGTCACGAGCAGGCCCAGGCCGATGACACCGACGCCGGCGTACCGGCCGCCGACCACCGCCGAGTAGCCGGCCACCCCGTTGAGCTGCAGCCGCGACCCGGTCAGCACGTCGAAGGCGACGGCGAGCGCGGCGACGGCCGCGACCCCGCCCAGCGGCGCGATGGCGCGGCTGCGGCGGCTCAGGAACGCGACCGCGAACGTCGCCACGCCGGTCGCGGCGAGGGTCACCCCGCCGAAGCCCAGGCCCGGCCGCGACCAGCGCCACCAGGGCAGCAGGTCGGCGACGAGCGCGGCGGGCACGGCGAGGGACGCGGCGATGAGCAGCACCTCGGCCGCCCGCACGACCGCGCGCGGGATCGGTTTGTGGGTGAGCGGGCCGGCGGGGCGGCGGGCGCGCTGCAGCAGCGGTACCACGGCCAGGAATAGCAGCAGCTCGGCGACGACGAGGGTGGTGAAGAAGTTGGTGCCGACCCGGCGCTGGACGCTCGCCTCGCGGTCGGCGTCGGCGAGCCGGCTCACGGCCGCGGCGACGTCCGACGGCCGGCCGCTCGCGCTGGTCGAGGCGGCACCGCCGGCGAAGAGCCGCCCGGGCAGGGGGCGGTCGAGGGCGGCGAGGGCGGTCGGGGCGAGGTCGACGACCTGGATGTACCCGGGCCGCGACGTCGAGGGCGAGGTCAGCCAGCCGCCCGTGAACCCGGGCCCCTGCGCGATCGCGACGTGCAGCCGGCTCGTGGCGTCGAGGTCGGACAGCCCGGCGAGGACGACCACCGAGTGCTCGGGGCGGGCGGCGAGGATGCCGGCGAGCGCGGCATCGGCGCGGCGGGCGTCGGTGGCCCGGGAGACGGGGTCGTCGCCGGCGATCTCGCCGAGGTCCACGATCGTCAGGGCGCAGGCGTCGAGCAGGCTGTCGTCGAGGCCCTCGGAGTATTTGTCGATCCGGCCGTACGGTCGCGCCGCCGCCAGGGCCGCCCCCGGCCCGATCGCGGTGGTGCAGCGCACGCCCTCGGCCAGGGCCCCGGGCTGGGCGCCCCAGTGCAGGTTGCGGTTGCGGGCGACGATGTCGCTCTGGTCGGGCAGCGTCGCGCTGGTCACGTTCTGGTTGATCGACACGTTGAGCGCGGGGCAGACGGGGGTGACCGCGCCCGGGGTGTAGATCGCGAAGTTGCCCGAGCCGAGGGTCAGCCAGCCGTCGCCGGCGCAGGTGATCCGGCGGGCCGAGCGCACCGACAGCGCCCCGATCGCGCCGCCCTGGGCCATCTGCCACATCGCCGGGGTGTCGGACGCGTTCACGTCGTCCCAGCGCAGCCCGGCGACGCCGACGACGATCACGTAGTCCGCGGTCGGCTGGGCCGGGGCGGCGGCCGGGCGCGGGATGAGTCCGGCCACGCCGGCGAGGCCGGCCAGCAGCGCCAGCAGCGCCGGGGAGAACCGGTGCAGCCAGAGGCGCATCAGCTCGCCCCGCGGGCGGCGCGCAGCTCGGCGTACACCGCCTCGACCTGGTCGATCGTGTCGCGCTCGGTGGGCCAGCCGGCCGCGCGGTCCAGGCCGCGGCGGGCCAGCTCGGCGCGGGCCTCGGGGTCGGCGAGCAGCTCGACGACCGCGTCGTGCACGGCGTCGACGTCGGCCGGCTCGACCAGGCGCGCGGCGGAGCCCACGACCTCGGGCACGCCGCCGACGGCGGTCGACACCAGCGGTACCCCCGCCGCGAGGGTCTCCTGGATGAACAGCGGCTGGCCCTCCCACACGCTGGTCGCCACGACCAGGTCGGCCGCGCCGAGCAGGTCGGGCACGTCGTCACGGTGGCCGAGCAGGTGGACCGGGGCGTGCTCGACGGAGATGCGCTGGGCCAGCGACATGTAGGACGGACCGCTGCCGGCGATCGCGGTGAACGGCTCCGGGTCCCGGTCGCGCCAGCGCGCCGCGGCGGAGACGAGGGTCTCGAAGCCCTTCTGCGGGTGCAGCCGCCCGACCGCGAGGATCAGCGGCTGCCCGGGCTCGGCCCCGAGCTCCTCGCGGACCTGTTCCGGGGTGCGGGCGACGGGCCGGGGCTTGGGCGCCGGTACCTTCGCCAGCCGCACGTCGCGCCCGCCGAGCTCGGTGGCGCGGGCGGCGAGGTCGCTGGACACGGCGAGGGTGACGTCGGCGGCGCGGGCGACGCGGCGCTCGAGCGGGTGGTAGAGCCGGGCCCGCAGGCCGGTCGCGAGGACGAGGTTGTGCCAGGTGACCACGAGCGGGGTGGCGTCGGCGCGGGCGAGCGCGGCGACGAGCCCGGCGCGCAGGCTGTGGGCGTGGATCACGTCGGCGTCGCGGACGCTGCGGCGCAGGGCGCGCACGGCGAGCACGTCGCCGGGCTGCGGGCTGGCCGGGATCTCCACGGGCACGAACCGCGCGCCGCGGGCGGCGAAGCCGAAGGCCTCCTCGGTCGCGGCCGGGCCGTGCACGCTGACCTCGTGGCCGCGTGCGACCAGGCCCTCGGCGAGCATGCCGACGTGCCGGCCGATGCCGCCCGTGCTGGAGGCCAGGACCAACGCGATGCGGGCGCCCACTACCCATCCCTTCGTCTGACAAGCCGCCGCAGGGTCTGCCGGTCCGCGAGGGCCGCCCCGGCGAGGAATACCACCGCCACCACGACTCCGCACAGCATGCCCTGCACGACGGCCCCGCCCGCACCCGGGGTTACCAGGTGGGAGCGCAGCACCAGCCCGGCGCAGGTGGCGACGGCCGCGGCGGCGACGCCGATCGATACCGTGCGTGCCGTGCCGGCGAGGGCCGCGCGCCCGGCCCGGCGGCCGACGGCGACGAGCAGCGCGGCACCGAGCACGAGCATGCCGATGGAGTTCGCGGCGGCCACGGCGGCGATGCGCCGCTCGATCGGCAGCGCGCTCGCCAGGCTCAGGGCCGCGGCGGCGGTCGCGGCCCAGCCGACGGCGGTGGCCACGGCCGCCGGGTACGCGTTCCCGCCCGCGTAGAGGGCCCGCGACAGCAGGGCGAACAGGCCGTAGCCGAGCAGCCCGGGCGCGAACCAGGCGATCCCGTCGGCGAGCGGCCCGACGGCGGGCGGGTGCGAGGAGGCGGCGGCGAGCAGGACCGCGATGGGCCGGGCGAGCACGATGAGCGCGGCGGCGCCGAGGCTGCACAGCAGGACCACGGCCCGCACGGCCGGGGCGAGGGCCGCGGCGAACCCGGCCCGGTCGCCGGCCTTGCCGTGCTCGGCGAGCGCCGGGTACGCCGTCGTGGCCACCGGCACCGCGAGCACCGCCCACGGCAGCAGGAAGATCGTCTGGGCGAGGCTGTAGACGACGATGGCCCCGTCCTGCGGGCTGTAGCTGACGAGGTTGATGGCCAGGCCCAGCACCAGCTGCTGGGTGCCGACGGTGACGATCCCGGCGACGACCAGCGGCCGCAGGGTGGCCATCGCGCCGACGTCGAGGCGGGTCGTGGGCCGGATGCGCAGCCCGAGCCGGCTCACGGGGGCCACCAGGCACAGTGACAGCACCGCGACGGCGAGGGTGGTACCGCCGGAGAGCAGCAGCAGCTGCGGGCCGCTCACGCTCGACAGGGCCGCCCCGCGCCCGGCGAGCACGCCGAAGGCGACGTACACGGCCATCACGGTGAGGCTCGACAGCAGGGGCGCGATGACCGGCCAGGCGAAGCGGCGGTACGTCTGCAGCACCCCGGTGAGCACGATCCCGACACCGTAGAGCGGCAGCTGGGGCGCGAAGACCCGCAGCATCCTCGCGCCGGCGTCGACGACCTCGGCCGGCTGCCCGCTGGTGAGCAGGCCGACCAGCGGATGCGCGAGCAGGGCGACGACCAGCGCGATCGGGGTCAGGATCAGCACGACCCAGGTGAGCAGGGCCCCGACCGTCCGCTCGACGGCCGCCTTGTCCCGGCCGGCGAGCATCGGCACGACGAGGCTGGCCAGGGCGCCGCCGGCGACGAGCTCGAAGATGATGTTCGGGATCGTGTTGGCGGCCTGGTACGCGTCGCCGAGCCGGGTCGGCCCGACGGACGCGTTGAACACCAGAATGCGAGCAAATCCGGCAATCCGGCTCAGGAGGGTGAGGCCCGCGACGAGTGCCGCCGCCCCGAAGATCCTGCTCCTCGTCACCCGCGCGAGCGGGGATACGGGGAGGGTTTCCGGCGGCCCCACTGGTCGATCCGGTTCAGCACCGGGTTGGCCTCGATCACCTTGGTGAACGAGACCTTCTCGCTGGCGGCCGTCAGGGCCACGATCCCGGCGAGGGCCGCGAGGCGCCCGAGCGTGCCGGTCCGCGCCGTGTACGCCACCCCGAGCAGCGCGCCGAGCGCGTTCGCCCCGGCGTCGCCGAGCATGATCTCCTCGTCGAGGTCCGCGGGCAGCAGCGCCCCGGCGGCGCCGAGGGGGCCGGACGCGCCCAGCGGGGTGCCGACGGCGATGCCGGCCTTGATGGCCCGCCCCGGCCGCAGGTCCAGCAGGTTGAACAGGTTGGCCGCGCCCGCGATCACGCCGGCGCCGAGCACCACGTCGACGGCCCGCTTGCGGGGCAGCAGCGCGGCGGCGGCGAGCCCGGCCACGCCGACCCCGGCGATCTTCACCAGGCCGCTGGTCACGCGGCCCTCCCGCAGCGCGCCGAGGTGGCCGCGGAAGCCCTTGGCCGCGTGCTCGGGCCGGCCGCCGACCAGGTCGTCGTAGAGCCCGACGGCCCCCGACCCCAGCCCCGCGATCGCGCTCGCGGCCGCGTGCTCGGGCCGGTGCACGATCGCCCCGGCGGTCGCCCCGGCGGCCAGCGCCGGCCCGCCCGCCAGGGACACGCCGCGGCCGCGGAAGTTGGTGCGGGCCAGCGTCGGGTGGCCCTGCAGGGCGCGCAGCACCGCCCGGGCGACACCGCCGCCGACCGGCCCGGCCAGGGCGCCCAGGATGACCCTACGAGCCATTGGTCACGCTCGCCGTCTTCGGCAGCAGGCTGGTCGCGCCGGTGCCGCTGCCGTAGTGGCCGTTCTTGCCGCCGATCCGCTCGGCGAGGGCCATGACCGCCGCGACCTGGCCGTAGGCCGTGACGGCGTTGTCCACAGTCGAGATCGACTTGGCCACGGTCGCGTCGCCGATGACGGTGGAGACCAGGCCGTTGGCGGACAGGCCGGCGACGACCACCCGGGCGGAGATGTCGAAGCGGGTGGCGAGGGCCAGCACGGCGGCGTTGCGGTCCTTGGCGTCCTTGCCGCTCGCGGGCGCCCCGGCGATGATGATCGCGGCCTCGGCCGGGGCCTTGAAGTCGCCGTCGAGGCCGATGAACCCGCCGCTCTCGAACGCCGACAGCACCGTGCGGGTGCCCTCGACCTGCGGGGTGCCGGCCTTGCCGAACAGCACCGCGGCGAGCAGCGCCGACGCGGTGTCCACCGGGTTGGACTGGTTCGGCAGCGCGCCGCTGACGCCCGCCGGGGCCGAGGACTCGGCGGTGTCGAGCAGCAGCGCGCTGGTGGCCGGGTTGGTGAACTTGTCCTTGATCGTGACCGTCCCGGCGACCTTGGCGCCGGCCGTGCCGAGCATCGCGGCGATCCCGTCGGTGGCGGTGTTCACGTCGCTGCCGTCGCTGCCGTCGAGCTTGACCAGCAGCACGTTCTTGTTCGGGAGCTTCCCGGCCAGCAGCGCCGGCGCGGCCTCGCTGGCGAAGTCGGCGTTCTTCTTCAGCTCCGCCCGCGACTGCTCCAGGTCGTCGCGCAGCTGCTGCTTGTCGTCGGTGAGCGTGTTGACCTGCTCGTTGAGGTTCTCGGTCAACGGGCCGTTGGCCGCCGCGGTGCCGACGACGAGGCCGATGGCCAGGGCCAGGAACACCGCCGCCAGCGACACCACGTGGTACCGGAAGTTGATCAAAGCGAGCCCCGTCTACGAGAACAGCGTGAAGATCAGGTTGTCCCACCACTCGGCGATGACGCTGAGATACGCCCGGCCGATCGTGGTGACCGCGAGCGCCGCGGCCATCGCGGCGATCGCCGAGGCCAGCAGCAGGACCAGCGAGGAGCCGGAGAGGCTCTGGCGGTACAGCCGGCTGACCCCCTTCGCGTCGACGAGCTTGCCGCCCAGCTTGAGCCGGGTCAGGAAGGTCGAGGCCATCCCGCCGCGGCCCTTGTCGAGGAACTCGATGAGGGTGTTGTGGGTGCCGACCGCGACCAGCAGCGACGCCCCCTTCTCGTCGGCGAGCAGCATCGCGATGTCCTCGCTCGTCGCCGCGGCCGGGAAGGTGATCGCCTCCACCCCGAGGCGCTGCACCCGGGCCAGACCCGGGGCCCGTCCGTCGGGGTAGGCGTGCACGACGATCTCGGCCCCGCAGCGCAGCACGTCGTCGCTGACCGAGTCCATGTCGCCGATGATCATGTCCGGCGTGTACCCGGCCTCGACCAGCGCGTCCGCGCCGCCGTCGACCCCGATCAACACCGGCTTGTACTCGCGGATGTAGGGCCGCAGCACGTCGATGTCGGCCTTGTAGTCGTAGCCGCGGACCACGATGAGGCAGTGCCGCCCGGCGATCTGCGTCTGGATCTCCGGCACGCCGACACCGTCGAGCAGCAGCGCCCGCTCCTGCTTGAGATACTCCATCGTGTTGGCCGCGAAGGCCTCCAGCTGCACCGACAGCCCCTCGCGGGCGTCGGCCATCGACTCGGCGACGGTCTCGGCGTCCTGCCGCACGCCCTTGGCCACGGCCTCCTCGCCGACGAACACGGTGTCGCCCTCGATGCGCACCGAGTCGCCCTCGCGCAGCCGGTCGAACAGCTCCTCGCCGAGGTCGTCGACGAGTGGGATACCGGCCTTGACCAGCCCCTCGGGCCCCAGGTTCGGGTACCGCCCCGAGACCGACGGCTTCGCGTTGAGCACAGCCGCCACCCCGGATGCGGCCAGCGAGTCGGCCGCCACCCGGTCCAGGTCCACGTGGTCGATGACCGCGATGTCACCCGGCCGCAGCCGCCCCACCAGGCGCTTCGTCCGCCGATCCAGCCGCACGACGCCGGCGATGGCACCCGGCTCGGCGGCCCGGGTGCGGCGCAAGGTTGGAAGTCGCATCAGCACCATCCTGGCATGGACGGCCGCCGAAAGGCGCGCACGACATGTCCACGAGCAGGTGGTACGCCCTATTTCACGTTTCCGCGTGACGCCGGTCACCCTCGATGTCCGCGACGAATGTCGCCCACCCGACACTCCGGGCGCGTATTTACGACCCCCACGGACCCCTCTCGTCTGCACCGCAGGAAACCGAGGGGGCCACCCGATGGGGATGTTGTCGTCGATCCGCCTGACCCGCGTGCCGAACCTCGCCGGCAAGACCCCGGCCGAGGCCTCAGCCGCCCTACGCGCCGCCGGACTCGAGCTCGGCGTGGTCCGCGAGATCGGCCCGGCCGGCGCCATGATCGTGCTCGAGCAGTCCACCCTGGCGCTGACCGTCGCGCCCGTCGGCACCCGCGTCAACCTCCTGGTCGGCCGCGGCTGACCGCCTCCGGAGCGCCTCGGCGGCGACCAGCGGCAGCGCCGCGGCGGCACGGGTGAAAACCTAGGCCTGCGCCTTCTCCCGGTCCGCCACCGACAGCAGCTCCTCGGCGTGGGCGATGCCCAGATCGGAGTTCGGCAGGCCGGCCAGCATCCGCGCCAGCTCCCGCGCCCGGTCCGTGTGCTCCACGACCGTCACGCCACTGGTCGTCACGGCACCCCCGGTGTCCTTGGCGACCACCAGATGCCGGTCCGCGAAGGCCGCGACCTGCGGCAGGTGGGTCACCACCAGGACCTGATGGTCACGCGCCAGCCGGGCCAGCCGCTTGCCGATCTCCACCGCGGCCGTGCCACCGACGCCCGAGTCGACCTCGTCGAAGACCAGCGTCGGCGGCCCGCCGACCCCGGCGAACACGACCTCGATCGCCAGCATGACCCGCGACAGCTCGCCCCCCGACGCGCCCTTCTGCAGCGGCTGCGACGGCGCCCCCGGGTGCGGCAGCAGCCGCAGCTCGATGTCGTCGGCCCCGTCGGGCCCGACCCCGATGTCCGTCCCGGCCGCCGTCGCGATGCTCGGCCCGCTCCCGGCCGGCTTCGGCCCCACCACGACCTCGATCCGCGCGTGCGGCATCGCCAGCCCGGCCAGCTCCACGGTCACGTCCGCCGCGAACCGGCCCGCGGCCTCGTGCCGGGCCGCCGACAGCACCGCCGCCAGCTCCGCGACCTCGCCGTGCAGCCGCTGCCGCTCCCGGTCGAGCTCCTCGAGCAGCTCGTCGGACGTGTCCAGCTCCGCGAGCCGGGTCCGGGCGTGATCGGCCCAGGCCACCACCCCGTCGACGTCCTCCGCGTATTTGCGGGTCAGCGCCCGCAGCGCCGCCCGCCGCTCGTAGACCTCCTCGAGCCGGCCCGGGTCGGCGTCGAGGGACGCCAGGTAGGTGCCGAGCTCGGTGGAGACGTCCCCCGCGAGGGTGGCGACCTCGTCGAGGCGCGCCGCGAGCTCGCCCAGCACCCGGTCGACGCCCGCCTGGGCCTCCAGGGTGCGCCGGGCCGTCGCGATGAGGCTCAGCACGTCGGCGACCTCGTCGCCGCCGTCGCCGGTGCCGGACATCGCCACGTGCGCCAGCTGCGCCGCCGAGCGCAGCCCCTCGACGTGCTCGAGCCGCTGCGCCTCCTCGCGCAGCAGCTCGTCCTCGCCGGGCTGCGGGTCGACCCGCGTGATCTCGTCGAGGCCGAGCTTGAGCAGCTCCGCCTCCTGGCTGCGCTGCCGGGCGTTGGCCCGCCGGTCGGCCAGGTCGTCCTCGACGGCCCGCCAGCGGTTGTAGAGCTCCGCGAACTGCCCCAGCAGCTTCTCGTGCTCCGGGCCCGCATACCGGTCCAGCGACGCCCGCTGCTCGGCCGGGCGCAGCAGCCGCAGCTGGTCCGACTGCCCGTGCAGGGCGAACACCCGCTCGCCGACCTCCGACAGCAGCGACACCGGCACCGTCCGGCCGCCGACGTGCGCCCGAGAACGGCCCTCGGCGGTCAGCGTGCGGCTCATGAGCAGGGTGCCGTCGTCGTCGACCCCGGCGCCCGCGTCGGCGATGCGGCTCTCCACCGCGGCCCGCACGTGCGCGGGCAGCGTCAACCGGCCGTCGACGGTGGCCCGGCCCGGGTCGGCGCGCACCCGGCCCGCGTCGGCACGGCCGCCGAAGAGCAGGTTGAGGCTCGTCACGACCATGGTCTTGCCCGCGCCGGTCTCGCCCGTGATGACCGTCAGGCCCGGGCCGAGGGGCAGGGTGGCGTCTTCGATCACGCCGAGTCCGGTAATGCGGAGTTCCTCCAGCACGGAAGGAACACTAGCTGCGGGGTACGACAGTTCTCCACTCAGCCGTGCCGTCAGCCGTGCCGTTTGTTGTGGCCGCGGCCCACTCACTACGGTGCGTGAACAGAAGCTCACTCAGGCGCAGCACGCAGGCGCGTCAGCTGTGGCGCTTGTTGTGCCGCCAGCCCTCCACGGGCAGCCCGAACTTCGCCACGAGCCGATCCGTGAACGGACGCTCACGCAGCCGGACCACCCGGACGGGGAGGGCTCCGCGCCGTACCGTCACCGTCGAGCCGGGCGCGAGATCCATCACCCGCCGGCCGTCACACGACAGCAGCGCGAAGCTCGTGAACGGCTCCACGTTGACCGTGATCGTCGAGTCCGGCGAGATGACCAGCGGCCGGCTGAACAGCGCGTGCGCCGAGATCGGCACCAGCAGCAGCGCCTCCAGCTCCGGCCACACCACCGGCCCGCCGGCCGAGAACGCATACGCCGTCGAGCCCGTCGGCGTCGCGCAGACGACCCCGTCGCAGCCGTACCGCGACAACGGCCGCCCGTCGACCTCCACGAGCAGCTCCAGCATCTTCTCCCGGGCGCCCTTCTCGACGGTCACCTCGTTGAGCGCCCAGGAGTTGCCGACCAGGCGCCCCGTGTGCTCGGCGGTCACGTCGATGGTGAGGCGCTCGTCGACCGTGTACGTGCCCTCGACGATCTCCCGCACGGCCTTGTCGACGTCGCCGATCTCGGCCTCGGCCAGGAACCCGACCTTGCCGAGGTTGATACCCAGCAGCGGCGCCTTCGCCGGGCGGGCCAGCTCCGCCGCGCGCAGCAGCGTGCCGTCCCCGCCGAGCGCGAAGACGATCTCGACGCCCTCCGCGGCCGCCTCCCCGCTGACCGGCACGGCCCGCGGGATGGCCAGCTCGGGAGCCTCGTCGGCCAGGACCCGTACCGTGAAACCGTTGTCGAGCAGATCCGCCGCCACGGTCCGGGCATGATCATTGTTGCTGGCCTTGCCCGTGTGCGCGACGAGAAGCGCCTCACGACCACCGCTCATGCCCCAACCCCCTCGACGACCTGCTGCACCACGGCCGGGTCGACCGGCGGCGCGTCGCGGCGCAGCCACAGGAAGAATTCCACGTTGCCCTGCGGCCCCGGCAGCGGGCTGCGCGCGACCCCGGCCACCCCGAGACCGAGCCCGGCGGCCGCGGCGGCGACGTCGAGCACCGCCGCGGTCCGCAGCTGCGGCGAGCGCACCACACCCCGCTCGCCCAGCGCCTCCCGGCCCACCTCGAACTGCGGCTTCACCATCGGCACCAGATCCCCGTCCGCGGCCGTGCACGCCGCCAGCGCCGGCAGCACCAGCTTCAGCGAGATGAACGACAGGTCGGCCACCGTCAGCTCGCACACCCCGCCGATCTGCTCCGGCTCCAGCGTCCGCACGTTCGTCCGCTCGATCACCGTCACCCGCTCGTCGGTCCGCAGCGACCACGCGATCTGGCCGTAGCCGACGTCGACGGCGGCGACCGTGGCCGCACCCCGGCGCAGCAGCACGTCGGTGAACCCGCCCGTGGACGCGCCCGCGTCGAGGCAGCGGCGGCCCGCCACCGGCAGCCCGGCGAACGTGTCCAGCGCCCCGGCGAGCTTGTGCCCGCCCCGCGAGACGTACTCGTCCTCCGCCGCCTCCAGCACCCGCACCGGGTCCGCCGGGTCGATCTGGGCCGCGGCCTTCCCGGCGGCGGTACCCCGCACTTCCACCCGGCCGGCGGCGATCAGCGCCGCCGCCTGCTCCCGGGAGCGGGCCAGGCCCCGGCGCACGAGCTCCGCGTCGAGTCGGTTCCGGCGGGCCATCTGCCAGCAGCTCCCTGAAAGCTCAGCGTTCCTCGATCGTGCCCAGCGTCTCCTGCAGCGTGCGATGGGCATCGGTGTACACCGAAACCTGCTGCCGCAGCGGAAGCGACGCTACCTCGCCCAACGCCGCAACCGCCGCCTCGACCCGGCCCAGCACCCCGGCACCGGGCGGCCCCGGCAACGGCCCGGGCACCGGCGCGGGGCCGGGACCAGGCACGGGCGCGGTCACGACGTGCTCTTCCGGGGCGCGCGAGTGGTCTTCTTCACGGGCAGCTTGTCCGACGCCGGCCCGACCTCAGAGGCCGCCGCGACGGTCTCGATCGCCTTCTTCGCCGCCGCCTTCTTCGCCGGTGCGGCCTTCGCGGGCGGCGTCGACGGAGCCGCCGGCGCGACCTTCTTCGCCGCCGTCTTCTTCGCGACCTTCGCCGGGGCCGCCGGGGCCTGCTCGGCGACGGTCGCAGGCGCGGCGGCGACGGCCGGAGCCTCCGCGATCGCCTCGGCGCCGACCGGCGGCGCGGGCTCGTGCGACGGCGCGACCGCGGCGATCGTCGCCTCCTTCAGCTGCGCCTCGAGCTCGTGCACCCGCGACGTCAGCGCCGACACCTCGTCCGCGGTGGCCAGTCCGACAGCGCCGAGAGCCCGATCCAGCTCGTACCGCACCAGCTTCGTCAGCGCATCACGGTTCGCCGAGCCGGCCTTGAGCAGGTCCTCGGCCATCGTCTGCAGCTGCTCGGCGGTCGCGCCGCTCTTGCCGACCAGGCGCCGGACCGTCTTCGTCGCCTTCTTCGTGGTGGCCTCGGTCATGCCGTAGGCGAGCTCCAGGTACGCCCGCCATGCTTCCTGCGCCATATTGCGTCTCTCCTCCAAGTGGTGTACGCCATCACGCTACCGGGCGTGCCGCGAAGCCGTACGGTACCGTCACATTCCACAGCACCGGCGAAAGGCGGGGTTTTCGCGCATGGCAACGGTTGAAGAGTGTCGCGCCGCTCTGGAGAAGCTCGCGGAACGGCTGGCCGCCAACGCCGCCCAGGCCCGGCAGAAGCTCGACTTCGACCGGACCCTCGCGTGCCGCGTCACCGACCTGAACGTGGCCTTCCACGGCCGGCTCCAGGACGGCCAGATCACCGACCTGACCGACGGCGACGACCCGCGCGCGAAGATCAAGCTGACCTCGACCGGCGACGACCTCGTCGCGCTCGTCAACGGCCGGCTCAACGCCATGCAGGCCTGGACCAGCGGCCGCATCAAGATCGAAGCCGGCATGATGGACCTGCTGAAGCTGCGCAAGCTCCTCTGAGCCGGCATGCCCCGACCGGCCCGGCGCCCGCGCCCGGCCGGTCACAGCTCGTCCTACCCCAGCTTCAGCCACTTGAGCGCGGCCTGCGCGGCCTCACCCTCCCCGGTGATCGGCCGCACCTCCCCCGCCGCCCAAGCCACCTGGCACAGTGCGTTGAGGGCGTCCACGCGACGGCCGTCACCCGACAGCCGCCACTGCCCGTCACGATCCTCGACCCGCCATCCCGACGGCTGAGCCGCCGCGTCCTCGAACAGCCCGCCGAGGTCCTCGGCGACGAACGTGGGGCGCCGCTCGACCGGAGCCGCGAGCAGCTCCGCCGCGTCGGACACCCCGGTGAGCACGAGCAGGCTGTCCATCCCTGCCCGGTACGCGCCCTCGATGTCCGTGTCGAGCCGGTCCCCGACCACGAGCGGGCGCTGGGCCCCCCGTTCCCGGGCCGCCTCCACGAACAGCGCCGGGTCCGGCTTGCCCACGATCGTGTCCGGCTGCCGCCCCAGCGCCGTGGCCATCGCCACCACGAGCGACCCGTTGCCGGGCACCGGCCCGCGCGGCGAGGGCAGCGTCTTGTCGGCGTTGGTCGCGATCCAGGCCGCACCGCCGCGGATCGCCACGGCGGCGTCGCCGAGATCGCGCATCCGCACGTCCGGCCCGTACCCCTGCACCACGACCCGCGCCTGCTCCGCCTCCGTGACGGGCGTGAGCCCGACGGCGACGATCTCCTCGCGCAGCGCCGGCGCCCCGAGGATCAGCACCGGTGTGCCGGGCTCGAACCGCTCCGCCATGAGCAGCGCGGTCGCGTGCGCCGAGGTGACGACCTCGCGCGTCTGCGCCGGGATGCCGATCCGGGTGAGCAGCGCCGCGACGTCGCCGGGCAGCCGCGAGGCGTTGTTCGTCGCGTACGCGCTCGGGATCCCCCGCTCGCGCAGCTTCGCGCACGCCTCCGCCGCGCCGGGGATGACCTGGTCGACGAGGTACAGCACCCCGTCGAGATCAAAGATCACCAGGTCGTAGTGCCCGACCAGATCACCCGCCTGCGCGTCGCTCACGCCCGGCCCTTCCCGCCGCCGGTGTCCCCGCCCTTGGTGCCGGAGTCGTCCGCGTCGGAGCCGCCGGAGTCTTTGCCGGCCGCCTCCTGCTCGTCCGTACCGTCGTGGTCCCCGTCGACCTCATCATCGTCATCGTCGTCGTCACCGGCGGCGTCCTCGGAGTCCGCGGCCGCCTGGCCGGCGTCGTCGTGGTCACCGTCCGGCTCGTCGTCGTAGTCGTCCTCGTCGCCGTCTTCATCGCCGTCTTCATCGTCGCCGAGGTCGTCGTCGTAGTCGTCTTCGTCGTCTACGTCGTCGTCTTCTTCGTCGTCGTAGTCGTCCGCGTCCTCGTCGTCTTCGTCGTCGAGGTCGTCGTCCTCATCGTCTTCGTCGTCGTAACCGTCGTCGTCTGCGTCGTCATCGTCGCGGTCGTCATCGTCGTCCGCGTCGTAGTCGCCGTCGCGGCCGGCCGCACCGCCCTCGCCGCCCTCGAGCTCCTCGTCGTCATCCGCGTCGGCGTCGCCGTCGAGCGTGATCCCGTCGAGCTCGAGCAGCCGCTCGGCCGCGTCGGTGCGCAGGTCCTCGTCGAGGTCCGCGGCCCGGGCGAACCACTCCCGCGCCTCTTCCCGCCGTCCCGCGCGCAGCAGCGCATCGGCGTACGCGTACCGCAGCCGAGCCGCCCACGGCGCATCCGGCGCCGACGTCAGCTCGCGCACCTGCAGCATCGCCACCGCCGCGTCCGTCTGCCCGAGGTCCCCGCGCGCCCCGGCGGCGACGATGAGCAGCTCGACGATCTCCTCGGCCGAGAGCCGCTCCCGATCCGCCGTCCGGAAGAGGTCGATCGCCTTCTCCGGCCGCTCGAGTGCCCGCTCGCAGTCCGCGATCACCGCGATGTGGGTCTGCTTGCCCGTCATCCGGTGGTACGTCCGCAGCTCCCCGAGCGCCGTCTGCCACTCGCCCGCGTGGTACGCCGCGAGCCCCGCGGCCTCCCGCACGACGGCGATCCGCGACGCCTTCCGCCGCGCGACGAGCGCGTGCGCGAGCGCCAGCTCCGGGTCGTCGTCGATCAGCTGCCCGGCGGCAACGAGCCGGCGCGCGACCTCCTCGGCGACCGGGCGGGCGAGCGAACTGAGCTCCGAACGCACCTCACGGTCGAGCTCCGACGGGTCGATGTCGTCGGCCAGCACCGGGTCCGCAACGCGGCTGACGGCCTCGTCGCCACTGTCCTCGCTGCTGACGAAGCCGGGGTCATTGCTGCGCGGCCGATACCCACCGGCATCGCTGCGCCGCAGCCCCTCGGACCGCTGGAACCCGCCGGCCCGATCGCCGGTGTCCCGCCCGCGATCCCGGTCACGGAACCCGCCACCGCTGGGCCGGTCTCCCCGGTCGCGGAAGCCTCCGCCAGTGGGACGGTCGCCACGGTCACGGTCACGGAAGCCGCCACCGCTGGGCCGGTCACCGCGGTCGCGGAACCCGCCGCCAGTGGGACGATCGCCACGGTCACGGTCACGGAACCCGCCACCGCTGGGCCGCTCGCCCCGGTCGCGGAACCCGCCGCCAGTGGGACGATCGCCACGGTCACGGTCACGGAACCCGCCACCGCTGGGCCGCTCGCCCCGATCGCGGAACCCGCCACCGCTGGGCCGCTCGCCCCGATCGCGGAACCCGCCGCCACTGGGCCGGTCGCCACGGTCACGGAACCCGCCGCCGCTCGGACGGTCGCCACGGTCGCGGAAGCCGCCACCGCTCGGACGGTCACCCTGGTCACGGTCCCGGAATCCCGAGGGCCGATCCCCATCACGATCGCGCCGCTGGTACCCGCCACCGTCCCGATCCCGGAACGGCCGATCCCCGCGCGGCCCGCCATCGCGGTCACGGAATCCGCCGCCACTCGGCCGGTCGCCACGGTCGCGGAACCCACCGCCGGTGGGCCGGTCGCCACGGTCGCGGAACCCACCGCCGGTGGGCCGGTCACCCCGGTCACGGAACCCGCCACCGGTAGGCCGGTCTCCACGGTCGCGGTCGCGGAAGCCGCCACCGCTGGGCCGGTCCCCGTCACGGTCCCGCCGCTGGTACCCGCCACCGTCCCGATCCCCGCGGTACGGCCGTTCAGGCCGGTCCCCACGATCGCGGAACCCGCCACCACTGGGCCGGTCCCCGCCATCGCGGAACCCGCCGCCACTCGGACGGTCGCCGCGGAACCCGCCACCGCTGGGCCGGTCGCCGTCACGGTCCCGCCGCTGGTACCCGCCACCGTCCCGGTCACGGAACCCACCACCGGTGGGCCGGTCACCCCGGTCACGGAACCCACCACCGGCCGGCCGGTCGCCGCGATCGCGGTCGCGGAAGCCGCCACCGGTGGGCCGGTCCCCGTCACGGTCCCGCCGCTGGTACCCGCCACCGTCCCGATCCCCGCGGTACGGCCGCTCGGACCGATCCCCACGCGGGCCACCATCGCGGTCCCGGAAGCCGGACGGCCGCTCCCCACGAGCTCCACCGTCACGGTCACGGAAACCACCGCCGGTGGGCCGGTCACCACGGTCGCGGAACCCGCCACCGGTGGGCCGGTCACCCCGGTCACGGTCACGGAAGCCGCCACCGGTCGGGCGGTCGCCCCGGTCGCGGAACCCACCGCCGGTCGGGCGGTCGCCCCGGTCACGGTCACGGAAACCGCCGCCGCTGGGCCGGTCCCCGCGGTACCCGCCGCCGTCACGATTCGGCCGCTCGCCGCGGTCCCGGAACGGACGGTCACCGTCACGCCCACCCCGGAAATCACCCCGGCCGCGGTCATCCCGCGACTGGCCGCCGGCCCGATCGTCGCGAGCGTTCCCCCGCGGCCGATCACCGCCGTGGGAGCGAGAGTCATCCCGGCGCGGCCGGCGCTCCTGGCCGTCGCCGTCGTGTGGCATGTTCACGACTTCATCCTTCCCGACCGGGGTACGCCGTATGCGTTCGACCCGGTAAAACGAATCAAGGGCCGCCCAGACGGGCGGCCCTTGATCGAATGATTGTCCGGCGGCGTCCTACTCTCCCACACTCTCTCGGGTGCAGTACCATCGGCGCTGGAGGGCTTAGCTTCCGGGTTCGGAATGGGACCGGGCGTTTCCCCTCCGCTATGGCCGCCGTAACACTATGAACCTGTCAACCCCGCACACCCAGACGGTCTCCCGCCATTGGGGTGCGTTCGGTGTTGGTTCAGAATCACACAGTGGATGCAAGTCTTTACAGCTTGATGTTGTAGGTCAAGTCCTCGGCCTATTAGTACCGGTCAGCTCAAACCTGTTACCAGGCTTCCACTTCCGGCCTATCAACCCAGTGGTCTCGCTGGGGGCCTTAACCCTCAAGGGGTGGGATACCTCATCTCGAAGCGAGCTTCCCGCTTAGATGCTTTCAGCGGTTATCCCTTCCGAACGTAGCCAACCAGCCGTGCTCTTGGCAGAACAACTGGCACACCAGAGGTTCGTCCGTCCCGGTCCTCTCGTACTAGGGACAGCCCTTCTCAAGTATCCTACGCGCGCGGCGGATAGGGACCGAACTGTCTCACGACGTTCTAAACCCAGCTCGCGTACCGCTTTAATGGGCGAACAGCCCAACCCTTGGGACCTACTCCAGCCCCAGGATGCGACGAGCCGACATCGAGGTGCCAAACCATCCCGTCGATATGGACTCTTGGGGAAGATCAGCCTGTTATCCCCGGGGTACCTTTTATCCGTTGAGCGACACCGCTTCCACCTGCCAGTGCCGGATCACTAGTCCCGACTTTCGTCCCTGCTCGACCTGTCAGTCTCACAGTCAAGCCCCCTTGTGCACTTGCACTCAACACCTGATTGCCAACCAGGCTGAGGGAACCTTTGGGCGCCTCCGTTACATTTTAGGAGGCAACCGCCCCAGTTAAACTACCCACCAGACACTGTCCCTGAACCGGCTCACGGTCCAAGGTTAGATACCCAAATCCAACAGAGTGGTATTTCAAGCTTGCCTCCACCCCCACTGGCGTGAGGGTTTCATAGGCTCCCACCTATCCTACACAATCGAATTCGAGTACCAATGTCAAGCTATAGTGAAGGTCCCGGGGTCTTTCCGTCCTGCCGCGCGTAACGAGCATCTTTACTCGTAGTGCAATTTCGCCGGGCCTGTGGTTGAGACAGTGGGGAAGTCGTTACGCCATTCGTGCAGGTCGGAACTTACCCGACAAGGAATTTCGCTACCTTAGGATGGTTATAGTTACCACCGCCGTTTACTGGCGCTTAAGTTCTCCGCTTCGCCCCGAAGGACTAACAGGTCCCCTTAACGTTCCAGCACCGGGCAGGCGTCAGTCCATATACGTCGTCTTACGACTTAGCATGGACCTGTGTTTTTAGTAAACAGTCGCTTCCCCCTGGTCTCTGCGGCCACCAACCGCTCCACCAGCATGTGGTCTCACCATCGGTGGCCCCCCTTCTCCCGAAGTTACGGGGGCAATTTGCCGAGTTCCTTAACCACAGTTCGCCCGATCGCCTCGGTATTCTCTACCTGACCACCTGTGTCGGTTTGGGGTACGGGCCGCTCGAAACTCGCTAGAGGCTTTTCTCGGCAGCATGGGATCACTGGCTTCACCTGAAACGGCTCCGCTTCACGCCTCACCCTCATGTGCTGCGGATTTGCCTACAGCACGGGCTACACGCTTGCCCCGGCACAACCACCGGCCGGGCCCAGCTACCCTCCTGCGTCACCCCATCGCTTGCCTACTACCACCCGAGTTCCGAAACGCCGGCCATCCCCCCGAAAGGTTCAGACCATTGTGACGTTAGTACAAGCAGGTTCAGCATGGACGCTTCTACGCGGGTACGGGAATATCAACCCGTTGTCCATCGACTACGCCTCTCGGCCTCGCCTTAGGCCCCGACTCACCCAGGGCGGATTAGCCTGGCCCTGGAACCCTTGGTCATCCGGCGGCAGGGTTTCTCACCCTGCTTTCGCTACTCATGCCTGCATTCTCACTCGCGTCACCTCCACGGCTGGATCACTCCGCCGCTTCACCGGTGACACGACGCTCCCCTACCCATCCACACACCTGGACCACAAAGGCCTGGTACACGTGTGAATGCCACAGCTTCGGCGGTGTGCTTGAGCCCCGCTACATTGTCGGCGCGGAACCACTTGACCAGTGAGCTATTACGCACTCTTTCAAGGGTGGCTGCTTCTAAGCCAACCTCCTGGTTGTCTATGCGACCCCACATCCTTTACCACTTAGCACACGCTTAGGGGCCTTAGCTGGTGATCTGGGCTGTTTCCCTCTCGACTACGAAGCTTATCCCCCGCAGTCTCACTGCCACGCTCTCACTTACCGGCATTCGGAGTTTGGTTGACTTCAGTAAGCTTGTGGGCCCCCTAGGCCATCCAGTGCTCTACCTCCGGCAAGAAACACATGACGCTGCACCTAAATGCATTTCGGGGAGAACCAGCTATCACGGAGTTTGATTGGCCTTTCACCCCTAACCACAGATCATCCCCCAACTTTTCAACGTTGGTGGGTTCGGCCCTCCACGCGGTCTTACCCGCGCTTCAGCCTGCCCATGGCTAGATCACTCCGCTTCGGGTCTAGGACACGCGACTGAACGCCCTATTCAGACTCGCTTTCGCTACGGCTCCCCCACACGGGTTAACCTCGCCACGTATCACTAACTCGCAGGCTCATTCTTCAAAAGGCACGCCGTCACCCCCGACATAAAGCCAGGACGCTCCGACGGATTGTAGGCGCACGGTTTCAGGTACTATTTCACTCCCCTCCCGGGGTACTTTTCACCTTTCCCTCACGGTACTCGTCCGCTATCGGTCACCAGGGAGTATTTAGGCTTACCAGGTGGTCCTGGCAGATTCACGGCAGATTACAGGAGTCCGCCGCTACTCGGGAACACGCCAACACAGACCGCAAGTTTTCGCCTACCGGACTCTCACCGTCTACGGTGCCGCTTTCCAGCGGACTTCGACTAACCCACGATTTTCTGACTGTGCCACCAGCCGGCAGACCAGTGCAGACACGCCCCACAACCCCAGACATGCAACCCCTGCCGGGTATCACACATGCCTGGTTTAGCCTCATCCGCTTTCGCTCGCCACTACTCACGGAATCACAATTGTTTTCTCTTCCTGCGGGTACTGAGATGTTTCACTTCCCCGCGTTCCCTCTACCTGCCCTATGTGTTCAGGCAGGAGTGACACCACATGACTGGTGCCGGGTTCCCCCATTCGGACACCCTGGGATCACAGCTCGGTTGACAGCTCCCCCAGGCCTATCGCGGCCTCCCACGTCCTTCATCGGCTCCTGGTGCCAAGGCATCCACCGTACGCCCTCAGCAACTTGACCACAAAGCAATAAAGATGCTCGCATCCACTGTGCAATTCTCAACCAACACCAAACCCTGAACGTCGTATCAGCCCAAGCCTCCGGCCACCCACGACCGCGGTCCTCGGAACCGTCCAGGATCCATGTCCGAAACAAACCGTTGGTTGTTTCAGGACCCAACAGGGTGCCTATACTCCCCAGCCGCCGCACCAACCACGCGTTCCACGCCACATCACTGCAGCAGTACTAACGAGCCGGCCGTTGCCAACCAGGAATGTCGCCAGTGTCTCCGCCATTGAGCACCCCACCAGCACACTCGGCTGGCGCGGGCTCCTTACAGTCTTTCGACCGAAGGTGCTCCTTAGAAAGGAGGTGATCCAGCCGCACCTTCCGGTACGGCTACCTTGTTACGACTTCGTCCCAATCGCCAGCCCCACCTTCGACGGCTCCCTCCACAAGGGTTGGGCCACCGGCTTCGGGTGTTGCCGACTTTCGTGACGTGACGGGCGGTGTGTACAAGGCCCGGGAACGTATTCACCGCAGCGTTGCTGATCTGCGATTACTAGCGACTCCGACTTCACGGGGTCGAGTTGCAGACCCCGATCCGAACTGAGACCGGCTTTTTGGGATTCGCTCCACCTCACGGTATCGCAGCCCTTTGTACCGGCCATTGTAGCATGCGTGAAGCCCTGGACATAAGGGGCATGATGACTTGACGTCATCCCCACCTTCCTCCGAGTTGACCCCGGCAGTCTTCGATGAGTCCCCGGCCGAACCGCTGGCAACATCGAACAAGGGTTGCGCTCGTTGCGGGACTTAACCCAACATCTCACGACACGAGCTGACGACAGCCATGCACCACCTGTGAACGGCCCCGAAGGACCCGGCATCTCTGCCGGATTACCGTACATGTCAAACCCAGGTAAGGTTCTTCGCGTTGCATCGAATTAATCCGCATGCTCCGCCGCTTGTGCGGGCCCCCGTCAATTCCTTTGAGTTTTAGCCTTGCGGCCGTACTCCCCAGGCGGGGCGCTTAATGCGTTAGCTGCGGCACAGAGAACCGGAGAGGCCCCCCACACCTAGCGCCCAACGTTTACAGCGTGGACTACCAGGGTATCTAATCCTGTTCGCTCCCCACGCTTTCGCTCCTCAGCGTCAGTATCGGCCCAGAGACCCGCCTTCGCCACCGGTGTTCCTCCTGATATCTGCGCATTTCACCGCTACACCAGGAATTCCAGTCTCCCCTACCGAACTCAAGCCTGCCCGTATCAGCTGCAAGCCCACAGTTGAGCTGCGGGTTTTCACAGCTGACGCAACAAGCCGCCTACGAGCTCTTTACGCCCAATAAATCCGGACAACGCTCGCGCCCTACGTCTTACCGCGGCTGCTGGCACGTAGTTGGCCGGCGCTTCTTCTCCAGGTACCGTCACTTGCGCTTCGTCCCTGTCGAAAGAGGTTTACAACCCGAAGGCCTTCATCCCTCACGCGGCGTCGCTGCATCAGGCTTCCGCCCATTGTGCAATATTCCCCACTGCTGCCTCCCGTAGGAGTCTGGGCCGTGTCTCAGTCCCAGTGTGGCCGGTCGCCCTCTCAGGCCGGCTACCCGTCGTCGCCTTGGTAGGCCATCACCCCACCAACAAGCTGATAGGCCGCGAGCCCATCCCAAGCCGAAAAACTTTCCACACCCCACGATGCCGTAGGGCATGAATATTCGGTATTAGCCCCCGTTTCCGAGGGTTATCCCAAAGCCTGGGGCAGGTTACTCACGTGTTACTCACCCGTTCGCCGCTCGAGTACCCCGAAGGGCCTTTCCGCTCGACTTGCATGTGTTAAGCACGCCGCCAGCGTTCGTCCTGAGCCAGGATCAAACTCTCCAACAAAACCTACGTTGGTGAATCAATCACCCGGCAACAAACATGTTGTCACCAAAGGAATCCCAGACACGCAACACACTCCCGAAGAAGCGCGCCCATGCCACGGGGTAAAAATCATTTGGCACTGGCTTAACAAGCACCCTGTTGAGTTCTCAAACAACCAACACACACCGCCGAGCCGCACCGTTTCCAGCACCGCCCGCCCGGGGCATTTCGTACCATTCTAGTCTAGCATGTCCGCTTCGTTGTGTCAAGTCCGTCTTACGGGACTTTGTCCAGTTTCACGAACGCACAACAACCCTTCCGGATACCCGGCCGAGTGTCGTAGGCTGTCGGCAAGACGTCCGCTGCGGCTCACTCTCGCGACCCGCGGTCTTCGTCCGTTTCCCTGCCGAGGAAGAACCTTACCCGCTCCTCGGCCAACATCCAAATCGTGTCTGCCGGCCGTTTTGCGGGCACGATCACTCGCCGGTCACCCGGTTTTATGATCGATTTGGTTTCGACAGGACGACCGCCGCGGCGCGACTGGCGCTCCGCTATCTCGTCCGTTTCCCTGCCGGTCCTCTACCCTACCCGGCCTTCCGATCTCCACCAAATCGATCGCTCTCTTCGGTGTTGACGGGCGCGCCGGGCGCCTGTAGCGAGGACAGAAGCTACGCGGCGCCCGGCGCGGGAGTCAAATCGAGGTCATCCGCCGGCGAGCTCGACGCCGGCGAACGTGCGCTTCCCCTTGCGCAGCACCAGGAGCCCGCCCGCGAGGGCCCGCTCCGCGGCCACGACCTCCTCGGGATCGGACACGCGCTCGTTGTTCACGTACGCACCGCCCTCCGACACCGTGCGCCGTGCCTCGTTGCGGCTGGAGGCCAGCCCGGCCGCGATGAACAGGTCCGCAACCGTCGAGCCGGGCGGGGCCTGCACGAGGCCGGCCTCGCTCAGCGCGGCCCGCAGCGTCGACGCCGACAGTTCGCCCAGTGCGCCCCGGCCGAACAGCGCCTGACTCGCGGCGATCACCTGCGCGGTCTCCCCGGGTCCGTGCACGATCTTGGACATCTCCTCCGCGAGGCGCCGTTGCCCGAGCCGGGCCGCGGGTCGCTCCGCGGTCTCCTTCTCGATGGCCTCGATCTCCTCGCGCTCCAGGAACGTGAGCTTGCGCAACAGGCTGCCGACGACGGCGTCCTCGAGGTTCACGAAGTACTGGTACAACGCGTAGGGGCTGGTCAGTTCGGCGTCCATCCAGAGGCTGCCGCCGCCGGTGGACTTGCCGAGCTTCTCCCCCGCGGAGTTCACCAGCAGCGGCGTGGCCAGCAGGTGCACGGAGGCGCCCTCCACGCGATGGATCAGGTCGGTGCCGGCCGTGAGGTTGCCCCACTGGTCGCTGCCGCCGGTCTGGAGACGGCAGTCATACCGGCGGTACAACTCCAGGAAATCCATTCCCTGGAGAATCTGGTAACTGAACTCGGTGTAGCTGATCCCCGCATCGGAGTTGAGCCGTGCGCTCACCGCGTCCTTGGTGAGCATCTTGTTGACCCGGAAGTGCTTGCCGATCTCCCGCAGGAAGTCGATCGCCGACATGGACGCGGTCCAGTCGTAGTTGTTGACCATCCGGGCGGCGTTGCTGCCGGTGAAGTCGAGGAACGGCTCGATCTGTCCACGCAGCTTCTCGACCCACTCCGCGACCTGGTCGACCGAGTGCAGCTGCCGCTCGGCGGACGGTCGCGGGTCACCGATCAGGCCGGTCGCGCCGCCGACGAGGGCGAGCGGCCGGTGCCCGGCCAGCTGCAGCCGGCGTACCGTCAGCACCTGGAAGAGATGGCCGATGTGCAGGCTCGGCGCCGTGGGGTCGAACCCGCAGTAATAGGTGATCGGCCCCTTCGCCATCTCCTTGCGGAGTTCGTCGAGGTCGGTCGAGAGCGCGATCATGCCGCGCCACTGCAGATCTTCGAGCACATCGGTCATGGGCGCGATTGTCCCACCAGCACCCGGGCGGCTCCCACTGCATTCGGTCCGGCCAGGGTGAAGGAGTTTTGTCGTACCCGGTCGCTAGGGTTGGGGCATGGCAGTCGTGAAGATCAACGCGATCGAGGTTCCCGAGGGCGCCGGCCCCGAGCTGGAGCGCCGGTTCGCCGCCCGGCACGGCGCGGTCGAGGGCCAGCCGGGCTTCCTGGGCTTCGAGCTGCTGCGTCCAATGGCCGGCGAGACCCGCTACTTCGTCTACACGAAGTGGGAGTCCGAGGAGCACTTCCAGGCCTGGTCCAGCGGCCCGGCCCGCGAGGCCCACGCGGGTGAGCGTGGCCGCCCGGTCGCGACGGGCGCGAGCCTGCTGGAGTTCGAGGTCGTCGAGCACGCGGACCCGCGGGACTGACCATGGCGCGCTTCGTCCTCTTCCCCGGCCGCCATCACCTGCTGACCCGTTTCCAGGCGGCTTACCTGCGAGCCTTGGTGAAGAGCGAGGACGGCATCGGTACTGCCGGTGAATCCGCCGCCTCGCCTCCCACGATCGTCTGGGCGGTGACGAGCGCCAACCACCAGAACACCAAGCGCAATCCGGTGTCGTATGACCGCCGCGAGGCCGCCATCGAGCGCTTCAGCGTCCAGGAGGGCCTGCGCTCGCTGGTCGTGCCGGTCTTCGACACCGCGCCCACCGATCGCTTCGCCGAAGTCACGCTCAAGAGCGTCGAGTCGGTCCTGGGTCACCGTCTGACGCCGGACGACACCGTGGTGGCCTGCTCGACGCCCGAGGTCGCCGCGCTGTATTCGGCCCTCGGCTTCCCCATCGCCCCGGTGGAGGCCGACACGGCGTTCACCGCCTCGCCCCCGGGGGCCGGCCCGATCGCCACCATCACGCCGCCCGGCCCCGAGCGCGCCGCCACCTCGCCCGCGCAGGCCGGTCCCACCGCCACCGCCCATTCGTCCGAGGAGCCTGGGCCCGCCGCCGCCGTCCACACGCCCGAGGAGCCTGGGCCCGCCGCCGCCGTCCACACGCCCGAGGAGCCTGGGCCCGCCGCCGCCGTCGACACGCCCGACGAGCCTGGGCCGACCGCGAGCGTCCACACGCCCGGCTCCGAAGGCACCGAAGGCTCGCCCGAGCCTCACCCGGCCGCGGTGCCCGAGCGGCCGTGGGACGTGCTCCTGCGCCTGGCCGGCGGCGACCCGTCCTGGCGCGAGGCGGCGCACCCGGCGACGCTGGACGTCTACGACCGCTACCGCCTCGGCGAGCAGGTCGCCCTCGTGGTGAACGACCCCGTCGTCGGCGAGGAGGGCGGGCTGACCACGACCCGCGACTACCGCACCTACGCCGAGGCGTTCGAGGCCAGCGCCGAGCGCAAGTGGGACCTCGTCAAGCGCCACGTCCGCCCCGGCCGGATCGTCGACGTCGGCTGCGGCGCGGGCGCCGTGCTCGCCCTCGCCGACCGCGAGCCGGCCCTGCGCGAGAGCGACCTGATCGGCGTCGAGGTCGCCCGCCACCTCTACGAGGAGTGCGTGCACCGCAAGGCCCAGGGCTGGTTCACCAACCCCAACGTGTACTTCTACTGCCGCAACGTCCTCGGCGGCGCCGTCTTCCCGCCGCGCTCGATCGACACGACCCTGACGTTCGCGCTGACGCACGAGATCTGGTCCTACGGGCACCAGATGGACTCGCTGCGCGCGTTCGCCCAGGCCATCTACGACCACACGGTCCCCGGCGGCGTCTGGATCAACTCCGACGTCTGCGGCCCCGACAACCGCGCGCTGCGGGTCCGCCTGTCGCTGCAGGGCAGCCCGCCGGCGCCCACGGCGCAGCCCGATCCCGCCGCCCTGGACGAGCTGAGCCGGGACGAGATCGCGGCCCACGTCGAGGCCCTCTCCACCCGGGCGCGGCT
Source organism: Dactylosporangium sp. CA-139114 (assembly GCF_050955725.1). Lineage (NCBI taxonomy): Bacteria > Bacillati > Actinomycetota > Actinomycetes > Micromonosporales > Micromonosporaceae > Dactylosporangium > Dactylosporangium sp. CA-139114. The sequence continues at coordinate 7,917,390 of NZ_CP192080.1, forward strand.
GGACCGCTTCGCCGCGGACTTCCACTTCCCGCTGCCCTACAAGGACCTCGAGGACCCCTCCGACCCCGGCGCGGTCGAGATCGCCCTGTCCGACGCCATGGAGTTCCTCACCCACAAGGACTACCCCGACAACTGGCTTTCCGAGGCCCACGAGCAGTTCTGCGGCCTGGAGTTCGCCGACTGGAAGGCCCTGCTGACCGACGTCGGCTTCGAGGTCGACCCGGCGTCGCACTCCTGGCGCAACGACTGGATCGTCGAGCACCGCATCCGCCCCTACGCCCGGCTGTCCACACTGGACGGCCACCCGCTCGACTGGCCCGACACCCACGTCCTGCTGGTCGCCCGCCGCCCCTTGAACACCTGACACCACGGCCGCCACGGGCGTCGCGGGCCGACCGCGCACCCGCCGCCGCCCGTGCGCGACTCCGGCATGACCCGTCCGACCCGCCCAGACTCAGACTCAGGCCCGGCCGCGTGGCGCTGCCGGCCCGCATCCCGGCCCGGCGAGCGCGGCCGGGCGACCACCGACAGATCGGGGGGCACAGCGTGAAGGCGTTGCAGTATTCCGAGTACGGGCCGTCGAGCGTCCTGCACATCGTCGAGCGCGCCGAGCCGGAGCCGCCGGCCGGGCGCATCCGCATCGCCGTACGGGCCGTGGGGGTGAACCCCTTCGACTGGAAGGTGCGCAGCGGCGCCTTCGGCACTGCTCCGCAGCGCCTCCCGATGATCCCCCACTCGGACGCGGCCGGGGTCGTCGAGGCCCTGGGCGAGGGCGTCGAGGGCGTGGCGGTCGGCGACGAGGTGTTCGGGGTGGCCGAGGGCGGCGCGGCCGCCGAGCACGCGATCCTGCGCCACTGGACGGCGAAGCCCCGGGCCCTGAGCTTCACCGAGGCCGCGGGTCTGCCCAACGTGGTCGAGACCGCCGGCCGCGCCCTGGACCTGCTCGGCCTCGGCCGGCCCCAGCCGCCCGCGACCGCACACGGCGGGGCAACCGCGCACGGCGGGGTGAGCACGGGCGACGCCGCGAGCACGGGCGACGCCAGGACCGGCGCATCGGCGGCCCCCAGTTCCCCGACACCCACCACTGCCGCTGCGCCAGCCGGCGGCACAGCAACCAGCGGCGTACCAGGCGGCGCAGCAACCAGCGGTGAATCGGGTCGCGAGGAGCGTGCGGCCCGCCGGGACGACGCGCAGCCCGCCGCGGGCGTGACGCTCGTCGTCAACGGCGCCGCCGGCGGGGTCGGGATCGCCGCGGTGCAGATCGCCATCGCTCGCGGGGCCACGGTCATCGGCACCGCGAGCGAGCGCAACCACGACTTCCTGCGGGGGCTGGGGGTAATCCCGGTGACGTACGGGCCGGGGCTCGCCGACCGCATCCGCGCGCTCGCGCCGGACGGGGTCGACCGGGCGCTGGACACGGCCGGGCGCGGGGCCGTCGCCGAGCTCGTCACGCTCACCCCGACGCCCGCGGACGTGGTGAGCATCGCCGACTTCGACGCGCCGAAGCTCGGGGCGCGGGTCACCGACGGCTCGGAGGGCCGCGCGTACCAGACGATGCACGAGGTCGCCGCCCTCTACACCGCGGGTCGCTTCTCGATGCCGGTCGAGCGCACGTTCCCGCTGGAGGAGGCCGCGGCCGCGAACGACCTGAGCGAGTCCGGCCACGTCCGCGGCAAGATCGTCATCACCATCTGACCGCCCCGCCGCGAGCCCGGGAGCCGGCCGCCGGGGGGAGCTAGAGCAACCGGGCGGGAGCCCGGGAACGGGCGCGCCGTCCTTCGCGGGTGGCACCGGCTACGCCGAACTGGACGCGATCACGCTGCCGTGCGGTTCGGGCGCACCCGGCGGGAGCGCCGGACCACCAGCCGGACCACCAGACCACCAGCCGGGGAGTGCCGGCCGGGGAGCGCCGGCTCAGGGGCCGAGGTCCACCGGGGCCGGGGTGGCCCGCTTGCAGACCCGGTTGTCGCCCGAGCTGCGGCCCATCACGTGGCGGGCGGCCCACGGCAGCATGTGCCGGCGCATCCAGGCCAGCTCCGCGGTGATCGCCCGGTGGCGGGGGCGGCGCACCGGCGGCGGCAGCGACGCGTTCCAGGAGTCGTCGAAGCCGGGGAGGCCGAGGGCGTACGCGAGGGCGCGGCCGATGCGCTCGTGACCGGCGCTGTTCGCGTGCAGGCGGTCGTCGCTCCACAGGCGCGGGTCGGAGGCCACCGGGTGCGCGCCGAGGTCCAGCAGGATCGCGCCACTGTCCGCGGTCACCTTGCGGATGGCCTCGTTGAGGGCCAGGACGCGGCCGCGCAGGGGCTTGGCGATGGGCATCACCGGGGCCGGGTCCGGCAGCGTGAAGGTGAGGACGGTCGCGCCCGAGGAGACCAGGGCGTCCTGCATGGCGAAGATGTCGGCGGCCACCGCGGACACGTCGAAGGAGCCGCGGAGGATGTCGTTCATGCCCGCCACGACGGTGGCCAGGTCCGGCTCCAGGGCCACCGCGGGGGCCAGCTGCTCGGCGCGGATCCGGGCCGTGGTGCGGCCGCGGATGGCCAGATTGGCGTATTCCAGGACCGGCCCGCCGCCGGACTGCGACCGCGCCACGTGCTCGGCGAAGCGGTCCGCCCAGCCTCGGTAGCCGCCCCGGCCGTCCGGGTCGTCCATGCCCTCCGTGGTGCTGTCGCCGATGGCGACGTATCGGCGGTACACCCTCGTCATGACGTGCGCGAGGCGTAGGCGGCGCGGGCCGACTCGACGGTCGGCAGGTGCTCGGCCGCCCAGGCGCGGCAGGCGTCCATCGCCGGGAAGAGGGTGCGGCCGAGGTCCGTGATGGCGTATTCGACGCGCGGCGGGAGCTCGTCGTAGGCGGCCCGGGTGATCATGCCGTCGCGCTCGAGGGCGCGCAGGGTCTCCGCGAGCACCTTCGCCGACACGCGGCGCAGCGGCACGCGCAGCTCGGTGAAGCGGCGGGGGGTGCCGTCGCGCAGGCAGGTCAGGACCATGCCCGCCCACTTGTCGCCGATCTGGAACGGCGTCGCGGACGACGGGCAGGCCGGGTCGAACAGGTCCGGCGGCAGCGGTGCGCGCATGCGCTCACGGTAACGCGCGCCCCGGTTACGTTGCAGTTACCGGGGTCTCCCGTTCTACGGTCCCGGGCATGACCAGGACAGTGGTGTTCGGAGCGGGTGGGCGGGCCGGTCGTGCGGTGCTGGCGGAGGCGCGGCGGCGCGGTGTCACGGCGACCGCGGTGGTGCGGGATCCGGGGAGGTACCCGGACCTGGAGCACGCGGTGGCCGGGGACGTCACCGACGCGGCGCTCGTGGCCCGCGCGGCGCACGGGCACGACACGGCGATCGTGACGGTGTACAGCGCGGATCAGCACGACTACGCGGCGGCGATGGAACACCTGCTCGAGGGGCTGGAGCGGGCCGGCGTCCACCGGCTGCTCGTCGTCGGGCTCGCCCCCACGCTCGGGCCGCTGCCCGAGGACTTCCCGGCCGCCTGGCGGCCGTTCGTGGAGGCGCGCCGCGCGGAGCTGGCGGTGCTGCACCGCTACGAGGGGCCCGTCGACTGGGTGGTCGTCACCCCGCCGATGGAGCTGGTGGCGAGCGGTGACGGCGGATACACCTACGCGGCGCTGGCGGCGGCACTGCTCGACGAGGTCGTCGCAGGCCGCCACCACCGCCGCCAGATCGCAGCCGGCGGCCAGACCGACTCCCGGTAGGCCCGCAACGTCCGCGTGGACAGCCACACCAGCCGGCATATGGACATACTCGCCGGCGAGTGAGGGGCGCTACGCGGACGCGGCGAACGCCTCGAACTGCTCGGCCACCCCGGTCAGGTGCTCCTGCTCGTGCGACGAGCCGTCCGGGGTCGAGACGCGCCAGCGCCGCTGCCCCGGCACGATCGCGACCCGGATCGAGGCGCCGTCCTCCCGCCACAGCTCGGCCGACGTGTTGTCCTCGTCGAGCCGGCCGATCAAGTCGCGGATGTCGTCCCCGGTCGGATGATGGGCCAGCGACCCGTCCTCGGTCGTCATTCTCGGCACCGGCACCCGCAGCAGCCGCCGCGGCTGCCAGAGCGCCGCAGGCTGATGGCGACCGGGCCGCTGGAAACACAGCAGCTCGCACTCGTCGGCCAGCTTGTGGATGAACTGCAGCGCCTCGCCGGGCGCGTCCCGGTGCAGCACCAGCAGCACGTGCGTGCCCTCGCCGACGACCGGCTCCGCCCACAGCGCCGGATCGACTCCCGTCCGCACCTCGCGGTCGAAGCGCTCTACGCCGGGATCGACGATCGCCCATTCCGCGTCGCCGCGCCGCAACGCCTCGTAACGGTCGACACCCTGGTCAACCGTGATCGGCCGGGCCTCGTACCAGACACCAACCTCGATCAACTCCGCCATGGAAGACCAACCTACGGAACCGGCGGAAATGGGCGCAACTCAGCCACGCTGGGTGCCGAATCCATCACCCGATCCCCGTTTTACCCTCAGTGATCATCACTCTGCGCTATGTGGCGCGCGGCGACCGTCTCGACCAGTCCCCCGGCCGCGTGCGTGGTCACCGTCAGCGGGCCGCCCGTATCCCCTGGCAGATCCAGGATCACGGCGGTGAGCGGGAGTGCGGCGACCCGGCCGTGGGCGGTCAGCCGCCCGGCCGGCTCGGCCCGCGCCCCGGCGATGTCGGTCCAGAGCACCGTCACGGACGGGTGACGACGCGGCGACAGTCCGCGCGGGCGCAGCGTCAGGCCGTCGTCGCCGGTCGTGATGCACACCGGCACGCCGCCGCCGAACAGCAGGGCGAGGCCGGGGCCGAGCTCCCAGATGAGCGCCGCGCGCTCCAGCGGCACGCGGCCGAACCAGCGCAGGGCGCCGGCGGCGTGCGCGGCCCGCTGCCGGCGACGCGCCCACCACTGGGCCAGCAGCACGGGGCCCACCGCGGCCGCGGTGATGCCGGCGAAGGCCAGGGCCGCGGGCCAGCGCCCGAGCAGCGGCAGCCCGACCGGTACCGCGGCGGCGAGCCCGAGCCACCAGCCGCGCCCCCGCACCGGGTCAACGCTACGCGGGCGGGGCATGATGGGGCATGCCCTCTGCGCGCCCCTTTCGGCTGCTCCTGGCGGCCGCGGTCCTGCTCCTGGCCGTGGCCGGCTGCGGCGGCAAGGAGGCCCCGCCGGCCGCCGTGCCGCAGTTCGCCTCCGCCCCGGTCTCGGCCGCGCAGCCGAGTTCCGCGCAGCCGAGTTCCGCCCCGCCCCCGTCCAGCGCCGCCCCGCCGGCCGCGCCCACCAGCGCCGCCCCCGTCGCCGTCCCGGCCGGCGTCACCGCGGGCATCGTGATCTACGACCGGCAGACGAACGCGTACGTCCTGCAGCAGAAGCCGAGCTGGCGGTTCCGCTCCGCGTCGCTGGTCAAGCTGCTCATCGCGCTCGACTACTTCTGGAACAAGGGCCCCGCCTACCCGGTGCCGGCCGCCGACCAGCCCAAGCTCCAGGTGATGCTGCGCAGCAGCGACGACGCGGCCGCGACCGGGCTGTGGAAGGCCGACGGGCAGCGCGAGATCGTCAGCCGCATGGTGCAGCGGCTCGGGCTGCGCGACACCGCACCCCCGCCGGTCAGCCAGCCGGGGTACTGGGGCTACACGGCGATCAGCGCGGGCGACCTGGTGCGGGTGTACCAGTACATCCTCGACGAGGCGCCGGCCCCGGTGCGCGAGTTCATCATGGGCAACCTGCACCAGACCACGAAGTGCGGGACCGACCACTACGACCAGTCCTTCGGCATCCCGAGCGCGTTCAAGGCCCCGCGCTCGGCCAAGCAGGGCTGGTCGGGCTTCGGCGACGACCCGGCCACCCCGTGCGTGGCCGGCGCCGGCTACGACGGCGGCGCGCGGTTCGTGCCGGCCGCGGCCGGGCCGAACGCGCCCGACATGATGGGCGAGGTGCTGCACACCACGGGCACCGTCGGGGAGAACGACCGGTACATCGTGGCCGTGCTGTCGGTACACCCGGATGGTTCGCAGTTCGCGAAGGCGGCCGCCACCCTCACGAACATCACGAAGGCGCTGCCCCTGCCGGCGTCCACCAAGCTCTAGGACGAACGACTCCGGGAAGTTCACGCGCCCCGCCCGGCGGTCGTGTAGAGACCGACCCGACGGCTCCGACCACCTCGTGACGCCTTTCCTGAGAGGAATCTTCTGCGATGAAGTACCTGCTGCTGATCCACATGAACCCCGACGTGTGGTCGACGCTCACCCAGGCCGACATCGACGAGGTGATGTCCGGGCACGACCGGTTCATCAAGACCATCACCGAGTCCGGCGAGCTGATCCGCACCGACGCGCTCGGCGGGCCCGAGCAGAGCGCGGTCGTGCGGGTGCGCTCCGGCGCGGCGACGGTCACCGACGGGCCCTACGTCGAGGCCAAGGAGTTCCTCGCCGGGTTCTACCTGGTCGAGTGCGAGTCCCGGGACCGCGCGTGCGAGCTCGCCGCCATGATCCCGGATGCCAAGTGGAACGCGATCGAGGTGCGCGCCATCGTGCACACCCAGGAGAAGTGACCCAGCGTGTCCGAGCCGCGGCCGATCCGTCACCGGGCGGATCGGCCGCCGCCGTTTTGTCGGTGGTGGTCCGTAGAATCGCGGCCATGGAGAGTGCACTCGATGTTCTACGCAGGGTGTTCGGTTACGACGCGTTCCGGGGCAGCCAGCAGGAGATCATCGAGCACGTGATCGCGGGCGGCGACGCCCTCGTCCTCATGCCGACGGGCGGCGGCAAGTCGCTGTGCTACCAGATCCCGGCCATCGTCCGGCCGGGCACGGCGGTCGTGATCTCCCCGCTCATCGCGCTCATGCAGAACCAGGTCGACACGCTGCGGGAGCTGGGCGTGCGGGCCGGGTTCATCAACTCCACCCTCGACTTCGACACCCGCCGCACGGTCGAGGCCGAGTTCGCCGGCGGGGAGCTCGACCTGCTCTACCTCGCCCCCGAGGCCCTCGCCTCGCAGAGCACCATGCGGCTGCTGGACCGCGGCAAGATCGGGCTCTTCGCGATCGACGAGGCGCACTGCGTCTCGCAGTGGGGCCACGACTTCCGCCCCGACTACCTCAACCTGTCGATGCTGCACGAGCGCTGGCCGGACGTGCCGCGCATCGCGCTGACCGCGACCGCGACCAGCGCCACGCACAAGGAGATCGCGACCCGGCTCGGCCTCGACGAGGCCCGGCACTTCGTGTCGAGCTTCGACCGGCCCAACATCCAATACCGCATCGTGGCCAAGCAGGACCCGCGGCGGCAGCTGCTGGAGTTCCTGCGCGGGGAGCACCGCGGCGAGGCCGGGATCGTCTACTGCCTGTCCCGCAACTCGGTAGAGAAGATCGCCGAGTTCCTCAAGGACAACGGCATCCCCGCCCTGCCCTACCACGCCGGCCTCGACGCCCGGACCCGCGCCACCAACCAGGACCGGTTCCTGCGCGAGGACGGGCTCGTCATGGTCGCGACCATCGCGTTCGGGATGGGCATCGACAAGCCCGACGTCCGGTTCGTCGCCCACCTCGACCTGCCGAAGTCCATCGAGGGCTACTACCAGGAGACGGGCCGGGCCGGGCGCGACGGGGAGCCGTCGGTCGCCTGGCTGGCCTACGGCCTGCAGGACGTCGTGCAGCAGCGCAAGATGATCGACACCTCCGAGGGCGACGCCGCCCACCGCCGCAACCTCGGCCGGCACCTCGACGCGATGCTGGCGCTGTGCGAGACCGTCGAGTGCCGGCGCGGGCAGCTCCTGGCATATTTCGGCCAGGAGCTCGGCAAGCCCTGCGACAACTGCGACACGTGCCTGGCCCCGCCCGAGTCGTGGGACGGCACGATCGCGGCGCAGAAGCTGCTCTCGACCGTCTACCGGCTCGAGCGGGAGCGGGGGCAGAAGTTCGGTGCCGGCCAGTGCATCGACATCCTGCTCGGCAAGAAGACCGACAAGGTCGTGCAGTGGCACCACGACGAGCTGAGCGTGTTCGGCGTCGGCACCGACCTGCGCGACAACGAGTGGCGGGCCGTGATCCGGCAGCTGCTGGCGCAGCGCCTGCTGTCCGTCGAGGGCGACTACGGCACCCTGGTGCTGACGGAGAGCAGCGCCGAGGTGCTGGGCCGCCGCCGCACGGTCATGATGCGCCGCGAACCCGAACGCGCGATCTCGGCCGCCAAGACCGCGAAGACGGCACGCCAGGACGCGGCGGCCGCCCTGCCCGCCGCGGCGACGCCCGTGTTCGAGCACCTGCGGGCCTGGCGGGCGGCGACAGCCAAGGAGCAGTCCGTGCCCGCCTACGTCATCTTCCACGACGCCACCCTCCGGCAGATCGCCACGAGCCGGCCGCGGACGCTGGCGCAGCTGTCGGCCGTGAACGGTGTCGGGGAGAACAAGCTGGCTAAGTTCGGGCAGCAGATCCTGGACGCCCTAGCGGAGCTGGACTGACCGTCCCCTCGACGAAGATGCTGTGCCAGAGGCAGAAGCTCAGGACGATCCAGAGCTTCCGCGCGTGGTCGGCCTGGCCGCGCTCGTGCGCCTTGAGCAGGTCGTGGGCGTAGTCGAGGTCCAGCAGCGCCTTCGCGCCGGACGTGGACAGCACGTGGTGGGCCCACTCGTTGAGCTCCGAGCGCAGCCAGGCCTTGGCTGGAGTCGGGAAGCCGAGCTTCGGGCGGTCCTTGATGAAGGCCGGCACGATGCCCTCGGCCGCTTGGCGCAGCGCGTACTTCGTCGTGTTGCCCTTGCGCGGGAGCTTCAGGTGCGGGGGCAGCGCCGAGAGCACCTCGAAGACCCGGCGATCCAGGTAGGGCACGCGCAGCTCCAGCGAGTGCGCCATCGACATGCGGTCGGCCTTGGTCAGGATGTCGCCGGGCAGCCAGGTGTTGAGGTCGATGTGCTGCATGGTCGTCGCCGGGTCCAGGTCCTCGACCTCCGCGTAGAGCGCCGCGGTCACGTGCGCGTGCCCGACCGCGGGGGCGCCGCGCAGCAGGCGGGACCGTTCGGCGTCGGAGAGGATGCGGGCGTTGCCGAAGTACCGCCGGCGCAGTGGCGTTGTCGCCCGCTCCAGGTAACTCTTGCCGCGCATCCCCTCCGGCATCGCCCGGGCCACCCGCCGCAGCGCCCGCTGGATCGACGGGCCCCGGCGGGAGACGGGCGCGAGGGACTGCGGCTCGCGGTAGATCGCGTAGCCGCCGGCGAGCTCGTCCGCCCCCTCGCCCGACAGGACGACCGTGACGTGCTCGGCGGCGGTGCGGCACAGGAAGTACAGCGGCACGATCGACGGGTCCGCGACCGGGTCGCCCAGGTGCCAGACGATCCGCGGCAGCGCCTCCATGACGTCGGCCGGGCTCACGATCGACGGGATCAGCTCCACGCCGAGCTCGCGGGCCGAGCGCTCGGCGATCTCGACCTCGTCGTTGCCGGCCTCGAAGCCGGCGGTGAACGCCCGCAGGTGCGGATGGTGCTCGGCGGCCAGGGCGACGATCGCGGTCGAGTCGATGCCGCTGGACAGGAACGCGCCCACCGGGACGTCGGCGCGCATGTGCGCCTTGACGCTGTCGCGCAGGGCCTCGCGCAGGTCGGCGACGACGGCGGCCTCCTCGGCGGCCGGGTCGGGGCGGAACGCGGGGCGGTTCCAGCGGCGGATCTCCGGGGCGCGGCCGAGCTGCTTGGTCAGCAGGGCGCCGGCGGGCAGCCGGGCGATGTCGCGATGGAGGGTGTACGGCTCGGGGACGTACTGCATCGTGAGGTACAGCGACACCGCGGTCGGATCGAGGTCCTCGGCGGCGCAGTCCAGCAGCGGCGCCTTCTCGCTGGCGAGCCAGACGCCGTCGCGGGTCACCACGTAGTAGAGCGGCTTGATCCCGAACGGGTCGCGCGCCGCGTAGAGCGTGTCCGTCTCCTCGTCCCACAGCGCGAACGCGAACATGCCGCGCAGCCGGTCCAGGGCGGCCTCGCCCCAGACGTGGAACGCGGCCGCGACCACCTCGGTGTCGCCGTCGGTCGCGAACGTGGCGCCGTGGTCGCGGATCAGCTCCTCGCGCAGCGCCTCGAAGTTGTAGACCTCGCCGTTGAACACGAGCGTCCAGCGGTCGGCGTAGCGCAGCGGCTGGCGGCTGCCCTGCCGGTCGATGACGGCCAGACGCGCGAACCCGGCGGCCGTGCCGGGGCCGAGCCGCTCCAGGGCCAGGTCGTCGGGGCCCCGGTGCTCGAGCAGGGCGAGCCGGCGCTCCATCGCGCCGAGGGTCGCCGCGGTGATGATGTCGTTGGTGGTGTACATCAGGAAGCCGCACATACCAGTCAGCCGATCACCGCCCGGGCCCGCCCCGGGGCCGATGCCGGGCCGTCCATCCCACGACTCCCCCGGGCTCGGCGACCGGGGTAACCTGGGCGTTTCCCGGCCACAACGGGCGGCGCGGGGTGATCTGACCATCGGGGCGGTTAGCGGTCCGGGCGCCGGGTAGCCGCGCGCCATGCTCCTGAGGGTTGTGCGGCTGCTGGTGTGCGGAGTGCTCGGCGGGGTGGTGCTCGCGGCCGCGGCCCTGCCCGTCGCGATCGCCGGCGGCGGTGCGGCCAAGGCCGGCGGCGACACGTGGGAGTCGCTGCCGACGCAGCTGGCGACGCCCCGGGCCGCGCAGACCTCCTACGTGTACGCGAACGACGGCAAGACGCTCATCACCGCGTTCTACGACGAGAACCGGCGCGACGTCGCGCTCGACGAGATCGCCCCGGTGATGGCACAGGCCGTCGTCGCCGCCGAGGACGCGCGCTTCTACCAGCATCACGGCGTCGACATCCGCGGCGTGGCGCGCGCGTTCGTGTCCAACAGCCGCGGCGGGGCGCAGCAGGGGGCCTCGACGCTGACCATGCAGTACGTCCGCAACGTCCTGAAGAACGACCCGGGCCTCACGCCGCAGCAGCACGTCGACGCCCTCTCCGACACCCCGGCGCGCAAGGTGCGCGAGATGCGGTACGCGCAGGCGATCGAGAAGAAGTTCTCGAAGGCCGAGATTCTGCGGCGGTACCTGAACATCGCCTACTTCGGCGCGGGGGCGTACGGCATCGCGTCGGCCGCGCAGACGTACTTCGGCAAGTCCCCGGCCGACCTGACCCTGCCCGAGGCCGCCATGCTCGCCGGTCTGCTGCAGTCCCCCGACATCGACAACCCGCTCACCGGGGACCGGACGGCGGCCATGAACCGCCGCGAGTACACCCTGGCCTCGATGGCGAAGATGCACACGATCTCCGCCCAGGACGCCGCGGCGGCCGCGACGGCGGACCTGCACCTGACCGAGCTGCGGCCGCCCAACGACTGCACCGGGGTGCCCCAGGAGCACAACGACTGGGGCTTCTTCTGCGACTACTTCCGCGAGTGGTGGAACGAGCGCCCCGAGTTCGGCACGACCCCGGCCGAGCGCGACGAGCGGCTGCGCACGGGCGGGTACACGATCGTCACGTCGCTGGACCCGAACGTGCAGTCCGCGGCGATGAGCCAGTCCCTCGGCGTCTACGGCTACGGCAACGCGCGCTCGCTCCCGCTGGCCGTCGTGACGCCCGGCAGCGGCCGCATCCTGGCCATGGCGGTGAACCGGCACTACAGCCTGGCGCCGGGCCGGGAGAACACCGTCAACCAGCTGATCGCGGGCGGCGCCGGGGTGGAGGGCTACCAGGCGGGCTCGACGTTCAAGATGTTCACGATGCTGGCCGCGCTCGACGGCGGCCTGCCCTTGAACACCCACTTCAACGCCCCGGCCCGCCTGACGACCATCTGGCCGGGCAGCGCCTCGGCCAGCTGCGGCGGCCACTGGTGCCCCGCCAACGACACCCCGTCGTGGATGGACGGGGACCGCACGATGTGGAACGGGTTCGGCCGGTCGGTGAACACGTACTTCGTGTGGCTGGAGCAGCGCATCGGCGCGCGGCGGGCGGTGGACATGGCGCAGCGGCTGGGCATCAAGTTCCGCGGGCAGCTGGATCAGAGCCTGGCCGCGAATGCCGATAAATGGGGATCTTTCACCCTGGGCGTGGCGCAGACGACGCCGCTGGACCTGGCCAACGCGTACGCCGCGGTGGCGGCGGGCGGCCTCTACTGCGCCCCGCTGCCCGTCCTGTCGATCAAGGACCCCGACGGGGTGTCGCTGGACGCCGGCTCGCCCGAGTGCCGCCAGGTCGTCGACCCGGACGTGGCCGCGGCGGCGACGGACGCGGCGCGCTGCCCGGTGGGCCGCGGCTCGGCCTACGGCAAGTGCGACGGCGGCACCGCGGAGAACGTCTCCGGGATCTTGGGCGGCCGCCCGGTGGCGGGCAAGACGGGCAGCTCCGAGAACAACGCGACCGAGACCTTCGCCGGCTTCACACCGCAGGTCGCGGCGGCGGGGATCGCGGTGAACGCGGACAACCCGAACGACTACGTGGGCGGGGGCGTGTCGAGCGCCGTGAACCAGGCGGTGGCCTTGACCATGGTCGCGGCGCTGCGGGGCCAGCCGGCGCAGGCTTTCCCGGCCCCGTCGCGCGCGCGAGCCCTCGGCACGTAACCCGCGCCGGGCCTGCGCGCGTGGCCGGAGCCGATGGCCTGCGCGCGATACAGCCCCGCGAGGCCACCGGGCCTGTCCGTCGTAGCCGGAACGCTACTACGCCGCGTAGCCGCGCAAGGCGATCCAGTCGGCCATCCGCTGGATGCTCAGGGTGTACGAGCCCACGCCCAGCGCGTCCGCCGGATCCGCGATCCGCACGGTGTCGCCGTTGCTGGAGTAGCCGACGATCGTCAGGTAGTGGCCGCCCGGGTACGCGTGGCTGTGCCCAGCATCGTCCACTGTGGACCCGGAGATGTTCGCGACCACGGCGTAGCCTTGGCTGATCGCGTGCACGACCGACTGCTTCAGCTCCGCCGTGTCGGCCGCCGACGCGGACTGGCCGCGGATGAAGTGGGCGGTGTAGAAGTTGCTGCCGGTGTACGCGTTCAGGGCCCGCGTCGTGTCATCCGACGAGTTCGTGCCGTTCTCCGTCGTGCCCAGGGCCTGCGCGACCTGGGACTGGGACGGGAACAGGTTGCGGGCCGTCAGGGCGATCCGGGTCGCCGCCGGGCCGCAGAAGTAGTAGTTCTCCTGCCAGGCGAACTGGTACCGCAGGTCCAGCTGGGCGGGGGCCACGGGCGCGGCCGGCGCCGAGGTCTGGGTCTGCGTCTGGGCCTGGGTTTGGGATTGGGTCGGGGCCGGGGTCGGGCGTTTGGCGCGGTCGGCCTTCGACGGGCTTTCCCGGGGCACCACGGCTTCGGCCGCGGCGGCGGGAGGCGCACTCGGCACAGATGCGTTCGAGGCGGCCACGACGCCGAGGCCGGCCGCCAGCGCGACAACCGCCGACGTCACCGCGACCGGCAGCCGCCGCGCTCTGAGGATGCGTTGCGCATGACGGGATCGGTAGAGGTACGACACGGGGAACGAACCTAAATGCGCCGCTCAAAGGCCGTCTCACCCCCTGGGTGAGACGGCCAGCGGGCCACTCGCCCAGGGCTCGGGCGCCTCGGGGCAGCTCGCCCGGGCGCCGAATTTCATCCCTGAAATCACCCTCTGCTCGACCCGGTCCTAGTCTCGCCCCATGCTCGCCGGCCAAGACGAAAATCAACAGCTCACGAGCGGTCCGCGTCACCTTCGGACCCGCCGGTTCCGCCACGCCGGGCAGTCGCCGGGCCGACCGGAGGTCCGGGCGACGGCGCCGTCCTGGGAGCGGACGCAGCTCTGGGAGCCGACACGACAACTCTGGGAGCGCACGCAGCCGGTCCGCTCCGGCATCACGGCCGCGGCCGCGGCCATTCCCGGCCTCGGCGCGCCGCAGCGCCGGGTCATGCCGCCGTTCTGGGAGCCGAAGCAGCCGATCCGGGCCGGCATCGCGGCCTCGCTCGCCGCCCTCGCGCTCATCGCCGTCATGTCCGGCCGCGGCTCGGGGCCCGCGCAGCCACCGCCGCAGGCGCAGGCGGCCCAGGTCACCACCGCGCGGGCCGAGCCGTCGAAGGCGTCCCGCGGCGAGCAGCGCGCGGAAGCGCCGAAGCCCATCCCGACGCCGACGGCACCGGCCGTCGTCGCCCCCGTGGGCGGGCTCAGCCGCGCCGAGATGGACAACGCCATCGCGATCGTCGACGTGGCCAAGCGCGAGAACCTGCCCAAGCGCGCGGCCATCGTCGCGCTCGCCACCGCGCTGCAGGAGAGCCACCTGCGCAACCTGGCCAACCCGAACGTCCCGGCCTCGCTGGGCCACCCGAACCAGGGCGTCGGCTACGACTACGACTCCGTCGGGCTGTTCCAGCAGCGGCCGAACTGGGGCTCCGTCGACCAGCTCATGGACCCGCACGAGTCCGCGCGGCGGTTCTACTCGGCGCTGACGCGCATCCCCGGCTGGGGCGACTACGCGGTGACCGTCGCGGCCCAGATGGTGCAGGGCTCGGCGTTCCCGGACGCGTACGCGAAGTGGGAGGACCTCGCCACGCAGATCGCCGACGCGACCATGTGAGCCCTTGATATCACCCCGAAGGCCAAGCGGTCTCGCCCGGCCGGGTCGCACGATGCCCGCATGCGCACACGAACTACTGTTGCGGCCCTGGCGCTCGCGGCCGCCGGGCTGACCGCCTGCCACGGCGACCCGCCGAAGGCCGCCGCGAAGCCGAAGCCGCCGCCGCTCAAGCCGGCGGCACTGAGCATCACACCGGCGTCGGGTGCGGGCGCGGTGCCGATCAGCGCCGAGATCGGCACCAGCGTCACCGACGGCAAGATCACCTCGGTGTCGCTCGCGGACGCCGCGGGACAACCGATCCCGGGGGCGCCCCGCGATGACGGGTCCACCTGGGTGCCGGCGGCGTCCCTGCGGTACGACACCTCGTACACCGCGAAGGTGACCGCCGTCGGTGCCGACAACCACCCGGTCACCCAGGTGACGACCTTCCACACGGCCGCGAAACCGTCCGGCTCGGCCGTGACGAGCGACCTGATGCTCACCAACGGCGGGACCTACGGCGTCGGCATGCCGATCGTGGTCGAGTTCGGTTCCGACGTACCGCAGCAGGACCGCGCGGCCGTCCAGCAGCGCCTGTTCGTGACGAGCGACCCGCCGCAGCCGGGGGCGTGGCACTGGTTCGGCGGGCGGCAGGTGATGTTCCGGCCCGAGCACTACTGGCAGCCCGGCACGAAGATCACGGCCCGCAAGGCCCTCAACGGGGTCGCCATCGGCAACGGGCACGCCGACGAGGACCTCAGCGCGACCGTCACGATCGGCCGCAAGCTCACGATCGACATCGACAACAGCACCAAGACGATGCAGGTGTCGGTGAACGACGCCGTCGTGCGCAGCATGCCCGTGAGCCTCGGCAAGGCGTCGACCCCGACGTCGAGCGGCACCACGGTGATCATGTCCCGCGAGCCGACGGCGTTGTTCAAGACGCCGGAGTACACCACGACCGTGCAGTACGCGATGCGCCTCACCTGGGGCGGGCAGTACATCCACGCCGCCCCCTGGTCCGTCTCCGACCAGGGCAAGCGCAACGTCTCGCACGGCTGCACCAACGTGTCCACCGACAACGCCCGGTGGCTCTACGAGCAGGTCCTCGTCGGCGACCCGGTCGTCACCCGCGGCACCGAGGTCGGTCTCGACCCCGGCGACGGCTGGACGGCGTGGGACCTGCCCTGGTCCGAGTACACGAAAGCCTGAGGGGAGCCCGGCATGGAGGTCATCCGCGCACCCAGCACGAGCCGTCCGGCGCCGCAGCAGCGGTATTCGGGAGTCGCCTGGATCGGCCGCGACGTCGTCGCCCTGGAGCCGTCCCGCCTGGCCACGTTCCACGCCCAGTTCAACCCGGGCGCGCGCACGGCCTGGCACCGCTGCCCGTACGGCCGCGTCCTGCACGTGCTGCACGGCATCGGCCGCGTCCAGCGCCGGGGCGGCCCGGTCCACGAGGTCCGGGCGGGCGACACGGTCGTGGTCGCCGCGGGCGAGTGGCACTGGCACGGCGCCGCCCCGACCACGTTCGTCGCGGTGGTGTCGACCCACGAGACGGACCCGGACGGGCCCGGCACCGAGTGGGGCGAGCAGGTGAGCGACGCCGAGTACGCGCGCCCGCCCCAGTCCACCGCGATCCGCCTCCCCGACGAGGACCGGGTCGCGACCCGGGAACCCACCTGGTGACCACGGGAACCCAAGCGTGACACGGCAGGCCCGGACCGCCGGCGGTCCGGGCCTGCGTCACGCCCGGGGCAGTCTCGGCAGTCTCGGCAGTTTCGGAACGTGGCGGCGGTACTCGCTCACCGTCGGGTCCCCGGTCAGCCAGAAGCGCCACGGCACGTCGTGGGCGCCGGTCACGCCGACGCGCGGGCCGGCGGAGATCTCGCCGACCGGGGCGGCCGGGGCGCTCAGCAGGCCGTCGAGCAGGTAGGTGCCGTAGAAGTCGCGGCCGATCGCGAGTGCGCTGCACAGCCGGGCCGGGCCGCGGGCCAGGTCGGCGTCCGTGCGGGCGGCGGGGCGGCGGCCGCGGGCCACGTCCACGCCGCCGACGATCTCGCCGGCGCGCAGAAGCACGGCCGACGCGGTGCCCTCGGTGCCCGTGACGACGTTCATGCAGTAGTGCATGCCGTAGGTGAAGTAGACGTAGGCGTAGCCGGCCGGGCCGAACATGATGGCGTTGCGCGGGGTCCGGCCGCGGTGGGCGTGGGAGGCGGGGTCCTCGCCGGTGCCGGAGTACGCCTCGACCTCGGTCAGCCGGACCGTCACCCCGCCGGCGGTGAGCCGGCAGCCGAGCAGGGCCCGCGCGGCCTGCTCGACCGGGGCGGTGAGGGCGTCGGCGAGGCTCACGAGGTGATCAGGCCGATGCGCCGGACGAGGTCGTCGACCGTCCGGTCCAGCGGCGGCAGCGGGAAGCCGGGGACGAACTGGCGCATGACGATCGCGCCGTGCAGCGAGGTCCACAGGGTCGAGGCGTCGGCGAACGGGTCGGTGCTGCTCGAGCGGCCGGCGGCCACGCACTCGCGGATGCCCTCGACGAGGACCGAGAAGGCCTCCAGGCGGTCCTGCCACACCGCCGGCAGGTCGGTCACGTCGGTGGCGCGGTCCACCCGGGGGCGCTCCGCGCGCCGGCGGCCGAAGAGGACCCGGTAGCGGGCGGGGTCCTGCATGCCGAAGTCGGCATACGCATGGCAGCCCGCCAGCAGCCGCTCCACCGGGTCGCTCACGCCCTCGGCGGCGTCGAGCACGTGCAGCCGCAGGCGCTCGAAGGCGATGTTCAGCACCGCGTCGAGGATCGCGTCGCGGTCGGCGAAGTGGGTGTAGATCGACGGCGCCGAGATCCCGGCCTCGCGGGCGACGGAGCGCAGGGTCAGCGCGTCCTCGTTGCCCTCGCGCTCGAGCAGGCGCTCGGCCGCGGCCACGATCTCGTCGCGCAGCAGGGCCCCCTCGCCGCGCCGGTTGCGGGTCCGGCCGCCACCGGCCGAACCCGCGGAGTCCGACTTCATACCGTTCATCATGCCGTCCGCGCGACGAGCTCCGGCGAGCGGACCTCGTCCGGGGCCACCCGGCGCGGGCGGACGATCAGCACGGTCAGGGCCATCAGCAGCGAGATCCCGGCGGCGATGAGGGCGCCGCGGGACATGGCGTGGGTGAAGGCGTGGTCCGCGACGGCGATCACGTGCTGCGCGGCCGGGGCGGGCAGGGTCGCGGCGAACCGGTGGGCCGTGGGCAGGTCGGTGCCGGCGGGTCCCAGGTCCAGACCGGCCGGGGAGCCGGTGGCCACGGAGGAACGGTAGGCGGAGGAGACCACGGTGCCGAGGACCGCGATGCCCAGCACGCCGCCCAGCTCCCGGATCACGCTGTTGAGGGCGCTGGCCATGGAGGCGAACGCGGGCGGGACGGAGCCGCTGATCTGCAGGCCGGCCGGGGCCATCATCATGCCCATGCCGAGGCCGATGACGGCGGTGCCGGCGGCGATCCTCCAGAACTCGGTGTGCACGCCCGTGGTGGCGAGCGCCAGCAGGCCGGCGGTGACCAGCAACAGCCCGAGCGCGAGGGTCCCGCGGGTGCCGAGCCGGGGGGTGACGAGCGGCGAGGTGGCCGAGGTCGCGGCCATGGCCGCGGCGAACGGCATCGCGCCGAGGCCGGCCACGAGCGGGCTGTAGCCGTGCACCAGCTGCAGGTACTGCGACAGCTCGAACAGCGTCCCGAAGAGCACGAAGAACACCACGGCGAGGGAGAGCGCGGCCACGGCGAAGGTGCGGTTGGTGAACAGGTCGAGCCGCACGAGGGGGAACGCGGCCCGGCGCTGCCACAGCACGAAGACCAGGGCGAGGACGGCGGCGGCGGCGAACTCGGCGAGCGTGCCGGCGCCGGTCCAGCCGCGCGTGGGGGCCTGGATGACGGCGTCGACCAGGGCCGCGACCGCCGCGGTGGACAGCACCGCGCCGGGCACGTCGAGGCGGCCGCCGCGCACGGCGGGGACGGCGGGCACGACCGCGAGGACGGCCGCGACGGCGAAGGCGACGAGCGGGACGTTGATCCAGAAGGCGCTGCTCCACGAGTAGTGCTCGAGCAGGGCGCCGCCGGTGACGGGGCCGACGAGCACGCCGATGCCGGCCGCGGCGGACCAGGCGCCGAAGGCCTTCGGCCGTTCGTGGGCGGGGAAGATGCGGGTGATGATCGCGAGGGTCGCCGGCATGACGAACGCGGCGCCGAGGCCCATCACCGCGCGCCAGGCGATGAGCTGCCCGGGCGAGTCCGACAGGGCCGCGACCGCGGAGCCGCCGCCGAAGACGACGAGCCCGCCGAGCAGGGCGTTGCGGGAGCCGAGCCGGGCGCCCAGGCTGCCGGCGAGGATCAGGGCGGAGGCGAAGACGAGGGTGTACGCGTCGGTGATCCACTGCAGGTCGGCGGTGCCGGCCCGCAGCGCGTGGGCGAGCGACGGCAGCGCGGTGTTGAGCACGGAGTTGTCGAGGGTGACGGCGACGAGCGTCAGGCTGAGCACCGCGAGAGCGGCCCAGCGACGCGGGTACTCGGACATGACGGACTCCCTTACAGACGTTTGCTAACGCCCGTAAGGTTATAGCCGTCAGCTAACGCCTGTAAAGTTATGCCACTCTGTCTCGGTCGTCACACTGTCGAGGACGTCGCGCAGCGGCTCGACGCCGATGCCGGGGCCGGCCGGCACGGCCACGTGACCGTCCTGCAGCACGAACGGCTCGGTGATGTCCTGGGCGTAGTAGCGGTCCGACGCCGAGGTGTCCCCCGGCAGCGTGAACCCGGGCAGCGCGGCGAGCGCCACGTTCGCGGCCCGCCCGAGGCCGGTCTCGAGCATCCCGCCGGCCCACACCGCGACCCCGTTGGCCGCGCACACGTCATGGATGCGGCGGGCCTCCAGGTAGCCGCCGACCCGGCCCGGCTTGATGTTCACGATCCGGCAGGCGTTCAGGGCGATCGCGTCGGCCGCGGCCCGCGCGCTGACGATCGACTCGTCGAGGCAGATCGGGGTGCGGATCATCGTGGCCAGCCGGGCGTGCCCGCGGATGTCGTCCTCCGGCAGCGGCTGCTCGATGAGCAGCAGCCCGAACGGGTCCAGCCGGGCCAGGTGCTCGGCGTCGGTCAGGGTGTACGCGGTGTTCGCGTCGACCTGCAGCAGCACGTCGT
This sequence comes from Dactylosporangium sp. CA-139114, assembly GCF_050955725.1. Taxonomy (NCBI): domain Bacteria; kingdom Bacillati; phylum Actinomycetota; class Actinomycetes; order Micromonosporales; family Micromonosporaceae; genus Dactylosporangium; species Dactylosporangium sp. CA-139114. Next base: position 7,937,034 of record NZ_CP192080.1, read on the forward strand.
CGCCGAAGCGCTCCCGCACGGCCCGGACCGGCTCGACGTCCCAGCCGGGCTCGATCTTGAGCTTGATCCGCAGGTACCCGGCGGCGAGGTAGCCCGCGACCGCGTCGAGCAGCGCCGGGACCGAGTCCATGATGCCGACCGAGACGCCGGCCGGGACGCGCTGCTTCGTCGCGCCCAGGAAGGCCCCCAGCGGCAGGGCGGCCGCGCGCAGCTGCGCGTCGAGCACGGCCGTCTGCACCGCAGCCTTGGCCATCGGGTGGCCCTTGAGCGGCTCGAAGAGCGGCTCAAGGGCGTACACGTGGCCGTCGAAGCGGCGCAGGAGCGGGATGAGGTACCGCTTGATGAACGCCTGGGCGCCGTCGACGTACTCCGGCGAGTAGAGCGGCCCGGACAGCGCGACGCACTCGCCCCAGCCCTCGGCCTCGGCCGTGACCGCGCGCACGAGCAGCACGTCGCGCTCGTGCTCGGTGCCGAACGAGGTGCGAAACGGCGACACGAGCGGCATCGCCACCCGCCGCAGCTCGAGCCCCTGGAGCCGTCCGGTCATGCCGCACGCTCCAGCAGGTAGCGGCCGTCACGGGTCACGGCGGTGATGCGGTAGCCGGCCGCGAGCCGGTCCATGAGCGCGTCGCGCACCGCGACCCGCCAGGCCAGAGCCGCCTGCCGGTCCGCCGCGCGCAGGCCCTCGGCGTCGGTGGGGACCGCTACGGACAGTACGGCCGCGCACGCCGGCGCGTCGTGGGCCTCGGGGCGGCCGTCCGCCGTGCGGGAGACCAGCGGCACGGCGGCCCCGGCGTCCGGGGCCGCCGCGGGGCCCGGCGGCCGGTCCAGCCGCCACACCACGAGGATCCGGTCGGTGAGGTCGCCGCTGTTGATGCCGTCGGTCATCGCGCCGTAGAACTCGGGCAGGTACCCGACCGCGGCCGCGCCGAGCTTGCGCAGGTTGAAGTACGCGTTGCGCAGGATCAGGGGGTCGTACGTCCAGTGCACCTCCGCCAGCCCGCGCTCCAGCGTCCAGGCGCGCTGATGCAGCTTGAGGGCGTAGCCGACGCCGTGGCCGTGCCCGCCGCGCTCGACGCCGGCCAGGTGCGAGTGCAGGTGGACGTGCTCGCCGTCGAGCCCGAGGAACCCGACCGCGGCCCCGACCAGCACGTCGCCGCGGTAGGCGCCGGACACGTAGTTGCCGGAGTGGACCCACGTGCGCAGCATCGACGGCGACGCGATCTCGGCCGGGTGCTCCGCCCGCCACACGCGCTGCAGCAGCCGGGAGCACCCGGCCAGCTCGGCGGTCGTGGCGAGCTCGCGCACCCGCACCCCGACGCGGCCGGCGGCGGCCTCGGCGTCGGCCCGAGCGCTCACTCGCAGCGCCCGATGCTCGCCGCCAGCGTGCTCACGAGCGCGGCCCGCTCCGGCATGCTGGACAGCTGGATCCACTCCCCCTCGGCGTGGGCGTTGCCGCCGATCGCGCCCAGCCCGTCGAGGGTCCGCACGCCGACGCCGGCGGTGAGGTTGCCGTCCGAGCCGCCGCCGACCGCCTCGCCGACCGCGATCTGCCCCGTCAGCCGCGCGGTGAGCCGCTGGGCCAGCGCGAACAGCTCGGTCGCGGCCGTCTCCGGCATCGCCGGGCGGGCCGGGCCCAGCTCCACCTCGAGCTCCGCGCCCGGCAGCACGGGCTCGAGGGCGCGCAGGGCCGCGTCGACCCGGCGCAGCTCCTCGGGGTCGAAGGAGCGCACGTCGACGCTGACCCGGGCGGCGGCCGGCACCGTGTTGCTCGTGGTGCCCGCGACCGCGTCGGTCGGCGTGACGGTGGTGCCGCGCTCGGGGGCGTTGAGCTCCACGATGCGCAGGATCTGGTGGGAGAGCTCCACGCCGGCGTTGATGCCGAGGTGCGGGGCGTTGCCGGCGTGCGCGGCGCGGCCGGTGACCCGCACCGTGTAGTGCGCGATGCCCTTGCGGGCGACCTTGAGCCGGCCGTGCGAGCTGCCCTCCAGCACCAGCGCGCCGGCCGCGCCGCGGGCGGTGTCCTGGATGAGCGCGGCCGAGGTCGGCGAGCCGATCTCCTCGTCGGCGTTGACGACCACCGCCACGCCGTCGAGGTCCGCGCAGGCGGCGAGGGCGTGGAACAGGATCACCAGGCCGCCCTTCATGTCCACGACGCCCGGGCCGGTGGCGCGGTCGCCGTCGACGCTGAACGGCCAGCGGGCCAGGGTGCCGCGCGGCCAGACGGTGTCGTGGTGCCCGACGAGCACGACCCGGGCCGGCCCGCCGCCGAAGCGCCAGCGCAGGTGCGGGCGGTCGGCCACGACGATGCGCTCGGGGGCCGCGCCCAGCAGGCGGTGGCCGAGCGCGGCGACCACGTCGGCGCTGCGGGCCAGGGCGTCGGGATCGGACGACGGGGACTCGACGCCGATCAGCTCGGCCAGGTCGTCTCGCATCCGCGGGGCGGCGGCCGACAGTTCCGCCCGTAAGGTGTCCAGCGCCGTCATCCCCTCACCGTAGCGGGGTAGTCGCCCGGAAGCATGGCTCGCACCGCCGCCGAGGATCTCCGCGCCGCCGGCCGCCGGCGGCCGCGTTCGGCGGCGCGGCGCCGACCAGCACATCGACCGGTCCGAGCAGCCGGACTCGCACCGTGGCCGCCACGGTAGATTGAGAGCAACCTATAGCAATTGCGCCGTCACGACGGGTCGCGCATTCGGCCCGGGCCGGGCCGAAACGATGGACGGCAAGGCGGGTTGAAGCCGCCGACTATCTTGAGGTCATGGCGCAGCAGGCGAAATACGACCGTCGGGAACAGTACGAGCAGATCGCATCCGGACTGCTGCCGGGAGAGACCATCATCGCCGTCTACGACGCCGTCGGCGTGGGCACCGGCTTCATCGGCCTGACCGACAAGCGGGTCATCATGCAGGACCGCTCGTTCGTGGGCAAGCGGGTGGCGATCACGTCGATTCCCTACGGGAAGGTGACGGCCGTCTCCGTGGTGAGCAACAAGTCATGGGCGGGCAGCTTTTTCAGCAGCGGTACCATCGCCGTGCACGTCGGCACGCATACGTACGAAGTGGACGTTCGCGGCGTCGAGAAGACGCAGCACATCCACAACGTGATCCTGCATTACGCCGCCCGATAACGCCGGAGGACGAGTTGCCGATCCTGTTCCGCAAGGCCTTGCGCATCGGCCCGCTGGTGCTGAACTTCACGCCCAAGGGCTTCTCCTCCTGGAGCATCAAGATCGGGAAGTGGTCGTGGAACTCGCGCACGCGCGCCCACCGCTACGACCTGCCCGGCCCCTTCTCGTGGCGCAGCAAGGGCAAGCGGAGCTGAGCTTCCCGCTCCCTCCGATCGTCGTGGGTGCGGCCTTCACGGACCGCACCCACCCCCTTCCTGGCCCCCCTACAGGCGGTAGAAGTCCGTGTAGTGGTTCGGGGAGTACCAGGTGACCCCGGTGCTGCGGTTGATGATGATGCGCTTCGCGTCGCGCGCCGCGCCCTTGTTGCGGGCGATCACGTCGTACTCGTAGTAGGTCGCGCCCGAGGGCAGCTCACCCTCGCGGTTGTAGTACTGGCCACCGGCGTAGTTGTACTTGCCGTAGGGCCAGGCGTACCAGGCCCGCGTGGTCGGGAAGCCCAGGCTCGCCCACCCCGAGCGGGCCGTGCGCGCCTCGGCGCAGCCCGAGATGGTGCACGAGGAGTAGACCGACGCGTCGGCGGCGGTCGCCGGCGCGACGAGCAACCCGGTCAGCAGGACGATGGCCACGGCGAGACGGCTCAGCATCTTCGTCATGGCCGACATCGTCGCTCGTAAATGTCGGCGCGCGGTAGATTACTTGTGAACAGGGACCGCCGCGATATGTACCGACGCCACCGGCAGCGACCGCGGGTCCACGCTCCACTGCGCGGCCGTGCGGAACACGTCCTGCTCGTCGATGAGCGCGTCCTCGTCGGAGACGGTCACGTCCGCGCCGTCGGCCCGCGCCCAGCGGTGCATGACCAGGCTGCGGTCGGTCGCGAAGTACTGCACCTCGGCCCCGAGCCGCATCGACAGCGCCGCGATGCCGTTCCAGCCGAACAGCCACTTCCCCGCCACCAGGCACCACTTGTCCACGACCGCGACCACCACCCGGTCGTCGGTGAAGTGCGCGAGGTCGAGACCGGTGCGCGGCTCGACCTCCCCCAGGTCGCGCAGTTCCAGCGCGTCCATCACATCCGCCGGCTCGGCCGCCACCGCCAGCCACGCCATCTTCGGCCCGAAGCCCACTGTCGTCATGTCAGCAACATAGCGCTTGACATCGCGGTTCGTCGGTTGCATGGTTAGTTACATGAGTAATGAACCAACGAACATGGGTGACTGATGGAGGAAGGGCGGCCGATCTTCCTGCAGATCGCGGAGCAGATCGAAACCTCGATCATCGACGGCAGCCTGCCCGAGGAGTCCCAGGTGCCCTCGACGAACGAGCTCGCCGCCTTCCACCGCATCAACCCGGCCACCGCCGCCAAGGGCGTCAACCAGCTCGTCGACGACGGCACCCTCTACAAGAAGCGAGGCATCGGGATGTTCGTCTCCCCCGGCGCGCAGACCCGGCTGCGGCAGCGCCGCCGGGACCAGTTCGCGGAGCAGTACGTCGAGCCCCTGCTCGCCGAGGCGGCGAAGCTCGGCATCGACGGCCACGAGCTCACGTCCATGATCGAGCAGCACCTCGCGAAGGGGATGCACCGATGAGCGCGATGGTGCGCGCCGAGGGCCTGACCAAGCGCTTCCATGGCGTCGCCGCCCTCGACGGGGTCGGCTTCGAGCTGCGGCGCAACGGCATCTACGGGCTGCTGGGCCGCAACGGCGCCGGCAAAACCACCCTCATGCAGGTCCTCACCGGCCAGCAGATCCCCTCCTCGGGCACCCTCGAGGTGCTCGGCGGCCGGCCCTACGAGAACGCGAAGGTCCTCGCCGGGATCGCGTTCGTGAAGGAGAGCCAGCGGTACCCGGACAACTTCCGCGTCCGCGACGCGCTCGCGGCCGGACGGCTGCTGTTCCCGCACTGGGACGAGCCCTTCGCCCGCGCCCTCGTGCACGACTTCGGCCTGCCGGAGCGGCGCGTGGTCAAGAAGCTCTCCCGCGGCCAGCTCTCCGCCCTCGGCGTGACCCTGGGCCTGGCCGCGCGCGCTCCCCTGACCTTCTTCGACGAGCCGTACCTCGGCCTGGACGCGGTCGCCCGGCAGCTCTTCTACGACCGCCTGCTCGCCGACTACGCGCAGTTCCCGCGCACGGTCGTGCTCTCCACCCACCTCATCGACGAGGTCAGCGACCTGATCGAGCACGTGCTGCTCCTCGAGCGCGGCCGCCTGGTGCTCGACGAGAGCGCCGAGTCCCTGCGCGGCCAGGTCATGACCCTGACCGGCCCGGCCGGCGCCGTCGACACCCTGACCGCCAACGCCGACGAACTGCACCGCGAGCGCCTCGGCCCGCTGACCCGCGCCACGATCCGCGGCCGGGTCGAGGCGAACGAGGCCCGCGCCGCCGGCGTCGAGCTCCAGGCCGTGTCGCTGCAGCAGCTGGTCGTCCGCATCACCACCGCCACCGCCGCCAAGGAGCCCGCGTCGTGAACCGCATCGTGTCAGTCGCACGCCTGCACGCCCTCGGCCGCCGCGACGCGCTGGTGTGGCCGGTCGCCATCCTCGCCATCGCCTTCACCGTGAACGTCGTCATGTTCGCCGCCATCCCCTCCGACGCCATGGGGGCCGACCCGGTCACGGGCGCCCTGGCGAGCATCTACGTCGCGGCGCTGGCCTTCGGCGCCGTGGCCGTGAACCAGCACTTCCCGTTCGCCCTGGGCCTGAGCGTGACCCGCCGCGAGTTCGTCGCGGGCCTGAGCCTCTTCGGCCTCGTCCAGGTCGTCGTGTACTCCACCCTCCTCGTCATCCTGCAGTCCATCGAGCACGCGACCGGCGGCTGGGGCATGCGCCTGCACTTCTTCGGCCTCGGCTTCGTCGACCGGCACTCGATCCCGGTGCAGTTCCTCGTCTACGCCGTGCCCATGCTCGCGATGACCCTGGCCGGCACGACGGCCGGCGCCCTGTACCTGCGCTGGCGCGCCACCGGCCTGCTCAGCGCCGTGACCGTGCTGATGCTCCTGTTCGGCGGCACCGCGGCCCTGATCGGCCACTACGAGGCGTGGCCGGCGGTCGGCCACTGGCTGACGCACACGAGCGTGGTCGCGCTCGCGGTGGGATGGCCCCTGCTGCTCGTGCTGCTCCTGGCCGGCGGCTCCTGGCTGGCCCTGCGCCGCGCGACGCCCTGATCGCCCGGCCCCGCCCCGGCTCAAGCCACCGCGAAGGCGCCGCACGGAAAGCCTGCGCACGGAGAAAGCCGGCGCATGGAAGGCCGGCACACAAGAAGGCCGGTGTGCGGAAGACCGGTGCACAAGAAAGCCGGCCCACGGAAGGAGCCGGCGCGTGGAAGGCCGGCGCGCGAAAGACCGGTGCACAAGAAAGCCGGCCCACGGAAGAAGCCGGCGCACGGAAGGCCGGTGCACAGGAACGTGGGCGCGTGGAAAAGCCGACGTGCGGAAAGCGCCCAGAAAAACGCGCGGAAAGTCGACCCTGGGCCACGCGGAAAGCCAGGCCCACGCCGCGCAGAGACGGCCCCGCATCGCGCGAAAACGCCAAAACCCCGAAAAGTCCGACACTTCGTGATCGGACTTTTCGGATTTATACCCTGACGGGGGGATCCGCCGGTATCAGGGGCGGAGGATCAGCTTGCCCGTCGTGTGGCCGGCCTCGCCCAGCTCGTGCGCCGCGGCCGCCTCGGCCAGCGGGAACACGCGGTCGACGAGCACCCGGATCTCCCGCTCCAGCGCGTGCCCGGCCAGCACGTCCAGGCCCGCCCGGTCCGGCTCGACCAGCATGAGCACGCCCTCGACGTCGGTGACGGCCCGCTCGTCCTCGCCGTTGAGGGCCACCACCAGCCCCTCGGGGCGCAGGGTCGCGGCCAGCTCGGGGATCTGGCCGGGCACGGTGGCCACGGCGACGTCGATGTCCCGCAGCGCCGAGTAGTCCTCGGTGTGGTGGTCGAGCACCTCGTCGGCGCCGAGCGAGCGGACCAGGTCGTGCTTGGCGGCGGAGGCGGTGCCGATGACGTAGGCCCCGCGCAGCTTGGCCAGCTGCACCGCCAGGTGTCCGACACCGCCGGCCGCGGCCGGGATCAGGACCCGCTGGCCGGGCAGGACGACGGCGGTCTCGTACAGGACCTGCAGCGCCGTCAGGCCCGCGAGGGCCAGGCCGCCGGCCTCCTCGAACGTGAGGCCGGGCGGCTTGCTGGCGAAGTGGCGGGCGGGGCCGGTCACGTACTGCGCATAGGCCCCCGCCTCCCGCGGGAACCACGGCAGGCCGAAGACCTCGTCGCCGACCGCGAAGCGCGTGACGCCGGGGCCGGTCGCGGCGACCACCCCGGCGACCTCCCAGCCGACGGTGAACGGTGGCTCGCCGAGGGAGCCGCCGGTCGTCCGCGTCTTCCAGTCGACCGGGTTCACGCCGATCGCGCGGGTCTCGACCAGAATCTCGGTCGGCCCGGGCACCGGCACGTCCGCCTCGACGACCCGGAGCACCTCCGGCCCCCCGAGCACGTCCTGCGCGATCTTCAACATGCCCGAATTGTCCCAAATATCCGGGAACCCCACGGGCGATTCGCCACAGCGGACGCGTTCCGACCCGGCCGCCCGCCGCAGCGAGAGCGGGAACGGCCCGAGCCAACCGCTCGCCGCAGCGAAAGCGGAAGCGGAAGCGGAAGCGGTCCGAGCCGGCCACCCGCCGCAGCACGAGCGGAAACGGAAGCGGAAGCGGTCCGAGCCGGCCACCCGCCGCAGCACGAGCGGAAACGGAAGCGGAAGCGGCCCGAGCCGGCCAGCCGCCGCAGCACGAGCGGGGGCGGAAGCGGCCCGAGCCGGCCACCCGCCGCAGCACGAGCGGAAACGGAAGCGGCCCAAGCCGGCCACCCGCCGCAGCGGGTGCGGGCGATGACGGCCGCACCCGCGCAGCAAGACCCCGCGACCTCAGTCGCGCGGGATGACCTGCTCCCCGGACCAGTCGCGCCAGCGGTCCAGCTTGTCCGCGGCCACCGCGAGCTGGTCGGAGACCGGCCCGGGCCCGGTCGAGCCGGGCGTGATCCGGGCCGCGAGCGCGCCGTGCACCGAGAAGACCTCACGCACGGCCGGCGTCAGGTGCGGGCTCACCGTCTGCAGGTCCTCGTCGCTCACCTCGTCCAGCCCGACCTCGCGCGCCGCGGCGATGACGACGAGCTTCCCGGTGATCTCGTGCGCCTCCCGGAACGGCACGCCCTGGCGGACGAGCCACTCGGCGACCTCGGTGGCGAGGGTGTAGCCGACCGGGGCCTGCGCCGCGAGCCGGTCCACCCGCACCGTCATGGTCGAGATCATGCCGGCCAGCGCGGGCAGGACGAGCTCGAGCGTGTCGACGGCGTCGAAGACGGGCTCCTTGTCCTCCTGCAGGTCGCGGTCGTAGGCGAGGGCCAGGCCCTTCAGCATCGTCAGCACGCCCGTGAGGTGCCCGACGAGCCGGCCCGACTTGCCCCGGGCGAGCTCGGCGATGTCCGGGTTCTTCTTCTGCGGCATGATCGACGAGCCGGTCGCGAACGCGTCGTCGAGCTGCACCCAGCCGAAGTTCGGCGTCGTCCACAGCACCACCTCCTCGCCGAGGCGGGACAGGTGCACGCCGGTGAGCGCGGCCACGAAGAGGAACTCGGCGACGAAGTCGCGGTCGGCGACGGCGTCGATGGAGTTGGGCGCGGCGTGGTCGAAGCCGAGCTCCTTGGCCACCTGGGTCGGGTCGAGCGGCAGCGACGAGCCCGCGAGCGCGCCGGCGCCGAGCGGGCTCACCGAGGAGCGGGTGTCCCAGTCGCGCAGCCGGTCGAGGTCGCGCAGCAGCGCCTGGACGTGGGCGAGCAGCTGGTGGCCGAACGAGATCGGCTGGGCCGGCTGCAGGTGGGTGAAGCCGGGCGCGGGCGTGTCGACGTGGCGGGCCGCCTGCTCCATGAGCGCGTCGGCGAGCTCGACGATGCGGGAGGCGACGCCGCGGGCGTGGTCGCGCAGGTAGAGCCGCAGGTCGGTGGCGACCTGGTCGTTGCGCGAACGGCCGGCCCGCAGCTTCCCGCCGAGCGTGCCGAGGCGCTCGAGCAGGCCGCGCTCGAGCGCGGTGTGCACGTCCTCGTCGTCGACCGTCGGGCGGAAGTCGCCGGCCGCGCAGGCGGACTCGAGGTCGTCGAGGGCGGCGAGCATGCGGCCGAGCTCGTCGGCGTCCAGCAGCCCGGCGCGGGCCAGGACCCGGGCGTGGGCGCGGGAGCCGGCGATGTCGTACGGGGCGAGGCGCCAGTCGAACTGCACGCTCACGGACAGGCGCGCCAGGGCCTCGGCGGGGCCACCGGCGAAGCGCCCGCCCCAGAGGCGGGTAGGAGTTTCAGAAGACACGCGACGATCCTTCCATAGGGCGTGATCACCCTGACGAGCTAACCGAGCTGAGCCCACTCACTGAGCTTGGCGGCGAGGACCTCGCCGGCGCCGGACGGGTTGGGCGCCTCGCGGGCGACGACCAGGATGGTGTCGTCGCCCGCGATGGTCCCCACGATGTCGGGCAGGCCGGTGCGGTCGATCGCGCTGGCCAGGAACTGCGCGGCCCCGGGCGGGGTGCGCAGCACGACGAGGTTGCCGGAGCAGTCGACGCCGGTGAGCAGCTCGCGCAGCAGCCGGACGAGCCGCGTCGGCGCCTCCTCGGCCGGGCGCAGGGCCCGCTCACCGTCCTCGGGGATGAGGTACGCCCCGCGCACCTTCACCGCCCGCAGCTCCTCCAGGTCGCGCGAGAGCGTCGCCTGGGTCACCTGGAACCCGGCCCCGGCCAGCAGCTCCGCGAGCTCGGTCTGCGAGTGCACCGCCGAGGCGCGGATGAGCGCGGAGATGCGGTCCAGGCGTGCGGCCTTCGTCGTGGGCGCGCTCATCGTCGCTCGACCGGCAACCGCTCGATCAACGACGGCTCGATCAGGAACGACAGGAGCGCCTTCTGGGCGTGCAGGCGGTTCTCGGCCTCGTCCCAGATCGCCGACTGCGGGCCGTCCATCACCGCCGACGTGATCTCGTCGCCGCGATGGGCCGGCAGGCAGTGCAGCACGATCGCGGTGCCGGGGGCGTTCGCGAGCAGCGCCTCGTTGATCTGGTACGGCAGGAAGGGCGTCCGCCGGTCGAGCCCGTCGCCCTCCTGCCCCATCGAGACCCACGTGTCGGCCACGACCACGTCGGCGCCCTTCACGGCCTCGGCCGCGTCCGGCACCATCTCCACGACGCCCCGGGCGCGCGCATCGGCCAGCACGGCCGCGTCGGGCTCGAACCCGGCCGGTCCCGAGAGCCGCACCCGCATCCCGGCCAGGGTGCCGGCGAGCGCGTACGAGTGCGCCATGTTGTTCGCGGTGTCGCCGAGGTACGTCATGGTCAGCCCTTCGGTTCTGCCGAAGCGCTCACGCACGGTCTGCAGGTCGGCCAGCAGCTGGCAGGGGTGGAACCCGTCGGTCAGCGCGTTCACGACCGGCACGGTGGCCCCGGCCGCGAGCTCGCCGACCCGCGCGTCGGAGTCGGAGCGGATGACGATCGCGTCGACGTAGCGGGACAGGACCCGGGCCGCGTCGCCGATGCTCTCGCCGCGGCCGAAGTGCGTCGTCGTCGCGTCGATGATGAGCGGGGTGCCGCCGAGCTGAGTGATGCCGACCTCGAACGAGACCCGGGTGCGCAGCGACGGCTTCTCGAAGATGACCGCCACGGACTTGGCCGCCAGCGGCGTGAAGCCGGTGCGGTCGGCCTTCATCGCCGCCGCGAGCTCGAGCACCCCGAGCTGCTCGGCCGCGCTCAGGTCGTCGTCGCGCAGGAAGTGCCGCAGGGCGCTCATGAGGGCCGCACCGCCTCGAGGGCCGGGCCGAGCGCGGCCACGAACGCGTCCGCCTGCTCGTCGCTCAGGATCAGCGGCGGGGCGATGCGCAGCACGTCGGGCTGGGCGGCCTGGGCCAGGAAGCCGGCGTCGCGCATGACCCCGGCGAGCGCGCCGGCGGCCGGGCCGCGCAGCACGATGCCGAGCAGCAGGCCGGCGCCGCGCACGTGGTCGACGAGCGGGTGGCCGAGCGCCTCGACGCCCCGGCGGATGCGCTCGCCGAGCCGCTTGGCCGCGGCGAGCAGGTCGTCGCGCTCGATGGTGTCGAGCACGGCGAGGGCGGCGGCGCAGCAGACCGGGTTGCCGCCGAACGTGGAGGCGTGCATGCCCGGCCCGAGCAGCGCGGCGGCGTCGTCGAAGGCCATCATGGCGCCGAGCGGCAGGCCGCCGCCGAGGCCCTTGGCGAGGGTGACGACGTCGGGGCGCACGCCCTCGGCCTGGTGGGCGAACCAGTAGCCGGTGCGCCCGATGCCCGTCTGCACCTCGTCGAGGGCGAGCAGGGCGCCGTGGGCGGTGGTCAGCTCGCGGGCGGCGGTGAGATAGCCGGCGGGCGGTACGACCACCCCCGACTCGCCCTGGATCGGCTCCAGGAGCACCATCGCGGTCGCGTCGTCGACGACGGCGGCGAGGGCCTCGGCGTCGCCGTAGGGCACGTGGACGACCTCGCCGGGCAGCGGCAGGAACGGCTGCTGCTTCGCCGGCTGCCCGGTCAGTGCCAGGGCGCCCATGGTCCGGCCGTGGAAGCCGGCCTGGGCCGCGACGATCTTCGTGCGCCCGGTGCGCCGGGAGAGCTTGAACGCGGCCTCGTTGGCCTCGGCGCCGGAGTTGCCGAAGAACACCGTGCCGGGGCGGCCGGCCAGGGCGAGCAGGCGCTCGGCGAGGGCGACGACGGGCGGCGAGGCGTAGAGGTTGGACACGTGCCCGAGGGTCGCGATCTGCCCGGAGACCGCGGCGACGATCGCCGGGTGACCGTGGCCGAGCAGGTTGACCGCGATGCCGCCGAGGAAGTCCACATAGGAGCGACCGGCCTCGTCCACGACGACCGCGCCGCTGCCGCTGACGAGTCCCAGCGACGGCGGGCCGTACGTGTTCATCACCGACGACTCGAACCGCGAAACCAACGCCCCGGTCATTGCCCCACCACCATCGTCCCGAACCCTTCCGACGTGAACACTTCCAGCAGCAGCGAGTGCGGCACCCGCCCGTCGACGATGTGCGCGGCCGGCACCCCGCCCTTGACCGCCCGCAGGCAGGCCTCCATCTTCGGCACCATCCCCGCCTCCAGCGTGGGCAGCAGCTCCGCGAGCTCGTCGGCGGTCAGCTGCGAGATGAGCGACGACGGGTCCGGGTAGTTGCGGTACAGGCCCTCGACATCGGTGAGGACCACGAGCTTGCGCGCCTGCAGCGCGATGGCCAGCGCGCCGGCCGCGGTGTCGGCGTTGAGGTTGTGCAGCACCCCGTCGCTGTCGGGCGCGACCGTCGAGACGACCGGGATGCGCCCGGCCGCGATGAGGTCGGCGACGGCGGAGATGTTGACCCGCTCGACGTCGCCGACCTGGCCGATGTCCACGGGCGAGCCGTCGACGATCGCGGGGCGGCGCACGGCGGTGAACAGCCCGGCGTCCTCGCCCGACATGCCGACCGCGTGCGGGCCGTGCTCGTTGATGAGCCCGACGAGCTCGCGGCCGACCTGGCCGACGAGCACCATCCGCACCACGTCGGCGGTCTCCGGGGTGGTGACGCGCAGGCCGCCCTTGAACTCGCTGGCGATCCCGAGCCGCTTGAGCATGGCGGAGATCTGCGGTCCGCCGCCGTGCACGACGACCGGCTTGAGCCCGACGTGGCGCAGGAACACCATGTCGGCCGCGAACGCCCGCTTGAGCTCGTTGTCGACCATCGCGTTGCCGCCGTACTTCACCACGACGGTCGCCCCGGAGAACCGCTCCAGCCACGGCAGCGCCTCGATCAGCGTGTTGGCCTTGCCCAGCGCGATGCCGAGGTCGCGCCCGTTCATCCGCCCGCTCATGAGGAGTACGCCGAGTTCTCGTGGACGTAGCCCATGGAGAGGTCGTTCGTCCAGATGGTCGCGGCCTCGGGCCCGGCGTGCAGGTCCACCGTGACGGTGACCGCCCGGCCGGAGAGGTCCACCTTGGACCGCTCCTCCCCGGCGGCCCCGCGCCTGCAGATCCACACCCCGTTGATGGCCACGTCGACCTCGTCGGGCTCGAAGGCGGCGGCCGTGGTGCCGATGGCGGCGAGGATGCGGCCCCAGTTCGGGTCGTTGCCGAAGAACGCGGTCTTCACGAGGTTGTTGCGGGCGATGGAGCGGCCCACCTCGACCGCGTCGGCGGCGCAGGCGGCCCCGGTGACCTTGATGGCGATCTCCTTGGTGGCGCCCTCGGCGTCGGCGATGAGCTGCCGGGCCAGCTCGGCGCAGACCGCGGTGACCGCCTCGGCCAGCTCGTGCGGGGTCGGCTCGATGCGGGATGCGCCGCTGGCCATGAGCAGCACCGTGTCGTTGGTGGACATGCAGCCGTCGGAGTCGATGCGGTCGAAGGTGACCGCGGTCGCCAGGCGCAGGGCGGTGTCCAGGGTGGTCGCGTCGGCGACGGCGTCGGTGGTGAGCACCACGAGCATCGTGGCCAGGCCGGGCGCGAGCATGCCGGCGCCCTTGGCCATGCCGCCGACGGTGAAGCCCTGTCCACTGTGGACGGCGGTCTTCGGCACCGTGTCGGTGGTCATGATGGCCTGGGCCGCGTCCGCCCCGCCGTCGCGGGACAGCGCGCGGGCGGCCGCGTCGACCCCGGCGAGCAGCTTCGGCATCGGCAGGCGCTCGCCGATGAGGCCGGTCGAGCAGACCGCGACGTCGCCGGCGCCGACCGGGAAGCGCGAGGCCCGCCCGGACAGCACGGCCGCGGTGTGCTCGGCGGTGGCGTGGGTGTCCTGGAAGCCGGCCGGGCCGGTGCAGGCGTTGGCGCCGCCGGAGTTGAGGATCACGGCCCGCACGATGCCGGCCTTGAGCACCTGCTGGCTCCACAGCACCGGGGCGGCCTTGATGCGGTTGCCGGTGAACACGGCGGCGGCGGTGGTGTCGGGTCCGTCGTTGACGACGAGCGCCACGTCGAGCGCGCCGGCCGTCGCCTTGATCCCCGCGGCGACACCCGAGGCCCGGAACCCCTTCGGCGCGGTCACGGTCACGCCGTCACCTCCGCTTCGCTCCGGCGCCGACGCGAGTCATAGCTCTGTCCATGGTGAGCGGCCCCTCCGCTGCGCTCCGGACCGCTCACGGCGCGATCCCGTCGACGGCAAGGCCCGCGGTCTCGGGCAGGCCCAGCATGATGTTCGCGTTCTGCACGGCCTGACCGGCCGCCCCCTTGACCAGGTTGTCGGTGGCCGAGACGACGACGATGCGGCCGCTGTCCACGTCGAGCGTGGCCTGCAGGTGCGCGGAGTTGGAGCCGAAGGTGGCGCCGGTCTGCGGCCACTGCCCCTCGGGCAGCACGTGCACGAACGCCTCGCCCTCGTAGGCGGCGGCCAGCACGTCCCTCGGGTCGCCGTCGCCGAGCCGCTTGGCGGTGATCGTGGCCAGGATGCCGCGCGGCATCGGCGCGAGCAGCGGGGTCATCGACAGCGACCGGGCCCCGCTGGCCTGCTTGATCTCGGGGACGTGCTGGTGGGCGCCCACCTTGTAGGGCGACATCGACCCCATCACCTCGGAGCCGAGCAGGTGCTGCTTGGCCGAGCGGCCCGCGCCGGAGGTGCCGGAGGCGGCGACCACGACCACGTCCTCGGGGTCGGCGAGCCCGGCCGCGATGAGCGGCGCCAGGGCCAGGACGGTGGTGACGGCGTAGCAGCCGGTGTTGGCGACCCGGGTGGAGGCGGCGATCCGGGCCCGCTGGCCGGGCAGCTCGGGCAGGCCGTAGGTCCAGGTGCCGGCGTGCGGCCCCGGGTAGTACTTCGTCCAGCCGGCCGCGTCCTCGAGCCGGAAGTCGGCGCCGAGGTCGACGATCTTCACGTCCTCGGGCAGCTGCGCGGCCACGGCCGCGGACTCGCCGTGCGGCAGGGCGAGGAAGACCAGGTCGGCGTCGGCGAGCGCGGCCGCCTCGGTCTTGGCCAGCACGACGTCGCGGAAGGATCGCACGTGCGGGTGGACGCTCCCGATGGTCGATCCGGCCTGCGCGAACCCGGTGGCGGCGGCGAGCTCGAGGTGCGGGTGACCGGCGATGAGCCGCAACAGCTCACCGCCGGCGTAGCCCGAGGCCCCCGCAACGGCGACACGTATTCCCATGCGCTCGACTGTATCGCTATGCAAGGGCCTGTTTCAAGGAGATACCTCAGGCACCCTTCAGGCTCAGGTCGTCGAGCAGGAACGACGTCGCCACCTTGCTGCCCTCCACCCCGGTGAATGTGATCTTCACCGAGCCGGTGGCGTTCACGGTGAGTGTCTTCTGCTGATACGCCGTGGAGCCGTCCACGTTCGAGTAGGTCGCGAGCGTGGTGGACCCGGCGGTCACCGTGAGCTTGTCATATGCGGTCGTGCCGGTCTCGTCGGTGTCGACGCGCAGCCAGAAGCTCAGCGTCGCCCGGGTGCAGCCGGAGGGGATCGTCACCGTCTGCGACAGCGTGTCGGTGTGCGCGGCGCCGTAGCCGTCCAGCCACGCCTTCCACGACCCGGAGTGCGCGGGCAGCGACGTGTCGTTGGACACGACGCCCGAGGTCGCCGTCCAGGGGCTCGCCGAGCCCGTCTCGAACCCGGCGTTGCCGAACAGCTCGGACGACGAGCACGAGCCGCCGCCCGGCGTCGTGGGCGGCGGGGTGGACGTGCCCGAGCCGGCCAGCCACGCCGTGGCGTTGAGCGCCAGGGCGGCATTGGTACCGGCGGTGTCGTTCCACCCGTCGTAGAGCGTGTTGCCCGACTGCCCGGTGCCGTCGTCGATCGGTGAGCTGTCGCCCCACACCGCGACCCGGCCCGCGCCGAACGTCGAGGTGGTGAAGAACGCGCCGGTCGTGCCGCCGGGCGTGAACCCGCCGCGGTAGACGAGCCCCTTCACCGAGGCGTTGTCCGCCGGGTGCAGGGTCTGCGTGCTGCCGTTGCGGATGATGCTGCCCCGCACCTTGCCGAACGGGCCGTTGATGACCGGGTCCGTGCCGCTGGTGATGGCGGCCGGGTTCTCGGTGCCGATGTTGTTCACGTCGATGCTGAAGCCGAACGGGTCGGTGTTGTCGACGCCGTTGTTGCTCAGCAGGTCGTTGCCGATGCGCACCGAGTCCCAGCCGTCGTTGTTGCGGTCGCTGGCGGTGTGGTCGACGATCAGGAAGAACCCGCCGCCGGCCTGGATGAACCGCATGATCGCGGTCTTCTCGGCGGCGCTGAGCGGCGCGTTGGGCTCGGGCATCACGAACTCGTCGAAGTTCTTGAGGTCCAGCGCGCCCGACCCGCCGTAGGTGATGGTGTTCCCGGCGGGCAGGGTCTTGAGGCTGTACTGCCCGGTGCGCTGCAACGCCACGCCCCACGACGACAGGGCGCCCGTCCAGGACGTCTCGCTCGACGGGTTCGCGTTCTGGTTCAGGGGGTCGGGCTGGGCGGTGCTGATGATCCAGTCGGCGTTCCCGGCGGTCTCGGCCTTGGAGTTGTCGAACAGGACGCGGTGCACGGCGGCGGCCTGGGATTCGGCCGCCCCGGCCAGGTAGGTGACGCCCGCCGTCATGAGCGCGACGGCGAGCAACGCACGCTTCAACACTGCATACCTCCGGTGGAAGGAATCGGAGGCAGTCTATGTGCGCGATCGCCGGGCGCGGATGAACGCGCGGGTAAGGATAGGGCCGCCCTACTCCGGATCGAGGAAACGTGCCAGCTGGGAGCGGTTGCGCACATTCAGCCGGCGGTACAGCCGCGTCAGGTTGGCCTCGACCGCCTTGATCGACAGGAACAGCGCGCGGGCGATCTCGCGGTTCGTGGCGCCCGAGCGCACCAGCTCGACGATCCGCCGCTCGGTCTCGCTCAGCCCGGCGCCCCGGCCGCCGTCGAGCCGGGCCAGGTCGGCCGCGGCGACCTCGCGCCACGGGTGGGCGTCGGCGGCGGCGTAGCGGCGGACCGCCTCGGACAGCGCGGCGCGGGCGGCCCCGCGGCGGTGGGCGCGGCGCTCGAGCCCGCCGAGCGTGTAGTAGGCGCGGGCGGTCTCGAGCGGGTACGGGTGGTCGGGCCACTCCTCGATCGCCCGGTGCAGGGCCTCGGCCCCCTCGCGGGCCTCGCCGGTCGCGGCGGTGAGCACGGCCCGGGCCCGGGCCAGGCCCAGGAAGACCACCCGGCGGTCCAGGTGCCGGGCCCGCTGCTCGACCTCGGCCAGCACCTCGGCGGCCTCGGCCCGCGCGCCGGCGCCGACGAGGGCCTCGACGAAGTCCGCGTGCCAGGGCAGGACGCCCGGGTCGAGCCGGCCGAGGCGCTGGTCGAGCGCGTAGGCCTCGCGCATCGCCTCGGCGGCGGCCACCGGGTCGCCGCGCAGCATGTGCACGAGGCCGCCGGTGGCGTAGGCGAGCTTGATCCAGTCCTCGTCCCCGGCGGCCAGGCAGGCCGCCAGCCCCTGGTCGGCGTAGCTCGCGGCGGTCGTGGCGGTGCCGCCGGCGTACTCCACCAGCGCCGCCACCAGGTACCCCGGCCCGGGCGTGGTCCCGACGTCGACGTAGAGCCGCACGCACTCCCGCCCGGCCGCGAGGGCGTCGGCGCAGCGCCCGGCCCGCCAGTAGATCCCCGCCACGGAGACGAGCACCGCGGCGAGGTTGCGCACGGTGCCGGCCCGCTCGACGGCGATGCGCAGCGCCTCGATGCGCCGCACCGCCTCGGCCGTCTCGCCCTTGAACAGCCGGCTCATCGCGGCCACCTGCCGGGCCGCGACCGTGGCCGGGGTGAGCGACAGGCCGCGGGCGAGCTTGCCGGCGCGCTCGAGGTATTCGTCGCCCTCGGTGCCGAGCAGGATGTTGCCCCGCCAGCTGAGCACCTCGACCAGCCGCTCCATGTCGCCGCAGAGCTCGGCGGCCTCCTCGGCCCGCTTGAGCTCGGCCAGGGCCGCCTCGCCGTCGCCGTCCCAGTAGGCCTTGATCCCCTTGTAGAGCCGCACGTGCGCGAGCAGGTCCGGGGTGTCGACGGCCTCCACGAACGCGGCGTCGAGCAGCGGGCCGGAGTTGGAGTGGTCCTCACCGGACATCTCGACGAGCAGCAGCCGCGCGCCGACCCGGGTGCGGCGGTCCGCCGCGTCGCGCAGGGCGGCGGCGGCGTGGCGGCGGGCGTCGGCGGGCGAGCCGGCCGAGTACGCGTACTGGGCCGCGCTCAGGCGCCGGACCGCCCCGACCCCGGGGGTGTCGCGGGGCGTGCGGTCGGCGGCGAGCGCGGCGAGGTCGGCGGCCATCGCCGGGGCGCCCCGCAGCCGGGCCGCCGAGGCGGCGTCGGCCAGGCACTCGGCCAGGCCCTCGTCGGGCTCGGGGCGGGCGGCGGCCAGGTGCCGGGCCCGGTCGACCGGGTCGGTCACGGTGTCGGCGAGCCGCTCGTGGGTCTCCCGGCGGGCGGCGACCGTCGCGTCGGCGTAGACCATCTCGCGCAGCAGCGGATGGGAGAACCGGATCGCGCCGTCCGGCTCGACGTGCAGGACACCGGAGGCGATCCCGGCCTCCACGTGCGCCTCGGCGAGCCCGCAGGCGCCGAGCAGCGCCAGGCTGGGCCGCGCCGCGGCGGCGATGACCAGCAGCGCGGGCCAGTCCTCGGCCGGCAGCGAGGCCAGGCGGGCGGCCAGCAGCTCGCGGAGCCGGTCGGGGACGGGCAGCGGGTCGGTGACGGGGAACGAGTTGCTGCCGATGGCCCGGCCGAGCTCCACGGCGTAGAGCGGGTTGCCGGCGCTCGCCTCGTAGATCCGCTGGACGTGGGCCCGGCCGGCCTCGGCGCCGAAGCGGGCCCGCAGCAGGTCGGCGACGTCGCTCTGGGGCAGCGGCGGGACCGGCAGGGTCGCGCTCGGCGGGGGGCACAGGTCGAGCCGGGTGGGCGCGCCGCCGTCGGGCACCCGCTCGGCCGCGAGCACCTTCACCGGGACCTCGCCGAGGCGGCGGGAGACGAACCGCAGCACCCCGGCGCTGGGCTCGTCGATCCACTGCACGTCGTCGAGGATGAGCAGCACCGGCCGCTCGGCGGCCAGGGCGCGGAAGAGTTCGAGCACGGCCAGGCGCACGGCGAGCTGGTCGTGCGGGGTGGCCGGCAGGGCGCTGCGCAGCAGGGCACCGTCCAGCGCCGCGCGCAGGTGCACCGGCAGCAGCTCGGACGCGTCCGGGGCGCCGTCGAAGAGGTCGACGAGCGCGAGGTAGGGCAGGTCCGCCTCGGCCTCGGCGGCCGCCGCGCGCAGCACCAGCGCCTCGGTCTCGGCCGCGGCGAGCGCGTCGAGGATGGTGGACTTGCCGATGCCCGCGGGGCCGCAGAGCACGACGCTGCCCCCCGCCGAGAGCCGCTCCCGGGCATGGCTCAGGAGATCGGCCCGGCCGATGGGCGCCGACGAGGTGCTCACCACGACGCCGAGTCTCTAACGAACGCCCGTTCGTCGCAACGGCGGGAGAACACGACGCCACACCGGGATGACGTCCGATCGACCGGTGATCAGCGCAGCCGGGCGCAGGGCAGCACCGCCTCCCAGCCCAGCACGGGCCACTGCGCGGTGTGCACGGTCACCCGCGTCAAACCCGGCCGGACAAGGCATTCCGCCCGCGCGCGGGCAACCGTCGCACCCCAGCGCGGGCTGTCGTCGCGGGGGCCCGCCGGGCGCAGGCCGGACGCCAGAACGACGGCGACAAGTGTCGCGAACACGACAAGTGGTGTGCGCGGGCTCACGCAACCCGGGAATCGCGCCGCGCGTTGGGCGCCGGCCGCGAGGCAGACCCCGGCGGCCAGGTTCGGCAGGCTGATGAGCACCAGGTAGCGGTCCTCGCCGAACCCGTGGGCGGACAGCTGCACGGCCCCGGCGAGCGCGGCGAACCCGGCCAGGACGGCGGCCAGGCGCAGCTCGCGGTACGCGCGCGACCACACCGCGACGGCCAGCAGCGCGGCGGGGATGAGCAGGCCGGCCGCGACCAGGGCCCGATGCCCCCACACGTCGTCGTAGGGCGGGGCGAGCCACACCGGGCCGAGGAACGAGCGGGGCACGCCCCAGCGCAGGTACATGGCCGCGACCGCGACCGGGTCGTGCTCGGGCCGCTCCCCGAGCCCCCGCCGCGTGGCCCCGGTGAGCAGCGGGACGAGCTGCAGCAGGGCGCCCGGCAGCAGGGCGAGGAGCTTCAGGAGCCAGGCCCGGCTTCGGTACCGCACGAGCCCGCCCAGCGCCACCGGGAGCAGTAGCACGCCGAGCATCGAGTTGAGCACGGCGAGCGCGGGCAGCCCGACGGTCAGCACGCCGGCCCGCCGCCGCAGCAGCATCCACAGCCCGGCGTACACGAGCGGGAACTGCAGCTGGGCGAGCGTGTTGGGCACGAACCCCATCGGCAGCGCCGCGGTGACCCCGATCACGGCGGCGGGGAACGCGTCCAGCCGCTCGCGGGCGGCCCGGTGCACGGCGAGGCCGAGCAGGCTCGTGATGACCGCGTCGAGCACGGCGTTCAGCGCGGCGGCCCACGCGACGGGGAACAGCGCGATGAGCGCCCAGCACACGCGCGCGACGACGTGGAAGTAGCCGTTGAAGGGCGTGAGGATCGCCTCGTACCAGGGCCGGTTCAGCGCGTCGGTGAGGAAGTTCTGCCCGTCCTCGGCCCAGATCGAGTCCAGCGCCCCCGGTGCCCGGGTCCGCGCCAGCCCGACGAGCGCGCCGAGGAGCCCGAAGATCGCCCAAGCGACATATTTATGCTGATAAGTCGGAAATATCCGGTGCTTGCGCCGAATATTTCGTTCGCCGTCGGACAAGTCGGGCTCGGGGGCCGGCTGCAGCACTTCGACCGTCGTCACACCTGCTCAACGAGAAAGGCCCCGCCGGGCGGCGGGGCCTTCCTGCGCAACCGCGGACTAGAGCCGGCCTTCCTTGACCGCCTCGGTCACCCACGGGATGACCTCGTCGAGCATCTCCTCGAGCGAGGTCGACGCCTCGAACCCGAGCACCTCGCGCGCCTTGGAGCAGTCCGGCACGCGCTTCTGCACGTCGTACTCGTAAGGGTCGTCGGAGACCACGTGCAGCGGCACGTCCGGGCCCTTGATCTTGCGCCAGATCACCTCGGCCAGCTGCAGCACCGTGGTCGACTCGGCGGTGGAGATGTTGAAGTCCTCGTTGCGCGCCGCGTCGGACTCCATGGCCGCGATGATGCCCTTGGCCAGGTCGCCGCCGTAGGTGTAGTGGCGCACCTGCTCGCCGGTGCCGAGGATGTGCAGCGGGTCCTGGCCCTTGATGATCTTCTGCACCAGGTCCGGCACCACGTGCGACATGGCCAGCTTCACGTTGCCCGAGAGGACCTCGACCTCGCCCAGCGCGCGGCCCTCGCCGACGCCGACGCAGTTGAACGGCCGCACGATCGTGTAGGGCAGCTTGTACTGGTCCCACGCCGCCTTCGCGTAGTACTCGACGGCGAGCTTCTGAAACCCGTAGGAGGACAGCGGCGGCGGGATCTTGCGCTCGTCGCCCTCCTTGGACGGCCAGTGCGTCGTGGACTCGAAGACCATCGAGGACGACAGGTAGGTCATCTTCCGCAGCGACCCGCTCTGGTGCGCCTTGATCGCGGCGTCGCACGACGAGGCCATGATCCGCTCGTTGGCCGCGAGCAGGTCGTAGGCGTAGGCGTGGAAGTACGAGATACCGCCGATGAGCGCCGCGCCGGCGATGAAGTGCTCACAGCCGTCGAGCAGCTCGGTCACCAGGTCGGCGTCGCGGGCGTCGCCCTCGACGAAGCGGTAGTCCGGGTGCGAGTCGTAGCTGCGCGTCACCGGCCCGTACTTCGAGTAGTTGTCCAGGCCGACGACCTGGTAGCCGCGGGCGAGCAGCTCCTCGACGACATATCCACCGATGAAGCCGGCCGAGCCGGTCACCAGGACCTTTGCCACAAAAACTCCTTCTAGCTCTGGATTGCGGACGAGCTCTCACGGGCGGCCTGCGCGTCGTCGCGCGCGGCCGTGGAAGCCGGGCGCTTGGCCAGCTTCTCCATCGTCAGTCTGGGTCCGAAGGCGAACCAGTACCACTTGAGGTAGCTCGGCATGAAGCGCCCGACGTCGAACCGGGACTCGCCGAGCTGCCGGTCGAGCCAGATCGTCGGGATCTCCGCGACGGGCAGCCCGAGCCGGGTCGCCTTCGCGGTGAGCTCGATGCCGATCTCGAAGCCGGTCTTGGACTCGATGCCGACCTTGCGCACGAACTCGGTCGAATACGCCTTGAAGCTGTTCGTCGCGTCCCTGGTGCCGACGCGCGCGAACCAGTGCAGGGTGCGCCCGGCGTTGCGGGACAGGAACCGCTTGAAGCGCGGCCCGCCGACCTGCTGCCCGCCCGGCATGTAGCGCGAGGCGGCCGCGACCACGACCCCCCGGTCGACGAGCCGCGCGAGGTCCTCGATCTGGCGCGGGTCGTCCGAGCCGTCGGCCATGGTGACCACGGCCACGGGCGCGCTGGCCACGTCGATGCCGAAGCGGATCGCGTTGGCCGGGCCGCGGCCGTAGGTGTTGAGCACCGGCCGCACCCGCGGGTCACGCGCGTGGAACTCCTCGGCGAAGGGCACCGTCGTGTCCTCGGGCATGTCGTGCACCACGAGGATCTCCGCCGGCATCATCACCTCGCGGAGGATGCGCTCCAGGCAGCGGACGATCGCCTCGCCCTCGTTGTAGACCGGGATGACCACAGAGATCTGTGGCGCCAAGCTCATATACGCACGCCCTTGTTCGTCACGCCCCACATGTCCGCAACCGGGATTTCGGTCTGCAGGTCACGGTACTCCGGGTGAGGAGCGGCGATGATGAGCAGGTCCGAGCGCGTGAGCACCTCGTCGAGGGGCACGAACCGGTCGTCCTTGACGTAGGGGTCGGTGCAGAGGGTCTCCTTCGCCCGCAGCATCACGACCTTGCGCAGCTTGTACGCCAGCGACTCGCGGATGTCGTCGCTGCCGCCCTTGAACGCCATGCCGAGGATGCCGACCGTCATCTCCGACAGCTCGAAGCGCTCCTGCAGCTTCGACACCACGTAGAGCGGCAGGCCCTCGTTGATGAGCATCGCGCTGTGGCCGAGCACGAAGTTGTTGTTGTTGAACGCCGCCAGCTGCATCGTGTCCTTGAGCAGGCACGGGCCGGCCGCGAAGCCGGCGCCGGGCATGTCCTGGGCGCGCGGGTACTGGAAGCGGATCGCGTGCCGGATGCGCTCGAAGTCCAGGCCGAAGTCGTTGGACATCATCCAGAACTGGTTGGCCGCGGCGAACTTGATGTAGCGCCACGTGTTCGTGAAGAGCTTGGCGAGCTCCGCCTCCTCCGGTTCCAGCACCACGATCTGGCTGGCCAGGTTGCGGAAGAGCTTCTCGGCCCGCTCGGTCGCCTCGGGCGTGCGGGCGGCGACGATCTGCGGCAGCTCGAACAGCTCGGTCATCGCCTTGCCCTCGGCGATGCGCTCGGGGCAGAACGCGACGTCCACGTCGACGCCCAGCTTCTTGACGAGCTTCTCGGTGAGCGCGGTCACGCCCGGGTGCACGGTGCTGCGCAGCACGATGAGCTGGCCGTCGCGCAGGTATTCCGCGCAGCGCTCGATCGCCTTGGGCACGGCCGCGATGTTGGGGTTGAGGTGCTCGTCGACCGGCGTGCCCACGATCACCACGAGGTGCTCGGCGGTGGCCACGGTGCTCGGGTCGGTGCTCGCCGTGAGCCGGCCGTCGGCGACCGCCCGGGCCAGCGGCTCCGCGGCGCCCTCCTCGTCGAAGGGGAGATGGCCGCCGTTGACCACGGCGACCGCGGCCTCGTTGATGTCATACAGGGTCACCCGCAGGCCGCGGGAGGCGAGCGCGATGCCGAGGGGAAGCCCCACCCGGCCGCAGCCGCCGATCACCACGACGTCGGTGGTGAACCCCGCCGATGCACTGACGTCTGACACGCACTGCCCCTTCAGGACGGAATGGTCACCGATAGATGCGCGCCGCGAGGTGCGCTAGGCGCCGTGACCGTACCATCTCCGGCCGCCACCGGCCTGGTCGCACAGGTCACGCAGCGTTCGATGATAGCCAGCTGTGACGGCGGCCACATCGCGGGGAAATGGCCGCCGTCACACGCTCCGCGCTGCTGGGGGACCGGGTGCCCGGGCCCCGCCCCGGTTCGGTCGTGGCGAAACGTCACCGAACCGGGGCGGGCGGCATCACGCTCCGCGCAGGACCGCGCCGAAGCGCTCGGCCGCGACCGCCACGGCCGCGTCGCGCGCGGCCAGGGCCTCCTCGCCGGTGAGCGTGCGGTCCGGCGCGCGGAAGGTCAGCTTGTAGGCCAGGGACTTGCGGCCCTCGCCCAGCTGCGCCCCCGAGTACACGTCGAAGAGCCGCACCGACTCCAGCATCGGGCCCGCGCCCTCGGCCAGGGCCGCCTCGACCTCGCCCGCCGCGGTGTCCGCGCCGACCACGACGGCCACGTCGATCAGCGCCGTGGGGAACGTCGAGAGCCGGGGCGCGATCCACACGCCCGGGATCGGCAGCGCGTCGAGGTCGATCTCCATGGCGACGGTGCGCCGCGGCAGGTCGAGGTCCGCGCAGACCGCCGGGTGCAGCTCGCCCGCGTGCCCGACGACGGTGTCGCCGACGAGCAGCGCCGCGCAGCGCCCCGGGTGCCACGGCGCCTCGGCCGCGGCCCGCACGGTCAGCTCGACGCCGGCCGCGGCCGCCACGACCTTCGCCGACTCGACCGCGTCGGCCCAGTCCGCCGCCCGGCCCCCGCCCCACCAGCCGGCCGGGTCGGCCTCGCCGGCGATGACGGTCGCCACGTGCCACGGCTGGCGCGGCAGCAGCGCCTCGACGGCCGCGAACTCCTCGGCGCTCGGCGGCCCGTCGACGCCGGGCGCGGGGAAGACCGCGAGCGGGCCGTCGGGGCGGAAGACCGTCCCGATCTCGAACAGCGCGACGTCGCGCAGCCCCCGGCCGAGGTTGCGGCGCAGGGCGGCCAGCAGCGGCGGGAGCAGCGTGGTGCGCAGCCCGGGCTCCTCGTCGGAGAGCGGGTTGCGCAGCAGCAGGGCGTTGCGCCGCTCGTCGTCGGCCGGGATGCGCATCGCGTCGAGGGCCGCCTCGCCGACGAACGGCCAGCACAGCGACTCGACGTAGCCGGCGTCGGCCAGCGCCCGCCCGACCGTGCGCCGGCGCCGCTGGGTCGCGGTGAGCCCGCGCCCGGGCGGCGCGATCGGCAGGACGCTCGGGATGCGGTCGTACCCGTCGAGGCGCAGCACCTCCTCGGCGAGGTCGGCCGGGTCGTTGAGGTCGTGCCGCCAGGTCGGCGGGGTGACGGTGAGCAGGTCGCCGTCCGCGACCACCTGGGTGCCGATCATCGCGAGGATCTCCAGGACCCGCTCCGGCGAGTAGTCGACGCCGGCCAGCTGCGAGGGGCGCTGGACGGTCATCGTGACCGGCTGCGGCGGGACGACCGCGTAGACGTCGGTGACGCCGGTGGAGATGGTGCCGCCGCCGTGCTCGGCCAGCAGCGCCGCCGCCCGGGCGCAGGCCGCCGCGGTGATCTGCGGGTCGACGCCGCGCTCGTAGCGCTTGCCGGCCTCGCTGGGCAGCTTGTGCCGGCGGATGGTGCGGGCGACCGAGCGCGGGTCCCAGTGCGCGGCCTCGAGGAGCACGTCGACCGTGCCGGGCGAGACCTCGGTGGTCGTGCCGCCCATGACGGCGGCGAGCGAGACCACGCCGGTGCTGTCGGCGATGACGATGTCCTCGGGGTCGAGCACGCGGTTCACGCCGTCGAGCGTGGTGAGCTTCTCCCCCGCCCGCGCGCGCCGCACGACGAGCGGCCCGGTGAGCCGCCCGAGGTCCCAGGCGTGCATCGGCTGGCCCATCTCGATCATCACGTAGTTGGTGATGTCGACCGGCAGCGAGATGGAGCGGATGCCGGCCGTGGCCAGGCGCGTCCTGATCCACTGCGGGGTGGGCGCGGCCGGGTCGACGCCGCGCACGGCCACGGCGGTGAACCGGTCGCAGGCCACGCTGTCGAGGACCTCGATCGGGTACGCCTCGCTGCCGTCGCCCTCCAGCGGCACCACGGCCGCGACCGGGTCGCGGTAGGCGCCGCCGAGGGAGTGCGACAGCTCGCGGGCGATGCCGCGCACGGAGAAGCAGTACCCGCGGTCCGGGGTGATGTTGATCTCGACCACGACGTCGTCGAGCCCGACGATCGGCCGCGCCTCGTCGCCCGGCTTCGCCGAATCAGCCGCGAGCACGATGATCCCGTCGTGGTCGTCGCTGACCCCGAGCTCCTGGCCGGAGCAGATCATGCCGTTGGAGACGTGGCCGTAGGTCTTGCGCGCGGAGATGGCGAAGCCGCCGGGCAGCACGGCGCCGGGCAGCGCGACGACGACCAGGTCGCCCTCGGCGAAGTTGCGGGCGCCGCAGATGATGCCCTGGGGCTGCTCGTTGCCGACGTCGACCAGGCAGAAGCGGATCGGCTTCTTGAGCCCGGTGAGCTCCTCGATGCTCTCGACCCGGCCCACCACCAGCGGCCCGGTCACGCTCGCGGCCGCGTCGGTCAGCTCCTCGACCTCCAGGCCGACCTTGACCAGGGCCTTCTCCAGCCCGTCGCCGTCGAGGTCGGCCGGCAGGTCGACGTGCTCGCGCAGCCAGGAAAGCGAAACGCGCACCTCAGGCCTCCCATCCGAACGCCCGCGCGTACCGCACGTCGCCCTCCACCATGTCCCGCATGTCGCCGGCCTCGTTGCGGAACATCAGCGCCCGCTCGATGCCCATGCCGAACGCGAAGCCGGAGTACTCCTCCGGGTCGATGCCGCAGGCGCGCAGCACCCGCGGGTTCACCATGCCGCAGCCGCCCCACTCGACCCAGCGGGGGCCGTCGCGGTGCTGCGGGAACCACAGGTCGATCTCGGCGCCCGGCTCGACGAACGGGAAGTACGACGGGCGCAGCCGCGTGCGGGCCTGGTCGCCGAAGAGGCCCTTGACGAAGTTGTCGAGGGTGCCCTTGAGGTGGCCCATCGTGATGCCCTTGTCCACGACCAGGCCCTCGACCTGGTGGAAGACCGGGGTGTGGGTCGCGTCGAGCTCGTCGGTGCGGTAGGTGCGGCCCGGGCAGACGATGTAGATGGGCGGCTTGCGGCTCGTCATCGTGCGCGCCTGCACCGGCGAGGTGTGGGTGCGCAGCACGACCCGCGAGTCCTCCGCACTATCGCCGCCCGCGGGCCGCGGCTGCGCCGACGGGGCCTGTGACGCTCCGTGCGGCGCGCCGGCCTTCACGAAGAACGTGTCCATCATCGAGCGCGCCGGGTGGTCCGGGTGCATGTTGAGGGCGTCGAAGTTGTACCACTCCCACTCGACCTCGGGCCCCTCGGCGACCTCGTAGCCCATGCTCACGAACAGGTCCCCGACCCGCTCCATGATCTTGGTCAGCGGGTGCTGGGCGCCGCTCGGGCGACGGCCGGTCGGCAGCGTGACGTCCACGGCCTCCTCGACCAGGACCCGCTCCTCGCGCTCGGCGGTGAGGACCGCGAGCCGGGCGTCGAACGCGCCCTGGACGGCGACGCGGGCCAGGTTGACGCGCTTGCCGGCGTCGGCCTTGGCGGCCGGGGGCAGTGAGCCGATCTCGCGGCGGGCCAGCGAGACCGGGGCGCGGTCGCCCAGGTGCTGGTGCTTGAGCGCGGCGAGCGCGTCGAGGTCGCCCGCTCCGGCGAACGCCTTGTCGGCCGCGGCGACCGCGTCGTCGAGCGCGCTCTGGTCGAGCAGCGCGGCCTGTTTCGGATCGTACGGATCATTGCGGTACGTCATCGGACTCTTCCCACGGGAGATTGGCCTCGGACAGTGTAGTGAGGGGTCCGCCCGCCGGTCGTGGGAAGGTGTCAGGAGGTGGTGCGCCCCGTCCGCCCACCGTCACCGGCGGGCCGCATAAACAGAGACATCACCGCACGCTCCTCATCGCTTTCGCGGAAGAGTACAAGCATACCGCCGCGGCCGCCGCCAGATTCAGGCTCTCGGCGCCGCCGTAGAGGGGCACCCGCACCCGCCGGTCGGCCTCGAGGTCCTTGGGCAGGCCGTGCGCCTCGGAGCCGAAGAGCCAGGCGGTGGGCCGGTCGAGGGTGTCGAGGTCGAAGAGGTCGGCGTCGCCGTAGCCGTCGGCCGCGAGGACCTGGATGCCGGCCGCGCGCAGGGCGGCGACGGTGGCGGTGGTGTCGCGGGCGCGCACGACGTCGACGTGGAAGAGGCTGCCGGCGCTCGAGCGCACGGCCTTGCCGTTGTAGGGGTCGACGGAGTCGCCGGCGAAGACGACGGCCCGGGCTCCGGCCGCGTCGGCGGTGCGCAGGACGGTGCCGGCGTTGCCGGGGTCGCGGATGTCGACGCACACGGCCACGAGCCGCGGGCGGGCGGCGAGGGCGGCGTCGAGCGGGACGTCGCGCTGCCGGCAGACGGCCACGAGGCCCTGGGGCTGCACGGTGTCGGCGAGCGCCGCGAGCGCGGCGTCATCGACCAGCGAGGCGGACCACTGCGGATACCGGGCGGCGGCCTCGGCGGTCGCGAAGAGCTCGGTCACCACGCCGGCCCTGACCGCCTCGCGGACGGCCTGGGGGCCCTCGGCGAGGAAGCGGCCGGTCTCGTCGCGGTCCCGGCGGCGGTGCAGGCGCCGGGCAGCGACGACCCGGGGCGTTCGAACGGTGAACACCCCGGGTCGCGACCGATCGTCGTCAGGCGGCGGCAACGGCCGTCTTCGCCACCTGGACCAGGCCGGTGAACGCCTTCTCGTCGCTCACGGCGAGCTCGGCGAGGATCTTGCGGTCCACCTCGACACCGGCGAGGCGCAGGCCCTGGATCAGGCGGTTGTACGTCATGCCGTTCGCGCGGGCCGCGGCGTTGATCCGGGTGATCCACAGCTGGCGGAAGTCACCCTTGCGGTCGCGACGGTCGCGGTAGGCGTACTGCATCGAGTGCAGCACCTGCTCCTTGGCCTTGCGGTACAGCCGCGAGCGCTGCCCGCGGTAGCCGCTGGCGGTCTCCAGGACGGTGCGGCGTTTCTTCTGGGCGTTGACCGCCCGCTTCACGCGTGCCACGGTTCGTTACTCCTCAGGCGAGACCGGCCCGGGCGACGCCCGTGCAACCGGTCGAAAGGTCGAGAAAGGTCGGGGGGAGAAGCGGCGGTTACAGCCCGAGGAGCTTTTTGACGCGGCGGGTCTCGGCGGGGCTGAGCTCAACTTTGCCGCTCAGGCGACGGGTGCGCTTGCTGGACTTGACCTCGAGGAGGTGCCGCTTGCCCGCCGGCTCGCTGAGGATCTTGCCGCGCCCGGTGATCTTCACGCGCTTCTTCATCCCGGAGTGCGGTTTGAACTTCGGCATGGTGATGTTGCCCTTCATTAGCTCCGGCGCGCAGCCGGGCCTTCCGCATGGTGCGGACCCGCCCGCACGACGCGGTGGTGGACATGCTGGAACGACGCCCCGGGCCGCTGGTCGCGGCCCCGGGCGTTATGGCACCCCCGGATCTCTGGTCACGATCCGGGGTGCCGGGGCGGCCTGGTGTCAGGCCGTTCGGATCAAGCCTGGTCGGCGGTGACCGGCTCGGGCAGGTCGGCGACTGTCTCGCCCTCCGCACCCGGGGTGCCGTCCGCCTTGCCCTCGCGACGCTCGGTCGCGGCGGCCTTCACGTTGCGGTGCGGCGCCAAGACCATGATCATGTTGCGGCCGTCCTGCTTCGGCGCGGCCTCGACGAAGCCCAGCTCCGAGATCTCCTCCGAGAGCTTGCGCAGCAGCCGGAAACCAAGCTCCGGGCGGCTCTGCTCGCGGCCACGGAACATGATCGTTACCTTGACCTTGTCGCCCGCCTTCAGGAACCGCACCACGTGACCCTTCTTGGTCTCGTAGTCGTGCGGATCGATCTTCGGGCGGAGCTTCATCTCCTTGATGACGGTCTGCTGCTGGTTACGCCGGGCTTCCCGGGCCTTGAGCGCGCTCTCGTACTTGAACTTGCCGAAGTCCATGAGCTTGCAGACGGGCGGGCGTGCCATGGGCGCAACTTCGACCAGGTCCAGGTCCACGTCGGCGGCCAGCTGGAGCGCGCGCTCGAGCGGGACGATGCCCACCTGCTCACCCTCCGGGCCGACCAGCCGGACCTCACGTGCCCGGATCTGCTCGTTGACGCGTGGCTCGACGCTGATGTGGCCTCCTCGATAGGTACTTCAACTCATGCGGTCGACGCATCCGCCAGGCAAGCCCTTTGGGGGCGTAGCAACGCCAAAAACCCCCGCCGCGCATGCGCAGGCGAGGGCCGTTCGACCGCCGCGACCGATTGGGCCGCCACGGTCGGACCGGACCCGGCCGCCAGATCAGCTGCACGGGTGGGGGCCGAGGCCCCGCTTCGAACACCCCGACGGGACGGGATGCGGTCGACGCGGACTACTCTACCACGGATGTTGTCAAGCTCGCCGAGTGCAGTGCCCGCAGGCGCCGGGCGGCCTTGACCGCGTAGTCCTTGTCGGCCATCTGCACCGCCATGACCGCCACCCGCTCGTCGTCGTGCAGGTCGAGGGTGAGCCAGGGCGCGCCGCGGCCGAAGGTCACCGCGCGGACCGTCTCCCAGGGCAGGTCGTAGCCGCCGATGATGTTGCGCACCCGCACGCCGCGCTCGTCGGCCTCGACGCGGGGGCGGGCCATGAGCAGGATGGCGGCGGCCGCGCACAGGCCCAGGCCGATCATCGCGGCCTGGTCGCCGCGCTGGAAGTAGCCGGGGCCGTCACCGGTCTTGCCGTGCAGGCCGAACGCGATGAGGGTGAAGACGACGGCGACGACGAGCGCCAGGACATACGCGATGATGCGCGCCCGCTGCGGACGGGCGACGAGTGGGGCCGTGCTCGGCTCGCTGCTGCTCACGGCCCCAGTCTGCCACTACAGCCGGCAGGCGTGGATTCCGGTCACCAGGATGGCGCGGGCGCCGACCTCGTAGAGCTCGTCCATGATCCGGTGCACCTCGGCCTGGGGCACCATCGCCTGCACGGCGACCCAGCCCTCGCGGTGCAGCGGGGAGATGGTGGGCGACTCGATGCCCGGGGTGAGCGCGACGGCCGCGTCGAGCGAGTCGGCCCGCACGTCGTAGGCGAGCATCACGTACTGCCGGGCGACCAGGACGCCCTGGAGGCGACGCAGCAGCTGCGGTACACCCGCCGGCAGCTCCTCCCCCGCGCGCCGGATGAGCAGCGCCGAGGACTTGAGGATCGGCTCGCCGAGCGTCTCCAGGCCGGCCTGGCGCAGCGTCCGGCCGGTCTCGACCACGTCGGCGATGACGTCGGCGACGCCGAGGCGGATGGCGTTCTCCACGGCGCCGTCGAGCCGGATGACCTCGGCCCGCACGCCGTGCTCGGCGAAGTAGCGCTCCATCACGCCGGGGTAGGCGGTGGCGACCCGCAGGCCCTCGAGGTCGGACGGGGCGGAGCCCTTCACCGAGCCGGGGACGGCGGCGAAACGGAACGTGGCGCGGGCGAAGCCGAGGTCGAGCACCTCGACCGCCGGGCTGCCCGCGTCGATGAGCAGGTCGCGGCCGGTGATGCCGAGGTCGAGGTCGCCCGAGCCGACGTAGGTGGCGATGTCGCGCGGGCGCAGGTAGAAGAACTCGACGCCGTTGGCGTCGTCGCGGCAGAGCAGGTCCTTGGGGTCGGAGCGCTGGCGGTAGCCGGCCTCCTGGAGCATCTGCGTGGCGGGGCCGGCGAGGGTGCCCTTGTTGGGCACGGCGATGCGAAGCACGGGCTGGTCTCCAGACGGGTGGGTCGGCGCGACGGGCGGGCGCAGGCCGGGAACCGGCCTACAGGTGCGGGAACCGGCCTACAGATGTCGGTACACGTCCTGCAGCGACAGCCCCGTCGCCAGCATCAGGCACTGCACCTGGTAGAGCAGCTGCGACAGCTCCTCGGCGGTGCGCTCCCGGCCCTCGTGCTCGGCCGCCATCCAGCTCTCGGCGGCCTCCTCGACGACCTTCTTGCCGATGAAATGCACGCCCTTCTCCAGCGCCGCCACGGTGCCGGATCCGGGGGTGCCGGCCGCCGCCTTGGCGCTCAGCTCGGTGAACAGCTCGTCGAAGGTCTTCACGGGCAGGGATTCTCGCAGGCCTGGGGCCGGAAACGGAATCCGGTTGCTGACAGGCGTGTCGCCGGTCACCCCACGGGCTGCGAGCCGGTCAAGCCACGGAGAAGGCGTGGTCGTCCACCCACTGCACGCTGCCGTCCTGCTGCGAATACACGAACGCCTCGACGGTGTGCGGCCCCGAGGGCAGCGTCACGGGCACCCGCGCCTCCCCCAGCGCCGGCGCCCCGGCGCTGAGCTGCACGACCCGTTCGAGGACGACCGTGCCGGCGGCGTCGCGGATGCGCAGGCTGACCGTGCCCTCGGCAACGACCCCGGCGAGGTACACCGTGAAGCTCTTGCCCACCACCGCCCCCTGGTCGGGCTCGATGACCCAGACCGGCGCCTGGAGGTCGGCCAGGGTGCCCTGCCGCAGCGGCCCGCTCGTGTCCACAACCCCCCACAGCCGGGCCACGGGCGCGCCGTCGACGAGCACCCGGACCCCGTCGGCGTGGCGCATCGAGGTGTAGGTCGCCGCGGCCAGCACGGTGTAGACCAGCTGCTGGGCCGCGAGCTTCGGCTCCGCCGGGGCCGGGCCGACGCCGCCGAGGTCGACGGTGACCACGCCCCCGTCGATCGCGACCCCGTGCACCTGGACGGTCGCCGGCCACAGGCTCCTGTAGTCGGGATCCTTCGCCTCGCCCCGCAGGGAGAACTCGACGGCGGCCCGGATGCGGCCCCGGTCGTCGCCCGGGGTGGCCGGCAGGAACTCCCGGTAGAGGCGGCCGTTGCGGGTGAAGTAGGCCGGCAGGGCGACCGTCGCCGGCGTGGCCCCGGACGGCTCCGGCGCGCCGGGCCGGGTGCCGGTCACGGCCGGCGACCCGGACGCGGGCCCCGCGGGCGGCAGGGTGGCGTGCTCGCCGCGGCCGGCCTGGACCGCCACGACGCCGAGCGCGATCACGGCCGCGACGGCGGCGGCCGCGAGGGCCGGCACCCAACCGCCGCGGTGCCGGGCCCGGGCGGTGCGCCGCCGGATGCGCGGGAGGGCGTCCGGCGACGGCTCGACCTCGGCGGCCCGGGCCCGCAGCGCCTCCCGGAGCCGGTCCTGCGCCGACTGCCCCGGCCTCATCGGGCCCGCTCCAGGCTCTCGCGCAGGGCGGCCATGCCCCGGGAGGCGTGGCTCTTGACGGCGCCGCGGCTGACCCCCATGGCGTCGGCGATCTCGGCCTCGGACAGCTCGCCGTAGTAGCGCAGCACGATCGCCTCGCGCTGGCGGGTGGGCAGCCGGCGTACCGCCTCCAGCACCTCCCGGTGCGCCAGCAGGCTCAGCGCGCCCGTCTCGGCGCTGGCCACGACCTGCGGCCCGTCCGGGCCGCGGGCGATGTGCCGCTCGGCGACGCCCCGTCTGCGCAGCGCCGAACGCGCCCCGTTGAGCACGCTGGTGCGCAGGTACGCCAGCGCCTTGTCCGCGTCCCGCAGGCGCCGCCAGCGGCGGTGCAGCGCGACGTACGCGTCCTGGACCACGTCCTCCGCGACCCCCTCGTCGTGCAGGAGCAGCACCGCGAGGCGCACGAGCCCGCGATAGTGCGCGGCGAACAGCGCCGCGATCGCGTCGTCGGCGCTCCACCCGCGCGCGGTCTCCCCGGGCACCGCGCCGCGCACGGGATCGCCCGGGGCCGCCACCTCCACCGGCCTACGGTCCCACGCCGCCGCCGCGGCCTGCGCCATCACGACCAGACGACGCGCGGGTCCGCCCATCGGTTTACCGGGCTGATCACGTGGTTACCCTGAGCCTCGTGGATACGGAGCCGAAGTACACCGACGAAGAGTGGGGCCTGCTCGTCGGCCTCCCCCAGTCCGTCCTGATCGCCGCGTCCCAGGCCGAGCACGACGGGGCCCGGCGCACGCGCGAGGAGTGGGCGGCGGGCATGACCGCCATCGCCGACGGCCGCGGCTCGTCCAGCGAGCTCGTGAAGACCGTCGCCGCCGAGGTGGTCAGCCGCCAGGGCGACATCACCGACGGCGACGAGCCCCCGGTCATCGAGTTCCCCGACCGCGACGCGGGGCTGGCCGACGTGATCTCGCGGGCCCGCGCGGCCCACGAGCTGCTGGCGGCCAAGACCGCGCACGCCGACGCCGAGGCCTACCGCTACTGGGTGGTCACCGTCGCCGACGTGGTCGTGGGCGCGGCGAGCACCGGCGGGGTGCTGGGCATCGGCGGCGAGCAGGTCACCGCGGCCGAGCGCACCTTCCGCGACAAGCTGGCCGCGGCCCTCGAGGTCTGAGGTGCGCGGTGGGAGGCCAGGCCCTGTCCTGGGCGCCTCCCACCGCACGCCGTGTCAGGACTTGGCGACGAGCCGCAGCGCCACCGCCGCGTCCAGGGCGGCCAGCGCGGCCGCGTAGCCCTTGTCCTCCGCCGAGTCGGCGAACCCGGCCCGGGCCCGCGCCTGCTCGTAGCTGTCGACCGTGAGCACCCCGTGGGCGACCGGCGTCGCGCAGTCCAGGGCGACCCGGGTGAGCCCGTCGGTCACGGACTGGCAGACGTACTCGAAGTGCGCCGTGTCCCCCCGGATGACCACGCCGAGCGCGACGACCGCGTCGAAGCGGTGCGCCAGCCCCTGCGCGAGCACGGGCAGCTCCACGGCGCCGTCGACCCGGGCCACCGTGATGTGGTCCACGTTGGAGGACTCCCCGGCCTCGATCGCCCGGTTCAGCATGTGGTCGACGAGCTCGCCGTGCCACCGCGTGGCCACGATGCCGAGCGTCAGTCCCGTGCCGTCCACCCGTTGCAGGACGGGTGCCCCACTCCCAGCCATTACGCAAGTCCCTCCGCGACCTCGTCGAGCTCGTCCAGCAGGTGCCCCATACGGTCCCGCTTGGTACGCAGGTAGCGCACGTTCTCGGGGTGCGGCCGGGTCGGCAGGGGCACACGACCCAGTACGGACAGACCGTACCCTTCCAGCCCCGCCCGCTTCGCCGGATTGTTCGTGAGCAGCCGCATCGTTTTGATCCCGAGCTCGACCAGGATCTGCGCGCCGGTGCCGTACTCGCGCGCGTCGGCGGGCAGCCCCAGGTCCAGGTTGGCGTCGAGCGTGTCGCGGCCGAGGTCCTGCAGCTGGTACGCCTGCAGCTTGTGCATGAGCCCGATGCCGCGGCCCTCGTGCCCGCGCATGTAGAGCACGACGCCGCGCCCCTCCGCCGCGACCATCTTCATGGACGCCTCCAGCTGGGGGCCGCAGTCGCAGCGCACCGAGCTGAACACGTCGCCGGTCAGGCACTCGGAGTGCACCCGCACGAGCACGTCCTCGCCGTCGCCGAGGTCGCCGTAGACGAGGGCGATGTGCTCGCCGGTGCCGTACTTCTGGGTGTACCCGACCGCCCGGAACACCCCGTGCTCGGTCGGCAGCCGGGTCTCGGCGACCCGCTCGATCTGCTGCTCGGTGTGGCGGCGGTGGGCGATGAGGGCGGCGATGCTGATCAGCGCCAGGTCGTGCTCCTCGGCGAACTTGCGCAGGTCGGGCAGGCGCATCATGGTGCCGTCGTCGTTGACCATCTCGCACAGCACGCCGGCGGGGCGCAGGCCGGCCATGGTGGCCAGGTCCACGGCGGCCTCGGTGTGCCCGGCCCGGCGCAGCACCCCGCCGTCCTTGGCCCGCAGCGGCACGATGTGCCCGGGCCGGGACAGGTCGTGCGGCTGGGTGTCGGCCGAGGAGAGCAGCTTGATGGTGCGGGCGCGGTCGGCGGCGGAGATGCCGGTGGTGCCGCCGAAGCGGGCGTCGACCGTCACGGTGTAGGCGGTGCCGCGGCGGTCCTGGTTGGTGCGGTACATCGGCGGGAGGTCGAGCCGGTCGGCCTCGGCCTCGGTGATCGGCACGCAGATGTAGCCGGACGTGTAGCGGACCATGAACGCGACCAGCTCCGGCGTGGCGAACTCGGCCGCGAAGATCAGGTCGCCCTCGTTCTCGCGGTCCTCGTCGTCGACGACGATGACCGGGCGCCCGGCCGCGATGTCCTTGACCGCCCGCTCGATCGGGTCGAGGCCCGTGACAGGGTCGCTCATGCCTGGCCGGCCTTCCCGAGCAGCTTCTCCACGTACTTCGCCATGATGTCGACCT
Source organism: Dactylosporangium sp. CA-139114 (assembly GCF_050955725.1). Lineage (NCBI taxonomy): Bacteria > Bacillati > Actinomycetota > Actinomycetes > Micromonosporales > Micromonosporaceae > Dactylosporangium > Dactylosporangium sp. CA-139114. The sequence continues at coordinate 7,973,320 of NZ_CP192080.1, forward strand.
CCAGGTTGACCCGCTCGCCGACGCCCTTGGCGCCGAGCGTGGTGAGCTTGAGCGTGGTCGGGATCAGCCCGACCGAGAACGTGTCGTCCGTGACGGCCATGACGGTCAGCGAGATCCCGTCGACGGTGATGGAGCCCTTCTCCACCACATAGCGCCCGAGCCCCTCGGGCAGCGCGAACGTCACCGTCTCCCACTGGTCGCCGGCCTCGCGCGACAGGATCTGCCCGACGCCGTCGACGTGGCCCTGCACGATGTGGCCGCCGAGGCGGGTGGCGACGGTCGCGGCGCGCTCGAGGTTCACGGCGGAGCCCGGTCGCAGCGCGCCGAGCGTCGAGCGCCGCAGCGACTCCCCCATCACGTCGGCGGTGAACACGCCGTCGGCGTTGTCCACGACCGTGAGACAGACCCCGTTGACCGAGATCGAGTCGCCGTGGGCGGCGTCGGCGGTGACGGTCGCCGCGCGGATCGCCAGCCGGGCGAAGTCTGGGTTCAGGTCGCCCAGCTCGTCGATCGCCACGACCATCCCGAGCTCTTCGATGATGCCGGTGAACACGGCTCACGCACCTTTCACTGTTGCCGTCAGGCGCACGTCCGGCCCGATCCTGGCAAGGTCGACGACGTCGAGCGTCAAAGCCTCGGCGATGCTGGAGATTCCCGCGAAGCCCAGGGCCGCGGGGCCGGCCCCGAGCAGCTTGGGCGCGAGGTAGGCGACGACCCGGTCCACGAGGCCGGCCGCCAGGAACGCGCCCGCGAGCGTCGGGCCGCCCTCGAGCAGCGCCACCCGCACCCCGCGCGCGTACAGCTCGCGCAGCATGGCCGGGAGGTCACCGCCCCGGGCCACCCAGGTGGCGGCCGCTCGGTCCATGACCCGGAAGCCGCCGCGCTCCAGCTCGGCGCCGCGCTCGCCCGTGACCACCACCCGCAGCGGCTGGCGCTCGGCGAGCACACCCTGGGGCGAACGCACCGTGAGCTGGGGATCGTCGGCCAGCACGGTGCCGATGCCGGCGATGATGGCGTCGACCCCGGCCCGCAGCCGGTGCACGTCCGCCCGGGCGTCCGGGGACGTGATCCACTTGCTCGTCCCGTCGGCGGCGGCGGAGCGGCCGTCGAGCGTGGCCGCGAACTTCCAGATCACGTAAGGAGTGCCGCGGGTCACTGCGGTGAGCCAGCCCTCCATGGCGTCGCGGGCGGGCTCGTGCAGTACCGAACCCACTTCCACGGCGACCCCGGCGGCCCGCAGCGTCTCGGCCCCGCCCGCCGCCACCGGGTTGGGGTCCGCGACCCCGACCACGACCCGGGCGACCCCGGCCGCGATGAGCGCGCGCGAGCACGGCCCGGTCCGGCCGGTGTGGTCGCACGGTTCGAGGGTGACGTAGGCGGTGGCCCCGCGGGCTTGCCCGCCCGCCGCCAGCAGCGCCCTGACCTCGGCGTGCGGGCCGCCGGCGGGGGCCGTTCGCCCCTCGCCCACGATCTGCCCGTCCGGCGCGACGAGCACGCAGCCGACGTTCGGGTTGGGGCTGGTCTCGCCGAGGCTCAGGCGCGCCAGCTCGATGGCGCGTCGCATGAACGTCTCGTCGTCTGCCATGGCCCTCTCCCGCGTGGTCGGTGATCACACGCGGGGGGACGCCGATGACACCCCCGGAACAGCTGCGCCGGGGAGCGCGCGGCGACCCTCCGGAACCGCCCACAGGGGGCGACACCGGATCCCGCGCGCTGAACTCCCATCCGGACTGTGACCGTCGGCCCTGGACTCACACCAGGTCCACCGGCCGATGGCTTCGACCGGGTCGCGGGCTTCCGCTCCCGTTCAGGGGCGGTTACCGCCGGTTCGGAATTTCACCGAGCCCCGCCAGCGCGTGGTGGGTACGTACCCTGAGTCTGACACAGAACCCCCGGTCCTTACCGGCCCGGTTCCGGGATATGCGTCACAACCGGGTCGCGTCAGCTCAGGTCGACGGCGCTGCGGCGGTCGATGGCCACGTAGTTGCCGTTGTGCTTCTTGGCCACCTTCTTCATCTCGGTGGCGATGGCGATCACCTCGCGCGGGTCCGTGAACTGCCCGCTCTCGGGGGTCGCGACGGCCACCCCGATCGACAGCGTGACGAGGTTCGGGTGCTGGACCTCGCCGGTGCGGGAGACGACCTCGATGTAGCCGCGCTCGGCGTCCACCGGGTCGTACAGCGTGTCGGAGGCGGCCTGGAAGGCCAGGATCGCGTTCGTGGTCAGGTCCTTGAGCTGCTCCGGGGTGCAGACGATGAGGAAGTCGTCGCCGCCGATGTGGCCCAGGAACGCCGGTGGCAGCCCGACGTCGACCACGGCCCGGTGCAGCGCGCGGGCGAGGGCGATGATGAACTCGTCGCCGCGCTGGAAGCCGTAGACGTCGTTGACCGGCTTGAACCGGTCGATGTCCACGTGCGAGACGGCGAAGTCGGTGCCGGCCCGGGCCCGGTCGGTGATCTCGCGCAGGATGCGGGTGTTGCCGGGCAGGCCGGTCAGCGGCGAGACCTCCCGGTTCTCCTGGTTGCGCCGCAGCGTCGAGCGCACCCGGGCGACCAGCTCCATGGTGTCGAACGGCTTGACGAGATAGTCGTCGGCGCCGGCCTGCAGCCCGATCACCTTGTCGGCGGTCTGCCCGCGCGCGGTCAGCAGGATCACCGGCATCGAGGCGGTCATCGGATCGGCCCGCAGCCGCCGGGTCAGCTCGAGCCCGTCCAGCTGCGGCATCATCCAGTCGACCACGGCCAGCGCGGGCTTGTGCTCCTGGATCATGTTGAGCGCGGTGGCCCCGTCGTTGGCCATCATCACCTCGAACCCCTCGAGGTCGAGGTTCACCCTGATGAACCGGGCGATGTCGACGTCGTCGTCGACCACGAGGATCAGGTCGCGTTCGCCCACCTTTGTCCCGTCTGCTCGATTTACCCGGCGGCGATGCTGCGCAGCTTGCGGACCGCCGCGGCCGGGTCCTCCGCGCCGTAGACGGCGGTTCCGGCCACGAACGTGTCGGCCCCCGCCTCCGCACACGCCGCGATCGTATCTTCGGCCACACCGCCGTCGACTTCAATGCGCAACTCGAGGTGACCGGCGTCAACGTGGCGACGAGCCGTGCGGACCTTGTCCAGCAGCTGCGGCAGGAACGCCTGGCCGCCGAAGCCGGCCTTGATGGTCATGATGAGCAGCAGGTCGAAGTGGGGCAGCAGCTCCAGGTAGCCCTCGACCGGGGTGTCCCGGTCGATCGCCAGCCCGGCCCGGCTGCCCGCCGAGCGCAGGTCCTTCGCGATCGCCACCGGGTCGGTGGCCGCCTCGGCGTGGAAGGTCACGTTGTATGCCCCGGCCTCGGCGTAGGAGCTCGCCCACCGCGCCGGGTCGTCGATCATGAGGTGGCAGTCGAACGGCAGCGTGGTCGCCTTGCGCAGGCTCTGCACCACGGGCAGCCCGATCGTGAGGTTGGGCACGAAGTGGTAGTCCATGACATCCACGTGCAGCCAGTCCGCGGCCCCTTCGACCGCCCGGGCCGCTTCGGCCAGGCGGGCGAAGTCCGCAGCGAGAATCGAGGGCGCGATCACCACGTTGTCCGACACAGGCGTGATGCTATCGGTGATGCTCCCACCGCGGCTGCGAGAATGGCCCCCATGGATGTTGCCGGGGATGTCGTCGAGGCGATCGTCAGCGACCACGTGCGGTTCGAACACCTCCTGCGCATCCTGCGCACCCGTGACACCGACGCCGAGCTGGTGCGGGCCCGCCGGGTGAGCGCCCGCACGGAGCTCGCCGACCTGCTCGTCGCGCACGCCACGGCGGAGGAGTCGGCGGTGTACCCGAAGCTGCGTGAGCTCTCCGGCGGCGGCGCGCACGTCGAGCACGGCGCCGACGAGCACATCGACGGGCACCGCAAGCTCCTCGCCCTGCTCGACGTCGCCGACGTGCTCGCGCCCGAGTTCGACCGGGCCGTGGGCAAGCTGGCCAACTCCCTCGCCCACCACGTCGACGAGGAGGAGCGGACGCTGCTCAACGACGCCCGCCTTCAGCTCGACGCCGCCACCCGCTCGGCCCTGGGAGCCGCCTGGCGGGCCGAGCGGGACCGGCTGATCAGAGCCGGATGCGGGCACCGCGACGCGGTCGCCGCGCTCGTCCCCGACGGCCGGCCGCCCCACCAGCGGGGCTCGCAGGAGAGCCTAGGCGCGGCGTAGCAGGGCCACGAACATCGCGTCGGTCCCGTGGCGGTGCGGCCACAGCTGCACCGTCGGGCCGGTCCCCACCTCGGGCAGCGCCGAGGGCAGGTACGGCCGCGCGTCCACGAGCTCCATGTCGATCGACGAGCGCCGGGCCGCCTCCGTCACCGAGACCTCCGTCTCGGCCTGGTGCGGCGAGCAGGTGACATACGCCACGACCCCGCCCGGCCGGACCGCCCGGAAGGCCGCCTGCAGCAGCTCCCGCTGCAGCCGGGTGAGCGGCGGCAGGTCCGACGGCTGACGGCGCCACCGCGCCTCGGGCCGGCGGCGCAGGGCGCCCAGGCCCGTGCACGGGGCGTCGACGAGCACCCGGTCGAAGGCGCCCTCGGGCAGGTCCGGGTCCTTGCCGACGTCGCGGCCGTCCGCGTTGATGGTGTAGACCGGCAGCCCCTCGGTCGCCCGGGCCACGAGCGCGGCCCGGTGATGGGCGACCTCGACCGCGGTCACGTGCGCGTCGCGCTCGGCGGCGAGCGCGCCGAGCAGGCCCGCCTTGCCGCCCGGCCCGGCGCACAGGTCGAGCCAGCGCCCGTCCGGCCCGTCCACGGGCGCGTTCGCGAGCACGGCGGCCACGAGCTGGCTGCCCTCGTCCTGCACGTGCGCGCGCCCGTCGCGCACGGCCGCGATCCCGCCCGGGTCTCCCCCGCCGGCGAGCACGACCGTGTAGGGCGAGTAGCGCCCGACCGCCGCCCCGCGCAGCCCGCCCGCGAGGTCGGCCGCGGAGACCAGCCCCGGCCGGGCGCACAGGTGCACGGCCGGCGGCAGGTTGTCCGCGTCCAGCGCGAGCTCGGCCTCGTCGAGGGAGCCCAGCGCGTCGGCGAACGCGTTGACGATCCACGCCGGGTGGGCGTGGGTCAGCGCGGCGCGGGCGATCGGGTCCGCGGGCGCCAGGCGCTCGACCCAGGCCGCGCGGTCGGACTCGGCGACGCGGCGCAGCACCGCGTTGGCGAAGCCGGCCGCGCCCGGCACCAGCGAGCGCACGAGGTCCACGGTGGTCGCCACGGCGGCGTGGGCGCCGACGCGCATGTGCAGCAGCTGATACGCCCCGATCCGCAGCGCGTCGCGCACCGGCGGGTCGATGCGCTCCATCGCCCGGTCGGCGGCGGCCGCCACGATCGCGTCGAGGGTCCCGGTCTGGCGCAGGGTGCCGTAGGTCAGCTCGGTCGCGAACGCCGCGTCCCGCCCGGACACGCCGTTCTCGCGCAGGATGCCGGGGAGCACCAGGTTGGCGTAGGCGTCGTCGCGGTGCACGGCGGCGACGGCCTCGTAGGCGGCCTCGCGGGCCGGGTCGATCGCGGGCCGGCCGCCGCGCGGGGGCCGCGCGAGCCGGTCGTCGCGCCCACCGGCCGGCCGCTGACCCGGGCCGCGCCGAGGAGCAGAGCGCATCAAGACACGAGCTCCCCGGACTCGACCCGGGCGCCGCGGGCCCACGCGTCGGCGGGCATCGCCTTCTTGCCGGGCGCGGTGACGGTGCCGAGCACCACGGGCACGGTGCCGGTGCCGACGAGCACGCGGTTGCGCTCGACGACCACCTCACCCGGGCCGGGCGCGGCCGGGCCGCCGGCGATCACGGTCGCGGCCGTGAGCGGGGTCACCGGACCGAGCTTGAGCCGGTCCCCGCGCAGCGTCGTCCACGCGCCCGGGGCCGGGGTGCAGGCCCGAATCCGCCGGTCGACCGCGAACGCCGGATCGGACCACCGCACCTGGGCATCCTCCGCGGTCAGCTTCGGAGCGCTCGAGATGCCTTCCTGCGGCTGCGGTACCGCCGACAGAGCCCCCGCCGCGATGCCGTCCAGCACCCGCACGAGCAGCTCGGCGCCGGACTCGGCCAGCCGCTCGAGCAGGTCGCCGGAGGTGTCCCGCGGGCCGACCGGCTCCGTGAGCGTGCCGTAGACCGGCCCGGTGTCCAGGCCCTCCTCCAGCTGGAAGACGCTCGCCCCGGTGACCTCGTCGCCGTGCAGGACCGCGTGCTGCACGGGCGCGGCGCCCCGCCAGGCGGGCAGCAGCGAGAAGTGCAGGTTCACCCAGCCGTGCCGCGGAATGTCGAGGGCACTGCGCGGGACGAGCGCGCCGTAGGCGACCACGGGCGCGCAGTCCGGCTCCAGGGCGCGCAGCCGGTCCTGGAACTCCGGGTCGCGCGGCTTGGCCGGGGTGAGCACGGGGATCCCGCGCTCGCTCGCCCAGGCGCTCACCGGGGACGGGACGAGCTGCCGGCCGCGGCCGGACGGCGCGTCCGGGCGCGTGACGACCGCCACGAGCTCGTGCTGCGACGCGGCGATCGCGTCGAGGGCGGGCAGGGCCACGGCCGGGGTGCCCGCGAAGATCAGCCTCACCGCAGCCTCACCGGATGCCGAACAGCCCGTGCGGGCTCGCCTTGACGACCGGCGGCGCGTCCGGGTTGTACCACTCCGCCGCCCGGATCTCCTTCATCGCCTGCTTGCGCCGCTCGGCGTCGAGCCGATCGACGAACAGCACGCCGTCGAGGTGGTCGGTCTCGTGCTGGGCGCAGCGGGCCATCAGCCCGGTGCCGACGATCTGGATCGGGTCGCCGTGCTGGTTGAAGCCCTTGGCGATGACGTTCTGGCGCCGCTTGGTGTCGACATACACCCCGGGGATCGACAGGCAGCCCTCGGGCCCGTCCTGCTCCTCCTCGTCGGGGAACTCCAGCACCGGGTTGACCAGGTGCCCGACCACGTCGTCGACGTCGAAGGTGAACACCCGCAGCCCGACGCCGATCTGGGGCGCGGCCAGGCCGGTGCCGTTCTGCTGGTGCATCGTGTCCAGCAGGTCGCTCACCAGCTTGCGCAGCTCCTTGTCGAAGTCGGCGACCGGGTCGGCGGCAGTGCGCAGCACCGGGTCGCCGAACAGGCGGACGGACTGGACGGTCAAGCGGCACCTCATCTTGGAGTTCGGCGGAATTCAGCCGTCCAAGTCTAGGCTAGCTTGGATTCGTGTCCGACTCGCCTCGCGTCTCGCTGCGGTCACTCCTGCCGTACCTCCGTGATCATCGGGCCACCCTCGTCGTCGTCGGGGTCCTCTCACTGCTCGGTTCCGTCACCACGCTCGCCCAGCCGCTGCTCACCCGGGAGGTGCTCGACGGGCTGCAGGCGTCGCGCACGGTGTGGGGCACGGTCGCCCTGCTCGTGGCGGTGCTCGCGGCGGTCGCGGTGCTCAACGCGGTCCGGGACTACCTGCTCCAGCGCACGGCCGAGGGGCTCGTGCTCAGCTCGCGCCGCCGGCTCACGCGGCACCTGCTGCGGCTGCCGATCAGCGAGTACGACTCCCGTCGCACCGGCGACCTGCTCTCCCGCGTGGGCGCGGACACGACGCTGCTGCGGGCCGTGGTCACCTCGGGGCTGTTCGAGACCGTCACCGGCGCGGTGATGGTGGTCGGGGCGGCGGTCGCGATGCTGCTGCTCGACCCGATCCTGTTCCTCACCGCCGGGCTCGGCCTCGCGGTGGGCCTGTCGATCGCGCTGGTCTTCTCCCGCCGGGTGCGGCCCGCCTCGGAGGCGGCGCAGGAGCGCATCGGCGAGATGACCAGCGCCGTGGAGCGCGCGCTGTCGGCCGCCCGCACGATCCGGGCCAGCAACGCCGAGGAGCGGGAGATCGCGGCCGTCGAGTCCAGCGCCGAGGAGGCGTACCGCGCCGGGGTCCGCATCGCCCGCCTGCAGGCGCTCGTCGGCCCGGCGAGCATCGCGGCCATCCAGGGCTCGTTCCTGCTCCTGCTCGGCGTCGGGGGTGCCCGGGTCGCCGCGGGCTCGATCTCCGTCGGGGATCTGGTGGCGTTCGTGCTCTACCTGTTCTTCCTGGTCATGCCGCTGGGGCAGGCGATGCACGCGTACACCCAGCTGCAGACCGGCCTCGGCGCGCTGCAGCGCATGGAGGACATCCTCGCCGTGCCCCTGGAGCCCGACGCGGGCACCGCGAGCCCGGGCGCCGGCCCGGCCGCGGTCGTCTTCGAGCACGTCACGTTCGGCTACGCCGCGGCGCCGGAGCCGGTGCTGCGGGACGTGTCGTTCACCGTGCCGTTCGGCACCCGTACCGCCCTCGTCGGCCCCTCCGGCGCCGGCAAGTCGACGCTGCTGCAGCTCGTCGAGCGCTTCTACGACGTCACCGGCGGCGCCGTCCGGGTGGCCGGGGCCGACGTGCGCGACCTGCCGCGCCAGGCGCTGCGCGCCCACCTCGGGTACGTCGAGCAGGAGGCCCCGGTGCTGGCCGGCACCCTGCGGGAGAACCTGCGCCTGACCGTGCCGGAGGCGACCGAGGCCGAGATGCTCGGCGTCCTCGCGGCGGTCAACCTCACCGACATCGTCGGGCGCACCGCGCACGGCCTGGACGCCCAGGTCGGCGAGGGCGGTGTGCTGCTGTCCGGCGGCGAGCGGCAGCGGCTGGCCATCGCCCGCACCCTGCTCGCCGCGCCGCCGATCCTGCTGCTGGACGAGCCGACCTCGAACCTGGACGCGCGCAACGAGGTCGCCCTGCGCGAGGCGATCGACACCGTCGCGCGCGACCGCACCATGATCGTCGTGGCCCACCGGCTGTCCACCGTGGTCGACGCGGACCAGATCGTGGTGCTGGAGGCGGGCCGGGTCGCCGCCGTCGGCCGCCACGAGGAGCTGCTGGAGATCAGCCCCCTGTACCGCGAGCTGGCCACGAACCAGCTCCTGGTGGCATGACCGCCGCCGCCTGGGTCGTCGCCGGCCCGCCGGGCGCCGGCAAGTCGACGGTCGCGGCCCTGCTGCTGCGCCTGCTCTCCCCCACGCCGGCCCTGCTGGACAAGGACACCCTCTACGGCGACTTCGTGGCCGCGACCCTGGAGGCGGCGGGCCGGCCCGAGGGCGAGCGCGAGGGCCCGTGGTACGACGCGAACATCAAGATCCACGAGTACGCGGGCCTCGCCGCGACCGCGCGGGAGATCCGCTCGCACGGCTGCCCGGTCCTGCTCTCGGCCCCGTTCACCGGGCAGATCTCGGACGCGGCCCGCTGGCGGGCGTTCACCGCGGCCCTGGGCGGCGACCCGGTGTCGCTGGTGTGGGTGCGCTGCGATCCGCAGACGTTGCGGGAGCGGCTGGTCGCGCGGGGGTCGCACCGGGACGGGCAGAAGCTGGCTCGGTGGGCGGAGTTCCTGGCGGCCATTCCGCCGGATCGGGCGCCTGTGGTGCCGCATGTGGAGGTGGACAACCGGGCTGGGGCTCCGCCGTTGCTGGAGGCGCTGTCGTCGGTGCTGGGGCGATAACTGGGGCGATAGGTCGGGCGCTGCGCGCCGGGCTGTGCCGCGACGCCAGCAGGTCCTGGACCACCTCGCGCAGGACCGGGTTCCCGGCCAGACGTCCGGGGTTCGGCCCGGGTCCGGCGCCGCTCGGCGCGCTGCGCAGCGAACGGCTGACAGCCACCCCCGGTCGGGTCCTGGTTCGGGTGATCTCCCGGCCGACCGTGCACGGCGACCGGCCCGGCTCCGCCGCGATCGCCACCTGCGACACACCGGCAAGCAGCCGGTCACCCCGAACCCCGCCAACAACGGCATGCACCTCTGCGGGCGACGACTCTCCCGGATCTCGAACACGGCAACCCCTGATCAGGGTCAGGCGTTGCCAAGACCCTCTGAAACGGGGGCAAGCGATATGTCCGGAACGCGGCCTCCAACATGATTTTCCCGCGGGAAATACCGGGAAAGGTGGATTTGCTGGGAGTCATCAACGCCGGCCTCGCTGCGCTCCCCATACGGGGCACCGCACACGGCGTCGGCCTCGGCCGACATCAACGCTTCGGCGAACGTTTTCACCATCGAACGCGGCAGATCGGGTGACGCCGCAGCAAGTTCCGCACGCAGGAACCGGCCAACGTCCAATCTCCCAACCACCATAAAGGTGGGCGATTCGTACACCACTCGCGCGGACGTGACCACGACCGGTGAAACGACTGCGAGAAGGCCCGCACGGTCGAGGTGCCGGGCCCGCGGACGGTGGGCTCGTGCGCACGGTGGCCGGCGCCAGAAGCTACGGGGGGCCAAAAGGCCATAGGAGCCGGGCCGGGCGGACCGACGCGGACCCAGCGGGCCAACCCGGTCCGAGCGGGGAGGGGGCGGCCGAGCGGGTGGGGCGCGGGCGGAAGCGGTTCACAGCAGGTCGAGCGGGTCGACCTGGATGCGGACCGGGTCGGCGGCCTTGCGTACCGAGCGCGCCCCCGCCGCCGCCCGCAACGCCAACGCCAGTGCCTTCCCCGCCGACCGCGCGGTCCGCACCAGCATCCGCTCCTGCCCCTCCGCGGCCGGCACCGGCCCGAGCACCTCCGCCCCCGGCGGCAGCTCGGCCAGCGACAGCAGCTCGGCGACCGCGGCCGGCGGCCCGGTCAGCGCCGCGATCCGCGCCGCCGGGGGGAAGCCGAGCTCGCGCCGGTCGGCGAGCTCGCGGGCCGCGAGCCAGGCCGGGTCGAAGCGCAGCAGCGCCTGCACGGCCGCCAGCCCGCCGTCGGCGACCACCACCACCGGCGCGCCCGGCCGGGCCAGGGCCGCCGCCGCGAACCAGCGTCGCAGCGCCTCCTCGGTGCCGCGCAGGTCGGCGCGGGTGAGGAAGGCCCAGGCGTCGAGGAGGAGCACGGCGCCGTAGCCGCCCACGGCGAGCGGCTCGGCGCCCGGGGTGGAGACGACGAGGGTGGACTCGTGCGGCACCACGGTCAGGATCTCGTCGCGGCCCGAGGTGCGCACGGTGGTGTCGGGGAAGGCCCGGGCGAGCTCCTCGGCCGTCCGGCGGGCGCCCACGACCGCGGCGCGCAGCCGGCGGCCGCCGCACTCGGGGCAGGCGTGGCCCGCGGCGGGGCGGCCGCACCAGCGGCACACGGGAATCCCGTCGGCGGCGGGGAGCGCGAGCGGGCCGGAGCAGTGGGTGCAGCGGGCCGGGGTGTAGCAGTCGGCGCAGGCGACGGCGGGCAGGTAGCCGCGGCGGGGCACCTGGATGAGCACGGGCCGGCCGCCGGCCAGGGCCTCGCGCGCGGCGCGCCAGGCGATCGTGGGCAGGCGGGCCGCCTGGGCCTGGGGGTCGCGGGAGCGTTCGTGCTCCCCGACGGTCAGCACGCGCGGCATGGCCCGGCGCAGTTCATCGCGGGCGGCGCCGACCTCGATCGCCCAGCCGGTCTCGACGAGCTGTTGGGCTTCAGCGGTACGTCCGAAGCCCCCCACGATCGCCGCACACCGCTCCTGCTCGGCGCGGGCGAGCAGGACCTGCCGGGCGTGCGGGTACGGGGCGCGCTGCTCGGCGTGCAGATCGTCCCCGTCGTCCCAGATGGCGACGAGGCCGAGGTCGTGCACCGGGGCGAAGGCGGCCGCGCGGGTGCCGATGACGATGCGGGCGGTGCCGCGGGCGACGGCGAGAAAGCGGCGGTACCGTTCGGCCGGCCCGATCGCGGCCGACAGCGCCACGTGGTGACCGGGGCCGCCGAGGACCCGCAGCAGGGCGGCGTCGAGGCGGTCGAGGTCCCGGGCGTCGGCCACCACGACGAGCGCGCCCCGGCCGGCGGCGAGGCTGGTCGCGGCGGCCTCGGCGAGGCGGGACGGCCAGTCCTCGCCGGGCAGCGCCGTCCAGACCGCGCGGGGCGCCCGATCGTCGGCGAGGGCCCGCAGCAGCGCGGCGCCGGCCGTGTACCGCGCCCAGCCCGCCCCGAAAGCCTCACCCTCGCGAAGGGGCCCGCCGGCGCCGGCCGCAGCGGCCCCGTCAGCGGGACGGACAGCGGGGGACGACTCGCCCGAGCCGGAAGCCGAGGGCGACGTGGCGGGGCGGGGTGCGAGGGCACCGGCCGGGATGGCGAAGGGCTCGGGGGCGGCAGCCGGCTCGGCCGCCTCGGCCCTCGCGTGGCGGGGCGGGATCGCGAGGCGCAGCACGTCGGAGAGGGTGCCCGCGTAGCGGTCGGCGACCTCCCGGGCCAGCCGCGCGACGGCCGGGGTGAGCACGACCTCGGGCGAGACGACCTTCTCCAGGTACGACAGCCGCCCCTCGTGCTCGCTCGACGCGGCCCGTTCGAGCACGAACCCGTCGACGAGCTGGCCGGCGAAGCGCACCTTCACGCGCGTGCCGGGGCGGGCGGCCGCGGCGGCGTCGGCCGGCACCAGGTAGTCGAAGGGGCGGTCGAGGTGGGGCAGCGGGCTGTCCACGCACACGCGGGCGATCGGCGAATCGTCGGCCGCGCGTTTCGGCGGGGCCGCCTTGCGCGCGGCGCGCGCCTTCCCGCCGGCGTTTCCGGCAATGCGCTCGGCGGCCGCGCGCGGCTTCAGTTCCGACTCGGGGAACAACGCCGGTTCAATAGGCTCGGATGGATCAGTTGAGCGCGCATCAATGACGGGTGAAGCTGAATGAATAGACGCTTCTGGATTCTCGTCCGGCGCCGGAAATGACGAAGGCCGATCAAACCGGGACCCGGGCTGATCGGCCAACGTCGGAAAAGTTTCGAGAATGCGTCAGGCGCCGGCGGCGGACTTCAGCTCGGCCGTGCGGGAGGCCTGCTCCCACGAGAAGCCGGGCAGCTCGCGGCCGAAGTGACCGTAGGCCGCGGTCTGCTGGTAGACCGGCTTGAGCAGGTCCAGGTCGCGGATGATGGCGGCCGGGCGCAGGTCGAAGACCTCGTTGATGGCCTTCTCGATGCGCTCGACCGGCACGACCTCGGTGCCGAAGGTCTCCACGAACAGCGAGACCGGGTGCGCCTTGCCGATCGCGTAGGCCACCTGCACCTCGCAGCGGTCGGCCAGGCCCGCGGCCACCACGTTCTTGGCCACCCAGCGCATCGCGTAGGCCGCCGACCGGTCCACCTTCGACGGGTCCTTGCCGGAGAAGGCGCCGCCGCCGTGGCGGGCGTAGCCGCCGTAGGTGTCGACGATGATCTTGCGGCCGGTCAGGCCGGCGTCGCCCATCGGGCCGCCGATCTCGAAGCGACCGGTCGGGTTGACCAGCAGGCGGTAGCCCTCGGTGTCCAGGCCCAGGCCCTCGAGCTCGGGGGCGATGACGTGCTCGCGCACGTCCGGGGTGAGCAGCGAGTCGAGCGAGATGTCCGGGGCGTGCTGGCTGGACACCACGACGGTGTGCAGGCGCACCGGGCGCAGGCCGTCGTATTCGATGGTGACCTGGGTCTTGCCGTCCGGGCGCAGGTAGGGGATGGTGCCGTCCTTGCGCACCGCGGAGAGGCGGCGGGCGAGGCGGTGGGCCAGCGCGATGGGCAGCGGCATGAGCTCCGGCGTCTCGTTGCACGCGAAGCCGAACATCATGCCCTGGTCGCCGGCGCCCTGCAGGTCGAGAGCGTCGCCGCCGGCGCCCTCGCGCACCTCGATGGCCGAGTCGACGCCCTGCGCGATGTCGGGCGACTGGGAGCCGATCGACACGCTCACGCCGCAGGACGCGCCGTCGAAGCCCTTCTTGGACGAGTCGTAGCCGATGCCCAGGATCGTCTCGCGAACGATCTTCGCGATGTCGGCGTAGGCGGTCGTGGTCACCTCGCCGGCGACGTGGACCTGGCCGGTCGTGATGAGCGTCTCGACCGCCACGCGGCTGCGCGCGTCCTGGGCGAGGAGTGCGTCGAGAACGCCGTCACTGATCTGATCGGCGATCTTGTCCGGGTGGCCTTCGGTGACCGACTCTGACGTGAACAGGCGGCGTGCCAATGGTGCTCCTCAGGAGATACGGCGGACGAGAGATGAGTTTCGCCAGAGTGTACGACCTCGGACCGGCGCCGCGGTCGACCCCCGGCTGGGTATCACGGCGCTGCGTTGCGCCTCACACTCCGTCGATCAGGCGAAACAGGCGGCCACGCGGTCCAAAATCCTATCCGCCAGCTCGTCTTTGGACAGTTCGGGCAACGGATCGCGGCTGCCGTCGGCACCGAGGATGACGGCCTGGTTGCGCTCCGCGCCGAAGGTCTTGTTCATGCCGACCTCGTTGACCACGATGAGGTCGGCCCGCTTGCGCAGCAGCTTCTCGTGCCCGGCGACGACGGCCCGCTCGAGGTCGGCGGTCTCGGCCGCGAAGGCGACGAGCACCTGCCCCTCGGGCTTGGCCGCGCCCAGCTCGGCGGCGATGTCGGGGTTGGTGACCAGCTCCAGCGTGGGTGCCGCGCCGTCCACCTTCTTGATCTTCGTCTCGGACAGCCGCGCGGGCCGGAAGTCGGCGGGCGCGGCGGCCATGATCACGGCGTCGGCGCCCTTGGCGGCGGTCACGGCGGCCACCCGCAGCTGCTCGGTGGTCTCGACCCGCACCACGTCGGCCCCCGCCGGGTCCGGCAGTGTGACGTTCGCCGCGATCAGGGTGACGCGGGCCCCGCGGGCCACGGCGGCGCCGGCGATCGCGTAACCCTGCTTGCCGGAGGACCGGTTGCCGATGAACCGGACCGGGTCGATCGGCTCACGGGTGCCGCCGGCGGTGACCACGATGTGCCGCCCGGCCAGGTCACCCCGGCCGGACTCCCCCGCCCCGCGGCGCAGCAGCCGGACGGCGACGGCGAAGATCTCGGCCGGCTCGGGCAGCCGCCCCTTGCCGGTGTCGGCGCCGGTGAGCCGCCCGACGGCGGGCTCGAGCACCACGGCGCCGCGGGCGCGCAGGGTGGCGACGTTGGCCTGGGTGGCGGGGTGCTCCCACATCTCGGTGTGCATGGCGGGCGCGAAGAGCACCGGGCACCGGGCGGTGAGCAGCGTGTTGGTGAGCAGGTCGTCGGCGAGGCCGTGCGCGGCCTTCGCGAGGATGTCGGCGGTGGCCGGGGCGACGACGAGCAGGTCGGCCTCGCGGCCGAGGCGGACGTGGGGCACCTCGTGGGCGCTGGTCCAGACGTCGGCGCTGACCGGCTGCCCGGACAGCGCGGCCCAGGTGGCCTCGCCGACGAAGGTGAGCGCGGCGGCGGTGGGCACGACCCGCACCCGGTGACCGGACTCGGTCAGCCGCCGCAGCAGCTCGCAGGCCTTGTAGGCGGCGATGCCACCGGCCACGCCGAGGACGACCCGAGGGCGTCCCTCGGCGGGCTGGTCAGGCATTGCTTGCTCAGACGACTTCTTCGATGCGCTCGGCGGTCAGCAGCCCGCTGTTGATCTCGCGCAGGGCGATGGAGAGCGGCTTCTCCTGCGGCGTGGTCTCCACGAGGGGACCGACGTATTCGAGGAGCCCCTCGCCCAGCTGGCTGTAGTAGGCATTGACCTGGCGGGCACGCTTCGCCGCGAAGATCACCAGGGCGTACTTCGAGGTCGTCTTTTCCAGCAGCTCGTCGATCGGCGGGTTGGTGATCCCCTGCGGGTCTGCCACGGTTCCGGCCACGGATCTAAACCTCAACACTTTCGGAATTGACGGCTCTTGCGAGCGAACCGCACAACCTTACCAGAGCCACGCCCCGACTGAGCAGCCGGAACGCCGACGCGCCCGGACCGGGAGGTCCGAGCGCGTCGGGATGATGCAACCGGTCCGGGGGGACCGCCGGGGGCTCACTTGCCGCCGGCGAACTCCCCGAGCAGGGCCTTGCGCTGCTGGTCGCCCAGGCCGCGCAGGCGGCGGCTCTCGGCGATCTTCAGCTTCTCCATGATCTGCGTTGCCCGGATCTTGCCGATGCCGGGCATCGCCTGGAGCACGGCCGAGACCTTGAGCTTGCCGACGACGTCGTCGGACTCCGCACGGTCGATCACGGCGGCAAGCGTCGTCTTGCCCTGCTTGAGTTGCTCCTTCAGCTCAGCGCGAGCCTTACGGATCTCAGCCGCCTTTTCCAAAGCGGCCGCGCGCTGTTCCGGGCTCAGTGACGGGAGCGGCACCAGGTCTCCTCAGGTCCCTTGAAAAAAGTGTTGATGGTCTAGCGCCGGGAAAACTAGCGGTCAGAAGCCATTTCGGCAACGTCGGAAGGCAAGATCGACGCCTTGTGAAGATTCGATGATCACGCAGTGACCACAATTGCGGACGCACAGGAATCACGCGCACGGTCCGCCGCGGCCCGCAACGCGGCCTGATCCGGACCCGCCGAGAGGACCTCACGCGACCATGACGGCAGCACGAGATCGAGCGCGTTGCCGAATACGGCGCGCAGATCCTCGGCCTTTCCGCCCTGCGCGCCGAGGCCCGGCGCGAGGATCGGTCCATTGAGATCGGTCAGCCTGTGGCCGGTCGGCCCGACGGTCGCGCCGACCACCACGCCGATGTCGCCCATCGGGCTCACACCCGCGTTGACCTGCGAAATCTCGTCGATGATGGTCTGCGCGACGGTGCGCCCGTCCGCCGCGACGGCCCGCTGGACGGCCGCGCCCTCGGGATTGGAGGTGAGGGCCAGGACGAACGCGCCGAGCCCGTTTTGGCGGGCCTTGTCGATGATCGGGCGAAGCGCACCGAAGCCGAGGTAGGGACTGACCGTGACCGCGTCGGCGCACAGCGGGGAGGCCGGATCGAGGTACGCGTCGGCGTACGCGGCGGCCGTCGAGCCGATGTCGCCCCGCTTGACGTCGAGAATCACGAGGCTCCCCGACCCGCGCAACTGTCGGATAACCGACTCGAGCACCGCTATGCCCCTGGAGCCGAAACGCTCAAAAAAGGCGGACTGGGGCTTGATCGCCGCAACCCGTCCGGCCAGGGCCTCCCCGACCGTCCGACCGAACGCTTCCAGGCCCTTGACATCGTCGGAGAGCCCCCAGGCGGCCAGCAGGGAGGGGTGAGGGTCGATGCCTACGCACAGCGGTCCCAGCGTGTCCATGGCGGCCCGCAGACGGGCCCCGAAAGCATCAGTCACGTCGCGCTCCTCGTCGCTGCGACGGCGCCGCGCACGAGCGCCGGGCCGTGGTAGATGAAGCCGGTGTAGAGCTGCACGAGCGAGGCGCCCGCGTCGAGCATCCGGGCGGCGTCGTCGGGGCGCGTGATGCCGCCCACCCCGATGACCGGCAACCCGGACTCCTTGGCCACGAACCGCACGACCTCCAGGGCCCGCGGGGCGAGCGGCCGCCCGCTGAGCCCGCCGGCCTGCGGGGTCGCCACGCCGGGGCGCTCGATGGTCGTGTTGGTCGCGATGAGCCCGGCCACGCCCAGCCCGAGGCAGACGTCGAGCAGGTCGCCCAGGGCGGTCTCGGTGAGGTCGGGGGCGACCTTGACCAGGATCGGCACCTCGCCGCCGAGCGCCTGGGCCTCCGAGCGCAGGGCTCCGAGCAGGGCCGACAGGTGCGCCTTGTCCTGCAGCTCGCGCAGGCCCGGCGTGTTGGGCGAGCTGACGTTGACGGCGAAGTACGAGCCCAGGCCGTACAGCTGCCGGAAGCTGTGCACGTAGTCCTCGACGGCGCCGCTCAGCGGGGTCACCTTCGACTTGCCCAGGCTGATGCCCAGCGGCACCGGCAGCGGCCCCAGCGCCCGCAGCCGGGCCGCGAGGGCCTCGGCGCCGGCGTTGTTGAAGCCCATCCGGTTCACGATCGCCTCGTGCTCGGGCAGGCGGAACAGCCGCGGCCGGTCGTTGCCCGGCTGCGCGTGCCGGGTGACGGTGCCCACCTCGACGAAGCCGAAGCCCAGCCGCGGCCAGGCGCCCAGCGCCCGGCCGTCCTTGTCCATGCCGGCGGCGAGCCCGACCGGGTTCGGGAAGTCCACCCCGAACACGGTCCGGCGGGCCCCGGGCGGGCTCAGGGCCCGCCGCGCCCGGGGCAGCCGCGCGAGCATGCGCAGGGTCCGCTCGTGCACCGACTCGGCGTCGCCGCCGTGCAGCCGGAACAGGACCGGGCGGACCGTGCGCTCGTAGAGGCCGCTCACCGCGCCTGCCGCAGGGCCGCGTGCAGCTCCTGCAGCGGGCGGACCGTCATCTCCCCGCGGATGAGCGCCTCGACGCCCATCACCGCGGCCGCCGCGCCCGGCAGGGTCGTGATGCAGGGGATGTCGGAGACGACGGCGGCGCTGCGGATCTCGTAGCCGTCCTGGCGCCCGCTGGAGCCCTGCGGGGTGTTGATCACCAGGTCGACCTCGCCGCCCGCGATGAGGGAGACGGCGTTGCGCCCGGCGCCCTCCTCGAAGTGCTTGGGCACGATCTCGCACGCCACGCCGTAGCGGCGCAGCACCTCCCCGGTGCCGGCCGTGGCCACGATCGCGAAGCCGAGGTCGGCGAGGCGCTTGACCGGGAAGACGATCCCGCGCTTGTCCCGGTTGGCCACCGTGACGAGCACGGTGCCGGAGGTGGGCAGCGAGCCGTACGCGGCCGCCTGCGACTTGGCGAAGGCGTGCCCGAAGGACGGGTCGATGCCCATGACCTCGCCGGTCGACTTCATCTCGGGGCCGAGCAGGTTGTCCACGCCCTTGCCCTCGGCGGTGCGGAACCGCTTGAACGGCAGCACCGCCTCCTTCACGGCGACCGGCGCGTGCTCGGGCACCGTGCCGCCGTCGCCCTCGGCCGGCAGCAGCCCCTCCGCGCGCAGCTCGGCGACGGTGGCCCCGAGCGCGATGCGGGCGGCCGCCTTGGCCAGCGGCACCGCGGTCGCCTTGGACACGAACGGCACCGTACGGGAGGCGCGCGGGTTGGCCTCGAGGACGTACAGCACGTCGTCCTTGAGCGCGTACTGCACGTTGAGCAGCCCCCGCACCCCGATCCCGCGCGCGATGGCGACCGTGTACCGGCGCACCTCGGCCAGGTGCACGGCCGCGAGCGTGATCGGCGGCAGCGCGCAGGACGAGTCGCCGGAGTGGATGCCGGCCTCCTCGATGTGCTCCATCACGCCGCCGAGGTACACCTCGCCGGTCGCGTCGCACAGCGCGTCGACGTCGATCTCGATGGCGTCGTCGAGGAAGCGGTCGACGAGCACCGGGTGCGCGGGCGAGATCTCGGTGGCCCGGCCGATGTAGTCGCGCAGGGTCGGCTCGTCGTAGACGATCTCCATGCCCCGCCCGCCGAGCACGTAGGACGGGCGCACCAGCACCGGGTAGCCGATCTCGTCGGCGATCCGCTTGGCCTCCGGGAAGGTGGTCGCGGTGCCGTGCGCGGGCGAGCGCAGCCCGGCCTCGGTGAGCAGCTGGCCGAAGAGGCCGCGGTCCTCGGCGAGGTCGATCGCCTTGGGCGACGTGCCCACGATCGGCACCCCGGCCCGCTCCAGGCGATCGGCGAGCCCGAGCGGGGTCTGCCCGCCCAGCTGCACGATGACGCCCACGACGCCGGGGCCGCCCGCGGCCCGGCCCGAGCTGTCCTCGGCGTGCACGACCTCGAGGACGTCCTCGAAGGTGAGCGGCTCGAAGTACAGCCGGTCGGCGGTGTCGTAGTCGGTGGAGACGGTCTCCGGGTTGCAGTTGACCATGACCGTCTCGAAGCCCTTGGCCCGCAGCGCCATGACCGCGTGCACGCACGAGTAGTCGAACTCGATGCCCTGGCCGATGCGGTTCGGGCCGGAGCCGAGGATGATCACCTTCGGCCGGTCGGACGGGGTGACCTCGGTCTCGTCCTCGTAGGTGCTGTAGTGGTACGGCGTTCCGGCCGCGAACTCGGCGGCGCAGGTGTCGACCGTCTTGTAGACCGGCCGCAGCCCGAGGCGGTGGCGCAGCGAGCGCACCCCGTCCTCGCCGGCGAACTCGGGCCGCAGCGCGGCGATCTGCCGGTCCGACAGCCCGGCGCGCTTGGCCCGGCGCAGCAGCGGCAGGTCGAGCACGGCGGCGTCGACGATCTCGGCCCGCAGCTCCACGAGCGCGGCGAGCTGGTCGACGAACCACGGGTCGAAGCCCGACGCGGCCGCGACCTCCTCGACGGTGTGACCCTGGCGCAGGGCCAGCTCCGCGGTGTAGAGGCGCCCGTCGTGCGGGACGCGCAGGTCCCCGAGCAGCGACGCGTCCGGCACCGTCCAGAAGCCCGCGGCCTTCGTCTCCATCGAGCGCATGGCCTTGCCCAGCGCCTCGGCGAAGGTCCGCCCGAGCGACATCGCCTCGCCGACCGACTTCATCGTCGTGGTGAGCTCGGCGTCGGCGCCGGGGAACTTCTCGAACGCGAAGCGCGGGATCTTCACCACGACGTAGTCCAGCGACGGCTCGAACGCGGCCGGCGTCTTGAGCGTGATGTCGTTGGGGATCTCGTCGAGCGTGTAGCCGATGGCGAGCTTCGCGGCGATCTTCGCGATCGGGAAGCCGGTCGCCTTCGAGGCCAGCGCGCTGGAGCGGGACACCCGCGGGTTCATCTCGATGACCACGAGCCGCCCGGTGGCCGGGTTCACCGCGAACTGGATGTTGCAGCCGCCGGTGTCGACCCCGACCTCGCGCAGCACGGCGATGCCGAGATCGCGCAGCCTCTGGTACTCCACGTCGGTGAGCGTCATCGCCGGCGCGACGGTCACCGAGTCGCCGGTGTGCACGCCCATCGCGTCCACGTTCTCGATCGAGCACACGACGACGACGTTGTCGTGCTTGTCGCGCATGAGCTCGAGCTCGTACTCCTTCCAGCCCAGCACGCTCTCCTCGATGAGCACCTCGTGCACGGGCGAGGCGGCCAGGCCGCCGCCGGCCAGCCGGTCGAGGTCCTCGGGGGTGTGGGCCATGCCGGAGCCGAGCCCGCCCATGGTGAAGGAGGGCCGGATGACGACGGGCAGGCCGAGCTCGGCGACGGTGGCGTGCACCTCGTCCATGGAGTGGCACACGCGCGAGCGGGGCGTGTCGCCGCCGGCGCGGGCGACGATGTCCTTGAACAGCTGCCGGTCCTCGCCGCGGCGGATGGCGTCGATGTCGGCGCCGATGAGCTCGACGCCGTACTTCTCCAGCACGCCGGCCTCGTGCAGCGCCACCGCGGTGTTGAGCGCGGTCTGCCCGCCGAGGGTGGCCAGCAGCGCGTCGGGGCGCTCCTTGGCGATCACCTGCTCGACGAACTCGGGCGTGATCGGCTCGACGTAGGTCGCGTCGGCGAACTCGGGGTCGGTCATGATGGTCGCCGGGTTGCTGTTCACCAGGCTGACCCGCAGGCCCTCGGCCCGCAGCACGCGGCAGGCCTGGGTGCCGGAGTAGTCGAACTCGCACGCCTGCCCGATGACGATCGGACCGGATCCGATGACGAGGACGTGCTGGAGGTCGGTGCGCTTAGGCATTGGTCTGCATCAGCTCCGCGAATCGATCGAACAGGTAATCCGCGTCGTGCGGCCCCGCTGCCGCCTCCGGGTGGTACTGCACGGTGAAGGCCGGCGTGTCGAGGCAGCGCAGGCCCTCGACGACCTTGTCGTTGAGGCACACGTGGCTGACCTCGACGGCGCCGAACTCGGTGTCGGCCCGGGCGTCCAGCGGCGCGTCGACCGCGAAGCCGTGGTTGTGGCTGGTGACCTCGACCTTGCCGGTGGTGCGGTCGAGCACCGGCTGGTTGATGCCGCGGTGGCCGTAGCCGAGCTTGTAGGTGCCGAAGCCGAGCGCCCGGCCGAGGATCTGGCTGCCGAAGCAGATGCCGAAGAGCGGGATGCGCGCGCCCAGCACCGACCTGGCCAGGTTCACCGGGCCGTCGGCGGTCGCCGGGTCGCCGGGGCCGGGCGAGAAGAACACCGCGTCGGCGCCGAGCGCCCGGATGTCCTCGAGCGTCGCCGAGGCGGGCAGCACGTGGGTGGTGACCCCGCGGGCGGCGAGCCGGCGCGGGACGTTGCGCTTGATCCCGAGGTCGATCGCGGCGACCGTGAACCGGTGCTCGCCCTCGGCCTGCACGGTGTACCGCTGCGCCGTGCTGACCTCGGCGGACAGGTCGGCGCCGAGCATCTGCGGCTGCTGGCGGACCCGTTCGAGCAGCGCCTCGGGGTCGGTCTCGACGCTGGAGACGCCGACCCGCATGGCCCCGCGCTCGCGCAGGTGCCGGGTGAGGGCCCGGGTGTCGACGCCGCTGATGCCCACCACGTTCTCGGCGGCCAGCCGGTCCTCGAGGCTGCCGGTGGCGCGCCAGTTGGAGTGGGTGCGGGACGGGTCGCGCAGCACGTAGCCGGCCACCCAGATCCGGTCGGACTCGTCGTCCTCGCCGTTGACCCCGGTGTTGCCGATCTGCGGCGCGGTCTGCACGACCACCTGGCGGTGGTAGGAGGGGTCGGTGAGCGTCTCCTGGTAGCCGGTCATGCCGGTGTTGAAGACGGCCTCGCCGAAGGTCTCGCCGATGCCACCGAACGCCTCACCGCGGAAGGTGCGCCCGTCCTCCAGGACGAGCAGGGCTTCTCTGCGCCTCACCGTGTTGCCTTTCCGTTCAGCACCGTCGGCTCGCCGCGCAGGTAGGTCGCGTCGATGCGGCCGCGCAGCTCCATTCCGGCGTAGGGGGTGTTGCGGGAGCGGCTGGCCAGGGCCGTCGGGTCGACGGTCCAGCGCACGCCCGGGTCGAAGATCGCGATGTTGGCGGGCCGCCCGACGGCCAGCGGCGTCCCGTGCCCGCTCAGCCCGGCGATGCGGGCCGGCGCCGCCGACATCCATTCGGCGATGCGGTCCCAGCGCGGGCCCATCGTCTGCACCACGATCGCCAGCGCCGTCTCCAGCCCGAGCATGCCGGGCCGGGCGTACGCCCACTCGCACTCCTTGTCCTCCACGCTGTGCGGGGCGTGGTCGGTGGCGACGCAGTCGATGGTGCCGTCCAGCAGGCCCTCACGCAGGGCCAGCACGTCGGCCTCGGTGCGCAGCGGCGGGTTGACCTTGAAGACCGGGTCGTACTGGGTGGCGCGGTCCTCGGTGAGCAGCAGGTGGTGCGGCGTGACCTCGGCCGTGACCCGCCAGCCCTTGGACTTGGCCCAGCGGATCAGCTCGACGCTGCCGGCGGTGGAGACGTGGCAGATGTGCAGCCGCGCGCCCACGTGCCCGGCCAGCAGCACGTCGCGGGCGATGATCGCCTCCTCGGCGACGGCCGGCCAGCCGGTGAGCCCGAGCCGCGCGGCGACCGCGCCCTCGTTCATCTGCGCGCCGGTCGTCAGCCGCGGCTCCTCGGCGTGCTGGGCGATGACCCCGTCGAAGGCCTTCACGTACTCCAGCGCGCGGCGCATGAGCCGCGGGTCGTGCACGCAGTGCCCGTCGTCGGAGAAGACCCGGACCCGGGCCGCGGACTCGGCCATCGCGCCGAGCTCCGCGAGCTGCTCGCCGCCCAGGCCCACGGTCACGGCCCCGATCGGCTGGACGTCGACCAGGCCGGCCTCGCGCCCGAGCCGCCACACCTGCTCGACCACGCCCGCGGTGTCGGCGACCGGCGAGGTGTTGGCCATCGCGCACACGGCCGTGTAGCCGCCCAGGGCCGCGGCCCGGGAGCCGGACTCGACGGTCTCGGCGTCCTCGCGACCCGGCTCGCGCAGGTGGGTGTGCAGGTCCACGAGGCCGGGCAGCGCGATGGCGGGCCCGGTCTTCGCCGGGTCGATCGCGACGATGACGCCGTCCTCGACGGTGATCTCGCCGAGCTGGGTGTTGGAGATGATCACGATTTTCCTCCGAGCAGCAGGTAGAGCACGGCCATCCGCACGGAGACGCCGTTGGCGACCTGTTCGACGATCGTGGAGCGGGCGGAGTCGGCCACCTCGGGCGCGATCTCCATGCCGCGGTTCATCGGGCCCGGGTGCATGACGATCGCGTGCTCGGGCAGGCGGCGCATGCGGGGGACGTCGAAGCCGTAGCGGCGGGAGTACTCGCGCTCGGAGGGGAAGTACGCCTGGTTCATGCGCTCCCGCTGCACGCGCAGCATCATCACCACGTCGGTGTCGGGCACCACCGCGTCGAGGTCGTAGCAGGTGCGGGCGGGCCACGCCTCGACCCCGACCGGCAGCAGCGTCGGCGGTGCGACGAGCGTCACCTTGGCCCCGAGCGTGTGCAGCAGCTGCACGTTGGAGCGCGCGACCCGCGAGTGCAGCACGTCGCCGACGATCGTGACGTTGAGCCCGGCGAGGCGGCGCAGGCGGCTGCGCATGGTGTACGCGTCCAGCAGCGCCTGCGTCGGGTGCTCGTGGGTGCCGTCGCCGGCGTTGACCACGCTGCCCTCGACCCAGTTGGCGAGCCGGTGCGGCGCCCCGCTGGCCGGGTGGCGCACCACCACGGCGTCGGCGCCCATCGCCTGCAGCGTCAGCGCCGTGTCCTTGAGACTTTCACCCTTGGAGACGCTGGAGCCCTTGGCGGAGAAGTTGATGACGTCGGCGGACAGGCGCTTGGCGGCGGCCTCGAAGGAGATGCGGGTGCGGGTGGAGTCCTCGTAGAAGAGGTTCACCACGGTGCGGCCGCGCAGCGTGGGCAGCTTCTTGACCTCCCGCGCGGCCAGGCTCGCCATCTCCTCGGCGGTGTCCAGCACCAGGGTGGCGGCCGGCGCGTCGAGGTCGGCCGCGCTGAGCAGGTGCTTGATCATGCCCGATCCCCCTTGCTCTTGATCACGACGGCGTCGCCGCCGTCGATCTCGGCCGTCAGCACCCGCACGCTCTCGTCCATGGAGGTCGGGATGTTCTTGCCCACGTAGTCGGCCCGGATGGGCAGCTCGCGGTGGCCGCGGTCGACCAGCACGGCCAGCTGGACGGCGCGGGGCCGGCCGAGGTCCTTGAGGGCGTCGAGCGCGGCGCGGACCGTGCGCCCGGAGAACAGGACGTCGTCCACGAGGATCACGCGGCGCCCGTCGAGGCCGCCCGCTGGAATTTCCGTGTGACCCACAGCACGTGTCGCGTGGAGCCGAAGATCGTCCCGGTAGAGAGTGATGTCCAACACACCCACCGGGACATCAAAGCCCTCGAACGCGGCGATCCGGGCAGCCAGACGGCGAGCCAGCGGAACGCCACGAGTAGGTATGCCCAGCAGCACCGTTTCGGCCGCGCCGGACGTCTTTTCCAGAATCTGATGGGCAATCCGGTCCACCACACGGGCGACATCTGCCGCCGTTAGGATGGTTTTACCCAGCTCAGTGCCGGTTGTCGAGGACGACAAAACCAGACCTCCTTCCCCGCCTCGCCGGACGGGTCGTTAAAGGATGTCGAACGTCAACTACCCTAACAACCGCCCTGACCAGGGCAACGGAAGGGTCTCGACCACTTGACCCCGCGTCGCGCGCCAGTTACGGTCACGCTCCGTAGCGATCGCTGGGGAAACCCCTCAGGCCAGTGACTGGGAGTGTCCGTATGCCGTCTGAGTACGCCAAGTCTCTTGGTGCTCGCCTGCGCTCCATCCGACAGCAGCAGGGGCTGTCTCTGCAGGGTGTCGAGGAGAAGTCGGCCGGGCGCTGGAAGGCCGTCGTCGTCGGGTCGTATGAGCGTGGCGACCGTGCCGTCACCGTCTCTCGCCTGGCCGAGCTGGCCGAGTTCTACCGCGTGCCCGTCGCCGAGCTGCTGCCCGAGGGCAGCGGTGTGCGCCACGAGCCCACCAACAAGATCGTCCTCGACCTGGAGCGCCTCTACGACGCCGGCGCCGAGGACCTCGCCTACGTCGCCCGGTACGCCCGGGCCATCCAGCAGCAGCGCGGCGACTACAACGGCCGCGTGCTGTCCATCCGCGCCGACGACCTGCGCGCCCTGGCGATCGTCTACGACGCCTCGCCGTCGGGCCTGGTCGAGCGCCTCAACGAGCACGGCGTGCTGGTCACCGACCCGCGGAGCCTGTTCCAGAGCTGACGCACGACCGCACGACGCAAGGGCCGCACTCGGGATCGAGTGCGGCCCTTCTGCTCTTGGCACCGCGCGGTCGCAGGGCCAGGGCCAGCGGAGCTGGGCCCCGGCCCGAGTCTCCCGGGAGGAACGGTCCGCAGGTGACGCGGTCCGGGCCCTGGAAAGAACGCTCAGGTGGCGTAGTCGGCGATCCGGCCCAGGATGCCGTTGAGGAAGCGGGGCGAGTCGTCGGTGGAGAGCGTCTCGGCCAGCTCGACCGCCTCGGTGATCGCCACCGGGTTGTCGATCTCGTCGTTGTAGAGCAGCTCGTAGACGGCGATGCGGGCCAGGTTGCGGTCCACCACCGGCATCCGCTCCAGCGTCCAGCCCTCGGCGTAGCTGGCCAGCAGCTCGTCGATGCGGGCCGAGTGCTCCTCGACGCCCTCGACCAGGCGGACCGTGTAGGGCAGGTAGGACGGCTTCGGCTCCTCCAGGTTGGCCACGTAGGCGGCCAGGACCGACCCGCGCGACTCCTTGCGCAGGTCGGCCATGTACAGCACGTCCAGGGCCCGCTTGCGAGCCTTGCGGCGGGCCGTCATCTGGGCGGTGACGTCACCGCCCAGGAAGGAGCTGTTACCGGTCACGCGCGGCCCAGGTAACGGCTGTCGCGGGTGTCGACCTTGATCTTCTCGCCGGTCGAGATGAACAGCGGCACGTTGACCGTCGCGCCGGTCTCGACGGTGGCCGGCTTGGTGCCGCCGGTGGAGCGGTCGCCCTGCAGGCCCGGCTCGGTGTAGGTGACCTCGAGGATCACCGAGGTCGGCAGCTCGACGTAGAGCGGGGCCTCCTCGTGCGTGGCGACGATCACCTCGGCCTCGGGGAGCAGGAACTTGCTCGCCTCGCCGACGACCCCGCCGGGGACGGTGATCTGGTCGTATGTGTCCAGGTCCATGAACACGTAGTCGTCGCCGTCGGCGTAGAGGTACTGCATCGTGCGCTTGTCGACGGTGGCCGTCTCGACCTTGGTGCCGGCGTTGAACGTACGGTCGACCACCTTGCCGGAGAGCACGTTCTTGAGGGTGGTCCGCACGAACGCGCCGCCCTTGCCCGGCTTGACATGCTGGAACTCAACGACGGTCCACAGGTCGCCGTCGAGGTTGAGCACCAGGCCGTTCTTCAGGTCGTTCGTGGATGCCATGTGATTCGACGTCACTTTCGTCACTGCCGGCCCAGCGGACCGGGAAGATGTGATCCCGAGCGGTACGCGGGAAAAGGCCCGGTGAAGTGTACCGGGAAAGGCAGGAGTGGCCCGACGCAGTGTACCGGGCGCGGCGGCCCGTGTTCATCTTTCCGTATCCATCGAGACACCTGACTCTGCCAGCGTGCCGGGGTGGGAAGACCGGACCTCCTCAACCGTACCCTGGGCTTCGCCGGATCCATCGCCATCGCCCTGGGCGGCCTGGCCGCGGGCGCTCTTGCCGAACGCGGTGACCCGTTCGCCCACTGGCCGGTGATCCGCGAGCTGCGGCACTTCCCACTGGTGGCGATCGCGGCGGCCTACCTGGGGATCGCCCTGCTGTGCGGCGCCTGGCTGCGGCTGCGGCGCACGCTGGACGAGCACACCCCGGCGGATCTCATGCGGACGCTGCTGTGCTGGGCGGCCCCGCTGGTGCTCGTCCCGCCGATGTTCTCCCAGGACGTGTACAGCTACCTGGCCCAGGGCGCGATGGTGCACGAGGGGCTCGACGCGTACAGGTTCGGCCCCAGCGCCATGGGCGGCCCCTTCGCCGCGGAGGTCCCCGCGATCTGGCAGAACACCCCGGCGCCCTACGGCCCGCTGTTCCTGCGCGCGGCCGCCGCCGTGGTCAGCCTCACCGGCGAGCACGTGATGCTCGGCGTCTGGGCCTTCCGCCTGATCGCCCTGGCCGGCGTCGCCCTGGTGGTGCTGTGCCTGCCCGGCATCGCGGCGCGCGTCGGCGTGCCGCCCCAGCGGGCGCTGTGGTTCGGCGCCCTGAACCCGCTACTCCTGCTGCACCTGGTGGCCGGCATGCACAACGACGCGCTCATGGTGGGCCTGATGACGGCCGGCATCTACGCCGCGCTGCGCCGCCACCCCGCGCTCGGCGCCGCCCTCGTCAGCACCGCCGCCCTGATCAAGGCCCCGGCCGCGCTGGCCCTGCTCACCGTGCTGGTGCTCGCCCCGCGCGCATGGCCGCGCATCGGGGCGGCCGCGGCCGCGTCGGCCGCCGGGCTGCAGCTCGCCTCCGGGCTCGGCCTCGGCTGGATCGGCGCGATGCGCACCCCGACGTCGGTGCGCAACGGCCTGTCCTTCAGCACCGACCTGGGGCTGCTGCTCGGCGCGGTGGGCTGGCCCGAGCCGATGCAGATCATCCGCACCGTGGCCGCGGTGGCCGGCTGCCTGCTGGCGGGCTGGGCGCTCCTGCGCGCCCCGAACCCGGTGGCCGGGCTGGGGCTGGCGCTGAGCTCGATCATCTTGCTGGGGCCGGTCGTGCATCCGTGGTACCTGCTGTGGGCCTTCGTGCCCCTGGCCGCGGGCCTGCGCCGGGTGCCGCAGGCGGCCGTGTGGGGCTCGGTGGGGCTGGCGCTGTTCCTGCTCCCGACCGGCGCGCCGGGGTTTCCGGAGGCGGTGGTCGCGGCGGTCGTCGGTACCGTGGCCGGGCTGCTCTACCTGCGGATGCGTCCGCCGGTCGCGGCTGGCCTGGCGGCCGTTCCGGCGGCCTGAGCGCACTGCCGCCCGGCATATCGGATTTATACCCTGACGGGCGACATGCTCGGGTCCGCGGGGGTCCGAACCGTTGCTCCCGCCAGGAATCCCGGCCTCCGCGGGTGGTTACGCCGCGACGGCGGTGTACGCGGCCCGCAGCAGCTCGTCGGAGGGGCCCTCCAGCGTGCCGGGCGCCGCCAGGGCGTCGAGCACCACGAAGCGCAGCATCGAGCCGCGGGCCTTCTTGTCGACCCGCATCGCGGCGTGCAGGTCGTCCCAGGCGCCGGCCGGGTAGGAGACCGGCAGGCCGAGGCGCTCGAGGATGGCCCGGTGCCGGTCGGCCACGTCCGCGCCGAGGCGGCCCGAGAGCCGGCCGAGCTCGGCGGCGTAGACGAGGCCGACGCTGATGGCGTGGCCGTGCTTCCAGCGGTACAGCTCCCGCCGCTCGATCGCGTGGCCCAGCGTGTGACCGTAGTTGAGGATCTCGCGCAGGCCGCTCTCGCGCAGGTCCTCGGAGACCACGCGCGCCTTGACGGCCACGGAGCGCTCGATCAGCTCGGCGAGCACGTCGCCGCGCGGGTCGAGGGCCGCGGCCGGGTCGGCCTCGATGCGATCCAGGATGGCCGGGTCGGCGATGAAGCCGCACTTGACGATCTCGGCCATGCCCGCGCGCAGGTCCTCGGCGGGCAGGGTGTCCAGGGCGGCCAGGTCGCACAGGACCCCGGCCGGCGGGTAGAACGCGCCCACGAGGTTCTTGCCGGCCGCGGTGTTGACGCCGGTCTTGCCGCCGACGGCCGCGTCGACCATGCCGAGCAGGCTCGTCGGCACCGTCACCAGGCGCACGCCGCGCAGCCAGCACGCCGCGACGAAGCCGGCCAGGTCGGTCACCGCGCCGCCGCCGACCCCGACGACCGCGTCGGTGCGGGTGAACGCGGCCGCGCCGAGCTCGTCCCAGCAGCGGGCCGCGACCGCGATGTCCTTGCCGGCCTCGGCGTCGGGGACCTCGATCGGCAGCACCGTGGCGCCCGCCGCGCTCAGGGCGGCCTCGATCCGGGCCGCGTGCGCGCGCACCGGGCCGGCGAAGATCACGGCGACCTGACCGGCCCCCTTGACCAGGTCCGCGACGGCGTCACCGGCGCCGCGTCCGATCTGCACCGCGTAGCCGGACACGTCGACGAGCTTCATGCCGCCCCCGCCAGGCGCTCGGCCAGCTGCTCGGCGATCTCCTCGGGGGTGCGGCCGCCGGTCGGCACGGTCACGGTCGCCACCTCCTCGTAGAGCGGGCGGCGCTGGTCGAGCAGGTGCTTGAGCGTGGCCCGCGGATTGATGGCGAGCAGGGGGCGGCCGGCGCCGAGGCCGACGCGGGACAGGGCGTCGGCGAACTCGACGGAGAGGTACACCACCGTGTGCCCGGCCAGCGCCTTGCGGGTCTCCTCGGCCAGGATCGCGCCGCCGCCGAGGGCGAGGACGCCGTCGAAGCCCTCGAGGGCGGAGCGGATCGCGGCGCGTTCGAGGGCCCGGAAGTGCTCCTCGCCCTCGTCGAAGAAGATCTCGGGGATGGGCTTGCCGGCCTCCGCCTCGATGAGGGCGTCGGCGTCGGAGAACGCCACGCCGAGGCGCTCGGCGAGTAGCTCCCCCACCGTCGTCTTCCCCGCTCCGGGCGCGCCGACGAGCACCGCGCGCGGGCTCACCTGATCACCAGGTTCTCGAGGTAGCCGGCCAGGTTGCGGCGGATCTCCGGCACCGAGTCGCCGCCGAACTTCTCCAGCGCCGCCTCGGCCAGCACCAGGGCGACCATGGCCTCGGCCACGACGGCCGCGGCCGGCACGGCACAGACGTCCGAGCGCTGGTTGATCGCCGTCGCCGCCTCGCCCGTGGTCACGTCGACGGTCTGCAGGGCGCGGTTGAGCGACGAGATCGGCTTCATCGCGGCGCGCACGCGCAGGGGCTCGCCGGTGGTGATGCCGCCCTCGAGGCCGCCGGCGCGGTCGGTGACGCGCTTGACGCCGTCGGGGGTGTTGACGATCTCGTCGTGGGCCACCGAGCCGCGCGAGCGGGCCTGGGTGAACGCGTCGCCGATCTCCACGCCCTTGATCGCCTGGATCGACATGAGCGCGGTGGCCAGGCGGGCGTCGAGCTTGCGGTCCCACTGCACGTGGCTGCCGAGGCCCGGGGGCACGCCGTACGCCAGCACCTCCACGATCCCGCCCAGCGTGTCGGCGTCCTTCTTGGCCGCGTCGACCTCCTCGACCATGCGGGCGCTCGCGTCCGGGTCGAGGCAGCGCAGCGGGTCGGCGTCGATGCGCTCGAAGTCCTCGGGGGTGGGCAGCAGGCCGGGCTTGGCCGCGACCGAGCCGAGCTCGATGACGTGCGAGACGATCTGGATGCCGAGGGCCTGGCGCAGCAGGGCCTTGGCGACCGTGCCCACGGCGACCCGGGCCGCGGTCTCGCGGGCGCTGGCGCGCTCGAGGATCGGGCGGGCGTCGGTGTGGCCGTACTTCTGCATGCCCGCCAGGTCCGCGTGGCCGGGCCGGGGCCGGGTCAGCGGGGCGTTGCGGGCCTGGGCCGCGAGGACCTCGGCGTCGACCGGGTCGGCGGACATGACCGTCTCCCACTTGGGCCACTCGCTGTTGGCGACCCGGATCGCGACCGGGCTGCCGAGCGTCAGCCCGTGCCGGAGGCCGCCGATGAACTCGACGACGTCCTGCTCGAAGGCCATCCGGGCGCCGCGGCCGTAGCCGAGGCGTCGACGGGCGAGCTCAGCCGCCACGGACGCACTCGTCAGCTCCACTCCGGCGGGCACGCCCTCGAGGATCGCGACGAGCGCCGGGCCATGGGATTCCCCAGCAGTCAACCAGCGCAGCACGCTCGCCAGTTTGTCACGTGCGTGTTACCCGCCGGCCCGCTGGGCCGCGCCGATCTCACCTGGTGGCGGACAGGGCCGCGCGCATCGCGGCGACGGGCGCCTTGGCCGAGGTGAAGAGCTCGAACTGGTCCACCGCCTGCCACAGGAGCAGGTCCAGGCCCGAGACGATCGGGCAGCCCGCGCGCTGGGCCGCCGCCGCCAGCGGGGTCGGCCACGGGTCGTAGATCGCGTCGAAGACCACCGGCCGCGCGGAGAAGTCCGCGACCGCCAGGTGGTCGGCCGCGCCCTTCGGGACCGTCGAGATCAGCACCGGGGCCGCGGCCGCCTCCGCGGCGGCCGCCCAGGGCAACGCCGTCAGCTCCACGTCCAGGGCCTCCGCCACCGGGCGCAGCTCCTCGGCCGCCTCCGGGCGCCGCGTGTAGACCGTCACGTCCGCCGCCAGGCTGGCCGCGGCCGCGATCGCCGCCCTCGCGGTGCCGCCGGCGCCCAGCAGGGCCACGGCCGGCGTGCGGGAGACGCCGGCCTCCAGCAGGGCCCGCACCATGCCGGGGGCGTCGGTGTTGTACGCGTGCCAGCCGTACGGACGGCGCACGAGCGTGTTCGCGGCGCCGATCGCCGCCGCGAACGGGTCGACGAGGTTCGCGACCCGCAGGGCCGCCTCCTTGAGCGGCATGGTCAGGGAGAGCCCGGCCCACTCGGGGCCGAGCCCGCCGACCAGATCCGCCAGGGCGCTCTCGTCGCATTCGATGGCGTCGTACGTCCAGCCGCCCAGGCCCGCCGCGGCATACCCGGCACGGTGGATCGCCGGTGAGCGCGAGTGGCCCACCGGCTTGCCCAGCACCGCGGCACGGGGCACTACTTCACGCCGTTCTTCTGCGCCTGGGTCCAGAGCTGCTGGAACTCCGAGTACGTCTTGGCGTAGGCGGTGTCGCCCTGCGTGTTGATGGCGAGGAAGTAGTAGTAGTCCGACTTCGGCGGGTTCATGGCCGCACTCAGCGCGCTGTTGCCCGGGTTGCTGATCGGGCCGCGCGGCATGCCGGGGAAGTCGTGCGTGTTGTAGGGATTGTTCCTGTTGTGGATCTCGCTGTTGAGCAGCTCGGTCGAGGGCTTGGCGCCCTTGTTCGTGATCCGCAGGTAGTAGTTGACCGTGCTGTCGACCTGCAGGCAGTTGCACGGGAACTTGCCGCTGTAGACGCGGTTGTACAGCACCCGCACGATGCCGGCCTGGTCCTTGTCGAGGCCCTCGACCTGGGCGATCGACGACGCCACGAGCGCCTCGTAGGGCGAGATGTGCAGCGCGCTCTGGACCGTGTCGATGAAGCCGATCTTCTCGATCTCCTGGTTGAACCGGGCGATGATGATCTTCAGGATGCCGGCCGCGTCGACGTTCGGCGGGAGGTCGTAGGTCGCCGGGAACAGGAAGCCCTCGATGCCCGGGTCGCGCTCCTTCTTGTCCTGCCGCGTGTACCAGACGTCGCCGACGCCGAGCGCCTTCGGGTCCTTGGCCGCGTTCTCGAAGTCCGAGTAGGGGATCTTCGTGACGTCCGACAGCTTCTTGAACGTGTCCTGCCAGGTCAGGCCCTCGGGCAGGGTCACCTTGTTCACGACGCGGCTGCGCGGGTCGAGCATGAGCGACAGCGCGGCCGAAGCCTTCATCTGCTTGCGGAGGCTGTAGAAGCCCGCCTGGAGCTTGCGGCTGCGCTCGTCGTTCTTGGCCGCCTCGATGAACGCCTTGGCGCTCTTGACGACGTCCTTCTCGACGAGGGTGTTGGCGATGTCGGCGGCGAGCTGGCCCTGCACGACCTCGACCGTCACCTCACCGGTGCCCCCGCCGTTGTAGTCGGGGGCGTTGAACATGTTCTTGACCTTGTCGATGCCGACCCACACACCGAGAGCGAGGCCGCCGACGACCAGCAGGCTGATGAAGAAGGCGAGGAAGGTCTTGCCGCCGCGGCCCTTCTTGCGTTTCCTGGCCGGGGCGGAGTTGGAGTTGGACCGGTGCCGGTGACGCGGCCGCTCCTCGTCCTCCCACGCCAGATCCAGCTCGTCCATCTGCACTCTGCCTCCTGGGCGCTCAGCCACGAACTGCTCCGGCACGTCTGGCGTCGAGCCAACCCTGCAGGATCTCCACCGCGGCCGCCTGGTCGACGACCGCGCGCTGGCTCCTGCCTCGGACGCCGCGCTCCGACAGCCTACGTGCTGCCGTCGCGGTGGACATCCTCTCGTCCGTCAGCACGACGGGCACCGGCGCCGCCGCGGCGGCCAGCCGATCCGCATACTGCCTGACGAGGGTCGCCGCCGGACCCTCGCGGCCCGCCAGATTGATCGGCAGGCCCACGACGAGCTCGACGGCTTCATACTCGGCGACGTACCGGAGAATCTCCGAGATGTCGGACGGCTGCTTGTCCGGCTCGGTCTTCTGGTCTCGCGCGACGGTGGCCACGGGGCTGGCGAGGATGCCGTCGGGGTCACACACGGCCACGCCGACCCGCACCGACCCCACGTCGATGCCGAGGCGTCTTCCCCTGGTCCACTGCTCCACACGCGCACGATAACCGTTTCGCGCACCGTTACGCTCCACCCCCCGCTCGACCGGGTGCCGGGAACGGAAGACTTAAGACGGGCTTGAACCATTGGCCGGACAGGGTTTCCGGCCGGTGACGCGGCCCGTGCGCGCCGCGTCACCGTCCGACACGCCGGTTGCGTGGACTGTCCCCCACTCGGGGGATACATCCGGTATTTCGGATTTCGGCAAATCGGCGCGGACAGCAAAAGGGCGGCCCCTGTGCGGGACCGCCCCATCGAGCTGCTTGCAGGGCTTTTTACAGGGCCCTCTCCACCGCGGCGAGCAGGTTCGGCGCCTCGGCGGCCGGGACGCCGCCGCCCTGCGCGAGGTCGGCGTTGCCGCCGCCGCGGCCGGACAGGGCGCCCTTGACCAGGTCGCCCGCCTTGAGGCCGCGGTCCTTGCCGGCCGCGTTGACGGCCACGACCAGCGACGCCTTGCCGCCCGCCCGCGAGGTCACGGCCACGACGGCCGGGCGGTCCGCCGGGATGCGGCCGCGGATCTCCTGCACCAGCGTGCGCACCTCGTTGGCCGACGTGCCCTCGGGCGCCTCGGTGCCGACGAACGCGACGCCGCGCACGTCGCGGGCCCCCTCGGCCAGCGCGCCGGCCCCGGCCAGCACGACCTGCGTGCGCAGCTTCTCCAGCTCGCGCTCGGCGTCACGCAGCTGGGCGACCGTCTGCTCGACGCGATCGGCCACCTGGTCGCCGGGGACCCGGAACAGCTCGGCCAGCCGGGACACGAGCACGTGCTCGCGGGCCAGGTGACTGAACGCGTCCAGGCCGACCAGCGCCTCGACGCGGCGCACGCCGGAGCCGACCGACGCCTCGGAGAGGATCTTCACCAGGCCCAGCTGCGAGGAGCGCTCGACGTGGGTGCCGCCGCACAGCTCGCGGGCGTAGTCGCCGACCTCGACGACCCGGACCTCGTCGCCGTACTTCTCGCCGAACAGCGCCATGGCGCCGATCTTGCGCGCCTCCTCCTGCGAGGTGATGAAGGCGTTCACCTGCAGGTCGCGCAGGAGCACCTCGTTGACCTGCTGCTCCACGTCGTGCAGGACGCTCGCGGGCACGGCCCCGGGTGTGTTGAAGTCGAAGCGCAGCCGGCCCGGGGCGTTGAGCGAGCCCGCCTGGGTCGCCGACTCGCCGAGGAAGTTGCGCATCGTCTGGTGGATCAGGTGCGTCGCGGTGTGCGCGCGGGACACGGCCCGGCGCCGGTCGACGTCGATCTCGGCGAACGCGGTGTCGCCGGGGTGGACCTCGCCGGCCACCACGCGCGCGCGGTGCACGATGAGGCCGGGCAGCGGCGACTGGACGTCGAGCACCTCGACCTTGCCGCCGCCGAGCGTGATGAACCCGGAGTCGGCGAGCTGGCCGCCGCTCTCGGCGTAGAACGGGGTCGCGTCGAGGACCAGCGAGACCTCCTCGCCCTCCCCCGCCGCCTTCGCGCCGAGCAGGGTGCGGACCCGGGACTCGCGGGCGGCCTCGCGGTAGCCGGTGAACTCGACCGGGCCGCCCTGCTCCAGCGCCGCGCGGTAGGCGGACAGGTCGGCGTGGCCGGTCTTGCGCGCCTGGGCGTCGGCCTTGGCGTTGGCCTTCTGCTCGGCCATGAGCCGGCGGAAGCCGTCCTCGTCCACGGCCAGGCCCTGCTCGGCCGCGATCTCCAGGGTCAGGTCGATCGGGAAGCCGTAGGTGTCGTGCAGCTGGAACGCCTTGTCGCCGGCCAGCAGCGAGCCGCCCTTGGCCTTCGTCTCGGTGACGGCCAGGTCGAGGATGGTGGTGCCGGCGTTGAGGGTCTGCAGGAAGCGCTCCTCCTCGCCGTACGCGTACTGCGAGATCCGGTCGTACTCCGCGGCGACCTCGGGGTAGGACGGGGCCATGCAGTCGCGGGCGATCGGCAGCAGCAGCGGCAGCGACGGGCCCTCCTGCCAGCCGAGCAGGCGCATCGAGCGGATCGCGCGGCGCAGGATCCGGCGCAGCACGTAGCCGCGGCCCTCGTTGCTCGGGATGACGCCGTCGGAGATGACCATCAGCGCGGTGCGCACGTGGTCGGCGATGACGCGCAGGCGCACGTCGTCGGGGTGGCTCTCGGCGGCGACCTGGGACACGGCCTGGCCGTAGCGCTTGCCGGTCAGCTCCGCGGCCTTGGCCAGGATCGGCTGGACCTCGTCGA
Organism: Dactylosporangium sp. CA-139114; assembly: GCF_050955725.1. Classification (NCBI taxonomy): domain Bacteria; kingdom Bacillati; phylum Actinomycetota; class Actinomycetes; order Micromonosporales; family Micromonosporaceae; genus Dactylosporangium; species Dactylosporangium sp. CA-139114. The sequence continues at coordinate 8,009,344 of NZ_CP192080.1, forward strand.
TCTCGTACAGGTTGTCGACGCCCTGCAGGATGGAGGCGATGCGCTCCAGGCCCATGCCGGTGTCGATGTTCTTGTTGGGCAGGTCACCGACGATGTCGAAGATCTCCTTCGACTTCACGTTGGTGATCTCGTGCTGCATGAAGACGAGGTTCCAGTACTCCAGGTAGCGGTCCTCGTCGACCTCGGGGCCGCCGGCCTTGCCGTAGGCGGCGCCGCGGTCGTAGTACAGCTCCGAGCAGGGGCCGGCCGGGCCCGGGATGCCCATCGACCAGAAGTTGTCCTTCTTGCCGCGCCGCACGATGCGCTCGGCGGGCAGGCCGGTGCGCCGCCAGATGTCGATGGCCTCGTCGTCGTCCAGGTAGACGGTGGCCCAGATGCGCTCCGGGTCCAGCCCGAAGCCGCCGTCGGCGACGGAGTTCGTCGACAGCTCCCAGGCCAGCTTGATGGCGCCTTCCTTGAAGTAGTCGCCGAAGCTGAAGTTGCCGTTCATCTGGAAGAACGTGCCGTGCCGGCTGGTCTTGCCGACCTCGTCGATGTCGGGCGTGCGGATGCACTTCTGCACGCTCGTGGCCCGGCTGTAGGGCGGGGTGCGCTGACCCAGGAAGAACGGCACGAACTGGACCATGCCCGCGTTGATGAACAGCAGGTTGGGGTCCGCGATCGCCGGTAGCGGCGCCGACGGCACCACCGTGTGCCCGTTGTTCTCGAAGTGGGCCAGGAAGCGTCGCTTGATCTCGGCGGTTCTCATCGGTACTGCGGGCCTTCCGGGTAAAGGTCGTCGTCGAGGGTCAGGCCTTCGGCGAACGCGGCCTGGATCTCGGCCTCACGCTCGGCCATGCCGTCGCGCACGTCGTCCACGAAGCTGCGCACTCCGGCGGCGATGCCCATGGCACCGTCCCGCGCCGACGCCGCGATGCCCTGCGGGGTGAAGGCCTGGGCCTTCTTGGTGACCGCCCGGACCACCAGCGCCCCGACGGCGAGTCCGATTCCGAGCCACAGCAGACGCCGCATGGCTCAACCCTTCCCTTGTTGTGTTGGTCGTACCTTCAGTCGGCCACGGTACTCAGCCGCGCTGGCGCCGCTGCTTGATCTGCTCGCGGACCTCGGCCTCGTCGGCGTCACGGCGCCGGTTGGCCGCGGCCTTGCGCACGCCGTAGCCGAACGCGGCGACCTTCACCAGCGGGTTGGCCGCGGCCGCACTGACCACCGTGGACAGGTTCGCAACATTCGCGCTGACGTGCGACACGTTTTCGGTGATGGTGTCGATTCGCGCGAGCTGCATGTTGACCCCGTCGAGCGTCGTGTGCACCTGCGTCAGCGCGGTGTTCACGTTGTCGATCGTGGTATTGACCCGCTCCAGCATCGGCGTGGTCTGGTTGGCGGCGTCGCGCAGCGCACCGGTGGCCGCGTCGATCGTGTGCCGCGCGCGCAGGATGGGCACGGCCAGCACGAGGACGAGCACAAAGAAGCCACCCGACGCCACCAGCGCCGCGATACCGCCCAGGGACACGGTCACGCCGTTCCTCCTCAACCCGCATGAATGCGTGATTCCAACGGAGGAACCCTACCCTCCGTGATGCATTGCCGCGCTTCGACCGGCGCAGGATGTGCGCTTTCACTTCGCGCGGTTCACGGGCCGGGTTGCCCACCACCGCCGGGGTCGTAACTGATGCGGTTGAAAACTTTGATCGTCGTGACGGCCAGCGGGCAGATCGCCGTGGGTGCCGGACCGGGGTCGGCCTCGCCCGGCGCGGCCTCGGACGCCTTCGCCGACGGCTTCGCGGTCGGCGGCTTCGCGCCCGCGCTCGGGGGCGGCGCGGCGCTGATCGTCGGCCGGGCGCCCTTCACGTCGCACACGGCGGCGCGGACCCACAGGTCGAGCACGTACTCGTCGCGCTGCCAGCACGTCTCGATGCCGTCCACGCCCTCGGCCTGGCAATCTGGAATGCTCCACTCCACCCAGCCGGCGTCGCGCAGCTTGCCCACGAAGGCGCGGTTGGTCTCCTCGGGCCCGCGCGCGGACTCCCACGTACGCTGCCGGGACCGGCACTCGTTGATGCACCAGCGGCTGCCGACCGCCCCGTCGGTGGGGTTGCGAGCGGCCCACTCGGGCAGATCAAGATCATCGAGCTCCGCGAACACGGGGTCGCGCGAGAGCTCGCGGATGACGAAGAACGCGGCCGGGGCGCTGACGACGGCGAGCACCAGGAAAATGATCGTGAAGTATCGCAACTGCCGGACCCGCTTGACCTGAGCCCGCTGGAGCAGCCCGAACGGCGCGATCTGCGTCGTGGACTCCCAGTCGAACGCGGCCGGCGAGCTGGCTGTTCCCCGGTACGTGACCGGGTTGGGATCGAAGCGCGCGAGATCGACGAACGGCTTCGGCGGCGGGCCGTCGGGCTGGGTCCGGCCACCGGGGGCCCTCCCGTTGCCGAACTGGCCGCCACCCTGACCGCCGCCGGCACCGCCACGGCCGCCGGGTCCGCCCGGGCCACCCTGACCGCCTTGGCCACCTTGCCCGCCGCGGCCACGGGGCCCGCCCGAGCCGCCCTGACCCGCGCCGGGACCGCCACGGCCACCACGAGCGCCGGGGCCACGCTGGTCGTCGCCGGGGCGGGTGCCGCGACCGCCGGGCCCGTCCTGGCTGCCCTGGCTGCCCTGGCTGCCTGGGTTGCCTGGGTTGCCCTGCTTCCCCGCGGTGCCTGGGTTGCCCTGGCCGTTGCCAGGAGCGTCGGGGCCGCGGCGGCTCGGAGCCTCGGCGGGCATACCGGCGCGCACCTCACCGGAGCGTGCGTCGCCGCCACGGATCTCGCCGGTGCGCTGGTCACGGCCGCGCCCATCGCCGCCTCGGGAGTCGCCGCCGCGCTGGTCGGCTCCCCGCTGGTCGGAGCCGCGCTGATCGGCTCCGCGCAGGGCGCCGGTGCGCTGGTCGGGGCCGCGCACGTCACCGGCGCGCTGGTCCGGGCCGCGCACGTCACCGCCGCGCTGGTCCGGGCCGCGCACATCGCCGGCGCGCTGGTCGGGGCCGCGCACCTCGCCGGTCCGGGGGCCGCCGCCACGGACGTCGCCGCCGCGCACATCGCCGGTGCGCTGGTCGGGGGCTGGGCCGGGGTGGAAGGCGGCGGGCTCGTCGGGTTCGGCCGCGTGCCGACGGCCACCGCCACCGGCGGGACCGGCCGAACGGCGCCCGGCCGGCGGCTCGGTCTCGCCCCGCCGCGGCTCGGGCAGCGCGTGGGCGGCCCGGCGCCCGGCCGGCGGCTCGGCCTCGGTCTCGGGCGCACGCCGGCGCCCACCACCGGCCGGCGGCGCAGCGGGCGGCCCGGACGGCGCCGAGTCGGACGGAGCCAGCGTGGCCGCGGCGGTCGCTTCCCAGGCAGCGGCCATCTCACGAGCCGTACGGCGCCCGCGGGCCCCGCCGTCCCGGCGCGACTCTCCCTCGGCACCACCGACGGCCCGCGGCTCCCGCCACGGCTCCCGCGAGTCCGATGTGGACTCATGCCGCGGCTCCGCTCGCGATGCAGGCAAAGGCTCCGACGGGTGCGCGGGACGAGACCCGGACGTCGACTCCCGCCGCGGATCCGTGACGGCCTCACGACGGGAATCCACGGCCGGCTCACGCCAGGGCTCCGACGGATGCGCCGGACGAGACCCGGACGTCGACTCCCGCCGCGGATCGGCCGGCCGGGAGCCGGACGTGGACTCGCGCGCGGCTCCCCGGGGCGCGCGCCAGGCCTGCGTCGCGTCCGGGTTCGCCGCAGCCGCAGCCGCAGGCGGGGCGGCGACGGCCGGAGGCGGCGGCGGGGCGGCCTCGGTGGACTCGCGCAGCACATCGCGCGGGGGACGCCAGGTCGGCATCGCCTCCGTGACCGGCCCGGCGGCGGGCGCGGCGTCGCGCGGCACGCGCCAGGCCTGCGTCGGCTCGGCCGGCGGCGCGGGGACCTCGGCACGCGACCGGGACGAACGTGAGCGCCCGCCCGACCGGCCCGACAAAGGCTCGGCATCAGGCGCGCCGGCACCACCACCGGGACCGCCGCCACCAGGACCGCCCGGACCACCGCTGCCAGGACCACCGCTGCCAGGAGCGCCGCCACCGGGACCGCCGCGACCGAGACCACTGGAGCCAGGACCGCCGGGGCCGCCAGGAGCGCCGGGAGGGAAACCGCCGGGGTTGCCGGGAGGGAAACCGCCGGGGCCGGGGCCGGCGTTCGCCGGGGCGTCGCCGCGCGACTGCGGCGGCACCGCGCGGCGCGGATTCACCCCGTCGAGCACGTCCGCCGCGGCCGGCGCGCCGTAGCCGGGGGCCTGGGCGCCGAAGTCGTCCGCCGGGTCGTTGCCCACGCTGCGCAGCTCGGCCAGCCAGCCGAGTTCGTCCTCGCTCGAGCCTGGGTCGGCCTTGCCGCGGCCGCGCCGCTTCTTGGCCTCGTCTCGACCCGAACTCACCGGTGTCGCTCCTCCACGCTGCTGTTCGGCTCCGAAGCGTCACCTGCCCCGGAGGCTCCGGTCGCTGCGGTCCCCCGCACGATACGCCGCAGTTTGGGCAATCGTTCCGCCACGGCGCGCTCTGCGCCATGGCCCTTCGGGCGGTAGTACTCCCGGTCGCGAATCCCTTCCGGGGCGTACTCCTGCTGCACCACGCCACGCGGATCGTCGTGAGGGTATTTGTACCCCTTCCCGTGCCCGACCCGGCTCGCCCCCTTGTAGTGCGAATCGCGTAAATGCGCGGGAACCGCACCGCCGTGCCCGGAGCGGACGTCGGCCATGGCCGCGCCGATGGCCGCGACCACCGCGTTGGACTTCGGCGCGAGCGCGAGGTGGATCACGGCCTGGGCGAGGACGATCTGGACCTCGGGCAGCCCGACGTATTCGACGGCGTGCGCGGCGGCCGTCGCGATCGGCAGCGCGGTCGGGTCGGCCATGCCGATGTCCTCGCTGGCCGAGATGACCATGCGCCGGGCGATGAACCGGGCGTCCTCCCCCGCGGTGATCATACGGGCCAGGTAGTGCAGGGCCGCGTCGACGTCGGAGCCGCGGATGCTCTTGATGAAGGCGCTGACCACGTCGTAGTGCTCGTCGCCGTCGCGGTCGTAGCGCAGCGCCGCCACGTCCACGGCCCGCTCGGCGGTCGCGAGGTCGACGGTGGCCATGCCCTGCGCGATCGCCGCCCCCGCGGCCGCCTCGAGGGCCGTGAGCGCCTTGCGGACGTCGCCGCGGGCCAGCCGTACCAGATGCGCCTCCGCGTCGGCGTCGAGCGTCACGGCGCCGTCCAGCCCGCGGGCGTCGGTGACCGCGCGGTTCAGCAGCGCGCGCACGTCGTCGTCGGTGAGCGGCTGCAGGGTCAGCAGCACGCAGCGGGACAGCAGCGGGGAGATGACGGAGAAGTACGGGTTCTCGGTGGTGGCCGCGAGCAGCGTCACGGTGCGGTCCTCCACCGCGGCCAGCAACGAGTCCTGCTGGGTCTTGCTGAAGCGGTGCACCTCGTCGATGAACAGCACCGTGGGCGGCCCGCCGCGGCGGCGCTCCTTGCGGGCGGTGTCGATGACCGCGCGCACGTCCTTGACCCCGGCCGAGAGCGCCGACAGCGCGACGAAGTTCCGGTCGGTGGCCCCGGCGACGAGGTGCGCGATGGTGGTCTTGCCGGAGCCGGGCGGCCCCCAGAGGATCACCGACATCGGCGACGCGCCGCCGACGAGCTGGCGCAGCGGCGCGCCGGGGGCCAGCAGGTGCTGCTGGCCGACGAGCTCGTCGAGGCTGGCCGGGCGCATCCGGACCGCGAGCGGCGCGTCGGCCGCGACGTCGGTGAAGCCGCCGGTGGCGGCCGGGTCCCCGATCGGGGATTCCGGGCCGCCACCAGCTGGTTGAACCTCGAACAAGCCGTCCACGGCCCCCGACCCTACAGTCCGGAGCTCAGTTCGAGCGCTCGACCGGGACCTTCACGTCGGCGGGGACCGGGGCCTTGGGCTTGGCGTCGACGCCGGCCTCGGCCCGCTGCTCCTTGGTGATGGGGGTCGGCGCGCCGGTCAGCGGGTCGAAGCCGCCGCCGGTCTTCGGGAACGCGATGACCTCGCGGATCGACTCCGCGCCGGAGAGCAGCATGCAGATGCGGTCCCAGCCGAAGGCGATGCCGGCGTGCGGCGGCGGGCCGTACTTGAACGCCTCGAGCAGGAAGCCGAACTTGTCCGCCGCGTCCTCGGCGGTGATGCCGAGGATGTCGAACACGCGCCGCTGCACGTCGCCGCGGTGGATACGGACCGATCCGCCGCCGATCTCGTTGCCGTTGCAGACGATGTCGTACGCGTAGGCGAGCGCCTCGCCGGGCGACTCCTCGAACCGGTCGATCCACTCCCGGTTCGGCGAGGTGAACGGGTGGTGCACGGCCGTCCAGCCCTTGGCCCCGCCGCCGGTGCCGCCGGCCTCCGGGTCGGTGGGCTCGAACATCGGCGCGTCTACGATCCAGCAGAACGCCCACGCGCTCTCGTCCACGAGCTTGGCGCGCTTGGCGATCTCGACGCGGGCCGCGCCCAGCAGCTCCTGCGCCTCGCGCCGCTCGGTCGAGGCGGCGAAGAAGACCGCGTCGCCCGGCTTGGCGCCGACCGCGTCGGCCAGGCCGCCCAGGTGCTCGGCGGAGAGGTTCTTGGCGACCGGGCCGCGGGCCTCGCCGGTCTCGGCGTCGAGCACCACGTAGGCCAGGCCCTTCGCGCCGCGCGCCTTGGCCCAGTCCTGCCAGCCGTCGAGCTCCTTGCGGGTCTGCGCGGCGCCACCGGGCATCACGACCGCGCCCACGTAGCCGCCCGCGTCGATCGCGCCGGCGAAGACGCGGAACTCGGTGCCGCGCAGGTACTGCGTGAGCTCCGTCAGCTCCACCGAGTAGCGCAGGTCAGGCTTGTCGGAGCCGTAGCGCGCCAGGGCGTCGTGCCAGGTCAGGCGCGGAATCTCGCCGCTGATCTCGTGCCCGGCGAGGTCGGACCACAGCGCCCGGACGATCGACTCGCCGAGCTCGATGATGTCGTCCTGGGTCACGAACGACATCTCGATGTCGAGCTGGGTGAACTCGGGCTGGCGGTCGGCCCGGAAGCCCTCGTCGCGGTAGCAGCGGGCGATCTGGTAGTACCGCTCCAGGCCGCCGACCATGAGCAGCTGCTTGAACAGCTGCGGCGACTGGGGCAGCGCATACCAGGTGCCGGGCTGCAGCCGGACCGGCACCAGGAAGTCGCGGGCCCCCTCGGGCGTGGAGCGGGTCAGCGTCGGGGTCTCGACCTCGACGAAGTCCCGGTCGGCGAGCAGGTTGCGCGCGATCTGGTTGGCCCGGCTGCGCAGCTTCATGGCCTTGTGCGGCCCGGAGCGGCGCAGGTCGAGGTAGCGGTACCGGTAACGGACGTCGTCACTGACGGAGCTCTTCCCCTGCGATTCCCCGTCGTCGATCGGCAGGGGCAGCGGCGCGGCCTCCGAGAGCACCTCGAGGCCGGTGGCGACGACCTCGACCGCGCCGGTGGGCAGGTCGGGGTTCTCGTTGCCCTCGGGGCGCAGCCGCACCTCGCCGGTGACGAGCACGCAGTACTCGTTGCGCAGCGCGTGCGCGGCCTGCATCTCCTCGCGGAAGACGACCTGGACCACGCCCGAGGCGTCGCGCAGGTCGACGAAGATGACCCCGCCGTGGTCGCGGCGGCGGGCCACCCAGCCGGCCAGCGTCACGGTCGTTCCGGCGTCGGCGCCACGCAGGGTGCCGGACTCATGGGATCGGATCACGAGGTCTCCTTCGGCGAACTACGCAAAGTCACCCTCATTCTTTCACTGCAGTCTCGGCGCCATGTCCTCGGCCGGGGGGTTCCACTCCGCGCTCGTGGCGGGCACCTGCTCGCCGGAGCGGATGTCCTTGACCTGATCGCCGCCCTCGGCCGAGGCGCTGGCCGGGAACCACACGAACGGGATGCCCCGGCGCTCGGCGTAGCGGATCTGCTTGCCGAGCTTCGCGGGGACGGGGGCGACCTCGGTGGCGATCCCCCGGGCGCGCAGCTCGGCGGCGATGCGGTTGCTGGTCGCCCGCTCCTGCTCGCTCCACAGCGCGACGAGCACCGCGGTCGGGGTGGGGCGGCTGACGGCCAGCCCGCCGGCGTCGAAGAGCAGGCCGAGCAGGCGCGACACGCCGATGGAGATGCCCACGCCCGGGAAGACGTCCTTGCCCGCGCTGGCCAGGTTGTCGTACCGGCCGCCGGAGCAGATGGAGCCGTACTGCTCGTAGCCGACCAGCTCCGTCTCGTAGACGGTCCCGGTGTAGTAGTCGAGCCCGCGGGCGATCTTCAGGGTGGCCTCGACCAGGCCGGGACTGTGCTCCCGGGCCGTCTGCACGACCGCGGCGAGCTCGCCGACGCCCTCGTCGAGCAGCGGGTGCTCGACGCCGAGCGCGCGCACGGCGTCGGCGAAGGAGTCGTCCTGGGCCCGGATCTCGGCCAGCGCGAGGCACGCCTTGGCCTGCGCCTCGGTGCCGCCGGCCGCGACGATGAGCTGGGCGACGGCGTTCGGGCCGATCTTGTCCAGCTTGTCGACTATTCTGAGGATTTCCTCGGGGTCGCGCAGTCCGAGGCCGCGGTAGAAGCCCTCGCACAGCTTGCGGTTGTTCACCATGATCTTGACTGGAGGAATCGGCAGCGAGCGCAGCGCGTCGCCGATGACCAGCGGGATTTCGGCCTCATAGTGGGGCGGGAGGGTGTCGCGGTCGACGATGTCGATGTCGGCCTGCAGGAACTCGCGGTAGCGTCCGGCCTGTGGCTTCTCGCCCCGCCACACCTTCTGGATCTGGTAGCGCCGGAACGGGAACTGCAGCTTTCCGGCATTTTCAAGCACATAGCGGGCGAACGGAACGGTCAGATCGAAGTGCAACCCCAGGCTCACCTCGTCCTCGCCCTCGGCGGCCTGGAGGCGGCGGAGGGTGTATACCTCCTTGGAGGTCTCGCCCTTGCGCAGCAGCTGGTCGAGCGGCTCGACGGCCCGGGTCTCCAGCGAGGAGAAGCCGTAGAGCTCGAAGGTGCGGCGCAGCCGGTCGAGCACCTGCTGCTCGGCGATGCGCTGCGCGGGGAGCCACTCCGGGAAGCCGGACAGCGGCGTGGGTCGGGTCATCGGTGTCTACCAGCCTTTACGCGGCGCCTCGAGCGCCTCACGGAGATAGGGGTTGCGGGCCCGCTCGCGGCCGATGGTCGTCTCGGGGCCGTGCCCGGGCAGCACGACGGTCTCGTCGGGCAGCGTCAGCACCTTGTCCCGCAGGCTCGCCATCATCTGCCGCATGCTCCCGCCGGGCAGGTCGGTGCGGCCGATCGAGTCGCGGAAGAGCACGTCGCCGGAGAAGCACAGCCGGTCGTCGCCGTCGCCGCCGCGGAACATCACCGAGCCGCGGGTGTGCCCCGGCGCGTGGTCGACCGTCAGCTCCAGCCCGGCGATCTTGAGCACCAGGCCGTCCTCCAGCGGCGCCACGTCCTCGGGCTCGGTCCACGTCAGCCGGCCGCCGAACAGCGCCGTGAGGTCCGTGCTCAGGCCCTTGGTGGGGTCGGCGAGCATCTCGGCGTCGTCGGGGTGGATGTACGCGGTGATCCCGCGCGCGCCGCAGACCGGCGTCACGGAGAACGTGTGGTCGAGGTGGCCATGGGTGAGCAGCACCGCGGCGGGCTGGAGACGATGCTCGGCCAGCACCTCGTCGAGGCGGTCCGTCACCCCGATGCCCGGGTCGATGACCACGCACTGCTCGCCCGGCCCGGGGGCCACCACGAAGCAGTTGGTCCCGAACGCCTCGGCCGGGAACCCGGCAACCAGCACGGCGGCGCTCCTCACTGTCGATGTCCCGTTCACGCGCAGGTAAACCCTATCCGGAGGTCAGGCCCAGCGAACCGTGACCGGGCGGCGACCCGCATTGCTGGTTCTACCCGTACACTCTGGCGGGCGTGTGACGTGGCACCCAAATGTATTTTCCTGGAGGGGAGCACAGGTGGCTTCCAGTAAGAGCCGGCAGCGCGCTCTGGCGCGGGCCAAGACCGAGCGGCAGATTGCCCGGAGGGCGGCCGCGGCGCGGCGCCGCCGTCAGTGGCAGGCGGGCATCGGCACGGCCGTGGTGCTCGTGTTGCTGGTCGTGGTCGTGATCTGGAAGACCGGCGGCTTCTCTCCCGCCCCGGCCGTGGCCGCGGACTGTGCGTACACGTCCGTCGACCCGGCCGCAGGCATCGTCGACGTCGGCAAGCCGCCGGTGAAGGACGTCGTGAAGAACGGCGTCGAGACGATGACGATCACGCTCGGCCAGGGCACGGTGACCGCCAAGCTCGACCCGAGCAAGGCGCCGTGCACCGTGAACAGCTTCCGGTACCTGGCGGGCAAGAAGTTCTTCGACAACACGACCTGCCACCGTTCGACGGACACCATCCTGCAGTGCGGCGACCCGTCCGGCACCGGCAGCGGCGGCCCGGCGTACCGGTTCCCGGACGAGAACCTCCCGTCGCCGAGCGCCCCGTCGGCCGACCCGAGCACGCCCGGCGACGCCTCCGCCCCCGCGGCGAACACCGCGCTGTACCCGGCCGGCACGCTGGCGATGGCCAACTCCGGCGCGAACACCAACAGCAGCCAGTTCTTCCTGGTCTTCAAGGACCAGCAGTTCCCGCCGAACTACACGGTCTTCGGCACGATCGTGGGCGGCCTCGACGTGCTGCAGAAGATCGGCGCGGCCGGCAACGACGGCTCGATCCAGGCCGGCGGCGGCAAGCCCAACCAGGAAGTGAAGATCAGCTCGCTGACCGTCACCGACCAGGCGCCGCCGGAGCCCGAGCCCGTCCCCTCCACGAGCGGGGCGGCCTCGACCCCCGCCTCCGCCGCGCCGTCGGCCGGCGCCTCCAGCAGCTCCTGAAGCGTGAAGTCCACCCCATCCCTGTTGAGCAAGGAGTACCAACCGTGAGCACCAACCGGGACCGTCAGCGCGCCGCGGCGCGTTCGCGGCTGGAACGGGAGATGGCCGACCGGGCCGAGCAGTCCCGACTCCGGCGCCGTAGGAACACGACGATCGCCGCCGGGGCGGGTGCCCTGGTCGTGGTGCTCATCGCGGCCTGGTTGGTGGTCGCGCTGACCGGCGGCGACGAGAAGAAGGACGCGGCCTCGGCGAACCCGTCGGGCTCGGCGGGCGCACCGGGAGCCTGTGCCTGGCAGCCGCTGGTCAACCCGAGCGCGAGCGCGGCGCCGGACCCGGAGCTGGCGAAGAACACCAAGGACGTGGGCAAGCCCCCGACCACGGGTGAGGCGCGCACCGGCACCCAGACGATGACGCTGGACACGAGCGTCGGCACGATCAAGATCGAGGTCGACACCGCCCACGCCCCGTGCACGGCGGAAAGTTTCACCTACCTGGCCAGCAAGAAGTTCTTCGACAACACCACCTGCCACCGCCTGGTGCTGCAGAGCATCTACGTGCTGCAGTGCGGCGACCCGTTCGGCACCGGCTACGGCGGCCCCTCCTACCGCTACGCCGAGGAGAACCTGCCGACCGGCAAGCGCCCGGCCTACGGCGAGGGCGTCGTGGCGATGGCGAACAACGGCCAGCCGGCCTCGACCGGCAGCCAGTTCTTCATCGTCTACAAGGACATCGCCCAGCTCGACGCGAACTACACGGTCGTCGGCAAGGTGACCGAGGGCCTGGACCTGGTCAAGAAGGTCGCGGAGGCCGGCGTGGTGCCGGACCCGTCGGCGCCGGCCGCGGACCCGTCCGCGGGGCCGAGCGAGGGCAAGCCGAAGACCGAGGTGCGCATCAAGAGCCTGACGATGAGCGCCCCGACCCCGTAAGTTCCGCAAGCGACAGGGCCGCCCACCGAATCCGGTGGGCGGCCCTCGTCGTATCCGCCGTGCGTCAGGCGCCGGACGTGACGCGGTAGGCGTCGTAGACGCCGTCGATGCGCCGGACGGCCGCCAGCAGGTGGTTGAGGTGCTTGGGGTCGGCCATCTCGAAGCTGAAGCGGCTGATGGCCACCCGGTCCCGCGTGGTCGTGACCGTGGCCGAGAGGATGTTGACCTTCTCGTCGGACAGGACCCGGGTCACGTCGGCCAGGAGCTTGTGGCGGTCGAGCGCCTCCACCTGGATGGCCACGAGGAACGTCGAGGCGCTCGTGGGCTTCCAGCTGACCTCCAGGACCCGCTCCGGCTGCTCCTTGAGGTCCGCCGCGTTCGCGCAGTCGTCGCGGTGGACGGAGACGCCGCCGGAGCGGGTGACGAAGCCGAAGACGGCGTCGCCCGGCACCGGGGTGCAGCAGCGCGCCAGCTTGATCCACACGTCGTCGACGCCGAGGACCTCGACGCCGGGGTCGGTGGCGGCGGTCCGGGCGCGGGCCGGCCGGGTCGGGATGGCGGTCTCGGCGATGTCCTCGACCGCGCCCTCCTCGCCGCCGTAGCCCTGCACGAGGCGCTGCACGATCGACTGGGCCGAGGCCTGCCCGTCGCCGACGGCGGCGTAGAGGGCGGCCACGTCGGCGAGGTGCAGCTCCCGGGCGATCGTCATCAGCGACTCGGACGTGAGCAGGCGCTGCAGCGGCAGACCCTGCTTGCGCATGGCCTTGACGATCGCCTCCTTGCCGGCCTCGATCGCCTCCTCGCGGCGCTCCTTGTTGAAGTACTGCCGGATCTTGGTCCGGGCCCGCGGGCTCTTGACGAAGCCGAGCCAGTCCTGGGTCGGGCCGGCCGTCTCGGACTTCGAGGTGAAGATCTCGATGACGTCGCCGTTGGACAGCGTGCTCTCCAGCGGCACGAGCTTGCCGTTGACGCGGGCGCCGATGCACTTGTGGCCGACCTCGGTGTGCACGGCGTAGGCGAAGTCGACGGGCGTCGAGCCGGTGGGCAGCGCGATCACGTCGCCCTTCGGCGTGAAGACGTAGACCTCCTGGCTCGACAGGTCGAACCGCAGCGCGTCGAGGAACTCGCTCGGGTCGCTCGCCTCGCGCTGCCAGTCCAGCAGCTGCCGCAGCCAGGTCATCTCGTCGATGTGCGCGGGCGGGCCGGCGATCGTGGCGTTCTTGGTCTCCTTGTAGCGCCAGTGCGCGGCGATGCCGTATTCGGCCGTGCGGTGCATCGCGTAGGTGCGGATCTGCAGCTCGACGGGCTTGCCGGTGGGTCCGATGACCGTCGTGTGCAGCGACTGGTACATGTTGAACTTCGGCATGGCGATGTAGTCCTTGAACCGGCCCGGGACGGGCTGCCAGTTCGCGTGGATCACGCCGAGGGCCGCGTAGCAGTCGCGCACGGTGTCGACCAGGATGCGCACGCCGACCAGGTCGTAGATGTCGCCGAAGTCGCGGCCGCGGACGATCATCTTCTGGTAGACGGAGTACAGGTGCTTCGGCCGCCCGGTCGTCTCCGACTTGATCTTGGCGGCCTTGAGGTCGTTGGCGACCTTCTGGGTCACGGTGCGCAGCAGCGAGTCGCGCTGCGGGGTGTGCTCGGCGATGAGCCGGCTGATCTCGTCGAAGCGCTTGGGGAACAGCGTGCGGAACGCCAGGTCCTCCAGCTCCCACTTGATCGTGTTCATGCCCAGCCGGTGCGCGAGCGGGGCCAGGATCTCCAGCGTCTCCTTGGCCTTCTGCTCCTGCTTGGGCCGCGGCAGGAAGGTCAGGGTGCGCATGTTGTGCAGCCGGTCGGCGAGCTTGATCACCAGCACCCGCGGGTCCTTGGCCATCGCGACGACCATCTTGCGGATGGTCTCGGCCTTGGCCGCGTCGCCGAGCTTCACCTTGTCGAGCTTCGTCACGCCGTCGACGAGCAGCGTGACCTCGCCGCCGAAGTCGACCTGCATGCGCTCGATCGTGTATTCGGTGTCCTCGATCGTGTCGTGCAGCAGGGCGGCCACCAGCGTGGTGGTGTCCATGCCCAGGTCGGCGAGGATGGTGGCGACCGCGAGCGGGTGCGTGATGTAGGGGTCGCCGGACTTGCGGTACTGCCCCTTGTGGAAGTGCTCCGCCATGTCGTAGGCGCGCTGGAGCAGCCGCACGTCGGCCTTCGGGTGGCTGGCCTTGTGCTGGGCGATGAGCGGCTCCAGCACCTCGCTGACGGAGGGGCTCTGCCACGGCGCGTTGAAGCGGGCCAGGCGGGCCCGCACGCGGCGGCCCGTGGGCGCGGACCCGACGAGGCCGGCCATGGCGCCTGTGACCCCGCTGGCGGCGTCGGTCAGGTCCTCGGTGTCCTCGTTGAGGATCTCCTCGGGCGTGCGGCGCGGGGGCTGCTGGTCGGTTGCGCGGCGCTGGGGCGCACCGGGCGGCGTCGGGAACTGCAGCACCACGCCGCCGGCCTCCGCCGTCTCCGGCGGGGTCGACTCGCGGACGTCCTGCGGTTCATCCTGCACGTGGTCGACCGTACCCTCAATGGGGGGTGCGATGTCGCCGGTCACCGGCCGCTCCTCATCGCCGACAACGTTCCGAACCGCAAGCTTACCCGTCCGGGCCGACATTTCCCGTCAGCGGAAGGGCCGGGAAAACGGAGCACCAGCCCCCGTGAGCGGCCCTCAGACGGTCAACAGGGCATGAACCGGACGTGGCGCGAGTCTCTGCCGCCCCTCCAGGAACGACAGCTCCAGCAGGACGCTGAAGCCGCTGACCGCCCCGCCGGCGCGCTCGACCAGCCCGAGGGTGGCCGCGGCGGTGCCGCCGGTGGCGAGCACGTCGTCGACGACGAGCACCCGCTCCCCCGCGATGAACGCGTCGGCGTGCACCTCCAGGGCCGCCTCGCCGTACTCCAGCGCGTAGGACGCCGAGACGGTGGCGCGGGGCAGCTTGCCGGCCTTGCGGACGGGTACGACACCCTTGCCCGTCGCGTAGGCGATCGCCGCGGCGATGACGAACCCGCGCGCCTCGATGCCGGCCACGACGTCGAAGCTCTCCTCGCCGTGCTCGGCGATGATCGCGTCGACGGCGGCCGCGAACGCCGGACCGTCGGCGAACAGCGGCATGAGGTCCTTGAACACGATCCCCGGCTTCGGGAAGTCCGGCACGTCGAGGACCTTGCTCGCGACCAGCTCGGCGATGTCCACGGCGCTCCTCACCCAGAAAACGTCAACGGGCGCCGCGAGGACCGCGGCGCCCGTTGATTTTGGCAGTTGACCGGCTACCGCCGACCGCCGCCCCCTGCGGGACGGCCGCCCGCGCGCGGGCGCTTGCCCTGGCCGGGCCGCGCCGCCGGGCGAGCCCCCGGACGAGGGGCCGCACCGGCGAGCTCGGAGCGCTCGACCGCCTTCGCCGGGCCGCCGATCGGCACCCCGTCGCTGTCGCGGGCCGGGCCGGCCACGCGGGTCGCCGCCTCCTTGGCCTGCGCGGCGCGCTTGGCCTTGACCCGGTTGGCGTGCTGCTGCAGCCGCGGCTCGCGGCTCTTGAGCTCGGCCAGCACCGGGGTGGCGAAGAAGATCGACGAGTACACCGCGACGCCCATGCCGATGAAGAGCACGAGACCGAGGTCCTTCAGCGTGCCGGCGCCCAGCAGACCGGCGCCGATGAAGAGCAGGCCGCCGACGGGCAGCAGCGCGACCAGACCGGTGTTGATGGAGCGCATCAGGGTCTGGTTGACCGCGAGGTTGGCCGCCTCGGAGTAGGTCGACGTGCTCGAGCCCGTGATGCCGCGGGTGTTCTCCTGCACCTTGTCGAACACCACGACGACGTCGTAGAGCGCGAAACCGAGGATCGTCAGGAAGCCGATGACCGTGGACGGGGTGACCTCGAAGCCGACGAGCGAGTACACGCCGCCGGTGAGGATCAGGTCCAGCAGCAGCGAGGCGATCGCGGCGACGGCCATCCGCCACTCGAAGCGCGCGACGAGGTAGACCAGCACCGCGGCGAGGAAGATCGCGAGGCTCAGCGCGGCCTTGTTGGTGACCTGGCCGCCCCACGAGGTGCTCACCGCGCTGTCGGAGATCTGGCTCGCGTCGATCCCGAAGGCCTTCGCGACCGAGTCCTTGATCTCGGTCTGGCGCTGGGCGTCGTTGACCAGCTCGGTCTTGATGATGTACTGGCTGTCGCCGACGGTCTGGCCGGTCTTGACCTCGACCCCGGCATTGCCGAACGCCTTCTCGACCTGGTCCAGCGTGCCCACCTTGACCGGCACGTTGTACTGGTTGCCGCCCTCGAACTCGATGCCGAGGGTGAAACCGCGGATGAGCATGCTCGCGATCGCGATGATGATCGCGACGGCGGCGACGGTGAACCACAGCTTGCGGCGGCCGACGATGTCGACGCCGGCCTCACCGCGGTAGAGCCGGGCTGCGATGCCACTGGCGCTCATCGTCAGGCCTCCTTCGGGCGGTTACGACGGGTGGTGGGCGCCGCGTCGGTGGTGGATCGCTGTTCGAGCACGCGGCCGAGACCGCTGACCCGCGGCGACAAGAACGCCTTGCTGCGGGCGAAGAGCGTCATGATCGGGTGACGGAAGAGGAACACGACCACGAGGTCGAGGATCGTCGCGACGCCCAGCGCGAAGGCGAAGCCCTTCACCGAGCCGATCGAGACGAAGTACAGGATCGCGGCGGCCAGCAGCGTGATCGTGTTGGCCGAGATGATCGTGCGGCGGGCCCGCACCCAGGCGCGCGGTACGGCGCTGCGCGGACTCCTCCCGTCGCGGATCTCGTCCTTGAGCCGCTCGAAGTAGATGACGAAGGAGTCCGCCGCCACGCCGAGCGAGACGATGAATCCGGCGAAGCCGGCGAGGCTCAGCGTGAAGCCGATCCAGCGGCCCAGGATGATCAGCGACATGAAGACCAGCACGCCGGAGAGCACCAGGCTCAGCATGATGACGCCGCCGAGGAGCCGGTAGTAGAAGAACGAGTAGAGCACGACCAGCAGCAGGCCGATGCCGGCGGCGAGCAGGCCGGCCTCCAGGTGCGAGCTGCCCAGCGTGGCGGAGATGCTCTGCGCGTCCTGCGAGGTGAACGACAGGGGCAGCGCGCCGTACTGCAGCTGGCTGGCCAGCAGCTGGGCCTCGGTCTTCGTGAAGGTGCCGCTGATCTCGGCGTCACCCGGGATGACGTTCTGGATCGTCGGGGCCGACACGACCTCGTTGTCGAGCACCACGGCGACCTGCTTGCTGTCCTGGCCGTTGTTGTAGGCCACGCGGGTCAGGTCGGTCCAGCGGTTCTGCCCGTCGCTGTGGAAGGACAGGTTGACCGTCCACTTGCCGTTCTGCGAGTTGATGCCCGAGCTCGCGCTCGACACGTCGGTGCCGAGCACCTTCGCGGCGTCGAGCTGGTATTTCACGCCCGGCCCGCACGCGACCGCGGGCTCGTCGGCCTTGCTGATCGAGCCGACCGGCCGGTGGTTGAGCTTGTCGCAGGTGACGTACGGGATGTTGTACTGCATCGACGCCGGCAGCACCGCGACCTCGGCCGGCGACAGGTCCTTGAAGCCCTTGTAGGTCTCGGCCTTGGCGGCGTCCTGGGAGAAGTCGACCGGCGCCTGCTCGGCCATGGCCGCGGCCCAGACACTCGCGCCCAGCTTCTTCTGCACCGCGGCGCGCTGCGTGGCGATGTCCGGCGCGAGGGACTCCGACGCCGAGGCCGACGCGCCCGCACCGGCGGCCGCGGACTCCGACGGCTTCGCGCTCGGCGCGGCGCTCGTCGCCGTCGGGGTGGCGGAAGGCTTCCCGGTCGCCGAGGCGTTCGCCGACGCCGGGGCCGACGCGCCCGTGGAGGCGGGCGCCGACGCCGGCGCCGAGGGCGAGGCCGAGGGGTTGGTCGCGCCCGTGTCGCCGGTCTGCCCGGTCACCATGCGGAAGCGCAGCTCGGCGGTCTGGCCGATCTGCTTGAGCCGGTCGTCGCTCTTGCCCGGCAGGGAGACGACGATGTTGTTGCTGCCCTCGACGACGACCTCGGCCTCGGCGACACCCAGGCCGTTGACCCGCTGGTCGATGATGCGGCGGGCGGTCTCCATCTGATCCTGGGTGGGCGGCTTGTTGCCCTCCAGGTTCTGGGCCTGCAGCGTGACCGTGGTCCCGCCGATCAGATCAAGGCCGAGCTTGGGCTCGAGCCGGTCGCGCCAGCCACCCTTGCCGCCGAACCATACGATGGCGGCGAGGATGATGAAGATGGCGGCAAGCACGGCGAGCTGGCGGCTCGGGCGCATCGGTGCCTGAGGTTGTGCCACGGCTGTCGGGTCTCCCTACACGACGCCGGCGGAGGTCGCGCGGCGTGAATGTTTCACATAGCGGGCAGCGAGCGGGGCTTTCAGTCGGTGTCCGACGGAGGCGCGGACTCCTCGTCGGCGGGGGGCTCGTCCTCCGTCGCCGCCTTCCGGTTCACCTTGCCGATCGCGGCCCGGGCGTACTTGGCGGTGACACCCGGGGCGATCTCGAGCATGACGGTGTCGGCATCGACCTCGGTGACGATGCCGTAGAGGCCGCCGACCGTCACCACCTCGTCGCCGATGCCCATCGTGGACTGCATGCTCTCGACCTCGCGGCGGCGCTTCTGCTGCGGGCGGATCATGAGGAAATACACGAAGGCGGCGAAGGCAACGACGACCAGAAGCGGGAGCGCCGAGCTGCCGCCCGAGGACTCCGCGGCGTAATCCACGATTTATGGCCTTCCCGATCAAGGTGTCTGATGTCCGCGCAGCGGATCGCGGCGAGTCTAGTCGGTGTGTCGGAAACCACGATGACCGGCGTCCGTCACGGTCCGATCACAAATCGAATAGACCGGGCGTTTGGGACAAGCCGCCCGCGGATTTTCCGCCCTCGACGGTACCAGCGGGCCCTGGGATGCCAAGATGCTGCCAGGCGCTCGCCGTGGCGATCCGGCCACGGGGCGTGCGCGCCATGAGCCCCGAGCGTAGCAGGAACGGCTCGCACACCTCCTCCACCGTGTCCGGCTGCTCACCGACGGCCACCGCGAGGGTGGACAGCCCCACCGGCCCGCCGCCGTGGCGCAGCAGGGCCAGCAGCACCGACCGGTCGAGCCGGTCCAGGCCCAGCTCGTCGACGTCGTACACCCGCAGCGCCGCCCGGGCCGCGGCGATGTCCACGATCCCGTCCGCCCGCACCTCGGCATAGTCGCGGACCCGCCGCAGGAGGCGGTTGGCGATGCGGGGCGTCCCCCGGGAGCGCCGCCCGATCTCGACCGCCCCGTCCTGGGTGATCGGCACGTCGAGGATGCGGGCCGAGCGCGAGATGATCTGCTCGAGCTCCTCCGGGTCGTAGAAGTCCAGCTGGCCGACGAAGCCGAAGCGGTCCCGCATCGGGCCGGTGAGCAGTCCGCTGCGGGTCGTGGCGCCGACCAGCGTGAAGGGCTCCACGTCGAGCGGGATGGCGGTCGCGCCCGGGCCCTTGCCGACCACGACGTCGACGCGGAAGTCCTCCATCGCGCTGTAGAGCAGCTCCTCCGCCGGCCGCGCGATGCGGTGGATCTCGTCGATGAACAGCACGTCACCCCGGCTGAGGCTGGTCAGCACGGCGGCGAGGTCGCCGGCCCGCTCGATGGCCGGGCCGCTGGTCATGCGCAGCCCGGCCCCCAGCTCGGCGGCGACGATCATGGCCATCGTGGTCTTGCCGAGGCCGGGCGGGCCGGAGAGCAGGATGTGGTCGGGCGGGCTGCCGCGGCGCAGTGCGCTCTGCAGCAGCAGTTCGAGCTGCTCGCGGACCCGGTGCTGGCCGATCAGCTCCCCGAGGCGCTTGGGCCGCACGCTCTGGTCGGCCGCGAGGTCCTCGTCGGAGGCGAACGCGCTGACCAAAGGATCGGTCATGACGCCCCCGCTTCGCTGCGGCGCCGTGCCTGTGACGAAGCTCCTGGATGAGCGGCCCCTCCGCTTCGCTGCGGACCGCTCATCGGATGGTGCCCAGCATCCGGATCGCCTGCTTGAGCAGCACGGGCACGGGCGGCACGGTCTGCCCGTCGAGCTGCTCGGCGACCGCGGCCACGGCCTGGTCGGCCTGCTTGTCGTTCCAGCCGAGCCCGACGAGGGCCTGGCGGACCTGCTCGGGCCACACCGCGCCGCCGGCGACCAGGGCCGCCCCGGTGCCCGGCAGCGCGCCGATCTTGTCCCGCAGCTCGAGCACCAGCCGCTCGGCGCCCTTCTTGCCGATGCCCGGCACCTGGGTGAGGGTCGAGGTGTCGGAGGCCGAGATCGCGCGGCGCACGACCTCCGGCGTGTGCACGGCCAGCACCGCCTGGGCCAGCCGCGGCCCGACCCCGGTCGCGGTCTGCAGCAGCTCGAACAGCTGCTTGGCCTCGTCGTCGGCGAAGCCGTAGAGGGTCAGCGAGTCCTCGCGCACCACCAGCGAGGTGGCCAGCCGGGCCTCCTGGCCGACCCGCAGCTCGGCGAGGGTGTGCGGGGAGCACTGGACCGCCAGCCCGACCCCGCCGACCTCGATCACCGCGCCGTCGGGCGACACCGCCGCCACCTTGCCGCGCACGCTCGCGATCACCGTGTCCTCCTCACCGCCGCGCTGATGCGCTCCCGCGCACCGCCCCGCCACACATGACAGATGGCCAAGGCTAAGGCGTCGGCGGCGTCGGCCGGGCGAGGCGCGACCTCGAGCCGCAGCAGCCGGGTCACCATCGCGGTCACCTGGGCCTTGTCCGCCTGCCCGTTGCCGCTCACGGCGGCCTTGACCTCGCTCGGGGTGTACGTCTGCACGGGCAGCCCGGCGCGGGCCGCGGCGAGGATCGCCACCGCGCCGGCCTGGGCGGTGCCCATCACCGTGCGCACGTTGTGCTGGGCGAACACCCGCTCCACGGCGACGCTCTCGGGCTTGTGCTCGGCGAGCAGCTGCGTGAGGCGCCGGTCGAGGTTGAGCAGGCGCAGGGACAGGTCCAGGTCGGCGTCGCTGCGGACGACCTCGTAGTGCACCATCCGGCACGGGCTGCCCGGGCGGCCCTCGACCACCCCGACGCCGCATCGGGTCAGGCCCGGGTCGACCCCCAGCACGCGCACCGCCGCTCCCCTCAAACGTGTGTTCGACACCCTATCGGACGATCGCGGCGCGCCGATCGCACGACACACACACCGAGTGGGGTAAAGGTATGTGGTCCTCCCCCATGGGACGGCGGAGCGAAGCCTCGTACGTTTCCGGCCATGACGACGGAGCATGTGGTCGCGCTGGACCTGCGGGGCCGCACCGCGATGGTCACGGGGGCCGGCAGCGGCATCGGCCGCAGCGTCGCCGAGCGGCTGGTGGCCGCCGGGGCCCGGGTCGTGGCCGTCGACCGCGACGAGGACCACCTCAAGACCCTCGACGGTGTGGTACCGGTGGTGGCCGACCTGTCGGACCCGGCCGGTCTGGACGCGGTCCTGCGCGACTGCTCGGACGTGGACGTCCTGGTCAACAACGCCGGGCTGCAGCACGTGGCCGCGCTCGAGGAGTTCCCGCCGGACCGCTTCGCCTACATCCAGGCGGTCATGGTCACGGCGCCCTTCCGCCTGGTGCGCGGCGTGCTGCCGCACATGTACGCCGGGAACTGGGGCCGGATCGTCAACCTCTCCTCCGTGCACGGGCTGCGCGCGTCGCCGTTCAAGGCCGCCTACGTCACCGCCAAGCACGCCCTCGAGGGCCTGTCGAAGACCGTGGCGCTCGAGGGTGCCCCGCACGGGGTGACCTCGAACTGCATCAACCCCGCCTACGTGCGCACCCCGCTCGTCGAGGGGCAGATCGCCGACCAGGCCCGCACGCACGGCATCCCCGAGTCCGAGGTCGTCGAGAAGATCATGCTCACGAGCGCGGCGATCAAGCGGCTCATCGAGCCCGCGGAGGTGGCGGAGCTGGTCGCGTACCTCTGCACGGATGTCGCCGGGTTCATCACGGGCACTTCGCTGTCGATCGACGGCGGCTGGACCGCACACTAGGCACGTGACGATGCTGGAGTACCTCGAGCTACTGGCCCGCGAGGCCGCGGCCGTCGAGTTCGAGGGCCCGCTGGTCGCCGCCCGGGGCGCCGGGCTGCCCGCGGAGCGCATCGCGGAGCTGGAGCAGGGCAAGGTCGTCGCCCTGCGGGTGCGGGCCCTGATCGAGCGCCGCCGGCGCCGCGAGGAGGAGCTGTCGGGGCTCTTCGACACCGCCAGCGACCTCGCCGGGCTGCGCGACGTCGACGCCGTGCTCGCCGCCATCGTGCACCGGGCGCGCACGCTGCTCGGGGCCGACGTGGCGTACATGACGCTCAACGACGAGGCCCGCGGCGACACCTACATGCGCGTCACCGACGGCTCCATCTCGGCCCACTTCCAGGCGCTGCGGCTGCCGATGGGGGCCGGGCTCGGCGGGCTGGTGGCGCAGACGGGCAGCCCGTACGTCACCGCCGACTACCCCCGCGACGCGCGCTTCCGGCACACCGGCGACATCGACACCGGCGTGGGCGAGGAGGGCCTGATCGCGATCCTGGGCGTGCCGCTGCGGCTCGGGGCGCGGATCATCGGCGTGCTGTACGCCGCGAACCGCTCCGCCCGCCCGTTCGCGCGCGAGGAGGTGTCGCTGCTCGTCTCGCTCGCGGCCAACGCCGCCGTCGCGATCGACACCGCCCGCCTGCTCGGCGAGACGCAGGAGGCCCTCGCCGAGCTCTCCACCGCCAACGAGGTGATCCGCGCGCACAGCGACTCGGTTGAGCGCGCGGCCGCGGCCCACGACCGCATGACCGCCCTCGTGCTGCGCGGCGCCGGGGTCGAGGACGTGGCCGCGGTGGTGGTCGAGGTGCTGGGCGGCTCGCTGCTCGTGCTCGACGCCGAGGGCCGGACCGTGGCGCTGGTCGGCGAGCTGGAGCGGCCCGAGCCGAGCGCCATCGCCGAGGCCCTGGCCGCCTCCCGCACCGAGGGGCGCAGCGTGCGCCGCGGCGAGCTGTGGGTGGCCGCGGTCGTGGCCGGCGCGGAGAACCTCGGCGCCCTGGTCATGCGCCCGGACCGCCCGCTGGTCGACGCCGACCAGCGCATCCTCGAGCGGGCCGCGGTGGTGACCGCGCTGCTGCAGCTGTTCCGGCGCACCGTCGCCGAGGCCGAGGGCCGCGTGCGCGGCGAGCTGCTCGACGACGTCATCACCCGCCCCGTGCGCGACGCCGACGCGCTGCGGACCCGGGCCAAGCGCCTCGGCGTGGACCTGGACGCCCCGAACGTCGTGGTGGCCATCGGCGCCGATGCGCTCGCCGGCGGCTCGATCCGCCAGCGGGCGGTGTCGTGGGCGCAGACGTATGCCCACAGCCGCTCCGGCCTCGCCGCGGCCCGCGACGGCCACGTGGTGCTCCTGCTGCCCGGCGACGCGCCGGGCGACGCGGCCCGGGCGGTCGCCCGGGACCTGGGCAAGGTGCTGGGCCGCCCGATCACGGCGGGCGCCGGCGGCCCGGCCGTGCGCCCGGAGGCCGTCTCCGCGGCGTACCGCGACGCCGACCGCTGCGTGACGGCGCTGACCGCCCTGGGCCGCACCGGCACCGGCGCGAGCACCGCGGAGCTCGGCTTCGTCGGGCTGCTGCTGGGCTCGGCCCCGGACGGGCGCGACCGCGACGTCCAGTCGTTCCTGGCCGCGACGATCGGGCCGGTGGTCGACTACGACATGCGGCGCGGGACGGCGCTGGTGAAGACGCTGGAGGCGTACTTCGGCGTCGGCGGCAGCCTGGCCCGGGCCGCCGAGCTGCTGCACGTCCACGTCAACACGGTGACGCAGCGCCTGGAGCGCATCGCCCAGCTGCTCGGCCCCGACTGGCAGAAGCCGGAGCGGGCCCTGGAGGTCCAGCTGGCGCTGCGCCTGCACCGCCTCCAGTCGTCCTGACGCGCGGCAGCACGGCCCGGCCGCGCCAGGAGAGGCACGACCGGGCCGTTGCCGGAGAACGGGTGACGCGTCAGGCGAGACCGTCGGGCGAGGGCACCGCGAGCGCACCGCGCAGCACGAAGTCCACCAGGTTCTCGGCGAAGCCCTCGTCCGGCACGTTCGGGTTCCAGCGCAGCATGTTCTGGGCCAGCGTCGGGCCGGACAGGACGAGCAGCGCCAGCTCCACGTCGAGGTCCGCGCGCAGCTCCCCCGAGGCGATGCCGCGGCGCAGCACACCGCGCATCAGCTCGCGGCGGGGCTCCACGACGCCCTGGTAGACCCGGGTCATCTCGGAGTTCTTGAACAGCTCCGGCATGAGACAGGCCGTGACCTTGCCGTACTGCGCCATGCGCTTGTTGCGCATCGCCGCGATCAGCACGATCAGGTCGCCCCGGACCGACTCGCCCTTCAGCTCGGGCATGGGGCCCTTCATCGCCAGGACGGCGTCGATCAGCAGCGCCTCCTTGTTGGCCCAGCGGCGGTAGATCGTCGCCTTGCCGACGCCGGCCTTCGCGGCGACCGCCTCGATCGAGATGGCGTCCGCGCTCTGGCCGGAGCTGAGCAGCTCGAACACCGCCTCGACGATCGCCTCGTCGACCCGGGCGCTGCGGGGCCGGCCGGGACCTTTCCGGTCCTGGTCAGCCACCGCGTCCACGCTGAGCGTCATGGTTTCCATTGTTACCGAGTTTTCACACCGAAGCTACTCACCGGTTTCCTCCCGGCCGTCAGTCGCCTACGCCCACGAGCTCCACGCCCTGCTCCTCCGCCAGGCCCTCGGCGGTGGTGGGCGCGGGCGCGTCGGCCGGGCGCTTGCCGGGCAGGCCGAGCAGGGCGACGACCGCGCCGAGCAGCGCGAAGACCGCCGAGCCGATGGCCGCGTAGTGCATGGAGGTGATGAAGGCGTCGTTGGCGTGCTGGATCAGCGCCGGCGCCGCGGCACCCGCGTGCTCGGCGACCCCGTACGCCCCCGAGATCGACTCGTTGGCGGCGTTGCGCGCCGCGGCCGGCAGGTTGCCGGTGGCCGACGCCATGTGGTCGCGGTAGATCGAGGAGATGACGGCGCCGAGCGCGGCCACGCCGAGGGCCCCGCCGACCTGACGAATGGTGTTGCTGACGGCCGATCCGACGCCGGCCTTCTCACGGGGAAGCGCGGACATGATCGCCTCCGTCGCGGGCGGCATCACATTGGCCATGCCGACGCCCATCAGGAAAAACAGCGCGCCGACGATCCAGATCGGCGTGTCGGCCTGGATGAACATCCACGCGGACAGGCCGGCCGCGACCAGCAGCAGACCGGTGGTGCCGACGGCCTTCGGGCCGAAGCGCTTGACCATGGCGGCACTGCGCGGGGCGAAGATCATCTGGGCCACCGCGAAGGGCACGAACAGGGCGCCGGAGGCGAGCGGGCCGTAGTCGCGGACCAGCTGCAGGTAGAAGGCGCTGATGAACATGATGCCCATGGCCGCGAAGAAGACCAGGCCGATCATCGCGGTCGAGGTGCTGAAGGCCCGGTTGGCGAACAGCTTCACGTCCAGCGACGGGAACTCGATGCGCCGCTCGTAGAGGGCGAACGCGGCGAGGACGACCACCGACGCGGCCAGGGTGCCCCAGGACTCGATCTTGCCGAAGCCGTGGTCGCCGCCCTCGATCACGCCGTACGTCAGCAGGGTGAGCCCGACGATGGACAGCAGCACGCCGACGAAGTCGATGCGGCCCGGCTTCGGGTCGCGCGACTCGGGGATGAGCACGTTGACCAGGACCAGGCCGACGATGACGATCGGCACGTTGATCAGGAAGACCGAGCCCCACCAGAAGTGCTCGAGCA
Organism: Dactylosporangium sp. CA-139114; assembly: GCF_050955725.1. Classification (NCBI taxonomy): domain Bacteria; kingdom Bacillati; phylum Actinomycetota; class Actinomycetes; order Micromonosporales; family Micromonosporaceae; genus Dactylosporangium; species Dactylosporangium sp. CA-139114. The sequence continues at coordinate 8,034,926 of NZ_CP192080.1, forward strand.
GCAGGCCGCCGACGATCGGGCCGATGGCCACGCCGAGGCCCACGGCACCGGCCCACACCCCGATGGCGCGGCCGCGCTCGCGCGGGTCGAAGACGTTGGCGATGATCGACAGGGTCGAGGGCATGACCGCCGCGGCGCCGAGGCCCATGAGGGCGCGGGCCCAGATGAGCTGGTCGGCCGAGCCGGCGTAGGCCGACACCAGCGAGGCGATGCCGAAGAGCGAGAGGCCGACGGTCAGCGTGACGCGGCGCCCGAGGCGGTCGGCCAGGATGCCGGCGGTGAAGAGCAGGCCGGCGAAGACCAGCGTGTAGGAGTTGATCGCCCACTCGAGCTGGCTCTGGGTCGCGCCCAGGCCCTTCTGCGGGTCGGCGATGGTGCGCATGGCCACGTTGAGGACGGTGTTGTCCAGGACGACCACGAGCAGGCTGATGACGAGCACGCCGAGGATGGCCCAGCGGCGGGGATGCCCGGTGTTGGCCGGCGCCACGGCATTGCCCGGCGCCGCGCTTGCGGTAGGTGCGCTCACGGTGTTGCTCCCCCTGGTCGGAACGCGATAACGATACGGAACAGTTCCGTATCAACGTAGCCCTCCCAGCCGCGATACGGAACCGTCTCGTATTGAAAAGTGCGTCCCGTCACACGCGGCGCCACCTGCGCAACACACCGGCGACCGTGCCCCACAGCCCCCGCCGGAACAGCAGCACCACCAGCACGAAGATGCCGCCGGTGACCAGGCCGACCAGGTCGAAGCCGGCCTGGGAGAGCTGGTCGGTGAGGTTCACGACGAGGCCGGCGCCGAGCACGCCGCCCCACAGCGTGCCGATCCCGCCGAGCACGACCAGCACCACGCCCTGACCCGAGGTCGTCCAGTGCAGGACGTCGAGGGCGACGAAGCCGTGCGCGACCGCGAACAGGCCGCCGCCGAGCCCCGCGAGGAAGGCCGACAGCACGAAGGCCAGCAGCTTGTACCGCGCCGCCGCGAACCCCAGCGCCCGCGCCCGGCTCGCGTTGTCCCGGACCGCGACGAGCACCCGCCCGAACGGCGAGTGCACGATCCGCCAGGCCAGCAGCAGGCCGAGCGCCACGATGGGCAGGGCCGCGTAATAGAAGTAGTACGGGTCGGACAGGTCGAGCCCGAACAGCTCGCGCGGCACGCTCTGCAGCCCGTTCTCGCCGCCGGTGACCGAGGACCACGCGTTGGCCAGGTAGTAGATCATCTGGGCGAACGCGAGGGTGACCATCGCGAAGTAGATCCCGCTGCGGCGCACCCCGAGCCAGCCGATCGGCACCGCCAGCGCGGCCGCCGTCAGCGCCCCGCCGAGCACGGCGACCGGGAACGGCGCCCCGAGCCGGGCCGCGATCAGCCCGGCCGTGTACGCCGACGTGCCCCAGAAGGCCGCGTGCCCGAAGGACAGCAGCCCGCCGTAGCCGAGCAGCAGGTCGATCGCGACGGCGAACAGCGCCCAGCAGAGCATGTCCACCGCCACCGCCGGATAGAGCCCGTTGGGCAGCCAGAGCGCGACCGCCGCCCCGGCAGTCACCAGCATCAACCGCGGTGCCCGCCTCATGCCGTGCCCTCCTCGCGACCGAACAACCCGGCCGGGCGCACCAGCAGGACCAGCGCCATGACCAGGAAGATGAGTGTCTGGGCCAGCAGCGGCGGCGCGTACGCCTCGCTCCAGGCCTGCAGCAGCCCGATGGCGAACCCGGCCGCCACCGAGCCGAAGACCGAGCCCAGGCCGCCGATGACGACGACGGCGAAGACGCCGATGATGAGGTCGCCGCCCATGAGCGGGTTGACCGCCCGCACCGGCGCGGCCAGGACCCCCGCCAGCGCCGCGAGCGCCACGCCGAAGCCGAACACCGGCGCGATCCACCGCCCCACGTCGATGCCGAGCGCCCGGGTCAGCTCGGGCCGCTCGATCCCGGCCCGCACGACCATGCCGACCCGGGTGCGCGCCAGCACCCACCAGACGACGGCGCACAGCGCGACCGCGACGGCCAGGACGAACACGCGGTACGCCGGGAAGTCGAACGCCCCGAGGTCCACCGTCCCGCCGAGCCCGGCCGGCGCCCCGTACGGCTTGGACTGCGTGCCGTACCGCGACTTCACCGCGTCCTGCAGGATCAGCGTCAGGCCGAACGTGAGCAGGAAGTTGTAGAGCGGGTCGAGGGCGGCCAGCCGGCGCACGACCGTGCGCTCCAGCGCCACGCCCAGCAGGCCGAGCACGACCGGCACGACCGCCAGCGCGACCCAGAAGGACAGCCCGAGCGAGTCCAGCAGGAAGAAGGCCCCGACCGCGCCGAGCATGTAGAACGCCCCGTGCGCGAAGTTGACCACGCGGAGCAGGCCGAAGATGACGGCCAGGCCGAGGGCGAGCAGCGCGTAGAAGCCGCCCCCGACCAGTCCGTTCACCGTGTGGGTGAGCAGGCCCATCGCGGATCAGAGCCGGCAGTCCGGCGACGGGGCGCGGAAGGCCTCCTGGGCCGGGATGGTCCTGACGATCTGCTCGTAGTCCCACGCCTCCTTGACCTCGGCGCCCGGCTTGACCTTCGCCAGGTACGCGTCGTGCAGCACCCGGTGGTCGGCGGCCCGGAACTCGCCGCCGCGCAGGAAGAAGTCGTCCACCTTCTTGCCCTCGAGCTGCTTGACCACCGCGTCGGCGTCGTCGGTGCCGGCGGCCTGGACCGCCTCGAGGTACTGCGTCGCGGCGGAGTAGTTGGCCGCGTGGGCGAACGTGGGGCGCTGCCCGCCGGTGCGCGCGGCGAACTTGTCGGCCCAGGCGCGGTTGCGCTCGTCGAAGTTCCAGTACCACGCGTCGGTGAAGGTGGTGCCGGCCAGCGCGTCGGGGGTCAGCGAGTGGATGTCGGTCAGGAACATGAGGCCCACGGCCAGCCCGATGCCCTTGTCCTTGAGCTTGAACTCGTTGTACTGCTTGACGAGGTTCACCAGGTCGGCGCCCGCCTGCATGGTGCCCAGCACGTCCGGCTTCGGGTTCAGCGTCGGCGCCTTGAGCAGGAACGTGGAGAAGTTGTCGTTGGGAAACGGCGTCGGGTCGCTGGCCACCACCGTGCCGCCGCCCTTGGCGACCGCCGCGGTGAAGGACTTCTGCATGTCCTGGCCGAAGGCGTAGTCGGGGTAGACGATGTACCAGTTCCTGGCCCCGGCCTGGGTGGCCGCGGTGCCGGTGCCATTGGCGAGCATCGCGGTGTCGTAGGCGTAGTGGAACGTGTACTTGTTGCAGGACTTGCCGGTCAGGTCCGTGGTGGCGCCGGAGATGTTGAAGTACAGCTTCCTGGCCTGCTTGGCGACGTCGGCGACCTTCAGCGCGGCCGACGACGTCGGCACGTCGAGGATCGCGTCGACGCCGAGCCGGTCGTACATCTCGCTCGCCCGGGTGTTGGCGACGTCGGGCTTGTTCTGGTGGTCCGCGGTCTCCACGGTGATGTTCGTGGTGATCGCCTTGTCGCCGTACCTGGCCTTGAAGTCGTCGATGGCCATCTGCACGGCCACGACGGAGTTCTTGCCCGACAGCTGCGCGTAGACGCCGGACTGGTCGTTGAGCACGCCCAGCACGATCTTGCCGCCGGTGAGCCCGCCGCCGCCCGAGGAGCGGGGGCCACCGCCGCCGCACCCGGCGAGCAGCAGGACCGCGGCGGTGCCGAGAACAACCAAACGCTGCATAGGTGTACCTCCGGTCAGATGCCCAGGTGGGTGAGGAGCTCGTCCTCGCGGGAACGCACGTCGGCGTTGTCGAACTCGCCGGCGATACGGCCCTCGGCGAGCAGGTAGTGGCGGTCGGCGACGGTGGTGGCGAAGCGCAGGTTCTGCTCGACCAGCAGGACCGTGACGCCGTGGTCGCGGGCCCGGCGCAGGATCTCGCCGACCCGCCGCACGAGCAGCGGCGAGAGCCCCTCGGTGGGCTCGTCGCAGAGCAGGACGGTGGCGCCCATCCGCAGGACCCGGGCCAGCGCGAGCATCTGCTGCTCGCCGCCGGACAGCGTGGTCGCCGCGCTGCGACGGCGCTCGTGGAGGTTCGGGAACGCCTCGTGGATCGCCGCCAGGCTCCACGGGCGGGGCCCGACCACCGGCGGCAGCGCCAGGTGCTCGGCGACGCTGAGCGTGGCGTAGGCGCCCCGGTCGTCCGGCACCCAGCCGAGGCCGGCCCGCGCCCGGGCGTGCGGCGGACGTCTCGTGATGTCCCGCCCGGCCAGTTCGACCGTGCCGGACTGGCCGGCGTGCAGGCCCATGACGCAGCGCAGGAGCGTGGTCTTGCCGGCGCCGTTGCGCCCGCAGAGGGTCACGACCTCGCCCTCGGCCACGTGCAGGCCGACGTCGCGCAGCACGCGCGCCTCGCCGTACCAGGCGGACAGCCCCTCAATGCGCAGCATCGGCGCTGCCCAGGTAGGCCTCGACCACGCGCTCGTCGGCGCGCACCCGCTCGTACGGTCCCTCGGCGAGAACCCGGCCGGCCTGCAGGACCGTGACCCGGTCGGCGAGCCGGCCCACGACACGCATGTTGTGCTCGACCAGCACGACGGTGCGCCCGTCGCGGACCGCCGCGATGAGCTCGACGGTCCGCTCGACGTCCTCGACCCCCATGCCGGCGGTCGGCTCGTCCAGCAGCAGCACCGTCGGGTCGAGGGCGAGCGCGATCGCCAGCTCCAGGGCCCGCTTGCGCCCGTACGGCAGGCGGCCCGCGGGCTCCTGCGCGCACGCGGCGAGCCCGACGCGCTCCAGCAGGTGCAGGGCGCCGTCGCGGAAGCGCCGCAGCGGCCGCTCGGAGCGCCAGAAGGCCCAGCCGAGGGAGGTGCCGCCCTGCAGCGCCAGCTCGACGTGGGCCTGCACGGTCTGCTGCGGGAAGAGGCTCGCGATCTGGAACGAGCGGGCCAGGCCGAGGCGGGCGACCCGCTCCGGCGCGAGCCCGGTGATGTCCCGGCCGGCGAGCTCGATGCGCCCGGCGGTCGGCGCGAGGAACCCGGTCAGCAGGTTGAACAGGGTCGTCTTGCCGGCCCCGTTGGGCCCGACGAGCGCGTGCACGGCACCGGCCGCGACATCGAGATCGACCCCGTCGACGGCCCGGAAGCCCCGGAAGTCGCGGGTGAGGCCGCGCGCGACGAGCGCGGAACCATCCATGCGGGACACACCCCCTTGGACAACGAGAAGTGACGGCCGTCACAAGCTACGGCCGCCACTCCTCAGGTCACCACGGAGGCAATCCACATATTTACATATAAAGCTATGTGCGGCGCTCGGGGATCCACTTGGCCAACGGGCCCAGTCGCGTGCGCAGGCCGGCCAGGCCACCGGGGAAGAAGTACACCGCCAGGATGAACACGGTGCCGAGGATGAACAGCGGCTGCGACAGCGGCCCCCGCAGGACCCCGGGCAGCCCGGCCACCGCGTCCGAGTCGCCCAGGGCCACGAGCCGGTAGTCGAGGTAGGTGAACAGGAACCCGCCGATGAGCGGCCCCCAGCGCGTGCCCGGCCCGCCGAGCACCACCATCACCAGCAGCGTCAGGGTCTGGTCGGAGGCCGCGATGTGCGGGGTCGCGCCGCCGATGAGCAGCGCGTACATGGCCCCCGCGAGCCCGGCGAGGCCGCCGGCGACGGTGAAGGCGAAGAGGCGGTAGCGGTACGGGTCGAGGCCGAGCACCCCGACCCGGCGCTCGTCGTCGCGGATCGCGGCCAGCACGCGCCCGGCCGGGGAGTCGCCGATCGCGTGCACGACGAGCACGGTGACGACGAGCGCGGCGAGGGCGAGCCAGTACAGGTTCACCGTGTTGGCCACGCCGACGAGGAAGTCCGGCACCTTCGAGGAGTCCATCGGCAGGCCCTCCTCACCGCCGGTGGCCCCGCCCGGGTTGCGCCCGATGGTGATCGCGGCGACCTGCGCGAAGGCGAGCGTCACCATCGCGAACGCGATCCCGCCGGTGCGCAGCGCGATCGCGCCGAGCAGCGCGGCCAGCACCGCGGTGCCGACCACGGCCAGCAGGATCGCGGTCCACAGCCCGTAGCCGGCCTTGGTGACGAGCATGTCGGTGCCGTAGACCCCGGCCGCGAAGTAGAGCGCGTGGCCGAACGAGAGCATCCCCGTGCGGCCGAAGAGCAGGTCGTAGCCCATCGCCAGGGCGCCGAAGACCAGGCACAGCGCCAGCAGCTGCAGGGTGCCGGGGGCGTTGACGGCCGAGTCGAAGACGCCGGGGAGCCGCAGGCCGCAGTACGGCAGCACGGCGAGGACCACGAGGGCCACGAGCGGGCCGAAGCGGGCGAGCGGGACCCGGCCCCGGCGCGGCGCGGGGGCCGGTGCGCTGCGGGCGGACTGGGCGGTCTGTGTCGTCATGAGGTGGCGACCTTCCCGGTGATCCCTTGGGGACGGACGAGGAGCACGACCGCGAGCAGGGCGACGACGCAGATGTCGCCCAGGCCCGACGAGGTGTAGTTGACGAACTGCTGCAGCAGCCCGACCGCGACCGCGGCGTAGGCGGCGCCCGTGACCGAGCCCATGCCGCCGATGACGACGACGATGAACCCGAAGATGAGCAGGGAGCTGCCGCCGGTCGGCGAGATCGCGCCGGTGAACACGCCGCCGAGCGCGCCGGCCAGGGCCGCGGCCGCGCCCCCGATCGCGAACACGAGGGTGAACGCGCGCCGCACGTCGATGCCGAGCGCGGTGACCATCGAGCGGTCCTCGACGCCCGCGCGGATGACCAGACCGATCCGGGTGTACTTCAGGAAGGCCAGCAGCCCGAGCAGCACGACGACCGCGGCCCCGATGAGCAGGAACCGGTCGTTGGGCACGCGCGCCCCCGCGATCGTGGTCAGCTGTTGTGTCCACTGTGGACGCGGATAGGGCCGGGGGTCACTGCCCCACGACGCCTGCAGCAGCGCCACGCCGGCCAGCGAGAGGCCGACGGTCACGAGGACCTGTTCGATCGTGCGGCGGTACAGCGGCCGGATGAGCACCAGCTCGACCAGCGCGGCGACGACCGTCCCGCACACGACGCCGAAGAGCACGGCGAGCGCGAAGCCCCAGCCGCTCGGCCCGGCCCCGGGCAGGTGCCCGGCCGCCCACCAGGTGGCGTAGGCCCCGACGGAGAGGAACAGCCCGTGCGCGAAGTTGAGCACGTCCGCGAGGCCGAAGACGAGCGCCAGGCCCGAGGCGACCAGGAAATACAGCGCGGCGAGCCCGAGTCCGGTGAGCGTCAGCAGCACGATGGTGCTCATGCCGACACCTCCGCTTCGCTCCGGCGACGGCCTGAGCCAAAACTGCGCCCCTGATGAGCGGCCACTCCGCTTCGCTCCGTACCGCTCATGCCGACACCTCCGCTTCGCTCCGGCGACGGCCTGAGCCAGAACTGCGCCCCTGATGAGCGGCCACTCCGCTTCGCTCCGTACCGCTCATGCCGACACCTCCGCTTCGCTCCGGCGCCGGCCTGAGCCAGAACTGCGCCCCTGATGAGCGGCCACTCCGCTTCGCTCCGTACCGCTCATGCGTGGCCTGCCTTTCCGACCCCAAGCAGCGACTTGGTCTTCTCGGTGTAGTCGAGCAGCTCGGGCGCCGGTCCGGTGTAAGCGACCTTGCCCGCCGCGATGACGACCGCGTCCTGGGCCAGGCGCCGCACGACGGCGAGGTTCTGCTCGACCAGCAGCATCGGCACCACCTCGGCGACGGCGCGCAGGGCGGCCGCGACCTCGCCGACGACCTTCGGCGCGAGGCCCTTGGTCGGCTCGTCGATGAGCAGCAGCCGGTTGGGGTTGAGCAGCACCCGCCCGATCGCGAGCATCTGCTGCTGCCCGCCCGAGAGCGTGCCGGCCCGCTGCCGGCCGCGGCGCTGCAGCTCGGGAAAGAGGCCGTAGACGCGCTCGTAGTCCGGGGCGGCACCGGGGCGCTCGGCGAGGCGGAGGTTCTCGGCCACGGTCAGGCCGCCGAAGACGCCGCGGTCCTCGGGCACGTAGCCGAGCCCGTCGCGCACCAGCCGGAAGGTCTGCTGCCGGGTCACCCGCTGCCCGCCGAAGCGCACCTCGCCGGCCAGGTCGGCGCCGCGCGGCAGCAGGCCGAGCACCGCCTTGAGGGTCGTGGTCTTGCCGACGCCGTTGCGCCCGAGCAGCGCGGTGACGCCCTGCGGCGCGACCCCGAACGAGACGCCCTGCAGGATGTGCGAGCCGGCGATGCGGACATCCAGTCCCGTGATGTCGAGGATGGTCACAGTTTCTCCCCCAGGTACGCCTCCTGGACCGTGCGGTCGGCCATGACCACGTCCGGGGTGTCGCAGACCAGCAGCGCCCCGTGGTGCATGACGGCGACCCGGTCGGCCAGGTCGAGCACGACGTCCATGTGGTGCTCGACCATGAGCACGCTGCGCCGCTCCTCGCGGGTCAGGGTGCGGATCAGCGCCACCAGGCCGGGCACGTCCTCGGCGCTGACCCCGGCCATCGGCTCGTCGAGCAGCAGCACCCGCGGCTCGCCCGCGAGCAGCAGCGCGATCTCGAGCTTGCGCTTCTCGCCGTGGGCCAGGGTGCCGGCGTTCGCGTCGGCGCGGTGGTCGAGCCCGACCCGCCACAGCACCCGCTCGGCGCGCTCGGCGACCTCGCGGTCGCGGCCCGGCAGCGGGAAGGGGCGGATCGAGCCGCCGCGGCGGGCCTGCACGGCCAGGCGCACGTTGGCCGCGACGCTGAGCGAGGCGAAGACCGACGACGACTGGAACGTGCGCCCGAGGCCGAGCCGGGCCCGGCGGTGCGGCGCCAGCCGGGTCACGTCCCGGCCGTCGAGCGACACCGAGCCGTCCGACGGCTTGCGCAGCCCCGAGATGAGGTTGAACAGCGAGGTCTTGCCGGCACCGTTGGGGCCGATGACGGCCAGGAACTCGCCCTCGGCGAGGTCGAGGCTGACCGCGTCGACGATGGCGACCCCGCCCACCCGCCAGGTCAGGCGCCGGGTGCTGAGCAGGCCGGTGGCCGGGGCGTCCGTGAGGACACCGCCGGCCGCCGGCACCGGGGCTTCGGCCACCGGCTCAGCCCTTCATCTGCGCGACCGGCGGCGCGGCGTCGGCCGGGTCGATCGCCTTCACCAGCTCCGGCTTGAGGTCGGCGCCCGAGCCGCTGAACTTGCCCTGGAACATCGGCTGGAGCAGGGCGTGGTCCTCCTTGCGGACCGTGAGCTTGCCCTTGACGCCGTCGAAGGACCAGCCCTCGAGCGCGGTGACCATCTTGTCGACGTCGTCGCCGCCCTCCTGCGCGGACCGGACCACCATCTGCGCGGCGGTGAAGCCGTCCGGGTGGAACAGGTCGACCTTGCCGCCGTCCACGCCCTTGCGCAGCGCCGCGGTGGCCTCGTTGTCGCTGGCGCCGTCGAAGTAGTGGGCCAGCAGCGAGATCTTCGAGCCGGCGGCGCCGAACGTCGGCCAGGACGCGCGCTGGTCGATGCCGGTGACGACGAGCGTCGAGCCGAGCACGCCCTGCTGGTCGAGGGCCTGCCACATCGCGGTGGCGGTGGTGCCCGCCCACGCGACGAAGATCATGTCGGCCTTGGCGTTCTTGGCCTGCACCGCGAAGCCGGTGAAGTCGGTGGCGTTGGCCGGCACCGAGATCGCCTCGACGGTGGCGCCCGCCCCGCCGATGACGGCCTTCACGGCGTCCGCGTTCGACTTGCCAAAGGCGCCCTCCTGCGTGAACACGAGGACCTTCTTGCCCGAGGGGGCGGCCAGGTAGGACTTGGCCGCCAGGACGTCCTGGTAGGACTGGCGACCGGAGCGGAAGGTGTACTTGTTGATGCCGGTCACCGCGTCGGTGGCCGCGGGTCCGGAGATGAACAGGACCTTGTTCTGCGCGGCCAGCGGGGCCATCTGGCTCGCGACGCCGGACGAGGTGCTGCCGGCGAGGATCTTGTAGCCCTGGCCGATGAGGTCCTTGGCGGCCGAGACGGCCTTGGCCGCGTCGCCGGCGTCGTCGGCCTCCTTGACCTCGATCGGGCGGTTGCCGACCTTGCCGGTGCCCTTGGTCGCGAAGGCGAGCCCGGCCTTCCAGCCCTCGATGTACTGCTTGCCGTAGGACGCGAGCGGGCCGGTCTGCGAGTACACGAGCCCCACCTTGATGGGCGCGCCGTCGCCGGCCGGCTCCTGGGCGGCCTCCTGCGGGCTGCTGCACGCGGACGCGAATGTCGCGGCGAGCGTGAGACCCAGCGCCGCGACCAACAGCCGCCTCGGCGCGCCTGATTGCCTGATCAACGCTTCCTCCGTGTGAACGCCTTGTTAAGGCCAGCGCCTGCTGGCGGGTGTTCGCACACGCTAGGAGTGGCGTCGGGCACGTCGCTATGTGGTCGTACCACATAGAATCGGCGGAACCCTATGGTGCAACCCGATCCAGGAACGCCCCGAGCAGCGGCAGGAACCCCGCAGAAAGCTGCTCGAACAGGGCGACATCACCCCTCGGCGGCACCGGGTGCAGCATGTGGCCGACCCCCGGGAACACCCCGACCGCGTTCGTGCCCCGGTGCCGCGACGGCAGCCGCTCCCCCAGCACCTGCAGGCTGCGCTCGACCGGGACGTGCTCGTCGTCGGCGCCGAAGAGGGCCAGCAGCGGGCAGGGCAGGAACGGCAGCACGGCGGCGGGGTCGAAGGCCAGCATCCGGGCGAAGAACCCGAGCTCCTCCGGGGTGTCGTAGGGCCGGCCGCAGACGGTCGCGGCCCAGTCGTCGCCGGCGTTGCGGGCCTGGTCGGCGTGCACCTGGGCCGGGTCCTCGCCGGCGGCCAGCCGGGCGGCGCGCTCGTCGGCCCAGGCCAGCCCGGCCGCGATGTGCTCCTCGGGCACGCCCTTGCGGCGCATGACCCGGGCGAGCAGGGTGCGCTCCTGCTCCTCGACCCCGACGTACGGCCCGCCGAGGGTGACCACGAAGTCGACCTGGTCCGGGACGGTGACGGCGGCCAGCAGCGAGACCCAGCCGCCCTGGCTGTAGCCGATCAGGCCGGCCCGCTCGACCCCGGCCCGCTTGCGCAGCACCGTCAGCGCCGCGAGGCCCTCGGCGGCGCGGTCGGCGAGGGTCTGGGTGCGCCAGTCGCCGGGCGAGCCGCCGCAGCCGGGCTTGTCGTGGCGCAGGGTGGCGATCCCCCGCTCGGCGAGCCAGCCGGGCACCCCCTGCCAGGCGTGGCGGTCGGCCGGGCCGGAGCCGTCGGACAGCACGAGCCCTCCGCGGGCCGGGCCGTCGGGGATGCTGAGGACCGCGTTGAGCGGCCCGGCGGCGGAATCGACGACCGTATCTGACTCAGGCATGCGCAAGGCCCTCCCCCCGCGCAATCTAGCAGCGGAGGGAGGGCCTTGCCGGGTACTACTGCGCCGCGGCGGCCAGCGGCGCCTGGTAGGTCTTCAGGAGCGCGGCCTTGTCGGCGTCGACCGTCTTCCAGTCGTCCTTGAGGACCCCGCCGGTGTCACCGGAGTTCGGGTTCCAGGCCCAGTACGTGTAGCTGAGCCCGTTGTCCTTGAGGTACTTGACGAGGTTGCGCTGCCAGATGCCTTCCAGGTCCTTGTTGCCCTGGGCGTCCTTCTCGGCCACCGAGCGGCCGCCGAACTCACCCATCAGCACCGGGGCGGTGTTGTTCTTCACGAGGTAGCCGAACTGCTTGTCCCACAGCGCCGGCATGTTGGCCGGGAACGCCGGGTCGGTGAACCACTGCTGCGACCAGACCTTCGGGCTGTAGTCGTGCGCGGAGTAGACGAGCTTCGACTGGTCGGAGAGCTTGACCGGGTGCTCCTTGGCGCCCTGCAGGTTGCCGCCCCACCAGTAGCCGTCGCTCTGGCCGTCGGCCTTCTTGTAGTTCTCGATGCCCTCGACCACGATGAGCCAGTTGGGGTTGGCCTTGAGCACCGCGTCGCCGGCCCGCTGCGCTGCGGCCTGCCAGTCGGTCTTCTCGTTGCCGTCGCCCCAGGTGGCCTCGCCGTGCGGCTCGTTGTGCAGGTCGGCGCCGACCACGAGCGGGTTGTTCTTGTACTGCTTGGCGAGCTTCACCCAGTCCGAGATCCAGCGGTCCTCGCTGATCTTGTCGGTGTACCAGAGGTTGCTCTGGCCCTGGGAGGTCGGGCGGTGGCGGTCGAGGATGACCATCATGCCGCGCTTCGTCGCGCCCTCGACAACCTTGTCCATGAGCTGCGGGCCGGTCAGGCCCTTGAGGTCCGGGTTGAGCGCGTAGTCGACGCCGTTGGGCTTCGACGCCGGGTCGAACAGCTCGTTGCTGAACGGCAGGCGCATCGAGTTGAAGCCCTGCGCGACCATCTGGTCGAGCATGTCGCCGAGGTTGCGCGACCACAGCCCGTGCGGGGCGAAGGTGTTGGTCTCCAGACCGAACCAGTTGACGCCGGTGAACTGCACGGTCACGCCGCGGGCGTCCACGATCTTCGAGCCTTCGGCGTGCAACGGCATCTGCAGCCGCTGGGCGGAGTCCGCCCGAGCGGGGTGGACATTCTTGTCGTCCTTCTTGCTGACGAGCATCGGCACCAGTGCGACGGCGGCAACGGCGAGCGCGACCAGTGCGGAAATCCAGTAGAGGCGCGTGCGACCCATAGAGCTGACCTGTCCTCACTTTTGACGGCGGGGCAGGTCAACACGTTACGGATTTCGGACATATGCGGTCAGCGTACAAATGCCGGAAATGTGCGTACACCAATTGAGGGAGGACGGACCGCGCCGCGGCGACAACCGCAGGTCGCGCCCTTCAGTGTGGTCGTGCGACGGTCAGGTGCCCACCGACGGTGAGGGGTCCCACTCCGCGGCCCGCACGACCGCCTCGAGCTTCGAGCGGGCCCCCATCTTGCTCAGCAGATGCCGCACGTGGCTGCGCACGGTGGTGTAGCTGATGCTGAGCTCCCGCGCGATGTCCCGGTTGTCCATGCCCTCGGTCATGAGCGCGAGAATCTCCCGCTCCCGGGGCGTGAGGCTGTCCAGCCGCCGGGCGTGCTCCTCGGAGCGCTGGGCCTGCTCGCGGCGGCGGGCCAGGAGCTTGGCCAGCTGGCGGGCCGGAACGAGGATCTCCCCGTCGACGGCCCGGCGCACGGCCTCGGCCACGTCGGCCCCGCCGGCGCTCTTGACCAGGTAGCCGGCCGCCCCCGCCTCCAGCGCGGTGAGGATGACCCGGTCGCTCTGATCGGCGCTGAGGAACACCACGGCGACGTCGGGCTGGTGGGCCCGCAGCGCCGCGACGGCCTCGGCGCCGGTGCCGTCGGGCAGCCAGAAGTCGCACAGCACGACGTCGACCCGCTCCACGTCGGCCAGGTGCTCGACCTCGCCGACCCGGCCGGCCAGGGCCACCACACGCAGCTCCGGGTGCTCGTTGAGCAGCGCCGCGAGCCCCTCGGCGACCACCTGGTGGTCCTCGACGATGAGCACCCGGTAGGGCGGACGAGTCACGGTACGGCTCCCTTGGATTCGAGGTCGGCGCCGCGCGGCACCCAGAACGTGACGGTGGTTCCGCGCCCCGGCAGGCTGCTGATCCGGAACCACCCGCCGGCCAGCGCCGCCCGCTCCCGCATGAGCAGCAGCCCGAGGTGGCCCGGGTCGGTGTGCAGGTTCTCGGCGCCGACGCCGTCGTCGACGACCCGGACCAGATACCCGCCGTCCTCCTCGCCGAGGATGACCGTGCACCGGTCCGCCCCGGCGTGCTTGCCGACGTTGGCGACCGCCTCCTGCAGCATCCGGAACAGCAGCACCCGGGTCGGCAGCGCGGGCTCGGCGGCGAGCAGCGAGTCGACCCGCACGCCGATGCCGTGCTGCTCCGCGAGGTCGTCGAGCAGGTCCTCGACGGCCGCGGCGAGCCCGTCGTCGGCCAGCCGCGGCGGGCGGAAGTCGAAGATGAGCCGCCGCAGCCGCTCCGCCGCCTGCACCAGCGACGCCTCGAGCCGGTCGAGGATCGCCAGGTCCTGCGGGTCCGACAGCCGGTGGCGCAGCTGCTGCAGGCGCAGGGTGGCCGCCGTGATCACCTGGAGGCTGTCGTCGTGCACCCCGGCGGCGATGCGGGCCCGCTCCCGCTCCTGGGTGACGATCACGTCGCCGAGCAGCTCGCCCTGCTCCTGGCCGGTGAGCGTGAGCCGGGCGATGCGCTGCTCCAGGGCCGTCCGGCGGCGCACGTCCGCCGCGCGCTCCTCCACCTGCAGGGAGAGCATCCCGCTCGGGTCGCCCCGCAGCGTGCGCACCCGCACCTCGACGTCCAGCTCGCCGCCGTCGGGCAGCCGGACCACGGCCGCGGTCGGCGTCTCGGCCGTGAACTCGGGCGAGCCGACGAACAGCTCGCCCGTCCCGCGCCCGATCAGGTCGGCGGCGTCGCGGCGGAACAGGGTCTCCGCGGCGGTGCTGGCCAGGCGCACCACCCCGGCGGCGTCGAGCACGACCAACGCCTCCGGGGCGGCGCGGAACGCCTGCCAGTACACCGGAATCAGTTCTCCAGATCCTTGGGCACCACGTAGGGCTTCGCGGACGGGATGTCGACCGGGCCGCCGGACTTGTCGACCTTGAAGTTCACCGTCGCGGTCGCGTCGCTGCGCTGGCCGTGCAGCTGGAAGACCACGGTGTCCTCGGTGTTGCCCGGGATCGTGTACTGCCCGACCGCCCGCGCCGTGCCCTTCGCGTCGACCCGGAACGCGGCCACCAGCTGCGGCGTGGCACCCTTGGCGGTCCGCACGGTCACGTGCACGGCCTCGTTCGGCGCGAACTGGGTGGCGTAGAAGTTCACCACGGTGCCGGGCAGGCCGCCGTAGGCGTTCGTGCGCGCCTGCGGGGTGAACGGCAGGATGGTGAAGCCGGTGGAGACCGCCGCCCGGCTCTGCTCGCCGGTGAAGACCAGCGACTGGGCGCCCTTGAGCTGGAACGGCATCACCAGCCCGGCGCCCTTGAACACGCCGGCGTCGTCGGTCGGGATCGCCATGACCGGCCGGCCCCCGGCCGCGTTGAGGCGCACCAGCACCCGCTCCCCCGGGGCGAAGCCGGAGCCGGAGAAGGTGATCTTCTGGGTGGCCTTGACGGCGTACGGCGCCAGCTTGATGGACGGGTACAGCCGCAGCACCTGGAACGGTGCGCTCGCCGCCGCCCCACTGGTCTTGCCCACGACCACCAGACTTGTCGTGCCGACCGCCGTGACGCCAACTCTGATGGGCGTCTTACCCACCGCGCCACCCTCGTCGGCCTTGAGGGTGAGGTTCGGGTCGCCGTTGATCCGGCCCCAGTAGACGTTGAGCTGCTCGCCCGGGGAGAACCCCTTGACCGTCAGGTTGATCGTGTCACCGGGCTTGCCGACGATCGCCGAGAGCGTCGCCTGGCCGGCGCCCTGGGCCACCGACGCGTCGGCCTTCGCCACCTTGTCGCTGCCGCGCGCCTGCGCGGTGACCTCCTGCACGGGCACCGTCATCTTGTTGGGCATCGTGAAGTTGGCCGTGAACACGCCCCACTTGCCGGCCTTCGCGGTGGCCACCAGGTGCGGCTTGGAGCCGGGTGCGCCGCTCGGCGGGGCCTTCTGCCCCGGCGCCGAGGACGGCCCGAGGTACACGTCGACCATCGAGCCCTGGTCGAAGCCCGACCCCTGGACGGTCACGCCGCCGCCGAGCCGCACCAGGCCCGGGTTCAGGGTGATCATCGGCGAGCCGCCGCCCTGCACCATGACCCCGTTCAGGTCGATCGTCGGCGCCGGCGGGGCCTTGGTCACCACCGTGCTCGGGGTCTGCTCGGACGAGCCGCCGAGGCCGGGGGCCGAGATGCCCATGGCGGGCAGCAGCGAGCGCCCCGCGGTCACGAGCAGCACCACCGCCACGCCCGCCAGCAGCAGCCGCTTGCGTGAGATCTTCGGTCGTTTCCGCTTCCGGTTCCGCCCGGCCGCCGGCCGGGGCTTGAGCGTCTGCATGGTTCCACTCCAGCTAGGACGTGTTGCCGATCTTGACGATTGACAGGGAGACGTCGCCCCGGGTGGCCTGCCAGACGGTCTGCCCGTGCTGGTCGATCGCCTCGATGATCCAGGTCTCGCCGCCGCGCTGGAGTGCGTCGCGCATCTTGTTCGACATCACGACGTAGTCGACGTTCTCCCAGCTGGAGTGGAAGACCTTGTCCCGCACGTCCGGGTCGGACGTGGCCTTGTAGTGCGGGTGCGCGTTCTTGTACGGCGGGTGGCTGTCGTGCAGCGCCACCCACACGTCGTCGTCGATGATGAGCCGCGCATTGGTCGGGATGTTCGCCTTGATCCAGGCGACCTGCTGCTCCTGCAGCTGGGTCAGCGGCAGCCGGTAGGCGTCGCTGAACTCCAGCTGGCCCCGGGCGTTGTACTTCACCAGGAACCCGCCCGGCATCACCAGCACCGGCACCAGCAGGCAGGCGACGAGCACGGCCGCCCCGCCCTGGTTGGTGCGCCGGGTCAGCCAGCCGAAGAACATGCCCAGGTTCAGCGCGAACAGCGGCACCATCGGCGCGATGTAGAAGTCGAGCAGGGCGCTGCGGCTCAGGTAGAACACGTATCCGAGCGCCATCAGGGCGCAGCCGAGCATCGGCGTGCGCAGCCGCCGGTTGCGCCGGCCCGAGATGAGCGTGAGCACCGTGGCGATGGCGCCGCCGATGAGGATGTACCGGTCCTTGAACAGCCAGCTCTGCTGCAGCAGGTAGGTGAACGACAGGCCGTTGGAGCTGTTGGAGTTGCGGTGCAGCTGCCACCAGATGGTGTTGAGCAGCGACACGTGGCCCTTGAGCTGGTTGTTGTCCGGGCTGAACTGCAGGCCCTCGGGGAACAGCTCGTTCTTGATCTGGGCGAACAGCAGATACGCGGTGACCGGCGCCAGCACGGCGAACCACCAGAAGCTGAGCCCGAAGCGCCGGTTGGACTGCTCCCGGACGGTCTTGTGCAGCAGATACGCGCAGCCGGGCAGCAGGAACAGCGCGTTCTCCTTCGTCACCAGCGCCAGGCCGAAGCAGGCGCCGGCGCCCATCGCGGTGACGATCCGCCCGTCGCGGCGGGCGAGCAGGTAGAGCCCGAGCAGGATCCAGAACATCATGATGTTGTCGAGCAGGACCTGGCGCTGGTAGTACACCCCGAGCGGGGAGAGGTTGAACACGAACACGGCCAGGAACGCCGCGGGCGGGGAGGCGGTGAACCGGCGCACCGTCTCGAACATCAGGAACACCGACGCCAGGTGCACGATGAGCATGAGCGCCCGGCCGGTGTTGATGGCGTTGCCGAAGGCCTGGAAGCCACCCGGCAGGACGCCGACCCAGCCGGCCAGGGCCAGCCAGCCCATCGGGGCGTGGTCGTAGAAGTAGGTGTACGGCGAGAGCTTGGCCTCCTTCAGCACCGACCAGGCCTGCTCCATGTAGATGCCCTCGTCGGTGAGGTACAGCGGGTAGCGGAACATGTTCCAGCCGTGGCTCACGAGCCCGATCAGCAGCGACACGGCGATGAGCAGCTTCGGGGCCTTCGGGGAGACCTTGACGCTGCGGGACGACGGCTTCTTGCCCGGTCTGGTGAGAACGTCAGCCGACATTGGTCAGCTCCGGTGCCTCGGTACGGTGGGCGCCGACGTGGGCCGTCTTCTCCCAGTTCGTCGTGCCCTTGAGCTGGCGGTAGAGCGCCCGGCCGGCCGCGTAGGACAGCACCATCTGGTACGGGAACCAGGTCAGCGCCATCTTCAGCACGGTGCCGGGGCCGGCCTTGAGCCCGTGTGCGCCGGTGAACTCGTACAGCCCGACGACGGACATCACGAAGTGCGCGCCGAGCAGCAGGACCGGCAGCCACGACAGCATCGCGACCGGCACCGGCACGCTGAGCACGAACGCGGACAGCATCGCGACCGGCAGGTAGAAGCCGAGCATCGCCTGCACGTGCGGGAAGGCCAGGGTGTACCAGGCCAGGAACCGCTGCCGCCGGTTGGGCATCAGCTTCCAGGTGCCTTTGCCGAGCGTCTGCATGAACCCCTGGCACCAGCGGGTGCGCTGCTTGATGAAGCTCTGCAGGGTCGGCGGGGTCTCCTCCTTGGTGACGTACCGGTCGTCATAGACCACCCGGACCTTCTCCCCCATGCTGGAGACGCGCAGGCCGATGTCCGCGTCCTCGGTCAGGTTCGTCTCGTCCCAGCCGCCGAGGCGCTCGATGAGGTCCTTCTTGAAGAAGACCGTGTTGCCGCCGAGCGTGATCGCGCCGTTCTTGGCGTGGTAGTGCAGGCGGCTGCGGAACCAGAAGAAGTACTCCAGGACGTTGAACGTCGAGTACCAGTTGGAGTCGAAGTTCATCAGCTGCACCCCGGCCTGCACGACGCTGACGTCGTCGGACAGCATGATGGTGTTGACGATGTCGAACAGCTCCGGCTGGACCTCGTCCTCGGCGTCGAAGATGGACACCACGTCGCTGGTGGCGTGGCGCAGCGCGGTGTTGAGCCCGTGCGGCTTGTTGATCGGCCCGTCGTCGAACACGACCACGTCGACGTTGCTGCGCCCGACCGCCCGCAGGGCGCTCACCTGAGCCCGGGCCTGCTCGATGGTGCCCACGTCGTCCGCCGAGCACACGACGAGGATCTGCACCAGGTGCGGCGGGTAGTCAGCGGACGCGGCGCGGGCGATGGTGGCTTGGATGACCTCCTCCTCGTGACGCGCCGGGAGGATGGCGGTGAAGGAGAGTTCCGGCGTAGCACGTTGATCGGGCACCCTGGCCTTGGCGTCCGCCTCGGGCTGGTCCCACGTGTAGATCATGAGATACAGGGCGTGCGCCGCCTGCACCGTCAGCACCAGCGAGATCAGCGTGAGGACGGCCAACACCAGCTGCTCCATCGGTGCGTTCACTCCAAATCCACTTCGAGCTGACGGCGAAGTTGACCCCGAAGCCGGCCGCGATACCGACCAGGTTGGCGGGGAGGTAGTGCAGGCCGAGTGCGACCAGCAGCTGGACGACGATCACGTTGACGGGCAGGGCAGCCAGCCCGGCGAGACTGAAGTAGGCAAAACGCGTCAGCGACAGCCGCCTGCGTCGGAAGGTCCAGATTTCGTGCAGCACGTAGTTGGACACGAGGGCGAGCTCGACCGCGGCCACGGTCGCGGGCAGCAGCGCGAGCCCGAGCAGCCCGTGCAGCGTGAGCAGGGCGACGTTGTTGACGACGACACCGCTGACTCCCACCAGGGAGAACCGGCTCAGCCGGTGCAAGGAGTGCGTCACGCTCCCAACCGTGCCGACGCACGGCCCTTGGGGGCATCACGCCGGGGTGCTGCCGGGCCCCACACCTTCGGCCTCCCCCATTTGGCGTAGACCGCTTGGACGTTTTGTGGGTAGTCCGCACGGTGATGAGTACCAGGATCTTGATCGCCGACGACCACGCCATGGTGCGCGAGGGGCTGTATCGCTTCCTGTCGCTCAGCGGCGACCTGGAGCCGGTCGGCGCCGCGGCCGACGGGCAGCAGGCCGTCTCGATGGCCCACGAGCTGCGGCCCGACCTCGTGCTGATGGACCTGCTGATGCCGGTCCTCGACGGGATCAGCGCGATCGGTGTGATCCGCCGGGAGCTGCCGGACGTGGAGGTGGTGGCGCTCAGCGGGTACCTCGAGCCGCAGCTCATCGCCGACGCGCTGCACGCGGGCGCGGTGGGGTACCTGCTGAAGGACACCGACGCCGAGGAGCTGCACCGGGCCGTGCGCGCCGCGGCCGCCGGCCAGGTGCAGCTCTCCCCCGCCGTCGCGGCCCGGCTGGTGCGCGACGTGCACGTGCCGGCCAACCCGGTGCAGCTGACCCGCCGGGAGGAGGAGGTCCTGACGCTGCTGGCCCGCGGGCGCGCCAACGGGCAGATCGCCCGGGAGCTGCACATCGCGCCGCAGACGGTCAAGACGCACGTCAGCAACATCCTGCAGAAGCTCGGCATGTCGAGCCGCACGCAGGCCGCGCTCTACGCGATGCGGGTCGGGCTCGTCCCGGTGCACGCGGCGGCCCCCTCGTGACGTCGGTCGTCGTCTTCGACGCGCGCGGGGTCGTCGTGTCCGGGTCGGCGACCGGCTTCGACACGTCCGTCGTCACCGATGCCCTGTCGGCCCGGCGGCCGATCCGCACCCGGCGCGCCACCTACCTGCCGGTGGCCGGCGGGGTGCTGGCCGTTGCCGGGCGCCGGGCCCCGCGCCCGTCCAGCCTGGCACCGTTCGTGCCCCTCGCCGAGCAGCTGCTGGCCGCGCCGGCCCGGCTGGCCCGGGATCTGCACGACTCGGTGGTGCAGACCCTGTACGGCATCAGCCTCGGCGCGGGCACGGCCGCGGAGCTGCTGTACGGCAACCCGGCGCACGCCGAGGCCTCGCTCGCCTGGATCAAGGAGACGGCCACGGCGGGCCTGACCGACCTGCGCGGCATCATCCTGCGGCTGCGGCCCGAGACCCTCGGCGGCGCCGGGCTCGCCGCGGCCCTGCGCAGCGTCTTCGACACCCTGCACGCCACGCCCGGGCGGACCGGGTGGGGGCTGCAGCTCGACGCCGACCCGCCGGTCAGCCCGCAGGTGGAGGAGGCGTTGTACCGCATCGCGCTCGAAGCCCTCGGCAATGCCGCCCGGCACGCCGAGGCCTCGCAGGTCACCGTGCGGCTGGCCGGCGACGACAGCCGTGTGGTGCTGGAAGTGTCCGACGACGGCGTGGGCTTCACGCCGTCGGCGTCGTTCCCGGGGCGGCTCGGGCTGCAGTCGATGCGCGAGCGGGCCCAGCTGCTGGGCGGCACCCTCGACATCCACAGCGCGCCCGGCTCCGGGACCGTGATCCGGGCGGCCCTTCCCGTGGGGTGAGTCCTCGCGCCGCGGGTGTTGCCAGGCTTGACGCATGCGTGTGGTGGTCGACCTCACCAAATGCGAGGGGTACGCGCAGTGCGCCTTCCT
Organism: Dactylosporangium sp. CA-139114; assembly: GCF_050955725.1. NCBI lineage: Bacteria > Bacillati > Actinomycetota > Actinomycetes > Micromonosporales > Micromonosporaceae > Dactylosporangium > Dactylosporangium sp. CA-139114. The sequence goes on from NZ_CP192080.1 coordinate 8,055,768, forward strand.
CGCTCCCTCGGCCTTTCAGATGCAGGGTGACGAGGCCCTGCTCTACGACCCCTCGCCGGCCGACGGCATCGCCGTGCGCCGGGCGGCGGCCGCGTGCCCGGTGCAGGCGATCCAGCTCGACCGGGTCAGCTCCGCCGACATGCCGGCGACGTCGGGCCCCTCCGTCGGGCGCATCGTGATCGTCGGCGCCTCCCTCGCCGGGCTGCGGGCGGCCGAGGCGCTGCGGGAGGAGGGCTTCTCGGGCTCGCTGACGCTGATCGACGACGAGCCCTACGGCCCGTACGACCGCCCGCCCCTGTCCAAACAGGCCCTCGGCGGCCGCATCCCCCCCGACGCGACCGCCCTGCCGCGCCGGCCGGACCTGGACGCCCGCTGGCGCCTCGGCGTCCGCGCGCTCGCCCTGGACCTGCCCGGCCGCCGGGTGCAGCTCAGCGACGGCTCCTCGGTCCCGTTCGACCGCCTGCTGATCGCCACCGGCGTGCGCGCCCGCCCGTGGCCCGGCCCGGCCTTCGACGGCGTGTTCGTCCTGCGCACCCGCGACGACGCGATCGCGCTGCAGCACCGCCTGCTGCCCGCCGACGGCTCCCGCCCCGGCCGCGTGCTCGTCGTCGGCGCCGGGTTCACCGGCTCGGAGGTGGCCTCGACGTGCCGCTCGCTGGGCCTGGACGTGACCGTGGCCGAGGCCGCGAGCACGCCGCTGGAGGGCGCGCTCGGCTCCACCATCGGCGCGCTCGCCGCCGACCTGCACCGCGCGCACGGCGTCGACCTGCGCTGCGGCGTGACCGTGACCCGCCTCGAGGGCGACGAGCGGGTGCGGCGGGCGGTGCTGTCGGACGGCGACGTGCTCGACGTCGACGTGGTCGTGGCCGCGCTGGGCGGCGTGCGCAACGTCGAATGGCTCGCGCACTCCGGGCTCGCCGCCGGCCCGTGGGGCGTGGCCTGCGACGCGGGCTGCCGCGCCTTCGACGTCAACGGCGTGGTGACGGACGACGTCTTCGTGGCCGGCGACGTGGCGCGGGCACCGAACGCGCTGTTCGGCTACCAGTTCCTGGCCCTGGAGCACTGGGCCAACGCCGTGGCCCAGGCGGAGGTGGCCGCGCACAACATGGTGAGCGACGAGTCGGACCGGTGGCCGCACCTGCACCTGCCGCGGTTCTGGTCCGTCCAGTTCGGGATCAACATCAAATCCGTCGGTGTACCGACCTTCTCCGACGAGGTGATGATCGTCCAGGGCTCGGTGGCGCAACGCCGGTTCGCCGCGGCCTACGGCTACCGGGGCCGCGTCACCGCCGCGGTGACCTTCAACCACGCCAAGTGGCTGCCGTTCTACGCGCGCCAGATCGAACAGGCGGCGCCCTTTCCGCCGTCGTTCGACTCGCCCGACCGGCCGGACGACGCGCTGCCGGTCCCGGCGGGCGTCCCGGACCCGGCCACCCGGGCCCGGGACGCCACCGTGATGGCCACCGGCCACCGCCCGGACCTGGCCCGGATCTCCTGACCCTTTTCGCCTTTGATCGGACTCTTCGATGACGACAACGATGGCCTCCGCATTCGGCGCGGTCCTGGATCCCGTGAACCGCCACGACCCCTACCCCCTGCTCGCCTCGCTGCGCCGGACCCCGGTCGCGGTGACGCAGGACGGCACCTACGTGGTGAGCACCTTCGACGCGATCGCCGCGCTCCTGCACGATCCCCGAGTGAGCTCCGGCGACATCCCCGACCTGGCGGAGAAGTCGTCGTCCGGCGCGACGGCGGACCTGGTCGGACTGCCGCCGAGCTTCCTGCGCCAGGACCCGCCGGCCCACGACCGCCTGCGCCGCCTCGCCACCCGCCCGTTCGGCCCCCCGCACACCCCGCACCGGGTGGCCGACCTGGAACCGACGCTGAGCTCCCTGGCGCGATCCCTGGTGGCGGCCTTCCCACCGTCCACGGTGGACCTGGTCGACCACTTCGCGTACCCGCTGCCGGTCCAGGTCATCTGCTCCCTGCTCGGCGTCCCCATGGCCGACGAGCCGCGGTTCCGCGCCTGGATCGACGCCGCCCTGATCTCGGTCGAGCCGAACCGGGCCGCCCTGGGCGACCTGGCGAAGTACCTGGGCGAGCTGGTCGACGGCCGCCTGGCCGACCTGGCCACCCCGGACGGCGCGGCCGCCCGCGGCGGGGACCTGCTCACGGGCCTGGCCACCGACGACGGCCCCGACGGGCGCATGTCCCGCTCCGAGCTCGTCAGCACCGCGATGCTGCTGCTCATCGCCGGCCACGAGACGACGGTGAACCTGATCGCCAACAGCGCTCTGGTCCTGCTGCGCCAGCGGGTGTGGCTGGAGCGCCTGCTCGCCGAGCCGGACATCGTGGTGCCCTTCGTCGAGGAGGTGCTGCGCTACGACCCGCCGGTGCAGATGCTGCCGTGGCGTACGGCGCTCGACGACATCCCGATCGCGGGCACGACGATCCCGGCGGGGGCGTCGATCACGCTGGTGCTGGCCGCGGGCAACCGGGACCCGGAGCAGTTCCCGGACCCGGACCGCTTCGACCCGGATCGACGGCAGGCTCCGCATCTCGGGTTCGGCGACGGCATCCACTACTGCTTCGGGGCGCCGCTGGCTCGGCTGGAGGCGCAGGTCGCGCTGACGGCTTTGGCTCCGGTGCTGGCTCGGGCCCGGCTGCTGGAGGATCCGCCGGAGTATCGGCTCAGCGCCGTCCTGCGCGGTCCTCGCCACCTGCGCGTGGCACTCGACTGATCGCTGCTACCCCTCGGCTGTCCCTGCCCACGTCTGGTTCGCAGCGCTCCGGAAAACCACCCCTGGCGCACACTCACCCGTCCACCGATTTAGCCCGATTTACGCCGACTTATCCGCGCATAGCCGGAAAAATCCTATCTCGCGCCCACCGACGTGGAGACCGGTCACGCCTGGCAGCGTGTCGTCCGCCGGCACCGCCCACCCGGGCTGGGTGAGCTCGTGCGCGCATTCTCGGCGTTGGTGAGCGTCGGGCGCAAAGTGAAGGACTCGGCGATCCGCGCAGGCCGGCGCGGGCCTCCTGCGACGGCGCCGGGGAATCTTGCTGACGCAAGAACAACGCGGCCCCGGGCCGGCGGTTGCCGCGCCGCTTGCACCGAGGGTGCTGCTGCGGTCGACACGCCGTACGCCACAACCGATCGAGCACCGCAAGATCACGCCACTCACCCGAAGCGCGCTCCGAACACTTCTCGGCTGCGGCGCGACACCGAACGGCGGCCGGCGCTGGGCCCATTCACGGCGCCCCGGGAAAGCAACCACTCACCCTCGCGCCGATTGCGCGCCATTTGAGCAATTCGTTCCATTTCGCCCGGGAAGCCCCAATTCCTTGTGCGCGACGGTTGAAGCACTCGCCGGGCCAGCGAAATCCGCAGAGGTCGACGCAGGTCCGCAAGAGCAGCGCGGTCCAGCACAAATGGGTGGCCTGCCGCAACGACAACCAGGCCGGCGCCGGACCTCCCGGAGCCCGGACCGGTGCCCCGGCGCCCCGGCGGACCGGCGATCGATCCGGTCGGAAAGGCGATCCGGCCGGATCGCGGTTGCCGCACTGCGGTCGACGCAACGAACGGCGGGACGCAGCTGGTCGAGCGCCGCGCGATCGGATCACGCACCCGAAGGGCTCCGCAAGCCGGCCGAACGCCCCACGGCCGCCGCGGTCCACGCAGCCACCGCGGTCGCCGCGGCCGCCGCGAGCGTGCGGGCTTCGCGCGTCCGCACCCGCGCGGTGCGCCTGGCTCGCATCCAGGCCGACGCAACCGCTACGTTCGAAACACCAACCTCGCTGCCAACCGGCGACTCGCTGCGACCCCCACACCGCGACGCAAGGGCTCCAGGAGGGTTCCGGCGCTGCTTAAGAAAAACCCTACCACATGCGACCTAACTGATCATGCTTGCCAATGCCCAGAGTGGTGACGCGATTACTCAGGACAATATCAAGGTTGCGAGCGTCCGACATGATCGCGGGCATGCCGGAATTCGAGGTTTCGCTGCGCGGGTACGACGTCAATGCGGTTCAGGAGCTGGTCGGGCGGGCCGAGTCGGCGCTCGCCGGTCGTGATCCCGCGCAGCGAGCCCAGGCGCTCGCCGCGATCCGCGAAGCGAAGATCGGCGTCGTGCTGCGCGGGTATGACCGGGCTCAAGTCGATCAATACTTAGCCCAGGTCAGGCGGGAGCTCGGCGGTTGAGCGGCACAACGCAGACGGCGCCGCCGGAATGCACCGGGGCGCCGTCTGCGCAACAGAAACCCAGAACGGGGACTCAGGCCTCGACCAGGGCCATGACCTCGTCGCTCACGTCGAAGTTCGCGTAGACGTTCTGCACGTCGTCGCAGTCCTCCAGGGCGTCGATCACCTTGAAGACCTTGCGCGCGCCCTCCTCGTCCAGGGGGACGGTCACGCTCGGGACGAAGGACGACTCCGCGCTCTCGTAGTCGATCCCCGCGTCCTGCAGGGCCGTGCGCACGGGGACCAGGTCCGAGGCCTCGGAGATGATCTCGAAGGCCTCGCCGAGGTCGTTGACCTCCTCGGCGCCCGCGTCGAGGACGGCCATGAGCAGGTCGTCCTCGGTCAGCTCGCCGGCCTTCGGGACGATCACGACACCCTTGCGGGTGAACATGTACGACACGCTGCCCGCGTCGGCCAGCGAGCCGCCGTTGCGCGTGAGGGCGACCCGCACCTCCGTCGAGGCGCGGTTGCGGTTGTCCGTCAGGCACTCGATGAGGATGGCGACGCCGTTCGGGCCGTAGCCCTCGTACATGGCCGTCTGCCAGTCCGCGCCGCCGCCGATGAGGCCCGAGCCGCGCTTGACCGCGTTGTTGATGTTGTCGTTGGGGACCGAGTTCTTCTTCGCCTTCTGGATGGCGTCGAAGAGGGTCGGGTTGCCGGCCGGGTCACCGCCACCCGTGCGGGCAGCCACCTCGACGTTCTTGATCAGGCGGGCGAAGAGCTTCCCACGCTTGGCGTCGATGACCGCCTTCTTGTGCTTGGTGGTCGCCCATTTAGAGTGCCCCGACATGCCTAACCCTCCGTCGTCTTACCCGCCTCGCGCACCATCTCCACGAAGTACCGATGGACGCGTAGGTCGCCGGTGAGCTCGGGGTGGAAGGACGTCGCGAGCAGGTGCCGCTGCCGAACCGCGACAATCCTACCGGCGGCCGGGCCATCCTTCACGCGGCCCAGCACCTCGACGGAGTCTTCCACACTCTCGACCCAGGGCGCGCGGATGAACACGGCATGGAAGGGGCCGCCGTCGATGCCCGAAATGTCCACGGTGCCTTCGAACGAATCGACCTGGCGGCCGAACGCGTTGCGGCGGACGGTCATGTCGATGCCGCCGAAGGGCACCTGGTCGGCGCGGCCGTCCAGGATCGTCGAGGCCAGCATGATCATGCCGGCGCAGGAGCCGTAGACGGGCAGGCCGGCGGCGATCCGCTTGCGCAGCGGCTCGAGCAGGCCGAACTCGGCGGCGAGCTTGCTCATCGTGGTCGACTCGCCGCCGGGGATGATCAGGCCGTCGACGGAGTCGAGCTCGTCGGCCCGGCGCACGGGGCGGCCGATCGCGTCGAGATCGGCCACCGCGTGCAGGTGTTCACGGGTATCGCCCTGCAGGGCGAGCACGCCGATGATCACGGGGGCGGTCACCAGCCCCGCTCGGCGAGGCGGTGCGGCTGCGGGATCTCGTCCACGTTGATGCCGACCATGGCCTCGCCCAGGCCGCGGGAGACCTTGGCCAGCACGTCGGGGTCGTCGTGGAAGGTGGTGGCCTTGACGATCGCGGCGGCGCGCTGCTGCGGGTTGCCGGACTTGAAGATGCCGGAGCCGACGAAGACGCCCTCGGCGCCGAGCTGCATCATCATCGCGGCGTCGGCCGGGGTCGCGATGCCGCCGGCGGTGAACAGCACGACGGGCAGCTTGCCGTTCTCGGCGACCTCCTTGACCAGCTCGTACGGCGCCTGGAGCTCCTTGGCCGCGACGAACAGCTCGTCCTCGGGCAGCGAGGTCAGCCGGCGGATCTCGCCGCGGATCCTGCGCATGTGGGTGGTGGCGTTGGAGACGTCGCCGGTGCCGGCCTCGCCCTTGGAGCGGATCATGGCCGCGCCCTCGTTGATGCGCCGCAGCGCCTCGCCGAGGTTGGTGGCGCCGCAGACGAACGGCACCGTGAAGGCCCACTTGTCGATGTGGTTGGCGTAGTCGGCGGGGGTGAGGACCTCGGACTCGTCGACGTAGTCGACGCCGAGCGCCTGCAGCACCTGGGCCTCGACGAAGTGCCCGATGCGGGCCTTGGCCATGACCGGGATGGAGACGGCGTTGATGATGCCGTCGATCATGTCGGGGTCGCTCATGCGCGACACGCCGCCCTGGGCGCGAATGTCGGCGGGGACCCGCTCGAGCGCCATCACCGCGACGGCGCCGGCGTCCTCCGCGATCTTGGCCTGCTCGGGCGTGACAACGTCCATGATGACGCCGCCCTTGAGCATCTCGGCCATGCCGCGCTTGACGCGGGCCGTGCCGGTGACCGGCGAAGTGGGTGAGGACACGACGACGCACTCCTAACAGGGAAGCTGAATTCACCCGCAAGTTTACGCTTCCGTCACCCCTCACCCCGACGGCCAACGGCAACCCTGTGGCCCACGAATCACGACAGGGAGGGGTCGTCGACGTCGAAGTAGGCCGGAACGGGGTGTTTCCGGGCCAGCCGGAACACCCGCACCAGGCCGCGCCGGCGCACGGCGAGGGCGTCGCGCACGACGTCGTTGTGCACCTGACGAGCCAGGGCCACCCGCCGGCTGACCTGCACCAGCGTGTCGTCGACCGGGGTGGCGCCGAAGTCCAGGCGCAGGTGGCGGGTGAGGTCGTTCTCGGCGACCTCGCGGTCGTCCGGCTGGGCGTCGAGGGCGATCTTGGCCGCGTACATGAGCGTGGGCAGCTGGGCCGCCTCGGCCAGGGCCACCGCGGCGGCGGCCCGGCGCACCAGGTGCGCGTCGAGGGTCGCGTAGGCGGCGGCCGCCCGCGCGTGGAGCCGGTCGACGCGGGCCGCGAGCCACGTCAGGTAGGTGGCCACCGCGACCACCACGGCCACCACGGCGATCACCCACCACATGCGGCGCAGCCTACGTGACCGACTCTTGCACGGTGGCTCCGCCACCGGGCGCGCCCTCAGCCGCCGCTGCGCTCACCTCGATGGCGGTGGAGTACACCTCGAGCACTCGCTCGGCGACGACCGGCCAGTCGTAGGCGGCCACCACCTCGGCGCCCCGGGCGGCCAGCGCGGCCCGGCGGGCGGGGTCGTCGAGCAGGGCCGCGGCCGTGCGGGCCAGGGCCGCGGCGTCACCGACCGGGAACAGCGCCCCGGCGGCGCCGCCGTCCAGGACGCGCCGGAACGCGTCGAGATCGCTGGCCAGCACGGCGGTGCCGGCCGCCATCGCCTCGGTGAGGATCATGCCGAAGGACTCGCCGCCGGTGTTGGGGGCGACGTAGAGGTCGACGCTGCGCAGCATCCGGGCCTTGTCCGGCTCCGACACCTTGCCGAGGAAGACGACCCGGTCTCCGAGGCGATCACGGTGGGGGAAGTCGGCCATGACGTCCTGCGGGTCGCCCGGCCCGGCGACGAGCAGCCGGAGCCCGGGGCGATCGTCGGCCAGGGCGGCGAAACCGTCCAGCAGATACCGGAACCCCTTCCGCGGCTCGGTGAACCGGCCGATGAACCCGAGCGCGCCGCCGTCGCCCGGCCAGCCGTCCAGCGGGATCGCGTCACGGTACTTCGACGCCTGCACCCCGTTCGGGATCTCCCAGGCCGACCCGCCCAGGTGCTCGACCTGCACCTTGCGGGCCAGTTCGGAGACCGCGATCCGCCCGGTGATCTTCTCGAGCACGAGCTGGAGCACGCCCTGCGCGGCGGCGAGGGCCCGCGAGCGGGTCATCGCGGTGTGGAAGGTCGCCACGACCGGGCCGCGCGCGGAGAGCACCGCGAGCATCGACAGGCTCGGGATCAGCGGTTCGTGCACGTGCAGCACGTCGAAGCGCCCCGCGGCGAGCCAGCGGCGGACCCGGGTCGCGGAGATCAGGCCGAACGAGACGCGGGCGACCGAGCCGTTGTACGGCACCGGCACGGTCCGCCCGGCCGGCACGACGTAGGGCAGGGTCATGCTCTCCTCGTCGCCGGGGGCCAGGACGCTGACGTGATGACCGAGCGCGATGAGCGTCTCGGCGAGGTCGCGGACGTGGTTCTGGACCCCGCCGGGCACGTCGAACGAGTACGGGCAGACGATCCCGATGCGCAACGCCCCTCCCCTAGGCCACGGTGCTGACGGCCGGCTCGTCGAGCCAGAACCGCTGGAGCATGTGCCAGTCCTCCGGGTGCCGCGCGATGCCCTCGGCGAACGTGTCGGCGACCCGCTGCGTGACGATCCGGACCCGGGCGTCGAGGGAGCCCTCGTCCACGCCGGGCATCGGAATCGGGCCGGCGAGGTGCCCGGCGGCCGCATCCGCATCGAACCACATGTCGACCACATAGAGCGGGGCGCCGGTGCGCAGGGCGAGCAGCGCCGGGCCGGCGGGCATGCGGGTGCGCCCGCCGAAGAACTCGACCTCGACGCCGCGCGGGGTCAGGTCGCGGTCGGCGAGCAGCGGCACGACGGCCGCGTCGCGCTTGATGCGCTCCTCGAGCACGTCGAAGACGGGTCGGTCGCCGCCGGTCAGCGGCAGGATCTCCATGCCGAGGGAGCGGCGGAAGGCCAGGAACTTGAGGTACACGCTCTCGGGTTTGAGGCGTTCGGCCACGGTGGTGATCGGCCAGCCCTTGGCGGCCACCCAGGCGCCGGCCGCGTCCCAGTTGCCGGCGTGCGGCAGGGCGACCACGGAGCCGATGCCGGCGTGGTGGTTCTGCCCGAGCAGCTCGCCGTTCTCCAGGCGGAAGCCGGCCAGGATCTGCGCCTTGGAACGCCCCGGGAGCTGGAACGCCTCCAGGTAGTAGCGCGCGTAGGAGCGCAGGGCGCGGTGCAGAAGCCGCTGGAACTCGTCCTCGGGCATGTCGGGTCCGACCACACGTCGCAGGTTCTTGGCGAGTGTGGCCGTCCCCTTACCCGGTTTTCCGCGGCGGTACCCTCGGTGACCGGTCGACGCCGCGGCCGCGAACAGGGGCCAGACGGCGCCCCGGGGCAGCTTCGGCAGCAGGTTGAACGCCGTGCCGTAGCCGAGCTCGGTCAGGTTCACCGGGTCTCGACCCGCTCGGGCGCGTACGCCTGCCGGTAGACGGTGGCGATGCGCTGCCCGATGGTCACGATCGACAGGGCGCCCAGCAGCCACATGACGATCTCCAGGCCGAGCGGCACGCCGAAGGTCCACAGCAGCCCGCCGATGCCGATGCCGACCAGGCGTTCGGGCCGCTCGATGAGGCCCACGTTGCACGTGAAGCCCAGGCCCTCGGCCCGCGCCTTGACGTACGACACCACCTGCCCGGTGACCAGGCACAGCAGGGCGGCGGCGACCACGCGCGGCTCGTGCTGCGTGGCGTACCAGTACGCGACGGCCCCGAAGATCGCGCCGTCGGCGATGCGGTCCATCGACGAGTCCAGCAGGGCGCCGAACTTGTTCGTGATCCCGCGCTGGCGGGCCATCGAGCCGTCGATGAGGTCCGTGAAGCAGCTCACGGTGATGATGACGAGCGCGATGAACAGGTGGCCGCGCGTGGCGAAGCCGAGGGCGCCGACGAGCACGCCGAGGGTGCCGATCACCGTGACCGCGTTCGGGGTGATCCCGGCACGCAGGAGGGCGGCGGCGACGGGGTCCAGGACGCGGGCGAGTCCGGCCCGGCTGACTACGCTGAGGATCTTCGCCATGGCGCTCTCACGATAACGGGGGCGGCGCTCGGCGGATACCGGCACGTGGGACTGCTCACGGTGCTTGAGTAAAGCGGAGGCGCGAGGGTCGCACGGCCCTTGTGTCGGTGAAGTTTCGGGTGTGGGATCGGTGAACAGGTTGTGACTGTGAGACTGCTCACAGCTGGCGCGAGACTTTCGGGAGGCGCGTGATGGCGCAGAAGGTCCAGGAGAAGGGTGTCACCGGCACCGCGCCGGTGGTTGATGATCCCGGCAGGGTACGCAACGTGGTGGTCGTCGGGCACTCCGGCTCGGGGAAGACGACGCTGGTCGAGGCGCTGCTCGCGGCGACCGGCACGATCCCCCGGCCCGGTTCGGTCACCGAGGGCACCACGGTCACCGACCACGACCCGGCGGCGCAGAAGCAGCAGCGTTCCGTGACGCTGTCCTGCGCTCCGGTGATGTACGACGGCGTGAAGGTCAACCTGCTCGACACGCCCGGCTACGCGGACTTCGTCGGCGAGCTGCGCGCCGGGCTGCGCGCCGCCGACGCCGCCCTGTTCGTGGTCTCGGCGGTCGACGGCATGGACGCGGCCACCGCGGCGCTGTGGGAGGAGTGCGCCCACGTCGGGATGCCCCGGGCGGTGGCGATCACCCGCCTGGACCACCACCGGGCCGACTTCGACGAGACGCTGCAGATGTGCCAGGAGGTCTTCGGCGACAACGTGCTGCCGTTGTACCTGCCGATGCTGGGCGACGACGGGACGAGCACGGCGGGCCTCATCGGCCTGATCACCCACCGCGTCTTCGACTACTCGGCCGGGTTCCCGCCCGAGGTCCGCGACCCCGACCCCGAGCACCTGCCGGCGATCGAGGAGTCCCACAACGCGCTGCTCGAGGGGATCATCGCCGAGAGCGAGGACGAGACGCTCATGGACCGCTACCTCGGCGGCGAGGCGATCGAGACCTCCGTGATCATCGACGACCTCGAGAAGGCCGTGGCGCGCGGCACCTTCTACCCGGTCGTACCGGTCTGTGCCGAGACCCGCGTCGGGCTCGACGCGCTCCTGGAGGTGCTGGTCAGCGGGTTCCCGTCGCCGCTGGAGCACGAGGTGCCGCCGGTCACCGACGTCGAGGGCCACCCCCGCGAGCCGCTCGCCTGCGACCCCGACGGCCCGCTGGTGGCCGAGGTCGTGAAGACCACGATCGACCCGTACGTCGGGCGGGTCTCCCTGGTCCGGGTCTTCTCGGGCACGCTGCGCCCGGAGATGCCGGTGCACATCTGCGGGCACGGCCTGGCCGAGCGCGGCCACCCCGACCACGACGCCGACGAGCGCTTCGCGCACCTGTTCTCCCCGCTCGGCGCGAATCTGCGCGAGGTGCCGCTGGCCGTGGCCGGGGACCTGGTGGCGGTGACGAAGTCGGGCACCGCCGAGACCGGCGACACGATCTCGGCCAAGGACTCCCCGCTGCTCATGGCCCCCTGGGAGATGCCGGAGCCGCTGCTGCCGATCGCGATCACCGCCCGCACCCGCTCCGACGAGGACGCCCTCGCGAAGAACCTGGGCCGGCTCGTGGCCGGGGACCCGACGCTGCGGCTGGAGCGCAACGCCGAGACGCACCAGCTCGTGCTGTGGTGCATGGGCGAGGCGCACGCCGACGTGGTGCTCGACCGGCTCCGGGCCGGCGGCGTGGAGCTGGACACCGAGCCGGTGAAGGTCGCGCTGCGCGAGACGTTCGCCGCGCCGAGCCAGGGCCACGGGCGGCACGTGAAGCAGTCGGGCGGGCACGGGCAGTACGCCGTCTGCGACATCCGGGTCGAGCCGCTGCCGCGCGGGGCGGGCTTCGAGTTCGTCGACAAGATCGTCGGCGGGGTGGTGCCGCACAACTACATCCCCTCGGTCGAGAAGGGCGTGCGCAGCCAGATGGAGCGCGGGATGGTCGCCGGATACCCGGTGGTCGACGTGCGCGTGACGCTCTACGACGGCAAGGCGCACTCCGTCGACTCCTCCGACGCCGCGTTCCAGACCGCCGGGGCGCTGGCCCTGCGGGAGGCGGCCGAGCAGGGCCACACGACGCTGCTGGAGCCGATCGACGAGGTGACGATCCGCGTGCCGGACGACTTCGTCGGCGCGGTGATGAGCGACCTGTCGGGTCGGCGCGGGCGGGTGCTGGGCAACGAGCCGGACCCCGACGGCCACGAGCGCACCCTGGTCAGGGCCGAGGTGCCGGCGACGGAGCTGGTCCGCTACGCCGTCGAGCTGCGGGCGATGACCTCCGGCTCGGGCACGTTCACGCGCGTGTTCGTCCGGCACGACCCGATGCCGGCGCACCTGGCCGAGGCGGTCAAGAAGGAGCACGCCGCCGCTCGCTGACGAATTTCACCCACGGTGATCCCGTCGCGGCGGGATCACCGTTAGGGTGAGCCGTGATCTTCGGGCGGTCGAAGCGGAAGGCCGGTGACCCCGGCGCGATCGTGGATTTCTGGACGTGGTGGCCGACCGTGCGGGCCGACGTCGAGGCCGCGATCGGCTCCGGGAACTGGGCCACGCTCACCCCGCAGATGTCCCGCCGGATCGAGGCGATCCATCCCGAGCTGGAGTGGGAGTTCTGCCGCGGTACCGCTGCCAGACACGCCCTCGTCGTGTCGGCCGGCGGCGCCGCGGACCTGCGCCCGGTAGCCGCACGCTGGGGCGCCCTGGCTCCCGAGGCCGACGCGACCTGGGAGTATCACACCGCCCGGCAGCCCGATCCGCACGTGCTGGAGCAGACGATCGGGCTCGGCGAGGGCGTGCAGCTGGACCTGACCCAGCTGCGGTTCGCGTTCCAGCGCGACGAGCGCTCCCCCGAGATCGACGTGGTCGCCTTCCACCCCGGCTTCCGGATGCTCGGCGACGAGTTCCGCGGCCGGGTCACGTTCCTGACCCTGGACTGGCTGCTCGGCGAGGACGGCGTCGAGGAGTGGATCGGCGACATCACCTGGCAGACCACGCAGCCCGACGGCGCCGCCGACCCGCGCGAGCTCGCCGCGGCCGTGGAGGCGCTGCGGGAGGAGTTCCGCACCTCGCAGTGGGTGCTGCTGCGCGGCGAGACGCCCGGCGGCGGCCCGGTCATCGTCGCGGTCCAGCGGCCGCTGCGCGCGGTCCGCTGGCCCCGGTTCGACACGCACGTGGCGATCACGCTGCCCTACCGGCACCGCACCGACGCGGGCCTGCCCGAGGCCGAGTCGCTGGCGGCGCTGCGGGACTTCGAGGACAGCGCGCTGACGACCGCGGCCGGCGCCGACGGCGCGCTGCTCGCCCACGAGACCAGCGACGGGGCCCGGACGCTGCACTACTACGTCGACGCGGACTCCCCCGCCGCCGACGACCTGGCCGAGGCGGCCGGGTGGTGGAAGGACGGCCGGGCCCGGGTCGAGCGGCACTTCGACCCGTCGCTGGAGCGCATCGGCCGCTTTCGCTGAACCCGCGACTCAGCCGGGTAGCGCCGCCTCCAGCAGCGGGGTCAGCAGCCTGACGTAGGTCGACGTGACGTGGCTGCCGTCGCGGTACACCAGCGTGTTGCCGACGACGGCCGGGCACACCGCCGCGGTGCAGAACCAGGGCGCCGGGTCGGTGACGGTCACGCCCGCGGCCCGGGCCGCCCGCTCGATCGCGGCGCGCCGGGCCGGATGGAGGGCGGCGGGGGCGGGCAGGGCGCAGCGCGTGATCGCCGCCGGGTGCGCCGCGACGCAGTCGGGAACGCTCGTCCCACGCGGATCCGGGGTGTCCTGCAGCAGTACCACCCGTGCCGCCGACGCCGCGACGCGCTGGGCGGTCGTCGTCAGCGCCGCGGCCCAGGCGGTGTCCGCGGGGGGCGGCGCACCGGTGGGCGGGTCGGTGTACGTGCGCGTGGACAGCACGACCAGGGCCGGGCGGAGCCGGGCGATCACCGCGAGGGCGTCCTCGCGCCAGGCGGAGCACTCCCGGTACACCCGCCGGGTCCCCAGCTTGATCGTGAGCGCGTCCGCGGGCGTGCACCCGCTCTTGGCCAGCACGACGAGCCGCCAGTGGCGCCGCCGGGCGATCCGGTCGGCGGCCTCGAACCACTGCTCGGTGTGCGAGTCGCCGAACAGCACCATGGTCGCGGTGCCGTCCGGGTCGCCGTGGCGGTCGCAGCCCTTCGCGAGCGCCGCCCTCGTCGAGGTGTCGTCGAGCGAGGCGAGGCAGCCGCGGTCGCCGGGCGCGGAGTCGCGGGCCGCGGCGGCGACCGGCGGGGTGAGGTTCCGCGGCAGCACGGCCTGCGTGGCGCCCGCCGCGATGAGGCCCTCGAGCCGGGTCCGGGCCTCGCCGACGGTGTCCGGGGCGGTCACGGCCGCGGCGGTGTCGCCGGCGGTACCGGCCCCGGGCACCCGCGTCGGCAGGCCGAGCAGGATCGTGGCGGCGCCGGCGGTGAGCGCGGTGACGGCGGCGCCCAGCACCAGGCCGTGCCGCTTGAGGCGGCCGAAGCGGATCGGGTTCTCGACGAGGTGCAGCGAGAGCCAGGCCGGCAGCAGCGCGGCGATCGCGGCCGCCGGCTGCACCAGCGGGCCGTCGTGCAGGTGGGCGGCGATGACGAGGGCGGGCCAGTGCCACAGGTACCAGCCGTAGGAGAGGCGCCCGATCCAGCGCAGCGGCGCGGCGCCGAGCAGCGGGTTCGGGCTCGTGCGGCCGGCCGCGACGACGAGCGCGGCGCCGGCGACGGGCAGCACGGCCGCGTAGCCCGGGAACAGGGTCCGGTCGTCGAACCACAGCGCGGCCGCGACGATCATCGCCAGCCCGGGCCAGGTCGCGAAGCCGGGCAGCCGCGGCGCGAGCAGGGCGATGAGGCCGCCGGCGGCCAGCTCCCAGGCTCGGGCCTGGAGGCCGAAGTACGCCCACGGCTGCGCGGCGGTCGTCTGCCACACGCAGATCGCCAGCGAGACCGCGGCCAGGGTGGCGAGGGCGGTCACAGCGCGCCGGCGGGTGGCCCCGGCGATCAGCAGCAGCAGCGGCCACACGAGGTAGAACTGCTCCTCGACCGCGAGGGACCAGCAGTGCTGCAGCGGCGACGGCTCCCGGGCGGCGTCCAGGTAGTCGGTGCCCTGGGCGGCGAGGCGGACGTTGACGCCGTAGACCGCGGCCGTGATCGCGTCGAGGCTGACCGCCCGCGCGGCCGGCGGCGACAGCCACGCCCACGCGGCGGCGACGGTCGCGGCGACGGCCAGCGCCGCGGCGGGCAGCAGGCGCACCATCCGCCGGCCGTAGAACGCGGCGAGGCGGATGCGGCCGGTGGCACGGCGCTCGGCGTGGAGGTGCCGGGTGATGAGGAAGCCGGAGATCACGAAGAAGACGTCGACGCCGACGTACCCGCCGGCGAGGCCCGGCACCCCGGCGTGCCCGAGCACCACGCTCACCACGGCGACGGCGCGCAGGCCCTCGATGTCGCCCCGGAACGCGGGCCGCTCGCGGGCCGCGACCCGGGCGGGCCGGGGACGTGGACGTGGGCCGGGTCGCCGCTGGCCGGGGGGGCGAGGCCGGGACCGGGTGACGGTCACGGGTTGCCGCCGAGTCGCCTGCGCACCGCGACACGGTAGCGAATTCGGGCATTTACCGCACTTTCCGGAGATTTCCTCCCATTCCCGGGGACGACCCGGCCGGGCCCGCGCCGGTAGGGTGCCTGGCGTGATCAAGCAGCGGGTCGCCCGGATCCTGACGGAGGCGTTCGCGCCCGCGGTGCTCGTGTCGGTGCTGCTCGTGCTGCTCGGCGCGCACTCGGAGCCGGGCCTCGCGCGCGGGCTGGCGCTCGGAGCCGTCGCGGCGCTGTTCGAGAGCGTGCTGCCGTTCCTCTACATCCTGCGCGGCGTGCGCAGCGGGCGGATCACCGATCACCACGTCGGCGACCGCCGGCAGCGGCTCGTCCCGCTGCTGGTCGGGATGGGGTCGGTGCTGGCCGGGATCGTGGCGCTGGTGCTCGCCGGGGCACACCGCGAGCTGCTCGCCGCGGTCGGGGCCGGAGGGGTCGGGCTGGTCGTCGCCGCGCTGGTCAACCACTGGTGGAAGATGTCGATCCACGCGGCGGTGGCGGCGGGGTCGGTGGTCATCCTCTGCATGGTGTACGGCTGGATCATGCTCGTCACCGCCCCGCTCGTCGGCGCCGTGGGCTGGTCCCGCGTGGCCCTCAAGGACCACACGGCGGCGCAGGTCGCGGTCGGCACCGTGGTGGGCGCCCTCGTCGCCGGTGGGGTGTTCGCGGCCCTTCGGTGACGTCCTCGATAGCATCGGAGGGCAAACCGACCTCTTGATGCTTGGGAGCAGCCCGTGTCCGCAATGCGCTCGAATACCGAAGCCCCACCGCGCATCGTGGTCCCGGCGGGCACGACGGCGGCCGCCGCGGTCGCCGCGGCCGGGCTGCCGACCAGCGGCCCGAAGGCGATCGTCGTGGTCCGCGAGGGCGACCGGCTGCGCGACCTCGACTGGACGCCGGCCGCCGACACCGAGGTCGAGGCCGTCGACATGTCCAGCCCCGACGGGCTCAACGTGCTGCGCCACTCGACCGCGCACGTGCTCGCCCAGGCCGTGCAGGACGTGTTCCCGGAGGCCAAGCTCGGCATCGGCCCGCCGATCGAGAACGGCTTCTACTACGACTTCATGGTCGCCAAGCCGTTCCACCCCGAGGACCTCACCAAGCTCGAGAAGCGCATGCAGGAGATCATCAAGGCCGGCCAGCGCTTCCGCCGGCGGCGCTTCGACTCGATCGAGCAGGCCAAGGCCGAGCTCGCCGACGAGCCGTTCAAGCTCGAGCTCGTCGACGTCAAGTCGGACGGTGGCCAGGCGCTCGACACCTCCGAGGTGATGGAGGTCGGCGGCGGCGAGCTGACCATCTACGACAACCTCGACCCGCAGTCGGAGAAGGTCTGCTGGTCCGACCTGTGCCGGGGCCCGCACCTGCCCTCGACCCGGTTCATCCCCGCGTTCAAGCTCATGCGCAGCGCGGCCGCCTACTGGCGCGGCTCCGAGAAGAACCCGCAGCTGCAGCGCATCTACGGCACGGCCTGGCCGACCCGCGACGCGCTGAAGGACTACCAGAAGCTGCTCGAGGAGGCCGCCCGGCGCGACCACCGCAAGCTCGGCGCCGACCTGGACCTGTTCAGCTTCCCGGACGAGCTCGGCTCCGGCCTCGCCGTGTTCCACCCCAAGGGCGGGATCATCCGGCGGGAGATGGAGCAGTACTCGCGCCAGCGCCACCAGGAGGCCGGCTACGAGTTCGTGAACACCCCGCACATCAGCAAGTCGAACCTGTTCCAGACCTCGGGGCACCTGCCGTACTACGCCGACACCATGTTCCCGCCCATGGAGATGGAGGGCGCGGAGTACTACCTCAAGGCCATGAACTGCCCGATGCACAACCTGATCTTCCGGGCCCGCGGCCGCTCCTACCGCGAGCTGCCCCTGCGGCTCTTCGAGTTCGGCAGCGTGTACCGCTACGAGAAGTCGGGCGTGGTGCACGGCCTCACCCGCGTGCGCGCCATGACGCAGGACGACTCGCACATCTACTGCACCAAGGAGCAGATGGCGGGCGAGCTGACCTCCCTGCTCCAGTTCGTCCTCGACCTGCTGCGCGACTACGGCCTGCCCGACTTCTACCTCGAGCTGTCGACCCGCGACGACTCCCCCAAGTTCATCGGCGACGACGCGGACTGGGAGGAGGCCACCGAGGCCCTCCGCGCCGCGGCCGAGGCGTCCGGCCTGGAGCTCGTCCCGGACCCGGGCGGCGCCGCCTTCTACGGCCCGAAGATCTCCGTCCAGGCCAAGGACGCGATCGGCCGCACCTGGCAGCTGTCGACCATCCAGGTGGACTTCAACCAGCCGAAGCGCTTCGGCCTGGAGTACCAGGCCTCGGACGGCACCCGCCAGCAGCCCGTCATGATCCACCGCGCGCTGTTCGGCTCGATCGAGCGCTTCTTCGGCGTCCTCACCGAGCACTACGCCGGCGCCTTCCCGGCCTGGCTCGCCCCGGTGCAGGTGGTCGGCATCCCGATCCGCTCCGACCACGCCGACTACCTCTTCGACTTCGCCGACATGCTGCGCAAGGAGGGCATCCGCGTCGAGGTCGACCACTCCGACGAGCGCATGCAGAAGAAGATCCGCAACGCGCAGCAGCAGAAGATCCCCTTCATGGCCATCGCCGGCGACGACGACGTCACGGGCGGGACGGTGAGCTTCCGCTACCGCGACGGCTCGCAGCGCAACGGCGTGCCGCTCGCCGAGGCCGTGGCCCACGTCGTGGACGTGGTCCGCTCGCGCACCAACGTCGGCCCGTCCGCTCCCGCTCCCTCGGATGCCGACTCCGCTCCGGCGCCTTCGCCCTCGGCCTCGTCGGGCTCCGCTCCGTCAGGCTCCGGCTCGGCGCCTTCGCCGTCGGCCTCGTCGGGCTCTGATTCGGCATCCTCGGTTTCCGGGTCGCCCGAGTGACCAACCCGGGTGAGCCGGACGAGCTGGAGCGCTTGTGGACGCCACATCGCATGGCGTACATCAAGGGCGAGGATCGAGCCGACGACCACGACGAGCCGGCCGGGTGCCCGTTCTGCCGGGCCCCCGGCCTGCCGCCGGACGAGAGCCTGGTCGTGGCGCGCGGCGAGGTCGTGTACGCGATCCTGAACCTCTACCCGTACAACCCCGGCCACCTCATGGTCGTCCCGTACCGGCACGTGGCCGACTACACCGACCTGACCGAAGCCGAAACCGCCGAGGTAGCGTCGTTCACCCAGTCGGCGATGCGAGTGGTCCGCCGGGTGAGCGGCGCCCACGGCTTCAACCTGGGCATGAACCAGGGCTCCGTGGCGGGCGCCGGGATAGCCGCCCACTTGCACCAACACATCGTCCCGAGGTGGGGCGGCGACACGAACTTCATGCCGGTGGTGGGCCGCACGAAGGTCCTGCCGCAACTGCTGACCGACACGCGCAAGCTGTTCGCCGAGGTCTGGCCGGCCTCCTGACCCGCACCACCGAAGTCCGGGCAACGATGGCTGCCCGGATCTTCTGTCGAGTTCCAGTCGATGATCCACCGCTCGGTGGCCACGACGAGTCGTAGCGCAGGGCCTCCAGGTGTGTGACCGGCAGGCCAAGCCGGGCGCCGAGCTGGTTGGCCAGGACCGTCTTCCCGGCGCCGCGAGCCCCGACGATGGCGATCCGCTGCACCTCAACCGCCCTCGTCGCAGGAAGAACACCCCGATCCGGGGAACCCGGGCCGCGCGGATGCCAGTGTCCACGAACAGCGCCGCGCGCCGTCCACTCAGTACCGCCAGCGGGTCGCGGCGACGACGTCGTCCGGCTCGCGGCCGGCGAACAGCTCGGCCTCGCCACGGCGTACCGCGAGCAACGCCTCGAACAGCGCGTCGCCCATGACGTCGCGCAGCCCGGCGTCGGCGCGAAGCCGCTCGATCGCCTCCGGCAGCGTCGCCGGCAGGCGGGGCGGCTGGTCGCCGGGGCCGAGCGCCGCCGGGTCGCCACGCACCTCGGGCGGCAGCCGCAGGCCGGCCCCGGCCGAGTCCGTGACGATCGCGCAGACCGCGCCGGCCACGAGGTAGGGGTTGGCGGCGCCGTCGCAGGCCTTGAGCTCGGCGTTGGCGCACCGCTGCCCGGCGCCCGGCGGGCCGGCGACGAACCGCAGCGCGGCCTCGCGGTTCTCGTGACCCCAGCACTGGAACGCCCCGGCCCAGCGCTGCGGCACCAGCCGCAGGTAGCTGGCCACGCTCGGGGCGCCGAGGGCGCACAACGCCGGCAGCCGATCGAGCACCCCGGCCAGGACCGACTCGCCGCGCTGCGTCATGCCGTAGGGGCCGGGGCCGCCCGCGAACAGATTGCCCTGCCCGTCGCGGACCGAGAAGTGCAGGTGCGAGCCGTTGCCGACCTGCCCGGCGGAGACGACCGGGGCGAACGAGACCCGCAGCCCGTGGCGGGCCGAGACGGCGCGGATCGTCTGGCGCACCAGGACGTTGAGGTCGGCGGCGGCCACCGGGTCCGCGGCGGCGACCGAGACCTCCAGCTGGCCGGGGGCGTACTCCGGATGGAACTGCTCCACCGCGACGCCCTGGGCGGCGAGCGCACCGAGCACGTCGGCGGCGTACGACGACAGCTCCACGACGCGGGTCATGCCGTACGCCGGGCCGGTGGACGCCGGTCGCGGTGCCGGGTCGTCGGCGCCGGCGAACCACTCCACCTCGAACGCCATGCGCAGCGTCAGCCCCGCCGCGGCGGCCCGCCCGGCCATCGCCCGCGCGAACCGCCGCTGGCACGGGCGGTACGGCTCGCCGTCCTGGGTGAAGCGCTCGACCGGCGCCCACGCCCACCCCGGCTGGGCGGCCAGCACGGTCAGGCGCTCCAGGTCGGGGACGAGCCGCAGGTCGCCGGTGGGGCCGCCGATGTGTGCGCTGGTGGTCACCGAGTCATCGACGAGGAACACGTCGAACACCGGCGACATCCCGACCCCCTCGACGGCGGCGTCGGGCAGCCGGCTCACCGGCACGGACTTGACCCTGGTGATGCCCGCGTTGTCCACCCACGTCAGCGCGACCGCCTGGACCCCCGCGGCGGCGAGCACCCCGGCCGCGTCGCGCGCCTGTGCGTGGTCCTGCTCCGCCGTCGCCCGCCGGTTCATGCCGCGATTCTCGCCGGGCCGCGGCGGGCGCCGCCCGGGTCCGCGCCCGCTTCACCCGCCTTCTCAGCCGCCGGCGCGCTACGCTCCCGGCCGCGGTCCCGTCGGTCCCGTCGGTGCCGACGATCGCGCGTCGCGGCGGCCGGTCGCCGCCGGCACGCGCGACCACCACGCCGCGGGGTCTACCGCGACCCTGGGGCGGATCGCGCCGTGCGGGAGCGCCGCGTGCACCCCCACGACGCCGTTGACGACCTGGGTGACCCCGCAGGCCGTCTGGCTGCAGAGGTTCAGCGCCTCCTTGCGCTCGAAGCCGAACAGGTCCTGCACCAGCGTGGTCATGTCGCCCCGCGCGCCGTACGCGGCCTCGTCGACGCTCTCGGCAAAGCCGAACGCGATCCACTCGCCGGGGTCCTGGCGCGCGGGGTGGTCAGCCGCACGTCGGGTACCACCGCCAGCTCCACGACGACGGCAGGTTCGTCGGCGAGCACAACGGAGAGTTCCTCCCGCAGAACCCACCGGCGTCTTCTACTCCGGCGAGGTGGGCCGGGACATCCCCATCCAGCTCGACTCCTGGGCCGGACCCGCCCGAGCCGCGCGGCCCCCGCCCCGCCTTCCCGCTGACGTTTCTCCGGTGGCCACCCCGGCGCGCTCCCGCTCGCGCCGCCGTGGCCACCGATCGTCCCGCCCGGTCCGCGCCCGCCCTCGCCGCGGCGTGGACGCCGGCCACGCCCCGGCGGCCGGTGTCAGGTCGCGGCACCAGTCCACCGCACCGTGAGCCTGCCGCTCGGCATCGTGAACATGCATCGGCCCTGCGCGACATCGCGGACCTCGTGGGCCGCTGTAGTCGGTGCGGTGGCCGGTTCGACGATCAGCTGTACGTCCCGGCCGCAGTAGCGGTCATGCCAACGCACGACCTCGGCCGCCATCTGCTCGGCGAGCGTCTCGCCGCGCCGCGCGGCGCTCCCCGGTCGCCGCACCGCGAACGCGGCCTAACTCGGCCAGACCGCCGCGCCACCGCCCCTCCGCGGTGGCGCGGCGACCAACCAACTCACCGCTTCCAGAACGCCTTACGCATTCACCGCTTCCTCAACGCCTTGCGCATTCACCGCGTCCTCAACGCCTTGCGCATTCACCGCGTCCTCAACGCCTAGCGCATTCACCGCTTCCAGAACGCCTTGCGCTGCGGCTCCGCGTTCCCGCCCCCGCCGGCAACGCGGTCCAACTCGCCGAGGGCGAACTCCCACAGCTCCGCCAGCGGCCGGGTCACGATGGCCTGTGCGGTCAGCGCGTCGGCCAGCGCGCGGAGCTCGGGCAGAGCCAGCGCGGCCAGGCGCGATCCGAGGTCCTCCAGCAGCTCCCGCCGCTCGTACTCCGGCCGCCCCTCCGCCTCCCGCAACCGCGCCGCCTCCTGGGCCGCCAGGGTGCGCACATCCATGCCACCGCCTGCGATGCCGTCGTCCTCCTTGTCCATGTCCGGCAGGACCATGCGTCGGCCGTAGCCGCGCTGAGGTGCCGCCTTGCGCTGGACGGGACCGCCCCCACCTGGAGCCGGCGGAGCCATCCCGGCCGGGGCCATCGGCGGCGGCGCCGCTGCGTACCGGGGCGCCGCCGAGGCCGGAGCCGCGAACGATGCCGCTCCCGCTCCCGCTCCCGCGGCCGCGGCGTACCCGACCGGCATCGACGCCAGCGTCGGCCGAAGCGGCGGAGGCGGCGCCGAGCGCGGCATCTCCCACCCCGCGGGGCTCTCTACAGGCTGCGTCACCTTCCGCGGCTCGCTGCCCTCGGTGACGACCCGGCTGTCCACCGCCACGAAGGCCGTGAACCGGCACAGGACCCCGAAGCGCAGCGACGTTTCGGTGATGCGCTGCTCCAGCGGCGCACCGGTGACGTACTGGTCCTCGAGATCCCGCAGCAGCGACCGCGCCCAGACCGCCGTCAGCGCCGTGAAGTCGTGCCGCTCCGCGGGGACCGTGGCCGACCACGGGCTGCCGTCGCGGGTGGTGCCGCGGATCGTCAGAGCACCCGCGACCGGGCCGCGGTAGCGCCCACTCACCACATACGGCACCCCCGGGAACACATCCGCCAACCGAGCCGGCGTGCGGGTGTCGTCGAGCAGTGTCAGCCCCTCGGCGGCGATCGTTACGCCGCTGACGACCGGAGCCCCGATGCGCCGGTGAATGCTGTCCATCGCCTCGTCGAGCCGATCCTCGCTCTCGACCAGCTCGCAGCGGCCCCCGCCGGCGATGGCGAGGCGTCCGAGGAAGCCGGCGTTGACGGCCTGGTCGATGCCGACCGTGTGGATGCGCACACCGTGCACCGACGACGACACCGTCCGCAGGATCTGCTCCTCGTTGCCGACCTGCCCGTCAGTGACCAGGACCAGCACCCGGTCGCGAGCGCCGTCGGGGCCGAGCAGGCGCAGGCCCTCAAGGAGCGGTTCCAGCAGCTCCGTGCCGCCGCGGGCGTCGACGCGCGCCAGGTGTTCCACGGCACGATAGCGATTCCGATCGGTACCGCCCGCAAGCCCCGCCCCCAGCGACTCCGGCGTCTCGATCCGGTCGTCGAAGGCCAGCACGGCGAATCGGTCCTGAGAGCCGAGCGTGTCGACGATCCGGGCCGCGGCGCGTCGGGCCGCCACCATCTTCCAGCCGCCCATGCTGCCCGACCGGTCCAGCAGCAGCACCACGTCCCGCGGGCGCGGCGGCCCATCGGCCTCGGGCGGCAGCACCGTCAGGCGGTACGTGCCTTCCTCGCCGTCGGCATCGGGTGCCAGCGCGAGGCTCTGTGCGCCGGCCCCATACGCCAAGCGGAGCACGAAATCGCGGTTGGCCCGTTCGCCAGGGTGTACCGAAACCTGGTTCTCCGCCTTCTCAACCGCGTGCAGGCTGGACCTCACGTCGCCGAGCGGCAGGCCCGCCGGGTCGATGTCGACGTCGATCGACAACCGCAGCGGATTGGGGAAGCCGGGCAGCAGCACCGGCGGGCTGATTCGCGAGGCGTCGGGGACCGCGTCGGTGTCCAGCGCGTACCCGTCGCCAACACTGTCACCGTCGAGCGGCGCCCCGGGGATGTACCGCGGCGCGACCACGAGCGGGAAGCGGAACGTCGCCTCGCCGTCCTCGAACGCGAGCGGCCCGATCAGGGACAGCTGCACGCTGACCCGCTCTCCGGGCAGGATGTTGCCGACCCGCATGGTGAACACGTCGGGCCGCTCCTCCTCGGCGATCGAGGCGCGCTGCCCGGCGGCGATAGCGTTGTCGTAGGCCTCGCGGGCCGCGCCGCGCTCCTGCAAATCGGCCTCGATCGTCCGGCCGTCCGCGGTCATCGCCATGCTGACCACGGCGGCGCGATCGGGCAGCGGGAAGATGTACGTCGCCTCGAGCGGCTCCCGGTGGACGTTGACGAATTCCTGCGTGAGATCGGTGCGGGCGACCAGGCCGGTGATCGCGGCCCGCACCTCGAGCCGGTCGAGCGGGAGGTTGCCGCGCTCGGTGCGCAGCGCACCCAGCCCAGCCTCGTCCGCGGGCGCGGCGGCCGTGCGCGCCTCGTCCTCGGTCATCGTCGCGAGTCTCATGTGGCGCTCCCTCTCCTCATCGTCGTCTCGTCCGCTGGGACCAGTCCCCGGGTCGCGAGCAGATCCATGAGCTCGCGGGCCGCGCCCCGGATGGCTTCGAGGTCGTCCTCGTTCGGTGTCGCGTTCAGCAGCAGTACCGCTCCCCCGCCCAACGGCACCCCGCTGAGCAGCCCCGTTCCGACCGGCGCCGATCGCCGGTCGGGCACTACCCATCCCGTTGCCACATGCTCGCCCGCTGGCGCATGCGCTCCCGCTGACGCCCGCTCGCCCCCTGACGCCCGCTCGCCCCCTGACGCCCGCTCGCCCGCTGGCGCATGCTTGCCCGCTGGCGCATGCTTGCCCGTCGCCGACTCGGACCACGTGCGGTCAACCGGGCCCGGACCCGGCGTGGCGTGCACAGACTCCGGCCGGACCGTCCCGGCCTCCGACAGTGCGGGCTCGATCGGCGCCGGATCCGGCCCCGTGTGCTCGAACGCCGGCCCGGTCGACCCGGCCTCCGGCCGCACTCGTTCAATTTCCGGCCGCACGCGCCCGAGCCCTCCGGGTCGCATCTGGTCCAGTGCGGGGCGCACGCCTCCCTGCTCGGGCCGGCGTTGCCCCCGTCGCGCAGCATCCGCAGGCTTTCGCCGCGCCCGTTCGGACCCGTCCGCCTCCGCGGAGTCCGGCTCCTGTGCCACATACTCGGCCGGCCGCTGGACCCAAAATCGGCGCGGCGCCACCGTGGACTTGGCGTTGGTCGTGGTGTCGGTCAGTTCCGCGATGCGCTGGAGCACCTCATCCGGCACCTCGGCAAGCTCCGCCTGAATCTCGGCGATCTTGAAACCCTGCGACTGCCGCCGCTTGATCGCCACCAGTTGGGCTAGATGCCGAGGCCCGTACCACGCCGTCCGCCCGCGCATGACGGGCCGATCGACGAGGCCAATCGTGGTGTACCACCGGACGGCGCGAGCATCGGGCACGTCTCGCACCCTGCCGTTCGGCGCGCCCGCGTAGGCGGTGTCGTCAAGCTGGTCGGCAACCTTGCCGATCAGCTCTTCGAGCGTCCACTCCTGTGCGGTCATGCCAGCAATACTGACACTGTCACCTTGACAGTGTCAAGGTCTGGGTTTAGATTGCTTGGCATGACGACATTGACCGGCCGCCCGCACACCGCCCTGCTAATCGTCGATGTCCAGAACGGTAGCGTCAGCCGCGCACACAACCGGAACGGTGTCATCGCCAACATCAACACCCTGCTCGACAAGGCCCGGGCCGAGCGTGTGCCGGTCGTCTGGGTGCAGCACTCCGACGACGAGCACCTCCTCCGCGACACTGAGGACTGGCAGATCGTGCCCGAGCTCGATCCGCGGGAGTCGGAGCCGCTGGTGCACAAGCGATACTCGGACTCGTTCGAGAGCACGGACCTGGAACAGCGACTGGCCGAGCTGGGCGTCGGACGGCTGGTGGTCACTGGGGCGCAGACCGACATGTGCATCCGCGCCACGCTTCACGGGGCGATGGTCCGCGGCTATGACGCGACGCTGGTCGCAGATGCGCACACGACGGAGGACCTGACGGAGTGGGGTGCGCCGGCACCGGAGCAGGTCATCGCCCACACCAACCTGTACTGGGCGGACGAGCATGCCCCGGGCCGACGCGGCGGGACCGTGGCGACCAAGGAGGTCACCTTCGACTGATCGAAGGCGCGGCGTCGGAACTTGGGCGTGCTGCATTCGCGAGTGCAGCCGCTGGACGAGTGTGGGTGATCCTGCCGCCGTCGCCAGAAGCGCAGAGCGGTGAGGGACAGGCGTGAGGGGGCGATGGTCGGCGACCTTACGGCCGCAGCCGTCGGCATTCGTGGTCCGGGCGGTTCCACTGGGCCATCGGCTGCTGGCACCGTAGTGCCGGGCCGCGCCGGCCGGGGCAGGGCAGGCCACGCCAGCCGGGCCGGGCCACGCGGGCCGCGCCCGCCAGGTCGGGCCGGGCCGTGCCGGGCCGCAGGCCCAGGACCGGGCCGCGCCCGCCAGGCCGTGCAAGGCCGAGCCGCGGGCGCAAGGTCGGGCCGGGGACGCCGGGCCGCGCAAGGCCGGGCCGCAGGCGCAAGGTCGAGCCGGGGACGCCGGGTCCCAGGCCCAAGACCGGGCCGCGGACGCCAGGCCGCGGACGCCAGGTCGGGCCTAGCCAGGCCGCGGGCGCAAGGTCGGGCCGGGCCTGGCCAGGCCGCGAGGGGCCGCACCCGCCAGGCGCGGCGCGCCACGCCGGGCCAGGCCAGGACGCGCCGGGCTGAGCACAGGTCAGGTCAGGTCAGGTCAGGTCAGGTCAGGTCAGGTCAGGTCAGGTCAGGACGCGACCGACGGGACCGACGGGACCGGACGAGGCCAAGACGGGACCGTGGTGCCTGGCGGTGCAGAGCGTCGCAGCAGTTACCGAGGCGGGGCACGGACGAAAGAACCGGCACAGCGCCGCCACGCCCAGCAGCGGCTGGGGGTGAACGAGGCAGTGCAGAACCGAGGCCGGGAGCTGGGCGAGCGGTGTCAGTGGGACGAGGGCGAGACAGGACAGCAAGAGCAGCGGGTGGGTTGGTTACATGGTGCTGTCCGGTAGGCGAGGGAGGCGGATCTCGGCTCGGATGCCCGGGCGCGCGTCCGCCAGGCGTGCTGTGCCGCCGTGGCGGCGGGTCAGCTCGCGGACGATGGCCAGGCCCAGGCCGCTGCCGCCGGCGTCCCGCGCGCGGCCGTCGTCCAAGCGGGCGAAGCGGTCGAAGACGCGTTCGCGTAGTGGGGCGGGGATGCCCTCGCCGTCGTCGGTGACGGTTACGAGGACCTCCGAGGTGCCCTCGGGGACGACGGCCAGCGTGACGCGTGAGCGGGCGTGGCGTACGGCGTTGTCCACGAGGTTCAGGACGATGCGGTGCAGCGCGTCCGGGTCGCCCTCGGTCCAGAGGGACTCGCCCGGTGTGACGGTGACAGTGTCGTATCGCTTCGCGAGCGTGGTGAGCAGGGTGCGCAGCTCGACCGGCTCCACGGCGGCGCGGCGGTGGTCCGAGGCGTCGGCGCGCGCCAGGAGGAGCAGGTCGTCCACCAGGCGGGTCAGGCGGTCCAGGTCGGCGATCACGTCGTCGGAGACGGCGGCCCAGTCGCCGAGTTTCTGGGCCACCTCGATCTGGATGCGGATCGAGGCCAAGGGGCTGCGCAGCTCGTGGGCGGCGTCGGCGATGAACGAGCGCTGGCGGGCGCGGGAGACGGCGAGCCGGTCGAGCATGTGGTTCAGGGTGATCGCCAGGCGCTGGATCTCGTCGCTGGAGGGTGGTACGGGCAGGCGCTCGTCGGTCGCGGCGCCCGTGATGCGCTCGGCGCCGAGGCGGAGGCGGTCCACCGGGGAGAGGGCGGCGCCGACCACGCGCCAGGCTATGGCTACCAGCACGGCTATGAGCGCGGGGTAGGTGACCCAGAGGGCGTTGCGCAGCAGGTCGAGGCTGCGGTGGTAGTCCGCGAGCGGGACGGCTACGAGGATGATCCGGCCGTCGGCGGCTCGGTGGGCGGTGACCCGGAGCATGTCGGGCTGGACGGCGCGGTCGCCGGGCACCTCGACGCGTTGGCCGTGCAGGGCGCGGTCGATTTCCGCTCCGCGCAGGATCGGTACCAGTAAATCGGCACTTCGATCGCCGGCCAGCACGCTGGTGCGGTCCGGGGCGAGGATCTGCACGACCTGGTTGGCGGGGGCCGGCAGGGTCTCGGGCAGCTTCCCCCCCTCGTCGAGCAGCGAGGACATCTCGGCGACCGTGGAGTCCGCGGAGCGGTCGAGGGAGCCCCGGAAGCTGTACGTCATCGCGAACGCCATCGCCGCCCCCGCGAAGCTCAGGCCGACCACGAGACCCGTGGTGCCGAGCAGGACGAGCCGGCCGCGCAGCGAGAGTGACGCCCACCACCTCATGTGCGCAGCCGGTAGCCGGCGCCGCGGACGGTCTCGAGGAGGTCGCGGCCGAGCTTGCGCCGCAGGTACCCCACGTAGACCTCGACGGCGTTGGGCGCGGTGTCGACGCTGGCGTCCCACACGTGGTCGAGCAGCTCCGTCTTCGACACCACCTGGCCGGGCCGGCGCATGAGGTACTCCAGCAGCGCGTACTCCCGCGCGGTGAGCACGATCTCCTCCCCCGCGCTGGTCACGCGGCGCCGGGCGGGGTCGAGGGTCAGCTCCCCGACGGTGAGCACGCTCGGCCGCTCGGGCGCGCCGCGGCGCAGCAGGGCGCGCAGCCGGGCCACGAGCACGACGTACGAGAACGGCTTCGTGAGGTAGTCGTCGGCGCCGCAGTCGAGGCCGTCGGCCTGGTCGTACTCGCCGTCCTTGGCCGAGAGCATGAGCACCGGCACCCAGTTCTTCTCGGCGCGCAGGGTCTGCACCACGCGGTACCCGGACAGACCGGGCAGCATGATGTCCAGGATCACCGCGTCGTACCCGCCGTGGCGGGCCATCTCGAGCCCGTTCGGGCCGTCGACGGCCACGTCGACGGCGAAACCCTCCGCCTGCAGGCCACGCTGCAGCGCGTTGGCCATGCGCATCTCGTCCTCTACCACCAGCAGCCGCACGCGGTACAGCGTGGCATGCTCGCCTGTGGCCCGGCACAGACGGTCTCAGCGATGTCACAGCCGTGGCACCGCACCATGGTTGGCAGGAGGTGCAACCAATGTCCACTTTCACGTCACGACCCGTCCTTCGGTGGGCGGTGCCCGCGGCAGCTGCGGTCGCTGTGGTCGGTGCGGGCGTGGCCGCGAAGACCCTCGCCGTCGCCGCCGAGCCCGACCTGGCGCCGCGCACCGCTGCGCAGCTGCTCGTCGATCTGCAAACCGCCACGCTGGACGGACTGTCCGGCACGGTCGTCGAGCGCGCCGACCTCGGCCTGCCGGCGATCCCGCTCCTGACGGGTGACCAGAGCGCCAAGCTCACGTCGCTCCTCTCCGGCAAGCACACCCTGCGCGTGTGGTACTCGGGCCCCGACAAGGCCCGCGTCTCACTGCTCGGCACGCAGGGGCAGAGCGACATCGTCCACAACGGCAACGACACCTGGGTCTGGGACTCGCAGGCCAAGGAGGCGCAGCACTTCACCGGGCAGCCGGGGAAGGGCGAGGAGGGTGCGAAGCCGTCGCCGACCGACCTGCCGAAGTCGCCGCAGGAGGCCGCCGACCTGGCGCTCAAGGCGATCGACCCGACCACCCAGGTCTCCACGGGCACGTCGGCGAAGATCGCCGGCCGCAACGCCTACGAGCTGGTGCTCCGGCCCCGCGACACGTCGTCGCTGGTCGGGGAGGTTCGCCTGGCGATCGACGCCGAGAAGAAGCTGCCGCTGCGGGTGCAGGTCCTGCCCCGGGGCACGGCCAACCCGGCGTTCGAGGTGGCGTTCACCTCGGTGAACTTCGCCCGCCCGGACGACGCCGAGTTCACGTTCAACCCGCCCGCGGGGACCAAGGTCACCGAGGCGAACCCGCAGGAGAAGGCGGCGCAGGCCGAGCGGCAGAAGCAGCAGCACGGCAACGCCGGTGACAAGCCGAAGACCGCGGTCATCGGCACCGGCTGGGCGTCCGTCCTGGTGCTGCGGTCCTCCGACGGGACCAAGGGCGCTTCCGCCGACGAGCAGAAGAAGGCGCAGGACGCCATCGCCCAGCTGCCCGCCGGCAACGGTGGCCGCACGTTCAACAGCAAGCTGGTGAACGTGCTGTTCACCGACGACGGCCGGGTGCTCATCGGCTCGGTCACGCCGGAGCGGCTGGCCCAGGTGGCCGCCGACCCGGCCGCCGCGCTGCAGTAGCGCTCAGCGATGCGAGGGGACCGCGGCCCGGCCGCGGTCCCCTTCGCGTTCCTGGCGCCGGTGCTCGGCCGCGCGCCGGAGGGTCGCGACCGAGTACATGTCGCGGGCCCGGCGCAGCAGCGCCTCCTCGCGCGCGGTGTCCTGGCGGACGGTGAAGCCGACGGTGCTGTACGCGAGACCGGCCAGCACCAGGGTGGCCGCGACGCACACGGGCGCCAGGAGGGTGAACAGCGTGCCGCCCGTGACCTCGGCCCCGCCGGGCGCGGGCTGCACCCGCAGCGCGGCCATGACCATGTAGTGGGTGCTGCACACGGCGAGCGCCATGATCACCGAGGCGCAGAACATGGCGGTCGTACCCCGCACGACGCTCGCGCACCAGAGCGTCACGGTCGCCCCGACGATGGCGGCGACGGCGGCGACGAGCAGCGTCGGGGCGTCGTACGCGATGATCCCGGCGATGCGCATGGACATCGGCCCGGTCGCGTACACCGCGGTCAGCCCGATGCCCGTCAGCACCCCGGCCGGCAGCACCTTCCAGGCGCTCGGACGGCCCCAGCCCACGATGTAGAGCCCGAGACAGTAGACGACGACGGCGATGCCGAACCCGAGGACCGTGATCGGGATGTCGTACCGCACGTCAGTACCCGGCACATCGACGCCGAGCATCGCCATGAAATGGGGCACCCAGCTGCCCGTACCGCCGATCGCCAGCGCCGACAGGGTCAGCCAGCGGGCCCGGCTGCCGCCGGTGGAGGCCCGGGAGCGGCTGGTCAGGAACGTGCCGAGCAGGCAGCCCAGCATCGACATCGCGAGGGCGAGCGCCGGCGTGATCCAGCCGTACGCGAATTGCTCAACCGAGGTCACCCGGTCGATTGAGCCAGGCGTGCCGTACGGCCGATCGGACAGGATGTGCGCGGTTTGCCCGTTCGTGGCACGGGTAGCCGATATGTATGACCGAATCCGACCACTCGCTCGTGGGCTCCGGCGCCGCCGGGCGCGCCACGCAGGGCGAGGCCGACGAGACCCTGGCCGAGGAGCGCGAGTCGGAGTGGGTGTCGCCCGACGCCACGCCGCCGTCGGCCGCGACGACCCCGCCGGACGTGCCCGACAACCCGGAGATGCCCGACCCCGACGGATCGCACCACCGGCTCTGAGCCCTACGCCGCTCTGAGCTCTAGGCCCCGGCCCGCTGGACGTCCTGCTGCTCCCGGCTCGGGCCGAGGTCGGGCCATGCCCGCGGCGGGTCGGTCTCCTCGAGCTCGACCCGGTCCTCGGGCCGCACGGGCGCGGGCAGTTCCCCGAAGCGCGCGTGCCGCAGGAAGCTCAGCTCGGCGTCCGTGAAGCGATCGTCCGGCACGTGGCAATCGTACGTCGCGAACGGTTCCGCGCATCGCGCCCGGGCCCGTGAAGAGGGCGCGCGAACCCGGCCGGCTGCCCGGCGGGACGCGTGAGCCAGGGCCGCAGCGGGCGTGCCGCACGGGGTCGTCCGGCGAACGAAAAGCCCCACGCGGAACAGCCCGGGCCCGAGCCGCGCATCGACGGCGGCGGGCGGCCTCCCGGCGGGGCGTGGGGCGGACGCTACGCTCGGGACGCATGAGGCTGGATCCGGTTGGTCGTCTGCTCAAGTTGCCGCCCGCCGTGACCCGGCACGTCCGGGTGACGAAGGCCCTTCCGATCCGGATGCGCGACGGGGCCAACCTGCGCGCCGACCTCTACGCGCCCGCGATCGACGCCGAGGTGCCGACGGTGCTCGTGCGCACGCCGTACGGCCGCGGGGCGCCGGTCAGCGTTCTCTGCCGGGCCGTGGCCCAGCGCGGGTTCAACGTGCTCATCCAGTCGTGCCGGGGGACGGCGGACTCCAGCGGCCGGTTCGAGCCGCTGCTGCAGGAGCGTGAGGACGGCCTCGACACGCTGGACTGGCTGCGGCTTCAGCCGTGGTACGACGGGCGGCTGCTCACCTACGGGCCGAGCTACGTCGGGTTCGTGCAGTGGGCCCTCGCGGCCGAGGCCGGCGACGAGCTCAAGGCGATGGCGACCATCGTGACCGCCTCGGACTTCGGGCCGCCGACGTATGCCGGCGGGGCGTTCTCGCTCGACACCGTGCTGACGTGGTCGGCGCTGCTCGAGGCCCAGCGGGGTCCGCGGCTGGAGAACGCGGTCGAGCTGCTGCGCGGCCAGCCCCGCCTGCAGCGCGGGCTCGCCCGGGTGCCGATGGCCGAGGCCGACCGGGTGACCGTCGGGGCCGAGATCGAGTTCTTCCAGCGGTGGCTGGCCGAGGCCGACCCGGCCGCGCCGTACTGGACGCAGCGCGGCCACACGCACCGGCTCCCGCGGGTCAACGCGCCGGTGCTCATGATCGGCGGCTGGCACGACATCTTCCTGCCCTGGCAGCTCGCCGACTACACGGCGCTGCGCGCGGCCGGGCAGCAGCCGTACCTCACCGTCGGCCCCTGGCACCACGGCAGCGCGGGCCTGTTCCAGCAGTCCGCCGCCGAGGCCGTCGCCTGGTTCCGCGCGCACACGGGCGGCCTCGAGCAGATCCGCGACCGCCCGGTGCGCGTGCACGTGGGCGGGGCCGACGGCTGGCTCGAGCTCGCGGACTGGCCGCCGCCGTCGAGCACGCCGCAGCGCTGGTACCTCGGCGCCTCCGCCACCCTCGCGCCCGAGCACCCCGGCGCGCTCCCGGCCGGCGGCCCCGACCGGCTCGACCCGGACGAGCTCGGCTGGCCGACCCCGGTCGCCGCCGCGGCCGCCGAGCCCCGCAGCGAGCACGGCGACGGGGGCCGGAACGGCGCGGAGATCGCGGACGACCTGGGCTGGCCGACGCCGACCGCCTCGCTCGCGACCGAGACCAAGGCCGGGACCGAATCCGGGATCGAGGACGGGATCGAGGAAGGGCTCGACGACGGTCTCGGCTGGCCGACCCCGACGGCCGCGCCCGAGGGCAGGGCCGGGCGCGGGCCCTCGGGTGACGTGCTCGACTCGTTCGTGTACGACCCGAAGGACCCCACGCCGGCGCTCGGCGGGCCCCGGCTCGTCGGCAAGATCGCCGGGCGGCGGGACAACCGGCCGCTCGAGGCGCGGCCCGATGTGCTCACGTTCACGTCGGCGCCGCTGGCCGAGCCGCTCGACGTGGTCGGGCCGGTCTCGGCGGACATCATGGTGCGCGCGACGACGGCGGAGCGCGACGGTGACGTGCCGGCGCCCTACTTCGACGTGTTCGTCCGGCTCTGCGAGGTCGACGAGCAGGGCCGCTCCTGGAACATCTGCGACGGGCTGGCGCGGGCGGCAGCCGGCCGGGACCCCAGCGCGCCGGTCCACGTGGAGCTGTGGCCGACGGCGCACCGGTTCGCCGCCGGTCGCCGCATCCGCATCCAGGTCAGCGGCGGGGCCCATCCGCGGTTCAGCCGCAACCCGGGCACCGGGGCGCCGTTCGGGCACGAGCTCGAGCTGCGCAAGGTGCGCCAGGAGGTGCTGGCCCCGTCATACGTCACGCTCCCCCTCGCCCGCTGACCCCAGCAGCGGCCTCGGCACCGGCGAGCGCGACCGGTGCCTAGCTAGAACGACCGGTGCCTAGAACGACCGGTGCCGGGAAGGACCGGTGCCGGGAAGGACCGGTGCCGGGAAGGACCGGTGCCGGGAAAGAGCAGGGGCGTCAGGTCTGGATCAGGGGGCGGTATTCGGCCTCGGTCAGGCCGAAGGTCCACGCGACGCCCTCGCGGGCGGTTCGCGTCGCCGGGGGCACGCGCAGCCAGTAGACGCGGCTCGTGCCGTCCGGCTCCGGGGTGCTGTTCACGACCTCGACCATGGCCAGGGGCTCGTCGTCGCTGAAGGTGAGGCGCCACAGGGTGCCGGTCTCGTCCTGCGACACGCGATGGGCGCCAGCCGCGCGCAGGTAGCGCTCGTAGCCGAAGTGCTCCAGCATCACGCGGCGCAGCTCGGCGTTGCGTTCGTCGGCGATCTGGCGGTGGGTCAGCCGGCCCAGGCGGTCGACCAGCTCGGACGGGATGGGCATGCCGCGCCAGGCGTGCAGGGCGTAGCCGTCGGTGTAGTGCAGGGCGGGGGCGTCGGCGGCGTGGAGGCGGCCGATGTTGTCGCGGTGCACGGCGTCCGGGCGGTCCGTCAGGATGGCGACGTTCGCGTAGGGCCACCACCAGCCGGCCGAGCGGGCCACCCCCGCCAGGCCGGCGAGGCGCTGGACGGTGTGGAGGGCGGCCTCGCCGGTGCCGGTGCCAGCCGTGGCCCAGACGGCGCCGACCGGGCCGGCGCTGAAGACCGGCCCCGCGGGCGTGGCGGCGCGGGTCGCGGCCCAGGCCGCCGCGCCGACCGGGCCGGCGCTGAACGCGGGCTCCGCAGCGGGCGGGGCGGCGGAAGCCGGAGTGGGCGTGGCGGCGGGAGCCGGAGTGGGCGCGGCGGCGGAAGCCGGAGTGGGCGGGGTGGCGGGAGCCGGAGCGGGCGCGGCGGCGGGAGCCGGAGCGGGCGGGGTGACCGAAGCCGGAGCGGGCGGGGCGGGGGCGGCCGAGGCGTCGAAGGCGGCCAGCCAGCCTGCGTCGTGCTGGCCGCCGACCGCGTCCAGCAGCACCGCCCGGGCGTGGACCGGCAGCTCGCCGCGCAGGTGGGTGCGCAGCGGGGTCGCGATGCGGTCGTTGATCAGGCGCCAGACGTCGGCGCCGCAGGCCGACCACAGGGCCGCCCAGCCGTCGGGGCCCAGCAGGTCGTGGGCCTCGGCCCGGGCGGCGGCCCAGGGGTTGGTGCGGATGGCGGCGCGCACCGAGGTGCCGGCCGAGCCGTGGACGGGCGGGCAGCCCTGGGCGCGCAGCTCGGCCTCGATGGCGTGGTCGGCGGGGTCGGCCGGGGTGCCGGGCAGGCCCCGGCGGCCGGTCAGCAGGGCCGCGGCCCGCGCGCCGGCCAGCGGGGAGGCGAACCAGACGATGTGGCGGGGCGCCGGGAGCCCGGCCGAGCGGTAGGCCAGGCGGACGGCCTCCTCGGCGGCCGGGCGGTCGGCCGGCTGGGTGGACAGGCCCGCGGCCAGCCATTTGGCGGAGACGGCGCCGAGCGCGGCGGCCCGGGACTCGGCGGTGGTCAGGGTGGAGGTCATCGGTCGGCCATCCAACGGTCGCGGGACGGGGGCGGCGGCAGCGGCGCGGTCATCAGTCGGCCACGTAGCGGTAGGCGCCGGGGACGTATTCGCGCTGGCGGACGATGCGGTAGTCGCCCGCGGGGATGGTGATGGTGCCGTGCTCCTCGTGGACGACCCGCGCCTTGGTGACGATCCTCACGAAGAGGCGGTCGATGTCGTCGCGGTCGGCCAGGAGCAGGGTGTCGGGGCCGACGATCACGTGGGCGTGGCCCGTGGCCTCGCCGCGGGCCAGGACCATGCGGCCCGCGCGGTCGCGGGGTGCTGCGACGGCGGTCGCGGGAACCTCCGCGGCCGGGACTGGCACCAACAGCACGTCACCTTGCCGATACACGATCGCACTCCCCCTCCACCTGCGCGGACGGCGCGGACATGAGTGAACGTTGAGACGCCCTGCCCCGCGCCCTGACCGACGCACCGCACGATAGACGGGGGGTACGACATTTTTCGCCCCCTGCGCGTCCGGACGTGGCGGCCTGGTGGACAATGGTTGACGAGCAACAGGAGGGGAGTATTCCCCCGCGGCGGTCGTCGTCAGCACGGTGCCCCACGGTGACGTGGGGGTCACACCCGGCGCCGTCGGTCATCCGGCTTCGGCGGGTGGCGGAAGAGACCTCCGGTGTCAACTACACAGCCCGCGCGGCCCTCCTGGGCCGGCGTGGCCTGTGGTGTGTCTACCGGAGGAATTTCACGTGGACGTTGCCGGCTGGGTCTGGACCGCGACACTCGTCGGGCTGGGCGCGATTCTGCTGTTCGATCTCGCGATCGTCGCCCGACGGCCCCACGAGCCGTCGATCAAGGAATCGACGATCTGGGTCACGGTGTATGTCGGGCTCGCCCTCCTCTTCGGCCTGTTCGTGCTGGCCAAGTGGGGCGGGAACTACGCCGGCGAGTTCTACGCGGGCTGGCTGACCGAGTACAGCCTCTCCGTCGACAACCTGTTCGTCTTCGTGATCATCCTGTCGCGGTTCAAGGTGCCTCGGCAGTATCAGCAGAAGGTGCTGCTGATCGGGATCGTGCTCGCGCTGGTGATGCGCGGCGGGTTCATCGCGGTCGGGTCGGCCGCGATCAGCCGGTTCTCGTGGGTCTTCTACATCTTCGCCGCGTTCCTCATCTACACGGCGGTCAAGCTCGCGACGCAGGGCGAGACCGAGGCGGAGGACTTCAAGGAGAACGCGCTGATCCGCTGGTCACGGCGCGTGTTGCCGATGACCCCGAAGTATCAGGAGTCGCGGCTCACGGCGCGTGACGAGCGCGGCCGCCTGCACATGACGCCGATGGTCGTGGTGCTCATCGCGATCGGCACGACGGACCTTATCTTCGCGCTCGACTCGATCCCCGCGATCTTCGGCCTCACCGCCGAGCCCTACCTGGTCTTCACCGCCAACGTGTTCGCCCTGATGGGGCTGCGGCAGCTGTACTTCCTGATCGGCGGCCTGCTCGACCGGCTCGTGTACCTCTCGATCGGCCTCAGCGTCGTGCTCGGCTTCATCGGCGTGAAGCTGTTCCTGGAGGCGCTCGCGGACAACAACCTGCCGTTCATCAATGACGGCCAGCACGTCTCCTGGGCCCCGCACATCGGCATCCAGACGTCACTCGCGGTGATCATCGGGACCCTGGCCATCACGACCGTCGCATCGCTGGTCAAGGCGCGGCGTGACGAGCGTGCAGCAGCCGCACAACCGGACAAGGCTCACAAAAACGTATGAATACCGCGACAGCCCTCGCGTTGCGGGTCAATCGGCGCGAGGATGGGGTACCACGGCGGGCAGGTGATGCATCTTGCACGAAATGACGTACCGGGGCCAACTGTCGGCCCCCTCAGTGCTGTGCCCGTTCACGCCGCGGATCTCCCCGCACGCCGACGCCGTCCAGCGGTGGTCGCTGCACTGGGCGACGCGGCACGGGCTGCTCGAGCGGCCCGGCGCCCGCGCGACCTTCGCGAAGGCCCGGTTCGCCAACCTCATGTGCCGCGCCCACCCGGACGCCGCCGAGCCCGAGCTGCGCCTGGCCACCGCGTGGCTGATCAGCATCTTCGTGCTCGACGACCTGCTGGAGCGGGCGCTCGTACGCGACCCGGAACCCGCCCGCGCGGCGGTGAACGAGGTCGTGCGGCTGCTGCGTGACCAGCAGCCGGCGCCGGTCCTGGACGCGGCGCTGGGCCGGCCCCTCGCCTCGGCGCTGGGCGAGGTGTGGCGGCGCACCGAGCCGCGGGTCAGCCCGGCCTGGCGGGAACGGTTCGTCGGGCACGTGGCGGACTACCTGGCCGGCACGCTCTGGGAGGCCGGCAACCGGATCGCGGACCGGCCGCCGCTGCTGGACGAGTACCGCCGCATGCGCCACCACAGCGCCGCGACCGACATGTTCTTCGACCTCATCGAGCCGATGCACGGCGTGGAGCTGCCGGCGGGGCTGGTCGAGGACCCGGACTTCGCGACCGCCCGGCGCACCGCCGGCACGGTGATCGGGATCTTCAACGACCTGATCTCGTGGCCGAAGGAGGCGGCGGTCGGCGACCACCACAACATCGTGTTCTCGTTCCAGCGCGAGCACCGGCTGGAGCTGGACGAGGCCGTGCTCGCGGCGGTGGCCGAGCACGACGCCCGGGTGCTGGAGTTCCAGGTCGCCCGGGACCGGCTCGAGGCGCGCTGGTGGGGCGACCCGAGCAGCGTCATCGGCGTCGGCGACCTGGTCCACTGGATTCGCGGCAACGTGGACTGGTCGCTGGAGTCGGGCCGCTACACGCCCGAGGAGGTCCCGGCGCAGCGGCGCCCTACGGAGTAGGACGCCGCTCTTGCCACGACGGACGCCGGGATTCCTGGCGGGAGCAACGGTCCGCAGGTGACGCGGACCCGAGCAATGATCGCTCTTGGCTTCTGCCCTTAGGAGTGCGCCCGCTTGCGGGCCACGCGCTCGCGGTCCTTCTGGTCGAGCATGACCTTGCGGATGCGGATCGCCTCCGGCGTGATCTCCACGCACTCGTCCTCGCGGCAGAACTCGAGGGCCTGCTCCAGCGACAGCTTGCGCGGCGGGATCAGCTTCTCGGTCTCGTCCGCGGCCGACGAGCGCATGTTCGTGAGCTTCTTCTCCTTGGTGATGTTGACGTCCATGTCGTCGGCGCGGGAGTTCTCGCCGACGATCATGCCCTCGTACACCTCGGTGGTCGGCTCCACGAACATCGAGCCGCGCTCCTGCAGGTTCATCATCGCGAACGGCGTCGCCACGCCCGAGCGGTCGGCGACCAGCGAGCCGGTGGCGCGGGTGCGCAGCTCGCCGTACCACGGCTCGTAGGACTCGAACACGTGGTGCAGGATGCCCGTGCCGCGGGTGTCGGTGAGGAACTCGGTCCGGAAGCCGATCAGGCCGCGGGCCGGGACCAGCCACTCCATGCGGATCCAGCCGGTGCCGTGGTTGACCATCTGCTCCATGCGGCCCTTGCGGGTCGCCAGCAGCTGGGTGATCGCGCCCAGGTACTCCTCCGGCGCGTCGATCGTGAGCCGCTCGGTCGGCTCGTAGACCTTGCCGTCGATCTCCCGGGTCACCACCTGCGGCTTGCCCACGGTGAGCTCGTAGCCCTCACGGCGCATCTGCTCCACCAGGATCGCCAGCGCCAGCTCGCCGCGGCCCTGGACCTCCCACGCGTCCGGGCGCTCGGTCGGCAGCACCCGCAGCGACACGTTGCCGACGAGCTCGCGCTCGAGGCGGTCGCGCACCAGGCGGGCGGTGACCTTGGCCCCCTTGACCTTGCCGGCCAGCGGCGAGGTGTTGGTGCCGATGGTCATCGAGATGGCCGGCTCGTCCACGGTGATGCGCGGCAGCGGCACAGGGTTCTCGGCGTCGGCGAGCGTGTCGCCGATCATGATCTCGCCGATGCCGGCCACGGCGATGATGTCGCCCGGCCCGGCCTCCTCCGCCGGCTTGCGCTCCAGCGCCTCGGTCATGAGCAGCTCGGAGATGCGCACGTTGGTCTGGGTGCCGTCCTCGCGGCACCAGGCCACCGTCTGGCCCTTGCGGATGCGGCCCTGGCGGACCCGGCACAGGGCCAGGCGGCCGAGGAACGGCGACGCGTCGAGGTTGGTGACGTGGGCCTGCAGCGGGGCGTCCTCGTCGTAGGCGGGCGCCGGAATCGTGTCGAGCAGCGTGCGGAACAGCGGCTGCAGGTTGTCGCTGTCCTCGGGGACCGTGCCGTCCTTGGGCTGGGTCAGCGAGGCGATGCCGTCGCGGGCGCAGGCGTAGACGATCGGGAAGTCGATCTGCTCCTCGTCGGCGTCGAGGTCGAGGAAGAGCTCGTAGGTCTCGTCGACGACCTCCTTGATCCGCGCGTCGGGGCGGTCCACCTTGTTGATCACCAGGATGATCGGCAGGCGCGCCTTGAGCGCCTTGCGCAGCACGAACCGGGTCTGCGGCAGCGGGCCCTCGCTCGCATCGACCAGCAGCACGACGCCGTCGACCATGGTCAGGCCGCGCTCGACCTCGCCGCCGAAGTCGGCGTGGCCCGGCGTGTCGATGATGTTGATCGTGACCGGGTCGCCGCCGTCCTGGGGGACATAGCGCACCGCGGTGTTCTTGGCGAGAATGGTGATGCCCTTCTCGCGCTCGAGGTCCATCGAGTCCATGACCCGGTCGGTGAGCTCGGCGCGGGCGTGGAACGCGCCGGACTGCCGCAACATCGCGTCGACGAGGGTGGTCTTGCCGTGGTCGACGTGGGCGACGATGGCCACATTGCGGAGGTCTGAACGGGTCTGCATGTCCTCCATTGTTCCAGGCGCCGTGACATAGAAATCGGGGGTCCCGCGCGTCTGGTGATTGGGGCTAGCCTGACGTGCACGGGGAGGAGAACACACGTCGATGGACGATGACACTGCGGAGTTCGAAGCTTACGAAGAGCGGCGTCGGCCGAAGCGCAACCTCGGATGGATCGCGGTCACGGTCGCGGTGGCCGTGGTGCTGGTCGGCTGCGGGGTGATCGGGGCCACCCTGGTCAAGGGCACCGGCCCCAGCAAGCCCGCCGCGCAGGAGCGGCACGACGGGTCCGTGCCGATCGCACCGGTCTCGGCGGCACCGCCGAGCACCGAGGCGCCCGTCGAGATCGCGGAGACGACCTCGGCCCCGCCGACGTCGAAGGCCCCCACGCAGACGAAGAAGCCGACCAGGAAGCCGTCGCCGAAGGTCACCGAGACGGTCCTGCCCCCGGCCCCGCCGCACACCACGTGCACGCCGGTCCGCGGGACGAACCAGCTGCCCAAGGCGACCGTGAAGGGGTACCTCGACAAGGCGGCGACCACGCACTTCTGGGGCACTAAGACCGATCCGGACTACGAGCAGATCGTGGTGCCGCAGCGGCTGCTCTACGCCGTGGCCGAGCAGGAGAGCGGGTGGCAGACGGACATCACGGCGTGTGACGGCGGCCTCGGGGTGATGCAGATCATGCCGAGCACCCAGACCTTCGTGAACACCCGCTTCGGCACGAGCTGGGACCGCACCAAGCCCGACCAGAACGTGATGCTCGGCGCGAACTACCTCGCCTGGCTCATCGCGTACTTCGGGCCCAAGCTCGGCACCTACGACATGACCGACACGAAACTGCTCAACGCGGTCATCTCCGCGTACAACTGGGGTCCCGGCGGGGTCGACTACGCGGGCGGGGTGTATCCGAACCCGCAGTACGTGCAGAACGTACGCGCCCTCATGACAGCCAGCCGCGCCGGGAACTACTAGCTCAGTCCTCCGGGAACCCGGTCGAGGGGCCGACGTCGGTGTAACGGCCGGCGTCGGCGTCCCACTCGAACTGCCGGCCCTCCGAGCCCGCGGCGACGATCTTGCCGAACGCCGGATACCGCTCGATCAGCCACTCCAGCTCCGGCATGAGCAGCTCGCCCGCGTCGGCCAGCTGCTCGTCGGTCTCGTCGCCGACGAGCAGGTTCCAGCCGCTGGCCGTGCGTCCGCCGGGGCCGGGCGGCAGGGTGGCGTCCTCCGGGTCGTGGTACACGTATCCCGGGGTCAGCGACTCGTCCTCCACCAGCCGTCGCGACGCGAACGCGATCAGGTTGTCCATGCGGTCCAGTATGGCGGCTACCACCCGGGGCCCCCGCCAGGGATGCGCTCCAGCACACCGCCCGCGAAGACGTCGTACAGCGGCAGCGTCCTGAGGTGCACGTAGCCGATGTGGCAGTCGCAGGTCGCGTTCGGGCAGGGCCGCTCGCCGCGCCGGGCCGTCCACGAGCCGTCGTAGAGGTTGCCCAGCACCTCGGGCACGAAGTGGCAGCGGCGCACGGTGCCGTCGCCGGACACCGAGACGACCTCGTCGCCGGTTCGGCACGGCATCCCCAGCGACAGGTGCGGCCGGACGCTGTAGCCGAACAGCGGGTCGATCGCCGTCCAGGCCGCCTCCTCCTCGGCGCCGTAGACGTGGCCGTCGGCGGCGTTCACCCACAGGTACACGCCCGGGCCGAGCCGTTCCTTGAGCCGCCCGGCGGCCTCGAGGTGCCCGGGGAGGCCGACGATGCCGACGGAGTGCCGGATGCCGTGCTCCCGCAGCGTGGCGCTGGCGGCCAGGAAGCGTTCCTGCGTCGTCTGACCCGGGTGGTACGTGCACCACAGCGCCAGCTTCGCGGGGTCCGCGTCCGCGACCCAGCGGAGCCGGGCCGACAGGTTCGTCTGGATCGCGGCGCGGCCCACGTGCGGCAGGTGGGACAGCTCGATCAGGGCGCTTCGGTACCAGCTGCGGGTGAGCCCCTCGCCCCAGGGCGTGAACAGCACCTCCACCGGCTCGTCGGCGGCGCGGACCCACCCGACGAACCGCTCCAGCGCGGCCCGGTCGGCGCGCAGCAGCTCGGGCGGGTCGCGGCGCTTGGCGAAGGGGCAGTACGGGCAGTCGTAGTTGCAGCTGGCCAGCGGACCGCGGTAGAGGATCCTCATCGCGTCACGTGCCCGGCCATGGCCTCGCGGACACCGGCCGAGATGAGCCAGGGCCCGATGGCGTCGGAGTGGGCGAGACCCTCGGCGGTGAGCCGGTGGCCCTCGGCGTAGCCGGCGTCGCGGAGCCCGGCCAGGGCCGGGAAGTCGTCGTCGACCGAGGTGCCGAAGCGCGCCGAATACCCCGCCGGGTCCACGCCCTCGGCCCGCAGCAGCGACTTGAGCAGCCAGCGGCGCCGCTGCTCGGCCGCGTCGAGGGCGAACCCGACCTCGGCGACGTCGAAGTCGGCCGCGGGCCGCGCGAGGTAGTCGGCGAGGATGCCCCGCACGTGCGCGACGCCGACCGCGTAGTCGAACGAGTAGTGCAGCGCCCGCGTGTAGGAGCGGGCGCCGCAGCCGAGGCCGAGCATGCCGTCGTCCTGGCAGCAGTACTCGTCGGGCGTGTCCGGGCGGCCGTCCGGCCGGCGGAACTGGCGCATCGAGCGCTGCTCGTAGCCCTCGGCGGTGAGCCGGGCCACGGCGTGGCGATAGAGCTCCAGGCGCTGCGCGTCCCACTGCGGGTCGGCGCCCTTGCCGCGCCGCCCGAGGCCGGTCATCGGGCGGACGTAGAGCGGGTAGAGGTACAGCTCCTCGGGGGCCCAGCGCAGCGCCGTGCTCAGCGACTCGTCCCAGGTGGCGCGGGTCTGGCCGGGGATGCCGTAGATGAGGTCGATGTTGAGCCCGGCCGGCCCGGCGGCGCGGATCGCGTCGAGGGCCCGGTCGACCTCGGGGCGGTGCTGCGGCCGACCGGCGGCGTGGGCCTCGGCGTCGAGGAAGCTCTGCACGCCGATGCTGATCCGGGTCGCGCCGCGCTCGTTGAGCACCTTGAGCCGGTCGGGGGTGGCCGTCGCCGGGGAGGTCTCGACCGACATCGGCCCCCGCTCGAACCCGGTGCCGTCCTCGATCAGGTCGAACAGCTCGGTCAGCTCGGGCGCGGTGAGATAGGTCGGGGTGCCGCCGCCGATCGCGGCCCGCGCGAACCGGGCGCCGGGGATCGCGGCCATCGTGCGGGCCGTCTGCCGGCGCAGCTGGGCGAGGTAGGCGGTGACCTGCTCGTGCGGCGGGTTGGCGCGGGTGAAGAGGTTGCAGAAGCCGCAGCGCATCTCGCAGTAGGGCACGTGCACGTAGAGGAACAGCTTCGCCGGGTCCTCGCCGGCCCAGACGTCCTCGAGGCGGGGGCGGGGGTCGAGGGGGCGATAGGCGGTCTTGTGCGGGTACGCGTACAGGTAGCCCTGGTACGGCGAGCCGAGGTTCACCATGCGCCCGCCTCCAGCGTCAGCTCGGCGTAGGGCACGGTCCACACGACCTCGTGCGCGACCCGGTGGCCGGTGTGCCCGTCCTCGCCGTAGGCGGTGCCGTGGTCGCTGCACAGGATGACGTGGCAGGGGCGGCCGCGCGAGGTCACCAGGCGCAGCAGCCGCGGCAGGTGGCGGTCGACGTATTCCAGCGCCGCCCCGTGCGACTCGACGGAGTCCTCCTCGGCGCCGGGCAGGTAATGCTTGTTGGGCTGGTGCAGCGCGGCGACGTTGACGAAGGTGAACAACGGCCCGGCGCCGGGGAGCACGGCTCGCAGGGTCTCGAGCTGGACCTCGAAGCACGCCGGGTTGGTGACGCCCGACGCGCGCGACCAGTGCGCCTCGTCGAACAGGCCCGGCAGGACACTGCCGAGCGGGGAGGTCATCGCGAAGAACCCGACGCCGCCGAGGCAGATCGTGTGGTAGCCCTCGGCGCGCAGCGCGGTCACCACGTCCGGCGCGTCGAACTCCCAGGTGTCGGCGCCGACGGTGGTGCTGCCGGCGAACCGGGCCGCGAACGGGCGCTCGTGCGGGCCGGGCGTCGGCGGCGTGGGCAGGAACCCGGCGAAGAACGCGTGGTGGGCCGCGTAGGTGAACGAGGCCGGCGACTGCCGCCGCTGCCACGCGCCGCCGGGCAGGACCCGGGCCAGGTTGGGCGTGCGGCCGGCGGCGAGCAGGCCGGCGGCGACGTCGTAGCGCAGCGTGTCGAGCGTGACGAAGAGCAGGTCGTGGGTGCCCAGGAGCGACTTCACACCGGCACCGCCCAGCTCGGCAGGGCCGCGACCTCGGCCGCGTAGGTGTCGCGCCCGTCGACGAGCAGGTTCGGCAGCAGGTCGCCGAACGCGTTGACCTCGGCGACGGCGTGCTCGGCGAAGCCGGGCGCGAACATCAGGTCGACGCCGGCGTGCAGGCTGCCCGGGAAGCACGCGGCGGCCCGCTCGCACGTCCGCAGGGCGGCCGTCCAGCGCTGCTGTCCCGCCGCGGCCCGGATCGCGGCCAGGTCGCCGCGGGCGTTGCCCAGGTGCAGGTTGGTCAGCGGGGTGCGGCTGGTGCGGGCGACGACGTGGCTCGCCCGGCCGGCGATGACCACGACCCGCAGGTCGAAGACCGTGCCGGCGTGGGTGGCCTTCGGGAACCAGCGCTCGACGTGCAGGCCGTCCGCGCCGAGCCGGTCGATGATCGCGGCGACCGTGCGCTCGTCGGTGTAGTGGTGCACGCGCAGCTCGTTGTAGAGCCGCCCGTCCTCGACGCCGACCGAGGTGCGGGCGCTGACCCTGCTCCGGTTGAAGGCCAGCGCGACGACACCCGACGCGGAGCTGCCGTGCGCGGGCTTGACGAAGACCCGCGGCCAGCCGGCGGCGCGGACCTCCGCGTAGCTCGTGGCCGCGAACCCGGCCGGGACCGGCACGCCGTGCTCCCGCAGCAGCCGGTGGCAGCGGCGCTTGTCGAACATGACGGCCAGCTCGTCCACCGGCGTCGTGAGCGGTCCGGTGGCGGCGCGCTCGACCCTGCGGGCGGCGGCGACGAACCCCGCATACCAGGCGGCGAGGCCCACGATCTCGCCGTGCCCGGCGGGCCGGTCGGCGCCGCGCAGCA
This sequence comes from Dactylosporangium sp. CA-139114, assembly GCF_050955725.1. Classification (NCBI taxonomy): domain Bacteria; kingdom Bacillati; phylum Actinomycetota; class Actinomycetes; order Micromonosporales; family Micromonosporaceae; genus Dactylosporangium; species Dactylosporangium sp. CA-139114. The sequence continues at coordinate 8,100,590 of NZ_CP192080.1, forward strand.
GCCGGTCGACCTCCGCGTCCTCCCCCGGCGACTCCAGCCGCACCATGGATCCGGGGGCGAGCGCGAAGTCGCCGGCGCACACGTCCCGCCAGCCCACGACCGCGGGCGCGGGCCACCCCGCGGCCACGGCGGCGGCGCGGAACAGCTCCACCCGCCGGTGCCCCGGGATGCCGACGATGGTGATCATTCCGCGACCGAGACGTATCTGAAGCCGTCCTCGTCGGTCTCCTGCTCGTCGGAGACGTCGACGCGGACGCCGGGCAGCTCCTCGGCGAACCGGGCGGCCATCTCCTGCGACATGAAGTGGTGCGACAGGTCGAGCGAGCGCAGGTGGGTCAGCGGCTGGCCGAGCAGCAGCGCCTCGGCGCCGGCGTCGGACAGCGCGCCCATCGACAGGTCGAGGCTCTCCAGCCGGGCCACGACGGGCGCGGCGGCCAGGGCCGTGGCGACGTCGTCGGCGATCTCCGCGTTGCACAGGGCCAGCCGCTTGAGCGCGGGCAGCTCGGTGCCGGTCATGATCGGGGTGAGGTCGTCGACGACCGCGTCACCGCCGTATTCCCGGGTGCCCAGCCACAGCTCCAGGTCCGTGAGGGCGGGGAACGAGGAGTCGTTGAAGCCGCGGATGAACGAGGCCGGCAGCCCGCCGCTCTGCACGCACAGCTCCCGCAGCCGGCGGTGGCGCACCGGGGAGAGCCGCAGCCCGTCGGCGCCGCGGATGTGCAGCACCTCCAGGGCCGGGAAGGCGCCCAGCAGCGGCGCATACTCCCCCTGGTTGATCCAGGAGATCTCGCACTCCTCGTAGGTCATCTCGCCGATGAACAGCGCGCGCAGCTCGGTGAGCCGGTCGCGGGCGGCGGTGAGCAGGTGCAGCGGCGGGCCGAAGGCGTGCGGCTCGCCCCACGAGCCGATCACCAGCGCGGTGATGTGGTGCGCGCCGACCGTGCTCATGAGCGCCTCGAGGGCGTCGGCGACCTCCCGCTCACCGTCGTCGTAGCCGACGCTGATCCGCCAGGCGACCCGCTCACCGCGCCGCTGCACCCGGGTGCCGGGCTCGAACGGCCGGACGGGCAGGCCCGCGAAGGTGGTGAGGTTGCTGCCGATCGTCATGGGCGGGACGTTAGCAGGACCCTCCGACAATACTGTTCGAGTCGGCCGGGAGCAGCGGCGATGCCAGATTCCAGCCCGCGGCGAGCACGTCGTCGACCGCCGCGACGGCGGTGGTGAGGCGGCGGCGGTACGGCCCGGTGAGCTCGATCCAGGGCACCCCGCACGCGGCGAGCTCGTCGCGGAACCGGCCCGTCATCCAGGCGCGCAGGTGCTCGCCGTCGCGCATGCCGTCGTCCTCGAACGGGACGCCCTCGTCGCTGGTGAGCAGGTACAGGTCCGGCCGGCGGGCGGCGGCGCGGACCGGCTCGCAGGTGTGGCCGAGGTAGCGCTCCTCCCAGATCGCGGTCGCGAAGCTGTCGGTGTCGCAGACGAGCACCGGGCCGCCGGCCCGCGCCGCGGCGTCCTCGGCGGCGTTCTGCTCCCGCACGACGGTCACGAAGTCGTCGCGCGTCCACACCAGGTCGGCCATCGTCTCGCCCGGCCGCAGCCGCGCCAGCTTGAGCGCGGTCAGGGTGCGGCCGTACTCCTCGACCCAGGCCGTGCCGGCGAACGCCCCGCCGCGCAGGCGCAGGTGCGCGGCCAGGGCCCGGGCCAGGGTGGTCGTGCCCGTCGACTCCGCGCCGACGACCACGACCCGCTTCGCGAACCACGCGCGCACCGGCGGCGCGAGCTTGTCCCAGTGGGCGACGGGGTCGGCGCGCACGGCGGTGCCGGAGACGGGCACCGTGCCGCGGGCCGGGTCGACCGGGACGTGGCGGGCGCCGAAGCGGCGGGCCAGCTCCTCGCCGTACGCCTCCGAGGAGAAGACCCGGTCGACCTTCCGCCCGCCGACGGCCCGGCGGAACGTGGCCGCATGGGCGTCCCAGGCGGCCTCGGAGCCGTAGTCGATCGGGGTGTCGTCGTAGATGCCGACGAAACGCACGTGCGGCGACGCGGCGTGCACCTCGCGCAGCCACGCGACCCGGTCCTCGAGCGGGATCGACTCCACCGTCGAGGGCGCGACGACGACGGTCACCTCGTCGCAGGCGCGGGCGGCGGTGTCGATGAGGTGATGGTGGCCCGCGTGCGGCGGGTAGAACTTGCCGACGACTAGTCCGTGGACCACGCGGGGCTCCCCTCCGGCACACGGCGCAGCTCGGACCGCCAGGCCCGCAGGCCGAAGACGCACAGCGTCAGGAAGACGAGGTACAGCAGCGCGGTGAGCCAGAGGTCCTTGTAGCCGTACAGCGGGATGTAGACGACGTCGACGGAGATCCACAGCCACCAGCTCTCCACCAGGCGCCTGGTCTGGCCGTAGGTCGCGAGCAGTGACACGGCGGTCGTGAGCGCGTCCGGCCAGGGGACCGTGGATTCGGTGAAGCGCTCGAGGTACCACCACAGCGCCACGCTCAGCAGCACGCCCGCGGCCGCGAGCCACCACCACTCGGCCCGTGTCGTGGTGCGCACCCGCTGCTGCAGCCGCCCGGTGCTCCAGCACCACCAGCCGTAGGCGCCGAGGGCGACGTAGACGACCTGCAGCCAGGCGTCACCGAAGAGCCCGGCGTGCCAGAAGGCGACGATGAACAGCAGGTTGTTGGCGATCCCGACCGGCCAGTTCGCGATGTGCTGGCGCACGACGAGAGCGACGCAGAGCAGGCCGCTGGCGAATCCGAGCAGCTCAGCCCAGGTGGTTGGGGCACCGAACGCCTGCAACGCCGGCGAGGCCAGCCAGTCGAGCACGGTCTACCCTAGCTGGATGGTTCTGGAAGTCGCACTGATCGACGTGCTCGAAGGCCGCGAGGACGAGTTCGCCGCCGCCTATCGCAAGGCCCATGAGGTGCTGGCCACGACGCCGGGGTGCCGCTCGGTGCGCATGACCCGCGGGATCGAGAGCGCGTCGCGGTTCGTGCTGCTCGTGGAGTGGGACTCGGTGGAGGCGCACCTGGACAACTTCCGGGCCACCGACCGGTTCACGCAGTGGCGGGGGCTCATCGGGCCGTTCTTCGACGGAGCCCCCCGTGTGGAGCACTTCACCGACGTCACGGTGTAGCGCTCAGTCGCCGCTCTTCTTGTAGACCACGAAGTCCAGGTTCGACGTGTAGAGCGCACCGGTGACGAGCGCGCCCGCCCGGGTCATGAACCAGGCGTAGCGTCCCTCGCTGGTGCGCACGCACACCCGCGCCCCCGGCACGAGGCTGCCGATCACGACCTGGCTGACCCAGCGGTCCTCGGGCAGCGCGGTGCACGCGGCCAGCGACGGGGTGTCGGCGCTGAGCAGCAGCGCGAACTTGGCGCCGTTGGCGGCGCTGACGCCGATCGCGCCCGCGGTGGCATCGGCGCCGGCGGCCTGCTTGATGCCGCTGTCGAAGTCGTACGCCTCGTCGGCCTGGCCGGCCAGGACCACGAACTGGGCCGTGCCCGCCCGGAGGATCGCCGTGCTGGGCGGCGCGGCCGGGACCGTCGTCTCCGCGCTCGCGCCCGCGCTCCCGGCCAGGCTCGGCCCGGCGCTCGTCTGCGCGCTCGCCGTCGTGGCGGCGCTCGGCCGCGAGCTGCCGCTGCCGACGACGACGGGCAGCGCCGGCTCGGTCGTGGGACCCGGCGCGGCGACGGTCTCGGTCAGGTCCTTGTTGTCGGGTTTCGTCTCACGCGTGGCCAGGACGCCCCCGACGGCCGCGATCACCAGCACGACGAGGCCGATGATCAGCACGCCGATCCGCCCCGCGCGCGAGGGTTGCGGCTCCGCCTCCGGCACCGGCGCCGGCTCGGGTGCGAGCTGCGTCGCCGGCTCCGCCGCCGTCTCCGCCGCCGTCTCCTCGGCCTTCGGCGGCGCGGGCTGCCGCGGCACGATCGCGTAGGCCGACGTGGGCCAGCCCGAGCCGCCGTCCAGCGGCGAGTCCGACATCCAGCCGCGCCGGCTCTTCGGCTTGGGCGGCGGTGGCGACCCGTTGACCTGGTCCTGGCCGTTCTCCGGCTGCATGCGGCGCGTCCTTCTGGTCCCTGGCAATTGTGCGGTTGCCCGGGAGAGTATCGCTGAACGGCCACGGCGCGCGCCACGGCGGAACGGACCGACTAACGAGCCATCATCTGCGCGACCGCGGTGGCGCCGCTGGCCGTATACCAGCCGCTCACGGCCAGCATGCCCAGCACCGCGGCCGCGACCAGGAACGCCCAGCCGTCGGAGGTCGTGCGCCAGCGTGGGTTGACGCGGCGATGGCGCGGGCGGCGCGCGGGCCGGCGACCCGACGGCGCCGTACCGTTACCCTGCGTGATGAAACCAGCCCAATCGCGGTGCGCGAGGCCCGGCCGGCCCAGGCTGTGTCGCCCCACTGTCATGATCTTCCCCCATGATCTTCCGCTTGAGTCGGAAGGTATCTTGACAATCCTCACAATGCGTGCAGCACACGCCGTCCGGACCCCGGCGGGGCGCCGCGATTCACCTTCGGGTGTGATGGCGTCATGAAGATGATCGGGCTGACGGGCGGCATCGGCAGCGGCAAGAGCGCGGTGGCGTCGCGGCTGGCGGCGCTCGGCGCGGTGATCATCGACTCCGACCGGCTGGCCCGCGAGGTGCTCGAGCCGGGGACGCCGGGCCTCGCCGCGGTCGTCGAGGCGTTCGGGGCCGGGGTGCTGGACGCGTCCGGGGCGCTGGACCGCCCGGCGCTGGGCCGCATCGTCTTCGCGGACCCATCGGCGCGGCGGCGGCTCGAGGAGATCACCCATCCGCTCGTGCGGCAACGGTCGGCCGAGCTGGTGGCGGCGGCACCCGCGGGCTCGATCGTCGTCAACGACGTGCCGCTGCTCGTCGAGAAGGGCATGACCGGGTTGTACTCCCTTGTCGTGATCGTCTTCGCGTCGCTGGACACGCGCCTCGACCGGCTCGTGCGCATCCGGGGCATGGCGCGCGACGAGGCCATGGCGCGGATCGCGGCGCAGGCCACCGACGAGCAGCGGCGGGCGGTGGCGGACATCGCCATCGAGAACGACGGCTCCGTCGCGGACCTGGACCGGGCCGTGGCCGCGGCCTGGGAACGGATTCTGGCCGCCTAGGCGCCCGCGGCTAGGCTCGCCCGGGCATGGACCCGGGACGTCCAGGCGCCCGCGGCTGGGCTCGCCCGGGCATGGACCCGGGACGTCCAGGCGCCCGCGGCTGGGCTCGCCCGGGCATGGACCCGGGACGTCCAGGCGCTCGCGGCGGCCGGTCGCGCGTGGCGCGATCCCACCTCGGTGCGCTCGCCGGCCGTGACGGGCCAGGGCTGCAACCGGGCGCCGGGAGGGCCTGCGTGATGGGCGGGCCGGCTCTCCGGTCGGCCGCCGCGAGCGGCCTACGGCATCTACGGTAGACCGGTGATGTTCCCCACACAATCGCCGGGTTGAATACGTCCGGCCACCGAGGGCGAGGACCCGGAAAGTGTCATACCCCCCGCGTACGGTTGGGGGCATGGCGCTCGACATCCCACGCTTGGACCGCCGTTTCGAGGTGGTCAGCGAATATAAACCCTCCGGCGACCAGCCCGCGGCGATCGACGCCCTCGCCAAGCGGGTGCGGGGCGGCGACCGGCACACGGTGCTGCTCGGCGCGACCGGCACCGGCAAGAGCGCGACGACGGCCTGGCTCGTGGAGCGGCTGCAGCGCCCGACGCTGGTGCTCGCGCACAACAAGACCCTGGCCGCGCAGCTGGCCAAGGAGTTCCGCGACCTGATGCCGCACAACGCGGTCGAATACTTCGTCAGCTACTACGACTACTACCAGCCCGAGGCCTACATCCCGCAGACCGACACCTACATCGAGAAGGACTCCTCGATCAACGAGGAGGTCGAGCGGCTGCGGCACTCGGCCACGATGAGCCTGCTGACCCGGCGCGACGTCATCGTGGTCGCGACCGTGTCGGCGATCTACGGCCTTGGCACGCCGGAGGAATACCTCGACCGCGCGGCGAAGGTCAGCGTCGGCGAGGAGATCGACCGGGACAAGCTGCTGCGGCGGCTCGTCGATATTCAGTACACGCGCAACGACCTGGCGTTCAACCGCGGCACCTTCCGGGTGCGGGGCGACACGCTGGAGATCATCCCGGCCTACGAGGAGCTCGCGATCCGCATCGAGTTCTTCGGCGACGAGATCGAGCGCCTCTCCTACCTGCACCCGCTGACCGGCGACGAGATCCGCCAGACCGACCAGCTGCTGATCTTCCCGGCGACGCACTACGCGGCCGGGCCGGAGCGCATGGAGCGGGCGATCGCCGCCATCGAGGTGGAGCTCGAGGAGCGCCTCGCCGAGCTCGACCGGGAGGGCAAGCTGCTCGAGGCCCAGCGGCTGCGGATGCGCACGACCTACGACATCGAGATGATGCGGCAGGTCGGGTTCTGCAACGGCATCGAGAACTACTCCCGGCACATCGACGGGCGCGAGGCCGGCAGCCCGCCGCACTGCCTGCTCGACTACTTCCCGGACGACTTCCTGACCGTCATCGACGAGTCGCACGCGACGGTTCCGCAGATCGGCGGCATGTATGAGGGCGACGCCTCCCGCAAGCGGACCCTCGTCGAGCACGGGTTCCGGCTGCCCAGCGCCCAGGACAACCGGCCGCTGCGCTTCGACGAGTTCGAGGAGCGGGTGGGGCAGACGGTCTACCTGTCGGCGACCCCGGGGCCGTGGGAGCTGGGCAAGACCCAGGGCGAGTTCGTCGAGCAGGTGATCCGCCCGACCGGCCTGATCGACCCCGAGGTGGTGCTCAAGCCGACCAAGGGCCAGATCGACGACCTCATGCACGAGATCAAGCTGCGCACCGAGCGCGACGAGCGGGTGCTGGTCACGACGCTGACGAAGAAGATGGCCGAGGACCTCACGGACTACCTGCTCGAACACGGCATCCGGGTGCGCTACCTGCACTCCGAGGTCGACACGCTGCGCCGGGTCGAGCTGCTGCGCGAGCTGCGCCGCGGCGAGTTCGACGTGCTGGTCGGCATCAACCTGCTCCGCGAGGGGCTCGACCTGCCCGAGGTGAGCCTGGTCGCGATCCTCGACGCCGACAAGGAGGGGTTCCTGCGCTCGGGCACGAGCCTCATCCAGACCATCGGCCGCGCGGCGCGCAACGTGTCCGGGCAGGTGCACATGTATGCCGACAAGATGACGCCGTCGATGGCCCTCGCGATCGACGAGACCAACCGGCGGCGGGAGAAGCAGCAGGCGTACAACAAGGCCAACGGCATCGACCCGCAGCCGCTGCGCAAGAAGCTCGGCGACATCCTCGACGACATCTACCGCGAGGCCGAGGACACCGCCGGCGCCGTCTCCGGCCACGGCCCGGGCGGCGCGGTGGTCATCGGCGGCGGCCGCCAGATGAGCCGCGGCAAGTCCCCGGAGAACACCCGCGCCCGCCAGAAGGGCGGCGGCACGAAGGGCACGGCGGCGGCGTCCGGCGCTCCCGCCGCTCCGGCCCGCGCCGGCATGGCCCGCGCCGAGCTCGCGACCCTCATCCAGGACCTGAACGACCAGATGCTGGGCGCGGCGCGCGAGCTGCAGTTCGAGCTCGCGGCACGCCTGCGCGACGAGGTCGCCGAACTGAAGAAGGAGCTACGCGCCATGGACGTGGCCGGCGTGAAGTAGCCACTGAGCACCGACGACGTCGTCTACCACCGGCCCGGCTGTCCGCCGATCGATCGCCGGGCCGCCCGCGCAGCGCCACGTGCGCGGGCCGCCCGGCTCCGGCCACCCTGCAACCCCGCGCCTCCCAGCGCGCGCCCACCGACCGCCGGCGCCGGCCAGCGGCCTGGCCGCCCGGCCACGGGTCGCCGGAGCGCGACCCGCTGGCGCGCAGCAGCGCCCGTCCCCGATCCGGCACGGCGGCACTCCAGGCGGCTTCTCGCTCGCACCTCACCGCTCGCAGGCCGCCCCCAGACGCCTTCGTGCGCGCCCGATCCGCCGCCCCGGCGCTCCAGGCGGCTTCTCGCTCGCACCTCACCGCCCGCAGGCCGCCCCCAGACGCCTTCCGGCGCGCCCGATCCGCCGCCCCGGCGCTCCAGGCGGCTTCTCGCTCGCACCTCACCGCCCGCAGGCCGCCCCCAGACGCCTTCCGGCGCGCCCGATCCGCCGCCCCGGCGCTCCAGGCGGCTTCTCGCTCGCACCTCACCGCCCGCAGGCCGCCCCCAGACGCCTTCCGGCGCGCCCGATCCGCCGCCCCGGCGCTCCAGGCGATTCTTGGTCGCATCTCACCGGTCGCAGGCCGCCCACCGCGCTTCGCGCGTGTCTCAGGCGCCTTCCTGCGCGCCCGATCCGCCGCCGCGGCGCTCCCTGCCGTCCCCGCTCGAAGCACATCATCGCCACGTCTCGCATGGGGCACGGGACAACGCGACCGCCGGCAGGCCCGCGTGACCCTCAGCAACCGGCCACCGATGATCTCCAACGCCGCTCGCTGAGGTATCCCAGCGCGCCCGATCCGCCGACCGCGCCGCTTCTTGCCGCCCTGCTCACAACTCACCGTCGGCAGGCCGCCGCAGGCGCCTCCAGCGCGCCCGGCCCCGGGCCCGATCCACGCCGCTCCTTGCCGTCCCCGCTCACAACTCACCGTCGGCAGACCGCACGACCACATCTCGCTCGCAGCCCAGGGCACCGCCGCGAACACGAACATGGGCCCCACAACCACCGGCCAGAACCCTCTGTGACTGACGCGTCGCCAACGGTTGTGCGACGCTCATCCCGCGCCCGCGCACGCCGCGGCAACGCCTCAGGCTCAGCGACGCCGTCCGGCGGCCGACTGCGCACACGCGGATCGAAACAGCACGATCCGAGCGCCGCTCAGGCCGCCCTCGACGGTCCACGGCCGAGCCCGCGTCCCTCCGAGTCCCCGGGCGACGTGTGCAACGACACCGCCCGGCGACCGACTGCGCACACGCGGATCGAAACAGCACGATCCGAGCGCCGCTCAGGCCGCCCTCGACGGTCCACGGCCGAGCCCGCGTCCCTCTGGATCCCCGGGCAACGTGTGCAACAACACCGCCCGGCGACGATCCGAGCGGCGCTCAGGTCGCCCTTGACGGTCCACGGCCGAGCCCATGTCTCTCTGAGTCCCGGGCGACGTGTGCAGCGAAAAGTCGGGCGCTTCGCGCCGCGACTTTTCGGATTTATGCCCCGTCGGGCGATAAGGCCGACATCGAGGTATTCGTAGCGCTGGAAACGGGAAAGCCCCGGCTCCTCTGCAGGAGCCGGGGCTTCTCGGTGTTGCTAGGGCTTGCTGCGGGTCAGCTCTTGCCGCCGGCGAGCTTCTCGCGCAGGGCGGCCAGGGCCTCGTCCGTGGCCAGGGTGCCCGAGGGCTCCTCCGGCGCGCGGGTCGCGGTCGGCGTCGACGAGGAGACCGAGCCACCCTGCGGGGCGGCCGCGGCCGGCTCGGCGGTCGCGTCGGCCTGGCGGGCCGTCTGGACCTGCTTGGTGTGGGCCTCCCAGCGCTGACGCGCCTCGGCGTACTGCTGCTCCCACGCCTCGCGCTGCTTCTCGAAGCCCGGCATCCACTCGGCGGTCTCCGGGTCGAAGCCCTCCGGGTAGATGTAGTTGCCCTGCTCGTCGTAGGTCGCCGACATGCCGTAGAGGGTCGGGTCGAAGTGCTCCTCGCCCTCGACGAAGCCCTCGTTGGCCTGCTTGAGCGACAGCGAGATCCGGCGACGCTCGAGGTCGATGTCGATGACCTTGACCATGACGTCCGAGCCGACCTGCACGACCTGCTCCGGGATCTCCACGTGGCGCTCGGCCAGCTCGGAGATGTGCACCAGGCCCTCGATGCCGTCGTCCACGCGGACGAACGCACCGAACGGGACGAGCTTGGTGACCTTACCCGGCACAATCTGCTGGATCGCGTGGGTGCGGGCGAACTGACGCCACGGGTCCTCCTGGGTCGCCTTCAGCGACAGGGAGACGCGCTCGCGGTCCAGATCGACGTCGAGGACCTCGACCTCCACCTCCTGGCCGACCTCGACCACCTCGGACGGGTGATCGATGTGCTTCCAGGACAGCTCGGAGACGTGGACCAGACCGTCGACACCACCGAGGTCGACGAAGGCACCGAAGTTGACGATCGAGGACACGACGCCCTTGCGGACCTGGCCCTTCTGCAGCTTGTGCAGGAACTCGGTCCGGACCTCGGACTGGGTCTGCTCGAGGTAGGCCCGGCGGGACAGCACCACGTTGTTGCGGTTCTTGTCCAGCTCGATGATCTTGGCCTCGAGCTCCCGGCCGACATACGGCTGCAGGTCGCGCACCCGGCGCATCTCGACGAGGGAGGCCGGCAGGAAGCCGCGCAGGCCGATGTCGAGGATGAGACCACCCTTGACGACCTCGATGACGGAGCCGCGGACGACGCCGTCGTCCTCCTTGATCTTCTCGATCGTGCCCCAAGCGCGCTCGTACTGCGCACGCTTCTTCGACAGGATCAGACGGCCTTCCTTGTCCTCCTTCTGGAGAACGAGGGCCTCGATGTGGTCACCGACCGACACGACCTCAGCAGGGTCGACATCGTGCTTGATCGACAGCTCGCGCGAGGGGATGACACCCTCGGTCTTGTAGCCGATGTCGAGCAGGACCTCGTCCCGGTCGACCTTGACGACGGTGCCTTCGACGATGTCGCCGTCATTGAAGTACTTGATGGTCTCATCGATCGCGGCGAGGAACGCCTCCTCGGAACCGAGGTCGTCGATGGTGACCTTGTTGCTGCTGGCGCTCGAGGTGGCCTCGATGCTGCTCGTCATGTGGGCTGTTGCTCCGGTCGGTGGATTACCTGGTGAACCTGCGCGCTCCCGCGGACCCGTCGTCGGGCACAACCGGCCTGTCGCAGTGCAGGATCAGTGCATTGGAAGCTCAGGATGTGTTCGGCGACCGTGAGCCTGCTCCATGCCGAGGCGCACAAACCCACGAGTGCACCGATCAGCCTACCCTGCGCCATACCACATGGTCCAACCCTCCCCCATACCCGATCTGCCGAGTTTCGCAGGGCCTACCGTTGCTCCCCATGGAATCGTCACCTGACGCAGGCGTCACACGACGCGCCGTGAGCCCCGCCGAGAGCCGGAGGGCGAGCCGGCGCTGGTGGGACGCCGACGCCGACGACTACCAGGCGGAACATGGTTCCTTCCTGGGCGACGCCGACTTCGTGTGGTGCCCCGAGGGCCTGCGCGAGGCCGACGCGCGCCTGCTCGGCGACGTCAGGGGCCGGAAAGTCCTCGAGATCGGCTGCGGAGCGGCCTCCTGCTCGCGCTGGCTGAAGACCCAGGGGGCCGAGGTCGTCGCGTCCGACCTCTCCGCCGGCATGCTTCGCCACGCGGCCGCCGGAGCCACCCGATCGGGCGTACACGTCCCACTCCTGCAGGCCGACGCCACCGCGCTGCCGTTCGCCGAGGGCGCATTCGACATCGTGTGCACGGCCTTCGGCGCCGTCCCCTTCGTGGCGGACTCGTCCCGCGTGATGCGCGAGGTGTACCGCGTCCTGCGCCCCGGCGGCCGCTGGGCCTTCTCGATCACCCACCCGATGCGCTGGGTCTTCCTAGACGACCCGGGTGAGGGCGGCCTGGTCGCCGTGCACTCGTACTTCGACCGCCGCGCGTACGTTGAGGAGGACGAACGACACGTCCCGACCTATGTGGAGCAGCACCGGACCCTGGGCGACCGCATCCGGGAACTGGTGACCGCCGGGTTCGTCCTGAATGACCTGATCGAACCGGAATGGCCGCACGACCACGACAAGACCTGGGGCCAGTGGAGCCCGCTGCGGGGACGGATCTTCCCCGGCACGGCGATCTTCATAGCGACGAAGCCCACGAAATCATGAAATGTCCGAAAAGTCGCGGCGCGAAGCGCCCGACTTTTCGGCAAACCCCACGACCCGGGACAACCTCACGACCCGGAGCAAACCCACGATCCGCGGCAAACCCCGCGATTCGGGCCAACCCCGCCAGTCGGGGGCAAATTTCGCGACCCGCGACAAGCCCTGCGCCCGGAGCAAGCTTTACGGCCCGAAGCAAGCTTTACAGCCCCGGGAACCCCGCAACTCCGGCTAACCTCGCAAGCCACGCAAGTCGCGCAGCCCCGGCAAAACCCTCAGCATAGGAAAGCCTCCGCAAAAGGATTTCAGGCGCAGATGGGCCGCGGCAACGGCGAACCCCCGGCTCGGTCGGAGGGCGCATAGCAACCGCGCCCGGCCGATCACGCCGCAGTGCCAGACGAACGCCCCGGTCCGATCACAGCGGAGTGCGAGCGGCGGCGCCGGAGCGTTGCGGGCGGCGCACACCGAACCACGCAGCCGAGTGCACCGCAGCGTCAGACGAACGCCCCGGTCCGATCACAGCGGAGTGCGGGCGGCGGCGCCGGAGCGTTGCGGGCGGCGCACACCGAACCACGCAGCCGAGTGCACCGCAGCGTCAGACGAACGCCGCGGCCCGATCACAACGGAGTGAGGCGGCGCCGGAGCGTTCGGACGGCGCACATGAACCACACGCAGCCGAGTGCGCCGCAGTGTCGGACGGACACTGCGGCGTACAGAGACGGACCGCGCGGCCCTGCGGCTGGGAGGCGGGCCGAGGGGCAAGGCGGCCCGGCACCCAGGAGCGCAGCAAGGCTCGGACTCAGTGGTCGGCGGCGTTCCAGTCGGAGCCGATGCCGACCGAGACGCCGAGTGGCACGTCGAGCGGATAGGCGCCGCCCATCGCCTCGCGCACGAGGGCCTCCAGCGGCTCGCGCTCCCCCGCGGCCACCTCGAACACCAGCTCGTCGTGGACCTGCAGGAGCATCCTCGAGCGCAGGCCGGACGTGCGCAGGGCCTCGTCCACGCGCAGCATCGCGACCTTGATGATGTCCGCGGCCGAGCCCTGAATCGGGGCGTTGAGCGCCATGCGCTCGGCCATCTCGCGGCGCTGGCGGTTGTCGCTGTTGAGATCGGGCAGGTAGCGGCGGCGGCCCAGCACCGTCTCCGTGTATCCGTCCCGGCGGGCCTGCGCGACGATCGAGCGCAGGTAGTCGCGGACCCCGCCGAACGTGGCGAAGTATTCCTCCATGAGCACCGTCGCCTCGGCCGGCGTGATGCCGAGCTGGGTGCCGAGCCCGTAGGAGGACAGGCCGTAGGCGAGGCCGTAGTTCATCGCCTTGATCTTGCGGCGCTGGTCGGGCACGACCTCGGCGACGGGCACGGAGAAGACCGAGGACGCGGTCGCGGCGTGGAAGTCGAAGCCGGAGTTGAACGCCTCGATGAGCGCGGCGTCCTTGGACAGGTGCGCCATGATGCGCATCTCGATCTGGCTGTAGTCCGCGGTCAGCAGCGTCTCGAAGCCCTCGCCCACGACGAAGGCGCGGCGGATGCGCCGGCCCTCCTCGGTGCGGATCGGGATGTTCTGCAGGTTGGGGTCGGTGCTGGAGAGGCGACCGGTGGCCGCGACGGTCTGGTAGTAGGTCGTGTGGATGCGACCGTCGTCGCTGATCGACTTGAGCAGCCCGTCGACGGTGGTCTTGAGCTTGGCGACGTCGCGGTGGCGCAGCAGGTGCTCCAGGAGCGGGTGCTCGGTCTGGGCGAACAGGCTCTGCAGCGCGTCGGCGTCGGTCGTATACCCCGTCTTGATCTTCTTCGTCTTGGGCAGCCCGAGCTCGTTGAACAGGATCTCCTGCAGCTGCTTGGGCGAGCCCAGGTTGAACTCCCGCCCGATCACGCCGTAGGCGGCCTGGGCGGCGCCCTTCACCCCGCCGGCGAACTGCGCCTCGAGCTCGCTGAGGTATTCGGTGTCGGCCGCGATCCCGGCCCGCTCCATCTCGGCGAGCACGTAGACGAGCGGCAGCTCGACCTCGGCCAGCAGGCGGGCCGAGGAGCCGCCGTCGCGGCGCAGCTCCTCGCCGATCGCCTCGGCGAGGTCGAGGGTGGCCCGGGCCCGGAGCATGAGATTCTCCTCGGCCTCGCCGGTGTTGCCGCCGAGGCCCTCCAGGGTCAGCTGCCCGCTCTCGGGGGCGTCGACGCGCAGCTCGCGCTTGAGATAGCGCAGGGCGAGGTCGTTGAGGTCGTAGGAGCGCTGGTCCGGCCGGGCGAGGTAGGCCTCGAGCGCGGTGTCGCTCACCACGCCGGCCAGCTCGCCCCAGCCGCGGGCCTGCAACGCGAGGCGGGCGGGCTTCACGTCGTGCACGACCTTGGGCCGGTCGGCGGCGGCGAGCCACGCGCCGACCGCGGCGTCGTCGGCCGCGTCGAGCTCGGTCGGGTCGAACCAGGCCGCGGGGCCGCCGGCGACGGCGAGCCCGATGCCGGTGAGCGAGCCGGTGCCGCGGCCGAACTTGCCGGCGACGGCGACGCCGGTGCGCACCCCGGCCGGGGCGTGCCGCTCGAGCCAGGCGCCGACGCCGCCGCGCAGCACCTCGCCCTCGAGGTCGAAGCCGGACTCGGCCTCGGGCTCGACCGCGTCGAGGTACTGATACAGCCGGTCCCGCAGCACCCGGAACTCCAGCGAGTCGAAGATCTGGTGCACGGCCTCGCGGTCCCAGCCCCGCCAGCGCAGGTCCTCGGGCGCCAGCGGCAGCTCCAAGTGGTCGACGAGGTGGTTGAGCTCGTAGTTGCGCATGACGTCGGCGAGGTGGGCCCGCACGTTCTCGCCGGCCTTGCCCTTGATCTCGTCGACCCGCGCGATGATCCCGTCGAGGCCGCCGAACTGCACGATCCACTTGGCCGCGGTCTTGTCGCCGACCCCGGGCACCCCGGAGAGGTTGTCGCTGTCCTCGCCCACGAGCGCGGCCTTGTCCCGGTACTGCGACGGCGGGATCCCGTATTTCTCCTCGACCCGCGCCGGGGTCATGCGGTCCATCTCGGTGACGCCGCGCTTGAGGTAGAGCACGGTGACGTTGTCGCTGACGAGCTGGAACGCGTCGCGGTCGCCGGTGATGATCGAGGTCGGCAGGCCCTGCTCGCTGGCCTGCCGGGCGAGCGTGGCGATCACGTCGTCGGCCTCGTAGCCCGGCTTCTCCACGAACGGGATGCGCAGCGCGTTGAGGACCTCCTTGATGAGGTTCACCTGGCCGGAGAACTCGGGCTTGGACGCTGAGCGGTTGGCCTTGTACTCCGCGTATTTCTCCAGCCGGAACGTCTGGCGCGACACGTCGAACGCCACCGCGATGTGCGTGGGCTGCTCGTCCCGCAGCATGTTGATCAGCATCGACGTGAAGCCGAAGACGGCGTTGGTCACCTGGCCCGTCGCCGTGGAGAAGTTCTCCGCGGGCAGGGCGAAGAACGCCCGGTAGGCGAGCGAGTGCCCGTCGAGCAGCAACAGCCTGGAGTCAGTCGAACCCGTCACACCACCGAGCCTAGTCGTGGGGTATGACAAAAAACCGCCCAGCCCCTCGGGGCGTTTCACGCCGAATGTCCGATTCACCCGCCGGGCGCGCTTGCCGGGAAGCCTTGCCGGAACGCCGGAACGAAAACCCCGGACAAAGCGATTCGCGTTGCGGTTGCGAACAGGAAGATTACGACTGCGCAACTTCCTTGGGCGTGTTGGGCCGAAGGCCTAGTGCGGCGGGGGCACTGTCATTAGGTTGAGCCCTCATCAGCGTCTTGGCATCTAGGCGCAACCACGCCTACCGCGCTGTTAAAAAGGAGACAGGTGATGATCCGCCCCAATCTCGGATGGCGCTCCGTCGCCGTGCTGAGCGCCGCCTGCCTGGCGCTCAGCGCGTGTGGTGACAACAAGGCCGACAGTCCCTCGACGGGCGCCACCAGCGGCGGCGCCGCCGCGGCCGGTGACGGTGTGCTCAAGATCGGCACGATCCTGCCGCAGACCGGCTCTCTGGCCTTCCTCGGCCCGCCGGAGTTCGCCGGCGTCGACGTGGCCATCAAGGAGATCAACGACAACGGCGGCGTGCTCGGCAAGCCGGTGCAGATCACCCACATGGACTCGGGCGACACCTCCACGGACATCGCCACTCAGTCGGTGAACAAGCTGCTCACGGACAAGACCGACGTCATCATCGGCGCCGCGTCGTCCTCCGTCTCGCTGTCCGTCATCGACAAGATCACGGGCGCCGGGGTCGTGGAGATCTCGCCGGCGAACACCTCGACGGCGTTCACCACCTACAACGACCACGGCCTCTACTTCCGCACCGCGCCCCCGGACACCCTCCAGGGCCGCGTGCTGGGCGACCTGATCCTCCAGGACGGCAACGCGAACGTCGGCATGCTGGTCCTCAACGACTCCTACGGCACCGGCCTCGCCGAGAACGCCAAGAAGCAGATCGAGGGCGGCGGCGGCAAGGTCGTCGCGTCGGTGACCTACGACCCGAAGGCCGCGGACTTCAGCGGTGAGGTCAGCCAGATCAAGGCGGCCAACCCGGACGCGATCGCGATCATCGGCTTCGACGAGACCAAGAAGATCGTCCCCAAGCTGGTCGAGCAGGGCCTGAAGAGCAAGAAGTGGTACTTCGTGGACGGCAACGTCGCCGACTACTCGAAGGACTTCCCGGCCGGCACGCTGACCGGCTACAAGGGCACCCAGCCCGGCGCCGAGGCCAAGGCCGACTTCAAGCAGCGCCTCCTCGCCGCGAACAAGGACCTGAAGGACTTCAACTACGCCGTTGAGTCCTACGACGCGACCATCCTCGCGGCCCTGGCCGCCGAGGAGGCCGGCAGCGACAGCCCGGCCGAGATCGCCAAGCACCTCACCACCGTCTCCAAGGGCGGCGAGAAGTGCACCACCTACAAGCAGTGCGTCGACCTGATCAAGGCCAAGAAGGACATCGACTACGACGGCCTCTCCGGCCCGATCTCCTTCAACGACGCCGGTGACCCGGCCGAGGCCACCATCGGTGTCTACACCTACGGCCCGGACAACAAGCTCCTCCCGGACGTGAAGTACCAGACCGGCAAGATCTGAGTCTGACGGCTCCGAAGGCCCCCGTCGCGCGAGCGGCGGGGGCCTTTTCGTGCGCCCGCGCGCAGTTCCCGATAAACCAGCGAAAAGCCACAAAAGCGTATGGCTCGGGCCGCGTCAGTCACAGACCGTTGCTCCCGCCAGACAAAAGGGCGGTCCCGGAGGGCCTTCGGCCGAGGGGGACCGCCCTAGCCAGGTCCGGGGGCCAAGGACGGAACGCCGGGCCCGACGGCCCCGATATGACCACGGAAAATCACCGTTCCGCGGGCGGAACAATAACCGGCTTATCAAGGTCATCGTAAATATCGCATTACGCAAGCGGGCGCCGGTAAAAACGTCGTGAAATCGGGAACGAAAGCGAGCCGGATGCGGGGCCGAAAAAATCCCGCGCCCCCGTGGGAGGCGCGGGATTTCCGCGGTGCGAAAACGACGGTTCAGGCCCGGGCGAGCGTCCCGAGGTACAGCTCGATGACCCGCGGGTCGTTGATCAGGCCCTGTCCCGACGCGGTGTAGGCGTTGCGGCCCTGGTCGAGCACGTAGCCGCGGTCGCAGATCTGCAGGCACCGCCGCGCGTTCTGCTCGACCATCACGACCGTCACGCCGGTCGAGTTGATCTGCTTGGTCCGGAAGAACACCTCGTCCTGCAGCGCCGGCGACAGACCGGCCGACGGCTCGTCCAGCAGCAGCACGCTGGGCTCCATCATGAGCGCCCGGGCCATCGCCACCATCTGCCGCTCGCCGCCCGACATGAGGCCGGCCCGCTGCTTGCGCCGCTCGGCCAGGGTCGGGAAGAGCTGGGTGACGAACTCGAAGCGCTCCTTGAACCGCTTGGGGCGCAGGAACGTGCCCATCTGCAGGTTCTCCTCGATGGTCAGCGCCGCGAAGACGTTGTTCGTCTGCGGCACGAAGCCGATGCCCCGCTCGACCAGCGCGTGCGCCTTGAAGTTGGTGATGTTCTCCCCGCGCAGCGTGACCGCGCCGGAGCGGATGTTCACCAGCCCGAACATCGCCTTGAGCAGCGTGGACTTGCCGGCGCCGTTCGGGCCGATGATGCCCACGAGCTCGCCGTCGTGCACGTAGAGGTCGGCGCCGTTGAGGATGTTGACGCCGGGCAGGTATCCGGCGACGACGTCGTCGGCCCGCAGGATCGCGCCCTCGGCCTTGCTCAGGTGCTCGGAACGGTCGACGATCTCGTTGCTGGCCGCCGCCGCGGTCTCGTCGGGCAACTCCGTGTCGTCGGGCAGCGCGGTGTCGTCGGGCAGTTCGGGAGAGACGGTCACGATCGGTCCTTTCCGTCGGAGCCGTCGGCCTGCGACTGCTCCCGCTCGAGCTCGTCGGCGGCCGGGATCAGGGCCACGTCGCCGCCCTCGGCGAGCTCGCCGGCGTCGACCTCCTCGCCGCCGACGGTCTTGACCGCGCCGTCGTGGTGGGCGCCCAGGTAGGCGTCGATCACCCGCGGGTCGGCCATGACCTTGTCCGGGGTGCCCTCGGCGATCACGCCGCCCTGCCCCATGACGATGATCCAGTCGCTGATGTCGTGGACCATGTCCATGTCGTGCTCGACGAACAGCACCGTCATGCCGTCCTCGCGCAGCTGCTTGACGTGGCCGAGCAGCGACTGCGTCAGGGCCGGGTTCACGCCGGCCATCGGCTCGTCGAGCATGACCATGTCGGGCTGCACCATGAGGGCCCGCGCCATCTCCAGCAGCTTGCGCTGGCCACCGGAGAGGCTGCCGGCGAAGTCGTCCTTCTTGGCGATGAGCTTGAAGCGGGTGAGCAGATCCTCCGCGCGGGCGGTGATCTCCTCCTCCTGCTGCTTCCAGATGCCCGGGATGAGGGCGCGCCAGAAGCCCTCGCCCTTCTGCCCGGTGGCGCCCAGCCGCATGTTGTCCATGACGGTGAGCTTGGACAGCGCCTTGGTCAGCTGGAAGGTGCGGACCATGCCGGAGCGGGCGACCTTGTGTGCCGGTACCCCGGAAAGGCTCTTGCCATTGAACGTCCAGGACCCCTCGTCCGGCGCGTCGAAGCCGGTGAGCAGGTTGAAGAACGTCGTCTTGCCGGCGCCGTTGGGCCCGATGAGCGCGGTGATCGAACCGCGCTGCACCTCGGCGTGCTTGACGTCGACGGCGGTGAGGCCGCCGAAGCGGCGCACGACGCCGTCGGCGACGAGGATCGGGTCGGGCTTGGGCACGCCCGGCTCGCACGCGACGCCGGCCAGGGCCGCCGTCGCCCGCTCCTTGGCGGTGCCGGTTGCCTGCAGGGGCTCAGCGGACATCGAGCATGACCTCCCTCTTGTCGCCGAAGATGCCCTGCGGCCGGTAGATCAGCAGCAGGATCAGGCCGATGCCGACCAGGATGAACCGCACCGATCCGGCCTGGTTGGTGCTGATCAGCCACGACGGGATGTCCTTGTGGTTGATCGCCTCGGACAGCGTCGAGTCGATGAAGACGAGCAGCACCCAGAAGATCGACGCGCCGATGACGGGGCCGAAGACCCGCGCCGCGCCGCCGAGGATGACGATCGTGTAGGCGAAGAACGTGAACTCCGTGCCGTACGTGTCCGGCTGCACCGCGGCCCGGTCGAGGGCGAAGACGAAGCCGCCGAGCGAGCCGATGACGCCGCCGAGGACCAGCGACTGCATCTTGTAGGAGAAGACGTTCTTGCCGAGGCTGCGCACCGCGTCCTCGTCCTCGCGGATGGCCTTGAGTACGCGGCCCCACGGGCTCTTCATCAGCAGCCAGACGACCAGGCAGGCCAGCAGCACCAGGCCCCAGCCGACAACCAGCACCCACAGCTCACGGTCGGTGAACGTGATGAGGTCGGCGATGTTGACGCCGCTGCTGCCCTGCCACGGGCTCAGGTCGTAGAACTGCTGCGAGAAGTTCTGCAGGCCGTCCGAGGCGCCGGTCCACTTGCGCAGGCCGGTGGCCCGGTAGAGGAGGCGGATGATCTCGGCCGCGGCGATCGTGACGATGGCGAGGTAGTCCGCGCGCAGCCGCAGCGTGGGGATACCGAGCAGCAGCGCCAGGATGATCGCGGCGGCCAGGCCGATCGCGACGCCGAGGAAGAACGGCAGGCCGAACGTGGAGACCGTGATCGCGATGCCGTAGGCCCCGACGCCCAGGAACGCCGACTGCCCGAAGTTGAGCAGGCCAGTGTAGCCGAAGTGGACGTTGAGGCCGATGGCCGCGAGCGCGTAAGCAATAGTGGTGGACCCGATGATTGCTTCCAGCGAGACGCTGAAGATGGAGTGCCAGTTCATCGTGTCCCCCTCAGCCGATCCGGGTCCGGCGGCCGAGGATGCCCTGCGGCCGGAAGAGCAGGATCACGATCAGTACGGCGAGCGCGCCAACGGTCTTGAGCTCGGACGGAATCCACAGCGTCGACAGCTGCACGAACAGGCCGATGACGAGGCTACCCACCAGGGCGCCCCAGGCCGTGCCGAAGCCGCCGAGCGTGACGGCCGCGAAGACCAGCAGCAGGATCTGGAAGCCCATCTGGTAGCCGACGTTCTGGTAGGTCCCCAGCAGCACGCCGGACAGGGCGGCCAGGCCGCCGCCGAGCGTCCAGACCAGCCGGATGATGCGGTCCACGTTGATGCCGGAGGCCGCGGCGAGGGCCGGGTTGTCGGCGACCGCGCGGGTCGCCTTGCCCAGCCGCGTGCCGAGCAGCGCCCAGGACACGCCCACGATGGCCAGGATGGCGATCACGTCGCAGACGAGGTTCTTCGGCGCGATCGTGAACGGCCCGTACTGGTGGCCGGGCTGGCCGTTGTACTCCCCGAAGGACTTGGCCTCGCCGCCGAAGAAGTACAGGAAGATGTACCGCAGGGCGAGGGACAGACCGATCGAGATGATCATCGTGGTCACCATGTTGGTCCGGCGCCGGCGCAGCCAGCCCCAGAACACCCGGTCCTGGGTGTAGCCGGCCACCGCACCGATCACGACCGCGATGAGCCCGGACAGGATCAGCGGCAGCCCGATGGTCACGTTGAACAGGAAGGTCATCAGCGCGCCGAAGGTGACCAGCTCGCCATGGGCGAAGTTGGTCAGGCCGGTGGTGCCGAAGATCAGCGAGACGCCGAGCGCGGCCAGCGCGATGATGAGCGCGAAGTGGATGCCGGTGTAGAGCAGGTCCGCGTAGCGGTCGAAGCTCGACGGCGCCTTGGGGGCACCCGGGTTGTTCTGGCCGGCGGCGCCCGCGGCGCCGAGCGGGAACAGCACGTTGCGTGCCTGCCCGTCGGCCACGGTCGGCGTCAGGCTCGGGCGGTTGTTGGTCAAGGTCAGACCGGACGGGAGCGAGGACACGTCGAGGTCGACCCGGTACTGGCCGGGGCCGGGGACGGCGATGGTCCACTTGCCCTGAGCGTCTGAGGTTGCTACGCCGACGGACGCGCCGTCCTGGGTGAACGCACTGATCTTGACCCCGGCGACGGGTGCGTCGCCGTTCTTCAGCGTTCCCTGCAACGCTTCCCCCTCGGCCCAGGCGCTTGTAGCGCCGACGCCGAAGGAGAGCATCACGCAGGCCAGGAAGGCCGTGAGCATGATCACGGCTCTACGCAATGGTGCTCCTCGAATAACGGTGACTCACGGTGCATCCCGACCCTCGGGACTGGCGGATCATAGCCCGGGGTACAAGGCATTTGCGCGCCGTTATCAAGCCGTTATTCGATGTCGAGCAAGCTGCCACCAAACATGCCGTGCGCAGGTAAAAGGTCAGGACTCGGCGGTTACAGTGCTGTTTCCGCCGGCGGTCTCCGCGATGATGCGATCGGCGACTTCCCGCATCGTCATGCGGTGGTCCATCGCGGTGCGCTGGATCCATTTGAAGGCCTGCGGCTCGTTCATGCCGTACGTCGCCATGAGCTGGCCCTTGGCGCGCTCGACGACCTTGCGCGTCTCGAGCCGCTCGGTGAGCGTGGCCACCTCGGACTCGAGCACCGCCAGCTCCGAGTACCGCGACACGGCGATCTCCACCGCCGGCACCAGGTCACTCTTCTGGAACGGCTTCACCAGGTAGGCCATCGCACCCGCCGCGCGCGCCCGCTCCACGAGGTCGCGCTGGCTGAACGCCGTGAGGATGACGACCGGCGCGATCCGCCCGCCGGCGATCTTCTCGGCCGCCGCCAGCCCGTCCATGATGGGCATCTTGATGTCCAGGATCACCAGGTCGGGCTTGAGCTCCTCGGCGAGCCGGACAGCCGTCTCGCCGTCGCCGGCCTCACCGACGACGTCGTAGCCCTCCTCCACGAGCATCTCGCGCAGGTCGAGGCGGATGAGCGCCTCGTCTTCCGCGATGAGCACCCGACGGCTCTGTGCCTCGGCCACAAGCCTCTCCCGATCCGATCCGACGCGTTCGACGGCGGTTACCGTCGCGATCAGAGTAGTGGGTACCCTAGTGCGGCGTACTCGTCCCGGTATCCCAATCGGCAGAGGAACGGAGCTCAAACCTCCGACAGTGTGGGTTCGAATCCCACCCGGGGCACCAAACCGGCACACAAGCCCCACGAGAACGTGACGCCGGACACCATACGACCTGCGTAACAACCACGGCTCGCGCGACGCGATTCGCGTTCCGTCGATCCCGCGGGCCTGAACGAGCACTCAGGACACACTTCGCCCATCTCCACCGCGACCCTAGCACGCACGCCACATGTCGGATATTTCGCACGTCGGGGTAAAAATCGGGCGCAGCAGCCACGCTGCCGGAGCATACAGCCACGCTGTTGGGGGGACAGCCACGCAGTCGGTGCGAACAGCCACGCAGGCGGAGCGGACAGCCACGCTTCGGAGCGGACAGCCACGCTTCGGAGCAGACAGCCACGCTTCGGAGCAAGGGCCTCGCCCCCGGTGTGGTCGAGACTCTTGCGCGGCGCACAAGGCGCCGACGACGGCTTCGGGCGGCGACTCCTCCCGATCGGCCCCCTGCAATCGGCTGCACGCCGGCGAAGTGCGAGTGAGGGCGGTGCAGAGAGACGAGCGCGGACTGCGCCGATCGTAAGGGCGGTGCAGAGAGACGAGCGCGGACTGCGCGGAGATCGTGAGGGCGGTGCAGAGCCGCGACTGCAAGGGGTGCAGAAACCCGAGTGCGAACGGGGCGGCGGCACGGCCGAGGGCGGTGCGGGAAGGCGACCGCGAGCCGTGCGCAGACGCGACCCCGGGCCGTGCGGGAAGGCGACCGCGGGCCGTGCGCAGACGCCACCGCGGGCCGTGCGCAGACGCGACCCCGGGCCGTGCGGGAAGGCGACCGCGGGCCGTGCGCAGACGCGACCGACGGCCGTCCGCAGACGCGACCGACGGCCGTCCGCAGACGCGACCGACGGCCGTGCGCGGACGCGACCGACGGCCGTCCGCAGACGCGACCGACGGCCGTGCGCGGACGCGACCGAGGGGCGCTAGTCGAGGTGCACCGGCTCGGCGCCCTCGGTCAGCAGGTCCAGGGCCGCCCCCGTCACGACCTGCGCCGGTTGCCGATCCCGGCCCGCGATCGCCGCCAGCCGCTGCACCGGCAGCCGCTCCGCCTCCAGCGCCGCCGCGAAGACCACGTTGCCGAAGCGGCGCCCCCGCAGCAGCTCCGGCCGCACGATCAGGCACACGTCGGCGAACGCGGTGCGCAGGGTCGCGGCCTGGCCCCGGGAGAAGTTGAGCGGGGCGAGGTCGGCGACGTTGAGGGCGTACACGCCGCCGGGGGCGAGCAGGCGCGCCACCGAGGCCGCGAAGCCGACGTCGGAGACGCTCTCGGGCATCTGGGCGGCGTCGTAGACGTCGCCGATGATCAGGTCCCAGGCGCCGGGTTCGAGGTCGGCGACGCTCGCGCGGGCGTCGCCGAAGAGCAGGTCGATCGAGGCGTCCTCGGGCAGGGGCAGGATGCGCTGGACGAACGCGGCCAGGCGGCGGTCGCGCTCGATCACGAGCTGCGGGGAGCCCGGGCGGGTCGCGGCGACGTAGCGCGGCATCGTGAACGCGCCGCCGCCGAGGTGCAGCACGCGGATCGGCTCGCCCTCCGGGAACGCGGCGTCGACGACCGAGCCGAGGCGGCGGGTGTACTCGAAGTACAGGTGGGTCGGGTCGCGCACATCGACGTACGACTGCTGCACCTCCTCCACGAGGAGCGTCCAGCCGCCCTTGCGCCGGGGGTCGCGGACCAGGCGGGCCGCGCCGAACTCCCCGTTCTCGGCGATTCCGTCGACGATCTCCCGCCAGCTTCCCATTGGGGCACAACCTACCGTGCAGGTGCGAAACCCTCAGCTGAGGGCAGGACCGGCCGAATCTGCGGACATGGAGGGCCGCACCACCGTCATCCGCACGGTCGACGACGTCATCGACGCCCGCGCGGTCACCACTGTCTTCCAGCCCATTGTGCGACTCGACGCCTGGAACCGCCGCCGGCACGAGGTCGTCGGCTACGAGGCGCTGACCCGCGGCCCGGCCGGCACCCCCTGGGAGGAGCCGCTGCCGCTGTTCGAGGCGGCGGCCGGGCGCGGGCGGCTCGCCGAGCTCGACTGGGTGTGCCGGGCCGCCGCCTACCGCGCCGCCCTCGACGCCGGCCTGCCCTTCGGGCTCACGCTCTTCGTCAACGCCGAGCCCGCCGCGCTCGGCGTGCCGTGCCCGCCCGACCTGGCCCCGACGATCCTCGACGCCCAGCTGCGGCTGCGGGTGGTGGTCGAGATGACCGAGCGGGCCATCGGCCACGACCCGTCGGCGCTGCTCACCGCGGCCGAGGCGTGCCGCGGGGCGGGCTGGGGCGTGGCCCTGGACGACGTGGGCGCGGAGCCGGCGTCGCTGTCGGTGATGCCGTTCGTTCACCCCGACGTGGTCAAGCTCGACCAGCACCTGACCCAGCGGCCGGCCGGCGCCGCCGAGGCCCGGGTGGTCAACGCCGTCGTCGCCTACGCCGAGCGCGCGGGCGCCGCACTGCTGGCCGAGGGGGTGGAGTCCCGCGAGCACCTCGACGCCGCGCTGGGCATGGGGGCCACGCTCGGGCAGGGCTGGCTCTTCGCCCGGCCCGGCCCGCTGCCGGACGACGTGCGCACCCGCCCCGGATCGGGCACCGTCCCGTTCGTCGTCGCGCCCGCCTCCCCCGGCGGCCGCACCCCGTACGAGCTCGTCGCCGCCCGCCGGCCCACCGCCGAGGCGACGAAGCGGATGCTGCTGCCGCTGAGCCACTACCTGGAGGCGCGGGCCCACGACCCCGCCGAGCCGCCGATGCTGCTGGCCTCGTTCCAGGACGCCCGGCACTTCACGCCCGCGACCGCCCGCCGCTACCGGACCCTGGCCCGCGATGCCTCCCTGGTCACGGTGCTGGGCACGGAGCTGCCGAGCACACCGGCGGAGGGCGTGCGCGGGATCGCGCTGGCGAGCGACGACCCGCTGCGCGGCGAGTGGAACGTCATCGTGGTCGGGCCGCACTTCGCGGGCGCCCTCGTGGCCCGGGACCTGGCCGACACCGGCCCCGAGGAGCAGCGGCGGTTCACCTACGCGCTGACGTACGACCGCGATCTGGTCCTCGACGCGGCCCGTGCGCTCCTGCAGTGGGTTGTGCCAACATAGGCGTCCATGGGGCGCCTGCTCGTCGTCGCGCTGCTCATCCTGGTCTCGCTGGGTGGGGCGGCGCTGTCCGGGCACGCGCCCGTCGCGCAAGATCCGGCGCTCCCCCCGCTCCGGGTCGAGCTCACCCAGGGGCGCGTCGACGAGGTGCGGCACACCGTGCAGATCTCGATGCACAACGACGGGGCCGAGAAGCTCGTGGTCGAGCGGGTCGAGCTGCAGTCGCCGTCGTTCACCGGCACCGAGCCGGTCAGGGCCGACGCGTGGCTGCCGCCGGGCGGGCTGCAGGTCGACGTGCCGGTGTCGTACGGCCGGGGTGTCTGCGCCGGCGACGAGCTCACGCCGCGCGCCGCCCCCTCGTTCGTGGCCCTGCGCGTGCACACGGAGCAGGGCCCGGCCCGCGACGTGCGGTTCCCGCTGACCGATCCGAACCCGATGCTCGACAAGTTCCTCGCGATCGACTGCCAGCAGGCGTACCTCGACCGCCAGGCGACGTTCACCTTCGGCCCCTGGACCCGTCTGCCCAGCGGCTGGGTCGACGGCACGGTGGTGGTCCGGCGCACCGGCTTCAAGGGCACGATCACGCTGCGGGAGTTCGCCGGCAGCATCCTGCTCGAGGTCATGCCCGTCCCGCTGCGGGAGGCGACCCCGAAGCCCTACGGCGTGCTCCCGCCCGGGACCGACGAGCTGCAGATCCCGATCATCGTCGACGGGGAGCGCTGCACCCCGCACGCGCTCGCCGAGATCAAGAAGCCGTACGTGTTCCCGGCCTGGGTCAGTCTCGACGGCGGCCCGCCGCTCTACACCGAACTCAAGATCACCGATGCCGAGGTCGCCGCGTTCAAGCCGGTCATCGACGCCTGCGCGGCCGGGCACACGCAGATGTGACCGCGGAGTTTTAAGCCAGCTTTAGGCCGGTTGCGACGATGTGACGGCTGGTGCCATGCTCCCAGCCATGTCCGAGGCCGGTCGGCGGGCCCAAGCCGCTCTCCCCGCCGTCGCCCTGCTGGTCCTCGCGACCGGGGCGGCGCTGGGCCTGTCCACGCTCCTCGGCTTCGCCCCGCTGCCGCCCGCCTGGCGGATCGTCCTGGCGCTCGTGATCGCGCTGCTGCTCGCGCTGGCCGCCGCCGACCAGGTGCGGGCCGCGCTCACCGACTGGCAGGGGGCGGCCGCCGCCGAGTGGGGCGCGCACCGCCGCCCGCGCCGCAACCTCGTCACCGGCGACATCACCCAGCCCAGCCGCTCGCCGGAGCGGCCCAAGGTCCGCCGGCCGTCCTGGGCGCGCCTGGTGATCACCGTGCCGCTCGCGCTCGTCCCGGCCGCGCTGCTGTGGGTGCCGCGGGTCCCCGGGCACGCGGTGGCGCTCGGGGCGACGACGTTCCTGCTGGGGTACGCCGCCTACGCCCTGCCCGTCCTGCCGCTCCTGCTCACCTGGCCCCTCCCCCGCCTGCCCCGCGAGCCCTGGCCCTGGCGGCTCCTGCTCGTCCCGCTCGCCGACCGGCGGCTCTGGCGCGCCGGCGAGCTCGCCACCCTCGGCCTCGCCACCCTGGCGTTGCTGCGCGAGCGGGTGCTGACCCGGGCCACCGGCATCGTCGTGGCGACGCTCGGCCTGCTGCACCTCGTGCGCGGCAACCCGAACGTGCTCGACGGGGGCGCCGCCCGGGCCGGAGGCCTCCTGGGCTTCCTCATCGCCGAGCCCTTGGCGTTCGTACTGTCCGCAGGCGGCGCGATCGCCCTGCTCGGCGGCGTGCTCGGGGTCGCCGCGGGGGTCATCGCCGCGTCGGTCGGGCGGGCCTGGGGCACCGTCACCGGGTACGCCACCCTCGCCCTCGCCGTCGCGGTGCCCCTCGGCGCCGTCGGGGCCGGGCACTGGTACGGCTACGAGTACTTCCTGCGCACCGAGAACGGCCGCGTGGTCGTCGTCGCCGGGCTCTCCCCCACCCACCGGCAGGCGGTGCACGACACGACGCTGTCGGTCGACGGGCTCACGCCGTCGCTGCGGCAGCTCTTCGCCGACGGGCTCCCGGTCGCCGACTACGCCGACGGGGAGCGCATCGCCAAGGCCCTCGCCGCGCCGTCCACCGCCGCGGCCGACGCCTACGCCGGGGAGCAGTTCGACCTCAAGGCCGGCGAGTGCTTCGACTGGATCGGCGGGTCGTCGCAGCTGCGGTACGTCGCGCAGTGCAACGCCGCCCACGTCGGCGAGGTCACCTTCGTCGGGCACCTGCCCTTCACCGTCGACCCCGGCGAGAAGGCGGTGCAGGTCGCGACCCGGGCGATGTGCGAGCAGTCGTACGGCGACTACCTCGGCGTCCCCTTCGGGCAGTCCTTCCTGACGCTGGAGAAGCCGCTGCTGCCGCCGGGGCTGGACAAGGCCTGGCACGCCAAGCCGGTGATCGCCTGCTGGCTGCAGTCCGTCGGGCCGTGGCCGCTCAAGGGCACCCGGACCGTCGCGGCGCTGCAGCAGAAGGCGGCCTGGGGCCCGGCCGGCGGCTGCAAGATCGAGGTGCCGGACGCGCTGCGGATCACCGCCGAGCAGCCCAACGTGCGCTGCGTGGCCCCCGGCCCCGAGCAGCGCCTGAGCGTGCCGGGCGCCGGCTTCAACATCGACCTCGAGTTCGCCGCGATCGGCAAATCGGCCGGCGGGGCCCGCATCGGGGCCGGGTGCTACGACGGGTCGAACCTCGCCAACGGGTACAGCTTCGAGGTCACCGCCGACGGGGTGATCGAGATCTACAAGCACGCCGGGGACCAGCACCCCCGGGTGGCCGCGTCCGCCAAGCCCAAGAACGCCGCCCCGCCGACCACCGCCTCGACGCCGCTGCAGGTGACGTGCAAGCCGACGGGCGACGGCGGGGTCGAGCTGACGGCGTTCTCGACCGGCAACCGCAAGGCGACCTACGTGGACAAGGAGAACCCGTTCACGTCGCTGAGCCCGCGCCTGGTCCTGGCGAACGCCTCCACCGCCGGCGTGGTCATGACCACGATGATCTTCAGCGCGACCCGCCTCTAGGCAGTGCCTTGCTGATCAGGCGGCGACGTCATGCTGCTCCGGCGCATACACGTCCGGGCCGAGGACGGGCTGAGACGAATCATTGATCACGGCGAGTACGGCCGTGACGATCCTGCCGACTCCGTCCGGGTCAACGAGCAGATTGGCGATGTGTGTGTCGAGGCCGTCTTCGCCCGGCGGCCGATCCAACTCGTCTGCGCCGGTACCGCCGGCGAAGATCTCAGTGATCACCTCGGTCACCACCGTCTCAGGGGCCTGCCGCCGCCGCCCCATGCGGATGCGGATCTCCTCGATGGCGCGGTTGGACAGCTCGAGCAACCGGTCGTCCTGCGCCTCGCGCCGTTGGCGCAGCGCTACCTGCGGTTCCTCCTCTTCGTACAACGGCCGCAGCCGCTGCTGCTTGCGGGCGAGCGGTTCCTGGACGAACCGCTCGTACCACGCAGGGCGGCAGCGCATGACGGTGAGCACCCGCGCAATATCGCGTTCAACGGCTGCGGTGTCGGTGCCGTAGGTGCTCGTGATCTTCTCGTGCCGCTGGGCCCATGCTTCGAGCGGCCAGAGGCCATTGCCTGCGGCCACCGGCACGCCGACCCAATCCAGGATGCTCAATGCCAGCCAGGTCAGCCACGCATCGTCGTGCAACGCCTTCTGCAGCCACTGGGGCAGCCGGGGCCGTTGCATCGCACCCACGCTGCCCCGTCGACGGCGGTTGGCATCGACGAGGGCCGCGTTCAACCGGCTGACGATCCAGCCGTCCAGGTTGCTGATCCGAATCCGGGCCTGACGGAGGAGATCTTCGACGACCGCGTCGACATCGTCCGCGAACCGATCATGACACTCCGGGTCGAGCAGCCGGCTGCTTACTGCACAGCGAACATGTCCGCGTCGTAATTCGAGGTGCCGGGTGATCTGGTGGAAGACGATCGGCATGGCTAGCCGGTATGCTGCCCCGGTCAGCGTCCGGCGGTCGCGGCCATCAAGTGTTTCGGCGAATTCGGCGAGAGGCGTGCGAGCGGCCAGTTCCCGAAGGAAGTCGCAGTCGTCCCTGATCGGCGCCCTGCTGGCCAGTGCACGCGTCGAGGTGACCGTTCGCCGTGGTTGGGCGTTCGCGGCGGTGATCCGCTGCCAAGCCGTGAGCCACGCATCGACGTCGACCGGGATCTGCTGCGCGCAGACGGACACGAAGGTCTTCACGGTCGCCTCGGTCGGCCAGATACGGCCGACCAGCAGGTCGCCGACGGTACTCTTTGCCAGCACACCCTTGGAGCTGTCGGCCACCTGCTTGTATGACAGGCCGGCCTGGTTACGCAATGCCCGCAGTCCGGCGCCAAACTGCGCTCGGGTCTGCGCTGCGGCAGGGTCCACCAGCTCGTCTGCGGCGGCAGCACCCTCGGTCGGGGCCGGGTTGGTCGGGGCCGGGCGCGCGGCTGCGGCCGCGGCGTCGTAGCGCTGCCGCCACGCGGCAAGCTCACCCGCATCGGTCACGCCGCATGCGGTCACGAACTTCTCCACCTTTGACCATGACGGGATCGTGCCGCCGCCCGTCGCGGCCGTCATCGACATTGCCGTTCCGCTGTAGTAGACCCGCCGGCCCAGCTCTCCGTAGCTGACCTGTGCCGCCTCGCGGAGCGCCCGCAACTGCCGCGCCATCGGCGCCCACGGATCGTCGGGGTCCAGGGCGCGTTCCGGTCTAGGCATGCGCACCACCGGCCTCGAGTTGGCGGAGATGATGACGTGCCTGCTGCCACCGTCGCTCCCACCTGGGAATCCCGCGGTCCAATCCGCCGGATGCGCGGACGTAGGCAAGCGCGACTGGGAGGGTCGGCAGCCGCTTGCCAGCGGCCGCCTCGGTCAGCACCGACGGACGGAAAGAGACCTTCCGTCCGGCTTGTTCGTAGGTGAGGTTGCTGCCGATCTTCAGGCCCAGCGGGCCGCTCGCGAAGGCTGCGAGCGGCCCCTGGGGATCGATCGGCGAGTGTGGCCTGCCCACCCGCCTGGTCATCTGGTCAGGCCAGACCGGGAGAGAACCAGCGGAGCCGCTGGTACGGCTCGCCGGTCAGCCGGCGACCGATCTCGACCGCGCACCCTGCGGTGAACAGCACGAGCCCGATGCACGCGATCGCCGGGTACCCGGCGGTAACCGCGCTCAGGACCGTGGTCACCACTAGGACCACGACCACGACCCGGATTTTCATCGCCGGGACGGTGCCGGTGAGCCGGCACCCGATTTCGACCCCGCCGGCGGTGGCGAACAGCACGATCGCCACCGATTCCAGCGGCGGCCACCCGGCCTGCAGCAGCGCCGAAACCGCAGCGCTGACCAGCAGTAACACAGCAAGACGTGCACGAAGGACCATGCAGAACTCCTTGGGTCTGTTCACCTGGATGGTTTGCCGTACCGGCTCGTGTTCCGGGTTTGACCCGTGGCCTGAACACGCGCGTTACGTCATCATGAGGTGTATCGAAGCCCTGAATCGAGCCCAGAGTCCGTTTTGGGGGCCGGTTTCGTGCCGTCCGTTGAAACCCCAGCCGCCAACAGCCCCGCCGCGGAGCGCCTAACCGCGTATCACCAGGTCAGGCGGAGTAGCGAGTAGGTGCGCAACGGACTGTCCGTCAGTTATCCAGCGAGAGCCCGAAGGTCTGTTCACCTGGATTAACTGGCTTGAGGAGGGGCCGCCGTTGGCCCGGCGCGCCCCTCCAACACCGTCGACATGAGTGTCGTGGCTCTGGACCTGTTCATCAACCGGTACACCGCCAGCAAGCCGGCGACACGCGACGAGTGTGCGATCCCTTCGGCCTTAGCATCAACGCCGCTCGACGTCGTCTACGCCGCACGTGAAGCAACGGCCGCACACGAACTTGAGCCGGGCGGGCTGGAAGCGTTGGCCGAGAGTGAGCGCCGGGCGTTCCCGCTCGGGCTCTGCGTCGTGAAGGAACTGCTTCGCGAGGGGCGCATTCGGGTCGGTTTTCCCGCGTCGGCGGGATTTGAGGCCTGGAGTGGTTCGCTCGACGAGCTGGAGTCGCGCATCGACAGGGCCGCGGAGGACCCGCGGTTCCCTTGGTGTTCGGAGATCTCTTCTGGATCGAAGGCATGCCGGAGGGCGAAGCCGTCGCCCGAGCCTTCCGATCGCACCCTTGAACCGACGGCTCAGAGGCCAGGCCGAGCGCCCGCCCGAAGTGGCGGATCGCCGTCAGGCGGCGGCCGCGGTGGGCATGACCAGCAGCAGTTGGCCGCCCGGGCGGGTCGACATGCGCACCGGCAGCGCCATCATGCGGCCCGCGCGGATGAGCACCGTCGCGGTGTCCAGGTCGGCCACGCGCAGCCCCGGCGAGCCGCTGCGCGCCGGGCCCGAGACCATGAGCACCCCGCGCCAGGCGGCCTCGGCCAAGCGGCGGGAGTGGCGGACCTGGCGGGTCGAGCGTGGCTCGGTGGGCACGGCGCACAGATCGGTGTACCCCTGCGCCCACGC
This sequence comes from Dactylosporangium sp. CA-139114, assembly GCF_050955725.1. NCBI lineage: Bacteria > Bacillati > Actinomycetota > Actinomycetes > Micromonosporales > Micromonosporaceae > Dactylosporangium > Dactylosporangium sp. CA-139114. The sequence continues at coordinate 8,132,570 of NZ_CP192080.1, forward strand.
GCGGTCCAGGAACTGCCCGGCTCCGGGGTCGCCGAAGACGCGGAAGATCTCGTACCGGTGGCGGTTCCCGGCCGTGTACCGGTGCACGCTCGCCGTGCGCCCCGCGGCGGTCAGCAGCTCGGCGAGCCGCTCGGCCGCCGCGCCGCGGTTGAACTCCGCCAGCACGCCGTCGAGAGATCGTGCCCGGGCGCCCCCCAGCGCCCGGGCACGGCCTCCACCTCCACACACCCCAGTACATCGCACCAGCACGGCCGCCTCGAACGCGGCGACGGTCGAGGCCCGGTAACGCTCGCCGCTCGGCACGATGTCCACCGCACAACCGTGGCAAACGGGCGGCCGCCTGCGGGAGGGTCCGCCCCGGTTCCTTGACGAACTCTTGAAGGTGACCCTCCCGTACCATGGGCGCACGATGCGGGTGATGCTGGTGGAAGACGACGCACGGGTAGCGGCCGCCCTGGCCACGGCCCTGCGCCGGCGCGGGCACGAGGTGGTGCACTGCCCGACCGCCCAGTCCGCCCTCGACACGTTCGCGGGCGAGCCCTTCGACCTGGTGCTGCTCGACCTCAACCTGCCCGACGGCGACGGCATCGACGTGTGCCGGACGCTGCGCCGCAAGGACGAGAGCGTCGCGATCATCGCCGTGACCGCCCGGGCCGAGGAGCGCGACCGGGTCGCCGGGCTGCAGACGGGCGCCGACGACTACGTGGTGAAGCCGTATTCGATGGCCGAGCTCAACGCGCGCATCGAGGCGGTGCTGCGCCGGGCCGCCCGGGCCGCGCCGCCGCCGAGCGAGGTGCTCACGGCCGGGCCGGTCACCGTGGACGTGGCCGCGCGCCGGGTGGTCTCCGGCGGGCGGGACGTGTCGCTGACCCGCAAGGAGTTCGAGATCCTCGCGGTGCTGGCCCGCACGCCGGGTGTCGTGGTCTCCTACGACCGGCTGATCCTCGCCGTCTGGCAGACGAGCTTCGTCGGGCGGCACACCCTCGACGTCCACGTCGGCTCGCTGCGCGCGAAGCTCGACGTGCCCGGGCTCGTGCAGACCGTGCGCGGCGTCGGTTACCGCATAGCGCCATGAGGGTCCGGCTGGTTTCGGTGTACCTCGTGCTGCTCCTGCTGGTGCTGGCGGCGCTGGAGGTACCGCTGGCGATCTCGCTCGCGGGACGGGACACCCAGCGGCTGGTCGCGGACCGGCTCGCCGACGCGACGCGGTTCGCCACGCTCGCCGAGCCGGCCCTGCGCGACACCGACACCGCGGAGCTGGCCGCCGAGCTGACCCGCTACGACGACGTCTACGGGGTGGCGGCCGTGGTCGTGGACCAGGACGCGCACCAGGTCGTCGGCTCCCGCCCCGACCTGCGCCTCGCCGACGGCAACGTGCTGCGCCAGGCCCGGCGCGCGCTCGAGGGCCGGGAGGCGAGCGAGGACGGCACGATCTGGCCCTGGCGCACCCAGCCGCTCGTCGTCGCGGTGCCGGTCGGCCGGGGCGGCGAGGTGATCGGCGCCGTCGTGACCGTCTCGCCGACCCGCAGCAACGCCAACGGCGTCGGCAGCGCCTGGGGCATCCTGGCCGGCGGCGGGCTCGTGGTGCTCTTCGCCGGCATCGTCGCGGCCTGGTCGCTGGCGCGCTGGACGCTGCGGCCGGTCGCCGAGCTCGACTCGGCCGCGCACGAGCTCGCGGCCGGCGACTACGCGGTGCGCGTCCCGGCCGCCGACGGCCCGCCGGAGCTGCGCCGCCTCGGCAGCGCCTTCAACGAGATGGCGGCGACCGTCGCCGACGCCCTGGAGCGGCAGCGCGCGTTCGTCTCGCACGCGAGCCACCAGCTGCGCAACCCGCTGACGGCGCTGCGCCTGCGCGTCGAGGACCTCGGCGCGGACCTCGCCGACCCGCAGGCGGTCGAGGGCCACCGGCTCGCGCTGGAGGAGGCGGAGCGCTTCGGCGAGGTGCTCGACAGCCTGCTCGCCCTGGCGCGGGCCGAGCGGGGCAAGTACGACCTCGCCGACTTCGACGCGGGCGAGACCGCCTGGGCCCGGGTGCTGGCCTGGCAGCCGGTGGCCGCGAAGAAGGACATCACGCTGCGGTACGTGCGCCCGGCCCGGCCGCTGCGGGCCCGCGCCGTGCGCACCGCGATCGACCAGGCCCTGGACGCGCTCATCGACAACGCGGTGAAGTTCTCGGGGCCCGGGACGACGGTGACGGTACGCCCCAACGCCGACGACCACGGCGTGGTCCTTCACGTGATCGACAACGGCCCGGGCCTGACCGAGGAGCAGCGCGAGATGGCGACCGAGCGCTTCTGGCGCGCCCCGGACGCCCAGAACGTCGACGGCAGCGGCCTGGGCCTGCCGATCGTCGCCGTGCTCGTCGACGCCTCCGGCGGCCGCTTCGACCTGCTGCCCAACGAGCCGTCGGGCCTGCACGCCCGGGTCTGGTTCCCCGCCGCGCTGTGACCCGCGCTACGCCTTCTGGGCGCGGTAGTAGCGGATCGCTCCCGGGTGCAGCGGCAGCGGCGGGGTCGAGATGGCGGAGCGGATGTTCAGCCGCGCGGCCGCCTGGTGGGCCTTCGCGAGCTCGTCGCGGCCCTCGAAGAGCAGGCGGGTGACGCCGTACGCCAGCGGCTCGCTCATCGACACGCGCACCACGAGGTAGTTGGCGATGCCGATGGCCACGGTGGCCGTGATGCCCGTGTACGTCGAGGCCGGCACCACCCGCTCGGCGTAGTAGTCGCCGTACTCCTCGCGCAGCAGCTGCACCGACTCCTCCAGCGGCAGCAGCGCGATCGGGAACGCGCGGGCCAGGTCGGCGATGGCCGCGACCGGCAGGCCGCCGGAGAAGAAGAACGCGTCGATGGTCCCCGCCTGCAGCGCCTTCACCGAGTCGTCGAGGCCGAGCGGCTGGGCGTCGACGGTGACGTGCGAGACCTCCAGCACCCGGGCGGCGGTGATCGCGGTGCCGGAGCCCTCGGCGCCGATCGAGACCTTGCGGCCCGTGAGGTCCTGCAGGCGCCGGATCCGGCTGCCGGCCGCGACGACGACGTGGATGTGGTCGTCGTAGAGGCGGGCCAGGGCGCACAGCTGCTTCGGGTGGCTCTGCTCGTTGCCGGCGGCGATGTCGGCCTGGGTGAACGCCACGTCGGCGGTGCCGTCGAGCACGCTCTGCACGTTGTACTGCGACGCCGCCGTGGTCAGCACGCTCGCGTGCACGTTGGGCAGGTACCGCTTGCACAGCTCGGCGATCGCCGTGCCGTAGCGGTAGTAGACGGCGCCCGGGCTGCCCGTGGCGATGCGCAGGTCGCCGGTGGCCTCGGCCCCGTCGCCGTCGCAGCCGGCCAGCCCCGGCAGGGCGAGCGCCAGCGGGCCGGCCGCGGCCAGGCCCAGCAGCGTCCGGCGTCTCATGCCGACACCTCCGCTTCGCTCCGGCGCCGGCCTGAGCCAAAGCTGTGCTTATGATGAGCGGCCACTCCGCTTCGCTCCGTACCGCTCATGCCGGCAGCCCCAGCAGCGGGCGCAGCGCCTCGATGGTCGCGGCCGCGCCCCGGTGGTGCAGCGTGGTCATGCCCAGCGCGCGGGCGGGCTTGAGGTTGCCGGGCAGGTCGTCGACGTAGACGCACTCGGCCGGGTCCAGCCCGACCGCCTCGGCCCCGAGCGCGTAGATCTCCGGCGCGGGCTTGCGCAGCCCGACCTCGGCGGAGATCACGACGCCGTCGAAGAGCTCGGCGAGCAGGACGCGGTCGTACCGGTCGAGCCCCCACGAGTTCGAGATGAGCCCGGTGCGGATGCCGGCGTCGTGGGCGGCCCGCACGAAGCCGAGCATCGCCACGTCGTCCCCGGCCTCGCCCATGAGCCGCGGGATGAGCCCCTCGGCGGCGATGCCGGGCCCGAGCAGCGCGGCGAACCCGGCCTCGAACCCGGCCTCGGGCAGCGTGCCGTCCTCGAGCCCGGCGAGCAGCTCCCGCGCCCGGGGGTCGGCGCGGAAGAGCTCGCGAACGGTCCCGGGCGCCAGCCCCTCCCGGGCGCAGAACGCGTCGAACGACGCGAACACGTCGGTGGTGAGCACGCCGCCCCAGTCGACCAGCAGACCCCTGTGCGTCATGCCCCGAGGGTAGTCACCCCTTCGCGGTCTCGGCGGCGAGGGCGAGCGCCACCTCCCGGTGCGACCCCGCCTGGCGCTGCCGGTGGGCGGAGGTCCCGCGGGAACGGAGGGCGGCCAGGAGCTCCAGCGCGGTGTCCCACTCGTCGCGGGCCTCCAGCGCCGGGCGCACGTGCTGCAGGAGCGCGTCGATGCGGACCCCGGCCGGGACCGCGGAGCGGGTCGCCGGGTCGACGAGGTGCCCGCCGAGGCCGGAGCGGGCCGCGCGCCAGGTGGCCGCGCGCAGCAGCACCTGCGGCGCCTCCGGCAGCGGCCGGCCGGCCTCGTCCTCCTCGGCGGCGACGGTGACCAGGGCCCGCGCGAGCGCGGCGAGCAGCACCACGTCGTCGAGGCTGGGGCAGGAGTCGGCGACGCGCACCTCGACGGTCGGGTAGCGGGCCGACGGGCGGGCGTCGAAGTACACCATCCCGGCGTCGCTGATCACGCCGCTCTCCACGAGGGTGGCGACGACCCGGTCGTACTGCGCCGCCGAGTCCAGGTCCGGCGGCGGCCCGACGGTGGGCCAGCGCGAGGTGACGATCGTGCGGTAGCTGGCGTAGCCGGTGTCCTGGCCGGCGAAGTACGGCGAGGAGACGCTGAGCGCGAGCAGGGCCGGCAGCCACTCCCGGATGCGCCGGGTGATGCGCACGGCCTGGTCCCGGTCCGGCACCCCGACCTGCACCTGGCACGCGGCCACCTGCTGCTCGTCGACGAGCTGCATGTACTCCTGGGCCATGCGCTCGTAGCGCTCGTTCGGGTACACCCGGCTGGGCGTGCTCCCGGAGCTCGGCACGGTGCCGGCGGCGACCATGGCCAGCCCGTGCCGGGCGGACGCCTCCGCGAGCGAGCGCCGCTTCTCGGCCAGGTCGGCCCGCAGCGCGGTCAGGCCGGTGTGCACGCCGCTGGCGGTCTCGACCATCGAACGGTGCAGCTCCGGCTCGGCGTCGGCGCCGCGCAGGACCCGGCGGGCGGCCGGCTCGAGGTCGCCGGTCTCGCCGTTGACGACGTGGAACTCCTCCTCGACACCGATGGTGTCCCCGACGGCTACCACCGGCCGTGCACCGACTCACGCACGAGGTCGTCGTAGACGCGGGCGACCGCGTCGTGGGTCTGCGCCGGCAGCGGCGGGAGCGCGGCGGCCGCGGCGTTGCCGCGGGCCTGCTCGGCGTTGCGGGCGCCCGGGATGACCACGCAGACGGCGGGGTGATCGATGATCCAGCGCAGCGCGAACTGGGTCATGGTGGCGCCCTCGGGCTTGAGCGCGGCCAGGCGGCGCACGGCCTGCAGGCCGGTGCCGTAGTCGACGCCGGAGAAGGTCTCGCCCTGGTCGAAGGCCTCGCCGTGGCGGTTGTACGTCCGGTGGTCGTCGGCCGCGAAGGTGGTCTGCTCGTCGTACCGCCCGGAGAGCAGCCCGCTGGCCAGGGGCACCCGGGCGATGATGCCGACCCCGGCCTTCTCGGCCGCCGGCAGGACCTCGTCGAGCGGCTTGAGCCGCAGCAGGTTGAAGATGATCTGAACGCTGGCCACGTTGGGCCGGGCGATGGCGGCGAGGGCCTCCGCGGTGGTCTCGACGCTCACGCCGTACGCCTTCATGCGCCCTTCGGCGACCATCTCGTCCAGCCCGTCGAACACGGCGTCGGTGTGGTAGACCTCGGTCGGCGGGCAGTGCAGCTGCACCAGGTCGAGGGTGTCGACGCCGAGGTTCTCCCGCGAGCGGTCGTTCCAGGCGCGGAAGTTGTCGAGGTGGTAGTTGGGCGCCTCCTGCGGCACCCGCCGCCCCATCTTGGTCGCCACCGTGACCGTCCGGTCCGGCGGCAGCGAGCGCACGAACCGCCCGACGAGGCGCTCGCTGCGCCCGTCGCCGTACACGTCCGCGGTGTCGATGAACGTCACGCCCGCCTCGTGCGCGGCGCTGAGCGTCGCGATCGCCTCGTCCTCGTCCACGCGGCCCCAGTCGGCGCCGAGCTGCCACGCGCCGAGCCCGACGACACCGACGGGGACGCCGGTGCGCCCCAGAATCCTCTCCTGCATGGAGACCACCCTAAGGCGCACCGGTTCACTCCGCCGGGCTAGAACACGGCAGTTCCCTCACGCACGAGCTTCCAGTTGGCGACGAAGAAGTCCGCGGGATCGATGGAGCCCTTGGCCTGGGCCCAGTCGATGAGCAACTGGCGGATCTCCTGCTGCGCGTTGTACACCTGCGTCTTGACGATCCCGGGGAAGTTCCCGCCCCCGGAGCGCCGGTAGTTGTTCACCGCGACGACGAACTGCTCGGCGTCGCCGACCGGGGCGCCGGTGCCGGGGTGCACGAGCCGGGTGATGCGCTGGCCGACCGGCTTGGAGATGTCGATGTCGTACTCCACGCCCGAGAGCGTGTCGTAGTTGTAGTCCGGCACCGACGGGTCGCTGATCGTGGCCGGGTCCACCGGGGCGCCCGGGGCGAGCGTCACGAAGTACTTCGCCGAGTACTCGAGGTAGGCCCGCACCTCGGCGCCGGTGAGCACGACGGCCTCGAGCGTGTTGTCGTAGATGTAGAGCCCCGCGACGTCCTTGATCTTCACCTGCCCGGCCGGGAACAGCGCGGTGCGGGAGAAGGGCGCGGCGATCGACAGCACCGGCAGCGACGCGTACTGCCCGCCGGCCAGGGCCGCGGCCACGGTGTCGGTCTGCACCTTGTTGATGTAGTCGAGGATCGCCGTGTCCTTGTAGCGCGACTCGGCCGCCGAGAGCTCCTGCGTCGAGGTCGCGACGACCTGGTTGACGTAGGCGACGGTCGTGTTGTGCTGGGCCTTCACCGCGGCGAGCACGACGGGGTCGGCCGCGTACGCGTTGGTGTTGATGGTCGAGGCCGCCTTGGTGGTGATCTGCCAGCGGCCGTGGTCACGGCTGAGCGTGAAGTCCATCCGGGTGACCCGCTGGCCCCACTTCGACGGCTCGGACAGCAGCACCTGCGCGCCGGTCGCCGTGTTGGTCACGAAGCGCTGCGGCACGTCGTTGTGCGCGTGGCCGAACAGGATCGCGTCGATGCCCGGCACCTGCGCGGCGATGAGCGCCGACGGGTTCTCGTTGGGCAGCTCGGGGCCGTAGCTGCTGGTGCCGCTGTCGCCGCCGTGCGCGCTGATGAGCACGATGTCGGCGCCGCGGCGGCGCATCTCCGGCACGTACTTCGCCGCGGTCGCGACCATGTCGTCGAAGCGCAGCTTGCCCTCGACGTTGGCCCGGTCCCAGATGGCCACGCCGGGGTTGGTCAGGCCGAGGATGCCGACGCGCAGGTTGGGCGCGCCCCGGCCGAGGTCGACCTTCTTGATGACGTACGGCGTGAAGGCCGGCCGCCCCGTCTTGGCGTTCACGGCGTTCGCGGCCAGGGCCGGGAACCCGAGCTGGCGGATCCACAGGTCCAGCAGCGGCAGCCCGTAGTTGAACTCGTGGTTGCCCAGCGTCACGGCGTCGTAGCGGATGACGTTCATCGCCCGCGCCATCGGGTGCCGCTCGTGGGTGGTGGTGATCGGCTCCTGCTTGGCGTAGTACGTCGCCAGCGGTGTGCCCTGGATGGTGTCGCCGGCGTCGAGCACGAGGGTCGCCTTGCCGCGCCGCTCGGCCCGGATCGTGTTCACGACCGTCGCGGCCTTGGCCAGCCCGACGTCGTTGTGGGCGCTGTCGTCGTACTCCGCGTCGCGGTAGTAGTCCCAGTTGTAGACGTTGCCGTGCGTGTCGGAGGTGCCCAGCAGGGTCAGGTCCCAGGTCTTCGGGTCGCTCGGGTGCGCCTCGGCCGCCGAGCCGGCGACGAACGGGGCGGCCGCCGCGGCCGCGGCGGCCGCGAGGACCCCGCGCCGGGAGAGGTTGGTCATGTCACGCCTTCCATGGTGATCGGTCCGCCTCGTGGGCGTCCCGAGCACCATAACCGCCGATCAATGACTGGATCCCGTGCAGATATGTGGCAATGTCCACGCTTCCGACGAAGACGTGCTGGATGACGTACCCCTGCACCAGCCCCATGACGACCGCGGCCACCGCGCCCGGGTCCGCGCCGGGATCGACCAGCCCGGCGTCGCGCTGCCGCTCGACCAGCGCCGTGGCGCTGGCCCGGATGCGGCCGTAGATGCCGCCGACCAGCTCGGCGAACGCGGGGTCGTAGGCGGCCTCGCCCCACACCTGCACCGCGATGCGCACCGGCCCGCCGCCGCCGAGGTTGCGGTCGACCTGCCCGATGAGCTCGGCGAAGGCCTCGGGCAGGGCCGGGGGCGGGTCCTGGGCGAGCAGTTGCTCCAGGGTGTCGAGGATGATGCCGACCTTCTCCTCGGCGATGGCGCGGATGAGCTCGGCTTTACTGTTGAAGTACCGGTAGAACGCCCCGACCGAGAGCCCGGCCTCCTTGATCACGTCCTGCATCGAGGTCTGGTGGAAGCCGTTGCGCAGGAAGCACCGCGTGGCGGCGTCGAGGATCTGCTCACGGCGCGCGGCGAGGTGTGCTTCGGAGACGCGGGGCATGTCCCTGATAATAGAGCGAACGCTCGCTTTCCAACGCTCAGGTCCGGCCACGAGACCAGCTCACCGGCAGGCCGGCGCCACGCGGCGAGGCAGTCGCGGATCTTGGCGATGACGCCCGGCGGTGGGGCGTCGTGGCTCAACGGCGAGGCCCTCGAGCGCGTCGTGTGTGTCAGATAAGCCGGCGCCCTCCTTGCCGGTGACCTGCTTCCCGCCGAATCGCTGCCGGAAGGACCGCGTGGGACTAGCGAATCTCGTAGGTGCCATCCAACCGGGCCCGGCCGAGGAGGTGCCCGGTCATCGCGGCCACGGCGTTGTCGAGGGTGAATCCGGCCGGCAGGTCGAGGGCCTGATCGACGGCGAAAAGCTGGAACACGTACGCGTGGGGGCCGTGTGAGCGCACCGGCTTGGGGCCGACCCAGCCGCGCCGGCCCATCGGGCCCTTGCCGTGCACCAGACCCGGGACCGGGCTGGGGTTGGTGAGGGCATTCTCCTCGATCCTGGTCAGTGCGGGGTTGATGCCGAGCGCGAGCGCGTGCGTGGCCGGCTTGCTCATCGGTACGTCCGGGTCCTGCACGATCAGGACGAGTTCGGCGGCGCCGGGCGGTGGCGCCGTCCAGCTCAGGGCGGGCGAGAGGTTTGGGCCGAAGTAGCGGCCCTCGTACTTGTTCGGGATGGGCGTCCCGTGGTCGAAGGCAGGGCTGGTCAGGATGAAGTTCTGCGGGGCCTGCAGGTCGGGGCGGGCCCAGACGAGAGTGTGGTGACCGGCGCGCTTCTTGCGCAGGGCAACGCCGAGCGGGTTGGCGGGCATGGGGATCTCCTCGGTTCGGGAGGGCAGCGGTGCCGCTACCGATCATCACCTCTTTAGGTATACGAATCAAGTAGTTAGGTATATTAACGAGCCATGGAGCAGGACACACCGGAGGAGCCCGATCTCGGCGACCGGCTGCGCTCTGCCATCGGGCGCCTGTACCGCCGTTTCCGCGTGGAGCGACAGCCCGGCAGCCTCGGCGACGCCGCCTTCGACGTGCTCACCTACCTGCACAAACGCGGACCGCAGAGCCTGACCGACCTGAGCGAGCAGGCCGGGGTCTCGCCCGCCTCGATGAGTCAGAGCGTGAACCGGCTGACGTCGGCAGGCTACGCCGTACGCGGCCCGGATCCGGCCGATCGACGCAAGGTGCTCTTCGGCGTCACCGCGTCCGGCAGGGAACTCGCCGTCGCCGCTCGTGCCCGGCGCAATGCATGGCTGGATGAGCGGCTGCACGCGCTCAGCGCCGAGGATCGCGCGGTGCTCGCACGTGCGGCGCAGCTGCTCGACGACATCGCCGAGTCGTGATCGCAGGCCGGCCGATGGATGCCGCCCACGCATCGACGGGTGGTGGCTACCGCCCCGGTCCTAACGTGCCGGTGACGGCGTTGCCCTCCGACAGCGATGGCGGGCAACGCGGCTCCGGCGTCGATCGAGGTTCGCCAGGGTTTGACCAACCCGCAAGAGTTCGGCGGACCGTGAACGGCGCCGGAACCTCGGGACATTTCCACTCGGCCGTGTATGCCGGCCCAGTGCTTGACGCTGGAGCACGCGACGTCTCCGCCCAGGCCAACGGAGTAAGGCCCGGCATGCGATTCGCCTACGGCAAGGACTCAGAGGGCAACCTCATCGAGCTCGTCCAGCCAGCCTGATGAAAGGCGCACTCGCAGTCAGTGAACCCTCGGTGATGCCGGCCGCGAACTCCGAGGCCGAGCTCATACACCGCCCACGACGCAAGGGGCCAGCCGCGCCGGGCCGCTACGGCGTCACCGACCGACGTCCGCTCATCGGCATCTTGTGGACAGGAGGCCTCGTCCTCGCAGACCCTGCTACCCGCGGTAACGAGCGTTGGCCGGCCGCCGCGCACCAACGGACGTCTGACCTTGCTCGACACGTCTCCTCGCCGATGCTTCCGACTGCGCCGGAGGTCGGACAGTCCCCGGACGGGAGCCGGGGCAGATATGTTGCCGGGATGTACGGCGAAGTTGTTGCCCACTACGCGGCATTGCTCGAGTCATGGCCGCAGTTGGACGAGGGCATGGGCGTCACCTACGTCGAGGGCTCGAACCGTGACACCGTCGTGCGCGCGTTCGGCGGTGATCCGGCGGACGCGATGATCCTGGCTATCGATGAGGCGATCGACGTCGCGCTGGTCGAACGACCGAGCGTGGACACCGTCCTGGTCTGCGAGGTAGGCGAGTGGATCGTGGTCGTCGAGCCGCTCAGCGGCTACCGCGGCGAATCCGAGCCGGTGCTGCACGCCGTGGCGGGCGTGCGGGCCGTCAACGTGTTCTGGAGCATCGCCGGACCGGCCAGCTTCACCGTGGCGGTCGCCGGCGAGACGGCGCTCTGGCTGGATCTGAACAATCCCAGCAACGACGGCCTACCCGCCGGCGTCGTGCCGCTTGTCGAAGCCCTGGAACTGGCGGACCAGGACTGGTATGCGCCTGCGCTCGCGCTGGCCGAAATACTCACGGGCGTCCGGCTGACCGATGAGGTTCTTGCTGGCAAGTTCACTGTCCTGCTGCTGGCGAAGGAGTAGCCACGTCCTCACGCGCGGGTTCCGGTCGCTGTCGCGTACCTCGCGGCCAACTCCGGTAGTGTCGCTGCTTCCGCCGCATGATCGAGTGCACGGTCATCGGCAGGACAGGAAGTCTTGGCCTCGCCGCGCTGGTCACCCGCTGTAACGTGCACGTGCCTGCCGCCGCGCACCAACGGCGGCAGATTCGTAAACCTGATAAAGCTACGAGCGCGTCCGCAGCGGCAGAAGCGGATGGCCTCAGTCTCCTTGGCGTCTTCCGATCTGCAAGCACGACGACTGTCGACGTAGGCTCGGTCGGCATCGGCGCAGAGCCGCTCGCGAGCAGGATCATCTGCTGGGGAGTTCAGCTGGTGATGCGGCCCTCGGGGGTGTCGACCACGAAGCAGGCGCATTGCAGGATCTCCAGGAGTGCGGCACGGACCTGCCGGATCGCGTCGTCGTCCACGTCGAGGTGCAGCCGACAGTCGCGTGGGAAGCCGAGGGTCGCTGCGGCACGTGTGCCGAGTTCGAGGGAGAGAGCGTGGCCGATGAGGGTCCAGGCGCCTGGCCCTGGCGCGACCGTCCCGGCGCTGTTGATCACCTCGTCGACCCAGCCGTCGTAGCGCAGCCTGATCAGCACGACGTTGACTCCCGCGGTGCCCAGGATCAGCGTGAGCTCGTCATCGGTCTGCCGGACGTCGGCCCGGTCGATGCGCAGCGGCGGACTGTCCACGCCGCGACCGTATAGTGGCGTCGAACGCTTACGCGACAGATATACAGCAGTGCACGCGCGCACCTTGCGGCAATAGAGTGCGGTCGGGCCGTTCGGTGCATGCCCGCTCGGCACCCGGTCGGTTGACCATCGACCGCTCTGACAGGGCATGGTTACGATGGTGGCTCTACTCAGGACCTAGGAAAGAAGCGGCATGGGCCGCGCGCTGTCAGCCGGTACCCGGCACCAGATCACCCGCTTCGAAGCGAGCCGTGGCCTGCCGCCTCTGGCGGTCGAGGACGCCTTGCGGCGTTGGGGGGCCTTCCTCGGTGCGGTCGGTTGGCCACTGTATCTTCCGGAGCCGCACCTGCCGGGCCTTGACCCCTGGGATGATCGGGAGCTCATCGAGCGGGCCATCACCGCGCTGGGTCGGCGGCCTGGCCGCGACCTTGCCTGGGTGGTTGCGCCTCTCGATGCTGACTTCCTGGCTCGGACATTGCCGAATCCCTGCGCCCCTTTGGCGTGGCCGTGGTGGCGCCGTCGCTGCCACGACCTCGGCAAGATTTTGCAGGTTCCGTCCCAGGCCCCATAGCCTGCCCGGTCGGCGCCGTCAGCATTGCCACGGGCAGGATGGGACTGCTCGTGGAGAGTCCAGCGTCTGACTCGGTAGGTACGGCAAAGGGGCTGTAGTCGATGGCCTCCGACGTCGGCCCATACGCACTCTTCTCGGCACGATCGGAACACCGACCTCGCCGAGGAGTTGCTTACCGTCGGTGACGAGTGCTGGCCCGCCGCAGAGCGCCCGCAGCGGCAGATCCGGAAGGATCAGAATGGCTCGACCCATCGGGATAGCGACGCGTCGATAGAATCGTCGCCATCGACCTGCGACGACGTAAGGAGAGCTCGTTGGGCTGGACATGGTTTGCCCTCGGCTGTTGCTTCTTCTGCGTCCTAGTGGCCTTCATGCTGCGACGCAGGTAGCCGAATCCGTGATGGGTGCGCCCGAAGCCAGCCGACAGTCCGGACTCTCAGGAGGTACTGATCGAGCACTGGGCAGCAACCGGCTGGGACGAACAGGTGAGGCGACCCGCTTCAGAAGCCGTCGCACTGTTTTGGCGCTTCGCTCGCGAAAGTGGGGGATCACGCCGGCCGTGGAGGGGCACTGAGGCGCACTCATCTCGGCACGACAGGAAGCCTCGTCCTCGCAGACCCTGCTACCCGCAGTAACGAGCGTTGGCCGGCCGCCGCGCACCAACGGCGGCAGATCCGTGCGCCTGCTCGGTCGGAGTTTGGCCCTGCGCCGCAGCCTTCGTCCATGTGCGTCTCAGGGGTGTCCGGGGGCTGGAATGAGCCGGCCAACCGACGGAAGTCGAACGGGTGATCTACGTCGGTGTTTACGCGGTCGGTAGAGTGTCGCGGTGACCGATCCTCAGGCCTGTACCTGTGGCATCTGCGACGCCGGGGTCTCCGGCGACGGGGATCCCAGCCTCGGTCGGACGATCGACCGTGTGAAGAAGTACGGCTGGTCGATTCAAGGAGTCGCCGACTACGACGAGGACGAGCCGGACTGGGCGTACACGATCGGCCTCTGGCACTCCTTCAGATCTCCCGACCTGTGCATGTTCGGTCTTGATGTGGAGGACATGGTCGGTTGGCTCAACGACGTGGCGGAGCTCGTCGAGCGTGGTCTCCGTCCGCAGGTGGGCGACGTTGTTCCCGGGGTTCTCGAAGGTTTTCTGCTGCAGTTGCGTCCGGTCGACGAATCGTGGTTCGAAGGGCTGTTCGGGCAGTCGCTCGACTTCTACGGCAAGCCGTCCCCCATGCTGGAGCTCATCTGGCCCGACAGGAACGGCAAGCTGCCGTGGGAGGACGGCGTCGGAGCACGGTGCCGAGAGTGGCAGCCTCAGCTGTCGGTCCCCGTCGATCAGCACATCGTAGGTCCGTGGCGGGACATCGCCACGGAGGTCGACGAATCGTAGGAACGCGAGGCTCGCGTTTATGAACGCGGCCCGGTGGAGGTCACCACACCGACAACACCATCGCCTAATCGACAATCGCAACCACTGCGGAGCCAACACCCGGTATCGCATCCCTCCCGCCAAGATTTCGAGGGGCAAGATCGAGTGCGCGCTCATCGGCTACCATGAGTGCGCAGTCGACCAAGCGTCACCACTGTGCGGAGTGTCTACGGACAGTGACTTGAACTGTCTGTTGGTCCAGTTGTCCAAGACTGGCGGCCAACGGTCCATCCCGTTGTCAAGGTTCGTGGATCCACCGGCGGCAGGTGAGGTGGCGTCGAAAGGCGAACGTCCGGCTGTCGGGCTACTGTCATTCGGCCGGCGGCGCCGTCTCGCGTTTCACTCGTGCAGAGCGGTTGACGCGATCGGCCAGTGCGGTTGGGACATGAGCCGTCGGACACGCCGCTCGGACACGCCGATCTCGGCGGCGATGTCCGCCGGAGTCGCGTCCGGCCGCTCGGCAGAGAGTCGAGCGTCGGCCCCTGCGGTGCGTCCACCGCCGCTTCGGGAACGTCCACCATTCGGTCCACCCCCGTAAGTAGCAGGCGACGGATAGCCCGGACCTCCTCGAGGTCCACGGCGGGCCGATGTCCCGTTATCAGCCACGTCTGGACGTCAACGCCCGATGGTCGCGGGGGACCCTCGGGCCGGTCAGTGCTCCAACTCGGCGAAGCGCCGCTCCAAGCCGTCGACCAGCGCGTCCAGGCCGAGCTCGAAGGCCGAGTCGTCCACCTGGGTGTGCCGCCCCGCCAGCCGGTGTGCGTCGCGCAGGTGCGGGTAGTCGGCCGCGTACAGCGACGGGTCGTCGACGAAACCGAGTGCGAAGGAGCCCAGCGCCGAGCCCGCCACGAAGTACCGCATCGCCGCCCCGATCCGCGTCGCCTGCGCCGGGGGCCAGCCCGCGTCGACCAGGGCGCCGTAGACCGCGTCGGCCAGGCGCAGCGACGCCGGGCGGCGGGCCGGGCCGCGGGCCAGGAACGGGACCACGTTCGGGTGGGCCCGGAAGGCGGCCCGGTAGGCGCGGGCCCACGAGCGCAGTGCGGCCGGCCAGGGGTCGCGGCCCAGCATCGACAGGTCGACGCCCGCCACGATGGTGTCGCCGATCGCGTCGACGATCTCCTCCTTCGTGGCGAAGTGGTTGTACAGCGACGGCGCCTGCACGCCGAGCTCACGGGCCAGGCGGCGGGTCGAGAGGGCATCCAGGCCCTCCGCGTCCACGATCGCGGTGGCGACCTCGACGATCCGGTCGCGGCTCAGCAGTGGCGTTCGGGGACGGACCATGAGTACGATCCTAGAAACTAACAGCGTTAGTTAAGGAATCAGGCTATGGATCTGACCCTCAGCGACGAGCAGCAGGCCGTCCGGCGCATGACCGCCGAGTTCACCGACCGCGAGATCCTGCCCCATGCGGCGGCCTGGGACCGGGCCGAGCAGGTCGACCTCCAGATCGTCAAGAAGCTCGCCGACCTGGGACTGTTCGGCGTCACGATCCCCGAGGAGCACGGCGGCAGCGGGGGCGACCACCTGACCTACTGCCTGGTCCTGGAGGAGCTGGGCCGCGGCGACTCGTCGGTGCGCGGGATCGTCTCGGTCTCGCTCGGGCTGGTGGCCAAGACGATCCTGCAGCGGGGGACCGCGAGCCAGAAATCGCACTGGCTGCCCCGGCTGTGCTCCGGGGAGGACCTGGCCTGCTTCGCGCTGACCGAGCCCGACACCGGCTCCGACGCCGGGAACCTGGCCACCCGCGCCACCAGGGTCGACGGCGGCTGGCGCATCGACGGGGCCAAGATGTTCATCACCAACGGGACCTGGGCGAGCGTGGCGCTCGTCTTCGCGCGCACCGGCGGGCCCGGGCCGAAGGGCGTCTCGGCGTTCCTGGTGCCGATGCCCAGCGAGGGCCTGCAGGTCACCGAGATCCACGGCAAGCTCGGCCTGCGCGGCCAGGCGACCGCGATGCTCAGCTTCGACGACGTGTTCGTGCCCGCCGCGAACCTGCTCGGCGAGGAGGGCGAGGGCTTCAAGATCGCCATGGCGGCGCTGGCCAAGGGGCGGATGTCGCTCGCCGCCGGCTGCGTCGGGATCATCCAGGGCTGCCTGGACGCGGCGACCGGCTACGCGACCCAGCGCGAGCAGTTCGGCAAGAAGATCGCGTCGTTCCAGCTCGTGCAGCAGCTGCTCGCCGACATCGCCGTGGAGGCCGACGCGGCGCGGCTGCTCACCTGGCGGGTCGCCGACCTCATCGACCGCGGGCAGCCGTTCGCCACCGAGTCCTCGACCGCGAAGCTCTACGCCAGCGAGGCGGCGGTCCGCGCGGCCAACGCCGCCCTGCAGGTCTTCGGCGGCTACGGGTACATCGACGAGTACCCCGTGGGCAAGTACCTGCGCGACGCGCGGGTCACTACCGTGTACGAAGGCACCAGCCAGATCCAGAAGCTCATCATCGGCCGTGCTCTCACCGGCGTGAGCGCGTTCGCGTAAAGGGGCCCAGCACCGTGATCGACGTCGTCAATCCCGCCACCGAACAGGTCGTCGGCTCCGTCCCGCCCGGCTCGGCCGACACCGTCTCGGGCGCCGTCGCGGCCGCCCGCGCCGCCCAGCCCGCCTGGGCCGCCCTCCCCCGCGCCGAGCGGGCCGATCGCCTCCAGGCGCTGCTGGACGCGATGACCGCCGCCGCGCCCGAGCTCGCCGCGCTGATCAGCTCCGAGATGGGCGCGCCGCTGCCGATCGCCCGCAAGGTGCAGGTCGGGCTGCCGCTGGCCACCCTCGGCTCGATGGTCGCGTTGCTGCGCCGCCCGGAGGAGCCCGAGCGCATCGGCAACTCCGAGGTGTACCGCGAGCCGGTCGGCGTCGTCGGGGCGATCACGCCCTGGAACTACCCGCTGCACCAGACGATCGCGAAGGTGGCGCCCGCGCTCGCGGCCGGCAACACGGTGGTGCACAAGCCCAGCGAGGTCGCCCCGCTGTCGGCCAACCGCCTCGCCGAGCTCGTGCGGGCCGCCGGGATCCCCGACGGGGTCTACAACGTGGTCCACGGCTACGGCGACCCGGCGGGCGCGGCCCTGGCCGGGCACCCGGGCATCGACCTGATCTCGTTCACCGGCTCCACCGCCGCCGGGCGCAAGGTCGCCGCGCTCGCCGCCGCCAACGTCACCCGGGTCGCGCTCGAGCTCGGCGGCAAGTCGGCCAACGTGATCCTGCCCGACGCCGACCTCGCCGCCGCGGTCAAGGTCGGCATCGGCAACTGCTACCTCAACTCCGGCCAGACGTGCACGGCCTGGACGCGGATGCTCGTGCCCGAGTCCCGCCACGACGAGGCCGTGGAGCTGGCGGTCGCGGCCGCGGCGAAGTACACCGTCGGCGACCCGGCCGACCCGGCCACCCGTCTGGGCCCGCTCGCCTCGGCGGCGCAGCGCGACCGGGTCCTCGGCTACATCGAGCGCGGGCGGCGGGACGGGGCGACGATGGCGTTCGGCGGCGGCGCGGTGCCGTCCGTCGGCTACTACGTGGCCCCGGTGGTCTTCGCGGGCGTCGACCCCGCCGACGCCATCGCCCAGGAGGAGATCTTCGGGCCGGTGCTGTCGATCATCCGGTACCGCGACGAGGACGACGCCGTCCGCATCGCCAACGCCACCAAGTACGGGCTGGCCGGCGCGGTCTGGTCCGCCGACCGCGACCGGGCGGTGGCCTTCGCCCGGCGCATGCGCACCGGCCAGGTCGACATCAACGGCGGCGCCTTCAACCCGCTCGCGCCGTTCGGCGGCATCGGGCACTCGGGCTACGGCCGCGAGCTCGGGGTGCACGGCTACGACGAGTTCACCGCCGTGAAGTCGGTGCAGCTGTGACCCGGGCCGCGGTGCTGCGCTCGCTCGACGGGCCGCCGGCCCTGGAGGAGATCGAGCTCAACCCGACCGGGCCCGGGCAGGTGCGGGTGCGCCTCGCCGCCGCCGGGGTCTGCCACTCCGACCTGTCGCTGGCCAACGGCACCCTGCGCCAGCCGCTGCCGGCCGTGCTCGGCCACGAGGGCGCCGGGGTCGTCGTCGAGGTCGGCGAGGGCGTGACGGACGTCGCCGAGGGCGACCACGTGGTGCTGAACTGGTCGCCGCCGTGCCGCGCCTGCTGGCACTGCGAGCACGGCGAGCCCTACCTGTGCCTGCACGCCGACGACGCCCGCGCGGTGCCCTTCGCCACGGTGGGCGGCGAGCCGGTCTACGCGGGCCTGGGCACCGGCGCGTTCGCGGCCGAGACGGTGCTCGGCGCGCACGCGTGCATCCCGGTCCCGGCCGACATCCCGCTCGCCGAGGCCGCCCTGCTCGGCTGCGCCGTGCTCACCGGCGTCGGCGCCGTCACGAACGCGGCCCGGGTCCAGGCGGGCCAGACGGTCGCGGTCATCGGGCTCGGCGGGGTCGGGCTGGCCGCGATCCAGGGCGCCCGGCTGGCCGGCGCGTCCGAGATCATCGCGGTGGACCCGGGCCCGGCCAAGGAGGAGCTCGCCCGCTCGCTCGGCGCCACGCACTTCCTGGCCCCCCACGCGGGGCTGGCCAAGGAGATCCGGGCGCTCACCGGCGGGCTCGGCGCGGACCACGCGATCGAGTGCGTGGGGCGCGGGGAGACGATCCGGGCCGCCTGGTCCGCCACCCGCCGCGGCGGCACCGCGACGGTGGTCGGGCTCGGCTCGGCGCAGGACCCGGTGACGTTCAACGCCCTCGAGGTCGCGTTCTTCGCCCGGACCATCGTCGGCTGCATGTACGGCAGCACCGACCCCGCCGTCGACGTGCCGATCCTGCTGGAGCACTACCGGGCCGGCCGGCTGAACCTGGCCGCGCTCGTCTCCGACGAGGTGGACCTGTCCGGCGTCGGCGAGGCGTTCAGCCGGATGCGGGCCGGTCAGGGAGCGCGGACGCTGATCCGGTTCTAGCGACCGTGCCGAGCACGACCCGGACCACGGCGTCCGGGTCGTCGCTCATCGGCACGTGCCCGCAGCCGGGCAGCTCCACGAAGCACGCGGCCGGCAGGACCTCGCGGGCCCGCCGGGCCTGCACGGGCCGCAGGATCCGGTCCCGGTCGCCCCACGCGACGGTGATCGGGACCGTTCCCGGGTCGCCGGTGAACGCGTAGGTCGCCCCGTGCCGGGCCACCGCCGCGAAGCCCTTGCCGCCGCGCAGGGCCAGGGTGTCGGCCAGGGCCCGCTCGGGCGTGAAGTACGACGTGTCGCTGACGAGCGGGGCGAAGGAGAACCGGCGGCCGAACGCGGTGCGGTAGAACGCGCGCAGCACCGGCGCCGGGGTGAACGCGCCGAGGCGCATGCTGCGCAGCGTCCGCAGGGCCCGGCGCACCTGGGCCGGGGTGGCGAAGCCGGCCGGGGAGAGCGCGGTCGCCGAGCGCGCCAGGCCGGCCACGGCCAGCTCCAGCGCGATCGCGCCGCCGAGGCTGTTGCCGGCCACGTGCGGGCGGTCGAGGCCGAGGCCGGCGAAGAGCTCGCCCAGCGCGGCGACGGCGGTCGGCATGCCCCGGTTCACGGCGGGGGCGGGCGAGCGGCCGAAGCCGGGCAGGTCCAGCGCGATCACGTCGTGGCGCTCGGCGAGGCGGTCGAGCACGGGCTCCCACGCCCGCCAGTGGTGCCCGATGCCGTGGATGAGCACCAGGGGCCCGCCGTGCCCCCGGCGGACGAAGTGGACCGTCATGCGGTCACCTCCTGGTAGGCGTCGCGGTCGAAGCGGCGCATCTTCAGGCGGTACGCCCACGTCGAACCGGGCCAGAGGGTCGAATTGCGGCCGGTGGAGTCGAGATACCAGCTGCGGCAGCCGGTCGCCCAGACGGTGCCGGCCATGCGGCGGTCGACCCGGGCCACGAAGCGCGCCTGGGCCTCGGGGCGGGGCTCCAGCGCCCGGATGCCCGTGCGGTCCAGGGTCTTGAGGGCGGCGAGGACGTACGCGATCTGGGCCTCGATCATCAGCACGACCGAGTTGTGGCCGAGGCCGGTGTTGGGTCCCAGCAGCAGGAAGAGGTTCGGGAAGCCGGCCACGGTGGTGCCGCGCAACGCCTGCGGGCTGCCCTGCCAGTGCTCGGCCAGGCTGCGGCCGTCGCGGCCGCGGATGCGCTCGGCGATCGGCAGGTCGGTCACCCGGAAGCCGGTGCCGAAGACGATGACGTCGGCCGGGTGCTCGGTGCCGTCGCGGGTGACGACGGCGTGCGGGCGGACCTCGGCGATCGCGTCGGTGACGACCTCGACGTTGTCGCGCGCCAGGGCCGGGTAGTAGTCGTCGGACTTGAGCACGCGCTTGCAGCCCATCCGGTAGTCCGGGGTGAGCCGGGCCCGCAGCGCCGGGTCGCGCACGGCCCGGCGCAGGTTCGCCAGCGCCGCCCGCTCGGCCAGCCGCATGAGCGCCGGGCGCAGGAAGGCCAGCACCGTCGCCTCGGTCTGCCAGTACGCGAGGGCGCGCACGAGCCGCTGGACGCCGGGGATGCGGCCGTACATCCGCTGCTCCCACGGCCGCAGGAGGCGCTCACCCCGGGGCATCACCCACGCCGGGGTGCGCTGGAACAGGGTGAGCGTCCCGGCGACGGGCTGGATCGCGGGGACGATCTGGATCGCGGACGCGCCGGTGCCGATCACCGCGACCCGGCGCCCGGCCAGCTCGGCGTCGTGGTTCCAGCGGGCGGAGTGGAACGCCTCGCCGCGGAACGTCTCGAGGCCCGGCAGCTTCGGGATCACCGGCTCGTTGAGCGGCCCGCCGGCGGCGATGAGCACGTCGGCCGTCCACGTGCCGGCCGACGTCTCGATGCGCCAGCGGCCGTGGTCCCAGGCGGCGGCGCGCACCTCGGTGCCGAAGCGGATCGCGGGCCGCACGCCGAAGCGGTCGGCGCACGCGCGCAGGTAGGCCCAGATCTCGTCCTGCGGGGAGTAGGTGCTCGTCCAGCGCGGGTTCAGGGCGAAGGAGAAGGAGTACACCTGGCTCGGCACGTCGCAGGCGCAGCCCGGGTAGCTGTTCTCGCGCCAGGTGCCGCCGAGCTCGTCGGCGCGCTCGAACACGACGAAGTCCGTCCGGCCGCGCTGCTTGAGCCGGATGGCGGCGCCCAGGCCCCCGAAGCCCGCGCCGATGATCGCGATGCGCGTATGCATTGGCGGCCCCCTTGGTACTGTCCGGTACCAAGGGACGTTACCATCGGGTACGACATGACAAAAGGCCCGCCCCGGGGGCGGGCCTTTCGCTTGGCGCAGTGCGCTTGCCGGATCACATGCCGAGCAGGCGGTCCAGGTAGTCGCGGTAGCCCCGCACGGCCGCGCGCAGGCGCTCGGTGTCGTCGCCGGGCTCGTGCTGCCAGTTCGCGAGGTCGCGGCGCTGGGCCTGCAGGGCGTTCGTGATGGTCTCGACGGCCTCGCCGACCAGCGCGTCGGCCTCGTCGGCGACCGAGCGGGGGTCGTCGATGAAGCGCAGCTGCAGCTCGCGCCAGCGCTCGCGCAGGCCGTCGACGGCGCCGTCGGCCCACACCGCCCCGACGGCCGTCACGTCCACCGACCCCGGCGTCGAGGCCACCGGCTCATGGTCGACCGGCTCGCTCTCCCCGGCCTCCACGACCCGCTCGCCGGCCGCCGGCCCGTCCAGGTCCGCCGGCCCGTCCAAGTCCGTCGGCTCGTCCAGGTCCGTCGAGCCCGCGCGGATCTGGGTCGCGTGCTCCGCGGCCCACTCCTGGTCCTCCCGCACCTCGGCGGTCGCGACCCGGTCCTCGTCGCGCTCATCCTCGCCGTCCACGACCTCGCCGTCCACGACCTCGCCGTCCACGACGACCTCGTCCCGGTCGATCACCCGGGTCTCGTCGTCGCGCTCCTCCCCGGCCAGGGCGTCGTCGCGGTCGACCACCTCGACGTCGTCGCGTTCGGCCAGGTCCGGATCGGCCGAGCCCGACGCGTACGTCGCGGCCGGGTAGCGCTCCTCGTCCGGGTGCGGCGCCTGGTCCTCGTCCGGGTGGGGTGCGTGCGCGGTGCCGACCGCCACGTGATCGTCGTCGTGCTCACCGTCGCGCTGCCCGGGCACGTACGTCTGGTGGTGCTCCTGCTGCTGCGTCATCGCCGAAAGATCCTTCCCCGGCCCTACGACCGGCTGCGGGTGTCGTGCGGATGCGGCAGGCGGCCGCCGGTGCGCTGGGCGGGCACGCCGTCGAGGGCGTCGTCATCGTCGGCGCGGTGCAGCTCGGCGTCGTGGCGCGCCCCGGGGTCGTCGAACCCGGTGACGTGCTCGGCGTCGTGCTCGGCCGCGCGGGCGGCCGCCTCGGCGTGGTCCTCGCGGTCGGCCGGCCGGTCGGCGACCGTGTCGGCGGCATCGCGACGGGCGGCGTCGTGGTGAGCGGCGCCGGGGGTGACGTCGGTGCCGAGAAGCTCGGAGAAGAGCGTGCGGTAGTGCACGACGGCCTGGCGCAGCTGCTCCGTCGTGGCCTCGCCACGCTGCGAGAGCTGGGAGATCTCGTGGGCGTCGCGGTAGTGCCCGAGGGTGCGGGCGTGCTCGACGGACAGGTGGGCGAGGTGCTGCTCGTAGTCGCCGGTGGGGTACCCGCGCTCGGCGACGAGCTCGGTCACCAGGGCGTCGGCGTCGCGGACGGCGCCGGACGGGTCGTCCAGGAAGCGGGCCTGGATCTCCTCCCACTTGCTGGTGTACCGGGCCCGGGACTGCGGGGAGAGCTCCTTGATCTCGAGCTCGGCGTGGCGCCGTTCGCGCTCACGCAGCTCGCGCTCGGCGGCGAGGCGGCTGTCCCCCTCGGCTACGGCCCGGTCGTACTCGGGGCCGAACCGGTTCTGCAGGGCCCGCCGCCGGGTGACGAACCAGATGCCGTAGCCGAGCGCGGCGATCACGACCAGGACAATGATCGTGACCAATACTTGGGTGGCTGTCATGGCGGTCCTCCTTCAATGGAGGTATTCCCGCCCGTCACCCTCGCTCAAACGGGGTTCATGCGCCGACTAGGTGGTTGAGGAAGTCCCGGTAGCCGTGGACGGCCGCCCGGAGCTGCTCGGTGTCGTCCCGGCCGGACGCCCGCCAGTTGCTGAGCTGGTCCTTGCGCGCGTTGAGCGAGGCGGTCACCCCGGCGAGGGCGTCGTCCACGAGCCGCTCGGCCTCCCCGGCCGCGGTCTGTGGGTCGTCGACGAAGCGCAGCTGCAGCTCCTGCCACCGGGTGCGCACCTCGTACGCGTGCGCCTCACTCGTCAGCGGCGCGGTCACCGCGAAGCCGGTCCCGCCGAACGGCACCGACGACATCGGCGCCGCGGCCGGGACCATCGCCGGGGCGCTCTGACCCATCGCCGGGGCCATCGGCTGCCCCATCGCCTGCGGCTGGGCCATCGGCGCGGCGGCCTGGCCCATCGCCGGGGCCATCGGCGTGCCCCCTGGTGCCATCGGCGTGCCCCCGGGTGCCATGGGCGTGCCCCCGGGTGCCATGGGCGTGCCCCCCGGTGCCATGGGCGCGGCGCCGGCCGTGGGGGACGGCGGGCGAGGCTGGGCCACCGGTGCGGCCGGGGCCGTCTCCTCCAGCTCGTCCTCGTCCTCCTTGCCGCCGCGCAGCAGGATCCAGCCGCCGACCGCCAGGGCCAGCACCACCAGGCCGATCGTGATGGTCGTGGAGTTCATGTCGGTACCACCCCTCACAGTCCG
Organism: Dactylosporangium sp. CA-139114; assembly: GCF_050955725.1. NCBI lineage: Bacteria > Bacillati > Actinomycetota > Actinomycetes > Micromonosporales > Micromonosporaceae > Dactylosporangium > Dactylosporangium sp. CA-139114. Next base: position 8,156,104 of record NZ_CP192080.1, read on the forward strand.
AGGATGCGATCGAGGAACTCGCGGTAGTCACGCAGCGATGCGCGCAGGTTCTCCGTGTCCAGCCCGCGGGCGGCCCGCTGCTGGTGCAGCTGGCCCCGGCGCGCGTCCAGCGACGCGCTCAGCGAGGCCACCGCCTCCTGCACGAGCCGCTCCGCCTCGCCGGCCACCAGGTGCGGGTCGTCGATGAAGCGCAGCTGGAGCTCCTGCCACTTGGCCTTGATGCGCTGCCGGTCGCTGTCGTTCCACAGCGCCGCCAGGGTGCCCGCCGGGCCGCCGGCCGCCCGGTACGGCGAGCCGTTGACCGCCGCCGAACCGAACCCCGGGGCCGGCCCACTGACCGGCGCCGCCCCGCCGACGGGCACCGCCCCGCTGCCCGGTGCGGACCCGTCCGTGGGGGCCGCGGAAACGCTCTCCGGCGCGGGCGGGGCGTCCTCATCCGGTTGGGGCGCCAGCTCGTCGCCTTCAGGTTGCATGCGCGCGTTCCTCTCCATCGGGAGGTGCCGCGATACCCCGGTACACCGGGGCAAAAGCCACTCCCGAGGGTGACCCCGGACACGCTTGCGGGCCTTCGCAAGTCCGCCGCAAGTGCTCGCCAAGTCCGTCACGGCAGAGTGCTGAGCATGACGAACTCCTGCAAGTCCTGGGCCGGCCCGACCTTCGCCTCCCCCGCGACCTCAGCCGCGCACGTGGACGCCGCGCACCTGGACAAGGGCAAAAGCGCCGCTGGTGCGCCATGACGCGGGCAGTCCGCGCTCCGCGTCCGCGGCCAGTCCGGTCACCACATCCGACTTCACCGTCCTCAGCGCGGCGACCGGGCCCGGGAAGTACGCGCTGACCTCCTCGAACGGCGTGTCCACCGGCCAGCGCCGATCCCCCACCAGGCGGCGGTAGTTGAGATCCCCCTTGAGGATGGTCAGCTCCGCCGCCGCGAACCGGGCCGCGAGCCCGTCCGGCGCGTCGTGGAAGGTCAGCGGCGCGCAGTAGAAGTCCTCCGTGTACAGCTCCAGCTGCCCCCGGCGCAGCGCACCGTCCAGCCGCCCGCCGATCGCACTGCCGGCGGGAAAGCGCCCGAGCTCGGCCAGCACGTCGGCGCTCAGCGCGTCGGAGACGAAGTACGGCGCCGGCTTGACGTGCAGCTCGACCCGCGACGCGCGCCCCGTGCGCAGCAGGAAGTCGATGAGCACCAGGTCGGGCAGCAGCTCCCGCCCCGCGTTGTCGGCGACCACGATCACCGTGCCGCCGCGGGTGAGGCTCCACATCCGCGCGCTGTCGTCCACCAGCAGCTCCTCGACGCGGTCCGCGTGCGACGCCACCAGCCCGAACCCGAGGTCGGCCCGGTTGCCCCACACCGCCGCCCGCACCACGCCCGCGGCCTGCTCGTCCTCCGGGAGCGCCCGCAGCGCGTCGAGCTCGGCCAGCTCCCGCTCCCCCGGCAGATCGGCGGCCTTCTGCGGCCCGAACGGGTCGATCCCCCGCCAGGCACCCGGCGCGTAGTAGCCCACCGCGTCCAGCAGCCGGCGGTAGAAGAAGTTCTCGGCGAAGAGGAACGGCACGTCGTACCACGACCGCCCCCACATCCCCGCACCCCAGACCGCCCACGCCGCGGCGTCGTGCTCGCGGTCGTCCAGCGGCGCGACGGCCTGCTCGTGCAAGAGCATTTCCAGCCGCTTCCGTACCTGCGGCGCGTACGGATATGCCGCCAGCACCTTGGCCACGATCGCCGCGTGCCGGTCGCGCAGCACCGAATGCGGAAACGAGCTCGGGTCACTGCTGACGATCACGGGTGGCTCGACGGGCATGGGGGCAGTATCGCCCGTAAACTCGAGCCATGTCGGACGACTGGCTCTACGCCCTCTTCGTGATCGGCGGCCTGGTGCTGGTCGCCCTGCTGGTGGTGGCGATCATCCTGGCCGTGCGGGTCTGGAAGACCGGCAAATACCTGCAGGCCATGGGCGTCGGCGGCCGCTGGGTCTTCTGGGGCGCGATCATCTACACAATCTTCCCCGTCGACCTGCTGCCCGACCCGATCTACCTGGACGACGTCGGCGTCCTGGGCGGCGCGCTCATCTACCTGAGCCGGCTGGCCGTCAAGGCGCGCCAGCAGCAGCAGGCCCGGCCGGCGGTGCCCCCGTCGCAGGCCCAGCGTCACCCGCCCCAGCGCGCCCGCTGACCCGGGTCCGCGGCCCCCGACGCACGGTCCACGCCCGCGGCGCACGGGCCGGCCCGGGTGCCGCTTCCTGCGATGATCGGGGCATGAACGACATCACGGTCGTACCCGTCCCGGCCCTCGTCGAGCCGTCGAACGCCGCCTACGAGCTGCGCGCCGACGCGGCGATCCGCTCCGACTCCGCCTCCGTCGGGGCGTACCTCGCCGAGGCCCTCCGGCCGGCCACCGGGTTCGCGCTGCCCGTCGAGGCCGCCCATCCGCGTCCCGCGATCGAGCTGCGGCTGGTCGGGCACGGCCCGGACGAGGGCTACGAGCTCGTCGTCGAGGCGGACGGGATCGTCGTGCGGGCCCGCCGGGAGGCGGGGCTGTTCTACGGCGTCCAGACGCTGCTGCAGCTGCTGCCGTCCACCGTGGACGCCGCGACCGTCCAGGATGGACCCTGGATCGTGCCGGGCGGGCGGATCGCCGACGAGCCGCGGTTCTCCTACCGCGGGGCGATGCTGGACGTGGCGCGGCATTTCTTCGGCGTCGAGGTCGTCCTGCGGTTCATCGACGCGCTTTCGCGGTACAAAATCAATGTCCTGCATCTGCACCTCAGCGACGACCAGGGCTGGCGCATCGCGATCGAGTCGTGGCCGCAGCTGGCCCGGGTGGGCGGCGCGACGCAGGTCGGCGGCGCGGGCGGTGGCTGGTTCAGCCAGGCCGACTACGCGCGGATCGTCGCGCACGCGGCAGCGCGGCACGTGACCGTCGTGCCCGAGATCGACATGCCGGGGCACACGAACGCGGCCCTGCACGCCTGCCCGGCGCTCAACGACGACGGGGTGCCCCCGGCGGCGTACACCGGCGTCGAGGTCGGCTTCAGCACGCTCGCGGTCGGCCGCGAGGAAACCTACGCGTTCGTGCGCGACGTGCTCGCCGAGGTCGCGGCGATCACACCCGGGCCGTGGCTGCACATCGGCGGCGACGAGGCGCAGAACACGTCCGCGCAGGACTACCGGACCTTCATGGCGCGCGTGCAGCCGATGGTGACGGCGCTGGGCAAGACGGTCATCGCCTGGCACCAGATCGGGCCCACGGAGCGGGAACCGGGGCGGATCGCGCAGTACTGGGGCGCCAAACCCGAGCCCGACGAGGACCTCCTGGCCGCGCTCGCGCAGGGCGACCGGATCCTGTTGTCGCCCGCGGACCGGGTGTACCTCGACATGCGCTACACCGCCGAGACGCCGATCGGCCACGACTGGGCCGGGTACATCACCACGCAGACCGCGTACGACTGGGACCCGGACACACTGCTGCCCGGCCCGTGCGACATCGTCGGCATCGAGGCCCCGCTGTGGACCGAGTCGGTCGCGACCGCGGCCGACATCGACCTGCTCACGTTCCCGCGCCTGCCGGCGGTCGCCGAGGTCGCGTGGTCGCCGCAGGCCGCACGGGACTGGGCCGGGTTCCGCGCCCGGCTGGCCGCGCACGGTCCACGGTGGACACTGCGGGGCGTGGCCTTCCACCCCGACCCGACGGTGTTCTAGGCGGGCTTCCTCGCGACCAGGACGTCACGCATGATCGCCTGGTCGACCCGGTGGCGCAACGACCGGTAGGGCTCGTCGTCGACGACCTCGAGCCCCGCCTCCGCCAGCAGGCCGGCCGCGAGCTCCCGTTTGGCCACGAACGTGTTCCACGCGATGCCCATCGCCCCGCCCGGCCGCAGCAGCCGGGCCCACACCGGCGCCGCCTCCGCGAGCAGGTCCTCCGGGCTGCGCGTGAGCCCCTTGCCGGCCGTGCGGCTGCCGTGCTGGACCCCGTAGGGCGCGTCGGTCACGACGAGGTCGAACGAGCCGTCCTTGAAGAACTCCCGCGAGCGCAGGGTGTCCACGTTCACGACGTCGAGCAGCTGGGTAGCTTTGGACTTGTAGTCGTCCTTGTCGGCGGCGAGCTCGATGCGCAGCCGCTTCGCGACCACCTGCCGTTCCCGCCTGACCGGCCCGAACTCGGCCTTGTGCTTGATCCGCTTCCGCTTGAGCCAGGTCTGGATGAAGGCGGCGTAAGCCTCGAAGTCCTTCTGGTCCCGATCCACGCCGGCGGCGTCGAACCCGTACATGAGCGCCTGGTTGAGCGTCGTCCCCCGCCCGCAGAGCGGGTCGAGCACGCGAAACCGCCGCGTGAGCAGCTGCGAGGCGTGCTCGGAGGCGAGCAGGGTGACGTTGAGCAGGAGCTTCGTGAACTGCTCGTTCGTCTTACCCTGGTACTTCTGGATGGTGATGAGATCGTCGTCGAACCGATCGAGCGACGTCGTGGTCATCGGCCGCAGCAGCTCCCCGACGACCTCGAACAGCGCATACCCGGACGAGAGATTCCCGAGCACCGCGACGTCGCGCTCGGTGAGCTCGTCCGCCTCGAACGTCACGTAGGGCACCCCGCCGACGACGCGCGGCCCCACCTCACCGAGCCGGTTGCCGAGCACCCCCTGGTCGAACGCGCGCAGCTCAGCACAGGTGAGCTCGACGGACGCGTCGGCGTAGACACGATTGGCGGAGGGCAGGATGAGCAGCGCATACAGGGCCATAGGTCCACCACCCTACCGACACGGGCGGTACCGGGATGCAGGGGCGGCCCTTGGTGATGTAGAGTTCTGCGGCAGGGGCGATTGGCGCAGCGGGAGCGCGCTTCGTTCACACCGAAGAGGTCACTGGTTCGATCCCAGTATCGCCCACCGCAGGTCAGAGGCCGTTTCCGATCGCCGGAAGCGGCCTCTGATCCGTTCAGGGGGTCTAACTCTTGCCCCACCCGGCGGGCGCGGCCGCCCACCGCCAGACTGGAATGCGGTCCTGGTCCAGCTTGCACGCCAGCAGCGCTTCCATGGTGAAGCACTCCGGCGGAGCGGACCAGCCCGGCGCCCGCGCGAGCACCGTCACCGCGCCGGTCTCGATATCGAGGCGTGCGATCAGCGAGCCGCCGGCGGCGCTGCGGCCCGCGACCAGCAGCCGGGTTCCCGCCAGGTCGCCGACCGGCTCCCAGCCGTCGATGCGACGGACGACCCGGCCGGTGGCCGCGTCGAGCACGAGGTGATGGCCGTCCGGCGGGGACGGCGTGGCCAGCATGTACCGATCGGTGAGGCCGCCCAGCTCTGTCCGCTCGCCCACGCGCCACCGCTCACGGCCGGTGTCCGGGTCCAGCACCACGGTCGGCCCGTCATTCGCCCCGTCGGTCGCCCGGGCGCAGATCGCCCGCCCGCACCACCAGAGGTTCTCGCCGTCCGGCTCGGCCGTGCGTTGCCACAGCCGCCGGCCGGTGGCCAGATCGAACGCGGTCGTGCCGAGGATGGTCCCCAGCCCGGAGCGGTAGACCAGCAGCCGGTCGCCCGAGATGGTGAGCTCGTCGACCTGCCCGTGATCCTCGAGGCCGACCGTCCGCACGACCTCGGCCGTCTCGGCGCTGTACAGCCGCAGCGTGCCACCGGTGTCGAACACCGCGACCCGGACCCGCTCGCCAGGTCCGAACACAACTCGCCGCCGGCCGCCCGGCGGCGTGACGAGCGACCAGCGCACGGCGCCGGTGTGGACGTCGATGCCGGCCAGATAGGGGGTCGACTGCTGCCCCTCCTGCTCCGGATCGCTGCCCGGCGGATACATCTCGGCGACCACCACCCCGCACGCGCAGCCGCGCCCCACCGGCACGTAGCCGATCCGCCGCCACACCTGCGCACCGGTGGCGCTATCGAGCCCGACCAGCGCTGCCGCCGCCAAGCGCGTACCGTTCTGGACCCCCACGACCACCCGCGCATCGTCCACGGCCAGCAGTTGCGTACCGGCCGCGACCGGCACCGCCCACCGCCGGGCACCGTCCGGCATCCGGTACGCCGCCACGGAGGCCCTCGACAGCACGTACATCGCGGACCCGTCACTGTCGACCGCGCTCACCCCGTCGCCGCGCAGTACCACCGCCGGGTCCAGCGACGTTCCCGGCCGCGCACCACCGGCCAGCCCCAACACGCCGACGAGGAGCAGGCTGAACCCCCGCCAGGGCCGGCGGGACCGCCGCGTCGCACCGCGCGGTTCCGCATCGAGGTCAATCACCGTCACCGACGGTATCAAGCGCTCCTCCTCGACGCACCCGTCTGTTCCAGCCCCTCGAACGGGGGCTGGTTCGACAGCGACGACCTGCGCGAGGCGCTGATCTCGTACGAGGTCGGCGGCCACCAGTACCACACGGGCCTGGCCGGCGCCGGCAACCTGCACAAGGGCGATGTGGTGACCCTCTACGTCGACCCGGATGACCCGACCGCCGGCGTCACGCGCGGCGGCCTGCTCACGGAGGGGCGCTGGGTGTTCCGCGCGATCGCGCTGAAGTACCTCGGCTTCGCCCTCGCCGTGTTGGCCTTCCTCGCTCGCGGCGTGGCGGTGGCGCAGCGGCGCATCGGCTGATCGTCAGCGGAGGCTGCAATGCTTCGGCGCTGCCTCGACATGGGCGGGTCGGGATGGTGGCGGCTTTCGACCGACCGGCGGGTAATCGATCAGCACTTCGAGTTGCCGGTACACGTGGCGTCCGGCCGTGTCACGCCGAATCGAGGTGTCACGGACGCCAAGACCGGCTGGAACAGCGGGGGCGGCGACGACTCCGCGCCGGAAGCTGGGCCTGGCTGGCCGCAGCTCTGGGCGGTCCACGTGCTCGTCGCTGCGGCGGTGGGTGGCGTGCTCTGGCCCGTGAGCTACCCGGGCGGCGACTCGTTCCTGTTCATGGCCGGCGGCTGCGCTTCCGTGCTCATTGGCTGTTGCTGGCTCGGCTGGACCGTCTACGTCGCCAGAACCGCCGGCGGATGGAGGAGCTGGTTCCTGATCGGACCAGTCATCGGCGTCCTCACCATGGTCCTGCTCTGCACCGGCGCGCCGCGCAAGATGCGATGGGCGGCCAGCCGGTGCGCGTTCGCCGCCGTCGTCGACTGGTCGGCAAACTTCGACCGCCTCGGCGGCAGCTGGTACAGCTGGACCGGCACCTCTTAGCGGACGTCGACCGTTCCTGGACGCCGGGATCCGCGCCAGGCCAAGCCGCTTCGCGGTGCCCGGCAGGCAGCAGATCACGCTCGGGGCTCGGTGCCCGCGAACCTGTACGTCCACGAATGCTCCGCACCGTCCCCACCCGTGGTCGACAGGACGTAGACGGACCACGTATCGCCACCGAAGCCGCTCGTCCGTAGTCGCGGCGGGGGCCGGCCGTCCGTGTCCAGATGCACGATCTGGCATCGGCCGTCACGGGGGCCATCCACCAGCCGAATGCCGGTGGTCCGGTTGACGATCTCACCCCTGAGCCACCGACGGATGTTCCGCATGGCCGCCGTCTCGATGTGCCCCACGGCGCAACTACACCACGCATTGCGTCGAAGGCGCCCACCCGAGTCGATGACACCACCAGCGGCGCCGCAGTGGTGTCGCGTGGTGTCATAGAGGCTTGTACTGACACCACACGAGTGCTAACTTGGTGTCATGGACCTCGACCGGTACGTCTCCGAACTGCAGACGCAGCTGGCCGCGACCGCCGAGCACGGCGACGACGCCGCCCGGGCCGTAGCCGAGCAGCTCAACGCCGCCCTCGACGCCGCGGTGCGCCTCATGCTGCTGGGGGTCCTGAGCGACGTGGCCGGCGAGATCACGCGGCAGATCGCGCCCGGCTCGGTCGACGTCATGTTGCGAGGGCGTGATCCGCAGTTGGTGGTGACTCGTCCCGCGATGCCGGAGGCGGGCGGGCCGGAGGCGCCCGGGGTCGCGGTGCCGGCCGAGCCGCTCGACGACACGGTGACCTCACGCACCACGCTGCGGCTTCCCGACCGGCTCAAGGCCCGGGTCGAGCAGGCCGCGGCCGAGGAGGGGGTGTCGGTCAACTCGTGGTTCGTGCGCGCGATCGCCGCCGCCCTGGAACCCGCCGCCCGGCCCGCCACGACGCGCAAGACCAGCAGCGGCGAGCGCTTCACCGGCTGGGCCCGCTGACCCCGGCCGAACACGAGCCACACCAAACAGTTGCGCAGTCCCGTCGCATGGCGGGACCGATCCGGCATGCCCATGTGGAGGCCAACCATGCCCAGTTACGACGTGTCCGGGCCGATCGACCTGGACGTCACCGCCGGTGTCGCGTTCGTCGACATCGTCGCCTCGGACCGGCCCGACGCCGTCGTCGAGATCGTGCCGAGCCGAGCCGGCCGCAACGGCGACGAGTCGCTCGCCCGCGACACCACGGTCGGGTTCGACAACGGGCGGGTGCGGGTCAAGGTCCCGCGCCGGCTCAACCTGTTCAGCAAGGGCGACTCGGTCGACGTCCGCTGCGAGGTCCCGACCGGGTCGCGGGTCAACATCGACAACGCGTACGGCTCGGTGCGGACCCGGGGCGTCCTCGGGGATGCCCGGATCGTGCTCAAGTACGGCGGCGTCACCGCCGACACCGTCGCCGGGCTCGTCCTCGAGGTGCCGTACGGCAGCACCGACATCGCCGAGGTGACCGGTCCGCTCGACCTCACCGCCGGCCATGGCTCGGTCCGCATCGTCGAGGTGCGCGGCAACGCCCGGCTGCGGGCCTCGCACGGCAGCCTGGAGCTGGGCACCGCCGCCGGCGACGTGGAGGTCACCACGTCCGGGGCACTCACCATCGACCGGGCCCTCGGCGACGTGACCGCGCGCAGCGCCCACGGACCCATCCGCATCCGGGAGGTCGGCGGCGGGACGTTCCGGCTCGACAACGGCCACGCCGACATCGACGTCGGCGTCCCGACCGGCATCGCGGCCTGGATCGACGCCAGCTCCGCCAACGGCCGGGTCCGCAACGAGCTCACCCCCGACCCGGACGCCGCCGGGAGCGACCGCACGGTCGAGCTCCACCTGCACGCCAACTACGGCAACGTCTTCGTCCGCCGCGTCACCACGCCCCGAAGGGAAGCCACGACATGATCCAGGTGCAAGGCCTGCAGAAGGCGTACGGCAAGGTGCCGGTGCTGCACGGTGTCGACTTCGAGGTGGCCAGGGGCGGCATCTTCGCCCTGCTCGGCTCGAACGGGGCCGGGAAGACCACGGTCGTGAAGATCCTGTCCACGCTGCTCAAGGCCGATGCGGGCACGGCCCGCGTCAACGGGTTCGACGTCGGGGGGCAGCCGGTGGACGTGCGCGAGTCCATCAGCCTCACCGGGCAGTTCGCCGCCGTCGACGAGATCCTCACCGGCCGCGAGAACCTCGTCCTCGTCGCGCGGCTGCGGCACCTCAAGAAGCCGGGCCGGGTCGCCGACGACCTGCTCGCACGGTTCTCACTGACCGACGCGGCCGGGCGGAAGGTGTCGACCTACTCGGGTGGCATGCGGCGGCGGCTCGACATCGCGATGAGCCTGGTCGGGGATCCGCCGGTCATCTTCCTCGACGAGCCGACGACCGGGCTCGACCCCCAGGGCCGCATCGAGGTGTGGCAGGCGGTCAAGGAGCTCGCCGCGCGGGGCACGACGGTGCTGCTCACCACCCAGTACCTCGACGAGGCCGAGCAGCTCGCCGACCGGATCGCGATCCTGCACGAGGGCCGCATCATCGTGAACGGCACCCTCGCCGAGCTCAGGCGGCTCCTGCCGCCGGCCAAGGTCGAGTACGTCGAGAAGCAGCCCACCCTCGAGGACGTCTTCCTCACCATCGTCGGCGCGGACAGGTAAAGGAACCCCGATGAGCGGCCACTTCTTCGGCGACACCGCCGTGCTGACCGGGCGGTCCCTGCGCCACATCACGCGCAGCCTCGACACCGTCATCACCACCACGATCATGCCGATCGCGTTCATGCTGTTGTTCGTCTACGTGTTCGGCGGCGCGATCAACTCCGGCTCGAAGTCCTATGTGGACTACCTGCTGCCCGGCATCCTGCTCATCACGGTCGCCTCGGGCATCTCGTACACCGCGTTCCGGCTCTTCCTCGACATGCGCAGCGGCATCTTCGAGCGGTTCCAGTCCATGCCGGTCGCCCGCTCGTCCGTGCTGTGGGCGCACGTGCTGACCTCGATGGTGGCCAACCTCATCTCGGTCGTGGCCGTGCTGCTCGTCGCCCTCCTCATGGGCTTCCGCTCCTCGGCGGGGCCGCTGGCCTGGCTGGCCGTCGCCGGCCTCCTCGCCCTGTTCACCCTCGCCCTGACGTGGATCGCCATCATCCCCGGCCTCACCGCGAAGTCGGTGGACGGCGCGAGCGCGTTCTCCTACCCGCTCATCTTCCTGCCGTTCATCAGCTCGGCCTTCGTGCCGACCGCCACCATGCCCGGCCCGGTGCGAGCCTTCGCCGAGCACCAGCCGGTGACGCTGATCGTCGACGCGATCCGCGACCTGTTCACGCGGCAGCCGGTCGGCACCGGCATCTGGGCGGCGCTCGCCTGGTGCGCCGGCATCCTCGTCGTCGCGTACGCCTTCGCCATGGCCACCTTCCGCCGCAAGAGCTCCTAGGGCGCCGGCCAGGCGGTACCTCGTGCGCTGGTGGGCCCGGCCGAGCCGGAGTACGAGGAGCCGGCCCACCGGTACACCCGGAGCCTGCTCGCCCCGGCGCTTGAGCTGCGCTAGGCGTCGATCTCGTAGGCGAGCTTGCCGCGGCGGGAGGTGGTCTCGAAGGCGCGGTGCGCGGCGGGCGGGTCGGACATCGGGTACGTGGCCTGCAGCGGCACCCGAATCCGGCCCGCCTCGGCCAGCCCGTGGTGGCCGCCGGGCTCCCCCGCCGGCTCGCCCGTCGACAGGGCGACGCCGAGCCCGGGCGCGGCGAAGTCGGCGATGGTCAGCACGCGGGCCGCGTCCCCGGTGGCCTCGATCAGCGCCGGGAGGAGCCCGCCCCCGGCCGTGTCCAGGGCGCGGTCGAACCGTCCGGCGATCTCCCGGCCCAGGGGTTCGGCGCCCAGGGCGGCCACGAAGTCGGCGGCGTCGGCGCTGCCGGTGCCGTACACCCGGACGCCCCGCAGCACCGCGAGCTGGACGGCGACGCTTCCCACCCCGCCCGCCGCGCCGGTGACGAGCAGGCGCATCCCGGGCTCCAGCGCGAGGCGGTCGAGGGCGCGCGTGGCCGTCTCCAGGCTCGTCCCGGCCGCGCCCGCCTCGGCCCACGGCAACTGTGCGGGGCGGCGGGCCCAGTGGCGCAGGACGGCGAGCTGGGCCGTGGCCCCGCCGAGGGTCGCGAGCGGCACGATGCCGAAGACCTCGTCGCCGGGCGCCCAGCCGGTGACGCCGGGGCCGACCTCGTCGATCACGCCGGCCGCGTCGACGCCGGGGATGTGCGGGCGCGGCAGCCGGGCCGCGGACGGGGACGTGCCGGCCCGCAGCGCGACGTCGACGGGTGAGACGCCCGCGGCGCGGACCCGCACGCGCACCTCCCCCGGGCCGGGGTGCGGGTCGGGGGCCTCGGCGAGCCGGAGGACCTCGGGCGGTCCGAACTGCGCGAACTGTACGGCGAGCATGCGGGCTACCGTAGGCACGCCCCCGCCGGACCGGCCGGAAGTGAGTGTCTTGGAGCCGCAAGTGACTCGGAAACGGCGCGCCGACGCGCTGGAGAACCGCGACCGGATCGTGGCCGGGGCGCGGGCGGCGTTCGGGGCCGGCGGGGTGGACGTGCCCACCCGGGCGGTGGCGCGGGCCGCGTCCGTCGGGGTCGCGACCGTCTACCGGCACTTTCCCAGCCGCGGGGCGCTCGTCGACGCGGTGCTGGACGAGCTCGTCACCGGGTGCGAGCGGGACCTGCGGGCGGCCGTGGGGCAGGCCGATCCCCGGGTGGGGCTGGAGCTGGTGGTGCGGGGGTTCGCGGGGCGGCGGGCCGCGGCCGGTGGGCTCGGGGACGTCCTGCTGCGCCGTTTTCCCGTGCAACGGGCCGAGCATGCCGCGCGGTTGGACGCGCTCGTCGCGCGGGCGGTCCGGGCCGGTGTGGTGCGCGACGGGCTGACGGTGCGGGACGTGCGGGCCGGGCTGATGGGGATCGCGGGGGTCGGTGCGGTGCCCGAGGCGGCGTCGCGGCTCACGGAGGTCGTGCTGGCCGGGCTCCTGGCGTGATACTGGCGTGATGTTCGTCATCGACGCGGGGTCGGCGGTGCCGCCCTTCGAGCAGCTGCGGCTGCAGGTCGCGGCCCGCATCCGGGACCGGTCGCTCGCCGTGGGCACCCGGCTGCCGACGATCCGCAGCCTCGCCGCCGAGCTGGGGCTCGCCGTGAACACCGTCGCCCGCGCGTATCGCGAGCTGGAGGACGCCGGGCTGATCGAGACACGCGGCCGGGCCGGCTCCTACGTGACCGCGGCCGGGCAGGCGGCGCTGGAGCGGGTGCGGCGGGCGGCCGAGGAGTTCGCGGCCGTCGTCGCCGCCTCCGGGATCGGCCCCGAGGAGGGGCTGCGGATCGCGGAGGCGGCGCTCAACGTCAGGACCTAGCCGGCGACGGCCATCGACTGCAGCATGAGCTTCGCCTGGATGGCCGCGGCCGAGGGCTCCATGGGGTTGAACATGAAGGCCAGCAGCGCGTCGGTGCCGACCCAGGCGCAGATCGACAGCGTCACCCCGGTCGCGTCCGTCTTCTGGCACTCGGCCTTGCCGCCGAGCTTGCCCGGGTCGAACGGGGTCGAGTCGCTGCCGGTGCCGCCGAGGGACTTGAAGGCGCCGTCGAAGAAGTCCTTGAGCTGCTTGTCCGGGCCGCCGACGCTGAACCCCGGGCCGGTGCCGCCCCAGGCCACGACGACCTGCGAGGTCTTCTGGGTGTTCTGGTACTGCGCGGCGAACGGGTTCTGCACCCCGGCGTCCGTCATCTGCTGGCTCATCGTCTTGGCCTGGTCCTGGTTGGACTGCTTCTTCCAGTTGCCGATGGTGGCCGGGTCGGTGAGCGTGACCTTCGGGGTCTTCGGGGCGCTCGTGGTGCGGGTCGAGCCGGGTGACGCCTGCGGCTTCGCGCCCCCGGTCGACGAGGTGGCCGTCGGCGTCTTCGCCTCGTCGTCCTTGGAGAGGTTGACGTAGGCGACCGCGCCGACGCCGCCGCACAGCACGACCACGATCGCGGCGATGCCCAGGCCGATCAGCAGCCCGTTGCCCTTCTTCTTCGGCGGGGGCGTGTAGAGCGGCGGCGGCTGGTCGTAGCCGTATCCCTGGTCGTACGAGGGAGGCTGCTGGTACGAGGGAGGCTGCTGGTACGAGGGAGGCTGCTGGTACGAGGGAGGCTGCTGGTGCGACGGGGGCTGCTGGTACGTGGGCGGCTGCTGCCCATAGCCCTGGTCGGCCGCCGGGGGCTGCTGGCCGTAGCCCTGGCCGTATCCCTGGCCGTAGGAGGGCTGCTGCTGCTGGCCATAGGGGTCGTAGTTCGGCTGGGGCGCATATGGGTCAGACATGAAAGCTCCTCGGCAACTGAAGACCCCGCGCAGCATAGTCGGCCCTCGCTACACCCCGGTGTCGGAAAGTCGGCGAAGGCTCAGCTTCGAGCCCGGGCCGCCGATCGGCATTCGGTGTGGCGCGCAGCGGTCCGGCCCCTGATCCACGCGCGCGACCGGGTGGCGGCGACGCGGGCGGTGGCGTACTTCCTCATGGCCGGCGGCTCGGTCGTCGGCGCCTGCGCGCTGCTCGTGCCGGGGTTCGCCGGCGGAACGACGCTCGGCGTGCTGACGACCGAGGCCATGGCCGGGGCCATGGTGGCCGCGGGCGCGCTGTGCCGGCTGGTCCCGCAGCGGGTGCCCGAGGCGTTCTGGGTGGCCGTGCCGTTCCTGGCGGTACTGCTGATCGGCGTCCTGAACCTCGTCACGCGGGACGTGAGCGTCAGCGCGCACCTGTACTTCCTGTGGCCCCTGCTGTACGCCGCGACCTTCGTGCGCCGGGACATCATGTACGTCCTGCTCGTCGCGGCCAGCCTGACCGACGCCGTGGTGACCTTCTGGATCAAGTCCGACGTGACCGCCGTCACCGACATCGCCGCGCTCGTAACCGCCTACGCCGTGTCCACGATCGTCGTGTCGAAGCTGCGGGCCCGGTCCGAGGCGCTGGTCGCCCTGCTCGAGGAGCAGGCGCTCACCGATGCGCTGACCGGGCTGCCCAACCGGCGCGCGTTCGACCTGGACCTGGACCGGGCGCTGCACGCCGGGGCCGAGCGCGCCCTGCTCATCATCGACGTCGACCACTTCAAGACGATCAACGACACCTGGGGGCACGGCACCGGCGACGCCGTCCTCACGCGCGTGGGCGCGGCCCTGCGCGCGGCGGCCGGGCCCGGCGACTGCCCCGCCCGGCTCGGCGGCGACGAGTTCGCGGTCGTGGTCGCCGGCGGCGAGGAGCGCGCCCGGGCCGTGGCGGCGCAGGTGCGCGCGCACGTGGCGAGCAGCTCGGACCTGTCCGACGGGCTGCCCACGCTCAGCATCGGCCTCGCCACCACGGCCGACCTGCCGGCGCCCACCGCCGAGACGCTCCTGGCCGCGGCCGACCGGGCCCTCTACGACGCCAAGGTGCGTGGCCGCGACCGGGTGGCGTCGACCAGTACGCGAGACGAACGGCGTAAAGATCCTCGTTTTCTGACTACAAAGAGTAGCGACGGGTAAACATAGGGTGACTGCAACCGAGACCAACGGGGGTTTCACCCAATGCCTGCCAGCAAGAGCAAACGGCGACTGCCGGTCGCGGTCGGGGCCGCCAGCTTCCTCGCCGTGCTGACCGCCGGCGTTGTCCACCAGACCGGAGCCGGCGCGCAGACCGTGCCCGGCGGCGTGCGCGCGGCCGAGACCTTGGCGCCGGACCCCGCGCTCAGCGCCTGGACGACGGCCTACCCGGGCGCACCCACCGCCACCGCGACGCCGTGCCCGACCGACACGTTCGGCAACCCCGCGACGCCCAACCCGGGCGGCACGATCGTCATGCCGCCGAGCCTGCCCGCCCCGGGCGCCTCGGTGATCATTCCGCCCGGCGCCTTCGACACGCCGAGCGGCCCCGCGGGCACGGTGGAGGAGACGCCGTCGACCCTGCCGACGCAGGACCCGATCCCGAACCCGACCGCGACCACCGTGCCGGGCGCGACGCCGACCTTCGGCGGGGGCGCCGTGCCGACGCCGACCGACACCGCGAACCCGGTGCCGACCGACACCACCACGGCCCCGGCGCCGACGCCGACGGACATCTGCGCCACCGCGCCGGTGCCGGCGCCGTCCGACACGTTCGGCAACCCGGTCCCGATGCCGACCGACACCATGAGCCCGACGCCGGCGCCGATGCCGACGGACACGTTCGGCAACCCGGTGCCGCAGCCGACGGCCACGCTGCCCGTGCCGATGCCGACCGACACGGTGAACCCCGGCCCGGTGCCGACCGACACGGTGAACCCGGCGCCGCTGCCGACCGACATCAACGGCAACCCGATCCCGGCCCCGGCGCCGACCGACATCAACGGCAACCCGATCCCGGCGCCGGCCCCGACCGACACGTTCGGGACCCAGCCGATGCCGATGCCGACCATCACCTACACCGAGCGCAGCCGGTAGGAAGCGGCCGCGCAACAGTGGCGAACGCGGCGGGGCGGGTCCGGGTTCACGGATCCGCCCCGCTGATATTGTCACGCGATGTTGACGGGTACGGCCGGCTCTGACGACACAGACGACACGACCCCACCGGCCACCGGCAGGCTGGTGCGACAGCGCGGCAGGGCGCCGCAGAAGACCAGCGAGGAATCGGACAGCATCGCCGCCATCACCACCACGCGGACGACCAGCCGCCGGGCCGACCTGCTCGCGCTCGGCAGCTACGTGCTGGGCGCGCTGTTCGTGGTCGCGCCGATCCTGGCCCACTACGGCCGGCGGATGCCGATCAGCCCCGGCGACCGGGCCCAGGCCGAATACTTCCTCGCCTGGTCGGCCCGGGTGGTCTCGCACGGCGAGAACCCGTTCCACATCGTGCAGTACAACGCCCCGCTCGGCGTCAACGGCATGGCCAACACGAGCGTGCTCGGCCTCGGGCTGCCCCTCTCGCCGATCACGCTGCTGTTCGGCCCGCAGGTCACCTTCGACATCCTGATCGTGCTCGGCATCGCCGGGACCGCGGCCGCGTGGTACTGGGTGCTGTCCCGGCACCTGGTCACCAGCCGGACCGCTGCCTGGGTCGGCGGGCTCGTCGGCGGGTTCGCGCCCGCGGTGACCTCGCACGCGTCCTACCACGTGAACCTCGTCGCGCAGTTCCTGGTACCGCTGCTGGCCTGGCGTTCACTCAAGCTGCTCGAGGGCCGCCCGGTGCGCAACGGGCTGATCCTGGCCGCGCTCGTCGTCTACCAGGTCTTCATCAACGAGGAGACGCTGTTCCTGGCCGCGCTCGCGATCGGGGCGGTGCTGATCCTCTACGCGGTGCAGCGCCGCGACCGGGTGCGGGCCGCGCTCCGGCCGCTCGCGGCCGGGCTCGGCGTGACTTTGGGCGCCGCCCTCGTGGTGCTCGCCTACCCGCTGTGGTTCCAGTTCTTCGGCCCGGGCGCGTACAACGGCGGCGAGCAGTACATGACCACGTTCCGCATGGACGTGCTCGGCCTGACCTCGTACGGCAGCAACAGCGTGGCCGAGCGCCTGCGCCGCTTCGGCGAGCCCCCGCCGCCGCTGGGCGCGGAGGAGCACGGCTTCCTCGGCTGGGCCCTGGTGCTGCTGCTGGTCGCGCTGGTCATCTGGCAGTGGCACGACGTACTGGTGCGCTGCCTGGCGATCACCGGCCTCGGCTTCCAGGTGCTCGCCTGGGGCACCCCGCTGCAGTTCCAGGGCCGCGACACCGGCGTGCCCGGCCCCTTCTGGGTGCTGCAGCACCTGCCGCTGTTCGACACGCTGCTGCCGACCCGCCTCGGCGAGGTCACGAACTGGGCGGTCGTGCCGATCCTCGCGCTCGGCGTGCAGCGGCTGACCGACCTGCGCGGGCTGCCGGCGCGCACGCGGCGGCTGTTCCTGGTCACGGCGCTCGCGGCGGCGCTGGTGCCGGCCGCGCCGATGCCGATCAAGGTCGTGACGCGGCCCGCGGTCCCGCAGTTCGTGGCGGCGGGGACGTGGAAGCAGTACGTCGGCGCGGATCAGACGGTGCTCGTCGTGCCGCTGCCGCAGTGGGACTTCCCGACCGCGATCTTCTGGGCCGGGTCGACCAACGCGGACATGAAGGTCTCGCACGGGTACTTCCTGGGCCCCGCCGACGGCGTCACCGGCCACCACGCCTTCGTCGGGCCGGTGCTGCGCCCGACCGACCGGCTCTTCACGCAGGCGATGTACCAGCAGACGGTGCCGCCGGTCACCGACGCCGACCGGGCGCAGGCGCGCGCGGATCTGCGGTACTGGCGCACGTCGCTGATCCTGGCCCCGCAGGGCGCGCAGTGGGCCGCGGTGCGCACCACGCTCACCGACCTCTACGGCCCCGGCACCAACACCGGCGGCCTGTGGATGTGGGACGTCCGCACGCTCTAGCGGCCGGCCTTGGTGACCCGGAGCGGTTGACAGATCGCGCTCCGCGCGCGTCCATCGAGTCATGCCGATCGAGAACGCGCGCGGGTGAGGCGCCTGCTCGCCGTGCCGGCGGCCCGGACGTATCTGCTCGGGCAGACGGTCTCACTGCTCGGCGACTCGACCCTGTGGCTGGCCATGAGCGTGTGGGTCAAGACGCTCACCGGGAGCAAC
The DNA here is from genome assembly GCF_050955725.1 of Dactylosporangium sp. CA-139114. Lineage (NCBI taxonomy): Bacteria > Bacillati > Actinomycetota > Actinomycetes > Micromonosporales > Micromonosporaceae > Dactylosporangium > Dactylosporangium sp. CA-139114. Next base: position 8,173,882 of record NZ_CP192080.1, read on the forward strand.
GCGGCGGCCGGCCTGGTGTTCCTCTGCTTCACCGCCCCGGCGCTGCTCGGCCCCCTGGCCGGAGCGCTGGTCGACCGGTTCCGCCGCCGCCCGCTGCTCATCTGGGCCAACGCCGCGGCCGGGGCGGCCGTCCTGCCACTGCTGGCCGTGGACGGCCCGGCCCGGATCTGGCTCGTGTACTGCTCGATGGCGCTGTGCGGCGCGGCGTACACCCTGCTCATCCCGGCGCAGTCCGCCCTGCTGGTCTCGATCGTCCCCCGCGACCTGCTCGCCGACGCCAACGGCCTGCTGCGCACCGCCCAGGAGTCGCTGCGCCTGGTCGGGCCGCTGCTCGGGGCCGGGCTGTTCGTGGCGGCCGGGCCGAAGGCGGCGGTGCTGGTCGACGTGGTCAGCTGCGCCGTGCCGATCGCCTGCCTGCTGCGCCTGCGGGTCGAGGAGCGGCGGCCGCAGCGGCTCGCGGGCGGGGGCGGCGGCCTCGGGTTCATCGCGCGCTCGCCCCGGCTGCGGCCCGTGGTGTTGGCGGCGGCGGGCGCGCTGTGCGTCTTCGGCTTCAGCGAGACCACGGTGTTCGCGGTCGCCGGGCAGGGGCTGCACCGCTCCCCCGCCTTCGTCGGGGTGCTCGCCGCCGTGCAGGGGGCGGGGGCGCTGGTGGGCGGGCCGAGCGCGGCACCGCTGGTGCGGCGGCTGGGCGAGGCGCGCCTGATGGCCGCGGGCATGCTGGCCGGGGCGGCGGGGGCGCTGCTGCAGGCGGTTCCGGCCCATGCGGCGGTACTGCCCGGGGCCGCGCTGTTCGGCATCAGCCTGCCCTGGCTGACGGTCGGGTTCACCACCCGCCTGCAGCGCGCCACGCCCGACGGGATGCAGGGCCGGGTCTTCGCGGCCGCGACCATGGCGGTGACCGTGCCGCAGACCGCGTCGATCGCGCTCGGGGCCGGGCTGATCGCCGTCGCCGGCTACCAGGCGCTGCTGGCGACCATCGCGGCGGTGCTCGTGCTGTGCGCGGGGTACTTGTTCACGCAGCCGTCCGGGCCGTCAGGGCCGGCCGGTCCACCGGCCGCGGGGCATCGCCGCGCCGAGGTCAGCCCATGACCCGCGCGCCGTAGGCGGTGGCGACGGACAGCAGCGCGCGGGCGGTCCGGGCCCGGCGCAGGTCGGCGGCGGTCAGGGCGCGCCAGTCCGGGGGCAGGGCGTGCAGCTGCGCGACCGTCATCGGCAGGTTGGCCAGGCTCAGCCGGGTGAGGTCGGCGGCGTGGGGCCCGGCGGCGCGGGCGGTCAGGCTGCGCACGAACCACATCCAGCGCCAGACCCACTCGTCGCGGGGCCACACGCCCGCGTCGGCGGCCTGGTCGAGCAGCCACAGCTCCAGGCCGGCCCAGTCGGCCGCGTGGTCGGGGTCGCCGAAGCGCAGGGTGGCGAGCGGGTGCAGCAGGGAGGTCCACCAGTCGGCGGCCTCGGAGGTGTCCGGGACCCGGTCGGCGAGCCACTCGGCGCGCTCGGTGCGCGACAGCGGGAGCAGCAGGGACAGGCTCTCGCAGACCGCGCGCCAGCGGGACTCGGGCAGGGCCGGGAGGTCGGGCACGGGCCAGACGGGCGCGGCGATCGCGATGACGGTGCCGTCGTCGGCCACGGTGACGGTCGAGCCGCTCAGGGGCGCCCGCAGGGTCTGGTCGGTGGCGCCGGCCCGGGTCGCGGGCAGCTGGACCAGGCTCTGGCCGACCCGGCGCAGCTCCTCCCGCAGATCGTCGAGGCGGACCCGGGCCGGGAGCCGGTCGGCCCGCACGACCATGAAGCGGCCCTGCCACGGCTCGTCGGGGCCGAGGCGCTCGTAGTGGACCTCGACGTCGCCGAAGTCGCGGTACAGGCCGTCGAGGTCCGTGTGCTCGGTGAACTCGGCGCCCAGGGTGGCGGCGAGCGCGTGGATCGGGGCGTCGGCGCTCAGGCCCTGCACGCGGGCGGTGGCCAGCGCCTCGGTGCACAGCTCCAGGGGTTCGGGGGCGGTCATCGCGACGGCCCGCCGGCACCGAGCCGGGCCCGGCGCGCGGGCGCGTCCGCCGCGCGCGGGGATGCAGTGAGATCGAAGATCGCCAGCGCCACGCCAGCGATCGTACGCACCCGCGCAAAGGGGCGCCCGGCGCTTGCCGATCACGGCCCGGGACGGGATCGATGCGCCGGGTGGTCAACGGCCACCTGACGGCCCGGGCCGGCCGGCGGCGAGCGCGGCGCGGGCGGCGACCCCCCACCCCGCCGACGTCGAAATCGAACGCTTCGCGCAGCCCCGGCGCCGCATACGACCCCTCTGCACATATACGAAATGTCGGATGTGCCGGGCGCGCCAGCGCCCGGCACATCCGGTTCTTGGCACCGCGGACCTGGCTGGGCGGGCCCCTCCGGCCGAAGGCCCTCGGGCCCGCCCATTTGTCTGGCGGGAGCAACGGTCAGATCGTGACGCGGACCCGAGTCATGGATCTCAGGGAATGCGGTAGCTCTCCCCGTACACCTTCCACGCGAGCGGCGTGTGCAGATCCAGGTTGCCGTCGCGGAGGAACTGGCGCTGGGCGGTGTCCACGCGGCTCGTGTCGCTGTGCGCGGCCTCCGTGCGCATCGCCGCGGCGCGCGCGTCCAGGAACGCGGTCAGGTACGCGGCCTCGTCGCCGCCCTGCGCCGGGGACTTCGCCCTGGCCAGCGCCGCCTTGCGGATGCCGCCGAAGCTGTCCGCGCCGGGGCCGGGGCCGTGCATGACCATCGCGTCGTAGTACGCGAACTGGCCCAGCACGCCGAGGCCGTCGGACTTCGCCTGGGTCACGGCGGGGTCGAAGTACACGCGGTCGCGCTCGTCGTCCTGGGCCTTCGTGAACGCGGGGTCGGCCGCGGCCGAGCGCCAGGCCTCCGGGAAGCCGTCGAGGCCGGCGTGGGAGTCGGTGCCGTCGACCTTGCGCAGCGCGGGCAGGAACCTCGCGAGCGGGTTGCCGGGGACGCGCGCCGTGTACGCCTCGACGAGGTCCAGCATGTCGCCGGTGCCGGAGCAGAAGCCGATGATGCCGCCGGTGTAGCCGCGGCCGTCGTTGATGTCCTCGATGTAGCGGTACTGGGCCTTCCAGTCCAGGCTCGAGTTCTCGGCCGAGGAGACCAGCTGCATGGCGATCTCCTTCTTGCGCGGGTCGGCCAGGCCGGTGCCCGCGGCCGTCGCCGTGGCCGTGCGGGGGTTCGCGGGCCTCGACGGGCGCGGGGCGCCGGAGGTGCTCACCGGGGCCGCCTGCGAGGCGCGGCCGGGGCGGCGCGGGGCGGAGGCGTCGCCCGAAGAAGCCTCGGCCGGCCGGCTCGCCGGCAGCAGCGCCTCCGTGGCGGCCTCGGCGCCGGCGTCGGCCCAGACGGCGAGCGGCAGCGCGACGAGCACCCCGGCGGCGGCGAGCCACCCGGCGAGCCTGCGAGACATGTGCATCGGACCCTCCCGGCCTCACGGTTGCGACGGAAGGATCGGACCACGCGTGAGGGTCCGCTGACTGCGCGCTAAAGCTGGATTTCAGGCAAGCCTCAGCCCGCCGCATCACTTCCGGGTGACACGGCTAAAGGAAGCGGCCCCGCCGGCCCGTAGCGGGCGACGGCCTGACCGTGGGCGCACGAGCCCGCGAACCTCGGCCAGTAGCCTTGGCGCGGTGAAGCAGATCGACGACCTCGTGCGCGGGGCGGTGGCCTACGACGACGGGCTCGACCTCCTCGCCGTCGCCCCCGCCGCCGACGTCGACCCCGCCCTGTTCGCCGCGGTCGCCGACGCCGTCGCCCGGCTCGTGCGGGGCGGGTGGCAGCCGGCCGAGCTGCACCGGGTCGTGGTGCGCCGCGGCGGGACGGACCGGCCGTTGCTCGCCCATGCCGTCGTGGACGGGATCGCCGGGCTGCTGCGGCGCTACGAGCGCAAGAGCGTCGACGACCGCTGGCTCGCCCAGGCCGACGAGCTCGCGGCGAAGGTGTGGTGGAGCGCCGACGCGCGCTATGTCGGCGAGCTCGCGGCCCGGCGCCGGCTCGACCGGATCTCCGTCGTCGACGATCTCGTCGGCCTGCTCGTCGTGCTCGCCGAGCTGCCGGCGATCGAGGTGCTGGTACCGCCGCCGGGGTCTGCCCCGAGACGCCGCCCCAGCGCGTCGAGGGTCGACGAGCGGCTGCTCGACCGGGTGCGGGCGCTGCTGGCCAAGGCCGAGTCGACCGGCTACCCGGCCGAGGCCGAGACGTACACGGCGAAGGCGCAGGAGCTCATCGCCCGTCACGCGATCGACGAGGCGCTGCTGGCCGGGCGCGAGGGCGGCGCCGAGGTGGTGCCGTTCGCGCGGCGGATCGGGGTCGACCACCCGTACGAGGGCGAGAAGGCCTCGCTGCTCAGCGCCGTGGCGCAGGCGAACCGCTGCCACACCGTGTGGTCGCCCGACCTCGGCTTCACCACGGTGTTCGGGTTCGACGCGGACATCGACGCCGTCGACCTGCTCTACACCTCGCTGCTCGTGCAGGCCGGGCGGGCCATGGCGAAGGCCGAGCCGCCGGGCGGCAAGGCGGGCCGGGCGCGGCTCAAGACGTTCCGCCAGTCGTTCCTCGTCGCGTACGCGGTGCGCATCGGTGAGCGGCTGGCCCACGCGACGGAGCTGGCGATCGAGGAGGCGGCCGCGGCGAGCGACCTGCTGCCGGTGCTGCGCTCCCGCGACGAGCAGGTGCGCGAGACGATGGCGCGGGTGTTCCCGCGCACCGTGCGCGGGCGCGGGAGCCGGGTCGACAGCCGCGAGGGCTGGGAGTCGGGCCGGGAGGCGGCCGACCGGGCGGTCTTGAACTGATCGAACGTCCGAGGCGGCCGGGCGGATCGCGTGGGATCCTCCCGCCCATGCTCAGAATTCCCGCAGCGCAGGTCGCCAACGGCCATCTGCCGCACGTCTGCCCGCGCCATGGCGAGCCGGCGATCGAGATGAAGCGCATGAAGCTGATCTCGAAGCCGCCGGCCTGGACGCCGGTGCTGATCCTGCTGGCCGTCATCGTGTACGTCATCGTGGTGACCGTCCTGCGCAAGACCGTCCAGGCGCCCGCCTGGCCGTGGTGCGCGCAGTGCAAGGCCGCCCGCGCCCGCAACCTGGGCATCGGCCTGCCCGTGCTCGGGCTCGGCATCGTGCTGTTCGCCGTCGGCGTCGCCACCATCGACGGCGACGCCGGGCCGATCATGATCCCGCTGGGCCTGGTCGCCTTCCTCGTCGGCCTGATCATCGCGGCGCGCAGCGCGGCCCAGACGGTCGCGGGCGCGTTCGTGTCGCAGGACGGGCAGTTCGTCGAGGTGCCCAAGTCCGACCCGCGGTTCATGCAGGCGCTGCAGTACGGCGCCGCCCCGCAGCGGTTCTAAGAGCGGGGCCGCGCACTCCGCCAACTGGTGTGCGCGGCCCCGCCTCCCCCGCCCTCAGGGGGTCTTGGTCAGGGCGTGGTCGTCCACACGAGGGTGGCGCTCGCCCCGGAACTCGCGGCGACCTGTGGCGCGCGTGCGGGCATGGTGCATGGCTGACCTCTTGGCGGAGAGGCTTGAGCGCTCTTCGGGTGAGAGAGCGCTCTCTGAAGAGTTCTCCTTGTGGTCGTTCCTGTCAAGACGGCACCTCGGGCTTTTGGGGGAGAGCGCTCTCCGGTTGTTACGCCCGGTTTGCCGCCGGGTATGCGTTGCTCATGGAGCATGAGGGCGTTGGGCAGGTCGTTGTCGTCACCGGGGCCAGCGGCGGGATCGGGCGCGCGGTGGCGCGCCGGTTCGCGGCGCGCGGGGCCTCCGTCGCGCTGCTCGCCCGCGGCGAGGCCGGCCTGGAGGCGGCCGCCGAGGACGTGCGCAAGCTGGGCGGGCGGCCGCTGCCGATCCCCGTCGACGTCGCCGACCAGCCCGCCGTGGACGCCGCGGCGAGCCGGGTCGAGCGCGAACTCGGCCCGATCGACGTGTGGGTCAACGACGCGTTCACGTCGGTCTTCGCCCCGTTCATGCAGATCGAGCCGGACGAGTTCAAGCGCGTGACGGAGGTCTCGTACCTCGGCTACGTCTACGGCACCCGCGCCGCCCTCGACCGCATGATCCCCCGCGACCGGGGCACGATCGTGCAGGTCGGGTCGGCCCTGGCCTACCGGGGAATCCCGCTGCAGAGCGCGTACTGCGGGGCGAAGCACGCGATCCAGGGCTTCCACGAGTCTCTGCGCGCCGAGCTGCTGCACGACAAGCGCAACGTGCACGTGACGATGGTCCAGATGCCGGCCGTGAACACGCCGCAGTTCGACTGGGTGCTGTCCCGCCTGGGCCGGCACGCCCAGCCGGTGCCGCCGATCTACCAGCCCGAGATCGCCGCGAAGGCCGTGGTGTATGCGGCGGACCATCCGCGCCGGCGCGAGTACTGGGTGGGCGCCTCGACGGTCGGCACGCTCATCGCGGACAAGTTCATTCCCGGGGTGCTGGACCGGTACCTGGCCCGGACCGGGTACGAGTCGCAGCAGACGTCGCAGCGCCGAAGCCCGAACCAGCCGCGCAACCTCTGGGAGCCCGCCGACCGCACCACCGACTACGGCGCGCACGGCGCCTTCGACGACCGCGCGACGCGCCGGGCGCCGCAGCTGTGGGCGTCGCAGCACCACGGCCTGCTGGCCGCGGCCGGCGCGGGCCTGGTCCTCCTGGCCGGCGCCGCCGTGGCCCGCCGCCGCTGACACGCTCCTGAGCCCGGCCTGGGACCTGCCGCCCGCGCCGGCGGCAGGTCCCAGGACCGCCAACCGATCCGGGCGCCCGGCGGCCGTCGTGGTCCGGAACCGCGTTTGCCGCAGGCAGGTGGCGGGTAGCGTCACGCTCATGTGGCTGATCGCACGCTCCGCCCTGCTGGGCATCGCCTCCGGCGGCCGCAGCCTGGCAGCCCCCGCCGCCGTGGCCTTCGGCAGCGGCTCCCGGGCGCTACGACTGGCGACCGCCGCCGCGGCGGCCGGCGAGTTCGTGGTCGACAAGCTGCCGGCCGCCCCGAACCGCCTGGGGGCCGCTCCCCTGGCCGGACGCCTCGTCTTCGCCGGCCTGGCCGCGGCCGCCCTGGCCCGGCGCGAGGGGAGCAACCCGATCGCCCCGGCCCTCGTGGCGGCGGCGGCCGCGGCGGCCGGAAGCGTCGCGGGCGCCCGCTGGCGCGCGTACGCCGAGGACCGCCACTGGCCCACCCTCCCCGCCGCCCTGGCCGAGGACGCCGTGACCTGGGCCCTTGCCACGGCCGCCACCCGCCGCTAACTGACCCCGCCCCCGCCCGACGGCGAAGGGTCGCCACCACCGCGCACGAGGCGGCGGCGCCACCCTCGCCGAGGACACCACAACCTGGGCTCTCGCCACAGCCGCCATCCGCCGCTAACTGACCCCACCCGACGGCGAAAGCTGCGCCACCACCGCGCACGGGGCGGCCGCGCCACCCTGTGACGAGCGCCGCGGCAAGACCTCTCGGCTCGACGACCACGCGAACCGCACGGCACCGGCTCGCACCGCAGCCGCCGATCGCCCGCCACCAGCAGCAGGCAGGCCGCGACGGAAGCCGGGGCACAGCCAGCGCCTCGGCCATCGAGCGCAACTCCCCCGACCTGTCGCCGTGCGGGCGACGAGCCGACCGCCCGCCACCAGCAGCAGGCAGGCGGCGACGGAAGCCGGGGCACAGCCGGCGCCTCGGCCATCGGCCGCAACTCCCCCGACCTGTCGCCGTGCGGGCGACGAGCCGACCGAAACCCCGAGACATCGCCGCCGACCGGTGCGAGCGTCCCGACCCGGCCGCGCCTTCTCAACCCAGTGCAGGCCCGCCCCGCCTTTCGGTCCCGCCCCGCGGCGGCCCCGCCCTCGGTGCCGTCTTGGCCCACGGCAAGAGGTCTCCCACGCGGCATGACCGCCTCGCGGCCCGGTGGCGATCCCGCGGAGCAGCGGCGGCGGGTGGCGCTGCGCGGCGGGCGTCAGAGGGCGTGGCGGGGGCGGTGTTCCTGGTCTCGGTCTGGTCGCGGGATTCGGGTCGGCAGCGGGATGGCGGGGCGGCGGGAAGGCAGCGCCGGCAGCGGCGCGGAGCTCGTGGGTTCCTCCTCGGTCTGGTCGGGGGCGTTGCGGGAGCGGCGGCCCGACGGGCCCGACGGGAGCGCTGGGCGCGGCGGTTCGAAGGCGGCGCGCGAGCGGCGGCGCAGCGACAGCAGGGCCGCCGCGCCGAGCAGGACCGCGCCCAGGGCCACGGCCGCCTCGGGCAGGTAGGTGGGGATGCCCAGATACACCGTGATGCCGAGGATTCGCGACAAGCCCCACGGCAGCAGGGCCATCTGGTCGTTCCAGATGGTCAGGGCGCGCTCCAGGCCGAGGAACGACACCAGCCCGCCCAGCACGACGAGGGGCACGCCGACGCCGGCCAGCACCACGGCCGTCGCCCGGCGGCGGGGCAGCGAGTAGCGGTCGCGCAGGACCAGGGCCACGGCGACGAAGAGCCAGGCGAACGCGGCGAAGGCGATGGCGACGTACACCGAGCGGCGCACCGGGTCGGTCCAGAAGGCGAACCAGTAGCCGCCGGGGCCGCGCAGGATCATCGCGGTCAGCAGGATCACGGTGCGCAGCATGGCCACGCCGCCGATGGCGGCCCACAGGTGGAACGGGTCGCGGCGGCCGGCCAGGACCCGTGCGGTCAGGGCGAACAGCAGCCAGCCGCCCAGGCTGACCACGAGGTGGGCGGGCGCGGCGAACCACGTGTAGACGAGCCGGGACAGCATGAGGGCGGCGACCGGGATCGCGATCACGAGCAGGCGGTCGAGGCGGCTCGGCAGCGGTGCGAGATCGGCCAGGCGCCACGGGCGGGTCGCGCCGAGCCAGAGCGCGCGCATCCCGGTGGAGCGGCCGACGGCGCCGACGAGCAGCAGGAGCACCACGAGGCCGAGCAGGATCCGGGCCAGCACGGCCATCAGGGGGTCGCGGTCGGCGCGGGCCGCGCCGATGTCGGCGGCGGTGAAGTTGTACGCCGGCAGGTCCACGTCCCCGCCGTAGCGCGCCGTGTGCGCGTCGCGGGCCGCGCGATACCGCCCCTCCGCGTCCTGCCACGCCGTGCGCGCCGACGCCGAGCCGGTGTCGAGCCACTGGGCGTGCCGCAGGACCATGGCGCGGTAGGCGCCGAGGGTGCGGAACAGGTCCGTCTCGTAGGCGAGGGTGTCGAGCAGTTTCGCCCGCAGCGTCGCGTCGCGCCACGTCACCGGGTCGGTGGCCGCGATCGTCTCGTGCATCGAGGCGGCCAGGGCCACGGCGCGGTCGCCCTCGGCGATGGCCTGCTCGAGGTGGTCGCGGCTGACGGCGTAGATGCTGTCCAGCGCCGCGGAGTCACCGGTGACGATGTCCCACTCGAAGATCCACATCATCGGCGGGGGTTCGAGGCCGAGCGCCTCGACCTTGTCGTCGGCGTAGGGGCCCAGGTAGAGACCCTTGGTGACCGCCTCACGGGACATCGACATCATGCGGCAGATCGCGGTGACGGTCGCCGGGTCGTCGGAGAAGGTCTGCCGGGCCCAGTCGGCGGTGATCCGGGCCGCCGGGATCGCCGGGTCCCAGGCGAGCCGGCCGAGGGCGTAGGAGTTGAGGTCGTACAGCTGCCAGAAGCCCGAACGCAGCAGGAGCGTCATCGGCCCGGCGCGCAGCGGACCGCCGTCCTGGGTCCAGGTCCACACGCCCTCGACGTGGGGGTTGGCGGCGAGAAAGCGCTGCAGGGCCTGCTGGTGCAGGCCGGTCAGGTCGTTGGGCAGCGAGCCGAACGCCTCGAACTCCCGCCGCGACTGGAACTCCACGATGCGCCGCTGCGCGCCGACCTCCAGCGTCGCGTTGAACGGCAGGTGGCTGTAGAAGTCGCCGAGCGTGTACTTCGTCGACACGATCAGGTGCGCGTTGTCGAAGTCGCCGAGGACCTGTTCGTAGGCGGCCGGGTCGGTGTGCAGGTCACCGACCGCGCCGACGCCGACGGTCCAGGTGCGGAAGATGATGTCGCGGCCGGCCTCGCCCGCGGCCTGCAGCAGCGTATCGAGCATGGTGCGCACGGCCCGCGGGGTGGTGACCGCGATCCGCGACGCGTAGTCCCAGCCGGGCTGCTTGTAGACGTCGCCGCCCTCGCCCACGCGGATCATGAGCCCGCCGACGAACGGCATGCGCTCGAAGAGCTCGGCCAGGCCCAGCGCGTAGACCCGCCAGAAGTGCGGATCCTCGACCTTCAGGCCGCCGTAGGTCCGCTCCAGGTAGCGCTGCAGCGGGGGCGACAGCGCGAGCATGTCGGTGAGCAGGTAGACCTTCATGCCCATGTCGGCGGCGTAGCGGAACACGGGCGCGAAGGCGGCGGTGAGCGCCTCGGCGCGGGCGATGTGCGAGTCGTCGCGGGGATAGACCGCGTGCCCGTCGCCGACCCGGCTGAACGCGAGGTATTCCAGGAAGCCGGGCAGGACCACGGCGTTGTACCCCTGGGCGAGCGAGTGGTCGACGAACTGGTGGAACTGCCGGGAGATCCGCTCGACGGCGACCTGGTCGACCCACGGCGCGGCCGGCAGCAGGGCGCCGCCGACGACGTCGGTGTTGAGCGAGTAGTCGGTGCCCGCGGCGAACGCGGCGACGTCGGGCTCGCGGCCGACCGAGCCGGCGTCGGTGAGCCTCAGCCCGAGGCGGGGCTTGACGACCTCGCCCCGCCGGTCCTCGGGCAGCGGCGGCTCGCCCGAGCGGATGCGGTCGGCCAGTGCGTAGAGCCCGGAGGCGGCACCGGTCTCGTCGCCGCCGGTGAGCGCGAGGGGCTCGTCGAGGCGGTAGGAGCCCGCGGGAATGGCCTCATCCACATGTACCGTCAAATCGGCCGGACCGTCGGCGCCGATCACCGGCCGGGCGCTCCCGCGGGCCACGAGAGCGTCGGCGACCGCCGTGGCCGCCAGGCTGAGCCGGGGCGAGGACGGCACCGAGATCGACGCGATCGCGACGGGCGCGGCCGGGCCGACCTCGGCGACGGCGGAGCGCTCCACCGGGATCGCGGCCCGGTCGAAGCGCAGGCCGAGGGCCCCGCCGACGCCCAAGGCCACGAGCGCGCCCAGCATCAGCAGCACCACCAGGGCGGTGAGCGGGATGCGAGCACGTCGTCGGGTCACGTTCGGCATCGTAGGCCCGGGGTCCGACAAATTCCGAGAGTGATCACCCGGGCATGACTGTGCGTGCTGGCGTGGTGACTCGCCCGCTCAGCCGGCGCCGAAACAGACGAAACTCTCCGCGCTGGCCCGGTCGCGGGGCCCGGCGGCGGCCTGGGCCGCGGCGAGCGCGGCGGCCGGGCCGAGTCCCGTGGCGAGCCGGCCGTAGAAGGCGCGCATGAGGTGGCGGGTGGCCCCGTCGTCGACGGGCCCGGTGGATGCGATGACGGTGGCGGTACCCATGTTCAGCAGTGCCGCCACGAGTCCCATGAGCTCGTCTCCGGGGTGCACGGCGGCCAGGCCGGTGTCGCAGCCGGACAGCACCAGCAGGCCGGGCGGGCGTCGCAGGGCGGTGAGGTCGTACACCGTGAGCGGCCCGTCGGCGAGCATGAGGAACGAGAACAGCGGGTTGTCCACCCGGAACTCCCCGTGCGCGGCGATGTGCCCGATCGCGGCCCCGTCCAGCGCGGTCAGGGCGGGCTCGACCCGCGCCCGGTCGCCGGCCAGCACCGTGGCGCCCGCACGGTCCGCGGCGATCTCCCGCACCTCGTCGGCCGCCTGCTCCGCCGAATGGGCTCCCACCAGCACCAGCTTGCCGTCCACAGTGGACGATGTCGCGCAGCGCAACCATATCGTCGCGGAGGGTGCGACGGTCAGTGAGCGCCCGCGGAGGCGGGGTAGCATTCCCCACGGCAGCGCGTGGAGGGCTCCGGTCGGCACCAGGACCAGCGGCCCGTCGCCGAGCAGATCGGCGAGCGGGCCCAGCAGGAGCCGGTCGAGCACCTCGGCGCGCCGCTCGAGTCGCTCGCCACCCGCGGCGTGTCCCAGCACCTGGTTGTGCAGGGCGAACCTCAGCGACTCCAGCTCGGCTCGCACCGCCTCGATCTCGCCGACGATGCGATGCGTGACCCTGCGCCCGCGCACGACGAGGGCATGCAGGCGCCCGTCGATGTCCAGCAGTTCGACGAGCACCCGCTCCCCCAGCGCCGTGGCCAGCGTGGGGAGGGACAACTCCACAGCGTTGGGCGAAGAACCGGGCGCACGCCACGAGCGGCGGCGGATCTCGGCCTCCAGCACGCGCTGCCGCCGCAGCAGCCGGCTGGTGCGCTGGGGTCCCGTCGGGGCCGCGGCGAGCTCGCCGTTGATCCGGCGCAGCTCGGTCAGGTGCCGGGCGACGACCGGGTCGGTGGACGGGTGCGTCGGCGGCAGGGAGAGGGCGGCGGCGCGGCATCGCTGGGCCCAGGCCAGGGCGGAGGCCGGTCCGCCGTGGACCAGGGCGAGCCGCAGCCGCAGGCCGGCCAGGGCCGCCGTCTCCGCACTGCCGCGCACGCGCAGCTCGGTGGCGCCGAGGCTGGCCCGGTAGGCGTCGGCCTGGCGCAGGCCGGAGGTGGCCGCCCGCACCGACTCCGCGACGGCGCCGGAGGCGAGCTCCAGGCGGGCGCGGATGTGCCACCACCGCACCCGCAGCGGGGCCGGGCCGAGCTTGGCGGCGCCGCCCGCTTCGGTGAGCAGCTCGCGGGCCGTGTAGAGCTCGCCGAGGTCGACCGCGAGCTGGGCGGCGTCGAGCAGCGCGTCCCAGCCGGGCTGCAGCCAGCCGGCCTCGAGCAGGTGCGCGGCGACGGTGCGCAGGTCGCGCAGGGTGCCGCGGTTGGCCTTGCCGAGCGCGACGACGGCCGCGAGCTCGGCGACCCGGGCGCGGGCCATCCACACGCTGCGCCCCTGGCGCTGGAACACCCGGCGCGCGGTGGCGGCCGCGGTCTTCGACTCGTCCGGGGTGCCGGCGGCGAGGCCGTGCCGGGCGAGCATGAGGTGGGCCTGGCCGAGCACCGAGTCGAGGTGGCCGTCGGTGCAGGCGTCGATGGCGGCCCGGATCGCGGCGTCGGCCTCGGGCAGCAGCCGCACCGACAGCAGCAGGTCGGCGCGGTCGAGCAGGCTGACCGCGTCGACGCCGGTGCTCCACAGCCGGTCGTGGGCCCGGTCGTAGCGGGCCAGGGCGGTGGGCACGTCGCCGGCCTGGGCCGCGACGAAGCCGAGGTTGTGCTCCACCTGGGCGGCGGCGGTGGCCATGCCGAGCCGGTTGTAGAGCGCCTGGGCGGCGCGCAGGTCGGCCTCGGCCTGCTTGAGGTTGCCGCGGAAGCCGTGCAGGACGCCGCGGTTGGTGAGGGTCCGCGCCTCCCACACCTGGTCGCCGGTGGTGCGGAAGGCGCGCAGGGCGCCGCGGTAGAGCTCCATGGCCTGATGGTCGAAGCCGAGCCGGCGCAGGATGAGGGCCCGCTGCATGGTCGCGCGGGCGCGCCGGGGGCCGTGCAGCTCCGCGACCGCCCGGTCGATCTCCTTGAGGGCGGCGCTCGGGCGGCCGAGGTCGTCGAGGATCAGGGCGTGGCTCATGCGGGCCTCGGCCTCGTGGACCTTGAGCCCGTGGCGGCGGGCGACGCTCATCGAGGCGCGAAGATGCCGGGCGGCCCCGGCGGCGTCGTGGCGGGCGCGGGCCACCAGGCCGAGGGCGCGCAGGGCCACCGCCTCGCGGCCCGGGTCGCCGTCGCGGCGGGCGTCACGCAGCGCCGCCTCGGCGAGATGCTTGGCCTTGCCCGGGTCCGCCATGACAATCGGGAGCAGCCGCTGCGCCAGCTCGTCGTCGGCGGCGGGGAGCACGGACGCTGCCGTCATGGTTGCATCCTGCCAAAGGCTCGGATGTGTATCACGGGGCCCGGAGCGCGACTCATGTCACCGGCCTCATTGTTGATCCGTTTTGGGGAGCATTCATGTCCGTACCGAATGATCGTCTTCGACGGTGGGAGCAGGTCCGCACCGAGCGCCTGTCCACCTTGCCGTGGTTGCGCACCGAAGTACAGTCCGGCCGGCCGGTGCGCTTCGTCGCCGACGAGATCCTGGTCTCCGACCACGGGGCCGGGATCGCGCACCGCACCCTGGCCGGCCTCGGCCACCGGTCCAGCGACATCAAGGAGGACGAGCCGCACCCGGGGCTGCGCCGGCTCAAGACCCGCGGGCTCGACATCGCGGCCGCCGTCCGCCAGCTGCGTGGCCAGCTGCCCGACGCCGTCGTCGGCCCGAACCACGTGTTCCTGTCGACCCCGCACGAGCACGGCGGCCCGTTCGGCCCGCCCGTGGCCGCCGATGCTCCCCCGTCCAAGCTCGCCCCTTCGGCCGGAGGTGCATCGTCCGTCCGGGTCGTTGTGATGGACACCGGGGTGTACGTCGACAGCCCGCTCCCGGCCGGCTGCTACTCGGCCACGGCGGAGAACGTCGAGACCGTCCTCGACGGCGACAACGACGGCGAGCTCGACTCCGACGTCGGGCACGCGAACTTCATCGCGGGGGTCGTGGTGCAGGGCACCGACGCCGCGCAGATCCGCATCGTGAAGGTGCTCGACAGCTTCGGCATGTGCACCGAGGCCGACCTGGCCGCCGCGATCACCGGGCTCACCGACGTCGACGTGCTGAACCTTTCGCTCGGCGGGTTCTCGGTCGGCGACCAGCCGCCGGCGATCCTCTCGGCGGCGCTGTCGACCTTCCTGTCCGGCACCGGGCGGGTCGTCGTCGCGGCGGCGGGCAACGACGGCGTCCACGACCGCCCGTTCTGGCCGGCGGCGTTCGCCGCGAGCGGCTCGCCGTGGGCGGGGCAGATCCTCGCGGTGGCGGCGCACGACGGCAACGGGGTCTGCGACTGGAGCAACCGCGGGCCGTGGGTGAGCCTGGTGGCGCCGGGCGCGGACATCGTCAGCACCTTCATCCACCACCCGGGCTTCGCGTCGGGCTGGGCGGCGTGGAGCGGGACCTCGTTCGCGACGCCGAAGGTGGTGGCGGCCCTGGTCGAGCGCACGGCGGCGGCCGGGTCCGTGGTGGCGGCGGCGGACCAGGTGCGGGCGGAGGCCTCGCAGCAGCAGCTGGGCGGGTTCCCCTCGCTGCGCTGAGCGAGGATCGCACGGGGGAGGGCGCTGCGGGCGGCGAACCGCAGCGCCCGGTGTGGGCCGCGCCGCGCACCTCCGCACAACCCCGGAACGACCGGACCACGGCCTCCGGTGCCGCCGCGACCGCCACACGCGCGGCGCCTTGAGGCCGACGCGATGCCACGCGCAGCGGTCGCGTCACCGCACGCTTGCGGAAGGGTCGAACCGCCACACTCACGCACCCTGAGCCCCACGCGATGCCACTCGCGCAGCGGACCGCCCCACCGCACGCCTGCGGAAGGGGTCGCCGTATCACCGCGCCCGTTGTGGACCGCGCACCTCCGCACGCCCCCGGCACGACCGGACTGCGGCGTCCGGGGCCGCCGCAACCGCCACGCACGCGGCCGAGCGGGCCGCCGACCGCCGGGCGAGGTTGCGCGCCCCGAGCGGCCGCACACCGCCGCACGCCGCCAGGCGCCGGCCGAGCAGACGGCGTGGCGCCAGCAACGCGGGTGAGCGAACGGACGAATCGGCGCCGGCGCGTCAGAGCATGGGCCGCCCGGCGAACCTGCCGCGAAGCGAGCACATCGGCGACGAGCCGCAAAGCGAGCACGGTCGCAGCGCCACCACGACTTCGAGCGCGCCCAGGGCCGGCCTCCTTCACGCGGTGCTCACGCAGCGGCGACTCCGGCGGGTCGGCGACCGGGCGCGGCTCGTCACCGCGTTCGCGGGGTTCCGGGGCGCGGTGTCGCCGGCCCCCGCGCTCGCGGTACCCTCCGCGGTGGCCGAACCTGACCTCATCGTCTTCGTCACGTCGGGCGTCGTCGTGCTCACCCTGCTGTTCGGGCTCCGCGCGCCGGCCGTCGTACGCTGGGCGCGCTGGCCCGAGGACGGCGGCGGGCGGCAGGAGCTGCTGCCGGCCCAGTCCACGGCGGTCCGGGAGGCGCTGGACGCGCCGCCGAGGAGCTGGCGGTCTCGCGGTTGCGGAAGGAGTACGAGCAGCATCTCGCGGGCGACGAGAAGCACGACCGTGTGGAGCGGATCGAACACGAACAGTACACGACGCTGAAGCTGCAACTCCTGGCCCACAAACGGGCGACGGTCGTGCGCCTGCGGGATGAACGACGGATCGATGACGTGGTGCTCAGGCAGTCGCAGGGCAGACTTGACATCGAAGAGGTTCGACTCATAGGCACCTATACGACAGAGTGAACCAACCGATTGCCCGACCTGCACGGCGGGCGCGGGCATGCTGAGATGTCCCTTTCACGGCAACTGGGCGGGATCTGATCTTGAAAACGCTGGCGGACCGGTACCGGCTGGACTACGCGATCGGCGCGGGCGGCATGGGCATCGTGTGGCGCGCCCGTGACCTGCGGCGGCAGCTCATGGTGGCGATCAAGGAAGTACGGCTGCCGGAGCTCATGACGACCGCGGAACGCGACCGGGTGAACCGCGAGGCGCGGGCCGCCGGGCGCGTCGAGCACCCCGCGATCGTGCGGGTCCACGAGGTCGTCGTCACCGATGACGGGCCGTGGATCGTGATGGATCTCGTCGAGGGCCGCTCCCTCGGCGAGCGCGTCAGCACCGAGGGCCCGCTGCCGGCGGCCGAGGGTGCGCGGCTCGGCCTGGTGCTGCTCGACGCCCTCGCGGCCGCGCACGCCGCGGGCATCACGCACGGTGACGTCAAGCCGGCCAACGTGCTGCTCCCGGCGGACGGGACCGCCCTGCTCACCGACTTCGCCGTTGCCGCCATGCTCGACGGACACCTCCCGCTGAGCGACCCCGCGTTCGTCGCACCCGAGCGCCGCCAGACCGGCGAGGGCGGCCCCGAGGCCGATCTCTACTCGCTCGGGGCGACCCTGGCGCTCGCCTCCCCCGACGCCGCGCCCGAGATCGTCGCCGCCCTCATGCACGAGGACCCCCGGGCCCGGCCGTCGCTCGAGGCCGTGCGCGCGGCGCTGTCCGTCGTGGCCGGGCATCCGGCCGTTGTACTCCCCGAAGGCCCGGCAACACCCGACCGGACGGACACCTCGGCCCCCGCGACCGAGCCCGGCACGGCCGGCGCCGTCGGAGCGGGCCCCGCCGCGACCACGATCGCCATGGCCCTCAGCGGCACACCGACCGAGCCCGAGCCCGCGGACAACACCACCACACCCGGCGAATCCGGCGCACCAGACGAAGCCCCCGAAACCACCGCAAGCCCGAACGGCCCCGCAGCCTCGGCGAGCGGGCGCGACGGCGCGGACGTCACGCAGGAGCAGCCCCTCGTCACCGCCGCGCTCACCGAAGCCACCCTGCCGCCCGAAGCCGCGCCCGCGGCACCGGCATCCGCCGAGGCCGCCCAAGCGACGAAGCACGAGCGCCCCGCACCGCCGGGCATCCGCTCCGAGCTCAAGGTAGCCGCGCTCATCGGCGCCGGCGTGCTCGCGTTCCTCATCGCCGTCGCGTTCTTCCTCGACGGCGGCAGCCCCACGAGCGCGAACCAGGCCGCCGCCCAGACGAGCTCCGCCACCGACGCGGCCCTGGTGAACACCGAGCCCTCCCCGTCACCGTCCGACGATCCCCCCTCGCCGAGCGTCGAGCCGTCCCCATCGTCGCAGCCGCCGACCACGACCCGGGCACCGAAGACGACCCGCCCCACGACGAGCTCGCCGAAGCCCCCCACGGTCACGTCGGCGAAGATCGGGCTCAACCCGGTGACGTACAGCGGGCCCTGCTCCGGCAACGGGCTCGACGTCCAGGTGACCGTGACGATCACCACGAATCAGCCCGGCACGAAGGTGACGTTCGCGACCACGGGCAGGGCCGCCAAGACGGTCACCGCGGTCGACGGGACCTACACCGAGACCTATCGCGTACGGGTCGACAGCAGCCGGAAGTACTCGTTCCCGATGACCCTGAGCGTGACCAGCCCGGGCACCACGACGGACTCGCTGACCTTCACCAACGCCTGCACCAAGCCCTAGAGCACCGCTCGCGTTCGTCTAGGATGTTGCGCCGGGCGACAACGCAACACACCACGATGTGCGTCTAGGTTTACGACCGCAGCACGTTGACCGTCATCTGCCGGAAGGTGGTCGCATGACCGACGACGACGCCACGCGCGACGGGCTGCCCAGGTTCATCTACGGGGAGTACACGGGCGAGATCAAGCTGCCACCGCGGCCCGAGGAGGACCAGGCCGACGGTCCGATGGATCGCAAGACCAAGATCCTCGTGGCGAGCGGCGGCGCGGCCCTCGTGCTGATCATCGGGCTCGTCGTCGCGGCGCTGAGCACCAGCAGCGGGCCGGACGCCACGCCCGCCGCGGCCAACCCGGAGTCCTCGGTGGCGAGCGTGTCGTCCTCCGCCGCACCGGTGCCGGTCGATGACGCCGCCCAGCCGACCCAGTCGTGGCCGCAGCTGAAGAACGACGACATCCCCGGCGGCAAGCCCGCGACGTCGGCCAACCCGGGCAACCCGGGCGCCACCAAGACCACCAAGCCGGCGACGCAGACCACGAAGCCCGAGGGCAAGCCGACCCACAAGCCGCCGAAGCCCTCGCTCCCGGGACCGCGATGACCGAACCCGGCTCAGCGGAAGAGGGGTTGGCGGGGAGCCCTGGCGGCTTTCCGGCGCCCCCACCGGAGGGCCTGTCGCGGCGTGCCGTCGCGCTGCTGGCCGGCGGCGGGCTCGCGGCCGTGCTCGTGGTCGGGGTCGCGCTGGTGGCGCTGACCACCGGCGACGGGGATCGTCCGCGCCCACCGGCGGCGGTGCGGGACACGCCGCAGCCGGTCGTGCCCGAGGACCCGGCGACGATCGGGCCGGCCGCGACCGCACTGCGCACGACGGCGTCGGCGCGGCCGTCGGCCACGAAGACCCGGCCGGCCTCGGCCGCGCCGACGAGCCCGGCCGGGCCGCGGGTGCTCACGGTCACGGTGACCGCCGACCCGGACCGGTTCACCACCTGCCGCGGCACGCTCGTCACCAAGCTCACCGTGCGCATGACGCTGAGCGAGCCGGGGCTGCAGGTGCAGTACACGATCAACGAAACGTCCCCCGTGCGCCGGACGGCCTCGGGCACCACCTTCAGCGAGACGACACGGGCCACGGTCGGTCAGTCCCAGGGCGGGCACCAGGTGCGCGTCGCCGTGTCGAAGCCGAGCACCGCGAGCGCCACGACGGTCATCGAGGTCGACTGCGGCAGATGAATGTTCGTGAATCCCCCACGATTGGTTACGATCTATGTACCAACCGTGACGGGGATGATCGGCCATGCTCGACGCGCGGAGCCTGCTCGTGTACTGCACGACGAACCAGGCCCTGCGCTGCGCCCCGATCGCCGACCGGCCGCACGGCGGGCTCGTGGTCGCGCCGCACCAGGGCGACGAGCGCGGCCTGCTCGAGACCGCGGCCTACCTGCGCGGACGCGCCCGCTTCGGCGCCCCGCTGCTGCTCGACGCGGCCCGGTACGCGGGTCCGGACCGGCTGCCGGCCAGCGCCCCGTTCAACCCGCGCTGGCTGCGTCGCCAGCGCGAGCTGGGCCTGCCGGTGCTCACCGACTCCGGATACGTCGACGCCGGCGACGAGCGCGGCCTCGCCGGCATCCTGCGCCGCACGATGGCGATCCCCGGCGCCGTCGCCGTGCTGCCGCTGCACCCGGCCTGGCTGCGCGACCGGCTCCACCTGAGCGTCCTCACCGGCCACCTGCGCGCCGCCGCGGTGCCGGTCGCCCTGGTGCTGGAGGCGCGGGCCGACCCGTTCGCGCTCGACGGGTGCGTGCCCGGGCTGCTGGCGGTCCTCGGCTGCGGGGTGCCCGTCCTGCTGCTGCGCTGCGACCTGTCCTCGCTCGGCGCGCTGTGCCACGGGGCGGTCGCGGCGGCCGTCGGCACCGTCGCCGCGCTGCGCCACCTCGCGCCCCGCGAGGCCGACGGGGTGCGCCCGCCGTCGACGATCTTCCGGCCCACGATGTCGTACCGCCGGATCAGCGCGATCCAGCGCGCCAAGCGGACCCGTCCCGACCCGCGGCTGTGGTCCTGCGACTGCCCGGTCTGCGCGGGCCGGGACCTCGACTGGATGGCCGGCCTCGGCGACCGCGAGCGCGAGGTCCCCGCGTTCGAGCACGCCGCGGCCGTGCTGTTCGCGCTGCGCGACGAGCTGCTCGGCGACGGGCGGCCCCTCCCCCGCGCCGCGCGCGACTGGGCCGCCCGGTGCGCCGAGGCCGCCTTCCGCGAGTGGGAGCTCGGCTGGACCGTCACCCCGATGCTGCGCCACTGGCGGGACACGGGCCCGAATCCGGTCGATCTGCGCCTGGCGAGCTGACAGAATCCGGCGGTGTACGCGACCCTCTTCGTGCTCGGGATCCGGCGCTGGTCCGCATACCGCACCGCGGCCTTCGGGGCCGCGTTCACCAACTGCGTGTTCGGCCTGATCCGCTCGGCCGTGATGCTCGCCGTCGTCACCACCGCGGGCGGGACGCTCGGCGGCTACGACCGGACGGCCACGGCGACGTACGTGTGGCTCGGCCAGGCGCTCGCCGGGCCCGTCGGCCTCTTCGGCTGGGGCGAGCTGGCGCAGCGCATCCGCTCCGGGGACATCGCGGTGGACCTCGCCCGCCCCGCCGACCCGATGCTGTCCTTCCTCGCCGCCGACCTCGGCCGGGCCGCGTTCTCGCTGCTGCCCCGGGGCATCCCGCCGCTGCTCGTCGGCGCGCTCGTGACCGGGCTGGCGCTGCCGCACGTCCCGGGGCCCTACGTCCTCGGCGCGCTCAGCGTGGCGATCGCGAGCGCGCTGGCGTTCGCGTGCCGATGGCTGGTCAACCTGAGCGCGTTCTGGCTGCTGGACCTGCGCGGGCCGATGACGCTGTACCTGGTGCTGTCCAACGTCCTGTGTGGACTCGTGGTGCCGGTCCGCTGGTTCCCGCACTGGCTCGCCGTGCTGGCCTCGGCGACGCCGTTCCCCTCGCTGCTGCAGGCGCCGATCGACGTGCTCACGGGCAAAGCCGGGGCGGCCACGGTACTGACGCAGGCTCTCTGGCTCGCCGGTCTGCTCGTCCTCGGGCGCCTCGTCTTCGCGCTCGGGGCGCGCAAGCTGGTGGTCCAGGGTGGCTGAGCGGCCCTATCTCACCCTGGCGCGCATGCACGTGCGCGCCCAGACGGTCTACCGCGGTTCGTTCGCCATCGAGCTGTTCGCGAGCGTGGGCGCGACCGTCAGCGGGCTGGGCGAGATGTACGTCGTCTTCGCCAACGTCCCCGCGCTCGGCGGCCTGACGCTGCCGGCGGCGCTGCTCGTCTTCGCCCTCGGGCACATCTCGATGAGCCTCGCCGACCTGTGCTTCGGCCACCTCGACGTGCTGCCGACCTACCTGCGCGCCGGCACGCTCGACGCGTTCCTGCTGCGCCCGCTGCCGGTCCTGCCGCAGCTCATCAGCGCCGAGCTGTCGCTGCGCCGGCTCGGGCGGACCGCGGCCGGGGCGGTCGTCGCGGCGCTGGTCCTGGCCCGGCTCGACGTGCGGTGGACGGCGGCGAACGTGGCCCTCGTCGCGCTCACCGTGCTCAGCGGGGCGGCCGTCTTCGCCGCGCTGTTCACGGCCGCGGCCGCGGTGCAGTTCTGGCTCGTCGACGGGGCCGACATCACCTCGTCGTTCGTCTACGGTGGACAGTACGCGTCGCAGTTCCCGGCCACGATCTACCCGGATCCGGTGCGGGTGCTGTTCACGTTCGTGGTGCCGACGGCGTTCGTGGCCTACCTGCCGGCGCTGACCCTGCTGCGGCTGCCGCCACCGCCGGGGTTTCCACTGTGGATCGGCTGGTGCGCCCCGCTCGCCGCGGCGGCGGTGTGGGCCGTCGCGCTGCTCGGCTGGCGGTCCGGGCTGCGCCACTACACGGGAGCGGGATCATGATCATCGAGGTGGACGGGCTGCGGCGGCACTTCGGCAAGGTGGCCGCCGTCGACGGGCTCTCGTTCGGCATCGAGGCGGGCGCGGCGGTCGGCTACATCGGGGCCAACGGCGCCGGGAAGTCCACGACCATCAAGATGCTCACCGGCATCCTGCGGCCCACCGCCGGCTCGGTGCGCACCTGCGGCCTGGAGCCGATGCGGCAGCGGCGACGCCTGGCCCGGCGCATCGGCGTCGTCTTCGGCCAGCGCAGCCAGCTGTGGTGGGACCTGCCGCTGCGCGACTCGTACCGCGCGCTGGGCGCCATCCACCGCCTCGAGCACCGTCCGCGCCTGGCCGAGCTCAGCGAGCGGCTCGACCTCGCGCCCTTCCTGGACACGCCGGTGCGTCAGCTCTCCCTCGGCCAGCGCATCCGCGGCGAGGTGGCGGCCGCCCTGCTGCACTCCCCGGAGCTGCTCATCCTCGACGAGCCGACGATCGGGCTCGACGTGCTGAGCAAGGAGCGGCTGCGCACCTTCCTCGTGGAGCAGCGCGAGCTCGGCACCACGCTGCTGCTGGCCACGCACGACATGGGCGACGTGCGCCGGCTGACCGACCGCCTGCTCGTCGTCGACCACGGCCGGCTCGCCTTCGACGGCCCCCTGGACGCGCTGGCCCGGCAGGTCGGCGCCGAGCGCATCCTCGTGCTCGACCTCGCCGAGCCGGCCCCGCCGCTGGACGCGGTGCCCGGGGCGCGGCTGGTCGGCGTGGAGGCCGGCGGGCTGCGGCAGCGGCTGTCGTTCGCGCCCGGCACGACGACGGTGGCCGCGATCCTGGCCTCGGTGGCGGCCACGGCCCAGGTGCACGACCTCACGATCGAGGAGCCCGACATCGAGGGCGTGGTGCGGCAGCTCTATTTGCTAGCGTCAAGCCCGTGACCCTGGCTGGTGCTGACGTCCTGCGCGCTGTCTCCCTCGTCCGGACCGCCTTCGCCGACGTGCCCGACGACGGCTGGGACCGGCCGGCGGGCACGCTGTCGTGGACGTGCTGGGAGACCATGGAGCACATGGCCGACGACCTGTTCGCCTACGCGGGCCAGATCGCCGTGCCCGACTCCCCCGAGGACACCTACGTGCCGTTCGCGTGGCGCCCGCTGCGCGAGGGCGGCCCGGCGAACACCATCTTCGTCGAGGCCAAGAGCGGGACGCTGGGCCTGCTGCGCTCACTGTCGGCCTGCGGCGCGATGCTCGCGGCCGTGGTGGATGCCGCGCCCGCCTCGCGCCGCGGCTACCACCCCTACGGCGTGAGCGACCCGGAGGGCTTCGCCGCGATGGGCGTGGTCGAGGTGCTCGTGCACGCCTGGGACGTCGCCGACAGCGTGAACCGCGCGTGGACGCCGCCGGCCGACCTGTGCCGCGGGGTGCTCGACCGCCTCTTCGTGGAGGTGCCCGAGCGCGACGACCCGTGGCTGGTCCTGTTGTGGGCTACCGGGCGGGCCGAACTGCCCGGCCGGGCGGCACGGACGTCGTGGCGGTGGGACGGCCGCCCGCCGGCGCAGCGGTAGTCCGGAAGGCCTGCCGATACGCGGACGGCGACGTGCGCATCACGTTGGTGAAGTGGTGGCGGAACGTCACCGCGGCGTCGAAGCCCACGGCCGCCGCCACCTGCTCGATCGGCGCGTCGGTGGTCTCCAGCAGCGGCAGGCTCGCCTGGATGCGCTGACGCAGCAGCCACCGGATCGGGCTCGTGCCGGTGGCGCGCGTGAAGTGCCGCAGGTAGGTGCGCGGTGACATGTGCGCCTGCCGCGCCAGCTCGGCGAGGGTCAGCGGCGAGCGCAGGTGCGCCAGCGCCCACGCCAGGCTCGCCGCGATCCGGTCGTCGTCCGCCTCGGCCGGCACCGGGGCCTCGATGAACTGGGCCTGGCCGCCGTCGCGGTGGGGCGGCACGACCAGGCGCCGGGCCACCGCGTTCGCGACCGCCGCCCCGTGGTCGGTGCGCACCACGTGCAGGCACAGGTCGAGCCCGGCGGCGCTGCCGGCGCTGGTCCACACGTCGCCCTCGGCGATGTAGAGCACGTCCGGGTCCAGGTCGAGGTGCGGGAACCGGGCGCGGAAGACGTCCGCGTAGCGCCAGTGGGTCGTGGCGCGGCGGCCGTCGAGCAGACCCGCGGCGGCCAGCGCGAACGCGCCCGAGCAGATGGACAGGATGCGGGCGCCGCGGGCGCGGGCCTCGCGCAGGGCCTCGAGGACCTCCGGCGGCGGGTCGGCGTGCACGGACTCGACGCCGGGGACGATCACGGTGCCGGCCGACGCGAGCAGGTCCAGGCCCGCCGGCGGGTGCAGGGTCGCGCCGCCCACGACGGGGATGGGGGGCGCCGGCCGGGTGCGCGCCGGGGCGCAGATCGTCAGGCGATACCAGGGGATGTCCAGCTCGGGGCGCGGGAGGCCGAAGATCTCGGTCACGATGCCGGTCTCGAACAGGGACATCCCGGCGAAGGCCAGCACCGCGACCGACTCGCCGGCGGGGCTCGGGACTGCGGCACGCATGGCGAGATCTTAGCCAGCAGCGGCGTTTTCGCCACTGGTGTGGGGCCGGACCGCGACCGGAGGATCGTCCGTATGCGTGAAGCGATTGAGCACTTCGCCCGGCGGCTGCGGTTCGAGACCGATGTCAGCGACGTGCACTCGGCACTGGCGGCCGGCGACGGGAACCTCGTGGTGGTCGACTCCCGCGGCGACCAGGCCTGGGCCCAGGGGCACATCCCGGGGGCCGTGCACCTGCCCACCGCCGACATCGCCGCCCGGGCGCGCCACCTCGTCGACCCCGGCCGGGAGGTCGTCACCTACTGCTGGGGGCCGGGCTGCAACGGCGCCACCCGGGCCGCCCTCGAGTTCGCCCAGCTCGGATACCGGGTGCGGGAGATGATCGGCGGGTTCGAGTACTGGGTGCGCGAGGGGCTCGCGTTCGAGACGAGCCGGGGCCCGCGGCAGCGGCCGGCCGACGGCCTGACCGCCCCGCACCGGGCCGTCTCCTGCGACTGCTGAGCGCACGCGGGACGCCCCGGTCATACGCGGGGAACCACCCCGGGACCGCAAGCATGGTTCCGGGCAGGGCGGGTAGCGGCTGCGGCGTGAGCGGGACTGAAACCGAAAGCGACGTGACGCTGCACGTCAACGGGCGCGAACACCAGCTGCGGCTCGACAATCGCGCCACGCTGCTCGACACGCTGCGCGAGCAGCTCGAGCTCACCGGGGCGAAGAAGGGCTGCGACCACGGGCAGTGCGGGGCGTGCACGGTGCTGCTCGACGGGCGGCGGGTGGTCAGCTGCCTGGTGCTCGCGTGCTCGGTGGACGGCGCCGCCGTCACGACCGTCGAGGGGCTCAGCGCGGGGCGGGGGCTGCACCCGCTCCAGGAGGCGTTCATCGCGCACGACGCACTGCAGTGCGGGTTCTGCACGCCGGGGCAGATCTGCTCCGCGGTCGGGCTCACGCCGGAGGAGACCGAGTCGCCGGCCGCGATCCGGGAGGCGATGAGCGGCAACATCTGCCGGTGCGGGGCCTACACGCACATCGCCGCGGCCGTCTACGAGGCGGCGGTGGCGGTATGAGGCCATTCGAGTACGAACGACCCGGCGACGGGCACGGGGCCGTCGCCACCATGCACCGGCCGGGCGCGGTGTTCCTGGCCGGGGGCACGAACCTCGTCGACCTCATGAAGCTCGGCGTCACGTCCCCGGAGCTGCTCGTGGACATCACGGGCCTGCCCTACCACGGCATCGAGACGCGCGACGGGGTGCGCATCGGGGCGCTGGTGTCCAACACCGGGCTCGCCCGCGACGACACGATCCGCCGCGACTACCCGGTGGTGTCCGAGGCGATCCTGGCCGGGGCGTCGGGGCAGCTGCGCAACCGGGCGACCGTCGGCGGCAACCTGCTGCAGCGCACTCGCTGCCGGTACTTCCAGGACGTCACGAAGGCGTGCAACAAGCGCTCGCCGGGCAGCGGCTGCGACGCCCGCGACGGGGAGCATCACGATCTGGCGATCCTGGGCGCCTCGCCGCAGTGCGTCGCGACGAACCCGTCCGACCTGGCGGTGGCACTGTCCATGGTGGACGCGTCGGTGCACTATCTCGGGCCCCACGGCCCGGCCGCGATCAGCGTGCACGATCTGTTCCGCCGGCCCGGCGACCGCCCGGACCTGGACACCAACCTGCCCCCGGGGTCGCTGATCACCGCGGTCGTCCTGCCCGAATGCCCCATCGCCGCCCGCTCCCGCTACCGCAAGGTCCGCGACCGTGCGAGCTTCGCCTTCGCGGCCGGCTCGGTCGCGGCCGCGCTCGACGTGCGCGACGGCATCGTGCACGACGTGCGGCTGGCCTGGGGCGGGGTCGCGCACCTGCCGTGGCGGGCCTGGGCCGCGGAGCGGGCGCTGCGCCACGGGCCGGCCACGCCCGAGCACTTCGCCCGGGCCGCCGAGGAGGAGCTGGCCTTCGCGAAACCGTTGCGCGACAACGCGTACAAGATCCCGCTCCTGCGCAACCTGACCGTCGAGCTGCTGCGGGAGTTGACGCCGTGACCCTCCTCGAGACGACCGTCCACATCGGACGCGCGGAGCCACGGCTCGATGCGCGGGAGAAGGTGACGGGGCACGCGCGCTACGCCGCCGACCACCCGATGCCGGGCACCTGCCACGCCTGGCCCGTGGCGGCCGGCTTCGCCCGCGGCCGGATCACCGCCGTGGAGGCCGAGGCGGCGCTCGCCCTCGACGGGGTGCTCGCGGTCGTCTGGCACGCGAACGCGCCCCGCCTCGAGCCCGGCGACGACCCCAACCTGCTGGTGCTGCAGTCGCCCGAGGTGTCGTACTACGGCCAGATCGTCGCCCTCGTCGTGGCCACGACGCCGGAGCGGGCCCGCGAGGGCGCCGAGGCCGTGACGGTCCGCGCCGACGTGTCCCCGCCCGACGCCGTGCTGCGCGCCGACCACCCCGGCCTCTACGAGCCCGAGATCGTCAACGCCGGTTACCGGGGCCGGCTGGACCGCGGCGACTTCGAGGCCGGCTTCGCGGCCGCGGCGGTGCGGGTCGACGCCACCTACCGCACCCCGACCGAGCACCACGTGGCGATGGAGCCGCACGCGACCACCGCGTTCTGGGAGCGCGGGCGGCTCGAAGTGTTCGACGCGACCCAGGCGTCCTCGACGGTCGGCGAGACCCTGGCCGCGCTGTTCGGGCTCGCGCCGCAGCGCGTGCGGGTGCACAACGAGCACGTGGGTGGCGGCTTCGGCTCCAAGGGCTCGACGCGGCCGAACACGGTCCTCGCCGCGCTGGCCGCCCGGTGTGTCGGCCGCCCGGTCAAGCTGGCCCTGCCGCGCTCGATGGTGTTCGCGCTGGGCGGCTACCGCACCCCGACCATCCAGCGCATTCGCCTCGGCGCCGGCAGCGACGGGCGGCTGCTGGCGATCGGGCACGACTCCATCAGCCAGACCTCGCGCCTGACGGAGTACGCGGAGCAGTGCGCGGTGGTCAGCCGCGTGCACTACGCGCCGCCGAACCTGACCACCACCCACCGCGTCGTGGCGCTGGACGTGCCGCCGCCGACCTGGATGCGGGCGCCCGGCGAGTGCCCGGGCGCGTTTGCGCTGGAGTCGGCGATCGACGAGCTGGCGGTGGCCGGCGGCTGGGACCCGGTGCGGCTGCGCATCGCCAACGACACCGACCGGGACGCCGAGGGGCGGCCGTTCTCCAGCCGGCACCTCGTGGAGTGCCTGCGCGAGGGGGCGAGCCGCTTCGGCTGGGCCGATCGCGACCCCCGCCCGGCGGCGCTGCGCGAGGGCCGCTGGCTGCTCGGCACCGGGGTCGCGGCGGCGTCGTTCCCGGCGCTCACCTGGCCGTCGACGGCGACGGCGCGGGCGACCGCCGACGACCACTTCGAGGTCGCGGTCAACGCGGCCGACATCGGCACCGGGGCCCGCACGGTGCTGCGCCAGATCGCCGCGGACGCGCTCGGCTGCGACGAGATCTGCATAGAGATCCGGGTCGGCGACAGCGCGATCGGCTACGCGACCGTCGCGGGCGGCTCGATGGGCACGTCGTCGTGGGGCTGGGCGGTGACGAAGGCGTGCCGGCTGCTGCGCGAGCGGATCGACCGGGTGCACGGCGGCGAGGTCCCGCCCGAGGGGGTCGCGGTGACCGCGGACACCACCGAGGACATCGCCGGCCGGGAGGAGTACGCCCGCCACGCCTTCGGCGCGCAGTTCTGCGCGGTGCGCGTGGACCCCGAGACCGGGGAGGTGCGGCTGGACCGGATGCTCGGCGTGTTCGCGGGCGGCCGCGTCGTGAACCCGACCACGGCCCGCTCGCAGCTCATCGGCGGGATGACGATGGGCGTGTCGATGGCCCTGATGGAGCAGACGGTGCTCGACGCGCGCTCGGGCGCGTTCGTGACGGCGGACCTGGCGGCGTACCACGTCGCCGTCAACGCCGACATCCCGCGCATCGACGTGACGTTCGTGCCCGAGACGGACCCGCACCTGAACCCGATGGGCTCGAAGGGCCTCGGCGAGCTCGGGATCGTGGGCGCGGCGGCGGCCGTGGCCAACGCGGTGTACCACGCCACCGGCGTGCGCTGCCGATCGCTGCCCATCACGCCCGCCCTGCTGCTGCCGGCCGTGCCAGGATGAGGCATGGCCATTCCCGACTACCGCGCCGCGGACGCGACCGCCGTGCGCGCAAGCGTCAAGCTGCTCGACGGCCCGCTCGACCTGACCCTGCCCACCCCGTGCGCCGGCTGGACCCTCGCCGACCTGCTCGCGCACATGACCGTCCAGCACCTCGGCTTCGCCGCCGCCGCGCGCGGGGAGTCGTGGCCGCTCGAGCGCTGGGCGCCGCGACCGCTCGGGGCCGACCCGGCCGCCGGCTACGCGGCCGCGGCCGACGAGGTGATCGCCGCGTTCGCCGCCGCGGACCTGGACCGCGACGCACACTTCGCGGAGCTCGCGCCGGTGCCGATCCCGGTCCGGCGGGGCATCGGCGCGCACGCCATCGACTACGTGGTGCACGGCTGGGACGTGGCCACGACGCTCGGCCGGCCGTGGGAGCTGCCCGAGGACGTGCTGGAGACGACGTGGCCGATCGCCGAGGGCGTGCCCGACGCGACGAAGGCGTTCGCGGCCCCGCTTCCCGTGCCGGCGGGAGCGTCCACGATGGACCGGATCCTGCTACGCCTCGGGCGCGTACCGCGCTGACGCCTCGACCTCGGTGGCGGTGACCGCGACGGTCTCGGGGATCGCGCGACAGGACATTTGTCACCGCCTGGCCGCGACGGACGAATCTGCCCGGCGGCCGGCCGCGACCCTAGCGTCAATGCCATGAACGCGGTCGATCTGCGCAACCTCTCCTACGCCTACGGCGGCGTGCGGGCCGTCGAGGACGTGACGCTGTCGGTGCGGACCGGCGAGGTCGTCGCCGTCCTCGGCCCCAACGGGGCCGGCAAGTCCACCACGCTGCTCATGCTGCTCGGGCTGCTGCCGCCGAGGACGGGCACGGTGCGGCTGTTCGGCCGGGAGCCGTCGGCCGCGGCCGCCGCCGGGCTCGTCGGCGCGATGCCCCAGGCCGGCGGGCTGCTCCCCCGCTCCACCGTCGGCGACCTGCTGCGGTTTCTGCATGACGTGTACCCCCACCCGATGCCGATCGCCGAGGCGCTCGAGCTCGCCGGCCTGACCGGGCTGGCCGGGCGGACGGCCGAGCGGCTCTCCGGCGGCCAGGCCCAGCGGCTGCGCTTCGCGATGGCGCTCGTCGGCCGCCCCGACCTGCTCGTGCTCGACGAGCCGACCGCCGCGCTGGACGTGGAGGCCCGCCGCGACTTCTGGTCGGCGATGCGCGCCTACGCCGGCCAGGGCCGCACGGTGCTGTTCTCGACGCACTACCTCGAGGAGGCCGACGACAACGCCGACCGCATCGTGGTGCTCGACCGGGGGCGGGTGATCGCCGACGGCACCGCCGCCGACGTGAAGCGGCGCGTGTCGGTGCGCACGGTGAGTGTGGCCAGTCTCGATGCCGACTATGCCGCGCTGCCCGGCGTCGTGGCGGTCGCCGAGCGGGCCGGACGCACGGTGCTGACCAGCACCGACGCCGACGCCACCGTCCTCGCCCTCGCCTGCGCGGGCCTGCTGCGCGACCTCGAGGTCGTCGGCGCCGGGCTCGAGGAGGCCTACCTCGCCCTGACCCGACCGGAGGCCTGATCATGCTGCCCTACGTCCGCCTCGAGCTGCGCCGCCTGGCCCGCACCCCCGGGCTGCTCATCTTCACCGTGCTCATGCCCCTGCTGAGCTACGTGCTGTTCACGAACATCACCACGCTCACCGGGCAGGACAAGAGCGTCGCCGCCGTCTACACGATGGTGTCGATGGCCGGGTACGGCGCGGTCGGCGGCCTGCTCAACTACGCCTCCGGGCTCGTGATCGACCGCTCCGTCGGCTGGCTGCGGCAGCTGCGGCTGACCCCGCTGCCGCCGGTCAAGGTGGTGCTGAGCAAGGGGCTGGTCGCGATGGCCGCCGGGCTGCCGCCGGTGCTCGCGCTGTGCCTGGCCGCGGTGCTCATCAACGGGGTGCGGCTGGACGTCCGGCAGTGGCTGGCGATCCTGCCCCTGCTGTGGGCCGGGGCGCTGCCGTTCGCGCTGCTCGGGCTGGGGCTGGGCTACCTGGCCACCAGTCAGACCGCGCAGCCGCTCAACCTGCTGGTGTACCTCGGGCTGTCCATCCTGGGCGGGCTGTGGCTGCCGCTGTCCGTCATGCCGTCCTGGGTCGCGTCGATCGGGCGGCTGCTGCCCACCCACGCGTACGCGGACATGTCGTGGCGGGTCGCGTTCGGCGGGGCGCCGAGCCTCGGCGACGTGGTGACCCTGCTCGTGTGGCTGGTCGTGTTCACCGGGCTGGCGGCCTTCGGCTACCGCCGCTCGGTCCGCAACATCGCGGTGCTGTGAAAGGGTGGGCGGCATGAGGCGCGGGAACCGCCCCACGATCGGCGGGATGATCTGGGTCGCGGTGTGGACGTTTCCGCTCGTCGATCCGCTGGCCAACGCCACGGGCCCGGCCGCGGTCGCCGCGCTGGTCGCGTTCGAGCTGCTGTACGTCTTCACCGCCGCCCTCGGCTTCGACTCGCCGGGCGTCACCCGCCGCCACCACGTCCTCTTCGGGCTGGTGGCGGCGCTCGGGGCCGGGCTCGCGCTCGCCTACGGCTCGCACTGGATCGTGCTGCTGCTCTTCGTGTCGGTGTGCGGCGTCGCGGTGTACGCCGGCGGCGAGCGGCCGGTCGGCGCCGTGTGGGTGCTCGCCGGCGCGCTCGGCGCGCAGATCGGCATCGGGCTCGCGGTCGGCGCCGGCTGGTGGCAGACCGGCAGCGTCATCGTCGGCACGATCCTGTCGTCGCTGCTCGTCGGGGCGGTGCGGCAGATGATGCGGCTCGTGCGGGAGCTGCAGCACACCCGGGAGGCGCTGGCCGAGGCCGCCGTCGCCGAGGAGCGGCTGCGCTTCTCCCGCGACCTGCACGACCTGCTCGGCCACACCCTGTCCGTGATCGTCGTGAAGGCGGAGGTCGTGCGGCGCATCGCCGAGCGCGACCCGGCCGCGGCGGCGGCCCAGGCGGCCGACATCGAGCAGGTCGGGCGCCGGGCGCTGGTCGAGATCCGGGAGGCGGTCACCGGCTACCGCGAGACCGGCCTCACCGCCGAGCTCGCCCGCGCGAAGGGCGCCCTGACCGCGGCCGGCATCGCCGCCGAGGTGCTGCGCACCGCCGACCCGCTGCCGGACGCCGCCGACCGGCTGCTCGCGTGGGTGGCGCGGGAGGCGGTGACGAACGTCATCCGGCACAGCGGCGCGGGCCGGTGCGACATCTCGGTGACGATGACCGACGGGGCGGCGGTCCTGCGGGTGAGCGACGACGGCGACTTCGCCCCGCACGCCCCGGCACCGGAGCCCGGCAACGGCCTGCGCGGCCTCGGGGAGCGGCTGCGCGGCGCGGGCGGGGCGCTGGAGACGGCCCCCCGGCCCGAGGGTGGATTCATGCTGACTGCGAGGCTGCCGCTGTGACGATTCGGGTGCTCCTGGCCGAGGACCAGGGCATGATGCGGGGCGCCCTGGCGCTGCTGCTCGGCCTGGAGCCCGACCTGGAGGTGGTCGCCCAGGTCAGTAGCGGCGACGCGGTGGTGCCGACGGCCCTGCGGACCCGGCCCGACGTGGCGCTGCTCGACATCGAGATGCCGGGCGGGGACGGGATCAGCGCGACCGCGCAGTTGCGCCGGCGGCTGCCCGGGTGCCGGGTGCTGATCCTGACGACGTTCGGGCGGCCCGGGTATCTGCGGCGGGCCATGGAGGCGGGCGCCAGCGGCTTCCTGGTGAAGGACGGGCCGGTGGAGTCCCTGGCCGCGGCCGTGCGGCGGGTGCTCGCCGGCGAGCGGGTGGTCGACCCGGAGCTGGCCGCGGCCGCGCTGGCGGCGGGGCCGGACCCGCTGACCGAGCGGGAGCGCGACGTGCTGCGCGAGGCGGCGGACGGCTCGACGGTCGCGGACATCGCCAAACGTCTGCACCTGTCGGAGAGCACGGTGCGCAACTACCTGTCGGCGGCGATCACCAAGACGGGGACGCGGAACCGGATCGAGGCGGCGGGCGTGGCGCAGGCCCGCGGGTGGCTCTGAAAGTTGAGTCTAGGTGACTCAGGTCACGTTCGGGCATGGAAGACGGTGGGCACCCCCGAGGTTGTAAGACTTGAGCGACACGGGCTCAACCTTGGAGGGACTCGCATCATGTTGCTGCGCACCGCACCGTTTCGGAATGTTGACGCGTTCGACCACTTCTTCGGCTCGCCGGTTCGCGGCGGCGCCACCGCCGCGCTGGACGCGTACCGCGACGGGGACACCTTCTTCGTCGAGATCGACCTGCCCGGCATCGACCCGGCGAGCATCGACGCCACCGTCGACCGCAACGTGCTCACCGTCCGCGCGGAGCGGACCCGCACCGAGCGCGAGGGCGTGCGCCGCGTCATCACCGAGCGCCCGACCGGCACCGTGACCCGGCGCCTGGTCCTGGGCGACAGCCTCGACACCGAGCGGCTCGAGGCGAGCTACGACGCCGGCGTGCTCACCCTGCGCATCCCGGTGACCGAGCGCGCCAAGCCGCGCCGAATCGAGATCGGCACGACGCAGCGCGAACTCGCCACCGCGCAGTAAAGAATGCCGGCCCCCGCGCTGACGGGCGCCGACGGCCGCGGTTGCCCGAGGGGGCCGCGGCCGTCGCGTTTCCAGGGCGATTCGGAATCGATCGACATCGCCACAGCCGGTCATTCCCGATGCGCTCGCGGTGATCATCCGGCGCATTTGCCCGGTGGCGAAATGCCCCGGAGGCGGCGGCGAGCCGTCCGACGGGTGGGACGGGCCCGGCGGCAAAGGGTGGCGGCGAGGGTGCCGCCGTCGCGACGGGCGGTCCGCGCAATTGCGGCGGCCGGCCCCGGCGGCAAACGGGACCGGCCCCGGCGGCAAAGGCGACCGGATCGCTCGGCAATGCGACGGGGTCTTCGCGAATCCGCCCGGCGTGCGGGCGCCGAATGGGGAAAGCGGCTGCCCGAACGACCGTATGGCCTCAGGAATGCGAAACGGGCCGGGTGCACGATTCGTGCACCCGGCCCGTCCGCTTCGATCACGGCACGCCCGCGGGCGTGCGGTCAGCGGCCCGCTTCGGCGTGGTAGCGGTCGACGATGTCCTGCTTGATGCGGCCCCGGTCGGACACGTCGATGCCCTTGGCCTGCGCCCACTCGCGGATCGCGCGGTTCTGGTCGCGATCCCCGCGGGTCACGCTGCGGCCCCGGGCCTCCCGGCCGCGTGACGTCGCCACGACACCGCCGCGGCCGATCTTCGTCGCGGCGGCGACGAAGGGAGCCACCGCGTCGCGCAGCTTGGCCGCGTTGCCGGCGGACAGGTCGATCTCGTACTGCACGCCGTCGAGCGCGAAGACGATGCTCTCGGCGGCGGGCTTGCCGTCGATGTCGTCGATCAGCTCGTGGATGACGCGTTTTGCCATGAGTGGCCTTTCCTCGGTCGTACCCAGGTGTAGAGAACCGTTGTGCACAACTATGCGGACCGAACCGATCCGGGGCTCGGCACCGAGCGCACCGGCCGTATCATTCGGACACAAACACATTACTTGGCGACATGCTACGCCCATGACTCGGGCGAGATTACCTCCACACTAGCTCTTTCGTCCGCTCGGCACCGAAATCGGCATGTCACGAAACGCATACAACACGAAACGCACACGATCGGTAAAGACGACGCGGCGAATAGGTGTGATCGGCGTGCCCCGATCGCGTCAACGGCCACCCCGGCCGGATGGCGGGAACTCACCCGAGAGCCGCACAACATCGCAGTCGTGGAGTCAGGCGAGTATCCGCAGCGACAGCAGCAACGCGCCACCGACCACAAGGAGCAGCCCGCCGACCGAGGCGATCCGCACCAGCCACGAGCCCTCGCGCACCAGGCGGGTCCAGCGCAACAACTGGGCACGGGTGAAGCCGAGCAGCCGCCGGGCCCAGGCGAACTCCATCGCGAGCAGCGCCAGGCCCGCCAGGATGACGACCCAGCCCGGACCGGGCAGCGGCAGGAGCACGACGCCGACCGCGATGACCAGGGTGCCGACGACCGCGACGGCGATCTTCACGCCGAGGCGGCCGAGTGGGGTGGCGTACGCCCGCGCTCGCATGCGCAGGTAGGCAGCGCGCACCCGGTGGACTCGCGCCCGCCCGGGCGCGAGGACGGGCCGGTCGGGCGCGGTGACGGTGTCGCGTGGCTGGTCGGGCACCGTTCCATGATCCACGCCCCGGCAACGGTCGACGCCTCGGCAACGGTCGACGCCCCGACGACCCGGGAGCGCGGTGCCCGGCAAATCGGACTAATTACGCACAGCCACCACATACGGGACGAGAATCAGCGAAGTCCGCATCCATGCGGCCGGCACAACCACGGCCACGACACGCCGAAAGTCACCCTCGCGAGCCGGCAGAGGTCCGGAATCAGGCGTAACGCCCGACCCGTCCACCTCACTGCCGCGCAATTCTCGTTCCCATCACGCAAAGAGCCGTCACTCCCATGCGCCACAGGACGTTACCGGAATGAATTGACGTACGGCCCACACGTCACGTCAAGGACCCCGACCGCGCCCAGAAAACCAGACATCGCACGCAGGATGTTCGGTTGACGGCAAATCGGGCCCAGAAACACTACAGAGTGAGATCGTAGAATCACTGCGCGTAACACTGGGAATCGCCTCAACATAGGAGAGGCGGGGCACGGCATGCTCCGCGAGCGGTGCCGGGGGGAGTACGACATGAGCGCTATCCGACCATCGACCGTCGAGGTCGAGACATCCCTACGACTCGTCGCGCCCGACGCGACCGCGCTGCCGGTGCGAGCCAGCCTGCGCTATGACCCGAACGACCCGTACGCGGTCCACGTGCTCTTCCACGCGGAGTCCGCGGGCGGCGAGCCGGTCAGCTGGTCCTTCGCACGGGAGCTGCTGTTCACCGGGCTCGACGAGCCCGCGGGCATCGGCGACGTGCGCGTCTGGCCGTGGAACGGGCCGCGTGGCGACTTCGTCGCGCTGGCGCTGTCCTCGCCCGACGGCAACGCCCTCTTCGAGGTGCCGCGCAGTGTGCTGGTGCGGTTCCTGCGGCGCACGTACAGCGTGGTGCCGCGCGGGCACGAGACCGACCACCTCGATGTCGACAACGCGGTGAGCCGGCTCCTCGCCGGTCGCTGAACCAGCTCGACGGCGCGCCCCTCACCGGCCGGCCGCGGACCACGTGCCGCGGCCACCACGCGGCACCACCCGCCCGCCGGAGAATCCGCGCCGACCAGTACCCGCCGGCCCTCACCTGCCACCCGCGGTACACCCGAACACGAGCGAAACCGGGCGCCACGCGATGCCCTCCACCTCCGGCACTCCGCCAGATGCCGGGACCGGGGCCAGCGTGGCGCCCGGCGCGTTGAGCCGGGCGCCCGCACCGGGATAGCCTCCGAGCGTGACGGGGGGCCTGCTGGGTGCGTCCAGGCGCGGACCGGCCGGCGTCGGGTCCTTCGCCGGCACCGCCCTGCGCCTGCTCGGCCGCCACTTCCCCACGCTGCTGGCGGTCGCCGCGGCCGGCTTCGCCGCACGGTGGGGCGCCACGCGCCTGGCCGTCGTCGCGAGCTCCTGGCACCCGCTCGCCGGCGCGCTGCTGCTCATGGTCGTGCCGCTGCTGGTGCTCATGACCTACGTGCTCATGATGCGCGTCGTGCGCGGCTCGCTGCCGTTCGCCCGCGCCGCCCACGACCGCGCCGGCACCTGGCACCGGGGCATCCTCGACCACTTCGGCAGCGTGCTGCTGCCCTTCCTGGCCGTGTGGTCGGCGCAGGGGTACCTCGACGACACCATCGAGCGCTACCGGTCCGCGGTCTGGGACGACTACCACCAGGCCCGCTTCGCCGCCGTGCTCGAGGGCGGCCCGATGCCGCTCACCGACGCCCAGCGGCTGGACCTGGGCCTCTCCCCGGCCGTCCTCGCGGTCGTCGCCGTCGCGTTCGCCGCGTGCTGGGGCCTGGGCCGGCTGCGCAGGCCGCGCGAGGCGGGCGCCCCGCCGCGGGGCCCGCACTGGCTGGGCCTGCTCGCCACCTACCTCGAGTCGGTCTGGCTGATGCTCGTGTTCATCCCGCTCGCCGCGCTCCCCGGGCTCGCCGGCGACTGGTTCGGCGGCCTGCGCGCCGCCGCCTGGCTCGGCGCGGTGCGCGACGACGTCACCGGCGGGCTCGGCGAGATCGGCAACCCGTTCGCGATCGCCGCGGGCGCCGTGTTCGTCGTCGCCGGGCTGCTGCTGGCCAACGCGCAGACGGTCGTGCTCGCCCCGGTCGCGTGGCTCACCGTCGGCGCGGTCGTCTACGGCCACCGCCTCGCCGACCTCGCCCGCGATCACGGGGAGCGCCACGCCGGCCGGGTCGGCTTCGTGCGGCAGTGGGCGAGGAGCCAGGTCCGCGGCGAGCTCAACGACCGCTTCGGCCCGCTGCTGGTCGGCCTGCGGCTGCTCGCCCGCGGCAGCACCCGGCCGCTGCTGCTGTTCTGCCTCCTCTTCGTGGCGGTCTCGCCGCTGGTCGTGGACGGGCACCGGCTCGGCGGCCTGGAGGCGTGGCTGTGGGACCTCGAGCGCTGGATCGTCGGCCCGCGCGACGAGCAGACGTGGCTGTTGCTGGACCGGATGCTGAACCCGCTCAACGAGATCGTCGCCGACGTGGTGCTGATCTGCCTGCTGTGCGCGGCGGTCGACCGGCTGGTGCTCGCCCAGCGGCTGGACCCCGAGCAGCGCGAGGCCGCCGCCCTCCCGGAGCCCGCCGACGACCCCGAACCCGCCCCGGCCGCGGCGTGGGCGCCCGCACCGGAGGCGCCGGCGCGCAACCCGGACGCGCCGTTCGCGGTGCCGCTCGGGGCCCCGCCCGCCGATCCGCCTCCGCCCGTGGAGGACGACGCGACGCAGGAGGTGCCGGCGTCACTGATCACCGCGCCCGCCGATCCGCCTCCACCCGTGGAGGACGACGCGACGCAGGAGGTGCCGGCGTCACTGATCACCGCGCCGCCACACGACGTGACGCCGGACGATGTGACGCAGGAGGTGCTGGCGCCTCGCGTCCGGCCCGAGGACGAGCCGACGCGCGAGATCGGGCGGCTCTAGGGGAACGGGAGGCGACGGCCGGGGCGAGCAGGAGCAGGCCCCAGCGGTTGCGTCGCCACCAGCCCCCGCTCACGCGGCGAGAATCGCGTCCGGGACGTCCAGCGGCGTCGACTGGCCGAGCCACCGCGGTACCGCCGCGGCGATCGGCACCTCCGCCAGGGTCAGCAGGCCGGGTCCGAGGCCCGAGTGCTCGCCCAGGAGCAGGGTCAGCGCCTTCGCGTCCCTGGCGACCTCGAAGACGATGTGGCCCTCGACCCAGACGCCGGGCTGGAACGCGCGGCCGTCGGTGAGGGGCTGGGTGACGCGGCCCGTCGCGCTGAACGTGCGGCCGCGGTCGTCGCGCAGGCGCGCGTACCGCAGGATGACCGGCTCCCGCGTCGCCGCCACCCGGACGCGGACCAGCGCCCACACGCCCGTGGTGTCGAGGGTCAGGCCGTTGCGCGGGTGCTTGAGCTTCGTGCCGCCCGCCGCGTCGAGCACGACGACCTGGAAGGTGCCGACGTCCACGACGCCGCCGGCCGTCCCCGGCCGCAGGAAGGGCCGGCCGCCGTGCTCCTGGTCGGGCTTGAGGCGCACGACCAGCGCCCCGGCCGCGACCGTCGCCAGCACCAGCAGCGCGGTGACGATCCGGGTCCGCAGCGGCAGCCCGGCCCGGCGGTGCCGAGCGGCGGCCGGCGGCGAGCCCGGGGGCGCGGATTGGTCGGTGGCGACCATCAGGAGGCCGGCTTCGTGTCGATCGGGACCATGGCCGCCGCGGCCGGCCGCTCCTTCGCCGGCAGCCACGCACCCTTGTTCGTGGCGTTGTCGAAGGTGTACGTGAGGGCGAAGATGCCCACCTGCAGCTCGGTCGGGACCGGCGCCTCGGCCCGCTGCTCCCAGCAGTAGCCGAACCGGGCCGGCACGCCGGGGTGCACGGCCGCGTTCTCGGCGGCGTCGGCCGCGCCGGCCACGTGGTCTGCGAACTTCCCCGGCACCCCCTTGACCCCGTGGATCTGCAGGGCCTGGGGGTAGAACAGGGTGCTCTGGCCGGCGTCGGTCACCTCGACCGTGGCGACCACGACGATCCAGCGCCAGCCGCTGTTCTCCTTGTGCCGCAGCGGCGGCAGCTCGTCGAGGGCCCGCACGCCGTGCACGGTGACGGTCCAGCCGCCGGCCGCGTAGGGCTGCCCGACGGTGAACGGCGGCGGCCCGTCCGGCGCGGCCTTGTCGAAGCCGCCGAACGCGCCGCAGACCAGGACCGCGACCGCCGCGATGCCGGCCACGAGCCAGCGCACGGGGGCGTTGAGCAGCGCCAGCCTCAGCCGTCCGGCCGGCGGCGGCTCGGCCGTCCCTGCCCCTGGGCTCGCCACGCCGCAGAGCATACGACAAGCCGGGGCGCCGCCCGAGGGCCCGCGAAAGCCGCTCAGCCCGGCGGCCGCCCGGTGCCGGCCACCCGGATCTCGCCCCACGGGTTGAGCTCGAGCAGCCGCGCGGGCACCGGGTCGGCGCCGTCCAGACCCGCCAGGAGGACGTCCCGGTCCCCGCAGCGCAGCAGGGCCACCACCTCGGGGCCCGCCGACATCCGCGCGCTCCAGTGGAACCGGCCGTCGATGGGCTGGAACTGGCCGGAAACGCGCAGCTCAACGGCGTAGGTGCGCCCCTGCGACAGCAGCGAGGCCTTGACCGGCGACGATTCCTCGGGCATGGTACTGACTAGTACCAACTACCGGCCGGTAACGTCAAGGAGCCCGCCATGCCGGATGTCGCCGCCGCTCGCGAGGCCACCGCCGCCCGCCTGCTGAAGATCTCGGCCGGCAACTCGTACGACCCCGGGATCGACATCGACTGGGCCGCGCCGCAGCCCGCCGGCCTGCTCTACGCCCCCGAGCGCCGCCTGTCGCTCTACGGCACCGAGCTGTGGGACGCGCTCACCCCCGAGCAGCGCGTCGAGCTCTCCAAGCACGAGGTGGCCAGCATCGCCAGCATCGGCATCTGGTTCGAGGTGCTGCTCATGCGCATGCTGCTGCGCCACGTGACCGGGATGGACCCGCGCAGCGGGCACGTGCAGTACGCGCTCACCGAGGTCGGCGACGAGTGCCGGCACAGCGTCATGTTCGGCCGGATGATCGACGCGCTCGGCACGCCCGCCTACCAGCCGGCCGCGGTGCACCGGGCGCTCGGGCGCTACCTGGGCGCGACCGCCGGCGGGATCCAGACGTTCGCGGCCGCGCTCATCGCCGAGGAGATCCTCGACGCCCTCCAGCGCGAGGCGATGGCCGACGAGAGCCTCCAGCCGCTGGTGCGGATGGTCTCGCGGATCCACGTGGTCGAGGAGGCCCGGCACATCCGGTTCGCGCGCGACGAGCTCGCCCGGCAGGTCGCCACCGCGTGGAGACCCCGGCGGTGGTACTGCCAGATCATCGTCGCCCGCGCCGCGTACACGGTCACCCACACGCTCATCAACCCGCAGGCGTACGCGGCGGTCGGGCTGGACCCGGCCCGGGCCCGCGCGGCCGCCTGGGCGAACCCGCGCTTCCGCGAGACGCTGCGGTGGGCCGGCACCCGCGTGACCACGTATCTGCAGGAGCTCGGCCTGGTCGAGGGGCCGGCGAAGTCCGTCTGGCGGGCCGCCGCGCTCATCTGAGTGCTGTGTCCTCGATCACGGGACGACGCGTGGCGACCGCGCTACTGTTCATGGAGTCGGTGTGCTGTGTGTCCCCGGGCCTCACCACACTGCCTTCACGGAATACCGTTCGGCTGGAGCCGTGTCGCGCCTATCGCCGCGAGGCGACCTGGCACACCGACCCCAAACGTTCTCCCCGGATCACGCGCTCGGATCAGCGCGCTCGGTCCGGGGCCGCTCGGTTCAGGGCGCTCAGATCAGCACCGCGTAGACGACCAGGTTGTCGCGGTACGAACGGCGCGCCTGATCGAAGGTGCCCCCGCACGTGATGAGCCGCAGCTCCGGCACCGGCGTCGGGCCGTAGACCCTCGCGCTCGGGAACTGGGCCTTCGCGTAGTGCTCGCTCGCCGTCACGCGGAACGTCAGCCAGCCCTCGCCCCGCCGCACCTCGACCGTGTCCCCCGCCGCGAGCTCGTGCAGCCGGTAGAAGACGGCCGGGCCGGTCTTGGAGTCCACGTGCCCCGCCAGCACCGCCGGGCCCGCGTCGCCGGGGTAGGCGCCGCCGGTGAACCAGCCCGCCTCGCCGAACACCTTCGGGCTCTCCAGCACCCCCGCCGCGTCCATCCGCAGGTCCTCGAGGGGCGTGTCCACGCCGAGCCTCGCGATGCGCAGGCGGGTCGGGGGCGCGTCCGGCGCGGCGTTCGCGGCCGAGAGGTCGATGCTGTGCGGCACGATCCAGGTGGCGTCGCCGGCGTCGATGCCGACCCGGCGGCCGACCAGCGTCGCGGCCCCGGCGATCATCGGCGCGGCCAGGGCCAGCACGCACCCGATGAGCATGAGGGTCCGGCGCCGGGTGGCGGTCAGGTCCGCGCGCCGCCGGAGCGCCCGGTGCCTGACCACCCTCCCGGTCCTGCCCATGCGGTCGAGCGTAGGCCGGTCAGGCGGCCGCCGCCGTGCGGGAACGGCCGCGGCGCCAGAGCAGGCCGCCGGCCACCGCCAGCATCAGCACGGCCACGCCGCCGCCGATCGGCAGCAGCGGGTTCAGGCCCCGCTCGCCGGCCGTGCCGCCCGCGCCGGTGTCCACGCCGCCCTCCGGCACCCCGCCGCTGGAGGCGTCGGTGCGCAGCTGCGCCGTCAGGCCGCCGCTGCCGTCGAGGATGATCAGCGAGTACACCGCGCCGGCCTTCAGCGGGGCGGTCACCGTCGTCGCGGCGCCCGTCGCGCTCGGGGCGGCCAGCCGCAGCGTCCAGCGGCCGGGGTCGACGGTCTGGTACGCCGTCGTCGTGGCGAACTGCACGCCGTCGGCGATCTTCGCGCCGCCCGACACCGAGACGTCGAGCACCGGCTGGCGCACCGAGGCCTGGATGACCCGCACCTTCGCCTTGCCCGGCTCCGGCAGCCCGAGGTCGTCGGCGATCACCTTCAGGCCGAGGTCGGCGAACTTGCCGGTGCCCGCGACCGTGTAGGCCTTGCCCTCCTCCACCGTCGCCTGGGTGCTCAGCACCGGCGCGGCCGAGGCCGGGTCGCCCTGCTTGCGCATCGCCACCGCGTAGGTGCCGGGCGGCAGCGGCAGGTACTTGGAGACGGTGCCGTACGCGACGGCGTCGAACTTCTGCTGCGGGATGGCGCCGGTGACCGAGCTCAGATAGACGTCGACCGCCGGCGTGTCGGGCGAGAGGTGGGCGAGGCGGACGTACCCGACCCCGGCCGCAGCCGCCGGCGAGGCGTCCACCGTCGCCAGTCCCAGGCCCAGGAGCGCCGCGGCGGCCAGCGCCGCGAGCCGCCGCCGCTGGGGAGCAGCGAACACGTTGTACCCCCTGCTGTGCGCACAGCGAATGCTGGAGATTCCCGAGTGGAACGCACCCGGCGGGGGTTCGAAGGTGAGTAATCCGCGCGGGCACCGTGAGCACTGATCGCGGTGAGTCTGGCACGTCGCTGAGCAACGCGCCACCCGCACTGGGCAGGGATCATCGCGCCTTGTGTACAGTGCCCGACGCTGTGCTGCGGCACAACCTCCGGACGGACGAAGGAACTTACTCTTCGGTACCGATCGATCCCTTGATCAAGGATCTCTCCCGCCGGCCCCCCTACATCTGGGTGCCGAAATCCTGGGTCCAGATCGCCGTCTTGCCCTGGTAGGCCAGGCCCACGCCCAGGTCCTTGAGCTTGCAGTTGAGGATGTTGGCGCGGTGCCCGGAGCTGTTCATCCAGGAGTTCATGACCTCTTCGGGCGTGCGCTGGCCCTTGGCGATGTTCTCGGCCGCGTTCGACCATCGGTATCCCTCGTTCGAGATCCGGGTGGCGAAGGAGGTGCCGTCCTGCGAGTCGTGCGAGAAGTAGTCCTTGGCGGCCATGTCGGCCGAGTGCTTGTACGCGGCCGCGCGCAGCTTCGCGTTGTAGGCCAGCGGCTGGCAGCCGGCCTTCGCCCGCTCGGTGTTCACGATCGCCAGGACCTGGTTCTCGTACGCCACGTTGCTGCCCCCGCCCGCCGCGGTCGTGGGCTTCTTGGTCGTCGGCGTGGGCTTCGGGGCCGCGGCGGTGGTGCCCGGCGCCTTCGTCGTCGGGGCCGGCGCGGTCGAGGCGTTCTCGGCCGGGGCGCTCGAGCCGGCGGCGCTCGGGTCGCCGGAGGCGCCCGCGAACAGGTCACCGGCCTCGGTGGTGGCCGCGGCCGCGGCGGCGAGGTTGGACCGCGGGGAGGCGTTGGAGCTCTTGGACAGCAGCAGCGAGCCGCCGAACGCGACCGCGCCCACCACGACGAGGGCGACCGCGCCGATGGCGGCCACGAGCAGCATGCGCTTGCCGCGCCGCGCGTCCTCGGGCTCCGGCGCGTCCTGGTAACCGCCGCCGTACGGGCCCGGCTCGTCGTAGAAACCCCGCTCCGGCCGCCCACCGCGGTCGCCCCAGCCGTCGCGGGCGGGCTCGGCACCGTACGGGTCGTAGCGGTCGTACCGGTCCGGGTAACCGTCGCCGTACGATGACACCAGAGCCTCCAGGCATGCGTGCGAATCCAAGCCGCACCTGACACTAGAAGGCCGGGAGCGCCGGATTCGCCCGCGGAAGCCGATTTAACGACGGTCTAAGCCAAACTTATGCCGTGCCTGCGAGCGGCAGCAGGGCGCTCACCGCGCGGCGCAGCACCGCCGTGGCGCCCGCCACGTCGAGGTGCAG
Organism: Dactylosporangium sp. CA-139114; assembly: GCF_050955725.1. Lineage (NCBI taxonomy): Bacteria > Bacillati > Actinomycetota > Actinomycetes > Micromonosporales > Micromonosporaceae > Dactylosporangium > Dactylosporangium sp. CA-139114. The sequence goes on from NZ_CP192080.1 coordinate 8,217,321, forward strand.
CTCGTCGCGCCACATCGACCAGCTCGCGAAGGTCACGGCGGCGGTGAGCGCGTCCACCACCTCGGCGCGGGCGTCCCCGGCCGCCTCGAGCTCCGCGGCGAAGAGCGTCTGCAGCTCCTCGCGGGCGATCTCGAGATACCAGGCCCGGTTCTTGCGCAGCTGCGCCGAGAACGGCTCGCGGATGCGCGCGGCGCGGGCGGCCGGGGCGATGAGTTCCAGCAGGCGGGCGCGCTGGGCGCAGTATCGCTCGATGCGCTCGTCCCGCGGCAGGTCGGCCGGGATCGGGCGGTACTCCGCGCGCTGCCGCTCCATGAGCCGCTCGCCGGCCGCCGCGAACAGGCCCTCCATGTCCTTGAAGTTGGTCCACAGCGCGCGCAGCGACACCCCGGCCCGATCGGCGATCCGCTCGGCGGTGGGCCGCAGCTCACCCTCCTCGAGCAGCGCGAAGTGCGCGTCGGTGATCGCCTGCCGGGTGCGTTCGGCCCGTAATGTGCGCCCGTCCACCCGCGGCCGCACTCCCGCTTCGTTCATGACCTGACAGCCTACGTGCCACACCCTCGGGCGACCCTCTACGGTGAGGTACGTGGCATTGCGCAGCGTGCACGACATCGACATCGAGCTCCCCGCGTTCGACTCCGGCGAGCTGGAGCCGGTCAGCGCTCCCTGGGGCGGCAACCTCAACGAGGCCCACGTGCAGACCGGCCGCGCCATCCGCACCACGCTCATCGACGCCCGGCTGCGCCGCTCCCACCTCGAGAACCTCGACCTCAACGGGGTGGTGTGGGAGGACGTGACGATCACCGGCTGCCGGTTCGAGAAGGTCGACTTCACCGCGGCGCGGCTGACCGGGCTGACCCTGGAGCGGGTCCACTTCGTCAACTGCAAGCTGACGTGGGCCAACCTGGGCGAGTCGCGCCTGTCCGACGTGCTGTTCGAGGGCTGCCGGCTCGACGGGGCCACGCTCAACGAGGTGAACACCACCGGCCCGACGGGGTTCGTCGGCTGCGTGCTGGTCAACACCAACCTGCGCGACTGCGTGCTGCCCCACGCGGCGATGCAGGGCTGCCGGCTGCGGCAGATGTCGTTCGAGAGCTGCGACCTGCGCGGCGCCGATCTGCGCGGCAATCAGCTGTCGGAGGTCAGCGGGATGACCAGCCTGCGCGGCGTGACGATCGAGCCGGCACAGCTGCCCGGGCTCACCGACGCGGTGATGCGGGACCTCGGCGTGATCGTGCGCGGCCCGAAGGGTTGACCCGCCAGCGCGGGCGGCCGCGCGGGAACGTGCGGTGCTCGTCCGGGCTGAGCGGGGGCGGCGGCGGGTCCTCGACGCAGATCGCCGGCGCCGGCAGGGCCGGGCCGAGCAGGTCGCGCGGGTCGGACTCCAGGGCGCCCTCGATGGTGGCGAAGGTGGCAATGCCGCTCATCCCGGCGGCGACCCCGAGCCAGGAGCGGATCGCGGGCGACGGCGCGGCCAGGCGCAGCTCCCCACCGCGGTCGCGGGCCATCCCGGCCACCCCGACGAGCAGCTCGGCGCCGGTCGTGTCGCACACCGTCACCTGGGACACGTCGAGCACCAGCCGGGGCTCGTCGGCGACCAGGAGTCCGGCGAGCACCGGCTCGATCGTCGCGACGGTCCCCTCCACGAGAAGCCCGTGCAGGGCCAGCACGACCGCACTCATCGCAGTGACGGTACCGACCCCGCTCCCCCGGCGTCAGCGGCCGCGCGGCCGACCCCCGCCGCGCCGTTCAGCCCGCCGGGGGTCGACGGACGCCGACGATCATGCCCGACCCGTGGGCCAGTTCCACGGTGACCAGCTGCGGGTCGGCGAGCAGCGCCCGGCGCACCCCGTCCTGCTTGGCCCGGAAGTCCTCCGGCCATCCCTCGACCGGGGTCATGTCGTCGACCACGAGGGTCCCCCGGGGGTGGAGTTTGGCGACGGTACGGTCGAGCCCCTCGATCTTGCCGCCGAAGGCGTCGGCGAACACGAGGTCGTATCCGCCCGGCGCCGTCGCGAGGAACTCGAGCGCATCGGCCACGTGCAGGCGCACGAACGGCGGCCAGTCCCCGGTCGCGGCGACGGCCGCGACGGCCGGATCGGCCTCGATCGAGTCGACGGTGACATCGGTGCGGGGGCGCAGGCCCTCGGCGATCCAGGCGGTGCCGGCCCCGGCGCCGGTGCCGATCTCCAGCACCCGGGCGCCCGGCGGCAGGGCGGCGGCGAGGGCCGCGAGCAGCCGTCCGACCTCCGGCTCGCAGGACTGCCCGAAGCCGTTGGCGGCGGCGCGGGCGTACGCGGCATCGACGAGGCTCACGGCGGCGACCCTACCGAAGATCGACGCGCTCCGCGTGCAAAGCTGTGCCCCGTGAAGTCACTGCCGCTGCGCGTCCTCACCCCCGCCGCCGCCGTCCTGCTCGCCCTGGGCGCCTGCGGTTCCCCGTCGCAGTCGCCGGACAAGGCCACCAAGGACGGCCCGGAGCAGACCGCCACCAACGCGTTCGAGGTCAAGGACGCCGTGAGCGTCGTGGAGGTCGACAGCGAGGGCGGCGCGGTCGCCATCAAGGCCGGCAACGGGGCCACCATCAAGGTGACCGAGACGATGAAGTTCAAGAGCGACAAGCCGGGCCGCAAGCAGAACGTCGACGGCGGGGAGCTCATCCTCGGCTCGGGCGGCTGCCCGAAGAACGACTGCTCGATCTCCTACGAGATCGAGATGCCCTCGACGCTGAGCGTCCGGCTGGACAGCTCCGGCGGGCGGATCGAGCTGCACGGGCTCACCGGCCTGATCGACGTGCAGTCCGACGGCGGCGGCGTGAACGGGGAGGGGCTCGCCCCGCCGGAGTTCAACGCGCGCACCGGCGGCGGCCCGGTCGACCTCAAGGTCACCCAGGCCCCGGACCGCATCGACATCGACAGCGGCGGCGGGAACGTGAACCTGCGCCTGACCTCGGACGGGTACGCGATGGAAACCCAGCTCGACGGCGGCAAGCAGACCGGGTCGATCAAGACCGACCCGGGCTCGGTGCACAAGGTGCACGTCGCCACGGGCGGCGGCAACCTCACGTTCGTGTAGGACCGCCCGCCGGCGCGGCTAGTCGGTGAGCGCGCTGTAGATGAGCTGGCGCAGCTGGGGGCGCAGCGGGTAGGTGCTCGACGGCAGCAGCTGGGTGTAGAAGCCCACGGTGAGCCGCTCGACCGGGTCGATCCAGAAGGCGGTGCTCGCCGCGCCGCCCCAGTAGTACGTGCCGGGGCTGCTGAACACGCGGGCCGGGACGGGGTCGCGGACCACGGCGAAGCCCAGGCCGAAGCCGACGCCCTCGAACGTCGTCTCGGCGAAGCCGCCGGTCTGCACCGTGTCGAGATCCACGTCGCCGGGCAGGTGGTTGCGGGTCATGAAGGCGACGGTGCGCGGGGCGAGCAGCCCGTCGCCGCGGCGCAGCAGCATCGTCATGAACTTCTGGTAGTCGGCGGCGGTCGAGATCAGGCCGCCGCCGCCCGCCGGGGCCTTCGGCTCCTCGAACGCCATGTCGCCCACGGCGTCGAAGCGCACGCGGCGGCCGTCGGGGCCCGGGACGTACAACGCCGCCATCCGCGGCTCGCCCGGCGCCACGGACCAGGTCGTGTCGTGCATGCCCAGCGGCTCGAGGATCCGGGTGCGCACGAACTCCGGCAGGGACATGCCCGCGACCACCTCGACCAGGCGGCCGAGCACGTCGGTGCTGACCCCGTAGCCCCAGGCGGTGCCCGGCTGGAACAGCAGCGGCAGCGCGGCGAAGTCGCGGCAGGCCTCGGCGAGGTCGGCGCCGGGCCTGGTGGTCAGGTCGTAGCCGGCCTTGCGGTACAGGGCGTCGACGACGGAGGTGTGCAGGAAGCCGTACGTCAGCCCGGAGGTGTGCGTGAGCAGGTGCCAGACCCGGATCGGCTCGGCCGCCGGGACGGTGAACGGCTGGCTCACCGAGCCCTTGTCGTAGACCCGCATGTCCCGGAACTCCGGCAGCCAGCGGCTGATCGGGTCGGTGAGCTCGAAGTGGCCCTCCTCCCACAGCAGCATCGCGGCGACGGAGGTGACCGGCTTGGTCATCGAGTACAGCCGCCAGAGGGTGTCGGGCTCGACCGGCCGCCCGGCCTCGGCGTCGCGCTGCCCGTAGACGCTGTGGTGCACGACCTTGCCGTCGCGCGCGATCGCGAGCTGCCAGCCGGCAAGGCGGCCGTCGTCGACATAGCGCGCGAAGTGGGCGTCCAGGCGGGCCAGCCGCCGTGCGTCGAATCCGGCCTGCTCCGGCGCCACTTCGCGATCAATGCTCACATCTTGGGACTGTAGAGCCTGACCCGGCAAAGCGCGAGCCACCCGAGACCCTGGTCCGGGAAGGCTCGGGCCGCTCGCGATCCCGGCTCAGGACAGCGCGAGCTGCTCGGCCCCCTCGACGACCCGGTCGACGAACCCGTAGTCCTTCGCCTCCTGCGCGGTGAACCAGCGGTCGCGGTCCGAGTCGGCCTCGATCTGCTCGTAGGTCTGCCCGGTGTGCTCGGCGATGAGCCGCTGCATGGTCTTCTTCGTGAAGAGCATCTGCTCGGCCTGGATGGCGATGTCGGCCGCGGTGCCGCCGATGCCGCCCGAGGGCTGGTGCATCATGACCCGCGAGTGCGGCAGCGCGTAGCGCTTGCCCGGCGTCCCGGCGCTGAGCAGGAACTGGCCCATCGACGCGGCCATGCCCATGACCACGGTCGACACGTCGTTCTTGATGAACTTCATGGTGTCGTAGATCGCCATGCCGGCGGACACCGAGCCGCCCGGGGAGTTGATCCAGAAGGCGATGTCCTTCTCGGAGTCCTCGGCGGCGAGCAGGATCAGCTGGCCGCAGATGCGGTTCGCGCTCTCGTCGTTCACCTCGGTCCCGAGCACGATGATTCGCTTGCTGAGCAGGCGCTCGAAGACGGCGCTGTCGAACGGGATCTCAATATCGGCCATGCTGTCGACGGTATTGCCTCGGCGGCCCGTTGAGATCCCCCGTTCGCCGTGAGCGTGTTCGCTGTCAGCGTCACGGCTTTCTGAACACCGGGCTACGGCCGTTCCGAGCACCGGCGGTCACGGCTTTCTGAACACCGGGCTACGGCCGTGCGAGCACCGGCGGTCACGGCTCTCTGAGCACCGGGCGCAGGGCGTCGAGCACCGCGGGATCCTCGATGGTCGAGGGCACCGGCTCCTCGCGGCCGTCGGCGATCCCCCGCATGGTCCGGCGCAGGATCTTGCCCGAGCGCGTCTTGGGCAGCGCGGCCACCACGCGCACGCTGCGCAGGCTCGCCACCGCCCCGATGCGGTCCCGCACGAGCTGGACGAGCTCGGCCGCGACCGTCTCGGCCGGGGTGTCCACGCCCGCCTTGAGCACCACGAACCCGCGCGGCACCTGGCCCTTGAGCTCGTCGTCGACGCCGATGACGGCGCACTCGGCGACCGCGGGGTGGCCCGCGAGCACCTCCTCCATCGCGCCGGTCGACAGGCGGTGGCCGGCGACGTTGATGACGTCGTCGGTGCGGCCCATCACGTAGAGGTAGCCGTCCTCGTCGAACCGGCCCCCGTCGCCGGTCAGGTAGTGGCCGGGGTAGGCGGAGAGGTACGAGCGCACGTACCGCTCGTCGTCGCCCCACAGCGTGGGCAGGCACCCGGGCGGGAGCGGCAGCCGGATGGCGATGGCGCCGTCGGTGCCGGTCGCGGCGTCCTGCCCGTCCGGGGTGAGCACGCGCACGTCGTAGCCGGGGATCGGTACCGACGGCGAACCCGGCTTCGTGGGCAGCTCCTCGAGGCCGCGCGGGCTCGCGGCGATCGGCCAGCCGGTCTCGGTCTGCCACCAGTTGTCCACGATCGGCACGCCGAGCCGCTCGCCGGCCCACTCGTAGGTCTGCGGGTCGAGCCGCTCCCCCGCCATGAACAGGGTGCGCAGGCTCTTGAGGCGCTCGCGGTCGATCCGGGCCCCGTCCGGGTCCTCCTTGCGGATCGCGCGGATCGCGGTCGGGGCGGCGAAGAGGACGTTGACGCCGTGGTCGGCGACGACCCGCCAGAACGCGCCGGCGTCGGGGGTGCCGACGGGCTTGCCCTCGTACAGCACCGTCGTCGCGCCGGCGAGCAGCGGGGCGTAGACGATGTAGGAGTGCCCGACGACCCAGCCGACGTCGGACGCCGCCCAGAAGACGTCGCCCGGCCCGCAGCCGAAGATGTTCGCCATCGACCACGTGAGCGCGACGGCATGGCCCCCGTTGTCGCGCACGATGCCCTTGGGGCGGCCGGTCGTGCCGGAGGTGTAGAGGACGTACAGCGGATCGGTGGCCGCCGTCGCGACGCACCCGGCCGCGCCGGCGTCCTTGACCGCGTCCGCCCAGGTCAGCTCGCCGTCGCGCAGCAGCGCCGGGGCCTGCTCGCGCTGCAGCACCACGACGTGCTCGGGCCGGTGCCCGGCCTCGTCCAGGGCGGCGTCGAGCAGCGGCTTGTAGTGCACCACCCGGCTCGGCTCGATCCCGCACGAGGTCGCGACGACGACCTTCGGCTTGGCGTCGTCGATGCGGGCCGCGAGCTCCTTGGGCCCGAAGCCGCCGAACACCACCGAGTGCACGGCGCCGAGCCGCGCGCAGGCCAGCATGGCGATCACGGCCTCGGGCACCATCGCCATGTAGACGACGACCCGGTCGCCCCGCCCGACGCCGAGGTTGCGCAGGGCGCCCGCGAAGACGGCGACCTCGTCGCGCAGTTCCCGGAAGGTGTACCGGCGCACGGTGCCCGTGACCGGGCTGTCGTACACGAGCGCGAGGTCGTCGCCGCGGCCGCCGTGCACGTGCCGGTCCAGGGCGTTGTGGCAGGTGTTGAGCTCGGCGTCGGGGTACCAGCGGTAGAACGGCGGGTTGTCGGCGTCGAGGATGCGCATGGGCATGCGGTCCCAGTCGACGCCGGCCGCCGCGTCGCGCCAGAACCACTCGGGGTCTTCGAGGCTGCGCTGATACGTGTCGCGGTAGGCGCCCATCCCCTGATCCTGCTCCGCCGGGGCGCGCTGCGGTAGAGCCGGATATGTCGCGCCTGTTTCGACGACACGACATATCCGGATTTATCGGCATCCGCCCGCTCATGCAGCACCTATGGCTTATGCCAGTTATGCGGCTTTTTTCGTAATGACGGTGGCCGGCCCCCCGAGTGGCGCTCAGACCGGCGCGGTGGCGCTGGCCAGGCCCGCGGGCGCGTTGGCCAGGGCCTGCTGGATGGCCGCGACCAGGGCCAGCGCGGCCTCCTCGGTGAGCTCGACGGCGACCCGGGCCGACGGGCCGAGCGCCGGGTTGGCGAAGTCGATGTTCAGGGTGTGCCCGAACTGGGCGTGCACCGGGTGGTCGACGTAGACCGCCGCCCGGGTCACGTCGAACCAGCCCGTCGCGCCCTTGCCGGCGCCCTCGATGTCGACCAGCTCGGTCTCGTAGGTGCACATGTCAGGCCCCCAGGTGCGTGCCGAAGAAGGTAAAAATGCGCTTCCAGCCGTCGACCGCGGCCTCGGGCCGGTAGGACGGGCGGTCCACGGCGAAGAACCCGTGCCCGGCACCCTCGTAGCTGTGGTGCTCGAAGCTCTTGCCGTGCGCGGCGAGCAGCTCGGCGAGGCGCGCGACCTCGGCCGGCGCCGGGAACTTGTCGTCGTCGCCGAAGAGCCCGAGCACCGGGCAGCGCACGTCGCCCAGGCGGTCCTGGATCGAGGTGACCTTGAGCGGGAACCCGGTCGGGGGCGCCTCGAGCGCGAAGGCGCCGTAGCAGTCGACGGCCGCGTCCACGTCGACGGCGGTCGAGACCAGCAGCGACTGGCGGCCGCCGGAACAGTGCCCGATCACGCCGACCTTGCCGCTGGCGTTGTCCAGGGCGCGCAGCGCGGCCGCGGCGGTGGCGACGTCCCGGATGATCTGCTCGTCGGGGATGCCGCCCTGCCCGCGCACGAACGCGGAGGCGTCGTCGGGCGACGCGTCGGGGGCCTCGCGCCAGAACAGGTTCGGACAGATCGCCGCGTACCCGTTGGCGGCGAACCGGCGCACCATCTCCTTGGTGGCCTCGTCGTAGCCGGGCAGGTGGTGGATGACCACGACGCCCGGGAACGGGCCGGGGTCGAGCGGGCGGGCCTGGTACGCCTGGATCTGCTCATCGCCGATGAACACGGTCTCGGCCCGGATCGCGTCTGACATGCTGCACTCCGTCGTTCGCTGGTGCGGTTTTCCTTAGCCGGGCAAACAATATCCCCGCCGTCGCGTTGTCTGCATCGGCGGGGACATCACGAGCAGCGGCCGGGCCGCCTTCGACAGCCGGGGCAGCGGCCGGACCGCCTTCGACAGCCTGGGTATCGCCCGGCACGGCGGCCAGGCCTCGATGCCGCGGCCGGGCCTCGTCGTGAGTAGCCGCGCCCAGGCCCGACCAGCCGCGCCCCCAGCCTGAGCAGCCCCGCCCCAGTCTGCGCAGCCGCGCCCCCAGCGTGAGCGGCCGCGCCTCGGCGTGAGCAGCCGCACCCCACCCTGAGCAGCCGCATCCCCAGCGCGAGCGGCCGCCCCAGCGTGAGCGGTCGCGTCCCGGCCTGAGCAGCCGCGTCCCGGCCTGAGCAGCCGCGTCCCGGCGTCAGTAGCCGCGCCCCCGGCGTGAGCGGCCGCGTCCCGGCCGTGAGCGGTCCTGCTCGCGGCGGCGGCCCGGCGCGAGCGGTCCTACTGGCGGCCGGGTTCCGAGCGGCGCAGGGCCAGCCGGGCCAGGCCGATCAGCAGCGCGATCTGCACGAACAGGATGAGCACCGAGCGCCACCAGGCCCCGGTGGTGTGCTCCCACAGCGCGTCCTTGAACGGGATCATCGACTGCAGGTCCACCGTGGACGCGCCCGCGGCCAGGCCCCAGCGGGTCGGGAAGAGCCACGAGATCTGCTCCAGGACGTTCTGCCCGTCGAGCTCGAAGAGGCCGCCGGAGAGCACGAGCTGGGCCATCACCACGACCACCAGCACCGGCGTCGTCTGCTCGGTCGTCTTGACCAGCGCGCTGACCAGCAGGCCGAACGCCATCGAGGCGAGCGCGACCATGGCCACCGGGATCGTGATCTCCACCAGCCAGTGCTTCGGGAAGATCAGCGGGTCCTTCGGCGGGTTCTTGCCCAGCAGCGCGAGCCAGGTGAACAGCGCGGTCTGCACGATGATGATCAGCGCGAACACGAAGACCTTGGAGGCGAGGTAGGCGCCGGCCGAGAGCCCGACCGCCCGCTCGCGCTTGTAGATCGTGCTCTCGTTGACCAGCTCGCGAATGGCCGCGGCCGTGCCCAGGAACGCGGCGCCGACCGCGAGCACGACCAGCAGCCGCTGCGCCTCCAGGCTGTACTTGAGCAGGCCCGGGGCAAGCCCGTTGTCCCCCGGCACCGTGCGGGTGAGCAGGGCCAGGGCCAGCGGCAGGCCGATCATGAACACGCTCAGGCCGCGGTCGGCACCGATCACCCACAGCATGCGCAGGCACAGGGTGAGGAACTGGCGGAGCGGGGCCGCGGGGTGCAGTGCCCGGCTGCGCAGCGACGCACCGCCGAGCTTCACCCGGGCCCGCCCGACCGCCTTGTCCGTCCGGCCCACCGCCGACTGACCCGCCACCGACCGGGCCACCGCCGACTGACCCGCCGCCGATCCGGCCGCCGCCGACTGCGCCACCGCCGATCCGGCCGCCGCGGGCTGGGCCGCCGCCGCCGGGGAGGGGCCCGGCGCAGGACCGGCGGACGCGGGCCGGGCGGGCATCCGCTGCTCCGCGGTCGGCGACTCGAGACGGTCCGAGGGGCGGGGCGGCATCTCCTGCTCGGCCGTGGACTCCCCGAGCGCCGCCGTGTCACCGGCCGACCCCGCTGACGCGCCCGAGGACGCGACCGGAGACGCGGGCCCAGCCGCGGAAGGAGCCGCACCCGCGGAAGGAGCCGCAGCCCCGGAAGGAGCCGCAGCCGCGGGAGCGGCCGGGGCCGAGGGCACGTGTGCGCCGGCGGAGGCGACCCGCTGGGCCGGCACGGTGACCTGCTCCACCACCTCCGGCTTCGGGGGCGGGGCCTCGGCGATCTGCTCGGTGACGTATCGCGTGTAGAGCTCGGACGAACGGTACTTGCGGGTCCAGTGCTCCGCGTTCTTCGTGACCTCGCGGAACACCTCGGCGTAGTCCTCGGCGCCGAAGAACTCCAGCAGCTCGCCGGGCGGCCCGAAGTAGCCCATCCGGCCGCCGACGGTGAGCACGAGCACGCGGTCGGTGAGGTCGAGGTGCATGACGTTGTGCGTGACGACGGCGACGGTGCGGCCCTTGTCCGCGAGCTCCCGCAGCTCCTCCATGACCTCCTTGTCCAGGGCCGGGTCGAGGCCGGATGTGGGCTCGTCGAGGAAGAGCAGGGACGGCTCGGTGAGCAGCTCCAGGGCCACCGAGACGCGCTTGCGCTGGCCGCCGGAGAGGCTGTCGATGCGCTGCTTGGCCCGCTCGGTCAGGTTGAGCGTCTCGAGCACCTCGGCGACCTTGGCCCGGCGCTCCTTGCGCGGCACGTCGTCGGCGAAGCGCAGGGCGGCGGCGAAGCGCAGGGCCCGGCGCACGGTGAGCTGGCGGTGCAGCACGTCGTCCTGTGGCACCATGCCGATGCGGTAGCGCAGCTCGGCGTAGTCGGCGTAGAGGTCGCGGCCGTCGTAGCGCACCGTGCCCTGGGTCGCGGGGCGCAGCCCGGCGACGGCCTTGACGAGCGTGGACTTGCCGCAGCCGGAGGGGCCGATGACGGCGAGCAGGCTGCCCTCGGCCAGCGCGAAGCTGACGTCATCGAGCAGCACCGCATCCTTGATGCGCACCGTGAGGTCGTCGGCGATGAGCGAGGACGGGCCGGCGTCCTCGAACTCGTGCAGCCGGGCGCCGTCGAAGATGAACTCGTGCTTGCCGATCGAGATCAGGTCGCCGGGCCGCATGTCCTCGCGGGCGACCTGCTTGCCGTTGTGGAACGTGCCGTTGCGGCTGCCGAGGTCGACGACCTCGAAGCCGCCGGTCGCGGTCCGGCGCAGCTCGGCGTGGTTGCGGGAGCTGCGCAGGTCGCTCAGCACGATGTCGTTGTCGGCGCCGCGGCCGATGCGGATGCGCCCGGCCTCGACCTCGTGCCGGGTCGCCTCGCGCTGCGGCGGCGAGGGCTCGACGGGCAGCTGCTCGGTGATCGTCTTCACCCGGAACGTGATCTTCGGGCCGTCGGCCGAGCCGAGGTGGACCTCGCCGCCGTCGGTGGCGGCGACGAAGGCCGCCCGCTCGCCGCCGACGAAGGTGCCGTTGCGGCTGTCGAGGTCGCGCAGGAACCAGCCGTCGTCGTTCCAGATGACCTCGGCGTGCCGCCGGGAGATCAGGTTGCCCTCGATCACCAGGTCGTTGGCGGCGTCGCGACCTATGGTCACGGTGTCGTCCGGGCGGACGGTCGCCTGCTTGTCGCCGCTGGTCACCTCGAGGACCGTGAGCTCCCGGGTGACCGTGCGCTGATCGATGCTCGCCACGGCGCTCATCATGCCGTGGGGGTATGACAGAAAGAAGTCGGGGTGGGTTTGTATCAGGACAACTGTCGCGGTCCTCATGTGTGTCGAGAACGAAGACGGCACGGTGAGGAGGAGCCCCGATGGCCGCGGACGCACGTCCGGACGAGTGGCGCTCCCGGCGCGCCCGGCGACTGGCCGGGCTGCCGTGGGTGCGCCGCGAGGACCGGGCGGACGGCACGCCGGTGCGCTTCGTCGCCGACGAGCTCGTCGTGCGGGCGGATCACTTCGGCACCGCGCGCCAGGCGTTCGCCGAGCAGGGCTTCGACGCCCGGGACATCGTTGAGGAGGGGGATGTCCCGGACGGCTTCCGGCGGGTGCGGCTGCCCGGCCTGGACGTCGCGCGAGCCGCCCGGCGCGTGCGCGTGCAGGCGGAGGCGGCCGGGGACCCGAGGGTGGCCGCCGCGCCGAACCACGTCTTCGTCTCGACACCGTTCGCGCACGCCGGAGCGTACGGGCCACCGCGCCCCGCGCCGCCCGGTGCGCTGACCCCGCCGGTGGAGGGGACCGGCGGGGTGAGGGTCCTGGTGCTGGACACCGGGGTGTGGCTGAACAGCCCGTTGCCGAAGGAGCGGTACGTCACCGAAGACTTCGAGCCCGGGGACGACGGCGCGGGGGTGCGCCAGGGCGACGCCGGGCATGCGAACTTCGTCGCCGGGGTGATGCTGGGCCGGTCGCGGCGGGTGCGGCCGAGAGTGGTGCGGATCGTCGACACGTTCGGGGTGTGCCGGGAGAGCGACCTGGTCGCGGCCCTCCGGCGGGCGGGCGACGATCCGATCATCAACCTCTCGCTGGGGGGATACTCGCTCGACGACCGGCCACCGGTCCTGCTCACGGCGGCGCTGGCGCAGCTGCTGACGAGCGGTGACCGGGTGGTCGTGGCGGCGGCCGGCAACGACGGCCAGCACGACCGGCCGTTCTGGCCGGCCGCGTACGCCGGGACGGGCGCGCCGTGGCGGCGGCGCGTGGTCGCGGTCGCCGCCCACGACGGCCGGCGCATCTGCAACTGGAGCAACACCGGGCCGTGGGTGACGCTCGCGGCGCCGGGGGCCGACGTGCTCAGCACGTATGTGCACCACGAGGGTTTCCCGGACGGCTGGGCCCGGTGGAGCGGCACCTCGTTCGCGGCGCCGTATGTCGCCGCGGCGATCGCCGACGCGCTGCCGGAGTCCGGCTCGGCCGGGCTGGCGGCGCAGTCGGTCGTGGCGGGGGCGGGGCTGCGCTACGGCCGTTACGCGGGGGTGGCGTGAGGGCCATGCATCACACCAGGGGGAGGGTGGTGACGGGGTGCGGCACGCTGGTCGCCGCGCCCCGTCGCCCGGTGGTCACGGTGCTACCCTTCGGAGCCATGGCCGACCCCGAAAGTCCCGGTGAACACGAGAATGCCGCACTTCTGCGGGCTGCTTCGGCCGGGGATCAGCAGGCGTGGGAGTCCATTGTGGACAGGTACGCCAACCTGGTCTGGTCGGTGGCGCGCAGCTTCCAGCTCGGCCAGTCCGACGCCGCGGACGTGAGCCAGGCGACGTGGCTGCGGCTGGTGGAGCACGTCGACGCCGTGCGGGAGGCCGACAAGCTCGGCTCCTGGCTGGCGACCACCGCCCGCCGCGAGGCGATCGCGCTGCTGCGCAAGAGCGGGCGCGACGTGCCGGCGGGGGCGGCCGGTGACTTCGTGGAGACCCTGGGCGGCGCCCCGGCCGGCGTGGATCCGGTCGAGGAGGAGCCGGACGCGGGCGTCCTGCGCGACGAGCGCGACGCCATGCTCTGGCAGGAGTTCCAGACCCTGTCCCGCCAGTGCCAGCAGCTGCTGCGGGTGCTCATCGCCGATCCCCCGCCGAGCTACGCCGAGGTCTCGGCCGCGCTCGACGTGCCGATCGGCAGTATCGGTCCGACTCGCAAGCGCTGCCTGGGCACGCTGCGCCGACGATTGGCGACTTCGATATGACCACCCACCGCGGCTGCGCAGGGCCGACCCGATGATCGGGGAGGAAGAGGTGCTGAGCTCTTTGCGTGACATCGCCGGCCGGCGCGACCCGGTGCCGCCGAACGTGCTGGCGGCCGCCCGGGCGAGCCTGTCCTGGCGCGATCCGGACGCGGCGCTGGCCGCGCTGACCCGCGACTCGCTGGACCGGCTCATCGCCGTGCGGGGCGGGATTCGCGGCGGAACCCCGCGAGTGCTGACGTTCTTCAGCGGCGCCCTGACCATCGACGTCCAGGTGACCGCGCGCCCGGGCGGCGTGGACGTGGTCGGCGAGCTGGCCCCGGTGGTCGCGGCCAAGGTCGTCGTGGAGTCGCCGGCCGGGTCGCACGAGACGTCGGCCGACGACGAGGGCCGCTTCCGGTTCGAGGGGGTCGCGACCGGCCCCGTGCGGCTGCGCTGCGAGCCTGAGGTCGAGGGGGCATTCGTACCGGTCCGCACAGAATGGGTGCAATTGTAGAATTCCTCGCAAAGCCCCTGGTCACAGCGGGTACGGTCGCGGAAAAGGTGCCGCGACGCTGCGAGGAGCCGGCCATGCCCATCGACCACGTGCAGATCGTGTCCATTCCCGTGACCGACCAGGACCGGGCCCGCGACTTCTACCTCAACGCCCTCGGCTGGGAGCTGATCAGCGACAACGACGAGGGCGACCGCCGCTGGGTCGAGGTCGCCCCGAAGCACGGCCAGACGTCGTTCACGCTGGTCACCTGGTTCGAGTCGATGCCGGCCGGATCGCTGCGCGGGATCGTGCTCGACACCGACGACATCGAGAAGACCTACGAGGAGCTCTCCGAGCGCGGGATCGTCTTCGAGTCCCCGATCGAGGAGGGGCCGTTCTCGCGGGTCACGAGCTTCGCCGACCCGGACGGGAACACCTTCGTGCTGCACCAGCTCTACCAGCCGCGGATCCGGACGGTCAGCTTCGCGTCGGTGCCGTCGCTGTAGGTCGCGCTCGCCTCGGCCGGACCCGCTCGCCTCGGCCGGACCCGCTCGGCCCGCCGGTCCGGCCGCTCGCACAGGCTGCTGGGCGCGGTGGGCCGTAGCGCAGAGGTCGTCGCGCGCCGACTCATAATCGGTGAGGACGCCGGTTCGACTCCGGCCGGTCCGCCGCCTTCGCGCGGGCGGCTACCATACGGCGGTGCCGCTCGACCCCGATGACGTCGAGGCCTGCCCGCGGGTGGCGGCCGCGGTCGACGACGCCGGCGAGCGGGTCGTGGCGGCGGTCGGCAAGGCGTACCGGGCGCGCAAGCAGCGGCGCACGGCGGAGCGGCGCGCGGCGACCGGCGAGCACGACCGGCGCCTGGTGACGCAGCCACGGACCGGTGACCCCGCGCGGCCGCCGGACCCGCAAGGCGCCGAGGTGCTGCCGCGGGCGCGCCGGCGCTACGCGTGCGAGTCGCCCTGCCGCGAGGTTCCGCCGTCGTACCCGCAGATGTGCGCCGAGTGCGCCACGAGCACCACCGCCCGGCGGCACGCCGGGGCCGACCTGCCCGGGCGGCGCGCGCTGCTCACCGGCATCCACGTCACCGGCGCGCGGCCGCACACGACCCGGGAGGCCCTGCGCGAGCGGGGGTTCCCGGTGCCGCTGGACGCGGTGGACGGGACCGCGCGCGTCCACGACCCGATCGTGCCGGGCGTGCACGATGTCTTCCTCGAGGACTACCGGGCGGTGCAGTGGTAGAGGTCGAGATCTCGTGTCCCGTGCTGGCGGCCCCGACGGTACCGCCGGCTGATCCGACCCTGCTCGAACCGCTGCTGGCGCGGCTGTCCGACCCGTCCGGGGTGGCCGCGACCGAGCGCTTCCCGCTCGGCACGCTGCAGCCCGACGGGCGGCTCGACCTGTGCAAGCAGGGCCTCGGCGCGGACGGCGTGAGCCGGGTGCTGGATCGGGTGGTCGGGTCGGGTCATGCGGTACACCTGCTGCTCGGCACGAACGGCCTCGGGGCGCCCGGGGCCGCCGCGCTCGCCGCGTCGCTCGCGCCCGGGCACGGCGTGCGGACGCTGTACCTCGGCTGCAACGCCATCGACGCGGGCGGCGCGGAACCACTGTTCGAGCGGCTCGCCGGCGACGACACCGTGACCGCGCTGTGGCTCAAGCGCAACCCGCTCGGCGACGACGGGATCGCCGCGCTGGCCGCGATGCTGCGCACGAACACCGCCCTCACCACCCTCGACCTCGTCAACACCGGGCTCACCGACGCCGGCCTGGCGCTGCTCGCCGACGCCCTCGGCGCGCGGGAGCGGCCCGTGACGCGGGTCTTCCTCGGCGGCAACGGGCTCGGGCCGTCGGCCGCGCCGCTGCTGTCGCGCCTGCTCACCGGCTGCGGCGTGACCGACCTGTTCCTCGCGGCGAACCGGCTCGGCGACGCCGGCGTCCGGGTGCTCATGGACGGGGTCGTCGGCGGCGGCACCCTGGGCCTGGGCGGCAACGGGCTGACCGACGCCGCCCCGGTCGCGGCCCGGCTGTCCGCGCTGGAGGCGCTGGACCTGAGCCGGCCGCAGTCGCTGCGGGTGCTGGGCGCCACCGACAACACGATCGGCGACCCGGGCGCGCGGCTGCTCGCCGAGGCGCTGCCCGGCAGCCCGCTGCGCCGCCTCGACCTGCGGCACACGGGCATTCGCGGGCGCGGGGCCAAGGCGCTGCTCGCCGCGGTCGAGACCGGCCGGACGGCGCTGCGGCGGCTGACGCTCGGGCCCGATGTGCCGCGGCGCGTCAAGCGCGCGCTCGCCCAGCTTCTGCCCGGTGGCGAGCCGCCCCTGGCGAGCGAGATCCTCAGCGTGTACCGCTAGCAGCACCCGTCTTTCCCCCGGAAAACTGTCGTACCTCCCCGCTACTCTCGCGGGCATGACGGAGGCCCTGAACCTGCTCGCCGCCGCGGACGAACTGCTCGCCGCGACCCGCGCCACCCGCGTGGAGCGGCGCGACGACGTGCAGCTCGAGGCCCTCGCCCTGGCCGTGGCGGCCAACCTGCCGGTGCTCCTGTGGGGCGAGCCGGGCATCGGCAAGTCCTCCGCGCTGCAGCAGCTCGCCGACCGGCTCGGGGTGCCGATGGAGACCGTCATCGCGAGCATCCACGAGCCCTCCGACTTCGCCGGCCTGCCCGTCGTCGGCGACGACCCCGCGACCCAGGGCGTGCCGATGGCCCCGCCGGACTGGGCGATCCGGCTCACCCGCAGCGGCGTCGGCCTGGTCTTCTTCGACGAGCTGTCCTCGGCCCCGCCCGCGGTGCAGGCGGCCCTGCTGCGGGTCGTGCTCGAGCGCCGGGTCGGCAGCCTCGAGCTCCCGCCGGGGGTGCGCGTGGTCGCCGCGGCCAACCCGCCGGCCAGCGCCGCCGACGGCTGGCACCTCAGCCCACCGCTGGCCAACCGGTTCGTGCACCTGCGCTGGACCCACGACCCCGCCGTCGTCGCCCGCGGACTGGCCGGCACCTGGCCCACCGCCGACATTCCGCGCATCGACCCGCGCCGGGCCGCGTCCGCGCTGGCCCGCGCCCGCGGCACGCTGTCGGGCTTCCTCACCGCCCGCCCCGGCCTGACCCACCACCTGCCCGCCGACGCCGAGGGCCGCGGCGGCGCCTGGCCGTCCCCGCGCACCTGGGAGATGGCGCTGCGGCTGCTCACCTTCGCCCTGGCCGGCGACGCCTCTCGGGAGGCCCTGGCGACGGCGCTGATCGGCGCGATCGGCGACGGCGCCGGCCTGGAGTTCATCACCTACCTCGACGAGCTCGACCTGCCCGACCCCAACCGGGTCCTGGCCAACCCCGACGCGTTCGCGCTGCCGGAGCGCGGGGACCGGCAGCTCGCCTTCCTCACCGCGATCGTCTCGGCGGTGCAGTCGGACGTGTCGCGGCCCCGGTGGGAGGCGGCGTGGGCGGTGCTCGCCAAGGCGGTCGAGGCGGGGGTGCCGGACGTGGCGGCCCGGGCCGCGGCCGACCTGGCGGCCATGCGCGAGAAGTCCTGGCCGGTGCCGGAGACGATCGACGCGTTCGTGGACATCCTGCGGCTGTCGGGGGCGATGCAGCGATGACCTCGGAGTCGCCCTCGTCGCGGCCGGGGGACGCGGAACCAGCGGCGGCGCGGGCAGAACCCGCAGAGACGGCGGGCGCGGGACCAGAATCGGCCGGCGCGGAACCAGAATCGGCCGGCGCGGGACCAGAAACGGCCGGCGCGGGACCAGAAACGGCAGCCGGCGCGGAACCAGCGGAGGCGGCGGGCGGGGGCGGGGGCGCGGCAGGGGTGTTCGCGGCGGTGCCGGCCGCGCGGCTCGCGCTGGACAGGACGAAGCTGCTCGCGGGGCGGTATCGGGCGGCCAAGCTGCGGCCGTACCTCGCCTCGGCGATGTACGCGCTGTCCGTGGTGCCCTCCTGGCACCTGTCGACGATGGGCGTGGATCAGCACTGGAGGCTGTACGCGAACCCGGACTTCGTGGCCGCGCACCCCGTCGAGGAGCTGGCCGGGGTCTGGGTGCACGAGGTCGCGCACCTGCTGCGGGACCACCACGGCCGGGCCGGCCGGCTGCGGCACGTGGACCGCGACGACCACCTGCGGGTCAACCTGGCGCAGGACTGCGAGATCAACGACGACCTGATCGCCGACGGGCTGCCGCTGCCGGCGAGCCGCGTGGAGCCCTCGACGTTCGGGCTGGCGACGGGGCGGCTCTTCGAGGAGTATCTGGCCGGCATTGCGCACACGCACGCCCTGCACGTGCAGTGCGGCTCGGGCGCGCACGGCATGCCGGTGCCGGGCGAGGTCGGGGCCGGCGGCGCGCCCGCGGTGCCCGAGGTGGAGGCGGGCGCCATCCGCCGCACGACGGCCGACGCCATCCGGGGGCACGTGCGGGCCCGCGGCACCGTCCCGTTCGGCTGGCGGCGGTGGGCCGACGAGATCGCCGAGCCGACCGTCGACTGGCGCCGCCTGCTCACCGGCGCGCTGCGCCAGGCCGTGGTGTGGGCGAGCGGGGCGGTCGACTACACGTATGCGCGCCCGGGCCGGCGCAGCGCCGCGCTGCGCGGGGTCGTCCTGCCGAGCCTGCGCCAGCCCCTGCCGCGCGTCGCGATCGTCGTCGACACCTCGGGCTCGATGGGCGACGACCAGCTCGCGTCGTGCCTGGCCGAGGTCACCGGCGTGCTGCGCGCCGTGGGCATTCGCGGCAACCGCGTCACGGTCCTGGCCTGCGACGCCGACGTGCGGGCCGTGACGCGGGTGACGAAGGCGGACCAGGTCCGGCTGAGCGGGGGCGGCGGGACCGACATGCGCGTGGGCATCGAGCGCGCGCGGCGCGGCCCCGAGCCCCCGAACATCATCGTCGTGCTGACCGACGGCCTGACCCCGTGGCCGGACGAGCCCGCGGGCTGCCGCCTGATCGCCGGCCTGATCGGCCCCGATCCCCCGGACACTCCGCCCTGGGTCGAGACGATCCACATCAGGGACGGCTGAGCCCGTGGCACCGGCGGCTGCTTCTGGCGACTGTCCCCCACCGCGGCGGCTGCCTAGCGTGGGTGTCATGGCTGATCACGAGCTGGGGCTGACGCGCGGGGACCGGGTTGTCGTGCTCGCCGGGGGGCTGCTCGGGTGGGGGCTGCCGATCGCGGCTCGGTGGTTGCTGTCGCTGCCGTGGGTACCGTTCGGGGGGCCGGCCGCGCGGGCCAAGGCGCTGGAGAACAAGCGTGCCGCCGACGCCGACGAGCCGCACAAGCTCGGCTTCACCGGGCGCGACGTCGGGGCCGTGCAGCACTGGCGACCGCTGGTGCAGTCGTGACGAGCCGAGTGCGCGACCGTCGCGGCCGTGCAGCATGAGCGTGGCGACGGTATCCCGGCCAAGCCGGGCTGCACGAACCGGGTCCAGGTGGCGATCCTGGTGCACGAGTCGCACGACTGGATCAGCACGACTGATCAGCCCGACTGGATCAGGCCCGCCACCCCGTCGAGGACCGCCTGCAGGCCCCGCTCGAACTGCGCCGCCACCGCGTCGGGGCCCGTGGCGGGGCCGACCACCTCGGGCGAGCCCGGCTCGTGGCCGTCCAGCAGGCCCGCGGTGTGCGGGTAGCGGCCGGTCGCCAGCTGCTCCATCCCGTACGCCACCACGGCCTTCACCACCTCCGGGTCGGGCTCCGCGCGGGCCTCCGCGGCGCGCAGGGCGGCGCCGAAGACGTACGCGTCGACGATCGCGATCACGTCGAACCGGCCCGCGTTGTCCAGCCCGGTGCCGGCCAGGGCCGCGAGGCTCTGCTCGAAGTGCAGCATGGCGTTGGGCCCGAGCGCTGGGCCCGGGCGCAGCGTGATCGCCCACGGGTGCCGCGACAGCACCGCCCAGGTCCGCCGCGCGATGGTCGCGGTCGCCTCGCGCCAGCCCGCCGGCAGCTCGCCCTCGGCGACCACGGCCTCGGCCATGAGCGCGTCGTCCATGAGCTCGACCAGCTCGTCCTTGGTCTCGACGTAGTTGTAGAGCGTCATCGTGCCCGCGCCGAGCCGCGCGGCCACGTTGCGCATCGAGACCGCCTCGATGCCCTCGGCGTCGGCGATCTCCAGGGCCGCGGCGGCGATGCGCTCGCGGCTGAAGCGGGGCGCGCGGGAACCGGGCTCCGGGCGCGCCCAGATCGGCGGTCGGGGCATGGACTCGATTATCGGTGATAGCGGTTCGCGATGAACCCGGGCTCGGCCCCGGGTTCGGCCGGCCGGGTGACGACCGGCAGCGCAGTGTGCGCGCCGAAGCCGCGGCCCAGCGCTCGGACCTGCTCCTCCATGAGCGGGACGCTGCGCCGGGCCCCCGACTCGACCACCCGCTCGGCCAGGCGGCTGTTGAGCAGGGTGCGCAGCCAGTACGCGAGCATCACGCCGCGGGGCACGAAGACCTTGCGGCGGCGGCGCTCCAGCGCGTCGACGAAGGCGGCCGCGCAGCGCTCGACGGACGTGGTCGAGCCCAGCGGGGGCGGCAGGCGCCGCAGCGTGTCCTTGAACGCGGGCAGGTCGTCCTGGGCGTCGCGGACGAGGTCGGTGTCGATCCAGCTCGGGTGGGCGGTGCCGACGGCGACGCCGTGGTGGGCCACCTCCAGCCGCACCGCGTTGCCGAAGTGCTCGACGCCGGCCTTCGAGGCGCAGTACGGCGCCATCCCCGGCAGCGCCGCGAACGAGGCGGCCGAGGCGACGATGAGCAGGTAGCCGCGGGCCGCGATGAGGTGTGGCAGGCACGCGGCGGTCGTGCGCATGACGCCGACCAGGTTGACCTCGACGGTGTGCACGAGGGCCTCGATGTCGCCGGTGGCCACCGTGCCGCGGCTGGCGACGCCCGCGTTGGCCACCACGGCGTCGATGCGGCCGTAGGCGCTCATCACCCCGTCGACCGCGGCCGCCATACTGGCCTGGTCGGTGACGTCGGCGGCGAACCAGACCCCGCCGAGCTGTCCGGCGAGCGTCTCCAGCCGGTCGGGCTCGAGCCCGACCAGCGCGACGCGGGCGCCGCGGGCGGCGGCCTCACGCGCCGTATGTTCGCCGATGCCGCGGGCGGCGCCGGTGATGAGCACCACCTGGCCGGACAGGCTCTTGCGCTGCACCGAGGGCCTCCCATCGGCGGTACCGTTCAGTACCAGGCAAACTAGCACCCGGGGACATTGTCGCGAAAGGTGAAGGCCACCGCATGACGAGCACCAGGACCGCCGAGGAGCTGCGCGCCGACCTCACGGGCGGGCTGGCCGAGTCGATCGCCGCCAAGGGCTACGCCGCCACGACGATCGCCGACATCGTCATGCACGCGCGCGTGTCGAAGCGCACGTTCTACGAGCACTTCGCGGACAAGGAAGCCTGCCTGATGGCCCTCTACGCGCAGGGCTGCGAGCACCTGCTCGAGGTGGTGCGCAGCGCCGCCGGGCCCGGCGGCCGCCCGTGGAAGGAGATGATCAACAGCGGGGTGACGGCGTACCTCACCGCGCTGGAGACCATGCCCGCCGTCACCCGGACCCTGCTCGTGGAGATCCAGGCGGCGGGCCCCCGGGCGTTCCGGCTGCGCCAGCAGATGCAGCGCCGCTTCGCCGACGCGCTGGTAGAGGTGATCGAGCGGGCCCGGGCCGCCGACCCCGGCATCCCCCGCCTGTCGCCGCTGCTGGCCATCGCCCTCGTCGGCGGCGTGCACGAGATGATGCTGCAGGTCTGCGACCCGTACACGGGTGCCGGCCCGTCGTTCACCGAGCTGACGCCGGCCGTGGACGAACTGGTCTACGCGATCCTCACCAACCCCTGGATGACAGCGGATGGAATGATCGGACCTACGGCCGGGTTGCACGGTTGAAAAAGGGAAGGGACGCTTCGCGGTGCTGAACCCCAGCGAACTTTACGAGCTCACCGATGATCCGCCGGCGGCCGACCGGCCGGTGCTCGTGCACGCGCTGACGGGCTTCGTGGACGCCGGCAACGCCACCCGCCTCGCCCGCGAGCACCTGCTCAGCGTCGGCTCGGCGCGCACGGTCGCCACGTTCGACCTCGATCAGCTCTACGACTACCGCGGCCGGCGCCCCCCGATGCTCTTCGTCGAGGACCACTGGGAGCACTACGAGCAGCCCCAGCTGCTGCTGCGGGTGCTGCGCGACGCCACCGGCACCGAGTTCCTGCTGCTCGACGGGCCCGAGCCCGACCTGCAGTGGGAGCGGTTCACCGCGGCCGTGCTGGAGCTCATCGAGCGCTTCGACGTGCGGGCCACGGTCGGGCTCACCGCGATCCCGATGGCCGTGCCGCACACCCGCCCGACCGGCGTGACCGCGCACGGCACCAGCCGGGACCTCATCGCCGGCTTCGAGCCGTGGCTGCAGCGGGTGCAGGTGCCGGGCAGCGTCGGGAACCTGCTGGAGTACCGCATCGGCCAGCAGGACCGCGACGCGTTCGGCTTCGCGGTGCACGTGCCGCACTACGTGGCCCAGGCCGAGTTCCCGGCCGCCGCGGAGAAGCTGCTCTCGTGCCTGGCCGACGCGACCGGGCTGCGGGTGCCGATGGACGAGCTGCACGCCGCGGCCGACTCGGTGCGCGCGGAGATCGACGTGCAGATCGCCCAGGCCGACGAGGCCGCGTCGCTGGTGCGGGCGCTCGAGGAGCAGTACGACGCCTTCACCCGCGGCCGCACCGGCAACAACAACCTGCTGGCCGACTCCCCCGCCCCGCTGCCGACCGCGGACGAGATCGGCGCGGAGCTGGAGCGGTTCCTGGCCGAGCAGAGCCGGGGCGACGAGCCGCCCAACCTGTGAACCGGCGGCCTACCAGCTGGTGCCGGTGAGGCGCTCGTAGACCTCCACGTACCGGGCCCGGGTCAGGGCGACCACGTCGTCCGGCACCTCGGGCCCGGGAGCGGTCTTGTTCCAGCCGGTGGTCAGCGACCAGTCGCGCACCTGCTGCTTGTCGAAGGAGAACTGGGTGCGCCCCGGCTCCCACTCGTCCAGCGGCCAGAAGCGCGACGAGTCCGGGGTGAGCACCTCGTCGCCCAGCACCACGGCGCCCGTGCGGTCGCGGCCGAACTCGAGCTTGGTGTCGGCGACGATGATCCCGCGCTCGGCGGCGAGGGCGGCTCCGCGCGAGTACACCCGCAGCGTGAGCTCCCGCAGCTCCTCCGCGAGCTCCTTGCCGATCTCCTCGGTGACCTCGCCGAACGTCACGAACGCGTCGTGCTCGCCGGCCGGGGCCTTGGTCGTCGGCGTGAAGACCGGCTCCGGCAGGCGGTCCCCCTCGACGAGCCCGGGCGGCAGCTCGACGCCGGACACGGCACCGTGCGCCGTGTACTCCGACAGCCCCTGCCCCGCGAGGTAGCCGCGCGCGATGCACTCGACCGGCAGCATCTCCAGCCGCTGGCAGCGGATCGCCCGCCCGGCGAACTCGGCCGGCACGTCGGTCGCGGAGATCACGTGGTTGGGCACGATGTCGGCGAGCTGCTCGAACCACCACAGGGACAGCCGGGTGAGCACGGCGCCCTTGTCCGGGATCGGCGTCGGCAGCACCACGTCGTAGACGGAGATCCGGTCCGAGGCGACGAGGATGAGGTCGTCGCCGTCGGCGTACACGTCACGGACCTTGCCGGAATGCAGGAGTTCCACGGCGTCGAGCCTATCGGAGCGGCGTAGGGTGAGCTGCGTCACGACCACGTCGCCGACCGCCGCCGGAGGCCAGCATGCCCCTCGATCCCGCGAAGACCGCCATCGTCCTCATCGAGTACCAGAACGACTTCGTCTCCGAGGGCGGCGCGTTCCACGCCGCCGTCCAGGGCGTCATGGACAAGACCGGCATGATGGCCAACACGCGCAAGGCCGTCGCCGCCGCCCGGGCCGCCGGGGTGACGATCATCCACGCGCCGATCACCTTCGCGCCCGGGTACAACGAGATCACCTCGCATCCGTACGGCATTCTCAAGGGCGTCGTGGACGGCAACGCGTTCGTCAAGGGCGAGTGGGGCGCGCAGATCGTCGACGAGCTGGCGCCCCAGGCCGGGGACATCGTCGTGGAAGGCAAGCGCGGGCTGGACACGTTCGCCAGCACCAACCTCGACTTCATCCTGCGCAGCAAGGGCATCACCACGATCGCCATCGGCGGCTTCCTCACCAACTGCTGCGTCGAGTCGACGATGCGGACCGGCTACGAGCATGGCTACCAGGTGATCACCCTGCAGGACTGCGTGGCGGCCACCTCGCAGGAGGAGCACGACAACGCGCTGAAGTACGACTTCCCGATGTTCTCGACACCGATGTCGGCCGACGACTTCGCGGACCGGATCCAGCCCGCTTCGTAGGAGCGCGGCGGCGTCGATGGCCGTCACACCGAGCACTCTCCCGGCCCCGGCGACCGGGCAGAATGACGCTGGATGCCGAGGCCGGGGTGGAGTTGTCTGCACCCGGCACGGCAGCCAGGGCCGATGTGCGCGGCGGCGGGGAAGGCGAGGCTCGATGGCATGACGTACTCCAGGGCGCTCGTCCGCAGCGCGCAGCTGCTCGGGATGACCGTGCTCACGCTCGCCCAGTTCGTGCTGACGGTCCTGCCGAGCGGCGTGGTCGTGGTCGCCCCCGGGATCGCCGTGCGCCGGCTGACCAACCGCTGGCGGGCACTGTTCGGCGACTGGCTCGGCCGCGAGATCCCGGTGCCGTACCAGCCCGAGCCCGAGCCGCCGCGGCCGGACGAGGAGGGGCTGTACCGCCACGACAACCAGCTCTACCGCTCGCCCCGCGTACCCGCGTACCTGCGGCGGGTCGACTGGTTCGCCAAGGACCCCGCGCTCGCCCGCGACCTGACCTGGATGCTGTGGTTCCCGCTCGTCGTGGTGCTGGTGGTCCCGCTGGGCCTGCCGGTCGCGCCGCGGGCCGTGGACCTGGTCGCGCGGTGGAGCGAGGCCCGGCTGCGCCCGGTCGCCGGCCCCCGGCGCAGCGAGCCGAAGCGCTCCGAGCGCGTCCTACTGGCGTGGGCCCGCTGCGGCCTGCTCGCGCTGAGCGCCGTGGTGCAGGTGGTCCTGTTCGCGGTCACGGTGCTGTGCTTCGCGCTCGGCTTCGGGCTCGGCCTGGTGTTCCTGATCCCGCTCGGCCTGACCCACTTCCGCTGGCTGGCGAGCCTGCGCCGGGAGTGGGCGGCCTGGGCCGGTGTCACCATCGAGCCGCCCTACACCGCCCGCAAGCGCCCGGAGCTGCGCCCGGACGGCCTGTACCGGGTGGACCGCAGCCTCTACAAGACCGCGGGCATGGCCGAGTTCAACGCCCGCTGGCAGTGGATCTGGCACGACGCCGCCTCATGGCGGGACCTGCTGTGGCTCGTCGCCGACGCGCTCGTGGTCGGGGTCGTGGCCGGCGTCCCGGTCGCGGCCGGGATCTACGGCGCCTGGTGGCTGGCCCTGCCCTGGGTGTGGACGCAGTGGTTCGGGGCGCAGTCGAGCCGGTGGTACGGCGCCCTGGACGGCAACCGCACCGCCGGCCTCCTCGCCGGCATCGCGCTCGTCGCCGTCTCCTTCGCGCTGGCCGGCACCGCGGTCGGGCTCGCCTCGCGCTGGAGCGCCGTCCTGCTGCGCCCGACCGCGAAGGAGCAGCTGCGGCGGCGGGTCGAGCGGCTCACCCAGACCCGGGCCGACGCCGTCGACGCGCAGGCCGCCGAGGTGCGCCGCATCGAGCGCGACCTGCACGACGGCGCTCAGGCGCGGCTCATCTCCGTCGGGCTCACCCTGGGCGCGATCGAGCGGCTCATGGACACCGACCCGGACGCGGCCCGCAAGCTCGTCGCCCAGGCCCGGGAGACCTCGCAGACGGCGCTGAGCGAGCTGCGCGCCCTCGTCCGCGGCATCCACCCGCCGGTGCTCTCCGAGCGCGGCCTGCCCGACGCCGTGCGCGCTCTCGCCCTGGACACCGCGGCCGACGTCACCGTCACCGGCCGCCTCGATGGGCGCCCGGCGGCCCCGGTCGAGTCCGCGGCGTATTTCGCGGTCAGCGAGCTGCTCGCCAACGCGGTCCGCCACGGCCGCGCCGCGCACATCTTGGTGCACATCGCCTCCGCCGACGGCCTGCTGCGCATCACCGTGACCGACGACGGCCACGGCGGCGCGGACCCGTCGCGCGGCACCGGGCTGCGGGGGATCGAGCGGCGGTTGGGTACCTTCGACGGGACGCTCGCCCTGCACAGCCCCGCGGGCGGGCCGACCGTCGCCTCGCTGGAGCTGCCGTGCGCGTTGTCCTCGCCGAAGACCTCTACCTCCTGAGGGACGGCCTGGTCCTGCTGCTGCGCAGCCACGGCTTCGAGATCGTGGCGGCCGTCGACACCGGCCCGGACCTGCTCGCCGCCCTGCTGGAGCACCGGCCCGACGTCGCCGTCGTGGACGTGCGGCTGCCGCCGAGCTTCACCGACGAGGGCCTGCAGGCCGCCCTGGCCGCCCGCCGCGAGGTGCCGGGCCTGCCCGTGCTGGTGCTCTCGCAGCACGTCGAGCAGCTCTACGCCCGGGAGCTGCTGGCCGACGGCACCGGCGCGGTGGGCTACCTGCTCAAGGACCGTGTGTTCAACGCGGACCAGTTCATCGACGCGGTACGGCGGGTGGCCGGCGGCGGCACCGTCATGGACCCGTCGGTGATCGCGAAGCTGGTGGCCCGGCCGTCGCCGCGGACGGGCACCCTGACGCCGCGCGAGCGCGAGGTGCTGACGCTGATGGCGGAGGGCCGCTCGAACGCGGCGATCGCCAAGCAGCTGTTCCTGTCGGAGAGCGCGGTGAACAAGCACATCGCGAGCATCTTCGGCAAGCTGAACCTACCGGTCTCGGACGACGACAACCGCCGCGTGCTGGCCGTGCTCGCGCACCTGCACGGTTCTTCGTAGCCGCGAAAATCCCGATGCCTGTCGGCTCAGGATTTTTCTGACATATCACGATTCAGATACTCAGGACGATCTTGCCGCGACCGTGACCGGTCTCGATCTCGCGGTGCGCGTCGGCGGCCTCGGCGAGCGGGTAGACGCGGCGCACGTGCCACTGGGTGCGGCCGGCGGCGTACAGGTCGATCAGCTCGGCCAGCGCCTCCCGGCTGCGCCGGCCCTGGATGCTGCCCAGCCCCAGCTCCTCGATGCGGTCGTGCGCGACCAGGGTGATGATCCGCTTGCGGTCGGGGACGAGCGCCAGGGACGTCTCCAGGGCCTCTCCCCCGGCCCCGTCGACGGCCGCCGTCACGCCCTGCGGCGCGAGGGCGCGGACCCGGTCCGGCAGGCCGGGGCCGTACACCACCGCAATCGCGCCCAACGAGCGCACATAGTCCTGGTTGGCCTCGCTCGCCGTGCCGATGACCGTGGCGCCCATGATCCGGGCGAGCTGCACGCCGGCCGTGCCGGTCGCGCCCGCCGCCGCGTTGACGAGCACGGTGTCGCCCGGCCCGGCCCCGATCGCCGAGAGCGCCAGGCGGGCCGTCTGCCAGCCGGCCGTGAAGCCGCCCGCGACCTCCCACGGCACGCTCGCCGGCTTGGGGGTGACCTGGTCCTCGGGCACCACGATCCACTCGGCGTACGCGTTGAACACGCTGAACCCGAGCACCTCCGAGCCCACCGGCACCGCGTCCGTGCCCTGGTCGACGACGCCGGAGAACTCGTTGCCGGGGATCTGCGGGAGCGTGACGGGCGCGTAGGGCGGGACCCACCCGCGGCGCAGCCCCGCGTCGAACGGCTGGACGCCCGCGAAGCGCACGCGGACCCGGACCTCACCGGGTCCGGCCTGCGGCTCGGGCAGGTCGTGGAGGCGAAGGACGTCGGGCGGACCGGGTTCGGCGAAGGCAGCGGCTCTCATGAGCAACGACTGTGCGACCTGAAGCGCGCTTGAGGTCAATGGGGTACCGTGCTGGCCACGCCGAAGTTCTCAGGGAGTCGACGATGGTGAACGCCAAGGACTGGGTCGTTGTCGGGCTCGACAACGGCGGCACCGCGAACAACGCCACGGTGCTCGACCACGAGGGCTCGTTCCTGGTGGACGGGCTCGTCGAGGTGCCGAGCCGGGTGCTCGACGGCCCCGAGGCGGCCGTGGAGTCGCTGGCCGCGGCGTTCGACAACATCCTCGCGGTGACCAAGGTCGACCGCTCCCGCGTGGTCGCCGTCGGCCTGGACACGCCCGGCCCGGCCAGCGCCGACGGGGTCATCTCGTCCAAGGGCGCGACGAACTTCTCCCAGCCGGCCTGGTGGGGCTACGACTTCCGCGGCGCGCTCGAGCGCCGGCTCGGCCTGCCCGTCGTCTACAACAACGACGGCAACGCGGCCGCCCTCTACGCGCATCACGTGTACTTCGGGCCGGCCGCCGACACCAAGTCGTCGGTCTCGGCGATCGTCGGCACCGGCCTCGGCGGCGGCGTCATCGAGCAGGGCAAGGTCATCCGGGGCGCGGCCGGCATGGCCGGGGAGCTCGGGCACGTGCACATCCCGATGCACGGGCTGCTCGAGGAGGGCCAGCCGCTGCCGTCCTGCGGGTGCGGCTTCCTCGGCGACGTGGAGAGCGTCTCGTCGCTCACCGGGATCGTGCGCAACCTGCTGCCGTACTGGCTCACCCGCTTCCCCGACCACCCGCTGCACGGCGCCGACTCCCTCAAGTCCGCCGCGAAGCAGGTCCGCTCCTACGCCGAGCAGGGCGACGCGCTGGCCCTGCGTATCTTCGAGCAGCAGGCGATGGGGCTCGGCCGGCTGTTCACGATCGCCGCGAACTTCACCGACCCCGACTGCTACTTCGTCGGCGGCGGCGTGGTGGAGGCGGCACCCCACTTCCGCGACTGGTTCCTGGCCCGGGTGCGCGAGCACACGCTGCTGCGCGAGGAGCAGGCCGCGGTGGCCGAGTTCTCGCTGGTGCCGGAGCGCGACATGGCGGGGGCTCGGGGCGCGGCGATCGCCGCGGCGGGAACGGTCGTCGCCTGACCGTGTGCGCTTGACTTGATATGTCAGGCGCTTCGCGCCACGACATATCCGCATTTTTCGCCCGCCGCCGCTTATCTGAGCTTTGCCGGTTTTCGCCAGATCAGGCGGTCTCGACCGGGACCGGGGCCCGGGGGACGTCCTCGGCCGTCAGGTTGAGCACGCCCTTGTCGTCGCGCTGCCAGCGGCGGCCGCTCGCGTCGGTGAAGCGCAGCTCCACGTGCATGTCGGCCGAGGGCGCGAGCCGGATGGTGCCGTCGTCGTTGATGCGGTCCCGGTCGACGGGCCCGTCGGTCTGCTCCTGGTCGAACCCGGCGTACACCTCGGGCTGCTCCCCCGGCGGCACGATCCGCACCCGCCGGATCGCCGTCCACGCGGCGGGCGGGTCGTGGAAGACGATCTCGACGTCGTACACCGGTGCCTGCCCGGCATTGCGCACCGCCGCGCCGACCACGCCGCGCGTGATGATCTTCTCGAACGTCTCGCGCTCGCTGACCGCCCACGCGCACACGCGCTCGGCGTCGCGGCGGTCGTCGGCGAGGCGGTACAGCGCGGTCAGCTCGACGACGGCGGCCGCGGCCCGGCGGGCGGCCTGCAGCGCGGCCCAGCCGAGGTAGACGGCGCCCCCGGCGACGAGCACGGCGAGGATCGCGGCGACGAGTAGCCCCACGTTCGCCAACGTACCGGCTCGATGCCGCCCATTGGCGGTTTTTCCCCGATAAACGACATATCGCCTGACGGGGCATAAGTCCGAAAAGTCGCGGCGCGGAGCGCCCGACTTTTCGCTCCCCACGCGGGCCCAAGCTTTTCGCTCCTCGCCGTGCGGGAGCGCCCGGACTTTTCGCTCCCCACGCGGGCCCAAGCTTTTCGCTCCTCGCCGTGCGGGAGCGCCCGAGCTTTTCGCTCCCCGCGCAGGCCCAAGCTTTTCGCTCCTCGCGGTGCGGGAGCGCCCGACTTTTCGCTCCCCGCGGCACCTGGACCACAATCGGAACCGTGAGCAACCTGGAGGGGCAGCCGGCCGAGGTCGAGCTGCCGGTCGACACCGATGCCGCGCCGTGTGCCGAGCTGCTCGAGGGGCGCGACGTGCCGCTCGGGCGGTACACCGTCGTGCGCCGCAGCCTGCCGAACAAGTCGCGGCGGACCGTCGGGGCGTGGTGCTTCCTCGACCACTTCGGGCCCGAGGACGTCACCGGGACGCCGGGCATGCGGGTGCCGCCGCATCCGCACATCGGGCTGCAGACCGTGAGCTGGCTGATGAGCGGCGAGGTGCGCCACCGCGACAGCCTCGGCTCCGACCAGGTCATCGTCCCGGGGCAGCTCAACATCATGACGTCCGGGCGCGGCATCGCGCACTCCGAGAACTCGCCGGCCGCCCGGCCGCCGATCCTGCACGGCCTGCAGCTGTGGGTCGCCCTGCCGGAGGGCGCGCGGCACCGCGCCCCGGCGTTCCAGCACATCGCGGACCTGCCCGAGCTCGCCGACGGCGGCACCCGGATCATCGTCGCGGTCGGGGAGCTCGAGGGCGCGCGGTCGCCCGCCGAGGTGCACACCGAGCTGCTCGGGGCCGACGTCCGGCTGGCCGGGGGCGCCGAGATCGCGGTGCGGGCCGACTTCGAGCACGCGGTCGTCGTCACCGAGGGGGTCGCCCGGGTCGAGGGGGTGCAGGTGGCGCCCGGCTCACTGCTCTACCTCGGGGCCCGCCGCGACCGCCTCCGGTTCGAGGCCGAGGACGGCGCGCGGCTGTTCCTGCTCGGCGGGGTGCCGTTCGAGGAGGAGCTCGTGATGTGGTGGAACTTTGTGGGGCGCTCGCACGAGGAGATCGTCGAGGCCCGCGAGGACTGGACGCGCGGCGCGGACCGCTTCGGCGTCGTGCCCGGGGGCGAGGAACCGCTCCCCGCCCCCGGGTTGCCCACGACGCGGTTGATGCCGCGGCCACGGTACCGAAGCTAAAGCAGTTTCCACAGATGGTCGGCGGTGCCGTTGTCGGTGAACTGCACCACCTGGGCGCTGTTCGCCGTCGACATGCCGGAGACGCCGAGCACCTTCAGGCTGTGCTGGACCTGGATGCGCACCCAGCCGTCGCCGTTGTCCACGAGCCGCCACAGGTGGTCCGCGCTGCCGTTGTCCTCGTACTGCTGGACCGGCGCACCGTCGGCCGTCGACATGTTCTGCACGGCCAGGAGCTTCCCGCTGTTCTGGTTCTGGATTTTGTACCACCCTGAGCCCGCGTCGATCAGGCGCCAGTTGTGGTCCGCCGTCCCGTTGTCGTCGAACTGCACGACATTGGCGCTGTTCGCCGTCGACATACCCGCGACACCCAGCACCTTGAGGCTGTTCTTGTTCTGGATGCGCTTCCAGGCAATGGGTGCCGTGGTGCCCTCGACGCGCATTTCCAGCATGCCGCCCGAGAAGCCGGCCTTGAGTTGGACGACCACGCGCAGGGCCGACGTGGTGACCGAGTTGAAGGTGACCCGGTTGAAGGTGTTCAGCGCGGTACCGTACGCCGAGGCCCCGCTCACCGCCGTCCACTGGCCGGAGGCGTTGAGGTACTGCACCTGCCACGACTGCGGCACGCGGCACTGCCCGGCGCCGGTGTCGTCGAACCAGTACACGGAGACCGCGCCGGTGTTGATCGGCGTCGCGTAGGACAGCTGCGCCCACTCGCTCGTGCCGAGGTGGTCCCACCAGGTCAGCCGCGGGATGGACTGGTCGCCGGAGCTGCTGGGGACCTTGCCGTCGTTGATCGCACCGACGCTGTCGCCGCCCCAGCACCACGACGCCGAGGCCGTCGCCGGGATCGACCACTCGATCGCCTCCGCGCCGTCGCTGATGCGCGGGAACGCCGTGATGCGCACGCGCTGTGCGCCCATCGGCAGCAGGGTCACGGTCTCGTTGGGCTGGGTCGAGCGGGCCGGGCTCTGCTGCAGCGTGCGGATGATCCCCTCGGCGTCGGCCTGCCAGTTGGGGATCTTGCGCCCGGTGGTGGTCAGCGAGATCGGGGCGCCGTCGCGGGTGAACGGGTTCGCGGCCAGCGGGCCGGGCTTGCGGGTGACGGTGACCGCGGGGTTGTTCGGGTCCAGCAGGAGCCCGTAGTTCCAGGCGGCGTCCGTGTAGACCTCGCTGGTCGGCCACGCGTCCGTGCCGCCGATGCGCGACCAGCGCTCCGGGATCGACAGCGAGAAGGTCAGCGGGCCGTTGTCGACACTGATCGCGTTGCCGTTCTTCGCCCAGGTCCGCACCGTCGTGCGCATCGGCAGCGTGACGGTGACCTTGTCGCCGTTGTTGAAGGTCTGGTCGAGGATGACGAACGAGCCCGGCTGCAGCGCGCCGGTGACCAGGGTGCCGTTGACCCGGACCTGGGCACCCGTGGACCAGCCCGGAATCCGCAGGTACAGCGGGAAGCTCACGGCCCCGGGCGTGCCCAGCGTGAACGTGATCGTGTCGCTGAACGGGTAGTCGGTGTCCTCGGTGATCGTGACGGTGGTCCCGTTCGCGCCGACCTTGGCGGTCACCTGCGAGGCGCCGTACATCGCGGCGCACAGGCCGTTGTCCCACGTGCCGAACCACAGCTCCTGGGCGTAGTACGGCCAGCCCATGCCGTAGTTGTGCGGGCAGCAGCGGTAGTTGTGGATGCCGAGCATGTACGCCAGCATCGGGAAGCCGTTCTGGAACTGCCCCTGCGTCAGCGTGCGGTCCGTGAGCGCGATGCTGTTCGCGCAGCTGATGTAGTGGACGCCCTTCTGGGCGGGGTCGAGCGCGGCCGGCAGCGAGTTGAACGCGAGGTCCTCGCAGCGGTCCAGCCACACGGAGTCGCCGGTCATCCGGGCGAGCATCTGGTGGCTGTGCATGAACTCGACGATGCCGCAGGTCTCGAAGCCCTGGCGGGGGTCGGTGTAGCCGGTGCGGCAGTTCTCGTCGCCGGCGAAGCCGCCGCCGGGGAAGTTGCCGTAGAGCCCCATCACCGTGTTGTAGTCGTTGTACGTGGCCTGCTGGAACTTCGGGTCGGTGTCGAGCAGCCCGTACTGCGCCGGCTCCCGGAAGCCCTGCGCCAGGTTGACGTTGTGCCAGTTCGGGATGCCGTTGGTGTAGTCGGCCGAGCCCGCGTGGATCTTGCGCACGAGGTCGAGCAGCCAGCTCTCGCCGATGCGGTTGTAGAGCCAGTAGATGCTGTCGATGTTGTCGCCCCAGCGCAGGGCGGCCCAGCTGCGGTTGAACACGGCGGCCGGCTGGGCGTTCTGGAACTGGAAGTACTTGCGCATGAACGGCACCACGCGGGTGTCGCCGCTGTACTCCGCGAACGAGCGCAGCGCGTCCAGCAGCGGCATGTGCGGCCAGAAGTCCGGGCCGCCCTCGAGGCTCGTGCGCAGGCTGTTGGGCCCGAAGAAGCCGTCGGAGGCCTGGTTGGCGATGATGCCGTCGATCCACTGGCGGGCAAGGGCCAGGATGCGCGTGTTGCCGGTGACGTACCCGAGGTCGCCGAAGCCGCGCAGCCAGTACGGCAGTTCCTCCCAGGCACCCTTGGTCTTGTCGACCCAGCCGCAGTTGGCGTACACCAGGTAGTCGGAGACCTCGGTCATCCGCCCGCACAGGCCGTCGGCCTCGATGTTGAGCTGGTTGCGAATCCACCCGCGCGGCTGCACGGCCCCCGGCGGCAGCTTCAGGAACGGGGTGGCCTTGAGCGGGGCGAGGTTCGGCGAGTACTGCCCGGTGCGCGCCCCGGCCACGACGGTCTTGCTGGTGCGCACGGCGGCGTTCGCGACCCCGGCGACGGCGGTGCTGAGCGCGATCGCGCCGCCGGTGACGACGGCCCCTCGCGCGACGAAGGTCCTACGGTCCACGATCGGACTCCTTTGCTCCTGGCGGGGAACATCGATGCCCGATTATGCAGAGAAACGGTCGTTCATGAAAGAACTCGTTCGCTTTTGTTTACTTCTCCAGTGATGGTTGTGCACTCTCCGACGGCGCCCGGTCACGCTCTCGTTCGCCTTCGGCTTCTGGCCCACCCTGTTCTGCGTCGCGCTGTTCTGCATCGCGCCGTTCTGGGCCGCGCCGTGCTGCGTCGCGCCGTGCTGCGTCGCGCGGTTCTTGATCGCTCGGTTCTTGATCGCTCGGTTCTTGATCGCTATCTTCGCCGGCTGCCTGATACCACCGCAGTCCACCGGCGACCGCGAGCCCCGCGCCCACCGCCAGCGCCACGACGACGCCCCATCTGCCCCACGTCGGCCCGGCGAGCGTCCCATACCGGAACACCGCCGAGTCGCCCACGCCCACCATGACGGCCAGACACGCCCCGGCGATCGCCACCACGATGTCCACACGTTTGAACAGCGACAGCACCCCGGCCGCCACCACGCCGACGGCCGCCACGAGCGGCCACAGCCGGGCCAGCACCTGCGCCCCGACCCCATCGGCCGGCGAGGCGGCGAGCACGGCGGACTGCACGATCCAGACGGAGGCGACGACCCCGCCCCCGACAGCGGCGACGGCCAGGAGGGTCCGCAGCCGCCACAACAGCCCGACGACCACGGCCCCGAGCACGCCCCCGGCCCACCACCACCCGGTCCGCGGCGCCGGAACCGCCGCGACGCTGCCGCGCACGATCCCCGGCTCCCGCCCGTCGACCAGCAGCGGCACACTCCACGCGCGAGCCGGCAACTCCCGCGCCCGCTCGTCATGCCACCGTACCCGCGGCTGGTTCGCCACGAGATGCCACTCCGGCGCGGCGGTCGCGCTCCCCCCGGCGGCGCTCCCACTGATCGACCGGCTGGCGAACCAGGTGGGCGACTGCCGGTTCTCCTCCACGCCGCGACCACTGACGCGCAGGAACGGCTCGCCTTGCAGCCCGAGCACGACGACTTCCCGTCCCGACCGGTTCACGAGTTCGAGCCGAGCCCCACCTTCAACCGCGCGAACCTGAACCCCGGCAACGGAGACGGACGCGACGCGCACGACGTAGCCGACGGCGACGGGCGCATCGGCCCCGTGCGCGGCGGCCGGCCCGCTGTAGAGCACAACGCCGACGATCCCGGCGCAGACCGCAGCAACAAGCCGCCAGACGACGGCGCTGAGGTGCAGACCGCCACGAACGGCCGCCGCGCCCCGCCTCATCGCCCGCACCTCTTTCCCACAGTCATCGCCCTCACACAGGTCGTCTCGGCGGTTGCCGGCCATCCCGCCCAGCGCGGGCACTTCGGATCGCGGCGCACGCAGGTCATCTATGCGGACGTCAGTCGCCCCGCTCCGCGCGGGCACCTCCGGTCGCGGCGCACGCAGGTCGCCTCGGCGGTCGTCGGCCATCCAGCTCAGCGCAGGCGACTCGTTTTGCGGCGCCAGCGCCTCAGTTCGCGATGCGCGCAGGTCGCCTCGGCGGACGTTCGCCATCCAGCTCAGCACAGGCGACTCGTTTTGCGGCGCAAGCGCCTCAGTTCGCGATGCGCGCAGGTCGCCTCGGCGGACGTTCGCCATCCGGCCCGGCGCAGACAACTCGGATCGCGGCATACGCAGGTCGCCTCGGCGGGCATCGGCCATCCAACGCGGCGCGGGCACCTCAGTTCGCGGCACCCGCAGGTCGCCTCGGCGGTCGTCGGCCATCCAGCTCGACGCGGGCACTTCGCATCGCAGCGCGGGCACCCCGGATCGCAGCGCGGGCACCCCGGATCGCAGCGCGGGCACCCCGGATCGCGACGCGGGCGCCCTGGTTCGCAGCGCGGGCACGTCGGATCGCAGCGCGGGCGCCCCGGATCGCGACGCGGGCGCCCTGGTTCGCAGCGCGGGCACGTCGGATCGCAGCGCGGGCACCCCGGATCGCAGCGCGGGCACCCCGGTTCGCGGCGCGGGCACCCCGGTTCGCGGCGCGTGTAGGTGATCTCGGTGGGCGTCGGTCATCCGGCTCGGGCGGCCGCGATGGCGTTGACCAGGTCGGCGCGAGCCCGGGCGACCCGAGAGCGGATGGTCCCGACCGGGACGTCCTCGATCTCGGCGGCCTCCGCGTATGACAAGCCGAGCACCTGCGTCAGCACGAACGCGACCCGGCGCTCCGCAGGCAGGGCCGCGACCAGCGAGTTCGTGGCGTGCAGGCCCGCGTGGTCGGTCTCGGCCAGCGACGCCGGCTCGGCCACGACCCGGGCCTCGAGGCGCCGCGCGCGAACGGCCGCCCGCACCTGGTCGGCGCACGCCCGCCGGGCGATGGAGAGCACCCACGTGCGCGCCGAGGAGCGGCCCGCGAACTCCGGCAGCGCCCGGAAGGCCCGCAGGTAGGTGTCCTGGGTCACGTCGTCGGCCTGCGCCACGCCCACCAGCGCCGCGACGAACCGCCAGACCTCCGCCTGCGTGGCCCGCACGAAGACGGCCGCGGCCCGCTCGTCGCCCGACCGCGCGGCCAGGAGCGCCTCGGTCGCCGGGTCCACCTCGCCGTTGGCCTCAGCAGTCACGCAGCGAGCCTAGCGCCCCACTCTGGCAGTCCCCCCTCCGCCTCACCAGGGTGTTGCCGAGCCCACCGAGCCGAGATCGAGCACCGGCCGGCGAAAACACCACGGCCACTCGGGTGGGCCCCGCTCTCGGAGATCGACGCCGGTCCGGGAACGGCTCGCTGGTAGAGAAGCGGAACAGGGCGAGGGTCGCGATCGACCGGCCCGTGCGCCGTCCGAGCGAGGTAAGAAGGCCGACGAAGACAATAGAGCCGGGGCAGCGGATTGAGCCTGGGCGGCGTCGGGCGCCGGGGTCGCGGGCAACTGGGAATCGAGTGCGACCGGCTCAGGCGCCGCCGACGTCACGGGCGCAGGCGCCGCCGCGGGCACCGTCACGGGCACGGGCACGGGCGCGGGCACCGTCACGGGCGCGGGCGCCGCCGCCGTCACGGGCGTAGGCGCCGCCGCGGGCACGGGCACGGGCACCGTCACGGGCGCGGGCGCAGGCGCCGCCGCGGGCACCGTCACGGGCACGGGCACGGGCACGGGCGCGGGCGCCGCCGCCGTCACGGGCGTAGGCGCCGCCGCGGGCACGGGCACCGTCACGGGCGCGGGCGCAGGCGCCGCCGCCGTCACGGGCGCGGGCGCGGGCACGGGCGCGGGCGCGGGCGCGGGCGAATTGAGTGTCGGGCGCGGCGGTGGCGGGGCCCAGGCGGTGCGTGGTCGGCGGGCGGCCCGAGCGTCCCGTTGGGCCCAGTGCGCCTCCAGTTCGGCGGTGCGCGCCTCACGGTCAATCCGAGCCAGGCGCTCGGCGTGCCGCTCCTCGAGCCCCCGCCGCCTCGCCTCGGCGAAGGAGGTCCGGATCGCGGCGCGACGGGCGCGGCGGAGCCGGTGCTCGGCCAGCATCGTCTGCAGCCGGTCGCGCCATTCCAACGGGTCCTCTGCGGTCAGCGCGTGCCCCATGCCGACAATTTAGAACAGGGGTACGACAAAAAATCCGGGCAGTGAACACGCGCCGCGAGAAAGGCAGGGAGGCGAACAGCAGCACGGCCAAGCGAACCAAGGAAGGACCCGGCACAAGGACCGTCGCCGCCGCGCCGGCCACGAGCGGCACGGCCGTCGCAGCCGGGGACGGACGCGGGCAAGGGAGCCGAGAGCAGACGCGCGGCCTCAGGGGCGCTGCCGGCGCCGCACGAAGAGTGTCGTCGCCGCGGCCGCCGCGACCAAGCCGGCCAGCGTGAACCACAGCGGCGCCAAGCTCCCGCCGCCGCCCCGCGAGGGAGCCGCCGCCGTGGACGAGCCCGTCGCCGGGATCAGGCACGCGACCTCCGTCGGCGTGGCCGAGGCCGTTGCCGCGGCTACGGGGATGACCGCCTGGCAGTGGCCGTTCACGGGAGCGCCGAGGTCGATCGCCACGCGCCAGGAGCCGGGGGTCAGCGTGCCGCCGTACGTCTGGGTGCCGCGCTCGTCGCCGGTCTGGCGCAGTACCGACGGCGCCACCGAGGCCGAAGCGCCGTCCGAGGCCGTCAGCGTCACGGTCGTCGGCTCGTTGATCGGGTGGCCGTCCTGCCACTGGGCGGTGATCCACACGGAGCCGAGGCCGTCGGCGTGGATCGTCACCGAGGCGCCGCCGTGGGCCCGGGCCGGCGTCGCCACCAGCAGCAGGAGCACGACGGCCGCGAGGAACGTCCCGATGCGCGCCGCCACCCGACGAACCCTACGGCAAGGTCCGGAGCGCGGACGGGCGGCTACGGCATGGCGGGAATCGACTCCGGGCGGTCGTCGCGGACGTAGACGATCATGTCTCCGGTCTGGATCGCCGTGCCCTCGGGATCGGCCAGCGACAGCACCTTGCCCCGGCGGAACAGCGCGATCACCAGCTCCGTGACCTCGCGGGGCGAGGAGCCGACCTCGTCGCGCCGGGCCGAGCGCATCGCGAGGGCCATCCCCTGCCCGGGCGTGAGCAGGTCCTCGACGACCTCGATGAGCGGCGGCGCGGTCGTGGACAGGCCCAGCAGCCGGCCGGCGGTCGCGGAGGAGACGATGACGTGGTGGGCGCCGGACTGGCGCAGCAGCGGGGCGTTCTCGGCCTCGCGGGCCGCGGCGATGATCGACACCTTGCCCGCGGTGAGCTGGCGGACGGTGAGCGTGACCAGCACCGACGCGTCGTCGCTGTCGGTCGCGATGATGACCGCCTTGGCCTCCTGCACGCGCGCCTCGACGAGGATGCCGGAGCGGGTGGCCGAGCCCTCGATCGCGACGAGCCCGTCGGCCGTGGCCTGCCGCAGCGCGCCGCGGTCGCTCTCGACGACCACCACGCTGGTCTTGTCGAAGCCGTTCTCCAGCAGGGTGCTGACGGCGGCCCGGCCCTTGGTGCCGTAGCCGCACACGATGACGTGGTTCTTCACGCGCTTCCTCCACCGCTGCAACCTGAGGTTGGTGCGGTACTGGTCGGTCAGGACTTCGAGGGTGGTGCCGACCAGAATGATCAGGAACAGCACGCGGGCCGGCGTGATGACGAGGATGTTGACGAGCCGGGCGGACTCGGACACCGGTGTGATGTCGCCGTAGCCCGTCGTCGAGAGCGTCACGACGGCGTAGTAGAAGCAGTCCAGCAGCGACAGGCCGTCGCCGTTGACGTCCCGGTATCCATCACGGTCGATGAAGATGACCAGGACGATCGCGCAGACCAGGCCGACGGCGAGGCCGAGACGGGCACTGATCGCTCGCAACGGGCCGCGACGTACGGCTGGAAGGTGGATCACGAAATCCACCATAAGGGTCGGGTGTGACAGTTCCGCTCGTGGGTAGTCGGGCCGGCTCCGGCGACGGGAGGCGCGATCATGGGCGAGCACGGTCCACGGGTGGGCGTTCTGGGCTCCTACGGCGGGTACAACCTCGGCGACGAGGCGATTCTGGCCAGCCTGCTGTCCGACCTGCGGGCCCGGCGCCCGGACGCGAGGGTCCTCGTGTTCTCGCGGGACCCGGACCACACCGCCGCCGAGCACCCGGGCATCGCCGTCGCCCCGTGGGAGGGCGTCGGGCGCGACCGGACCGCCGAGGCCCTGGCCCGCCTCGACCTGCTCGTCCTGGGCGGGGGCGGCATCCTGTACGACACCGAGGCCCGCCGCTACCTGCGGGTCGTGCGCACCGCCCAGGAGCGGCGGGTGCCCGTGTTCACCTACGCCATCGGCGCCGGCCCGCTCACCGAGGACCTCGACTGCACCATGGCGCGTGAGGTGCTCGGCGCGGCGACGGAGCTCACGGTGCGTGACGAGGAGTCGAAGGTCGCGCTGGAGGAGGCGGGCGTGACCGCGCCGGTCACCGTGACCGCGGACCCGGCCCTGCTGCTGCAGCCGGAGGAGTTCGACGCCGCCACGCTGGACGGCACGCTCCCGCCGGGGCGGCGCGTGGTCGGCATGAGCGTGCGCGAGCCGGGCCGGGCGGCG
Organism: Dactylosporangium sp. CA-139114; assembly: GCF_050955725.1. Taxonomy (NCBI): domain Bacteria; kingdom Bacillati; phylum Actinomycetota; class Actinomycetes; order Micromonosporales; family Micromonosporaceae; genus Dactylosporangium; species Dactylosporangium sp. CA-139114. The sequence continues at coordinate 8,257,063 of NZ_CP192080.1, forward strand.
CAGCACCTCGACGCGGACGAGTACCACCAGCTCCTCGCCCATGTCGGAGACTTCATCGTGCACCGGCTCGACGCGGCACTACTCTTCGTGCCTATGGAGCGCTCGGACATCCGGCACTCGCACGCCGTACTGTCGCGCATGACCGCCGCCGAGCACTGCCGCGTGCTCAACGGGCAATATCGGCCCGGCCAGATCCTCGACCTGATGCGTCATCTGGACCTCGCGGTCGGCATGCGACTGCACTTCCTCATCTTCGCGGCGCTGGCCGGTGTGCCGCTGCTGGCCCTGCCGTACGCCGGCAAGGTCTTCGACTTCGCGCAACGCATCGGCGCGCCCGTTCCCCGGGGGGTCGTGCGGGAGGCGGCCGGCCCGCTCATCGCCCAGGTCGACCGGCTGTGGGACGAGCGGCCGCAGCGGCAGGACGAGGTCTCGGCGCGGGTCGCCGGGCTGCGCCAGCGCGCGACGGAGACCGGCCGGCGGCTGGGTGCGCAGCTGGACCGCCTGGTGCCCGTCGCCGGACGGGAGGCGGTGAGCGCGTGACCGCGCTCGAACGGCCGCGCGGGCTGCCCAAGGTGCAGCTCCCGCCGCGCTCGGCGACGCACGGCGGCCGCACGGAGGTGCTGGTCGTGGGCGGCGGGCCGGCCGGGATCGGGGCGGCGACGGGCGCGGCCGCGGCCGGGGCCGACGTCGTGCTCGTGGAGCGCTACGGGTTCCTCGGCGGCAACGCGACGGCCGCGCTGGTCATGCCCCTCATGAGCTTCCACAACGAGATGAAGCAGGCCGTGGGCGGCGACGACAACCGGCTGCTGCCGACCGACCACGGCGAGGGTGAGCCGGTCGTGGCGGGGGTCCTGTGGACGCTGCTCGATCGCCTGGTCCGGGCCCGCGGCGCCATCCCACCGGACCCGAGCACCGGCTACACCGTGCCCTTCGATCCGGAGCTGTTCAAGCTCGTCACCTACGACATGCTGACCGGCTGCGGTGTCCGGCTCCTGCTGCACTCCTTCGCCTCGGACATGATGGCGCTGCCCGACGGCGGTTCCCGGGTCGTGTTCGAGACGAAGTCGGGCCCGGTCGTGCTCGACGCCGATGTGGTCGTCGACTGTACGGGCGACGGCGACCTCGCCGCGGCGTCCGGCGCCCCCTACGAGATCGGCCGCCCCGAGGACGGCCTGACCCAGCCGATGACGCTGATGTTCCGCGTCGGCAACTTCGACCGCGCGGCGTTCCTCGACTACGTCCACGAGCATCCCGACCAGTGGCGGGGAGTCCACGGGCTCTGGGACCTGATCCGCCAGGCGCGCGAGGCCGGCGAGCTCGACCTGCACCGCGAGGACGTGCTGTTCTTCGCCACCCCGCACCCCGACGAGGTCTCCGTCAACTCGACGCGGATCGGCGGCCTGGGCATCAGCGTGTGGGACCTGACCCGCGCCGAGCTGGAGACGCACCGGCAGCTGGCCCAGATCGCGCGGTTCCTGCACGACCGGGTGCCGGGGTTCCAGGAGTCGTACGTCCTGCAGAGCGGCGTGCACGTCGGCGTTCGCGAGACGCGCCGGGTGCTCGGCGACTACCAGCTCACCGGCGAGGACGTGCTGAGCGCGCGCTCGTTCGACGACGTGATCGCGCGCGGCGCCTACCCGGTGGACATCCACAACCCGAACGGCCCCGGCACGATCCTGCGCCGCGTGCCGCAGGGGCGCTCGTACGACATCCCGCTGCGCTCCCTGCTCCCCCGCGACACCGACGGCCTGCTCGTGGCGGGCCGCTGCATCTCGGGCGACCATGTGGCGCACAGCTCGTACCGCATCATGCCGATCTCGATGGCGACCGGGCAGGCCGCCGGGGTGTGCGCGGCGCTGGCGGCCCACATCGGCAAGCCCCCGCGGGAGATCCCGGCCGCCCAGGTCCAGCGCGTCCTGCGAGCCCAGGGGGCGAGCCTTCCCGCCTGACCCGTTCGTGGTGCAGGCTGGTCCTCGTGCTGGTACATCCGTGGGACGCGCCGATCGACGGCTCCGAGTGGCGGCAGTGGCTGGGCGGGCACGACTTCGGGCAGCTCATCGCGCCCGGGCGGGGCCGCGACCTGCCGGTGGTGGTGCCGACGCACTTCTCGTTCGACGGCGGCGAGCGCGTCTGGCTGCACCTCGCGCGGCCCAATCCGGTGTGGGCGGCGCTGCGGGAGCATCCGCGGGCGCTGCTGGCGGTCGTCGGCGACTACGTGTACGTGCCGTCGGACTGGAACGCGAGGCCGGGCACCGATCCGCGGGACGGGGTGCCGACGTCGTACTACGCGGCCGTGCAGCTCTCGTGCGACGTGCGCGTCATCGACGATCCCGCCGAGAAGGCGGCCCTGCTGCGCCGCCAGCTCGCGCAGTTCCAGCCCGCGACCGAGCGCGCGCCGGTGCTGCCGTCGGACCGCAACCTGCCCGGCATCCGGGGCATCGAGCTGACGATCACGGCGGTGGCGGGCAAGTTCAAGTACGGCGGCAACCGCACGCCCGAGCATCGCCAGGAACTTGCCGCGCACCTGGCCGCGCGCAACGGGCCGATGGACGCCGGGGCCCGCGAGCACCTGCTGCGCCGGACGACGACCTGACCGAACCGCCCGTTTTCGGCACCCAGGGCGGGGTTGTCGGCCGAAACGAGGCTGTGCGCGAGCGCGCTATGCGTCAGGATCGATGGATGGCGTCCACGGTTTCCGAACGTACCGCTGCGCACCGGCCGGTTTCGACCGACCGGCGGGATCTCATCGTCGCGCTCGCCTCGGTCTGGCTGGCCGGCGGCTTGTTCATGGACGGGTGGGCGCACTCGCACGTCCCGTCGCTCGAGACGTTCTTCACGCCGTGGCACGGGGTGCTCTACAGCGGCTACGCGGCGCTCGCGATCAGTCTGGTGCCCGCCCGGCTGTGGCGCGGGCGCCCGGAGGGGGCGGTGCGGACCTGGGTGCCGGCCGGATACGGGCTCGGGCTGCTCGGGGCGATCCTCTTCGCCGCCGGCGGGGTCTTCGACATGCTCTGGCACATCACGTTCGGGATCGAGGTCAATCTCGAGGCGCTGCTCAGTCCGCCGCACCTGCTGCTGCTCACCGCCGGGTCGCTGATGATCGCGACGCCCGTGCGCGCCGCCGCCGCCAAGCGCGACCGGCGCGACGGCCCCGCGAGCCCCGTGGGCGCGGCCGAGGTGCCGGTGCTCATCAGCGCCACGAGCGCGACCGCGGTCGCGGCGTTCTTCCTCGACTATCTCTCGCCGTTCACCGACGCCCCGGCGGCCAGCAGCGGATACGGCAACGGGCAGGCGCTCGGGATGGCGCAGTACCTGACGTACTCGGTGCTGGTCGTCGCCGCGGTGCTGTTCGTCTGGAGCCGGCTCGGGCGGGTGCCGTTCGGGCTCGTCACGTTCGTGGTCGCGGCCGCCTCGGTGCCCAACGGGGTGTTCTCCGACTTCGAGAATCTCTCCGCGCAGCTCTGGCCGCTGCTCGGGGCCGTCCTGGCCGATCTCGTGGTCCAAAGGGTCCAGGGAGGCGTAGCCCGGCGGGCCGGCACCGTGCCGCTCGCGATCGGGGTGGTCGTGCCGCTGCTCGTCTGGCCCACGCACCTGCTCGGGGTGCGGCTCTCGCTCGGGGTCGCGTGGTCGCTGGAGCTGTGGAGCGGCGTCGTCGTGCTGACGGTGCTCGCGGGGGCGGTGCTCGGCGGGCTGTTCCTGCCATTCACCACCCGCGATCCGGAAACCGGCCGCTGACGCCGGCGCCGGGTGATCCGGCGGGGTGGGCGCAGGAGTGCGCGAACAGTAAAGTCGCTCGGGTGCGGGACCTGTTGCCGGAGTGGGTGGCCGTCGAGGTCGCGGGGGAAGCCGACTACACGGCGGAGCTGCTGCCCGACGAGGCCGCCGGGCTGAGCGCCCGGGCCGTGGAGAGCCGGCGGCGGGAGTTCACCGCCGGGCGCAGCTGCGCGCGGCGGGCGCTGTCGCGGCTCGGGGTGCACGCCAAGCCGCTCGTGCCGTCCGCGAACCGGGCGCCGATCTGGCCCGACGGGACGACCGGAAGCATCACGCACACCGCCGGCTACTGCGCCGCGGCCGTCGCCCGGCGCGAGGACGTCCGGGCCGTCGGGATCGATGCCGAGCGGCGCACGATCCTGCCGCAGAACATCCGGTCCGCGATCTGCCGGCCCGAGGAGCTGGCCTGGTGTGCGGCTCGCGGCGACGAGGACTGGTGGCCGGCGGTGCACTTCTCGGCCAAGGAGGTCGTCTACAAGCTGTGGTCGCCGATCGTCGGGACCTGGCTGGACTTCCTCGACGCCCGGCTGACGATCGACGTGGAGACCGGCTCGTTCGAGGCGCAGATCCTCCCGGAGCGGCTGCGGCGCTCGCCCGGCGCGCCCACCGTGTTCCGCGGCCGGTTCCACGCCGCGCCCGACCTGGTGCGCAGCGCGGGGATCGTGGCCGCGTGAGCACCCTGGAGCGGGCGATCACCGAGGAAGGGCCGCGTCCGCTGCCGGAGGCGGCCGCCGCGCTGCTACGGCAGGTCGGCGCGCCGGCCCGGCTCGGCGCCCATCTGCGGGCCGTGCACGACGTCGCCGTAGAGATCGTCGACTGGGTCGGCGGCGAGGTGGAGGTGGACCGGGCGGCGGTCCTCTTCGGCGCGGCCACCCACGACATCGGCAAGGTCCGCTTCCCCGGCGAGCTGTCCGGGTCCGGTGCACAGCACGAGCCGGCCGGGCAGCAGCTGCTCGTCGAGCCGCGCCTGGCCCGGTTCGCGGCGCTGCACGGGAATTGGCGGCGCGACGCGGCCACGCTCGAGGAGCTGCTCGTCACGCTCGCCGACAAGGTTTGGAAGGGGCAGCGCCAGGCCGGGCTCGAGGAGCGGGTCGCGCGGGTCGTCGCCGAGGCCAGGGGCGAGCCGGTCTGGGCCGTGTTCATGCGCCTCGACGACGAGCTCACCCGCATCGCGGCCGGCGCCGAGGGCCGCCTGGCCTTCCAGTCGAGATTCCCCACGGCCTAGAACGTCTGTTCTAACCATGCCGCCACCGTACCGCAGGGGTACGGCAAATCCGCCTAGGCGCGCGGCATGTACCGCACGATCGGCTGCGTCGAGCGCACCAGCTCCCGCATGGCCGTCAGGTCCGGGTCGACCACCCCGAGCGCCCGCGCCTGCACCAGGATGTTGCCCAGCGCGCCGGCCTCGACCGGCCCGGCGAGGACCGGCAGACCGCAGGCGTCCGCGGTGAGCTGGCACAACAGCGTGTTCAGCGCGCCCCCGCCCACCATGTGCACGACGTCCACGCTCACCCCGGCGAGCCGCCGCGCGTCGTCGATCGCCCGCCGGTAGGCCAGCGCGAGGGAGTCCAGGATGCAGCGCGTCATCTCCGCGGGCGTGGACGGCACCGGCTGCTGGGCCGCCCGGCACGCCGCGGCGATGCGCGCCGGCATGTCGCCCGGCGCGAGGAACGCGGGATCGGTGGCGTCCACGACGCTGCGCCCGCCCGGTGCCGCCGCCGCGCCCTCCAGCAGCCCGGCGAGGGGCAGCGACCACTCCCGCATGCATTCCTGGAGCAGCCAGAGGCCCATGACGTTGCGCAGGTACCGCACCGTCCCGTCGACCCCGATCTCGTTCGTGAAGCCGGCCTCGTAGGAGTCGCGGGTCAGCACCGGCGCGGGCAGCTCCACGCCGACGAGCGACCAGGTGCCGCAGGAGATGTACGCGAAGTTCCCCGCACCGGGCACCCCGGCCACCGCCGACGCCGTGTCGTGCGACGCGACGACGGTGACCGGGGTGCCCGGCGACACCCCGATCGAGGTCTTGATCGTGCCCGCGGGAGTCCCGGGCGCGCGCAGGGGCGGGAACAGCGCCGCGTCGACCCCCGCCAGCGCCAGCAGGCCCGGCGACCATCCACTGCCGCCGCCGGCCGCGAGCAGCCCGGTCGTCGAGGCGTTCGTGAGCTCGGTGCCCGCGACGCCCGTCAGGCGGTACGACAGCAGATCCGGCATGAGCAGGAGCGTCCGCGCCGCCTCGAGCTGCTCGCTGCCCCGGGCCGCGGCCAGCTGGAAGATCGTGTTGAACGGCAGCGTGGCGATGCCGGAGGCCCGGTAGAGCTCGTAGCCGTCGAACCGGTCGGCGACCCCGTCCGTCCGCGCGTCGCGGTAGTGGACGGGGTGGCCGAGCAGGGCACCGCGCTCGTCGAGCAGGCCGTAGTCGACGGCCCACGAGTCGATGCCGACCGAGTCCAGCGGGCCGGCCGCCGCCAGCCCCTCCAGCACCCCCCGGTACAACGCCTCGAAGTCCCAGCTCAGCACGCCGCCGACCCGGATCGGGTCGTTGGCGAACCGGGCCACCTCGGCGAAGGTGAGCGACGAGGACGAGACGTCCCCGACGATCACCCGGCCGTTCGAGGCCCCCAGATCGACCGCCGCGATCCTCATCGCAGGAACGCCGCCGCCACGCCCGCGTCCACCGGGATGTGCAGGCCGGTGGTGTGCGACAGCTCGCCGCCGGTCAGCACGAAGACCGCGTTGGCCACGTGCTCGGGCAGGACCTCCCGCTTGAGGATCGTGCGCTGTGCGTAGAAGGCGCCCAGCTCCGACTCGGGCACGCCGTAGACCGCGGCCCGCTGCGCGCCCCATCCGGAGGCGAAGATGCCGGAGCCCCGGACCACGCCGTCGGGATTGACGCCGTTGACGCGGATGCCGTGCTCCCCCAGCTCCGCCGCCAGCAGCCGCACCTGGTGCGCCTGGTCGGCCTTCGTCGCCCCGTAGGCCACGTTGTTCGGCCCCGCGAAGACCGCGTTCTTGCTGGCGATGTAGACGATGTCGCCGCCGAGCCCCTGCCGGACCATGGCCCGGGCCGCCTCCCGCGCGACGAGGAACGAGCCGCGCGCCATCACGTCGTGCTGCCGGTCCCAGTCGGCCGTGGTGGTCTCCAGCAGCGGCTTGGACACCGAGAGCCCCGCGTTGTTCACGACGAGGTCGACGCCGCCGAACGCGAGCACGGCCGCGTCGAGCGCCGCGCGGACGGCGTCCTCGTCGGTGACGTCGACCGTCACCGGCAGCGCCACGTCGGCCCCGCCGATCTCGCCCGCCACGGCCGCCGCGGCGGCGGCGTCGCGGTCGGCCACGACGACGCACGCGCCCTCGGCCGCCAGGCGCAGGGCGATGGCCCGCCCAATGCCGGAGCCGCCGCCGGTGACCAGCGCGATCCGGGTCGCGAGCGGCTTGGGCTTCGGCATGCGCCGGAGCTTGGCCTCCTCGAGGGCCCAGTACTCGATCCGGAACTTCTCCGCCTCGTCGATCGGCGCATAGGCCGACACGGACTCGGCCCCGCGCATCACGTTGATCGCGTTGACGTAGAACTCGCCCGCGACCCGCGCCGTCTGCTTGTCGGCGCCGAAGGAGAACATGCCCACGCCCGGCACGAGCACGATCGCCGGGTCCGCGCCACGCATGGCCGGCGAGTCCGGGGTCGCGTTGCGCTCGTAGTAGGCGGCGTAGTCGGCCCGGTACGCCGCGTGCAGCTCGCGGATGCGCTCCTCGCTGCCGCCGCCCGGCTCCAGGACCATCGGACGCACCTTGGTCCGCAGGAAGTGATCGGGGCACGAGGTCCCGAGCGCCGCGAGCCGGGGCATCCGCGCCGATCCCACGAAGTCCAGCACCACGTCGTCGTCCCGGAAATGGCCGACCTGCCGCCGGTCGGTCGACACGAGCCCGCGCAGCAGCGGCATGAGCCCGGCCGCGACAGCACGGCGCTCGTCCGGGTCCAGTGCGGGGTGCACGGACGCGCCGAACGGCGCCGGCCGGCCCCGCGCGGCGAGGAACGCGGTGGCGGTCGCGATGATGTCCAGCGAGTTCCGCTCGCACTCCTCGGAGGTGGAGCCCCATGCCGTGATCCCGTGACCGCCGAGGATCACCCCGATCGCCTGCGGGTTGGCGCGGTGCACGGCGGCGATGTCGAGACCGAGCTGGAACCCGGGCCGGCGCCACGGCACCCACAGCACGCGGTCGCCGAAGCACTCCTTGGTCAGCGCCGGGCCATCGAGCGCCGTCGCCAGGGCGATCCCGGCGTCGGGGTGCAGGTGGTCGACGTGCGGGGCCTCGACCAGGCCGTGCATCGCGGTGTCGATCGACGGGGCCGCGCCGCCGCGGCCGTGCAGGCAGTAGTCGAACGCGGCGACCATCTCGTCCTCGCGCTCGACGCCCGGGTAGACGTCCACGAGCGAACGGAGGCGGTCCAGGCGCAACACCGCGAGCCCGGACGAGGTCAGCGTGCCCAGGTCGCCGCCCGAGCCCTTGACCCACAACAGTTCGACGGGGCCGCCGGTCACCGGGTCCGTGTCAGACCCCTTGGCCGACGTGTTGCCACCGGCGTAGTTGGTGTTGCGCGGGTCGGCGCCCAGGCGGTTCGACCGTGCGATCAGGTCGTCGGCACTCACGCGCCCCACCCGGCCTGGTTGCCGCCCACACGCTCCGCCACGATCTTCTCCAGGTAGCCGGAGCGCTTGTACGCCCCGATCGGGTCGGGGTCGAGCCCCATGTCCTCGCGCACCGAGCGCAGCAGCGGCCGCACGTCGCAGTTGTACGCGTCCATCAGCACCTCGTTCGCGCCGAGCACGTCACCGGCGTCCTGCGCCGCCTTCAGCGCCGCGTGGTCGACGAGCAGCGCCTTCGCCGTCGCCTCCTGCACGTTGAGCACCGAGCGGATGACCGCCTGGATCTTCGGCTCGATGTTGTGGCACTGGTCGAGCATGAAGGCGACGCCCTTGTACGCGCCCTGGTCGCTCAGCGCGTCGGCGAGCACGATCTCGTGCATGATGCGGAACAGCTGGAACGGGTCCGCCGCCCCGACCATGAGGTCGTCGTCGGCGTAGAAGCGGGAGTTGAAGTCGAAGCCGCCGAGCTTGCCGGCCCGCAGCAGCATCGCCACGATGAACTCGATGTTCGTGCCGGGCGCGTGGTGGCCGGTGTCGATGACGACCTGGGCGCGCTCGCCGAGGGCCGCGCAGTGCAGGTAGGCGGTGCCCCAGTCCGGCACGTCGGTCATGTAGAACGCCGGCTCGAACAGCTTGTACTCCAGCAGCATCCGCTGGTGCTCCCCGAGCCGCGCGTAGGTCTGCGCGAGCGCCTCGGCGAGCCGGTCCTGCCGGGTGCGCACGTCGTCCTGCCCCGGGTAGTTGGTGCCGTCGGAGAACCACAGCTTCAGGTCCCGCGACCCGGTGCGGTCCATCACGTCGACGCACTCCAGCAGGTGCCCGATCGCCTTGCGCCGGACGCCGGCGTCGGGGTTGGTGACGCTGCCGAGCTTGTAGTCGTTGTCCTGGAACACGTTGGCGTTGATGGTGCCGACCCGCACACCGAGGTCGGACGCGTGCCGGGCCAGGTCCGCGTAGTCGTCGACGAGGTCCCACGGGATGTGCAGCGCGACGCTCGGCGCGACGCCGGTGAAGCGCTGGACCTGGGCGGCGTCGGCGAGCTTCTCGTAGGGGTCGCGGGGCACGCCCTCCTGCGCGAACACCTTGAAGCGGGTGCCCGAGTTGCCGTACGCCCAGGACGCCGTCTCGATCCGCTGATCGCGCAGCCGCGCCGCGACACGCGCCCGCGTCTCCGGGGCGAGATCGGTCATTGCAATGCTCCAAGCTGGTGCTCCAGGTTGAACACCTCGTCGAGGACGACCAAGCGCCGCCCGTGGATGAAGAACTGCGCCATCTGCGCCTCCCAGCGCGCGGACACCTCGGTGGCGTCCATGGCGGCCTGCGCGGCGGCCAGGTCGTCGGCGAGCAACGTGCCGACGAGCAGTCCGTCGTCGCGCAGGAAGAGCTGGTACTCGTGCCAGCCGGCACCGCGCAGCGCGACGAGCATCTCCGGCCAGACGTGGGCGTGCCGGCGCCGGTACTCCTCCAGCAATTCGGGTTTCACCTGCAGCGTGAAGCAGTACCGGCGCACGACGACCCCTTAGAAGTTGAACTGGTCGATGTTGTCGGCCTTGAAGGTGTACGGGTCGCCGAGCAGGACGACGCCGTCCTTGCCGACGGTGAACTCGCCGAGCTTGCCGGCGGTGAACTTGTCGCCCTCCTTGCCCTTGATCAGGCCGGAGGCGAGCGCGGCGCCGGCGTAGGCGGCCAGGTAGCCGAGGTCGGCCGGGTTCCACAGGGCGAAGGCCTTGACGGTGCCGTCCTTGACGTACGCCTTCATCTGGTTCGGCGTGCCGAGCCCGGTCAGCTGGACCTTGCCCTTGTACGACGAGCCGCTCAGGTAGCGGCCGGCGGCGGCGATGCCCACGGTGGTCGGCGAGATGATGCCCTTGAGGTTGGGGTGCTTGGCCAGCAGGCCCTGGGCCTCCTGGAACGACTTCTGGTCGTCGTCGTCGCCGTAGACGGTGTCGACGAGCTTGAGCTTGCTGTACTCCGGCTTCGCCAGCTCGGTCTTCATCTGCTCGATCCAGGCGTTCTGGTTGGTCGCGTTCGCCGTGGCCGAGAGGATCGCGATCTCGCCGCCGTCGGCGCCGATCGCGTCCGAGATGAGCTTGACCTGGATCTTCGCGATGCCCTCGGTGCTGGCCTGGTTGATGAACAGGTCGCGGCACTCGGGCTTGGTGTCGGAGTCGTAGGTGACGACCTTGGCGCCGTTCTGCCGCGCGTCCTTGAGCGCCCCGCAGATGGCGTCCTTGTCGTTGGCCGACACGGCGATCACGTTCGCGCCCTGCTGCGACAGCGTGTTGATGTAGCTGACCTGGGCCGACGGGCTCGCCTCGGACGGGCCGGTCTCGCTGTAGGTGCCCTTGAACTCCTCGACGGCGACCTTGCCGCCCTTGTTGTCGGAGGTGTCGAAGTACGGGTTGTTGACCTGCTTGGGCAGGAACGCGACCTTCAGCCCGCTCTTGATGGTGCCGGAGCCGCCGGCGCCCCCGCTGCTGTCGGCGGACGTCGAGGAGCCGGAGTCTTCGGCGCAGGCCGACATGCTGAACGCGAGGGCGGTCGCGACCACGGCCGCGATGAGCTTGCCTCGTCTCATGTGAATCCTTTCAACTGGCGGGCGGGACTTCCCTGGGGGTGTTCGGCGAACGTTCAGGCGGGCCGGCGACGGCGCAGACGTTCCCGCGCCATGGCGACGGCGTTCGGTCCGACGACCGAGGCGATGAGCAGCGACCCGGTGACGATGGTGAGCGTGTTCTCGGGCACGGAGGCCAGCTGCAGCGCGTTGCGCAGCACGCAGATGAGCACGACGGCGCCGAGGACGCCGAGCAGGCCGCCGCGCCCGCCGAAGATGGACACGCCGCCGAGGAGCACGGCCGCGACGACGGCGAGCTCCAGGCCGTTGGCGTTGTCCGCGCGGGCGCTGGCGAAGCGGAAGGTCCAGAAGACTCCGGCCAGGGCCGACATGGTGCTCGTGGTGACGAACAGCCAGAACTTGGTGCGGCCGACGGCGACCCCGGCGAAGCGGGCGGCCTCTGCGCTGTTGCCCATCGCGTAGAGGCCGCGGCCGATCGGCGTGGCGTGCAGCACCACGGCGAAGAGCACGGCGAGGACCGCCACGACGATGATGAACCAGGGGATGGTCAGGCCGGGGATCGCCTTCGTCGAGCCGCTGGTCCACGAATCGGGGTAGTCGGAGATCGCCCGGTCGCCGAGCACGACGTAGGCGAGCCCCCGGTACAGGGCCAGCGTTGCGATCGTGACCGCGAGCGAGGGCAGCCCGAAGACCGTGACGAACAGGCCGTTGACCGCCCCCAGCACGGCGCCGAGGACCAGGCTCAGCACCACGAGCACGGGCAGCGAGGTCACCCCGTGGGCCCACAGGTCGCCCATCACGGCGCAGGTCAGGCCCATGACGCTGGCGACGGACAGGTCGATCTCGCCGGTGATGACGACGAGCGTCAGCGGCAGGGCCACGATCGCGATCGGGATGACCTCGAGCGTCACGAACCGCCAGAAGCGCGGGCTCGCCACGCCCTCGATCGTGCTCGCGCCGATGGCGACGACCAGCACGAGGGCGAGCAGGACGATCAGGTCCCAGGAGCCCAGCCTGCGGATGACATTCACTGGTGTACCCCTCGCTGCAGGCTCTTGGTGACGCGCACCGACAGCGCCCGGTCCAGCCCGATCGCGGCCAGGATCAGCGCGCCGACGGCGGCCTTCTGCCAGAACGGGGTGACGCCGAGCACCGGCAGGGCGCTGCCGATGGTGGTGAGCAGCATGGCGCCCAGGGCCGCGCCGTAGACGGATCCGCTGCCGCCGAAGATCGCGACCCCGCCGACGACGACCGCGGCCACGACGTTGAGCTCCTGGCCGAGCCCGGCGTTGGCGTCGAGGGTGCCGAAGCGGGCCACGTACAGGGTTCCGGCGAGCCCGGCGAGCGCGCCGCAGGTGACGAACGCGAAGAACACCCGCCGGCCGACCGCGATGCCGGACAGCCGGGCCGCGGCGGGATCGGAGCCGATGGCGTAGAGCTCGCGGCCGCTGCGGTACGAGCGCAGGCAGAAACCGGCGGCGAGCACGACGACGAGGGCGAAGAGCGTCAGCAGCGGTACCCCCAGGATCGTGCGCGTCCCCATGCGCAGGAACGCGACCGGGAGGTCCGCGGCGTTGATCTGCTTGCCGGTTGCCCACCGGTAGTCGATGCCGCGGAAGACGTACAGCGTGCCGAGCGTGACCACGAGCGCCGGCACCCGGGCGGCGGCGATGAGGGCGCCGTTGACCGCGCCGCACACCGCGCCGAGCGCCGCGCCCGCCACCAGCACCACCGGGATCGGCAGGCCGGGGTGGTGCAGCAAGAGCGTGCCGGTCAGGAACGCCGACAGGCCGAGGACCGAGCCGACCGACAGGTCGACGTTGCGCGTGATGACGACGATCGCCTGCCCGGTGGCCAGGATCGCCAGGATCGTGGCGCCGAGCAGCAGGTCCTTGACGCTCTGGTGGGACAGGAAGCGCGGGTTGGTGATCGCCGTGACGCCGATGAGCAGCACGAGCGCGACGAGGATGCCGAGCTCCCGCACGACGAAGACGCGGTGGGTGAGCCGGGTGGCCCGGGCGGTGCGCGGCGGGGCCGGGGTGTCGACGACGGTCATCGCTCCCCCTGCCCGGTGGCGGCCAGCATCACGGACTCCTCGTCGGCTCGGGTGCGGGGGATGTCGGCGGCGAGCCGCCCTTCGTGCATCACGAGGACCCGGTCGGCCATGCCCAGCACCTCGGGCAGTTCGCTGGAGACCATGAGGACCGCGACGCCCTCGCCGGCCAGCCGGGTCAGCAGCCGGTGGACCTCGGCCTTGGTGCCGACGTCGATACCGCGGGTGGGCTCGTCGACGATGAGCACGCGCGGCCGGGTGGCCAGCCACTTGGCCAGCACCACCTTCTGCTGGTTGCCGCCGGAGAGCGTGGAGACCGGGTCGCCGAGCCGGCCCGCCTTCACGTGCAGGCGCCCGGCCCAGTCCTGGGCGGAGCGCCGCTCGGCCCCGCCGAGGAGCAGCCCGAGCCGGGACAGCGACCAGCGCCGCGGCAGGGTGGCGTTGCGCTCGACGGACAGCTCCATCACCAGGCCCTGCTGGCGGCGGTCCTCGGGCACGAGCGCGAGGCCGGCCCCGATCGCGGCGGACGCGCTCCCCGCGCGCAAGCGCCGGCCGTCGACCAGCACCTCGCCCGAGTCGTAGCGGTCGACGCCGAACACGGCCCGGATGACCTCGGAGCGCCCGGCCCCGACGAGCCCGGCCAGGGCGACGATCTCGCCGCTGTGGACGGTGAAGCTGACGTCGTGGAAGGCGCCCTGCCGGTTGAGGCCGCGCACCTCCAGCCGCGCCTCCCCGATCGCCGCCTCCTCCTTGGGGAACAGCTCGCCGACCTCGCGGCCGACCATGCGGCGCACGACGTCGGCGACGGTGAGCTCGTCGGCCGGGTCGGTGGAGACCCACTGCCCGTCGCGCATGACGGTGATGCGCTGGCACAGCGCGAACACCTCGTCGAAGCGGTGCGAGATGAACAGGACCGCGGCCCCGGCGTCGCGCAGCGAGCGGGCCACGGCGAAGAGCCGCTCGACCTCGACGCCGGACAGCGCCGCGGTCGGCTCGTCCATGACCAGCACCCGGGCGTCGAAGGAGAGCGCCTTGGCGATCTCGACCAGCTGCTGGTCGGCGATCGACAGGCCGCGGGCCGGGCGGTCGGGGTCCATCTGCACGCCGAGGCGGGTGAACAGCTCGGTCGCGCGGCGGCGCATCTCGGCGGTGTCGATGCGGCGGCCGGACTTCAGCGGCTGGCGGCCCATGAAGATGTTCTCGGCCACCGAGAGGTCCGGGAACAGCGTCGGCTCCTGGTAGATGACCGCGATGCCGGCCGCGCGGGCGGCGGCGGGGTTGGCGAGCACCAGCGGCTCGCCGTCGAGGCTCAGCGTTCCGGCGTCGGGCGCGTGCGCCCCGGCCAGGATCTTGACCAGCGTGGACTTGCCGGCGCCGTTCTCGCCGACGAGCGCGTGGGCCTCGCCGGCGCGCAGGTCCAGGCGCACGTCGCGCAGCGCCGCGACGGCACCGAAGGACTTGCTGACGCCCTCGAGTACGAGCACGCGGGCCCCCTTTCTGAGGGTCCTTGTGAAACGTTTCATAGGATGGTTAGAGTGACGGTAGAAGCCGAGCCCTGACGCCGTCAAGGGTTTCGATCGCGTTACCGATTTGATACACCGGACGCGGCGCACCGCAGCGCGCCGGATGTTGACTCGTTTCAGGAGATCGATGACCACCACAACGGGCATCAAAGAGGTCGCACGGCGGGCGGGCGTCTCCATCGGTACCGTCAGCAACGTCCTCAACCGCCCCGAGCTCGTCGCCACGACCACCCGCCAGCGCGTGCTCGACGCGATCGCCGAGCTCGGCTACGTGCGCAACGACTCGGCGCGGCAGCTGCGGGCCGGGCAGAGCCGGCAGATCGCGCTGGTGGTGCTCGACGTGACCAACCCCTTCTTCACCGACGTCGTGCGCGGCGCGGAGGCGGCCGCCGAGGACCACGGCGTGATGGTCGTGGTGTGCAACAGCGGCGAGGACGCCCACCGCGAGCAACGCCACCTCGAGCTGCTCGAGGAGCAGCGGGTGCGCGGGGTGCTCATCACGCCGGTGGACGAGGGGCCGAGCTCCCGCCTGGAGCAGCTCATCCGGCGCGGCACCCCGGTCGTGCTCGTGGACCGCGGCTCGGGCCGGCACAGCCGCTGCTCGGTCGCCGTCGACGACGTTCTCGGCGGCCGGCTCGCCGGGGAGCACCTCGTCGAGCGGGGGCACCGGCGCATCGCCTTCGTCGGCGGCCCCATGTCGATCGCCCAGGTCCAGGATCGCCGGGCCGGCATCGCCGAGGCCGTCGAGGGCCGGGCGGAGCTGGTCGTCGTCCCGACGCCGAACCTCACGGTCGCGGCCGGCCGGGCCGCCGCCACGCAGATCGCCTCCGGCCCGGACGGTGCGCGCCCGACCGCCGTGTTCTGCGCCAACGACCTGCTCGCCCTCGGGGTGCTGCAGGAGATGACCCAGCGCGGCCTGCGGGTGCCGCAGGACGTGGCGATCGTCGGCTACGACGACATCGAGTTCGCCGCGGCCGCCGCGGTGCCGTTAAGCTCGGTCCGGCAACCCCGCGAACAGCTCGGCCGCACGGCGGCCGCCCTGCTGCTCGAGGAGATCGAGGACGACGGCCGGCACCAGCACCGCCACGTGGTCTTCCAACCGGAGCTGATCGTCCGCGAGTCGAGCGGCCGCCCGCGCGGCCGTCGAAAGGGCCGGTGACCGTGCGCGTAGCGCTGTTCGTCACGTGCCTGGTCGACGCGATGTTCCCGCAGGTCGGCAAGGCCACCGTGACGCTGCTGGAGCGGCTCGGGCACGAGGTGGTGTTCCCCGAGGCCCAGACGTGCTGCGGGCAGATGCACGTGAACACCGGCTACCAGCGCCAGGCCGTCAAGCTGGTCGAGCACCACATGCGCACGTTCGAGCCCTACGACGCGATCGTAGCGCCCTCGGGCTCCTGCGTGGGTTCGGTACGTCACCAGCACGCCACGGTCGCCGAGCGCGCCGGCAAGCGCCAGCTCGCGGCCCGGGCCGGCGAGGTCGCCGAGCGCACCTACGAGCTCTCCGAGTTCCTGGTCGACGTGCTCGGCGTGACGGACGTCGGCGCCCGCTACCCGCACCGGGTCACCTACCACCCCACCTGCCACTCGCTGCGCATGCTGCGCGTCGGGGACCGGCCGCTGCGGCTGCTGCGCGAGGTCGAGGGCATCGACCTGGTCGAGCTGCCCGACGCCGAGCAGTGCTGCGGCTTCGGGGGCACCTTCGCGCTCAAGAACGCCGACACCTCGGCCGCGATGCTCGCCGACAAGCTGCGCAACGTGCTGGCGACCTCGGCCGACGCGGTCTGCGCCGGCGACTCGTCCTGCCTGATGCACATCGGCGGCGGCCTGTCCCGGCTGTCGGTGGACACGAAGCCGGTACACCTGGCTGAAATCCTGGCGGCGCAATGACCAGCACATTCCTGGGGATGCCGGCGGTGGCCCCGCGCGGGGTCGGGCAGCTGCGCGGCGACGAGCCCTTCCCCGCGGCGGCGCGCACGGCACTGGGCAACGAGCAGCTGCGGCGCAACCTCGGCCACGCGACCCGCACCATCCGCGCCAAGCGGGCGGCGGTCGTCGCCGAGGTGCCGGACTGGGAGGAGCTGCGCCGGGCCGGCGAGGCGCTGAAGGCCGCGACCATGGCCCGCCTGCCCGAGCTGCTCGTCCAGCTCGAGGAGCGGGTGACGGCGCGCGGCGGGCACGTGCACTGGGCCCGCGACGCCAACGAGGCCAACGCCATCGTCGCCGGCCTGGTCCGCCGGGCCGGCGCCGACGAGGTCGTCAAGGTCAAGTCGATGGCGACCCAGGAGATCGGGCTCAACGAGGCCCTCGAGGCGCAGGGCATCGCCGCGTGGGAGACCGACCTGGCCGAGCTCATCGTCCAGCTCGGCCACGACAAGCCCTCGCACATCCTGGTGCCGGCGATCCACCGCAACCGCACCGAGATCCGCGACATCTTCCTGCGCGAGATGGAGGGCGCGCCCGCCGACCTGACCGACGAGCCGCGCCAGCTCGCCATGGCCGCCCGGGCCCACCTGCGGCGCAAGTTCCTGACCGCGCGCGTCGCCGTGTCCGGGGCCAACTTCGCCGTGGCCGAGACCGGGACGCTCGCCGTGGTCGAGTCCGAGGGCAACGGCCGGATGTGCCTGACCCTGCCGCGGACGCTCATCACCGTCATGGGCATCGAGAAGCTCGTGCCCACGTGGACCGATCTCGAGGTGTTCCTGCAGCTGCTGCCGCGCTCCTCGACCGGGGAGCGGATGAACCCGTACACCTCGCTGTGGACCGGCGTCACCCCCGGCGACGGCCCCCAGGACTTCCATCTGGTGCTGCTGGACAACGGGCGCACCGCGGTGCTCGCCGACGAGGCCGGCCGCTCGGCGCTGCACTGCATCCGCTGCAGCGCCTGCCTCAACGTGTGCCCGGTCTACGAGCGCACGGGCGGTCACGCGTACGGCTCCGTCTACCCCGGCCCGATCGGCGCGGTGCTGAGCCCGCAGCTCACCGGGGTCGAGGACAACGCCTCGCTGCCCTACGCGTCCAGCCTCTGCGGCGCCTGCTTCGACGCCTGCCCGGTGCGTATCGACATCCCGTCGCTGCTCGTGCACCTGCGGGCCCGGCACGTCGAGGAGCACCGCGGACCGTCGGCCGAGGCGGTCTCGATGGCCGCGATGTCGTGGGTGATGGCGCGGCCGGGCCGCTTCCGCGGCGGCGAGCGGCTCCTGCGCCTCGGCCGGCTGCTCGGGCGGAAACGGGACCGGATCGGCGCCCTGCCACCGCCGCTGTCGGCGTGGACGGCGAGCCGCGACCTGCCCCGCCCGCCGGCCCAGACCTTCCGCGAATGGTGGCGCACCCGCAATGGCTGACGACTCGCGCTCCGTGGTGCTGGCCCGCATCCGCGCCGCGCTCGGCTCCTCCCCCGCCGTGCCCGCGGTCCCGCGCGACTACCGCCCGGCCGACCCGTCCCGCCGGGGCGACCTGGACCTGCTGGTCGACCGGCTCGAGGACTACAAGGCGACCGTCGTGGCCACGACCGCCGCCGCGCTCGAGTCCGACCTGGCCGCGGCGCTGGACGGCGTGGGCCCGCTGATCGTGCCGCCGGGCCTGCCGTTCCCGGTGCCCGGCTCCACCGTGGACGACGGCTCGCTCCCGGCCGCGCAGCTCGACGCCTTCGCCGGCGTGGTCACCTGCTGCGCGGCGGCGGTGGCGGAGACGGGGACGATCGCGCTGGACGGCTCGCCGGACCAGGGCCGCCGCGCGATCAGCCTGGTGCCGGACCGGCACTTCTGCGTGGTGCGGGCCGACCAGGTCGTGCAGAGCGTCCCCGACCTGCTGACGCGGCTGACCCCGACCCGCCCGCTGACACTGGTCAGCGGCCCGTCGGCGACGAGCGACATCGAGCTCAACCGCGTCGAGGGCGTCCACGGCCCGCGCACCCTCGTGGTGCTGCTCGTGCGCTGAGCCGGCGCGTCAGCGGGTGCGGGCCGGGCGCGCCGGGCGGCCCAGGTCGTGCAGGAGGGCGTCGAGGGTCTCGTCGTCGGCCCAGCCGTTGACCGCGAGGGTGCCGTCGGCGCCGACGGTGATCTCCAGCCGGTCCGGGGACGCGGCCACGGCGGACGGGGGGATACGGTCGCCGCGGTGGACGTACTCCTGGTTCGTCGAGCCGGCCCACGGGCGGTCACGGTCGACCAGGGCGGCGACGTAGGGGCCGGCGATGAGCAGGTCCGTCGCGTCCAGGAGGGCCGCGACGTCCCCGCGGCCGTCGCGCACCGCCCGGTTCAGCTGGGCCGTCGTGTAGCCCGAGAACGTCAGGACCGAGCGGCCCGCGGCCCGCACGCCCGCGGCGAGCACGGCGAGCGGGGCGGCGTGGTCGAACGGCTCGCCGCCGAGCAGCGTCAGGCCCTCCGTGCCCGCGGCGAGGACCCGGGTCAGGACCTCCGCCGTCGGGGCCGGGGTGCCGCCGCGGAAGGTCCACAGGTGCGGGTTGAAGCAGCCGGCGCAGCGGATGGTGCAGCCCTGCACCCACAGGGCCGTGCGCTCCCCCGGGCCTTCCGCCGTCGTGCGCTCCACGAGCCGGGCCACGGCCACGGTGCCGGCGTCGACGGGCGGGCGGGGCTCAGAAGTCCAGGACACGGCCCGGGCCCTGCTGGTGCGGTGCCCGGGGGCGCGGGGTGCAGGTGAGCCCGGCGCGGACGCGGGCGAACTCGTGCGGGGCCAGGGCCGCGGCCGTCGCGAACTCCTCGACGGTCTGGAAGCCGCCCCGGGCCTCGCGATCCGCCACGATCCGCTCGGCGCGCCCGAGGTCGAGGCCGGCCGCCCGGGCGAGCTGGGCCGCCGTCGCCGCGTTGACGTCCAGGGGCGGCGCGGCGACGGGCGGGGCCGGGAAGACCGGCGCCGGCGCGGGGGCGGGCGGGGCCGAGAAGACCGGGGGTGGGGCCAGCGGCCCGGGCTGTGCCTGGGAGGCCTCGAACCAGGGGCGGTTCGCGGCGCGCCAGCGCAGCCAGGAGCCGTTCAGGATCAGGGCGTGCAGGATGCTCGCGAACCACAGGGCGAAGTAGGCCACGGCGAGCGCGGTGCTCAGCTCGGAGTCCTTGTCCAGGCGGTTGATGGCGACCAGGGCGGACCACGGCAGCAGGAGGTACGCCACCCCGATCCCCCACCAGGCCGGGCGCCGGGCGGTGATGCCGATGTAGAGGAAGCCGGTGCCGCTGAGGCAGCCCAGGCCGAGGACGACGAGCAGGACCCACCAGCTGTTGCGCAGGCGCCAGCCGAGGCTCGCGGGGCTAGCGGCCATCGTGCTGCTCCTGCCTGGTCGTCTGCACCGCCGCCTCGCGGGTGTACTCGCTGTGCACCGTCTGCGCCATCAGGAGGTCCTCGAGCACGGCGATGTAGTCCAGGCACGTGGAGCCGCTCATGCCCAGCGTCTCGGCGGCGACCGTGCCGTCCTCGGCCACCGTCACGACGATCCGCTTCATCCGGCCCGCTCCACGGCGAAGACCAGGCGCACGGCCCGGTCGGGAGTCACCGAGCGCGACTCCAGGCGCAGGCCCGCGGCCGGGGCGCGACGGGTCAGGCGCTCGAGCACCGCGGCCTGGACCTGCCGGCCGTAGGCCGCGTCGACCGCCCGCACGATGTCCACCGCCCGCGGCTCGTCGACGTCGCCGGTGAAGTGCGCGGACCAGACCTGCCGCTCGTCGCGGACGAAGCGGGCCCGCACGCCCGCCCAGTCCGCGACGAGCCCGTCCCCGTCGGGCGTCACCGCCGCCCGGGTGTCCCGCAGGGCGGCCGCGAGCAGGCCCGCGTCGCGCATCCGGGTCTGCACCTCGCACACGGTCGCGTCCGTGCCCTTCGTGAGCCCGGCGTGGGCCGCGGCGGCGGCGATCGCCAGCGGCAGGAGGATCAGCGAAACGCTCATCGTCATACCTCGATCGTGCGTCCGTGCGTGCCCAGCACGGGCATGGGTGCGGTCGGCGGCTCCTCGCCGGCGTCCCAGTCCTCGGCGGCCGTCGCCGCCACGGCGCGGGTGCGGGCCCATTCCCGGATCGCGTCGAGCTTCTCGGACTGGGTGACGCTCAGCGGTACCGTGGCCGCCGTCGCCCGCAGCAGGTCGTCCCGGTGCAGGGGGCGCCGCTCGGAGAACGCGTCGAAGAGCGCCGCGACGACCGCCTGCTCGATCTCGGCGCCGGAGTAGCCG
This sequence comes from Dactylosporangium sp. CA-139114, assembly GCF_050955725.1. Taxonomy (NCBI): domain Bacteria; kingdom Bacillati; phylum Actinomycetota; class Actinomycetes; order Micromonosporales; family Micromonosporaceae; genus Dactylosporangium; species Dactylosporangium sp. CA-139114. The sequence continues at coordinate 8,277,797 of NZ_CP192080.1, forward strand.
GTCGACAGCGTGCACAGCTCGCGCAGCAGGGCGTCGTCGACGTGCAGCGCACCCTGGACCGCGGGCCGGTTCAGCCGCCGGCGCAGGTGCACGGCCCAGATGGAGGCGCGCTCCGCCCGGCTGGGCAGGTCCACGAAGAAGATCTCGTCGAAGCGGCCCTTGCGCAGCAGCTCCGGCGGGAGGCGCTCGATGTCGTTGGCGGTCGCGATGACGAACACCGAGCCCGTCTTCTCCTGCATCCAGGTCAGGAACGTGCCGAAGACCCGGTTGGTCGTACCGCCGTCGTTGGACGCGCTCGCCGCGAAGCCCTTCTCGATCTCGTCGACCCACAGCACGCACGGGGCGCTCGCCTCGGCGGTGCGCAGCGCGGCCCGCATGTTCTGCTCGCTGGAGCCGATCAGGCCGGAGAAGACGCGGCCGATGTCCAGCCGCAGCAGCGGCAGCCCCCAGGCGGCGGCGACGGCCTTGGCGGTCAGCGACTTGCCGCACCCGGGGACGCCGGTGATGAGCACGCCCTTCGGGGCCGGCAGCCCGTATTCGGCGGCGGCCGCCAGCCAGGTGTTGTCCCGCTTGGCCAGCCAGCGCTTGAGGTTCTCCAGCCCGCCGACCTGGTCGAGGCGCACCCCGGCCTCGACGTATTCGAGCACCCCGGCCTTGCGTACCGCCTGCCGCTTCTCCTCGTGCACCACGTCGAGGTCGTGCAGGTCGAGCACGCCGTCGTTGACCATCGCGCGGGCGAACGCGTTCTCGGCCTCGTTGAGCGTGAGCCCGGTCGCGGCCTTGGCGAAGCGTTCGCGGCCGACGGGGTCGAGCTCGATGCGGATCCGCCCGCCGGCGGCGTTGCCCGCGATCATCGCCTCCAGCACGCCGCGGATCTCGGCCTCGGTCGGCAGCGGGAAGTCGACGATCGTGATGTCCTTCTCCAGATCCGCCGGGATCCGCAAGACCGGCGCGACGATGACGAGCGTCCGGGGCACCGCGCCGGCCTTGAACGCCGCGGCGATGTCCCGCAGCCGGCGCACCACGCTCGGCAGCACCGGCACGTCCCCGCCCAGGGAGTTGTGCAGGTCGCGGAACACGAACAGGCCGGGCTGCTGGATGCGCAGCACGGCGTCGAGGGCGTTGTCGGGCTCGGTGGTGTACTGCGTGGCGACCCCGTCCGGCTGCAGCAGCCCGCTCGTCGCCGACCAGGTCCACACCGGCCGCGGGGTGCGCACGAGCGCGGCGTCACCGGCGACGGTGGCGAGCTCGGTGAGCACGCGGTGCTCCTCGTACGACTCGACGTACAGGACCGGGAACCTGGCCTTCAACAGCTGCGCCAGGTCGTGGCGGAAACCGGTCACTGGGCTGCCCTCTCCTTGGTTCGTCAGGTCGCTCGTCTGGTCGTCGGTCGTCGGGCCGCTTGTCGGGCCGTTCGTCAGGTCGTTTGTCGTGCCGTTTGTCGGGTCGTTCGTCAGGTCGTTCGTCAGGTCGTTCGTCAGGTCGTTCGTCAGGTCGTTCGTCAGGTCGCAAACGACCCTAACCGCGGCAGGGAGATCAGAAGAGTCCGCTGGTTGCCGCCAGACCTGTCAGAAACGCGCCACCGGCCAGCACGGTCATCACCCACGCCTGCCGCCGCAGACTGCGCCGGAACCCGGCCCGCTCCGCCGGCAGCGCGAACACCCGGGCCGGCCAATGCCGCCAGCTGACGTTCGCGAAGACGACGGCGGTGAGGACGTACACCGGCAGCAGGTACATCAGGCGGGCCGGCACCGCGGTGACCATCAGCCCGGCGATCAGCGGCACGACCTTCCACCGGTTCCCGTGCGCCATGACCAGCAGAAAATCCTCGTAGTCGTCGTCCCGCCCGGCGAAGAACCGCTCGGCCTTGGGCTGCACCACGAGCAGGCTGTAGCCCATCGCCCCCGCCCACGCGGCGGCCAGTGCGAGGTGCACGGTCGTGAAGAGCGCGATCACGCCCCTAATTCTGCGGCGCGGCACCGATTTTTCGGCGCGCCACCTACTCCGCGACGCGATACGCCCACCGCCACGGCCCACACGGCGTCGTCCCGGCCGCACGCTCGCGGACCACCCACGCGGCCGCGCCACGCACTCCACAGCGCGATACGCCCAGCGCCACGGCCCACGCCCACCGCCACAGCTCGCGCGGCACCGTCCCGGCTCCTACTCCGCGACGCGACACGCCCACCGCCACAGCTCGCGCGGCATCGTCCCGGCTCCTACTCCGCGACGCGACACGCCCACCGCCACGGCCCACGCGGCACCGTCCCGGCTCCTATTTCGCGACGCGATACGCCCAGTGCCACGGCTCACGCGGCGTCGTCTCGGCGAACCCGAAGCGCCCCGCGTTCTGCCGCATCCACGCCTGGGCCTTGTCGTCGAGGTCGAGATCGACGGCCATGCCCCAGCCGTGATCGCTGGTCCCCGGCTTGGCGGCGAGCCCGCCCTGCGAGTAGAGCCCCTTGCGCTTGGCGAGGTCGACCTGCTCGGCGAAGGGCCGGTACGAGTCGGTGATGCCGATGTGCACCCCCTGCTGACGAGCCGCGCGCATGAGCATGTCGAGGCTCGTCGCGGCCGGCCCCCAGAGCCGATGCCCGGTGCCGCCGACCTGCTGCAGAGCATTCTCGGGAATCTTGCCGTTGCCGTACTTCGCCAGCTCGACCGGCACCCCCTCCGGCGTACGCGCGGTGCGCATCGTCGCGTCCAGGGTCTGCTGAAACGACTCGGCCCCGGCCGCGGCGGGCGTGGTCTGCGGGCGGAAGGCGGCAATCTGGGAGCGGATCTCCGCCATGCGGGTCGCGATCCCCGCTACTCCTGTGACCTCCACATCGCAACCATCGGCCACCCGAACCGCAACCTTTACGGGTTTGGCTCCGGCAAGTCGGCCCCTGCGCACCGGTGGCCCGCCCAGCTCGCGCCTCCCCCACGGCGAGCACGACCGGCGCGCGTTCCTCGACGCCGGCGGCCGGGCTCGGCTCAGCATGGAGACCCGCGGACGGTGACGTCCCAACCGCTCCCTGATCATCCTCCGCGGCCGGCCCAGCGGAATAGCGCCCCGGCGACGGAATGGCACGGTCGCGGCCCGCAGGATTGCTGGATTCGGGAAACGCGGCGCCGGTTTCGCCGGAGGGCCGGTGCAATTGTTCAGACACACCAGCAGGTGCCACCACGCGGTGTTCGACGGTTCCGGCTGGACCGGAAGGGGCCTGCACCGGGATTTTCTCTGGGGTGTTCTCCGCGGGACCATGGATGCGGCGCAGCTTCTCCGCATGCCGCCTCACCATCCCCCATTCACGCCTCCGCCGCGCTTCCCGACGAAACTCATCCTTCCCCGGCCACCAATTTTTAGCCTTCGTCCGATCCCGCATAGCAGCCAATTCCCGCGAACTGAACAACTGCAACTGCCCGATACCACAATTATCCCAGAACACCACCGAATCCTCGACCCCAGCCACATCCCAGCACAAATAGCGAACATATTGAAGCCGGGACCACCGAATGACGACCCGCACAAACCCGGCACATTCGAGCCAACCAAGAGGAATGCCCGGCGACCAACGACGCCGACGGACCACGCTTACTCGTTTTTACAGCCGCCGACAACCCGCACCGTCGCCCGAACGCCGCGCCTTCCACCCGACGCGCGCACGGCAGCGACCCCCGACGCGAAGGGGTCCCCGCACGGCTCGGAGGCCGCCGTACCTTCCACCCGACGCGCGCACGGCAACGACCCCCCACGCGCAGGGACCCACGCACGGCTCGGAGGCCGCCGCGCCTTCCACCCGACGCCCGCACGGCAACGACCCGGCCCGTCAAGCGGTCCTCGACGCCGGCGAGCGACAGTGCCCTCCACCGGCCGCCGAGCGTCGAAGCCAAAGACCGCCCTCTCGCGACGACCGAGACGCACCCTCCGACGTTCGGCCGCCGAGCGCCGAAGCCGCAGACCGGCCCTACCGCGACGACCAAGACGCGCCCTCCGACGTTGAGATCGGATTTATCACCCGTCAGGGTATAAATCCGTTATGTCGTGGCGCGCCAGCGCCCGACATAACGAGATCAACCCGCGTCAGGCGAGACGAGCCGAGCCCAGCAAGTGGCCATCGTGGTCCGCGACCTGGATGGCGTCCACGTTCGCCAGCTGGATCGAGCTCGCCCCCGTCACCCGCGCCTGCGCCGTCTGAGTCCGGCCCCAGCACGCCGCCTGCTCCGACTGCCCGCCGCGGCCGAGCACCTGCATCGTGAAGGGGCCCTCGCCCGGCAGCCCCGCGAGTTCCAGGGACACCGACACGCCCCACTGCCGCGGGCTCAGCGTCGCCCGGCCCGACAGCCCGCTGCCCGCCGCGGCCTCGAACTCCACGATGGTGCCCGGGTTCGCCGAGGCGCTCGGCGACGCGCCGGCCCGCGGTGGCGGGGACGAGGACTCCGGGCGGTTCACGGCCAGCAGACCGACGAGCACCGCCAGCACGAGGCAGGCGGCGGCGAGGGCCACCACGGGCAGGCGCCGCGGCCGGGCCCGGCGCAGGAGGGCGTCGAGGCCGGCGCGGGAGGGCGGCTCGAGCGGTGCGCCGGGGCCGCTCGGAAGGCGTTGCAGCAGCTCCGGTACGGCGGCCAGGCGCCCCACCTCGGTGCGGCACTCGGCGCACGTGCTCAGGTGGGCGTCGACGGTGTCCTGGTCGGCGTCGTCGAGGCCGCCCAGGACGTAGGCCCCGAGCAGTCGGCGCACCGCGTCGTGGCCGGCGGTCACCGTAACACCCCCATCTCCTCGAACACCGCCCGAAGCGCCCGGACCGCGTAGTAGGCGCGCGACTTGACGGTACCCTCCGGTACCGAGAGGCGTTTCGCTGTGTCGGCGACCGTCCGGCCGTCGTAGTACACCGACCGGATCACCTCGCGGTGCTCGACGGAGAGGCGGTCGAGGGCGGCGGTGATCAGCCACCCCTCGACGAGCTCGTCGACGTTGTCGGGGTCGGCGACGGCCGCCACCGCGTCGGGGTCGGAGACGAGCCTGGGCCGGCGCTGCTCGGCGCGCCAGTTGTTGCTGACCACGTTGCGCGCGATGGTGAGCAGGTAGGCCCGCGTGGTGTCCCGGCTGACGTCGATGCGCTCGATGTGCTTCCAGGCCCGCAGGAGGGTGTCCTGCACGAGGTCCTCGGCGCGGTGGCGGTCCCGCTCGTACCGCGAGACGAAGGCGAGCAGCACACCGTAGTGCTCGGTGTACAGCGCGGTCATGAGCTCTTCGTCGCGCGTCACGCGCAGCCCCTCTCGACGGCCTCCCTGTCGACCTCTACCCCATCAGACAGTTCAGGGTTCAACCAACTCGGGAACTTTTCCGCGCTCGTCGAGCGGCTAGGGTTCGGGCGTGAATCCGTACTTCGTCTGGGAGCCTCACGACGGCGGCTCGTCGTGGCGGCCGTTCACGCAGCTGCTGTCCCCGGACGTGGCGGCCTCGCGGGTGGCGGCGTCGCGGGCGGCGCTCGCGGGGATGCTCGGGCTGGAGGTCGACGCGCTGCCGGAGCGGGTGGTCGCGTCGGTGTTGCTGCTGGGGTACGCGTCGAGGCTCGTCTCGCCGCCCCTCGCCCAGGTGCTCGACTCGGGTTCGATCCCGGCCGTGACGCCGGAGGGTCTCTGGTGGCGGGAGGTGCCGGGCGGGCCGCTGCCCATGGCGGTCTCGGGTGCGGGGTCCCGGCCGGCGGGCGAGTTCTTCGACGTGGTCGTGCTCGGGCTGGTCGAGCCGCTCGTGTCCGTGTTCGGGGAGCGGTTCCGGCTCTCGCCGCGGGTGCTCTGGGGCAACGTGGCCTCGGCGCTCGGCGGGGCCGCGGGGCAGCTCTCCGCCGACGCCTGGCCGATCGTCGCCGGGCTGCTGGAGCGGGCGCCGCTGCGGGGCATGGCCGAGGTGCGGGGCGGCCGGCTGCAGCGGCGCAACTGCTGCCTCTACTACCGCGTCCCCGGAGGCGGCACCTGCGGGGACTGCGTGCTCAACCTGCGCTAGCGGCAGGGGAAGCCGGAAGGCGGGAGAGCGCTAGTGGCAGGGGAAGCCGAGGAAGTGCCGGCCGTCGTGGACGAACTCGTGCACGTGGCTGTCGCTGCCGAAGATCGACACGGCGCCCTGGTCGATGCCGATGAAGTAGTACAGCAGCAGGGCGAGCAGCGCGGTGCCGCCGAGCCAGACCAGCGAGCGGGAGATGGGCAGGACCAGCGGGGTGGTCGCCGCCTGGGACGACTCGGCTCCGGACATCGTGCTCATAAAAGGACACTAAGGCGGGCCGGTCCTTACGTCAATCGGACCGGCCCGGCCTCACTCACACATGCACGCCCGGCGGGATGACGCCGAAGACAAGGGCGGTCGAGCCCGACCCTTTGTAGTTGATGAACCCGCCGGCGAGCACCGAGGCGCCGGTGGTCGGGAACTGGGCCAGGTTCGCGAGGATCTCGAGGCTGATCCGGTGGCGCCGGTACACCAGCAGCGAGGCGAGGTACTCGGGGTCGGTGCCGAGGTCGGGGCCGAACGTGTCGATGCCGGTGCCCCCGTTGCGCCCGATGCGGCCGGTGTCGATGAACCACTGGATCGTCTCGGGCGCGAAGCCGGGCTGGTGCAGCACGCCGTCGCGGTCGAGGTTCGGGAAGGCCGGGGTGCCCCATTTGTACTCCCAGCCGGTCCACATGATGATCATGGATTCGGCGGGAATGCGGCCGTGCCGCTTCTCCCACTGCTTGACGTCGTCGATCGTCAATGCGTAGTCGGCGTTTCGGGCGCATTTGTCGCGCACGTCGATCTTCACCGCGGGCAGGAACAGATCGTTCGGGTCGAGGTCGTCGGCGAGGGGCTCGCCGGCGTTGAAGTGGCCCGGGGCGCCCCAGTGGGTGCCGGTCGCCTCACCCTCGCGGACGTACTGCAGGTAGTACCCCTCGTTCTCGATCGTCGCGATCGTCTCGAGCGTGAACGCGGGGTCACCGGGGTAGATGTTGGTCTTGGCCGGGTCGTTGACGTGGGACAGGCTGATGAGCCGGGTCTTGCCCGGGCGTAAGGCGTCGGTGTCGGCGGCGTCCGCGGTGCCGGCGAGCCCGGCGGCGCCCGCGACGGCCCCTCCGGCCGCGGCGGCGAGCAGGTGTCGTCTTTGCATAGGCGTCAATCTACGTGGTGCGGTCCTGCCCACCGCGGAGGCCGGGATTTCTGACGGGAGCAACGGTCGTGCGCACAACGGACCGGAGTCATGGGTTTTCGGGTCTTTCGCCCCGGTCTCCCGCGAGCCCCGTGACTTACGATCGAGGCGCTTCGGGTGATCTTTCGCCCGATTCCGGGAACCGGTCGCCCGCCCCGTGCGACTAAGGAGACGAACGCAACCGCACATCGCAGGAGGTTGGCCGCGTGTCGAAACGGCAGCGTGACTCGCGCGAGTATGCGCGGCGCATGCGCATGATCCAGGAGCGGGCCACCGCCCGGCGCGGCCGGATGCGGATCGCGTACTCCGCGATCGGGGCCGTGCTGCTGGTCTTCGTGGTGATGGGGCTGGTCAAGCTCGGCACCGCGGGCGGCGGCGCGCAGGCGCCGAGCGCCCTGCCCACCGGCGCCTCGGCCGAGGCGGTCATCAGCGGGGTGACCTCGGTGCCGGCCGCGACCCTCGACACCGTGGCCGCGGGCGAGAAGCCGGCCCTGCCGACCGCGCTGACGGGGCAGCCCGCGCTCACCGACGGCGGCAAGCCGCTGGTGCTCTACGTCGGCGCCGAGTACTGCCCGTTCTGCGCGGCCCAGCGCTGGCCCGTGGTCATCGCGCTGTCGCGGTTCGGCACGTTCAGCGGGCTGACGCTCACGACGTCCGCGGCCGACGACGCCTACCCCAACACGCCGACGCTGTCGTTCCACGGCGCCAAGTACACGAGTCAGTATCTGGCGTTCCAGGGCGTCGAGACGACCACGAACAAGCGCGTCGGCGGGCAGTACGCGCCGCTGGACCAGCTCACCCCCGCGCAGCAGCAGGTGCTCGCCAAGTACAACGCGCCGCCCTACGTGCCCCAGGACTCGGCCGGGGCGATCCCGTTCATGGACTTCGCGAACAAGGCCATCCAGGCGGGCGCCTCCTACAGCCCGCAGCTGCTCGCGAACCACACGCACCAGCAGGTGCTCGACGCGATCAAGGACCCGAACAGCCAGCTCGGCCGGGCGATCGACGGCAGCGCCAACGCCATGACCGCCCTGCTGTGCAAGATCACCGGGAACCAGCCCGCGGACGTGTGCTCCAGCGCGGCCGTGCGCGCCTACCAGGGGGAGTTCGCGAATGTCGGCCAGTGAGATCGAGCTCGACCGCAGCCGGGTCCAGCCGTGGGTGCCGCTCGCGTCGCTGGTGCTGGCGGTCGCCGGCCTCGGGATCTCGGTGTACCTCACGGTCGAGCACTTCACCGCGTCCACCACGCTCGCCTGCCCGGACACCGGCGCGCTGAACTGCCTGAAGGTCACCACGTCCGAGCAGTCGGCGGTGTTCGGGATCCCCGTGGCCGTGCTCGGCCTCGTCTACTTCGCCGCGATGCTCGCGCTCTCGGCGGGCCCGCTGTGGCGCTCGTCGATGCCCGCGATCCGGACGGGCCGGCTGGCGCTCGCCACGATCGGCGTGCTCTTCGTGTTCTACCTGGTGTTCGCGGAGCTGTTCACGCTGCACGCGATCTGCCTGTGGTGCACCGGGGTGCACGTGCTCGCGGTGGCGCTGTTCGCGGTGACGGCCATCGGGACCGCCTACGCCGACCCGTCGGATCTGTAGGAACTTTCGGGGGACGTGCGCCGACTAACCGCGCGGTACACGTCTCCCGAGAGGATGCCCCCGTCATGCGCCTGACCCACGTGGTCCGCGCCGGTGTCGCCGTCGCCGCGGCCGTCACCGCGGCGCTCGCCTTCCCCGCGCTCGCCTCCGCGCACGTCACGGTCAACCCGAACACCGCCGTCCAGGGCGGGTACACGAAGGTGACCTTCCGCGTGCCGAACGAGCGCGACGACGCCGGCACGACGAAGGTCGAGGTCGCCATCCCGACCGACAAGCCGATCGCCTCGGTGTCGCTCAAGCCCGTGCCGGGCTGGACGGCGGCGACCGAGACGGCGAAGCTGGCGACGCCGGTGAAGACCGAGGGCGGCGCCGAGCTGACCGAGGCCGTCTCGAAGATCACGTGGACGGCGGACGCGAACTCGGCGATCAAGCCGCACCAGTTCCAGGAGTTCGACGTGTCCCTGGGCCCGCTGCCGCAGGTCGACCAGATCGTGTTCAAGGCCCTGCAGACGTACTCCAGCGGCGAGGTCGTGCGCTGGATCGACGAGCCCGCGGCCGGCACGCAGGCCGAGCACCCGGCGCCGGTGCTGAAGCTGGCGAAGAAGGCCGACACCGCCGTGGCCGGCGCGACGACCTCGGCCGGCCCGGCGGTGAACGCCGCCGACCCGGCGTCCTCCTCCTCGTCCTCGGACGGCACCGCGATCGGCCTGGGCATCGCCGGGCTGGTCCTGGGCCTGGCCGGGCTGGTGGTGGGCGTGCTGGCCTACCGCCGCTCCGCGTCCCCGAGCGCCTAGCCAGCGCATCGAAGGGGGCTTTTGTTCCGTAGGGCCACTTGGCTACATTGAACGGGTGGCGCGCTACGACCATATCGCGGACGTCCTCCGGCAGCGGATCTGCGGCGGCGAGCTGGCCGTCGGGGCGCTGATACCCAGCGCCGACCAGATCGCCAAGGAGTTCGGGGTCGGGCGGGACACCGCGCTCAAGGCCGTCAAGATCCTGCGCAACGAGGGCCTGCTCGTCATCGGCCGGGACTGCAACATCCGGGTCGAGCGGCGCGCCGTGCCGGCCGTCGAGACGCCCGCGAACGTGGTCGAGGCCGGCCCCACCAGCGTGGTCCGGGCCCGCATGCCGACGCCCCGGGAGCGTGACGAGCTCGGGCTGCCCGACGGGGTGCCCGTGCTCGTCGTGCGCACCGGGGACGTCGAGGAGGTGCACCCGGCCGCCGGGACCGGAGTCCGGTGGCCCCGCGCCGGCGACTAGCTAGACGTTGTCGACCACGACCACGGTCACGTTGTCCCGGCCGCCGGCCAGCACCGCCCGGCGGACCAGCTCGTCCGCCGCCGCCTGCGGGTCCTCGCAGCCCGTCAGCACCGTGGCGATCTCGTCGTCGGTGAGCTCCAGCGGCAGGCCGTCCGAGCAGACCAGGAAGCGCTCCCCGGCCTCGGCCGTGCGCACCCACAGGTCCGGCCGCGGCCCCGGGTCGGTGCCCAGGGCGCGCGTGATCACGCCTCGGCGCATCGTGACCGCCTCGGGGGCCACGTGGTCGATCGTGAGCTGGTCGAGGGTGCCGCCGACGAAGCGGTACACCCGCGAGTCCCCGACGTTGAAGATGATCCAGCATTCGTCGCCGTCGACCTTGCCCAGGCACAGGCCGGCGGCCGTGGTGCCCATGCCGCCCTGGCTCGGGTCCGCCGCGGCCGCGGCCAGGATGTCGGCGTTGGCCTGGACGATCTCGTCGCGGATGTCGAGGGGGCCCGGGCCCGCGACGCCGTCGAGGCGCTCCAGGGCCGTGACCGCCAGGTGGCTGGCGACGTCGCCGGCCGCGTGGCCTCCCATGCCGTCGGCCACGGCGAAGATGCACTCGCCGACCAGCGCGCTGTCCTCGTTGCGGCGGCGGATCTTCCCGACGTCGGTCGCCTTGCCGGCCCGGATTGTCGCCATCAGCCCTCCACCGCCATCGAAACCACGAACGCCATCAAGATCCCATTATCGTCAAGATCGCACCATCGCCGAAACGACCGGACACGACGGACTGCCCGGCGTCCATCAGACTCCCACCGGCTGTGCGAGCAGCGACAGGAGGCGGGCGACGACGGCCGCACGGGCCAGTGGGCGGCCCGGGTCCGGTCGTTCCAACGAGTCGGACATGAACCAGGCACCGGCGGCGCTGCGGGCGACCGCGACGCCGGACTCGTCGGCCGCGCCGGCCTGGGTGCGGATCAGCACCGTGGCCGCGCCGTCGCCGGAGGTGCACAGGTCCAGGAACCGGATCACGGGCGCCGACAGGGGCTCGGTCGCGTCGATGAGCTCGACGGAGAAGAGCCCGTAGGAGCCCGGGTAGACCGCGAGCCGGCCGGTCACGCCGGAGAACAGGTGCACCACGACGGGGCGCTCGTCCAGCCAGCCGGCCGCCTCGGTGCTCGTGTGCCGGGTCGCCAGGGCCGCGATCGCGCCCTGCACGAACTCGCCGGGCCGCACGCCGCTGTCGTCGAGGCGGCACAGGTCCCGCGCGACGAGGGAGGCGACCCCGGCGGCGACCACGATCCCGGTGGAGACCCCGGGCTGGAAGTTGAGCCGGCGGCGCACGTCGTCGACGTCGACCCCGCGCTCGGCCGCGGAGCGCAGCACGAACTCCAGCTCCGCGAACGTCAGCGTCACCGGCCCGCCGGCCTGCTCGCCGGTGGGCTGGTCCGCGCGGTGGTCCGCCATCGCCGTTGCTTGCTCCCTCAAACCGCTGAGATTACCGGGGGCCGCAAACCCGGTGCGACCCGGTTGCGCCCTTCGCGCTTCGCCTCATCCAGCGCGACGTCCGCGGCCTCGGCGAGCCGCTGCGGCCCGCCCCCGCGCCGGGCCGCGCGGCCGCCACGCAGGCGCTGGTCAGGTCGGTGCCGGGCAGCACGGCCCGCGGCCGGCCGTGCCCGACGACCGGCAGGCAGGTCCCGTCGCACGGCTCCAGCAGGACCGGCACGCCGCCGATGCCCCCGAGGCGCTGCAGGATGACGGCCTCGCGGCGCAGGCGGTCACCGGGCAGCGTGACGGGCGTGAGCGTCTTCGCTCCCGCGCCCAGCCGCCCGGCCGCCTCAGAGTGCACACGGTCCCCATCGACCGCCCCGGCCGGGACTTGACCGTTTTGTCCGCCGTTGTTGGGTTACGGCGCCAGGGCCGCCCGCGGCGCCTCACACCGGCGTGCACGGTCTCGCGCAGATGCCGGGCGGTTCTCCAACCTCCGCCCGCGCCGATCATCGTCCACCGGCGCGGGTTCGGCTCGTCCCCGAAGGGTTCTCCACAGACCGCACCCGAACGAGCGGGCCATCGATCCGGCCCCGCTGCCGGTACGCTGCGCCCGTGGATACTCCGGACGTGGTGCTGCGGCCGGTGACGGCCGCCGATCTGTGGCTGCTGGAGCGGCAGGCCGACGACCCCGAGACCGGTGGCGAGTTCAACTGGTCCGGGTATCGCGACATCGTCGCCATCCGCCGCCGCTTCGAGGAGAACCGGCTCATCGGCCCGGACATCGGGTGCCTGATCGTGCTGTTGGACGCAGCCGTGGCGGGGACCGTGCACTGGAGCCGCAACACCTACGGGGTGCCGGTCTGGGCGTGCTGGACCATCGGCATCCAGCTGCTGCCCGAGTTCCGGGGCCGGGGGGCGGGCACGGCCTCGCAGCGGATGCTGGCCGCGTACCTGTTCGGCACGACCCCGGTCGAGCGCGTGGAGGCGTACACCGACGTGGAGAACGTCGCCGAGCAGCGGGCGCTGGAGAAGGCCGGGTTCACCCGCGAGGGCGAGATCCGGGCGTCGCAGTTCCGGGAGGGCCGGTGGCGCAGCCTGTACCTGTACTCGATGGTGCGCTCCGAGTACGCCGGCGCCGACGCCCCGGTGCGTGCGCCGCAGCGGCAGCCCGAGCCGCTCGGCCCGGGCGACGAGCCGGCCTCAGCGCAGGAGGGCTGACAGGGCCGCCGACACCTCGTCGATCCGCTCCGCCGGGACGACGAGGCCGGGCGCCGGGCGGAGCAGGCCGAAGATCCCCGGGCCGCGCGCCGGGTCCGGGAGGTCCGCGGCCCGCGGGACCACGTGGAAGTGCACGTGCGCGAAGCCCTCGGCCTCCGAGAACTGGGCCACGTACGTCTTCTCGCAGCCCGTCACCTCGTGCAAGGCCCGCGACAGCCGCACCTGCCACGTGCCCAGCGCCGCGGCCTCGGCATCCGTCAGCTCGGCGATCGACAGCACGTGCCGGCGGGGAACCAGGATCAGCCAGCCCGCGACACCGGTGTCGAAGGCGTGCACCACCCGCCAGTGCTCGTCCACGGCGATCCGCTCGCGCAACGGAAGGTCGCGGCGAGCGTTCTGCGTACAGCTGAAGCAGCTCACGACATGTCCCACCGTTCGAGGTCACGCAGCCAGGCGTTCGCGTTGCCGTCCGACGGGGCCCGCCAGTCGCCGCGCGGGGACAGGGAGCCGCCCGCCGAGACCTTCGGGCCGTTCGGCAGGGCGGAGCGCTTGAACTGGGCGAAGCCGAAGAACCGCCGGCAGAACACCTCGAGCCAGTGCCGGATCTCCGGCAGGTCGTAGGCGACGCGCCGGTGGTCCGGGAAGTGCGCCGGCCACGCCCCGGCGTCGGCGTCGCGCCACGCGTGCCAGGCCAGGAAGGCGATCCGCGACGGGCGCATCCCGAAGCGCAGCACGTGGAACAGCGTGAAGTCCTGCAGCGCGTACGGGCCGACCTTCGACTCCGAGGACTGCAGCTCCTCCCCCGGCACGAGCTCGGGGCTGATCTCCTGCTCGACGATCACCGAGAGGATCTTGGCGACCTCGTCGGTGAACTGCCCGCTCGCGGCCACCCAGCGGATCAGGTGCTGGATGAGCGTCTTGGGCACGCCGCCGTTGACGTTGTAGTGGCTCATGTGGTCGCCGACGCCGTACGTCGACCAGCCCAGCGCCAGCTCCGAGAGGTCCCCGGTGCCCAGCACGATGCCGCCGCGGTGGTTGGCGATCCGGAACAGGTAGTCGTAGCGCAGCCCGGCCTGCACGTTCTCGAACGTCACGTCGTAGACGGGCTCCCCCGCGGCGAACGGGTGCCCGAGCTCGGCGAGCATGAGCCGCGCCGTGGGGGTGATGTCGAGCTCGTGCACGCTCACGCCCAGGGCTCGCATCAGGGCGAAAGCATTGTCCCTGGTACCGCTCGACGTGGCGAAACCCGGCATGGTGTAGGCGAGGATGTCCGTGCGCGGGCGGCCGGCCCGGTCCATCGCGCGCGCGGCCACGATGAGCGCGTGGGTCGAGTCGAGGCCGCCGGAGACCCCGATGACGACCTTCGGCTCGCCGATCGCGGCGAGGCGCTGACGCAGGCCGGCGACCTGGATGTTGTACGCCTCGTAGCAGTCCAGCGCGAGCCGCTCCACGTCCGCGGGCACGAACGGGAAGCGCTCGACCACGCGGCGCAGCCCGAGGTCGGTGTCGGGCGGGGCGAGCGTGAACGCGATGCGCCGGAAGTCGCGCGTGCGCTCCTCGTGGGTGCGCCGGTTGTCCTCGAACGTGCCCATCCGCTGGCGCTCCTGGCGCAGCAGGTCCAGGTCGACGTCGGCCACGGCGTGCCGCTCGCCGTCGGGGAAGCGCTCGGTCTCGGCCAGCAGCGCCCCGTTCTCGTAGATCATCGTCTGGCCGTCCCACGACAGGTCGGTCGTGGACTCGCCGAGGCCCGCGGCGGCGTACACGTACGCGGCCAGGCACCGCGACGACGCCGAGCGGCACAGCAGCCGGCGGTCCTCGGCCCGGCCGACGGTGATCGGGCTGCCGGAGAGGTTCGCGAGCACCGTCGCCCCGGCGAGCGCGGCCTCCGCGCTCGGCGGGACCGGCACCCACATGTCCTCGCACACCTCCACGTGCAGGACGAACCCGGGCAGGTCCTCGGCGGCGAAGAGCAGGTCGGGCCCGAACGGCACGTCCACTCCCCCGACCCGGATCGTCCCGCCCCGCTCGGCGTCGCCGGCGGTGAGCTGGCGGGCCTCGTAGAACTCGCGGTAGTTGGGCAGGTAGGACTTGGGCGCGACGCCGAGGAGGCGGCCGCGGTGCACGACGGCCGCGCAGTTGTAGACGCGCCCCCGGTGCCGCAGCGGCGCCCCGACGACGAGCACCGGCAGCAGATCGGCGGATCCGGCCACGACCTGTGCGAGCGCGTCCTCGACGCCGTCGAGCACGGCGTCCTGCAGGAGAAGATCCTCGATGCTGTACCCGCTGAGGCCGAGCTCCGGGAAGACGGCGAGGGCGACCCCCTCGTCCGAGCACTCCCGCGCCTGCCGCAGGATCGCCGCGGCGTTGGCGGGCGGGTCGGCGATGGCGGTCTGCCCGGTGCAGGCGGCCACCCGGGCGAAGCCGTGGGCGTAGATCGAGCGGAAGTTCACGGTCCCATCATGGTCCAGCCGCGCCCACGGCCGGCGCGGGTCCCGCCCGCACCGGCCGTGATGTCGACCTCAGCGCTTGACGGCGCCGCGCTCGATGGCGCAGGTGAGGTGGCCGGCGTACGCGCGGTACTCGGCCGTCGGCGCGACCACGTTGCCGTCGGCGTCGATCGCCTGGCGCAGGATCGACAGGCAGGAGGTGCCCGCGGGGATGTCGCCGCTCCAGCGCTGCCCGGAGCGCAGGGCGAGCTGCCCGTTGCTGGTGCCCGGGAACGGCGAGAAGGTCTCGTTGCCGGTGGTGTACCACACGCGCAGCCCGTACACCTGCCCCGTGTCGTTGCAGAAGTTCAGCCACGCCGGTCGCGGGTCGGCCAGCCCCGCCTGCACCGGCGGGATCGTCAGCGAGGTGACACCCTCGCGCTCGATGCTGATCGGACCGAACGAAGCGCCCATGTCGTCGTCATCCTCCTCGTCGCCGCCGAGACCGGCGCCGATCGTCTGCCAGGGTTGGGTGCCGTCCGCCCGCGCGTCGCCGACGACGGACAGGTGGCCGTGCGTGAAGTGCCGGTCGCCGTTCTTGGGGTTGTAGGGCCGCCAGGTCCAGGCCCCGTACCCGCTGACCGCATAGCTGGAGAACATCTGCCCGTTGGAGATGCCGTACTTCACCCGGCCGTCGTGCGAGCGCCGGATGTCGTCGAGCACCCGGTGGGCGTCGAGCCCGAGATCCGGCCGGTTGGGGAAGTCCGCCGCGGTGACGATCTGGTTGCCCCAGCCGGGAAAGTTGTGCGGCGAGTGGTCGGACGTCGGGTCATGCGCCGCGTCGCCGATCAGCCCCCACTCGTCGGCCCCGGTCCCGGGCGGCCGTGCCCGCGGCGCCCCGGCTTGCAACTGTTGGTGGAGGACCAGCAACGAGCGTGCGGCTCTCCATGCCATCGCTACCTCCTGCTGTAGGTATCGACGCCGACGCTAGCCGCACCACGCACCGCCCGCACATTCGAAGGGCCGGGCCGCTCAGTCCTCCCGCCGCGGCTGCGCGGTCTCGACCCGGGCGATCAGCTGCTTGAGCCGCGCCACCTCCTCGGCGAGCGCGGTGTCGCCGGCGGCGGTGAGGCTGATCCAGGTGCGCCCGCGCTTGCCGGCGTAGCCCTTCTCGATCTCGATCAGCCCGGCGGCCTCCAGCACGCTCAGGTGCTTGGACAGATTGCCGGCGGTGAGGTCGAGCTGGGCGCGCAGGTAGCCGAACTCCGCCCGGCGCGCCTCGTGGGCGATGGTGAGGATGCCCAGCCGGACCCGCTGGTGGACCACCTCGTCCAGCCCGTTGACGGGGTGCAGCGGCTCGTCGGTCATCGCCGCCGCCGTTCGGCCAGCCCGAAGCCGGCGGCGCCCAGCAGCAGCACGGCGCCGTTGATGCACTGCTGCGGCAGGAACAAGGTGCCCCCCTGCCCCTCCGAGTGCCAGCCGAAGTCGATCGGCACCAGCACCACGGTCAGGTACGCGAGGGTGAACACCAGCAGCCCGACGTTGCGCTCGAGCCGGGCCAGCACGAGCAGCGCGACGCCGATCGTGCCCCACGGCGCGACGAGCCGGTCGATCACGAGGGCCCACTCGGGGAGCCGCTGCGGATGCGTCGGGAAGTACAGCCGCGCGGCGATCCACGCGGCGGTGAACAGCACGGTGAGCGCGATGCCGGTGATCGCGTACGGCCGCACGCGAGCGCCCAGCCCCCGCGCCCGGGCGACGCGCACGTAGCAGGCCGCGATCGCCGCGTAGGACAGCAGCAGGGCCGGGGGCCAGAAGAACAGCACGCCGCGGCGCCAGGACAAGGCGGGGTCGAAGAAGTACCAGTCGAACGGGATGGCGGCGAACGTGACCACCGCCAGGACCAGCAGCGCGAACCAGGTCACCCGCTGGTCGACGCGAACCCGGCGGGCGAGCCCCCGGGCCTCCGAGAGCAGCCGCCGCGGATCTTCCCCGGCGGGCACCGAATCAGTACTCATGCCAATAGGTTGGCACAGGAAACCAATTTCCGCCAGGCGCACGCATCGCGGACCCGGCGGTGCTGCGTGACATCACCGCCTGGCCGGCCGGGCACCGCTGGCCACGAAGCTGATCCAGGACGGCGCGCCGGCCATGGCCGCGATGCTGCTCCGGCTCGCCGCCCCGGCCGTGCCGGTGCCGATGGGCGGCGCAGACGCTGCCGATCTGCCCGCGCCGGTCAGGCCGGTGGCGTGCGTGACGCTGACGCTTGGGGCTGCAGACCGCGATCTCCGCCGCCCGGCACGGCGCCACCCCGCACGGCGCCGCCCCGCGCGGCGCCGGTCTCGCGCGGCGCCGGTCTCGCCGTCTACGCCTGCGGCTCACGTCGCTGATCGCGCAGGCCACGCTCGACGAACGGCCGCTGGACCGCGACCCGGAGGCGGCCCGGGACCGCCGCGCTCATACGTTGCGTTGCTCCAGCGATCGGCACTGAAGTGCCGGTCCTTGGCTTGCCGATGGCTGCGCCGTTGCTACGCGCGAGGGCGGATGAGGAACCAGTCAGCGGGATCTTTCTTGCAGTGGTCGATGCCGCTACGGTTAGCGGCGATCTTCTTCCCTGAGGAGCCCGCGTGCCATTGACGCCACAATCCCAGCTTCGGATCTGGCTCGTGCAGACGCTCGGCGGAATGGGTGGAAAGGCGAGGCGGGACGCGGCCCTGCGAGCCATGGAAAAAGCCTTCCACGGCCGGTTCACCGAGGAAGACTGGCGCTCACCGGAGAAGCACCCCAACGAACCCAACTGGGCGAACCGCACTTCTTACGAGCGGGCCGCCATGGTGCGAGAGGGCCTGCTGGAGCCCGTCAACTCGGCTGGATACGGGCAGTGGGCTCTGACAGGCAAAGGGTGGGCCCTCTATCGCCGACTCCGATGACGTGATGCCCGGGCTGCCCGTGGGAGCAGTCGCATCGGCTCGAGCAGAAGGTCTACGTCCCGGTGTGGTCGTCCCAGAAGTCGTCATCGTCGACGCAGCGCAGGCGTGCTTGGCTCGGGATCCACGGAAAGCGGATCTCTGGGCCGTGCGTCGGCCGGGAGCTGTGAGGGTCGGAAGCGAGCACGGCGTCGATGAACGGTTGCGGTGGCCGGTAGCCGTGGTCGATGACGTAGTGACCGACGAGGCGTGGGGCCGCGTAGGCGGTGTTGCCGTCGGCGGGGACTCCGATCTCGGCGGTGTCCGCGCTGGCGCGCTGGTGGCCGGCGAATCCTTCCGGGGCCGCAGCGGCGGTCCAGGGCCGGCCGGCCTGGAGCCAGCCGATGTTGAGACGCCGGTAGGCCGGCTCGTAGCGCAGGAAGTGCACGCCGGTCGAACGGTCACACCACACTTCGTCGTGCGCGTCCTCGTAGGGGGTGAACTCGCCGTAATACACGCGGTGATCGCACCCCATGCGCTCGAGGTACGGCGGCCGCTCTTCGAGGAACTTGTGTTGAGCATTATTTATGGCCATACGGCCTTGTGGGCTACCGTCGCCGCGTGCGGGGGCGGAGCAGCGAGCCGGCGGTGCGGTACCGCGCCGTGGCCGACCAGCTCCGGGAGCAGGTCGCGGCCGGCGAGTACCAGGAAGGGCGGCCGCTGCCCGCCGAGGCCCTCCTCATGCGGGAGTTCGCGGTCAGCCTCATGACCGTCCGGCGCGCCCTGGCCCTGCTGCGCGAGGAGGGCCTCATCGCCACCCAGCGGGGCCGGGCGGCACGGGTACGGGCCCGGCCGAAGCGCCGCCGGATCGTGCTCGAGCGCGGCGCCGCGCTCGTCGGGCGGATGCCCAGCCCGCAGGAGCGGGCCCGGCTCGGCATCGAGCGCGGCGTGCCGCTGCTGGAGATCCGCCGCGCCGACGGCACCGTCGAGCAGGTCGATGCCGAGACGGTCGAGGTGGTTGTTGAACAATAGGCGTCGTGTTCATCCTGCTGCCGCCCTCCGAGGGCAAGGCCGACGCTCCGCGGCGGGGGCGGCCGGTCGATCTCGCCACGCTGTCCGTTCCCGAGCTCGGCGACGCGCGGCGGCAAGTGCTCGACGACCTCGTCGCGCTCGCGGCCGACCCGCAGCTCGCGATCGGCACGCTCGGCCTCGGCGCCGGGCAGACCGGTGAGGTCGAGCGCAACGCGCGGCTGGCCAGCGCGCCCGCGGTCGCCGCGGGGAAGGTGTATACCGGCGTGCTCTACGACGCGCTCGGGCTCGCCGGCCTCGACGCGGCCGCGAAACGGCGGGCCGCGAAGCAGCTGCTGATCTTCTCCGGGCTGTGGGGCGTGGTCGGGGTCGGGGACCGGATTCCGCCGTACCGGTGCTCGATCGGGGTGCGGCTGCCGTCGACCGGGCCGCTCGCCGCGCACTGGAAGGCGGCGCTCAAGGCGCCCCTGGACGCCGTGGCCGGGGACGAGCTGGTGCTGGACCTGCGCTCGTCGGCGTACGCGGGCATGTGGACGCCGCCGCACGCCGTCACGGTGCGGGTGCTGCACGGGGGGAAGGTCGTCAGCCACTTCAACAAGGCGACGAAGGGCCGGATCGTGCGGGCGCTGCTCGAGTCCGGGGCGCGGCCGCGCACGCCGGCGCGGCTCACGCAGACGCTGCGCGGCCTCGGCTATCGCGTCGAGGAGCTCCGGCCGGGTCAGCTCGACATTCATGTGGAGCAGCTTTAGCGATTCGCCTGCGCCGCCCGGCGGTGTTCCGGGAACGTCAGGGAATGTGGATCACCCACTGACCCGCCGCACCGTGCTGAGCGCCGCCGGGGCCGCCCTCGCCGCCGGAGTCGTGCCGCCCGCGACGGAACCGGCGCGGGATCTGCGGCCGGTCAGCATGGCGACGCACATTCACGGCCCGTTCAGCGAGGGCCTCGCGAGCTTCTCCGCACACCTCGAACAGGCCCGCGCGAACAACGTCGACGTGGTCTGGTGGACCGATCACGACTTCCGCATCGCCGCGTTCGAGCACCGTCAGGCGGTCCATTTCGACGGGGCCGTCGAGCCCGAGCACGGCCTGGACTGGCAATGGGTCAAGGAGACCGAGGGCAGGCCCGCCGGGGCCGTGGCCGAGTTCGTCGCCTCGCCCCATTCGCCGCAGGACGGCACCGGCAAGGCCCTCCGGCTCGTTTCGAAGAACAAGGGCATCATCTGGTACCGCGGGCAGTCCTGGAACAACACCATGAACGCCTGCATCGCCGACACCGAGCTGACCCTGGACCTGTTGCCGGAAACGCTCCCGGCGGACGGCTCCCTGCTCTTCGAGCTGCAGTTGTCGAACCATCCCGGGCTGGGGGTGCTGCGGCTGCGGTACCAGATCGGGCCCTTCGCCGCCACCACGCACACGGCGACCGGGCCGAACGGGACGGTGCGCCTGCCCATCAAGGCCGGTCAATGGCGGGAATACACGTTCGTGCTGCGCGACGACGTCGCGAAACTGTGGCCCGCCATCGCCGCCGGCGACAACGCCCTCACCGGGCTGCGCATCGGGGTCCAGCACGCCGGGTTCGTCGCCGACCGGCTCACGTTCCACCGCTCGCGGCGCGCCGGGCAGGCCGGTGAGCAGCTGCGGGCCGAGGTCATCGCGGCCGCGGCGGCGAAGCACGGGGCGGGCGTGACGCATTACCGCGCGATGGAGATCTCGCTCGTGCGGCACCTGAACTGGTTCGGCGGCGACCAGCGGTTCCCGTCGTTTCCGCGCCCGCCGGTCCGCGACGACAGCCCGGCGCTGACGGCGTCGATGGTGCGGTACCTGAAGGCGCACGGCGGCCTCGTGTGCTGGAACCATCCGATGGACGTGGCGAAGCGCGACGAGCTCGTGAAGCTGATGCTGGAACGGGACTTCCTCGGCGTGGACCTCGTCGAGATCGGCCGGAAACCGTACGACGACCTGCTGTGGGTGTACGACGTCGCCTGCCGCAACGCGCTGTTCTTCACCGCGGTCGGCAGCAGCGACGACCACGACGCGACGGACTGGGCGAAGGAGCCGGAGCACGACATCACCTACGTGTGGTCGCCGTCGCTCGCCCAGCCGGATCTGCTCGCCGCGATGGCGAGGGGGGCGGCGTGGTTCACGGATCTGGCGCGGTACCGGGGAAGCCTGGATCTGCGCGTCGGCGGCGTTTCGCATCTCGGTGCCGTGCTCATGACGCGGGCGCCGGTGACCGTCGACGCGATCGCGACCGGCCTGCCCGGCGGGGCCAAGGCGGAATTGATCGTCGGCGTGGTCGACGAGGCGGCCGCGGTACCGTCGACGAAAACGGAGCAATCGAAAACTGTCACGGTGTCGCCGGGCCATTATGTCCGGCTCCAGGTCCGTCTCGCCGGCGGCGACGTCGTGGGCGTGTCCAATCCGCTGTGGGTGCTGGACAAGGCCCCGAAACGACCGATTCCCGCCGGGCGCCGGCGGGAATCGAAATGAAAAGAGCGGACGACCGGATTCGAACCGGCGACCCTCACCTTGGCAAGGTGATGCGCTACCAGCTGCGCTACGTCCGCACTGAGAAAGGACTGTAGCGCATTCGCCCGCGGGACTCCCAACCGGGGTCGTCGCCCGTTAGCGTGACGCCGTGAAGGTGCGTGCGCTCGCCCTGACGCTGCTGCTCGCGGGCTGCAGCAATCCTCCGGCCGCGACTGCTCCGCCGGCCGCCGCGGCCCCCGCCTCGGCCGCGGCCACCCCGTCGGCCTCCCCGGCGCCGCCCGACCTGCGCCTCGCCTTCGCCGGCGACGTGCACTTCATGGACCGCACCGCGAAGCTGCTGTCGAACCCGGCGACCGCGTTCGGCCCGATCGCGTCCACGCTCGCCGACGCCGACCTCACGGTGGTCAACCTCGAGACCGCGATCACGACCCGGGGGACGCCGGAGCCCAAGACGTACCATTTCCGGACCGACCCCAGGGCCGTCGACGCGCTGAAGGCCGCCGGGATCGACGCGGTCACCATCGCGAACAACCACATCCTCGACTACGGCCGGGTCGGCCTCCTCGACACCCTCGACGCCCTGCACGCGGCGGACTACCCGTACTTCGGTGCCGGCAGGAACACCGAGGACGCCTACGCGCCCCTCTACACCACCGTGCAGGGCGTCCGCGTCGCGCTGCTGGGCTTCAGCCAGGTCCACGAGCTCGCCTCGACGTGGGCCCCCGGCCCCGACCGGCCCGGCGTGGCCCTGGCCTTCGACACCGACCGCGCCACAGCGTCCGTGACCGCCGCCCGCGCCCGAGCCGACCTCGTGATCGTGTTCAACCACTGGGGCGAGGAGGCGAACAGCTGCGCCAACAGCGAACAGAAGACGTTCGCGGCCCGCCTCGCGAAGGCCGGCGCCGACCTGATCATCGGCGCCCACGCCCACACCCTGCAGGGCTCCGGCTGGCTGGGCAGCACCTATGTGGCCTACGGCCTGGGCAATTTCCTGTGGTACGGCACGTCGAAGAGCACCGAGACCGGCATCCTGCGCCTGACGGTCCGCGCCAGGGCCGTCACCAAGGCCGAGTTCCTGCCCGCCGTCGTCTCCGACACCGGCCAGCCGGTCCTGCTGACGGGCGCCGCGGCGGACAAGCTGAGCCGCCGGTACGCGGGCCTGCGCACCTGCGCGGGTCTGTCCGGATGAAATCCCAGCTCAGACGGGCTCGACGCGCCGAAGCGGGATACCGGTTTGGCATGGGGGTTGGAGGTCGGCTAAAGTTTGCATCCGTCGCCAGGGAACGTAGCTGGCGGTGCGGACGTAGCGCAGCTGGTAGCGCATCACCTTGCCAAGGTGAGGGTCGCGGGTTCGAATCCCGTCGTCCGCTCGGGATAGTCACCACGGTGGGGTGGCCGAGAGGCGAGGCAACGGCCTGCAAAGCCGTGTACACGGGTTCAAATCCCGTTCCCACCTCGGAGCCGCCGCATTTTGTGTGGCTGTACTGCTAGGGCGATTGGCGCAGTGGGAGCGCGCTTCCTTGACACGGAAGAGGTCACTGGTTCAAACCCAGTATCGCCCACCATATGAAACACCAGGTCACGGCCGGTTTCCTCGCGACGAGGGACCGGCCGTTTCCCGTCTTGGCCGACGCCCGGGAGAATTCTGGGAGACGATCTTGCGAAGCGGGGCATGCTCAGTTCTCCCGTAGCAGGCGATCCAGGACACCGACCGGCGACGCCGGGCACAGCCGCCGAACCATAGCCACCGTGACGTGCGCATACAGTGCCTGAACCGAGCCGTCCGCGTGCCCCGTCTGCGCGTCCATCAACGTCGCCGGGGTGCCCAGCTCGACCATCATCGTCTTGCAGCTGTGGCGCAGACCGTGCGGTGTCAGGCCCGGTGCGATCGGCGTCCAGCAGCACTGAGCACGCCCCGCAGCATCGCGGCCCCGGACCGGGATGCCCGGCCACGGTTCGGCCAGCAGCGGCACCGGGCGGGACGCGAGCGGCGCCTTGGCCCGATACCAGCCCGAGACCGCCGGGCGGAACAGCCACGTGACGAACCCGTTCCGGCGCCAGTGCGGTGCCAACTCCCCCGCCGGCTGCACCCCGGACGTATCCGAGATCGGCTATGGCCTGTTGCACGCGCCGCCGAGTCACATCGGCCACGGAGGCCCGCTGGTTGAGCGCCGCTGGAGCGCTTCAAGCGTGGGCAGCCAAGCTCCCGTTCCCGATAGAGCCGAGGTTGTAGCGTCCAGCCCTTCCACGGCAGATCTGGCGCTACGAGGCCAGCGGGCGCGGACCCTGGGATGAGAAGGCACCACCGCAAGCTGCGGCGTGGCGCCGCACGTAGGTCAAGCCGCAATCACCGTCAACTGTGAATGTGGATCTGGACGACATACGCGTCGCCGGGCAGCGCGTCCAGGTAGGCGTCCGCCGCGCGGTAGTACGCGTCCCAACTGGTGTGATCGAACCTGTTGCCCGAGTTGGGGTAATCGCCGTACTCCACCCAGACCCCGTCGAGCCGCAGCAACTCCGAGGCCGGAACGACACGCGCTACGCGGTTGCCCACGTAGGGCTCAGGCTCGTAGCCGAACAGGCCGATCGGGTCGTTGGACTCGAACCAGATGACACCGGGGCCGATGTCGTGCGCCGCGATGTACGCCTGCATGACCGGCTGGCTGCGGTGGTCCAGCCGCGCCGCGTCCAGCGAATAGCCCTCCGGGTCCGCCCGATGCCGCAGTAGGAAATCCCCCAGCGGCCGCCCGGCCGGACAGCGGCGCGCGATCTCGTACCACTCCGCCCATACGGCCTCAGCCCGCTCGCGCGCCGCCGAACGCACCAGCGTGAAGTCCAGCAGCCCGCGGGGCGCGCCGTCGCACCGATCAGGCACCCACCCCTCCCGCGGCTCCGACACCCGCAGGACCCGAGGATCGTCCTCACAGCCGGCACGTACCGGCAGCCAGCCATCAATACGCCACCTGTCCCAGCGCCCGTCCGGACCGTACGCCATGTCGAACGGCTCTAGAGCGGCGGCGACCGCCTCCACCACCGGCTGCCCATCGACCACCTCAACACACACCGCCACACTCGCACCGGCCAACGCTCCGCCACCTCCGCCAGGCAGCATCCCGGAGCGAAGGACCCGGTGTCACCTCAAATACCCGCGTTAGGAGAGTGCATGCGCCACTGATGGATGGCCATTCACCAGCGCAAACACCACCTAGTGTGCCGCGCCACAAGTTCGCCTTATAAATAGGTGTAGGGTGATGGGATGCCGAGGACCGGGCGTCCCACCCCGCCGCTGGTGTTGTCCGACGAGGAGCGCGCGACGTTGGTCCGCTGGTCGCGGCGGGCGAAGTCGGCGCAGGTCCTGGCGATGCGGGCGAAGATCATTCTGGCGTGCGCCGAGGGCACGTCGAACACTGATGTGGCCACGGCTTTGGGTGTGCATCTGTCCACTGTGGGCAAGTGGCGGCGGCGGTTCCTGGCCGAGCGTCTGGACGGGCTGATCGACGAGCAGCGGCCGGGCCGGCCGCCGTCGATCAGCCTGGACCGGGTGGAAGAGGTGGTGGTGGCCACCCTGGAACAGACGCCGCGCAACGCTACCCACTGGTCGCGCACGTCGATGGCGCAGCGGTCGGGGCTGTCGAAGTCCACGATCGGACGGATCTGGCGGGACTTCGGGCTGAAACCGCACCGGGCGGACACGTTCAAACTGTCGACCGACCCGCTGTTCATCGAGAAGGTCGTTGACGTGGTCGGGCTCTATCACAACCCACCGGAACGGGCGGTGGTGCTCTGCGTTGACGAGAAGTCCCAGATCCAAGCGTTGGACCGTTCGCAGCCGGTGCTGCCGATGATGCCGGGCATGCCCGAGCGGCGTACCCACGACTACGCCCGTAACGGGATCACCAGCCTGTTCGCCGCGTTCAACGTGGCTGACGGCACTGTGATCAGCCAGCTGCACCGCCAGCACCGTGCCGCCGAGTTCCAGAAGTTCCTGGTCGCGATCGACAAGACCGTGCCGGCGGAACTGGATGTGCATCTGATCTGCGACAACTACGGCACCCATAAGACCCCGGCCATCCGGGCCTGGCTGGCCCGGCACCCCCGCTTCCACATGCACTTCACCCCGACCGGCTCGTCCTGGATCAACCAGGTCGAACGCTGGTTCGGGTTCCTCAGCGAGCAGAAGATCCGCCGCGGCGTCCACAAGAGCGTCCAAGCCCTGGAAGCGGACATCCGGGCGTGGATCGCTGACTGGAACAGCAACCCACGCCCGTTCATCTGGACCAAGACCGCCGAGGAGATCCTGGAGTCACTCGCCCGATTTTGTAGGCGAATTTCTGACGCAGGACACTAGCGACCCGGTCTCCTGCAGTGGTTGGCGGCGTATTTGCGGTTCGGATCGCTGACGTATGTTGATTGAAGATCACCAAGTTCGCGCCAGAACCTTTTCAGCGTCCCCTGCACCGTGGCGGTATCCTTGATGGGGAGATCGCGACATGACAGCATCGAACACCGCCAGCGGCGCGAAGAGCGCCCTCGCGCCGGCGAGCGTGGCATCTGCGCTGCGTGACCTGCAAGAAGCGGCCCTGCGGTACGCCGCTGCGAAGGCGTCGCGGAAGGTGGAGGACTGGGCCGACGATCTGAACAATTTCGTGGCAAGCCGAGCGCCCGCCACGCAGGCGGTCTTCGAGGGGCTGAAAGCCAAGCTGCGGGGAAAGAACCCTGTCTGGCCTGCGATCAAGGGTGCTTGGTCGCAGACAAGCCTCCAGCTGAAACTTGCTGTGTTGCTGGTTTTGATACTGACGCTATTGCTAGGTCCTGTTGTACTGCTCGTGCTCGCGCTCGCGCTCCTGGTTGCCGCGATCGTCGCGGGCATTCGAGCCGCCACTCGATGATCAGGTCCCGGCTCGAACGCGACCAGCCTCAGCCACAAGGGAAACGGACCTTGATGCCGCCGGCGACTTGGAGCGGCAAGCTGGTCATGGGCAGAGCGTGAACCGGCAGCCGAGCACACCATCCCGCGCAGAGGTCCTCACACCGCGCTGGACATACGCGACACCCATGGCTTTGCCGGGGTTCGGTTGTCGCACCCGTGCCCGTTTGTCCGGGCGCAAACTTTCCATACGTCTTCAAGGCGGCCTTCGGCGCTGCGCGACCGCTCGGGACTCGCGCCCGAGGCTGAACGCGCCGAAGCCCGGCGCCCACTGATCGAGCGGGCGCCGGGCACAGTGAGCCATTCCGCGCAACGTGTTGATCACTGATGGTCATGTTGTTCGGGCGTGGTCGAGGTGCAGCAGGACGAGTGCGGCGGCGACGATTCTGCCGATCCGCCAGGGGCAGAGGCTGACGTTGCGGAGTGCCTTGAAGGTGCCTTTGAGCAGGGCGTTGCCACGTTCGGCGATCGCGCGTACGGCGTTGTGGGCTCGGTTGAGCTGCTGCTGGTGCAGGGTGAGCCGGCTGTCCTTGGGTTTCTTGAACGCCACGGTGATGGTGCCGGCCTCGCCTTCGTAGCCGAGGTCGCCGAGGGTGCGCAGATCGGCGGCGATCGTGGTGAGGGCAGGCAGGATCTCGGTGTGCGTCCGGACTGCGGTGGTGTCGTGTTCCCGGCCTGGTCGCACGTCGGAGGTCCAGATCGGCCAGCCGTCCGGGGCGGTGATGACCTGGACGTTGCCGCCGTGCTGGGCGTGTTTGCCCGACCACCACAGGTCCACGCCGGGGGTCGGGCCGGGCGTGCGGCACCGGTCCGTCTCGATCAGGGTGCCGTCGATCATGACGTGGCCGTAGCCGGCTGCCTTGGCTGCCAGAAGCGCGCCGTGCAGGCAGGGTGACCGCGAGGCGAGGACGTCGACACCTTCGTGCAGATAGTCGTAGCCGGTCGAGACGCTGATCGCGTTGTCCGCGGCCAGTTGGCTCATCCGGGTGCCGTCGCAGAACCAGCGCAGGACAAGCACCGCCTGCTCGTGGCAGGACAGCGACCTGGTCCGCTGCCGCGTGCCGCGCCGGGCGCGTTCGGCTGTCAGCAGACCGGACAGGAAGTCCACCGTCTCGTCGCGTACCGGCAGGGACGCGGTGTATGTGACACTCATCGTCGGCGCAGAGCCCCATGTGAAGTTGATCTGTGAGAGGACCACCTTCATACCGGGGTTCTGCGTCTTTTCGTTGCACCACAACGGGTTCCGGCGTGTCAGCCGCCGGACCACCGGAGATCACCCAGCGTCAGCAGCACGTTGCGCGGAATGGCTCAGTGACTTGCCGGAGATGGCTCGCCGCCGGAGTGTGACAAACGGCGGCCTACAGGCCAGCCGCCTTACGCTCCAGTGCCGTCAAGCGGTCAATAGCCTCGGAAAGACTTGCGGTGAGACAAGTTGCGGGATGCGTATCGTCGAACCTTCTTACGGTCAACGTGAGGACGGTTTGGAACATCGAGTCGGAATCCAATCGCCAGGCGCGTCATCATGGCGTTGACACGGAAGAGATCACTGGCTCGAACCCAGTATCGCCCACCACCGAGGGGTGGAGCCTGCTCAAGCGGCTCCGCCCCTTTTCGCCGTTTCGGTGGTGGATTCCTCGCGCTCACTGGCGCTCGCTCCAGGGGGGGGCTTCGCCACCCCGCGCCCCCCATGCCTCGCTTCGCGTCGGCACTGGCTCGCTTCGCTCGCCCAGACCCGCCCTCTGGTCGACGTTCGTCGTTGCGTGCACCCCCGGCCAGGCGGAGCGGATGCGGCGTGCCCGATCGTGGCTGTGAACGGCTTGGTGACGGTCCTGAGCCTGATGGTCGTCGACGACGCCTGCTACGAGTAGGCCGACAGCCGCAGGCCGGCGAGGATCTCGTCGGTCCGGTCAACCCCGTCGACCTGCTTGATCTGCACGTAGACGCCGTAGGCCCGCTGCGGCACGGCGAGGACGACCTCGCTGTACGACACCGGTCCGGGGCAGGAAGTCCAGCGTCGGACCTGTGCGCTGGCCCCCGCAGCGGTGGCCGTGCGGTCGGGCTGCCGCACGCAGGGCTCGTGGTCGGGCAGGGCCGGCGTCGCGCCGCCGGCCAGGGCGTCGCTCGCGCCGACGAAGACGCCCGGCAGCACGCTCGCCGGGTCGGCCCAGGCGGCGAGGTCGGGCGCGACGACGAGGCCCGGCGCGTGGACGCCGGGCAGCCGCAGGGCCGACGGGTTCCAGCCCGCGTCGCGTAGGTGGCCGGCCCAGGCCCGCGGTACCGCGATCGACACCACCCCGGCCGCGTCGCGCACCCGCACCCAGCCCGGCGGCGCCGGCAGCACCGCCGCCGAGCCCGCGAGGGCCAGTGCCGCAGCGAGCGCGAGCGTGGCGCCGCCGACCCGGACCGGCACCTGCAAGGCCCGGCGCCGCCGGGCACCCTCCCGCGTCGACTCGGCCGCCGCCCGCAGCGCGCCGGCCAGCTCGGCGGCCGACGCCCATCGCCGGCGCGGGTCCGGGTGCAGCGCCCGGCGGACGATCTCGTCCACTGTGGGTGGCACGCCGGGCCGGCCGCGGGACGGCCGGTCGCCGGGCCGGGCCGGGCGGCCGGTCAGCATGTGGTGCAGGGTCGCGCCGATGCCGTAGACATCGGCGCGCACGTCCAGGCCGAAGCCGGGCCGCCCCTGCTCGGGTGCGGCGTAGCCGGGTGTGCCGGCGGCGATGGTGAAGCCCGACGCGTTGGCCAGCGCCTTGGCCAGCCCAAGGTCCGCGACGAGCACGCGGTCGCGGTCGTCGGCGGGCTGGAAGAGCACGTTGGACGGCTTGAGGTCGCGGTGCAGGACCCCGGCCGCGTGCAGCTCCGCCACCCCGCCCGCGATGTCGGCCGCCACGAGCAGGGCCTCCCGCACGGGCATCGGCCCGGCCGCGAGCCGGTCGGCGAGCGTGCCGCCGGCGGCGAAGGGCATCACGAGGTACGGCCGGCCGTCGGGCAGCTCGCCCACGTCCAGCACCCGGACCAGGAGCGGCGAGTCGACCCGCCGCATGATCCGGCCCTCCTCCTCGAAGCGGGCCCGCAGGTCGGCGTGGTACGCCCAGTTGTCCGCCAGCACCTTGATGGCCACGGACGCCTCCAGGGCGTCGTCGGCGCCCAGCCACACCGTGGCGAACGCGCCCGAGCCGATCAGCCGCAGCACACGATATCGACCGATCTTGTCGGGTACTGGCACGCCCGTATTATGAGCCAACGCAAACGCGGATGGGGGCACCGGTGGCGACGGAAGATCTTGACCTGGACCAGCTCGCGGCACGCGCGGGCGCCGGCGACGACGCCGCCCGCGACGCGCTGCTGGCCCGCATCGCCCCGCAGGTCATGCGCCAGTGCCAGCGCATCCTGCCCTGCCGCCAGGACGCCGAGGAGGCCTGCCAGGACGCCCTGCTCCAGGTGGTGATGAAGATATCGACGTTCGACGGCCGCTCGACGTTCACCACATGGCTGTACGTCGTGACCGCCAACTGCGCCCGCCAGACGTACCGCTCCCTGAAGCGCCGAGCAAGCGAGCAGGCCACCCCGCAGCTCCCGGTGGACCGGGCCGACCCGCGCACGACGAGCGTCATCGCGGGCTCCCGCCTGGATCTCCTGGACGCCCTCGAGCAGCTGGAGGCCCACCGCCCGGAGCTGGTCGCCCCGCTGGTCCTGCGCGACCTGTGCCAGCTCTCCTACGAGGAGATCGCCGGCCACCTGAGCATCCCGTCGGGCACCCTGAAGTCCCGCATCCACGACGCCCGCCGCCACGTCCGCGAACGCCTGGCCTAGCTGTTCTGTCCCGGAGGAACCTTCCGCGGCCGGAGCTCGGCACCTCGTCGCCGACATCGCGCACGCCGAACACATCGCCGGCCCCCGGCGTGTACGGGCATCGCCAACCTGGCGGCGATCATGGCGGATGCCACCGCATCACTAGTGAGCGGTGATGGTGAGACGGCATGGCCGAGCGGCAGGTCGCCGCATGCAGCAGCGACAACCTCTACCTACTCGTAGCAGCCCTGGTGGCGCAGCTGCAGGGCCAGCGAGGCCACCTTGCCGTCCGAGGTCGCGATCCGCCAGACGGCATTGGCGTTACCGGGCACCTTCGCGTAGCCACGGTCGTCCCGCTGGCCCAGGTCGACGGGCTGCCAGTCCGGGTACGTCCGCATCAGCTCGTCGTAGGTCGAGCCGAGATGCAGCCCCTCGCGGGTGTGCACGTCCGAGAACGCGTAGATGGCGCTCACGCCCTCGCTCGCGTGGAGCCAGACGGCGCCCTCGTACGGCTTGTGGGCACCGTACAGAATCCCGGTCGTGCAGCCGTTGGTGGCCTCCGGCAGCGAGGCCACCATCTGCGTCGCGAGGGCCTGCTGCCGGTTCATGCCGAGCTTCAGCGAGCCCAACCCGTCCGGGCCGAGCACGACGCTCAAGTCGTTCGTGGCCGCGCGGCTGGTCGGGGCGTTGATGGTGGCCGGCGGGCCGGTCGGGGCGCTGGTGGTGGCCGGCCGGCTGGCTGGGGCAGCGGTGGGGGACGCGGGGGCGCCGGCCGGGGCCGCATCGCCGCTCTGGTGCTGAGGCTTGGTGCAGGCGGCCAGCAGCAGACCGGCGGCGAGCACGGCGGTGGCGGTCAGGACCTTGGCGTTCATGGTGGACTCCTTCAGAGTCGTCATCGGTTTCGTAGGGTTCGATGCGTCCCGCCGGAGGTTTGTTCGCCGAGGGCCGTGTCGTCTAGACGACACCCGATCCACACGGCGTCGGCGAGCACTGCGTCGATGACGCGTCTCGGCGCCGCGGACCGGTTGCCGGCGTGGACGACCAGGCGCTACTGCAGCCCCTCGAGGGGCTAGCAGGGGGGTCACCGGGACGAACGGTCGCGCCGATCGCCTTTCTCGAGACGTACGAGCAGGCCGCCGCGATGCCGGACGAGTTCTGGCAAGGGCGTGCAGCAGACGCACGTCGTCGCGGTGTTCGTGCGCCCCGAGGCGCGCGGAAGCGGGCTTGCCGAGGCGCTCTTCCGGGCCGCGCTGGAGTGGTCGTGGGCGGTGCCGGAGCCGCACATCGAGCGCGTCTCTTAGCTGCCAGCCCGGCCACGGCGTAAGGACGGCCGGACGTCGGCACCCGGACCGGTGGGTGCGGCGCCGTAGAGCGTGCCGGCCTGTTCAAGTCCGGGCCGGCCGGGTCCCTGAGCGGGGCCCGGCCGGTCGGCGACGGATCTGATCAGGCCGGGGCGATGCCGAACTTCTCCCACGCGCCGATCTCGGTGCGGTTGGCGATCAGGGGCTTGCCGCCCCCGCTCTCGGCCGTCACGTAGCGGCCGTTGGCGTTGGCCTTGAAGCTGACCGTGCCGTCGGCGTTCGTCACCATCTGGAACTTCTCCCAGGCGCCGACCACGGTGCGGTTGGCGATGAGGGCCTTGCCGCCCGCGCTCTCGGCCGTCACGTAGCGGGAGTTCGCGTGGGCGAGCAGCGCCACGTACCCGTCGCCGGTGTCGACGATGTCGAACGTCTCCCACGCGCCGATGACGCCGCGGTTGGCGATCAGGGGCTTGGTGCCCGCGCTCTCCGCCGTCACCAGGAAGTTGTTGATGTACGCGGTCACGTTCACGGTCGTGGGCGCCTTCACCCTCGTGAACTTCTCCCAGGCGCCGATCGCGGTGCGGTTGGCGATCAGGGCCGCGTTGCCGCCGCTCTCCGCGGTCACGTAGTTGCCGTTCGCGTTCGCCTTCAGGCTGATCGTGCCGTCGCCGTTGTCGATCAGCTCGAACTTCTCCCAGGGGCCGACGGCGGGGCGGTTCGCGATCAGCGGGGAGTTGCCGCCGTTCTCCGCGGTCACGTACTGCAGGTTCGAGCGGCTGCGCAGCGCCACGAAGCCGCCGCCCTGGTCGATGACGTCGAACTGCTCCCAGGCGTCGATGACGGTCCGGTTGGCGATCAGCGGGGCCTTGCCGCCGTTGTCCGCGGTGACGTAGTTGCCGTTGGCGTTCGCGCGCAGCTCGATCGGGGCGACGCCGTTGTAGGTGGCCGTGTACGTCGTGGCGGTCGCGGGCGCCGTCAGGGCGTGGGTCTGGTTGCCGTTGTCGGACCAGTTGCCGAACGAGTACAGCATCGTGCTCGTCGTCTGCTGCGCCGGCGCGCTGACCGAGTTCGTCGAGCCGACGATGACCCGGCGGGTGAACGGCGTGGCCTGGCTGGAGGAGCCGACGACCACCTGCAGGCCCGAGGGCTTGCTGGCGAAGGACAGCTCGACGGTCTTGGGCTGCAGGTCGACGGTCGCGACGCTGGTCAGATTGGCGTCGTTGGTGGCGGTGAGCTTCAGCCGCAGGTACGACGGGTAGTCGTGGTCCGGCGCCTCGAACGAGCCGCTGCTCACGCCGCCGAACGTCTGCAGGAAGTGGGTGTGGCAGTTGTCCGGAGCTGAGCAGTGCTCCATCTGCAGCTCCCACTTGAGGGCCGAGTCCGGCAGGTTGCTCTTCGTCTGGGGGTCGTACGCGTGACCGGAGAAGCTCACCGTGTCGCCGACGCCCCAGGTGAACGTGGCCGCCGGGGAGTCGATCACCGCCGTCGGGGTCTCGGTGCCGGCCGTGATCGTGGTCGTCGCGGTGCCGCTCGCGCCGAGCGGGTCGGTGACCTTCAGGATCGCGGTGTAGCTGCCGTCCTTGTCGTACGGGTGCGAGACCTTGACCCCGGTCGCGTCGAACTTCCCGTCGCCGTCGAAGTCCCACTGGTAGGTGAGCTGGTTCTGGTCCGCGACGTCGGCGTCGGTGGAGGCCGACGCGTCGAACTGGGCGACGAGCGGGGTCGTGCCCGAGGTCGGGGTGGCGGTGAAGGAGGCCACCGGCGGGCGGTTCGTCGGGAAGTACCGGATCCGCCGGACGGTGCCGCCGACCAGGTCGACGTAGTAGAGGTCGTTGCCGGGGCCCATCGTGAGGTACGCCGGCCACGCCGCGCCGGTCGAGAACGTCTGGATCTGGGTCGGGTCGGGCTGCCCGTTCGCGCCCTTGAACATCGCCCAGATGCAGCCGCGGGCGTAGTCGGCGAAGAACAGGGCGCCGTTGTACGTGCTCGGGTAGGACCCGCCGCCCGGGTAGAACGCGAGCCCGGTGATCGACGAGCCGCCCGACGGGCAGGACTCCCCCGGCACGATCTTGTTGGAGTGGTTGTAGGTGTAGTACGGGCTGGTCTGCCCGCCGTTCGCGTACAGGCTGTTGCACAGGCCCAGGTTGGCGCCCTCGTAGCCGGGCTGGCGGGCCGCGCCCTCGAAGCAGGGCCAGCCGAAGTTCACCGGGGATGAGGTCGACGGCGTCTGGATCCGGTTGATCTCCTCCCACGAGTTCCAGCCGACGTCGCCGGCCCAGATCTCGCTCGTGCCCGGGCGGACGGTGAACCGGAACGGGTTGCGCAGGCCGAAGCCGACGGGCTTGGCGGCGGCCGGGTTGGCCGGGTCGACGCGCAGGATCGAGCCGTCGTACTGCAACGGGTCCCCGGTGCTGCGCAGGTCCTGCGAGCGCAGCGCGCCGCCCTCGCCGGCCGGGTCGCCGCAGGGGTTCACGGGGTTGCCGAACTGGCCGTAGTCGACGGTGCCGAAGCTGGCGCCGTCGCCGGAGGAGACGTAGAGCGCGCCGTCGGGGCCGAAGTGCAGGTCGCCGATGGAGTGGCTGGGGAACTGCTGGCACCAGTCGTTGATGAGCGGCGTCTCGGTGCCGTTCCACTGGTTGCCGGCGGCGGTCAGCTTCGACAGCCGGGCGGTGACGACGCAGTTGCCGCCGGCCCCGCCGCCCTCGACGACGCAGTCGTCGTGCCAGACGGGGGCGGTCTTGCCGGGCGGGGCGTCGTAGCCGTAGAGCACGTACACGGACGGGTCGTCCGGGAACGTCGGGCTGAGCGCGAAGCCGAGCAGGCCGCGGTCCCAGTAGTCGTGCACCTTGGCGGACAGGTCGGCGAAGACGGTCCCGCTCGTGGCCGACAGGCTGGCGAAGACCTTGATCACGCCGTTCTTCTGGGCGACGAACACGCGGCCGTCGGATGCGAACTGGATGCTGGTCGGCTGGGTCAGGCCGCTGAACACGACCTGTTCCTGGAAGCCGTTCGGCAACGTCGCCGCCGTTGCGGAGGAATGTCCGAATCCGAGCGCGAATGCCGCGCCGGCGGCCGTGACGGCGGCTGCTGCGAAAACCGACAAACGCCGACGCAGCGACATATTTACGCCCCCTGTCCACCCGTGAAACAGGCGACAGCGTATCGCTGGACGTCGACAGGGTTAATTGTTCGATACGCCGAGACCGGATTGACCGTTCGGTCAGCGTCCGGGCCCGCCGGTCACGGGAACCGGCGGGCCGACGACACTCCCGGCTAGGCGGCCGTCTGCTGATAGACGCGGATGTAGTCGACCTCGAGCTGGCGGGTCAGCGACGGGTCGGTGAGCCCCACACCCCAGCCGCGCTGCCAGTCGTTGTCGACCATCATGTGCATGAGCAGCTGCATGGGGCCCTTCTCGATGGCGGGCGCGTTGGTGAACCGCGCGCACTCGACGCCGTCGATGTACCAGGAGATGTGGTCGGGCTCCCAGTCCACGCCCATCCGCACGAAGTCCTTCGAGTAGTCCTTCGCCGCGCACTTGCCGTTGTTCTTCTTGCCGGTGTTGACGTGCATGGACTCCTTGCGGTCGTCCCAGTGGTACGTCATGTACATCGTCGAGGGGTCGTCGCCCATCTCCTCGAGGATGTCGAGCTCCGTCTTGTAGTTGTAGGACGGGTCGGCCGGCAGCATCCAGAACGCGGTGAAGAAGCCCTGCGTCGCCGGGAACTTGAAGCGCGACTCGACGTAGCCGAACGTGAACGAATACAGGTACTTCGAGCCGTTGTCGGCGTTCGGGCGCGCCGTGGAGACCAGGCCCGCCTTGTACGTGCACGACCCGCCCTGGCAGGCGCTGCTCTTGTACGGCGGGCTCAGCGGCGCGGCAATGAGCTTCGCGGTGCCGCCGGAGACGACCACCTGGCTGGGCTGGTAGTGCTCCCGCCCGCCGTTGAACGTCGAGGTGCAGTCGCCGGTGTTCCAGTCGAAGCAGGGGCTGAGCTTGGTCTTGTCCAGCGAGCTGCCGTTGAACTCCTCGCTGAAGCCGATGGTCCAGCGCTTGCCGGCCGCGGGCGCGATCGACGGGGCGCCCGGGGCGGAGCCGACGCCGGCCTTGGAGGCGGCGCCGCCCGGCTTGACCGACGCCGACGGGCCGGCCGAGGCGGACCCCGAGGGCCCCTCGCCGAGGCCCGACTCGCCCGCGGGGTCGCCGTTGCCCGCGGCGTCGATCGCCTGGCCCGTCTCCGGGTTCGAGGCGGCGGAGTCCTTGTGCATGTAGGTGACCGCGCCGGCGCCGGCCGCGACGAGCAGCACCGCGGCGGCCGAGGCGACCACGACCCCGAGCCGGCGCCCGCCCCGCCGCCGACGCACCGGGAGGGCCGGTTCCCCCGGCCGATCATCATGTTCCGGAGTGTCGACATCATCCGGTTGGAAACGCATTCGACCGCCAATCGGTGCGCATTTGTGCACGTATCAAGCACGTGCCGGACCAATTGCAGCGGCCACCCTACCACCGCTGTGCGCACGATCTTTGGCGTTGCAATACGTGCGGCCGGGGGCTGCCATATACATGACAGGCCCCGGCCGAGTACCCCGCGGTACCGCGGATCTAGGCGTGGCGGCCGGACTGGGTGAACGGCATGCCGTGGTGATTGGTCTGGGCCAGGCGGCTGTTGAGGTTGCCCGCGTTGGCGATCTTGTCGTGGTACGCCTCGCGGCGGCGGGCCACACACCCCGTCGGCTTGTCGCTGGCCGAGACGAGATCCGGGTCGAGGTGGGTGTTGAGCCCGTCGCGCAGCAGCATCAACGCCTCGGCCCGCAGCTGCGAGACCCGCGACTCGGTGACGCCGAGCTCGTGCGCGATCTCCATCATGGGGCGCTCCTGGAAGAAGTACCCCTTGACGACCTTCCCGAGCCGCTCGGGCAGCGCCTCGACGGCGTTGTGCAGGTAGCCGATGCGCTCCCGATGCAGGATCAGGTCCTCCGGCCCGGCCGCCCGCTCGGGGACCATGTCCTCGGCACTGCCGGCGGCGAATCCCTGCAGCGACAGTACGGCCGCCCGCTGGACGTCATCGTCGATGGCCTGCAGCTCGTCGATACTCACCCCGAGCGCCTCGCCGAGCTCGGCGTTCGTCGGGGTGCGGCCGAGGGCCGCGGTGAGCTCCTGTTGCATCGCGTCGACCTGCCGGGCCCGGGCCCGCACCGAGCGGCTCGCCCAGTCCAGCCCGCGCAGTTCGTCCAGGATCGCGCCCCGGATGCGGGTGGTGGCGAAGCTGCCGAACGGGATGCCGCGGCTCGGGTCGAACGCCTTGGCGGCGCCGGCCAGGGCCGCCATCCCGGCGGAGACCAGGTCCTCGCGGCTGACGTGGGCAGGCAGGCGGCCGAGCGTCTGGCGCACCAGATGCCCGACGAGCGGCAGATGCTCGCGGATCAGGTCCTCGAGCTCTCGGCCTTCCAACTGGACCTTGAGCGTGGCACCCTCAAGGGTCGTTGTCATCGGTTCCCCCTCGTGTCCGGGTGGACCCCATGCAGGCGGTCCACCTGCTGACACGAAGAACTTTCGACTACGAAGGGTGCTTACGCCGTCACTTTCGGGTGCATCTCGGTTGCTGAACGGTGAGAGTCCTCAAGGCTCGGCGTGTCGCATAGCGCGCCGAAGCGTTCGAACACCGGTACAGTCGCGCCCGATGAACCTTGTGCCCCACGCGCCCCGCCTGCGCCGTGCCGCCCGCCGAGAGTTCGGCTGGGACACCCTCCGCCCCGGACAGCTGCCGCCGATGCGTGCCCTGCTCAAGAAGCGTGACGCACTCGTCGTGTTACCCACCGGCGGCGGAAAATCCGCGATCTACCAGGTTCCGGCGACGTTGATCGCCGGACCCGCCGTGGTCATCTCACCACTTCTGGCCCTCCAGCAGGACCAGATCGCCGGGCTCAACCGCCGCCGCGAGGGCCAGGCCGTGCGGATCAGCTCCGCCGAGACCCCCGCCCAGCAGCGCCGGGCACTCGAGGCGCTGCGGGCCGGCACCGCCCGGTTCCTGTTCATCACGCCCGAACAGCTCGGCAACCCCGAACGCCTCGCCGAGGTCAAGGCGCTGCGCCCGGGGCTCGTGGCCGTCGACGAGGCGCACTGCGTCAGCGCGTGGGGGTACGACTTCCGCCCCGACTATCTGCAGCTCGGGCACCTCATCCGGGAACTGGGCCGGCCACCGGTGGTCGCGCTCACCGCCACCGCCTCGCCGCCCGTGCGCGCCGACATCATCGCCGCGCTCGGGCTGCGCGACCCGTTCACCCTCGTCGCCGGGCTGGACCGGGCCAACCTGCGACTCGGCGCCGTGCACTGCACCAGCGACGAGCAGCGCTGGCAGCGCCTGCTGGCCCAGGTCGAGCAGGAGCGACACCCCGGGATCGTGTACGCCCCGACGCGCGCCATCGCCGAGCAGTACGCCCAGCGCCTCGCCGACCGCGGCATCGACGCGGTCGCCTTCCACGCGGGCCTGGCCGCGGGCGAGCGCAACCGCCGCTACGAGGACTTCATGGCCGACCGGATCCCGGTCATGGTCGCCACCAGCGCGTTCGGCATGGGCGTGGACAAGCCCAACATCCGCTGGGTGCACCACGTCGCCCTGCCCGACTCCCCCGACAGCTACCTGCAGGAGATCGGGCGCGCCGGGCGCAACGGCGAGCCGGCCAACACCATCCTGTTCTTCCGCGCCGAGGACGTCGCCCTGCAGCGGTTCTTCGCCACCGGCGCGCCCGACGGCAAGGAGCTGACCCAGCTGGCGGCGGCGCTGCGCGAGGGCCCCGCGACCAGGGCCGCGCTCGCCACCCGCAGCGGACTGCCCGCCCGCCGGATCACCGCCCTGCTGAGCCTCCTGGAGCAGGTCGGCGCGGCCGAGGTCGGCGCCGGG
This sequence comes from Dactylosporangium sp. CA-139114, assembly GCF_050955725.1. Taxonomy (NCBI): domain Bacteria; kingdom Bacillati; phylum Actinomycetota; class Actinomycetes; order Micromonosporales; family Micromonosporaceae; genus Dactylosporangium; species Dactylosporangium sp. CA-139114. The sequence continues at coordinate 8,316,268 of NZ_CP192080.1, forward strand.
AACAAGCTCACCGTCCCGCGGTACGCGCCCACCCCGGCCGAGGCGTCCCGGCTCGCCCTGGCCCAGTTCGAGCGGCACCAGACGCTGCGGCGCTCGCGGATCGACATGATGCGCCAGTACGCGGAGAGCGCGAACTGCCGCGGGCGGTCCCTGCTGGCGTACTTCGGCGAACAGGCCGACGCCCCGTGCGGGCACTGCGACAACTGCGCCAACGGCACCGTGGTCGTGGACCCGGTCGTGCCGGCGCTCAAGTGGTACCAGAAACTGTTCCGCCGCCCGTCCGCGCCCGAATCCGCGCCGTCGCACCCGCGCCCGGCCGCGCCCGGGGGCAAGACCGTCGACGAGAGCCGGCCGTTCCCGGTCTCGAGCGAGGTACGGCACTCCGCCTGGGGCACCGGAACGGTCATGGCCTACGAGCAGGACCGCGTCGTGGTGCTCTTCGAGCAGGTCGGGTACAAGACGCTCAGCGTGCCCATCGTGCAGAAGTCGAAGCTGCTCGAACCGGTGTAGGGGGATCGCTGCGGCTCGTCAGCTCGGCGTGATCACCCGCTCGGGCTCAACGTGCTCGCGCTCGGTGCCCGGGACCTGCTCGGGCTTCCACCACGCGTCGGTGTGGTACTCCTCCGGCAGCTCGTCCTCCCACGGGTCCAGGCCGAGCCGCTCCATCGCGTCGAACCAGGCGTCCCGCCGCGACTGCGGCAGGCGGGCGCCGCACCACGGGCAGAAGCCGATCACGACCATCGACGTGCCGCCGTCGCGGACCGGCAGACCGTACTCGTCGAACTTGGCCGAGTAGACGACGACCACGTCCGGGTCGTCCCACGGGTCCACGTCGTCGTCCTGAAACTGGGCACGCATCCCGTCACAGCAGTGTCGTAGCACCGCAGGAGTATGCACCGGCCACCGCGCCGCGACGAAAACTGGCTGATCAGCTGTCATGTGGGGGATAGTTCGGGCCGTCCGGGCCGGTCTACGCTCCCACCAGCACGTTTTCACCACGCATCGCACAACGCGCCGCTGGCACGTCATAGACCATTACGCACAGACCTTTGAAGGGACGCATCACATGAGCGACTTCGAGACCGGCGACACCGGCGCGGACTACGGCCACTACGAGGCCGGCCAGGAGAGCGGCGAGATCGACCAGCTGCAGCAGGCGCAGGGCTCCGAGACCGACGCGCAGTCGCAGTTCGGCGTCTACGAGGAGGGCCACCACGACGCCGAGTCGACGAACTTCTCGCAGGGCCACCACACCGAGTACGACGCGCCGGCGGCCGTGCACTACGAGTCGGACGACTACACCAACTACTCGCACAACGCGACCTCCGACGACCACGTGTTCGCCGCCGAGGGCGCCCAGTCCTCGCACGAGGCCCAGTTCAGCGAGCTCAACGCCCTGCAGGAGAAGTTCGAGGCCGCGTTCGCCGAGGGCACCGAGGTGCACCAGCAGGGCGTCGAGGGCGCGAGCACGGCCGAGCTCGGCGCCTCGGAGAACTGATCGTAACGGCATTTCACCGACCGTAATCACGGTCAATGCTCTTGAGCCGGTCGGCGCTACCATTGGCGCCGGCCGGTTCTTTTTGTGGGGCCAACCGATTACTCGACGTGTTCATTCGGAAGATCGATTAGGTGGCATAGTGTATGGTGCTATTGGAAAGCGGAGTGCGGCACCACCTTGGTCACCCGTGTCATCTTCGTCATTCCTGGGCCTCCATCAGGACCTCGGCGGCCTCGGTCCGGACATTGATCACGGCCCGCCCAGCGCGATGCGCCCGCACCAGCCCGGCCGCGCGCAGCACCGCGAGATGCTGCGACACACCACCCGGCGTGAGCCCGGTCCGCCCCGCGAGATCGCTCGTGGAGGCCGGCACCGCGAGCTCGAGCAGCAACCGCGCCCGGGCCCGCCCCACCAGCGCCCCCAACGCGCTTCGGCCCCCGCCCCGCGACTCCCACAGCGCCCCGACCCCGCGCGGGGGGTACGCCAGCTGAGCCCGCTCCCCGAAGACCGTGAGCACCGACGGCCAGACGAACACCGACGGCACGAGCACCAGATCCCCGCCGTCGCGCACATCCCCGGCCGTGCACCAGCGCTGCAGCACCGACAACGTCCCGTCCGCGAACGACACGTTGGCGTGCAGGTCATTGAGCAGCCCGCCCACCCCGTCGGCGGCGAGCGACCGGGCCCGCGCGTACACCTCCGCCTCCAGCAGCACCCGGATGCGCGCCCAGTCGGGGGCGATCGCCGCGGCGAAGTACTCCCGCAGCCGCCCCGCCAGCACCTCCGGATCGAGATCGCTCCCCGTCTGCGCCCGCACGACGCCGGCCGGGGTGGCCGCGAGCGGCGCCAGCTCGTCGTCGAGCTCCGGGAACGGACCCGGCGGCGTCGGGGTGAGGAAGTCCGGGATGTAGCCGGGCGCCGGCGGCACCAGGCCCGCGAGCCCCGGCAGGTCCAGGCCCCGCACCCGCGAGACCCAGGGCAGATGGATCGCGTGCGCGCCCGGGTCGCGCAGCACTCGCAGGCTCGCGATCGTCTCCCACAACGGGGAGACCGCGAACCGGATCCGCGCCATCGCGGACGCGGACAGATCGATCGACACCACGGGAACAATTTAGTGTGGACTGAAACGTTGGGGCGGCCCCGCGCGGCGGCGGAAGAATGGCGCGCATGACCAACCGCGCCGCTCGATTCCGGGCCCTGCACACCGCCACCGACCCACTCGTGCTCGTCAACGCCTGGGACGCCGCGTCCGCCCGCGTCGTCGCCGCCGCCGGCGCCCCCGCGATCGCGACCACCTCCGCCGGCGTGGCCTGGACCCTCGGCGCCCCCGACGGCGACGCGCTCACCCGGGACCAGGCCCTCGAGCACCTTGCCCGCATCGTGCGCGCCGTCCCCGCCGACCTGCCCGTCACCGCCGACATCGAGTCCGGCTTCGGCGCCACGCCGGCCGAGGTCGCCGAGACGATCCGCGGCGTCATCGCGGCCGGGGCCGTCGGGGTGAACCTCGAGGACACCGCCCGCGACGGCGACACGGCGGGCCTGCGCGACGTCGCCGGCCAGCAGGCGCGCATCGCGGCGGCCCGCGCCGCGGCCGAGGACGCGGGTGTGGAGCTCTACATCAACGCTCGCGTCGACACGTACTTTCGCGGCCGTCCCGACGAGACCGTCGGCCGGGCCGAGGCGTATCTCGCGGCCGGTGCTACCGGGATCTTTGTGCCCGGGGTCGCCGATGCCGACACGATCGCGGGGCTGGCCAAGGCGATTCCGGCGCCGTTGAACGTGCTCGCGCAGCCGGGGACGCCTTCGGTTGGGGAGCTTGCGGCGCTCGGGGTGGCGCGGGTCAGCCTTGGGTCGTGGATTGCCGAGGCCGCGTACGCGTTGGCTCGGCGGGCGGCCCGGGAGGCGTACACCGCGGGTACGTACAGCTCGCTGGCGGATTCGTATGACTTTGGCGAGCTTAATTCGCTTATGTCCTGAAATTTCGTGATTTGGCGGGAGCTGCGGCAATCTGCGGGCGTTGCTTCCGCTGGGCATCGGGCGGTCCCCCGGTCCCCGGGGTTGGATGGGGACCGCCCGGCCGTGCCCAGGGGGCCGCGAAACATTGCACACGTCTGGCTCGTTTGGGAGTCGGCGCTGAGGGGGTTCGGGATCAGCTGCGCGGGCGTGGTTGCCGGGCCGGGGAGCCTGCGCCGGTGGGGCCGAACGGCGTTTCAGGATTGCCCTGGGTTCTCCGGGCTGGCTCCGTCGCAGGGCTGAGCGCTGTCGGCCGGACACGAGGGACAGAGATCACCGCGCTGGGTGCTGTCGGCCGGGCACGAGGAGCAGCTCGCCGCGCTGGGTGCCGTCGGCCGGACACAAGGAACAGAGATCACCGCGCCCCGCCGGGTGCCGTTGACCGGACACGAGGAACAGCTCGCCGCGCTGGGTGCTGTCGGCCGGGCGTGAGGAGCGGGACGTAAGGACGACGAGCGGATCGTCGCGGGTGAGTGCATTCCGTCCTTCCGGCCGGTGTCTCGCGGGGCGGGGGCTGGGCGAGAATCCGGTTGTGACGCTGCCCGTGCCGTACAGCGGCGCCCCGCTCTACAACGGCCCCGACGTGCGTATCGGCGACGTGCGCGTCGACGGGGTGGCGATCTACACCCCCGTCGGTGTGTGGCCGATCCGCGGCAGCCGCTGGATGGTGGTCTCGCAGCCGATTCCGATCACGACGACGGCGGGCTGGGGTGTCGGGCTGGCGGTGACGTGTGCGGTGCTGGCGCTGCTGCTGTCGATCTTCACCTGCGGGCTGAGCCTGTTTCTGCTGTTCGGGCTGCTGTTCCTGACCGCGAAGACGCACGCGATGTCGGGGCCGCTCGTGGTGTCGATCCAGTCGGGGCCGAACCATTATCTGGCGCAGGAGATCGTGTACTCCCCGCTGCACACGGCGGAGGCGATCCAGCGGGTCAACTTCGCGCAGGCCCTCGCGGCCCAGTGATCGTCGGGCCGGGTCAGTCGCTGCCGTAGGCGTCGTAGCCGGCGAGCAGGTGCGCCCGCGTGCCCGTCAAATGTGGCTCGACGTCGCGGACCCGGGCCAGGGCCAGATCCGCCGGCGTCAGGCCCGACACGCGCAGCAGCAGGCCCGGCACCTCGTCCAGGATCGCCAGCCAGCCGCGGCCCAGGGAGTCGCCGAGCGGCTCGTCCGGCCAGCGGGAGAACTCGCGGGGCACGCCGTCGACGGGGATCGTCACGCGCTCCGGGGCCGGGGTCGAGGCCGCGCGCAGGGCGCGTTCCACGCTGCGGCGGTCCGTGCGGGCCGCGGCGGTGGCGGCCATGCGCAGGTCGATCAGCTGGGGCATCGGCGGGCCGGCGGTGGTGATCACCTCGACCCACGGGCCGTCCGGGGCGGGGGCGGTGGCCGTCACGGTGGTGCCGGGCGTGTCCAGGCCCACGCCGGCCAGGGCGGGGGCGGCGGTCGCGGTGATGGGGGCCGTCTCCGGGGTGCCGTAGAGCAGGCCGGCGTGCATCAGGCGGTCGTCTTCCCAGCCCCAGGCGCCCAGGCGGCACGGGCCCGGCCAGGTCGCCGGACCGTAGAGCGGCAGCGTCGCGGCGTTCGCGCGGACCCGGCCGGCCTGCTGGTCGATCAGGGCTGTGAATTCGATCCGGTTGAGTCTCCCCCCGTAGCGCATGGGTCCGATCGTGCCGCATGCATCACCCCATGCGGGCGGCGTGGATCCCTCGGCGCCACCCCTGCCGTATGCAATTTGCGGTAGGGGCTCACGGGTCGACACGGACCGCACTGGGGTGTCTACGCGCAGTGCGGGGCAGCGTTCACCATGCGGACGTCATTGTCCGGCATGCGGGAGGGCGACCTAGTGTCAGACGACCTCTTCGATCTTGGCGGTCGCCACGTCGAAGATGAAGCCGCGCACGTCCTCGCGGTACGGGATCCAGGGGCACTCGCGAACCGTGCGGATCGAGTTGCGCATGGTGTCGTGCAGGTCGCTGAAGCCCGGCACGTTCCAGGTCGGGGTCACGCCCGTCTCGGCCAGCTCGGCGCGGAACGCCGGGTCGTCGAAGCCCTCCATGCCGCACTCGGTGTGGTGGATGAGCACCACCTCGCGGGTGCCGAGCTTGCGCTGGCTGATCGCGAGGGAGCGCAGCACCTCCTCGGTCGGCAGGCCGCCGGCGTTGCGGATCAGGTGGGCATCGCCGATCTCCAGGCCCAGCGCGCCGAAGAGGTCCAGGCGCGAGTCCATGCACGAGATCACGGTCAGGCGCAGCTTCGGGCGCAGCGGGCGCGGGCCCGGGAAGGTCTCGGCGTACCGGGCATTCGCATGGATCAGGTGGTCGATCGCGGACATGCACCGAGTGAAGCAGATTCGTCACCCGAACGGCTGATGTGTTGGTCACACGAGGCCAAAGTCACCCTGGCCGGACGGCCGGAGCACGACGAGCGCGGGGCCGCCGGGCCGGACCGTTAAGGTGCTCGGGTGACTGACTGGGACGTGGCGATCATCGGTGGCGGACCGGCGGGACTGTCAGCCGCGTACGAGGCCGCCCGGCGAGGCGCGCGCACGCTCGTCCTGGAGAAGGCGACGCACCCGCGGTACAAGACCTGCGGCGGCGGGCTGATCGGCCATTCGGTGGCGGCGGTCGCCGATCGCATCACGGTCCCGGCCGACGACCGCATCGAGCGGGCCGACTTCACCCACGACGGGCGGGCGGCGTTCACGCGCAGGTCGGCCCGGCGGCCGCTGCTGGCGATGGTCCGGCGGCCCGAGTTCGACGACGCGCTGCGGCGGGCCGCGGAAGAAGCGGGTGCGACGGTACGGCAGGCGACGCCGGTCCGCGGCGTCGAGCAGGACGAGGGCGGGGTGCGCATCCGGCTCGCCGGCGACGAGACGGTGACGGCGGCGGCGGCGATCGGGGCCGACGGGTCGTCGGGGGTCACGGCGCGCCATGTCGGCGTCGAGTACGGGCAGGTCGACCTCGGGCTGGAGGTGGAGCTGCCGATCGGCGCGGACCGGCAGGCGCAGTGGAAGGGGCGGCTGCTCATCGACTGGGGGCCGCTGCCCGGCTCCTACGCGTGGGTGTTCCCGAAGGGCGACCTGCTCACCGTCGGGGTGATCTCGGCGCGCGGGGACGGCGAGCGGACCAAGGCCTATCTGCGGGACTTTCTGGCGCGGCTGGGGCTCGACGGGATCGAGCCGGTGCACGACTCGGGGCATCTGACGCGGTGCCGTACCGAATCGTCGCCGCTGCGCCGGGGCAACGTGATCGTCGCCGGGGACGCCGCGGGGCTGCTCGAACCGTGGACGCGGGAGGGGATCAGCTTCGCCACCCGCTCGGGCGCGCTGGCCGGGGCGGCGGCGGCCGGGAAGGAGCTGGCGAGGTACGAGCGGGACGTCACCGAGACGCTGGTGCCGACGATGCGGGCCGGCGCCCGGCTGCTGGCCGTGTTCGCGCGCCATCCGCGGCTGTTCCACAACCTGCTGCGCACCCCGCCGGGCTGGCGCATGTTCGAGCGCTTCTGCCACGGGGAGACGTCCTTCGTGGGGACGGTCGAGCGTTTTCCTGTACGGCAGGCGCTGCGCCTGCTTGGCTGAGCCCCATGAGATTCCGCGCGACCCTCGAGCTGCACGGCAGGACGGCGACCGGCATCACCGTGCCCGCCGAGGTCGTGGAGGCGCTCGGCACCGGCAGGAAGCCGCCGGTGACGGTGACGATCAACGGGTACACGTACCGCAGCACGGTCGCCTCGATGCGCGGCGCGTTCCTGCTGCCGGTCTCGGCCGAGGTGCGGGCCGGGGCGGGGGTCGCGGCCGGCGACACGTTCGACGTGGACGTCGAGCCGGACGGGGCGCCGCGGACGGTGGCGGTGCCGGCCGACCTGGCCGCGGCGCTGGAGGCCGAGCCGGGGGCGCGGGCGCGCTTCGACGCGTTGTCGTACAGCAACCAGAGCCGCCACGTGCTGTCGGTCGAGGGCGCGAAGACCGCCGAGACCCGGCAGCGCCGCGTGGCGAAGGCGGTCGCGGCGCTACTTGACGAGAATGCCTAGCGCCTGGGCCAGGGCGGGTGCGAGCTGCATGAGCTGACGCTCGTCGACGGTCGCGCCCCGCAGCGCGTCGGCGCCGTCGGCGACGTCGAGCTCGCGGGCGCCGCGGAAGTCCACCTTCTTGCACGTCACCTGGGAGAAGCGGGCGTTGCGCAGGGACGAGCCGGGGAACGTGACGTTCGTGAGGCCGGCCCCGGCGCAGTCGAGCTCGTCGAGCTCGCAGTCCTCGAAGACGACGTCGGTGAGCGTGGCCCCGCGCAGGTTCAGGGTGTCGATCTTGCAGCCGCGGAAGGTGACGCGGCGCAGGCGAGAGCTGTACGCCTGCACGCCGGCGAGCGCGCTGTCGAGCACGGCCACGTCGAGCCACTCGCCGCCGGCGACGCGCACCCCGACCCAGCGGTTGCGGCTCAGCCACACGTCGCTGAACCGGGCCCGTTCGAGGCCGACGGTGGTGAGGGTGGTGCCGGTGAACGCGGACTCGATGAACTTGGCGCTGGTCGCCTCGCCGCCGTCGAACGCGGCCCCGTCGAAGTGGATCTCGGTGTAGTCGCCGTCGGGGGCGAGGGGTTCGCCGTCGGGGTGGGGCCGGAGGTAGGCGGCGTACGGGAGCTCCCCCAGCGACTGCGCGACGGCCATGCGGTCACCCTATCGGCTTCGCGCCGAGTTGCTTCCTCCGGTTACCCTGCGTGCCCTTAGGTGTACTTATGCGTCGTCGTCTATCGAACCGGCTGCGGGGCTGGGCGCTGCTGGTGGTGTCGGCTCCGCCGGTCGCGGCGGCCGGTATCGTCTCGGCGCTGTTTCCCGGCCGGCCGTTCCTCCTGGGTGTCGCCACGGTCGGCGCCGCCGTGTTCGCCGTCGTCGCCGGGCGGGGTCAGGTGCTGCTGACGAAGCATGACCAGCTACGCGTCACGCTGCCCGACAGTCTGCTCGTCATCGGCCCGGGCGGGCGGCTGCCCTTGGTCCGCGACGTCGACGACGCGCTCGCCGTGCGGGTGCACCCAGCAGAGGCCCACGATCGCGGGGCGGGCAGGCGTCGCGGGCTCGACCGGGTGCCGCCGTACATCGCCCGTGACGCCGACGACCGGCTGCGTGCCACGCTCGGCCAAGGCGGACTGGTGCTCCTCGTCGGGGACTCCACGGCGGGCAAGACGCGCGCCGCCTACGAGGCGGTGCGGGAACAGCTGGCGCGGCACGTCTTCGTCGCGCCGGCGGACCGGCCGGCTCTGGCCCGTATCGTCCCGGTGGTCGCGGAGCTGCACCGGGCCGTCGTGTGGCTCGACGACCTCGAACGCTTTCTGGGCGTGGACGGCTTGACCCCCGCGGTGGTGCGCCGGATGACCAGCGGCGACCGGGACGTCCGGCTGGTGGCGACGCTCCGGAGCCCGGAGTACGACCGGCTGGTCGCTTCCACGGATCCGTCCGACGGCTCTCGCAGCACCTGGCGCGACGCCCGCGATGTGCTCGGGCTGGCGAGCGTCGTGGAGCTGCCCCGCCAGTGGAGCGACGCGGAACTCGCCCGAGCCCGGGAGCACGACGACGACCCGCGCATCCGCGGTGCGGTCCGCAACGCCGGGCGCTTCGGCGTCGCCGAGCTCCTCGCTGCCGGACCTGACCTGGCGCGGGCCTGGCAGGCCGGCTGGAGCCCGGGTGCCCACCCGCGGGGCGCCGCATTGGTGGCAGCAGCCGTCGACTGCCGCCGCGCCGGCGTGCACGAGCCGCAGCCGGTCGAATTCCTCGCGCTGCTGGCCGAGTCCTACCTGCGACAGCGCGACGGTGCGCTGCTGCGGCCCGAACCGCTGGACGAGGCGGTGCGCTGGGCGACCGCCCCGGCCCACGGCGCCAGCAGCCTGCTGGTACCGACCGGCGACGATGGGCGGCTGCTGGCCTTCGACTACCTCATCGACGTCGGTGGGCTGGATCGGGTGCCGCAGGAGACGTGGACGGCGCTGATCGATCAGGCCGCGCCGGGGCAGGCGTTCGACATCGGCGAGGCCGCGGCGCAGCGATTCATCAACGACATCGCTGTGCTCGCCTTCCGCCGGGCCGCCGCCGGCGGGATCGCCGACGCCGATGTCACTGCCGCCTTCTACGCCCGGCTGCTCTCGGACGGGGACGCCGCGATCAGCGAACTCGGAAGGTTGTGGCGGGAGCGTGAACGCACCCTCGGCCCCGACGCACCGGAGACCCTGCGGGCCCGGCTGCGGCTCGCCCAGGGTCTGGCCGACCCGCACGACCAGGCCGAGGCGGTGCGGATGTTCGAGACGCTGGTGCCGGACCTTCGTCGCGTCTTCGGCCCCGACGACCCGGCCACGCTCGACGCGCGGCGGCTGCACGGCTACGCGCTGGGCAAGGTGGGGAAAACCGCGACGAGCCTGGCCCTGCTGGAGGAGCTACGCCGCGACCACGAGCGGGTATACGGGCCGGACCACCATGACACGATCCTGACCAGTCACTACATCGGCTCCTTCCTGGCCGAGACACGGCCCGCCGAGGCCGTGGTCCTCCTGGCAGAGGTCCGCGACGCCTACAACCGCCTGCTCGGCCCCGACAGCCCACGTGTGCTGCAGACCCGCACCCTCATCGGGCAGATCTGCGGCTGCAGCGGAGAGTTCGCGGCGGCGGCGCGGCTCACGCTCGAACTCGCCAGCGACCGGGAGCGCATCCTGGGCCGGTGGCATCCACATTCCCTGTGCACCCGGCTAGACGCCGCTACCTGGGCGTTCAAGGCGGGCGAGCGCGAAGCCGCCGGCGGGCAGCTGCAGCAACTGACGACGGACACCGGCGAGGACATACTGCTGCACGCGGTCCGCAGCTCCAGCGAGCACGTCCACGAGCGCATTGGGATCAGCCTGCTCAACGCCCGGGCCGAGACCTGTCGTGCACTGCTCGGGGCGGAGCATCCACTGACGGTCTACCTCGCCGGACGGGCGGCGGCGGTCGTGGAGCGGATGACGAGCTCGGGGGCGAAGACGACCTCCTGATGGCGGTGGCCGGCGGTGTCCTCGGACAGCAGGAGCTCGGCGGCGGCCCGGCCGAGCGCGCGGATCGGGCGGGCGATCGTGGTCAGCGCGGGGCGCACGTGCGCGGCGAAGGGCAGGTCGTCGTAGCCGACCACGGACAGGTCGCCGGGCACGCGCAGGCCGCGGGCCTCCAGGCCGCGGATGAGGGCGAGCGCGACGACGTCGTTGACGCAGACGGCGGCGGTCGGCGGGCCGGCCCGGTCGAGCAGGGCGCTGATCACGGCACCGGTGTCCTCGGCGAACCCGCCGGGGGCCATGCGCAGCTCGACGAGGCCGGCGTCGCGGGAGGCCGCGGCGAGGCCGTCGCGGCGCCGGCGGACCGGTTCGATGTCGGGGCCGGCGGTCACGAACGCGATGCGGCGGTGGCCCAGGCCGATCAGGTGCTCGCCGGCGAGCCGGCCGCCGAGCTCGTGGTCGACGGCGACGGCGCACAGGCCGGTGCCGCCCTGGCGGGCGTCGAGCAGGACCACGGGGGTGCCGCGGGAGCTGACGGCGCTCAGGCGCTGCGGCTGCTCGCCGGTCGGGGTGATGATGACGCCGCGCGGGGACTGTTCCTCCAGCAGCCGCAGGGCCCGCAGCTCCTTGTCGGGGCGCAGGTCGGTGCTGCACGCCAGCAGCATGCAGCCGGCCTCGTCGAGGTGGTCCTCGATGCCGCGGTTGAGCTCGGCGTAGAAGGGGTGGCTCTGGTCGGGGGTGATCGAGCCGACGAGCCGGCTGGGCAGGCCGCGCAGCTGCCGGGCGGGGGCGCTGCGGACGAAGCCGACGGTGTCCATCGCCGCCTCGACCCGGGCGCGGGTGGCCTCGGCGACGACGCCGGGGTTGTTGAGGACGTTGGCGACGGTGCTGACGGAGACGCCGGCCGCGGCCGCGACGTCGCGCATTCCCCGGCGCCTGCGCGCGTCCTGGACCACGACGCGCACGATACCGGCATCGATCAATTCCCCTGCGTCGATACCTGCCGGGTCACGCGGCGGGCGGGCCGGCCCCGCCGCCGGTGAGCAGCCGCGCGATCGGCAGGGTGGCGGCGCCGAGGGCGACGGCGTCGAGGCCGAGCCGGCCGAGCTCGATGCGGGCCTGGGCGAACGGCTGGCGCAGGGCGTGCCGGGCGGCCGAGGCGCGCACGCGCGGCAGGAGGTGTTCCAGGGCCAGCGCGGCCCAGCCGCCGAGGACGACGAGTTCCGGGTTGAACAGGTTGACGAGGTTGGCGACGCCGGCGCCGAGGTAGTCGGCGGTCTCGTCGAGGATCGCGCGGGCGTCGGGCTCGCCGTCGGCGGCCGCGGCGGCCAGGGCGGTGAGCCGGGACTCCTCGTCGCCGCCGGGGGCCGGGCGGCCGGAGCGCTCGCGGAAGCGGGCGAGGATCGCCGCGGCGCCGGCGTAGGCCTCGAGGCAGCCGGCGGAGCCGCAGCGGCAGGGGCGGCCGCCGTAGACGAGCGTGGTGTGGCCCCACTCCCCCGCGCTGCTGGACGCGCCGCGGTAGGTGGTGCCGCCGGTGACGACGGCCGCGCCGACGCCGGAGCCGAGGAGGGCGAAGACGGCGTGGCGGTGGCCGCGGCCGGCGCCGAACCACATCTCGGCCTGGCCGAGGGTCTTCGCGCCGTTCTCGAGGTGCAGCGGCACCCGGGTGCCGGCGCGCAGGAGCGCCTCCAGCGGTACGGCATCCCAGCCGAGCGTCTGCGCGTGCACGAGGGCACCCTCCGGCCGCTGCTGGACGATCCCGGAGACGCCGATCCCGGCGCCGAGCACCTCGCGGCCGGCCGCGACCGTGCGCAGCCCGGTGAGGATGTGCCTGGCCACGGCCTCCGGCGGCGTCCCGCCCGGCTCGATCGGGTGGTCGTGCTCGGCGAGCCGGCGCAGGCCGAGGTCGAACAGTTCGACACGGACGCGGGTCTCGCCGACGTCGACGCCCGCGACGACGGCGAAGCCGGGGTCGACGCGCAGCATCATGCCGGGCCGGCCGCCGTCGGACTCCTGGGCGCCGGCCTCCTCGACGATCCCGTCGTCGATGAGGTCGCTCACGACGTTGCTCACCGCGGGCTGGCTCAGGCCGGTGCGGCGGGACAGGTCCTGGCGGGTGAGCGGGCCTTCCAGGAACAGCCGGGTCAGCAGGGCGGAGCGGTTACGCAGTCGTACTCCTCGATTGCTCGCCCGCTCGACCTGCACGCCAACCCCCGTCGTCGTCGCCGCCCGCGCTGGCAACTCTAAGGGCAGAGACCTTGACGCACGATCTGAGCGCCATTTAAATGGCGACATAAATTAAGTCTCGATCGATTACGTCTCGATAGATAAGGGACACCGCCGCCACCCCCTCCTGTCGAGAAGGGCCCCGCCATGCCGCTGCGCCGCGCCATCCTCAGCCTCGCCGCCCTGACCCTCTTAGCCGGGTCGGTCGCGGCGTGCGACGACCCCGCGGCCGACGCGAAGACCCTCGTCTACTGGGCCAGCAACCAGGGCCCGAGCCTCGACTTCGACCGGGCGACCCTGCAGCCGCAGCTCGACGAGTTCGAGCAGCGCACCGGCGTCCACGTGCGGCTCGAGGTGGTGCCGTGGCCGGACCTGCTCGACCGGCTCATGGCCGCGACCAAGGACGACGGCGGGCCGGACGTGGTGAACATCGGCAACACCTGGTCGGCCTCGCTGCAGGCGACCGGGGCCTTCGTGCCCTTCGACGGCCGGACCCTGGACAAGGTCGGCGGCCGGGACCGGTTCGTGCCCAACGCGCTGGCCGCCGCGGGGGCGCCCGGCACGCCGCCGTCGGCCGTGCCGCTGTACTCGCTGTCCTACGCGCTGTACTACAACAAGCGCATGTTCGCCGAGGCGGGCATCGCGAGCCCGCCGAAGACCTGGGACGAACTGGTCGCGGACGGCAAGCGGCTCACCAAGCCCGCGAAGGGGCAGTGGGGCCTGGCGATCGAGGGCGGCAACCCGGCCGAGAACGCGCACCACGCCTTCACCTTTTCGCAGCAGTACCGCGGGCAGTGGTTCGCCGCCGACGGCAGCCCCACCTTCGACACCGACCAGAACGTCGCAGCGATCAAGCGCTACGTCGGGCTGATGGCCGACGACCACATCGTCGACCCGGCCGGCGCGGGCTACGCGAAGAACGAGTCGCGGGCCGCCTTCGCCGGTGGCAAGGCCGCGATGCTGCTGTGGCAGGCGGCCGGGCCGTCGCTGCGGCAGGCCGGGATGAACCCCGACGACTACGGCGTCGCCCCGGTGCCGTTCCTCGCCGACCCGTACCGGGCCGGCGGCGTGCGGATCAACAGCATGGTCGCCGGTATCAACATGGCCGTCTACAAGCACACCCGCAACCTCACCGGCGCGCTGGACTTCGTCGAGTTCATGACCAGCGACCGGGAGCAGATCATCCTGAACAAGGCCTACGGCTCGCTGCCGGCGGTGCGCTCGGCGTACTCCGACGCGGCGTTCCGCACGCCCGAGCAGGAGGTGCTCTTCCAGGTGCTCAACTCGACCGCGGCCCCGCTGCCGCAGGTGCCCGAGGAGAGCCGGTTCGAGACCCTCGTCGGCACGGCGATGGCGGAGCTGTTCGCCGACGCGGCGGCCGGCAGGCCGGTCACCACCGAGTCCATCAAGGCCAAGCTCCGCTCGGCCGAAGGCAAGATCTGACCTGAGGAGACCGCCCCGTGCTGGATCTGTCCGCACTCCCGCCCGGCTTCGTCTGGGGCGCCGCCACCGCCGCGTACCAGATCGAGGGCGCCGTCGCCGAGGACGGGCGCAAGCCGTCCATCTGGGACACCTTCTCGCACGCGCCGGGCAACGTCGACAACGGCGACACCGGCGACGTGGCGTGCGACCACTACCACCGCTGGCCCGAGGACGTGGCGATCATGCGGCGGCTGGGCCTCGACGCGTACCGCTTCTCGGTCGCCTGGCCCCGGGTGCTGCCCGACGGCACCGGCGCCGTGAACGCGGCCGGCCTGGACTTCTACGACCGGCTCGTCGACGCGCTGCTGGCCGAGGGCATCCGGCCGTTCGCCACGATGTACCACTGGGACCTCCCCCAGGCCCTGCAGGACGCCGGCGGCTGGCCGAACCGGGACACGGCCCAGGCCTTCGCCGACTACGCCGCGATCGTGGCCGGGCGGCTCGGGGACCGGGTCGCCGACTGGAACACCGTCAACGAGCCGCTGTGCGTGTCCTGGATCGGGCACCTGGAGGGCCGCATGGCGCCCGGCGAGCGCGACCTCACCCGGGCCGTGCACACCTCGCACCACGTGCTGCTCGGCCACGGCCTCGTCGACCAGGCGATCCGGGCGAACGCGCGGCTCGCGCCGAACGTGGGCATCGTGCTCAACCTGAGCCCGATCGAGCCCGGCAGCGACCGGCCCGAGGACGTCGCCGCCGCCGTGCGCGCCGACGGGCACACCAACCGCTGGTGGCTCGACCCGGTGTTCGGCCGCGGCTACCCGGCCGACATGGTCGAGTGCTACGGCGTCGAGCCGCCGGTGCGCGACGGGGACCTCGGGATCATCGCGACGCCGACCGAGTTCCTGGGCGTCAACTACTACTTCCGGCAGATCGTGGTCGACGACCCGGCCGGGGCGGCGCCGTTCGCGCGCCAGATCCCGGTGCCCGGGTCGGTCGAGACGGCGATGCCGTGGGAGGTGTACGCCAAGGGCCTCGAGGAGATCCTGGTCCGCGTGGCCGACACCTACCGACCGGCGAGCATCCTCGTCACCGAGAACGGCTCGGCGTGGCACGACACCGTGGAGCCCGGCGGCGAGATCCAGGACAAGGAGCGCACCGACTACCTGGAGGGGCACCTGGACGCCGTGCGGCAGGCGGTGCTGCGCGGGGCGCCGGTCGACGGGTACTTCGCGTGGTCGCTGCTGGACAACTTCGAGTGGGCGTACGGCTACGACAAGCGGTTCGGGCTGGTCCGCGTCGACTACGACACCCAGGCGCGCACGATCAAGGCGAGCGGGCACCGGTACGCGGAGCTGATCGCCGCGCACAAGCGTGCACGCGAGGCCGTGATCTAGGCTCGGATTCGGGCGCCGCTGGGTATAGGGGACACAGCGGCACCAGCATCAGACGCGCCCGGATCAGACGCCTTCGAGGGGATTTCGACATGACGCAGCAGACCGACAGCTGGGACCCGGATCCAGACGACGAGGGCCAGTTGTCCGTGGAGGACACGTTGTCCGACCGCGGGCTCGACGACGCCCTCGACGAGGGGTACTCGCCGCCGGAGAAGCCGCGTGGGGTGACCGCGTTCGGGGTCACCCAGGCCGAGGCCGAGCAGGGTGAGTCGCTCGACGAGCGGCTGCGCCAGGAGGAGCCGGACCCGTCGGCCCGCCCGGACCTCGACGACTACGGCCGCGCCACCGAGTCCGGCGAGTTTTTCGACGACGGCGAGGTCGGCGACCGGCGGGCCGGTCGGCTCGTCGCGCCCGACGAGGGCATCGGCGAGGACGAGGAGAAGGACGAGGTCGGCTCCGACGTGGGCATCGACGGCGGCGCGGCCTCGGCCGAGGAGGCCGCCATGCACATCGTGAACGACCGCGACCTCTGACGGCGCGCGGCGGCGGCCCGGTAGGCGAGGGCCGCCGCCGCGACCAGCGCCGTCCACAGCAGGTAGACGCCGGTCAGGGCGAGCAGGCCGACGACGCAGACCAGCGCGACGGCGGCGGTGCGCCGGGCCGCGCAGCGGTGCGGGAGCAGCCGCACGGCGGCGGCGGTGCCCAGCAGGTACACCACGACGAACGACCCCGACGTGAGCAGCATCAAGGGCCGGGGGCCGAGCCCGGTCACGGCGGCCACCACGAGCGTGGCGGCGGCGAGGCCGGCGACGACCGCGAGGCTGCGGCGGGGCACCTGGCCGGCGTCGGCGCCGCGGCCGAACCAGGCCGGCAGCGCGCCGTCGCGGCCGAGGGCGGCGCCGAGGCGGGCGGCGCCGGCGAAGTACGCGTTCATCGCCCCGGCGGTCAGCAGCAGCGCCACGACGGCGGTCAGTGCCCGGGCACCGTGGCCGAAGCCGAGCGCGAGCAGGTCGGCCAGCGGCGCGCCGGACGGCTCGGGCAGCACGAGCTGGCTGGTGGCGGCGACGGCGAGGTACAGCACGCCGACGACGGCGACCGCGATCCAGGTGGCGCGGGGCACGTCGCGGCGCGGGTCGCGGTAGTCGGCGGCCAGGGACGTGAGCGCCTCCCAGCCGGCGAAGCCCCAGACGAGCACCGCGACCGCGGGGCCGATCGCGGCCCAGCCGTGCGGGGCGAACGGGCGCAGGTTGGCCGGGTCCGCGTGCGGCAGGGCGGTGACGATCGCGGCCAGCAGCAGCGCGACCAGGGCCGCGGCCAGGCCGAGCTGGAAGCGGCCGCTCAGCCGGACGCCGCCGAGGTTGGCCGCGGTGACCAGCGCCACCAGGGCCGCGGCCGTCAGCAGCGTGGTGCGCTGGCCGCCGCCGAGCACGGCGGTGACGTACGCGCCGCCGAACGTGGCCGCGGGCAGCGCCCCGACCGGCACGGCGAAGTAGAAGGCCCAGCCGACCACGGCCGCGGCGCGGGGGCCGAACGCGCGCCCGACGTAGGAGGCGACGCCGCCGGTGTCGGGGAAGCGGGCGCCGAGGGCGGCGAAGGTGAGCGCGAGCGGAGCCGACAGGGCGATGAGCGCGACCCAGGCGACGAGCGACGCCGGCCCGGCGACCTGTGCGGCCAGCCCGGGCAGGGCGATGACGCCGGTGCCGAGGACCGCGCCGACGGACAGCGCCGCGCCCTGCTTGACGGTGAGCATGCCTGCGACGCTACGGTCGGATTTGGCCCCGCAGAAGGGCCAATCCGCGCACGATCGATTGGGCCAAAGCCGGTGGACCTGCACATCAGCCTGGAGGGGCGCGGCGACCGCACCGACCGGATCTACCGGCAGCTGCGCGACGCGATCCTCGACGGGCGGCTGCGGCCCGGGGAGCGGGTGCCGCCGAGCCGGGAGCTGGCCCGGGACCTGTCGGTCGCCCGCAACACGGTCGCCGCCGCCTACGACCGCCTCGTCGGGGACGGGTTCCTCGCCGGCCGGTCGGGGGCGGGGACGTTCGTGTCGTACGGCGGGCCGCCCGCCCTCTCCCGCCGCGCGCCCGCCGGCCCGCTGCGGCCCACGGCGCGGTTCCTGGCGGTGCCGCCCGACGCGTCGCCCACGCCCGGGGCCCGGTTCGACCTGCGCATCGGCCACCCCGACGCGTCGCTGTTCCCGCTCGCCACCTGGCGGCGGCTGCTGGCGCGCTCGGTGCGGGCGTCGGCGGAGTACGACGACCCGTCCGGGCTGCCGTCGCTGCGCGCGGCCGTCTCCCGGCACATCGGGTTGTCTCGGTCGGTGCGGGCCGCTCCGGCGGACGTGCTCGTCACCGCGGGCGCGCAGCAGGGGCTCGACCTCGTCGCGCGGGTGCTCGTCGAGCCGGGCGCGGTCGTCGCCGTCGAGGAGCCCGGCTACCGGCCGGCCCGGCGGCTGTTTAGCAGCCACGGCGCGCGGGTCGCCGGGGTGCCGGTCGACGCCGACGGGATCGTCGTGGACCGCATTCCCGCGGCGGCCCGGCTGGTGTACGTCACCCCCTCCCACCAGCACCCGCTGGGCACCGCGATGTCGCTTGCGCGGCGCACCGCGCTGCTGGCCTGGGCCCAGGAGCACGGGGCGGCGATCGTCGAGGACGACTACGACAGCGAGTTCCGCTACTCCGACCGGCCGCTGGAGCCGCTGCAGAGCCTCGACCGCACGGGCCGGGTCATCTACGTCGGCTCGTTCTCCAAGACGCTGCTGCCGTCGCTGCGCCTCGGGTTCCTGGTCGCGCCCGAGGCCCTGCGCCCGGCGCTGCGCACGGCCCGCGCCCTGGCCGACTGGCACGGCGAGCCCGCGGCGCAGGCGGCCCTCGCCGCGTTCATCGACGAGGGGCTGCTGCGGCGGCACCTGCGCAGGGTCAGCCGGATCTACGCGGCCCGCCACGAGCTCGTGGTCAGGGCCGCCGCCGGGCCGCTGGCGCCCTGGTTCGCGCCGGTCCCGTCCAGCGCCGGGCTGCACCTGGCCCTGCGCTGCACCGGCCCCGCCGACGTCGGCGCGCTCGTGCGCGCGCTGCGGGCCGCGGAGGTGGCCGTGGAGCCGTTGTCGCACTTCTACGCGTCACCGGCCGAGGATCGCGGGCTCGCCATCGGGTTCGGCGCCATCGCCACGGCCGATCTGCCGGCCGCCTTGGACCGGCTGACGGACACGGCGGCGGCGATCAGCGGCTAAGTTCATACCCATGCTCGCCCGCCGCGCCGTCGCCCTCGCCGCGCTCGCGATCACCCTCACGGGGTGTTCCGCCAAGCACCACCCGGCCGGCCCCGGCGCCACGCCGGGCGCCCCGGACCCGACGACGCTCGTGGCCGGCCCCTCCTCGCCGGCGCCGCCGGCCGCCCCGCCGAGCGCGGCCCCGCCCGCCGCGGGGCTGACCACGATCACCTACACGCAGGCGGCGACCGGGTTCCCGGCCGACCCCGACCAGGCCTCGACCGTCCCGCTGACGGAGGGGTTGCAGGTGCGGGAGAAGCAGCCGGTGTACGACGGGGTGGGGGGCACGGCGCGGGCGTACCTGACCCCGCAGATCAGCGGCGTGAACCTCGTGATGCCGGTGGTCGCGAGGCAGGACGGCTGGGTGGCGGTCCTGCTGCCCTCGATGAACCGCAGCATCGGCTGGCTGCCGCCGGGCGGCTGGAGCACCACCCCGCTGCGCGACCAGATCGTCGTGCACCGCGGCGCCTACACGCTCACCTGGCTGCGCGACGGCCAGGCCCAGCAGACGTGGACCGTGACCGTCGGCGCGTCCGCCACCGAGACGCCGCTCGGGCGGACCTTCGTGCTGGGGCGCTCGGCGCTGCCGAGCAAGGTGTACGCGGGGCTGGACGTGCTCGCCCTCGGCGCGGTGCCGGACGACAAGAAGGCCGTCGCGAGCGGGCTGGCCGACGCGCACACGGGCATCCACGCCTGGTACCGCAACGAGTTCGGCTACCGCAAGTCCAACGGCTGCGTGCGGATGCCGCCGGCGGCCCAGAAGACACTGCTGGACAACATCGGCTCGGGCACCTCCGTGGTCGTGCTCCCGTAGGGATCGAATCGGGGTGACCAGCGGCGGACCTGGCAGCGACGGCGCGCCAGCGCCGAGCGGTCGGGGTTGTCCCCGGCGGTGACGAGGAGTTGCCCGGCGACGTCGGGGCCGACGCCGAACAGGGCGGAAAGGCGCGGCTTTGCCGGCCTCGGTGGGGTCGGCCAGGCGGGTGTCGTCGGCGGTCAGGCTGGTGCAGGCGGTGAGCAGTGCGGCCGGTGGGCAGTGCGTGGCGCGCGGCGCGGATGGGTTGCGGGGCGGAGACGATGAGGCCGTGGAGCTGGTTGCGTGCGGCGGTGCGGGTTTTGACCGCGCCGCGGCGGGCCATTCGCAGGGCGCGGATCGCTTCGACCGGTCCGGTGCGGGTTTTCGGCACGCCGGCCGCGGTCCCGGACAGGGCGGCCCGGGCGGCGGCGATCGCGTCGATCGGGTCGGACTTGCCCTTGTTGCGGCGGGTCTTGCGGTCCGGGCGGTCGACCTCGACCAGCTCGACACCACACGCGGTCAGGCATCTTGCCAGGCCGGCGCCGTAGGTACCGGTCCCTTCGACCCCGACCTTGACGACCCGGCCCAGGGACCGTAGCCAGGCCAGCAGCGCCTGATAGCCGGCTGCGGTGGCCGGGAACTGCTGATCGCCCAGGACCCGGCCGGTCCGGGAGCGTTCGGGGCGGCGATATGTCGGGCGCTTCGCGCCGCGACATATCGGACATTTCACGATTTAGCGGTGTGTCATGCCGTCTTCAGGGGTTTGCCGGTCTCCAGCAGTGACTTCAGGCTCGCGATCAGCTCCGGCCAGCCCTCCGACAGGCCCGGGAGCACCGCGCTGCCCTCCTCGAAGCCGTCGTGCGTGACGGTGAGCCTCACGTGCTCGCCGCGCGGCTCGAGCTCGAACGTCACCTTCGAGCGCGGCTCCCCCGCGACCTCGGCGAGGTAGCCCTCGTCGAGGTCGTAGGCCTTGGCCCACTCGGGGGTGAAGCTGTGCCACGAGTACGACAGGCGGGTGAACGGCTCGGCGACGAGCACCACCTGCTCGGGGTCGGCGAGGACCGTGTCGTTGCGGTCGAGCCGCCAGGTCATCACGGAGCCGGGGCGCCAGTCGGTGTCGAAGGCCAGCCCCCAGTACTGCCGGGTGAACGCGGGATCCGTGATGCCCTTCCACAGTTGCTCGGGCGTGGTGCGGATGTAGGTGGTGTAGACGAACTCGGGCCTGCTCATCGAGGGTCCCTCCAGAGCCTTCTTGAGGTCGGCGAGCGCCTCGACCCGCCGCCGGTCGTAGCGGCTGATCCAGCGCTCGGCGATGTCGCTGATCGGGGCGGCGTTGAGGTAGTGCAGCTTCTCCCGGCCCCGGCGGACCGTCGTGACCAGGCCGGCCTCCTCCAGCACGGCCAGGTGTTTGCTGACCGACTGGCGGGTCATGTCCAGGCCCGCGCACAGTTCGCGCAGGGTCTGCCCGTTGGCGTGGTTGAGCCGGTCGAGCAGCGCCCGCCGGCTCTCGTCGGCCAGTGCCCGGAACACATCAGTCACCGTCGCACCTTAATATGCAGCCTTTCGGTTGCTCATGTTAGGCAGCCATTTGGTTGCCTGTCAACGCGAACGAGTGACTGGGCGAACCTTCGCGGCGCCGGACCCGGTTTGACGTACTGTGTTCACCACCGGTGATGATGCGGCGGCCCGCATGCGCCATGAGCTGCACACGCCGCTGACGTCGATCAAGGCGTACACCCGCCTCCTGCGCGACGACCTGCCGCCGGACGACCCCGGCGACGGCGCGGCATGCCTGGACGCGATCGATCGCAACGCGGTGCGGCTGGAGCGGTACGTCGACAGCGTGGTGCTCCCCCTGGCCTCCACGACCACCGCCACCCCGCCCGCCCGGGAGGGCGCGACGGATCTCGTGGGCGTGGTACGCGACGCCGTGGACCTGGCCCGCCGGGTCGCCGTGGCGGGCGCGGTGAGCGTGCACGCCGACGTGCCCGAGACCGCCCGGGTCGCCGTGGACGAGATGATCTGCCGCCACCTGGTCGGTCAGCTCGTCCTGTGGCTGACGATCGCGGCACCGGCCCGAGCCCACGTGGAGATAACCCTGCGCCGCGACCCGTCCATCCGCCTGGACGCGCGCATCGTGCCGGCGGGCGAGCTGACGTCGGCCGCACCCCAGCGCCGGCCGAGCGACGCCCCACCGAAGCCGGCCCCGGACGTCCAGGTCGCCCGGGCGGTGGCAAATCTGTGCGGCGGGGATCTGCGCCTGGACGACACTTCGTTCCGGCTGTCGCTGCCGTCCTCGGTCCTGGCCCCGTCGCCGCGCTGATCCGCTCGCCTTCCCCACGACTGCGCACAGCGTCCGGCGGGCGCCCGAGCGCCGTTCGCCTGACGCGCGTCCACAAGTGCGCCGCGTTCGGGCCCCGTTGCGTCCACGGGCGCGCCTGCGCGAGGTGCGTTGGCATCGGCGCCGTATCCCCACAGACGTCCGAGCCGCACGCCGCCCCGCGCCGAATTCGCACACGCAGCCACGCGCCGCGCGGCCCGCACGCCGCGGCCGCACAACGCGCGCGCCCAAGCGCCTCGCTCACCCGCTGCAAGTGCCCCGGCCCAGGACCGCGCGCAATCCCGATCTGTGCACCACAGACTTGCGCCGCCGTCGCGCGAGAGCCTGATCCGGGCCGTGGTCGAAATGCGGCTGAAATAGCCGGAGATTCAGCAGGTGCCGTTGATTCTGGTCGGGCCGACCGCGCGCGGGTGGCGGCGTCCTGTTCGGTTTCGGCGGTGCAATCGCGTGGCCCGGAACCGGGAGATTGTCGCGCCGGAGCAGAGGCGGCACCAACCTCGGAACGGACGCCGGCGTGATGTTCCTCGACCGGCTGCCGTGGGGCGGGCGGCGTTTCCGCCGGGGCATTCTCCGCAGCTCCGTGGATGCGGCGCAACTTCTCCGCATACCGTCTCACCAAACCCCAATCCCGCCGCCGCTGCGCCTCCCGCCGAAACTCATCCTTCCCGGGCCACCAATTCCGAGCCTTCGTCCGATCCCGCATAGCAGCCAATTCCCGAGAACTGAACAACTGCATCTGCCCCATACCAGCATTATCCCAGCAACCAACCCAAACATCGATCTCAAACCAAGCCCAACGCAAATGGCGAACATATTCAAACCGGGACCACCGAATGATGACCCAGACGAACCCGGCACACTCAAAACGGCCGAGAGGAATGCCCAGTGGGCAACGACGCAGCCGGACCACGCTTACTCGTTTGGACACCACCGACGACCCGCACCGGCCACACCCTCCGGGAGAGCCGCGAAGGTAGGCGCAACCCCGACCCCCGTCGATGACATCGGAGATATCGCCCCGGCACGCGCCGCCAGCAACGCCTTACACCCCCGGGACGGGGCAAATGTCCGAAAGTCGCCTGGCCTTCGCGCGACAGGGCGTCAGCGGCTGTGAGAACGGAACGCCACCGGGTCGAAGCGACCGTGCAGGCGCGCGTCCAGCCAGTGCAAAGCCTCCCGCCGGAAGACCTCCGGCGTCATCGCCCCCGCCCCGTCCGGGATCGCGCCGGCCAGGTCGGCGTCCAGGTCGTGCAGGTTCGTGCGGTGTACGAGCTCCGGCTCCGCCGGCCAGGTGCCGAAGACGACCAGTGCCGGAATCTCCCGCTCGGCCAGGGCCCGCAGGGTGAGCGCCGTGTGGTTCAGGGTGCCCAGGCCCGGCCGGGCGACCACGATCGCCGTGGCCTGCAGCGCCGCGGCCAGGTCCAGGATCGTCCAGCCGCCCTCGCCGAGCGGGACCAGCAGGCCTCCGGCGCCCTCGATCAGGGTCACGTCGTGGTCCTCGACGATGGCGCGGATCGCCAGCTGGGCCATCACCGCCGTGAGCGCGTCCTCGCCCGCCACCCGGGCCGCGGCCAGCGGGGCGAGCGGGTCCGGGAACTCGGACAGGGTGCGGGTCGTGTCCGGGCCGGCCAGGCGGGCCACGGTCATCGCGTCCGGCTCGTCGCCGTCGGCGGTGCCGGTCTGGGCCGGCTTCACCACGGCGACGCGCTGGCCCGCGGCCGTGGCGGCGGCGGCGATGGCGGCGGTCGCGATGGTCTTGCCCACGCCGGTGTCGGTGCCGGTGATCACGAGCGGGCCGGTGAGCGGGCCCGGGATCTCCTCGCCGAACAGGGCGTCCAGGGGGGCGTTCAAGGGCGTTCCTTCAGGATGATGTCGAGCGCCTCGTCGAAGGCGTCGGGCGCGAGGCCGACGTTGACGGTCAGGCGCAGGCGGGACCGTCCGTCCGGTGTGGACGGTGGGCGGAAGCAGCCTACCGCCACGCCCCGGTCGCGGCAGGCCTGCGCCCACGCCAGGGCCTCGTCCGGGCCGGGTGCCGCGACCGAGATGACGCCACCGGCCGGGGTCGGGACCTCCAGGCGCTCGGCCGCGCGGGCGGCCCGGGCCCGCAGCTCGGCGCGCAGGTCGTCGCCGCCGGCCAGCAGGTCCAGCGCGGCGCGGGCACCGGCGGCCACGGCGGGCGGGAGGGCGGTGTCGAAGATGAAGGTGCGGCCGGTGTCGACGAGCTGGCGGTGCAGCTGGGGCGGGCCCGCGATCACGCCGCCGGAGGCGCCCAGGGACTTCGACAGGGTCGCGGTCACCGCCAGGCCGGGCGCGCCCGCCAGGCCGGCCGCGGCGACGCCGCCGGCACCGTGGGGGCCGATGACCCC
Source organism: Dactylosporangium sp. CA-139114 (assembly GCF_050955725.1). Taxonomy (NCBI): domain Bacteria; kingdom Bacillati; phylum Actinomycetota; class Actinomycetes; order Micromonosporales; family Micromonosporaceae; genus Dactylosporangium; species Dactylosporangium sp. CA-139114. The sequence continues at coordinate 8,340,594 of NZ_CP192080.1, forward strand.
GAGCGCGTGGGCGTCGTCGACGAGCAGCAGGGCGCCGTGGGCGCGGGCGGCCTCGTACAGCTCCGCCAGCGGCGCCAGGTCCCCGTCCACGGAGAAGACGCTCTCGGTGACGACCAGCGCCGGGCGGCCCGGGTGCGCGGCGAGGAGGGCGCGCACGGCGTCGGGGTCGGCGTGCGGGGCGACCACGGTCTCGGTCCCGTCGCGGCCGGCCCGGGCGAGGCGGCAGCCGTCGACGATCGAGGCGTGGTTGTGGGCGTCGGAGACGATCAGCGCGCCGGGGCGGGCCAGGGCGCGCACGGCGCCGAGGTTGGCCAGGTAGCCGGACGAGTAGACCAGCGCCGAGCCGAACCCGAGCAGCGAGGCGAGGCCGTCCTCGAGCTCCTCGTGCGGCGCGGTCGTCCCGCGCACCAGGCGCGAGCCCGTGGCGCCGAGACCGTACGCCGACAACGCGGCAGCGGCGGCCGCGAGCACCGCCGGGTGCCGGGAGAGGCCGAGATAGTCGTTGCCCGCCAGGTCGAGCAGGTCATCGGCGCGGGGGCGCAGCTCACGGCGCAGACCGGCCGCCCGCCGGGCCGCGGCCTCCTCATCGAGCGCGCTCAGCCACTCCACCGGGACTCCCCCTGCCGTTGTAGGACCCCTACGATACCGATTGTGCGGTGTGCACAAAGTCATCGGGTGCGGACAGGCGGCCCGAACGATTTGTAAGGTACGAGCATGCTTGATGCTGCCAAGGCTGTGCTGGACACCGGCGAGGGCCTCGACCTCGACGGGGTACTCGAGGTGCTGCACTGCTCCGACGAGGAACTGCCGGAGTACCTCGCGATCGCCCACGACGTGCGGATGCGCTGGTGCGGCCCGGAGGTCGAGGTCGAGGGCATCGTGTCGCTCAAGACCGGCGGCTGCCCCGAGGACTGCCACTTCTGCTCCCAGTCGGGCCTGTTCGCCTCGCCGGTGCGGGCGGTCTGGCTCGACATCCCCTCGCTGGTCGAGGCCGCCCGGCAGACCGCGGCGACCGGCGCGACCGAGTTCTGCATCGTGGCCGCGGTGCGCGGGCCCGACGAGCGGCTCATGACGCAGCTCGCCGACGGGGTCGCGGCGATCCGTGAGGCCGTGGACATCAACATCGCCGCCTCGCTCGGCATGCTCACCCAGGCGCAGGTGGACCGGCTGGCCGAGCTGGGCATCCACCGGTACAACCACAATCTCGAAACCGCGAAGTCCTACTTCCCGAACGTCGTGGGCACCCACACCTGGGACGAGCGCTGGGACACGCTGCGGATGGTCCGCGCGGCCGGCATGGAGGTCTGCTGCGGCGGCATCCTCGGCCTCGGCGAGAGCGTCGAGCAGCGCGCCGAGTTCGCGATCCAGCTGCAGGAGCTCGACCCGCACGAGGTACCGCTGAACTTCCTCAACCCGCGCCCGGGCACGCCCCTGGCCGAGCAGCCGGTGCTCGACCCGAAGGACGCGCTGCGGGCGATCGCCGCGTTCCGCCTGGCGCTGCCGCGGACGCTGCTGCGGTACGCGGGCGGCCGGGAGATCACCCTGGGTGACCTCGGCACCCGTGACGGGCTGCTCGGCGGGGTGAACGCGGTGATCGTCGGCAACTACCTGACCACGCTGGGCCGCTCGCCCGAGCAGGACCTGGCGCTGCTGGAGGAGCTGAGCATGCCGGTCAAGGCCCTGTCGGCGACGCTGTGACCTACTGCGACCGGTGCGGGGAGCCGCTGGCCGACGGCTCCCACGCCGCGTGTGCACAGGCCAGGACCCTCGAGCCGCCGCGGTACTGCACCCACTGCCGCCGCCGCATGAAGGTCCAGGTGCTGCCGAGCGGCTGGTCGGCCGCCTGCGTCGAGCACGGGGTGCTCACCCGGTAGGGCCGCCCCACTCGGTCGCCGCGGCCGCGGCGCGCTCCAGCGTGCGGGGATGCACCCGGGCGATGGAGGCCGCGATCCGGCCGCGGCTCTGCAGCACCGCCGCGGCTTTGCGGGACTGCTGCAGCACCCGGAGAATCCGGGGACGGCGCAGCCGGTTGTACTCCTGCAGCGCCGCCGGCACCGCCCCGCCCGCGAGCACCGTCTGCAGGGTCGCCACGTCCTCCAGCGCGAGGGAGGCGCCCTGGGCCAGGTGGTGCGGCATGGCGTGGCCCGCGTCGCCGACGAGCGCGTAGCCGCCCGCGCCCGCCACCGGCCCGAGCGTGTCGGGCAGCGGGGTGAGCTCACCGACCGGCTCCTGCACCAGGTCCTCGGCCTCGGTGGTCTCCAGCAGCTGGGCCACGGGCTCGTGCCAGCCGGCGAACCAGCGCCGCAGCAGGGCCAGCTGGCCGGCGGGCGGCTCGGGGCGCAGCGCCCCGGGCACGGTCGCGACCCAGGAGATGCCGCCGCGGGTCGAGCCGCCGGCCGAGCCGCGCTCCCCCAGCGACGCGTAGGCGAACCGCTGCCCGGAGCCGAGGAGCTCGCCGTGCGCGGGGAGGCCGGCGGGGAGCTCGGGGACGCGGTACCAGGGGATGACCGCCCGCCACGCCGCGAACCCGGCGCTGGCGAAGGTGGTCGCGGGGGCGAGCCGGCGCCGGATCGCGCTGTCCGGCCCGTCCGCGGCCACGATGAGATCGGCCTCGAACATCACCCGGCCGTCACCGACCGCGGGCCGGTCGCGGCGCACCCGGGCGCTCTGCACGGCGATGCCGCCGCGGACGTCGACCTGGTCGCCGAGGCCGGCGATGAACGCGTCGTGCAGATCCTCGCGGTGCACGACGACCGGCGGCGAGCTGAGGTCGCCGGTGGTCGCGAGCGCGGCCGGCGGCACCAGCCAGGAGCCGTCCGGCCGGCGGATGCCCGCGGGCGGCACCGGCGTGGAGATGCCGTCCAGGCCGGCGGCCAGGCCCAGGGCCCGCAGCGCGCGGACCCCGTTGGGCCACAGGACCAGCGCGGCGCGGCCGGGCCGGAGCCGGTCGTCGCGTTCGAGCAGGGTGACCTTCCAGCCGGAGCGGGCCAGCGCGCCGGCGGCGGCGAGCCCGCCGATGCCGGCGCCGACCACTACCGCCGTGCGCATCAGCCCTGCGTTTCCTTGGTTTCCTGTTCTTCCTTCGCCGCTTCCGCGGGTTCTTCCTCGGGCTCGGGAGCCGCCTCGATCGCCTTCGGCTCCTCGTCGGCTGCGGGGCCGGCCTCGGATCCGCCTTCGGAGCCGGCGGAGGCCGCGGCGGGAGCGACGAGGGTGATGTGGCCGTCCTCGTCGTAGGTGACGTGCTCCTGCGGGCCGCGCACGCGCAGGAAGTACACGAGCGCCGCGGCGAAGACGATGATCGACGTCCAGTTGTTCAGGCGCATGCCCAGGACGTGGTGCGCGTCGTCGATGCGCAGCAGCTCGACCCAGAAGCGCCCGACGGTGTAGAGCATCACGTAGAGCGCGAAGGCGCGGCCGCGGCCGAAGCGGTACTTGCGGTCGAGCAGCCAGACGGCCACGGCGACGCCGATGCACCACAGCGACTCGTAGAGGAACGTCGGGTGGAACACGCCCAGCACGATCGGCTGCCCGCCGGCCTCCGCGGCCCGGCCGTGCTCGGTGTCCCAGTTGTAGACCTTGAGGCCCCACGGCAGGGAGGTCTCCTTGCCGTACAGCTCGTTGTTGAACCAGTTGCCCCAGCGCCCGAGCGCCTGGGCCACCGGCAGGGCGACGGCGAGCGCGTCGGCCGTCATGGCGAACGGCAGGTTCATCCGGCGGCACGCGATGTAGGCGCCGAGCGCGCCCGCCGCGATGCCGCCCCAGATGCCGAGGCCGCCCTCCCAGATCTTGAACGCCTTGAGGATCGAGCCGTTCTCCCCGAAGTACGCCTCGGGGGACGTGATCACGTGGTAGAGCCGGGCGCCGACGATGCCGAACGGCACCGCCCAGATCGCCACGTCGAGGATCACCCAGGGTGGCGCGCCCCGCGCCCGCAGGCGGCGGTCGGCGATGTAGCAGGCGGCCACGATGCCCAGCACGATGCAGAGCGCGTAGGCGCGCAGGGGAATCGGTCCGAGGTCCCAGACGCCACGGGTCGGGCTCGGGATCTCGGCCAGCGGAGACAGGACAGCATTCACGGGTGCACACGCTACCGCCGATCCGCCAGGAAGCGATGCCCGGGCCGGGGTAGGCACGCTGGAGAGATCACCATCAGCGAAGGTCTCGCGACGCTGGGCGGGTCGGCCTAAAGTCGGGGCATGAGCTACTCAACGCTGAGTAACGGTAGCAAGGTGACCTGCGCGGTCGCCGCGGTCATCGAGGACGCGGCCGGCCGCGTTCTTCTTTGCCGGCAGGCCGGCGGCCACGGGCTGTGGGGGCTGCCGGGCGGGAAGATCCGCCCGCAGGAGAGCCCGGTGCACGCGGTCATCCGCGACGTGCGCGAGGAGACCGGCCTGGAGACCGAGGTCGTCGAGCTGCTCGGCATGTACCAGCTGACCGGCGACGGCTGCGGCAGCGGCATCCCCGACCTGTTCGTGCACGTCTTCCGCGGCCGGCTCGACGGCGGCGGCCCGGTCGTCAACGCGCCCGGCCGGATCAGCCGGCTGTCGTGGCACTCCCCCGACGCGCTGCCGCAGCCGCTGACCGTGACGACGCGCACCGCGCTCGCCGACGCCGCCGCCGGGCGCGCCGGCGTGATCCGCGAGCTGCAGCGCGATCCCGAGCCCGAAGTCACCGCCGCCTGAAGTTTTCCCGTAGTTTTCATGAGGGACCGGGTCCGTCGCACCGCCCTCTGGATCGCGGCGCCCCGCATCCGCGATGATCTTCGGTATGGCCCCGCGGTACTACGCGCTCGGCGACTCGATGTCGATCGACGACTACGCGGGCGGCCCCGGACTGGGCGCCGCCTCCCTGCTCGCCGACGACCTCGGCATCGAGCTGAAGCTGCTCGCGCGCGACGGCGCGACGAGCGATGACGTCCTGCGCCGCCAGCTCGGTCAGGTCGCGGGGCGCCCAGCCCTGGTGACCATCACGATGGGCGGCAACGACCTGCTGACCGCGATCGTCGAGTCCCCCGACAAGGTGCCGGCCGCCGTCGAGGCGACGGCCGCGAACTACGACGCGACCCTGGCGACCCTCGCCGCGACCGGCGCTCGGATCGTGGTGAGCACCGTCTACGACCCCACGGACGGCACCGGCGACCTCTCGTGGGCCGGGCTGCCCGACGTCGACGAGGGCCTGGCGCTGCTGCACTCGATGAACGCGGCGATCCGCGCGGCGGCGGCCCGGCACGGCGCGGCCGTCGCGGACCTGCACGGGGCGTTCCTCGGGCACGGCGCGCAGGCCGGGGACATCACCCGGCCCGACTCGCACCCGGCCAACCGCGAGCTGTGGCTGTGCGGGCACATCGAGCCCAACGCCTGGGGCGCCCAGGCGATCCGGGACACCTGGCGGGCCGCGCTACGACGCTGAGAACGCGTGGAGCTTCTGGACGGCGGCGAAGTACACGTGATCGCCGGCCAGCACCAGTGGCTCCTCGCCGCGCATGGCGTCCACGTCGACCTGCAGGCGCCGGATGAGCCGGCCGGTGCTCGTGTCGGCCGCGACCAGCTCGACGCGGTGGGTGCTCACGCCGCCGCGGACCGCGAAGTGGTACACCATCGCGTAGACGACGCCGCCACCGTTCACCGGGGCCCAGTAGGAGGCGTCGACCTCCGCGTCCAGGCCGTAGGAGGTCCGCCAGCGCGGGGCCCCGGTGCCGGTGTCGAACGCGGCCAGGCCGCCGTGGCCGTCGATGACGAAGAGCGCGCCGTCGCCGAGGCTCGCGTGCACCGGAGCCTCCAGGGTCCGCGCGTCGCACCAGCGCCGGGCGCCGTCGGCGGCGGTGTAGGCGCAGATGCCGCGCTCGCCGACCGCGTACACGGCGTCGCCGGCCGCCACGAGCTCGGCGCCGCTCGCGGGGCGCCGCCAGACCTGGGCGCCGGTGCGGGCGTCGAAGGCCGCGATGCCCGGCTGCGTGCCGTTGGACCCGCTCGTCTCGGCGGTGCCGGGTTCGGTGCCGATCGACGTGATGCCGCCCGGTTCGATGCCCTGCAGGACGAGGTCGCCGAGCCGGACCGGCATGCGGAAGCCGGGCTCGCCGCCGAGCGGGGCGGTCCAGGCGGCCGAGCCGTCGGCGGTGCGGTACGCGGTGAGGATGTCCCCGGCCGCGCGCAGGATCAGGTCCCCGGCCGCGGTGAAGCCGCCCGAGACCGTGCCGGGCAGGTCCACGGTCCACCGCCGTTCGCCCCGCAAGGTGTACGCGCGCAGCGTGCGCCGCAGCGCCGGGCGCTCGACCGCCTCGACGAGCAGCGTGTCCCCGGCCGCCGCCAGCTGCCCGAACGCGAGGCCGGGGGCGTCGACCACGGGGCCGAGGTCGTGCCCGGTCGCGGCGTCGTAGCGGCGGATCTGCCCCGACGGGCCGCCGGAGGCGCGCAGCACGGTGCCGTCGATCACGATCGCGCCGCCGACCTGCTCGCCGGGGCGGGTGGCGGGTGCGGTCCAGGCCGGGCGCAGGTGCTTCGCGGCGGCGGCGTCCAGGGGGCCGGTCAGCGCCTGGTGGCCGGAGCGGCCGGGGTCGCCGCCGTCCTGCCGCCAGTCGGCGTCGGCGGTGGAGCCGTAGCCGATGCCGGCCGCCGCTGCCCCGGTGGGCGGGGAGATCAGCGCGGAGGACACGGCCGCCAGGAGGAGCACGTGTGGTACAAAACGGAAAGAAAGCCGCACGGGGGCTCAACGAGGCCACCCGCCCGTGAGTGGCGGCGAACGGCCCCGGCCAGTTAGTGGCGGCGAACGCCCTCGGCCAGTTCCGCGCTCAGCTTGGCCACCGCCGCGACGCCGGCCGCCGGGCTCTCGGCCTCCAGCAGGCACCGCACGAGCGCACTGCCGACGATGACGCCGTCGGCGAAGGTCGCGGTCTCGGCCGCCTGGGCGCCGTTGGAGACGCCGAGGCCGACCGCGACCGGCACGCTCGAGCCGATCGCGCGGACCCGCTCGACGATCACGGGGGCGGCGCTGCTGGTCCGGTCGCGGGCGCCGGTGACGCCCATGACGCTCGTGGCGTAGACGAAGCCGCGGCAGGCCGCGACGGTGCTCGCGATGCGGGCGTCGGTCGAGGACGGCGAGACCAGGAAGACGCGGTCGAGGCCGTGCTGGTCGGACGCGGCCAGCCACTGGCCGGCCTCGTCCGGGATGAGGTCGGGCGTGATGAGGCCCGCCCCGCCGGCCGCGGCCAGGTCGGCGGAGAAGCGCTCGACGCCGTAGCGCTCGACGAGGTTCCAGTAGGTCATGGTGAGGATCGGCGCGCCGGTCGCCGCCGCGGCCTCCACGGTGGCCAGGCCGTCGCGGACCCGGAAGCCCGCGGCGAGCGCGGCCTCGGTGGCGCGCTGGATGACGGGGCCGTCCATGACCGGGTCGGAGTACGGCAGGCCGATCTCGACGATGTCGACCCCGTTGTCGATCATGGCGCGGACGGCGTCCGTCGCGGTGGCGACATCCGGGAACCCGGCCGGCAGGTAGCCGATCAGCGCGCTGCGCCCCTCGGCCTTGGCCTTGTCGAACGCGGTCTGGACGCTCATACGTCGAACCACTCCCGGGCGGTGTCCATGTCCTTGTCGCCGCGGCCGGACAGGCACACGACCACGGTCGGCTCGCGGCCCAGCTCGGCGGCCAGGGCCGGGATGACCCGCAGCGCCCCGGCGACGGCGTGCGCGCTCTCGATCGCCGGGATGATGCCCTCGGTGCGGCACAGCAGCTTGAACGCGTCCATCGCCTCGGCGTCGGTCACCGGCTCGTAGCGGGCGCGGCCGGTGTCGTGCAGGTAGGCGTGCTCGGGCCCGACGGCCGGGTAGTCCAGGCCGGCCGAGATCGAGTGCGACTCGACCGTCTGGCCGTCCTCGTCCTGCAGCAGGTAGGTGCGGGCGCCGTGCAGCACGCCGGTCGAGCCGCCGGTGATGCTGGCCGCGTGCCGGCCGGTGTCGACGCCGTCGCCGCCGGCCTCGAAGCCGTAGAGGCGCACGTCCGCGTCGGGCACGAACGCGTGGAACGCGCCGATCGCGTTGGAGCCGCCGCCGACGCAGGCCGCGACCGCGTCGGGCAGCCGGCCGGTCTGCTCGAGGATCTGCCGGCGGGCCTCGACACTGATCCCGCCGACGAAGTCGCGGACCATCGCCGGGAACGGGTGCGGGCCGGCCGCCGTGCCCAGCAGGTAGTGCGTGCTGTCGACGTTGGTCACCCAGTCGCGCAGGGCCTCGTTGATCGCGTCCTTGAGCGTCTTGGAGCCGGTCGTGACGGGCACGACGGTGGCGCCGAGCATGCGCATGCGGGCGACGTTGAGGGCCTGGCGGCGGGTGTCCTCCTCGCCCATGTACACCACGCACTCGAGGTCGAGCAGCGCGCAGGCGGTGGCGCTGGCCACGCCGTGCTGGCCCGCCCCGGTCTCGGCGATGACCCGGGTCTTGCCCATCCGCTTGGTCAGCAGCGCCTGGCCGAGGACGTTGCGGACCTTGTGCGCGCCGGTGTGGTTGAGGTCCTCGCGCTTGAGGAAGATCCTCGCACCGGTACCGCGGGCGAGCCGCTCGGCCCGGTAGAGCGGGCTGGGCGTGTTGGCGTAGTCGCGCAGCAGCCGCCCGAACTCGGCCTGGAACGCCTCGTCGGCCTGGGCGTGGCGGTAGGCGGCGTCGAGCTGGTCCAGCGCGGCGATGAGCGCCTCGGGGACGAACCGGCCGCCGTAGGTGCCGAAGTGCCCCTCGGGGTCGGGCAGCAGGCCCGCCGCCGAGAGGAACGCGCTCGCGCTCACCGGGCCGCCCGCGGGGTGGCCGGGTGGCTGCCGGCGGTGACGAGCTCGGCGACGGCCTCGCGCGGGCTCTTCTGCGTGACCAGGCCCTCGCCGACCAGCACGGCGTCGGCGCCGGCGGAGGCATAGCGGATCAGGTCGTGCGGCCCCCGGACCCCCGACTCGGCGATCTTGACGACCTCGGCCGGCAGCCCGGGCGCGATGCGCTCGAACACCGTCCGGTCGACCTCCAGCGTGCGCAGGTTGCGCGCGTTGATCCCGATGACCCGGGCGCCGGCCTCCAGCGCGCGGTCGGTCTCCTCCTCGTCGTGCACCTCGACCAGGGCCGTCATGCCGAGGCTCTCGATGCGGTCGAGGAGCCCGGAGAGCGTGTTCTGGTCGAGCGCGGCGACGATCAGCAGCACCAGGTCGGCGCCGTAGGCCCGGGCCTCGTGCACCTGGTACGACGACACCACGAAGTCCTTGCGCAGCATCGGGATGTCGATCGCGGCCCGCACGGCGGCGAAGTCGTCGAGGCTGCCGCCGAACCACCGGCCCTCGGTGAGCACGCTCACGCAGCGGGCGCCGCCGGCCGCGTACTCCTTCGCGAGCTCCGCCGGGTCCGGGATCTCGGCCAGCGCGCCCTTGGACGGCGAGGCGCGCTTGACCTCGGCGATGACGCCGACGCCGGGGGCGCGCAGCTTGGCGTAGGCGTCCCTCGGCGGCGGGGCCTCGGCGGCGCGCTGTTTGATCTCTGCCAGGGGCACCTGGGCCTCGCGGACCGCCAGGTCCTCGCGCACTCCGGCGAGGATCTCGTCGAGCACCCGGCCGCTTTCCGCGTTGATCAAGGAGCTCCCCTCTCCGGTGGTCATGCGACCGATGCTAGGTCGCCCCCGGTCAGTGGACGGTCGCGGGGGTATGGCCGACATCACCTGATGGACTAGGGCATAATGCCTCGCCGCCGCGTTTTGTCGTACCCCCGCCCTAGGGTGTCGGCATGAGCGTGACGCGAGCGAACACATTGACGGCCACCTGGGCCTCCGTGTCCGCCGCGGCGGTCCTCTCGGCGGCGGCGATCTATCCCCTTCTGGCCCTGCTCGGCTCCGTCGCCGGCGGCCGGGCCCGCACCGAGCTGCTGGCCGTCGCCCCCACGCCCCTCGATCTGCCCGTCCGCGGCGCGCTCGGCCTGTGGGCGCGGGAGGGGGTGCCGCTGACCCTCGACTGGGCCGCCCGCGCCGACCCGCGCCTGACCGGCGACCCCGCGATCGACCGCCCGCTGCTGGACGCCTGGGCCGCGGCCCAGACCGGCGCGCCGGTGCCCCCGTTCGGGTTCGCCGTCACCGACGAGGACGCCCTGGTCCTGGCCGCGGCCCTGGCCGTCACCGCCGACTGGGCGGACCCGTTCACCGACGGCGTGCTGCGCCCCGCGAGCGGCCCGTGGGCGGGCCGGCGCCTGGCCTCACTGCACCGCCGCGGCCCCGGCCTCACCGACCTGCGCTGCGCCACGACCGCCGCCGGCCCGGTCACGCTGCTCACCGTCCGCGGCACCGGCGACGTCGACGTGGTGCTGTGCACCGCGGGCGGCACGGCCCCGGCGCCGGCCGTGCTCGCCGCCGCCGTGGAAACGTGCACCGCCGCCCCCGTCGGCCGCCGCGGCCCCGGGATCACCGCGGCCCTGGTCGACGCCGACGACCCGGCACCCGAGCTCGTCGTGAAAGTTCCCCGCTTCGCGGCCTCGGCCGCGCACGACCTGCTCGGCGCGGCCGAGGTGTTCGGGCTGCGCGCGGCCGCCGCTCCCGGCCTGTTCCCGGGCATCAGCGCCACGCCGCTGCGGGTGGCGGCGGCGGGGGTGAGCCTGGCGGCGGCCTTCACCGGCCCCGGCTTCCACGCCGCGCCGGTGACGCCCGCCCCGGTCGTGCCGATGCGGCCCGGCCCGGCGGAGGGCACGGCCCGGGCGCTGCGCGTGACGGTCCGCTTCGACGAGCCGTTCGGCTATCTCGCCGTGCACCGCCCGACCGGCCTGGTACTCATGGCCGGCTGGGTCGACACCCCGGAGGAGGCACACTGACGCTCGCTCCCCGCACCGCCCCCGTCCGCGCCCCACCGACCGATCGTCCCCCGGCCTCGCAGCGCGCCGCGCTTCGCGCGAGTCTCCCCATCCACGGCCCGCGGCCCGCGGCCCGCGGCCCGCGGCCCGCCGACCGATCGTGCCCCGGCTCCGCACCGCTCCCCCTCGGCCTCGCGCGCCGCTCTTCAGGCACCGCGCGGCTGCGGACGGCGGCAGCGGTGAGCCAGGCCGGAGCCTGCACCGGTCCCGGAGTGCCGCGCCGCAGCAGTGGTCCCCGCAGCGCCCAGTTCCGCGCCGCACCGATCGTGCCCACAGCCCCCGGAGTGCCGCGCCGCACCCATCCGCGGGCCGCCGCCCCCGGAGCGCCGCGCCGCACGATCGTGCCCACAGCCCCGGAATGCCGCGCCCACCGGTCGCGCCCACAGCCCCCGGAATGCCGCGCCGCACCGGTGGTCCCCGCAGCGCGCGGTTCCGCGCCGCCCCCATCCGCGGGCCGCCGCCCCCAGAGTGCCGCGCCGCGCCGATGCCCACAGCGCCCGGTTCCGCGCGGCACCGATCGTGCCCACGTCGCCCGGTCCGCACCGCCCCCTTCCGCCGGCCGACGCCGATCGCCCGCCGGTGCCCGCACCGCTCCCAGGCCCGGCCCCACACCCCGGGACGGGCGCCGCTCTTCCGGCACCGCGCCGACCAGCCACGGCCCGCACGCGACCGGCCGTCCCGCGTGGCCCTCGTTCGCGGGTCACCCGCCGATCGTTGACCGGTCCCTGCACCGCTCCCGGCCTCGACTTCGCACCCCTGAGACAGGCACCGCGCTTTCGGCACCCCGCCGCCCGACCGGCCTGCTGCTCATCGCCGCCCGGAGCGACGTCGTTGAGGAGGCGCACTGTGACGCCCGCTTCCCGCACGCCCCTCATCCGCGGGTCGCGCACCGGTCGTGCCGATGCTGCCAGGCCCGGCGGAGGACACGCCCGGGTGCCGTGGGTGACGGTCGCTACGACGAGCCGTTCGGCTATCTCGCCGCGCATCGCCCGGCCGGGCCGACGCCGCTGAGGCGGCGCACTGCTACGCCCGCTTCCCGCACGCCCCTCATCCACGGGTCATGCGCCACTCAAGCAGCGATCACGCACGCACCGGTCGTGCCGATGCTGCCAGGCCCGGCGGAGGGCACGGCCCGGGCGCCGCGGGTGACGAGCCATTCGGCTATCTCGCCGCGCACCGCCCGGCCGGATCGACGTCACTGAGGAGGCGCACCGCTACGCCCGCTTCCCCCACGCCCCTCATCCACAGGTCGCACACCGCTCCCGGCCTCGGCTTCGCACCTCACGGACGGGCGGCGACCTTCCGAGGCCGCGCCGACCGGCCACAGCGTGCACGCCGCGCGGACCGGCCTTCCCACACGGCCCGCGCGGGAGCGGGACGTGGCCCGGCTCGGCCGGCGGGTCAGGACTCCTCGGACTCGGGAACCGGCTCCGGGTCGGGGCGGCGCCAGCGGGCCGGGATCTCGCCCCTCGCCTGCATTTCCTTCCACTTCGCGAAGGGGTCGAACTCGTGCTCGAGCGGTTCCTGCGCCGGGCGTTCGGATTCGGGGACGTGGATGAGGTTGATGCGGATGCGGTACCAGACCGAGTTGATCCCCCGCATCGAGTCGACCAGGACGTCGGCGGGCTCCAGCAGCGGCCAGACCGTCGCGTGGCGCTCCTTCCAGCGGTCGAGGTCGGCCAGGGCCTCCTCGCGCGTCGCGGTGCGCGTGATCTCGATCAGGGGCATGCTCGGCTGGCGGCGGCCGGTGCCCTTCTTGGCGGGCGCGCGCTTCTTGAAGGTGGACGCGAGCTCCAGCAGCGGCTCCAGCGAGCCGCGGGCGGACTCGATGCCCTCCCACGGGTCGGGGCGGGCGGGCACGGTGTCCACGGTGTAGGCGGCGGGGTCGCAGCCGGGGACCTCGTCCCAGCTCAGGGGGGCGGAGACCTTCGCCTCTTCCGAGGGGCGTACCGAATAACCCGACGCGGTGGTGTGGTCCTTCGCGTTCTGGTTGTAGTCGAGGAACACCCCCTGCCGCTCCTCCTTCCACCACGCGCCGGTCGCGAGGTCCGGGGCGCGGCGGGCGACCTCGCGGGCGAAGCCCTCGGCGGCGCGGCGTACCTCGGCGAAGGTCCAGCGGGGCTCGATGCGCGCGTAGATGTGGAAGCCGCGGGAGCCGGAGGTCTTGGGCCAGCCGGCGAGCCCGTACTCCTCGAGGACCTCCCGCGCGATGAGCGCCACGTCGACGACCTGGCCCCAGGGCACGCCCGGCACCGGGTCGAGATCGATGCGCAGCTCGTCGGGGTGCTCGAGGTCCTCGGCGAGCACGGAGTGGGTGTGCAGCTCCAGGCAGCCGAGGTTGACCACCCAGGCGAGCTGGGCGGCGTCGCGCAGGACGATCTCCTCGGCGGTGCGGCCGGACGGGTAGCGCAGTTGCGCGGTCTCGATCCAGTCCGGCCGTTTGGCGGGCGCGCGCTTCTGGAAGAACGCCTCGCCCTCGATGCCGTTGACGTACCGCTTGAGAGCCATCGGCCGCCCGCCCGCGCCCCGCAGGGCACCGTCGGCGACGGCCAGGTAGTAGCGCACCACGTCGATCTTCGTGCGGCCGGACTTCGGGAAGTACACCTTGTCCGGATTGGTGATCGTCACCTCGCGCCCGGCGACCTCGATCACTTCCTCAGCGCTGCTCGCCATGGGCCGAACCCTACTCGGGTCGATCACCCCTCGTCGGATCTTCGCCCCGGTCGAGCGCGTCCCACATGTCGGTCTGCGCGTGCTGCCGGCGGGCCGGCGCGGAGGTGCGTTCGTAGCGCGCGCCCATGCCCGGCCACGAGCGGCCGGAGCGCACGGTGACCACGCCGGCCGCGAGCACGACGAGGCCGCCGAGCGCGCACACCAGCGGCCAGGCCACGCGCACGTGCTCGTCGAGGGTCACCAGGGACGCGACGACCACGCCGGCGCCGGCGACGACGAGCAGGACGCCGACCGCGAGCCGGGCGGCGGCCCGGGTGGCCAGCAGCGCGCCGGCGCCGGCGAGCCCGACGACGGCCAGCGCGGTGAGCCAGGGCGCGATCTCGGTGCCGGTGCGGTCGACCTTCAGCGGCGGCAGCGGGGCCGGCTGCACGGTGACGACGGTCTGCCAGGATCGGGTGGCGGCGAACAGTACGACCGCAGCCGCCACGGCACAGGCCACCACCGTGGTCGCCAGGCCCCGCCGCCCCGACAGGTTCACCGGGCCGGCCGCAGCGTCTCGGCGGTCGCGATGGCGGCCAGCACCGCGGCGGCCTTGTTGCGCGTCTCGGTCTCCTCCGCGGCCGGGTCGGAGTCGGCGACGATGCCGGCGCCGGCCTGGACGTACGCGGTGCGGTCGCGCAGCAGCGCGGTGCGGATGGCGATGGCGGTGTCCATGTCGCCGCCGAAGCCGAAGTACCCGACGACGCCGCCGTACAGGCCGCGGCGCGTCGGCTCGAGCTCCTCGATGATCTCCATCGCGCGGACCTTCGGCGCCCCGGACAGGGTGCCGGCCGGGAACGTGGCCGCGAGGGTGTCGAAGGCGGTGCGGTCGTCGTGCAGCTCACCGACGACGGTCGAGACGATGTGCATGACGTGCGAGTACCGCTCGACCGTCATGAACTCGGGCACCTCCACCGTGCCGGGCTTGCACACCCGCCCGAGGTCGTTGCGGGCCAGGTCGACGAGCATCACGTGCTCGGAGCGCTCCTTGGGGTCGGCGAGCAGGTCGGCCGCGAGCGCCGCGTCCTCCTCCGGCGTCGCCCCGCGCCACCGCGTGCCCGCGATCGGATGCAGCAGTGCCCGCCGCCCGTCGACCTTCACGTGTACCTCGGGCGAGGACCCGACCACGTCGAAGCCGTCGAAGCGCAGCAGGTACATGTACGGGCTGGGATTGGTCGTGCGCAGGACGCGATACACGTCGAGGGGGTCGGCGTCGGTCGCGCGCTCGAAGCGCTGGGCGACCACGATCTGGAAGCACTCACCCGCGCGGATGGCCTCCTTCGCGGCCTCGACCGCCTTCGGGTACTCCCCGGCCGGCGTCCGGCTCACCACGTCGCCGAGCGGCACCCGGTCCACAGTGGACACCAGCGGCGGCGTCGGGCGGGACAGCGCGGTGGTCATCGCGTCGAGCCGGCCGATGGCCTGGTGGTAGGCGGCGGCGACCGCGGCGTCGTCGGCCCCGGCCGCGGGCAGCACCGCGTTGGCGATGAGCAGCGCGGCGCCCTCGAAGTGATCGAGCGCGACGAGATCCGTGGCGAGCATCATCCCGAGCTCGGGGTGGCCGAGGTCGTCGAGGGCGATCTCGGGGAGGCGCTCGAAGCGGCGGACGGCGTCGTACGACAGGAAGCCCACCATGCCGCCCGACAGCGGCGGCAGGTTGAGCTCGCGCAGGTCGGCGTCGTCGGCGGTCAGCGCGGCGATGGTCGCGCGGAGCACCTCGGTCGGGGCCCCGTCGACCGGGACGTTCGCCGGGGGCGACCCGAGCCAGTGCGCGCGCCCGTCCCGCTCCACGAGGGTGGCCACGCTGCGGACGCCGATGAAGCTGTACCGCGACCAGACGGCGCCGGCCGCGCCCGCCCCCTGCTCCGCGGACTCCAGCAGGAACGTGCCGGGGCCGCCCGCCAGCTTGCGGTACACGCCGACCGGGGTCTCGCCGTCGGCCAGCAGGCGCCGTGTCACCGGGACGACACGACGGGTGCGCGCGAGCTCGCGGAAGGTGGCCTCGTCGGGGGCCACGGCGCCGGTCGTCATCCGGATACCTCCAGCGGGGTGTAGAAGCAGGTGTGGTTGCCCGTGTGGCAGGCGGCGCCGGTCTGCTCGACCGTGATCAGCAGCGTGTCGCCGTCGCAGTCGACCGCGACCGACTTGACGTGCTGGACGTGCCCGGAGGTCTCGCCCTTCACCCAGTACTCGTTGCGGCTGCGCGACCAGTACGTGGCGCGACCGGTCGTGAGCGTGCGGTGCAGGGCCTCGTCGTCCATCCACGCGAGCATCAGCACCTCGCCGGTCCCGTGCTCCTGCACGATCGCCGGCACGAGTCCGGCCTCGTTGCGGCGCAGACGGTCGGCCACTTCTGGATCAAGGTTCGACGGCACGACGGCAATTCTCCCGCACCGTACAGACTCGGCGGTTTGGGGTCTATGGCTGCTGGTGTTGAGGGGGTACCTTGGCGGTGCGCCGCACGGGAGATCTGCGCGGTCGCCCACCCCTTCCCTGCCTGCCGACGGCCACCCCCTACCCGTCTTCCAGGGGGCACCCCACCGCCGGTCGTGCGGTCGTCGGTTGCGGGCGCCGCACGGCCTCCCGGCGTCCGCGACCCCTGCGCTGAGCCAACCAGCAGTCCGACCGGGAGGCTGCCCCCGTTCGGACCGAGCCGGACGGAGGACCCATGCACCCCAACATCACCCCGCCGAACGACCAGCCGCCCTCCTCGTCGTCGTCTTCTTCCACTCCCGCGGCGGACGCACCCGCCGAGGCCGCCGTTCCGGCGCCGCGCGAACCGCTCGACGACGCCGCTCCTGCCACTCTTGCCGCCGCTGCCCCTGCCGCCGCCGAGGAACCCGCGGCGCTGGCTGATGATCCGGCCATCTCCGTCGCGGTGCCGGACGACATCTCGGCCCTCGTCGAGGCCACTGGGGTTGCGGATGCCGAGGTCGTCGCGGGCGACGACACTCCTGCTGTCACCGATTCGGCCGTTGTGCAGAGCGAGGCGGTGGAGGATGGCGCGCCGGGCTCGGAAGGGGCGGTCGCGGAGAGCGACGAGCCGGTTGCGGCGGCGACGGACGTCGCGGCTGCGGACGAGGCACCGACTGAAGTGACGTCGGAGGCTGCCGAGGAGACCGAGGAGGGCGGCGCTGCGGAGGAGGCCGCGGCTTCGGAGGAGCCGGTGGCTGAGGCTGTCGTCGTTGAGCCGGACGCCGGTGTCGCCGAGGCCGTGGACGCCGCCGACTCGCCGGACGCCGTCGTTGCCGACTCTGCGGACGTCGCCGTTGCCGAGTCCGCGGACGCTGCCGAGGAGGGCGGCGCTGCGGAGGAGCCGGTCGCTGAGGCTGCCGACGAACCGGACGCCGTCGTCGCCGAGGCCGTGGACGCTGCCGATTCGCCGGCCGTCGTGGTTGGGGATGAGCCCGCCGCCTCGGCCGACGCTGAGGAGATCGACGCCGCGGACGAGGCCGCCGCTGAGGCTGAGACCGCCGACGAGCCGGAGGGTGAGGCTGCGGTCGTGGTTTCGGACGAGGCCACGGAAGCCGACGAGCCCGCGGCCGAGGCGGAAGAGGCCGCCGAGGAGAACGCCGCTGACTCCGACGAGCCGGTTGCCGAAGCCGAGGCCGAGGAGAGCGACGCCGCCGACGAGCCGGACGCCGAAGACGCCATCGCGACTTCGGACGAGCCCGCAGCCGAGGCGGAAGAGGCCGCGGACGAGAACGCCGCAGACTCCGACGAGCCGGTTGCCGAAGCCGAGGCCGAGGAGAGCGACGCCGCCGACGAGCCGGACGCCGAAGACGCCATCGCGACTTCGGACGAGCCCGCAGCCGAGGCGGAAGAGGCCGCGGACGAGAACGCCGCAGACTCCGACGAGCCGGTTGCCGAAGACGCCGTCGTGGTTTCGGACGAGGCCACCGAAGCCGACGAGCCCGCGGCCGAGGCGGACGCGACCGCCGACGAGAACGCCGCAGACTCCGACGAGCCGGTTGCCGAAGACGCCATCGTGGTTTCAGACGAGGCCACCGAAGCCGACGAGCCCGCGGCCGAGGCGGACGCGACCGCCGACGAGAACGCCGCAGACTCCGACGAGCCGGTTGCCGAAGCCGAGACCGAGGAGAACGACGCCGCCGACGAGACCGCCACCGAAGCGGAGGCCGCCGCCGAGGGGATCGAAGCCGCCGACGGACCCGCCGCCGAGGCGGACGATGCCGAGGAGAGCGACGCGGTCGAGGACGTCGCGGTCGTCGTCGCCGACGAGGAGCCCGCCGCCGAGGTTGACGCGGTGCTCGTGGTCGAGGACGCCGACGCGGCCGAGGAGATCGCGGCGGCCGACGAGGCCGACGGTGAGGACGCCGCGGAGGAGCCGGTCGCCGACGCCGAGGACGCCGATGAGGCCGCCGCGGAAACCGACGCCGAAGAAGCCGACGCGATCGACGAGCCCACCGCCGAAACGGACGCCGAAGAAGCCGACGCGATCGACGAGCCCACCGCTGAGGAGATTGCGGCCGAAGCCGACGACGCCGAGGAGGCGGCCGGCGAAGACGCCGTGCTCATCGTGGCCGAGACCGACGACGCCGCGGACGAGGACGCCGCCGAGGAGCCGGTCGCCGAAGACGTCGTGCCCGTCGTGGCCGAGTCCGAGGCCGATGACGCTGACACGGTCGAGGAACCCGCCGCCGAAGACGACGACGCTGCCGAGGAGGACGCCGCCGAGGAGATCGCAGCCGAAGCCGACGACGCCGCAGACGAGGACGGCGCCGAAGAGCCGGCCGCCGAAGACGACGGTGCCGAAGACGTCGTGCTCGTCGTGGCCGAGGCCGACGACGCTGACACGGTCGAGGAACCCGCCGCCGAAGACGACGACGCTGCCGAGGAGGACGCCGCCGAGGAGATCGCAGCCGAAGCCGACGACGCCGCAGACGAGGACGAGGACGGCGCCGAGGAGCCGGCCGCCGTGGACGACGGTGCCGATGACGTGGTGCTCGTCGTGGTCGAGGCCGACGGTAAAGAGGAGGCCGGCGAAGTCGTGCTCCTGGTGGCCGAGACCGACGCCGACGCCGAGGACGCGGACGACAGCGACGACCTCGTAGCCGAAGCGGACGACGACGAAGACGAGGACGCCGACGACAGCGACGACCTCGTGGCCGAGGCCGAGGACGACGAGGAAGAAGACGAGGGCGAGGACGTCGTGCTCGTCGTCGCCGACGTGGACGGCGAGGAGGACGCCGGGGACGGCGTGCTGCTCATCGTGGCCGAGGACGACGAGGACGAGGTCGAGGAGGACGACGAGCTCGAGTACGCGGCGGCCGCACCGGCTCAGCTGCGCCCCGGCGACATCGTCGAGGAGCGGATCGTGCTCTGGAAGCGCAAGCGGGCCGACAAGTTCCGCACGCGGATCGCGAAGGCCGAGTCCAAGTTCGTCGACGACCCGGTCAAGGCGGTGGCCCGGGCCAGCGCCGTGATCAGCGACGCGATCGAGACGCTCGCCGAGAAGCTGCAGGAGCAGCAGCACGCGATCAACCCGAACAAGACCTCGAAGCACCCTGACACCGAGTCGCTGCGGGTGGCGCTGCGGCAGTACAAGGACTTCCTGGAGCGGGTCCTCTCGCTCTGACGCAGATTCCAGCACAAGGGGCGGACCGGGCAACCGGTCCGCCCCTTGTCGCATGCACTCAGGTCCGCGCCGGTGGCCGCGGCGGCTGCCGCCCCGCCACGGTGGGCGAAGCGCCGCTTCGGGTTCGGCTCGAACCGGGCCGGGTCCAGCCGGGCGTCGGGGTTTGCCCGGGGCCAAGACTTCATCTACCGTTGATTTCATCAAGTGTTGAGTTCTTTACCCCTCCGCCAGGAAGGACCAACCACGATGGACAACGCGATCGAGGTCGAGCACCTCGTCATCGCGCGCGGCAAGCGGCGGGTGCTGCACGACCTCACCTGCGCAGTCCCCGCCGGCAGCGTGACCGGCCTGCTCGGGCCCAGCGGCAGCGGGAAGACCACGTTCATGCGGGCCGTCGTCGGCGTGCAGAAGGTCGCGAGCGGCACCGTCACCGTCCTCGGCCACCCGGCCGGGTCGCGGCCGCTGCGCGACAAGGTGGGCTACCTGACCCAGGCCCCCAGCGTGTACGCCGACCTGACCGTCCGCGAGAACGCGCGCTACTTCGCGTCGCTCTACGGCCTCGGCGCGCGCGAGGCGGACGAGGCCGTCAGCGACGTGGGCCTGAGCAAGGCCAAGGACCAGCTCGTCGGCCGCCTCTCCGGGGGCCAGCGCGCCCGCGCCTCCCTCGCCTGCGCGATCGTGAGCAAGCCGCGGCTGCTCGTGCTCGACGAGCCGACCGTCGGGCAGGACCCGGTGCTGCGCAACGAGCTCTGGCAACGATTCCACGCCCTCGCGAAGGCCGGCTCCACCCTGCTGGTGTCCAGCCACGTGATGGACGAGGCCGGCCGCTGCGACCGCCTGCTGCTGATCCGCGAGGGCCACCTCATCGCGGATCAGACCCCTGATGCCGTACGCCGATCAGCCGGCACCGACGACCTCGACGAAGCGTTCCTCAGGCTCGTGCAGGCCCACGAGACCGAAACGGTGAGCTGAGCCATGCCCCGCAACCATCCCGACCAGACGACCAAGGCGGGCTGACACCATGTCGCTGCGACTGACCTTCGGCACCGCCGCGCGCATCCTGCGCCAGCTGCGCCACGACCGCCGGACGATCGCGCTGATCCTCGTGGTCCCGACGGTGTTGCTCACGCTGCTGCGGTACCTCTACGACGACAACCCCCTCCTGTTCGACCGCGTGGGCCTGATCATGCTCGGGGTCTTCCCGCTCGTGATCATGTTCCTGCTCACGAGCGTGGCGATGCTCCGCGAACGCACCAGCGGCACCCTGGAACGGCTCCTGACCACGCCGATCGGGAAGGTCGACATCCTGCTCGGCTACGGGCTGGCCTTCGCCGTCGCGGCCGCGGTGCAGGCGGCGGTCGTGTCGGCACTCGCGTACTGGCTGCTGGGCCTCGACACCGCCGGCCCGGCGTGGCTCGTGGCCGTCATCGCGGTCGGCAACTCGGTGCTCGGCATGGCGCTCGGCCTGCTGGTGAGCGCCTTCGCCGACAGCGAGTTCCAGGCGGTGCAGTTCATGCCGGCCGTCGTGCTGCCCCAGGTGCTGCTGTGCGGCCTGCTCCAGCCCCGCGACCGGATGCCCGGGTGGATGGAGGCGATCAGCGACGCGCTGCCGATGTCGTACGCCGTGCAGGCCCTCACCGAACTGGGCACCCACACCGATCCGACCGGCGTCGTGTGGCGCGACCTGGCCATCATCGTCGGCTGCGTCCTGCTGGCCCTGCTCCTCGGCGCGGCCACCCTGCGCCGCCGCACCGCGTAGCACCCGGCCCGGCCGCGTCACACGCGCCGAGCAGGGCCACCGGTGCCCCGACGATCGCGGAGAGCCGGGTCCCGGGCCGGCGTCGATCGACGCACCGGGGGCGCCGGAGCAGCGGCCGAATAAGCTGGGATCGCTCGCACCGCCTGGCGCCCCGATATCGGGCGCCGGGCGGGGCCGGCGGGCACCGCACGGTACGACATCAGGAAGAGGCACATGGCTCGCACCGGACGACGCCCCGGCAACCAGGACACCCGAGAGGCGATCCTGAACGCCGCCCGCCAGGCGTTCGCGGAGCGGGGCTTCGACGGGGCGTCCATCCGGCACATCGCGACCAGCGCCGGCGTGGACCCGGCGCTGGTGCACCACTATTTCGGCGCCAAGGACCAGCTGTTCCTGGCCGCCATGGACGCCCCGATCGACCCCGGCGAGATCCTCCCGCAGGTCTTCGAGCCCGGCCTCGACGGCGTCGGCGAGCGGCTGGTCCGCACGTTCCTGTCGGTCTGGGACTCCCCCGCGGGCACGCCGGTCGTGGCCCTGGTGCGCAGCGCGATGCAGCACGACTGGTCCGCCCGCATGCTGCGCGAGTTCCTGGTGAGCCAGATCCTGCGCCGCGCCACGCGCGCCCTGAACCTGGACCCGGCCGAGGCCCCGACCCGGGCCGCCCTCGTCGCGTCGCAGATAATCGGGCTCGCGATGCTGCGGTACGTCCTCAAGGTCGAACCCCTCGCCTCCATGACCCCCGAGCAGGTGGTGCGCAACGTCGCCCCGACCGTCCAGCACTATCTGGCCGACCCGCTGCCCTGACCGCGCCCACGGCCAGGTCAACGTCCACGGCCACGAGCGGCGGCCAGTCGCCCGCCAGGTCCGCGCGATGCGTGCGCGCCCGTGAGGCCGGCAGCCGCCGGTCGTCAGTCGTCCGCCAGGTCCGCGCAGTGCGTGCGCGCCTGCGGGGTCAGCAGCAGCCCGACCATCACGGCCGCGCACACGACCGGCACGAACCGCAGCGACACCGGCGCGTCCAGCACCCACGCGAGCAGCGGCGTCATCGTCCCCGCGAACCCCCAGAACACGAGGCTCGCAAGCCAGGCCCAGTGCTCGCCCCGCCGCACCCGCGCGCCGAGGAAAACCAGGACCACGGCCAGCGGCGACAGGAACAGCACCGCGTTGAAGAACAGCACGAAATCCAAATATCCGGTACCGCCCTGAGCCACCGGATCCACCTGCATCCCCGACAGCAGTACGCCGAGGGCCATGAGCGCGAGCGTGAGCATGATCCCGCCCACCGCGTGGAACCCCGTCACCGCGACGCGCACCTGCATCGGCACGAATCGGCGGCCCCCGGCTGACATGCGCCCAATGTAGGCCATCCCCGGCCTGCGAGAACCCCCGACACATAGTGCCGGACGTGAATCGACTCGCCCTCCACTTCCGGGCAGGTCGCATTTATCGCCCGACGGGGTATAAATCTGATAAGTCGCGGCGCGAAGCGCCCGACTTATCGGCAAGCCAAGGCACTCGAGCACCTTCCCGGACCGCGCACATTCGACAATCGCGGCCCACCCCCGAGTCCGAGCCCCCCAAGCACGCAGCCCACCGACGTACCACACACCGAGCCGGCCACGCGCCCGAACCGCACCCGCACGAGCACGAGCCGAACGCGTCCGCCAAAGCCGCGAACCCGGAATCCACCCCGACCCACACCCGCACTCGTCAACGCGTCCGAGCCGAAGACGCCAAGCCGGAGGCCCGCCCGACCCGCACCCGCACCGCCGAACGCGTCCAACCCAAAACCGCCAAGCCGGAAGCCCGCCCAACTCACACCCGCACCCGCCGAACGCATCCAAGCCGAAGACGCCAAGCCGGAAGCCACCCCGACCCGCACCCGCACTCGCACCCGGACCCGGACCCGCACCCGCACCCGCACCCGCACCCGCACCCGCACCCGCACCCGCAGAGCCGAACGCGTCCAACCCAAAACCGCCAAGCCGGGAGCCACCCCGACCCGCACCCGCACCCGCCGAACTCGTCCGAGCCGAAGACGCCAAGCCGGGGACGCCGAGCCGGAAGCCCGCCCGAGCCACGGACGCCAGCCGCACGGCGAGCCAGACGCGCATCCGAGCGGCACCGCACCGCGCACCCCGGACCCCGCGCCAAGCACCCGAACACTGAACATCCCGAACCCCGCGCTAAGCGCCCAAACACCGAGCACCCCACGCCCAGCACCGAGCACTGAGCACCGGGCACCGGGCACCGGGCACGGGGCACTGAGCACTGAGCACTGAGCACAGAGAACCCAGCGCCCCAACACCGGCCACCTAGCGCCCAACACCGAGCACCCCGCACCCCACGCCCAGCACACAGCACCCCGCGCCCAACACCGAGCACCGAGCACCCCGCGCCCAGCAACGAGCGCCCAGCAACGAGCGCCCAGCGCCCGGCGGCGAGCGCTCAAGAAGGCTGGACGCTTGCCGGGTCGGAAGCGCGGCGAGGCGAGTTGGAAGCGTCCGCGGGTGGGAGTGCGGGCTCAGGCGTCAGCGGGTCTGTTCCAGCCACGAAGCGTAGAGGCGGGCGTAGATCGACGCCGGGTCGCTCAGCAGGGCCGTGTGCGGGCCGCGCTGGACGACGCGGCCCTTGTCCACGACGATGACCTCGTCCGCGGACTGGGCCGTCGACAGGCGGTGGGCGATCGCGATGGTCGTGCGGCCGCGGGTCACGGCGTCCAGGGTGCGCTGCAGGCGCACCTCGGTCGCGGGGTCCACGGCGCTCGTCGCCTCGTCCAGGACGAGCAGGTCGGGGTCGGCCACGTAGGCGCGGGCCAGGGCCACCAGCTGCCGCTCGCCCACCGACAGGGACTCGCCGCGCTCGCCGACCTGGGTCCGCAGGCCGTCGGGCAGGGACTCCAGCCAGTCGTTCAGGCCCAGCGCGGTGAAGGCGTGCAGCAGGTCGGCGTCGGTCAGCTCGGGGCGGGCGAAGCGGACGTTGTCGGCGATCGTCGCGTCGAACAGGAAACCGTCCTGGGGCACCATGACGACCCGGCTGCGCAGCGAGTCGAAGCGGACGGTGTCCAGCGGCACGCCCGAGAGCAGCACGCGGCCCGTGCTCGGGTCCATGAGCCGGGTCAGCAGCTTCGCGAAGGTCGTCTTGCCGCTGCCGGTCTCGCCAACGACCGCGACGCGCGTGCGGGCCGTGACCGTCAGGTCGACGTCGCTGAGCACCTCGGGGCCGTCGGGGTAGGCGAAGTGGACGTGGTCGAAGCGCACGTCGATCGGGCCGTCGGGCAGCGCGCGGCCCTCCTTGCCCGGGTCGGCGACGTCGGGCTCGGTCTCGATGATGTCCAGCACGCGGCGCCAGCCGGCGATCGCGTTCTGGGCCTCGTTGAGCACCTCGGTGGCGACCTGCACCGGCTGCACGAACAGCGTGGCCAGGAACAGGAACGCGGTGAGCTGCCCGACGGTGAGGTGGCCGCCGACGCCGAGCAGGGTGCCCGCGACGATCACGCCGCCGAGCGCGAGCCCGGCCGCCAGCTCGCCGAAGCTCATGCTGATCACGTTGTTGGTCTGGGCGCGGAACTGGTTGCGCCGCGCCCGCTCGATCGCGCCGTCGAGCCGCTCGCCGGTGCGGCGCTGGATGCCGTAGGCGCGCACGACCGGCGCCCCCACGACGCTCTCGGCGATCACGCCGAGCATCGCGCCGACGCTCTCGCGCACCTCGAGGTAGAGCACGCTGAGCCGGCGCTGGAAGAACCGGACCACGAACACGAGCGGGGCGAACGCGGCGAAGACGATGAGGGTGAGCTGCCAGGAGTACCAGAGCATGACGATCGTGGTGACCGTGAGCTGGCCCAGGTTGACCACGAAGAGCAGGCCGCCGAACTGCAGGAACTGGCTGATCTGGTCGACGTCGCCGGTGACCCGCGAGACCAGCGCGCCGCGGCGCTCGGACTGCTGGTGCAGCATCGACAGATCGTGGATGTGCCGGAAGGTGCGCGCCCGGATGCCGGCCAGGGCCGTCTCGCTCACGGTGAACAGGCGCACGTTCATGAGGTAGGAGCAGACCATCGTGACGAGCAGCACCCCGGCGGTGACCGCCACGATGCGCGTGATCACGCCGAGGTCGGGGCCGCCCGGCGCGCGGATGCCCCGGTCGATGCCCTGCTGGATGGCGACGGGCACGGCGACGCGGCCGACGGTGGCGAGCAGGGCCAGGCCGAGCGTGCCGGCGAGCCCGGTGAACAGCTCCGGGGACAGGGCCAGGCCGCGGCGCAGCACCGACATGCGGGTGGCGGACGCGGCGGTCGCGGCCGCGCTCTCGACGGTGGTCATGCGCTCAGGGTCTCCTCGTCCAGCCGGCCGTCGCGGCCCTCGTCCAGGCGTTGGGCGCCGAGCCCGGGCCCGTCGCGGCCGTCGTCCAGCCGGTCGCCGTCGAAGACGTGCTCGCGCTCCCGCTCCTCCTCCGCCTTCTCGTAGGCGGTGACCAGGTCGGCGTAGCCGGGCGCGGTCTCCAGCAGCTCGGCGTGGGTGCCGCGGGCCACGACCCGGCCCCGTTCGAGGTAGACCACCTCGTCGGCGAGGGCGATCGTGGCCCGGCGGTAGGCGACGACGAGGATCGAGGCGGCCTGCGCGGGCCGGTCCGCCCGCGGCGCCGCCGAGCCGGCCCCGGCGGCCCCGTTCGCGGGCCGGGACCCAGCGGCCGGTGCCGCCGAGCCGGGCTCGCGGCCCGGGGACCCCGCGCCGGGGCGATCCGCGAGCGGTGCCGCCGGGGCCGGGCGGGAGCCGTCGTCGCGGCGCAGCGCGGCCAGGATCGCGGCCTCGACCCGCGGGTCGACGGCGCTCGTGGCGTCGTCGAGCACGAGCAGCCGCGGCGAGCCGGCCAGCGCGCGGGCGATGGT
This sequence comes from Dactylosporangium sp. CA-139114, assembly GCF_050955725.1. Lineage (NCBI taxonomy): Bacteria > Bacillati > Actinomycetota > Actinomycetes > Micromonosporales > Micromonosporaceae > Dactylosporangium > Dactylosporangium sp. CA-139114. Next base: position 8,366,405 of record NZ_CP192080.1, read on the forward strand.
GAGCCGCTGGCGCTGCCCGCCCGACAGGGAGGTGCCGCGCTCGCCGACCATGGTGTCGAGGCCGTCGGCGAGGTGCCCGACGAACCCGTCGGCCTGCGCCAGCCGCAGCGCGCTCCAGGCCGCCTCGTCGTCGACGCCGGCCCGGTCGAGGGTGATGTTGCCGCGGATGGTGTCGTCGAAGACGAACGGGACCTGCGCGACGAGCGCGGTGCTGGCGGTCAGCGCGTCCTGGTGCAGCTCCCGCACGTCGACGCCGTCGAGCGTCACCGTGCCGGCCGCGGGGTCGACGAGCCGGGCGGCGAGCGCCGCGATGGTCGACTTGCCCGAGCCGGTGGGCCCGACCAGCGCGACCGTGCGCCCGGCGGGGACGTCGAAGGTGACCCCCGTGAGCACCTTGGGCCCGTTGCCGGTCTCGTCGGTGTAGGCGAAGTCGACGCCGTCGAAGCGTAGGGCGACCGGGCCGGTGCCGGTCAGGGCGGTGGTGCCGTAGACGGTGTCGCCCTCGGCGTCGAGCACCCGGCGGATGCGCTCCCAGCCCACGACGCTGCGGGGCAGCTCGGCGAGGACCCAGCCGATCGCCCGGACCGGGAAGGCCAGCACGGTGAACAGGAACGCGACGCTGACGACCTGCTCGACCCCGACGGCGCCGGCACGATACCGATAACCGCCGACGACGAGCACCGCCAGGGTGCCGATGCTGGGCAGCGCGTCGAGGACCGGGTCGAACATGGCCCGGACCCGGCCGACCCGGATGGTGGCGTCGCGCAGCTGCACGGCCTTGGCCGCGAACCGCTCGGTCTCCGAGGCCTCGCGGCCCATCGTCTTGACGACCAGGGCACCGTCGAAGCTCTCGTGCGCGACCGCGCTGACCTCGGCCCGCAGCTGCTGGGCCCGGGCCACCCGCGGCGACATGCGCCGCGAATAGGCCACGTTGACCAGCAGCAGCGCCGGGAAGACGGCCACGCCGACCAGCGCCATCGCCCAGTCGGTGACGAAGAGCGAGGCGACCGCGGCCACGAGCATCACGATGGTGCCGACCGCGAACGGGAACGGGGCGATCGGATACCACGCCGACTCCACGTCCGCGTTCGCGTTGGACAGCAGCGTCCCGGTCGCGTTGCGCTGGTGCCAGGCCAGCGGCAGGCGCAGGTAGCGGCGGGTGACGGCCCGGCGATACTTCGCCTGCAGGTTGAACTGCATCGCGCCGGCGCCGAGCCGGCGGCCGAAGATGCCCACGATCTTGCCGAGGCTGACCGCGAGCACGGCCAGGCCGCCCAGCACGAGCGTGCCGGTGCCGACGCGGCCCCGGTCGAAGGCCGGCACCACGATCTCGCCGACCACGCGCCCCGAGACGAATGCCGTGGCGATGGTCAGCAGGCTGAACAGCACGCTGCCGAGGACCGACCACACGAACATGTGAGGCTCGTCACGGACCGCGTGGCCGAGCACCCGGAAACCCTTCGCGAGCACCTTGCCACTGGTCAACACACGCTCCCTGGTTCCGCGACGGTAAGCGACCCGAACGCACGACAACCTTACCGACGAGGTACGACAATTTCGGGGCTAGCGTTATGCCCATGACTGCCTTCGCCCGTTCGGAGCGCGCGGCGCTCGCCGACGCGCTGCTCGCCGCCGGGCCGGACGCGCCCACGCTGTGCGAGGGCTGGGCGACGCGTGACCTCGCCGCCCACCTCGTGCTGCGCGAGCACCGCCCGGACGCCGCCGCCGGGATCGTGCTCAGGGCCGTCGCCGGGCACACCCGCAAGGTGCAGGACGATCTGGCCGCGGGCGACTACCCGGCGCTCGTGGACCGGGTGCGGCGCGGGCCGCTGCTGCTGCGCCCGTTCGACGAGGCGATGAACGCGACCGAGTTCTTCGTCCACCTCGAGGACGTGCGACGGGCCGCGCCGGGCTGGACGCCGCGCGACCTTCCGCCGTCGCACACCGAGGTGCTCGCCGCCCGCGCGAAGACCACGGCCCGCCTGTCCGCCCGCCGCTTCCCCGCCCGCGTCGAGGTCCGCGGCCCCGGCGTGGAGCCGTTCACGGTCAACCCGAAGCGGGAGCCCGTCGTGCGGGTGTCGGGCGCGCCCGGGGAGCTGGTGCTGTTCTTCAGCGGCCGCCAGTCCGTCGCCGAGGTGTCGGTGACCGGCCCGGACGATCTGGCCGAAAAGCTGCGCGGGGCCCGGCTCGGCATCTGAGGTACGACTGCTGGGTCTTGAATCTGGTTCCAGAGCACGCGTTCCGCCGCTTGCTCACGTTTCGGTTTCGGGTCTAGCCGGTAACGGGATCGACGGTTTACCGTCTGGTAACCGACGGACGTGACGGCGCTCACGGCTTGCGGCGTATTCTCCCGGACCGCCCGGAAGGCAGCCCGATCATGACCCAGACCCAGCGGCTCGAACTGCCGTACCGCTCGATCCCGGACATGTTCCTGCACCGGGTCGCCGCAACCCCCGACGCCCCCGCCTTCGGCCGCCCCGCCCCCGACGACGCCGGGGACCCGATCTGGATGACCTGGCGCGAGGTCGACGAGCACGCCCGGGCCATCGCGGCCGGCCTGACCACGCTGGGCGTCGCGCCCGAGGACCGTGTCGCGGTGCTGTCGAGCACGCGGCTGGACTGGATCCTCGCCGACCTCGGCGTCGTGCTCGCGGGCGCGGCGACGACGACCGTGTATCCCACGACCGAGCCCGAGGAGGCCGTCTACATCGTCGCGGACTCCGGCTCCAAGGTGCTCTTCGCCGAGAACCCCGAGCAGGCGGCGAAGCTCAAGGACGCGGAACTGCCGAACCTGACGCACATCGTGCTGATCGACGGGGCTCCGGACGGTACCGAAGCCAAACCGACGATGACCATGGCGGACCTGGAATCCGCCGGGCGCGCCGCGATCGCCGCGGACCCCGGGCTCATCGACGGCATCGTCGCGGGCATCGAGGGCGACCGGCTGGCGACGCTCATCTACACGTCCGGCACGACGGGGCGCCCGAAGGGCGTCGAGCTGCTGCACGCCGGCTGGGTGTGGCAGGGCAAGACGCAGCAGGACACGGGCGTGCTCACCGCCGACGACCTGCAGTATCTCTGGCTGCCGCTGTCGCACTCGTTCGGCAAGACGCTGCTGTGCGGGATCCTGTACGTAGGGCTGCCCACGTACGTCGACGGCCGCGTGGACAAGCTCATCGACAACCTCGGCCGGATCCGCCCGACGCTCATGTGCGCGGCGCCGCGGGTCTTCGAGAAGGTCTACAACCGCGTGGTGACCGGCGCCCAGGCCGACGGCGGGGCCAAGCTCAAGATCTTCACCTGGGCCCTCGGGGTCGGCAAGCGCGCCTCCGCCGAGCGGCTGGCCGGCCGCGAGCCCGGCGGCCTGCTCAAGTTCCAGCTCGGCATCGCCGACAAGCTGGTCTTCAGCAAGCTGCGCGCCCGCCTCGGCGGCCGGATGCGCGCGATGGTCTCCGGCTCGGCGCCGCTCGCCCCGGAGATCGCCGAGTTCTTCTTCGCCGCCGGGCTGCCGATCCTGGAGGGGTACGGGCTCACGGAGACGTCCGCGGGCTCCTTCGTCAACCGGGAGGGCAAGGCGCGCATCGGCACCGTCGGGCAGATCCTCGGCGACCTCGAGATCCGCCTCGACTCCGACGGTGAGGTGCTGCTGCGGGGCACGCCGGTGATGCGGGGGTACCACAACCTGCCCGACGAGACCGCGGCCGCGTTCACCGAGGACCGCTGGTTCCGCACCGGCGACATCGGCGAGCTCGACGACGCCGGCTACCTGCGCATCACCGACCGCAAGAAGGACCTGATCAAGACCTCGGGCGGCAAGTACGTCGCGCCGAGCCACATCGAGGGCCTGTTCAAGTCGGTCTGCCCGTACACCTCCCAGGCCATCGTCGTCGGCCAGGCCCGCAACTACGTGACGATGCTCGTCTCGCTCGACCCGGACGCGATCGCCGGCTGGGCCGCGGGCACGCCGCTCGCCGGCAAGTCCTACGCGGAGATCGTCTCCTCCCCCGAGGCCTTCGAGCTCGTCGAGGGCTACGTGCGCGAGCTCAACGCGAAGCTCAACCGCTGGGAGCAGATCAAGAAGTTCAGCATCCTCGGCCGGGACCTGTCCATCGAGGACGGCGAGCTGACGCCGTCGCTGAAGGTGAAGCGCCGGGTCGTGGAGAAGTCCTTCGCGGCCGACATCGACCGGATGTACGCCGGGACGCTCGCGGAGATATAAGGACCTCTATTCACACCCCACAGTGTCGTGGCCCCCGGGAACCGCCATCCCCGGGGGCCACGACGCGTCATCGCCCGGCCACGCGACCCGAGATCACCGTGGAGGCCGGGGAGCGGGTCAGGCCAGCACCGTCTGCGCCGACCAGGAGTGGCGGCGCGGCCGGTCCAGGTCGGTGCGGGCCTCCGCGAGCCGCCGCACCGCCTCGACCAGGTCCGCCTCCGGCAGCGTGAACGGCAGCCGCATGAAGCGCTCCATCGTGCCGTCCGCGCCGAAGCGGGGCCCGGGCGCCACGCGCACGCCCAGCTCCTCGGCCGAGCGGGCCAGCGCGCTGGACACCGGCGCGTCGAGCTCGGCCCAGATGACCATCCCGCCCCGCGGCAGGACGAAGCGCCACTCCGGCAGTTCGGCCCGCAGCGCCGCGGCCAGGGTGTCGCGCTGGACCAGCAGCTGCTTGCGGCGCGCGGCCACGATCGTGTCGCGGCGCTGCAGGAGGCGCGCGGCCACGAGCTGGTCGAGCACCGGCGAGGCCATGTCCACGCCGACGCGGGCCGCGGCGAGGCGGGCGATCAGGGGGGCCGGGCCGCGCACCCAGCCGATGCGCAGGCCGCCCCAGAAGGCCTTGCTCATGCCGCCGATCGTGAGCACCCGCGCGGTGCGGTCGAACGCCGCGACCGCCGGCGGCATCGCGGCGGCCACGTCCGGGTCCAGGGCCAGGTCCACGAAGGACTCGTCGATGATCAGGTCCGTGCCGGCGGCGTGCGCCGCGGGCGGCAGCTTCTCGCGCAGCGCGGCCGGCATCAGGTGGCCCGTCGGGTTGTGGAACTCCGGAATCAGGTACGCCACCCGCGCCTGAGCGGCCCGCACCGTCGACAGCAGCAGGTCGGCATCCCAGCCGTCGGGGCCGATGGCGTAGGAGCTGATCCTCGCCCGGCCGGCCACGAACGCGCTCAAGGCGTTCGGATACGTGGGGGTCTCCACGAGCGCGCGCTGACCCGGGGCGACCAGGAGTCGCAGCAGGAGGTCCAGGGCCTGCTGCACGCCGCCGGTGATCATGACCTGGTCCGGGGCCGTGGGCAGGCCGCGGGCGGTGTAGGCGCACGCGATCGCCTCGCGCAGGACCAGCAGGCCCATCGGCTGGTAGCCGGGGCCGCACAGGTACGGCTCCAAGTCCGCCACCGCCTCCGCCGCGGCCGCCGCGAACTCCGGCGGGGCCGGCATCGCGGCACAGCCCAGGTCGATCAGGCCGGCGTCGTCGCTCGGGGTCCACAGCCCCGACGTGCCCACCCGGTGCCCGGCCGGCAGCTCGGTCCAGCTGCCCGCGCCCCGGCGGCTCGACACGTGCCCGCTCTCGCGCAGCTCGCGGTAGGCGGCGGTCACGGTGGTCCGGCTGATGCCCAGCGCCGCCGCCAGCTCCCGTTCCGCGGGCAGCCGCACGCCCAGGGCCAGGCGGCCGTCGATGAGCAGGCCGCGCACCGCGTTGGCGAGCACCACGTACTCGGGACGTTTCCCGCCCGGGCCGCGCACCCCGACGGCGACCTGCCAGGCGTTGAGCATGCGGGCCAGCTGGGCACCGCGGACAATAGCCGACAACATTGGCCCCCTAAACGCGCTCGATTGGCCTCAGCCTGGCATCAGTGGCATCCGAGGGCAAGTCCAATTTCACCACGGCGCCGAGGAGCACACCGCCGACGATCGCGGCGCCGCCCACGAGGTCGTACCAGTGGATCCGCTCGTGCAGCACCAGCGCGGACGACAGGATCGCGAACACCGGCGCCAGGGCCGCGAACGGCGCCACGGTTCCGGCCCCGTAGCGGCCGATCAGCCGCCCCCACACCCCGAAGCCGAGCAGCGTGCTCAGGTAGGCGATGTACGCGATGGCTCCGACGGCGACGAGGTCCAGGCCCCGCAGGGCGCTCCAGACGTACGCGGGCCCGTCGACGGTCAGCGTCAGCAGCACCAGCGGCGGGGTGGCGACCGCGCTCACCCACACCATGAAGTTGAGCATGTCGGCGGCCGCGGCCTTGCGCATCGCGACGTTGGCCAGGCCCCAGGCCGCGCCGGCCGCCACGACCAGCAGGAACGCGCCCAGCGGACGGTCCAGGCCGAGCTGGGTGGCGATCAGCACGATCCCCGCCCCGGCCAGCACCACGCCGCCGATGCGCCTCGGGCCGGGGCGGTCGCGCAGCAGTACCGTCGCGAAGACCAGCGTGAAGACGACCTGGCTCTGCAGGACCAGCGCCGACAGCCCGGACGGCAGCCCGGCCGCCATGCCGGCGAAGAGCAGCGAGAACTTCACCACCCCGAGCGCGATCCCGGTCGCGATCACCCAGCGCCAGGGCGCCTTGGGCCGGCCGACCAGGAACACCGCGGGCAGCGCGGCGACCCCGAAGCGCAGGGCACAGAACAGCAGCGGCGACATGCTGTCCAGGCCCACGTGGATGACCACGAAGTTGACGCCCCAGATGAGCGAGACCACGGTCGCCAGGGCGAGGTCGCGAGGTTTCATGGCTCGATGATTGGCCCTCGAACCGTGAAGCACCATCGCAAAGTACTGCATCCAGGTTTTAGCATTGCTTCATGCTTGACCTGTCGCGCCTCCAGGCGCTCCGCGCGGTCCAGACGTTCGGCACGGTCACGGCCGCGGCGGGCGCGCTGCACATCACGCCGTCGGCGGTCTCCCAGCACATCGCGAAGCTGGAGCGCGAGACGCACACCACGCTCGTGGAGAAGGACGGCCGGCGGCTGCGGCTGACCGAGGCCGGGCGGGTCCTCGCCGAGCACGCGGGCCGGGTCCTCGCGGCGGTCGAGGAGGCCGAGGCGGCGCTCGCCGCGCACCAGGAGACGGTGTCGGGGCGGCTGAGCATCTCGTCGTTCCCGACGGCGTGCCGGGGCCTGCTCCCCCACGCGCTGCGCCGGCTCGCGGCGGACCATCCGGCGCTGGAGCCGACGCTGCTGGAGACGGACCGGGAGGCGAGCTTCGCCGGCATCCTGCGCGGGATCGTCGACGTCGCCCTGATCGACGAGTGGCTGGAGATCCCGGTGACGTACCCGCCCGGCGTCGCGAGCGTCGAGCTGGGCCTGGACGTCGGGGACCTGATCCTGCCGGCCGGGCACCCGCTCGCCGACGGGGCCGGCCCGGTCACCCTCGACGAGGTCCGCGAGGAGCGCTGGATCGGCTCGACGCCGGGGACCGTCTGCCACGAGTGGCTGCTGCGGATGCTGCCCGGGCTGCGCCCGGCGATCCTGGTGAACGAGTTCGAGACGCAGCTGACGTTCGTCGCCGAGGGGCTCGGGGTGGCGTTCATCCCGCGCCTGGCCCGCACCGCGCTGCCGCCCGGGGTGCTCGCGCGCCCGGTGGCCCCGGAGGCGGCCCGGCGGGTGAGCGTCGCGTGGCGGGCGGCGGCCGCGACCCGGCCGGCGATCGGGGCGACCGTCACGGCGCTGCAGGAGGCGTGGGCGCTGCGCCCGGCGTCGGGCGAGCGACCCGACTGGGTGACCGGCGGGGCCGCAATTCATGTGGTGTGAGGCAAGTTTTCCCAGGTCGTAAACGTGGGCCGGGCGCGGTTCGCACCATTGTTCATTCAGCGTATTCACGTCTGCGCGGATTCGGGCCGCCCCTTACATTCATTGGTATGGCCCTCTTCCGTTCCCGGACCGCGACCGGCGCCGGCATCCTGGCGACGGTCCTGCTGGTGCTGATCTTCGGCAACCAGATCTTCACTGAGTGGGTCGACCGGCACAGCGACGGTTCGACCGTTTGGGGCTTCTTCCTGCGCATGCTGGCCTGGCCGCGCTGGTGGATCAGCCCGCGTGACGGCTCCGGCAACGCCGCCCGGGAGCTGCTCGCCAACGACCTGCGCGCGCTGCTGTTGATCCTGTTCGTCGCGCTGGTCCTCGCCGTCTGCGCCAAGACGGTGGCCGGCGGCGGCGGCGCGGTCGTGATCGGCTGGGCGGCCCTGATCTTCGGCGCCGCGCTCGCCGCGTTCACGACCGCGTTCATCATCGCCGACCCGACGATGCTCGGGGCGCTCAACGCCGCCGCGGCGGCGTCGGCCTACGGCCTGTTCGTCGGCTGGATCGTCGGCATCGCCGTCGCCGCCGGCAAGAAGGCCGGCTGACCCTTACCGGATCGGGTGCCCGGCGGTGCGCAGGGCACCCTTCACGTCGCCGATCGTCAGCTCGCCGAAGTGGAACACGCTGGCCGCGAGCACCGCGTCGGCGCCCGACGCGACCGCCGGCGCGAAGTCGGCGACCTTCCCGGCCCCGCCGCTGGCGATCACCGGGATGTCGACGACCTCGCGTACGGCCCGGATCAGCTCCAGGTCAAAGCCGTCCTTGGTGCCGTCGGCGTCCATCGAGTTGAGCAGGATCTCCCCCGCCCCGAGCTCGGCGACCCGCGCCGCCCACTCGACCGCGTCCAGGCCCGTGCCCCGGCGCCCGCCGTGGGTGGTGACCTCGAAGCCGCTGGGCCGGCCCGCGCCGCGCCGCACGTCGAGCGAGAGCGTGAGGACCTGGTTGCCGAAGCGCTGGGCGATCTCGGCGATGAGCTCCGGGCGGGCGATCGCGGCCGTGTTCACCCCGACCTTGTCCGCGCCGGCGCGCAGGAGCGTGTCGACGTCGCCGACGCTGCGCACGCCGCCGCCGACGGTCAGCGGGATGAAGACCGTTTCCGCCGTACGGCGGACGACGTCCAGCATCGTGGCGCGCCCGTCCGAGGAGGCGGTCACGTCGAGGAAGACGAGCTCGTCGGCGCCCGCGGCGTCGTAGGCGGCGCCGAGCTCGACCGGGTCGCCGGCGTCACGCAGGTTGAGGAAGTTGACGCCCTTGACGACCCGCCCGGCGTCGACGTCGAGGCACGGAATGACCCGCACGGCAACCGTCATGCCGACTCCTGCAGCGCCGTGAGGGCCTCGGTGACGGTGAAGGCGCCGGCGTACAGGGCCTTGCCCACGATCACGCCCTCCACGCCCGCGGGCTCGAGCGCCGCGAGCTGGCGCAGGTCGTCGAGCTTGGACACGCCGCCGCTGGCGATCACCGGCTTCTTCGTGCGGCCGGTGACCTCGAGCAGCAGGGTCAGGTTCGGGCCGGTGAGCGTGCCGTCACGCATCACGTCGGTGACCACGTACCGCGCGCAGCCCGCCTTCTCGAGCCGGTCGAGCACCTCGAAGAGGTCGCCGCCCTCCTTGGTCCAGCCGCGGGCCGCGAGCTGGTGCCCGCGCACGTCGAGGCCGACCGCGACCTGCTCGCCGTAGGTGGCGCAGACGTGGTCGCACCAGTCGGGGTTCTCCAGCGCCGCGGTGCCGAGGTTGACGCGGGTCGCGCCGGTGGACAGCGCCGCCTTCAGCGAGGCCTCGTCGCGGATGCCGCCGGAGAGCTCCACCCGCACGTCGAGGCGGCGGACCACGTCGGCGAGGAGTTCGGCGTTGGAGCCGCGGCCGAAGGCGGCGTCGAGGTCGACGAGGTGAATCCACTCCGCGCCCTGCCGCTGCCAGGCCAGGGCGGCCTCGAGCGGGTCGCCGTAGGTGGTTTCGCTGCCGGCGGCGCCCTGGACGAGACGGACGGCCTGGCCGTCGGCGACGTCGACGGCGGGCAGGAGCTGCAGGGCCATGAGTGTCAGATCCTTCGGTCCAGAACGAGCACGGTGAGCGCCGGGGTGGCGACGATGAGGATCGCGCTGATGCCGATCCGGGCCGGCCAGGAGTCGATCGACGTCCAGACCAGGGCCAGGACCGCCAGCACGAGGATGGCGATGATGGTGCGCTGCTTCCAGGAGCGGCGCGCGAAGATCTTACCGGTCCGCCCGACGCGGACCTTGGGCACCAGCCGGCGCACGGCGGCCCGGCGGGCCTGTTTGCGCTCGTGCCGGCGCATCCGCTCGGCGCGCTCGGCCTCCAGCAGCGCGCGCCGTTTCGCCCGTTCCTTGGACAAGCGGGATCAGAGCGTCCCGAGCCAGTTGGCGAGCAGGGTCGCCCCGGCGTCGCCGGACTTCTCGGGGTGGAACTGCGTGGCCCGCAGCGCGCCGGTCTCGAACGCGGCGACGAACGGCTCGCCGTGCACGGTGGTCGCGACGCGCACGCCGGCCTCGGCCTGAGCATCGGTGACCGTCGAGGCGTAGGAGTGCACGAAGTAGAAGCGGGTGTCGTCGGGCAGGCCGGCGCCGAGGACCGAGCCCTCGGGCCAGGCGACCGTGTTCCAGCCCATGTGCGGCACGACCGGCGCCTGCAGGCGGGTCACCGTGCCGGGCGCGAGGCCGAGGCCCTTGGTGACGACGCCGTGCTCCTCGCCGGCGTCGAACAGGATCTGCATGCCGACGCAGATGCCGAGCACGGGCGCGCCGGTGCGGACCCGCTCGGCGATCACCGGGCCGGCGCCGAGGGTCTCGATGCCGGCCATGCAGGCCGCGTAGGCGCCGACGCCCGGCACGACCAGGCCGTCCGCGCGGGCGGCCCGGCCGAGGTCATCGGTGACCTCGACGTCGGCGCCGACGCGGGCCACGGCCCGCTCCGCCGAGCGCAGGTTGCCGGAGCCGTAGTCGAGAATCACCACGCGTTTCGCCACGATCCGCCTCCCCTTAGTTGAGCCACAGCACGCCGGCGGCCGCGGAGATCGCGGCCAGCAGCAGCGTGATGACGAACGGTACCTTCGACTTGCTCTGCTGCCGCAGCGAGAGCGCCCCGCCGAGCAGCACCCCGGCCAGCGCCAGCAGAGCGATGCTCACAGCGCGCCCTTGGTGCTGGGCACGACACCGGCGTTGCGGGGGTCGATCGCGCAGGCCTGGCGCAGGGCGCGGGCGACGGCCTTGAACTGGGCCTCGACGATGTGGTGGGCGTCGGGCTGGGCGCCGTGGCGACCGGCCCGCAGGATGCTCACGTGCAGCGTGACCTTGGCCGAGTGCCCGAAGGACTCCCAGATGTGCCGGGTGAGGCTCGTCGGGTAGTTGCCGCCGATGTGCGGGGCGATATTCGCCGGCTCCTCGTGGACCACGTACGGGCGGCCCGACAGGTCGACGACGGCTGAGGCGAGCACCTCGTCGAGCGGGACCTGGGCGTGGCCGTAGCGGGTGACGCCCGCCTTGTCCCCGAGCGCCTCCGCGAACGCGGCGCCGAGGGCGAGCGCGGTGTCCTCGACGGTGTGGTGGGCGTCGATCTCCAGGTCGCCGACGGTGTTGACCCGCAGGTCGAAGCCGCCGTGCTTGGCGATCTGGTTGAGCATGTGGTCGTAGAAGCCGACGCCGGTCGAGATCTCGCCGACCCCGGTGCCGTCGAGATCGAGCTCGACGAGGACCTTGGTCTCCTTGGTGACCCGCTCGATCCGGGCGGTACGGCTCACGTCGGCACCTCCGCTTCGCTGCGGTGATGCCGCGGCATCACCCTGAATTTCCTGGTGAGCGGCCTCTCCGCTCCGCTGCGAACCGCTCACAACAACTCCTCGAGTGCGTGCAGGAAGGCGGACGTCTCCTCGGGCGTGCCGGCGGTGACGCGCAGCCAGCCGGGCAGCCCGACGTCGCGGATGAGCACGCCGCGGTCGAGCAGGGCCTGCCAGACCCCCTTGCTGTCGCCGCCGGGGGCGCCGAACAGCACGAAGTTGGCGTCGCTGTCGGCGACCGGCAGGTTCCAGCCGCGCAGGGTGGCCACGATGCGGTCGCGCTGCTCCTTGACCGCGTCCACGCTCGACAGCAGGGCGTCGGTGTGCGCCAGGGCGGCCCGGGCCACGGCCTGGGTCATGGCGCTGAGGTGGTACGGCAGCCGCACGAGCTGCACCGCGTCGACCACGGCGGCGTCGGCGGCCAGGTAGCCGACCCGCCCGCCGGCGAGCGCGAACGCCTTGCTCATCGTGCGCGTGACGACCAGCCGCGGGTACCGCTGGATCAGGCTCAGCGCGAAGACGGTGCCGGTGCGCGCGAACTCGGCGTAGGCCTCGTCGACGATGACCATCCCGCGGGCCGCCCCGGCCGCGGCCTCGACGACGTCGAGGGGCAGCGCGGTGCCGGTCGGGTTGTTGGGCGAGCAGAGGAACACCAGGTCCGGGTCGTACTCGCGGATCTTCGCCACCACGTGCTCGGCGTCGAGGGTGTAGTCCTCGGCGCGGCGGCCGTCGACCCACGCGGTGCCGGTGCCCGCGGCGAGCAGGGGGTGCATGGAATACGACGGCGTGAACCCCAGCGCGGTGCGCCCGGGCCCGGCGAAGGTCTGCAGCAGCTCCTGCTGGATCTCGTTCGAGCCGTTCGCGGCCCAGACGTTGTGCCAGGTCAGGCCGTGTCCGAGGTAGGCGGCGAGGTCGGTGCGCAGGGCGACGGCGTCGCGGTCGGGGTATCGGTTCAGGTCCCGCAGCACCGAGGAGAGCGCCTTCTCCATCTCCGCGACGGCCGCCTCGGGCACGGGGTAGGAGTTCTCGTTGGTGTTGAGGCGCACGGCCACGTCGAGCTGGGGCGCGCCGTACGGCGACATCCCCCGCAGCTCGTCGCGCAGTGGCAGGTCGTCCAGCGTGGTCATGCGTCGAACCTGACGGTGACGGCGGCGCCGTGGGCGGGCAGGTCCTCGGCGGTGGACAGGGCCACCACGTGCCCGGCGACCTCGCGCAGGGCGTCGCGGCTGTATTCGATCAGCTGCACCCCGCGCAGGAACGTCTGCGTCGACAGCCCGGACTGGTGACGCGCGCAGCCGCCGGTCGGCAGCACGTGGTTGGAGCCGGCGCAGTAGTCGCCGAGCGAGACCGGCGACCACGCCCCGACGAAGATCGCCCCGGCGTTGCGCACCCGCTCCGCCACGGCGCGCGCGTCGCGGGTCTGGATCTCGAGGTGCTCGGCGCCGTACGCGTCGACGACCCGCAGCCCCTGCTCGAGGTCGTCGACGAGGACGATCGCGGACTGCGTCCCGCGCAGCGCCTCGGTGACGCGCTCGAGGTGCTTGGTCGCGGCCACCTGGCGGGCGACCTCGGCGTCGGCCGCGTCGGCCAGCTCGGGGCTGGTGGTGACGAGCACGCTGGCCGCGAGCGGGTCGTGCTCGGCCTGGCTGATCAGGTCGGCGGCGACGTGGCGCGGGTCGGCGGTGTCGTCGGCGAGGATCGCGATCTCGGTCGGGCCGGCCTCGGCGTCGATGCCGACGGTGCCGCGCAGCATGCGCTTCGCGGCGGTCACCCAGATGTTGCCCGGGCCGGTGATCATGTCGACCGGGGCGCACCCGGGCTCTTCGTCGCTGAAGCCGTATCCGAGCATCGCGATCGCCTGCGCGCCGCCGACCGAGTACACCTCGTCGACCCCGAGCAGCGCGCACGCCGCCAGGATGTTCACGTTGGGCAGGCCGGTGTCCTTCTGCGGCGGGCTCGTCACGGCGATCGAGGCCACCCCGGCGGCCTGGGCCGGCACGACGTTCATGACGACGCTGGACGGGTAGACGGCCAGGCCGCCGGGCACGTAGAGCCCGACCCGGCCGACCGGCAGCCAGCGCTGGGTGACGGTGCCGCCCTCGGCGAGGACGGTCGTGGTCTCGGTGCGGCGCTGGTCCTCGTGCACCTTGCGGGCCCGGGCGATCGACTCCAGCAGCGCGGCGCGCACATCCGGCTCGAGCTCGGCCTCGGCCCGCTCGATCTCCTCGCGCGGCACGCGCAGCTGCTTGACGTCGACGCCGTCGAAGCGCCTCGCCGCCTCGCGGATCGCCGACGCGCCATGCTCACGGACCGCTTCGACGGTCGGGCGCACCTGCTCGGTGGCGACGGATACGTCAATGGCGGCTCGGGGCAGCAGACGGCGCGGGTCCTCGGCGGAGCCGCGCAGGTCGATCCGGTTCAACACCCTTGCGAGTCTATTCGGCGTCGCCAGCGGTTATGCGCCGCCGTCCCGCCCTGCGGGCTGTCGGGATTGTGCCCAGCGCCAGTCGAGCTCGTCCGGCGCCGGGGCCGGTCCGGGGAGGTCCCCGCGCTCGCCGGCGCGCAGGCCGTCGAGGATGAGGGTGAGGTACCGCCGGCGAAGCTGCCCCGTCCGTTCCCGGTCCGGCCCGCGGATCGCCGCGCACCCCTGCAGCACCAGCGTGATGTCCGTCGCCCCGGCGTCGGGGCGCAGCCGCCCGCTCGCGTGGGCGCGCTCGATCAGCCCCTCGACCAGCCCCCCGGCCCGCGCCGCGTCGGCGATCATCTCCGGCGTCGAGGTGAACGCCCCGGCGAGGTGCGCGGTGAGCGAGTGCACGTCGGCGTCGACGACCGCGCGGAGGAAGCCGGTCAGCGCCTCCCACCCGTCCTCCAGCGCGGCGGCCGCCTCGGCCTCGGCGATGAACCGCGTGAGCCCGTCGTGGCAGAGGGTCCTCAGCAGCGCTTCCTTGCCGTCGTACCGCCGGTAGAGCGCGCTGATGCCGACACCGGCCCGCTCGGCCACGGCGGCGATCGGCGCCTTGGGGTCCTCGATGAACACGTCCCGCGCGGCGGCGAGGATGGCCCCGTCGTTGCGCTCGGCCTCCCGCCGACGTCCCATGACCCGACCTTACCGGAACGGACCATTCCGGTCTCATACGCCGCCGCGCGTCCTGAGCGACGGTGCCGCCCGGGCTCGGCTACGCTTCGGCTCGTGGAGCTGCTGCCGCTCTTTCCGCTGGGCACCGTGCTGTTTCCCGGGCTGGTGCTGCCGCTGCACGTCTTCGAGCCGCGGTACCGGACGCTCGTGCAGCATCTCACCGAGCTGCCGGCGAGCCTGCCGCGCGAGTTCGGCGTGATCGCGATCCGGCGCGGCTGGGAGGTCGGCCGGCAGTCGGAGGCCTCGGACGCGTCGATCACGGCCGGGGAGTCGCTGTCGCTGTACGAGATCGGCTGCGCGGCCGAGATCCGGCAGATCACCGAGCTGCCCGACGGCCGCTTCGACCTCATGACGCTGGGCCGGCGCCGGTTCCGGCTGCTCGGGCTGGCGCGCAACGACGCGCCGTATCTGACCGGCGAGGTCGAGTGGCTGCCCGAGCCGAAGGGCGAGCCGGACCGCGAGGGCCGGCTGGCCGCGGGCGTGCTGGCGGCCTACCAGGACTACCTGCGCGCGGTCCGCGCCGACGAGGACGGCGAGCAGCTGCCGGACGACCCGACGGTCCTGTCGCACCTCGTCGCGGCGACGGCGTCGCTGACGCTGGAGGATCGCCAGGCCCTGCTGTCCGAGCCGGACACGGCGAGCCGCCTGAAGGCCGAACGCGCCCTGCTCCGCCGCGAGACGGCCCTGCTCGGCCAGGTCCGCGCGGTCCCGGTGTCACTCTCCGACCTCGCGGTCCCCTCAAGCCCGAACTGATCCCCCGCCCGCGCTCGCCAACCCGTCCCCGCCGAAGGCGACCCGCTTCGGCACCGAGGCCACAGCGAGCGCGAGCGGTTCCCCTCGCACTCCGGCACCGGGACCCGCCGCCGACGTCGGACGGCCGCGTCGCCGGTGCCGTTGCGGCGTCAGGAGCGCGGAGGCTCCGCGTTCGGCGACCCCGGCCACACCGGCGGGTCCGACGACGGGGCCGCAGGCGGCGGTGGGGCGCCAGGGGCGGTCCAGTTCGCCGGCCCGGCGGACGTCTCGGACTCGGCCGACGTCGACGGCGCGGGCGCACCGGGGTGGTGCACAGCCTGGTCGAACCGCGCCGCGCCCGAACCCGGCTGAGCCGCACCCGGGGCGCCCGGGAACTGCTGGGCCTGGTCGTACGCCGCCGCGAGCGGACCGGGCGCCGCCGGATGCGGGCCGGGCGTGGCCGGATGCGGGCCGGGCGTGGCCGGTGCCGGGGCGCCGGGGAACTGGACGGCCTGGCCGCCGGGAGCCGGCGGGTAGGGCGATGGCGAGCCCGGGTGCGGACCCGAGGCCGGGTAGGGCGCCGGGTGCGGCGCGCCGGGTGGCGGCGAGAGGTACTCGGGCGGGATGTTGTCGTAGCGCAGCGTCGGCGACACGTGGAAGCCCGCAAGGCCCGTGTAGACCGCGGCCGCCGCCAGGCTCTGGATGAGCATCGTGCCGCGGACCCAGGGGATGAAGCCGAACAGCAGCGACGAGACGCCCGTGCGCAGCTTCACCGGGCGGAAGATGTGCGTGTCGACCGGGGCGTGCTTAGCCAGGTCCGTGTAGTGCGCCCAGCCGATCCTGCTGCCGAGCCAGGCGCCGAGCACCGAGGCGCCCGCGGAGCCGATGACCAGGCCGAGGAGCATGAGCGGGCCCCGGTATCGCCGCAGCAGGAACCACGCCGCGAGCGCGACCAGGATGCCCATGCCGATCGCCATGAGGACGAACCAGCCGTCGTCGGCCCAGTAGCCCTCGGGCTCCGGGTCGATCGGATACGGCCCGTACTGCGTCTGCACCAGCTCCACGTGCGGCGCCAGCTTCGACCACAGCAGGCCGAAGGGCGCGCCCAGGCCCGCGACCACCACGGCGGCGAGCAGGGCGACGAGCACCTCCCGAAGGATCGGCACGCGCGCCGGCCGAACGGCCTCGGTCTGCTCGACGGGCGAAATCGGGGCGATGCTCACGATCCCATCCTGCCAGGCCGACGCCTCCACCCGGCAAGCGAGTCGACATCACCTTTCGAACCCGGCGAAACCCCCGCATCCCGCCCCGAAGCCGCCGAATCCCCCGAAGTTCCCGGCCCCGCCGCGCCCGAGAACGGGTCGCGGGAGGCCGGAGGCCGGGAGCGGGAGAGGTCCGGCTGCGAGTCGTGCGGGGGCGCGGACCGGGCGCGCGAGGAGTCCGAGAACGGGTCGTGCGAGACGGGGGGCCGCGAACTGCCGGGCGGCGGGAAGGAGCCGGGCGAGGAGGGCCCATGGAAGGAAGCGGCGCGGGCGGGGGAATCGGGCGAGGAGGCGGTGGACGAGACGGTGGGCCACGGTGGCAGCGGCGTCGACGGCGGCGGGGTGGTCAGGTCCGGCAGGGTCAGGTCCATGACCATCAGGCGCGGGGCCTCCTCCCGGCGGTCCACGCGGCCCTTCACCGCCACGACCGCGTCCTCCGCCACCCACTGGTCGACCAGCTCGTAGGTGTCCGGGAAGAACATGACCTCGATGCTGCCGTCCAGATCTTCCAGCACCGCCTGGGCCCACGGGCGGCCCTGGCGCGTCACGCGGCGCTGCACGCCCGACAGGATGCCGGCCAGGCGGACCACGGCGCCGTCGGCGACGGTGCCCTCCTCGGCCAGGGCGGCGATCGGGCGGTCGGCGGCGGCGCGCAGGATGTGCTCCAGGCCGCGCAGCGGGTGGTCGGAGACGTAGAGGCCGAGCATCTCGCGCTCGAAGGCGAGGCGCTCGGGCTTGTCCCACTCCATCGCGGGGACGGGCGGGGCGCTCAGCAGCGGGGCGCCGAAGAGGTCGAACTGGCCCATGGCCTCGTTGCGCTTGACGCTCGAGACCGCGTCGAGGGCGTCGGCGTGGACGCTGAGCAGGCCGCGGCGGGAGTGGCCCAGGGAGTCGAAGGCGCCGGCCTTGATGAGCGACTCGATGGTCTTGCGGTTGCACACGACCTGGTCGACCTTGGCCAGGAAGTCGTAGAAGTCGGTGAACGCGCCCCGCTCGCGGCGGGCCCGCAGGATGGACTCGACGGCGGCGGCCCCGACGTTGCGCACGGCGCCGAGGCCGAAGCGGATGTCGGTGCCGGCGGCGGCGAAGCGGCCCTGGGAGGCGTTGACGTCGGGCGGCAGGACGCGGATGCCCATGTGCCGGCACTCGGCGAGGTAGAGGGCGGAGCGGTCCTTGTCGCCGCCGACCGAGGTGAGCAGGGCGGCCATGTATTCGGCCGGGAAGTTGGCCTTCAGGTAGGCCGTCCAGTAGGCGACGAGCCCGTAGGCCACGCTGTGCGCCTTGTTGAACGCGTAGTCGGAGAACGGGACCAGGATGTCCCACAGCGTGCGGATCGCGGCCTCGGAGTGGCCGCGCTCGCGCATCGCCGGGGCGAACAGCGTGAACTCCTGGTCGAGGATCTCCTTCTTCTTCTTGCCCATGGCCCGGCGGAGCCGGTCGGCGGCGCCGAGGGTGTAGCCGGCGACCCGCTGGGCGATCGCCATCACCTGCTCCTGGTAGACGATCAGCCCGTAGGTGTCGCCGAGGATGTCCTCGAGCGGGGCGGCGAGCTCCGGGTGGATCGGCGTGACCGGGCGGCGGCCGTTCTTGCGGTCGGCGTATTCGTTGTGCGCGTTGGCCGCGATCGGGCCGGGCCGGTAGAGCGCCCCGACGGCGGCGACGTCGGCGAAGCCGTCGGGGGCCATCGCGCGCAGCAGCTGCCGGACCGGCGTCGCCTCGAACTGGAACACGCCGAGGGTGTCGCCGCGCGACAGCAGCGCGTAGGTCGGCCCGTCGTCGAGCGGCGCGTCCTCGATGACCACGTCGATGCCGCGGTTGTGCCGGATCGCGTCGAGGGCGTCGTCGATGATGGTGAGGTTGCGCAGGCCGAGGAAGTCCATCTTGAGCAGGCCCATGGCCTCGCAGGCGCCCATGTCCCACTGGGTGATGATCGCGCCGTCCTGCTCCCGCTTCTGGATCGGCAGCACGTCGATGAGCGGCTCCCGGGACAGGATGACGCCGGCGGCGTGCACGCCCCACTGCCGCTTGAGGCCCTCCAGGCCGCGGGCGGTGTCGACGACGGTGCGCACCTCCGGCTCCGACTCGTAGAGCCGCCGCAGCTCGCCGCCCTCCTTGTAGCGGGGGTGGGCCTGGTCGAAGACGCCGTGCAGGGGCATGTCGCGGCCGAGCACCGGCGGCGGCACGGTCTTGCTGATCCGCTCGCCGAGGGAGAACGGGAAGCCCAGGACGCGGGCGGCGTCCTTGATCGCGGCCTTGGCCTTGATGGTGCCGTAGGTGATGATCTGCGACACCCGGTCCTCGCCGTATTGCTCGGTGGCGTAGCGGATCATCTCGCCGCGCCGGCGCTCGTCGAAGTCCATGTCGATGTCGGGCATGCTGGGCCGCTCGGGGTTGAGGAAGCGCTCGAAGAGCAGCCCGTGCGCGAGCGGGTCGAGCTCGGTGATGCCCAGCGCGTAGGCGACCAGCGATCCGGCGGCGGAGCCGCGGCCGGGGCCGACGCGGATGCCTTCCCGGTGGGCGTGGGCGACGAGGTCGGCGACGACGAGGAAGTAGCCGGCGAGGTCGGCCCCGGTGATCACGCCGAGCTCGTAGCTCGCCTGCTCGGTGTGCGGCCGCGGGACGCCGCCCGGGAAACGACGGGCCAGTCCGCGGTCGACGGCGGCCCGCAGCTGGGCCTCCTCGGTGGTGCCGGGCGGGACGGGGAAGGCGGGCATCAGGCTGCGGTGGGCGAAGACCTCCGCGTAGTCGCCGACGCGCTCGGCCACGGCGAGGGTGTTGTCGCAGGCGCCGGGGACCTCGGCGTCCCAGATGCGGCGCATCTCGAGGGCGGACTTGAGGTAGAAGTCGCGGGCGTCGAACTTGAAGCGCTTCGGGTCGGCGAGGGTGGTCGCGGACTGCACGGCCAGCAGCGCCTCATGGGCGTCGGCGTCGCCGGCGAACGTGTAGTGCAGGTCGTTGGTCGCGACCGGCGGCAGGCCGAGGCGGTGGCCGAGGCGCAGCAGGTCGGCGCGGACCCGCTGCTCGATGCCGAGGCCGTGGTCCATCAGCTCCAGGTAGAGGTTGCCGGGGCCGAAGATGTCGCGCAGCTCGGCGGCGGCCGCGCAGGCCCGCTCGAAGTCGCCGATGCGCAGCCAGGTCTGGATCTCCCCGGACGGGCAGCCGGTGGTGGCGATGACGCCGGGGGCGTATTCGGCGAGCAGCTCCCGGTCGGCGCGGGGCTTGTAGAAATACCCCTCCGTGCTGGCCCGCGACGAGAGACGGAACAGGTTGCGCAGGCCGGTCGCGGTCTCGGCCAGCAGCGTGAGGTGGGTGTAGGCGCCGCCGCCGGAGACGTCGTTCTCGCCGCCGTCGGCCCAGCGCACGCGGGTGCGGTCGCCGCGGTGGGTGCCGGGGGTCAGATAGGCCTCGACGCCGATGATCGGCTTGATCCCGGCCTTCGCGGCCGAGTGGTAGAAGTCGTGGGCGCCGAACATGTTGCCGTGGTCGGTCATGGCCAGCGCGGGCTGGCCGAGCCGGGCCGCCTCGGCGAAGAGCGGCCCGAGGCGCGCGGCCCCGTCGAGCATCGAATACTCGGTGTGCACGTGCAGATGGACGAAACCCACGGCCCGAACCTATCGCGCGGGTACGACATTTTCGGCGACACTGCTCGGCATGATCGACCGTGACCGGCTCGGCGCGCTGCTGCGCCGCGAACGAGCCGCCTTCGCCGACCGCAACCCCCGCTCGGCGGCCGAGTACGCGCGGGCCGGGAACCTCTTCGGCCGGGTCCCGATGACGTGGATGAACAAAACCGCGGCCGAATTTCCGCTGTACCTCGCCGAGGCCCGCGGCGCCACGGTCACCGATCTCGACGGGCACGAGTACATCGACTTCTGCCTCGGCGACACCGCCGCGATGGCCGGGCACTCCCCCGCGCCCGTGGTCGCCGCGGTCCGGGAGCGCTTCGAGACCCTCGGCGGGGCGTGCGCGATGCTGCCGACGGCGGACGCCGCGTGGGTCGGGGCCGAGCTGACCCGCCGGTTCGGGGTCACCCGGTGGAGCTTCGCGCTGACCGCCACCGATGCGAACCGGTGGGCGATCCGGCTGCTGCGCGCGGTGACGGGCCGCCCGAAGATCCTGTTCAACAGCTACTGCTACCACGGCTCGGTCGACGAGTCACTGATCGTGAACACCCCGGACGGGCCGCGGCCCCGGCCCGGGAACGTGGGCGCGCCGGTCGACGTGACCGTGACCAGCCGCGTCGCCGAGTACAACGACCTGGCCGCCCTGGAGCGGGAGCTGGCCCACGGTGACGTGGCCGCGGTGGTGATGGAGCCGGCGCTGACCAACATCGGGATCGTCCTGCCCGAGCCGGGCTACCTGGCCGGGGTGCGCGCGCTGACCCGGCGCTACGGCGCCTACCTGGTCAACGACGAGACGCACACGTTCTCGGCCGGCCCGGGCGGGGCGACGGGCCTGTGGGGCCTGGAGCCGGACGTGGTGACGATCGGCAAGGCGATCGGCGGCGGCATCCCGGCCGCGGCCTACGGCCTGTCGGACGAGATCGCCGAACGCCTCGGCCGGATGCACGATCTCGACCTGGTCGACATGGGCGGCGTCGGCGGGACCCTGGCCGGCAACGCCCTGTCGATCGCCGCCATCAGGGCCACCCTGGAGCACGTCCTGACAGAGGCCGCACATGCGGAAATGTCCGAAAAATCGGAGACGTTCGCGGCGCAGACCCGGGCAACCATCGCCGAACACCGGCTCCCGTGGTCAGTGACCAGGCTCGGAGCGCGGGTCGAGTACCGCTTCGCCGACCCGGCACCGACCAGCGGCACGGCGTCGAACGAGGCCGCGGACCCGGACCTCGAGGACTATCTCCACGTCTATCTGGCGAACCGGGGCATCCTGCTCACGCCGTTCCACAACATGGCCCTGATGAGCCCGGCCACCACCGGCGAGCAGGTCGCCGAGCACCAGCGGGTCTTCCGCAGCGCGGTCGGGGAGCTTACCGGGCGTAGGGGTCCATCATGACCGCCGCCGCCCGCAGCCACGCGCGCTTGGTCGCCGGCGCCAGCATCGGGTATTCGATGTTGGAGCCGCTCTCCAGCGCCGGGTCGTAGGGCACGACCACGACGGCACGGGTCCGGGTGCGGAAGTGCCCGGCGAGGTCGTCGATGAGCGGGGTCGGGTTGGGCGTCGGGCAGGACAGCAGCGTGACCGCGTTGGCGACCAGCTCCTCCATCCCGGCCTCGTCGAGCAGGTCGAGCATCCAGTCGGCGGTGAACGCGGCGTCCTCGCGGGGCACGCTGGTGACCACGAGCTGGTCGGCGGTCTGCAGGACCGTCTGCCAGTTGGGGCTCTCCACGTTGTTGCCGGTGTCGACGCAGATCACGTCGTGGGTGCGGCGCAGCAGCTCCAGCACCCGGCGCACGGTGTGCGGGTCGAGGCGCTGGGCGAAGCGCGGGTTCTCCTCGCCGGCGAGCACGTCGTAGGAGCCGTCGGAGGCGTGGCGCAGATAGTCGTCGAGCATGTCGTACAGGTCGTAGCCGGTCGCGTGCTCGACGCGCACGAGGTCGGCGATGAGGTGGCGGATCGTGCGCGCGTGCCGGGCGCTGCCGGCCCGCAGGCCGAGCGTGCCGCGCAGCTCGTTGTCGTCCCAGGCGATGACGCCCTTGCCGCGCACGCTGCCGATCGTGGCGGCGGTCAGCACCGTCGCGGTCGTCTTGTGCACCCCGCCCTTCGGGTTGGCGAAGGCCAGCACCTTCGGGGCGGGGATGTCGCGGCGCAGGATCTGCACCATCTGCTCGGTCGGGTCGGCCGGACGGGGCTCCTGGTATTCGACCATGGGCTCACGGCGCGCGGGCCCGGCGGTGCGGAGCGGCGCGTCATCGTACGGGCGGGTGCCGTTGGTGGGAAGCATTGGTTCGTCATCGTATTGGGGCCGGCCCGGATATGGGGCCGAGGGGCGCCCGAACCTTCCGTCGTAATCCAGATCACCCGGGCTCGATCGCCCCAGCAGCGCCCGGTCCAGCAGCGAGCGCCAGCGGGGAGCCGGATCTGCCGACCTGTCCTCCACCCCGGCCCCTCCTCACACGCGCACGCGTCAATCCGACCCCCAGGCTACGGACCGAAGACTATTCGGACCACTCCTGCGAGCCCATCCCCTGCATCAACTGCACGACAGGCCGAAGGGATATCGCCTCAGGACGGACCGGGGGACGCGACCACGGTGCCGGCGCCCTCGCTGACCGGTTCCGCGACCGTGGTCTGCTCGGGCAGCGGGGGCATGAACACGGTGCGATCGAGCCGTTGCAGTTCGGCGACGGGGTCGACGACGCGGGTCTCGGGCCGGGCGGCGACGGCGCGCAGGGCGGCGGGCGGGGCATAGACGACGGCCGCGTACACGCATGAGCAGTGCTCGCGGTAGGCGGTCGCCTCCTGGTCGGCGACGATCGCGCCGGAGAGGTACAGCTGCCGGTTCTCCTCGGGGATGTCGCCCGGCCGGGCGAGCAGGTCGCGGTAGTGCCGCGCCTCTTGCGTCTTGCGCCGGGCGGTGTCGTCCATGGCCGACACCACGTCGCCGGGCAGCTTGTACGCGTCCAGGCGGACGAGCTCGGTCTGGGTGCCCGGCAGCGGTACCCGTGCGAAGACGCTCGACACCGCAGCGTCCGCGAGCACGGGTGTGAGCCGCTCGGGGGCCAGGTAGGCGGTGAACGACACGAGCGCGTAGACCGGCGCGTCACCCGGCAGCGCGGCCAGCTCGTCGCGGCCCGCCTGCACGTAGCCCGGGATCGAGCCGCCCTCGGCGACCCCGACGCGCAGGACGTCGCCGAGGGACGGGTCGCTGCGGGGCCGCTCGCCGCGGTGCACGGCGAGCAGGGTCGCGGTCACCGCGACGATCCCGACCACGACGGTGAACGCGCGCAGCCGCTGGGCGCCCCGGAACACCCGGGCGAGGACGTTGCCGACCGGCGGCAGGAGCCGCTGGTCGAGTTGCTGGAGCCGCTTCATCGCCCCACGAGGGTCGCACGCGCCGCCGGAAGGGTGACTCATGGGGTCTTGACATCGACGCAGTGAAGGATTTCTATCAGGAAGGTTTACTAACAGTCCGAGGTGAGGTCTCATGCGCAGATCGACCAGCATTCGCAGCATCGCGGCCGCCGCGGTGGCGCTCGCCGCCACCGGAGTCGTCCTCGCGGTCACGCCGTCCGCCCAGGCCGCGGCCGCCATCCCCGCCCACGTGTTCGCCCCGTACTTCGAGGCGTACAACGGCGACAGCCTCGACGGGCTGTCCCAGCAGTCCGGCGACAAGTACCTGACCATGGCCTTCATCCAGACCGCGAGCCGCGGCTCGTGCACGGTGTACTGGAACGGCGACACCGGCATGCCGATCGCGAACTCGACGTTCGGCAGCGACATCGCCGCCATCCGCGCCCGCGGCGGCGACGTGATCCCCTCGTTCGGCGGCTACGCGGCCGACAACGGCGGCACCGAGATCGCCGACAGCTGCACCGACGTCAACCAGATCGCGGCCCAGTTCGAGAAGGTCATCACCACCTACGACGTGACCCGCATCGACCTCGACGTCGAGGACAACTCGCTGACCAACGCGGCCGGCATCGACCGGCGCAACAAGGCGGTCAAGCTCGTCGAGGACTGGGCCGCGGCCAACGGGCGGAGCATCCAGTTCGTCTACACGCTGCCGACGACCACGAGCGGCCTGGCCGACAGCGGGCTCGCGGTGCTGCGCAACGCGGTCGCGAACAACGCGCGGATCGACATCGTCAACCAGATGACCTTCGACTACTACGACAACCAGCCGCACCGGATGGCCGACGACACCAAGACGGCGTCCAACGGGCTGCACGCACAACTGCAGCAGCTGTACCCCGGCAAGACCAGCCAGCAGCTGTGGTCCATGATCGGCGTCACCGAGATGATCGGCGTCGACGACTTCGGGCCCGCGGAGACGTTCACCGTCGCCGACGCGAACGCGGTCGCCTCCTGGGCCACCCAGCAGGGCATCGCCGAGCTGTCGTTCTGGGCGCTGCAGCGCGACAACGGCGGCTGCCCGGGCGGCGCGGCCTCGGACACCTGCTCCGGCATCGCCCAGAGCACCTGGCAGTTCTCGCACATCTTCGCGCCCTTCACCAGCGGCGGCGGCACCCCGGGCTCGCCCAGCCCGACGCGCGGCAGCGCGTCGCCCTCGCCGAGCCCGAGCCGCAGCACCTCACCGAGCCCGAGCCAGAGCACCGGGACCGGGCTCGCCAACGGCACCTTCGAGACCGGCTCGCTCGCGCCGTGGACCGGGAGCCTCTGCAGCGTCGTGAGCACGCCCGTGCACGGCGGGAGCAAGGCGCTCAAGGCCGCCGCGTCCGCTTCCGACAACGCCCAGTGCAGCCAGACGGTGGCCGTGCAGCCCAACCGGACGTACACGCTGACGGCCTGGGTCCAGGGCAGCTACGCGTTCCTCGGCGCCACCACGGGGGCGGGCGACGTGAGCGCGTGGTCGCCCGGGTCCGGCTCGGCCTGGACGAAGCTGACCGTCTCCGTCAGCACCGGCAGCGCCACCTCGATCAAGGTGTGGGTGCACGGCTGGTACGGCACCGGCACCGTCTACGCCGACGACGTCACGCTCGCGTAGGACCGCTCACGCGGCGGCGCTCAGCACCTCGAGCGCCGCCGCCAGGTCGGCCGGGTACTCGCTGACGAACGAGACGTACTCGCCGTCGCGCGGATGGATGAACCCGAGCTCCCGGGCGTGCAGCCACTGCCGCGACAGCCCGAGCCGGGCGGCCAGCGTCGGATCGGCGCCGTAGGTCAGGTCCCCCACGCACGGATGCCGCAGCGCCGAGAAGTGCACCCGGATCTGGTGCGTGCGCCCGGTCTCCAGCTTCACGTCGAGCAGGCTCGCGGCCGGGAACGCCTCGATCGTGTCGTAGTGCGTGACGCTCGGCCGGCCGCCGGAGACCACCGCGAACTTGTAGTCGTGGTTCGGATGCCGGTCGATGGGGGCGTCGATCGTGCCGCGCAGCGGGTCCGGGTGGCCCTGGACCACGGCGTGGTAGCGCTTCTCGACCTCGCGGGCCTTGAAGGCGCGCTTCAGGGCGCTGTACGCCGGCTCGCTCTTCGCCACGACCATGAGCCCGGTGGTGCCCACGTCCAGCCGGTGCACCACGCCCTGGCGCTCGGCCGCGCCGCTGGTGGCGACCGTCTGGCCCATCGCCGCCAGCCCCCCGATCACCGTCGGGCCGGTCCAGCCCGGGCTCGGGTGCGCGGCCACGCCGACCGGCTTGTCGACCACGACGATGTCGTCGTCGCTGTAGACGATGCCGAGCCCGTCCACGGCGACCGCCTCGACCGCGACCGCCCCGGCCGGGGCCGGCAGCGTCACCTCGAGCCAGGCGCCGGCGCGGACCTTGTCGGCCTTGGCCCGCACCTCGCCGTCGACCGAGACGTCCCCGGCCTCGACCAGGTCCGCGGCCGCGGTGCGGCTGAACCCGAAGAGCCGGGTCAGGGCCTGGTCGAGGCGGGTGCCGTCGAGGCCGTCGGGCACCGGCAGCGACCGGACCTCACGCATCTTGCTTGGCCCGGGTGCCGTCCCGCCGCCGGCCCATGAACTCCAGCAGGATCGCCAGGGCCACGCCGACGGTCAGGGCCGAGTCGGCGATGTTGAACACCGGGAAGTGCCCGGCGTGGTCGTCCAGGAAGCTGAACATGTCGACCACGTGCCCGCGGAACGGCCCCGGCGCCCGGAAGAGCCGGTCGCCGAGGTTGCCCGCGGCGCCGCCCAGCACCAGCCCGAGCGCGATCGCCCAGGCGGTCGAGACGGTGCCCTTGATCATCCAGAACAGCCAGCACACGACGCCGAGCGCGATGATCGGGAAGATCCACGTGTGCTCTTCCAGCATGCTGAACGCCGCCCCGCTGTTGCGGGTGTAGACCACGTAGATCAGCCCGCCGAACAGCTTCAGCGGCTCGCCGTGGGCGATGGTCGAGGTCGTCCACTGCTTCACGGCCAGGTCGATCGCGATGATCGCCACCGCGACCAGGCCGAAGACGGACCAGGCCCGAGCCCGCGACCCGGACGGCGCGGCCTCGGGGGTCGCTGCGTCCGGGGCCGGCTCGGCCCGGTCCTGGGTGGGCTCCTGAGTGGTCAGCGCCGCTCCTCCAACTGCTTGCAGGTGACGCAGAGCGTAGCGGACGGGAACGCGGCCAGGCGCTCCACGGGGATGGGGTTGCCGCACTTCTCACACCAGCCGTAGCCGCCCTCGTCGAGCCGCTCCAGCGCCCGCTCGACCTGCAGGATGCGGTCGGCCAGGTTGTTGGCGATGGTGATCTCCTGCTCGCGCTCGCCCGTCTTGGTGCCGGTGTCGGCCTGGTCGTCGCCCGCGGAGTCGGTCAGGCGGTGCTGCTGCAGCTCGTGGATCTCCAGGAGCGTCTGGTCGTGCTCGGCCTTGAGCTCGTCGCGGCGCTCGATCAGCGCCACGCGGATCTTCTCCGTCTCGGCTGCCGTGCGCGTGCCACGGGCGGGCTTCGCCCCAGCGGTCTTGGCCGCGGTGGTCTTCGGTTCGGCGGTCTTGGCCATGGTGGCTCCCTCGGCCGCGCGGGCGGCGGTTGACGTGGTCGGCGCTGTCGTCGTGCTGGTGGTGCGGGTGGAGTCGGCCGCCACCGGCCTGCGGGCCGAGGCCCGTTCGGCCGGCACGGCCTTGCTCGCCGTGGCGGCGGGGGCGGCCTTCTTCGCCGGGGCGGCGGCCGCCTTCGTCGCCCGGGACGGCGTCCCGGCTTGCCGAGAGGTGGCTTCCTGTGCTCTTGTCACAGTGGCACCTCCCGTCACATCGGCGGCATTGCCCCGCCCGGCACCGCTCGCTGACCGCCTCATCGGCACGGCATCAGCCCGCTCGGCCATGGCTCCCCCAGATGCAAAATGGGCGCGCGACGCGCGGTCGCGCACTCCAGTGGCTGGCAAGAATACGGAATGTGCACGCGTCCGACAAACACGCCACACGTATTCGGACCAATTTGATCAGTTATTGGCGCCGATCATCGCCATGTTCGGCAAACCAGCGAGCCAGTCTTCCGCGCCTGCTCACGGCCCGCAGCCGTTGCTCCGCGGCGTCGCGCACCTGTTCGGTGGTGACGATCAGGAGGCTGTCGCGGGTCTTCAGACGGGTCTCCGGCGCCGGCACGAACGCACCGCCGTCGCGCAACACCAGCGTCACGACCGCACCGAGAGGCAATCGTAACTCGTCCACGTGCACGCCGTTGAGCTTCGAGCCGTCCGGCACCTCGACCTGCAACAGATCCGCCCGCATGCGCTCCAGCGGCGCCGCCTCGACCTCCAGGTCGGTGGGCTCGGCGGGCGCGGTGACGCCGAGGCGGCGCGCGGCTGGGGGCAGCGTGACACCCTGGGCCGCGGTGTAGATCACGACGAGCACGAAGACGACGTTGAACAGGTCCTGCGCGCCGGGCAGCCCGGCCGAGAGCGGGATCGTCGCGAGCACGACGGGCACCGCGCCGCGCAGCCCGGCCCAGGACAGGAACGCCTGGTCGCGCCAGCCCGGACCGGCCCGGGTGAGCAGGAACGGGGCGCTGCTGACCAGCACCGACAGCGGGCGGGCGAGCAGCACCAGGACCAGGCCGACGACCAGCGCGGTGAGCACGGCGCCGCCCAGCTGGCTCGGCGAGGCGAGCAGGCCCAGCAGCACGAACAGGCCGATCTGGGCGAGCCAGGCCAGGCCGTCGGCGAAGCCGAGCATGGCGCGCCGGTGCGGCAGGCGGGCGTTGCCGAGCACGACGCCGGTGACGTAGACGGCCAGGAAGCCGGAGGCGTGCGCGACGGAGCCGGCCGCGTAGGCGAGCACGGTCAGGCCGATCGCGGCGAGCGGGTAGAGCCCGGCCGAGGGCAGCGCGGCCCGGCGCAGCGCCCAGGCGCCGCCGAACCCGACCAGCAGGCCGATCGCGCCGCCGGCGACGAGCTCGTAGGCGACGAGGGCCAGCTCCTGATACCAGGGCGCCTGGCCGCCGAGGGGTGTCGAGAGCAGCACGACGAGGATGACCACGGGGGCGTCGTTGATGCCCGACTCCGCCTCCAGCAGCGCGGCGAGGTGCGGCCGGACCGGGACCCGGCGCAGCGTGGAGAAGACGGCGGCGGCGTCGGTGCTGGAGAGCACGGCGCCGTACAGCAGCGCCTGCTGCCACCCGACCCCCAGCGCGAAGTGCACGACCGCCCCGACGACGGCGACGCTGACGACGACCCCGACGGTGGAGAGCACCACGGCCGGGCCGAGCACCGGGCGCAGATGCGACCAGCGCGCGGTGAGGCCGCCCTCGGCAATGATCACCACCAGCGCGCAGATGCCCAGCGTCCGGGTCAGCTCGGCGTCGGCGAACTGGATGCCGAGGCCGGCCTCGCCGATCGCGACGCCGAGCAGCAGATAGACCAGGAGGCTGGGCAGGCCGAGGCGCACCGAGAACCGGACCGCTCCCACGCACACCAGCAGGACCGCCGCGCCGACGAGGAGCGCGACGTTGAGCTCGTGACTCAACGGCGGCCCGCCAGCAGGCCCGCGACCCGGTCGGCCAGCTCCCGCGGTGCCACGGTGGACGGATCGGCGAGCTCGACGAGCTTGTCCCGGCTCGCCGCCCCGGCCTTGAGGCGCAGGGCGGACGGGCGCACCCCGATCGCCGCGGCGAGGGCCTTCAGCGCGGCCTCGGTCGCCTGCCCGTCGACGGGGCGGGCGTGCACCGCGACGACCACGGCGGGACCGTACGGCCCGGGGTGGCTGCCGCCGACCGTGGTGCGGGAGGCACCGGGCCGGACGCGGATCGCGATGGTGGGCATGCCCCATTGTGAAGGTTCACCCGATCGAGGGCGATCCTCCGGCCGGGCGGAATCGAAGCACGCAGGCGCAGGGCCGTGACGCGCCGAGCGTCACGGCCCTGCGGGAGGCGTTCTAGCGCCGGGCGGCGAGCAGCACGTCGTTCGGCGCGCACATCGCGCACGGGGTGAACCCGAGCTCGACGGCCTCGTGGGCCGGCAGCGGCTCGTGCTCGCGGCCCAGCAGGTGCGGGCAGCTCGGCACGTGGTAGCGGGGGCGCCCGTCGATGACGAGCACGTCGTCGTGCAGGGCGGCGACCCGGGCGAGGTCGGCCGCCGTGGAGAGCTCGATCGCGGGCTCGTCCGCCGGGTCCTCGTCGTCGTCGTAGTCGTCATCGTCGTCATCGTCGGCGGCGGCGGGCTCCTGGTAGGCGTTCTCGAAGGCGCCGGCCGGCGGGTGCTGGTCGTACTGCGGCGGGTACTCCTCGTAGCGGCCGCCGCTGTCGCCCTGCTGCGGGATGGCGGACTCGGGCTCGTCCCGGATCGGGGCCATCATCGCCGTCTCGTCCGGGGCCGCGGGCCGCCCGCCCGTGGAACTTCCGTAGGTGGTGCCGGCGCGCGCCCCGGCCCCGACCGTCTGACGCTCGACGCGCCGGCCGTACTCCCCCGCGTGCTCCTCGTCCTCGCCGCCGAGCTCGTCCGCGCCGAGGTGGGAGGCGAACGGGTCGTAGCGCTCCGAGGGCACCTGGCGCCCGGTGCGGGCGGTGCGGGCCGAGCGCGCGGCCGCGGCCTGGCGACCGCCCACGATCAGCGCTACCGCGGCCAGCAGGCTTGCCCCGATGGACGCCACCAGCAGGGCGTCCGAGCCCTGCAGCAGGCCCAGCACGAGCAGGCCGACGGCCACCACGATCAGCAGCAGGCTTCCGACGATCACGGCCCTGTCCCTCCGCACAGCGAATCCCGGGGCGAGTGCGCGAAGGCCTCTCCGGGCGAGTGTCTCTCAGCCGGTACAACGAACGAGCCTGTCGGAAGTCTCCCGGAATGACCGGCGCCCCAGCCGAATTTTCGACTGGGGCGCCGCGTGTCGCATTGACCGGCCGCGTGCCGGCTGCTGCCGGTCAGCCGCGCTGTGCCGTCACTTCACTCGTGTGGGTGCCGTGCTGCGTCGTGCTCGGGGACCGGCGGGTCAGCGACCCGCACCCTCGTAGCCGCCCGCGAGGCCGGCCGTGGCCAGGCCGCCGCCGACCGCCGGGCGCGCCGCGCCCTCGCCGCGCTGCGCCATCTCGGCCTCGAGGCTCTGCTCGCGGCCGGTGAGGTCGCGCAGCTGGCTCTCCAGGTAGGCCTTGAGGCGGGTGCGGTACTCGCGCTCGAACTGCTTGAGCTCCTCGATGTGCTTCTGCAGCGCGGTGCGCTTGGCGTCCAGGCCGCCCATGGCCTCCTGGTGGCGCTGGCGGGCGTCGCGCTCGAGCGCGTCGGCCTTCGCCCGCGCGTCGCGGGTGACCTCCTCGGCCTTGGTGCGGGCCTCGGACAGCAGCTTGTCGGCCTCGCGGCGCGCGTCGGACACGTGGTCGTCCGCGGTGCGCTGGGCCATCATGAGCACGCGCAGCGCCTGCTGCTCGCCGTCGCCGGTGGCACCGGCGCCGCCCGGACCGCCCTGGGCCCGGATCTGGTCGAGCTCCTGCTGCATCCCGCGGGCGGCCTGCTCCGCGGAGGCCTTCTCGCGCTGGACGCGCTCGAACTGCGTCTTGAGGTCGGCGAGCTCCGCGGCCAGGCGGGGGTCGCCGCCGGCGCCGGTCGCCACGCGGGCGGGGCCGCCGCCGCGCTCGAGCTGCGCGCGCAGCTCGTTGTTCTCTTCGATCAACCGGGCGAGCTCACGCTCGACCTCGTCGAGGAAGGCGTCGACCTCCTCCTCGTCGTAGCCCCGCTTGCCGATTGGGGGCTTCTTGAAGGCGACGTTGTGAACGTCGGCCGGGGTCAGCGGCATCGAAACTCCTCGGGTCAGTTGCGGCCGCGTGGCCGCCGAGCGGTGCGTGTCACGAGAACGCCGCGATCAGCCGCCCTAACACGACGTACATCAGCACGAACAGGATAACCAGCAGCACAAGCGAAGACAGGTCCACGGCCACGGTACCAATACGCAGCGGACGAATCACCCGCCTCAACGCTTTGAGCGGCGGATCGGTGACGCTCCACACCACTTCCAGCGCCGCCGCCGCCCCCCGGCCGGGTTGCCAGCGGCGTCCGAACTGCATGACGTAGCCCATCACGAAGCGTGCGAGGAGCGCCACCAGGAAGAGGTAGAGCAGCAGATGCACGATCTGCAAGGTGATGGACACCACGGCCGTTGAGTCCTCGCTCAGCTCTGGTTGAAGAACCCGCCCTCGGCGATCTTGGCTTTGTCCTCCGCGGTGACCTGGACATTCGCCGGTGAGAGCAGGAAGACTCGGTTGGTCACCCGCTCGAAGTTACCACGCAGGCCGAATACGAGTCCGGCCGCGAAGTCGACCAAACGTTTGGCGTCGGCCTCGTCCATCTCGGTGAGGTTCATGATCACCGGCACGCCGTCGCGGAAGTGCTCGCCGATCGTGCGGGCCTCGTTGTACGTGGTCGGGTGCAGCGTCGTGATCGCGTAACGGCGGTCGTCGCTGTCCTCGTCCACCTGGGCCCGCTCACGGACCGAGCTGGCCGGGGCGAGCGCGAGATTGTCGCGCGTCGGGTAGCTCACCGACGTGGTCGGGCGCGTGATCGAGCGCACGGTGCTGGTCCGGCTCGCGGAGCCGGTCTCCAGGCGATCGGTGGCCGACAGCCGCTCCGAGGCGGACAGCCGCTCGGACGACGAGAGCCGGTCGGAGGCCGAGAGGCGCTCCGAGGCCGACAGGCGCTCCGAGGTCATGCGGGAACGCGGCGCCGGAACCTCGTCGACGTCGTCCTCGTCGTCGAGAAGGTCGTCGCCGTAGCGGTAATGACGATCGTCGTACCCACGATCGTCCTCGTCCTCGACGAGACCGAGCCAGACGCCCGCCCTGCGCAGAGCACCCATACGCGCTCCTCCGTCCACCGCCATGCGGCACTTCCCCCCGTTGTCGGTGCCACCGATCACGTTGTGCGACACCGCCCCGCCGGCGCAGAACCACACCCGTGTAGTTTTCCGTTCCCGCGGGCCAGGCTACCCCAGCGGGGTGCGTTTTCCGAGCAATGCACTGCCGACACGAACGTGTGTCGAGCCGTGCAGAATCGCGGATTCGAGATCGTTGCTCATACCCGCCGAAATCCAGTCCGCCGCACCGTGCGGACCGGAAAAACGCTGACGAATGCGTGCCGCGATCGCCTCGAGCCGGGCGAATGCCTCGTCCGGCTCCCAGCCCAGCGGCGCGACCGCCATGACCCCGCGCAGGGCGAGGCCGGGACTGGCCGCGATCGCCTCGGCGACCTTCTCGACCTGTCCGGTGAGCGCTCCGCCGCGGTGCTCGTCGTCGTCCAGGCTCACCTGCACCAGCGCCCCCAACGCAGTGTCCCGGCCGGCCTTGAGCACGGCGTCCGTCAGGGCGTCCACCAGGCGCAGGCTGTCCACGGAGTGCACGACATCGGCGTAGCCGGCCACCGAGCGCGCCTTGTTGCGTTGCAGCTGCCCGACGAAGTGCCAGCGCAGGCCGGGCACGGCGGCGGCCTTGGGGGCCGCCTCCTGGTCCCGATTCTCGCCGACGTCGCGCACGCCCAGCTCGGCCAGCCGGGCCACGTCCTGCGCCGGGTAGGTCTTCGTGACGGCCACCAGGGTGACCGATTCCGGCTCGCGTCCGGCGGCGTGGCAGGCCGCGGCGATCCGCTCCCGCACCGAGGCGAGATTGGCCGCGATCTGCTCGGTCCGCTCGTCCACGAAAAACCCCCTGAATACGGCGATTGGGCAGGCCGCGCCAGCGGCCTACCCAATTCAAGCAGAGGTTATGCCGTGATCAATCACGCACCGTTCTTCAGGAAGTCGGGCACGTCTACGTCGTCGAACAGGACCCGCCGGGGCGGCGGCGGGGCCTGGCGCTCCTGCGGGGCCGGCTCCTTGGGCTGGCTGTGCTGCGGGCCGTGCGGCGTGCGCGGGGCGCGGGCCTCGACCGGACGGTACGCCGGGGCGCCCCCGTCGAAGCCGGCCGCGATGACCGTGACGCGCACCTCGTCGCCGAGCGCGTCGTCGATGACGGCGCCGAAGATGATGTTCGCGTCCGGGTGGGCGGCGTCGGTGACCAGCTGCGCCGCGTCGTTGATCTCGAACAGGCCCAGGTCGGACCCGCCGGCGATGGACAGCAGCACGCCGCGCGCGCCGTCCATGCTCTGCTCCAGCAGCGGGCTGGAGATCGCCGACTCGGCGGCCTCGACCGCGCGGTTGTCGCCGCGGGCGCTGCCGATGCCCATGAGCGCGCTGCCGGCGCCGCTCATGACGCTCTTGACGTCGGCGAAGTCGAGGTTGATGAGGCCGGGTGTGGTGATCAGATCGGTGATGCCCTGCACACCGGAGAGCAGCACCTGGTCGGCCTGGCGGAACGCGTCCATCATGCTGATGCCGCGGTCACCGAGCGCCAGGAGCCGGTCGTTGGGGATCACGATGAGCGTGTCGCACTGGTTGCGCAGCTCCTCGATGCCGGCCTCGGCCTGCACCTGCCGGCGCTTGCCCTCGAACGAGAACGGCCGGGTGACCACGCCGATGGTCAGCGCGCCGAGCTTCCGCGCGATGTTGGCCACGACGGGCGCGCCGCCGGTGCCCGTCCCGCCGCCCTCGCCACAGGTGACGAAGACCATGTCGGCACCCTTGAGCACCTCTTCGATCTCGTCCCGGTGGTCCTCGGCCGCATTCTTGCCGACGTCGGGATTGGCGCCCGCACCGAGCCCGCGGGTCAGTTCCCGGCCGACGTCGAGCTTGACGTCGGCGTCGCTCATCAGCAGGGCCTGGGCGTCGGTGTTGATCGCGATGAACTCGACGCCCTTCAGGCCAACCTCGATCATGCGATTGACGGCATTGACCCCGCCGCCGCCGATGCCGACGACCTTGATGACCGCGAGATAGTTGTGCGGATGTGTCATCGGACCACCTTTCCTTTCGAGGTTGGCGAGCGCCGATCCTGTCCGGTGCCGAGCGATGAATCCCGGTCCGATCCCTGAGGGACCTGTCCCGAGCCCGACCCCGTGACGGGCGGCGTCCGCCAATGCGAACGCAGCGGATGGGGGTCCCGCAAACCCTCACCCTTTACTAGAGGCTTATAGTTATGTCAACTAATGCCTTATCGCAAGGTAAGGGCCCGACTGTCGTGATCCAAGGACCGTGCCCCGGCGTGTCGGGCGATTCGCCTGCGACGCCGTCGAATTCCTAACGGCGGTGGCGAGCCCCGTGTGACGGGCAGCCGCCCACTTGTCCGGGCTCACTCGCCGGGCTCACGTGCCCGAAGTCACTTCTCCAGCACGACACCGGGCGCGCTCACGTCCAGCGTGTGCCCCGCCTCGATCGTCGTGCGCTCCAGGACCCGGACCTTGGCCGCGTTCTGGGTGGCGTCGCCCCACAGCACGACCCGCCCGCCGGTCAGCTCCAGCTTGATCCGGGTCGGCGACTCGGCGACCAGCGCCGTCATCTGCGCGAGCACCGGCGGGGAGAGCGCGGCCAGCACGGTCAGGGCGCTCTCGGTGGTGGCGTCGCCGGGCTCGGGCTGGGCGACGCGGAGCATCGGCAGGCCCGGAGGGGCGGCGTCGACCGGCAGGAACGCCACCCCCTCGGCGTCGAGCAGCGTGAAGCCGCCGACCTTGGGCACGGCCGCGACCGCGGTGCGCTCGGTGACCGCGATCGCGAGGGTGTGCGGGTAGTGCGTCTGGACCCGCACGGTGCGCACCGGCTTGAGCGCCTCGCGCACGCGGCGCTCGACCGCGCGCACGTCCACCCGCGGCATCGGGGTGCCGTCGCGCACGGCGGCGGCCGCGCGCACCGACGCCGGGTCGAGCACGCCGGCGCCGGCGACCTCGATGCGCTCGACGCCGAGGGCCGGGGTGAGGTACACCACCGCCGCCGCCCCGCCGAGCAGCGCCGCGAGCCCCAGCGCCACGAGCCAGGGCAGCGCCGCGCGGAGGCGGTGCCGCCGGGCCCGGGCCGCGAAGAGCCGCACCGACGGCGGCGCACCGCGGGGGGCCAGGACGAGCCGCCATCCGCGCGTCTGGCTCACCGGCGATCAGTCCTTACCGTCAGTCGTCGGCCCGCGAGTGCCGGCCCACGTACCCGTCCGGCTCGTCCCCGCCCTTGAGCGCGGCGAGCAGCTCGTCGCCCATGAGCGAGATCGGCGGCGCGCCCATGGTGACGACCACGTCGCCCTCGCGGACGCGGGCCACCACCTCGCCGGGCACGTCCTCCCAGGACGGCACGAACACCTTCTGCGCGTCGGGCAAGTTCACCGCCGCGGTCAGCGCGACGCCGCCCTCGCCCGGCTCGCGCACCTCGCCGGGGCCGAAGACCTCCATGATCACGGCCTCGTCGGCGAGCGAGAGGCCCTCGGCGATCTCGGCCTGGAAGTCGCGGGTGCGGTACACCCGGTACGGCTGGAACACCACCACGAGCCGCCCCTCGCCGGCCACGTCGCGCAGCGTGCGCAGGGCCGCGGCGATCGGCACCGGGTGGTAGGCGTACTCGTCGTAGACCCGCACCCCGCCCTCGGTGCCCTTGAACTCGAAGCGGCGGCGCACACCCGGGAACGTCGCCAGGCTCTCGATCGCCGTCTCGGCCGGCACGCCCAGCCGCAGCGCGGTGAGGATCGCCCCGGCCGAGTTGAGGCCCAGGTGCGCGCCCGGCACCGGCAGGAACACCTCGCCCAGCGGCACCCCGTCGTGGTGGGCCATGTAGCGCACCCCGTGCACCGAGGAGCGGACCTCGCTGATGCGCAGGTCGGCGTCGGGTGCGGTGCCGTAGGTGACGACGTCGGCGCCGGCCGCCCGGGCCCGCACCGCCATCCGCATCGCGCCGGGGTCGTCGGCGCACGTGACCACGAACCCGCCCGGCTCGACCCGGCCGCAGAACTCGACGAACGCGTCCTCGAGGCCCTGCAGGTCGCCGTAGGTGTTGAGGTGGTCGGCGTCGATGTTGGTGACGAGCGCGACGTGCGGGGTGTAGAGCAGGAACGAGCGGTCGCTCTCGTCGGCCTCGGCCACGAACAGCTCGCCGCTGCCGTGGTGGGCGCTGGAGCCGATGGCGGAGATCTCCCCGCCGATCACGAACGACGGGTCGAGCCCGGCGTGCTGGAGGATCAGCGTGATCATCGAGGTGGTGGTCGTCTTGCCGTGCGTGCCGGCCACGGCCACGGCGCGCCGGCCGTTCATGGTCGCGGCCAGGGCCTCGGAGCGGTGCAGCAGGCGCAGGCCCCGCTCGCGGGCGGTGACGAGCTCGATGTGGTCCTTGGGAATGGCGGTGGAGTAGACGACCGTGTCCACGCCGTCGAGGTTGGACGGCTCGTGGGTGCGGTAGATCGTGCCGCCGAGGGCCTTGAGGGCGGCCAGGTGGGGCCACTCCTTGAGCTCGCTGCCCGAGGTCGGGATGCCTCGGGTGAGCAGCAGACGGGCGAGCCCGCTCATGCCGACCCCGCCGACCCCGACGAGGTGCACCTTGCCGAGCTCTTCGGCAGTAATCCCCGTGCTCATGCTCCGACCACCTTCAGCAGATACCGACGAAGGGCCTCGTCGCCGTCGCGGCGCCCGTATCCGGCGGCCGCGCGGCTCATCGCCGCGAGCCGGGCGCCGTCTCGCACCAGCGGGACGATCTGCTGGGCCACGTATTCGGGCGACAGGTCGCCGTCCTCGACGATCAGGCCGCCGCCGGCCTCGACCACCGGCAGGGCGTTGCGCCGCTGCTCGCCGTTGCCCCAGGGCAGCGGCACGTAAACGGCCGGGATGCCGATCGCCGCGGTCTCGGCGCAGGTGATCGCGCCGCCGCGGCAGATCGCCAGGTCACCGGCGGCGTAGCCGAGCTCCATCTCGGAGAGGAACTTGATCCGCACGTACGGCGCGGGCAGGCCGGCCGGGATCTCGAAGTCCTCGTTGCGGGCCCCGACGATGTGCAGCACCTGCACGCCGGCCGAGGTGATCGCCTTGGCCGCGCCGGCCACCGCGTTGTTGATCGAGCGGGCGCCCGAAGACGCGCCGAAGACGAAGAGCGTCGGAAGATCGGGGTCGAGGCCGAAGGAGCGGCGGGCCTCGGCGCGGCGGGCGGCCCGGTCCAGGGTCGTGATGCTCTGCCGCAGCGGCACCCCGACCACCGGCGCGTCCGCCACGGCCGGCATCTGCCGGGCCTGGTGGGGGAAGCCGAGCACGACGTTCTTGGTGAACCGCATGGCCATCTTGTTGGCCACGCCCATGGGGACGTTGACCTCGTGGATCACGCTGGGCGTCTTGCGCCGCCAGGCGGCCAGGTAGGCCGGGACGGACACGTACCCCCCGAAGCCGACCACGGCATCGGCGTTGACCTCGTCCAGGATCGCGCGGGCCGCCTTCGCCGCCCTCCACATCCGGTCCGGGGTGCGCACCAGGTTCATGTTCACCGAGCGCGGCAGTTGGTAGGCCGGGACGTGCCGCAGGTCGTAGCCGGCCCGCGGGATGAGGTCGTTCTCCATGCCGCTCGCCGAGCCCAGACACGTGATGCGGACGTCGGGGTCGTGCCTGCGCAGGCAGTCGGCGAAGGCCAGCAGCGGGTAGATGTGCCCGCCGGTGCCTCCGCCGGCCAGCACCACCGAGCGCAGCGCTGCCATCAGGTGCTCCTTCCGCGGGGCGGCCCCGCGAAGGTGGGCCGGCCCGTCGTGCGTGTCGAAGGGTCCGTGCCGTCGTCGTCCTCGCGAGCGCGCGGAAGCGGCGGCAACGGCGCCCAGAGTAGTCGCACCCATTTGCGCGGCGGACGGGCGTGCATGGCTCGCGCGCAGTCCGGCTCGGCGCGGGCCGCCGACGTGAGGATGCCGGCCGCGCCGAGCGCGACGACCAGGGCGCTGCCGCCGTCGGAGATGAACGGCAGCGGCAGGCCGGTGATCGGCATCAGGCCGACGACGCCGCCGATGTTGATGATCGCCTGGCCGACGAACCAGATCGTGATCGCCGCGGCGACCAGGCGGCGGAAGGGGTCCTCGACGCGGCGGGCGATGCGCAGGCCGGTGTAGGTGAGCATGCCGAACAGCAGCAGCACGACCATGCAGCCGACCACGCCGAGCTCCTCGGCGACGATGGCGAAGATGAAGTCGTTGTGCGCGTTGGGCAGCCGGCCCCACTTGAGCTGGCCCTGGCCGAGGCCGACGCCGAACCAGCCGCCGTCGGAGACCGCCCACAGGCCGCGCAGGTACTGGTACCGCCCCGCCTTCGCGTCCGGGTCGATGCTCGGGTCGAAGAAGACCTTGAGCCGGTCCAGCCGGTAGTCCTTCTTGGCCGGCAGCAGGATGAGCGCGACCACGCCCGCGAGGAAGAACCCGCCGAGCCAGCCGAAGACCGGCAGCCGGGCCCCGGCCGCCCACAGCAGCCCGGTGAAGAGCACCACCATGCAGATCATCGAGCCGAGGTCGTTGTAGCCCACGAGGATCAGCAGCAGGATCGTCACCGGGAACAGCGGCATGGCCAGCTCGCGCCAGGTCATGATGGTGCGGCCCTTGCGCACGAGCAGGTCGGCGCCCCAGACCACGAGCGCGATCTTGGCCAGCTCGGCCGGCTGGATCTGGAAGCCGCCGACGTGCAGCCACAGGTCCTCGACCCAGATCGGCCCGAGGTGGATCGCCGACGCGCTCTGTCCGTCGGGGGCGCGGCGGCCCGACAGCCAGCCCATCAGATCCACGAAGCACATGAGCACGATCGAGGCGATCAGCATCGGGATGGCCACGGCGCGGAACGTGCGCACCGGCAGCCGCTGGCACACCCAGAACGCCAGCAGGCCGACCACGGCCGAGAGCGCCTGCTTGACGATCGACGTGAACGGGCTGCCCGTGGTCGCGTAGCTGTTGACGCTGGTCACCGAGAACACCATGACCAGGCCGATGAACACGAGCAGGCCGACGCTGGACAGCAGCAGGTAGTAGGAGGCGAGCGGACGGTCCAGCAGACCCCGCAGCGACCCGACCAGGTTGGCGAGCCAGCCGCCCTCGTTCGGAACTTCCTCCCCGTCGCTCCTCATGCCGCCCATCATTCCGGCTGCGCCGCGGCACGGTGGCCGCGACGCGCCGTCGGGATGTGCCTCAGGAAGCGCCGCTCATCACACGCAGGAAGTCGGCGGCGAAGAGCCCGAGGGCCGCCGCGACGCCGAGACCGGAGATGATCCAGAACCGGACCACGATGTTGACCTCGCTCCATCCGGCCAGCTCGAAGTGGTGCTGGAGCGGGACCATCCGGAAGATGCGTTTGCCGGTGGTGCGGTACGAGCCGATCTGCATGACCCAGGTCACCACGATGATCACGAAGAGCAGGCCCAGCAGCGGCAGCAGCAGGATGGTCTTCGTGGCCACCGCGAGCCCGGCGATGAGCGAGCCGAGCGCCATGGAGCCGGTGTCGCCCATGAAGATGCGGGCCGGGGAGGTGTTCCACCACAGGAAGCCGACGAGCGCGCCGACGGCGGCCCCGGCGATCAGGGCCATCTCCAGCGGGTCGCGCACGTCGTAGCAGTAGGGGGCCTGGTACTGCGGGTCGGCGCACCAGTGCCGGTACTGCCAGAACGCGATCGCCATGTAGCTGATCAGCACCAGGATCGACGTGCCGGTCGCGAGGCCGTCGAGGCCGTCGGTCAGGTTGACCGCGTTGGACATCGACATGACCACGAACACGAAGAAGATCACCGCGGCGATCTTGCCGATGTTCAGCCAGTCGATGTCGTGCACCCACGACAGCTTCGGGCTGGCCACGGTGGTGACGACCTGGCGGCCGGTCTTGTCGGCGGAGACGTAGAGCGCGATCGCGCCGAAGATGGCGCCGATGAGCGCCTGGCCGATGAGCT
This sequence comes from Dactylosporangium sp. CA-139114, assembly GCF_050955725.1. Taxonomy (NCBI): domain Bacteria; kingdom Bacillati; phylum Actinomycetota; class Actinomycetes; order Micromonosporales; family Micromonosporaceae; genus Dactylosporangium; species Dactylosporangium sp. CA-139114. The sequence continues at coordinate 8,406,890 of NZ_CP192080.1, forward strand.
TGCCCCGCTTGTTCAGCCCGTCGCTGTTGCGCTTGGCGACCTTGAGGTAGTCGTCGAGGAAGCCGAGCAGGCCGGTGAAGACGAACAGGCCCAGCAGCACGACCGCGGTGGCCGTCGGGCCGGCCGGGCGCAGCTGGGCGTCGGGCAGCGTGGTGAGCGCGATGTGCCCGCCGGTGTAGGCGACCAGCGTGGCGAAGATGAACACCACGCCGCCCATGGTCGGCGTGCCCTTCTTGCCGAGGTGGGTCTGCGGGCCCTCGGTGCGGATGGGCTGGTCGGCCTTCAGGCGGGTGAAGTACTTGATCGCGATCGGCGTGCCGAACAGCGAGATGAGAAACGCGACGAACGCCGCGACGAAGACGGCCCTCACTTGCGGAAATCTTCCGTGCGCAGGGCGTCGGCGACGTCCCAGGTCCGGTAGCGCGATCCCTTGACCAGGACCACGTCGCGCGGAAGCAGCTCGGCGCGCAGCAGCGCCACGGCGGCCTCCTGATCGGTCACGAGCACCGAGTCTCCTCCCCAACTCGCCACGGCGGCCGCTCCGGTCAGGATCGGCGCGGCCTGCTCGCTGACGGCCACGAGACGGTCGACGCCGAGCTCCGCGGCGAGACGACCGACCTCCTCGTGTCCGGCTCGCTCGTACCCGCCGAGCTCCGCCATGAAGCCGAGCACGGCGATCTTGCGCCGCCCGCCGGCCACCGCGACGAGCGCGCGCAGCGCGGCCGCCATGGACGCCGGGTTGGCGTTGAACGAGTCGTCGATGACCGTGACATCGTCGGCACGGTCGAAGACATCCATCCTTCGGGTCGACAAGCCCTCGAGATCGCCGAGTCCCGCCGCGATCGCGGCCGGCTCGAGGCCGGCCAGGGTCGCGACGGCCGCGGCGAGCAACGCGTTGCCGACGCTGTGACGCCCCGCGACGCCGAGGCGGACCGGGACGGGCGCCGCGCCGGGGACGGTGAGGGTGAAGCCGAACCGGCCGCGGTCCAGGGCCACGACGTCGCTCGCGCGCACCTGCGCGTCGGCGGCCTCGCCGGCCAGCACGACGCGGCCCGTGGTGCGCCCGGCCATGGCCCGGACCCGCTCGTCGTCGGCGTTGAGCACCGCGACGCCGCCGGGGCCGAGCGCCTCGACCAGCTCGCCCTTGGCCTGCGCGATGGCGTCGACGGAGCCGAACTCGGCGATGTGCGCGACGCCCACGTTGAGCTCGACGGCGACGTCCGGCGGGGCGATCTCGCAGAGGTACTTGAGGTGCCCGATGCCCCGCGCGCCCATCTCGAGCACGAGGAAGCGGGTGTGCTCGTCGGCCTTGAGCACCGTGTAGGGCGTGCCGAGCTCGTTGTTCTCCGAGCCGGCGGTGGCCACGGTCGGGCCCTGGGCGGCGAGCAGCCGGGCGACGAGGTCCTTGGTGCTGGTCTTGCCCGAGGAGCCGGTGAGCGCCACGACGGTGATGCCGGCCCCGGCGTGCAGCCGGTCGAGCACCGCGCGGGCCAGCAGCCCGAGCGCGTGGCGGGGGTCGTCCACGACGACGACGGGCACCCCGGGCACGGGCCGGCTGCCGAGGACTCCGGCGGCGCCGTCGGCCATCGCCTTGGGGGCGAACTCGTGGGCGTCGACCTTCGCGCCCGCGAAGGCCACGAAGAGGCTCCCGGGACCGATCTTGCGGGAGTCGTACTCCACGCTGCCGTCGACCACCGCGTCCCCGCCGCCGCCGTGCAGCTCGCCCCCGACGATCGCGGCGATCTCGGCCAGCGTCAGCGCGATCATGAGGCCGCCTCCGCCAGCGCGGCGGCCAGCTCCACCCGGTCGTCGAACGGGAGCACCTCGCCGCCCACCTCCTGACCCGTCTCGTGCCCCTTGCCCAGCAGCGCGACCACGTCACCGGGCTTGGCCTGCGCGACCGCGTAGGCGATGGCGTCGCGCCGGCCGCCGATCTCCACCACGTCGGCCGGGCCGCCCGCGGCCCCGGCGAGCACCTCGGCGCGGATCGCGGCCGGGTCCTCGGTGCGCGGGTTGTCGTCGGTGACGATCACGAGGTCGGCCCCGTCGGCGGCGGCCCGGCCCATGAGCGGGCGCTTGCCGCGGTCCCGGTCGCCACCGGCCCCGACGACACAGAGCACCCGGCCGCCGCGCGCGGCCGCGAGGGTGCGCAGCGCCTTGAGGACCTCGACCATGGCGTCGGGCTTGTGCGCGTAGTCCACGACGCCGACGACCTCGCCGGGGGCCTCGACGCGCTCCATGCGCCCCGGCGAGCCGGGCGCCTCGGCCACGGCCCGGGCCGCGACGTCGAGGTCGACGCCGACGGCCAGGAGGGAGGCGATGGCGAGCAGCGCGTTGGCCACGTTGTGCCGCCCGGGCAGCTGGACGCCCGACCGGGCCGTCCGCCCTCGCCAGTGCACGTCGAACGCCTGGCCGTAGCCGGCGGGGGTCACGCCGGAGACGCTGAAGTCGGCTTGGTCACCCGCAATGGAGTAGGTCCACGACCCCGGCTTGCGCAGTCGCATTACCGACACATCGTCGAAGTTGAGGATCTCCACGGCGGCGCGGCCGTCGAACAGGCGCGCCTTGGCCGCGAAGTAGGCCTCCACCGACGGGTGGAAGTCGAGGTGGTCCAGGCCGAAGTTGGTGAAGCCGGCGGCGGCGAAGCGGACCCCGCCGACCCGGCCGACCTCGAGGGCGTGGCTGGAGACTTCCATGGCCACCGACTGCACGCCGCGCTCGAGCGCCGCGGCGAAGAGGGCGTGCAGGTCGGTCGCCTCGGGGGTGGTGCGGATGCTCTTGACGGTCAGGTCGCCCAGCCGGGTCTCGACGGTGCCGATGAGGCCCGTGACCTGGCCGGCGGCGCGCAGCCCGGCCTCGATGAGGTAGGTGGTCGAGGTCTTGCCCGCGGTGCCGGTGACGCCGATGGTGCTCAGGCGGCGGGTCGGCTCGCCGTACACCTTCGAGGCGACGTCGCCGAGCACGTCGCGGGGCTTGTCCACGACGATGAACGGCACCCCGGCGTCGGGGCGCACCCCGGCGGGGTCGGTGAGCACCGCGACCGCGCCGCGTTCGAGCGCCTCGGGGATGAACTGGGCCCCGTGCACCCTGGCTCCCGGCAGTGCCGCATAGAGATCACCCGGCAGGACCGCCGAGCTACTGTGTGTCACCCCCGTGACCGAAACGTCTTCCGAGCCGCCGCCCAGCTCACCGATGAGCGTGGGGCGGACATTCCGCGGACGGGGATAGCCGGGCACGGGGTCAGACCCTACCCGCCCGGCCGCGAGGCCCCGGAGGCGGTGTCACGGGTAGATCGTCAGCTTCGGCGGCTCGGTGCCGGTCGGGGTGACCCCGAACGTGGACAGGGTGAGCGCCATCATCTCCTTGAACGCCGGCGCGGCCACCGAGCCGCCCGCGCCGCCGGGCACGTGCGCGTTCACCGCGATGACGTAGCGGGGCGCCTCGGCCGGGGCCATGCCGATGAACGACACGACGTCGCCCGGGGCGTAGCCGCCGTTCTGCGGCAGCTTCGAGGTGCCGGTCTTGCCGGCGATGCGGTAGCCCGGGATCGCCGCCTGCTTGCCGGTGGCGTCGTCGAGCGTGGTCACGCCCTCGAGCATCACCCGCAGCTCCTGCGCGACCTTGGGGTCGAGCACCCGGCGGGTCTGCTGGGCCGGCGGCTTCGTCACGGTGCCGTCGGGCGCGATGATCTTCTTCACCAGGGTCGGCTGGACGTAGAGGCCGTCGTTGGCGATCGTGCCGTACACCACCGCCATCTGCAGGGCCGTCGTGGCCACGCCGTTGCCGATCGGGATCGAGCCCGGGCTGGAGCCGGTCCACTGGTCCGGCGGCAGGAGCTGGCCGGGCGACTCGTTGGGCAGCCCGACACCGGTGCGCTGGCCGAGCCCGAACTTCTGCTGGTACTCGTACAGCTTGTCCTTGCCCAGCCGGTCCGCGACCGCGATGGTGCCGACGTTGGACGACAGCGCCAGGATGCCCGGGATGGTCATCTGCGTACCGTCGCGCTGCGGCGGGTGGTCGGTGTAGGTGGTGTCGCCCTTCTTCACCTTCGAGTTCACCGTGACCACCGAGGACGGGGTGATGATCCCCTCCTGGAGCGCGGCCCCCATGACGATCGCCTTGTGGATCGAGCCGGGGTCGAAGACCGTCGCGGTGCACTGGTCCTTGAGCAGGCTCGGGTCGGTGCGGCCCGGGTCGGCGGAGGCGAAGGACGGGTAGCTGGCCATCGCCATCACCTCCGACGTGCGCGCGTCGAGCACGACGGCCGTGGCGAAGTCGGCCTTCAGCGGCTCCATCCGCTCGGCGAGGGCGCTCTGCACCGAGAACTGCAGGTCCTGGCTGATGGTGAGCTCCACGTTGCTGCCCGGGCGGGCCGGCTTGAGCTCCTCGTAGCCGTAGGGCAGCGGCTTGTCGAGGTCGCCCTCGCCGTGCTCGTACACGTGCAGCCCGTCGACGCCGCGCAGCACCGAGTCGTACTGCTTCTCGATGCCCATCTGCCCGTTCAGGTCGGGCTTGGACGTGTAGCCGATGATGTTCGAGGCCAGGTCGTAGCCGGGGATCTCGCGGCGCTCGTCGCGGTCGACCTTGAGCGCGCCGACGTGCAGCGCCTCGATGCGGTCGCCGTCGGCCGGCTCGATCTGGTGCACGAGGTATTCGAAGCGCACGTTGGTCCGGCCGTCGGCGCCCTTGTGCGGGGTCATCTTGCGCACGAGGTCGGAGCGCGGCACGCCGTACTTGTCCAGGATCGCGAAAAGCTTGTCGGCCAGGGCCTCGGGGTCCTTCACCGCCATCGGGTCCACCGCGACGTAACGGGTCTCGACCGAGTGCACCAGGATCTTGCCGTCGCGGTCCAGGATGGCGCCGCGCGAGGCCGGCAGCACGGCGCGCACGAGGCGGTCCTTGAGCCCCTCGGCGGCGTACGCGCTCGCGTCCGTCAGCTGCAGCTGCACCAGGCGCACGCCGATCGCGGCGAACAGCACCAGCGCGAGGACGGTGGCCAGGCGCAGGCGGCGGCGCGGCTCGGCGAGCTTGGGCAGGCCGGGGCGGCGCTTGAGGCGGGGCACGGTCACCCGGCTCTGCTTCTTGCGCACCGGCGTGCGCCTGGCGGGCGCCTTGCGCGGGTTCACCGGCTTGCGCAGCGGCGAGCTCGCCGCCGGGTTCGCGGTCTTGCGGGCGGCCGGGTTCGCGGTCTTGCGCGCCGCCGGGTTCCCGGCCTTGCGCGCCGCCGGGTTCGCGGCCTTGCGGGCGGGCGGGGTGCGCCGCTGCCGCGGTGGCTCCTCCCGGTCCAGGTCGGTGCGGGCGGGCTCGGGCTCGGGCGCCGCGGGGCGGCGGCTCGCGCGCCGCGGCTGCTCGCTGCGCCCGCCCTGGATCACCTCCAGGGCGGGGCGGAACGGGTCCCCGCGCCCGCCCGCGTCGACCGAGGCGTCGCGCACGGAGCGCCCGCGCGGCGTGTACCGCTTCGCCTCGGACATCGTCCCGCGCAGCGGCGGCTCGTCGGCCGCCCCGCCCGAACGGGAACGGGCGGAGGCACCGGTACCCCCCGCACCGGCGCGACCGCCCGTCCGCTGCCGGCCGGCTCCGCTCCCGCGGTCGGTGGTCTCCCGGCGCCCGGCGCCCCCGCGCCGCTCGCCGCCCCGCCGATCAGAAGTGTCGCCAGCCATGGTCCTGACTTCCGTTCGTGTCCACAGTGGATCTGCAGTGGATCCCGCTCTGGACTTGGTGGAATCGCTTGGTTACTTGCTCGGACCGGGCATCTCCAGCTTGGTGCCGTCGGGCAGCACCAGGAACGCCGGCGTGCGCGAGGGCACGAGCCCCAGCTGCTTCGCCCGCGACGCGAGCGTCACCGGCGACTCCTTGTTGGCCAGATCGCTGCGCAGCCGCTCCTCGTCGCGGTCGAGGCCCGCCTGCTTGGTCTTGAGCGCGTCCAGCTTGAACGCGTTCTCGGCGATCCGGGTGTTGAGCACCAGGATGCCCACGACGCCCGTGAGCACCAGCACCAGCACCAGCGCCACGAAGGGCGCCCGCGGCGCACTGACCGGTGCCGGCGGTGCCACCCGCAGACGGCCCTCCCGCCCCGGTCGGGCGGGCTGGGTCGACGACGGGCTGTTCCTGAACTCGTGCTTGATCTCGTGCTCGGTCTCGGGCTCCGGCTCGTACTGCGGTTGCAGTGCCGTCGCACCGTCGATCTGTGGGTCCCGTCGCGCCTCGAACTGCTCAGCGCTGCGCCCCGTGGTCCGGCCCCCCGACCGCGGTGCACCGCGCTGACTCCTTCCCTGCCGGTCAGCCGGCAGTGTCGTCACGTTCATCACACCTCCCCCAGTGTGTCTGCCCGAACTCCAGACGGATTCGGGCGTGGCTTGCGTTCCACCGCGCGGAGCCGAACCGACGCCGCGCGCGGGTTGGCCGCTGTTTCGGCCGCGCCGGGGAGCTCGGCCCCCCGGGTGAGCGCCCGCAGCTCCGGTTCGCTGCCAGGCGGCTCGAACGGCAGCTCGACCGGGACGGTCGAGCGGGTCCGTTCCGTGATCGCCTGCTTGACCAGGCGGTCTTCGAGCGAGTGGTACGACAGCACGACCAGCCGCCCCCCGGGCCGCAGCGCGTCGAGCGCCGCGGGGATCGCCGACTCGAGGACCGCGAGCTCGCGGTTGACCTCGATGCGCAGCGCCTGGAAGGTGCGTTTGGCCGGGTGACCGCCGGTGCGCCGGGCGGGCGCGGGGATGGCGTCACGGACGAGCTCGGCAAGGCGGGCCGAGCTCGTCAGCGGCGTCTTCTCACGCTCCCGGACGATGGACGCGGCGATGCGGGAGGCGAACTTCTCCTCCCCGTAGACACGCAGGACCCGGGCCAGCTCGCCGTGGCTGTAGGTGTTGAGCACCTCGGCCGCGGTCGTGCCGCGCGTCTGGTCCATGCGCATGTCCAGTGGTGCGTCCTGGGCGTAGGCGAACCCCCGTCCGGCGTCGTCGAGCTGCATCGACGACACGCCCAGGTCGAACAGACCGGCGTCGATCCGCTCGTCGCCGAGGACCTCGGGCAGCTCGTCGTAGACGGCGTGCACGAGGCGGATCCGGTCGGCGAACGGTGCCAGCCGCTTCGCCGCGAGGCCGAGGGCCTGCGGGTCGCGGTCCAGGCCCAGCAGCCGGGCCTGCGGGTGCGCGCGGAGCACGGCCTCGGCGTGGCCGCCGAGGCCGAGGGTGGCGTCGAGGTACAACGCTGCGGGCCGGGCCAGCGCGGGGGCGAGCAGCTCGAGGCAGCGCTCGAGCAGCACGGGCACGTGAACGTCCCGCTCCCCCATCGTCGACCCCCTGCCGGCGGCGGACCACCACCCGCCGTAGTGATGCAGACGACGGGATTCGCGGTCCCGCCGTGGTGCTCCCCAAAAACGTGCTCAAGTGCGCGAGCGCCGTACCGCCAGCTCCCCATCCGCCCCTCCGCCCTGGCGCCGGGGAAGTGGCGTCAGGACTTCGAGAAACTCTGAGCGGCTGGAGAGCTGCCGGTACGGCGGCCTCAAGTCGGTTGCTGCAGGGATCTCACAGTCCTCCCGGCAGCACCCCCTCCTCGATGCCCGCGAAGTCCTCTTCACTCTCGGCGAGGTACGTGTCCCACGCCTGGCGGTCCCAGATCTCCACCCGGGTGCTCGCCCCGATCACCACGAGGTCGCGATCCAGCCCGGCATACTCGCGCAGATGCTGCGGGATGGTGACCCGGCCCTGGCGGTCGGGAACCTCGTCGTGGGCGCTGGCGAAGAACACCCGGCCGTAGGCGCGGGCCGCCTTGTTCGTCATCGGTGTGGCGCGAAGCTGTTCGGCGATCCGGGCGAACTCGGCGCCGGGGAACACGTAGAGGCAGCGTTCCTGTCCCTTGGTGATCACGACACCTCCCGCCAGCTCGTCCCGAAACTTGGCCGGCAGGATCAACCGGCCCTTTTCGTCCAGGCGAGGAGTGTGGGTGCCCAGAAACACGGACAACCACCCCTTCCCACCGCGAACGGTCCCCCCGGGGCCGGCCGAGCCCCCCGGCTCCGCCATCGCGCTCCACTGTACTCCACTTCCCTCCACCGTCAACGGAAAACCGCCCGATCCAGGCGCGCGCCGTGTGAAGAAATCCCACGTCAAACGGGGTGGAGCCTGGTGGAGGAGCCTGGGCGTGCCCGATCGGGGGAGGCGACTCCACCGGCTCCAGAATCCGGACATAACGCCCAGTTAGCTGAACATCTCCTCACACTCGGCGCGTCCGGGGTTTCGGGTGGAGGAAAGTGGGGGAAACCGTGGAGCGGTGTGGAGTGCGCGGGCCCGGGCGGTTCGCCGGTGGACCCGTTGGGGGTGTCGCGCGGGCCGGGTAGGGTCAGCGCATCGCCGGACACCGTGGAAGCGAGATGACGGACAACAAGCTGCCGATGCGGGCCAAGCTCGCCACCTCACTGTCGCGCGGGGCCGCCGCGCTGTCACGCGCCACCGGACGGGGCGACGGCTCGGTCATCGGCGGCCGGATCGGCCTCATGGTCGACCCGAACCTGCTCGCCGAGCTCGCCGCGGGCCGGGAGATCGCCCTGATCTCCGGCACCAACGGCAAAACGACGACCACGCGCCTGACCGCGGCCGCGATGGGCGTGCTGGGCGACGTGGCCACCAACAGCCTCGGTGCCAACATGCCGACCGGGCACACCTCGGCGCTGGCCAAGGCGGGCGCGACGCCGTATGCCGTGCTGGAGGTCGACGAGCACTACCTCAAGCAGGTGCTCGACCAGACCCGGCCGCGGGTCGTCGCGCTGCTGAACCTGAGCCGCGACCAGCTGGACCGGGCCAAGGAGGTCGCCATGATGGCGGCCCTGTGGCGCGACGCGCTGCCCGGCCGCGGGCTGCACCTCGTGGCCAACGCCGACGACCCGATGGTCGTGTGGGCCGCGAGCAAGGCCGTGGCCGAGGGCACGGCGGTGACGTGGGTCGCCGCGGGCCAGCGCTTCCACGACGACTCCTGGGTGTGCCCGGAGTGCGGCGGGTCCATCGAGCGCAACGGCGAGCAGTGGGCCTGCGTCGAGGGCAACCTGAGCCGGCCGGTCCCCCACTGGACGGTGTCCGGGGACGGGGTGGTCGACAACACGGGGACGTACCACCAGATCACGCTGCAGCTGCCGGGCCGGGTGAACCGCGCGAACGCCGCGACCGCCCTGGCCGTGGCCGCGCACTTCGGGGTGCCGCCGGCCAAGGCGGTGCCGGAGCTGGCCAAGGTCGCCTCCGTGGCCGGGCGCTACGCCACGGTGCACCGCGACGGGCGCGTCATCCGGCTGCTGCTGGCCAAGAACCCGGCCGGCTGGCTGGAGTCGTTCGACATGGCCGAGGACGTCCCCACGCTGCTCGGCATCAACGCCCGGGACCCCGACGGGGCCGACACGTCCTGGCTGTACGACGTCGACTTCTCCCCGCTGCGCGGGCGCCGGGTGCTCATCACCGGCGACCGGGCCATGGACCTGGCGGTGCGGCTGGAGGTCAACGAGGTGCCGTTCGAGCACGTGCGCTCGTTCGGGCAGGCGCTCTCGCTCGTGCCGCCGGGCCGGCTCGAGGTCATCGCCAACTACACCGCCTTCCAGGACATCCGAGCGGAGCTGGACCGTGTCAACTGAGTCGCACCTGCGCCTGATCTGGCTGTACCCGGACCTGCTGTCCACCTACGGCGACCGGGGCAACCTGCTCATCCTGGCCCGCCGCGCCGACCTGCGCGGGCTGCCGGTGGAGTGCGCCGAGGTGCGCGCGGACCAGCCGGTGCCGGCCGACGGGGACGTCTACCTCATCGGCGGCGGCGAGGACGGCCCGCAGGCCCTGGCCGCCCAGCGCCTGGCCACCGACGGCAACCTGCGCCGGGCCGTGGAGCGGGGCGCGACGGTGTTCGCGGTGTGCGCGGGCTACCAGCTCATGGGGCACTCGTTCTTCGCGAAGGGGGCGAAGTACCCGGGCCTGGGCCTGCTGGACATCGACTCCGACCGGGGCGAGACCCGCGCGGTGGGCGAGCTGGCCGGGGAGATGCACCCGGCGCTGGGCCTGCCGGCGCTGACCGGCTTCGAGAACCACGGCGGGCGCACCCACCTCGGCCCGGGCGTGAAGCCGCTGGCCAAGGTGACCTCCGGCATCGGCAACGACGGGCAGTCCGAGGGCGCCTGGAACGGCCGGATCCTGGGCACGTATTCGCACGGCCCGGCCCTGGCCCGCAACCCCGCGATCGCGGACCTGCTGCTGCGCTGGGCCACCGGGATCACCATGGAGCCGATCGACGACCGCTGGCCGACGGCCCTGCGCAACGAGCGCCTGGCCGCCGTCGCCAAGTAGTCCCGCGCTGGGGCCCCGTCGCCGGGGCCCCATCCGCGTCTCAGACCACGACCGAGACCATGCGGCCCTTGACCACGATGACCTTCTTCGGGGTCTTGCCGGCCAGCTGCTCGGCCACCGCGTCCAGGGCGGCCGCGCGGACCGTGTCCTCGTCGGCGTCCGCGGCGATGTCGACCTTGCCGCGCACCTTGCCGTTGACCTGCACCGGAATCGTCACCGACTCGGCCACCAGGTAGGCCGGGTCGGCGGCCGGGAAGTCCGCGTAGGCGACCGAGGTCTCGTTGCCCAGCCGCTGCCACAGCTCCTCGGCCAGGTGCGGGGCGAACGGCGCGATCAGGCGGACCAGCGGGTCGGCGACCTCGCGCGGGGTGCCCGCGGCCGAGATCTGGGTGACCCGGTTGGTCAGCTCGATCATCTTGGCGATGGCCGTGTTGAAGCGCATCTCCTCGATGTCGGCCCGCACGCCGTCGATGACCCGGTGCAGCAGCCGCCGCGTCTCGTCGTCCAGCGCATCGTCGCTTACGCGGGTGGCGTCGCTCTGCTCGTCCACGACCAGCCGCCAGACCCGCTGCAGGAAGCGCTGGGCGCCGACGACCGCGCGGGTATCCCAGGGGCGGGAGACGTCCAGCGGGCCCATCGACATCTCGTACACCCGGAAGGTGTCCGCGCCGTAGCGCTCGCACATCTCGTCGGGCGTGACGACGTTCTTCAGCGACTTGCCCATCTTGCCGTACTCCCGGGTGACCTCCTGGTCACCGTAGTAGTACTTGCCACCGGCGCCCTCGCGGACCTGTTCGGCCTCGACGTACACGCCGCGGGCGTCCCTGAACGCGTACGCCTGGATGTAACCCTGGTTGAACAGCTTGCGGAACGGCTCCTGCGAGCTCACGAAGCCGCGGTCGAACAGCACCTTGTGCCAGAAGCGGGCGTACAGCAGGTGCAGCACCGCATGCTCGACGCCGCCCACGTACAGGTCGGCGCCGCCCACGTCGCCGGGCTGCTGGGGGCCCATCCAGTACCGCTCGTTGGCCGGGTCGACCATCTTCGTGGCGTTGTCCGGGTCCAGGTAGCGCAGCTCGTACCAGCTCGAGCCCGCCCACTGCGGCATGACGTTGGTCTCGCGGGTGTACGTCTTCGGCCCGTCGCCCAGGTCCAGGGTCACCTCGACCCACTCCTTGGCCCGCGACAGCGGCGTCTCCGGCATGCTGTCGGCGTCGTCGACGTCGAACGTGCGCGGCGAGAAGTCCTCGACCTCGGGCAGCACGACGGGCAGCATCGATTCGGGCAGCGCGACGGGCATCCCGTCCTCGTCCCACACGATCGGGAACGGCTCGCCCCAGTACCGCTGCCGGCTGAACAGCCAGTCGCGCAGCCGGTAGGTGATGGCGCCGACGCCGTGGCCGTTCTCCTCCAGCCAGTCGATGATCGAGGCCTTGGCCTCCGCGACGCCCATGCCGTTCAGGAACGACGAGTTGATCGCGGGGCCGTCGCCGGTGTAGGCCTTGCCGTCGGCCGGGAAGTCGGCGGACGGCTGGACCGTGCGGATGATCGGCAGCCCGAAGACCTCGGCGAACTCCCAGTCGCGCTCGTCCTGCCCGGGCACCGCCATGATGGCGCCGGTGCCGTAGCCGGCCAGCACGTAGTCGGCGATGAACACCGGCACGTCCCGGCCGTCGACCGGGTTCGTCGCGTAGGCCCCGATGAAGACGCCGGTCTTCTCCTTGGCGTCGGCCTGGCGCTCGACGTCGGACTTCGACGCGGCGAACGCGCGGTAGGCGGCGACGGCCTCGGCCGGGGTCGCGGCCCCGCCGGTCCACCGCTCGTCCACGCCCTCGGGCCAGGCCGCGGGCACCAGCTCGTCGACCATGGCGTGCTCGGGGGCCAGCACCATGTACGTCGCGCCGAACAGGGTGTCGGGGCGCGTGGTGAAGACCCGGATCGGGGTGCCCGCGGCGGTGGCGAAGTCCACGTGGGCGCCGCGCGAACGGCCGATCCAGTTGCGCTGCATGGACTTGACCTTCTCGGGCCACTCCAGCCGGTCCAGGTCGTCCAGCAGCCGGTCGCCGTAGGCGGTGATCCGCATCATCCACTGGCGCAGGTTGCGCTTGAAGACCGGGAAGTTGCCGCGCTCGCTGCGCCCGTCCGGGGTGACCTCCTCGTTGGCCAGCACCGTGCCCAGGCCCGGGCACCAGTTGACGGGGGCCTCGGTGATGTACGCCAGCCGGTGATCGTCCACGATCCGGCGGCGCTCGGTCGCGCTCAGCGAGGCCCAGTCGCGGGCGCCCTCGCCCGAGTCGGGCACGGGCCGGGTGCCGGCCGCGAACTCCTCGATCAGCTCCTCGATCGGGCGGGCCTTGGCCTGCTCGGGGTCGAACCACGAGTTGAAGATCTGCAGGAAGATCCACTGGGTCCAGTGGTAGAACTCGGTGTCCGTGGTGGCGACGCTGCGCCGGTCGTCGTAGGCCAGACCCAGGCGGCGCAGCTGGCTGCGGTACCGCTCGATGTTCGCCTCGGTCGTGGTGCGCGGATGGGTGCCCGTCTGCACCGCGTACTGCTCCGCGGGCAGGCCGAACGAGTCGAAGCCCATCGGGTGCAGCACGTTGTAGCCGGCCATGCGGAAGTACCGCGTGTAGCAGTCGGTGCCGATGTACCCCAGCGGGTGCCCGACGTGCAGGCCGGCGCCCGAGGGATAGGGGAACATGTCCATCACGTACAGCTTCGGCGCTGCGGCCCGCGGGTGGTTCGGGTCGCTGAGCGGGCCGGTCGGGTTCGGCGCGTGGAAGGTGCCGTGCTCGGACCAGTAGTCCTGCCAGCACGCCTCGATGTCCGCCGCCATCGCCGCGGTGTACCGGTACGGCGGGATGTCGACGGCCCCGTCGGTCACTGCCTCGCTCATGACTTCGTCGCCACCTCAGGTCTCGGAATTCCCTAGCATTGTCCGGGCATGAAAAAACCCCTCACACAGGAGGGGTCGCCGTGCCGTCGCGAGGTGTGTTCGCGTCAGCACGGCTCGCTAAGAAGCCGGAATACCCGGGTCATATCCGCAGTGTACCGCAGCCGCCAACCCAAATCCGGCCCCGGTCAACGGACCGTCACGCTCCGTCATTTTGATCTCACCTTCGGTGCGCCACCCTCGCAGGCCACGTCGTAACGCAGCCGCTGCCCCTGCTTGCGGAACTCGACCCGGGCCTTCGTGTGCAGGCCGAGGTCGGCCTGCACGAGCTCGACCCCGGCCGCGGGCTGCACCCGCAGCACGGTGACCTTCTTCCCCGCGCACATCGCGACCACCACGCCCCCGCCGGTCGGCACGTCGATGCCCGGCACCGGCCGCTCCTGCCGCGGGGTCGCGGGCGGACCGGCCGGACTCGCGCCGGTCGAGGGCGCCGGCGACTCCCGCGAGGGCGTGGGTGAAGCAGGGACGACCGGGGCCGGGCGGGCCGGGTCTGCGGCGGTGGCGGGCGCGTCGCCGTCCGTGCCGCGCAGCGCCACGCCGGTCAGCAGCGCGGCGATCGCGGCCAGGGCACCCACGCCGAGCAGCGCGCGCCGGCGCGCACCCGGGGGCTCGACCAGCTCGGTGGGGCCGTCGAAGGGGGCGGCACGGGTGACCGGCTCCCGCGGCAGCGCCGAACCGCGCGGCACGATCCCGGCGGCCAGGGCCAGCCGGGTCGCGACGGCCACGGCGTCCGGGCGCTCCCGCGGCTCCTTGGCCAGGCACCGCATGCACAGCTCGCGCACGTCCGCGGGCAGGCCGGGCAGCCGCGGCAGCGGCGCCGGCGCGACGGTCATGTGGGCCAGCACCATCTGGGTCGTCGTCTCGGAGTCCCAGGGCAGGCGGCCGGTCAGGCAGAGGAAGAGCAGCAGCCCGAACGCGTAGACGTCGCTGGCCGGCGTGATCTCCCCGCCCGTGAGCCGCTCGGGGGCCAGATAGGCCGGGGTGCCGAGGACCCGCTCGGAGCCCTCGTCCAGCTCCGGGCCGCCGGCGAACCCGACGATGCCGAAGTCGAGGACCTTGGCCGCGTCGGGCGTGAGTACGACGTTGGCCGGCTTGACGTCGCGGTGCACCAGGTCCTCGGCGTGCGCGGCGGCCAGCCCGGCCGCGACCTCGGCGCAGATGCGCAGCGCGGCGGCGGGCGGCAGCGGCCCGTCGAGGAGGAGCTGGGCGAGGGTCGGGCCGCGCAGCAGCTCCATGACGACGAACGGCACCTGATCCGAAGTCTCGCCGTAGTCGTACACATTGGTGATGTTCGGATGTGTCAGCCGTGCGACCGCCCGCGCCTCCAGCCGGATGCGCCGGCGCCATGCCGCGTCCGGGACCAGCCGGGCATTGAGCACCTTGACCGCGACCTCGCGGTTAAGGGCCTCGTCGCGGGCGCGCCACGCGACGGACATGAGGTACCACCCGTTGAGAGCTGCCCGCCGTCCACGCCGTCAGTCTGCCCCCACAAGACCCATCCCGGCACTCCAGCCGCCCGTTTGCCCGGGTTTTGCAGGGGTACGTCCGGGCGTCCAAAAAAGTACCGCCGACCGGCCGGGCGGGATGTCCGTTATAGACGTATCTCCGTCCGGCGACATGTCAATTCCCCGGCTAGCCTGAGGGGATAACAACGGCTCGGTTGCAATCTGATGACAACGTTTCCCTGCAACCGAGCGGTCCACCTATGGGTCTTACACCTAACGGTGGCCACGGCACGACCATGAGGAGGCCAGTTGACCAGGCACCGCACGTTCGAGGAACTCGGCGCCCCGCTACCACCGCCGGAGTTCCGTGCCGCGACTGATGCGATCGTCGCCAACATCGAGCAGGTCATCGAGGGCAAGACCGCGACCGTGCGGCTCGCCCTGGCGGTGCTGCTCGCTGAGGGCCATCTCCTCATCGAAGACGTTCCCGGGGTCGGCAAGACCAAACTGGCCAAGGCGCTCGCGCGCTCGATCGACTGCTCGGTCCGGCGCATCCAGTTCACCCCCGACCTGCTGCCCAGCGACGTCACCGGCGTGAGCGTCTACAACCAGGAGACGCGCGACTTCGAGTTCAAGCCGGGCGCGGTGTTCGCGAACATCGTCGTCGGCGACGAGATCAACCGCGCCTCGCCGAAGACGCAGTCCGCGCTGCTGGAGAGCATGGAGGAGCGGCAGGTCACCGTCGACGGCGCCACCTACCCGCTGCAGGTGCCCTTCATGGTCGTCGCGACGCAGAACCCCATCGAGATGGAGGGCACCTACCCGCTGCCCGAGGCCCAGCGCGACCGGTTCACCGCCCGCATCGCGATGGGCTACCCCGACATGGGTGCCGAGCTGGCCATGCTCGACGTGCACGGCCGTCACGACGCGCTGGACGACCTCGCGCCCGTCTCCGACGCGAGCATGATGCGCCGGATGATCGCCACGGTCCGCGACGTGCACGTCGCCGACGCCGTCAAGCAGTACGCGGTCAACATCGTCACCGCCACCCGCGAGTCCGGCGAGCTGCGCCTCGGCGCCTCCCCGCGCGCCACGCTGCAGCTGCTGCGCACCGCCCGGGCCGTCGCCGCCATCGAGGGCCGCGAGTTCGTGCTCCCCGACGACCTGCAGGCGCTGGCCGTGCCGGTGCTCGCCCACCGCGTGATCCCGACGGCCGAGGCCCAGCTGTCGCGGCGGACCACCGACGCGATCATCGCCGAACTCGTGCACCGGCTGCCCCTGCCGTCCGACCGGCCTCAGCAGTACGGGGGCCGCTGAGCATGCGAGAGGCGCTGCGGGGGCTCACCACCCGGGGTCGTAGTTTCCTGGCCGCCGCCGCAGCGGCCCTCATCGCCGCGCTCATCCTCGGCGAACGCGACCTGTTGCGCGTGGCGCTGCTCCTGGCCGCGCTGCCGCTGCTGTCCGCGGCGTACGTCGGGCGGACCCGCTACCGCCTGTCGTGCAGCCGCACGCTCGACCCGCACCGCGTCCAGGTCGGCGCGAGCGCGCGGGTCATCCTGCGCCTGCAGAACCTCTCCCGGCTGCCCACCGGCACGATGCTGCTGGAGGACCGGCTGCCCTACGCGCTGGGCTCCCGGCCGCGGCTGGTGCTGGAGCGGCTCGGCGCGCACCAGGCCAGCTCCGTGGCCTACACCGTGCGGGCCGACGTGCGCGGCCGCTACGAGGTCGGGCCGCTGGTGGTGCGCCTGACCGACCCGTTCGGCCTGTGCGAGCTGACCCGGGCCTTCCCATCCGTGGACCGCCTCACCGTCATCCCCCAGGTGGTGCCGCTGCCGTCGGTGCGCCTGGCCGGCGAGTTCGCCGGGTCCGGCGAGAGCCGCGCCCGGTCCGTCGCCGTGCACGGCGAGGACGACGCGGCGACGCGGGAGTACCGCTACGGCGACGACCTGCGCCGGGTGCACTGGCGCTCCACCGCCCGCACCGGCGAGCTCATGGTGCGCCGCGAGGAGCAGCCGTGGGAGAGCCGCGCCACGGTCGTGCTCGACACGCGCTCCACCGCCCACCGCGGCGAGGGCCCGACGGCGAGCTTCGAGTGGGCGGTCTCGGCGGCCGCGAGCATCGCGGTGCACCTGCGGCACGCCGGGTACAAGATGCGGCTCGTCACCGACGCCGGCGTGGACGTCGACGCGACCGAGATCGACGGCGACGGCCCGCTGCTCGACCAGCTCGCCGACGTGCGGCTGGCCCAGCGCGGCGACATCGCGACCCTGATCGAGCGCGTGCGGCGACGCAGCGACGGCGGCCTGATCATCGGCATCTTCGGGCTGCTGTCCTCGGCCGAGGCGGAGCTGCTGGCCTCGTTCCGCTCCAACAACGCGACCTGCGTCGCGCTGTTCATCGACTCGTCGACCTGGCTGAACCTGCCGACGGCGGCGCGCGAGGAGGCCGACCGCGCCCACGGCGTGGCGTCGCTCGCGCTGCTGCGCAGCGGGTGGCGGGTCGTGGAGGTGCCGCACGGGGCGAAGCTGTCCGCGCTGTGGCCGCAGACCGGGCGGGGGTCGCAAGGCTTCGCCTGGCGGGCCGCGTCCGCTGAAAGCGTGGCTGGAGGAGTCAGGTGAACCAGCGCAAGCATCTGACGCTGATCGCGGCCGGCGCCGCGTTCCTGGCGTCACTGCCGCTGATCAACGTCTTCGACCACTACACGTGGGCGATCCGCTCGTTCCTGGTGGTCGCGGTCATGTGCGGGGTCGGGCTGCTGGTGCGCAGCCTGCGGGCCCCGGCCTGGGCGCCGACGGCGGCGATGGCGCTCGCGGCGCTGCTGTCGCTGACCTGGCTGTACCGCAGCCACGAGGAGTTCCTCGGGATCATCCCGTCGCCGGGCACCATCGTCCACTTCGGGCAGCTGCTGCGCACGGCGTCGGAGGAGATGAGCGAATACGCCATCCCCGTCGGCGACCGCGAGAGCTTCCTGTTCCTCGCCACGCTCGGCGTCGCCGCGGTCGCCCTGATCGTCGACCTCTTCGCGGTGGTCCTGCGCCGGCCCGCGCTGGCCGGCCTGCCGATGCTCGCGATCTACTCGGTGCCGGTCACGGTCGACACCGAGACGACCGCGTGGTTCCCCTTCGCGCTCGGCGCCGTGGGCTTCCTCTGGCTGCTCGTCACCGACAACGTCGACCGGGTGCGCCGCTTCGGCCGCCGCTTCACCGGCGACGGGCGCGACGTGGACCTGTGGGAGCCCTCGCCGCTCGCCGCGGCCGGCCAGCGCCTCGGCGCGATCAGCGTCGCCGCCGCCGTGCTCATCCCGCTGGTGCCGTTCGCGATGCCCGGCGGGGTGCTCGACAGCCTCGGCACCGGCGCGGGCTCCGGCGGCAACGGCATCGGCAACGGCCGCAACGGCAAGCAGGTCAGCATGTTCGCGCTGCTGTCCGGCCAGCTCAACCGCAGCCAGTCCGTCGACATGGTCAAGGTGACCAACGTCGACGACGACCACCCGTTCTACCTGCGCTTCAGCGTGCTCGAGGACCTGAACTCGAAGGGCTTCGCGCTGCGCCCGATCAGCGGCGGCGCGCCGGTGAGCAACGGCTTCGGCAAGCCGGAGTGGGGCCCGTCGGTCAAGACGGAGACGCACACGGCGAAGATCGAGGTCACCAACGAGCTCGCGATCTCCTACATGCCGATCTACACGTGGCCCACCAAGATCGACCGGCTCAGCAACCAGTGGGCCTTCGACCCGAAGACGGCCGTCGTGTACTCCGGCAAGGACACGACCGCCAAGAAGACCTACTCGGTCACCTACCAGCGCCCGGACATCACCCCGGACCAGCTGCGCCAGGCCGGGCCGATCAACGCGAACGACCCGCTGCTCAAGGACCTGATGACGGCCCCGAGCAACCCCTTCGTCAAGAGCAAGGTCGACGAGACCATCAAGGGCAAGACGAACGAGTACGACAAGGTCAAGGCGCTCTTCGACTTCTTCTCGACCCAGAACGGGTTCCAGTACGACATCACGACCGGCCCGGACACGAGCGGCACCAAGATCGCGGACTTCCTGCAGAACAAGCGCGGGTACTGCGCCCAGTACGCGGCCGCCTTCGGCTGGATGCTGCGCGAGGCGAAGATCCCGTCCCGGGTCGCGTTCGGCTTCGCCCGCGGCGGCAAGACCACCGACCGGACGATGACGCTCACCAACTTCAACCTGCACGCCTGGACCGAGGTGTACTTCCCGGGCTACGGCTGGCTGCCCTTCGACGCGACGCCGTCGACGTGGATCAACGGCAGCGTCACCGCCTCGTACCTGCCGGCCCCCGGCGCCGTGACGGGCAACGACGACGTCGACCGGCCCGGCAACGACCGCGGCGGCCCGCAGCCCGACGCCTCCGCGCCCGCGGCCCAGGCCGACACCCACGGCAGCCAGGGCGACACCAACACCGACACCAAGGCCGGCGACGTGAACACCCTGGCGCGCGTGGCGAACTTCGTGACCAGCCTGGCGGGCATCATGCTCCTCGCGGTGGTCCTGCTGGCCCTGCTGCTGGCGACGCCGGCCCTGGCCCGCTCCCGCACCCGCCAGCGCCGGCTCACCTTCGCCGCGTCGACGCCGGCCGCGACGCCGATCCCCACCGGCGACGGCCCGGCCATGACGGTCATCCCGGACGAACGCGCGCTCGGCGCGGCCCGGGAGAGCGCCCACCGCGCGTGGGACGAGCTCATCGACACGATGGTCGACTACCGCGTGCCGATCGACGAGGCCGAGACACCCCGCGCGACGGTCGACCGCCTGGTCAGGAACGAACGCCTGCGCGACGCGGCCGAGTCGGGGGCGCGACTCATCTCGACGGCGGAGGAGCACGCGCGCTACGCGCGGCAGCCGCTCACGGGGCGCGAGCTGCGCTCGGCGATCACGTCGGTGGAGTCGGCCTTCGCCTCGAACGCCACGCGCAAGGTCCGGCTCGTCGCCCGGTTCCTGCCGCCGTCTGTGCTGCGGCGGTGGCGCAACCGGTTCTCGGCCCGGACCGGCGGGGCGGCGCTTGCCGTCGGGCGCGGGTGGGATGCCTCGATGCGCAGGTTGAGCGTGCGGCGGATCGTGGCTAGGCGGGCGGAGTAGTCGTTCCTGTTGCTTCGGGCATGCTGGGCCGCTCCCCCGTCCGCGGGGGGCGGCCCTTCTGCTCGCATGAGTCCGGCGACTGTGGATGTCGCTCGGCCGTTGCCTGCCGTCGGTGAAGGTACCCACCGCGCTGACCGGCTGCCAGGTGTGGCGCACCGCCTTCGGCTACGAGGTCCGGCTCACCCTCATCGCACGCGACCGAACGAGGGCTACCGCGTCGATGCCGAACCGGTCATCGAAACGCCGTTCCTGCCGCGCGTCCATCACCACCGTCGCAATCCGCAAGCGCGGCGCGCTCGCGCTCACCTTCGACAGCCGCGAACTGTTCATCGGAGCCGATCCGCGGTTTGAGTCGTGGCACCTGACCGGCGACGGCGTCGACCACATCACCCTCGGCCCCGGCGGCCACACCGACTGACAGCAGCCCAACTGAACCAACCTACGCCAAGATCCCGAAGCGGGTCATCATTCGGTGGCCCGGTTTCAATGTGTTCGTCCTGTGCGTTTCGGCGTGGTCGGGATCATGGTTTCCGGCGCATGCCGAGTAATTGCCGGTATGGGGCAGATGCAGTTGTTCAGCGCTCGTGAATTGACTGCTATGCGCGATAGAACGAAGGCACGGAATTGGTGGCCCGGCAAGGATGCATTCCGTCAGGAATCGCAGCGGCGGCGGGATTGGGGATTGGCCCGACGGCATGCCGGGAAGTTGCGGCGCATCCACGCGGCTGCGGAAACCGCCCCGGCCCAGCCACCGTCCGATCTCCGCCGACCCGCCGTGGACCAAGTTCAGCATCACGCTTGCCCGACGCGAGAATCCCACCGGCCGCAGCCGCACAATGGCACTGCCGTACCAGCGCTCGCGCAGCAGCCGCGCACACCGATCCAGCGGGTTGCCGATCCGGTCCGCCGGGACCACGGTCACCTTGGATCTGGCCGCGTGATGTCGCGGCATCCGGTCTCGGGCGCCGGCCCCGGCCGCGTGATGTCGCGGGATCCGGTCTTGGGCGCCGGCCGCGCGATGTCACGGCGTCCGGTCTTGGGCGTTGGCCGTGCGGCGGAGGACGGAGCCGGCCCCGCGACGTCACGGACGGTCGGCTGGGACGCGGCCGCCACTGTGATCATGGCGCAACGAAAAAAGCCGCACCGAGGCGCGGCAAATTGCCCTCGACATCGGGGCGGGTGCGCGGCGGTGTCAGGGCAGGCTGCAGCTGGACAGGCCATCCACCGCCGTGGTGGGCGACCGCTGGCGGTCGCCCTCAGGCCCGTGCCCGCTCAGGCGGCCGTCAGAGGTCGCCCTCGGGGCGGCGGCGCCAGCGCTCCTCGAGGCGGTCCACCAGGCCGCCGCGGCGCTGACGGGTGCGGCGCGTGGCCGTTCCGCCGACCACGTGCAGGTCCGTGGACTGGCCCCGGCGGTAGGCCTGGACGCCGAACGCCAAGGCGCACAGCATCACCAGGAAGCCGCCGACGCCGAGGAGTGGGATGGAAATGGCGACACCGTAGACAAGCAGCGCCATGCCGGCCAGCAGCAGGATCCCTGCGGCGATCATCCGGCGCTTGGCATGGAACCGCGGGTCGGTGGCGCGCACCGCCGAAGCGAACTTGGGATCCTCGGCTAGCGACCGCTCGATCTGCTCGAACAGCCGCTGCTCGTGCTCCGAGAGCGGCACGGCACTCCTCCCCGGTCGCGAAGGCCGGCCCTGGACGGGCCGGCGGTCCGGCACAGCCGGACGGCTGCGTACTGGCAAGTTTACGAGGGGGCCAACCCGTCGGAAAGCGGGACGATGGTCCGGCCGTGCCGATTTTCCGACCAACTTCCCGATGAGGTGGCTCCTATGCCCTTCCATTGTGTCCTCTCGGGGACCCGGTTGCCCCCTCCCCGCGCGGTGCGGCTCCGTTTCCGTCGGTGCGCATGCCGTCACCGCGGAGCAGGCTGGCGGGCTTGACGAGGCCCTGGCCGAAGCGCGCGGCGACCGCGTCGGCGGCTCGTTCGGCGTCTCGCCAGCCGTGGTCGCGCTCACCCAGCGTCATCTGCCGGGGCGCACCGTCGGCGTGGACGAGGCCCTCGACGCGCACGCCGATGAGCCGGATTCGCTCGCCCGGGCGTGCGGCCTGGAACAACGCCCAGCCGAGCTCGAAGATCTCGCGGGCGACGTCGGTGGGGACATCTACTGTGCGTGATCGGCTCAGGGTCTGGAAATCGGCGAGCCTGATCTTCACCGAGATGGTCCGGCCGGCCTGCCCGGCGTGGCGGAGGCGCTCGGCGACCTTGCCGGACAGGGCGAGCATCGCGCGTCGGATGGTCGACAGGTCGCTGACGTCGACGTCGAAGGTCGTCTCCGCGCCGATGGACTTTTCCACATGTTCGGGAATCACCCGTCGGGGGTCACGCGCCCAGGACAGCTCGTGCAGATGGCGGGCCGCGGCCTCCCCGACGGCGGAGCGCAGGAGACCGACCGGGGCGGACGACAGGTCGCCGATGGTCTTGAGCCCGAGCCGCTGGAGGTGCTCGGCCGTCCGCTCGCCGACGCCCCACAGCGCCTCGACGGGCAGCGGGTGCAGGTATTCGAGCTCGCGCGAGCGCGGGACCACCACCATCCCGTCGGGCTTGGCGCGGGTCGAGCCGAGCTTGGCGAGGAACTTGGTGCCGGCCACCCCGACGGAGCACGTGAGCCGCTGCTCCTGCGCGACCCGGCGACGGATCAGCGCGGCGATCTCGGCCGGGCGGCCGAGCAGCTTGAGCGCCCCGGCGACGTCGAGGAACGCCTCGTCGAGGGAGAGCGGCTCGACCAGCGGCGTGACGTCGCGGAAGATCGCCATCACGGCGCGGGAGGCCTCGGTGTAGGCCGCGAAGTCGGGCGGCAGGAACACCGCGTGCGGGCACAGGCGCTGGGCCCGGGCGCCCGGCATCGCGCTGTGCACGCCGTATTTGCGCGCCTCGTAGCTCGCCGCGGACACGACCCCGCGCGGCCCCGCCCCGCCGACGACGACGGGCTTGCCGCGCAGCTCGGGCCGCCGCCGGATCTCCACCGACGCGTAGAACGCGTCCATGTCGACGTGCAGCACGGTGCAGCCCGTGTCGTCGGCGTGCGGTCCGAACTCGCCGGCGCCTCCGCGTGGTACCACCTGACTTCGCCCCACATCGCGAACCTTAGCGGCACCCCCTGACAATATTGACGAGAACTTAGGATTGCCTTACCTTCCGGGTATGGCTCACGTCGCGATGACCTCGCCCCTGGCGCCGGTCGTCGCGGCCGTCGAGGGGCTGCGCCGCCGGCATCCGGCACTGACCGGCAGCGTCTTCCCCGGTCTGGTGATCACCCCGACGGCCGACTGGACAAGAGCCATGAACCAACAAGCCGCAGCCGTACTGGTCGTCGCCGGCTGGACCCGAGCCCGCCGCGTGCCGCTGCTCATCCCGGGCGAGACGTTCGTCAACCGCGCGGGGCAGCTGGGCGTACGCCGAGCCGACGTCGCCGTGCTGGCCGGCGATCCCGCGGCCGGCGCACCGGGCGTGATCGTCGCCGCGGACCGGGACGAGCTCCTGGCCCTGGTCGCGCGACACACGGAGGCGCCGGGCGCGCGGCTCGCGCGGCACGTACGCCACCTGACCGCCCTGCTGGCCACAGCGGCACAATCGCCGGCCAAAAACCCTGTCGGGGTATAAATCCGAAATGTCGGGCTGAGGGACGAAGCCCGACATTTCGGCTCGGAAGCCAGCTCGCCGGCACAGGTCCACAAGCGCAATCGCCATGCTCGGCCGCGCCCGACCAGCGACGCGAAGCCGCGCTGACCGGACGCACAGCCAGCAAGGCAACCCGCCGCGAGTCCGCGCCCCGCCGGGGACGACCAGCGCTCGAACCGCAAGACCAGCCGGGCGAAGCCTCGCTCAGCGGCGGACGACCAGCAACGGGATCTCCATCTCCGCGGTCGTGTTCGCGCCGTGGAAGGCCACCATCTCCGCCAGCCGGGCCGGCTCGTGGGCGCTGGCCATCACGACCCAGCGCTCGCGGCATACCACCACCACGTCGCCGATGCGCTGCAGGTGGGACTCGGGCACGGGGCCGAACCAGCCCGACGCCACCGCCTCGTCGCGCTCGGCCACCCACGCGCGGTCGCCCAGCACCTCGCGCCACGCGCTCAGGACGTCCGCCCGGGCGCCCGGCAGCGTGTGCAGGTACCGTACCCGCGCCTCGCCGGCCACGTGGGCCAGGCCCGCGCTCAGGCGCTCGTCGCGGTCGAGGTCGATGCGGCGGTCGGCCGGGATGTCGAGCTGGCCGTGGTCGGCGGTCACGATCAGGGCCGTGTCCGGGGGCATGCCGTCCACCAGGCGGGTGACGAGGCGGTCGGCGTCGGCGGCCGCGCGGTGCCAGTCGGGCGAGGCGATGCCCGAGTCGTGGCCGGCCTTGTCGACGTCGTTGAGGTAGCCGTACACGAGCCTGGAGCCGGCCAGCGCGGACAGCATCTCGTCGGCGATCGCGTCCGGGCGCACGCCGGGGCCGAGGCGCGCGCCGCGGTACGCCGACAGGGACAAGCCGGTGCCCTCGAACCTCGGGTCGGTCACGACGGTCGGGGCCAGGCCGGCCTCGCTCGCCCGGGTGAACGCGGTCGGCACCGGCTGCCAGGTGGCCGGGTCGGGCTCGTCCGTCCAGTGCAGATGGTTGACGACCTGGTCGGTGCCGGGGCGGTGCAGGTTGAACCCGACGATGCCGTGGCGGCCGGGTGCGGTGCCGGTGCCGAGGGTGACCAGGCTGACCGGGGTCGTCGACGGGAAGCCGGACGTGATGGGGCGGCCGAGGCCGAGGCGGCCCGCGGCGATGTCGGTCATCGTCGGCGCGTCGGGCGCGGCCAGGGGCAGCTGGTGCCAGCCCAGGCCGTCGAGGAGGACGACCGCGATCCGCCGCACCCCGTCCAGCGCCCCGGCGAGGCCCAGCGCGTCCGGCTCCCCCGGGACGCCGAGCGCGTGCAGGGCCGTTGGCATGACGTCGGCCAGGCTGTCGTGGCCGTAGCGCGGCTCGATGGGGTCGAGCGGGCCCGGGGTCATGTGCGGCGGGCGAGCAGGTGGAGCTGGGTCGCGATGTCGCGGTACGGCGGCGTCCCGGCCAGCGCCAGCTCGAACGCGGCGAGCGCCTCGGGCTCGCTCTCCGCGACGGTGCCGGGCACCAGGTCGGCGACGACGCGCACCCCGTGCACCTGCTCGACGGCCAGGCCGCACTCGTCCAGCAGCGCGGTGGCGCTCTGGGCGTCGTAGCGGCGGCGGAGCCGGTCGCGGGCGTCGCCCCGGCCGTCGGGGCTGGCCACGAGCAGCGAGGCAGCGGCGAGGTGGCCGCCGATCGCGCGGGCCAGCACCGCGGCGGCCCGGTTGGCGACCACGACGCTGGCCGCGCCGCCGGGGCGCAGGGTCCCGGCGAGCGCGGCGACGACCTTGTGCGGGTCGTCCACGACCTCGAGCAGGCTGTGGCAGAGCACCAGGTCCACGCTCTGCGGCCGGACCAGGTCGGCCAGGCCGTCGCCGTCGCCCTGCACGGCGGTGACCCGCTCCCCCACCCCGGCCTCGGCCGCGCGCCGGGTGAGCGCGGCGAGCGCGTCGGGGCTGGCGTCGACGACGGTGACGGTGTGACCGGCCTGCGCGAGCGGGACGGCGAAGCCACCGGTGCCGCCGCCGACGTCGAGGGCGTTCAGCGGCCGGGCGGCCCGGGCCAGCTCGTCACGCAGCACGCGCCAGACCACGGCGGTGCGGGGCGCAGAAGACTCCACCCAGACGACCTTAGTGGAGCAGCGGCAGGTACACCTGACCGCCCGCCTCGGCGAACTCGTCGGACTTCTGCCGCATGCCCAGCTCGGCGTACTCGCGCAGATCCTGGCTGATCTTCATGGAGCAGAACTTGGGCCCGCACATGGAGCAGAAGTGCGCGGTCTTGGCGGGCTCGGCCGGGAGGGTCTCGTCGTGGTACGCGCGGGCCGTGTCCGGGTCCAGCGCCAGGTTGAACTGGTCCTCCCAGCGGAACTCGAAGCGGGCCTTGGACAGCGCGTCGTCCCACGCCTGGGCGCCCGGGTGGCCCTTGGCGAGGTCGGCGGCGTGCGCGGCGATCTTGTAGGCGATGACCCCGGCCTTGACGTCGTCGCGGTCGGGCAGGCCCAGGTGCTCCTTGGGGGTGACGTAGCAGAGCATGGCGGTGCCGTACATCGCGATCATCGCCGCGCCGATGGCCGAGGTGATGTGGTCGTAGGCGGGCGCGATGTCGGTCGTCAGCGGGCCGAGCGTGTAGAAGGGCGCCTCGTGGCACCACTCCATCTGCAGGTCCACGTTCTCCTTGATCTTGTGCATGGGCACGTGGCCGGGGCCCTCGATCATGACCTGCACGTCGTGCGCCCACGCGATCTTCGTCAGCTCGCCCAGGGTCTTGAGCTCGGCGAGCTGGGCCTCGTCGTTGGCGTCGGCGATCGAGCCGGGGCGCAGGCCGTCGCCGAGGGAGAACGCGACGTCGTACCGCGCCAGGATCTCGCACAGCTCCGCGAAGTGCGTGTAGAGGAAGTTCTCCTCGTGATGGGCCAGGCACCAGGCGGCCATGATCGAGCCGCCGCGGGACACGATGCCGGTGACCCGCCGGACGGTCATGGGCACGTAGCGCAGCAGCACCCCGGCGTGCACGGTCATGTAGTCGACGCCCTGCTCGGCCTGCTCGATGACGGTGTCGCGGTACGCCTCCCAGGTCAGCCGGGTGGGATCGCCGCCGACCTTCTCGAGGGCCTGGTAGATGGGCACGGTACCGATGGGCACCGGGGAGTTGCGCACGATCGCCTCGCGGGTGGCGTGGATGTGCCGGCCCGTGGACAGGTCCATGACGGTGTCCGCGCCCCAGCGGGTGGCCCAGGCCAGCTTGGCGACCTCCTCCTCGACGCCGGAGGAGACGGCGCTGGTGCCGATGTTGGCGTTGACCTTCACGAGGAACCGGGAGCCGATGACCATCGGCTCGCTCTCGGGGTGGTTGACGTTGTTGGGCAGGATGGCCCGGCCGGCGGCGATCTCGGAGCGCACCAGCTCCGGCTCGACGCCCTCCCGGATCGCCGCGAACCGCATCTCGCGGGTGATCACGCCCTGGCGCGCGTAGTGCAGCTGCGTGCGCTCGACCGGGCCGCGCTCGGCGATCCACGCGGCGCGCAGCGGCGGGTCGCTGACCGGTCCGGACGTGTCGTACAGCCGGACGGGCGGGTTGTCGCCGGAGAGCTGCACCTCGGCGAAGGGCACTCCCTCGACGAAAACCTTACGTTTCATGACAAACCTCCCATAAAAGGGCATGGATGACCTGAGGAAGCGGCGACGTCGACGCCTGCAGAGCGGTGGTGCCTAGAAGGGGCCCCAGGCCAGCGGGCCGTGGCCGGCGCCCAGGGTCCAGGACGCCGAGCGGGTGAGGGCCGAGTGGACGTAGGACTTGGCGCGCGCGAGGGCGACCGGCAGCTCGTCGCCGGCCGCGAGCCGGGCGGCGGTCGCGGCGGCGAAGGTGCAGCCGGTGCCGTGGTTGTTGGTCGTGTCGATCCAGGGGGCGCTCAGCAGCGAGGTCTGGCCGTCGTACCAGACCGCGTCGACGGCCTCGGCACTCCCCCGCAGGTGGCCGCCCTTGACCACGACGCACCGGGGCCCGAAGGCGGCCAGGTCCCCGGCGGCCTTCGCGGCGTCGTCGGCGTCGAGCACCTCGCGGCCGAGCAGCACGGAGGCCTCGCGCAGGTTCGGCGTGACCACGGCGGCGTGCGGGAAGAGCAGGTCGAGGTACGCGCGCTCGGCGTCGGCGGTGAAGAGCCGGTCGCCGGAGGAGGCCACGAGCACCGGGTCGACCACCAGGTTCGGCAGCCGCGGGGCGAGCCGGGCCACGAGCGCGACGGTGTCCGGGGAGGCCAGCATGCCGGTCTTCACCCCGGCGACGGGCAGGTCGTCGAGGACGGCCTCGAGCTGGGCCTCGACGAACCCCGGGTCGACGGCGGAGATGGCCCGCACGCCCGCCGTGTTCTGCGCGGTGAGCGCGGTGATGACGCTGGTGCCGAAGACGTCGTGCGCGGCGAAGGTCTTGAGGTCGGCCTGGATTCCGGCGCCGCCCCCGGAGTCGGAGCCGGCGATGGTGAGCGCCACGGGCGGGTTCATGCGGCCAGCAGCTCCTTGACCAGGCGGGCCGGGTCCTCGGCGCGCATGACGGCACCCATCACGGCCACCCCGGCGGCGCCCTCGTCGAGGCAGTCGCGGACGCGGCCGGGGGTGTCGACGCCGCCGAGCGCGAAGACCGGCACGGGCGCGGCCATCGCCATGCGGCCCAGCGCGGCCAGGCCCAGCGGCGGGCCGTAGCCGGGCTTGCTGCGCGTGGCGAAGATCGGCGAGAGGGTCACGTAGTCGACGGGGTCGTCCCCGGCCGCGACCAGCTCCTCGAGCCCGTGGCACTTGCGCAGCGCCCCGTCCTCCTCCAGCAGCAGCCGGCCGCCGACCTGGTCGAGGAGGCTGCGCAGGGTGGCCGCGAGCTTGAGCCGGCGCCGCGGCGGGAGGTCGTGCTCGCGCAGGACCACCACCCGGGCCCCGCCGTCGACGGCGCCCGCGATCACCTCGTCGAGCGGGCGCCCGGTCTGCCGGCGGTCGGTGAAGACGATGAGGCCGGGCTCTACCACGGCATACCTCCGGTCGGGCTGGATGCGGTCGCGTGCAGGCGCCGGGGGATGCGCCCGGCCAGGTGGGCCAGCCGCCCGGCCCGCACCGCGAGGCGCATCGCCTCGGCCATGCGCGCCGGGTGCTCGGCCCGGGTGACGGCGGAGGCGAGCAGCACGCCGTCGCAGCCCAGCTCCATCGCGAGGGCCGCGTCGGAGGCGGTGCCGATCCCGGCGTCGAGGATGACCGGGACGGTGACGAGCCGCCGGATGAGCGCGATGTTGTGCGGGTTGCGGATGCCCAGGCCGGAGCCGATGGGGGCGCCGAGCGGCATGACGGCCGCGCAGCCCACGTCGGCGAGGCGCTGGGCGAGGACGGGGTCGTCGCTGGTGTACGGCAGGACGGTGAACCCGTCCCCGACGAGCCGCGCGGCCGCGTCGAGCAGCTCGACCCCGTCGGGCAGCAGGGTCTCCTCGTCGCCGATCATCTCGAGTTTCACCCAGGCGGTGCCGAAGGCCTCGCGGGCGAGGTGGGCGAGCTTGACCGCCTCGGTCGCCGTGTAGCAGCCGGCCGTGTTGGGCAGCACGCGCACCCCGCAGCGCTCGACGACGTCGAGCAGCGAGGGCGCGGCCGGGTCGAGCCGGCGCAGGGCGACGGTGACGAGCGCGGTCTCGCTGGCCCGGATGGCCGCCTCGAGGGCCGCGTGGCTGGTCGCCCCGCCGGTGCCCAGGATGAGCCGGGACGGCAGCTCCACGCCGTCCAGCACGAGGGCGTCAGCCACCCTGCACCGCCGTCAGCACCTCGACCTGGTCGCCCTCGGCCGGGCGGGTCTGCTCCCAGCGCGACCGGGGCACCACGTCACCGTTGAGGGCGACGGCGATCCCGCGCGGGTCCTCTCCGGCGAGCGCCTTCACCACGTCGGCGACGGTGATGCCCTCGTCGACGGTCGATGCGACGGCGTTGACCACAAGCTGCATGGAACTCACTCCTGCCTCCCTGCGCCGGCATGATCCGGATCAGGTTCTACGGTCGGGGGCTCACAGCCCCCCTCTCAGCCCGGTCGCACCGGACTCCCGTGGGGTACGCGTCCGACGATAACGCCGCCGGAGCCGTCAGGTAAAGCGCCCGGCCCCGAAGGCCCGCACGTCCACCCCGGTCGCGCCGAGCAGCGCCAGCTCGGCAACGGCCGCGGCGGTCGCCGGGGCCAGCAGCACCCCGTTGCGGTGGTGGCCGGTGGCGACGATCACCCCGGATTCGAGCCGGTCGATGACCGGGGCGTTGTCGGGCGTGCCCGGGCGCAGGCCGGCGAGGGTCTCGGCCAGGACGAGCTCGGCGACCCCGGGCAGGAGGTCGGCGGCCGGCTGGAGCAGGTCCAGCACGCCGCCGGCGGTGACCGTGGTGTCGGGCCCGCGCTCCTCCTCGGTGGCGCCGACGACCAGCTCGCCGTCGCGGCGCGGCACGAGGTACACGTCCCGGCCCCGGGCCACGCCCCGCACGACGTGGCGCAGCAGCGGCTCGGCGCCCCGCAGCCGCAGCAGCTGGCCCTTCACCGGGCGCACCGGCAGCCCGGTCAGCGCGGCCGAGGCGGCACCGGCCGCGACGATGATCACATCGTCCCGCAGCGTGGACGGGTCGGCGACGTCCCGCGCCTCGAACCGCACCGGCAGGGTGCGCAGGGCCCGCAGCAGGAGCCGGGGATCGACCTGGTGATCGCCGGGGGCGAGGGCACCGCCGCGGACCCGCGGGGCGAGCAGCGGCTCGCGCTCGCGCAGCTCGCGGCCGGTGAGCGGCTCGATCGCGGTGCCGGCGCGGCGGTAGAAGCCGATGAGGCGGTCGATCTCGGCCTGGTCGTCGGCGGTGAGCGCGACGAGGAGGGTGCCGTCGGTGCGGTACGAGATCGGCAGTGCGGTCCGGGCCTCGACCCGCGCGGCGAACGAGGGCCAGCGGCGCATCGACTCGAGCATCAGCGCCTGCAGATCCTCCTCGCCGAAGACGGCCTCGGCCGTGGGCGCGAGCATCCCGGCCGCGACCAGCCCGGCGCCCCGCCCCGGGTCGGCGTCGTACACCGTGATGTCGCCGGCCCCCCGCTCGACGAGCTCGAAGGCGACGCTGAGCCCGATGATCCCGCCGCCCACGATGCCGATGCTCATGCTCATGCCGAGAACTCCAAGGCCGCCGCGTACGGGTCCGCCGCGCCGCTGATCGCGCCCACCACGGCGACGGCGTGCGCCCCGGCCGCGAACAGCTCGCCGGCCCGGGCCGCGGTCACCCCGCCGATCGCCACCACCGGCACGGGCACCGCCTCGGCCACCGCGCGCACCCCGGCCGGGCCGATCGCGTCGGGCAGGCCGCTCTTCGTGGTGGTCGCGAACGCGGGCCCGACGCCGAGGTACGAGGCCCCGTCGGCGACCGCCCGGCGCGCCGTGTGCGGATCGCGGGCGGTCGCGCCGAGGATCGCGTGCGGGCCGAGGATGCGCCGGGCGGCGGCCACCGGCAGGTCGTCGGCGCCGACGTGCCCGCCGTCGGCCCCGGCCGCGAGCGCGAGGTGCAGCCGGTCGTTGACCAGGCACGTGCGGCCCAGCTCGCGGCACATGGCCAGCACGCGCACGGTCAGCTCGAAGGCCTCCCGATCGGTCAGGGCGTCCTCGGGGCGCACCTGCACCGTGTCGAAGCCCGCGCGCAGGGCCGCGGCGACGACCTCGAGCGGGTTGCGGCCGGGCCGGGTGTCGGTCACGAGATGCAGTCGTCCGAGGGTGGGCACCGCGATAGTTTTTCAGACATGCAGCAAGTGCGACTCGGCCGGACCGGCCTGCAGGTCTCTGAAATCTGTCTCGGCATGATGAGCTACGGCGACCCGGCCCAGCGCCCGTGGGCGCTGGACGAGGAGGGCGCCGACCCGTTCGTGCGCCGCGCCGCCGAGGCCGGGATCACGTTCTTCGACACCGCCGACGTCTACTCCCTCGGCGCCAGCGAGGTGATCACGGGCCGGCTGCTGGCGAAGTACTTCCAGCGCCGCGACGACTACGTCCTGGCCACGAAGGTCCATGGCCGGATGAGCGACGCCCCCAACGACGGCGGCCTGTCCCGCAAGCACATCCTGGCGGGCATCGACGACTCGCTGCGCCGGCTCGGCACCGACTACGTCGACCTCTACCAGATCCACCGCTGGGACCCGGCCACCCCGATCGAGGAGACGATGCAGGCCCTGCACGACGTCGTCCGCGCCGGCAAGGCCCGCTACATCGGGGCGTCCAGCATGTACGCCTGGCAGTTCTCCAAGGCCCAGTACCTCGCCCGCGAGCACGGCTGGACCCCGTTCGTGTCGATGCAGAACCACTGCAACCTGGTGTACCGCGAGGAGGAGCGCGAGATGATCCCGCTCTGCGCGGACCAGGGCGTCGGGGTGATCCCCTGGAGCCCCCTGGCCCGCGGTCTGCTGGCCGGCAACCGGGGCCGCGGCGGCGAGCGGCGCACGACCCGGGCGAACAACGACCCGTACGGCGACCAGCTGTACACCGAGGCCGACTTCAACGTCGTGGACGCCAACGCCGCCCTGGCCGCCGAGCGCGGCGTCTCCCCGGCCCAGACGGCCCTGGCCTGGCTGCTGTCGAAGCCCGCGGTGACGGCCCCGATCGTCGGCGCGACGAAGCTGCACCACCTGGAGGACGCCATCGCGGCGACGGAGCTGTCGCTGGACGAGCGGGAGGTCGAACGCCTCGAGTCCCCGTACGTCCCCCACCCCGTCCTCGGCCACGCCTGAGGACCCGCCGGACGCACGAGTGCCCGGCCGGGGCGAGCCGGCCGGGCACTCGCTGTGCTCGGTGCTTGATGCTGGGGTGTGATGCGGGGTGGGACTAGTTGCCCGCGACGCCGAACTGGGCCTCGCCACCCGCCGAGTGGAACTCGGTGCCGTCGACGAACGACTTGCCGAAGCTGTTCTCGAGCTGGTCGAGCTCGCTGAAGTTGGCCTGGTGGGCGTTCTCGCTGCTCTCGGCCGCGAAGACGTGGTCGTCGGAGGTCGCGTCGTGCGAGTAGTTCGTGTAGTCGTCCGACTCGTAGTGCACGGCCGCCGGCGCGTCGTACTCGACGTGGTGACCCTGCGAGAAGTCCGTCGAGTCCGTGTCGTGGTGGCCCTCCTCGTACACGCCGAACTGGCTGCTGGCGTCGGCCTCCGAGCCCGCGGCGTGGTGCATCTGGTCCAGCGAGCCCTGCTCCTGACCGGCCTCGTAGTGGCCGAAGTCCACGTCGTGCCCGGTGTCGCCGGCGTCGAAGTCGCTCATTGTCGTTCCCCTTGGTCGTCGTGTTTCGCTGCGATGAACGGTACGGCCACGGTGGCGCGGAACAATCCCGGAAATGTGCCAGTGGCGGGTAGCCGACAGAAGTGAACCACGCTCGCGGAGCCGGGCCTGTCCTTCCTCCGGCCGAGACCTCCGGCCCGGACATCCGGCGCGGCCGGATACGCTTCGGCCGTGATCGGGCCGCTGGCAGTCGCCACCCACGTGCTGTCGCTCGCGCTCGCCGTCTGGGCGTTCGTGGAGTTCTTCCGGCAGCGCGAGCCCTCCCGGCCGCTGTTCGCGGGCCTCTGGCTGGTCGAGGCGCTGGTGCTCGTGCAGGTCGTGGTGCTCGTGGTGCGGCTGGCGGGCGGCGGCGAGCCGCGCGGCGGGGACCTGGTCACGCTCATCGGATACCTGCTCACCGCGGTTCTGCTCCCCCCGGCCGGCATCGTGCTGGCCCGCATGGAGCCGACCCGCTGGGGATCCCTGCTCATCGGCGCGGCGGCGGTCATCGTGCCCGTGCTCATCCTGCGACTCGGACAGATCTGGAATGGCTGACACACCCACCTCCACCGGTCCGGCCGGCAAGCCCCTGAACCGCGGCTTCGGGCGCGTGCTCGTGTTCGTCTACGGCGTCTTCGCGCTGTCGGCGAGCGCCCGGGCCGGCGTGCAGATCGGCACCAAGTTCTCCGAGGCCCCGCTGGCCTACTCGCTGTCCGCGCTCGCCGCGCTCGTCTACATCGTGGCCACCGTCGCCCTGGCCCGCTCCAGCGCCACCTCGCGCCGGGTCGCCTGGTTCGCGGTCGGGTTCGAGCTGCTCGGGGTGCTCGCCGTGGGCACCGCGAGCCTCGTGGACGGCAAGGCGTTCCCGGACGCGACGGTCTGGTCGGACTACGGGCAGGGGTACGGGTACGTCCCCCTGGTCCTGCCGTTCATCGGACTCTTCTGGCTGTGGCGCACGAAGCGACACGAACCCGTCGCGGAGACGACAGCGGCGAAGGGCTGACTGCCCCACGATTCGCGGCATGACCACTTCCCGCGGGCCGGCCATCATCATGTACCTGGTGGGGGCGTTCGAGTTCGTGCTCGGCGCCGTCTTCTTCTCGGTCGGGAACTTCGTGCCCGAGGTGCGGACCACCTTCATGCTGGTCGGCGGCGGGCTCGCGGGCACCGCCGTGATCCTGATCCTGGTCGGCACGCGTTTGCACCGGCGGTTCCGGGAGGCCCAGGAGGTGCGCGAGCGCGGGGTGCGCGGCACCGC
The DNA here is from genome assembly GCF_050955725.1 of Dactylosporangium sp. CA-139114. NCBI lineage: Bacteria > Bacillati > Actinomycetota > Actinomycetes > Micromonosporales > Micromonosporaceae > Dactylosporangium > Dactylosporangium sp. CA-139114. The sequence continues at coordinate 8,440,863 of NZ_CP192080.1, forward strand.
GCAGGTGCTCGGCGCCCGCCAGACCGGGGTCTACCTGAACGAGCAGCCGCAGGTCGCCCTCCAGCTGCGCATCACCGCGCCCGGGCACGGGACCTACGACACGACGGTCAAGGAGTACGTGCCGCTCGTCGCGACCGGCATGCTCGGCACCGGCCGCCCGCTCACGGTCCTCGTCGACCCGCTGGACCCGGCCCGGGTCGTGATCGAGTGGTCCTTCGCCCCCGCCCAGGCCGCCGCCCCGCCCGCGGCGCCCCCGGCCGCGTCCGCGTTCGCGAAGGAGAAGATCCTCGCCACGGGGCTGCCCGGCACCATCCGGGTGCTCGCCGCCGAGTTCGCGGGCAGCCTGGACGAGCAGGGGCGGCCGGTGTACTCCACCCAGCTGCACATCACCGTCGAGGGCCGGGCCCCGGTCGCCGGGCCGGCCGTGTTCGCGGTGCCGCTCGATCGCGTCTCGGTGATGCAGCCCGGCGGCGTGATCCCGATCAAGGCGGACCCGTCCGACCCGATGCGGTTCGCGGCCGACTGGGACCGGCTCGCGACCGGGTGAGCGGCCCCGCGGGACTCAGCGGAAGTCGCGGCTCGAGGAGCGGATCGGCAGGCTCAGCACCGCCAGGTGATCGGCCCGCAGGTTGAGCACGCCCTCGGCCTTCTCGAGCACCCCGCGGATCACCATCGCGTTCGCCGTTCGCGCGACCTTGCGGTACCGCTGCCAAAGCCCCGGCGTGCAGGTCACGTTCAGCATCCCGGTCTCGTCCTCGAGGTTGATGAACGTGACCCCGCCCGCCGTGGCCGGGCGCTGGCGGTGGGTGACGATCCCGCCGACCGACACCCGGCGCCCGGCCGAGACCCCGTGCAGGGCCTCGACCGGGACGGCGCCGATGGTGTCGAGGTAGGGGCGGGCGAACTGGGCCGGGTGCGCGTCCGGGGCCAGGCCGGTCGCCCACACGTCGGCGACCATCCGCTCGACCGCGTCCATCCCGGGCAGCATCGGGGCGTGCTGGCCGCCGACCGTGCCGGGCAGCCGGTTCGCCGTCTCGCGGGCCGCGGCGCCGGCCGCCCACAGCGCCTCGCGCCGGGTGAGCCCGAGGCTCGCGAAGGCGTCCGCGGTCGCCAGTGCCTCCAGGTGTACCGCCGACAGGCCGGCCCGCCGCGCGACGTCGGTCAGCGAGGTGTAGGGGCCGCCCTCCGCCCGGACCGCCGCGATGCGCTCGGCCACCGCGTCGCCCAGCGTGCGCACGGACTTGAAGCCGAGCCGGACGGCGGGGCCGCCGCGGCCCCAGTCGCGCGGGGCGTCCGGGATCTCGTCCAGGTGCTCCCCCTCCAGCGTCGCCGCCGCGGCGCTCGCGTTGATGTCGGGCCGGCGCACCTCCACCCCGTGCCGGCGGGCGTCGTCGACCAGGGACTGCGGCGAGTAGAAGCCCATCGGCTGGGCGTTGAGCAGCGCGGCGCAGAACGCGGCCGGGTGATATCGCTTGAGCCACGCGCTCGCGTAGACCAGGTAGGCGAAGCTCATCGCGTGGCTCTCCGGGAAGCCGTAGTTGGCGAACGCGGCCAGCTTGTCGAACAGCTCCACGGCCAGGGGGCCGGTGATGCCGTTGCGGGCCATGCCGGCGAAGAGCCGGTCGCGGATCGCGCCCATCCGCTCCATCGAGCGCTTCGAGCCCATGGCCCGGCGCAGCTCGTCGGACTCGGCGGGGGTGAACCCGGCGACGTCGATGGCCATCTGCATGAGCTGCTCCTGGAACAGCGGCACGCCGAGGGTCTTACGCAGCGAGGGCTTGAGCAGCTCGTGCGGATAGGTGATCTCCTCCTGGCCGTTCTTGCGGCGGATGTACGGGTGCACGGAGCCGCCCTGGATCGGACCCGGTCTGATCAGCGCGACCTCGACGACCAGGTCGTAGAACTCGCGGGGCTTGAGCCGCGGCAGGGTCGCCATCTGGGCCCGGCTCTCCACCTGGAACACGCCCACGGAGTCGGCGCGGCAGAGCATGTCGTACACCTCGGGGTCGTCCAGGGGCATGTGCGCGATGTCCAGCTCGGAGTCGATCATCTCGAAGGCGTACCGCAGCGCCGAGAGCATGCCCAGGCCCAGCAGGTCGAACTTGACCAGCCCGACGGCCGCGCAGTCGTCCTTGTCCCACTGCAGGACGGTCCGGTTCTCCATGCGGGCGTGCTCGACCGGGCACACCTCGATCACGGGCCGGTCGCAGATGACCATGCCGCCGGAGTGGATGCCGAGGTGCCGCGGGAACGTGAGCAGCTCGTTGGCGAAGTCCACGACGGGCTTGGGAATCTCCTCCATCTCCCCGGCGTTCATGGCGCCCCAGCGCTCGACCTGTTTGCTCCACGCGTCCTGCTGCCCCGGCGAGTGGCCGAACGCCTTGGCCATGTCGCGGACGGCGGACTTCGGGCGGTACGAGATGACGTTGGCGACCTGGGCCGTGAACGTGCGCCCGTACTTGCCGTAGACGTGCTGGATGACCTCCTCGCGCCGGTCGGACTCGATGTCGATGTCGATGTCCGGCGGCCCGTCGCGCTCCGGTGACAGGAAGCGCTCGAACAGCAGCCCCCAGCGCACCGCGTCGACATTGGTGATCTTGAGCGCGTAGCAGACCGCGGAGTTGGCCGCCGAGCCCCGGCCCTGGCAGTAGATGCCGTTGTCGCGGCAGAAGGTGACGATGTCGTGGACCACCAGGAAGTACCCCGGAAAATCCAGCTCCTCGATCAGCGCCAGCTCGTGCTCGAGCTGTTCGTGGGCCTTCTGGTTGCCGGGGTACCGCTCCTTCGCCCCCTCCGCCGTGAGGTGCCGCAGCCACTCCATCTCGCTCACGCCGGGCCGGGGCACCGGGTAGGCGGGCAGGTTCGGGGCCACCAGCTGCAGGTCGAAGGCGAGCTCGCGGCCGAGTCTCGCCGCGTTCGGCACGGCATCGGGGAAGGCGGCGAACCGGCGGGCCATCTCCTCGCCGGAGCGCAGGTAGGCCGAGCCGGCGGCCGGGAGCCAGCCGTCGATCTCGTCGAGGCTGCGGCGGGCCCGGACCGCGGCCAGCGCGGTGGCGAGCCTGCGCTGCCGGGGCTGGGCGTAGTGGACGTTGTTGGTGGCGATGGTCGTGAGGCCGGGGTTCAGGCCCGCCAGGGCGTCGTTGCGTTCGTCGTCCAGGGGGTCGCCGTGCGAGGTCAGCTCGACGAGCACCGACTCCGGGCCGAAGAGCGCGGTGAGCCTGTCGAGCTCCTTGCGGGCCGCGTCCGGGCCGTGTTCGAGCAGGGCCGCGGGCACCGGGCCCTTGCGGCAGCCGGTGAGCAGCACGACGTGGTCGCGCAGGGCGGCGGCCGTCTGCTCCAGGTCGTACACCGGGCGGCCCTTCTCGCCGCCGCGCAGGTGCGCCTCGCTGAGCACGCGGGAGAGCCGGGCGTAGCCCTCGGGGCCCCGGGCGAGCAGCAGCAGGTGCCGGCCGAGCGGGTCGGGCTCGCCGTTCTGCGGGCCGGGCAGGCCGAGGGAGAGCTCCGCGCCGAACACCGTGCGCAGCCCGAGCGCCCGGGCGGCCTCGGCGAAGCGCACGACGCCGTAGAAGCCGTCGTGGTCGGTGATCGCGAGCGTCTCCAGCCCCAGGCGCGCGGCGGTCTCGGCCAGGTCCTCGGGGTGGCTCGCGCCGTCGAGGAAGCTGAAGTTGCTGTGGCAGTGCAGCTCGGCGTACGGGACGGTCGATTCCTGGTAGTTGATGTCTGGTTTCTGATACTCCGGGCGCTTGCGGGACCATGCCGGGCCGTCGCCGCCGTCGGCCGCCAGCACGTCCGGGTGGTAGTCCGGGCCGGGCGACTCCCAGCTCATGCTCTGCTCGAGCCGCTTCCACGGGATGTCGGGGTTGTTGAAGCCCATCAGTCGTACAGCGCTTCCATGAACCAGGACCCGTTCTGCAGCACCGCCAGGTAGGCGCGCTCGTCCTCCAGCAGGAGCTGGAAGCGGGCCGCCCTCGTGGCCTCCTCCTCGTCCCACCAGCGCTCGTCGATCGGCCAGGGGCCGGCCCAGGCCTTGATCTCGACCGCCGGGTCGTCGGCGATCTTCGCGTATCTGGGCGGATTGCTCAGGTCCAGGCGGCCGCTCACCTGGACCCGCTGGTGGTGCTCGTCGAGGACCTCGGCGGGGATGGGCTCGGGGTAGACGGTCGCGGGGCTCGGGCCCGGGACGCGGCCCGGCCACGGGGCCTCGGCGCCCCGCGCGACCCGCTCGTCGCCCCAGGCCACGAGGCGGATGCGGCTCTTGTCGGCGCGGCCGCCGTCGAGCACGGCGGTGAGCACCGCGTCGGGGCCGAGGAGTCCCTGGACGCGGCTCATCGCCCGGTGCGCCCGGTCGCGCTCCTCGCCGGCCTCGCCCCAGAGTCCGGGCTGCAGCCCGAGGTGCTCGACCACCCCTTCGGGAACGAGTCTGATTTTTACGATGCGTTTATCTTGTCCGCTTTGCTCGCGCCGGACCCACCCCTCCAGCTGCCAGCGCAGGCGGTCGGCGACGGCGTTCACGCTCAGCAGGCCGTCGTGGCGCCAGGTGCGCACCAACTCCTCGCCGGTCTCCGTGGTCGCCTCGATCGCCAGGCGGGTGCAGGCCAGCCCGTGCGAGGCGAGCCGGTCGTGCAGCCGCTCGGCGAGCCCCCGGGCGGCGAACGCGGCCGCGTCGACGCGCTCGATCGGCTCGTCGAACGCCTCGCTCACGCCGAGATCGGGCGGCGTGCGGCGCGGGGCGAGGGGCCGCTCGTCGCGCCCGCCGGCCAGCCGGTGCGCGAGCGCCGCGTCGAACCCGAACCGGTCCAGCACGTCGGCCCCCGGCAGCGCCGCGAACTCCCCGAGCGTGTGGATGCCGAGCCGCCGGAGCAGGTCGACGAGGTTGGGCCGCCCGATCGCCGCGATGCTCAGCCCCGCCAGGAAGTCCGCGGTCCCGCCGTCCGGCACCAGGACCCCCGCCCGCGCGGCCAGCCCCGCCGCGAACGTGCCCTCGGCGATGCCGGCCTGCGCCTCGACGCCGCACTGCTGCGCGATCTGCTCGACGATCCGCTCGGCCGCGGCCGCCTCGCCGCCGTAGTACCGCGCGGGCCCGCGAGCGGCCAGCGCGCACGCCCCCGGCCGCAGCGCCTCGACCCCGGCCGCGATGCCCTCGACGGCCGCGAGGACGGGCTCGAACGCGACCATGTCGCGGCCGGGGTCGTGCTCCAGCACGATCAGGTGGGGGCAGCGCCCCTGGGCCTCGCGCTTGCGCAGCCCGCGCTTCACGCCCTCCTCCCGCGCGGCCGGGGACGCGACGAGCACCCGGTTCGCGTGCAGGACGGCGACGGGCTCCTGGGCCGGGTAGCCGTCCACGATCTCGGCCGCCACGATCGGCCAGTCGGGGCACCAGATCACAATCGTCCGCACGGTCCTCGTCACCCCACCCTGCGCAGCGGGCCGTCCTGCACCGCGTCGCTCCCGGACCCGCGCCCCCGCAGCGGGCCGCCCTGCACCGCATCGCTCCCGGGCCCGGCCACCGCCGGCCCGCTCTCCGCCGGCCCGGCCACCGCCGGCAGCACACCCGAGATCTCGGGGAGCCGCAGCGTGACCTCGCGCGGCGCGGCGGCGGACCCGCGCCCCCGGGCCTGAATGGTGAGCTCCCGGGCCCGCAGGCGCCCACGCCCGGCCCCGAGCCCGGCCCAGGCCCGGCGAATCGGCGCGAGGACCAGGTCGGCCCCCGCCCACGACCCGGCGGGCATGAGCACGCTGCCCCGCTGCCGGGCCCGGGCCGCCAGCCGCGAGGCCACGACGGGCGCGATCGGCCCCGGCGGCGCCGCGACGACGATGTCGAACCCGTCGAGCAGCGCGGCCACGATGGTGGTCCACTCGGTGCCGGGATGCGGCACGAGCGCGAGCCGCTCGAGCGCGATCCCCATCTCGGCGGCCGCTACCGGGCTGAGCGCCGGCAGCCCGACGACCGCACACCAGGACCCGTTCTTCGAGGCCGCCGCGAGCAGGGCGAGCAGCACGGAGGAGGTGTGCACGGCCACGGTCGCTCCACGGCGCAGCCCGCCGCCGGGGAGGAGGTCTCGCAGCCCGGCGAGCACGGGCAGCGTCTTCGCGCCGGCGAGGATCCCGGCGTCGCGCTCACCGGCCGTGCGCACCACGCCGCCCAGCCCCGTGACCTGCACGACCTGCAGCCCAACGCTCTTTGCGCTCTCGGCGCTCCGGCGCTCTGCGGCGGTCTCCGCGCCGCTCCGCCTTGCGGAACCCTCGACACTCCGGCGCTCTGCGGCGGCCTCCGCGCCGCTCCGCCTTGCGGAACCCTCGACACCTCGGCGCTCTCCGACGGTCTCCGCGCCGCTCCGCCTTACGGGACCCTCGACACTCCGGCGCTCTCCGACGGTCTCCGCGCCGCTCCGCCTTACGGGACCCTCGACACTTCGGCGCTCTCCGGCCGCCGGTCCGGCGGATGTCGCCGCGCCGATGGCCGTGACCGTGGCGCCGCCCTTGTTCCGGGCGGCCAGCCCGCGCACGAAGGCCCGGGCCTCCCCCAGCGCACCGCCGGGCTCCGGCCCGCCCTCGGAGTCCGCGGCCGCCGAACGATCGAGGCGCCGAGCGGCCCGGCCCCCGACGACACTGATCGTGGACCAGTCGTCATCGCCGGGGCGCACGTCGTCGTACGCTCCGCCCTCGAACTCGGCGACCACCGAAGCCGATGTGCCAGCCACGGCTCCTTGCTCCCCCACCTGTTGTGCTACCCGGCCTCCCGGCGAAACCCCGGAAGATAAGTCTGCATAAATATGGGCAAATCGCCCTCAGCTCGCTACGCCACCTGGCGACGAGCGACCGCTCAGTCCTCACGCTCGCCGCCGGCGGACTCGCCCGGCGGCGCGGTGAGGAACCCGGGCCACGCGGCCCCGGGCGGAACGAACCACACCGAGACCGATCCCCCCGAGGGGGCCGCGAACGGCGCGTACTCGACGGTGGGGGCCATCGACGCAAACGCAGGCTCGGACACGGCAACGTCGGTCGCCGGAGTCCCGCCCACGGCAACAACACGCCCGCCTACGCCGGCCGACCGCACCCCGGACACGGCACCAGCACCCTCGGACGCGCCGGCCGGCTGAACTCCGGACACGGCAAGAGCACCCGGGCCCACGCCGGCCGACCGCACCCCGGACACGGCACCAGCACCCGCGCCGGCCGACCGCGCCCCGGACACGGCACCCTCGGACGCGCCGGCCGGCTGAACTCCGGACACGGCAAGAGCACGCACGCCGGCCGACTGGAGTCCGGGCAACCTGGCACCGCGCTCGGACGCGGCGGCACCGAGCGGCCGAACCCCGGACACGTCAGCAACGCCCCCGGACACGGCGACCGGCTGGACCCCGTACACGGCGGCGCTGAACGGTTGCGCGGCCTCGACGATCTCGGCCACGGCCACGCGACCGTCGTATTCGGAGCCGGACTCGAACTCGATCGGCGGCTTGAACTCGACCGCGGGAACAGCCCGAGGCGCGACGACGGATACTTCGCCGCCCGCGACGGGCACGAACAGCGACACGGGCGCGGGTGGGCGCGCCGCAGGTTTGGAGGGCGAGGACGCGGGCGCGCCCGGGTCCGGGTCGTCCGGCGCCGAGGCGGAGCGCGAGAAGACGGCCGTAACCGATCGCGCAGCCTGTCCAGGCACCGACGAGCCCGGCGCGCTCCTCGCGCTTGAGCGCGGCCCGGCGCTGCTCACCGAACGGCGTGGCGCCAGGTCGGTGCGCTCCGGCGCGACGAGAGCCGAGGAGTGGGAGGGCGCTGAAGAGTGGGAGGGCGCTGACGAGCGGGAGGGCGTTGACGAGCGGGCAGGTGCCGCGGGATAGGCGGGAGCTGAGGAGCGGGCGCGTGCCGCGGAATGGGCGGGGGGCGCGGAGCTGACGGGCGTGCGGGTCGAAGGGCTTGACGCGCTCGTCGTGACCGGGCGTGAGCCAGCGCCGGCCGCGGTCTGGTCCGACGGGGCCGGAGTGCCGGGTGGGGCCGGGGGCTCGGGTGGCGATGAGCGCGGGCGGCTGGTGGTGGCGGGCACGGGCTTGGTGGGGTGGCGGGTCAGCTGGCCAGGCCTTCGAGCCTCGGCTGGTATGAGTAGCCGAGGGCGACCTCGACGACGGCGATGAACTGCTCCGCGGAGCGCATCAGGTCGTCGGCCTCGCGGGCGGTGACCACGCGCGGGATGCCGGCCTCGGCCGCGGAGCGCTTGCTCGCGGTCGAGGCGAAGAATGCGGACCACTCGCTCAGCTCCGGGGCAACCAGGACCAGCAGGGACCAGACGCTGGTCACTCGGCTGCGGCGGCCGGGGGCGGCGGGGACGGCTCGGGCGGCCAGGACCGCGGCGGCCGCGCGCAGGGCGGCCAGGTGGGCGGTCGCGTAACGCATGCCGTCGGCGCGGATCTCGGCGGCCTCTTCCAGGCCGTGGCGGGCCATGGTGAGCAGCTCGCGCGGGGTGCGGTGGGGAAGCGCGTGCGCGGGGACCGGGAGCTGCCGGCGGGACGCACCGCCGTCCGGCCCCGCGGTCGAGGGGGGGCCCGGGAAACGACTGATGTTGGACGAGCTGGTCGATCGGTTCGTCGGCATCGGTGCTCTCCCTCGGTGGTGCGTCGGCAGGGTCGTGCCTGCGCCTGTGGGTGCGCGTGGTGCGCATGCCGGGCCGTCGCGGGGGGAGTCGCGACCGCCTGGCGGTGTGGATCAGCTCCCGCCGGTCGGGCGAAAGCTTCGGAGCCTCGGCCGCGGGTGCGCGGGAGTCGGCCGGAGCCGGCTTTTAGTCACGCCGCGGGATCGGGGTGGAGCAGTGGAGCCCGGGGAACGGATGGAACTTGGAAACGGATGAAGTTGTAGGTCGAGCGGGTGCCGGTCCGCGACTGCGACGGCGTGCCGGTCGGGCATGGAGCTTCCCCACACCACACCCGACCGGCTGGGTCGCCGTCCGCCGCCCGGGGGTCGTGGGCGGCGAACGGCGGCCCCGCCTGAGGCCGGACCCGCGAAAATCCGGCCTCCGCGGTGTCGCGGACCGCGCTCGGGATCAGCGCCGCGAATCGCTTTCCCGAAGCAGTTCGAACACTCGTTCGATGGGTTTAGAGTACACCGCGGGGTTCGTGCGCGGCAGTGGTTGGGCCAGGTTTTTCGAACATCCGTTCGGGTGATCATCCCTGCGACCGGACGCCAGCACGGAAGCCAAGGCCAGCGCCCGAGCGCGACGCCGGCCCGACGAGGCCAGAGCCCGAGCGCGACGCCGGCCCGACGAGGCCAGAGCCCGAGCGCGACGCCGGCCCGACGAGGCCATGAACCTCCCGGCCGAGGCCAACGCCAGGGTCAGAGCCCGAATGCGAGCACGGCTGGGCGAAGTCACGCGTCATGCCCCGGGTCCGGGCCCGCACGGCGAGGCAGCCCGCGGGCCAGGACTGCGCCCGCACGCCCACCAGCCGCTCGACCGCGGCCAGCACGCCCTCCGCGGGTGGCCCGGACAGCAGCTGGGCCCGCATCCACCGCGCCCCCACCGTCATATCCGCACCATAGCGGCGGGGTACGACAAAAAAGCCGGCCGGAGCCGCAGTAACGGACATGTCGCCCAGCGCCGCATAAATCCGATATGTCGGCGGCTTCGGCCGCGAAGCGGCCGACATATCGGAACCAAACGGAGCACAGAGTCGGCAACCAAACAGGAGCACAGAGCCGGCCGCCGAACAGAGGACAAGGCCGGCGCCGAGCAAGAGGACAAGGCCGACGCCGAACGGAGCACAGGGTCGGCACCCAACGAAAGACCAGGATCGGCACCGGGCAAGGGCCACGCCCCGAAAACCAAAGAGCAGAAGGCCGAGGCAGGCAGGGCAAGATAGAAGCCATGCAGCCTCATCCCAACGTCCAGGCGATCCAGGACGCGCTCGACGCCGCCGGGGCCCGCGACCAGTCCGGCCACCCGTGCCAGGTCAAGGTGCTCACCGAGCCGGTCCACACCGCCGCCGCGGCCGCCGCCGCGCTCGGCATCGAGGTCGGCCAGATCGCCAACTCGCTGATCTTCAACGCCGACGGGGAGCCGCTGCTCGTGCTCACGTCGGGCGCGCACCGGGTCGACACGGCCAAGGTCGCCGCGCTGCTCGGCGTCGCCAAGCTCAAGCGCGCCGAGCCGGACTTCGTGCGCGTCAGCACGGGCCAGGTCATCGGCGGGGTGTCGCCGCTGGGCCACCCCAAGCCGCTGCGCACGCTGGTGGACGTGGATCTCGGGCAGTACGGCGAGGTCTGGGCCGCGGGCGGCATCCCCCAGGCGGTCTTCCCGATCACATATGCGGAGCTGGTGCGCATCACCAGCGGTACCGCCGCCGAGGTGGCGTGACCGTCCGGCTGCACGTGTGGCGGGTGCCGAAGCGCGCGATCCCGGCGATGTTCTGGTCCATGGCGTTCGATCGGCGGCGGGTCCGGCGCACGGCCGAGTTCGCGAAGCTGCTCGGCACCGGCCGGGGCAGCGAGTTCGGGGTGGGCTCGGCCGACCTGACCCGCTGGGCCGCTCTGGTGGCCGGGGACGCGGCGACGGTACCGCCGATGCGCGGCGCGACCACGAGCTGCACCCTGACGCTGGAGCCGATCGCCGCCCGCGGGACGTGGTCCGGAAGGTCCCCGTTCACGCCGGTGCGGGCCGGCAAGGGCGACGGACCGGTCGCGGTGCTCACACGGGCGCGGCTGCGGCCCCGGCTCGCGAGAACGTTCTGGAGGTCCATCGAAGGGATCGCCGTCGACGGGGCCGAAGGGCTCCACTGCGCCTTCGGCTTCGGCGAGGCCCCCGTAGGATTCCAGGGCACGATGAGCGTCTGGCGCTCCGCGGCGGACGTCGTGCGGTTCGCGTACCGTCGGCCCGAGCACGCCGCGGTCGTGACGCGCACGGCGGAGCTGGGATGGTATGCGGAGGAGTTGTTCGCCCGGTTCCGCGTGCTCGGCATCGACGGCGACCGAGAGGTGATCGGGTGGAGGGACGTCCAGTGAGGCTCGTGCGGTGGCGAGGTGAGGACCTGGTCGAGCGGCTCGACGACGTCATCGCCGTCTACGGGGAGGCGATGGGGTATTCCGTGCAGCTGCTGCAGACCCGCCGCGGCTACGTCGCCGGGCACACCCGCCGGGACTCGTTCGAGGCGGTCGCCACGCTCGACGACGACGGCAGCCTGCTCGGCTTCGGCTACGGCTACCGCGGCACCAGCGGCCAGTGGTGGCACGACCAGGTGCGCAACGCGCTGCGCCGCGACGCCCGCAAGTTCTGGCTGACCGACTGCTTCGAGCTGGTCGAGCTGCACGTCCGCCCGCACGCGCAGGGCCACGGCATCGGCGCCCGCCAGCTGCACGACCTGCTCCAGCGCGCGGCGCACCAGACCGTGCTGCTGTCCACCCCGGAGGCGCCCGAGGACACCTCGCGGGCGTGGCGGCTGTACCGCCGCTTCGGCTTCGTCGACGTCCTGCGCCACTTCAACTTCCCGGGTGACGACCGTCCCTTCGCCGTGCTGGGCCGCCGGCTGCCGCTGTGAGGCCGGTCTGGGCGCTGTTCGGGGCCCTCGTGCTCGCGGAGATCGCATACCCGCTGACCGGCGGCCCCGCCCGCACCGCGCTCGTGGTCGCCACCGTCGTGCTCGGCTACGTCGTGTCGGTCGCGCACGCGTGGGTGACCCGCGGCCCGCGCACCGCCGGCGCCCTGGTGCTCGTGACGACCGGCGGCGGGTTCCTCGTCGAGGCGATCGGGCGCTCGACCGGCTACCCGTTCGGCGACTACGACTACACCGGCGCGCTCGGCCCGCGGCTGCTCGGCGTGCCGCTGGTCATCCCGCTGGCGTGGACGTGGATGGCGTGGCCCGCGTGGGTCGCCGCGGGGCGGTTGACCGCGCACGCCGGTGCCCGGATCGCCGTGGCCGGCCTCGGGCTCGCGGCCTGGGACCTGTTCCTCGATCCCCAGATGGTCCGGCAACGGTACTGGCTGTGGCACACGGACTCCCCCGCGCTCCCCGGCGTGGCGGGCATCCCGCTCACCAACTACCTCGGCTGGCTGCTCGTGGCCGTCGCGCTCATGGCCCTGCTGCACGCCGCGGCGGCCGCGAAGCCCGGCAACGACGCGCCCATGTACGCGATGTACCTCTGGACGTACGCCTCGAGCATCCTCGCCCACGCGGTCTTCCTCGGGCTCCCCGCGTCGGCGGCCTGGGGAGCCCTGGGCATGGGGCTCGTCGCGATCCCGCTGGCGGTGCGGCTGTGGCGCTCCTGATCGCCTGCGCGGCACTGCTCGCGCTGCTGGTGCACACCCTGGTGAACGCCCGCCTCCTGCGCCGGCCGGGTTCCACAGTGGACCCGGCGGCGGATTCCGTGGCGGTGCTCCTGCCGCTGCGTGACGAGGCCGGGCGGGTGGAGCCGTGCCTGCGTGCGCTGCTGGAACTGCCGCCCGCGGTACGGCTGCTGGTCCTCGACGACGGCTCGTCCGACGGCACGGCGGAGCTGGTGCGGCGCGTGGCCGGGGACCGGGTGACGCTGCTGGCCGGGCGCCCGCTGCCGCCGGGCTGGCTGGGCAAGCCGCACGCGTGCCAGCAGCTCGCCGACGCCGCCGGTGACGCGACGGTGCTGGTCTTCCTCGACGCCGACGTCGTGCTCGCCCCGGACGCCGCCGACCGCGCGACCGTCCTGCTGCGACAGTCCGATGTGGACCTGCTCAGCCCGTACCCGCGGATCGAGGCGGGCACCGCGGGCGAGCGCCTCGTCCAGCCGCTGCTGCAGTGGTCCTGGCTGACGTTCCTGCCGCTGCGGGCCATGGAGCGCTCGCCCCGCCCGTCGCTGGCCGCGGCCGGCGGGCAGTTCCTCGTCGTGCGCCGGGACGCGTACGTGCGCGCGGGCGGCCACGCGGCGGTGCGGGACAAGGTGCTGGAGGACATCGAGCTCGCGCGGGCGGTCAAGCGGGCCGGCGGGAGGATCGCGCTCGCGGACGGATCGGGGCTGGCGCGCTGCCGGATGTACGACTCCTGGAACGCGCTCGCCGAAGGCTATGCGAAGTCGCTGTGGGCCTCCTTCGGCTCGCCGGCGGGCGCGGCGGCGGTGCTGGCGCTGCTGCTGGCGCTCTACGTCGTGGCGCCCGCGTCCGTCCTGTTCGGACAGTGGTGGGGGCTGCTCGCGTACGGCCTGGGCGTCGCCGGCCGCGTGGTGAGCGCCCGGGCGACCGGCGGCCGCGCGCTGCCCGACGCCCTCGCCCACCCGGTGTCGGTGCTGCTGTTCGCCTGGCTGGTGGTGCGCTCGTTCGCGCGCCGCGGCCGCACGACGTGGAAGGGCCGTCCGACGTGGCAACCGTAGTGGTGGTGGGGGCCGGGGTCGGCGGGCTGGCCGTCGCGGCGCGGCTGGGCGCGGCCGGGCATCGGGTGACCGTGTTCGAGCAGGCGGAGACGGTCGGCGGCAAGCTGGGGCGGCACGTGCGCGAGACCGCGGCCGGGACGTTCCGCTTCGACACCGGGCCGAGCCTGTTCACGCTGCCCCAGGTCGCGGCCGAGCTCTTCGCCTCGACGGGCGGCGGCGGGCTGGACCTGGTGCCGCTCGACCCGATCGTGCGCCACCACTTCCCGGACGGCTCCACGCTCGACTCGGCCGCCGGGGACGCGTTCGCCGAGCGGATCGCGGCGGCGTTCGGGCCTGGCGCGGCGGCGGACTGGCGGCGGCTGTGGCGGCGGGCCGGGCGGGTGTGGGCGACGTCCTGGCGGCACGTGCTGACCGCGCCCGTGGACTCCCCGCTGCGGATGGCCGGCCTCGCGTGGCGCCTGCGCGACCTCGCCGCGATCGCGCCCGGGGGCACGCTGCGCGGGCTGGGCCGCACGCACCTGCGCGACCCGCGGCTGCGGATGCTGCTGGACCGCTACGCGACGTACACGGGCGCCGACCCCCGCCGCGCCCCGGCCGCGCTGCTGGCGATCCCGTTCGCGGAGCTGGAGTTCGGCGGGTGGTACCTGCGCGGCGGCCTCGGCACCCTCGCCGACGCGCTGCTCGAGCGCTGTCTGGAGCGGGGCGTGCGGGTGGTCACCGGCGCCGCGGTCCGCTCGATCGCCGTGGCCGGCTCCCGCGCGGCCGGCGTGGTCCTGGCCGACGGCACCGAGGTCCCCGCCGACGTCGTCGTGGCCAATGCCGACGCGCTGCACGTGTACCGCGACCTGCTCCCCCGCCCGCGCCTGGCCCGCCGCCTGGAGTCGCGCAGCCTGGGCGGCTTCGTGCTGCTGCTCGGCCTGCGCGGGCGCACCCCGGGCCTGGCCCACCACACGGTCCTCTTCCCGCGCGACTACGACGCCGAGTTCGACGCGATCTTCGGTACCCCGCCCCGCCCCGTCGAGGACCCGACGATCTTCGTCACCGCCGCCGACGACCCCCTCGTGCGCCCGGACGGCCACGAGGGCTGGTTCGTGCTCGTGAACGCGGCCCCGCAGGGCGCCGTCGACTGGGCCGCCGCCGGGGACGACTACGCGGAGCGGGTGCTCGGGGTGCTGGCCGCGCGGGGGTACGACGTGCGCGACCGCCTGCTCTTCCGCGACGTGCTCACCCCGGCCGACCTGGAGCGGGCGACGCGCTCCCCCGGCGGCGCGATCTACGGCACGGCGAGCCACGGCCTGGGCGGCCTGCTGCGACCGCCGAACCGTGCGCCGGTGCCGGGCCTGTTCCTGGTGGGCGGGTCCGTGCACCCCGGCGGCGGGCTGCCCCTCGTCATGCTCTCGGCGAAGATCGTGGCCGGGCTCATAGGCGGCTGATCAGCGGTACCAACTCCGCCTCCTCGATCGCGAAGTGCTCCTCGAGCTCGACCGCCATGCGCTCCAGCGTGGCCGCGTCCGGCTCCGCGGCGATCTGGCCCGCGATGCGCCGGTGGTCCTCGCGCAGCCGCGCGATGATCGGGGCGGCCTGCGGGAACGCGCGCTCGATGCGCGGGAACACGGCGTCCTCGTTGCCGTGGTGCCCGCTGAGCGCGGCGCAGAACGCGAGGCAGTGGGCCCGGGGATCGCGCCGGGCCGCGGCGAGGTCCCGGCGGAGCATGTCGTGGATCGCGGCGAGCTGCTCGCGGGCGGCCCGGACCCGGTCCGGCTCCGGCGCATCGGTCATGATGGGTTCGCCTTCGCTTTGGGGATAAATTTACTTTGATGACAAAGCTACTTGAGGAGCAAGACAGTGTCAACGTCGGTCGATGACGCCGTCCGCACCCTGCTGCTGCTCATGCCGCGCATGGTCGGCCGGGCCAAGCGCACGCCGCCGCCGCCCGAGCTGGCATCGTTCAACCTGGCGCCCCGGCACCTGTCGCTGCTGTCGTACCTGCTGCTGGAGGGCGCGCTGGGCGTCGGCGAACTAGCGGCGCGGCTCGAGGTGGCGCCGGCGACGGTGAGCCTGATGGTGGGCGACCTCAGCCGGAAGGGGGTGCTGCGGCGGCGGGAGGACGACGCGGACCGGCGGCGGACGATCGTGAGCATCGCGCCGGAGCATCACGCGGCGATCGACGGCTGGCTGGGGCGGGGCGCCGCGGCGTGGCGGGCGGCGCTGGGCCCGCTGAGCGACGAGCAGCGGACGCTCGTCGTGTCGACGTTGCTGGCCTTCGAGCGGGCACTGGGCGCCGACGCGGACTGAACCCCACTGCCGCGCCCGGCGGCCCGCCGGGTGCCAGGCCGCTGGGCGGCGAGCAGCGCGCCCCACCCGCCCCGACGCCGCGGGCCTTCCAGCGCCCGCTGGGACGCCGCCTCGGACCGCACCCGCCGCCCTCGCCGCCCTCGCCGCGCGACGAGCAGCGCGCCCCACCCGCCCCGACGCCGCGGGCCTTCCAGCGCCCGCTGGGACGCCGCCTCGGACCGCACCCGCCGCCCTCGCCGCCCTCGCCGCGCGACGAGCAGCGCGCCCCGGCCGCCTCGACGCCGCGGGCCTTCCAGCGCCCGCTGGGACGCCGCCTCGGACCGCACCCGCCGCCCTCGCCGCCCTCGCCGCGCGACGAGCAGCGCGCCCCGGCCGCCTCGACGCCGCGGGCCTTCCAGCGCCCGCTGGGATGCCGCCTCGGACGGCAGCCGCCACGCGGCGAGCGCGGCCCACGGGGCGATCTGCGCGGCGCGTGGACGATCGCCGGCTCGGGCCGAACTCGATGCCGCCACTCGCCCCGCTGGAGCCCCGCACGCGCCCCGATTCCCCCGAATCGGATTTAAGCCCCGTCGGGGTATAAATCCGATAAGTCGTGGCACGCAGTGCCCGACTTATCGTCCCCGCACGGTCACCCCAGGGCTCGGCGGACCGCTCGCAGGAGCTGGGCGAAGCCGACCGCCGTCACCAGCAGCGCCGCGGCCATCGCAACCGTCGACGCCCGCGGCGCCACGAGCGTCGCCAGCAGGCCGAAGATCGTGAGCAGGATTCTCGTCGGGCGCTCCGCGATGGTCACGGTGCCGATGTCCCGCATGCCGGCGACCGAGGCGCGGGCCCGGACGTATTCGTGCAGCCACATCGCGCCGCCCGCCGCGACGCTCAGCCCCACCGGCGCGCCCAGCAGGGCGAAGGCCAGGAGCCAGGCGGCCTCCGACACGCGGTCGGCGGCGGAGTCGTAGACCTGGCCCAGGCGGCTCGCGCGGCCGGCCAGCACCGCCAGCACCCCGTCGATGGTGTCGGCGAACGCGGAGAGCAGGACCAGGACCGCCGCCCAGAACGGACCGGCGGGGAGCAGGACGGCAACGGGCGGTACCGCGGCGGAGAGCAGCAGGCCGACGGACGTCACGGCGTTGGGGCTGCGCACGCCCGCCCGCAGCAGGGTCGCGCCCAGGGCGTGGCTCAGCCGCAGCCAGCCCCGGACCGGGGACGGTGCCTTCCGCGGGTCGTAGCCGCCGTGGGCGGCGGACCAGCGCGCGCAGTACCCGTCCCAGTCGAGGGGCTCAGGCCCGCGCACCGACGCCGAGCTGCTGCCAGACCTCGCGGGTCGCGGTCGAGCGGTTGAACGTGATGAAGTGGATGCCGGGCACGCCCTCGTCGAGCAGGCGCTGACTCATCCCGGTGCAGTGGTCGATGCCCAGGCGCCGCACGGCCTCCGGGTCCTCGGCGACCCGCTCGAAGTGCTCGGCCAGCGCCGGAGGGAACGGGGCGCCGGTCAACTGCTGCGAGCGCGCGATGGTCCCGATCTTGGTGACCGGCATGATCCCCGCGACGATCGGCGTGGAGCACCCGGCCGCGGCGACCCGGTCGCGCAGGCGCAGGTAGTCGTCGACGTCGAAGAACATCTGGGTGATCGCGAAGTCGGCGCCGGCCCGGCATTTGCGCACGAAATTGGCGGTGTCGGACTCGACGTCGGCCGAGCGGGGATGCTTGTACGGGAACGCGGCCACGCCGATGCTGAAGTCCCCGGCCTCGCGCACGAGCCGGACCAGTTCCTCGGCGTAGAGCACGCCGTCGGGGTGGCGGACCCACTCCGCGGTCGGGTCGCCGGGCGGGTCGCCGCGCACGAGCAGGAAGTTGCGGATGCCGGCCCCGGCGAGCTGGCCGATGACGTTGCGCAGCTCGGCGATGGAGTGGTTCACGGCGGTCAGGTGCGCCATGGGCAGCAGCGTGGTCTCGGTCGCGACCCGCTCGGTGACGGCGACCGTCGTGTCGCGGGTGGAGCCGCCGGCGCCGTACGTGATCGACACGAAGGACGGCTGCAGCGACTCGAGCTCGCGGATCGCCTGCCACAGCTGCCGCTCCCCCTCGGGCGTCTTCGGCGGGGAGAACTCGAACGAGAAGGTCGGCCCCTGGTTCGCGATCAGATCACCGATCGCGGCGGGTCCGCCGGCCATGACAGAGGGAAGTCCGAGAGCCACACTCCTGACTGTAATGCCCCGAGCCCGTCGATGAGCACTCCCGCTCTCGTGCGGGAGCCTGTCGCACGCCCGGCGAGCCCTGCCGCTTCTCGCACAGGAACCTGTCGTACCCCTGGGGTATAAGGAGGGTGGACATTGCTTCGGGTGGGGCCGCCGTGGTGGACGCCGGCCCGGGGCGGCGTTCCCGGGAGGTGGATCATGCCAGCTCGACCAGACCCCGTCCCGGGCGACGACGAGACGTTCGGCGCCCTGCTCACCCGCCTGCGCCTCGCGCGCGGACGCTCCCAGCTGCGGCTGGCCGAGATGCTGTGCGCGGCCGCGGACGTGCCCACGATCACACGGCACGAGGTGTCACGGTGGGAGCGCGGCGAGCGGGTGCCGGGGGCGCCGTGGCTGGCCTGGCTCGCGTTCGTGCTGCAGGCGCCGCTCGAGGACCTCGAGCGCGCGGCCGCCCGCTCGCGCCGGCGCCGGGCCGCCGGGTGGGCCGATCGGGCGGCGGCCGTCGCCGGGCCCGGTCCCGAGCCACCCGCCGCGGCCGTCGCGCGAGCCGGCGGGGCGACCGGGCGCCGGTCCGGCGGGGCGAGCGGACGAACCGCCGGCGCGGCCGGCGCCGGGCGCGGGCAACGCGAGCCGGGGCTTGACGCGGGACGACGCGAGCCAGCACTCGACATAGGGCGACGCGGGCCGGCGCTCGACAGGGGGCGGCCGGCCACGCCGGGGCTCGAAGTGGGACGACGCGAACCGGGACTCGGCACGGGGCGGCGCGGGCCGGCGCTGGGCGTGGGGCGGCGCGAGCCGGGACTCGACGCGGGGCGGCTGGCGGAGCTGCGGCGGATGGACGACCTCCTCTCGGGGCCCGAGGTCGTGCGGGTCGTGCGGGACGCCTACGCGCAGGCGGCCCGGCGGGCCGCTTGCTCGGGCGGGCGGGCCGAGTTCGGGCTCGTCGCGGAGCTGGCGCAGCTCGCGGTGTGGGCCGGGGTGGACGCGGGCGCCGCGAGCGACGGGCGGGCGGTTTCCGGGCTGGTCCGCGACGGCGTCCGGGCGGCCGTCCGGGCCGGGCAGCGCGGGCTGGCCGGGCACCTGCTCGGGTGCCTGGCCCAGCTGCGGGCCGAGAGCGGTGACGGCGCCGGGGCGTTGCGGCTCGCCCGGGCGGCGCGGCGGATCGCGGAGCCGGCCGATGCCGGGACGCTCGCGGTCCTGTGGCTGCGGGAGGCGGCGGCCGCGGCGGCCCTCGGCGAGCGGGCCCGGTGCGACGCGGCGATCGCGGCGGCCGAGAAGGCGCACGGGGCGCGGGGCGAGCACGATCCCGCCTGGCTGTACTGGCTCGACGACGCCCATCTCGCCGCCGCGGCCGGGCGCTGTCAGGCGGTGCTCGGGCGGCACCGGCTCGCGCTGCGGCTGCTCGACGCCGCCCTGCGGCCTTGCGGCGAGCCGGGCACCACGGGCGGCGGCGAACCGGGCCGGGTGCGGGACGCACGGGGTCCTGGCGGCTGCCCCTGGGCCGGCGGGCCGGGCGGCGGCGGGAGCGGCCCGGATGACGGCCGGGCCGGGCGCTCCCCGCGCACGGGAGCGGGCGACGGGCCGGGTGGACGGCGGCGGGCGGGCGGCGAGGAGAGCCCGGTCGCACGCAACGGCAACGGAGGTGGAAGCCCCGTCACGCACGACGGCGGTGGGAGCCCCATCACGCGCGGCGGCGGGAGCCCGATCGCACGCAACGGCGAGGGCACTGGGAGTTCCGTCACGCGCGGCGGGAGCCCGATCGCGCGCAACGGCAACGGCAACGGCGGCGGTGGAGTGCGGCGCGGCGGCGGTCGTGGGGCGGGCGGCCGGGGCGGTGGCAGTGGGCCCGGTGGCGGCTCCGTGCGGTTGCGGGGGCTCGGGCTCGTGCAGCTCGCGCGGGCCCGGGCGCTGGTCGCGGCCGGGGAGCTCGACGCGGCCTGTGCGGCGGCGTGGCTCGGCGTCGTGGCGGGGGTCGGCTGTGGATCCGTACGAGTCGGGAGGGAGGTGGCGGCGGTGCGGCCGGGGCTGCGGCGGGCTCGGGGATATCGCGAATTCGCCGAAATGTACGAGTCTGTGCGCTGGATCGCCGGAGACGGGGGTGACACCCGCTCGTCGGGGCGGGTGGTTTCGGACTAGCGTCTCTGCCGTGACACACCCCTTCCTCGACCGGGCCGGGCTTCGCGAGCGGGTCCGGGAGGCCCTCGCCGGGTTCCTCCGGCGGCGGCGCGACCGGCTCGACGAGATCGAGTCCGACGCCCTCGCGCCCGTCGCCGGCGCGATCGACGCGCTTGTGCTGGGCGGGGGGAAGCGGCTGCGGCCGGCGTTCGCGTACTGGGGGTACCGCGGGGCCGGCGGCGAGGACCGCGACGAGATCGTGGCGGCCGTCGCCTCGCTCGAGCTCGTCCAGGCCAGCGCGCTCATCCACGACGACGTCATGGACGGCTCGGAGACGCGGCGCGGGGAGCCGGCCGTGCACCGGCGGTTCGCGCGGCTGCACGCGGCCGGCGGGTGGCGGGGCGACGGCGACTGGTTCGGCACCTCGGCGGCGATCCTGCTCGGCGACCTGTGCCTGGTCTGGTCCGACGAGATGCTGCACGCCAGCGGGGTCGACCCGGCGACGCTGGCCCGCGCGCGGCCCGTGTTCGACCAGATGCGCACCGAGGTGACGATCGGGCAGTACCTCGACGTGCAGACCCAGGCCACCGGCGACACGTCCACGGCCCGGGCGAGCCTGGTGGCGCGGTACAAGTCGGCGAAGTACACCATCGAACAGCCGCTGGTGTTCGGCGCGGCGCTGGCGGACGAGGGGCGGCTCGCCAAGGCGTACTCGGCGTTCGGGCTGCCGCTCGGCGAGGCGTTCCAGCTGCGCGACGACGTGCTCGGCGTGTTCGGGGACCCCGCGGTCACCGGCAAGCCGGCCGGGGACGACCTGCGCGAGGGGAAGCGGACCTACCTCGTCGCGGCCGCGATCGAGAGCGCCGGGCCGGCCGTGTTCGAGGACCACCTCGGCGACCCGTGCCTCGACGAGCACGGCGTGGCGCTGCTGCGCAAGACGATCGTGGAGAGCGGGGCGCTGCGGCGCACCGAGGAGCGGATCGAGCAGCTGACCGCCACCGCGCTCGGGGCCCTGGCCGAGGCCGAGATCACGGACGAGGCTCGCGAGGTCCTGACGGGCCTGGCGGGGGCGGCGACGCAGCGCGCGGTCTGAAGAAGACCCACAGGGCCAGGGTGGCGAGCACGAGCGCGAAGCCGAACAGCAGGTCCTCGACGGGGGCGTGGGCCAGCCGTACGCCCAGGATCGCCGACGGGTTGTAGAGGACCACCCCGCGGCCGGTCAGGATGCCGTTGGACAGCAGCTGGAAGACGACGACGATCGGGTACGAGCACCAGAACACGCGCCCGAGCACGACTCTGGTGCGCAGCACGGCCACATCCAGTACCAATGCCGCCAGAACGCCGACGACGGCCGCCACGGTGTAGGTCACCGCCGCGACCACCGCTCGAGCGTCTGGCGGGTCGCCTCGAAGCCGAGGATCGCGCACACCGGGACGACGAGGAAGAACAGCAGCTCCTCCAGGGGCAGGCCACCCGGAAGGATGACGCCGGCGATCTGGCGCGGGTCGAAGGTCCAGTGCCGGGCGTGGATGGCCAGCAGGTCCCAGACCACGAACACGGCGGCGACCGGGGCGATGGTGAGCACCAGCCGCCGGACCTGCCGCAGGACACCGACCTTGAGCAGCGGCTCGAGCCACAGGGCGCCGAACAGGCAGCCGGCCAGCACCAGCAGGTAGGTCCAGCGCACCGTCAGAAGCCCAGCGCCTGCGCGCGCCGCTTGACCTCGGTCGCCCGGTTGCCGCGCAGCGCCTCGGCGGGGGTGCCCGGCAGCGACTCGTCCGGCGTGTAGAGCCACCGCAGGGCCTCAGCCTCGTTGTACCCAGCGTCGTACAACAACGTGAGCACGCCCGGGAGGTGCTTGACCACTCCGTCGTCCGTGATGAAGTCCGCCGGGACGCGCAGCACGCCGCTCTCGCGGACCGCGATCAGGGCGTGGTCGCGGACGAGCTGGTGCACCCGGTTGACGGGGATGCCGAGGCGCTCCGCGACGTCGGGCATGGTCAGCCACTCGGTGGGGCCGGCAGGTTGTTCGCTCACACCGAAGACAGTAAACCGTGCACCGCGATCGGGAAGGAACGGGCAGTGGGGCTCTGGCTCAAGGTTCACCGAGAGGTCGCCGGTGCCTGGCGCTCCGCGTGCTACGACATGTACCGGCACGCGAACCGCCGCCGCGACGTGCGCCTGCGGATGGCGGAGACGGCCGAGTACGGGCCCCGCAACCACCGCGGTCAGCACGTCATGAAGACCACCGGCCGGCACCGGGCCGCGGCCACGACCGGCGTCGCGCTGCTGGTCGCGGGCGGGGCCGCGGGCACGTACCTCGCGGTCGCGGGCAGCCTCGCCGCCCTGGCCCCCGAGCCCTACGAGGCCCCGGTCGCCGCGCCGGCCGCGCCCGCGACGAGCCCGGGCGGCGCGGCGAGCCAGATCCGCCCGCCGGCGCCGCAGCCGACCCAGGTCCGGCCCCAGGTGCGCCGGACCACGCCCCCGCAGGTGCTGGCGCTGCCGGAGGTTCCAGGCCCGGCCGGCGTACCGTCTCAGCAGACGACGGATCCGGAGAGCACCCCGACGTCGTCGCCGAGCACGAGCCCCAGTCCGTCCGCCAGCCCGTCCGCCAGTTCGTCACCCTCGGTGAGCAGTCTGTCGCCCTCGCCGTCCTGGACAAAGCGCTCGAAATGGGGACGTTCCTCAGTTGGAAGCGAAGGGCACTGAGGATTTAGGGGTCCCAGCCGTACACTCGCAGCCAATGGATACCACGGTCGCCGATCCTCTCCTCGGTGCGCTTGTCGACGGGCGCTACCGCGTTCGCTCGCGTGTCGCCAAGGGCGGCATGGCGACGGTCTACACGGCTCTCGACGAGCGACTCGAGCGCATCGTCGCGCTGAAGATCATCCATCCCGCCCAGTCGCGCGATCCGCAGTTCGTGGACCGGTTCACCGACGAGGCCAAGACGATCGCGCGGCTCACCCACCCGAACGTGGTGGCCGTCTACGACCAGGGCACGCACCAGGGGCTGCCCTACCTGATCATGGAGTACGTCCGCGGGCACACCCTGCGTGAACTGCTCACCGAGCGGCGCCGCCTGCAGCCGCAGGAGGCGCTCGCGATCATGGAGCAGATGCTCGCCGCGATCGCCGCCGCGCACCGCGCCGGGCTCGTGCACCGCGACGTCAAGCCCGAGAACGTGCTCGTCGCCGAGTCGCCGGGCGAACAGCACAACCTCATCGACGGCGTGGTGAAGGTGGCCGACTTCGGCCTCGCGCGCGCGGTCGAGGCGAGCGCGGACGAGACCGGCTCGCACCTCATGGCGACCGTCGCCTACGTGGCCCCCGAACTCGTCACCGACGGGCACGCGGACCCGCGCACCGACGTGTACTCGGCCGGCATCGTGCTCTTCGAGATGCTCACCGGGCGGGTGCCGTACGAGGCGGAGCGGCCCGTCGAGGTGGCCTGGCAGCACGTGGACCGCGATGTGCCCTTCCCGTCGCGCTTCGTGCCGGGGCTGCCCCCGGCCGTCGACGACCTCGTGGCCCGGGCGACCCGCCGCGACCCGGGCGGCCGCCCGACCGACGCCGGCGCGATGCTCGCCGAGGTGCAGGCCGTCCGCGACGACATCGGCGCCACGCCCACCGGCCGCGGCCGGCAGATCGCCCCGCCCACGGTCATGGTGCCGCGGGTCGACTCGGTGCCGCAGTCGCACGCCCTCACCCAGGCGCACCCGGTCACGCAGACCTACCAGGCCAGCCGCCGCCCGTCCTGGGCCCGGCTGCCCGCCTCCGCTCCCCCGCCGGCGGTCGCCCGCCGGCACCGGACCGAGGTCGCGCACCGCGACGGCGAGGGCGGCGGCCTGCAGGGGCTGCTCGCGCAGATCAACGCCAACCCGCGCACCCGCCTCGCGGTGATCGCCGGGATGCTCGCCTTCGGGCTGCTCGTGGCCATCGGCGGCTACTGGTTCGGCGTCGGCCGCTACACCGACACCCCCGACCTGCGGGCCAAGACCCGCGAGCAGGCCACGCACCTGGCCACCACGGCCGGATTCAAGGTCAAGTTCGCCGACCCGAAGTTCGACGCCTCCGTGCCCAAGGACCAGGTCCTCGCCCAGGACCCGGCGGCCGGCGGGCGCATCCTCGACGGCGGGACGATCACGCTCACGCTGTCGCTCGGGCCCGAGGTCTACAAGGTGCCCGACATCGCCGGCAAGGAGTGGGACCTCGCGCAGGTCGACCTGCAGGCCATGAAGATCACCGGCAACAAGGCCGACCGGTTCGACGACGCCGTGCCCCCGGGCTACGTCGTGGACACCGACCCGAAGATCGGCACCCAGGTCAAGCCCGGCCAGACGATCACCGTGTTCGTCAGCAAGGGCCCCAACCCGGTCAAGGTGCCGCTGGTCGTGGGCAAGAACGTCGAGCAGGCCAAGAACGACCTCGCCAAGGTGAAGATCGCCGTGGGCAAGGTCGAGGAGGTCGAGAGCGACAAGCCCAAGGGTCAGGTCGTCTCGCAGAGCATCGGCGACGGCAACAGCGTGACCGACGGCATGGTCATGGACCTGCAGATCTCCAAGGGCCCGGCCCAGGTCCCGATGCCCGAGGTGCGCAACATGCCGCTCGACCAGGCCAAGGCCCAGCTGGAGCAGCTCGGCCTGGTGGTCGACGCGCAGGGCTTCGGCACCGTGCGCCAGCAGAACCCGGCGCCCGGCACGCCGGTGGTGCCGGGCCAGCACGTCTCGCTCTTCGCGTTCTTCTAAGTGGACGCCACCATCGCGCCGGTCGGCGGGCACGCGCCCGCCGCCGGAGGTCTCGCCAAGGCCGCCCTGCGCTACGTCGAGCTCACGACGGCGTCGGCGGTCCAGGTGTACGTCTCCAACCCCCGCGGCTGGGCCCTCGCGACCGGCGACGCGAAGCAGGACGACGCGTTCCTCAAGGGCTGCGCCGACCGCGGGGTGACCGCCTACGTGCACGCGGCCTTGCTCGTGAACCTCGGCTCGCCGACCGAGGCCACCGTGGAGCGCTCGGTCGCGACGCTGGAGCACGCGCTGCGGCGCGCCCAGGCGATCGGGGCGCGGGGCGTCGTCTTCCACGCCGGGTCCGCGGTGGACGCGGAGCACGCGGAAAAAGCCTTCGCGACGGTACGGCGAGTGCTCCTCCCCCTCCTCGACCAGGCCGACCGTGAGGGCTGGCCGCCACTGCTCGTGGAGCCGAGCGCGGGGGGCGGGCGGTCGCTCGCGTCGCGGGTCGAGCATCTGGCCGAGTACCTCGACGCGGTCGACCGGCACCCCCTCCTCGGCGTCTGCTTCGACACCTGCCACGCGTGGGCGGCCGGGCACGACCTGGCCACGCCGGGCGGGATGACGCACACGCTGGACGCGCTGGTGGCCGCGGCCGGGCCGGACCGGCTCAAGCTGATCCACGCCAACGACTCGAAGGACGCGTGCGGGTCGCTGCGGGACCGGCACGAGTCGCTGGGCAAGGGGCTGATCGGTGCGGCCGCGTTCGGCGAGCTGCTCGCGCATCCCGCGTCGCGGGGGGTGCCGCTGATCGTGGAGACGCCCAGCGGGGACGACCATGCCGATCACGCGGCGGACATCGCGTTGCTGCGGTCCAGCACTCCTCGGGCCTGAGGTCGTTCGGCGCGGATATGTCGGGCGCTTCGCGCCGCGACATATCCGACATTTCGGTTATGCGGCGTTCCGTGCCTGACGGCTCAGCACCTGCTTCCCGCCCGCCGTGGGCACGCCTCCCCCACGGCCGCCCGCCGTGGGCACGCCTTCCCCACGGCTGCCCGCCGCCGCGGGCAGTCGCCGCGCCGGCGGACAGGCTTCCCCGCCGCCGTGGGCACGCCTCCCCCACGGCTGCCCGCCGCCGCGGGCAGTCGTCGCGGCGGCGGCCGGGCGCCGCGCGGACCGCGGATCACCGGCTCCGCATGGGGCGGGTGTGGCAGCGGGTTGTGGACGAAGCGCGACCGGGGCCGTGACCGCTATGGTGGCCGTCGATGCGACGGGACGGGGGGCGTGCACCGTGAGCGATCGAGTGATGCGACGCGATCTCAACCTGCTCGCCGCCGGGCTGGCGCTGTCCACCGCCGGCGACGCGGCCGCGCTCGTCGCGCTGCTGCTGCGCCTCCAGCCCCACGGGAGCGGCTGGGTGGCGGGGTTGCTGGCGGCGGAGCTGATCCCGTACGTGGTGCTGGCCCCGCTCACCGGGCGCGTCGTGGACCGCCTCGAGACGCGGTCCGTGCTCCTCGTCGCGCTGGCCGGGCAGGCGGTGCTGTGCGTGCCGCTCGCCCTCGTCGACACGCTGTGGGCCACGGTCGCGCTCTTCGCCGGGGTCACCGCGCTTTCGGCGTTCGTGCGCCCGGCGACCTCGGCGCTGGTGCCGGCGATCACGGGCGAGGGGGGTGCGCAGCGCGGGTACTCCCGGCTGGCCACCGGCACCGGCCTGGGCTGGATCGCCGGCCCGGCCGCGGGTGGGCTGCTCACCGGGGCCTTCGGCGCGACGACGGCGATCCTGGCCGACGCGGTCACGTTCGCGCTGCTGACCCTGGCGTGCTCGGCATTGCGGGCCCGGCGGCATCCGGCCGCCGCACCCGAGGACGGCGAGACGGCCCGCGGCGGGCTGCGGCTGGTCCTCGGCGACCCGCTGCTGCGCACCGCTCTGCTCGGCAGCGCCGTCGCGGTCAGCAGCGGCGTGATCGACAACGTGGCGGCGCCGTTCCGGTTCGTCGGGCAGCTGGGCGCGAGCGACTCCGGCTACGGTCTGTACCTCACGCTGTGGGGCGTCGGCGCCCTCGCCGGAGCCCAGCTCGTCCCCCGCATCCGGCTCTCCAGCGGCGCCCTGCTGGCGCTGGGCAACCTGCTCACGGGCGCCGGGATCGCGGGGATCGGCCTCGCGCCGGGGCTCGTGCTCGCGTACGTCGCGTCCACGGCCGGCGGCGTCGGCAACGGGATCGCGAACGTGTCGCAGTCGGCGCTGATCAGCACCCGTACCCCGGCCGCGCAGCACGGCCGGGCGTTCGCGGCGTCGGGAGCGGTGCTGCAGACGGCGATCGGCGTGGGCACGGCGGCCGGGGCGCCCCTGGTCGCCCTGCTGCGAGCGGACGGCGCCATGCTCTGGGCGGGCCTGCTGACCTGCGCGAGCTCGCTGGTCGCGCTCCTGCTCACCGGGCGCTCACGGCCGCCGGCACCGTGATCCCGACGTACTCACCGGGCGCTCACGGCCGCTGGCGCAGTGATCCCGACGTAGGCCCCGCAGATCCCGGCGAAAAAGACATACCCGATAAATCCGATATGTCGTGGCGCGCCAGCGCCACGACATATCGGCCGGGCGACGGACACGGGTGCGGGCCGGCGGGGCCGCGCTCAACGGCGCCCAGCACCCCGAGCACAAGCCGGTTCAAAGAAGCAGGAGCCGCGCCCGGCAGCACTCACAACAGCGTCGGCAGCACCTTCACCGCGTGGTCGATCCCGTCCGAGGTCTGGTCGAGGTGCGTCACCAGGCGAACCAGCCGCCGCCCGAGCACCGACACCAGCACCCCCTGCTCCCGCGCCGCCGCCGCGAACGCCGGCCCGTCCACCGCCGCCCCCGTGAGGTCGAGCGGCACGATGTTGGTGCGGATGCGGGCCGGGTCCACGACGCCGTGCGGGGCGAGGGCCTCGGCCAGGCGGTGGGCCCGGGCATGGTCCTCGGCCAGGCGCGGGATGTTGTGCCGCAGCGCGTAGAGGCCCGCCGCGGCCAGGATGCCCGCCTGGCGCATGCCGCCGCCGAGGCGCTTGCGCAGCTTGCGGGCCGCGGCGATGCGCTCGGCGGAGCCCACGATCAGCGAACCGACCGGGGCGCCGAGGCCCTTGGAGAGGCAGACCGAGAGCGAGTCGAAGAGCCGGCCGTAGGTGTCCAGCGGCACGCCGTCGGCGACGTGGGCGTGCCAGATGCGGGCGCCGTCGCAGTGCAGGTGGACGCCGGCCTCGGCGGTGACCGCGCGCAGGGACTCCAGCGCGGCCAGCGGGATCACGGCGCCGCCGAGGCGGTTGTGGGTCTGCTCGACCGCGACCGCGCGGGTCGGGACGGCCACGAAGCCGTCGGGGCGGATCATGTCCGCGACGGTCGCGGGGTCGAGGTCGGCGGCCGCGGAGGGCCAGGTGCGGGTCGACACGCCGCCGAGGGCCGCGGCCGCGCCGATCTCGTCCGTCACCACGTGCGCGGCGGCGTCGCAGAGCAGCTCCTCGCCGCGCGGCACGGCGAGCTGCAGGGCGATCTGGTTGGCCATGGTCCCGCTCGGGGCAAACAGGGCCGCCTCGTGGCCGAAGAGGGCCGCGACCTCGGTCTGCAGCTCGTGCAGGGTCGGGTCCTCGTCGAACACGTCGTCGCCGACCTCGGCCGCCGCCATCGCCTCACGCATGGCGGGCGACGGCCGGGTCAGGGTGTCCGAGCGGAAGTCGATGACGACCTCAGCCACGCAGCATCTCCGCGACGAGGAAGGCGAGCTCGAGCGACTGCTGGGTGTTGAGGCGCGGGTCGCAGGCGGTCTCGTAGCGGTCGGGCAGGTCCTCGTCCACGATCGCCTGGGCGCCGCCGAGGCACTCGGTGACGTCCTCGCCGGTGAGCTCCACGTGCAGGCCGCCGGGGTGGGTGCCGAGCTCGCGGTGGACCTCGAAGTAACCGAGCACCTCGTCGACGATCCGGTCGAAGTGGCGCGTCTTGTAGCCGTTGGACGACTCGTGCGTGTTGCCGTGCATCGGGTCGCACTGCCACACGACGCGGCAGCCGGCCGCGGTGACCTTCTCCACGATCGGCGGGAGGGCGTCGCGGACCTTGGTGCTGCCCATGCGGGCCACGAACGTGAGGCGGCCGGGGACGTTCTGCGGGTTGAGCTTCTCGAACAGCTCGATCGCCTGCTCCGGCGTGGTGGTCGGGCCGAGCTTGACGCCGATCGGGTTGGCCAGGCGCGACATGAAGTCGACGTGGGCGCCGTCGAGCTGGCGGGTCCGCTCGCCGATCCACAGGAAGTGCCCGGACAGCCCGTAGGGCCGGTCGCCCGCGATGCGCACCAGGGGCCGCTCGTACTCCAGGGCGAGGGCCTCGTGCGAGCAGTACAGCGTGACCGTGCGCAGCGCCTCGTCGTCGTTGACGCCGCAGGCCTGCATGAAGCGCAGGGCCCGGTCGATCTCGCGGGCGATGGCCTCGTAGCGCTGGCCGGCCGGCGAGGTGACCACGAAGCCCTTGTTCCAGTCGTGCACGGCGTGCAGGTCGGCCATGCCACCGCCGAGGTAGGCGCGCAGCATGTTCATCGCGCTGGAGGAGTTGGCGTAGGCGCGGACCATGCGCTGCGGGTCGGCGACGCGGGCCTCGGGGTCCTGGTCCAGCGAGTTGATCATGTCGCCGCGGTAGGCCGGCAGGCCCAGCGAGTCCAGCGCGGACGAGCGCGGCTTGGTGAACTGGCCGGCGACGCGGCCGATCTTGATGACCGGCAGCGAGGCGCCGTAGGTCAGCACGACCGCCATCTGCAGCAGCGTGCGGGCGTTGCCCAGCACGTGCGCCTCGGTGTTGTCGGCGAACGTCTCGGCGCAGTCGCCGCCCTGCAGCATGAAGGCCTTGCCGTCGGCGACGAGGGCGAGGCGCTCGCGGAGCTGGTCGACCTCGTAGGGCGCGACGATCGGCGGGACCGAGGACAGCAGGCCGGCGACCTCGTCGACCGCGACCGGGTCCGGCCACGGCGGCGTCTGCGCCCGGGGCAGCGTCCGCCACCGGTCGAGGCCGAACACGTCGTCATCGGAGTTGCCCGGGACGGCGACACGGGAGATCTCCGGTCCGGGGTACGTGAAGTGGTGCCACTCCTGGCGCATGAGCAAAAGCCTACCGAGCGCGATCGGCGGGTGGAGGACGCCACCCGCCGATCCCGCAGGCTGGACCGGGGAGATGCCCGCCGCCGGCCTACATGTTGATCATGTGCCCGGCCAGGCCGTGGATGGCCTCCTTGACCGCCTCGCCCAGGGTCGGGTGGGCGTGGACGTTGCGCGCGACCTCGTGCACGGTGAGGTCCCACTGCTGGGCCAGGGTCAGCTCGGGCAGCAGCTCGGTGACCTCGGGGCCGATCAGGTGGGCGCCGAGCAGCTCGCCGTACTTCCCGTCGCTGATGATCTTCACGAACCCGGTCGGGTCGCCGAGCCCGTGCGCCTTGCCGTTGGCCGTGAACGGGAACTTCGCGACCTTGACGTCGAAGCCCTTCTCCCGGGCCTGCTCCTCGGTCCAGCCGAAGCTGGCGATCTGCGGCTGGCAGTACGTCGCCCGGGGGATCATGACGTAGTCGAGCTCCATCGTCTCGGCCCCGGCGATCGTCTCGGCGGCGACGATGCCCATGGACTCGGCCGCGTGGGCGAGCATGAGCTTGGCGGTGACGTCGCCGATCGCGTAGATGTGCGGCACGTTGGTGCGCAGCCGGCCGTCGACCGCGATGGCGCCCCGCTCGGTGAGCCGCACGCCCGTCTTCTCCAGCCCGTAGCCCTCGACCCGGGGCGCGAAGCCGATGGCCTGCAGGAGCCTGCCGGCCTCGAGCGTCTGGTTCTTGCCGCCCGAGCTCACGGTGACCTTCACGCCGGAGCCGGTGTCCTCGACCGTCTCGACCCGCGTGGAGGTGAGCACCTGGATGCCGAGGCGCTTGTACCGCTTGAAGAGCTCGGCCGACACCTCGGCGTCCTCGAGCGGCACCATCCGGTCGAGGAACTCGACGATGGTGACCTTCACGCCGTAGTTGTGCAGCACGTAGGCGAACTCGACGCCGATGGCGCCGGCGCCCGCGATGATGATCGACTCGGGCAGGTCCTCGCTGAGGATCTGCTCCTCGTAGGTCACCACGCGCTCCGACAGCGAGGTGCCGGGCAGCAGGCGGGTCGTGGCGCCGGTGGCGATGATGCAGTTGGCGAAGGTGATGGTCTCGTCGCCGACCCGCAGCGTGTGGTCGTCGAGGAACGAGCCCTTGGCCTGGTACTGCCGGATCTCGTTCTTCTTCATCAGGTAGTGCACGCCCTTGACGCGGCCGTCGGCCACCTTGCGGCTGCGCTGGAACGCCGCGCCGTAGTCGAACGTGACCTCGCCCGAGATGCCGAACGTCTTCGCCTCGTGGTTGAAGATGTGCGCGAGCTCGGCGTTGCGCAGCAGCGCCTTCGAGGGGATGCAGCCGACGTTCAGGCAGACGCCGCCCCAGTACTTGTCCTCCACGATCGCGGTGCGCAGGCCGAGCTGCGCGGACCGCACCGCGGCCGTGTACCCGCCCGGGCCGGCGCCCAGGACAACGACGTCGAAGTGCTCAGTCATAGCCAATCCTTGCGTTTGAAGGTGACGTACAGCACCGCGGACAGCACCACGATCAGCACGGCCGAGGCGATGAACCCCGACAGCTTGTCAGAACCCGGATAGGGCACATTCTGCCCGTAGTAACCCGTAACCGCGGTCGGCACCGCGATGATGGCGGCCCAGCTCGTGACCTTCTTCATCACCGTGTTCTGGCGGTTGCCCTGCACCGCCAGGTTGGACTCCAGGATCGTGGCGGTGAAGTCGCGCAGGTTCTCGGTGAACTCGGTCACGCGCAGCACGTGGTCGTAGAGGTCCTGGTAGTACGGGACCATCTCGTCGTCGACGAGGTGCTCGCGGGAGTGCATGAGGCTGCCGACCACCTCGCGCATGGGCAGGATGACCTTGCGGATGCGCCCGAGCGTCTTGCGGAGCCGGAAGCTGCGCTGCTGCACGTCGCGGATCGCCTGCGGGGTCTCCTGGAACAGCCGGTCCTCGAGCTCCTCGAGCTCGTCGTCGAGGGCCTGCGCCGCGTCGAACTGCCCGTCGACGATCACGTCGAGCAGGCCGTGGGCGAGGTAGGGCACCCCCTGGCCGGCCAGCTCCTCGGTGGCGTCCCAGCGCTCGACCACGGCGTCCATGTCGAAGCCGGCCCCGTGCGCGGTGATCAGCGCCTGCTCGGTCAGGAACGCGGAGACCTCGTGCAGCTCGGCCCCGCCGTCGCCGCCGCCGCCGTGGAAGGTGACCTGGTAGGCGTTGAAGAACAGGTGCCCCGGATAGTGCAGGAGCTTCGGCCGCTCGTGCGGCGAGGTCGCGTCCTCGATGGCCAGCCGGTGCAGCCCGAACTCCTCCTGGACCCGGTCGTAGTCGTCCGGCCCGGGCTCGGTCAGGTCGAGCCACACGACCGCGGCGGAGTCCTTGAGATGCTCGGATATATCGTCGAGCGGAAAGTCCTCGGCTTCCAGCCGACCGTCCCGGTAGAGCCGCGTGCGCGCCATAGGCTCATCAAAGCAGAAGGAGGCCCCGGTGGCCGGTTTCGCGGAGGCGACCGAGGTCGGGGACGGCACGGCCCGGCTCGATCCACAGTGGACCGTCGGCGGGCGGCCGAACGGCGGATACCTGCTGGCGGTGCTCGCCCGGGCCGCGGTGACGGCCGCGCACCCGCATCCGCTGAGCGCGAGCGCGGTGTACCTGGCGCCGCCCGAGCCCGGCCCGGCCACGATCGCGGTGGAGCCGCTGCGCGACGGGCGCTCGGTGAGCCAGGCCCGGGTCCGGCTCACGCAGGGGGACCGGATCTGCGTGGAGGCGCTGTTCACGCTCGGAGACCTGGCCGCGGCCGGCGAGGTCCGGTTCACCGCGGCCGAGCCGCCCGAGGTCAAGCCGCGCGACGAGCTGCGCCGCACGCCCGTCGAGCCGCCGGGGGCCGGGGTGCGCATCACCATGCTGGAGCAGGTCGACCAGCGGGTGGACCTGAGCCGCCCGGGCGACCTGCGCGGCTGGCTCAGCTTCGACGACGGCACCCCGTTCGACGCGTTCTCGCTGCTCTACGCGGTCGACGCGTTCCCGCCGGTCACGTTCACGCTCGGCGGCAGCGGGTGGACGCCGACGCTGGAGCTGACCGCGTACGTGCGGGGGCTGCCGGCGCCGGGGCCGCTGCGGGTGCGCCAGTACGCCCGGATGGTCACCGACGGCCAGCTCGACCAGGTGTGCGAGGTCTGGGACGCGGCCGGACGCCCGGTCGCCCAGGCCACCCAGCTGGCGATCTACCGCAGGGCCTGACCCGCCACCGCGGCCGCGCCGCGCTTGGCCGGGGACATGGCCGCGCCGGCGCGGTGCAGCACCGTCCGGGTCTCCCCGCCGGCCGCGAACCGGGTCCCGCCGACGCTCGCGCGGGCCGCCGAGGCGCGCCACCACGTCCCCGGCCAGGCATCGGCCCGCCGGGGTGCGGCCGCGGGGAATCGCTGGTCACCGCGCAGCACCCGGAGTAACACTGGCCACATGGACCCGCTCATCGTCGTAGACGGCGCCAACGTGGTCGGCTCGGTGCCCGACCGCTGGTGGCGCGACCGGGCGGGCGCGGCGACCCGGCTGCGCGACGCCCTCGCGGTCCGGGACGCGGCCGCCCTGCCGGGCGAGATCATGCTCGTCGTGGAGGGTGCGGCCCGCGGCGTGCCGCCCATCGACGGGGTGGCGGTCGAGGCGGCGCCGCAATCCGGCGACGACCACATTGTGGCGCTCGTGCGCGACAATGTGTCACATCGGCCCGTCGTCGTGGTGACGTCCGACCGGGGGCTGCGGCAGCGCGTGACGGAACTGGGTGCGGGTATTGTCAGCCCCGGCCAGCTGCGGGCCACCATCTCATATGGTGGACGGCCCGACCATACCTAGCCGATATGATTTAGGGGAACCGTCGACACTGCATGAGTGCATGGCAATACGAGAACGTCAGCCGATCTTCCACTATGTGAGAAGCGGTTGACCGCAACCGTCGACTCACGCAAAGTTATCCCGGTACCGGTGTCGTGAATTGCTGGTGAATACCTCCCCAAAACGTCAGACAAATTAGTGACGATCTATTCTGTGCGGCACGTAACACGGCTGTCGCTTCATGTGACATACCTGGTAAGGTCGGTGACATGTGCCCTGAGGTGCAGCTTGATCCAATGTGGATATCCCGCCGCGAGCACCATTTCGACGGCCTTTGTCGAGTGACCCCCGGTTGAAATCGGCGTTCATTCAGAAGGTTTTCGAGAGGATTGAAAATGGCCGTTTCGGTCGTGGGTGCGCCCGACGTCGCACCCTCCGTGGTCACCATCACCGTCCACATCACGCTCAACGGCGAGGAGCTCCCACCGGAGGCCTCCCGCCTGCTGAGTGACCTCGAGGCACTGGCCGCCAGCCAGGCCGCGCCGCAGATCCAGCGCACCGCGCCCCTGCCGCGCACCCCGTCCTCCGCTCCCGCCGCCGCTCCGGCGCGCAACCTGCGCCTGGTCGAGCAGCCGGCCGCCGAGCCCGCCGAGCCCGCCGAGCCCGACCCCAGGATCAGGCGGATCGGCCGGGCCACGCCCGACGCGCCCTCCCTCTACCTGTGCACCGGCTCGCGCCTCGTGCTGCAGGACGGCGCCCCGGTGCCGCTGACCCGCCGGGAGTACGACCTCTTCCTCTTCCTCTGCGAGCACCCGCGCCGCGTGTTCAGCCGCGCGCAGCTGCTGCGCCAGGTGTGGGGCTACGACATGGTCGGCACCGAGCGCACGGTTGACGTCCACGTCCGCCGGCTGCGCGTCAAGCTGGGCGACGCCGCCCGGATCATCGCCACCGTGCGCGGCGTCGGCTATCGTCTCGACGATGACGCCGCCGTCCAGGTCGTGGTCCGCGAAGACTGACGTCGCGACCGCCGCGGGCATCCTGCTGCTGCTCGATGTCCTGCGGGTGTGGCTCCCGTCGATCATCACGATCTTCGGGCAGGCGGCCTCGACCCCGGCCGAGCTCATGGGGGCCTTCGCGCTCGCGTGGTTCGTCGCCGGCGTCGCGGCCGCGCCCCTGGCGGCACGCCTCGGCCCGCGCCGCCTCGCGCTGACCGCCGGGGTGATCCTGGCGCTGGCCCGGCTCGCGCTGGTGTTCGTCCACGGTGGACAGCCGCAGCTCTACGTCGCCTCGGCCGGCCTGCTCGCCGGCCTCGCCTTCCTCGCCGCCTCCGCCGCGGGTGGCGCCTCCGTCGCGGTCGGCGTCCCGGCCGGCCTCGCCGCCGCGGCCGTGGAGCACGCCGCGCTCGGCACCGTCGACGCGACCTGGCGGGCCTGGTGGGTGGCGCTCCCACTGGCCCTGGTGTTCGGCGTCGCCCTGCTCTACGGCACCACGGCTGGCCCCACGAAAGGCCCCGGGGAGCTGGAGCGCGTCGAGGCCCGGCCCGCGACCGGCGGCTGGCTCCTGGCCGGCCCGGTGATGCTGCTGACCGGGTTGTACGCCCTCTCCCCCGCCGTCGCCGCCGTGGCCGCCTCCTACGGCACGGGCGGCTTCGCCGCGACGCCGCCCGCGCTGCTGCCGCCGCTGGGCATCGGGCTGGCCGTGCTCGCGTTCCTCGCCGTCGCCTTCGCGCCCCGGGTGCCCTCCGGCCGCGTGGCCCGCGTGGTCGCCGCGGTGCTGCTCGTCGCCTCGGCCGCCTGCTTCGCCTACGACTTCGCCGCGCCCGCCCCGCTGTGGCTCGCGCTGCTGCTGGGCGCGCCCAGCCTCGGCCTCGCGCTGCGGCTGGCCGGGCAGCGCCCGGCTCCGCGGGCCGGCTACGCCGCGGCCCTGGGCATGCTCGTGTTCGGCGTCGCCGCGATCGCGTACTACGCCGCCTACGACATCGGCTACCCGAACCAGTGGGTGCCGGTCGCGGTCGCGCTCGTCCCGGCCGGCGCGCTGCTGCGCGGGGCCGGGCCGGTGACCGTCCGGCTGCCGCGGCACGCCCTCGCCGCGACCGGGGCCGCGTGCCTCGTGCTCCCGCTCGCCGGGCTCTGGGTCCCGCCCTCGCCCCGGGCCGGCGGAGATCCGCGGGAGATCGGCGTCACGGCGTACAACATCCGGATGGGCTTCGGGCTCGACGGCACCTTCCACCCCGACGACCTGGTGGACGAGATCCGCGCGAGCCGGTCCGACATCGTCGTGCTCTGCGAGGTCGACCGGGCCTGGCTGCTCAACGGCGGCCACGACACCCTGGCCGTGCTCGCGCGCAGGCTCGGGATGCGGTACTGGTTCGGCCCCGCCGCCGACGCGGTGTGGGGCGACGCGATCCTGACCCGCCTGCCCGTCTCCGCGGTGCGGTCCGTGCCGCTGACCGCCGTCGGCGCCCCGACGGGTGCGCAGGCCCTCGGCGCGATCGTCACGGTCGGCGGGCGCGAGCTCGCCGTGGTGGCCACGCACATCCAGCCGCCGCCCGGCACCGAGCCGCTGCGGCAGGCGGGCGAGATCGCCGCCTTCGCCACCCGGTTCGCCGGCGACCGCCCGGTCCTCGTCGCCGGCGACCTCAACATCACACCCGGCAGCGCCCCGTTCACCGCGATCACCGCGGCCGGCTTCACCGACCCGCTCGCCCCCTTCCGGCCGGTGCGCACGTTCCCGGCCGACCACCCCGCCGAGGAGATCGACCACGTGCTCGTGCGCGGCCTGGACCTGCGCGGGCACTCGGTCGGGGCCGGGGTCGTCGCGTCCGACCACGCCGCCCTGCACGTCACGCTGGCCTTCGCCTGATTTCGGGGCATTCGTCACCATTCTGGGCGACGCATCGGCCAGATCGTGATTGGCCGGTGGGCCGATTGGGCATCCCGAGACAAGAGAGAAAGGGGCAGCGATGAGCGTGACACATGCGAACGGGAGCATGACCGAGACCCGCAAGGACTTCGGCCAGGCGGTCGGCGATCTGTCCACCAAGGCCAAGGACGGCGCGGCCGAGCTGGCCGAGCAGACCAAGGACGTGGCACGTCGTCGTCCCGTTCCGCTGGTGACCGCCGCCGCGGCCGGACTCGCCACCGTCGTCGTGGCGGTGGTGGCGGTCGCGCGGCGCCGCAAGGCGCGTCAGACCCCGCAGCAGCGGGCGATGCGGGCCCTGCGCAGCACCGGCAAGAGCGTGAAGAAGCGAATCAAGCGGTAACCTCCTCTCCCCACGGCCGCGGCCCCCGCACCGATCCGACCGGTGCGGGGGCCGCGGTCGTTCGCCTAGCCGTCCACAGTGGACAGATGGGCGAGCATCGCCTGGTTCGCCTCCCAGCCGTCGGGGAAGCGCACGGGCACGTTGAGGTGGACCGGCTCGGCCGAGGGGTGGGTGTCGAGCAGCTCCGCGATGCCGGCCCGGGCGACGACGATGCACGCGTGACGGTGCCGGGAGGCGAGCACGCACAGTCGCCCCGCCTCGAGGTGGAACGCGCTCGCGTCGCGGCGGCCCGAGAGCGGGTGCAAAATCACGGTCACGTCGTACTCCCGGCCCTGCAGCCGGTTCGCGGTGTCGACGGTCACGTCGGCGGCGACGGTGTCGGCGAGGGCCAGCCGGATCGCGGCCACCTGGTCGCGGTGGGCGGCCCCGACGGCGACGCGGTCCGCGGTCACCGGGCGGCCCTCGGGGGCGTGCTCGGAGTATGCGATCGGCCCCCGCCGCAGCAGGTTCACGACGAGGTCGGCGATGGCGGCGACGGCCTCGCGGTCGGTGCGCACCGTGTGCCGGGCCGGCAGCTCGTGCAGGGCCCAGCCGGTGCGGCGGGCGGTCTCCAGAGTCGCCTCGACGCGCGAATCGCCGCCGATGGCCCGCACCGAGAACTCGAGGCTGCGGTCGGCGGGCTTGGTGCCGGCCTCGAACGGCGTGAACGGGTAGAACGCCGCCGAGACGACCTCGGCCGCCGACGGGGGCAGCCGCCACGACACGGGCAGGCGGTGCACGGGCAGGTCCGGGTTGTGCCGCAGGAGCACGGCGACGGCGCTCTGCATCGGGTCCCAGGACAGCCCGGCCCACCGCTCGACGGCGACGACGGAGAACGGGTCGAGCTGGCCCGGGTCGCCGACGAACAGGCCCCGGGAGAACCGGCCGGCCACGCGCAGGAGCATGTCGGAGCGCATCTGGTACGCCTCGTCGACGATCGCCCGCTCCCAGGTGCCCTCGGTGACCGTGGCCCACTTCGCGGCCGTGCCGATGACGACCGCGCTGGTCTGCACGTCGGAGACGGCGCCGCTGACGGTGACCGAGCCGTGCTTGGCCACGCGCTGGGCCGGCACGTACGTGGACGCGGACAGCCGGCCGATCTCGATGGTGGGCGCGGCCGTGGCGAGCCGGTCGATGAGGTCGTCGACCTGCTCGTTGGTCTGGGCCACGACCATGAGCCGCTCCCCCGCCTCGGCCATGGTGCGGGCGGCGCGAACGACCAGTGTGGACTTTCCCGCGCCCGGCGGGGAGTCGACGACCACCCCGCGCCCGACCGCCTGGCCGAAGCCGGTGAGGATGTCGTCGATCACCGTCATGACCAGTCCTCCGCGGCGTCGATGTCGTTGGGCTGGTAGTCCGGGGGCGGGCCGCCGTGCGTCCACGGGGTGTCCTCGCGGGACGGGAACCGGCCGGGCGGCTGGTAGGCGTCGCTGACCGGGCCGTACGTGACGACCTCCCCGACCTCGGGCACCGACCCGGGCGGGGCCTGCTTGGTGGAGCGCCCCATGCCCTTCGACAGCTCCAGCACGACGTCCACGGAGGACACCGAGACGACCATCGCCTGCTGCGACAGGCGCGCGGGCGACACGAGCAGCGCCCCGGGCTCCAGCCGCACCGGGTCCTCGGTCTGCACGGTGATGTGCGGGCGCAGGGCCGCTTTCTTGCCGGACGTGTCGACGCGGTTGGGCGAGGCGGACACGACGGTGCCGGTGAACGCCTCCCCCGACAGCCGGAACTCGGCCATGACGAGCGGGTCGTCGAGCGCGCGCTGGGCCTCGTAGCGGGCCTGCTCGCGCTCCAGGCGGTCGAGGCGCCCGGCCGCGGCGACGGCGCTGTCCCGCCTCGGCTGCGGCAGCGCGGTGCCCTCGGCCAGCGACATGTGGTACATCGTGAACACGTCGCGATCGATCGCCCACCGGGCCTCGACGGAGGCGCCCGCCGGCCGGGCCCGCAGCAGGTCCACGGCCCGCCACATGAGCCCCCAGGTCGGCTCCAGCTGCTCCCGGATCGCGCCGCCGAGCGCGGACTCGGCCCGGCTCTGCGCCTGCGGGTCGGCGGCGCGGGCGTAGGCGCTCAGGGCCGGGGCCAGGATCTCGTTGTCGAAGGTGGGGTCGGTGCTCGGCCCGGCCGGCGGCCAGCGCAGCGGATCCTCGGCCAGCTCCGCGGCGGCGGCGCCGTCGAGGCCGTCCGGCGGGTCGATCCAGCCCAGCAGCGCGGCCAGGTTGGCGTCCTCGAGCCCGCTCTGGCCGGTCGCCCAGTGCTCGCCGAGCAGCTCGGTCATGGCCAGCAGCATCGCCGAGCCCGGGTGGTCGGCCCGCTCGCGCAGGAACGTGAACCACTGGCCGAGCAGCGGGACGGTGCGGTGCACCGGGTGCGGGCCGTACGTGCGCCGGAAGCGGGTCGAGCGGCCCAGCAGCCGGATGAACTCCACGCCGCCGCGGTTGGGCACGAGCACCTGGGGCGCCTCGGCGTAGCGCAGCTTCGCGGTGTGGGTGGCGTCGACGGCGCGGGAGCAGCCCTCGACGTATGCCAGGAAGACCTTCGCCAGCTGCGCGACGAACTGGAAGCGCTGGGTGCGGTCGCGGGGATTGGCCACGACGAGCAGCCGCCCGCTGCCGCGGTCGGTGCCGACCATGGCGGCCAGGGGCGCGGCGGCCTCGCCGGCCAGGGCCAGCGGCACGAGCACCAGCGGGCGCTGGGCGACGTGCGTGTGCCGGACCGTGGTCAGCGGCTGGGCGCGGCCGGACTCGACCGCCTCCGCCCGGGCCAGCGCGGTCAGGATGCTCACACGGCCTCGTCAAGGCACTCGCGGCGCAGGCGGTGGGCCAAGCGCAACAGTCCCGCGATCTCCTCCTGGCCGGCGCCCGGCATCAGCGTGCCCCGGGCCAGGCCGAGCACGGTCGAGACGCTCTCCACCCCGCCGAGGTCGTCGCGGATGGAGCGGCCCAGCGCCGTGGTGGAGCCGGCCGCCTCGTCGCGGCAGAAGAACGCCATCTCGCACGAGCCGAGGCAGTCGGGGCTGTAGCGCGCGTCGACCTCGCTGACCGCCTTGCGCAGCTCGTCCGCCGGGCGGGTGGCGTTCTGGTCGCTGTCGTAGGCGAGGTCGAAGGAGAGCCCGGAGGGCAGCGCGTCGAGGATCTTGTCGAGCCGGGTGAGCCGCGACAGCTGGCGCCGCAGGACGGTGAGCTGCTTGCGCACGTCGACG
This sequence comes from Dactylosporangium sp. CA-139114, assembly GCF_050955725.1. Taxonomy (NCBI): domain Bacteria; kingdom Bacillati; phylum Actinomycetota; class Actinomycetes; order Micromonosporales; family Micromonosporaceae; genus Dactylosporangium; species Dactylosporangium sp. CA-139114. The sequence goes on from NZ_CP192080.1 coordinate 8,480,937, forward strand.
AGGGTGGCCGTCGGCCGGTTGGCGAAGTTCTCCGGGCAGACCAGCACCACGTTGTGCGACACGGACTCGGGCGGGTATCCGAGCTCGCCGAGCAGCTCGCGCATGGCCAGCACGTAGACCGCCGACTGCTTGGCCGCGGCCGCCGCCTTGCCCGGGTCGGCCTGCCCGTCGATGACCGCGAACGACTTGATCTCCACGACGTGGAAGCGCCCGCCGGCGCGGAAGGCGATGAGGTCCGGCTCGAGGTAGGCGTAGTAGCCCGCGATGTCCAGCCGCAGCATCGGGTGGTCGAAGAGCGTGCCGGCGTCGTCGCGCTCCGCCGCGGCGCGGGCCAGCAGGCTGCGGGTGCGGGCGTAGCGCACCTCGCGGCTGGCGTTGCCGCCGACGTTGGACAGGTCGTCGTAGGCCACCTCGGGGATGGCCAGCCCGAGCCGCTCCCGCAGCAGCTGCAGCAGCTCCGCCGCGCCGTCGGCCTTCACCTGGGCCTCGAACGCGTTGCCGCGGGCGATCGCGAACCGCGACTGGCCGAAGGCGGCCGGGAAGCCGAGCTGCCCGGCGACGGCGCCCTTGTTCACCCCGGCCGCGTCCATCAGCCCCCGCCGGCCGCAGCCGGGGTTGGTGGTGAGCGCGGCGATGGTGCGGGCGTTGTGGTTGCGCGGCGCCACGGTGCCGCGGATGCGGTCCAACCGGTCTACCAGTGCGTCCATGGGGGTCCCATCTCACTTCGCGGTTTTGCGCAGGCGCTGGAGACGGGCGCCGAAGAGGGCCTCGGCGCCGTCGAGGCGGTCCTGCGCGCGGGAGGCCGCCGCGGCGCGGTCCGCGGTGTCGGCCTCGAGGTGCACGTCGAGCTCGGCCTCGGCCTGCTTGGCGACGAGGCCGGGGTCGGCGCCGCCCGCGACCGAGGCCGCGCCGGGGATGCCGGCGGCGAATCGCCACAGCAGCCGGCGCGCGTCGTGGGCGTCGTCGGGGAGCTGGGCCACCCGCTGCGCGACCTTGACGGCGGCCACGAGGAAGTCGACCCGGGCGCTGAGCGGCCCGACGACGCGGGTCGCGAGCGGCCAGGTGGAGATGGCCAGCAGGCCACGCGCCGGGGCGAGCAGGTCGGCGGTCAGGGCGGGGCAGAGGTAGTACGGGCGGCCGTAGGGGGCCACCTTGAACGAGCGCTCCTCGTCGCGGCGCAGGCTGGTCAGGCGCGCGGCCACGAGCTCGCCCGGGAAGAAGGCGTCGTGGACGGCGATGATGAGCTTCGGCGCGGCGGGGACCGTCAGCAGCGTGAGCGCGTGGTGCACCTGCTCCCGGATCGAGAGCATGGGCGGCGGGGTGGGCTGGCGCGGTACGACCGGCGCCCGCTCCTCCAGACGGGCGAGCGCCTCGTCCCACTCCTGTTCGGCCCGGCGCAGCTCCGCGCGCAGCGTGCGGGCGTGGGCGCGATCCCCCGTGGTGGCCGCGCGGCGCAGGTCTGCGCGCAGCCGGTCGATCCGGCGCTCGAGCAGCTCGATCTGCTCGCCCGGGGCCGAGATCGATTCGGACACGAACGGCACGGTAACCGGTTCCAGCAAGTTCCAGCAAAGACCAGTGTCGGCGTGTCGCGCTTGCTTTTTCCCGATACTCCTAGGCAGGCACGGGCTGTGGCTGCTCGACCGCTCTGGGTGCCGGCGACCGCTTCGGCAGCGGCCACACCTGCGGCCGCCGCTTCGCCGCGAGGTCCTCGACCCAGCCGAGGCCCAGCACGAGCGCCGCCGTCAGCACCGCGACCAGGGTCAGCTGCACGGTGCTGTGGTAGCCGCCCACCATCGTGATCCCGAGCCACACCCCCACCATGCGCACGAAGGTGATCACGGCCTCGTGCCACAGGTAGATCGTCAGCGCGCGGCGGTTGATCGCCTCGACGGCCGGCGTCGCCGCGCCGAGCGAGAGCGCGGCCGGCGCGGCGTTGAGCATGACGAGCAGGAAGGCCGTCGACCACAGGGTGTCCGCGATCGGGGCGTCGTTGAGGTCGTACCCGCGCGGGCCGGGCGAGTGGAAGAGCAGCGCGAGGCCGAGGCCGCCCATCACCAGGCACACGGGCCACAGGATCTTCTTCGAGATGCGCTGCAGGGTGCCGTCGTGGTGTGCGAAACCGAGCATCCAGGCCGGGGCGTACATGAAGAAGTCGCGCACGATGCCGCCGGAGCCGTGGCCGGTCTCCCACAGCACCACCAGCACCGTGAACGGCACCAGGACGCTCGGGATCGGCCAGCGGCGGAACAGCCACAGCAGCACCGGCGAGGCGATGATGAACCAGAGGTACGAGCGCACGTACCAGATCTGGCTGAACCAGAGCCCGCCGTTCTCGGTGGTCGGCGGGTCGTCGAGCGGCAGGAACCACAGCAGCGTGCGCCAGCTGTGCTCCATGCCGCCCCAGAGCGACATGAGCGTGACGGCGAACACGCCGAGGACCCAGAACGGCACGATGATGCGGCGCATCCGCCGTCCTATCGCCTTCGCGCCCGAGCGGTCCAGCGAGGCGGCCATGAGCGAGCCGCCGAGCGCGAACATCAGGCCCATGGCCGGGAAGACGACGGTCAGCCACGCGAATCCGAGCGTGTGGTAGGTGACCACGCGGATGATCGCGACGGCTCGCAGGAGGTCTACGTACCGGTTCCGCATCCCCTACAGGTTGCCCTGTGACCCTTAGGGGCAACCTTCATTCAGCTCAAAATTGGCTGTGTTTCTTCTCAAAGATCCTAGAGAGCCGGTCCCGTAACCGATCGGGCAATCGAACCGGTTCACCCTCCACGTCCCCCGAGCGCCCCGGTGAGCGCGGGAAAGTCGTTGGGCCCCTCGTGCATCATCCCGTTCACGAAGAACGCCGGGCAGTCGCGGACGCCCCGCTTGCGGCCGCCGGCCATGTCCCGCAACACTCGTTCGTGGTGCTCCCGCGTGCCGCCGGCGTCGGGCAGGCCGAACCGTTCGGCGTAGCGGGCCAGGTCCTCGTCCTGGAGGGCGTCCTGGTGGGTGAGCAGCAGCGCGTGCATGCCCCAGAACGCGTCGGCGTCCGCGGCCGCCTCGGCCAGCAGCGCCGCGGGCATGGCGCGCGGGTGCGCGTCGACCAGCGGGAAGTGCCGGAACTCGAAGCGCAGCTCCTCGCCGTAGTGCAGCTGGATCCGTTCCACGATGCCGAAGGCGCGGCCGGTCTCCGGGCACGCGTAGTCGCCGTACTCGATCAGGCGCAGTGGCGCACCGGCTCGACCCTGAACATGCATGGGGTACCTGTGCCCCGTTTTCCGCCGCGAATGCCCCTCAGGGAATTTCCCTGAGGGGCATTCGCCGTCTCGAGAGGCAATCGCGTGCTGCGGCGCCGGCCGGCGTCTAGTCGAGCAGTTCGGTGACGGTGCCGGCGCCGACCGTGCGGCCGCCCTCGCGGATCGCGAAGCCGAGGCCGGCGTCCATCGCGACCGGCTTGCCCAGCTCGACGGTCACGTCGACCGTGTCACCGGGCATCACCATCGTGATGTCACCCAGGTCCACCGAGCCCATCACGTCCGTGGTGCGGAAGTAGAACTGGGGCCGGTAGTTGGCGAAGAACGGCGTGTGCCGGCCGCCCTCCTTCGTCGTCAGCGCGTACACGTGCGCCTTGAACCGCCGGTGCGGCGCGACCGAGCCGGGCAGCGCGACCACCTGACCGCGCTGCACGTCACCCCGGCGCACGCCGCGCAGCAGCAGCGCCGCGTTGTCGCCGGCCTCGGCCGAGTCCAGCTGCCGGCCGAACATCTCCATCCCGGTGACCACGGTGGACTGGGTGGGGCCCAGCCCGACCACCTCGACGGGCGTGTTGAGCACGAGCGTGCCGCGCTCGACGGAGCCGGTGACGACGGTGCCGCGGCCGGTGATGGTGAGCACGTTCTCGATGGGCATCAGGAACGGCTCGCCGGTGACGCGCTCGGGCAGCGGCACGTACTCGTCCACCGCGTCGAGCAGGTCGGCGACCGACTGCACCCACTCGGGCTCACCGGCGAGCGCCCGCAGCGCGGACACCCGGACGACCGGAATGTCGTCCCCCGGGAAGCCGTACTCGCTCAGCAGCTCCCGCACCTCGAGCTCGACGAGGTCCAGCAGCTCGGTGTCGTCGACCGCGTCGGCCTTGTTCATGGCCACGACGAGGTACGGCACCCCGATCCGCCGCGCGAGGAGCACGTGCTCGCGGGTCTGCGGCATGACCCCGTCGACGGCGCTGACGACGAGGATGGCCCCGTCCACCTGCGCCGCCCCCGTGATCATGTTCTTCACGTAGTCCGCGTGCCCCGGCATGTCGACGTGGGCGTAGTGCCGCTTGCCGGTCTCGTACTCGACGTGCGCGATGTTGATGGTGATGCCGCGGGTGATCTCCTCGGGCGCCCGGTCGATGCCCTCGAAGCTCGTGTAGCGGTTGACGCCCGGGTACCGCTCGGCGAGCACCTTGGTGATGGCGGCGGTCAGGGTCGTCTTGCCGTGGTCGACGTGACCCATCGTGCCGATGTTGAGATGAGGCTTGTTCCTCGTGAACGTCTGCTTGGCCATCTGACTCTCCACAGTGGATTTGTGGTGTGGATGCGCAGAACCATGTGGCCGCGTGCCGGCGTGCTCCGAAGGGGCGGACCGGCTCGGCCGGCTCACCCTCCTCCGTCGGTTCCGCATGATGGCTGCGGGAGGAGGGTCAGCGTCGCAGGCCGGCCTCTAGCGCCGCGGCCAGCGCTTCGGGTGCCCAGGCGACCGCCGAGCCGGCCAGGTGGCCGTGCTCCAGAAGGGCGGTCGTCGCGATCACGTTCGGAAAGGTAGCTCGGGCCCCGCGGGCCCGGCAACGCATTTACGCGTATCCAGGCCGTCAGGAGCGCGGCGGCGGGGGCAGGCGCAGGGCGATCGTCGGCGCGTCGGCCATCACCGAGTTCGGGGCGCCGCCGGTCGGGGCGTCCGCCGGCGGACGGTCCGCGCGCCCGACGGTGATCTCCGGGTAGATCTCGACCTCGTCCCACTCCCCCATGGCCTTGGGCTCGCCACGGGTCAGCTCGATCTCGCGCGGCGCGGCCGTCGGGCCGGTGCGGGCCAGCACCGCGGCGCCGTTCGTGCTCACGTCGGTGACCAGCAGCATGCCGTCACGCAGCTCGAAGCGCAGGTGGTTGCGGCTCACCCGGCGGCTCGACTCGTCGTCGAGCCAGTTGCCGATGGTGATGCCGCCCTGCTCCTCGGGCGCGCGGCCGACGACGACGGGGCGGGCGGCCGAGACCGGGAAACGGGTGCGCACGGCGCCGTTGATCCGCACCGCGAGCGGAGTCGCCGGCGGGCGGGGGCCGGCGTCGATGAGCCGGTCGCCGTGGCGGGGGCAGATGGGCGCGCCGCTCGGCAGGGCGGGCGGGGCCTGGCCGGCGCCCTGGGCCGGCGGGCGGCCGAAGACCGGGCAGTCGGTCGCGGGGCAGCGCCAGTAGCGCTGCAGCACCGGGTGGGGCCGCGGGGTCGAGCCGGTCGACGGCGCGAGCGTCAGCTCCATGCCGCCCTGGGCGCCGGTCGTCAGGTAGACGGGGCCGGGGTGGCCGGGCAGCGGGTTGCGGCTGATCACCGGCACGCCGGTCAGGTGCGCGACCTCCCGCACGCGCGCGTTGACGCGGGCGCCCGGGGGCAGCATCTCGATGAGACCGTCGTCCGACCACCGGCGCAGGACCATGCGCTCGTTCGACGTGAAGTCGGTGTCCGACATCGCGCCGCGCTCGGTGATCGCGTAGAGGCCGGTGTTGCCGTCGCCGAGGCGCCGGCTCAGCGCGTCGATGAACATCCCGAGGCGCAGCAGCGCGGCCGGGCGGCCGCCGTCGAGGTCGACGCTGCGCGCGGCCTCCACCAGGTCGATGACGCCGCCCGCCGCCAGGGGGTCGACGGTCAGGCGGCGCTCGATCGCGTCAAGCGCTCGGCTCGTTTCGAATCGCACCGGAACATTCTGCCTCAGGCGCCGCCACGTGACGCAGACCCGCCGCGGCCCGGCCGCAAAGCCGCCGCCGACCACCTCTGCGGTCGACGGCGGGCTTTACGCCGCGCTCTCGGCGAACCCTCGGGGGGAGGATGGGAAGGCGCCGGGCGCGGTACACACGACGGAGGCATGGGGGGAATGCCGTTCGTCGTGGGTAGGCGTTGGATCACTGTCGGTAATGCAAAAATAGATCACCACTCGAGGGGTCAACAGCGGTGAATGCCTGAATGAACGAGATCTCACCCGCCGCAGACCCCGGCGACCTCGACGAGGCGATGCGCGTCGATGCCGTCGCGCTGCTCGACCGCCAGCGGGTGGTCGGTCGGCTCGAGCTCGACCAGCGGCCGGCGGCCCGGTTCCCGAGTATGCACGCGGGTCCTGAGCCGGATGGTGTCGGGGTAGCCGGGGATGGAGTTGGACAACCATCCGAAGTACGGCTGCTCGGTGACCCGCTCGGGGTCGTCCCACCGCTCGACCGCGCGCTCGAAGTTGACCGGGCTCAGGCTGACCCAGACGTTGTACGTCAGCGGCTCCGCACGGCCGCGCACCGGGATCTCGACCAGCCCCCGGATGAAGAAGTGCAGCTCGTCGAGCCCGGGCGCGTCGATGCAGCAGAGCTCGTCCTCGAGGAAGGACTCGCCGCCGGCTTCGGGGGCACCCCAGTAGTCCGGGGCGGAGAACGCCCACACTGTCGGCACTTCGCCGAGCTCCGCGCCGCAGCATTCGCAGACTGAAGTCACCGCGGCATGGTAGACCCGCGCGGCTGCGCCCACCTTCGCCCGCCCGTCCCGCGGCGCACCGCCGCGTGGCCGACCCGGTGGACCTCGCCGCGCCGGCCATTGGGCACGCCCGCCATCGTTCACTGCCGCGAGGGCGACGCACATCGCGATCGGTGTGCCGGCCGCGGAATCCGGCGAATCGCCTGACGGGCGAAAAATCCGATAAGTTTTCCCATCCCTTCCGGTAACGCCTCGCAGGCGTGAAAATTGGGCCGGGTTGCCCGCCGACGTCGGTCCGTTACCTGGGACGTAGGAGCCCGTCGATAAGTTTGACGTCGGGGCCTGGCCCTGACGGGTCACGCACTGTTGCCTTGAGCACGCCGGTCAGCATTTCGGTTCCCGACCGTGGCCCCCGGGCATCCCGCCATGTCTGTGCCGAGTACAGGTGATGGAGGACCGGCCGTAGTGATCAGTGAGCCCGAGGAGATCGCCGATGCTGCGTATGAGCAGCTCTTCGAGCGGGTCTGCGCGGTCGATGTGGCCAAGGAGTCGGGCAAGGTGTGCACTCGCCTGCCCCGGCCGGCTGCGCCGGGGCGGCGGGTGAGCCGGGTGTGGGATGTGCCGGCCACGGCCCGGGCCGTTGCTGAGCTCGCCGACCAGCTGGTCGGGCTGGGGATTGCGAAGGTCACCGTCGAGTCGACGTCGGATTACTGGCGGATCTGGTTCTACCTGTTCGAGGCGGCTGGGCTGGATGTGCAGCTGGTCAATGCCCGGGACGTCAAGAACGTGCCGGGCCGGCCCAAGACTGACAAGCTTGACGCGGTGTGGCTGGCCAAGCTGACCGAGAAGGGTCTGTTGCGGCCCTCGTTCGTGCCGCCGGCGCAGATCCGGGTGCTGCGCGACTACACCCGGATGCGCACCGATCTGGTCCGGGAACGCACCCGGCACTGGCAGCGGCTGGAAAAGCTTCTCGAAGACGCGCTGATCAAGGTGTCGTCGGTGGCCAGCAAACTGGACACGCTGTCTGCTCGGGACATGATCGAGGCGCTGATCCGTGGTGAACGCGATCCGCGGGTGCTGGCCGGCCTGGCCCGCGGCAAGATGCGAGCCAAACACGCCGCTCTGGTCGAGGCGCTGACCGGCCGGTTCGATGACCATCACGCCGAACTGGCCCGGATGCTGCTGGACCAGATCGACGGGCTGGACCGGCAGGTCGACATCCTCACCACCCGCATCGAGCAGCTGATCGCCGCGATCCCGGCCGCGGCAGCACCCACCACCGGCCCCAGCGGCCACGACGAACCCGGCCCGGGCATCCCATCCCAGGCTGGACTGCCCGCGCTGGACCGGCTGGCCGAGATCCCCGGCATCGGCCTGCGCGGCGCGCAGATCATCCTGGCCGAGATCGGCCTGGACATGACCAGGTTCCCCACCGCCGCCCACCTGACGTCCTGGAGCAAGCTGTGTCCCCGCACCATCCAGTCCGGGGCCACCAACCGGGCCGGCAAGACCGGCAAGGGCAACCCCTACCTCAAAGGCATCCTCGGTGAGGCCGCCGCCGCAGCCGCCAAAACCAGCACCTTCCTCGGCGAACGCTACCGGCGCATCGTGAAACGCCGCGGCAAACTCAAAGCCCTCGTCGCTGTCGCCCGTTCCATCCTCGTCATCGTCTGGCACCTACTCAACGACCCCACCACCCGCTTCCACGACCTCGGCCCTGACTACCACACCACCCGCGTCAACACCGACCGCAAAATCCGCAACCTCATCCGGCAACTCGAAGCCCTCGGCCACACCGTCACCCTGCAACCCACCGCCTGAACCACACCCCGCACCAGCCTGCAGCGCGCAAGCCCCGCCACAGGCCGCTGCCGCACACCCACAGTCCGTCGTGGTCCAGGTCATTTTCCGGTCAGTCGTGGCGCGCAGCGCCCGACTTATCGGGCCGAAACCGGCCGCATCAGCCCTGAGCCGCGATCTGTCGCGGCGCACAGCGCCCGACTTAACGGGCCGAAACCGGCCGCGTTAACGGGCCGAAACCGGCCGCGTCAGCCCTGAGCCGCGATCTCCCGAGCCCGGTCGCGCGCCGCCTCCAGGGCCGCGAGCAGCGCCGCCCGCACGCCGTGGTTCTCCAGCTCGCGAATCGCGTTGATCGTGGTGCCGGCCGGAGACGTCACCGCCTCGCGGAGCTTCACCGGGTGCTCGCCCGACTCGCGCAGCATCACCGCCGAGCCGATCGCGGTCTGCACGATCAGGTCGTGGGCCACCTGGCGGGGCAGGCCGAGCAGGATGCCCGCGTCGGTCATGGCCTCGACGAGGTAGTAGAAGTAGGCCGGGCCCGAGCCCGACAGGGCCGTGACCGCGTCCTGCTGGGACTCGGGCACCCGGATGGTGCGCCCGAGCGGGCGGAACATCTCCTCGGCCACGGCCAGGTGCTCGGCGGTCGCGAAGGAGCCGGCCGAGATCGCGGTCATCGCCTCGTCGACGAGGGCGGGAGTGTTGGTCATGACCCGCACGACCGGGGTGCCCTCCGGCAGGTGCTTGGCGAAGAAGGCCGTGGGCAGGCCGGCGCACAGGGACACGACCAGCTTGCCGGCGGGCATCTTCGGGCCCAGGTCGGCCAGCAGCGCGCCGGCGTCCTGGGGCTTCACGGCGATGGTGACGACGTCGGCCTCGCGCAGGGCGGTCTCGTTGTCCACGACGCGGATGCCGTAGCGCTCCGTCAGCTCGCGAGCGCGCTCCGGCCGGCGGGCCGTCGCGATGATCCGGTCGGTGGACCAGCCGGCTCGCTGCAGGCCCGACAGCAGGACCTCGCCGAGTTTTCCGGCACCGAGAACGGCGATGACGCGCACGACACAACCCCCAGAGACAAGCAAGCGCCTGGGGCCGCGCGTGCGGCCCCAGGCGGTACCACAGGAAGATCAGGAACCGAAGAAGACCTCGGCCTCGGTGTAGCGCTCCACCGGCACGGTCTTGAGCTCGCGCGTCGCGTCCGCGAGCGGGACCCGCACGATGTCGGTGCCGCGCAGCGCGACCATCTTGCCGAAGTCGCCGTCGTGCACGGCGTCGATCGCCTGCAGGCCGAAGCGGGTCGCGAGCACGCGGTCGAACGCGCTCGGGGTGCCGCCGCGCTGGATGTGGCCGAGCACGACCGTGCGGGCCTCCTTGCCGGTCTTCGCCTCGAGCTGCTCGGCGAGCCACTGGCCGATGCCGCCGAGGCGGACGTGGCCGAAGGCGTCGAGCTCCTGGTTGAGCAGCGTCATCTGGCCGTCGAGCGGCTGGGCGCCCTCGGCGACGACGACGATCGGGGCGTACTGCGTCTGGAAGCGCTTCTCGACGTAGCCCGCAACCTGGTCGACGTCGAACTGCCGCTCCGGCAGCAGGATCACGTTCGCGCCGCCGGCGAGGCCGGCGTGCAGGGCGATCCAGCCCGCGTGGCGGCCCATGACCTCGACCACGAGGGTGCGGTGGTGCGACTCGGCCGTGGTGTGCAGCCGGTCGATCGCCTCCATGGCGATGTTCACGGCGGTGTCGAAGCCGAACGTGTAGTCGGTCGCGCCGAGGTCGTTGTCGATCGTCTTCGGCACGCCGACGACGTTCACGCCGAGGTCGGTGAGCTTGCTGGCCACGCCGAGGGTGTCCTCGCCGCCGATGGCGACGAGCGCGTCGACGCCCAGCTCGGACAGGTTCGCCTTGATCTTCTCGACGCCGCCGTCGATCTTGAACGGGTTCGTGCGGGAGGAGCCGAGGATGGTGCCGCCGCGCGGAAGGATGCCGCGGACCTGGGCGATGCCCAGCTCGCGGGTGATGCCCTCGAGGGGACCGCGCCAACCGTCACGGAAGCCCACGAACTCGTGGCCGTAGGTGGAGATCCCCTTGCGGACCACGGCACGGATGACCGCGTTGAGGCCGGGGCAGTCGCCGCCCCCGGTCAGTACGCCGATACGCATGCTTGATCTAGCCTTCCTGGTTGCGTGCCCGACCCCCGAGAAGGGCGCGGTCGAGCCGGAGGTACCGCATCATGGCGACGCTGCCGATTCACAGCGCACTGTAGTCGCTCCGGCTGAGCCCTCAGCAGTCGTCCCCGCGGATCCCGAACTTCTTCGCCGACTCGTGCTCCTGGGTCAGCCGGCGCAGCGCCGCCAGCAGCGAGTCGCCGAGGATCGATCCGACGACGGCGGCGTAGAGCATCCCCTCGGGGCCGGTGGCCCGCCCGACGAAGGCCAGATCGTGCACCGCGATCGTCTCGGCGACGTCGGCGTACTGCTCCAAAAGTACCCCCACATCGGCCCCTACCTGCTCGAACGCGGCGAGCACCTCGGCCGCGGCCTGCCGGGCGGGCGCCTGCGGGCCGACCAGCCAGCCCCGCTTCTCGGCGAGCCGGTCGATGCGCTGGCGGGCCGCCGCGACCGACTCGGGATCGATGGACTCCTTGCCGTTCGCGGACGAGGGCAGGGCGCGGCCGAGCACGCTGTGCACGTCCGGGTCGGGCTCGTCGAGCGCCTCGAGGAGCTGACGGATGGTGGCGATCGGCAGCCGGCCGATGTCCAGCAGCGCCCGCACGAGGCGCAGCCGCTGGACGTGGCGATCGTCATACCGCGCCTGGTTCGGGCTGGTCAGCTCGCCGGCCGGGAGCAGGCCCTCGCGCAGGTAGTACTTGATCGTCGGCACCGGGACACCGGTCTGACGGCTCAGTTCCGCAATGCGCACGTGACTCCTTCCGACCTTGGAATGGATAGTGTACCTTCCCGTTTATGGGAAGCACAGCTATCCACTATCCGCTCAAGGGGGCGGCGATGCACCGGCCCCTCATCGCTGTCGCCGGCCTGATGGCCGCCCTGACCCTCGCCACCCTGATCGGCGTCCTCGTCGACGACCGCACCCTGCTCGGCGCGCCGATCTGGCTCAAGCCGCTCAAGTTCTCGATCTCGATCGCCATCTACGCCACCACGATCGCGTGGCTGCTGCCGCGGCTCGAGCGGCGGCCGCGGCTGGGCTGGTGGCTCGGCACGGTCATCGCGGGCACCATGCTCGTCGAGATGGTGATCATCGCCGGGCAGGCGGCCCGCGGCCACCAGAGCCACTTCAACAACCGCACGCCCCTCGACGCGACGCTGTACAGCATCATGGGCGCCACCATCGCGATCGCCTGGGTCGCCACGCTGATCATCGCCGTCCTGCTGCTCATGCAGCGCATGCCGGACCGGGCCGACGCGCTCGCGGTGCGCTTCGGCATCCTCGTCGCGCTGGCCGGCATGGGCGTCGGCTTCCTCATGACCATCCCCAGCGCCGCCCAGCTCGCCACCGGCCACCCCACGATCGTCGGCGCGCACGCGGTCGGCGTGCCGGACGGCGGCCCCGGCCTGCCGCTGCTGGGCTGGAGCACCACCGGTGGCGACCTGCGCGCCGGGCACTTCATCGGCATGCACGCCCTGCAGGCGCTGCCGCTGTTCGCGTTCGCCCTGGCCCTGGCCGGGCGCCGGATCGCCCGGCTGCGCGACGAGCGGGTCCGCGCCCGGCTGATCGGCGTCTTCGGGCTGCTCTACGCCGGGCTCACGGCGCTGGTCACCTGGCAGGCCCTGCGTGGGCAGCCGCTCGTGCGCCCCGACGCGGTGACCCTGTCCGCCGCGGCCGCGCTGCTCCTGCTCGCCGTGGCCGGGGCCGCCTGGGCCGGGTCCGCAGGCGCGAAGGCGACCGTCGCGCCCGCGGGGGCCCTGGCATGAACGGGACGCTGTTCGAGCTGGCGTTCCTCGCGACGGTACCGTTCTGGGCCCTCATGATCCTGGCCCCCGCCTGGCGCTGGACCCGGCGGATCGTCTCCTCGCCGCTCATCGTCCTGCCCACGCTGCTCGTCTGGGCGGTGGCGATCGCGCCGGACTTCGGGGACTTCGCGCGCGAGATGCTCGGCCCCGACCTGGCCGGGGTCAAGGCACTGTTCGCGCGCGACGACGTGGTGGCCGCGGTGTGGGCCCAGGTCATCGCGTGGGACCTGTTCGTCGGCCGCTGGATCTACCTCGACAGCCGGGCGCGCGGCCTGCACCCGCTGCTCATGGCCCCGCTGCTCGTGCTCACGATCCTGCTCTCGCCGCTCGGGCTGCCGCTGTACCTCGCGATCCGGCTGTTCGGGCGGCCCGGGTCAGCCGTGCATGACGCGCCAGCGGGCGAGGTTGTGGCGCGCGTCGACTAGGGCGTCGTGGCGGCCCTCCGCGACCGGCAGCGGGGGGCGCCCGGCGTCGTCCCACAACTGGCGGAGGTCCTTGGTGAAGCGCGGGATCTCCCGGGGCAGGGCCGGCATCGAACCCCACAGCTGGGCCAGGGCGACGTGGTCGTAGGCGGCGTACCAGGCCCACAGCTCGATCTCGTCCGCGTCACCGGCCTTGAGCGGCTCGGTGAGGAAGTCCAGCAGCTCCTCGCGGATGCGCTCCCGCGACCGCCACGCCTTGTCGGCCGGGGACGGCAGCTTGTCCAGCACGTTGCGGCGCACCCACGAGACCGCGCGCGAGTCGTCGAACTCGGTCGAGACCGCGTAGTACTCGCGGCCGTGCTCGTCGACCACGCCGATGGACACGAGGTCGATCAGCTTGCCGTCCTCGATGAACTCGCAGTCGTAGAAGTACCGATAGGGGGCCACCGGCCCCATCCAACACCATCCGGTCCCGGGTGATCACAGGGCGTCGGACAGTTGCGCGTACAGCCCGGCGAGCCGGGTCAGCTCGGCGCGGTCCCCCGGCTGGGCGCCCCCGGCGTGCGCGCGCGCCGCCACCCCGGCCGCGGCCAGCGCCGTGGCCAGGCACAACAGGGCCGGCAGGACGGCCTCGCACTCGTCGCGGGGCACGCGGGACGAGTGCAGGTAGGCATCCACGAGCCCGTCGGCCGCGTCCGGCCCGCCCGCCGCGAGCACCGCGGCGGCCAGGTCCGCCAGCAGCGGCCCGGTGCCGGCGGCGGACCAGCCGACCAGGCCGACCGCGCCCGTGGCCGGGTCGAGGCGGAAGTGCGCGGCCCGCGGGTCGTTGTGCAGCACGCCGTACGTGAGCTGGTCGGTCACCATGATCCGGCGCACCGCCGCGGCCGTGTCCCGCAGCGCCGGCCCGAGCCAGGGGTCCGCGGCGAGGTGGCGGCCCGCGGCCGCGGACGCCGCCGGATCGAACTTCGCCAGGTGCTGATGCGTGAACCGGCGCAGGGTGCGGTGCGCGGACCCGAGAGTGTCGCCCCACCACTGCCGGTCGAGCGGGTCGGCCGCGCGCAGGGGGCGCCCCGGCACCAGGTGGAGCAGGGCCACCACGCCGTCACCGGTGGCCACCGTCAGGGCGCCGTCGGCCGCGCGGACCGCGGACCCGGCCCCGACGCCGCACGCGTCCACGTGCCCGGCCGCGGCGAGCCCGGCCTCGAGACCGGACCGTCCACGCATCGGCACCCATTTACCGACAAATTGGCCGCCGTTGATCTCGACCTGCCATGCGCGGCGGTCCAGCGGAATGCACGGACCGGGATTGCACTGCCAGCTTCGGCGCAACGTCGCACGCACCTGCTCGGCGGCGGGGGCAGACACGCAGCGCATTATCCGCCCCCGCGGCGGAGCGCACCCGCAAATCGGCGGAAATACTCCGGGATCGCCCCCGGGCAGCGGCCGGCCGAAGGGTGCCCGCACCACCCCCCGGCCCGCCCGCACCGGTGCCGCGCCCCCGCCACCCGGCCGCTTGCACGATGGCACTAGCCTGCGTGCGGACTCATGCGCGGCGCTGTCAGTGAGCCGATGCGGGGATGTACAGACTCCGACACGCACGTCATGATCTGGTAGAAGTTCCGTACTGTCGTCGTGATCACCTACCGTGATCACGAGTCCGATCAACGCCGAACCGGGAGGGGTTTGACCGTGGAGGGTCGGCTGCCAGATCCCGGCGACGCACTGACCGGTGTGGAAATGTTCAGTGGTCTGGAGCCCGATGTGCGTCAACGGGTCATCCAGGCGGCGGTGCCACGGACATACCGCAAAGGCCAGCTGCTGTTCGTCGAAAACGATCCGGGAGAGTCGCTCATCGTGCTCAAGCGCGGTGCCGTGATGGTGTTCCGGACCGCGCCGACCGGCGAACGCGCGGTCCTCTCCGTCGTGCGGCCCCCCGACACGCTGGGCGAGGTGGCGCTGCTCGACGGCGCGGCGCGCTCGGCCTCGGCCGAGGCGATCGAGGACTGCCAGGCGCTGGCCCTGTCCCGGCACGCGTTCATCGAGCTGGTCCACGCCAACCCGCGGATCCTCGACGCGGTGATGCGCTCGCTGGGCATGCTCATCCGGCGGCTCACCGAGCAGAACGCCGATCACGTCTTCCTCGACCTGCCGGGCCGGGTGGCCAAGACGCTGGTCCGGCTGGCCGGCGAGACCACCGCGCCGATGGTCACCATCGAGCTCAACCAGAGCCAGCTCGCCGAGATGGCCGGCGGCTCGCGGCAGAGCGTCAACCAGGCGATCGGATCGTTCGCCAGCCGCGGCTGGCTGCGCACCGAGGGGCGCCGGATCGTCGTCACGGACCTGACCGCGCTGCGCCGGCGTGCCGGAATGACCGACCGGTAAGTACCGTTTCGGGCCAGGATTGTAGGGCTGGACGGCCGGGGTCGCGGGTGCCATTTCGGACACCTGGCCGCCCCGGCCGCCGCCGTGTGAGGATGGGATCTCACAGGGCAAGGGAGTGTCGGCGATTTCCAGTCAGTGCGCACGCTGCGGCCGCCAGGCGGGCGAGGGCGACCGTTTCTGCGGTGGATGCGGCGCCGAGCTGAGCCCACCCTGCCCCACGTGCGGGCGCACGCTCGCCCCCGACGCCGCGTTCTGCACCGGCTGCGGCACCCCGCGGGCGGACACGACGGCGGCGCGCAACCTGATCCGCGCCGAGCGCGCGACCGGCCGGGCCTCCGTGCCCGCGATCCCGCCCGCCCGCAGCGAGGACCGGCGCCGCATCAGCGTGCTGTTCGTGGACCTGATCGACTTCACGCCCTACGTCGAGCGCGCCGACCCCGAGCTCGTGCGCGAGCTGCAGAAGAGCTTCTTCTCCACCGCCCGCGAGGTCATCGGGCAATACGGCGGGGTCGTGGAGAAGTACATCGGCGACGCGGTCATGGCGCTCTTCGGCGCGCCCGTGGCCACCGAGACCGACGCCGTGCGCTGCGTGCGGGCCGGCCTGGAGCTGCAGCGGGTGCTCGCCCGCTACGCCAGCACCGGCGAGGGCGAGCGTGAGCTGCGCTTCCGCGTCGGCGTGGCCACCGGCGAGGCGCTGGTGGACGTGGCCGCGGCCCGCGACGGCGGCCAGGCGATCGTCGCCGGCGACGTGGTCAACACCGCCTCCCGGCTGCAGTCGCTGGCGCCGCCCGGCGGGGTGCTGGTCTGCGGCACGACCTACGCGCTGACCAAGTCCTCGATCCGCTTCGAGCAGCAGCCGCCGGCCACGCTGCGCGGGCGCTCCACCCCGACCGAGGTCTGGCTGGCCCTGGCCCCGCTGCGGCGCAACCACCCCGACCGCGAGGCGGGCTCCACGCCGCTGGTCAACCGCACCCACGAGCTGAGCCTGCTGGTCAACGCCCTGCACCGGGGGCTGCGCGAGCGCACGCCGCAGCTCGTGACCGTGCTCGGGCACGCCGGGATCGGCAAGAGCCGGCTGGTGCACGAGCTCTTCCTGCACGCCGAGCGGCTCTTCGACGCGCCGGTGGCCTGGCGGACCGGGCGCTGCCCGCCCTTCGGGGAGAACGTCACCTACGCGGCGCTGGCCGACATCGTCAAGGCGCAGGCCGGCATCCTCGACACCGACTCGGCCGAGACGACCCGGGAGCGGCTGGACGCGGCCCTGGCCGCGATCGTCGGCCCGGCGGTCTCCTTCTCGGAGGCCGAGCGGCTCGCCGACGCGCTCAGCCCGCTGGTCGGCCTGCCCGGGCCCAAGCTCGCGCCGGACGAGACCGAGTCGGCCTGGCGGCGCTTCGTCGTCGCGCTGGCCGCGCACCGCCCGACCGTCCTGGTCTTCGAGGACCTGCACTGGGCCGACGAGTCGATGGTCCGGTTCGTGGAGCGCCTCGGCGCCTCGGTGCGCGACGTGCCGCTGCTGCTGCTGTGCACGGCGCGCCCGGAGCTGCTGGAGCGCAACCCGAGCTGGGCGGGGGCCGTGGCCGGGGCGGTGACGATCACGCTGCCGCCGCTGCGCGACGCCGAGATCGCCACGATGTACGCGCACCTGCTCGGGGCGGCCACGTTCCCGTCGCAGTCGCTGAGCTCCCTGGTCGAGCTGGCCGACGGCAATCCGCTGTACGCGCTGGAGTACACGCGCATGCTCGCCGAGCAGGGCAGCGTGCGGGCCACCGACGCGCTCGGCCGCACGCTGCCGATGCCCGACAGCGTGCACGCGGTCATCGCCAACCGGGTCGACCTGCTCGACGCCGCCGACCGCGCGGTGCTGCAGGCCGCGGCCGTGGTCGGGATGAACTTCTGGCCGGGCGCGGTCGGCGCCGCGATGAGCCGGCCCGCCGACGGGATCGAGCGCTCGCTGCGCCGGCTGGAGCAGCGCGACCTCATCCACGAGCAGGCCGCCTCGACGATGGAGGGGCAGACGGAGTACCGCTTCGGCCACGTCCTGGTCCGGGACGTCTGCTACCAGCGCCTGCCCCGCACCGAGCGGGTCGCCCGGCACGAGCTGACCGCCGAGTGGCTCGACGGCCTGGCCGCGGGCCGGAACACCGATCTCGCCGAGGTCGTGGCGAACCACCGCTTCACGGCCTACGAGATCGCCCGCTCGCTGGGCCTGGACGCCTCGCGCTACAGCGTGCCGGCCCGCGCCGCGATGCACCGGGCCGCCCAGCGGGCCTACGCCCTGCACGCGCTGGAGGCCGCGGCCGCGCACGCCAACAAGGCGCTCGCGCTGTGCGACGCCGCCACCGACCCGCTCGAGCGGCTGCGCATCGAGCAGCTCAGCTCCGAGATCCTGTTCTACGGCAACCCGGAGGCGTTCCTGAGCGGCGGCGGGGCCGACCGGCTGGTCGGGCTGGCCGAGCGGCTCTACGCGGCCGGCGACCAGGCCGGCGCGGCGCGGGCCTGGACCGTGCGGGGCCAGGCCGCGTGGCTGCGCGCCGACCGCCTCGACGCGCTGTCCTGCCTGGACCGCGCGGTCGAGCTCTTCGACGAGCTGCCCGACGGGCCGCCGAAGGCGGACGCCTACGCCGAGCTGGGCCGCCTGCACATGCTGAACTTCGAGGTCGACCCGGCGGTCGCGGCGGCCAGCGCGGCCGCGGAGATCGCCGACCGGCTGGGCCTGATCGAGGTGGCCACCGGCGCCCGGATCACCATCGGCACCGCACTGTTCCAGGCCGGCGACCGCAACGGGCTGGTCGAGCTGCAGACGGCGCTGGACGTCAGCCGCGAGCGGCGGCTGCTCTCGGAGCACCGGGCACTGCGCAACGTCTCGTGGGCGCTGCTGGAGGACGGCGACTGGACCGCGGCCTCGGCCCTGCTCGGCGACAGCCGCAACGCGGTGCCGGGCAGCCACACCCTCGCCACCGGCTACTCCGACGTGGCCCAGTCGGCGTACTTCACCGGCGACTGGCCCGCCTACGTGGCCGCGGCCGAGGCGATGGCCGAGACCGGCGCCGAGTGGGACCTGCAGGTGCGCGGGGTGCGCGCCTGGATCCGCACGCTGCGGGGCGACGACGGCGACGACGACGTCGAGGAGCTGGTCGCGGCCGGGCGCCGCTCCGGCTTCTACCGCCTGCAGTGGGTCGTGCTCGGCCACGGCGCCCTGTGCCGGGCGCTGCAGGGCCGCGACCGCGAGGCCGAGGCGCTGATCGTGGAGCTGGCCAAGACGTGGCGCGAGGTCCGGGCGATCGCCAGCGGCGAGTGGATCGACGCGACCGCGCACGCGGCGGTGCTGTCGGGCCGGGTGGCGATGATGGCGATCCGGGACATGCTCGCCGACGTGCCGCACCGCACCCCGTGGGTCGAGGCGGCGCTGCGCACGATCACCGGGGCGATCGCCTCCGTCGACGGTGACCACGCCCGGGCCGCGGACATGCACCTCGCGGCCGCGGAGATCTACGGCGAGATCCCGAACAACTCCGCGCGCATCCTGTCGGTGACCTGGGCGGTGCGGGCGCTCGGGCTGGCCGGCGACGAGCGCATCGAGCCGTGGCGGGCCGAGCTGGTCGCCTTCGCCGAGCAGGCGGGCACCCCGAAGCTGCTCTCGCTCGCGGGGCTCACGCCGCCTCCGCTCCGCTCCGGCGACGCGAGCCCAGGAGACTGAGCTTCCCGATCGCGGCCCCTCCGCTCCGCTCCGGACCGCTCACGCCGCCTCCGCTCCGCTCCGACGACGCGAGCCCAGGAGACTGAGCTTCCCGATCGCGGCCCCTCCGCTCCGCTCCGGACCGCTCACGCCGCCTCCGCTCCGCTCCGACGACGCGAGCCCAGGAGACTGAGCTTCCCGATCGCGGCCCCTCCGCTCCGCTCCGGACCGCTCACGCCGCCACCGGCTCCTGCGGGGTCGGCTGCGCCGCGTTCTTGACCTTCTGGGCGTACATGTCGATGTACTCCCGGCCGCTCAGGGTCATCAGCTCGTACATGATCTCGTCCGTGACCGCGCGCTCGATGAACCGGTCCCCCGCCATGCCGGCATATCGGGAGAAGTCGAGCGCCGGGCCGAACTTGATGTGCACGCGCCGGAGGTTCGGCAGCTTCTGCCCGATCGGCTGGACTTTGTCCATGTTCATCATGGCCACGGGCACCACCGGGGCTCCGGACTCGAGGGCCAGGCGGGCGACGCCGGTCTTGCCGCGGTACAGCCGCCCGTCCGGCGACCGCGTGCCCTCGGGGTAGATGCCGAAGATCCCGCCCGCGCGCAGGATGCTGAGACCGACCTCGAGCGCGGCCCGGGCCGCCTTACCGCCGGAGCGGTCGATGGGGACCTGACCGGTGCCCGCGAAGAACAGCTTCGTGAGCCAGCCCTTGATCCCCTTTCCGGTGAAATACTCCGCTTTCGCCGGGAACGTGACCCGGCGCCGGACGCTCAGCGGCATGAAGATCGAGTCGGCGAAGGAGAGATGGTTGCTGGCGATGATCACCGGTCCCGTGGCGGGGACGTGCTCGAGTCCCTCCACCTTCGGTCGGAAGACCAGCTTCAGCCAAGGTCCGAGGACGATGTACTTGAGGAGCCAGTAGAGCACGGCCGGCCTTTCGGGATCGCGCGACAATCGGTGATGACCGTCGCAAAGAGCCTACGAACCAGTACGGCACACCACAACGCACTCCCGGAACGACGGCCGGGCATGTCAGGATTTCGGTCAGCGGTTTTTTCGCGGCGCACCCGGTCGTCGCGACGGCGGCCGCGGGGAGGGGCGAGCTGTGCCAGGGGGTGGGGCGCGGCGCGGCCGGCGGGACAACGGCCTGGTGGCGCAGGAATACGCGGTGGTGGGTGACGTCGATCCGCGGGTCGGCGAGCATCTCCTGGAGATGCTGGCGGAGGGCGGGATCGCCGCCTATCTCCAGCCGGCCTCCGACCTGCATCCGCTGACCCGCACCACGACGCTGCCCGCGCGACCGACCGACCGGCTCTACGCCGATCGGGAGCACCTCGCCACGGCGCAGGACTATCTCGCCCAGCTCACGTCGGCCGTGCCCGAGCAGAAGACCCCGGCCGGGGAGACGGCGGCGCCGGTGCCGCTGGAGGGCGGCACCCCGCCCACCCAGTCCGACGAGGACGCGTTCGCGGCGATCGTGGCCGGCTTCCACACCACCGTCGACCCGACGGTCGCGGTGCCCTGGCCGGCCGCCGAGGACCTGGACTCCTCCAGCACCGCCGCGCCGGACATGGACACCGAGCCGGCCCCGCGCACGTCGCTGCGCCGGCCCTCCGACGCCGTGGACCGCTCGCTGCTGGACAGCCTCGACACCTTCGGCACCGACCTGCCGGACGACGAGGAGGAGGACGAGGGCTACACGCCGCCGCCCCCTCCCCCGCTGCCCCGGGTCGCGCCGGTCACGATCGTGGCCGTGCTCGCCCTGGCCGCCGGGCTCGTCCTGCTGTTCTGGCCCGACCTGCTGCCGCTGGGCTCGCAGACCACGCTCTTCCTGGGCTTCGCGGGCGTGCTGGCCGGCTTCGTGACCCTCGTGCTGCGGCTGCGCCCGGGCGACGACGAGGACGACGACCCGGACAACGGCGCCCGGGTCTGAGCTACCCGCCGGCTTTGCCGAGCCAGTCCGCGATCGCATCGATCGGCTCCTGCCAGCGCGCGTCGAGCATGAGGTCGTGGCCCATGCCGGGGAAGAGCAGCGGGGAGCCGCCGTAGCGCCGGGCCACCCACTGCAGGGCGGCGGCGGAGACCACGCGGTCGTCGGGGCTGCCCACGACCAGCACCGGCGGGGCGCCGACCGGGGGCTCGGGCTGGTGGCGGGTGATGAGCTGGCGCTGGGCGCCGCCGGGGACCCGCTGGAGGCGCTGGGCGTAGGCCTGGCCCGCGTTCGCCGGCAGCGCCCGGCTGAACAGCTGCTCGCGGCCGAGCGAGACCCGGCCGCCGAAGATCCCCGGCAGGGTGCCCGCCGGGTTGCGCCCGAGCAGGCCGAACGCGGTGGCGAGGCCGCCGAAGACCGGGGCGAGCAGCACGCCGGCCCGCGCCGGGTAGCGCGCCATCGCCATGGCCACCACCAGGGCGCCGGCGCCGTGGCCGACCAGGACCGCCTGGCGCGGCAGCCCGGCCGCGACCTGGGTCACGTCGTGCACGTAGTCGCGCAGGCGGGCCTGGGGCGCCGGGCCCGAGCCGCCGTGGCCGCGCAGGCTCATGGCGTACGCCGGGAAACCACGCTGCGCCGTGTGCTCCAGCCAGTGCTCGGCGAAGGCCCAGGCGCCGTGGCCGTAGCCCGGCACGAACAGCACCGGGGTCGCGGCGGGGTCGGCCGGGCCCGGAGGCTGGGCGTCGAGGACCTCGCGGCGCACCGGCACGGGCGGGTCCGCCCACTCGTCCGACCTCATGACGCGCGTGGTCATCGGACCGCCTCCAGCTCGTGGAGCGCCTTCTCGAGCTCCTTGAGGTACACGAAGTGGCTCACCTCGAACCAGTGGCGCGTCGAGTCCGTGACCTTGGCCTGGGTGTAGCGCCGATCGCCCTCGACGCGCAGACGCGCCCAGACGGCCTGCGCGCGGTCGGGTGCGGCGTCGAGGACCCGCAGCCACTGCGCGATGAGGACGGCCTGCCAGTGCGACAGCGTGAACAGCGCCGAGTCCGGCTGCAGCAGCCCGGCGACGGCGAGCGTGGGGTGGGTGCGGGAGAGCATCTGCAGGGCCAGGCGGGGCCGGCCGGCCGCGTCGCAGGAGAGCAGCTCCGGGGCCAGGAACTCGAACTTCGGCAGGTAGCCGGTGGCCATGACGACCAGGTCGGGGTCGATCGAGCGGCCGTCGGCGAGCACCACCTCGTAGCCGTCGAAGTGCTTGACGTCGGGGACGGCGAGCACGTCGCCGTGGCCGAGGTAGTACGGCAGCTGGCTGTTGACCAGCGGGTGCATCTCCAGGATGCCGTGCTCGGGCTTCGGCAGGCCGAAGCGGGTCAGGTCGCCGACGGTCATGTTGATCGTGCGGTGCAGCAGCCACTGGCGCACCCGGGCGGGCAGCCGCATCGCCAGGATCCGGTCGTTGACCTGGTCCGACGGGCGGCCGAGGGCGAACTTGGGGGCATACCAGTAGCCGCGCCGCGTCGAGTGCCAGCACTTGGCCGCCTGCTGGGCCGCCTCGACGGCGATGTCGCAGCCGGAGTTGCCGGCCCCGATCACGAGCACCTTGCGGCCGCGCAGCTGGGCGGCGTCCTTGTACTGGCTGGCGTGGATGACCTTGCCGCGGTACTCGGCGAGCCCCTCGTACTGCGGCATCTTCGGCGCCCAGTTGTGCCCGTTGGCGGCGACGACGGCGGCGTAGCGCATGGTGCGCGGCGCCCCGCCCCGGGAGCCCTTCACGGTCACGTCCCAGCGCGGGGGCCCGCCGCCGGGGTCGTCGACGGGTTCGGCCCGGGCGACCTCGGTGCCGAACCAGATGTGCTCGCGCAGGCCGAAGTGGTCGGCGTAGCGCTCGAAGTACTGCAGCATCTGCGAGTGGTGCGGGTAGTCCGGCCAGTCGTCCGGCATCGGGAAGTCGGGGAACTGCGTGAACGGCTTCGACGAGATCAGGTGCGTGCTGGCGTAGACCGGGCTGCGGTCGTGGCGCCAGTTCCAGCCCCCGCCGACGCCGGTCTCGCGCTCGTAGCAGTCCACCCCGAACCCGGCCTCGCGGAGGTTCTTGATGGCGGTGAGGCCGGTGCCACCGGCGCCGATGACGCAGACGGTGTCGCCGCGGTCGTAGACGGGCTCGCCGTCACGCCAGTGGGTCGCGTTCCCGGCGAGATCTTCGATTCGACCGTCAGCGCTCACTGCGGCATCATCCCGGATTTATGCGTCAATTTCCAGGTCGGCGATCACCGGGAAATGATCACTGGCGGCGCGGGACTGCGGCGTGTCGATCACGTCGTACTGCAGGACCGTGATCCGCGGATCGGCGAAGATCACGTCGAGGCGCTCGCGGGCCGCCGTGGCCGGGAAGGTCGGCCGCTCGTCGAGCCCGTCCGGCGTCGTGGCCGCGTCGGTGAGCCCGTCGGCGATCATGCGCCAGGCCGCCCCGCCGGAGTTCTCGTTGAGGTCGCCGGCGAACACCAGCGGCTCGGCGACCTCCGCCATCCGCGCCTTGAGCAGCTCGGCCTGGGCCGGGCGCTCGGCCGAGTCGGTCGACAGGTGCGAGCCGGCCGCGACGAACGTGGACCGGCCGACGCGGCACCGCACGAAGGCGGCGCCGCGCATGTGCCGGCCGGGCGTCAGCGGGTAGCGCACGTTCCACGCCTCCACGGCGCGCACCCGCAGGCTGGTGAGGATCAGGTTGCCCAGCGCCGGCAGCCCGCCGCCGCCGATGACGAGCTCCAGCTCGCGGCTCAGGGCCGCGCACTTCTGCCGCCAGCGGAAGCGCCGCGGCGCCTCCTGGAGGATCGCGATGTCCGGCGCGGCCTCGCGCACCACCGACGCGAGCGCGCGCCGGTCGTCCTTGAGGCCGTGCAGGTTGTACGACAGCACCCTGATCTTCGTCACCGATTCACCTACATACGTGCCAGATCCGCTGCGCCGACCACGCCGGCCAGGTTGCCCATCAGTGCCGGGCGGACGTCCGCGACCGGGAGCCGGCCGCGCTGGGCCAGCTGCTCCTCGTAGCTGGCCCGGGCCGGCTTCAGCAGCAGGTCACCGGCGTCGATCACGCCGCCGCCGACCACGATGACCTGCGGGTCCAGCGTCTGCACCAGGTCCGCGAAGGCGACCCCGAGCCAGCGCCCGACCTGCTCGAACGCGCCGATGGCCACCGGGTCGCCGAGCCGCGCGGCGGCGGTGACCGCCGGGCCCTGGATCGCGTCCGGGTCGCCGCCGGCCTCGCGCAGCAGCGCCGCGGCCGCCTCGGGGCGGGCCTTGGCGTCGGTGCGGGCGAAGC
Source organism: Dactylosporangium sp. CA-139114 (assembly GCF_050955725.1). Lineage (NCBI taxonomy): Bacteria > Bacillati > Actinomycetota > Actinomycetes > Micromonosporales > Micromonosporaceae > Dactylosporangium > Dactylosporangium sp. CA-139114. The sequence goes on from NZ_CP192080.1 coordinate 8,505,131, forward strand.
GGACCAGGGCGTTGCCGCTGGCGTACTGCTCCAGGCAGCCCCGGCGCCCGCAGCCGCACGGGTGGCCGTCCGGAACCATCGTGGTGTGCCCGATCTCGCCGGCGACGCCGTTCGCGCCGCGGATGAGCCGGCCCCCGAGCACGATCCCGCTGCCGATGCCGGTTCCCACCGTGTAGAGCACCATCGAGTCGTCGGCGTCGTGCGCGGCGCCGAAGCGGAACTCGGCCCAGGCCGCCACGTTGCCGTCGTTCTCCACGACGGTGGGCAGGCCGACCGCCTGCTGGATCTTGTCGCGCAGCGGCTCGTCGCGCCAGGCGAGGTTCGGCGCGAACTGCACGATCGAGCGGGTCGCGTCGACCCACCCGGCCGCGCCGATGCCGACCGCCTCCACCGGGTGCGCGGCCGCGAGCTCCCTGATCACCTCGATGATGCGCTCCGCGGTCTGGCCCGGGTCCTGCGCGGGCGTGTCGCGCCGCGTCTGGACGAGCACGTCGCCCGCGGTGTCGACGACACCGCCGAGCACCTTGGTTCCGCCGATGTCGACGCCGATGGTCAGACCCACTGCGGCTGGCTCCTCTCGTTGCTGCTTGGGGTCAATCCTGTTCGACGTCACTGTCGGTGGTTGACGTTTCGTGCGTGGCCTTGTGCCAGGCGTCGGTGTCGTCGTCGCCCCGCTCGGGCCGCTCGGGCTGCTCCGGCTGCTTCGGCGCCGCCGCGGGCGGGCTGAACTGCCGCAGGAACGACGCCACGCCGGCGGCCACGTCGCCGGCTGCCGTCGCCAGGCGCTCGGCGAAGTCCGGATCCGGGTCGCGGGCGGCGGCGATGGCCTTGCACAGCGGGCACACGCAGCACTCGGCGGAGCCGGTGGCGAAGCCGGCCGTGCTGTTGGCGGCCATGGACACGGCGGCGAGCGCGGCGGCGACCAGGCGCTCGGCCTCCTCGCGGGGATCCCTCATGAGCCCTCGACCCGCCGCTTGAGCTCCTTGAGCGCGGTGTCCATGATCATCTTCTCGGCCTTGCGCTTGAACATCCCGAGCATCCCGATCGCCAGCTCCACCGACAGGGAGTAGGTCACCGTGGAGGTGCCGTCCGCGTTGGCGCCGATGTCGTAGGAGCCGTTCTGCTGCTTCTGCACCTTCGACGGGGCGGTGAGGCTCCACTCGATGCGGCTCAGGTCCTCGGCGTAGGCGTACTGCAAGGTGTACTCATCGGACACCGGGCCCGAGTCGAGCACGAAGTGGACCTGGCTGGCGTAGCCGTCCTCGTACTCCTCGACCACCTCGGCCGACTTCACCGCCGTCACCCATTCCGGATAGCGGGCGAAATCGGCGATGACCGCGGCGACCCGCTCCGGGGGCGCGTCAATGACGATCGACTGAGTCGAAGTGTCGGCCATGCGTGGCAGGCTACCTCTGTCATGGCACGGGCGGGGCGTCGGCTCGCCTGCTCGCAGGCACCTCCGTGTAATTGGGGTGTGGGCGCCCTGTGCGTGGTGTTACGGGGAAAGGTAGGTTCCCGATACAGAAGTACAGCGTCGAAATGGAGCCGGACGTGCGCGAGTTCTCCGTCCCCGCCGCGGTCAGCGTCGCCGAGACGGCCACCCTGACCGACCCGGTCTGGGACAACGCCGCTGTGGCCCCCGCCACGGTGCAGTTCCAGCGCCTGGTGGACGGCGCCTGGCAGGACGTGACCTGTGCGGACTTCCTCGACCAGGTCATGGCGCTGGCCCGGGGGCTGCTGGCCGCCGGCATCGAGCCGGGCGAGCGCGTCGCGCTCATGAGCAAGACCCGCTACGAGTGGACCCTCATCGACTACGCGATCTGGACCTGCGGCGCGGTCACCGTCCCGATCTACGAGACCTCCAGCCCCGAGCAGGTGGCGTGGATCCTCGAGGACTCCGGCGCGGTCGCCTGCTTCGTGGAGACCGACGCGCACCGCGACGCCGTGGCCCAGATGCGCGAGCGCGCCACCGCGCTGGCCCACGTGTGGCAGATCGACGGCACGCCGGGCGCGGTCGAGCAGCTCGTCGGCGACGGGGCGGGCGTGGCCCGCGAGGACGTCGACCGGCGGCGCACCGCGACCAAGGCCGACGACCTGGCGACGATCATCTACACCAGCGGCACGACCGGCCGCCCCAAGGGCTGCATGATCACGCACCGCAACATGCTCTCCGACATCGTCAACGCGATCCCGGAGTTGCGCTCGCTGTTCAACGAGGGCGCCCGCACGCTGCTCTTCCTGCCCCTCGCCCACTCCTTCGCCCGGCTCATCCAGATCGGCGTGGTCCAGGCCCGGGCCACCATGGGGCACACGGCCGACACGAAGAACCTGGCCGACGCGCTGAAAAGCTTCCGGCCCACGTTCGTACTGTCCGTGCCGCGCGTGTTCGAGAAGGTCTACAACACCGCGAAGCAGCGGGCCCAGGCCGACGGCAAGGGGGCGATCTTCGACCGGGCCGAGCGGGTGGCGATCGACTACAGCGCGTCGCCGTCGCCGGGGCTGCTGCTCAAGGCCCAGCACGCGCTGTTCGACCGGCTCGTCTACGGCAAGCTGCGGGCCGCGCTCGGCGGCCAGTGCACGCGGGCCATCTCCGGCGGCGCCCCGCTCGGCGAGCGGCTCGCGCACTTCTACCGCGGCATCGGGGTGACGATCTACGAGGGCTACGGGCTCACCGAGACCTCACCCGCGACCAACGCCAACCGCGACAACGGCGTGCGGATCGGCACCGTCGGGCGGCCGCTGCCGGGCGTGACGATCCGCATCGGCGACGACGGCGAGATCCTCGTGCAGGGCGACATCGTGTTCAAGGGCTACTGGAACCAGCCCGAGGCCACCGCCGAGGTGATCGACGACGACGGCTGGTTCCACACCGGCGACCTCGGCGAGCTCGACGACGACGGGTTCCTGCGCATCACCGGGCGCAAGAAGGAGATCATCGTCACCGCCGGCGGCAAGAACGTCGCGCCGGCCGTGCTCGAGGACCGGGTCCGGGCCCACGCGCTGGTCAGCCAGTGCATGGTCGTCGGCGACCGGGAGCCGTTCATCGCCGCGCTGGTGACCATCGACCCCGACGCGCTGCCGGCCTGGAAGCGCGACAACGGCAAGCCCGAGGACGCCTCGATGGAGAGCCTGGCCGGCGACGAGCAGCTGCGCGCGGAGATCCAGAAGGCGATCGACGAGGCCAACCAGGCGGTGTCGAAGGCGGAGGCGATCAAGGTCTTCCGGATCCTGCCCCGCGACTTCACCGAGGCGACCGGGGAGCTCACTCCGTCGTTGAAGGTGAAGCGCAACGTCGTGATGCGGCAGTACGCGGGCGAGATCGCCGCCATCTACGAGCGCTGAGCACCACCCCGACCGATGCCCGACCGCAGTTGACAACCCCCGGCCGCCTGGAGGGATCGCCGTTGACGGACCTGTCCGCTACCCGCACGGCCGCGCCGGCTCGCAGCACGCCGGCCGGTGAGCGCGCCGGGACGGCCGCGACGCAGGCGCGCACGGCGATCGTCGTCGTGCGGGTGCTGCTGCTGGCCCTCGTCGCCGTGCTGCTGCTCTCCGACGACGTGCGCGGGGCCGAGCTGCTCTGGCTCGCGCTGCTGTTCGCCGCCGCGGTCGTCGCGACCGTCGCGCCCGACCCGCACGAGGTCGGCCGGCTCGGCCGGACCGCCGAGGTCCTCATCACCGCCTTCGCCGCGTCGACGCTCAACCACGACGCCGAGGCGCTGCTGCTCTACCTGCCGGTGCCGATCGTCGCGGCCGCGCTGTCCGAGGGGCGCCGCCTCGCCGGGGCCTACCTGGCCGCGGCGGCCGCGCTGCTCGTCATCGGCGGGGCGGTCGAGGGGCGGCTCGACGAGCGGGACTACCTCGCCGCGGGCGGCACCTGGCTGGTCATCGCCGGGGTCGCCGCGTTCCAGGCCACGATGCTGCAGCGGGTGCTGCTGGCCCGCCGGCCCGAGGCCACCCCGCAGCCCTACGCCGAGGCCACGCGCCTGCTGACCCAGCTGCGCAGCGTCGCCCGGCAGCTGCCCGGGGCCACGCTCGACCCGGGCGGCCTGGCCGAGCACCTGCTCGACGAGGTCCGGGCGCTGGTGCCCTCCACCCGCGGGGCCGTGCTGTCCGGCAGCGGCGGCGGGCGGCTGGTCGTGCTGGCCCAGGCCGGCGTCGAGCGGCTCGACTGGGAGACGGCGCTGGACACCGAGAGCGCCGTCGCCGACGCGTGGGCCACCCAGCAGCCGGTCGTCTCCGGGCGCTCGCAGGCCCGCTCGGTCGCCCGCGGGCAGAGCATCTCCTCGATGGCCGTGCCGCTCATCGCCGGGGTGCGCACCGTCGGGCTGATCGTGCTGGAGTCCGACTCCCCCGGCTCCTACCCGCCCGCGCTGGTCACCAAGGTCCAGTCGGTGACCGGGGCGGCGGCGCTGCGGCTCGAGGCGGCCCTGCTCTTCGACGAGGTCCGCTCGCTGGCGACGACCGAGGAGCGGCAGCGGCTCGCCCGCGAGATCCACGACGGCGTGGCGCAGGAGCTGGTCATGGTCGGCTACGGCATCGACAACGCGGTCGCCGCGCTGCCCGACGCCGAGGCGGCCGAGGAGGAGCTGCGGATCCTGCGGGCCGAGGTCACACGGGTCATCACGGAGCTGCGCCTGTCGCTGTTCGAGCTGCGCAGCGAGGTGGACCGCTACGGCGGGCTCACCGCGGCGATCTCCGACTACGCACGGACCGTCGGCGCGTCGGCCGGCCTGCGGGTGCATCTCTCGCTCGACGAGACCACCGCCCGGCTGCCGGCCGCCGTCGAGGCAGAACTGCTGCGCATTGCCCAGGAAGCCATCACCAACGCGCGCAAACACGCCGGCGCGGAGAATCTTTGGGTAACGTGCGCGGTCGATCCACCGTTCGCACAGGTAGAAATATCCGACGATGGCAGCGGCATCGGTGAGAACCGGCCGGACGGCCACTATGGTCTTGCGATCATGGCCGAGAGGGCGGAACGTATCCGGGGCCGGTTGGAGATCACGCCACGCGTGCCGAATGGGACCACAGTGGCGGTTGTGCTCGGAACCGCACCGCGTGCGCGGTAGCGTGAAGGCACCCAGAGGGAGAGAGCACCGGGAATGTCTACTACCGCGACGCCGACGACACGCACCAAAGTGCTGCTCGTCGACGACCACGATCTGATTCGCCGAGGGCTGCGGCACGCGTTCGAGCGCGACCGCCAGTTCGAGGTGGTGGGCGAGGCCGCGACCGCCGCCGAGGCGATCCGCCAGGCCGGCGCGCTGCAGCCCGACGTCGTGATCATGGACCTCCGGCTGCCCGACGGCAGCGGGCTGGAGGCCACCCGCGCCCTGCGCAAGACCAGCAACAGCATGGGCATCGTGGTGCTGACCATGTATGCCGGCGACGACCAGCTCTTCGGCGCGCTCGAGGCCGGAGCCTCCGCGTTCGTGCCCAAGACGGCCCCGGCCGACGAGGTCGTGGCCGCGGCCCGGCACGCCGCCTCGGCGCCCAGCGCGTTCACCGCGGCCGACCTGGCCGAGGCGATGAAGCGCCGGCTGGCCCCGAGCGGCCCGCAGCTGTCGCCCCGCGAGGGCCAGGTCCTGCGCCTGCTCGCGGACGGCATGAGCGTGGCCGGCATCGCCAAGCAGCTGTTCGTCTCCGAATCCACCGCGAAGACGCACATCTCGAAGCTCTACGAGAAGCTCGGCGCGGCCAACCGGGCCCAGGCGCTCATGACGGCATTGCGCCTCGGTCTGCTCGAAGCCCCCGACGCCCCCAGTTTCTGACGCGTTCCGCCCGACCCCCGCAATCGCGCTGACGGCCGGCTCCCGATACCCCCGGGCAGCCGGCCGCGCCATTCCCGGAATGCGCCGGCGGGGATAAGCCTGACGTTTCCGGCCGCGTTTTTCGGCGTCGCTTTCGATTCCGGCGCCCGGCGGCGTTTCCCCGTCACCGATATCCGCGCCGCGGCCGTCCGGCGAGGGCGATGGTTACCGCAGGGCAAGGAGCGACCGGAGGCGCGCGGCCTGCGTTTCCCAGCGCCATTCGGACTCGACCCAGGCGCGGCCGGCCGCGCCCATGCGCCTGGCCAGGTCGCGGTCCTGGAGCAGGGTGACGAGCCGGTCGGCCACCGCGTCCACGTCGCGGCCGGGGACCACGAAGCCCGTCTCGCCCTCCCGGACCGCGTTGGGGGCGCCGCCCGAGTCGCCCGCGAGGACGGGCAGGCCGGTGGCGGAGGCCTCGAGGTACACGATCCCGAGCCCTTCGACGTCGAGACCGCGGCGCCTCGTGCGGCAGGGCATCGCGAACACGTCCCCGGCCGCGTAGTGCGCGGGCAGCTCCGCCCACTCGACCGGGCCGGTGAAGACCACGTCGCCGCGCACGCCGTGCTCGCGGGCGAGGCGTTCGAGGGTCGCGCGGTACGGCCCGCCGCTCACCACCAGCAGCGCCGCGTCCGGCACCGCCCGGCGGATCCGCGGGAGGGCCCGGATGAGCACGTCCTGGCCCTTGCGCGGCACCAGCCGGGAGACGCACACGATGACCGGGCGGCCGCCCAGCCCGTGACGCTCCCGGACCACCGAGCCGTCGACCCGCGGCGAGTAGGCGTCCACGTCCACGCCCGGCGCGAGCTGCCGCAGGTCCGTCAGCCCGCCGATGGCGCGGGCGAGCCGCACCCGGAAGTACTCCCCCAGGTAGGTGACCACGTCCGTCCCCCGCGCGATGCGCCGCAGCAGGGTCCGCGCGCCCGGCAGCGCCGCCCACCCGGCCTCGTGCCCGTGCGTGATCGCCACCGCGCGCTCGATCCCGGCGCGGCGGCGCAGGCCCGCGGCGAGCAGCCCGAGCGGGGCCGCGGCGCCGAACCAGACCCGGTCGCAGCCTCGGGCGCGGGCGATCTCGGCGGCCCGCCGGGCCACGTGCGGGGTCGGCAGCAGCATGCCGGTGTGCTCCCGGACGACCTCGAACGGCTGCTCGGCGTCGAACTTCTCGGCGCCCGGGAAGGTCGAGGCGTAGACGACGACCTCGTCGCGCGGCTGGCGGACGGCGAGGTTGTGCACGAACTGCTGAATGCCGCCCGGCCGGGGCGGGAAGTCGTTGGTGATCAGCAGTGAGGTCGCCACCGGGAGACTGTACCGGCGCGCCCCGCCGGGCCCGGCCACGAGGCGCCGCGGGCCAGGAGATCGAAGCGTCGGGGGTCAGGGGGTCAGAAGGTCAGGGGGTCAGGGGTCCGGCGTCGAGCCACCTGGCCCAGGCCGGGGCGACCAGGCGGGTCAGGGCCTCGTAGCCGGCCGCGCCCGGGTGCGCCCCGTCGCCGTCGCGGACCTCGCGCATCCAGACCGGGTCGCGCACCAGGGCGGGCAGCGTGCTCACGTACGGCACCCGCAGGTCCCGGCAGGCCTCCGCGAACGTCTCGTCGAGGGCGGCGAGCGCGCGGTTGACCGGCTCGTCGCCGACCGGCGGCGGGCCGACCACGAGCCGCGGCCACGCGGCCGCGTCGGTCAGCAGGGTGCGCAGGCGGCCGGTGGACTCGGCCGCGGGCAGGCCCTGGACGGTGTCGTTGACCCCGAAGGAGAGCACGAGCCGCGCGTCGCAGCCGGCCGGCAGGCGCGGCGTGCACTCGGCGCGCCAGCGGGCCAGCACGTCGGCCGACGTGTCGCGGCGGATGCCGAGGTTGTAGGCGGTCAGCGGGGTACCGCGGCGATGGGCCAGCACGGCGAGGCGGCCCGCCCAGCCGAGGCACTGGGGATCGCCGACCCCGGCGACGAAGGAATCCCCGAGGAAGCAGACGCGCACATCCGACGACATGGGTCCATTGCATCTGAGTGGCGGTACCCAGCGCGAAATGGGTACCCCGACTCAGGCCCGCACCCCGGCCCGACCGGCAGATTCTTCGCATGCCGTACACGCTCGCTGACGGGGGCGCCGCGACCGCGCGGCGACGGGACGTGGTGTACCGGCGGGTCACACGCGCGCTGGCGGTCGCGCTCGTGCCCGTCGCCTGGCTCGTGACACCGCACCGGTGCGCGAGGACCGCCCGGGAGCGGGCACCGCTCGCCGCGCGCGAACGGGCGCTCGCCCCCGCACGGGACCGGGCCGAGCTCGGCTCCCGCGCGGGGACGCTCGGACCCGCGCGAGACCGGGCCGACCTCGCCTCCCGCCCGGGGACGCTCGGACCCGCGCGGGACCGGGACGACCTCGGCTCCGGCCCGAGGACGCTCGGACCCGCGCGAGACCGGGCCGACCTCGCCTCGCGCGCGGGAGCGCTCGGGCCCGCGCGAGACCGGGCCGACCTCGCCTCGCGCGCGGGAGCGCTCGGGCCCGCGCGGCACCGGGCCTGCCAGTGGGCGCTCGCGGCGCGGTTCCCGGCCGAGAACCTGGCCGGGTTGACGGGGGCGACGCGGGCCGCGTTCGAGGCGGCGCGCGCTGAGGCCCTGTGGCGCCACGGCGAGCTGATCGGCCTCACGTCGGGCTACCGCGACCCGGTGGAGCAGGCCCGGCTCTTCGCCGCGGCGGTCGCCCGCGACGGGTCGGTCGCGGCGGCCTGGCGCCGGGTGCTGCCGCCGCACGCGTCGCGGCACGTCGCCGGGACCGCGCTGGACGTGCGGCCGACCGAGGGCGCCCGGTGGCTCGAGCGCCACGGCGACCGGCACGGGCTCTACCGGACGTACGACAACGAGTGGTGGCACTTCGAGTACCGGCCGGACGGGCGTCCCGTGCGCCTGCCGCACCCCGGCGTCCCCGAGCCGCACCTACGCCACGCTACGGCGCCCGACCCGCACCGCCCGGAGCCGCACCCGCACCACACCACCGCGCCCGATCCACGCCGCCCGGAGCCGCACCCGCACCACACCACGGCGCCCGATCCACACCGCCCCGAACCGCACCCGCACCACACCCCCGCGCCCGACCCGCACCGCCCCGAGCCGCACCGCCCCTGCGGGCGCCTCGATTCACGCGCGTGCATGAGCGCGGCGATTCGGCGATGATCGCTGCGATGTCCACGCCGATCCCGTCCAGCCCGGTCCCGTCCACCCCGGTCCCGTCCAGCCCGACCCCGGCCGTCGCCACGCCGCGGCAGCGGACCGCGGCCCTCGCCGGTGCGCTCAGCGGCGCGGTGCTGCTCGTGGCCACGTCCTCGGCGCGCTCGCCCTACGGCGGTCCGGGCAACCCGGTGCTCAACCTCGCGCTGCAGGCCAGCCCGCGCGGCGCGTTCGACGCCGCGTACGAGCTGGGGCCGATCGTCGTCATCGTGGCCGCCCTCGTCCTGCTGCGCCGGTGGCCGGTGCTGATGGCGGGGGCGGGGCTGCTGGCGGTACCGATGCTGCTGCCGACGGAACTGGCACGGCACCTGCCGCTGTCGGTCTCGCTGCTGCCCCGCTGCGCCCAGCCGCTCGCGCTCGTCGCGGTGCTCGCGGCCGCCCAGGCGATGCTCCGGCGCGGCGAGACCGGCCGGGGCACGCTGGTCGCGGGGCTCAGCGTCGGGACCACCCTGCTCGGCATGGCCATCGCCGACGCCTGGTGGCAGCCGTACGGTGCCGTCTACGACTGGCAGCGCACGCTCGTCGTGCTCGGGATCGCCGGCGCGGCGACGGCGGCGTGGCTGCTGCGCGGGCACGACCCCGCGGCCCGGCCCGGCGGCCCCGAGCACCAGGGCTGGCCCCGGCTGCGGCTGGTCCTGGCCGGCGGCCTCGCCCTGGCGCTCGCCTTCCCGCTGGGCCTGCTCACCCCGGACCGCCTCGCCATGCTGCTCGGGGTGTCACAGAGCGCGATGTACCGCCACGCGTACGTGGCCGGCGCCGTCATCGGCACCATCACGCTCATCGTGGTCGCCGCGCTCGCGGCGATGGCCGGCCCCTGGTCCCTCGGCGGGGCCCTGACCGCGGCGACGGCCCAGGTCGGCATGGTCGCGCCGCTGATCCTGGCGATGGGGGCGCTGCGGTACACCACCCTGCCCTTCTTCTCCGTGCTCGGCGGGCTCGCCGTCGGCGCCGGCCTCGCCTGGACCCGGCTGCGGGTGCCGCTCACCGCCGGCGTGACCGTGGCCGCCGCGACCGCGCTGTTCATCGCGTACGCGGCCACGACCGGGCACCCGGAGAAGCTCGCCAGCCAGGGCAGCGTCGTGCCGGGCATCCTCATCGCGGTGCTCGTCACCGCGGCGGCGACGGCGATCGTCGGCACCGTCGCGCCGACCCTCGCCCCGTCGGGCGCCGCACCCGCGACCCTCGGCCCGCTCGCGGTCGTGCTGGCCCTCGGCGGGCGCCAGGCGATCGAGGCCACGTACCTGCAGGACGGGCTGCCCGCCTCCTCGTACTTCAACCCGGTCTTCCACCTCACCACGTCGGCCGTCCTGCTCCTCGTCGCCGCGGCGGGCGTCGGCGGGCTCGGCTTCGCCCAGCAGTGGGCGTCGCGCCGCGCGGACCGCCTGCGCGCGGAGCAGATCCGCCGCGAGGCCGCCGAGGCCGAACGCAACCGGCTCGCCCGCCCCATCCACGACGGGGTCCTGCAGGTGCTCGCGCTCATGCAGCGCCACGGCAACGAGCTCGGCGGGGCCGGCCCGCAGCTCGCCACCCTCGCGGGCGAGCAGGAGCAGGCACTGCGCAACCTGCTCTCCGGCGGCCCCATCGCGCCGGCGGCCAACCGCCTCGACGTGCGCGCCACCCTCACGGCCCTCGCCTCCCCGACCATCGAGGTCGCGGCGCCCGCGGAGCCGGTGCTCCTGCCGGCCGACGCGTCCACCGAGCTCACCGCCGCCGTCCAGGCCGCCCTCGACAACGTCCGCCGCCACGCGGGCCCGACGGCGCGCGCGTGGGTCCTCGTGGAGGACGAGGGCGATGCCGTACGCGTGACCGTCCGCGACGACGGCGTGGGCTTCGCGCCGGAGCGCCTGACGGAGGCCGCGGACGCGGGGCGGCTGGGCGTGGCCCAGTCGATGCGCGGGCGGATCGCGGACCTGGGCGGGACGACGGAGATCTCCAGCCGCCCGGGGAAGGGCACCGAGGTCGAGTTCTACGTCCCCCGCCGCCGCGACTCCCCCACCTGACGCGACCGCCCACTCTCTCCCCCCGACGCGATGGCACCCTCCTTCGTCTTGCTCCCACGCGATGGCGCCCTCCTTCGTCTTGCTCCCACGCGAGGGCACCCTCCTTCGTCGACGAGCGCCCGCGCGCAGGAGCAGCTCGCTCCTGTCCTCTTCGTGCTTCCCCGTGCTTCTGTCGTGCTTCTCCGTGCGATGGCAGCACCGCCGGTCAGGAAGCGCTCGCGCGGCGGCTCGATGCGCCGGGCTCACCCGCACCGAATGGGCGGTGGCCGCCGAGTCGGTTTGCGGGTCCGCGGAATCCCGAACCGCTGCGGCCGGCCGAGGGCACGGACGTGGGCGCCGTACGCCCGGCGACACGGATCGCGGCTCTGCGCAGTCACGGACGGGCGCCGTCAGTCGGGCAGGCACACCCGGGCTCAGCTGCGTGCGCGGAGTTGCGAACGGGCGCGGCCAGTCGGGCAGGCACACCCGGGCTCAGCTGCGCGCGCGGAGTTGCCAACGGACGCGGCCAGTCGGGCAGGCACACCCGGGCTCAGCTGCGCGCGCGGAGTTGCCAACGGACGCGGCCAGTCGGGCAGGCACACCCGGGCTCAGCTGCGCGCGCGGAGTTGCGAACGAGCGCGGCCAGGCGGGCAGGCACACGCAGGCTCAGCTGGGCGCGCGGAGTTGCGAACGGGCGCGGCTAGTCGGGCAGGCGGGCGCGGGCTCGGCTGGAGTGGCGTGCGAGCGGCGGGTTGCGGGTCTGCGGGATCGCGGGCGGGTGCGGCTGGTCAGGCGGGTGGGTGCGGCCCGAAGACGCGAGCAGCCCGAAGACGCGAGCAGCCCGAAGACGCGAGCGGGCTATGGGTGGGCGCGGGCCCAGGCTCGGGAGGCGGCCATGCGTTCCACCGCTGTCGGGTGGCTGCCGAAGAGGAACTGCTCCAGCGGGTTGGGGTCCGGGTCGCCCAGGTTGACCAGGGCCAGGCGGCCCTGCATGGCCTCGAACTCCTTCGGGTTCGCGGTCAGCCGCAGGGCGTGTTCGTCGGCTCGGGCCTCGACGCGACGGGAGACGAAAGCCTGGGCCGGGCCGGCGAACAGGCTCGCGATCGTGGCCAGCGCCAGGAGCAGGGCCAGGGCCCGGGGTTCGGCGATCGAGTCGACGCGGGCCAGGCGTAGCAGGGCGGACCAGGAGCCGATCAGGTAGAGGGCGCAGACCGCCGCCGCGGCGCCCAGGGCGCCCAGCAGCGTGCCCGTCAGGACGTCGCCGTCCTTGGCGTGGCCGAGCTCGTGGGCCACCACGGACTCGACCTCGGCCGGTGGGGCCTTCTCCAGCAGGGTGTCGTAGACGACGATGCGGCGGGTCGGGCCGAGGCCGGAGACGTAGGCGTTCACGGCTCGGGTGCGGCGGGACGCGTCGGCGATGAGCACGTCGCGGACCGGGACGCCGTCGCGGGCGGCCAGGCTCATGAGGCTCGTGCGCAGCTCGCCGTCGGGCATCGGGGTGAACTTGTTGAAGACCGGCTCGACGAGGACGGGCAGGATGAACGAGAACAGGATCGTGAGCACCGCGGCGCCGGTCGCGGCCCAGGCCCACCACCAGCGCGGGGCGAAGTGGGTGACGGTGTAGAAGCCGACGAGCACGATCGCGCCGATGACGGCGCCGACGGCATAGCCCTTGAGCAGGTCGACGGTCCAGCCGCCCCAGTTCTGGGTGGACAGGCCGTAGCGGCGCAGGATCGACTGGCGCCACGCGGACAGGGGCAGCGCGACGACCTCGCCGACGAGGGTGACGAGGAAGCCGCCGAGCAGGGCGCGGGCCAGCCAGTGGCCGCCGAACGGGCGCCCGGCCTGCTCCACGAGCCAGGCGCCGGCGGGGGTGAGGCCGAGCACGAGGGCGACGATGAGGCCGAGGACGATCGAGAGATACATCCCCGGGCGCAACGCCGCGTGGAAGGCACGCCCCTGGGCGACCGCGTCGCGCGGCAGGGTGTTGAGCGCGGCGAGCTGATCGGCGCGCGGCGCGGGCGGCGACGACCAGGGCACCCGCAGCAGCGCGACGACGGCCGCGGCGACGAGCAGCACGACGAGCGTGATCGTGGCCCAGAGCCGGGGAGTCATCGTGCCAGCCTATGCGGCACGCCGTCGGCCGCGCCCGGCACGAGGAGCGTGACCACGGGGCGGAAGCGGGTGGTCATCGCGGCCGCCTTCGTCGCACCCCGACGGCCGCAGCCGCAACGTCAACGGCCGCGCCCGGCACGCCGGGCACGCCGAGCGTGAGCACGGGACGGAAGCGGGTGGGCATCACGGCGGCCTATGCGGCGCGCCCGCGGCGACGGCGGGGTGAGGGCACGGGGGTCACGGGGGTGGCCTCGAAGTGGGTGGGCTCCAGGACGGTGACGTCGAACCCGGCGAGCTCGAACACCTCGATGGCGCGCACCTCCTCGGCGCCGAGCTGGTGCAACGCGGGCGGGGTGTCGAGCAGCAGGGTCACCACGCAACTCCTGCAGGCGTTGCCCCGCACCGAACAGCTTTCGCAGTCGACGAGCATCGCTCCTCCAATACCGACGATCCGCCGGAGCCGGGATCCGCCCGGCATATGGCGTATCGGTGAACCCGATAGCACGAACGGTAGCGAGGGGGTACGACAAAAAATGCAAACGCCCAGGTCAGAGCGATGATCACGGAGCGTGCGGAGGCGGGCCGGACCCGCCCAGGCGCGTTCGGCGCGGGGAAGGCGAAGTGCGGGAAGCCGAAGCGCGGAAAGCAAGGTGCGGGAGCCAGCGCGGGAGCCGGACCGGCAGCAGGAAACCCAGGCACCAGACGAGCGCGCACGGGCAAGCGAGACCGCGCAGGTAGCGAAGCGCGGGAACGAGACGGCCCGCGGCAGGGGGTCAGGAGCGGGACAGGCGGCGCAGGAGGGTGTCCGAGGAGAGGGGGTAGGCGCCGTGGCGGCGTACCCCGTCGATGACCTCCTTGTCCGAGGAGATCACCACGATCGGGCGCCCCGCGGGTTCGGCCCGGACCAGGCGCCGGATCAGCTCGTCGGCCGTCTCGCCCTTGCGGGAGAACAGCACCCGCACGCCCCGCGGCGCCGGCGGCAGGCCGTGCACCCGCTCCGCGCCGTCGAACACGACGGTGACCTCGGCGCGCGTCTGCGCCGCGAGCCCGCCGACCCCGGCGATGAGGCGGTTGCGCTGCTGCTCGAGGGAGATCTCCGCGTACCCCTTCTTCGTGACGTTGTAGCCGTCGACGATCATGTGGGCCTTGGGCAGGCTCAGCAGCTGGTCGAGGCGGGCCGGGTCGTCGGCGTCCAGGGCGCGCGCGGCGGCGGTGACGCCCTCCGGGCGCTCGGCGGCGGCGTCGGCCACGAAATCGGCCGGGAGCTTGTCGGTCGGGTCGAGGGCGAGCTCGCGGCGCAGGCCGACGGCGGCCTGGCCGATGGTCTCGAGCAGCAGCCAGAGGCGGGCGTCGTCGACGGCGCGGGCGTCCTTGGCGCTCTGCCGCTGGGCGCCCGCGGCGGTCTCGGCCTCGGCGAGGCGGGCCCGCAGGCGGCGCAGCTCGGCGTCGTGGTCGGCGTTGACCTTGGCGGCGCGGCCCTTCTCGGCCGCGAGCATGTCGGTGACCTTGCGCTCCTTGGCCTGCGACTCGCGCAGCGCCTTGGCCAGCGCCCGGGCCTCCTCGCGCAGGCCGGCGGTCTCGTCGCGGAGCCGGGCCAGCTCGTCGCGCAGCTTGTCGGCCTCGACGCGGGCGACGGCCCGGTCGTGCTCGGCGCGCGCGAGGCGCTGCTCGACGTCGCGGACGCGCTCGGAGGCGACGGCCCCCTCGGCCTCGGCGCGCACGGTCTCGGTCGCGTCGGTGACGAGCCGGCGCCAGCCGTCGGGGCGGGCGAGGTACGCCAGCGCCGCCACCTCGACCGGGTCCGCCGCCGCCGGGGCGAGCCCCTCGAGCACGGCCGCGCCCAGGTCACCGGCGTCGTTGACCACCCGGGTGGCCAGGCGCTGACGCAGCAGGGGGTCGCCGGAGAGCTGCATGGCGATGACGGGGCCGCCGAGGCGGGCGCGGCGGTTCGGGGCGAACTTGGCCACCCGCCGCAGCGGCATGGGCAGCTCCTCCAGCGGCAGCCCGGTCATGGCCCCCGCGGCGAGGGCGATCACCCGCTGCCGGACGACGTCGGGCAGCACCGGCTCGAGTTCGTCCTCCGTGGCCTGCGCAGGCTCCATCGCGGCCTCGATCTCGAGGTCGTCGGGAGCGTCGTGCGCAGACATCACTCCAGTGTCGCATTGTCGACCACATTCGCCCGGGATGGTGTCCGAGACGGCCGCCTTACCTCGAACGGCTAAAAGCTGACATATCCTTATTTCACCCAATTAGGTGTACGGCTTGGGAGGCGGGGATGGCGGTACCGGTACCCAGCAACGAGGCGGACCGCGTCTCCGCGCTGCACGCGATGGCTGTCCTGGACACGCCGCCGGAGACCGATTTCGACGACATCGTCCGAATCGCGAGCGAGGTCTGCGGCGCGCCGATCTCGCTCGTCACGCTCGTGGACACCGAGCGGCAGTGGTTCAAGGCCAAGATCGGCGACATCGACCTGGCGGAGACGCCCCGCGAGGTGGCCTTCTGCGCGCACGCGATCATGGGCCGCGACCTCATGGTCGTGCCCGACGCCACCGCCGACGTGCGCTTCGCCGACAACCCGTACGTCACCCCGGACGACGGCATCCGCTTCTACGCCGGCGCGCCGCTGCTCACGGCGGAAGGCGCGGCCCTGGGCACCCTGTGCGTGGTCGACCACAACCCGCACCGGCTCGACCTCGACCAGATGAAGGCGCTGCGGGCCCTCGCCAAGCAGGTCACCGAGCTGCTCGAGCTGCGTCGGCTGGTGGTGACCGACGACCTGCGGGGCCGGCCCGAGCCCCGCTCGGTGGACCTCGCCTACCTGACCGAGGCCCGCATCCGGGAGCTGCGCGGGATCGCCGACGCCCGCAACATCGCCATCACGCTGGGGCTGACCGACCCGGCATCGATCCACGCGGACCCCGCGCGGCTGTCCCGCGCGCTCGACTACGTCATCTTCGGCGCGCTCAAGCTGGCCCCGGCCGGCGGCCGGGTCGCGGTGCGGGTGCTGAGCACCCCGGTGCCGGCGATCGAGATCGGCCACGCGGGCGGCAGCATCCGGCCCGAGTGGCAGGCCGACCTCGCCGGGATGCGCCCGGCCGACGAGCCCGTGCCCCGGGCCGTCGCCGACATCCTGCGCGCCCACGGGGCCACCGTCATGGACACCTCGGCCATGATCGGCTCCCCCGACGTGCGCATCGAGCTGCGCTTCCCGCCGCACTAGGATTTTTTTGTCACACCCTGGTCGTAGTGTGCGCCCGTGCCCCACTACCACCAGGAATCGCTCGACGCCCTGTTCGACGACCCGCGCGCCGCCACCCTGTTCTCCACCACGTTCGTCGTGGTCGACCTGGAGACCACCGGCGGCGCACCGGACGGCGGCGGCATCACCGAGATCGGCGCGGTGAAGGTCCGCGGCGGCGAGATCCTCGGCGAGTTCGGCACCCTGGTCAACCCGCAGGAGCGGGTGCCGGCGTTCATCACGGTGCTCACCGGCATCACCGAGACGATGCTGCTGGAGGCGCCGCGGCTGGAGACGGTGCTGCCGAGCTTCCTCGAGTTCGCCCAGGGCGCGGTGTGGGTCGCGCACAACGCGCCCTACGACACCGGGTTCCTCAAGGCGGCCTGCGCCAAGCACGGCTACGCGTGGCCGAAGCCGATCGTGCTCGACACCGCCGCGATCGCCCGGCGCGCGATGGTCGCCGACGAGGTGCCCAACCACCGCCTGTCGACCCTCGCGCGGCACTTCCGGGCCTCGACCCAGCCGGTCCACCGGGCGCTGGACGACGCCCGGGCCACCGTGGACGTGCTGCACGGACTCTTCGCCCGGCTCGGCAGCCTCAAGGTGCACACCGTCGGCGACGTGATCGAGTTCGTCAAGGCGGTCAGCCCGGCCCAGCGGCGCAAGAAGCACCTGGCCGAGGGGCTGCCCGACGCCCCCGGGGTCTACATCTTCCGCGGACACAAGGACCGGCCGCTCTACATCGGCACCAGTTCCTCCATCGCGACCCGCGTGCGCAGCTACTTCACGGCGGCCGAGAAGCGCGCGCGGATCAGCGAGATGATCAACGCGGCCGAGCGTGTGGAGGCCATCCCGTGCGCGCACTCGCTGGAGGCCGAGGTGCGCGAGCTGCGCCTGATCGCGGCGCACAAACCGCCGTACAACCGCCGCTCGAAGTTCCCGGAGCGCGTGGTCTGGCTCAAGCTCACCAGGGAGGCCTACCCGCGGCTGTCGATCGTGCGGGAGGTGCAGGGCGACGGCGCGGCCTACCTCGGGCCGTTCGGCTCGCGGCGCTCCGCCGACCTCGCGGCGGCCGGGCTCTACGACGCGCTGCCGATCCGCCAGTGCACCCACAAGCTGTCGCTGCGCACCCAGACCCCGGCGTGCGCGCTCGCCGAGCTGGGCCGCTGCCCGGCCCCGTGCGAGCACCGGATCTCGGCCGATGACTACGAGACGGCGGCCGCGGCACCGTTCCGGGCGGCGACGGTCGGCGACCCCGGGCCGGTCGTGCGGGGGCTCATGGCACGGATCGAGGCCCTGGCCGAGGCCGAGCGCTACGAGGACGCGGCGACGCTGCGGGGCCGGCTCGTCGCGTTCCTGCGCACCGCGATCCGCCAGCAGCGCCTCGCCGGGCTGAGCGGGCTGCCCGAGGTGGTGGCCGCGCGCCCGTCGGCCGCCGGGGGCTGGGAGATCGCGGTGGTGCGGCACGGGCGACTCGCCGCGGCGGGCGTTTCACCCCCGAGGGTGCATCCACAGCCGACGCTGGATGTGGTGTTGGCCACAGCGGAAACCGTCCAGCCCGGGCCGGGACCGACGCCCCGGGCCTCCCCGGAGGAGACCGAGCGCATCCTGGCTTGGCTCGAGCGGCCCGAGACGCGGCTGGTCAAGACCGATATCGGCTGGTCGTCGCCGGTGGACGGGGCCGCGCGGTGGCGGCCGTTCCTCGTGCGGGCCGAGGCGGCCGCATCGGTTCAGACCGACTTGGATGGGTAGGTACATCGGACGAACGACCATACTCAAATGACCGATCGGATGCCCGGTGGGAAACTAGGCTGGAACCTACCCAAACCCAGGCCCGTGCAGGCCCGTCGGTGAGGAGGTGCCGCTATGGAGCCCGGAATGCAACCCGGCGCGTCTTTCGGTGCGGGCTCCTCCCCGATACCGGGCGCCGCGTTCGCCGGTCCGGCAGTCCCGGGTGTTGAGTCCCAAGTCCCGGGTGTTGAGTCCCACGAGCCGGGGGCTTCAAACATCGCGGCTGCGGCGGATGTCGCGGGCCCCAATGCGACGCACAGCGAGTACATGGTGGACCCAGCGGCGTCGGACGGCAACCCCATGGAGTTGCCGAATTTCCGCGGCGCCGGGACGAATCCGCTCGCAGCCCCGGTGACCAGCCAGGACGCGCACCGGCTGGTCGACGAGGCGGTCGCGGCGCTGGACGACTCCGGCATGTCGCCGCCAGGCCGCCCCTCCCCCGACGACGGGGCGAACGCGGGCCTCGGGGCGATCGGATCGCGGACGATACGCGTCGAGAACCTCAGCTCCGGCGGGTTCCTGACCCCGGGCGAGCGGCCCCGGCCGGCGGAGATGTTCCTCGGGCCCAAAGGCCTCCCCACCGCGACCATCGCGACGCCCGAGCGGCGGCGGGTCGCGCCGCCAGGCGAGCGGGCCGGGACCGAGCGGTCGCCGAACGACCGGGGCGGGGACGGCGCCGAGCGTCCACACGAACAGCAACACGCTGCGTCGCAGCACGCGGACCGAGTGCCCGCGGATCGGATGAGCCCGGATCGAGCCCGACGGCCCGACCACGTGCCGGCCGACCGCGGGCATCAGCATGACCGGGCAGTGAACGACCGCGCCCCCTCCGGCGAGCGACCCACGAACGAGCACGGCGGACGGCCCGAGCGCGGGAGCAACGAGCACGAGCCGCGCGCCGGTGGACCCGACTGGCCCGCCAACGACCGGGCGATCGAGAACCGGCCGCGGCGCGCAGAGGCAGAGGCAGAGGCACAGAGCGCCCCGGCCGGCGCGCCCGCGACCGAGACCCCCGAGGCCCGAGCCGCGGAAAGCCGAGCCGCCGAGAGCCGAGCCCGGGCCGAGACCGCTGAGGCCCGAGCCGCCGAGGCCCGAGCCGTCGAGAGCCGAGCCCGGGCCGAGACCGCCGAGGGCGGCAAGCCGCACAACACGCACGCGCCCGACGAGAGCCGCGCGGGCCGCAAGCAGGCGCTGCCCCGGCCGAGCCGGCGGGAACCGCTCGACGACCGGTACGCGGCGCCCCGCAAGAAGCTGACCGCGCCGGCGGCCGACGACTCCCCCGAGGTACCGCCGCCGCCGAGCTATCAGGCGCTCGCCGGGGGTGCGGTGCCGGGCGACCCGACCGCCACCTACACGGCGATCATCGGGGCCCGGCTGCGGGCGATGCTGCCGTGGCAGTCGGGCGACGACCCGATGTCGGGCATTCTGCGAGTACACCGGCAGATCCATCCCTCCGCGGACATCGCGCTGCTGCGCCGGGCGTATGCCACCGCCGAGCAGATGCACCGCGGGCAGATGCGCAAGAGCGGCGAGGCCTTCATCTCGCACCCGCTGGAGGTCACCGAGATCCTCGCGGACCTCGGGATGGACACGACGACGCTGGTCGCGGCCCTGCTGCACGACACCGTCGAGGACACCGACTACACCCTCGGGGCGCTGGAGCGCGACTTCGGCGGCGAGGTCGCGCTGCTCGTCGACGGCGTCACCAAGTTCGACAAGATGTTCTACGGCGCCGACGCCGAGGCCGAGACGATCCGCAAGATGATCGTCGCCGCCGGGCGGGACGTGCGGGTGCTCGTCATCAAGCTCGCCGACCGGCTGCACAACATGCGCACCATCGACGCGCGGTCGGTCAAGAGCCGGGTCCGCATCGCCACCGCGACGCGGGAGGTGCTGATCCCGCTGTGCGAGCGGCTCGGCATCCAGGCGCTGAAGCGGGAGCTCGAGGACTGGGTGCTGCGGGCGGTGTCGCCCAGCGGCTACGCGGTCGTCGCCGACTACGTGGAGCAGCGGGTCGGCTGGGACGACTACCTCGAGAAGGTCATCGCCGCGGTGAGCGGCGACCTCAAGCGCTTCGGCCTCGACGCCACCGTCTCCCCCCGGCCCCGGCATCTGCACTCCATCTGGAAGGACACCGTCGACGGCAACTACGCCGAACCGCACGACCTGCCCCGGGTCGTGATCGTGGTCGACGGGCCCGACACCGACTGCTACGCGGCGCTGGGCGCCGTCCACGGCAAGTGGCGGCCGGTCCCCGGGCGGTTCAAGGACTTCATCGCGACACCGAAGAACAACAACTACAAGTCGCTGCACACCACGGTGCTCGGGCCCGAGGGCCGCTCGGTCGAGGTGCTGATCCGCACCGTCGAGATGCACCAGGCGGCGGAGTACGGCATCGTCGCGAACTTCCGCTATCCGAGCACCGCCGCGCGCTTCGGCCCCGCGTCCAAGGCCGAGCAGCTCGACTGGCTGCGCCGGCTGCTCGACTGGGAGGCGTCCGCCTCCGACCCGTCGCAGTTCATCGCCTCGCTGCGCTGCGACCTCGCCGAGGACCAGATCCTCGTGCTCACGGCGGGCGGCGGGCGCCCCGTGCTGCTGCCCGCGGACGCGACGCCGGTCGACCTCGCGTACATCCTCGGCGCCGACGTCGGCAACCGATGTATCGGCGCCCGGGTCAACGGCCGCCTCACCGCCGTCTCCTCCCCCCTCGCCGACGGCGACACGGTCGAGATCATCACCCGCGCCGGCCAGCGCGACGAGTTCGACTTCGACGCCGACGCCCCCGCGCGCGGACCGTCTCCGGAGTGGCTGGACTTCGTGCGTACCCCGCACGCCCGCCTCCACATCAGCCGCTGGTTCGAGGCCCACGAGGCCCCGGCGATCACCGTCGCCAACAAGGTCCGCCTGGGCCGGCTCGCCATCGGGCTGGCGCTGCGCCAGCAGGGCCGCGGACTCGCCAGTGACCTGCCGCTCGTACGCCTCGCGGCCCGCCTCGGCTTCCCCGACCTCGAGACCCTCCTCGTCGCCGTCGCCGACCACGCCCGCACCGCCGACGAGGTCGTGGCCGAGCTGATCGCGCTGGTCGACCACTCACCGCACTGACCCCGCGCACGGCTCATCTAGCCTTACCGGATGACCGACATGCGTGGGCGCGTGCGCGCGCTGGCGTACCGCACGTTCTACCGGCTCCCCGGGCGCTGGAAGCGGCGAATCGTGCGCACGTTCCAGCCGACGTACACCATCGGCGCCGTCGCGATCGTCCGCGACCCCGCGCTCACGCGGATCCTGCTGCTGCGCCAGCCGCCCGGCGCCGGCTGGTCGCTGCCGGCCGGGCTGATGGACCGCGGCGAGACCCCGGCCCAGACCGCCGCCCGCGAGCTGCACGAGGAGACCGGCATCAAGCTCCCGCCGGAGCGGATGCGCCCGGCCGCCCCCAACGCGATCGTGCACACCCGCGGCCAGTGGGTCGACATGGTCTTCGAGGCCGAGATCGAGCCCGGCGACGAGCTCGTCGTCGACCACGCCGAGATCCTCGAGGCGGCCTGGCACCGGGTCGACAACCTGCCGCCGCTGACCGTGTCCACGTCACGGCTGCTCGCGCACTACGGCATCGGGCCGTACAAGGACTACCCGGAGGTCCTGGAGGCATGAGCGCCGACATCTGCGCCGTGGTCCTCGCGGCCGGGGAGGGCCGGCGGCTGCGGCCGCTGACCGAGCACCTGCCCAAGGCGCTGTGCCCGGTGGGCAACGTCGCGCTGCTGGACCGGGCGCTGGAGCGGGTGCGCCACCTCGGGCTCGACCCCGCCGTCAACGCCTGCTACCTCGGGCACCTCGTCGCCGAGCACGTCGGTTCGCGCGCCCACCTGTCCGTCGAGCCCGGCGACCCGCTCGGCACCGCCGGCGGGATCGGGCTGCTGCGGGACTGGATCGGCGGGCGGGGCGTGCTGGTGGGCAACGCCGACGCGTACCTGGCCGCGCCGCTGTCCCCCGGCGCGGACATCGCGGCGCTGCTGGACGGGTGGGACGGGGACACGGTGCGGCTGCTCGGGGTGCCGGGCCCGCCGTACGAGTTCGGCTCCCACCGCTTCGCCGGGTTCTCGCTGCTGCCGTGGGACCTGGTGAAGGGGCTCGAGCCGGAGCCGTCGGACCTCGTGCGGCTCGTGTGGCGGCCCGCGGAGCGGCAAGGGCGGCTGGAGGTCGTCGCCTACCCGGGCACCTACCTGGACACCGGCACTCCCGCGGACTATCTGGCGGCGAACCTGCATGCCGTACACGGGGAAAATCTCGTGGCCGCGGACGCCGTCGTGACCGGAACGCTCGACGGGGCCGTCGTCGGCAGCGGAGCCCACGTCGCCGGCCGGGTCAGCGGCGGGGTGGTGTGGCCGGGCGGGGTCGTCGCGGCGGGCGAGACCCTGCGGCAGGCGATCCGGGTCGGCCGGTCGCTCACCGTCCCCGCCCACTAGCATGGCTGTTGCCCACAGGCCGGAAGGAGCTCCGCAGGTGATCACCGCGATCGTCCTCATCGACTGCGCCACCGACTCGATCCCGGAGGTGGCCGAGAACATCGCCAACCTCGACGGCGTCAGCGAGGTGTACTCCGTCGCCGGCAACGTGGACCTCATCGCCATGGTGCGGGTGCAGCAGTTCGACGAGATCGCCGAGGTCATCGCGAACCGCATCTCCAAGGTTCCCGGGGTCGTGGAGACGGACACCCACATCGCATTTCGTGCGTATTCCCGCCACGATCTTGAAGAAGCTTTCGCGATCGGGCTCCCCGACGCCGACTAATTCCTGTTTGCCCTGCTGAGGCCCGTTTGCAGTGGTTCAAATCGCATCGAATGCGGGCTCCGGAGGCGGTACCCTCGCCGCCATGAGGATCGGCATCGTAGGAGCCACCGGGCAGGTCGGCAGCGTCATGCGCCACATCCTGGCCGAGCGGCAGTTCCCGGTAGACGAGTTGCGCCTGTTCGCCTCCGCCCGCTCGGCGGGGCGGAGCATCGACTGGCAGGACAAGCAGATCACGGTGGAGGACGCGGAGACCGCGGACTACGCCGGGCTGGACGTCGTGCTGTTCTCCGCGGGCAAGGGCACGTCGAAGGAGCTCGCCCCGAAGGTGGCCGCCGCGGGCGCCGTCGTCATCGACAACTCCTCCGCGTGGCGGATGGACCCCGAGGTGCCGCTCGTCGTCGCCGAGGTCAACCCGCACGCCGCCGCCAACCGGCCCAAGGGGATCATCGCCAACCCGAACTGCACCACGATGGCCGCGATGCCCGTGCTGCGCCCCCTGCACGACGAGGCCGGGCTGGTGGCCCTGGTCACCTCGACGTACCAGGCCGTCTCCGGCGCGGGGCTGGCCGGCGTCGCCGAGCTCGACGAGCAGGTGCGCAAGGTCGCCGACGGCGCCGCGGCGCTCGCCTTCGACGGCTCCGCCGTGGCGTTCCCGGCGCCGGCGAAGTTCGCGCGGCCGATCGCCTTCAACGTGCTCCCGCTCGCCGGGGCCCTCGTCGACGACGGCTCCTTCGAGACGGACGAGGAGCAGAAGCTGCGCAACGAGAGCCGGAAGATCCTCGAGATCCCGGACCTGCGCGTCTGCGGCACGTGCGTCCGCGTGCCGGTCTACACCGGGCACTCCCTGCAGATCAACGCCCGCTTCGCCCGGCCCATCTCGGTCGCGCGCGCGACGGAGCTGCTGTCGTCGGCGCCGGGCGTGGCGCTGAGCGACATCCCGACGCCGCTGCAGGCCGCGGGCGCCGACCCGTCGTTCGTCGGGCGCATCCGCGTGGACGAGACCGTGGACAACGGCCTCGCCCTGTTCGTCTCGAACGACAACCTGCGCAAGGGTGCGGCGCTGAACGCGGTGCAGGTGGCGGAGCTGCTCATCGCGTAGCACTGCGGTTACACCGCGTCGAACTGCAATGTGATCAACTTGAATGGCCATGCTAGGCTAGGTGTATATCGGAATGCGGCACCTCGAGGGTCTCTGCATTGTCTGAGCTGCTCCGGGTCGGACGCGTGTGATCGTTTCCACTTGTCGCACGCGCCCGGCCCGGGCCCCTCACAGGTGCCGGCCGAACCAGTCGAGGATGGCCTCGAAGCGCTGGATGCGGTGCGACGGCCGGCCCGACCTCGACAGCTCGTGCCCCTCCCCCGGGAAGAGCAGCAGCTCGGCCGGGGTGCCGTTGCGCTTGAGGGCCACGAAGAGGCGGTAGGCCTGCTCGACGGGGCAGCGCCAGTCCTGCTCGGAGTGGATGATGAGCATCGGCAGCGAGATGCGGTCCGCGTAGGACAGCGGGCTCTGGCGGGCGACGTCACCGCCATACAGGGCGTCGGCGAAGAACCAGCCGATGTCCGACGAGCCCATGAAGCTGTCGATCGCGTTGACGGCCCGCTCGGAGACGGCCGCGCGAAAACGGTCGCCGTGGTGGGCGGCGAGCCAGGTGGTCATGAAGCCGCCGTGGGAGCCGCCGAGCACGCCGACCCGGGACGCGTCCAGGCCGGGGTCCGCCAGGGCCGCGTCCAGCAGGGCCAGCAGGTCCGTCGCGCTCACCTCGCCCACGTTGCCGCGGATGGGCTCGCCGTGGGCCTCGCCGTAGCCGGAGGAGCCGCGCGGGTTGCCGTAGACGACCGCGTAGCCGGCGTCCGCGTAGACCTGGGGCTCGTCGAAGAGGCGCCAGCCGTACTGGCTGTAGGGGCCGCCGTGGATCATGAGGAGCACCGGGTGGGGGCCCTCGCCGGCGGGGCGCACGACCCAGCCGTGGACCGGGTAGCCGTCCGGGGCCGTGGCCGTCAGCTCGACCTGCTCCAGCGCCTCGAAGCCCTCGTTGAACGCCGTCAGCGGGCGATCACCGGCGTACAGCTCGCCCCAGTTCGACGGATTCGTCTCATTTGTCACGAGAACGCCGTTTGCGCAGGCGAACGCGGCCACCTGACGAGCGCCGGTCACCAGGGGCGTCGGCTCCTCGCCGGTGTAGGGGACGCGCAGGAGCTCCACCGCACCCCGGTTCTCGTGCATGAACAGGGCGCCCTGCGGCGTCACGTCCATGTCGCCGCCCGGCATGGCCAGGTGGTAGCGCGCCGGGTCCAGCAGCGGGACCGCCTCGCCGCCGTCCAGCGGGATCGACCAGAGGGTCTCGTTGCGCAGGACCGCCGCCGCCGGAGCAGCCGTGAAGAGGACCGCGCGGCCGTCCGGGCGGAAGCGGGGCTGCGCGGCCGCGAACGTGCCGCTGGTCAGGACCCGCTGGTCCGAGCCGTCCGCGCGGCAGACGCACACGTCCGCGGACCATTCGTCGCCGGGCGGGGCGAGGTAGGTCAGCCACTCGCCGTCCGGGGAGAAGCGCGGGTCGCCCTGGCCCTCGGCCAGCCGGGTGAGCTCGCCGGCCGGGGTGACCGTGAAGACGTGCGACGGGCGGTCGCGGAAGAAGCCCAGGCCGTCCAGGCGGTTGAAGACCTGGGTGAGCCGTCTCGGGGGCTCGCCGTCGGGGCCGATCGGTTCGCCGTCGTCCGTGCTGGCGGTGCCGTAGCGGGACTCCTGCGGCACACGGGCGGAGAATGCCAGCCGGGCGCCGTCGGGCGACCAGTCGGGCACGCCCGCGCCCAGGGGGCAGTCGGTCAGCGGCCACGCGTCGCCGCCGGCCAGCGGCAGGAGCCACAGCTGGGGCCTGGCGGCCTTGTCGGCGCGGCGCAGGAAGGCGACGTGCCGGCCGTCGGGCGAACAGCGCGGGGCGCTGTCGTGCCAGCCGCGGGTGAGCTGCTCCGCGGGGCGCGAGCCGTCGGTCGGCACGAGCCAGAGCTGCGAGGTGTACGAGTCGGTCGCGAGGTCGGCGCGCGCGACGGCGACGACGGCGACGCGGCCGTCGGGGCTGAGGGCCGGCGTCCCGGGCGTGCGGATCTGCGGCAGATCGGCGGGCTTCACCAGCAGCACAGTAACGGGCGAGGGGGCGCGCTACTTGCGGGTAACCTCCTACGCCTACCCTACGAGCATGGAGCCGACGCTGGAGACCGTGGTCCGCGGGTCCGACTCGATCGCCCTGCACGTGTATCCGGCGCCCGACGACGCGCCCACGCTCGCGGTGCTGTGGCCGGCGATGGGCGTGCCCGCCCGGTACTACCGCAAGTTCGCGGGCGAGCTGACCGCGGCCGGCGTCGCCGTGGTGGTCGCGGATCTGCGCGGGACGGGGGCGAGCTCGCCGCGGCCCGGGCGGGGGTCACGCTACGGGCTGGGTGATCTCACGGCCGATGTCGACGCGGTGCTGACGCACCTCAAGCCTCGGCGGGCGGGGCGGCGGACGATCCTGGTGGGGCATTCGCTGGGCGGGCAGGCGTGCGCGCTGCACCTGGCGTTCGAGGCGGCGGGCGCGTACGGGGCCGGGAGCGATGTCGCCGGGCTGGCGCTGGTCGCGGTCGGGCTGCCGTACTGGCGCAGCTACCCCGGCGGGCAGGGGCCGGCGATCCTGCTGCAGACCCAGGCGCTCGGGGTGGCCTCGGCGGTGCTGCGGGTCTGGCCCGGCTGGGGGTTCGGCGGGCGGCAGGCCCGCGGGGTCATCCGGGACTGGGCGTACACGGCTCGCACGGGGCGCTATCCGCGCCTCGGCGGGGTCGACGTCGAGGCCGCGTTCGAGCGCGTCCGCACGCCCGTGTTCGCGGTCGACGTGGCCGGGGACCGGTACACGCCGCCCGGGACCGTTTCCCGGCTGCTCGACAAGCTCTCGGGGGCGCCGGTCACGCGTGAGCGCTATGCGCCCGAGGCGGCCGTCGACCACTTCCGCTGGGCCAAGCACGGCGAGGAGCTGGCCGGCCGGGTCGCCGCGTGGGCCCAGGGCCTGTAGATCGTCGTCAGCGCGCGGTGCCTCGCCGCGACGCCGGAGACGAATCGGCCCCCGGGTTCCCATGAACCCGGGGGCCGTCTCGTGTTGGACCAGGGGCTCAGTGGCCCGAGGTGATCTCCTCGCGGTCGGCGTCCTCGACCTTGCGCTGAGACGGCCTCGCCGGAGGGACGGCCTTCTCGATCGGGTAGAAGAAGCCCTTCACCGTCGGGGCGAGCGCGCCGAGGCGGTTCATCTTCTTCGGCACGACCCAGCCCGCGTATTCGAGGCCGTGGTGGCCGTCACCGTCCGCGTGGCCGTTCGCCGTCGGCAGCGGCTGGTGCACCTCCATGAAGCGGCCGTCCGGCAGGCGCCGGATGATGCCGGTCTCCACGCCGTGCGACAGGACCTCGCGGTCGTGCTGCTGCAGGCCCAGGGCCAGGCGGTACGCCACGTAGTAGGCCACCGGCGGCACCACCAGGATGCCGATGCGCCCGGCCCAGGTCATCGCGTTGAGGCTGATGTGGAACTTGTCGGCCAGCACGTCGTTGCCGCCGGAGATGAGCAGCACGACGTAGAACGCGATCGCCATGGCGCCGAGGGCCGTGCGGAACGGGTTGTCCCGCGGGCGCTCGAGCAGGTTGTGCACCGACTTGTCCTTGCTGAACCGAGCTTCGATGAACGGATAGAAGATCGGCAGCATGGTCAGGATGCCGGGCAGCACCACCGTGGGCCAGAAGATCGGCGGCAGGGTGTAGCCGTCACCCCATCCGAACAGGTCGAAGCGGATCTCCCACGCGGGGAACAGACGCGTCGAGCCGTCCAGGAACATGACGTACCAGTCGGGCTGGCTCGCCGCCGAGACCACCGCGGCCTTGTAGGGGCCGAACAGCCAGATCGGGTTGATCTGGAAGAGGCCCGCGAGCGCGGCGATCATGGCGAACACGATCATGAAGAAGCCGCCGGCCTTGGCCGCGAAGCCGGGGAACATCCGCACGCCGACCACGTTCTCGTTGGTCCGGCCGGGGCCGGGCCACTGGGTGTGCTTCTGCTTCACCAGCAGGCCCATGTGGACGCTGATGAGCGCGAGCAGCGCGCCCGGGATGAGCAGCACGTGAACGATGTACAGGCGGTCGAGGATGACCTCGCCCGGGAACTCCCCGCCGAAGAGCGAGGTGCTGATCCAGGTGCCGATGATCGGGATGGACAGGATGATCGCGGAGGCGATGCGCAGACCGGTGCCGGACAGCGCGTCGTCCGGCAGCGAGTAGCCGCCGAAGCCCTCCAGGAAGCCCATCCAGAACAGCAGCACGCCGACGATCCAGTTGGCCTCGCGCGGCTTGCGGAACGCGCCGGTGAAGAAGACGCGGAACATGTGCACCACGATCGCGGCCATGAACAGCAGGGCCGCCCAGTGGTGCATCTGGCGCATGAACAGGCCGCCGCGCACGTCGAACGACAGGTGCAGGGCGGTGTTGTACGCCTGCGACATCTCCACGCCCCGCAGCGGGGTGTAGCTGCCGTTGTAGACGGTCTCGGCCATCGACGGGTCGAAGAACAGCGCCAGGAAGATGCCGCTGAGCAGCAGCACGACGAACGAGTAGAGCGCGATCTCACCCAGCAGGAACGACCAGTGGTCGGGGAAGACCTTGTTCAGCAGGCGGCGCAGCGGGGTCGCCGCCTGGAACCGCTCATCGAGCGCCCCCGCCGACTTGGCCGGCAGGGCGCGGAGGTCGATCTTGCGCCGTTTCATGGCCGCTCCCAGAAGGCGGGTCCGATGGCAACCTTGTAGTCGGACGTCGCGACGAAGTATCCCTCATCGTCCACCGTGATCGGCAGTTGCGGCAGCGCCCGGCTGGCGGGGCCGAAGACCGGCCGCGCGTTGTCGGTGATCTGGAACTGCGACTGGTGGCATGGGCACAGCAGGCGGTTGGTCTGCTGCTCGTACAGGCTGGCGGGGCAGCCCGCGTGGGTGCAGATCTTCGAGTAGGCCACGAAGTTCTGCCACTGCGAGCCCTTGTTGACCGCCTTGGCGTTCTTCAGCGTCTCCTGGGCGTCCTGCTCACGCAGGTGCATGAGCAGGGTCGGCGAGTCCGCGTACTTGTTGGTCGCGCCGCCGGGGATGCCCGGGAAGACGGTGATCTGGCCGCCGACGCTGACGTCGGCCGGGCGGATCGGGGTGCCGTCCTCGTGGGTGAGGCGCACCGGCTTGCCGTCGTTCTTCTTCGGGTCCCAGCCGGTGGTGAAGAAGACGTTCTCGCCGTTCTGCGTCGGCGCCTTGATCATCGAGCCGACGAGCAGGGCGCCGGCGACCGCGCCGAGCGGGGCCGCGCCGGCCGCGAACGCCAGGCCGACGAACTTGCGGCGCTTGAGGCCGAGCTCGTCGCCCATGTTCAGGATCGTGGCCGCGGTGAGCTTCTGCTCGGTGGGGTCCGACGGCCCGTCGTGGCGCTCCTGGATCGAGACCTCCTCGGGGAGGAGCTTCTTCGACCAGGTGATGATGCCCAGGCCCAGGGTCAGCAGGGCCAGGCCGAGCGTCGCGCCGAGGATCGGCGTGTAGTACGGGTACAGCTTCTGGTAGGTCTCGTTGCCGTGCCCGTAGTGCCAGGGCCACGCGATGAAGGCGACCACGAACACGGTCCCCATGAGCCCGGTGAGCAGGAACAGGAAGGCCAGCACGCGCTCGATGCGCTTCTCGGCCTTCGTGCCCGGCACCGGGAAGCGCGGCGCGTAGTGCACGATCTCGACGCCGTCGCGGCGCGCGCCCTCCTTGACGAGGTCGAACCGGGTGAGGCTCGGGTCGCTCGCGTCGAACTGCTCCTCCGTGGGAGCGGTGTGGGTGGTCATGACTTCCCTGCAATCCACAGCGTGGCGAACACGAGCGCCGCGATACCGACGAGGAAGATGACAAGCCCCTCGGGGACCGGACCGTAGCGGCCGATGTTCCAGCCACCGGGGTCTGTCGACGACGACTTGTTCAGGGTCTGGACGTAGGCGATGATCGCGGCCTTGTCGTCCGGGCTCAGCTGGTTGTTGCCGAACACGGGCATGTTCTGCGGGCCGGTCAGCATGGCGCCGTAGATGTCACGGTTGGTGGAGTGCTGCAGCGTCGGGGCGAACTTGCCCGAGGAGAGCGCGCCGCCGCCGGTGCTGAACGCGTGGCAGGACGAGCAGTTGACGCGGTAGAGCTCACCGCCGTGCGCGAGGGTCTTGGGGTCGGCCTGCGCCTTCTTGACGTCCTGGTCCAGGCTCTGCGCGCTCGGCAGCTGCGGCCCGCCGCCCAGTTCCTGGATGTAGGCGCCGATGTCGGCGGCGTCCTTCTCGCTGTACATCGGCTGCTTGCGCTGGGCCTGCGCCTCCTGGCGGGCCAGCGGCATGCGGCCGGTGTTGACCTGGAACTCGACCGCCGCGGAGCCCACGCCGATGAGGCTCGGGCCGCGGTCCTGCACGCCCTGGCCGTTCGTGCCGTGGCAGGTGATGCAGCTGGTCTCGTACAGTTCCTTGCCGTGCTTGGCGGCGTCCGAGAGGGCCGGCACGTCCTCGGCGCGGCCGACGCCCGGGGCGTATGCGCTGTAAAGGCCGCCGACAATCGTGAGCGCGGCGATCAGGCGCACGGCCGCCTCCAGCCGGCGGCGCAGCTTGCCCCGCGCCGCGCGCGCGCCTCCCGGCACCAGCCGGGCAAGCGGCCGCTTGCTCTGTTCGGAAGTCATGGCCTCACCTTTGTCGTCATCACCTATGTCGTCTCGGTGGTTGTTCGGTGGTGGTGGTCCCTGCGGGGGTGGTCCAGAGCGTGACGGGGCCCGGATGCGGCGACCTACTGCAGGAAGTAGATCATCGCGAACAGCGCGATCCAGACCACGTCGACGAAGTGCCAGTAGTACGACACGACGATCGCCGCCGTCGCCTGGGCCGGCGTGAAGCGCCCCATCGTCGTGCGGATGAGGTAGATGACGAATGCGATGAGGCCGCCCGTGACATGCAGGCCGTGGAAGCCGGTCGTCAGGTAGAACATCGAGCCGTACCCGTCACCGTTGATCTTCACACCCTCGCCCACGAGGTTGCGGTACTCGTTCACCTGGCCGAGCACGAAGGTCAGCCCCATGATGAACGTCAGCGCGAACCACCGGCGCAGGCCGTGCACGTCACCGCGCTCGGCGCGGAACACGCCGATCTGGCAGGTGATGGACGACAGCACGAGGATGACGGTGAACGTCAGGGCGTAGGGAATGTTCAGCGCCTCGGTGTGCTTCTCCCAGAGCTCCGGCGCAGCCGCGCGGATCGAGAAGTACATCGCGAAGAGCGCCGCGAAGAACATCAGTTCGCTGGAGAGCCACACGATCGTCCCGACACTGACCATGTTGGGCCTGGTCAGTGAGTGGATCTGGCTCTTGGCAATCGCTGGGGCCGCAGTCACAGCGTCATTATTGCCCCCGATCATCACCGCGTTTGCGCGGGGTCCACCAGACACGGACGATTCGTGCGGCGGCATAGTGTGGACACGTGCTCCAAGCTGCCGAATCAGGTCCTCCGACCGCCACCGCGATCCTCGGGTCGTTCCACGTCTCGTGGCTGACGCTGGTGCTGCTCGCCTCCGCCGGGCTGTATCTGGCGGGGGTCGTGAAGCTGCGCCGGCGCGGTGATCGCTGGCCGCTCGCGCGGACCCTGTTGTTCCTGTTCCCGGGTCTGGGAGCCATCGCGTCTGTCACGATGAGCGGAGTCGAGGAGTTCGACACGACGCTGCTCAGCGTCCACATGGTGCAGCACATGGTGCTGGCCATGATCGCGCCGATCTTCCTGGCGCTGGGCGCTCCGGTGACGCTCGCGCTCCGCACGCTGCCGGCCGGCGGGCGAAGGGCCCTGCTCGCGGTCGTGCACTCGCGGGCGGCGCGCATCCTGGCGTTTCCGTTGGTGGCGTTCGGCTTCTTCGTCGTCACGCCGTTCGTGCTCTATTTCACGAATCTCTACGAGCTCACGATGCGCCACGAGTGGTTCCACGAGGTCACGCACGCGCATTTCATCGCGGTCGGCTGCCTGTTCTTCTGGCCGCTGATCGGGCTGGACCCGCTGCCGGGGCGGTGGCCCTATCCGGCCCGCGCGCTGCTGATGTTCCTGTCCACGCCGTTCCACACGGTGCTCGGCCTCACGATCATGCAGAGCCGGACGCTGCTGGGCGGGGACTGGTATCCGTCGCTGCACCTGAGCTGGGCCGATCCCGTCGCCGACCAGGCGCTCGCGGGCGGGATCCTGTGGGCCGGCGGCGAGTTCGTCTCGGTGACGATGCTCGCGGTGCTGGTCGTGCAGTGGATGCGCCAGTCGGACCGGGAGGCCAAGCGCATCGACCGCCGCCTCGACCGGGAGGAGCGGCTGTCGCAGGAGGAGGCGGAGTGGTCCGCCCGCACGGGAATTCCCATAGCCCCTGACGGGGCACCGACCGCGAAACTCGAGGACGGTACGATCCCGGAGGCAGACGCCACACGAGGAGCAGCGCGCACATGAGCGAGCACATTGTCCTGCTGTACAGCGACGACGCCGAGGTCCGCGACCGCATGCGGCTGGCCATCGGCACCCGCCCCGCGGCCGACCTGACGGTGAAGTTCGTCGACGCGTCGACGTACGCCGAGGTCGTCAAGCTGGTCGACGACACCGACGTCGACCTGCTGGTGCTCGACGGCGAGGCCACGCCCGGCGGCGGCCTGGGCATCGCCCGGCAGCTCAAGGACGAGGTCAGCGACGCCCCGCCGGTGGTGCTGGCCATCGCCCGCGCCGCCGACCGCTGGCTGGCGTCCTACGCGAAGGTCGAGGGCACGATCATGTACCCGCTCGACCCCGTGACCACCGGGGAGACCGTCTCCGGCCTGCTCCGCGCATACCCCGCCATCCGCCGGTAGAGCGCTGCGGCGCACCGGCAGCGCCGCCGGTGCCGCACGCGGGCGCCCAGTTCCCCCTCTGGAGGCCGCCATGGGCGACCGCACCTGGCCGACGCTGCTCACCGCCCTGCTGCGCGGGGAGGATCTGTCCACCGAGGACACCCGGTGGGCGATGGGTGAGATCTTCTCCGGCTCCGCCACGCAAGTGCAGACCGCGGCCTTCGTGATCGCGCTGCGGGCCAAGGGCGAGACCCCGGCCGAGGTGGCCGGGTGCGCGGAGATGATGCTGGAGTTCGGCGCGAAGGTGCCGGTCTCCGACGCGCTGCGCGACGCGGCCGTCGACATCGTCGGCACCGGCGGGGACCGGGCGAACACCGTGAACATCTCGACGATGGCCGCGGTCGTGACCGCCGCCGCCGGGGTGCCCGTGGTGAAGCACGGCAACCGGGCCGCGTCGTCGTCGACCGGCGCCGCGGACCTGCTCGAGCGGCTCGGGGTGACCATCGACATGGGCCCGCAGGACGTGGCGCGCTGCGTGGACGAGGTCGGCATCGGCTTCTGCTTCGCCGCCCGGTTCCACCCGGGGATGCGTCACGCGGGTGTACCGCGCCGTGAGATGGGCGTGCCGACGGTGTTCAACTTCCTCGGCCCGCTCACGAACCCGGCCCAGCCGACGGCGGCCACGATCGGCTGCTTCGACCTGCGCATGGCCCCGGTGATGGCCGACGTGCTGGCCGGGCGCGGGTTCTCGGTGCTGCTCGTGCGCGGCGAGGACGGCCTGGACGAGTTCACGACCGCGGCCCCGACCCGCGTGTGGGTGGTCGGCGGCGGCACGGTCACCGAGACCCTGTTCGACAGCACCGACCTCGGCCTGGCCCGCTCCGCCCCCGGCGACCTGCGCGGCGGCGACTCGGAGCACAACGCGGACGTGGCCCGGCGGATGTTCGCCGGCGAGCCCGGCCCGGTGCGCGACGCGGTGCTGCTCAACGCGGCCGCGGCGATCGCGGCGCGGGCCGGCGGGCTGACCGTGGCGGACCTGGGCGCACAGCTCAAGGCGGGCCTGGACCGGGCGGCCGCGGCGGTGGACTCGGGAGCGGCGACGGCCCTGATGCAGCGCTGGTCGGCGTTCAAGCCGAATCCGTCCGAGGGGTAGTACGGACTCGGACATAACCAGCGGTGTATCTCCACCGTTGTTGAGGCATGGCCGAACTGCCGCGCAACAACCCCAAGAAGGCGATGCTCTCCGCGCTCGTGGCGGGCGCGCTGACCATCGGCTTCGCCGGCATGATGGCGAAGTCGTGCGGCGCGCCGGTCAAGCAGCAGGCGGAGGCGGCCAACCAGGCCCTCGAGATGGTCGACTCGCTGGCCTCGCGGCTGGTGCTGGGCCTGGACACGGATGCGACGCTGCAGTACGCGACGCCCTCCGGCGCCATCGTGACCGTCTCGCAGTCCTCGCCCCGGCGGGCGTACCGCAGCGGCGGCGTGACCTACATCTCCGGCCCCGACGGCACGTACCTGTGCACGACCGGGGCCGCCCCGTCGCCCGCCAAGGGCAAGAAGCCGCTCAGCGCGCCTGTGACGTGCCAGGAGGGGCCGGGGGCGGACACCATGTCCCCCACCGAGGCCAAGGCCATCAGCGCGGCGTTCGGGGGCGAGTTCCTGGCCCCCGAGGCGGCCCTGGGGCGCCTGGCCACCATCGCGCAGGGGCAGGCGGCCCGCGCCGGGGCCTCCAAGCGCGGCGACGCGCAGTGCGTGTCGGTCACCGCGACCGGCATCCGCACGGAGACGGCCTGCGTGAATCCGGGTGGGCTGCTGGCGTACTTCCAGGGCACGACCGACGCCGGGAAGACCACCGAGCTCGTGTTGCAGTACACCACCCCCAGCGTGAGCGAGGAGGCCTTCGTGCCGCCGAAGACGACCGCGGCCCCCAAGGCGTCGGCTGCGGCCAAAAAGTGACCTGACACGCGGGCGGGCATCCACGGCGCGAGGCGGCCGCGGTGGGACGGTGTCGGCATGGAGCTGCACTGCGACACCTGCGGCCAGGTGCGGATCTTCGAGAAGCCGGCCTGCGCCGACCACCCGCGCCCGTCCTGCCCGGACTGGGCCTGCACGGCCTGCGACGGCGCGATCGTGGTGGCCCCGGTGATCCTGCTCATGGATCGGCGGCCCCGCGTGCTGCTGCGCAAGGCGGCCTGAACTCCCGTTCAGCTCTCGGCGAGGACCGCTCGGCGCAGGAAGCCGCCGCGCCTCACATCGACGCGGAACAATCCCGGCCATGAAGCTCCGCCGCCTCACGGCTCGCCTGGGCACCCTGTCCCTCGCCGCGCTGCTCCTCGCCGCGGGTGTCGCCACCGACGCCCACGCCGCCGTGCCCGCCGACAAGCCGGCCGTCATGGCCTCCTGGACCCAGCCGAACGCCGGCAGCTACAGCGCCTGGAACACGGCCCGCCAGCACCAGTCCCAGTGGGCCGCCTACGGCTTCGACTGGACCACCGACTTCTGCTCGTCGAGCCCCGACCAGCCGCTGGGCTTCGACTTCCGGCTGCCGTGCCAGCGGCACGACTTCGGCTACCGCAACTACAAGGCCGTCGGGGCGTTCCCGGCGAACAAGAGCCGCGTCGACGACGCGTTCTCCTTCGACCTCAAGGCCAAGTGCGCCACGTACAACGCGTTCGTGCGCCCGGCCTGCACGAGCCTCGCGTGGACGTACTACCAGGCCGTGTCCGTCTTCGGCAGCGTGCGGCTGTCCGACGCGGCCCTGGACAAGGCCTCCGACCTGCTCGCCAAGGGTCAGCGCGCCCAGGCTCAGGCCCAGGCCCAGGCCCAGGCTCAGGCACAGGCCCAGGCCGCGGCCCGCGCGTGAACGACGGAGGGCCCCCGGTCACCCCGGGGGCCCTCGTCGCGTTGCTCGTGCCTAGTGCTCGGCGCCGCGGCGGGTGCCGGTGTAGTACTCGAACATCAGCCCGCAGGTCGCGACCAGCACCGAGATCAGCCCGACGGCCACGAGCCACCACTGGTCGAACGCCAGGCCGAGGCTCGCGATCATCGCCGAGAGGGCCAGGCCGAACGGCCAGTAGCTGCCCGGGCTGAAGAAGCCCAGGTCACCGGCGCCCTCGGCGATCTCCGCCTCCGGACGGTCCTCCGGACGCGGCGCGATACGCCGCGAGATGATCCACAGCGCGCCGCCGATCATGGTCAGCAGCAGGCCCGACAGGATCAGCGCCACGACGCCGATCCACTCCACGCCGTGGTGCCCGGACTGCTCGGGCGGGGCCGTGCTGGTCCACCAGCCGTAGAGCCCGGCCATCGCGAACACGAACAGGGCCAGCACGAAGAAGAGACGATTCTCCGCCTTCATCGCCGTTCGCCTCTCAGCTCGAGGACCGCTTGGTGCGGTCGGTGTCGAACGGGTGGGTCGTCGTCGCGTAGCCGTGGTTCGGGAAGCCCAGCGAGTCCAGCGCCTCGGGCGTGCTCTTGCCACCGGTCCGCAGCGCGAGGTACTGCGAGTACTGCTCCGGGCTCACGACGCGCAGCTCGAAGTTCATCATCGAGTGGTACGTGCCGCAGAGCTCGGCGCAGCGGCCGACGTAGGCGCCCTGGGAGTTGTCCTTGAGCCGGATCTCGAAGCGGTTCTCCACGCCCGGGATGACGTCGCGCTTGAACAGCACGTCCGGCACCCAGAACGAGTGGATGACGTCCCTCGAGACCTCCTTGAACTGCACGCTCTTGCCCGCCGGCAGCACCAGGACCGGGATGTAGTCGTCCGAGCCGACCGTCGTGATCGGCTTGCCGTCCGGGCCCTTGGAGTCCGTGTAGACGAACTGCCAGTTCCACTTCGAGGCGATGACCTCGACGTTGACGTCCGGGTTCTTGGACAGCCGGTCGACGTCGGTCTGGATGACCGCGGTGTAGAAGAACAACACGGCGATGACCACGAAGGGCGCCACCGAGTAGAGAATCTCCAGCGGCATGTTGTAGCGCGTCTGCGGGGGCAGCTCGTCGCCCCGCTTGCGGTACCGCACCACGCACCAGAAGATCAGGCCCCAGACGAACACGCCGACGGCGAGCGCCGCGACGACCGACCCGATCCACAGGTCGTACATCCGGTCACCCTGCACGGTGATGCCCTTGGGCCACCCGAAGCCGTGGAACGTGTCCTCGACGGAGCAACCGGCGAGCAGTGTCGTCGCCCCGATGGCCGAGACGGCGAGCCCGATGGCGCGCGCGGGGCTCAAACCTCTTGAGACCACCTGCTCCTGCCTCCTTAGCAGCGCCGGGAAAGCCCTCTTCAGGAGCTTCGCACGGCAAGCCTCACCAACGCTGGCGAGCGTACTCGACCATGTGCGGTCCGCCCGGCTTGGGGTGGCCGTGTCCGGGTCGGGATACCGTTGCACGGGTGGGCGTCTACTTGGACTCGGCGACCGCCGCTCCCCCGAATCCCGTTGCGCGGCAAGCATTTCTGGCCGCGATCGAGGACGGCTGGGCCGATCCCGGCCGCCTCTACACCCCGGCCCGGCGGGCCCGCCGGCTGCTCGACGCCGCCCGGGAGACCGCGGCCGGGGTGCTGGGGGTGCGCCCCGACGAGCTGCGGTTCACGGCGGGCGGGACGGACGCGATCCGGCGCGCGGTGGCGGGCGTGCGCCGCTCCCGGGGCCGGCGGCTGGTGGTGCACAGCGCGGTCGAGCACTCCGCGGTGATCAAGGCGGCCGGCGACGACGCGGTGTCCGTGCCCGTCTCCCGCACCGGCGTGGTCGACCTCGAATCGCTGCGAAACGCGGTTGTTTCCCCGGAAGTGGCCCTGGCGGCCGTCCAGAGCGCGAATCATGAGGTGGGGACGGTGCAGCCGGTCGCCGCGGCGGCGCAGCTGTGCGCCGAGGCCGGGGTGCCGCTGCTGGTCGACGCCGCGCAGTCGATCGGCCGGACGGCGCTGCCCACGGGCTGGTCGCTGCTGGCGGGCAGCGCCCGCAAGTGGGGCGGCCCGGCCGGGGTCGGCCTGCTGGCCGTGCGCAAGGGCACCCGGTGGGAGTCGCCCTGGGACGACGCGGAGGCGGACGTGCCCGCGGTGGTCGCGGCCGCGGCCTCGCTGCGGGCCGTCGCCGAGGCGGCCCAGGAGGAGTCGGTACGGCAACGAGCCCTCGTCGAGCAGATCCGCCGCACGGTCGCGGCGAGCGTGCCCGACGTGGAGGTCGTCGGCGAGCCGGACGAGCGGCTGCCGCACATCGTCACCTTCTCCTGCCTGTACGTCGACGGCGAGGTGCTGCTCACGGCGCTGGACCGGGCCGGGTTCGCGGTCTCGTCGGGCTCCGCGTGCACGTCGGACACCCTGCGGCCCTCGCACGTGCTGGCCGCGATGGGGGTGCTCACGCACGGCAACGTGCGCGTCTCGCTCCATAGTGGAGTGTCCGCCGAGGACGTCCGCGCGTTCCTGGCGGTGCTCCCCCGGGTGGTCGCCGAGGCTCGGGCGGAGGCCGGGCTGTGAGCGGTCCGGAGCGAAGCGGAGGTCGGGTGACGTTGGTCATCGATGCCTTGGGCAGGCGCTGCCCGCTCCCGGTGATCATGCTCGCGAAGGCCGCCGCGGGGCAGGAGCCGGGGACCGAGATCGCGGTGCTGGCCGACGACCCGGCGGCGGCGGCCGACATCCCCGCCTGGTGCCGGATGAAGGGCCACACGTTCGTGTCCACCGAGGGCGACCGGCACACGGTGCGCCTGTAGGCCTAGAGGCTGACCGCGACGCGGTCCCCCGCGACGACCAGCCACTCGTTGGAGCGGCCGGGCCGGGGCGGATCGGTGCGCGAACATCCCACGACACGTTCACGCGGACCTCATGCGGCGCACCGACCCCATCCGCTACCCCGCGTCACGGGATGATCACGCGCTACGCGGCCGGCGTGCCCGCGCGCAGGCGGCGGATGAACAGGTAGGCCTCGCAGCCCAGGCACAGCCCGAAGAAGCCGTTGAGGAACGCGGCGACCAGGGCGAACGCGGCGAAGACGATGCCGAGGACGGTCGCGCCGCCCAGGTAGCCGGCGACGGCGACCACGGTGAAGGCCAGCCCGACGGCCTGGGCGAAGCGGACGGGGGCCGGGTCCTCGCGCTCGGCCGGCGGGCCGAGCCGCGGGGCGACGAGGTGGCGGAAGAGCAGCGCGTACGGCGTCAGCCGCGGGTCGTAGGCGCCGATGGCGAAGATCACCGCCTGCGCGAGCGCCAGCCAGCCGGAGCCGGTGAGCAGGACGACCACGAAGACGACCGTGGTGATCACGGCGGCGAAGCGGGGGCCCCGGGGGTCGAGTCCGCCGGTCCCCGTGGCGTCACCTCCGCTCCTCTGCGGCGCGCTCATGCGGCCAGCACCTCCGTGACGGTCCGGCGCAGGTCGGCACGGTCGGGCACGCCGACGGTGCGGCGGGCGACGCGGCCGTGGCGGTCCACGACGAGCAGGGTCGGCAGCCGCCAGATGTCCAGCGACTTCACGGCGTCGAGGTGGGCGTCGGCATCGACCTCGACGTGCCGTACCGCGGCCAGGTCCTGAGCCAGGTCGGCGCAGACGGCCCGGACCTGCCGGCAGGGGGCGCAGGTGGCCGAGGTGAAGTGCAGCAGGGTGACACCGGGCGGGCCGCCGGCCGCATCGGCGTCGGGCAGCAGGCCGGGCGGCAGCTCGCCGCCGGAGGCACGGAGGCGACCGTAGCGGGCCCGGTAGACCAGGCCGGCCACGGTCGCCGCGGCGAGCACCGCCAGGACCACGTACGTCACGGCGGCAACGATACTCCGATCCCTACCTAATCGATAGGGATAGCAAGGTCACGCGGGGAGGAAGGGGCGGATCTCGTCGGCGGCGGCGTCGCCGTAGGTGTCCGCGATGCGCTTCGTGAACTCGTCGCGCTGGATCGTGTACTCCTGCGGGCCGACCGTCTCGAGGACCAGGGCCGCCACCATCGAGCCGACCTGGGCGGCGCGCTCGAGGCTCAGCCCCCACGACAGGGCGGCGAAGAAGCCGGAGCGCCAGCCGTCGCCGACGCCGGTCGGGTCGACGGTCTGCACGCCGCGGATCGCCGGCACCCGGACCTCCTCGTCCAGCGTGCGGCTGCGGATCACGGCGCCGTCCTTGCCGAGCGTCGTGATCAGGAAGCCGACCTTGTCCAGGAGCACGTCCGTGGTCAGGCCGGTCTTGCTCTCCAGGAGCTCCTTCTCGTACTCGTTCGTGAGCAGGTAGGCCGCCCCGTCGACGAGCTTGCGGATCTCCTCCCCCGGCATGATCGCGAGCTGCTGGGAGATGTCCGCGGCGAAGGCGATGCCCTGCTCACGGCACTCCTCGGTGTGCCGGATCATGCCCATCGGGTCGTTCGCGCCGATGATCACCAGGTCGAGGCCGCCGGAGCGGGCCGCGACCGGCCCGAGCTCGATGTTGCGGGCCTCGGACATCGCGCCCGCGTAGAAGGAGGCGATCTGGTTCATGTCGTCGTCGGTGGTGCACACGAACCGGGCGGTGTGCGCGACCTCACTGACCAGGATCGAGTCGCAGTCGACCCCGTGGCGGGTCAGCCAGCTGCGGTAGTCGGCGAAGTCGGCGCCGACCGCGCCCACCAGGATCGGGCGCAGGCCGAGCAGGCCCATGCCGAAGGCGATGTTGGCGGCGATCCCGCCCCGCCGCACCGTCAGGTCGTCGACGAGGAACGACAGCGACACCTTGTGCAACTGGTCGGCCAGGAGCTGCTCCGCGAAGCGGCCCGGGAAGTGCATCAGATGGTCGGTCGCGATCGAGCCGGTGACGGCGATCTTCATGGAGATCCTCGATGGGTCGGGCGGGTGAGAGCCCCGACAGCCTACCCGCAGACACGCGACGGCCGCCCGGGCGCTGCCCGTGGCGGCCGTTCAGAGGCGTGCAGCCGAGCGTCGGATCAGTGGAACGAGTCGCCGCAGGCGCAGGAGCCCTGGGCGTTGGGGTTGTCGATGGTGAAGCCCTGAGCGTCGATGCGGTCGGCGAAGTCGATCGTCGCGCCGGTCAGGTAGGGCACGCTCATGCGGTCGACGACGACCTCGAAGCCGTCGTAGGTGCTGACCTTGTCCCCGTCGAGCGAACGCTCGTCGAAGAAGAGCTGGTAGCGAAGGCCGGAGCAGCCACCGGGCTGCACCGCGACGCGCAGCCGCAGGTCGTCGCGGCCTTCCTGCTCGAGCAGGCCCTTCACCTTGATAGCGGCATCCGCGGTGAGGCCGATGCCGGCCGGGTTGTCCGTCTGAACGGGCTCGGCAAGCTGCGAAGCGGTCACGATCAAAGCTCCCTGCGGTGATGTCTACAGTTCCTCAGAGGTCAACGCCGCGGCCCCCGGGGACATTCCCCTCTCATACTGACACGGTTTCTGCTACCGGCTCCACTGGCCGACCCTCGCATCCTGCGGCTTCATCCTGGTCGTCGTCGCGCAGCAGCGGGCTACCGGCTCCACTGGCCGACCTCGCATCCTGCGGCTTCACCCTGGTCGCCGTGTCGCAACACTGAGCTACCGGCTCCACTGGCCACCTCCCACCCTGCGGCTTCGTCCTGGTCGCCGTGGCGCAGCAGAGGGCTACCGGCTCCACTGCCGGGCAAGACGTCGTCCGAGTTCACGCAGGCCGTCCCCGGGCCGCTCGAGGGCCGTCGCCACGCTGCCGAAGTGCTCGACCAGCGAGTGCGCCTCGGTGACCCCGATGGACGCGGCCTCCCGGCGGCCGGCGTCGACCCGCCCGGCGAGCACCACGCAGGGCACGCCCAGATCACGTGCGGCGCCGGCCACACCGGCCACGACCTTCCCGCGCAGCGACTGCTCGTCGAAGGAGCCCTCACCCGTCACGACCAGGGAGACGTTCTCCAGCTCGCCGTCGAGGCGGGTGAGGCGCCGCACGAGCCCGATGCCCGACTCGACCCGCCCGCCCAGGGCCAGGATCGCCGCACCGAGGCCGCCCGCCGCACCGGCGCCGGGAAGGTCCGCCAGGCCCTGCGGACAGGTGGCAAGCGTCTGCAGCACAGCGCTGAAGCGCTCCAGCGCCCCGTCCAGCACGAACACGTCTTGCCTGCTCGCGCCCTTCTGCGGGCCGTAGACCGCGCTCGCGCCGTGCAGCCCGAGCAGCGGGCTGTCGACGTCGGTGGCGGCCACGAGCCGCGCCTCGCGCAGCCGGGGCGGGCCGCTCAGCGCGGTGCACGCCGCCAGGGCCGCGCCGCCGTACGGCAGCGCATAGCCGGCCGCGTCGAGCGGGGCGGCCCCGAGGGCGGCGAGCAGGCCGGCCCCGGCGTCGTTGGTCGCGCTGCCGCCGAGGCCGATCACGACCTCGCGGGCGCCCGCCTCGACCGCGGCGAGCACGAGCGGGCCGAGCCCGAAGCTCGTGGTGTGGGAGGGATCACGCTCGTCCTCGGCGAGCAGGTGCAGGCCGCAGGCCTCGGCGCTCTCGACGTACGCCACCTCGCCGTCGAGCAGCACGTGCCCCTCGACCGCCCGGCCGAGCGGGCCGGTGGTCGGCACCGCGAACCGCCTGGCCCCGGGCAACGCCGCGGCGAGGACCGCGCCGAAGCCCGGCCCGCCGTCCGACAGCGGCCGCAGGACCAGCTCGTCGCCGGGCCTTTCGGCGCGCCAACCGGCGGCGAAGGCCTCGGCGGCGTCGGGGGCCGAGATCGTGCCGGCGAACTTGTCCGGGCACACGAGCACGCGCATCCGGCCATTGTGCACGTCACAGTTGCCGGGGTGACGCAGCGTGGGACGATCGAAGGGTGACCTGGGCTGAACCATCGTCAACCGCCACCGCACTGCTGCTGCTGGGCCGCGGCACCGACCCCGACACCGAGAAGGGTGTCGAGTGCCCCGGCGATCTGCCCGCACCGAGCGACCCCGGCCTGGTCGAGCGCGCCCGCGCCGCCAAGGCCGCCCTCGGCGACCGCGTCTTCGTGCTCGGTCACCACTACCAGCGCGACGAGGTGATCCAGTTCGCCGACGTGACCGGCGACTCCTTCAAGCTCGCGCGCGAGGCCGCCGCCCGGCCCGACGCGGAGTACATCGTGTTCTGCGGCGTGCACTTCATGGCCGAGAGCGCCGACATCCTGACCTCGGACGCGCAGAAGGTCGTGCTGCCGGACCTGGCCGCGGGCTGCTCGATGGCCGACATGGCCGTCCTGTCGCAGGTCGAGCAGGCCTGGGAGCGGTTCGTGGACCTCGGCATCGCCGGTGACGTGGTGCCCGTCACGTACATG
Organism: Dactylosporangium sp. CA-139114; assembly: GCF_050955725.1. NCBI lineage: Bacteria > Bacillati > Actinomycetota > Actinomycetes > Micromonosporales > Micromonosporaceae > Dactylosporangium > Dactylosporangium sp. CA-139114. The sequence goes on from NZ_CP192080.1 coordinate 8,548,158, forward strand.
AACTCCTCGGCCGACATCAAGGGCTTCGTCGGGCGCAACGACGGCGTGGTCTGCACCTCCTCGAACGCCGAGACCGCCCTGCGCTGGTCGTTCGAGCAGGGCAGCAAGGTGTTCTTCCTGCCCGACCAGCACCTCGGGCGCAACACCGCGGTGCTGAAGATGGGCTTCGAGCTGGCCGACTGCGTGCTCTACGACCCGCACAAGCCCGGCGGCGGGCTCAGCGACGAGCAGCTGCGCGGGGCCAAGATGATCCTCTGGCGCGGGCACTGCTCGGTGCACGGGCGCTTCTCGCTCGACGCGGTGGAGGACGTGCGGGCCCGGGTGCCCGGCGTCAACGTGCTCGTGCACCCCGAGTGCCGGCACGAAGTGGTGAACGCGGCGGATTTCGTGGGCTCGACCGAGTACATCATCCGGATGATCGACGACGCTCCGGCCGGGTCGTCGTGGGCGGTCGGCACCGAGCTGAACCTGGTCCGGCGCCTGGCGCTGGCGCACCCGGACAAGCAGATCACGTTCCTGGAGCGCAACGTCTGCTACTGCTCGACGATGAACCGCATCGACCTGCCCCACCTGGTGTGGGCGCTCGAGGAGCTCGTCGCCGGCCGCGTGCCGAACCAGATCACCGTCGATCCCTCCACCGCCCACTTCGCGCGGGTGGCCCTCGATCGCATGCTGGCGCTGCCGTAGTGCTCATCTTTTGATCACTCTCTGTGGTGATCCGTGTCGGAGTCCCGTCTTCGTGCCACGCCTGACGTGCGGCCGACCTTTGCATGCAGTAGATGTGGTTATGCTGCGCGGGCGACGCGGTGCGCGTTCCCGCGCTTCCGTCACGCTGCGTGTCAGCGCCAAGCATCTTCGTTCCTGCCTGCAGGAGGGGTCCCGTGACCAACTACGACGCCGGTGACGTCCTCACCGTGCACGGCGGCACGCCGCTCAACGGCGAGCTCCGTGTGCGCGGCGCCAAGAACCTCGTCTCCAAGGCGATGGTCGCCGCACTGCTCGGTGAGACCCCGAGCCGGCTGTACGACGTCCCCGCGATCCGCGACGTCGAGGTGGTCACGGGCCTGCTCGAGCTGCACGGCGTGAAGGTCACGCGGGGCGCGCTCGACGGCGAGTTCGTCTTCGACACCTCCGACGTCGAGTCGGCCAACGTCGACGAGATCAACGTGCACGCCGGCTCGAGCCGCATCCCGATCCTGTTCTGCGGCCCGCTGCTGCACCGCCTCGGCCACGCCTTCATCCCCGACCTCGGCGGCTGCAACATCGGCGGCCGCCCCATCGACTTCCACATCCAGGCGCTGCGCGAGTTCGGCGCGGTCGTCGACAAGTCCGAGAAGGGCATGGACATCACCGCGCCCGACGGGCTGCACGGCGCGAAGCTGCACCTGCCCTACCCGTCGGTCGGCGCCACCGAGCAGATCCTGCTCACCGCGGTGCGCGCCGAGGGCGTCACCGAGCTGCGCAACGCGGCCGTCGAGCCGGAGATCATCGACCTCATCTGCGTGCTGCAGAAGATGGGCGCGATCATCAAGGTGCACACCGACCGGGTCATCGAGATCCAGGGCGTGCCGCGCCTGACCGGCTACAGCCACCGGCCGATCCCCGACCGCATCGAGGCCGCCAGCTGGGGCGCGGCCGCCCTGGCCACCCGGGGCGACGTGTTCGTCAAGGGTGCGCGGCAGTCCGATATGATGACGTTCCTGAATCTGTACACCTCCGTCGGCGGCGCGTTCGAGATCGACGACACGCCCGGCGAGGGCGGCATCCGCTTCTGGCACCCGGGCGGCGAGCTCAAGGCCGTGGCCATGGAGACCGACGTCCACCCCGGGTTCATGACGGACTGGCAGCAGCCCATGGTCGTGGCGCTGACCCAGGCCCGCGGGCTGTCGATCGTGCACGAGACCGTGTACGAGCGGCGCCTCGGCTACACCGCCGCCCTCAACCAGATGGGGGCGACGATCCAGACGTACCGCGAGTGCCTGGGTGGCACCCCGTGCCGCTTCGGCCGGCGCAACTTCATGCACTCGGCGGTCATCGCCGGGCCGTCCAAGCTGCACGCGGCCGACCTGGTGATTCCCGACCTGCGTGCCGGGTTCAGCCACCTGATCGCGGCGCTGGCGGCCGAGGGGACCTCCCGGGTGTACGGCGTGAAGCTCATCCAGCGCGGCTACGAGGACTTCGAGGGCAAGCTGAACGCGCTCGGGGCGCACGTCGAGCTCGGCTGAGCCTGTCCTTCCTCCTCTTCCGGTCCTCCTCGTCCTGGTCCTCCTCGCTGTTGGCTCTGCGCCGCCGTCCGGGCTCGATCCGGACGGCGGCGTCGTGTCGTCGCTCGTTGCGGACGCGGCGACGTGTTGTCGCTCGTTGCGGACGGCGGCGACGTGTTGTCGCTCGTTGCGGACGGCGGCGTCGTGTCGTCGCTCGTTGCGGACGGCGGCGCCGTGTCATCGCTGAGGGATTTCGGCTGAGAGGAAGCCGACGGTGCTGATCTCCGGCGGCTTCGGCTACCCTTCGTGTCGTGCCGTCGCTGTTTCGTCGCAAGCCAGAAGAGCCCGCCGCCTCCGTCGTCGTGTCGGAGCCCGAGCCGGAGCTCGGCCCCAAGGGCCACACCCCGAGCAAGCGCGACCTCGGCCAGAAGACGCCCAAGCGCGTGATCGCGGGGCGCCGGCTGCCCGAGCCGCCCGCCGCCGACCGCAAGGAGGCGGCCAAGCGGCTGCGCGAGAAGCAGCGGCAGGAACGCCTCGAGGCGCGCGAGGGCATGGCCAACGGCGACGAGCGCTACCTGCTCAAGCGCGACAAGGGCCCCGTGCGCAAGCTCGTGCGTGACATCGTCGACTCGCGCCGCACGATCGGCACCTTCTTCTTCGGCACGACGTTCCTGGTCATGCTGGTCGGCTTCAACCGCAACCTGAACCAGAGCATCTACCTCGCGGCCAACGCGCTGTTCCTCGTGATGCTGCTGGCCACCGCGGTCGACGGCTTCATGATCTCGCGCACCGTGAAGAAGCTCGTCAAGCAGCGCTTCCCGGACACCGACGAGCGCCTGGGATCGCTCTACCTCTACGCGATCATGCGCTCGATCTCGTTCCGCTTCATCCGCAACCCGAAGCCGCAGGTCAAGATCGGCCAGACCATCTGACCCACCGCAGCTCGCGGACACGTTTCGGCGGCGACGGTGGCGGTGGGAGGGTGCGAGGCCGTACCCTCCCTTCGCGACCGGCCCACGATTTTCACCGGGTAGCGCGCGGCGGACGCCGACGCGTGCGGTGTGCCGGAGTGTGGCGAGGAGAGCGAAGCTGTGAGCGACGAGTACCCGGGGGAAGAGCCGGGAACCGCCGCGCCCACCTGGGCGGCCGTGCCGACGATGCCGTGGGGCCGGGTGCCGGAACAGCGCCGCGACGAGCCCGGCTCTCGCCGTCGCGGACCCCGCGAGCAGGCTCCCGACCAGGCCGGATACGGCTCCCAGGGTTACGACCAGCGCGCCTATGACGACCGGCATGGCCAGGACGCCCGCGACGGCTATGACGACCGGCCTGGCCGCGACGCCCGTGACCGTGCGTACGGCGGCCGCGGGTACGACGAGCGCCGAGACCGCGACGATTACCGCCGGCGCGAGGATGCCCCCCGGGCCTACGACGGTCGCGGGTTCGACGACCGCGGCTTTGACGACCGCGGCTATGCCGACCGGGGCGCTGCGGACCGGGGCTATGACGACCGGGGCGCTGCCGACCGGGGCGCTGCCGACCGCGGCTATGACGACCGGGATGGCCGCCAACGCGAGTATGACGACCGGCAGCATCCCCACGACCGCGATCCGCGCGACCTTGACGCCCGGGATGACTGGCACCGTGATCCGCGTGGCCGCGACGCGCGGGATGCCTGGGACCGGGATCCGCGTGACCGCGATGTCCTCGACCGGCCCGACCGCGACCCGGCCGGCCGCGGGGGCCGGGACCATGATGTGCGAGACCGTGATGTGCGGGATCGCGATCCGCGGGGCTATGACGGTCGCGCCCACCGAGGTTACGACCGGGAGCAGCGCGAATTCGACCGCGGACACGATTCCCGGGACTATGACGACCGCGAACGCCATGATCCGCGGGACTTTGACGAGCGGGACCGCCGTCAGGTGCGGGGCCGCGACGACCGGGGATACGACGACCGGGGATACGACGACCGGCGGGACGTCCGCGGCTATGAGCGCGGGGGCCGGGAGTTCGACCGTGATGCCCGGGATCGGGATGCGCGCGGGTACGACGAGCGGCATAGGCCCGCCGAGCAGGGTGGTTACCGAGAGTCGCGGGACGCTCGGGAGCCGGGGCGGGCTCCGGGGACGGCGTACGGGCGGCCCCGCAGCCGGGCGCTCGATGAGCCGACCGACGAGGTTCCGCGCGTGCGGCGGGATGCTCCCGGGCACCCCCGCAATCCGCAGGGTGGGCCGGCGGCGCCTGGGCGCTCCTCCGGCCGGGCCAGTGTCGGGGGCGAGCGTGGCGGGGTGTACGGGGCTCCGGCGGCCGACCGTGGGCAAGGCGTCTATGGCGCTCCTCGCAATGCACCGATCAGTGGGGCTCCGATCAGTGGGGCTCCCATCAGCGGAGCACCCGTCAGCGGCCTGCCCGTCGACGGTGAGCCGTTGAGCAACGCGCCGGTCAGCAGTGCGCCGATGCACGGTGCGAGGACGAGTGACGCGCCGATCAGCGGTGCGCCGCTGTATGGCGCGCCGGGCCGCGGCGGGGCGCCCCGTCATGCGCCGGTCAGTGGTGGGCCGTTGAGCAACGCCCCGGTGAGTAGTGGGCCGCTCTCCAACGCGCCGGTCAGCAGCGGGCCGACGCATGGCGCCGCGATGCGTGACGCGCCCGTGAGCGGTGGGCCGCTCTCCAACGCGCCGCTCTCCAACGCGCCGGTCAGCAGCGGGCCGCTCAGCAATGCTCCGGTCAGCAGCGGGCCGCTGAACAATGCTCCCGTCAGCAGCGTGCCGATCGACAGTGGGCCGTTCGACCGCGGACCGATTGACCGCGGACCGATTGACCGTGAACCGATTGACCGTGGACCGATTGACCGTGGGCCGACCGTCCTGTCAGGGCATTCCGCCGGTGTGCCGCAGACGAACTCGTTCTTCGGGCCCCCGGCGGCGCGGGACCAGGCAGCCGGGCCGGCGATGCGGGACGCGCCGGTCAGTGCCGCGCCCGTGAGCGGAGGGCCGTCGAGCGACGCGCCCGTCAGCAGTGCGCCGGTGCACGGCGCGAGGACGAGTGACGCGCCCATGAGCAGCACGCCGATGAGCGATGCGCCGGTGAGTGGTGGGCCGCTGACCAACGCGCCCGTCAGCAGTGCGCCGATGCACGGTGGGCGCTCGAGTGACGCGCCCGTTGAGCGTGGGCGGCCGGGGCCCCAGGACGGGCCCGGCAGTGGGGACTTGGGTGGTGCTGTGGGCTCGTCTGGCATTCGGGTGGAGTTCGTGGAAGTGGCCGACGCTCCCCCGCCCGCGGTTGCCTCCGGCACGTCCATGGGGACCTACCAGTCCGGGCGGGTCACCGGGGCCGGTGTCGACGGGCTGCAGGCCACCGGGTACCTGCCGATCGTGCGGCCCGGGGCCGAAGGGTTTCCGCCCGAGCTCGCGGCCATCGCGCCCACCTCGCCGCCCGGGCCTCGGGCCGAGGCCGCCGAGGAGCGGGGGCCCGACCCGGAGCAGGTGCTCGCGACCTTCGTGTGGAGGTTCGACCCCGACACGCTGCGGGAGCAGATCGAGGGCGACGAGGTGACGCAGCTCACCGACATTCGCGACCAGCTCACGGCCAAGCTCAACCGGGTCGAGGACAACCCGACGCGGGCGCGGCTGCTCAGTCTGCGCGCCGTCGTCTCGCGGATTCTCGGGGACCTGCCCAAGGCGTTCGCCGACGGCAAGCTCGCGCTCGCGCACGCCGAGGCGACCGGGGAGCTGCGGCGCATCGCGATCGCGCAGGCCCGGCTCGCGCACGTGCTGCAGTGGCGGGAGGAGTTCGAGGAGGCCGACCGGCTGTTCACGCTCGCGAACTCCTCGGAGCTGCCCGACCGGCTGCGGGCCACGATGCACCAGCACTCGGGTCGGTGCGCGTACGACCAGGGGCGGTACATGGAGGCCTGCAACCACTTCGAGCGGGCCCTCGACCTGCGCAAGGAGGAGGACCCGGAGCTCATCGCGCAGACCGAGCTCGCGCTCGACGCGGTGTTCCGGCGGGTCGCGGAGAAGGGCTGGGGACCGTATCCGCGCAGCCGCGAGGAGATCCTGCAGATCCGCCGCGCCCCCTCCCCCGCGTTCGACGAGCAGACCCAGCGGTGGGGGTACATCGAGCCCGACGGCAACTTCGTGATCGGCCCCGGGTACCTCGACGTGCAGCCGTTCCGCGACGGGGTGGCCTGGGTCCAGCGGCAGGGCGCGCAGACGTGGGAGCTCATCGACGACTCGGGCCGGGTGCTGATCGAGCCGGCGGCCGGGTACATCGGCGTCGGCAGCTTCTCCGACGGGGTCGCCTGGGTCTCCAGTGACGGTACGACCGGCTGGATCGCGATCGACAAGAACAACACGGTGCTGATCTCCACCGGCTTCGACGACGTGCGGCCGTTCCGGCGGGGCGTGGCCGCGGTGCGCCGCGGGCCCTATTGGGGGGCCGTGGACTCGGTCGGGCGGGTCGTGGTGCAGTTCCAGTACGACGGGTTCGCCACGGCGCTGCTCGACGGGCGCTACATCGACGGCTTCAGCGACGAGGGCCTCGCCGTCGTGTCGCTGGACGGGCGCAAGGGCGTCGTCGACCGCTCGGGCCGGGTGCTGGTGCCGCCCGTGCACCACACCATCATGATCCACCCGGTGGCGTTCCTGATCGCCGACGACTCGCAGCGCTGGGGCGCGCTCGACCGGCGCGGGCGGACCATCATCCAGGCCACGTTCGCCAGCCGGACCGGGGTGACCGACGAGATCGACCGGCTGCTCGCCGACACCCGGCCCGTCATGTAGCGACAACCCGGGGCATAGGGTCGGAGCATGGAGTTTCGACACCTCGGCCGTTCCGGGCTGCTCGTCAGCGAGATCTCGTACGGCAACTGGATCACTCACGGCTCGCAGGTCGAGGCCGAGCAGGCCACGGCCTGCGTGCACGCCGCCCTCGACCTCGGCATCACGACCTTCGACACCGCCGACGTCTACGCCGGCACCCGCGCCGAGGTGGTCCTGGGCGACGCACTCAAGGGCCAGGACCGCGACGGGCTGGAGATCTTCACCAAGGTCTTCTGGCGCACCGGGCAGGGGCGCAACGACAGCGGCCTGTCGCGCAAGCACATCATGAAGTCCATCGACGGGTCGCTGCGCCGGCTGCAGACCGACCACGTGGATCTGTACCAGGCGCACCGGTACGACTACCACACCCCGCTCGAGGAGACCATGGAGGCGTTCGCCGACGTGGTGCACTCCGGCAAGGCGCTCTACATCGGGGTGTCGGAGTGGCGGGCCGAGCAGATCCGCGAGGCGGCCGCGCTCGCCAAGCAGCTGCGCATCCAGCTGGTGTCCAACCAGCCGCAGTACTCGGCCGTCTACCGGGTCATCGAGGCCGAGGTCGTCCCGGCCTGCGAGGAGCTCGGCATCGGCCAGGTCGTCTTCTCGCCGCTGGCGCAGGGCGTGCTCACCGGCAAGTACAAGCCGGGTCAGCCGCCGCCGGCGGGCTCGCGGGCGACGGACGAGAAGTCGGGGGCCGCGTTCATCTCGCGCCTCATGCACGACGACGTGCTGCGCGCGGTCCAGCAGCTGCGGCCGCTGGCCGAGCAGGCCGGGCTGTCGATGGCCCAGCTCGGGGTGGCCTGGGTGCTGCAGAACCCCAACGTGTCGTCGGCGATCGTCGGCGCGACCCGGCCCGAGCAGCTGGAGGACAACGTCAAGGCGTCCGGGGTGAAGCTCGACGCCGAGCTGCTCAAGCGCATCGACGAGGCGCTGGAGCCGATCGTGCAGCGGGACCCCGCGCTGACGCAGAGCCCCGCCGAGCGACCGTAGCCGTCAGTAGCGGTTCCAGAAGCGGAACAGCGAGGCGCCCTGGGCGGCCTGGTAGGACGGGAGTCCTATCAGGTCGCCCAGCCAGTACACGAACTCGAAGAAGTAGTGGTTGATCTGCGGCGACCACAGCAGCGCGATCAGGATGAGCATGCCCCAGGGCGCCACGTGGTTGAAGCCGCGCTGCCACTGCGGGGACAGCCACGGGAAGATCAGGTTGCCGCCGTCGACGCCCGGCATCGGCACGAAGTTGAGCACGCTGGCGGTCAGCTGCAGCAGGGCCAGGAACGCCAGCCCCGCGAAGAACACCGGATGCTCGCCGGTGTCCAGGCCGAACGAGAACGGCAGCACCAGCAGGATCGCCAGCACCAGGTTCATGGCCGGGCCGGCGAAGCTGATCAGGCTGTCGACGAACCGGCTGCGGATGGCGCCGTGGTTGACCCAGACCGCGCCGCCGGGCAGGCCGATGCCGCCGAGGATCACGAAGACCAGCGGCAGCACGATCGACAGCAGCGGGTGGGAGTACTTCAGGGGGTTGAGCGTCAGGTAGCCGCGGTGCGCGATGTCGTGGTCGCCGCCCTTGAACGCGACCAGGGCGTGCGAGTACTCGTGCAGGCACAGCGAGACCGCCCAGCCCGCCGCGACGAAGAGGAACACGTTGAACTGCGCGTCGCCGAAGTCGGCCCAGGCCATCCAGCCGCTCACGGCCAGCAGCGCGATGAGGCCCAGGAAGATCGCACTGGGCCGGAACGCCTCCCGCGGCAGCCGGCCGACCCGGCTGCCGTAGTGCCCGTACGCCACCGTCAACCCCCGGCCGGCAGCAGGCTCATCCGATACTCCGTGCGGTCGTCCTCGGTGAGGATCGCCGTCGCCGCGCCCTTGGCCACCAGGTCACGCCAGGCCTGCCCGAGCCACGACTCCGCGTCGGACTGGCTGGAAAACGCCTCGTTGGGGCCATCGACGGGCCTGCGCTCAGCGTCTTCGAACTGCCACGTCCACGCCATGGTCACACTCCTGTCCCAGGTAGAAGACTTCGAGCGTATCGGCCGCGCGGCCCTGAGCCGAGTCCGGCCACCGGTGTCCCTCTAAAGTACGGGGCATGCGGTTGCTGGTGCTCGGAGGAATCCGGTCCGGGAAGTCGGAAGTGGCGGAGGCGCTCGTCGCCGGGGCCGGTGCGGTGCGCTATGTCGCGACCGCGCGGGAGCGCACGTCGGACGGCGGTTGGGCGGCTCGGATCGCCGCGCACCGGCAGCGCCGCCCGCAGTCCTGGGTCACCGAGGAGGTCGGCGACTCCCCCGACCGCCTGGCCGAGCTGCTGAGCGGGGCGAAGAGCGAGGACACGATCCTCGTCGACGATCTGGGCAACTGGCTCTCCGCGGTGTACGACACCGCCGGCGACTGGTCGGACCCGACGGCCGCCGACGAGCCGATCGCGGCGCTGGCCGGCGCGGTGCGCTCGTGCGGCGCCGGGCTGCTGGTGCTCGTGGGGCCCGAGGTCGGCCTCGGCGTGCTGCCGGCGACCGACGCCGGGCGGACCTTCGCCGACGCGAGCGGCCTGCTCAACCAGCGCGTGGCGGCCGCGTGCGACGGCGTCGCCCTGGTGGTGGCGGGCGAGGTCTCCTGGCTGCGCGGCGGCGAGCTCGTGCAGCACGCCGGGGCGCGCGAGACCCCGCAGCCGCAGGAGCCGGCGGCGAAGCCCGTGGAGCCGTTCGTCTTCGAATCGACCGGGGCCGGCTCGGTGCTGTCCACCGCCGACGGCGGCGACACGCTCTCGTTCTCCCCCGGCATGGAACTTCCGCTGCCGGACGAGTCGACCGCCCACGAGGCGGCCGAGCGGCTGCTCACGCTGCGGCTCAACGGCGCCGGCCTGGGCGGGCTGGTGCCCGTCGTGCGCTTCGCCGGCGGTGTGCAGGGCCGGCCCGACCCGCGCCCGTTCCAGCAGCCCCGGCTGCTCGTGCTGCGCGGCGACCGCACCGGCGGCTTCGCGGCCGGGGACTCCGCCGAGGCCGCCGACCGGCGCCTGGACGAGGTCGTGCAGGGCAACGGCACCCTGGCCATGCTCGCCGCCGGTGCGGGCGCGAGCGTCCAGGCCATCGACTGCCCGTCCGCGGGCCCGGCCGAGCTGCACGACGCGCTGGACGACACCGGCGTCGACGCGGCGCTGACCCTGGGCTGGCGGCTGGCCGACGCGGCCGCCAACGAGGGCGTCGACCTGCTGATCCTGGGCTCCTGCGGGGCCGGGGCGGACGCCGCCGCGGCCGCGATCGTGGCGGTGCTCACCGGCGCCGAGCCGGCCGCCCTGCTGGGCCGGGTCGTGGACTCCTCCGGCTTCGTCGACGACGCCGCCTGGATGCGCAAGATCGGGGCCATTCGCGACGCCCGGCATCGCATCCGTTCGCGCAGCCGCGAACCGCACGTGATGCTCTCGATGCTGGGCGGCGGCGACATCGCGGTCGCCACCGGTGTCGTGCTCGGGGCCGCCTCCCGCCGCCTGCCGCTGCTGGTCGACGGGCCGGTCGCGATCGCGGCCGCGCTGGTGGCCCGCGACTACGGCGCCCAGACGCGGCACTGGCTGATGATGCCCGACCACGGCGACAACCCGACCGTGAAGCTGGCCGCGGACGTGCTCGGCGCGGCGCCGTTCCTCGCGCTGCGGCTCGGCCTCGGCGAGGGCGCGACCGCGCTCGCGGCGCTGCCGCTGATCAACACGGCCCTGACGATCGCGGCCGCCACGCCCCTGCGCTCGGCCACGGCCGGGGACGAGGCCGGCAACGAGAGCGACGGGCTCAGCGAGCAGGAGCGCATCGAGTCGGAGATCCAGCGGGTGGTGGCGGACTCGCCGACGGCGGAGATGCCCTACGTGAAGCCGTCGTGGGAGGACTGAGGCTCGCCCTGAGCCTGTTCACGGTCGCGCCGGTGCGCGCGGACCGGGTCGACCGGCCGACCGCGCGGGTCGCGATGCTCCTGGCCCCGCTGGCCGGGGCGCTGCTCGGGCTGGTGCTGGCGCTGCTCGCGGGCGGGCTGGTGCGCCTCGGGGCGGCGCCGCTGCTCGGCGGGGCCGTGCTCGTCGCGCTGGGGTTGCTGCTCACCCGCGGGCTGCACGTCGACGGGCTGGCCGACACGGCCGACGGGCTCGGCTCCTACGCCGGGCCCGAGCGGGCTCTCGAGATCATGAAGAAGTCCGACATCGGGCCGTTCGGGGTGGCCGCCATCGCCGCCGTCCTGCTCGTGGACGCCGCCGCCGCCACCTCGCTGCTGGCCCGGCTGCCGTTCGCCGTCGTGCTCGCGTTCGCGGCGGGGCGCCTGGGCGCGACCGTGGCCTGCCGCCGGGGTCTGCCGGCCGCCCGGCCCGGCGGGCTCGGGGCGCTGGTGGCGCAGACGGTGCCGGCGTGGCTGCTGGGGCTGGTGATGCTCGTCACGGGCGGGCTCGGCGTGCTGGTCGACCCGTGGCGGGGGCCCGGGGCCGTGCTGGCCGCGGCCCTCGTCGCGTGGGCGCTCACCGCCCACGCCCGGCGGCGGCTGGGCGGCGTCACCGGGGACGTGATCGGGGCGGCCATCGAGCTGTCGACGGCCGCCGCGCTCGTCGTGCTGGCTACTTGACCGAGGACTTCACGAACGGGGGCTTCACCACCCGGACCGCGCAGCGGCGGCCGCGCACGTCCAGCGCCACCTCGTCGCCCTCGCCCACGCCCGACGCGGTGTCGATCAGCGCCAGGGCGATGCCGACCTTGCGGGTGGGCGAGAACGTGCCGCTGGTCACCTCGCCGACCTGGGTGCCGTCGGCGGCCAGCACCGCCATGTGCGCGCGCGGGATGCCGCGGTCGAGCGCCTCCAGGCCCCACAACACCCGGCGCGGGCCCGCGGCCTTCTCGGCCAGCAGCGCCTCGCGGCCCCAGAACGCCGGCTTGTTCCAGCCCACGGCCCAGCCCGAGCGCGCCTGCACCGGGGTGATGTCGAGGGAGAGGTCCTGGCCGTGCAGGGGGTAGCCCATCTCCGTGCGCAGCGTGTCGCGCGCCGCGAGGCCGCAGGGGCGGGCGCCGGCCGCGACGATCGCGTCCCACAGGGTGTGCGCGTCGTGGGACGGCACGACGAGCTCGTAGCCGTGCTCGCCGGTGTAGCCGGTGCGGCAGACCACCACGTCGGTGCCCTCGTAGGACGAGACCGTGAAGCTCATGTACTCGTGCTCCGTGGGCAGGCCGAGGCCGGCCAGCACCTCGGCCGAGCGCGGGCCCTGCACGGCGAGCACGGCGAAGATCTCGTGCTGCTCGACCACGCCGATGCCGGCCGGCGCCTGGGCGGTCAGGCGGCGGACCACCTCGGCGGTGTTGGCCGCGTTCGGGATGAGGAAGACGTCGTCGTCGCCGAACCGGTACGCGATGAGGTCGTCCACCACGCCCCCGGTCTCGTCCAGGCAGAGGGTGTACTGCGCCTGGCCCGCGCTGATGCGGTCGAGGTCGTTGCTGAGGCAGGCGTTGACGAACGCGGCCGCGCCGCGACCCCGCACCCGGGCCTTGCCCAGGTGGGACACGTCGAACACGCCCACGTCCTCGCGGACGGCCGCGTGCTCCTTGAGCACGCCGCCGTCGGCGTATTCGAGGGGCATCTCCCAGCCGCCGAACGCCGCGAACTTGGCACCGAGCGCCGCGTGGCGGTGATACAACGCGGGATGCCGCAAGGGTTGGGTCATGCCCGCAACCTATCGCGTTGGTTATCGTGTCCTGCACCCGATTCGGCGGCATGCTGAAGCTGCGGCAACCCCGCAGTGCACCGTCCGGCCACCGAAGCGCAGCGAACCATCAGCGATGTGGAGCACCAGTGACCTCCCTGACCCTGGTCGACACCGACCCAGCCACCCTTGTCGCCGACGCCGTCGTCATCGGTGTGTACGCCGATGACAGCCCCGACGCGAAGCTCGTGCTCGCGCCGGGCGCGCAGAGCATCGCGGCGGCGTTCAGCGACCGGCCGGGCGGCGGGCTCGCCGAGACCCTGCGGGTGCTCGGGGCGACCGGCGCGCTCGGCGAGGTGACCAAGCTCGCCGCGTTCGGCGCGGTGAGCGCCCCGCTCGTGGTGGCGGTCGGCCTGGGCGTCCCCACCGGCGGCGACGCGAGCCGGGCGCCCTCGGCCGAGTCGCTGCGCCGCGCGGCCGGGGCCGCGGCCCGGGCCCTGGCCGGATCGTCCTCGGCGGCCCTGGTGCTGCCGCTGGCCGACGACGGCGAGACGGGCGTCGCGGCGCTGAGCGCCGGGCTGCGGGCCGTGTCCGAGGGGGCGCTGCTGGGCGCGTACCGCTTCGCCGGCTACAAGTCCAAGCCCGCCGCCGGTCGCCGCGACCCGCTGCGCAAGGTGCTCGTGCACGTGCCGGACGCGGGTGCCCGGGCGGCCAAGGCCGCGCTCAAGCGCGCCGGGGTGCTCGGCGCCGCGGTGGCCCGCACCCGGGACTGGATCAACACGGCGCCGAACGAGCTGCGGCCCCCCGCCTTCGCCGAGCAGGTCGCGGCGGCGGCGCGCGAGGTGTCGCTGGAGGTGTCCGTACTGGACGAGAAGGCCCTGGCCAAACAGGGCTACGGCGGCATCCTGGCGGTCGGGCTCGGCTCGGCGGCCGCCCCGCGCCTGGTGCGCCTGGCCTACGAGCCGGCCGGGGCCACCCGGCGGGTCGCGCTCGTGGGCAAGGGCATCACGTTCGACACCGGCGGCGTGTCGATCAAGCCGAGCGCCGGCATGTGGGAGATGAAGTCGGACATGTCCGGCGCCGCCGCGGTGGTCGCCACCATGCTCGCGATCGCCCAGCTCAAGCCGAAGGTGGCGGTCGTGGCGTACGCGCCGATGGCCGAGAACATGGTCTCCGGCAGCGCGTACCGGCCCGGTGACGTCGTGAGGATGTACAGCGGCGCCCAGGTCGAGGTGCTCAACACCGACGCCGAGGGCCGCATGATCCTCGCCGACGCGATCGCCCGGGCCTGCGAGGACGACCCCGACTACCTGTTCGAGGTCTCGACCCTCACCGGCGGGCAGGTGATCGCGCTCGGCAAGCGCATCGCGGGCGTCATGGGCACGCCGGAGCTGTGCGAGCGGGTCCGCGACGCGGGCGCGCGGACCGGCGAGCCGGCCTGGCCGATGCCGCTGCCGGAGGACGTGCGCAAGGGCATGGACTCCGACGTGGCGGACATCTCACAGGTCAACGCCGGGATGGACCGCGCCGGGCACATGCTGCAGGGCGGCGTGTTCCTGTCCGAGTTCGTGACCGAGGGCGTGCAGTGGGCCCACATCGACATCGCCGGCCCGAGCTACCACGCCGGCGAGCCCTTCGGCTACTGGAGCAAGGGCGGCACCGGCGTCCCGGTCCGCACCCTGGTCGAGCTGGTGGAAGAGATCGCGGCCGAGTAGTGCGGCCGGTGCGGCCCGCCGTGGTGGCCGGCCGGTGTGGTCAGGCGTTCTTGTTGCGGGCGTTGTAGTCCCGCCAGCGCTGGGGGTATCCCACCAGCGCGATGTCGTAGACGGGCATGCTCAGGCGGTGCGCGAACTGGCGCGCCGCCTGCGGGCTCTCCATCCGCCGGCGGGTCCACTCGCCGTCGTGGGCGATGAGCAGCAGTGTCGTCTCCGTCACGGTCGTGCGCGGCTCGATGAAGCCCTCCACGCCCCGCCGGGAGCGGACGAACTCCTCCAGGTGAGCCAGGTCCTCGCGGCTGGCGGAGCGCCCTGCCGCTGCCGGCTTGCGTCGGCGGAACCAAGCCACGATCGCTCCTCTTCGTCGAGTCCGTGCACAGCTCGTGCACAGGGTACGACGTCACGACCGGTCCCCGGGACCCCGCGGAGCCGCCCCTTTGTCGCAGGCGAGCACGGCAAGTGACAAGATGGCCAAGGATCGTCATGCGAAGGGCGAACCCCCGATTCGCACCGTCACGAGCCGATGGCCCGTGCATCACCTGGGAGAATTCGTGAGCGACCCACACGCCAACTCCTTCGACGTCCTCGTCCTGGGCGGCGGCAGCGGCGGTTACGCGACCGCGTTCCGCGCGACCCAGCTCGGCCTGTCCGTCGCGCTGGTCGAGAAGGACAAGCTCGGCGGCACCTGCCTGCACCGCGGCTGCATCCCGACCAAGGCCCTGCTGCACGCGGGCGAGGTCGCCGACGCCGCCCGCGAGGCGGACCAGTTCGGCATCCAGGCCGTGTTCAACGGCGTCGACATGAAGGCCGTGAACGCCTACAAGGACGGCGTGGTCACCAAGCTGTACAAGGGGCTGCAGGGCCTGGCCAAGGCGCGCAAGGTGACGCTCATCGAGGGCGAGGGGCGCCTGGTCGCGCCGGACGCCGTCGAGGTCGCCGGCACGCGGTACACGGCGAAGAACATCGTGCTGGCCACCGGCTCCTACTCCAAGACCCTGCCCGGCCTCGTCGTGGACGGTGAGCGGGTCATCACCAGCGAGCACGCGCTCGGGCTGGACCACGTGCCGGCCTCCGCGATCATCCTCGGCGGCGGCGTCATCGGCTGCGAGTTCGCCAGCGCCTGGAAGTCCTTCGGCGTCGACGTCACGATCGTCGAGGCGCTCCCCCGGCTGCTCGCGGTCGAGGACGAGGCGAGCTCGAAGGCGCTCGAGCGGGCGTTCCGCAAGCGGGGCATCAAGTTCAAGGTGGGCAAGCCCTTCGAGGGCGTCGAGCGCACCGACGGCGGCGTGAAGGTGTCGATCCAGGGCGGCGACACGATCGAGGCCGAGCTGCTGCTCGTGGCCGTCGGGCGCGGGCCGACCACCGCCAACCTCGGCTACGAGGAGCAGGGCGTGAAGATGGAGCGCGGGTTCGTCATCACCGACGAGCGGCTGCGCACCTCCGTGCCGGGCATCTACGCCGTCGGCGACATCGTGCCGGGCGTCCAGCTCGCGCACCGCGGCTTCCAGCAGGGCATCTTCGTGGCCGAGGAGATCGCGGGCCAGCACCCGCAGGTCTTCGACGAGTCGGGCATCCCCCGGGTGACGTACTCCGAGCCCGAGGTCGCCTCCGTCGGGCTCAACGAGAGCAAGGCCCGCGAGCTGCACGGCGACGACAAGATCGAGACGCTGCAGTACGACCTCACCGGCAACGGCAAGAGCCAGATCCTGCGGACCGCCGGCTTCGTGAAGCTGATCCGGGTCAAGGACGGGCCCGTCGTCGGGGTCCACATGGTGGGCGCCCGGGTGAGCGAGCTCATCGGCGAGGCTCAGCTGATCTACAACTGGGAGGCGTTCCCCGGGGACGTCGCCCCGCTGGTGCACATGCACCCCACGCAGAACGAGGCTCTCGGCGAGGCGCACCTGGCGCTGGCCGGCAAGCCGCTGCACGTCCACTGATCAGGCATCCGACCGCCACCAAGCACAGTACGAGGAGTCGTTTCACATGCCGGTATCGGTCACCATGCCCCGGCTGGGCGAGAGCGTCACCGAGGGCACCGTCACCCGCTGGTTGAAGCAGGAGGGCGACCACGTCGAGGCCGACGAGCCGCTGCTCGAGGTCTCGACCGACAAGGTCGACACGGAGATCCCCTCCCCGGCGGCCGGGGTGCTGACCCGGATCGTCGTGCAGGAGGACGAGACCGCCGAGGTCGGTGCCGAGCTCGCCGTCATCGGCGGCGACGGCGCTGACGGCGGTGACGCCTCCGAGGGCGCCGCGCCCGCGCAGGAGCCGTCGGAGGAGCACGAGGAGCCCGCCGCCCAGGAGGAGCCCGCCGCCGAGGAGCCCGCCCAGGAGCAGGAGGAGGAGCCGGCCCCGGCCGCCGCGTCCTCGTCCGGCGGCGAGGGCACCTCGGTGAAGATGCCCGCGCTCGGCGAGAGCGTCACCGAGGGCACCGTCACCCGCTGGCTCAAGCAGGTCGGCGACAGCGTCGAGGCCGACGAGCCGCTGCTCGAGGTCTCCACCGACAAGGTCGACACCGAGATCCCGTCGCCGGTCGCCGGCACGCTGCTGGAGATCAAGGTCCCCGAGGACGAGACGGTCGAGGTCGGCGCGGAGCTGGCCGTGATCGGCGCCGCCGGGGCCGCGCCCGCGAAGTCCGAGCCCGCCCCGCAGCCCAAGGCGCCGGCCAAGCCGGAGCCCGAGCCCAAGGCGGAGCCGAAGCCGCAGCCCAAGGCCGAGGCCAAGCCGGAGCCGAAGGCCGCCGCGCCCGCCCCGAAGCCCGAGCCGCAGCCGGCCGGGAGCGCGCCGGTGCAGGCCGGGCCGGCCACCAACGTCACCGTGGCCGGCGCCGCGCCGGCGGGTGGCAACGGCAAGGTCTCGGGCGACGAGGCCGGCTACGTCACGCCGCTGGTCCGCAAGCTCGCCGCCGAGCACGGGGTGAACCTCGCCCAGCTCTCCGGCACCGGTGTCGGCGGGCGCATCCGCAAGCAGGACGTGCTCGACGCGGCCGCCAAGGCGAAGGAGGCCGCCGCCCAGCCGGCGCCCGCCGCCGCCCCGGCCGCCGCGAGCACCGGCGGCGCGGCCGCCGCGCCGAAGGCGGCCCCGAGCCCGCTGCGCGGCCAGACGCAGAAGCTCAGCCGGATGCGGGCGCTCATCGCCCGGCGGATGGTCGAGTCGCTGCAGGTCTCGGCCCAGCTCACCACCGTCGTCGAGGTCGACGTGACGAAGGTGGCGAAGCTGCGCGACAAGGCCAAGGCGCAGTTCCAGGCCACGCACGGCGTGAAGCTGTCGTTCCTGCCGTTCTTCGCCCTGGCCGCGGTCGAGGCGCTGCGGGTGCACCCGGGCGTGAACTCCTCGATCGACCTCGAGGCGGGCACGGTCACCTACCACGACGCCGAGCACCTCGGCATGGCGGTCGACAGCGAGAAGGGCCTGATCGTCCCGGTCATCAAGAACGCGGGCGACCTCAACCTGGCCGGGCTGGCCAAGCGCATCGCCGACGTGGCCGAGCGGACCCGCGCCAACAAGCTCAGCCCGGACGACATCGCGGGCGGCACGTTCACGCTGACCAACACCGGCAGCCGGGGCGCGCTGTTCGACACGCCGATCATCAACCAGCCGCAGGTGGCGATCCTGGGCACCGGCGCCGTGGTCAAGCGGGCCGTCGTGGTCAACGACCCGGAGCTCGGCGAGATCATCGCGCCGCGCTCGATGGTCTACCTGGCCCTGTCCTACGACCACCGGATCGTCGACGGCGCCGACGCCGCGCGCTTCCTGAGCACCATCAAGGAGCGCCTGGAGGCCGGGCACTTCGAGGCCGACCTGGGCCTGTAGCACCCGCTTTGGTCAGTACCACCCGCTTTGCCGATAGCACCCGCTTTGACAAGGGGCGTCCCGTGAACGGGGCGCCCCTTGATGTTCTCCGGGGACGGATCCGGGCAAGATGACCTCATGCAGATCCTGATCGCGGGGGCGTCCGGCTTTCTCGGCCAGCGGCTCATCCCGCACCTGCGCGACGCCGGGCACCAGGTCACGCCGCTCGTGCGGCGCCCGCCCCGCCCCGGCGAGGTGCGCTGGGACCCGACCGCCGGGGTGCTGGACGGCGCGGTCGTGGCGGCCGCGGACGCGGTGATCAACCTGGCCGGCGCGGGGGTCGGGGACAAGCGCTGGACCGCGCAGTACAAGAAGACGATCGTGGACAGCCGCGTGGACACCACCCGCACCCTCGCGCGGGCGATCGCCACGGCCTCGAAGCGGCCGAAGGTGCTGCTCAACTCCTCCGCCGTCGGGTTCTACGGGGACACCGGCGACCGGGCCGTCGACGAGTCCTCCCCCGCGGGCGAGGGCTTCCTGGCCGACGTGTGCAAGGTGTGGGAGGCGGCGACCGGGCCCGCGGAGGACGCCGGGACGCGGGTGGCGCTGCTGCGCACCGGGTTCCCGCTGGACCCGGCGGGCGGCCTGCTCAAGCCGCTCTACCTGCAGTTCAAGCTCTTCGCGGGCGGGCGGATGGGCGATGGGCGGCAGTACCTGCCGTGGATCTCCGTCCCCGACTGGCTCGCCGCGGTCGTGTTCGTGCTCGAGCGCGAGCTGTCCGGGCCGGTCAACCTCACCGGGCCCGAGCCGGTCACCAACGCCGAGTTCTCCGACACCCTCGCGCGGGTCATGCACCGGCCCAACCTGCTGCCGGTGCCGGGCTTCGCGCTGCGCGCCGCCGTCGGCGAGTTCGGCGGCGAGGCCCTCGCGAGCCAGCGGGTGCTCCCCGCGGTGCTGGTGCGCGAGGGCTTCCCGTTCGCGCACCGCACCGTCGAGGAGGCCCTTCAGCAGGCGCTGTCGTCGACCACGTAGAAGTTGGCGGCGGTCTGACGCAGGCCGTGGGTGGTGAACACGTTGTAGAGGCCCATCGCCTGGTTCGACCCGTTGGCGTAGGTGTAGCCGCCGGTCTGGTGCGCCCGGCCGGCGCTCACGTGCGCGTAGTTCGAGGCGCGCACGCACGGGCCGGAGCCCTGCGTCGGGGTCGGGCTCGGCGTCGGCGAGGACGTCGGGGAGGCGGTCGTCGGGCCGGTGGTCGGGCCGCCGCTGGACAGGCCCCAGTCGAGCGCCTGGTAGTACGACGAGCAGATGGTGTCCTTGTAGTACGTGCCCGCGGTGCCGCACTGCTCCGTCGCCGAGCCGGGGTCGACCGGCGTCGCGTGGGTCATGCCCGACACGAGGTACACCTTGACCTTGTCCCCGTAGTTCGACAGGGACGTGCCGCCGGGCAGCGAGGCCGTCGACGTCGGGGTCTGGCCGACGCCGAGCACGTTCGTCCACTGGTCGCGCAGCTCCGTCGCGTTGGCCGGGGCCACGGTGGTGTCGGCCGTGCCGTGCCAGATCGCGACCCGGGGCCGCGCGCCGGAGTAGCCGGAGTACGCGCCCCGCACGAGGTCGCCCCAGGCCGCCGGGGTCTTGTCGACGCCGGGGTTCATGCAGCTGTACGCGGCGGTCGTCGACGTGGCGCAGCGGTACGGCAGGCCGGCCATGATCGCGCCGCCGGCGAACACGTCCGGGTAGGTGGCCAGCATCACGGCCGTCATCGCGCCGCCGGCCGAGAGCCCGGTGACGTACACCTTCGCCGGGTTCGTGCCGTAGTTGGCCACCGCGTAGTCGACCATCTGCTTGATCGACAGCGGCTCGCCCGAGCCGCGGGCGGTGTCGCCGGTCTCGAACCAGTTGAAGCAGCTCGTGCTGTTGTTGGCGGACTTCTGCTCGGGCAGGACCAGGGCGAACTTCCACAGGTCCGCGTACTTGCGCCAGCCGGAGTTGGTGAAGTAGTCGGTCGCGTTCTGGGTGCAGCCGTGCATCGCGACGACCAGGGGCGCCCCCGAGGGGAGGCCGTCGGGGCGGTACGAGTACATCGTGAGGTTGCCGGGGTTCGACCCGAAGCTGCCGACCGTCGTGAGCGTGGCGGCGTAGGCGGGCGTCGAGACGGTGGTGAGCGCGATCGCGGCGACCAGCGCGGCGGCCGCGGGCAGGATCCAGCGCAATGGCCTGGGCATGGCGGTGCCCTTTCTGCTGTGGGGAGCACCACGCTATGTGTGACCTTCGACGCACCACTATGTCCGCTTCCCACACAAATCCCGCGGCCGTGGTGCGGCGGCCCCGGCGTAGTCTGACCAGGTGACCAGCGTGGTGGGTATGCGAATCGTCCGGGCCGGGCTCGTGGACTACGAGGCGGCGCTCGCCGAGCAGCGGCGCGTCCACGCGGAGGTCGCCGACGGCACGGCGCCCGACACCGTGCTGCTGCTGGAGCACCCGAGCGTCTACACGGCCGGCAAGCGCACCGAGCCCGCCGACCGGCCCTTCGACGGCACGCCGGTGATCGACGTCGACCGCGGCGGGAAGATCACCTGGCACGGGCCGGGGCAGCTGGTGGGCTACCCGATCGTGAAGCTGCCCGATCCCGTCGACGTGGTGGCGTACGTGCGGCGCATGGAGCAGCTGCTCATGGACGTCTGCGCGGAGCTCGACGTCGCCACGGTCCGGGTCGAGGGCCGCAGCGGCGTCTGGGTGCCGGCCGACGAGCGGGGCCCCGACCGCAAGGTCGCGGCGATCGGCATCCGGGTCGCCCGCGGGGTCACGCTGCACGGGTTCGCGCTCAACGCGGACTGCGACCTGTCGCGGTACGACATCTTCGTGCCCTGTGGCATCCGGGACGCGGGCGTGACGTCACTCTCGGCCGAGCTGGGCCGGGACGTGACCGTCGAGGAGCTGCTGCCGATCGTCGAACGGCACCTCACGACGCTGTACTGACCCGGTAGGCGACGACCGGGATCAGCTCGGGGTCGACGTCGTCCATGCGCTCGTGGTCGTCGCAGGCGAAGCCGAACAGGCCCTGCATCGACGCGCAGCTCAGCTCGCAGGGGTCGGTGCCGGGCTGCTCGAAGCCGAGCCGCTCGCCCTCGTCCTCCGCGACGGCGGGGTCGGCGCACACGCTCAGCGCGCGCACGCGGGAGCCGTCGCGCCAGACGCCGTAGCTGCACCAGCCGGCGTCGCTGTGGGCGGCGTGCAGGTAGACGTTGCGGCGCTCGCTCGCGGCCAGCACCACGGGGTCGAGCTCGGACGGGCGGCGCGGGGTCAGGCCCCAGCTGCACACCAGGTCGAGGCCGCTGAAGCAGCCGACGCAGACCACGTCGGCCGGCGGGTTGAGGGCGTCGACGAGCAGCTCGTCGCCGATCTCCTCGATCGTCGCCCCGGGGAAGAGGCGTTCGACGAGCGCGCGGGTCGCCGGTTTGTCCAGCACGGGGCAGGACCGCAGGACATCGATCGGGTTTCCGTCGGCGAAGGCCACCAGCGTGTCGTTGAGCACCACGGTTCGCCTATTGCCGGACCGGGTGATTCGGAAACGTGCAAGACGTGACGTCAATCGCGTTCCCGGTTCTTGGGCAGTCGCCGGGCGTAGTCTTCGGGTTGTGACCGCCGTTGTTCCTGAAGGCCGTCGTCTGCTGCGCATCGAAGCGCGTAACGCGGAGACGCCGATTGAGCGCAAACCGTCGTGGATCAAGGTCTCGGCCAAGATGGGTCCCGAGTACACGCATCTGCGGGGGCTCGTCCAGCGCGAAGGCCTGCACACGGTCTGCCAGGAAGCCGGCTGCCCCAACATCTACGAGTGCTGGGAAGATCGCGAGGCGACCTTCCTCATCGGCGGCGACCAATGCACCCGTCGTTGTGACTTCTGTCAGATCGACACCGGCAAGCCGGCCGAGTTCGACGCGGACGAGCCGCGCCGGGTCGCCGAGTCGACGGCGACGATGGGGCTGAAGTACGCGACCGTCACCGGTGTGGCCCGCGACGACCTGCCCGACGGCGGCGCCTGGCTCTACGCCGAGACCGTCCGGCAGATCCACGCCCTGGTCGAGGGGTGCGGCGTCGAGCTGCTCATCCCCGACTTCAACGGCGAGCCGGAGCTGCTCAACGAGGTCTTCGAGGCCCGGCCCGAGGTGCTCGCGCACAACGTCGAGACCGTGCCGCGGATCTTCAAGCGCATCCGGCCCGCGTTCCGCTACGAGCGGTCGCTGGGCGTGCTGACCAAGGCGCGCGAGGCCGGCCTGGTCACCAAGTCGAACCTGATCCTCGGCATGGGCGAGGAGCGGGCCGAGGTGACGCAGGCGCTCAAGGACCTCTACGAGGCCGGGTGCGAGCTGGTGACGATCACGCAGTACCTGCGGCCGACCCCGCGCCACCACCCCGTCGAGCGGTGGGTCAAGCCCGAGGAGTTCGTCGAGCTGCGCGAGGAGGCCGAGCAGATCGGCTTCGCGGGGGTGCTCTCCGGGCCGCTGGTGCGCTCCTCGTACCGCGCCGGACGCCTCTACCGCCAGGCGCTGGAGAACCGGGCTCTCAACTCCTGAGCGTGTCCCTCTAGACTCGCAGGTATGGCAAAGGCCCAGGAGCCGGAGAAGGTCTCCTTCTTCACGCGGCTCAAACAGATCGGCATGGTCTTCTCGTTCACCGCGAAGCGCGACAAGGCGTTCGTGCCCCTCGTGGTGACGGTCGTCCTCGTGCCGCTGATCGCGGTCGGCGTCGCCATCGCGCTGGGCGTGTCCTGGATCTGGGCCCCGCTCGGCGTGCTGCTGGCGCTGCTCGGCACCGTCATCGTGCTCAACCTGCGCTCGCAGAAGGCGATGATGCGAGAGGCCGAGGGGCAGCCGGGCGCGGCGGCCTCGATCATCGAGAACATGCGCGGCGACTGGCGGGTCAGCCCGGCCATCGCCTCCACCACCCAGTTCGACATGG
This sequence comes from Dactylosporangium sp. CA-139114, assembly GCF_050955725.1. Taxonomy (NCBI): domain Bacteria; kingdom Bacillati; phylum Actinomycetota; class Actinomycetes; order Micromonosporales; family Micromonosporaceae; genus Dactylosporangium; species Dactylosporangium sp. CA-139114. Next base: position 8,571,298 of record NZ_CP192080.1, read on the forward strand.
TGCACCTGGTCATCGGGCGCCCCGGCGTGATCCTGATCGGCGAGGGCAACCCCGGCCGGGTCAAGGGCCTCATCAGCCAGGAGCGGCGCCGGCTGGTCAAGGTCATCGGCAACGCCGAGCTGCGCGACTACATGGTCGGCAACGAGGAGGGCCAGATCCCCCTCCCCAAGCTGCGCAACGTGCTGATCCGGCTGCCGCGCACGATCACGGCCAAGGACGTCAACTCCCTCGACAAGCGGCTCAAGGCGCTCTCGGCCCGGCCGCAGATGCCGCGGGGCGCCCTGCCCAAGAACATGAAGCCCCCGAAGGGGCAGTTCAAGGCGATGCGCGGGCGCTGAGCCCGACCGCTAGACGGCCTGCACGACCGAGCCCGAGGCCCGGTCGTGCAGGCCTCGCTGGTTCTGGTCCATGATCAGCGCGGTGACCAGCGGCAACATCACGATCGCCCGCAGGAGCGCCCGCGGTACACCCAGCGGCCCCCCTGTGTTCATGGACACACAGCGGATGCGAAAGAGCCGCATGCCGAGTGTCTGGCCGAAAAACCCGAGGAACAGCGCGTAGACGACCACGAAGACCCCCGGCGCGAGCCAGGGCTCATCGACCGGCTTCGCGAACGCACCCGCGATGATCAGGCACGATATCCAGTCGATCAACAGGGCGCCGAAACGGCGGGCCAGGGTGGCCGGCGCGGGCCGCAGATTCTCCACGACGGGTCAGACTATCGAACGACGTTCCCCGCTGATCGGCCGAGCCACGGGTGGCGAAACACAGCGGAAACAGTCGAGACATGCCGGGGCAATCGCACAGTTCTACGGTCGCGACCAACCAGCCACCTTCACACTGAAGTGATCACCAGACTGGTCTTGCCTGCGACCTGGAGGACGAGTGTTCGCCAATTCTGAAGAGCTGTTGCGATACGTGAAGGATGAGGGCGTCCGCTTCGTCGACGTTCGCTTCTGCGACCTGCCGGGCGTGATGCAGCACTTCAACATCCCGGTCGAGTCGTTCGACGAGAGCGTGTTCGACGACGGTCTGGCCTTCGACGGCTCGTCCATCCGCGGATTCCAGGCGATCCACGAGTCGGACATGATGCTGCTGCCGGACCCGACCTCGGCGTTCATCGACCCGTTCCGCGTCGAGAAGACCCTCGCGCTCAACTTCTTCATCCACGACCCGTTCACGCGCGAGGCCTACTCCCGTGACCCGCGCAACGTGGCGAAGAAGGCCGAGGCGTACCTCGCGTCGAGCGGCATCGCCGACACGGCGTACTTCGGCCCCGAGGCGGAGTTCTACATCTTCGACTCGATCCGCCACGAGACGTCGGCGAACCAGGCGTACTACTACATCGACTCGGTCGAGGGCTGGTGGAACTCCGGCCGGGACGAGCCGGGCGGCAACCGGGGCTACAAGACCGCGTACAAGGGCGGCTACTTCCCCGTTCCGCCGGTCGACCACTACGCCGACCTGCGTGACCAGATCGTGCAGCGGCTGCTGGGGGCCGGCTTCGTCGTCGAGCGCTCGCACCACGAGGTGGGCACCGCCGGCCAGGCCGAGATCAACTACAAGTTCGGCACGCTGCTGCAGGCGGGCGACCAGCTCCAGCTGTTCAAGTACATCGTGAAGAACACGGCGTGGGCCGCGGGCAAGACCGCGACCTTCATGCCGAAGCCGCTCTTCGGGGACAACGGCTCGGGCATGCACACCCACCAGTCGCTGTGGCTCGGCGGCGAGCCGCTGTTCTACGACGAGGCCGGGTACGGCGGCCTGTCGGACACCGCGCGCTGGTACATCGGCGGCCTGCTGCACCACGCCCCGTCGCTGCTGGCGTTCACGAACCCGACGGTCAACTCCTACCGCCGCCTGGTGCCGGGCTACGAGGCGCCGGTCAACCTGGTGTACTCGCAGCGCAACCGCTCGGCCTGCACGCGCATCCCGGTGACGGGCACGAACGCGAAGGCCAAGCGCGTCGAGTTCCGCGTGCCGGACCCGTCGGCGAACGTGTACCTCGCGTTCTCGGCGATGCTGATGGCCGGCCTCGACGGCATCAAGAACAAGATCGAGCCGCCGGCGCCGATCGACAAGGACCTGTACGACCTTCCGCCGGAGGAGGTCGCGAACGTCAAGCAGGTGCCGGGCTCCCTCGACGAGGTGCTCAACACCCTCGAGGCCGACCACGGCTACCTGCTGGAGGGCGGCGTGTTCACGCAGGACCTGGTGGACACCTGGATCTCCTACAAGCGGGCCAACGAGGTCGACCCGGTGCGCCTGCGCCCGACCCCGCACGAGTTCGCGATGTACTACGACGTCTGATCCTCTTCGAGGCTCTGACCTGCACCAACGGCGCCCGTCCTGATCTTGGGCACATGTTGGGCACAACCTGACGAACGGCGGTCATGCCCGGCTCCTCGCCGGCGTGGCCGCCGTTTCGCGTCGGCCGGGCGCCCCGCCGACGAGCGACCGGGTCCGGCCGAGCACATCCGGCCACTCGTGCACGTACGTGTTGAGCGTGACCGTAGACGGGACGACGCGGGCGCCACGGTCGATCGGCGGCAGCCGGATACCGCCGCCCCGTGGAGCTGCGATTGCCGGACGACGCCGCACCACCGGACGGCCGGACAGGTCCCCGTGCTCGCAACCAAGCCGGGATGGCCTAGCTTCGTCAGCGGCACGCTCCTGCCGACTTGCGCCAGCGAGGAGTGAGCTGGACACAGGCGTCGTGGAGGCTTGCCGACCACGCGCATCGTCGCGAGGGTCCGAGTCTCCGGCGGCCAGGGCTGCTCGCCCTGGACCCGACGCTCCGGGATGCCGGCACCCGCCGAGCACCGAAGGCGACCCTCACCACGTTCAAGGTCGACCGGTACGACGTGGGCGGGCCGCTTCGTCAGGCGCCGTCGAAGATGCGCTCCACCGCCGCCCGCGCGCGGCGGGCCACGCGCAGGTACTCGTCCAGGAACTCCTGCGGCTCGGCCCCCGGGTCCAGGGCCGAGGCGGCCGCGGCCAGGTCGGGGCCCTGGCGCGGGAGTTGGTCCGCCGCGCGGCCGCGGACCAGGGTCAGCAGGTTGCGCACGCGGGAGGCCTGGCGCCAGGCGGCCTCGAGCTCGGCGGCGTCGGTCCCGGACAGCAGGCCGGCCTCGGTGGCGGCGGTCAGCGCCTCCAGCGTGCGCGGGGTGCGCAGGGCCGGCACGGCGTGGCCGTGCTGCAGCTGCAGCAGCTGGACGGTCCACTCGACGTCCGCGAGGCCGCCGCGGCCGAGTTTCGTGTGGGTCGCGGGGTCGGCGCCGCGCGGGAGGCGCTCGCTGTCCACGCGGGCCTTCAGGCGGCGGATCTCCTGGATCTGCTCGCGGGTCAGGCCGCCTTCGGGGTAGCGCTTGGTGTCGGCCAGCTCCAGGAACCGGGCGCCCAGCGAGGCTGAGCCGGCCACCAGTCGCGCGCGCAGGAGGGCCTGGGCCTCCCAGACCTTCGACCAGCGGGTGTAGTACTGCCGGAAGGCGCCGAGGCTGCGGACCAGGGGGCCCTGGCGGCCCTCGGGGCGCAGGTCGGCGTCGACGCCCAGTGGCGGATCGTGGGCGGGGCGGGCGAGCAGGCGGCGCAGCTCCTCGGCGATCGTGAGGGCGGCCTTGGCCGCGGCGTCGTCGGCCCAGCCGGGCGGGGCCTCGTAGACGAACAGGACGTCGGCGTCGGACGGGTAGCTCGTCTCGGCGCCGCCCAGCCGGCCCATGCCGATGATGGCGAAGGGGACCTCGGGCGCGGAGGCGGCCGTGACACCGAGGGTCGCGCGCAGGGTCGCGTCGATCACGGCGGAGAGTGCGTCGCCGACGGCGGTCACGTCGAGCAGGCCGAGCAGGTCGGCGCAGGCGATGCGGAACAGCTCGCGGCGGCGCAGGGCGCGCACGGCGTTGATGGCCGTCTCCGGGTCGCCGTGGCGGGCCGCGGCCGCCGCGAAGCCCTCGGTGAGCACCTCGGCGCTGCGCGGCACCAGCTCCGCGTCGTCGGCCAGCAGGCGCAGCGCCTCCGGGTCGTGGACGAGCAGGTCGGTCACGTACCGCGACAGCGCCAGCAGCCGCGCCAGCCGCAGCGCGACCGGGCCCTCGTCGCGCAGCAGGCGCAGATACCAGGGCGTGTTGCCGATCTTCTCCGAGATCTGGCGGTAGGCCAGCAGGCCGCGGTCGGGCTCGGGGGCGTCGGCGAACTCGTTGAGCAGCGCCGGGAGCAGCTGGCGCTGGATGGCCGCGGTGCGCGACACGCCACCGGTGAGGGCCTCGATGTGGCGCAGGGCGCCCGCCGGGTCGGCGAAGCCGAGCAGGTCGAGGCGGGCCCGGGCGGCGTCGGGGGTGAGCCGCAGCTGCTCGGAGGGGACCCGGGCGACCGCCTCCAGCAGCGGGCGGTAGAAGAGCTTGGCGTGCAGGCGGCGCACCTCGCCGGCGTGGCGGACCCACTCGGCGCGGAAGGACTCCACGGCGTCGCGGGCCGCGTTCGGGCGGTAGCCGAGCGCGTGGGCGAGCCAGCGCAGCCCGTCCGGGTCGTCCGGGACCGTGTGCGTGCGGCGCAGGCGCTGCAGCTGGAGGCGGTGCTCGACGACCCGCAGGAAGCGGTACGCCCGCAGCAGCGCCTCGCCGTCGGCCAGCCCCACGTAGCCGCCCTCGATGAGCGCCCGCAAGCCGGCCAGGGTCGTCGGGGTGCGCAGGGACTCGTCGGCCCGGCCGTGCACGAGCTGCAGCAGCTGGACCGCGAACTCGATGTCGCGCAGCCCGCCCGGGCCGCGCTTGATCTCCCGGTCGACCTCGGCCCGCGGGATCGCCTCGATGATCCGCCGCCGCATCGCGCGCACCTCGTCGACGGCCTCCGGGCGCTCGGCCGCGGACCAGACGAGCGGCTGCAGCTCGGCCAGCCACCGCTCGCCGAGCGCGTGGTCCCCGGCGGCCGGACGGGCCTTGAGCAGCGCCTGGAACTCCCAGGTCTTGGCCCACTTCCGGTAATACGCCAGGTGCGAGGCGACGGTCCGCACGAGCGCGCCGCGGCTGCCCTCGGGGCGCAGGGCGGCGTCGACCGGCCACGCCACGAAGCCGCAGATCTCCATCATCCGGGCCGCCAGCGCGCTGCCCGCGCGCATCGCCGTCTCGGTGTCGGTGTCGCCCGCGGGCTCGGCCACGAAGACCACGTCGACGTCGCTGACGTAGTTGAGCTCGCGGCCGCCGCACTTGCCCATCGCGATGACGGCGAGCCGGACCTCCTGCGTGCCGGGCTCCTTGGCCCGCCGCTCCGCGACCGCGATGGCCAGGGCCGCCTCCAGGGTCGCGTCGGCGAGCTCGGTCAGGCGCCGCATCGTGACCTCGACGTCGGCGGCCGCGGTGAGGTCGGCGGCCACGATGCGCAGCAGTTCGCGGCGGTACCCGGCGCGCAGCAACGGCACCGTGGACACGTCCCGGGTCTCGTAGCCGGCCGCGCGCTTGTTCTGCTCCCCGACGAGCTCACGCCACTCGTCGGGGTTGGCCACGAGCAGGTCGCCGAGGGTGGCGGAGACGCCGAGCACGCCGATGAGCCGCCGCCGCAGCGCCTTGTCGGCCAGGACGGCGGCGCGCACCTCCTCCCCCGCGGCCTCGACGAGCCGCTGCAGCTGGAAGAGGGCGAGGTCGGGGTCGGCGGCGAAGTACAGCTGGTCGAGCACCGCCGCGGTCTCGTCGTCGGCGGGGCGGCGCGCGTGCGGGTCCCACAGCCGCAGCCCGTCGGGGCCGGCCATCGCCTCGGTGCGCTCGTTGTCGGTGAAGCCGAACCGGGCCAGGTGGGCGGGGCTGACCTTGATCGGGTCCATCAGCGCGGCCCGAGCAGCGGCAGGGAGCGCAGCCCGCCCTCGCCGGCATGCGGCGTGCGGCCCAGCGCCACGGCCGCGAACCGCTCCGCGAACGGCTTCCAGATCTCCTCGACGTCGGGCAGGGCCGCCTCGACCCCCTCGAGCATCTCGACCGGGTCGATGCCCAGCTCGATGAGGGTGTTCACGCCCTCCATGGCCCAGGTGGCGAACATCGGCAGGTCGCACTCGATGTGGAACTGCAGGCCCCAGGCCGCGGTGCCGAGCCGGTACGCCTGGATCGGGTAGTGCGTCGAGGCGGCCAGCAGGGTCGCGTGCATCGGCAGCTCGACGATCTCGTCCCGGTGCCACTGGAACACGTCCGGGGCGAACGGGACCGCGGCGAAGATCGGGTCGTTGTCGGCGACGTCGCGGCGCGCGACCAGCTTGACGCCGATCTCGGGCCCCGCCGAGCTGCGCTCCACGGTGCCGCCGTGGGCGTGGGCGAGCAGCTGGGCGCCGAGGCAGACGGCCAGGGTCGGGACCCGGTGCCGGACCGCCTTGCGCAGCAGCCCGTCGAGCTGGTCGAACCAGGGGGCGTCGCGCTCGCCCTCGGCGTCGGGGAACGCGTCCTGCTCCCCGCCGAGCACGACGAGCGCGGCGAAGCCGTCGAGGGTCTCGGGCAGCGCGTCGCCGGCGTGCGGCCGGACGACCTGGAGCTGCAGGCCGCCGGCGATGAGCCAGTCGGCGAGACGGCCGGGGCCGTCGGAGGGGTCGTTCTCGACCACGAGGGCCAGGGTCCCCCGGGGGGCGCCGTCGATCGTCACGTACTGACAATATCCATCGCCACGAGAGGGGGGAGGATGGGCGCATGAGCATCATCACGCCGGGCTTCCACGGGCGGCGCCGCGGGGGCAACCCGGCCCTGCCGCCCGGGCAGTACCTGGCCCACGACTTCCCGGTGCTCTCCGCCGGGCCGACGCCGAAGGTCCGCACGGAGCGGTGGGAGTTCGTGATCACCACCGAGACGGGCGAGGAGCGCAGCTGGGACTGGGCCGAGTTCACCGCGCTGCCCTGCGAGGACGTCACGGTCGACCTCCACTGCGTCACGAAGTGGTCGAAGCTGGGCACCGGCTGGCGGGGCGTGGCGGTCGACACCCTCCTCGCGGACGTCGAGACCACGGCCGACTTCGTGATGGCACACTCCTACGACGGGTACACCACCAACCTGCCGCTCGAGGATCTGGTCGACGGGCAGGCGTGGGTGGCGTACCGCTACGAGGGGCAGGCGCTCAGCCCCGAGCACGGGGGGCCGGCGCGGCTCCTGGTCCCGCACCTGTACCTCTGGAAGTCCGCGAAGTGGGTGCACGGGCTGCGCATGATGGCGACGGACGAGCCTGGCTTCTGGGAGGGGGCCGGGTACCACAACTACGGAGACCCATGGCGCGAGCAGCGGTACCAGGGAGACTGAGCGGTCCGGAGCGAAGCGGAGGGGCCGCTCAGCATGCAGCACAGTTCTGAGCTCGGTCGGCCGGAGCGAAGCGGAGGCCGACTGAGCGGTCCGGAGCGAAGCGGAGGGGCCGCTCAGCATGCAGCACAGTTCTGAGCTCGGTCGGCCGGAGCGAAGCGGAGGCCGACTGACCTGGCGCAGGGCCGTTCTTCGATCGGTTCGGCAGGAGACGCCGACGGCCCGGACGCTGGTGTTCGACGTCGACGGGGACTGGCCGGGGCATCTGCCCGGGCAGCACGTCGACGTGCGGCTCACCGCCGCCGACGGCTACCAGGCGCAGCGCAGCTACTCGATCGCGTCGGCGTCGGGGCTGGAGATCACGGTGCAGCGCCTCGACGGTGGTGAGGTTTCGCCGTACCTGACGGACATGTACGACATTTCGTGGCCGGTGGAGGTTCGCGGACCCATCGGCGGATGGTTCGTCTGGCGGCGGTCGGACCCGGCTCCCGTGCAGCTCATCGCGGGCGGGTCCGGGATCGTGCCGCTGATGGCGATGATCCGGGCGCGGGCCGCCTCGGGCGCGAAGACGCCGTTCAAGCTGCTGCACTCCGTCAGGACGCCCGAGGACGCGATCTACGCCGACGAGCTGCGGCAGCGGGCGCGCGACGACCGGGGGCTGGACGTGCAGTACGTCCACACGCGCGTGCGCGGCAAGCGGATCGGCCTCGCGGACGTCAACACCCACGCGTGGCCGACGGACTTCGCGCCGAACGTCTTCGTCTGCGGCCCGACCGGGTTCGTGGAGACGGTCGCCGACATCCTCGTCGCGCTCGGCCACGAGCCCTCGCGGGTCCGGACCGAGCGCTTCGGGTGAGCGTCACATCATGCCGAGGTACCGCTCCCGCTCGAACGGCGTGACGACCCGGCGGTACTCCTCCCACTCCGTCCGCTTGTTCTTGAGGAAGAAGTCGAAGACGTGCTCGCCGAGCACCTCGGCGACGAGCTCCGAGCCGGCCATGACGTCGATCGCCTCGGAGAGGTTCTCCGGCAGCGCCTCGTAGCCGGCCGCGCGGCGCTCACCGTCGGTGAGGGCCCACACGTCGTCCTCGGCGCCGGGCGGCAGCTCGTAGCCCTGCTCGATGCCGCGCAGGCCGGCGCCGAGCATCACCGCGTAGGCGAGATACGGGTTGCAGGCCGCGTCGAGCGAGCGGACCTCGACGCGGGCCGAGTTCGGCTTGCCGTAGGCCGGGACGCGCACGAGCGCGGAGCGGTTCTTGTGGCCCCAGCAGACGTAGGCGGGCGACTCGGTGATCCGGTTCGGCAGCGTCTGCGGGAACAGCCGCTTGTAGGAGTTCACCCACTGGTTCGTGATCGCCGTGTATTCCCGGGCGTGCACGAGCAGCCCGGCGATGAACGCCTGCCCGACCTTCGACAGCTTCATCGGGTCGCTGGCGTCGTGGAACGCGTTGCGCTCGCCCTCGAACAGCGACAGGTGGGTGTGCATGCCGCTGCCCGGCTGCTCCGTGAACGGCTTGGGCATGAAGGTCGCGTGCACGCCGTGCGACAGCGCGACCTCCTTGATGACGTGCCGGAACGTCATGATGTTGTCGGCCGTGGTGAGCGCGTCGGCGTAGCGCAGGTCGATCTCCTGCTGCCCGGGCGCGACCTCGTGGTGGCTGAACTCGACCGAGATGCCGATCCGCTCCAGCGCGAGCACGGCCTGGCGGCGGAAGTCGCGGGCGACGGAGTGCGTGGTGTGGTCGAAGTAGCCGCCGGTGTCGACCGGCCGCGGCACCGAGCCGTGCTCGCCGAGGTTCTCCAGCAGGAAGAACTCGATCTCGGGGTGGGTGTAGAACGTGAAGCCCTTCTCGGCCGCCTTCGACAGGGCCCGGCGCAGCACGTGGCGCGGGTCGGCCCAGGAGGGCGAGCCGTCGGGGAGCGTGATGTCGCAGAACATGCGCGCGCTCTCGCCGGACATGCCGCCCTCGAACGGGAACACCTGGAAGGTCGTCGGGTCGGGGATGGCGACCATGTCCGACTCGTAGACCCGGGCGAAGCCCTCGATCGCGGACCCGTCGAAGCCGATGCCCTCCTCGAACGCCGACTCGAGCTCCGCCGGGGCGACGGAGACGCTCTTGAGGGTGCCCAGCACGTCGGTGAACCACAGCCGGACGAACCGGATGTCCCGCTCTTCGAGCGTGCGGAGCACGAACTCCTGCTGACGGTCCACGAGATGCCCCCACGAGCTGTCTACGGCCAATTCGGGCAAGTCTCGCCCGACGGTATTACACACAAGTTACCGGACCACGGTATGTGACCAGGCAGGGGCGTGAACGGGCCGCAGTGGGTATGAGACCGGGCATGACCTCCGACCTGTGGCCCTCACTCGTGGACCGGTTCCGTGACCGTGCGCGGTCACGCCCGGTCGCCCTGGAGCTCTCCGGCGACCTCGGCTCGTCCGTCGCGGCGGTCGTCGCCTGCGACGCGCTCGGCCCCGAGCGGGTCACCGGGCTCACGCTCGGCGACGCCGTCCCGCCACAGGTGCGTGACCTGGTGCTGCGCACCGGTCTGGACTTCCGGCTCGAGCCGGTGCAGCCGATCCTCGACGCGTTCCTGGCCGCGCTCACGCTCGACGCGCCGGTCGCGGCGAACCTGCAGGCCAGGGTGCGGCGGGTGGTGCTCCTGGCGCTGGCCGAGCAGGAGGGCCGGGTCGTGCTCGATCCCCTGCGGGACGTGCCCGCCGACGTACTGCCCGAGCTCGCCCGGTGGCGCAACGCACAGGACGCCGAAGCGCTCATCCCGGTTCCGGCGATGTGAAAAACCGCATCGCCCCGGTAACAATCGCCGCCGCCGGTGCGACCATCAGGGTGTTGAGCCCGGGGACCCCGGATGGGGCCTCGAGGAGTGAAACGAGGAGGACGCTGATGTCCGAGATCCCGTCCTTGTACGGCGGCGCCGTCAATCGCCGGGTCCGCACCCGTGACCTGATCGCCGCCAAGGAGCGCGGCGAGCGATGGCCGATGCTCACGTCGTACGACCAGTACACCGCCGGCATCTTCGACGAGGCCGGCATCCCGGTCCTGCTCGTCGGGGACTCGGCGGCCAACAATGTCTACGGGTACGAGTCCACGGTCTCCGTGTCCGAGGACGAACTGCTGCCGCTCGTGCGCGCGGTGGTCCGCTCGACCCGGCGCGCGCTCGTCGTCGGGGACCTGCCGTTCGGCTCCTACGAGGAGGGCCCGGCGCAGGCGCTGCGCACCGGGGTCCGCTTCATGAAGGAGGGCGGCTGCCACGCGGTGAAGCTCGAGGGCGGCCGGCGGGTCGCGCCGCAGATCGCCGCGCTGGTGAGCGCGGGCATCCCGGTCATGGCGCACATCGGGTTCACGCCGCAGAGCGAGCACGCGCTCGGCGGTTTCCGCGTGCAGGGCCGCGGGGACGCGGCCGAGGACGTGGTCGAGGACGCGCACGCGGTCGCCGAGGCGGGCGCGTTCGCCGTGGTCCTCGAGATGGTGCCGGGCGAGGTCGCCAAGCGCATCACGCACGAGCTGCACATTCCGACGGTCGGGATCGGGGCCGGCGCGGACACGGACGCGCAGGTGCTCGTATGGCAGGACATGGCGGGGCTGCGCACGGGGCGCACGCCGCGGTTCGTGAAGCGCTACGCCGACCTGGCGGGGGCGTTGTCGGACGCCACCCGGGCCTTCGCCGACGAGGTGCGCACGGGCGTGTTCCCGGCGCAGGAGCACACCTTCGACTGACGGCTCTTCGCCGCCGCAGCGGCCGGGCCCGGGGATGCTCGGGCCCGGCCGCCGTGGCGGCGTCGGGCGCGATATGCCGGGCACTTCGTGCCGCGACATATCGGATGTAGCCGGTTGGGGTGACCAGCCGCGGGCCTGGCAGCGACGGCGCGCCAGCGCCGAGCGGTGTCTGGCGGGAGCGACGGTCCGCACCACCGCGGACCCGAGTCATGACCAGGCCGGAACCCACGGCCGGAGACTCTCGGTCAGAACTTGAAGTACGAGACGAGCTGGCGCAGGTCCTGGGACATCCGGGCCAGCTCGCCGGCCGCGCCCTTCGCCGCGCCGACGCCCTGGGTCGTGGCGGCGGTCGCGTCGGCCACGCCCGCGATGTTCGCCGCGATCCTCTCCGCGCCGGTGGCGGCCTCGGCGACCGAGCGGCTCATCTCCGCGGTGGTGGCCGACTGCTCCTCGACCGCCGAGGCGATCGTCGCCTGGTACTGGTTGATCTCCTCCACGACCTCGCCCATGCGCCGGATCGCCTCCGCCGCGGCGCCGGTGTCGGCCTGGATCGCGGTTACGCGCCGGCGGATGTCCTCGGTCGCCTTCGCCGTCTCCTGCGCGAGGTCCTTGACCTCGTTGGCGACGACGGCGAAGCCCTTGCCGGCCTCCCCCGCGCGGGCGGCCTCGATGGTCGCGTTCAGCGCGAGCAGGTTCGTCTGCTCGGCGATGGTGGTGATGAGCTTGAGCACGTTGCCGATCTCCGTCGAGGACACCGCGAGCCGCTCGACCTTCTCGTTGGCCGCGCCCGCCTCCCGCACCGCGCCCGAGGCCACGCCGGCCGCGTCGGCGGCGTTGCGCGCGATCTCGTGGATCGACACGCCCATCTCCTCGGCGCCGGTCGCGACCGTGCTCACGTGCCGGGACACCTCGTGCGAGGACATCGAGGCGTCCGACATCTGCCGGTTCGTCGAGTCGGCGGCCCCGGCGATATCCTCGCTGACCCGCGACAGCTGGCGGGAGGCTTCGGCGAGGCTGTCGGAGCTGGTACTGACCGCGGAGATCGAGCCGCGGATGCTCCCCATCGCCGCGTCCAGGCTCGCGGCCATCTGGCCGATCTCGTCCCGCCCGGTCATCCCGGCCCGCTGGGTGAGGTCGCCCTGGGCGAGCGCCTCGAGCACCGCGCGGACCTTGCGCACGGGCCGGATGATGGCGCGCGTCACCGGGATCGCGATCGCCAGGAACACCAGCACGCCGAGCAGCAGCGCGGCCGCCGTCGCCCAGTTCGCCCGGCTCTGGGTGCCGGCCATCCGGCCGCGCTCCTGGGCGATGCGCGCGTCGAGCTGGTCCTCGAGCGCGCCGATCTTGTCGTCGAGCGCGTGGTTGCGCCCGGCGATGTCGCCCTCGCTGCCCCGCACGGAGGCCTGGTCGGCCTGGGCGCTCCTGATGAAGGTGCCGATGAAGTCGTTGAACGCCAGCGCGTCGGTCTTGATGGCGGCGAGGTCCGCGTCGACGTCGGCGGGCAGCGCCAGCGCGTCGAGCTTGGCGATGGTCTCGGTGACGGAGCTCAGGTCGCCGGGCAGGTCGGCGAGGATCGCCGCGACGTCGGCCTCGGCGATGGAGCGGTACGCGTCGACCTTGAGCTCCGACTCGCGCGTGTCGAGGTGGTGCAGCAGGCTGCTGGCGACGTCGAGGGTGTGGACGGTGTCGGCCTGCCGGCTCAGCTGACGCTGGGACAGCAGGCCGACGGTGCCCGCGGCCGCCGAGGCCAGCACCCCGGCGGCGCACAGGACGCCGATCTTCGAGACGATGCCCATATTGGCGAAGACGGCCATCAAGACCCCAATCACGCGGTTTCTTTACCGGTGATATCGGCCGCCGTCGGGCACTCCTACGCAGAAACCTCGAGACTTTGCAGGCCCCGGATGACGTACCCGGGCTTGTAGAGGGGATCCTGGACCAGCCGCAGCCCGGGCGCCTTCGCCAGCAGCGCCCCGAACGAGGCCGTCAGCTCGATGCGCGCCAGCGGCGCCCCGAGGCAGTAGTGGATGCCCGCCCCGAACGAGATGTGCGGATTGTCGCGCCGGGTCACGTCGAGCGCCTCGGGCTCGGCGAATGCGGCCGGGTCGTGGTTGGCCGAGCCGAACAGCAGCGCGACCTCGCTGCCGCGCGGGATCGTCACGCCGTGCACCTCGATGTCCTCGAACACCCAGCGCTCGAACATCTGCAGCGGGGTGTCGAACCGCATCAGCTCCTCGATCGCCGGGCCGAGCAGGTCGGGGTTGGCCCTGATCTTCGCCAGCTGCTCCGGGTGCTGCAGCAGCGCCCGCCAGCCGTTGCCGGTCACGTTGACGGTGGCCTCGTGCCCGGCGTTGAGCAGCAGCACGCACGTGCCGATGAGCTCGTCCTCGCTGAGCCCCTCGACCGCGGCCAGCGCGCTGACGAGGTCGTCGCGCGGGTCCTCCTTGCGCCGGCGGGCGAGCGCGCGCAGATACTCCGTGAACTCCTCCGACGCCCGCACCGCCGCCTCGGCCGTCTCCCGGGCGGGATTGAGCTCGTACATCCCGCAGATCGCCGCCGACCAGGGCCGCAGCAGGTGCCGGTCGGCCTCGGGCACGCCGAGCAGCTCCGCGATCACGGTCACCGGCAGCGGCTCGGCGACCTGCGCGATGAGGTCGCCGCCGCCCTGCGCCACGAACGCGTCGACCAGCTCGTCGGCGAGGCGCTGGACGTAGGGCCGCAGCGCCTCGACCCGCCGCGGGGTGAACGCCTGCGAGACCAGCCGCCGCAGCCGCGTGTGGTCGGGCGGCTCACGGTCGAGCATCCCGTTGTTGTTGAGGGTCCAGAACGGCTCCTGGTAGTCCGGCGGCGCCGTGCGGCCCATCTCCTCGTGCGTGGCGACGTGCAGGTAGCTGCGCCCGAGGCGCCGGTCGCGCAGCAGCGCGTTGACGTCCTCGTGGCGGCTGATGAGGTATTGCCGGCTGGGCTCGAACCACAGCACCGGCGACTCCTCGCGCAGCCGCGCGTAAGCCGGGTAGGGCCGCGCGACGAACTCCGCGGACCACGGGTCGAAGACCGCCGTCACAGGTCCGTCACCCGAATCCCCGCGTGCGTCTTGTAGCGCTTGTTGATGGCGATGAGGTTCGCGGTGAGCGCCTCGACCTGCCCCGCGTTGCGCAGCCGCCCCGCGAACACGCCCCGCATGCCGCTGATCCGCCCCGCGAGCGCCTGCACGTGCAGCGCGGCGTCCCGGTCGTCGCCGAGCACGAGCACGTCGAGGTCCACGGCGTCCACCTCGGGATTCGCCAGCAGGACCGCACTCACGTGGTGGAACGCCGCGCACACCCGGGCCTCGGGCAGCAGCGCCGCGGCCTGCTCGGCCGCGCTGCCCTCCTCGACGCGCAACGGATACGGCCCCTGCTTGTCGAAGCCGAGCGGGTTCACGCAGTCGACCACGATCCGCCCGCCGCGCAGCTGCGGCGCCAGATCGGCGACCGTGGCCCCGTGCCCCTCCCACGGCACCGCGATGACGACGACGTCGGCTCCCGCGGCGAACGCGTTGGCCCCGCCCTCGACCACGCCCTGCACGCCCGGCATCCCGCGCAGCTCCTGGGCCGCGTGTTCGCCGCGCTCGGTGGAGCGCGAGCCGACGAGGACCCGATGGCCGGCGCGGGCGAAACGGTACGCGAGGCCGCGCCCCTGGGGCCCCGTCCCGCCGATGACGCCGACGGACAGGCCCGAGACGTCGGGCAGCTCGATCTGGTCATAACTCATGCCTCTGTTGTACCCCCCGGTGATCCGTCCCCGGACGAGGCCTCGTGGAAGGTGACCTTCCGTTTCACCGGGTCCGCCTCCGTGAGTCGCACCGCGATCCGCTCCCCCAGCGGCAGCGCGTCACCCTCGCAGCGCGCCCGCACCGGCGGCTCGTCGATCGCGATGTCGGCCCGGTGCTTGGCCCGGTCCACGTCGAGCACCGCGGCCTCGAACGTCTCCCCCACCCGCCCCTGCAGCAGCGTCGCCTCCACGAGGTCGACCGCCCCGCGCTCGGCCGCCCCCGCGACCCGGTCGGTTCGCGTCATGACCTCCGGCAGCTTCGGCAGCGCCTCGCGCGCCCACGAGGGGACCGCTGCGCCCGCGTGGAGGGCGAGGCACACCTCGGTGACGTACCGGTCGGCCAGGCGCCGCAGCGGGGCCGTCACGTGTGCGTACGGCGCGGCTACCGCGGCGTGCAGCGGCTGCTCCGGCGGCCCGCCGTCGAACGGCGTGTAGCCGGCGCCGCGCATCATCTCGGCGGCCTGGTCGAGCAGCGCCGCCGCCCTCGGCTGAGCGGGGTCCAGGGTCGCGATCATCTGCCCCGGCGTCGCGTCGTCCGGCCACGGTACGTCCAGGGCCTTCGCCGCCAGCCGGAGCGCCTCGACGGTCTGCGGCGGCGCGGGCGGCATGGTCCGCAGCAGCCCGACCCCGCCGTCGAGCATGATCCGCGCCGCCGACATCCCCGTGAGGAGCGAGATCTGCGCGTTGTACTCCTCCACCCCGACCGGCGCCCGCAGCGTCAGCCGCCACCCGTCCCCGTCGGGCTCGATCTCCTGCTCGGGCATCGGCAGGTTCACGGCCCCGCGCTCCAGCCCGCGGGCCACGAGCAGCTTGCCGATCTCGGGCAGCAGCGCGATCGACGGGTGCAGCCGGCCCGCGTCCGCGTCGCGCTGCACCGACTCGTAGTCGAGCTTGGCCCGGCTGCGCACCCGCGCCCGCCGCACGTCGGCCCCGACGGTGTTGCCCTCGCCGTCCACGTCGATCGTCCAGAGCACCGCCGGGCGCACCTGGTCCGGCAGGAGGCTCGCCGCGCCCTCGCTCAGCACCGGCGGGTGCAGCGGGACCTTGCCGTCGGGCAGGTACACGGTCTGCCCCCGCTGCCACGTGTCGTGCTCCAGGGCGCCGCCGGGCTCGACGAACGCCGCGACGTCCGCGATCGCGTAGTAGACGCGGAAGCCGTCGTCGCGCCGCTGGATGAGCAGCGCCTGGTCGAGGTCCTTGGACGTGGGCGGGTCGAGGGTGACGAACTCGAGCTCGGTCCGGTCGGGCCGGTCCTCGAACGTCTTGCGCGCGGCGGCCTCGGCCTCCTGCTGCGCGGGCGCGGAGAACACGTCGGGCAGCTCGAGCTCGTGGCGCAGCGCACTGAAGTCGATGCGGGGTGCGAAGGTTCGGCGGACGGTCACGAGGTCAGTCTTACCAGCAACGGTCACCCCGGAAATCACGCGAACGGCCGGTCCCGGCGCCGGTCCGCGGATCGAGGGGCGCTCGTGCTCCTGGCCGATCCGCCCGTCCGCCCGTCGCCGCCGGCCGCGAGCGTGGTGCCAAGGTTTCCCGCCGTGGGGCGCGGGGCGGTGGGGGGACGCGACCGGGGGCGGGGGGCCGGTGCCTCGGCGCCGGCGAGGGTCCGTCGCCCCTCGCGGCGGTCCGTTGCCCCTCGCCGCGGTCCGTTGCCCCTCGCCGCGGCCCGTTGCCCCTCGCCGCGGTCCGTTGCCCCTCGCGGCGGCGAACCGGGGGTGCGCAACGGCCGGCGTGCTCGTGTGCACGCCGGCCGGCATTGCCCGGAACGGGAACGGCCGGTTCTCGCCGCGGAGGCTTGAACCGGCCGTTCCTCGGAACTTACGGGCGGGCCAGCGTGGCCCAGTCCTCGGCCGTCATGCTCGCGGCCTCTTCCGGGTTGTTGCCGTTCTCGCGGCCCGGGATCGACTCCGACGCGGCGGTCTCCTCGGCCGGGGCCGTCTCCGCCGTCAGGCCGCCCTCGGCGATCGCGGCCGGCTGGGTCGCCGGCTCCGCCGGGGCGGTCGTCGCGGCGGCCGTCGTCGTCTCCGGGGCCGTGGTCGCGGCGGCCTTCTTGGCCGGGGCCTTGCGCGGGGCGGCGGTCTTCTTGGCCGCCGCCGGCTTGGCGGCGGTCGCCTTGGTCGCGGTCGTCTTTGCGGCCGTGGCCTTGGTGCCCGTCGTCTTCGTCGCGGCGGTCTTGGCCGGGGCCGCCTTCGCGGTGGCCTTGGTCGCCGCCGACTTCGTGGCGGCGGCCTTCGTGGCCTTCGCCGTCGTCGCCTTGGTCGCCGCCGACTGCGCCGGGGTCGTCTTCGCCGCGGACTTGGCCGGGGTGGCCTTCGCCGTGGCCGACTTCGCCGCCGTGGACTTCGCCGCCGTCGACTTGGCGGGGGTCGCCTTGGTCGCGGCCGACTTCGCCGGGGCCGCCTTCGACGCCGCCGTCTTCTTCGCCGCCGTGGACTTCGCGGCGGCCGTGGACTTCGCGGCGGTCGTGGACTTGGCCGCCGCCTTGGTCGCCGTCGACTTCGCGGCCGTCGACTTGGTGGCGGCCTTCGCCGGGGCGGCCTTCGCCGTGGCCGTCTTCTTCGCGGCGGTCGCGGACTTGGCGGCGGTGGCCTTGGTCGCGGTGGACTTGGCCGGCGTCGTCTTCGCGGCCTTCGCCGGGGCCGCCTTCGACGCCGCGGTCTTCTTCGCCGCCGTCGACTTGGCCGCGGTGGCCTTCGTCGCGGTGGCCTTCGTCGCGGTGGCCTTCGTCGCGGCCGACTTCGCCGGGGCCGCCTTCGACGCCGCCGTCTTCTTCGCCGCCGTGGACTTGGCGGCGGTGGCCTTGGTCGCGGTGGCCTTGGTCGCGGTGGACTTGGCCGGCGTCGTCTTCGCGGCCTTCGCCGGGGCCGCCTTCGACGCCGCCGTCTTCTTCGCCGCCGTGGACTTGGCGGCGGTGGCCTTGGTCGCGGTGGCCTTCGTCGCGGCCGACTTCGCCGGGGCCGCCTTCGCAGCCGCCGTCGTCTTGGTGGCGGCCTTCGCCGGGGTGGCCTTGGCCGTGGCCGTCTTCTTCGCCGCCGTCGACTTGGCCGCGGTGGCCTTCGTCGCCGCCGACTTCGCCGGGGCCGCCTTCGACGCCGCCGTCTTCTTCGCGGCCGTGGACTTCGCGGCCGTGGTGGACTTGGCGGCGGTCGCGGACTTCGCGGCCGTCTTGGCCGGGGTCGCCTTCGCCGTGGTCGTCTTCTTCGCGGCCGCCGTCGACTTGGTCGCCGCGGCGGTCTTCTTCGCCGCCGTGGTCGACTTCGCCGCCGGGGCCGCCGCATTCGACGCCGCCGTCTTGCGAGCGGCAGGGGTCGCCGGCTTCGCGGCCGCGGTGGACTTCGCCGCCGGGGTCGCCGTCTTGGCCGCCGCCGTCTTGCGGGCCGCGGGGGTCGCCGGCTTCGCGGCCGCGGTGGACTTCGCGGCCGCCGTCGACTTCGCCGCCGGGGTCGCCGTCTTGGCCGCCGCCGTCTTGCGGGCCGCGGGGGTCGCCGACTTCGCGGCCGCGGTGGACTTCGCGGCCGCCGTCGACTTCGCCGCCGGGGTCGCCGTCTTGGCCGCCGCCGTCTTGCGGGCGGCCGGGGTCGCCGACTTCGCCGCGGTCGTCTTGCGGGCGGCCGGGGTGGCCGGCTTCGCCGCCGTGGTCTTCGCGGCGGCGGGCGTGGTGCTCGTCTTGCTCGCCGTGGACCGGGTCGCACGCGGCTTGGCGGCGGTCGTCGCCGTTCCCGTCGCGGCGGACGGCGTCACGGCCGCGGTCGTGGCACGGCGGGGGGCGCCGGCCGCGACCGTCTTGCGGGCCCTGGCGGGGGCCTGCTCGGTCGTCGCGGGGGCCGAGGCCGCCGCGGTCGTCGCGGCCGCGCGCGCTGCGGCCGATCTCGTGGTGGCCTTCTTAGCTGCGGCCATCGTGGTCCTCCTGGAGGAGTTCTCCCGCATCCTGCGGGATGTTCGCGGTTGGGTTGTGCTGGTGGTCGGGTGTTTCGGGGAGCCGGCTGTCCGGGCGGTTCGCGGTCGCCACGGGCTCCGGCGCTTTGCTAGTGCTTGCCTTCCCACCGTTCGTCTTCGGCGTCCCACGCCTCGTTGCGTTCCTGGACTGTAGCGAGGGCCTGTTCCGCTGCCGCCTCCGAGTCGTACGGCCCGAGGCGGTCCCTTCCCGGGCACATGTTGTCCTCGGACTCGACCCGTTGGTGAGAAAGGCACCAGTAGTACCGCTCAGCACCGCTGCTG
This sequence comes from Dactylosporangium sp. CA-139114, assembly GCF_050955725.1. Lineage (NCBI taxonomy): Bacteria > Bacillati > Actinomycetota > Actinomycetes > Micromonosporales > Micromonosporaceae > Dactylosporangium > Dactylosporangium sp. CA-139114. The sequence continues at coordinate 8,590,319 of NZ_CP192080.1, forward strand.
CTCATGACATCACTGTGCACCGCAAATGAAACATGCGCCACCGAAACCGGCAAATAGCTTGTTGGGATTCCACAGTAGACGCAACCGCCTGACAAGGGTCCGGGTCACGCCGGTGCGGCCGGGCGCAGTCGCGGGGCGGATCCGAATGCGGGCGAAATGCGTTGCCGGACAAGGAATCCGCGATCATGACGGGGTTGCGAAATCCCGGAAGATTGTGGGAGTTGCACCGGCTTCGTGTGGCAACTCTCACCCGCGGGTGAGCCGAACGGAGGAAGCACATTCGAGTCGGAAGGTCGACCCGCCGGTCTTCGTTCGGAGACGAACGAGGGCGGTGCCGGGGGCCGCGGCGTGGATCGTCCACCGTGGACGGGTGCCGCCGGGAACCGGGCCACAGGCGGCGTCCGGCGGGCGTCGGCGTGACCCCCGGAATAGGCAGACACCATGGGCGAGCCGGCGCAACGGACGCGGCGCGACGGGCCGCGAAGCGAGGGGGACGCAAGGCGCGGCGAGGCCGGGGCGGGGTGCCGGGTCAGCGCCGCGAGTCCGCTGCGGGACAATCGAAGGGTGAGCCTCCATGCCGATGACCTGCCGGACGTCCTCGCCGTCACGCCGTTGACCGCGCCGCCCGACGTCGCCCTGCGCCCCCCCGGCTCGAAGAGCATCACCAACCGCGCGCTCATCTGTGCCGCCCTCGCGCCGGGGCGCAGCACGCTGACGGGGATGCTCTTCGCGAACGACACCCACGCCATGCTCGGCGCCGTGCGGGCGCTGGGCGCGACCATCGCCGTCGACGAGGCCGCGAAGACGGTGCTCGTCGACGGCATCGACCCGCGCTGCGCGACCGGCGAGGTTCGCATCGACGCCCGCCAGTCCGGCACCACCGGGCGCTTCATCCTGCCCGCCGCGGCGCTGCGTCCGGCGCGCGGCGTCGTCGACGGCGACCCGCAGCTGCGGGCGCGCCCGTTCGGCCCGCTCGTGGACGCGCTGCGCGAGCTCGGGGCGAGCATCGAGGACCTCGGGCGGCCCGGATACCTGCCCGTCGCCGCGACCGGTCCGGTGGCCGGCGGGAAGGTGGCGCTGCCGGGGCACATCTCCAGCCAGTACCTCTCCGGACTGCTGATGGCCGGGCCCCTGATGGCCGACGGGCTCACCGTGGAGCTCACCTCGCCGCTGGTCTCCGTGCCCTACGTCGAGTCGACCACCGCCGTCATGGCCGCGTTCGGGGTCCCGGTGGAGGGTCTCACGGTGCAGCCGGGGGCGTACCGGCCGGCCGACTACGCCATCGAGCCCGACGCCAGCGCCGCCTCCTACCTGCTCGCCGCGGCCGCGATCACCGGCGGCCGGGTGAGCGTCGAGGGCCTCGGCACCGGCAGCCTGCAGGGCGACGTGCGCTTCGCGGACCTGCTGGAGCGGATGGGCGCGCGGGTCGAGCGGACCGCCGGCCGCATCACGGTCACGGGCACCGGCGAGCTGCACGGCATCGAGGTCGACATGGCCGACATCTCCGACACCGCGCAGACCCTCGCGGCCGTGGCCGCGTTCGCGGACTCCCCCACCGTCGTCACCGGCATCGACTTCATCCGGCGCAAGGAGACCGACCGGATCGCGGCCATCGTGACCGAGCTGCGCCGCGCGGGGCTCGACGCGACCGAGGACGCCGACGGGTTCACGGTGCGGCCGGGGGCGATCGCGCCGACGGACTTCGAGACGTACGACGACCACCGCATGGCGATGAGCCTGGCGCTGCTCGGGCTGCGGGTGCCGGGCATCCGCATCAAGCACCCGCGGTGCGTCTCCAAGACCTACCCGACGTACTTCGAGGACCTCGCCCGCCTCGGGTGAAGCCGCGGCCCGCGCCGGGTCGTCGACGAGCGGTGCTCGACGGCCCGGCCCGGGTTCGGCCGACCGCGGACCTGGCAGAGAGGCCCGCCAGGGCCGAACGGTGTCTGGCGGGAGCGACGGTCCGCACCACCGCGGACCCGAGTCATGGCCCTGCTCTCAACGTCGTTCGCAGGCGATCCCGTCCGCGTCGGCGTCGAGGCGCTTGTTGGCGGCGTAGGCGGCCGGGTTCACGGTGAAGTTCGTGACGGGCTTGGTCTTGCCCTTCACCCTGTCCGTGGCGCGGGCGCGGGCGACGCCGTGCGCGAAGTCGTGCTGGAGGGCGGCGCAGTTGACGTACCGCTTCGGCGACGCCGCGTACGCCTGCGACGACGGCAGCGCCGCCGCGACCCCCAGCAGCAGGACCATCAGCACCTTCGGGCTCGTCCTCATGCGGTTGTCCTCGGCGGCCCGGGGCCGGACCTGAGGGTTCTACACCGGGTCGAACCAGAGCGCTTCCCAGCTGCCCGGAGCGGCGCCCGTCGCCTTCATCTCCTCGTAGTACTGGCCCGTGTAGTCGAGGCGGCAGGTGAAGTACGTGCCCCGCTGGGCGTTGCGCAGGTAGTACTTGCCCGCGTCGGTCCACACATCAAAGGTCTCCCAGACGTCGGCCCACTCGCCGCGGCCGCGCAGCATGCCGAAGTTCTTGCCGGTGTAGCCGTACTCCGCCGTCACCAGGTACCCCGACGGCGCCTGCAGGAACACCGTGTGCCCGCCGTCGTCGGAGCAGATCTTGAAGATCTCCCACGTGCCGGTCGACCCCGGCGCGGTGCGCGCGCGGAGCATGTTCTGGCTCGCGCCGCCGAATCCCTGCTCCTCCGCGATGTACCGGTTCGCGGCGAGGTTGAGGATTTTGTAGTCGCGGCAGCTGGCCAGCCCCGGCACGCTCACGCCCTCGAAGCCGAGCTGCTGCTCGCCGTCGCGGGTCAGCGGGGTCGCACCCGTCATGTCGATGTGCCCGGGCGCGAGCCCGGGCGGCGGACCGGCGCTGCCGCGGGCGCTCGGGTGCCCGGCGTCGCCGTCGCCCTCGCCGGCCCGGGCGAGCGCGAGGGGGGTCACGACCAGAGCCGCGACCGCGGTGGCCACCAACACGAGAATGCTTTTGCGCCGCACCGGGCACTCCGTTCACGCCGACGGCCGCTTTCGTCCGGCCGTACCGCGGAAATGCTCGGCCACCCCATCGAAAGGGGTCAAGGAGCCAAAGCCGATCTTAAAGTTCCTTTCAGCGCCCTTTCCGCGTCCTCACGCTGCGCATCCGAAAGCGGTGTTCTGCGCAGTGAAAGCCGATGAAAACGGGCTGAAAGATGCGGTGGCCGGGCACGGAAGGCGACGGACGAGTCGACCTGTACGCCGGGCAGCGTCTGCCTTCACAGGTCCTGACCCGTCACTGGGCCGCCTCCTGCCGAACGCGGCATCGATCGCGGCCCGGGTCCGTTCCCGGCTCGACGGCAGCAGGTGCGTGTACCGGCGCAGCGTGAACCCCGGGTCCCAGCGCCCGAGGTACTCGGAGACGGGCGAAGCCGGCGGCGTCGAGCGCGCGGTTCCAGGTCAGCACAAATCCGACGATATGCGGCAGGCGCTGCAGATCACCGTCGGCGAACTGGCCGGCATCCCGAGCTCGCCGCGACGGGCGGCCCGGTCCGGGCCGCCGGGTGGGTACCGGCCGTCGTGGCGCGCCGCCTTCACGCAAGATCGCCAGGCGCCGCCACCCCCGCTGTGTGCGCTTCCCGCGGGGCAGCCGGTTGCGGTGCGTAGCGGTCGGCCGCCGCCGCCGGGCCCGCGCCCGTCGCGCCGCCGGAGGAGCCGTAGGGGCCGAACCCGAGGTCGAGGGGGGCGAGGCTCGGAACGAGTGCACGATCCGAACGATTCGGCGAATCACGACAAAAGCCGAAAAGTCCGAAGCCGGCCAACCGCGACAGCGGGTGGCGGCGACCCCGAAGGCGAAAGCCCGCTCGCCATCGAGCAGTGGCCGCGCCCGGTCGCGCGCGCTGTCATCACGTAGAGCGACAGCAATGCGACGAGCGGGACTACCTGGCCGTTCCGTGCCGGCCCGCCCGCGGAACGTCGGCGGTCAAGACCCGCAACGGACCGGTCTCACCTACCCGTACGGGTTGATGTTGATCAATCGGGTAGATCAACGCCGGACTTTGAGTAGGTATCCTCAGTGCCCTTGAGTACTACGTTCGGATTACGAGGGTCGACCGTAAGGTCACAGTGACGCTACGTTGGGCATCGGCATGAAATCTGCACGTGAACATTTCCGTGAGAGAGCCGGTCTTGATGCACTCGACGCAGTTACCCACAGTCGTGCCGGAGGCGGGCGCGTCCCGTCGCCGTGCGCGCCTGCGCGTCGAGCATACGGACGACCCCGCCGGATCAGGCGGCCGCCCGCCACATGGCGCGCCGTGGGCCCGCGCCCATCGCGTCGAGCATGAGGGCCTGCACGGCATAGGGCTCGGCCGGCCGCCAATGATGCGCCTCCGGCGTCAGCTCCCACCGGACCCGCCCCCCGAACTGCGGACTCGGCGGGGCCGGAATCCACGACCCCTGCCCGTGCAGGACCACCCCGGCGTGCGACGCGAGCTCCGGCAGCACCCCGTGCCCGGGCAGCACCAGGAACATCCAGCGATCCCCGGGCGCCACCGCGACCGGGCCGCGGGCGGCCACGAAGCCGTCGCCCAGCAGGGCGGCGCGGCCCAGGACGCCGGGCACCTCCAGCACGTCGAAGGCGTGGCCGGTCGGCAGCAGCACCGTGTACGGGTGCTCGCGCCACAGCGACCGCACCTGCGAGGGGTCCACGGTGAGCGGATGCGGCGCCGGGTGGCAGGCGACCGTGGGGCAACCCGGGCGGCCGCAGTCGAAGCGACGCTCCCGCAGGTGCCGCCCCGCGTGCCGTCCGACCAGGTAGGCGCCCGGTCGCACGGGCCAGCCGTGCTCGGCGTAGCGGGCCGCGGCCTTCCGGAGCCGCGAGTGTTCCCAGAAGATCATGACCCACTCCTGCCAGGCGAGATCACTCGAAAGTGCGCACAAAACCACGTCGCGTTACCGGACGCGTTGTGCGTCGTTTTTCTCTGCGACGGGGGCTGCAAGTTGCACATCGGAACGTATGAGCGAACGGTCGGTCCGGACCGCACAAATCGTGCGATTTCTACCGGCCGGGTGACCTCCGGAGGTGAGCGACGTGGATGAGTTGCCCATCGGCCGTCGGGTGGCCTACTGGCGGAACCGGCGCAAGATGTCACAGCAGGTCTTCGCCGATCGGCTGGGCAAGTCCAAGAGCTGGGTGGACAAGGTCGAGCGCGGCGTGCGCCGGCTCGACAAGTTCTCGGTCGTGTACGAGATCGCCGACGTCCTGCAGCTGGACGTGCAGATCCTGCTGGGCCGGGACCCCGAGCGCCGCCCGGACAGCATCAACTGCGTCGACCAGATCGAGGTCGAGGAGATCCGGGCCGCCCTGGAGCGCTACGACCAGATCAGCGCCTTCTTCTACGCCCCGCCGGAGCCCCCGCCGCTGCCCGAGATGCGCAAGGCGGTCACCCACGCCTGGCTGTCGTACCAGCACGCGAAGTACGGCATGCTCGCCCGCACCCTCCCGAGGCTCCTGCGCGAGGCCCAGGCCGCCGACACCGCCTACAGCGAGGGCAACCAGGCCGAGGAGGCCGCCCACCTGCTCGGGCAGGTGTACCAGATCGCCTCGAGCGCCCTGCGCAAGCTCGGCGAGCACGAGCTGTCCTGGCTCGCCGCCGACCGTTCGATCGCCGTGTCCCAGCGCGCCGGCGACCAGCTGCTGGCCGGCACCGCCACCACCCGGGTCGCCTGCGCGCTGCTCTCCCTCGGCCGGGCCCGCCCCGCCCTGGAGATCAACGTCAACATCGCCAACCGGCTCGCCCCCGGCTTCGCCGGCAACGACACGAGCCCGCAGCGGCTGTCGGTCTACGGCCAGCTGCTGCTGCAGGGCGCGATGGCGGCCGCGCGCATCGGCGACAGCGCGACCGTGCGCGACCTGCTGGCCGGCGCCGAGGAGGCCGCCGGCGGCATGGACGGCGACGCCAACTACTACTGGACGTCCTTCGGCCCGACGAACGTGAAGCTGCACCGGGCCGCCGCCGCCGTCGAGCTCGGCGAGGGCCGGGTGGCGGTGGAGGTCCACCAGACGCTCGACCCGGACGGGTTCAACGCCCTGCTGCCCGAGCGCCGCGCCCACCACTTCCTCGACCAGGCCCGCGCCCAGGCGCTCATCGGCGACATCGACATGGCCAGCGAGATGCTGCTCGAGGGCGACCGGCTGGCGCCGTCGGAGATCCGCTGCCGGCCGCTGGCCCGCGAGGTGCTCAGCGACGTGCTGCGCCGCACCCGGGGTGCCCCGTCGGCCCCGGTGGCCGAACTCGCGGAGCACATGAGCGTAGGAGTCTGAAAGTGGTCTGAACGGGCTCGCAACAGGGCAGAATGCCCGCATGTCACGACCCGTTTTGTACGCCGTCGTGTGTGGCTCGCCCGCCACCGCCGGCGTTGGCAATCTGGTCTCGCTCGCCCAGGAGCGTGGCTGGGACGTCTGCGTGGTGGCCACGCCGGACGCCCTCAAGTGGATCGACATCCCCGGCCTGGTCAAGCAGACCGGCCACCCCGTGCGGCACCACTTCAAGTACCCCGGTGACCCCGACATCCTGCCCGCGGCCGAGGCGATGATCGTGGCGCCCGCGACCGTCAACACCGTCAACAAATGGGCCGCCGGCATCGCCGACACGCTCGCGCTCGGCCTCATCGTCGAGGGACTCGGGCTCGGGCTGCCGATCGTCGCGGTGCCGTACACCAACCGCGCCATGGCCGCCCACCCCGCCTTCGGCGAGTCGATCGAGCGGCTGCGCTCCTGGGGCATCACCGTGCTCTACGGCGACGACGTGCTCGAGCTGCACCAGCCCGGCATCGGCGAGACGCGCACCGACTTCCCGTGGCGCCTGCCGCTGGACGCGCTCGAGGCGCACCCCTCCGTGCAGGCCCAGCGCATCACGGGGAGCGAGGCGGTGGACTAACGTTACGCCGTGCTTGTCGCCGAACTCGTGAAGCTGCTCGAGCAGCGGTACCCGCCGGAGTGGGCCGAGGACTGGGACCGCGTCGGGTTCGTCCTGGGCGAGCCCGACGCGACCGTGACCCGCGTGCTGCTCGCCGTCGACTGCGACCCCGCCGTCGTCGAGGAGGCCTCACGGGCCGGGGCGCAGTTCGTCTTCACCCATCACCCGCTGCTGCTGCGCGGCGTCTCCAGCCTGGCGCCGACGACGTACAAGGGCCGCATCGTGCACCGGATGATCCGCGAGGGCATCGCGCTGTTCACCGCCCACACGAACGGCGACGTCGCGAACCCGGGGGTGTCCGATGCGCTGGCGGCGAGGCTCGGGCTGCTCGACGTACACCCGCTGCGGCCGGATCCCCGGGCGCCCGAACGCGGTCACGGGCGCATCGGCCGGCTCCCCGAGCCGGTGACCCTGGCGCGGTTCGCCCGGCACGCGGCGGCTCAACTGCCAGGAGCGGCGGCTTCGGTACGGGCGGCCGGCGACCCGGACGCCCGGGTCGAGACGGTCGCGGTGTCCGGCGGGGCGGGCGACGCCTTCCTCGCCGACGCCGCCCGCGCCGGCGTTGACGCATACTTGACCGCGGATCTGCGCCACCACCCGGCGCAGGAGCACCTCGCGAACGGCGGGCCGGCCCTCGTCGACGTCACCCACTGGGCGTCCGAGCGCCCGTGGCTGGACGACGTCGCGGCGTTCCTGCGCGCGGAGGCCGGCGTGCAGACCATCGTGTCCGATGTGGACACCTCACCCTGGGTCCTGTTGGAGGAAGACGACTCGTGAAGGCCGATCCGCAAGACCAGCGCCGCCTGCTCGATCTCCAGGCGATCGACATCGCGCTGACCCAGCTCGCGCACAAGCGCAAGGCCCTGCCCGAGCACGCCGAGCTCGGCTCGCTGGCCCGCGAGCTGTCCACGTTGGAGGATCAGCGGATCCGCGCCCAGGTGGCCGTCGACGACCTCGACCGCGACATCGAGCGGCTCGAGAAGGACGTGGAGCAGGTCCGCTCGCGCAAGGACAAGGACCAGTCCCGCCTCGACGCCGGCACCGGCCCGTCGCGCGAGCTGGAGGCCCTGCAGCACGAGATCGCCACCCTGAACCGGCGCCAGTCCGAGCTCGAGGACGCCGAGCTGGAGCTCATGGAGCAGCGCGAGACCGCGCAGGGCGCCCTCGACGAGATCGTCGGCCGGCTGGAGGCGGCCCGGGCCACCCGCGCCGCGGCCGAGCAGCGCCGCGACGAGGCCCTCGCCGCGATCGCCAAGGACGAGGAGTTCCGCCGGTCCGGGCGGCGCCCGCTCGCCGCCGACCTGCCCGCCGACCTGGTCGGGCTCTACGACAAGATCCGCGAGGCCAGCGGCGGGATCGGCGCGGCGATGCTGCGCCACGGCCGCTGCGAGGGCTGCCGCATCGAGCTCTCCGGCGGCGACAAGGCCCGCGTGAAGGCCGCCGCGCCCGACGAGGTCGTGCGGTGCGAGGAGTGCCGGCGCATCCTCGTGCGCACCGCCGAGTCGGGGCTGTAGCCGCATGCGGGTGACCGTCGAGGCGGACGGGGGATCGCGCGGCAACCCGGGGCCGGCCGGCTACGGCGCGGTCGTGCGCGACGAGAGCGGCGCGGTGCTCGCCGAGCGGCTCGGGGCGCTCGGGGTGACGACGAACAACGTCGCGGAGTACAGCGGCCTCATCGCGGGGCTGAAGGCCGCTCGCGAGCTGGGCGCCGACGAGGTCGACGTGCGCATGGACTCCAAGCTCGTCATCGAGCAGATGGCCGGGCGCTGGCAGATCAAGCATCCGGGCCTGCGCCCCCTGGCCGAGGAGGCGCGCGGCATCGCGCAGGGCTTCGCGCTGGTGCGGTACGGCTGGATCCCCCGCGAGCGCAACAAGGACGCCGACCGCCTGGCCAACGCCGCGATGGACGGCGAGGTCAAGGAGGTCACCGAGCCGGCCCGCCGCTCGTGGTCGCCGCCCGCGACCGGCTCCCCGCTGCGCATGGTGGTCATCCGGCACGGCGAGACCCCCTACACGGCGCAGAAGCGGTACTCGGGCCGCGGCGACGTCCCGCTCTCCGACCTCGGCCACGAGCAGGCCGCCCGGGCCGCGGCCCGGGCCCGGGAGCTGGCGCCGGACCTGGCCGCGGTCATCACCTCGCCGCTGCGGCGCTGCCTGGAGACCGCGGCCGCGCTCGGCGACGTGCCGCTGATCGTCGAGGACGACCTCATCGAGTGCGACTTCGGCGAGTGGGAGGGCCTCACCTACGCCGAGGTCCACGAGCGCTACGCGGCCGAGCAGGAGCGCTGGCTCGCCTCCACCGCCGTCCCGCCGCCCGGGGGCGAGTCGTTCCAGCAGGTCGCCATGCGCGTGCGGCGGGCGGTGCGCAGCCTGCAGGACCGCTTCGACGGCCGGCAGATCGCGGTCGTGAGCCATGTGACCCCGATCAAGCTGATGCTGCGCGACGCGCTGGCCGCGAGCGACTCGTTCCTGTTCCGGCTGTACCTCGACCCGGCCGGCGTCTCCCTGCTGGACTCCTGGCCCGACGGCGGGGTCGCGGTGCGCTCGGTGAACGAGACCGCGCACCTGTCCTAGAAGAAGGCGCGGTAGAGCAGCACGCACCCGACCACGGTGCCGAAGACGACGATGAGGGCCTTGAGCACGGCGCTCGGCAGCCTCCGGGCGAGCCGGGCGCCGGCGTAGCCCCCGACGAGCGCGGCCGGCGCGACCACGGCCACGTCGGCCCAGTCGACCGGCCCGAACAGCCCGAACGCGAGCACCCCGACGAGCCCGCCGACGGCCGAGATGACGTTCTTGAGCGCGCTCACGCGGGCCATCGGCTCGTCCAGCACCAGCCCGAGGGCCGCGACGAGCATGACGCCGAGGGCGGCGCCGAAGTACCCGCCGTACACGGACCCGAGGAACACCATCGCGTGCAGGCCGAGCGCCCGGTGGCGCCCGGACAGCTCCCGCGGGTGCCCGACGATCCGCCGCAGCCGGTCCTGCAGCGCGAGGACCGCCGCCGCCCCGAGCACCAGGAACGGCACCACGTAGTCGAACGCCGCGGCCGGGGTGAGCAGCAGCAGCGCGCACCCGAGCGCGGCCCCGGCCACCGCCGTCGGCACGAGCCGCGGCGCCCGCGCGCGGGGGAGGTCCGCGCGGCTGCCGTAGACGGAGGAGACGTACCCCGGGAACACGGATGTGGTATTTGTCACATTCGCGGCCACGGGCGGCAGCCCGGTGGCGATCAGCGCCGGAAACGTGATGAGCGACCCGCCGCCGGCGATCGCGTTGACCGCCCCGGCGGCGAGTCCGGCGACGGCGAGCAGGGTGATGTCGGCCGGTTCCATGGTCTGACTACCATAGTCAGCACGACGGACGAGTCGGCCGGGCGGCCGCGTCGATGCCACCGGCATCGCCGAGGAACGTCCGGGCTCCACAGGGCAGGGTGGTTGTTAACGGCAACCCGGGGTGACCCGCGGGACAGTGCCACAGAGAGCAGACCGCCCGGCTCGCACGAGCCGGGTAAGGGTGAAACGGTGGGGTAAGAGCCCACCAGCGCCCCGGGTGACCGGGGCGGCTAGGTAAACCCCACCCGGAGCAAGGTCAAAAGGGCCGGCGCCCACGGGCCCGGCCTGCGCAGGCGTTCGAGGGCTGCCCGCCCGAGCCTGCGGGTGGACCGCTGGAGCCTGCCGGCGACGGCAGGCCGAGATGGATGGCCGCCCCCTGCCGCAAGGCGGGGACAGAACCCGGCGTACAGGTCGACTCGTCCGTCGCACCCTGCTCACGGTCCTGGCCGTGCCTGCTGACCTGCTGTTTAGTACGTCAGTTCTGGTCGATATTGGTCGATACTGGGTGCCCTTTGACGGCCCGGTGACGGCCCAGACGGCCCCGGGGCGGCCCAGCAGTGATCCACTTTTCCGTCCAGTGGCGAGTTCGCTAGCGAATGGACCGCGTCACGCTCGGAGTTGCTCCTGCGCCGCCAGGGGTGCTGTGGATGCCGACAAATTGGGCGAGGGCAATGGCGGTGGCTATGACCGTAGCGAGACCCACGACGAATGCTCCGATGGCTCGCGGTTTCGTCCAAAAATGGCTCTGCTCCGTGCCTTCGCCGCCGACTGTGCTAGACGAACCCTCGCTTGCGTGGGGTGCGTTAACCGTAATCCTGTGCCCTCGCCCTGTTACGGCGAGAGTCAGTGCCTGCGAGGCCGCTTCGGCGGGTGGTATGCCGTCCGGTCCAGGTGCGGCAATCGACATCTCCGTGGTGAACTCAGTAAGTGTGGTTCGGATCTGGTCAAGGCAGCCCTGAATGGTTCCGGTTGTGACCGACCAGTAGGCGTCCATTACTTGTATGAACTGATCCCGCACCGCCTCGGACAGCAGTCCGGCGGTAAGGGTGCCACCAGGCAACGAGAGGTTGATGTAGCCCTTGTCCAGGGAGCCCTGGACCATCGCCTCCAGTTCGCCGACTCCAGTTCGGAGCCGCACCTCTTCTTTGATGTGTTCCTGGACAACCTCTGGGAGTTGGAGCGGGCTGATCCGATGGCGTGTCACCTGGGCTCGCGGGCTCACATAGTCGATCATGATCACTGCGCCGATCACCCGGCAGTCCGGCAGGTCTTCATCCGGCCCGTATCCTCGCAGTTCGCGGCTGGCCCACTCCCGGAGCGCTACGGAATTCATCGCACCGCCCAAGGCGATGCATTTTCTCAAGATGCCCGCCAGCGGCTTGGTGTCGTCGAGCGTCTCTGTTTGGATCTGGCGGATCAGATCGTGGGGCCGGTGTGTCATGGATTCAGTGTGGCGATCAGTGCATCGTCGACCTAATGGATCATGTCTGGACCAGGGCGCTTCGGGACGGTTGACACTTACGTGTCATTTACGAAATCGTCGGATTTATGCAGCTGATTGATGCGGCGAACCTGGCGGGGCACGCTCGTGCCGCACCCCACGCGGCCCTGCTTCATCCCGTCTGCCGTCGACCCGCCCCTCGGGAAGCGCGCCTTCGCCCGGGGTGCCCGCGTCAACTCAACGTTGACAGTTGCGCGCGGACGGAAGGCGCCCCGGGCGAAGGTGTGCTTGGCCTTGCCCGGGTTGATGGCGGGCGGGATGACGCAGGGCACCCCAGCTCCAACAACCGCAAGTTCTCGGCGATCATCCTGGAGCCGGAGATCCCCGCCGGAGGCATGCCTTTCACGACGCGACGGCCGTGCCGCCGCGCCGGCCTCTCGTTGACGGCCACGCACGCCCCCGTTTAGCCCGAACACACAGCCTGGTTACTGCCCATGTCCTGGCGGCCCTGGCTGTCTGGTGCTGTGCGCCCGCGCCGGGGGCTGGAACGCCGCGCCGTCGGCCGAAGGCCAGAGGCAGCGGCGCGCTGCTTGCGGCGGCCCCGTGGCGGCGCGGGCGAGCGGCCCGTCAGGGCCGCTTTAAAGACGTACAGAAAGTCCTCACCACTTTGACATTGGTGGTGGACATTGGTGGGCTGACCTATGGTGGACCTCCCAAGGCATTGACCTTCTGTTGCACAATCCGCATGGTGGGACGAGGCGTCATGAGCCGCGGGGTCGTATGGAAGTCTCGGTAAGGCTTGGCCCGAAATGTGCGGATTGGTCAAGGAGGGGGTGTCCATTGCAGCCTAACGGGATCCGGCAGTCTTATGCGGAAGCTCGGGAGCAGGTCATCAGTACACTGGATGCGCTGATGAGTAAATTCCTTCTTGCGATACAGCGTCGATTCCCTCACGAAGGAGTCCGGGCGGCGTTTGCGTCGATGAGAGATGAACTATTGCAGTGGGCGCACGACTATATTCCGAAGGCGCCTTCCGGGGGTGTCGAAGCCGCTGCGATTGATTTCTTCACAGAAATCGTTGATATGTTTATCGAGTTAGTTCGTTTGGCTGAACAGAATACACTTGACAGAATCGTGAACCGCTCTATGGCGGCACTCGAAGCATGTCGCCGGGGAATTCTGTCGTTCCAGTATCGGATTGGGGACGCGGAGGGGGCGGAGGAGGCCGATGAAATTATCGGTCAACGTTTTAGGGCAGTAGAAGCTAAACTTCGTTCGGCTCGTCAGGACTTCGATATCTACGACATTGTCTATGCTACGGCGGCGGAGGCGAGAGACGCTCTGAGCCACGCCAAGGAAGCTGCGGGAATTACTGGCGGAACGGAGCTTGCCAAGCATTACTCTGCACATGCAGCGGTTGAGCGATGGTGGAATATCGGCTGGACAGTACTACTTGTCACGCTGGTCGGTGTGTCTGTCGGCTTGGCGTGGTTCCTCGTAAAGGCGACCTCTAATACGAGTTTCTCCTCGCAGGAGGTAGGCCGTCTCGCTTTGGCGGTACCGCTATTACTGCTCGCCGCTTATGCGTCGAGGCAGGCGCGTTTTCATCGCGATGCGGCCGCAAGGTCGGCCTTAGTGGCTGTCCAATTGAGGACGATTATAGCGTTCGGTGACGCGCTCGATAGCGCTGGGCGTGAAGCGATGTTCCGCGACTTCGGAGTGAGTCTCTTTGGTGCTTCAATGGATCGAATCGGCTCTGTCGATCCGCCATTCGGACTTGGAAGCGAGATAGTTGAAGGGTTGAAAACGCTGGCCAATCGCACGGACGCTAAGGACAAGTAGCGCTTCGCTGACCGACCTGGGTGCAACGCTCCCGGGTCCTGAACCAGGATGTGTTGTTAGTAGCACCGGGACAACTGACCGCGTCCCCCGGCTCGTTCGCGGGACCGTGGGCGGTGGCGGGACATCAGCTCGCTATGCTGACCAGGGACAACGGGAAGCCAATAGTTCGGCAAATGTGGCCTGAAGCACGCAAAACTCGTTGCCCCATGGGTCGCGCATAACCCAGAAGTCGTAGCCGCGCTCTTGTTGGTGATCCCATCGAGTGGCCCCCAGCGCTTCGAGGCGCCGGACCTCGGCTTCGACGTCGTCGGTTTCGAGGTCGATGTGCATTCGTTCCTTGGACGTCTTGACGTCGTCGGTCCGCTGCAGCAGTATCCGGATTTCGGAGTCTGGCAGCCGAAGCTGGCGGTACACCTGCCGGCTCGGCTCACATAGCTCCTCTTCGTGCGCGTCTAGCGCAGCCGACCAAAATCGAGTGGCGTCGTCTAGGTCGTCGCAGTCGATCGTGAAGTAGCAGACCCGGCTTCGGTGGCTCATCGTTCCTCGGATTCGTCTGTCTCGTCGAGAATCCATTGCAAGTACGCGGCGTTCCCGAGCGTTATCGGTGTCGCGGTTACGCAAGCCACCTCGTACGGGTGTTCGCGGTTCGCGCGGTCGATGATCTGCTGAACAAGGGAAGTCCGAGTGTGGAGCATGACTCGAGCTTCGGGCTTGTCGTAGATCTCACCCTGCCACCTGTAGATGGAGCGGATCGTCTCGACGCAATGGCCTGAGGAGCACAGCCGGTCCTCGACCAGTCGGCGGGTGAAGGCAGCCAGCCATTCGGCGTCCGGCGCGGTGATTACGACCTCACTTACTGCTGGCTGCATCCTCAGCCTCCCCGCCGATTAGGGCGTTGATGGTTTCCATGGCCTCGTCGGCAGTGCGACCCATTGAGCCCCAACCGGTGATGACCTTTCCGTCGTAGCTCAGGCCGACCCATCGACCCGGCCTCAACCGGCCCAGAAGAAGGTCGTGCCGTGGACCGGTGAGCAGGTGCGGACCATCCGGTCGCTGCTGCCCGAGCGGTACCGGCTGTTCGTCGACCTCGGCGCCGGCTGCGGGCTGCGGCAGGGCGAAATCTTCGGCCTCAGCGATGAGGACCTGGACGTCGACGGCGGTCGGCTGCACGTGCGGCGGCAGGTGAAGGTCGTCCACTCTCGGCTCGTCTTCGGCCTGCCGAAGAACGACCGGGAACGCTCGGTCCCGCTGCCCGCCTCGGTGCTCCGCCGGATCGACGCCCACCGGCAGGAACGCAAACCCCGGCAGGTCAGGCTGCCGTGGGAGGACCCGTTCGGCACGGAGCTGGTCACCGTGAGTCTGCTGTTGACCACGCCTCGGCACAACGCCATCCGGCGCGGCACCTTCGACGAGCTGACCTGGAACCGCGCGCTCGGCGCCGCGGGCTTCGCCCGGGTCCGGGAGAACGGCACCCACGCACTCCGGCACCACTACGCCTCGGTCCTGCTCGACGCGGGGGAGAGCATCAAGGCCGTGTCCGAGTACCTCGGGCACTGGGACCCGGGGTTCACGCTACGCCAGTACACGCACCTGCTGCCGTCCAGCCAGGAACGGACCCGGGCCGCGATCGATGCCGCGTTCGGCGAGGAGACGGCCCAGTGACGGCCCACGAAGATTGAGGATCAATGTTTCCGCAGGTCAGGACCGTGAAGGCGGACGCTGCCCGGCGTACAGGTCGACTCGTCCGTCGCTTCCTGGTCGCGGTCTCGACGATGGTCGATATTTGGTGCCGTTTGGTTGCGATTGCGAAAGCGGCCGGGTGCTGGAGAAACACCCGGCCGCCGTGCTGCGGAGGAGACTGCTAGGAGTCACCGCCCGTTTCGCCGACCGGGGCGGCGTTCACGTCGTCGATCGCGTACTTCTTCGCCGCCTCCGCGGGAGCCGAGGCCGGGACCTCGCCCCGGCGGGCCAGCTGGCGCAGCGTCGCCACCACGATCGACTCCGCGTCCACGTGGAAATGGCGGCGCAGGGCGTGGCGCGTGTCGGACAGGCCGAAGCCGTCGGTGCCCAGCGACGTGTAGTCGTTCGGCACCCAGCGGGCGATCAGGTCCGGCACGGCGCGCATGAAGTCGCTCACCGCGATGACCGGGCCCGTCGTGTCCTGCAGGGCCTGGGTCACGTACGGCACCTGCGGCTCGTCCGCCGGGTGGAGCAGGTTGTGCTCCTCGGCGCGTACGGCGTCGCGGCGCAGCTCGGTCCACGACGTCGCCGACCACACGTCCGCCGCGACGCCCCACTCCTCGGCGAGCAGCTTCTGCGCCTTCAGCGCCCACTGCATGCCCGTGCCCGAGGCGAGGATCTGCGCCTTGGGGCCGTCCGCGGGGCCCTCGGCGGGCAGGTAGCGGTACAGGCCCCGCAGGATGCCGTCCACGTTGACGTCCGCGGGCTCGGCCGGCTGGAAGATCGGCTCGTTGTAGACGGTCAGGTAGTAGATGAGGTCCTCGGGGGCCTCGCCGTACATGCGGTTGACCGCGTTCTCGGTGATGTGCGCGATCTCGAAGGCGAACGCCGGGTCGTAGGCCACCACGGCCGGGTTCGTCGCGGCGATGAGCAGCGAGTGCCCGTCCTCGTGCTGCAGGCCCTCACCGTTGAGCGTCGTGCGGCCGGCCGTGGCGCCGAGCATGAAGCCCCGCGACATCTGGTCGGCCGCGGCCCAGATGCCGTCGGCGGTGCGCTGGAAGCCGAACATCGAGTAGAAGATGTACACCGGGATGATCGGCTCGCCGTGCGTCGCGTAGCTGGTCGCGGCGGCGGTGAACGAGGCGATGGAGCCGGCCTCGTTGATGCCCTCGTGCAGGATCTGGCCCGAGGTCGACTCGCGGTAGGACAGGAACAGCTCGCGGTCGACCGGCGTGTAGTTCTGGCCGTGCGGCGAGTAGATCTTCGCGGTCGGGAACAGCGAGTCCATGCCGAAGGTGCGGGCCTCGTCGGGGATGACGGGCACCCAGCGCTTGCCCATGCCCTTGTCGCGCATGAGGTCCTTGAGCATGCGGACGAAGGCCATCGTGGTGGCGACCTTCTGCTTGCCCGAGCCGCGCTTGATGTCGCCGTAGACCGAGCTCTCCGGCAGCTGCAGCGGGATGTGCGTGGTGCGCCGCTCGGGCACCGAGCCGCCGAGAGCGGCGCGGCGCTCGCGCATGTACTGCATCTCCTCGGACTTGTCGTCCGGGCGGTAGTACGGCACCGCGTACGGGTTGTCGCCGATCGCGCTGTCGGGGATGTCGAGGTACAGCCGGTCCCGGAAGTCCTTGACGTCCTGCAGGGTCAGCTTCTTCATCTGGTGCGTGGCGTTGCGGCCCTCGAAGTGCGAGCCCAGCGTCCAGCCCTTGATGGTCTTGGCCAGGATGACCGTCGGCTGCCCGGTGTGCTCGGTGGCGGCCTTGTAGGCGGCGTAGAGCTTGCGGTAGTCGTGCCCGCCGCGCTTGAGGTTCCAGATCTCGTCGTCGGAGAGGTGCTCGACCATCTTGCGGGTGCGCGGGTCGCGGCCGAAGAAGTGCTCGCGGACGTAGGCGCCGGACTCGGCCTTGTACGTCTGGTAGTCACCGTCGGGCGTCACGTTCATGAGGTTGACCAGCGCACCGTCGGTGTCGGCGGCCAGCAGCGGGTCCCACTCACGGCCCCAGACGACCTTGATCACGTTCCAGCCGGCGCCGCGGAAGAACGCCTCGAGCTCCTGCATCACCTTGCCGTTGCCGCGGACGGGGCCGTCGAGGCGCTGCAGGTTGCAGTTGATCACGAAGGTGAGGTTGTCCAGCTCCTCGCGGGCCGCGACGCCGATGGCGCCGAGCGACTCGGGCTCGTCCATCTCGCCGTCGCCGAGGAACGCCCACACGTGCTGGCCGGACGTGTCCTTGAAACCGCGGTTGTGCAGGTACCGATTGAAGCGCGCCTGGTAGATGGCGTTGATGCCGCCGAGGCCCATCGACACCGTCGGGAACTCCCAGAAGCCCGGCATGAGCCTCGGGTGCGGGTAGCTGGGCAGGCCGCCGCCGAACCCCCGGTGCGAGAGCTCCTGGCGGAAGCCGTCGAGCTGCTCCTGGCTCAGGCGGCCCTCGAGGAAGGCGCGGGCGTACATGCCCGGCGACGCGTGGCCCTGGAAGAAGACCTGGTCGCCGCCGCCCGGGTGGTCCTTGCCGCGGAAGAAGTGGTTGAAGCCGACCTCGTACAGGCTCGCGGCGCTGGCGAAGGTCGAGATGTGGCCACCGACGCCGACGTCGGGCCGCTGGGCCCGCTGCACCAGCATGGCGGCGTTCCAGCGGATGTAGGCCCGGATACGCCGCTCGATGTGTTCATCGCCGGGGAACCAGGGCTCCCGCTCGGGCGCGATGGTGTTGATGTAGTCGGTCGTGGTGAGCGGCGGGACGCCGACCTGCCGTTCGCGGGCGCGCTCCAACAGGCGCAGCATCACGTACCGTGCGCGCTTCGTGCCGCGCTCGTCGATCACGCCGTCCAGCGATTCGACCCACTCGTTGGTCTCCTCGGGGTCGATGTCGGGCAGCTGGCTCGGTAGGCCGTCGCTGATCACCGGCCGCTTGCGTTCGGTGGACACAGGCGTTCCTTCTGGGTAGCTAGCGACCGGGGTGGTGCTCGGCGGGACTCGTCGGGCGCTGCGACCGGTCTGGGTGGCCTCGGGGTGCGGCTCGATGGTTCATGGCCTTCTACGAGCCCTTGTCCATCCTGCCTGGCTTCGGTGCGGTCCGTCACGCCTACAGGACGCCAACTGCGACGCTCGACACGATACCGGTCGGTAACTTCTGTGGCCTGTCCCTCTTGACGCAGACGCGACACAGCGAGTATCCCAGGCCCGCGGATCGGCTACGGTGCGGGCCGTGTCCGAGAACTCCTCCTGGTGGCTGCTGCTGCCGTGCGGCATCGTCACCGTGGCGCTGACCACGGCGATCACCATCACGGTGGTGATGATGCGCAAGATCGCCCGCCCGGCGCTGCGGACCTTCCAGGACGCCCGGGGCCAAGGGTCCGGGCCCGGCTCCGGCGGCGCCACGGGGCCGTCCAGCCCGCCGGACCCGTTCACGCAGCCGTCGAGCGCCTCGGAGCCGTCGCACGATCACTGGCAGAGCCACGGCCACACGATCCACCACCACGACCCGGGATCGTCGTCGAGCTGGAGCGACTCCGGCTCGTCGAGCAGCGGTGACTCCGGCTCGTCGCACCACCACCATTCCGGCTGAGCGGCTGGGAGACTGGAGCGATGCGCACCGAGGTCATCACCGTCCGGACCGGCTCCCGCCCCGTCGTGCGGGACATCACGCAGGAGGCGGCGCGGTTCGCCAGTGAGGCGGCCGGCGACGGCGACGGCCTGCTCAACGTGTTCGTCCCGCACGCCACCGCGGGCGTGGCCGTCATCGAGACCGGCGCCGGCAGCGACGACGACCTGCTGCGCGCCCTGGACGATCTGCTGCCGGCCGACGACCGCTGGCAGCACCGGCACGGCTCCCCCGGCCACGGGCGCGATCACGTGATGCCGGGGTTCGTCGCGCCGTACGCCACCCTGCCGGTCCTCGGCGGCCGGATCGCGCTGGGCACCTGGCAGTCGATCTGTCTGGTGGACCCGAACGGCGACAACAGCACACGCCAGGTCCGCTTCAGCTTTGTCCGGGGATGACAGGATGAGCCGGTGATCGAGCGCCGAGTCGCCGTCGTGTTCCTGGTCGACCCCGAGGGGCGCGTGCTCATGCAGCACCGCGACCGGCAGGCCAAGGTCTCGCCGAACCAGTGGGCGATGCCCGGCGGCAAGATCGAGGCCGGGGAGTCCCCGGAGGAGGCCGCGCGCCGTGAGGTGCGGGAGGAGACGGGCCTCGACGCCGGGGCGATCCAGCCGTACCTCGTGCGCACCCGCCCCTCGGTGACCACCGCCGACGGCGAGGTCGAGATGCACGTCTTCTGCGGGCCCACCGACGCCCGCCAGGAGGACATCGTGCTGGGTGAGGGCCAGGCCATGGTGTTCCTCACACCCGAGGAGGCGCTCGGGCGCGACCTGGGGGTGACCGCGGCGCTGCTGCTGCCCGGGTTCCTGGCCTCGCCGCAGTACCGGGCGCTGGCCGAGCGGTAGTCCGAGGGTCGTCCGGACGGCCGGAATCTCCCGGTACACCTGCTGTGGGTGGCATCAGATGACCGTTTTCGGCCATGCTGTCGAGCGTGACCACCCCTCAGGATCTCGACGAGCGGTTCCGTGCCGAGCTCGCCGGGCTCGTCGCCGCGACCGGTGCGCGGGACCTCGACGAGCCCGTCCGCGAGGACACCGCGCTGACCGGCGAGCAGGCCCGAGCGCTCTACGACGCCCAGTCGACGAGCCGCCACCTGGACCTGGCCGCGCGCTGGCTGCGCAGCTTCGACGCGGGGTACTACACCATCGGATCGGCCGGGCACGAGGGGAACGCCGCCGTGGCCGCCGCGCTGCGGGCGACCGACCCGGCGCTGCTGCACTACCGCTCGGGCGGGTTCTACTGCATGCGCGCGGCCCAGGTGGCCGGCAGCGACCCGATCCGCGACGTGCTGCGCGGCGTCGTCGCCTCGGCCCGGGAGCCGATCGCCGGCGGCCGGCACAAGGTGTTCGGCCACGCCGACCTGCACGTGGTGCCGACGACCTCGACGATCGCCTCGCACCTGCCGCGGGCGGTCGGGGTGGCCTACGCGCTGGGCCGGGGCAAGCGCCTGAGCCCGCCCGGCGGCGGGCACGGCTGGCCGGCCGACGCGATCGCCGTGTGCTCGTTCGGTGACGCGTCCATCAACCACGCGGCCGCCACCGCCGCGTTCAACACCGCCGGCTGGTGCGACCACATCGGGCTGAAGCTGCCGCTGCTGTTCGTCTGCGAGGACAACGGGCTGGGCATCAGCGTGCGCTCGCCCGAGGGCTGGGTGGCCGCGGCGCTGAGCAGCCGGCCGGGGCTGCGGTACTACGCGGCCGACGGCTGCGACGCGGCCGAGACCTACGACCGGGCGGCGGAGGCGGCGGCGTGGGTGCGGCGGTACCGCCGCCCGGCCGTGCTGCACCTGAGCACCATCCGGCTGATGGGCCACGCCGGCGCCGACGCGGAGATGGCCTACCGCTCCCCCGTGGAGCTCTCCGCCGACCTGGCCCGCGACCCGCTCGTGCACACGGCGCGGATGCTGGTCGAGGCGGGCGTGGCCACCCCGGCGGAGCTGATGACCCGCTACGACGAGATCGGCTGGGAGGTGCGCCGCATCGCCGAGGAGGTGCTCGGCGAGCCGAAGCTGGCCTCCGCCAACGAGGTCACCGCCCCGCTGGCCCCGCGCCGGCCGGTGCGGGTCTCCCGGGCCGTCGCCGACGCCGCCGCGCACCTGGGCACCGACGAGCCCCTCGGGGAGCCGCACGAGGAGCCGGAGGAGGAGGACCGGGAGCTCGACGACGACCTCGAGTTCGCCGAGCTCTCGGCGGCCGCCGACGACGGGGACTGGCCCGAGCCGGAGCCGACGCCCGCGCCGGCCGCCATCCGGCCGGTCTCCGGGACCCCGCGCAGCACCGGCAACGGCCATCCGGCGAGCCGCCTGGCCGCGTTCGGCGGGAAGCTGCCGGAGAAGGGCGGGCCGCTGACCCTCGCCCAGACCATCAACGCCACGCTGACGGACGCGATGCTGGCGTATCCGCAGATGGTCGTCTACGGCGAGGACGTGGCGGCCAAGGGCGGCGTCTACGGGGTCACCAAGGGGCTGCGGGACCGCTTCGGCGCGACCCGGGTGTTCGACACGCTGCTGGACGAGACGAGCATCCTGGGCCTCGGGCTCGGCGCCGGTCTGGCCGGGATGCTGCCGGTGCCGGAGATCCAGTACCTCGCCTACCTGCACAACGCCGAGGACCAGCTGCGGGGCGAGGCGGCCACGATGCAGTTCTTCTCGCAGGGGGCCTTCCACAACCCGATGGTGGTGCGGGTCGCGGGCCTGGCCTACCAGCTCGGCTTCGGCGGGCACTTCCACAACGACAACGCCCTCGCGGTGCTGCGCGACATCCCGGGCCTGGTGGTGGCGGCGCCGTCGCGGGCCGAGGACGCGGCCGCGATGCTGCGCACCTGCCTGGCCAGCGCGGTCGTCGACGGCAGCGTGTGCGTGTTCCTGGAGCCGATCGCGCTGTACCACACCCGCGACCTGCACAACGAGAGCGACAACTGGTGGCTCGCGCACTACGCCCCGCCCAGCGAGTGGTCGGCGCTGCACGTGCCGATCGGGCGGGCCCGCGCGTACAGCACCGGCCCCAACGACGACCTGACCATCATCACCTTCGGCAACGGGGTGCGCCTGTCGCTGCGGGCCGCCGCCCGGCTCGCGGCCGAGGGCGTCGCCTGCCGGGTCGTCGACCTGCGCTGGCTGTCGCCGCTGCCGGTGGGTGACATCATCAAGAACGCCTCCGACACCGGCCGGGTCCTCGTCGTCGACGAGACGCGCCGCTCGGGCGGGGTCGGCGAGGGCGTCATCGCCGCGCTCGTGGACGCCGGATATGTCGGAGTGGCCCGCCGGGTGGCGGCCGTGGACTCGTTCGTGCCGCTCGGACCGGCCGCCAACCACGTGCTCGTCTCCGAGGAACAGATCGTCCAGGGCGCGAGATCGCTGCTGGCCCGGTAACTTGGACCGATAGTTTTTCGATCGCATCGGTGCGCCACTTGCGTTGACGGCCCGTACTGTGTGGACTACGCGCTAACAGTGGTTGTTGCGACAGGAGGCAGTGGACAGTGAACGCGACCGCGGGTCAGGCCGAGGTGAAGAGCCTGGCGGACCGGTTCGGAGTCGAACCGGGCATGGTCGTTATGGAGATGGGGTACGACGACGACGTCGACCAGGATCTCCGCGACGTCCTGATCGACCGGTGCGGGGAGCTGGTTGACGAGGAGACCGACGAGGTCGTCGACGTGGTGCTGCTGTGGTGGCGCGACGACGACGGCGACCTGGTCGAGACGCTCATCGACGCCCTCGGCCCGCTGGCGGACAACGGCGTGGTGTGGCTGCTGACGCCGAAGGCCGGCCGCCCCGGGCACGTCGAGCCGAGCGACATCAACGAGTCGGCGCCCACCGCCGGGTTGCAGCAGACCTCGACGGTCAACGCGGGCAAGGACTGGACCGCGGCCCGGCTGGTCGCGCCCCGCGCCGCCCGCTCGCGCCGGTGAGCTCGCCCCCCGGCGAGCTCGTGTTTTAGGCTTTCGGGCCGCGCCAGTCATCCGGCGCGGCCATCTTTCGTGGCGAAGTCACGCCGTTGGCTGCGGCGTGACCTTCTTCGAGGCCGGGGTCGAGGGCTGCTTGGAGCCCCATCCCGAGCTCGACGTCGACGGCTGCGGGTTCTTCGTCCGGGTGGTGGTCGGCCCGCTGCCCGGCTGCCAGTCCTCCGGCATGAACAAGCGCACCTGAGTGAACGACGCGTCGGCGGTCTTCCCCGAGAGAGTGAACGCGCCGAGGTCCACCTTCCCCGAGTGGATCTGCTCGTCCGTGACCGGCCCGAACCGCACGCCGTTGACGAAGGCGTTGAGCTCGGTCCCCTCGATCTTGAACGCCAGGTAGGGGTCCCCGACGCCCTGCTGCGGCTGGAACGCCCACTCCTTGATCAGGTCCTTGGGGCCGGGCAGGTCGTTGTGCAGCTTGTAGAGGCGCACATGGTCGTCGTCGCACAGGCCCAGCGTGTAGCCGTAGTCGCCCGTCCGCAGCCACATGCCCGCGCAGCCCGCGGTCAGCTTGACCTTGGCCTCGATGCTGCCGTCGTTCATCGGCACGTCCAGCGGCGGCTTCAGGGTGCAGCCGGTCAGGCCGGGCGCGGCGTCGGTGGTGACCCGCAGCCGCCCGCCGCTGGTGTCGCAGCGGCCGCCCTCCGACTCCTGCTGGGACTTCCAGAGCGTGTCCACGGCGCCGAAGCCCTGGTCGCGCCAGCCGTTGGGCACCCAGCTGGGCTCGTCTTCGCGGGTGTACTGCGGGATCTGCACGGCGCCGCTGCCGGAGGCGCCCGCGTCCGGGCTGTACGACGAGTTGCCCGCCGCCTGGTCGTTGCCCGAGCCGCGGTTCTGGAACACCACGTAGCCGGCCAGCGCCAGCGCGACGACCAGGATGCCGATCAGCAGCGGGACGGCCCAGTTGCGCCCGCGGGACGGGGGCGGCGGGGCCTCCTCGCGCGGCGGCGGGGCGTAGACGGCGGGCTGGGCGGCGGGCGAGATGTACGCCTGCGGCGGCGGGGGCTGCGGCACCGGGCGGACCGGCGGGGTGGCCGGGGCCATGGGGCGCAGTCGCTGCGTGGCTTCGGCATCGGTACCGCGCGCCGCCCCGGCGTTCGGGTGTTGCTGGTGGTGCTGCTGGTACTGGGGGCGCTGCGGGACGGTCGGGTAGGCGTTCGGGGGCTGCTGGAAGGCCGCGGGGCTGACGGGAGCCGGGGCGCCGCTCACGGGCATGGGCGCTGCGCTCACGGGCATCGGCGCGCCGCTCACGGGCATGGGCGCGCCGCTGACCGGCATCGGGGCGCCGCTCACGGGGGTCTGCTGGAACGCCGCGGGGCTGACGGGGACTCCGCTGACCGGGGCCTGGGTCTGGGTCTGCGGCTGCGGGTTTTGTGGCTGCGGGTTTTGTGGCGTTTGTCCGGATTGTGCGGGCCACATGACGGCGCCGGGGTTCTGGTTCGGCGCCGGAGTGGCCGCGCCGGACACGTTCACCCAGGCGCGCAGGCTGCCCTCGGCGACGACGAGCTCGGGTTGCTCGATGACGGTCGGGGCCACGCCGAGCTCACGCTGCAGCAGGGTGGCGACGAGCGGCACGCGGCTGGAGCCGCCGACCAGGAACAGGCCGGCCAGCTTGTCCTTGTCCATCTTGGCCCAGCGCATGACGGCCCCGGTGGTGCGCACCGTCTGCTCGAGCATCGCCCGGGCCTTGTCCTCGAACTGCTCCCGCGTGATGGTGACGTCGGCGGCCGCGATCGGCACGTGCAGCGCCGCGCTCGCCGAGCGCGACAGCATCTCCTTGGCGATCCGCGCGTCGTCCCACAGCATCCGGCGGTGGCGGCGGTCCTCGGTGCTCTGCGGGTTGTCCAGCCGCGCCCACACCTCGGGGTTCTCGATCTGCCCGCGCGCGTGCTCCACGACGAGGGCGTCGAGGTCGAGCCCGCCGAGGTCGTCGATCCCGTCGACGGCGCGGACGTCGAAGCCCTCCCCGGACCGGCTCACCAGGCTGGCATCGAAGGTCCCACCGCCGAAGTCGTAGACGAGGAGGCCCTGGTCGCCGGTGAGAGGCTTCTGCAGTACACCGGCGAAATAATGGGCGGCGGCGACCGGCTCGGGCATGAGCGCCGGCTGGGGCAGCCCGGCGAGCTTCGCGCCCTCGACGAGCGCGAGCCGCCGCGACACGCCCCACGCGGCCGGGTGCGTGAGGGTGAGCTCGGCCACCGGCCCGCCCGCGACCCGCACCGCCTCGGTCTTGACGTGCCCGAGCACCGCCCCGATGAGCGTCGGCACCGTCAGCTCGCGATCGCCGAGCAGCACGCTGCCGTCGTCGATGCGGCGCTTGGGGCTGCCCTCGAACCGCGACGGGTCGACGCGCGCGGCGTGCACCGCGTCCCGCCCGACCAGCAACGCCCCGTCGGTCTGGGCGTAGACGGCGGACGGCAGCAGCGGCGAGCCGTCGAACAGCAACGGGCGCACCCTCCCGTCCGGCCACGCCAGAAGCGCGACGGTGTGGGAGGTCCCGAAATCGATGCCGAGCCGCGGCCCTGCTGCCATGCGGGCGAGTGTAGGCCCCCGGTACGACAGCTGGCATATTCGAGGCATGACAGTGGATGTCGGAGATCCGGCACCGGACTTCACGCTGCGGGACCAGAACAACCAGGAGGTCAAGCTGACCTCGTACCGCTCCTTCAAGGCGGTGCTGCTGGTCTTCTACCCGCTCGCGTTCACCGGCACGTGCCAGGGCGAGCTCGGCGCCCTGCAATCCTCCCTGGCCGATTTCCGCAACGACCGCGTCGAGGTCCTGACCGTGAGCGTGGACTCGCCGTACGTGCACAAGGTCTGGGCCGAGCGCGAGGGCTACACCTTCCCGATGCTGTCGGACTTCTGGCCCCACGGCGCGGTCGCCTCGGCGTACGGCGTCCTGAACACGGCCAGGGGCTACGCCGACCGCGGTACGTTCCTCATCGACCCGGACGGAGTGATCGCCTTCACTGAACACGTGTCGGCGGGCCGGTCACGCGACATCGAGGTGTGGCGCTCGGCGGTCGCGGCGCTGTGACCGGCTAGGGCTGCTGGGCGCTGTTGGGTACCATCTGGGTACCCGTCCTCCGGTGTGAGGACCGGGGCGCGTAGCTCAGCGGAAGAGCACCCGCCTTACAAGCGGGGGGTCGTTGGTTCGAACCCAACCGTGCCCACCAGCAAGTTCTGCCCGTCCAAGCGGGTGCTCGCCAGTCATTTACGGCATCACTTACGGCAGTTGTTGCTTATGACAGCCAGCCGTCGAGCTTGTCGAGCGCTTTGCGCATTTCGTGCAGGTTCGAGTGGGCGTAGATCTTGAGGGTCAGCTTCACGTCCGAGTGCCGGGCGATCGCCTGGACGATGTGCGGCGGCACGCCGAGTTCCATCAGCACCGTCACGACGGTGTGCCGGAGATCATGCAGCCGGACGTCGGCCAGCCCGGCCCGCTCCCGGACGCCCGTAAAGTGACGCGCGAGGTTGCGTGGCTCCATCGGAGTGCCGATCTCCGATGGAAAGACCAGCCCGTGATCCTTCCACTCCTCCCCCAGTTCGGCTCGCTCGCGGTCCTGGCGCTTGCGATGCTGCTTGAGCGTGGTACGGGTGATCTCGGGAAGCGGAAGGATGCTGTCGGAGCTTTCGGTCTTGGTGTCCTGAATGTGCAGCTCGCCGCCGGCCCGCTGGACCGTCTTCTCGATCGTTACCGTCCCGTTGTCGAGGTCGACGTCCTGCCAGCGGAGGCCGAGCAGCTCACCTCGCCGGAGCCCCATCGTGGCGGCGACGACGTATAGGGCGTACAGCCGATGCCCGTGGGCCGCTTTGAGGAGCAGCTTCACCTCGTCGACCGAGAGCCCCTTGCCGATCCTGTAGCGAGGCGCCGTCACCTTGACCAGGGTCGCGACGTTCCTGGCCAGCAACTCCTCCCGCATGGCGTGCTGGAGGGCGTTGCGGAGGACCGCGTGGACGTATTGAACCTGCCGAACGCTCGGGTAGCGCTCGCAGCAGGCACCGACCGTGCAGCAGCGTCCCTTGCGGTCCCATCCGTTCGCACAGCACAGGCACTTGCGCTTGATGGCGTCGAGGAACGTGCGGACGTGCTGCACCTGGAGCCCGGTCAGCCGCCGCCGGCCGAGCCCCGGGATCAGATGGAGCCGAACGGCACCCTCGTAGCCCTCCGCCGTCTTCGGCCGGAGCCCCGCGACGTAGACCTGGAGCCAGTACCTCAGGTATTCCTCCACCTTCCAGGAGCGATCCGGCGCCGGGATGCCGCTGTGCGACTTCGCCTTCAGCTCGACCAGCCGCTGGTGGGCCTGGTCCCAGGTCTTGCCGTATACGGTCTTGCGCTTCATCGTGCCGTCCGTCGTCAGCACGTACGCCGTACCGGCCCACGTGCCGTTCGGACGCTGGTAGATGGAACCCTCGCCGTTCGGATTTCTGTTGCCTTTCTGCTTGCTCAACGCTCCTCCTCCAGGAGACTGGCGATCGCTTCGTCGATCGCCGAGCGAGGTACCAGCCGGCGGCTGCCGATCTTGATGGACCGCAGCCGGCCGGTTCGGATGAGTTGGTAGGCCAGCGACCGGCCGATGCCGAGTTCTCTGGCGGCTTCCTCCACGCGCAGCAACCTCTTCTCTCGTCGTGGCTCGGTGGTGCTCGTGCCCGCCTCCTCTCTGGTCGTGGGTTCGAGATGTCCGCGCGAACGTCCGTCCACCGTCCGTCCGCGCGCCGACATGCGCAGACGCGTGCGCGACGCGGACGGACGTCCGGGCGGACGTTCAGTCGTCCGGAGCGGCCCGCCAGCGCCCGCGGGCTACCTGGGCGGCCCGGCCGTCCTGGACGTACTGCTGCAACCGGTCGTAGATCCATGTCCGCCTCATTCCGGTCAAGTGCATGAGTTCCTGGACGCTCAGCCCGTCGCCCGGTGCGTCCCTGAGCGCCATCTGGAGGGTGATCTCGGGCGGGGAGATGACCTCGCCCTCGATGACCTCTTCCAGCGCCTTCTCCGACAGGTCGTCGAGCTGCGGGCGACTGTCGGCGTAGCGGGCGGCGGTGGCCTGGACGTCGTCATCGGTGACCAGGTAGCCCCGGGCTCGGCGCGGTTGGGTGTGACCGTCGCCGAGGACGTAGAACTTGCCGGGCGCGTCAAGGGTGTGGGCGTGCCAGCCGGCCGCGAGCAGGCCCCGGTCGAGGATCAGGTCGACGTCGCGGCGTTCCCGGACGCGGAGGCAAATCCTCACGCTCATCTGCGAGCGCAGCGCCCCCCCACCCATGGACTTCTGGGTCGGCCGCTGGTTGGCGGCGAGCAGGGTCGTCGCGACGGCCCGCCCGCGCCGGGCGATCGACTCTGCGGACTCGACGGCGCCGGCCGCTTGCTCAACCAGCTCGGCGTACTCGTCCACAACGATGACGAGCGCGGGAGTCTTCGGCGTGGGCTCCCAGACGCGGGCGCCGGCGCGGCTCATAGCCTCGGCTCGGGCGTCGAGGACGCGAACACCGTCCTGGAGCAGGGCGGCGGCTTCGGCGGGCGTGGTGGCGAGCCTGGCGAGGCAGGACGCCCACGGTCGGAGCTCCATGCCGCCTTTGAGGTCGACGCCCCAGAGCACGACGTCGCGGCAGGCAGCGAGGTTGCCGAGGATGACGTTCAGGACGCCGCTCTTGCCCGCATCGGTGGTGCCACCGATGAGGATGTGCTTGCGCAGCAACGAAATGCGGACGTTGGCCGCGTCCTCGAACACGCCGAGTTCAATCGGGTCGGCGATCGACTGGACGCTCGGCCCGCGCCACGGAATTGCGCCCGCGTGTGGGTCCGTGGCAAGGACTCGCATCACGATCCGGCCGGCGTGCGCCGGGTCGGCCTCGACGCGGACGGCGCCGGGCCGGGTGCCCAAGCCGGACTCGATGGCCGGGACGCGGTTCAGGACGTCGGCGACGCTCTGGCCGTTGGCGAGGTGGAGGCGGGCGCGCCAGCCCCAGACGTCGACCACGGCGGACATGACCCGGGAGCCGGCCAGGCCGATGCTCTCGGCGACGTCGGGCCACGCCTGGATGGCACGGTCGACCCGGACGCGGGCGCGCCTGCGCCGGTGCGTCCACCACGGAACGCCGAACGCGACGGTGGCGGCGAGCAGCAGCAACGGCAACGGGTCGCAGGAGGGGCCAAGGACGGTTGCGGCGGTCAGCCAGGCGCCGCCCGTGAGGGTGCCCACCGCGGCGTATAGGCGTTCTTCGGGCCGGTCGATGTTCCAGGGGAAGCCGCGGGCCAGACTGACCGCCGCGACGGCCACAGCGGCTCCGAGCACCCACGGCCACACCTCCGGATGCCGCACGTGCAGCCAGGCTCCGCCGACCAGCAAGGCGAGTGCCGTGGCGAATGGGGCGAGTTCGGAACGGAAGCGGAAGAGGAGGCGACCCAGCGCGAGGAGCGAGCTTGGCCGCTCATCGAGCAGTAGGAGTTGCCGGCGGTGTCTGCGACTGAAGGCTCTCATCGCTGGACCTCGTCGCGGAGGTAGGTCAGTGCCTCAGCGTCGCCATCGCGGGCGGCGCTCAGCGTGGCTCGGGCAGCGGCGAGAAGGTTGGCGTGTTCGGTCCGGGCGAAGGTGAGCAGCTCGGCCTGGCGCTCGATCTCGGCGAGCAGCACGGGGACGTCGGCGACTGCGGTCCACAGCGCCACGCGGGTGCCGCGCTGGAGTGCGGCCTCAAGGTGGGCGCGGACGGCGTCGCGGTCGACGGTTGGTTTGGGTGCCTCGGTCATCAGCGGGTCGGTGCCTCCTCTCGTTCGGCCGCCAGCGTTCGGCGGAGGGCGGTTGCCTTGGGGCTGGAGATGCGCAGTGCGGCGCGGAGGGCGTCGCGGGTGATGGGCCGGCCGTTGTGTTCGGCCCGGTGCTGGGCGTCGGCAGCGCGGGCAGCGGTGAGCAGGTCGTCGTCGGTACGGACCGGGGTCGGCTTGTCGAGTACCGGGCCGTTCTCGGTTCGGACCGCGTGCAGATGGGCGGTCAGGCCGAGAACGGCGGCCGGTACCGCGCCGACGACCACGACGACCGGCCATGAGATGGCGATCAATCCGGCCGCTGCGGCGTGGTAGATGGCGTTGCCGAGGATGCTGGCCGTGATGGCGCCGATGGCGTTGGCGCGGGCGAAGCGGATGGCTCGCTGCGGGCTGAGGCCGGCGAGCCAGACGCGGGCGGAGGTCATGGCGTAGGCGTCGATGGTGACGGGCAGCAGGACGGCGAGGCGTTCGGGCCAGCCGGACAACAGCGCCAGACCGCGCAGCCCGCTGAAACTGGCCACGGCCGCGGAGGTGGCGGCGATGAGCATGCCGGCCATGACCCAGCCGTCGCGGCGGGCGGTCACAGGTCCAGCCCGGCGATGTAGTGCGCGGCGGTGGTGAGCAGTCGCGCGATGTTGGGGGCGATCGAGGACTCGGCGAGGAAGTAGCCGAACAGGACACACACGGCGATGTGCCAGATGGGCGTGTGGGTGTAGCGCCAGAGCAGGTACACGAGCAGTCCGAGCAGCAGGACGGCTGAGACCGAGATAGTCAGCGTGGGCTCCTTTCTCTCAGTTGTTCGGGGTGGACGAGTTCGGGCCGGGACGGCGGTGGATCTGCCGCCCGGTGTGGCGGCGCTGCCAGCGGACGCGGGCACGGCACTTCCGGCAGTAGGTGGCGTTGTCCCGGTCGAGCTGGGCGCCGCACGGGCAGCGGTCTTCACCATCGAGCGGGGCGGGCAGTGGCAACGGAGACGACTCCTCTCGCTTGTGAACATGTGCACCATGTTCAAGTCTAGGCTTGCACGGCGTGCCGGTGAAGGTTCGTCGTGCTTCGATGCGATGAGCGTGCGCCTCATCAACGGGACGTGGTCAGGGCATGGCTGGACGTATCGAAGATGTCTCCCCTAGGGTGGGCAACGGCCAGGACGTCCTGCGACGGGGAACCATGAAAAACGAACGCCTCCGCTCAGCCATGCTCGAACGCGGCGTCACTCCGAACGACCTCGCGGATCTGCTCGAAGTCGATCCCAAGAGCGTCGAGCGGTGGATCGCCGGCCGGACGCCGTACCGCCGCCACCGCTACGAGGTCGCGGCGCATCTCGGTGTGGACGAGGCGTATCTGTGGCCGGACGCCCGTACCCGTGACCAGGTGGCCAACGCGTCCGAGAGCGAGATCGTCTCGATCTATCCGGCGCGGTGGGCGGTGCCGTCGGAGTTGTGGCGGACGTTCTTCGACAACGCCGAGCGGGAGATCGGGGTGCTGGCGTACAGCGGCCTGTTCATCCCCGAGGACATGGGTATCCAGCGCATCTTCCGCCGCAAGGCTTCGGAGGGTGTCTCACTCCGGATTCTGATCGGCGACCCGGACAGCGACGAGGTCAAGCAGCGCGGCGAGGACGAGGGCATCGGTATGGACATGGGCGCCCGGTGCCGCAACGCCGTCGTGCTGTACCAGCCGCTGCGGGAGCTGGACGGCATCGAGTTCCGGCTGCACCGCACGATTCTCTACAACTCGATCTACCGGGCCGACGACCAGGTGCTCGTCAACACCCACATCTACGGCACGCCCGCCTCCAACGCCCCGGTCCTGCACCTGCGCCACGTCGAGGGCGGGGACATGGTCGGCACGTACGTCGAGAGCTTCGACCGCGTCTGGGCGACCGGCACACCCTTGGAATGAGGTCTCCGTCTTGGCCCGCCGCATCGACTTCTTCGACGACCCCGACGCTCCCAAGGCCAACAGCCTGGTCCCCTCCGCTAACGCGGTCGTGGTCAACGACGCCGGTGAGCTGCTGCTGATCCACCGCACCGACAACGACAACTGGTCCCTGCCTGGTGGGGCGATGGAGGCCGGCGAGTCGATGACGGACTGCGCGGTGCGGGAGACGTTTGAGGAGACCGGAATCCACGTCGAGGTCGTCGGCCTGGTCGGCATCTACACCGACCCGCGGCACGTCATCCTCTACACCTCCAACAACGAGGTGCGGCAGGAGTTCTCCATCGTCTACGTCGCCCGGCCGCTCGGCGGCGAGCCGACGCCGAGCGACGAGTCGCGGGAGGTCGTGTGGGTGGCACCGTCAGCGCTGGATGGGCTGACGATGCACCGGTCGATGCGGATGCGGATCGAGCACTACCTGTCCCAGGCCGGGAAGCCGCACCTTGGGTAGCGACTGGGTCAACGCTGCGGGCAGCGTCTTCTCCGCCCTCGGCACGGTCGGCGCGTTCATCGTCGGGTTCGTGCTGCTGCGGCGGGAGCAGAACCGCGAGGCGGAGCGGGCCGAGGACGAACGGCGCGGGCAGGCGGCGCGAATCAGCGCGTGGATAGAGGAGTACCGCAAACCCAACGATGCCCGCGAGCTGGCCTTCCACGTCCACAACGCCAGCGAAATGCCGATCTACGAGGTCGAGCTGCCGATGCCCGAGGGCGGCGAGACGGAGTTCGTCGGACTGGTCCCGCCCGGTCAGACGATCCGCCGGCCCGCGCCTGAGTCATGGCGCCGCTCGTACGTCGAGCCCGAGCCCGTGGAGATCGAATTTCTGGACAGCGCCGGGCGCCGCTGGAAACGCAACGAGCAGGGCCGGCTGACCTCAGCGGCCGAGAGCGGCCAGAACACGGTCCGTTGACGCCTGGAGCTGAGGTCTAGCCTCCGTCAGCGACCGCGTGACGAGGTGGCCGTCGCCGTAGCGCGCGAACGCCTCCGCCAGACGCTGCTCCAGGTTGACCGGCGTACCGGTCGGGCTGGTCGTCATGTCGCAGAACGTCAGCGCGTCGAGCAGGAAGTCGGCCGGGCTCGGGAACTCGCTGTCGAGGTCATCGGCCAGGCCGCGGTTACGCGCCTCGATCAGCGCGCAGGAGTGGTTGGCGACCAGCCGGATTAGCCGCTCGTCGGCGTGCTCGACATCGCGGAGATAGCGAGCGCCGTCGAGCGGGTGGAATCCCGCCATGTTCAGGTCCGGGGCGTAGCCGATGTCGTGCAGCCAAGCGGCGCAGATCAGCATCTCGGCGTCGTCGCCCGCGATGTGGGCGATCTCCTCTGCGGTGTGTCCGACGCCTTGCACGTGTGCCCAGCGGGTCGGCAGGGGCTCGGCCAGCAGATGACGTGCGAGGTCACGAGCCCACGGGACATGTTCCACATGTCCGAGACTAAGGCTTGTCGATCACCGGGTCTTTACGTAGCGACCCTTGCCCTGGACGGACACCGTGACGTCCTGCAACGCCGCGAGCGCCTGCCGCGCCGTGCCGCGGGCTACCCCGTACCGCTCGACCAGCACCGACTCGCTCGGCAACAGGTCCCCGGCCTGAAGTTCTCCCGACTCGATCTGCGCTCGAAGCTCGGCGGCGATGCGCTGGTACTGCGGTTGCATCGGCTGAGCCGGCTCCCCCGGACCAGCCATCAGCCGACCTCGTCCGGGGCGGGTGATGATCAGCCCTTCCTCCGCGAGCTGGTCGAGGGCTCGCCGGACGGTGTTGCGGGCTACGCCGTACTCGGCGACCAGCGCAGCCTCGGAAGGCAGCGCGGCACCGGGCCCGAACTCATCGGAGGCGAGCCGCGCGCGCAGGGCCTCCGCGATGCTCCTGTAGGCACCCCAAGCCGTCGACCGCATGCCATCCTTCCCCACGTTCTACGCCCGGCCGTCAGTCTGGCAGCCCTTCAACCGTGACATCGCTGCTGGCCGCCCGCGCGATCAAGTCGGCCAACCGCTCGGCCACAACCGGCACCAAGTGTCCGACCTCCACGGTGGGTGTTCCGTCGCGGCTGACCGTGGCCTGGAGCAGCGGAAACTCCCGTCCTACGTCGAAGCCGGCTTCCTCCAACGCCAACGCCAGCGCGTCTGCCGCGCGCCGCGCATCCCCGGCTCGGGCCATAGCGTCCTCACTCTCGCGAAGCACACATCGCACGATGGCGTGTTGTCATCGACAGCCTGCCCGGAGACGTCCTCGCCCGGACACCACGTTCGAGGGACGTCCAGGGACTTCTTGACTAGAATCGGCTGCACTCGATGCTCGCCGGGGAGGTCGTCGTGCGACATCCGCTCACCCGGGCACTCGCCAGCGCCGGGCTCAACGCAGTAGACGTCGCATGCCGCCTCGGCGTCGACCCCAAGACTGTCGACCGCTGGTTCGCCGGCCGCGTGCCCTACCCGCGCTACCGCAATGAGCTGTCCCGGCTCACCGGCTGGCCCGTTGACGACCTTTGGCCGGACGCCGCTCCGCGGGATGCCCTGCTAACCACGGACGAAGTCAGGACCACCTACGCCAGCCGCAGTCTGGTACCGGCCGATACCTGGCGTCGGCTGTTCCGCGACGCCGAACAAGCGATCGACATTGTGGCGTACAGCGCGTTGTTTCTGCTGGAAGACCCCGTGGTGCTCCGGGCCATCGCAACGAGAGCCCGAGCCGGCGTCCCCGTGAGGATCGCCCTGGGCGACCCGACCGGCGCCCACATCGCCAGGCGTGGCGCGGACGAGGAGCTTGACGATGTGCTCGCCGCCCGCATCCGCAACGCCTTCGTCTTGGTGAAGGCCATCAGGCATGTGCCGAACGTCAAGGTACGCCAGCACGACACAGTGCTCTATAACTCCATTTACCGCGGCGACGACGACATCTACGTGAACATCCACGTCCTAAAAACTCCGGCCGCCCACGCGCCTGTTCTGCACGTGCGACGTGACCACTCCGACAGCATGGCCACGGTCTACCTTGACGCCATAGACCGCGTATGGGCCTCAGCTCGCCCGCTTGTTTGACCTCGGCCGATGAAGCCGACTGAACCGCGGCTGCACCAGTTGCGGTTGCCCGCACAAAAGAGCGGCGTGGTTTGTCCACACCCGGCAGTACTCGATTTCATGCTCATGCGCGCGAAGCATGGCTGGGTCGATATCGGACTCGACGTCCTCACGGTAGGCCTCAAAGAAGACGTCGAGTTTTCCCCAGACGTCGTCAAAGTTGGCAGCAAACTTTGCAAACTTGCCGGCGATATCTTCAACGACTTGCTTACGAAACCGCACGCTCCTAATGTGTAGAGTCAGGTAATAAGAGGCCCGCAGCGCAACAAGGTAGCGCAGCTCAAGCGACCCGCAGGATGGGCAAGATCCCGGCTGAGAATTAGTGCTGCTGTCCGTCGCCTCGTTTGCCACCCGTAGGCTAGTCAGGCGATCAACTGCAGCGTTCCGCACTTCAGCGTCCATACCCATAGGGTCCGGCGCACTGAAGAGCGCCGAAACCTCGTCCTCTGGGACGTCCAAGGACGGCGGCGCCGTCCAGGGAGGACCGCGTACCTCAGCATCCTCGAGGATCGTCGAACCGGCGGCGCCACTGAGCGGCCAATGTAGCGAGCTCGAACCTCGTGCTGGACGTACGACCGAAGCAGGGTTTGCGATCGTGACGAGCCCGCCCAGACTTGCGCCACCTACATCCCGGTAGCGAGGGGCTATTTACTCAGGGCCCTCGCTCATGTTTGTATACACCATGCCCCAAGACGACTTTCTTCGGTATGAGGCGTCGGGAATCGCTGCACTACTGCGCACGCGTTCCCTTGCGGTGCCCTACTATCAGCGCGCTTACTCCTGGCGTACTGCGGAGGAACCGCTCCCCGGCGCTAGCACTTCAGGCGAAAAGCTGCAAGTGGTTGACTACTGGAACGACTTGCGGACGAGCTTCTACGACAAGACCAGCTACTTCCTCGGCACCGTGGTTCTCGCTAGAGGGGGCGACGAGGGCCGCCAGCTCGTCATTGACGGCCAGCAGCGACTCGTGACAACCTCCCTTCTACTAGCGAGCATTCGCAATCGCTTCCTCGACGAAGGCGAGAAAGACTTCGCTCAGTCCACACAGCAGGACTACCTGGGCAAGTTCGATCGTAAAGTCGGAGCGGACCGCCCCAAACTTATCCTCAACACTGATGATCGAGCTTTCTACGAGTCGCACATCGTAAAGAGCGAAACTTTCGCGCCATTGAACGTTAGCCAGCGCCTTATTGCAGACGCTTACGGCTACCTAAGCGAAAGGGTACAAGAGTTCGTCGGGTCCCACGGCACCGGCTGGCGGCAGAAACTCAACGAACTCGTCGACTGGCTCGATACGGGAGCACAAATTGTAGCAATCGACGTAGCCAGCGAGGCGGATGCATTCCTGATCTTCGAGACACTGAATGACCGCGGCGCAGACCTTACTGTTGCCGACCTTCTGAAGAACTACCTATTCAAACAATCTGGCTCACGACTGGACGAAGTCCAAAACAATTGGACCAGCACGCTAACAAATCTTGACATCGACAAAGTCGGGAACCAGCGATTTACTAGCTTCGCACGTCACTTGCTGAGTTCACGCCACGGCAGAGTACGCGAGCGGGACGTCTACGGCCGCATGAAAGCCGTCGTAAGCGATCCGGTTTCCGCTGTTTCCTTTTCACAGGACCTAAAAGACTCATCTCGGGCATATGATGCGATCATCACTCCAGAAAGTGACTATTGGGCCGATTACCCATCTAGCGTAGGCAGCGCTGCAGAAGTCTTGGTTGAGCTTAACCTGGAGCAGTATCGGCCGCTTATGCTAGCAGTCTTGGCAACGTTCCCGAAGAAAGAAATCACCCGGTTCGTACCGACAATGGTCTCCTGGGCGATCCGGGGACTTTGCGCAGGAACTTTGGGTGCTGGATCCGCTGAGACAGCATTTTGCGAGGCCGCGAAAAGCGTCCGATCCGGTGCCACATCGTCCACCGAGGGGATTCTTGCCGATACCAAAGTCGGAGCTCTCGTCCCAACGGATGGCGAATTCCAAAATACCTTCAAAGTCTGGAAAGTCGTACGTGCACCCGTTGCAAGATACATCCTCCGCGCGATGGAACTTGAGGTCATTGGCGATCGAGAGCCAGAGCTAGTCGTCAACGATGACGCCGATCAGGTCAATTTGGAGCACATCTTCCCCAAGTCGGCGAAAACCGCCGACTGGCCGCAATTCACCCCCGACGATAGACGGACATTCGTTCATAGAATCGGCAATCTGTGCCTGCTTAGGCGGGGCCCGAATGGACGAATCGGCAATAAATCGTGGAATATCAAGCAGCCGATCTTAGCAGCTTCTGCCCTTCAGCTCACCAAAAAAGCAGCGGACTTTTCGGTATGGACGAGAGCCTCGATCGAGGCTCGACAGCGTGAACTCGCAGAGATTGCGGTACGAACGTGGCCACGGCTGCCGCGCTCCTAATCAGAAGCCGAACGAACGTTACCG
This sequence comes from Dactylosporangium sp. CA-139114, assembly GCF_050955725.1. Taxonomy (NCBI): domain Bacteria; kingdom Bacillati; phylum Actinomycetota; class Actinomycetes; order Micromonosporales; family Micromonosporaceae; genus Dactylosporangium; species Dactylosporangium sp. CA-139114. The sequence continues at coordinate 8,627,329 of NZ_CP192080.1, forward strand.
CTGACGCGGTGTTGCAGCTCATGGTACGAGCGCACAGTGCGGAACGGCCCATGCCAGCAAAAGCCGGAGGAGTGACCCGGGCTACGCGCGGCTGACCTGGCTTCATGGGACCAGGGCATTACTGACGAGCTACTTGCGCCTCGGTTGCACCGTGCGGCGTAGCAACACGAGCCCTGCTGCCATTTTCTAGGCGTGACGGCCTACGCTTTTACCCACGCCGCCCGTCCCCACCGTTAGCCCGGAGTAGCGTTAGCTTCGTTGCTCGGCACCCTCGGACCGCCCATCCCGCTGGTGAAGCTCCAACTCATGTTTAAGGAGACGTCTGAGGACCCTCGTTTTCTTTGTCTTGCTCAGGTAGCTCATCGTGTCGATGCCCAAGTCAGCCCTCATCGCAGCTTGGAGTACATCAGACGCATGCCACGCGGAGCGACGCAGCTCCGCTCGCTTCTCGGTCGACGCATTGGACCAATGTCTCGCAATGTCGCGAACAGCATCTCGATACAGATCCGCAATGGCCAGGACTCCATCATCGGCAAACATTCGCATCTCACGCTCGACAAGATGCGTGTCAGCATACGTTATCGGCTTGTCGTCAAGATTGCGTTCGCCGGTGAGTTCGTCGACATTTCTGTCAAGAATCTCTAGATATCGTTGGTATAGGTCGTATTTTTTCTCAACTAGGCGATTAACATAGGCATTGCGTCGAGCCTTTCGTTCACGTCTTCCGGTAATAGCAATGCCCATGAGGACGCCGAGCAGCGTTAATGTGGCACCCAGAGAATTAACTACTAGCTGTTGTGTAAACGTTAGACTGCTCAACTTCTGCCTCCACCAAGCGATGGGCGTTCGAGCCTCGGACGGGGGTGCACCTACGTGACGCGCCGTAGAGCTCGTGAACGACGCACGTAGGAGACATGCCGGGAGCTGACTTTACGGCCGATGGGCGTATCGTGCGGCAATGGCTGCACGACAGTTCGAGGCGCATCTAAGCGGCCCTGTCAGGATGTCGCTGGTGGATCACTGATTTATTGATCAAATCGCCGAATTCGGCGTGGGTGAGACCGAACGGCCGATCCGTTCCGGGTGGAGCCCTCTGCAGTGGTGCGTTGCGCTCTTCATTTGCCTCGCCCGCGACTCGCAACGCTAAGATCCTCGTCGGCGACAATTCGCTTGCCTAGTTCTGTCCACAGTGGAGTACGCTCAGAGGCATCCCGAGCTGTGAGGTTGTCCCGGTTCGGCCACTCATGCGAAGCGGAGCAACCCCATGAACGAGACGTGGATCAACATCGGCTCAAGAGCTGCTGTGCGGCTGGAGATCAAGCAGATCGGCGGCCAGCGTGGAGTCGGTGTCGTGCGCCTGATCTTGGGCGTCGAGTTGACGAATCGCGGAGCTGAGGCGGAGCGGATGCGCCTGTCGCTCCGCGGCCGCATTGAGATGCTCAATGTCGAGGGCGAGGGCCTTGCGGCGCACCTCGCTGACCTGGTGCCGTTCGACCGCGATGCAGACCTTGCCGCCATCGGGTCCTGGGACATGATCTCCCTCGCTGCCACGATCGACGACCGCCAGCTGCAGTTGATTGAGGAGTACCGCAGTGGCGGACTCCATTTGAGGATCTCGCTCGCTGGCCACGCCATGGTCGATGGAAGTCAGCTGCCCATCCACATCAATACAATCGACTACCGGGTGCCGCAGAGCGAGTGGCTCGGCCTGCTTGAGCAGATTGGCTACGCGCGTCGCTTCCTTGTCGAGCTGGAGGTCCCGGACCTCCGGACGGACCCTGCGCTCGCTGAGGCGATTGGCTACTTCGCGGATGCGCGCCGACGCTTCAGTGAGGGGGATTGGCGCCTCACTGTCGAGGCGCTCCGGCAGTCCTTGGCAGCACTGGTCGGTAAGAAGCCGGACGAGGAAGACGACGCGGCGGAAGTGCAGGAGAGCTTCAGGGAGCTCCGCAGGGCCCAAAGCGCACGACGCGTTGGCTACGGCGAGCGTGCCGAGGTCGTACGCAAGTCGCTGAAGTTTCTCTGCGACCTTGGCGCACATCCGGAGGCCGGCGAACTGCGGCGCCATGAGGCGCGCTCGGCGCTGATGATGACCGCTGGACTGCTTGAGTCCTACCGCGCGGTGTAAGGCTGGGGCGCCACAGTTCCTCCGTCGCGGTCGACGACTCTTCGAGGCTCCTGGGAGCTACGCAACTCGGTGCGTGCGGTCAAGCGCGAGCCGCGCTCGACCGCGACGTTGACGACTCCGTTGGTCGGACCTTCCCGTGGGCTCAGGAGCTCGAAGCGTGGTACCGGGCGGCGGTGGAGTCGTCCAGCGGTGACGCTCGGCAGCAACACCGTAGGAGCTTGTGGCCGCTATCCGGCCGGGCGGCTACAAGCGCCATCGCGTGGTGTCTTCAAAGACGATCGCCGAGACTCGGGTGCCTTACTGGGTCAGCTGGTCTGCGTCCTCCTCGTCGGAGTGACCCGGCGGCTGATTCCCAGCCGAGAGCTGGTCGAGTGCCTCGAACAGTCGCACGGCGTAGGTGTCGCCAGCCTGGCGTACCCACGACTCGCGGACGAAGAACAGCCAGTAGGCCAGCAGCCCCGCCTGCAGGGTCACTACCACCAACCACGTAGCGGACAGCCCGTGGCTCTTCCAGGAGTAGTAATCGATCCCTGCCCCTAGGAGGAGCACGACAAACGCGTACGGACGCAGCGCAAGGGTGTTGCGCGCCTGCCCGTAGTCGGCGTTCTGCTTGGGAACAAGGGGGAACGCGCTTCGCTGTGTGTCGAGGACGCGGATCAGGTAGCGCGTCGCAGCGACGTAGACCTCGTCTGCGCTTGCCGGGTTCGCGAGCTCTTGCCGCTTGGTAGGGAGCCGGTCGCCGTACAGCCGTTCTAGCGCCTTCCGACGGCGTTGGAACACCGTTGAGTTGCCTGCTTCTCGATGTCGAAGCAGGTGTGTGGTGGGCATTCCATCCCATTTGCGGACGAGCCGGTCTTCCAGGTTCTTGCCGACGCTGCGCGTGAAGTTAGCGAGCAAGATCGTGAAACCACAGCTCAGAAGGATCGGGAGAAGCGCCGCTAGCGGCTCCTTGGGAACGAGCACCACGCCGGCAATGATCGCCGGCGCGGCTGCCCAGAGCCCCGGCAGCACGCGCGCCTGGCGTGAGTACCGGTCGAACAAGCTCAGGATCTCGTTAATCATCGCCGTCTTCGCCGAGCGTTGGGAACTCGGTCATCTGGAGCCAGCCGCGTTCGTTCTCGTCGGTGTGCAAGATCATGTTGCCCTCCGTTGCGAAGACGGTGCACCCTCGGCGCTTGAGCGCGTTGACCACCTTGGGCGACGGATGCTTCGGCGCGGCCTTCGCGGAGCTAACGAACGATGTGCAGTCGGCGTTGTACGGAGCTTCGGGCCGCCCCAGGATGCGGTTGAGGATGGTCGGCCCGACGTTTCGCTTACTGCCGTGGTGCGGCGCCTGGAAGAAACCCAACGGCGCCGCGGAGAACGGGCCTACGGAGTTCTCGTAGCACGAGGCGGCAGCCTCGAGTGCCGGCATGCCGGCGTCCCCGGTGAAGAGCATGCGCTCCTGGCTGGCCGTGATCAGGGTGATGACCGACCCGTTGTTGCGGGCCGAAGTCTCGCCCTCGTCAGTGAGAGTCTCCAGCGGGAGGTACGTGAGAGCCTGCTCGAACGCTCGTGCTACCTGTTGCAGCCAGCGCGGCTGAGACGTGTCGGCGAACGCGCCTACCTTCGCCTCGGCGAGCTGCTCGCGGAGGAGCGCCTCGTAGTACTCCTCGGTCGGGCCCAGGATGCGCAGCTGCCCGCCGAAACGTTCGACCCCGGCGAACGGCTCGGTGAGGATGACGCCACGGCGCCTGGCGAGCGTGATCAGGTTGTCGAGGGCTTCGAGGTTGCTGAATTCCGAGACGTCGCGGATGTGCAACCGCGGCTGATGGATCATGAGTTCGCGGACCGTGAGCTGCTCGACTACCTTCGCCAGGCCGTTCAGGTGGTCAGCATCTGGATGAGTCGAGATCATCAGATCGATGCTATTGGTGCGGTAGTAACGCCGGATATGTCCGACCAGGTTATCCCCGATGTCCGTGAATCCACCATCGATTACGACCACCCCACGCCGGCCGGTGGCGTCCACAGTGAACCGTATGGCGATTGCGTCGCCACTCTTTCCCCCGTCCTGCTGGTCGTTCTCGACCGGCAGGAAGTCAACGTCGTACACCCTCACCCTCCGTGTAAATCGTGCGCCCCACTCGCACGTGTGAACGAAACGTCGGTCAATGTACGCCTCACGCTTCGGTGATGCAACGACCGGGTGGTGTTGGACATTCCCGGAATAATTCACCCTTTTGGCTGACGATCGGTAACGCACGGTAACGTGCCATCTATATACTCAAAGTTATGATCATCGAACTGGTTGAGCTGACGACGGCCGATCATTATCTGTTAATAAACCTTGCCTATGGCGTAGGTTCGTCGAACTGCGGACCGTTGCTTATTGCCGGCACCGATCTTCGCCTGGCGTCTCGTTCATGCCTGGTTCGCATTGCCACAGTGAGTGGAAGGGGCCGTCCCCGCTCCGCTGACGAGCCGCCGTCGTACGGCAACGCTTACGGCAACCGCGCCGTACATGTGCAGACGCTGCCGGTCAGGCGCGCTCAGCCGTTGCACGCCAGGAACGTAGGTGGACGTCGGCAGACGGAGCGGGCAGAACTTACAAGCGGGGGGTCGTTGGTTCGAACCCAACCGTGCCCACCAGCACCGACCAGCCGGTTCGCCGTCAACCCCAGGATGACGCAGGCCGCCTGTAGCAACGGCTGTAGCAACTCAGTCCAGCCGGTCATCAAGACGCTTCATCCCCTCGCGCATGGCATCCAGGTTGGTATGCGCGTAGATCTTCAACGTGATGTCGACATCGGCATGCCGGGCGATGGCCTGCACGAGGTGCGGCGGCACACCCAGCTCCAGCAGCAGCGTGACCATCGTGTGCCGGAGGTCATGTAGCCGGACACCCGACAGCCCGGCCCGGGCGCGCAAACCTCGAAATGCCGGTTGAGGTTCCGAGGCTCCATCGGGGTACCGACCTCGGACGGGAAGACCAGGCCGTGATCCTGCCAGCGCTCCCCTGTCCGTTCCCGTTCAGCCTGCTGCCGCTGCTGGTGGTCGAGCAGCGTGAGCCAGGTGAGCTCCGGCAGCGGCAGCAGCGCGTCAGAGTCCTCGGTCTTGGTGTCCTGCAGAATCAGGGCGCCGGCCACCCGCTGCGCGGTCTTGTCCGGCAACCAGGTACCACGATTCAGATCGAGATCGGCCCAACGCAGGCCGAGCAGCTCGCCACGGCGAAGGCCCATCGTCGCGGCCACCACATAGAGCGGGTAGAGCCGATGTCCCTCTGCCGCCTTGAGCAGGGTTCGTACCTGGTCGACGGACAGGCCCCGCCCGACCTTGTAACTCGGCGAGCTGGCCGGCATCCCGAGCTACCGCCTCAACCTGTCAGGCGACTGGTGGGCGTCCTGGCAGACGTTCAAGGACGGCGAGCAGGTCATCACGCTGCACGAGGTCAAGTTCCGCCAGGAGGGCCAGCGCATCGACGTCGCTACGACAACGCGCGGCATTGCTGTCGAAGACGGCGGCTACCACTGGCAAGGCGAGCTTCGGATCTGGGACAACGAGATCCTGATGGGCTGGTACGCAGCAACGGACGGCTCAGTCCGCTCCAAAGGGACTATGTACTTCGTCCTGCATCCGCACGGCCAGCGTATGTCCGGCAGGTGGGTCGGCCTAAGCTACGACGGAAAGATCGTCACCGGCTGGGGCGCAATGGGGCGCACTGCCGAAGAGGCCACAGAGGCCATCAACTTCCTCATTGCCGGAGAAAGCCCGGATGCAGCCAGCAGTAAGTGAAGTTGTGATCACCGCACCCGATGCTGAATGGCTGGCAACCTTCACTCGACAACTCGTCGAGGATCGATTGTGCTCGTCCGGACACTGCGTCGAGGTAATCCGATCTATCTACAGGTGGCGAGGGGAAATCTACGACAAGCCCGAAGCCCGGGTGATGCTCCACACTCGGACGTCTCTCGTTCGGCAGATTATCGACCGGGTCAACCGTGAACACCCGTATGAAGTGCCGTGTGTCATTGCTACGCCAATGACGCTCGGCAACCCGGCATACCTGCAATGGATTCTAGACGAGACGGAAGAGATCGAGAATTATAAACCAGCCGAAGGTGCGTCAGAATAACCCTGGGATCTGGCAAGTCGTTAGTTGATATGCGGTCGGTCATCCATAAAGGAAGGCCGTCCTCATGTCATTCCCCGCCCTTCGCGGAACTCGACTTCTTCCAGGCCTTCCCTACCATCTCAAACCTCTCTTCATAATGACGCGCTCCGTACGTGTATTTCGCCATCAAATGACTTCGTTTCGAATAGCTAAGACGCGCTAGATTAAAGAGCGCAATGTAATATACGCTGATTCCTCGATCGATCCGCCGTATAACCCGAGGTGTCTCCGACGTCCATAAATGCGCAAAATCGCGCAACTTCTGATGGTTCTTCGCGTAGAACGCCTCAAGTTCTTCGATAGTGGGGATTCCGCACTCTTTTAAAAGGCCAATAGCCCTCTCGTCCGTGTATGATCCATTGTCGGTAAACGAATCTGCACCCAGTAGCTGCCTGAGATAATTTTCATACTTAAGCGCCACTTTGTTGCTCTCAACGAAGGCCAGCGTGTTGTGCGGCGTTAACTCCGATTCCGGGTGGTCCGTTGCTTCCCGGAAAGCGTGTTGTTCAATTACACCTACCTGGTCGCGAAGGTGCACGAAGTCGCTGTCCGCACTTTCCAGCAGGCCAGCAATTCTTGCGAACCGGCGCCGAATTTCTGCAGGCAGCGAATGGGGGTATTTGTAGCCGAGGTCATGCTCAATCTCCGCCCATGCATGCTGCAGTGTCGAGCGAATCTGGAGCTCGAATGGACGACCAGCATACTTGTGATACTCGGGAAGCATGGCGCGCTTTATGTCCAAAGACAACACGTAATGCAGCGAAAGATAACCAAACTCTTTCGCCTCTAGGAGTTGCCGCTTGTCGACCGAATTCTGCCGGTCTACGTCAAACTCGCGTTCAATAATCTCGCCGACCCGGTCGACGTCATCGCTAAAATAGGTAATGACCCGAACTCCGAGCAGATCATGAATCGATGCGTGATTAGCATAGCGGTCCGGATCTCGTGCAATTTTTTTCGCCGCCGATTCGGCACTTTTTACCCGGTGAGTCACGGCAAGGCAGGATATAGCTTCCTCGGCGGTCAGTGCGGCTATAAGCTCGCTAACCAGGCGGCCGTAGCTATCGAGCCCTGCTACAGCGTCGTGGTAGTCGCTGTTCGACTGGCCGCCATAGATCACCATGACGCAAACATACCGTACGGACGCATCTACTAGGCGTTCAGCTCTTCCCACCGTCATCGCTAGACATCAAGTTGCACGGCACCTCTCGCCTCCCGCCTGCATTCACAAGCAAATCGAGGACCAGGTCGCGAGGTGTCAAGCTCAGGCGAGGCCGCCATGTCAAGCATCAACCGGAGTCAGACAGGCGGCGTGTGCCGCGACAGGCGTGCGGCGAAGTCTGTGAGAACTTTCTGTACGTCTTCAAGGCGGCCCGAAACGGGCCGCTCGCCCGCGCCGCTGCGGGGCCGGCGCCAAGCGCCGCGCCGCTCGCCCTTAGCCTGGCGGCACGGGCGGCGTCGTTTCAGCCCCCGGCGCGGGCGAACCTACGTCAATTCGGTCCGCCAAAACGCAAAAGCCCCGGCCCGCCAACGGGACCAGGGCGACGTGCATGACGGCGCCGAGCAGAAGGAGTCTGTGCCTCCGGCGGGGATCTCCGGCTCCAGGATGAGGGAGGCCGCGGCGACGTTGCGGTGATCGGGGGTTGAGGAGGGACTGTGTCATCCCGCCCGCCATCGACCCGGGCAGAGCCAAGCACACCTTCGCCCGCGGCGCCTCCGGTCCGCGGAAGAGTGTCAACGACGAGTTGACAGGGCACCGCGGGCGAAGGTGCGCTTCCCGTAAGGGCGGGTCGACGGCAGACGGGATGACACAGGACGGAGGTTCGGCGCGAGTCGCCGACGATTGCGCGGCTCGCTTACCGTCAACAGACATGCCGCTTGCGAAGGCCGTCGAGTTAGGCGACCTGCCCACCTGGATCTCCGCTATGACCACCCTCTTTACGGCATCGTTTGCGGTCGTAGCCGCCCGAGCCGCAAGGAACCTCTTCCTAGTCGAGTCGCGTCGAGACGCTGCCATTGCCGAGGAGCGCGCTCAATCTCAGGCCGCCCTGGTCTGCGCCTGGACCGGATGGAACCCACCACTGCATCACGTGCCGCAGTCGACCAAACCGAACCATGGCGTCTATCTGCTCAACGCTTCGAAGCTTCCGGTGTACGACGTCCGGCTCGACCTCTATCGAGACGTCCGCGTTAATCAAGCCGACGAGGTTTTCCCCCCAACCAAGATGTTCGGATACCTGATCGGCACTCTCGGCCCTTCACAGGAGGCACAGTTCCACCCGCTGCCGCGCGACGTATTCGAACATGATGAGGTTGATTTCTACGCGGGTGGAGACTTCGGCGTAGCCATGGTTTTTCGCGATGCAAGCAATCGCTCTTGGGCGAGGGACGTCGACGGCCGACTCTCCCAGCGGACAGACCAGCCGTAGTAATCGCAAACCCGGTCGCCGCGCGGCCCTGTCGGCCGTGGAGCCAACCCAACCAGTTGACACGTACGTGTCAGCGTTCACCCCATCGACCGTGGGCAGTCTCTGGGCCGTCGTTGGGCCACCAAACGGTACCCACCATCGACCAATGTCGACCAGTACTGGCGTACGAACTGCCAGATCAGCCGCCATCGCGAGCACGCCGACAAGGAGATGACGGACGAGTCGACCTGCACGCCGGGGGTAGTCCCACCGCTGTAGCGCCAGCTGTAGCAACGTCTGTGGCAGTCCAGCGACCCGTGAACGTCGATCAAGCGGTGCTGCCGACGTCATGGATCGCCAAAGGTCAGCCGACGAGTGGCGCTCGGACCTTACAAGCGGGGGGTCGTTGGTTCGAACCCAACCGTGCCCACAGGTTATCGATCTGGTTTCGCGCAGTTCACGGGCGGTCTTCCGGCTCCGGCCGTTCGGGTCTGCCCCGAGCCGCTGGCGCCCCTCGCTGACCGTGGTTGACCGCGCCTTGGGGCACGCGGGGGGCACGACACTTCGACCGGGAACGGCCCCTCCCAACGCCGCCGCCGCGCCGGCCGATGCCGGCGCTTGCGCCGCCAGCAGGCCGAGCGCGAGCGGCGTAGTAAGCAGGAACGCTCCCACTCCCCCGGTCCGCAGCGGAGTCTCCCCGTATGCCGTCGGCCACCCCACGGGGAGCTGGGCGGCGCCGGCCGGGCCAGGCTCGCCGAAGGCAACCGCGAAGCGGCTTGGCCTGGCGCGGGCGGTGCCGGTCTGCTGGGCTCGGCCTGGCCGACGGTCTCGGGGAGCGGAGCGACCTCCCCGGAGCCTGAGGTCCCGCCGGAGGCGAAGAGCGTGAGTACACGCGGGGGACGAGGCTGCGGGAGCTGCGGCTTGGACCACGGCGGACATCGCGGTAGCTCAAAGAATCCGCCGCGTACTAACGAGGCGACAAGCCGATCAACGGAGCCAACCAGCGCCGCGCGCAGCGCGGCGCCTTGATTCACTACAGCCAGATTCAGCAGTGCAAGTCGACAGAAGTCGGCGCTAACCTGGGCCGCGGAACGTCTGAGCCCTGGCGAAAGGCCGCTCCCGCCTCCGGAGGGCACGCAACTCGCAACCGATCCTGGTGCCATGAGCAGCGCAAAGGTAGAAGTTCGGCTCAGTCGGGCGTGAATTTCGACGCCCGCTCGGCGTGGCGTCGGTATGGGTAGCGGTGGGCACAGCCGGCTCCATCGGGATGCCAGGCGGCCCTACTAGGGCGGGCTCGGGTTCCATGTCCCGCGGGCTTTATCGCAGCGTCCAGCCACAAGGGGACAAAAAACTGTATTTTCGGCAGGCTTGCCTCGCGCTGGTCTCGATCACGTAACGGCGAGCGAATCCCCGTATCGCAGGTTTGTTCAGTCGTCATCACTTGCCTGCCTCTGTAGCTCCAGCGCCCTTTCGATGCGTCGCCGCGTGAGGAACGAGCTTCCGAGTGTGCGTCGCAGGTAAATGGGGTCGATCTGCTCGACGTGACGACGATTGCCGGCGAAGACCGAGTCGAAGGGAAGTCTTTCGGAATACTTCAACTCACGGCTCAGTCGCCACGCGTGAAGAATTCCTGAGCGCGGCCTTGCCAAGCGCCTGATACGTCGACGTCCATCCAGGCCGGACTTGGTTGTCCGCTTATGTTGCGCAACGCGAATAAGGGAATCTGGTCCAAAATCGCCGTTTTTCGATACTTGCGACCACAGAATGTCAATGAGTGCAAGAATGACTTCTTGCTCATTAAAGTACGACCATTCTGTTATCTGGTCGGCCATGTGTGACCATTCGGTATCAGAGTCCATGTACGGCATCGATTCTCTCATGGTAGCCGAGCCACATAGCCACCGAATGGCCTTGCCGTGGCGCGCGACGTCTGGACCGAGGATGTTGTAGATGTCGTCACACGAGAGTCTGTTACTTAGAACAAGCCGACCACAGTAGGCCAGAAACCGCATCACCCTTCGAACAGTACGAGTTTCTGCCCGCACTGCGTTGATGTTCGCCGTCAGCCCGGTTGGATTTCCTTCGATATTCGCGAGTAAAGCATGTACGCGCTCTCTCTGCTCTATCGAGGCATCGACATAGTAATCATCGGCGCCATTATAAAGAAGTAGGCATGTCGCCCAATCATGACGATGCTCCTCCCATTCTCGGCGAACGTCCGTAACTAGTTCGACTCGCGCGGCATTGTTGGTTCGCCGGGCCGCCCAGAAGGCCGCGATAGCGATCGCTGCGGCAACTATGGCGATGACGTTGGCTGCGGCCTGCGTATTAAAAAACTTTGTCACGTCCTGCATTTAGGCGATACCGCCAATCGAGACGGGTCACATTTAAGATAGGTGCAAAGGGGGCGCCGGGTGCGGCTGCAATGGGGCAGGTTACCATGCGCCGGGGGTGGCCGAGTGGAGTGCAGCCCTGCTACAGAATGTGCCGTGTGAACCTGTTTGCGGGTGCCCTGGACTGCGGGCCGGTATTCAATCGGTGCCAGGCAAGCCGTCGGACGGATTCGGGCGGCTGCCGCAAGCTGCGAAGGTTCAGTGTCAAGGCTCTGTTGACGGCGAAGCGGGCGGGCGGCGCGCAACTAAGTCGGGTAGGCCATCGACCTGCCCGCGCCCACTGCCCGGCTGGGCCGCCTGCGATCTGACCTCAGATCGCGATGTCGCCGCCGAAACCAGAGCGCTCTACCCGGGGATCGCGGACGAGGCCGAAAGCACAAGGCCGGTCTCGGTGCGCGTCACGACACGGCCAGACCTAGTAGTCAAAGAGGCTGTAACCGCCCAGTTGGCCTGGGACGGTCCGGCCGAGCTTGAAGCGTGCGACGCGGTGGTGAAGCTCGCGCTGCCGGGGTACCTGCTCGACTGGACCATCGTGAAGACGGTTCACGCCGTCGGGGCGGAACGATGGTCCGCAATCGCGTACACCGATCAGGCTGGTTTCGACGTCACGCCGCCAGCCATCTAGCGCTGGGGCACATGAGGGGCACGACAGCCGAGGGCATAGGCTCTGAGCTGGAAAAATCCGACCGCCTTACAAGCGGGGGGTCGTTGGTTCGAACCCAACCGTGCCCACCAGCACGAACACGCGGCCGGAGGCCGTCCTTTCGGCAACCATACGGCAACGGGACCAGGTCGAGTGGACCCCTTGCCGGCGTCAGGACGTTTCGGGCGGTGGTCTGGCCGCAGCGCTACAGCCCTGGTGAGGCGGCGGCGGAGAGTCCGGTGCGTACAGGTGCAATTGCCTGGCGACGGTCCACGGCCTCCGGCTCGGGTAATGCCAGCGGCCGATGACCGTACACCGTCATGACCTGCCCACGTCCGGGCGGACCGGTGGCTGAAGCTGGCTGTACACGGCAGTTCTGAAGTAGTGTTGATATGTGAGCGCCGCGCCGTTGGAGTCAGTGCCCTTCTCCGAACTGCTGCGTCAGCCGGCCGAGACGACCGACCGTCTGACCCGCGCCCGCGCGGTACGTCTGCGGCGGCGTGACGCCGCAGACCTCGTGTTGATGTCGGCCGAACGCGCCGAAGCGGAGGCCGAGGTGATCGATGTAACCTCGCGGCTGCTCGCCGGGGTCGCGCGCCGCGAGCCGGGTCTCCTACGCGAGGTGCTCCCGAACGCGCTGCCCTGGGTACGCTTCCTGCCCGCAACCGACATCGACGACATGGCGGCGGAACTCGTTTCGACCACAGAGGCGGCTGCGGCAATCGGCAACACCGCGGCAGTGTCGCAGTGTCTCACCGAGTGGCGGCACACCGCCGAGATTCACGCCGATCCCGACCTGTACCGAGCACTGACAACACAGCCCCTCGACGACTTCGGACCGGTGACCCGACCGGAGGAGCAGTGAGCGCCAAACGCGGCGACCGAGCAGCCCCGCCGCCGCGCACGGGGGGCTACGCCCTGTGCTTCGCCTCCAACGACGCCGCGAAAGGCTGGGAGGACCTCTGTCGGCAAGCTGCCGCAAACACCCGCACGGCGTTCGACGCGATCGAAGCCGACCCGTGTCCCGCTGTGCCCACCGCGCGACACCACCCGCTCAAAGGCGGCCTCTCCACCGACACCTACGGCGGGAAAGCCCTGGCCCAGTGGCAGTACGAAGTCACGGCCGGCGGCCGAGTCTGGTACCTGGCCGACCACGAGACCCGGACGTGCTGGATCAAGCATGCCGGCACCGGCCATCCGAAGGCGACGGACTGACGCCGCGCCGGGAGGCTCCGGGAGCGGGCACCGAACAAGCCGTACGGCAACGCTTACGGCAACCGCCCTGAACGCGTCCGGTCGCCCGCGGTCCGCCCCGAACGGTTCCCGCACGCCAGCGACGCACACGGACAGCCCATAAACCAGGATCGTTCGACGCACCGATTGGCCACGTCCGAAACGAACTTCGAAAGTGGGTCCGAACCATTCGCTGACGAGCCGGCCATGGTTCAGTGTTTCGCGGACTTCCTTTCGACCAAATAACGACCGTTGATCACGTACGCGAAAGAACGAATGGGTGCAACGCACACCGGCGGAGCGGCATCGTAGCTTGCAACGCAAGTTTATGTAGGCCCCATCCTGGACCTTCGTGAGAGAGTCGCGCGAAGAACCATCGAAGCACCGAAGCACCGAAGCACCGAAGCACCGAAGCACCGAAGCACCGAAGCACCACATTGTCGGGTCTCGGGACCTGGGTGACACGTCCGGCTGGACGATCATCATCGGCTGCGTGCTCGGCAGCCCCCGTATCGATGCTGGACCTTTCCCCTTGGGTAAGGCCCAGGATCGTCGGTGCCGGCCACAGCCGGCATGAGCCGACCGGGGGTTATGGGTATGGGAGCGTCGACTACGGCAGCTGGAACTAGCGGCTCCGGTCGCGGAACCGGCGGTGCCGGAGGGGGCGCCAGGGGACGCAAGCTGGGTGCGTATCTGGTGGACCGGCGCCCGCTGGCGATCCCCGCGTATCGGCGGCTGTGGGTCGCGTCGGTCATCGCCGCGGTGGGTGGTTCGTTCAGCGGGCTGGCCATTCCCACGCAGCTGTTCACGTTGACCGGCTCGTCCGCGACTGTGGGGGTCTCGGCGGCGGTGTCGCTGGTCGCGCTCGTGGTGTCGGCGTTGTGGGGTGGTGCCCTCGCCGATGCTCGGGATCGGCGGCGGCTGCTTCTGGTCGCCGACGGTTGCCTGGCGCTGACGTACGCGGCGCTGTGGGCGCAGGCGGCACTGGACCTGCGGTCGGTACCGGTGCTGATGGCACTGGTCGCCTGCCAGGGCCTCAGCTATGGAGCGATCATGGCGGCGATGGGCGCGGCGGTGCCCCGCGTGGTACCGGCCGATTTGCTGGCCGCCGCGAACGGCCTGAGCTCGCTGGTTCGGTACACCGGGTCGATTGTGGGTCCGCTGCTGGCCGGGGTGCTGATCCCAGTGGTGGGGCTGGGCACGTTTTATCTGTTGGACACGCTGGCGCTGCTGGTCGTCGCGTGGTCGGTGCTCCGACTGCCTCCGCTCCCACCGCAACCACCCGTGCCGCCGACACCGGTAACGCCCGCCAGGACGACGCCTTCCTCGGTTGGCGCGATCGGGGCGCTGCGGCGGCCGGTGGCCGGCCAGTTGCTGGACGGTTTCCGCTACCTGTTCTCACTGCGGTTGCTGGTGGCGCTGATCGGGGTGGACCTCGCCGCCATGGTGTTCGGGGCGCCGTGGGCGCTCTACCCCGAGCTGGCCCAGCGGGAATTCGGCGGCGCGGCCGGGGGCGGTTTCCAGCTTGGTGTGCTCTACGCCAGCTACCCGGCAGGCGTGTTCGCGGTTGGGCTGGTGTCCGGCGTCTTCACCCATGCACGGCGGCACGGTCTGCTGATGGCGTCCGCCGCCGCAGTCTGGGGTGTGACGGTCGTACTGCTGGGGCTGGCACCCCAGCTGTGGCTCGCCGCCGCCGCGCTGTTGGCCGGCGGAGGCGCAAACTTCCTGCTCAGCACGTTCCGTCGCGCCATCAGCCAGGCGAACACCGACGACGCGCTGCGCGGCCGGATCGAAGGCTCAATGATCGTCGTCACGATGGGCGGCCCACAGATCGGCAACCTCTTGCACGGCCTAACGGGCGCGGCATGGGGACCACGCTGGGCGATCTCAGTGGGTGGCGTGCTGACCATCCTCGCCGTTGCAGGCATCATCCGGGCCATGCCTCAGCTGTGGCAGTACGACGCCCCGCAGCGGACCCACTCACGCTGTTCCACGACATCAACTCCACAACCCTCGGCGCAGTGTCACGCAGGTCCTGATACCGATCTGTCGCGCAGGTCCCGAGACCGGACACACCGAAGAACCACATATTGGTGAGAACTTTCTGTACGTCTTCGATGCGGCCCGAAACGGGCCGCCCGCCCTGGGGCAGAACTTACAAGCGGTTCGAACCCAACCGTGCCCACTGGTTCGCGCCTGTATGAGCCGTAGGTGACGTCCGGCAGGTGAGGCCGACGGCGACAGCAATACCGCCTCACCGGCCGAACGCGACACCAACCCTCGGGCATTTTCCGTGCAGTACCTTGTCCGTGGGCCCGTTCCCCAAGGCGAGGAGAGCGCCGGCGACGGGCCGGTCAATCGGTTACCGAGCGCACTGCACCGTGCCCACGTAGGCGCGTCCCGTTGCGCGCCACTGCGTGCTGCTCTCGTTTCCCGCATCCCTCCACCACTGCCGCCTGCTCAGTTTCGTCCGCATGTCTCGAAACAGACCCGACACAAGAGTTCGACATCCAGGGAGGCTGACATGAACAAGCACATCAAACGCGCCGCCATCGTCCTCGGCGCCGCAGGAATGATCATCGCGGGCGGCGGGGCGGCAGCCATCGCCACCAGCGCCAAGCACACCAGGATCCACTTTCAGATGGTCCGGTCCGCGAACTCGGTGAATACGGACTGCCTGCCCAAGGCCAAGGCCGACGTCACCGTGCAGTCGAGGGGGCAGGTCGAGGTGATGACGATCGCGGCGAGCGGCCTGCCGAAGAACACCGACTTCGATCTGTTCGTCATCCAGGTGCCGAACGCGCCGTTCGGCATGTCCTGGTACCAGGGTGACCTCAACACGAACCAATGGGGCGTGGCCGCCGGCACGTTCATCGGCCGGTTCAGCATCGAGACGTTCAGCGTGGCGCCCGGCACCGCCCCGGCGCCGGTGGTGCACACCTCGCCGATCGCGGACGCCTCGTCGAACCCGACGACGGCCCCGGTCCACCAGTACCACCTCGGGCTGTGGTTCAACTCGCCGGAGGACGCGGTCGCCGCCGGCTGCTCGAAGGACCCGAAGGCTGTGACGCCGTTCAACGGCGACCACACCGCGGGCCCGCAGGCGTTGAGCACCAGGAACTTCCCAGACGCCGAGGGCCCGCTGCGCAGCCTGCAGCCGTAACCCGCGGCAGACGGGCAACGGCGGTCAGCGCGGCGACGTCCGCGCGGCTGCGGCCGTGGTTGTGGCCGCCCACGGGGGCTCACCGTCGTGGGCGGCCGGCGCGTGGGTCGATCAGGCGCCGGGTGCGCGGAAGTCGACAGTCTGCCGAACCGCCTGGTCGACCTCTGCGGGGCTGAGCAGCGCCACGGTCTTGGTGGTCGCCCCGCCGGACGCGCCGATCGTGAGCGCCATGGCGGCGGCCGCCTTGTTGTCGGGCAGCTCGCAGATCGCGACCGTGTCCCGCTCGCCGAAGCTGAAGTCGAACGACTCCAGGTGCCCGCCGACGCTTTCGGCGGTCTTGCGGGCCGCGTCGACCCGGCCGCTGCCGCCGTCCTTCATGAGCCCGCGGAGTCCTTCGTACGAGTAGGTCGCCTCGATGAGGTATCTGGGCATGGTGATCACCCCCTTCCACTCGAGCGTAGCCGCGGGGCAGCCTGCGGCCGGACCGCTCCAAAGGGGTGGTCCCGGCGGAAGTGCGTGGCCCGTCGGGGCGCCGCACCTCCGCCCGGCCGCCCGTGCGCGGGCCTGGGGTCAGCTCAGGCCGTGGGCAACTTGCCGAGGATCGTCTTGACCTCGTCGATCGTCTTCGGTTTGAGCTGGTCCTTCGGGACGAAGGCGGTTCCGAAGGTCACCAGGCTCACCAAGAGGTACAGGTTGCTGTCCACCACGCGGATCGTGTAGTCGCTCGTCTTCGAGCCGATGTCCCAGTCGCGGTTGGTGCCGTAGGAGCGCTCGCCCAGGCCCGTCAGGTCGGCGTCGAAGTAGCGCGACTTGTCCAGGTCGTAGCCGGAGTCGAAGTACTGCCTCGCCTCCTTCGTCGTCGTGTAGACCTGCGTCTTGATGCCGAAGGTGACCTTCATGCCCGAGGAGGTGCGCAGGTCGAAGTCGCAGTCGGAGCGGGCGATGCCGCCGGTGTTGCGCACGTTCGGCGTCGCCTTCTCCTTCTTCGACGCGTAGATGCCCAGCGCGGTCAGGTCCATCGAGCACAGGTCGCCGGGGGCGCCGTACTTGCCCGGGCCCGCCGGGGCGGAGCTGGTCTTCAGCGGGCGGTCGGTCGGCAGGCCGGGGGCCGCGGGGCCGGTCGTGGCCTTCGCCGGGCCGCCGTCGGCGGTCACGGGGGTCACCGGGTCGTCGCTGCCGAGGAGCTTGGTCACGACGAGCACGCCGCCGATCACGGCCAGCACCAGGACGCCCGCGATCACGCCGATCAGTGGCCAGGGGGTCGAGCCGCGGGGGGCGGGCGGCGGCTGCCAGCCCTGCGCCGGTGGGGCCTGCTGCCAGCCCGGGGCCGGTGGCGGCGGCTGCCAGCCCTGTGTGGCCGGCGCCTGCTGCCACGTCTGCGTCTGGGGCGGCGGCTGCGGCGGGTAGCCGGCGGGCGGTTGCGGGTGCTGCGGCGGCCCGTACTGCGGCGAATAGCCGGGCGAGACCGGCTGACCCGGGCCGGGCGAAGCCGGGAAAGCGCCGGTCGGCGGGGGCCCCGGCGGCGTGGGAGGGCCGCCGAAATATTGACCGCCGTAGGGGTCGCCGGTCGGTGGGTAAGTCACGGAGTCCGACCATAGTCGATGTCTTCGGCCCATATCGCCCCGTCAGAGGCACGCGAAGGTAACGAGCCCCGGTCAGTAGCGGAACGTCTGGACGATGCCGCGCAGGCTCGCCGACATCGCGGCCAGGCTGCCCGCGGCCCGCTCCGACTCCGTGATGCCGTTCGTGGTGAGCTGGACGGACGTGGCCACCTCGCCGATCGTGCCGGCCACCTCGCGGCCCGTCGCGGCGGCCTCCTCGACGCTGCGGCTCATCTCCTCGGTCGTCGCCGACTGCTGCTCCACCGCCGAGGCGATCGTCGTCTGATACTCGTTGATCCGCGCGATGATCTGCGAGATCTCGGCGATCGCCGACACCGCGCCGGTCGTGTCCGCCTGGATGGCCTGGACGCGGCGGGCGATGTCGTCCGTGGCGCGGGCGGTCTCCTGGGCCAGGTCCTTCACCTCGCTCGCGACCACGGCGAAGCCCTTGCCGGCATCGCCCGCGCGGGCCGCCTCGATGGTCGCGTTCAGGGCCAGGAGGTTGGTCTGCTCGGCGATCGACGTGATGACCTTGATGACGTTGCCGATCTCGGCCGAGGAGTCGCCGAGCTTCGACATCACGTCGTTCGTCAACGCGGCCACCTCGACGGCCCGGCCCGCGACCGTCGCCGCCTGGGTCGCGCTCTGCGAGATCTCGCGGATCGACGCGCCCATCTGCGTCGCGCCCGACGCGACCGTGGAGATGGTGCCGGACATGCGGTCGGCGAGGCCGGCCACGGCGCCGGCCTGGCGGGAGCCGGCCTCGGCGCCGGCGGCGCTCTGCCGGCTGGTCGCGGCGAGCTCCTCGGCCGCGCCGGCCAGGGTCGCCGAGTGCTCGGCCAGGCTCGCGACGGTCTCGCGCAGGCGGCCGCGGGCCTCGCCGAGGGAGGCCGCCATCTGGCCGACCTCGTCGCGCTGGTCGACGCCGGCGTCCTGGGTCAGGTCGCCGTCGGCCACGGCGCGCAGGACGTGCGAGACGCGGCGCAGCGGCTGGACGATGACGCTGGCGATGTACAGGCTCAGCGCCACGGCGACCGCGAGCGCCGCGCACAGCAGCACCACGACGGCCAGCCGCGTCGAGTTCGCGGTGTCGTCGAAGTCCTTGCCCGCGACCAGGGCGTTCTGCGCGCGCTCGATCTCGGCGTCGAGGCGGGCCTCGTACACCTTGCGCAGTTCGCGGTTGGCCCCGAACGCATCCGCCACCGCCTTGGCGCGGTCCGTGCCGTAGGTCGTGAACTCGGTCCGCAGCGCGGCGAACCACGCGTCCACCGCCGCCTGGATCTCCTTGACGGCCGGGTTGCCGGTCCGGGCGGCGTCGCGGAGCGCGGCGTCGACGACCGCCTGGCGGCCCAGCGACTCGTCACGGAACTGGGTGTCCCCGCCGAGCAGGAAGCCGCGCTCGTCGTTCGCGGCCGTCTTGGCGGTGAGGGCGGCCTTGTTCAGGGCGGCGATGTACGGCACCGCGCCCCCGACCTCGTTGTTACGCGTGGCCCGCAGGTCGCCGATGCCGATGAGGGCGAGCAGCCCGGTGGCGGCGGTGCCGGCGACGGCGACCGCGGCCACGAGGAGGATCTTGGTGAAGACGCGGCGGGAACCCAGCCAGCGGCGCATGTGGAGTGCTCCGTTCGAGGCGATGTCAGACGACTCATCGGCCGACCGGCTCGCTACCTGAGCGCTCCGCGAAAGCTCCCGGGCCGGGCCGGACGTCCCCGTCGGTGGCGTGCTGCCCGACGGGTCGCCGCACTCCGTCCCGATCTGGGCCGGGCGCGAGGGCGACCGGATCGCGATCCTCACGTCGCCGCGGTCGCGCAAGGCGCGCAACGACGGAGCTCATTCGCGGCCGGGTCGTGGAGACGGTCGACGAGGAAGCGGCCTGGGACATAGGCCGGCACCGTCGCGCCGGGCCCGCCACCGGCCGTGTACCAGGGGCTGACCGTCGTCCGGTGGGCGGCCGCGACCGACGACGTCGCCGTGGCCGGCTCCGACTTATATTCGACGCCGTGGACAGATGGGTGCCGTTCCGGCGGTCGCGCCCGGACCGGGTCGTGGAGCTGGTCCGGCGCGTCGCCGAGGCGGGCGACCCGGGCGAGCACGGCGAGGGTGTCGAGGTGGTCGTCGAGGCCCCCCGCACGACGTGGTGGCGGGCCCTGTTCAACCGCGACGACACCCTCGCGCAGGCCCGGATCGTGGTGACCCGCGAGGGCGGCGCGGTGCGGTACCCGTTCGACATCCAGCTCGTCACGGCGTACGGCGCCGGCGCCGCCCATCGCCTCGGCACCCGGCCCGGGTGGGCGGTGAGCAACTCGGCCGGGATGGCGTTCGTCATCCAGAAGGGCACGCACCGCACCGGCTTCGACTTCGAGGAGCTCGCCGCCGGTGCGGTCGCGGCCCTGGCCAAGCTGCGCCGCAAGCCCCGGGAACGGGGCTGGCGGGCCCGCATCGACCGGTCCGTCAAACGGGGCTGATCAGAGGGTGCTGACGGTCTCGATCTCCTCGTTCGTCAGCTCGAAGCCGAGCACCGCCAGGTTCTCGCGCATCCGCTCGGGGCGGGTCGACTTCGGGATGACGACGATGTCGTGGTGCAGCTGCCAGCGCAGCACCACCTGCGGCACGGTCGCGTCGTGGGCCTTCGCGATCGCGACGAGCCGGGGGTCGTCCAGGGGCGTGTTCTTCAGGGAGCTGTACCCCTCCACGACGACCCGCCGCTCGCGCATGTCGTCGAGGAAGCGCGGGTCGTGCTGGGCAGGGCTCCAGGCGACCTGGTTCACGACCGGGGTCTCGCCCGTCTCCCGCACCAGCTCGTCGACGAGCGCCGTGTCGTAGTTGCTGACGCCGGCCGCGCGGATGCGCCCGGCGTCGCGCTGCTCCAGGAACGAGACCCAGGTCGGCAGCGACTTGCCCCGGGCCGGCGGCCAGTGGATGAGCCACAGGTCGACGAAGTCCACGCCGAGCGCCTTGAGGCTCGCCTCGAGGGTCTGCCGTTCGCGGCCCGCCTGCGACGGCGGCAGCTTCGTGGTGATGAAGACCTCGGAGCGGTCCAGGCCGCTGTCGCGCAGCGCCCGGCCGATCTCCTCCTCGTTGCCGTACATGGTCGCGGTGTCGATGTGCCGGTAGCCGGCGTCGAGCGCCGCGCGAGCCGACTCGTACGCCGAACGGCCCGTGATCTGCCACGTGCCGAAGCCGATGGTCGGCAGGTTCACCCCCGGCGCCAGCTCCACCGCTGGAATGTCGTGTGCCATGACCCAATCTTGCCCCGGCGCGGTAGCGTGCGCCGTATGCCGGATCTACCGCCGTTCCCGCCGGGCTTCCGCTTCGGCGTGTCCACCGCCGCATACCAGATCGAGGGCGCCGTCGCCGAGGACGGGCGCGGACCGTCCATCTGGGACACCTTCGCCCACACCCCCGGCGCGACCCGCGACGGGCACACCGGCGACGTGGCCTGCGACCACTACCACCGGTGGGAGTCCGACCTCGACCTCATCTCGGGGCTGGGCGCCGGGGCGTACCGCTTCTCGGTGGCCTGGCCGCGCATCCAGCCGACCGGCGAGGGCCCCGCCAACGCCGCCGGGCTCGACTTCTACGACCGGCTCGTCGACGGGCTGCTCGCGCGCGGCATCGACCCGCTCGTCACGCTGTTCCACTGGGACCTGCCGCAGGCGCTGCAGGACCAGGGCGGCTGGGCGAACCGGGACACGGCGATGCGCTTCGGGGAGTACGCGGAGCTGCTCGGCGAGCGCCTGGGCGACCGGGTCAAGCTGTGGATCACGCTGAACGAGCCGTACATCCACTTCGCCCTCGGCCACGTCCAGGGCGTGCACGCCCCCGGGCTGCGGATGCTCTCCGACCAGCTGCCGGTGGTCCACCACCTGCTGCTCGCCCACGGTCTGGCCGTGTCGGCCCTGCGCCGCACCTCGAACGCGCCGGTGACGCTGGCCAACAACCACTCGCCCGTCCGGCCCCGCAGCGACTCCGACGAGGACCAGCTGGCCGCGGCCGTCTACGACCTGGTGCAGAACCACCTGTTCACGGACCCGATCCTGCTCGGGCAGTACCCGCCCGGCTACGAGTTCCTGA
This sequence comes from Dactylosporangium sp. CA-139114, assembly GCF_050955725.1. NCBI lineage: Bacteria > Bacillati > Actinomycetota > Actinomycetes > Micromonosporales > Micromonosporaceae > Dactylosporangium > Dactylosporangium sp. CA-139114. The sequence goes on from NZ_CP192080.1 coordinate 8,649,125, forward strand.
CCACGGCCGACGTCGACTCCATCGTGCTGGAGGGCGACCTCGAGGTCATCTCCCAGCCGATCCAGGCGATGGGCGTCAACTACTACAACCCGTCGCTGATCGCCGCCCCGCCCGAGGGCGACCCGCTGCCCTTCGTGCGCCTCGACATCGAGGGGTACCCGAAGACCGCCTACGGCTGGCCCGTGGTCCCCGACGGCCTGCGGGAGCTGCTGGTCGGGCTCAAGGAGCGCTACGGCGACCGGCTCCCGCCGATCTGGATCACCGAGAGCGGCTGCTCCTGGCCCGACCTCGACGACCAGTTCCGCATCGACTACATCGCGGGCGACCTGCGGGCCGTGCGCGCGGCCATGGACGCGGGCGTCGAGGTACACGGCTACTGCACCTGGTCGCTGCTGGACAACTTCGAGTGGGCGGACGGCTACGAGCAGCGCTTCGGCCTCGTCCACGTCGACTTCGACACCCAGCGGCGCACCCCGCGGCGGTCCTACGAGTGGTACCGGGAGGTTTGCACCGCAGCTGCACCCCGGCCGGACTTGCAGCAAGACCCGACCGGATGACACGGTGGGTGCGGCGGAATCCGTAGCGTTGCGCAGGTCAGTCGTGCGCAGCCGTTGGGAGTCCCCGCCGTGGCCGAGCAATACGCCGGAGCCCTGCTCTACCTGGTCCCCGTCCTCGTGGCGGCGGTCGTCGCGTTCATCGTGACCCGCCCCGAGAAGGACGACGCCCCGGCGGAGACCACGCTGCCCATGCCGGCCGCCCCCACCCGCGCCGCCGCTCCCGCGACCCGTCCGCGGGTGCCGCAGCAGCGCACGTACCAGCCGCTGAACCGCCGCGCGAACCCGTCGACGGCGGCCCCGAACCCGTCGTCGTCCCCGACACTGCTGCACGCGGCCCTGTCGTCGCACCTGGCCGCGGTGTCGGGCGCGGCGGCGGGGACGACGGCCCCGGCCTCGTCGAAGCTGCCCGCGGTCCGCCCGGCCCGCCTGGTGTCGATCCGCCGCCCGGCCCGCATCCCGCGGCGCCCGATCCACCGCTGCCCGCACAAGCCCTGACCCGCGGCCCGATATATGGCCACATGGCCATTCGGATGATAGCGTCCTGGCCATGCTCGATCGCCGATCCGTGCACGCGCTGTACCGCCAGGTCGCCGACGCCCTGCACGAGCGCGTCCGCAGCGGGGACCTCCCGCCGGGATCGGTGCTGCCGAGCGAGGCGGCGCTGGCCGAGCAGTACGAGGTGAGCCGCGACGTCGTGCGCGACGCGATGACGGCGCTGCGCAGCGAGGGCGTGATCGTGACCGAGCGGGGCCGGCGCTCCAGGGTTCGCCGGACCGGCCCGCTGGAGGAGCTGCCGGTGCCGGCGGCGGCCCGGATCACGGCCCGGATGCCGACGGCCGAGGAGCGCCACGACCTGCACATCGTCCCGGGCGTCCCGCTGATCGTGATCCGCACCGACGAGTTCGAGACCTGCCACCCGGCCGACCGGGTGATGCTCGTGAGCCCCCCGGAGCGCGGCGGCGCCTGACCGGTCCCGCCCGAGCCGGCGAGCGGGTCAGAGGTAGTCGGCGACCCGGCCCAGGGTCAGGACCCCGCTGCCGGCCGCGTGCTCGTTCGCGGCCGGGCGCAGCTGCGCCGACAGACGGGCGTGAGACGCGGTGTCGCCCAGCTCCCGCGCCGCCCGCAGGGCCAGGCACAGCCGCGCCTCCCAGAGCAGATCGTGCGGCGACGGGGGCAGGTCGCGCAGGGCCTGGCGGTCCCGGTGCAGCAGCGGGCGGGCCCAGGGCTCGTACGGGCCCAGGTCGTCCGACGGGGTCCAGCGGCCGATCGACAGCAGCGCCAGACCCAGCAGCCCCTCGTGCATCCCCGGCATCTCGGACCTCGCGAGGACGGCGTCCGCGGCACGGTACGCCCGCTCGGCCTCGTCGGCGGCGCCCGCGGCGGCCAGGCGCAGGGCGGCGTACCAGGCGGTGAAGACGGGGACGACGGGCAAGCCGTAGCGCGTGGACAAGACGTCGGCCGCCGCCGCGTGGGAGTCGGCCCTCGGCAGGTCGTCCAGGGCGCACGCGGACTGCAGGGCGATCAGGTGGCCCAGGACGGCGAAGGTGACCAGGTCGTGCGCGGACGCCAGGTCCAGCAGCTCCTCGGCGATCGCCAGCCGTGCGGGGCCCCGGCCCGGGGTCGCGAAGCTGTGCAGGAACCTCGCGTTGAGGGCCAGGGCGCGCAGGGCCGGATCGGGGCCGGCCAGCGCGTAGGCCTCCTCGGCGGCCTCGATCCCCCGCGCGTCCCGGGCGCCGCGCAGCTCCATGGCCAGCGTCGACAGCAGGCGGGACCTCGCCTGGCCCGAGGCGTGCGGCAGGGCCCGCTCGGCCGCCGCGGCGATCGCGGCGGACAGGTGCTCGTCGTCGTTCCTCGGCCAGATCGCCGGTACGGCGAAGGTGTCCAGGCCGCCCATCGACACCGCGGTGGCGCGCAGGCGGCGGGACTGCGCCAGGTGGCCGGTCACGGCCAGGGCCCGGCTCAGGCCCAGCAGCGACCCGGTGTCGCCGGGCGCGTGGGCCAGCGACTGCCGCCACAGGCGGGCGGCAGCGTGCGGGTTGTTGCGGCGCTCGGCCCGGGCCGCGGCCTCGGCCGAGTACCGGGCCGCCTTCGGGGCCGTGGTGCGCAGGGCCGACGCCGTGAAGTGGTACGCCATGACGTCCACGTCCCCGGGTGACAACGCCTCCGCCGCCTCGCCCGCGGCCTTGTGCCAGGCCGCGCGCCTCGGCTGCGACAGGTCGCCGTAGATGGTGTCGCGGACCAGGACGTGCGCGAACCGGGTGCCGTCGGCCAGGAACCCCGCCCGCGTCGCCTCCTCCAGCGCGTCCAGCACGTCCGTGCCGGCCAGCGCGGCCAGCAGCTCCGGGTCGACGTCCCGGCCGAGGACGGAGGCCCGGCGCAGGATCTCCCGCGTCGGCTCCGGCAGCTGGGCCAGGCGGTGCCGGATGACGTCGCGGACGCCCGGCGGCACGGTGCGCAGCGCGGCCGGGCCCTCGGCGGCCAGCAGGCGGGCCAGCTCCCGCACGAAGAACGGGTTGCCCCCGGTGCGTTCCCGCAGCAGGTGTACCTCCCGTGCCTGCAGATCCCGCCCCCCGACCTCCCGCGCCAGGCCGGCGGTGGCCCGCTCGTCGAGGCCGCCCAGCCGGATGCGCAGCGGCTCGGCGCGGGCGAGGCGGGCCAGGAACGCGACGTACTGCGGGCTCGGGTCGGTGTCGCGCGCGGTCGCCAGGACCCGGACCCGCCCGGGCAGCGCGGCGAGCACGTCCCACACGTCCTTGTCGGCCCGGTGCACGTCCTCGGCGACGAGCAGCACCGGGCCCGGACCGAGCTCGTCGCCCGCGGTGCGCAGGTCGGTCCACGGCCAGGTGCCGGGGGCGCCCTCGTGTTCGCCGGCCCTCCCCCACCGCACCGGGCGGCCGCTCGACGCCCATTCGCGGGCGAACGCCTCGGCGAGGGCGCTCTTGCCGGCGCCCGCCTCGCCCTCGACGAGCGCCACGGACGCGGTGCTGCCGCGGAGCCGGGCGAGCTCGTCGTCGCGCCCGAAGAGCCGTGCCGAGGGTTCGGCGCGGCCGGCCGGGGCGAGGCTCTCGGACTGCGCCAGGATGTCCCGCTCCAGGGCACGCAGCGCCGGGCCCTGGTCGACGCCCAGCTCCGACACGAGGGTGTCGCGGGCCTCGCGCAGGGCGGCCAGCGCGTCTCCCTGGCGGCCGGAGCGGTACAACGCCAGGGCCAGCAGTCGCCAGGACTCCTCGCGCAACGGGTGCGCGGCGACGAACGCCCGCAGGTCCGAGGCCGCCTCCGCCGGGCGGTCGCGGTCCAGCAGGGCCGCGGCCCGGCGCTCCACGGCCAGCTGGTGCAGCTCGTCCAGGCGGTCGATCTCGGCGCGCGCCCACGGCTGCTCCCACCACTCCGCGTAGGCCGGGCCGCGCCACAGCGCCAGGGCCTCGTCCAGGGCCTCGAGGGTGCCGGCGGCCAGCAGGTGCTCGAAGCGGACGGCGTCGACGGAGGCGGGGGCGGCGCGCAGGGCGTACCCGGGCGCGGCGGTCACCAGCAGGCGCGGCTCCGCGCGGGGCGGGCGGTCCGGCTCCAGGGCGCGGCGCAGGTCCGCGACGAACGTGCGGATCGCGGCCAGGGCGCCGGGTGGGGCGGTGCCGGACCACACGTCGTCGGCGAGGACACCGACGGGCACGACCCGGCCGCGGGCGACGAGCAGGCGGGCCAGCACCGTGCGGTGGCGGGGGCCCTTGAGCGATACCGGATCCGGATCCCGGGCCTCCAGGGGGCCCAGGACGCCGAAGGAGATCACGGCACCGATTATTCGCCGCTGACCCGATGCTGATCGGGCCGGCGCAGGGTGGTGGCATGGAATTCTCGTACCGTCGCGTCGAAGTCGCCCCCGCCGTCTCCCTCAACGTCGCCGTGTGCGGGGCGGGCCGCCCCGTCGTCCTGCTGCACGGCTTCCCGCAGACGCACCTGATGTGGCGGCACGTGGCACCGGCCCTCGCGGCCGCGGGGCACATGGTCATCTGCCCGGATCTGCGCGGCTACGGCGACAGCGACAAGCCGGACGGTACCGCCGCCTATGCCAAGCGGGTCATGGCCCAGGACGTCGTCGCGCTCGCGCGGGCGCTCGGGTTCGAGCGGTTCGCGCTCGCCGGGCACGACCGCGGGGCCCTCGTCGCGATCCGGGCCGGGCTCGACCACCCGTCCCGCATCACCCACCTCGCCGTGCTGGATGTGCTGCCGACGCTGGATTCCTGGGAGGTACTGCGCGGCACGGCCGGCGTCGTCGGCTTCCACCTGTTCCTGATGGCGGCCCCGGCCCCGCTGCCGGAGCTGCTCATCGCCGGGGCGCCCGACGCGTTCTTCGGGCACTTCCTCGACGCTTGGGGCGACGGTTCGCTGCCACCGGAGATGCGGCAGCGGTACCTCCAGGCCTCCCGCGACGCGATCCCGTCCATCGTCGCCGACTACCGCGCGACCGCCACGGTCGACGTCGAGCACGACGAGGCCTCCCGGGCCGCGGGCGAGCGGCTCTCGATGCCGGTCACGGTGCTGCAGCAGGACTGGGGCGCCGCGATGGGCTTCGACGCCAAGGCCCGCTGGAGCGCCTGGGCCACGGACCTGCACCACCACACGGTCCCCGCCGGCCACTTCATGGCCGAGGAGCAGCCTGAGCTGGTGACCCGGCACCTGCTCGACCTCTTGGCCCGGTAGCGGCCCCGCGGCCGGTGCGTGCGGAGCACGCATGGGGGGGGTGCGGGGTGGGACCCCCCCGTCAGCTGAAGCGGGCGCCTTCGTCGCGGCGAAAGGCCCAGGCGGCCAGGGCGGCCATCACGAGGGTCCACGCGGCCAGCGACAGCATCGAGGTCGCCGACACGTGGAAGTCGCCGACCGCGGCCCAGACCAGCTCGACCGCGCCGCGGGTGGGCAGGTAGGGGGCGATCGTCTCCACGAAGCCGGGCGCCTGGCCCGGGGCCGAGAGCAGGCCGCCGCCGAACGCCAGCGGGAAGAAGATGATCTGGGCGACGGCCAGGGCGGCCTTCATCGGCAGCGCGTAGCCGATCGCGAGGCCCATGAACGTGAACGGCAGCGCGCCGAGGACCACGGCGCCGACGGCGAGCAGCAGGCCCGTCGCGCTCGTGGTGGCCGCGGTGAACAGCCAGCCGATGACGACCACCGGCAGCAGCGAGATGGCCATGAACGTCAGGCCGGACAGGATGCGCCCGGCGAACGCGGCCGCGGGGCCGGCCGGCAGGGTGCGGGTGAACGGGTCCCAGGGCTGCGCGCGGTCCTCGGATACGCCGACGCCGTAGGTGAACAGGGAGCTCGTCATCACCGCGAACATCACCATGGAGGCCGTCGCGAACGTGGCGCCTTCGGGGTTGTCGCCGGCGAACGGTACGACGAAGAAGAGCATCGACGCGGCCGGGAAGAACGCGCCGCCGACGACGGCGACGGGGATGCGGATCGTCTCGAGGATGCGGAAACGGGCGTGGGTGAGGGCCAAGGAGGTCATCGCGGCTACCGTCCGGTGCTCGTCAGGGTCAGGAACGCCTCTTCCAGCGTGGTCGGCTGGACCTGGAGGCCCTGGAAGGGCACCCCGATGCGGACCAGGTCGCGGACCAGCTGGTCGGCGTCGGGGGTGAGCAGGGAGGTGCGCCCGTCGGCCTGCTCGACACCGACGACGCCGGGCAGGTCGGGCAGGTCGGTGGCGCTGATGCTGACCCGGTGGATGCCGACCATGGCGCGGATCGCGGCGACGGTGTCGTCGGCCAGGACGCGCCCGTGGCCGACGACCACGACCCGGTCCGCGAGGGCCTCGATCTCCTCGAGGTAGTGACTGGTCAGTACCACTGTGCCGCCCTTGTCGGCGAAGTCCCGGATCGCGTCCCAGAGCGCCCGTCGCGCCTGCACGTCGAGGCCGGTGGTGGGCTCGTCCAGGAACACCAGGCTCGGGCGGCCGGCGAAGGCCAGGGCCACGGCCAGGCGGCGCTTCTGGCCGCCCGACAGGCCGCCCGTCTGCCGCCGCGCCAGGTCGGTGAGGTCGAAGCGGGCGAGGAGCTCTGCCGGCGGTACCGAATCCGGAAAATGGCGGGCGACGAACTCCACGCATTCGCGCACCCGCAGCGTGGACGGCAGGCCCGTCTCCTGCGGCGTCACGCCGATGCGGCGGCGGCTGCGCGGGTCGCGCGGGTCACCGCCGAAGAGCTCGACGGTGCCGCTGGTGGGGCGGCGCAGGCCGACGAGGAGGTTGATGAGCGTGGACTTGCCGGCGCCGTTGGGCCCGAGCAGGCCGACGACGCCGCCCTGCGGGATGTCCAGGCAGACGCGGTCCAGGGCCAGGGTGTCGCCGTAGCGGCGGCTGACCTCGACGGTGCGGGCGAGCATTACGACTCCTCTTTGGGTGGGTCAATGAGTGCCCGTAAGGCGCTGGTGTAGTCCTCGAACGCGACGCGGCCGCGCTTGGTGAGGCCGGCGGAGGTGGTCGGGGTGCGGCCCCGGAAGGACTTCACGACCTCGACATAGCCGGCCTGTTCGAGCTTCGTCAGGTGTACCGAGAGGTTGCCGGCCGTCATGTCGAGCAGCTGCTGCAGCCGCGGGAACGTCATCCGGTCGAAGTCGCCGAGGCTCGACAGCGCGGCCATGATCCGCAGGCGCGCCTGCACGTGGATCACCGGGTCCAGCTCAGCCACGCTTGCCCCGGAGGTGGAACAGGACCCCGAGCAGGATCAGTCCGCCGCCCCCGCCGAGGGAGATGATGAGCGAGTGCCAGCCGGCCCCGGCCGCGACACCCGCGACGTTGATGACGGTGAGCCAGGCCCCGAAGACGAACATGTCGCGGGAGACCCAGATCGCGGCGCCGCACATGTACATGGCGGCGACGAGCCCCACGGACGCGCAGGCCCAGAGCAGGCCGCGTTCGGGCTCGGGCAGCAGTCGCGAGAAGTGGTTCATCGTCATGCCGAGGCCGGTGAAGGCGAAGAACCACGTGAAGCCGTACGCCGAGCCCTGCCACGACGACCGCCCCTCGACGCCGCGCCCGCGGACCACGCTCACCAGGATCGTGCTGACCATCGCGAGGGCCATGAGCGCGAAGAGCGTGGCGAGCGGGAGCCAGGCCGGGAGGTTCACGAAGACCTTGCCGCCGGGGCCGTAGCGCAGGAACAGCAGCCCGAACCCGATGAGCCAGGCCAGCCCCCATGGCACGTAGTAGAGCAGCGGGTTGAGCGCGATCGTCTTGGCCGCGTTGGCCTGTTCCCTGCGGATGAGCGCGAGCGATGCAGCGGCCGACGCGGGCGGCGCATCGTCATCGACGGGGGTCATGCAAAGAACTTTACGCCACAAACTCATTTACGCAACCTCGATGGCGCGGCTCTCCTCCCCGCAGCTGGGGTTCGCTTTGACACCGATAAATCACGATAAATCGGCTTATTTGCCGACTATTCCCTGGGACCTTTCGGGGTGCTGGTCGCGCGGCCGCTTCGGCTCGCCCAGGAAGTTTCCCGATCCGAGGCCCTCGATGGCGCGGCTCCCACTTCCCCGCCTTCGAGCCCGGCCATGGTCCCGCGCTCCGCACTTTCTTGGCCGGCCGCCGCGATGCGGGTCTGCGACGCGCCCCGCGGCAGCCGCTCACAACTCGGCCCGCCACGCGAACGCCGGCAGCGGCCGCATACCGACCGGCCTGCCGTCCGGTGGCCGCTGCGACGCGACCACGATCGGCGCGCCCTCCCCGCGCCCGGTGCGTCCCGCGGTGCCGCAGGCTCGCAACGGCCGCCTCGGCGGCGACCACCGGGCCGGGCTTGCCCACCGGCGAGCCGGCGCGGGCCGGCAACGGGCAACCGCGGCGCCAGGCCCCTCCGGCAACCGCCCTCGACCGCGTCGCCGCGCCGACCGAGCCGGGCATCCGAGGTCGCGCCCCGAGCCGCGATCCCGACCAGCCCGGTGACGCCTCGCCAACCGCGCTCGAGGACGCCGCCTCCCGCATTGGCGACACCGGCCTCGAACCCGCCGCCCGCGGCCCGGATGCGGACCACGAACGCGTCGGACGCCTGCCCGCCGTATGCCCAGCGCGATCGAGGCTCGGCCAAGATCCAGGACCAGGGCCGGGCGTGGTCACGTGCGCGCGAGCGGTTGGCCTCGAAGCGCATTCGGTCGTCAGCTACAGGCGGCGAGCCAGTCGAGCAAAGGCCGAACACGCGGCCCCGGGGCCGTTCCGCTTCATCCCCACGGTACCCCACCCATCCAAGTTGATCTCAGTTCGCGTCACCGTGGCACTACACAGCGAAAGGCCGGCCCCGCGGGAGCCGGCCTTCCGGTGCGTCATGTGCTAGAGGGTCGTCGGCGCGGGCTCCAACGGGTCCACGCGGTGGCGGCCGTCCGACTCCCCGCCGTCCGGTTCCGGCGCCGTCAACGGCGACGCGTGCTTGCCCTCGCGGCGCAGGCGGCGCTTCTCCTTCGTCGACTCGACCATCGTGTAGAGGGTCGGGACCAGCACCAGGGTCAGCAGGGTCGAGCTCACCAGGCCGCCGATGACCACGATGGCCAGGGGCTGCGAGATGAAGCCGCCCTCGCCCGTGAGGCCGATCGCCATCGGCAGCAGGGCGCAGATCGTGGCGACCGCGGTCATGAGGATCGGGCGCAGGCGGCGCCTCCCGCCCTCGACGACCGCCTCGCGGACGTGCATGCCGGATTCCTGGTACTGGTTGATCAGGTCCATGAGCACGATCGCGTTGGTCACCACGATGCCGATGAGCATGAGCACGCCGATCATGGCGGGCAGGCCCAGGGGCGTGTTCGTGGCCAGGAGCAGGATGATGGCGCCCGTTGCGGCGAACGGGATGGACACCAGCAGGATCAGGGGCTGGGCCACGCTGCGGAACGTCGCCACCATGATGATGAAGACGATCGCGATCGCCGCCAGCATGGCCAGGCCGAGCTGGCCGAAGGCCTCGGCCTGGTCCTGGCTCGCGCCGCCCAGGGTGACCGTCACGCCGGCGGGCAGGCTCAGCGCGTCGAGCTTCGTCTGCAGCTTGGCCGAGACGGCGCCGAGGTTGTCGCTGTCGGCGCGGCCGGTGACCGTGGCGCTGCGGTTGCCGTCGATGCGCGTGATGGCGACCGGGCCGGTGTCCTGGGCGACGTCGGCGATCTGGTCGAGACGCACGAACGGCGGGGTGCCGGGCACCGGGATGGTCAGCGCCTTGAGCTGGTCCAGCGAGGCCGGGGCCGGGCCGGAGCGCAGCACCAGGTCGCGCTGGGAGCCGTCGATGGTCATCTGGGTGAGGGTCTGGCCGCGGTACGCCGCCGCCACGATGCCGCCGACGGCCGCGTCGTTCAGGCCGTACTTCGCGGCGGCGTCCCGCTTGACCTTCACGTCGATGCGGGGGTTGCTCGCGGCGAGGTTGTTCTCGACGTCCGCGATGCCGGCGACCTCCTTCATCGCGGCCTCGACCTGCTGGGCGCCCTTCGCGAGCGCGTCGGGGTTGCTGGCCTTGACGATGACCTGGAGCTGGTCGCCGGAGCCGCCGCCGCTGCCGCCGGACGTGATCTTCACGGTGCCGAGGCTGTCACCGGCCGCGGCGACCTGGCCGCGCAGCTCGTTGACGACCTTCTCGACGTCGGTGCCGTCCTTCGCCGTGACCGAGAAGTTGGCCGTGTTGCCCGACTGGGCGCCCGCGAAGCCGAAGCCCGCCGAGGCGCCGATCGTGGCCTGGTACGCCTCGATGTCGGTGCGCTTCCCGAGCAGGTCCTCGATCTTCTTGGCCGCCGCGTCGGTGGTCGCCAGGCTGGAGCCGACCGGCAGCTGCTGCGAGATGGAGAACTCGGTCTGGCCGGACTGGTCGATGAAGTTCGTCTTCAGCGCGCCGGCGAGCCCCATCGTCAGGATGAACACGACGATGCTGAGCCCCACGGTGATCCAGCGGGTGGCCCGGCTGCGGGTGACCCACGAGATGACCGGCACGTAGGCGCGCTGCAGCGGGCTGCGGCGCTCCTTCTCGTGGGCCTTGGCCTCGATCTCCTCGCGCTCCTCGGTGCCGAGGGTCTTGGGCTGGCGCAGGAACCAGTACGCGAGCACCGGCACCACGGTCAGGGCCACGAACAGCGAGGCGAGCAGGGCGACGGCGATGGTGACCGCGAAGGGCCGGAACAGCTCGCCGGCCAGGCCGCCGACGAGGCCGATCGGCAGGAACACGGCGACGGTGGTCAGGGTCGAGGCGACGACCGCGCCGGTGACCTCCTTGACGCCGGTGAGGATGGCGTGGACCTTGGCCTCGCCGTATTCCAGATGTCGTTTGATGTTCTCGAGCACCACGATCGAGTCGTCGACGACGCGGCCGACGGCGATGGTGAGCGCGCCGAGGGTGAGCAGGTTGAGCGAGTAGTCGCCGATCCACAGGCCGATGAGCGCGACGACGACCGACAGCGGGATCGACACCGCGGTGACGAGCGTCGAGCGCAGCGACACCAGGAAGACCAGGATCACCACGACGGCGAAGAGCAGGCCGAGCGCGCCCTCGGTGGAGAGGCTCTTGATGGAGGACTCGACGAACGGCGCCTGGTCGAAGACCGACGTGATCTTCGTGTCGCCGCCGAGCTGCTTCTCGAGGTCGGCGAGCTTGTCGCGGACCGCGTGGGAGATCTTCACGGCGTTGCCGTCGGGCGAGGCGGTGACGGAGATGCCGAGGCTCGGCTTGCCGTCGGTGCGCGTGATCGAGGTGGCCTCGACGGTCTTGAGCTCGACCGTGGCCACGTCGCCGAGCTTCGCGGTGGGCGTGACGTTGAGGTTCTTGAGCTCGTCCAGCGTGGTCAGGGTGCCGCCGACCTGCACCGCGAGGGACTTGTCGCCCTCGGTCAGGGTGCCGGCGGGGAAGGACACACCGTTGGACTTGAGCGCGGCGGTCAGCGACTGCGGGTTGACCCCGGCCGGACCCGCCTTCTGCGGGTTGAGCGTGATGAGCACGTTCTGCGTCGCGGCGCCGGTCACCTCGACCTGGCGCACGCCCTCGATGCCCTGCAGCTCCGGCACGACGACCTGCTTGAGCTGCTGCGCGAAGGCGATCTGGTCACCCGAGCGGGACGCGGCCAGCACCACGGCCGGCAGGTCGTCGGTCGAGCCGGCGATGACCTGCGGGTCGACGTCCGACGGCAACTGCGTCCGGATACGCGAGATGGCCGTGTTCATCTTGTTGGTGATGTCGTCGACCGAGGAGCCGAAGTCGAACGAGACCTGCACCGTCGCGACACCCTCGCGGCTGGTGGAGGTGATGTCCGTCAGTCCGGGCACGCCCTGCAGCGCGCCCTCGATCGGCTTGGTCACCTGCTCCTCGACGATGTCCGGCGACACGCCCGGGTAGGACGCGACCACGAAGGCGGCCGGGAAGTCGATCGAGGGGATGAGCTGTTGCTTGAGTTTCGGAATGGCAATGGCGCCGAAGCCCAGGACGACGATCGCGATGATTGCGACCAGCCCCCGGTTCGCCAAACTGAGCCGGGCGAGAAACGACATGTCTGGAGTCTTCTTCCGGTTGGCTTAGACAGACATTAGTTCGTGTGATGCTAACGGTTCGCCTCGCGCAAAGTTTATCCAGGGGGTACAACATTCCTGTGAACAATCACAGGGAAGCGCTCCTGCTGCGCGTCGCCGCCGCCGACGAACGGATGCGTGCCCTGCTCGCGTACGACCGGACCAATCCGCTGCTCTCAGTTAACCTCACGATGCAGCAGCTCAGAGTCCTAATGCTCCTGTCGCGGCACGACGGGATCGCCTCGGCCGAACTCACCCGCCGCCTCGGTGTGAGCCTGGCCACGCTGTCGGGGATCGTGGACCGGCTCGTGACCCAGGGCTATGTGACGCGCACGGAGGATCAGCACGACCGCCGCATCCGGCGCATCCACCTCGCCCCGGCCGGGCGCGAGATCCTGCGCGAGCTCACCGACGGCGGGACGAGGGCGCAGCGGCGGCTGCTGGATCGCCTCGACGACGAGACGCTCGACATGCTCGCCTCGGTGCTGGAGCGGGTCGTCGAGGTGGCCGTGGCCGACGCCGTCGAGCAGCAGGCCGGGCCGGATCATCCCGGCCGCGAGATAGACCGCGCGGCCACCGGGTAGCCGACGCCCCCATGAGGAGCGCGCTGATCCTGCTACTACTCCTGGCCGCCGTATCGATCCCCGGCGAAACGGCGCGTGCCGCAGAGCCGGGCGGCGGCATCCACGTGCGCGACGGGCGCCTGGTCGAGGCGAACGGGAGCGACCTGGTGCTGCGCGGGGTGAACCACGACTTCACCTGGTACCCGGACAAGAACGGCTCCTTCGCGGCGATCAAGGCCACCGGGGCCAACGCGGTGCGGGTGCCGCTCGGGACCGGGCGTCAGTTCCGCCGTACCAAACCGCAGGAGGTGCGCACCATCGTCAACCTGTGCCGGCAGGAGCGGCTGATCTGCATCCTCGACGCGCACGACACGGCCGGCTTCGGCCAGGACAAGCGGGCGGCCCCGATGGCCGACGCGGTCGCGTTCTGGCTGTCGCTGCGCTCCGAGCTCGCCGGGCAGCAGGACCACATCATCGTCAACATCGCCAACGAGCCGTTCGGCGTCGGCGGCGACTGGCCCTGGGTGCAGCAGACCTCGGACGCGATCCGCACGCTGCGCGCGGCCGGGTTCACGCACACGCTCATGGTCGACGCGCCCGGGTGGGGCCAGGACGAGGTGGGCGTCATGCGCGACAACGCCGAGAAGGTCAAGGCGGCCGACCCGACCGGCGACACGCTGTTCGACATCCACATGTACGGCGAGTTCAACAACGCCGCGAAGGTCAACGCCTACCTGGGCTCGTTCACCCGGCGCCGGCTGCCGGTCATCATCGGCGAGTTCTCCGGCGAGCACGAGTGGGGCGACCCGGACGAGGACGCGATCATGGCCTACGCCGAGGGGCACTCGGTCGGGTACCTCGGCTGGTCGTGGAGCGGCAACGACAAGCCCTACAGCTATCTGGACCTGGTGCACGACTTCGACCCGGCCATCCGCACGCCCTGGGGCAAGCGGTTCCTCACGGGCCCGAACGGCATCTCGACGGACACCCGGGAGGCCACGATCTTCCGCAACGGTACGGCGGGGGCCTCGCTCAAGGTCACGGACGTGACCGCGAGCAGCGTGCGCCTGACCTGGCCGCGCCGGTCCGCCGGCACGACCTACCTGGTGATGGCCGTGCACGGGTCGAGCGAGTCGCGGATCGCGGCGACCTCGCGGCCCGAGATCACGCTGCGCGGGCTGAAGGGCTCTAGGGAGTACACCTTCGCCGTCTACGCCCGGGGACTGCTCGGCAACCGCTCGCCCCGCTCGGCGCCCGTCTACGCGGTGACCCCGCCGGCCTGAAGCGCCTGCGCCACGGCCTCGCGGACCCGGGCGTCCCGACGGGTCGTGTTGCGCCACAGGAGTGGGTGTCCACCGACCTCGCGCAGAGCCTGTTCTCAGCAGTCCTGCGATCCGTCCGCAGTCGATCGCAACGGCAACAGCGTCCGGCTCCGGCCAGGGCGGGGGTACGCCTCGGCGGCGGTGGCGAGTTTCACCGCGTGGTCCCGCTGCCGCTGCCAGTGGCCGTAGAGGGCGCCCTGCTGCGAGAGCCGGTCGACGGCGCGGATCGTTTCGGGATCGACGTCGCCCGGCGGTGCGTCACGCCACGGAGTGCCGGGCAGCGGCATGAAGGTGTGGGCGTGAATCCGGGCGCCGAGATCGGCCAGCTCGCGGGCGAGGCGGAGCGAGGCATCGACGTCCGACTGGTCCTCACCGGGCATGCCGAAGATCATGTCGACGTTGATGCGGAAGCCCTCCTCGATGCCGAGCCGGGCCGCGCGCATGACCTCCTCGACGCCGTGGCCCCGCTTCGCCGCGTCGAGCACGCGGTCCGATCCGGACTGGGCCCCCACGATGATGTTGTTGTTCGCGCAGTACTTCTTCACGAGCTTCAGGGCCTCGCGGCTCACGTGCTCGGGGCGGATCTCGCTCGGGAACGAGCCGAAGAAGACCCGCCCGTTCGGCCCGATGCCCTCCTTGCACGAGGCCAGCAGCGCCTCGACCGCGTCCAGGTTCGGCGACTCGTCCTGGCTGCCGTACGACAGCGCCGTCGGCGTGATGAAGCGGACGTCGCGCAGGCCGCGTTCGCGCATCTGGTCGACGTGCCAGCGGACGTTGTCCACGCTGCGGTGCCGGAAGCGGGCCGAGAACATGAACGGGGTCTGGCAGAACCGGCACGAGAACGCGCATCCCCGGGTGATCTCGAGGGCGTTGAACCGCTGCCAGCGCAGGGAAAAGCCGCGGAACGTGTCGAGCGGCAGGCGCTGCGGCCGGCCGGTCTTGACGACCTTGCCGGCAGCGTCGCGGAACGCCAGGCCGGTGACGCCCGCCGGGTCGCCGCCGGCGTCCACGAGCTTGGTCAGCGTCGTCTCGCCCTCGCCGATGGCGGCGACGTCCCAGCCGGCGTCGAGCGTCTGCACCGGCTCGGCGGTGGCGTGCACGCCGCCGGCGACGTGCAGGGCGCCCGGGGCGGCCGCCTTGATGGTGGTCAGCTCGGCGGCCAGCGCCTCGGCGTCCGGCGAGTAGAACGACCACAGCACCAGCACCCGCCGGGCGCGCCGCAACCCCGACGAGATCGCCGCGATCGTGGCGTCCGGCGACTCGGCGAACACCAACTCGTAGGACGTCGTGGTCTCGTGCTCCTCGAGCGCGCCGAGCAGCGCGTGGAAGCCGTACGTGACGGCCTTGCGGTACCGCAGCACCAGGACGAGGTCGAGGTCGGGAGAGCTCACCACCACATCCTGCCAGGACCGGCAAGCCGCGCTGCCGCTCGGCCGATCCGCTGCTGCTGAGGGCCGTTCCCGGAACGGGTCGTGCGGACCGGTCCGGGGATGCGGACGTTCGGGCGTTCCGCGGGCGGGGTGGGCCTCATTACCGTCCCGGGGATGTACGCCGTCATCGATCTCGAGACCACCGGGCTGCACACGAGCCGGCACGACCGGGTGGTCGAGATCGCGATCGTGCACGTCGGCCCGCGCGGGGACATCGA
Organism: Dactylosporangium sp. CA-139114; assembly: GCF_050955725.1. Lineage (NCBI taxonomy): Bacteria > Bacillati > Actinomycetota > Actinomycetes > Micromonosporales > Micromonosporaceae > Dactylosporangium > Dactylosporangium sp. CA-139114. The sequence goes on from NZ_CP192080.1 coordinate 8,664,718, forward strand.
GAGCGAGTGGTGCACGCTCGTCAATCCCGAGCGGGATCTCGGGCCGCAGCACATCCACGGGATCACCGCCGCCGAGGCGCGGGTCGCGCCGCGGTTCGCGCAGCTGGCCGGGGCGGTGGCCGGGCGGCTGCGGGGGCGGGTGCCCGTCGCGCACAACTGGGCGTTCGACGGGCAGTTCCTAGCGGCCGAGTTCGCGCGGATGGGGATCGTGGCGCCGGTGCGGTATGAGGCGGGGCTGTGCACGATGCGGCTGGCCGGGCAGTTCTTCCCTGGCTCGTCACGCGGGCTGGCGGACTGCTGTGCGGCGGCCGGGATCGCGCTCACACGGGCGCACTCGGCGCTGCACGACGCCCGGGCCGCCGCGCGGCTGCTGGCGCACTTCCTGCGGGTGACCGGGCAGCCGCCGCCGTGGGCGCACCGGTTCGCGGGTGCCCCGGACGCGTGGCCGGCGCTGGCCGACAGCGGCGTCGCGCTCGTCGGGCGGCGGGCCGAGGGGCAGGTGGAGGAGCACTTCCTGGGGCGGCTCGTCGATCGGATGCCGCGCTCGCACCGGCCCGACGCGGACGCCTACCTCGAGGTGCTCGATCGGGCGCTGCTCGACCGGCACGTGTCCGCGGCGGAGGCCGACGCGCTCGTCGCGGTCGCCCAGCGGCTCGGGCTCGGGCGGGCCGACGTGGTCGAGTTGCATCGGCAGTACCTGCAGGCGCTCGCCGCGTTCGCCGCCGCCGACGGGATCGTCACGGCCGAGGAGCGCGACGACCTGGAGACGGTCGCGCGGCTGCTCGGGCTCGGTGGCGGGCAGGCCGCGCAGATGGTGCGCATGGCCCGGCACGCGGCCAGCCTGCTCGGCGCGGGGACGTCGCCGGTGCCGCGGCAGCGCGGCGGCGGGGCTCGGCAGCGGTTCCGGCTCGAAGCGGGCGATCTCGTGGTCTTCACCGGGGACATGGGCGAGCCGCGGGAGGTGTGGGCGGCCCGGGCCGGCGCGGCCGGGTTGCGGGTCGGTGCCGGGGTCACGCGCAAGACGCGGCTGCTCGTCGCGGCCGACCCCGACACCATGTCGGGCAAGGGGAAGAAGGCCGCCGAGTACGGGATTCCCGTCGTGCACCCGGCGGCGTTCCTCGGGATGCTGCCTAGCGGGAGCTGAGGGCCAGGCTGTCCAGGCGGCGGCCCACCGTCGCGTCGACGATGGCCGTGATGAGGGTCGGCTTCGTGGACTTGGCGGGGGCGGCCACGCCCAGGACCTTGGCCAGCTCCTTGATCTGCGGCACCGTCAGCTTCAGGTCGTTGAGGTACTGCGTCGCGGCCTGGCGGGTCTCCAGCTCGCGCAGCATCGACTCGATCTCGCTCACCGGGCGGGACAGGGCGGCGGGGGCGGCCTTCACCGCCTTGACGGGGCGGCCGCCCTTCGGGACCAGCTCCAGCTTCGCCGCGCCCGAGGCCAGGTCCGCCAGCTGGTCGGCCGGCAGGGTCTTCACGAAGGCGGCCACCCGCAGGAGCACCTCGTGGGCAAGGTCGGCCGGGTCGGTCATCGCAAGGCTCCGCTCAGGGTCTCGTGCGCGCCAGGAACTCGCTCGTCAGCTGTTGCAGCTCGTATCGTAGGTTCTCCACCGCGGGCGTGCCCGGCGGTGCCAGGACGGCCGGGACCGCGCGCAGGCCGGCCTCCGTCACCGCGGACTTGTTGTCGCGGACCGTCTGGCGGAAGACGGGCATCTCGATCTGGGTCGTCGCCTTCACCGAGTCCTGCTGCGTGTTCAGGGGGCCGTTCGCGGTGTACTGCACCATCGTGTAGACCACGCCGATGATCTCGGGGTTGATCGGGGTCGCCGCGACCGAGTTGTACTCCTCGACCAGGGCCGACAGGCGGGTGCGCAGCAGGTCGATGCCGAGGGTCGACAGGTAGTCGGGGCGGGCCGGGACGATCACGTGGTCGCTGGCCACCAGGGCCGTGCGCGTCACGAGGTTGAAGTTCGGCGGGCAGTCGATCAGGACCGTGTCGTACGTGTTGAACGACGGGTCCATGAGCGCGTCCGCGAGCAGGCGGTAGACCTGCAGGTACCGCGGACTGCTCTTCTGGAATCGCGAACCGCCCAGCCCGGCGGCCAGGTCCAGGTCGGCGTCGACGAGGCCGAGCTGCGACGCGATCAGGTGCAGGTTGCCGCCCAGCGGCCGGACCAGGGCGTTGACCGCGTGCGGGGCCAGCACGTACTTGAACAGCGGCTCCGGCGCCCGCGTCGCCACGAAGGCCTCGAACCAGGCCCGGATCGTGGGCTGCTCGTCGAAGTCCGACGGGCGGTAGAAGGAGTACGTCAGGCTCGCCTGCGGGTCCAGGTCGATCAGCAGCACCTTGCGTCCGCGGGCGGCCAGCTCGGCGCCGATGTTCGCGGTCACCGTGGTCTTGCCGACGCCGCCCTTGTAGTTGATGACGGACACGACGCTCATCTGCTGTGGCGGCCCTTCGGTCGGTCGCGGCCCGCGCGCTGGTCGAGCAGGGCCGCGGTGCGCTGCAGCACCTCGTCCCACAGGGGCTGGGGCGAGCCCCCGGCGACCATCGCGGCCAGGTCCTCGGCGAGGCGGTCGAGCAGCGAGAGCTCCACCGTGGGGTCGGGGTCGGGCTCGATGACGACCCGGCGCTGGCGCGGGATGCGGCTGGTGACGTCGCCGGCCGGCTCCAGCGGCAGGATGTCGCCGCTGGCCACGATGTCCAGGTAGCGGATCGTGCGGGTCAGGGCGACGAAGAGCAGGCGGTGGCCGCGGGGGTCCTCGGCGACGATCTCCTCGGGCTCGACGACGATCACCGCGTCGAACTCCAGGCCCTTGGCCTCCTGCGGGGAGACCAGGTTCAGGGCGCGGTCGACCTCGCCCTGGTCGGCGCGGCCCCACGGCAGGTCGTTGGCGTGCAGGGCGAACTCGAGCTCGGCCCGCAGGACCGCGGGGCAGACGATCCCCACGAACCGGTTCGCGTCCAGGTGCTCGCGGGCGATCTGGGCCACCCGGCCGGCGCGCTCGACCGGCTCGACGACGTGCGTGCCCGGCGGCTGCGGGCCCTCGCGGACCACGTGCGTCGGCTCGGTGCCGGGCGCGGCGATCGGCAGCAGCATCGCCGCCAGCTCGTACACCTGCCGGGGCACGCGATAGCCGTAGCGCAGGGGCACGATGGCCCGCGGCTGCTGCGGCGGCAGGTGCTCGGTGATCTCGCCCCAGGAGTCGCGGGCCCACGCGCCGGTGGACTGGGCCAGGTCGCCGGCGAGCGTGAAGGAGCCGTTGGCCGAGCGCCGGCCGATCGCGCGCAGCTGCATCGGGGACAGGTCCTGGGCCTCGTCCACGACGATGTGCCGGTAGCGACCGGTCGTGCCGTTGACCAGCTCGTCGACCTCGTCGAGCAGCGGGATGTCGGCGGCGCTCCAGACCTGCGCGGAGAGGCGGTCGGCGCCGCGGCGCTGCAGCAGCGTCACCTCCTCGTCCGTGAACTCCCCGCCGGCGGCCGCGGCCAGCCGCGGGCGGGAGCCGAACAGGTTGCGCAGGAACGCGGCCGGGCTCTGCAGCGGCCACAGCCGCTCCAGCAGGTTCTCCACCGGGGCCAGGCGCTCGGCCTCCAGCGGGCCGCCGCGCTCGCGGACGAGCTCGGCGAGGCGGGCCCGCAGCCGCTGGCGGCGCACCGCGTAGGGGCCGCCGGCCTGGCGGGCCGCGGTGACCGCCTCGGTGACCTCGGCGCCGGTCAGGGTGAGGTAGCGGCCGTCGAAGAGCATCCGCTCGGCCGCCTCCGGGGCGCCGATGCGGGCCTCGAGCGCGCGGGCCAGGAGCCGGGCCATGCGGGCCTCGCCCTTGAGCCGGCGGGTCGCGGCGTCCTCCTGGCGGCCGCGCTGCACGGGCGGCCCGAGCTGGTCGATGTCGATCTGCTCGACGTCGGCGTCGCCGAGGCTGGGCAGGACGCGGCGGATGTACCGGGTGAACGCCGGATGCGGGCCCACCACGAGCACGTCGCGCGGGCGGAGGCGGTCCTGCTCGTTGTACAGCAGCCAGGAGACCCGGTGCAGGGCCACCGCGGTCTTGCCGGTGCCCGGACCGCCCTCGATGACGAGGCAGTGCTCGAGCGGGAAGCGGATCAGGCGGTACTGCGCGGCCTGGATCGTGGCGACGATGTCGTGCATCTCGCCGGTGCGCCCGCGGTCGAGCTCGCCGAGCAGGGCCGCGTCGGGTCCTTCGAGGGCCTCGACGGCGGCGGCCAGCTGCTGGAAGACGACGTCCTCGAAGTCGAGGACCCGGTTGTCCTCGCTGGTGAAGGTGCGCTTGCGGGCCAGGCCGCGCGGGTCGTCGTGGGAGGCCTCGTAGTACAGCTCCCCGATCGGGGTCTTCCAGTTGACGACGAGCACCTGGCGCTCGTCGTCGAAGATGGTCTCCCGGCCGATGTAGAAGTGCTCGCGGTCTTCCTGGTCGATCCGGCCGAACGCGACGTCCTGGTCCGGCGCGGCGAGAGCGTCGCGGCGGCCGCGGCGGAAGCCGGCCAGCCAGCGGCCCGCGCCGGCGTTGGCGGCGGCGTCCGGGGTCTCCCCCAGCTCGGCGCGCGCGCGTTCGCGGTGCTTGTAGGCGAGGTCGAAGTGTTGCTGCTCAGCAGCGATCTCGGCTGCCTTGGACTCCACGGAACTCCCTTTGCCACACCCTGCGTGCGCCTCACGCTACCTTGCGCCAGGGAGGGTGGTCGATCCCCCCGCGGCCGAATCACCCTCGGACAACGGGTGAATGGCAGGGGCCCGGGTAGCGCCTCACCCGTGGTCAAACGGTTGGCGGTCCGCTCGGCGTTTCCCGCTCTGCTCATGGCGTTGCTGGGTGCGGCCTATGTCACTCCGGCCCGGGCGGGCGCGGCCGAGGGCATCCACGTGGCCGACGGCCGGCTGGTCGAGGCCGGGGGTGAGCCGCTCGTGCTGCGGGGTGTCAACCACGGGTACGCCTTCGGTCACGGCCCGTCGTCGGTCTTCGACGACATCCGGGCCACCGGCGCGAACGCGGTGCGGGTGGCGCTCGGCACCGGGCACGAGTGGCCCGCCACCCGGCCGGCCGAGGTCGCCGGGATCGTGGCGCGGTGCAAGGCGGCCCGGCTGATCTGCGTGCTCGACGCGCACGACACGATGGGCTACGGCACGCAGCCCGGCGCGGCCACCGTCTCCGAGGCCGTCGACTACTGGCTCACCCTGCGCGACGTGCTGCGGCATCAGGAGTCGTACGTCGTGCTGAACATCGCCAACGAGCCGTCCGGCCACGCGGTGGACGCGGACTGGCTGGGCAACAGCGAGCGCGCGATCGCCCGGCTGCGCGCGGCCGGCTTCCCGCACGCGCTCATGGTCGACGCGCCGAACTGGGGCAACGACGCGTTCCGGGTGATGTACGACCACGCCGCCGAGGTCTTCGCCAGTGACCCGCACCGCAACGTCGTCTTCGACGTGCACATGTACGGGCCGTTCGACACCGCGGAGAAGGTGTCGGCGTACCTCGGGCACTTCGTGCAGCAGCGGCTGCCGATCGTCGTCGGGGAGTTCTCGTCGCTGCACGAGTACGGCGATCCCGACGAGGACGCGATCATGGCGTACTGCGAGCAGTTCGGGCTGGGGTACATGGGCTGGTCGTGGAGCGGCAACAGCCCGCAGTACGACTATCTCGACGTGGTGACCGCCTACCGCCCGGGCCGGCTGACCGCCTGGGGACGCCGGCTCGTCGACGGGCCGGACGGGCTGCGGGCGACGGGCCGGCCCGCGAGCGTCTACGGACGGCTGTGGCTGGCGGCGGCCCGGTGATGCCCGTCGTGCGAAGCTGTGCGGGTGAACGACCTGGGACCCGACCTTCCGGAGCTGCCGGAGGTGCTGGGCGGTGTGCATCCGCCCGCGGCGCCGGGTTCGCTCGAGGACAGCGTCCGCTCGATCGAACGGGCGGCCGGCTCGCTGGCCACGGCGAGCGTCGCACGGATGGACGAGACGCTGCCCTGGTTCCGGGAGCTGCCCGCCGACCAGCGGGCCTGGGTCATGCTCGTCGCCCAGGCGGGCGTGCGCTCCCTGGTCGAGTGGCTGCGCCACCGCGCCGCCGACGGGCCCGCGCCGCCGGACAACTCCGAGGAGTTCTTCGACGCCGCGCCGCGCGCACTGGCCCGCTCGATCAACCTGGGCCAGACGGTGCAGCTGATCCGGGTCACCATCGAGGTCGTCGAGCGGCACCTGCCGCACCTGGCCGCGCCCGGGCAGGAGACGCCGCTGCGGGAGGCGGTGCTGTACTACAGCCGCGAGGTCGCGTTCGGCGCCGCGCGCGTCTACGCGCGGGCCGCGGAGACCCGGGGCGCGTGGGACGCCCGGCTGCAGGCCCTGCTCGTCGACGCGCTGCTGCGCGGGGACTCCTCCGACGTGCTGGCCAGCCGCGCGGCCGCGCTGGGCTGGGCCGACGCGCCGCCGGTGGCGGTCGCGGTGGGCCGCTCGCCGGGCGGGGAGGCGGCCGCGGTGCTGCACACGGTGTACCGCGCCGCCCGCCGCATCGGCGTGGAGATCCTCGGCGGCGTGCACGGCGACCGGCTCGTGGTGGTGCTCGGCGGGGCCGCGGACCCGATGGCCGCGACCGAGCGCCTGCTGGTCGGATTCGGGGACGGGCCGGTCGTGGTGGGGCCGGCGGTACCGTCGCTGGACGAGGCGACCGAGTCCGCCCGCGCGGCCCTGGCCGGCTTTCGCGCCGCGCCCGCCTGGCCCGCCGCGCCCCGGCCGGTGGCCGCCTCCGACCTGCTGCCCGAGCGCGCCCTGGCCGGCGACGCCGAGGCGCGGCGGATCCTGCGGCAGGAGGTCTACGGCGCGCTCGTGCGGGCCGGCGGGGAGCTGCTGGAGACGCTGGACGCGTTCTTCGCCGGCGGCGGGGTGCTCGAGAGCGCCGCCCGGGGGCTCTTCGTGCATCCGAACACGGTGCGGTACCGGCTGCGGCGCATCGGCGAAGTGACCGGATTCACGCCCCTGGTTCCCCGCGACGCCTTCGCGTTGCGGATCGCGCTGACGATCGGGCGGCTCGATCCGCTGGCTCCGGCCGCGGCGAGCCCGCCCACAACGGGGTGATTTGTCGGTTTATCCTGTCGAGGACGTGAGCACCGGACCGCAGCGGGTAACCGCGTGGATCTGTTGGCACAACACCACGCGATCTTTTGTAGAGTTCCTACAAGTGAGGTCGTCCACTTTGGTGTCTCGCGCTACCGGCGGGACTGTAGGGGATCCGGAAAAGTCTTAGACGTGCTTGCCGTACTCGCTCCCGGCCAAGGCTCCCAGAAGCCTGGATTCCTGGCCCCCTGGCTCGCCCGGCCCGGCGTCGAGGCCCGTCTGCGCTGGTGGTCCGCGCTGTCCGGGGTCGACCTCGTCCACCTGGGCACCGAGGCCGACGCCGAGGAGATCAAGGACACCGCCAGGACCCAGCCCCTGCTCGTCGCGGCCGCGCTGCTGACCGCCGAGCAGCTGCCGCTGCACGATGCCGCGGTCGTCGCCGGGCACAGCGTCGGCGAGCTGGCCGCCTCGGCGCTCGCCGGCGTGCTGACCCCCGAGGCCGCCATCACCCTCGCCGGGGTGCGCGGCCGGGAGATGGCCGCCGCCTGCGCGCTCGAGCCGACGGGAATGAGCGCCGTGCTCGGCGGCGAGCCCGACGAGGTGGTCGCGGCGATCGACGCCGCCGGGCTCTACGCCGCCAACCGCAACGGAGCCGGCCAGATCGTGGCCGCCGGGTCCCTCGCCGGGCTGGAGAAGTTCGCCGCCGAGCCACCCGCGCGGGCCAAGGTGATCAAGCTGCAGGTGGCCGGGGCGTTCCACACGCCCTTCATGGCCCCGGCCGAGGCCGCCCTGGCCGCGGTCGCCTCCGGCATCACGCCCCGCGACCCGAACCGGGTCCTGCTCTCCAACCGCGACGGCGCGCCCGTCGGGCACGGCCCGGCCATGCTGCTGCGCCTCGTGCGCCAGGTGACCGCGCCGGTGCGCTGGGACCTGTGCATGCAGACCATGGCCGGCCTCGGCGTCACCGCGATCGTCGAGCTGGCCCCGGCCGGCACCCTGGCGGGGCTCGCCAAGCGGGCGCTCAAGGGCATCGAGATCGTCACCGTGAACACCCCCGACGACCTGCCCAAGGCGCACTCCGCGATCGCGCGGCACGGGGGCGTCCTCGCCTCGCCGCTGCCCTCGCAGGACAGCGTCGCCGTCGCCACCGCCGCGGGCCCGTTCAGCCCCGCGTGTGACGAGGGCGACCGTGTCGAGGCCGGGCAGGTCATCGGTAGTGTGCAAACCGCGCAGGGTCCGGTCGAGGTGGCCGCGCCCGGCGCCGGCGTGCTCACCGAGTGGCTCGCGCGCCTCGACGACCCGGTCGCCTCAGGCCGGCCGCTCGCCCGCATTGGAGGCCAACTATGACCCCGGCTGCCGGATCGAAGATCCTGGCGTTCGGCCACTACCAGCCGTCCCAGGTGGTCACGAACGACGACCTGTCGAAGGTGATCGACACCAACGACGAGTGGATCCGTGACCGGGTCGGCATCGCGCAGCGGCGCGTGGCCGGCACCGAGACCGTCGCCGACATGGCGATCATCGCGGGCGGCAAGGCCCTCGCGGCCTCCGGGCTCACCGCCGCCGACATCGACACCGTCGTGGTCGCCACCTGCAGCTCGGTCGACCGCTGCCCGAACGTGGCGACCCGGGTGGCCGCCAAGCTCGGCATCAACGCGCCGGCCGCCTACGACCTCAACACCGCCTGCTCCGGCTTCTGCTACGGCCTGGCCAGCGCCGACCACGCGATCCGGGCCGGTGCCGCCCGCAACGCGCTGGTCATCGGGGCCGAGAAGCTCTCCGACGTGACCGACTGGACCGACCGCACCACCGCCGTGCTCTTCGGCGACGGGGCGGGCGCGGCCGTGCTCAGCGCCGCCGCCGAGGGCGAGGAGCCCGGCATCGGACCCGTGGTCTGGGGCTCGGCGCCCGAGAAGGGCGACGTGCTCAAGATCGAGGGGTGGCGGCCGTACATCAAGCAGGAGGGCCAGGCCGTCTTCCGCTGGGCCACCACCGCCATCGCCCCCTTTGCCCAGGCCGCGCTCGACCGGGCCGGTGTGCAGGGCAAGGACATCGCCGCGTTCGTCGCCCACCAGGCCAACACGCGCATCATCGACGGGATCGTCAAGCGCCTCGACCTGCCCAACGCCGTCGTCCTCAAGGACCTCGTCGAGTCGGGCAACACGTCGGCCGCGAGCATCCCGCTGGCGCTGTCCAAGGCGATCGAGCGGCGTGAGATCCCCTCCGGCGCTCCCGTGCTGCTCTTCGGGTTCGGCGGCGGTCTGACGTACGCGGGCCAAGTGATCCGCTGCCCGTAGCGGTCTGTTCATCGTTCATCGACGAGCGCGTCAACCCTAGGAAGGAAGACTCTATGTCCACCCGTGAAGAGATCGCCGAAGGCCTCGCCGAGATCCTCGAGGAGGTCGCCGGGGTCAACCCCGACGACGTCGCCGAGGAGAAGTCGTTCACCGATGACCTCGACGTCGACTCGCTGTCCATGGTCGAGGTCGTCGTGGCGGCCGAGGAGAAGTTCGGCGTGAAGATCCCGGATGACGAGGTCCCGAACCTCAAGACCGTCGGCGACGCCGTTTCGTACATCGAGAAGTCGCAGGCCTGAGCCACCGCCGGGGTCCCGCCCGGGGCCCCGGCGCACCAGGTAGTGCCGTTGAGGAGTTGTTGAGCAGTGAGTGTTGAGGTCGTCGTCACCGGTCTGGGGGCCACCACCCCTCTCGGTGGAGATGTGCCGTCCACCTGGGACGCCATGCTCGCCGGAAAGTCGGGCGTGGTACCGCTGACCCAGGACTGGGCCGCGCAGCTGACCGTCCGGATCGCCGCCCAACTCGCGGTCGAGCCGACGGAGAAGATCGACCGGGTGCAGGCCCGCCGCCTGGACCGCAGCGAGATGACCGCCATCATCGCCGCCCGCGAGGCGTGGGCCGACGCCGGCTCGCCCGACGTGGACAAGGACCGGCTCGCCGTCAGCGTCGGCAGCGGCATCGGCGGCGCGCAGACCCTGCTCAACCAGGACGACATCCTGGAGGCCAGCGGCCCCCGCAAGGTCTCCCCGCACACCGTGCCGATGCTCATGCCGAACGGGCCCGCCGCCTGGATCGGCCTGGAGCGGGGCGCCCGCGCCGGCGTGCACTGCGTGGCCAGCGCCTGCGCCACCGGCGCCGAGGCGATCTCGCACGCCCTCGACCTCATCCGCCTCGGCCGCGCCGACGTCGTCATCGCCGGCGGCACCGAGGCCGTGATCCACCCGCTGCCGATCGCCGGGTTCGCCGCGATGCGCGCCATGTCGGTGCGCAACGACGACCCCGAGGCGGCGTCCCGCCCGTGGGACAAGGGCCGCGACGGCTTCGTGCTCGGCGAGGGCGCGGGGGCGATCGTCCTCGAGCGCGCCGACCACGCCCGCGCCCGCGGGGCCCGCATCTACGCGCGGCTCGCCGGGGCGGGGATCAGCTCCGACGGGTACGACATCGTGCAGCCCCACCCCGACGGCGACGGCGCGGTGAAGGCGATCGAGTTCGCCCTCCGCGACGCCGGCATCGCCAAGTCCGACATCCTGCACGTCAACGCGCACGCGACCTCGACGCCGGTCGGCGACCTCGCCGAGATCAAGGCGCTGCACCGGGCCCTGGGCGACCACCCGGTGCTTACGTCGACCAAGTCGATGACGGGGCACCTGCTGGGCGCGGCGGGGGCGGTCGAGTCGATCGCGACGATCCTCGCCGTGTACCACGGGGTCGTGCCGCCGACCATCAACCTCGACGACCCGGATGACGGGCTGGACCTGGACGTGGCGGCGCACAAGGCTCGGCACATCGAGATCCCGGCGGCGCTGAACAACTCGTTCGGCTTCGGGGGGCACAACGCGGCGCTGGTCTTCGCGCGGGTCTGAGTACTGCGGCAACCGGCTCCCCCGCCTCTTGGGGGAGCCGGTTGCTGTTTGGCGCGATATGTCGGGCACTTCGTGCCGCGACATATCGGATTTATACCCTGACGGGCGATAAGTCCGGAAAGTCGTGGCACGGAGTGCCCGACTTTTCGTGAAACCGCAGGTCAGAGCACTGTTCGGGTCGCGGCGCGCGCCGACCAGCCGCAAGGCCGTCGCGGAGAGGCTCGCCTCTCAGTCAGGCGCCTGGCAGGACCCACGCAGCCGCGCCCAGGGCAGCCGCCGACCACAGGGCGGTGCTCAGCCGCCCAGCAGGACCCCTGGCAGGACCCACGCAGCCGCGCCCAGGGCAGCCGCCAACCGCAGGCCGTCGCCGAGAGGCTCGCCCCCAGGCGCTCAGGGACCCCGGCAGCCCCGTCAGCTGCAGGCCGTCGCCGGGAGGCCCGGCAGGGGAACCGGCGTCCGGCCCGGTGCCTTCGCCTTGCCCACGAGCACATCGGCCAGCGCGGACATCGAGGCGCGCGAACCCGAGTACGTCGCCAGCAGGGTGCCCTTCGCCGAGCCGAGCACGTAGGGCGTGTCCAGCGCCACCGTCACGGTCGCCGTCGAGGACAGGTCCGCGGAGCCGCGGCCGTAGCCGACGAGCCGTACCTCGGCGCCGCCCTGGGGCACCACCTCGGCGCCCGCGCCGCGCAGGGCCTCCTCCAGCCAGCCCTTCGCCGTGTCCGCGCCGGCCGCGGTGACCCGCACCGGGCCCGTGACCAGGGCGCCTGAGCACTTGCCGCGCAGGAGGGTGACCGCGGCCGCGGCGGCCGTCCGCGCGGCGTTCTTGCCGTCCGGGCCGTCGACGACGCCGAGATCCTGCTTCGGTACCGCCCCCAGCCGCTGCTTCAGCGCCAGAATCCGCGTCACCGACTCGACCACCCGCTGCTTCGGCAGGCGGCCGGACTTGACCGCGTCCAGGAGCCCCTTGTACGCCGCGCTGAGGCTCGGCGGCATGAGCAGGACGTCGTTGCCCGCCAGGATCGCGCGCACCGCCGCCTCGCCCGGGCCCCACTGCTCGGCGGGCGCCATGTTGAGGGCGTCGGTGACGACCACGCCGTCGTAGCCGAGCTTGCCGCGCAGCAGGTCGGTCAGCACCTTGCCGGAGAACGAGGCCGGCACGCCGGGGTCGATCGCCTTCACGTCGAGGTGCCCGGACATGACCAGCCCGACGCCGGCGTCGCGCGCGGCGGTGAACGGCGGCAGGTCGGCGGTCTCGAGCGCCGTGAGGTTCTGGGAGAGCACCGGCAGGGTGCTGTGGCTGTCGGTCGTGGTGTGCCCGTGGCCCGGGAAGTGCTTGACGGTCGCGGCGACCCCGGCCGCCTGCAGCCCCCGCACGGCCGCGGCGACCTGCGTCGCGACCTTCGCCGGGTCGCTGCCGAACGAGCGGGAGCCGATCACCCCGCCGGGCTGGGTGCCGAGGACGTCGGCGTCGGGGGCGAAGTCGACGTTCAGGCCGATCGCCGCGAGCTCGGTGCCGGCCGCCTTCCAGGCCGCCTCGGTGAGCCCGGGGTCCCCGGCCGCGCCGAAGGCGAGCGCCGCGGGCAGCTGCACGATGCCGTCGCGGACGCGGGTGACCTGGCCGTACTCCTGGTCGGTGCCGATGAGCAGCGGCAGCCGCGCGGGCAGGCTCAGGGCCGCCTGCTGCAGGCCGGTCGTGAGCTTCGCCACCTGGGCCGGCGACTCGACGTTCGTGGTCTTGTTGGTTCCCGCGGTGGGATCGTCGGCGCTGGAGGAGACGAGGATGAGGCCGCCGAGATGGTACTTCTTGACGATCTCGGCCGGCGTGGACGCCCCCGCGTAGTTGCGGTTGGCCGCCGCCGAGCCCGAGGAGACCTTGTCGGCCGCGTTGCCGTACGCGTACGGCATCAGCAACTGGCCGACGAGTTCCTCATCGGAGAGCCGTCCGGCCAGGGCGGCCGGGTCCTCCCCCGCCACCAGCGCGGACACGGGCCCGCTGCCGCCCGGGTCGGCGCCTCGCTTCCCCTCGTCGGTGCAGCCGCTCGCGAGCAGTGCGAGGGCCGTCATGGACAGCAGGAAACGGCGTTCGGGACTCGGCACCGCCCCACTCAATCATGACCGTGCAACGCCGGTCTCTCACCCGACCCGTGTGAGGAGGGTCATCGGGACGCCGTCGGCGGCGTGGCGGTACGGCTCCAGCTCGACGTCCCAGGGTGCGCCCAGGGCCTTCTCCAGCGTGTGCGCGAGGGTCTCGTAGCCGCGCGCGCTCGCCACCAGGGCGCGCAGCCGGTCCTCGGACAGCACGATGTCGCCGTTGGCGCTGGTCGAGCCGCGGAACAGGCCGCGCCCGGGCACGTGCATGAACCGCTCCCCGTCCACGCCGGGGCTCGGCTCCTCGGTGACCTCGAAGCGGATCATCGGCCACTGCCGGAGCGCGGCCGCGAGCTCACCGCCCGTGCCGGTCGCGCCGGACCACGAGCATTGCGCCCGCCGCGCCGAAGGCTCGACAGGCTGAACCGTCCACTCGAGGCGGACCGGCGCGCCGAGGACGCGCGCGATCGCCCACTCGACGTGTGAGGACACGGCGAGCGGTGTCGAGTGCACGTATATGACGCCACGCGTGGGCACGTAAGACCTCCTGGAGACCGAGGTGCGTCTTCCCCTACGACCTCGTGCTCCGCGGGTCATGCCTGCTTGGCGGTGACTGTTGGGACCAATGATGACGATGTTGTGCGCGGCGCGCCAGAGAATCGGTCACACCGGTGCTGCGAAATGTCCAACGGACGAATCATCCATCAGGTAACGCACGTTTTTCTGAGGGCTCTCGCAGGCTGTTACACTTTCTTGTCTTCCATACGCATGCCTCGACAAGGAGTTCCCGCCGTGGCGAGCAACACCTCAAAGACCGCGCGGGCCTCAGTCCGCGCCGGTCAGGCCGGTGCTTCCGGCGCCCTCAGCGTGCTGGGTGAGTTCAAGTACCTCATCCCGCTCAACAAGGGCAAGCACGTGTACGTGCGCAACCTGACCAACGGCAAGACCGTGCACCTCAGCACCACCTCCGACGCCTTCGCCGAGGAGATCCGGGTGCTCGCGGCGGCCGGCCACGCCGCCAAGATCCGCGCCGAGATCCAGGCCCTCGACGCGGCCGAGCCGGGCAACGGCTGGGCCGCCACCGAGCAGCGCCTCGTCGACGCGGGCGTGTTCGAGGCCGCCTGACCGCCGGTCCTCTGTCACGTTGTCGAACGCCGCCGGGCACCTGCCCGGCGGCGTTCGTCGTCTCCGCCCCGGCGGCGTTCCTCGTGTCCGCCCCGGCAGCGTTCGTCGTGTCCGTCCCGGCGGCGTTCGTCGTCTCCGCCCCGGCGGCATTCGTCGAGGGCGATTGCCACGGTCCTCGTAGAGCATCCGCCGCCTGCTGCAGCCGGGAGCGGAGCGGAGGCGGCCTCGTGCAACAGCGACGCAAACGTCAGGAACCGGTGCGCGCCGCCCCCGCGGAGCACGGGCCGCGACTCCCGGTGCAGATTTCCAGAACCGGACAAATATCGCGCATCCCCTGTCAGGCGATAAATCCGAAAAGTCGCGGCGCGGAGCGCCCGACTTTTCGAGCGGCGCCACGAGCCCGAGGGTGAGGGTGAGGACGGGGAGGCGGCGGGAGCGCCCGACTTTTCGAGCGGCGCCCGGAGCCCGAGGGTGAGGGTGAGGACGGGGAGGCGGCGGGAGCGCCCGACTTCTCGAGCAGCGCCACGAGCCCGAAGGTGAGGGTGAGGACGGGGAGGCGGCGGGAGCGCCCGACTTCTCGAGCAGCGCCACGAGCCCGAAGGTGAGGGTGAGGACGGGGAGGCGGCGGGAGCGCCCGACTTCTCGAGCAGCGCCACGAGCCCGAAGGTGAGGATGAGGAGGAGGCGAGAGCCTCCCGGCGCTCGGGGGACACGAGGGCGAAGGGAGCGTTGCGAGACCCAAGCGTTATGGGTAGATGAGGGGTAATCCTGGAAACATCCGGGTAACAATTGCCCATGGGTACCGTCGCGTTCACGACCGTGCAGGTCAAAGACGGCGCCCGGCTGTACGGCGTGCTCCATCCCGCCGCGTCCAAGGTCCCCGGGCAGCGGCCGGTCACGGTGGTCCTCCTGCACGGCTGGACGCTCGACAACCGGCTGTGGCGCCGGCAGATCGCCGACCTTGCCGAGCGGCTCGGCGCGCCGGTGCAGATTCTCGCCTTCGACCTGCGCGGGCACGGGCGCTCCGACGCCACCCGTGGGTCCGACGCCACCCTCGAGCAGCTCGGCGACGATCTCGCCGAGGTCATCCAGCGGCTCGTCCCGCGCGGACCGATCGTGCTCTGCGGGCACTCGCTCGGCGGGATGGCGATCATGGAGTACGCACACCGGCACGCGGCCTCGTTCGCGCGGCGCGTGGTCGGGGTCGTGCTCGTGTCCACGTCGGCGGAGGGGTCCTCGCGCACGAGCTACGGGCTCAGCCCCCGGCTCGCCCGGGTCATGCGGGTGCTCGAGGTGCAGGGGGCCGGGCTGCTCGCCCGCTCCGGCGCCTGGCGGCCGCACCGGCGGCTCATGCCGCTGCTCGCGCCCGGCGTGCGCTGGCTCGTCTTCGGCCACCGGGTCGACACGAGCTGGGTCGCGCTCACCGCGTCCATGGTCGGCAACGCCCCGCTCTGCGCCATCGGCGGCTTCCGGCCCTCCGTCGACCTGCACCACCGGGTCGACACCCTGGCCGCGATGCGGGGGCTGCCGGTCGCCGTGCTGGTCGGCTCGGCCGACCGCCTCACCCCGCTCGCGTGCGCCGAGACGATCGCCCGGGAGCTGCCCGACGCCGAGCTGCGCGTCTGCGACGAGGCCGGCCATATGCTGCCGATCGAGCGCCCGGACTGCGTGACGGACGCGATCGTCTCCGTGATCCGCCGCGCCGGGCCTCGCAGCCGCACCCGGCGCTCCCCGCGCCAGCGCACGCCCGTCAAGTCAGGCTGACGCTCACCCCGTCGAGGGTGCGCACGAAGCCGGCGCCGAGCGCGGACGAGGGCGTGTGCACCCCGGGGCCCACCTCGCCGGCCATCACCCGCTGGACGGCGCGCAGGGACGCGTCGGCCGTCAGCGCGTAGGCGTTCGGGCCGGTCAGCGTCGCCGCCCGGGTGGTCCCGGCGGCGTCGCGGACCTCGGCCCACGCCTCGCAGCCGCTCGACTCGCGCACCGACGCGGCCGGGCCGCCCGGGCGGACCAGGGCCTGGGCGGCCCGGCGCAGCGGCGGGAACCCGAACAGCGGGGCCAGGGTCGCACCCGGCGGGAGGGGCATGTAGACGGTGATGTCGGGGATGCCGGTCGAATGCCACGCCGTGACCAGGTCGCCCCAGCGGGTCGCGCCCACCCGGCGGGACCCGGACGGCAACGGCACCGAGCGCGACGGGCTTCCGAAGCGGGTCGCGACCAGCTCTCCGCCGACGCGCCGCAGGGCGCCGGAGCCCATCTCGGCCAGCGCCGTGCGGGCGGTGCCGCGGGACAGTCCCCCGGGCGCCGAGAACGCCAGCTCCAGGGCGACCGCCCCGGGCAGCTCGGCGGCGAGCAGCGCGGCGAGGCAGTCGGTCGGCACCACGTCGAACCCGGCCCCCGTGATCATCGCGACACCCGCCGCGCGTGCGGCCCCGTCCTGGGCGAACATCCAGGCGAACACGTCCAGCTCGCCGGTGATGTCGAGGTAGTGCACCCCGGCCGCGAGGCACGCCGCCACCATCGGGCGGGCGGTCGCGGCGAACGGGCCGGCGCAGTTCACCACGGCGTCGACGCCCTCGAGCAGCTCGGGGGACGGAGGGCCGGCGCGGTAGGGCAGGCCGAGCTGCTCCGCCAGCGCGCGCACCGGGGCCGGCGAGCGACCGGCCAGCACCGGCCGCTCGCCCCGGGCCACCGCGAGGCGGGCGAGCAGGGTGCCGCTGTAGCCGTTCGCGCCGTACACCAGACAGCCCACACTCAGGAAACTATGAGACCCTGGGCGGGAACGGAAGTCTCAAGGGGAGGGTCGGCCGGTGCATCACATCGAGGTGTGGATGGGCACACTCTCCCCGATCTGGGTCTACCTGCTGGTCGGCGCCGTGATCGGCGTCGAGAGCATGGGTGTGCCGCTGCCCGGCGAGATCGCCCTCGTGACCGCCTCGCTGCTGTCCGTGTCCACCTCCGTGAGCCCGTGGCTCGTCGCCTCCGCCGCCGCGGCGGGCGCGATCGCCGGCGACAGCATCGGCTACCTGATCGGCCGGCGGGGCGGGCGCGCCCTGCTGGAGCGCGCCGGCCGGCGCTTCCCCAAGCACTTCGGCCCCGCGCACCTGGCCAAGGCCGAGCGGGCGTTCCAGCGCTGGGGCGTGTGGGCGGTCTTCTTCGGCCGGTTCATCGCCCTGCTGCGCATCCTCGCCGGGCCGCTCGCGGGTGCGCTCAAGGTGCCGTACGGCAAGTTTCTCGTCGCCAACGCCACGGGCGGCATAGTCTGGTCGTTCGGCACTGTGTTCGCGATCTACTCGCTGGGCCGCGTCGCCGAGAAGTGGCTCAAGGACTTCTCGTGGGTGGCGCTCGCGCTGGCCGTCGTCGCCGGGCTCGCCACCACCTTCTACCTGCGCCGCAGGGCGGCCAGGGAGGCCGCGGCCCTGCGCGCGGAGGCCGAGAAGGAGCCTGCGGGCACGGCGTGACCCACGCCGGCGGGAAGCCCGCGGCCACGCCGTGATCGAAACGTCCCCGACCCGCGAGTAAGCTTTCGGGGTTGTTTTTCGCCGGGCGGCAGGAGTAGAGCGTTGAGCGACGCGGTTCGCGACTCGGAGATCGCCGCCGAGCAGGCCTATCTCGACCGGGTCTACGTGCGGCTGGACCAGCTGCGCGCGTCCGCGGCCGAGGTGGAGAAGGCCGGATACAGCCTGGCCCGGGTCGGCAACTTCGGCGCCCTGGTCGAGCGGGACGCGATGGTGTACCACGCGGCCCGGCGCCGGCGCGCCCTGGAGAGCGAGCACGACGGGCTGGTCTTCGGCCGGCTCGACCTCGGGCCCGACGGGGTCTCCGGCGCGGACGCCGCGGCCGTCGAGCCCGCGGTGCCGGACGGCGAGGTGCGCTACATCGGGCGGCTGGGGCTGCGCGACGAGCAGTACGAGTCGCTGGTCGTCGACTGGCGGGCGCCCGCGGCGGCGCCGTTCTACCGGGCCACGCCCGCCGACCGGATGGGCGTGGTGCGGCGGCGCAGCATCCGCAGTGCCAACGAGAAGGTCGTGTCGATCGAGGACGACCTGCTCGATCCGGCCGCGGCCCCCGCCGACCTGCCCGTGATCGGCGACGGCGCGCTGCTGGCGAACCTGTCGCGGGCCACCGGCCGCGGCATGAAGGACATCGTCGCGACCATCCAGCGCGAGCAGGACGACGCGATCCGCTCCCCCGCCTCCGGGATCACGATCGTGCGGGGCGGGCCGGGCACCGGCAAGACCGCCGTCGCGCTGCACCGGGCCGCCTACCTGCTCTACGCCGACCGCAACCGGTACGAGAGCGGTGGCGTGCTCGTCGTCGGCCCCTCCGACGTGTTCGTCGGCTACGTGTCGCGGGTGCTGCCGTCGCTCGGCGAGGACACGGCCACCCTGCGCTCGCTGGGCCAGCTCGTCGAGGGCGTGCAGGCGACCCGGCACGAGCCGCCCGAGGTCGCCGCGGTCAAGGGCTCGCTGCGCATGCAGCGGGTGCTCGGGCGCGCCGCGCGGGGGCCGGTGCCGGGTTCACCCGACAAGCTCCGGATTCTGTACCGGGGTGAGCTGCTCACCCTCGACAAGCCCGCCCTGGACGAGCTGCGCCGCACGGTGCTCAACCTGGGCGTGAAGCGCAACGCGGCCCGGGCCAAGGCCGCCGGGCACGTGCTGGACGCGCTGTGGCGCCAGAGCGTGCAGCTGCTCCCGACGGGCCGGCAGCAGCAGCGGGCCGAGTTCGCCTCGGAGATCGCCGAGCGGCCCGAGTTCGGGCAGTTCATGCGCGGCTGGTGGCCGGTGCTGCGCCCCGTCGAGGTGCTCGGCTGGCTGGCCGACCGCCAGCGGCTGCAGCGGTGGGCGAACGGGATGCTGAGCAACCGCGAGATCGCGACCCTCGCCGCGGCCATCGACACCGAGTCGCTCTCGGTCGAGGACGTGGCGCTGCTGGACGAGCTGCACGAGTACCTCGGCGATCCCCCGGTGCGCAAGCGCGCCGTCCGCGACCCGTTCCACGTGGCCGAGGGCGTGCGCGAGGTCGCCACGATCTCGCAGCGCATGGCGGCGGCCCGCGAGCAGGCGCTCGAACGCCCGGACGACTACCGCGACTACGCGCACGTCATCGTCGACGAGTCGCAGGACGTCTCCCCGATGCAGTGGCGCATGATCGGCCGCCGCGGCCCGCACGCCACCTGGACGATCGTGGGCGACCCGGCCCAGGCCGCGTGGGCCGACGCCGCGGAGTCGGACCGGGCGATGGAGGCGGCCGTCGGCACGCGCCGCCGCTCCCTGTTCACGCTGACCACCAACTACCGCAACTCGGCCGAGATCTTCGCGGTCGCGGCCCGGGTCATCCGCGCGGCCCAGCCGGACATCGAGCTGCCGACGGCCGTGCGCTCCTCCGGCGTCGAGCCGGTCGAGACCGTCGCGGCGGCCGAGGACCTCGCGGCGGCGGCGCGCTCGGCCGCGGCGGCCCTGCTCGAGCAGGTCGAGGGCACGGTCGGCGTGATCACCCCGACGGCCCGCCGCGCGGAGGTCGCCGCGTGGCTCGACGGGCTCGACGGGCAGCGGCTGCAGACGGTCGGGGCGCTGGACTCGAAGGGCATGGAGTACGACGGGGTGCTCGTGGTGGAGCCGGCCGACATCCGCGACGAGGCGGCGACCGGATTCCGGACGCTGTACGTGGCGCTGTCCCGGGCGACCCAGCGCCTGACGACGGTGGGCACCCGCGACTTCTGACCCGGCGGCGGGAGACGTACATCGCCACCTCCCCAGCAAGGCACAGAACCAAACGAGAACCTCCACTACGGCGACAGTCCCCGAATGAGCGAGGATTGTCAATGGATAGTGGCCGCCGGACAGGCCCGTTCCCGTCCGGCCGAGGGCCCGGCAGCCCACGCCCCCATCGGCCCGCCCCGGTGGCGAGAGGCGCCCGTGCCGGGGGTGCCACCCACAGTTGCCTGTTCGAGTTTGTTGACTTCTGGTCGTCTAGGTTCGAAGCTGTACGCCATGCGAGCGGCCGAGGACTTCGACCGGGCCAGCGGGGCGCGCCGACGTGCGGGAGTCGTAACGTCTGCGGTGGAACCCGTTGTGGGTCCGGTCACTCGCGCAGCCGTGCAAACCCCCGCTGCGCCTGCGAAGGGAACGGCGTGATGCTCGCACAGCAACGGCAGGCGGCCATCCTCGATCTGGTCCGCCGCCACGGTGGCGTGCGCGTGAGCCAGCTGGTCCGCCAGTTCGGCGTCTCCGACATGACCATCCGGCGCGACCTCGAGGCGCTGGCCGACCGCGGACTCGTGGACAAGGTCCACGGCGGCGCCACCATCGCCGGGCCCGGCTCCACCGAGGAGCCCGGCTTCGACGCCAAGTCGGTGCGCCAGCGCAACGAGAAGGCGTCGATCGCCGAGCGGGCCGCCAAGCTGATCGAGCCGCACACCGCGGTCGCGCTCTCGGCGGGCACCACCACCGCCGCGCTCGCCGCGCACCTCGTCGACGTCCCGGGACTGACCATCGTCACCAACTCGATCCCGGTCGCCGACACCCTGTACCACGCCGGGCGCCCGGACCAGACGGTCGTGCTCACCGGCGGGATCCGCACCCCCTCGGACGCCCTCGCGGGCCCCGTCGCCGAGGCCGCGATCGGCTCGCTCAACGTGGACGTGCTGTTCCTCGGCGTGCACGGGATGAGCCCGCGGACCGGGTTCACCACCCCGAACCTCATGGAGGCCGGCACCAACCGTCTGCTCGTCGCCGCCGCGCGCCGGCTCGTGGTGCTCGCCGACCACACCAAGTGGGAAATGGTGGGCATCGCGACCATCACGCCGCTCGACGAGGCGGACATCCTCATCACCGACGTCGGGCTGGCCGCGGAGGCGCGCGTGCAGCTCGCCGAGCGCGTCGGTGAGCTCATCGTCGTGGACCCGAACGGTTAACCCTGGAGAACGAGTGAAGCGAACGGTCACCCACCTCGCCGACGGCCGGGAGCTCATCTACTTCGATGAGCGCGACGACGCGTCCCGCGACGCCGTCGACCAACGGGATCTCCCGCCGCCCCCACCGGCGTCGGAGATGCGGCACGACCCGATCCTCGACGAGTGGGTGGCGATCGCCGCGCACCGCCAGGGCCGCACGTTCCTGCCGCCGACCGACCAGTGCCCGCTGTGCCCCTCGACGCCCGAGCGGCGCAGCGAGATCCCCGCGCCGGAGTACGACGTGGTGGTCTTCGAGAACCGCTTCCCGTCGTTCAGCCACCGCGTCGGGCCGGCCCAGGGCGACATCCTGCCCGGGCTCGCGCCGACCCGCCCGGCCGCCGGGCGCTGCGAGGTGGTCTGCTTCACCTCCGACCACAACGCCTCGTTCGCCGCGCTGACGCCCGCCCGGGTGCGCACCGTGATGGAGGCGTGGGCCGACCGCACGGCCGACCTGTCCACCCGCGACGACGTCGAGCAGGTCTTCTGCTTCGAGAACCGCGGTGAGGAGATCGGTGTCACGCTCTTCCACCCGCACGGGCAGATCTACGCGTACCCCTTCGTCACCCCGCGCACCCGCCGCATGCTGCGCTCGGCGCGCGAGCACCGGGAGCGCAGCGGCGGGTCGGGCAACCTCTTCGCCGACGTGCTCGCCGCCGAGCGGGCGGCCGGGACGCGGATCGTGGCCGGCAACGAGCTGTGGACGGCGTTCGTGCCCGCGACGGCCCGCTGGCCCTTCGAGATCCACCTGTACCCTAACCGCCAGGTCGCCGACATCCCCGCGCTCACGAGCGAGGAGCGCGACGCGTTCGGCCCCCTGTACCTCGAGGTGCTGCGCCGCCTGGACGGGATGTTCGGGCTGAAGATGCCCTACATCGCCGCGTGGCACCAGGCCCCCGTGCGCGTCGCGCGCGACCTGGCCTACCTGCACCTGCAGCTGTTCAGCACCCGGCGGGCGCCGGGCAAGCTCAAGTACCTGGCCGGCTCCGAGTCGGCGATGGGCGTGTTCGTCAACGACGTGCGGCCCGAGCAGGCCGCCCAGATGCTGCGAGAGGTGGCCCTATGAGCAAGGCGGTCGATCGGCTGCCGGAAGGGCCCTGGGACGCCGTGTGGGCGAGCCCGGGCCGGGTCAACCTCATCGGCGAGCACACCGACTACAACGACGGCTACGTGCTGCCCTTCGCGCTGCCGCAGCTGACCGTCGTCGGCGGCCGCCGCACCGATGGCGAGTCCTGGACCGTCTCGTCGGAGCAGACCGGCGAGACGGTGACGTTCGGCCCCGGCGAGAAGGTCGAGGGCTGGGCCGCCTACGTCGCCGGCATCGTGTGGGCGCTGCGCGAGGCGGGACACGACGTCCCGGGCGCGTCCCTGGCGATCGCGTCCGACGTGCCGTTCGGCGCCGGGCTGTCCTCGTCGGCCGCGCTGGGGTGCGCGGTGATGGCCGTGCTGGTGGACCTGGCGGGGCTGGACGTGCCGATGGAGGTGCGGCCGCGGCTGGCCCAGCGGGCCGAGAACGAGTACGTGGGGGCGCCGACCGGCATCATGGACCAGTCGGCCTCGACGCTGTGCCGCGAGGGCCACGCGCTCTTCCTGGACTGCCGGTCGCTGGCCACCGAGCAGGTGCCGTTCGACCTGGCGGCGCAGGGGCTGGCGATCCTCGTGGTGGACAGCAGGGCCCCGCACGCGCACGTGTCGGGCGAGTACGCGGCCCGCCGGCGCAGCTGCGAGGAGGCCGCGAAGATCCTCGACGTGACGGCGCTGCGGGACGTGGAGCCGGCCGGGCTGGAGGCGGCCCTCGCGCGGCTCGACGACGAGGTGATGCGCCGGCGCGTGCGGCACGTGGTCACCGAGGACCAGCGGGTGCTCGACACCGTGGAGGCGCTGCGCGCGGGCGACGCCCGGCTGATCGGGCCGCTGATGACCGCCTCGCACGAGTCCATGCGCGACGACTACGAGATCACCGTGCCCGAGGTCGACACCGTCGTCTCCGCGGCCCTGGCCGCGGGCGCGTACGGCGCCCGGATGACCGGCGGCGGGTTCGGCGGGTGCGTGCTGGCCCTGGTGGACGCCGAGCGCTGCGAGGCGGTCGAGGCGGCGGTGCGGGGGGCGTTCGCCGATGCCGGCTTCGCGCCCCCCGACGCCTTCGTGGTCACCCCGGCGGAGGGGACCCACAAGATCGAGCCCTAGACGGTCCTCAGCGCCGCAGCGCCGCCGTGGTGACCCACGGGGCCGAGGACCCGCCCGGTCGAGCGCTGGACGCGCTCTCAGCGCCCGCCGGCGCGGAACACCTCGGCCAGCGTACGCAAGAGGACCTTGAGGTCGAGCCAGAGCGACCAGTTCTCGATGTAGTAGTTGTCGAACCGGGCCCGGTCGGAGATCGGCGTGTCACCGCGCAGGCCGCTGACCTGAGCCAGTCCGGTCAGGCCGACCGGCACCCGGTGCCGCATCGCGTACCCGGGGTAGTCGACGGAGAACTGGTCGACGAAGAACGGGCGTTCGGGGCGCGGACCGACCACGGTCATGTCCCCGCGCAGGATGTTCCACAGCTGCGGCAGCTCGTCGATGGAGGTGCGGCGCATGAACCGGCCGAAGGGGCCGACCCGCGGGTCATCGGCGACTGACCAGTTCGTCTGCGACTCCCGCTCGTCGACCGGGCGCATGGACCGGAACTTGATCAGCCGGAACGGCCGCCCGTAGCGCCCGATCCGCTCCTGGTAGAAGAAGACGCCGGGGCCGCCCTCCAACCTCGTCCCCACCGCACAGACCAGCAGCAGCGGGCTCACCACCACGATGGCGACGCCGGCGAACAGCAGGTCGAAGGCGCGCTTGGACGCCCAGCGCAGGCCCGACAGCGTCGACCGGCGCACCTGCACCACCGGGATCGCGCCGATGTGGTCGGGCATGCTGGCGCCCGACTGGAACTCGCGCAGCCGCGGCACCATCCACAGGTCGCAGTTCGCCAGTTCGGGGGCCCGGACGACCTCGATGAGCCGCGCCTCCGGCACCTCGATGTCGGCGAAGATGACGACGTCGCAGTCGGTGGCGCCGACCTGGTCGCGGATGTCCCCGAGGCCGCCCAGCAGCGGCAGGCTCTGCACTTCGTCGTGCGGCGTGCTCGCCACGTCGACGAAGCCGATGAACCGGAGCCCGTACTGGGGGTAGCGCCGTAGTAGCCGGGCCAGCTCGATCGCGACCGGGCCGCCGCCCACGATGATCGCGGTGTGCTCCACCAAACGTCGCCGGCGAGCCCACAGGATGGCCTTGCGCGTCACGGCCCGGCTGACGAGCACCAGCAGGCCGGAGACGACGAACACGCGCAGGAACTCGCCCGCGTAGATGACCGAGTCGTGGCGCACGGCGACGACCGTGGCGACCGCGGCGGCCGCGACGAGCGTCCGCCCGATCAGGCTGGGCAGCTCGTCGAGGAAGCTGATGTGGCGGCGGCTGCCGTAGAGGCCGCCGACCGCGTAGAGTCCGGCCGCCAGCAGCGCGGCGGCGACGACACCCTTCTCGTACTGCCGGTTCCAGGCCAGCGGGGCGAGCAGCGCGAGGAGGTCGAACGGCACGGTCAGCATCCACGCCCGCAGGTTGCGGGTGCGCGCGGCCGTGCGCGAGGGGAGGTACGGCAGGACCGCCGTCGAGTCGAACTCGGCGGCGTTGCGGGCCATCCGCTCCTGTGTCGTCTCGGCCCTGGGTCGCGGCGGGCGCTCGTCGGCCACGGTCCCGGTGGCCGCCTGGGCCGGTCCGTCGTGACGGTAGCCCTCGCCGTGACGGCCCTCGCCGTGACGGCGCTCGTCGTGTGAAGGCCAGCGGGGCTGCGGCACGTCCCGGGCCGAATCCGGCCGGTCGCGGTGCGAATCGGCCCGCCGCTCGGCCTCGCCCGCCAGGCCGCTGAGATACTCCGGCTCCCCGATGCCGCCGTCGCGATGGCGGGTCTCGGGCGAGCGTCCGTCCGGCGGACCGGGCAGGACCCGATAGCCGGCCCAGGGCTCGCTTGGTTGCATGCTATGGCCCCCGTATTTTCGGTCAAGCGCAGCGAAGAATCACCGGGGGATGATAGTGGCCCTGCCACCGGCCCACTAGTGCCTTCATGCGCCGATGATCCACTCCGGAATTCACGCTGCGTGCCCACCACCTGGACCTACAGTGTCGATCCCGGACGAAATAGCAGGCCGCACCGGCCGTGGAGAAACGGAATTCCGGGATTGCGGAAAAGGGAAACACGGACAAACCACAAGTTTCTATGCACCTGTGACGTGCGCAGCTCTCGACGGGACCAGACCGGGCCGCCGGAGTCAGTATCATCCTCGCCATGCCTAACCGAGAAAGGCTCGCCGGCCAGACACCACGGCAGCCCACCGGCAACCGGTCCGCTCGGCGCCCCCAGTTCGACGACGACATCACCGAGGTCGTCGATCCGCGCGCGGGCTCTTCGTGGAGCGGGGCCGGCGGGCCGGCCACCGGGCGGATCGTCCGCCAGGGTGTAGGCACGCACGATGACGACCCGGACCTCGCCGGCGCCGGCGACGAGGGCCCCGCGGACCCACCGAAGCGGGGCACCCGTCGGGCGACCCGCCGTCGCCGCCGATTCCTGCTGATCGCCGCGATTGTCCTGGTCGTCCTGGCCGGTGGCGGGCTCACCGCGGCCGGCCTCTACTACCGCTCGGTCAACTCCGACGTCAAGCGCGTGGAGGCCTTCAACGAGGTGCCGGAGGACTCGCGCCCGGACAAGCCCGCGGTCGCGGCGAACGCGGCGAACTATCTGATCCTCGGCAGCGACTCGCGTGACCCGAACTCGTCCGACGGGTCGCGCACGGACACGATCATCCTGATGCACCTGGACAAGAATCAGTCGGCCGCGCACCTGATCTCGATTCCGCGCGACACCTGGACCTACATCCCGAAGGCGAAAAACGGCAAATACGGCAATACCAATGCCAAAATCAACGCCTCGTTCGCGTGGGGCGGCGTGCCGCTCGTGGTGCAGACCGTCGAGAAGTTCACCGGCGTCCGCATCGACCATGTGGTCATTGTCGACTTTGCCGGATTCAAGGAGATTGTCGACGCGCTCGGCGGGGTCCAGATCGAGGTCGAGGAAAGCTTCACCTCGGTCACCTCGTTGAATGCCAACAGCCTCCGGCATTTCGACAAGGGCCTGCAGACGATGGATGGCGCCGCGGCGCTGGACTACGCGCGCGAGCGGAAGGCCTTCAAGGACGGCGACTTCGCCCGAATCCGCCATCAGCAGCAGGTGATCAAGGCCATCCTGAACAAGGCGGCCTCCGGCGACCTACTCAGCAACCCGGCTCGGCTCAACGCCTTCCTGCGCGCCACCGCCGACGCGGTGACCGTCGACGACACCCTGAACATCATCGACACCGCGATGAGCCTGCGGCACCTGCGCAGCGAGAACCTGACCTTCCACACCAACCCGACCAAGGGCACCGGGATGATCGGGTCGGAGAGCGTCGTGCTGCCCGACGAGGAGAAGGACAAGGCGTTCTACGACGCCGTCCGGCGCGACGACACCCAGGCGATCGTGCAGCTCGGCACGAACTGAGCCGGTCGCGCACGCCGGGTGGTGCCGCGCCGGCCCTGCCGACGCGGCACCACCTTCCAACCCGTGTCCGTGCCGCCCCGCCGGGTCGCTCGCGGCGCCCCTGCCAGGTCAGGACCGCGACGCGACGATCCCCAGGACGTTGGCCCGGATCGCCTGCAGCACCTGCAGCGCCGCGGCCAGCCGATCGGCGTGCGTGAACCCGATCCGCGTCGTCGCCGCAACCGCGTCCGTGGCGCTGACCAGCAACAAGGTGTCGGCGTTCGACAGCAGCGGGGGGGCGAGCAGCACGACGAACGCGCCCGTGTGGCGGAACGACTCCATGAGCTTCGCCAGCTCGTTGGACCGCAGGAGCCGCTCCGCCGAGCCCGGCTTCGGCGTGCCGGGCGTCAGCAGCAGGAGCGGGAGCTCCGGCGACCATTGCTGCAGGGCCATGCTGGCCGGAGTCTGGGCGCCCAGGACGTCGGCCAGACCGACCGAGTTGGGCACCCCGAACAGGCCGGGGAGGCTCGGGTCGCGGAAGTCGCCGTCGATCAGGACCACCGTCTCCCCGGCGCGCGCCCACGTCAGCGCGAGATTCGACGCGACGACCGCGGCGTCGTCGCCCGGCATCGATCCCACCACCGTGACGCTGGTCAACCGCTGGCCGGCGGCCCGCAGCCGGACGTTCGTCCGGATCTGCCGGAACACCTCCGCCTCGGGCGTCGCGGCCCGGTCCGCGCCGAGCAGCGGTGCGTTCCGGTCCACCTCGGCGACGCCCAGCAGGGGCAGCCCGGTGATCTCCGTGGCGTGGCGCTCGTCGCGCACCGCGCGCTCCCGGGCGTACCGCACGGCGGCGAGGACCAGTCCGCAGCTCAGTCCGCCGAGCAGGCCGAGCGCGACGTTGGTGGCCGGGTCCGGGCTCACCGGGGTGGACGGGGTCGTCGCGGCGCGGGCGACCGACACCCGGATCGGCGACGTGTCCACCTGGTCGGGCGTTTCCAGTCGGTCCACGAAGTGCGGGAACTCCTCGCCGTACGCGTTGGCGATGTCGCGGGCCCGCTGCGGCGAGCTGTCCCGGACGTGGATCTCCATGACCGTCGAGCTGGCGTGGGTCGTCACGGCGACGTTGGCCATGAGCTGGTCGCCGGAGTACGGCAGGCCGAGCCGGTCGATGACCGTCGTGGCGACGCCGAAGTTGTTCGCGATGGTGCTGTAGGTGTTGATCCGCTGGAGGATGTAGTTGCTGCCGCGGCTGACCTCGTCGATGTCCTTCGCCGGGTAGTTCGCCGTCAGGACGAACTGGACGGTCGACTCGTACACGGGTGTCTGGATCACGGTAACGACCCCGGCCCCGGCCGCCCCGAGCAGCGTGAGGACGACGATCGCCCAGCGGTGCGCGACGATCGCGCGGACCTGGTGCGCCCCGGTGAGCCGGGTCCACTGCCGCTTGGACAACGCCGACGCGCCGGCGCCTCCGATGCCCGCCGAGAAGCCGGTCAGCCGCGAGAACCGGCTCACCAGCCCACTCGGTGCCGATCCCCGTGACGGTTTCATGGTCGACCCTCGCCTAGCTCAACTGGAATGGATCATCGACGGCGGCGTGCCGTCGCGCGCGGGCCGCCCCGGCGACGTGCTCCCGGCGGCCGGGGACGGTCATCGCAGCAACGCCAGCCGGAGCGGATGACGCGGCTCGCCCGGCGGCACCGGCGGCGCGTCGCGGTCTCGCCCGGCCTCTCCCAGGCCGACGGCAAGCACCATCATCGCGGCCGCACACGGCCACAGGTAGAAGTCGAAGAAGAGGATCTGCGCCACGAAACCGATCACCATCAGACGCGAGACCAGCGAACGGTAGCGCACGAACGCGTACACCAGCAGCCCGCAGAAGACGAGCACCGCCACGATGCCGTAGTCGTACCAGAGCGTCAGGAAGCTGTTGTCGAACGCCGCGGCGAGCCCGTCGTCGATGCCGACCTCGCGGAAGAACCGGGTGTGCGCCTCCGCGCCCTCCCCGAACAGGACGGTGTGGGCGCTGCTCCAGATGCCGTGCCACGCCTCCCCGGACCGCCGGTACCGAGCGGTCGCCGAGTCCTGCTGCGACAGGTTCGTCAGGCGAGTGCGGAGCAGCTCCACCGCGTTGCGGACGGGTTGCGGGCCGACCAGGACCAGGGCTCCGCCGCCCGCCAGGGCCGCCACCACGAGGGTCACGCCGCGCCGGGTCAACTTCCGCTCGAGGGTCAGGTACCAGTACGCCAGGGCGCAGGCGATACCGATCCACGCGCTGCGGGAGCCCGACAGCAGCAGCCCCACCGCGCCCGCCGCGAAGGGCAGCCGCCAGAGCGTCCCCCGCAGGGCCAGCGCCGCGCACATGGCCATCATGCAGTACGTGCCGTAGACGATCGGGTGGCCCATCGTCCCGGCGGAGCGGCCCGGACCAGCGCCGGAGGTGAACGCCGGGCTGACCGTGTACTCGTCGAGGATGGGCCAGGTGCCGCTCAGCCGCTGGTAGATCGCCAGGAGCGCGATCGGCACCCCGATCCAGGCGAACCCGAGCGCGAGGCGGCGCATCGCGGCACCGTCGCGCCTCGCCTCATCGATGACGTGCCAGGTGATGATGCTGTAGCACCCGAGCGAGAGGACGCCGATCAGGACGTCCTTCAGGCTGCGCCAGTTGGCCAGCGCGGTGAGGACGCACACCATCGGCAGCGCGAAGACGACGAGACCGCCCACCGGGATCGGTTCCTCGGGGTCGAACCGCTGGATGCGGCCGTAGACCGCGATGGCCGTGGCGGTCAGCAGGATCATGACTTCCGGATACGTGGGGTAGCCGAAGTCGACGGTCGCCGGCACCAGGAACATGACCGCGAAGAGCGTGTAGTTGAGCCGCTGGGGAGTGTAAAGGCCCCAGAGCCCGGCGACCCCGACGAAGAGGGCCACCAGGAGGCTCGGGCTCCAGCCACCCAGCGCGCCGATGGCGAAGGCGGCCAGACCGGCCCAGCCGATCACCCCCGCGAACCTGGCCATCAACCCTCCGCACGCACTGTTTCGAGGTGGTCCACGAGCCGCTTCTCCGACGACGGCGCCCCGTTGAGGTGCCGCGCCCGCTCGACCGCTTCGGCGCGCAGGCGGGCGAAGGCGGGCGGCGCGGCGGCCAGGTCGGACAGTGCGCGCGCCAGGCTCTCGACCCCGGGCTCCACCAGCAGGCCGCCGCCGTCGGCGAGGAGCTGCGGCGTGGTGCCCGCCCGATAGCCGACCACCGGCCGGCCGGACATCAGCGACTCGACCGTGACCCGGCCGAATGCCTCGTTGCGGGACAGCATCAGCGTGGCGTCGGTCCAGGCATAGAGCGCGTCGGCACTGTCGGTCCATCCGAGGATATCGATCAGATCGCCGACGCCGAGCGTCCGGGCCAGCGCGCGCAGCGTCTCCTGCGCCGCCGGGTCGCTGATGCCCGCGAACCGCAGGTGCAGCTCGTGCCCGGCCCGGGCGCAGATCGCCAGGGCCTCGACCGCGTCGCGCTGGCCCTTCTCCTCACTGAGCCGCCCGAGCAGCAGAAGCCTGGTCAGGCCGGCCCGCTCGGCGGGCGGCGGCGGGGCGAGGGGGCGCGCCGGGATCGCCGGCGGGATGACGGTCATCTTCGCCGCGGCGCCGGGCGTCAGGCTCAGGACCTGCTCGGCGACGAGGTCCGACACGGCCACGATGCTCGCCGACAGATCGTCGATCATGCGGGTCAGCGTGCGCTTGGGCAGCGCCGAGCGCAGCGACGGGTTCGTCAGCAGGGTCTCGTGCACGACCCAGACGTGCGGTATCCCGGCGCGGCGGGCGGCTACCGCACCGGCCGGGATGACGGCCGAGTTCGTGACGACGAGGTCGGGCCGCAGCCGGGAGACGTACCGCTCATAGCCGGGCGCGGACAACGCGGCCTGCAGCAGCCGTACCGACCCGACGACGGGGTTGAACCGGCGCCCCATCCACAGTTTCGTCGGCAGCACCTCGACATCCGCGCCGGCCGCCGCGAGCCGGGGCGTCAGCGGGCCCTCGCCCGGCACGGTGACGGTCACCCGGTGACCCCGGTTCCCGACCGCCTCCGACACGACCGGCAGCACCGAGAGCTCGGCGCCCATGAGGTCCGACGAGTGGCTGACCAGCAGAATGTGCACGCTAGTGCCTCTCGGAGCCGCTACACGACATGGGTGGGCTCCGGCTCCCTGACCGTGGGATCCGGCCGGCTTGCGGGTGCCGGCCGCCCGGCTCGCAGCGCCGCCCCGGCCGCGATGCTGTGCAGGACGAACAGCACCGAGGAGACCGCCGCGACGCCGACCAGTCCGAAGCGGGGTGCGGCCAGGGAGTATCCGACGACGGCGGCGACGGCCGTGACGATGGCCAGCAGCGTCGCGGTGCGCTCGCGGTGCAGGTTCACCAGGCGGGCACTGAACACCTTGTCCGCCGCGACCGCGATGCTGCGCGGCAGCAGGACCAGGCCGACCAGGAAGGCCATCTCGTAGCCGTCGGTGAGCAGCCCGATGCCGGCCAGCCCGACGAGGACCAGCGCGCCGAGCCCGACTGCCAGCAGCAGCGACCGGCGCAGCACGCCGCGCATCCGGTCGGCCGAGCCCTCCTCGTGGTCACCGAGCGTCCGCTGGGCCGCCACGACGGCGCCCGACTGCGCGAACTCGATCGCCGCGACCGCCAGCGAGTAGACCGCGATCTGGTCGGCGCCCTGGTAGCGGGCGAGGGCGAGCTGGTCGAAGCGGAAGTTGAACGCGACCGCGATCGCGCCGACGTGGGTGACCGCCATCCGGTCGAGCCGCTCGGGGTGCAGCGAGGGGCGGCGGCCCATGCGCAGCAGTACCGCGCCGTGGGCCGCCCAGAGACCGACGGCCATCGTCACCTGGCAGGCCAGCCAGGCCATCAGCCAGCTCTCGCCGGTCCGCACCGACATCGCGATCAGCACCACGTACAGCAGGGGTGCGGCGGCCGCGTACACGGCCCGGTGCCGGTACACGCTGAGGAACTCGCCGAGGGTCAGACCGGCCGCCGCCGGCACGGTGCTCGCCGCGATGCACACCGCGCCGATGGCGGCGGCGAGGGGCGAGGCCTCGGCCGAGTACAACGCGAAGGCCCAAGCCAGGACGGCCGAGATCGGCACCGTGGCCAGGTAGATGAGCAGGCTGCGCCGGCCGGAGAGCTCACCCAGCCAGCCGCGCCCCTGGGCCAGCAGGAACGACTCGAGCGAGAACCCGCCGATCGCCACGCCGAGCGACGCGCTGGTGGTCGTGGCGACCAGGAGACCGCGCTCGTCCGGTGGCAGGGCGATGCTCAGCAGGATCGCCGCGCCGGACATGCCGAGCGCGCTGAGGTACATCACGGTGGCGCTGCCCAGCACCTTGCGCACGGCAGAGGTCCCGGGCAGCGGCCCGCCGGGGCGAGGCTGACGATGGGCGCCCCCTCCGCCGCGCTCCCGGCCGCTCATGCCCGGAGCCCGGCGATCGCACCGCGCACGACCGCGGACGCCGCCGCCGGTCCGCCCGCCGGCAGCACCCTCGCCGCATACGCGAGCCGGGCAGCGAAGGCCGCCGGCACCCGCTTGCGATGGTGCTTGCGGAAAAAGATCATGCAGCTGCGGCTGGCGTGGAAGTAGGTGATCTGCGACTTCGCGCGCAGGTCGGCGGTCGCACCGGTGGAGCCGCCCCCGGCGTGCTCGACCGTCAGTCCGGCGACCACGGTGGTCGGGATGCCGAGCCGGGCCGAGCGAACCGCGAGGTCGGCCTCCTCGAAGAACAGGAAGAAGTCCTCGGAGAAGCCGCCGAGGGCCAGCCAGGCGTCGCGGTTGACCAGCACCGAGTGCCCGGCGACGTAGGTGAGCGTGCGTCCGGCCGCGGCCACGCCGGCCGCCGGCCTGCCGCTGCGCCCGGTCCACAGGTCGATGGCGCCGAGGTCCGGGTGGCCCGAGCCGTCCGGTGCCGCGCTGGTCGTGGCGGCGATCACCGGTCCGCCGCAGCGCAGCGTCTCGAACGCCGCGGTGAGCCGGCCCGCGACGATCCTGGTGTCCGGGTTGAGCACCCACACGACCCCGGCCCCCTGGCCGAGCAGCCACGACGCCGCCAGGTTATTGCCGGCCGCGTACCCCACGTTGCCGTGGCCGTGCAGCACGGTGCTCACCATGCCGCACCGCCGGGCGTGCTCGGCGATCGGCGCGACTTCGGCCGGCTCATCGCTGTTGTCGACGATCGCGATCGCGACGGCGAGGTTCGGATCGTCGTGGTGGGCGACGATCGAGCGGACGAGCGCGGCCGTGTCGTCCGCACTGCGGTAGTTGACGATCGCGATGCCGAGCATGTTCATCGGGTTTCCACGGTGGCGCGGTCAGCCGGTCGCATCGGTGACCCACCTCGACAGGTTGGCGACGAAGGCGTCCTGCGAGAAGGCGGCCGCGCCGGCCTGGACGCGCGCCCGGTCCAGCTTCGCGACCCCGCGGACCGCCGGCACGAACTGCCCGGGGTCGAGCGAGTCGACGAGGAAGCCGGTCTCGCCGTGGACCACGGTCTCCTTGAGGCCGCCGGAGTCGATGCCGATGACCGGCGTACCGCAGGCCTGCGCCTCGACCGGGATGATGCCGAAGTCCTCGTGAGTCGGGAACAGCAGCGCCCGGGCCCCCCAGTACAACTCGCGGAGCCGCTCGTCGCTCGGCCGGACCTCGAAGCGGACCGGCACGTCCACCTTGGCCGCGAGCCGGCGCAGGGCCGCCTCCTCGGGTCCCTTGCCGGCGATCACGAGCGGCAGCCCCGAGGCGGCCGCGATCTCGATCATGAGATCGAAGTTCTTGTACGGGATCCACCGCCCGACGCCGAGCAGGTAGTCGCGCGGCTGCTCCCGGTCCCCCGCGGGCGCGCCGGCGTAGAACTCGACGTCGACCGGCGGGTTCACGACGTGCGCGTCGCGCTTCCAGTAGCGGCGGATCCGGGCCTGGACCTCGCGGGAGTTGGCCGCATAACTGTGCACGTGCCGACTGAGCCGCACGTCGGCCGCCTGCAGCGCCTTGCGGGGCAGGCCGAGCGCCGGGTTGGCGCCCCGGCCGTCGAAGTGCGGGCTCCACACGTAGCGGGCCGGCGAGTGCACGTAGCTGAGGTACCGCGTCCGCTCCGACGAACCCAGCTTCACGGTGTGCGCGAACGCGTGGCTCGACGAGATCACCACGTCGTAGTCCTTGCGGCTCAGCGTGCGCCAGGCCACCGGCATGAACGGTAGCGCGAGGGCCTTCGACGCCTTCAACGGCGTGCGAGCCAGCCACGACTCACGCATGGCGGACTCTTCATGCGCGTCGCCGTCTTTCCACAGCACGAATCGCTCAGCATGCGCGATGGCGTCGCCGATGCTGAGGAACACCTTCTCCGAGCCGCCCGTCGAGCCGAACCACTCGTGCACGAGCGCCACCGATCGGCCGGCCAGGAGACCGGACGCGGGGCCTTCGGTGCGGTCGTGACCGGTGTCGTCGTGGCCCGGACCCGTGACGAGGGTCATTCGGACCCACCGTCACACTCGCTCGCGGGACGCCGACAGACACGCCGCGGCTTCAGCACCACTACCCCCATGTGCGTCGACGGATCCGGCCGCGTGATCGTTTCCGGCCGACTCGGCGGGCCCTGACATTAGTGGCATACGCCCGGCTACTGTCAAGGCTCCATTGTCGGGATTGCGAACTTCATTCGGATGTCGGACCGGTCGATTGTTCGCCGCATCCGCAAACTCGCGGCATCGGCACGATGTGAAGATCACGCGGGGGCCTGCGTGGTGCGCCTGGCTGGTACCCTCCCGCACGTGAGCGATGAGGCGTCCCAGGATCAGTCGGCACGTAACCCGGCGCCTTGGCCCGCCGGTGGTGGCGCTGAGCCCGACTCCGAGGCTCCGACGGCCCGGCTGTGGGTTCCCCAGCCGGGGCCTGAGCAGTGGTCGCAAGGCCCCATGTCCAGCTCGCCGGCCAGTGCCGAGCAGCCGCCGTGGTCGTCGCCCCCCGGCTACCCGCAGAGCGGCCCACCCGCCACATCCGGCTACCCGCAGAGCGGCCCACCCGCCACATCCGGCTACCCGCAGAGCGGCCCGCCCGCTCCCGCCGGCTATCCGCAAAGTGGCCCACCCGCCCCGGCCGGCTACCCGCAAAGCGGCCCACCCGCTCCCGCCGGCTATCCCCAGAGCGGCCCACCCGCCCCGGCCGGCTACCCCCAGAGCGGACCGCCGTACTCGCCGGCCCCGCCCCAGGAGGCCTGGACACCGTTCAGCCAGGACACCGGCCCGTCGTCCGCCGGATGGAAATCGGCCGGCCAGGGCTGGGACCAGGCTCCGGGGCCGAGCCCCCTCGACGCGCCTGCGGGCGACTTCCAGTCGCGGTTCCCGCCGCCTCCGAAGCAGAGCCGGCATGGCCTCGTCATCGGCCTGATCGTGGGCCTCATCGCCGTGCTGGGCGCCGGCGCGGGCGGATACTTCATCGGCGCGGGCACGGCGAAGAAGACGCCGGCCGCCGCGGCACCGAACCCGTCCCCGTCGGCCAGCGCCGCGCTGCCGCCGTTCGAGGCGGCCCAGGTCGAGATCAACAAGACGAAGCTGGACGGCGAACTGGCGGCCCTCGCGGAGCCGTGGCTGCCCGAGCTCAGCAACTGCAACGTCCACACCGACGCGAGCGCACCGCCGCCGAACTTCGAGTTCAAGAACGTCACGTGCCAGCTCGGACCGGTCTACACGCAGTTCATCGTGTACAAGACGCCCGAGGTACGCAACAACGCCCGGGCCTACCGGCAGCGGCTCAACCAGGAAGGCGGCGCCGTCGCCCCCGGGCTCAAGGAGCCGAGCCGGATGACCGGCGGCGTCACCAAGGCGCCGGGCACGCTCGTGGAGTATGCGTTCAAGCGCGACGACGGCAAGGCGGTCTGCGGGATCTGGTGGGACCGGGACGAGGACGCCTCGGCCGCTCTCCTGCTCGAGACGAGCTGCGCGGACGGGCTCGGCGGCAAGTGGGAGCCGTTCCGCGACCTCTGGCAGCGTCACAGTTGACCGTCCCGGACGACCGCACGACGATCGGCCGCACCAGCAGCTCGGATGGCGCGTCGACTAACCTTCCGGCGTGAACCCATTCACTGCGGTGCTCCGGTCCCCCCGCCGATGGTGGGCCGAGAACGTGCGTCCGAGGCTGCCGGGGGCCGGGTTCCCGCCTGGCGCCGTGGAGTCGCCGGCCCGGCGGGCGCTGCTGACCCGGGGCAGCGTCCTCGCGGTGGGGGCGGGCGTCGGCATCGCGGGCGCCGCCACGGCGGTGCACCACCTCACGTCCGGCGGCGGCACGCCCGCACGGGCCATCTTCGACGTGCGGGAGATGGGCGCGACCGGCGACGGCAAGACCGACGACACGGAGAAGCTCCAGAAGGCGATCGACGCGGCCCAGCCCACCGGCGGCGTCGTGTACCTGCCCCCGGGCGTCTACCTGACCGGGCGGTTGACCCTGCACTCGCGCGTTCATCTGCGCGGAGCCGGCGACGCGACGGTCATCCGGCTGCGCCCCGGCGCCGGCACCGCCATCCTGGAGTCCGCGGGCTTCGAGCGGCTGACCGGAAGCGGTGACGCGGACGGGATCAGCAACTTCAGCGTGCGCGACCTCGTGCTCGACGGGAACAAGGCACAGAACCAGTCCGGCGGCTTCGGCCTGCGCATCTACGGCTACGGCTACGAGCTCACCGAGGTGACGATCCTCAACTGCCGCCAGGACGGCATGTACAGCGAGTGGGTGGCCACGCCGGCCCTGCCCTACCCGTCGCACCAGATGGAGAGCCGCCTGACCGCCGTGCGCTCGCACGACAACGACGGTCACGGGATCAACTTCAACGGCCCGCACGACTCGATGTTCGTCAACTGCGTGTCGTTCGAGAACGGCGGCAGCGGCTTTCGCCTCGCGGGGTGGAGCAACGGATCGTCGATGGTGAACTGTCACGGCTGGGGCATGCGGCAGCGGGTGGCGTTCGAGCTCGACGCGCCCGCGATCGGCTGCGTGAACTGCTACGCGGACATCAACGGCGGGATCGGCGTGCGGATCTCCCGCAGCGACTGCCGATGGTTCGGCGGCCTCGTCCTCGGCGGCAGCCACTCGGGGTCGAGACCCGAGATCGGCGTCCAGTTCGCGCTCGGCCCGGACCCGGGCGAACCGGCCGGATCGCTCATCGACACCAAGATCCTCAACTGTGCGACGGCGGCCGTCGACTTCGGCTTCGACCGGGGCCGGTCGAGCGTGCGGGCCAACGTCTGCATGCCCGAGGTCAGCAGCGAGCAGCTCAGCACCACCCCGACGCGGGCGGGCTGGATCGGCAAGCCGCACCCGACCTCGCTGGTCGAGATCGTCCAAGGGCTGGCCGACGTGGCGACGAACCTGGTCGCGTACCCGGCGTTCGAGCTGCGGGCACAGCCGACGCCGCCACCTCCGGGCGACCAGTCGGTGCGCGTCTTCGCCCGGCAGACGAACGGCAAGGTGCAGCTCTGCGCGCAGTTCCCCAACGGGGCGGTCCAGGTCATCTCGGCGCAACCCTGACGAACGGCCACCGCGGCCGGACGACCGGGTCCGCGGCCGCGGCCATGTTGGTCTATCGTGCACAGCGCTGTACCGATACCGCACGGCGATGCGGCAACGGACCATGAACGGGGTTGACGGGCGTGCGCAGTGATGTCGTGGCGGTCATTCTGAACTGGAACTGCGCGGACGAGACGATCCGCTGCCTGCGGGCGGTCGCCGCCGGCACCGTGGTTCCCGACATCATCGTGGTCGACAACGGCTCCGAGGATGACTCGCTCGCGAAGCTGGCCCTGGTCGAGGAGCCGTTCTCCCTGGTCGAGCTGGACAGCAACCTCGGCTTCGCCGGCGGCATGAACGCCGGCATCCGGGCGGCACACGCGCGCGGGGCCGAATGGGTCTGGGTGCTCAACGCCGACGCCGTGCCCCGCCCGACGGCACTGGCCGCCCTGCTGGAGCACACCGACCGGTTCGCGGTGTCGGTGGCGCGGCAGGTGACGTCGCAGCAACCGGACGATCCGGAAACCGAGTCCTACCTCGTCGCCGCGATGCTGCCCAACGGCCGGGTCGAGCCGTTCCGCTGCTCCGGCTGCGACGAGGGCCCGCACGAGGTCGACGTGGTGACCGGCGCGGCGCTGTTCCTCAGCGTGCCGTGGGTGATGCGCGTGGGGCTGTTCGACGAGCGGTTCTTCCATTACAAGGAAGAGTTCGACCTGGTGCACCGCATCGCCGTCGCCGGCGGGAAGGTCGGCCTTGTCTGCGCCTCGGAGGTGTGGCACCTGCGGGGCGGCAGCCTCGACACGGCCAGCCCCCGGGCCCAGTACTACCACTACCGCAACGAGATCCTCTTCGTGCGCAAGCACTACTCGAGCCCGCTCAAGCGGATGCTGCTCAGCGAGCCGATCCACTACAAGACCCTGACCCAGTCGGTGCTCGGCGCCGCCGTCGGCGGCCGCAGACAACGGAGCCGCTCGATCGCGGTGCTCGCGGCCTACTGGGACGGAATCCGCGGCGTCGAGGGACCCACCGAGCGGTTCTGACCCGCACCGTCGTGGGCCGGACCGGCCGCGGCAGCCGGTCCGGCCCTTGACGACCTGGTGTCAGCAGACCAGGCGCGCGTCGGCCCAGTCGGCGTGGTCGTAGTCGATGCTGCCCGCGCCGCCCAGGACCAGGCGGACGCTGGAGCGGCCGGTGACGTCCACGTCGATGGCGACGGGCGCGCCGGCCGTCACCGTCGGGCTCGTGTACAGCGTCGTGCCGTCGCCCAGCACCGAGAACGTCACGCCCGTCGAGCTCGTGCCCACCTCGGCGTCCAGGCCGCCGACGGCGGTGAACCGCGTGCAGCCCGCGGACGGGACGGTGATGTCGCTCGCCGCGTGGGCGCCGACCCCCTTGGGGTAGGACACGCCGCCGACGGTGATGACGCTGCCGTCCGCGGCCGCCTGCTCCCCGTTGGACATGTCCCGCTCCGGCTGGCCCCAGCCGTTGCTCGTCGCGCCCCAGGTGCGGTCGCTGACGGCCGAGCCCGAGCCGGCGCCGCCGCAGACCAGGGTCGGGCTCCCCCAGTCCGCGTGGTCGCTCGTGATGCCGTTCGTGCGGGCGTCGGTGACCCGCAGCTCCAGGTTCAGGTAGCCGCCCGTCGACACGGTGAGGCGGGTCGGCGCCTGGCCGCCGGTCTTCACGCCGGAGTAGCCGAGCAGGCGGCCGTCGCCGTAGACCGCGAAGCGCACCGAGCCCGCGGTGCCCGTCTCGTTGTCGACCCCGACCTGCGCGGTGAAGGTGCGGCAGGCCCGGCCCAGGTACACCTGGACGGCCGAGTCCGCGTGCGCGCCGAGGCCCTTGGCGAACGTGGTGCCGCCGATGTTGAGCGTCCCGCCGTCGCCGGCCGCCTGCTCGCCGTTGGCGCGGTCGCGCTCGACCGGGCCCCAGCCGTTGCTGGACGCGGCCCACGTCATGTCGCTGACCTGGTAGGTGCCGGCCGCGGGCGCCCCGGACAGGGAGCCCGCGCGGGTGACCCGGAACATGGCGACGCCGTGGGAGGGCACCGAGGCGCTGAGCGCCCCCGTGGTGGTGCCGGTCGCGCCGGTCCAGAGGTTCTTGGTGGCGTACGAGCTGGAGCCGGCGAGCCCGAGGGCGGCCGCGCTCGTCGAGACGGTCGCGGTGGCGGCCCCGCGGTTGAACAGGACCACGGCGACCGATCCGTCGCTCATCGGCTTGGCCCAGACCTCCTGGTCGCCCGAGTCGGCGATGCGGCGGCCCTGGGAGCCGCCCCAGTCCCGGTTCACGGCGATGACGTCGGCGTTGCGCAGGATGCCGAGCGTCGTGGCGCTGACCGAGCGCAGGTCGTTGCCGAGCAGCAGCGGGGCGGACAGCAGCGACCAGAGCGAGAAGTGGGCGATGTTCTCGTCCTGCGTGAGCGAGCCGTTGCCGACCTCGAGCATGTCGGGGTCGTTGTAGAAGCCCCTGCGCGCGAACGGCTCCAGCCCGGCCTGCTGGTCCAGGATCGAGGTGATGCTGCCCCAGCTGGCGTTGATGTCGCCGGTGGTGCGCCAGGAGCTGCCCCCGACGTCGGGGCCGAAGACCCACGGCTGGTCGTCGCCCCAGTTGCAGATGCTGTAGACGATCGCCCGTCCGGTGGCCTTCAGCGCGTCGCCCATCGCCTTGTAGCGGTCGTAGGCGGGACGGCCCTGGTTGTTGCAGTTGTCGTACTTGAGCAGGTCCACGCCCCAGGAGGCCCACGTCTGGGCGTCGGTGGTCTCGTGGTCGAGGCTCGCGGGCAGCCCCTGGCAGGTGGCGGTGCCGGCCGAGGAGTAGATGCCGAGCTTGAGGCCGCGGGCGTGCACGTAGGTCGCGATGGCCGCGATGCCGCCCGGGAAGCGGACCGGGTCGGGCCGCAGGCGGCCCTGGGCGTCGCGGGTGCTCGCCATCCAGCAGTCGTCGATGTCGACGTAGGTGTACCCGGCGTCGCGCAGGCCGGTGCTCACCAGGGCGTCGGCGGTCGCCTTGATCAGGTTCTCGTCGATGTTGCAGCCGAACCGGTTCCAGCTGTTCCACCCCATCACG
The DNA here is from genome assembly GCF_050955725.1 of Dactylosporangium sp. CA-139114. Taxonomy (NCBI): domain Bacteria; kingdom Bacillati; phylum Actinomycetota; class Actinomycetes; order Micromonosporales; family Micromonosporaceae; genus Dactylosporangium; species Dactylosporangium sp. CA-139114. Next base: position 8,704,956 of record NZ_CP192080.1, read on the forward strand.
GGGGCGGTGAGGGGGCCCGGCTGCGGCGTGGCGGTGGCCGAGGCGGGCGATGTGACGGTCACCAGGACGGGGACGGATGCCGCGAGGGCCAGCCCGAGGGTCGTGGCGGCGGCGGTCAGGGCGCGTTGCAGCGCCCCGGAAGATCGGATCATCGCAGCTCCCAGGCGGTACGAGATCGAACATGTTGAATATTGTTGTACGCCGTCCCCCACTCCCGCACAAGGTCCCCCATCGATGTCGGTCAGGCATCGCCCAGGTCTCGGTCATGTGACAGTTGGTGTTTGGTTTTGGGCGGGTGGGTGGAAAGTCTTGACAGAAAAAGTTGGAGGATGAGTGAATGCGATACACCTCGATGAGGTCTCGCACCGACACCCCAGTCGACCCCTCGCTCAAGGGAGTTGCACCATGATCGACATGCGTGGCCGCTGGCGGCCCGCCCTGGCCGTGCTCAGCGCCGCGGCCCTGCTGATGACCGGCTGCGCGAAGTCCGAGGACGACACCGCCGGGTCCGGCTCGTCGGCGAACGCCTCCGCCGCCGCGCAGGCCACCAAGTCGGCCGACGCCTCCGGCGCCACCTGCACGCTGCAGCAGTTCGGCGGCACCAAGATCGACCTGAAGACGGCCCAGGTGGGCTTCTCCCAGTCGGAGAAGGAGGCCAACCCCTTCCGCATCGCCGAGACCCAGTCCATCAAGGACGAGGCGAAGAAGCTGGGCATCCCCGAGGCCAACCTCAAGACCACCAACGCCGACTCGAAGTTCGACAAGCAGATCACCGACGTGAGCACCCTGATCGACCAGGGCGTGCAGCTGCTGATCGTCGCTCCGCTGAACTCCGACGGCTGGGACTCGGTCTTCGCCAAGGCCTCGGCGAAGAAGATCCCGATCATCACGATCGACCGGAAGATCAACGCGAAGAGCTGCACCAACTACCTGACCTTCATCGGGTCGGACTTCGCGGAGCAGGGCAAGCGGGCCGCCGACAAGATGGCCAAGGCCCTCAACAACACCGGCACGGTCGCGATCCTGCTCGGCGCGCCGGGCAACAACGTCACCACGCTGCGCACCAGCGGCTTCAAGGACGAGATGGCCAAGGTCGCCCCGGGCATCAAGATCGTCTTCGAGCAGACCGGCAACTTCTCCCGCGAGGAGGGCCAGAAGACGGCCGAGCAGCTGCTGCAGGCCAACCCGAACGTCAACGGCATCTACGCCGAGAACGACGAGATGGCCCTCGGCGCGGTGACCGCCCTCAAGGGCGCCAGCAAGAAGGCCGGCGACGTCAAGATCGTGACGATCGACGGCACCAAGGGCGCGGTCCAGGGCATCGTCGACGGCTGGATCTACTCGGTCATCGAGTCCAACCCGCGCTTCGGCCCGCTGGCCTTCTCCACCGCTGAGAAGTTCTTCAACGGCGAGGCGATCCCGGAGAACATCATCATCTCCGACCGCGAGTACGACTCCACCAACGCGTCGTCCGACATCGGTCTGTCCTACTAGGCCTGGCAACCCCGGTCCGCGCCCGGCCTCGCGCCGGGCGCGGGCCGGGGTTCGACGCGTGAGAAGAGGCAACATGTCCCTGCTGGAAGTCACCGGGGTCAGCAAGCGGTTCCCGGGCGTGCGCGCGCTCGACGACGTCTCGTTCACGCTGCACGCGGGCGAGGTGCACGCGCTCGTCGGCGAGAACGGCGCCGGCAAGTCCACCCTGATCAAGGTCCTCACCGGCGTCTACCGCCCGGACGGCGGCGAGGTGCGCTACCAGGGCGAGCCGGTCTCCTTCGGCGGCCCGCTGGACGCCCAGGCGGCCGGGATCTCCACCATCTACCAGGAGGTCAACCTCGTCCCGCTCATGAGCGTGGCGCGCAACCTCTTCCTCACCCGCGAGCCGCGCAACCGCCTCGGCCTGGTCGACGTCGCCCGGATGAACCGCGAGGCGGCCGAGATCCTCTCCGGCTACGGCATCACCTCCGACGTGCGCCGCCCGCTGGGCCTCATGCCCCTCGGCGCGCAGCAGATGGTCGCGCTGGCCCGGGCCGTCATGGTCGACGCCAAGGTCGTCGTGATGGACGAGCCGACCTCCTCGCTCGAGCCCCGCGAGGTGGAGACGCTCTTCGGCGTCATCCAACGGCTGCACGAGCGCGGCGTCGGCATCATCTACGTGAGCCACCGCCTCGACGAGCTGTACCGCATCTGCGACAGCGTCACGATCCTGCGCGACGGCAAGCTCGTCCACGCGGGCCGGCTGGCCGACCTGGAGCGCGTCCAGCTCGTCTCGCACATGCTGGGCCGTCCGGTCTCGGCCGGGCGCTCGTTCACCAGCTTCGCCGGCGAGCACGACGCCGCCGGCGGCGCGCCGGTGCTGAAGGCCACCGACCTCAACAGCCGCCACCACCTCGCCGGCGTCAGCTTCGAGGTCCGGCCGGGCGAGGTCGTGGGGCTCGGCGGCCTGCTCGGCGCCGGGCGCAGCGAGACCATCAAGGCGGTGGCCGGCGCGCTGCCGCTGGACAGCGGGGCCGTCGAGGTCGACGGCCGGCCGCTGCGCCGCCCGACCCCGGTGAGCGCGCTGAAGGCCGGCATCGCCGTGCAGCCCGAGGACCGCAAGGCCGAGGGCATCGCGCTGGGGCTGTCGGTGCGGGAGAACATCGCCCTGGCGATCCTGCCCCGCCTCGCCACCGCCGGCGTCGTCTCCGAGCGCAAGATCGACGAGATCGTCGACACGTTCATGCAGCGCCTGCGGATCAAGGCGTCCAGCCCGCACCAGCGGGTCGGCGATCTCTCCGGCGGCAACCAGCAGAAGGTGCTGCTGGCCCGGCTGCTGGCGACCGGCCCGAAGGTGCTGCTGCTGGACGAGCCGACCCGCGGCATCGACGTGGGCGCGAAGGCCGAGGTGCAGGCGCTCATCGACGAGCTGGCGGCCGAGGGCCTCGGGGTGGTGCTGGTGTCCTCCGACGCCGAGGAGCTCGTCGAGGGCTCCGACCGGGTCGTGGTCCTGCGTGATGGCGCCGTGGTGGGGATGCTGCGCGGCGAGGAAGTGACGACGGAGCATTTGATGAACGTGATCGCGGTGGCGTCGTCATGACGGATACGACGGCTGTCAACAGGCTCGATCTGTCCCGCTGGCGCCGGCTGCTGCCGGTGTACGGCGTCTACGTGGCCCTGCTCGTGCTGGTGCTGTTCAACATCGTCTGGACCGACAACTTCCTCGAGTGGTCGAACCTGCGCATCCAGCTCGTCCAGGTCACCCCCGTGGTGATCGTGGCGCTGGGCATGGCGCTGGTCATCGGCACCGAGGGCATCGACCTGTCGGTCGGGTCCGTGATGGCCCTCGGGGCGGCGATCATCCCGCTGTACCTCGGCTACGGCCCCGTCCCCGCGATCGTCCTCGCGCTCGTCGGCGGGCTGGTCATCGGCCTGGTCAACGGCGGCCTGGTGGCCTTCGTCGGCCTCCAGCCGATCGTGGCGACGCTGGCGATGCTGGTGGCGGGCCGGGGCATCGCGCTCGTGCTGTCCAGCGGGCGCTACAAGGACATCCACGACCAGAACTTCATCGAGATCGGCACGGGCCAGTTCTTCTACGTGCCCTACACCGTGTGGATCGCCGCGGTGCTGGCCGTCGTGGTCGGCTTCGTGGTGCGCCGGACGGTCTTCGGCCGGCGACTGCTGGCCATCGGCGACAACCGCCCGGCCGCGGTGCTGGCCGGCGTCCCGGTGCGCCGGGTGCTGGTGACGGTCTACGTCATCAGCGCGATCCTCGCCTCGATCGCGGGCGTCATCCAGGTGGCCCGGATCGGCTCGGCCGACGCGTCGCGGATCGGGCTGCTCATCGAGCTCTCCGCGATCACCGCGGTGGTCGTCGGCGGCACCCCGCTGACCGGCGGCAAGGTGCGCGTGCTCGGCACCGTGGCCGGCGCGCTGCTCATGCAGCTGCTGACCGCGACGATGATCGCCAACAACCTGCGCGACTCGACCGCGCAGATGGTGCAGGCGGTCATCATCCTGGTCGCCGTGTACGCGGCCCGCGAACGGAGGACCCGATGAGCCAGACGCCTCCGCGTATGCCCGCCGGTACCGTGGTCACGCCCCCGGCCAAGCCGGCCCGGGCCGAGGCCGCCTCGATGCGCACCGAGCGGATCGTCGAGCTGGTGCAGCGCCAGGGCGCGCTCGCCGTGCTCGTGCTCGTGATCATCGTCGGCGTCGTCACGTGGGACAGCTTCCGCACCTTCGACAACCTCGGCACGGTGCTCATCTCCACCGCGCCGCCCGCGCTCATCGCGCTCGGCATGACCTTCGTGATCATCAGCGGCGGCATCGACCTGTCCGTCGGGTCGCTGTACGTGCTGGGCGGGGTGCTGGCCGCCTGGGCGTCGCAGTTCGGCACCTGGGCCGCCTTCGCGCTCCCCCTGGCCGTCTGCGGGCTGTTCGGGCTGGCGCAGGGGCTCATCATCGCCTACGCGCGGCTGGCGCCCTTCATCGTCACGCTCGCCGGGCTGCTCGGGGCCCGCGGGCTGATGCTCGCCCTGTCCGACGAGGGAGCCGACACCTACCTGGTGAAGACCGACTCCTTCAAGCACTTCGGCACGGGCGAGCTGGGCGGGATCGGGTACCCGGTCTACCTCGTCGTGGTGCTCTTCGCGGCCGGGATGCTGCTGCTGTACCGCAGCCGCTTCGGCCAGTCCGTCTACGCCATCGGCGGCAGCGAGGACGCGGCCCGCCTGATGGGCGTGAAGATCCGCAGCACCCAGGTGCGGGTCTACGTGCTCTCCGGCCTCCTGGCCGGGCTCGCGGGCGCCCTCAACGCGGCCCGGCTCGGCTCCGGCGTCACGGTGCTGGGCACGGGCATGGAGCTCGACGCGATCGCCGCGGTGGTCGTCGGCGGCACGCTGCTGACCGGCGGCGCGGGCACCCTCGGCGGCACCATCGCCGGCGTGCTGCTGCTGCAGGTGATCCAGAACATCATCAACCAGATCGGCACCGTCACGTCGGCCTGGCAGACGGTCATCAGCGGGGCGTTCATCGCGCTGGTGGTCGTGGCGCAGACCTACCTGGCCCGGCTGCGCCGGGTGGCCTCCGGTTAGTGGGGTGGGGGGCCGAGGAGGGGAGCGTCGCCGGAGCGTCCGGCGGCGCTCCCTTTCCGTTTTCTGCAACTTGCAATAGCTGACGCCGCCCCGCGGGCCGCACACCGTGTGCGACCTGGACCTTCCGCGCGCGAACACGATGTTCTCCTTGCCACCCGCACTGGAACATCCGCGTTGGAGGTTGCGCGTGAGCGTGCCCGGATACCGCGATACGCAGGGACGGCCCTGGGACGACCACGCCCCCGTGGATCCCGCGGAGGCCGAGGACTTCCTGGCCCTCTTCCACCACGAGCAGCAGCCCGGGGGCAACGGGCGTGAGCGCCTGGCCCGGGTCCGCGACGAGATCGCCGAGACCGGCACCTACGTGCACACCTACGCCGAGCTCGTCTTCGGCGCCCGGGTGGCCTGGCGCAACGCGAGCCGCTGCATCGGCCGGCTCTACTGGCGCAGCCTCGTCGTGCGCGACCTGCGCAAGGTGACCACGCCCGGCGAGGTCGCCGACGAGCTCGTCCGGCACCTGCGCCTGGCCGGGCAGCGCGAGCGGCACGTCATCCGCCCGATGATCTCCGTCTTCGCCCAGCACATCCCGGGCCGGCCGGCCGTGCGGCTGTGGAACGACCAGCTGATCCGCTACGCCGGGCACCGCCACCCGGACGGCACCGTGGTCGGCGACCCGCGGTACGCGCAGTTCACCGAGACGCTGCGGCAGTACGGCTGGCACGGCAAGCCCGACAACCCCTTCGACGTGCTGCCGCTGGCGATCGAGGCCCCCGACGGCTCGGTCACGCTGCGCGAGCTGCCCGAGGACGCGGTGTGGGAGGTGCCGATCGAGCACCCGGAGCTGCGCTGGTTCGCCGAGCTGGGGCTGCGCTGGCACGCCATCCCGGCGATCGCGAACATGCGGCTGAGCATCGGCGGGGTGGACTACCCGCTCGCCCCGTTCAACGGCTGGTACCTCGGGACCGAGATCGGCGCCCGCAACCTCGCCGACCGCGACCGGTACGACCTGCTGCCGCTCATCGCCGCGCGCATGGGCCTGGACACCTCGACCGAGCGCTCGCTGTGGAAGGACCGCGCGCTCGTCGAGCTCAACCGCGCGGTGCTGTGGTCCTTCGACCAGGCGGGCGCGCGCATCAGCGACCACCACACCGAGTCGGAGCGGTTCCTGGCCCACATCGCGAGCGAGGAGCGCAGCGGCCGCCCGACCCCGGCCGACTGGTCGTGGATCGTGCCGCCGATGAGTTCCTCGACGCTCGGCGTCTTTCACCGGTACTACGCCGAGGCCGACCAGCGCCCCGCGTTCTACCTGGACGCGGAGGCCCGCGAACTGGGCCGGCGGGGACGCTCCCCGATCACTCCGCCCGCGGCCGCGCGGTGCCCGGTGGCGCACGGCGAGCACCCGTCGCCGCCCCTCGCGCACGGCGAGCACCCGTCGGCACCCCTCGCGCACGGCGAGCGCCCGTCGCCGCCCGTCGCGCACGGCGAGCGCCCGTCGCTGCCCCGCCCGCGCCGGATGCCGGCGGTCGTCCCGCCGGTGCGCCCCGCATCCCCGGACGTGCTGGTGATGGAGGCGCCCCCGGCGGTGCCCGAGCAGCGCTCGGGCTGGTTGAACCGGCTACTGCGCCGCTGAGTCCTTGAGCACCGCGGTCAGGGCGTCCACGGCGAGGTCGATGTCGGCCTCGGTGACCACCAGGGGCGGGGCCAGGCGCAGGGTCGAGCCGTGGGTGTCCTTGGCCAGCACGCCGCGGGCCATGAGGCGCTCGCTCGCCTCGCGGCCCGTCATGAGCGCGGGGTCGATGTCGATGCCCGCCCACAGGCCCCGGCCGCGCACCGCGGTCACGCCGTGGCCGACGAGCGCGTGCAGCCGCCGGTGCAGGTGGGCGCCGACCTCGCGGGCGCGGGCCTGCGGCTCGCCGGTCTCCAGCAGGGCGATGACGGCCCGGGCCACGGCGCACGCGAGCGGGTTGCCGCCGAACGTGGAGCCGTGCTCGCCCGGCCGCAGCACGCCGAGGATGTCGGCGTTCGCCGCGACCGCCGACACCGGGACGATGCCGCCGCCGAGGGCCTTGCCCAGGATGTACATGTCCGGCACCACGGACTCGTCGTCGCACGCGAACGTGGCCCCGGTGCGGCCGAGGCCGGACTGGATCTCGTCGGCGACGAAGAGCACGCCGCGCTCGGTGCACAGCCGGCGCACGCCGGACAGGTAGCCGCGCGGCGGTACCAGGACCCCCGCCTCGCCCTGGATCGGCTCCAGGAGCACGGCGACGGTGGTGTCGTCGACTGCGGCCGCGAGCGCGTCGAGGTCGCCGTAGGGCACGACGACGAAGCCGGGCGTGTAGGGCCCGTAGTCGGCGCGGGCCTCGGGGTCGGTCGAGAAGCTCACGATGGTCGTGGTCCGGCCGTGGAAGTTGCCGTCGGCCACGATGATGGTGGCCCGGCCGTCGGGGACGCCCTTGACCTTGTACCCCCACTTGCGCGACACCTTGATCGCGGTCTCCACGGCCTCGGCCCCGCTGTTCATCGGCAGCACCAGCTCCTTGCCGGTGAGCCGGGCCAGGTCGGCGCAGAACGGGCCGAACTGGTCGTGCAGGAAGGCGCGGCTCGTGAGCGTGACCCGGTCGAGCTGCTCGCGGGCGGCGGCGATGAGGCCGGGGTGGCGGTGGCCGAAGTTCAGCGCGGAGTAGCCGGCGAGGCAGTCGAGGTAGCGGCGCCCGTCGACGTCGGTGACCCAGGCGCCCTCGGCCTCGGCGATGACGACCGGCAGCGGGTGGTAGTTGTGCGCGGTGTGCTGCTCCGCCGCTTCCACAGCCGACGCGGTGCGACTGCCGGCGCCGGTGCGGCTGCCGGCGCTGGTGCGATTGACGACGCTGGTCATGCGCGGACCTCCAGGGTGCAGCACTTCGGGCCGCCGCCGGCCTTGTGCAGTTCGGAGACGTCGACGGGGACCGGCTGGAACCCTTTCGACGCTAGCTCCCCGGCCAGGCGGGTGGCGGCGGATGGCAGGACGACCCGGTGGCCGTCGCTGACCGCGTTGAGGCCCAGCACGGCGGCGTCCTCGGCGGTGGCGAGCACGGCGTCGGGGTAGAGCCGGCGCAGGACCGCCTGGCTGCCCGCGGAGAACGCGCCCGGGTAGTACGCGATGGTGTCCCCCGACAGCACGGTGAGCGCGGTGTCGAGGTGGTAGTAGCGCGGGTCGACGAGCTGCAGGGTCACCACCGGGCGGCCGAAGAGCTCCTGCGCCTCGGCGTGCGCGGCGTGCTCGGTGCGCAGCCCGGTGCCGGCCAGGATCCAGTCGCCGGCCAGCAGCAGGTCGCCCTCGCCCTCGTTGACGCTCTTGGCCGCGTGCACGTCGAAGCCGTTACGGGCGAACCACTCCAGGTAGGCCGGGCCCTCGTCGGCGCGCTCGGGGTGGCGGAACTGCGCGCCGTAGACCCGGCCGTCCACCACGGTCGCGCCGTTGGCGGCGAAGACCATGTCGGGCAGGCCGGGGACCGGGTCGATGAGCTCGACGGTGTGGCCGAGGGACAGGTACAGCTCGTAGAGGGTCGTCCACTGCTCGACCGCCCGGCCGGCGTCGACCGGCTGGGTCGGGTCCATCCACGGGTTGATCGCGTAGTCCACCGCGAAGTACGTCGGGCGGCACATGAGGTAGCGACGACTCATGGTCACAACCTACGACCCGCCCGGACGACGAACCATTGCGATCCGGTGCTTGGTGGCGCAGTTTCGTTGTGCAGTACGGCAGCCACACGACGAATCGTTGCGCCTACCGCAGCTCGCGCCAGTTGCCCGGCTGGGCGAGCAGGCCGGAGACGCAGTTCATCGCGCTGTCCTCGTCGGCGAACTCGTAGCGACGGCAGCGCCCGTCGGCGCCGCCCTCCCGCGACTCGACCCACCAGATGCCGGCGTCCTCGAAGAGGTAGACGTCGCGGCGGGCCAGCCGGCCCCAGGTGCCGTTCCACCAGTGCTTTCTGCGCTCCATGGTCCAGTATTCGAACACATGTACCAACGTCATCGGCAGGGTGGGTTGGCGAATGCCCGGTCTGGGTACGCCTGATCCATGTCGGCGGACCTCCTCGAGCTCCTCACGGCCGAGCACCGGCGGCTGGAGTCGCTCTTCGCCGACGCCGAGACGGCCCCCACCCCGCGGCTGCGCCGCGAGGCCCTGGCCGCCGCCGCGGAGGCGCTGCGGCGCCACACCGACGCCGAGTCGCGCTTCCTGCACCCGGCCCTGCGCGAGCACCTGCCGGCCGGGCCGGACATCGCGGAGTACGAGGACGCCGAGCACGCCTCGTTCGGCTCGCTCGCCGTGGAGCACTTCGACGCCGTGCGCCAGCACATGCAGGAGGAGGAGACCGAGCTCTTCCCGCGGCTGGCCCAGGCCTGCCCGGCCGGGGAGCTGCGGCGGCTGGGGGATCTGCTGGCGAATTCGGTGCGTGTGACGGAATGACGCGGCGGGTAAGCCGTCAGGCATGGCAGTTTCCGAGGACAGGCAGCCGCTGATCGCCACGCTCAAGAAGGCCGCGTTCCATCTCAAGGACGCGGGCATCCCCTTCTGCCTGGCGGGCAGCTTCGCGGTGTACGCGCGCGGCGGCGAATCCGTCGACCACGACATCGACTTCCTCATCAAGGAGGAGGACGCCGGGCGGGTGCTCGCCTCGCTGGCCGAGGTCGGCTTCCGCGGCGAGGTGCCCCCCGAGGGCTGGCTCGTGAAGGCCTGGGACGACACGGAGCACGGCGACCTGCTGATCGACTTCATCTTCTGCCCGGTGCAGCGGCCGGTGACCGACGCGACCCTGAGCGACACCGACGTCATCGCGGTCAACGCCTGCCACATGCCGGTCCTCTCGGCGACCGAGCTGATGATCCACAAGGTGCTCACGTGGTCGGCGCACTACTGCGACTTCGCCCGCGGGCTGCCGGTGGCGCGCTCGCTGCGGGAGCAGATCGACTGGCCCCGGGTCTACCGGGAAACGGCCCACTCGCCCTACGCCCATGCTTTTCTATTCTTGATCGACCGCCTCGGTGTGATGTCGATGGCCGAGGCCAATGCGCTGGCGGCGGCCGTCTAAGGGGGAACACGATGGCTACGGACCAGTACCTCGAGGGCGAGCTGCAGCACCTGCTCGCCGAGGACGAACGGATCGCCGAGCAGGGGATCCGCTTCGTGCGCACCGCCACCGGGATCGCGCTCGTCGGCGAGGTGGAGAGCGCCGAGCGCCGCGACACGATCTGCCGGGTGGTCGCCGAGGCGTTCCCGGACCTGCCGGTGCAGTGCAGCATCGGCCTGACCCGGGTCCACGAGCCCGAAGAGGTGGAGGAGCTGTGAGCGCAGGTGTCGGCGTGGCGGGGACCGATGAGGGCTGTGTTCGCGTGGCGGCGGTCGGCGACGTGCATATGGATGCCGACGTCGTGGGCCGCTACCGGCCGGCGCTGGAGCACCTCGGCGCGAAGGCCGACCTGCTGCTGCTGGCCGGCGACCTGACCCGGCACGGCACCGCGGCCGAGGCGGCGTGCGTGGCCCGCGAGTTCGGCGGGCTGCCCGTGCCGGTGGTCGCGATCCTCGGCAACCACGACTACCACTCCGACGAGCAGGAGGCGGTGGCGGCGGTACTGCGCGACGCCGGCCTGATCGTCCTGGAGTGCTCCGGCACCGTGCTGCAGTGCCACGGCATGCGCGTCGGCATCGCCGGGACCAAGGGCTTCGGCGGCGGCTTCGCGGGCGCCTGCGCCAGCGAGTTCGGCGAGCCGGAGATGAAGGCGTTCACCAGCCACGGCCGCGAGCTGGCGGCGCGCTTCGGCGAGAGCCTGGCCGAGCTGGACTGCGATGTGCGCATCGCGCTGACGCACTACTCCCCCGTGCCGGAGACACTGCTGGGCGAGCCCCTCGAGATCTACCCGTTCCTGGGGTCGTACCACCTGGCGCAGGCCATCGACGGGGCGCCCGGCGTCGGGCTGGCCGTGCACGGCCACGCGCACGCGGGCTCGGAGCGCGGCACGACGCCGGGCGGGGTTCCCGTGCGCAACGTGGCCCATCCGGTGATCCGGCAGGCCTACAACGTGTACCAGCTCTCGTCGGTGCTCGCCCCGACCTAGACCACCGGGGCTCGCCGCGTCACAGGGGCTCGGCCAGCTCGCCGCGCAGGAACGTCAGGGCGTGGGTCAGCAGCCGCGACACGTGCATCTGGGAGATCCCGAGCCGGGCGGCGATCTGCGTCTGCGTCAGGTTGCCGACGAACCGCATGGCGATGATCTTCTGCTCGCGCTCGGGCAGCCGGGCGATGAGCGGCCGCAGCGACTCGCGCTCGTCGACCGCCTCCAGGGCCCGGTCCGCCCCGCCGAGGAGGTCGGCGAGCTCGGTCGCGCTGCCGTCGCCGCCGGCCGGGGCGTTGATCGACAGGGTGCGGTACGCGTGCCCGGACTCGAGGCCCTCGATGATCTCCTCCTCGCTGACCCCGAGCCGGTCGGCGAGGTCGGCGACGGTCGGCGAGCGGCCCAGGTCCTGGGCGAGGTCGCCGGAGACCTTGCTGATCTCCAGGCGCAGCTCCTGCAGCCGGCGCGGGACGCGCACGTCCCAGCCCTTGTCGCGGAAGTGCCGCTTGAGCTCGCCGACGATCATCGGGATCGCGTAGCTGGTGAACGCCGCCCCGCGGGACGGGTCGAAGCCGTCCACGGCCTTGATCAGGCCGAGGCCCGCGACCTGGGTGAGGTCGTCGAGCGGCTCGCCGCGGTTGCGGAAGCGGCGCGCCAGGTACTCGGCCATCGGCAGGTACAGCTCGATGAGGCGAGCCCGGACGCGGGGCCGGTCGGGGCTGCCGGCCGGGAGGTCGGCCAGCACGGTGAACAGGGCCTGGGCGGCCGCCTCGGCGTGCTTGCCGGGGGTGCGGCCGGGTGCGCGGGTGATGGTCATGAGGGGGTCCCCCTGCCTTACCGTGCCGCGGAGCACCGCACGGCGGTCTCGCGGCATGAGTTCGGCCAGACGACGCCCTGGTCTCGAGCGCCCGGCACGGCCCGCGGCGACTGGATCGCGGCTGATTTGACGATCCGCCGAGGCCATCCGGCACTGGAGGCGAATCCAGCGACGGATGCAGATACGGTTCGTTCAAATTACCGCGCCGCCCGGCCTGCGGGCAAGACGCACACCACCGAACGTGGTCAGGAGACCTCGAAGAGTTCGTCCTCGTCCGAGCCGGCGTCGGAGCCGGACTCGTCGGCGGCGTCGGTGGCGCCGGTCACCGTGCGGTACACCCGCTCCAGCTCCGTCGCGGTTCTCTCCCAGGTGTAGCGGGAGCGGACGCGGTCGATCGCGGCGCTGGCGAAGCTCATCCGGCGCACCTCGTCGCCGAGCAGGGCCCGCAGGGCGCCGGCCAGCGCGTTGGGGTCGCGGGGCGGGACGAGCACGCCGGTGACGTTGTCGATGACGCTCTCGCCGATGCCGCCGACCTCGTAGGCGACCACGGGCACGCCGCAGGACATCGCCTCCAGCGGGGTCAGGCCGGAGGGCTCGTACCAGGGGGCGCAGGCCAGGACGTCGGCGGAGCGGTACCAGCCGGCCAGCTCCTCCTGGGTGACCGCGCCGACGATGCGCACCCGGTCGGCGACACCGTGGGCGTCGGCCAGCTGCAGCAGCCGGCGGGCCTCGGGGTCGGCGTCGATGTCGCGCGGCGGGCGGGCCGGGTCGGAGCCGCCGACGATCACCAGCTCGGCCCCCGGCACGCGGCGCAGCGCCTCGACGAGGTCGCCGAAGCCCTTGCGCGGCACGAGCGGGCCGACGGTGAGGATGCGGCGCAACCCGGGGCGGCGGTGGTCGGCGGCCGGGCCGGACGGCGTGAAGATTTCAGGGTCGACGCCGGGCGGGACGATCACGGTGGTGGCGCGCCGGATGCCCATGCGGCCGAGGTCGGCGACCTCGTCCTCACTCTGGGCCACCACCCGGTCGGCGAGGGAGCCCAGCGTGCGCTCCATGCCCGCCCGGGGGCCCGGTCCGGCGTTGTGGTCGACGGGCAGGTGGCGGCGCTCGGCCGCGGCGAGACCGTGGTAGGTGACCACGACCGGCCGGCGCACGTCGGCGGTGGCGGTGAGCGCGGCGAGGCCCGACAGCCAGTAGTGCGCGTGCACCACGTCCGGTCCGCCCGGCCCGCTCCCGTGTCCGTCCGGCTTCCACCGGTCGGCCAGCGCCCGGCCGAAGTCCCCCATGAGGGGAAGCTGGTCATCGGCCGGCAGCGGCTGCACGGGGCCGGCGGACACCTGCTCGATCGTGACGCCCGGCGCGAACGGGAGCGTCTCGGGCAGGCTCTTGTCCTCGCGGCGCACATACACGGTCACCTCGTGCGACAGCGCGCCGAGGGCCTTGGCCAGGGCCGCCACGTGCGTGTGCCGGCCTCCCGCCGTCGGTCCGCCCAGCCCGAGCGGGCTGGCCTGGGCGGAGACCAGGGCGATCCTCAACTCTGCGACCTCCACCGATCCGACTGCGCTGACCTGCCAACGCCCCTACCCGGGCCGGATGGTGGTAAACATCAACGGGCGAGCCGGAGCCGGCCCGCCGTAGGAGCACGGACAGGAGAGGCGGAGGCATGGCCGACAGGGCCCCCGCAGAAAGCAGTAGCGCGGAGCCGGCGGAGGCGCTCGCCGCGCTGGTCGCGAAGCTGCGGGCCGAGCTGACCGGGGTGCGCACCGCCATGCGGAACCGCGCGGTCATCGAGCAGGCCAAGGGCGTGCTCGTGGAACGGCTCGGGGTCACCCCCGACCAGGGCTTCGACCAGCTCGTGCGGCTCAGCCAGCGCACCAACATCAAGCTCATCGAGGTCGCCGCGGCGATCGTGGGCACCACGTCGCCGGACCCGAACGCGCCGGATGTGGTGAATCTCATCGACGACGAGCTGCGCCAGCACGTGGCCCGCTCCCGCAGCGCGGCCCCGGCGTCGGTCAAGCCGGACGTCGTCCCCGCGCCGGCCAGGAAGCGCTCCAGCCGTACCCCCGAGGTCGAGGCGCTGCAGTCCCAGCACCAGCTCCTGAGCGCCCGGATCGCGGCCGCCCGCAGCTACGACGAGATCTGCGACGTGCTCGGCACCGCCCCGACCGCGTGGCCGGCGCCCACCGCGGTGCTGCTGACCCTGCTCGACCCGGACGGCGCCCAGCGCGGCGTGGGCACGTTCGGGGTGCCGGGCGAGGTGCGCAGCCGCTGGTCGCGCATTCCCCCCGACCCCGGGGTGCCCCTCGTCGTCGCCGCGCACGAGGTGGAGACGCTGTGGCTGGCCCCCGAGCCCGGCGCCCGGCGGCGCTTCCCGGTGCTCGGCGAGCAGCCGTTCTCCGGCGAGACGCTGCTCGCGTCCCCGCTGATCTCCGGCGAGCGGGTCATCGGCGGCATCCTGATGACCTGGGCCGAGGCGCTGCCCGAGGCCGAGGAGCTGCGCCGCTACGTGGCCGCGCTGCTCGAGCCGGTGGCCCGCCAGGTCGACACGCTCATCGGCGACGAGATCGCCAGCGCCTGGTTCCACGTCGCCGGCGAGGAGAGCGGGCTGGCGGCCCCGGCCCAGGTGTGGCTGCCGACCGTCGTCGACGCGCTGCACGACCCGGGCGCGCTGCTCTCCCCGGTGCACGAGGACGGGCAGCTGGTCGACTTCCGGGTGGAGTACGCCAACAGTCTGGCGCGGAAGATCTTCTCCGGGGCGCGGGTGGACCCCGACGAGGCGACGCTGCTGGCCGCGTATCCGGCGCTGGGCAGCTCGACGCTGCTGCCCGAGTTCGCGCGCGTGCTGCAGGACGGCCAGCCCCGCCGCCTCGAGGGGCTGCGGGCCGACCCGCGCACCGACGGCGTGCCCGGGCCGCAGACGCTGTCGGTGCACGCGGTGCGCCTGTGGGACCGGGTGTTCGCGGTGTGGCGGGTCGCCACCGAGGCCGACCTGCTCTACGACCAGCTGCTGCAGGCCGAGCGCATCGCCGGCATCGGCTCGTTCTGCTGGGAGCTGCGCGACCCCGAGCCGCGCTGCTCCCCCGAGCTCGTCCGGCTCTTCCACCGCGGCCAGGCCGGCGGGCGCGGCGCGGACGCGAGCCGCATCCCGGTCGACGAGCTCACCGCGAGCGTGCACCCCGACGACCTGCTCGCCGTGCAGGACGCGGTGCGGCGCACCATCGTCGAGGGCAAGCAGCTGCTGGCCGAGATCCGGGGGGCCGGGCGCGTCAACGGCCGCCGGCTCCGGCTCACCGCCGAGGCGATCCAGGACGACACCGGCAACGTCACCGCGGTGCGCGGCACGGTGCAGGACGTCACCGAGGAGCGCGCGATCGAGGCCCGGCTGCGCCGCGCGGAGGAGGCCCTGGCCGCCCAGCGGCACCGGCTCGCCGACGAGCGCCGCGCGGCCGAGGCGCTGCAGAAGGCGCTGCTGCCGACCGACCCCGAGCTCGGGCACCTGGAGGGCGTCGAGATCTGCGGCCGGTGCCGCTCGCCCGAGCGGGTCGGGACCATCGACGGGGACTGGTACGACGCGACCCCGGTCGCCGGCGACGGCACGATCCTGGTGCTCGGCGACGTCGACGAGCGCGGGCTGTCCTCGATGACGACGGCGGCGCGGCTGCGCTACGCGGTGCGGGCCTACGCGACGCTGGACATGTCGCCCGGCGACATCCTGACCGCCGTGAACGGCATGCTGTGCGCGATGGAGGTGGAGCACACGGCCTGCCTCATCGTGGCCCGCTACTCCCCGGGCACGCGCGAGCTGCGCTGGGCCGCGGCCGGGCAGGTCGCCCCGATCCGCTACGACGCCTCCGGGGCGGGCACCGTGCTCTCGGGCCCGCTGGGGCTGCCGCTGGGCGAGGTCGACCAGATGCGGTACTCGGACGCGGCCGTCACCCTCGACCCCGGCGACCGCGTGCTCTTCTACACCGGCCTGAACGCCACGGTGTCCCGGCGCCGGGGCGGCGGCCTGGACCTCGTGCGCCGCGCCGGGGAGAGCGTGGACCTGGCCGACTTCGACGCGGTGGTGTCGCACATCATGACGGTGCTGAACGTCCCCGAGGACGAGGACGTGTGCGCCATGCTGGTGCACGTGCCCTGATCTCGGGTTCTTCGACAAGTCGGGCGCTTCGCGCCACGACTTGTCGCCTTTATACCCGGACCGGCGGCAAGTCCTATATGTCGGGCTTGCCGCGGTTACAGCGCTCTCGAGTCCCAGTCCCAGGGCAGGGCCAGGCCGTCGAAGCGGCCGAGGGCGTCGCGGTGGCGGGCGGCGACCACGATGCGGTCCGGGCCGAGGTGGGCCAGCAGGTCGTCGTCGCCGAAGTAGCGCACGTCCGGGTCCGGCCACTGCCACAGGCCGTCGTCGAGCTCGCGGAGGCGGACCTTCACCGCGCGGATCGCCCCGGCGGGCGGGGACATGAGGACCAGGCCGTGCAGCGGGGCGTAGGTGGCCTCGTAGACGGCGGCGTAGACCAGGAACCGCGACAGCGGCAGGCCGGTGCGCACCTCGCCGTTCTCGATGACCTCGGGGTCCGGGTCGCCGGCCCGGTGGGCGTCGGCGTCGTAGGCGTACCAGTCGGTGGCGCCCTGCCAGAAGCGGGGACCGCCCGGCGGGAGCATCTCGTGGTCGCGGCTCAGCGGGTAGGTGTAGCGCGCCTGGAGGCGGTGCCACTCGGCCAGGGCCTCGGGGACGCCGGGCCGGACGGGGGCGGCGGGCGGGCGGTCCGGGGGGCCGTACCAGCGATACACGAACCGGCCCAGGCTGTCGGGCGCGACGACGTCCAACTCGTACACGCGCAACATCATGCCGCGTTGCCGCACATTCGCCACCAGGCCCGGCGACCCGGGCCGCCGGTCGGGCGGCCCGGACCGCCTCCGGCGTTACAGGGCCAGGACGATCTCCGTGCGCCGGGCCGGGGCGCCGTCCACCGGGGCCGGGTCGTCGTCCGTGGGCGCGACACCGCCGGCGGCGATGCGGTCCAGGGTGTGCAGGCCCAGCGGGCGGACCGAGCCGAAGATCGTGTAGTTCGGGCGCAGCGCCGAGTCGGCGAAGACCAGGAAGAACTGGCTGCCGTTGGTGTCCGGGCCGGCGTTGGCCATGGCGAGCACGCCGCGGGCGTAGACCTTCCGCGCCCCCGTCGGGTCGGTCGGGGCCGGGGGCAGGTTCGTGGGCAGCTCGTCCTTGTAGCGGTACCCGGGGCCGCCCTCGCCGGTGCCCGTCGGGTCGCCGCACTGCAGGACCTTGAGCGTCGCGTACGTGGTGAGGCGGTGGCACACGGTGCGGTTGTAGAAGCCGTGGCGGGTGAGGTGCAGGAAGCTCTGCACGGTGCAGGGCGCCTCGGCGCGGTCGAGGGTCAGCGGGATCGGGCCGAGGTTGGTGAACAGCGTGACGGTGACGGTCCCGCGGGCGGGCGTGGGCCGCGGGTCGGGCGGCAGCGAGATCGGGCGCGCGGGCGGGTCCTCGGGGGTCGCGGTGTACCCGCAGGGGCCCGCGGCCTGGGCCGCCGCGGAAGCCGAAGGGGCGGCGGCGGTCGCGCCGACGGCGGCGGCGGTCGCGCCGACGGCGGCGGCGGTCGCGCCGACGGCGGCGGCGGTCGCGCCGACGGCGGCGGCGAGCACCACCAGGGCGACGAGCGATCGGACCACGGTGTCCTCCATAGACGATTGACGATGTGGTACTCCTGCCGGTCTAACGGATGTCGATGCGCCCGTCAAGCGCGCAAACCGGACCCGTTGAGCCGATAACACCCTGCTCACCAGCCCGTATATTGGCTGCGTGGATGGGCGAGGGCACCGGCTCGGGGTCGATTTCGGCACCTCGAACACCGTGGCGATGCTGGCGTGGCCCGACGGGCACGTGCGGCCGCTGCTGTTCGACGGGTCGCCGACGCTGCCCTCGTCGGTCTACGCCGACGCGCAGCAGGGCCTGCTCACCGGGCGCGACGCGGTGCATGCGGCACGCATCAGCCCGGAGCGCTTCGAGCCGAATCCCAAGCGACGCATCGACGAACCGGCCGTCCTGCTGGGCGAGCACGAGGTCGCGACCGTGGACCTCATCGCCGCCGTCCTGGCCCGCGTGGCCGGCGAGGCGCGGCGGGTCTCCGGCGGCGCGCTCGGCCCCGCGACCATCACGTGCCCGGCCGCCTGGGCGCAGACCCGCCGTGGCGTGCTGCTCGCCGCCGCGCAGCGCGCCGGGCTCGGCGCCGTCACCCTGGTGCCCGAGCCGGTCGCCGCCGCGCAGGTCTTCTTCTCCCTGGGCGGCGCGAAGCCGGGCGGGGCCTTCGTCGTCTACGACCTCGGCGCCGGCACGTTCGACGCGTCCGTGGTCCGCCACGGCGGCGGCACCTTCGAGGTGCTGTCCGCCGAGGGCCTGGCCACGTCCGGCGGCCTCGACATCGACGCGGCCATCGTGGGCTTCCTCGGCGCGGTGCACGCCGGCCGCGACCCGCGGGCCTGGCAGCGCGTGACCCACCCCACGACGAGCACCGAGCGCCGCTCGCACCGCATGCTCTGGGACGACGTCCGCTCGGCGAAGGAGATGCTCTCCCGCACCTCCTCGACCATGATCCACGTGCCGTCCCTCGAGTCCGACGTCCCGCTCGGCCGCGACCAGTTCGAGGAGCTCGCCCGCCCCATCCTCACCGCGACGGTGACGTCGACCCGCGCGGCCATCGCCGCCGCGGGCCTGACCCCGGCCGAGGTGCAGGGCGTGTTCCTCGTCGGCGGCGGGAGCCGGATTCCGCTGGTCGCCACACTGCTGCACCAGGCGCTCGGGATCGCGCCGACGGTCGTGGAGCAGCCGGAGCTCGTGGTGGCGCAGGGCGCGGTCGGCGCCTCGGCGAGCTTCACGACCCCCGCCTTCGCGCACCCCGCCTCCGCGCCCCCCGCGTTCGCGCACCCCGCCTCCGCGCACCCAGCCTCCGCGCACTTCGCGCCCCCCGCGGCCGCACCGCCGGCCGCCCCCCGCGCGGCGGTTCCCGTGGCTCCGGTCTCGCCCGCGGCGTTCTCGGCAGCCGTCCCGGTCTCCCCCGTGGCGCCGATCTCCGCGCCGCCGACGGCCTCTCCGGTGTCGACGCCGCCGGTTTCCGTGCCTCCCGCGTACGCCGCCCGCACCCCCGCGCCCCCTCCGGCGCAGGCTCCCCGGAACAGGCGCACCGGGGTCCTGATCGCCGCGGCGGTGGTCGTGCTGCTCCTGCTCGGCGCCGGCGCATACGGCATCAACAAGCTCATGAGCGGCGACGGCTCCACGTCGGGCTCGGGCGCGGGCGGCAGCTCCGAGGTCCAGGCGGAGATCACCCGCGACAACGTCGACTGGGCGGCGAAGGCCTCGGACTACGACGAGAAGGCGGGCACGACGGTCGCCTACGACTGCCCGAAGGAGGGCTTCATCGGCACGGTGTGGGGCTCCGGCCCCTACACCACCGACTCCTCGGTCTGCACCGCCGCCGTCCACGACGGCCGCATCTCCCTGCAGGACGGCGGCCGCGTGGTCATCAGGATCGTCCAGGGTCAGGACCGGTACACCGGCTCGCTCCAGCACGGCATCAACACGTCGAGCTACGGTGCGTGGCCCTGGGCCTTCGAGATCATCAGCTGACATGAGCACGGCCGCGCCCTCACCGGCCCGGCGCTCGTGCCCTCACCGCCCGCGGAGGAACCCCGCCGGTCGCGATACCGACGGCCGCCGACCGCGCACGCCTCCCCCGCGGGCGGGGGGCCGGGGCCGTCACAGGGTCTGGGTGGCCGCCACCGCCAGCAGCTCGCTCGAGTGGCTGCCGAAGACGCCCACCGTCGGCGGGCGGGGCGTGAAGCCCGGCAGGCCCGTCAGGCCGTCGCTGCCGTCGACCAGGCGCAGCTTGTACGCGCCGGCGCCGCTCAGCACCAGCGTCACGTCCAGGCCGGCCGCCGGGGGGCCGTGGAAGACGACGCCGAAGCGGTCCTGGTCCTCGATGTACGTCGTGGCGGCCCGGCCCTCGACCGTCGCCGAGACCATGCGGTGGTCGCCGACCTCGCCGTAGAACGACAGGAAGCGCACGTCGCGCTTGGAGGCGATGCGCAGGTGCAGGGTGCGCCGGTCGCCCGAGGTCTCGTCGGACAGGATCGTTGCCTCGGGGGCCGGCAGGTTCGCGGCCTGGGCCGGGCCGACCGACAGCTCGCCCGCGGGCAGGACCGGGAACTGGCGGTTGAGCTGCTGGTGGCCGTGCACATAGGCGCTGGTCCACGCGCCCGGGGACTGCTCCAGGCTCACCCACTCGGCGGTGCCGGTGTCGCGGTCCAGCGCATACATGAGGTGCGTCGGCTCCGGATGGCCCTCGTCCCAGTTGTCGGCGACCATGCCCGTCGTGGTGCACACGAGCGCGACGACCAGGGCCGCCACCGCCGGGGCCGAGCCGAGGCGGCGGTGCCGGGGCGCGGTCGCCGGGCGGAACAGGGGCTCGACGGCGGGCAGCGCGGCCAGGCCGAGCAGCATCGCGAACAGGGCCGGGGCCGCGCCCGTGGCCAGGCCGAGCGCCGGGAAGAACAGGGCCACGGTGGGCGCCAGCACCAGGGTCGCCACCGCCGCCCCCAGCGTCAGCAGGCCCACCTTCGCCAGCGGATGGCGGACGTACAGCGCCGCGATCCCCGCCAGCGACCCCACCAGCGCCGGAATGGTCACGAGGTAGGAGCCGCCGGGAATGGCCGCGGCGAACAGGGCGCCCAGCACCGCCAGCAGCCCGAGCGCGCCCGTGGCCAGCGGGACCGGCCCGACGCGGCGGCGGCTGAGCGCATACCACCCCAGCAGCACGGCCGCCGCCAGCGCGACGACGCCGAAGCGGAACCAGGTCGGCCGGGCCGGGTCCAGCAGCTCGCCGTAGCCCGGCCGGATCGCGACGAGCACCGTCCACAGCAGCTGGGCGGCGACCGCGACGGCGATCAGCGGCACCAGGGCGAGCCCGAGCCCCGCCAGGGTCCTCGGCACCGAGGTCAGGCCGCGGCGCCGGGCCAGCAGCGTCAGCGCGGCGACCGCGAGCAGGGCCAGGACCGCCAGCGGCCACGTCAGGGCGGCCGGGTAGCGGACCAGGAGGCCGGCGAACGGGAAGTAGACGGCGTCGCCGCTCGCGGGCCGCATGAGCGGCGGCAGGTCGGCCTGGCCGAACTCGCGGGCCAGGGCCAGGGCGTTGTCGCCGTGGTGCTGCAGGCTCGCGCGGTTCATGGTGGAGGGCCGGTCGAACGGGCTGTGGTAGACCGAGGAGCCGTCGATGTAGGCCGTGTTGAGCCCCGTGAACCGGGTCTGCGCCAGGAACGGGGTGAAGTCGGTGTCGTTGGACAGCAGCCGGTAGACCTCGACGGCCAGGCTCGTGCCGACCGGATGGGGCGTGCGCGCGTAGACGTCGACCAGGTCGGCGTTGCCCTCGGAGGTCTGGAACATCACCGCCGGGCCGCTGCTGCCGCGGGCCTCGAAGTTGAGCACGACCGACTGCTTCCGGCCGAGCGGGTGCCGGCTCACGAACGCCTCGGCGCCGCAGAGGCACGCCTCCTCGGCGTCGGTGAACACGAACACGACGTCGTTGCGCGGCTTCGCCCCGCCGCCCTGGGTGAGCGCCCGCGCCACCTCGAGCAGCGTGCTGGTGCCCGCCCCGTCGTCGTTGGCGCCGAAGCTGACCTGCACCGAGTCGTAGTGGGCCATGAGCACGACCTGCCCGGTTGAGCCCGTCCCGGGCAGCACCGCGACGACGTTGCGCACGTGGGCCATGCCGCCGTCGCCGAACTTGCCCGCGTTGACCCCGACCGTGTCCTGCACCTCGGGCTTGAGCCCGTAGCCGGTCAGCGTGTCCATGAGGTACTGCCGCACCCGGTCGGCGGCCGGGCTCCCGGTGACGTGCACCTCCTGCCCCATGCGCCGCACGTGCTCGAACGCCCGCGCCGCGGAGAACTCGTCCGCCGCGATCGAGGCCGGCCGGGCGGAGGGCGGCTGGACGTCGGCGATCCCCAGGGCCGCGACCAGCGCGAGCACCACCAGCACCACGGCCGCGACCACGGGCCGCCGCGGCACCTCGCCGAAGCTGCGACCGGGTGGCGTGACCTCGGCCGGTGGCGGCGTGACCTCGGCCGGTGGCGGCGTGACCTCGGCCGGTGGCGGCGTGACCTCGGTGGACGGCGGTGCGGAAGGGGCTGGGGTTTCGTCGGACACGGGTCTCGTCCTCCAGGCGCGGTGCAGGGGTAGGCACATTCTGCACGCCGGGTCCGACAGTTCCGGCCGGGGCCGCTCGGGTCGAGTGCACAGCGTGATGCCGCCCGGACGGAGTGCTCCGGTTCATGAACGGGTGCCGCTCGGTTGTTGGCGACCCCAGCGGCCCGCGGACTGCCTAGCGTCATCGTCCATGAACAACGACATCACCCCTGCCGCCGCCGTCGAGTTCGACGCCGGCTACCTGGCCACCGCCGAGCTCGACGCCCGCTTCTACCTCGACCAGGTCATGGCCATGGTCGGCGTCGACGGGCTCGTGGAGGCCCTCGCCCAGCCGTTCCTGCTCGCCAAGGTCGACCAGCACGCCGCGGCCGTCCGGGAGAGCCTGACCGCCGCCGGGAAGCCGATCGGGCCGCTGTCGCTGGCCGGCTACGCGCGCTCGGTCATCGCGGTGCACCAGCGCCACGGCCGGCCGCTGCCCACCCCGGAGACCGTCGACTGGGCCGCCGCCGACTGGACGGTCCTGCGTCTGGTCGCCGTGTGCCATCTGGCCGACGCCGCCGACGCGTTCTGAACCGGCACGTAACCGGCGAAGCGCCCGCCCAGCAGCGCGCCGTCAGCGTCGACGGCCCTGGGACTCGTTCCACCTGAAGTGCACGAACAGCCGCCCGAAGTTGTCCGAGTCCTTCTCCACCCGGTGATACAGCGCCTTGATCTCCCGCTGGTCCAGGAACCGCAGCACGCGCTTCTTGAGCTGCCCGGACCCCTTCCCCGGAATGATCTCGACGAGGGTGGCGCGCTTGGCCACCGCCTCGTCGATGATCCCGCGCAGCGCCTTGTCGATGTCGGTGCCGCGGTTGAAGATGTCGTGGAGATCGAGCTTGAGCTTCACCCCACCAGCGTAGTGCCGCTCACCGGGTGCCCCGCCGCCTTCCAGGCCTGGAAGCCGCCCTCCAGGTCGGTCGCCCGGTGCAGGCCCAGGTCCTGCAGGGCCGCCGCGGCCAGCGACGACGTGTAGCCCTCCGAGCAGAACACGACCACCGGCAGGTCGTAGCGGTCGGCGATGTCCAGCCGCGCGTCGCTGCGCGGGTCGAACCGCCACTCGAGCACGTTGCGCTCGACGATCAGCGCCCCCGGGATCTCGCCCTCGCGGGCGCGTTGCGCGGCCGGGCGGATGTCCACCAGGACGGCACCCTCGGCGAACGCCAGCCGGGCCTGATCGGCGTCGAGGCGGTCGAGGCGGGAGCGGGCCTCGGCGAGGATCACGTCGATCCCGCGTCCCGCGGCGACGGCCGCGCTCACCAGTCGGCCCCGGCGCTCGTGACGGACTCGACGGACAGGCGGCCGTCGTGCAGGCGGTAGCGGGTCATGGCGGCCAGCGCCGGGCCGTACGCGTGCACGGTCACGGCCGGCTTGTCGCTCGCGTTCACGATGCGGTGCACGAAGTGCGCGCCGAAGCGGTGCCCCTCCCCCGGCCCGTACGCGGAGCTCACGAGCCGGCCGCCCTGCACCGTCTGCTCGACGAGCTCGCCGGAGACGACGGTGAACGCGCCGGCCGAGCCGCCGTGGTCGTGCAGGTCGGTGCCCTGGCCCGGCAGCCAGGTCAGCAGCCAGACCTCGTGGTCGCCGGCGACGGCGAGGCGGCCGTACCAGCGCTTGACGGGGTCGAAGCGGGGCGCGAAGGCCCACTCGTCCGGGTCGGCGGCGTATCGCTGTGCGATCGACAGGAGATCGGTCGCGCGGGCGACCGTGGTGACGACAGGCATGCTGTTCTCCAGTATTCGGACGTACTAGATAGGAATTAAAGCAGACGTGGGACCCTTGTGGACGCAGCGGCGGGCCGCAACAACCGGACCGGGTGGGGTCTTCCGCGAGCGGGGCTCTAGCGGGTACAGCGGGCGCCGGCGTGCCGAACGAGGTCAATGACCAGTCGTCGGGTCAACAGCGCCATACTGCCGATCGTGCCGACGGCGCCGAGTGAGCGTCAACTTATGCCCAACATACGGGAATCGTGTGATGCTCGGCGCTGTCAGCGGATGTCAGGCGGATGTGCGCGGTTTGACAGCGGCCCGGTGCAGGCTGCACGGGTCAGACGAGACATTTCACAGGGGGAACGAGCCATGAGTCTCGCTTTCCAGGCAACCGGCCTGGTCAAGCGCTTCGGCAAGACCACCGCGCTGGCCGGGGTGGACCTGGCCGCCGAGTCCGGGACGGTGCTGGGCGTCCTCGGGCCCAACGGCGCCGGGAAGACCACCGCGGTGCGCATCCTGGCCACGCTGCTGCGCCCGGACGCGGGCCGGGCGGTCGTCGGCGGGTACGACGTGCAGCGCAACCCGGCCCAGGTGCGCCGCATCAGCGGCCTGACCGGCCAGTTCGCCTCGGTCGACGAGGACCTGACCGGCACCGAGAACCTGGTCATGATCGGGCAGCTGCTCGACCTGCGGGCCAAGGAGGCCAAGGCACGGGCGAAGAGCCTGCTCGCCGAGTTCGACCTCAGCGAGGCGGCGGACCGGCCGGCCAAGACGTACTCGGGCGGCATGCGGCGGCGCCTCGACCTCGCCGCGAGCCTGGTGGGGCGGCCGGCGATCGTGTACCTCGACGAGCCCACCACCGGCCTGGACCCGGCCAAGCGCGAGGACGTCTGGAACATGGTGCGCGCCCAGGTGCGGGAGGGCACGACGGTACTGCTGACGACGCAGTACCTCGAGGAGGCCGACGCGCTCGCCGACGAGATCTCCGTGATCAACCACGGCAAGGTCATCGCCCACGGCACGCCGGCGCAGCTCAAGCACATCGTGGGCGGCCAGACCATCAGCGTCCGCCCGGCCGACCCGGCGCACCTGGACACGGTGTCGACCATCCTCGCCAACGTGTCGGGCAACCAGCCGGAGTCGCACGGACGCGGGGTGCTCTCGGTGCCGGTCGCGGACGACAGGGCCATGACGGCGGTGGTACGGCGCCTGGACGAGGCCGGCATCGGCGTCATCGAGCTGTCGCTGCACCTGCCCAGCCTCGACGAGGTCTTCTTCACACTCACCCGCGAGCGGCAGGAGGTGGCGGCGTGACGACCACGACCACGCAGCCGAGGTCCGGCGAGGACGCCCCGTTCATCGCCGCCGTCCCGGCGCGCCCGTTCGGCCTCGTGCGGCACAGCCTGGTGATGGCCCGCCGCAGCCTGATCAAGACGATGCGCCAGCCGGAGCAGCTGCTGGACGTCACCCTGCAGCCGATCATCTTCATCGTCCTGTTCGTGTACCTCCTCGGCGGCGCCATCGCCGGCGACCGCCACGAGTACCTGCAGTTCCTGCTGCCGGCACTCATGGTGCAGAACGTGCTCTTCGCGTCGGCGCCCACGGGCGTGAGCCTCAACACCGACATCAAGACGGGCGTCTTCGACCGCTTCCGGAGCCTGCCCATCGGCCGCTCGGCCCCGCTCATCGGCGGCGTCATCGGCGACATGATCCGCTTCGTGGTGTCGATCGGGGTGATGATCGGGGTCGGCTACCTGCTCGGCTTCCGGATCACCACCTCGTTCCCCGAGGCGCTCGCCGCCTGCCTGCTCGTCATGTTCATGGCGTTCTGCTTCAGCTGGATGTTCGTGCTGCTGGGCATGATCGTGCGCGAGCCCGGCGCGGTGCAGGGCCTCGGCTTCGTGATCATGTTCCCGCTGACCTTCGGCACGAACGTGCTCGTGCCGACCGACACGCTGCCCGGCTGGCTGCAGGCGTGGGTGAAGGTCAACCCGGTCGCGGACGCCATGCAGGCGGCGCGCGGGCTGATGGTCGGGCAGGGCGCCGTGGCCGGCCCGGTCGTCCGGACGCTGCTGTGGTCCGTGGCGATCCTGGCGGTGTTCGCGCCGCTGGCGGTGCGCGCCTACCGCCGCAAGGCGTAGCCAGGACCGTGGCCGGGTGCTCCGGCCCGCGGCGGGGGTATGCCGCGGGCCGGGGCCGTGTCAGCCGGGCGGCGCGCCGGGATCGACCAGCGCCAGAGCCTCGGCCCGCGGCATGCCCAGGCCGCGGGCCACGGCCGTCGCGAACGCCTCGTCACCCAGCGCCGCCCGCAGGGCCGCCCGGCGGGCGCTCCAGTCCGCGTTGGACGCGTCGCGGGTGCCCGCCAGCCGCTGCGCGGCACCCAGCATCACCGCGGCGCGCCCGGGGTCGCCGCCGGCCTGCGCCAGGCCGGCCACGCCGACCGCGACCTTGCCGATCACGGGCATGTCGCGGGCGCCGAGCGCCAGCCGCATCGCCTCGGTGAGGCGGGCGCGGGCCAGGCCGGGTTCCCCGCGGGCGAGGTCGATCTCGGCCCGGGCGGTGATCACGATGGCCTGGTACTGCGGGGCCACCAGCGGCAACCCGCGCTGCAGCCGCCAGGCCTCGTGGTAGAGCCGCTCGGCCTCGACCAGGTCACCCTCGGCGCGGGCCAGGTGCCCCAGCTCCAGCATCGCGTGGGACACGTCGCGGGCCGGCTGCCCGGCGTCCTCGACGAAGTCGCGCAGCAGCGCCCGGGCCACCGCCGGCCCCTCCGTGTGCCGGCACAGGGCCGCGCGGCTCACGAGCAGGTAGGCCTCGCTGGAGCGGATGCCGAGGCGGCGGTGCAGCTCGATCGACTCCTCGAAGTGCGCGACGGCGGCGGCGAAGTCGCCGCGGCGGGTGTGCGCGTCGGCCAGCGAGGCCAGCGTCATCGCCAGGCCCCAGCGCTCGCCGATCTCGCGGAACGCGGCCGCGGAGGCGGTGAGCTCGTGCAGCATGCCGTCGATGTCGCCGTCGTTCTCGCGCAGGTGGCCGAGCACCGAGTGCAGCATGCCGCGCGCCCACGGGTCGACCGGCCCGGCGAGACGGGAGCGCACGAGCGCGGTGCCGTGCTCGCCGTCGTCGCGGAACAGCGACACCACCGGCGCGACGAGCTCGACGAACGGGTGCCCGCCGGGCGGCACCGCCAGGGACTCGGCGATCAGGTCGTCCAGCTCCGCCCGGTCGAACTGGAAGTCCCCCCGCGAAGCCGCTGTTGACCAGGTGCATCGAGCGCACCACGAGCCGTAGGTCGGGCGGGACCGGGCCGGGGTCGCGCTCCCCCGCGGCGAGGATGCGCCGCAGCCACAGCGCCGACTCCGCGTGGTTGTCCTCAAACGTCCAGAACCACCCGCTGGCCGCCCCGAGCCGGAACGCGCGGGCCGTGTCGCGCGCATCGCACAGGTACGCGACGGCGGCATGCACGTTGTCCTGCTCCGGCCGCAGCCGATCGAGCCACTCGAGCTGCTCGCCGGTGCGCAGGTGCGGCTCGGCCCGCTCCATCAGCTCCAGGAAGTGGCGAGCGTGCGCGCAGCGCACCGCCTCGGCCGCGCCCCGCCGTCCGAGCTCCTCGAGCGCGAACTCGCGGATCGTCTCGAGCATGCGATACCGCGCGGGCCCGGTGCCGGGCGCGATCTGCAGCAGGGACCGGTCGACGAGCGCGTGCAACAGGTCCTCGGGATCGCCGCCCTCGTCGCCCGGGGCCAGGGCGGCGCTCACGGCCGCGGCCGCCCCGGCGTCGAAGGTCGCCGGGAACACCGCCACCGCCTCGGCGAAGGCGCGCTCCCGATCGCCCAGCAGGTCCCAGCTCCACGCGACCACGGCGTGCAGGGTGCGATGGCGGGGCAGGGCGGTGCGGCTGCCGCCGGTGAGCAGGCGGAAACGGTCGTCCAGGCGCGCCGCGACCTGCTCCGGGGTGAACGAGCGCAGCCGGGCCGCGGCCAGCTCGATGGCCAGGGGCAGCCCGTCCAGGCGGCGGCAGATCTCGACCACGGCGGCCGCGTTGCCCGCCGTCACCTCGAAGCCGGGGCGCACCGCGGCCGCCCGGTCGCGCAGGAGTTGCACGGCCGGGGACGCCGCCGCCGACTCGCGGGTGGCCTCGGCCGGCAGGGGCAGCGGGCCGACCGGGAAGAGCGTCTCGCCGAGGATGCCCAGTGGCTCCCGGCTGGTGGCCAGGATGCGCAGCTTCGGACAGCGGCCCAGCAGCTCCTCGCTCAGCACCGCGGCGGCCTCGACGACGTGCTCGCAGTTGTCGAGGACGAGCAGCACACCGGGCCGGTCCAGCGACTCGGCGAGCTGGTCGACGATGCCGCCGCGGCGGGGACGGCGGGCCGCCTCGGGCTGGAGCAGTCCCCCGGCGGCCAGGGTGCGCAGGATCGTCACCGGGACCTCGGCGGCCTCGGCGACCGGGGCCAGCTCGACCAGCCAGGCCCCGTCGGGCAGGTGCCGGGCCAGCTCGCCGGCGACCGTGGTGGCGAGGCGGGTCTTGCCCGCGCCGCCGGGGCCGACCAGCGTGACGAGGCGGCTGTCGGCGACCTGGGCGGCGAGCCGTTCGACCTCGCCGGTGCGGCCCACGAAGCTGGTCAGGGCCGCGCGCAGGTTGCCGCCGCGGGCCGGGCGGGCATCGTCACGCAGGACGGCGACGTGGGCGTCGCGCAGCTCGGGCGACGGGTCGGCGCCGAGCTGGTCGGCGAGGCGGGCGCGGCAGTCCTCGAACGCGGCCAGGGCCTCGGCCGGGCGGCCGTCGGCGTGCAGGGCCCGGACGAGCAGGGCGACGAGCCGCTCGCGCAGCGGGTGGGCGACGACGAGCTCCTGCAGCCAGGCGATGACGGCGGCGCGGCCGCTCACGTCCGGGCCGGGATCGCCGCACGACGCGTGCCCAGGCGACGCGACCCCTGACGCCGCGAAGTCAGGGGACGCGGAGTCAGGGGACGCGGAGTCGGCAGATGCGAAGCCGGACGCCTCGACGAGGTCCTCGGTCGCGGTCAGCCGCAGCTCCGTCCAGCGGGCCGTGACCGCGCCGGTCTCGCCGGGGCCGAGGTCGGCCGGGGCCGGGCCGCGCCACAGGGCCAGGGCCTCGCGCAGCAGCCGGGTGGCGACCGCTCGCTCGTCGGCCCGCAACGCCCGGCGGCCCTCGGCGACGAGCCGCTCGAAGCGCACGGCGTCGACGGCGGCGGGGTCGATGCCGAGCCGATATCCGCGCGGGCCCGACTCCAGCTCCGGCGGGTTGCCCAGGGTCTTGCGCAGGCGGGAGACCAGCGACTGCACGGCGTTGGCGGGGTCGGCCGGCACCGGGCCGTCCGGCCACAGGGCCTCGGCGAGCCGCTCGACGCTCACGAATCGGCCCGGCTCGAGGGCCAGACGGGCGAGCAGGGTGCGCAGCCGGGCTCCGCCGACCTCGACCGGCCGGCCACCGATCTCGACCGCCAGCGGCCCGAGCACCCCCACGCGCATGCCCTAACTGTGCCACCCGCGTACGACAAGAAGCCGCCCCGGCGAGGCGGCGGCGACCGCGCGAGATTCCGGCGAGAGGTGTGCATGGCCCGTCGGGCGAAAAATGCGGATATGTCGTGGTGCGAAGCGCCCGACATATCACGTCGAGAAGCGGGGCCGGGCGAGATCCGCCCGGCCCCGCGACCCGGCATCAGTAGATGCTCACGCCGTACACGCTGAGCGGCTCGGTGACCGGCTGGAAGTACGTCACCCCGCCGCTGGAGCAGTTCCCGCTACCCCCCGACGTCAGCCCGATCGCCTTGGTCCCGTCAAACAGCGAGCCGCCCGAGTCGCCCGGCTCCGCGCACACCGTGGTCCGGATGAGGCCCGAGACCTGGCCCTCGGAATACGTGACGGTCGCGTTGAGCTGCGTGACCGAGCCGCTGTGCACGCCGGTCGTGCTGCCGCTGCGGCGCACCGACTCGCCCACGAACGCGTTGGCCGCGGTGGTGATCTCCTGGTAGGAGCCGCCACCGAGCGACACGTTGCCGGCGTGGGTGACGCCCGCGGCGTACTTCACGATGCCGTAGTCGTTGCCGGGGAAGCTCGTGCCGGCGCGCGTACCGAGCACCGACCCGCTGCTGGTGGTCCAGGTGGCGCCGATGTTCGTGCAGTGCCCGGCGGTGAGGAAGTAGTACGTGCTGCCGCTGACCACGTTGAAGCCGAGCGAGCAGCGGGCGCCGCCGGTGTAGATGGCCTGGCCGCCCGAGATGGTCGGCTTCAGCGCGGCGCCGAGGCGCTCGATGCGCGCGCCGCTGCCGAGGCTCGCCACGAGGGTCTCGAGGGTCTTGACGTGCTCGGCCGGGACGGTCGGGTCGATCGACACGATGACCTGGTTGGCGACCGGGTCCACGGCCCAGGCGGTGCCCGGGATCGAGGCCTTGGCTTCGAGCGTCGCGGTGATCTTCGCCAGCTCGGCCCCGCTGTGCGCGACCTTGCGCGCCACGGCGCCGCTCGCCTCGACGGTCGCCGCGGTCGACGCGTCGGTGACCGTGACGACCATCTTGCCGAGGCCGGCGTCGTAGTACGAGCCGGCGGTGCGGGTGCCCAGCTGGGCGACGAGGGCGTCGGTCGACTTCGCGGCGAGTGCCGTCTGGTCGGCGGCCGCGAGGGCAGCGGACGGCGTGATCACGGCACCGGCGGCCAGACCGGCGGCGATCGCCGCGAGCAGCCTGGATGAGGTCTTGGTGGGTCTCACGTGAGCCTCCCCTGTATCGGAGCCGATAAATATCGGCCGCGACCGATGCTTTCATCGGGAAGGAACCCACACAAGATTCACCGGCGATTTACCTCATAGCACCCGAGTCATACTTTTCCGCCGATGACCCCGTCGAGCAGGAACTCGCTCACCGGCCAGTAGTGGTGCGGCTGCACGTTGTCGTCGATGGGCACGGTCACCGAGACACGGCCCTCGGCCTCGCCGACGAACAGCGCCGGGTCGTTGCTGTCGGCGAACGACACCACGTCGAGCCCGGCCGCGGCGGCCGCCCCGGCGAACCCGTGATCGGCGACGACGAGGTCCGGGGGCGCCTCGCCGAGGCGGTCGAGCTCGGCCAGCATGGCCCGCATCCCGTCCGGCGAGTGGGTGTGCCACAGCGCGATCCCGCGCTCGGCGGCGACGGCGACCCCGCCGATGTACCGCACCGCCAGCGGCAGCTCCCGCCCCATGTAGTGCCCCGGCGACGCGAACGGCGCGCCCGGCGCCGGCTGCAGCAGCTCGCACCCGGCCGCCCGCAGCGCCGCGGCGACGGCCAGGTGGACCTCGATGATCCCGGCCGGGTGCCCGGTCGCGACGATCACGCGCTCCCGGCGCTGCGCGGCCTGGCGCAGCCGGTCCCGCATGCGCTCGAGCGCGCGGACGGTCTTGTGCGGATCGATGACGTCGGTGCCGGTCGAGCGCTCGGGGTCGGGGTCGATGCCGACCCGCTCGGCCATGACCGCGAGGACCTCGGCCAGGGTCCACGTCTTGAGCGGGGGGAGACCGAAGAGGTAGCCCTCGCGGCCCTCGGCGAAGGCGGCCGCGTTGGCGTGGTTGGAGTCGCGCGTGGTCTCGACATCGCCGGCGAGCAGGGCTTCGCGAAGATGATTCACAAGCTCAGGCATATGAACCATCCTAGGTATCGAGCCGTACCGCAACGAGGAAAGCGGCTCAAGGTCACAGCACGGGTCTTCGCCGGGAGCCTCGAGCGGCCCGGCCGGGGACGCTTCGGCAGGACGATGCGGGACCGCTCAGCCGTGGAAGGCGCGCAGGAGCTCGGCCTCGGCCTCCACCTCGCGGGCGACGTGGGCGGGCAGCGGTACGAACGGATCCCACACGACCCGGGAACCGGACAGCGTCCAGGTGCCCGCGACCTGCCCGTCGACCAGGAACGTGCCGATCGACTGGGGCATCCGCGTGTGGAAGACCTTCGAGCGGTGCTCCTCGGGCAGGATCAGCGTCCGCCGCGCGTGCACGAGCAGCGCGGCGTCCCAGGTCGGCAGGAACCGCACCGGTGCGGGGGTTTCGGGATCGGGCAGCGGCGCCTGCGGCAGGTCGACCAGCTCGCGGCCCCGCTCGTCGGTGAACCGGCGCAGCTCGAGGCGGCCGAGCACGGCGGCGATCGCCTCGGCGGGCAGCCCGGCCCAGGTCGCGATCTCGGTGCGGTGCGCGGGGCCGAACGCGCCGAGGTAGCGGCGCACCAGGTGCTCGCGGGCCTCGGCCTCGCCGATCGCGGACGGGCCGATCCAGTCCTCGGCGAGGCCGTAGACGTCGGCCCGGCGGCGGTCCCAGGTGCCCGACGGGGGCACCCGGACCAGGTCGAGCCACAGGTGGATGTGCTTGCGCACGGCCGGGCCGAGATCGGTGCGGCGCAGCGGGCCGCGGGCCAGCAGCCGGGCCGCCTCGGCGATGTCGTCGCGCAGCGCCGGGTCGGCCGGGTAGCGGGTCTCCCGCACGGCCTCCACGAGGGGCCAGAAGTCGGCCCGCGACACGAGGTGGATCGTCCCGCGCAGGACGGTGGCCTGGACCACCGCGCGCTCCTGCAGCAGGCGGGTCACCGCCGAGCGCTCGAGGTCCGCGACCCGGGTCCACAGGCCGATGTACATCGAGGGCGCATACTGCGCCTGCAGCCCGCCCATCCGCTCCAGCGCGTCCGGCACCGGCAGCGCGGCCCGCTCCAGCAGCAGCTGCCGGGCCAGCAGCGCCCGGTTCAGCGCGCGCGTGGAGAGCACCGTCATGCGGCGTCACGCAGGGCGGCCCGGACGAGCTCCAGGGCGCCGTCGTAGGTCAGCCCGCGCTCGCGCAGCAGCCGCCCCCCGCTCCCCCGCTCCTCCTTGAGCACGCCGAGCAGGATGTGCTCGGTGCCGATGTAATTGTGCTTGAGCGACAGCGCCACCCGCAGCGACAGCTCCAGGGCCTTCTTCGCCCCGTTGTTGAAGCGGGTCGGCATCTTCGAGCGGCGGAACAGGAAGCCACCCCGCTCGGCCGGCTCGGCCCGCTCCAGGGCGCCCGGCCCGAAGCGCCGCTCGACGCTGGCCCGCACCGCGGCGAGGTCGATGCCGATCGAACGCAGCGCGGCCGCGTCGTCCCCGGCCGCGACCGCCGCGCGCACCTCGGCGCGGACGATCCCGGCCCCGTCGAGCACGGTCCGGGCGATCCCGCCGCCCTCGGCGAGCAGCCCCAGCACCAGGTGCTCGGTGCCGATGGTCGGATGGCCGAGGTCGTCGGCCTCGGTCTTGGCCAGCCGCACCACGGTGCGGGCCCGGTCGGTGAACCGCTCGAACATCTACCCCTCCTGTCTCGGGACGGCCCGGCCGGCGTGCTTCTTGTGCACCGCCTGCCGCGTCACGTCCAGCGCGTCGGCGATCTCCTGCCACGACCAGCCCTGCCGGCGCGCGTTGTCGACCTGCAGCACTTCGAGCGCGTCGGCGAGGCGCCGCAGCGCGACCGCCGCCCGCAGTCCGATGCGCGGATCGGCGCCGGCGGCCGCCTCCGCGAGGTCATTGGCCTCCGTCATGGCGTCAACACTAGTTGACACAATGGTGATTCGTCAACCGGAGTTGACGCCTAGCCTCGACCGGGTGAGCACACTTCCGGTCATCGACATCACCGGCCTGGCCCGCGACGGCCGGGACGAGCGCGCCGCCCGCGAGATCGAGGCGGCCTGCCGGGCCAGCGGCTTCTTCTACGTGTCCGGCCACGGCGTGGACCCGGACCTCATCGCGCGGCTCGACGCGGCCGCGCGGACCTTCTTCGCCCTCCCCGAGGCGGAGAAGCTCGAGATCGCCATGGCCCGCGGCGGCCGGGCCTGGCGCGGCTTCTTCCCGGTCGGCGCCGAGCTCACCTCCGGGGTGCCGGACCGCAAGGAGGGCCTGTACTTCGGCACCGAGCTCGGCCCCGACGCCCCCCGGGTGCGGGCCCGGCTGCCGCTGCACGGCGCGAACCTGTTCCCGGCCCGGGTGCCCGAGCTGCGCGAGACGGTGCTGCGGTACATCGACGCGCTCACCGGCACTGCCCAGGCCGTGCTGCGCGGGGTGGCGCAGAGCCTCGGCCTGGACGCGGAGTACTTCGCGACCGGGTACACCGCGGACCCCACGGTGCTGTTCCGCATCTTCCACTACCCGCCCAGCCCGCCCGGCAGCGGCGAGTGGGGCGTCGGCGAGCACACCGACTACGGGCTGCTCACGCTCCTGCTGCAGGACGACAACGGCGGGCTGCAGGTGCGGCGCCCGGCCGGCGACGACGGCGGGGAGGACGGCGGGGAGGACGGCTGGATCGACGCGCCGCCGATCCCGGGCACGTTCGTGTGCAACATCGGCGACATGCTCGACCGGATGACCGGCGGGTGGTACCGCTCCACGCCCCACCGCGTGCGCAACACCAGCGGCAACGAGCGCCTGTCGTTCCCGTTCTTCTTCGACCCGGACTTCACCGCCGAGGTCCCCCCGCTGCCGGGCCGCACCGCGACGGGTGACCCGCGCCGGTGGGACGGCCAGGATCTGCGCGCATTTACCGGCACCTACGGCGATTATCTGGTGCGAAAGGTGGGCAAGGTGTTCCCGGAGCTGATCGCGGACGTCAACGAGGACGCCCGAGCACCGTCACCCCGCCCGGGGTGGATCGGTTGAACCCCGAGGAAGCGTTCCACGAGGCCAGTGGCACGTTACCGGGAGCAAACCTGTCCGCGGTGTTCGTAGCGTAAGAGTCACCCCACCGCAGCCAGGAGGCGACGATGACCACCCCCACCCCCACCACGACCCGCAAGCTGACCCGCTTCGACGCCGAGCAGGGCATGTTGATCTTCCTTGCCGCTCTCGTGCTCGTCGTCGTGACCGCGGTGATCGCCGTCGGCGGCTGACCGAGCCGCCGGCGGTGACCGCCGGGGCGAACTCGGACAGGAGCCGACGAGCGCGTGCTGCAACTCGAAGAGCCTCCGGCCGAGCAACGACCGAAGCCCCGCGGGCCCGCGAGCCGCCTGCGCCACACCCGCCGCGACCCCCGATGGGCCCGTTCACTGCTGGTGAGCGGCGCGATCCTGATGCTGCTGGCCGGCAGCGCCTTCGTCGCCAAGGACCTGCTGATCGGCTACGTCACCGGCAACGTCCGCCAGGACGACCTCATCGACCCGGTGGCCGGGCAGGAGGGCCGCCACGCCACCATCAGCGGGGCGAAGACCATCCTGCTGGTCGGCACCGACACCCGGCCGGACCAGAACCCCACCGAGGCGGTCCGGTCCGACTCGATCATCGTCGTGCACATCCCGGCCGACCACGGCTCGGCGTATCTCATCTCGATCCCCCGCGACACGTGGGTGCGGATCCCCGAGTTCACCAACGGCAGGTCGAAGTACTACGGCGGCCACGACAAGATCAACGCCGCGTTCGCCGTCGGCGGCCTGAAGCTCACCGGCCGCGACCAGCGCAGATACGGCATGACCCTGCTGGCCCGCACCATCGACGAGAACTGGGGCCTCACCTTCGACGCCGCCGCGATCGTCGACTTCGCCGGCTTCACCAAGGTCGTCCAGCTGCTCGGCGGGGTGGACATGTACGTCGACCAGGAGACCCGCTCGGTGCACATCGGGCACGACGCCAAGGGCGAGACCAGGGTCCCCTACCTCCAGCGGTTCAACGCCTCCGGCGGCACCGATCTCATCCCGGTCGCCGGGGTCACCCCGCAGACCTACCACGTCGGCTACCAGCACCTGGAGCCGTGGCAGGCGCTGGACTACGTGCGCCAGCGCGACACGCTGCCGCACAGCGACTACGACCGCCAGCGCCACCAGCAGCAGTTCATCAAGGCGCTGCTGCGCGGGATCGCCAGCCGCGACACGCTCACCGACCCGGTGAAGCTCAAGCAGATCCTCGACGTCGTCGGGCAGTCCATGACCATCGACTCGGGCGGCATCGACCTGCAGGACTGGATCTTCGCGATGCAGGGCATCGGCGGCGACAACCTGCTCACCGTGAAGACGAACAACGGCACGTTCCACGAGTCGGCGCAGCAGCCCGGGGCCGAGGCCCTCGACGACACCACCCTGGCCCTGCTCGAGGCCGTGCGCTCCGACACCGTGCAGACGTTCCTCACCGCCCACACGGACCTGGTCAGCAGCAGCTAGACCCGGTCCTGCACGCGCGGGCGCAGGTGCTCCACGACGGCGTCGGCGGCCTCGCCGAGGACCCGGATCTGCTCCTCGGTCAGCAGGTCGATGAAGTGCTCGCGGACCGCGGCCACGTGCCCGGGCGCGGCCGCCCGCAGGGTCGCCATCCCGGCGTCGGTGAGCACGATGAAGGCGCCGCGGCCGTCGGAGGGGCACTCCTCGCGGGTGACCAGGCCGCGCTGCTGCATGCGGGTCACGTGGTGGGAGAGGCGGCTCTTGGACCACAGCATCCGCTCGGCCATCTCGCTGAGCCGGATGCGCCGGTCCTCGGCGGCGGACAGGCTGCTCAGCACGTCGTAGTCGGGCTCGGAGAGCCCCTGGTTGGCCGCGAGCTCGCGGCCGATCTGCAGGTCGAGCAGCGCCTTCATCCGGCGGTACCCGATCCAGGCCCGGAACTCGTCCTCGTCCAGCCACCGCGGGACACCGTTGTCTGCCACGTCTCACACTGTAGTCGTTGACGTGTCATCTAACCAGTGTCACGATGATGACATGTCAACAACACAGCCACGCCCACGCCTCGAGGTCATCGTCGCCAGCACCCGCCCGGGACGGGTCGGCCGGGTGGTCGCCGACTGGTTCATCGGCGAGGCCGGGCAGCACAACGGCTTCGACGTGCACGTCTCCGACCTCGCCGAGCTGAACCTGCCCCTGCTCGACGAGCCGCACCACCCGGCCCTGCGCAACTACACCAAGCAGCACACCAAGGACTGGAGCGCGACGATCGACGCGGCCGACGCCGTGGTGTTCGTGATGCCGGAGTACAACCACAGCTTCAGCGCGCCCCTGAAGAACGCGATCGACTACCTCGCGCACGAGTGGCGCGACAAGCCGGCGGCGTTCGTGAGCTACGGCGGGCTCTCGGCCGGCACCCGCGCCGTCATCGCGCTGCGCCCGGTGGTGAGCATGCTCGGCATGATGGCGATCAACGCGCAGGTCGCGGTGCCCAGCCGCGTGCACGTGACCGCCGAGAAGACGTTCGTGAGCGACCCGGCGCTGGACGCCTCGGCCAAGGCCGTGCTCGACGAGCTGGCCCGGCTGGCCCCCGCCTTCAAGGCGCTGCGCGCCGCGAAGTAAGAATCGGGGGCATGTCGCGCATCGTCGTCACCGGAGCCAACGGCAAGACCGGCCGAGTCGGCGTCGAAGACCTGCTCGCCCACGGCCACGAGGTGCTCGCCACCGACGCCGTGGGCCGGGCCGGCCACCTGAGCATCCCCGAGCTGGGCGTGCCGCTGCTGGTGGCCGACCTGACCGACTACGGGCAGGCGTTCGAGGCGCTGCGGGGCGCCGACGCGGTGGTACACCTGGCCAACATCCCGGCCCCGGGCATGTATCCGCCCGCGGTGACGTTCAACCGCAACACCGCCATGAACGCCAACGTGTTCCTGGCGGCCCAGGCGGCCGGGCTCGGGCGCGTGGTGTGGTCCTCCAGCGAGACCACGCTCGGGCTGCCCTTCGACACCCCGCCCCGCTACGCGCCCGTCGACGAGGAGCACTTCCCGCTGCCGACCACGACCTACGCGCTGTCCAAGGTCGTGGGCGAGACCCTGGCGCGGGAGATCTCGGGCTGGAGCGGCATCCCGTTCGTCGGGCTACGGCTGTCCAACGTGCACGTGCCCGAGGACTACGCGGCGGTGCCCGGCTACTGGGCCGACCCGCACGCGCGCAAGTGGAACCTGTGGGGCTACGTCGACGCCCGGGACGTGGCCGCGGCCTGCCGGCTGGCGCTCACCGCCGAGGTGCGGGGCGCGACGTCCTACGTCATCGCCGCCGCCGACACCATCATGGACCGGCCCTCGGCCGACCTCATGCGCGAGGTGTTCCCGGACGTGCCGCTCACGAAGGCGCTCGGGGAGCACGAGACCCTGCTCGCGATCGACCGGGCCCGGGAGGTCCTCGGCTACCGCCCCGCCCACTCGTGGCGCGATCACGTCGGGCGCTGATCGCGGGACAGCAGTTCCAGCAGGACGGCCAGCGCCGCCGGAGTGTCGAGGGCGGCCCGGGCGAGCAGGCTCAGGTTGTGCTGCTCGCCGTCCGGGCTCACCAGCACGCCCGCGGCCGCGGGGTGCACGCGCCGCCAGCCGAGCGCGGTCAGCGCCGCCTCGGCCACGACGACCGCCGAGGGCGTCCCGTCGAGCTCCTCGGGCTCGGCGGGCGGCTCGGGCTGGGCCGGCCAGTTCGCCGCCACCAGCTCGTCCATGCGGGTCAGCAGCACCTCGACCACCTCGGCCGGCCCGAGCGGCGGGCGGCGCAGCAGCGTGGCGACCTGCTCGGTGACCGCCCGGGCCTGCCGGTCCAGCCAGCCCGGCCGGTCCGCGCCCGGCGCGGCGGCGAAGGTGACCCACTGGCCGTTGTCGCGGCGCAGCACGTGCCGGGCCAGCTCGCGCTCCTGCTCGGGCGGCAGCGGGCCCAGCGGCAGCGAGTCGGCCACCCGCAGGGCCACGTGCGCCGGGGACAGTGACGCGATCGCCCCGGCCAGGCTGGGGTGGCGGGCCATGAGCCCCAGGCGGGTGTCGTCGTCGAGCGTGGCCACCACCGCGCCCGAGCGCACCGCCTCCCGCCAGCCGGCGTGCAGGTCCTGCACCCCGGCGCTGGTGCGCTGCCAGACCTGCTCCTCCACGTCGAAGGCCAGGTCGGCGAACTCGAACGCGGCCAGGTCGGCCTTGACCACGGCCCGGGCCGCGGTGTGCAGGCCGGACGCGGAGCTGGCGGCCTGGTCCGCCGTGCGCTCCAGCGCGGCCGCGAAGTCCCGGGTGGCCCGCCCGATCGCCTCGGCCCGCGGCGACGGGACCATGGCGAGCGGGTCGACCGCCTCCTCGTGCAGCGTGCGCAGCCGCACGACCAGGTGGGCGCGGCGGTGGTTGACGACGGCGAGCTCGTGCGCGACCAGCGCCCGCACCTCGTCCACCGTCAGGCACTGCAGCAGCGGCAGTCCCACCAGCAGCAGGCGCCGCCGGCGGCTGGCCCACGAGCGGATCAGCCCGAAGCCGGTCAGCAGCACGGCGTCGGGCCGCGCCACCCCGACCCGGGCCGCGACCTCGGCGACCAGCGCCAGCAGCTCGGCCTGGGCGCCGGCGGGCACGCCGAGCACCGGCGGCTCCCCCGGCGCGCGGCTGCCGTAGCGCATCAGCAGCCAGCGCGCGCGCCAGATGGAGATATTGCCGGGCAATTCGCTTCTGGGTTCTTCCACGACGGCAACCGACACAGCGAAGCATCCTCACGACGGCGCCGGGGGCCGTCAACGAGAGCGGCCCACGCGCCCGGGGTGAAACCCGAAAGTCACCCGGATTGCCGCCGATAAGTCCCGCAGTGACCCGGGGGTGAGATGTACCAGACGTTCAGGCCGCTTCTGGACGCGCTGAAAGAACGCGGAGCCGACGCGCAGGCCGTCGACCGCGCGGCCGAGGAGGCCGAGCGCACCGGCCGTTCGATCCGCGCCGTGCTCATCAACGACCACATCGTCACCGAGGAGCAGCTCACCGAGGCGTCCGCGGACGCCTACGGCATCGCCACCCTCGACCTGGTCGGCTACCCGATCGACCCGGCCGCGGTGACCAAGATCCCGATGGCCCTGGTGCTCAAGCACCGGGTGCTCGGCATCGCCCTGAACGACACCGAGATCACCGTCGGCATCACCGACCCGGGTGACGTGCTCGCCCTGGATGACGTCCGGGCCGCGACGGGGCTCCTGGTGCGCCCGGTCGTCGTCGCGCGCTCCGAGCTGCGCAAGATCATCGACCGGCTCAAGCGCGAGGAGAACGACCTCGGCGAGGTCGCGGAGAGCCTGGCCGCCGAGGCCACGCCGGCCGTGTCGAGCCTCACCGCGATCAACGAGGACGCGCCGATCGTGCGGTACGTCAACTCCCTGATCGAGCAGGCGATCGTCAACCGCGCCTCCGACCTGCACCTGGAGCCGGGCGAGCACAGCATGCGGGTGCGGTACCGCATCGACGGCGTCCTGCACGAGGTCGACACGGTGCCCAAGCACGTGCAGTCGGCCCTGATCTCGCGACTCAAGATCATGTCGAACGTGGACATCACCGAGCGCCGGGTGCCGCAGAACGGCCGCATCACCGTCGAGATCAACCAGCGCGCGGTCGACCTGCGCACCGCGACCCTGCCGACCGTGTGGGGCGAGAAGATCGTGCTGCGGGTGCTCGACACGAGCGGGATGGACCTGAAGCTGACCAAGCTCGGCTTCAGCAAGGGCAACTACGAGCGCTTCTCGACCTCGTTCAACAAGCCGCACGGGATGCTGCTCGTCACCGGGCCGACGGGCTCGGGCAAGTCCACGACGCTCTACGCGACCCTGGCCGAGATCTCCAAGCCGACCGTCAACATCATCACGGTCGAGGACCCGGTCGAGTACCGTCTCCCGGGCGTCAACCAGGTGCAGGTGGACATCAAGGCGGGCCTGACGTTCGCGGCGGTGCTGCCGGCCATCCTGCGCTCCGACCCCGACGTGGTGCTCATCGGCGAGGTCCGCGACCGCACCACCGCGCAGCTGGCGGTCGAGGCGGCGCTCACCGGCCACCTCGTGCTCTCGACGCTGCACACGAACGACGCGCCGAGCGCGATCACCCGGCTCGTGGAGATGGGCATCGAGCCGTTCCTGGTCGGCTCGTCGGTGGACTGCGTGCTGGCCCAGCGGCTCGCGCGGCGGCTGTGCGACTGGTGCAAGAGCGAGTACGCGCCGACCGAGGCCGAGCTCATCGGCGCCCGCTGGCCCTACGACCTGCTCGGCACGCCGCAGACGCTGTGGCGCCCGGTCGGCTGCCGCTCGTGCGCCAACACCGGCTACCGCGGCCGGATCGCGCTGCACGAGGTCATGCCGGTGACGCCGGACATCGAGAAGCTCGCGATCGACCGCGCCTCGGCGCACGAGATCCAGGCGGTGGCCTACCGCGAGGGCCTGCTCGACCTGCGCGTGGACGGCCTGGCCAAGGCGGCCGAGGGGCAGACCTCCATCCCCGAGGTCGTCCGGGTGGCGGTCTAAGGTCCGGCCCGCCGCGGCCGATCGGGCTGGTGAGGTCCCTTACCCGCGAGGAGCGCCCGTGACCCAGACGATCCCGTTTCGCACCGCCACCGCCGACGAGCGGGCCTCTCTGGACGCGATGCTCGTCTCGCTGGTCCGGGTCGGCGGCTCCGACCTGCACCTCACCGTGGGCGCGCCGCCGACGGTGCGGATCAACGGCGGGCTGCGGTACCTGCCCGGCTACGACGACCTCACCCCCGCGGACTGCGAGATGCTGGCCCGCGCAGCGGTGCGGCTCGACTCGCACTGGCGGCAGTTCCTGGAGGTCCAGGAGCTCGACTTCGCCTACGCCATCGAGGGCGTCTCGCGCTTCCGCGTGAACCTCTACAACCAGCGCGGCTCGTTCGGCGCGGCCTTCCGGGCCATCCCGCACACCATCAAGCCGCTGGACCAGCTCGGCGTGCCCGAGCAGGTGGCCCGCTTCGCGCACCTGCACCGCGGGCTGGTGCTGGTGACCGGCCCGACGGGCTCGGGCAAGACGACCACCCTCGCGGCGATCCTGGACCTGGCCAACCGCACGCGCTCCTCGCACATCGTGACCATCGAGGACCCGATCGAGTTCCTGCACGAGCACAAGCGCTGCCTGGTCAACCAGCGCGAGGTCGGGGCCGACACCCAGTCCTTCGCCCTCGCGCTCAGGCACGCGCTGCGCCAGGACCCCGACATCATCCTCGTCGGCGAGCTGCGCGACCTCGAGACCACCTCGACCGCGCTCACCGCGGCCGAGACGGGCCACCTGGTGCTGGCCACCCTGCACACGCAGAGCGCGGCGCAGACCGTGGACCGGGTCATCGACATCTTCCCGCCGCACCAGCAGCAGCAGATCCGCGCGCAGCTGTCCAACGCCCTGCAGGGGGTCGTCACGCAGGCGCTCGCGCCGCGGGCCGACGGGCAGGGCCGCACCATCGTCACCGAGATCATGTTCGCCACGCCCGCGATCCGCAACCTCATCCGCGAGGGCAAGAACCACCAGATCCCCTCGTTCATGCAGTCCAGCGGCAACGACGGGATGCTCTCGTTCGACCAGCACCTGGCCGAGCGGGTCCGCCAGCAGCTCATCACCTACGAGGCGGCGCTGGAGCTGTCCCACTCGGCCGAGGAGTTCCGCCGGCTGGCGGGCCGTCAATGAAAGCGCGTGAGGGGTTCTGACCCATGGTTGCCACGAAGACGTACGAGTACCAGTCGATCGACCCCGCCGGGAAGCGCGCCAAGGGCAAGATCGAGGCGTCCAACGAGCTGGCCGCGGCTCAGGCGCTGCGCCAGCAGGGGCTCACCCCGCTCGCCATCACCAGCGCCGACACGCTGATGAAGCGGGAGATCCGCATCCCCGGCCTCGGTGACCGCACGACGCTGAAGGACCTCGGCGTCTTCGCGCGGCAGTTCGCCACGATGACCCAGTCCGGCATGTCGCTGCTGCGCTCCCTCGCGGTGCTGGAGGACCAGGCGGCCAAGCCGTCGCTGAAGAAGGCGCTGACCGAGGTGCGCCTGGACATCGAGGGCGGCACGTCGCTGTCCGGGGCGCTGGGCAAGCACCCGAAGGTGTTCCCGACGCTCATGGTCGCGATGATCCGGGCCGGCGAGACCGGCGGCTTCCTCGACAGCGCGCTGGAGCGCATCGCCACCAACTTCGAGAAGGACGCGGCGCTGCGGGGGAAGATCAAGAGCGCGCTGACGTACCCCGTGATCGTGCTCGCCTTCACCGCGGTGATGATCAGCGCGGTCCTGATCTTCATCGTGCCCATCTTCGAGAAGATGTTCAAGCAGCTCGGCGGGGAGCTGCCGCTGCCCACCCGGATCATCGTCACGGCCAGCCACACACTGTTCTGGCTGGGCCCCCTGCTCATCGTCGTGGCGGTCATCATCACCGTCGCGTTCCGCCAGATCATGGCGGGCAACCCGGCCGTGCGGCTGTGGTTCGACAAGGTGAAGCTCAAGGTCCCGGTCTTCGGCCCGCTGTTCACGAAGATCGCGCTGAGCCGCTTCTCGCGCAACCTCGGCACCCTGCTCGGCGTCGGCGTGCCCGTGCTGCAGGCCCTCGACGTCGTCGGCGCGACCACCGGCAACGCCGTGGTCAGCACCGCGATGGCCGACCTGCAACAGGCCGTTCGGGAGGGCCGCCCCATGTCGTCACAGCTGGGACAGCACAAGATCTTCCCGCCCATGGTGGTGCAAATGGTGGAGGTCGGCGAAGAGAGCGGCCAAATCAGTCAGATGCTCGAAAAGGTTGCCGATTTCTACGACCGGGAAGTCGACAGCGCGGCAGAGGCGCTGACCGCGTCCATCGAGCCGATCATGGTGCTCGTCATGGGTGGCGTGGTCGGCGGCATGATCGTCTGCCTGTACCTGCCGATGTTCTCGATCTACCAGAACATCCAGAGCAACTGACCTTTGGCACGAGCGAGTCCAGCGCAACTGGACGGCAACGCAACGCGCAACGCCGGCGCACCGACGGATGCCGTTACTGAGATGACTACCACAACACACCACCCGCAACACAACCGGCGCCGGGCAGCGGAGCCTCGCCGCCACCACCCTTATCCCAGGAGCAGGAGGCTCTCCATGACCCAGACGCTGCGCAGGATGCAGAAGAAGCGTGCCGCCGGCGACGGCGGGTTCACGCTCGTCGAGCTGCTCGTCGTCGTCGTGATCATCGGCGTGCTCGTCGCGATCGCGGTGCCGATGTACCTCAACTACCGCAAGGGCGCCGCCAACAAGTCGGCCGAGTCCGACGTGCGCGCCGCGGTCAGCGCCGTGGAGCAGTTCTACACGGAGAACAACAACACCTACCCGTTCGACGGCACCAGCACCGCGGACAAGCTCGTCTTCGGCACCACGGCCAGTGGTACCACGGCTACCGGCGGTACGCAGCAGACGGCCACGCTGTCGCCGGGCAACAGCATGCAGTACAAGAACAACGGCGCCTCCTACCGCATCTGCGGCATGAACGCCGACGGCAAGACGATCTACGTCTACGACTCGTCCGTCGGCGGATCGGTCAAGAAGGCGACCGCCCAGGCCGACCTCGGCGCCTGCATCGCCAGCGCCACCCCGTAAGACCGTCCGCGACGGCGGCCCGCCCCGGCTGACCCGGGTTGCGGGCCGCCCCCGGCCCACCCCGCCGAGAAGGGAGACCCGC
The DNA here is from genome assembly GCF_050955725.1 of Dactylosporangium sp. CA-139114. Lineage (NCBI taxonomy): Bacteria > Bacillati > Actinomycetota > Actinomycetes > Micromonosporales > Micromonosporaceae > Dactylosporangium > Dactylosporangium sp. CA-139114. Next base: position 8,749,237 of record NZ_CP192080.1, read on the forward strand.
CATGACGTTCGTCCTGGTCGTCGTCGGCGTCTTCGGCCTCGCGGTCGGCTCGTTCCTCAACGTCGTCATCCACCGCGTCCCCCGCGGCGAGTCGCTCCTGCGCCCGGCCTCGCACTGTCCACAGTGCACGAACCCGGTGCGCCCCTGGCACAACGTCCCGCTCCTGGGCTGGCTCGCGCTGCGCGGCCGGTGCGTGGACTGCGGGGCCCCGATCAGCATCCGGTACCCCCTGGTCGAGCTCGGCACCGCCCTGCTCTTCGTCGCCGTGGCCGCCCGGCTCGGCGACGGCACGCTCCTGGTGCTGCCGGCCTGGCTCTACCTGGCCGCGATCGCCGTGGCCCTCGCGCTCATCGACCTCGACGTGCTGCGCCTGCCCAACGCGATCGTGCTGCCCTCCTACGTCGTCGCCCCGCTGCTGTTCCTGCCCGCCGTCATCGTCGAGCGCGACTGGGCCGCCGCCCTGCGCGGGCTGGTCGCGATGGCCGCGCTGTGGGCGTTCTACTTCCTGCTGGCCCTGGTGTACCCGGGCGGCATGGGCTTCGGCGACGTGAAGCTCGCCGGCGTGCTCGGCCTCTACCTCGGCTCGCTGGGCTGGTCCTCGGTCGCCGTCGGCACGCTCGCCGCGTTCGTCCTCGGCGGCGCCGCGGGCCTCGCGCTCATGGCCTTCGGGCGCGCCGGGCGCAAGACCGCCCTGCCGTTCGGCCCGGCGATGCTCGCCGGCGCGCTGCTGGCGCTGTTCGCCGCCGCGCCGATCACCGACTGGTACACGAACCTGCTGGTTCCCGCGTAAGCCCTGACTCGTCCGCACGCACCGGGCGGGGACCTTCTCGAAGGAGCACGATGGCCGCAGTCAACCTGATCGGGCTGGACATCGGCACGGTGTCCATCCGTGCGGCGGAGACCAGCAACAGCAAGGACGGGCCGGTCATCAGCAACTTCGGCCACATCCTGATGCCGCCCGGGGCCGTGCAGAACGGCGCGGTCCAGGACGAGCCCGCCGTCACCGCGGCGCTGAAGCAGCTGTGGTCGACGTTCAAGTTCCGCAGCCGCAAGGTCGCGCTCGGCGTCACCCACCAGCAGATCGTGGTCCGCGAGACGACGGTGGCCAACCTGCCGGCCAAGGAGATGCGCCGGGCGCTGCCGTTCCAGGTGCGCGACGCGCTGCCGCTGCCGCCGGAGCGCTCGCTCATCGACTTCTACCCGCTGCAGGAGGCCACCGGTGACACGGTCCGCGGGCTGCTCATCGCCGCGCCCAAGGAGCCGGTGATGGCCGCGATCCGCGCCATCGAGGCGGCCAAGCTGCACGTGGAGCGGGTGGACCTGGCCTCCTTCGCGCTGCTGCGGGCCGCGTCCCGCCTCGACGAAGAGGTCGAGGCGCTGGTCGACATCGGCGCCCACGCGACCAGCGTGGTCGTGCACCACGACGGCGAGCCGCTCATCGTACGCACCATCCCCCGCGGCGGCAACGAGATCACCAAGACCGTGGCCGACCGCCTCGACCTGCCGCTGCAGGAGGCCGAGGACCTCAAGTGCCGCGTGGGGCTGCGCCCCGACACCGACCCGGCCAGCGGCGCCGCCCTGCGCGAGTCGGTGCGCCCGCTGATCAACGAGATCGGCAGCTCGTTCGCGTACCTCACCGCCGGCGGCCGCCAGGCCCGCGTGAGCCGGCTGGCCCTCTCCGGCGGCGGGGCGATGCTGCCCGGGCTGCTCGACGCGCTGCACGACCAGCTCGGCGTGGAGGTCATCGCCATCGACCCGGTGATGCGGGTGCGCGGGCTGCGCCGCGTGCGCCACGGCAGCCTGGAGCAGGTGCGCGCCTCGGCCGCGATCTCGGTCGGCCTGACCCTGGGGGCGTCGTCGTGAGCGAGCCGGTCTGGAAGCGGGAGGCGGGGTGGACCGAGCCCGGCTGGAAGGAGCCCGAGCGGCGCCTGACCGGCATCGTGCTGCCCTCCTTCGAGGACCCCGACGCGGCCGAGGACCTCGACGAGTTCGAGCGCGACCGCCGCGCCCGCGCGGCCGCCGACGGGTTCGAGCCCGACCACCGCGCCCGCGCGACCGCCGACGGGTTCGAGCCCCACCACCGCGCCCGCGCGACCGCCGACGAGCCCGAGCGCGACCACCGCGCCCGCGCGACCGCCGACGAGCTCGCCGGTCCCCCGGTGCCCGTCGTGCCCGCCGGCCCGCCCCCGGCCTGGCCGCCGGCCGCCACCGAGCCGGACCGGGCGCCGCAGCCGGCCCCGGTCGCGGCCGCGCCGCGGCGCGAGTTCCCGCGGTTCATCCACGGCGAGTTCGTGCTGCCGCCCGACGACGCCGCCCCGGCCGAGACCGCGATCCTCGCGTCACCGGCCCCGTCCGGCGGGTTCGACCCGCTCACCGCGCCCGTCGACGTGCTGGAGGCGCACACGCGCGCGCCGGCCGCGCCCGAGGGCCTGCGCACCGCCCTACCCTCGTGGGGCGCGCCTGCCCCGCCACCGCCCCCCGCGGCGGGGCGCTGGGAGCGCACGCCGACCCTCGACATCCCCGCCGAGCCGGTCGCCGTCGAACCGGTCACCGCGCCCCCGGCTCCCGTGCCGCCGGTGCGGACGCCCGCCGTGGCGATGCCACCGGTGTCGGTGCCGGCTGCATCGGTGCCGGCTGCATCGGTGCCGGCTGCATCGGTGCCGGCTGCATCGGTGCCGGCTGCATCGGTGCCGGCTGCATCGGTGCCGGCTGCATCGGTGCCGGCTGTATCGGTGCCACCGGTCCCGGTGCCGCCGGTGCCGATGCCGGCCGAGACGGTGGCCGAGCCGACCTGGGAGCCCATGGTCGAGCCGGTCGTGGCGCAGACGGCCCCGATCCCGGCCGTCGAGGAGCCCACCGCGCCGGTGCCCGTCGTGCCGACCGAGGCCACCGCGCGGCAGCCCGCCGTGGCGGCCGCGGCCACCGCGCGGCAGCCCGTCCTGCCGACTGCGGCCACCGCGCGGCAGCCCGTCGTGGCGGCCGAGGCCACCGCGCGGCAGCCCGCCGTGCCGACCGCGGCCACCGCGCGGCAGCAGCCCGCCGTGGCGACCGAGGCGGCCCCGGGCCCGGCGGCGCGCAAGGGGGCGCCGCACCCGGCGTTCCCGGACGCGACCGCGCGCACGTTCCGCATCCTGCCCATCGCGGCCGACCTGCTGCCGCTGGAGATCTCCGAGACCCGGCACGTGCGCCGCGTGCGCCGCCTGGTCATCTCCGGCGTCGTGGCGGTCGCCGCGCTGGTCGTGGGCTGGTACGGCGTCACGGTGCACGAGCACACCCAGGCCAACGAGGACCGGCAGAGCATCCTCGACACCAGCCAGGACCTGACGCGGCAGCGGCACAAGCAGTACGACGAGCTGACCCGCGTCCAGGCGGACTCCGGCAAGATCAACGATCGGCTCGAGAAGGTGCTCGGCTACGACCTGTCCTGGTCGAAGATGCTGGCCTCGCTGCGCACCACCGCGGCCGCGAAGAACGTCACGCTCAGCGGCATCACCGCGTCGCTGAACCAGGAGTCGCTGGCCGGGCAGAACAAGGGCGACATCATCGGCACCGTCACGCTGACCGGCAAGGCGCCGACGAAGGCGGCCGTCGCCGCGTACGTGGACGCGCTCAACGGCGTCCCCGGCGTGACCAACCCGTTCCCGTCGGACGCGACGCAAGAGGTCGACGGGGTGTCGTTCACCATCCGCGTCGACATCACCCGGGCCGCGCTCGGCGGCCGGTTCACCAGTGCCGCGCCGTCGGCGAGCCCCACCGGGAGCAAGTGATGCGACACGATCGCCTGTGGCTGCTCGGCGGCGCGTTCTTCGCGCTCGTCGTGGTCGCGTTCGGTTTCCTGTTCTTCATCCGCCCGGAGCAGCAGGACACCGACACCATCCGGGCCGACGCCGCCGACGCGCAGCTGAAGGTGGACCAGCAGCGGCGCGAGCTGGCGACGCTGGCCAAGCAGCACGATCACATCGAGGAGTTCAAGGCCGCGCTGGCCAAGGACCAGGCGGCGCTGCCCGACACCGACCGGGCCTCGGACCTGCTGCGCGAGCTGCAGTCGGCCGGCGAGCTGACCGGCGTGACCGTCAGCGGCGTCTCGGTCGGCTCCGCCGTGGACCTCAAGACGCTGGTGGGTTTCGAGGTGTACGCGCTGCCGGTGAGCCTCACCGTGGCGGGCCCGACGGGCAAGCTCAACCCCTTCCTCGACCAGCTGCAGGTGGCCCAGCCCCGGGCGGTGCTCATCAGCAGCATCAACGTCGCCCCGACGAGCACGGGCAGCGACAAGTCCAACGTCACCATCAACCTCCAGGCGTTCTACGCCCCGCTGAGCTAGCAGGCAGAGGCGATGAAGCTCCACCGCGACGGTTTCGTGCCGCACCCCCGCGACGACGGGTTCAGCCTGGTCGAGACGCTCACCTCGATCGCCATCATGGGCGTGGTGATGACGGCGCTGACCACGTTCTTCGTGTCCACGACCAACACCGTCAACAAGGAACGCGGCCTGCAGATGGCCATCCGGCTGGCCAGCGACGGCATCGAGCTGGTCAAGTCGCTGCCCGGCTCGGCCCTCGCGGCCGGGCGCAGCGCCAAGGACGTCGCCACGCAGCTGAGCACCGACGTCGTGCCCAACCTGGACCTCGGCTCGCTCGCCACGACGATGACGATGGTGTCGGACCCGACGCTGCCGGCCGGCGCGAGCAGCCTCAACCCGGCGCTGCCGGTCGTGCCCGAGCAGCTGACGGTGAACGACGCCGTGTTCAAGCGGCACTGGTTCCTCGGCAGCTGCGTGATGGACCCGAAGCTCGGCTCGGGCGCGCCCTGCCTGCTGTCGGCGGGCGTGCCCAACCCGCTCTCCTTCTTCCGGGTCGTCGTCGCCATCACCTGGCAGAACTCGAGGGCCTGCGCCGGCGGGCAGTGTTCGTACATCACCGACACCCTCGTCGCCTCGTCGACCGTCGACCCGGTGTTCAACCCGAGCGTCACGGTCGCCCCGCCCCTGCCGGACAACCCCGGCAACCAGGCCAGCGACCTGAACGTCCCGGCGCTGCCGGTGCGGCTGACCGCGAGCAGCTCCTACCCGCCGCTGACCTGGTCGGCGGAGGGCCTGCCGCCGGGCATCACCATCAACGACGCCGGGCTCATGAGCGGCACCCCGACCGCGGCCGGCACCTACGTGGTCCGCGTGATCGTCAAGGACAACGCGAGCACGAACGACGCCTCGTTCAACTGGGTGGTGAACCCGCTGCCGAAGCTCGTGGTGCCGGACCAGACCTTCGACGCGGGGTCGGTGGTGTCGTTCCAGGTGCCGCTGCCCGGCGGGACGCCGAAGCTGGCCTGGACGGCGGCCGGGCTGCCGGCCGGCCTGACGATCGACTCGGCCACCGGGGTCATCAAGGGCACGACGACCGCCTCCGGCGCCGCCGCGGTCGCGAACGTGACCGTCGGCGTCACCGACTCCTTCGGCCAGAAGTCCTCGGTGACGTTCAAGTGGAACACGAAGGTCGCGGTGCAGTACCCCAACGCCTCGACGCCGATCGCCCTGACCAAGGACGCGTCGTACAGCGGCTCGGTGGTCGCGGCCGGCGGCTCGGGCGGCTACACGTTCTCGTCGCCGAACTTGCCCCCGGGCCTCTCGATGAGCGCCGCGGGCCTGGTCACGGGGAAGGTCACGAGCGGCACGCGGTTCCTCGTGACCGTCAACGTCAAGGACAGCAACGGCGTCACGAACTCGACCGTCGTGCCGGTCAACGTGACCGTCCCGTCGGGGCTGAAGATCACCACGCCGGCGGTGAGCGCGCCGGACAAGTCGAGCCCGAAGAACACGGCGCTCACCTTCACCCCGGTGGCGACGGGCGGCACCACGCCGTACACCTGGACCGCCACGGCCGTCACGAACCTGCCGACCGGCCTCTCGCTGAACACGACCACGGGCACCATCACCGGCACCCCGACCACGCAGGGCGCCTGGGTCGTGCTCCTCACGGTGACGGACAAGACCGGCGCCACCTCCTCGTTCGCCTTCACCTGGACGATCACATGAGCCTGATGCAACGCATCCGCCGGGCCGCGCGCCCGGGCGACGACCGCGGGGTGACGCTCGCCGAGCTGGCGGTCACGACCGGGATCATGTCGATGGTCATGGCCATCTTCACGACCGGGGTCGTGCAGCTGTTCCAGGCCAGCAACAAGAACGAGCTCGTCGCGATGACCCAGGCGCAGCTCAACAACGCGTTCCTGCGCCTGGACCGGGAGCTGCGCTACTCCGCCGGGTTCGGGCCGATCCACGCCGACGCCGCCGGCAACGTGTTCGTCGAGTACGTCAACACCGGCACGGCCAGCGGCACGCCCGAGTGTGCCCAGCTGGAGCTCTACGCGGCCGCCGGAACGCTGCGCCGGCAGGTGTGGCCGACCGGGCAGAAGCCGCAGAACACGTGGGCGGTGCTGGCCTCCGGCGTCGTCGTCGCCCCGCCGCGGCCCGCGGACCCCAGGAGCACCTTCACGATCATCGCGCCGACCGAGAACACCGCGTTCCAGCGGCTGCGGATCCTGCTCATCGTGCGGTCCAACCCGGGCCGCGGGCAGACCACGGCCAGCACCGACCTGACGTTCACCGCGCTGAACAGCAAGGCGAGCACGGACCCGAACACGATCTGCCCGGAAGCGAGGCTCTGACATGCTCCGGAGGCTGCTGCGGGCGCTGCGGCGCGACGACGGGTCGCTGCCGCTGGCGATGATGCTCACGCTCGTCGGCACCTCGCTGTCGACGCTCATGGTGCCGATCGTGATCACCCAGCTGCGCGACACCGCCGAGACGGTCGAGCGGGCCAAGGCGCTGCACGCCGCGCAGGCCGGGATCGACGTGGTGCTGGGCAGCATCCGTGCGTCGGCGGGCACGATCGCCAACCTGCTGTGCCTGCCGGCCGCCGACCCGCTGCTGGGCACCGTCGGCGGCGGGCTGCCCGGGCGGTACAAGGTGTCGGTCGTCTTCCAGGACTCGAGCAAGACCGCGCTGCCGTGCGCGACCCGGGCCGGGCACCTCGTCAGCGTGCCCTCGTTCGCGGTGATCACGGCGACCGGCACGGCCAAGGGCAACCCGGGCCAGGCGTTCGACCCGGCCGCCTCGCGCACGCTGAACGCCACCTACGTGTTCCGCTTCACCAACGAGAACATCGAGGGCGGCCTGGTCAAGTTCTACGGCGGCGCGTACTGCCTCGACGCGGGCTCCGGCTCGCCGGCCGTCGGCACGAACGTCACCACGCAGCCGTGCAGCACCGGCAGCGCGCGGCAGACGTTCGCGTACACCAAGAACCTGACGCTGCAGCTGGTCTCCTCGAAGACCGCGGCCAACCCGCTGGGCATGTGCCTGGACTCGGGCGACAGCCCGGTCTCGGGCACGCTGGTGCAGTTCCAGGTGTGCGGGTCGCCGACGATCCCGTACTACCAGCGCTGGAGCATCAACGACAGCTCCAACTTCCAGAGCACCGCGTCCAACGGCTCGAGCCTCGGCAGCTTCTGCTTCCACGCCAAGTCCGGCAGCACGCCGGGCGCGTTCGTGGAGCTCGTCGCGTGCGGCGGCGCCGCGGACAACACGCGCACGTTCGCGCCGGAGGCGTCGGTCGGCGCCGGGGCGGCCGGGCCGCCCTATCAGATCGTCAACTTCAAGCAGTTCGGCCGGTGCATCGACGTCACGAACTTCGACATCACGATCGGGTACATCATCGTGTGGCCGTGCAAGCAGGCGCCGAACCCGCTCAGCGTCGGCTGGAACCAGCGGTGGAACATCCCTGCGACCGGGACCGGGCTCGGCAGCATTACCGGGCAGATCTGGACGTACGACAGCTCCAAGACCAAGCAGAACGTGTGCATGACGACCGCCGAGCCGGGGGCGGCCTCGTACTTCGTGACGATGAAGGCGTGCCCGGCCACGACCGACGCGGGCACGCTGTGGACGGTGTCGTACCAGGAGACGACGTACGGCGCGAGCTATGTCATCAAGGACCACAACGGCATGTGCCTGACGCCGACGAACCTCGACGACCCGAAGCTGCCCCCGGGCGACATCTTCAAGGGCAGCACCACGGTGAGCAAGCTGGTCGTGGCCGCGTGCGACGGCTCGAAGCTGCAGAAGTGGAACGCGCCGGCGAACATCGAGGACCCGACGCCCCTGAAGAACATCGGGGAAAAGTAGGGGCATCGACCCGGATTGTTTCTCGTCCGCCCGGGGCGAAGGTCTTCTCATGGGCCTCACGGTGAAGATGGCCGCGATCGTGGCGGTCACGGCGATGGCAATGGTGCTGACCATGGTGCCGACAGGGCACAACCGCCTGCTCGACGTGGTCGCCGGGGCGGTGCTGGCCGGGCCGGTCTGGTTCCTCGTGCGCGGGCGGCGCCGGCGGTCGCGGCGGCCGCGCGGATACGCGGGCTGGGACGGGCTGGACCTCCACAAAACCGACGACGCTGCGTAGTCGCCGCGACTACCCTGTGCCCATGGAGCACCTCAGCACCGAGTACACGGGGTTCCCGGCCGACATCATCCCGCTGCAGTACCAGGCGCTGCTGCTCACCGACGAGCGCCGCATGCGGGCCTTCGCCGACGCGATCGCCCGGAGCGTGCGGCCGGGGATGCGGGTGCTCGACCTCGGCGCCGGCACCGGGGTGCTCAGCTACTTCGCCGCCCGCGCGGGCGCCGTCGTGACCGCGATCGAGCGCGAGCCGCGGGTCTACGCCGCCGCCCGGGCCGCGCTGCGGGCCGCGACCGGCGACGCGGTGCGCATCCTGCACGCCGACGCCCGCGACTACCTGCCCGACGAGCCCGTGGACCTGGTGATGTGCGAGATGCTGCACGTCGGGCTGCTGCGGGAGCGCCAGATCGAGGTGCTGGCCGCGTTCAAGCGCCGCTACCTGCACCACGTGGGCGGGCCGCTGCCCCGGTTCCTGCCCGAGGCGTGCGTGCAGGCGGTCCAGCCGGTCGAGCAGGACTTCACGTACATGGGGTACACGGTGCCGGCGCCGGTGTTCCAGCTGCCGGAGAGCGTCCAGCCGCGCACGGTGGAGGCCGCGCCGCCGCAGGTGTTCCAGCAGTTCTTCTACTCCGAACCGCTGCCGTCGCGGTGCGCGGCCGACCTGACGTTCGTGGCCGAGCGGCCGGCCGTGGTCAACGCGGTCCGGCTCGTCACGAAGAACCTCCTGACCCTGCTGTACGAGCCGGCCGGCAGCGTCGACTGGACCATGAACTACCTCGTCGTGCCGGTGAGCGAGCCGGTCGAGGTGCTCACCGGCGACGAGGTGCGGGTGCGGTTCGAGTACTCCCCCGGCGACGAGATCCCCGCCCTCACCGACGTGCTGCGGGTCTCGGTTCCGGCGCACGCGCACTGACGGCGGCCGTGACGATGAGGTACAGGGCGGACGCGTAGGTCGCCATCACCACGAGGTCCCGGCCGGGGAAGTCCCGCCCGGCCGCGCCGACGCCGATGAGCAGGTCGGAGACGAGGAACAGCGCGCCGCCGAGGCCGGTGCGGGCGTTCACGCCGGTCGCGGCGCAGGCCATGGCGGCCAGGGCGAGGCTGTACCCCAGGATGGGGCCCCGCAGCGCGCCGAGCTGCCCCCAGAGGGCGGCGTTGGCCCCGGCCCAGACCACCGCGTACCCGGCGACGGCGAGTGCTCGCGGCCGCCCGCGGCGCAGGAACCCGGCGAGCAGCGCTGTCTGGGTGCCGAGGAACGCGGCCATGCCCAGCAGGAACGGCACCTTCCCCGGGATCAGCAGCACGATGTCGCCGATGGTCGCGAACACCAGGGCCGTCGCGATCGGGCCGCGCTGGTGGAGGTACCACAGCAGCAGAGGCGCGATCAGGGGCTTGGCGATCCACTGCAGGACGTGCTGGTCCGTGGCGACGCCGAGCAGCTCGACGGCGACGGCCGCCCAGAAGAGCCTCAGCTGCACGTCGACGGCTGCCAGCCGGGGCGGCCGAACACGAACCGGAGCCGGTCGCTCCAGCGGGTCGCGCGGCGCACGTCGGACCAGATGGCCGCGTACTCGTGGGTGGCGACCCGCAGCGGGTTGTAGGTGGCGATGTTCTTCGTCAGGCCGTAGCGGACCGCGGCGCGCTCGGGCTCGAAGGTGCCGAAGATCCGGTCCCAGACGATGAGGATGCCGCCGTAGTTGCGGTCGAGGTACTCCTGGTTGGCGCCGTGGTGCACGCGGTGGTGCGAGGGCGTGTTGAAGACCCACTCGATCGGCGCCCAGAGCCGGTTCACCCGCTCGCTGTGCAGGAAGAACTGGTACGCCAGGCTGATCGACTGCTGCAGGAAGACCATCCACGGCGGGATGCCCAGCAGCGGCAGGAACAGCCAGAAGGGCGTGGCGGTCATCGGCGTCCAGCTCTGGCGCAGCGCCGTGCTGAGGTTGAAGAACACGCTCGAATGGTGCACCACGTGCCCGGCCCAGAAGACGCGGACCTCGTGGTGCAGGCGGTGGAACCAGTAGTACGCGAGGTCGTCGGCGAGGAAGAGCACCGCCCACGTCCACGGGCTGTGCGGGTCCATCCGCAGCGGGGTCAGCACGTAGAGCCCGGCGAAGGCGACCGCGACGACGAGCTTCCAGGGCACGCCGATGATCTGGCTGCCCAGGCCCATCGACAGGCTCGTGGCGGTGTCGCGGACCTCGTAGCCGCGCTCGTCGTCGTCGGGCAGGAAGCGGTACGAGACCGCCTCCACGACCATCAGCAGCAGGAACGCCGGCACGGCGTACAACACGGCGGGGATCATGCGACGATTCGTCCCTTCTTCCGGATGGGGGCGTTGAGCAGCGTCTCGGCCTGGCGCTGGGCGGCGGCGCCGTCACCGGCCTCGATACACTCGCCGAGGCGGCGGTGCCCGGCGATGTCGAGCAGCTCGGCGGTCCGGTGGGCGGCGGGCACCCGCCCGACGGCGAGCGCGCCGCCGACGAGACTGTTGAAGGCCAGCAGGTAGGCGGTGTTGCCGCTGCCGAGCAGGACCGCCCGCCACAGCGTGATATTCGCGGCGCCCATCCGCTCCAGGTCGGGCGCCTCGGCCGCGTAGGCTTCGATCGCCGCGCGGACCGCGGCCTTGCCCGCCGCGCTGCCCCGCTGAGCACACAGCCGCGCGGCGTCGGCCCCGAGGCAGGCCCGCATCTCGAGCACGTCGCGGACCAGGTGCTCGACGGGGAGACGATCCTGGGCACCGGCGGCCATGGCGAGGTCGAGGCCGGCGTGCTCACGCCAGTCCAGGACCCTCGTGGCGCCGCCCTGGGCCACGCGGACCAGGCCGAGCTGCTGGAGCCTGCGCAGCGCCTCGCGCACCGCGTGCCGGTTGACCTCGAAGACGGCCGCGAGCTCGCGTTCGCTGGGCAGACTCGCGCCGGGCTGGTAGTCACCGGCGAGGATGGCGTCGCGGAGCTGCGCGAAGACGTGGTCGGAGACCGAGGTGCGGGCGGCGGGGACGAACTCCATGCCCCGGGAGTCTGCCACTCATCAACTGGTTGGACCAGTGCTGCTTTTCGCCTGGCTCAGGATGCCGCGGCCAACTTCGCCGGCCGGCGAAGGTTGTCTGATGGTGATGACCCACAGCCGACCTTGAGCCCGGGCTCGTTTGGAGGCAGCGGCAGGTCCGGCACGAAGTTCCACGGCCGACACGCAGCCTTGACGATTGAGCGGGCGGCTCGGCGCTGACGGTCACGGTGGTGGCGGGAGCGCGGCGGACGGCCGCGAACGTGGGCGACGCAGACGCGGACGTGGGCACTGAGGGCGCGAACGGCCCAGACGCGAACGGCGCGGCCACGCGCACGAACGGCACGGACGGCCCAGACGCAAGCGGCACGGCCACGCGCACGAACGGCACAGACGGCCCAGACGCAAGCGGCACGGCCACGGACACGAACGGCACAGACGGCCCAGACGCAAGCGGCACACGAGCGGCACGGCCACGGGCACGAGCGGCACGGACGCCGCGGACGTGGGCGGCCCGCGCGAGGAGGCGTAGGTGGGCGGGGCCGAGAACGCGCGCCTTGCCGCGGCGACGGCGGCCCGGACGCGGCACGGCAGCCGATCGAGCCGCCACGTCGCCAAGCCGAGGCCGAGGCGCTCGCCGCGGCCAGCGACGGCGGCGAGGCGGGCGGAGATCACCCCGAGCAGCCCGAGGGACACGGGCGCCGACGGCACAGACGCGGGCGACACAGGAGTGGCCGACGCGGGCACGGACAGCGCGGACGTGGGCACGAGCGGCACGGCCACGGACACGAGCGACGCGGACGGCGCAGACACGAGCGGCGCGGACGCGGGCGGCGCGGCCACGGACACGAGCGACGCGGACGGCGCAGACACGAGCGGCGCGGACGCGGGCGGCGCGGCCACGGACACGAGCGACGCGGACGGCGCAGACACGGGCGGCGCAGACACGGGCGGCGCAGACGCGGGCGGCGCAGACGCGGGCGGCGCAGACGCGGGCGGCGCGGACGCGGGCGGCGCAGACGCGGGCGGCGCGGACGCGGGCGGCGCGGACGCGAGCGGCGCGGACGCGAGCGGCGCGGACGCGAGCGGCGCGGACGCGAGCGGCGCGGACGCGAGCGGCGCGGACGCGAGCGGCGCGGACGCGGGCGGCCCGCGCGAGGAGGAGCAGATGGGCGGGGCCGAGAACGCGCGCCTCGACGCGGCGACGGCGGCCCGGACGCGGCACGGCAGCCGATCGAGCCGCCACGTCGCCAAGCCGAGGCCGAGGCGCTCGCCGCGGCCAGCGACGGCGGCGAGGCGGGCGGAGATCACCCCGAGCAGCCCGAGGGACACGGGCGCCGACGGCACAGACGCGGGCGACACAGGAGTGGCCGACGCGGGCACGGACAGCGCGGACGTGGGCACGAACGGCACGAACGGCGCGGGCGGCGCGGGCGGCGTGGGCGGCGTGGGCGGCGCGGGCGGCGTGGGCGCAGACACGAGCGGCACGGCCACGGGCACGAGCGACGCGAACGGCGCAGACACGGACGCGGACGGGGCGGGCGCGGGCACGAGCGGCGCGGGCACGGGCGGCGTGGGCGCAGACACGAGCGGCACGGCCACGGGCACGAGCGACGCGAACGGCGCAGACACGGACGCGGACGGGGCGGGCGCGGGCACGAGCGGCGTGGGCGCAGACACGAGCGGCACGGCCACGGGCACGAGCGACGCGAACGGCGCAGACACGGACGCGGACGGGGCGGGCGCGGGCACGAGCGGCGCGGGCACGAGCGGCGCGGGCACGAGCGGCGCGGGCACGGGCGGCGTGGGAGTGGGTGCGGGTGTGAGCGGCGCTGGCGCTGGCGGCTTGGACACAGGAGCGGGCGGCGGTGTGGGCCCCGTCGGCGTGGGTGGTTCCGCTGTGAGCATTGCGGGGCCGTGGAGCCGGCGGAGCTTCTCCGCGTGCCGTCTCATCAAACCGTAATCACGCCGCCGTTGCTGTTCCCGGCGGAATTCGTCCTTTCCCGGCCACCAGTTCCGGGCCTTCGTCCGGTCCCGCATCGTAGCCAATTCTCGCGAGCTGAACAATTGCATCTGGCCCACGAAACAATGATTCCAGAATGCAGCCGATAATACGACCCGCGCAGCCCACCCGCGCACATGGCGAAAATATCAGTCGAATGGCCGGGTCAGTCGCCCGCGGTCAGTTCGTCGACGATTTTCTGGGCAGTGGTCGCGTGCTTGGCGTAGGCGCTCGCGAAGGCGCTGCGCTGCACGGCCTGGGCCGCGTTCGTCACGCTCATTCTTTCCCAGCCGCCGACCTTCTGGAGTTTTGTGTAGAACTTGGCGGATGCGAAGGCCGGGTCCATGAGCTGCTCCGGTGTGCCCCAGATGCTCACCCGCTGCTGGAAGATTCCCACAGAATCGTAATTCGTCCCGGTGCCCTCGTGCGGGAGCTTCATCGACGCGGGGACCTTCGGGTTCGCGAGGTTCTTCAGGTACGTCTCCTGCAGCGCCGTCGCGATCGCCACGACCATCGCGCGCTCCGGCAGGCCCATCTGCCTGGCCACCTCGACGACGATGTAGGCGTTGTTGGTCTGGGCCTGATTCAAGCCTGCCACCGGCTTCGGCACCAGCGGCTGGCCGGGCAGGGCCGCCTGGGCCGCGCCGCGGGCCGCGTTCGCGCGGGCGTGGGTCTCGTAGAACTTCGCGGAGTCGAAGCTCGTGTCGTCCGCGACCGGAGCCGGCGGCTGCGCCGGGAAGATCGCCCACGACACACCGACACTGATCAACGAAGCGACGAGGCTGACCGCGGCGAGGAGCACCATTCTGCTCAGATGCAGACGGCGACCGGCCGCGCGCCTACGCCGGGGGGTGGCGCCACGCACCGCGACAGCTTACGAACGTGGCGCCCGTACCGAAAGGCGGGATCCGTCTCCTTTAACAAAACCTAAGGAATCCGAGAACCTTCACGCTGCGTCACGATTTCGCGTCGCCGAGCAGCCCACGGCGCTTGAGCAGCGGCTCGATGAGGGGGTCGCGGCCACGGAAGGCGCGGTACACCTCCATCGAGTCGGCGCTGCCGCCCCGCGCCAGGAGTCCGTCACGGAACGCGTCGCCGCTGTCGCGGCGCAGTCCCCCGCGCTCGGTGAGCCAGTCGACGGTGTCGGCGTCGAGGACCTCGCTCCAGATGTACGAGTAGTAGCCGGCGCTGTACGCGGCCCCGCTGAAGATGTGCGCGAAGTAGGGCGTGCGGTAGCGGGGCGGTACGAACGGCGTCGCCACCCCGGCGCGCTCCAGCGCCTCGGCCTCGAAGGCCACGACGTCGGTGACGGCCTCGGCCGCCTCCACGTCCAGCGTGTGCCACGCGAGGTCGAGCAGGGTCGCGGCCAGGTACTCCACCGTCGCGAACCCCTTGTTGAACTGCTCGGCCGCCTGGAGCCGGTCCACGACCTCCTGCGGGAGGCGGTCGCCGGTGACGTGGTGGCGGGCGTAGTGCTCCAGCACCTCCGGCCAGAGCATCCACACCTCGTTGACCTGCGACGGGTACTCCACGAAGTCCCGCGGCACCCGCGTGCCGGCGAACTTCGGGTACTGCACCGACGAGAACAGCGTGTGCAGCGCGTGCCCGAACTCGTGGAACAGGGTGCGCACCTCGTCGAGGGTGAGCAGCGTCGGCTCCCCCTCCGGCGCCCGGTTGATGTTGAGGTTGTTGCACACCACCGGGGACGTGCCGAACAGCCGCGCCTGCGGCACCAGCGCGTTCGCCCAGGCCCCGCCGCGCTTGGACGCGCGGGTGAAGAAGTCGCCGATGTAGAGCCCGAGCGGGCTCCCGTCATGGTCGAAGACCTCGAAGACGCGGGCGTCCGGATGGTACGCGTGCAGGTCCGGCCGTTCGCTGAAGCGCAGCCCGTACAGCTGCCCCGCGGCGAAGAAGACCCCGTCGTGCAGGACGCGCTCGAGCTCGAAGTACGGCCGCAGCTCGCTCTCGTCGATCGCGTAGCGCTCGCGGCGCAGGCGCTCGGTGTAGTACGCCCAGTCCCAGGGCTGCAGCGTGAACGCGTCGCCGATGACGGCCTGCAGGTCGTCGGCCTCGGTGGCGGCGTTGGCCATCGCCGCCGGGACGAGCTTGGCGAGCATCTCCTCGACCGCGGTCACCGAGCGCGCGGTGTTGTCGGAGATGTTGTAGGCGGCGTGGTGGTCGTAGCCCAGCAGCCGGGCCCGCTCGGCCCGCAGCCGCACGATGCGCAGCACCAGCCCGGTGGTGTCGTTGGCGCCGCCGGCCCCGCGGCCGACGGAGGCGGCGTGCAGGCGCTCGCGCAGGGCCCGGTCGTGCAGGGCGGCCAGCGGCGGCTGCGAGGTGGGCAGGACGAGGTTGAGCACGTACTGCCCGTCGAGCCCCCGGTCCTTGCCCGCGACCGCCGCGGCGGCCACGGCGTCGGCGGACAGCCCGTCCAGGGCCGCCTCGTCCTCGACGATCACGGCCCGGGCCTTCATGTCGTCGCGCACGAGGTTGCCGAAGTCGGTGGCGAGGCCGGCCAGCTCGGCGTTGATCTCGCGCAGGCGCTCGTGCTGGGCCTCGGACAGCTCGGCGCCGGCCCGCACGAACTCGGTGCGGTAGCGCTCCAGCAGCCAGGCGCCCTCGGCGTCCAGGCCGAGCTCGTGGCGCCGTTCGTACAGGTCCTTGACGCGCGCGTACAGCCCGGGATCGAGCATGATGGCGTCGCTGTGGGCCGACAGCCGCGGTACGACATCGGCTTCGATCTCCTGCAGCCGGTCGGACGTGTGCGAGCTCGTCAGCGTGAAGAACGCGGCCGAGACGCGCTGCAGGATCCGCCCCGAGCGCTCCAGGGCCACCAGGGTGTTCTCGAACGTCGGCGGGGCCGGGTCGGCGGCGATGGCGGCGACCTCGGCGCGCTGCTCCCGCATGCCCCGCTCGAAGGCCGGCGGGTAGTGCTCGACGTCGATGCGGTCGAAGGGCGGCAGCTGGTACGGCAGGTCGCTCGGCGCGAAGAACGGGTTGTCCGTGGTCACCTACCGACTGTATCGACCCGCACCCCGTTATCCGCACCCCTTGCTCGGCCCGCCCGGCCCGGGAAGGGTGCCGGACCGGTCACACCGGCGGCCGGCCACCACGGCGCGGAAGGATCGCCGGACCGGTCACACCGGCGACCGGGTGCAGGCGGCGCGCATCCCGTTGCTCGGCCGCCCGGCGTGGGAAGGGTGCCGGACCCGGTCAGGCCAGCGGCCCCGTGTACGCGGCGCGCAGCCGCAGCCGGGTGGGGTTCGCGTACTCCTCCATCGCGTGCGCGAGCCAGCCGGCCGTGCGCGCAAGGCCGAAGATCGCCTCCCCGGCGCCGCGGGGCATGCCGGCCAGGTGGGTGAGCACGCCGAGCGGGAAGTCGACGTTCATGGCGGGCAGGGCGCGGCGGCGGGCCTCCTCCAGCACCGCCTCGGCGACGGCGAGGCGCGGGTAGCCCGGCACCGCGGCGCGGATGCGGTCCATGAGCGCGTCGCCGCGGGCGTCGCCGGCGCGGTACACGGCGTGCCCGAAGCCGGCGACGCGCTCGCCCCTGCGCAGCCGCTCCCCCATCGCCTGCGCGGCCCGCTCCGGCTCGGCGATCTCGGCGAGCAGCGACTCGACGCCGAGGGACGCGCCGCCGTGCAGGGCCCCGCTGACGGTGCCGAGGCCGGTGGTGACGACGGCGTACGGGTCCGCGCGCACCGACGCCGCGACGCGGGCCGCGAGCGTGGACGCGGCGAGCTCGTGGTCGGCGAGCAGCACGAGGGCGAAGCGCAGCACGTCGGCCAGGCCCTCCTCGGCCCGGGCGGCGCCGAGCTTGCGCCACAGCCGCGTGTGCAGGCCCCGGTCGCGGCCCTTGTACTGGGCCTGGCGGGAATCTTGACGGAAATCTTGGCGGGAATCTTGACGGGCATGCTGCCGGGAGTTCGGGCGGGATTGCTGCCGGGAGGCCGGGCTGGCGATCTGGCTGGAGGTCGGGCTCGAGTCGGTGCCGGGCAGCGCGTCGACCATGCCGGCCATCAGCCCCTTGCCGGTCTGCGCGACGGCGGCCGGGTCGAGGTTGTGCCGCACGGGGTCGGCGGCGGCGAGCGCGGTGACGATGACCTGGAGTCGTTCGAGCGGCAGGACGTCGCCGGAGAGGCCGCGCTGCGCCTCCTGGGCCGCCGCGAGCGCGTCCGGCGCGGCCTCCCAGTCGTGGCCCTCCTGGGGCGCCGCGTCCCGGTCGGCGTCCCGGCTGGCGCCCCGGCTGGCGCCCCGGCCGGCCTCCCGGCCGGCGGCGGCCCCGGGTTCGGCGCCGGTCCACAGCCAGAGCGCGGTCTCCTCGAGGCGCCACGTCGCGGCCAGGGCGATCGCCTCGCGGCCGCGGTAGTAGTGCCGGTCCTCGCCGAGCATGGTGATGGCCGACTCGATGACGAGCTCGGTGGCGCCGGCCTGGCGCCGCGGCCGGCCCCGGCGGGCCAGCTCCTCGATCTCGGTGCGGTTGAACACGCTGCGGCCCTCGTGCTTGCGGCGGGTCAGGGTGCCGCGGCTGACGTACGCGTACAGCGTCGCGGGTTTGACGCCCAGCCGTTCGGCCGCCTCTTCGGCGCTCATCCACTCGCTCACGGACGACGACGTTACGCGCGATGCCGGGCCGCCCCGGCACAGGCGTCGCCGGAGATCTCGACGTGGCGGCGGCGTCCAGCGCCGCCGCCGCGGGCGTAGAGCGGCCCGGTGACCGGGGCCGACAGGCTTACGTACACGAAGACTCCCAGGTTGATTTTCGTCAACGTTGACACAAATCAGATGTTGCAGTCAACCTGGATCACATGTCAACGCCTCGGATTCACTTCCTCGACGTCACCAACCGCGACGGGGTGCAGACGGCCCGGACCGGGCTGTCGAAGTTCGGCAAGACCATGGTGAACTTCTACCTCGGCCGGCTGGGGGTGGCGCAGTCCGAGATCGGGTTCCCGTTCCTGTTCCACGAGGTGCCGTACGTGCGCGCGCAGACCGCCCTCGAGCAGGCCGGCGCGTTCGGCGCGCTGCGGCTGTCGGGGTGGTGCCGGGCGGTCGTCGCCGACGTCGAGCGCTCCGCCGGGCTCGGGCTGCGCCACTACAACCTGTCGATCTCCACGTCCGACCAGATGCTGCAGAACAAGTTCCGCGGCCGGCTCGACCGGGACGCGCTGATCCGCGAGACGGTCGCGGCCGTGCGCGCGGCCAAGGCGGCGGGGGCGCAGACCGTCGGGGTGAACGCCGAGGACGGCTCGCGCACCGACGAGGGCTTCCTCACCGAGTTCGCGCTCGCGGCGAAGGAGGCCGGGGCGGACCGGCTGCGGTACTGCGACACGATCGGCGGCGACACCCCCGGCCGCATCGGGGAGCGCTTCGCCAAGCTGGCCGGCGCCGCCGGGATGCCGATCGAGACGCACTGCCACAACGACCTGGGCATGGCCGTGGCCAACTCGCTCGCGGGCGCGTTCGGCGACCTGGCCGCCGGGCAGGACGCCTGGATCAACACGTGCGTCAACGGCATCGGCGAGCGCTCCGGCAACGCCGACCTGATCTCGTGCATCCTGGCGCTGCGCCACGGTTTCGGCGTGCCGCAGGATGCGCGGATCGGCGACGAGCTCGACCTGACGTGGGCGCGGCGCTTCGCGGGCTGGGCCTCGTACGCGTTCGGCCAGCCGCTGCCCAACAACCAGCCCGGCGTCGGGCCGAACGCGTTCGCGCACGAGTCCGGCATCCACGCCGACGGGGCGCTCAAGGACCACCGCAACTACGAGCTCTACGACGAGGAGCTGCTCGGGCCGCACCCGCGGGACCGGCACGCGCGGGCGGGGCGGATCGTGCTCACCGGGGAGTACGGCGGGCTGGCCGGCTTCCGGCACGTCATGGACGACCTCGACGTCGAGGTCACCGACGAGACGCGCACGTTCCAGCTCGTCCAGCTGGTCAACGCGAGCACCGGGCGGCCGCTGACCGACGATGAGCTGCGGCTGATCGCCGCCTACCCGCGGGAGCTGTCCCTGCTCTTCCCCGGGATGCTCTAGCGCCGGCGCCCGGGATGCCCCGGGCGCCGGGATGCACTGGAGGTTTTACAGCATGGCGTGTTCGACGATCCAGCCCAGCCGCAGCGTCTCCTCGTAGGAGAACTCCAGCTCGACGATCGCGGCGTAGCGGCGGTCGATCTGCAGGGGCGTGAACCGGTGCACGGCGCATTCCATCCACACCGGGATGCGGGAGGCGGGGTTGGCCAGGACGGCGAGCTTGCCGCAGCGGCGGGCGTTTCCCATGTCGCCAAGCTATCCGCGCACCCGGGCGGCACCCACCCGGGCAACGGGGGCCGGGGCGTACACCAATTGGTGTACGCCCCGGTGTCTCCGCGCGGACGACGACGGCGGGCGCGCCGGCCCCTAGCGTCACAGCCATGGACGAGACGACACACCCGCACGCGACGAACCACCCGCACGACCCGACGCGGCGGATGCTCACCGGGCTGGTCATCGGGCTGGCCACCGCGCTCGTCGGGGTGCTGTTCGCATCCGGCGCACCGGCGTTCGGACACGGCGCGGGCGGGGCCGGGCATGCGGCGGTGGTCCGATGCACGCGGTGACCCGCACCACGACGGCCGCGTTCGGGGGCGTCACCGTGCTCGGCGTGCTCGCCGCCGCCGCGGCCTCGGGGGCCCCGCTCGCCGCGCCGGGGCCGCTCAGCCTGGCGGGGACGCTGTTCGCGCTGGTGTGGGTGCAGCGGCGCTTCCCGCTCGGCGCGCTCGGCCTGGCCGTGGCGAGCATCGTGGCGCTGCGCCTCGCGCACCTCACCGAGACGGGCTGGCTGTGGCCGGCGACGCTGCTGTACGCGTCCGCGGCGCTGACCCGCCGTACGACCGCTGTCGTCGCGATCGCCGCCGGGCACGCCCTGTGGGCGTTCACCCTCGACTGGTCCACGCTCGGGCACTCCGCCCGCGCGGCCGGGGCGGCCGTCGGGACCGACGCGTTGTGGCTGTCCGCGGCGCTCGCGGTCGCGGTGTCCTACCGCAACTGGCGCCGCTGGCAGGACGAGTCCCTGCGGCGGCTGCGCGTCGAGCTGGACGAGCAGCGCACGGCCGAGCGGCTGCGGCTCGCCCAGGAGGTGCACGACGCGGTGGCGCACACCCTCGCCGTGGTGGGCGTGCACGTCAACGTCGCCGCGGACGCGCTCGACGCCGACCCGGGCGAGGCCCGCGCGGCCCTGCGGCTCGCCCAGGACACCCGCCGCCGCGCGATGGCCGACCTGTCAGCGCTCGTGAGCGTCCTGCGCACGACCGGCGGCGACGGCGTCGCCCCGCCCGTCGCGCCGCCGGCGCTGGAGGACCTCGTCGCCGGGGTCCGGGCGACCGGGCTGGACGCGCGGCTGGACGTCGAGGGCGATGCGGACGCGGTGCCGCTGCCGGTGCGGCTGGTGGCCGCGGCGGTGGTGCGGGAGGCGCTCACGAACGTCGTCAAGCACGCGGGGGCCGGGCGCGTGACCGTGCGCGTCCACTATGGACCCTGGGTGGAGGTCGCCGTCCAGGACGACGGGGCGGGCCGCGGCACGGCACCGGCCGGGCACGGGCTGCGCGGGCTGGCCGAGCGGGTCGCGGCGCTCGGGGGCGCGTTCACCGCGGGGGCGCACGAGCCCGGGTTCCGCGTCCAGGCGAGGATTCCGGCATGACCGTGAGCGTCCTGCTCGCCGACGACCAGGCCCTCGTCCGGGCCGGGTTCGCCAGTCTGCTGCGGCGCGGCCGGGACATCGACGTGG
The DNA here is from genome assembly GCF_050955725.1 of Dactylosporangium sp. CA-139114. Taxonomy (NCBI): domain Bacteria; kingdom Bacillati; phylum Actinomycetota; class Actinomycetes; order Micromonosporales; family Micromonosporaceae; genus Dactylosporangium; species Dactylosporangium sp. CA-139114. Next base: position 8,770,456 of record NZ_CP192080.1, read on the forward strand.
TGGCGGAGGCCGGCACCGGCGACGAGGCCGTGCGCGCGGCCCGGCAGTTGCGCCCCGACGTGGTGCTCATGGACATCCGGATGCCGGGCCTCGACGGCATCGCGGCGACCGCGCGGATCTGCGCCGACCCGGCGCTCGGCGGGACGCGGGTGATCGTGCTGACGACGTTCGAGACCGACGACCACGTGTTCGCCGCGCTGCGGGCGGGCGCCAGCGGGTTCCTCACCAAGGAGGTCGAGCCGGAGGAGCTGCGCCGGGCGGTGCGGGTGGTGGCGGCGGGCGAGGCGCTGCTGTCACCGAGCGTCACGGCCCGGGTGGTGACCGAGTTCGCGCGGCGGCCGGTGCCGGGCGGCGGGCGGCGGCTGGAGCCGCTCACCGCGCGGGAGGCCGAGGTGGTGCGGCTCGTCGCGAGTGGACTGTCCAATGAGGAGATCGCGCGGGCCCTGTTCATCAGTCCGCTGACCGCGAAGACGCACGTCACGCGGGCGATCGCCAAGACCGGCGTGCGGGATCGGGTGCAGCTGGTGATCCTGGCCTACGAGGCCGGGCTGGTCACCGTCCGGGGCGACGGTGGCGACGTGCGGGCGGCGCGTCCGGGCCGGTCGGACGACTCACCGGATCGCGGTGGCGACTCACCGTATCGAGCGACGGCCACACCTGATCCGTGACTTCCCCGAAACGCACAGTTCACTGGTTCAACCTGACAGGACGCCCACCACGGGTGATGATTTGCCCGTGACTAGCCAACTGCGCGTCATGTCGATCTATGAGGGCTTTTTCTCCGGCGGTGCCCGGGCCCTGCACACCACGGTCGTGGCCGGGCTGCACACCGGGGGGAGTCAGCGCCATTCGGTGCTGAGCATCTATGCGGCCATGCGCCGCGAGACGTTGCTGCAGCGCATGGAGGACGACGCGAGCTACCGGTCGCTGAGCGCGGTCGGCGTCGACGTGCGCCCGCTGGGCCGCCGCATCGGGGGCGACACCGCGGCCCGCAGGACCTTCAGCCCGTCCGAGGTCGCGACCGCGTTCGCGTACGCGGAGCGGGCCGACATCATCCTGTCGCTCAAGGAGCAGCCGCTGCGGCTGGTGAACCAGCCCGGCTTCCCGCACCGGCCGGTCGTGGTCTGCCTGCACCGCTGCGACCCGGAGAACCAGGGCAGCGCGCTGGCCGAGTTCCGCACCGCCGTCGCCGACGGGCGGGTGGCCGCGGCGATCTGCTGCGCGGAGTCGACGCGCTCGGCCTACGAGGCCGCGGGCATCCCGTCCCGGCTGCTCAAGGTCATCCCGAACGGCGTCGACCTGTCGCGCTTCCAGCCGGTGCCGGCCCGGCGGCGGGCGGCGCTGCGCCGCTCGCTCGGCGTGCCGGCGAAGGCCGAGGTCGTCACCCTCGCCGCGCGCTACGACCCGATGAAGAACATCCCGCTGTTCCTGGCCTCCGCGCGCCGCTACCTCGAGCGCGAGCCGAACGGGCACGTCCTGCTGTGCGGCGCGGGCATGACCACGGCCAACGCCGGGCTGTGCGGGATGCTCAACGACCTCTTCGACGACGAGCCGCGGTTCCTGTCCCGCCTGCACCTGATGGGCATCCGCCGCGACATGGAGGTGGTGTACGCCGCCAGCGACGTCGTCGCCCTGACGTCCACCAGCGGCGAGGCGGCCCCGCTGTGCCTGATCGAGGGCGCGATGTGCGGCGCGGTGCCGGTGTCGACCGACATCGGCGACACCGCGATCATCGTCGCCGGGCACGGCCTGATCACGGCGCCGGACCCGGACGCGATCGCGGCGGCCTGGTCGGAGGCGGTCGTCCGGCGCGCGGAGTTCACGCCGCGCCTGCTCGGCAGCCGCGAGCGGTTCAGCCACACGCGGATGATCGCCTCCTACGCGACCGTGATCGACGCGGCCTACCACGACCTGGGCCTGCGGGTCCCCCAGCGTCTCTGAGGGAGCGCGGCCGGCACCGGGCGGGTGCCGGTCAGCCGCCTCACCCCACCGGGACCGGGACGCCGGCCCGCACGGCCGCGTCGAGCAGCCACTCGTAGGCGGCGGTGAGCGCCGACGCCTGGGCCTGCGGGGTGTGCCGGGCCGCGAACGCCTCCTGCAGCCGGGGCCGGCTCGGCTGCCCGGTGCGCAGCACCAGCTCCAGCTCGGCGGCGACCTGCTCGGGGGTGCGCAGCGCCGGGTCGAGGCCGAGCGAGTCCAGCGCCGGGATGCTGCGGGCCACGAGGGGCAGCCCGGCCGCGACCGCCTCCAGCAGCGCGAGCGGGCAGCTCTCCCAGGCCGCGGTGTGCAGGTAGGCGCCGGCGGCGGCGAGGCGGTCGCCGACCCGGTCCGGCGGCAGCCAGCCGGTGACCTCGACGCCGGCCGCGCGCAGCTGCGCCTCCAGCGCCGGGTCGCCGCCGCCGACCCAGGTCCACGCCGCGTCGGCGGTGACGAGGGCCTTGACGCGCAGCAGGAAGTGCGGGTCCTTCTGGGCGCCGATCCGCCCGACGGTGACCACCTCCGGGGCCGGGTCGGCGGGCAGCTCCCGGGGCCCCCGCACGCGGGTCGTGTTCGGCACGTGCACGGCGGCGAGGCCCAGCGCCGCGGCCAGGTCGGCCTCGCGCGGGCTCACGCAGATCGCCAGCCGGGTCCGCCCGGCCAGCGCCCGTTCGGCCCGGCGCGCGGCGCGCACGAGGCCGGGCGGGGTGGTGGCGGGGTCGCGCTCGAAGGCGAAGCAGTGCGGGGTGTAGGCGACGGCGGGGCCGCCGGGGGCCAGCAGCAGCCGGCCGGCGAGCCCGGCCCAGGAGGAGTGCAGGTGCACGACGGCGGGGCGGGCGCGGGTGACCGCGCGGCGCACGGCCAGCACGAAGCCGGCGAGCCCGCGCCCGGCCGGGTGGCTCACGGCGAAGTCGGCGGCCGTCGCCGTCTCGCTGCCGGGGCGGACGCGGCCGAGCAGGTGGTGCTCGTACTGCGGCGTCGAGCGGGCGAACTCGGCGATCGCGGCCGCCGTCCCGCCGCCCATGGCCTCGGTCACGTGGAGGATCCGCGGCGTGTGCATCCGCGCTCCCGCCGGCGGGACGTGCGCTGCCCGCGGCGGGGTCATCGCGACGCGTGGGCCGCGACGTGGGCGGTGCGGCGCAGGCGGGCGATGGTGACGAAGGCGGCGCCGCCGACGACGAACGCGAGACCGGCGGCGGTGTAGGCGAGCGCGCCGGGCCCGGTGACCGGCAGGCCCGGCATCGCGGCGGCCCGGCCCGGGGCGACGGTCACCGCGACGGTGACGGTAACGCCGGAGGTCTGGCCGGTGAGCTTGATCGGCAGCTGGCCGGTGAAGCCCGCCGGGATCCGGACGGTGGCCGTGGCGTCGCCGGCCGCGTCGGCCTGCGCGGTGGCGAGGTGGGTGACGGCCTCGGCCCGCGCCGACTCGGTGTTCGCGTCGAAGCTGACCGTCTCGGCCGGCTGGAAGCCGTGGCCGGTGACCACGACCGTGCCGCCGGCGACCGGGTTCTGGTTGTCGACCTCGCCGTTGCTGGGCGCCGGCTGCGGCTCGGACTGGGCCGGGCTGGGCGATAGGCCGGCCGACGGGACCGGCTCGGCGAGCGCGGCGGAGCCGAGGGCGGTGGCGATCGTGAGGCCGGCGAGGGTCGTGCCGGCCACTGTCAGGCAGCGCATGGGGGGTTCCTCTCGGGTTGGCTGGTACGCGCCCGGCCGGCGCGGGGCCGGACCTTGCGTACGCACGGACCGTATCAGCTCAAACACGTTGAGTTATGCGCAAATCGCCCAAAGCGGGATGAACTCCGGTAGCGTCGCACGCCGTGAGAGGCTTCGTCCCGAGCCGGCGGGCGGTCGAACTCGTGGCCATGGGGAACGCGTGCGCGTCGCGGTGATCGGCGCCGGGCCGGCGGGCGCCACCGCCGCCTACTGCCTGGCCCGGGCGGGCGTCGAGGTCGACGTGTACGAGGCCTCGGGCGGCGTCGGCGGGATGGCCCGCTCGATCGACCTGTGGGGGCAGACGGTCGGCATCGGCCCACAGCACTTCTCCAGCAGCGACCCGCGGGTCAACGAGCTGTGGCTGGAGGCCGCCGGCGGCGCGTACGAGATGGTCGAGCCGCGCGTGCGGACCTATCGCGACGGCCGGCTGCACCGCGACCCGCGCCCCCTCGCCGACCGGTTCCTGCGCCGGCCCGCACCGGCGTTCGCGCATCCGCGGCAGGGGCCCGGCGAGGTGTACGCGCGGATGTGCGCGTTCGCCGAGCGCCACGGCGGCCGCGTCCACCTCGACGCGCCCGTCGCCGGCCTGGCGCTGGACGGCACCCGGGTCACCGGCGTGCGGCTCAACACCGGCGAGATCCGCGAGCACGACCACGTGATCTCCTCGATGCCGCCGCCCGGCGCCCGGCCCGCGTACCGCCACACCGTCGTGGTCTACCTGCACACGACCGCCGAGTCGGTCTTCGGCGACACCTGGATCGACGTGCCCGACCCGGGGCTGCGCACCGAGCGCGTCACGAACTTCGACAACTGGGTGCCGGCCGCCAAGCGGGGCGAGCGCGAGACGGTGCTGGCGCTGGAGTACCGCTGCGGCGACGACGACTGCTGGCGGTGGGACGACGAGCGGTACGTCGCGCTCGCCCGCACGGAGATCGCCGCCATCGGGCTCGTGGCGGCGGAGGAGATCCTCGACGCCGTGGCGCTGCGGGTGCCGAAGAGCCGGGCGACGCACCACGGGCCGGTCGCGCCGATCGAGGGCCTGCAGGTGCTGGGGCGGCCGGGCGCGACCCAGGCCCTCAGCATCCTGTCCGGCCTGCTCGCGGCCGAGAACGTGCTGGAGGACGCCGGGCACGACCTCCGGTCGCCGACACCGCACCCGGGCCGGTCCCGCATCACCGCGACGGGGCTCGAGATGGAGAGCGCTCTCCGTCCGCGGCTGAAATTCGCCTGAGCTCTGCCCCATTTGCGCGGTTACGAGGCATCGGGCACGCCCTACGTATTGACGGTTCGGCGGAGCGGGCGCAACATGGGAGAGCGCTCTCCAAAGCGCGCACCCAGCCGGACCGCCACCGGCGAACGGCACACCCCACACCCCTGGGAGCTGCATTGCGTACCAGACGCCTCAGAAGAATCGGAATCCCCATCGCAGTCACCACGGCCGTCGTGGCGTCGATGGTCGTCGGCGCGTTCCAGCTGACGTCCGCCAACGCGGCCACCGCCACCCTGCTGTCGCAGAACAAGCCCGCGCTCGCCTCCTCCACGGAGCTCGGCGAGACGCCGGCCGCCGCCGCCTTCGACGGCAACAACGCCACCCGCTGGGGCAGCCAGTGGAGCGACCCGCAGTGGCTGCGGGTCGACCTGGGCTCGACCAGCACCATCTCCCAGGTCGTGCTGCAGTGGGAGGCCGCCTACGCGAAGGCCTTCCAGATCCAGACCTCGCCCGACGGCAACGCCTGGACCAGCATCTACAGCACCACCACGGGCACCGGCGGCACCCAGACCCTGAACGTCACCGGCTCCGGCCGCTACGTGCGCATGTACGGCACCCAGCGCGGCACCGGCTACGGCTACTCGCTCTACGAGTTCAAGGTCTACGGCACCAACGGCACCACCGGCACCCCGCCGGCCTCGGACGGCCCGGGCTACGTCATGGCCAACCCGCCGGTCACCGGCGTGGTCCCGTCGACGGCCACCCCGCCGGCCACCAACCCGCCGACGACCCACCACGAGTTCCAGGCCAACTGCTCGGTGAGCCGCAGCAACCTGCCGGACGACCCGATCGTGTTCTTCGGCCTGCCGGGCGCGTCGCACTCGCACACGTTCATGGGCAACACCACCACCAACGCGAACACGACGCTCGCCTCGCTGCAGGCCGGCGGCACCGCGTGCATCACGCCGGGCGACAAGAGCGCCTACTGGATGCCCACCCTGCTCAACGGCGACACCGCCGTGCAGCCGGTCGGCCGCCAGGTCATCTACTACAAGAGCGGCGTGCTCGACTACCGCAGCGTCCGCCCGTTCCCGGCCGGCCTGCGCTACGTCGTCGGCAGCCCGTCCGCGACGATCGACGACTTCCGCAACAACCCGGGCCACGTCGAGGGCTTCGAGTGCGGTGACCTCACCAACCAGTGGGACATCCCCGCCAACTGCGTCGCCGGCAGCCAGCTCAACGTCCGGCTCCAGGCCCCCAGCTGCTGGGACGGCATCCACCTGGACACGCCGGACCACAAGTCGCACATGGCGTACCCGGTCGTGGGCGTCTGCCCGCAGGACCACCCGGTCGCCGTGCCGATGATCGAGTTCAAGATGGCCTGGCCGGTCAGCGGCAACATGGCCAACGTGCACTTCTCCAGCGGCCGTGGCTACTCGTTCCACTACGACTTCTACAACGCGTGGGACGCCCCGACCCTGAAGGCCCTCTCGGACCACTGCATCAACGGTGGCCTGCAGTGCGACCCGCGCGGCTTCGACCAGTACAAGCCGGACCGCGGCGCCGCGCTCAACGAGAACTACGTGTTGCCGTAACCGTCGCGCCAGGCAAGGCCCGCCCTCGTCCGAGGGCGGGCCTTCGTCTTGTCCGCTGCGGTCCAGCTATCCGCTGCGGTCCAGCTATCCGTTGCAGTCCAGCGCGCTGAGCGCCGTCGTGATCATCCGCTTGTGCTCCTGCAGCGTCGGCAGCGTCTCCCGGGCGAAGGCGACCAGGTCGGCGTTGTCGCCGTGGGCCGCCTCGGTCTCGAAGAGCCCGATGGCCCCGACGTGGTCGAGGTACTCGGCCGGCACGTACGCGCAGTCGAACAGCAGCCCGTCCAGCCGCGACCACGCGGTGAGGATGTTCTGCTGCGCCGAGTCGGGCAGGTCCGGCGTCGCCATGCCGTTCGCCCTGGCCAGCATCGCCAGCTTGGTGGCGGCCCGGTTGTGGTCGCTGATCATCCGCGTGCCGAAGTCCTTGACGGCCTGTGTGGAGCCGCGCGCCCGCGCGAGCGAGCCCCCGGCGACCTCGAAGTTCCCGGCGTACCCGGCCGCCGTCACGAACGCGGAGTCCTGGGCCGACAGTGCCCCGGGCGCGTCCCCGGGCTCGTCCCCGGGCGCGGCCTGGGCCGGCGAGCCTCCGAGCAGCGCGGCGCCGAGCACCGCGGCCGCAAGCATCGGCAATCGCATGACAACCTCCCGTGAAGCGATCTTGGTTGTCATGGTTGCCGGGCCCACGGCCGCGAAACGGCCTGCTCGGTTGCAATGCGCCGCCGGGACGCTGCGGCCGGGGCCCGGCGAGCGCCGGCCCTCGGCCCCGCGACGCTGATCCCGCGCACCGCGGGCGCGGCTCAGGTCGCGGTCGGGCGCGGGGTGTTCGTCGGCGGGTGGCTCGACGGCGGGGCGGGCTGCGAGCCGATCGTCAGCGTCACGGTGCCGTTCTTGGCCACCTTGTTGTTCGCCTTCGGGTCCTGCGACAGCACGTGGTCGATCTGGTCCGGGTCGTCGGTCGCCTTCTTGACGACCTTGAAGCTGCCCGTGAACCCCTTGTCGCGGAACTGCTGCTTGGCATAGTCGATGTAGTCGCCGGAGACGTCGGGGGCCGTGATCGTCTCGGTCTTCGTGGCCGTGGTCGCCGGGGCGTGCGACTCGTTGGTCCCGGTGTCGGTCCCCGTGCCGGCGCCGATCCCGGTCCCGTCCGGCGCGCCCCCGCCGGCGGCGCCGCTGTCGCCCGGGTTCGCGGACGTCGGCGGGGCCGGGGACTGAGCGTTGGCGGCGGGCTTGTCCTTGTCGCCGAGCCCGACCAGGTAGACCGTGGTGCCCGCGCCGGCGAGGGCGATCAGCGCGATGACGACGAGCAGCGCGTTGAGCCAGTTGCGGCCGCCCTTGCGGGGCGCCGGGGTCCGGTCGTCATACACGGGCACGACTCGGCTCGACGGCCCCGGCGAGACGGGAGCGCCGACCGGAACGGGCGGCGGCGGCACGTATCGCGGCACCGACGGCCGCCCCTGCGGCGGCTGGCCCTGCGGCTGCCCTTGCGGCGGCTGCGCCTGGAGTGGTTGTCCTTGCGGCGGCTGCACGGTCGGGTATGAGCCGGTCTGGTAGACCCTCCCGGCCGGGGCGCCGGACACGGGCGGAGCCGAGACCGGGGCCCCGTAGCCGGCGGGCGGCGCGGAGGTCGGGGCGTACCCGGCCGGCGGCGCAGAGGTCGGGGTGTATCCGGCGGGCGGCGCGGAGGTGGACGCCGCCGCCGGCATGCTGAAGCCCGCGGCCGCGGCGTTGTGGTCCGGCCACATGACGCCAGGGTCGGTGCCCGCCTGGTCCGCGGCCGGTTGCGCCGCCGGCGTCGTCGTCGGCTGAGTGGCCACGGGCTGCGGCATGGTCGAGGCGGCCGGCGCGGTCGAGGCGGCCGGTGCGATCGAAGCGGCAGGTGGGTTCGAGGCGGCCGGCGCGATCGAGGCGGCCGGTGCGATCGGCGAGGACAGGGAGGGCGCCGGCGAGGACGGGCCCGCGGCCATCGAGGCGTAGGGGGCGGCGGCCGCCGCCGCGGCGGGCCAGAGCGGGGAGCCCTCGCCGGTGCCGTCCGCGGGCGGGGCCGACAGCGAGAGCAGGCAGCCCTCGGCCACCACGATCTCGGGCTGCTCGGTGATCGTCGGGGCCACGCTCAGCGCGCGGTGCAGCATGGTCGCCACGAGCGGGATGCGGCTGCCGCCGCCGACGAGCAGCACGCCGGCCACGTCCTGCGGGGCGATGCCGGCCTGGCGGATGAGCGCGGCGGTGGTGAACACGGTGCGCTCGAGCAGGGGCTTCGCGGCCGCCTCGAACTCGTCGCGGGTCAGCTGCGCGTCGACGTCGAGCGGGGCCGGCATCTGCAGCACGACCGCGGGCGCGCGCGAGAGCATCTCCTTGGCGACGCGGGCGTCGTGCCAGAGCATCCGGCGGTGCCGCAGCGACTCGGGGTCCTGGGCGTCGGCGAGGCGGGTCCAGAGCTCGGGGTCCTTCGGGGAGTACCGCTCGCCGAGCCACCGCACGATGGTCGCGTCGATGTCGAGCCCGCCGACGTCGGTGAGCCCGTCGACCGCGACCGCCTCGAACCCGGCGGGCCGGCGCACGACCACGCTGGCGTCGAACGTGCCGGCGCCGAGGTCGTAGACGACGAGCGCCTTGCCGGTCGGCACCTGCTGCCCGAGCACCGCCGTGAACGCGTGCGCGGCCGCGACCGGCTCGGGCACGAGCAGCGCGGTCCCGAGCCCGGCGCGCTTCGCGGCCTCGGCGAGCACGGCCCGGCGCTGCGTGCCCCAGCCGGCCGGGTGCGCGATCGCCACGGCGAAGTCCTCCGAGCCCGCGACGCGCTTGGCCTCGGCGAACACGAACCGCAGGACGGCCGCGACGAGATCGACGACGGCGACCTCCCGCGCGCCGAGGAGGATGGCCTGCTCGTCGATGTGCTGCTTCGGGTTGGGCTCCAGCCCCGCGGGGTCGAACCGCGCATGGTGCAGCGCGTCGCCACCCACGACAAGGTCGGACCCGGGCTCGGCGGAGGCCGGGCCCGGCTTGGTCGGGGCGAAGACGGCGGACGGGAGCAACGGGTTGGCGTCGAACAGCATTGGCCTGACCCGGCCGTCCGGCCAGCGCATCAGAGCAACCGTGTTCGACGTGCCGAAGTCGATCCCGAGCCCGAAGGCCGGTGACATGGCCTCATCGTAGTTCGCCGGGACCGCCCCCTACGGTCACGTTTCGGACGGCGACGGTCGCAGTTCGGACAGCTCCCGGTACGCCGCGAGCGTGGCCGCCGTCCGCTCCCCCACCTCGGCGAGCGGATCGGCCATCAGGATGGCGCCGGGCATCTCGCCCGTTCGGGCCAGCAGCACCCGGGCCCGGGCCGTGGCGACCTCGCGCCGCTCGTGCGCGTCGAGCGCCGCGGCGAGCCGCCCGAGCGCCGCCGTGCGCGCCGCGAGCTGCGCGTCGAGCTCCCGCAGCCGGTCTTCGGCCGCCTCGATCCGCTCGTCGAGCTCGTCGCGCAGGTGCCCGCCCCCGAGATCCTTGCGCGTCGCGCGCAGCTCGGCGAGGTTCCCGCGCAGGCCGCCCCGGGCGGCGATGAGGCGCGCGATGTTGTACCGCGTGATGTCGAGCGTCGGCCGGATGTCCGCGGGCTCGGCCATCGCCCCGAGCGTGGGCCAGCGCAGCCGCACCTCACGCAGCGCCGCCTCGGCCGCCTGCCACTCGGGGACCGCGGAGCCTTCGATGCGGACGCCGCCGAATCCGTACCGTGTGCAGGCCCCGACCGCCACCAGCAGGATCCCGGTCGCGACCAGCCCCGCGGCCACGCCGGCCGCGAACAGCACGAGGCCCAGGGGCGGCAGCAGCCAGGGCCACCAGGGCACGGCGCGGCGCGGGTCGCGGACGATGCGGGCCGCCGTCCGCTGCCGCTGCTCGTGCCGTCCCATCGGCACATCATGCCGCACGCGGGCCGCTGGCACATCGAAGCCTCACACTGCGCGGCGCTCCGCGTCACCCTCGCGACGGGCCGCTCACCCTGCGCGTCACCCGACACCACCGCCGCCCGTCCCGCAGGCCACGCCGGCGACGGACGATCCGCTCCCCCCGACCGGCCGCCCGCACACCAGCCTCGACGTCGCCGAGCTGGGCGCCGCTGCATCCGCCCGCGTGACGCGTCCTCAGCGCTGCGGCACGCATGCCCTGCGGGGCCAGGCATTGACTTTTAGTTAACTTTATTTATCGTTGTGCCTCAATAGAACCTGTCTTGTCTGGAGGCAGTGATGACATCCCGACTCCGGATCGCCCTCGCGGCCGCGGCGGTCCTCGTGACCGCGGGCGGCATCGCGGCGATCACGACGCCGGCGCAGGCCGCCGGCTCCCTGACCGCGACACTGAGCTACGACTCCGACTGGGGCAGCGGATACCAGGCGAAGTACACGATCACCAACGGGACGGCCGCCACCGTCTCCACGTGGAAGGTCGAGTTCGACCTGGCGTCCGGCTCGACGCTGGGCAGCTACTGGGACGCGCTCATGAGCCAGAGCGGCACCCACGTGGTTGCGAACAACAGGTCGTACAACGCGCCGCTCGCCCCCGGCGCCACCGCCACCTTCGGGTTCCTGGTGTCCGGCTCGGGCAAGCCCGCGAACTGCAAGCTCAACGGCGCCTCGTGCGCCGGCGTGGCCGACACCCAGGCGCCGAGCGCGCCCGCGAGCCTGCGGGTCACGGCCACCACGTCGTCGAGCGTCAGCCTGGCCTGGAACGCGTCGACCGACAACGTCGGGGTCACCGGCTACGACATCTACCGAGGCGGGACGCTCGCGGCGTCGGTCACGGGCACGAGCGGTACCGTGTCCGGCCTCTCCGCCTCCACCGCCTACACCTTCACGGTGAAGGCGCGCGACGCGGCGGGCAACGCCTCGGCGGCCTCCAACGCGGTGAGCGCCACGACCCAGGCCGGCGGCGGCGGAGGCGGGGGCGGCACCGGAACCACGCTCGCCGTCGCGCCGTACGTCGACATGGGCGCCTGGCCGACCCCGACGCTCACCGACATGGCGAGCGCGGGCAACCTCAAGAACTTCACGCTCGCGTTCGTCAACAGCGCCGGCTGCAAGGCGTCGTGGTTCAACGCGTACGACCCGCGCGCCGCGTGGGCCAAGGACCAGATCGACGCCATCCGCGCCCGCGGCGGCGACGTGAAGATCTCGTTCGGCGGGGCCAGCGGCATCGAGCTCGCCCAGGCCTGCTCGACGCCGGCCCAGGTCGCCGCCGAGTACCAGGCGGTCGTGGACGCGTACGACCTGCGCTACATCGACCTCGACATCGAGGGCGCCGCGGTCGCCGACCCGACCACGATCGCCCGCCGCTCGCAGGCCCTCGCGCTGCTGCAGGCCGCCCGCCCGAACGTGAAGATCTCGCTCACCCTGCCGGTGCTGCCCGAGGGCCTCACCACCGACGGCGTGAACGTGGTCCGCTCCGCCCGCGACGCCGGCGTCAACCTCGACCTCGTCAACGTGATGGCGATGGACTACCAGCGCAGCAGCGGCGACTACGGCAACTTCGCGGTCCAGGCCGCGCAGTCGACGTTCACGCAGTTGAAGGGGTTGTACCCGGGCAAGACCGACGCGCAGGTGTGGCGCATGCTGGGCGTCACCCCGATGCTGGGCAAGAACGACGACGGCGGGACCTACGACCAGAACGACGCCCGCCAGCTCGTCGCGTTCGCCCAGACCAATCACCTCGGCATGCTGTCGTTCTGGGAGGAGACCCGCGACCGCAACGCCTGCAACGGGGCGCTCTACATGTGCACGAACATCGCGCAGTCGCCCTACGAGTTCTCCAAGATCTTCGCCGCGTACACGGGCTGAGATCGTTCGCGCCCCGCGGAGACCGCCGGCCGGCCTCCGCGGGGCGCACCTCGCGCGGGAACCCCTCAGCCGTAGGTCGATCAGCCGAACAGGCCGGCCAGGACGAAGGCGTAGAGCAGGGTTTCGGCCAGCCACGCCGCGTACAGCAGCGCGGGCGCCGGAGGCGTCACCGGAGCCGGCGGCAGCGACACCACGTCCCGCACCCGCTCGCGCGCCCGGGCCGCGGCCCGCTCCGCCGCCAGGCGCAGCGCGCCCGACAGCTGCAGGCCGGTGCGCTCGTCGCCGGAGAGGCAGCGCGGCAGCAGGGCGTGCTCGCCGCGCGCGGTGACGACCAGGCCCGCGCCGTGGTGGTCGGTCTCGATGGTCACCGCGCCGTGGCGGTCGGCGCGGATCGCGTGCACGTCCGACCAGACGAGCAGCCGCGCGCCGATGGAGCCCACGACGCTCAGGCCGGCGCCGTTCCAGCTCACCCGCGGGCGCAGGAAGAGCCGCCAGCCCGAGAGGCAGGCGATCGCGGTCACGGGAGCGGTCACCGCGACCGCGCCCCAGTACGGCAGGGTCGGCAGCAGCCGGGACAGGATGACGAGGAACGGCCACGAGGCGGCGACCACGACCGTGTACCCGGAGAAGCGGTTGTGCCGGTGCGTGTGCACGGTCTCCGGGTCGGCCGCGACGTCCTCGGGGCGCAGGGCCAGGATCTCCTCGGGCCGCAGCGGCAGCCGGGCCGCGTCGGGCACCGCCGCGGGCTCGTCGAGGTCCGGGTCGGGGGCGGGGCCGCCGTACGCGGGGGCGAAGCGGCCGCTGCGGGCCGGGCCGCGCGGGACGAGCAGCTCGCCGTCGACGGCGACCGCGCACCAGTGGCGCTGGGCGGGCACGCCGAAGAGGATGCCGGGGCGGATGTCGTCGGAGCCGTGCCGGGCCAGCGCGAAGAACTCCACGAGCGCCGGCTCGCCCGGCCGCGCGTCGGTGGCGTAGACCGCGACGCGGCCGCCGAGCGCCCAGACGTACACCTCCGTGGCCGGCTGCTCGCCGCGGAACAGGGCCCGGGCCGCCGCGGCGCGCTCCCGGGCGCGGGCCAGGCACCCGGCGGCCAGCCCGGCCAGCAGGACGGCCGGCGACAGCCAGTTGCTGGTGTTGTACGGCTCGCTGACCAGCTGGTAGAGCCCGTCCCGGGCGACGAGGACGGCGACGCGCGAGCCGACCGGGTGCTCGTCGGAGTCGTTCACGGTGACGCGCGCGGTCGCCGGGCCGGGGCCGGCGCTCGGGAGCCGGACCTCCAGCGTGTACTCGTCCGGGTGCGCGACGACCTCCGCCGTGACGCGCTCGGCCGTGGCCAGGCGGTCGTCCGCGCCCGACTGGTCCGCGACGGCGACGCCGGCGATCGCCAGAGCCACCAGCGTCAGTGGTACCGCCAGCAGCCGCCAGCCCAGCCCGTACCGTGGCAGCGTCGAAGGCATCGGGGGCTTGCGGTGCGACGTGGTCGCCGCCCACATCTGCGCGCCGCCGCCGGGCCCGGGCGGGGCGAGCCGGGCGGCGACGAAGGCCAGCACCGCGAGCGCCGCGTCCGCCCCGGTGAGCCAGGCGGGCGAGGCGAGGTCGGGGTGCTCGATCTGCCAGATGGCGCCGGTGGTGACGAAGAGGGCCGCGAGCCAGGCGGTGACCGGCAGCGACACGAACGCGACCACGGGCACCGCGGTGACGAGCCCGAGGAGCAGGGCGTTGAGCCAGTCCGGGCCGCACGGCGCGGCGTCGGAGCACTCGATCGGCGGGTCGAACGCGATGTGCAGCGCGAGGACCCCGAGGGCCACGACCACGACGAGCAGCGCGCGGGCGCGACGCCAGCGCACGGGGCGCACGGTCCAGCCGAAGACGTCGGCGGTCAGCAGCGGGGTCATTTGGCCGCCATTGTCCTCAGCGGCGCACGGCCGCGCCGGTGCGGGGTGGGCCGCCACCGGCTCAGCACCCCGCCGAGAGAGCGAGTTCCGTGGGGATCACGGCCGATTTGTACCCGTGGACCAGTCGCGATGTTCCCTGTAACGTCCTGCCGTGAAAGCGCTCTCTCGCATGTGTGGCGCATCACCCCCGCCCCGCGATGCCACGCCCCGTCGCCGTCCGGGGCCGTGGGTGAGCCCGCCACCCTGAGGAAAGTAGGTCCCGTTTCATGCCATTGGTCCACTCCGGCCAGGCGTCCGCCAGGTCTGCCGGGTCAGCCCCTCGCGGCCGCCGTGGCCGGTGGTTCGCCCTCGGGGCCGCCGTACTGCTGACCGCCGTCGCCGCCGTCAGCACCCCCGGCGCCGCCTCGGCAGCCCCCGCCAACCGCCCGCCGGCCGGGCAGCCCGACTTCGGGCCGAACGTCAAGATCTTCGACCCGTCCATGCCGGTCGAGCAGATCCAGGCGACCGTCGACGCCATCCACGCGCAGCAGGTCGACAACGAGATGGGCACGCAGCGCTACACGCTGCTGTTCAAGCCGGGCACGTACGGCACGCCCGACCACCCGCTGGTCTTCGAGGTCGGGTACTACACCGAGGTCGCCGGCCTCGGGCTCAACCCCACCGACACGGTCATCAACGGCCACGTCGACGTCTACAACCGCTGCCTCGCGGCCGACAACTGCATCGCGCTGGTCAACTTCTGGCGCTCGCTGTCCAACCTCACCATCAACGTGGCCGGCGAGAAGGACTGCCGCTCCTCGGGTGAGTTCTGGGCCGTGTCGCAGGCCGCGCCGCTGCGGCGGGTGAAGGTCAACGGCAACATGACCTTCATGGACTACTGCACCGCCGGGCCGCAGTACGCCTCGGGCGGCTTCATCGCCGACTCGGTGTTCACCACGGCCACGAACGGCTCGCAGCAGCAGTTCCTGGTGCGGGACAGCAACATGACCAACTGGTCGAACGCCGTGTGGAACCAGGTGTTCTCCGGGGCCGTGGGCGCACCCGCGCAGCAGTTCCCCAACCCGCCGTACACCACCCTCGACACGACGCCGATGAGCAAGGAACGGCCGTTCCTCTACATCGACGCCAAGGGCAAGTGGAACGTCTTCGAGCCCGCGCTGCGCAAGAACTCCTCGGGCGCGAGCTGGGCCAACGGTCCCACCGCGGGCCGCTCGGTCCCGCTGTCGGACTTCTACCTGGCCAAGCCGACGGACTCGGTGCTGGCGATCAACATCCAGCTCGCCCTGGGCAAGAACCTGATCTTCACGCCCGGTGTCTACAACATCAACAGCTCGATCCTCGTCTGGCGGCCCGACACCATCGTGCTGGGCATGGGCATCGCGACGCTGACCGCCGTCGGCGGTTCGGTGCCGCTGTGGATCGCCGACAGCAAGGGCATCTCGGTCTCCGGTCTCATGATCGACGCCGGTACCGTGAACTCGCCCGCGCTCATGCAGGTCGGCACCAAGCTCGGCGGCGCGCTCAACCTGGGCGACGCCAACGACCCGACGGTGCTGCACGACGTGTTCTTCCGCGTCGGCGGCCCGCACGTCGGCAAGGCGGACGTGAGCCTGGAGGTCAACTCCGACCACGTCATCCTCGACGACATCTGGGCGTGGCGCGCCGACCACGGCGTGCCGGGCTCGGTGGGCTGGGACGTGAACACCGGCCGCAACGGCGTCATCGTCAACGGCGACGACGTCCTCGCGACGGGCCTGTTCGTCGAGCACTACCAGCAGTACAACGTCATCTGGAACGGCGAGCGCGGCAAGACGATCTTCTTCCAGAACGAGCTGCCGTACGACCCGCCGAACCAGGCGGCGTGGCAGCACGACGGCGTGCTCGGCTGGGCCGCGTACAAGGTCAGCGACAAGGTGAAGACCCACGAGCTGTGGGGCGGCGGCGCCTACGTCTTCACGAACGTCGACCCGAGCATCCACGCGGCGCGCGGCTTCGAGGTGCCGAACCGCCCGGGCGTCAAGCTGCACGACATCCTGACGGTGAACCTCTCGGCCGGCACGATCGACCACGTCGTCAACGACACCGGCGCCCCGGTGACCACGGCCGGCGTCGGCGCGCCCAGCTACGTCACGAGCTACCCGGCGAGCTGAGCCCGCACCACCCGCACAACACGACGGCGCCCGGCCATTGCGGCCGGGCGCCGTTGCTCGTCCGAGAGGGACGATCCCTAGAGAATGAACCGCCTGTCGGCGTGCGGGCCGGCGATCGCGGCGCCGGCCTCGGCCGGCAGCCAGAACAGATCGTCCGACGCGTCCTCTGGCTCGACGTTGTTGTGGTTGTCCCGAACGTCACTGCTGAGCACCGCGCTATCCATGTCGATAACGGTACCCCCGGTCAGTGACGGCAAACGCCACAGCGTGTGAGGTAGCGCTCAATATTCGTCACATGCGAAACGCCGTTCGGCAGGTTGCCGCCCGGCATACCACCTCATAACGCCGCGGCGAAGATGAGGACCTCGGCGCCGGCGCCGTACCCCGTCGTGCGCTTCTCCAGGGTCAGGCCGGTGTGCAGCGCCACCCGCTGCGACGCCACGTTGTCCGGGTGGATGATCGCGATCACCCGGTCGGCGCCCAGCACGGTGCGGGCCCAGTCGCGGCAGGCGCGGGCGGCCTCGGTGGCCAGGCCGGTGCGCTGCAGGGCCGGCACCACGTGGTAGCCGAGCTCGAGCTCGTCCACCCCGTCGACGCGCTGGACGGTGAGCCCGCAGTCACCGGCGAACACGTCGCCGTCGCGCAGGCGCATGGTCCACAGGCCGTGGCCGTCCTCGCGGTACCGCGTGCGGTTGCGCCTGATCCACTCGAGCGTCTCCGCGCGCGTCCTCGGCCTCGGGTAGTACCGCATGACCTGCGGATCGCCGAGCAGCGCCGCGAGATCGTCCAGGTCGCCCTCGACCATCTCGCGCAGGACGAGCCGCGGCGTGCTCAGCACACTCACTCGACGTACAGGTTGATGCACGCGCTGATCGGCAGGGCCACCATCACCAGCAGGAACGCCAGGAGGGCGGCCGCACCCTTCTGCTGCTGGGCGTGGATGGTCTTGAGCGTGCACTCGCCGGTGAGGACGAACCAGTCGATGAGGTACCGCGCGACGTACAGCCCCACGTAGGCGATCCCGAGCGCGGCGCCGAACCCGGCCAGGCTCTCGGGCCACGTGGTGAAGTCGCCGGCGATCGCGCCGTACAGGATGAGCCCGACGGCGCTGAGCACGGCCGCGGACTCGAGGCCCTGCGTCACGCCGTCGCCGGTGGCCATCGCGGCGCGCGGGTTGCCGTGCGCGACGAGGCCGTGCAGGTGGAACGCGATCACGAGGCCGGCGATCCCGGCGACGGTGAACACGGCCGTCGAGAGCAGCGAGGTGCGCAGGTCGGGCGCGTGACCGATGAAGGTGGCCCGCACGACCAGGGCCAGGCCGAGGTAGAAGCCGAACCGGACCAGCCCGACGGACAGCGGCACGGTGTTGAGCGCGCCGATGCGCGTCGCGCGGGAGCGCAGGATCATCCAGTCGGTGATCCAGAAGCCCAGGACGGCGAGCAGGGTGGCCCACACGAGCCCGCCGCCGACCCAGGCCAGCGAGTTCCAGGTGGTCAGGTCCTGGCCGATCAGGCTCGACACGCCGATGACCTGCACGGCGACGAAGCCGACCCGCTGGACGAGGTAGCCCCAGTTCGACCGCTGCCAGAGCTCGTCGTGGTCGTCGAACGCGGTGACGGCGTTGAGCAGCCACCACCCGCCGCCCACGCCGAGGATCACGATGAGCACCTGGAGCACCGCGATCGTGGCGGCGGTACCGTTCATGGCGGTCTCCTACTAGAAGCCGGTGTGGTCGATGGTGTGGGGCACGAAGTGGCTCAGATTGTCGGTGATGAGCCCGGCGCTCTCGCGGATGCCGAGCCCGGCCGGCTCGCCGTCGATCATCCAGACCCCGAGCACGGGGTGCCAATCGCCACCCCGGGGATCGGTGTACGCCGGCAGCGGCGCGAACGACTGGCACACGAACGGGCCGCCGTAGTCACCCGGCGTGCTGATCTTGGTGACGCCGTCCACGATGACCGAGACGTTGGCGCCCTCGCGGCCGAGCAGGGGCTTGCGCACGTAGGAGGTCATCCAGTCCGGCTTCTCGGACTCGAAGTACGCGGGCAGGAGCAGGTCCTTCTTCTCCGGGTCGTCGCCGAAGAGGTGCCACAGCACCGGCAGCAGGCCCTTGTTGCTCCAGAGCATCTTGTAGGGCGGCTCGATCCACACGGTGCTGTCGCGGCGCGGGTCGCTCATGTCGCGGAAACACTGCTTGGCGAACTGCTCCGCGGCCATCCACTCCCACGGGTACAACTTGAAGATCACGTCGATGTGCTGACCATCGGGGTCGTAGAACCGGTCGCCGGCCTGGATGTCACCGGCGCCGATCTCGTCCATCCAGATGAACTTGGTGCGGTACCCGAGCGGCCCGAGCGCCTGACGGGCCGTCTCCATCAGATACTCGGTGTTGAAGAGGTCCTCGCCGCTGTCCTCCTCGCGGTCGCACGCGAAGTGGATGGTGACCGGGTCGAGCAGGTGGGTGCGGGCCTGGCGCAGCCGCGCCAGGTTGCGCTGCCAGCCGGCGACCAGCATCTCGTGGATCGCGTTCCACTGGTCCTTGCCCTGGCCGGTCTGCTGCATCCAGTACCACTGCGCGACCGCCGCCTCGGGCAGCGCGGTCGGGGTGTCGGCGTTGAACTCGAGCAGCTGCGGCCGGCCCGCGAACTCGCCGGCGTAGCGCACGTCGAAGCGGCCGTAGATGCTCGGCGAGAAGTCGCCCTTGCTGCGCCCGCCGGGCTCGGTCTCGTCGTCCCACCAGGTGCGCTTGATCTGGTCCCAGGCGAACTCGGGGATGCCCAGCAGCTGGAACATGTTGTGGTCGACGACGAAGTCGCCGGCCGCGACGCACATCTCGAACAGCGTCGCGGCGCTCGCCGAGAGCGTGTCGATCTCGGCCGAGGTGAAGTCGTAGAAGGGGCCTTCCTTCCAGTACGACAGCGTGCCGCCGCCCGGCGCCGGGATCTCGTTGTTGTAGACGATCCCCTGCGAGGCCAGCTGCTCACGCCAGTCCGGGCGGACGACTCCGTCGGCGATGCGTCGCACGTCAGCTGCCCGAGCTGCCGTGGCTGCTGCTGCCGAAGCCGCCGGAGCTCACCTTGCCGTTGCTCACGTGCCCGGTCGCGGGCAGCCCGGCGTTGGAGCGCCCGATCGAGTCGGTGGACGAGACGCGGCTGCCGCCGCTGAGCCGGTAGCCCGGCGAGCGGCCGCGGCCGTAGCTGCCGGTGTAGTAGTAGTGACCGGGCGAGCCGTCGTCGCATCGGTAATCCGGCACCACCACGCCGTTCTGGTCGGCGCAGTAGGTCTGCTGCTCGCGGCCGCACGCCGCCAGACCGCCCGTTGTGGCCAGCGCCGCCAGCGCGAGGTAGCTTCGGCCCAGCGGTACCGACTTGGAACGCCTCATCGTCTGCTCCCTCAGGTGTGCCTTAGCACGGTAAATGACCTTCGCAAGGTTCGCGAGCGGTCGGACCGTTCTGTGACAGCGGCCCCTGTCGGCAAAACGTCTCTTTCGCCGGGATCTGGCGGGAAGCATGCACCGTGGCGATAGTGAACGCATCGACCCGCCACGATGCCCGCGCCCGCGGCCCCGGTCACCGGCCCGGGCGGCAAGCGCGCCGACGCGGACGCTGCCGGCGCGTGGGACTGTCGGGGGACGCCCCAACCAGCGCCGGACGCACGGTCCGACCAGTTCGCGTCGGCGCTCGGCTGCAGCTCGACGGACCGCAACGGCTCGGCCGTCCAGAAGTTCCTAAACACATTAGGCTGTACGGCGTGGTACGGGCCGGTCTGTCGCGCGCACAGGTGTGCACCGCCGCGCTGGAGCTGGCCGACGAGGTGGGCATCGACCACGTGACGATGACCGCCCTCGCGCGGCGGCTCGGCGTGGCGGTGCCCAGCCTCTACGAGCACGTTCGCGGGGTGCCGGATCTGCTGGACGCGATCGCCGGGCAGGCGACGAACGAGCTGGCGGACCGGCTGGGCGAGGCGCTGCAGGGGCGCTCGGGGCGGGCGGCGCTGATCGCCTACGGCACCGCGTACCGCGCGTGGGTGCTGGCGCATCCCGGGCGGTACGCGGCGACGGTGCGCCCGCTGACCGACCCCTCGGGCGCGGCCGCCCAGGCGCGGATCGTCGCCGGGTGCGCGACGCTGCTGCGGGGGTACGAGCTCGAGGAGACGCGCGCGGTCGACGCGGTGCGGTTCGTGTACAGCACGATGCACGGGTTCGTCCACCTGGAGACCGACGGCGGGTTCCATCATGCTCGGGAGCTGGATTCGAGCTGGTCGCTGGTGCTCGACGCGCTCGATCGTGCGCTGTCCACCTGGCCGTCGTCGTGAGCTTTCGGCTCTCGCGTCCTTGACTTCTGCGTCCTCGACTTCGCGTCCTCGGCTTTCGCGTCCTCGGCTTCTGCGTTCTGGGGTCTTGCACGCCCCGCTCTCGCATCTTTGACTGCCCGGTTCTCGCACGCCCGTCCACGCGCACCTTGTTCTCGCACGCTCGGCTCTCGCACGCTCGGCTCGACGTCCGCGTGTCCTTCGCTTGGACGCCCGCGTGAAGGCCTGGCTCATCACCGGCTGTTCGAGCGGTCTCGGGCCGCGTGCTCACTCGCGCAGTGCTGCCGTCCATGCGCGCAGTCGCCATCGGGTGCATGTGCAGAAGTCGTCACTCCCCGGTGTGGTTCCGGGTGCGGGCGCGGCTCGGCGTACGTGGGCAGCAAGGCCGCACCGGACGCCTCGCTCACGCGCCTACCGTGCTCGAACGGTCAGCAGGCCGGCCAGGTCCACGTCGGCCGGGCGGCCGCCGTGGCCGGAGTCGGCGATCAGGCGGGCGCCCAGCACCGCGCTCCAGAACGTGCGCACCTCCACCGCGGGCGGGCGGTCCACGGTCCAGGCGCGCCGGTCCAGGAGCGTCACCAGGTAGTGCTCGGCCTGGCGGAACAGGATCGTGAGGTACAGCTGCGCCGTTGTCCGCAGCTCCGGGCGCTCCCGCGCGATCGACATCGCCTGCACCGCGGCGGGGATCGCGGGCAGGGCGAGCGCGGTGCGGGCGAGGGCGGAGCGGAACGTCTCGGGCGTGCGGCGGCGGTAGCCGACCGACTCCAGCCGCGCGGCGTCGCGCAGCAGTGTGGACAGGGCCGCGTGGACGAACAGGCCGTCCTTGGAGCCGAAGTAGTACGTGATCTGGTGCGGGTACGCCTCCGCCGACTGTGCGATCGCGGCCACGCTCACGCCCGCCAGTCCGCGCTCGGCGAAGAGGGCCGCCGCGCACCGCAGGATCCGCGCGCGGGTGCGGCGGCCGCGGGCCCGGGCCGGTTCGCTGATGGACATGTCATATTTGTATGCGATACAAGTATCCGAGGCAATCGAACCGGGGAGGGTGCCATGGGCGCGGACGTGGTCGTCACGGGAATGGGGGCGTTGTCGCCGCTCGGCGAGGGCGTCGAGGCGCTCTGGCAGGGACTGCTCGCGGGCCGCTCGGGCGTGCGGCGCATCGACGACCTGCTGCCGCCCGGGGTGCTGGACGAGCTGCCGGTGCGCATCGGGGCCACGATGGCGGTGTCGCCGGACACGCTGCTGACCCGCGTCCAGGCGCGGCGGATGGACCGGTGCGAGCAGGCGGCCCTGGTCGCGGCCCGGCAGGCGTGGCAGGACGCGGGCGCGCCGCAGGTCGACACCGAGCGGCTGGCGGTGGTGATCGGCACCGGGATCGGCGGAGTGAGCACGCTGCTGGGCCAGGACGACGTGCTCGAGGAGAAGGGCCCGGGCAAGGTGTCGCCGCTGACCGTGCCGATGCTCATGCCCAACGGCCCCGCGGCCTGGGTGAGCATCGAGTTCGGCGCGCACGCCGGGGTCTACACGCCGGTGTCGGCCTGCGCGTCGGGCGCCGAGGCGATCGCGCTCGGGGTGCGGCTCATCCGCTCCGGCGAGGCCGACATCGTGATCGCGGGCGGCTCGGAGGCGGCCATCACGCCGCTCACGCTCGCCGGGTTCGCGCAGGCCCGCACGCTGTCGAAGCGCAACGACGAGCCGCTGCGCGCGTCGCGGCCGTTCGACGTGGACCGCGACGGCTTCGTGATGGGCGAGGGCGCGGGGATCGTGATCCTGGAGAGCGCTTCGCATGCGGCCGCCCGCGGGGCGCGCGTGCACGGGCGGGTCGCGGGGATCGGCGTAACCTCGGACGCGTACCACATCACGGGCCCGGACCCGAGCGGCGCCGGCCAGGTCCGCGCGATCCGGCGGGCCGTGGCCGACGCCGGGTTGCAGCCGTCCGACATCGCGCACGTGAACTGCCACGCCACCTCGACCGTGGTCGGCGACGTCGGCGAGGCGGCGGCGATCCAGGCCGCGCTCGGCGACGACGTGGTGCTGACCGCGCCGAAGTCCGCGCTCGGGCACCTGGTCGGGGCCGCGGGGGCGGTGGAGAGCATCGTGACCCTGCTGTCAGTGGTTCAGGGTGTCGTACCACCCACGCTCAACCTCGACAACAAGTCCCCCGACATCAAGCTGGACGTCGTGGCGGGCGAGCCACGAACGCTCCCGATGACGGCGGCGGTGTGCAACTCCTTCGGCTTCGGGGGCCTGAACGTGTCACTCGTCTTCACCGCGTGAGCGAACAGGCCCCACTCGAACACCGCGCATGACCGAACGCGTACTACTGGTGCACCCGGCATGACCGGCCACGCCCGCACGCGCACCCCCGCATGACCGACCACGCCCGCACGCGCACCCCCGCATGACCGACCACGCCCGCGCGCGCACCCTCGCATGACCGACTACGCCTGCTCGCACCCACCGCGCGAACGAACACTTCTTCGTCTCACTCGGACTCGCACTCACCGCGCGAATGAACACGCATCACTCGCACCCGCAGTCGCAGCGCGGAGGAAGGCCGTGGCCGCACCACGCGGACTGTTCGACACGGACAACCCGCACGTCGGCGGCGGCGGATGGTGGCGTGGCGCGCGGTGCGCGGTTCGTGGCGTGCGACGCGCGGCGGGCGGTGCGCGGTGCGTGGCGGGCGGTGCGTGGCGCGTGGCGGGCGGCGCTTGGACTGCGGCGGGCGGCGGGTGGCGCGCGGTGCGCGTGGCGGGCGGCGGGTGGCGCGCGGTGCGCGTGGCGGGCGGTGCGTGGAGCGTGGCGTGCGACGCGCGGCGCGTGGCGGGCAGTGCGTGGCGCGTGGCGGGCAGTGCGTGGCGCGTGGCGGGCGGCACTTGGCGCGTGGCGGGCGGCACTTGGCGCGTGGCGGGCGGCACTTGGACTGTGGCGCGTGGCGGGTGGCGGGTGGCGGAGCGTTACAAGCGTGCGGCTACTGCTGCGCGCAGCTCCGGCAGGCGATCGTGCAGCAGCCCGGGGCACTCGGTCGTGTTGAAGTCCTTGTGGCCGTAGATCTCTGTGGGCGGAATCCCGTACTGGTGGCACGCGAACGCGCAGAAGTCGACGAGGCTGTTCCACAGGGCGGCCGGCGGCTGCACGGTGAGGTACGTTCCCTCGTTCTCGATCCCGATGGCCTGGTCGTTCTGGCCCACGCAGTGTGCGCCCTGCACCATGGTCTGCCCGTGGAGCAGCGCGTACAGGCTGCCGTGGCGGCCCTCGGTCAGCCAGCCGCCGCGACTGTTGGTGAAGTGCTGACCGCTGTCGACCCAGTGGTTCGTGTCCATGTGCAGGTTCTGGATGTCGCGCGAGTTCGCGAACGCGTGCGCCTGCGAGTAGTCGGTCGAGTTGGCCATCGCCGTGTGGTGTACCACGATCTTGTTCGGCCGATGCTGATCGATTGTGAGCGCTCCGGACGGCGGGCGGGCGGCCCAGGCACCGCAGCTCGCGATCGAGGGCTGCTCGACCGTGGCGGCCAGGCCGTTGGAAACCGGCGCCGCGGCCAGTTCGTTGGGAGCCGGCGCCGCGGCCGGGCCGGTGAGACCCAGCGCCGCGGGTGAGGCCACGCCGGGAGCGAAGGGCGCGGCGGCGGCGGGACGGGCGGGCACGAGCAGCGCGGCGGCTCCGCCGAGCAGCACGGCGCGGCGGGTGAGACGAGCCATGAGACCTCCCCGAACAGGGTGTCGGCCATCGACTCAAGTGACTGTAGATTTTCCCCAGACTTCGACGCAAGCCTATTGAAAGTTTCCGACGTCCGTGAGCTAATTCGTGAAGTTCTTTACCGGAACGCCCCGCAAGGGAAGGGGAGGCACCCGTGAACCGACGACGGCTCGGCGCACTCGCTGCGCTGGCTCTGACGGCCGCCATGGTCCTGTTCGGCTCGCCGGCGAGCGCGGCGACCGTGACGTACGGCCAGGACGTGTCCGGATATCAGGGCAGCGTCAACTGGCAGGCGCAGTGGAACGCCGGCTCGCGGTTCGCCTACATCAAGGCGACCGAGGGCACCTACTACACCAATCCGTCCTTCGCCCAGCAGTACAACGGCTCGTACAACATCGGCATGATCCGCGGCTCCTACCACTTCGCGATCCCGAACGGTGGCGGCGGCGCGGCCCAGGCGGACTACTTCGTCGCGCACGGCGGCGGCTGGTCCAAGGACGGCAAGACCCTGCCCGGCGCGCTGGACATCGAGTACAACCCGTACGGCGCGACCTGCTACGGGCTCTCGCAGTCGGCGATGGTGAGCTGGATCCGGGCGTTCCTGAACCAGTACCACACGCGCACCGGCCGCTGGGCGGTCATCTACACGACCACCGACTGGTGGGTCACGTGCACCGGCAACTACAGCGGCTTCTGGGCGAACTCGCCGCTGTGGCTCGCGCGGTACAGCAGCAGCCCCGGCACCCTCCCGGCCGGCGCGCCGACGTGGTCGTTCTGGCAGTACTCGAGCACCGGCCCCTTCGCCGGCGACTCCAACCAGTGGAACGGCGCCCTCGACCGGCTCAAGGCGCTGGCCTGCAACGGCACCTGCTGAACCCGTTCGAACCGCTCCTCGACGCTCCGGGCGCGCGTCCGTAGGAGCACCCGCCGCACTCGTCCCGGGCCGGCCCTCGACCCGGGACGAGTGCTCCGCGTGTTCGAACGCTCAACCGCACCCGGCGCTGCACGGCGTTGACGCGGATCGGCGGGGTGTTCGAGACTTGCGACGAGTTCGACCACCGAGCGATGCGCATCCGATCAGTTTTCGAGAAGCGTGGCCGCCGCGGCCCCTCCTAGCATCGGAAACGTTCCGATCGACGAGCGTTTCCGGAGGTACCAGCCATGGCCCGCAAGCCGACCCAGACCTTCACCGACGACGAGCGCGCGGCGATGCGGGAGCACGCGGCCGAGGTGCGCGCCTCCGCCTCCCGCCGCGGCTCGAAGGCCGACAAGGCCGCCGAGGACCTCAAGGCGCTGCTCGAGAAGATCGAGGAGATGGCCGAGGCCGACCGCGTGATGGCCGCGCGGGTGCACGCGCTCATCCTGCAGAACGCGCCCGAGCTCGCGCCCAAGCTCTGGTACGGCATGCCGGCCTACTACAAGGAAACGAAGTCGGTGTGCTTCTTCCAGCCGGCGCAGAAGTTCAAGACGCGCTACGCGACGCTGGGCTTCAACGAGGACGCGGCGCTGGACGACGGGGACATGTGGCCCGTGGCGTACGCGCTGCAGGAGCTGACGCCGGCCGTCGAGCAGCGCATCGGCGCCCTGATCAGGCAGGCCGCCGGCTGACCGAAACCGCATTGCGCCACACCACGGTGAGCGAACGCGCACAGACCCTCGCGCCGGACTCAGTGAGCGAACGCGCACGGAAGGACTGAGCGAGTCGCGCAGAAGACCACGACGGACGCCTGCGCTGGACTCACTGAGCGAACGCGCACGGAAGAGCAAAACAGGCTGAGCGAGTCGCGCAGAAGACCACGACGGACGCCTGCGCTGGACTCACTGAGCGAACGCGCACAGAAGAGCAAAACAGGCTGAGCGAGTCGCGCAGAAGGCCGCCGCAGCGCGAGCGAGCAGCGCGAAGGGCCGCGGCGGGGTGAGCGAGCCGCACAAACGGCCCCGGCGAGACGCACGAGTCGCGCGGAGTGAGCGAGTCGCGCAGAAGGCCGCCGCAGCGCGAGCGAGCAGCGCGAAGGGCCGCGGCGAGGTGAGCAACCCACACAAACGACCACGGCGAGATGCACGAGTCGCGCGGGATGAGCGAGCCGCACAAACGGTCACGGCGAGGTGAGCGAGCCGCGCGAATGTGACCACGTGACGCGGTCCCGTGCGGACGGCGAGGTGGGCGCCCGGCAGGCACGTCCAGCCCCGGAATCGTGCACCTCTTCGCACTCCCCGACCCGGTGCACTGGCGGCGCGCCAGCGCACGCCAGTGGCCGCGCAGCGGCCATGGGGGGTGCGGGGTGGGAACCCCCCGCCGCGCCGAAGGCGCAGAACACAGAGGTGCCGAAGGCGCAGCAACACAGACGTGCCGAAGGCGCAGAAACACTGCAGACTGGCCGGGTGCCGAACACGAATCCGACCGGTGTGGTGATGCCGAGCGTCGGCGGGAAGGTCAGCTCCTCCGCGCTCGGGCGGGCCGTGGTCGCCGATGCGCTGCGTGGGGTCGATCCCGTCGGGGCGCGCGGGGCCGAGGCCTCGACCGACTGGCGGCATGACTACCTGGTGCATTTCCGGCGGCTGGTCGAGGCCGGGCTGCCGTCCCGCGAGGCCGCGCTCACGATCGCGCGGGACGGGCTTGCGTCTTTGCATGAGCGGATGCGGTACCGCAGCGGGACGGACGGTGCCGAAGCACCACTCTCGGCCGCGTTCGCCGTCGGTGGGGAGCCGCTGCGGACGGTCACCATCGCGGGGCGGGGGAAGGCGGAGCGGGAGCTCGTCGTGCCGTACCGGGGGCGGCTGCTCGCCGGGCGGGAGCTCGACCTGCAGCTCGAGCGGTGGGTCTCGGCCGGGATCATCGAGCCGTCCTGCGCGCGGATCGTGCAGACCGTCGCGGCGAATCCCGGCTGGCTGGCGCTCGAAGGGCACCGCGTCGTCGTGCTCGGGGCCGGGGCCGAGATGGGGCCGCTGCGGGCGCTGCTGCGGTGGGGGGCGGACGTGGTCGCCGTCGACCTGCCCCGGCCGGCGATCTGGGAGCGGCTGCAGGGGCTGGCGCAGCGGTACGCCGGAAATCTCCACGTGCCGGTGACCGGCGAGGACCGGGGCGCCGACCTGCTGCACGATCTCGGGCGGGTGGCCGACTGGATCGAGGGGCTCGACGGGCGGCTCGTGCTCGGCAACTACGTGTACGCCGACGGGGCGCTCAATGTCCGGGTGGCGATGGCCGTCGACGCGCTCACGGTGCGGCTGCGGCAGCGGCGGCCGGATCTCGGGCTGGCGTTCCTGGCCACGCCGACCGACGTGTTCGCGGTCCCGGACGACGCCGTCGACGAGGCGAACCGGCGCTACGCGGAGGCGACCGGCATCGGGCGGTTCCGGCGGCCGTTGCGCGTGCTGAGCGCCGGGCGCCTGCTCACCCGCAACTATCCGCCGGAACTTTATCCGGGCGTCAACGACAGTCTGGTACCGCAGCAGGGTCCGAATTATGCGCTCGCCAAACGGCTGCAGCGCTGGCGGGCGGCCGAGGCAAGGGCCGCGGGGCTGCCGGTGTCGCTGGCCGTCGCGCCCGCCACCCGCACCCGCAGCGTGGTGAAGAACCGGCTCCTCGCGGCGGCGTTCGCCGGGGCGCACCGGTTCGGCATCGAGATCTTCGAGCCCGCGACCAGCAACACGCTCATGGCCGCGCTGCTCGTGCACGATCTCAACGCCGAACGGCCGGCGCACGAGCACCCGTGGCAGGACGAGGCGTTCGCGGCGGCGCACGGCGGCCTGTGGCGCCAGCCGTACTCGGCCCGCAGCGCCCTGGGCATCGCGGTGCTGATGGGCATCGGCGGGGCGCGCGGCTGATGTCAGCGGCCGCGTCAGGGCGCTGGCGGTGCCGTGTCAGCCGCGCTCGCGATGGTGGTCGCACAACACCTTCGGCAAAGGAGCGCCCATCATGACGATCACCCTCTCCGACCAGGACAAGAACACCCTGCGCATCGCCGCGTACGGCGCCGTCACGCTCCTGTCGGCCGCCGGCACCGCCGGTGGCTCGCCGCACAGGATCGCCACCAACGGCAGCATCGCGCTCGGCTCGGCGACGGGCCTGGTCGGGCACGTGCTCGCCGAGTACCCGAAGCACAAGGACCTCAACGGCAAGTCCGTGGCCGAGATCGCCGACCGCGTGCTGCCGGCCCTGACCGCGGCCACGGGCCTGCTCAGGTCGCAGGCCCCGGAGGAGGCCGCGAACTTCCGCGGTACCGTCCTCACCGCGCTCGAGGCCGCCACGCACCACGCGCCGCCGACCCCGGTGATGGCCGACATGATCCGCAAGATCACCGAGGCCCTCGACACCGCCTGACGGCCACGGCCCGCCCGGATCGAACCCGGGCGGGCCGCAGACCCTTACGGCTCGATCGGCACCGGCGTCGTGGTGCGCCGCGTCGGCCACGACGTCGGCAGCATCGTCGGCCACAGCGTGGGCAGCAGCGTCGGCCGGGCGGTCGGAGTGGCGGTCGGAGTGGCGGTCGGGGTCGCCGTCGGCGTCTGCCGCGGCCGCGTGGTCGGCCACGTCGTCGGGTGCGTGGTCGGCCGGTGCGTCGGCTTCGTCGTGGGCCGTGCGGTCGGCCAGGGCCACGGCCCGGGCGTCCACGTCGGCACGGGCAGGCCGATCGGCCCGCCGTTGCCGCTGCCGTCGGCGCACGACAGCCCCTTCACGTTCGTGGCGGCCATCGCGAGGTGGTTGCGCAGCGTGGGCAGCGTGGCCCGGGCGAACGCCCGCAGCTTCGAGTTCTGCCCGTCGGCGGCCTCGCGCTCGAACAGGCCGACGTCGGCGACGTGGTCGGCGTACATCGCGGGGGCATAGGAGCAGTCGAACGCCTTGCCGGACAGCGCCGACCAGATGCCCAGGATGGCCCGCTGCACGCTGTCGGGCTTGTCCGGGGCGCTGAGGCCCAGGTCCTTGGCCAGGGCGGCCAGCTTGTCGGCGGCCTTCGTGTGGTCCGTGACCATGTGCCGGCCGAACGCTGTGACCGCCGAGTCCACGGCCCGGTCGGCGGCGAGCCGCCCGGCCGCGACCTCGTAGGCGCCGCCGTGCCCGGCGGCGTCGACGAACGCGCGATCCATGGACGACAGGTCCCTGGCGGCGGCTTCGGCGGGGGCGGGGACCACGGCGGCGGCGAGTACGGCCGCCGCGAGCGTGCAGACCTTGA
Organism: Dactylosporangium sp. CA-139114; assembly: GCF_050955725.1. Taxonomy (NCBI): domain Bacteria; kingdom Bacillati; phylum Actinomycetota; class Actinomycetes; order Micromonosporales; family Micromonosporaceae; genus Dactylosporangium; species Dactylosporangium sp. CA-139114. The sequence continues at coordinate 8,799,984 of NZ_CP192080.1, forward strand.
CGCTGAACGGGACGCGCATGACGGCGCCCTCCAATCGTGGGGACTGAACAGTTGCCGCAACTCTCAGTAACCACGCGACTACGGATGTAACGCGTCGCTCGGTTGCAAACTCGCCCTTAGAGAAGATTGGCAGTCCCCCAGCCGATGGGTATGGGAGCGTCGAGTGGGCGGCAACCACCCCATCGAACCGGTGGGTCTTTATTCCGGATCCCGCGCTACCGGCCCGTGCGGTACGCCCTGGAGTTCGGTCGCCGTGAAAAGTGATCGTCTGCCACAAAATCCCCGACTGAGCGAGTTGGCATGCGCCAGCCGACAGCAATCGGTCAACGTAGCGACAGGCCCGGGGCGTAAAACAAGAGAATGCCGATGCGACGGTGAGGACAACATCGCAGTGCGGGATGCCGACGACTTCGCCCTTGCGTCCGGGCAGCGAGCACGACGCGGAGGATCTGCTGCGGTCGTGGCGGCGGCCGCCGCTGCGCTCGCCGTCGGCGGTGGTGCAACGATGCTGGGCGTCCGGCCTTTCACTTCGAAGCCGACGATCGACAGCCGGGTGGCCGCGCCGCCGACAGCCTGGCCGGTGCGCGGCGATCTGGCCGCTGACGTCAACGTCTTGCCGGCGGTGGTCCGGGCGTGGAGCGCCGATAACCAGTCGATCAAGGTGCTGTACGCCGGCCGGAACTTCGCCGGGAAAGGCCCGGAACCGGTCGTCGTCGTGGCCGCAGCCCGGGATCCGCGCGGCCAGATCCGAATCGGCTGGTTCACTGCCTTCGACGCCCCATTCGACGCCGCGACGCCGCTCGTCCGACAGGCGGAGACTGCCGGCCCGGCGGAGACGGACGTCCCCGACCTCGGTGTGGTCGTCCGCGTGTCCGACGCCTGGGTGGCCCTCGACTTGGCGGCGCCGGGCTACACGGTCTTGGTCCCTTCGGTCCAAGGCCCGGATCTCCCCTATGGCATCACCGACCCTGAGGGCGAATTCGTCCAGCGGATCATCAGCGGCCCCCGGACTCAAGTGACGATCATGCGTGACGGGCGCATAGTCGCCCAGCACGACCTGGGTTAACAGGCGCAACGTCGGTGGCCGTCATCGGACGACAGGGCAGGCCCTGCTACGGCCCTCCAGCGCGCCCTCAGGGCCGCGAAGGCCGGCCGGTTCGACACTCTGCTCGTGTACTGCGTCGACCGCTTCACCCGCCGCCCGTCCGACCTGCTGACGCCCCTCGGTGAGCTGGGCTAGGCCGGCGTCGCGTTCGTGCCCGCCACCGAGCGGTTCGACGCCTCGACGTCGATCGGGCGCATGCGAGATCGCCGAGGCCCGCAGCGGGCGATGAGCCCGTCCGAGTACCACCTCACGAGCCCGCGCCGGATACGGCCGCCACGGCTGCGGCGCACCCCGCCTCGACGCCCTGGCCACCGACCTCTTCAGCGGCGACGACCAGCTCACTCGCGACGCCATCACGAAGGCTCAGGAGCACCATCGCGAGAGCGACGAGGACCGCCGCGCCGAACTCGACGTGGTTCAGACCGCGATCGCGACCAAGACGGCTACGGTCGACCGCCACCTCGCCGCGTTCGAGGCCGGCACCCTCGGCGATTCAACAACCAGCGAAAGGGGAAAAGCACTCAAACAGGAAATGGCGCCGTGAAGGCGCGAAGGGACGAGATCACCGACCTGATCGAGGACGAGCCGACCACATGCCCGAGCCAGCCACCCTGGAGAGCATTCGCGGGGAGTTGCGCCACGTGATCGCCGAGGGGACCTCGGCCGAGCGGAAGGCACTGATCGAGTGTCTCATCGTGGAAGTGTGCATCCCCGAGGACTATCGGGTCGTCCCGTGTTCAGGGTGCCGTTGGGCACCCTGGTTCGCGCACTGCCTCACACGGTGGGGCGAGCGGGACTCGAACCCGCGACCAAGGGATTATGAGTCCCCAGCTCTAACCGGCTGAGCTATCGCCCCGAGCGGAGCAAGCTTACCGAGCCGCGCAAGTGCAATGCCGCCCGGAAACGGGCCGGAACGAGAAAATGGCCCCCGAAGAGGCCGGACTGGCTCCCGCGATAGGACTCGAACCTATAACCTGCCGGTTAACAGCCGGCTGCTCTGCCAATTGAGCTACGCGGGATCGTGCATCCCCCTCCGTTCGAGGGCGACCGGGAAAGAGTACAGCACGACTCGGGGGGTCTTCGCCACCGGGTATCCCTTTCGGGTGCCCCCGGCGGGCAATCCGCGGCAAGATCGATGTGTCGGCACGACGATGGACGGGTATGTCAACACCGGCGGCGCACCAGGCACTGATGACCCGCGCCGTCAGAAGGAGGTCGTCGCCATGCGCGGCAAGCTTTTGTTCCTCGGCGGTCTGGCGGCGGGCTTTGTGCTCGGGGCCCGGGCCGGTCGGGAGAAGTACGAGGAGCTCAAGGCCACTGCTCTGAAGATCAAGGAGAGCCCGACGGTCCAGGAGGCCGCCGGCGTTGTCCAGGAGCAGGCCACCCGGCTCTACAGCGAGAGCAAGACCAAGGTGACCGACAAGCTGGCGAACAGCCGCTTCGCGGAGACCGAGATGGGGCAGCGGCTGCTGCACACGTCCGACTCCCCCGCGATCGAGCGGGATCTCGCGACGAGTGGTGCGCCCACGACTCCGTCGACGGGGACCAGCTACTAGCGGTACACCCGAACGTGTCGAAGGCCGGCCCCCGACGGGAGCCGGCCTTCACCGTCCGGGGGTCAGGACGAGGACGAGAACGCGGCGTCGAACGCGGCCGAGGGGGCGTCGAAGGCGAGGCCGCGCACGAAGCGGATGGCCTCGGGCGCGCCGACGAGCCGGTCCATGCCGGCGTCCTCCCACTCGATCGAGATCGGACCGTCGTACCCGATCGCGTTCAGCGCCCGGAAGCAGTCCTCCCAGGGCACGTCGCCGTGGCCGGTGGAGACGAAGTCCCAGCCGCGGCGCATGTCGGCCCACGGCAGGTGCGAGGCGAGCCGGCCGCGGCGGCCGTCGCCGGTGCGGACCTTCGCGTCCTTGCAGTCGACGTGGTAGATGCGGTCGGCGAAGTCGAAAATGAAGTTCACCGGGTCGAGCTCCTGCCACACGAAGTGCGACGGGTCCCAGTTGAGCCCGAACGCGGGCCGGTTGCCGATGGCTTCGAGCGTCCGCTTGGTGGTCCAGTAGTCGTACGCGATCTCGCTGGGGTGCACCTCGTGCGCGAACTTGACGCCGACCTCGTCGAAGACGTCGAGGATCGGGTTCCAACGATCGGCGAAGTCCTGGTAGCCGGCCTCGATCATCTCCGGCGGGACCGGCGGGAACATGGCCAGCGTGTGCCAGATGGACGAGCCGGTGAAGCCCACGACCACGTCGACACCGAGCTTGCGGGCGGCCCGGGCGGTGTTCTTGATGTCCTCGGCGGCGCGCCGGCGCACGCCCTCGGCCTCGCCGTCGCCCCAGATGCGCGCGGGCAGGATGCCCTGGTGCCGCTGGTCGATCGGGTGGTCGCAGACGGCCTGGCCCACCAGGTGGTTGGAGATGGCCCAGACCTTCAGGTTGTACTTCGCGAGCGTCTCCAGCTTCCGGTCCACGTAGGACTCGTCGGCCAGGGCCTTGTCGACCTCGAAGTGATCACCCCAGCAGGCGATCTCGAGGCCGTCGTAGCCCCACTCGGACGCCAGGCGGCAGACCTCCTCGAACGGGAGATCGGCCCACTGGCCGGTGAAAAGCGTGATTGGACGCGCCATGTTGCTGTCCTTCCGGGCAATGAAGGTTCAGGCGCGAGGGTGACCTGCTGAAAGCTACAACGGAGTCGTGCGGTGGGTTGCGCCCCCACACGGCAATCCTAAAAGACCTGGTAGCAAAGCAAAAGAGACCAGAAGCCTTTTCAGAGCTACCGCGATGTCCGTCGTGGTGCGGACCGTTACTCCCGTGGCCTCACCCTCCGCCGTGGTCACGGTCGTGGCAAACCCGCCCCGACCCCGACCCCGACACCGACACCGACACCGGCGACACGCGACCGAACGACCACGGCGACGAGCGCAAACGCACGCAAACGAGCAGACGACAACGCGCACAGCGCGCACAGCACGAACGCGCGGAAACGACCAGCAGGCAGCACACGCAACGCGCACAGCACGAACGCGCGGAAACGAGCAGACGGCAACGCGCACAGCGCGCACAGCACGAACGCGCGGAAACGAGCAAACGGCAGCGCACACAGCGCGCAGAACACACAGCGCGCAGAGCACGAACGCGCGGAAACGACCAGCAGGCAGCGCACACTGCACGCACAGCACGAACGCGCGGAAACGAGCAAACGGCAGCGCACACAGCGCGCAGAGCACGAACGCGCGGGACGAGCAGAGGGCAACGCACCCCAGGGCGAGCAGCAAGGCACACCCCGCGCACGAGGTTGCCCGCCCGCCCGGACGGCGCGCGCCGGCGAACCGGTCCGGAGTCGGCGTCACCGAACCGGAGGGCCGAACCGCGCACGAACACTGTCCGGGCGGGCGGGTCCCGAAGGAGGGGCCGGTCGGCGTCCGGTCCCTCCCCCGTCAACACGGCCGTCACCCGACGAGCGCGAACTCGTCGGCCACGGCCATCAGCCGATCAGCGCGAACTCGTCAATCACGGCCGCCAGCCGATCAGCGCGAACACGTCGACCACAGCCATCAGCCGATCAGCGCGAACTCGTCGATGTCGAAGAGTGAGCCGCTGCCGCCGTGACACACGACGTACAACACCTGCGAAGCCGAGACCGCGAGCGGCACCGCGGCCTCCCGGAACGTGTCCCACCCGCCCGCGTTCGCCGCGCTCACCGTCCCCAGTAGCGGCCCGGTGGGCGAGCCCGCGCGGAACTCGATCGTGCCGCCGGCGCCCGCCGAGGCGACGCGCACCGTCCCCAGTAGCGGCCCGGTGGGCGAGCCCGCGCGGAACTCGATCGTGCCGCCGGCGCCCGCCGAGGCGACGCGCACCGTCACGCCCCTGGCGGCCGAGAGGGTCGCGGGATACGCGACCCAGTCGCCGTTGTCGATATATTCGGCGGTCCGGCCGCCGGCCGCGGGCGCGTAGGCCGCGATCCGCACGCCGCCGGTGCCGGCGTACGACTCCCCCTGCGTCGCCCCCGAGACCGAGCAGTCCCCGTCCACGCGCCTGGCGGTGTACCGGATCGCGCCGAGCAGCAGCGACGTGAACGCGGGGTCGGTGTAGCTCTCCTCGGTGTGCCCGAACCCGGTGGTGAACGACCGTCCACTGTCGATCGTCTTGCACCAGGTGATCGGGTGGTGGCCGCCCATGGTGCCGCCCGAGTACGACGACTCGTCGAGCGAGGCGAGCACGTGCGCGGTCGCGCGCGGTCGCGCGCGGGTTCGTCCGGTAGTTGTACCACTCGTCCGTGCGCACCCAGGACGCGCCGAGATGCGCGGTCGCCGGGTGCGAGCGGTCCTCGCCGGTGACCGTGGCCGGCTGGATCGCCGGGTGCGACGAGAACCAGGCCCCGACCAGGGTGCCGTTGTACGGCGCGTCGGCCGCCCTGGCGGGGACGGCGATCAGCACGCTCGGCAGGGCGTTCAGGCTGGCCGTAGCGGCGGCGAGCCACGAGCGGATGGTCATGACAGTTCCTCACGATCGCGTCGTTCCGGGTCTGCGCGCGCCGCCGCGCTGTCATGTCGTGTTGTGCAGTTTTCCGGGCCCGGCGCGGTGCCTGGCTGACACCGCGCCGGCGCTCCGGTCTTACTCCCCACCGTGTCCGGTACCCCCGCCCGCGGGGCGCAACCGCGGGCGGGCCCTCGCCACCGGGCCCGGCGAAGCAGATTCAGCCCCGAATGCCCAGCAGATGCTCCATGGCCAGCTGGTCGAGGCGCTCGAACGCCATGCCGCGCGCGGCGACGGCGTCGATGTCGATCTCCTCGGCGCGCAGCTGCGCCAGGGACTCCCCCGGCAGCAGCGTCGGCACCGTCAGCTCGTCGACCCGGGCGGCGGCCAGGGCGGCCGACACCTCGGGGTCGTCGCGGAACGCGCGAACCTTCTCGCGCAGGATCAGGTAGTTGCGCATGCACGCCGCCGCGGTGACCCAGACGCCGTCGACGTCCTCGGTCCGCGGGGGCTTGTAGTCGAAGTGGCGCGGGCCGGCGTAGGCGGTCGGGTAGCCGGAGGAGTTCTCGAGCACGTCGACGGTCCAGAACGCGCCGCGCAGGTTGCCGGCCCCGAAGCGCAGGTCCTGGTCGAAGCGGGGCCCGTGCTGGCCGTTGAGGTCGATGTGGAACAGCTTGCCGTGCCAGAGCGCCTGGGCGATGCCGTGGGCGAAGTTCAGCCCGGCCATCTCCTCGTGGCCGACCTCGGGGTTGAGCCCGACCCGCGACGGCTCGTCGAGCGTCGAGATCAGCGCGAGCGCGTGGCCGATCGTCGGCAGCAGGATGTCGCCGCGCGGCTCGTTCGGCTTGGGCTCGATGGCCAGGCGGATGTCGTACCCGCGCTCGCGGATGTAGGCGCAGATGGCGTTGATGGCCTCGCGGTAGCGGTCCAGGGCGGCCCGCATCTGCTTGCCCGCCCCGGACTCGGCGCCCTCGCGGCCGCCCCACAGCACGTAGGTGGGCGCGCCCAGCTCGGCCGCGAGATCGATGTTGCGCAGGACCTTCTGCAGCGCGTAGCGCCGCACGGCGCGGTCGTTGGCGGTGAACGCGCCGTCCTTGAAGATCGGGTGGCCGAACAGGTTCGTGGTCGCCATGGACACGACCAGCCCGGTGGCGTCGAGTCCCTCGCGGAAGCGCGCCACGATCTTGTCCCGCGCGGCCCCGTCGCTGCCGAACGGGATCAGGTCGTCGTCGTGGAAGCTGACGCCGTACGCCCCCAGCTCCGCCAGCCGGTGCACGGTCTCGACGGGGTCGAGCGCCGGGCGCGACGCCGAGCCGAAGACGTCCTGGGCCTGCCAGCCCACGGTCCACAGCCCGAACGAGAACCGGTCGGCCGGCGTGGGAGCGTACGGATCGCTCATGACGCCACGCTCACCCACGAGGAGTCGGACCGGGCCACCGCGTCGAGCACCAGCTGCACCTGCAGCGCGTCCTCGAACGACGGTGTCGGGTCGGCGCCGGTCGCGATCGCCTCGATGAAGTCGCGCATCTCGTGGGTGAACGAGTGCTCGTACCCGATGATGTGCCCCGGCGGCCACCAGGCCCCCAGGTACGGGTGCTCGCCCTCGGTCACCAGGATGCGCGACCAGCCCTGCTCGGCCGCGGGCCGGGTGGCGTCGAAGAACTCGAGCTCGTTGAGGCGCTCGAGATCGAAGGCGAGGGAGCCGTACTCCCCGTTGACCTCGACCCGCAGCGCGTTCTTGCGCCCGGTGGCGAAGCGGGTCGCCTCGTACGTCGCCACCGCTCCCCCGTCGAGCCGCGCGATGAACAGGGCGGCGTCGTCGACCGTCACCTCGCCCGTGGCCGTGCCCGCCGACGCCGTGAGCCCGCTCGCGGCCTCCGGCAGCGGCCGCTCCTTGATGAACGTCTCGGTCAGCCCGCTCACCCCCGTGATGCGCTGGCCGGTGACGAACTGGGTGAGGTCGATGATGTGCGCGCCGATGTCGCCGAGCGCGCCCGAGCCGGCCTTCTCCCGCTGCAGGCGCCACACCAGCGGGAAGCTCGGGTCCACGATCCAGTCCTGCAGGTACGCGGCGCGGACGTGGCGGATCGCGCCGAGCCGGCCGGCGGCGATCAGGTGGTGCATGAGGCTGACGGCGGGCACGCGGCGGTAGTTGAACCCGCACGCGGAGCGCACGCCCACGGCCCGGGCCTTGGCCGCCGCGGCCACCATCGCCCGGGCCTCCTCGACGGTGTTGGCCAGCGGCTTCTCGCACAGCACGTGCTTGCCCGCCTCGAGCGCGGCGATCGCGATCTCGGCGTGGCTGTCGCCCGGGGTACACACGTCGATGACGTCGATGTCGTCCCGGGCGATCAGCTCACGCCAGTCGGTCACCGCCTCGGCCCAGCCGAGCCTCTGCGCGGCCTCGGCCACGGAGGCCGCGTCGCGCCCGCACACGGCGACCATGCTCGCCCGGGCCGGCAGGTCGAAGACCCGGTTCACCGTGCGCCAAGCCTGCGAGTGGGCGGCCCCCATGAACGCGTAGCCGACCATGCCGACGCGCAGCTCCTGACTGGACACTGGCGGTTCCTCTCTCAAGAACGGTGGTTCAGGACTTGAAGCCGAGCGGCAGGTACTTGTCGACGTTGTCCTTGGTGATCGTCTCGGACTGCAGCACGATCATCTTCGGAACCTGCAGCTCGACCAGGTCGCCCATACCCTTGCCCTGGGCCGCGAGCCGGGCCAGGATGATCGCCGACGAGGCCATCGACGGCGGGTAGGTGACCGTCGCGGTGAGCACGGTGTCGCCGGACTTGATGTGGTCCATCGCGTCGCGGGAGCCCGCGCCGCCGACCAGGAAGAACTCCTTGCGCCCGGCCTGCTGGATCGCGGCGAGCACGCCGACGCCCTGGTCGTCGTCGTGGTTCCACACCGCGTCGAGCTTCGGCGCGGCCTGCAGCAGGTTCGCCGCGGCGGCCTGGCCGGTCTGCACGGTGAAGCCGGCCGCGACCCGGTGCTTGACGCTGAGGCCGTAGCCCTTGAGGGTGTCGGCGAAGCCCTTCGAGCGGTCCTTGGTCAGCTGCAGGTCGTCGATGCCGGGGATCTCGCCGATGACCGCGTCGGTCTTGCCCTTGAGCTTCTCGCCGATGTAGTGCCCGGCGGCCACGCCCATGCCGTAGTTGTCGCCCTTGATGAGGCAGAACGACGCGGCCGCGTCCGAGAACTCGCGGTCGAGGTTGATGACGATGATGCCCGCGTCCATGGCCTTCTTGCCGACCGTGGTGAGCTGGGCGCCGTCCTGGGGCAGCAGGACGATCGCGTCGGGCTTGCTGGCGATGAGGGTCTCCAGCGCGGCGATCTGCGCCGGGGCGTCCTTGCCGGCGTCGACCGCCTTCAGCGTGACGTCGGGGAACTTGGCCGCCTGGGCCTTGGCGTTGGCGGTGATGGCGCCGATCCAGCCGTGGTCGGCCGCCGGGGCGGAGAAGCCGATGGTGACGGGCTTGCCGGGGGCCTCGCTGGCGGCGTTGCCCGCCTTGGTGTTGGTCTGCGGCTCGCTGTCCTTGGTGTCGTTCGAGGTGCAGCCGGCCAGCAGCGCACCGGCGCCGAGGGCGGCCCCGCCGAGCAGGAGCCGGCGGCGGGACATGTCGCTCATCGCGACCTCCAATGTTGGGGGGGGTGTTTGTGGGTGTGGTGATCAGCGCCACCGTCCCGGCGTGGACGGTCGCGTGGTGAGGTGCGGCGTTGGTTACTTGGCGGCGGTGCGCTTCAGGAACGGGAAGGACCCGACCCGGAACTGCTGGACGAGCACGGCGACGACGATGATGCCGCCGTTGATGACGCGCTGGATGTCCAGCGGCAGACCGTTGACGATGAACAGGTTCGTGATCTGGCTGAAGATCAGCACGCCGAGCAGCGAGCCGACGATGGTGCCGCGGCCGCCGGTGAGCAGGGTGCCGCCGATGATCGCGGCGGCGATCGCGCTGAGCTCGTAGCCCTCGCCGTTGGTGTTGCTGCCGGACCAGGTCTGGGAGACCACCATGATGGCGGCGATGCCGCAGCACAGGCCCGACAGGACGTACAGCAGCATCGTCTGCAGCCGCACGTTGATGCCGGCGAGGCGGGAGGCCTCGGGGTTGCCGCCGATGGCGACGGTCCGCCGGCCGAACGTGGTCCGGTTGAGCAGGACCCAGCCGAGCGCGGTCACGATCAGGAAGATGACGACGATGTACGGCACGCCGAGGATCTTGTCGCTGGCGAGGCTCCGGATGAACGGGTCGTTGGTGATCTGGGTGTGCGACTGGGAGATGTTCTGGGCCAGGCCGCGGGCGGAGACCATCATGGCCAGCGTCGCGATGAACGCCACCAGCCGGCCGTAGGCGATCAGGACCCCGTTGACCAGGCCGGCCAGGGTGCCCACGGCCAGCGCCGCGAAGACCATGACGGCCGGCCCGTAGCTCTGGGTGGCCACCGTCGTGCACCACACGCTGGCCAGCGCCAGGATCGCCCCGACGGACAGGTCGATCCCGCCGGCGATGATCACGAAGGTCATGCCGACCGTGATCACGCCGATCGAGGAGGCCTGGCTGAGCACGACGACCTCGTTCTGCCACAGGCCGGACGCGCTCAGGAAGATGTCCGGCCGGGTGATCATGCCGATGATCAGCAGCAGGAGCAGCACGCCGATCAGGGCCAGGTTGCGCTTGGCGTGATCGGAGCCCTCGCGCTGCCAGAAGCCCTGGGCGGTCACGCGCGGCCGGTCGTGGACGTCCACCGGCGGTTCGATGGTGGTGCTCATGCCGACGCCTCCGCAGGCTCCGGCGACGGCCTGAGCCAACCCTGCGTTTCCTGTTTCACGGCCTCTCCGCTTCGCTCCGAACCGCTCATGCCGCGGTCCCTTCGGGGGTGTTGCCCGACAGGTCGGCGCCGTCGAGCAGCGATCCGGCCATGACCAGGTCGAGCACGGTGTCTTCGTCGAGCTCGCCGGCGGGCGCCTCGTGCACGAGCCGGCCCTCGCGCATGACGAGCACGCGGTCGGCGAGGCCGAGGACCTCGGGCACCTCGCTGGAGACGAGCAGCACGCCCACGCCCTCGTCGGCGAGGCGGCGGATGACCTGGTACAGCTCGGCGCGGGCGCCCACGTCGACGCCGCGGGTCGGCTCGTCGAGCAGCAGCAGCCGGGTGCCGCCGAGCAGCCAGCGCCCGACGACGACCTTCTGCTGGTTGCCGCCGGACAGCGTGCGCACCGGGCGGCGCACGTCCGCCGGGCGCAGGTCCAGGCTGTGGGTGATGTCCTCGGCGACGGTGCGCTCGCGGCCGGCGTCGGTGAAGCCGGCCTTGGCGAAGCGGGCGAACCCGGCCAGGGTGACGTTGCGGTAGATCGGCTCGCCCAGCAGCAGCGCCTGGCTCTTGCGCTCCTCCGGCGCCATGCCGATGCCGGCCCGCACGGCGGCGCCGACGTCGCCCCGGCGCACCTTTTTCCCAAGCATTTCCACGGTACCGGTGCTCGGCCGCCGAGCCCCGTAGATGGACTCGAGCACCTCGGAGCGGCCCGAGCCGACGAGCCCCGTGATGCCCACGATCTCGCCGCTGTGCACGTCGAGGGACACGTCGGCGAACCGGCCGGGCAGGGTGAGGTCGCGCACCCGCAGGATCGGCGCCTCGGTGAACGTGCGCGCGGCGGGGCGCGGCGGGAAGACGTACTCGATGGTGCGCCCGGTCATCCGGCTCACCAGCTCGCGGTTCGGCGTGGTCTTGGCGTCGAGGTTCGCGGCGGTGGTGCGCCCGTCCTTGAGCACCGTGACCCGGTCGCCGATCTCGCGGATCTCGTCGAGGCGGTGGGAGATGTAGATGACCGCGATGCCCTGGGCGGTGAGCCCGCGCACGATGCGGAAGAGGTTCTCGACCTCGTCGTGGGCGAGCACGGCGCTCGGCTCGTCCATGATGAGCAGCCGGGCCTCGCGCGACAGCGCCCGGCCCATGCTCACGATCTGCTTCGCGGCGGCGGGCAGCTTGCCGACCTCGCGGGCGGCCGGGATCTCCGGGTGCCCGAGGCGCTCCAGGATCGCGGCCGCGCCGCGGCGCATCGACCGGCGGGTCACGAAGCCGCCGGTGCTGGGCTCGTGGCCGAGGTACATGTTCTCGGCCACGCTGAGCCCGTCGACCAGGTCGAGCTCCTGGTAGATGGTGGCGATGCCGGCCTTCATGGCGGCCTGCGGATTGCCGAACGACACGGGCTCGCCCTGCCAGCGGATCTCGCCGGAGTCCGGGGCGTGCACGCCGGCGAGGACCTTGATGAGGGTCGACTTGCCGGCGCCGTTCTGCCCGAGCAGGCAGTGCACCTCGCCCGCCCGGACCTCGAGCTGGACCCCGTCGAGCGCACGCACGCCGGGGAAGGTCTTCACCACGTCGGTGAGGCGGAGGACTTCGTCGTGCAGGGGTGCCGGTTGGTGTACCGGTGGATCTGTCATGATGGCCGTCCATACGCGAGTTCGCTGGCCAGCACCGCGGCGCCTACGACGCCGGCACGGGGGCCGAGCTCGGACAGGACGACCGGCAGGTTGCCGGTCGCGAGGGGCAGTGAGCGCCGGTAGACGACGCTGCGAATCTCGGCGAGCAGGATGTGCCCGAGCCCGGCCAGGCCGCCGCCGATCACGATCATCGACGGGTTGATGAAGCTGACCAGGCCGGCGAGCACCCCGCCGACGCGCCGTCCGCCGTCGCGGATCAGCCGGATGCAGCTCACGTCGCCCTCGGCCGCGCCGTCGGCGACGTCCTTGGCGGTGACCGAGCCGTTGGCCTCGAGACGGTCCGCGAGCGCCGGCGACGCACCGCTGCGCGCCGCCGCCATGGCGTCCCGCGCGAGCGCGCCGCCGCCGAAGAGCGCCTCCAGGCAGCCGACGTTGCCGCACGAGCACACCGGCCCGTGGCTGTCGACCTGGATGTGGCCGATGTCGCCGGCGCACCCGTCAGTGCCCCGGTATACCTCGCCGTTGAGGTAGATGCCGCACCCGATGCCCGTGCCGACCTTGAGGAACAGCAGGTTGTCCACCGAGTGCGCGACGCCGCCGTAGCGCTCGCCGATGCTCATGATGTTGACGTCGTTGTCGACGACGACCGGGCAGTTGTGCTCGCGCCCGAGCACCTCCCGCACCGGGAACCGGTCCCACCCGGGCATGATCGGCGGCGAGACGGGCACCCCGTCGCGGAAGCTGACCGGCCCGGGCACCCCGATCCCGATGGCGTGGAGGCGCTCGAACGCCCCCTCCGCCCGGAACTTGTGCAGAATCTCGTTGACGCGCTGGAGGATGACCTTGGGGCCCGAGCGGATGTCCGCCGGCTCCCCGTAGGCGGCGATCGGCTCCAGCCGCCCGTCGGTGATCTCGACGTCGATCGAGCTCGCCCCGAGGTCGACCGCGGCGAAGCGCAGCCCGGGGTTGAGCTCGACGAGCGTCGAGCGCCGGCCGCCCCGGCTCGCCGCCGGCCCGGCCTCACGGATGAGCCCGGTGGCGACAAGCGCGTCGAGGTCGGCCAGCAGGCGCGGGCGCGGCACCTCGAGCCGGTCCGCCAGTTCGGCCCGCGAGAGCGCCCCGGTGTCCCGCAGCAGCCTGAGCAGGCGCGACTGGACCGGGTTGTCGATGGCGCTGACCATGTTCATGGGGGGCACCTCCTCGTCAGGTCGCAGTCTCTTCGGTGCACCGCGACATGCGGCTACACCACCACACCGGCAGACCACGGCTGATTGCCGACCCGTGTGGCCCGCGTTACACCCGTGTTGCGACAGGACTCTAGGCGCCTCCACGACCCCCGTCTAGACCTTCTGACGCCCGTTACCAAACTTTTGCTGATTCCAGCGGAAGTTCACCCGACTTCGAAAATAAGCACGTTGCCGCAGCTCGCGAGGCTTCCATGAGCCCATGGCCGCCGGCGGACATCCCCACAAATGGGGCGGGACAATTTCCGCACCAGGAGGTCAGCCACGTTGCGTGCGCGCTCCCACACCCACCGGATCGTGGCCCGGGGCCACCGGATCATGGCCCGGGGCCGCCGGATCGTCAGGTCAGCAGCAGCCGGCCGAGGCGCCGACCCGCCAGCCACACGCCGGCCACCGCCATCGCCGCCAGGTAGGCCGCGTGCCCCACCATCGCCCACGACCACAGCCCCAGGCACAGCCCGCGCACCAGCTCCACCCCGTGGTAGAGCGGCGTGGCCTGCACCAGCACGCGCGCCACGAGCGGGTAGCCCGACGGCGGCGCGAACACCCCGCTGAACAGCAACAGCGCGAACTGCCCCACGTTCACGTAGTCGAAGTCCTGCCACGAGCGCAGCAACGTCGACAGCGCCATCCCGAGCCCGCCGAAGGCGAACCCGACGAGCAGCGCCGCGGGAAAGGCCGCGACCGCCCGGACCGGCGAGGTCAGGCCGAGGGCCACCATTACCGCGAGGAACGCGGCCGAGTAGCACGCGCCCCGCGCCATGGCCCACAGCAGCTCGCCCGAGGCCAGCTGCAGCGGCGTCACCGGCGTGGCCAGCGTCGCGTCGTACAGCTTCATGAACTTCAGCTTCCCGTAGAAGTTCATCACCGTCTCGGCCATCGCGCCCGTCATCGCCGAGGCGGCCAGCGTCGCCGGGGCCACGAACCCGGCATACGACACCAGCCGGCCGTCGCCGAGCGGCACGTCGCCGATGAGCCGCCCGACGCCCACCCCGATCGAGAACAGGTACAGCATCGGCTCCGCGACCCCCGACACGAGCACGAGCCAGTAGGTCACGTGCCGCGCCGCCGACACGTTGCGCAGCATCACCGAGAGCGCCCCCGCGAGCAGCATCGCCTCAGTCCTCCAGCCGCCGGGTGAACCCGCGCACCGCGAGCGCGTAGCCGGCCCCGGCGTAGGCGGCCAGGACCCCGAGGTGCGCCCACACGCCCCACGCCGTCGCGGTGCCCAGCGTCGCGGCGCGGCAGAGCTCGACGCCGTGCCACAGCGGCGACGCGTAGGCCAGGACGCGGGCCGGCTCCGGCAGCCCGCCGACCGGGAAGAAGACCCCGGCGAAGAGCGTCATCGGCACGACCACGAGCCGGAACAGCACCGCGAAGTAGTTGTCGCTGGCCACCACCGAGGCGAACGCGAACGACGGCGCCGCGAACGCGAGCCCGGTCAGGATCGCGGGCCCGAGCGTCGCCGGCGCCCACCACGAGTGCAGGGCGCCGAACGGCAGCAGCACCAGCAGGAAGGCGATGGCCGCGACCCCGACGCGCAGGCACACGTAGAGCAGGTGACCCCGCAGGACGGCGGCGGACGTCACCGGCGAGGCGCGCATCGCGTGGTAGGTGCGGATCCAGTTGAACATCGAGAACACGGGCCAGGTCGAGTCGTTCACCGCGACCTGCAGCGCCGTCGAGGCGAGCAGCCCCGGCCCGATCCAGTCGAGGTAGGGCGCGCCGAGCCCGGACGGCCGCGCGTCCACGTATCCGCCGACCGTCACCCCCATGGCGACCAGGAACATCGCCGGCAGCGCGAACGAGCTCAGCACCGAGCTGCGCCAGATGCGCCGATAGCACACCAGGTGGTATTCGAGGACCGCGAGCGTCCCCATCACTCGACCAGCGTCCGGCCGGTGAGGTGCAGGAACACGTCCTCGAGGGAGCCGCGGCGCACCAGCGTGCTCGACGGGGCCAGCCCCCGCGCGGCGATCTCGGCCAGCGCCGCGTCGCCGTCCTCGACGTAGACGAGCGTGCGGTCCGGCAGCACCTCGACCCGCTCGCCGATCCCGTCGAGCTTGTCGCCCTGGGCCGCGTCGGCCGGGTTCTCGAGGCCGAAGCGGACCTCGACGACCTCGCGGGTCGAGTGCCGCGCGATGAGCTCCCGCGGGGAGCCCTCGGCCACGATCCGCCCGCCGTCCATCACCACGAGCCGGTCGCACAGCTGCTCGGCCTCGTCCATGTAGTGCGTGGTGAGCACCAGCGTCACGCCCCGCTGCTTGAGCCGGAACAGCCGCTCCCACACCAGGTGCCGGGCCTGCGGGTCGAGCCCGGTCGTCGGCTCGTCGAGCAGCACCAGGTCGGGCTCGTTGATCAGCGCCCGGGCGATCGTCAGCCGCCGCTTCATGCCCCCGGACAGCGGCTCGACCCTGTCGCCGGCCCGGTCGCCGAGCTGCACGAAGTCGAGCAGTTCCCGGGCCCGCTCGCGCGCGACGCGCCGCGGGATGCGGAAGTAGCGCGCGTAGACCACCAGGTTCTCCAGCACGGTGAGCTCGGGGTCGAGCGTGTCCTGCTGCGGGCACACCCCGAGCCGCGCCCGGATCGCCGGCCCGTCGCGCGCCGCGTCCAGGCCCAGGATGCGCAGCCGCCCGCCGGTGGGCCGCGACACGCAGCCGATCATGCGCATGGTGGAGGACTTGCCGGCCCCGTTGGGCCCCAGGAACCCGAACGCCTCGCCGGGCGCCACCCGGACATCGATCCCATCGACCGCCGTGAAATCGCCGAACCGTTTGACCAGCCCACTCGCCGCGATCAATGCCCCGTCGTCCACCACGACCCGACCATAGCGGCGGGGTACGACATTTTCGCGGCGATTACGATGCCCCTCGTGCGATGGCTCGGGCTCGCGGCCTCAACCCTGCTGGCGCTCAGCGGATACCTGGCGGGCAAGCCCGGGACCCACGACGCCGCCTGGGTGACGGGCGTGTGCGTCTGGTTCGTGGCGCTGGGCATCCTCGCCTACGCCTGGTGGAACCTGCGCGGCGAGCCCGGGAGCCTGCTTGTGACGGCCGCGCTGTGGAGCCTGCCGCTGCTCGTCGCCCCGCCCATGGGCGCCCTGGACGTCTACGCGTACGCGTGCCAGGGCCAGCTCTTCGACGCCGGCATCAACCTCTACGAGCACGGCCCGTCGGCGCTGCCCTGCACGTGGCTGTCGGACGTCCCGCCGCTGTGGCGCGACACCCCGACGCCCTACGGCCCGCTGTGGTTCGCCGTCTCCGGCGCCGTGGCCTGGGCCGCACACGGGAACCTGCTCGTCGCCGTCGGGCTGTTCCGCCTGGTCGCGATCCTCGGGCTCGTGCTGTGCGTCGCGGCCGCGCACCGGTTCACCGACGCCAACGCGGCGCTCGCGGCCAGCCCGCTGGTGCTGGTACACGTGATATCCGGCGTGCACAACGACATCCTCGTGGCCGGGTTCGTGCTCGCCGGCTTCGCGCTGGCGGCCCGCGGCCGTTCGGCGCTCGCCGGCGTCGCGTTCGGGCTGGCCGCCGCGGTCAAGGTGACCGGGCTGGTGGCGGCGCCGTTCGCCGTACTGCTGCTGCTGTCCCTTCGGAAGCGAACGACATTTGTGGCCGCGACGGTCGCGACCTACGCTGTCCTTGCCGCGGTCACCGGCCACGGCTTGGGTTTCCTTCGCGCGCTGGGAGCCACGGCGGGGCTGGTGCAGTGGCTGTCGATCCCGAGTGGCGTCGGGATGGCAGCCGGATACGTCCTGCGGGTCGCCGGCCTGCCGGGCGCGTTCGGCACCTCCGTCGCCATCGCCCGCGCGATCGGCCTGGTGGTCCTCGCCGCCCTGCTGCTCTGGCTGTGGCTGCGGGCCGTGCGCCGGTCGGCCGACCACGACGCCGTCCTGACCCTGGCCGGCCTCGCACTGCTCGTCACGGCGGTGCTCGGACCGGTGTTCTACGCCTGGTATGCGCTGACGGGCATCGCCGTGCTCGCCGCGACGCAGCTCACCGGCCGGCTGCGCACCGGCGTGCACGTGGCCGCCGTCGCCCTGCCGTTGCTGACCCTGCCCGACAGCCTCGGCCTGGCCACGAAGACGAAGGTCCCGGGCGCGTTCCTCGACGTGGCCCTGGTCGTCACGCTCGCCGTGCGCCTGGCCCGCCGCCGCTCACGCGACCACGCCGACGCCTGACCTCGCCCACGCCACCAGCTCCGCCGTGTGCTCGGCCACCCCGGGCGCGCTCCTCGGCACCGCTCGGCTCGTCAGCCCCGCCGCTCACCCGACGACGCCGACGCCTGACTTCGCCCACGCCACCAGCTCCGCCGTGTGCTCGGCCACCCCGGGCGCGGCCGGGTCGACGCCCTCGTCGTACCGCACCGTCCACCGCAGCCCGTTGACGCCCGGCACGCGCCGCCCCACGACGCGCACCCCGCCCTTCACCCCGGTGATCTCCTCGAGCGGATGGTGCGACGTGTGCGCGATCGACTTGTTGACCCGCACCCGCACCTGCTCCGGCACCCGATCGGGATCGAGCAGCGTGACGACGATCGGCGGCCGGTCCTCCATCACCGCGTACGCGTCGTCCCCGACCGGCACCTCCCGAGCCGCGGTCACGGAGAGTTGCCGCCCCGACCACGTCGCCTTGTGGATCTCGTGCCACCCGAGCGGCTCGGCGGCCCCCGGCAGCCACACCCCGTGATTGGTCACCACCACGACGTCATCCCCGGTGGCCCCCGCCCACGCGACGACCCGCTCGTCCGCCCCGAGACTCGGCCGGCGCCCGGCCGGCAGCTTCCGCCGCTTGAAAACGCCAAACACGGCTAGTACTCCCATTTCCGAAGTTCATGACTCAGGTCCGCGGGGGTCCGGACCGTTGCTCCCGTCAGACACCGTTCGGCCCTGGCGGGCCTCTCTGCCAGGTCCGCCGGGGCAAGAACGGCGGCCCTGACGGGCCTGTCCACCGGGTCCCCGGCGGCGCGGACGGAGACCCTCGCGGGCCTCGCTCGCAGGCCTCCCGGCACGGGGACGTCGGAACCGGCCCGACGAGCCGGCCGCGAGCCGAACATCCCGGGCCAAGCCGGCAACCCGCCCAGCGTCCCGTGCGCCGCAACCGTCCCGGGCGCCGCAACCGTCCCGCGCCTCGCCACCGGCCTGGCAGCGCGCGGACGCGACACCACCGCCCGCGGCGCGCCCCGCCCGCGCGACGGCCCGCGCCTCGCCACCGGCCCGCGCATCGGCCTCGCAGCGCGCGGACGCGGCACCGCCGCCCGCGGCGCGCCCCACCCGCGCGACGGCCCGCGCCTCGCCACCGGCCCGCGCAAGCCGCGCCTCACCAACGACTCGCACCCCGATCGCGCAGGGCGCGGGCGTGCTGCTCCAGCGACACCAGCTCGCTGAACAGCCGCAGGTGCTCGTCGGCGTTGCTCACCGGGTTGATCCGCTGCAGCTTCGACTTCAGCTCGCCGATCGTGCGGTTCAGCGCCATGAGCTGCAGGCGGTTGATCGTCACCTCGACGTAGCGCGGGTCCGGGTCGCCGTCGAGGCGCAGCGGCTCCACCGCCAGCTCGGCCACCATCGCGCCCGCGGCCAGGTCCAGGCAGGCCTCGCGGACCTGCTCGATCCAGACCGCCCCGCCGGTCGCGCTCGACGCGCCGCCCGCCTCCAGCACCGCGGTGCGCAGGGCGCTGTAGGTCGGATGCGTATACATTTCTGGGCCGATCGCGTCGAACATCGGCCCGGCGAGGGCCGGCTGCTGCAGCGCGAGCTTCAGCGCCTCCCGCTCGACCAGCGCCTCGGCGCTGTCCGGGGCGAGCACGCGGCGCTGCTGCGTGGGCGGCATCGGGTCGATGACGCCCTTGGCCGCCGAGGCCACCGAGCGCTGCACCGTCTCGAGCTCCATGCCGAGGTCCCCGGCGAGCTTGCGCGCGTATTCGGGCCGCAGCGTCCGGTCCTTGATCTTCGCGACCAGCGGCGCGGTGGCCCGCAGGGCGCCGACGCGGCCCTCGGCGGTGTCGAGGTCGAAGCGCTGGATGACCGAGCGCAGCGCGAAGTCGAGCAGCGGCTGCCGGTCGGCGACCAGGTCCCGCACGGCCGCGTCGCCCTTGGCCAGCCGCAGCTCGCACGGGTCCATGTTGTCCGGGCCGACCGCGATGAACGTCTGGGCGACGAAGCGCTGATCGTCCTCGAACGCGCGCAGCGCCGCCTTCTGCCCGGCCGCGTCGCCGTCGAACGTGAAGATGATCTCGCCGCCGTAGCCGTCGGCGTCCATGAGCAGCCGCCGCAGCACCGAGATGTGGTCGCCGCCGAACGCGGTGCCGCAGGTCGCCACGGCCACCGGGACGCCCGCGAGGTGGCAGGCCATCACGTCGGTGTACCCCTCCACGATCACGACCCGGCTCTGCTTGGCGATCTCGCGCTTGGCCTGGTCGATGCCGTAGAGCACGTGCGACTTCTTGTACAGCGGCGTCTCGGGCGTGTTGAGGTATTTCGGCCCGTCGTCGTCATCGAACAGCTTCCGCGCGCCGAAGCCGATCACCTCGCCCGAGATGTCCCTGATCGGCCACACGAGCCGCCGCCGGAACCGGTCGATGAGCCCGCCGGAGCGCCCCTCGCGGCACAGCCCGGCGGTGATCAGCTCCTGCGCCGAGAACCCCTGCACCCGCAGGTGCTTGGCCAGGTTGTCCCAGCCCTCCGGGGCGAACCCGCACCCGTAGCGCTCGGCCGCCTCCTTGCTGAACCCGCGCTGCGCCAGGAACTCGCGCGCCTTGCGGGCCCCGGGCGTGCCGAGCTGCGCGGCGTAGAAGCGCGCCGCCTCGGCGTGCGCGGCGATCAGCCGGTGCTTCTGGCCACTGGGCCGCACCGGGGCGCTGCCGGCCTCGACGTAGTGCAGCTGCAGCCCGGCCTTGGACGCCAGCCGCTCGACGGACTCCACGAACGAGAGATGGTCGTGGTCCATCAGGAACTTGATCGCGTCGCCACCGGCGCCACAGCCGTGACAGAAATACACGTTGCGGGTCGGTGAGACGTTGAACGAGGCGGTCTTCTCGTCGTGGAACGGGCACAGCCCCTTGAGGTTGCCGCCACCCGCCGACCGCAGCGTGACGTGCTCGGAGATCACGTCCTCGATCGACGTGCGCTCCCGGACCAGGGCGATGTCCTCGTCCTTGATCTTGCCGGCCAACCGCCACCTCCCCACCAGTCCGGCTTGCGCGCTGTCATACATCCTGCCTCGCGGCTACGACAATTTACGACTCGCACGCCGCCGACGCCTCTCCGGGCGCCTCCCCCGCACCCTCCCCGGGCACCCACCGGGGCGATAAGGCCCTATGGCCTCCGACACCCCACCATCCACAGTGGAGCCGGCGCACGCTCCAGCGGGCGACGCGCGGATCGCGGGTCCAGGCGGCCGGCGCGCGATCCGCCGGGCGGTGACGCGCATCGTGAGGTCGCAGCGGCGCGGGACCGGGGCACGCTCGGGCGGCGACACGCGGATCGCCGGGAGGCACGCCCGGCACGCCCGGGCGTGTGACGCGCGGATCGCTGGACGCGCCCGGGCACGCTCCGGCGGGCGACACGCTGATCGTTGGGGACGCGCCCGGGCACGCTCCGGCGGGCGACACGCTGATCGTTGGGGACGCGCCCGGGTACGCCCGGGCGGGCGACACGCGGATTTCGGCGCGACACGCACCGTACGGGCGAATGCGGTCTTCGCCACACGGCCCCTCCATTGCGGAATCCGGCATGCGCACCCGGCCGCTTCGGCATACTTGACCAGGTTCACGGGCGCCGACGGCTCGCATCGGCACGGCCCGATCTCGAGCACCTGCTGCGTGCTCCCTCTGGCGATGGGTGGTGCGACCGCGGTGGTCATCGTGCTGCGGACCACGGATGACGTCCTGCGCTGGGCCGGCCGCCTGGTCGACCCGCCCCTGCGAACGGCGATCGGGCGCCTGCCCGAGCCGTCCCGGGAGGTCGCCGAGCTGCAGCTGGGCTGGCACCACCGCACCTGGGGCGGCGAGGACGCCCCCGCCGCCTCGATACGCAGCGCCCTGACCCTGGTGTGCGCCGACGCGGTCGGCGGCGACCCCCACGACGCGGTGCCCTCGGCCGTCGCCGTCGAGCTCCTGCACCACTGGTCCGCGATCCGCCGCGACCTGGTCGACGAGCACCCCGACGGCACCGCCTGGAGCGTGGTCGGCGCCGAGCCCGCCTCCCTCGGCGGCGAGGCCCTGCTGGCCCTCGCCTTCGACGTGATCGCCACCGGCGACCCGACCCACAGCAGCCCCGCCCGCCCCCGCCAGCGCCCCGGCCGCCCCGGAGCCGACCGGGCCATGCTGCGCATCCTGGGCGACGCGGTGCAGGAGCTCCTGCACGGGCAGCACGCCTCCCTGGCCCTGCGCGACACCCCGCCCCTGGCCCGCACGCAGCCGTCGACCGCCGACCGGCGCCCGGCCCGCGACTGCTCCGAGGCCGGCCACACCCGGGCCGGACTCGCCGCCGACCGGCGCCCGGCCCGCGACTCCTCCGAGGCCGGCCACACCCGGGCCGGACTCGCCGCCGACCAGCGCCCGGCCCGCGACTCCTCCGAGGCCGGCCGCACCCGGGCCGGACTCGCCGCCGACTCGCCGGCCGTGAGCGCGGACCGCCACGAGGCCGACGACACCGGCGCGGCATCGCACCCGCAGCGCCGCACCGCCGACGAGGACGGGGCCGGCAACGCCCGGGGGCGTGCGGTGGACGCGGGGCGGGGGCCGGTGGGCGGCGAGGAGCGTACCGATCTCCTGCGCGACTGCCTGGCCATGGTCGAGCAGCGCACCGGTGCGCTGTTCGGCGCCGCCTGCGCCCTGGGTGCGGTGGCCGGCGGCGGGGATCCGGCGCAGGTGGAGCGGCTGCGGCTGTTCGGCGTGCGGCTGGGCCTCGCGGTGCAGTTCACCGAGGACCTCCTGGGCATCTGGGGCGAGCGCGGCGGCATCGGGCCCGACCTGCGCCGGCGGCGGCGATCACTGCCGGTGGCCGCGGCGATCGCGGCCGGCGCCGACGAGCTGGCCGCGCTCTTCGAGGGCCGGGCCCGGCTCAGCGACGCGGACGTGGAGCGCGCCGCGAAGACGATCGAGCAGTCGGGCGCCCGCGAGTGGTGCCGCCGCCAGGCCGAGGAGCTGCTCTCCCAGGCGCTGCTGGCGCTCGACCTCGCGTCGCCCTCCCCCACGGCCGTGGCCGAGCTCGTCGCGCTGGCCCGCCGCGCGACCGCCACTCCCCGCTGAGCACAACCTCCCGCCACGCCGCGCTGAACACGGCCGCCGCTCCCCGCTGAACACGACCTCCCCGCCACGCCGCGCTGAACAGGACCGCCGTTCCCCGCTGCACACGGTCTCCTCGCAACACTGAGCCCGGCCACCCACTGCGCGCCGAGTGTGTCGCCGCCGATGCCCGGCACGCGCGAATCCTCGGCTCGGGCGAACCGGGGCGAGGCCCGCGTACGCCTAAGGGGGTGAGGCGGGGGAGGCAGCGATCATGGTGGATGCCGTCGAGCAGGAGTTCCACGAGTTCGTGCGGGCGCGGCTGCCCGGGCTGCGGCGCGCGGCGTACCTGCTCTGCGGGGACTGGACGCGCGGGGACGACATCGTGCAGCGCGCGCTCACGGACGTGTACGTGCGCTGGCGGCGGATCCGGCGGGCCGGGAACGTCGACGCGTACGTGCGCACCGTGCTGGTGCACCGGTTCATCGACGAGCGTCGGCGCGGCTGGTCCTCGCGCGTGTCGCTCGTGGACCGGGTGCCGGAGCGGCCGGCCGAGGACGCCGCGCTGCAGGGCATCCCCGCGGGGCTCGAGTTGCGGCAGGCGATGGCGCGGCTGCCCGACCGGCAGCGGGCCGTACTGGTGCTGCGGTTCTTCTGTGACATGTCCGTCGAGCAGACGGCCCGGGCGCTGCGCTGCGCGCCGGGCACGGTCAAGAGTCAGACCTCGGCCGCGCTGGCCACGATGCGCCGGCTGCTCGCCGAGACCACCGAGCACGCGGGGAGGGCGCGGTGAACGACTGGGAGGAGGGCCTGCGGGTCCTCATGCGCGACGGTGACGAGGCCCCGGCCTCGCGCGTCGACCTGGGGCGGGTGGTGACCGACGGGCGGCGGCGCCGGCGGCGGGCCACGGCCGCGGCCGGAGCGGTGGCCGCGGCGGTGCTCGCGCTCGTCGCCGGGGTGGCGATCACGCCGCCGGGGCGGCCGGGGGGCGGCCCGGTGCCCGGCGCGTCCAGGGCGGCGGACGAGCCGATGCCCGACACGTCCAGCGCGGCGGACGAGCCGATGCCCGACGCGTCCAGGGCGGCGGACGAGCCGATGCCCGACACGTCCAGCGCGGCGGACGAGCCGCTGCCCGACACGTCCGGCGCGATGGACAATCCGCCGCCCGATGGCCGCCCACGAGAACGAGTAGAGCATCGATCCCGTTCGCTGGGCGGCTCAGGCGATCGCGGCGACGACCTGCGCGGCCCGGTCGGCGTGCTTCTGGTACGCCCCCGGGTACGCGGAGCGCTGGACCGCCTGGGCCGCGGCCGTGACGCTCATGTTCTGCCAGCCGGACACCTGGGCGAGCGCCGAGTAGAACAGCGCGGCCGAGTGCGCCGGGTCCATGAGCTCGGCCACGCTGCCCCAGCCCTGGCTCGCGCGCTGCTGGAACAGCCCGACCGAGTCGTGATCGGTCGAGACGGCGTCGTGCGGCAGCTTCATCGAGGACGGGACGGCCGGGCTGGCGACGTTGTACAGGTCGCTCTCCTGCATCGCGGTGGCGACCGCGACGACGAGCCCCTTCTCGGGCATGCCCTGGGCGCGGCCCTGCCGGACGATCGCGGCCGCGTTGTTCATCTGGGTCTGGTTCAGCCCGGCGACCGGCCGCGGCAGGGCGGGCGGGGGCGGGGCGGCCGGCGCGGGGGCGGGCGCGCCGGAGAGCGAGGCCTGCCCGTCGAGCTGGGACAGCACGAGCGAGGCGTCCTCGGCGAACACCGGCGCGGGTGCGGCGGGCGCGGCGACCGGCGGGCGCGACGCGCCGGCGGTGGCGGTGGCGGAGTGGCCGGCCGAGCCGGACGCGAGCAGCGTGGCGGACAGGACGACGGCGGAGACGGCGACGGGTTTGACGGTCAGCAGTGGCCGGCGATGGCGCGGCTGGAATTGGCGCGGTAACGGTTTCAGCAAGATCATTCCTCAGACGGATGCGGGCGCACGCCATCGGCACGATCCCGTGGTACGAGAGGGATCGCGCGGCGGCGAAGCGAACGGTCAGCGGGTGGACACGGGCCAGGTCAGGTCCTGGCGATCACCCGTCCGAGGGAAAGACGACACAGGGCGTCGACGAACACGAGAAGTTCTCCTTCCGGTGCCGCCTACCGGGTTAGCTGACGGGTTCGGGCGGGAGGATTCGCCCTACCGTGACTCGGTCACGGATACACCCCAAGGACTGCGATGGGTCCCCGGCTCACGACGCCGAAGTGAGCGTCGCGACTCGACGGCGCCTGCCCGGTGGCCCCGCGTTTCGGGGCGCGTCTCCCGTGGCAGACCACCCGACAGTAACGGGGACTTCAGGACTCGGCCAGCCACAGCAACGGGATACCACCCGGCGCACCGGAACGCTCACCGTGCGCTGTCACACGATCGGTCATCCCGCGCCGGTGCCGTGCGCCCTTGACCTGGTACATCGCCCGATCCGCCAGGCGCAGGGCGGCCCCGGCATCGAGCACCGTGTCATCGATCACGGCCGCCCCGACGCTGACCCGCACCCGCAGCACGTGCCCGTCGTGCACCACCGGTGCCGAGACGGCCCGCTCGACCCGGTCGACGAGCGCGGCCAGGCCGGCGGCGTCGGTGCCGGGCAGGTCGGCGGCGAGCACCACGAACTCGTCGCCGCCGAGGCGGGCCACGGTGTCACCGGGCCGCACGAGCGCGCACAGCCGCTGGGCCACGGCGACGAGCACCGCGTCCCCGGCGTCGTGACCGAGCGTGTCGTTGACCGACTTGAAGTCGTCGAGGTCGCAGAAGAGCAGCGCCCCGGTGCCGCGCCCGGAACGCGCCCGGCGGACCGCGGCGGCGAGCGGCGCGGCCAGCGCGTCGCGGTTGGCCAGGCCCGTGAGCGGGTCCCGGGACGCCCGGCGCACCAGGTCGGCCTCGGCCGCCTTGCGCTCGGTGATGTCCTGGACCTGCAGGATGCCGAAGGCGGGCGGCCCGTCCACGATGGACAGCGTCGTGGCGACCCAGATCACCGTGCCGTCGCCGCGCACGCAGCGGACCTCGTAGTCGCGCACCTGGGTGCCCTTGCCCGTGGTCGCGGCGGCGAAGGCGAGCCGGGCCATGTCGAGGTCGTCGGGGTGCAGGAGCTCGGCGACGCGCAGTTCGAGCAGCTCCGCCTCGCTGCGGCCGAGCAGCTCGCACAGGGCGGGGTTGACGCGGGTCATCCGGGCCTGGGTGGCGCCGGCGAGGCCGAGCATGCACATGCCCGTACCAGCACCCGTGAAGGCCAGCCGGAAGGCCTCTTCGCTGGCGGCCAGGTGGCGGCGCTCCCGCTGCAGGGCCTCGACGAGATTGGCGTTGTTGATCGCGATGCCGGCCTGCGCGGCGAGCATCTCCAGCAGCTCGCGCTGCAGCGGCCCGGGCCGGCGACCGTCGGTGGGCAGGTCGACGCCGAGGATGCCGACCAGCTCGCCGTCGGGCGCCCGCAGCGGGGCGAACAGGGCGTCGAGCGGGTGCCAGCGCTCCTCCTCGGGCACGTCCTCGATGCCGGGCACGGTCTCGGGCACCCAGGAGTGGATGTGATCGCTGTGCCGCTCGTGCGGGAGGTACCGCAGCTGCCCCCACGCCTCCGTGCGCCCGAGGTACGCATCGAGCTCCGCCGCCGGGTACCGCGTCCCGAGCAGCGTCGCGCGCGCCTCCTCCGAGCCGGCCAGCGCGATCGCCTCGTACTCGCCCTCCGGGTGCAGGTAGTTGACCACGGCGACGGCGAACCCGGTCCCGTCCACGACGGCGTCCACGATGAGCTGCAGCGTCTCGGCCAGCGTGGTGCCGGTGTTGATGCGGCCCGTGATGCGGTACACGGAGCGGATCGCGGCCATCGCCGCGTCTCGATCACGCATCGCTCGCCTACCCGCATCCGGCCGACCTTGCACCCCTACATCGACGCATCAAACCGGATCTGAAGTAAACCCTTTCGGCGTCACGAGATTGCGGCGGGCCGTCGCAGGACTCCCGCGGCGCGGCGGGTCTCGCGGGTCATCGCGGCGATCATCAGGCCCTTGCCCGGCAGGTACGGCAGCATGCGGATGCTCAGCTGCCGCAGCTTCACGGCCGGCTCGGACCTCGGTGGGAAGCCGCGGGCCGGGGCGAGCGCGGCCCTGTGGTTGACGTCGACGAAGCTGCGCATCTGACGGTCACACCCGGGCAGATCGTGCAAATTCGCCGCCAGGGCGTATACCCCCGCGAGCGCCCGTCAGCTGGACGCGCGAGTTCGGATAGGCGCGCTTGCTGGACGACCGGTCGGCGCTGGTGGACGCCCCACCCCGCACATAGCGCATCGTGCAGCTTTTGCCGCATTTCCCGCAATTGCGCACGTTTTGGCGTTTTTACGGGCACGCACCGCCGCATCGCCCTCGCGCCGCGCCGCCGCCCAGCCACAGGAGCGGCGCAACCACCATGCGGCGCAGTCACGGGCTCGGCGCGCCCGCGTGCGTAGGGTTGAACTATGAAGATCCCGACCGTAACCCTGAACTCCGGCCACGAAATGCCGGTCGTCGGCTACGGCACCTACCCCCTCAAGGGCCGCCCAGCCACCGAAGCCATCCTCGCCGCCCTGGCGTCGGGCTACCGCCTGCTCGACACCGCCGCCTCCTACGGCAACGAGGACGCCGTCGGCGCCGCCGTGCGCGAATCCGGCCTCGACCGGGCCGACCTGTTCATCACCACCAAGCTCCGCGGCGCCGACCAGGGCCGCGGCTCGACCCGCGCCGCGCTCGAAGCGTCGCTCGAACGCCTCGGCCTGGACCACGTCGACCTGTACCTCATCCACTGGCCCCTGCCGGCCGTGGGCCGGTACGTGGACTCGTACGCCGAGATGGCCGAGCTGCACCGCGAGGGCCTCATCCGCTCCCTCGGCGTCTCCAACTTCCTCCCCGAGCACATCGACGCCGTGGTCGCCGCGACCGGCATCGTCCCCGCCGTCGACCAGCTCCAGGTCTCGCCGTCCCACGCGCGGGCCGAGCTCGTCGGCGCCGTGCAGGGCAAGGGCACCGTCGTGCAGGCGTGGAGCCCGCTCGAGCGCAACACCGGCGTGCTCGAAGACTCCGGCATCGTGGCCGTGGCCGATCGGCTTGGCGTCACCCCCGCTCAGGTCGTGCTGCGCTGGCTGCTCCAGCGCCGGGTCACCGTCGTCCCGCACTCGTCGGACCCCTCGCGGCAGCGCGCGAATGCCGACCTGTTCGGGTTCGAGCTCTCCGCGGCCGACATGGCCGTCGTCGACTCCGTTGCTCAGGTGCCCGTCAAACAGGACCCGGCTACCTGGGAGGAGTTCTAGAAGACGCGGGGTCCTCAGTCGAGCAGCTGATCCAGCGGTACGTCGGGGTCGGCGAGCTTGGCCAGGTCGACCGCGGTCCCCTTGTAGCCCGCCCGGACAAGGGCCTGGATCGGATCGGTCACGTCCCAGACGTTCGCGTTCATGCCCGCCAGCACGCGCCCGTCCTTGACCCAGAAGGCGACGAACTCGGGCGCCTTGCCGTCGCGGACGGCCGGGTCGCCGCGGAACACCACGGTGTCGTACTCCCCCGGCACCGCGAACCCGCTGTACTCCATCCCGAGGTCGTACTGGTCCGAGAAGAAGTACGGCACCCGGTCGTACACGACCTGCTCCGAGCCCAGCAGGGCCTTCCCCGCGGCCTTGCCGCCGTTGAGCGCGTTCGCCCAGTGCTCGACCCGCACGCGCCGGCCGAGCAGCGGGTGGTCGAGGTTCACCACGTCGCCCGCGGCGTAGACGTCGGGGGCCGAGGTCGCGAGGTTCGCGGAGACGAGCACGCCGTTGTCGACCGCGAGGCCGCCGTCCACGGCCAGCTCGGTGTTCGGCTGGATGCCGATGCCGACGACGGCCACGTCCGCGGGGAGTTCGGTGCCGTCGGTGAGCACCACCGACGAGAGCGCGCCGGTGCCGCCGAAGGAGGCGACGGCGGTACCGAAGCGGAACGTGACGCCGTGGGCCTCGTGCAGATCGCGGAAGACTGACGCCACCTCGTCGCCCAGGACCTTCTGCAGCGGCAGGGCAGCCTGCTCGACCACGGTCACGTTCGCCCCGTGGTGGCGGGCCGCGGCGGCGGTCTCCAGGCCGATCCAGCCCGCGCCGATGACGACGACGTTCGCGGCCGTGCGCAGGTGCTCCAGCAGCGCGTCGGACTCGTCGAGCGTGCGCAGGTAGCGGACGCCGTGCAAACCATGTCCGGGCACGTCCAGGGTGCGCACCCGCGAGCCCGTCGCGAGCAGGAGCCTGTCATAGCGCAGCTCGTCGACGCCGTCCAGAACAACGACGTGCGCCGCCGGGTTCAGGTGGGTGACCCGGGTGGCGAGGCGCAGGTCGACGTCGTGCTCGGCGTACCACCCGGGCTCGTGGACGAACGCCTTCTCCCGGGCGCCCTCCTTGCCGAGCAGGTAGTCCTTGGACAGCGGAGGGCGCTCGTAGGGGCGCTCGGTCTCCTCGCCGATCAGGATGATCCTGCCGGTGAAGCCGTCGGCGCGCAGCGTCTCCGCCGCCTTCGCACCGGTCAGGCTCGCTCCGACAATCACAAACGTGCGCTCGTCAGCCATACGCCAAGCCTGTCACGAAGTGGCGAGGCGCGCGTGCCACGCGACGGCGGACTGGTCGGTCAGGCTCGCCACCTGGTCGATCACCACGCGGAGCCGGGCGGCGTCGTCGGGCGCGGCGCGCCACATGGGGGCGAAGACCGGGTCGAGCGCGTCCGGGCCGCGCTCCAGCAGCGCGGCGACGAGCGATTGCAGCAGGTGTACCTCATCGGCGTACCGCTGCGAAGAACCCGGCCTGCGCATGACGTAGCGCAGCGCGATGCCCTTGAGCAGGGCGCAGTGCGCGCGCACCAGGGGCGGCACGAGCAGGTCGGCGGCGTAGCGGCGCAGCGGGGCCGGCCCGTGGCGCTCCCGGGTGGCCGTGACCGCCGCGGCCGCGAACCGGCCGGTCAGCACGCTCGTCATCCGCTTGAGGGCGATCTGCGCCGGGTGGCTGCCGTCGTAGTCGTCCAGCGGCTCGAACACGGGGTCGGCGAGCAGGTCGAGCAGGATGGCCTCGAGGTCGGCGGCGGACTCGTGGGAGTAGGCGGCGGCCACGTCGGCGCACAGGGCCCCGCGTTCGGCGGCGTCGATGCGCAGCGGGGCGAGGTGGACGTACCCCCCGTGAATCCCGTCCTCGAGGTCGTGCACGGAGTAGGCGACGTCGTCGGCCCAGTCCATCACCTGCGCCTCGAGGCAGCGGCCCGGCCCGGCCTCGGCCCGCAGCCAGGCGAAGACGGCGGCGTCGTCGGGGTACACGCCGAACTTGCGCCGGCCCTCCTCGCGGAACCACGGGTACTTCGACACCGCGTCCAGCGCGGCCCGGGTCAGGTTGAGCCCGGCCCCGGGCACCTTGGCCTCCAGCCGGGTCAGCACCCGCAGCGTCTGCGCGTTGCCCTCGAAGCCCCCGCACGGGCCGGCGACGGCGTCGAGCGCGTCCTCGCCGTTGTGCCCGAACGGCGGGTGGCCGAGGTCGTGCGCGAGCCCGGCGGTGTCGACGACGTCGGGGTCGCAGCCGAGGCGGGCCCCCATCTCGCGGGCGATCTGGGCGACCTCCAGGGAGTGGGTGAGCCGGGTCCGCAGGAAGGCGTCGGTGCCGGCCGTGTGCACCTGGGTCTTGGCGGCGAGCCGGCGGAAGCCCGCGGAGTGCAGCACCCGCGCGCGGTCGCGCTGGAAGGGGGTCCGGCCGTTGTCGGCCGAGGTGGTGACGGTGTCCTTCTGCGACTCGGGCACGAAGCGGTCGGCGTCTGCGGAGGTCACGATTCGAGCTTAGAAGAGTCCTCACCTCTGGGCTCCGGGATCGGCACCGGCGGTTCGGCGGGGGGCTCGCGGGGCGGGGGCTCGTTCAGCGCCTCGACCATCGGGGTCATGAGCACCTTGACGGCCGCGACGATCGGGATGGACATGAGCGCCCCGACGACGCCGAGGATCGCGCCGCCGGTGAGCGCGGCGAGCAGGACCGCGACGGAGGACAGGTCCACCGTGTTGCGCAGCACGCGCGGCGCGATGAGGTAGTTCTCGATCTGCTGGTACGCCACGAAGAACACGAGCAGCACGACCGTGGACGTCACGTCGCCGGTGACCAGGGCGACGATGCAGCAGCCGGCGGCCCCGACGGTGGCGCCGACCAACGGGATGAGGTCGGTGAGCGCGACCCACACGGCCAGCGGCAGCGCGAAGGGCACCCCGAGCGCGAAGAGGCAGACGAACGACGACACCCCGGCGAAGAGGCTGATGATCAGGTTGCCGATCATGTAGCCGCCGACCTTGTCGACGACGACGTTGATCGCCTGCGCGGCCCGGGGCCGGTTCGCCCGCGGGACCAGCCGGACCAGGCCGCGGCGGATGCGCGGCAGGTCGGCCATGAAGTAGATGGTCAGCACGGTCACCAGCAGCACGTTGAGCATGGCGCTGAAGACGCCGGTGAGGACCCCGAGCGCGCCCCCGCCGACCTTGGCCGGCAGCGTCCTGGCGAACTCGGTGAGCCGTTCGGTCAGCCCGTACCGGTCGGCGATCTCCTGGTAGGTGCGCGAGCGGTCCTGCAGTTCCTGCTGATAGTGCGGGATGTTGGCGAGCAGGTCGCCGGCCTGCCCGACGAGCGGGGGCACCAGCGACCACACGAACCCGACGAGGATCGCCAGGACCAGCACGCCGATGACGGCGACGGCGACCGAGCGGCGCACGCCG
This sequence comes from Dactylosporangium sp. CA-139114, assembly GCF_050955725.1. NCBI lineage: Bacteria > Bacillati > Actinomycetota > Actinomycetes > Micromonosporales > Micromonosporaceae > Dactylosporangium > Dactylosporangium sp. CA-139114. The sequence continues at coordinate 8,831,224 of NZ_CP192080.1, forward strand.
TGGCGGATCAGCAGCCGTACCGCCGGATCGAGACTGACCGCGACGAAGAGCGCGATGATCACTTGGACCAGCACCTCGCGCACCGAGTAGAGCGTGAGCGCGGCCACCCCGACCGTGAGCAGGCCGAGCCCGGCCGCGATGGCCAGCCGGTAGGTTTTTGCGAAGGTCATCGGTTTGGCCGGATGATGCAAAATTCGTTGCCCTCGGGGTCGGCGAGCACCACCCACGCGGCATGCTCGGGCTCTGCGAGGTCCACGTGGCGGGCGCCCATGTTCACCAGCCGCTCGAGCTCGGCGTCGAGGTCGTCGGGGCGCAGGTCGAGGTGCAGGCGGTTGCGGGCCCGTTCCTCGTGGTGCTGCAGGGTGAAGACGATGCGGGGATGGCCGTCGGCGGCCGGGCCGATCACCACCTCGTGCGGGGCCACGCTCTCGACGCGGTGGTCGAGCACCTCGGCCCACCAGCGGGCCAGGCGCTCCGGGTCGATGGCGTCCACGATCAGGGCGTACCAACGGCTCCCCATACACACCTCCGCCTTGAGTGGGGACTCACCATACGCCGAGCGGAGGGCCGTCGCAGCCGTCCGCTGCGGCGGGGGTTGGGCAGCTTAGTACGTTTCCGGCGCCCATGGGTGTCAAACGTGCAAATTGCAAAACTCAAAAGCCGATTAGTCAGTGGTTCCTGCCCGAAGCACGGAGTAGTCGATCGATGACCCCGGGGTAATTTGCCGTGAGCGCGCCATGCCACCGCCACACCGCGCGTCCAGGAAAGCCGCGAAACCAGGAGCAAGTGTTGCCTGCCATCGATGAATGTCTCCGCCGCGCCATGTCCATCCGGGGCGCGATCGGGGCCAGCCTCATCGACTACACCACCGGACAGACCCTCGGGCTCGAAGGCGGCCAGCAGCACGTCGCGCCCCACGCCGACCCCACCGCCGCCGCCCTGGGCACGGCGAGCGTGATCCATGCCGCCATGCAGACCGCGGCCTATGCCCCGGCCGTCCCGGGTGACACCGTGGAGGACGTCATCATCAGCACATCGGCCGCGTACCACCTCATCCGGCCGGTACGCACCAGCTTCGACTCCCGCCTCGTGCTCTACGTCTGGCTCGACCGGAACGAGGGGAATCTGGCCATGGCCCGCCGCCGGGTCCGTTCGCTCGCCGACGACCTCGCGTGAACGCGGTCACGACGGGCTCCCCCGGCAAGCAGCCCCGGTTCCCCCTGGGCACCTCGCCCATCGACGCCCTCGGGGAGCTCGCGGCGCAGGGCGCGACCGGTGCGCTGACCGTGCACGGCGAGCCCGGCGGCGTCGTCTTCCTGCGCGACGGCCTGGTCAACGGCTGCGAGTCGCCGGCCGCGCCGAGCGTCGACCGGCTGCTCACCGCGTGCGGCAAGGTCGAGGAGCGGGTGTGGGAGACCATCCCGTCCCGGCCCGCCCGCGCGCTCGTCGAGGGCGGGCACGTGACCGCGGCCGAGATCGAGCTCTGCGCGCTGCAGGCGCTCTACGACGCGGCCTTCTTCGTGCTCGGCACCGCCGGGGCCGAGCTGCGCTTCGACGAGGGCATCGAGCACTGGCTCGGCGCCGAGGGCACCGTGACGGCGGACCAGGTGTGCGACCACGTCGCCCGTCAGCGACGCATGCTCGACGAGGTGCACCCCTCCGACGCAACCGACCTCGCACCGGTCGTGCCGGTCCCGCGGCCGGGGCTCGACCGGGTGCTGCTGTCCGGCCTGCAGTGGGAGATCGTCCTGCACGCGGACGGGCAGCGCACCCCGCAGGAGCTGGCCGGCCTGCTCGGACGCTCGGCCTACGCCGTGACGCTGGACGTGCGCCGGCTGGCGGCGGCGGGGCTGGTCGCCGCGCCGGGGACTCCGGCGCAGGCGCCGCCCGTCAGAGCCGTCGCAGCGGTACCGCACGAGCCGCCCCCCGAGCCTCCGCCGAAGGAGACGCTGCCGCAGCGCGTCCCCGGCACCTTCACGTTCGAGGAACCGGCGCCCTCCGCGGCGCGCCGGGAGCTGCCGGCGGGGGTCAGCGCGCTGGCGGTGCTGCCGGGGGCGATCGACAAGTCGCCGGACGACTCGCTGCTGAAACGGATTCGCGCGGCGTTGATGGCGCTGCGGTAGGGGCCCACCGGTCCCGCCGCGGCGGAAAGGAGGAGACGACTCGATGAAGACCGACGCGGAGCTGCGCGGCGAATTGCTGGCGGAGCTCGGCCGGCTGCGACGGGTGGTGCACGAGATCACCGGGTGCCTGGTCGCCAGCACGGACGGCCTGCTCATCGTCGAGGACGCCCCCGGGCTCGCGGTCGAGGGAGTCGCGGCGCTCGCGGCGGCCGGCCTCGGGGTGAGCCAGCGCATCGCCGACAGCGCCGGTCACCAGGACTTTCAGGAGGTGCTCATCAGCAGCACAGGAGGGCACGTCGCCATCTACATGGCCGGGCACGGCGCGGTGCTGATGCTGCTGGCCCGCGCCGACGCGAACGTGGCCCGGCTGCACCACGAGGCGCGCCGGGCGGTCGCGGTGGTGTCCGGGGTGATGGCCGACGCCGCGCTGGGCTTCGAACGGGCCGTGCCGGAGCCGGCGGCATGGTGAGCCGGGGCGGCGGCGTGCACCGCAGACCCAGACGAAGTACCGATTCTTCCCCCACTTCCCCTAGTAGAAAACTCTCGGAGGTAGCCATGGCGGACATGGAGACTGCGCTCAAGGAACTCATGCAGATCGACGGTGCTGTCGGCGTAGCGCTCGTCGACTACAACAGCGGGATGGCGCTCGGCGTGCTCGGCGGGTCCAAGGACCTCGACCTGACCGTCGCCGCGGCCGGCAACACCGACGTGGTGCGGGCCAAGATGCGCACGATCGAGATGCTGAACATCAAGGAGGGCATCGAGGACATCCTGATCACGCTGGCGAACCAGTACCACCTGATCCGCCCGGTCACCGGCCGCTCGGGCAAGGGCCTGTTCCTCTACCTGGCCCTCAACCGGCAGCGCGCGAACCTGGCGCTCGCCCGCCACCAGCTGACCCGCGTCGAGAACGAGATGGAAGTCTGAGTTCACCGCACACGAGAAGAAGGCCGGGGCGCCGTTGCCCCGGCCTTCTCAGTGCTCACCGGGGACTCGAAACCCGGTGAACGGTCACCTGCCGCCGACCCACGTCATCGGGAGTCGGAACCGGTGGTCTCGATGGCCGCGCGCCCAGCCTCCAGGCGGGCGACCGGCACGCGGAACGGCGAGCAGGACACGTAGTCCAGGCCCACCTCGTGGAAGAAGTGCACGGAGTCGGGGTCGCCGCCGTGCTCGCCGCACACCCCGAAGTGCAGCTCGGGCCGGGCGGCCCGGCCCTCGTCGACCGCGATGCGGACCAGCCGGCCCACCCCGTCGCGGTCGATGGACTCGAACGGCGAGACGCCGAAGATCCCCAGCTCCAGGTACCGCCAGAAGAATGCTCCTTCGACGTCGTCGCGGGAGAACCCCCAGCCCATCTGGGTCAGGTCGTTGGTGCCGAACGAGAAGAAGTCCGCGGCCTGGGCGATGTCGCCCGCGGTGAGCGCGGCCCGGGGCACCTCGATCATGGTGCCGATCTTCACGTCGACGGCGAACTCGCCGATGATCTTCTCGGCCTCGGCGCGGATCGTCTCGAGCTCCTGCACCGCGCCGACCAGCGGCACCATGATCTCCGGGTGGGCGTCGGGCACGGCCGCGGCCGCCTCGACGATCGCGCGCACCTGCATCGCGAACAGGCCCGGGATGACCAGGCCGAGGCGCACGCCGCGCAGGCCCAGCATCGGGTTCTCCTCGTGCATGCGGCGCACGGCGTCGAGCAGGTCCCGGTCGTGGCCGGGGTCCTCGCCGCGCTCCTCGGCCACGGCGACCTTCACCGCGAGGTCCTCCAGCGGCGGCAGGAACTCGTGCAGCGGCGGATCGATGAGTCGTACGGTCACAGGCAGCCCGGCCATCTCGCGGAACAGCTGCGTGAAGTCCTCGCGCTGCAGCGGCAGCAGCTCCGCCAGCGCGGCCTCGCGCTGCTCGGTGGTGCGGGCCAGGATCAGCCGCTCCACGAGCGCGCGGCGCTCGCCGAGGAACATGTGCTCGGTGCGGCACAGGCCGATGCCCTGCGCGCCGAAGCGCCGGGCCCGGGCCGCGTCCTCGCCGGTGTCGGCGTTGGTGCGCACCCGCAGCCGGCGCCGCTCGTCGGCGTGGGTGAGGATGCGGTGCACGGCCGCGACCAGCGGGTCGGCCTCGGGTTCGAGGGTGCCCTCGAAGTACTGCACCACCGGCGAGGGCTGCACGGGCACCTCGCCGAGGTAGACGCGGCCGGTCGTACCGTCGACGGAGATGACGTCGCCCTCGGACACCACGTGACCGTCCACGCTGAACTGTCCCTTGTGGAGGTTGACGTCGAGCTCGTCCGCCCCGCACACGCACGTCTTGCCCATGCCGCGGGCCACGACGGCGGCGTGCGAGGTCTTGCCGCCCCGGCTGGTGAGGATGCCCTGCGCGGCGATCATGCCCGGCAGGTCGTCGGGGTTGGTCTCCCGGCGCACCAGGATGACCTGCTCGCCCTCCTTGGCCATGGCCACCGCGTGCTGGGCGTCGAAGACCGCCTTGCCCACGGCCGCGCCCGGGGACGCCCCGACGCCGCGGGTGAGCTGCTCCGGCTCCGCGGACAGGTCGAAGGTCGGGAACATGAGCTGGGCGAGCTGCGCGCCGGTGACCCGGTGGACGGCCTCGTCGAGGTCGATGACGCCCTCGTCGACGAGGTGCGTGGCGATCACGAACGCGGCCGCGGCCGTGCGCTTGCCGACCCGGGTCTGCAGCATCCACAGCTTCCCGCGCTCGATCGTGAACTCGATGTCGCACAGGTCCTTGTAGTGCTCCTCCAGCGTGGTCATGATCGACATCAGCTGGTCGTAGCTGGCCTTGTCCCGCTGCTCGAGGTCCTGCAGCGGCATCGTGTTGCGGATGCCGGCCACGACGTCCTCGCCCTGGGCGTTGGCGAGGTAGTCGCCGTAGACCCCGCGCTCCCCCGTCGCCGGGTCGCGGGTGAACGCGACGCCGGTGCCGGAGTCGGCGCCCAGATTGCCGAAGACCATCGCGACCACGTTGACCGCGGTGCCGAGGTTCGACGGGATGCGCTCCTGGCGGCGGTACAGCACCGCCCGATCGGCGTTCCAGGACCGGAACACGGCGCCGACGGCGAGGTCGAGCTGCTCGCGGGGGTCCTGCGGGAAGTCCCGCCCGGTGTGCTCGCGGAAGATCCGCTTGTACTCGGCGACGAGGTCCTTGAGCTGCCCGGCGTTCAGCCCCACGTCGTCACGCGTGCCGGCGCGGTGCTTGGCGTCGTCCAGCGCGTGCTCGAACTCCTCGCCCGGCACGTCGCAGACGGTCTTGCCGAACATCTGGATGAGCCGGCGGTAGGAGTCCCAGGCGAAGCGCTCGTCGCCGCCCGCCTGCGCGGCCAGCCCGGCGACGCTGTCGTCGGTCAGCCCGACGTTGAGCACGGTCTCCATCATGCCGGGCATGGAGAACTTGGCGCCCGAGCGCACCGACACGAGCAGCGGGTCGGCGGGCTCTCCGAGCCGGCGGCCCATCTTGTCCTCGAGGGCGGCGAGGTGCTTGGAGATCTCGTCCTGGCCGGGCATCTCGCCGGTCTCCAGGAACGCGCGGCAGGCGTCGGTCGTGATCGTGAAGCCGGGCGGGACCGGCAGGCCGAGGTTGGTCATCTCGGCCAGGTTGGCGCCCTTGCCCCCGAGCAGGTCCTTGAGGTCGCGGTTGCCCTCTTCGAAGTCGTACACGAACTTCTGCACAACGCCTCCATACCCACTGAGCCCACGTTTAGGTCCTGGGTGTGCCGGTCACCGTAAGACGTTTTTTCGGCCGGTGGCCATGGCGGGTGACAAGTCTGACAAGAATCGACACGCGCTTCGATTCCCCCTGCATTTGGGAGCGGTCCCACGAGCAGAAACGCGCATCTTCTCTGCTGAGAGCGCTCTCTTTCCCGTGTTGCCGGCCGATGCGCTTTCTTGATTCGGCGGTCCCTTTTCCGCGCAGAAACGAACTTTCTCGTTTTGGGCCCGGGCGGCGCACGTGGGACCATCGGGAGCGTGCCGCTCCAGCTCGGACCCCACGTGGTCGACCCGCCGGTCGTGCTCGCCCCCATGGCGGGCATCACGAACCAGGCGTTCCGCCGGCTGTGCCGCGAGCAGGGCGCCGGCCTCTACGTGTGCGAGATGATCACCACGCGGGCCCTGGTCGAGCGCAACCCGAAGACCATGTCGATGATCAGATTCGCCGAGGGCGAGCACCCGCGCAGCCTGCAGCTCTACGGCGTGGACCCCGCCACGATCCGCAAGGCCGTGGAGATGGTCGTCGAGGAGGATCTCGCCGACCACATCGACATGAACTTCGGCTGCTCGGTCCCGAAGGTGACCCGCCGCGGCGGCGGCTCGGCCCTGCCCTGGAAGCGCCGCCTGTTCGCCTCGATCGTGTCGTCAGCGGTGGACGCGGCGGAGGGCCTGCCGGTCACGGTGAAGATGCGCATCGGCATCGACGACGACCACCAGACGTACCTGGACGCCGGACGGATCGCCCAGGACGCCGGCGTGGCGTGGGTCGCCCTGCACGCCCGGACGGCCGCCCAGCGCTACTCGGGCACGGCGGCCTGGGACGCGATCGCCACCTTGAAGCAGTCTCTGGACATCCCGGTGCTGGGCAACGGCGACATCTGGGAGGCGACGGACGCCCTGGCGATGATGTCCCAGACCGGCTGCGACGGCGTGGTCATCGGCCGCGGCTGCCTGGGCCGCCCTTGGCTGTTCGCCGACCTGGCCGCGGCCTTCGCCGGCCGCTCGGATCGCGTACTGCCCAACCTGGGCGAGGTGGCCGCCCTGATGTATCGGCACGCCGAACTGCTCACCGAATGGCTGGGCACCGAACGCGACGGCGTGACGGACTTCCGCAAGCACGTGGCCTGGTATTTGAAGGGCTTCCCGGCGGGCGGCGAACTGCGCCGCTCCCTGGCCATGTCCTCATCGCTGGGCGAACTGGCCGCCCTACTGGGCGAGCTGGACCACGCAGCGCCTTTCCCGCGCGAAATCCTGGGCCAGCCACGGGGCCGGACGGGCACACCGGGCAAGGTGGTGCTGCCGGAGGGTTGGCTGCAGGACCGCGACTCGGACCTCATCCCGGAAGGTGCCGAACTGGACGACTCCGGCGGCTGACTCGGGCAGAACTCCGGCGGTCCTGGCCACTATGTCCTCATCGTTGAACGAACTGTCCGATCTACCGGACGAAACTTGACCCCTCGGCCCTCGCAATCGAGGAATTTGTAGCGGCTCAACACTTGTACAACTGAGCCCGTTGACAAACACCCGAGAAGGACACGCCTCGCGGCCGCGACAATAGATATTCGCCATACTCTGAGTCGGAAATATCGTAAATCCCCTCATACAGCATGAGTTAAAAGCGCAGTGAAGCCGCGTGACGCCGCATCCTCAACTGAGCACCCTACCCGGGCTGAAGGCCTCCCACCCCGAGGCTATTACGGTCTCACTAATTCATTCGGCAACGCCCATTTCGACTAGGGCGCGATAGCCGGCGAGCACCTCGGCCGCATTCCGCCCCTTGTCCGGCGCTACCATGACCACGCTTGAGAAGGGCGACAATCCGACCAATTCCAATCGCGACTGAATTGCTGACGGTAGGAGTTCCACCGCCACAGACTCGAGGCGATCACGGTACACCAAAAAGTGCCGTTGCGGATCGCGCAGCACGAGTTCACCCGGAACGAACAGTAGCTTAATATCGGTGAAACTCGCATCGCGAATGTCGACTGCCCACTCGATATCCCCATAGAACTCGGCCGCCGCCTGTAAGATCGCCGACTTCTGAACTGGGGGCACAGATGGCTGCGGACCAAGGATAGACGTTGCCCCACACTTTCCCGAGAATCGCACCCGATCGAATAGACAGGAAGTCAGAAATAATGGCTGCGAAGACGCCCGGTACGACGAGAGCATCCAGTCACGCAACACAATCTGATTGACGACGTTCTTACCGAAGGCGCAGCGATCAAACGTGAGACCCGCACCTACGGATATGAACCCGTCGCCCCCGCGCGGCCGTATTGTACAACCAAAGAAGGTGCAGCGGCGGAACGTGGAACCGTCGTAAGCGTCGGTGCCATGTTCGATTCGCTTGTGCTCAAAGGTCTGGTCCAAATACTCGGCCGTCATCCGCATTCACCCAAACAGGTCATTGAGTTCGCCCCAGCTCACCTTAGGGTACTTTATCATGTTTGACGGCGACTTTATGTAGTCTCTCGCCATATGCTTTTCGTGCGAATATTTCGAGTTGCTAGTCACATCAATATCGAAGCCGGAGTCAACGAGGCGAAAGTCTGCTTCCTTTTTGCCAACACGGCCAAGCTGCTCAATGTTCACATCATCTGCAACATTTTTATTTTGGCCGACTGCCCGTTCGACGTACTTTCCGTAGTTCTTCCACGCTAAGCCCGGTTCGCCCTTCTTGAACGCTTCCGAAGCAGAATCGTATTCGTCCGCAGTCAGAACCGATTTTACGGCGGCACGGTCACCAGCTCGCGCCTCGTCCACCGCGTTTCGGATGTTCTTGTAGCTCTCCTTGCTCTCCTCGCTGAGGCCAGCGAGCGGACACCGGTTACCGACGGGCAACTCATTATTGTTGTGAACGAGGATCGGCTCATCGGCGGTGAGGACGTAGTACGTGTGGATGTCGGCGACGGTGAGGTCCCGCATGTCTTTGGCGCCGGTGAAGTTCTTGACGTCAGTGACCTCGACGGTCGCGCCGTCCTCGGTCTTGAGTTCGTCGCCGGGCTTCAGATTGGCCGCGTTCACCCACGTGCCCGTGGTGCGGTTCCAGAACGGGTGGTGCTGTGTGGTGTGCAGCATCGTCGTCGTGCCGGCAACGACCGCTGCCGCGGCCACAACCGCAGCGCCCACCTTCGCCAGCTTCAACGCCGACGAGGTCGACGACGCCGGCTTTGACGCCGAAGGCTTGGCATTCGCGTCCGCCGAGACAACCACCCGGACCGTCACGTCTGTGAGCTCGGTGTCGTGGTTGAGCCACAGCTTCGTCACCGGCTTCGGCTGCGTAGCACCCGTCTCCGGGTCCGTCGCCGAGACCTGATCGCCGACCTCGACGTCCTCGATCTTCTTCGTCGAGCCGTCCGCCATCAGCACCCGCGTCTGCGGATCGAAGCTGTGCTTCCCGCACGGGGACGCCTTTCCGGCCCTGCCGCCGGTGAATGCGCCGGTGAGGCCGCTGATCAGGGCGCTCGTGCCGACGGACCCCCAGTCGACCTTGCCAGTGGTGCCGAACTGGCCCACCGCGTCCGAGATCGCGCCGTTCACCGCACCCGACAGGCCGCCCGAGATCGCGCCCGCCACGACCTTGCCGAAGGTGTTGACCGCCAGGCCGCCGAGCTTGTTCGCGGCCCAGCAGGCGACCTTCCCGCCGACCACGCCGCCCAGGGCGCCGCCCGCCGCGCCGGCCAGGCCCTGCAGGGCGCCGGTACCGGCGGAGCCGAGGGCGTCCTTCCAGGAGTGGATGTTGCCCTGGGCCGCGTCCTTCGCGAGGTTGATCAGCGCCGAGGCGCCGACCATGCAGGCCACGGCTCCGACGCCACCGGTCGCCGCCGTACAGGCCAGACCGGCGGCGATGCCTCCGACGATCGCCAGGCCCTCGATGATCGCGTTCTTGTGGTCCTTGACGAACTTGACCGCGGCCTTCGAGGCGTCGGCGACCTTCTTGACCACCGGCATCTTCATGGCCTGGGACTTGGCGTAGCTGCCCGCCTGTCTGGCCTTGGACACAGTCTGCTGGTACGCCTTCGTGACCTTGTGCCCGACCGCCGCGACCATCTTCCGGCCCGCCTGCACCGCGGTCTTCACCTTGTCGACGATCGGCGCGACGAACGGGGCCGCGACCTTCCACGCCGCCTTGCCGAAGTCGACCGCGGCCGACACGAACGAGCTGACCGCGTTGTAGACGTACGGCGGCGTCACCGACTTCACGAAGCTCGTGGTCGCGTTCCACGCCTTCTTCAGGCTGCTCAGGCCCCAGTGGCCGGTCGGGTCCGTGGTCGTCAGCGGGTTGTCGTCGCCGTAGGCGTAGCGGTTGGCCGCGGCCGAGTTCGGGACCGGGCTGTTCGACGCCGTGTCGCGGGTGTCGAACTGGCCCGTGTCGGTGTTGTACCAGCGGGCCATCATGTTGACCCGGCTCGTCGACGTGTCCGTCCACTCCGACTGGTAGCCGAGGCTGCCCTGCATGCCCGTCGACGCGAGGACCTTGCCCAGCGGGTCGTAGACCGTCGTGCCCGACAGGCTCGTGCCGGTCGCGGTGAACAGGCCGGTGATGTCGTCGTGCAGGTCGGTGTACGCGTACTGCGCCGACGCGCCCTTCACGCCGACGACCGCGCCGCCGGGGTCGCGGGTGTACGTCGCCGTCGTGTCCGCCGCGAGGTCGTTGTCCAGGCCCGAGTACGACAGGCCGGTCTTCGTCTGTCGCCCCAGACCGTCGTACGTGTAGGTCGTCGTGCCCTGCTGCGTCACCTGGCCGTACGCGTCGGTCTTCGTCAGCACGCCGTTCGCCGAGGCGAGGGTGCCGCGCGGCGTGTACGTGTAGGTGATGCCGCCGGTCTGGGTCAGCAGGCGGTTGCGCTGGTCGTAGGTGAAGGTCTTGGCGCCGTTGGTCAGGCGGTTGCCCGACTTGTCGAACGTGTAGTTCGTCGTCGCGGTGCCGTTGTTCCACGACGTCAGGCGGTTGGCCTGGTCGTAGGTGTAGGTGTTGGTGACCGTGCCGCCGAAGCCGGTCGTGGCCTTCGACGTCTCGTTGCCGTTGTTGTCGTAGCCGTACGTGATCTTCGCGATTGACGTGCCGCCGGACGTCTTGAGCTCGTCGGTCTCCAGGCGGTGCTGGACGTTGTAGCCGAAGCTCCGCACGTTGCCCGTGCCGCCGTACGTGACGGTCTTGGGCTGGTTGATCGTGTTGTACGTCAGCTTCGTCGCGACCGACGTGCCCGTGTTCGCGACCGTGTCGAGGCGTCCGGCCGAGTCGTAGGCGTACGTCGTCGTCCCGGCCGCGTCCAACCGGCTGGCCAGCTGACCGTCGGCCTTGTAGCCGAACGTCGCCGAGCCCGACACGCCGCTCGTGGTGAGCAGCAGGCCGCGGTCGTCGTACGTGAACGTGTTCGCCCCGCCCGAGCCGGTGGTCGAGGTGAGGCGGCCCGCCAGGTCGTAGCCGAAACTGCGCGCGGCGGTCGTCACCTCCGCGCCGGCGCCGGTCTGGCCGGTGAGCTTGCCGACGTCGTTGTACGTGTTCGTGATCGTCACGCCGCCGGGCAGCGTCTGCGTCGCCGGGCGGGCGAGCGCGTCGTAGGCGATCGTGAACGTGCGGTCCGAGGCGTTCGGATGCGCGGTCGTCGACGGCTCGATCTGGGATTCGGGAAGGTTCCAGGCGTTGTACTTCGTGATGAACGCGTTCCCGCGACCGTCGGTGAACCGGGTCTGGTTGCCCGCGACGTCGTAGCCGAACGACGTGTAGATGTTGTCCGTCGCGGAGATCGGCTGCGTCTGCGAGGTCAGACGGCCTTCCGTGTCGTAGGTGAACACGGCCCTGACGTTGTTGGCGTCCCTCGCCGCGACGAGGTTGCCGGCCCGGTCGAACGCATTCGTCTTCGTGGTCAGCGCCGTCCCGCCACCGGCGGCGAACGTCTCCGTCGTCGTCGCCCGGCCGCTGATGTCGTACGTGACCTGGGTGTACGAGTTGTCGGCGAGCGTCGTGCGGGTCGGCCGGCCCGCGGCGTCGTACGTCGTCGTGGTGATGTTGCCCGCGCCGTCCTTCGACGTCTTCACGTCGCCGGCGGCCGTGTACGTCAGCTCCTGCGTGACGCCCGTCGGGGAGGTCGACTTCTTGAGCTTGCCGTCGGTGCCGTATTCGAACGTCGTGTCGTAGTGCGTGTTGTCCTGCCGCACGACCGCCGAGGTGGTCAGCTTGCGGGCCATGAAGTCGTACGTGTTCGTGGTCGCCGCGCCGGTCGGGTCGGTGACCTTGAGCTGGTCGCCGTTGAAGTCGTACTCGAACTTCGTCACGCCGGTGTCCGCCGCGACCGTCTTGGACACGCGGCCCAGCTGGTCGTAGTAGTACAGCGTGTCGTGGTTCAGCGCGTCGGTGACCTTCGTCAGCTGGCCGGTGTTGTCGTAGACGCGGGTCGTCGTCGGCGTGAGGGCCGTGGACGAACCCGGCGGCGTGTACGACGGCGCAACGCTGGTCAGGACGCGGCCCGCCGAGTCGTACGTCGTCCGCGTCACGTTGCCGCGCGGGTCCTTGACGTGGGTGCGTGCGCCGAAGGTGTCGTAGCCCATGTACGTCACCGGGCGGGTCGACACCGGGGCGGCGCCGTCGGACTCGGCCTGCACCGCCGGCCCGGTGACGACGGCGAGCCGCCCCGCCTCGTCGTAGGTGTTGTCGGTGACGTTGCCCAGGGGATCCGTCTCCGACAGCACCCGGCCGGCCCTGTCCAGCTTCGACGTCGTACGGGTGACGGTCGAGCTGGCCGCCGGGGAGGTACCGGCGTACACCTGGCCGATCTCGGTCGCGGTCAGCGGCCGCGCGTAGGCCTGGACGTCGCTGATCGAGCCGTTCCAGTAGTCGCCGTAGTTCGTGAGGTGGTTCCGGCCGACCGTGAACGGGCCGCGGGCCTTCCACGGCACCCGGAGCGTCGTGGTCACCGGGGCGCCGTTGTTGACGTACAGCGAGACCTTCTGCTGGTCCGCGTCGTACACGACGACCAGGTGGGCCCAGGTGTTCAACGCGGCTGGTGTCGCCGACAGCTCCGTGAAGGTGCTCGCCGGGCCGTCGGCGCTGCGCAGCACCACGCTCCATTTGCCGCCGTTGTTCGGGTCGGCCGTCAGCGCGAACGCCGTGTAGTCCAGGCCCTCCTGGGCCAGCACGGTCGGGAACCAGCCGAGGGTGGACGGCTTGGCCCAGGCCGACACCGTGAACCCGTTGGTGGTGTCGAGGACCGGGCCGTTCGTCGAGGCGTAGGCGTTGGTGCCGTTGAACACGGCCGAGCCCGTGCTCGACGAGGACGCCGGGTGATCGGTCGACCAGGTCACGTTCGAGGCCGTCATGGGCGCGTTGCCGGTCGAGTCCGCCGCCTTCGTGCCGCTGGTCTCGTCGAGCTTCCAGCGGGCGACGGGGGTGAGTCCGGCCGAGTTGTAGACGGTCTGTGAGGTCTCGCGGCCGAGCTCGTCGTAGGTGTTCTCCGACCGCGACAGGATCGTGCCGGAGCCGTCGGTGACGACGCTGGCGATCGCGTGGTCGTCGGGCGACAGCGACAGTGTGGTGATCCGGTTGATCCCGGCGGGGTCGAACGTCTCCTTGGTGACCCGGGAGGCATAGTCCAGGTCGTACGTCTTCGTCGCCGTACCGTTGTCGGTGACGCTCTTCACGACGTTGCCGGCGGCGTCGAAGGTGTTGTCGACCTCGATGTAGTCGGGCTGGCCCGCGGTCGGGTTCTTGCGGATGACCTGCGCCTCGAGCCCATTGTCCGTGTACTTGTGGACGGTCTGGAAGCCCATCGCGTCGATCTCGACGACCAGGCGGCCGTTGGCGTCGTACTGCTTCTCGGCCAGCGTCAGCGTCGTCGGCGCGGACGGCGCGTTCGGGTCGCCGGTGTAGTTCTGGATGCGGGTGAAGCGCAGCCGGTGCTCGGCGTCGTACTCGTTGAGCGTGACGCCGCCGTCGGGCTCGGTCTCCTTCACCACGTCGCCGGCGGAGTTGTACTCGTACGACGTCGTCTTCCCGCCGGTCGTCTCCGTCTCGACCTGCCCGCGTGCGTTGTACGTGCTCGAGTCCGTCCGCGACGCGTCCCCACCGGTCGGGTCCGACACGACCTGCGACAGCACGTGCCCGTCGATGTCGTAGCTCGTCGTCGTCACCGTCGTGTGGACCGCGCCGGTCACCCGGTTGGTCACCGCGGCACCGGTCTGGGTCAGCACCCGGTTCTGGCCGTCGTAGGTGAACGTGCTGCCCGAGCCGGCGGGCGTCGACTCGGAGACCTCGAGCTGGGTCTGGATGCGCCCGAGGCTGTCGTAGGTGAATGTGACAGTCTTGCCGGCCGGGTCGGTCACCTTGGCGACGTCGCCGTTGGCGTAGTAGTCGATCGTCTGGGTCGCGCCCGAGGGCAGCGTCACCTGCCGCTGCAGGCCCTTCGGCGCGTAGGTGCCGGCCGGCGCGCCGAACGCCTGGGTCGTCGCCGTCGTCAGGTCGGTCTTGGTGATCCGGCCCAGCGGGTCCTTGGTGGTGGTCCGGTTGCCGTTCTCGTCGTACGTGTACTCGGTGACGTACCGGGTGTCGGTGGCGCTGGTGGAGCGGCCGTCGCGCTGCCGGATGAGCATGTCGTTGCGGCGGTCCGGAGTCGGCGTGGGGTTGCTCGCGCCGCCCTCCGGGTAGTACTCGAAGTAGACCGTGCTGCACACGTTGTTCTTCTGCAGCTGGCAGGTCGCCGTCGAGACCACGTTGCCGCGCACGTCGTGCTCGTTGGTCGTGACGTTGCCCAGCGGGTCGGTCGTGGTGCGCAGGAAGCCGTTCTCGCTGTAGCCGTACCGCGTCTCGTTGCCCAGCGCGTCGACCTCGGCCACCTTGCGGCCGGTGCCGAGGTCGAAGGTGTAGCTCGACAGGATCTGGTCGGTCGCCCCGTCCTTGACGGTCACGATCTTCACCGGCACGGCGGCGTTCTTGCTCTTCTGCCAGGCCGCGTACTGCCCGGCCACGGTGGCCCCGGAGATCTGCTTGCGGTAGTAGGCGACGTCGGAGATGAAGCCGTTGAAGTAGCCCATGTTGGCCGTGTTCGCGCCGGCCCAGTTCTTCCACGGCCCGGTTCCGACCGTCAGGTGATCGGCGGCGTACGCCGCGGTCGTGTACGTACCGCTGCCGATCTCGAGCCCGTCGAGGTACAACTTCTGGCTGTTGGCCGACCAGGCGATCGCGGCGTGGTGCCAGTTGCCGTCGTTGACGTTGCCCTGCGAGACCATGCCGATGCCGCCGACCGTGGTCCAGAAGTTGCCGCGCAGCTTGCCGTCGGTGCCGACGTTGAGGTGCGGCACGTATGAGGTGGCGGTGCCGATCGCGCCGGCGGAACCGCCGAGCAGCACACCGCCCGTGGTGCTGCCGGTCGGCGTCTTGAACCACAAGCTCGCGGACATGCTGCCGCCGGCCGGGACGTCGCTGCCGGGGCCGGTCTCGGGCAGTAGCAGGTAGGAGGTGGAGCCGTCGAACTGCGCCACCGTGGAGTCCTCGAACAGGCCGCCGGCCAGGCCCAGCGAAACGTTGTTGTACGCGGCCGGGTTGCCGTTGACCTCGTTGTTGGCGTAGGCGGCCGAGCCGCCGTCGCCGAGGCGGTAGTAGTCGGCCGGCGATCCGGCGAGCACCGCGGACGCGTACACCTTGCTGGAGCCCTGGGTGCTCGGCGCGCCGAGCTTCCACACGCGGCCGTTGGAGTCGGTCACCGTCTTGACCGTCGAGTCCTTGGACTCGTACGTGACGGTCGCGGTGGCATTGCCGGACGGGCGGACGATCCCGGTCAGCGGGCGGGCGGTCGCGGTGCTGGCCTTGTAGATCGAGGCGATGTTCGCCGTCGACAGCGGACGGTCGAAGGTGGACACCTCGGCCATCGAGCCCTTGAACCAGCCGACCGCCGCGCCGCCGCCCGAGGCCGGCTCGTCCGGCCAGGTGCCGCCCCACCAGCCGGCGCCGATCGACGCGCTCTTGATGAGGTCGGGATAGAGCATGTTGATCGCGCCGTCGAGGGAGTTCTGGTACACGTTGTCGACGTACAGGTACTGCCGGGTGCCGGCGCCGACGAGCACGACGTGGTGCCAGTTGCCGTCGGTGACCGGGGCCTGGCTCGCGATGGGCGTCGCGGCGCCGTTCCAGAACTCGCCGTAGAGCTTGCCGCTGGTGCCGATGTACAGGGCCGGGTTGTAGCCGCCGGTCTGCGAGCCGGCCGTCACACCGTCCTTGCCGAAGCCGAAGAGCACACCCTTGTCGCCCAGGGCCGCCTTGAACCACAGGCTGATCGACTGGTACCCGCCCCCGAAGGGCAGGTCCTTCGTCGGGATGGTCGCGTAGGAGGAGGTACCGTTGAACGCTGCGGTCGTCATCGTCGAGCCGGGCAGTGGGCCGGTCCCGCCGAGGGTGACGTTGCCGTAGGTCGCGTTGTCCGTGCCCTGGTTCTCGATGACCTCGCTGGCGGCAGACGTCGCGCCGGTGGCCTCACCGAGGCGCCAGTAGGCGCGCGGGCCGAGGTTCTGCACCGCGGACTGGTACAGCGATGCCGTGGCGGTGTATGTGTACGTGTGGCACGCGGTCGCCGACGTCGGCGGGCAGACGCTCTGCAGCTGACCGTAGGCGTTGTAGGCGTACGTCCAGGTCAGTGCCGCCGCCGGAGACCCGACCGGGTCGGTGAAGACGGTGGCGACCCGGGCCGGGCTGCCCGGCGGCGTGCCGGGTGCGGTCCAGGTGACGTGCAACGCACGGCCCGACGCCGAGGTGATCGTGTCGATCAGGCCGCCGGTGTAGTGGAACGTCTCCGCCCGGTCCGACGAGTCGGTGATCGAGGTGATGCCCCAGGTGTACGGCGTCGTCGCGCTGCCCGTCACCAGCGGCGACGTGAACAGGTAGGTGGTGCCGTCCTTGTCCACGAGCTTGTAGCCGGCGCCGGCACCGAGTGAGGTGAACGTGGCGTAGCGGCCCGAAGGCGGCGAGAACGTGCCGTCGTTGTTGCGGCCGAACGCGATTTCCTGGCCGGTCGGGTACCGCACGGTGACGGTGTTGACCGCGGGCGTGGCGTCGCCGGACATGACCTCGGTGACGGCCAGGTCGAAGACGCTGGACCAGCCCTGGCCGAACGCGGAGGCGGTCCGCGGGTCGAGGCTGTTGTAGGCGCGTTCGACGGTCAGCGCCGGACCGACGGTCGCCACGCTCGCGTCGGTCGCGGTCGTGGTGTAGTTGCGCACGCTCGGCTCGTAGCCCAGGTCACCGTTCTGCGAGAGCGTCGAGGTGATGTCGGGCTGCGGCACGTTGGTGGAGAAGGTGTACCAGTCCTGGGACAGCTGCGTGGAGGCGCCATCGCTGGCGTAGGCGATCCAGTAGTACTGCTGGCCCCATTTGAGCTTGCCGGCGGGGACCCGTAGCGCGGGCGAGGCCTGGTAGTTCGACGTCCAGACGTTGGCGCCGTCCTTGTCCTGGACGACGAAGTTGTAGCTGAGGTTCGCGTTCGGGTAGTGGTCCGGGTCGTAGGCCACGACCTGCAGCTCGGGGGTGAGCGAGGTGACCGAGTAGCCGTACGGCGGCAGGTTGCTCGTCACGACCGGAGTCTCGATCTGGTACGTGATGTCCAGGTGCGGAGCGCGGCCCGTGCTGTAGTCGATGGTGGTGAACTTTTTCCAGTGCGTCGAGTCGGTCTGCGACGTCGTCAGCGCTAGACCGTTGTTGCCGATGTTGCGCGCCCAGTTGTTGAACGTTCCGGTGCTCAGGTCGACCCCGACCCAGTCACCGACGTTGCGGTTGCCGCCCGTGTTCTGGCACGCGTTGGGCACGTAGGGCGTCACCGAGCCGATCGCGCCGCCGAACGACGGACCCGGGTACTGCACCGCCGCCGGGTTCCAGCCGGCCGTGATCGGGTTGACCTCGAACGACTTGGCCGTGCAGGTGTACGCCCACGAGTCGAACACCCACAGTTTCGCCGCCGTCACATTCACGTTCGCGAACACGCTGGGGAAGGCGTCGAACTTCAGCAGCGAATAGGCCTTCACGCCCGAGCCGTTGTTGCCCAGCGACATCTCGGTGTCGTACAACTGCTGGGCCGTGCGGTCGTTGCGGACGTTCGTGTCCTCGGTGACGGCGTCCGACCCGACCAGGGTCGGGTCCACGACCACCGGCCACACGCGCTCGGGCGCCGCGAGCCAGGCCGGGTCGACGCTCACCTTGAGCGCCGGGCGGCCATTGCTTTCGATGAGGGTGTACTGCGCCTCGGTGCTCTGCTCGAAGCCGCCGGACTGCTGGTCGAACTTCGAGTCGTGCACGATCCCGTTGGGGATGACCGCGGCGACCTTGCCGTCCTTGCCGACCACCTCGATCGCGCCGGCCTCGCCGGCGCGAACCGTCACCCCGTCGAGGCGTAGCGGGAACACCCACGCGTTGCCCGCATCGGCGGACGCGACGACCAGGTCCTCCTTCACCCCGCGGCCCGTCGCCCGCAGCTGCACGTCGACGCCCGGCAGTGCGCCCCGGTACGTGACCGTGTCGCCTTGCACCTCGCCCGGGACCTTCGCCGCGCCGAGCAGCCCGTAGGCGACCGACCCGCCCGCGACATCGAGGTTGACCAGCCGCGGATCGTCGGCTGTCTTGGCGATCGACACGTCCGCCGCCGATACCTTCGGCCGCACCCGGTCGCCCCGCTCGACGAGGCCGGCATCGATGCGCTGCCACGTCCCGTCGGCGGCCTTCACGTTGACCCGGCCGCCGTACTGCTGACGCGTGAACGACCCGTCCGCGTTCTGGTACAGCTCCGAGTCCGCGGAGCCCTTTGCCGGCACCAGCTTGCTGGTCTTGGCATCGAAGCTGGCCGGCCCGGACTGCGACTGCGACTTGCCGGCCTGGACCTTGTGCGTCGGCGGCTCGTAGGGGGCGGTCGCCCCGATGCCCTTGCCGGCCGGGCTGCCGGCCCCGCGCTCGGCGCGCCCGAGCGAGTCGAGCTGCTCCCGGCTCAGCGCCTTGGCGGGCGGCGCGGACTGCTGCTTCGGCACGCCGTTGAACGCCTCACGGCCGAGGCCCTGCGACGGATCCGGCTGCAGCCATGACGGCAGGTGCACCGGGAAGCCGGCGCCCGGTCCATCGTGGACGACGCCCGGCGGCACGGACGACACCAGCGCCAGGGCCGCCAGCACCCCGACGGCGACAGCCTTGGAGGCTCGTCCGACCCGGCTCCGACTGCGCAGAGCGATCTTCGCTCCGCGCGCACGAGCCAGCCAATGCCCAGCGGTCATGCCGTGCCTCCCCGTCAAGCAACATGCACCGCGGAGAGGCTCACCCAGCGAACTCCCAGAAACAATGACCGTTCGACGGATAGCCGCCGGACAATGATCACTTGTGTCCGAGTTCAGGCGGAATGATGGCCGATCACGCCGATACTCCCCCACGCACCGCCCGACCGGCCAATATGTCAGTTACGTAGCAGAGTGATGTTCATCCATGTGATGATCATCACTGCCATCAATTTGGACGTGCTGAAACCGCATTTGCGATCAAACGGACAACCTCATCGTGCGGGTCGGCAGCATCTACAGTGGACACATTGGCCGCCGCGGTGCCACCCATAGTGACGAACCGTCTGGCCGGGAACGTCTTCGCGCCCTGGGCGACGGCCCGAACCGGGAGGTCTCCGGCGGCGAAGACGAGGTCGCAGCCGCCCTGGGCAAGGCTGTTGAGGAACGTGACCGCGTTCTCCACGGTCTGGGCGCCGGAGACCTCGAGGTACTGCACCTTCGCCTTCGTCTGCCGCGACGCGTCCTGCATCGCCGCCCAGACCGGCCCGGCCGCCGCGTCCCGCACCCCGTCCTGAGGCGTGAGCAGGCAGGCGGTGAACTCGAGGTACTCGCGCTCGCGGGGCGGGTCGGGCGCCGGATCCGGCCACAGCGCGATCGCCAGCACGATCGCGACGACGAGCGCCGCCGCGCCGCCCGCGAGCAGGCGCTGCGCGAGCGTGAAACGGCGCCACCAGGCGACCGGCGGCTGTTTCGTCTTCTTTCGGGCCATGAGGTGCCTCCCCCGTCGTCGGCCTCTGCGGCGCACACGCTAGGAGACACACGCCGGAAACTCCAGCGGGAACGCCACGGGCCGGGCACCCGGTTGGTGCCCGGACCTGGCAATGGAGCGACTGGCGAAGTCGCAGGAATGCTCAGCCCACGTAGGCCAGCAACCGCATGTTCTTCACAGCGCCGCCCGCGGCGATCGGCGCCACCTGGTGCGGCTGCGCGTCGAGCACCACGAGCCGCCCGTCACCGGGCACGAGCGCCTGCCCGCTCGCGGCGAAGAGGACGTGCCGCTCGCCTGCAGCGTCACGGCCTTGCCCGTGGTGGTGTCGACGGTCGCGAACGTGTCCCACGCCCGCGACGGGTCGGTGCCGAGCCAGCCGACGGTGACGTACCGGTCATCGCCCGACACCCCACGCGCGGACCCCTTGGCGAGGTCGTACGCGATCTGGCGCCCGTCCTTGCTCGCGGCGAGCAGATCGCCGCCCTTCACACGAGCGCGGCCGCCCCGAAGCAGAGCACACCGGTGTCGACGTTCTTCTTGCCGGACCCGTCGGTCGCCTCGACGAACAGCGATCCCGTCCGCTTCGCTTCGTCCGTGTCGCCGATCCAGGCACGCGCTTGCCGTCGGGCCAGACGGTGATGCTGTTGGACGCGCAGGAGCCGCCCCCGCCGGGGATCTTGGCACTGACGACTTGCCGCATCTCTTGGCAACATTGATCTCACGCCGCGCGACGACGAGCCGGGTCGTCCACGCGGGCCTGGCCCTGGATCAGGCGCAGGCCCGAGGGAGCCGCGGCCGGGGGCGGCACCTCGTCCAGCGCCGCCGGGCGACGCCACCGCCACGGCGGGCCCTGGCGACCGGCCGGCGGGCGGCCGGGGTCGAGCGCCGGGCGGGACAGGGCGAGCACAATGCCGTACCCGGCCAGCACGAAGCCGTGCGAGATCAGCCTCGTCGTCTCCACGGTGCCGTTCATCAGGTCGCTCGCGCTCAGCAGGGCCAGCAGTGCCACGAACGCGGTCAGCATGGGCAGCGCCCCGGCCGGCGTGGCGCGGCGGGTCGCGATCCAGGCGAAGCCGGCGCCGATGGCCACGTTCCAGGCCGCGGACTCGTGGAAGACGTGGCCGGATCCGTGCACGTGATTCGTGTTCGCGGCGGTCGCGGCCTGGGCGATGCCGAGCATGAACTGCGCGAGACCGAACAGGCCGAGAAGGACTCTCAGTGTCAGTACGAGTTGGCGCTTGCCGAACACCCGTCGCTTCCCGGGCTTGAAGCCCGTGAGCAGGGATTCCACGGGCGGCGGGGTGCCGGGCACGGGCTGCAGCCGCACCAGTCGCGTCACGGCCTGGGCCTCGCGCTCCCACTGGCGGCACGCCGCGCACCCCGCCAGGTGTGCGTCGACCAGCGCCGGCTCGATCGGTTCGTCCTCGCCGTCGAGCCGGGCCGACAGCGCCTCTCGGTACCGCTCACACTCCACGGTTGGATTGTCGCCGCACACGCCGGGTTAGTTCCAGCCGAGGCCAGGTAACTGCACGTGAGGCCATATGTGGTCGACCCCGCGTGCGGGCTCCGGTACTCCCTGCTCCGTGCTCGTGCACACCCCGGCCAAGGGCAGCGCGGCGCCGGCGGGCTCCGCATCTCCGCGCACGGGTCAGATCTCCACGGGCGCGTCCATCACTGGCGTTGCGCGTTCGCGCACCAGCCCGGCGCCATAACGCCAAACACGAACAGCCGACTGAACGCGTTCGGCCTACACGCTCTCCGTGCGCCGACGCAACAGATACGTATCCATGATCCAGCCCTTGCGCGCTCGCGCGTCGGCGCGCACGGACTCGATGTCGTCGAGGACATCGGCGAGGCGGCCGCTGCGGAGGATTTCGTCGGGCGTGCCCAGGTACGCGCCCCAGTAGATGTCGACGGGCTCGTCGCGATACCGGCGGCAGGCGAGATTCGCGTCGAGCATCACGACGACGTCGTCGCACCCGGCCGGCCACTCCGCCGCAAGCCGCCGTCCTGTCGTGATGTGCACGGATCCGGCCACCCGATTGAGCGTTACGCGATGCCGGGCCGTCAGAATCTGCACGCTGCTGATGCCCGG
This sequence comes from Dactylosporangium sp. CA-139114, assembly GCF_050955725.1. NCBI lineage: Bacteria > Bacillati > Actinomycetota > Actinomycetes > Micromonosporales > Micromonosporaceae > Dactylosporangium > Dactylosporangium sp. CA-139114. The sequence continues at coordinate 8,853,175 of NZ_CP192080.1, forward strand.
AATGACGTCGTACTCGACGCCGCCGATGCCCTCGAGAATGCGGATGGTGCCGTCGTACAGCGCGGGGTCCCCCCACGCCAGGATGCCCCCGACGCCGTCCGGCCCGAGCTCGCGCTCGATCGCCTCGCCGAGCAGCCGCGCGCGTTCGTCCCGCCAGTCCTTGACCGCGCCCGCGTAGTCGGCCGCGGCCCGATCGCGCGGCGGATCGGCGATCACCACGGTGCGCGAATCTGTCCGTTCGACGTACCGCGCCACGAGCGCCTTGCGCGCGTCGGTCAGCTCCGCCGCCGCCTCGCCCTTGTCGAGCACGAAGAACACGTCGACGGCGTTCATGGCGTTGATCGCCTGGACGGTGACGTGCTCCGGGTCACCGGCACCGACCCCGATGATCAACACCTTGCGCATGCCGCCCATCGTAAGTGCGCGCGGCAGACACCCCAGGCGCGGGTGGCGACCGCCTCGCACCGGCGCCCCCGCGCACTCACACCAGCGCCACCGCGCGTTCGCGCCAACGCCACCGCGCACTCGCGCCACCGCGCACTCGCGCACACGCCACCGCGCACTCACGCACTCACGCCAGCGCCACCGCGCACTCACGCCAGCGCCACCGCGCACTCGCACACGCCACCGCGCACTCGCACACGCCACCGCGCACTCGCGCACACGCGAACGCCACCGCGCACTCACACCAGAGCCACCGCGCACTCGCGCACTCGCGCACTCGCCACCGCGCACTCGCGCACTCGCGCCAGCGCCACCGCGCGCATGCGAACGAGACCCGGCGACGGCAATGCGCACGACGCGCACCAACGACCGTCCGAGCGCGCAGACAGGACCAGGAACAGTAGACGGGACCAGGAACAGTCGACCACTCGGCGCCGCGACAGCATTCGGCGACACGGCGCAGACGGTGGCTCAGGCCGGATACGCCCGCGTCTCGGCCGCCTTCACCGCTGCCCAAACCTCGCGGCCAGGCGTCAGCTCCAAATGCGCCGCCGCCGCAGGCGTCACGTCCGCGGCCGCGGCAAGCGCCCCTTCCAGCCGAATCCGCAAATTGTCCCCGTGCCGCTGAATTCCCGCGATCGTCGCCGGCCACGTATTGCGCGGACTCCCATCCGGCCGCGTCGCATGCAGCGCGACGGCCGAGGGCGGAAACGCCACGAACGCGTCGCCGTCGAGCGAATCGGCCGCCGTCAGCACGATGCCCCCGACGTCGATTGAGCGTCCGTCGGCGCGCCCGCGATACAGGTTCAGGCCCACCAGCCGGGCCACATATTCGGTGCGGGGCCGCGCCGTGATTTCCGCCGCGTCTCCCTGCTGCACTACGGACCCGTTTTCGAGAATCACGAGCCGGTCCGCGAGCACGAGCGCGTCGAGCGGATCGTGCGTGACGATGAGCGTCGCGCCCGGGTGGCCGGCGAGGTGCCGCTGCAGCTCGGCCCGCGTGTCGGCCCGCGTGCCCGCGTCAAGCGCGGCGAGCGGTTCATCCAACAGCAAAAGCCGCGGTCGTACTGCCAATGCCCTCGCCAAAGCCACCCGCTGCGCCTGCCCGCCCGACAATTGCCGCGGCTTTCGCCGAACGAGATCGGTCAATCCGACACGGCCGAGCCAGGCTGTTGCCTCGGCCCGGGCCGTTCTGCGATCCCGGCCATGCCGCCGCGGCCCGAAGGCCACGTTGTCGAGGGCGGTCAGATGCGGAAACAGCAGGTACTCCTGGAACACCACGCCAATGGCCCGCCGCTCCGGCGGAATCCACACTCGCCGAGCCGGCCGGTCGAGGTCCTTTCCGTCGAGCACGATGTGCCCGTCGGTGAGCGACGCGAGGCCGGCGAGCGCCCGCAGCGCCGTCGTCTTCCCGGCCCCGTTGGGCCCGAGCAGCGCGACGACTTCGCCCGCCGCGATGCGCAAGTGCGCATCAAGCCGGAACGACCCGCGCGCGACCACGATCCGCGCATCGAGATAGGCCCCGGCGCCGTCGGCCACGTCCCCCGCGCTCACGGCGCCCCCACTACCACGCCACCGCCGAGCACCCGAACACGCACGCCCGCGAGCCAAACGCCCACCATCCGAACACAAACGCCCACCGCCCGCGCAGCCCCGAGCAGATCGGCGGCACCGCGCTCGCCGCCGTCCGTCCGCCGACCCGCAAGCGGATCGCGCACCGTTCGCGCAGCCGTGCGCGCTCGTGCGGCCGCCAGCCCACCGCAAGGCACCAGCGCGCTCACGCGGTGATCCACTTGTCGCGCAGCGAGGCCAGGACCACGACCGAAACAGCCAGCAGAATCAGGCTCAGCTCGTGCGGCCGCCAGCCCACCGCAACGCACCAGCGCGCTCACGCGGTGATCCACTTGTCGCGCAGCGAGGCCAGGACCACGACCGAAACAGCCAGCAGGATCAAGCTCAGCACGTGCGGCCGCCAGCCCGCCGCAACGCACCGGCGAACTCACGCGGTGATCCACTTGTCGCGCAGCGAGGCCAGGATCGCGACCGAGACGGCCAGCAGAATCAGGCTCAGCACGATCGCGGCCTGCAGGTCGGTCTCCAGCGCGAGGTACACCTCGAGGGGCATCGTCCGAGTCGTGCCCGGGAAGCTCCCGGCGAACGTGATGGTCGCCCCGAACTCCCCCAGCGCCCGCGCCCAGCACAGCACGCCCCCGGCCGCGATCCCCGGGGCCACGAGCGGCAGCGTCACGTGCGTAAAGGTCGTCCACCGCCCGGCCCCGAGCGTCGCCGCCGCCTCCTCGTAGCGGCTGTCCGCCCCGCGCAGCGCCCCCTCCACGGCGATGATGAGGAACGGCATCGCCACGAACGCCTCGGCGAGCACGACCGCGCTGGTCGTGAACGGCAGCGTGATCCCGAACGTACTGTCCAGCCACGCCCCCACGAGCCCCCGCCGCCCGAACACGAGCAGCAGCGCGACACCCCCGACGACGGGCGGCAGCACGAGCGGCACCGTGACGAGCGCGCGCACGAACCGCCGCCCCGGAAAGTCCACTCGCGCAAGCAACCACGCCAGCGGTACCCCGAGCACCAGACACAGCACCGTCGCGATCGTCGCGCTCTGCAACGACAGCCGCAGCGCCGTGAGCACCCCCGGCTGCGCGATCCGCTCGGGCAACGTCGTCCAGGGCGCCCGGATCAGCAGCCCCGCGAGCGGCAGCACCAGGAACACCAGCCCGAGCCCGGCCGGAACGAGCAGCCCGATCGGCACCCGGCGGCCCCCGTCACGCCTGCGCAAACGATCTCACCTCACACCGCCGGACCACAGGCCGATGCCCGCCGCCGGGACCCGGGCCCGAAGCCACCGCCGAACCACAGGCCGATGCCCGCCGCCGGGACCCCGGCCCGAAGCCACCGCCGAACCACAGGCCGATGCCCGCCGCCGAGACACGGCCCGAAGCCGCCGGACCGCAGCCCGAACGCGCCCTGACGCGCCGCGACCCGCGTCGCGGGACGGTACACAAGCAGCCAGTCCATGCCGAGCGGCACCGGGAGCGCGCCCGACCCGGCGGGCCGGCCGTGCTCCCCCGCCGATCCGGTGCCGGGTCACGGAGCCTGGAAGCCCGCGTCCGAGAGGACGGCCTTGCCCTTGTCCGACAGGACGTACGCGACGAATGCCTTCGCCCCCGCGGCGTTCGGCGCGTGCTTCAGCACGACGATCGGGTAGCTGTTGATGGCCACCGCCGACTCGGGGAACTCGACGTCGTCCACGTCCCGCGCGGCGGCGCGGGCGTCCGTGCGGTACACGAGGGCCGCGTCGACCTCGCCGAGCGTCACCTTCGACAGCGCCGCCTTCACGTCCTGCTCCAGCGTCACCGGGGTGAGCTTCACGTTCGCCGCCGCCAGCGCCGTCTTCGCGGCCGCGCCGCACGGCACCTGCTCGGCGCACAGGGCCACCTTCGTTCCGGGCTTGGTCAGGTCGGCGAGGCTTTTGATGCCCTTCGGGTTGCCGCTCTGCACCGCGATCACGAGCTGGTTCTTCACGAACGTGGCCGGCTCGCCGGCGGCGTTGCCGGCGTCGGTGACCGCCTTCATGTTCGCGGGCGCGGCGGAGGCGAACACGTCGGCCGGGGCGCCCTGGTTGATCTGGGTCGCCAGCGCCGAGCTGCCCGCGTAGTTGAAGGTCACCTTGCTGCCCGGGTTGGCCGCCTCGAACGCCTGGCCGATCTTGGTGAAGGACTCCGTCAGCGACGCGGCGGCGAAGACGTTGACGGTGCCGGTGACACCCGTCGCGGCGCCCGGCGACGGTGTGGCCGGTGCCGAGCCGGTGCCGGTCTTGCCGGCGCCGCAGCCGGTCAGACCGGCCAGACCGGCGGTGATGGCCACGAGCCCGGCCAGAACGGCACGCCTCATGTGTGGCTCCTCCCTTTGTCAGCACGCTCCACCACGACGGTGGTCGACTTGATCACGGCGACGGCCAGCGACCCGACCCTGAGGTCGAGCTCGTCGGCCGCCTCGCGGCTCATGAGTGACACCACCCGGAACGGCCCGGCCTGGATGTCGACCTGGGCCATCACGGTGTCCTTGACCACGGCGGTGACGATGCCGCGCAGCCGGTTGCGGGCGGAGGAGCCCTCGGTGCCCGCGTCCGCCTCGGCGGCCTGCGAACGCGCGAACGCGGCCAGGTCGACGCCGTCGATCATGCGGTGGCCGTTGTCGTCGCGCCCGGCGGGGAGCCGCCCGGCATCGATCCACCGCCGCAGCGTGTCGGCGCTGATGCCGAGCAGCTCGGCGGCCTCGCCGATCCGGAAGGTGGTCATGGCGGAAAGCCTATACCTCGCAGTTGCGGGCCCGCACCGGTCCGGAAGTTGGTATCTGCCCAAGGAAATCACCCGGAACCCGCCGGCCCGGTGACGCACCGGCCCGTCGCGGCCAAGGGATTACGGAACCCGAGATACGCAAAAATGCTGATAAGTCCGAAATATCCGGCTAGCGAAGCGCCGGATATTTCGCGACAAACCCACAGCGGAAGCGAAAACCCCGCGGCGAAAGCGAGCCCCCTACACGGGAACGAGCAGCCCCTGCTCGGAGAGGAAATCGCGAACCTTCCGCTCCTCAGGCTCCGGCAACAACGTGAACGGCACCACCAGCATCCCGGCCCCGCCCACCATGACGATCCAGAACTCCCCGTTGTCCTCGACCCGCTCGACCGCCGACCACGAGTACCCCGCCCGCAGGCTCGGCGTGAAGACCCGCACGCCCTCGTCGGTGATCTCATAGGTCGCCGTCTCCGCGAAGACGCCGGTGCGCGCCTTCGCCGCGGCCCGGGTCAGCAGCCACGGGCCGACGAGGATGATCACGCCGGGGGTGAGCAGCACGCCGGCGCCGATGGGCAGACCGAGCACGAGCGCGCTGAGGCCGGCCACCGACAGACCGCCGCCGACCAGGTTCCACGAGCGCAGGCTGCCCCGCATGCGCGCCCGCACCGACCTGCGCGTCCGGCCGCGATCCGGCTGGACCGTCAGCGTGATCAGCATCAGTCCCCTTCATCGATTGCTGCCGTAGGGTACGCCATCCGGCCCGGGCCGCGACGCGGCCCCCACGCGAAAATTTCTCGTCACCACGACCATCGCGAGGGTGCATGCTGAGCCCATGAACATCCGCAGTGACCGGCGCGCCGACGCCTGGGAACGGCGCACCGCCGGGCCGCTCACCGCGCTGGCCGTGGTGTTCCTGGTGGCGTACGCGGTGCCGATCCTGCGCCCCGGCCTGCCCCGGGGCTGGCACGGCGCCTGCGAGACGGCGAACCTCGTCATCTGGGCCGTGTTCGTCGCCGACTACGCGATCAGGTTCCTGCTGCACGTCCAGCGGGTGCGGTTCGTTCGCGGGCATCTGTTCGATCTGGCGGTACTGCTGCTGCCGGTCCTTCGCCCCCTGCGGGTGCTGCGGCTGTTCACGGCCGTCCTGGTGCTGACCCGGCGCACGGAAGCCTGGGCCCGCGGGCGCCTGGCCCTGTACGTCGGCGCCACGAGCATCCTGCTGATCTTCGTCGGCGCGCTGGCCGTGCTCGACGCCGAGCGCGCCAACGCGGACGCGAACATCACCAGCTACGGCGAGGCCCTGTGGTGGGCGTGCGTGACGATCACGACGGTCGGGTACGGCGACCACTTCCCGGTCACGACGGACGGCCGGCTCGTCGCGATCGGGCTCATGATGGGCGGGATCGGGCTCATCGGCTTCGTGACGGGCTCGCTGGCCACGTGGATCGTCGACCGGATCTCGGTGCGGGACGAGGACGCCCAGGACGCCACCAAGAGCGACATCGCGCAGGTCCTCGCCGAGGTGCGGGCCCTGCGCGAGGAGGTCGCGCAGCTGCGACGGGCTCAGGCGGAGCCGACCGTCCAGTAGACCTGGTTGTAGTCGAGCAGCTCGAGCCGCTCGCCGGTGTCCTGGTAGGTCGTGATGCCGCAGTTGGCCGGGGACTGCCCGGACGGCCACCGCTGCGCCTGCGCGTAGGTCCAGCCCTCGAGCAGGAACCGGAAGCAGCGCAGCGTCCCGCCGTGCGTCACGATCATGATCTTCTGGCCGGCGTGGTCGCGGAACAGCGCGTTGAGGAACGTGTGCACGCGCCCGACGACGTCGGCGAGGCTCTCCCCGCCGGGCGGGCGGGCCATGAACCCGCCGAACGTCTGCCAGTACTCGTTCAGCCACGGGAACGCCGCCTCGGCCTCGGCGGTCGTCATGTCGTAGGCGAATCCGGGGTCCCGCTCGCGGATGAACAGGTCGGTCTTGACCCGCATCCGGGCCCGTTCCGCGGCGGGATAGGCGCTCAGCACGCCCTCGGCGGTCTGGTCGGTCCGGGCGTACCCGCTGGTGAACACGTAGTCGAAGGAGCCGAACCGGTCCCGGACGGCGTGCCCGGTCTGCTCGGCCTGCTTGTGCCCGTCGGCGGTCAGGTCGATGAGATGGTCCGGCACACCGCGGACCACCTGGCGGGCGGCGTCGTCGGCGAAGTACACACTGCCCTTCTTGGCCAGGTTGCGCGCCGACTCGGCGTGGCGGACGAGCACCAGGAGGGCGGGTCGGGAAGAGTCCATCTACGACTCGTACTGCTCCTGCGGCACCGCGATCAAGATGACATCCGACACCGAGATGAACGGGATCGCCTCGCCGTTGACGTTGTCGGTGACCTCGCGCCCGCTGTATCGGCCGGTGACGCGCACCCACTGCTGGTCCTGCAGCCCGTCGGGCAGCTCGCCGTCGAGCGCGACCTTGACCGGCCGGGCGTCGGCCGCGCAGCAGCTGACCATCATCCGGGCCAGCAGCCACTGGTCCTGCGGCCCGCGCATCACGAAGCCGGTGAGCTGGATGCGGCGCTCGCCGAGCGAGGCGCCCTTGTCGAACACGGCCCGCGAGGCATAGTCGAGCATCGTGAGGCTCAGCGGGTCGCCGGCGGGCAGCGGCGCGTACTCCGAGCGGGCGGTCACCGCCGAGCCGGAGCGCCCCGCCGCGTAGGAGCCGAGCGCGGGCGGCGCGAACAGCAGCAGCCCCAGCACCGGCGCGAGCAGCAGCCACGCCACTCTGGGCCCGCCGTGGGCGTGCCCGTGCCCGTCGTCGTCGTGCCCGGCGGCCGCCGCCTTCGAGCCCCACAGCTCGTACCACAGCGTGAAGGCCCCCGCGACCACCAGGATCGCGCCGGCGGCGATGAGATACGGCTGCAGGCCCGCCTTGACGTAGTTGAGGTATTGCCCCGACAGCGACGCCCGCAGCACCGCCCCGCCGACGAGCAGCAGGATGACGGCCTGCGCCTGCTTGTTCACAACAGCACCGGTCCCAGGATCGCGGAGACGAGGATCGCCATGACGAACGTGGCGGGCGCGAAGCGCAGCGCGAACCGGCGGCCGAAGATGCCCGCCTGCATCGCGAAGAGCTTCAGGTCGATCATCGGCCCGACGACCAGGAACGCCAGCCGGGCGGTGAGCGAGAACTGGGTCAGCGACGCGGCCACGAACGCGTCGGCCTCCGAGCAGATCGACAGCAGGACGGCGAGCAGCCCCATCACGACGATCGCCAGGACCGGGTTGGACGCGACGTGCTCCAGCCAGGTCTTGGGCACCACGACGGCGATGACGGCCGCGGACGCGGCCCCGATGACGAGGAACCCGCCGGCGTGCAGCACGTCGTGGCGCACCGAGGCCCAGAACGCCGGCCACTTGGCCATGCCGTCCAGGTGCGCCCGCGACGGCATCCGCAGCCAGCTGCCCTTGCCGAACGCCTGCCACAGCCAGCCCATGAGGCAGGCGACCACGAGACTGGCCACCGCCCGGCCCACCACCATCTGCGGCTGGCCCGGGAAGGCGACCGCGGTGGAGATCAGCACGACCGGGTTGACGGCCGGCGAGGCGAGCAGGAACGCGAACGCGGCGGCCGGGGTGACGCCGCGCTGCACGAGCGCGCCGGCCACGGGCACCGACGCGCACTCGCAGCCGGGCAGCACGACGCCGGCCACGGACGCTGTCGGCACCGCCAGGGCCGGGTGCGACGGCAGCGCCTTGGCGAAGAACGACGGCGGGATGAACACGGCGATGATCGCGGAGAGCACGACGCCGAAGACGAGGAACGGGATCGCCTGGGTGAGCACCGAGACGAACACCGTCATCCAGGTCTGCAGGGCCGGCGTGGCCAGCGAGCGGGTGATCGGGCCGCGCAGCAGCACCACGAGCACGAGCAGGACCGCGAGCACCTCGACGGACCCGGGCCGCCGGCGCTTGCGTGGGGGCGCCTCGGCCTCCGCGGGGGGTACGTGCTCGTCGGTCACCGTCACGACCAGGAGGCTACCCCGTCGATCGGTACCGCCGGCATGAAGCGCCGACGAACACTTCGCAGCGTGAACTCCCGGACACCGGGCTGGTCGCCGACAAGCAACGACCGGCCCGGTGGGTTCGCCTTCCAGCGCGGACTAGCGGACTGGCGGACTAGCAGCCGGGGAGACGCTCGATCAGGTACGACTCGACCTGGTCGATCGACACCCGCTCCTGGCTCATCGTGTCGCGGTCGCGCACGGTGACCGCGTTGTCGTTGAGCGTGTCGAAGTCCACCGTCAGGCAGTACGGGGTGCCGATCTCGTCCTGGCGGCGGTACCGCCGGCCGATGCCCTGGGCGTCGTCGAAGTCCACCGTCCAGCGCTTGCGCAGCTGGGCGGCGAGGTCGCGGGCCTTGGGCGAGAGGTCGGCGTTGCGCGACAGCGGGAGCACGGCCGCCTTCACCGGGGCGAGCCGCTTGTCGAAGCGCATGACCGTGCGCTTGTCGACGGAGCCGCTGGTGTTCGGCGCCTCGTCCTCGTCGTAGGCCTCGAGCAGGAACGCCAGCACGGCGCGGGTGAGGCCGGCGGCGGGCTCGATGACGTAGGGCACCCACCGCTCCTTCTTCTCCTGGTCGAAGTAGGACAGGTCGACGCCGGAGTGCTTGGAGTGCGTGGTGAGGTCGAAGTCCGTGCGGTTCGCGATGCCCTCGAGCTCGGAGAACTCCTGGCCACCGAAGCGGAAGCGGTACTCGATGTCGACCGTGCGCTTCGAGTAGTGCGAGAGCTTCTCCTTCGGGTGCTCGTAGAAGCGCAGGTTCGCCTCGGAGATGCCCAGGCCGATGTACCAGTTCCAGCGCTCCTGCAGCCAGTACTCGTGCCACTGCTCGTCGCTGCCCGGCTCGACGAAGAACTCCATCTCCATCTGCTCGAACTCGCGCGTGCGGAAGATGAAGTTGCCCGGGGTGATCTCGTTGCGGAAGCTCTTGCCGATCTGCGCGATGCCGAACGGCGGCTTCTTGCGCGCCGCACCGGCCACGTTGTTGAAGTTGACGAAGATGCCCTGCGCGGTCTCGGGGCGCAGGTAGTGCAGGCCCTCGTCGTTCTCCACGGCGCCCAGGTAGGTCTTCATGAGGCCGTTGAACATCCGCGGCTCGCTGAAGGTGCCCTTGTTGCCGCAGTTCGGGCAGTTGATCTCGCCGAGCACGAACGGCTTCTCGGTGCCGTTCTTCTCGACCCAGGCCTCCTCGAGGTGGTCGGCCCGGAAGCGCTTGTGGCACGAGGCGCACTCGGTCAGCGGGTCGACGAACGCGTCGACGTGGCCGGAGGCGACCCAGACGTCGCGGGCCAGGATCACGGCGGAGTCGAGGCCGACGATGTCGTCGCGCTGCTGGACCATCGTGCGCCACCACTGCCGGCGGACGTTGTCCTTGAGCTCCACGCCGAGCGGGCCGTAGTCCCAGGCCGAGCGCGTGCCTCCGTAGATCTCGCTCGACGGGAAGACAAAGCCGCGGCGCTTCGCGAGGCTGACGACGGAATCGATGCGATCTGCGGCCATGGTTCCTCCTACGCCTCACGGCGACTGGCTGTCGGCAAGGCTGGTCGTGTGGTGTCCGGACTTGGGTCGTTACCCGGGCAAACCGTCAAACGTCACCATCGACGGTACGGTTACGCCGCGGCGAGCCGCACCAGATTAACGGGCGCGCCGGGCGGCTCCGCGCCGCGGTCGGTCTAGTCGATGCCCCCGCAGATCACGTAGCGGGTGCCGGCCTGCTCCATCGTGTACTCGTGATCGACCCAGGTCGTGCGCTCGCGCACCTGGGCCGGGACGGTGATCGTGTCGCTGATCGTGACGTCGTCCGCGTTGACCTTGAAGTCGGTGACCGGCGTGGCGCCGAAGTGGTCGGAGAACCAGCCGACCGAGTGGGTGCGCTGCTGCTCGGCGCACAGCTGGCGGCGGGCGGTGGCGTAGTCCTGGTCCCGCACGGCGGTGAGGTAGTCCTCGACCACGGCGGCGACCTGGCCCTTGCCGATCGAGTCGGCGTAGGGCAGCAGGAGCGTGATGCCGACGACCCCGCCGACGCAGCACAGCACGAGCACCAGCCCGCCGATGCCCAGTCCCCACCACAGTCCGCGCAGGTCGCGGTCGCGCGGCGGCGCGGCGAACGGCGCGGCCACGCCCGGCCCGCGCGGCGGGGGCGGGACCTCGTCGGCCCGCTCCCAGAGGGGAGGCGGGCCGGCCTGCGGCGGCATCATGGCGTTCAGCCTATCCAAGGGCGCCGGGCGAGCGCTTGCGCTCAGGCGCGGTCACTGGTGGTCACGGTCAGCTCGCCGCCCGGCGCGGCCTCGGCCAGCACCTCGAACGCGGAGGGCTCGTCGAGGGCCTGGGCCAGCAGCGGCGTGGCGTACATCTTGACGTCGAAGTTCGACAGCGCGCGGCGGTACGCCCCGACCGACGCCCACTCGGTGACGATGCTCCAGTGGGCCGGGTCGTCGAACGCGCGTCCGAGGCGGCCGCGAAGATACCCTGGGCAGGCCGCGAGGGCGGCGAGCGCGGTGTGAGCACGGCCGGCGAAGCCGTCGTCCCCCTCGACGACGAACCTGGTCATCACGAGCATGCCGCCGAGCATACGGAAAGGACGTCTGGCCCCATGACCGAGCGTGTGCTCGTCCGCCTGCACCGGATGAACAAGACCGTGGCGTTCCTGGCCGCCGCGGTGCTGGTCTTCCTCGGGCTGCTGCTGCCGGGAATCGTGGGCTCGGCGGTGCTGCTGGTGTTCGCCGCCGCCCTGATCTGGCTGCTCACGAAGACGTGGGCCGTCACCCCGCCCCAGATGCGGTTCCCCCGCGTGATCATCCTCGCACTGCTCCTGGCCGCCGCGGCGTACAAGGCAAGTTGACAACGATTCCCATTATCGGGCAGGCTCGAAGGGTGGTTCTCCAGGTCGAACGGGCGGTCGTCGCCTACGATGGCCGGCCCGTCCTCGACGGGGTCTCGCTCTCGGTGCGCGCGGGCGAGGTGGTCGCCGTCCTCGGCGCCAACGGCTCGGGCAAGTCCACCCTCGTGAAGGCCTCGATGGGGCTGGCCCCGCTGGCCGGCGGCGAGGTGCGGCTCTTCGGCACCCCGCTGCGGCGCTTCCGCGGCTGGCACCGCATCGGCTACGTGCCCCAGCGCGTCGGCGCCGGCTCGGGCGTGCCCGCGACCGTCGGCGAGGTGGTGGCCGAGGGCCGGCTGGCCCGCCGCGGCTTCCTGCGCCCCGCGTCCCCGGCCGACCGGCGCGCCGTCGCCGAGGCCCTCGACGCGGTCGGCCTGGCCGACCGCGTCCGCGAGCCGGTCTCCGTGCTCTCCGGCGGCCAGCAGCAGCGGGTGCTCATCGCCCGCGCCCTGGCCGGCGGCCCGGAGCTGCTGGTGCTGGACGAGCCGACGGCCGGCGTGGACGCGGTGAGCCAGGAGCTGTTCGCCGGCTGCCTGCGCCGCTTCGTGACCCAGGGCGGCACGGTCGTCTTCGTCGCGCACGAGCTGGGCCCGCTGCGCCCCCTGATCACCCGCGCGGTCGTGGTGAGCCGCGGCGAGATCGTGCACGACGGCGCCCCGCCGGAGACCGACAACGACCACGTGCACCCCCACGCCGACGCCGGCCACCGCGCCGCCGCCGACCCGCACGTGCACGCCCACCCGGCGCCCGACGGCCACGTCCACACCACGGCCGACGTCCACGTCGCAGCCGGCGTCCACACCACGGCCGACATCCACGTCGCGGCCGGCGTCCACACCGCGGCCGACGGGCACGTGCGCCCGAACGTCGCCGCGGCCTGAGCGGGGCCGGCGTGAGCATCTTCGCCTACGACTTCATGATCCGCGCCCTGCTCGGCGCGCTCATCACCGGCGCGTCCGCGCCCGCGATCGGCACCTACCTGGTGCAGCGGCGCCTCTCCCTGATCGGCGACGGCCTCGGTCACGTCGCGCTCACGGGCGTCGGCCTCGGCCTGCTGCTGCACCGCTCCCCCGTGATCATGGCGGTCCTGGCCGCCGCGGCCGGCGCCGTGGTCATCGAGCTGGTCCGCGAGCGCGGCCGCACCTCGGGCGACATCGCCCTGTCCATGCTGTTCTACGGCGGCATCTCCGGCGGCGTGGTCCTCGTGAACCTGTCGGACGAGCAGAGCAGCCGGAGTCTGGTGACGTACCTCTTCGGCAGCCCCCTCACCACGAACCGCCAGGACCTGACGGTCATGCTGATCCTGGGCGTCGCCGTGCTGGCGGTGGCGATCCTGCTGCGGCCCTGGCTGTTCGCGGTGTGCCACGACGAGGAGTACGCCCGCGTGTCCGGCCTGCCGGTGCGCACCCTGAACCTGATCCTCGCCATCACCACGGCCGTCACCGTCACGGTGGCCATGCGCGCCGTCGGCCTGCTGCTGGTCAGCGCGCTCATGGTCGTCCCGGTGGCGACGGCCCAGCAGATCACCCGCGGCTTCCGCGCCACGATGCTGACCGCGATCGGCATCGGCCTGCTCGTGTCGGGCCTGGGCGTGTGGCTGTCCACGGCGATCGACACCGGGCCGGGCGCCACGGTCGTCCTGCTCGCCATCGCCGGCTTCTTCGCCGTGACCGTCGCCGTCTCCGCGCTGCGGGCGGCCCGCCGCGCCCGCCATCGCAGCAGCTCCGCCGAGGCGGAGGAGGTCGAGCCCAGTGCCGTCGCCTGAGCCGCCGGACCGGCACCCGCACCAGCACCAGCACCAGCACCCGCATCAGCACCCGAACGACGGCTTCGAGGCCGCCGGCGAACTGCTCAAGGCCCTCTCCGCGCCGCTGCGCATCCGCATCGTGACCGAGCTCGCCGGCGGGCCGCGCTGCGTCCACGAGCTGGTCGAGACCCTCGGCGCCCCGCAGCCGCTCGTGTCGCAGCACCTGCGCGTCCTGCGCGGCGCCGGCGTCGTGCGCGGCTCCCGGCGCGGTCGCGAGATCGCCTACGCTCTGATCGATGAACACATCGCGCACATCGTCGCCGACGCCGTCAGCCATGCGCGCGAGGGCTGAGCGCCTCGCGGCGGCGGTCCTGGTGGCGGCGCTGGCCGTGACCGGCTGTTCCGATGGCGCGAAACCCTCGTCCTCGTCCGGTGCCCCGGCCACGAGCAGCGCCGCGCCCGTGGCGACCGATCCCGCGTCCGTGTTCAAGGCGGCCGTCGCGAAGACGAACAGCGTCGCGCTGTCGTTCACGATCGACTCGGACCTCGGCACGCTCGGGCAGATGCAGGGCGACGGCGCGTCCGACCCCGCCAAGCAGGCGACCGCCTACAAGGCCGAGCTGCTCACCCCCGACCGGAAGATCGACATTTCGGCGGTCCTGGTCAGCCCCGACCTGTACCTGCAGGTCACCGGGATCACCACCGACCGCTGGGCGCATCTGGACGTCACCAAGGTCAAGTCGCTGTCCAAGCTCGGGCTCGACGCCACCGGCAGCCCGACCGGCCTGGGCGCCCTCCCCGGCGAGATCGTCACCGTGACCCGGACGGGGCCGGGCGCGTTCAGCGGCACCCTGGACAAGAGCAAGACCCCGGTCGCGGCCGGCGCCGGCGCGACCGAGGCGCTCAAGAGCGTGCCGTTCGAGGCCACGGTCGACGCGAACGGCTACGTCACGCAGCTCGTCACGCACACCCCGCCGCTCGGCACCGCGCCCGCGTCGAGCACCACGGCGAAGTTCGCGAACTTCGGCAGCGGGACGATCAAGATCGAGCGCCCGGACTCCGCCACGGTCGAGCAGGCGCCGGATTCCCTCTACCAGACACTGCAATAACCCGCGGCGTAGGCGACGCTGGGAGCCATGAAGCTCTATGCCGACCGCGCCCCCGTCGCCTTGCGGCAGTTCCTGACCGACGCGCTCGTCGTCGTGTGGGTGTACGCCTGGATCCGGCTCGGGATGAGCCTGTTCGACCTCGTCCAGAAGCTCGCCGTGCCCGGCCAGAAGCTCGAGGGCGCCGGCAACGGGCTGGCCTCGAACCTCAGCTCGGCGGGCGACAAGATCGACAAGGTGCCCGGCGTCGGCGACTCGATCGCGACCCCGTTCCGCAACGCCGCGAACGCCGCGACCTCGCTGGCCAACGCCGGCAAGGAGCAGCAGGAGATCGTCAACGACCTGGCCTGGATCCTGTCCGTGGTCGTCGTGCTGGTGCCGGTGCTGCTCGTCGTCGGCGTCTGGCTGCCGCTGCGCGTGCGCTGGGCGCGGCGGGCGGCGTCGGCCGCGAGGCTGCGCACGGTGACGGCGGGCCGGGACCTGCTGGCCCTGCGCGCGCTGGCGACGCAGCCGCTCAAGCGCCTGATCAAGGTCGACCCCGAGGTGGCCGCCCGGTGGCGCCGCGGCGACCCGGAGACGGTGGAGGCCCTGGCCGAGCTCGAGCTGCGCTCCCTCGGCCTGCGCTGAACGCCGGCCCGGGCGCAGGGAAAGGGGCCCCGGCGATCGGACCGGGGCCCCGCGAGTCGAACCGTCAGAAGCGCCGCCGCACGTCCTCGGCCGTGGAGGGGCCCGGCGACCAGTCCGCGGTGCTGGGACCGTCGGTGGTGGCCGGCACGATGCCCTCCTCGAGCGAGAGGTACCGCCCGGCCAGCACCCGCTTGGCCGCCGAGACCTCCACCGAGTCGGCGTTGGTCCACAGCTCGGCGAACAGCGCCTCGGCCCGCAGCGTGGCCTGCCGGCAGAACAGGTCCGCCAGCTCCAGGCCCTCGGGGCGCTCGGCGAGCTCCGTGCGCGCCTTCACGCACGCGGCGGACATCGCGAACAGCTCGGCCCCGATGTCGACCACGCGGCCGAGGAAGCCCTGCTTGTGCTCGAGCTTGCCCTGCCAGCGCGCCATCGCGTAGAAGGTCTCGCGGGCCAGCCGGCGCGAGGCCCGCTCGACGTAGCGCAGGTGCGGGGCCAGGGCGCCGAACTCGGCGAAGCCGCCCGGCAACTGGCCCTTGCCCGCGACCAGGGTCGGCAGCCACCTGGCGTAGAAGCCGCCGGCCTTCCCCGCCGCCTTCGCCTTGCGGCCCAGGCCCGCGTCGGGGTCGATGATGTCGCCCGCGACCGAGAGGTGCGCGTCGACGGCCTCCCGGGCGATGGCCAGGTGCATGATCTCCGTCGAGCCCTCGAAGATCCGGTTGATGCGCAGGTCGCGCAGGATCTGCTCGACCGGGATGGCCCGCTCGCCGCGCGCGGCGAGGGAGTCGGCGGTCTCGTAGCCGCGGCCGCCCCGGATCTGCACGAGCTCGTCGGCGACCTTCCAGGCCAGCTCCGAGGCGTACAGCTTGACCAGCGCGGCCTCGATGCGGATGTCGTTGCGGTTGTCGTCGGCGAGGCGGCAGGAGACCTCGATCATGGCCTCCATCCCGTAGGTGGAGCCGGCGATGAACGCGATCTTCTTGGCGATCGCCTCGTACGTGCCGATCGGCCGGCCCATCTGCACCCGCTCCGCGGCCCACTCGCGGGCCACGCCGAGGCACCACTTGCCGGCCCCGACGCACATCGCCGGCAGCGACAGCCGGCCGGTGTTGAGCGTGCTCAGCGCGATGCGCAGGCCCTGGCCCTCGCCGCCGATGACGTTCTCCTTGGGCACGCGCACGTCGTGGAAGCGGGTGACGCTGTTCTCCAGCCCGCGCAGGCCCATGAACGCGTTGCGCCGCTCGATGGTCACGCCGGGCGCGTCGCCCTCGACCACGAACGCGGTGATCCCGCCCTTGTGCCCCTCGCTCCTGGGCACCAGCGCCATGACCACGAACAGGGTGGCCAGGGTGCCGTTGGTGGCCCACAGCTTGACGCCGTTGAGCAGGTAGTCGCCGTCCTCGGTGGGCACCGCGGCGGTGCGCAGCCCGGCCGGGAACGAACCGACCTCCGGCTCGGTGAGCAGGAACGCGGACACCTCCCCGGCGGCCAGGCGGGGCAGGAAGCGCTGCTTCTGCTCGTCGTTGCCGACCAGCTTGAGCGGCTGCGGCACGCCGATCGACTGGTGCGCCGACAGCAGCGCGCCGATGGACGGGTTGACCGAGCCGACGAGCATGAGCGCGCGGCAGTAGTCGAGATTGGTCAGGCCCAGCCCGCCGTACCGCTCGTCGATCTTCATCCCGAAGGCGCCCAGTTCCCCGAGCGAGCGCAGCACCTCGTCCGGGATGTGGGCGTCGCGCTCGATCTGCTGGCCGTCCACCTCCGCGCTCAGGTAGGCGGCGAGCTTGGCGCGGAACTCGGCGCCGCGCGCCTCGGCGGCCGGATCGAGCTCCGGCAGTGGGTCGATGAGATCCAGGCGCAGCCGGCCGAGGAACAGCTCCTTGCCGAAGCTCGGCTTGCGCCATTCGGTCTCGCGGTTCTCCTCGATGACCTTGCGCGCCTCCCGTTCCGCGCGCACCGACGTCGCAACCATGGACACCCCCAGGTAGACGCTCCCGAACATCCAGGTTATTACCCGCGGGTAGCGTCGGCTATGCCAACGATCGCGGCCGCGACGGCGGCGGGCGCCTCGTCGGGGATCCAGTGGCTGACCCCGGCCAGCGGCACGAACCGGTAGTCGGCCGCGACGTGCTCGGCACAGGCGCGCGCCGCCGCCGGGCCGATCGCCACGTCCCCGTCGCTCCACACGTACGTCGTCGGCACCGTCGAGGGCCCCAGCCCGACGAGGTCGCGCGAGCCCATCGCCCGGTACCAGTTCAGCGCCGCCGTCAGCGCCCCCGGCTCGAGCAGCGGCCGCACGTACCCCTCGACGTCCTCCAGCGGCGCGAACAGCCCGCGCAGCCGTCGGGCGGAGTCGGCCAGCAGCACCTCCTCGGCCTTGCCCGGCTGCCGGAAGAGCTTGATGTACGCCGAGCGCTCCCGCTGGTCCGGGTCGTGCGCGTAGGCGTAGGCCGACGCGTGCGGGTGCGGCACCGAAACCGCCGTGAGCGTGCGCACCCGGTCGGTGTGCCGCAGCGCCACGTGCCAGGCGCAGATCGCTCCCCAGTCGTGCCCCACCAGGTGTACCGCCGGAATCTCCAGCGCGTCGAGGACCGCCACGACGTCCAGCGCGCACTCGGTGATCCGGTAGGCCTCGACCGTCGCCGGACGGGCGCCCGGCGAGGTGCCCCGCTGGTCGAGGGCGTAGGTGCGCAGGCCCGCGGCGTGCAGCAGCGGGGTGACCGCCGCCCACTCGCCGCTGTGCTGCGGGAAGCCGTGCAGCAGCAGCACCGGGTCCCCGCCGGGAGGGCCGCCGTCGAACACGTCGAACGTGAGCGATCGCGCCGTGATTTTCATGACCAGAGACTACGAGTCGGCGGCGATCACTGTTACCGTCGGGAAACAACTGCACATCCGACAGGGGAGCGCACAGCGCTGAGAGTGCGACGGCCGTCCGACGGCGTCGCAGACCCTCGAACCTGATCTGGGTAATGCCAGCGCAGGGAGCTCGGTCACCTCACGCCAGCCGTCACGTCGGCCCGTCCAAGGGCCGGCGTGACGTCGCGTCTCCTTCTGGTTCGCACGAACTGGGAGGTTCAACCATGCAGACCCGTTGGCGGACCGTCGACATCGTCGTCGCGTCCATCATCGCCGTGGCCTTCGCCGGGGTGTTCTACGCCTGGAACAACCTGTGGAACGCCCTGGAGAGCTTCGCGCTGCCCTGGCGCGCGGTGATCTACGGCGTGTGGCTCGTCCCCGCGGTCCTCGGGCCGCTGGTCATCCGCAAGCCCGGCGCCGGCCTCTACACCGAGCTCGTCGCCGCGATCGTCTCCGCGCTGTTCGGCTCGGCGTGGGGGCTCACGGTCGTGGTGTCCGGCCTGGTGCAGGGCATCGGCGGCGAGTTCGGCTTCGCCGCGACCGGCTACCGCGGGTACAAACTCGTCAACGCCCTGGTCGCGGGCGCCCTCTCCGGCGTGGGCGCCGCGCTGTTCGACCTGAGCGTCTACTACGGCGACACGTTCACGGCCGGCCAGAAGTGGACCTACGCGGCGCTCGTCGTGGCCAGCGGCGCGATCGTCGCCGGCGGCGGCAGCTGGGCCCTGCAGCGGGCGCTGTCGCGCACGGGCGTGCTGGACCGCTTCCCGTCCGGCCGGGAGCGGGTTGCCGTCTAAGCGTTGAGCACCGTCGAATTCCGCGGGTTCGGGTGGCGGCACGCCGGGCGCAAGGCCTGGGCGGTCCGCCACCTCGACCTGCGCATCGAGCACGGCGAGCGGGTCCTGCTGCTCGGCGCCTCCGGGGCCGGCAAGTCCACGCTGCTCGCCGCCCTCGCCGGCCTGCTCGCCGAGGACTCCGGCGAGCAGGAGGGCGAGGTCCTGGTCGACGGCCGCGACGCGCGCCGGCAGCGCAACACGACGGGGATCGTGTTCCAGGACCCGCAGACCCAGCTCGTGATGAGCCGGGCCGGCGACGACGTCGCCTTCGGCCTGGAGAACCGCGGCGTGCCCCGGGCCGGGATCTGGCCGCGGGTCGACGCCGCGCTGAGCGCCGTCGGCTTCCCGTACGACCGCTCCCGCAGCACCGCCGCGCTCTCCGGCGGCGAGCAGCAGCGGCTGGCCATCGCCGGCGTGATCGCGCTGCGGCCCGGGCTGCTGCTGCTCGACGAGCCGACCGCGAACCTCGATCCGGAGGGGGCGCAGCTCGTCCGTACCGCCATCGCCAAGGTCATCCAGGACCTCGACGCGACCCTGGTGCTGGTCGAGCACCGGGTCGACGAGGCCCTCCCCCTGGTCGACCGGACGATCGTGATCGGCGACGACCCCGACGCGGTCTGGAGCCCCGGCGCCCCGCTGCCGGTCCGCCCGGCCGCCACCGCCCCGGGCGAGGCGCTGCTCACCGCCGAGCGCCTGGCCCTGCCGCACACCGCCGCGATCGTCGACGAGGAGGTGCGCGCGGGGCAGGCCCTCGCGGTCGAGGGCCCCAACGGCGCCGGCAAGACGACCCTCGCGCTGCTGCTCGGCGGCCTGACGAAGCCGCGGGGCGGGCGGGTGACGGCCTCGGCCGCGCTGGCCGGGCGGGACGCGGGCCGCCCGCCGCACCGCTGGCGGGCGCGGAGCCTGGCCACGCGGATCGGCTCGGTGTTCCAGAACCCCGAGCACCAGTTCGTCACCGACACCGTCCGCGCCGAGCTGGCCCTCGGGGGCGCGTCCGAGGCGACGGTCGATCGCCTGCTGCAGCGGCTGTACCTCGACCGCCTGGCCCTCGCCAACCCCTTCACGCTCTCCGGCGGCGAACAGCGCCGGCTCAGCGTCGCGACCGCGCTCGCCGCCGCGCCCCGGGTGCTGGTCCTGGACGAGCCGACGTTCGGGCAGGACCTGCGCACCTGGCGGGAGCTGGTGACCCTGCTGGCCGACCTGCGCGACGAGGGCCGGGCGCTGGTGCTGGTCACCCACGACCCGCAGCTCGTGGCCGCGATCGGCGACCGGCGGCTGGAGCTGCGCCGATGACCGGGCCTTCGCCGACGACCGGACCTTTGCCGACGACCGCATCCTCGCCGACGACCGGACCCGCGCCGGTGCACGGGACGTGGCTCGGGCGGCGCGACGCGGTGGCCAAGCTGCTCGCCGCGCTGCTGGTGACCGCGGCCGTCGTCACGACCCTGGACCCGGTCGCCTCGCTGACCGTCATCGGCGCGCTGCTGGTGCTGCTGCCGTTCACTGGACTCGGCCTGGGCACGCTGTGGCGGCGGGGCTGGCCGATCCTGGTCTCCGCGGCCGGCATCTTCGGCTTCACGGTGCTGCTGGGAGCCCAGGACTCGCCGGTCGTCGCGCACGTCGCCGGGCTCGACGTGCGCGAGAACGCGGTCGGCTACGCCCTGCGGCTGCTCGCCGTCGGGCTGCCGGGCTTCGTGGTGTTCGCGACCATCGACCCGACCGACCTCGCCGACTCGCTCGTCGCGCACCTGCGGGTCCCGCCCCGGTTCGCGATCGGCGCCCTGGCCGCGCTTCGCCTGGCGCCGCTGCTCGCCGGGGAGTACCGGCTGATCCGGCTCGCGCGGCGCGCCCGCGGTACCAAGGCCGGGCCCTTCTCCACGCTCTTCGGCCTGCTCGTCGCGGCCATCCGGCGCGGCATCCGGCTGGCGACCGCCATGGAGGCCCGCGGATTCGACCGGGGCGAGCCGCGCACGATCGCCCGGGATACCCGATTCGGGTGGATGGATGCCCTGGTAGTGGCCCTCGGCCTGGCCCTCGCGCTAGCGGTGGTCACGCTGAAGTTCGCACGCACATAGGCATATCGCTACCTGTTGTTCGCCCACGGCATCGAGGGTCGGCGGTGAGAACCACCGGATTCCAGCTGAGGAGCGTTCATGGGCCACGGTCACGGCCACCACCATCACCACGAGGACCTGCCGCAGGCAGCCGGCGACGTCCCCGCGGTGCTCGACGCGTCGATCCCGGACAGCGAGCTCTCGCCCGGCGACGTCTCCCGCCGCGGGTTCCTTCGCCGCGCGGGTCTGCTCGGCGCGGCGGCCGCCGCGGGCGGCGCGCTGGCGAACGCCGGCGTCGCGCACGCGCACGGCGACGAGCACAGCCACGACTTCGACGGCTGGGACCGCCACGGCCACAGCCGCCCGTCGAACAACAACCTCACGTGGCTGGCGGGCGACCACCACATCCACACCCAGTTCTCCAGCGACGGCATGTACCGGGTCGACGACCACGTGCGGCACGCCTCCGCGTTCGGCCTGGACTGGATGGTCATCACCGACCACGGCACCGTCCAGCACTCGAAGATCGGCGTCGACAAGGTCAACCCGCTCATCCGCGGGGCCCGCGACGACTACAAGGACATGCTGGTCTTCCAGGGCCTGGAGTGGAACATCCCGGCCGCCGAGCACGGCACGGTCTTCGTGCACCCGGGCGCCAACGAGGTCGCGGTCCTCAAGGAGTTCGAGGGCACCTTCGACGGCTCGGTGCAGGGCTCGGTCAACCCGGCCAACGTCACCGAGGCCCTCGCGATCGCCGGCATCAAGTTCCTCGGCGACCAGGTCGCCAAGCGGCGGGTCCAGGACGCGCTGTTCCTGGCCAACCACCCGGCCCGCAACGGCATCGACTCGCCGCACGAGATCCGCGGCTGGCGCGACGCCAACCCGCAGATCGCGATCGGCTTCGAGGGCGCCCCCGGCCACCAGGCCGCCGGCATCGCCAAGCCGCTCGGCGGCGGCGCGGGCCGCGGCTTCTACGAGAACGCCCCCAACGCGAACTCGTTCGCCGGCTACCCGCCGGAGAGCTACCGCACCTGGGGCGGCTTCGACTGGATGACCTCCACCGTCGGCGGCCTCTGGGACAGCCTCCTGGCCGAGGGCAAGGCGTGGTGGATCACCGCGAACTCGGACTCGCACGTCGTCTACGAGGAGACGGCGAAGCGCCCCGACAACACGGACTTCGCCACCAACGGCTACCACTTCGACCCGGTGTACGGCCAGCCGGCCAACCTCACCCCCGGTGACTTCTGGCCCGGCTACTACAGCCGCACCCACGTCGGCTCGAGCAACTTCAGCTACGCGGCGGTCATGGCCGGCCTGCGCGCCGGTCGCGTGTGGGTCGACCACGGCCACCTGATCGACGGCCTCGACGTGCAGGTGCGCGTCAAGGGCTCGCCGGTCGGCACCACCCTGGGCGGCTCGCTGCAGCTGCGCCGCGGCCAGCGCGCCGAGCTGGTCATCAAGGTCGCGCTGGCCGCCAAGGCGAACTGGGCGAACTTCGTGCCCAAGCTGGCCCGCGTCGACGTCATCCGCGGTGCCGTCAAGGGCGCCGTGTCCGACCGGGACACGTTCAAGGCCCCCGACACCAAGGTCGTCAAGTCCTTCGAGGTGACCCCGGCCAAGGGCACCGTGTCGTTCACCTACGACCTGGGCGTGGCCGACCAGCCGTTCTACGTGCGCGTGCGCGGCACCGACGGCAACCGCACCGCCCCCGGCTACCTGGGCGCGGCGATCGACCCGGCCGGCCCGGCGATCGACGTGCTCGGCGACGCCGACCCGTGGAAGGACCTCTGGTTCTACGCGAACCCGATCTGGGTCCTCCCCCGGTGATGCGGTTCCCCGACGTCCAGGCGGCCGACCATCACATCCTGGCGGCCGGCCGCCCCGCGTTCACGTACTTCTCCGGCGGGGAGGTCCTCGTCGGCGCCGAGGCCGAGCAGCCCCCTGAGGGTGCTCGCCAGGTGGTGTTCGAGGGCCACGAAGGGCTCAAGGGCACCATCGCGGTGTCGGCGATCCTCGACGGCTCGGCGATCGAGAAGGTCGTGATCCTGGGCGGCATGGCGGCGGTGCCGCAGATGCTGGTCGACACGCGCGACTTCGTGCGGCCGGTCTGGCGCGACGGCGCGCTCACGCTGGTCACCCAGTTCGCCCGCAACGGCGTGCTGGTGCCCTTCGAGCCGCCGAACAACCGCCCCTGCTGCGCGGACCACTGAACCGAGGTTTTGCCGGGGCCCGCTGGGATTCCAGCGGGCCCCGGCTAGTCTCGGGGCCGTGCGCAACGCCCTCGGGGACATCGCGAAGGACTGAAGATGCTGCAGCGGTACGACGAACGCAACGCCGAGCTCAAGTACTGGGTCAACGGCACGCTCCGGCACCGGGACGAGCCGGGCGTCTCCCCGTTCGACTCCGTCGTGCAGGGCGGCGACGCGGTGTGGGAGGGGCTGCGGCTGTACGACGGCGGCATCTACGGCCTGCACGAGCACCTGGCGCGGCTGCGGCGCTCGGCGGTCTCGCTCGGCTTCGAGGGCGTCCCCGCCGACGCCGAGATCATCGCGGCCCTGCGCGAGACCCTGGCCGCCAACGACATGCGCGACGGGGTGCACGTCCGGCTCACCCTGACCCGCGGCGTGAAGGTCACCAGCGGCATGGACCCGCGCCTCAACCGCTCCGGCTGCACGCTGATCGTGCTCGCCGAGTTCAAGGCCCCGGTGTACGACACCGGCGGCCTCACCCTCGTCACGAGCAGCGTCCGCCGGCCTTCCCCGGACGTGCTCGACCCGCGCATCCACCACAACAACCTGCTCAACTCGATCCTCGCCAAGCTCGAGGCGAACGTGGCCGGGGCCGACGACGCGATGATGCTCGACGCGCGCGGCTTCGTCGCCGAGACCAACGCCACCCACCTGTTCGCGGTCGCCGGCGGCGAGCTGCTGACCCCGCGCGCGGTCGCCTGCCCGGAGGGCATCACCCGCGACACCGTCCTGCGCATCGCGCCGCTGCCGGTGCGGGAGCGGGACCTGGCCCAGGTGGAGATGTATACCGCCGACGAGGTGTTCTGCACCGGCACCATGGGCGAGATCGCCGGCGTGGTCGCCATCGACGGCCGCCCCGTCGGCGACGGCAAGGTCGGCCCGGTGACGCGGCAGATCGCCGAGCTGTACCGCGCCCACGCCCGCGCCAATGCCGTCGCCCTCTGAGTTCGAGGCGCTCGCCGGTCGTGTCCTGCCTCGAGGCCGGCCTCACCGCGTCCGGTCTGCCCGCAGCGCCGCCGCCGCCAGCTCCTCGTAGAGCGGCCGGGCCCGCGCCACGAGCGGCTCCAGGTGGGCGGGGACCTCGGCGGGCCGCGGGTCGTAGGGCGCGAAGCCGGTGGAGCGTTCGACGGCGGCGTACCAGTACGGCGCCCACACCCCGTCCGTGTCGCGCCGCCCGGCCGGCCAGGCCAGCATCGCCGGGTCCCAGGCCAGGCCGAGCGCCGCGCACAGGGCGCCCAGCGTGCCGGCCGGGTCGCGCAGCACGTCGGCGGCGTCGAGCACCGGCCCGCCGTACGCCCGGAAGATCTCGACCTGCTGCGGGTACCCGAGGTCCTCGAGCGTCGGCTCCCCCCGCACCTTGGCGTAGGACGCGACCACGTGGGCCGGGTCGCGGATCAGGAACGCGTTGCTCACCTCGGCCAGCCAGTCCCGCCCGATCATCGGCAGCAGGTGGTGGGTCATGTGCTTCTGGTAGAACACCGCGGCGTCCACCGGCGCGAGCAGCCCGGCGACCGCGTCCGGCCAGCGCCGGGGCTGGGAGCCCAGGATCTCCTCCCGGCCCGGATGGTCGAGCCCGGTCTCGGCCAGATAGTGCGCGTACAGCGGCTCGTCGACGACCACGGCGTCGGGCCGCGCGCCGAAGCTGCGCATCATCGCCGTGGAGATGTTGCGCGGGCCTGACCACATCGCGACTCGCACCGTCATGGTGCACGAGGGTAACCCACGTGCCGTTCCGCCCGTTTTACACGCGAATAGCACGAAATCCTGGCGCGCGTCGATGCGATCCACTCGGCGTCGCGGCGCTTACTGTCGAGGACGGAGCCTTACCGAGCGCCCGCCCCGCCACCAGGCTTTCTTGGAGACCGACGACGAACCATGCTGCGCGGGAGAAAGGGGCCGGTCGATGGACCTGCTGATCGACGTGCGAGTGGCGCGGCGCGACTCGGGCGCGACGCTGGACCGCACGGTCCGGCTGCGGGCCGACCCGGGTGGCGCGGTGGCCGACCTGATCGCCGCGCTGCTGGGCCTGCTCGACCCGGCCGAGCGGCCGCAGCAGACCACGTGGGCGTGGCTCGCGCGCACCGGCCGCCGCCTCGACCCGAACCGCCCGCTCGGCGACCAGGGGCTGCGCTGCGGTGACATGGTCCTGCTGGCCCCGCCCGAGCAGCGCCCCGAGCGGCCGCAGCGGGCCGAGGAGCACCGCTTCGAGCTGCTGGTCCTGGCCGGCCCGGACGCCGGGATCTGGGTGCCGCTGCCGCCGGGCGAGTTCGTCCTCGGCACCGACCCGGCGAGCGACCTCGTGCTCACCGACCCGACGGCCGGGCGGCGCCACCTGCACCTGGGCATCGGCAGCCACGAGGTGGCGGCCACGGACCTACGCTCGCCGGGCGGCACCCGGCTGGACGGGGAGCCGCTGACCGGGACGGCGACGCTGACCGCCGGGCAGCTGCTGCGGCTCGGGGCCACGCTCGTCACGGTCGAGGAGGTCCCCGCGGAGGCGCCCGCGCCCAAGGGGCCCCCGCCCGCCGTGTGGCTGCCGGTCGTACCGCAGCCGCCGAAGCGTCGTCGTCTGACGCTGCGCCGCCGGGCCGCCGATCCCGCCGCCGAGTTCGAGGCCGCCATGGACCGGGCCGAGGCGGACGCGGCCATCAAGCACCGGGCCGTCGTGCAGGCGCGCCGGGCCGAGGCGCCCAGCGTGGCCCACCTGGCCCGGGCCGCCGACCGGCAGGAGAAGCCGGCCCGCCGCCCCGACGACCGGGACTTCCTCACGCTGCGGATCGCCACCGCCGACCAGCCGAGCCGGCTGCGCTTCGAGCAGGCGCCGACCACCGGGGACTTCGACCCCGCGCACACCGAACGGATCGGCGAGCTGCGGCAGCGGTACGCGATCGACCCCGACGTCCCCGTGGAGGCCGACCTGCGCACCCTGGGGGCCCTCGGCGCGCACGGCGACGAGGAGACCCGCCGGGCGGTGCTGCGCTCCTGGGTGGTGCAGCTGGCCACCCTCGCCGGCCCGAACGACCTGGCCCTCGTCGTGCTCGCCACCCCCGAGGAGGCCGAGCACTGGCGCTGGACCGGCTGGCTGCCGCACACCCGCACGCTGACCGCGGCCTTCGCGCCCGGCGCCCGCACGGTCGCGGCCCAGGAGGAGGACCGCCGGCGGGTGCTCGCCCTGGTCGAGGCGCTGCTGCGGCAGCGGCGGCTGGGCCGGCACGCGATCGCCGAGCAGTTCGTCCCGCACGTGGTGGTGGTGCTTCCGGACGCCGATTCCGTGCCGCCCGAGGCCCTCGCCCGCCTGGTCGAGGACGGCCCCCGGGGCGGGATCAGCCTGCTCACGGCGGCCGGGAGCGCCCGCGCGCTGCCGGCCGGCGTGGTGGCGCTGGAGGGCGACGGGATCGGCGCGGCGGTCGCCGACCGGGTCGCGCACGCCCTGGCCGCCAACCGGGACGCGGCCGGCGGCGCGGCGCCGCGGATCGCGCCGCTCGGCGAGGTCCTCGGCCTCGGCGGGGAGCCGGCCCCGAGCGCGATCGTGAAGCGCTGGGTGCCCTCCACCCGCGACCGCGGCCTGGCCGCCCCCATCGGCTTCGGCGGCACCGGCCCGCTCGTGGTCGACCTGCGCCGCGACGGCCCCAACGGCATCATCGTGGGCGCGCCGGGCTCGGGCCGGGCCTGGCTGCTGCGCTCCTACCTGGCCGCGCTGGCCGCGACCTACCCGGCCAACCGGCTCACCTTCGTGCTCGTGGACGCCGCCGGCACCACGTTCGCCGAGTGCACCGAGCTGCCGCACACCGTCGGGCTGTTCACCGGGGACGACGGCTACATGGCCCGGCGGATCCTGGTCTCGCTCGGCGCCGAGGTGCGCCGGCGGGAGGGGGTGCTGCGCCGGCACGGGGTCAAGGACATCGTCGAGATGGAGCGCAGACACCCGGCCGCGGCCCCGGCCAACCTGCTCATCGTCGTCGCCGAGTTCACGACCGCGCCGCCCGAGTTCGTCACCGGGCTGCGGGAGCTGGCGCGGCGCGGGCGCTCGGCCGGAGTACACCTGCTGCTGTCCACGGCGTATCCGCACGGCGCCGTCGACGACGACCTGCGCGCCGAGGCGCCGCTGCGCATCGCGCTGCGCGTCGAGGAGGAGCAGGACAGCCTGGAGGTGCTGGAGCGCCCCGACGCCGCCCACCTCTCCCCGCTGCTGCCCGGCCGCGCGTTCGTGCGCACGGTGACGTCGGACCCGGACGCGGTGCAGATCGCGTACGGCGGGGCCCGCTCCCCCGCCGACCGCTCGGCCGGCCCGACCCTGGTCACCGAGTGGCGCTTCGAGTCCGGCCTGCACACCCCGGTGCCCGACCTCGAGGAGCCGGTCGCCTCGGTCCCCCCGCCCGCGCCGGCCGACGACGGCGAGGTCACCGACCTGCGGCGCCTGGTCGCGGCCATCTGCGCGGCGCACCGGGAGGCGCGGGTGCCCGACCAGCCCAAGGCCTGGCACGCCCCGCTGGAGGCCACCTACGACCTCGACGCGCTGCCGGAGCCGCCCGAGACCGGCCGCGACGCCTTCGCCGCCCCGATCGGGATGGTGGACCTGCCCAACGCCCAGGCGGTGCAGGTCTGGCCGCTGGACCTCGACGAGCTCGGCCACCTGCTGGTCTTCGGCCCGGCGGGGGCGGGCAAGACGACGCTGCTGGACACGGTGGCGGCCGCGTTCGCCCGGCGCTACGACGCCTCGGCGCTGCGGGTGTACCGCGTCGACGGCACCGACGCCCCGGCGGCCGCGAAGGTGCTGGACAGGATCCGCGGCCTCGTGGCCGAGCGGGCCGCGCTGGCCGAGCCGGACGGCGCCCGCGTTCTCGTCCTCGTCGACGGCCACGACCCGCTGCTGAACGAGGCGCTGACGGCGGTCGCGGCGGGCGGCAAGGCGGTCGGCGTGCATCTGCTGCTCGCGACCGAGCAGCGCAGCGCCGTCCCGACGTCCCTGTCCCGGCTGATGCCGGGCCGGATCGTGCTGCGCTCGGCGGGCCGCGGCGTCGTGGAGAGCACCGTGGAGCTGCAGATCGCCACGGCGGGGCCGGCCGCCCGTTCGGGTGACGTCGTCACCCCGGCCCCGGCCGCGCACGCCGGGGCGAAAACCCGTGGGGCCGCGAAAACCACAACTCCTGCACAACGCCCCCGCCAGTTGCAGCTGGAGGTCTGAGTACGCTGAAGCATCGTGCAGCACAATCCTGGTGAGTACCGTGCGGGCTTCGCCTGCTTCGTCGGCCGTCCCAACGCCGGCAAGTCGACGCTGACCAACGCCATCGTCGGTCAGAAGATCGCGATCACGTCGCCGAAGCCCCAGACCACCCGGCACACCGTGCGCGGCGTGGTCCACCGGCCCGACTCCCAGCTCGTGCTCGTGGACACGCCCGGGCTGCACCGCCCGCGCACGCTGCTCGGCGAGCGCCTCAACGACCTCGTGCGCTCCACCTGGAGCGAGGTGGACGTGATCGGCCTGTGCCTGCCCGCGGACGAGGAGATCGGCCGCGGCGACCGGTTCATCAGCGGCGAGATCGCCGAGCTCAAGGCGACCCTCGTCGCGGTCGTGACGAAGACCGACCTGGTGGACCGCGCGACGCTGGCCAAGCGCCTGCTGGCCGTGCAGGAGCTCGGCGCGTTCGCCGACATCGTCCCGGTGAGCGCCGTCTCCGGCGAGCAGGTCGGGACCCTGGTCGACGTGATGATCTCGCACCTGCCCCGCTCGCCCCAGCTGTACCCGGACGGCATGCTCACCGACGAGCCCGAGCAGGTCCTCATGGCCGAGCTCATCCGCGAGGCGGCCCTGGACGGGGTCCGCGACGAGCTGCCGCACTCGATCGCCGTGCTCGTCGAGGAGGTCGTGCCGGAGGACGGCCTGACCCGCATCTTCGCCGACATCTACGTAGAGCGCTCCAGCCAGAAGGCGATCGTCATCGGCCACCGGGCGAGCCGCCTCAAGGAGGTCGGCACCCGCGCCCGGCGGGAGATCGAGGACCTGATCGGCGGCCGGGTCTACCTCGACCTGCACGTGCGCGTGGCCAAGGACTGGCAGCGCGACCCGAAGCAGCTGCGCCGCCTGGGCTTCTGATGGCTGCGTGCTCTGCCCGCGTCGCGCCCGGCCCCGCACCGCGGGTGGCGGGCGGCGCGGCGGTGCCCGAGGGGCGCCGCTGATGTCCGGGGGCGGCTCGGGGTTCCGGGGAAAGCTCTATCGCGACGACGCCGTGGTGCTGCGGGTGCAGAAGCTGGGCGAGTCGGACCGCATCATCACGCTGTTCACGCGGCACCACGGCCGCATCCGGGCCGTCGCGAAGGGCGTGCGCCGCACCACCTCGAAGTTCGGGGGGCGGCTGGAGCCGTTCGGGCACGTGGACGTCCAGCTGCTGGAGGGGCGAACCCTCGACGTGATCAGCCAGGTGGAGGGCGTCGACCTGTTCGGGCGGCGGTTCCTGGACGACTATTCGCGGTACACGGTGGCCAGCGCGATCGCCGAGACCGCCGAGCGCCTCACGCCCGTCGAGCAGGAGCCGGCACTGCGGCTGTTCCAGCTGACCCTCGGCGCCCTGCGTGCCCTGGCCGTGGCCGAGCACGCGTGCAGCCTCGTGCTGGACGCGTACCTGCTGCGGGCCATGAGCTCGGCCGGCTGGGCCCCCGCGCTGCGCGAGTGCGCGGTCTGCGGCACGCCCGGCCCGCACCGCGGCTTCTCGATCGCGGCGGGCGGCGCGGTCTGCCCGGACTGCCGCCCGCCGGGCGCGGCCCACCCCGCCCCGGCGACGGTCGACCTGATGACGGCGCTGGTCGAGGGCGACTGGACGGTCGCGGACAACGCGTCCCCGGTCCACCAGCGCGAGGCGAGCGGCCTGGTGGCGGCGCACCTGCAATGGCACCTGGAACGCTCCCTGCGCTCTCTACCCCTGGTCGATCGCGAGGAGCGCCCCCGGCTTCCCCCGCCGCCGGCCGGACGCATCGCCCCGGCCGGGCCGCTCGACGGGCCGGCCGGATCGCTCGCCCCAGCCGGACCCCTCGACGGGCCCGGATCGCTCGCCCCGGCGGAGCCGCTGGACGGCTCGGCCGGACCCCTTGGTCACGCTGGAAAGGAACGTCCGTGAGCAGGAACTTCCGCCCGCCGTCCGTGCACCCCACCGGTGCCCGCCCGCCGGCGCTGCCGAAGGAGGCCGTGCCGCAGCACGTGGCGATCATCATGGACGGCAACGGCCGCTGGGCCAAGGAGCGCGGCCTGGCCCGCACCGCGGGCCACACCGCCGGCGAGGCCGCCCTCTTCGACGTGATCGAGGGCGCGCTGGAGCTCGGCGTCAAGTACGTCAGCGCGTACGCCTTCTCGACCGAGAACTGGAAGCGCTCCCCGGACGAGGTCCGCTTCCTCATGAACTTCAACCGCGACGTCATCCACCGCCGCCGCGACGAGTTCCACGAGATGGGCATCCGCGTGCGCTGGGCCGGCCGCCGCCCGCGGCTGTGGCGCTCGGTGATCAGCGAGCTCGAGTACGCCGAGCAGCTCACCCGCCACAACGACCTGCTCACGTTCACCATGTGCGTCAACTACGGCGGCCGCGCCGAGGTCGCCGACGCCGCGGCCCGCATCGCGGCGGACGTGAAGGCGGGGCGCCTGAAGGCCGACCGCATCACGGAGAAGACGTTCGCCCGCTACCTGGACGAGCCCGACCTGCCGGACGTGGACCTGATGATCCGCAGCTCGGGCGAGATGCGCACGTCGAACTTCATGATCTGGCAGGCCGCGTACGCCGAGTTCGTCTCGGTCGACGCCCTGTGGCCCGACTTCGATCGCCGCCACCTCTGGTACGCCTGCGAGGTGTACGCGAAGCGCGACCGCCGCTTCGGAGGCGCCATCCCGAACCCGGTAGCCCCGACCCTGACGACCTGAGCCGCTCCCGCGACCTCGTCGCTCGCGAAATGTCCGGCGCCGGCGCGCCGGACATTTCGGTTGTCTCAGCCGGGCTTCAGTCGGTGACGGTGGCGAAGACCGTCGCGTCCGGTGCCGCCAGGTGGATCGGCGCCGCCGGCGAGACGTCGCGCACCGCCGCATGGCCGAGCGCGTCCACCGTCGACGCCTCCGTCACCACCGCGGCCGCTTCCACCTTCGTCGCCCCCGACGAGACCGCCGACGCCACCGCCAGCTGCAGGGCCGTGAGCGAGACCGACGGCAGCGCGACGGAGGCGGCGTTGTACGTGCGCCCGTCCTGATCGCGAACGGCGGCCCCCTCGACCGCCCCGATGCGGGCGCGGGCCGCGCGGGCCAGGGTCACCAGCTTGGCGTCCTCGGCGGACAGGTCAGACATCGGCGTGCTGCCTCTCGATGGTGTCGTGCACGGTCCGGGAAAGGGCGGGCCTAGGCATCCGCGTGCTGCCGCTCGGCCTCGTGGCCGAGCAGGTCCTCGTCCTCGGGGTCGGCGCGGCGTACGAGCAGCGTGTCGATCCGGTTGCGCCGCCCCGCGGTCCCCTCGGCCACGAGCACCAGCCCGCCCACCACCGCGGTCGCGCCCGGGATCGGCACGCGGCCGAGGGCCTGGGCCAGCAGGCCGGCGACGGTCTCGACCTCGTCGGCGGGCAGCTCGACGTCGAAGACCTCGCCGAGGTCCTCGATCGGCAGGCGGCTCGTGACGCGGACCGCCCCGTCCGGCAGCTCCTCGATTGGCGGGCGCTCGGCGACGTCGTACTCGTCGGTGATCTCCCCGACGATCTCTTCCAGGATGTCCTCGATGGTCACGAGCCCGGCCGTGCCACCGTACTCGTCGATGATCACGGCCATGTGCGTGCGCGCCGCCTGCATCTCGCGGAGCAGGTCGTCGACCGGCTTGGACTCGGGCACGAAGGTCGCGTCGCGCATGACCTGCGCGACGGGCATCTCGCCCGCGCCGGTCTCGTTGCCGGCGGTCCGGCGCACGAGGTCCTTGAGGTACACGATGCCGAGCACGTCGTCGACGTTCTCGCCCACCACGGGGATGCGCGAGAAGCCGCTGCGCATCGCGAGCATGAGGCCCTGGCGCACGGTCTTGTGCGCCTCGATCCACACCATCTCCGTGCGCGGCACCATGACCTCGCGGGCGATGGTCGTGCCGAGCGCGAAGACGGAGTGGATCATGTCGCGCTCGCCGTGCTCGACGACGCCGCGCTGCTCGGCCAGGTCCACGAGCTCGCGCAGCTCGATGGTGGTGGCGAACGGGCCCTCGCGGTAGCCCTTGCCGGGCGTCACCGCGTTGCCGATGAGGATCAGCAGCCGGGCGAGCGGGCCGAGGGCCGTGCCGAGCCAGCGCACCGCCGGGGCGGCGAAGCGGGCGACGTGGTAAGCGTGCTGGCGCCCCATCGTCCGCGGGGCCACACCCACGACGACGAAGCTGATGACGGTCATGACGCCGGCCGTGATCAGCGCGGCGAGCCAGTCCCGGTGCCCGCCGACGGCCGCCGCGGTCTCCAGCGCCACGAGCGTGGTCGCGGTCAGCTCACAGAGGAGCCGCAGGAGCAACAGCAGGTTGATGTACCGCGCCGGATCAGCCGCGATCACCTCGAGCGCCCTGGCGCCGGGCTTGTTCTCCCGGGCCAGTTCGTGCGCGCGAGCGGGCGAGACGACGTTCAGCGCTGCGTCGGACATCGCGAAGAGCCCCGCGAGGACCACGAGCCCGGCCGCAGTTGTCAGCAGTGTGACATCGCTCACGGATTCACGACTTTCGCCAGCTCTCCAGGAGTCTCGCCTGGAGGCCGAACATCTCGGCCTCCTCCTCGGGCTCGGCGTGGTCGTAGCCGAGCAGGTGCAGGATGCCGTGCACGGTCAGCAGCGCCAGCTCGTCGATCGCCGCGTGCCCGGCGGCGGCGGCCTGCTTGGCGGCCACCTCCGGGCAGAGCACGATGTCGCCGAGCAGCGCCGGCTCGCCCGCGCCCTCGCCGGGCCCGTGGTCGACGCTGCCCTCGTCCATCGGGAAGGCCAGCACGTCCGTGGGTCCGTCGCCGTCCATCCAGCGGTGGTTGAGCTCGGTCATGTACTCCACGTCGACGCACAGGATCGACAGCTCGGCGAGGGGGTTGACCCCCATCTCGTCGAGGGCGTGCCGCGCCACCGCGAGAATGGTGTCGGAGTTGACGTCGACGCCGGACTCGTTGGCGATCTCGATGGACAACAGCGCTCCCGTGGCTATCTGCGTCGCCCGGGCCGGCCGCCCTGTGCGGCGCGATCCGGGACGGCGCGCACCGGCTGCTGAGCCTCCTGCGCTTCGTCCCAGCGGGCGTAGGCGTCGACGATGTCACTGACCAGCTGGTGCCGCACGACGTCGGCGCTGCCGAGCTGAGCGAAGTGGACATCCTCGACGCCGTCGAGGATCTCACGGACCACCCGCAGACCGGAGCGGGTCCCCCCGGGCAGGTCGACCTGGGTCACGTCACCGGTCACGACGATCCGCGAGCCGAAGCCGAGCCGGGTCAGGAACATCTTCATCTGCTCGGGCGTGGTGTTCTGGGCCTCGTCCAGGATGATGAAGGCATCGTTGAGCGTCCGGCCGCGCATGTACGCCAGCGGCGCCACCTCGATCGTCCCGGCGGCCATCAGCTTCGGGATGGACTCCGGGTCGATCATGTCGTGCAGGGCGTCGTAGAGCGGGCGCAGATACGGGTCGATCTTGTCGTAGAGCGTGCCGGGCAGGAAGCCCAGCCGCTCGCCGGCCTCGACCGCGGGCCGGGTCAGGATGATCCGGTTGACCTGCTTGGCCTGCAGCGCCTGGACGGCCTTCGCCATGGCCAGGTAGGTCTTGCCGGTGCCGGCCGGGCCGATGCCGAACACGATCGTGTGCTGGTCGATCGAGTCGACGTAGCGCTTCTGGCCCAGCGTCTTCGGCCGGATGGTGCGGCCGCGCCGGGAGAGGATGTTGAGGGTCAGCACCTCGGCCGGGCGCTCGGTGGTGTTCTGCTGCAGCATGCCGACGGTGCGCCGGACGGTGTCCGGGGTCAGGGTCTCGCCCTTGCGCACCAGCTCGATGAGCTCGCTGAAGATGCGTTCGGCCATGGCATTGTCCGCGGCCGCGCCGGTGATGGTGATCTCGTTGCCCCGGACGTGCACGTCGCTGCTGACCGACCGCTCGACGAGCTTGAGAATCTCGTCGCCGGCCCCGAGCAGCCTGACCATGACGTGCGGGTCGGGAACGGTGATCTTGCTGATGGCCCGCACGGGCTGTTCCGACGATGCTGCCGGCACGGGGTTTGGGATCTCGGTCATATCTTGGCCGCGTTGGGCCTCCAGCACCTGCTTCCGGGCTCGCTCCAGCCTGGGCTCATGTCCAGGCTCTTCATGGTATCGGCTGCGGGCGCGAGCGACCGGCCTCATTTTTTCCCCGGCGCGCTGCGCGGCGACGCCCGGGCGCCCGGAACCGCCTCGCGGCGCTGCCCCGAACGCGTTCGGCCGAACATCCCGTCTGCGCCCATTCGCCCACGAACCACCCGGCCGGGCTGGTAGGGAGGCAGTTGACCGATTCACTTCAGGGGGCGGGAGCCATGGTCGAGCGCACCGGATACATCGACGGCGAGCCCTGCTGGGCGGACGTCGTGGCGGCGGACGTCCCGGCCGCGCAGCACTTCTACTCGTCCGTCTTCGGATGGGAGTACTCCGACACCGGCGCCGAGTTCGGCAACTACGTCATGTGCACGAAGGACGGCCGGATCGTGGCCGGGATGAGCCCGCCGATGCCCGGCTCGGAGCAGCTGCCGGCGGCCTGGAGCCTGTACCTCATGTCGCACGACCTCGCCGAGACCTCGAAACGCATCGAGGAGCACGGCGGCAAGTTGCTCGTCGCGCCCATGGACATCCCGGAGAACGGCCGGATGCTCTTCGCCATGGACCCCTCCGGCGCCGCGTTCGGCGCCTGGGAGCCGGGCCGGCACACCGGCTCGCAGCTGTTCGACGAGGCCGGCGCCCTGTGCTGGGCCGAGGTGACGACGCGGGAACCCACCGTGACGGACTTCTTCTATCACGGCCTCTTCGGCTACAGCCAGACCCGGATCGCCGGGGCCGCCGACGCCGGGGAGGAGCCGTTCGACTACTCGTCGTGGAGCCTCGGCGACGCCGACCCGGTCGCGGGGCGCCTCACGATGACCTCGGAGTGGGACGGGGTCCCGGCCCACTGGAGCGTCTTCTTCGCCACCGACGACACCGACGCCGCGGCCGAGCGCGCCGTGGCGGCGGGCGGGCGTGTGCAGCACGGCCCGTTCGACTCCCCGCACGGCCGCCTGGCCGTGATCGAGGACCCGAACGGGGCCGTGTTCACGATGATCAGCCGCTGATCAGAACCGGTGCCCGTCGAAGGCCTCCTGGCCCCGGCTGAGACGGTACGTCGCCCAGTGCATCCGCACCACGGTCCCGTCGGCGTCGCGGGTGAGCCGCAGCAGCTCGCCCGCCTCCCGGCCCGACACGGTGCGGAACAGGTCCGGTGAGCCCTCCACGACCGCGAACACCGCCGGCGGCAGCTTGCCGGGCGCGTCGACCGCGCGGGCGTGCAGGGTGCCGTCGCGCCAGCTGAAGCCGTACTCGAACCCCTCGCTCCACCACCGTCCGAGCACGCTGCGGTACTGCGGCGGCGCCGGCGGCCCGGGCACCCAGGGCGCGATGCTCGCCGGGTCCTCCTCGACCACGGCCGCGAGCAGCTCGTGCGGCAGGTCGCAGATGTCCCTGGCCGTGCCGGACGAGCCCAGCGCCGCCGCCCCGAGCGCCCGCGGCGTGCCGGCCCCGCCGACGCGTCCGTAGGCGCCGGCGAGGAACCCGGGCATGGCCCCGTCGTGCCCGACGTGCACGACCCGCTCGGCGCCCGGCCGCGGGTGCAGGATCAGGCCGAGCCCGAAGCCGCGGGCCCAGAGCACCTCCTCGGTGACCGTCCGCGGCACGCGCATCTCCTCCACGGTCGCCGCGGACAGCACGGTGCCGTTGGGGTCCATCTCGCGCGGGTCGGCGAGGAAGGCGGCCCAGCGCGCCAGGTCGGCCGCGGTGGTCCACAGCTGCGCGGCCGGCCCGACGGCGCCGAAGTCGGTCGAGGGCTCGGGGTGCGCGTAGTCGGACCAGGCGTCGACCTGGTATCCGGTCACCGGCCGCCGCGGGGTGACCGCGGTGTCGTGCAGCCCGAACGGGTCGAGGATGCGCTCCTGCAGCACCTCGGCCCACGTCCCGCCGCGCAGCCGCCCGACCAGGTGCCCGAGCAGCGCGATCGCCAGGTTCGAGTAGTGGAAGCGCAGGCCGGGGCGCAGCACCTGCTCGGCCCGGTCCAGCTTGGCCAGCAGCCCCTCCAGGTCGGGCGCCTGCATGGTGTCCCAGACGTCGCCGTACGGCTCGCGCTGCAGGCCCGACACGTGCGACAGCATCCGGCCGACGGTGAGCTCGCCGTGGGCCTTCACGGGCAGGTGGCGGGCGATCTGGTCGTCGAGGTCGAGCAGGCCCTCGTCGCGGCACTGCATGACCATCACGGCCGTGAAGGTCTTGGTGATCGAGCCCATCCGCAGCTGGCTGCCGGCGTCGACGCCCTCGCCCACCTGGAACGTCCACAGCGGACGGTCGGCGCGGTGGACCGCGACGCTGAGGGCCGGGACCCGGGCGTCCGCCTGCACCTGCCGGGTCATGCGCTCGTACCGCTGCGCCGCCCTCACCGCGACACCATCGGCCCGATCGGCGCACCCGCGAGGATGTGCCCGTGCGCGTGGAAGACCTCCTGGCCGCCGTCGGCGCCACTGTTGAAGATCAGCCGGTACCCGCTCGCCGCGACCCCCTCGGCCGCGACCACGGCCGCGACCGTGGCGAGCACCTCGCCGGCCAGCCCCGGGTCGGCCCCGGCCAGCGCGGAGACGTCGGTGTGGTGCGCCTTCGGGATCACCAGCACGTGGACCGGCGCCTTGGGATCGATGTCGCGGAACGCCAGCGTGGTGGCGCTCTCGTGCACCACCGTCGCCGGAATCTCGCCCGCGACGATGCGGCAGAACAGGCAGTCAATCGTCACCAGTGCATCCTAGGGTCCGCCGCCCGGGCCCACGGCCGCTCAGCGCGAGGGCGCCACCCGGCACGTCGCACCGGGGCCCCGGCCCTGACCTAGGCTGCGCGCATGGCTGCTCAGAGGGTCCTCGTCACCGGCGCGGCGCGCGGCATCGGCGCCGCGATCGCGCACGCCTTCGCGTCCGCCGGCGCGCGGGTCGCCGTGCACCGGCGCGCCCCCGCCCCGCTCGACCTCCCCGGCGACGGTCACGCCGTGGTGACGGGCGACCTGGCCGATCCGGATGTCGTACGGGCGATGGTCGACGCCGCCGCCGAGGCCCTCGGTGGCCTGGACGTGGTGGTCAACAACGCCGCCGTGTACCTCGAGCACAAGATCACCGAGACCTCGTACGAGCAGTGGCAGGCGGCCTGGCGCGACACCCTGGCCGTCGACCTCCTGGCCCCCGCGAACGTGTGCTGGTGCGCGGCCCGGCACCTGCCCCCGGGCGGGCGGATCGTCAACGTCAGCTCGCGGGGCGCCTACCGCGGGGAGCCGGACCATCCCGCGTACGGCGCGGCGAAGGCGGCCCTCAACTCGATGACGCAGAGCCTCGCGAGGGCGCTCGCGCCGCGGGGCATCGCCGTGTCGGCGGTCGCCCCGGGGTTCGTGGCCACCGACCTGGTCGCGGACCTGCTGGCCTCGCCGGAGGGCGACGCGATCCGCGCCCAGAGCCCGTTCGGACGCGTCGCGACACCGCAGGAGGTCGCGGCGGCGGTGCTGTTCCTGGCGTCGCCGCAGGCCGAGTGGTCCTCGGGCGCCGTGCTGGACCTCAACGGCGCGAGCTACTTCCGCTGACCGGCCCGCCCGCCGGGGGCACGGGACGCCGGGCGGCTCACCAGCGCCCGAGCCGCACCGACAGCGCGGCCACCGCGGCCGCCCCGGCGGTCGAGGTCCGCAGCACCTCCCGGCCGAGCCGGACCGCGGTCCCGCCGATCGCGTCGAGCTCCTCCGGCGCCACCCCGCCCTCCGGCCCGACGACCAGCGTGATCGACCCGGACTCGGGCAGCGGCACCGACGACAGCGGCAGCGCGGCCTCCTCGTGCAACACCAGCACGGTGCCGGACAGCGCCAGCTGCCGCGTCGTGCACGCCGGCGCGACCTCGGGAACCCAGCAGCGGCGGGACTGCTTGG
Organism: Dactylosporangium sp. CA-139114; assembly: GCF_050955725.1. Taxonomy (NCBI): domain Bacteria; kingdom Bacillati; phylum Actinomycetota; class Actinomycetes; order Micromonosporales; family Micromonosporaceae; genus Dactylosporangium; species Dactylosporangium sp. CA-139114. The sequence goes on from NZ_CP192080.1 coordinate 8,891,484, forward strand.
CCGCCTCGCGCACGGTCGAGCGCCATCGTTCGAGGGGCCGCTCGTCCTTCCAGCGCGCGATGCTGCGCGCCGCCTGCCACGGCACGATGCGGTCGACGCCGACCTCGGTCAGCAGTTGCACGGCGAGCTCCGCCCGCTCCCCCTTGGCGATGCCCTGCACCACGGTGAGGGCCGGGTCGGGCGCGGGCTCGAAGGTGGGCTCGTCCAGCTCCAGCGTCAGGGCACCCTTGCGAGCCGCGACGACCACGGCCCGGGCCACGCCGCCGCGCCCGTCGGCGAGCAGCAGCGCCTCGCCGGGCGTGATCCTCTGCACATCGGCCGCGTGATGCCCTTCGGGGCCGTCGAGCACGAACGACGACCCCTCAGGCAGTGCGGTTACCAAGAACAGCGGCAGGCTCACTGGTGAGCGCCCGCTCCGCTGCGCTGCGGACCGCTCACGCCGCCTCCGCTGCGCTGCGGACCGCTCACGCCGCCTCCGCTCCGCTCCGGCGACGCGAGCCGAAACTGCGCCCCCTGGTGAGCGGCCCCTCCGCTGCGCTCCGGACCGCTCACGCCGCCTCCGCTCCGCTCCGGCGACGCGAGCAAACCCTGCACCCCTTGGTGAGCGGCCCCTCCGCTGCGCTCCGGACCGCTCACGCCGCCTCCGCTCCGCTCCGGCGACGCGAGCCGAAACTGTGCCCCCTGGTGAGCGGCCCCTCCGCTGCGCTCCGGACCGCTCACGCGTGCCCGTTGAACGCGTCGCGCATCCGGGAGAAGAAGCCGCCCTGCTTCGACAGCTCGGCGACCTCCTCGCCCCGGCTGCGCGCGAACTCGCGCAGCAGGCGCTCCTGCTCCGGCTCGAGGCGCGTCGGCGTGCGCACGTCCAGGTGGACGTAGAGATCGCCGCGGCCCGCGCCGCGCAGGTGGGGCACGCCCTTGCCGCGGATGCGCAGCGTGGAGGTCGGCTGGGTGCCGGCCTTCACGTCGACCGTCTCCTCGCCGTCGAGGGTCTTGATGGTCAGCCGGGTGCCGAGCGCCGCGGCGGTCATCGGCACGGTGACGCGGCAGTGCAGGTCGTCGTCCTTGCGCGAGTACACGTCGTGGGGGCGCTCGTGGATCTCGACGTAGAGGTCTCCGGGCGGGCCGCCGCCGGGGCCGACCTCGCCCTGCTGGGCGAGGCGGATGCGCATGCCGTCCTCGACGCCCGACGGGATCTTGACGGTGAGCGAGCGGCGGGTGCGGACCCGGCCGTCGCCGCCGCAGGTCGCGCACGGGTGCGGGATCACGGTGCCGAAGCCCTGGCAGGCCGAGCAGGGGCGGGCCGAGACGACCTGGCCGAGGAAGGTGCGCTGGACCGACTGGACCTCGCCGCGCCCCTGGCAGATCTCGCAGGTCTGCGGGTGGGTGCCCGCCGCGGTGCCGGCGCCCTGGCAGGTGCCGCAGACGACCGCGGTGTCGACCTGGATCGGGGCCTCGACGCCGAACGCGGTCTCGTGCAGGTCGAGGTCGAGGCGCAGGATCGCGTCGGCGCCCGGGCGCACGCGCGGGCGGGGCCCGCGGGCGGACTGGGTGCCGAAGAACGCGTCCATGATGTCCTGGAAGCCGACGAACGCGCCGCCGGCGGGGCCGCCCCCGCCGCCGCTGGGCGCGAGCGGGTCGCCGCCGAGGTCGACCATCTCCCGCTTGCGCGGGTCGGACAGGACCTCGTAGGCCGCGTTGATCTCCTTGAACTTCTCCTGCGCCGCCGGGTCGGGATTGACGTCCGGGTGGAACTCGCGGGCCAACCGCCGGTAGGCCCGCTTGATCTCATCGGGTGTGGAGTCCCGCTTGACGCCGAGAATCCCGTAATAGTCCTTCGCCACTGAGTCCTATGCCCCTGAGATAGATGTCAACTCTGTGCCAGCAGGTCGCCGACGTAGCGTGCCACGGCCCGCACGGTCGCGATGTTCGCGGGGTAGTCCATGCGGGTCGGGCCGAGCACGCCCATCCCGCCCACCACCATGGTGCCGGGTCCGTAGCCGGTGGCCACGATCGACGCGGTCCGCAGGTCCTCGATCTCGTTCTCGTCGCCGATGCGCACCCGGGTCATGCTGGGCTCGACCTCGCCGAAGAGCTTGAGCAGAATGACCTCCTCCTCGAGCGCCTCGAGGATCGGGCGCAGCGAGCCCTGGAAGTCCAGCAGGCCGCCGCGGGCCAGGTTGGCGGTGCCGGCGAGCGCGATGCGCTCCTCGGACCGCTCGACCAGCGTCTCCAGCAGGACGGTGGACAGCGCCGTCATCGGCGGCCGCAGACTCGGCGCGGTCTCCTCGACGAGCGCGACCACGAGCGGAGGCGTCTCCGCCAGCCGCTTGCCGACGAGCTTCTCGTTGATCAGGCGGCGCAGCTCGGTGACGTCGTCGGCCAGGATCGGCCCCGGGAGGTCGACCAGGCGCTGCTCGACACGGCCGGTCTCGGCGATCATCACCACCATGAGCCGTGTGGTGGAGATCGGCACGAGCTCGAAGTGCCGCACGCTCGCCCGCGACAGGCTGGGATACTGCACCACGGCCACCTGCCGGGTGAGCTGCGCGAGCAGCCGCACGGTGCGGTGGACCACGTCGTCGAGGTCGACCGCCCCGATCAGGAACCGCTCGATGGCCCGGCGCTCGGCCTGGCTCAGCGGCTTGACCCGGGAGAGCTTGTCGACGAAGAGGCGGTAGCCGGCGTCGGTGGGCACCCGGCCCGCACTGGTGTGCGGCTGTCGGATATATCCCTCCTCCTCCAGCACCGCCATGTCGTTGCGGACGGTCGCCGGGGATACCCGCAGGTTGTGCCGTTCGACGAGCGACTTGCTCCCGACCGGTTCCTGGGTGGCGACGTAGTCCTCGACGATGGCACGAAGCACTTCGAGCTTCCGCTCGTCAAGGCCCATGACACCTCCTTGAGGACTGGCACTCCCAACTGGTGAGTGCCAGTCTACGTCAGTCGCGCGGGGGCACGCGATGATCGTTTGGCGCACGATAGACGGTACGGCCGCTGTACTGGGTAAAACTTGTCCAAAAGACGTCATGTCGTGTCGCTGGCGCCACTTGATCGGTGCACCTACCGTGGCCCCATGAGTGAACCACCTCGCCCCGGGGAATACGGCATGCCGTCGGACCCCAACTCCGGGTACCCGCCCCAGCCGCCCGTGTCGGGTGGTGGCTACGCTCCGCCGCCGTCGAGCGGCGGCGGGGCCTATGGCACCCCGCCCACCTCGGGCGCCGGGTATGACCAGTCCGGCTACCAGCAGCCGGGTTACCAGCAGCCCGGCTACCAGCAGCAGTCCGGCGGCTATCAGCAGCCGGGCGGATACCAGCAGCCCGGTGGATACCAGCAGCCCGGATACCAGCAGCCCGGAGCCTACGGGCAGCCCGGCGCGCCGGCCGGCTACGCCAACAGCGACGAGAAGACGTGGGCGCTCATCGCCCACTTCGGGGGACTCGTCGTCGGCTTCATCGCCCCGCTCGTCGCGCTCCTGGCGAAGGGCAACGAGTCGCCGACCGTCAAGGCCCACGCGAACGAGGCCCTGAACTTCCAGATCACCTGGGGCATCGCCATGATCGTGGCGGTGGTCATCTCGATCTGCTCGTTCGGGATCCTGTTCTTCCTGCCCTTCCTGGTGTGGATCGTCATCATCGTCTTCGCCATCCTCGGTGGCATGAAGGCGAACAACGGGGAGCTGTACCGCTACCCGATGACGTTCCGCTTCCTCAAGTAGGACCCGGCTTTCCAGCAGGGGCGGCCCATCGGGCCGCCCCTGCTTACGTCAGCGCCCGGGCCACGCCGTCGGCCAGCAGACGTCCACGCAGCGTGAGCACCGCGCGGCCCGCCGCGAACGCGTCCGGGTCCAGCTGCCCGTCGGCGAGGCACTCGCGCGCCCCCGCGAGCCCGGCGGCGTCGAGCACCTCCAGCGGCAGGCCGTCCGCGAGCCGGATGCGCAGCAGCACGTCCTCCAGGTGCCGCTCGTCCGGCGTCAGGACCTCCCGGGCCTGCCCCGGCGACGCGGCGTCCGCGAGCCGCGCGGCATAGGTGTGCGGGTGCTTCACGTTCCACCAGCGCACCCCGCCGACGTGGCTGTGCGCGCCCGGCCCGAGCCCCCACCAGTCCCCGCCGCGCCAGTACAGCTCGTTGTGCCGGCACGGCGAGTCCTTCGACCAGTTCGAGACCTCGTACCACGTGAAGCCCGCGGCGTGCAGCGCCTCGTCGGCGGCGAGGTAGCGGTCCGCGGCCACGTCGTCGTCGGGGTACGGCAGCTCCCCGCGGCGCATCCGGGCGGCCATGCGCGTGCCGTCCTCGACGATGAGCGCGTACGCGCTGACGTGGTCGACCCCGGCGTCGATGACGGTCGCGAGGGACCCCGCGAAGTCCTCGGGCCGCTCCCCCGGCGTGCCGTAGATCAGGTCCAGGTTGACCCGCTCGAACCCGGCCGCCCGGGCCTCGGCGGCGGCCGCGGCGGGCCGGCCGGGCGTGTGCCGGCGGTCCAGGACGGCCAGCACGTGCGGCGCGGCCGACTGCATGCCGAGGGAGATGCGGTTGAACCCGGCCGCGCGCAGCTGCCGCAGCCCGGCGAGGTCGACGGACTCGGGGTTGGCCTCGGTGGTCACCTCGGCGCCGGCGGCCAGGCCCCAGGCGCGGTCGATGCCCTCCAGGATGCGGCCGAGCTCGGCCGGGGGCAGCAGCGTCGGGGTGCCGCCGCCGAAGAAGACGGTGTCGACGCGGGGCGGGCGCACGACCTTGGCGGCGAGGGCCAGCTCGTCGAGCACCTGCTCGGCGTAGCCGGCGCTGAGCACGCCCTCGCTCGCGGTGTAGGTGTTGAAGTCGCAGTACCCGCACCGGGTGGCGCAGAAGGGCACGTGGACGTACACCCCGAAACCCTGGCGACCGGCCCCGTCCGCGACCCCGTCGGGCAGGGCTCCGTCACGGGGAATCGGCTCGCCTTCTGGCAGTGATCCGGGCATCCCACTAGTGTGCCCGCATGTCTCTGGTGCTCTCGGAAACCGCACGGGGCGTGGCGACGCTCACCCTGGACAGCCCGCCCAACCGCAACGCGCTGTCCACGGCCCTGATCGAGGAGCTGCTCGCGGCGCTGGCCGCGGCCGACGCCGATCCGTCGGTCCGCGCGATCGTGCTGACCCACACCGGCCCGGTCTTCTGCTCCGGCGCGGACCTGAAGGAGACGGCCGCCGCGGTCGGCTCCGGCAGGCCGCCGGTGAGCCGGCTCGGCGACGTGCTCGCCGCGATCTGGGAGGGCCGCAAGCCGGTCGTGGCGCGGGTCGCGGGGCCGGCGCGGGCCGGTGGCCTGGGGCTGATCGCCGCCGCCGACATCGCGGTGTGCGCGAGCACCGCCACGTTCGCGTTCTCCGAGGTGCGCATCGGGGTGGTCCCCGCGGTGATCTCGGCCACAGTGCTGCCGCGACTCGACCGGCGGGCCGCGGCCGAGCTGTTCCTCACCGGCGCCACGTTCGACGGGGCCCGGGCCGAGCGCATCGGGCTGGTGACCGCGGCGGTGGACCCCGACGGGCTCGACGCGGCGGTGGAGGCCTACGTGCGCGACCTGGTCCGGGGCGCCCCCGGGGCCCTGGCCGGCACCAAGGAGCTGCTGCGGAAGCCGAGATCGGGCAGCTTCCGCGACGAGATCCGGGCGATGACCGAGCTGTCCGTCGCCTACTTCGGCTCGCCCGAGGGCGCCGAAGGAATCGCCGCGTTCCGCGAGAAAAGGGACCCGAACTGGGTACCCGACGGCGCCGCCTGACCGGGCCGGCTGGCATTCGCCACGTACGCTGTTCGACCTGACGACCGGGAGGTGGACGTGCGTGCGCGACGAATGGTGACGATCGCGGCCCTGGCGGGCGTGGCCGTGGCGCTGTGCGCGTACGTCGTCATCAACCGCATCAGCGAGAACCTCCCGCTGACCGTGGCCACCGGCCGCGCCTGCGTGGTGAGCGCCGGCAGCGCGGCCGTCGGGGCGACCGGGGACGCCTCCGAGGTCGAGCTCGACGCCGAGCAGCTGGCCAACGCGGCCACCATCACCGCGGTCGGGCTGACCCGCAAGATCCCGCACCGCGGCCTGGTCGTCGCGCTGGCCACCGCCTGGCAGGAGTCGAAGCTGGAGAACCTGACCGGCGGCGACCGGGACTCGATCGGGCTGTTCCAGCAGCGGCCGAGCCAGGGCTGGGGCAAGCCCGAGCAGATCGCCGACCCGCGCTACGCGGCCGGGCAGTTCTTCACCGCGCTGCTCAAGGTCAAGGGCTGGGAGCAGATGCGGGTCACGGACGCGGCCCAGCAGGTGCAGCGCAGCGCGCACCCCGAGGCCTACGAGAAGTGGGCCGACGAGTCCGAGACCATGGTCAACGCCCTCAGCGGCGAGGTGCCGGGCGCGGTGGCGTGCACGGTCACCGAGGAGTCCAGCCACGGCCCGGAGGCGGCCAGCTCGCTGAGCGCCGGTCTGAAGCTGGACTGGGGCAGCGTCAAGACCGCGGACGTGAACAACCTCGTCGGGGTGGCCCTGAAGGTCGGCGAGAAGAAGACCGGCTGGCAGTACGCGCACTGGCTGGTCGCCCACGCCCAGGAGCGCGGGGTGAAGCGCGTCGTCTACGGCGACATGCAGTGGACGGCCACGAGCGGAGCGTGGGCGCACGTGACGGAGCGTGGTGGCATCGACGCCGGTCCCGGTGGGGAGCGGGTCGTCGCCGAGGTCTACTGAGGACCTTGACGTTGCTCTCGAGCAGCGGGTTGTCGCCCTTTCGGACATTGTCAGGTGACCAACTCCCAAGTCGGCCCCGCATGCACCTCGCGTTACCATCGGTCGTTCGAGACATCGCGAGCGAAAAGATCAAGGTAAGGGGAGGACATGACGTCCGCTGCACCCGACTACGGCGATCTCACCGGCTACGAGCCGATCAGTGAGGCCGACCGCAAGGAGTTCCTGGACAACGGATTCCTGCTGGTCCGCAACGTCCTCAAGGAGGACCACCGGGCCGCGCTCGAGGCCGCGATGGACCGGGTCTACGAGGAGGAGAAGGCGGCCGGCTCCAAGAGCATGAAGAAGGACGGCACGCTGCACCTGCTGGGCTTCCTCAACCGCGACGAGCTCTTCGGGCACCTGCTGACGCAGCCGACCATCTTCCCCTACATGTGGGGCCTGGCCGGATGGAACATCTACACGCACCACAACCACCTGGACGTCACGCCGCCCACCGCCGAGGAGGAGCCGCCGTCGTGGGGCTGGCACCAGGACGGCTACCGCCAGAACTCCGACCCGGAGACCATGGACCCGAACGTCCCCCGGCCCATGTTCTCGCTGAAGGTCGCCTACGTCATCTCCGACCTCTCGGAGACCGGCCGCGGCGCCACGAAGGTCATCCCGGGCAGCCACCTCTGGAACTCCCTGCCCCGCCCGGCCGACACCACGGTGCACAACCCCGACCCCGAGGGCACCGTCGAGATCACGGCGAACCCCGGTGACTGCTTCATCTTCGATCGGCGCCTCTGGCACTCGCGGTCGCCCAACTACTCGGACATCACCCGCAAGATGCTGTTCGTGGGCTACACCTACCGGTGGATCCGCATCCTCGACGACATGCCGATCGACTTCGAGGGCGAGTGGTGGAACAACCGCACGCCGGTGCAGCGCCAGCTGCTCGGTGAGGCGAGTCACACCGCGAACTACTGGGGCATCAACTGGAACGGTTACATTGACGAGGAGATTCCGCTTCGCAAGGAGCTGAAGACCCGCGGCCTGCTCGACCGCTCTATTCCCTGGCTGCGATAATCAGATCGCCGCACACGCGAATGGCCCCCGGTTCGAGACCGGGGGCCATTCGCGTTTTGCAGATGGTGAAACTTACAGGGCGCGGCGACCGCGGCCCGCGAAACCGGCCACCAGGGCCACGCCGATGGCGGCCACGACGACCTGGACCAGCAGCTCGCCCCAGTCGACACCCGGGGTGTCGGTGGAGATGCCGATCGCGTTCGCGATCAGGGTGCCCAGGAACGCGGCGATGATACCGACGACGATCGTCAGCCAGATCGGCATGTTCTGGCGGCCGGGGACGACCAGCCGACCGAGCGCGCCGATGATGAGACCGACGATCAGCGCGGTAATGATTCCGGTGACAGTCACTGGTCTTCCTCCTTGTACCAAGCTCAACCAGGGGGCGTTGCTTTGCGGTTGAACCTGTATTGCCCGGGGGCTCAGGAAGCCAAACGTACCGAAGATCGACGAACGACCAGTTCGCGCAATACCGAGTCCATTGACGGAAAAGCCATCTCGGGCGGATCGTCCAGGGGCAGCCAGGTGAACTCGCTGCCCTCGCTGGGATCGAGCACGATCTCACCCGCGGTGATGGTGGCGAGCCAGAAGCAGTCCAGCACCGGCAGCCGCTCGCCCTGGAAGTCGTACGACCCGATGAACATCCCCGCGAAGTCGCCGAGCTCGACGGTCACGCCCAGCTCCTCCCGGGCCTCGCGCACGGCCGCCTCGGCGGGGTGCTCGAAGCCGTCGCAGAAGCCGCCGGGCAGGTCCCAGTAGCCCTTGCGGGGCTCGCGGGCCCGCCGGATGGCCAGGAACGTCTCGTCGCGCAGGATGACGACGGTGCCGGTGGGGCGCGGGTTGCAGTAGGTCTCGTAGCCGCACGCGGCGCACCTGGCGGGCGGCTCACCCGTGGGCGCGCCGCACCGGGGGCAGTGCCGGCCCCCGAGGGCCGGCACGTCTGCCGGGGCCGTCACTTCTTCGGCTTGTCCGCCGCGGGCGTGTCCGAGGTCGACAGGGCGGCGATGAACGCCTCCTGCGGCACCTCGACGCGGCCCACCATCTTCATCCGCTTCTTGCCTTCCTTCTGCTTCTCCAGCAGCTTGCGCTTGCGGCTGATATCACCGCCGTAGCACTTGGCGAGCACGTCCTTGCGGATGGCGCGGATCGTCTCGCGGGCGATGATCCGGCTGCCGATGGCGGCCTGGATCGGCACCTCGAACTGCTGGCGCGGGATGAGCTTCTGCAGCTTGCCGGCGATGGTGACGCCGTAGTTGTACGCCTTGTCCTTGTGCACGATGGCGCTGAAGGCGTCGACCGGCTCGCCGTGCAGCAGGATGTCGACCTTGACCAGGTCGGCCTGCTGCTCGCCGGAGGGCTCGTAGTCGAGGCTCGCGTAGCCCTTGGTGCGGCTCTTGAGCTGGTCGAAGAAGTCGAAGATGATCTCGCCGAGGGGCAGCGTGTAGCGCAGCTCGACGCGGTCGGCCGACAGGTAGTCCATGCCCAGCAGCGAGCCGCGGCGGCCCTGGCAGAGCTCCATGACCGCGCCGACGAAGTCGTTCGGGGTCAGCACCGTGGCGCGGACGGTCGGCTCGTAGATCTGGCCGGTCTTGCCGTCGGGGAACTCGCTGGGGTTCGTGACCATGTGCTCGGAGCCGTCGTCCATGATCACGCGGTACACCACGTTGGGCGCCGTGGAGATCAGGTCGAGGTTGAACTCGCGCTCCAGCCGCTCCTGGATGATCTCCAGGTGCAGCAGGCCGAGGAAGCCGCAGCGGAAGCCGAAGCCGAGCGCGAGACTGGTCTCGGGCTCGTAGACCAGGGCCGCGTCGTTGAGCTTGAGCTTGTCGAGGGCGTCGCGCAGCAGCGGGTAGTCCGAGCCGTCGATCGGGTACAGGCCCGAATACACCATCGGCTTGGGGTCCTTGTAGCCCCCCAGCGGCTCGGTCGCGGGCTTCGCGTTGATGGTGACCGTGTCACCCACGCGCGACTGGCGCACGTCCTTCACGCCGGTGATGAGGTACCCCACCTCGCCCGCCCCGAGCCCCGTGCTCTTGATCGGCTCGGGCGAGATGACGCCGATCTCCAGCAGCTCGTGCACCGCGCCGGTGGACATCATGCGGATGCGGTCGCGGGCCTCGATCCGCCCGTCGACCACGCGGACGTAGGTGACCACGCCCCGGTACACGTCGTACACGGAGTCGAAGATCATCGCCCGGGCGGCGCCGCCGGACTCGCCGGCCGGCGTCGGCAGCTGCCGCACGATCTCGTCCAGCAGGTGCGAGACGCCCGCGCCCGTCTTGCCCGAGACACGCAGGCAGTCGTCCGGCTCGCAGCCGATGAGGTGGGCCAGCTCCTCCGCGTACTTCTCCGGCTGCGCGGCCGGCAGGTCGATCTTGTTGAGCACGGGGATGATCTGCATGTCGTTCTCGAGCGCGAGATACAGGTTGGCCAGCGTCTGCGCCTCGATGCCCTGGGCGGCGTCGACGAGCAGGACGGCTCCCTCGCACGCGGCCAGGCTGCGCGAGACCTCGTAGGTGAAGTCGACGTGCCCCGGCGTGTCGATCATGTTGAGCACGAACTCGTCGCCGGCCAGGTCGCCCTCGCGAACCTTCCACGGCATGCGCACGGCCTGGCTCTTGATCGTGATGCCGCGTTCGCGCTCGATGTCCATGCGGTCGAGATACTGGGCCCGCATCTGCCGCGCCTCGACCACCTCGGTCAGCTGCAGCATCCGGTCGGCCAGCGTCGACTTGCCGTGGTCGATGTGGGCGATGATGCAGAAGTTGCGGATCCGGTCCGGCACGGTGGCGCCGGGGCGGTTCGCGCCGGGGTCGATCGTCGGTGGCACAGGCGTCCGTTCTCCATCGGGCTGGGGATCTCATATATCGTCCCACGCCCGCCGCGAAACCGGCTCACGGCCGTACCCTGCGGGACCTCCCCGGGCCGGCTCCTTTCCGGAAAGTCCGGACGTTGGGCGCATAAACCGGGCATCATGGGGTACCAGATGCGGGTCATGCCCAACCAGGAGACTCGTGAGAGCCGGCCGAGAGGACATCGAGAGAGCTGCATTGAATACTGGACCGCGGTCCCCCGATCACGTCCCGAACGGGGGTCGGCGAGACAGGCTGTGCACCCGACCTCGCCGAGCGGGCGCGTCTTGGGACCGATAGAGGCACGCTCCGGAGCGGGTCCAACTCCATAGGCAGTGTTGCGACCGCAGGCAGTGCTAGAGCAGCGCGCCTTCGTCATGGAGCCAGTCCACGAAGCCGAGGGCCACCACGGCCGCGCAGTCGACGAGCTCGGCGACGAACGCGTCGTGCGCGCCCGACAGCAGCGGCACCTGCATCTCGGCGTAGATGGGCAGCTGGCCACGGTCGGTCGCGTCGCCGACGTAGGCCTTGTAGAAGCGCCGGGTGTGGTTCCACTCGTTGATCACCCGGTAGGCCCGGTCGGCCCAGTCCGGCGGCACCGTCGCATGCGGCCGCGCCCGCATGACCAGGATCTCGTCCGCCGGCCCCTCCAGCGCGAACAGCACCGCGTGGCGCTCCCAGAGCGCGAGCAGGCTGCCGTCTCCATCCGTCAGGTAGCGGATGTCGAGCTTCTCGAGGGCCTCCGCGACCCGTGGCAGTGTCACCGGCGCGATCCCGCCGGCGCCGTCCTCCTGCGGCTTCTCGCACGCTCCGTCGATCGTCGAGGTTGCGTCTTCCCGCGGCAGCTGAGCCACGATCGAGTCGGTCTTCGACCCGCTCGCCTGCTCGGCCCGCCATGGCCACCTTGGCATCGTCCCGGCTCCCTGCTCCCCCGTGCGCCTCCACCCGCATGTGCGGTCCGTCGCCAACCGGATTCGCTCGGCGGTGGACCCGAAAGAGGACGGTACCCGTTCGGTCGAGTTTCAGCAGCCCCCAATTTCACCCTCGCACCACCCGTTCGGGTGAGGGTCTTACAGCCGTCTATCCGATGAGCAGTGATCCGCCGGCCCGATGCCAGGCAGAGCCATATGCGCAGGCCAGAGCCGTCCACGGGCCCGAAATCCGGACATCGACCAAGTCCGGCGGGCCGTCGCCGACGAACCCCATCCGGATGACCGCCTGGACGAGACGCTGCGTAACGGGTATACGCCGGCCCGTCTCCGTCGTGATCACGATGGGCTCATGATCGAGCAGCGCGTCGCGCAGGATGCGGGAGCCGACCGGCCGGCCCCCGACCCCCTCGGCGGCCGCGGTCCGCAGCGTCTGCGCCGCCGCCGCGCCGACCCGCAGGACGTCGGCCGCCGGGATGCGCTCGACCACCGCCCCCGGGACCGGCGGCAGCGACCAGCGCCAATCCGTGTCCCGCGATGCGGGAAGCTCGCCATCGACCGACGCGAGCAGATCGCGGGCCGAGACGGTCCGATCCCGGGACACCGCGGCGGCGATGCCGCGGGTCACGAGCACCCCCCACGGCAGTCGCGACCACAGCGCCACCCGCTCCCCCGCGGGTCGCAGCCGCACGACGGCGGCGGGGTCGAGCCGGGCCACCCGCGCGGCGAACGCGCAGACGTCGGAGCGGCCGGATTCGGCCAGCCAGGCCACTATCCGAGCCAGGGCGAGAGGAACTCGCGCTCGATGTCGCGGACCCGGCGCGGGCGACCGGCCTCGAGGTCGTAGGGCACGCAGACGGTCCGCGCCCGGGACGCCAGCTCGTCGCCGTCGAAGAGCTCGTACGCCACGATCAGCCGCGACGCCTTGATCTCCTCGATCCACAGCTCGATGCGCACCGGGTCGCCGTAGTCGACCGGCCGAAGATAGTCGATCTCATGACGTGAGATGACGATGCCGTTCTCGAAGGACTCCAGGCCGGCCGCCCGGGCGGCGGTGAACATCAGCGCAACGCGCGCCTCCTCGTAGAGCGTGAGGAAGCGCGCGTTGTTGACGTGCCCGTACGCGTCCAGATCGGACCAGCGCAGGGCGCAGTGGTAAACGAAGCGGGCCACTACGGTCGGTTGCCGTCAGTCGCGGGTGAGCTTGCGGTAGGTGACGCTGTGTGGCCGGGTCGCCTCGGGGCCGAGCCGGTCGGCCTTGTTCTTCTCGTAGGACTCGAAGTTGCCCTCGAACCAGAACCACTTGGCCGGGTTCTCGTCGTCGCCCTCCCAGGCCAGGATGTGCGTGGCCACCCGGTCCAGGAACATCCGGTCGTGGGAGATGACCACGGCGCAGCCGGGGAACTCCAGCAGCGCGTTCTCCAGCGACGACAGCGTCTCGACGTCGAGGTCGTTGGTCGGCTCGTCCAGCAGCAGCACGTTGCCGCCGATCTTGAGCGTCAGCGCCAGGTTGAGCCGGTTGCGCTCGCCACCGGAGAGCACCTTGGTCGGCTTCTGCTGGTCGGGGCCCTTGAAGCCGAACGCGGCCACGTAGGCCCGCGAGGGCATCTCGACCTTGCCGACCATGAGGTGGTCCAGGCCGTCGGAGACGACCTCCCAGACGGTCTTGTCGCCGTCGAGGCCGGACCGGTTCTGGTCGACGTAGGACAGCTTGACCGTCTCGCCGACCCGCACCAGTCCCTCGTCCGGCTTCTCCAGCCCGACGATGGTCTTGAACAGCGTGGTCTTCCCGACACCGTTCGGGCCGATGATGCCGACGATGCCGTTGCGCGGCAGCGAGAACGACAGCCCGTCGATCAGCACGCCGCGCTCGTCGAAGCCCTTGACCAGGTCCTTGGCCTCGATGACCACGTTGCCCAGGCGCGGGCCCGGCGGGATCTGGATCTCCTCGAAGTCCAGCTTGCGGGTCTTCTCGGCCTCGTTGGCCATCTCCTCGTAGCGCTCGAGGCGGGCCTTGGACTTGGTCTGGCGGGCCTTGGCGTTGGAGCGGACCCACTCGAGCTCCTCGGAGAGGCGCTTCTGCAGCTTCTGGTCCTTGCGTCCGGCCACCGCGAGCCGCTGGGCCTTCTTCTCCAGGTAGGTCGAGTAGTTGCCCTGGTAGCCGTGCACCTGGCCGCGGTCGACCTCGGCGATCCACTCGGCCACGTGGTCGAGGAAGTACCGGTCGTGGGTGACGGCCAGCACGGCGCCCGCGTACTTCTGCAGGTGCTGCTCCAGCCAGTTCACGCTCTCGGCGTCCAGGTGGTTGGTGGGCTCGTCCAGCAGCAGCAGGTCGGGCGCCTCGAGCAGCAGCTTGCACAGCGCGACGCGGCGGCGCTCACCCCCGGAGAGCTGGGTGACGTCGGCGTCGGGGGCCGGGCAGCGCAGGGCGTCCATGGCCAGCTGCAGCTTGGAGTCGATGTCCCACGCGTCGGCGTGGTCGAGCTCCTCCTGGAGGCGGCCCATCTCCTCCATCAGCTCGTCGGTGTAGTCGGTCGCCATGAGCTCGGCGACCTCGTTGAACCGCGCGAGCTTGGTCTTGGTGTCGGCGACGGCCTCCTCGATGTTGCCCAGGACCGTCTTGCTCTCGTTGAGCGGCGGCTCCTGCAGCAGCATGCCGACGGTGTAGCCGGGCATGAGCCGGGCCTCGCCGTTGCTCGGCTTGTCCAGCCCCGCCATGATCTTGAGCAGGCTCGACTTGCCGGCGCCGTTCGGGCCGACCACACCGATTTTCGCGCCGGGCAGGAACGACAGCGTGACGTTGTCGAGCACGACCTTGTCGCCGTGCGCCTTGCGCGCCTTCTCGAGCACGTAGATGTACTGCGCCACGGTGCGCCCCTACCTCCGGTCAGCTTCGCGTACGGGAATCGCCCCAATCTTTCCAGGCCCGGCGCCGAGTGCCCAACCCGGGCCTCACGCGGGCGGGTAGGCCTGGATCACACCGTAGGACTTCGAGCCGATGACGAGGCTGCGCGGCGTGACCGTGTACGTGGTCCCGTCATTGGTGACGGAGTACGAACGGCTCTTGGCGTCCTCGGAGGCGCCGGGGCGCAGCAGCCCGTTCTTGCCCTCCTCCGGGATCTCGCCCCCCTCCTCGTCGGCCCAGTCCGCGAGGCGGTCGTGCCCCTGGTACCACAGCCCCGAGCCGTCCTTCTCGCGGCAGATCCAGGCCTCCTTGTTGTTGCCGGTCCGCACGTACTGCACCAGCTGCATCGGCACCGACGCGCCCGGGTCCTGCTTGAGGGCGCCCGCGCTGACGAACTGCGGGCAGGTGCGCGGCCGCGCCGCGCCGGCGGCGCTGGTCGCGGCCCGGGAGGGCACCGCCGACGGTCCGTTACCGGACGCTGACTTATTCTCATCAATGTCACGTAGGCCGAGGACGTACCCGAAGAGGGCGCCGATGACGGTGAGGATGAGCAAGGAGAGACCGACGACGGTGACGGTCCGGCTCGACTCCCGTGCGGGTTCGACATCGATGCGCGACATGCACAGCAGGATCGCACCTGTGAGCCAGCACTCCGCATGCTGCCAGGTCGCACCGGGGATCAGTAGGCTGAAAGTACGAGGGTGGATCACCCAGGGGGAGGACTCGACACGTGGCTGGAGACAGTGCATTCGTAGTGGTCGCCAACCGGTTGCCCGTCGACAAGGTGGTCGGCCCGGACGGCGAGGTCAGCTATCGCAGGAGCCCGGGAGGGCTGGTGACCGCGCTCGAGCCCGTGCTCGAGCAGCGCAACGGGACCTGGGTCGGCTGGCCCGGCGGGTCCGGGGACACCGACACCCAGGAGGAGACGTTCGAGGCCGGCGGAATTCACCTGCACACCGTGCCGCTCAGCGCGGGCGAGATCGAGCGCTACTACGAGGGCTTCTCCAATTCCAGCCTCTGGCCGCTCTATCACGACGCCGTGGAGACGCCGATCTTCAAACGTCGATGGTGGGAGTCGTACCGTCTGGTCAACGAGCGATTCGCGAAGGCCGTCGCCGACGATGCCGCACCGGGCGCCACGGTGTGGGTCCAGGATTACCAGTTGCAACTGGTGCCGGCCCTGCTGCGCGAGTCCCGGCCCGATCTCAAGATCGGGTTTTTTCTGCACATCCCATTCCCCCCCGTCGAACTGTTCATGCAACTACCGCGCCGCGCCGACATTCTCAAGGGTCTGCTCGGTGCCGATCTGGTTGGTTTCCAGCGGCCACTCGGCGCGCAGAACTTCGTCCAACTGGCCCGACATCTGCTCGGCACCCGCGTGCGCCGCGGAATCGTGGAGTGGGAGGGTCGCACGGTGCGCGCCGAGGCTTTCCCGATCTCGATCGACGTCGAGGAGATGCGGCGCCTGGCCGCGTCGCCGGAAGTGCAGGCCAGGGCGGCCGCGATCCGCACCGAGCTGGGAGAGCCGCGCACGATCATTCTGGGCGTGGACCGGCTCGACTACACCAAGGGCATCGAAAGGCGCCTCAAGGCATTCAGGGAACTGCTGTCGGATGGACGACTCACGGCGCCCGAGACGGTGATGGTACAAGTGGCTACGCCGAGCCGGGAGCGGGTGGAGCACTACCAGACGCTGCGGGTGAACGTCGAGCGTGAGGTCGGGCGGATCAATGGGGAGTACGGACGAGTTGGCCAACCGGCCGTGCACTATCTCCATCAGTCGTACAGTCGGGCTGAGCTGGCCGCGTTGTATGTTGCGGCCGACGTGATGATGGTGACTCCGCTGAGGGATGGCATGAACCTGGTGGCCAAGGAGTATGTCGGTGCCCACGCCGACGGCCGGGGCGCCATCGTGCTTTCGGAGTTCGCGGGCGCGGCCGCCGAGCTGCGCCAGGCGTTCCTGTGCAATCCGCACGACCTCGACGGGGTGAAAGACGCACTCATGCGTGCGATCCATGTCGACCCGGTCGAGGGCCGCAAGCGAATGCATGCTATGCATTCCCACCTGCGCGCCCACGATGTCCGAACCTGGGCGGACTCGTTCCTGGACGCGCTCGGCGCCGCATCGTGACCCGCCCGCCGGCTCGGCGCCTGCTCGACCGCACAGCCCCAACCGCTCGGCACCCTGACGAACATCTCGTCGAGCAGCCAGACGAACACCCTGTCGAACACCCTGTCGAACACCCTGAATGCACAACCGACTTCCACGAACAGGCCGGACATGAACCAGATCTCGGCGACAGGCAATGGCCTCTCGCTCGACCCGGACCTCCGCGCGGCGGTGCTACGCGTCGCCCGCGTGCCCAACCTCTTGGTGGCATGTGACTACGACGGCACCCTCGCGCCGATCGTCGCGGACCCCACCAAGGCGACTCCGACCGCCGAGTCCGTAGCCGCCGTGCGCGCCCTCTCGTCGCTGCCGCAGACGACGGTGGGCGTGATCAGCGGCCGGGCCCTGCGTGACCTAGCCGCCCTGTCCCGCCTCCCCGCCGAGGTGCGCCTCGTCGGCAGCCACGGCTCCGAGTTCGACGTCGGCTTCGTCGACGAGCTGCCGCCCGAGCGCCAGCAGCGCCGCGGCGAGCTGCAGGCCGCGCTCAACGCGATCTGCCGGGACCAGCCGGGCGTCCGGCTGGAGAGCAAGCCCGCGAGCATCGCGGTGCACACCCGGGCGGCGCCGCGGGACGTGGCCCAGCGGGTCTTCGACGCCGTGCGCAGCGGGGCGGCGCTGTGGCCCGACATCGAGGTGACCACCGGCCGGGAGGTCATCGAGCTCTCGGTGGTGCCGACCGACAAGGGCCTGGCCGTCGACGCGCTGCGCATGCAGGTGTCCGCGAGCGCGGTGGTGTACCTCGGCGACGACGCCACCGACGAGAAGGCCTTCGCCCACCTGCACGGCCCCGACCTCGGCATCAAGGTCGGGACGGCCGACGAGGAGACACAGGCCCGCTTCCGCATCGACGGCGCGGAGGCGGCGGTGGCCGTGCTCGAGCTGCTGCTGTTCACCCGGCGGCGCTGGCTCTTCGGCGAGCAGGCGGTGCCGATCGAGCGGCACTCGATGCTCTCCAACACCCACACCGTCGCCCTGCTCACGCCGGCCGCCCGGGTCACCTGGCTGTGCCACCCGAAGCCGGACTCGGGCGCGGTCTTCGCCGACCTGCTCGGCGACACGGCGGCCGGGCACTTCACGGTGCAGCCGGAGAAGGGCGGCACCCCGCTCGGGCAGCGCTACCGGCCGGGCACCATGACGGTGGAGACCCGCTGGTCGGGCCTGACCGTCACCGACTGGCTGGACCACCACCGCACCGGCAACTCGCTGATCCGCGTGCTGTCGGGCAGCTCCCGGGCCCGCATCGACTTCGTTCCGCGCCCGGACTTCGGCCAGGTGCACATCCGCCTGCAGCCGCTCGGCGGCGACGGGCTGCTGGTGCTGGGCTCCAACGAGCCGATCGCGCTGTACTCCCCCGGCATCGAATGGGAGATCAGCTCCGACGGCCACAGCGACATGGCCCGCGCGACGGTCGACCTCAGCGCGGTCGGCGGCACGGCCATGCTGGAGCTGCGGCTCGGCACCGACTCGATCGAGGCGCCGCGGGTCGAGCTGGCCGAGCGGCAGATCGCGGCCGAGGCCGCCTGGCGCGACTGGTCGGAGTCGCTCAAGCTGCCCTCGGTCGCCAAGGATCTGGTCCGGCGCAGCGCGCTCACCCTGCGCGGCCTGTGGCACAAGCCCAGCGGCGCGATCCTGGCCGCCGCGACCTCCTCGCTGCCCGAGGAGATCGGCGGCTCCCGCAACTGGGACTACCGGTACTGCTGGCTGCGCGACGCCTCGCTGACCGCCAAGGCCCTCGTCGACCTCGGCTCCACCGAGGAGGCCGAGTCCCTGGTGCGCTGGACGCTGCGCGTGGCCGACAACACCGACGGGCACCCGGAGCGGCTTCACCCGCTCTACACCCTCGACGGCACCGAGCTCGGCCCCGAGGCCGTGATCGAGGCGCTGCCCGGCTACGCGGGCTCCCGCCCGGTGCGCATCGGCAATGCGGCCAACGGCCAGGTGCAGCTGGACGTGTTCGGCCCCGTCGCCGACCTCATCTGCGCCCTCGCCGACGTGCGCCCGCCCGAGGAGGGCGACTTCGCACTCATGAACGCGATGGTCGAGGCCGTCGAGCGCCGCTGGCACGAGCCGGACCACGGCATCTGGGAGGCCCGCCGGCGCCCGCGGCACTACGTCTACTCCAAGGTCATGTGCTGGATGACCGTCGACCGCGGCATCCAGCTCTTCGAGCGCCAGGGCCGCCCGGTCCCCGAGGTCTGGCACACCCTGCGCGCGACCATCGCCGACAACGTGCTCGACAAGGGCTGGAGCGAGAAGGTCGGCGCCTACACGGTCGCCTACGGCTACGAGGAGATGGACGCCTCGGTGCTGTGGATCGGCCTGTCCGGCCTGCTCACCGACGACGACCCGCGGTTCCTGGCCACGGTCCTGGCCGTCGAGGCCGAACTGCGCGAGGGCCCGACCGTGTACCGCTACCGCTGGGACGACGGCCTGCCCGGCGTCGAGGGCGGCTTCCACCTGTGCACGACGTGGATGATCGAGGCCTACCTGCGCACCGGCCGCCGCGCCGACGCCGAGGAGCTCTTCGCCCAGTTCATCGAGTGCGCCGGCCCGACGGGGCTCATCCCGGAGGAGTACGACCCGATGACCGAGCGCGCCCTGGGCAACCACCCGCAGGCGTACTCGCACCTGGGCCTGATCCGCTGCGCGCTCGAGCTCGACCGCGCGTAGGACACGACGAACCGGGGCGCCCTTCACCCGAAGGAGCGCCCCGCTCGCGTATGCGCCGAGATCTACGGCCTGAACGGATCGCGACCGAGCACATCGACCATGACGGCGACGAGATCGATCGGCTCCCCGTCTCCGTTCGCCCCGGCCATCTCCTCGATCCGGTCGGCGATCCGGCGCAGATCGTCGGCATCGCCGACGAACGGGAACTCCCGGCCGTCAGGGCCCCGGTACATGACCGTGGCCAAGGCGAGCCGACGGTCGCCCGACACGGTCAGCGAGGACATCCGCAGACTCATCCGGGCGTCGGCGATCGTCATGACCAGGCGCCGCTCGGTCGGCTTGACCGGCTTGAAGCCGTAGTGGCGGTAGAACTCCACGGCCTTGTCGCCGGCGGCGTCGACCACGATCAGCCGACCACCGCCTTTTCCGGCCGCCTGCACCACGTTCTCGAGAGCGTCCAGAAGCAGCTCGCCGCCGAGACCGTCGCCGTGCAGGTCGCGGTGCAGCGCGAGCTTCGCGATCAGGTAGCCCGGCACCGGGTCCGAGCCCTTCGCCTGCCTGCTCGTCAGATCCGCCTTCGCCACGGCGTGCGGCATGACCGCGTAGTAGGCCTTGACGACGTGAGAACCCGGCGCCGTCCAGACGCGGACCCTCAGCAGACCGTCATCGTTGACACGCCTCGCTGCGTGCACGAGCCAGGTGTTCAGGGCCTCGTCGGTGCAGTCGAAACCCTCCAGCTCGTGCTCCGGTCGCAGCGGGCCGGACTCCCACACCGTCATCGCCGGCGGAACCGCCGCGGCTTGGCCGCGAGGCCGGCGAGATTCGGGATCTCGGTCGGCTGGTCCAGCGCCGCCAGCAGTTCCTCGTACTGATCTTCCGGCATGAGCGTGACGTCCGCCCGGGCAAGCACCCGGTTCGCGGCGGCCCGTGCGGCTTCGAGCACGAACGCCGACGCGCTGGTGTGGCTCAGGCTCGCGGCCTGCAGGATCAGCTCGTGCTCCTCGGGCGTCGCTCGCATCTCGATGCGCTCGGTCTTGGCCATGGTCGCCTCCCGATCACAACTGTACGGCAGTTGTACGGCACTCTCCAGGCGTCACACCTCCGCGGGCGGGGCGGCGGAGAGCGCGTCGACGACCGGGCCGATCACGATCACGGCCGGTGGGCGCAGGCCGGCCGACTTCGCGGCGTCGGCGATCGTGGCCAGCGTCGCCCGCACCGTCCGCTGATCCCGGGTCGTCCCCTCCTGCACGACGGCGACGGGCGTGTCGGGAGACCGCCCGTGCTCCAGCAGGACCGCGGCGATCGAGGGCAGGTTCTTCAGCCCCATCAGCACGCACACCGTCCCCCGCAGCCGGGCCAGGGCCGCCCAGTCCACGAGCGACTCCGCGTGCCCCGGGGCGAGGTGCCCGGAGACCACGGTGAACTCGTGCGCGACCCCGCGATGGGTCACCGGAATCCCGGCCGCGGCCGGCACGGCGATCGAGCTCGTGATCCCCGGCACCACGACGACCGGCACTCCCGCCGCCGCGCACGCGAGCACCTCCTCGCCGCCGCGGCCGAAGACGTACGGATCCCCGCCCTTGAGGCGCACCACGAACTTCCCGGCCTGAGCCCGCGTGACGAGGACCCGGTTGATCTCCTCCTGCGCGGCCGAGGGCCCGTAGGGGATCTTCGAGGCGTCCACGAGCTCGACCTCCGGCCGCAGCTCGTCCAGCAGGAGCCCGGACGCGAGGCGGTCGATCACCACCACGTCGGCCGCGGCCAGCAGCCGCCGCCCGCGCACGGTCAGCAGCTCCGGGTCGCCCGGCCCGGACCCGACGAGCGCGACGGTCCCGGCCAGATCGGCGCCCGCCGCGACGCCGGTCGTCGCCAGCTGCTCGCCGATCGCGTCGCGCACCGCCACCGCGCGGGCCGGGTCGCCGCCGGCCAGCACGGCCACGGTCAGCGGGCCGTGCCGGGTCACCGCGGGCGTCCACGCGGTCGCGGCGTGCCGGTCGTCGGCGCGCACGGTGAAGATCCGCTTCGCGGCGGTCACCTCGCTGATCGCGCGGGCCGCCTCCGGATCGCTGACGGCGACGTGGACGAGCCACACGTCCTCGACGTCGGCGGGCTCGAAGCGGCGCTCGCGCCAGGTGAGCCGGCCGGCGTCGAGGTGGGCGCGCAGGGCAGGGGTGATGTGCGGGGAGACGAGCACGACGTCCGCGCCCGCGTCGAGCAGTGCGGGCACGCGCCTGGTGGCGACCGCACCGCCGCCGACCACCAGGACGCGTAACCCGTCGAGCCGTAAACCGAGGGGGTAGGGGTTCACTTGTGGGCTACTCCAGCGGAATCGAAAGTGGCAACCTCGTGCAACACGCGGACAGCACTGGCCACGATCGGCAGCGCCAGCACGGCGCCGGTGCCCTCGCCCAGGCGCAGGCCCAGGTCGACGAGCGGTTCGAGCTCAAGATAGCCCAGGGCCACGGCCGCGCCCGGCTCGGCCGAGCGGTGCCCGGCGATCATCGCGGCGGTCGCCGCCGGGGCGAGCGCGTGGGCGGCCAGGGCGGCCGAGGCGGCGATCACGCCGTCGAGCACGACCGGCACACGCAGCTGCGCGGCCTTGAGGATGTAGCCGGCCAGCGCCGCGTGCTCGTAGCCCCCGACCGCGGCCAGCACGTCGATCGGGTCCTCGGCCTCGAGCCCGACGACGGCGGAGGTGACCACGGCGACCTTGCGGGCGTGCGTCTCGCTGTCGATGCCGGTGCCGAGCCCGGTCACGGCGGCCGGGTCGGCGTGCGTGAACGCCGCGATGAGCGCCGCCGACGGGGTGGTGTTGGCGATGCCCATGTCGCCGGTGAGCAGTGCCCGGGCGCCGCCGTCGACCAGGTCCGCGGCGACCCGCATGCCGGTCTCCAGCGCCTGGACGGCCTCCTCGCGGGTCATCGCCGGCCCGGTGCTCAGGTCGCGGGTCCCGGCCCGCACCTTGCGGTCCAGCAGGCCCTCGGCCGGGTCGAGCGCGGCCTTCACGCCCACGTCCACGACCGTGACCGAGACCCCGGCCTGGCGCGCGAAGGCGTTGACCACGGCGCCGCCGGCGAGGAAGTTCGCCACCATCTGCGCGGTGACCTCCTGCGGCCAGGGGGTCACGCCCTGCGCGTGCACGCCGTGGTCCCCGGCGAAGACGGCCAGGGCGGCCGGCTCGGGAATCGGCGGCGGGCAGGTGCCGGCGAGCCCCGCCAGCCGTACCGCCAGCGTCTCCAGCGCCCCGAGCGACCCCATCGGCTTCGTGAGGCGGCCCTGCAGGGCCCGGGCGGCCGCGATGGCCTCGTCGTCGAGCGGCCGGATCGCGGCAATCGTCTCGTGCAGCATGTTCATCCTCCCAGGACGTTGGACAACACCGCGACGAAGGCGTCACTCGTGGCAGTGTCCCGCACGGCAATACGTAACCAGTCCGGGCCCAGTCCCGGGAAGGTTTCGCCACGTCGCACGGCGAACCCGCGCTCGCGCAGCGCGCCGCGCACCCGCTCGCCGTCCGGGACCCTGACCAGCACGAACGAGCTCGCCGGGCGCCCGGCCACGGCCACGCCGGCCCGGGCGAGGGCGTCGAGGAGGTGGGCGCGGTCGGCGGCGAGCCGGGTGGCGATCTCACGCTCCGTGTCCACGGCGCGCGGCGAGGCGCAGGCGATCGCGGCGGCCAGCGCGGGGGTGGAGACGCTCCACAGCGGGGCGTGCTCGCGCATCCGGTCGAGCAGCGGCTCGGGGCCGAGCACGTAGCCGATCCGCAGCCCGGCCAGCCCCCAGGTCTTGGTCAGGCTCCGGATGACCAGCAGGCCGGGCCGGTCGCGGCGGCCGGCCAGGGACTCGGGCTCCCCGGGCACCGTGTCGGCGAACGCCTCGTCGACGACGGTGATCCGCCCCGGCTTCGTCAGCCTCGCCAATGTCTCGGCGCAGTGCAGGACCGACGTGGGGTTTGTCGGATTTCCCACCACCACGAGGTCGGACGTGTCCGGGACATCCGACTCGCCCAGCACGAACCCGTCCGCCTCGCGCAGCACGACCCGCTCGACGGCGTGGCCCGCGGCCAGCAGCGCCGCCTCGGGCTCGGTGAACTGCGGGTGCACCACCACCGCCCGCTCGGGCCGGAAGGCCTGCGCGATGAGCACGAACGCCTGGGCCGCCCCGGCCGTGAGCAGCACCTCCCCGGCGGGCCGCCCGTGCCGCGCCGCGATCGCCGCGGTGGCCTCGGCCGGGTCCGGGTAGCGCGCGAGGTGGGCCAGCGACGCCGTCACCGGTCCCATGAGCCACGACGGCGGCGCCGCCGTGCGGACGTTGACGGCGAGGTCGACGAGGCCCGGCGCGATCTCAGCGTCGCCGTGGAACCGCAGCATCAGGCGATCGTCGCGTACGGCGAACCGATTTGTCCTAGCTTAAGAATGTGATCGCGCGCACGATGCGAGTGGCCGGCGGCTTCCTCGCGCTCCTGCGGACCGGGCTCATCGTGGGGCTGGCCGTAGCCGCGCTCGTCTACCCCCTGGCCGCGGTCAGCGGCATGGGCGTGAAGCAGGGCGCCGACGAGCTCGCGATGCCCCCGGAGGCGCTGCGGCAGGCGCTGCCGGCCCAGACCACGCACGTCTACGCGGCC
Organism: Dactylosporangium sp. CA-139114; assembly: GCF_050955725.1. Classification (NCBI taxonomy): domain Bacteria; kingdom Bacillati; phylum Actinomycetota; class Actinomycetes; order Micromonosporales; family Micromonosporaceae; genus Dactylosporangium; species Dactylosporangium sp. CA-139114. The sequence continues at coordinate 8,915,402 of NZ_CP192080.1, forward strand.
GACGGCACCACGATGCTCGCCCAGTTCTACGAGGAGTACCGCACGTACACCTCCCTGGACGCGATGTCCGTCAACGTGCAGCACGCGATCGTCGCCGCCGAGGACGCCCGGTTCTGGGAGCACCACGGCGTGGACTTCAAGGGCGTCGCCCGCGCGTTCGTGGCCAACCACAAGGCCGGCGGCGTGTCGCAGGGCGCGTCGACGATCACGATGCAGTACGTGCGCAACGCCCTGCGCGACAGCGCCCGCACGCCGGCGGAGGTCAACGCGGCCACCGAGCAGACCGGGGCGCGCAAGGTGCGGGAGATGAAGCTCGCGATCGAGCTCGAGAAGCACATGAGCAAGCAGGAGATCCTGGAGCGGTACCTCAACGTCGCCTACTTCGGCCACCGCGCCTACGGCGTCCAGGCGGCCGCGGAGGTCTACTTCTCGAAGAAGCCCGCCGACCTCACCGTGCCGGAGGCGGCCCTGCTCGCGGGCCTGGTGCAGGCGCCCTCGTCCTACGACCCCGCGGTGGGCGACGCGAAGGCCGCGACCGCCCGGCGCAACTACGTCATCGACCGCATGGCCGACCTCAGGTACCTCAGCGCGGCCGACGCCACCGCGGCCCGCGCCGAGCCCATCGCGCTGAAGCTCACCGATCCGCCCAACGACTGCCTGGCGACCAGACCCGGCTACGGCTTCTTCTGCGCGATGTTCCGCTCCTGGTGGGCGAACCAGCCCGCGTTCGGCGCGAACTCGACCGAGCGCCTGGAGGCGTTGCGCCGCGGCGGGTACAGGATCGTCACGTCGCTGGACCCGCGCGTGCAGGACGTGGCGCAGGCGCAGATCCTCAAGCGGGAGCAGGCGCGCAGCCCCTACGCCCTCGGCCAGGTCGCGATCGAGCCGGGCACGGGCCTCATCCGGGCGATGGCGGTCAACCGGGTGTACTCCCTCGACCGCGCCAGCAACGGCCCGCACTCGGACCCGCGGCAGCGCAAGCGGCTGCGCGGCAACTACCCGAACACGGTCAACCCGCTGCTGGGCGGCGGCGACGACATGGCCGGCTACCAGGCGGGCTCGACGTTCAAGATGTTCACCATGCTCGCGGCGCTGGAGCAGGGGCTGCCGCTGTCGACCGCGATCTACTCGCCGAAGACGGTGCAGACCAAGTACAAGACGGGCCGCAGCAGCCCCGCCCACTGCGGCAACGACTTCTGGTGCCCGTCGAACGCCTCGGACTCGATGACCGGCCGGCAGACCATGTGGTCCGGCTTCGGCAAGTCCGTGAACACGTACTTCGTCCAGCTCGAACAGCGCGTCGGCGCCGACGCGGCCGTGCGCATGGCCGAGCGCCTCGGGCTGCGCTGGCGCACCGGCATCGACAAGACCCAGGCCTCCCCCGCCAAGGCGAAGGGCTGGGGCGCGTTCACCCTGGGCGTGGCCGACACGACCCCGCTGGAGATGGCGGGCGCGTTCGCCACGGTCGTCGCCGACGGCGTGCACTGCGAGCCGATCCCGGTCAGCTCCATCACCGACGCGAGCGGCAAACCGGCCGTGGACGACAAGGGCGTGGAGGTGGCCAAGCCGCGCTGTGCCCAGGTCCTCTCGGCCGACGTGGCCCGCGGGGCGGTCGACGCGGCCCGGTGCGTGACGGGTTACAAGGCCGCGACGGGCGACTGCGGCGGGTGGTCGACGGCGCCTCGCGTGTTCGCGACGGTACGCCGCCCTGTCGCCGGCAAGTCGGGCACCACGGACGACGACCGGGCGGCCTGGTTCGTGGGGATGACGCCGGGCCTGACGGTGGCGGGCTTCATCGCCGACCCGGACAATCCGCTGCACCGGGTCGGGTCCGGCAACGCCGGGAAGCCTCGCGAGACGGTGGCGGAGACGCTGCGGGACGCCCTGGCCGGCACCCCGGTGCGCGGCTTCACACCCCCCAGCTCGCAGATCGTCGGCAAGCAGCCCCCGGCCGCGAAGGCTCGCACGAAGACCACGACCCCGCCGCGCGCCTGACGCCTCGTCGCGCCGCTTCCGGATCGCGACCCGATTCCCGCCGGCGTCCCGGATCGCGACCCGATTCCCGCCGGCGTCCCGGATCGCGACCCGATTCCCGCCGGCGTCCCGGATCGCGACCCGATTCCCGCCGGCGTCCCGGATCGCGACCCGATTCCCGCCGGCGTCCCGGATCGCGACCCGATTCCCGCCGGCGTCCCGGATCGCGACCCGATTCCCGCGGGCGTCGCTCGCGCGGGCCGCTCCGAACCTCCAGCAACCCCCTCAGCACGCTCGGCGCGGGCCGCGCCTAGGCCGGATCGGCCTACGCTCGGCGCGGGTCGCGCGTAGGCCGATCCGCGCGAGCCAGTCCGACGCGGGCCGTCGGCCTTTCCCCGGCCGGCCGATGTCTTGCTGAACCGGCGGCTCCTGGTGAACCGCCGGTTCAGCGAATGTCGGACGGCAGCAGCGACCAGCTCTCCAGATCGACCCGCCCGCTGGCCAGCGACCCGGCGTTGCGCAGCAGCCCCTCGTAGGTGAACCCGGCCTTCTCCGCCACCCTGCGCGACGCCACATTCCCGGGCGCGACCCGCAGCTCGATCCGCTGAAACCGGTGCTCGAGCAGCAGCGACAACGCGAGCACGTCGACGGCTTCGGGCGCGACCCCGTAGCCGCGGGCATCAGCCGCCACGGCGTAGGCGATCTCCGTGGAGCGCGTCAGCCAGTCGGTGTTCTTGGTCCAGAGGCACCCGACGAGCCGCTCGTCCTCGCGCCGCACGATGCCGTAATGGTCCCCGGCCCCGCTGTCCCGCCGTTCGACCGCGAGCTCCGTGCACCACGCGTAGCCGTCGAACTCCTCGAGCTCATCGGCCGCGACGGGCAGCCAACGCCGGACGAGCCGGTCGGCGAAGATCTCCGCGATCCGCTTGTCGTCGTCGGCACCGAGCGGCCGCACCGTGAGCCGCGGCGTCTCGACGAGCAGTGAGGGAAAGCGCCGAAGCGCCACCGACCAGGTCGACACTAGGCCGCCTCGCTGGACCCACCGGCGGGCGGCTTCCCGCCCCCGTCACCGTCCGAGCCGCCCTCGGGCCGCGCACCGTGCTCGGCGACGCCCCGGTTCGCCTCGTGCTGGGCATCCCCCACGCTCAGGCCCGCCGCTACGGCACCCGTCCCGGCGCTCGGCTCGTGCCGGGCATCCCCCACGCTCAAGTCCGCCGCTACGGCACCCGCCCCGGCGCTCGGCGCACCCGCGAACGCTGCGCTCGAACCGACGCCCGGCGCACCCGCGAACGCTGCGCTCGAACCGACGCCCGGCGCACTCCCGAGCCCGGCGCCCCCGTCGACGCCTCCCGCGCTCCCGGCGGCGGACGTGGCGCCCCCGAGCGGCGGGGCGGAGACGGCACCGGCGGCCGCACCGGACGATGTTCCCGAAACTGACGAAGCAGGCACAGAACCGGACATTACCGAACCGGGAGGACCAGAGACCGGCCCCGACACGGGCGCGGCGGGAATCGACGCGGATCCGCCCGAACGCCCGACCGCCGGCGGGGCCGAGACCGGCGGCGCCGACACCGGCGCCTGCTCCGCGATCTCACCCCCGGCGATCCCCGGCGACGGGTACGACCCGGCCTCCCCCGACTGCACCGCCTCCGACTCCCCCGCCGGCATCGCGGTCACCCCACCGGGCGCCGCGGACACGGGCGCCGAGGAGGCCGCCGGCGTCGCCTCGGAGAAGGCGGGCATCGGCGCCGAGGACACCGGCATCGCGGCCGAGAGCGCCGGCCCCCCGTCACCCGGCGCCGGCGCCCCGGCGGCCGCCGACGAGACCGGCCCGGCGACCGGCGAGGACACCGAGGCGGAGACCGGCGAGGCGTCCGCCGGCGAATCCTGACCACCGGGAAGCGACGACACCGGCCCCGCGACCGGCGACCCGGCCGAGGCGCCCTGACCGCCGACGGGTGACGACACCGAAGCCGGCACGGGAGCCGACACCGGCGAGGAGACCGGGGCGGGGACGGGCGATGAGTACGAGTCGGCGGCGCCCGGTGCGAGCCGGGCGGCGGACGGCGTGACGGCTCCCGGGCCGTACGCGGTGATCGGCCCCGTCACCGAAGGCGACGACACCGGCTGAGCAGAGGACTGGACGGGCACAACCCCAGACGATGGCAGCCCCGGCGCCTCCGCGGGTCCGTTCGGCCCGGAAGGCACCCCAACGCTCGCCTCATCCGTCGCCGTCGCCGCACCACCAGCGGAAGACACCGCCAGCACCGTCGTCGCCTCGGACCCGCCGACCGGCTCCGGCTCACCCGGCGCGTCAGGCGCCCCGGACACGGACGAAGCCGCCACCGCCGGCGCAGCCGACACCGACGAGGCGACCGGGGCGGACCCCGACGCCTCAGGCGAGGACGAGGGCGAGGACGAAGGCGAGGACGAGGGCGAGGGCGAGGGCGAGGGCGAGGGCGAGGTCCACGGCGTCGGCATGGCGGGCCCCAGCGCCGGCCCGAACGGCGAGGAGGCCCCCGGCGAGGTAGGCGCGCTGGCCGGAGCCTGCGACCGATAGGTCCCCGGCATCGGCGGCGGGCTCGCCAGCGACGACCCCCGCACCGGATACGACCCCGTGGCCGGCACCGAAGCCGCGATCGTCCCGGCCCCGCCCGGGCTGGCCAGGATCGACCCGGGGATCGCGGCGGGCGGGCGGGGCGCCGGCGCCTCCGGCGTCGTGTAGTCCGACACGTAGCTGAGCGCCTCGTCCTCCGAAGGCGCGAAAGGCGCGGGCACCAGAGCGGCGGGCGCGGGCGCGGGCGACCCGGTGACCGGTGCGGCCGGAAGGGCCGACGCCGCCGGAAGGGCCGGCGCGGCCGACGGGGCCGGCGCGGCCGACGGGGCCGGCGCGGGGGTCACGGGGGCCGCCGGCACCGCCGTCACCGGCGAGGCGGGCAGCACCGGCGCGGTCGGGAAGTTCATGACGGGAACCGAGGGCCGGCCGTAGGGGGCGGTCGACGGCGTGCTCCACTGCCCCGGCGCCGGCGCCGCCGTGGCGCTCGCGGCCGCCACGAAGCGGGACGCGATCGCGGGCGTGCCGGCCCAGTGCAGGCCGAGGTAGGACGCGTGCACGCCGCGCTGGACGAAGCCCTCGGCCGGACCCCCGGCCCAGGTCCAGGCGGCCTGCAGCCCGGCCCGCGGGCTGATGCTCGTGCGGTGCATCTTGTGCCCGATCACCTGGGCGCCGACCGGCAGCAGGACCGAGGAGGAGCGGGCGGTGGCCTCGCGGTAGCCGAGCACGACGAGGTCGGTCTCGCGCGCGGAGGCGTCCACGACCCCGCACATCGGGCGGCCGTTGTAGTCGCGGCAGAGCCACACCAGACCGGTGCCCTCGGCGGCGATCGGCTTGCCGGCCGCGGCGTGGGCGGCGACGGCGGTGCGCAGCCGGCCGTTGAAGGTCAGCTCCTCGGCGTAGGACTCCGGCAGCGCGGACCCGATGACCAGGCCGTCGACGCCCGGCGGGAGGACCTCGTCGCGCAGCGGGTCGAACGGGACCACCTCGGCGCCGGCCGCGGTGAGCAGCTCGGCGGTCTCCGGGTAGGCGAAGGCGACGCCGATGACCGGGCGGCGGCCGATGCGGGTGGCGGCGATCGAGGACTGGCCGTCGGCGGCCGCGGCGATCTCGGCCTCGGCGCTCCACGGGTCGGAGGTCAGGCGGGGCGCGGAGCGGGCCAGGGCCATCGTGCGGTCGATGTCGACGGCGCCGGCGATGACCTCGCCGAGGCGGCGAACGGCCCGCACGGCGTCGAGGTTGTTGTGCACCACCGGGGCGACCCCGTGGTGGCGGGAGGGCAGCGGGGCCCCGGCGTTACCGGCGTCGGTGAGCGCGTGGCGGCGCAGGGCGCCCAGGACCGGCACGCCGATGTCGTCGAGCGCCTCCCGCAGCAGCTGCTCGTGGCGGGTCGAGGCGACCCGGTTGAGGATCACGCCGCCGAGCCAGAGCAGCTCGTCGTAGGCCCGGAACCCGTGCACCAGGGCGGCCACCGACTGGCCCATGGCGCCGACGTCGACGACCAGGATCACCGGAGCGCGCAGCAGGCCGGAGATCTGCGCGGTCGACTCGCTGTCGGTGCGCCCGGCGAGCCCGTCGAAGAGGCCCATCGTGCCCTCGACCACGGCGATGTCCAGCGACGCGGCCCCGTGCGCGAACAGGGGGCCCATGCGCTTGGCGCCGACCATGCGCGGGTCGAGGTTGCGGCCCGGACGCCCTCCGGCCAGTCCGAGGTAGGCGGCGTCGACGTGGTCCGGCCCGATCTTGAAGCCCGCGGCGCGGTAGCCGCGGGCGGACAGCGCGGCGAGCAGCCCGACCGACACGGCCGTCTTGCCGTGACCGGACGACGGGGCGCTGATCACCAGCCGCGGGATCGTGCTCATGTGCTCCTCCGGCGCTGAGGCATACGTGTGTCCCGGACGATACCGAACGGGCGCCACCATGACCGTCCGGAAGAGGACGGGCTACCGTGCATGGTTGTGTACCGGTTTCTCGCGACGCCCCGGTGGCTCGGCTACGCCGCGCTGACCTTGGCCGCGGCGACGGTCATGGTCCTGCTCGGCCTGTGGCAGCTCGACCGCTACGACCAGCGGGCGGAGATCAACGCCCGGATCAACGCCGGCACCTCGGCGACGCCGGTGCCGCTGACGGAAGTCGTCGGCGCGCCGGGCGGGGGTGCCGGGACGGTCGGACCGGCGCCGGCGGAGCACACGGAGTGGACGCGGGTGACCGTGACCGGCACCTACGACCCGGCCCACGAGATCCTCGTGCGCGGCCGGACGGTCGAGGGCGCCGTCGGCTTCGAGGTGCTCACCCCGCTCGTCCTGCGTGACGGCACCGCGGTCCTCGTCGACCGGGGCTGGGTGCGCCCGGCCGCGGCCGGCGCCCTGACCGCGCCCGATGTGCCCGCGGCCCCCGCCGGCAGCGTGACCGTCTCCGGCCGGCTGCGCCCGCCGGAGAGCCGCGGCGGGCGGCCTCAGGAGGTCTCCGGCCATGCGGAGATCCGCCGCATCACGCCCTCGGCGATCGCCCCGGCCGTGCCCTACGCCCTCTTCGACGCCTACGTGAGCGCGGACGAGCCCGCGCCCGGCTTCACCGCGGTGCCGGCCGAGAAGCAGAACGCGCTGCAGAACGCCGGCTACGTCCTGCAGTGGTGGCTCTTCGCCGCAATGACCCTCTACGGCTTCGCCTACCTGGCCCGCCGCGAGGCGAGAGGCCCGCGCCCGGACAACCTGCTGGACGAGGACGACGACGAGGACGACGAGGAGGCCGGCGCTCAGCGGGTGCACAACGCCCCCCTGTGAACCGCCCGCGAGCAGCGTGCTCACGAGCCGCCCCGGTGAATCGCCCGCACCGTGTCGATGGTGTCGGCCTCGTCGGGGCGCTTGTCCTCCCGGTAGCGCAGCACCCGCGCGAAGCGCAGCGCCATCCCGCCCGGGTAGCGCGGCGAGGTCTGCACCCCGTCGAACGCGATCTCCACGACCAGCTCGGGCCGCACCTTCACGACCCACTCCGACTCCTCGACGGCGAGCGTCCGCAGCTTCTCGGTCTGCCACCGCAGCATCTCGTCGGTCATGCCCTTGAACGTCTTGCCGAGCATCACGAACCCGCCCGTCTGCGGGTCCCGCGCGCCCAGGTGCAGGTTGGACAGCCACCCGCGGCGGCGGCCGTGCCCGCGCTCGACGGCCAGCACCACCAGGTCGAGCGTGTGGCGGGGCTTGACCTTGACCCAGGCCGAGCCGCGCCGCCCGACGTCGTAGGGGGCCGCGGCCGACTTGATCACGAGCCCCTCGTGCCCGGCCGCGACCGCCGCCACGAACGCCGCCTCGGCCGCCTCGGGCGTGTCGACCACGGTGCGCCCGGCCCGCAGCGGCTCGGGGACGACCCGTTCGAGCGCCGCCCAGCGCTCCCCCGCCGGCCGGTCGAGCAGGTCCTCGCCGTCGAGGTGGAGCACGTCGAAGAAGAACGGCTGCAGGATCGACACCCCGTCGCGCCGGGCGGCCCGGCTGGAGGTCTCCTGGAACGGGATGGCCCGGCCGCTGTCCGGGTCGACGCCCACCACCTCGCCGTCGAGCACGATCGAGGACACCCCGAGCCCGGCGACGGCCGCGACCACCCCGGGCAGGCGGGCGGTGATGTCGTCGAGGCTGCGGCTGAACACCGAGATCTTCTCCCCGGCCCGGTGCACCTGGATCCGGATCCCGTCGATCTTGATGTCGGCCGCGGCGGGCGACCCGGTGGCCGCGAGCGCCTCGGTGGCATTCGGCGCGCTGGCGGCGAGCATCGGGGCGAGCGGACGGCCGACGGTGAGCGCGTAGGCCTCGAGGGCCCCGGGCCCGTGCAGCAGCGCGTCGGCGGCGACGGCCTTGAGGTCGCCGGCGAGCAGGAACGCCCGCCGGACGGCGGTGGAGGGGATGCCGGCGGCCCGGGCGACGGCGTCGGCGAGGAGCCCGGCCTGGGCGCCCTGGCGCAGCTCGCCACCGAGCAGCCCGACGAGGAGCCGGCGCTCGGGCTCGGTGGCGGCGCCGAAGAGGGCGGCGACCTCGCCCCGGCGGGCGGCCTGGGATCCCTTGCCCGCGAGCCCGGCCATGCGCTCGAAGGCGAGATCGACGTCGGCGACGTTCAGGGAGGGCTCGGTCGCGGGCGGCGGCAGGTCGCGCAGGGCGGCGTAGCCGACCCCGGTCTGGCGCTGGCGCAGCTCACCGGCGAGGTAGCCGGCCCCGGCCGAGACCGTGCGCTCGTCGCCGGACGCGGCCAGCTCGCGCAGGGCCGCGGCCAGAAGGTCGATCTTGGCGTTGCGGGCGGAGGTGGCCGCCACCGCCCCGGAGACCTTCGCCAGCTGCTCGAATCGCATACCGGGATTCTCGCGCAGGGGTACGACAAAAACCGCCTCAGACCATCGCGCGGGCGTAGGCGCGACGGATGCAGTCCAGCACCCAGCCCATCCGGCTCACGGCGGTGTCGGGGTGCTCGCCGAACTCGTGGGCGACCAGCGCCGCGCAGCCGCGGGGCCCGTGGCGGCGCACGCTGAGCATGACCGCGCGGCGGATGCGCGCCTCGTCGAGGGCGTCCGAGGACTGCACGTCCGAACAGAAGAGCGCCTCGGCACGGACGTGTTCGAGCAGCTGTGGCGTCATGACTTGCTCCCTTCGCCGCAACCCAGTCCACGCCCCCGCCAGAGCAGGACCGTGTCCGCCGGGTTGCAGACAGGGTGGTATCGCTCCGGCGACACACCCTGGCCGAAGTGGACGCGATGACGGAAAATAGTGGTGTGAATACGTTCCGTGAGCAGAGGCCCGGTCCGGCACTGCTCGACGCTGGGCTCGCGGCCGTCGCCACGGGCCTGCTGAGCTGGGTGTACGTCCTCGGCCCCGGCGCCCTCCCGGTCGCGCTCGCCACCTTGCTCGCCGTGATCATGCTGCACCCGTGGCTGCGCCGGCTCCCGCTCCACCGAGCCGCCGGCCCGGTCGCGCTGGTCCTCGTGTCGCTGCTGGCTCCGGGTGTACTGCTCGTGCAGTACACCCGCAGCCAGACGCGCGACCTCCCGCTGGCCGCGGCCGCGAGCGCGCTGGTCTTCCTGCTGGTGCTCGGGCGCCTCGCCCTGCTGCTGGCCGACGCGCGCCGTATCGCCGCCACGGACGCGCTGACCGGCCTGAACACCCGCCGGGCCTTCGAGGCGCGCCTGCGCGGGCTGCCGCCCGGGCGACCCGCCGCCGTGGTGCTGCTCGACATCGACCGCTTCAAGCGCATCAACGACGCGTTCGGCCACCCCGCCGGCGACCGGGTCCTGTGCGCGGTCGCGGGCCGGCTGCGGGAGACGGCCGGCCCCGGCGTGACCGTGGCGCGCTACGGCGGCGAGGAGTTCGCGCTGCTCATCCCCGGCGCCGACGCCGCCCGCGCGAGCGAGCTGGCGGACCGGCTGCGCTCGGCGATCGGCTCGACCGCGGTGGACCTGGGCGGCGGAGCCGTTCGCGTCGTCACGATTTCCGCCGGTACCGCCGCGCTCCCCGTCGACACCCGCAAGCCCGACGAGCTCATCCCGCTGGCCGACCGGGCCCTCTACGCCGCCAAGCGAGCCGGCCGCGACCGCGTCGTGGCCGCCACGTCGCCCGCGAACCGGGGCACCACGACCACCGCGCCCGACCGGGCCGCCACGTCGCCCGCGAACCGGGGCACCACGACCACCGCGCCCGACCGGGCCGCCACGTCGCCCGCGAACCGGGGCACCACGACCACCGCGCCCGACCGGGCCGCCACGTCGCCCGCGAACCGGGGCACCACGACCACCGCGCCCGGCTGGGCCGCCACGTCGCCCGCGAACCCGGGCACCAGCGCCACGACCGCCCCGCGCGCGGGGACGACCGCCGGGGCCGACTGGGCCGCCGCGAACGCCACGACCTCACGCCCGCGCGATCAGGCGGCGGACGCGGCCCCGCGCGAGCCCGGCACCGACGAGTGGCCCACCCCGCTACCGCGCCCGCGCCGCACCGAGCTCGAGGCGGCCTGACAGCAGCGCGTCGAGGTCAGCCGGCGGTACCGGCCGGGAGTACAGGAACCCCTGGGCGTGCTCGCACCCGAGCGCCCGCAGGGCCGAAGCCTGGTCCTCGGTCTCCACGCCCTCGGCGACGGTCTGCAGCGACAGCCCGCCGGCCAGCTGCAGGATCGCGCGCATGAGCGTGGTGTCCACGGCGGTGGCCAGGAACGTACGGTCGATCTTGAGCACGTCGACCGGTAGGTGCACGAGGTAGGCGAGCGAGGAGTACCCGGTGCCGAAGTCGTCGATCGCCACCCGCACCCCGTCCGCGCGCAGCGCGTCCAGGCGCGCCGTGGAGTCGGCGTCGGCGACGAGCGTGCTCTCGGTGACCTCGAGCACGAGCGCCCCCGGCGGCAGCCCGCCCTCGGCGAGCGCCGCCCGGACGCGCTCCACGAAGTCCGGCTCGCGCAGCTGGTGCGCGGCCACGTTCACGGTGAGGCTGATCCCGGCCCGCTCGTGCCACTCCCGCGCCTGCGCGCACGCCCGGCCCAGCACCCACCAGCCCAGCGGCACGATCAGCCCGGTGGCCTCGGCGACGGGGATGAACACGCCGGGCGGGATGGCCTCGGCGCCGGGCGGGAACCAGCGCAGCAGCGCCTCGACCGCGGTGATGCGCCCGTCGGCGAGGCGTACCACCGGCTGGTAGTACACCTCCAGCTCCCCCTCGCGCAGCGCCCGCCGCAGCCCGGTGGCGAGCTCGCGCTGCCGATCCGCGGCCGTGCGCAGCCCGGCCTCGAACCGGACGATGCGGTCCTTGCCGCCCTCCTTGGCCGCCTGCAGCGCCAGCCCGGCGTCGCGCAGCACCTCGGCCGAGCCGCGCCGCCCGTCGGCCACGACGACGCCCGCGCTGCCGGTGAGGTGCACGGTGCGCTCCCCCACCCGGTACGCGGGACGCAGCCGGCCCAGCGCCCGCTCCGCCGCGTCCGGGGGTGCGGCCCCGCGCCACACGGCCGCGAACTCGTCGTCCCCGTGCCGCGCGATGAGATCGGCCGAGGGCAGCGCCAAGCGCAGCCGCCGGGCGACCTCGTGCAGCAGCGCGTCCCCGGCGGCGTGCCCCAGCTCGTCGTTGATCGCCTGGAACCCGTCGAGGTCGAGCAGGATCACCGTCGGCCCCGGCCCGCGCTGCAGCTCGGCCCACCGCTCGGCCCCGATGCCGGCCCCCTTGGCCGCACCGACTCCCATGGCCGCGCCAGTTCCGTCGGCCGCGCCGGTTCCCGTGGCCGCGCCAGTTCCGTCAGCCGCGCCGGTTCCGTCGGCCGCACCGGCGGAGGCGTCCGAGCCGGCGGAGGCGTCCGAGCCGGCGCGGAGGGAGGCGGCCCCGTCGAGCATCGCCGTGAGCAGGGCCCGGTTCGCCAGCCCGGTGACCGGGTCGCGGGTGGCCCGCTCGCGGAGCGCCCGCTCCAGCCCGCGCCGCCGGGCCGAGGACTGCGCCAGCGAGGAGGCGAGCCGCCGGGACCGCGCCCGGACCAGCAGGAGGGCCACCAGGGCGGCGATCACCGCGACGACGCCCGCCAGGAGGGACGAGAATTGCCGCAGCAGCGCCGGTACCGCCGCCAGAAACGCCGCCCCCGCCACCCAGACGGCCACGAGCAGCCCCGTTTCGCGACCCGTCAGCCCGGGCCGCCGCGGATGAGGGCTCGGCCTGCGACGCACCCTCGCATGCTATCCGGCAAATGTCCGGTATATCCGACTTAACCACCAACACGCGGACGCGGCTCCCGCACGTGTCCCACCAAGCCCGTTGACGCCACGTACAGCGTACGTCTAACGTCTTGTACGTACACCATACGTCCTAGCGGTACGACGTACGTCCGGAGGTCGAGATGCCCGACAGCCTGCTGCACCGCCTCACACACCGCATCCCCGGCGTCCCCGAGCACGGCGAGCACCGGCCCCACCCGCGGAACCGGCCCTCGCACCACCGCTCCCACCACCGCTCGCGCAACCACGACACCGGCCGACCGCCGCGGGTCCTGGCCGCGTGGCAGCGCCGGATCGCCGCCTTCTTCGGCCGCAACCTGCCGTGACGAACCCGGCCCTCTCGGCCCGCACCTCCCTGCACTGGCGGGGGCGCCTCGTGGAGCTGGTCCTGCCACTCCTGGCCCCCGCGCACCCCGGGCCGGGCACGTGCGACGAGCCCGGCCCACACCTCGAACGCGACGCGCAGGACGAGACCGGCACCAGCCCTACCCGGTGCCGGCCACGCCTCGCCTCGCAGACCTGACCCCTTCCGAGCCCCCTGAACCCGCGGCGAGACAGCGCCAAAGAGCAGCCGGGAACCCCCCAAAAACCCGACATGTCGGGCGCTTCGCGCCACGACATGTCGGACTTATCCCCTGTCAGGCGAAAAATGCGATAAGTCGCGGCGCGGAGCGCCCGACTTATCGCAGCCAGAGCGCGCCCGACTTATCGCAGCCAGAGCGCGCCCGACTTATCGCAGCAAAAGGGCGCCCCGGCTCAACGCCGGGACGCCCAACAGCAAGCGGGCTCAGCTCCGCCAGTCGAACCCCTCCTCCACCACGACCTTGTCGGCCGTCGCGGTGATGCGGTCCGCGAACTTCTTCGCGTGGTGCCCGCAGAACGCCAGGTCGCCGGCGTTGCCGAAGGTCACGACGGCCTTGGCCGCGGCGTTGCAGCTGTCGCACCGCTCCCCCGACAGCTCGGGGACGACGTGAACGGCCGGGCGCGAGATCAGCATCGGGGTCATTTCAGTCTCCTCGAGGTCGCGATGGGGGCAGTGCGCCCGATTTGTTCCATATCAGTGAGTTGCGCCGTACTCGACCAACATTACGTTCGCCGCTTTTGAGCGCCTAGTTCGGAAGCGTTGGCATTCAGTCGCCGCTCGGTTGCCACTCCTGTCCGTTCGTCTGATGCATCACGCGGGCAGATCACATACCCGCCCGGCAACATTTCGACACCAGGCCCCCTGAACTGCGGCGACAAGCGTGGCCGAGCGCGACAAGTCCACAGTGGACATAGCGGCCGATGGGTGGACACCCGAACGGCAACTTCCGGCGAACCGGGGGTGTAACCCCGGCTGCCGAATCTTGTGGAGGTCCGGATGACAACGCCGGACACAAACCCGCTCCACAGGATTTCGCCAGCCACGGAAGGGCTTTGAATAGATGATTCGCCGCCGCACCCGCACATTCATGCCGATCGCCGCGCTTGCGCTCGGTGCCGGATTCGGCACCATGATCCACAGCGGTGCCGCCGCCGCTGCGGAGACGACCGACGTCGTGCGCTCGGGCGCCGCGGAGGACACCTACAGTTCCAGCGCCCGTCCGACGTACACCTTCGGCTCCGCCCCGACGCTCGTCGCGGGCCGCCAGGGTGGCGACACCATGGTCGCGTTCGTGAAGTTCAAGGTCGGCGCGCTCGGGGCCGGCACGGTCAAGGGCGCCAAGGTGACCCTGACCCGTGACTCGAAGAACCTGCCCGGCTCGCTGTCGCTGAGCCGCGTCGCGGACACCGCCTGGACCGAGAAGGCACTGTCGGGGAAGAACGCCCCGAAGCTCGCGGGTGTCGTCGCCGCCGCGAAGCCGGCCGCCACCGCCGGCGCGGTGACGTTCGACGTGAGCTCGGTGGTCAAGGGCGCCGGGACGTACACCTTCGCCGTCACCTCGACCGTCGCCAACACCCCGGCGCGCTTCCGCTCGGCCCAGGCCGCCGCGGGCAAGCCCACCCTGGACGTCAGCATCGTCCGCCCGGTCGCGACCAAGCCGGTCGAGGACACCAAGCCGACGAAGCCGGTCACGCCGACGCCGACCACGCCGGTCACGACGCAGCCGACGACCCCGGTCACCACGCAGCCGACCACGCCGGTCACCACGCAGCCCGCGACGCCGCCGGCCGACTGCAAGGTGGATGCCAAGCTCGTCCCCAGCTGTGGCGTGCTGTGGGGCGCGGCGGCGGGCGGCTTCTCCGACGTGCCGCGCGACGAGGCCCTGAAGACCTTCGAGGCCAAGTCCGGCCGCACCTCGACGATCTACCACACGTACCACAAGGGTGACGAGCTCTTCCCGACCAAGGACGAGATCGCCATGACCAACGACCCGGCGCACCCGCGCACCCTGATGCTGAACTGGAAGGTCGGCTACGGCACCACGTGGGCCAAGGTCGCCGCCGGCGCCCAGGACGCGCGCATCGACCGCCTGGCCACGTACATCAAGGCCAACTTCGGCACCAAGCCGTTCTTCATGGTGCTGCACCACGAGCCGGAGAACGACGTGAACCCCACGGCCGGCTCGGGCCAGACCGCCAAGGACTTCGCGGCCATGTTCCGTCACACCGCGCTGCGCCTCAAGGCCGACGGCGTCACCAACGCCGTGTTCACCGTCGCGTACATGAACTACGAGAAGTGGAACAACACCTCCTGGTGGGGCGAGCTGTACCCGGGTGACGACGTCGTGGACTGGGTCGGCGTGGACACGTACAACAACGCCGAGCCGGGCGCGTTCCACTACGGCGACTTCAACTACCTCATGAACCGCACCAACGACCCGAAGTTCCCTGGCTTCTACACCTGGGCCACCACCAAGCACCCGAGCAAGCCGATCATGGTCGCCGAGTGGGGCGTGTACGACTCGTCGAAGACCGTCCAGGGCAAGAACAAGGCCGCCGTGTACGCCACCGTGCTGCCCCAGCTCGCCAAGATGCCGCAGATCAAGGGCCTCGTGTACTTCGAGACCGCCAAGGACCAGAGCGGCCACGACATCCGCATGGACGACACCCCGGAGGCGCTCGCCGGCTTCCAGAAGATCGCCGCCGACCCGCGCTTCAACGTCAAGCTCTGAACACCCGGTTCCCCCCGGTGAGTGAAGGCCGTCAGGACGAAAAGTCCTGGCGGCCTTCGCCATTTCCGCTCAAGAACGACGGATACCTGTTTCGCAATCGGCGGCAACCGGCGAAACGGCGCACGAATCCAGCCGGGACAACCGGCCCGCTACCGGAGGGGTCCCGGGGAGGCCACCCGCGGCCCGCAATCTAGTCGCAGCAAGGAAATGCACCGCCGAATATGCCGGCTCACCGTCAAGGGATGCAGACATAATGACGAAGAACACCGCCCGTCGCACCATTACCGGAATGGTCTTCGGCACCGCCGCCGCGGCCGCTACCGCGTTCACCTTCGGCTCCGCCGCCTACGCCGCCCCCGCCCAGGGCACGATCCAGAACGTGGACGCCCCGGGCGCGCTCAAGGACCAGTACATCGTGGTCATGAAGGACGGCGGCACGACGACCTCGGACGCGCTCGCCGGCAAGGTCGGCGGCCGCATCGAGGACCGGTTCGACAGCGCGGTGCGCGGGTTCTCCGGCCGCATGAGCGCCGACGCCGCCCGCCGCCTGGCGGCCGACCCGGCCGTCGCCTACGTGGAGCAGGACCGCCGCGTGCAGATCGAGGCGACGCAGACCTCCGCCACCTGGGGCCTGGACCGCATCGACCAGCAGGCGCTGCCGCTGGACAAGAGCTACACCTACGGCCCGGCGAGCAACGTCACGGCCTACATCATCGACACCGGCGTCCGCCTGACGCAGACCGAGTTCGCCGGCCGGGTCCGCTCCGGCTACGACTTCGTCGACAACGACGCGAACGCGAGCGACTGCCAGGGCCACGGCACCCACGTCGCCGGCACCGTCGGTGGCAAGACCTACGGCGTGGCCAAGGACGTCAAGCTCGTCGCGGTGCGCGTGCTCGACTGCTCCGGCGGCGGGTCGTACTCGCAGATCATCGCCGGCGTCGACTGGGTCACCAAGAACGCGGTGAAGCCGGCCGTGGCGAATATGAGCCTCGGTGGTGCCGCGGGCACGACGTTGGACAACGCGGTGAAGAAGTCGATCGCGTCCGGGGTGACCTACGCGGTCGCCGGCGGCAACGACTCCGCCAACGCCTGCACCAAGTCCCCGGCCCGCCTGCCGGAGGCGATCACGGTCGGCGCGACCGACAGCAACGACACCCGCGCCAGCTTCTCGAACTTCGGCAACTGCCTCGACATCTTCGCGCCGGGCGTGAACATCACCTCCAGCTCGAACTCCTCCGACACCGCGACCCAGAAGATGAGCGGCACCTCGATGGCGACCCCCGAGGTCACCGGTGCGGCCGCGCTCTACCTGGCCGCCCACCCGGCCGCCACCCCGGCGCAGGTCCGTGACGCGCTCGTCGCCGCCGCGACCAACGGCGTCGTGAAGAACGCGGGCAATGCCTCGCCGAACAAGCTGCTCTTCACCGGCACCCTCGCCGCCGCGCCGACGACCCCGGTCACCGACCCGACCACGCCGACGACGCCCACCACCGGCCCGACGACGCCGGTCACCACCCCGACCACGCCCACCACGCCGGTCACCACGCCCACCACGCCGAGCACCCCGAGCACCCCGGCCACCTGCGCCCCGGTCACCAGCACCACGCCGGTCGCGATCCCGGACCTCGGCACCGCCTCCAGCAAGCTCGTCGTGGCCAACTGCGCCGGCAACGCGAGCAAGACCGCGACCATCAAGGTCTCGATCAAGCACGCCGACCGCGGTGACCTGCGCCTCGACCTGATCGCGCCGGACGGCACCGACTACAAGTTCAAGAGCTCGACCTCCGCCGACGACGTGGCCAATATCGAGGCGACCTGGACGATCGACCTGTCCTCGGAGCCGCGCAACGGCACCTGGACGCTGGTCGCCAGGGACGTCTTCAAGGGCGACGCCGGCACGCTCAAGGGCTGGACGCTCACCGTCTGACCCACCACACCATCGACACCAGCGACACCAGCGAAGCAGGGGCCCTCGCCGACTCGGCGAGGGCCCCTCTCGCGTAATCCCATGATTCACCCGCGAAAGGGGCGAATCGGCCGTACGGTGTGGTCAACCATCAGCTCCGACGGCAAGGGGGACCACCATGAGCACCGCCCGAGAATCGATCGAGGTGGCCGTACCGGTGGCAGTGGCCTACGAGCAGCTCGCTCACTTCGAGAACTATCCGCAGTTCATGTCCGGCGTCATGAGCATGGCCCCGATCGACGCGTCCACCGCGCACATGGTGCTCGACATCGGCGGCAACCGGGCCGAGTTCGACGCGCGGATCACCGAGAGCCGCACCGACGAGTTCCTGTGCTGGGAGGCGATGGACGGGCCGCAGGTCATCGAGGCACTGCGCCTGGAGCCCATGGCCGGGGACATGACCCGCATCATCGCCGAGCTGCAGATCGACGCCCGCGAGCTGATGCCGGCCGAGGAGCACGCGGTCGAGGTGCTCAACCGCCGGCTCAAGGCCGACCTCAAGGGCTTCAAGCGGCACTGCGAAGAGCACATCACCACGGGGAACACCACCGTCACGGCGAACACCGAGGGCCGCGGCGCGAGCACCGGCGGCGCGTCGAGCACCGCGCGGACCCGCGAGATCAAGCCGTCGCCGGCCGACATGCCCGGCGCCCGGCCCAACCCGGCGTCCGTCGCGCGCGGCATCGCCTCGGCCTCCGGCATCACGCACGCGGCCAACGAGCGGCCCGCCCAGCCGATGCCGAGCCACGGCAACCTCGGCGCACACCACGCCCCGGAGCGGGCGTCGCGCACGCGGCCCACGCCGCAGCCGCCCGTCTGAGCACTCCGGATTGGGCACTCCGGACTGAGCACTCCGGACCCACGAGGGCGTCGGCCGAAGGGCCGGCGCCCTTTCGCCATATTTCGGATTTCACTCCTATTTGCCGCATAAGATCGAGACATGACCGCGATCCTGGTCGCCGACGACGACATGGACATCCGGGACCTCGTCGCCTTCAAGCTGGAACAGGCGGGCTACGAGGTCGTGGCGGTGGACAACGGCCCCGCGGCGCTCACCGCCGCCACCGAGAACCCGCCGGACCTGGTCGTGCTCGACGTCATGATGCCGGGCATGTCGGGCATCGACGTGTGCCGGCAGCTGCGGCAGGAGCAGGGCACCAAGGCGCTGCCGATCATCCTGCTCACCGCCCGCGCCCAGGAGGGCGACGTCGAGGTCGGCTTCGGCGCCGGCGCGGACGACTACATCGTCAAACCCTTCAGCCCGCGGGAGTTGGTGAGCCGGGTCGAGGCGGTCCTGGCCCGCATGCGCACGTGACCCTCGCCGGCGCCGCCCTGGTGGCGCTGTTCGTCCTGATCTTCGCCGCGCTGGTCTTCGGCGCGCTCATCGTGCTCGGCCGCTCGGTCCGGCGCACCCGCGAGACCCGGCGCGCCCGTCTCGCCAAGCCGGCCCGCCGGCTGCTGCTCGCCATCGCCGCCGGCGACGACGACCCCGAGCGGATCGAGGAACTGGTGCGGCTGCCCGACGACGTGTGGCTCGCGGTCGAGACCAACGCCATCGCCCTGCTGGGCAAGGTCCGCGGCGAGGCGCACACCGCGCTCGTCGACGTCTTCGAGCGCCGCGGCGCCGCCTGGCGGGCCCGCAGCCGGCTCAAGCGGCGCGACCCGGTGGCCCGGGCGCTCGCCGCCGAGGTGCTGGGCAACCTGGGCCGCAAGGACGCCCTGCTACCGCTGTGCGACCTGCTCGGCGACCCCGACGCCGACGTGCGCGTGGTCGCCGCCCGCTCGCTCGGGCGCATCGGCGACGCCGGGGCCACCCAGCCGTTGCTGGCCACCCTGCCCAGCCGCCGCCCGGTGCCCGCGCACGTCGTGGCGACCGCGTTGACCCGCCTCGGTACCGCCGCCCAGGGCGCCCTGCTCGCCGCACTCGACGATCCCCGGGCGCCCGTGCGGGCCTGCGCCGCCGAGGTCCTCGGGCTGATCGGGGCCGTCGGCGCGACCGTGCGGGTGGAGAGCGCGCTGCGGGCCGACCCGGTCGTCGAGGTCCGCGTCGCCGCCGCGCGCACGCTGGGCCGGCTCGGGACCCGCACGGCCCTCGCGCCCCTGGTCGATGCCCTGGAGCCGCAGCATCCGGCCGTACTGCGCGCCGAAGCCGCCAAGGCGCTGGGCGAGCTCGGCGCGGTGAGCGCGGCCCCGGCCCTGACCGGGCTGCTCGCCGACGCCGAGTACGCCGTCGCCCACAACGCCGCCCGCTCCCTGCTGCGGCTGGGCAACGCCGGCCGGGCCGCCCTCGTGGCCGCCGAGCACCGCGCGCACGTGCGCCCCCGGCACAGCGCCGACCCCGACGAGGGGCCGGACCCCGAGGTGCTGCTCGGCGCCGCCCACGCCCGCGAGGCCCTGGCCGCCGCGGAGCTCGACGACAGGCGGAAGCAGACGGTGCCGTGACCGGCCCGGAGCGAAGCGGAGGGGCCGGGCACCAGCCAGCACAGTCGACTGTCAGCGGCGCCGACGAGCGAAGCGAGGAGGCGACGTGACCGGCCCGGAGCGAAGCGGAGGGGCCGGGCACCAGCCAGCACAGTCGACTGTCAGCGGCGCCGACGAGCGAAGCGAGGAGGCGACGTGACCGGCCCGGAGCGAAGCGGAGGGGCCGGGCACCAGCCAGCACAGTCGACTGTCAGCGGCGCCGACGAGCGAAGCGAGGAGGCGACGTGACCGGCCCGGAGCGAAGCGGAGGGGCCGGGCACCAGCCAGCACAGTCGACTGTCAGCGGCGCCGACGAGCGAAGCGAGGAGGCGACGTGACCGGTCCGCAGCGAAGCGAGGCGACGTGACGGCCGAGTGGGTCCGGCAGCTGCTGACCGTGACGGACATCTTCATCCTCACGTACTTCCTGGTCATCAACAGCAGCTACCTGGTGCTGATCGTCCTGGCCGGCGCCGAGTTCGTGCACCATCTGCGCCGGGTGCCCTTCGCCGGGCACGAGGAGACGTACCGCAGCCCCCTGACCGAGCCCGTGTCGGTCCTCGTGCCCGCGTACAACGAGTCGGCCGGCATCGTGCAGTCGGTCCAGGCGATGCTCGCGCTGCGGTACCCGGTCTTCGAGGTCATCGTCATCGACGACGGCTCGTCCGACGACACCTTCGACCGGCTGCGGGAGGAGTTCGGGCTCGTCGAGGTGCCCCGGGTGGTGCCCGACGCGACCCCGACCCGCGGCGGCATCATCTCCATCCACGTGCCCGGGGAGCGGCCCGACCCGCTCGTGGTCGTGCGCAAGGAGAACGGCGGCAAGACCGACGCGCTCAACACCGGCATCAACGTGGCCCAGCACCCGCTGGTGTGCATGGTCGACGCGGACTCGATCCTCGACCCGCAGGCGCTGCTCTCGGTGGCCAAGCCGTTCTCCGACGACCCCGTGCGCACCGTCGCCTCCGGCGGGGTCATCCGCGTCGCCAACGGCTGCACCGTGGTGGCGGGCCGCATCGTCGACGTCCGGATGCCCCGGCGCTGGCTGCCGCGGGTGCAGGTGGTCGAGTACCTGCGCGCGTTCCTGCTCGGACGCACCGGCTGGTCGCGCCTGGGCGGGCTGCTCATCATCTCGGGCGCGTTCGGCATCTTCCGCCGCGAGCTGCTCGTCGAGGTGGGCGGCCTCGCGCACGACTGCATCGGCGAGGACGCCGAGCTCGTGGTGCGGCTGCACAGGCACCTGCGCCGGCAGAAGCGGGACTACCGCATCGTGTTCGTGGCCGAGCCGGTCTCCTGGAGCGAGGCGCCCAGCACGCTGAAGGTGCTGGGCAAGCAGCGCCGCCGCTGGCACCGCGGCATCGCCGAGATCCTCGGCAAGCACAAGGGCATGATCCTGAATCCGCGGTACGGCCGCATCGGCCTCGTCGCGATGCCGTACTACGTGCTGTTCGAGCTGCTGGCCCCGGTGATCGAGCTCGCCGGGGTGATCCTCGTCCCGCTCGGCCTCTGGGTCGGCGCCGTCGACACGCACTTCGCGCTCGTGTTCATCGCCGTGGCCTACGGCTACGCGCTGCTGCTGAACCTCATCGCGCTGACCGTCGAGGAGTACTCGTTCCACCGCTACCACCGGTGGACGGACCTGGTCGCCTCGGTGCTCGCCTCGGTCCTCGAGAACGTGGGCTACCGGCAGCTCACCGCCCTGTGGCGGGTCATGGGCATGTGGTCGGCGCTGCGGGGCGGCAAGCACGTGTGGGGCGAGATGACGCGGACCGGCTTCCAGACCGTGCGGACGCAGCCCTTCGCCACGGCGGCGCAGGAGCCGGTCAGAGCCAGAGAGGACGCTCGCGCGGAATCCGGATCGTGAACGTCGTGCCGTGCCCGACCAGGCTGTGCACGGAGATCTCGCCGCCGTGGCCCTCCACGATCGTCTTGGTGATCGCCAGCCCGAGCCCCGCGCCCTGCACCGCCTCCCGCACCGCGAAGGTGCCGCGGAAGAAGCGCGTGAACAGCTGCGGCTGCTCGTCGGCGTCGATGCCCACGCCGTTGTCGCGGACCGTGATCTCCACCTGGTCGCCGTCGACGCGGGCGGTCAGCTCGACCAGCCCGCCGTCCGGGGTGAAGTTCACGGCGTTGACGAGCAGGTTGGCCAGCGCCCGCTGCAGCTGCTCGGGGTCGGCCTCGACGGTGCCGAGCTGCCCCTCCACGGCGAGCACGAGCCGGTGGCCGCGCCGCTTGGCCCGCGGCTCGACCGCCGCGCAGGCGCCCGCGAGCACCGCGTGCAGGTCGGTCTCGCACAGCTCGAGGTCGAAGACGCCGGCCTCCACCCGGGAGATGGTGAGCAGGTCCTCGATGAGCGCGCGCAGCCGGTCGGCGTTGCGGCCGATGACGCCGAGCATGCGCGTCTGCGCCGTGGTGAGCGGGCCGGCGTCGCCGGACGTGAGCACCTCGAGGTGGCCGATGACGTTGGTCAGCGGCGTGCGGAACTCGTGCGACACGGTGGCCACGAAGTCGCTCTTGGCCACGTCGAGCTCGCGCAGCCGGGAGACGGCCTCGCGCTCGTGCTCGTAGGCGTGGCGCAGCGCGTCCTCGGTGCGCTTGCGGTCGGTGATGTCGTGCACGAACGCGTTGAACGTCCAGCCCATCATCGGGTCCCGCACCGCCCAGACGGCGAGCTCGACCGGGAACTCGTAGCCGTTGGCGTGCCAGCCGGTGATCTCGATGCGGTTGTCGAGGACCCGCTTCTCCCCCGTCGTCAGGAAGCGCCCGACGCCGAGGTGGTGGGCCTCGCGGTACTGCGGCGGCACGATGGTGTCGGCCAGCCGCCGGCCGATCGCCTCCTCCTTGGACAGGCCGAACACCTTCTCCGCGGCGGCGTTCCAGGAGGTGATCATGCCGCCCTCGTCCATGGCCACGAACGCCTCGACGCAGCTGTCGAGGATGCGTTCGAGGCGCTGGGCGCCGAACAGCAGCGCCTGGCGGGCGGCCATGCGGTCGGCGACCCGGCCGAGCTGGATGCCGACGTCGGCCATGATCTCCAGCAGGCCCGGGTCCGGCTCGACCGGCTCGCGGGTGAAGAACTCCAGCACCGCGGCGACGATCCCGCGCCCGGTGATGGGCAAGGCGATGGCGGAGCCGACCCCGTCGACGGCCGGTCGCACCAGCGTCGGCTCGGCGGTCAGGTCGGCGACCCACTGCGGGCGGCCGGTCTTGGCGGCGCGCCCGATGATGCCGGCTCCCAGCGGGAAGCGCACGTCCTCGCTGGCCTTGCGCAGCTCGGCGAACTCCCCCGGCACGTCCTCGTGCCACACGTCGGTGGAGACGAAGACCCGGCGGTCGCGCTCCTCCGGCAGGCACAGGTGCCCCACCGGCCAGCCGGTCGCCGCGCACACCGCGTTGATGACCGGGAGCCCGGCGTCGCGGATGTTGTCGGCTTCGTTCGCGATCCGCGTCGCCTCCTGCAGGAGGGAGACGAGGACGAGTTCGCGATCCTTCGGCACACCTTGATCCTAAATGCCGGACCCGCCGCCATCAGCCCGTTTCCAGCGATCGACGGCGGGTCCGTTTGCCCTGCTCAGCTGCGATGTTGTGCAGACCTTTCGGCTCAGGCGGCCGCGGTCGCGGGCACGACGCCCGCGGCGATCTCCCGCACGTAGCGGTAGCCGCCCACCTCGCTGGCGCGCACCGCGTCGCTGGCGGCCACGAGCCGAACGCCGGCCTCGGCGCACGCCTGGACCAGGCGCAGCCCGGGCAGCCGGTGCCGCTCGCTGATCTCCACCACGGTGCCGTTGACCCGGCAGGCCTCGACCAGCTCGGCGAGGGCCGAGTCCGGCACCGCGGACTCCTCGATCCCGGCGCGGATCAGGAAGTCCAGCGGGCGGGCCAGGCGCGTCGGCGCGTAGCGCGACACCCGCTCGACGGCCAGCCCGGTGACGGTGACGACCTGGTCGATGACGTCCAGCGCCCGCATCGCGCCGGCGTCGATCTGCGTGCGCACGGCGTCGGGGCTGAGCAGCCCGGCCGGCAGCGGCAGCCGGTTGAGCCCGACCGAGATGACCTCGAGCCCGCTGAGGTCGGACGGGAAGGCGAGCCATCCGTCGATGCCGATCGCCTCCACCTCGACCCCGCGGCGCAGCGTCACGTCGGTGCGCTGCTGGGCCCGCTGGATCGAGGAGAGGTACGGCGGCAGCCAGCTCGTGTCCGGCCCCACCCGGTCGGCGAAGGTCAGCTCCGTCAGCCCGGCCTGCTCGGCCGCGGCGACGAGCACGGAGACGCTGTCGCGTCCGGACGAGAACGCGGTGTGGACGTGACCGTCGGCGGAGAGGTCGATCATCAGGCACTCATTTCGTGGACGAGTCGGGCGGAACCATTTCAGGTTCGCCGGGGCCGGTCGCCGCGACCGTTCCCGGCGGGGTGCGGCTCGGTTCGTCGCGTGAGCCGCACCCGGTGCGCCCGGGGCAATCGCTGACACATCGCCCCTGCACGCTTACTCGGCCCGGTCCATCACGGGACGGCGGTAGCGGTACCCGAACCCGCGCACGGACTCGATCGGCGACGCGTCCGGGTCGGTCCAGCCGAGCTTGCGCCGCAGCCGCAGCACCGCGAACTTCACCCGCTCCGGGCCGATGCCCGTCGGGTCGTCCCAGGCCTGGGCGAGCAGCTGGTTGGGCGACAGCACCGCACCGGCGTGCCGGACGAGCACGTTGAGCAGCCGGAACTCGGTCGGCGTCAGGCGCACCTCGTCGCCGGCCACGAAGGTGCGCCGAGCGGCCGGGTCGATGCGCAGGACGCCGTCGTCGTACACCTCGTCGGCCCACGACGCCGGCCCGGCGCTGCGGCGCAGCAGGGCCTCGACCCGCGCGACGAGCTCGGCGTTGGTGAACGGCTTGGTCAGGTAGTCGTCGGCGCCGCCGCGCAGGCCGCGGACCTTGTCGGACTCCTGGCCGTGCGCGGTGAGCAGCAGCACCGGCACGTCACTGACGTCGCGCAGCCGCTCCAGGACCTGCCAGCCGTCCATCCCCGGCAGGCCGATGTCGAGGATCACCAGTTCCGGGCGCTCGGTGTACGCGTCCCGCAGGCCGGTCCGGCCGTCCTTGGCGTGCGCGACCTGATGGCCCGCCCGCGTCAGGAGCAGGCGCAGGGCCATGGCGATATCCGGGTCGTCCTCGACGACGAGCAGTCGGCTCACGATCATCCCCCATTTCGTGCCGGTCGCGGGGGCAACGACAGCGTGACCGTCGTGCCGACCCCTTCAGTGCTGGCGACGCTGATGCTGCCGCCGTGTAACTCGACGATGGCCCGGCTGACGACCAGCCCGAGTCCCGTGCCGGGCATGACCTGCCGCCCGACCGCCGCGGTCACGTTGGAACCGCGGAAGAACGCGCTGAACAGCCGCGGCAGGTCCGCGGCCGGGATGCCCACCCCGGAGTCGGCGACGGAGACGGTCCAGCCCTCGCCGTCCGCGCCGGGCCAGGCCTTCACCGTGACGCGGCCCCCGCTGGGCGTGAACTTCACGGCGTTGCTGACCAGGTTGTCCACGACCTGGTGCACGCGGGTGTCGTCGCAGACGAGGTCCGGGCCCTCCTCGCACTCGAGCAGCAGGTCGACACCGGACGCGCGGGCCGCGGGGATCCGCTCGGTGACGGCGACGCCGAGCAGCTCCGGCAGCCGGGTGGGCGTCGGCTTGAGCTGCAGCGTGCGCGCCTCCAGGCGGGACAGCAGCAGCAGGTCCTCGATGAGGCGCAGGAGGCGGTTGGCGTTGCGGTCGATGACGGAGAGGTACGTCTGCTGGTCCTCCGACAGCTCCCCGCTCGTGCTGTCGCCGAGCAGGTGCGAGAACGCGACCACGGACGACAGGGGCCCGCGCAGCTCGTGGGAGACGCTGGCGATGAACTCGTTGTTGAGCGCGCTCGCCTCCACCAGCGCCTGGTTGCGCTCCTCGAGGCCCCGGCTGCGCTCCTCCAGGCCGCGGCGCACGGCCACGCGGGCGGTGACGTCGCGCAGGTGGATGAGCGTGCCGCCGTCGGTGCCACCCGGGCCCGCCGGACCCGTCACCGGCACGAGGTCCAGCTCCAGCACCCGCCCGTCCTCGAACGCGAGCTCCTCGCCGACCACGGCGCGGCGCGCGCGGAATCCGGCGCGCAGCCGGTCGACGCGGGCCGCGGACGGCCCGAGCCGGGCGATGGTGCGCGCGATGACCTGGGACCAGTCCAGCGGCTCGGCGTCGTCGGGATCGTGCTCCGGGCTCACGTCGAGCGCGCCGGTGTCCAGCAGCCGGTGCGCGGCCCGGTTGGCCAGGCTCACGTTGCCCTCGTCGTCGAGCATGAGCAGCCCGTCGTCCATCGTCTCGACCAGCCGGGCCAGCCGCTGCTGCTCGATGCGCGCGGCGCGCTCGGTCTCGCGCTGGGCGGTGACGTCGAGGCCGAAGAAGACCACGACGCCGACGTCGGCGTCCTCGACGAAGCTGCGCGCGCCGACCTCGATGGTGCGGAAGCGCCCGGTGACGGTGCACACCCGCAGGTCCACCGCGCGCTCGGGGTTCCGCCCGGCGCAGCAGGCCAGGAACAGGCCCACGGCGGCGGGGCGGTCGTCGGGGTGCACGATGTCCAGCAGCCGGAACTCGGGCGGGCGGTGCCGGTCGTAGCCGAGCACCGTGGTGAACGACTCCGACAGGGCACTCCAGCCGCGGCCCGGGTCCACGATCAGGATCATCGCGCGGGCGCCGGCGGTGATCGCCCAGGCCAGCGGCGAGCCGTGCATCGGCGGCGGCGGCACCGCGCGGCAGGGCTGGGCGAGCGCGCGGTCGGCGGCGGCGGCGATCTCGGCGGCCGCGGGGAGCAGCTCGGCGCGGGCGGGCGCGGCGCTGAACTCGACCCGCAGCTCCTGGCCCCACTGCGCGGGCCCGACCGGCAGCCGCTCCAGCAGGTCGAGCTCGCCGAGGACCGGCAGCACCGCCGGGACGATGTCGGCGGAGCGCACGCCGGAGAAGGCGCGGAACTCGGACACGAGCCGCTGCGCGTCCACCACGGTGGCCGCGTTCGCCGCACGCACCACCAGATCGACCACCGCACCCTCGATGAGGCCGGTGTCGACCAGGCGGTCGGTCTCTCCTCGCAAAGCACTCCTCGCCGGCAGCGAACGCGACATGTGTCGCTTACTGTCGGTACACACATATCCTACGCAATGTAATGACATGTCCTGTAACGTTTCCGGAGGACCGAGCGGGTGCTGATGGACGACCAACCGGCCGACAACGAACCGGCCACCGACCTCGCCCAGCTGCGCACGGAGTTCATCCGGGTCGCGTCGCACGAGCTGCGCACCCCGCTGACCTCGATCATCACGTTCGCCACGATGCTCGAGTCGTCCGACGACGCGCTGCCGCTCACCGCCGAGGACCGCCGGTCCGCGATCGGCGCGATCCGGCGCAACGCGGAGCACATGCAGGTCATCGTGGCCGACCTGCTCCTGCTCAGCAGCCTGGAGACGGCCGAGGCGCCGCTGGACCGGGCCCCGTTGCCGGTCCACGAGCTGCTGGATTTTCCGGGTGTACCGCTGCATTGCGCCGAAGGGCCGGACCTCCTCGGCGATCGCGTGCTGCTGCGCGAGCTGTTCCACACCGCCGTGCAGATCGTGACGCTCATGGGCGCGGCCGAGATCGAGGCCTCGTTCGCCGGCGGGCGCTGGTGCGTGGTCGTGTCGGGGGCGACGAGCGCCGCGCTGACCCCCGAGCGGCTGCTGTCCATGCGCATCCCGCACCCCGAGCAGCCCGACGAGCACCGCACCGGCGCCCTGGCCCTCATGCTCGGCCGCGAGATCGCCGCGCGGCACGGCGGCAGCATGGTCACGTCGGTCGACCGGCCGGGAGTCACCGTGCGAATCTCCCTCCCCACCCGCTGACCCCGCGTTTGCGACCGGCTGCAACTTTGCCCGCCTATGGTCGGGCCCATGAGCACCTCCGCGTTCATCGAGCCGAAGTCGTTCCCGATCCCGGACGACGAGCAGGAGCGGCTCAGGTCGCTGGCCGGCTACGGCATCGTCGGCGGCCCGCCGCTGCCCGACCTGCCCTCGGTGGTGGAGCTGGCGGCGTACGTCTGCGGCGTGCCCAACGCGGTGGTGAACATCATCTCGGCGACCCAGCAGATCCAGATGGCCGCGTTCGGCTTCGAGGCGAACACGTGCTCCCGCGAGGACTCCATGTGCGCGATCAGCATGGTGGAGCCCGAGACGGTGGTCGTGCGCGACGCGACGCAGGACCCGCGCTTCGCCGGCAACCCGTTCGTCACCGGCGAGATCGACGACGTGCGCTTCTACGCCTCGGCCCAGCTGCGCGACCGCGACGGGCACGTGCTGGGCACGCTGTGCGTGTTCGACAGCGAGCCGCACGACCTCAGCGCCGAGCAGCGCGAGGGTCTCGACAAGCTGGCGAAGATGGTCATGGACGTGATGGAGCTGCACCGCCACGGCCAGATGCTCGAGCAGGCCCTGGACAAGGTGCACCGCACGAGCCGCGAGCTGCAGCGCTCCAACTCCTCGCTGCAGCACTTCGCCGGCCAGGTCAGCCACGACCTCAAGAACCCGCTCACCGGCGTGCTCGGCTTCGTGGCGATGCTCTCCGAGATCCCGGCGGTCGCCGCCGACCCCGACGCCAAGCGCTGCGTCGACCGGGCGCTGTCCTCGGCGACCCGGATGTGGCGCATGATCGAGGACGTCCTCTCCCACGCCTCCCTCGGCGGCCGGCCGTCGTTCACCGAGGTGTCGCTCGATGCGATCGCCCGCCAGGTGGTCGAGGACATCGGCACCGCGATCGCCGCCTCCCAGGCCGAGGTCGAGGTCGGCCCGCTGCCCACCGTCGTCGGCGACGCCACCCAGCTGCGCGTGCTGATCCAGAACATGGTGAGCAACTCGCTGAAGTTCCGCGACCGCGGCCGCGACTGCCGCATCTCGCTCACCGCCGACGAGTCGGAGACGGGCTGGACGCTGAACATCGCCGACAACGGCATCGGCATCCCGGCGCAGGACCGCCCGCGGGTGCTGGAGATGTTCACCCGGCTGCGCACCGACATCGAGGGCTCCGGCATCGGCCTGGCGACGTGCCAGCGCATCGTCGAGGCGCACGACGCCACGCTCGTCATCGCCGAGACCCCGGGCGGCGGGACCACGATGCGCATCACCCTGCCCAAGCCGGCCGACCAGGTGCGCCTGGCGCTCGTCAGCTGAGGCCCAGCCGGCGCACTCGTGCGCCGGGCCGATCCGCTCCCGCACGCCCCGCCGGCCGGGCTCGGTGAGCACGCCACCCGGCCCCGGTGAGGTCCGTCCGGGCGGCCCTGGACACGCGAATCAGCCTGGTTGAGGACAAGTGTCGGCCGGTGTCCGATTGTCCCCCGTTGCAGCACGGGTGCCGACGAGCGCAGCTGCATTGCAGCCTCTAGCTGCACCGATGCTCCCGCTGCGACGCTGGTCGGGCAAGGTCAACCGCCCAGGCCACACCCTCGCTTAGGAGCCCCTTGATGACGATCCGACTGGTCGCCGTCGACGAACACGTCCTTCTCCGTCTCGGTCTCAACCGGGTCGTGGCCACGGTTCCCGACATCACCCTCGTCGGCGAGGCCGGCAGCGCGGCCGAGGCCGAGCGCGTCGTGGCCGAGACCGCCGCGAACGTCGTGACGATCGACGCCTCGCTCGCCGACACCGACGGCATCTCCCTGGCCCGCAAGCTGCGCGCCGCGAGCCCGGACCTCGGCGTGGTGCTGCTCAGCGCGGTCAGCGACGACAACCTGCTGTACCGGGCGCTGGACGCCGGCCTCTCGGCGTACGTCACCAAGGCCGCCCCGATCCCGTCGGTCCTCGCCGCGATCCGCCACGCCGCGGTCGCCCCGCACTCGTTCACCGCGCCGGGGCTGTCCTCCGCGCTGTCGCGCCGCCGGGGCCAGTCGGGCCTGCTCAGCCAGCGCGAGCAGGAGGTGCTGTCGCTGATGCGCGACGGGCTCTCGCTGCCCACGATCGCCCAGCGCCTGGCCGTGTCCGAGGCGACGGTGAAGACCTACGTGTCGCGCCTCTACAGCAAGTTGCGCGTGAACAACCGCTCGCAGGCGCTGATGGCCGCGGTCAACCAGGGCCTGCTGGTCTCCGCCGACGCCGCCTGAACGTGATGGCCCGGCTCCTCCCCCTGGAGCCGGGCCATCATCGCGTCACGCGGGAATCGTGACCCGCTGGGCGTTGGTGGCGTTGCAGTCCCAGATCTGCACCTGGGTGCCGTCGGCGGTGCTGCTGTTCGGGTCGTCGAGGCAGCGGCCCGAAGCCGGGTTGCGCAGCGCCTGCGTGCCGGACACGTACGTCCACTGCTGGGCGCCCGTGCCGTTGCAGTCCCACAGCTGGAGCTTCGTGCCGTTGCCGGTGCCGGCCGACGTCACGTCGAGGCACTTGCCGAGCGCCCGCACGGTACCGTCACCCGGAAGCGTCCACTGCTGGGCGCCCGTGCCGTTGCAGCCCCAGACCTGGATCTTCGTGCCGTTGGCCGTGCCCGAGTTGTTCACGTCCACGCACTTGCCGAGCTGCACGAGCGTCACCGGGCCCGTCTTCGACCCTCCGCCCGAGCCGCCGGTGGTGAGCAGGAAGCGGTTGTTGGCCGTGTTCCAGTGCGTGGCCAGGTAGGACCCGGCCGGCGGGTTGGTGTTGAAGTAGTCGTCCTTGTTGCAGTCCAGCCGATTGTCCTGGGCCTGGTCCGCGCACACGACCCGCAGGACCGTGCCCGGCCCGTCGTTGTAGCACATGATGTCGTAGTCGTCCGTGCAGTGGCCGTAGGCGGTGTGGTTCGGCGAACTGCTCATCACCGCACCCATCGCGTGCGTGAGCTCGTGCGCCGCCGGCCCCGAACCCCAGCACCCGGAGTCGACCCGGCTGAAACTCGCCCCGGAGTTGTTGGCGTTGTCCTGCCCCGGCCGGTCGTCCAGCGTCACGTACGCCACCCCGCACAGCGCGGTCGCGTCGACGTACATTAGGTACTTCCGGTCGGCCCGGTTGTACCCCTGCGCCTTGATCGCGTTGACGGAGTTGCCGAAGTCCGACAGCGACCCGTTGTCGATGGCCACGTCGGTGACCGAGATGTTGCACGAACCGTCGGTCACGAACCGGATGTGCCGCACCCCGCCGGTCTGCGCCGCGCTGGCACTGTAGATGTCGTCCACACCCTGCGTCCAGGTCCGGATCGACGCCACATACTGGCTGTACCGATCCGCGTTGCCCGAACCGTGGATGTAGAGCACCTGCACCCGGTTCCCCGACTGCCCGTCCCCGTCACACACGATGCTCGCCGCACCCGCGGCCTGCACCGCACTCTTGGACTCCGCGAGCGGCGCCACCGACCGCGTCACATCGGTGCCCGCGAACGCCGCATCCGGCCCGTGCGTACACGCCCCCGCGACGTTCTTGAGCTCGAACAGCCCCTTGCACCGCCCCGTCCCGACCTTGAACCCGTCGTACACGAGACCCCGCGCATGGTCATTCGCCGGAATCGTCGGGTCCGGCGGCCCCTGCCGCTGCTGCTGCGCCCACGCGGGCGCCGTACCGATCCCCACGACCAGCAAAGCCCCCGCCACCATGGCAAGGACCTTGGGCCGCGGCCTGAACTGCAATCGAAACATGGGCATCTCTCACTGGCGGAGGGGTCAGGAACGCCCAGTGTGTCCTACTAAATCGCCACAGAACAATGCCCAAGAGCGATTTGTTGAACTTTGTTTACTGTCCGCACGGCTGCGCATCCCTCACGGCCGCGAGCCCTCCGCGACCCGCGCATGCAGCGGCGGCGGCCGGAGCCCGGGTGTACCGAGCGCCGGCCGCCGCCGAGACCGTGGGGTCAGATCTTCAGGTCGTACTGGTACAGGTTGTACTTCGTCATCAGCGCGACGACCTTCGTCGTGTACAGCGGGTCCGTAGCGTAGCCGCCCTTGTGGACCTCGGCGATGAACTGGTTCGGGTCCGTCGTGTAGTTGAACGCGGCCGCGTACCGGGCCAGCGACTTCAGGCTCGCCCCGTGGTCGCGGAACGAGTCCACCGACGTGCGGTAGGTGCGGAACGTCGCCACCGTCGTGACGCAGGCGCCCGCGGCGTTGCACTCCTGCGTGGAGTACGCCTTGCAGCCCGCCGCGTAGGAGCCCGGCGCGTTGTTGAAGCACTTCATGCCGAAGAAGTTGTTGTCGTTCGCCGACAGCGAGCTGCGCCCCCAGCCCGACTCCAGGATCGCCTGGGCCAGGGTCACCGACGCGGGCACCTTCGTGTCGCGCTGGCTCGCCTGGGCGGCGGGGATGGACGCGGCCAGGAACTGCTCGTTGGTCATGGTGCCGGTCGGGCCCATCGGCACCGCGGCCACCGGCGAGGCCGGGGCGGGGGCGGCCGGCGCGGCGGGGGCCGCGGGCGGGGCGCAGACCGGGAGCTTCGGGTTGCCGGAGACGTACGCGTGCGAGACGTAGTCGCCGATAGCGGTGCGGTCCCACTGCGCGGTCCTGCGCACGTTGCCCCGCAGGTACTGCCCGCTCACGCGGCAGGTGACCGTGAGCTTCTGCTTGTTCTTGACGGTCCGGGTCTGGCCGAACCAGTTGGCGGCGCCACTGCGAGCGGCGAGCGAGCCCTTGACGCGAACACTGACCACGGCGGCGTCGGCCGGTGCAGCGGCCACGACGAGCGTCGTGGCGGTCGCGGCAAGGGCCAGCGCCGGAGCGAATACGAACTTCGTGAACGAACGCAGCATCAGACGATCTCCGGTGCAGGGGTGGGCGAGACCCCTCAAAGATCGTCAACGGGCGTTGCGGGCCTCGTTCCCCGCGGGGTGCCAGGCCGTTGCCGGGCCCACCGGGACGCCCGCGGCGCGCGGGCGCTCGAGCGCTCCCGAGCCCTGCGGCACGCAGCGTCAGCGCGCCCGGCGCAGGTCGTGACGGCGCGAACGCGCGCCGCGCGAGCCGGCTCAGTTGGTCCCGTACTGCTGCTTGAGCGCCAGGTAGTCGCCGAGGCCGAGGCCCCGGTACGCGGTCGAGCAGTCCGGCAGCCCGTCGGTCATGGTGAGCGCCGCGTGCTGGGCGTAGGAGACGTGGCCGAGCCCGAATGCGTGGCCGAACTCGTGCGTGATGGTGCCCTCGAGGTCCCAGCGGTTGCTGCACGACGGCGGGGTGTTCAGGAAGAACAGGCCCTCGGTGTCGTCGATGAGGATGTCGGCCTCGACGCTGCGGCCGTTCTCCTTGCCGCCGTACCACCAGATGCACGTGACCGCGAGCAGCCCCTGGTTGAGCGGGCCGAACGAGACCGCGTTGTAGCCGTCGCGCTGGCCGCACCCGCCCGTGGAGGTGACGCCCGCGGTGCGGTCGGTCTTGCCCGCGTACGACTCGGAGATCCCGAGGTTCTGGGGCAGGCCGCAGTCGTTGCGCCCCGTGTCGACCGTGTAGGCCGCGCTGCGCAACGAGTTCACGACGGCGGTGCGGTCACCGAGATAGGCGGGGATCGTCTTGTCGTTGACCCGCCACTTGAGCTCGCTGCGCCAGCGCATCCCCAGCCAGGTCCCGGCCGGGTCCGCGCAGCGCCCGCCGTCCATGGCGGCCTCGGCGGGCTGCCCGGTCGGCGGTCCGGGGATCACGATGGCGAACCGGGCGGTCTGCAGGGTCATGGGTGGTTCGCCCACGAGCCAGGCCGCGCAGAGTACGAGCGGGAGCAGAGCCCGCAGTACCGCCGCCAGACCAGTGTCGATCTTCGGCACGAATCCATTCTGAGCCGCACAACCCCTCGCAGGGGTGACTTTCGGCAAACGCGCCCGGGACGCCATGGCTCGCTGACTGCCCACCTGCGCCTGCTCGACACCCACCCCGCACCGGCCCGTCGGGTGAACGGCGGCGGCCATCGGCGCGGCCGCTGGACAGACCAACTCTGTCACCCTCGGTCATTCTTGAGTCACACCGAGTTGAGGGGGACGCACATGAGGGCCATCGCGAAGCTGATCGCACGCACCGCCCGCGGCGACCGTGGCGCGGCGACGCTCGACATCGGCCTGGGCGCCATCCTGCTCGGCATCACGCTGGTCGCCGCGGTCACGCTGTTCGGCTGAGCCCCGGCCCGTCAAGGCCTGGCGAGCGGCGGCCCGCAGACGGGCCCGGAACGAGCGCGGAACGAGCGCGGAACCCGGCCGCGACGCGTCGCGGCCGGGTTCCGGTGTCGCTGTCCGGCCTACTGCTCGGTGCGCAGCATCTTGCTGAGGGCCTTCACGGCCACGTCACTCGGCGAGGCGGCTTCACGGTTGGCCTTCTGCAGCTCGCGGTACACCTCTTCGCGGTGGACCTGGATGCTGCGGGGCGCCTTGATGCCCAGCCGCACCACGTCGCCGCGCACGTCGAGCACTGTGACGACGACGTCGTCGCCGACCATCACGCTTTCTCCGGGACGTCGGGTCAGGACGAGCACAAGCCGCTCCTTCGCTGGGCGATAGGCGAACGGTACCCGAATTGTCGGCATCGCCGGGCGGGAATGCCCGGCGTCACCCCGTTCAGGCGACCATGAGCTTCTGGCGCACCGGAAGCCCACTGTGGCTCAGGATCAGCTGCACCGCCCGGCGGCTGCGCTGGTCGAGGACGATCGGGGCCATCAGGTTGGCGGTGGCGTCCTCGGCGCCGGCCTCGCCCGCGGTGACCACGAGCAGCACCAGCAGGTCGCTCTGGTCGGCGACGCCGAGCGCGGCGAGGGTCTCGTCGTCGATCTCGGCCTCGTAGTCGGGGAAGAACTGCGCCGGGGGAACGACCAGGAACCGCAGCCCGTCGGTGTCCACGGACTTCAGCGAGAACAGCACCCCGGCGTCGTCGAGACGCACGAGCACGAAGCGGCGGTCCTCGGGGAAGCCCGGGATCGGCGCGACGAAGTCGATCACCGGCAGCGTGGTCGTCTCCGGACTGTCAACGGTCGCGACGCTCATAGATTCCTCACGATGACTGGAGCCGCCTCGCGGCCTACCGCAGGAAGTCCACCAGCGACGGCTGGATGACCTTCGCGGTCGCGGCCAGCGCCGCCTGATATGCGGTCTGCTGCAGGGACAGCTCGGTGATGGTCTTCGGCAGGTCGATGTCCTCGACGTCGGACAGCTGGGTCCTCAGGTCGAGCACCCGGTTCTCCGCGGCCTGCTGCATTTGTGAAACCTGATTATATCGGGATCCAACGCCCGAAAGCCCCGTCTGCACCTGTTTCTGCGCCGTGTCGACGCTGGCGAGGTCCCCCTGCAGCGCGCTGGGCTTGTTGCGCAGGTCGTCGGCGATCTTCTGGAGCATGTTGAAGACGTTGCCGGAGCCGGAGCCGAACACCGACGCGGCGTCGGTGTCGACGCGCACCGAGGCGTTGGCCCCGACCGTGCGGTTCACCGAGCCGTTGTCGCCCACGTAGTTGCCGTTCTGGTCGTAGGCGATGCTGCCGGCGGTGGTGCCGCCGAAGATCGGGCGGTCGAGGTAGGTGGTGTTGGCCAGGTCGAGCATCGAGCCGCGCAGGTTGTCGACCTCCAGGGCGATCGCCTCGCGGGCCTCGGAGTTGCCGCCGGAGCCGCTGGACATGCCGGTCAGCACGAGCTCGCGGACCCGGTTGAGCTGAGTCGAGGCGCTGGTCAGCGCCGTGTCGGCCTGGTTCAACCAGCCCATCCCGTCATCGCCGTTGCGTGAGTACTGCTGCAGTGTCGCCATGTCGCTGCGGGTCTGCATCGCGATGACCGCGCCACCGGGCGAGTCCGACGCCTTGGTGATGAGCTTGCCGCTGGAGAGCTGGTTCTGCAGGTCCTGGTTCTTCTGCAGGTTGACCTGCAGGTTGGCCAGGGTGTTCGTGGCCACCGACCGTTCGGTGACGCGGAAGCCGGGCATCCGTTCCCTCCTCCTGTTACCTCTTCATGTTGATCAGCGTGTCCATCGTGGTGTCCACGACGCTGATCACCTTCGCGGCCGCCTCGTACGCCCGCTGGAACTGCAGCAGGTTGGTCATCTCCTCGTCGAGGCTGACGCCGGACTCCGCCTGCTCGGCGGACGTGGCGTCGTCGGCGATGACCTGCTGCGCCTGGGCGCGCCGGTTGATCGTCTGGGCCTGGATGCCGACGTCGACCACGAAGTTGCGGTACTGCGTGTCGGGCCCCTGGGGGTCCTGGGCGATCGCGGCCAGCGCGTTGGCGTTGTCGCCCTGGTACGGCGTCGTCGCCGTGCTCGACGCGGCGACCTTCGTCGGGTCGGTGATCGCCACCCGGATGTCCTTGGCGCTCGTGCCCGTGAAGAACGCGCCGCCCGGCTGCGGGGTCGGCGTGCTCGACGGCGGCGTGGTGCTGATGTCGTAGCCCTGGGCGTGCTGCGCGTTCACCTTCTGGATGAGGGTGTTGGCCACGCTGTCCAGGCCCGCCACCGTGTTCGGGATGGTCGACGTCAGCGCCTCCAGACCCGAGGCCATCTTGCCCGTGGTGATGCCGGCCGAGGTGTTGTTGTCGGCGTACACCACCCGCACCGGGTTGACCGCGATCCCGTCGACCGTCGTGCTGCCGACCGCCTTGAGCTCCCGCACGGTGTCGCCCTGCACCAGCAGGTTGCCGCCCAGCGAGACGTCGACGGTGCCGTTGTCGTTGAGCCGGCCGGTCGCGCCGGTGAGCTCGGAGATCTTCAGCACCAGCCGGTCGCGCTGGTCGGACAGCTCGTTCGTCGGCATGTTGGCCGTCTTGGCCAAGGCGATGCGGTCGTTGAGGTCGGCGATGCCGGCCGAGGTCTGGTTGACCACGGCGACGTCGGCGTCGAGGGCCTCGCGGGTCGCGCCGAAGAGGTTGTCGAGGTTCTGGCGGGTCGTGCCCATCGTCGCGGCGACGGTGTTGGCGCGCGAGAGCAGCTGGGTGCGGGCGGAGGTGTCGCCGGGCCGGTTGGCCACGTCCGACCACGCCGACCAGTAGTCCGCCAGCTGGGCCTGCAGGCCGTTGTCGCTGGGCTCGCCGAGGGCCTGCTCGATGTTGCCGAAGACCATGGTGTGCGCTTGCAGGTACTCGTTGAGCCCCCGCTCGGCCCGGGTCCGGTTCGTCATGAACTCGTCGTGCAGCCGGGTGACGTCGGTGATGCGCACGCCGTCGCCGACGCCTTGGCTGGTCGACCAGCGGGCCGGCGTGGAGAGGTTCTCGACCGGCGAGAGCTCGACGCGCTGGCGGGAGTACCCCTCGGTGTTCGCGTTGGCGATGTTCTGCCCGGTGAGGTCGAGGGCGCGACGCTGGGCGTAGAGGGCGGACAGGGCCGTGTTCAGGCCGGAGAACGTGCTCATCTACATCGCCTCGTCAATCAGCCGGGTGCGGGGGGCGGCCGCGACGGTCTCGCCCTTGCGCCCGTAGGTCTCGACGGACCCGACGACGGCGAGCATCGTCTCGCGCGCCGCGCGGGCCCCCGTGGTGAGCAGGTCGCGATTCGCCTCGGCGATCGCGCTCACCTCGGCGGTGATCGTCAGGAACGCCTTGCGGTGCTGGTTGAGCAGGTCGGACCACGGCGCCGGGGCGGCCTCGGCGAGTTTGCTCAGGCTCGGGTTCGGGCCCAGCCCGAACTCGGCGCCGATCGCCTCGACCTCGGCGGCCCGCACGACCTCGGTGCGCCGGATCTCCTCCAGCACCACCTCGACCTCGCGGGTGGCGTGCGCGAGCCAGCGCGTCCGGCCGGAGGCGAGCACGAGCTGCTCCTCCTCCAGCTTGAACAGCAACAGCTCCAGCATCTCGCGCTCCCGCCACAGGATGCTCGCGAGATCCGCCAGCGTCATCCGTTCCGCCTCTCCCTCGCGCGGCGGGTCGGCCGGGCGGCCGGCGCGTCGCACATCCGCGTCGTTGTTCGCCCGGTAGTTCGGCATGTCCATGTCCGGCTTGAGCACTCCCGGTTCGCAACTTCGCGTCACCCGGGCCCGCACCCGGGGCTGGCGAATCTGGTTCTCGACCAACCAACTCCTGCCACGAAGAGGTTGCCGTGACCACCACCGCCGAAGCCCCCGCCGCCACCGCCCTGAGCCCCGCGGAGCTGGACGCCCACGTGCGCGCCCACCTCCCGCTCGTCGGGCACCTGGTCCGCGAGATGCTCGGCCGGCTGCCGGCCCACGTGTCGCGCGAGGACCTCATCTCCGCGGGCATGGCGGCCCTCGCCGGCGCCGGGCGCTCCTTCGACCCGAGCCGCGGCATCCCGTTCGGCAGCTTCGCCACCAGCCGCATCCGCGGCGCGCTGCTCGACGAGCTGCGCGGCCTGGACTGGGCCAGCCGCTCGGTGCGCGCCCGGGCCCGCAAGGTGGAGACGATGCAGCAGGAGCTGACCGGCCGGCTGGGCCGCACGCCGACGCAGGCGGAGCTGGCCGAGGCCATGGGCGTCGGGGTCGACCAGCTCAAGACGATCGACGAGGACGTGCAGCGCGCGGTCGTGCTGTCCCTGCAGGGCTTCACCGCCGGCTCGGCCGAGGAGCTGGTCCCCGAGCGGGCCGCCGGCCCCGAGGACCTCATTCTGCACCGGGAGCGCATCGGGTACCTCCACCAGGCGATCAACGCCCTCCCGGAGCGCCTGCGCACGGTCGTCACCGCGTACTTCTTCGACGAGCGCCCGATGACCGACATCGCCGCCGAGCTCGGCGTCACCGAGTCGCGCATCAGCCAGCTGCGCGCCGAGGCCCTGGTGCTGCTGCGCGACGGCCTCAACAACCACCTCGACCCCGAGATGCTGGGCGGCCCGGGCGGCACCGGCTGCGTGGCCCGCCGCCGCGAGGCGTACTACGCCAACATCGCCGCGCAGGGCGACCTCAACGCCCGCCTGGCCGTCACGACCCCGCTGGGGATGCCCCGCGCCGCGTGAGGCGCACACCGAGACCCGCAGCGAGTCGCCACGGATGCTCCGGAGGCGACGGACGAACTCGCTGCAAAGCCGCGGCCCGAACGGACTCGGGGGCGGTAGGAGCACCACCCGGGCACGGACGCCCAAGGCACGGACGCACGGCTGGTTCGAGGGATCGGGGCATGGAGGCCCGCACCGGGCACGGACGCCCCCGACACCGCGTGGCACGGACGCCGGAACGACGCGGGAACACGGAGGTTCCCACATGGGACTCGGGAGCGGCTCGGCGATGAGGCCGGGCCGCTCCCGAGAACAACCCGTTCGCAACCGAGAGAGACCGGTTGTGTACCCAAAGTGACAGAAGCTGGATCTTGCCGGGCCATCACCACAGCCCGCCACGAGTACCGACTCCTGCCACGAAGAGGTTGCCGTGACCAGCACCGCCATCAAGACGACCAGCGCCGAGCGAGAGGCGCTCGTGCGCACCCACCTCCCGCTCGTCGGCCATCTCGTGCGCGAGATGCTCGGCCGCCTGCCCGCGCACGTCTCGCGCGAGGACCTCGTCTCGGCCGGCATGGCCGCACTCGCCGGCGCGGCGCGCTCGTTCGACCCCGCCCGCGGCATCCCGTTCGGCAGCTTCGCGACCACCCGGATCCGCGGCGCGCTGCTGGACGAGCTGCGCGGGCTGGACTGGGCCAGCCGATCCGTGCGTACCCGGGCCAGAAGGGTCGAGACCGCCCAGCAGGAGCTCACCGCGTCGCTCGGGCGCACCCCGACCCGGTCCGAGCTGGCGCAGGCCCTCGGCGTGGCCGTCGACGAGCTCAAGAGCATCGACGACGACGTGCAGCGCGCGGTCGTCCTGTCGTTGCAGGGCTTCAGCGCGGGCTCGGCCGAGGACCTGGTGCCCGAGCGGGCCGCCGGCCCCGAGGAGCTGATCCTGCACCGGGAGCGCATCGGGTACCTCCACCACGCCGTCAACGCCCTGCCGGAGCGCCTGCGCACGGTCGTCACCGCGTACTTCTTCGACGAGCGCCCGATGACCGACATCGCCGCCGAGCTCGGCGTCACCGAGTCCCGCGTCAGCCAGCTGCGCGCCGAGGCCCTGATGCTGCTGCGCGACGGGCTCAACAACCACCTCGACCCGCACCTCGTGGCGGCCGCGCGCGACAAGGGCTGCGTGGCGCGCCGGCGCGAGGCGTACTACGCGAACATCGCCGCCCAGGGCGACCTGAGCGCGCGGCTGAACCTCACCAACCCGCTGGGCGTGCCGCGAACCTTCTGACAAGTGCCCGGATTCGCCGGCAACGGCCCGGCTGCGGCGCACGCGTGCCCTGCCGGTGCGGGCCTCCCCCACCGGCTCGCGGGCTCCGGCGCGCGGGCCGCCGCGCCCCGTCCGAGCCCGGTCCCGCGCAGGGGCCGGGCTCGGCGATTTTTTGAGAAAACTCCTGCTCAAAACCCTTCAGTGGCAAGACCTCGCGCCGATGTGATGAACGACCGGACCACGGATGGGCCGGCCTGACCCGACTCAAGGAGGAAGATCGTGGGTCTTCGCATTAACAACAACATCGCTGCTCAGAACGCTTACCGGAACCTGTCGGCGACGGACAGCCAGATGAGCAAGTCGCTGGAGAAGCTGTCGTCGGGCTACCGGATCAACCGTGCGGCCGACGACGCCGCGGGCCTCTCCATCAGCGAGGGTCTCCGGTCCCAGATCGGTGGTCTGAAGGTCGCGGTTCGCAACGCTCAGGACGGCATCTCGGTCGTGCAGACCGCTGAAGGTGCGCTCACCGAGACGCACTCGATCCTGCAGCGCATGCGTGACCTGTCCGTTCAGGCCTCCAGCACTGGTTCCCAGGACTCCGATGCGCGCTCGGCGGCGCAGACCGAGTTCTCCCAGCTGGGTCAGGAACTCGATCGCATCGCCAACACCACGGCGTTCGGCGGCCAGAAGCTGCTCGACGTCAGTGGTAGTGCCTACACGGGCACGTTCCAGGTCGGTGCGAACGGTTCGTCGTCCGACCAGATCGCGGTCGACCTGAGCACCGCCGCCTTCGGCAGTGGCTCTGCGCTGACCGGGTTCGACTCGGCCGGCCTCGGCGTCGGCTCGTTGGACCTGACGACCGCCGGAACCGCGGCGATCGACGCGATCGACACCGCTATCAAGGGTGTTTCGACCGCTCGGGCCACCCTGGGTGCGTACCAGAACCGGTTCGAGCACACCATCAACAACCTGAACGTCGCGGTCGAGAACCTCTCGGCGTCGGAGTCGCGGATCCGTGACACCGACATGGCTCAGGAGATGGTGTCGTTCACCCGCTCGCAGATCCTGACCCAGGCCGGCACCAGCATGCTGGCCCAGGCCAACCAGGCGCCGCAGAACGTCCTCTCGCTGCTGCGCTAGGACCTGAGGGCTTGACCTGAACGAGGACACCGACAGGGCACGGCATCCAGCCAGGGCGCCGTGCCCTGTCACATCAGCGGCGACCGTTGCTCCGTAAGGACAACCCGGCCGCACCTTTCCTCTCAAGCAGTGCCCGCACGATCCGATGGGACCGTCAGAAGACGCGACCAAGGCCGCGGAAGGCCGGTTTGAGGACTCAGGGAGGAGTGCCATGGGTCTACGGATCAACAACAACATCGCCGCGCAGAACGCGTACCGGAACCTGTCGGTCACCGACAGCCAGATGAGCAAGTCACTGGAGAAGCTGTCGTCGGGCTACCGGATCAACCGGGCCGCGGACGACGCGGCCGGTCTGTCCATCTCGGAGGGCCTGCGCTCGCAGATCGGCGGCCTCAAGGTCGCCGTGCGCAACGCCCAGGACGGCATCTCCGTCGTGCAGACCGCTGAAGGTGCGCTGACCGAGACCCACTCGATCCTGCAGCGCATGCGTGACCTGTCGGTGCAGGCCGCCTCCACCGGTTCGCAGGACTCCGACGCGCGGGCCGCCGCGCAGACCGAGTTCTCGCAGCTGGGCCAGGAGCTGGACCGCATCGCCAACACCACGGCGTTCGGCGGGCAGAAGCTGCTCGACGCGGCCGCCCCGTTCACCGGGACGTTCCAGGTCGGCGCGAACGGCTCGGCCTCCGACCAGATCTCCGTCGACCTCGGCACCGCCGCGTTCGGCAGCATCACCTCGGTGACCGGGTTCGACTCGGCCGGCCTCGGCGTGGGGTCGCTGGACCTGTCGACCGCCGGCACCACGGCGATCGACGCCATCGACACCGCGATCAAGGGGGTCTCGACCGCCCGGGCGACGCTCGGTGCGTACCAGAACCGCTTCGAGCACACCATCAACAACCTCAACGTCGCCGTCGAGAACCTGTCCGCGTCCGAGTCCCGCATCAGAGACACGGACATGGCGCAGGAGATGGTGTCGTTCACCCGCTCGCAGATCCTGACCCAGGCCGGCACCAGCATGCTGGCCCAGGCCAACCAGGCACCCCAGAACGTGCTGTCGCTGCTGCGGTAATCCACCAAACCGTCCGGGGAGGGGACTCGTTCTCCTCCCCGCTCGCCTTCCTCGAGGAGGTACCGCATGGTCACCGGCGGAAGCGTCGACGGCCTGGTCTCGGGTATGCAGACCTCGTCCGTCATCGCGTCACTGATGCAGGTCGAGGCCGCGCCCCAGACCGCGCTGAAGAAGAAGGTCTCCGTCCAGCAGCAGGTCGTGAGCTCGTACCAGTCGATCAACACGAAGATGGGCTCGCTCCTGACCGCCGCGAAGGCGCTCGCCGACCCGACCGCGTGGAAGGCCGCGACGGCCACCTCGAGCTCCTCCTCCGTGCTGGCGACGACGAGCGCCACGGGCGGCAACCAGAGCGGCTCGGTGTCCTTCCGGGTCAAGCAGCTCGCCGCGTCGGAGTCGCGCGTCTTCTCCGGCGGCTCGGTGGCCGAGACCAGCGACAGCATCACCAGCGCGTCGAACATCAGCATCACGAACACGGCCACCGGCGAGGTCAAGAACCTGCCGATCACCGACATCTCGCTCAAGGGCGTGGTCGACGCGATCAACGGCTCCAGCGACCTCGGCGTCAAGGCCAGCGCGATCCAGACCGCCCCCGGGAAGTACACCCTCCAGGTCACCTCGGCCCAGACCGGCGCCGCGTCCGCGTTCACCATCGACGGCATCGACGGCCTGGGCACCGACGTGGCCGCGACCGAGGGCTCCGACGCGATCCTCACCGTCGGCACCACGAACGCGTTCGAGATCTCCTCCTCCTCGAACACGTTCAAGGGCGTCATGGAGGGCCTCACGATCACCGCCAAGGCGAAGACGGCCGACACCGAGCCCCCGATCACGGTCGACGTCTCCAGCGACACCGACGGCATCGCCACCAAGGTCCAGGCGATGGTCGACGCGGCCAACTCGGCGCTGAGCGAGATCAACACCCAGACCCGCAACCAGAACGGCAGCGTCCCCGGCGGGCCCCTGGCCGGCAACTCCTCGATGCAGCAGCTCGCGAGCTCGATCATGCAGACCGTCTCCGGCGGCGCCGGCTCGCTGGGCAGCCTCAAGGACGTCGGCATCGAGCTGACCCGTGACGGCACGCTGACCTTCGACAAGACCAAGTTCACCTCGGCGATCAACGCCGACCCGGCCAAGACGCAGTCGTACTTCAACGCCACCACCACCAACGCCACCGGTGGCAAGGACGGCCTCGTCGACAAGATGGCCGCGATGGCCGACAAGGCCACCCAGGTCAACACCGGCACGCTGTCGCAGCTGATCACCAGCGGCAACAGCGCCATCACCGACCTCAACGACCGCATCAGCGACTGGGACGTCCGGCTGCAGGCGCGGCAGGCGACGCTGCAGAAGCAGTTCACCGCGATGGAGACCGCGCTGGGCTCGCTCAAGAACCAGTCGAGCTGGCTGGCCGGCCAGCTGTCCTCGCTGGGCTGATCACCGAAGGTCCCCGGGAGACTGAATGACGACACAAGCCCTGCGCAACCGGTACGTGACCGACAGCGTGGCCACCGCTCCCCCGGCGCAGCTGCTGGTGATGCTGTACGACCGGCTCGTGCTCGACCTGATGATCGCCGGCCAGGCCCTCGGCGCCGGTGACACGGCGACGGGCTCGAGCCGGGTGTACCACGCCCAGGAGATCCTCATGGAGCTGCGGGCGACGCTCGACACCTCGGTGTGGAGCGGCGGCCCCGGCCTCGCCTCGCTCTACAGCTACATGATCAACGAGCTGGTGCAGGCCAACGTCGCCAACGACCCGGCACGGATCGAGGCCGTGCAGGGCTTCGCCGAGCAGCTGCGCGACGCGTGGCGGGAAGCGGCCGCGCAGGTGACCGCCGCCGGGCCATGACGGCGACGGGATCCGGCGCGGGACCCGACGGCTGGGCGGCGGCGTGGGCCGCCGCCCTGGACGCGATGGAGCTGGAGGCGGACGCCGTCGAGCAGCTCCTGCGCCACCGCGAGCTGCCGCCCCAGATGGTGTTCACCCCGCCCGAGGGGATCGGGCCGCTGCCGCTGGAGCTGACCGAACGGGCCCGCCGGCTCGTGCAGCGGCAGCTCGACCTGTCCCGGGAGCTGTCCATCGCGATCGCCGGCAACCGGCAGCAGGCGCGGCTGGTGAACCGGATGCAGCGCGAGGGCGGCATGGGGGCGCCTCCCCCCGTGTACCTGGACAACCGCACGTAGTTGCTCTCGAGAAACTCTTGAAAAGCGCCCGAACGGAAACTCTTGAAAAGCGCCCGAACGCGCCGATTCGGGCAGCATGACCCACATCCCGGTGTCCGTGATCATCGCCGCCGGCGGCAGCCCCGACGACTTCCACGCCTGCCTCGAGTCGCTGCGCCCCACCCTCGGCATGCGCGACGAGGTCGTGTGCGTGATGCCCGACGACCGCCCGGAACTGCGCG
The DNA here is from genome assembly GCF_050955725.1 of Dactylosporangium sp. CA-139114. NCBI lineage: Bacteria > Bacillati > Actinomycetota > Actinomycetes > Micromonosporales > Micromonosporaceae > Dactylosporangium > Dactylosporangium sp. CA-139114. The sequence goes on from NZ_CP192080.1 coordinate 8,959,851, forward strand.
CCGAGCTGCGCGGGCAGACGTGGCTGCGGGTCGTGGACTCGACCGGCGCGCTGCCCTGGAGCGACGGGCTCGACGCCACCCGGCACCCGATCGTGGTCTTCCTCGACGGCGACGTCGTGCTCTCCGCGCACTGGCTCGACCCGGTGCTCGAGGCCTTCGGCGACCCGGCCGTGGTCGCGGCCGGCCCGCGCGTGCAGCACAGCTACGGCCCGCAGCAGGCCGACCCGCCGGAGACCGCGATGACCAGCGCCGCGGCCTTCAAGGCGTACGCGCGCGAGTGGCGCCAGCAGCACCGCGACGAGTTCATGGACGTCGACCGCCTCGGCCCGGTGTGCGTGGCGATCCGCCGCGACGCGCTCATGATCGCCGGGGGGCCGAGCATCGACCTGCCGTACGACGAGCTGAGCGCCCAGGGCCGCATCGTGGTCGCGCACGCCGCGCTCGTGGCCCACGTCGGCTCACCCGCCTGCGGCCTGCGCCAGCCCGACCCGGCCGACGACGCCCCGCTGCTCACCGCGAGCCTGATCGTCAAGGACGAGGAGGACGTGCTGCCGCGCTGCCTCGCCGCGCTGCGCGAGCTCGCCGACGAGATCGTCGTCTACGACACCGGCTCGACGGACCGCAGCATGCAGATCGCGCGGGAGTACGGCGCGAAGGTCGTCGAGGGCTTCTGGAACGACCACTTCGGCGACGCTCGCAGCCGCTGCCTCACGCACTGCTCCGGCCGCTGGGTGCTGTGGGTCGACGCCGACGAGACGTTCACGGGCAACGCGCGGATCGTGCGGGACTCGTTGCGGTACAGCGAGAACAGCGCCTTCTTCGCGACCATCGACAACCATGAGGGCCACGAGGGCGGCTCCGGCTCGAGCACCATCTACTTCCCGCGCATGTTCCGCCGGGTCCGCGGCCGCATCTACGGCCGCCTGCACGAGCAGGTCATGGACCGCATCACCGGCCGCTCGCTGCAGGGCTCGCTGCTGCCGGACCTGGTGCTGGACCACTCGGGGTACACGCGGCTGCGCGGCACGCTCAAGAACAAGGCGGAGCGCAACCTGCGCCTGGCCACGCTGGCGGCCGATGACGTGAGCGGCCTGACCGCGGTCGGCAACCTGGCCCGCTCCCAGCTCGGCTCGGGCCACTTCGAGGAGTCCATCGCCACGGCCCGGCGCGGCCTGCAGGAGGCGCAGGAGCACACGCACAAGGTGCTGTTCCTGAAGATCCTGGCCGACGCGTACATCAGGGTGGGCCGCCTGGCCGAGGCGAACGAGACGATCGAAGAGCTGCGCAAGATCGCGAATACCGCGTTCACGGTCGGCGAGCACGAGGTCAAACTCCGCTTCGCCGAGGGCGACTACGAGCGCACCCTGGAGATCATCGCCGAGCTGCCCGAGTCCGGCGCGAACGACCTGCTCTACGGCGTCGGCCGCGGCCGCTTCGCCGGCCTGCACATCGACGCGCTGAGCCGGCTGGACCGCCACCAGGAGGCCGCGTACCACCTGCGCCAAGCCCTCAAGCAGGGCCACGTCCCGATCCCGGTGGCCCGGATGGCGCAGGTCCTGGGCGCCGCCGACGGCAGCCTGGCCGAGGTGGCGGAGCTGGTCCCGAACGAGAACCGGCGCGGCCTGCTGTTCTCGATCGCGGAGGCCCCGCCGGAGGCGGCCGACGAGCTGCTGGAGGCCCTCTGGCGCCGCTACCCGGGCGAGCCGACCCTGCTGACCCTGGCCGCGCGGGTCGGGCGGCGGGTCCCGCTGATCCGCGCGATGGAGTGGTCGGCCCGCCTGCGCCAGCACGGCTTCCCGGACCAGTGCACCCTGCTGGCGCTGTCGGCGGACGAGCGCCGTACCCCGCGCGAGCGCACCCTGGCCGCCGCCATCGCGCTGGAGATGTTCCACGACGAGGCCGCGCTGCCGCTGCTCAACGACGCCCTGACCGCGGTGCCGGACGAGCTGTCGGCCGGCGTGCTGGAGGAGATCCGCATCCTCGCCCCGCGCGTCTCGGCGAGCATCGAGCTGGCCGACGCCTGACCTCCAGCTCGCGTCGCCCACTCGGCCTCGAGCTCACTCGACCCCGATGCCCTTCGGGCGGTGCATGGAGTCCTCGGTGTACTCGTACGGCGGCCTGTCCCCGACCTGGAGCTCGTACCGGCCGTGCCCGGCCGGTACAGCCTTCAGCTCGAAGTACAGCATGCATGTCGAGGACGTGAGCCGACCCGCGTCCAGCTGGGTCATCGCCAGCACGGTGCCACCCGCGTCGAGCACGGCGACTCGCGTGCCGCCGCGCAGGTCGGCGAATGCTCCGTCGCCCACGCACTCCTTGAGTTCCAGCCCCGGCCCGGCCACCGGGTCCAGCGGGGGCCGTACTGACCCGGGTTGAGCATCACCGCGCCGATCGTGCGGAACGAGCCGAAACCAAGCACATTCCAGGGCGAACCGCCGGTCGGGGTCTGTCCGACCACCCAGAGAAAGCCGACGCACCCGGCGACTGCGACCACGACGGTCGTCACGGTGACGGCGCGCAACGTCCGGAACCGGCGGTCCCGGCGGTGGTCTGGCGCATCGACGCCGGCCGAGGACATCACGCCGCACACTATCGCCCATCGTCGAGGCCCGGCGATGCCCGGTCGCCGTCAGTGCAGCAGCCCGGCCGGGTCGGCGAACCATTCCTCGTAGTGCGTGGCCGGCCCCAGCATCGCGATCGCCGTCGCGTAGGCGTCGCGGTCCACCCGCCGGCCCGTCAGCCGGCCCACCACCGCCTGCAGGTAGTGGTAGTCGCTGTTGTCCGCGAACTCCCGTACCGCCCCCGAGACCAGCTCCGCCGCCTCCACGTCGCGCCCCAGTTCCAGCAGGGACAGGACGACCCAGCGGCCCGTCGCCGCACGATGGCCCGGGTGGCGGAAGACCGCCTGGAAGCCCTCCAGGGCCTCGGCGATACGGCCCGTCGCGAAGTCGGTCAGGGCTCGGGCGTACGGCAGGTCCGCGGGTACCGAATCCGAGTCGGCCGGAAGGTAGGCCCGGACCGCATCCGGGGCGGGGGCGGGGCCACGGCGGGCGACCACGCGCCAGCGGACCGCGCGGTGGCCCTCGAAGGCCGGGAACGACACCGGGACCGCGAGCGCGCCGGCCGTCGTGGCGGCCGCGTGCTCGCGCAGGCGGGTCAGCGCGTCAGGCGCCGTGAAGCGCAGGCCGGCCACGTCGAAGGTCCAGTCCGCGGGGGTGGTGGGCCGGGTCCAGGCGGCGGCCGTGGTGCGGTACACCTCCTCCAGGCGCTGCGTGATCACGTCCCACGAGTAGCCGGCCGCGGTGGCGAGCCCGGCCTCCCGCAGGCGCGCGGCCAGCGCGGGGTCGGCGAGGACCCGGCGGACCGCGGCGGTCAGGGCGGCCACGTCGCCCACGTCGGCCAGCAGCGCGTTCTCCCCGTCGCGGGCGTACTCCAGCACGCCCGTGTTGCGCGTGGCCACCACCGGCGTGCCCGAGGCCATCGCCTCCAGGCAGGGCAGGGAGAACGACTCGTACCGCGAGCAGCACACGTAGGCCGCGGCGCCGCGGAATAGGGCGCTCAGCGTAGGCTGGGGCGGGGCCACCACGACGTGGCCGAGCGGCTCCAGCGGCGGGCGCGGCGAGACCCACACCAGGTCCACCGCGTCGGCGAGGGCGCGGTACACCCGGCGCATCTCGTCCATGCCCTTGAAGGCGTTGCCGTCCCAGCCCACGAAGAGCAGGTAGGGCCGGTCGGCCGCGGCGGGCGGGCCCGAGGGCGTGAAGACGGCGCGGTCGACGGCGTTGTGCACCACGGTCGCCGGCACCCCGTAGCGCGAGCGCAGCACCGCCGCGACCGTCCCGGAGACGGTGATCGTGGCGTCGGCCGCGCCCACGAACCGCGAGGCGACCGCGAGCGTGGCCGCGTCGACATCCTCGAACAGGTGGAAGTCGCCCTGCTCGAAGTGGACCACCGGGGCCGTGCCGAGCGTGCGCGCGGCCGGCACCTGGTCCCAGTACCCGCACACGATCACGTCGCACGCGGGCACCCCGGCGGCCAGCTCCACCCCGAACGGGACCTGGGTGAACGCGGCCCGCAGGTCGAACCAGTCCGGCCGCGGGAAGTGGCTGAGGACAGTGACCTCGTGCCCGCGCGCCGCGAGGCGGTTCGCGTGCTCGAACAGCACCCGGGCCCCGCCCCCGACGTCGGTGCGCGGGGCCAGGTAGCACAGCCGCAGCGCGCCGCCGGGGCCCGCGATGGAGGCCGCCGCCCGGGCGGGCACGACGTCGGGCAGCGCCCGCCGCGCCTCGAACTCGCGGCGCCGGGCCGCCGTCACCGCCGCCGGCAGGTCCGGACGCAGGCCGCCGGCGACGGAGGACGGGTCGGTCGACTTGAGTCGGAGTCCCATGGCCTACAGGCCGATGACGGCGAAGGGGTAGAAGTCGAGCCGGGTCAGGTCGCCCAGCGCCACCGGGGCCGGGCGGGCCGCGGCGTCGAGGACGAAGAAGCGGCCCCCGCACTCGTCGCGGATCGTGGCCAGCAGGTCGGCGAAGCGCTCGCGGTCCTCGCCGAGCATGATCGCGTTCCACTCGAACACGATCCGGCGGATGCGCCGGCCGCGGATGAGGCCCATCATGCCCAGGAACGCGTGGTACTCGCCGCCCTCGATGTCGATCTTCAGGATGTCGATCGGGCCGGCGTCGCGCAGGGCGTCGTCCAGCCGTACCGCCGGCACCTCCATCGTCGTGATCCGGTCGTCGCGGTGCGGGTTGCCGGGGCGCACGTGGATCGAGGAGTCGCCGACCCACTTCGCCGAAGCGTTGAAGGTGATGGTCGTGTCCGAGGAGAACGCGGCCTCGCCGCGCACCGTCACGTCGTGCTCGGTGAGCCAGTTGACGGCGAGGTTGTCGCGCAGGAGGCCGGCCGTGACCGGGTTGGCCTCGAACGCGACGACCCGGCCGGTGCCGCCGACGCGCTGGGCGGCCAGGACGGTGAAGTAGCCGATGTTGGCCCCGACGTCGACGAAGGTCTGCCCGGGGCCGATCTCGGCGGCGAGGAACCGGGTCAGCGGGGGCTCGATCGCACCCCAGGTCACCAGCGACGGCATGAGGCTGTAGTCGTCGGACGGGACCACCAGCATCGCGCCGTAGACGGCGTCGACGAGCATCCGGCCGCGGCCGATATAGGTGCCGCGCATCCCGCCGCGCGGCGCGGGGGGCTCGGGTGCGGCGGGGGGCGGCGGCGGTACGGCGGCCGGGCCCGGCAGCGTCAGCAGGCTGCGCGCGTTGACGGCCGGGTCGTCGCTCATGGCGAGGCGGGCCCGGGCGGGGAGGGCGTGGCCCTCGGGCTCGCCGTAGACCACGACGTCGGGCACCTCGCGCCCCCCGGCCAGCTGCCACATGAGCCCGGCCATGGCGTCGCCCACCGCTGCGGTCACCTCCGGCACGCCCTTGACCACGAGCGCCAGCTCCAGGCCGGGCGTGGCCAGGGCGTACTGCATCGCCCCGGCCAGCACGACGGCGGCCGGTTCCACGAGGTCCGGGTCGACGTCGACGACGATCCGGTCGACCGGCGAGGACTGCGCCGCCGCGGCGGGGGCCGGCGCCTCGACGACGGGCGCCGGGAGCGCGGGGGCGTCCGCGGGGAACGCCGACAGCCAGTGGCACACCGCGTAGGCCGACGGGAACGTCGCGCCCTCGCGCGGGGGTTCGGTCCAGTGGTACGGGTAGAAGATCTCCGGCCCGAAGACCGCGGGCGTCACGCGGCCGAGCCCGTCCTGCTCGGCCACGACGCGGGTGAGCAGCTCCGCGCCGGTCTGCTCGTCGCGGGGCCGGCCGGGCCGCCACGCGACCGAGTTCGGCAGCGCGGCCACGACGGCGGCGATGAGCGGGTGCCCGGGCGCGGCGCCGAGCACGCCGTCGGCGAGGCGGAAGCCGTCCTCGCGGGCGCAGAACACGTCGACGCCGCCGAGCAGCGGCTCGATGTTGCGCAGGCACTCCAGGTCGGTGCCGAGGAACACGCCGCCGTGGGCGAGCAGCAGCTCGTAGCGCAGGATGTCCTCCCGCTGCCCGGGCGGCGCCGCGTCGAAGAGCGCCTGGTTGGTCAGCGGCGGCAGGCCGGCCCCGGTCCACAGCTTCAGCTCCCAGCCGGGGTGGTGGCGCAGCCAGCTCTCGCCGAACTCGCGTTCGCGCTCGCTCAGCGGGCCGTCGAGCTTGATGCGGTGGAAGACCCGCGGGAGGAGCAGACGTTCGAGCACCGCCGTCATCGGAGACTCCCCACCAGGTCGCGGATGTTCAGCAGGCGCCGCAGGGTCTCGGCGAGCTCGCCGCGCGGCAGCGGCAGGGCGTGGCGGGCCGGGTCGTGGCCGTCGACGGGGGCGAAGGAGGCGACGAGGTCGCAGGCGCGCCACAGGTCGTCGGCGCCGTCGCCGGGCAGCATCTCGTAGTCGCAGGGCACGTCGATGTCGGCGGCGGTGATGGTGAGCCCGGGCGGCACCCCGACGACGAGCGTCGCCGCGCCGGACGGTGTCCGCGCGAGCTCCGCGGCGACCTCGTCGAGCAGCGGCGAGAGGGCGCTGATGCCGATGCGCAGCGGGCGGCCCTCCTCGCGGGCGGCGGTGCGGCGGGTGACGAGCAGCCAGCCGAGGCTCGCCTCGATGGAGCTGACCGTCACCAGGTCCTGGTGCATGCGGTCGAGGAGGGTGCCCTTGCCGTGCGGGTCGTGGGCGCGGCGCAGCTCCTCGACGGTGGACGGCCGGTCGGTGGTCATGAGGCGCAGGCGGGCGTCGGTGCGCCGGCCGACCTTGCGGGTGGTCGCCTCATAGGTGGTGCCGCGGTACGCCGGGTGCGTGCGCAGGTCCGGGTGCCGCTCGGCGAGGTGGGCCCGGGCCTGCCCGACGCGGCCGGCGCGGCGCATGAGCGACTCCGGGTCGAGGCCGATCCGCACCCGCTGCACCGCGTGCCGGTTGTGCACGACGCGCAGGCCGCGGGGTTTGCGGGAGAGCCGGTAGGCGAGGTCGGCGTCCTCGGCGAAGGGCACCTCGAAGCGGGCGTCGCCGAGCACCGAGCGGCGGATGCTGCAGCGGCCGCCCCAGAACTGGTGCCAGTCGCCGATGCCGTAGTGGCGCAGGCCCTCGTGGCTGCGGTACACGGTGCCCCGGAAGGCGAGCCAGGCCTCGACGGTGCAGGCCCGGTCGGCGGCGGGGCCGGTCCAGCCGAGCACCGCGTCGACGTCGTTGCCGTGCTCGACGTACGTGCGCAGGTGTTCGGCGAGGCACCGGGGCGCGGGTTCGTCGTCGTCGTCGAGGAAGAACAGGATGTCGGCGTGGCTCGCCTCGATACCGACGTTGCGGGCCTCGCCGGGGCCGGCGTTCTGGTCGAGCCGGATGAAGGTCAGGTCGAGCCGGTCGAGGAAGGGCAGCACGACCAGCTCGGCGGACTCGGCGGAGCCGTCGTCGACGACCACGACGTGGAAGCGTTCGCGGGGCAGCGTCTGCTCGCACAGGGCGGCGAGGCAGTCGTGCAGGGCGGCGGGGCGCTGGTAGGTGGTGACGATGACGCCGAGGGTCAGGTCGGTCTTGGGTGGTTCGAGGTCGCCGGCGAGTTCGCGGTACACGTCGGCCCACCCCTTGCCGGCGCCGGGGCTGGAGTGGTCGAGCACGGGGCTGCCGGGGTCGAGCCAGTCGGCGAGCAGGCCGCGGTGGTCGGCGACGCAGACGAGGTCGGCGCGGGTGAACTGGTCGGTGAGGAAGATCTGGGCGGCCTCGCTCGGCGGCGGCTGCCACCCGGCGTGGATGCTGACCACGAGGGGCAGCCCCAGCAGCCAGGAGCGTTCGAGCAGGGCGGCGTCGGCGAGGTCGCCGGCGAGGTGGACGTGCACCACGTCGACGTCGCGGCCGGCGAGGAGCTCGGCCAGGAGCCGCTCCGACGGGGTGTCGCCGAAGAAGGGGTCGGGGCCGGGGACTTCCAGGGTGTAGTGCCTGACCCCCTGCTCCAGTCCGGTCTCCCGGAGGGTCGCGGTTGCCTGGGCGCGGGTCGGCTCGACGGCCAGCACGTCCCATCCGCGGGCCGCCACCTGGCGGGCCAGCGTGGCGCAGCGCCGATACGCGATCGAGTCGCGCGAGGGAAGGATGACGGCCGCACAGGGCCGGCGTGTGTTGTTCCGCACACCGGCCCCATCGGCACCCGATTCACACCTTTAGGAAAACCTTCGGCTCCCCGGCGGCGTGCTGGGGCTTGGTCCGGGGCCGCATGAACCTCGGCGCCCACCAGTTCGCGTTGCCCAGCAGGGTCATGAGCGCGGGCAGGACGACCGCGCGGATGATGGTCGCGTCGAGCAGGATCGCGGCGGCCAGCCCGACGCCGAGCTGCTTCATGTCGATCGTGCTCAGCGTGGCGAAGATGGCGAAGACGGCCACCATCACCACGGCGGCGCTGGTGACCACGCCGGCGGAGCCGGAGATGCCCTGGGCGACCGCCTCGCGGGTGGGCAGGCCCCGGCGGACCGCCTCGCGGATCCGGCTGACGACGAAGACGTGGTAGTCCATCGACAGGCCGAAGAGGACGACGAAGAGGAACAGCGGCAGCCAGGACACGACGGCGTCCATGGACTTGAAGCCGAGGATGCCCTCGGCCCAGGTGCCCTGGAAGATGAGCACGACGAGGCCGTACGACGCCGCCGCCGACAGCATGTTCAGCGCGATGGACGTGAGGGCCACGACGACCGAGCGGAACGTGAACGCCATGACGATGAAGGTCAGGACAAGGACGAAGCCGACGACGAGCGGCAGCTTGTGCTGGATGTGCGCGGCGTAGTCGACGTCGGCCGCGACGAACCCGCCGACGGCGATCTCCGCGCCCGGCACGGCGCCGAGGGTCTGCGGCACCAGCTGGGTGCGCAGCCGGGTGAGGGACTCCTTGGCCTGCTCGGAGCGGCCCTCGAACGGGGTGGCGACGTCGAGCACGGCGACGCGCCCGTCCTTGGAGACCTGGACCTGCGGCTCCTGCTCCAGGGGCGCGAACAGCGGGTCGGCGGCCGCCTTCTGGGCGAGCTGGGTCAGGGCCGACTTCGTGGCGTCGAGCCGGCCGGCGGGGACCCGCACCGCGACCTCGTGCACCGTGCCGTTGCTCGGGAACGCCTTCACGAGGCGGTCGTACGCCTGCATCGCCGGTGTGGTCCGGGGCAGGTCCTCCATGCCGGGGAAGGTGAGCCGCATGCTCAGCGCCGGCGCGGCGAGGGCCAGCAGGGCGAGCACCGAGATCGCGAGGGTGGCGGCCGGGCGGCGCAGCGCGGGCCGCAGGATCGCCGACCACACCCGGGATCCCCGCTCGTCGGTGCGGGGCCGGGTGAGCCGCCACAGGAGCGGGACGCGGGGCCGGTCGATCCAGCGGCCGAGCTTGGCCAGCAGGGCCGGCAGGACGGTGAGCGAGCCGAGCACGGCGACGAGCACGACGAGGATGGAGCCGAGCGCCAGGGAGGAGAACACGACGTCGCCGGCGAGGAAGAGCCCGGCCATGGCGATCGTCACGGCGATGCCGGAGACGACGACGGCGTGCCCGGAGGTCTCCGCGGCGATCTCGACGGCGTCGAGGTGGGCCCGGCCCTTGGCCCGCTCCTCGCGCTCGCGGCGCAGGTAGAACAGGGAGTAGTCGACGCCGACGGCCATGCCGATGAGCAGGATGACGCTGGAGGTGGTGTCGGTCGACGGGATCAGGTGCGAGGCGAGCGTGGACAGCCCGAGGGCGGCCGCGACCGAGGACAGGGCGAGCAGCACGGGGATGCCGGCGGCGATGAGCGCGCCGAAGGCCACGATGAGGATCGCGAAGGTGACGGGGAGGCTGAGGTACTCCGCGCGTTTGAAGTCCTGCCCGAGCGTGTCGTCCATGGCCTTGGAGATGGACGGGCCGCCGGTCTCCTCGACCCGCAGGCCGGGGTGGCGGCGCTGGACGTCGGCGGTGGCCGCGGTGAGCGGGGCGAGCCGGTCCTGGGCGGTGCCGGGGTCGCCCTTGAGGGTCACCCGGACGAGCACGGCGCTCTGGTCGCGGGCGGGCAGCGGGTCGGCGACCTCGGCGACGTCCGGCAGCGCCCGCATGGCGGTCCGGACGTCGGCGGCCGCGGCCATCGCCGCGTCGTGGTCGAGCGCGCCGGTGCGCGCGGTGATGAGGACGCTCTCGGTGGCCGGGTTGTCGAAGTGGCCGTCGTCGACGATGACGCCGGCCCGGCCGGACTCGCCGATGGCCTGGTCGCGGTTGGTGGCCTCGACGGTGCCGGCCATGTTCCCGCCGACGAAGCACACGGCGACGAACGCGACCCAGAGGGCGATGGCGCGCCACGGGTGCTCGGCACTCCAGCGCGCGATGCGAACCGTTACTGGTCTCTTCTCCACGCCGATGACGCTATGGATCGGGCGGCCGCCGGACATCCGGGCCGCACCCGGCCCGCACCCGGATCCGCGAACCGGGGGTTCCCCTGAGTATCAGGGGCCGCGCGGTGCCACCGGTCTGCAACCGACCGGCAACCGAGGAAAGCACCGTTCTGCCTCAACATGGCCGCTACCGGGCCGATGCCTCCAGTGAGCAAGGATGGCTCACCCCTAGGCCAATGGACTGGCGACACACCGACGGGGGTCCGATTTTCGTGCTCGAGGACACCACGCAGGTCGCCCTGCACGGAGCCCTGACGGGGCTCGCCAAGCGGCAACGGGTGATCGCCGACAACATCGCCAACATCAACACGCCCGGCTTCCTCGCCGGCCGCGTCGAGTTCGAGGACGCCCTGCGCATGGCCGTGCAGGCGGGTGACCCGGCGGACGCGAGCATCACGACGGCGCGGTCGCTGGAGCCGACCCGTGAGGACGGCAACAACGTGAACCTCGACCACGAGGTCCTGTCGAACATCGACACCGGGCTGCGGTACCAGACCATGCTGCGCGCGACCGACGACAAGTTCGGGCTCCTGCGCACGGCCATCCGGGGCTGATCGCGGTGACCATCTTCGGCGCGATCGGCATCGCCGGCACGGGCGTGACCGTGTACCGCAAGTGGCTCGACGCGGTGTCGGACAACATCGCGAACATCAACGACGCCGTGCCGACGAGCGGGCAGGCGTTCCGCGCCCGTTACGTGCAGGCGCAGGCGGTCCACTACGGCGACGGCGAGGGCGGTGTGCGGGTCGCGGGCACGGCGCTCGGCGATCCGAAGGGGCGGCTGGTGTACGAGCCGGAGAACCCGATCGCCGACCGGGAGGGCTACGTCAAGTACCCCGACATCGACCTCGGCAGCCAGATGACCCAGCTGATCATGGCGCAGCGCGCGTACCAGGCGAACCTGACCGTCGTCGACCGCGCCAAGGACCAGTACCAGGCCGCGATCCAGGTCGGTAAGGGCTGAGCATGAGCATCGACGCGATCCGGCCGCTCGGCGCCATCTCGCCGATCTCCTCCGCCATGAACACCACCGACACGTCCGGGTCCTCGGCGGACCCGGCGGCCGGGGTGCAGTTCGGCGCCATGGTCGCGCAGGGCCTGCAGAAGCTGCAGGACGTGCAGAACACCGCCGACAACCTCGCCGTCGAGGCGGCCACGGGCCGGCTCACCGACGTGCACGACTACATCATCGCCGCGACCGAGGCGAGCCTCGCCACGAGCCTGACGGTCGCGGTGCGCAACAAGGCCCTAGACGCCTTCAACGAGATCATGAGGATGCAGGCCTGATGCGTGACCGGCTCACCGCGCTCGGGCGGCGGGGGCTGGACGGCTGGAAGTCGTTCAGCCCCGGGCAGAAGGCCGTCACGATCTTCGCCGTGCTGGCGCTCGCGATCGGCGGGTACTTCTTCGCGAGCTGGTCCGGCCAGCCGGCCATGGCCCCGCTGTTCTCGAACCTGGCCGCCGCGGACGCGAGCGCCATCGTGGACAAGCTCAACGCGGACGGGGTCACGTACTCCCTCTCCGACGGCGGCGGCACCATCAACGTGCCCGCCGACCAGGTGTACGCGCTGCGCATCGAGATGAGCGGCGCCGGGCTGCCGGCCCAGGGCGACGCCGGGTACTCGCTGCTGGACAAGCAGGGCATCATGACCAGCGAGTTCATGCAGCAGGTGACGTACCGCCGCGCCCTGGAGGGCGAGCTCGCCAAGACCATCGGCTCGATCAAGAACGTGAACTCGGCGTCGGTGCACCTGGCCATCCCCGAGAAGGACGTGTTCACCGACGACCAGCAGGCCCCCACCGCCTCCGTGCTGGTGAACACGGGCAACCAGTCGCTGACGGGCGACCAGGTCACCTCGATCGTGCACCTGGTGTCCTCCAGCGTGGAGGGGCTCGAACCGAACGCGGTGACGGTCGTCAGCGCCGGCGGCAAGGTGCTGTCGACGTCCGACTCCAGCGGCGGCCCCGGTGACGGCGGGGGCGCGGCGACGTCGGCCTACGAGCAGCGGCTGCGCACGGCCGTGCAGACGATGCTCGACACCGTCGTCGGGCCCGGGCACTCGGCCGTGAACGTCACCGCCGCGCTGAACTACGACAACACCGAGACCAAGACGCAGAAGTACGTCGCCGACCCGGCCGTGCCGCCGCTGTCGGAGCAGAAGAAGTCCGAGCAGTACTCGGGCGGCAACGGGGTGCCGGTCGGCGGGGTACTGGGACCGGACAACATCCAGGTGCCGAACGGGACGGGAGCCGGCGGGGACGGGCAGTATCAGCAGACCACCGAGACCCGCAACAACGCGGTCGGGATGGTCACCGAGACGACGAAGAGCGCGCCCGGGCGGGTGGACAAGCTCGGCATCGCGGTGATCGTCGACAGCGCGGTGGCGAAGGTGGACCTGGCCCAGCTGCAGCAGCTGGTCTCCTCCGCGGTGGGGCTGGACCCGGCCCGCGGCGACCAGATCGCGGTCTCGTCGATGGCGTTCGACACCTCCGCGGCCACCGCCGAGCAGAACGCGGCCAAGGAGGCGGCCAAGGGGCAGCAGGCGCAGGTGATGCAGCAGTACATCCAGATGGGCGCGATCGTGCTGGGGCTGCTGATCCTGCTCATCATCGCGGCCCTGGCCCAGCGCAAGCGCAGGAAGGCGGAGCAGCAGAAGCTCACCGAGGAGCAGAACGCCGCGCTCGAGGACATGCAGGCCGCGATCGAGGCGGCCCGGGCCAAGCTGGCGCTCGAGGGCGGCGGCGGGCCGGGCGGGGCGGCGGCCCTGGAGGGCGGGGGCGCGCCGGGCGACGAGTTCGACCGCGACGGCCGCTTCCGCGACCTCACGACGATGGTGGAGAAGCAGCCCGACGAGGTCGCGCAGCTGCTGCGCGGCTGGCTCGCGGACCGGCGCGGATGACGACCATGCTGAGGGTGATCCATGGTCACGGGTGAGATGACGGGGCTGCGCAAGGCCGCCATCCTGCTCGTGCAGATGGGCAAGGACGAGGCTGCCAAGATCATGGCGCACCTCCGTGAGGCGGAGGTGGAGGAGCTCACCGCCGAGATCGTGCGGCTGGGCCAGGTCGAGGCGGACGTCGCCAACGTGGTGCTCGAGGAGTTCCACGACATGGCGACCGGGCACAAGTACGTGGGCCAGGGCGGCATGGACTTTGCCCGCGACCTGCTCGAGGCCTCGCTGGGCCGGGAGCGGGCGGGCGAGATCGTGGGCCGGCTCAACACCGTGTTCATGGACGTGCCGTTCGGCTTCCTCGGCCAGGCCGACCCGCGGCAGCTGCTGTCGTTCCTGCAGGACGAGCACCCGCAGACGATCGCGCTCGTCCTCGCGCACATGACCGCGACGCAGGCCTCGCAGATCCTGTCGGGCCTGGCGCCGGAGCTGCAGGCCGACGTCGCGCACCGCATCGCCGTCATGGACCGCACCTCGCCGGACATCATCCGCCAGGTCGAGGCGACGCTGGAGCGCAAGATGTCCTCGGTGCTGCAGCCCAACGACCTGTCGAACGTCGGCGGCCTGGAGCCGCTGGTCGAGATCATCAACCGGACCGACCGGGCCACCGAGCGGCTGATCCTGGAGGGCCTCGCCGGGCGCAACCCGGAGCTGGCCGAGGAGATCCGCTCGAAGATGTTCATGTTCGAGGACATCGTGTCCCTCGACGACCGCTCGATCCAGCTGGTGCTGCGGCAGGTGGAGACCAACGACCTCGCGACCGCGCTCAAGGGCGTGCGCGAGGAGGTGCGCCAGAAGGTCATGAAGAACCTCTCCGAGCGCGCCGCGGAGAACCTGGCCGACGAGATCGAGATGCTCGGCCCGGTGCGGCTGCGCCAGGTCGAGGAGTCGCAGGCCAAGATCGTCCAGGCCATCCGCACGCTCGAGGAGTCCGGCCAGATCGTGATCAGCAGGGGCGATGACGATGAGTTCGTCGGCTGACTTCGCCCCGGCCGAGTTTCCCCCGGCCGGGGCCCGCGACGACTACCCGCTGGCGTTCCCGCCGCCGGAGCGCAAGCCCGCGGGCACCCCGCGGCCGGCCTTCCCGCCGCCCCCTCCCCCGCCGGTGACCCCGGCGACGCGCGCGTTCCCGCCGCCGCAGGAGCCGCCGACGGTCCGCTTCGGCGAGAGCGTCCTGCGCGACGCCCGCGCCGGCTCGGCCCCCTCGGCCCGTTTCGACGTCGACCTGCGCGAGCGCGAGACGATCCCGCCGGAGCTGCTCGCGCGGTGGCGGGGCGAGGCGGAGGCGACCGGGTACGCGGCCGGCTGGGCGCAGGGGTTGCGCGAGGCCCGCGAGGAGGCGGCGCGGACCGCGGCGGTCGTCGCGCAGCAGGCGGCGCAGACCGCCGAGGCGCAGCGGCAGCGCATCGAGCGGGCCCTGCTCGGGCTCGGGCAGGCGGCCACGGCCCTGGAGGGCCGGGCGGTGCCGGCCGCGCACGACATCGAGGAGCAGATCGTGGCGACGGCGTTCGCGATCGCCGAGGCGGTGCTGAGCCGGGAGCTGCGCACCGCGACCGAACCGGGCCGGGAGGCGCTGGCCCGCGCGCTGGCGCTCGCACCCTCGGCAAGTCCGGTGACCGTACGGCTCAACCCGGCCGACCGGTTGACGATTGGCGAGACGGAACTGGTCATGGACGGCCGCACGGTGACGCTCGTGGACGATCCGGGCCTGCGCTCCGGCGACGCGATCGCGCTGTGCGACGCCACGACCGTCGACGCCCGGCTGGGCCCCGCGCTCGACCGGGTCCGGGAGGTCCTGCAGCAGTGACATCGGCGCTTCCAGCGGGCCTGACGCACACGGGTCGGCTTCAGCAACGGCTCCTGGCGGCCGCGCACGCCGCCCATCCGCGCGTCACGGGGCGGGTGGTGTCGATCGTCGGCCTGTCGGTCACCGTGGCCGGGGTCGAGGGCAGCGTCGGCGACCTCGTCGAGATCGGCGACCCGCAGCGGGGTGCCGTCGTGCCGGCCGAGGTCGTCTCGCTCAACGGCGACCGGCTCGCCTGCCTGCCCCTCGGCCCGCTCACCGGCATCGGCACCGGCAGCCCGGTCAGCAGCACGGGCGCGCCGCTGCAGATCCCCGTCGGCCCCCAGCTGCGCGGGCGCATCCTCGACGGGCTCGGCCGCCCGATGGACAACGGCCCGGCGCTGGTCGGGCTCGAGCACGTGTCGGTGGAGCACGACGCCCCGGTCGCGCTCGAGCGCGGGCGCGTGCTGGAGCCCCTCTCGCTCGGCGTGCGCGCGCTCGACACGCTCGTGCCGTGCGGGCGGGGGCAGCGGATGGGCATCTTCGCGGGCTCCGGCGTCGGCAAGAGCTCGCTGATGTCGATGATCACCCGCGGTACCGACGCCGAAATCTCCGTCATCGGACTGGTCGGCGAGCGCGGGCGCGAGGTGCGCGAGTTCATCGAGAACGACCTCGGCCCCGAGGGCCTGGCCCGCTCGGTCGTGGTCATCGCCACCTCGGACCAGCCGCCGCTGGTGCGGCTGCGGGCCGGGTTCGTGGCCACGCGCATCGCCGAGTACTTCCGCGACGGCGGCCAGGACGTGCTGCTGCTCATGGACTCGCTCACCCGCACGGCCATGGCCCAGCGCGAGGTCGGGCTGTCGGCGGGCGAGCCGCCGGCCACCCGCGGGTATCCGCCGAGCGTCTTCGCGCTGCTCCCCCGGCTGCTGGAGCGGGCCGGCCCGGCCCCGGTGGGCAGCATCACCGGCCTCTACACCGTGCTCGTCGAGGGCGACGACCACAACGAGCCGATCGCGGACTCGGCGCGCTCGATCCTCGACGGCCACATCACGCTCGACCGGCGCCTGGCCACGTCCGGGCACTTCCCCAGCATCGACGTGCTCGAGTCCGTCTCCCGGGTCGCGAACGCGGTGACGACCCGCGAGCAGCGGGCCGCGGCGACCGCGCTGCGCCGGATGCTGGCCGCGCACCGGGACGTGCGGGAGCTGGTGGAGATCGGGGCGTACCAGGCCGGCACCAACCCCGATGCCGACCGGGCCCGCGAGCTGTGGCCCCGCATCAACGACTTCCTCCGGCAGGACATGGAGGACACCACCCCGGCGCCCCGGGCGTGGCAGCTGCTCGACGAACTCCTGGCAGGTGGCTGATGGCCAAGAGCGGATTCCGGCTGGGCGCCGTGCTGCGCGCCCGCAAGGCCCAGGAAGACATGGCAAAAGCCGCGGTCGTACGCGCACGAGCCGACGCCACCGACGCCGTCCAGCGCGTCCGCGCCCGCGAACGCGACCTCGACGGCCGGGCGGTGCCCAACGCCGCGACGGCCGCGGCGTACGCGGCCACGCTGACCGCCCGCCAGGCCCTCGCCGGCGAGCTGGCGGCCGCGATCGGCCTGAGCCGGCTCGCCGACGAGACCGTCGAGGAGCGCATGCGCGAGCTCACCGACGCCGCCGTGCAGCGCCGCACGATCGAGAAGCTCCAGGAGCGCCACGACCTCACGCGCAAGCGCACCGAGGCGGCCGCGGAGGAGAAGGCGGTCGACGACCTCACGACGTCGAGCTCCTACAGGGAGGACCGGCAGTGACCGTTCTCGAGGCCCAGTCCCGCATCGCCGAGATCCGCTCGATGCTCGGGCTGCACCGCCCCACCGCCCTGGACGCCGGCTCGTCGTTCAAGGACGCGCTGCGCTCCCAGGTGGACTCGGCGTCCACGGCCGTGCCCGCGCTCGGTCGCACCACGCCCGTCACGGGCACCCAGGTGGTGCAGGCGGCGCAGCGGTACGCGGGGACCCCGTACAAGTTCGGCGGCAACACCCCCGAGAGCGGCCTCGACTGCTCCGGCCTGGTCCAGCGCGCCTACGCCGACGTCGGCATCAAGCTCCCCCGCACCGCCGCGGACCAGGCGAGCTTCGGCACCGCGGTGTCCTCGCTGGCCCAGGCCCGCCCCGGCGACCTGCTCGCGTTCGGGCGCCCGGTGCACCACATCGCCATCTACGCCGGCGACGGCACCATGGTCGTGGCCCCGCACACCGGCGAGGTCGTGAAGACCGAGAAGGTCACCGGCACCCCGACGGCGATCCGGCGCATCATCCCGACCGCGACGACGCCCGCGATCCGCCCGGCGGCGCTGTCGTCGGCGCAACTGCCGGAGTCGGTACCGTACGCCGAGCTCTTCCAGTCCGCCGGCGCCCGCTACGGCGTCTCCCCCGCCCTGCTGGCCGCGGTCGCGAAGGTGGAGTCGGGCTACAACCCCAACGCCGTGAGCCGCGCGGGCGCGCAGGGCCTCATGCAGATCATGCCCGGCACCGCGCGCGGCCTGGGCGTGAACGCGCTGGACCCGGCCCAGGCCGTGGACGGCGCGGCCCGGCTGCTGTCGTCGCACATCAAGCAGTTCGGCAGCGTGGACCTGGCGCTGGCCGCGTACAACGCGGGCGGGAGCGCGGTGAGCAAGTACGGCGGCATTCCGCCCTTCGCCGAGACCCAGGCCTACGTCCCGAAGGTGAAGGCGGCCCTGGCCCAGCTGTCGGCCCGCGCGATCGGCCCCCTGACCGAGTCGACGACGCTCACCCCGTCGACGCTCGCCGCCCTGTCGCTGGGCGCGGGCGCGTCGCCGTCCCTGGCTTCCCTGATGTCCGCGGAGTCCACTTCGGACGGAGGTCTGCTCGCATGATTCCCACCGCTTCGGCCACGACGAGGACCACGGACACGGGCCTGCCGTCCGTCCTGGGCGGACCGTCCACACTGGACGAAACCTTCGCGGCCGCGTTGGAGGCCGCCAAGAGCGCCGAGGCCCTGGTGGTGCGCCCACGGTTCACCCGCGAGCAGCTCCGCTCGGCGGTCGCTCCCGCGGTGGACTCGGCCGCGCCCTTGACGAACCTGCTGCAGAACGCCATGGCGCGCACCGTGCCCGACCGGGGCCAGGACCGGCCCGCCACGGCCGCACCCCTGACGTCCCCGCCGGACATCACCGCGGCCCAGGAGGCGGCCGTCCTGGACGCGGCCATGCGCATCGCCGGGGTCCTGGTGGCCGCCCAGCAGCCGAAACCGGAGGTCTCCCTTCCCGGCGGTGCGGTCACGGCCGCGATCCCGCCGCCGGCCGTCCCGGTCGTCACGACCGTGCCGATCGCGCCGACCACCTCGGCGGGCCCGGCTGCTCCGGCCACCGCGACCGCCTCGGCTGCAGCGGCTGCTCCGGCCACCCCGACCGCCTCGGCCGCCCCGACTGCTCCGGCGGCCGACACCGCCGTCCGCGCCGCCCTCGCGGCGGACCTGGAGTCGAGGCTGGCGGCGGCTGCCACGGGCACGCGGCCGACCACGTTCGTCACCGCACCGGTGGTCGCCCTGCCTGCCCAACCGGCCGTGACCCCGGCCTCGGCCGCCGTGCCCGCGACCGCGACTCCGACCGCGCCTGCCACGCCGCCCGCGACCCCGGCAACGTCCGCGACGCCGCCCGTGACCGCGCCCCCGGCTCCGACTGTGGCCGCGTTTGCGACCTCGGCTCCGATCGCGGTTCCGGCCCCCGCGGCAGCCATCTCGACCCCGGCCGAGGCCGCCGCGAGCCAGGCCGAGGCGAGCCTGGTCGTCACCGCCCGGACCCCCGAGCCCGGCATCGTCGTGGGCGAGGCCGTCCTGCGCAACGAGCACGGGGTCGTGGCCGCCGAGGTCATCGCCACCACGGCACCGCAAGCCCGGTCGCGGCCGGGGGTCCCGACGACAACGGGCGTCGCCCCCGCCCCGCTGACGAGCACGCCACCCATCACCGCGGGGGCACCCTCGGCCGACATCCCCGTTCCCGTGGCGACCGCCACCGCGGCACCGGCCGCCGCCTCTACCCCGGCGTCCGTCGCCACCCCAGCGTCCGTTGCCACCCCGGCGTCCGTTGCCACCCCGGCGTCCGTCGCGACCCCGGCGTCCGTCGCCACCCCGGCATCCGTCGCCACCCCGGCGTCCGTCGCTACCCCGGCATCCGTTGCTGCCCCAGCGTCCGTTGCTACCCCGGCGTTCGTCGCTACCCCGGCCGCCGGCGCTGGGCCGGTCGCTGATGCCGGCGTCGTGCCCACCGGCAACCCGCCCGCGACGGCCGCCGCACCCGTCGCGACGGCCGGCACCACGCGACACCCGAACCCCGGCCTCGGCCCCACGACGCCGGATACTCCCGCCGCGCCGCCCCCGAACACCACGGTGCCGGCGCCCCACGCCGCCACCGCGACGGCCCAGCCGAGCGCGGTGCCCGACCCGAGCTTCAGCTGGGTGAACGGGCTCGTCACCACCGCGGCCGCGCCCAGGACCGAGAGCCCCGCGAAGCCCGATGACGGCGCCGCGGCCTCGGACGCGAGCACCACCGGCCTCGTGCCCAGCCTCGGCGCGACCGGCCTCGCCGTCCCCGCCGGTGTCGGCGTCGGCGGTGGCGGGGTCGGCGGTGGCGGTGTCGGGCACGGCATGAGCGGCGGCACCGGCGGGAGCGGTTCGCAGACGCCCGGCAACGGCCGCGCGGTCACCGGGGTCACGGCGGGCGGCAACACGTTCGCGGCGGTCATCGGGGGCGTCGGTGGTGCCGCGGTCGACGGGAGCGGGCTGTTCGGGGGCCAGGCCGCGTGGTCGAGCGTCGCGCCGCAGCTCGTGAGCGTGCTCTCGCCGCTGCGCAAGGGGCCCGACGGGGTGCACCGGATGACCGTCCGGCTCGACCCCGAGGAGCTCGGCCCCGTGAGCATCGTCGCCGAGGTGCGCGACGGCTCGATCTCGGTGCACCTGCGCGCCGATCGCGAGATCGGCCAGGCCGCGCTGCAGGCGGCGCTCCCGCAGCTGCGGGAGGACCTCAGCTCGGCCGGGTTCGCCCAGTGCGCCCTCGAGCTGAACCAGCAATCGTCCTTCCCGGGCAACGAATCGCAACATTTCTCAGGTCGGCACCCGGAGGGACGATCTCAACAACGAGCGCCCGAACGCGTCGAAACGGGCGCTGAGCCCACACCGGCCGAGCCCATGGACGGACTCGACGTCCGCCTCTGACCCGGCCCGAAAGCCGGCGCGGCAGGCAGGTCGGCATGCAGGCAGATAGGTCGGCATGCAGCCAGGCAGGCAGGTCGGCAGGCAGGCAGGTCGGCAGGCAGGCAGGTCGGCAGGTCGGCAGGCAGCCAGGTCGGCAGGCAGGTCGGCAGGTCGGCAGCGAACGGACCCGCCCGCACCACAGCTCGGGCAGCACCGCACCAACACCAGCACCACCGCGACTCGGGCAACACCAGCAGCACCGCGACCCAAGCAGGACGGGCCGCGCACCGGACCGAACAAGGGAGTGCGCCATCACCGCCCCGACGCCGGTCAGTGGCAGCGTCGCCGACTACGTGCCGAAGACGTATGCACCGACCAAGAAGACCGATGCCACTAATGCCACGACCGCGAAGCAGGACCCGGACAAGCCCGCGAAGCCGGGCGGCGATCTGGGCAAGGACGCGTTCCTGAAGCTGCTCGTGGCCCAGCTGAAGTATCAGGACCCGAGCAAGCCGATGGACAACTCCGAGTTCCTGGCGCAGACCGCGCAGTTCACGACGGTCGAGAAGCTCGAGGATCTCGCCACGGCCGAGCAGAGCATGCTCAACGCGCAGCTCCAGCTCGGGGCGAGCAACCTGATCGGCAAGACGGTCACCTACGCGGACAAGGACGGCCACCCCATCACCGGCGTCGTGTCGTCGGCCAAGTTCTTCACCGGGGGGCCGCCCACCCTGCACGTGGGCAACACGGACATCGCCCTGGCGAGCGTGACCGAGGTGTCGGACGGCCAGACCCCACCGGCGACCCAGAACCCGCAGCCCGCACCGCCAGGCGCGCAGACCACGCAGCCAAGCGCGCAGACCACGCAACCGGGCACGCACGACACGCCACCGGCCGCGCAGAACACACAGCCAAGCGCGCAGAACACGCAGCCAGGCGCGCACGACACGCCACCGACCGCGCAGAACACACAGCCAAGCGCGCAGAACACACAGCCAAGCGCGCAGAACACGCAGCCGGCCGTGCAGAACGGACAGCCCGCGCAGTCCGGCGCGCAGCAGCAACAACCTCAGCAACAGCAGCAGCAACAGCAGCAACCAGCGGGGACGAACCCGTCAGCGCCGGCCCGACCCGCACCCGGCCAGCCCGCGTCCTGAAAGGAAACCACCCCACATGCTCCGCTCACTCTTCTCCGGCATCAGCGGCCTGCGCGCACACCAGCAGATGCTGGACGTGACCAGCAACAACATCGCCAACGTGAACACGGTGGGGTACAAGTCCGCGCAAACGGTCTTCGCCGACACGCTGAGCCAGATGATGCGCTCCGCCGGCGCCCCGCAGCCGGAGATCGGCGGCACGAACCCGGCCCAGGTCGGCCTGGGCGTGCGCCTGGCGGCGATCAACACCACGTTCGTGCAGGGCTCCGCGCAGACGACCGGCCGGCCCACCGACGTGATGATCTCCGGTGACGGCTTCTTCGTCGTGAACTCGGTGAACGAGCAGCTCTACACGCGGGCCGGCGCGTTCAACTTCGACGCCGAGGGCAAGCTGGTCACCCCGACCGGCGCCGCGGTGCAGGGCTGGCCCGCGGTCAACGGCGTGGTCAACAGCAACGCCCCGCTCGGCGACATCCGCCTGCCGATGGGCACGCTCATCGCGCCGACGGCCACCGACACCGTGGTGATCGCGGGCAACCTGCCGGCGAACGCGCCCGACCCCTCGACGATCACCCGGTCCATCAAGACGTACGACGTCACGGGCAACACGGTCACCCTGACCCAGACCTTCGACTTCACGGGCGGGGCGTGGACGATGACGTTGTCCGACGGCACGAACAGCGTCGGCCCGACCGCGTTGACCTTCGGATCCAACGGGCAGATCACCGGCCCCACGTTCACCGACAAGAACGGTGCCACCAAGGTCGGCATCATGTACGACCCGCTGGCCACGGGCACGGGCATCGGCGTGGACCTGGCGGGCCTGACGGAGTACACCGGCAACACCACGGTGCAGCCGCTGTCCCAGAACGGCGCTCCGGCCGCGACGCTGCAGTCGTTCAGCATCAACCCCGACGGGCAGCTCGTGGGCGTGTTCTCCAACGGCAACAAGCAGACGATCGCCCAGCTGGCGCTCGCGAACTTCAACAACCCGCCCGGCCTGGAGAAGACCGGTGACTCGCTGTACCGCTTCACCGTCAACTCCGGCCTGGCGCAGGTCGGCGCCCCGGGCACCAGCGGCCTCGGCACGCTGCAGAGCGGCGCCGTGGAGATGTCCAACGTCGACCTGGCTCAGGAGTTCACGAACCTGATCGTCGCCCAGCGCGGCTTCCAGGCCAACTCCAAGGTCATCAGCACGTCGGACGACGTGCTCCAGGAGCTGGTGAACCTCAAGCGGTAGGTCCTAGGAGGGCGCCGTGATTCTGCTGACCCGACTCAACGGCCCGGTGTTCGCGCTCAACCCCGACCTGGTCGAGCGGGCCGACTGCACCCCGGACACCGTGATCACGCTCGTCGACGGCACCAAGTACCTCGTCGCCGAGTCGCTGCCCGAACTCGTGGCGCTCGTGCGGCAGTACCGTGCCTCGGTCGTCGTCGAGGCGCAGCACCTGGTCGGGCAGACGCCGGACGAGCGCGCCGAGGCCGCCGCCGAGCGGGTCAAAGAGACCAATGTCGTCCGTCTGCACCGTCGGGAGCGCTAGGCACCATGGATCCGGCAACCCTCGCAGGAATCGTCCTCGCCTTTATCGCGATCTTCGCCGCGATGATCCTCGAGGGCGGCAGTCCCGGCTCGATCTTCCTGGTCCCGCCGCTGGTGCTGGTGTTCGTCGGCACCCTCGGCGCGGCCATGGCCGGCGGCATGCTCAAGGACACCATCGCCCTCGTCGACTCGCTCAAGCGGGTGCTGCTGAGCAAGTCCGCGGTGTACGACTCCCTCGTCGACGACATCGTCAAGCTGGCCGAGAAGGCGCGGCGGGAGGGTCTGCTGGCCCTCGAGGACGCGATGAAGGAGGTGCAGGACCCCTTCCTGAAGAAGGGCCTGCAGCTCGCGATCGACGGCACCGACTCCGAGGAGCTCGCCGCGATCCTGGAGGCCGAGGTCGACGCGAAGAAGAAGGCCGACAAGCAGGCCGCGGCGATCTTCACGGCCATGGGCGGCTACGCGCCGACGATCGGCATCATCGGTACCGTCATCGGCCTCATCCATGTGCTGGAGAACCTCAGCCAGCCCGAGAAGCTGGGCCACCTGATCGCGGGCGCGTTCGTGGCCACCCTGTGGGGCGTGCTGTCCGCGAACGTCATCTGGCTGCCGATGGGCGCCAAGATGAAACGCCTGTCCGACATCGAGTGCGGGCAGATGGAGCTGGTCATCGCCGGCATCATCAACATCCAGGCGGGCGCCAACCCGCGTCTGGTCGCGCAGAAGCTGCGCAGCCTCCTGCCTCCGGGCGCCTCCAAGGAGAAGGAGAAGGCCGCGTAACCGGCCCACACCGACTCGGCAACCGCCCGGCACTCCGGTGTCGGGCGATCGGTCCGATGTCATCCCCGACGGCGTTACAACGACCTGAGGGGGGGCCGCCGCGATGAGTGGTGGTGGACACGCGGCGAAGGCCGGCGCGCACGCCAAGCACAAGAAGGGCGGCCACGACGAGGAGGAGCACGAGAACCACGAGCGGTGGCTGGTCTCCTACGCCGACATGATGACCCTGCTCATGGTGCTGTTCATCGTGCTGTTCGCGATCTCCCAGGTCGACCAGAAGAAGTTCGCCGAGCTCAAGAACGGCCTCGCGGTCGGCTTCGGCAACCCCTCCGTCGCCTTCGACGGCGGCGAGGCCAGCCTCATGGAGTCCTCCGACTCCAACAGCCCCATGGACCTCTCCTCCGGCATCGGCGGCACCACCTCCGACGCCACCGCCGTCCAAGAGGCCGTCCAGGCCAAGGAGCGCTCCAACGCCTCCAAACGCCAGGCCGCCGCCGCGGCCGAGATCAAGAACTACGACAAGATCAAAGCCGACATCACCGCGGAACTGACCAAACACGGCCTCCAGGACCAGGTCAAGTACTCCATCGACGAACGCGGCCTCATCGTCACCATCGTCACCACCGGCATCGTCTTCAACGGCAACGAGGCCACCCTGCTCACCGCCGGCCAACAGATCATCGACGGCATCGGCCCCGCCATCGCCGCCCTGCCCAACACGATCGAAGTCGACGGCCACACCAACCAGCTCACCGGCGGCACCGGCACCTACCCCTCCGGCTGGGAACTGTCCTCCGCCCGCGCCGCCGCCGTCGTGCGCACCCTCCACACCGACGCCGGCATCGCCGACAACCGCCTGCAAGCCACCGGCTTCGCCGACACCAAACCCCTCTACCCCACCACCGACCCACGCGCCGAAACCCTCAACCGCCGCGTCGAGGTCATCGTCCTGTCCAACCTACCGGCCGACACCCGGGCGCTGCTGCCCTCGGCTGCAACCACCACCAGCTGACGAAGGAGGCACCCCATGGCCGACAAGGACGAGAAGACCACCGAGGAGACCCCCGGCAAGGGTGGGAAGAAGAAGCTCATCATGATCGTGGCGATCGCCCTGGTCGCACTGGTCGGCGGCGGCGTCGGCGGCTACATGATGTTCGCCCCGAAGAAGGCCACGGCCGAGCCGGCCCCGACCCCCGGCGTCGTCTCCGTGCTCGACGCGATCACGATCAACCTGGCCGACGGGCACTACCTGAAACTCAAGATGACCCTGCAGGCCACCACCGACGCCGCCGAGGCCCCCGACGGCTCCAAGGCCCTCGACATCGCCATCGAGCAGTTCAGCAACCAGAGCGAGGACGCCCTGCTGACCGCCGAGGGCCGCGAGAAGGCCAAGAAGGAGCTCGTCGAGAAGGTCGTGAAGGCCTACACGGAGGACAAGAAGAAAGAGGTTATGGACGTCTACTTCACCACGTTTGTGATTCAGTAGCGGGAGCACCGGTGCGGACCTGGAGGTTTCGGAGGAAACCTTCAGGTCCGTTTCGGCCGTTTTACGTCAACCTGCACCCGAAAAGACCGATGGTAAGAGAGTGACGCAGTCAACGTCCGCGACCGGGAGTGGTCGCACGCCGGGCAGGATGCACCGGCGTGGGTCCAAGAGCTCCGGGCCCGAGCCGTATGACTTCCGCCGACCGACCAAGCTCTCCCGGGAGCACGTCCGGACGCTCCAGATCGCCTACGAGACCTTCGCCCGCCAGTACGCCACGCTGCTGACCACGAGCCTGCGCGCCGTGTCGTCGATCAGCCTGATCTCCATCGAACAGCTCACCTACGACGAGTACATCTCGAGCCTGTCGAGCCCGACGGTCGTCGCGATGTTCTCCATGGACCCCCTGCCCGGCACCGCCATCCTGGAGTTCTCCCTGAGCACGGCCATGGCCTGCATCGACCACATGCTGGGCGGCCCCGGCGGCCCCCAGCCACAGCGTCCGCTGAGCGACATCGAGATGCCGTTGCTGCACGGCCTCATCGATCGCACGCTCGGCGAGCTGCGGTATGCCTTCGAGGGGATCGTGGCGCTGCGGCCGCAGATGACGACGATCGAGTACAACCCCCAGTTCGCCCAGGCCGGAGCCGCCTCCGACGCCGTGATCGTGTCGTCGTTCGAGATGCGCGTGGGCACCGAGGAGTGCATGGCCACGATCTGCCTGCCGTTCGGGTCGATCTTCCCGAAGCTGCAGGGCGAGCGGGGCGACGCGGTGCTGACCGACGCGCAGCGGGCGGCCCGCGAGGCCGCGTACCGTAATGTCGTCGCCGGCCTGGAAGGCGCGCCGATCGAGGTCTCCGTGCGGTTCCAGCCGGTGCGGATGCACCCCGCGGACCTGGTCGGGCTGCAGCCCGGCGACGTGGTCCCACTGGCGCACCCGACGTCGGCCCCGCTCGCCGTGGTTACCGCGGACATCACGTTCGCCTACGCCGTGCCCGGCGCGCAGGGCAACCGCATGGCCTGCCTGGTGGTGCCGAGCCCCCAGCCGGGTCAGCGCCCCACCCACCGGCCCGCCGGACAACTCGGCATGAACCGCGCTGAGGAGACCAGCCGATGACGATCGGTACCAACGAGGCCTCGCTGGCCCGCGCCGAGGCGGCCGCGCAGGCCGCCGTGGCGCTGCTGCCCGCCAGCTCCCCGCTCTCCGTCGGCGTGCCGACGCAGAACGCGGACGACCTCGCCATCACCGGCCAGGCGGTCCGAGCCCGCTTCGCCGGCGCGGCGCAGGGCGAGGTCGCGATCGTCGTCACGCAGGATCTCGTCGAGGCGCTCGCCAACTCGCCCATGGGCAGCCTGGACCTCAGCCAGGCCGTGCGTCCGGCCCTGGAGGCGGCCGCGGCCGTCCTCGGGCCCGTCGTGGTCGACCCGGGCGAGCTGCTGCAGCCGGCGCAGGCCCTCGCGGAGCTCGTCGCCGCCGGCGGCGTCCTGATCCCGCTGGAGGCCGGTGAGCTCGGGGTCCAGGCCGTCGTCGGGCTCGCGGTCGCGGCGGAGGTCACGGGCGCCGACGGCGGCGACGCCGGGGCGGCGGACCGCTCGGAGCGGGCCCGCGGCGGCCCGCCCGCGTTCGACCTGCTGCACGACGTCGAGATGGAGGTCACGGCCGAGCTGGGGCGGACCCGGATGAGCGTGCGCGAGCTGCTCTCCCTGGCCCCGGGCGCGGTGATCGAGCTCGACCGCGCCGCCGGCGGCCCGGCCGACCTGCTGGTCAACGGCCGGCTCATCGCCCGCGGCGAGGTCGTCGTGATCGACGAGAACTTCGGCATCCGGATCACCGAGATCGTCGGCCCGAGCGACCGGGCCTAGGACGGCAGCGACCGATGGAACTCGTACTGCGCGTCTTGTGCTCACTCACCGTAGTGTTCGCGATACTCTGGGCGCTGATGCGGATCGCCCGACGCCCGCTCGGCGGCCGCAGTGGAGGAGCCGTCACCGTGGTGGCACGCCAGCAGCTCAGCCGCGGCTCGTCCGTCGCGGTCGTCAAGGTCGCCGACCGGGCCCTCGTGCTCGGCGTCAGCGACGCGGGCGTGTCGCTGCTCGCCGACGCGGACGCCGCGCTCTTCCCGGAGCCGCAGCCCCTCGAGAATCCGCTCGCCCCGGCCCTCAAGCTGATCCGCAAGAGCGCCTCGTGAAGCGTCTGGCCGCTGTCGTACTGCTGATGCTCGCACTGTTCCTCCTGGCGTCCCCGGGCATCGCGGAGGCGGTCCCGACCCCGAAGCCGCCCGCCCCGCCGAGCGCCCCCGTGATCGACGGCAACCCCGACGGCAGCGTGAACATCGACGTCAACGGGGTCAAGCCGAGCCAGTCGATCACGATCCTGGTCGCCCTGACGCTGCTGTCGGTCGCGCCGGCCCTCCTGCTCACGATGACCTCGTTCACGAAGGTCTTCGTCGTGCTCAGCATCACCCGTAACGCCATGGGCCTGAGCAACGTGCCGCCCAACCAGGTCATCGCCGGGCTGGCCCTGTTCATCAGCCTGTTCATCATGTCGCCGGTGCTCTCCGAGGTGAACAAGGAGGGCGTGCAGCCCTACCTGCACGGCGAGAAGACCCAGTCCGTGGCGTTCAAGGAGGGCTCCGAGCCGCTGCGGAACTTCATGCTCAAGCAGACCCGCAAGGACGAGATCGCGCTCTTCACCAAGATCGCCGATCGGCCCGCCCCGAAGAACAAGGACGACGTGCCGCTGACGACGCTCATCCCCGCCTTCGTGCTCTCCGAGCTGCGGGCCGCGTTCATCATCGGCTTCGTCATCTACATCCCGTTCCTGGTGATCGACATGGTGGTCTCGGCCGCCCTGATGTCCCTGGGCATGATGATGCTGCCCCCGGTCACGATCGCCCTGCCCTTCAAACTGCTGCTGTTCGTGCTGGTCAACGGGTGGGGGCTGATCCTCACCGCACTGGTGGCGAGCTATCGCGGCTGATTGCCGAGGTTCCACATGACCGATACGAAGATCATCGAGCTGGCCCTGCAGGCGATGACGATCGCCGCCAAGCTCGGCGGCCCCATCCTGCTCACCTCGCTCGTCGTGGGCTTCGCGGTGTCGCTGTTCCAGTCCGTCACCCAGATCCAGGAGAGCACGCTGAGCTTCGTGCCCAAGGCGGCCGCGATCGGCGCCGCCCTGGTGATCGCCGGCAACTGGATGCTGCACGAGATGGTGGCGTACACCGAGCAGCTCTACGCCTCGATCCCCGCGCTGATCAATGGCGCTTGACCTCTCGCTGAGCACGGTCATCGCGATCCTGCTGGCCTCGATCCGGGCCGGCGTGTGGCTGGCCCTGTGCCCGCCGTTCAGCAACAAGGGCACCCCGACGACGGTGAAGGGCCTGCTCTCCATCGCGATCGCGCTGCCGCTCGCCCCGAAGCTGGCCACCCAGGTGCCGCCGGAGATGTCCGCGGGCTTCCTGGTCACCAACGCGATCGAGCAGGCCGCGGTGGGGGCCGCGATCGCGTTCCTGACCATGATGATCTTCGCCGCGACGCAGATCGCGGGCAACCTCATCGACCTGGTCGGCGGGTTCACGCTGGCGTTCGCGATGGACCCGTTCTCCCTGCAGGGCAACGCGGTCTTCGGCCGGTTCTACGGACTCATCACGATGGCCATCATGTACGCCACCGACGCCCACCAGCTGATCCTGCGCGGGTTCGCGGCGTCGTACACCGCGATCCCCCTCAACGGCACGATGTCGATGACCCACTTCACCCAGCTGGTGACCACGGGCGCCGGGCAGATGTTCCTGGCCGGCCTGCAGATCGCGGCGCCCCTGATCGCGATCATGCTCGCCGTGGACGTCGCGCTCGGTCTGCTGACCCGGGCCGCCCCGGCGCTGAACCCGTTCTCGTTCGGCTTCCCCGCGAAGATCTTCCTGACCCTGAGCATCGTGGGCACGGCCATGATGCTGCTGCCGAACGCGATGGCCAACCTGACCACCCAGTCGGTCAACCTGCTGCTGAGGCTCTTCAGTCCGTAGGTGCCGTCAGTCCGTGGGTGCCGGGCCGAGCACGTTGGTGTGCAGGCCCGCGGCCGAGCCCTTCGACTTGAGCATCATGATGAAGGCGAGCACGCGGGCCACGGCGCCGAAGAGCTCGGCCGGGATCTCGTCCCCGACCTCGCACGCGGCGTAGAGCGCGCGGGCGAGCGGGACGTCCTGCACCAGCGGCACCCGGTGCTCCTCGGCCACCTCGCGGATCTTCGCCGCCAGGAGCTCGGCGCCCTTCGCCACGACCTTCGGGGCGCCCTTGTCCGGCTCGTACCGCAGCGCCACCGCCACGTGCGTCGGGTTCACCACCACGACGTCGGCCTGGGACACGTCGGCCATCATGCGGCTGCGCGCCATCTGGTGCTGCCGGGCCCGGATCTGGCCCTTCACGTGCGGGTCGCCCTCGGACTTCTTGTGCTCCTCCTTGACCTCTTCCTTGGACATCTTCAGCTGCTTGTTCACCCGGCGGCGGGCCACGAAGTAGTCGGCGAAGGCGAGCACGAGACCGGTCGCGGCGGCGATCTGCACCACGTGCAGGACGGTGCTCGCGACCAGGCCGATGACCGTCTGCAGCGGTACCGTCGTCGCGGAGAGCAGCGCGGGCACCAGACTCTTCATCGTGTTGTAGACGACCAGGCCGAGCACCAGCACCTTGGCCAGCGACTTCGCCGACTCCCACACGGCCTGGCCGCCGAAGGTCTTCTTGAGGCCCTTCAGCGGGTTGAGGCGCTTGAAGTCCGGCTTGAACAGCTTCGTCGCCGGGCGCAGGCCGCCCTGGGCCGCGGCCGCGAGAATGGCGAACGCGAAGAGCCCGACGGTGATCGGCGCGGCGACGACGAGCATGTCCTTCGCGCCCGACTTCGCCAGCTCCAGCGCCTTGGCCGGCTCGGGGTCGGTGAACGCCTGCGTGCTCTGCTGGAACATCGCCTGGGTGCGGGTCGCGAGCTCGCGGGCCATCATCGGCAGCAGGAAGCTCGCGAGCAGGACCCCGCCCCACGCGCCCAGGTCCGGAGTGCGGGCCCGGGTGCCCTCGCGCCGCGCCTGCCGCTTCTTCTGCTCGGTAGGCTGCTCGGTCTTCTCACCGGCCATCGGCCACTACTCCGCGCTGGTGCCCAGCGCGCCCTCGATGGTCTTCATCGACCAGCCCACCGCGGACAGGTACGCCTTCGCCAGCTCGCTCGAGGAGACCGGGGACGCCGCGAGGGCCTGCTCGTCGGCGAGCTCGTAGGCGCGCACGGTCGCGAGCACCTGGCCGAGCCGGCCGTGCCCGTCGACGAGCGCCTCCACGATCTCCACGGTCAGCGGCAGCCGGCTCGCGATCTCCGCGATCGGCTCGGCGATGAGCTCGGCCACCCCGGCGAGCAGCCCGACGGTGAACGCCGCCTCCCCCGGCAGCCCGAGCCGCTCGGCGACCGTCTGGCACAGCCGGGCCCGGGCCATCGTGCTGGACAGCTGCTCCTCGCTGGCCGACTCGGCGACGTCGCTGACGAGCATGAGCGCGGCCCACTGGCGGATCTTCGCCGAGCCCAGCAGCACCACGGCGTCACGCACGGACGAGACCCGGCGCGGCAGCCCGCTCGCGGCCGAGTTCGTCGCGCGCAGCACGCGGTAGGACAGGGCGGGGTCGTTCTGCACGATCGTCACGACCTTGGCGAGGTCGGCGTCCTCGGCGGTCACGGCCCCGAGCAGCTCCAGCCGCCGCAGCCGCGACGGGGACAGGGCGACGGCGCTGAGCACCTGGGGCCGGCCGACCGCGTAGCCCTGCAGCAGGTCGAAGCCGAACCGCTTGGCGAGCAGGATGTGCTCCTCGGTCTCCAGGCGCTCCGCGACGAGCTTCACCCCGGGGTACCGCCGGCACTGCTCCACCACCTCGGCCAGCTCGTCGGGCTCCCGGATCAGCAGGTCGAGCTTCACGTAGGCGGCGAGCCCCAGCAGCCGCTCGTGCCCTAGGCCGAAGACGAAGTCGTCGAGCGCGATCTCGTAGCCCTGCTCGACGAGGCGGGCCGTGCCCGACAGCACCGGCCCGTCGATCTCGACGGTCTCGAGGATCTCCAGGATCGCGTGGTCGGGGTCGAACGGCAGCGGCAGGTCGCCGACCAGGAACTCCCGCGTCAGGTTGATGAAGCACTTGCGCCCGCCGACGAGCTGCTCCAGGCCGAACTCGGTGAACGCGTTGACGATGACCTGGCTGGTGGCGTAGGAGCTGCGGCGGGTGGCCTCGAGGTCCTCGGCGGCGCCGCGGAAGAGCAGCTCGTAGCCCACGACGTGGCCGCCCCAGTCGTAGATGGGCTGGCGGCCGATGTGCACGAGTTGCGTGGTGTCGGTGCGGGAGGAGGTTGTGGCGGGCTGCACGCCTCAACGATCGGCACCCGGCGGCGCAACCGAAGGAAAACCCTCAGAAGTACCCGTTCGCCACCGATCAGTAGGACAACGACCAGGCGGGAGAGGAACAGCGGGCGGTGCCGAAGCGGCTTTCGCAGTACGTGGTGCCGATCGGCATCGTGCTGATCATCCTCATGATGGTCGTGCCGCTGCCCTCGTTCATCCTCGACGCGCTGATCGCCGCGAACATCACCCTCGCGCTCGTGATCGTGCTGGTCAGCATGTACGTCAAGCGGGCGCTCGAGTTCTCCTCGTTCCCGTCGCTGCTGCTCATCGCGACGCTGTTCCGGCTGGCCCTGAACATCAGCGCGACCCGGCTGGTGCTCACCAACGGCTTCGCCGGCCACGTGATCGACGCGTTCGGCCACTTCGTCGTCGGCGGCTCGCTCATCGTCGGCCTGGTCATCTTCCTGATCCTGTTCATCATCCAGTTCATCGTCATCACCAAGGGCGCCGAGCGGGTCGCCGAGGTCGGCGCCCGGTTCACCCTCGACGCGATGCCCGGCAAGCAGATGGCGATCGACGCGGACCTCAACGCCGGGCTCATCGACGAGGCGACCGCGCGCAAACGGCGCACCGAGATCACCTCCGAGGCGAGCTTCTACGGCGCCATGGACGGTGCGTCGAAGTTCGTCAAGGGCGACGCGATCGCGGCCATCATCATCACGATGGTCAACCTGATCGGCGGCTTCGCGATCGGGATGCTCCAGCGCGGCATGTCGCCGGCCGACTCGATCTCGACGTACTCGCTGCTGTCCGTCGGCGACGGCCTGGTCTCGCAGATCCCGGCGCTGCTGCTGTCGGTCGCCACCGGCCTCATCGTCACCCGCTCCGCCAACGACGGCGACATGGGCTCGACGGTCAGCAAGCAGCTGAGCCAGCACCGCAACGCGATGCTCATCGCCGGCGGCGCGGCCCTGGCTCTGTGCCTGGTGCCGGGCCTGCCGAAGCTGCCGTTCCTGCTGGCCGGCGGCGGGGTGCTCGTCATCGCGCTGCGGCTGCCGAAGAGGGTCGAGCCGTCCGCGGAGGAGCAGGACCAGCTGGCCGCCGCCGAGGCCGAGGCGCTCCCGCCCGACCCGACCGAGGTGCTGCTGGGCGAGATGCGCGTCGACCCGCTCGAGCTCGCCCTCGCCCCCGACCTCGTCGACCTCGTCGAGGCCAGCGGCGGCGACCTGCTGGAGCGGGTGCGCGCGCTGCGCCGCAAGGTCGCCCTGGAGCTGGGCATCGTGATGCCGCCCGTGCGCACGCGCGACGACCTGGATCTGCCGCTGTCGACGTACGCGGTGCGGATCAGTGGCGTCGAGGTCGGCCGCGGCATGGCCCCGCCCGGCACCGTGCTGGCGATCGGCGACGGCCTGGACTTCCTGCCCGGCCGGGCCGGCGTCGAGCCCGTCTTCGGCCTGGCCGGCAAGTGGGTCCCGGCGGAGCTGCGGCACCAGGCCGACCTCACCGGCGCGACGGTCGTCGACCGCGCGTCGGTCATCATCACCCACCTGGCCGAGATCGTCCGCGTGCACGCGAGCCGGCTGCTCGGCCGCGAGGACGTGCGCGCGCTCGCCGAGGTCGTCCGGCGCTCCCACCCGGTCGTCGTGGAGGAGCTCACCCCCGCGGTGCTCAGCCTCGGCCAGGTCCAGCAGGTCCTGCACGGGATGCTCGACGAGGGCGTGCCGATCCGCGACCTGGTGCGCATCTTCGAGGCGCTGTCGCTGCAGGCCAAGCAGTCCACCGACCCGGACGCGCTGCTGGAGGCGGCCCGCGCCTCCCTCGGTCCGGCGATCGCGAACCGCTATTCGCAGGACGGCACGCTCACCGCCATCACCCTGGAGCCGAGACTGGAACAGCAATTGCTGGAATCCATGCGCCCGACCGACAGCGGCCTGCAGCTGCTCATCGACACCGGCCGTGCCGAGTCGATTCTGGCCGACCTCACACGCCTCACCGAACAGGGCGAGGAACGCGGCGTGAGCCCGGTGCTCGTGTGTTCGCCGCAACTGCGCAACGCACTGCGCCGGCTGGTGCAGATGGCGCTTCCGCGTTTGCCGGTTTTGTCGTACTCAGAGATCACCGGGAGTACGCTGCGAATTGAGACTATTGGGGTGGTGAACGGTGCCTACCCG
Source organism: Dactylosporangium sp. CA-139114 (assembly GCF_050955725.1). Lineage (NCBI taxonomy): Bacteria > Bacillati > Actinomycetota > Actinomycetes > Micromonosporales > Micromonosporaceae > Dactylosporangium > Dactylosporangium sp. CA-139114. Next base: position 8,993,678 of record NZ_CP192080.1, read on the forward strand.
GTTGCTGCTTGAGGGTCGTGACCTCGAGGAACTACTCGCGCAGGTGCGTGACGAGCACGGGCCCGACGCTGTCATCATCTCGGCCGAAAAGGTCCGTTCCGGTGGCGTCGGCGGGCTGTTCGGCACGCAAAAATACGAGCTGACCATCGAGGTTCCGGATTCCTCGCGAGCCGCGGAATCCGTTTCCGGCCCCGCTGAGAACACTGAATCATCCGCCGCGCCGCCGGTCCAGGACGACACGCCGAAACGCCAGATCAGTATCGAGGATCTGGCCGCGCTGGCCGATGCGGCGGAGCGGCGCGGGGAAAACCCGACCGCGGCTTCCGCGTTCGCGTCGCTGCTGGCCGAGGCCCAGGAAAGCGCGGCAACGGTACGGCCCGATCGCCCGCCGACCGCCGCCGAAGCCCTCAACCGCCTGCTGGCCGCGGAGCATGCGGGCCCGCACGAGCCCGCGACCGAGCCGGCGGCGCCGTCGGTGCGCCCCTTTCGGCCCGGGGCCGAGCAGCCGGTCGCGAAGCTGGGTCTGCGCCCGCCTCCACCACCGGCCGCCGCTCAGGCCAACACGCAGGCCGCACAGGTCGTCCAAGCCGCTCAGGCTGCTCACGCCGCTCAAGCTGCTCACGCCGCTCAAGCCGCTCAGGCCGCTCAAGCCGCGCAGGCTCCTCAGGCTGCTCAGGCCAAGGCTCGGGCCGCCCAGGCCGCTCAGGCCAAGACCCAGCCGGGCGCGCCGGCCTCAGCGCCCGCTGCGCGGCCGGCGGCTCCTGCGAAGTCCGCTCCGGCCAAGGCCGCGTTCCCTTCGGCCACCGCTGCCGAAAAGGCGCCGACGAAGGCCGCCTCGCCCACGGCTCCGGCCGCGGCCGTCACGCCGCCCGGGGTCAAGCGGTCCGAGGTCAAGCCGCCGGTGAAGGCCGCTCCCCCACCCGCCAACCCGACCGCCCCACCGGCCGGCTGGACCCCAGCGACACCGCCGAGCATCCGCCCGTCCGCGCCGCCCGCATCCGCGCCGCCCGCATCCCCGCCGCCCGCGTTCGCAGCGCCCGCATCCGCGCCGCCCGCATCCGCAGCGCCCGCGTCCGCGCCGTCCGCGGTCTCGGCGCCCGCGTCCGCGCCCGCGCCCGCCGTGGCCGCAACGCCCGGGGCTGTCTCGCCACCGCCGTCCGCGCCCGAGGGCAGGGCGCCGGCCGTTGTGCCCCCGCCGCCCGCCCGGCCCGATGTGGTGGCGCCCGCGCGGCTCGAACTGCCGGATCCTCGGGCCATCGACGTGGACTGGAGCCAGCTCGAGCGGCTCGACGCCTGGGCCGGGGCCGAGCACTGGGGCGCGCGGGCCGCGGACCCGCCGTCCTGGCTGCGGGACCCCACCGAACACCGCGCGGCTGCGGCGAGTCTGCCCGCCGCCGCGTGGGGCCGGGCGACGGTGGGCTGGGGCCCTCCCCCGCCGGCGGGATCACCGATGCCGACCGGGGACGCGCTGCGCGGCGCGTCCGGGCGGCCGGGCGGCCGGGGCGCGCCGTACGGCCCGTCGCACGATCCGTCCACGCCGTCCCGGTTCGGCCGCGACACGCCGGCGCGGTTCGGTCGCGACGCTCCTGTGCGGTTCGGCCGCGACGCGCCGGCGCGCTTCGGCCGAGGGCGGACCGGCCCGCCACCACCGCCGCCGACCCGCGCAGCGTCGCTCGGGCTTCTGGGCGGCGCCTTCCCGCGGGGCCCGGTGCCCCCGCCGCCGGCGTGGACCGGCGGGGCGCGGCCCACCGGGCCGCCCGGACCGCTCGGTGTGCCGCCCGGGCACGCCGATTGCGCAGCAGATGGACCTACCCGTTCCGAGCCGGCCAAGTTCCGGCCGACCGATTCCCGGCAGGAGTCCCGAATGCCTGTTGAAGCGACCGCCACGGTGGAGAAGCCGCGCACGCCGCCCGCAAGCGAGCGGCTCGGCGCCTACGCCCAGGCGTCCGCGGCCGCCGAGGCCGCCATGGCCGAGAAGACCGACCGCCCGAACGGCGCCGGCGCGAGCGAGCTGGCGCACAAGCTGGAGTCGCTGGGGGTGCCGACGGACATCTCCGTGCGCGCGTCCGCCGGCGACACCTACGGCGCGATCGTCGAGGCCTTCACCGCGCTGCCCGTCGCCGACCCCGCGCCGGACGCGCCGGGCGAGACGCTCATCGTGGTGGGCGAGTCGACCCACGCGATGGAGGTGGCCCGGTTCGTGGCCGAGGCCCAGCGCCTCGACGCCGAGCACATCCTCTTCGCCGGGCGCAACGCGGCCGCGGCCGGGATCGACGGCAAGCGGCGCATCACCGGCGCGCACGACGCCCGCCTGTGGGCCAAGAAGCTGCGCAAGTCCGACGCGGCGAGCGTGGTCGCGGTCGAGGCGGCGCTGGACGAGGCCGGCTGGGCCGCGTCGATCGTCGAGGCCGTGCGCCCGGTCGCGGTGTGGGTCGTCGTCGACGCCAGCCGCAAGACCTCGGACGTCGCGCACCACCTGCAGGGCCTGCGCCGCGTCGACGCGATCTGCCTGCGCGGCACCGGCTCCAGCGGCGACCCGGCGAGCCCGCTGTCCCTGCGGGTGCCGGTGGCCCTGCTGGACGGCCGCCCGTCGACCCCGTTCCAGTGGGCCGCGATGCTCTGCGAGCGGCTGAGCCTGGTGGGAGGCTGAGGTGCTGGGTATGGCGCGGTTCTCGACGCTGTTCCTGGCGTTGCTGATCGCGTCCCCGGCCCTCTACGCCGGCTTCGTCACCCACCAGCTCGACACGCAGACCGCGCTGCTGCGCCTGCTCATCGCGGTGCCGGTGGCCGCCGTCATGCTGGCCGTGTTCCGCATGATCACGCGAGGGTACGGCCAGAAGCCCGAGCCACCCGCCAGACCCACCGCCACCGCGGGCGACGGGACGGCGCCGGGCACCGACGAGCCGCTGCGGGCCGAGGCGGTCGCGGGCGAGCCGTTCCCGCAGCGCCGCTCGGAGGACAACACTTGAACCCGGCCCGACGCCACGACGGCGCGAAACCCGGCCCGACGCCACCGCGGCGTCAGACGCGGCGCAACAACACCGCGGCGCTGGACAGGGACTGACCACCGCGGCGACAGGCCGCAGGGCAACTCCTGGACCGGGGCCGGCCTAGATGTCGGTGACCTGTCGCTGTCGCAGCCCGTACCGGCTCGCGACCGGGTTCCACACGCCCAGGAACCGGGTCTTGGCGTCGGTGGCGTTCTTGGACTGGTTCTGCGCCTCCTGGTAGTCGGACTCCCCGCCGCCGCCACACCCGCTGGCCTGCTGCGCCTGGCCCCACGGCACGTAGCTGCGGTCCGCGGCGAGGGAGAAGCCGAGCGACTCCTTGAGCATCGAGCGCACCTGCTCGCCCTCGGGGATCGCCGACAGGTCGAAGCGGGTGACGCTGTCGATCTGCGACTGCCGCTCGGTGCCGACCGTCTGCATGTCCGCGATCGCCTTGTCGAACAGCGTGCACTTGCCCACGAGGTCGATCGCGGCGTTGAGCTTCGTGCGGCTGGCCACGCTCGCGTCGAGCAGCGCGTCGACCGCCGCCGCCTGCGCCTTGGGATCGCCGCCGCCGGTCGTCTCCGCCGCCGAGGTCGGGCCCGGCCCCGGCCCGGTCGTGGTGGGCCCCGGCACCGGCCCGCCCGACGACGAGGCCGCGGCCGCCGAGCCGCCAGAGCCGCCGGTGAGCTTCACGACGGCGATGACGGTGCTGGCGATGACGAGCACGACGACGATGACGGTGAGCGGCAGCAGCACTCGGGCGCGGCCGGGCTTGAGCGGCTGGTAGTACCCGGGCTGCGGAGGTCCGGAGGCGGGCGTGACCGAGATCGGCGTCGGGGAGACCGGCATGCCCGGGTAGGGCGCGCCGGACACCGGTGGCAGCTGGGGATACCCGCCCGCCGGGTATTGCGGCGGCGGCTGCTGATGCGGATAGGCCCCCGGCGCGGGCTGACCCGGGCCACCGGGGTACGGCGCCGCCGCCGCGAACTGCGGCCCGGGCGGGGGCGGGAACTGCGGCCCGGGCGGGGGTTGGAACTGCGGCCCGGGTGAGGGCGGGAACTGCGCCGCGGGCGGCATCGCGCCCTGGTCGGAGATCGGATGCACGTCATATGCGACGGGTGACCCGGGGTATGCGCCCGCCGCGGGCGTCAACGCCGCGCCGCACTGCGCGCACTGGGTCGCGGCGGGGTCGTTGCCCGGAAAGTAGCAAGTTGGGCAGGGCATGCCGCGACTGTAGTCACCCGCGACAATCTCCGTGAACCCCCGTGCGTCCCCCGTCGGCGGCGAATCGACGTGCCGGGGGCGGACGGACGGACGGGGTCTTCCGCCAAGCCGCCACCCGGCCGCTTCCCCCGGGTCTGTGGCACGCTCGGGCGCATGGATACCGGTGGCGATCGCTTCGACGTGGCCGTGGTCGGCGCGGGCCCCGCGGGCGCGGCGGCGGCCCTGGCCGCGCGGCGGGCCGGTGCGACGGTCGTGCTGCTGGACAAGGCGGCGTTCCCCCGGGACAAGCCCTGCGGCGACGGGATCGCGCCGCACGCCCTGGACGTGCTGGCCGGTCTGGGCGTCTTCCCGCTGTCGCCGCAGTTCGCCCCGGTCCCGGCGCTGCGGCTGCGCGGGCCGGGCGGCGGCGAGGTGGCGCGGCCGCACGCCCGCCCGGCGTACACCATCCCCCGGACGATCTTCGACCACCGCCTGGCCGAGGCCGCCCGGCAGTCCGGCGCGGCCCTGGTCGAGCACACCGTCCGGCGGATCGAGGAGCGCGGCGACCACGTCGTGCTCGACGGCGGGATCCGGGCGGGCGCCGTGGTGGGCGCGGATGGCGCCTACTCCCTGGTCCGCCGGGCGCTGGGGTTCGCGCCGAACGGCCCGGGGCACCTGGCCCTGGCCATCCGCGGCTACGCCCACGCCCCGGACCTGCCGGCCGAGCAGCGCATCGTCACCACGGAGTCGGGCTGGCCCGCCTACGCCTGGGCGTTCCCGATCGGCGACGGCCGGGCGAACATCGGCTACGGCGAGGTCCTGCGCGACGGCCCGCTCACCCGCCGCCGCCTCCTCGACCGCCTGGCCGAACTGCTGCCCGACGTCGACACCGCGGCCGCCACGGATCTGCGCGCCCACCACCTGCCCCTGTCCACGCACCGCCCTCCCCCGGCCCGCGGCCGCCTGCTCCTGGCCGGGGACGCGCTGTCGCTCGTCAACCCGTTCACCGGCGAGGGCATCTTCTACGCGGTGCTCTCCGGCGCGCTCGCCGGCGCGGCCGCGGCCCACGGGGACGACCCGGCGGGCCGCTACCGCCGGGCCCTGCGCGACCGGCTCGGCCGGCACCTGCGCCACTCGCGGGTGGCCGCGGCGCTGAGCCAGCGCCGGTGGGTCGTCGACGCCGCCGTCCGCGCCGCCGAGCGCGACCAGCGGGTCTTCGACGCCCTGATCGAGCTCGGCCTCGGCGACGGCCGCCTCGCCCCGCGCACCCTGACCGCGATCGCCCGCGCCGTCGTGCGCTGAAGGTTCGGCACCGGGCCGCGGCGGGCCGGCGAGCGACCAGAAACGGCACTCACCGTGACGGACAGTGAACACTGCGAGCGCGTCCACGAGGTGCGGCGGAGGTTCGCGGGTGCCACCCGCGGCCCGAAAGAGATCGACAGACCTACATTCGTCCAGCTCCTGACGCCGCGCCCGGAGGGACTCACGGAAACGGGTCCAGAACGGCACTGAGCGTCGATTCAACGTGGGGCCGCGGTGCAGTAATCTTCGCCGGGGGTGATGGAGTGGCGCGCTGGGACGACCAAAGCGATGCCGCCATCGATCCTGCGCTTTCGCAGCTCGCCCGGCAGTGGCTCGCCGCGGTGCGGCAGACCAGCTACCTCGACCTGAGCGCCGAGGCCCTGCAGCGGTTCTTCGAGCGGCAGACCGTACAGCTGACGGATGCCCTCGGCACCGGGGACGCCGCGGCCGCCGCGGAGGTCGGGGCCGCCCTGATCCAGATCGGCCTCAACAGCCCGGAGGCCCTGCAGCGCTCGATCGGCGTGCTGACCCCCACGGCGACGGGCGAGGTGATCGGCGGGTTCGCGGCCGGGTTCGCGCGGGCGCAGCAGCAGAAGATCCTCGACGACCAGGAGCGCATCCGGCGGGCGTGGACCCGCGCGCTCACCGACGCCGAGCACAGTCTCCAGCGCGAGCTGCACCACCAGGCCCACCACGACCCGCTCACCGGGCTGCCCAACCGCGTGCTCCTCTACGGCCACCTCGCCGAGGCGCTGCGCGACGCCGAGGAGGGCGCCCGGATCGGGGTGTGCTTCCTGGACCTCGACGAGTTCAAGACCGTCAACGACACCCTCGGGCACGGCTACGGCGACGAGCTCCTGGTCGCGCTGGCCGACCGGCTGCGGGGCTGCGTCGACGCGGCCGGGCACTTCGTGGCGCGGGTCGGTGGCGACGAGTTCGTCGTCGTGGCGCGCGACACCAAGGGCCCCGACGAGCTGACCGAGCTGGCCGAGGCGATGCTCGCGGCGCTGTCCAAGCCGGTGCGGCTCGACGGCCACGAGCTCGCGGTCTCGGCGAGCATCGGCATCGTGGAGCAGGTCGCGCGCGGGGCGGAGCCGGAGGAGCTGCTGCGGGCCGCCGACGCCACGCTCTATCTCGCCAAGGCCGACGGCCGGGCCCGCTACGCCGTCTTCGACGAGCAGCGCAACGCGCAGCAGCTGCTGCGCTACGGGCTGACCGGACGGCTCTCGGGCGCTCTGGACCGCGGCGAGTTCGAGCTGGTCTACCAGCCACTGGTGGGGCTGGTAGACAACCGGCTGCACGGCGCCGAGGCCCTGCTGCGCTGGCGGCACCCCGAGCTCGGCACGGTCTCGCCCAACACGTTCATCCCGGTCGCCGAGCAGTCCGGCATGATCCTGCCGCTGGGCCGGTGGGTGCTGCGCGAGTCGTGCCTGGCCGCGGCCGCGTGGCAGCGCAGCCACCCCAGGAACCCGCTGCTGATCAGCGTCAACGTCTCGCCCCGGCAGTGCTCCGACCCGCGGCTGCTCCAGGACGTGCGCGCGGCGCTGGCCGAGTCCGGGCTCGACCCGGCCAACCTGCAGCTGGAGCTGACCGAGACGGTGCTCATGCAGGAGACCGGGCGGCCGGTGCAGACCCTGCGGCAGCTGGCCGACCTGGGCGTGCGGATCGTCATCGACGACTTCGGGATCGGCTACTCCAACCTCGCCTACCTGCGGCACCTGCCGGTGCACGGGCTCAAGCTGGCCGGTGCGTTCATGGCCGGCATCCGCAAGCTGGAGAGCGACCACGTCGACGAGCAGATCGTCGAGACCGTCATCCGCCTCGCGCACACGCTGCAGATGACGGTCACCGCCGAGGGGATCGAGACCGCGGACCAGGCGGCCCGGCTGGCCGCGCTCGGCTGCGATCTCGGCCAGGGCTGGCACTTCGGCCGGCCGGTCGAGCCCGCCCGGATCCCCCTCGGCGTGACCGCCGGCGCGGTGCCAACGGACTGACGAGAAGGCCAGGGCGGCCAACCGCGGACCTGGCAGCGACGGCGCGCCAGCGCCGAGCGGTGTCTGGCGGGAGCAACGGTCTGAACCCCCGCGGACCCGAGCCGGGCAAGGCCGCTCTTACACGTTCTGCCGCCGCAGCCTGATCCAGCGGTACCCGTAGGGCCCGAGCGACAGCTCGGAGAGGTCGCCCACCTCCGGGTAGGCCTTGTCGCCGAACACCTCGTTGGGATGGTTGGTCTCGCCGAAGAGCTCGTGCAGGTCCACCATGGCGTCCTCGGTGCCGAGGTTGTGCAGGAAGAGCATGGAGCCGGTGGGCCCGTCGGCCCGGTGGGCCAGCACGCCCGGCGGCAGCGCCCGGTCGATGACCGAGCACGTGCCGTTGCCGACCTCCGGGCTCTCCCGCAGCGTGCGGATCATGCGCTCGAACCAGGCGAGCAGGGACTGGTCGTCCCCGCGCTGGGCGGTCACATTGATCTTCTGGTACGAGTACTCGCCCTTGCTGATCACCGGCCGGACGGGCTCGGCCGCCGAGAACCCGGCGTTCTTGTCGAAGGACCACTGCATCGGGGTGCGGATGGCGTAGCGGCCCTCCAGCGACAGGTCCTCCCCCATGCCGATCTCCTCGCCGTAGCGCAGGACCGGCGTGCCGCGCATGGTGAACTGCAGCGAGTACGCGAGCTCGATGCGCGCCCGGTCGCCGCCCAGCATCGGGGCGAGCCGGCGGCGGATGCCCCGCTCGTAGAGCTTCATGTCCGGGTCGGGGCCGAACTCGGCGAAGACGTCCTCGCGCTGGTCGGCGGTGAGCCGGGACAGGTCGATCTCGTCGTGGTTGCGCAGGAACGTGGCCCAGTGCCCGCCCGGCGGCAGGTGCGGCGTGGAGCGCAGCCACTCGATGACCGGCTCGGGGTTCTGCCGGGCCAGGGCCAGCACCAGCCGGCCGTTGAGCATGAAGTCGAAGAGCATGTGGATGCGGTTGCCGCTGCCGCCGGCGTCGCCGAAGTACTGGGGCAGCTTCTCCGGCTCGACGTTCGCCTCGGCCAGCAGCACCGCGTCGCCGCGGCGCCACTGCACGTGGGCGCGCAGCTCCGAGAGGTAGTCGAAGTCCAGCGGGCTGTTCGGGTTGCCGGGCTCGGTGAGCTCGATGATGAACGGCACCGCGTCCATGCGGAACCCGGCCACGCCGAGCTGGATCCAGAACGCGAGGATCTTCTTGACCTCGGAGCGGACCTGCGGGTTGCTGAAGTTCAGGTCGGGCTGGAAGTCGTAGAAGCGGTGGTAGTACCAGGCGCGCGCCTTGCGGTGGTAGGTCCACGTCTCGGACTGCTCGCCGGGGAACACCATGCCCTGGCGGCGGTCGCTGGGCTCCTTGTCCGCCCAGACGTACCAGTCACGGTAGGGCGAGTCCGGCGAGGAGATCGCGGACTGGAACCACGGGTGCTCGTCGGATGTGTGGTTCACCACCAGATCGATCATGACCTTGATGCCGCGGTTCGCGGCCTGGTGCAGCAGCTCGGCGAAGTCGCCGAGGGTGCCCAGCCGGGGATCGACGTTGTAGAAGTCGGTGACGTCGTAGCCGTCGTCCTTGCCGGGCGTCGGATGGATCGGGCTGAGCCACAGGCAGTTGACTCCGAGCCTGGTCAGATAGTCCAGCCGGCCGATGAGACCCTGAAAGTCGCCGATGCCGTCGCCGTTGGAGTCCTGGAACGTCTCGACGTCCAGGCAATAGATGACACTCTCGGTGTACCACCGCTCGCCCATGGATGAACGGGTAACCGAATCGGGCTCACCTCAAACGCGCGCTTGCATGTGTGCGGCCCCGACCGCGAGGATGGCTCCCGGGGGGCTGATGGTCGACTTCGCTGGCGCGTTACGAGATGCAATCCAGGCACGAGGCCTGGGGCTGGAACGCATCCAGGAGCGTTTGCGCGCCGAGGGCTACTCGGTCAGCCTGGCTACGCTCAGTTACTGGCAGACCGGGCGCAGCCGCCCGGAGCGGCGCGAGTCCCTCGCGGCGCTGGCCGAGCTCGAGAAGATCCTCGAGGTCGAGCCGGGCTCGCTGGCCGCCCTGGTGGGCCCTCCGCGCCCGCGCGGCCGGCACCTGCACAAGAGCCCCGACACCGCGGAACTGGGCGCGTTCTGGTCCGAGCGGGACCTCATCGTCGACCTGGCCCAGGGCATCGAGACCCGCTGGGACGAGCGGCTGACGCGGCTCAGCCAGCACGACCGGGCGAACGTGGGTCCGGATCGCGGCGAGGTGTCGTTCCTGGTGCGGCAGGTGCTGCGGGCCGAGGCCGACGGGCCGGACCGCTGGGTCGCGATCATCCGCCTCGACGTGCCGGGCAACCCGCTGCCGCTGCTCACGCCGGTGCGCAACTGCCGGCTCGGCCGGGTCGTGGAGCACCCGGAGAGCGGCCTGCTCCTGGCCGAGCTACTGTTCGACCGCCCGCTCGCCAAGGGCGAGACGGTGATCACCGAGCACGCGCTGCACAATTATCCGCCGTTTCCGCTGGCGACTCAGTACGAGCGCAAGTTCCGCCTGCCGGTGCGCGAATACGTGGTCGAGGTGTGTTTCGACCCGGCCGCGTTACCGCGCGCGGTATATCAGTTCCAGCAGATGGACGGGCAGGACGAACAGGTCGTTTCGATGGAGGTCGACACGGGCCATTCGGTGCACGCGATCGCCCTCGACTATGGCCCCGGGCGCTACGGTCTGCGCTGGGACTGGGAGTAGTACGCGCTGGTCACAGAATCTTGGATGGCATTTTCCGCAACACCTTTGGTGTGAGTGAAGAACAACGGGGCGCCGGTGTGGCCAGCGCCCCGCCTCTGTTCCCGGAATAACCCGGCGTCACCATCGGAACGGCTGGGATGTCGCCGCGACGGTCGGGGTGGAACGCATGTGCCGCCTCCACGAGGAAGTCTCTTTCCTTGGTAGAGAACCTATTGGGCGGCCCCGCGAGCCATCAAGATTGTGGATCGTCTTAACAGTTAACGCTCTGGGGTCGGGTCGGCATTAACAGTTAAGTTAGCGTTTGAGGCGTGAAAAAGCCGGACGGTCGCACCCGCCAACTTGTGCGACCGCCCGGCGTCTGAGTCCCCGTGCGAGTGGAGCTGGATCGGTCCTAGGCCAGCCGCAGCCAGGCGGAGGCGTCGGAGGGCAGCGTGCCGTCGGGGTTGAGCGGCACGCTGCTGAGCAGCACCTCGCGGTGCGCCGGCAGGACAGCGGGCTCCGCGCCCAGGTTGGTCACGTTGGCGAAGTCCTCCCCGCGGGCGAACGCGAGCACCTGCGGGCCGGACTCGAGCCACCGCATGGGCCCGTCGCCGAGCGCGGGGTCCTCGCGGCGCAGGCGGAGGGCGTCGCAGTACAGCCGCAGGAACGACCCCGGCGTGCCCTGCTGGGCGGCGACGGAGAGCTCGGCCCAGTGCGCCGGCTGCGGCAGCCACGGCTCGCCGGTCGCGTCGGCCGGGCTGAAGCCGAACGGGGCGGAGGTCCCCGACCAGGGCAGCGGCACGCGGCAGCCGTCCCGGCCGGGGTTCACACCCCCGGAGCGGTGGAACATGGGGTCCTCGCGCAGGGCGTCGTCGAGGTCCTCGACCTCCTCCAGGCCGAGCTCCTCGCCCTGGTAGAGGTAGTAGGCGCCGGGCAGCGACATGGTCAGCAGCGCGGCCGCGCGGGCCCGGCGGGTGCCCAGCGCCAGGTCGGAGGGGACGTCGCGGCGCTTGTCGGCGAAGGCGAAGTTGGTCACCTCACGCCCGAAGCGGGTCACCTCGCGGGTCACGTCGTGGTTGCTCAGCACCCAGGTGGCGGGCGCGGCGACCGGGGCGTGCACCTCGATCGTCATGTCGATCTCCCGGCGCAGTTCCGCGGCGTCCCACGGGGCGCCCAGGAACGCGAAGTTGAACGCGGTGTGCAGCTCGTCGGGGCGCAGGTAGCGGGCGAACGCCTCGTGGTCGGGCAGCCAGACCTCGCCGATGAGCGCTCGGGGCGGGGTGTACGTGTCGGCGATGCGCCGCCACGACTGGTACACCTCGTGGATTCCCTCGTTGTCCTCGTAGACGTCACTGACGAGCGGGTCCTTGATGAGCACGGCGGCGGAGTCGATGCGAATGCCGTCGATGCCGCGATCGAGCCAGAACCGCAGGATGTCCTCGAACTCCTCGCGGACGGCCGGGTGGTCCCAGTTGAAGTCGGGCTGCTCCGAGGCGAACAGGTGCAGGTACCACTCACCGTCGGCGACCCGGGTCCAGGCCGGGCCGCCGAAGATGGACTGCAGGTCGGTCGGCGGGAGCTCGCCGTGCTCGCCGCGGCCCTTGCGGAACCAGAACAGGTCCCGCTCGGGCGAGCCGGGCTCGGCCGCGAGCGCCCGCTGGAACCAGGCGTGCTGGTCCGAGCAGTGGTTCGGGACGATGTCGCAGATCACCCGGATGCCGGCGGCGTGCGCCTCCTCGATGAGCTTCTCGGCCTCGGCGAGCGTGCCGAAGATCGGGTCGATGGCCCGGAAGTCGGCGACGTCGTAGCCGCCGTCGGCCAGCGGCGAGGGGTACCACGGCACGATCCAGATCGCTTCGATGCCCAGGCCGGCCAGGTACGGCAGGCGCGAACGCAGGCCCGCCAGGTCTCCGACGCCGTCGCCGTTGCCGTCGGCGAAGCTTCGCAAGTACACCTGGTAGATAGCGGCGCTGCGCCACCAAGCCTGGTGGTGTTGGTCGGCCACGTGGAACCTGCTTTCTCGGAACTCGAAGTGCCTGGACACAACAGGTGGATCTGGAAGGCGAGGACCGTGCGGTCAGCCCTTGACGGCTCCGCCCAATCCGGCGCTGGAGAGGAACATGCGCTGGAAGATCAGGAAGAACACGACGGGGATGAGCGTCGAGATCGCCAGGGCCGCGAGGAACACGCCCAGGTCGGTCTGGGACGCGATCGCGGGCAGGCGCACCGACAGCGGCTGCAGGTTCGGGTCCTTGAGCACGAGCATCGGCCAGAGGAAATCCTTCCAGCTGGCGATGGCCGCGAAGACCGACACGACGCCGAGGATCGGCTTCGACATCGGCAGGACGACCGACCAGAACAGCCGAAACGAGCTGGCCCCGTCGACCCTGGCCGCCTCGAACACCTCGCGCGGCAGGCCGTCGAAGAACCGGGTCACGAGCACGACGTTGAACGCGCTCGCGCCGGCCGGCAGCCAGACGGCGAAGAAGTTGTTGATGAGCGACATGCCGAGGCCGGGCGGGTTGAGGATCGTGAGGTACAGCGGCACCAGCAGCACGACGCTCGGCACGAACAGGGTCGCGATCACCAGGCCGTTGACGATCTTGGCCCAGGCCGGGCGGAGCACGGAGAGCACGAAGCCGCCCGTGGTCGCGACGAGCAGCTGCACGAACCAGGAGCCGGCCGCGAGCCAGATCGTGTTGAGGAAGTAGTGGCTGATCCTGACGTCGTTCCACGCCTCGGAGATGTTCGCCCAGCGCACACCGTGCGGGAAGATCGCCAGCGGCGTGCGGATGATGTCCTGCGTGGGCGTGATCGCGAACTTGGCCAGCAGCAGCACCGGCCCGATACCGACGACGAGCAGCAACACCAGCAGAATCGTATGCAGCGTCTTCATGACCACGCTGACCCGCGGGTTGCGCCAGTCCTGCGCGGAGACGAAGCCGCGGCTGCCCTCGAACTGCGATGCCTTGCGCTTGCGGGCCGGGCGGGCCGCCTGGGCCACATCCACCGGCGTCGCGACGGGCCCGGCGCCCGGCCGCTGCCGGGCGGGGTCGATGACAGCCATGGTGCTCCGCTTTCCCTCGGGACCGGTCACGACTTGCTCCAGCCGGACGTGAGCTTGAAGTACACCAGCGACAGGATCGCCAGGAAGGCCGCGAGCATGACGGACAGGGCGGTCGCGGCGCCGTAGTTCGCGCCCAGGGAGCTGCCGAACGCGTAGTTGTAGATCATCAGCAGGACGGTCACCGTGGCGTTCGCGGGGCCGCCGCCGGTGAACAGGTACGGCTCCAGGAACACCTGCACGGTACCGATGATCTGCAGGATGAAGGTGATGAGCAGCACGCCGCGCAGCTGCGGCATGGTCACGTGCCACACCTTGCGCCAGATGCCGGCCCCGTCGACCTCGGCGGCGTCGTAGAGCTCGTCCGGCACGCCGATGAGCGCGGCCAGGTAGATGATGACGGTCCCGCCGGCCGCGGCCCACGTCGCCTCGACGACCAGCGAGGGCATGGCCAGACCGGGGCTGGAGAGCCAGGCGTACGGCCCGAGGCCGACCCAGCCGAGCAGCGTGTTGAACACGCCGTCCTTCCCACCGTCGTAGAAGAACCGCCACAGCAGCACGGCCACGACCGGGGGCACCACCACCGGCAGGTAGGCGAGCACCGAGTACAGGCCCTTGCGCTTGCGGACCGAGCTGATGAGCACCGCCGCCACGAGCGGGATCGGGAAGCCGATCACCAGGGCGAGCAGCGCGAAGTAGAACGTGTTGCCGACCGCGGTGGGCAGGTCCGGATCGGTGAGCACGTAGTGGAAGTTCTTCCAGCCGACCCAGGTCGGGATCCCGACCAGGTTGGTCTTCTGGAAGCTCATGATGACCGACCGCACGATCGGCCACCACGAGAAGACGCCGAAGATGATCAGGAGCGGCAGCCCGAACAGGACCGAGCTCAGCCCACCCCGCTGCACCCACGTCACCGGGTTGCGCCGGCGCACCCGGCCGCCCTGGCCGCCCCCGGCGAAGTCCGAGGTACTCACGACAACATCACTCCTCGTCCTGGTGTTCGGGGCAGGCCCGATGTGAGTGCCCGGTGTGGGCCGCCGGACTCCCGGCGGCCCACACCGTGCGGGTCATCGCGGCGAGGATCAGCCGGCCGCGTCGATGGCGCGCTGCGCCTTCGCGTTGGCGTCGGTGAGGAGCTGGTCGATGTTGGCGTCCTTGTTGGTCAGGACGGCCTGCACGACCGGGTCGAGCGACTTGTAGACGTCCTGGGTGGCGACGGCCGGCTCGTTGACGAGCTTGGCGTCGTAGACCTTCGTGGTGAAGGTGGTCATCTGGTCCAGCGGGACGTTCACCAGGGACTTGATCCAGCCCTGGTACTGCTCGTACTGCTGCTGCGAGAAGATCGGCAGCTCGGGCGTGCCGACCGGCTGCTTGCTGGCCAGCTGCACCTGGGCCTGCTTGGTCGCGGCATCCTGGTTGGTGTACTTGCGCAGGTAGTGCGCGTCGATCCACTTGATGGCGGCGGCCTTCTCGTTGTTCGTGGCCTTGCTGGACACGGCGGCCAGGGTGCCGCCGCCGAGCACGCCGGAGTCGGCGCCCGCGAGCGGGATCATCGTGAGGCCGTACGTCTTCGGGTCGATGTTGTTCGTCTGCACCAGGCTCGTGTAGACGTCCTGGCCCGAGGTGTACATGCCGATCTTGCCGGCGGCGAAGGCCTGGTTGATGCTCGACCAGTCGTAGTCGAAGTTCGCGCCCATGGAGTTGTCGGTCCAGCGCAGGTCCTTGAGGAACTGCAGCGAGGCCTTGGTCTGCTCGTTGGTGAGCGTGGCCTTCTTGCCGTCCTCCATGCGCCCGCCGCGGGCGTAGGTGTCGACCGTCAGCTGCCAGCCGCCCGTGCCGTCCTTGGCCATCTGCGCGAAGCCGGCGTTGCCGGTCTTCTCGGCGATCGCCTTGGCGTCGGCGCGGACCTCGTCCCAGGTGGTCGGCGGCTTGTTGGGGTCGAGGCCGGCCTTGGTGAACAGGTCACGGTTGTAGTGCAGGCCGACCGCGTAGATGCTCTTCGCCGGGATGGCGTAGACGTGGCCGTCGGAGCCCTGGCCGTACTGCAGCAGGTTCTTGTTGAAGTTCGACGCGTACGACAGCGAGTTCAGGTACGCCTGCATGTCGGAGATCTGCTGGTTCGCGATCAGCGTCTTCGCGTCGGTGAAGGGGATCTCGAACACGGTCGGCAGCGTGCCACCGGCGAGGTCGGCCGCGAACGTGGTGGCCTTCCACTCGTAGTCGTGGGTCTTGACCGTGATGTTCGGGAATTCCTTCTGAAAGTCGGTGACCTCCTGCGCGAGCGCCTGCTGGGCCTCGGGCTTGGCGCCGGGGAGCAGACCAACGACGTTGAGCGTGACCTTGGTGTTCGGGTCCAGCGTCGTCGAACCCTGGTCGCCGCTCGCGTTGTCGCTCGAGGAGCACGCGACGAGCGTGCTGCTGAGCGCGAGCGCGCCCGCGATGGCCAAGGCCACCGTGGTGCGTGAGTACTTCATCATCCGCTCCTTGTTGGGGGGTGTAGTCCGGCGAGTCGGCGTTGAGGGCCGTGCGGGCGGGGGGCGTCCGACCTGGACCGCTCCGCACGAGTGCGCTGCCTGACGTCGGCTGCCGTGGGTGCTTCAAGCGCGTTACTGCTCGGTTTCCATCGCATCGCGTCAGGGTTTCCGCCTGGCGTAGGCAAGAGATTAGGCTCACGCCGCACAAGAAGTCCATGGTCCGTTGCAAAATTTTAATGATCTCCGGGCAGCCGCTTGCACGGGCACGCTCCCATGAGCCGCTGACTTGCACGGATTCGCCCGAAAACCCACCGCCCACGGCCCCTGCCGACCCGCCCGAGCGGTGGGAGCGCGCCCAGCAAACCCGTTGCGCAACCAACGCAAAGAGCGCCACGACTCCCGCAGGAGTCGTGGCGCTCTGAGATCTTGGGGTTGCTAGGCGGCGGTGGTCGCGCGGGCGTCCTGCAGGGCGCCGGTCGAGCCCCGCACCACGAGCTCCGGCTCGAACAGCATCTCCTCGGTCGGCACGAGCGTGCCGGCCACCTGGCTGACGAGCAGGGTCACGGCCGCCTGGCCCATCGCCTGGATGGGCTGGCGCACCGTGGTCAGCGGCGGGTCGGTGCAGTTCATGAACAGCGAGTCGTCGAAGCCGACCACCGACACGTCGTCGGGCACCTCGCGGCCGAGCCGGCGGGCGGCCCGGATGGCGCCGAGGGCCTGGACGTCGGAGGCGCAGATGATGCCGGTGACGCCGTGCTTGATGAGCCGGGTGGCGCCCGCGCGGCCGCCCTCCATCGAGAAGATGACGCGCTCGACGTCGTCCTCGTTGGCGCTGCCCGAGTCCGCCGCCGCGGCCTTGAACGCGGCCAGCTTGCGGTTGGACGGGGCATGGTCGGCCGGGCCGAGGATCAGCCCGATCCGCTTGTGCCCCAGCGAGCTGAGGTGGTTGAACGCCTGGTCCACCGCGTGGCCGTCGTCGACCGAGACGCGCGGGAAGCCCAGGTCGTCGATCGCGGCGTTGACCAGCACCGCGGGCAGACCGCGGTCGTGCAGGCGGTGGTAGTGCTCGTGCTCGGCGGCCGCCTGGTGATACAGCCCGCCACAGAAGATGATGCCGGAGACGTGCTGGTCCAGCAGCATCTCGACGTAGTCGGCCTCGGAGACGCCGTCCGCGGTCCGGGTGCACAGCACCGGGGTGAAGCCGCGCTTGGACAGCGCACCGGCGACCACTTCGGCGAAGGCCGGGAAGATCGGGTTTTGCAGTTCCGGCAGCACGAGGCCGACCAGGCGGGCCCGCTCGCCGCGCAGCTTGGTCGGCCGCTCGTAGCCGAGCACGTCGAGCGCGGTGAGCACCGCCGTGCGGGTCGCGTCGGAGATGCCCGGTTTGCCGTTGAGCACCCGACTCACGGTCGCCTCGCTCACGCCGGCGTACTTCGCCACCTCAGCGAGTCGTCGAGTCATGCCCGCAAGCGTAGTGCATGACTACGCAATTTTTTGCACGATGTCGCCCACGCAACCGTGCGGGCCCGGGCGAAGCCGGGTCGGTGCCCGAAAAATGCGGTATTTTCCGGGCACCGCATCACGCGGTCAGCGTCACCGAGAGCTTGCCGCCGCCGTAGCCTGAGACATCCACCCTGAGATCGAGCCGCCGACCGAGCGCGAGCAGGTAGTTGACCGCGTCCGCCGGCGGGTTCTCCCCCGGCAGGAACACCTGGTGCAGCTTGACCCGCGGCGCGTCCTCCTTGTTGATGAGCCCGGCCAGGATGTTGCAGATCTCGCCGGCGTTCTCGCCGATCATCTTCGAGATCACCTTGTCCTCGATGCACGCCTCCGCGCCGCCGGGCGGGATCAGCCCGATGGCCGCGCCGGCGTTGGCCGTGAGGGCGAAGTCCATCCCGATCACGGCCATGAGCTGGAGCCGATCGTCGGTGTAGAGGGCGACCAGGGTGTTGGGAACGTCGGCGGCTTTCATGGGGTCGGCCGGGTTCACGGTGACCGGCCGGCCGAGCAGGTCGTCAAACAGATCCTTGACGGCCTTCGGAGCGGGCAGAACATGCGACATAGGTCATATCATCCCAAAATAGGATCGAGCGCGTCCTTGAAAGTGTCGGCTGTGAACGGCTTCGTGACCAGGAACAGGGCGCCGGCGTCCTCGGCCGCCTGCCGCATCTCCGGCGTGCCCTCGGACGTGACGAAGCCGAACGGCACCTGGTTGCCGTTGGCGCGCAGCATCCGCAGCACCTCGACCCCGGTCATGTGCGGCATGTTCCAGTCCGACAGCACCAGATCCGGCTTCTCGGCCACGGTCTTGTCGAAGGCCTCCTGCCCGTCCGCGGCCTCGACGAGGTCATGGCCCTCGAACCCCGCCTGGCGCAGGGTACGGGTGACGATCTGCCGCATCACTCGGCTGTCGTCGGCGATCAGAATCTTCATGCGGGGGCTCCAGCGAGGTCGGCGGTGCTTTCCAGAACGGTGACGGTGACCGACTCGGCCATCCAGGTGCCATCGAGGTGGCAGACCTCGGTGACCGAGGGGTAGCGGCCGTTGGCCCCGTCGACGTGCACGTGCGGCAGCGACAGGGCGCAGGGCTCGGGCAGCAGGCTCTTGACGTTGCCGCCGATGATGTTCGCCAGCTCGCCCAGCGCGTCGGCGACGTCCTCCTCGGCGACGTCGTCGAACTCGATGCCCAGCAGCGCGGCCGCGACGTGCTTGGCCGCCGCCTCCGAGCAGCTCACGAGGACGTGGCCGCGCCACGCGCCGGTGACCGAGACCGAGGCGGTCACGTCGTCGACCGGCTTCTCGTGCGGCAGCGGCAGCAGCGGGCTGGCTCCGTCCAGGTCGAGGTACGAGGACCAGACCTGATCCGCGATGACCTTCAGGTCGTCTTGTGTCGGGTTCGTCATGCTGCGACTCCGTTCGGGACGAGGCCGAGCAGCGCCAGCTTGTCGATGATGGCGTCCGGGGTGAAGGGCTTGATCACGTACTCGTGCGCCCCCGAGGCCAATGCCCGGACGATCTGGCTCTGCTCACTCTCGGTAGTGACCATCATGAGCGTCATCCCGCGCAGCCGCGGCTCCGCGCGGACCGCCGTGACGAATTCCAGCCCGTTCATCTCAGGCATGTTCCAGTCGACGAGCGCCAGACCGGGGATCTCGCCGCCGCCCTCGAGAACGTTGGTCCTGAGGTAGTCCATCGCCTCTTGACCGTTGCCCGCCTCGACCACGTCGAAGCCCAGCTGTGCCACGATCCGCTTGAGAATCAGGCGCATCGCGCGCGAATCGTCGATCACCATGGTGAGCATCTGGCTTCACCCCTTTCCTGCAGCGCTCACGGGGCTGGCGGCCTTGGCCGCCCGGAGCTTGTATGCGGACGTGCGGCCGGCGACCACCCGTTCGAACCTGTCATCGATGCCGATCGTCGTCTCGGCGGAGCCGAGGAACAGCCAGCCGTCCGGGCGCAGCGTCCCGGCGACCCGCTGCAGTACGGTCCGCTTCGTCTGCACATCGAAGTAGATGAGCACATTGCGGATGAACACGATGTCGAACGGCCCCATCGGCGGGAACGGCGCCGCCAGGTTCAGCCGGCGGAACGACACGTTCTTGCGCAGCGTCGGAGTGACCTTCCAGTGCGCGCCCTGGCGCTCGAAGTGCTTGACCAGCAACGGCGCCGGGAGCCCCCGGTTGACCTCCAGCTGGGTGTACTGCCCGGCCTCGGCGCGGGTGAGCATCTCGGTGGAGATGTCGGTGCCCAGGATTTCGAAGGTCCAGCCGGGCGGGAGGTTGTCGTTGAGGACCATGGCCAGGGTGTACGGCTCCTGCCCGCTCGAGCTCGCCGCGGACCACACCTTGATGGTGCGGGTGCTCGCGCGCCGCTGCAGCAGGTCCGGCAGCACCGTGTCGACCAGCTGCTTGAAGGGCTCGCCGTCGCGGAAGAACGACGTCTCGTTGGTGGTGAGCGCGTCGACGATCTTCGCGTGGATCTCCGGCTCGGGCCGCTGCTGCGCCCGGTTCACGAACTCCGACACGGTGGGCAGACCGGATTGGCGGGCCAGGGGCAGCAGGCGGGCCTCGACCAGGTACTCCTTGCCGGCCTCCAGCACGATCGCCGCGTCGCGACGGACGAGGCCGCTGATGAAGGCGAACTCCTGCGCGGTCAAGGTCATCGGGTCACCTCCATGGACTTCGCGCCGCGGCCGCCTGCGGTACGGCTGATGAGATGGTTCGCGATCTCGCCGAGCGGGAGGACGGCGTGCGCGATACCCGCCTGCGCCACCGCCCCCGGCATGCCCCAGACGACCGACGTCGCCTCATCCTGCGCCACGATCTCGGCCCCCGCCGAGCGCAGCTGGTCCGCGCCGCGTTTCCCGTCCTGGCCCATGCCGGTCAGAATGACCGCGAGCGTCGAACCGCCGTACGTCCGCGCGACCGACCGGAAGAGCACGTCCACGGCCGGCCGGCAGAAGTTCTCCGGCGGCCCGGTGTTGAGCTTGGTCACCACCTCGGTGCCGCGCCGGTGTACCTCCAGATGGAAGTCTCCCGGCGCGATGTAGACCGTCCCCGGCCGCACCACCATGTCCCCGGCCGCCTCCACGACGGTCAGCGCGGCGGTGCGGTCGAGCCGGTCGGCGAACATCTTCGTGAACACGGGCGGCATGTGCTGCACCACGACCACGGGCACCGGCAGGCTCGCGGGCAGTGCCCGCACCACCGAGGTGAGCGCGTCGGGCCCGCCCGTCGAGCACCCGATCGCCACGACCTCGACGCCGCCGGTGCGCGGCGCGGTGCGGATGGGCGCCGCGGCGGGGCCGCCCGGCGGCACGTTCGGCGGCCGCACGACCCCGGGCAGCGCCGAGCCCCCGGGCCGGTTCAGCGGCGCGTTGGGCGGGTGCGGCGGATACTGCGTGCCGCCCGCCGGGCGCGCGGGCGCGAGACCCGGGCGGACCGGCGGCGGGGCGAGCGCGCTGCGCCGCCCGCCGCACAGCGCGTGGATGCGCGGGATGATCTGCTCGCGGACGCTGCGGATGCTCTCCGCGACGCTGCCGACGTTGGCCGGCTTGGTCACGTAGTCGCTCGCGCCGGCCGAGAGCGCGTCGAGCGTGGCGGTCGCCCCGGCCGCGGTGAGCGTGCTGAACATGATGACCGGCAGCCGGGCGTACTGGGCGCGGATCGCGCGCATGGTCTGCAGGCCGTCCATGATCGGCATCTCGATGTCGAGGGTGACCAGGTCCGGGCGCAGCTGCTCGATCTTGGTGAGGGCGACCTTGCCGTTGGGGGCGGTCCCGACGACCCGGATCTCCGGGTCGTCGCCGAGCGCGTCGGTGATCAGACGCCGGACGACGACCGAGTCGTCCACGACCAGAACCGAGATCACGCGCCTTGCCTCCAGCACCGGGGGGCCCGCGGAAACTGCGAGGCCCGTCACGTTCCAGCGGGCTAATCGGCGCCGGAACCGGCGTGGATAAGGGAAATTTCCAAAAGAACCGCCTCTGCCCGGAGCATTCGGACAGAGGCGGGATGGCGATGCGTTTCTAGCCCGCGAGCGGGCCCAGGGCCGTGAAGTAGGGGTCGAGCAGGCGCCGCGCGGTGGCCGAGTCGAGCAGGTCGCGCACCATGAGGGCCTGCACCGCGCCGCTGAGCAGGTTCCACACCCCGCCCGCGCGGTCGGCGACCGGCACGCCGGAGCGGTCCAGCGCCTGCACGAGCAGCAGCTGCGCGGCGGCGCCGCAGCGCACGCGGCCGGAGAGGAAGACCGCCCACGAGGCCGAGTGCACGGCGGGGGCCCAGTCGGACAGGCCGGGGCGGGCGCTGTCGGTGACCTTGTTCAGGCTCTGCATGTCGGCCGGGCTGAGCGCGCCGACGCGGGTGAGCAGCCGGTGCACGTCGTCGGCCTGCGGGCCCAGGTCCTGCTCGCGCTCGGGCAGGGCGCGCACCGCGGAGGCGAACGGCGCCGAGAGCCGGCGGCGGGAGTCGTCGGAGAGCAGCTCGCGCAGGTAGGCGGCCGCGGCGGCGTCGGAGAGCACGCCGGTGGCCTTGCTGGCGACCGGGCTCTGACGCTGGCGGGGCAGGCGGGCCTGCGGGGCCGGCATGGTGGCCGACGGCCCCGGGCGCTTGCCCCAGGTCCAGTCGAGCACGTCGTAGCGCAGGCAGTGCAGCAGGCCGTCGAGGGTGCCCAGCGGGGCGCGCTCGATGACGGTCAGCGTGCCGGGGTCGGCGGCGTTCGCCCGGCGCTGCTGGGCGGCGGCGTCGACGTCGCGCCACAGGTCCACGCGGTCCCAGTCGTCGTCGGAGCGAGCCGCGGCGATGGCCGGAAGGTCACCCTGCGTAAGGGTGAGACTGCGGAGCAGCACATCGGCCGCGGCCGATCCGCCCTGCAGACGGGAGAGGTCGAAGCCGAGAACGGGGGCGCTAACCAGGCTGTACATGCAACTAGTCTGCAACGCACCTGCACCCGGGTCTGTCCACCGAAAGGGCCGGGGCGACGCCGGCCTGGATGACCGAGCGTCGCCCCCGTCGTTGCGACCCCTCGAGGTTCAAATGCGGAACCGCGCCACAAGGGCTCGCATTTCACTCGACATCCGGGACAGATCAGAGGCGGCACGTTGCGCATCCGCTACGTTGCGTGACGTGTTCTGGGTCGCCGCGGCCACCGTGGACACGTTCGTGGCGATCTCGGCGGAGCCGGTCGCGGCCTCGCTCACGCTGCGGTTCATCTCGTTCGTGGTCGCCGTCTGCTCCTCCACCGCCGAGGCGATGGTGAGCTGGTAGTCGTTGATCCGCGAGATGATCTGGCCGATCTCGCCGATCGCCGCGACCGCGCCGGTGGTGTCGGCCTGGATCGCCTCGACCCGCCGGGAGATGTCCTCGGTGGCCCGCGCGGTCTCCTGCGCGAGCTCCTTGACCTCGTTGGCGACGACCGCGAAGCCCTTGCCCGCCTCGCCGGCCCGGGCCGCCTCGATGGTGGCGTTGAGGGCGAGGAGGTTCGTCTGCTCGGCGATCGAGGTGATCACCTTGACCACGTTGCCGATCTCGGTGGAGGACTCCCCCAGCCGGCTCACGGCCTGGTTCGTCGACTCGGCCGCCATCACCGCCTGGGAGGCGACCTTCGCCGCCTCGCTCGCGTTCTGCGCGATCTCGCGGATCGACACGCCCATCTCGTCGGCGCCGGCCGCGACGGTCTGCACGTTGCGCGAGACCTCCTCGGCCGCGAGCGCCACGACGCCGGCCTGGTCGCTGACCTCGCCGGTGCCCGAGGCGATCTGCGCGCTGACCCCGGTGAGCTGGTTGGCCGAGGCCGCCAGCGAGGTGGCCGTGTGGTCCATCGTCTGCACGGTCTCGCGCATGCTGTCGGTGGCCTTGTTCAGCGCCGCGGCCATCACCCCGACCTCGTCGGCCGAGCGCACGTCGACCTTGGTGCTCAGGTCGCCGCCGGCCACCGCGCCGAGCACATCGGAGACGCGCCGCAGCGGCCCGACGACGAGCGCGGTGACCCACAGCCCGATGCCGAACGCGGCCAGCAGCCCGGCGACCGCCGCCGCGATCATCAGGTTGCGGCTGGTCGCGTAGTCGCTTTCGGCGCTGTTCTGCCACGCCATGGCCTCGGCGATGTCCTCGTCCTGCATGCGGCCGATGGCGTCCTTGGCCTTCGTCAGCTGCGGCTGGGCCTGCGCGGCCATGATGGTCACGTACTGGTCGATGCGCCCGCCGACGACGGCCTGCGCGGCGACGGTGTCCCGCACCTGGCGGTAGGCCTGCAGCGCGTTCTCGATGATGGTGAGCTCGTCCGCACGATCGGCCGGGGCGCCCTGGCGGTAGCGGGCGATCGCTTCGCTGAGCTCGGTGTCGGCGGCCTTCTGCTGGTCGGGGTTGAGCGCACCGACGATGTCGGTGAGCGCCTGGCGGATCTGCGACAGGGCCACGAACTGCTCGTTCTTCGCGGTGAACTGCCGCATGGTGGCGTTGGCGTTGCTCAGCGCGTTGAGCCCGAAGAATGTGATGACGACGGTGACGACGCCACCGACCGCGATCGCGGCGAGCACCTTGGCCCGCACGCTGCGATTCGTGAACCAGCTCATGCCGGCACCTCCGCAAGCTCCGGCGCCGGCCTGAGCTCAACCCTGCACCCCTGATGAGCGGCCACTCCGCTTCGCTCCGTACCACTCATGCCAGCACCTCCGCAAGCTCCGGCGCCGGCCTGAGCTCAACCCTGCACCCCTGATGAGCGGCCACTCCGCTTCGCTCCGTACCACTCATGCCAGCACCTCCGCAAGCTCCGGCGCCGGCCTGAGCTCAACCCTGCACCCCTGATGAGCGGCCACTCCGCTTCGCTCCGTACCACTCATGATCTATTCCTCGCGCGTCGTGCCGGGCGGGTTGGTGTTGACGGCCTTCTGCGTGTCCAGCGCGAGCAGCAGCCGCCCGTCGAGCTTGAACGCGCCGGTGATCAGCTGCCGCGCGCGGCCCTGCAGGGTGTCCGGCGGCGGCTCGAACGTGTCGTCCTGCAGCGTCACGACCTCGCCGATGCGGTCCACGAGCAGCGACACCGACTCCTCGTCGGTCTTGACGATGACGTTCATCGCCGGCTCGGCGGACTTCGTGCGCGGCGGCAGGCCGAGCTGGACGCGCAGGTCCACCGCGGCGATGACCTGGCCGCGCAGGTTGAACAGGCCGCCCACGGACTCCGGGGCCAGCGGGACGGGGGTGTACTGGTCGAAGGAGAGGACCTCCTGGACCTTGGCGACGTCGAGGCCGAAGAGCTGGTCGGCGACCTCGAAGGTGGCGTACTGACGGCTGGCCATGGCTCAGGCTCCGGCGGGTTGGTAGGTGTAGTCGGCCTCGGTACCGGCTTGGTAAGGGTCGTGCTCGTACGGGTCCATCGACGTGTGGAACAGCGGGTCGGCGGCGAGGATGGCCCGCCGCACGTCCAGCAGCTCGGTGACGCGCTGCTGGATGACGGCCGAGCCGAGCAGCCCGTCGTCGCCGAAGTCACGCTTGGAGTCGTCGAGCCCTTCCTCGACGATGTCGATGATCTTCTCGACCGCGAGCGCCACCGAGCGGCCGTTCTCGGTGTAGACGACCACCGGGACCGTCGGGCCGGGCTCGGTCTCGTAGGCGCCCAGCAGGTGCGAGAGGCGTAGGACGGGCAGGATCTGGTCGCGGTACTGCACGACCTCCCGGCTGCCGGTGCGCTCGATGCGCTCGACCGGGAACTCCTCGAGCCGGGTGACCATGTCCAGCGGGATGGCCACGCGCCGGTCGCCGACGCCGGCGATGAGCAGCCGGTCGGCGTTGCCCCCGCCACGGCGCACGGTCGTGTCGGCGCTCTCCCGCTCGGGGCTGGCGGCCAGGTGGGCGCGGCGGGCCAGCGAGGCGACGTCGAGGATGAGCGCGACCCGGCCGTCGCCGAGCAGCGTCGCCCCCGCGTAGACCCCGATGTCCTTGAACCGCGAGGTCAGCGGCTTGACCACGACCTCCTCGGTGTTGAGCACCCGGTCCACGACGAGGCCGAAGCGCTTGCCCTCGGCCTGCAGCACGGCGACGTACACGTCGGTGTCGTGCTCGCCATCGCGGGCCAGGCCGAGCGTGTCGTCGAGGTAGACCAGCGGCAGCAGCTTGCCTCGCAGGCGGTAGACCGGCGCGCCCATCGCGTGCTCGACCACCCGGCCCGACTGCCCGTCGAGGTAGACGAGCTCGTGCACGGCGACCTGCGGGATGACGTACCGCTCGCGCCCGCACTCGATGGTGAGCGCCTGGATGATGGCCAGCGTCAGCGGGATCGTGAGCCGCCAGGTGGTGCCCTGCCCGACGACCGAGTCGACGTCGACGGCGCCGCCGATGCGCTCGATGTTCGTCTTCACCACGTCCATGCCGACGCCGCGGCCGGAGACGTTCGTGACCGCCTTGGCGGTGGAGAAGCCGGGCTTGAAGACCAGGGCGAGGATCTCGCGCCGGTCCATCGTGGCGAGCTGGTCGCGCGAGACGATGCCCTTCTCCACGGCGATCCGCGCGATCTTGTCGGGGTCGATGCCGGAGCCGTCGTCGCGGACCTCGACGATGACGTGGCCACCCTCGTGGTACGCGCGCAGGGTCAGCGTCCCCTCGGCCGGCTTGCCGGCCGCGACGCGCTCGGCGGGCGTCTCGATGCCGTGGTCGACGGCGTTGCGCACGAGGTGGGTCAGCGGATCCTTGACCGCCTCCAGCAGCGACCGGTCGAGCTCGGTCTCCTTGCCCTCCTGGGCCAGGCGGATCTGCTTGCCGAAGGTCGAGGAGAGGTCGCGCACGACCCGCGGCAGCTTCGACCAGATGTGGTCGATCGCCTGCATGCGGGTCTTCATCACCGACTCCTGCAGCTCGGAGGTGATGAGGTTGAGCCGCTGGCCGGTGCGGGTCATGCCGGGGTCGGAGACGGTGCCGATCGCGCGGACGAGCTGGTTGCGGGTCAGCACCAGCTCGCCGACGAGGTTCATGAGCTTGTCGAGCAGGTCGACGTCGACGCGGATGGACTGGTCGGCGACGCTGCGGCGGGAGGCCGGCTCCTCGCCGGGCTCGCCGGCGCCCTTGCCGGCGGCGGCCGGGGGCGCGGGCGGGGCGGCCGCGGGCGGGGTGGGCCGGGCGGCGGCGGGCTTCTCGGTGGCGGGCTTCTCGGCGGCGGGCTTCTCGGCGGCTTGCGGAGGCGGGGGCGGCGCCGCGGCCGGGGTCTCGATCACCGCGACGACCGGCTGGACGACGACCACCTCGGCCGGCGGCTCGACGACCACGACCTCCGCGACGGGCTCGGGGGCGGCGACCTCGGCCGCGACCGGCTCGGGCGCGGGGGCCGCGGCCGGTGCCGGGGCGGCCGGCTTGGCCGCGGCGGGCGCCGCGGCCTTGGCCGAGTCGTCGGTGATGCAGGCGTTGACCGCCGCGACCACCTCGGAGTCGTCGCCGGGCAGCTCCTGGCCGTTCTCCTCGATCTCGGCGAGCAGCCCGCGCACCGTGTCGACCATGCGCAGCAGCGCGTCGGTGGTGGCCGGGGTCATGCCCTGGGCGCCGTCGCGCAGGCGGGACAGCAGGGACTCGCCGACGTGGGTCACCTTCTCCAGGCGGTTGAACGCCAGGAACCCCGAGGTGCCCTTGATCGTGTGAATCGTCCGGAAGATCGAGGAGAGCAGGTCGCGCGAGCCCGGCTGGGCCTCGAGCGCGACCAGGTCTCGGTCCAGCTGGTCGAGGTTCTCGTGGGACTCCACGAGGAACTCCTGGACAATGTCACCCAACTCGCTCACGGCCAGGCGCTCCTTTCGACCCCGTCCCGGGGACACGACTCGCATCGGGACGAACCACACGGCTCGGACCCACTGGGCCAATCGGCACCCGGGATGGCCGGTAAAGGAGATTCAGGCCAGTTCGGTGGGACGAGGGCCGCCGCGCGCATCGCGGCGCACGAGCGTCGCCTGGCGGATCAGGCGGCGGGCGGTGCTCAGCCGTGGCTCGGGCGTCACCAGGGTCAGCAGCGGCCCGGCGCCGGGCGGCGGCGGGGCGAGCGCCGTGCCGTCCTCGGGGCGCACGACGCGGGCCTCGATCACGCGGTACACGAACCAGCTCTCCCGCGTCTCGAGCACCACCGGATCGCCGATCCCGAGCCGGTCGAGGTCCCAGAACACGCCCGGCCGCCGCTCGCCCGTGACGCCGGTGTTGCCCGCGGCGCCGATCGCCGCCGTGCCCGGCACGAGCGCGGGGCCGCGGTCCCGGTCGTGGCCACCCGCACCGCCGAGCACCACGAGGTCGAGCCGCAGCGTGGGCAGGTGCAGCCGCGCGACCGGGCCGGTGGCGGCCTCGGGGCGGTCGGCGGCCCAGCGCGCGTCGAGGTCCTGGGAGAGCCGGTGCTGGGCGGCGCGGATCTCGCGGGTGCGCCCCACCCAGCTCCACGCCGCCGCTCCGCCCGCCGCCAGCCCCGACAGCACCACCAGCACCGCAACGGCCGGCACCAGCCGGCGGATCGTCATAAACGCACTATATGCCGCTTATCGGGTCAGTGCGGGAGCCTCGGAAGGCCGGCGGCCGAGCGGGGAGGCCGCGCCCGCGGCGCAGGCCAGCACGCCGGCGACCAGCCCGGCCCGGATGAGCAGCGGGTGGCGCGGCTCGCGGAAGCGGCCGACGGCGAGCGCGCCGAGCACGGTCCCGGCGGCGAAGACCGTCGGCAGGACACCGTATCCGGCCGGACCGCCCGACAGCGGACCGAAGCTCATAGCCGCCATAGTGACCTGGTAGTCGCGGCCCGTCGAGCTGATCAGCGACCCGTTGGCCAGCGCCTCGCCGAGCAGCGCGGGACCGGCCACCATGCCGCCGAAACGGCCGAGGGCGGGCCCGTCGGCCGCGGTCACCAGGCCGGTGAGCAACGACAGGGCGCACAACCGCCACAGATGGCCGCAGATGGCCGCCGAGCAGCACCACGGCGGCGAAACCGGCCGGGGCAGCGCTGATCCGCCTTGCACCCCGTCGCGCAACCGGGCTGCACCACCCGTCCCGCTGAATGATGTTGTGCGAATCTGGCTCTGGTTCCTCGGCGCTGCCGCGGCGCTCGCCGCGGTCGCGGCGCTCATCTCGCCGAGCGGCAAAGGCGTGCTGAACCTCGCGTCCCTGCTCGTCTGCGTCGTCGTGGCCGCCGTCGCCCTGCGCCGCCGACGGCCCGAGCCGCGGGCGGCGTGGTGGCTCATGTGCTGCGGCATCGCGGCCTCGGCGACGAGCACCCTGCTGCTCAGCGTCGTGCCCGGCGCGCCGGAGGAACTCGGGGCCGGGTACCTCCTCTGCTACCCCCTCACCGCCGCCGGACTGTGGCTCATCGCCCGCCGGCTGCGCCCGTGGTCCTCGGCGCGCATCCTCGACGCGAGCATCATCCTGCTCGGGATCGCCCAGCTGACCTGGATCTTCGTGCTCTTTCCCCTGCTGCACCGCAGCGGTCTCAAGCCCCTCGACGCCTTCGGCGTGAGCCTGATCGCCGTGAGCGACCTGGTGACCATCGCGCTGCTGCTGCGCGTCGCGTTCGCGGTGCGCCGGGGCACGGTCGCCTGGCTCGTGCTCGCCTCGGCCGGGGTGATGGTGTGCACGGACGCGTTCTACGTCGTCAAGTACGTCGGCGGCCGCGGCACGGTCGTGATCAGCTCCTTCTCCGCGGTCGGCTGGCTCACCTGGGCGCTGCTGTTCGCCGCCGCGGCCCTGCACCCCGACGCCGGCCACGCCCTGCTGCGCGCCCGCAAGAGCCGAGGCGATTACGGTACGCCGATCGCCGGCTTCATCGCCTTGGCGGTGCTCGGCCCCGGGCTCCTCGTCGCCGACCTGGTGCTGCGCCGAGGGGTCGACCCGTGGCGGCACGCGCTGGTGCCCGCCGTGCTCACCGGCGCGTTGATGGTCTCGATGGTGCTGCGCCTCGGCCGCGCCCTGCGCGACCGCGTGCAGCTGCAGCAGGAGCTCGCCTTCCGGGCCCAGCACGACGTGCTCACCGGCCTGGCCAACCGCGAGCTGTTCCGCAGCAGCCTGCAGGAGGAGCTCGACACCCACCGCGAGATCGGGCTGCTCATCATCGACCTCGACGGGTTCAAGGACGTCAACGACACCCTCGGCCACCCGGCCGGCGACGAGCTGCTGCTGACCGCGAGCGAGCGGCTGCGGGCGTCCGCCGGCCCCGCCTCGCTGCTGGCCCGCCTCGGCGGCGACGAGTTCGCGGTCATCTGCCCGCCGGAGACGCTGGACGAGATCGCCGCCGCGCTCGTGCGCGAGCTGGCGCTGCCCTACCGCGTCGCCGGGCGCGAGCAGCGGATCAGCGCCAGCATCGGCGTCTACTCCGGGCACCCCGTCACCACCGGCGAGGCCCTGCAGAGCGCCGACATCGCCCTCTACGCGGCCAAGGAGGCCGGACGCAACCGGGCCGTGCGTTACCACCCCGCGCTGCGCGAGGCCCACGTCGCCCACACCCTGCTCGCCGACCAGCTGCGCGCCGCGGTCGAGGCCGGCACCGGCTTCGCGATGCACTACCAGCCGGTGGTCGACGTGCACACCACCCGCGTCACCGCCGTCGAGGCGCTGCTGCGCTTCACCACGCCGGACGGGAACCCGGTCTCCCCCGCCGTCTTCGTGCCCGTCGCCGAGGAGATCGGGCTCATCGGCAAACTGGGGGCGTGGGTGCTGGAGCAGGCGTGCACCGACGCCAAGGCCTGGCACGACGAGCACGGCATCTCGGTGACCGTGAACGTCTCCGGCCGCCAGCTGCGCAACTCCGCCTTCGCCGACGAGGTGCTGGCCGTGCTCAAGCGCACCGGCCTGCCCGGCGCCG
Organism: Dactylosporangium sp. CA-139114; assembly: GCF_050955725.1. Classification (NCBI taxonomy): domain Bacteria; kingdom Bacillati; phylum Actinomycetota; class Actinomycetes; order Micromonosporales; family Micromonosporaceae; genus Dactylosporangium; species Dactylosporangium sp. CA-139114. Next base: position 9,023,716 of record NZ_CP192080.1, read on the forward strand.
CGCTGGTCCTCGAGATCACCGAGACGGTGCTCGTGACCGCGTCGCTGGAGGAGACCGCGGAGGTGAGCCGCCGCCTCGCCCGGCTGCGCGCGTTCGGCATCCGCATCGCCATCGACGACTTCGGCACCGGCTACTCGTCGCTGGCCTACCTGCGCACGCTGCCGCTGGACGTGCTCAAGATCGACCGCGCCTTCGTGCACCGCATCGAGGAGCAGCAGGACAAGGCGCTGTTCCGCGCGGTCGTGGAGCTGGCGCGCAGCATGTACCTGTCCCCCGTCGCCGAGGGCGTCGAGACCCCGGGCCAGGCCGCGGTGCTGCGGGAGCTGGGCTGCGGGCTCGCGCAGGGCTTCCTGTTCGCCCGCCCGCTACCGGCCCCGGCGCTCGCCCGGTTCCTGGCCGCCCAGACCGCGGTGACGGTCTAGCCCTTCACGGTCAGCAGGGGCCGCAGCTGCACGACGGGCTCGGCGACGCCCGCGGTGCGCAGGCTGTCCACGACCGGGAGCACCTCCTTGTACGCCCACGGCGCCTCCTGCTTCAGGTCGCGCCGCCACGCCGCGATGATGTCCCGCCGCGTCGCCACCGCCGGATCGCGATGGTTCAGCGGGGTCACCACGCGGAACTCGCGCAGGAAGGCGTCGAGCTCCGCGTCGCTGCCCCGGGCCGCCGCGCCGCGCGGGACGCTGCGCCCGGCGCCGTGGCAGGCACTGCCGAGCGCGCGCGCGTTGCCCAGGCCGCGCAGCAGGTAGCTGGGCGCGCCCATCGAGCCGGGGACGATCACGGGCTCGCCCCACCCGTCGCCGGACAGCCCGGCCGGCGTCGCGCCCTTGCGGTGCAGCACGGTCTCGTCGCCCGGCCACATCAGGTTGTGCGGGGCGTCATACACGAGCCGGGCGTCGAGCTCGCCGACGGCAGCGGTCAGCCCGGCGCGCATCATGAGGCTGAGGAAGTACCGGTTGCCGACCGCGAAATTCGCGGCGTTCGCGAAGCTGGTGAGGTACCGCCGCCGCATCTGCTCCGTCGAGTCGTGAAGCAGCATCGGCCGGATCCCGTTCGCGGGCTGGGGCAGGCCGGACGGCCACGCCTTGCGCGCCAGGTCCCGCCCCGTCGCCCCGGCCTGGTGGCCCAGGCAGAGCGAGCCGCTGTGCACCATCGTGACCACCCGGCCGGGCGCGAGCCCCCACGCGTAGGCGGTCGGGCCGTCATGGACCGCGGCGACGTACTGCAGCTCCGCGAAGTGGTTGCCGCCCCCGACCCCGCCGATGATGGAGTCGTAGCTGGTCCCGCCGCCGCTGCGCACCCAGTCCGCGAACTCCTCGGCGTGCTGGGCCGGGAAACCGCTCGCGTGCAGCCGGTCGCCGTCGCGGACGGTGTGGCGCACCGGGGTGTCGAGCTCGCCGTGCGCGAGCAGCCCCGGCAGCCCGGCCGTGAGCAGCCCCGCGCGCTGGTCCGGGGTGAGCCCGATGCGGCGGCCGCCCTCGAAGAACAGGTGCCGCAGCCGGCGCTCGAGCTCGTCCAGCCGGGGCCGGACCTCATCGGCGCTCAGTGACGTGGCCTCGACCCGCATGCCGCAGTTGATGTCGTTGCCGACGGCCTGCGGCACCAGGGCGCCGCGGGTCTGCAGCACCGTGCCGATCGGGATGCCGGCGCCCTTGTGGAAGTCGGGCGTGCAGACCACCCGCTCGATGCGGGCCTCCGGCGACAGCGACTCGAGGGTGCGCTGGGTCTCCAGGACGGTGAGGAGCTCGTCCAGCGCGGCGGGCTCGATCGGCACGTCCGGGGCGGCGCAGATCTCGACCGGGACGTCGTAGGGGTTGGGCAGCGTGGCCCAGGCCTCGTCGAGCCGGACGAGTCGGGGGTCGGTCCGCTTCAGCATCGTGCCGTCGATGGTAGGGCGCCGGGCTCAGGTGCGACCCTCATTTTCCTGGGCGCTGCGCAGCGTGGAGGAGTGCGGGACCCAGTCGGCCAGCCGCACCACGTAGCCGAGCCCCCGCAGCCGTGCCACCACCGCCGGATCGTCGTCGACCACGACCGCGACCGCCGACTCCCGCTTCATCCGCCCGAGCTGGCGGGCCTTGAAGTCGCGGGCCGGGCGGCGGTCGTTCGCCGGGCGCATGAACAGCAGTTCGGCCGGCAGGTCGGCGGCGCGCAGCCACGCCGTGGTGAGCTCGCGCAGGTGTTCGGGGCGCCCGGTGAGCCACACGAGCACGTGCGACTCGGCGTAGGAGCGGGCCAGCTCGACGCCCTGGGCGAGCACCGGATCGCGGTCCGCCGCGGCGAAGAAGCGGTCCCAGTCCTTCGGGCGGCGGTCCAGGTACTTCAGCCGGTGCCGCACGTCGGCGACCACCCCATCGATGTCGAACACCGCCAGCGAGTCCTCCATGCCCCCCAGTCTCTCCCGCAACCCCACGGCAACGAGCGGCGACCTGCCCGTGCACCTCGGACTGCCGAATCTTGAACAGCACCACTTCGGCGTCATCTGATGGGAGATCCGGCATCATGCGAGCGTTCCTCCGTACGTCCCTGATCGCGGCCGCCGCGACCGCTGGGCTGCTCGGGGCCGGCACGCCCGCGCTGGCCGCGCCCGAGGGCACGATCCTCGGCGCGAACGAGGCCGGCTCGATCCGGGAGCGGTACATCGTGGTGTTCAAGGACTCCGTGGCCGCCGACGGCACCGCGGCCGCCGCGAACCGCCTGGCCGAGCAGTTCGGCGGCCGGGTGCGCCGCTCGTTCAGCAAGACGCTCAAGGGCTTCTCCGCGCAGCTGTCGGAGCAGGCGGCGAAGCGGCTGGCGGCCAACCCACTCGTCGACTACGTGCAGCAGGACAAGACGGTGAGCATCGAGGGCAGCCAGCCGGGCGCCCCGTGGGGCCTCGACCGCATCGACCAGCAGGACCGGCCGCTGAACGGCACGTACACGTACGCGAACACCGCCTCGGACGTGACCGCGTACATCCTCGACACCGGCGTGCGCCTGACCCACGCGGAGTTCGCCGGCCGGGCGCGCTCCGGCTACGACTTCGTCGACAACGACCCGGACGCGAGCGACTGCCAGGGCCACGGCACCCACGTGGCCGGCACCGTCGGCGGCACCACCTACGGCGTGGCCAAGAACGTCAAGCTCGTCGCCGTGCGCGTCCTGGGCTGCGACGGCTCCGGCAGCTACTCCGGCATCATCGCGGGCATCGACTGGATCACCGCCAACGCCCAGAAGCCGGCCGTGGTGAACATGAGCCTCGGCGGCGACGCGGACGGCTCGGTCGACCAGGCCGTGCGCACCTCGATCGCCTCCGGCATCACGTACGCGGTGGCGGCCGGCAACGCGAACACCGACGCCTGCACGATGTCCCCGGCCCGCACCGCCGAGGCCATCACGGTCGGCGCGAGCGACCAGACCGACACCCGCGCGTCGTTCTCGAACTACGGCTCGTGCCTGGACGTCTTCGCCCCCGGCGTGTCCATCACCAGCTCGAGCAACGCCTCCGACACCGGTACCACGGTCATGAGCGGCACCTCGATGGCCACCCCGCACGTGGCCGGCGCGGCCGCGCTCTACCTCTCGGCCAACCCGACGGCGACCCCGTCCCAGGTGCGCGACGCCCTCGTGGCCGGCGCGACCAACGGCGTCGTGACGAACGCGGGCTCCGGCTCCCCCAACCGCCTGCTCGACACCAGCGCCATCACGACCGTCGCCTCCCAGCCCGAGAGCACCCCGGTCACGCCGGCCCCCGTCACGCCGGCGCCCGCCACGGCGACGCCGGTCACGACGACGCCGGCCCAGCCTTGCAACGTCGCCTCCAACGGCACCGACGTCGTGCTGCGCGACCGCGGCACCGCGCTGTCGGCCGTGGCCGTCGCGAGCTGCGGCGGCAAGGCCTCGAAGACCTCGAAGGTCGAGATCCACGTGGCGTACCCGAAGCGCGGCGATCTGACCGTCGAGCTGATCGCGCCCAACGGCTCGGTGAAGAAGCTGAAGGCCGCGAACAAGCGGGACAAGGCCGCCGGGCTGAACGCCGTCTACACGGTGAACCTGAGCAAGTTCAACCGCAACGGCATCTGGAAGGTGCGGGTCCGCGACACCGCGAAGGGCGGGGCCGGGAGGCTCGACAGCTGGACGCTGACGGTCTGACGCCTGGGGTTCTAGGAGCTCACCCGCTGCTCGACGGTCTGCACCAGTCGCTCGGCCACCGTCGTCAGAGGCAGGCCGAGCCGGGCCGCGGTGCCGCGCAGCACGTCGAGCGCGGCCTCCGCCGGGCACGCGCGCTGGACCATCATGATCCCCACGGCGCGGTTGACCGTCTCGCCGTCGGTGAGTGCCTCCGTGAGCGCCGAGGTGAGCTGCGCCTGCACGTCCGCGCGGCGGCCGCGGTCGAGCACGGCGGACAGCAGCAGGCCGGCGTGCTCCGCCACGAGCATCGCGGTGAGCCCGATGTCGGCGGTGAACCGGCCGGGCTCGGAGGCGTACACGGTGAGCGCCCCGACCGCGTGCGAGTCGATGTCGACCGGCACCGCGAGGACCGCCTTCACCCCCGCCTCGAGGGCCCGCGGGCGCCACTGCGCCCAGCGCTCCTCCGCGGCCAGGTCGTCGCTGAGTGTGATGTCCCGAGAGCGGATCGCCTCCATCGAGGGACCAGAGCCGCTGTCGTACTGACTGTCGAGCAACGCCTCCGGCAACCCCGACGAGGCCGCCGCGGTGGACGGCCCGCCCGAGCGGACCAGCGTGACCGCGCACCAGGCGGCCCCGTCGACCAGGTCGGCGGCGGTCTCCACGAGGTCCTCCAGCGCCTCCTCGAGATCGTCGCTCGCGATGAGCCGGGCGGTCAACTGGCGCAGCACGGCGGCGAACTCCACAGTGTGGAGATCTGTCACGGCTCCCCCTTCGTCGAACCGGGGGGCGTACTACCCGTACCGCGATCTTCTCAACCTTTTCGCCTCCCGCATCAGCGATCACGCGTGTGCCGGCCGTCACACGCGCCGCGCGGCGGCAGGCTCAGCCGTCCAGAAGAGCGCGGCGCAGGCCGTCCAGCGTGCGGCTCAGCAGACGCGACACGTGCATCTGGGAGATTCCCAGGTCGGCCGCGATCTGGGCCTGGGTCCGGTTGCCGTAGAAACGCAGCGAGAGAATCCGGCGCTCGCGCTCCGGCAGGCGCGCGATGAGCGGCTTCACGGCCTGGCGGAACTCGACGCCGTCGATGTCCCGGTCGTCGTCTCCCAGGACGTCGGCCAGGGTGCCCGCGTCGTCGTCGCCGCCCAACGGGGCGAAGAGCGACACCGGACGGTACGCCGACGAGGCCACCAGCGCCTCGAGCACCTGGTCCTCGTCGATCCCGAGGTGGTCGGCGACGTCCTTGGGCGTCGGCGAGCGGCCGAGGCGCTGTCCGAGCGAGTCGCGCACGCGGTTGATCTCGATGCGCAGCTCCTGCAGGCGGCGGGGAACGTGGACGCCCCAGCCCTTGTCCCGGAAGTACCGTTTGAGCTCACCCACGATCGTCGGCGTCGCGTAGCCGCCGAAGTCGGTGCCGTAGTCCGGGTCGAAGCCCTCGATCGCCTTCATCAGCCCGAGCGCCGCCACCTGGCTCAGGTCGGCCGGCGACTCCCCCATCCCGTGGAAGCGCCGGGCCAGCCGGTCGGCCAGCGGCAGGCTGTGCGCGACCGCCCGGTCCCGCAGCGCGCCCCGCCGCGGGTCGGACCGGTCCAGCGCCGCGGCCTGGCGCAGCAGCTCGTTGACGGTGGTCCACTGGCTCGGTGGCTCGGCGTCGTCGGGCTTGTCCGCCTCGGGGACCGGCGGCGCACCGGGCGGCGGGTCGTCGTACGCGCGCAGCTGCTTCGCCGCCCCGATGATCTCGAGGACGTCCAGCACCAGGTCGGACGCGCCCGGAGCGCGCAGCGCGCCGCCTCGCTCCTGGGCGTCGGTCTGCGCCCGCAGCAGCGTGTCCGCCGCCGCGCAGTCGAGCAGCCGCAGCCGCGACAGGTCCACGGTGAGGCTGCGCTGGCCCTCGTCGAGCCGCCGCGCGAGCGCGACCCGCAGGCCGACGCTCGCCGAATAGTCGAGGACCCCGGACGGACGCAGAATCTCGTCGTCGCCATTCCGCCAGGTGTCCAGTTCGAGTACCGAATCCGTAGGCATTGTCTCCATGGCGGAGACTCCCCCTGCTCTTTAGGCGGATTTGCTTTCCGGATCACTGTAGACACCATTTCCGGCGCAAATTCAGCGTCGCCGGATGAGTTCGCGGGTGAGCTTTTCAATTGGCGACGGTCGCCCAAACCACCTTTCCGCCGGGCACCGGAATGCAGCCCCAGCACCGCGTGAGCGCGCTGATGACGAGCAGCCCCCGCCCATCCTCGCGCAACATTTCACCCGTCGCCCATCCGCTCTCCCGCACGGGCGAGGGCCGATCCCCGCCCGTCCTCGAATGCGCAACCCCCGCCGCGGAGGAATGCGCACACCGGCCCACATCCCCGTCGGCGCGTGAATGCGCGTCGCCGCCGTCGTTCGCGTGCTTGCCCTCGGGCGCGGACGGGCGGCCGCCGAGGCGGGGCAGGTCACTGCTGTGGTCGCGCACCGAGATGTGCAGGCGGCCGCGATCGCGCGCGGCGACGACCTCCATGTCGGTGCGGGCGTGGCGCAGGACGTTGCTGACCAGCTCGGTCACCACCAGCTCGGCGACGTCGCGCACCCGCTCGAAGCCCCAGCGCACGCACGCCCGGCCCACCATGTGGCGGGCGGCCCCGGTGGCGTCCGGCAGCGGCGGGAGCTCGACCCGCACGCGGGTGCCGACCGGATCGTCCGCCTCCGCGCCCTTGCCGGCCGCGCGGGCCGTCCGGCCGACGGCGGCCGCGAGCGGGGCGGTGGCGTACACGGGGTGGCCGCCGACGCGACCGGGAGCGGCGCCCGGGCGCCCGGCGGGATCCGGCCCGGGACCGGCGTCGCGTACCGCCGGCGCCAGCAGCGCGTGGGCGGCCAGGGCGGCGTCGGCGGTCGGGTACATCGGCATGCGCCGCGCCACCGCCATGCGATCCAGCGCCGAGGCCAGCGGTGGACTCGCCGCGGCCAGGGTCAGGGCGCTGCCCGGCCAGGCGGCGGCGTGCTGGGCCAGGGCCGGCAGCACGGTCAGCGCCACGTCGTCGTCGTGGCGCAGGTCGGCCACGTCGAGCACGATCACGGACGGCTCGGTGGCCAGGCAGGCGAGCACCGTCGAGCGCAGGGCCGGGGAGCTGTCCACGCCCAGCACGCCGTCGAGGCGCACCACCGTGGCGTCACCCCGGCGCTCTACGCGAGCCCGCAGGTCTTCCGCCCTCATGGGGTGATGCTCTACCCACCCCAGGCGTTATAAACACCGCGATCCCGGTGCCGAGAACGAACTGGCACCGGGATCGCGCAGGGCGTTGCTACACCGTCGTGGGAATGCGGCTCTCGCTCCACATCTGGGTGCACATCTGCAGGACGTGGGAGTCCGTCAGCGGGGCGAAATCGTGGTAGTACAGGCCCAGCGCGTGGAACTCGCGCGGGCTGTGGATGTCGATGACCGCGTCGACGTCGGCGGCGAGCAGGTCAACCGACTCGGCCGCGCAGACGGGCGCGGCGAAGATCAGGTGGTCGGGCCGGCCGACCTTGAGCGCGCGCACGGCGGCCCGGGCCGTCACGCCCGTCGCGAGCCCGTCGTCCACGACCACGACCACGCGGCCGGTGACGTCGGGCGCGGGCCGCGAGCCCCGGTAGCGCTCCTGCCGCCGCCGCAGCTCCACGCGCTCGCGCTGGACGGCCGGCGAGAGGTCGCTGACGCTGAGGCCGACCGCGGCCACGGCACTGAGGTCGAACACGGCGGGGCCGTTCTCGGCGATCGCCCCGACCCCGTGATCGGACTGCCAGGGCAGGCCGATCTTGCGGGAGATCACGAGGTCGAACTCGGCGCCGAGGGCGTCGGCCACGGCCACCGCCACGGGCACGCCGCCCTTGGGCAGGGCCAGCACCAGCGGCTGCTTCTCCGTCGTGGTCGCCCGTGCGCGCAGGTGCTCCGCGACGGCGTCTCCGAGCATGTGTCCGGCGGCCGTACGGTCCGCGAACCGCTCGTGCTCAGGCGGCCACATGGCCGTCCCCTTCCCTCGGCCAGGCTTCGCATGCGATCCGCACATCGATCCGCATCAAGCGGACACCCCCTTCGGTCGGCGCGGTGTTCCGGTGCCCCGTAGCGCCCCATCCCTGTCGCCGCTCTGCCGCAGCGCCGCGCCCGGTGGGAAGCCTACCCCCGCATGACCTGCGAAAACGCGGGTTTCGCTCACTCGCAACGGATGACGGATCACGCGCTGCACATGCCCATCAGAGCCCCCAACCCTGACACCGCACGCATACACGAAATGCCGGGTATGCCGCGGCGCGGAGCGCCCGGCATACCCGGGAAGGGGTGGACCTGGTGCGGTCTTGCGCCGCGGAGGCCGGGATTCCTGGCGGGAGCGACGGTCCGGCGCTGACGCGGACCCGAGCCCGGATGCTCTTGACCTTGCCCTCAGTTCGACAAGCAGCTGATCGTGGCGAGGAGGCTGTTGAGGGAGCGGCCCTTCGTCAGCCTCGTGTCCGCCAGGGACAGCCCGTGCACCGACGTGGCGTGCGGGGCGTTCGCGCTGTAGAAGACCACCGGCAGGTCCGCCGTCGCGGCGTGCCTGCGCAGCAGGTCCAGCAGTTCGTCGCCGTCCACCTTCGGCAGGTGCAGGTCCAGCACGGCCACGTCGAAGTGGGGCTGGGCCTCGGCCACGTCCAGCGCCTCCTGCGGGCTCGCCGCGGAGATCACGTGATGACCGCCGATCTGCAGGCGGATGGCGGTGGTCTCACGGATCTCCGCGTCGTCGTCGATGAGCAGGACTCGTGCCATGACCGAATGGTTCCCTTCCCGGAGGATCACAATCTCCCCGGCGAGAACATCGGTCGGCGGCGCCCGAAACTAAGCCCGCGGACGCCGCCGGCGCCGGACGATCAGGATCACCACGATCGCGACGATGACGACCACGGCGCAGCAGCAGCCTCCGATCAGGCCGCCGCCGCCATAGCTGCGGCGGCGACGGTCGAGCTCCAGCCCGGTGTCGAGGGCGTCCAGGACGGCCGGGCTGAGGTAGCTGGAGAACAGCGCGATCAGAGCGTTCATGACTCGACGGTAGCCGCCGTTGTCACGCCCGCAGCCAGGCCGTGGTGTCGGGCGGCAGGCTGCCGTCCGCGGCCAGGTCTCCGCTCGCGAGAAGCACCTCACCGGGTGGGAGCGGGGCGGGCGCCGGGCCGAAGTTCGTGATCACCCGGACCGCGCCGTTGACGAAGTCGAGCGTGTCCTCCCCCTCGTTCCAGGCGACGGTACCGCGCCCGAGCCCATGGGTCCGCCGCAGGCGCAGGGCCTCGGTGTAGAGCGACAGCGTCGACCCGGGCACCCCGCGCTCGCGGTCGGCGGCGAAGCGGGCCCAGTCCGGCGGCTGCGGCAGCCAGGAGTCGCCGCTCGGGCCGAAGCCGTACGCCGGCGCGTCCGCCACCCACGGGATCGGCACCCGGCAGCCGTCGCGGCCGCGGACCTCGTGCCGGGAGCGGAACCAGGTCGGGTCCTGCCGCATCTCGTCCGGCAGGGTGGTGTGCTCCGGGAGGCCGAGCTCCTCGCCCTGGTACACGTACGCCGAGCCCGGCAGCGAGAGCATGAGCATGGTGGCGGCCCGGGCGCGGCGCAGGCCGAGGGCCTCGTCGGGCTGGGGGTCGCCGATGCCGATGCCGCCCTGGGTCGAGTGCCCGGGCTCGAAGCCGAGGCGGCTCGCGTGGCGCACCACGTCGTGGTTGGACAGCACCCAGGTGCAGATCGCACCGACCGGCTCGACGCCGGCGAGGCTGGACTCGATCGCCTCGCGCTGGTCCGCGGCCGTCCACGGCGCCATCAGGTAGTCGAAGTTGAACGCCTGGTGCATCTCGTCGGGGCGGACGTAACGCGCGAGCCGCTCCGCCGGCGCGACCCAGGCCTCGCCGACCATCATGCGGTCGCCGGGGTAGCTGTCGAGGATGCGCCGCCACGCGCGGTACACCTCGTGCACCCCGTCCTGGTCCCACATCGGCGGCGTGCGGTGCTCGGCCCCGGGCGAGGTGATCGGCACCTGGGCCTCGGTCCAGTCGGGCAGGCCGCTCTCCTTGACCAGGCCGTGCGCCACGTCGACGCGGAAGCCGTCGACGCCGCGGTCGAGCCAGAAGCGCAGCACGTCCTCGAACATGCCCCGCACCTCGGGCAGGTCCCAGTTCAGGTCGGGCTGGCTCGTGTCGAACAGGTGCAGGTACCACTCGCCGTCGGGCACCCGGGTCCAGGCCGGGCCGCCGAAGACGCTCTGCCAGCCGTTGGGCGGCAGCTCGCCGTCGACGCCCTGGCCCTTGCGGAAGTGGTACCGGTCGCGGGCGGGGCTGCCCGGGCTCGCGGCCAGCGCCTCCTTGAACCACGCGTGGTCGCTGGAGGTGTGGTTGGGCACCAGGTCGACGACGACGCGCAGGCCGCGCTCCTTGGCGGCGGCCATGAGCGCGTCGAAGTCGGCGAGGGTGCCGAAGCGCGGGTCGACGTCGCGGTAGTCCGCGACGTCGTAGCCCGCGTCGTGCTGCGGAGACGGGTAGAACGGCGACATCCAGAGGGCGTCGACGCCCAGCTCGACCAGGTGGTCGAGGCGCGACGTGATGCCGCGCAGGTCACCCATCCCGTCGCCGTCCGCGTCGGCGAACGAGCGCGGGTAGACCTGATAGATCACGGCATCACGCCACCAGAGCAGCGAACTCACCCCTTGACTCCACCGGCCAGCAGGCCGCGTACGAAATAGCGTTGCAGCGACAGGAACACGACCAGCGGGATGATCATCGACACGAACGCGCCGGAGGTCAGCCGCTGCCAGTCGTTGCCCCGGGTGCCGGCCAGCTCGGCGAGCCGGGCGGTCAGCGGGCGGTTGCCCTGACCCGAGGTGAACACCAGCGCCACCAGCAGATCATTCCAGATCCACAGGAACTGGAAGATCGTGAGGGACGCCAGCGCCGGCGTGACCAGCGGAAGCACGATGCGCCGGAACGTCATCGCCGGGCCGGCGCCGTCCACCCGCGCGGCCTCGAAGAGGTCCTTGGGCAGCTCGGACATGAAGTTGTGCAGCAGGAACACGCCCAGCGGCAGACCGAAGCAGGTGTGGGCGAACCACACGGCGAAGAAGCCGCCGCCCCACTCGGTGTACCCCTTGACGAGCTGGAGCATCGGGATCAGGGCCATCTGCAGCGGCACGATCTGCAGCGCGAACACGCCGATGAAGATCCAGTCGCGGCCGCGGAAGTTCAGCCACGACAGCGCGTAGGCCGCCATCGCCGCCATGGTGACCGAGAACAGGACCGCCGGCACGGTGATGACCAGCGAGTTGACGAAGTAGCTGGCCAGCCGGCCCGAGGAGGCCGAGGTGCCGAAGACGACCTCGTTGTAGTTGTCCAGGGTCACGCTGGGGTGGCTGAAGAACGTCCACCAGCCCGTGGTCTTGATGTCGTTCTCGGGCCGCAGCGACGAGACGAACAGACCGAAGGTCGGGATCGTCCAGAGCAGCGCGATGATGATCGACACGACGCTGGCGGCCCGGGACGTGAGCTTGCGGCGCACCCGGCTGGCCATCGACTCGACCTCGGGGCGGTAGAGCGGGCTGGCCTCGGGGACGTCAGCAGCGTCGGTGCTGACGGCGTCAGTGCTGCTCATCGGATCTCCGTTCGGTGCCGCAGTTGCCGGGCCTGGTAGATGACGATCGGCACGACCAGCAGGAACAGCAGGACCGCGAGGGCCGAGCCCTTGCCGTCGTCGTAGGAGCGGAAGGCCTGGTTGTACATCTCCACGGCGAGCACGCTGCTCTTGAACTGGCCACCGGTCATGGTCCGGACGATGTCGAAGACCTTCAGGGTGGCGATCGTGATGGTCACGACGACCACGACGACGGCGGGGCGGATGCTGGGCATGGTCACGCGCCAGAACATCTGCCACGGGTTGGCCCCGTCGAGCCGGGCCGCCTCGACGATCTCGGCCGGGATGGCCTTGATCGCGGCGGAGAGGATGACCATCGCGAACCCGGCCTGGATCCAGATCAGGATCACGATCATGTAGAAGGTGTTGCCGGGTGCGTTGCTCAGGAACTGCTGGGGCTTGCCGCCGAACCAGACCAGGATCTGGTTGAGCAGGCCGATCTGCTCCACGCCGGGGTCACGGTAGGCGTAGATGAACTTCCAGATGATCGAGGCGCCGACGAGCGAGATGGCCATCGGCATGAAGATCAGCGACTTGGCGATGCCCTCGCCGCGGGCCTTGTCCACCAGCACCGCGTAGAGCAGGCCGAACCCGGTGGCGAAGAGCGGGACGCAGACCACCCACAGCAGGGTGTTGCGCAGCATCGTCAGGGTGTCTTCGTTGGTGAAGATCCAGGTGTAGTTGTCGAAGCCGATGAAGGCGTCGCCACCCGCGTCGTAGAACGAGAGGTACACGGTGCGAATCAGCGGGTACACCAGGCCGACGCCGAGCAGGACCAGCGCCGGGCCCAGGAAGCCGGCCATCTGGAGCCGCTCCTTGCCCCTCCCCCACCGGGGCAGGATGTCGAGCACGAACAGCAGCGCGCCGACGACCACGACGAACCCGGCCATGAACATGAGCGCCGGCCAGATCTTGGCGACGTCCTCGGAGAAGTCGTAATCCATGGGGTGTCCTCCGACCAGCCGGGTCCGGCGCCGTGGTGCCTGGCGCCGGACCCGGACCTCAGTTCAGGTTATTTCGGCCAGGTGCTTTCGATGTAGTCCAGCGTCTGCTTGGTGTCCTTGGTGCCGTTGATCCAGTCGGTCATGCCGGTCCAGAAGGACTTCGAGCCGACCTGCGCGGGCATCTGGTCCGAGCCGTCGAACCGCGCCACGGTGGCGGGGTCCTGCAGGATCTGCACCGAGAGCTTGTCGATCGTGCCGGTCACGGCGTTGACGTCGAGGCTCTTGTTGGCCGAGATCCAGTCGCCCAGCTTGGCCTTGCTGTTGGCCCACTCACCCGAGGCGAGGTAGGTCTGCACCTTCACGACCTCGTCGCGGTCCGAGAACGCCGAGACGAACTCGCCACCGACCAGGACCGGCTTGCCCTTGGACGGGTCCACCGGCGGGAAGTAGAAGGCGTAGACGTCGCCGTCCGGGCCCACGTTGGTGCCCTTCGGCCACTGGTTGGAGTAGAAGTTGGCCTGACGGTGCATGCCGCACTTCTTGTCCTTGACCGGCAGGCCACCCTCCTGGAACGAGGTGGTCACGATCGTCTTGGGGTTGCCGACGTACTTCGGGTTCTTGAGGATCGTCGCGGCGCGCTCGGCGGCCGAGAAGATCTTCGGGTCGTTGAACGGGATCTTGTGGTTGACCCACTGGTCGTAGACGTCCGGACCCTGGTCGCGCAGGACGATGTCCTCGATCCAGTCCGTCGCCGGCCAGCCGGTCGCGTCACCGGACTCGATGCCGGCGCACCACGCCTGGATGCCGCTCGCCGCGATCTTGTCGGACAGGGCGATCATCTCGTCCCACGTCTTCGGGACCTGGTAGCCCTTCTCCTTGAACAGGCCGGGCGAGTACCACACCAGGGACTTCACGTTGGCGCCCAGCGGCACGCCGTAGACCTTGCCGTCGACGGTCGCGTAGTTGGCCCAGTCCTTCGACCAGTTCTTGTCGAGGTTGGCCTGCACCGGCGCGGGGAGCTGCTTGAGCTGACCGCTCTTGGCGAACGTGGCGAGCAGACCCGGCTGCGGGAAGACCGCGATGTCCGGCGGCTGGCCACCGTCGGCGCGGACCTTGATCTGGGTCTCGAACTCGCCGGAGCCCTCGTAGTCGATCTTGATATTGGTGCAGTCCTCGAACTGCTTCCACGACTGCTCGAGCTTGTCGGCCTCGGTGTCGCGGATCGTCGCGTAGATCGAAACGTGCTTCGTCTTGTCGACTCGGTACTGGGAGTACGGCTGGCACTCGGGCTTGTCGGCGTTGCTGGAGCCGGAGTCGCTGGAACTTCCGCAGGCGGATGCGGCAAGGGCCAACGCGGCCACACCGGCGAGCGTGATCGCCCGACGCCGCCTCGAGAGGACGGCCATGGTTAGCCTCCTTTGGCTATACCTGGTCCTTGGGCGAACACCTTCGCCCGCGTACCCGGTGTGCTGGGGTGTGCCTTGTGTTCCTCGGATGTAAGCGTTTGCAGGGTCTGTTTGTCGAGCCCTATGCGCGAGTTCATCGATAACGAGTTAGCAACACGGCGGACATATTGCCGTGGGACCCCGCGTTGCCTAGCCTTCCGCGTGTGGCTGACGTTCCACCGCCCGTCAGCATGGAAGACGTGGCCCGCCTCGCGGGGGTCTCGACCGCGACGGTGTCGCGCACGCTTCGCGGGCTGCCAAACGTCTCCGACGAGACGCGCGACCGAGTGCTGCAGGCCGCGGCGTCGCTGTCGTATGTCGTCTCACCGATCGCCTCGCGCCTGGCGAGCGGCCGGACCCACACCGTCGGCGTGATCGTGCCGCACGCGTCGCGCTGGTTCTTCGGCCAGATCGTCGCCGGAGCCGAGTCCGTCCTGCGCGAGCACTCGCTCGACCTGCTGCTGTACAACATCGGCGACATCCCGTCCCGGAAACGCTTCTTCGGCGCCCTCCCGCTGCGCCGCCGGGTCGACGCCGTGCTCACCGTCGCGATGCAGTTCACCGACGCCGAGATCGCCGACCTGCTGTCCCTGGGCGTGCCCATCGTCGCCGTCGGCCACGCCGTGCCCGGCGCCGGCTGCGTGCGCATCGACGACGTGGCGGCGGCGGCATCGGCGGTGCAGCACCTGCTCGCCCTGGGCCACCGCCGCATCGGCATGATCTCGACGTACAACGACCAGAGCATGTTCCTGCCCGTGGCCCACGCCCGGCGCCGCGCGTACGCCGAGACGCTGACCGGCGCCGGAATCCCGATCGACGAGAGCCTCGTGATGTCGGTACCGCACGGTATGGACGGCGGCGAACAGGCCATGCGTCGCCTGCTCACCCTCCCGGACCCGCCGACCGCGGTCTTCACCGAGTCCGACGAGCTCGCCTTCGGAGCGCTGAGCGCCCTGCGCCGCACCGGCCGCCACGTATCGGTCATCGGCTTCGACGACCACGAGCTGAGCGCACTGCTCGACCTGACGACCGTCCGCCAGCGCGTCTTCGAGCAGGGCGTCCTGGCCGCGGGCATGCTCCGCCGCGCCATGACCGCCGGCGACTGGACCCCCGAAGAGCTCCTCATGCCGACCACCCTCGTGCTGCGCGCCTCGACGTGGCCGGTTCGCGGTTAGGACGCCGGGCGCGGGGTAGCTCGCGCGTCGCCAGTTGTTCCGAAGCACGCACGGTACCCACGGGGGTGTGCCATGACAGCCGAGATGCCCAATTCGCGTGTGACCTGGGACCAGTCGGACGACGAGCTGGACGAGCTCGCCGCGCCGGACTCGGACCTGCTCGCCGACGACCCGGCCCAGACCGCCGAGACGGACTTCTTCTGGGAGGACGACGAGGAGTAACCCAGGCCACGCCCTGGACGGGGGTATCTCGTTTTTGCACGCCTCAGGGTGCGTGCTAGGGTTACCTCCGTTCGGCCAGCGCCGCTAGCTCAACTGGCAGAGCAGCAGACTCTTAATCTGCGGGTTGTAGGTTCAAGTCCTACGCGGCGTACGAGTTCGAATCGGCGGCCCCTGCTTCTCGGCGGGGGCCGCTTGCCGTTGTCGAACTCGTGTTGGCGCGCTCGCTTCGCTCGCTCCCCAGTGGGGGAGCTTCGCTCCACCCACACCCCCTCAACAGCGATCGCGACTCCTCGTCGCAGCCATCAGCGCGCAAGAAATCTCTCTGACTTCTTGCACCGACTATCACTTGTACGGAAGTCGAGCTTGCTCGTCTTTGCGTCGAAACGCTCGAAACCGTTCGAGTCTCCGAGTAGTCATCCTGCGTGACTAAGCCGCCGCCGTTTCCGCTGCAAATGGGCACCGATTTTCCGGCTCCAATCGTTGGCCCGCCTTCTCGATCACGACTCGCAGCGGGACTCTGCCGAGCAGTAGCAGTGTCGCGCAGCTCCGGTATGGCGATCGACCGGCGCGAACTGGCGGGCCTCCACGTCCGTCCACGGCTGGATCTGCTCCCGCTCTGGACCGAGCACCTGGACCAGGCGAGCGACGTTACGGCTCACGGCTTCCTCGCGCATCGCATGACTGAGCATCGACGCCTAGCACGCTTGGCCCAGCACGGTAGGCTACTCGTATGACCGGCCCTGAAGACGAGGTACGCGCTGTCGTCGCGGAGTACGAGGCGACCAAGAAGGCCGCCCTCGCCAAGCGCGACGCTGCCCTACGCGCCTTCCACGCCGCCGGCTGGCGGGCCGTCGACCTGCAACACGTCACCGGATACAGCCGCGAAACCATCCGGCAGGCCCTCAACCCAGAGGTTCGGCAGGCGGTCAACACCAGCCGCCGCAAGGCGGCCGACACGGCGCCCAGGCCGCCGGCGGACTACGTGTCCTACAGCGACCGCAAGCCCTACGTCGTCGTGGAGAACCTCGACGAACTGCACGGACCCACCACCGGCACGGTCATCCTGCCGCACCATCTCGACTGGTCCGGCAACGCCGAGTACCTCCTCGACAAGCCAGCCCGCCTCGCCTCGATGTACCGGGCCGTGCTGAACGAAGCGGCCTCACCGGACGACCTGCACAGCTGGATCGACCGCTCCACGCTGCTCCAGCTCTGGCCCCAACTCTGGCTCCCGCCCCGACTCCGTCGCCTCTGGGAGGATCGCTTCCCCGAGCTGGCCGCGGCCCGCAACGAAGCTGCCTGACCGTGGATGCTTTCCACGAGCGGCTGGCGAGACTCGGCCTGGCCGCCGCCAACCGGTACGGGTTCGCCCTCGCCGGCGGCTACGCGGTCCAGGCGGCCGGTCTGTTGGAGCGGCCGAGCGAGGATGTCGACCTCTTCACCGCCTGGGACCGACGCGGCGACTTCAACATTGCGACAGACGCGGTCGTTGGCGCATACCGGAAGGACGGCCTCGACGTCAGCGTCGACAGCGAGTACGACACCTTCGCCCGGCTTGTTGTGACCGACGGCGAGCACACCTCGAAGGTCGAACTCGGCGTCGACTGGCGCGCCAACGAGCCCGTCGTCATGGCGATGGTCGTGTTGATCATGCCGTCGGGGCGTCGCCTCGGCGCGGGATCGCGTGCACGAGAGCGGTGAACGCGCGGTCGGGACTGATGTGGGTGCGGTACAGCGGGCTGCAGGGTGTGGTCGCGAGCCGTGCCGCCAGTTCGTCGAGATTCGGTTGCCTGCCCGGGTCGCGGTAGACGTCGGCGAGAGAGCTGAACTCGTTCATGATCCCGACGACACTGCGGTTGGCGGTAGTGCCGATCCGGTGCGCAAGCATCTGTTCGAGCTCGGCGGCGATGATCGCGTCCGAGGCGCCATAGGTGGCCATTACCGCGGCGATCTGGTCCGCAGCCCGGGACAGTGCGGTGGCGGCCGGGGCGAGCGGGAGCAACACCGGTAGCAGCGTCGACTCATTGACCAGGAGCAGGACGTCCGGCCGCCAGCCGAACCTGGTCGCATACCACTCGCCGAGCACCGTCGTGGACCGCTCGTCGCCGCGTAGGTCCGGCGAACCGATCCGGTCGCGAAGCTTCTTCGTCGCACGCACGATCAACACCACGCCATCGTCCCGGACGAGACGCAGCCTCACGAGCGCGACCGGACCGAAGCACCGGCGCCGGCCCCCGACCATCTACCCGGAGGAGAAGCGTCCAGACGTCCACGAGCATGGCGACCAAATGTCCACGGATCATGCGACCGATCGTCCATAATGACGGCATGGCGCACGACCGCGAACTGATCCCCCGGCACGTCGAGCCCCTGGTCGCCGAGGCACTGACCGACACCCGCGTGGTGGCCGTCAACGGCGCCCGGCAGGTAGGCAAGAGCACGCTCGCCACGGCACTGACGTCAAGGGCGCGCAACCCGGTCATTCGGCTGCTGGACGACCCCGCGATGCTGCGCGCCGCCCGGGAGGCACCGACCGACTTCGTCGAACATGACGGCCTCATGGTCATCGACGAGGTCCAGCTTGCCCCTGAACTGTTCCGGGCCATCAAGCTCGTCGTCGACGCCGACCCGACGCCCGGACAGTTCCTCCTGACCGGATCCGCCCGCATCCTCGCCCTCCGCGACCTGCCCGACGCCCTACCCGGACGCATGGAAACCGTCGAACTCTGGCCGTTCTCGCAAGGAGAGATCGACGGCACGCCCGATCGGTTCGTCGACGCCGCGTTCGCGTCTGGCCCGGATCTGTCCCACACCTCGACGCTGCGCCGCCGCGACTACCTGGAGCGGGTCGTGCGCGGCGGCTACCCGGAGGCGGTACGCCGCACGCCACGCCGGCGCGCCGCGTTCTTCGAGTCATACCTGACGACGCTGATCGAGCGGGACGTCACCGAACTGGCCGCCATCGAACGCCGTGGTGAGCTGCGCCGCCTGCTGGCCCTGCTCGCCGGTCGCTCCGGCGGTCTGCTGGTGGCCGCGTCACTCGCCACCCAGTCCGGCATCCCCCGCACCACACTCAACCGGTACCTCGAACTCCTCGCCGCCGTCTTCCTCATCAAGCAGATCCCCGCCTGGTCCGGCAACCACACCCACCGCGCCATAGGCACCCCCAAACTGGCGTACATCGACAGCGGCCTCGCCAGCCATCTGCTCGGCCAGGACGCCGGACGACTCGCCGAACCCGACGGCGCGGCCGGTCAGCTGATGGAAAACTTCGTCCTCATGGAACTGGCCCGCCAGCTCACCTGGAACGACGAGCGAGTACGCCTGTATCACTACCGCACCAAGGACGGTGTGGAGGTCGACGCCGTTCTCGAAGCCGCCGACGGCCGGATCGTCGGTATCGAGGTCAAGGCCGCATCCAATGTGCGCGGCGGGGACCTGGCCGGGCTGCGACACCTCGCGGAGCGGGTCGGTGACCGCTTCGTCGCCGGCTACATCTTCTACACCGGCCAGCAGACACTCCCCTACGGCGAGAAGATCCGTGCCCTTCCCATCGAGGCACTGTGGTCGACGACCGCCAATCGAGACTGACACTCCTCGATACGAGGCGAAGGCTGCCCTGTCGATGCTTCAACGCCCCGGGAACTCAACCACGCCGAGACCGTCTGGTCCAGCCTCAAACGCTCGACGGCCAACCTCGCCCCCGGCAGCATCAAAGACCTCGCGTGAGCGCCTATGGTGCTGTTCTGTCTCGCATCACCCGGGAGGACCCGGCGCTCCACCTGCCACGGCATCCTCCAATCCCAAATTATCGAGACGAGTGGACCATGGTTGGGCCGGAGACGCCGACGGTAGCGTGAGGCCGATCGGTGCCCATCCCCCGAGGAGTAGACGTTGGACTACGAGATCCAGCTGATCAGTGACGGCGATGGCCTGGCGGTCATCGGGCATCCGGCGGCCGTCGATCGTTTCCTCACCACCGAGGGACTGCCGTCGAAGGACCTCGGGCTGCAACGGCTCATTTCCGCCCTTGGTACCGGATCAACGATCGCCAACGCCGGTTCTGAGATCGCCGAGCACTCCGGTCGCTGGGTCAAGCTGACCGCGGAGTCGGCCCGGGCGATGAACAAGTACGGCCTGATGAAAGGTTCGAAGGACGGTCTCGGCCGTGCCGTTATAACCCACCACGGAAAGATCACCGGCCTGCTCGAAATCGTGAAGCAGTCCCCCACCGCGATGCTGACCAACCCGGCGGTCCTGACCGGGGCCGCCGGCCTCATGGCGCAACTCGCGATGAAACAGACCATGGACGAGATCACCGAGTATCTCGCCGTGATCGACGCGAAGGTCGACGCCGTGCTCCGCGCCCAGACCGACGCGGTTGTGGCGGACATGATCGGAGTGGAGCTGGTCATCGACGAGGCTCTGACGATCCGGGAGCGGGTGGGCCGGGTCTCCGAGGTCACCTGGTCGAAGGTGCAGGCCACGCCGGTGCCGCTGGCCCGGACCCAGGCGTACGCCTTGCGTCAGCTCGACGCCATCGCCGAGAGACTGGAAACCCAGACCAACGTCGGTGACCTGGCCAAAACGTCTCAGGAAGCCGAGATCAAGGTTCAGGAGTGGCTGGCCGTTCTGGCCCGCTGCTTCCAACTGCAGGACGCGGTCGCCGTGCTCGAACTCGATCGGGTGCTGGACGCGTTCCCAGAAGAGCTAGAAGAGCACCGCGTGGCCATCCGGATCGCCCGGCGGAACCGCCTCGACCTCATCTCGCGCACCACCGAGCGCCTGCTGGCCCGGATGGACGCGGCCGCCGGCACGGCCAACGCGAAGGTGTTGCTGAACCCGACCACCTCCCGCGCCGTGGTGCACTCGACCAACCACGTCGCGATCACCGTCGTCGAGTTCAACGGACGGCTCGGCATCGAGGCCGATCGTCAGTCGAGGGACGCCCGGCGATGGCTGGATGCGGCCGTGGAGGTGCGGGACAAGGTCCTGGAAACCGGAACCGATGTGACGGGCAAGGTCCTGGAGACCGGGGCGGAGGGGGTAGGTGTCGCCAGCCGTTTCGGCGTCGGGGCCTTCGGCCGGGCCAAATCGATGATGGGCAAGGTTACCGGCGAGATCACCGACCGGGCGCAGCGCCAACTCGGAAGCAAAGAGGAATCCTGATCGAAACTACCCGTACGCCTCGATCGAGAGCGGCTACGCTACGACCCTTACCACGATCGCTTCGCCGGCCTCGGCTGCCAGTCCGAACACTCTGGCCAATTCCTCCGTGTCCTGGACGAGTTGGGCCCAGTCTCCGTCGATGTGGCCGGAAAGGCCCACGTCGTCGGCTGCCGTGGACATTTCTTCCTGGAACTGCTTGACCCATACCGCCGGTTGAGCGCGCGACAGGAATTCGGCCACGGTCGCGACCTGCTCGGGGGGCAAAACGCCGACCATGTGGTAACTGTCGCGGAGGCCGTCTGCGCCGGCGACGGCGAGTCTTGCCGCGGCGGCATCGGGGCCGGTTCCCGCGCCGAGCCGGAGAAGCTCGCCGATCAGTTCGGCGATGTTCTCCACCCCGACCGTGAGGCCGGCCTCCACCTCCCGCTGGAACCGCTCGTCCAGCCACCAGGGGACCAGAGCCTGCAGGCTTGCCGCATCGAGGCCCTGCACGATGTCCGGCATCACTCGCCGCCAGAAGAAGTCCGCGCCCATCGCGAGGATCGTGCCTGTCGCCGCCTTCGCGGGCAAGAGCCGGGCCGCGGCTGAGCCTGTCCTTTGATCGCCGCTCGGAGCCCTGGTTCGCCATGATCCTGGGTTTGCCGACTCGACCCGCGGCATGAGCGCGGCTCGGACCGGCGCCAGGGCCTACTCGGAAGCGGGGCGGCGGCCCGGGCGCCGCCTGCCGTTGGGATCGGCCTTCAATGCCGTCTCCCATGCGTCGCCGGGTCGGGCGCCGTGTGCCCGTAGGAGGGCATAGTGCAGCAGCGCCGTGGGCGGCAGGTAAAAGTCACCGGAATCGAGGATTTCGATCCACCCGTAGGGATCTGTTCGCGCGACTGTGAAGATGAAGCCGTCGTCGTCGGCGAGATCGACGTGCGCCATGCACCCACCGCCATACGGCTGGAGTTCGTATTCGAAGACCAGACCATCTTCCGCAAAGCGCGCGGCGACGGCTCGGGCCAATTCGTCAGCACGCCGGACATGCACGTTCACCTACGCGATGCTAATCGTCCCCGGGCGGGCTGTACTTGACACAAGAAGCGTTCCACGTGGCCGCTGGCCTGGGGTCATGCGCGCCAGCGCTGTCAGACACGCCGACACCTCAGCGCCAAGGCGCCCAGAACACTCAGGGCGACAAGGTTGCGCCAGGGCGGAGGTGGCGGGGCTCGCCGCGCCACCGTCCGCCGGGCCGGGCTCAGAACAGGTACCTCTCCGCCACCGTCTGGTAGTCGAAGAGCTCCCCCTCCGAGAACCACAGCTCCACCTCGTACTTCGCCTCCTCCGGCTTGCCCGAGGCGTGGATCAGGTTCGCGGCCACGGTGTGGTTGGCCTCCGTGTACGCCTTCGACGTGTGGGCGAAGTCACCGCGGATGGTGCCCGGGTTCGCCTGGTTCGGGAAGGTCACGCCGACCAGGCGGCGGACGGTCGCGACCGCCTCCACGCCCTCCAGCACGAGCGCGATGACCGGGCCCGACTGCATGAAGTTCGCGGTCACGTTGAACACCGAGGCGCCGAAGCGCTCCTCCAGGTCGAAGTAGTGCTTCCGCGCCAGGTCGGCGTCCATCTGGACCATCTTGGTGCCCACGATCTTCAGTCCAGCGTCCTCGAACCGCTGGATGATCCGCCCGGCCAGCCCACGGGCCACCGCGTCCGGCTTGAGCAGTACGAGGGTCCGTTCCAACGCCGTCATCACAACACTCCAGTCCTTGATCTCCCGGTCGGCTCAAGCTTGCCGCACCTCGGTAGCGCACCTCGCACTGGGTTCAGCCGACGGCGGCGCGGCGGCGGCTCGTCGACGGGGAGATCGCGAGCCGTCTACGGGATCGGCACCACCGGCGGCAGCTCGTACTCGTCGCGCAGCAGGGCCTCGGGCGGGCTGTAGACGCGCAGGATCAGGTGGAACTCGCCGCGCGGGGTGGGCAGCCAGGGCGCGCCGTCGCCGGGCGGGTCGGGCTGGATGCGCACCACGCCGCCGTCGGTCGCGACCGAGCGGAACAGGCGCGCGCCGGGCGCGGCGTACGAGGCGAGCGTCCCGGCCGGCGGGCGCAGGGTGTACGCGCGGGCGCCCGTCAGCCGGGCGCCGTCGCGGTCCTTGTGCGCGGCCGGGTACACGGCCTCGTAGGCGTGGTTGCCCCACAGCCGGGTGCGCGCCGCGACCGCGCGCGCGAGGTGGGCCGCGTCCCGGTCCGGCAGTGTCCACAAGGGAGTGTCCACGGTGCCCGGCCCGAAGTGGTCGAGGTTGTAGTCGAACGCGTGCCGGTCGTTGGTCCAGCCGTTGACCGGGGCGGCGTGCCCGGTCGTCGCGGCCTCCTCGAGCGCCTCGCGTCCGCGGTCGAGCCCGGCGCGCAGGGCGAGCCGCTGCTCCCGCGGGACGGTCGGGTACGGCGAGTTGCCGTCCGCGAACAGCCCGAGCGGGGCGAATCGCCGCTGGTAGCGCCGCTCGGCCGGGGACGGCGGGAAGGCGGACAGGCCCCGGCGCAGCGCCTCGAGGAACATGAGGTCGTCCGGGACCCCGGGCTGCGGCACGGGGAGCCCGTCGAGCGGCACCCGCGGGTACATCCGCTGCATCGCGAGCCCGTCCTGCAGCTCGTGCGCGCCCGGGCCCGCGGCGAAGCGGGCGATGAGCGTCGCGATCATCGTGGGCACCCGGATCACCTCCGCCGCGGGCTCCTCCCGGCCGGCCCAGGCGGGCGGGACGAGCAGGTACTCACGCGGCTCGTCGGGGGTCGTGCGGCTGCCGACGTACGCGAAGTTGTGCGTCCAGGCGTCGATGAACTGGACCACGTGGTATCGCCCGCCGGTCCCCGGCACCCGCAGCCACAGCGGGCCGCCGGAGAGGTCGAGCTGGGCGGTGGAGCACAGCAGGTCGGGATTGGCGTTGGGGCCGGCGGGCACGGTGCGCTGGTGCACGAACGCGTTGAAGACGGTGGTGCTGCCGACCGCCTGCAGGTCCTGGAGCAGGGGGTAGCCGTAGCCGTACGCCTCGGCGGCCAGCGCGGGCAGGTCGTCGCTCATCCGAAGCCTCCCTCGTCCGGCTTCAAGCGTCCGGTCCGCCCGGACCGGCACCGGGTGAGGTCGGGGGTGATCAGCGGCGCGGGTTGGCCCGGCGGGTGGGCGGCGCGGTCGTCGGGTCCTCGGGCCACGGGTGGCGGGGGTAGCGCCCGCGCAGTTCCGCGCGCACCTGTGGATAGCCGGTGCGCCAGAAGGAGGCGAGATCGCGGGTGACCGCCACCGGCCGACCCGCGGGCGACAGCAGGTGCAGCAGCACCGGCTGGCCCGCGAACGAGGGCGTCTCGAGCAGCCCGAACATCTCCTGCACCTTGACCGCGAGCACGGGGCCGGCGGGGTCGCTGTAGTCGAGCCGCACCGCCGAGCCGCTCGGCACCGTCAGCCGCTCCGGGGCGAGCCGGTCCAGGTCCTTCGCCGCCGGCCACGGCAGCAGCGCCTGCAGCGCCGTGTGCACGTCGGCACCGTCCACCATGGACTCGATCAGCGCCTCGTCGCGCACGTCCGGCCACGGCGCCCCGGCCGCGCGGTGCAGGAACGCGAGCCGGTGCCGCAGCGGCGTCCACGGCACCCCGTCGCGCCGCAGCCGCTCCCGGCGCGCCGCCGCGGCCAGCTCGGCCGGGGCCGCGCCGATCGCGCGCTCCGACAGCACGATCGCGCCGAGCCGCTCGACCCGCTTGACGCCCGTCGCGCTCACCTCGTCCACAGTGGACAGTAGGGCGGCCGCGGCCTCGCGCGCGATGTCCTCGTCGATCGCCGCGGCGAGCCGGATGCGCGCGTTGACCCGGCCGGCCGGGCGGTCCGCGGCGGCGATGGCGAGCCACGGATGGCCCTGCAGCGGTGATCCGGGCGCGAGCTCGGCCTCGGTGCCGCCGGCCATGAGATAGGCGTCGCGGCGGCGACGGGCGATGCGCTCCGGGTAGGCGAGGCCCGCGATGATGCCCGCGGCGCGGTCGGCGTTCGTGGTGCGCTCGATCGGGTTCTCGATCATCCGGTACAGCAGCGTCGCCTCCGGCCGCCAGCGATCCGTCGTCCGCCGTACCGCCGCCACGTCATCGGACGGGTAGGAGTCCTCGGCGAGCACCGCCACCACCTCGGCCGCGTTGCGGGCGCCCACGATCGGCGCCCCGTCCAGCAGCGCCCGGGCCAGCCGCGGGTGCGCGCCCACGCGCGCGATGCGCCGCCCGCGCTCGGTCGCGCGCCCGTCCGCGTCCACGGCGCCGAGGGCCGCGAGGGTCTGCGCCGCGACCGCCATCGCGGCCGCGGGCGGCTCGTCCGGCAGCGCCAGCCCGCGCCCGCCGGGGCTGCCCCAGCACGCGAGCGCGAGCGCGAAGCCGGTCAGCTCGGCGGTGCGCACCTCCGGCTCGGGGTGCGCCGGGAGCCGCTCGTCGTCCGCCTCGGACCAGCACTTGTACACCACGCCGGCCCCCTCCCGCGCGGCCCGCCCGGCCCGCTGGACGGTGCTGGCCTTCGCCGCGCGGACGGTCTGCAGCGAGCCGAGCCCGCGCGCGAGGTCGATCCGCGGCACCCGCGCCAGCCCCGAGTCGACGACGACCCGGACGCCGGGCACGGTGAGGCTGCTCTCGGCCACCGCGGTCGCCACGATCACCCGCCGCGCCCCGGGCCGCAGCGCGCGGTCCTGCTCGGCCGCGGGCAGCCGGCCGTGCAGGGGCAGGCTCGGGATGCCCGGCAGGTTGCGGCGCACCCGTTCGATCTCGGCGACCCCGGGGACGAACACCAGGATGTCGTGCCCGGTCTCCCGCCACGCCCGGCGTACCACCTCGGCGACGTGCTCCATCGTGAGCGGCGGGCGCTTCGGCGGTACCCACACCGTCTCGATCGGGAAGAGCGGGCTCTCGACGTCGATGACCCCGGCACCGGGCAGGCTCTTGCTGGGGGTCGCGGTCGCCGCGAGGAGCCCGAGGTCGGGCCGGATGGCGTCGCGCACCTCGAGCAGGAAGGCGGTCGCGAGGTCCGTGTCGAGGTGCCGTTCGTGGCATTCGTCGAGCATGACGACGTCGGTGCCCGCCAGCTCCGGGTCGGCGAGCAGGCGCTGGACGAGCAGCCCGGTCGTGACCACCTCGATCCGCGTGTCGCGGCTCACCCGGCGGTCGCCGCGCACCGAGTAGCCGACGCTCTGCCCGACCCGCTCCCCGCGCAGCTGGGCCATGCGCTGCGCGGCCGCGCGGGCCGCGATGCGCCGCGGCTCGGCCACCAGCACCCGCTCGGAGCCGAAGGCGAGGGGCACCAGCGTGGTCTTGCCCGTGCCGGGCGGCGCCACGAGGACGGTCGGGCCCTGGCGGACCTGGTTGACCACTTGGTCGAGCACGCGGGTGACCGGCAGGGATTCCACGCAGGCCATCTTGTACCTTCGCCTGGATGCCTGAGCTACCAGAGGTCGAGTCGGCCCGTGCCGTCCTGGAGCGCTACGCCCTGGGCCGCCCGATCGCCGACGTGGACGACACCGACACGTGGGTCTGCCGCCCGCACTCCCCCGGCGCGATCCGCGACGCGCTCGTCGGCACGACGCTGACCGCCGCGAACCGGCGCGGCAAGAGCATGTGGCTCGACTCCACCGGCCCCACGCTGGGCATCCACCTCGGCATGTCGGGCAAGATCGTCTTCGTCGACGAGGCGGGCCTGGAGACCGACGGCGGCGACTACTGGCAGCGCGGCCGCGCGCGGGGCGACCACCGGTTCACGCGCTTCTCGCTGACGTTCGGCGACGGTACCCGCCTGCTGCTGGTCGACCCGCGCCGCCTCGGACGCGTCCGCCTCGACCCGCCAGTGGAGCGCCTGGGCCCGGACGCGCGCGACATCACCCCGGCGCAGTTGCGGGCGGCCCTGTCGCGCGGGAGCGCCCCGGTGAAGGCGCGGCTGCTGGACCAGGAGGCCCTGGCCGGCGTCGGCAACCTGCTCGCCGACCAGGCGCTGTGGCTGGCGAAGGTGAACCCGGCGCGGCCCGTCGACGCGCTCACGAAGGCCGAGGTGGACCGGCTGCACCGCGCGCTGCGCAAGGCGGTGGAGTCGGCCATCGCGGACGGGGGCGTGCACACGCTCTCCGTCGTCCCGGCCCGGCGCGAGGGCGGCGAGTGCCCGCGCTGCCACACGGCGATGCGCCGCGCGACCGTCGGGGGCCGCACGACCTGGTGGTGCCCGCGCGAACAGCCCTGACCGGGCGCGGCTCGGCTCGGCTCGGCTCGGCCGCGAGGACCGGGCCGGGCGCGGCACGCCCGCGAGCACCGGGCCACCCGGCGATGCGCCGCACGACCGTCGGCGGCCGCACGCCGGGCCGGGCGGCGGCGGCCACCCGGCCCGGCCCGGCGATCAGGACGGGTTCACCCACAGTGAGAGGTAGGCGTAGCCGGAGTAGAGCCCGGCCGCGGTCCGGCTGCGCACGCTCAGGCTGTGCGAGTAGGCCGACTCCGGCGTCCAGGTGACGGTGGCCTTGCCGTCGGAGCCCACGGCGACCGTCTGCTCCGGGGCGCCGTCGAACGAGTACACGAACTGCGTGCTGCCACCCAGGTGCGCCGTGAACGTGAACGAGGCGGTCTGGCCGACGGTGCCGCCGTCAGGCCAGTGGTAGACGTCGGACTCGACGGTCGGCTCCAGGCCCTTCACCCGGAAGCTGACGTAGGCCCAGTCCGACACCAGCCCGTCGGCGCTCGTGGTGCGCACCCTCAGGCTGACCCAGCCGCCGAACGAGGTGTCGTACTGCTGCGGCGTCCAGTGCACCGTGGCTGTGCCGTCCGCGCCCGCCGCGACCGTCTGCTGCGGCTCGCTGCCGAACACGTACTGGTACGACACCACGTTCGCCGCGGTGGGGCGGAACTGGAACGCGCCCTCGACGCCCGGCCCGCCGCCGCCGTCCGGGTCACCGAGCGGGTAGTCCGCCGACGACACCACCGGCGCGATCGAGGCCGGGTAGAACGCCCAGCCCGCCTCCTCCGACTCGGTGCCGTCGGCCGTCCGGCTGATCACCGTGATGGAGTTGCCGCTCGCCGACGTCGGCGTGTACGGCACCGTGATCGAGCCGTCCGGGCCGGCCGGGATGGTCTGCGGCGGCTGCTCGTTCTCCTGGTACTGGTTGAACTGCACCACGTACTCGACCACGCCGTGCATGTGCGGCTTGATCGTGAACGAGCCCGGGGTGCCGACCGGCTTGCCCTGGCTGCCGTCGAACGGCCACTCGGCCGACTCGACGAACGGCCGCGAGTTGATCAGCAGCCACAACGAGCCGGTGCCGGACTTCACGCCGGCCGCCGTGGTGCCGAAGACCGTGAAGACCGTGCCGCTGACCGTCGGGGTGATCTGCACCTGGGCCGTGCCGTCCGCCGCCGCCGCGACCGTCTGGGCGGGGGCGTCGTCGAGCTGGTAGGTGTAGCTCACCGTGCCGGGCAGGTTGGGCCGCAGCGTGAGGTGGTGCGTGTCGCCGAGCCAGGCGTCGGGGTCCGCGTCCTCGATCGCCGGGGCGGTGCTGCGCACCCAGATGCGGTACGTGACCTCGTCCGAGGAGTTGCCGGCCCGGTCGATGCTGCGCACGTTGAGGAACACGATCCCGGCCCGCGACGGGGCGAACTGGATCGAGGCCGACCCGCCGAGCGTCGGCGCGGCGACGTACTGCTGCGTGTTCCCCTCGCCGTAGGCGTACCCGACGACGTCGGACACCCCGTTCGCCGAGAACGTGACGGTGCCCGGAATGCCGGGGCCGCCGTGCTGCTGGTTGTCCGACGGGTAGTCCGTGGACGACACGACCGGCGCCTGGCCCGGCCGCGTGGTGTCGACGGTGAACCGGCACTCCTCGCTCCACGGCGACACGTCCGCGTCGTCGCGCCCGCGCGCGGCCACCGCGTAGGTGACGCCGTCCTGCAGGATGCCGCCCGGGATCCCGCTCCAGGCCCGCGCGGGCGCGTAGCCGGCCCACACCTCGGGCAGCTCGACGCGCGCCTCCGGGTGGTCGACGGGCCACACCGCGAACGTCCCGTAGGCGATGTCCCCGCCCCCGGTGTCGTTGACGTCGGGGTCCGTGAGCAGCGCGTTCAGCGTCGGCGTGGTCGTGGTGGTGTAGAGCGGCTCGTCCCCGTCGCACGAGCGCCCGTCGACGGTGAGCTGCGTGGGCAAGCCCGGCGTCGCGTTGGCCTTGATGATCAGCGCCGGGTCGTTGGCGATGCGCCGCCCGTAGCGCGGATCGTTCTCGAGCCGCTCGGGCACGCGCAGCTCGAGCGTGAGCGTCGTCCTGCCCGCCGCGAGCGCGTCGCGCACCACGTTGCCGAGGTCGACGCCGATGTACCCCGACGGGCACACCGTCCCGCCGACGTCCGCGACCTTGGTCCGCTCGCGCGGCGGCCGGTTCCACGACGTGTTCGACGCCACCGGATCGGTGGTCCACAGCTGCCAGCTGCGCGGCTTGCGACAGTCGTTGGCCTGCGTCTCGGCGACGACGAAGCCGGTCGAGACGATGCGCTGGCCCTTGTACTGCCTGATGTCGTACGTGAAGTACGACCGGGACTTGTGCTTGCCGTTCGTGTCTTTCCAGGCCCCGATCGGCGCGTCGGTGCCCTGGTTGACGTAGCCCTTGCCGGGCGTCCTGGAGTCGGTGTAGACCCAGCTGGTGGGCCGGAGCGCGCGCTGGTTCGTGGCGTGGGCGGCGTCCGGCGCGACGACGAGCGCCCCGGCGAACCCGACGACGACCGAGACGAGCCCAGCTACTGTGCGTTTCGCTGACATTGAAGAACCGCACCCCCGTGAATCGACGAATGTCGAGCAGGACGATAGCCCCGCGGCGCCTGGAACGTCGACCTGATATCTCCAATGTGGACAGAGCGTGTGAAGCTCGACCAATCCAGCGAATTACGGGGCTCGACTGGAAACTCGGCCGGGTCATCACCGTGGTGGACCGCGGGCTCACCTCCGCGGACAACCTCGCCTACCTGCGCCGCGCCGGCGGGCACTACATCGCCGGGATGCGCATGTGCGACGGCAACCCCCTCCTCGAGCAGGCCCTCGCCCGCCAAGGCCGCCAGCACGTCCGGGACAACCTGCGGGTCAAGGAGACCCGCCTGGAGGCCACCGACGTCCGGTTCGTCATCCGCCACAACCCCGAACAGGTCCTGCGCGACCAGACCCGGCGCGACGAGGCGACCGCCCGCGTCCACGCCGAACTCGCCCGGATCGCCGAGCAACGCGCCCGCGACGACCAACGCCCCCGCGGCGACAGAACCCGAGTGCGCCCCGCGCGACCACCCGACCCTGGGCCGGTGGCTGACCCAGCAGGCCAACGGTCGGCTCCCACAGAATTCAGACTCGCGTGGGACCACGAACTGCGGAACCCGAGCGGTGTCGCTGCGCACGCATCGCAACCGTGCAATACGAAGCGATGCCACACAGCCAACACTCGCGACTTGCTACCGCGACCGTCGGTACCGCAACATTGTCCGAGCCGGATAAAGTTATGATTGGAGATGCTTCGATGCTTCGTCGCGTGAGGGCGATTGCCATGGCCGCCGCCGTCGTTGCCACCGCGCTGGTCATCACCCCCGGCCGCGCCTTCGCGGCAACCTGGGACGGTCAGATGGCCTCGCAGACGGTGTGCGGCAACACCGTCATCACCGGTGCAGAGAGGACCATCACCACCAGTAGCCAACTCGGCACGGTCGTCGGGAAGGTTGAGCTGCGGTACAGCACGAACCCGAACTGCCGCACGGTCTGGGCGCGCATCACGTCAAAGGTCGTCGCTTCGAACCAGCTCGGCGGCTTTATCGCGCGCAACTCGGACGGCGCAAGCTACCAGTGCAGCGAGTTCGGCTGGAGCGACAACCTGCAGGCCAACTACTGCCTGACCCCAATGCTGAACGACGCGGGCGTCACCTCGTATGCGAAGGGCGCCGTGCTGTACCAGGGCGCGTACTACTTCGGCCAGACCACCAACTACTGACGCACCCCGCGCACGCAAGAAACGCTCGGTCTCACCGCGGCGTCGGATGGCAGCGGTTCATCGCGGCCGCTGCCATCCGCCCAAGACAAGAGTGCGCGGACGCCGACCCGGATGTTGCGCAACGGCACCGGGACGGACCGCACGCCACAGGGCTCCTGGCGGCCGCGCAGCAGCGGGGCGGGCTGGTAGACCTGAACTTCGTGCCCGGCGGCGCGCAGCAGGACACCGTGGCGGCCACCGAGGTCGCGACGCCGTCGGAGCGCCCGGGTGGCTGTCGCAGAAGTGCGCGATCCCACGCCGCACATCGTGCGGCGGCATGGCCGACGTCCTCGCGTTCGCCTCCACCACCGACACCCAGGGCCTGGTCATGCTCGAGGCGCGGGTCTCGGGCTGTCGGTCGTCCGCGCGGTCGCGGTGGCCCACGGCGGCAAGGTCCTCGCCGGCCTCCGCGACGGCGGCGGCCTCACCGTCACCGTGATCCTGCCCACGAGCCCGGGCGGCGAATATCCGACATGGGACTTTGCGAAGATCGGGCACACTCTGGGCATGTCCGCACCTCCGTCCTCCAACGAAGAGCTGCTCCGCCTGGTCAGATCCGGGGCTCGCGTCAAGTATCTGCACTTCTGGGGCCACACGCCCCGCCCCGGTGGTGAGCTGGGCCCGAGCTGCCTGAGCCAGTGGTGGCCGGCGCACTTCGAGGTGGACGGTGTCGGGTTTCCGTCGGCCGAGCACTACATGATGTGGCGCAAGGCGAAGCTCTTCGGCGACGAGCAGACCGCGACCCGCGTGCTGGGCGTCGCGCATCCGAATCAAGCCAAGAGCCTGGGTCGTACGGTCCGGGGCTTCGACGAGGAAACCTGGGTGCGCGAACGCTTCGCGATCGTCACGGCGGCCAGCCTCGCCAAGTTCGACGCCGACGACGCCCTGCGGGCGTACCTGGTCGGCACCGGCGACCGGGTCCTGGTCGAGGCGAGCCCGCTGGACCGGGTGTGGGGCATCGGCCTCGCCGCGGACGACGAGGCGGCCCAGAACCCGGAGCGCTGGCGCGGCCTGAACCTGCTCGGCTACGCCCTCATGCACGCCCGTGCGGACCTGGCGGGTCGTTCGTGAGGCGTCCGGAGCGAAGCGGAGGGCACGGGGCATGAGCTCGCGCGATGAGATTCAGCCGCTTCCCGCCTGGCTGGCCTGGCCGATCCGCGTCCTGGCCGTCATCTTCGTCGTCCCGTTCAAGCTGGCCTGGGACGGCTTCGCCTGGCTGATGCGCCGGCTGTGGAAATACGTGGGCGTGCCGCTGGTCAAGTACGTCATCCAGCCCTTCCTGTACTACGTGCTCTGGCTCCCCCTGTACTACGTCGTCCTGGTCCCGCTGCACTGGATCGCGGTCAACCTCCTGTGGGCCCCGCTGGTCTGGTTCGCCAAGCACGTCCTGGTGCCGGTGGCGAAGGGCCTGTGGTGGCTGCTGCGGGCCACGGCCCCGTTCTGGCACCTGCTGGGCCGGATCCTGCTGGAGGTGGCCAAGGCCGTCGGCTGGGTCATGACCCGCGTCTACCGCTACGTGCTGACCCCGATCGGCAAGGCGATCGCGTTCGTGTGGCGCTGGGTCATGGTCCCGATCGGCCAGGCCATCGCGTGGGCGTGGAACCATTCGGTGGTCCTGCTCTGGCGCTATCTGGTCGTGATTCCTCTGCAGTTCGTCTGGCGCAACCTGGTGGTGCCCCCGGCCCGCTGGGTGCGCACGTGGGTCCTGCGCCCGATCGCCGAGACCACCCGCCGCGTCCTGGTGACCCTCGGCCTGCGCGAGCCCGAACGCCGCCGCCCGGTCCGCGACCGGCGGCGCGGCCCCCGCTGACCAAGCGGGCCCCTCGGACACTTCCGGCCTCGCGCGGCCACCCGCGCGAGGCCCGATCCGGCCCGGACGGGCGGTGGCGCGGCCGTGCGAAGCCGCGCCCCCCGGCCCGGCCAGCGGGCCGGGGGCGCGGGCAGCGGTTCAGCCGACCGGTGCCGGCTCGCGCGTAGCCGGACTCGACGGCCGCTCCACGTCGACGTGCGGCAGGAGACGGTCCAGCCAGCCCGGCAGCCACCAGTTCGCCCGGCCCAGCAGCGCCATCGTCGCCGGCACCAGGACCAGGCGCACCAGCGTGGCGTCGATGAACACGGCCACGGCCATGCCGACCCCGATCATCTTCACGGTCACATCCGGGTCGAGCGCGAAGCCGACGAACACCGCGACCATGATGGCCGCCGCGCTGCTGATCACGCGGCCGGTCGCCGCCAGGCCGCGGACCACGCTGCCGCGCGCGTCCCCGGTCGCGAGCCAGTCCTCACGGACGCGGCCCAGCAGGAACACCTCGTAGTCCATCGACAGTCCGAAGAGGACGGTGAAGAGCAGGATCGGCACCCAGCTGGAGATCGCCACCGCGTGCGGCAGGCCGACCATGTGCGCGCCCGCGTCGGTCTGGAAGACCACGGTCATCACGCCGTAGGCGGCCGCGACCGACAGCAGGTTCATGGCGGCGGCCTTCACCGCCACCACCGGCGCCCGGAACAGCACCGTGAGCAGCACCAGCGAGAGCGCCACCACGAACGCGACGACGAGCCAGAGCCGGTCGGCGAGCCGGTCGGAGATGTCCGCGAACACCGCCACGAGCCCGGTCACGAGCACCCCGTCGGGCAGCACGTCCGCGCGCAGGTGCGTGAGCAGCCGGCTGGTCGCCTCGTCCTGCGGCCCGGTCGTGGGCTCGACCGCGATGACCGCCGCGGTGCCCTTCACCGCCGGCGGCGCCACGTTCGCGACGCCGGGATCGGTCCGCAGCCGCGCCACCAGACCGTCCAGGTCGGACACCTTGGTGGTGTCGACGGCGAGCAGCAGCGGACCGTTGGCGCCGGGGCCGAACTCGGCCGACACCAGGTCGTAGGCGAGCCGCGTCGTGTTCGAGGTCGGCTGGCTCCCCGCGTCCTGGGGCCAGGTGCGCATGCCGAGCATGGGCGCGGCGAGGCCCGCGAGCACGACGAGGGACGCGAGCGCGGCGATCACCGGCCGGCGGCCGACGCCGGCGGCCCAGCGGGCGGTGAGGCCGAGCTTCGGGGCCCGCTCCACGATGCCCTTGCGGACCTTGCGCGGCAGGACCCGGTGCCCGGCCAGGCCGCAGAGCGCCGGCACGAGCGTGACCGCCGCGGCCATCACGGCGACGACGGCGGCGAAGGTGGCGTAGCCGTAGGAGGAGTACACCGGAAGGAGCGCGAGCTTGAGCCCGAACAGGGACACGAGGACGGTGAGCCCGGCCACGACGACGGATGCGCCCGCGGTCGCGTTGGCCTCGATCGCCGCCGAGCGCGGGTCGAGCCCCCGCCGCAGCCCCTCGACGTGCCGGGCGACGAGCAGCAGGGCGTAGTCGATGCCGACCCCGAGCCCGACCATGCTCGCGACCGTGGGCGCGGTGTTGCTGATGTCGGTGACCTTGGCCAGCAGCGTGATGACCGCGGTGGCGACGCCGAGCCCGGCGATCGCGACCACGAGCGGCAGCCCGGCGGCCACGACGGAGGCGAGCGCCAGCACGAGGATCAGCAGCGCCACGACGATGCCGACCGCCTCGGCGGTGCCGCTGGGCGCCGAGATGTTCTCGGCCACCTGGCCGCCGAACTCGACCTGCAGCCCTTCCCGCTTGAGCGGTTCGGCGGCGGTGCGCAGCGCGTCCATCGCCGAGGTGCCTTCGAAGTCGGTGACCGCAGTGTCGTACTGCACGTTGATCAGCGCGGTGTCCCCACCCGCCGACATCCGGGCCGGCGCGACGATCCCGGCCCGCGGCATCTTGGCCAGCCGCCCGCGCAGCGCCTCGAGCACGGCCGGGTCGAGCGCCTTGCCGTCGTGCACGATGACCCGGGCGTCGGCCCCGGACATCTCGGGGAAGTGCTTGCGCAGGAACTCGGTCCCGGCCTGGGACTGGGTTCCGGGCACGTTGTAGTCGTCGTGCGGCGTGCCGCCGAACACCGCGGACAACGCCGAGAGCGCGACGAGCACGATCACCCACGCGCTGATCGTGCGCCAGGGATGCGCGGCGGCCGCTCCTCCGAGCCGGCCGAGCAAACGGGACAACATGACGTCCTCCGGGACGGTTGATTTCGCATCGGTACTGCCAGTGACACCCTCCCAGCCCCCACTTTCGATCCACTTGGAGTCCACTAACGACGGCTTACGGGCCCTGCTGGCGCTCGCCGGGTTCAGGAGGCGGACAGCAGCGCCCGCGCCCGGGCCAGCCAGTGCGGGGAGTTCCAGCGGCCGGCCACGTCCACGGCCCGCCGCAGGCACTCGGCCGCATCCTCGGGGCGGTCCAGGAGGCGGTACAGCTCGGCCAGGCTCAGCGCGACGGGCTGCATCGCGATCGAGGTGCTCGCCACCCCCGCGATCTGATCGCGCACCGGCAGCAGCGCGTCGATGACCGGCGGGGCCAGGTCGGCCCGGCCCAGCGCGACGATCGCCAGGGCGCGCACGGTGTAGAACGCGGAGCCGAAGTAGTCGGGGCGGATCGGGTGCTCGCCGATGCGGACCGCCCGCGCCTCGGCGAGCCGGCCGGCGGCGAAGAGGCTCAGGGCGTACGCGTCGTCGGCGATCGCGCCCAGCTCCTGGCCGATGAGCCGGGTCGCCTCGACGAGCTCGGCAACGCGGCCCTGGTCCAGCATCAGGCTGAAGGTGGCGATGAAGTGGAAGCCCTCGCCGTGCAGGGAGCCCTGGCGGCGCAGCTGCTCGTGGCACTCGTCGTAGAGCGCGTGGGCACCGGCGAAGTCGCCCTCGATGTGGGCCAGCGTGGCGCGGGCGGCGAGGTGGACGGCGAGCGGCTCGGCGAGGTGGTGGGCGGCGGCGATCGCGCCCTGCCGGGCCACCGCCGCGCGCACCTCGGCGGGCTCGTTCAGGGCCCCGGCGCAGTTGCCCAGCTGCTGCTCGGCGAGCCACTGGTAGGGCACGAACCCGTGCTCGGCGGCGAGCGCCCGCAGCTCCAGCGCGACCGCGCGGCGCTGCGGCACGTCGCGGTCGAAGGGCATCGTCCGCCCCCGTGCGGCCAGCCCGAGCGCGAGCAGCCCCGGGTCGCCGAGGCCACGGGCGATCTCGAGCGCCTCCCGCGCGGCCGCGGCCCCCCGCTCGTCGCCGTCGAGCTCGCCGCTGAGCGCG
The DNA here is from genome assembly GCF_050955725.1 of Dactylosporangium sp. CA-139114. NCBI lineage: Bacteria > Bacillati > Actinomycetota > Actinomycetes > Micromonosporales > Micromonosporaceae > Dactylosporangium > Dactylosporangium sp. CA-139114. The sequence goes on from NZ_CP192080.1 coordinate 9,059,569, forward strand.
TCGAGCAGCCGGCAGCGGTCGGCCGGGGCCAGGTCGTCGCGGCGCAGCAGGCGGGTGAGGAGGTCCACGGTGCGTTCGTCGACCACGCCGTATTCGTGGATCTGCCACGGCGTCGCCACCGTCCACGCCGTGAACGCCGCGACGAGCAGCTCCTCGCCGGCGGCCACGGCCACGTCGACCGCCCGCTGCCGGGTCCGCCGCGCCGCCGCCACCGCGCCCGCGCTCGCCTGGGCCCGCAGGAGCCGCCCGAGCAGGTCGACCAGGAGCGCGTCCCGGTCGCCGGGCACGGTCCCGGCCGCCTCGAGCGCCGCCAGCGCCGCGCCGAGGATCGCCGCGGCGGCGTCGAACGCGAATCGCCGCTCGGCCAGCTCCGCCGCCCGCACCGCGTAGTCCACGGCCGCCGCCGCGGTCTGCGAGGACGCCGCGCGCGCGTAGTGGTAGGCCAGCGCCGGGTAGTCGTCGGGCCGCAGCCGCCGCGTGGCGGCCGCGACCCGGGCGTGCATGCGGGCGCGGCGCAGCCGGGAGAGGTCGGTGTACATCGTGTCGCGCACCAGCTCGTGCACGAACCGCACGCGCCCGGGCGCCGGCTCGGTGAGCAGCCCCGCGATGAGCCCGGCCTCGAGCGCGTCGAGCACCGTGCCCTCGTCGGCGTCGGCCGCCTCCACCAGGGTCTCGACGTCGGCCTCCCGCCCGATCACGGCCGCGAGCCGCAGCACCGTGACCGCCGCCTGGGGCAGCCGCGACAGCCGCCGCCGCAGGACGTCGCGCACCCCCTCCGGCACCTCGGAGGTGGCCACGAGCGCCCCCTCGGACGCGAGCAGCTGCGCGGACTCGCGCACGTAGAACGGATTGCCGCCGGTGCGCTCGGCCAGCGCCGCGAGCGTGCCGGGGTCCACGGTCGTGCGCGCGAAGGCCTCGACCAGCCGCGCGACGTCCTCCTGGCCGAGACCTCGCAGCGGCAGCCGCACCGGAGACCGCCGCGCCAGCGCCGCCATGGTCGCGGCGAGCCGTTCCCGGTTGTCGGCCGGCCGCAGCGCGGCGACGAGCAGCAGCGCCGGCCCGCCGGGCGCGACCAGCTCGGCGACGCTCGCGAGCAGCATGAGGGTCTCGCCGTCGGCCGCGTGCAGGTCGTCGAGGACGACGGCGAGGGGCCGCTCGGCCGCGACCGCGACGAGCCAGCGCGCGACCGCGCGATGCAGCCGGAACCGCCCGGCCGCGAAGTCCTCGCCGGGCCCGGACCCCGCGTCCTCGTCGAGCAGCGGCCGCACCTCGGCCGCGAGCTCCCCCGGCGGCGCGAAGCCGGCCAGCTGCCGCAGCGCCTCGACCCACGCCCAGGCCGGCGGCGCGCCTTCCGCCTCCGGGCACCGCCCCACGACGACGAGCCAGCCCTGCCGCGCCAGCTCCTGCCGGTATCGCGCGAGGAGGCTGCTCTTGCCGACGCCGGCCTCGCCGCTGATGAGGACCACGCTGGGCGCGGCGATCCCGGTGAGCGTGGCGAGCTCGTCGGAGCGTCCCACGAACAGCTCGTCGGGCGCGGCCCGTGCGACCGGCAGGTCCGACACCTCCGGCGCGCCCTGGACGTCGGGCGAGCCGGCGAGGATCGCCGCCTCCAGGTCCAGCAGCGCACGGCCCGGGTCGAGACCGAGCTCCTCGGCCAGCAGCGCCCGCGCCCGGCGCAGGGCGGCGAGCGCATCGGCCTGCCGCCCGCTGCGCCACAGGGCCAGCGCGAGCAGCCGCCAGCTCTCCTCCCGCAGGGGCGCCTGCCGGGTCAGCACCTCCGCCTCGGCCACCGCCTCGGCCGCTCCCCCGGCGCGCAGGGTCGCGTCGAGCAGCAGTTCCCGGGCGGCCAGCCGCAGCTCCTCCAGCCGCGCCGCCTCCGGCTGGGCCCATGACTCGGCGGCGAACTCGGCGTAGGCGTCCCCGCGCCACAGCTCGAGCGCCGCCCGCAGCACCACCCGCGCCCGCCGGGGGTCCTGCGAGACGGCGGCGCGGGCGTCGGCGAGCAGGCGCTCGAACCGCCAGGCGTCCACGGCCTGGGCCGGGAGCCGGATCGCATACCCTGGCGGCGCGCTGACCAGCAGGCGGGCCGGGGCCCGGCGCTCGCGGGAGGGTTCGAGGAGGCGGCGGAGGTTGGAGACGTACGCCTGCAGGGACGCGATCGCCCGCGGCGGAGGCTCGCCGCGCCACAGGTCCTCGATCATCCGGTCCACCGAGACGACCTCGCCGCGGGCGGAGAGCAGCAGGGCGAGCACGGCGCGCTGGCGGGGCCCGCCGACGTCGATCGTGGCGCCCGCATCCGTCTCGACCTCGAAGGGTCCGAGCACCCGCAGCAGCATGACGGCGTCATGGTAGTCGCCGCCAAGCGCCCTCCAAGACCGCTACAAGACAGTCCGGCGACGCTTTCGGCACAGTCACCACGAGATTTCGAGGAGCCACATATGCGTCCCTGGGTCCAGGAGATGGTCATCGTCCACCGGGTGTTCCGCCGCGAGTCGCGGCTCCTGCCCGAGCTCATCGGCGCCGTGCGCCCCGGCGACGCCGAGCGGGCCGCGCGGCTGGCCGAACTCACCCGCGGATACGCCGACGGCCTGCACGACCACCACACCAGCGAGGACGAGCTGCTCTGGCCGAAGCTGCTGGCCCGCGTCGACCTCGACGCCGAGCTGGTGCTGCGCATGGAGCAGCAGCACCAGGTCGTCGACGCCGGGCTCCAGGAGCTCGGCGCGCGGCTCGACGCCTGGGAGCGCTCGCCCGCCGAGCCGGAGCGTGACGCCCTCGTCGGCGCGTTCGCCCGGCACCGCCGCGACCTGGTCGAGCACCTCGACGAGGAGGAGCAGCGGATCCTGCCGCTGGTGCAGGAGCACATCTCGGTCGCGGAGTGGGCGGCCCTGAGCGAGCACGCGCGGTCGAAGACGCCGAAGGACAAGCTGCTGTTCGTGCTCGGCGCGCTGCTGGAGGACGCCACGCCGCAGGAGCGCACCCAGTTCCTGGCGATGCTCCCGCTTCCGGCGCGGCTGATGTGGAAGCTGGTCGGCAAGCGCTCCTACGCCAAGCAGGTGGAGAAGATCCGCAAGGGCTAGTTCGACGCGTAGCCGGGCAGGTCGGCGGAGTCGTCCGCCGACTCGACCCGGTCGACCTTCCCGTCGAAGTCGTCGTCGTGGTAGATCAGGTCGATCCGGCCGTCGTGGTCCTGGTCGTACGCCACCTGGTCGACCAGCCCGTCGTGGTTGGTGTCCCACATCGCCACGTCGGTCCGGCCGTCGTGGTCGGTGTCGGCCAGGAGCATGTCGGCCCGGCCGTCGCCGTCGGAGTCGTAGCCGACGGTGTCGGCGTCGCCGCCCATCTCCCCCGCCGACGGCCCGGTGTCCTCGGCCCCGGGGTCGGCCGGGCTGAGCCCGGCCGTGCCGTAGGAGGCGGCCGTGAGCGGACCGTGGCCGAACATCGCCTCGGGGTCGGCCACGTCGTCCGGGCTCAGGTCCAGGTGGTAGTCGTCGGACGTCAGGCCCCAGTCGGTCATAGCCTCTAGCCTAGGTCGATGGCGTGGTCGGTTCCGAACTGATATCCGCCGCTTCGCCCCGTTCGGTGCCGAGCCGGGCGCGGCGCATGCCGTAGGCGAAGTACACGATCAGCCCGACCGCCATCCAGATGAGGAACCGCACCCAGGTGATCACGGGCAGGTTGAGCATCAGCCACACGCTCGCCACCACGCTGAGCATGGGCAGCCAGGGCACCAGCGGGGCCTTGAAGGCGCGCGGCAGGTCGGGCCGGGTGCGGCGCAGCACGACCACGCCGATCGACACGACCACGAACGCGAACAGCGTCCCGATGCTGGTCAGCTCGGACAGCTCCGACAGGGGCACGAACGCGGCCAGCACCAGCACGATGACGCCGGTGATCGACGACATGACCCACGGAGTGCCGAAGCGCGGGTGGACCTTGGCCAGCACCGGCGGCAGCAGCCCGTCGCGGGCCATGGCGAAGGAGACCCGGGCCTGGCCGAGCAGCAGCACCAGGATCACCGAGGTGATGCCGCAGACCGCGCCGAGCGAGATGAGGTTCGCCGCCCAGCCCTGCCCGGCCAGGTCGAACGCCTTCGCCAGCGGGGCCGCGGTGTTCAGGTCGCCGTAGTGGACCATGCCGGTGACCACGAACGAGACCGCCATGTAGAGCACCGCGCAGATGACCAGCGAGCCGATGATGCCCCGCGGCACGTCGCGCTGCGGGCGGGCGGTCTCCTCGGCGGTCGTCGCCACCACGTCGAAGCCGATGTACGCGAAGAAGACGATCGACGCCGCGGCCACGATGCCGAACCAGCCGAAGTGCTGCGGCGTGATGCCGGCGAGCACCTGCAGCAGCGGCGCGTCCGCGCCCGACTCCTTGGCGGAGGACTGGGCGGACGGGACGAACGGGTGGTAGTTCGCGGCCTTGATGAAGAACAGGCCCAGGCCGATGACGAAGAGGACCACGGCCACCTTGATGACCACCAGGGCGCCGGTGACGCGCCCGGAGAGCTTGGCGCCGACGATGGACACGATCGACAGCACCAGCACGATGAACGCGGCGCCGAAGTCGGGGCGGGCCTGGTCGCCGGCCAGCCACGAGGGCAGGTCGAAGAGCTCCTGGAGATACGCCGACCAGCCCCGCGACACCACCGCGGCCCCCAGCGCCAGCTCCAGGCAGAGGTCCCAGCCGATCACCCAGGCGACGAACTGGCCCAGGGTGGCGTAGGAGAACGTGTACGCGGACCCCGCGACGGGCACGGTGGAGGCGAACTCCGCGTAGCAGAGGGCGGCCAGCGCGCACACGACGCCGGCCAGCGCGAACGAGAGCACGATGGCGGGCCCGGCGTTGACGGCCGCCTGCTGCCCGGTCAGCACGAAGATGCCCGTGCCGATGATGACCCCCACACCGAAGACGGTCAGGTCGAAGGCGGAGAGGTTCTTGCGCAGCTTGTGGCCGGGCTCGTCGGTGTCCCGCATCGACTGCTCGATCGACTTGGTGCGAAAGAGGGACGACATGCGAGACGACATGCCCGAATGAGCGCATTCCTACACGTCGGGCTTGGGCAGAGTACTATTAAATCTATCTGCTAAATAGGATTTAGCGAGGGAGCGTGGCGCGATGGGGCGGACATGCACCACGGTCGTCGTGGGCGGCGGCTGTAGCGGCGCGCTGGCGGCGATCCACCTGAGCCGGGACCCGTCCCACCACGTGGTCATCGTCGATCCGGCGCCGTTCGACGAGCTCGGGCGCGGGGTGGCCTACCGCACCCGGCACCCGGCCCACCTGCTCAACTCGCGCGCGGTGGCGATGAGCGCCCTGGCCGACCAGCCCGACGACTTCGTGCACTGGTGCCGCGACCAGGACCTCGGCATCGGCCCGGCCGACTTCGCGCCGCGCGGGGTGTTCGGCGACTACCTGCACGACCGGCTGCGCGAGGCCCGCTTCGAGCACGTGCGGGACGCGGCCACCCGGGTGCGCGGGGACGGCACCGTCGAGCTGAGCGGCGGCGGCGCCCGGCGCGGCGACCGGGTGCTGCTCGCGCTCGGGCACGGCGCCCCGGCCTGTCCCCCGGCGCTCGCGCATCTGACGGAGCACCCGCGGTACATCCGCAACCCCTGGGCGAAGGGCGCGCTGGACGGCATCGAGGGCGACCTTCCGGTCCTGCTCATCGGCACCGGCCTGACCGCCGTCGACGTGGCCCTGACGCTCGAGGGCCGGGCGCCCGTCGTCGCCGTCTCCCGCCGCGGCCTCCTGCCCCGCCCGCACGCGGACGTCGTGCCCGCCGACGGCTCGTTCCAGTACACCGGAAGCTCCCTGGCCGGCCTGATGCGCGCGGTGCGGGAGTTCGCCGCGACCCAGCGGGACTGGCGGGCCGCCGTCGACGCGATCCGCCCGCAGACCGACGACCTGTGGCGGCAGCTCTCGCCCGAGTCCCGGCGCCGGTTCCTGCGCCACGTCTCCGTCTACTGGGAGGTGCACCGCCACCGGATGCCGCCCGCGACGGCCGCGCGGCTGCGCGACTTCACGATCACGTCCGCCCCGGGCCGCGAGGGCTGGGCGGCCGTCGTCAACTGCACCGGCCCCCAGGGCATCGTGAGCACCGGGCTCGGCCGGGCGCTGCTGCGCGACGGCCTGGCCCGGCGCGACGACACCGGCCGGGGCCTCGACGTCGACGGGCGCGGCCGGCTCGCCGGCGCCTCCGAGCGGATCTTCACCATCGGCCCGGTGCGCCGCGGCGCCTGGTGGGAGACGACCGCGGTGCCCGAGATCCGGCGGCAGGCCGATCGGCTAGGCCGCGACCTGCTTGAGCGTCATGACGTGCTCGACCAGCGCGATCAGGACGTCCTTGACCGAGCGCCGGTCCCGCGCGTCGCAGAGCACGACCGGCACGTCCGGGTCCAGGTCCAGCGCCTTGGCGATCTGCGTCGCGCTGTGCCTCTGCACCCCGTCGAAGCAGTTCACCGCGACCAGGAACGGCGTGGCGCGGCGCTCGAAGTAGTCCACCGACGGGAAGCAGTCGTTCAGCCGGCGGGTGTCGGCCAGCACCACCGCCCCGAGCGCGCCCAGCGCCAGCTCGTCCCACAGGAACCAGAAACGGTCCTGGCCCGGGGTGCCGAACAGGTACAGCACGATGTCCTGGTTGATGCTGATCCGGCCGAAGTCCATGGCCACGGTGGTCGTGCGCTTGCCCTCGACGCCGTGCACGTCGTCGATGCCGACGCCGGCGTTGGTGAGCACCTCCTCCGTCTGGAGGGGTCGGATCTCGCTCACCGCGCTGACGAGCGTGGTCTTGCCGACGCCGAACCCACCCGCGATGAGGATCTTCACCGCGAGGGGAACGTGACCGTCAGAGCGCTCGGAGGCCATTGACAACCGCCTTGAGGATGCGATCGTCGGGCCGCTGCGGCCCGACGGATTGGTCGTACTCCGGTTCGTGCATTTCGATGAGCCCCTGCTGGAGCAGATCGCCCAGCAGCACGCGCACAACGCCGAGCGCGAGATCGAGATGGGAGGCGAGCTCGGCGACCGACACCGGCTCGCTGGTGCGCGCGAGGATCGCGCGCTGCTCGGGCAGCAGGTGCTGGTCGCCCGAGCCGTCGACCCGGCTCACCACGAAGGCGACCAGGTCGAAGGCGCCGACCGCCGGCTTGGCGCGTCCGCCCGTGACGGCGTACGGCCGGACTACCGGTCCGGCGTCGGAGTCCATCCAGTCGTGCCCACGCTCCCGGTCACCCCGCGGCATCGTGTGAGAGGCCCGGTCGAGACGGCGCGGTGAGGTACTGCCCGACCCTGGTCACCAGCATCGCCATCTCGTAGGCGATCACGCCGATGTCCGAGTCGGCGGCGCTGAGCACCGCGAGACAGGCGCCCTGCCCGGCGGCGGTGACGAACAGGAACGAGTTGTCCATCTCCACGATGGTCTGGCGGACGGATCCGCCGTTGAACTGCCGCCCGGCGCTGCGGGCCAGGCTCTGGAAACCCGACGCGACGGCCGAGAGGTGCTCGGCGTCGTCGCGCCCGAGCCCGCTGGACGCGCCCATGAGCAGCCCGTCGGCGGAGAGCACCACGGCATGCTGCGCCGACTCGACCCGCTCGACGAGGTCGTCGAGGAGCCAGTCGAGCTTGCCGGTGCGGCTCGTCGAGTGCGTCACTTATGCGTCCCTTTCCGGTGCGTTCGGGTCGTCGCCGGGCGTGATCTGCCCGGCGTCGCGGCGGCCCTTGGTGAAGCCGGCCTGCAGCGACGTCATCATCGCGCGTGTCTGCTCGGGCGAGCGCCCGCCGACCGTGGTGGTCGCGAACTGGGCCGCCGGAATGCCGTCGACGGTCCGCTCCTCCTCCGGCCGCTCGCGCAGCTGCGGGGCGAGGCTGGCCTGACGCCGGCGGCGCGGCAGCCCGTCGTCCGTGAGATCGGCATCGCCGCTGTCGTCCCGGTCCTCCACCGGGGCCCTCTGGACGGGCACCGTCGGCGCCGGGGCGACCGGGAGCGGGACCACGTACTCGACGGGCTGCGGCTCGGGCGTCGGCGGCGCCGCCACCGCGGTCGGGCGGATCACGTCGGCCGCCTCCAGCTCCAGCACCGTCTCCTCGGCGGCCTGGCGCTCCTCGGCCGGCGTGGACGCGGTGAGCTCGTGGGACGCCCCGGTGATCAGGTGCGGCGGGACGAGCACGACCGCGGTGATGCCGCCGTACGCCGAGGCCCGCAGCGTGACCCGCACCCCGTGCCGGGCGGCGAGCAGCGCCACGACGAAGAGGCCGAGCCGGGCCGAGTTGGCCGGGTCGAAGTCCGGCGGCTGGGCCAGCCGCTGGTTGGCATCCTCGATCGCCTCCGGGGCCATGCCCAGGCCGCGGTCCTCGATCTCGATCGCGTACCCGTTCGGCACCAGCTGCCCGCTGATCTGCACGCGGGTGTGCGGCGGCGAGTAGGCGGTCGCGTTCTCGATGACCTCGGCGAGCAGGTGGATGACGTCGGCGACGGCCCGGCCGACCAGCGACGCCTCGGGCAGGGCCAGGAACCCGACGCGCACGTAGTCCTCGACCTCGGAGACGGCGCCGCGGATCACGTCGACCATCGGCACCGGGTGGCGCCAGCCGCGGCCGGGCGCGGCACCGGCCAGGATGACCAGGTCCTCGGCGTGGCGGCGCATGCGGGTCGCGAGGTGGTCGACGCGGAAGAGGTCCTCGAGCTCCTCCGGGTCGGTGGTGCGCCGCTCCATGCGGTCGAGCAGGCCGAGCTGGCGGTGCAGCAGGGTCTGGCTGCGCCGGGCGATGTTGAGGAAGACCTCGTTGAGCCCCTGCCGCAGCTGGGCCTCGTGCACCGCGGACTCCACGGCGGTGCGCTGCACGGCGCTGAAGGCGTTGCCCACCTTGCCGATCTCGTCGGTGCCCCACTCCAGCGGCGGCGCCGCGGTCACCACGTCGATCTTCTCGCCGTGGCGCAGCTTGGCCACCAGGGCCGGCAGCCGCACGTCGGCGAGGTCCTGGGCGTCCTGGCGCAGGCCGACGAGCCGGCGGATGAGCGAGCGGCCGATGCGGATCGACAGCAGGATGGACAGCACGACGGCGATGAGGCCGAGCACGCCGGCGCCGATGACGCGCAGCAGGATGCCGGTCGCGACGGGGCCCGCGTCGGCCACGATGACCTCGCCGAAGCGCAGGTCGAAGTTGCGCAGCTGGGTCACGAGCTTGTCGTACGCGTCCCGCCAGGCGTTGATGTCGATCGGCAGCCCGGCGCCGGCCCGGGCATCGGACATGATCTTGTTCTCGAGGTCCTGGACGCGCTTGTAGGAGTCGCTGGTGACGATCGGGTCCCAGATCGCCTGGCCGCCCTTGGGCAGGTCGTAGGTCGCGTCGGCGTAGACGTTGCGCTTGGCCCCGATCGTCGCGATCAGGTCCGAGCTCTCGGTCTTCTGGAACTTCCCGGCCGTGGCCACCCCGTTGATCATCGCGTCCTCGCGGGCGAGCTGCTCGCGCCCGCGGCTCGTGGCGATGACGATCAGGGCGTTGCGGGTGAGCTGGGCGTTGCTGATGCCCGGCAGGGAGTCGTACCAGTGGTAGATCGCGTCGATCGGCCAGTTGTAGACGTCCATCGCCTCGGCCCGGTCGATCTGGCCGAGGGTGATGCGGGTCCGGTCGGCCGCGAGCTGGTCGAACTGGTTGATGACCTCACGCAGCCGGCCCCGGGAGACCTCGGGGATCGCGTCCTGCAGGTTGTTGTCGGCGGCCCGGCGGCGGAAGTCGGTGAGCACCTCGTCGACCTTGGCCCGCTGCTCGTTGAGCGCCGTGGTCTCGGGCCGGCCCTCCTGGCGGCCGGAGGCCAGGTAGACCTGGGTGAGCATGCGCTCGCGCTGCAGCGCGACGATCACGTTCTCGGAAGGCTTGCCCGACAGCGCGAAGTACGTCTGGCTGTTGAGCAGCTCGGCGGTGTCCCCCGCCGTCAGCGTCGTCGCGAACACCCACATCACCACGAGCGAGGCCAGCGGCGGCAGCAGCAGCGTGATGATCTTCGCGCGGATCGACCAGGTGCGGATTCTCCACGAAGGGCTTCTCATGCGGTCGGTTCCTCGCTGGGGTCGCGGGGCAGAGGGGTGGCGCCTCGGGCATGATACGGACAGGTGGGGCCGGAAGTCACCAGCAAGGTCGTCAGGGGCATGAAGCACCGTCGCCCCTTTTCTCGCTCTTCGCCCGGAGTACCCGGGACGTCCCGGGTACTCCGGGCGCCATGCGACGTGGACGGTGGGTGGTGGCCACTCTGGCCTGGACACTGTGCGCGGGCGGGCTGACGGCCCTGGCCCTCGACGCGACCACGGCGGGGCGCAATGCCCTGCTCAAGGCGGCTCGACCGGCTCCCGGATTCCCCGTGACCGCGTCGCCCTCACCCTCGCCGGACGCGCCGCGAATCCTGCGCTCGCCGGGCGGGAACGTGGTCGCGAGTTGCGAGGGGAGTCAGGTGCTGGTGCGGTACCTCAGCCCCGCCGCCGGATTCCGCATCGTGAACGCGGACCGGGCGCCGGGGCCGCAGTCCCGGGTCACCTTCAGGTCCGACGCTCACGAGGTCCGCGTGCTGGTGCACTGCGCCGGCGACGGTCCGCACGCGGACATCGAGACCAGCTAGGTCACACATCGATCACAATTTATATCACCCGCTCCGGCAGGCCGAGTCCCTCCGGAACCACGGCCGTCCCGACGCCACGGATCGCCATGGAAGCGCAACGCTGCGCAACGTCCGCGGAGTCGGCCAGCCCGGCGCCGGCCAGCCGCGCGAGCACGAACCCGGCCAGGTATGCCCCGCCCGCCCCGGCCGCGTGCGCGACCGGCGCGGGCGGCGCGGCGGTGGCGACCGTCTCCCCGTCGAGGCTGAGCACCGCCGAGCCCTCGGCGTCGAGCGTCACCGCGACCACGGCCGCGCCCGTGCGCCGCAGCAGCTGGCCGCGGTCGCGCTCCCGGTCGAAGCCGGGCGCCTCCCGGTCCGACACCCGGCCCAGCACCCGCGCGGCCTCGGCCCGGTTCGGGGTGACCAGGTCCGGCCCGGTCGACGCCCACGGGGCCAGGTCGTGCGCGTCCACGGCGAAGAGCGGCAGGTCGAGGCGGCGGGCCGCGAGCAGCTCCCGCACCCGCGGCCCGAGCGTGCCGGAGCCGTGGTCGCACACGACGACCGCGTCCGGGCGCGGCTCGGTGCCCAGCGTCTCCTCGAGCCGGCGCAGCAGCGTCTCGGCCGCGACCGGGCTCAGCGGGCCGGTGTCGCCGTCGTCGAAGCGGACCAGGACGTACCCGTCCGCGACCACCCGCCGCTTGGTGACCGTCCGGCGGCCGACCGCGGTCACGAGCCGGTCGGCCACGCCCGCATCCCAGACGCAGGTGCGCAGCCGGGCCCCGGCGTCGTCGTCGCCGACGGCCCCGACCAGCGTGGTCCGGCCGCCGAGCGCGGCGAAGTTCGCCGCGGTGTTGGCCGCGCCGCCGCACACCTCACGGGTGGCGTCCAGTGCGATCACGGGCACCGGCGCCTCCCGGCTCAGGCGGACCGGGGCGCCGCACAGCCAACCGTCGAGCAACGCGTCCCCGACGACGAGGACCGCGGCGTCGCGCCAGCCCTCGGCCAGCGCGGCGAACTTGCCTGAGATCTGCACCGGCCGCCGCTACCCGGCCCGGCGCGCTTCATTCCCTGCGACAATCGGACCATCGAACACGCAGACGTGGCGATCATCGGCGGGGGCATCGCCGGCCTGTCCCTCGCCGCGGAGCTCGCCGAGCTGGACGGCCGGATGGTGGAGCGCTCGGGCGGGACCCGCCCGCAGCTGCGTATCGTGCTGCTCGAACGGGAGAACCAGTTCGCCTACCACGCGACCGGGCGCTCGATCGCCGCGCTGTCGGAGAGCCTGGGCTCGCCCGAGCAGCGCGCCCTCGCCCGCGCCTCCCGCACCATCCTCGACGCGCTCGGCGCCGAGTCCGGCATGCCCCTGCTGCGGGCCCGCCCGGTGATCTGGCTGGCCGACGAGGACCACCTCGGCGCCGTCAACGCGCTGCTGACCGCGAACCCGTCCCTGCGCGCCGTCGACCCGGCGGCCGCCCGCACCCTCTGCCCCGCGCTGCGCCCCGAGGCCGCGGCCCGGGCCGCGGTGGAGCGCACCGCCCAGGACGTGGACGTGGATGCGCTGCAGCAGCAGTACCGCGACCGCGCCGGCGCCGCCGGCGCCGTCCTGCGCACCGCGATCGGCCTCGAGTCCGGCACCTGGGACGCGACCCGCGGACGGTGGACGGTCACGACCGACCGCGGCGAGCTGACCGCGACCCGGATCGTCAACGCCGCCGGGGCCTGGGCGGACGCGGTCGCGGCCCGGCTGGAGGTTCGGGGGGCCGGCCTGACCAGCTACCGCCGCACGGTCGCGATCGCCTCCGCGGACGGCGTCGGGCCGGCCTGGCCCCTGGTCCTGGACGTGGCGAACCGCTTCTACTTCCGCCCGGAGCGCGGCGGCCTGCTGATCTCCGCCGCCGACGAGACCCCGAGCCCGCCCACGGACGCCGAGGCCGCGCCCCAGGACGTGACCGTGGCCGTGGAGCGCGTGACGGCCGCGACGACCCTGCACCTCGCCCGCGTCCGCACCAGCTGGGCGGGCCTGCGCACCTTCGCCCCCGACCGCAACCCGGTCGTCGGCCCCGACCCGGAGCAGGACGGCCTCTTCTGGTTCGCGGGTCTCGGCGGCACCGGCATCCAGACCGCGCCCGCCCTGGCCCGGCTGGCCGCGGCCCAGTTGCTGGGTGAGCCGTTCGAGATCCCCGGCCTGCGCCCCGAGTCGCTCCTACCCCGCTGAACGCAGCCCCTCGGCGGCCGGGGTCCTCGGCACGGCGACGGGCAGGCCGCCGGGGGTGCGCAGCAGGGCACGGTCGGCGTCCTCGACGAACGCCAGGTCGGCCTCCACGTGCCGGGCCGCGGCCGAGAGCAGCAGGGCCACCACCGGGTCCTCCGCCTTGCGCCGCAGGCCGTCGAGGTTGCGCAGCTCGCGCATGAGATACGTCCGCTGCTGCGACAGCACCGTCTTGACCGTGTCCGCGTCGCCGGAGCGGGCCGCGGCCGTCACCTTCAGGAAGAAGTCGTCGCGGAAGCCGCCGCTGCGCGGGGACGCCTCGCCGAGCCAGCGCCCCAGCTCCTCGTGGCCGGCATCGGTGATCTCGTAGACCACCCGGTCCGGCTTGACCGCCTGGGCGCGGCGCTGCGAGACCACCATCCCGTCGCGGGAGAGCCGGTCCAGGATCTGGTAGAGGTGGCCGATGTTCAGCGGTCCCCACTGCGGGCCGACCGCCGTCTCGAACGCGCCCTTGAGCTCGTAGCCGTAGCTCGGCCCGTGCGACAACAGCGACAGCACCGCGTGATGGATCGGCATGCCCCGAGATGCTACCCCTTGCATTGTCACAATGCATTGCGACAGAGTAGGCGCGTGATCCCATTCATCTGGGCGCATCTACGGGGGCGCACGGCGAGGTCGGTGGCGCTGCTGCTCGGCATCCTGGTGGCGACCACCGGCTTCACCGTGCTCACCGGGGCGACCGATACCGCCCGGCTGGAGGTCACCGGCGAGGTGAACCGGTCGGCCGCCGCCGCCTACCAGGTGCTGGTGCGGCCCCGGGGCGCCCGCACGCCGTTGGAGGACGACCGGCAGAAGGTCCGCCCGAACTCGCTCAGCGGCATCTACGGCGGGATCACCCGCGATCAGGTGGCCCGGATCGCCGCCCTCGACGGCGTGGACGTCGCCGCCCCGATCGCGATGGCCGGCTACGGCAACCAGAGCCGCCTCGCCTTCGCGGACATCACCGGCCTGGTCGACCGCTCGCTCGACCGGCAGCTGATCCGCGTCGACCGGACGTTCCTCGCCGACCGCGAGCTGAGCACCGCCAGGGGCCGGGCCCAGTTCGTCTACATCACCAAGCACGCCCTCGCCTGGCCGAAGATGAACGGGGCCGGCTCGTCCCGGGTGGAGTACAGCGACGGCTCCGTGCGCAACGGCCGCGACCTGTGCGCCGACACGGTGCCCGTCCTCGAGGACGGCCGGCCGGTCTGCGACTGGATCGACCAGGGCGAGATGTCGAACCTGATGAACGACCTGCAGGGCACCCGCCTCGACATCTACCAGCTCCTGCCGGACGGCCGGTTCCAGCGCGGCTCGGCCGGCGAGAACGGCGACGCGCTCGTCACCACCGACACCGCCGAGGCCTTCCTGTACTGGAAGACCCCGCTGCTGCTCGCCGCGGTCGACCCGCAGGCCGAGGCGCGGCTGGTCGGGCTGGACCGGGCGGTCACCGCCGGGCACTGGTTCGGCCCCGACGACCGGGTGGAGCCCAAGAAGCCGCCGATGAACCTGGCCACGCTGCCGGTGCTCTCCGTCGAGCGGCCGTACCCGGACAACGGCATCCGCATCGGCCTGAGCCGGGTGCCGCTGAGCGAGCCGCCGCCGGGCGACACCCCCGCGCACGCGCTGGCCGCGCTCGACGCGATCACCGGCCCGGTGCTGGAGACGCGGACGGTGCAGGCCGACCCGCAGGAGCTCGGCTCGCAGCAGTACCTGGCCCCGTTCATGCTCACGGGCGGCGTCGACTACACCGAGAACCCGGACGGCTCGCTCACCGCCGTCCCGGTCCCGAGCAACCCGGAGGCCTGGCGGCTGCGGGACGAGTCCGGCGTCCACGTGCCGTGGCAGATCTACGACACCTCGTACCGCACCATCAGCCAGTCGACGAACCTCGGCCTCGCCCGGACCGTCGGGCTCTACGACCCGGCCAAGGTGCAGGCGTTCGACCCGCTGAGCAAGGTCCCGATGGAGACCTACCAGGCCCCTGTGGCCACCGGCGGCGACCAGCGCAGCCGCGACCTGCTCGGCGGCGGCGCGCTGCTGCCCGACGGCAACCCGGCCGCCTATCTGGCCACCCCGCCGACCCTGCTGACCAGCCTCGACCTGCTCGACCAGGTCTACGCCGAGGCCGGGTTGAGCACCGCGGCCAAGGCGCCCGTCTCGGCCGTGCGGGTGCGGGTGGCCGGCGTGCACGGCTTCGACGCGGCCGCGCGGGAGCGGGTGCGGGTCGTGGCCGAGCGCATCGCGGCCGCGACCGGCCTCGACGTCGACATCACCTACGGCTCCTCGCCGCAGCCCCAGCTCGTGGACGTCTCGGCCGGGCAGTTCGGCCGGCCGGCGCTGCGGCTGTCGGAGCTGTGGACCCGCAAGGGGGTCGCCGCGGCGATCGTGAGCGCCGTGGACCGCAAGAGCGTCGTGCTGTTCGTCCTGGTACTCGTGGTCTGCGCGCTGTTCCTGGCCAACGCGGTCACGGCCGGGGTACGCGACCGGCGCACCGAGCTCGCGACGCTGACCGCGCTCGGCTGGCCGGCCCGGCGCGTGTTCGGCGTCGTGCTCGGCGAGGTCGCCGCGATCGGGCTGGTCGCGGGCGCCGGGACGATGCTGCTCGCAGGTCCGCTCGGCTACCTGCTCGACGTGCGGGTTCCCTGGGGGCGGGGGCTGCTGGCGGTACCGATCGCGCTGCTCCTGGCTCTTCTGGCCGGGCTGCTCCCGGCGCTGTCCGCGGCTCGCGCACGGCCGGCGAAGGGGCTGCGACCCGTGGTGCTGCGCCCCCGCCGGGCCGGCCGCCCGCGCGGGCCGATCGGGCTGGGCCTGCGCAACCTGCTGCGCGTGCCCGGGCGGACCATGCTCGGCGCGGGCGCGCTGGCGATCGGGATCACCGCGGCGACCGTCCTCGGCGCGATCACCTTCGCCTTCCACGGCGCGATCGTCGGCACGCTGCTCGGCGACGCCGTGTCGCTCCAGGTGCGATCGGTCGACACGATCGCGGTGGCCGCCACGGTACTGCTGGGCGCCCTCGCCGTCGCCGACGTGCTGTACCTCAACATCCGCGACCGCTCGGCCGAGCTTGCCACGCTGCGCGCCACCGGCTGGACGGCCGGCGCGCTGACCCGCCTGGTCGCCGCCGAGGGCTTCGGCATCGGCGTGCTCGGCGGCCTGCTCGGCGCCGGCCTCGGCCTCGGCGGCGCGGCCTGGCTGGTCGGCGCCGTGACCGTCGGCCTGCTCTGGACCGCGGCCGCCGCGCTCGCCGGCGGCGCCCTGGTCGCGACCGCGGCCGCGATCGTCCCCGCGCTGCTGCTGCAGCGCCTGCCCACCGCCCGCCTGCTCGCCGAGGAGTAACGCCATGTCAGGTGCCGCGCTGTCGGTCAACGGGCTCACCAAGCGCTTCCAGGACATCGTCGCCGCGGACGAGCTCTCGCTGGAGGTCGCCGCGGGCAGCTTCACCGCCGTCACCGGGCCGAGCGGCTCGGGCAAGTCCACGCTGCTGCACCTGGTCGGCGCGATCGAGTCCGCCGACGCCGGCTCGATCGTGGTCGACGGGGTGGAGGTGACGGGGCTGCGGCGGCGGAGGCTGTCGCAGTACCGGCGCACCGTCGGGTTCGTCTTCCAGCGGTACCACCTGTTGCCCGCCCTCACCGCGCTGGACAACGTGATCGCCCCGGTGCTGCCGTTCAAGGTCGGGTTCGACAAGCGTGCCCGCGCGCGGGAACTGCTCGACGCGGTCGGGCTCGCCGGGCGGGAGCGGTCGCTGCCGGCCCAGCTCTCCGGCGGCCAGCAGCAGCGGGTCGCGATCGCCCGGGCGCTCATCGGCTCGCCGCGGCTCCTGCTGGCCGACGAGCCGACCGGCAACCTCGACTCGGCCCACGGCACGCAGATCCTCGACCTGCTGCTGGAGCTGCGCGAGCAGCACGGCATGACGGTGCTGCTGGCCACGCACGAGCAGGCCGTCGCGGCCCGTTGCGACCGGCTGGTCCGCCTCGGCGACGGCCGGATCGACGAGGACATCGACCTCACGACCGGCGAGCCTCCCGAATCCACGCTGGCGCGCGCCACCCAGCTGCGGCTTTAGCCGGGAAATGCACCATTTCGCGAGTACGATCGCTGGTACGTATTTGCGGGCTGGGGGTGGTATGCCGCAACTCGATACCGGCGTGCTCGCGCAGCCCGAACGACTGCGCGCCCTGCGCCGCGCACACCTGCTCCTGAGCTCCTCGTCGGCCCCGGTCGACGGCCTCGTCCGGCTGGCCGCCCGCTCGGTGGTCGCCCCGGTCGGCCTGCTCACGCTCGTCGACGACGAGCGCATGCACGTGGTCGGCCGGCACGGGCTGCCGCCGGACCTCGACCAGGTGCACGCCGAGCCGGCCACGAGCTCCTTCTGCCAGTTCGTGGTCAGCGAGGACTCCGCACTGGTGGTCCGCGACGCGCGCGAGGACCCCGTGCTGCGCGACCTGGGCGTGGTGACCAGCCGGCACATCACGGCGTACCTCGGCCAGCCCGTCCACGACGCCGCCGGGAACACGCTCGGCGCGGTGTGCGTGACCGACTCGGTGCCGCGGCACTGGACCGACGACGACATCGCCGCGATCGCCGAGTGCGCCGGGCTCATCGAGCTCATGCTGGCCGCGGAGGCATCGCGCGAGGACATCGCGCTCGCCGCCGCCGAGACCGACGCCGTGCTGGAGACGGCCCTGGAGGCCTTCGTCGCCATCGAGCTGTCCGGCGAGATCACGCGCTGGAACCGCGCGGCCGAGCGCACCTTCGGCTGGACCGCCGCGGAGGCGATCGGCCAGCACGTGCACGAGCTGATCATCCCCGAGCGCTTCCGGGCGGCCCACCGCGCCGGGCTCGTGCGCCTGGCCCGCGGCGGGCTGCCCCGGCTCCTCGGCCAGCGTCTGCAGCTGTACGCCGTGAACCGCGCCGGCGACGAGTTCCCCGTCGAGCTCACGCTCAACGTCGTCGAGGGCCCGCTCGGGCGGCACGCGCACGCGTTCATCTACGACATCAGCGAGCGCGTCACCGCCGAGCGGCAGCTCGCCCGCGAACGCCACTTCCTCTCCGCCCTGCTGGACAACCTCGACGCCGGCGTGGTCGCCAGCGACGAGCGGGGCAAGCTGATCCTGTTCAACCGCGCGATGCGGGAGATCGCCGGCCACGACGCCGACGGCTCCGCCCAGGACGCCTGGACCGCGCTGCGCAGCGCCCCGGGCGGCGAGCCGATCAGCGGCGAGGACATGCCGCTCACCCGCGCCTTCCGCGGCGAGCACATCCGCGACGCCGAGTACGTCATCCACCTGCCGGACCGGCCGCGCCGCTCGTTCACCGTGAACGCCCAGCCGATCCGCGACTCCGACGGCACCCGCCTCGGCGCGGTCGCGGCCCTGCACGAGGTCACCGACCGCCGCCGGGCCCAGCGGCTCATCGAGTGCGAGCTGGCCGTGTCGCGCATCCTGGAGCAGGCCCCGACCATTCAGCAGGCCGGCCCCGAGCTGCTGGAGACCGTGGCGCGCACGCTGCGCTGGCCGCACTCGGAGATGTGGCTCGTGGACAAGGTCGGCAACGTGCTGCGCAACGCGGCGATGTGGACGGAGCCGGGGTACGAGATCCCCTACCCGGACCCGCTCGCCCCCGGCAAGGGCGTCTCGGGCGTGGCGTGGGAGACGGGCCAGCCGACGTGGATCCCCGACATCTCCGCGGTCAACAGCCACCTCAACGTGCCCTCGCTGGCCAAGCACGGGCTGCGCGTGGGCCTGGCGATCCCGATCCGCGACGGCTCCGGGGTCACCGGCACGCTGAGCTTCTTCGGCGACGCCGCCGAGGAGCCCGAGCAGTCCCTGATCGCGCTGCTGTCGGGCATCGCGGCGCACGTGGGACAGTTCCTGGAGCGGCGCCGGGCCGAGGACCTCGCGAAGCAGCTGGCCCGCACGAAGGACGAGTTCATCGCGCTGGTCGGCCACGAGCTGCGCACGCCGCTGACGTCGATCTCGTCGTACACGGAGCTGCTCCTGCACGACGACCACGACGACGAGGCCACGCGCGAGCAGTTCCTGGCCGTGATCGCGCGCAACGCGGAGAACCTGCGCGCCATCATCGACGACCTGCTCGACCTCGCCGGCCTGGAGAGCGGCTACGTCACCATGGTCGAGCGCCCGCTGGACTTCGCCGCCGTGGTGCGCGAGGTCGCCGGCGCCAACGCCCAGGCCGCGCGCGAGAAGGACCTCGACGTCACGGTCGTCCTGCCCGAAGGCGCCGCCCCCGTCGCCGGCGACCTCCCGCGCCTGCGCAAGGTCGTCGACCACCTCGTGACCAACGCGGTGAAGTTCACGCCCGCGGGCGGCCGCGTCGAGATCCGCCTGGACAGCGACGTGGCCGGCGTCACCCTGCACGTGGTCGACACCGGGGTCGGGATTCCGCAGGAGGAGCGGTCGCGGCTCTTCGAGCGCTTCTTCCGCGGCTCGAACATCCGCAACCAGGGCGTACCGGGCACCGGCCTGGGCCTGGCGATCAGCCGCACAGTGGTCGAGCGCCACGGCGGCAGCATCACGGTGACGGATCACGGCGACAAACCGGGCACCACCTTCGTCGTGCGCCTACCCGCCTACTGCCCCTGAAGGCCGTCCACCACGCGAGTCCGCTCGGCGCGTTTGCCGCCTTACGCGCACGGGGGGCTTCGTCGTGCGCCTTCCGCCCCGCCGCCCCCGAAGGGCCGTCCACCACGCGAGTCCGCTCGACGCGTTTGCCGCCTTACGCGCATCGGGGCTTCGCCGCGCGCCTACCGCCCCACCGCCCCCGAAGGGCCGTCCACCGCGCGAGTCCGCTCGGCGCGTTTGCCGCTTTGCGCGCATCGGGCAAGCTGGGTGCATGCGGTCTCGATGGTTGTCGTTGCTGGTGGTGAGCGCGTTGGCACTCAGCGCATGCTCGAACTCCGATACCTCGTGGAAGAGCCCCGGCAGCGGTACCTCCGGAGGCCCCGCCGAAAGCAAGAAGATCCCGATCACCTCGCCGGCCGACGGCGCGAAGGATGTCTCCACGGCCCTCGACCTCGTCTTCAACGCCCCCGAGTCGGCCGAGGTGACCCTGAAGGACGCGTCCGGCGCGACCATCACGGGCAACGCGGTCGACCAGCAGCCGTCGAAGTCCGCCTCACCGGCCGGCCCGTCGGCGGAGGCGTCGTCCCCCGCGGCCGGCGGCGTGCACTGGGTGCCGGACAAACAGCTCAAATGGGCCACCGAGTACACCGCGACCGTGAAGGCCGACGGCGCCACCGGCGAGGTGAGGTTCACCACGATGGCCAAGCCCTCGAACCTGGTCCGGGTCACCAGCCAGGTCGGCGACAACCAGGTCGTCGGCGTCGGCATGCCGATGATCCTGAACTTCGCCAACGACGTGCCCAAGGACGCCCGGGCCGCGGTCCAGCGCCGGCTGTTCATGTCCTCCGACCCGCCGCAGGAGGGCAGCTGGAACTGGTTCAGCGCCAAGGAGGTGCACTACCGCCCGAAGGAGTACTGGCAGGCCGGCACCAAGCTGAAGCTGCGCGCCGCGCTGGGCGGGGTGTCGCTGGGCAACAAGTCGTACGCGCAGCAGGACCTCACCGTCGATGCCACCGTCGGCAAGAAGCTCATCATGGAAGCCGACAACGCGACGAAGAAGATGACCGTGACCGAGGACGGCGTGGTCCTCAAGACGATGCCGATCAGCCTCGGCAAGCCGAGCAACCCCTCGGACAGCGGCAACTTCATCGTGATGGTGAAGAACGAGTGGGAGTGGTTCGACTCCTCCACCTACGGCGTGCCCGTCGACTCCCCTGACGGCTACCGCACCAAGGTCCAGTTCCCGCAGCGCATCACGTGGAGCGGCCAGTACATCCACGCCGCCCCCTGGTCCGTCCCCGACCAGGGCAAGCGCAACGTCTCCCACGGCTGCGTCAACGTGAGCCTGGAGCTGGCCCAGTGGCTCTACGGCGTGACCCACATCGGCGACCCGGTGATCGTGAAGGGCACCGAAGAGCGCGTGAAGTACGGCGACGGCTGGACGGACTGGGAGCTCCCCTGGGACCAGTACGTGAAGGGCAGCGCCCTCTGATCTGCGATCGAAGCCCCCTCGGACACCGGCGCCCCTCCCCCTCGGAGGCGGCGCCGGTTCCCTGCTCCGGCACATGCACCTCCCTCCTCGACCGCCGCACTTGCACCGGCCGCGACTCTCCCGCCACTCCTACCCGACCGCCGCACTTCCGCCGCCCCGACCCTCCCGCCACCTTCTCGACCGCCGCACTTCCACCGGCCCCGACTCTCCCGCCGCCCCTTCCCGACCTCCCGCCTCGCCGGTCCCGGCGCCTCCGCGGCCCCCTTTCGGACGCGGCCCGTTTTGGCTGGCTGCGGGGTGACCTGGTAGCCTGATTCATCGCGCTAGGTGACGCGCCGTCGTGCCATGCGCTCAAGGAATCCAACCCGAGCTATCAAGACGAGGCTGTCGCGTGGCGAACATCAAGTCCCAGATCAAGCGCAACCGGCAGAACGAGAAGCGCCGCCTGCGCAACAAGTCGGTGAAGTCGTCGCTGAAGACGGCCATCCGCAAGTTCCACGAGGCGACCGCCGCCGGCGACAACGACACCGCCGCCGCGCTGCTCCGTGACGCTTCCCGCAAGCTGGACAAGGCCGCCAGCAAGGGCGTGATCCACAAGAACCAGGCCGCCAACCGCAAGTCGGCCATCACCAAGAAGCTGCACGGCCTGACCTCCGCCTGACCGGAGCAGCAGCAGCTCACGAGCCCTGCGGAAAGCGCCGCCCACCCAGGTGGAGCGGCGCTTTCGCCGTGCCCGGCCCCAGGACGGCACCGCCCTGGCCACACCGACGCGGCCAGGCCGAACATCCGCACCGCCACGGCCGCATCAACACGGCCAGCCCCACCCGGTCGGCGAGGGAGCCCAGCCTGCGCTCCCTGCCCGCCCGCGGGCGCGAACATCCGCGCCGCCGCACCGCCGCAGCGCACCCGGCCGCGCCCCACGGACCATCGGCTCCCACGCACGGCGCCCCCGAGCGCCGCACCGCACCGCACCGGGCCGCAGCTCAGCGAACTGCTGCGCCGCCAATCGCCCGCACCACCACCGGCCCGCCGCCCGCGAGACCCCGCGCCGCCCACCCACCGCACGGCCACACCGGCCCACCGCCCGTAAGACCCCGCACCGCCCACCCACCGCACGGCCGCACCGGACGTCGTTGCACCGCCCATCCGTCCCGCCGCCGCCACCAGCTCCCCGGCACCTGGGACCTCGCCCACCCTCGTCGCCGGCCGCGCCCCACCGCCGCCATCGCATCCCGCGGCACCTCAGCCCCCAGGTCGCGCCCCAGCTCACGCCTCCGCCGAGCAGCGCGCCGAAGCCCGGGAAGCCCCGAAGCCCCCGAGCACAAAAGTGGCCCTGGAACACCGGAGAGCCGAAGCCCGCCGATCCTCCAAGGCCACACCACCGACACTCACATGCCGGATAAATCGGATTTACCGGTTACATGCCGGCCCGCAACGGCGAGCCGGCGGCAGAAGCTTCAGGCGAACCGCCCCTGGTTGACCCCACCCGTACGCTGCCGAGCCAGCTCGTCATCCGACCGCCAGCCCCGATCCGCGTGCCGCCCCGAGCCGAAATGCCCCGACGTCACGTTGTCCGTCTCGTCCGACCGCCGCCGCCCGGGCGGAGGCGTCTGCGGCCGAGCGTGCCGCCCAGGCGTCTCCCGGTGCAGCGGCCGGGTGTCGTGCCCGTGGTTCTGCTCCTCGTCATGGCGCCGGTGCCCACCGGTGGACTCCCCCGACCGGTACGCCTCCCCGCGCGCCGCCAGATCGCGAGCCGCCTGCTGCGGCCCCGTGCTCTCCCCGGTGTAGTCCGAGACGTAGTCGGGCGCCCCCGGCTCCCACGCACCCCACGACGAGCCGGACCCGTACAGCGATCCGGACCCGTACGGCGAGCGCGTCGGCGTGCCCCAGGCCGCCTGGTCGGCGAACCCGGTCTCGTCGTCCCATTCGCCGGCGCCGGCCGCGGCCGAGTACTGCGCCCCGCGCCCGTACTCCCCGGCCTCCCACGCCGCCCGATCGCCCCACGCCGTCTCGTCGCCCCAGTTGGCCTGCGCCTGCGCGCTCGAGACGGCCGGGGCGGTCCACGCCGCCCGGTCGCCCCACGCGTCGGTCTCGGTCGGCCAGTCCATCGGCGCCGGATCGCGCACGGGCTCGGCGACGCTCGCGGCCGCCTGCTCCGCCCAAGGGTCCTGCGCCGGCTGGTCGCGCCAGCGGTTCTGCACCGGCTGGTCGCCGCGGCGATCCTGCGCCGGCCGGTCGCTCCACTCCGACGGGTGCAGGGGCCGCGACCGCTGGAACCCGTGCGAGTCGGTGTCGGTCCACTCCTCGCCGGCCGCCTCCAGCGCATGCGAAGCCGGGACCTCCGAGGCGTACGCAGGCTCCGGAGCATACGAAGCCGGGGCCTCCACCACGGGGACGGCAGCGTCGTCCGAGGCGGGCGAGATCCCGTAGCCGGCGTCGAGCACCTCCCGGTTCCCGTCGTCGTCGGCCGCGTGCCGGGACCCCGCGTCCTTCGGCGGCACGGAGATCTTGATGACCCCCACCTTCTTGCGCTGCGCCGGAGGCTCGACGGTCCGCGTCCGCACGGCCGGGGCCGTCGCGGGAGCGGCGGACGCCTCGGCGCCGGCGCGAGCCGCGGACGCGTCGGATCGACCGGCAGACGCGCCGGACCGGGCCGCGGACGCGTCGGAACCCGACCGAGCCGCCGTCCGCCCGGCGCGGGCGATCTCGGCGCGGTCGAGCGCGGTCGTGGTACGCCGGGGAACCGAGGCCGGCTCGCCGATGCGGTCATCCGGATCCACCCGAGTGGAGGACGCCCGATCGGGTGAACCCCGCTCCGCCTCGCGCGCCAATGCACGGGCGCGGCGGGACCCGCCGATGACCATGTCGTTGACCTTGACCATGATCGCCACGACGGCCGGCAGGACCGGGACCGCCCACCAGCTGACCAACTCGGCCAGCGCCAGCAGCACCCCGGCGGCGATCATGCACTCGAACAGCAGGAAACTCACGAACCCGCCCACGTGCAGGTGCCGAAGCCGCAGCGCACGGACATAGAGCGGAGCCTGCTGCGCGAACCCGTTGCTCGTCGTCATCGTCCTATTCCTCCACCGCGCGCAGCGACCACTGCGAACACCGCCCGCTCGAGGGCATAGCCGCGGTCATCCGATCCACCCTTCACGGCGGCGTTGCACTCTGCAGCCGCTCGCATGGCATCAACGAGCGCCTCGGCCGTCCAGCCACGGGCTTGGCGCTGCGCGCGTTCGACCTTCCACGGAGGCATTCCCAAACTCCCGGCGAGTTGGTATGCGCTGCCCTTGCCGGCGGAGGCCACCCGGGCGACCGTCCGGACCCCGTCGGCGATGGCGTCGGCGATCGGCACGGGGTCGACGCCGACGTGCAGCGCCCACCGCAGCGCCTCCAGCGCGCCGGCCGTGTCGCCGACCATCGCGGCGTCGGCGACGCTGAAGCCGGACACCTCGGCGCGGCCCTTGTAGTACTGCGCGACGATCTTGGCGTCGATCCGCCCGCCGGTGTCGGCGACGAGCTGCGAGCAGGCCGCGACGATCTCCCGCAGGTCGTTGCCGACCGCCGCGAGCAGCGCCTCGGCCGCGTCGTCGCCGATCTTGCCGCCCTGCCGCCGGATCTCGTTCTTGACGAAGTCGACCCGCTCGCGGTGCTTGCCGATCTTCGCGGCGGGCACGACGTCGGCGCCGGCCGCCTTCATGCCGTCGGCGAGCGCCTTGCCCTTGGCCCCGCCGGCGTGCGTGACCACGAGCACGACGTCGTCCTCGGGCGCCTTCGCGTAGGCGGTCAGCGCCGCCGAGACGTCCTTCTTCGCGTCCTGCCCGTCGAGCACGACGATGACGCGCCGCCCGCCGAACAGCGAGGGGCTCAGCATCTCGGCCAGCTCCCCGGCGACCAGCTCCCCGCCGGCCCGCTGCCGCACCTCCGTGTCGGGCTCCTCGGCACGGGCGGCGGCGATGGTCTCGGCGACGGCGCGGGAGACGAGCAGCTCCTCGTCGCCGATCACCAGGCGAAGGCGCGGAAGGTTCGACACGCGGCCCATCGTGTCACGCATCCCGGGCCGCGACCGCGAGGTGCCCGGAGCCGTCGCGCACGACGGCCAGGTCCCCCAGCTGATCGGTCCGCATGACCCGAGCCCCGTCCCGGGCCAGCGCCGCCATCAACGAGGGGTTCGGATGCCCGTAGTCGTTGCCCACCCCCACGCTGACCAGCGCCACGCGGGGCCGCACCGCCGCGAGGAACTCCGGCGCCTGATACGCGGAGCCGTGGTGCGCGACCTTCAGCACGTCGGCGCGCAGGTCCAGCCCGAGCAGACTGAGCTGCTCCTCGGTCTCCGCGTCGCCGGTGAGCAGGATCCGCAACCCGCCGGCCGAGACGGCCAGCACGAGCGAGTTGTTGTTCGGATCCGACCGGGTCCCGGTCACCGGACGCACCGGCCCGAGCACCTCGAGCCGCACCGCGCCCACCGTCAGCGCGGAGCCCGCCGGCGCCGCGACGGCGGGCATCCCGCGCGCGAGCACCGCCGAGCGGGCCCCGGCCGGTTCCGCGAACGCGGGCGCGAGCAGCCCGTCGACCTGCCGCCCGCGCAGCACCCCGTCGAGCCCGCCGACGTGGTCGACGTGGAAGTGGCTGATGACCAGCAACGGCACCCGCCGCACGCCGAGCCGCCGCAGACACCCGTCCACCGGGTCCGGGGCCGGTCCGGTGTCGACGACCACGGCCGCACCCGGACCGGCGGCGACGGCGAGCGCGTCGCCCTGCCCGACGTCGCAGGCCACGACGAGCCACCCGCGCGGCGGCCACGCGGCGGCGAGGAAGCGCACGGGCACGGCCCCGAGCACGACCGCCACGGCGGCGACGAGCACCCAGCGCCGCACGACGGGCCACCGGAACCCGGCCAGCAGCGCCGCGATGAGCGCCCCGAGCAGCAGCCCGCCGCCCGTCCCGCCGGGCCACGGCAGCAGCCCGGCCGGCACGTCGGCCCCGCGATGGGCGACGAACACGAGCCAGCGGGCCGGCCAGGAGGCGACCCAGGCGGCGAAGGCGGCCACGGACGGCAGCACCGGCGACAGTACCGCCGCCAGAAGCCCGGCGATCGTGGCCGGCGCGACCGCGGGCGCCGCGAGCAGGTTGGCCGGGATCGTGGTCAGGCTGACGCCGGCCGAGATCGCCGCGATCACCGGCGCGCACGCCGCCTGCGCCGCGGCCGGCACCGCGAGCGCCTCGGCCGCCACCCGCGGCCAGCCCCGCGCCCGCAGCGCCTCGGTCCAGCCCGGCGCGATGAGCACCAGGCCGCCGGTGGCCAGCACCGACAGCGCGAACCCGGCGTCCACGGCGAGCTCCGGGTCGACGACGACCAGCCCGAGCACCCCGGTGGCGAGCGCCGGCACCGCCGCCCGGGGCCGTCCGAGCGCGAGCGCGACGAGCGCCAGCCCGCCCATGGCCGCGGCCCGCAGCACGCTCGGCGAGGGCCGCACGAGCACCACGAACCCGGCCAGCGCGACCACGCACACGAGCGCGGCGACCCGCGGCCCGGCCCGGCACCACCGCACCAGGACGAGCACCAGCCCGACCACGATTGCCAGGTTCGCCCCGCTCACGGCGGTCAGGTGCGTGAGCCCGGTCGTCTTGAAGTCGTCGGCGAGCGCGGGATCGAGCCGGCTGGTGTCCCCGACGACGAGCCCCGGCAGCAACCCGCCCGGCTCGGCCGGCAGCCCCCGGCAGGCCCGCTGCAGCCCGGCGCGCAGCGACCCGGCCGCCCGCTGCACCCACGGCGCCCGTCCGAGCAGCTCCGGCGCCCCGTCGGCCGACAGCAGGGCGGCCCGCAGATCCCCGCCGTCCGGCGACGAGAGCCGGCCGGTGATCCGGACGTGCTGCCCCGGCAGCAGCCCCAGCCACCCGTGGTCGCTCGCGAGCACGAGCACGCGCGACGACAGCTCGACCCGGTCGCGTTCGAGCCCGATCCAGTCGAGCCGTGCCGGCACGATCACCGTCGCGCTCCGGCCGACGTGCGCCCGCCCGAGCCGCGGGTCGTCGGTGATCTCCAGGCCGGCGAGCACGGTCGCGTGCCGGGCGGCCAGACCCCGCAGCGGCTCGGCGTCGCGCTGCCCCACCCGCGCCGCCGTGGCCGCCGCGCCGCACGCCACCCCGGCCGCGACGGCGGCGACGACCCAGCGCGAGCCCCGGAACATCGCGACGACCACCAGCAGCGCGGCACCGGAAAGCCCCCAGCCCCACACCGCGGGCAGGAACAGCGCGCCGATCGCCGCGAACCAGCACCCCAGCGCCGCCCCCACCAGCCGCAGGTCGGCGCTCATACCGTGACCTTGTCCTTGAGCTGCGCGAACTTCGCGTCGCCGATGCCCTCGACGTGCCGCAGATCGGTGACCGCGCGAAACCCGCCGTGGGCCTCTCGGTATTCGACGATCCGCTGCGCCAGCACCTCGCCGATGCCGGGCAGCTTCTGCAGCTCGGCGGTGGAGGCGGTGTTGAGGTCCACCAGCCCGGAGCCCGGACCGGCGACCGGCGGGGCCGGCACCCCGACCGCGATCATCTCCCCGTCGACGACCTTGCGGGCCAGGTTGAGCCCGGTGGTGTCGGCCCCGGCCACGATCCCGCCGGCCGCCTCGACCGCGTCGGCGACCCGCGCCCCGGCGGGCAGCCGCACCAGCCCGGGCCGCGCCACCTTGCCGGTCACGGAGACGATGAGCACCGCCGGGGCCGACGACGGCCCGGCGACCGCCGACACGCCCACGGAGGGCGCCGCGGTCACGTGCGGCCGCGAGAACCACACCACCCCGGCCGAGACGCACGCCACGACTCCGGCTACCACGAGCAACACCCGGACCCCGCGCCGCCCCGGATCGAACGAGGAGGTCAGAGGTCTTCGGCGCTCCCGGAAGGTCTCGTCCCACGGATAGTCGTCATCGGGCTCGAGCGGCGTCACACGATCCATGCGCAGGAGGCTAGGCGCGCGACATCCGCGCTGCCGGCCCCCTGTGGATAACTCACGAAATCCTGTGGACGACCACCGCGACCATGCCCGGCCCGACGTGCGCCCCGACCACGGCGCCGACCTCGGTCAGGTACACCTCCCGCAGCCGCTCCCCGATGCGCTCCTTCAGCGTCGTGAGCAGCGCGTCCGCCCGATCCGGGGCGGCCAGATGATGCACCGCGACATCGACGTCAGAAGATCCCGCCGACTCGACCGCGATATCCACCAAACGCGCCAAAGCCCGGCTCGCCGTGCGCACCTTCTCCCGCACCACGACGCCCTCGGAGGTCGTGTGCAGGATCGGCTTCACCGACAGCGCGGTGCCCAGCAGCGCGGCCGCCGCCCCGATCCGCCCGCCGCGCCGGAGGAACTCGAGCGTGTCGACGTAGAACAGCGTGGTCGTACGCCCCGCTGCCGCCTCGGCCGCCGCGCGCACCTCGGCGAGCGTTCCCCCGCCCGCGGCCGCCTCGGCGGCGGCGAGCGCGGGGAAGCCGAGCCCCATCCCGGTCGACTCGGTGTCGATGACCTCGACCTTGCCGCCGAAGTCCGCGGCGGCAAGGGTCGCGGCGTCGTACGTGCCGGAGAGCCGCGCCGACAGGTGCACCGACAGCACGGCGTCCGCGCCGTCGTCGAGCAGCCTGCGGTACACCTCCGCGAACGCCTCCGGCGACGGCCTCGACGTGGTGACGGCGACCCGGCGCGCGCCCAGCGCCTCCGCGACCGTGGCGGAGTCGATGTCGGCGGTCTCCAGGCCCGGCACGCCGTTGACGACCACGGCGAGCGGCACGACGGTGAGCCGGCCACCGGTGGTGGCGGGCAGCGGCGGCAGATACGCGGTCGAGTCGGTGACCACGGCGACGGCGGGCTGCGGGCGGGTCATGACCGCACCGTAGCCGATCCCGGAAACGGCCAGAAGCCTAGTTCTCGACCCGGCTCACACGAAACGGCATTCCCTGCTGGCAGGTGGTCATCATGGTGGGCTCCGGCGTGCCGTAGACGGTCAGCGTCTTGCCGCTCTTCATCGACTCCCGGTCGCCGCCGAGCAGGAGGTAGGTCTCCTTCTCGGTGGTCAGCAGCACACAGCCGGGCTCGACGCCGTCCTTGACCGTGCCCCGCACCGAGACGAGCGGCTGGGCCGAGCCCGGGGTCAGCGACGGCCGGGCCGACGGGGCGTCCGACGACGGGGCGGGCGGCACGATGGACGGCGGCGGCGCCGTGACCGGCTCCGACGTCGAGCCGCACCCGGCGAGCCCGCCCAGCGCGAGCCCACCAGCGACGATCAGCGTTACAAACCTCATGACACCTTCGACGCTAGACCCGCCCGGACGGTTCCGGGCGGGAACGAGGACGGGTTCGCCGCCGATCAGGGCAGGTTGTGCGCGTCCAGCATCCACCCGCGCAACGGGTCGTGCCGCAGGTGGGTGCGGTGGCAGTTGTGCAGCGGGCCGAGCAGCGGGGCGTATTCCAGCGGCCATCCCAGCAGCGCCACGGTGGCGAACCGGGCCGCCGCGCCGTGCGTGGCGGCCACGACCACGGCGTCGGGCCCGGCCGCGTCGACCGCGTCCTGCAGCGCGGCGACCATGCGCTTCGCCACGGCGCCGAACTCCTCGACGCCGGCGTCGCCGACCTCCTCGCCGCGCCGCCACCGGGCGAACGCCTCGGGCCAGCGCGCGGTCGCCTCGGGGTGCGTGAGCCCCTCCCACTCCCCGAACCCGCGCTCGCGCAGCCGCGGATCGAGCGTGGGGGTCAGCCCCGTGGCCGCGGCCAGCGCGCCCGCCGTGGTGGCGGCGCGCTGCAGGTCACTGGAGACGAGCACGGCCGGCCGCAGGGCGGCGAGGCGCGGTGCGCTCTCGGCGGCCTGCTCGATGCCGAGGGCGGACAGCGGCGTGTCGGTCTGCCCCTGAAGCCGCCGGGCCGCGTTCCACTCCGTCTGACCGTGCCGCCACAGAACCAGCAGCGTCATGCGGTCGCGGGGAGATCGCGATCGACGAACTCGATCTGCGGGCAGTCCTTCCACAGCCGGTCGAGCGCGTAGAACTCGCGCTCCTCGGTGTGCTGGACATGCACCACGATGTCGACGTAGTCCAGCAGGACCCACCGCCCACCGCGCTCGCCCTCGCGGCGCACCGGCTTCGCCTTCTCCGGCAGCTGCACCAGCCGCTCCTCGATCGCGTCGACGATCGACAGGACCTGCCGCTCGTTCGGCGCCGAGGCGAGCAGGAACGCGTCGGTGATGACCAGCTGGTCGGCCACGTCGAGGATCACGATGTCCTCGGCCTTCTTGTCGGCGGCCGCCTGCGCGGCGGTGAGCGCCAGCTCGCGGGCACGCTCAGTGGCGGGCACCGGACTCCCTTCGTCGGACCACCCCGGCCAAGGTTCGCCGGGCTGGTTCCAGCCTCTCACGCAAGCACGACATTGTGCTCCTCAGATGTTTCCGACTTTTCGGTACAAACCCCGCTTTGCGATGTACTGCACCACCCCGTCGGGCACCAGATACCAGACCGGTTTGCCCTCGGCGACCCGCCGGCGGCACGCCGTGGAGGAGATCGCCATCGCCGGGACCTGCACCAGGCTCACCGTGTCGGCCGGCAGGTGCGACGCGTTCAGCTCGAACCCGGGCCGGGTCACGCCCACGAAGTGCGCGAGCTCGAACAGGTCGGATGCGTCCTTCCACGACAGGATCTTGCCGAGCGCGTCCGCGCCGGTGATGAAGAACAGCTCGGCATCGGCACCGTACGAGTCACGTAGGTCACGCAGCGTGTCCACGGTGTACGTGGGCCCGCCGCGGTCGATGTCGACGCGGCTGACCGTGAAGCGCGGGTTGGAGGCGGTGGCGATGACGGTCATGAGGTACCGGTCCTCGGCCGGACTGACCGTGAACTCGCTCTTCTGCCACGGCTGCCCGGTCGGGACGAACACGACCTCGTCCAGCCCGAACCGGTCGGCCACCTCGCTCGCGGCCACGAGGTGCCCGTGGTGGATCGGATCGAAGGTGCCGCCCATGATGCCAACACGCATCAGGGCATCGTAGTGATCGCTACGCCGGAGCCGGGACGTGTGCAGCATCACCCGAACGAGCGCGGCGGGTACGGCGAACACGGTCGGTAAGCGGTACGGTGACGCGCATGACGATGTCCCACCCGAAGGGCGACTTCGACAGCTCCCGCGCCGTGTGGCGCTCCGCGCCCGGCGACAGCCACGGCAGCCGCGTCGAGGTGGCGTTCGTCGACGACCTCATCGGCCTGCGCAACGGCGCCGACCCGGCCAGCCCCATCCTGGTCTTCACCCAGGACGAGTGGGACGCCTTCGTGGCGGGCGCCAAGGACGGCGAGTTCGACGTCTGAGCCGCCCCGCCCGCCCAGCCGAAGCGCTGCGTGCGCCCCGCGGAGGCCTGGCCGGCGGTTGCTGTAACCCGGCCTCGCGGGGCGCGCGCAGACGGCTTCTGGGCCCGCCGCAGCCCCGCCTTACACCAGCAGCGACCGGATCGGGGTCATCCGCTCCAGCCGCGGCGCGAGCGCGCGCAGCCGCAGCGCGAGCGTGACCGCCTCGAACGCCGCCTCCTCATCCCCGCCGGGGTCGCCGCCGAGGCGCTCGAGCACCTCGCCCCAGTCGAAGACCCGGCCCGGCCCGACGGCCACCGGCCGCCCGACCCGCTCCGCGACCGTCGCCGCCGTGACCAGCGAGTCGTCCGCGATCGCCGCCGCGATCCCGAGCCCGGCCACGTCCAGGTCACGGACCCCGGACACGACGGCGTCGACCAGCGTCGGCGCCGGCCGGTCGAAGGCCACCCAGGCGACCCACCGCGCCCCGGCCCCGATCCCGGCGCCGTCGTCCAGGGCCGGCACGACGGGCAGCGCCCCGCCGCCCGGCAGCGTCTCCACACACAGGTCGTCCGCCCGCCCGAACAGCGCGTCCGCCGCCGTCTCGGGCACCTCCCCGGCCACCAGGAGCCGGAACTGCCGCAGGCGCATCACGGCCGCCGCCCGCACGCCCGGTGCCGATGGGTGAACGCGTCGATCCGCCGCGCCACCCGGTCCGCCGCCGGCCCTCGCGGCACCGCCGCCGGGATGCCGAGCCAGCCGTGACACCCCGGGCACTCCAGCCGCAGCCAGGCCCGTTCCTCAGCGTTCTCGTCGTTCCACACAGGTTCCTCCCCCGCCGACGCCTCCCCGCCCCCACCAGCGAACACCAAAATCCCCCGCCCGGGAGGGGCCAGCAACGCCCCCTTGACATCTCCCGACCGCTGCTACTATGAGCCCCATGTCGTCGCGAACCGTCCGACAGAACAGCTGGCGCGCCCGCTGAGGGGCGGCCAGACTTCGCGCATCGCGACAACCCCACAGACCACCAGGGCCGCCCGGAATCCGGGCGGCTTTTCGGTGTGTGCGGACACCGCCCGGGCCCGGCGGCTCCCCCACCCAGGAGGAACGAGTCCCATGTCCGACCGCCGCATCTCCGGCTTCAAGCCCACCGGCCCGCTTCAGCTCGGCAACTACGTCGGGGCGATCCGCCCGGTGGTCGACGGCCAGGACCAGCCCACGATCGTGTTCGTCGCCGACCTGCACGCCATGACCGTCCCGGGCGATCCGCAGCGCCTGCGCGAGCTGTCGCTGCAGGTGGCCGGACTCCTGCTGGCCTCCGGCGTGGACCCGCGGCGCACCATCCTCTACCGCCAGTCGGACCTGCCCGCCCACGCCGAGCTGCACTACCTGCTGGAGTGCGTCGCGACCTACGGCGAGGCGCACCGCATGATCCAGTTCAAGGAGAAGGGCGGCGGCAGCGGGACCCGCCTGTCGCTGCTCACCTACCCGGTGCTCATGGCCGCGGACATCCTGCTGCACGACATCGCCGAGGTGCCCGTCGGCCGCGACCAGCGCCAGCACGTCGAGCTCACGCGCGACCTCGCGATGCGCTTCAACGAGCGCCACGGCCCCGTCTTCACCGTCCCGCGGGCCACGCACCCGGCGATCGCCGCGCGCCTGGCCGACCTCGCGGACCCGGCGGTGAAGATGGGCAAGACGAACGCGTCCAGCAACGGCGTGCTGTTCCTGCTCGACCCGCCGGACGTGCTCCGCCGCAAGATCATGCGGGCGGTCACCGACACGGCCGGCGAGGTCGCCTACGACCCCGAGAACCGGCCGGGCGTGTCGAACCTGCTGGAGCTGCTCGCCGTGGCCACCGGGGACGACCCGCGGCGGATCGCCTCCGGTCACACCGGCTACGGCGCGCTCAAGAGGGCCACCGCCGACGCGGTGATCGCCCTGCTGGAGCCGATCCAGCGCCGCTACCACGCCCTCAGCGAGGACGACATCGAGCAGGTCCTGGCCGCCGGGGCCGAGCGCGCCGCCGAACGCGCCGACGCGACCGTGGCCCGCACGAAGGCGGCCATGGGCCTCAGCAGCGCACGGCCCGCTCGCGCAGGTAGCCCAGCGACGCCGGAGACGGTGCCGGCGTCACGCTGAAGCGCGAGGGCCGGTACTCGATCTCCTCGAGCACGAGATCGGCCTCGACGAGCAGCGCCCACGGCACGTGGAACACCTTCTCGCCCGGCACGGACACGCCCACCAGATCCACGGCGGGCAGCAGCGCCGGCGTCCCGACCGCCCACTGGGCCGAGGTGAACGCCGTGCCGTCCGGCCGGGCGGTGAGGGTGGCGCCGGCCAGCCGCGGATCGCCCAGGGTGCGCCGCTGGTGCTCGGCGACGTCGACGGCGAGCCGCCGAGCGGCCC
This sequence comes from Dactylosporangium sp. CA-139114, assembly GCF_050955725.1. NCBI lineage: Bacteria > Bacillati > Actinomycetota > Actinomycetes > Micromonosporales > Micromonosporaceae > Dactylosporangium > Dactylosporangium sp. CA-139114. The sequence goes on from NZ_CP192080.1 coordinate 9,093,219, forward strand.
GCGCCGCGGCCGGATAGGCCGGATGCCCGCGCTCGGGCAGGAAGGGCACCACGCGGCCCTCGTCGTCGGTCGTGTACGCCATCGGCGAGAGCGGCCGCGGCGTGCGCGCGTACTCGTCCGCCGCGAGCTCGTACAACTGCTCGACCAGACGCGGCTCGTCGGCGCACACGAGCAGCATCAGCGTGCTGGGCAGGAACGCGACCGCCCGGCCGCCGACCTGCTCGTCGAGCTCGGCCAGCCAGCCCTCCAGCAGCACCCACGAGACCAGCTGCTCGCCGCCGTAGTCGGGCACGTGCAGGACCGAAGGCCCGAAGAACCCGGCCGACGAGGGCAGCTCCGCCCGGGCGAGCGTGCGGTGATGGGCCGCGGCGAAGATCGCCTCCGCGCTCACCCCCCAGCGGGCCGGGCTGTCGATGTCCAGCGGCACGTCCCCGGCGAGCACGACCTCGTCGAGGTGCGGCAGGGCGGGCCGGCGCAGCGTGCGGGTCCCGCGGGCGGCGTGGCGCAGGGCGAGGCGCAGCTCGGGCAGCGCCTCGGCGAAGCTGGCCGGCTGCACGGGCGGGGTGAGGCTGTGCGCCACGAACTCCCGCACGAACTGTTTGCGGTCGCCGGGTTTGCGCTGGTACTGCGAAAACGCCTTCGACAGGAAGAGAGTGCTGTACGCGTCCTGGCCACATTCGCAGACGATGGCGAACTGGGTCGGGCGGAATTCGGCGTCGGTGAACCCGAGTCTGCGCAGCTCGGCCAGGACCTGGTCGGCGAAGCGCTCCCGTGGTGAACGGGCCGGTCGGGTCAGCCGCTCGAGGATGCCCACCGAAGCGACACTAGCCTCAGCCGAGCTCCGACGCGATGGGCTCGGGGGCAATCACGAGTTTTTCGTAACAGAGGCTGAGCGGGCTGTGTACGTACGGCCCATACGGCGGAATCGGTCGGTAACCGGCTGATTCGTACAATCGGATCGACTCCGGCTGCCGTGCGCCGGTCTCGAGTCGGATGAACAGGTAGTGCGAGCCCGCGGCCAGGTCCTCCAGCAGGGCGAGCAGCCGCCGGGCGATCCCGTTGCCGCGGTAGGCCGGCCGCACGTACATCCGCTTGACCTCGACCGTCTGGTCGTCCAGCGGCTGGATCGCCCCGCACCCGGCGGCGACCCCGCCGACCGAGGCGAGCACGAACTTCGCGCGCGGGTCGAGCGGGAACCGGCGGGCCTGCGGGTCGCCGTAGCGGTGCGCGGTCTCGTCCGCCGCCAGCGTCACGAGCTCGGCAATGCCCGGGTCGGTCACCGCCCGGCGCATCACCGACAGGTCCCGCCCGGCCTCGTCGAAGCGCTTCTCGAAGCACCGGCTGCCCTCGTACTTCACGTACCGCCCGAACCGCGGGATCGGCCGGTAGCCGGCCCCCAGGAACAGCGCGATGGCCTCGGACGCGGTGACCCCCGCCTCCAGCCGCAGCACCCGGTGGCCGCGGGAGGCGGCGAGGTCCTCGAGCGCGGCGAGCATCCGGCGGCCGAGGCCGCGGCCCCGGTAGCCCGGGCGGACGTAGAGCCGGGTCACCTCGGCCGCGTCCAGGTCGATGGCGAGCAGCGCGCCGCAGGCCACGGCCTCCCCGCCGACGACCGCGACCAGGTAGCGGGCGGCCGGGTCGACCGAGTACACGTGGCCCTCCCGGCCACCGTCGCGCGCCCGCAGCTCGACCTGCTGGTCGACGACGAGCGCGATCACCTCCGAGTCGTCCGATGGACGTTGCTCGATCAACATGGAACGACGGTACGCACCCTCGATTTCCCCGATGTTTCACTCACCTGGCAAATCGCGTTGCGGAGCGGCTCAGAAGTCGTCGTCGTCGCCCGAAGCGGAACCTTCCAGCTCCTCGTAGGGGCGGCGGCGCGCGGCCCGCATGGCCTTGCGCTGAGCGGCCCCGACCCGCTGGTTCGGCTCCTCGAGGCGGTAGTCGGTGCCCCGGTTGCCGGGCACGAACTCCTCCTCGACGAAAAGGTTCGGCTGCCAATCGAATTCACGGGCGCCAATTCGAACCGGATCGCCGGGCTCGGCCCCGGCTTTCTTGAGCGCGGCCTCGACCCCGAGCCGGGCGAGCCGGTCGGCGAGGTATCCGACGGCCTCGTCGTTGTCGAAATTGGTCTGGCGCACCCAGCGCTCGGGCGCGCCGCCCTTGACCACGAACACGCCCTCGGCGTCGCGCTCGATGGTGAACCCGCTGTCGTCGACGGCCACGGGCCGCAGCACGATCCGGGTCCGCTCCGGCGCCGGCGCGGCCAGCCGGTGCTGCTTGACCAGCTCGGACATGGCGAACGTGAGCTCCCGCAGCCCCTCGTGGGTCACGGCGCTGACCTGGTGCACGGCGAACCCGCGCGCCTCGAGCTCGGGCCGCACGATGTCGGCGAGGTCCCGCCCGTCCGGAACGTCGATCTTGTTGAGCACGACGAGCCGCGGCCGGTCCTCGAGCCCCCCGTACGCCGCGAGCTCGGCCTCGATCGCGTCGATGTCCGACAGCGGGTCGCGCTCGGTCTCCAGCGCCGCGGTGTCCACGACGTGCACGAGCACGGCGGTGCGCTCGATGTGCCGCAGGAACTCCAGCCCGAGCCCCTTGCCGGTGGCCGCGCCCGGGATGAGCCCCGGCACGTCGGCCACGGTGAACGTCTCGTCGCCGGCCTGCACGACCCCGAGGTTCGGCACCAGCGTGGTGAACGGGTAGTCGGCGATCTTCGGCCGGGCCGCGGAGATGGCCGCGATCAGCGACGACTTGCCGGCGGAGGGGAACCCGACGAGCCCGACGTCGGCGACGCTCTTGAGCTCGAGCACGACGTCGAGCTGCTCGCCGGGCTCGCCGAGCTCGGCGAAGCCCGGGGCCTTGCGCCGCGTGCTGGCCAGCGAGGCGTTGCCACGCCCGCCGCGCCCGCCGCGGGCCAGCTCGAACTTGGTCCCGGCCCCGACGAGGTCGGCGATGACGTCGCCGTCGAGGGTCTGCACGACGGTGCCGTCGGGCACCCGCAGCTCGAGCGTCTCGCCGTTGGCCCCGTCGCGGTCGTTGCCGGCGCCGCCGTTGCCGTTGCGGGCCTTCTGGTGCGGGTGGAAGTGGAAGTCGAGCAGCGTGTGCACGCCGGGGTCGACGATGAGCGTGACGCTGCCGCCGTGGCCCCCGTCGCCGCCGTCGGGGCCGCCGAACGGCTTGAACTTCTCCCGGTGGATGGACACGCAGCCGTGACCGCCGTCGCCGGCCTTCACGTGCAGCACGGCCCGGTCAACGAACGAGGTCACCGCAGTTCACCCTTCCAACAAAAGATCCAAAGACAAAGATCATGACTCGAGTCCGCGGTGGTGCGGACCGTTCCTCCCGCGAGACACCGCTCGGCGCTGCGCGCCGTCGCTGCCAGGTCCGCGTTTGGTCACGCTGCCCCGAGCATCAGCCCGACGGGCGCGAGCACTCCTGAAACGCAGCAACGGCGGGCGAGGAGCGTTTATGCCCCTGCCCGCCGCCGGAAACCTGCGAGATCAGCCCTCGGCCGGAGTGATGCTGACCGTCTTGCGACCACGCTTGGTGCCGAAGGTCACGTGACCCGGAGCGAGCGCGAACAGCGTGTCGTCCCCGCCACGGCCGACGAGGTCGCCCGGGTGGAACTTGGTGCCGCGCTGACGGATGATGATCTCACCCGCGTTGACCAGCTGGCCGCCGAACCGCTTCACGCCGAGCCGCTGGGCGGCGGAGTCGCGCCCGTTCCGCGAGCTGGACGCACCCTTTTTGTGTGCCATCGCGCTTGCCTACTTCCCGGTGGAGATGCCGGTGACCTTCACCTGGGTCAGCGGCTGACGGTGACCCTGGCGCTTGTGGTAGCCGGTCTTGTTCTTGAACTTGTGGATCCGGATCTTCGGACCCTTGGTGTGCGCGACGACCTCAGCGGTCACCGCGGCGCTGGCAAGCTTGGACGCGTCGGTGATGAGATCCTCGCCGTCGACAAGCAGAACAGCGGAGAGCGTCAGCGCATCGCCCGGCTCGCCCGCGAGCTTCTCGACCTCGATCACATCGCCCTCGGCGACCTTGTACTGCTTGCCGCCGGTCTTGACGATCGCGTACATGGGACGCGGACTCCTGTCGTAGAGCTCTGGCGGGCTGGTCGGGATGTGTGCCGTAACAGGCACGCAAAAGACCTCGCGCACGAAAGTGCGCTCTAGGGAGAGTACGCCACGGGTGGCGTACTCCCCAAATCAGGGGCGGGTCCGGCGCCGGACGCCACCCCGGCGAGTGCGGCGACGGGCCCCGTTGCCCGACCCCTCGTCCTCGTCCTCGTCGATGTTGTCGGGGTCGTCGTCCGAGGCGATCGGCGTGAAGTCCGCCTCCTCGGGCGCGTCCGCCGCGGCCTGGACGGTCTCCTCCTCCGCCGGCGCCTCCTCGGCGACGGCGGTGGCCCCGCGACGACCCCGGCGACGGCCGCGCGGCGCGGGCGCGTCGGCCTCCTCGACCCCGCTGGTCACGCCGGGCGAGCTCGCGGCCGAGGCGACCTTGGCCACCGCGTGGTTGTGACCGTTGCCGCCGCCCCCACCGCCGCCGCCACGCTTCTCCGGGATCGGCTCGGTGTGGATGATCAGGCCGCGGCCCTTGCAGACCTCACAGGTCTCGCTGAAGGCCTCCAGCAGGCCCTGGCCGACCCGCTTGCGGGTCATCTGCACCAGGCCGAGCGAGGTGATCTCGGTGACCTGGTGCTTGGTCCGGTCCCGGCCCAGGCACTCGGTCAGCCGGCGCAGCACCAGCTCACGGTTGGACTCCAGCACCATGTCGATGAAGTCGATGACGATGATGCCGCCGAGGTCGCGCAGCCGGAGCTGGTGCACGATCTCCTCGGCCGCCTCCAGGTTGTTGCGGGTGACCGTCTCCTCGAGGTTGCCCCCGGCGCCGGTGTACTTGCCGGTGTTGACGTCGATGACGGTCATCGCCTCGGTGCGGTCGATGACCAGGCTGCCGCCGGAGGGCAGGAAGACCCGCCGGTCCAGCGCCTTGATCAGCTGCTCGTCGATGCGCAGGTCGGCGAAGACGTCCCCGGCACCGGCGTAGCGGTGCACCCGGTCGACGAGGTCGGGCGAGACGTGCGACAGGTAGGGCTCGACCGACTCGAAGGCCTCGTTGCCCTGGATGACCAGCTCGCGGAAGTCCTCGTTGAACAGGTCGCGCACGACCCGCACGACGAGCTCGGGCTCCTCGTAGAGCAGCGCCGGCGCGCTGCTGCCGCCGGACTTCTCCTGGATGGCCTCCCACTGCGCCTGCAGCCGCTTGACGTCGCGGGCGAGGTCGTCCTCGGAGGCGCCCTCGGCCGCGGTGCGCACGATCACGCCGGCGCCGTCGGGCACGAGGTTCTTGAGCACGTCCCGCAGCCGCTTGCGCTCCACGTCGGAGAGCTTGCGGCTGATGCCGGAGGCGTTGCCGTGCGGCACGTAGACCAGGTGCCGCCCGGACAGCGCGATGTGACTGGTGAGGCGGGCGCCCTTGGTGCCGATGGGGTCCTTGGTGACCTGCACGAGCACCGAGTCGCCGGACTTGAGCGCCTGCTCGATGGTGCGGGTTCGCCCCTCGAGCCCGGTGACGTCCCAGTTGACCTCGCCGGCGTAGAGCACCGCGTTGCGGCCCCGGCCGATGTCGACGAACGCCGCCTCCATGCTGGGCAGCACGTTCTGGACCCGGCCGAGGTAGACGTTGCCGACCATCGAGCTCGACGAGGCCCGGGTCACGTAGTGCTCGACGAGCACCTTGTCCTCGAGCACCGCGATCTGGGTGCGGTCGTTCTTCTGCCGGATGACCATCGTGCGGTCGACGGCCTCGCGGCGGGCCAGGAACTCCGACTCGCTGAGGATCGGCGGGCGGGTGCGGCGCTGCTCGCGGCCATCCCGGCGGCGCTGGCGCTTGGCCTCGAGCCGGGTCGAGCCGGAGACGCCCTGCACCTCGTCGCGCGCGGCGGAGCGCGGCTCGCGGATCTTGACGACCACGTGCGGGTCGTCGGCGGCCTCGGTGTCGGTCGAGCCCTTGCGCCGGCGGCGGCGCCGGCGGCGGGTCAGGCCCTCGCCGTCGTCCTCGCCCTCCTCGTCGGCGGACGCCTCCGCCTCCTCGTCGGCGGCGCCCTCCTCGCCCTCGGCCTCGGCGCCCTCTTCGCCCTCCTCGAGGTCGTCGACGCCGTTGCCGCGGCCCCGGCCGCGACCGCGCCGGCCCCGGCGGCGCCGACGGCGCCCGGTGCCCTCGAAGGCGTCCTCGTCCTCTTCTTCGTCCTCGTCGGTCTCGGCCTCGTCGGTCTCGACGGGCGCCTCGACGGCCTCGACCGGCGCCTCGGCCACGGCCTCCTCGGCGGCGGCCCGGCCCCGGCGGCGCCGGCGACCGCGGCCGACCGGCTCCTCCTCGGCGAGCTCCTCGTCCTCGGCGACCGGCTCGGGCGCGGGCCGCTCGGCCCGGACCGGCGCGGCCTGCTCGCTGGGCGGCATGAACAGCAGCTGCACGGGCGCGGCGCGGCGGCCCCGGCGCGCCGGGGGCTCCTCCACGACCAGGGGCTCGAGCTCCTCGGGCGTGTCGGCGTCCTGCTCGGCGTCCTCGGACGCGAGCTCCTCGCCCAGCGGCTCCTCGGCCTCGGCGACCGGCAGCGGCTCGGCCTCGGCGAGCGCCTCAGCCTCGGCGAGAGGCTCGGCGGGAAGTTCGGCGGCGGGCTCCGCAAGCGGCTCCGGCTCCGGCTCGACGACCTTGGTGCGGGTCCGCCGGGCCCGGGTGGCCTTGACGGGCGCGGGCGGCGGTTCGTCCAGCGGCAGCGCCTGCTGCCCGGACTCGCCGGAATCGCCGGGTTCGGCGGCTTCGGTAGCTTCGGGGGCCGGCGCCACCTTCCGCCGGCGGCGGGTGGGCGCGGGGGCCGGCTCCTCGGCGGGAGCCGCGGCCGCGGGGGTCTCGGGGGAATCCGCCGCGGGCGCCTCGGCGGAGGCGGCCGCGGTGGCCTTGGTGGTCCGGCGCCGCGTGCGCCGGACGGGGGCGGTGGTCTCGTCTTCGCTGGCTGCGGCAGCAGCCACCGGCTCGTCGCCGGTGGTCTCGCCGCTCGCCGACTTGTTGTCGAACATGCGGACGTTCTCCAGTTCTGGCGCTCCCGGGCGCGTAGCAACGCAGCCACACGGGGGCACCGCATATATGTTGTGCCGGCGGAGGTATCCGCTCGCACGGACGATCCGCCGAAAGTCTGCCAACCTCGTGCCCGGCGATCGGCGGCCCGCCACTTTGGCGGATCGCCGTCGTCTACTGCGACGAAGTCCCTACGACGGCCGCCGGCCGATCCCCGTCGCCGGACTGGGCGAGCGGATCGACGAGTTCACCCTGCTCGGTCAGCACTCCCTGAGCCAGTCGGGTCGCACGGGGCGGAACCGGCGGCTCCAGGTCGGCCACAACGCGCAGACCGGACAGCACATCGTCGGGTCGCACGGTCGGGGTCACCTGCCGCACGACAAGGTCGAGTATCGCACACGGTATGTCGGCGACCTCGGAAGGTAGGTCACCAATGGTGGAATCCGACAGAATTTCAAGATCAGAGGCGTCGAGACGGACCACCGCGGCCCGCGTGTCGAAGGTCCGCCGGCCCTGCTTCGTGAGCCGGTCGACGAGCACCTCGGGCGCGTCGAGGAAGGTGCGGACGGCGGCGGCGGCGTCCGCTCCGGAGATGCCGGGCAGCTCGATGCGCCAGGTCGACGCGTCGATGCGGTCGGCGAGGCTGCCCCCGCCGGTGAGCGGCGACTCGACCGCCTCCAGCACGTCGAGGCCGGGCGAGAGGGCCGCGTCGAGGGCCCGGCGCAGCTCGTCCGGGTCGACCACGGCCCGCAGGCCGATCTCCAGATACTCCGCCTCGCTGGCCACTCCGGTCGGCGCGGCGGAGGCGTAGGAGACCTTCGGGTGCGGGGTGAAGCCCTGCGAGTAGGCGATGGGCACGTTGGCCCGCAGCAGCGCCCGCTCGAACGCGCGCGCGAAGTCCCGGTGGGAGGTGAACCGCAGCGGGCCCCGCTTGGCGTAGCGCAGCCGGATCCGCTGCACCACCGGGTCCTGGTTGGCCTCAGGCTGCCGCTTAGCCATGCGTGTGCCCGATCCCGGCTCCGGCCCCCGGCACGCGCAGCCCGCCGACCGGCGTGAGCGGGAGCAGCTTGCGCCCGGTCGGGCCGATCTGGATCTCGGTGTCCTGGCTGGGGCACACGCCACAGTCGAAGCACGGGGTCCAGCGGCAGTCGTCCTGCTCGTAGCCGGTCAGGGCGTCCTGCCAGTCCTGCCAGAGCCAGTCCTTGTCGAGGCCCGAGTCGAGGTGGTCCCAGGGCAGGACCTCGTGCTGCTCGCGCTCGCGGGTGGTGTACCAGGCCAGGTCGACGCCGTAGGCCGGCAGCACCTCCGCCGCCGCGTCGACCCAGCGCCGGAAGGAGAAGTGCTCCGACCAGCCGTCGAAGCGCCCGCCGTTCTCCCAGACCCGCCGGATGACCGCCCCGACGCGCCGGTCGCCCCGGCTGAGCAGGCCCTCGACCTGGGAGGGCTCGCCGTCGTGGTACCGGTAGCCGATCGCCTTGCCCAGCGAGCGGTCCGAGTTGATGGCCTCCTTGAGCGCCTTGAGCCGCCGGTCGATGACCTCCGGCTCCTCCATCGGCGCCCACTGGAACGGGGTGTGCGGCTTGGGCACGAACCCGCCGATGGACACCGTGCAGCGGATGTCCCGCGAGCCGGTGGCCGCGCGCCCGGAGCGGATGACCTCGTGCGCGAGCTTGGCGATCTGCAGCACGTCGTCGTCGGTCTCGGTGGGCAGACCGCACATGAAGTACAGCTTCACCTGCCGCCACCCGTTGGTGTAGGCGGTGACGACGGTCCGGATCAGGTCCTCCTCGGTGACCATCTTGTTGATCACCTGGCGGATCCGCTCCGAGCCGCCCTCGGGCGCGAAGGTGAGCCCGGTGCGCCGCCCGTTGCGGGACAGCTCCTGGGCGAGCGTCACGTTGAACGCGTCCACCCGGGTGGAGGGCAGCGACAGCGAGACGTTCGTGCCCTCGTACTGCTGCGCCAGCCCCGAGCACATGTCGCCGATCTCGGAGTGGTCGGCCGAGGACAGCGAGAGCAGCCCGACCTCGTGGAAGCCGGAGAACTCGAGCCCCTCCTTGACCATCTGCCCCACGGTCGTGATGCTGCGCTCACGGACGGGCCGCGTGATCATGCCGGCCTGGCAGAAGCGGCACCCGCGCGTGCAGCCGCGGAAGATCTCCACCGCGTAGCGCTCGTGCACCGTCTCGGCCAGCGGCACCAGGGGCTTCTTCGGATACGGCCAGGCGTCGAGGTCCATCGTGGTGCGCTTGTGCACGCGGAAGGGCACGTCGGCGCGGTTGGGCACGACCCGCTGGATGCGCCCGTCGGCCAGGTAGTCCACGTCGTAGAAGCGCGGCACGTAGACCGACTCGGTGCGGGCCAGCCGCAGCAGCAGCTCGTCGCGGCCGCCGGGCTCCCCCTCCGCCTTCCACGCGCGGACGATGGCGGTGATCTCGAGCACCGCCTCCTCGCCGTCGCCGAGCACGGCGGCGTCGATGAAGTCGGCGATCGGCTCCGGGTTGAAGGCCGCGTGGCCGCCGGCGACCACGATCGGGTGCCGGGCATCCCGCTCGCGCGCGTCGAGCGGAATGCCGGCCAGGTCGAGCATGGTGAGCAGGTTGGTGTAGCCGAGCTCGGTGGAGAACGAGACGCCGAAGAGGTCGAACGCGGTGACCGGCCGGTGCGCGTCCACGGTGAACTGCGGCACGCCCTCGGAGCGCATGAGCTGCTCGAGGTCGGGCCAGACCGCGTAGGTGCGCTCGGCGAGCACGTCGGGCTGCTCGTTGAGCACCTCGTAGAGGATCTGCACGCCCTGGTTGGGCAGGCCGACCTCGTAGGCGTCCGGGTAGGACAGCACCCAGCGGACGGCGACCGAGTCCCAGTCCTTCACGACCGCGCCGAGCTCACCGCCGACGTACTGGATCGGCTTGCTGATCCGCGGCAGCAGTCGCTCGAGTTGGGGGAAGACGCTCGTCACACTCACGGAATACCAGAGTACCTACCCGGGAACCTGTTCCTCTCGCTGCCGCCGGTGGGGTTCGCGCCCGCGGGGCTGCCTCGGGGCCGGCGTGGCGGGGTGCGGGGCGGGAATGGGCAGCGTGATGGGCTCGCCCGCCTTCACCGACACCCGTTCGCCATGGTGGCGCAGCGCGACCTCGCCCCGGTCCACGGAGTAGGTCGCCCGCCCGTGCTCGACCTCCACCCGCAGCACGTCGTCGCGGATGGTGAGCGCGAACTTGAGCCGCTCCAACCGCGCGGGCAGCCGGGGCAGGAACGACAACTCCCCGCCGTAGTCGCGCATGCCGCCGAAGCCGGCCACGATCGCGAGCCAGGTGCCCGCCAGCGAGGCCATGTGCAGGCCGTCGCCCGCGTTGTGCTGCAGGTCATAGAGGTCGACGAAGGCCGCCTCGCCCAGGTAGTCGTAGGCGAGCTCGGTGTGCCCGACCTCGGCCGCAATGACCGCCTGGGTGCACGCCGACAGCGAGGAGTCACGCACCGTGCGCTCGTCGTAGTAGTAGAAGTTGCGGGCCTTCTCCTCCGGCGTGAACGCGTCGCCGCGCCAGTGCATCGCCAGCACGAGGTCGGCCTGCTTGACCACCTGGCGGCGGTACAGGTCGAAGTACGGGTAGTGCAGCAGCAGCGGATAGTGCTCGGGCGGCGTGTTGGCGAAGTCCCACTCCTGGTGCAGGGTGAAGTTCACGGACTGCTGGTGCACGCCGAGCTCGTGGTCGAAGGGCAGGTGCACCTTCTCCGCCGAGTCGCGCCACGAGGAGATCTCCTCGTCGTCGACCCCGAGCTCGCGGGCCTTCTGCGGGTGCCGCTCCGCCGCGTCGGCCGCCGAGCGCAGGTTCAGCTGCGCCATGAGGTTCGTGTAGATGTTGTCGTCGGCGATCGCCGAGTACTCGTCCGGCCCGGTCACCCCGTCGATGTGGAACACGCCGTGGCGGTCGTGGTGGCCGAGCGAGCGCCACAGCCGGGCGGTCTCGACCAGCAGCTCCAGCCCCAGGTCGGCCTCGAAGCGGGTGTCGCCGGTCGCCTGCACGTAGCGCACCACGGCCGCGGCGATGTCGGCGTTGACGTGGAACCCGGCGGTCCCGGCCGGCCAGTAGGCCGAGCACTCCTGGCCGCGGATGGTCCGCCACGGGAAGGCGGCGCCCTTGTGCCCGAGCTGCCGGGCCCGGTCGCGGGCCAGGTCGAGCGTGTCGTGGCGCCAGCGCAGCCCGTCGCGGGCGACCTGGGGGTGGGTGTACGTCAGCACCGGCAGCACGAAGCTCTCGGTGTCCCAGAAGACGTGCCCGTCGTAGCCGCGCCCGGTGAGCCCCTTGGCCGCGATCGGGCGGGCCTCGGCGCGCGCCCCGGCCTGCATGAGGTGGAACAGCGCGAAGCGGACCGCCTGCTGGATCTCGGCATCGCCGTCGATCTCCACGTCGGCCCGGGCCCAGAACTGGTCCAGGTAGGTCCGCTGGGCCTTGGCCAGCCCGTCCCAGCCGCCGAGCTTGGCCCCGGCCACGGCGCCGTGCACCTGGTCGCGGATCGCCTGCCGGGAGCGCTGGCTGGACCAGCCGTAGGCGAGGTACTTCACGATCCGCAGCCGCTGGCCGGGCCGCAGCTCGCAGGCGAACGTGGTGCGGGCCCAGTCGTCGACGGTCTCGGTCTGGGTGCGCACCGGCACGGGCGCCTCGACCTCGTGGTCCATCTCGGCGCCGAGGCGCAGGCGGCTGGCGTTGGTGCGGTGCAGCAGCTGGGCGTTGAGGTCGCGGGCGTACTGCCCCTCGGCGACCAGCGCGTGCCCGAGCGCGGCGGCGACCCGGGGGTCCTTGCTCGGCGGCGGCACGTCCTCGTTGGCCACCAGCTCGGACTGCACGATCACCCGGGCCGGCGCGTCGACCGGCTCGACCTCGTAGAGGAACGCGGCGACCGAGCGCTGCTCCAGCGAGACCAGCCGGACCGTGCGCACCTTGATCCGCTGGTCGGCCGGCGAGGACCAGTCGACGTCGCGCGTCAGGGTGCCGGCGCGCAGGTCGAGCACCCGCTCATGGCTGTGCAGCCGCCCGTACCGCACGTCGAACGGCTCGTCGTCGACCAGCAGCCGGAAGACCTTGCCGTTGGTGACGTTGAGGATCGTCTGGCCCTCCTCCGGGAAGCCGTACCCGGCCTCGGCGTAGGGCAGCGGGCGCTCCTCGAAGAACGAGTTCAGGTAGGTGCCGGGCAGGCCGTAGGGCTCGCCCTCGTCCAGGTTGCCGCGCAGGCCGATGTGGCCGTTGGCCAGGGAGAACAGCGACTCGGTCTGGCCCAGCGCGTCGATGTCGAGGCTGGTCTCGCGCAAGGCCCAGGGCTCGACCGGGAAGGCGCTCATGCCTGCTCCCCCAACAGCTCGGCCAGGTCTCGCACGACCACGTCGGCACCGCTGCGGCGCAGGTCCTCGCCGTGCTCGCCGCCGACCCGGTCGATGCCCACCACGAAGAACCCGCCGGCCCGGCCGGCCGCGACTCCCGCGAGGGCGTCCTCGAACACGGCGGCCCGGGCGGGCTCGACGCCCAGCTCGCGCGCCGCCTCCAGGAACGTGTCCGGGGCCGGCTTGCCCCTGAGCCCGCGCTCGCGGATCGCCACCCCGTCGACCCGGGCCTGCAGCATCGGCGCCAGCCCCGTCGACGTGATGACCTGCAGCGTGTTGGCGCTGGAGCTCACGACCGCCCGGCGCAGCCCGGCCGCCCGCGCGCGCTCGAGGTAGGTCACCGAGGACGGATACGGCTGCAGCCCGCCCTGCTCGAGCAGCTTCAGCAGCAGCTCGTTCTTGCGGTTGCCCAGACCGTTCACGGTCTGGGCATCCGGCGGGTCGTCGGGGGTGCCCTCGGGCAGCGAGATGCCCCGGGACGTCAGGAAGTCGCGGACGCCGGCCTCGCGGGGCTTGCCGTCCACATAGTCGTTGTAGTCGTGGACCGGGTCGAACTCCCGCAGGCCCCTGGCCTCGAGAAACTCGTTGAAGGTCGCGGTCCAGGCCTTGTTGTGCACGACCGCCGTCGGGGTCAGTACACCGTCAAGATCGAACAGGCACGCGGTCACATGATCCGGTAGACCCAGCACGATCCCGACGTTAACCCCGAACAGCGAACTCTGCGCGGCGTGCGCGGGGTCGCTAGCCTTCCAGATGTGACACAACCGCCGGACGAGTCGCCGACCCAGCGGCAGCCGGCCTCCCCCACGTGGGTCGGTTCCGCCTCCGTGCCGTCGGACGGGTCCCGCCGGCGCCGCCAGTGGGAGGACACGCTCGACCTCCCGGCCCAGCCGGAGACCCGGCAGGTGCCGCCCGTGCCGCGGACCCTGGACCTCCCGGCCGCGCCCGCCCGGCAACGGCCCCCCGAGATCCGCTACGTCCCCGTGGTCCCGCCCGGTTACGGCCCGTTGCCGCCCGGCTACCGTCCCGGCCCGTTCCCGCCCCCGCCGCAGTGGCGCCGCCGCCGTCGCAAGTGGCCGTGGGTGATGCTGTTCCTGCTCGTGCTGTGCGCGGGCTGCTGCGGCGGCTCCTACGCGTGGGCACGGCCGTGGTGGGTGCAGTATCCGGCCTCGGTGAACGTCGACGCGGGCGTGGCGGGGCTGACCCGGCTCGACGACGCGGGCACGAAGAAGACGGCCGAGCAGCTGCAGACCGCGCTGACCTCCGACCACCTGGACGAGTCCGGGTTCACGGTGGCGTACCAGGACACGACCGACGGCAGGGCGAAGATCCTCGTGTTCGGGGCCACCCGGTTCATCACGAACCCGTCGCGCGACCTCGACGCCAGCCTGCGCAAGCTGGGCACGAAGATCCAGGTGCAGAACGTGCGCGAGGTCGACCCCGGGGTGCTGGGCGGCGAGCAGCGCTGCGCCGCGTCCCGCCTCGACGGCCGTTCGGCCACCGTGTGCGGCTGGGCCGACCACGGGGTGATCGCGATCGCGGTCTTCGCCGGCAAGACCGTCGACGAGGCCTCCCGCTCGATGCAGAGCATCCGCGCCGCGATCGTCACCCGCGACAACTAGCCCGCGACAACTGGAACAGCCTCGGGGGAACGGGCGCTGGGAACACCCGATCCCCCGAGGCTGCCCTGTTGGTGGAGGAAAGTCCTAGGGCAGTGTCGCCAGGTGCGGCTTCACCGTCTTCGCGAAGCCGTTGCCGTTCTTCACGTCCCAGTTGATCGACCAGGTCATCGCGCCGCGGATGCCCGGGTAGGTGTGCGGCGGCTTGAAAGTTCCGCAGTTGGTGCCGACCGCGAGGCAGTCGAGGGCCTGGTTGACCACGGACGGGGAGACCACGCCGCCGCCGGCCGCGCCCGTGCCCGCCGGCAGGCCCAGGGCCACCTGGTCGGGGCGCAGGCCGTTCTCCAGCTGGATGCACGCGAGAGCGGTGATGAAGTTGACCGTGCCCTGCGAGTACGCCTGCATCTGGTCGCAGCCGAGCATGCTGCCGGAGTTGTAGTACTGCGTGTAGACGACGGTCAGGATGTCCTTGATCGACAGGGCGAGGGCGAAGTAGCTGCTGCCCGTGGACTGCATGTCGATCGTCTGCGGCGCCATCGTGATGATGAGGTTCGCGCCGGCCTTGGCCCGCAGGGCGCGCAGGGCCTGCGCCATGTAGGTCGGGTTCAGCCCGTTCTCGAGGTCGATGTCGATGCCGTCGAAGCCGTACTGCTGCATCAGCGCGTAGGCGGTGTTGGCGAAGTTCGTGGCCGACGCCGAGTCGCCGACGCTGACCCGGCCGGTCTCGCCGCCGACGGAGAGGATGACCTTCTTGCCCCGCGAGTGCAGGGTCGCGATGTCCGCCTTCTGGTCCGCGTCGGAGTAGCCGCCGAGCGCGCTGGACAGGCCGGAGTCGGCCGCGTACGTGAGCGAGCCGGGCTGCGAGCCGGCCTCCGCGAACGCCACGTCGATGAGGTCGTACTCGCCGGGCACGTCCCGCAGCCGCAGCGGCGTCGCCGGGTTGACGAAGTTCTGCCAGTACCCGGTCAGGAAGTGCTTGGGCAGCGACCCGGCCGGGGTGGTCGGCGACGTCGACGGCGAGCTGCTCGGCGACTTCGAGGCCGACGGCGAGCTCGAGGGCGGCTTCGACGGCGAGGCCGAGGCCGAGGGCGACTTCGACGGGGACGCCGTCGTCGGGCCGGCCGTGGTCGGGTTGCCGCCGGGGCCGTTCACCGAGAAGTCGTCGGCGGTGTAGGCGGGCTGGCCGTACCAGCCGTGCACGTAGACGCTCGCCGTGGTCTGGCTCGCGCCCGTGGTGAAGGCGACCGACAGCTGCTGGTAGCCGTTGGTGCCCGGGGTCCAGGTGCTGGCGTCGACCCCGCCGGTCACGCCGATAAAGACGTAGGAGCCGTTGACCCAGCCCGACAGGGTGTACTTCGTGTTCGGCTGGACCGAGATCGTCTGCGAGCACTGCGCGGTCGTGCCACCGGGCGTGCCGGCGAGCTTGTAGGAGCCCGAGTGCGCGGCCCCGGACGTGACCGCCGCGGACTCGCAGGTCCAGCCGGAGGCGGAACCGGACTCGAAGCCGGGGTTGGTGAGCAGCTCGGCGGCGGAGGCGGGCAACGCGATCAGGACCCCGGCGAGGGTCAGGACCGCCGCGCCGGCCCCTGCGAGCAGGGTGACATGGCGTGGACGCATGGGCACTCCAGGTGGGGGTGACGTCGATGGGCGTCGACGTGTTCCTCCACGTTCCACGCACCGGAATTTAATGTCAAGGTTTCTTTACTATTTGCTAAGGCACCCTCGAATACCCGATTCCGCGGCGCGCTATCCTCGGTGTACAGGCTTTGACCCGGCCATCACCGGCGAGCCTCCGGAAGAACGGCCGCCCGGCGGCCCAGTAGAACCGGACGGGCACCGGCCCGTTACAGCCGGCCAACGAGCGGCCGCCGAACGCACGACCCCGGCGGCAAGCGGGGTGGTACCGCGGACCCGAGGGTTCGTCCCCGCGTGGATGCGACACCGACCACGCGAGGAGAGCGACCACCGATGGCCTACCCGATGCACCGCACGGGCACCGGCGTCCCCGCGAGCCCGAACCTCCCCGAAGTCGAACGCGAGGTCCTGGACTACTGGTCCGGGGACGAGACGTTCCAGGCCTCGGTGGACCAGCGCCCCGCGGGCGACAACGGCTCGAACGAGTTCGTGTTCTACGACGGGCCCCCGTTCGCCAACGGCCTGCCCCACTACGGGCACCTGCTGACCGGCTACGCGAAGGACGTCGTCCCGCGGTACAAGTCCATGAAGGGCTTCCGCGTCGAGCGCCGCTTCGGCTGGGACTGCCACGGCATGCCCGCCGAGGTCGAGGCCGAGAAGCAGCTCGGGATCACCACGAAGGCCGAGATCCTCCAGCTCGGCGTGGACAAGTTCAACGCGGCCACCAAGGAGTCCGTGCTGCGCTACACCGGCGAGTGGGAGCGGTACGTCACCCGCCAGGCCCGCTGGGTCGACTTCACCAACGACTACAAGACGCTCGACCTGCCCTACATGGAGAGCGTCATGTGGGCCTTCAAGACCCTGCACGACAAGGGCCTGGTCTACGAGGGCTTCCGGGTGCTGGCCTACTGCTGGCGCTGCGAGACGCCGCTGTCCAACACCGAGCTGCGCATGGACGAGGACGTCTACCGCGACCGGCAGGACCCCGCGCTGACCGTGGCCTTCACGCTGGAGACCGGCGAGAAGATCCTGGTCTGGACGACGACCCCGTGGACGCTGCCCTCCAACCTGGCCATCGCGGTCGGGCCCGAGATCGAGTACGCCCTCTTCGAGGAGGACGGGCAGCGGTACATCCTGGCCGAGTCCCGCCTCGGCGCCTACGAGAAGGAGCTGGCCGGCGCCACCCGGGTCGGGTCGGTCTCCGGGGCCGAGCTCGTCGGCCGCCGGTACACCCCCCTCTTCGGCTTCCTCGCGGACACCCCGAACGCGTTCCAGGTGATCGGGGCCGACTTCGTCACCACCGAGGACGGCACCGGCGTCGTGCACATGGCCCCGGCCTTCGGCGAGGACGACCAGAACGCGTGCGCCTCGGTGGGCATCCCGACCGTCGTCACCGTCGACGAGCACACCCGGTTCACCTCGCTGGTCCCGGACTACCAGGGCCTGCAGGTCTTCGAGGCCAACAAGCCGGTGATCCGCGACCTCAAGGCGGCCGGCGTCGTCGTGCGCCACGACAGCTACACGCACTCCTATCCGCACTGCTGGCGCTGCGACACCCCGCTGGTCTACAAGGCCGTCTCGTCCTGGTTCGTGCAGGTCACCGCGTTCCGCGACCGGATGGTGGAGCTCAACCAGCAGATCACCTGGACGCCCGAGCACATCAAGGAGGGCTCGTTCGGCAAGTGGCTGGCCAACGCCCGCGACTGGTCGATCAGCCGCAACCGGTTCTGGGGCTCGCCGATCCCGGTGTGGAAGTCCGACGACCCGCAGTACCCGCGCGTGGACGTGTACGGCTCGCTGGACGAGCTCGAGCGCGACTTCGGCGTGCGCCCGTCCGACCTGCACCGGCCCGAGATCGACAACCTGACCCGGCCCAACCCGGACGACCCGACCGGGCAGTCCGTCATGCGCCGCGTGCCCGAGGTGCTGGACTGCTGGTTCGAGTCCGGCTCGATGCCCTTCGCCCAGGTGCACTACCCGTTCGAGAACAGCGACTGGTTCGAGCACCACTACCCCGGCGACTTCATCGTGGAGTACATCGGCCAGACCCGCGGCTGGTTCTACACCATGCACGTGCTGGCCACGGCGCTGTTCGACCGGCCCGCGTTCCGCAACTGCGTGTCCCACGGCATCCTGCTCGGCGAGGACGGGCGCAAGATGTCCAAGAGCCTGCGCAACTACCCGGACGTGTACCGGGTGTTCGACGAGTACGGCTCCGACGCCATGCGCTGGTTCCTCGTCTCCTCGCCGGTGCTGCGCGGCGGGGACATGCCGGTGACGGAGCCGGGCATCCGCGACGCGGTCCGCCACGTGCTGCTGCCGCTGTGGAACGTGTACTACTTCTTCTCCCTGTACGCCAACGCGGACGGGTACACCGCGCGGCGCCGGACCGACAGCGCCGACCTGCTCGACCGCTACGTGCTGGCCAAGACCGGCGAGCTGGTGGCCACGGTGGGGCGGCAGCTGGACGCGTACGACATCTCCGGCGCCTGCGGCACCGTGCGCGCCTACCTCGACGCGCTCACCAACTGGTACGTGCGCCGGTCCCGGGACCGCTTCTGGTCCGGCGACCACGACGCGTTCGACACGCTGTTCACGGTGCTCACCACGCTGGCCCAGGTCGTCGCGCCGCTCGCCCCGCTGACCGCGGAGGAGATCTTCCGCGGGCTGACGGGCGAGCGTTCGGTGCACCTGACGGACTGGCCGGCCGCGGAGGACTTCCCGGCCGACCACGGGCTCGTGGCCGAGATGGACGCGGTGCGCGAGGTGTGCTCGGCCGCGCTGTCGCTGCGCAAGGCCCGCGGGCTGCGGGTGCGGCTGCCGCTGTCGACGCTGACCGTGGCCACGCCGGACGCCGAGGCGCTGCGCCCGTTCGCCGCGCTCGTCGCCGACGAGGTCAACGTGAAGACGGTCGAGTTCACCGCGGACGTGGCCGCGCACTGCACGCCGGTGCTGACGCTGGTGCCGCGGGTGCTCGGCCCGCGCCTCGGCGGCCAGGTCCAGCAGGTGATCAAGGCGGTCAAGGCCGGCGACTGGAGCCAGGCCGGCGGGGTCGTGACGGCGGGCGGGGTGGAGCTGAGCGAGGGCGAGTACGACCTCAAGCTCGTCGCCGCCGACCCGACCCAGTCCGCGCCGCTGCCCGGCGGCGAGGGCGTGGTCGTGCTCGACAGCACCGTCACGCCGCAGCTGTCGGCCGAGGGCGTGGCCCGCGACCTCGTCCGGGTCATCCAGCAGGCCCGCCGCGACGCCGACCTCAACGTGTCGGACCGGATCGTGGTCGTGGTCGACGGCCCCGAGTCGGTGGCGTCCGCCCTGGCCGCGCACGACTCGTTCGTGGCCGGCGAGACGCTGGCCAACTCGGTGTCGCTGGGCACGCTCATCGACGGCTTCGCGGGCGAGGTCGGCGAGGGCGAGGCCGTCAAGGTGACCGTCACGCCCGTCGGTCGTGCTCTCCCTGGGGCATGACGACGACCATCGTGAGGACCGCCTCCACCGTGCCGCTGCTGCGGTACCGGTGGGGGCGGTCGGCCTGGAAGTCGATGGTCTCCCCCGCCGTCACCCGGTAGGCCGCCCCGCCGATCTCCGTCTCGAGCTCGCCGGCGTGGACGTGGATGATCTCCCGGGTGCGCGGGGTGTGGTCGCCGGAGTCGTGCTCCTCCCCCGGCGCCATCCGCCAGTCCCAGACCTCGACGAACGCGGGATCGTTGACGCCGCGCAGCAGCCGCCCGGTGCCGCCGTCCGGGCCGCGCCACAGCACCGCGGGCTCCTCGGCCCCGACGATCTTCACGACCGGCTCGGGCTCGGCCTCCAGCAGCCGCCCGATGCTCACCCCGAACGACTCCGCGACCCGGCACAGGGTGCCGATGCTCGGGTTCGTGCGGGCGCCCTCGATCTGCACGAGCATGCCCTTGCTCACGCCCGAGCGGCTCGCGAGCTCGTCCAGGGACCAGCGTCTGCCCTGCCGGAGACCCTTCACCTGACGCGCGATCGCCAGCTGGGCGTCCCGCTCGCGGTCGGTCAACATATTTTCCTTCACGGTCATTATTGTGGTACGACTAGCGGCATGTTCGCCATTGCCGATGACGTGCTCGACCTGTGCCGTGCCGTGGGGCACGAGGCTACCGTGCTCGCGGTCCTCGCCGACGGGCTGCGCAACGGCCCGGGCGACCCCGCACTGCTGCACGACGCCGTCGCGGCCGCGGGCGACCTGAGCGCGCCACACCCCCACCTGGAGGCGTGGCGGGACGTGTACCGCGGGTTCGGCGCCAAGCCCCAGCGCACCCCGTGCTCCGCGGAGGCGTTGCGCAAGCGGGCGGCCAAGGGCGACGTGCCCTCGGTGAACCGGATCGTCGACGCGTACAACGCCGTCAGCATCCGCTTCGCCGTGCCCATCGGCGGCGAGGACCGCGCGGCCCTCGTGGGAACCGAGCGCCTGGTCCGCGCGGCCGGCGACGAGCCCTTCGACGGAGCCGCGGCCGACGAGCCCCCGAAACCCGGTGAGGTCATCTGGCGCGACGACATCGGCGTGACCTGCCGCCGCTGGAACTGGCGCCAGGGTCGCCGCACCGCCCTGACCGAGGCGACGACCTCGGCCGTGTTCCTCCTGGAAGGCCTCGACATCGACCTGCGACCGGCGGCCGAGCAGCTGATCTCCCTGCTGGACGCGCGGTCGGCGACCATCGAGCGGCTCGCATGATCGGCATCGTGCTCGCCGCCCTGTCCGGCCTGGTCTGGGGCGTCGGCGACTTCTCCGGCGGCAAGGCCAGCCAGCGCGCCGACTCCCTGCTGGTCGTGGTGCTCTCGAAGGCCGTCAGCCTCCCCGCGCTCGCCCTCTACCTCGTGCTCATTCCCGGCGTCCCGCACGCCCGGGCCATCGGCTGGGGCGCGGCCGCGGGCGTCCTCGGCGTGCTCGGCATGTTCGTCTTCTACCGCGCGCTGGCCGGCGGCGCGATGGCGATCGTCGCCCCCGTCAGCGCGGTGACCACGGCCCTGATCCCGGTAGCGTTCGGTCTGGCCGCGGGCGAGCGCCCCGGCACCCTGGCCCTGGCCGGCGCAGCCTGCGCGATCGCCGCGATCGGCCTGGTGAGCGCCGCGGGCGGCCGCGAAGGCCCGGTCACCGGCCGGCTCGTCGGCCTGGCCCTGCTCTCCGGCGCCGCGTTCGGCCTGTTCTTCACGTGCCTGTCGAGGGCCGGCGACGACGCGGGCCTGTGGCCGATCGCGGGCGCCCAGGTCGCCGCCATCGCGCTCGGCGCCCCGTTCGCCCTGCTCCGCCTGCGCCGCGACGGCCTGCGGCCGGACCCCTCGTCGCGGCGCTGGCTGGTGAGCGCCGGGGTGCTCGACATGAGCGCCAACGCGCTGTACGTCCTCGCCGTGACCCGCGGCGACCTGAGCATCATCGCGCCCATCGCCGCCCTGTACCCGGTCTCGACCATCCTGCTGGCCATGCTCGTCGACCGCGAGCGCCTGCGCCCCGTCCAGCTCGCGGGCCTCGGCCTGGCCGCGACCGCCCTGGTCCTCGTCGCCTCATAGACCCTCGGGCGCCCGGCGGCTCGATCGCCCAGGTGCCGCGGCCAGGGCCGGTGTTGTCCCGGGTGACTCGGGCAGAACAGGGTCTCACCCGCGCCGGGTGGTCTTGCCCACCATGTGACCCGCCTGGCTGCCATTGCCGCGACCTGCCGTTAGAGTGTGCGGCAGCGTCGAGTTGAGCCTGGTGGAGGGCATTTGTCCGCGCTTTATGCGGTCGGCAAGATGACCGTGGCACCAACGGTCCGGGTGCTCTGGCACCCCACCATCATCGGCCTCGACAACGTGCCGAAGACCGGCCCGGCGATCCTCGCCAGCAACCACCAGTCGGTGCTCGACTCGGTGATGATGGGCGCCATCGCCCCGCGCAACGTGTACTTCCTCGCCAAGGACCAGTACTTCCGCGGCCCCGGCCTCAAGGGCGCCGCCCTGCGCCACATCATGTACGGCCTGAACCAGATCCCGGTCGACCGCTCCGGCGGCCGCGCCAGCCTCCTGGCCCTCGACGCCGCCCTGCCGGTCCTGCGCGCCGGCCACGTGCTCGGCATCTTCCCGGAGGGCACGCGCTCGACCGACGGCCGCCTGTACCGCGGCCGCCCCGGCGTGGCCAAGCTGGCCCTGGACGCGCCGGCGCCGATCATCCCGGTCGGCCTGATGGGCTTCGACCAGGTCATGCCGGTCGGCGCCCGGCTGCCCAAGCTCGGCCCGAAGGTCGAGGTGCGCATCGGCGAGCCGCTCGACCTGAGCCAGTGGCAGGGCGGCGGCGAGGTGGACAGCCGCGCGCTGCGGGAGGTCACCTTGAAGCTCATGAACGCGATTCAGCAGCTGACCGGGCAGGAGTATGTGGGGCGGTACGCGCCGAAGCGCCCCGACCAGATCGCCGCCGCGGAGCCGGACGCCTGAGGTGGGGTTTGCTGGATATGTCGGGCGCTGCGCGCCACGACATATCCGCATTTTTCGCCTGACGGGGTATTCGGGAATCTAGCCCACTCCTGGACCGTTTCCCGGCGCCGGTGGCTCGGGGCACGCGATCAGCCGCCGCGCGCTAGCAACGGGCCGCGCACGGCAACGCTGGCCGGCAAGCCGCGCGGGGACACGCGACCAGCCGGCCGCGCGGTAGCAACGGGCCACGCACGGCAGCGACGGCCGACAAGCCGCGCGGGGGCACACGATCAGCCGCCGCGCGGTAGCAACGGGCCGCGCACGGCAGCGACGGCCGGCAAGCCGCGCGACGACCGCGGCCGACGAGCACGGCGCCAAGTAAGCGGTCGGGCGCCACCGGATGCGGCACGGCGTGTCGGCGGCGGCCCGGTCACCGCCGGCACCGGGGACACGGACCGGGCCACAGTCGGGGCGGCGCTCGCGGCGGGCCGGTGCGGCCATCGTCGGCCTGAATCGAAGGGTTGCCGGAAATCGCTCCGCGCCGATTTCATACGATCGACCTCGGCAAATGTTGTCGGCTTCCGCCCACCGACGGCGCAGAAATACCCGGATTGTGCCCGGCCCCGCCAGCGTGCCGGAGACTTCCGTTTCGGTAATGATCAGGCATAGCCTGGTGTCAGTCGTCTGGGGAGGTCGACTTGCCGTCCAGCAACCGTGCGTCATCGAACGACAGCCGGAACCTGGTCATCCTGTTGATGGTGGTGATCGGCGGGTTCCTGGCCTTCTGCGGCCTGGGCATGTCGAGCCCGCTCGTCATCGCGCTCGGCGTGATCGTGGCCCTGGCCGGTCCGGTGATGATCGCTTTCGTCAACAATCGCAACAAGGTCCGCCTGTACGTCCAGGGCACCGCCATCGTCGAGGAGATCACGGCCCGTCCGACCCAGGAGGGGCGCTCGGCTCGCGGCCGGCTGAAGCTCACCATCACCGCGACGGGCATTCGGGGCGTGACGGTCACCGGCACCGACCCCGCCATCCCGATCGAGAAGTGGCCGGAGCGCGGCGCGACCCTGCCCGTGCAGGTGCTCAAGGGCACCCCGCGCAAGTTCACGGTGCTGTGGGAACGCGTCCAGACGCACCAGGAGGTCGTCCTCGCCGAGCAGCGCCGCCCCGCCGACGACCTCGAACACGACTACGCCGCCCTGAACACCCAGCTGGACAAGGCCCGCCAGGACATCTACGACCCCGACGAGCCCTACCGGCGCCCGTCCACCTACCTCCCGCCGGACAACTCGGCCACGCTGACCGACCTCCCCCCGGTCAAGGCCGAGACCGCCGACGCGCGGGTGGCGACGGTCGCCCCGCCCGACCCGGGCGGCGGCGAGCAGATCCCGGACGCGGCGACCGGCCGCCCGTCGCTGCGCGGCTACTTCGGCTTCCCGACCCGCCAGAGCAAGCCCCGCCACGCCGCCGGCGGCAGCAATCCGGCCCACCGCACCGATGAGCCGATGGGCGCCGCCCCGACCGCGACCGAACCCGAGCCGATCGCCGACGCGGAAGCGGCCACCCGCGCGGAGCCGACCGCCGCCGCGCCAGTCGTCGAGGCAGAGCCGACCGCCGCAGCGCCAGTCCTCGGAGCAGAGCCGGCCGCCGCAGCGCCAGTCGTCGAAGCGCAGCAGGCCGCCGGAGCGCCGATCGTCGAAGCGGAGCCGACCGCCGCAGCGCCAGTCGTCGAAGCGGAGCCGGCCGCGACCGCGCCGATCGTCCAAGCGGAGCCGGCCGCCGCCGAACCCGAGGCCAGCGCCGCGGAGCCGAAGACCGAGCCCAAGACCGAGCCGGAGACCGAGCCGGAGACCGGCCCGAAGGCCGAGCGAGAGAAGGTCGAGGAGTCCGCCGCGGCGGAGTCCTGGCCGGAGCCGACCGAGACCCGCCCGACGATCATCGGCGAGGAGGACGAGCCGATCATCATGCGGCTCCGCTCCACCCCGCGCCCCGGCGGCAGCCAGCACCGCCGCCCGAGCCCGCACCCGCGCTCGGGCGCGCACGACCGGGTCCGCCGCAGCCGCCCGGGACGCACCCGCCCGGTCACCCCGGAACCCCCCGCACTCCCCGAAGCCCCCGCGGCGACGCAGGCCGAGCCGATCCCCGCGATCACTGACCCGCAGGCCGAGCCGATCCCGGCGACCACGGACACGCAAGCCGAGCCGATCCCGGCGACCACGGACGCACACGCCGAGCCGACGACCGCAACCACGGACACGCAAGCCGAGCCGATCCCGGCGACCACGGACGCACACGCCGAGCCGACGACCGCAACCACGGACGCACAGGACGAGCCGACCACCGCGATCACGGACCCGCAGGCCGGGCCCCAGCCGGCCCTGGGCTCGCGGACCGGACCGCTCTGGGCCGAGAACATCCACGCCGAGAACCTCCACGCTGAGAACGTCCAGGCTGAGAACGTCCAGGCTGAGAACGTCCGGGCTGAGAGCGTCCGGGGCGAAACCGTCGACGCCGAGGCTGAGGCGACGTCCGCGACCGAGCACTCGCAGGCGGAGCCGGGGGTCTACACCATCCCGGAGTCCGGCTCGATGGTCCCCGCCCCGCAGGCCGACCCCAAGGCCGGCGCCGAGATCGAGTGGTGGACGAGCGC
This sequence comes from Dactylosporangium sp. CA-139114, assembly GCF_050955725.1. Lineage (NCBI taxonomy): Bacteria > Bacillati > Actinomycetota > Actinomycetes > Micromonosporales > Micromonosporaceae > Dactylosporangium > Dactylosporangium sp. CA-139114. Next base: position 9,117,994 of record NZ_CP192080.1, read on the forward strand.
GGACGAGCCGCGCCCCGCCGCCGCGTACTACCCCGACCGCGAGTCCGAACTCCCCCCGACCCGCGGCACGCACACCGAGCCACCCGTCATCGAAGGCGAGCTGGCCGAACCCCAACTCGAAGCCGGCTCCCAACCCGAAATCGACCCCCGACCCGAAGCGGGCTCCGAACCCGAAGCCGGCTCCGAAGCAGGAGCCCACGAGGAGCGCACCGGCTCCGCATGGTCGGTCAACGGCAAGGGCCTCTACGGCGCCCCACCCCTCCTCCGCTCCCCGGCCGACGAGGACGGCGACGAGGAGCCGGTGTCCCCGGATCCGTATGCGTCGGAGCACTACCTCCCGGCGGACGACGACGGCAACGGAAGCAACCACAGCACCCACAGCAACCGGGCCGACGAGGACGGCGATGACGCCGACGCGCTCGAGGAGCAGCCGCTCAGCGAGGGCGCCGTGGCCGAGTTCCTCGCCGCCGGCCCGCGCCGCCAGCAGGCCACGCCCCTCGACGGTGTCAACGGTGTCAGCATCACGCTCATCGTGTCCGACCTGCAGCGCTCCCGCCGCTTCTACCGCGACACCCTCGGCCTGACCGAGCTCGACAGCGGCGAGACCAGTGCCGTGCTCGAGACCGGCACCGCGCGGGTCGTGCTGCGCCGCGTCGCCGACATGCCGCCCGTCGACCGCCGCGTGGTGCACCTGAACCTCGACGTGCCGGACGTGTACGACGCCTACGAACGCCTCCGCGAACAGGGCGTCGACTTCGTCCACCGCCCGCGCACGGTGCCGCAGGGCGAGCAGCTGGAACTGTGCTCGGCGACCTTCCGCGACCCGGACGGCCACGCGATCGCCCTGACGCGCTGGGAGCTACGCCGCTGAGCAGCGCAGGCTGGCAGCTACACCGCTGAGCAGAGCACGCCGGCAGCTACGCCGCTGAGCAGAGCAGGCTGGGCAGCTACGCCGCTGAGCAGAACGGGCCGCAGCTTTGACGCTGACCAGAGCACGCCGGCAGCTACGCCGCTGGACAGAACGCGCCAGAAGCAGCATGCGCGAGAGCGCTACGACGCTGAGTAGAGCCGCACCAGCGCGGCCGCGTCGGCGATCATGAGCGAGCGCAGTTCGGGCGGCGACACCACCTCCAGGTCCGGCCCGAACCGCGCGAAGGCGATCCGCGCGTGCTCCAGCGACTCGATCGGCACGTCCACCTGCACCCAGCCGTCCCCCGCCTCCACGGCCGACTCGCGCAGCGCCCGCCCCGCGACCGGCCCGAGCAGGAACCACAGCGAAACCGCCCGAGGCGACAGCCGTACCGTGGCCGACCCCCCGGCATAGAGCGTCGACTGCAGGCGGTCGGAGAACTCCAGCCAGTACCGGCGAAGATCGAAGTCGGCCGGGCGCGTGAAGCGCTCGTCGGTCAGCTCGAGCGACAGGATCCGCGAGACCCGGTAGGCGTTCGTGCGCGAGCGGCCGAGCGCGACCACGTACCACGCGGTGCCCTTCAGCACGAGCCCCAGCGGCGAGACCAGGCGCGACACGGAAACGCCGTCCCACTTCTGGTACGACATCCGGATCTGGCGCTGCTCCCAGACGGCCGTCGCGACCGTGTCGAGGTGCGGCGGCGCCTCCGGATCGCGGAACCAGCCCGGGGCGTCGACGTGGACGCGCTGCTGCACGCGCCCGGCCATCGTGCGCTGCTCGGCCGGCAGGGCCGCCAGCAGCTTCAGCCGCGCCGCGTCGAGCATCGGCCCGAGCCCGAGATCCCCGGCCGTCGCCCCGCTGCCGGCGAGGAAGAGCGCCGCCGCCTCATCGCTGGTCAGGCCCGTGAGACTGGTTCGGTACCCGTCCAGCAGCGCGAACCCGCCCGCCGGACCACGGTCGGCGTACACCGGCACGCCCGACGCGGACAGGGCCTCGATATCGCGGTACACCGTGCGCACCGACACCTCGAGCTCGTCCGCGATCTGCTGCGCGGTCAGCCGGCCCCGGGTCTGCAACAGCAGCAGCGTCGACAGGAGCCGGCTCGCGCGCATCAGTCGGGCTTGTTGGCGTAGACGGATCGGCGCACGTACAGCGCGTACAGCCAGGCCGGCCCGAAGACGAGCCCGAGCGCGAGCAGCGACCAGTGCAGGAACCCGCCCGCGAGCAGCACGACCTGCACGAGCAGCCCGGCGATCCACGCCCACGGGCGCTTCATGAACCCGCACAGCAGGAAGCACACGACCGCGAGCCCCGCACACACCCAGATCGCCCCGGTGGTGTGCCCGTGGCCGAGCTTCGCCAGCGGGAGCAGGGCCAGCAGCAGTACGACACCCTCGACGGCGAGGCCCGCGGCCCCGACGCCCCGCACGGCCGCGCCCGGATTCTTCAGTCCGGCGGGCGAGCTCATCGCTTCAGCAGCCCGCGCGCGTCGGCCACGGTCACGACCGAGCCGGTGACGAGGATCCCGACGGTGCCGGGCACGGCGTTGTCGCTCTCGGCGAGCGTGACGGCCGCGTCGATCGCGTCCGGCAGCTCCGGCACGACCCGCACCCGGTCCCCGCCGTAGAGCTCCTCGGCGATCTGCGCCAGCTGGGCGACCGGCATCCCGCGGGGCGAGCTGTTGCGGGTCACCACGATGCTCTCGGTGATCGGCTCCAGCAGCTCCAGCATGCCCTCGACGTCCTTGTCGGCGAGGGCCGCGACGACCGCGACGAGCCCGCTGAACGCGAACTCCTCGGTCAGCGCCCGGACCGTGGCCTGCATGCCGTGCGCGTTGTGGGCCGCGTCGAGCAGGATCGGCGGCGAGTTGCGCACCCGCTCCAGCCGGCCGGGCGAGGTGACCCCGGCGAACCCGTCGCGGACCGACTCGGCGTTGAGCGCCCGCTCGGCGCCCGCACCCAGGAACGCCTCGACCGCCGCCAGCGCGACGGCCGCGTTCTGCGCCTGGTGCTCGCCGTGCAAGGGCAGGAAGATCCCCTCGTACACCCCGGAGAGCCCCTGCAGCGTGAGCACCTGCCCGCCGACGGCGAGATCGCGGTTGACCACCCCGAACTCGCGGCCCTCCCGGGCCACGGTCGCCCCGACCTCGGCGCAGCGCTCCAGGATCGGCCGCATCGCCTCCTCGGGCTGCAGCGCGCAGATGAGCTTCGAGCCCTTGTGCACGATCCCGGCCTTGGCCCAGGCGATCTCCTCGATCGTGTCCCCGAGCCACTCGGTGTGGTCGAGGCCGATCGGCGTGATCACCGTGGTCTGGGCCTGCAGCACGTTCGTCGAGTCGTCCGCGCCGCCGAGGCCGACCTCGACCACGGCCACGTCGACCGGCGCGTCGGCGAACGCCGCGAACGCCATCGCCGTGGTCATGTCGAAGTACGTCAACGGGGCACCAGACTCAGCCGCTGCGGTGGCGTCGAGGTACTCGGCCAGCGGCGCCACCTCCTCGTACACCTCGACGAACCTCTCCTCGCTGATCGGCTCGCCCTCGATGCTGATCCGCTCGGTGATGCTCTGCAGGTGCGGGCTCGTGTACCGCCCCGTCCGCAGCCCGTGCGCCCGCAGCAGCGAGTCGATCATCCGGGCCGTCGACGTCTTGCCGTTCGTGCCGGTCAGGTGGATCGCCGGGTACGCCCGCTGGGGGCTGCCGAGCGAGTCGAGCAGCCCCTCGATGCGTGACAGGTCGAACACCATGCGGGTGAACCCGCGGGCGTTCAGCTCCTGGTCGACCTCCGTGAACCGGGTCATTGCAACGCGTCCAGCTGCGCGGAGATGCGCGTGAGATCGGCCTCGGCGGTCTCCAGCCGCTCCCGGATCTTGGCCACCACCGCCTCCGGCGCCTTGCCGGTGAAGGCCGGGTTGCCGAGCTTCGCCCGGCACTGCGCCGCCTCCTTCTCCGCCGCCGCGTGGTCCTTCGTGAGCCGGGCCCGCTCGGCCGCGACGTCGATCGCGCCCCGGGTGTCGAGCTCCACGGTGACCCCCACGCCGACGGCCAGCTTCGCCGTCGCCGCGAAGTCCCCGCCGGACGCGTCGAGCCGGGCCAGGGACCGGATCAGCCCCTCGTGCGCGGCCAGCCCGGCCGCGTCCAGCCCCTCGAGCCGCGCCACCACCCGCTGCGCCGGCTTCACGCCCTGGTCGGCGCGGAACCGGCGCACCTCGGTGACGACCCGCTGCAGGTTCTCGACCTCGCGCTCGGCCGAGTCGTCGGCGAGCTCCTTGTCCGGCGTCGGCCACTCGGCGCGGACCACGGTCGGCCGGCCGGTGAGCGTCGTCCACAGCTCCTCGGTCACGAACGGCATGATCGGGTGCAGGAGCCGCTGCAGGCTCTCCAGCACGTGCCCCAGCACCCGGCGGGTGCGCGCCTTGGCCGTCTCGTCGTCGCCGGTCAGCACCGGCTTGGTCAGCTCCAGATACCAGTCGCAGACGTCGTCCCAGGCGAAGTGGTACAGCGTGTCGCACACCTTCGCCAGCTCGAACGCCTCGAACTGCTGGTCGACCTCGCCGATCACGTGCTGCAGCCGGGACAGGATCCAGCGGTCGACGGTGCTCAGGTCCTCCGTGGGCAGCTCGCCCTCGACGGTGGCGCCGTTGGCCAGCCCGTAGCGCGTCGCGTTCCACAGCTTGTTGGCGAAGTTGCGGGCACCCTGCACCCACTCCTCACTCACCGGCACGTCCGCGCCCGGGTTCGCCCCGCGCAGCAGCGTGAAGCGGGTCGCGTCGGCGCCGAAGCGCTCGATCCAGTCCAGCGGGTCGACGACGTTGCCGAAGGACTTCGACATCTTCTTGCCGTACTGGTCGCGGACCATCCCGTGCAGCATCACGACGTCGAACGGCTGCCGCCCGTCCATCGCGTACAGACCGAACATCATCATCCGGGCGACCCAGAAGAACAGGATGTCGTACCCCGTGACGAGCACGCTGGTCGGATAGAACTTCGCGAGGTCCGGGGTCTCGTCGGGCCAGCCGAGCGTCGAGAACGGCCACAGCGCCGAGCTGAACCACGTGTCGAGCACGTCGGCGTCCTGGGTCCAGCCGTCGCCGGCCGGCACCTCGTCGTCCGGGCCCACGCACACGACCTCGCCGTTCGGGCCGTACCACACCGGAATCCGGTGCCCCCACCACAGCTGCCGCGAGATGCACCAGTCGTGCATGTTGTCGACCCAGCCGAAGTACCGCTTCGTGAGCTCCGGCGGCTCGACCCGCACCCGCCCGTCGCGCACCGCGTCGCCCGCGGCCCGGGCCAGCGGCTCGGTGCGCACGAACCACTGCAGCGACAGCCGCGGCTCGACCGTCGTGTTGCAGCGCGAGCAGTGCCCGACCGCGTGGACGTACGGCCGCTTCTCCGCGACGATCCGGCCCTCCGCGCGCAGCGCCGCGACGACCGCCGGCCGCGCCTCGAACCGGTCCAGACCCAGGAACGGCCCGTGCACCGTGATGACGCCGTGCTCGTCCATGATCGTGAGGCTCGGCAGGTCGTGGCGCTGGCCGATCTCGAAGTCGTTCGGGTCGTGCGCCGGGGTCACCTTGACCGCGCCGGTGCCGAACGCCGGGTCGACGTGCGCGTCCGCGACGATCGGAATCCGCCGCCCGGTCAGCGGCAGCTCGACCTCGGTGCCGACCAGGTGCTGGTACCGCTCGTCGTCCGGGTGCACCGCCACCGCCGTGTCACCGAGCATCGTCTCGGCGCGCGTGGTCGCCACGACGATCGCGTTCTCGCCCTCGCCGTAGCGGATCGACACGAGCTCGCCGTCGTCGTCGGAGTGCTCGACCTCGATGTCACTCAGCGCGGTCAGGCACCGCGGGCACCAGTTGATGATGCGCTCGGCCCGGTAGATGAGCCCGTCGTCGAAGAGCCGCTTGAAGATCGTCAGCACGGCCCGCGACAGGCCCGCGTCCATGGTGAACCGCTCGCGGCTCCAGTCCACGGAGTCCCCGAGCCGCGTCATCTGCCCCAGGATCTTGCCGCCGGACTCCTGCTTCCACTGCCACACTCGCTCGACGAACGCCTCGCGGCCCAGGTCGTGCCGGGACTGCCCGTCGGCGGCCAGCTGCCGCTCCACCACGTTCTGGGTGGCGATGCCGGCGTGGTCCATGCCGGGCAGCCAGAGCGTCTCGTACCCCTGCATCCGCTTGCGCCGCGTCAGCGCGTCCTGGACCGAGTGGTCGAGCGCGTGCCCGATGTGCAGGGAGCCGGTGACGTTCGGCGGCGGGAGCACGATCGAGAACGGCGGCTTGTCGCTACCCGCGTCCGCCTTGAACAGACCGTCGGCTACCCATTGCTCATACCGCCGCTGCTCGACCTCGCCAGGGGCATACTGAGCCGAGAGCTCCGGGGTTGCTTGCCCCGTGCGTGGAGTATCCGTCACACGCAAAGTCTAGAACTGTCGCGCAGGGGGTCTACGCTCGCCATTGCCCCTACACTCAGGAGACTGATCGACGGTGACCTACCCGCCGCAGAACCCGGATGACGAGCCGCGCTCCGAGCCGTTCCGGCCCATCTCGTATGACCTCGCTCCGGAGTACGGCACCACCCCGCCGGTGAACAACCCGGGCCCGTATCCGCCGCCGCAGCAGCAGCCACCGCAGCAGCAGCAGTATCCGGTGTCCGCCCCCGGCTACGCGGTCTCGGGCCAGCCGCATGGTCAGCAGCCGCCCTACCAGCAGCCGCCCGCGCCGGCCTACCCGCCGGCGTACCAGCAGCCCGGCCCCGGTTTCGCGCCCGCGCCCCCACCGGCGCCCCGCAAGGGCAAGGGGCTGAAAATCACCCTCGGCGTCGTCGGCGGCGTGTTCCTGGTCTGCGGCCTGATCGCGTGCATCGCCCTGTACCCGATCTACCGCGACTCCGGCGCGCACGTGACCGCCCCGCCGACGCTCCCGGGCGGCCTCACCAAGCAGGAGACCCAGCAGTCGGACGCACTCAAGTCGAGCATGGAGTCCGACCTGCGCGGCAGCATCGACAACATCGACGAGATCGAGACCGGGGTCTACTCCGCGGCCAAGGACGACGACCCGACGAACGTGGTCATCCTCGTCGCCGCGACCGGCACGTTCTTCTCCCCGGGCTCGGAGGTCGACGCCGCGTTCAAGGGCTTCGGCACGAGCAGCGGCTTCACGACGGTGACCCCGCCGACCGAGTACCCCGCGGGCCAGCTGGGCGGCACGGTGAAGTGCGGCAGCAGCCAGTACAACATCGGCTCGGGCTCGGAGAGCCTGAAGATGAGCATGTGCGTGTGGGCCGACCACGGCAGCGTGGGCCTGGTGGTCTTCATGGGCCAGGACATCAGCGGCGCGTCGACCCGCTTCGTCGCCATCCGCGAGGCGGTCCAGACCCGCAGCTGAGCTGTCGCAGCCGTTTCGACGCCGGCATCCTCGACGACAGGGGCGCTCCACGCGCCCCTGTCGCGTCTCCGCCCGCTTCCGGCGTGTGCTGCCGGGCCGCTACTCGGCCACGCCCGTCGAGCCTGAGTTGCTACAGTGCGCCGATGGTCGACCCCGACGGCGGTCCCGCCGGTCTGTACTACGAAGACGACGACGACGCCCCCGAGGCCCCGGCGAGCCGAGTGCCCCTCAAGCGCATCGCGATCATCACCGGCTCGGTCGCGGCCGCGGCCCTGCTGGTCTCGGGGATCTTCTACGGCCCCACCTTCTTCCGCGTGCTGGGCCAGAGCGACACCGAGATCAAATCCCCGGAGAAGGTCGGCGCCTTCACGCTCGACAAGAGCGACGGCGCCCAGCAGACCAGCGAGTACATCCGCGACGCCATCGCCTCCAAGGTGAGCCTCGACGACAGCGTCGGGCTCATCTACCGCGACGGCAAGACGGACGCGATCCTCGTGGCCGGCACCGCGCGCATCTGGAAGCCCGAGGACACCCTGAAGACCGCCTTCGACATGCTGGCCGACGACAAGGGCGGCGTGCGCGACACCAAGGACGTCGACGCCGGCCCCCTGGGCGGCACCGTGCGCTGCGGCACGACGAAGGTGGACGACTCGGATCTGACGGTGTGCGGCTGGGCGGACAACGGCTCGCTGGGCGTGGCTCTGTTCTCCAACAGTCCCGTCGCCGACTCCGCCAAGTCCCTGCTCGAGCTCCGCACCGCCGTGGAGCACCGCAGCTGATCGTCGCGCTGTTTCGTGCCGGATGCCCTCGGCTCGCCTGGGCGCGCCCCTGTTCGCCAAACGGTCCCATCGCCCAACTCGGCCAAGCGCCTGCTCGAACCCCGCACCCACGGCGGAGCACCGCGGTGCTTTGCCGCGCTGCTCGGCCGGGTGCCGCACCAACGCAAAAAGCCGGCCTCGCGTCAGCGGGGCCGGCTCAACACATTGGTGTCGTGTCCAGGAAACGCTTCAGGGGCCCACCATGATCGGTGGGCCCCTGAAGGAACGTTAGTCCGGCGGCGTCCTACTCTCCCACACTCTCTCGGGTGCAGTACCATCGGCGCTGGAGGGCTTAGCTTCCGGGTTCGGAATGGGACCGGGCGTTTCCCCTCCGCTATGGCCGCCGTAACACTATGAACCTGTCAACCCCGCACACCCAGACGGTCTCCCGCCATTGGGGTGCGTCCGGTGTTGGTTCAGAATCACACAGTGGATGCAAGTCTTTACAGCTTGATGTTGTAGGTCAAGTCCTCGGCCTATTAGTACCGGTCAGCTCAAACCTGTTACCAGGCTTCCACTTCCGGCCTATCAACCCAGTGGTCTCGCTGGGGGCCTTAACCCTCAAGGGGTGGGATACCTCATCTCGAAGCGAGCTTCCCGCTTAGATGCTTTCAGCGGTTATCCCTTCCGAACGTAGCCAACCAGCCGTGCTCTTGGCAGAACAACTGGCACACCAGAGGTTCGTCCGTCCCGGTCCTCTCGTACTAGGGACAGCCCTTCTCAAGTATCCTACGCGCGCGGCGGATAGGGACCGAACTGTCTCACGACGTTCTAAACCCAGCTCGCGTACCGCTTTAATGGGCGAACAGCCCAACCCTTGGGACCTACTCCAGCCCCAGGATGCGACGAGCCGACATCGAGGTGCCAAACCATCCCGTCGATATGGACTCTTGGGGAAGATCAGCCTGTTATCCCCGGGGTACCTTTTATCCGTTGAGCGACACCGCTTCCACCTGCCAGTGCCGGATCACTAGTCCCGACTTTCGTCCCTGCTCGACCTGTCAGTCTCACAGTCAAGCCCCCTTGTGCACTTGCACTCAACACCTGATTGCCAACCAGGCTGAGGGAACCTTTGGGCGCCTCCGTTACATTTTAGGAGGCAACCGCCCCAGTTAAACTACCCACCAGACACTGTCCCTGAACCGGCTCACGGTCCAAGGTTAGATACCCAAATCCAACAGAGTGGTATTTCAAGCTTGCCTCCACCCCCACTGGCGTGAGGGTTTCATAGGCTCCCACCTATCCTACACAATCGAATTCGAGTACCAATGTCAAGCTATAGTGAAGGTCCCGGGGTCTTTCCGTCCTGCCGCGCGTAACGAGCATCTTTACTCGTAGTGCAATTTCGCCGGGCCTGTGGTTGAGACAGTGGGGAAGTCGTTACGCCATTCGTGCAGGTCGGAACTTACCCGACAAGGAATTTCGCTACCTTAGGATGGTTATAGTTACCACCGCCGTTTACTGGCGCTTAAGTTCTCCGCTTCGCCCCGAAGGACTAACAGGTCCCCTTAACGTTCCAGCACCGGGCAGGCGTCAGTCCATATACGTCGTCTTACGACTTAGCATGGACCTGTGTTTTTAGTAAACAGTCGCTTCCCCCTGGTCTCTGCGGCCACCAACCGCTCCACCAGCATGTGGTCTCACCATCGGTGGCCCCCCTTCTCCCGAAGTTACGGGGGCAATTTGCCGAGTTCCTTAACCACAGTTCGCCCGATCGCCTCGGTATTCTCTACCTGACCACCTGTGTCGGTTTGGGGTACGGGCCGCTCGAAACTCGCTAGAGGCTTTTCTCGGCAGCATGGGATCACTGGCTTCACCTGAAACGGCTCCGCTTCACGCCTCACCCTCATGTGCTGCGGATTTGCCTACAGCACGGGCTACACGCTTGCCCCGGCACAACCACCGGCCGGGCCCAGCTACCCTCCTGCGTCACCCCATCGCTTGCCTACTACCACCCGAGTTCCGAAACGCCGGCCATCCCCCCGAAAGGTTCAGACCATTGTGACGTTAGTACAAGCAGGTTCAGCATGGACGCTTCTACGCGGGTACGGGAATATCAACCCGTTGTCCATCGACTACGCCTCTCGGCCTCGCCTTAGGCCCCGACTCACCCAGGGCGGATTAGCCTGGCCCTGGAACCCTTGGTCATCCGGCGGCAGGGTTTCTCACCCTGCTTTCGCTACTCATGCCTGCATTCTCACTCGCGTCACCTCCACGGCTGGATCACTCCGCCGCTTCACCGGTGACACGACGCTCCCCTACCCATCCACACACCTGGACCACAAAGGCCTGGTACACGTGTGAATGCCACAGCTTCGGCGGTGTGCTTGAGCCCCGCTACATTGTCGGCGCGGAACCACTTGACCAGTGAGCTATTACGCACTCTTTCAAGGGTGGCTGCTTCTAAGCCAACCTCCTGGTTGTCTATGCGACCCCACATCCTTTACCACTTAGCACACGCTTAGGGGCCTTAGCTGGTGATCTGGGCTGTTTCCCTCTCGACTACGAAGCTTATCCCCCGCAGTCTCACTGCCACGCTCTCACTTACCGGCATTCGGAGTTTGGTTGACTTCAGTAAGCTTGTGGGCCCCCTAGGCCATCCAGTGCTCTACCTCCGGCAAGAAACACATGACGCTGCACCTAAATGCATTTCGGGGAGAACCAGCTATCACGGAGTTTGATTGGCCTTTCACCCCTAACCACAGATCATCCCCCAACTTTTCAACGTTGGTGGGTTCGGCCCTCCACGCGGTCTTACCCGCGCTTCAGCCTGCCCATGGCTAGATCACTCCGCTTCGGGTCTAGGACACGCGACTGAACGCCCTATTCAGACTCGCTTTCGCTACGGCTCCCCCACACGGGTTAACCTCGCCACGTATCACTAACTCGCAGGCTCATTCTTCAAAAGGCACGCCGTCACCCCCGACATAAAGCCAGGACGCTCCGACGGATTGTAGGCGCACGGTTTCAGGTACTATTTCACTCCCCTCCCGGGGTACTTTTCACCTTTCCCTCACGGTACTCGTCCGCTATCGGTCACCAGGGAGTATTTAGGCTTACCAGGTGGTCCTGGCAGATTCACGGCAGATTACAGGAGTCCGCCGCTACTCGGGAACACGCCAACACAGACCGCAAGTTTTCGCCTACCGGACTCTCACCGTCTACGGTGCCGCTTTCCAGCGGACTTCGACTAACCCACGATTTTCTGACTGTGCCACCAGCCGGCAGACCAGTGCAGACACGCCCCACAACCCCAGACATGCAACCCCTGCCGGGTATCACACATGCCTGGTTTAGCCTCATCCGCTTTCGCTCGCCACTACTCACGGAATCACAATTGTTTTCTCTTCCTGCGGGTACTGAGATGTTTCACTTCCCCGCGTTCCCTCTACCTGCCCTATGTGTTCAGGCAGGAGTGACACCACATGACTGGTGCCGGGTTCCCCCATTCGGACACCCTGGGATCACAGCTCGGTTGACAGCTCCCCCAGGCCTATCGCGGCCTCCCACGTCCTTCATCGGCTCCTGGTGCCAAGGCATCCACCGTACGCCCTCAGCAACTTGACCACAAAGCAATAAAGATGCTCGCATCCACTGTGCAATTCTCAACCAACACCAAACCCTGAACGTCGTATCAGCCCAAGCCTCCGGCCACCCACGACCGCGGTCCTCGGAACCGTCCAGGATCCATGTCCGAAACAAACCGTTGGTTGTTTCAGGACCCAACAGGGTGCCTATACTCCCCAGCCGCCGCACCAACCACGCGTTCCACGCCACATCACTGCAGCAGTACTAACGAGCCGGCCGTTGCCAACCAGGAATGTCGCCAGTGTCTCCGCCATTGAGCACCCCACCAGCACACTCGGCTGGCGCGGGCTCCTTACAGTCT
>NZ_CP192080.1:9132500-10197557 GCF_050955725.1 Dactylosporangium sp. CA-139114
CCCAGTGGTCCCGTCCGGTGTGGAGCATGAAGGCGGCCGGCACGGCGAGGACTGTGGCGCCGTCGATCGCGAGCTGACGGTACAACTCAGGAAATCGCAGGTCGTAACAGATCGACAGGCCTAGTCGGATCTGCTCGACATCGACGGTGCTCGTCGACTCCCCTGGTGCGACGGTCGCGGACTCCCGGTACGAGACGCGCCCCGGGATCTCGACGTCATAGAGGTGGATCTTTCGATAGGTCGCGGCCAGTGCGCCGGACCGATCGAAGACGAGCGTTGTGTTGTACGTGTGCTCGGGGTCGGGTCCGGTCTCGTGGAACGAGCCGGCGTGGACCCACATCCCGAGTTCCCGCGCGGCGTCGGCGAAGAACGCGGCGAACTCCCCGTCGACGGGCTCGGGCGTCGGGGCCGAGTGGGCCCTCCCGAGGTAGTCCACGTATTCCGGGAGGACCGCCAGATCCGCTCCCCCATCGGATGCCCTCTGGAGGAGCGTTCGTGCCGTCTTGAGGTTCTCAGCCCGGTTGTCGCGGGCATTGAGCTGACATACCGCTACGCGCATGGGCGCCAGGCTACGCCGACTTCTCCTCGCGGTCCGCACGTCGACGACCGACACGGTGGGCGGCCAGGTCCCGCGGCACGATGGTCGGTATCACCTTCTCCAGCACCACCTCGCGGGTGATGAGCACCCGGGCGATGTTGGGGTTGCTCGGCACCTCGTACATCACGGAGAGCAGGACCTCCTCCATGATGGCCCGCAGTCCGCGGGCGCCGGTGCCGCGCAGGATGGCCTGGTCCGCGATCGACTCCAGGGCCTCCGGGGCGAACTCGAGCTCCACCCCGTCCAGCTCGAACAGCCGCTGGTATTGCCGGACGAGCGCGTTGCGCGGCTCCGTCAGGATCTTCACCAGGGCGTCGCGGTCGAGGCTCTTCACGCTCGTGATGACCGGCAGCCGCCCGATGAACTCGGGGATCAGGCCGAACTTGAGCATGTCCTCGGGCATCACGTCGCTGAAGGCGTCGTCGGCCGTCCGGTCGGTGATCGAGCGGAGGTTGGCGCCGAAGCCGGTGCCGCCCTTGCCGACCCGCTGCTGCACGATCCGGTCGAGGCCGGCGAAGGCGCCACCGCAGATGAAGAGCACGTTGGACGTGTCGATCTGGATGAACTCCTGGTGCGGGTGCTTGCGTCCGCCCTGCGGCGGGACGTTGGCGACCGTACCTTCGATGATCTTCAGCAGGGCCTGCTGCACACCCTCGCCGGAGACGTCCCGCGTGATCGACGGGTTCTCCGACTTGCGCGCGATCTTGTCGACCTCGTCGATGTAGACGATGCCGGTCTCGGCGCGGCGGATGTCGTAGTCCGCGGCCTGGATGAGCTTCAGCAGGATGTTCTCGACGTCCTCGCCGACGTATCCCGCCTCGGTGAGCGCCGTGGCGTCGGCGATCGCGAACGGCACGTTGAGCATCCGCGCGAGCGTCTGGGCCAGGTGCGTCTTGCCGCAGCCCGTGGGGCCGATGAGCAGGATGTTGGACTTCGCCAGCTCGACGCCGTCGCCGCCCGAGTTGCCGCCGGACTCCGCCTGCACCCGCTTGTAGTGGTTGTAGACCGCCACCGCGAGCGCCTTCTTGGCCTGGTCCTGACCGACGACGTACTGATCGAGGAAGGCGCAGATCTCCATCGGCTTCGGCAGCTCGTCAAACTTGACGTCGCCCGACTCCGCCAGCTCTTCCTCGATGATCTCGTTGCAGAGATCGATGCACTCGTCGCAGATGTAGACGCCGGGCCCGGCGATCAGCTTCTTCACCTGCTTCTGCGACTTGCCGCAGAAGGAGCACTTCAGTAGGTCGCCGCCGTCGCCGATCCGTGCCACCTACGATCTCCCTGCCTTCGGCCGGACCCTACGTCCGGATCGCATCTGCTCGCCGCGTGCGCGTTTCGCCTCACGCTGGCTACTGCCTCGACGTTACCTGGTGGTCGCCCGTATTCCGACCCCCTACGAGGGGGTGTCTTTTTGGGCCGGCCTCCCGACGACATCCGCCCGACACTCCATCGGCCCGCCCAACCTCCAGGTTAGGGCGAGCCGATGGGGTGTTGCACGCAGCGTCGTCAGCTGCCCGACGCCACGAGGCTCGACTTCTTCCGGCTGACCAGCACGTTGTCGACCAGGCCGTACTCCTTGGCCTCGTCCGCCGTGAGGATCTTGTCGCGGTCGATGTCCTTGCGGACCTTCTCGACCGGCTGGCCGGTGTGCCGCGACACCATCTCCTCGAGCTGGGTCCGCATGCGCATGATCTCCCGGGCCTGGATCTCGATGTCCGAGCCCTGCCCGTAGCCGCCCTCGGTGGCCGGCTGGTGGATGATGATGCGCGAGTTGGGCAGCGCGAGACGCTTGCCCGGCGTGCCCGCCGCGAGCAGCACCGCGGCCGCGCTCGCCGCCTGGCCCAGGCACACCGTGAGGATGTCGGGCCGGACGTAGAGCATGGTGTCGTAGATCGCCGTCATGGCCGTGAACGAGCCGCCGGGCGAGTTGATGTAGAGCGTGATGTCGCGGTCCGGCTCGGTGCTCTCCAGCGTCAGCAGCTGCGCCATCACGTCGTTGGCCGACGCGTCGTCGATCTGCACGCCGAGGAAGATGATCCGGTCCTCGAACAGCTTGTTGTAAGGGTTGGTCTCCTTGATGCCGTACGACGTGCGCTCGACGTAGGACGGCAGGATGTAGCGGTTGTGCACCTCGCGCAGCGCCGGCGGCAGGCTCAGATCGGTCATCGCTTCGCTCCTCAGGCCAGGGTTCCGGCGCCTTCCGGAGCCTGCTGGGCCCCGGTGATCACCTTGTCGATGAAGCCGTAGTCCCGCGCCTCATTGGCGGTGAACCAGCGGTCACGGTCGGAGTCGGCCTCGATCTGCTCCAGCGACTGCCCGGTGTGGAACGACACGCGCTCCTGGAACATGCGCTTCGTGTAGAGCATCTGTTCGGCCTGGATGGCGATGTCGGCGGCCGTGCCCCCGATGCCGCCGGACGGCTGGTGCATCATGATCCGCGCGTGCGGCAGGGCCATGCGCTTGCCCGGCGCACCGGCGCACAGCAGGAGCTGGCCCATGGAGGCGGCCATGCCCATCGCGACAGTCGCCACGTCGTTGGTGACGAACTGCATGATGTCGTAGATCGCCATGCCCGAGTAGACGGAGCCACCGGGCGAGTTGATGTACAGCCAGATGTCGCGCTCCTCGTCCTCGGCGGCGAGCAGCAGCATCTGGGCGCAGATCCGGTTGGCGACCTGGTCGTTGACCTCGCTGCCAAGGAAGATGATGCGCTCCTTGAGCAGCCGGTTGAACACCGAGTCGTCGAGCGTCAGGCTCGTGTCCGCGCCCCGACCGCGCCCCTGGGGCGCGGGACTGACTGGCGACGCTGGAATATGCAGGTCGGTCATGGCAGCCCTTCGCAAGAGTCTTGTACTTGCCGACCCTAACCGGTGCGGGGGGCCGCAGCTTCCCGTGCTCACCGCATTTCGCTATGAGCGCACCGTGGTGAAGGCCGGGGCTTTTGCCCCGGCCTACAACGTTAGTGGTTGTGACCCTCGTGCGAGCTGTGATCGTGGCCCTCGTGCTCGTCGACCGCGCCGCGCAGGTCGTCGAGGCTGAGCTCGGCACCCTCGCTGTCGACGATCTTCACCCGCTCGAGCACGATCCCGAGCGCCTTGCCGCGGCGCACGTCACCGAAGACCGCACCGGCCACGCCGGCCTGGACCAGCTGGTCGTAGTACTGCTGCGGGCCCATCCCGGCGCGCTGCGCCCGGTGCACGATCTCGTGCCCGAACTCGTCGTCGCTGACCTGGACATCCTCGGCGTCGGCCAGGGTGTCGAGCACCAGCTGCACCTTCACGCCCTCGACGGCCGCCTCGTTGAGCTCGGCGTCCATCTCCTCCTCGGTCTTGCCCTCGGTCTGCAGGTAGTCGTCGAACGAGGCCCCGATCCGCTGGAGCTGGTCGTTCATCGACTCCTTGCGCGACTCGACCTCGTCCTTCACCACACCCTCGGGCGCGGGAACGTCGGTCGCGTCGATGACCGCCTTCAGGGCGAGGTCACGGGCGGAGTAGAGCTGCTCCATGCGCTTCACCCGCGTGAGCCGCGTGCGCAGGTCGTCCTTGAGCTCGTCGAGCGTGTCGAACTCGCTCGCGAGCTGCGCGAACTCGTCGTCCACCTCGGGCAGCTGCTTGTCCTTGACCGACTTCACGGTCACGGACACCTCGGCGTCGCGGCCCTCGAACTCCCCGCCCACCAGCTGCGTGGTGAACGTCGTCGAGTCGCCGGCGCCCATGCCCACGAGCACGTCGTCGAGGCCCGGGACCAGCTGGCCGGAGCCGACCTCGTGCGAGACGTTGGTCGCGCTGCCGCCGGGCACCTCCTCGCCGTCCACCTTCGCGACCAGGTCGATCTGCACGTAGTCGCCGGTAGCCGCGGTGCGCTCGACGGTCTTGAGCGTCGCGAACCGGTCGCGCAGCCCCTTGAGCTGCTCCTCGACGTCGTCGTCGGACACGGCGAGCGCGTCGACCGTGACGGTGATCTCGCTCAGGTCGGGCAGGGTGATCTGCGGCCGCACGTCCACCTCGGCCGAGAACTTCAGCGGCTGCCCGTCGGCGAACTCGGTGATCTCGACCTCGGGCCGCCCGAGCGTCTTCACCTCGTGCTCACGGACCGCCGCGAGGATCTGGGTCGGAATGACCTCCTGCACGGCCTCGTTGAGCACCGCGCCGCGCCCGACCCGCTGGTCGATGACGGCGGTGGGCACCTTGCCCCGACGGAACCCGGGGATGTTGACCTGCGACCCGATCTCGCGGTACGCCTTCTTGAGGCTCGGCTCGAGCTCGGCGAACGGCACCTCGATTTCGAGCCGCACGCGAGTCGGGCTCAGGGTCTCGACGGTGCTCTTCACAGAACTTTCTCCCTCGTTACTACGACTGGTTGGACTGGCGGCTGCGCTACGTCGTTGTTCCCGGTCGGGGTGGCGGGATTTGAACCCACGGCCCCTCGCTCCCAAAGCGAGTGCGCTACCAAACTGCGCTACACCCCGGTGGTGTGCGTCGGCAAGTGTATGCGCTCGGCCGGAGACGGCGCCGCTCGGTATGCCGGTGTCGCACACCGTGGACCCCCGCCGCTGACCGGTCGGGCGGGGATTCGGTACTCTGGTGGTCGCAGCCCCGTTCGCCGGGGCCGCACGCGGGCGTAGCTCAATGGCAGAGCTTCAGTCTTCCAAACTGACGGTGGGAGTTCGATTCTCCTCGCCCGCTCTGGTAAATCTCCCCAGGTCAACCGACCTGGGGCTTTTGCTTTCTGGATCTTGTATCGGCCGCCGTGCCAGTAGCGTGCCAGATCTTCTTGATCCTTTCGTCCATGTTGCTCGCGATCTCCCGGTCCCGCTCGTCGGTCGAGTGCTGGTAGATCAACGCCGCTCGCATGCTCGACTGCCCGAGCCGCTTCATCAACTCCCGCGTGCTGGCACCCGACGCCGCCGCGATCGTGTTACCGGTGTGGCGCAGGTCGTGGAAGTGAAAGCCCGCCGGCAGTCCGACCGACACGACGGTCACGACCCACTGCACGGCCCGGCCGAAGTTGCCGGAACGCAGTAGTGCCCCCTTGCCGCCGGTAAAAAGGAGCGCGTCCGGCTCTTCCCCCACGAAACCACTCGCCAGGTGAACACGGAGTACGTCAGTCGCCACGGACGGCAGCCTCACCGCCCGGACACCGGCCTCCGACTTCGGCGGACCGAACTCCAGCCGGCTCCGCAGGGCTGCGAGCTTCCGATGCACCCGGAGGCGCCCTCCACAAGGTCGACGTCGCACCGCCGGAGCGCTACCAGCTCGCCCCACCGCAGCCCCGAGAACGCCGCGACGATGATGAAGGCCCGGTACCGCTCGGGGACCGCGTCGGCCAGGGCGAACACCTGATCGACGGTCGCGGTCGGCCGCTCCGGAGTGTGGTACTTGTCGTACCCCTTGATCCGGCACGGGTTGTCCTTGATCAGCCCGTCTTCCTTCATCGCCGTGTTCAGCACCGCCCGGAGCAGCCGGTACGCCTTCACCGCCTGAGGCTCCGTCGTACCGGAATCGAGCAACCGTTTCCGCCAGGTGCGGATGGTCGCCGGCTTCAGGTCTCCCAGGCTCATCTCGCCGAGGTGTGGCCCGATGTGCAGCCGGTGAAGATCCTCGTAGTTCTCACGGGTGCGAGGGGCCAGCTTCCGCTCCGAGATCCACCGGACCGCGTACTCGTCCAGGTTGCTCTCCCCCAGCTCGGGCGCCGACCAGTCATTGCGCAAGATCTCCGCCTGGACGATGGTCAGCCAGTTGTCTGCCTCCTTCTCGGTCGCGAACGTCGTCCGCGCCTTGCGCTCGATCCCGTCCGGTCCCAGGTACCGCGCCTGCCAGCGCCCCGACGGCAGCTCCCGCACGTTGCCGAAACTCCGCCGGGCCTTCTTCTCCTTGGCCACTAAGCCGCCCTTCCGATCTGCCGCCTCAGCTCGGCCCTGCTGAGCGGCACCACACGATTCCTCTCGATGTAGTCCGCGACCGCGGCCTCACGGAAGCGCACGCGCCGACCGACCTTGACGTACTCGATCCGGCGCATCTGCACGAGCCGCCGGACGAACCTCGGTGTTGCCTTGAGCAGGGCCGCGACCTGCTCCCCCGTCAGCAACTCCTCACCCAACGGGCGTGACCTCCCTCTCCCGGTCCATGGCTGCTCTGAGCTGTGCCCGTTGCTGAATTCGCGCGGAGATGGAGCGCATGAGGCGGTGTTGCAGCGGCGGTACGTCGGGATCGTCGTTCCTCGCCATCTCCCAGGCGAACGGCGCCGGCTTGCCGGGCTGCCCGTCGACCACCGGGACCTGGTCGTGCGCCTCCGAGATGCCGAGGATGGCCCTCACCCACGCCCGGGTGTCCGCCTTGTGGTCCGCGAGCGTCTTGCCGGACCACTGCCGGGAGACGAGCACGCGCCGGCCACCCATGCCGAGCGTCGTCCGCTGGTGGACCTTGGCCTTGCAGCGGCCGGCGGACTGGTTCGGGCGAGCGTTCTTCGGCTGGACGCCGTACCGGAGCCAGTTCGCGCACCGCGGCGAGCACGGGGTGTACCGCAGCTCGGCCCAGAACCGCTCGAGGTGTGCCGTCTGCCGATCGGTCGTCATCGCATGGCAGGTGTCGACCGACTTGGTCAGGTACTTCGTGAGGTAGCCGATCAGCCTGTCCGCCTGCGGGGTGCCGCCGAGCACGCCCTCCGCGTGGACCTGGGCGCCGAACCGGGCCACGTGCACCGGCTCCTCAACCTCATCGAGCGCATCTTCCCAGGTCGGAAGCGGTTCACGGCTCTCCGGATCGACGTACTGCCTGAGGTCCGGCTCCCAGACCGGCGCGTTGTGGTCCTGGTACCGGATCACGTCGGTCGGCGGCCACCAGACCTGGTGGTAGGTGGCCGCCGCGACCCGCCGGAGGAGATCCCGGGAGACGGTGCCGCGCATCGCGAAGTGCGCGTGCGGGGCGAGGCGCCGCTGAGGCTCGACGCAGCCGAAGTACTGCACGTTCCAGCCGGCGGCGCGGCGCAGGTTCTGCCAGAAGCGGTCGAGCAGGGCCGGGAAATGCACCGCGTCCCAGGCCGCGCGCCGGTAGTCGTACGTCGCTGGGTTGACCGGACTCCCGTCGTTGAGGACGCGACCGTACGTGTCCAGGGTGAGGGTCAGGAAGGTCGACGGCTGGAACACATGTCCGTCGCGGCCGGTGAAGGTCCGGCCCACCGTGGTTGGGGCGACCTTGAGTCGCGGCAGGTCGGGAGCATCCTGGCGGCGGCGGGTCGAGCGGACGCGGCGCTTGGCCGGCTGCTCGTCCGCATCGCCGCCGACGGGGGCGAGTCGCCCGCGCATGCCCGACGCGATGATCGCCTGATCGAGTTCGCCGATGCCCGCTTCGAGCTCGGCTACCTGGTCCCACTCGGCCAGTTGCTCCGCACGGTTGCGCTCGAATACGAAGTGCGACCGGAGCTGGAGCATGGCGCGCTGCTCGTCGGTCGGGTCGTCCGGCTCGGGCAGCGGCTCGTCGGTGCGGTGCCAGCCCTCCCGGCACTGCTGCTGCCGTAGCCGGCGGGCGCGCTTGGCGCAGGGCTTGCATTTGTCCTCGCGGGTGGCGCCACATGGCAGGTCGATCACCTCCGTCTGCCCGGTGGCGAGATCGGTACGGCGGAGCAGGACCGGACGGGTACAGACGCCGTGCTCCTCGGCCATGGCCTTGAGGGCGTCAACGGTGCTCGGGGTGAGAAGGCGGGCGAGACGACTCCCGGGGCGCGGCTGGGCCTCGGGCGTAGTTGTGATCACGGACGCACCTCCCTGCGAAGATCGCGGGTATGGACGAGCCGTTCATCAACGTCATCCGGCGCGGCGACGGTCCGTACGCGTGCCCGTGCTGTGGCTACCTCACGCTTGACGAGCGCGGCGGATACGAGATCTGCCCCGTGTGTTTCTGGGAGGACGACGGGCAGGACACCCACGACGCCGATCAGATTCGTGGCGGCCCGAACCGTGGCCTGAGCCTTACTGCCGCTCGCCGCAACTTCGTTGAGATCGGCGCGTCGGAGGCCCGCAGGCTGCCGCATGTTCGGCCACCGCTTGCTGACGAGCATCCGCTGGCGCAATGACACCCGGCTCATGTGCCACCCCCATTGATGCCCGGCCGGACGAGGCCATTCGGCGGCAGGACCGGCAGGCGCGCCGGCGGCGCGGGACGGGTGACAGCCGATTGGAGAGGATGCTCGGCGCTGACCGGTTCGCTCTTCTCCGCGGCGGCTCGGATGCGTCCGCCCAGCTCGACCAGGCAGATTGACGCGACCACGATGAGCCCGTCCACCGAGAACGGCAGCAGGTACGGACTTGCGCCGGTCTCGCCGTAGCGTGCGGCGACGCCGGCCATGTGCCAGTACGACACCCAGGCCGCGATGCCCGAGATCGCCACCGTCGCGACGACTCGCAGCACGGCCAGGCTCCGGTGGTGCACGGGAACCCGGGAGACCAGCTCGACGGTGAGCAGGAGCGCCAGGGGCGGCCAGGCCGCGATGGTCTGGGAGATCGGGTTGGCGTTGGCGTGCAGGATGTTGGCGGCCACCGAGGCGGCCACGCCGAGCAGGAGCGTCACGCGGACCGCCCAACGGATCCGCAGAAGCTGAGCCGTGGTCATGCCCACTCCCCGTCCACGACGCGGGCGCCGTCGAAGGCGTACGTGTCCGCGAGGCTGGCGATGTCGTCGTCATCGAGGTAGGAGAAGCGGACCCGGGCCGGGGTCGGGTCGCCGTCGAGGACGACGAAGCCGACGCCGGGCAGCGACATCGGGATGCGGTCGCAGAGGGCGCCGCGGTCGCGCATGCCGTCGCCGAGGACCAGGTCGACCTCCGGCTCTTCGGCGAGGCGCAGGCCGATCCGGGTCGGGAACAGGTTCCTGAACGGCAGGACCTCCTTACGCGGGTCCTGAAGGCAGCCGATGACGTGAACGCCGACCGCGCGGCCCTGCGTCAGGAGCAGCCCGAGCGCGGCCTTGATCCGGTCCTTGAGCTGCCGCTCGGTGATGTACGCCGTGAGCGCCGCCAACTCGTCGATGACGATCACGATGAGCGGGTCCGTGACGCTCGCCACGTGCTGCCGGGTGTGGCCGCGCAGCCGGGCCGCCCGGTCCTGCGCGGTCTTGAGCGCCAGCTCCAGGAGATCGGCCATGGCCTTGAAGTCGGTGCAGGCGAACTTGGCGAACAGCCGCTCCCCCGCGCCCAGCTCCATGCCGCCCTTGGGATCGAACGCCCAGAGCTGGACGAGCCCGGCCGAGATCCCGCCGGCCAGAGCGCGGACGATCGACCAGACGACCGAGCCCTTGCCCGCGCCGGTCGCGCCGACGACCAAGATCTGCGTGCCGTAGAGGCGCAGCTCGTACACGCTGCCGTCTTCCCGCAGCCCGATCGGGAGCGCCGTGAAGTCCGGGACGCCGGTGACCGGCAGCGGCTCGACCACCGCGGTCAGCGGGTCACCCCGCCGCATGGTGAGCACGACGAGGTCGGGCCGCGAGCCCGGCGAGACGCGGCAGTTGAGCGCGGCGAAGGTGTGCGTCAGCCGCTCGGAGACCTTGGCGAAGTCGTCCGGGATCTGGCCGGTGACCATGCGCACAGTCAGGACATCGGTGCCGCCACTGACGCGGACCTTCTTGAGCACCGGAAGGATCGTGTTGCCGTCGAAGCTCACTGCCAGCCCGGCCGTCACCATGGCCGGCTTCCAGGTTCGCCGGTACCGAAAGCGCCTCCACCGGGAGAGCGTCGGCCACCACGCCCAGCGCCGGCAGGAGCGCCAATCCACTACCGCCCAGAGCCCGAGCCCAGCGGCGGGGACGCCGAGCGCAAGCCCGGGTCCCCACCATCCGAATCGGAAGTACAGGTACGTGAGGCCGGTCAGCGGGACGGTGACGTACCAGAAGCGCAGGTACACCAGGACCAACCGCCAGACGCCCCGGACCGTCCACAGCAGGAGGACGAGCCAGAGCGGGACCTTGAGGTACGGCGTGCGGACGTTGAACGGCGCCGGTTCGATCCGCTCGCCCCGGATCACGTTGATCAGCGGCACTAGCGATCACCCCCGAACAGCGGCAGTTGCGGGGTGGCCTTCCGACGGATGGCCCGCCGGCGGACCGGAGCAGGCGCCGGAGGCGGCTGCGGGACGTGTCGGACCATCGTCGGCAGCCACTGTCCTCGGCCGAGCACCGCGCGGAGGTCGACGCGATCGGAAACGTGCGGCGCGATGAGGTCCGGGTCCAGGTGCCGGAGCTTGACGACGGTACGGGCGAGAGCGGCCGCGGCCGCCGAGATCTCGACCAGCGCCGCGACACGGACCGTGTCGGACGGAACGGTCTGGTACAGCTCCCGGGCGGCGTTGACGCCGGTGGCCGCGAGCGCGGCGACGGCACGGCGATGGGTCTTCATCGCGCCTCACCGCCGCCCGGGATGGTCGGAGCCGGGCCGAGGCGGCATGCGTCGCAGCGCTCGACGGCCGGCGGGAGCGGGGCCAGGGACAGACAAGCGGAGCAGGTACGCCACACCGCGCCGTCAGGCGACGTGATGCGGGCGGCATCGACTAGCTTGGGCATTCCAGCCTTCTCCTTGCGAGGGGTTGGGAAGGCGGGGCGGGCAGGTCTCTTGCCGGAGGAAGGCTCGCCCCGCACCTCTGTTGCGTCACGCAGCAGCGGGAGCGGCGACGAGTTCGGCCGGGGCGACCATGCCCGAGGCCCGGTACGACCAGGCGAGCCGAGCGCGGCACCGGTGCGGCTTGCGCTCGCCCTTGCAACCGGACGTGTCGGTGTACGGCGTCACCACGAGATCGGTGAACGCGACCGGGGTGATCGACATCCCGGCCACCTGAATCGGGTCCGGCGGCAGCGGCTGGTGCGGAGCCGCGATCTTCACCTTGACCTGCGGCGAACGCCCGAACTTGGACGCCTCCGGGTCCTGGTCCATCACGGTGACGACCCACACCCGGACGCCGTGCTCGTCGCGCGCCTGATTGTCGTCCTCGCGCAGCTTGTCGAAGTCGGTCTGCTTCTCCACACCGAGGAACAGCGCCCCGGCCGGGAAGGCGTAGTCGAACGGCATCGGGTACCGAATCGAGTTGGGAACCACGGTCTCTGAACCTCCATAGCGTCATGCACTTGGCTGTAACAGTAAGAGCACTTGTAAACACATGCTACGGAGTAATTCGAGACATGCACATGAGTGATACGGCCACAACCCAACGCGACCAGCACGAAGAAGAGCCCGGGTCGATGGACCCGGGCTCAAAAAATCTTCAAAGGCTTGTCAGGACAGCGGGTACGTGTCCTCGATCTCGTGCCGATTGCCCGGCAGGACCACATCGACGGCGAGGACCAGGTCGCCGCTCGCCGTGTGCACCGCGATCGTCACGGCGAGGACCGGCTCATCACCTGCGATGTCGAGCAGCTGCGCCTCATCGGCGGTCGGCCGGCGGGCCGAGGTCCACTCGACGGCATAGTCTCCGCGCACGCTCTTCCGCTGCGCGATGTGGTCGAGCAGGCTCCCCGCGATCGGCTCCGGCTTGGTGGCATCCGTGCCTGCGGCCACCTCGATCGGCAGCCAGACCGTGACCAGGTCGACGGCACCCTCATCCGCCGTCGTTCGCCGTTTCCGCTGGTAAACCGGGGTTCCCTCCGGCACCGCGAGAATCGACGCGACCCGCCGGTCGGCCAGCACCGGCGCCACGGCGAGGAGTTCGGTCTCCGCGACCTCATCGAGGTGCAGCGCGCCGTGCGCGTGCGGCGGGACGGTCCGGCGCGCGGTCGGCTTGCCCCGCACGAAGTTCGCCTTGCCCTGCTTCGACTCGATCCAGCCGTCCTGCTTGAGGTACGCCAGCGCCTTGAGCACGGTCGGGCGCGAGACGTCGAACTCTCCCGCGAGCTGGTTCTCCGAGGGCAGCGCAGCGCCCGGCTTGTACGTCCCGTCTTCGATGCGCTGCCGCAATGTGTTGAGAACTCGGACGTACTTCGGAGTCCTCGGTTCGAGGTTCAGCACGCGGAGCCTCCCCTCGCCTGATCACTTGTTAAGACAAGACCGTAGTGAGTTCAGGATGAGTGCACAAGTTGTCTCATCGGTCGGTATGTGCCTGCCCGAACCAACTAGACCCGCCCGAGAGCCGTACCGACAGCCGATCCGGTCGCGACGCCCCGGGCCGCCGACGCGGCAGCCGGCCGAAGTGCGTGAGCGTCCTCAGAGCCGCCCGTCGCTCCGAGCAAGGCCCTTCCGTCCCGCACGATGTGCAGAGACTGCCGTTCAGCGTGAGGGCATGACGGCCGAGAACTTCCTGCGCGGCATTGACCTGGTCGCTCGCGGTCGTCGTCAGGTAGACCGTCATGATCCGTCACCGGCCATGAGTGCGCGGATGCCGTCGCAGCCGTACAGCCGCGGAGGAACACCGGGCAGGGCGACGTGCCGATCACTGCCGCAGACACCGCACACCAGGTTGCGATGGGTCCAGACCGTGAAGCGCCGGTAGAGCTTGTAGGCCGACTCCTTGTCGACCTCGCTGTCTGCGACCCGCATCTGGCCGGCCGTGGCGGCACGGACCAGGTGGTAGAAGTCCTTCATCCGATGACGGATCAGCAGTCGCGCGATCATGCACGGCCACGGGCGGGCGCATGCGGTGCAGGTCCATCCCGGGCGGCGTACCCGGTGGTGCTCGGCATCACGGTAGAAACGCTCGGTGTAGAGCACCGGTTCGGCCATCACTCGTCCCCTTCCGTTGCGACCGGCCAAAGGCGGTCGGGTTCAACGAGGACGGAGACATCGCCGGTCGGGCGGTACTCGGGATCGAGCTCGGCACCGGTCAAGCGCAACCGGTCGTGCGGAGCCGCCTCAGCCGAACGGACCTTGATCCGGGCGGCTCGTCCGCCGGCGCCGTCTTCAACGGGCGGACGAATCCAGGCCCACACGATGTGGCCAGGCTCAGGGACGTACATCACAGCCACCCCCGATCCGATGGACGGCACCGAGGCGGGCGGGCTCGTCGGTCCGGCACCCGCCCCGGTGCCAGTTCACGAGCCCGCCCCGTTCAGATCGGCGCTCGGGTCCCCACAGACCCGGCATGCCCGCCGGCTACGCCCGGCCCGTGCTCCACGCTCCCCGCCGGTGGCGAGAGCGAGCTTGGCAGTGACGTACACCCATCCGAACCCGGCGCAGGCACCACACCGGTCGGCCTGATCGACGCTCTCGGCGCTCCCCATGGGTCGCCGTCCTCCTCACGATCGTGTCCCTGCGCTCTGGGCGACCGACCCGCTGTGAGGTGCTTCGGATCGAGGAATGCGCAAGGCTCGCTGCTAGAGGACAGCGTGCAACCGCAGACGGTGACCGCCCCGCACGACCAAACAGCCCGCACTTTTGTGCGGGTCAGGGACCAGTGCCGGAGTGGCACATACGAGGAGTCCGCCCCCACCGCAACACAGCCCAGTAACGCGGCTGGAAGGTTAAGACAGTCAACCGCAAGGACGGAGATCAAATTGGCGTCGATGCCCTACCGTTGACCGAGACCGTCAACGGAGGATGTCCATCGTGATCTCAAACGTCGCCAATGTTTTGGCCTCTATCGGAGTAATCGCTTCACTCGTCTTCGCCGCATACCAGGCACGAATATTGGCACACCAGACGAAAATCAGCAATGGAATCGCCTCACTGGGCGCAATGTACAACGGCCTTGAGCGCCTGCATTCGATTCAGGCGCTACTCATTGAGGATCCAGCCCTCAGGCCCTACTTTTACTCCAATAAGGTGGCTCCCCCTGCAGAGACCGCGGAGGGGTCGAGGATCGCGGTTGTCGCGGAAGTGCTGGCAGACGCAGTTGACTACGGGCTAATGGTCGTCGATCTGATGCCTCCCGTGAAGGACTACGAAGGCTGGCGCAACTTTGCCAACTTCCTACACGGCAACAGTCCAGTGCTACGACAGCTCGTATCCGACCATCCCGAGTGGTGGATCAGATTGGACCGTCACTGGAAGGACGCAGGAGGCTCTTTGCATGTGCCTAACTCCTCGCCGATACGAGACCAGGAGACGGCGGAGCATGTCATCGAAGCAAGCACGAATTAACTACCAACCAAGGAGTTAAGATTGGCAACTATCCATTCCGGATCGAACCGCTCGATGATTTTGGCGCCAGTGCCCGACTTGGTCGGCACCTCGCCGAGCTGCCCGGTGTGGATGTCGACTAAGCGCACACCGGCGGCAACCAACACCGCCAAGCTTGACGGCCACGCCGGGTGGCCCCAGAGCTTGTCGTTCACCATCGGCACCACGAGTGTTGGCAACCGCATCCCAAGCGCCTCACAAACCTGGCCAAGCGCGTACGTGTCCATCGCGCCGGCGGCGGCCTTGTTGATTGTGTTGAACGTCGCCGGACAGACCACGAGCGCGGCCGGCGGATCGGCGCGCCGCTCCAACGTCGGTGCTCGGTGGTCGAACTGCGGAGGAACCCCGGTCAGCCGCTCGACCGCACCGGCGTTCAGCCACTCCCGAGCGGCAGGTGTTCCGACGACTCGAGGCCACCAACCAGCGTCCAGCAATGCCGTCACGAGGTCACCGGTGCGCAGCGCCAACGGAGCACCGCACACCACAAGCGTCACCGAGCGATCAGCCACGCTTGCTAGTCCAGCACACCTGCCCGAACCGCCAACCGATGCAGGGCACTGGTCTTCGACTTCTTCTGGCGAGCCAGCATCTCCCGAACCAGCTCACGAGCCATCACGTTGTACCGCACCATCTCCGGCGCCGTTCGCTCCGCCTCCATCAGATGCAGCAGAGCGTCAGCGTCCCGCTTCCGTTGCACGTGTGCCCAAGCCAAATCGAGGTGGACCTGGGCTCGTCGGCTGTTGAGCCCGGCCGGCAGCCGGTCGGGATCGACAGCATCCGCCGCGCGGATCGCTTCCGCCGGATCGCCAAGTTCGGCCGCCACAGACACACGATGAATGGCTACGTTGGTAGGCCCAAAAGCGGTCCACGCGTAGTTGCCGTCCTGCCCAAGCATCGCAGCGAGCGTGTCGGCCTGGTCTAGTCGCCGCCACGCCTCGCCTCGGTCTGTGCGACGACCAGCAATGACAGCGGCGATCAACCACAGGGCACCAGCTACGGACACGACCGTCGGCCTTTCAGGTCGCGACTCCCGCTGTACCGCCTCAGCCATCTGCACAGCGAGCCGCTCAGCGTCCTCGGCACGGTCTGCCCGAAGCAACGCGCAGACAACCTGGTATGCAGCCATTCCACGCGCCTCAACCGAATACGCGTCGACAGCCGCGGAGGCCGCCCGGTCTGCCGACAGCAATGCAAGATCGGCAGCGCCCATCTTGGTCAGCAGCTTCGCGGCCATGGCGTAAGCGTTGACGTAAGAGACTAGTGCCTCACGCCGCACGGCGCCCGACCCGAACCACCGCAGCGGTTCCGCTGACGACAGCAGCGCTGGCAACTGCTCCACGACCCGCTCGTATTGGGCGGCCTGATAGGCACGGTGCGCCGCCTCAACACGCAATCCGACATCAGTCGGAAGAATTTCAACGCCCGACTCAACACCGAGAAGGCTGTCGTACCGAGCGAAAAACCTCCGAACCTCAGCCAAGTCACCAACGATAGGGCTTCCGCCCGGCGCATATTGCCACGGCTGTCCCGTCAGTGCCTCAACTTCAACCCGCAAGACCTTCGCCAAGTCGAGCAGCACCGAGAGCCGATCGACGGATCTCACACCACGCTCGACCTGCGACAACCATGACTCAGACCGTCCAACGAGACCCGCCAGCGCAGCTTGACTCAGCCCACGCCGACGCCTATAGGCCCCGATTCGCTCGCCAACCGAACCCGTTGTCATGCGTCTAGCTTCTCAGAGATTGCGCCGGAGCGTTAGGCCATACTCTGATGCACATCTTGCGTCGCAGCGTGACCGGCCAGAAGGAATTCATTCTGGCCGCCAATCAGACCGGTGGAGTGATTCTGAGTGTCTCAACATCACCGACCCCATTGCAGCCCGTCCGCCGCTCCGCATACAGCTCTTTGACCGCAGCTCTAATGTGCAGCTTTCGCGCCCCCGCAATCGCATCACCCAATACCGCACGATGATGATCCTTGATCACGAAGGAACCGTTTTTATCAAGGAGCGCTAGGATATTGACCTTGATCTGATCAATCCATAGCCGTTTCCGGGCCAGCTCCTCGGCCTCAAAGGTGTCGGGAATATCGAACAGCGCATTTTCGTCTTTAGGCGGAGGCGGCGGCGCACAATAGGCGCGCCACTTCTCCTGCGCGATCGAGTTCGCTTCACCGAAGAGCCAGATACCGTCTTTATGTCTAGTGAAGAAGACGAGGTGATAGACCGGCTGGTGATGCGATCGATTTCGAACCGGGACCACCCAAGCGCTGGCACTAGTAGCGTCGCACACTCGCCGCGCGAAGCCCCACGCTATCCGCTGCACCGCTTCCGTGTTGTCCGCCGATGCAAGGTACTCCTGCCGCCACCACGCTCCCCCGCACGCAAGGTCGAGTGCATTTAGAGTAGCTTCCCGATTGGTCCCAGCCTTCGTTGTCGTAAGAAGTCCACCGATGCGCCTGACGGCGTTGGCGGAGAAGTTCAGCAGAACCTCAGTCGCTATCCAGCCCTGTGAGTTCTGGGGACGTTCGGGACCGAAAATCTTTCCAACGAGGTCATCAAAGGGGATTCCAAGGCCAAATGGATCTAGGAATGCCAAGAGCGGAACGCCACGCGCCCGCTCCAGCACATAGTCGAGGTGGTTCTGAACGCGACCAGACCGAGCTTCGGCGTTGATTCCCCGATCCTGTGCAGCCTTAACCACACCCTGCAAGCGTTCGAAATCCTTACGACCTCTCTCAACAAAAATGCATTCAAGTTTGCGGAACTGCGAAACATTGGCCGCCGACTCCAGGACGAGCGAGGGCGACGCATGTGTTCCATCAGAATAGGTACCAGGCCCCGCGTAACCATCGAGGTAGACAACCCGTGCGTCAGTACTGGTTGATCCCACCTTCCCGACGAAGGGGACAACATACTGACGTAGGATTTCATGCTTCAGTACGGCTGCGGCCTTCTTGCTTACGAAGAATTGGCTCGCCGAGTCCGTGTCCTGCTCACCAGCAGATTCGCCGCCAAGAGTGGACCCGAGATCGGCATTCTGCGCCCCGTCAGAACCATCGACCATTCCATGCCCCCAAGTCGAGTCGAGCTTCGCGACTCGACTCCCATAGGACCCCGACGATAGTCCATCAATGACAGTGCGTGCAAGAACGACTACGAATATGACCTGGACAAACTGGATGTTCTATACGGAAGCGCCCAACAATCGGTCCGAAAGTCTATGCTGTTCCGGCATCTCATCCCAGAGCCGGCCATCAAGAGTTCGCCCCCCCGCCTTGGGTGTAGTGCCGCCCCACTGCTTGAAAAAGAACGGAACCCCACGCGCATTAGCGTTGTCTCGTAGTTCGCGAATCCACTGCGGATCTACCGGACGAGCCCTTGGGCCAGACTCCCCTCCCGCGATGATCCAATCAATGCCCTCAAGGTCGAGGTTCGGCAGCGGGCCAAGGAGCGGCTCAGCCGAGATGAAGCGAACCGCGGCCGGTGCGGCAGCTAGATGACGAACGCGGGCAAGTTGCCTTTCGTCTTCAACACTTACACCCATCCAAACATTGGCCGGCCACTCAAGCTTTGACGCAACCGCCGCTAGGCGCTTCGCACGTTTGGTCAAGATTTGGTATGTGTGTTGGGGCGTTGCCGCCATTACGTCGAAGACGTCCCTGATAAAAGATACGGGAACACGCGCATGGAATAAGTCACTCATTGAATTTACGAAGACTACCCTTGGCTCTTTCCAACGTCGCGGTATAGCCAGGGAGTCAGAATGTAGCGCCAGCCCAAAACCCGGTCCGGATGTTCTTTCGTCGCCGTCTGTTTGATACTTCGGCGAACCCATGGCCTTGAGCCGCTTCGCGAGCGTGAGCGCATAGCAGTTGTCACAACCAGCTGATATTCGATCACAGCCCGTAGTCGGGTTCCACGTCGCTTCAGTCCACTCGATGCTGCTGCGGTCAGCCATGCGGTCCTCCCAGCGGTCTCGATCATTATGTCGAACATATGTACCCATCGGAAGGCTGCGAACACGGTGAGTTTAAGTCGCCATCACGGACGCCCAATGAAGCCAACGACCCAGTCCCGACCATCGCACTCGGCGACTCCCGGTCTCGATCGTCCCTAGCCGCGTCACCTCTTAGTCCTGCCGAATTGACCTGTAGTGAATCAAGAAGACGCGCTACGCGCGTCGCAGGCAGGCCCGGATGCGGCGACGGACAGTGCAGCACGGTTCACAACTGAAGATTTGAGCTACCGCGATGTCCGATGCGGCCCGAACCGTAGCTCCCGCGGCCTCGCCGTCCGCGTGTAGTTGCGGCCTGCCTCCGGCGGGTCTCCGACGGGGCCTCTGGCTCCGGGAAGTCGCTCCGCTCCCGCACCGGCGTCCAGGTCGAGCCCAGCAGACCGGCGCCGAGCGCGCCAGGCCGAGCCGCTACGCGGTCGCCTACGGCGAGCCTGGCCCGCCCGACACCGCCCCGCTCCCCTTGCGGGTGGACGACGGCATACGGGAGGTCGCTAGGACCGCCACGGCCATCCTGGGGGCGGAAACGAGGGTCCTGGATTGAACGCCGCTCGCGCTCGGCCTGCTGGCGGCGCAAGCGCCGGCATCGGCCGGCGCGGCGGCTCGTTAAGGAGGGTTTGCGCGCCAAGATCGAACGTGCCAGATCCGTGCCAGTAGCCCCGTCCGCCGGCGGTCGCGAACGGGCACGAGCGGGCGCGGAGAACCGCAACGCCACCGGGCAAATCCGGACAGACCCTCCGGGCCGGGAAGATCTTCCAAACTGACGGTGGGAGTTCGATTCTCCTCGCCCGCTCTTCTAGCTTTCCCTGGGGGAGCTTCGCTCCACCCAGACCCCCTCAAAACCGCACCAAGTGCCCGAGGGGCCCGGACGTTCTCGCCTTCAACCAGCGGCTCTCGTACTTCCTGCTGCCCGCCGCCCACCGCGAGCCCAACGATCACCACCCAGAAAACCACCGCGCCCTCATCCGCCCAGGGCACCTAACTTCACCCAAAGTAGCTTCTGCACGACGAGTAGCAACTTGCCAGCGGGCCGATCGTCACACTTAGCTCACGATCCGCCCGGCGCCCCCACGCGTGAAGCGACCGGTCAGCGCGCCGGAGTCTTCCCTTTAAGTCCGCCCGCCAGGTGAGCGCAGCACGTCGGCCCACCATCGACAACACGTCCCCGCGAAACGCGACGAGCTTCGGTAACAACGCCGAGACACCGCCGTCACTCGTCTTCGTCAAGGCTTGGGCCTACGGCGACTTCTGCACCGTAAGCGTGTCAGCCGCGCTCCCCGAGTCGGTGATGTTGACGCCACCACCTGCCGCCGCGCTCGTGTTGTCCGGAGCCGCCCACTGCGGTCCGGGCGGGTCTTCCAAGTCGTGATTGCCGAAGACACTCGGGTTCGACGGAGGCTCCGCCCGCACGATCAGTGGGTCGACGTGGGGAACGGACGTCGCTACCGGCGCTGCTGCGGCGAGCGCCAGAAACTGGCAGGCCAGGTGGCACCACACCCGAGCGCGCCGGGAAATCGCGCGACCGAAGAAGAGCATGGCCTCATTGTGGCCGATGGGTGCGAGAAACCTCCGCGGTCGGCTTCAAACCGGCGTTCCCAGTGACGGTGGTTGGGCGGAAAACCGGGCCTGACCAGGCCGCGCGTCGATATTCGATCGAGATCGTCGAGCGTCAGTACGCTCCGGACGGCGGCTCGCAAACCCCCAGTCCCGGAAGGGTTCGCGCCGCCGTGGATTCGAAGTACGCCGAGATCGTGCTCGCCCTGCAGGACCGCATCGACCGTGGTGTCCTCGCCGTCGGGGCGCTCATGCCCAGCGAGGCCGAGCTCACCCACGAGTTCCGAACATCCCGCTCCACCGTTGTCCGCGCGCTGCGCCACCTGCGCCATCAAGGCTGGGTGCGCGGCGTGCAGGGCAAGGGCCGCATCGTGCTCGGGCGGCCCATGACGACCTTGGCGGCCCTGCCGCGGCGGGTGCAGTACCTGCTCCAGGCCGACCGCCACGGTGAGTGTCTCGGCAGCCGCCTGCTGCCGGCCGTCCCGCGGGTCGCGGCCCTGCTGGGGCTGCCCGCCGGGGCGACCGTGTTCGCCGCCCGCTACCGGCTCACGCTGATCAAGGCGCGGCCGCTGGCGCTCACCACCGCCTTCACGCCCGTGCGTCTCGCCCAGCCCAGGGGGCTGCTCGAGCAACTCGAATCGACGCACGGGCGGCGGGCGCATCACGTGGTCGAGCGCTTCGGGGCGCGGCTGACGACGGGAGCGGAGACGGCGGCGCTGGCGCTGCCGTATCCACTCAGCGTCGCGCTGTCGGTCCTCACCGTGCACGATCTGAGCGGCGCGCCGTTTCTGCTCGTGGACGGGATTCTGCCGCGCGAGTCGCCCGAGATAGCGGAGACCTATGAGGTCTGACGCCAGCGGATCGGGAAGGCGCCCAGCCTGGCCTCGTGGGCCGACTCGTGGCCGGCCGGCTTGGTGCAGCGGACCTGCACGTCGCCCGTTGCCGTCGTCGTGGTCTTCGTTGCCGAACAGGTTTCTGTCATGACTGCCGACACTAGTCGAACATAGGTTCTAAAGCACCGCGGATCAAGGAAATGACCTGGGGAAACGCCCGGGTGTGGCAGTCAGCCACCGATCAACGCCGCAACGCCGGACCGGGCACTGACCCATTTCACCCCGGGCGAGGGACGCACCATGGCCTCCCCGCCATCAGCATTGCAGCGAGAGCGAGGGGGACGACGTATGGACGAGCGAGCACTCGCCGCGGTGGTGGCGGACCAGGCCGTTCTGGCCAAGGAAGAGGCCGCGGACCTCATCCGCGCCACGCTGGAGGAAGTGGGCAAACAGCTCAGCGGCGGCGAACTCCGCGAACTCGCGATCGACCTTCCGCAGGATCTGGCCGCCAACCTTCCCCCGCGGCACGGCGGCGGGGCGCACCCGGTGCCGCTGGCCGACTTCGTCCGCGAGCTGAGCCGGCGCACGGGCCTCAAGAAAGACGAGGTCACACGCGGTGTCCGGGCGGTGCTGAGCACGCTCAGCCAGGAGATCGACGGCGCGCACCTGCGGCACGCGCTGTCCCAGCTGCCCGCCGAGTACCGCGAGCTGACCACGACGGCGGCCTGAACAGTCGCGGCTGAAAGCCACGCCGGATCATGCCCCCGGATCCGGAATTCGCCCGGCCCCGGCGTTCAGGTAGCGGCGTGAGGGCGTCCAGCAGCGGGAGAGCCCGGCGAGCGGGCCGCGGGCCATCGACACCGCCACCGCGTGGTTCAGGGTGACCATCGGGCCGGGGGCGCGGCGCAGCAGGAGCTGCCCGCTTCCGCCCCCGTGCAGCAGCACGGTCGCGGGGCCGCAGCCGCCGGTGTCGTTGCGCGCGAGCCTCATGCGCCCAGCTGGTCGGCCATGTCGTGCTTGTAGCCGACCAGCTCGGCCATCGCGATCGGGCGGCGGCTGACGCTGTCGAGGTCGCGGCCCTCCTTCGAGAACAGCGGCGGGGCGGTGTGGATGCCGGCGTCGAGCGGGCAGGCCGCCACCTCGTCGCGCCAGCCGGGCCAGCGCCAGCTCAGGTAGAACTGGTCGGCGGCGCCGGCGAGCATCGCGAAGAGCCAGTCGGTGTAGCCGAGGGTCAGGTCCTCCCAGCCGAGCGTGTCGGGGGCGAAGTAGTGGATGGTGGGCCGCCGGCCGGACTCGCCCTGCCGCCACACGAACTCGCCGCCGAGGATGTCCTGGGCCACGACCAGCCCCGCGGCCTCGAAGCTCGCGTTGACCTCGTGGATGTCGGCCAGGCGGCGGCGCGGGTGGCCGGAGCCGAGCACGCGCAGCCAGCCGCCGTCGACGATCAGCCCGCCGGTGCCGTAGACGAGCGCGCCCAGCCAGGAGGTGGTGCCGACCTGGAGCCGGTGCAGGCACGCGGCCGCCCGGTCGGGGTCGGCGGGCAGCAGCTCGACCGCATACGGCGAGCCGGACACCGCCGCCTCGATCTCGGCCCAGGCGGACCGGTCGTCGGAGATCAGCTCCGCCAGCGAGCGCACGCCGCAACTGTACGGCCGGATGCCGGGCGGACACGAACGACGGAAATGGCCGCTGAATGATCTGTCATTCACGTTTCTCGGACTGTCGGTCGACGGATACTGAGAGTCACTATGTCGAACATGACTCGTCGCTGGTTGATCACTGGTTGCTCCACCGGCCTGGGGCGTGCGCTGGCCGAGGCGGTCGCCGCCTCCGGGCAGCAGGTGCTGGCCACCGCTCGCCGCCCCGAGGTGCTCGAAGAGCTGCGGGACCGGTACCCCAGAACGCTCGCCACCTGCGCCCTCGACGTCCGCGACCCCGACGACTGCCACAACGCCGTGCACGCGGCCCTGGCCCGCTACGGCGGCGTGGACGTGCTCGTCAACAACGCCGGCATCGGCCACTTCGGGGCCGTCGAGGAGGTCACCGACGCCGAGCTGGAGGCACAGCTGGCCGTCAACCTCATCGCGCCGTGGCGGCTCACCCGGATGGTGCTGCCGCTCATGCGCGCCCAGGGCTTCGGCGACATCGTGATGGTGTCGTCGATGGCGGGGCGGGTGGCGATGCCGGGCCTCGGGGCGTACGCGGCCGGGAAGTTCGCCGTCGAGGGGCTCGTCGAGACGCTGGCGCTCGAGCTCGCCGGGAGCGGGGTGCACGTGACCGCGATCGAGCCCGGGATGTTCGCGACCGAGTGGGGCTCGTCACTCACCGAGTCCGCGGAGCGCGTCTCGGCGTACTCGGGTGTCACCGAGCCGATGCGGGCCGGCCTGCGGGCGCTGAAGTCGCTGCCGATGTCCGGCCCGCCGGAGGTGTTCGCGGCCGAGGTGCTGCGGTACATCGCGGCGGAGGAGCGGCCCGTCCGGCTCCCGGTCGGCGAGGACGCCTGGCGGGGGCTGCTGGACGCGGCCCAGCGCGACTACACGGCGCTGCTGAACGCCCGTCCCGCTCCCGCGGCTCACGCTGTTGCCGTGTAGGTGATCGAAAAGTCCGACACTTCGTGATCGGACTTTTCTGACTTTTCGCCGGTCAGGCGATACATGCGATATGTCGGGTGCGAAGCGCCCGACATATCGCATACCAACCGGGTTTACGAGGCCAGGATCAGATGCTGACGCAGGGCGGCCAGCTCGTCCTGCGTCAGCCCGTAGGAGAGCGCCCACCCCTCCATGTCGCCCCAGCGCTCCCGCACCACGTCGAGCATCTTGGCCATCAGTGCCGCCTCGGGCTCCCAGGCCGGCACCTCCACCGGCCGCGGCGGCAGCCCGAGCCGGTCCACGACGACGGCCACGCGCTCGTGGATCGTCGGCATCGCCGCCGCCGTGGCCGCGTAGTCCGCCGCGATCGCGTCCTCCGGCACGCCGAGCAGCCCGAGCACGACCGCGGCCAGCACCCCGGTGCGGTCGCAGCCGGCCTCGCAGTGGAAGACGGCCGGGAGCGTGCCGGCGCAGGAGAGCAGCCGTACGGTGCCCGCGAGCACCGGGCCCTTCTCCGTGAGCATCGCCACGTAGTGCCCGACGAGGTCCTCGGCCCCGCTGACGTCCGCGATGGGGGCCGGGTAGTACTCGACCGCGGTGTCCGAGAGCAGGCCGCGGCCGAGCTGCGACACTTCGTACTCCCCGCGCAGGTCGATCACGGTGGACAGGCCGAGGTCGCGGACCAGGCGGTCGGCGTCGGCCGGGGTGGCGTAGGCGAGGGAGTCGCTGCGGAACAGCACGCCCGTGCGTACGGTGCCGCCGTCCGCCGGCAGGCCGCCGAGGTCCCGGAAGTTGACGAGCCCCTCCAGCGGGCCGGTCAGCGACCCGGTGGAGGGCTTGCGGCGGCGCCAGAACCTCACCCGATGAGGTCCTTCACCCAGTGGTAGGCGGTGACCGCAAAGCTGACCTCGCGCAGGTAGGCGATGCCCGCCGCGGCCAGGAAGAGCCCGGTGATCGCGTGGGCGCCGCGGGCGGAGCGCCGCGGGCGGCCGAGGCGCTGCTCGATGATGAGCCGGCCGAGCAGCCGCGCCAGCGCGAACACGCCCACGGCCACGACGAGCACGACCAGGAAGGCGATGAAGGGCCCGTTGAGGCTGCCCGCACTGTCCAGCGCCCACAGGCCCCAGCAGATGAACGCGATGACCGCGCCGGTGCCGGTGTACTCCCACCCGAGCTTGAGCTGCCGGGCGCGCTCGCCGCGCGGCGGGGAGTACCGCGGCGGCTGCTGCTGCGGCTCGAAGTCCATCACGCCCGTCGGCTCCGGGGCGGGCCGCGGCACGACCTTGGCCCGTCCGCGCATCTGCGGCACTCCGTCGGCGTTCACGGCGACACCTCCACTTGAGACCGGGGCACCCGAGACGGGGGGTGCGGAGACCGGCGGCGGGACTTCCTGGTGGAACGCGGTGGGCGGGGCGGCGCCGGTGCGCATGGCGACGAGCTCGCGCTCGAGGCGCTCGATGCGCTGGGCGGCGTCGGTCTCGGTACCGCTGACGGCCGGACGCGCCCGTCCGACCACCCGGCCCGTCTCGCCCGACTCCGGCTCGTGCCAGTCGCAGCCCACGTCGGGCAGGCCGGAGCGGCGCACGAGGTCGGCCAGGTAGGCGAGCCACGACTGCAGTTCGCGGGTCTGCGGCCGGTCCGACGGCCGGTCGGCGAGCGGCGCGTGCAGGTGGTCGCGCAGGGCCGGGATGCGCTCGAGCAGCGGGTGGCGCCGCAGCACGCTCCACGGCGGCGGCGACGCGTCCGGCGGGCCGCCCTGATCGCTGCGGCCGTCGACGCGCGGGTAGGCGCCGGTGACCATGAAGTACGCGACCGCGCCGAAGCCGTGCACGTCGTACGCCGGTCCGACGTGCTTCACCCCGCCGAACGCCTCCGGTCCGCCCGACTCCGGGGTGTAGGCGATCTGGGTGATCTCGTCTTCGCGGTAGTACCGCGCCCCGGTGAAGTCGATCAGGCGCACCTCGCCGGTGGCCAGCACCATCACGTTGGACGGCTTCACGTCCATGTGCAGCACCGGGGTCGCGCCCGGCTCCTGCGGGTCGTGCAGGTTCGACAGCACGACGGCGAGCGTCTTCAGGGCGGAGACGGCGTTGAGGCGGCGGCCCGCCGGGTTCGCCCCGGCGCGCTGCACCACGTATTCGCGCAGGTTGACGCCGTGCAGGTAGTCGTAGACCTGGTACGGCACGGCGTCGCCCGGCGCCGGGCGCTCACCGGGACGGTGCGGCGGCGGCCCGTAGAACCCGTCGGCCCGCCGGCAGATGCCGGGCACCCCGCGGTTGTTGAGGTCCATGAGCGCGGCGTCGCCCTTGTCCCACGAGCGCAGCTCGTCGGCGATGGGGCGCAGCGGGTCGACGCGGAAGACCTTCACGGTCATCGGCGCCGAGGTCACCCCGCCGGCGACCCGCACCGCGCGATACACGTCCGCCTGCCCGCCCGAGCCCAGGTGGGCCACCAGGCGGTACCGCTGGAACGTCTCGGGCAAAGGGCTCGCCGGACCGCAGACCAGGTCCAGCAACGCACCCTGCGTCATCGTGTCGCTCCCCCCAGCATCGTTTTGCCGCCCCCATACGGTTTCGAGAGTAACGAGCGCGCAAATCGGTCGCGCTGACCGGAGGTCACGAGGTAGACACAACCGATGAGCGACTATGTGCTGCGCACCGCCGGCGCCGACGAACTCCCCGCGGTCGCGCGCCTGCGCCGCGAGGCGTTCGGGGCCACCGCCGACTTCGACCCCGAGAGCACGTCGCGCCTGGTCTTCGAGCCGGCCCGCACCCACCTGGTCGAGCACGACGGGCAGGTCGTGGCGACGGCGGGCGTGTTCACGCGCGACCTCGCGGTGCCGGGCGCAGTGATCCCGGCCGCGCACGTGACCGGCGTCGCGGTCTCGGCGGTGCACACCCGCAAGGGCCTGCTCAGCCGCATGATGACCGCCCAGCTGACGACCGCGCCCGAGGCCGTGGCGGCGCTGTGGGCGTCGGAGGGCCGCATCTACCCGCGGTTCGGCTACGGCCTCGCGGCCCAGAACGTCACCATGCGCGCCGACCGCCGGGAGCTCACGATCACGGCCCCGAAGGCGCCCGGCACCCTGCGCTCGGGGAACCCGGCGGAGCTCATCAAGGAGCTTTCCGAGGTGTACTCGCGGGTGTTCCCCACCAAGCCGGGCTGGTCGAGCCGCGACGAG
Source organism: Dactylosporangium sp. CA-139114 (assembly GCF_050955725.1). NCBI lineage: Bacteria > Bacillati > Actinomycetota > Actinomycetes > Micromonosporales > Micromonosporaceae > Dactylosporangium > Dactylosporangium sp. CA-139114. Next base: position 9,159,362 of record NZ_CP192080.1, read on the forward strand.
CACTGGTGGCGGCACCTGACCTCGGACCCGGAATCGGAGCGCAGCGGCGCCACCCGGGCGCGCGCGGTGCTGTACGAGAACGGGGACGGGGTGGTCGAGGGCTTCGCGCGGTACCGCATTCGCGCCGCCTGGGACGACAGCGGCCCGAAGCAGGAGGTCAACGTCATCGAGGTGGTGGCCGGGACGCCGGCGGCCTACGCCGAGCTCTACCGCTTCCTGCTGCGCATCGACCTCGCCCGCACCCTGGTCCAGGGCCTGACCAGCGCCGACGACCCGCTCTTCCACCTCGTCGACGAACCGAGGCACCTGGGCGCCAAGGCCGGCGACGGCCTCTGGGTGCGCATCGTGGACCTGCCGCGGGCGCTCGCGGCGCGCAAGTACGCCGCCCCGCTGGACGTCGTCTTCGAGGTGACCGACGAGCTCCTCCCCGCCAACGCGGGCCGCTGGCGCCTGCGCGCCGGCGCCGGCGGTGCCCTGGTCACCTGCACGAGGGCCGACGGCGACCCGGACTTCACGCTTGGGATCAAGGAGCTGGGCGCGGCCTACATGGGCGGCACCCGCCTGGGCGCCCTGCACCTGTCGGGCCGGGTCACGGAGCACCGCCCGACCGCGGTGGCCGCGGCCAGCACCGCCTTCAGCTGGCCCGTCGCCCCGTATTCGATCGAAATCTTCTGATCCCTCGGCGGGCGGGGGCGCAGGCGGTAGATTCGGTTCATGGGTGGGATCCAGCGCCGGCGGCGCCGCATGCGGCAACATCAACCGGTGACCCAGACGCCCCCCGAGGAGCCCGCGGCCCCTGCGGTCGTGGAAGAAGAGCCCCCCGCCCCGAAGCCGGCCGCGCCCCGCCCGCCCTCGCCGCACCACCTGGCGGAGCTGTCGGGGACCTTCGCGATGACCGCCGCGGTGCACGACCCGGAGCCGGCCGAGGCGGCGACCGCCCCCGAGGACGAGCACCATCCCAACGGGCACGACGACCATCATCATCACCACCACCACCATCACCACGACGAGGTGGTGTCGGAGCGGGGCCTGCGCGGCCTGGTCGGCGGCGGCGCGTCGCAGGTCTCGGTGTCGGCGGCCCTGCGCGCCCGCGACGCGGCCCGGCCGACGGAGGCGGATCTGGCGGCGGCGGAGCGGGACCTGCAGATCATCCGGCGGGGGTGGGTGCCGCGCGAGGAGCTGACGCGCCCGGGCCGCCGCTCCCCCACCTCCTAGCCGCGGAACTGCTTGAGGACGCCGCTCCCCGGCGCCCTCAAGCACAACGTGGAGGCTCAGGCGCTCGGCAGTGGTGGCAGAACGCGCGAGTTCTCGTACTCGAGGACCTGGGCGATCCGCCGTGCGTGGCGCTCGTTGCCCGAGAACTTCGTCGACAGGAACGTCGTCACGAGGGTGGTCGCCTCGTCGAGGGTGTGCTGGCGCGCGCCGATCGCGACGATGTTCGCGTCATTGTGCTCGCGGGCCAGCTGGGCCGTCTCCACGTTCCAGGCCAGGGCGGCCCGCACGCCGGGGACCTTGTTCGCGGCGATCTGCTCGCCGTTGCCCGAGCCGCCGATCACCACGCCGAGGCTGTCGGGATCGGCGACCACCCGGGCTCCCGTGTGGAAACAGAAGACCGGGTAGTCGTCGTCGGGGTCGTACTTCGCCGGGCCGACGTCCACGACCTCGTAGCCCTGCAGCCCCAAAGCGCTGACCAGGTGCACTTTCAGCTCATAGCCGGCGTGGTCCGAACCAAGGTAGACGCGCATACCCGGCAGTCTGTCAGAGCCGGATGAGTCCCAGGCAGGAACCCGCCAGCAAGCCGCCACCGAGCACGACCAGGCCGAACACCCAACCCGCCGTCGCGCCCGACTTGAGGCGCAGGATTCTGCGGCGGTCCCAGACGAGCGCGGCGGCGGCGAACGCGCCGATTCCGCACGCGGCGATCATCGCCGCAATGAAGATCTGCATCTGCATCTACACACCCCAGGCCCGAAGTACAGCGGCCTAGTGTGTATCACGATCGGGTGACTAGAACGAATCGAGCTGGGCCACCACGAGGCCGGCGCGGGCCTTCGGCGTGAACCAGGTGCTCTTGCGCGGCATCTTCTGGCGGGCCAGGTTGACCGCCACGAAGTCCCCGACCGTCACGGGGGCGATGAGCACCGCGAGCTCGGCCCGGCCGGCGTCGACCTCGCCGCGCAGCCACTCGGCGGGGTAGTCGCCGCCGACGTACGTGATCCGCTTGTCCCCGGGCTCGAGCCCCAGCGTCTCGGCGAACAGGCGGCGCTCGACGAGGGCGTGGTCGAGGTTCTCCACGACGCCGCCGCCCTCGGTGCGGGGCAGGCTCACCGACCAGGCGCCCTCGCGCGTGTAGAGGTGCACGCGGCCGCCCGTGGCCGGGACGCCCGCGGGGCCGGTGATCGGCACCAGGTCCAGGCCCTCCAGGGGCTCCGGGAGATCCGAGACCAGGCGGTTGTACGGCTGGATCGCCACCGACTCCGGCGTGGTCACGACCGCGAGGAAGCGCTCGTACCCGGCGGTCTGGGCCGCGAGGCTGCGGTGGTTGCCGTCGGCCACGACGAGCTCGCCGCCGCCCGCGAGGGCCAGGAGGCGGTCGCGGGTGGTGCCGGCGCCGACGGCCCAGATCTCGTGGGCGCGGCCGGACGGGTCGACGTCGGTCACGGCGGGGCTACCGGCGTCGGCCACGGCCTGGGCCAGGGCGGTGTGCAGGGCGTCGCCGTGGGCCGTCTGCAGCAGCAGGACGGGCGAGAGCAGGTGCCTGGTGGCCTCGGCCAGGGCGACGCGCTCCCGGACCTTCTCGATGAAGACGTCCTCGTTGCGGATGACCGCGCCGGGCTCGTCGGCGCTGGTCGAGATCTGGTCGGTGGCGACCATGCACCACAGGCCGTAGGCGCGGGCGCCGTCCGGCGCCGTGATGCGGTAGAGCACCACGACGTCGGTGGCGGGTGCGTAGTGGCCGTCCTCCTTCGCCGTGCGCAGGCGCGCGACGGCGTCGGGGAGGCAGTCGAGGAACGGGCGGCCGACGCTCCCGGGCGCCCGGTGCGGCATCTCGACCGCCAGCGCGCTGGCGGGGTTGGCGGCGATGATCGCGGTGATCTCCGCGTCGTCGGCGAACTCGTCGTAGTTCTGCGCGCCGGTCCCTCCGGTGGAGAGCCAGGCGTGGGCGATCGGGTACGCAACCGTCATGCGTACGACGCTATAGGTCAGGCGACCGCGGCCACGGCGTGGGGGTTCAGCAGTCCCGCAGTGCGGTGCGCCTCGTCAGTGGCGGGGTCGAAGACCACGGTGTCGAAGCGCACGACGACCGGCGGCGCCAGGAGCGCGCTCAGATCGTCGGGCAGCTCGGGCAGCTCGTCCTTCCAGGTCCGTTCCTGGACGGTGCAGCGGGACTCAGACATGATCTCGGCTTTCTCCAGAAATGTGTCGTCGCAAGATGCAACGGCACCCATCCGTTCGGGTGACGCACCAGAGGTGCCGATTCCAGAGAACTACACGGATGCGCCCAGGCGAGCGTTCAGTCGCGGACCTGGCACGAACCATGGACCGTCAGGAGAAGGCGGGGGTCGTCCGCGTGAGCAGCTTGACGATCCGAAGGGCCATCCCGTGCGGCTGACGGCGGCGCAGCTCGACCATGTCGGCCAGCGCATGGATGATCTTCAGCCCGCGGCCGCTCTCGGCGTCGGGCCCGACGTCCTTGGGGGCCACGCTGTCCAGGCCCATGCCCTCGTCGACCACGTCGATGATGCAGCGGTCCTCGTGAATGGTGACCGTCACCTCGTAGTCGGTGCCGTTCTCGGCGTGCTGGACCGCGTTGGCGCACGCCTCGCCGACGGCCAGGCCGATGTCCTCCCGGCAGTCCGTCGTCACGGCGAAGACGGCCAGCGCGGCATCGAGCACCCGCCGGGTCAGCGGGACGGTTGTGGTGTCGCGCGGCAGGGAGAGCGAAAGCCGTACTTCCATCCCCACAACGGGCTCCCTTCGCGCGATCGCCTTGTGCGGTAAGGATGCCCCGCACGCGAAGGGAGGAAACTTGCGGTTCGCGCTCAGGCCGCGGTGCGCACCGGCTCCGGGGCCTGGGCGGCGCGGACCCGGCGGGTCACCACGCGCTCGGCGACGAAGGACAGCAACGGCACCGTGCCGGCCAGCAGCACCAGCACCGTGAACCCGACCTTCCAGCGCGCCCGGCGGGCCAGGTCGGCCGCGAGGACCAGGTAGACCATGTAGAGGAAGCCGTGCGCCGGCCCCACGACGGCCACGATCGTCTCGTTGCCGGCGGCGTACTTGAGCACGGTGCCGGCCGTCAGCACGATCAGCAGCACGCCGACGATCCAGGCCACGACCCGGTAGCGGGCGAGGGCGGGGTTCAGATTCATCTGCTTCATCCTGGGAAGTCGCTCGGGCGGCGGTCGGGGTTGGCGGCGAGCCAGGCCAGCATCCGGTTGTACTGCGCCAGCTCCGGATCGTCCTCGGTCACGGGCGCCGGCCGGGTCGCCATCGGCCGCAGCGGCGGCGGGCCCGGCTTCCTCGGCGCGGCGGTGCCGCGGGTGTCGCGGATCGCCCGCGCCCAGAGGAACACGACGAAGATCGCGAAGAGCGGCCACTGCACGGTGTAGGCCCAGCTGAGCATGTTGCCCGCGGTGGCCCGCTGGTACTGCCACAGGCAGGCGATCACGCAGACGGCCACCCCGGCGAGTGCCAGGACATGCCCGAGCACCCACCGGGGTGTGAAGAATCGCCGCACGAGTAGCCAGGCTACTCAGTCGAAGACCGGACCCACGTCGCGGGTGCGCTTGATCTCGTAGAAGCCGGGCGTGCCCGCGACCAGGAGCGTGCCGTCCCACAGGCGACCGGCCGCCTCGCCCTTGGGGCGCGGGGTGACGACGGGGCCGAAAAAGGCGATGATCCTGCCGTCCGGGCCCGGCACGTGGATCACCGGCGTGCCGACGTCCATGCCGACCGGGTTCATCCCGGCGAAGTGGCTCTCGCGGAGCTGGGCGTCGAACTCGGTCGACTCGGCGGCCTCGGCCAGCTCGGCCGGGAGCCCCGCCTCGACCAGCGCGGAGCGGTAGAGCTCGTCCGAGAGCTCCTGCTGCTCGTGGTGGATTCGGTTGCCCAGGGCGGTGTAAAGCGGACGAAGGACATCATTGCCGAACTTCTGTTCGGCGGCGATCGCCACCCGGACCGGACCCCAACCCTTTGCCAAACCCTCCTTGTATTGCTCCGGAAGGTCGTCGCGGCCCTCGTTGAGGATCGAGAGGCTCATCACGTGGAATCGGACGTCCACAGCTCGGACCTGCTCGACCTCGAGCAGCCAGCGGGACGTGATCCAGGCCCACGGGCAGCGCGGGTCGAACCACATATCGGCGATGACGCGGTCTTCACCCATGACGGTGACCACCTCACTAGTGAAAGAGTCGGGAACCCGGACCGATCCTTACGCAACCCGCACGCGAGGTACCACTTCGGGCAGGAGTGACCTGAGCCACTCCCCCAGTCTCCTCCGCGAGCATGGAACACTCGGGGTGACGCCGTCGACGGGGACGGCCACAGCGAAACGACAGGAGACGACACGTGGCCGGTGTACGCAACCTACGCCAGGTCGAAGCGGTCGAGCGGGCCCGCCTGCTCGGCGTCACGGCGTACGACATCAGCCTCGACCTGACCGACGGCGCCGGGCATCCGGGCGAGGGCACGTTCCGGTCGACCACCGAGGTGCGCTTCACCTGCCGGGAGCCGGGGGCCGGGACCTTCATCGAGGTCGCCGCCGCCACCCTGCACAGCGCCACGCTCAACGGCGAGCCCGTCGACACGAGCGGCTGGAGCACCGAGGGCGGGCTGGCGCTGACCGGGCTGGCGGCCGACAACGTGCTCGTCGTGGACGCCGAGTTCGCGTATTCCACGACCGGCCAGGGCCTGCACCGCAGCGTCGACCCCGTGGACAAGGAGGTGTACCTCTACAGCCAGTTCGAGACGGCCGACGCCCAGCGCGCCTTCGCCTGCTTCGACCAGCCCGACCTCAAGGCCGAGTTCACCTTCCGGGTCACGGCGCCCGCGCACTGGAAGGTCATCTCCAACATGCCGCTGGAGCGGCAGGAGGGCCTCGTGCGGCACTTCCAGCCCACGCCGCGGATGAGCACCTACGTCACCGCCGTGTGCGCCGGGCCGTATCACGAGGTCCGCGACACCCACGACGGCATCGACCTGGGCGTGTTCTGCCGCCAGTCGATGAAGCAGTACCTCGACGCCGACGACATCAACCTCGTGACGAAGCAGGGCTTCGACTTCTTCCACGAGGAGTTCGGCATCCGCTACCCGCTGCCGAAGTACGACCAGGTGTACTCCCCGGAGTTCAACGCCGGCGCGATGGAGAACTTCGGCTGCGTGGTCCACGCCGAGCAGCACTACATCTTCCGCTCGCCGGTCACCGACTTCGAATACGAGCAGCGCGCGAACACGATCCTGCACGAGCTCGCCCACATGTGGTTCGGCGACCTCGTGACCATGCGCTGGTGGGACGACCTGTGGCTGAACGAGTCGTTCGCGGAGTGGGCCAGCCACTGGTGCAACACCCACGCGACCCGCTTCACCGACGCGTGGACGACGTTCCTGTCCGTGCGCAAGAACTGGGGCTACCGGCAGGACCAGCTGTCCTCGACCCACCCCGTCTACACCGAGATGCCGGACGTCGAGGCGGTCGAGGTCAACTTCGACGGGATCACGTACGCCAAGGGCGCCAGCGTCATCAAGCAGCTGGTCGCGTACGTGGGCATCGACGCCTTCCGCAGCGGCCTGCGCGCCTACTTCCAGCAGCACCAGTGGGGCAACGCCACCTTCGACGACCTGCTCACCGCGCTCGAGTCGGCCAGCGGCAAGGAGCTGCGCAAGTTCGCCGCGCAGTGGCTGGAGACGGCCCAGGTGAACACGCTGCGGCCGGAGATCACCGTGGCCGCGGACGGCACCTACGAGCGCGTCGTGGTGCGCCAGGAGGCCCCGGCCGCCTACCCGACGCTGCGCACGCACCGCATCGGCATCGGCCTCTACGACCTGGCCGACGGCGGCCGGCTGGTGCGCCGCGACCTGGTCGAGGCGGACGTGGACGGCGAGCAGACCGAGATCGCCGCGCTCGCGGGGGTGCGCGCGGCCGACGTGCTGCTGCTCAACGACGACGACCTGACGTACGCCAAGCTGCGCCTCGACCCGGCCTCGATGGCCGTCGTCGTGGATCACATCGACGGGCTCGACAACTCGCTGGCCCGGGCGCTGGTGTGGTCGGCCTCGTGGGACATGGTCCGCGACGCCGAGCTCGCGGCGCGCGACTACGTGAAGCTCGTCGCGACCGGCCTGCCCGCCGAGCGCGACATCAACCTCGTCACCGCGACGATCCGCCAGGCCCAGTCGGCGCTGGTGTTCTACGCCGACCCGGCGTGGGGGCCGCAGGGCTGGGCCCAGCTCGCCGACACCGCCCGCGCGGCGCTGGCCACGGCCGAGCCGGGCAGCGGCTTCCAGCTGGCCTGGGCCCGCTCGTTCGCCGCCGCCGCGCGCAGCGAGGCCGACCTCGGGGTGCTGGCGGGCTGGCTGCGCGACGAGAGCGTGCCGCCGGGGCTGACCATCCAGGCCGACCTGCGCTGGGGCATCCTGCACTCGCTGATCGCGGCGGGCGCGGCCGACCCGGAGCAGATCGAGGCCGAGCTGGACCGTGACCGCACGGCCAGCGGCGAGCGGCAGGCGGCGCTGGCCCGGGCGCTGGTGCCGACGGCGGAGTCGAAGGCCGAGACCTGGCGCCGGCTCACCGAGGACCACGCGCTGCCCAACTGGCTGCAGCGCTCGCTGCTGCAGGGCTTCCAGCACTCGGCGCAGACGAAGCTGACGGCGCCGTTCGTGCCGGCCTACTTCGACGCGCTGCTGCCCGTCTGGGAGCACCGTGACAGCGAGCCGGCGGCCGAGTTCGTGGAGATGGCGTACCCGGCCTACCAGGTGAGCGAGGACACCGTGGCGCGCACCGAGGCCTGGCTGGCCACGCCCGGCACGCCGGCGCCGCTGCGCCGTCTGGTCGGCGAGGGGCGCGACGGGATCGTGCGGGCCCTCAAGGCGCGTGCGAAGGACGCCGCGGCCTCCTGAGACACGAAAGAGGCGCCGCGCTCGAGTCGAGCGCGGCGCCTCTTCTTCGCGTCAGTTCAGTGCTTGCCCGCGTGGTCGGCCAGCTGGGCCAGGCCCGAGACCAGACCACCGGCCAGGTCACCGCCGCCGAAGGCCGCCGCCATCGACAGGGCCGCGAGCTTCGCCGCGCGGTCGGGCAGGCGGCGACGGGCCTCGCCGCCGGTCACGATCTCCAGCACGCGCTGGTTCGGCGACAGGGCGATCAGCACCGTGTTGGCCGGGTCGGCGAGCTGGGCGTGCAGCTTCTCGGCGTAGGCCCGGCCCGGCTCCTCGAGGTCGCCGACGTAAATGCTGAACGTCAGCCCCGTCGACGAGTCGGCCAGGCGCAGCGCCTCGTCCAGGCGCAGCAGCTGGCGCGTGGTGAACGGGCCGTTGAGGACTTCGGGCCGGCCGGTCAGGCCAGCCGCGCTACCACCGGTCACTTGCGCCTCCGATGACTTGCGGCTGCGTCCGGTCGCCCGACCAGTCGGTCGCGCCGGAGCTCTCGCCGCTCGCGGTCAGTTCGGCCCGCCGCGCACCGGTGAGCTCGCGGGCGTGCGCCGCCTCGGTCTGCTGCTCGGGCGCGGACAGGAACCAGACGGGCGTGAAATCGAACGGCCGTCCGGGCCGGTAGCGCCTGCTACGGCGGGAACCCCCCGCGTAGACGGCGCCCGCGATGAGCAGGATGACCGCAACCGGAATCCCGGCGAAGATCAGCGTCGTCTCGATGATGGACAAGCTCAACGCCCCCAGGCGTCGAAGGGACTAAAAGACCGGCTTCACGTTAGCGGGCGGCGATGACCAGCCGGTTGCCGGGGGCCTACCGTCACGTTCATGGACCTCTCGCGCCAGTATGCCGAATCGCTCGACGCCCAGGACCCGATCGGACATTTCCGCGCGCAATTCTACATTCCGGACACAGCGCTGGTCTACTTCGACGGCAACTCCCTGGGCCGGCTGCCGCTGGCCACGCGCGAGCGCCTCCGCGACGCGATCGACCGCGAATGGGGTCACGACCTGATCCGCGGCTGGGACACGTGGATCGATCTGGCCCGCTCGACCGGGGATCTTCTGGCGGCATCGGTACTGCACGTGCTCCCCGGCGAGGTCGTGCTCTCGGACTCCACCAGCGTGAACCTCTACAAGCTGGCCGCGGCCGCGCTCGACGCCCGCCCCGGCCGCGGCGTGATCGTCACCGATGACGACAACTTCCCCACCGACCGGTACGTGCTGGAGGGCCTCGCGGCCGCGCGCGGGCTGGAGCTGCGGGTGGTGACGACCGACCTCGACGCGGGGGTGGACCCGCAGCGGGTGGCCGCGGCGCTCGACGACGACGTGGCGCTGGTGTGCCTGTCGCACGTGGCGTACCGCTCGGGCGCGATCGCCGACATGGTGGCGATCACCACTGCCGCGCACCGGGTGGGGGCCCTCACACTGTGGGATCTGTGCCACTCCGCGGGCTCGGTCCGGGTGCCGCTGCGCGAGTCCGGGGCCGATCTCGCGGTCGGGTGCACGTACAAGTACCTCAACGCGGGACCGGGCGCTCCGGCGTTCCTCTACGTGCGCCGCGACCTGCAGGCGACGCTGCGCCAGCCGATCTGGGGCTGGTTCGGGCGGAGGGACCAGTTCGCGATGGGCGCCGGCTACGAGCCGGCCGGGTCGGTCGACCGGTTCCTGGTGGGCACGCCGCCGGTGCTGGGCGGGTACGCGGCGCTCGAAGGGGCCCGGATCACGGCCGCGGCCGGCATCGACGCGCTTGCCGCCAAGGGCGCCGCGCTGACCGACTACGCGATCGGACTCGCCGCCGCGTGGCTGGGCGACCGGCTCGCGCTGGCCAGCCCGCGGGAGTCCGCCCGGCGGGGCAGCCACGTGACGTTCCGGGCGCCCGAGGCGTGGCCGATCTGCCAGGCGCTCAAGGCGGCCGGGGTGATCCCGGACTTCCGCACGCCGGAGCGGCTGCGGATCGGGCTGGCGCCGCTGTACACGCGGTTCGTGGACGTGCACGAGGGCATGGCGCGGCTGCGGGACGTCGTGGACACCGGCGCGTACTTGTCCTACGGCGCCGAACTCGGGCGGGTCACGTGAAGGCGTGACCCCCCGGAGGCCGGTGCGCCCGGTCCGGCTGGGCGAGGCTTCGCGGAACCCGGACCAGACCGGGCGTCCCGGCGGGAGCGGCGGTCAGCGACTGACGCGGACCCGAGCCATGGATCTATGCGGCCTGTTGCACACCCTCCACGGGCAGGTCCAGCCAGTCGGCCCAGCGCGGGTCGGGCGTGCGGTGACCGAGGACACGCCAGGCCACGCCCTTCGGCGCCATGGGGGTGGCATGCAAACGCCAGCCGAGTTCGGCTGGCGTTTTGTCACCTTTGGTGTGGTTGCATCGGGCGCAGGCGGCTACGACGTTCTCCCAGGCGTGCCGCCCGCCCCGGCTGCGTGGCATCACGTGGTCGATGGTCTCGGCCGGGCCGCTGCAGTAGGCGCAACGCCATCCGTCGCGAGCGAATATGCCGCGGCGGGAGAGGCCTATGTGTGTGCGGTACGGCACCCGGACGTAGCGGGTGAGCCGGACCACGGACGGCACCGGCAACTCGTTCATCGCACTGTGGAGGATCCCGTCGCCGTCGGCGACGCACACGGCCTTCGACGTCAGGACCAGGATGGTGGCACGTCTGACAGACACGACACACAGCGGCTCATAGGTGGCATTCAGCACCAGCGCACCCGATACTCGTGCGGGTCGTATGTCAGGCATCGCCGTCCCCCTAGTGCGTGAAGGAAGTCTCCCTGGAATGGGCCCCGAGCGGCCCTGATGCGGCCTCGCGAGGTCTGCTGTGCGGGCCCACCGGCGGTGGTCCGTGGGCTAATCGTCCCTGATAGATCCTCGGATTGCACGTACTATTTGCGGCCGTCGGGTGAACCTTCACCCGTCACCCCCGTTGTTTGGGCGGACTTGCCCCCGTTCGCCCCGGTTTGCTGCTAGGAGCCCCGTGATCAGCCCCATCGCGATGCCGTTCGAGGAGACGCCGAAGCCCGGAAGCACGCCGAGCTGCGCCGACAAATCCGGCCTCTGCGAGCTCGTCTACGACCAGACCAAGAGCAAGTGGCTGGCCGAGAGCAGCTACTGGCTGCTGGTCAAACCGGTGACGATCCTCGTGATCATCGTCGTCGCGCTGATCATCCGGGCGCTGATCCACCGGGCGATCGACCGGCTGATCAAGCACACGGTCAGCGACAACGAGGCCGGCGGCGCGATGCTGCGGCCGCTGCGCAAGCGGCTGCCCACGCTGTCCGCCCCGTCGGAACGGCGCAACCAGCGCGCCCGGGCGCTGGGCTCGGTGCTGCGCAGCATCGCCTCCGCCGTCGTGTTCACGATCGCGACGATGCTCGTGCTCGGCGAGGTCGGCATCAACCTCGGGCCGCTGCTGGCCAGCGCCGGCATCGCGGGCCTGGCGATCGGCTTCGGCGCGCAGAACCTGGTCAAGGACTTCATCGCCGGGCTGTTCATGCTGCTCGAGGACCAGTACGGCGTCGGCGACGTGGTCGACGTGGGCGAGGTCACCGGCACCGTCGAGGCGGTCGGGCTGCGCATCACCACGATCCGCAACTCGGGCGGCGTGGTCTGGTACGTGCGCAACGGCGAGATCGTGCGGGTCGGCAACAAGAGCCAGGGCTGGGCCGTGGTCAACGTCGACGTCCCGGTCGGGTTCGTCTCGGTCGACCAGGCCACCGCCGTGCTGCAGGAGACGGCCGACGCGTTCGCCAACGACCCCGACTACGCCGACGACTTCATGGACCCGCCGCAGGTGCTCGGCGTGGAGCAGCTCAACGCGGACGGCGCGGTGCTGCGGACCACGGTGAAGACGTCGAACGAGGCGCAGTGGCGCATCGGGCGCGAGCTGCGCCGGCGGCTGACCGACTCGCTCGAGCGGGCCGGGATCACGGCCCAGCTCTCGGCCGCGCGCATGTACATCCGCCCGGCCAATGGCGAGGGTGGCGAACCGGGACCGGGCGGACCTACCTGATCGGTGGTATTCGTCCAATCTCACGGCCATCTGTGATCAACCCGGAGGGTAGGGTCGCGCGTCGGGTGGTCAGTCGGTTATCGTCCGTTCGTTCAGGTGCATCGCTGCACAGTGTCCCGGTCCGCCGCCGTTGACCCCTCTCGGGCGGATTGACCGGTTGGGCCGCGCCCGCGAACGTCCCGCCGTCGCGACCACAGGGGAAGGGGGCTCTGCCGGTGCCGCACCCCGACGAGACCGCGAAGCGCCCCGCCACGATCCGCGAGACCCTGGCCAACCGCGAGTTCGCGGCCGTGTTCGCGGCGCAGGCCCAGTCGAGCCTGGGTGACAACGTGGCCCGCGCGGCCGTGGTCGCGCTGGTCTACAAGCAGACGAACTCCCCCCTCATGTCGGCCGCCGCGTTCGCGGTGAGCTACCTGCCCTGGCTCGGCGTCGGGGCCCTGCTGTCGGCCTGGGCCGAGCGGCATCCGTATCGGCGCACCATGATCGGCTGCGACCTGCTGCGCGCCGGGATCATGCTGGTGCTGGCCGCCCTTCCCGGGATGCCGACCGCGCTGGTCATCGCGCTGCTGTTCGGCAACGCGCTGCTGAGCCCGCCGTTCGACGCCTCCCGCTCGGCGCTCATGCCGCAGCTGCTGCAGGGCGAGCGGTACGTCACCGCGATCGTGCTCAACCGCACCACCGGACAGATCTCGCTCATCGCCGGCTACGCGCTCGGCGCCGTGCTCGTGTCCGTGAACGGCTCCCTCGCCCTGCTGGTCAACGGCCTGACGTTCGCGGTCTCGGCGCTGCTCATCAGCCTCGTCGTCGGCGAGCGGGAGCCCGCGCTCAAGCGCGAGGAGCACACCGGCCTGCTGCGCGAGGCGGCCGACGGCTACCGGGTGGTGTTCCGCTCGCCGGTGATGCGCTCGATCGCGCTGATCGTCTTCGCCGGGGTCTGCTTCGGCGTGGTCCCCGAGGGGCTGGCCGCGGCCTGGGCCGCCCACCTCGCCGGGCACGCCGACGCGTTCGGCTTCGGCGTCATCATGACCGCGGCCGCGGCCGGCTTCGTGCTCGGCAGCTCCCTGGTCACGTGGCTGCTGCCGCCCCAGCGCCGGGTCGCGCTCATCCGCCCCCTCGCGATCATCACGCCCCTGGCGCTCGTCCCGGCTCTGCTGCATCCGGACCTGCCGGGCATCGTCGTGATGACCCTGGTCGGGGGCGCCTCGCTGGCGGTCACGCTCCCGGCCGGCAACGGGCTCTTCGTGCAGGTGCTGCCGCCGGCGTACCGGGCCCGCGCGTTCGGCGTGATGCAGAGCGGCGTGCACCTGCTGCAGGGCGGGGCCATCGTGCTCACCGGCTGGCTGGCCACCAGCTACCCGCTCCCCGACGTCGTCGGCTACTTCGGGATCGCCGGGCTCGGCGCCACCGTGCTGATCATCGCCGGCTGGCCGGCGAAGGCGACCATCGCCGACGCGATCGCGGCCAACAAGGTCCGGGCCGCGGCCGTGCAGCACGCCGCCGAGCACGAGAGCATCGACGATCTCGGCGAGGTCACCATCGACCTGGCCCGGGTGCCGCTGCCGCCGCGCCGGCGCCCCTCCCCCGGCCCGCGCCGCGAGCCGATGATGGTCGACCCGCCGGAGGCCACCGTCGATCTGACCGAGCGCACCACGGAGCTCGGTGGCCTCCCGCCCGCACCACCCTCGCGGGCGGCGCGGCATAGTTGATGGCGTGACGTCCCCCAACTTCTACGAGCTCGTCGGTGGCGAGCCGACCTTCCGCAAGCTCGTCGACGAGTTCTACGCCGGCGTGGCCGAGGATCCGATCCTGCGCCCGCTGTATCCCGAGGAGGACCTCGGCCCGGCCAACGAGCGCTTCCGGCTGTTCCTGATGCAGTACTGGGGCGGCCCGACGACGTATTCGGAGAACCGCGGCCACCCGCGCCTGCGGATGCGCCACGCCCCCTTCGTCATCGCCTCCGCCGAGCGCGACGCCTGGCTGCGGCAGATGCGCCGGGCCGTCGACGCGATCGAGCTGGCGCCCGAGCACGAGGCGGTGCTCTGGGACTATCTGGAGCGCGCGGCCCACTTCATGGTCAACGCCGACGACCCGGAAGAATCGGACTCTCCGGCCGTTAAGGTGCTTTAGCTGCATAAGCGTTTCCTTTCGCTACGTTTCCCGTTGTCTTGGCTATGTGCCGCCGTCTCCGGTGGCACCGCCGGACCCACGAAACGACCGAGGAGACGCCTGCATGCGCCGACGCCTGATCGCCGCTGCCGCCACAGCATTGGCCGCATTCGCGGTCGCCATCCCCGCCTCCGCCGCGCTGAACCAGCCGACCCAGGTCTCCACCAACCCCGCCGACTTCACCCCGAACGTGCTCGACGGCGAGGTGCGGGCGTTCGCGCTGGTCGGGGACACGGTGGTGGTCGGCGGCGACTTCAGCACCGTCACCGACGCTCAGCGCAAGGTGCGGTACAGCCGCAAGAACCTGTTCGCGTACCGCGCCGCGACGGGCGAGATCCTGCCGTTCGCGCCACAGCCCGACGCGCCGGTGTTCGCGCTGGCCACGGGGCCGAACAACACCGTCTACGCCGGCGGGGCGTTCCAGAAGATCGCCGGGGGCTCGCAGCGGGGCCTGGCCCAGCTCAGCCTGGCCGACGGCAGCCGCGTGCCGGCCTTCACCGCGGCCATCAACTGGGGCGACGACCGGGCGCTCATCGCGCAGGGGCAGTGGCTCTACGCGGCCGGCTCGTTCAGTGCGATCAACGGCACCCAGCGCGTCGGCCTGGCCCGCCTCGACGCGACCACCGGCGCCGTCGACCCGGCCTTCGACATGAAGCTGGCCGCGCCGCACCTGACCCGCGTGAAGCTCGAGGACCTGGCGCTGACGCCGGACGGGCACCGGCTGGCCGCGATCGGCGCGGTCGAGCAGGCGGCCGGGCAGTGGCGGGCCCAGGTCGTGATGATCGACATTCCGGCGACGGGGGCGGTGCGGCTCGCGGACTGGTACACGGACGCGTACGCGCACGAGTGCCGGGCGGGCTTCGAGACGTACCTGCGCGGCATCGACTTCGACCCGACGGGCACGTACGCGACGATCGTGGCGACGGGCCGCAAGTGGGGCCAGGACCTCATGTGCGACACGGCGGCGCGCTTCGACCTGCGCGGCAGCGGGCTGCACAAGCCGCTGTGGGTGAACCACACGGGCGGGGACTCGCTCTACTCGGTGGCCGACACCGGGGCCGCGATCTACGTCGGCGGGCACCAGCGCTGGATGGACAACCCGCAGGGCCGCGAGACGGCCGGCCCCGGCGCGGTGTCGCGGCCGGGCATCGCGGCCATCAACCCGCAGACGGGCAAGGCGACGGCGTGGAACCCGCAGCGCAACCCGCGGGGCGTCGGCGCCCGGGCGCTGCTGGCGACGCCCCAGGGCCTGCTGGTGGGCTCGGACACGGAGAAGATCGGCGGCGAGTACCACGCCCGGCTGGCGCTGCTCCCGCTCTCCTGAGCCCGCGAACGAAAGCGGCCCCCGTCCTCGGACGGGGGCCGCTTTCATGTGGGGTGACTGATGGGATTTGAACCCACGACACCCGGGACCACAACCCGGTGCTCTGCCAACTGAGCTACAGCCACCATGAACTCGCCCGCTTATAGTAGGGCATGCGGGACGGGATTCGTCGACAGGGTTATGACGCGTTCGTGTCGCCTTCCCGGCTCAACTCGGCGGCGATCCCCTTGGCGGTCTCGACGTCGGGGCCAGGCAGCGGCACGAAGAGGGTTCGGCGGTAGTACTCCAGCTCGCGGATGCTCTCGCGGATGTCGGCGAGGGCCCGGTGGGCGAGGCCCTTCGGGGGCTGGCCGAAGTACACGCGCGGATACCAGCGCCGGCACAGCTCCTTGATCGAGGAGACGTCGATCATCCGGTAGTGCAGGTGGTGGTCGAGGCGCGGCATGTCCCTCGCCAGGAAGCCGCGGTCGGTCGCGATCGAGTTGCCGCACAGCGGGGCCGTGCGCGGGTCGCGGACGTGCTCGGTGATGTAGGACATGATGAGGTCCTCGGCCTCGGCCACCGTCACCGTGGAGGCGCGCACCGCCTCGGTGAGGCCCGACTTGGCGTGCATGTCGCGCACGACCTCGAGCATCCCGCCCAGCGCCGCGTCGTCGGCGTGGATCACCACGTCGACGCCCTCGCCGAGCACGTTGAGATCGGGGTCGGTCACCAGCGCCGCGACTTCGATCAGCGCGTCCTTCCCCAGATCGAGCCCCGTCATCTCACAGTCGATCCAGACCAAAAGATCACCCACACTGGACAGCCTAGTGTTCATTCGGCCGACTTCTCGCTCCTCGGTGCGGGCAACCACTCATACTGCGCCATGTCGTTACCAAAGCCGGGCTCCGATGTGGCGCGCGTCACGGCATGGCGACCGACTCGGCGGGCTTCTCGGCCTTCTCGGCGGGCTCGTCGCCGACCTCCAGCGGGGCCCACGTGAACTGCAGCTCGATGTTGGGCATCGCCGGCAGCGGCGGGAGGTCGATCTCGAGCGCGGCGTCCTCGGGGGCGGGGCGGTCGAGCTCACACTCCTCCAGGGCCGGCTTCTCGGGCTTCGCCGGGGGTGTCGCATCCGCGTCGGCGGCCTTGAGGACGTCGGCGAGGGTGGCCATGACGCGCTCGTTCGCCGTTCCGGGAGCCTCGGCTTCGGCCTCGGTCTGCTGCTCCTCGGCCTGCTGACCCTCGGCCTGCTGACCCTCGGCCTGCTGCTCCGTCTGCCCATCCGCCTGCTGCTGCTCCTCCGCCTTCGGCTCCTTGGGCCCCTCGGACTCCTTCGGCGCGGTCTGCGCAGGGATCGGGAGCGGCTCCGGGGCGGGGGCCGGGGCGGCGGCCTGCAGCGCCGGGCGGGCCGGGGGCCAGGCGAGCGTGATCAGGGCGAGGAAGAACAGGGCGCCGCCGAGCATGAGCAGGCCGCCGGTGGTGGGGCCGAGCCAGGCGGGGGCGAGGCGGGCGGTGATCGCGGCGTCGATGCCGGCCCGGCCGTCGGCGCGCATCACGACGAGCGCGAGGTGCTTGCCCCGCAGGGCCGAGGACGACCAGGTGAGCCGGGCCTCGCCGGCGCGCTGCTCGCTGCGGGCGATCCAGAACTTCTCCTGGGCCGGGCGCTTCGCCTCCGGGTCGTTCGCGGGCGCGTTTGCCGCGGCCGGGTTCGCCGCGTCAGGGTTCGTCGCGGCCAGGTTCGCCCCGTCCGGGTTCGCCGCGTCAGGGTTCGCCGCGGCCGGGTCCGCCGCCTGGTTGGCCGCCTGGTTCGCGGCCTGGTTGGCCGCCTGGTTCGCGGCCTGGTTGGCGGCCTGGTTCGCGGCGCCGGCGAGGTCGGCGGGGTCGTTGCGGGCGGCCGCCTGGTTCGCGGTGCGGTTCGCGGGCTCGGCGGTCAGCTCGACCGGCAGCGGGCCGCGGGCGAGGCGGACGTGGGTCAGGCTCGTGTGGGCCCGGCCGTCGAGGTAGCGCTTGACGTCCGCGGTGGGCGCGAGCCCGATGAAGAGCGGGCCGCCGGAGCCGACCGCCGACAGGCTGAGCGTGGTCTGCCCACCCCGCGCGAACGGCGCGTCGGCTCGCAGGAGCGCGTCGACGTCGGGCACGACGACGGCGGTGCCGTCGGCACGGACCCGCTCCAGTCGCGCCGAGAACGTGTCGTCGGCGGCCCGATGCTCCATGGCGAGCAGGAGTCCGCCACCGGCGAGAGCCAGCGGCACCGCGATGAGCAGCAGCAGCGCGCCGACACCCGCCCGAACCAGACGCACGACCATGGCAGCGGCCCCTCTTCCCCCCGGCGTTACACTCCCGACATTACCGGCAATTCGGGCGCACACTGCACGTATCGTCTGAAAACCGCAGAATGTCGCGGTTTTCGCGCTATTTGACCGGGACCTGGACCGTCACCGTGCTCTGGTTCAGGTCGTCCACCCGGGCCGTGAACTTGAACTCCCAGGTGCCCGCGGACACCAGCGAGACCTGGCCGATCGCGTGGTCGTCGCTCACCGCGAGCGTCGGCACGGTCAGCGGCTCGATGCCCTTGGACGGCAGCGCCGCCGTCGCCTTCCACTCGACGACCGTCTGGGGGCCGGAGCCGTCGGGCTTGACCGCGTACAGATGCACGGAGTTCATGCCGACGGTCGCCGGGGAGATGTCGACCTGGATCTTGAGCAGGTTCGTGGAGACCACCGTGTCGAAGGGGCCCGGCGGGGTGTCGCTCTGCCCGGCGCGGGCCGGGCTCGTCTGGACCAGCACGGAGGTCAGGGCGAGCACCACCACGGCGATCGCGACCTCGGCGATGACCGCGGTGCGCAGCCGGCGCCGGTCGCACTCCTCGATCACCGGCGCCTCCGTCACCGGCTGCTCCGCCACCGGCTGCTCGTCGTCCACCGGCTCGTCGTCGTCCTCCGGATCGTCCGGCACGGCGGGGGTGGCCGGGGCGAAGCGGCGGCTGGTCAGGCGCCGCGAATACGCCGCGACCGCCACCACGACGGCGAGCAGCGCGACCTTGGCGATGACGATCTGGCCGTACGTCGTGCCGGTGAGCGCGTCGAGGGTCCCGATCTCCACGAGGGCCTGCGCGGTGCCCGCGAGCACGAGCACCGTGATGGCGAAGAGCGCCCACCCGGACCACACCGGCACGATCGCACTCAGCTCGCGGGCGTTCGCGCGGCGCAGCAGGAAGCCGAAGAGCATGACGAGCCCGCCCAGCCAGACGGACATGGCCGCGAGGTGGGCGGCGTCGGCGACCACGGTCAGCGTCGGGACCGGCGAGGCGCTCGGGTGGCCCGAGATCGGCCAGGTCGCGAGCCCGACGACGCCGAGGATCACGAGCATGGTCTGGTCGAACTTCCCGGCCCGCCCGGCGATCACGGGGCGCAGCAGGATCGCGGTCGCGAGCACGGCGCCGAGCCGGACCAGGTGCGCGGCGCCGAACGGGGTGCCCATCACCTCGCTCGCGGCCGCGCCGGTGATGTCGAAGAGCGTGGTGCCCGCGGTGTACGGGATCTGGACGTACAACTCCAGGATCGTGCTCACCCCGAGCACTCCGGCGCCGGTCAGCGCGAGGCGGCCCGGGTCGCGCGTGGACAGCCGGCGCGGCCACAGCGCGAACAGGATGAGCGCGGGTCCGACCAGCAGCACGAGGCCCGCGAAGCCGAGGAAGCGCGCGACCGACATGGCGTTCTTGACCACGGCGTCGGTCTGCACGCCGGAGCCGGCGTCGTCGGGGTTCGGGGTGGCCGACGGCTGGCCGTAGGAGAAGCTGTAGCCGCCGCTGACCGGGTGGCTGTCGGCCGAGATGACCCGGTAGCTGACCAGGTAGGTGCCCTTCGCACCGCCGGGCTTGAGCGGGATGACGAGCTCCTGGTCGCGCACGACGGGCTTGCCCGTGTCGGCCCGGCCGCCGTCCGGCGCGACGACCTTGATCTTGTCCGCGACGAGCCGGACCTGCTCGCTGAAGGTCAGCGTCACCTCGCCGGGCATGTCGTTGAGCACCGTGCCGGCGACCGGCGCGGTCTTCTCCAGTTCCGCGTGCGCGCTGGCGGGCGCGGCGGGCAGCACGAGGATGGCCAGGGCGCCGAGGAGCATCGCCAGGGGGACGGACCATCTGCGTCGGGTCATGGGTTCATGATTTCGCGCCGGTCATTTCGAGTTGGTCGCGGGGCGGCGGCGAAAAGTTCCCGACGGCTCCCTCATGACGTTGCGTAGCGACGTGTGTCGACCTCGTCGCGGCGGATTTTTGTCGTACCCGGGAGCTACAGTCGGGGCATGACGACGACGCGCCTCGAGCCGGGTGACACCGCCCCCGAGTTCACGCTGCAGACGGACCGGGACGAGCCCCTGTCGCTGGCCGACCTCCGCGGCCGCAAGGTCGTCCTCTACGCCTACCCGGCCGCCATGACGCCCGGCTGCACCAAGCAGGCGTGCGACTTCCGCGACAACCTTGCGTCACTGCAGGCCGCCGGCTACGAGGTCGTGGGCATCTCGCCCGACGCCCCCGCGAAGCTGGCCAAGTTCCGCGAGCGCGACGCGATCACGTTCCCGCTGGTCTCCGACCCCGACCGCGCGATCCTGCGCGCCTACGGGGCCTACGGCGAGAAGCAGAACTACGGCCGCACCGTCCTCGGCGTGATCCGCTCCACCTTCGTGATCGACGAGAAGGGCCTCGTCGAGCGCGCCATGTATAACGTGCGCGCCACCGGCCACGTCGCCAAGCTGCGCAAAGACCTCGGTCTGGACTGACTGCGTTCTTGCGCCACGGACCTGGCAGCGACGGCGCGCAGCGCCAAGCGGTGTCTGGCGGGAGCAACGGTCCGCCGCTGACACGGACCCGAGTCATGGTCTGCGCACTTTGCTACCGGCCCGGCAGGCGGCGGGAATTGGTGAAGCCCGGTGGAGTATCCATCCACCGGGCTTCGGCTTGCCGCCCAATTGCGCACACCGGCGACGTTTGAAGAACGAAGATCAGATTATGACGTCGCGCTCTTCGATTGAGCTATCGGCCCATGGAGAGGACCGAGCGGGAGTTGAACCCGCAACCTCGACGACTGGCGTCCCGTTCGGTTGATCCGGCGTTCGGCGGCGGATGCTCAGACTGGAGCGAGAAGTTGAGTTTGTGTTTCGGCTCCCGCGGCCGCCTCTACCGTTGGGCTACGCCGTCTCGAGTCGTGACGGCGGGAGGAATCGAACCTCCACGTTGACACCGCGCGCACCTGTCAAACTGAGCCTCAGGTTCAGCCTGCGCTCCTTGCGCACCGCCGATCGTAGTCGCTCGGCACCGATCGGCGAAACGCGATTTCCGCCCCGCCGCGCGGTCAGGCGCCGAACAGGTAGCGGAAGACCTTCTCGCCGGTCTCCTGCTCCACGACCTGCACGCCGTTGGCCTCCTCGCGGGCGAACTTCACCGCGGCCTGCAGCTTCTCGACGCGCTCGACGAGCTCGTTCACGCGCTTGGCCGGCAGGGCACCGGAGAACTTGACGGTCTTCCAGTAGCCGATGACCACGTCCTCGTAGTAGACCTCGACCTGCGCCGGATGCTTCTCCGTCGCCTCGGCCTTGACGTGGTTGCGCGGGATCTTCTTCGTGCGGGTGGTCTGCGTCGGCTCGGTCGCGTACGTGTCGGCCGAGGCGTCGTAGACCCACGTCTCCGCGGCGTCGAGGATCGGCAGCTTGCGCACGAAGGTCAGGAGGTCGGCGAGCTGCTTCTCCAGGAAGAGCAGGTACGACACCGGAACCTCGCGCAGGAGGACCTGGCCGTCGACCGAGACGTCCGCGCGCGCGACGCAGTTCGTCCAGTCCTTGGTGGCGGTGACGTCGAACAGGCGGGTGAGGATCGTGCCGGTCTGGCGGAGCACCTCCTCGGCCTTGACCTGCACCCGGGTGGACTCGGGCGGGAGCTGCTCGCCCTCCTCGTCCTTCGGGCGATAGGTGCGGGAGATGCCGGCCAGCAGCGCCGGCTTCTGCAGAACGTGGTGGGCCTCGGTGAGCTCCTGGAACGAGCGGGACTTCACGCCCTTCTCGACCGCGATGATCTGATTCAGCTTCGTCATGATGCGCCCGAGTGTACGAGGCCGAAAAAAGGTTGCAGTACCGATAAACGGCGGCGCAGCCGGAGCATGGCGCGCGCAGGAAGCACTCAAGGCGGTGGGGCCGGTGAGAGTCGAACTCACACTGGCACGGACCTAAACCGTGTGCCTCTGCCATTGGGCTACGGCCCCCGCGTAACGCAGAGACACAATACTCACGCCAGGCGTGTGATCTCCACCGTGACGCCCAGGTGCTTGCTCGGCGCGCCGTGGTACACCCCGCGCAGCGGCGGCACGTCGTCGTAGTCGCGGCCGCGGGCGACCACCACATGCCGCGGCCCGACGGGCACGCCGTTGGTCGGGTCGAACCCGGTCCACTCCCCCGCCCACCACTCGACCCAGGCGTGGCTCTGCCCGGCGACCGTCTCGCCGACCTCGGCCTCGACCTTGGGGTGCAGGTAGCCGGAGACGTAGCGCGCGGGAATCCCCCGGGCCCGCAGCAGGCCCACGGTCAGGTGCGCGATGTCCTGGCAGACCCCCTGGCGCAGGTCCCAC
The DNA here is from genome assembly GCF_050955725.1 of Dactylosporangium sp. CA-139114. Taxonomy (NCBI): domain Bacteria; kingdom Bacillati; phylum Actinomycetota; class Actinomycetes; order Micromonosporales; family Micromonosporaceae; genus Dactylosporangium; species Dactylosporangium sp. CA-139114. Next base: position 9,181,606 of record NZ_CP192080.1, read on the forward strand.
GCCTCCTGGGCGCTGGTCTGCACGCCGGTCGAGCCCGGGACGTACGACACCTGATCCCGCACCCAGTGACAGACGGCCTCGGCGGCGTCGCCCGGGGAGCCGCCGCACGCGGCCCAGACCTCGGCGGCGAGGGCCGGGGCGACCGCGGTGAGCCGCGAGTGCGCGAGGAACTCGGCGTGCGCGTCGAGCACCAGGTCGGTGCCGAGGTCGGACCAGCCGAGCGAGGTCGCGGGCGCCGGGGGCGGCGACACCTCGACCAGGCTGCTGGAGACGACGCGCAGCTGCTGGTGCGGGCGGTGCAGATCGAACGCGGTGACCTGGGTGGCCCAGTAGTCGTGGTAGCGGTACGTGGTCGCCCCCGGCGTGACCTCGACCTGGCTGAAGAGCGTCGTCTGCCACGGCAGGGTCAGCGGGGTCAGCCGCGCCTCGTTGTAGGAGGCCGAGACCGTGCCGGCGTACTTGTAGCCGGTGACGTGCCGGATCTTCAGGCGCCAGTTCATGAGCCACCCCAAGCGACTGTGCCCCACGTGACGGGCGTGGACTGCGGGAAGTACCGGGCCGTGATCGCCGCGCTCGCCGTCGCGCAGGTCTGCTGCAGCGCGCGCAGGTGCTGCGGGAGCTCGGCCAGCAGCATGGTCGTGTCGGCGTACTCCAGCCGCGTGCGGATCTGCCCGATCGGCCGGCGCGCGGCGTCGGTCACGCCCGCGCGTTCCGTCGTGGGGGCCAGGTCGACGAGGCACTGCTCGGCGGTGCCCAGGGCATGCAGGGCGGACCGGGGGAACAGCCGGTCCAGGAGCAGGAACTCGGTGACCCGCTGCGGGTCGAACGTGCCGCCGTGGGTGCGCAGGAACGCCTCGTCGGCGCCACACGAGCGCAGCACCGTGCGCCAGCCGGTCACCTCGTCGGGCGTGTTGGTCTGGATCGACAGCAGCCGCGCGGTCATGTCGACCCGCTCCAGGCTGCGCCCGAGGACCAGGAACCGCCAGCCGTCGTCGCGGCTCATCGTGGACTCGGCGAGCCCGGCGAGCACGGCCGCCCGCTCGCGCACGTAGCTGAGGAAGACCGTCGGCCCGAGCCGCTCGGCCGCCACCCGGCGCGACGCCAGCGTGTGCCAGGTGACGTTGAGGCATTCCCACATCTCGCTGGAGATCGTCTCGCGCACGCCCCGCGCGTTGTCGCGGGCCGCCACGATCGCGCCGGAGATCGCGCTCGGGTCCTCGGCGTCGAACGCGAGCAGCTCCAGCACGTCGCCGGTGGTGAGCCGGCGGTCCTGCGGCGCGGGGGCGCCGAGGATCGACATGAGCGTGCGGCAGGCCGCGTCCTCGTCGGCCCACGGGTCCTCGATCAGCCGGCCGAGGAAGGCGTCGAGGATGCGCGCGGTGTCGTCGGCGCGCTCGATGTACCGGCCGATCCAGAACAGCGACTCCGCGATGCGACTGAGCATCTGCCCTCCTCCCTACTGCTGCTGTCCGGCCATCTGGGCGGCCGCGGGCCCGCTGTCGCGCGGGCTCCCGCCGGTGTCGCGGGGCTCGGCGGCGACCCGCGGCTGCGGTGGCGGCGCCGGATCGCCCGGGTGGGCCAGCACCCAGGTGTCCTTGGAGCCGCCGCCCTGGCTGGAGTTGACCACGAGCGCCCCCTCGGGCAGCGCGACGCGGGTCAGCCCGCCGGGCAGCAGCCAGATCTCGTTGCCGTCGTTGACCGCGAACGGCCGCAGGTCGATGTGGCGCGGCGCGACCCGGTCCCCGAGCAGCGTCGGCGACGTGGACAGCGCGACGGGCCACTGCGCGATCCAGCCGCGCGGGTCCTGCTCGACCGCCCGCCGCAGCCTGGCCAGGGTCTCCTCGGAGGCCTGCGGCCCGATCACGATCCCCTTGCCCCCGGCGCCGTCGACCGGCTTGAGCACGAGCTGGTCGAGCCGGCCGAGCACATCGTGGAGCACCTCGGGGTCGCGGTCGTCGAGCCGGTACGTCTCCACGTTGTCGATCAGCGGCTCCTCGGCGAGGTAGTAGCGGATCAGGTCGGGCACGTACGTGTACAGCAGCTTGTCGTCGGCGACCCCGTTGCCCACCGCGTTGGCGAGCGTGACCTGCCCCGCCCGCGCCGCGTTCACGATCCCCGGGCACCCGATCACCGAGTCCGGCCGGAAGTGCAGCGGATCGATGAAGTCGTCGTCGACGCGCCGGTAGACGACGTGCACCGGCCGCTCGCCCTGCGTGGTGCGCATCCGCACCCGATTGCCGCTGCACACGAGGTCGCGCCCCTCGACGAGCTCGACGCCCATGAGCCGCGCGAGCAGCGCGTGCTCGAAGTAGGCGGCGTTGTAGACCCCGGGCGTCAGCACCACGACGGTCGGATCGTCGACCCCTTCGGGCGCCGCGGCCCGCAGCGCCGCGAGGAGCCGAGCCGGATAGTCGTCGACGGGCCGCACGCGCGCATCGGCGAACAGCGCCGGCATCGTGTGCGTGAGCGCCCGCCGGTTCTCGATCACGTACGACACTCCCGACGGAATGCGGAGGTTGTCCTCCAGCACCCGGAAATGCCCCTGCTCGTCCCGCACCAGGTCGACGCCGCTGATGTGCACCCGCACGCCGTTGGGCGGCTCGATGCCGTACGCCTGCCGATGAAAGTGCGCACTCGTCGTGATCAGCTTCCGCGGCACGACCCCATCGGCGAACACGCGTCCGGCCCCGTAGATGTCGGCCAGAAACGCCTCGAGCGCCTTGACCCGCTGCTGCACCGCGGCGGTGAGAAGATCCCACTCCGCGGCGTCGAGGATGCGCGGAATGAGGTCGAGCGGGAACGGCCGCTCCTCCCCGGCGTACGCGAACGTGACCCCGCGATCGGTGAACACCCGAGCGAGCTGATCGGCCCGAAACCGCAGGTCAGCGGGGGCGAGGGGCTGGAGCGCGGCAAACAACGACCGATAGGGCGACCGCGGCTGCCCGGGGCGTTCGAACATCTCGTCCCACGCCTCGAACATGGCCCCGGACATCGAGTACTCATCGAAGATGTCCGCCATGAACGGAGCCTAGGCACGAACCGTTTCACTCACATTACCGATGTGTTTTGACTACTGATCTTGCATCGATAGCCCCGCTTCGATGCTTCGCGCAGGCACCCGTACGGCAGCTCGACGATCGAACGGCCCCCGCCGCCCCGGTGCCACAGCCAACGTTCCTGGGCGCCCCTCTACGACGGTCGCCGTCCCGGTGGCCCCGAGCGCCGCTACGACAGATCCCGCGGCGACCCGACCTCCTTCATCGCCTCAGCCAGCGCCATCAACGACCGCACACCGCGTTGCGCCCCTCTACGACGGTCGCCATCCCGGTGGCCCGAGCGCCGCTACGACAGACCCCGCGGCGACCCGACCTCCTTCATCGCCTCAGCCAGCGCCATCAACGACCGCACCACCGCATTGCGCCCCTCCCCTCCGTGCAGCATCTTCCGCGGCTCCCGAATCCGCTCCACCCCGATCGCATGCGCCCCCGCCCGCTGCGTCGCCGACATCGCCGAGAACGTCGCGCACACCACCGCCGCATCCTGCGCCTGAACCCCGATCGCCTCGAGCACCGGCGCCATCGTCCGGATCGCCGGATTCCGCATCGCGAACCCCCGCCCCAGCGCCGGCCCGACGAGCCCGCGCAGCCCGAGCCGGTGCAGGTACCGCCCAACCGCCGACTCGCTGTGCGGCGCGTACACGGCGACCGACCGCCCGGTCGCCCGGCACGCCTCGAGCAACTCGGCCGATCCCGTGGTCACCGGCACCCAGTCCGCCGCGTCGACCTCAGCGTCGTGGATCAGCTGCTCGGCCCTGCGCCCCACCTCCTCCGACACCTCGTACGCCTCGGCCAGCACCTCGAACGGGTTGTCACTCGTGCCGCCCAGGATCGACATCCGATGCCCGGCCTCCCGCAGCATCTCGCCGACCTGCCACGCCACCGCCTCCGGCTCGGGCAGCAGGTTCCCGAGCACGCTGAACGTCACGACGACGTGATGCGTGCGATCGAGGATCTCGGCAAGATGGGGCCGCACCCGCCCGGGCGTCACGCCTTGATCATGTCCCGCCAGCAGCACCCCGCGACGCGTTATGCCACTTTCGCCTCGCCGTCCGGCGTGCTCTCGTCGTCAGTGTCCGAATCCCACGCATCACCTCCGCCACCGGCTACTTCCACACGCCTCGCACCCGCCGTCGGCGCACGGACCTCACGAACCGCCCGGGCCGGGCGCCGCGAGCGGACGTCCCCCGACTCGCCGATCAGCGCTGCCCCGGATGCTCCGAGCCGCAGCGAACGACGAGAACCGCAGCGGCCGGTGAACGACACCCGCCTGCAATTGGTTGCCGTCGTCGCCTCACCGCCAGCGCGGCCCGGCCGCCCGGCGCCGTCAGACGACCGCGATCTTGTCGCCGATCGCGATTCTCCCGCGCATGTCCGGGATGAGGTTGACAGCGAACAGCAGCCCAGTCGGGAACCGCCGGTGCTTGGCCAGCACTCGCAGCGGCTGCCGCCCCTTCTCCCCCGTCTCGGGGTCGATGGTGGTCAGCACGCACCGTTCGCACGCCTTCGGCACACGGAAGGTGACCTCGCCGATGACGATTCGGCGGCCGATCCAGTCGTCCTCCGCCCAGGCCGGGGCGCCGGAGACGACGACGTTGGGCCGGAACCGCGTCATCGCGATGGGCTCGTCCCCCTCCTCGGCCAGCCAGTCGTTGACCGCCCGCAGCGAGGCCTCGTTGGCCAGCAGGAGCGGGTATCCGTCGGCGAAGCTGACCCGATCGTCCGGCGTCCCGTACGCCGGGTCGACCGGCCGCCGGGCCGGATCGTCGAGGTGGAACAGGCGGGCCGGCCGGCCGATCACCTGCGACACCCAGCGGTTCGCGACGTCCCCCGCGGACGTCGCGGCGATCCACATGTGGAAGTGCTTGATGTCGGATGTCTCGGCCGACGGGTACGGCACCGCGAGCGGCTCCGCCCCCTCCGCCTCCAGCACCAGCCCGAGGCCGTTGTACCGCGGGCGGACCCGACCCAGCGACGGCCAGTCCCGTTGGGTGATCAGCTTGGCCGCCTCGTCGACGACGATCCAGCGGCGGTCGCCGGCGAGCCCCCAGGGCTCGACTTCCGCGCTTTCCGCCTCGACGCGGTAGCAGCTCTTGATCGGATAGGTCGCGAGGTAACTCAGCCGCACGCTCAGAGAGTCGCATGGTCATCCCTCCTCCTGCCAACATTCTGAATGACCTCATGCACTTGACGCAAGCCTGAAAGCCGACTTACATTGACCCCATGACTTCCACCCCGCGCCAGCGGATACTCGACCTCTTCGACGGACAGCGGCTCACGCCAGTCCAGCGGCGCATCGCGCGCATCCTGGTCGAGCACGCCGGGCAGGCCGGTTATCTCTCCAGCGGCGACCTGGCGACCCTTGCGGGCGTGAGTCAGCCGTCGGTGACCCGGTTCGCAACGGCGCTGGGGTTCGAGGGCTATCCCGCGCTCCGCGACCAACTGCGCGTCACGATCGACGGCTACCGGCACGGCTCATCCACAGTGGACGGTGCCGACGAGTCGGCCGCGGCCAGCCAGTTCGAGCAGGCACTCGGCGACGAGATCACCAACCTGCAGCAGCTCTCCGCCATGCTCAAGGACCCCGGGCCGCTGCACGAGGCAGGGCAGTTACTGATGGCGAGCCGCCCACTGCCGGTCCTCGGCCTGCGGGCGGCCGCGGCGATCGCGGGAGCGTTTGCCTACTTCGCGGCCAAGGTCCATCCGGATGTACGGTTTGTGCAGGAGCAAGGCAGCCTGCTCGCGGATCGTCTGGAACAGGCGCGCGCGGCCGGTGCAGTTGCGATGCTGGCGTTTGTGCTGCCCCGATATCCGCGCGAGGCGGTCGACGCGCTCCGGGAAGCGCGGGCCGCGGGTCTTCGTGTCGTCACCGTGACGGACTCACCGGTCAGCCCGGCGGCCGCCGAGTCGGACGTGGTGCTCACCGCGCCGGTGGGCTCCCGCCTGGTCTTCGACATGCACACCGCGCCGATGGCGATGGTGACGATCCTGCTCCAGGCGATGTGCGACTCCGCACCGGCCGAAACCCAGGAACGGCTCGAGGCGTTCGAGCGCTCCGCCGCCACTCGTCAGGTATTCCTGCCCTAACCGAGGAGAATCATGGAAGCAGTCCGTGCCCCTCGGGGCACCCAGTTGACGGCGCGAGGATGGCAACAAGAAGCCGCCCTTCGCATGCTCATGAACAACCTCGATCCTGACGTCGCGGAACGCCCCCAGGATTTGGTGGTCTACGGCGGCACGGGCAAGGCCGCACGGGACTGGCCGTCCTACCGAGCGCTGGTCCGCACGCTGACGACCCTGGGGCCCGACGAGACGATGCTGGTGCAGTCCGGCCGGCCCGTCGGGGTGCTGCAGACGCACGAGTGGGCGCCGCGGGTCCTGATCGCCAACTCCAACCTTGTCGGCGACTGGGCCAACTGGCCGGAGTTCCGGCGGCTGGAGGCGCTGGGCCTCACGATGTACGGGCAGATGACCGCCGGGTCCTGGATCTACATCGGCACGCAAGGCATCCTCCAGGGCACCTACGAGACGTTCGCGGCGGTGGCGGAGAAGCGGTTCGGCGGGACGCTGGCCGGCACGCTCACGGTCACCGCGGGGTGCGGCGGGATGGGCGGTGCCCAGCCGCTCGCGGTCACCATGAACGGGGGCGTCTGCCTGATCATCGACGTCGATCGCACCCGGCTCGAACGCCGGGTCGCCACCCGCTACCTCGACGTCATCGCCGACTCGTTGGAGGCCGGGGTCCGGGCCGCGGCCGAGGCCCAGATCGCGCGCAAGCCGCTCTCGGTGGGAATCGTGGGCAATGCCGCACTGCTGCTTCCCGAACTGCTGCGGATGGGGGTCCCGGTCGACATCGTGACCGACCAGACGTCGGCGCACGACCCGCTCTCCTACATCCCGAGCGGCATCGACCCCGAGGACGCGGCGGACTACGCGGCCAAGAAGCCCGAGGAGTTCACCGACCGGGCCCGCCACTCGATGGCGCGGCACGTGGAGGCGATGGTCGGATTCCTCGACCGCGGCGCCGAGGTGTTCGACTACGGCAACTCGATCCGGGGCGAGGCGCAACTGGGCGGATTCGATCGGGCGTTCGCGTTTCCGGGGTTCGTCCCGGCGTACATCCGGCCGCTCTTCTGCCAGGGCAAGGGCCCCTTCCGCTGGGCCGCACTGTCGGGCAACCCCGCCGACATCGCCGCCACCGACCAGGCGATCCTCGACCTCTTCCCGGAGAACGCCTCGCTGCACCGCTGGATCAAGATGGCGCAGGAGCGGGTGGCGTTCCAGGGTCTGCCGGCCCGCATCTGCTGGCTCGGCCAGGGCGAACGTGACCGGGCCGGACTCCGGTTCAACGAGATGGTCGCCGACGGCACGCTGGAGGCCCCGATCGTCATCGGGCGCGACCACCTCGACACCGGCTCCGTCGCCTCGCCGTACCGGGAGACCGAGGCGATGCGTGACGGCTCGGACGCGATCGCGGACTGGCCGCTACTCAACGCGCTGGTGAACACGGCCTCGGGCGCCTCCTGGGTGTCGATCCACCACGGCGGCGGCGTCGGGATCGGCCGCTCCATCCACGCCGGGCAGGTCTCGGTCGCCGACGGCACCGAGCTCGCGGCGCAGAAGCTGGCGCGGGTGCTCGGCAACGACCCCGCGATGGGCGTGCTGCGGCACGTGGACGCCGGGTACGAGGACGCGGTGGAGGTCGCCGAGTCCAACGGGCTCCGGGTGCCGATGCGGGAGACGACGGCCGACGGCGAAGAGGCCGGTGAGCGGGCATGATGAGCGCCGACCGGTTCGCCGCGCTGTGGGGATCGCTGAGCCCGATCGGGCGGGCCGGCGAGGACGGCGGATATGTCCGTCACTCGTGGACCGACACCGACCTGGTCTGCCGCGAGTGGTTCGTCGAGGAGGCGCTGGACCGCGACCTCGAGGTTGAGATCGACCGCAACGGCAACCTGTGGGCCTGGTGGGGCGAGCCGGACCAGGAGGGCGCCGTTGTCACCGGCAGCCATCTCGACTCCGTCCCGCATGGCGGCGCCTACGACGGGCCGTTGGGCGTCGTGTCGGGGCTGCTCGCCATCGACCGGCTCCGGGAGCGGGGCGTGAAGCCGGCGCGGCCCGTGGCGGTCGTGGTGTTCACCGAGGAGGAGGGGGCGCGGTTCGGGGTGCCGTGCCTCGGCTCGCGGCTGATGACCGGAGCGTTCGATCCCGCGAAGGCGCTGCGGCTGCGGGACCGGGAGGGCGCCCGGCTCGCGGACGCGATCGGGCGGGCCGGGCTCGACCCGGATCGGCTCGGCCCCGACCCGGAGCGTCTGGCGCGCATCGGGGCGTTCGTCGAGCTTCACGTCGAGCAGGGGCGAGCCCTCGACCACCTCAACGCCCCGGTCGGGGTCGCGAGTGCGATCTGGCCGCATGGGCGGTATCGCTTCGACTTCACCGGCGAGGGCAACCACGCCGGCACGACCCGCATGTCGGACCGGCACGACCCGATGCTCACCCTCGCTTTCACGGTGCTGGCGACCGACGAGGCCGCCCGGACCCACGGCGCACACGCGACCGTCGGGCGGGTCGAGGTCGCGCCGAACGCCACCAACGCCATCGCGGCCAGCGCCTCCGCCTGGCTCGACGCCCGGGCGGCGGACGGCGAGACGCTGCAGAAGCTCGTCGAGGCCATTCACCAGCGGGCGGAGCAGCGGGCTCGGCTCGACGGCACGCACGTCACGATGGCCGCGGAGTCGGTCACCGGTGAGGTCGGGTTCACGGGGGACGTCAGCAAGCTCGCCGCCCTCGAGCTTCAGGCGCCCGTGCTGCCGACCGGTGCCGGGCACGACGCGGGCGTGTTGTCCGCTCATGTCGACACGGCGATGTTGTTCGTGAGGAACCCGACGGGCATCTCGCACGCGCCGCAGGAATCGGCCAGCGATGCCGACTGCGCCGCCGGGGTGGAGAAGCTCACCGATCTCTTGGCTCGGCTATGTCAGTGATGCGGTACCACTGCCAACACGCCTGGCTGCCGTCCGGCGTCGCCGACGACGTGGTGGTCGAGATCGCGGGCGGCCGGTTCGTCGCGGTTCGGCCGGAGACGCCGGTCGACGCGGCCGGGGCCGCCGGCGCGGTGCGGCTGCCGGGGCTGACGCTGCCGGGCCTGGCCAACGCGCACTCCCACGCGTTCCACCGGGCGCTGCGGGGCCGGACACAGCGGGGGCGGGGCACGTTCTGGACCTGGCGCGAGCAGATGTACGCGGTGGCGGGCGCGCTCGACCCGGACTCGTATCACGCGCTGGCGATGGCGGTGTACGCCGAGATGGCGCGGGCCGGGATCACCTGCGTCGGCGAGTTCCACTATCTGCACCACGGGCCGGGCGGGGTGAAGTATGCGGACCCCAACGCGATGGGCGAGGCACTCATCGCCGCGGCGGCCGATGCGGGGATCAGGATCACGCTGCTCGACACGCTGTATCTGACGGCGGGGGTCGACGGGCGGGCGCTGGAGGGGGTACAGCTCCGGTTCGGTGACGGGTCGATCGAGGCCTGGTCGAACCGGCTGGATCGGCTCCGGCCCCGGCCCCACGCGCGGATCGGGGCGGCGGCGCACAGTGTGCGGGCCGTGCCGGCGGAGGTGCTGACGGCGTTCGTGGCGCGCACCGATGGCCTGCCGACGCACATACACCTCTCGGAGCAGCGCGCGGAGAACGAGGCCTGCCTCGCGGTGCACGGCCGCACACCGACGGAGCTGCTGGCCGATCGCGGACTGCTCGGCGGGCGGGTGACGGCCGTGCACGCCACGCACCTGACCGACACGGACCGGACCGAGCTCGGCGACAGCGGCACCGGGGTGTGCTTCTGCCCGACGACCGAGCGGGATCTCGCCGACGGCATCGGGCACGCGCGGGCGCTGGTCGACGCGGGCAGCCCGCTCAGCCTGGGCAGCGACAGCCACGCGGTGATCGATCTGTTCGAGGAGGCGCGCGGGGTCGAGATGCACGAGCGGCTCCACACTGAGCGTCGCGGGCACTTCACGGGCGCCGAGCTGATGACCGCGGCCACGGCCGCCGGGCACGCGGCGCTCGGCTGGTCGCACGCCGGCTCCATCGCCGTCGGCGGCCGGGCGGACCTGGTCACCGTGGCGCTCGACTCGCCGCGGACGGCGGGCTGCGATCCGGCGGCGATCGGGTTCGCGGCCACGGCGGCCGACGTGCGGCACGTGGTGGTCGACGGGCGGGTCGTCGTGCGTGACGGGTTGCACATCGCGGTGCCGGACGTCGGGGCGGCGCTGCGGGAGGCGCTGGAGATGATCTCGGCCGGTGCGAGCGGCCCCGCCGGAGCGCGTGAGGCCGTGGACAGCGGGCGCGTCGGGGCGGCGGCGCGATGAGGTCGCTGCTGGTCACCAACATCGGGGAGCTCGTCACGGGCGACCCGAACTGGGGTGAGGGACCGCTCGGGATCCGGCGCGACGCCGCGCTCGTCATCGACGGCCGGCGGGTCGAGTGGATCGGGCGGGCCGGGGAAACGCCGGCGGCCGACATGCGGCTCGACGCGAACGGGGCCGCGGTGCTGCCCGGGTTCGTCGACAGCCACTCGCACCTGGTGTTCGGCGGCGATCGGGCGGCGGAGTTCGCGGCGCGGATGGCGGGGCAGCCGTACACGGGCGGGGGGATTCGCACGACCGTCGGGGCGACCCGGGCCGCCGATGACGAGCAGCTGCGGGCGAACGTGGCGCGGCTGCGGCATGAGGCGCTGCGGCAGGGCACGACGACGATGGAGATCAAGTCCGGATATGGGCTGAGCGTCGCCGATGAGGCTCGGTCGCTGCGGATCGCGCGGGAGTTCAGCACCGAGACGACGTTCCTCGGGGCGCATGTGGTGCCGTCGGAATATGCGGAGCGGACGGACGACTATGTGAGCCTCGTCTGCGGGCCGATGCTCACCGCGGCGCACGGGGCCGGGGCGCGGTGGATCGACGTGTTCTGCGAGCGGGGTGCGTTCGACGCGGATCACTCGCGGGCCATCCTGACCGTCGGCGCCGACGCGGGGATGGGTGTGCGGGTCCACGCGAACCAGCTGTCGGAGGGGCCCGGGGTGCGGCTCGCGGTGGAGCTGAACGCGGCGTCGGCGGATCACTGCACGCACCTGACCGCGGCGGACATCGCGGCGCTCGCCGGGTCGAGCACGGTCGCCACGCTGCTGCCGGGGGCGGAGTTCTCGACGCGGTCGCCGTATCCGCCGGCCCGGGCGCTGCTGGACGCGGGGGCCACGGTCGCGCTGGCGACGGACTGCAATCCGGGGTCGTCGTACACCACGTCGATGCCGTTCTGCATCGCGCTCGCGGTGCGGGAGATGGCGATGACGCCGGCCGAGGCCGTGCTCGCGGCGACGCGGGGCGGGGCGGCGGCGCTGCGCCGGGATGACATCGGGCGGCTGACGTACGGGGCGCGCGGCGACCTCGTCGTGCTGGACGCCCCCTCGTACGTGCACCTGGCCTACCGGCCCGGGGTGCCGCTGACCACCAACGTCGTGCTCAATGGGGAGCTGGTTTGATCACCATCACCGCCTCTGGCATCACCCCCGACGACCTGATCGCGGTCGCCCGGGGCAACGCGCGGGTGACCCTCGCGCCGGACGCGCTCGACGCCATGCGCGCGAGCCGGTCCATCGTGGATGCGATCGAGCGGGACGGGCGCCCGGTGTACGGGGTGTCGACCGGGTTCGGGGCGCTCGCCAACACGTTCATCGCACCCGAGCGCCGGGCGGAGCTGCAGCACGCGCTGATCCGCTCGCACGCGGCGGGCGTCGGGGCGCCGATGCCGCGGGAGGTCGTACGAGCGATGATGCTCCTGCGGATCCGCTCCCTGGCGATGGGGCGCTCCGGGGTGCGGCCCGAGGTCGCGCAGGCGCTCGTGGAACTGCTCAACGCCGACATCACGCCGTGGGTGCCGGAGCACGGGTCGCTCGGCGCGTCCGGGGACCTGGCGCCGCTGGCCCACTGTGCGCTGGTGCTGATCGGCGAGGGGTGGGTGCTGGCGAAGGACGGCACCCGGCTCAGCGCGCTCGATGCCGGAGTGTCGCCGATCGCGCTGTCCTCGAAGGAGGGGCTGGCGCTCATCAACGGCACCGACGGCATGCTCGGCATGCTGATCATGGCCATCGAGGACTCGCGGCACCTGTTCACGATGGCGGACATCACCGCGGCGCTGTCGATCGAGGCGATGCTCGGCTCCGATCGGCCGTTCATGCCGGAGCTGCACACGATCCGGCCGCACCCGGGGCAGGCGGCCTCGGCGGCGAACATCCACCGGCTCCTGCAGGGCTCGCCGATCATGGACTCGCACCGGGACGACCTGGTGCATGCGGTGCAGGACGCGTACTCGATGCGGTGCGCGCCGCAGGTGGCCGGGGCGGCGCGGGACACGCTCGAGTTCGCGACGACCGTCGCGGGGCGGGAGCTGCGCTCGATCGTGGACAACCCGGTGGTGCTCACCGACGGGCGGGTCGAGTCGACGGGGAACTTCCACGGGGCGCCGCTCGGGTTCGCGGCGGACTTTCTCGCGATCGCAGCGGCGGAGGTCGGGGCGATCGCGGAGCGGCGGGTGGACCGGCTGCTCGACGTCACCCGGTCGCGGGACCTGCCGCCGTTCCTGACCCCGGATGCGGGGGTGAACTCGGGGCTGATGATCGCGCAGTACACGGCGGCGGGGATCGTCGCGGAGAACCGGCGGCTGGCGGCGCCCGCGAGCGTGGACTCCTTGCCGACGTCGGGCATGCAGGAGGACCACGTGTCGATGGGGTGGGCGGCGACGCGGAAGCTGCGGACCGTTCTCGACAACCTCTGCAGCATCCTGGCGGTCGAGTTGATCTCGGCGGTGCGCGGGATCCAGCTGCGGGCTCCGCTGCGGCCCTCGCCGGCCGGGGAGCGCGCGGTGGCGATGGTGGAGCGGTTCGCGGGCGGGCCGGGGCCGGATGTGTTCCTCGCGCCGGTGATGGAGGCGGCTCGCGGGCTGGTCTGGTCGCGGGAGCTGCGCAAGGAGATCGAGGAAGTGGCGGGGCCGCTCGCCTGAGGGGAACGAGAGCCCAAGCCGGCGAGCAGCAGCGAGGGAGCACAGCGGCGGCCGGAGCAGGCGAACCGAGAAAACCCGGGCCTGAGCCGACCGCCGCCGGTCAGCGGGTGTTGCAGCGCTGACAGACGGCGGCCGGAGCAGGCGAACCGAGAAACTCGCGCCTGAGCCGACCGCCGCCGGTCGGCAGGTGTTACAGCGCTGCGGCCAGCGCGCGGAACGCCTTGCCTCGGTGGCTGATGGCGTCCTTCTCGTCGGGGGTCAGCTCGGCGGTCGTCTTCGTGTAACCGTCGGCCACGAAGATCGGGTCGTAGCCGAAGCCGCCGTCGCCGCGCGGGGCCCTGATCAGGTGGCCGCGCATCTCGCCGCGGAAGACCTGTTCGCGGCCGTCCGGGTAGACGAGGGCGGCGGCGCACACGAACGCGGCGCCCAGGTGCTCGTCGGGGACGTCGCCGACCTGCGCCAGGACCAGGCGCAGGTTCGCGCCGTCGCGGTCGGGGGCGCCGCTCGGCAGGCCCGACCAGCGGGCCGAGAAGACGCCGGGCATGCCGTTGAGGGCGTCCACGGCCAGGCCCGAGTCGTCGGCGATGCTCGGCAGGCCGGTGTAGTGGACGGCCTCGCGGGCCTTGAGCAGGGCGTTCTCCTCGAAGGTGAGGCCGGTCTCGGGGGCCTCCGGGTAGCTGTCGACGTCGTCCAGGCCGAGCAGGTCGATGCTCAGCGCCGCGGCCTCCATGACCCGGCGCAGCTCGACCAGCTTCTTCTTGTTGCGGGTCGCGAGGAGGAGGTTCATCCGGCGAGGGCCTTCTGCTGCAGGGCGGTCAGATCCGCGCAGCCGCGGGCGCCGAGGTCCACGAGGGTGTCCAGCTCCGCGCGGGTGAAGATGCCCTGCTCGCCGGTGCCCTGGACCTCGACGAACTCGCCCGCGCCGGTGCACACCACGTTCATGTCCACGTCCGCCACCACGTCCTCCTCGTAGCAGAGGTCCAGGCGGGGCTCGCCGGCGATGATGCCGACGCTGACGGCGGCGACCGAGCGGTGCAGGACGTCCGCGGGCTTGCCGGCGAGCTTGCGCTGGGTCGCCAGCCAGGCGACGGCGTCGTGGAGGGCCACGTAGGCGCCGGTGATCGCCGCCGTGCGGGTGCCGCCGTCGGCCTGCAGGACGTCACAGTCCAGGACGATCGAGTTCTCGCCGAGGGCCTTGAGGTCGATGCAGGCGCGCAGGCTGCGGCCGATGAGGCGGGAGATCTCGTGGGTGCGGCCGCCGATCTTGCCCTTCACGCTCTCCCGGTCGCTGCGGGTGGTGGTCGCGCGCGGGAGCATCGCGTATTCGGCGGTCAGCCAGCCCAGGCCGGAGCCCTTGCGCCAGCGCGGCACGCCCTCGGTGACGCTGGCGGTGCACAGCACGCGGGTGCCGCCGAACTCGATGAGTACGGACCCCTCCGGGTGCATGCTCCACTGGCGGGTGATCGATACAGGTCGAAGTTGGTCTGGGACGCGTCCATCGGGTCGGGCCATAGGAACCACCCTAGACAAGCCGATCAGGCGACCTTGCCGGGGACCGGGTCCAGGTCCAGGTCGGGATTCGCGGCCGGGGAGCCGTGGCGCTCGAGGTGCCCGGCGAACCGGTCGTGCCCGCGCCGCCGGCCGCCGCGTCGAACGGGTCGCGCAGGGTGTCGTTGGCGCCGATGAGCGCGGCCGCGACGGCCGGGCGGACGACGAGCGCGCGGGGGCCGGTCACACTCCAGGTCGGCGGCCCGGGCGCCGCTGACCGCGAAGTTGCGCAGCCGCACGCCGAGCGCCGAACTCACGCGGGGATCGGCACCGGGCGCGCGGCGACACCACCGGCGTGCACGTCGGCGTAGTGCCTGATCAGCTCGTCGCCGACCGCGGCCCATGTGCGCGACGCCACCGCCACGCGCGCGGCCACGCCCATGGCGAGGCGCCGCTCGTGGTTCTGGACGAGCTCGGTCACCGCCGAGACGACCGAGGGCGCGTCGCCGGGCGGCACGAGCAGGCCGGTGCGGCCGTCGTCGACGAGGTCCAGCGGGCCGCCCTGGGCCGGCGCGACCACGGGCACGCCGCTGGCGAGGGCCTCCTGGATGGCCTGGCCGAAGGTCTCGAACGGCCCGGTGTGCACGAACAGGTCGAGGCTGGCGAAGATCCGGGCCAGCTGGTCGCCGCGCCGCTCGCCGAGGAACACCGCGTCCGGCATGGCCCGCTCGAGGTTCGCGCGGGCCGGGCCGTCGCCGACCACGACCACGCGGACGCCGGGGATGCGGCTGACCGGCGCGAGGAGGTCGACGCGCTTCTCGACGGCGAGCCGGCCGACGTAGCCGACGATCACCTGCCCCTCGGCGGCGACCGCGCGGCGCAGGGCCGCGGAGCGGTGCCCGGGGTCGAAGCGGGCCGCGTCGACGCCGCGGCGCCAGATCCACACGCGCTCGATGCCGTGGCCCTGCAGGGCCGTGGCGGCGGCGGTCGACGGCGCGAGGGTCCGGTCGGCGGCGTTGTGGATGTGCCGCAGCCAGCGCCAGGCGGCCGACTCGCCGAGGTTCGAGCGGTAGTACAGGCGGGCGTAGGCGGGCACGTCCGTCTGGTACACGGCCACCGTGGGCAGCCCCAGCGAGGCGGCGACCGTCATGCCTCGGGCGCCGAGCACGAAGGGGCTGGCAAGGTGCACGAGGTCGGCGCGGTGCGCCCGCAGCGCGGCGGCCAGGTGGCGGCTGGGCAGCCCCAGGCGGAAGCTCCCATAGCCCGGCGTGGCCACGGAGGGGACGCGGATGATCTGGTACGGCAAGGAGCCGGTGACCGAACGCGCCGCGGACGACGGCTGCGGAGCGATCACGAGCGGCTCGTGGCCACGCGCGACGAGGTGCTCGGCGACCCGGACCACGGAGTGGGCGACGCCGTTCACATCGGGCGGGAACGACTCGGTGACGATCGCGATCCGCATGCCATCACCATGAGGGCGGCGTCCGTGCAGGCGGCCACGATTTGCTGGCCAGGCGGCAAACGGGTCCCTAAATGTCGTACCGCGCGCCAGGCCGCACGATGTCGATCGGGCCGGAGAAGGCGCTCGATGCCGCCTCGTGCGTGAGCGCCTCGCTCCCCCAGGCCGGGACCAGGTGCGTGAGCAGCAGCCGGCCGACGCCCGCCTTGGTGGCGTGCTCGGCCGCCTCCCGGCCGGTCAGGTGCAGGTCGGGCGGATTGTCCACGCCGTCGAGGTAGCTCGCCTCACACAGGAACACGTCGGCGCCCTGGGCCAGGCGAATGAGGGCCTCGCAGGGGGCGGTGTCGGCCGAGTACGCGAGCACCTTGCCCTCGTGCTCGAGGCGCACGCCGTAGGTCTCGATGGGGTGGTTCACCCGGTCCACGGTCACCGCGAACGGCCCGATCGGGAAGCTGCCCGGCTGCAGGGCGTAGAAGCTGTACACGTCGCCGATGGACATCGGCTCGTTCTCCCCGCCGTAGGCCGCCGTGATCCGCTCGGGGGCGTTCACGGGCGCGTAGACGGGCAGGGGCGGGAACGGTCCGGCCGGGGCGTAGCGGCGGGCCACGATGTAGGAGCAGGCGTCGAGCATGTGGTCGCAGTGCAGGTGCGACAGCAGGATCGCGTCGACGGCGTAGAGGCTGCCGTAGCGCTGCAGCGCCGACATCGAGCCCGGGCCGAAGTCGATCAGCAGGCGGAAGCCGTCCGCCTCGACCAGGTAGGCCGAGCAGGGCGCCTCAGGCCCCGGGAAGCTGCCGGCGCAGCCGAGAACCGTGAGCCTCATGATGCTGCCCTCAACCCGCCGTCTCCCGTCTTCGAACGAACTGTGGATCGCATGTGGAAAGGAACGGTGAGGTTGAGGATAGATCCAATCCACGAACCCGCGGCTGTAGGGCACGTCTTGGCCCGTTCACGCTGCGCAGCCTACGCCGGACTGGCTGCCCAGGCCGAAAGATCGGGGGGCGGATGTCGCCAACGTGACAGGGGTCGCGTCACGCTCAACTACCTCGCTCGTTGCACGCAGTGAGGCGGCAACAGAGGAGGCACCGTGTCGGTTGACCTGTCACGTGTGAAGCGACTGCGCCGGCACCTGCCGGACGCGTTCCGCCTGCCCACGGAGGCCGACCCGCGCCCGGACAACCGCCAGATCGCCGCGGTGTGCGCCTGGGCGGCCGCGCTCGGGCTCGGGGGCATGGCGGTGGCGCTGCGGGCCTTCGTGGGGCTCATCGGGCAGTACCGCGTCTGGTACGGCCCCGTCGTCATCACCATCGGCCTGCTGGGCCTGGCGTGCACCATCGCGGCGTTCGCGAGCGTGCACCGGCGCAGGCTCCCCTACGCGCTGCTCGGCGCCGCGTCGGTGAGCCTGCTGCTCGGCTGGTTCGTGACGGGCCTGTAGCTCAGGCCCAGAGCTGCCCGTCGAGGGCGCTTTCGGCCTCGGCGAGCGTGCCACCGTAGGCGCCGGTCGACAGGTACTTGAACCCGCCGTCGGCCACGAGGAACACGACATCGGCCCGCTTGCCGGCCTTGAGCGCCTGGTGCGCGACGGCGAGCGCGGCGTGCAGCACGGCGCCGGTGGAGAAGCCCACGAACATGCCCTCGACCTCGACCAGCTGCCGGGTGCGCAGCACGGAGTCCTGGGTGCCGACGGAGAAGCGGCGGGTCAGGACCTTCGCGTCGTACAACTCCGGCACATAGCCCTCGTCGAGGTTGCGCAGGCCGTAGACGAGCTCCCCGTAGCGCGGCTCGGCCGCGATGATCTCGATGTCCTCGACCTTCTCGCGCAGGTAGCGCCCGACCCCCATGAGCGTGCCGGTGGTGCCCAGCCCCGCCACGAAGTGGGTGATGGTCGGCAGGTCGCGCAGGATCTCCGGGCCGGTCGACTCGTAGTGGGCGCGCGCGTTGGCCTCGTTGCCGTACTGGTACAGCATCACCCAGTCCGGGTGCTCGGCCGCGATCTCCTTCGCCACGGCGACGGCGCGGTTGGAGCCGCCCGCCGCCGGCGAGGTGATGATCTCCGCGCCGTACATCCGCAGCAGGGAGGTGCGCTCGGCGGAGACGTTCTCGGGCATCACGCACACGAGCCGGTAGCCGCGCAGCTTCGCCACCATCGCCAGCGCGATGCCGGTGTTGCCGCTGGTCGGCTCGATGATCGTGTCACCCGGGCGGAGGCGGCCGGACTCCTCGGCCGCCTTCACCATCCACAGCGCCACGCGGTCCTTGACGCTTCCCGTCGGGTTGCGGTCCTCGAGCTTGGCCCAGAGCCGCACGTCGGCGCTCGGCGAGAGCCGGGGCAGTCCGACGAGCGGCGTGTTGCCGCACGCGTCGAGCAGGGACTCGTAGCGCGTCACGCGATCAGCCCCGCAGGGCGTGGGCGGCGGCGAACGCGAACGCGCCACCCGCGACCGCGGGCAGGATCGTCACGGAGTCGCCGTCGTTGAGCTTCGCGTCGAGCGCGCCGAGGAACCGGACGTCCTCGTCGTTGATGTAGACGTTGACGAACCGGTGCAGGCCGCCCTCGCCCGTGATCAGCCGGTCCTTGAGCCCGGCGTGGCGGGAGTCAAGGTCGGTGAGCAGGTCGGCGATGGTGTCCCCGGAGCCCTCGACGGTCTTGGCGCCGCCGGTGTAGCTACGCAGGATGGTGGGGATGCGAACCTCGATGGCCATGGGTGTTCTCCTCTGAGACGACGGGACGAAACGGGTCAGAACGGGCGGCTGGTCAGTTGCCGGTCCGACACTCGTAGTCGACGGTCGCCGGGCTCTGCCCGAAGAGGTACTTCTGGACGGCGTTCGGATCCACGACTGCATTAACTACCTGAACCGGCTCCTCGGTGACGGCCCCGTCCACGATGCGGAACGAGCGGACCTCCGTCAGCTGCGGATCGCGGGTGGAGACGAGCAGGTAGTGCGCGCCGGGCTCGCCGGCGAAGGAGACGTCCGTGCGGGACGGATAGGCCTCGGTGGCCGTGTGCGAGTGGTAGACCACGACCGGCTCCTCGTCGGCGTCGTCCATCTCCCGCCACAGCTTCAGCTGTTCCTTGGAGTCGAACTCGTAGAACGTCATGGACCGGGCCGCGTTCTCCATCGGCACGTGTCGCTCCGGCCGGTCCGAGCCGGCCGGACCCGCGACGATCCCGCACGCCTCGTCCGGGTGGTCCCGGCGGGCGTGCGCGACGATCGCGTCGAGGATCGCGGCGTCGATGGTCAGCACGCAACACAGCCTACCGAAACCCGAGCGACACTCGCCCGTGACGGGCATCTCAGCCCATGAGCGCGCCGACGAGCGACTCCTGCAGGTAGGTCAGGTACTGGTACACCGAGAGCTGCGCGACGCGGGCCGAGGTCGGGTCCTTGAGGATCGCGTCGTCGAGCTCGGACTCGATGTCCACGTCGTCGTCGGCGATGCCCAGGCGCAGGCCGAGGGTGAGCCGGACGTCGGTGAGCGCCCGCAGCCAGGCCTCGGCCTGCTCCTCGTCGAGGGCCACCTCGCCGCCCTCGACGGGCAGGGCGTCCAGCAGGAGCGCGGCCTGCTCCAGCTTGGCCGAGCGCAGGTCGTCCTCCGTGTACCGGCGCAACTCCGCGGAGAGGGCGGGGTCGTCGCGGTACACGTCGGGGAACAGGCGCCCGATGACCGGATCGCTGCGGTCGAAGCCCTCGGAGAGCAGGGTGATGACCTCGAGCATGACCTCGTTGAGCACCGCGGCCTCGCCCGGTCCGAACCGGGCGACGCACACCGTGCCGGCGCGCACGAACATGGTCACGACTGCTCCACCGTCGCCCAGAGCCCGTGGGCCTGCAGCCGGGAGGCGTCGTACTCCATTTTCTCGCGCGCCCCGCTGACGACGATCGCCTTGCCCTTGTGATGCACGTCGAGCATGAGGCGTTCGGCCTTCTCCTTGCTGTACCCGAACAGCTTCTGCAGGACCCAGGTCACGTAGCTCATGAGGTTGACGGGATCGTTCCAGACGACAGTCACCCACGGACGGTCGGTCTGGGGCACCTCGTCAACCTCGACGTGGGTCTCTTCGATCGGTAGGACCTGCGGCGCCGCCATACCAACATGGTGCCATCAAGCGAGCAGCACGCCATGGTCGACCGCGTCCCCCGCAATGATCGACAGCGCCTGGCGCAGCTCGGCGTAGCGCTCGCTGAGCTCGTGGCCGAGTTCGACCTCGATCTCGCGCAGCGCGTGCTGGAGCCAGCGGCGGCATTCCTTCTTGTCCGGCAGCTTCGGCGGGCCGCCCGGCGCGTACCGGGGCTGCCACATCGCAAACGACCCGGCGTTCAGTCCGATGCCCAGCGGCGAGAGCACCTGCGCCGGGTCCTCACCGGCCGCGCCGATCGCGGAGAGGCCGTCCAGCGCGCCCGTGCCGGTGAGCGAGGCGACGCCCGAGGTGGTGGTGACCAGCAGTGCCCGGTCGCGCTCACGACCGTCGTCGCGGGCCCCGTCCACGGCCCGGCGGGCGGCGATGGCGATCCGGGCCAGCACGACCTCGTCCGGCGGGGCGTCCAGCAGCGCCCCGAAGACCGCGTCGATCACCTCGCGGGTGTCGGTGCGCAGCTGGCGCGAGCTGCGCACGGAGAGCGCGTGCAGGTGCCGGTCGAGCACCCGGGGCAGCTCGGGGCAGCCCTTGCCGGAGCCGAGCTCCTGCACACAGCGCACGTGGATGGTGGCCAGGTCGATGGAGACCCGCTCGACGGCGGCCAGGCGGCGGGCGCGGATCTCCCGCTCCAGATGCTCCTGCCACGCGTCGCCGGTGGCCGAGACGGTGGTGGCGGTGATCTTCTTGGGCGCGCCGGCGTCGGCCCGCTCGTCGGCCCAGGCCTCGAGCTGGTGGCGCAGTTCGGCCACGCCGAAGATCGACGCCGGCTCGAGCGAGACCGGGAACCACGGGGCGGTGGCGAGCCGGGGGCCGCGCGCGGCGAGCAGTGCCCGGTTGGCGGCGAGCATCTCCGGCCACTCGTCGTGCTGGTCGATGTGGGTGAGGACGAAGGCGATGCGCTCCAGCCGGTCGGCGGCGGCGGTGAGCAGGTCGAGGTCGGCGCGGCCGAGCGGGGCCGCGGCGTCGACCACGAAGACCAGGCCGAGCCCGTCGGCGGCGGCGTCGAGGGAGATCTCGGCGGTGGCCGGGTCCAGATCCCCGCGGCCGGGCGTGTCGATCAACGTGACCCGCTTGAGCAGGGGTGACGGATGGGTGATCTCGATCCGCCGGGCCGGGCGGGCCGGCCCCTTGACCGTGCTGGGGTCCGGGAACGGGCGCGCCTCGCGGTGCCCGGGCACGAAGGCCCACGCCTCCGGGCGCTCGCCGTGGCGGAAGACCACCCAGGCGTCGCCGGCCTCGATCGGCTCCGCGGGGCGGCGGATCAGGGCGTCGACCAGCGCGGTCTTGCCGGACCGCGCGGTGCCGGCGACGACCGCGCAGGACCGCCGCAGCGAGTGGGAGGGCGTGCTCGGTTGCCGGTTGCTCCGGCTGCCTCGGATGTTTCCGGCCGGCATGGCGGACCCCGGCCTCCCGCTCGTCGGGACGCCGAAAGCCGGCGCTGACACGACGGTAAAATCGATCAATGGCGCCTGCATGACCCCGAAGCCCATGTGCGACCTCCTTGTGCACGCCCGGGAAGGCCCGCCCCGACGCGCGAACGAACGGCGCTTGACGGGCGGGGCATCGGAACGCTACGTGAACGGGCACTTACGGCAGCAGGGTTCGTGCTACTCACTGGGGCCGAACGGGGTACTCAAGTTCGTGCTCCCGCCGGTACGCGCAGTAATCAACGTATCGATATGCTGCGACGGTGCCTCCCTGGAGCTTTGTCGGCAGAAACGCAGAACTCATTCGTGTCGCCGAGGCGGCGACCGGCTCGACCGGTCGCGGCCTGATTCTCGGCGGCCCGCCAGGCATCGGCAAGAGCCGACTGCTGCGCGAGGGCGTGAGCGCGCTTGACCAGGACAGAATCGCCGTCTGGACGGCCACCGCCAACATCGCGACGGCCGGTCTCCCGCTCGGCGGCCTGGCCCAGGTGCTCCCGCCCGACCAGCCCGCGGGCGGCTCGCCCGCCGGCCTGCTGCGCTGGGCGGTCGACGCGCTGCACCGCCAGGCCGCGGGCCGCCCGATCGTCGTCGCGATCGACGACGCCCACCTGCTCGACCCCCTCTCCGCCGCGCTCGTGTACTACGTCGCCCGCTCCGAGAACGCCACCGTGATCGGCACGGTACGCACGGGGGAGTCGGTGCACGACCCGATCAGCGCGCTGTGGAAGGACGATCTCGTCGAGCGGATCGAGCTCGGCCCGCTCACCCTGCAGGAGACCTCCGACCTGCTGCAGCAGGTGCTCGGCGGCCCGGTCGACTCCGCCTCGGTGGACCGGCTGCAGCAGCTCTCCCAGGGCAACGCCCTGCTGCTGCGGGAGCTGGTGATCGCCGCGCACGCGGCCGGCGAGATCATCGAGAGCTACGGGATGCAGCGCTGGACCGGCAAGGTCGACCTGGCCCCGACGCTCACCGAGGTCGTCGACGCCCGCATCGGCAAGCTGACCCCGCAGGAGCGGGCGGTGCTGGAGCTCGTCGCCTTCGGCGAGCCCATCGGCCTGCCGCTGCTGGTCAAGGCGACCGACCTGGCCACCGTGGAGACCGCCGAGGAGCGGCAGCTGGTCCGGGTGGTCGTGGAGGACCGGCGCACGACGGTCCGGCTGGCCCATCCGCTCTACGGCGAGGTCGTCCGCCGCCGCTGCCCGGTGACCCGGTTCCGGCGCCTGCTCGCCGACCTCGCCACGCTGGTCGAGAACTCCGGCGCCCGCCGCCGCGACGACCTGCTGCGCGTGGCCGTCTGGCGGCTCGACTCCGACACCGCGCGGGACCCGGTGCTGCTGCTCAACGCGTGCCGGCTGGCGTTCGCGACCTACGACATGGCGCTCGCGATGCGCCTGGGCAAGGCGGCCGTGGCCGCGGGCGGCGGCTTCGACGCCGCCGAGACCCTGGCCACGATCCTGATGTTCGCCAACTGTCCCGACGAGGGCGCCCAGATCCTCGACCAGAACGCGAACCAGATCACCGGCGAGGCCCAGCGCAGCCGGTGGCTGGCGATCCGGCACATCACCTCGCAGTGGGGCCAGGGCGACTCCTCCACCGCCGACGAGATGAACCGCCAGGCCCACCAGCTCACCGACCTGCGCGAACGCTCCCTCGCGCTGTCGGTCGAGTCGACGATGCGGCTGCACCGCGGCGACTACGGCCAGGCGCTCACCCTGGCCCGCACCGTGCTCGACGGCCCCGCCTCCGCGCCCGGGCCGCGCGCGCTCGCCCGCAGCAACATGGGGCACCTGCAGGCCATGCGCGGCACCCCGGTGCAGACCGTCAAGGCCATGGCGCTGCTCGACGCGGACGCCGCCCAGTGGCGGGCCGAGGTGCCCTACATCCAGCTCGGCATCGAGCTCGCCCGCGGCACGGCGATGATCCTCGCCGCGGACCTGGCGGCCGTCGACGCGATCGTGGCCACCGAGTTCGCGGGCATGGCCGACGCCGGCAACTTCCTGCTCGGCTCCGGCTACCTGCAGATCGTCCGCGCCCAGGCGGCCCGCCTGCGCGGCCACCTCCAGGAGGCCGGGCGCGCCGCGAGCCAGGCCAGCGCCATGCTCGCCACCGGCCGGATCTTCGTGGCCCTCGCCCACGCCGAGCGCGCGCACGTGGCCGCCCTGCAGGGCGACGCGGCCGGCGCCGCCGCGGCGTTCGCGCTGGCCGAGGAGGCGCACTACCGCTCGATGGAGGTCCTGTACCCGTGGCTGGAGGAGGCCCGCGCCTGGGTCGCCGTGGCCGCGGGCGACGTGAGCACGGCCGCCGAGGTGCTGCGCCTGCTCGCCGCGCGCAACCGCAGCGACGGGTTCGCCGCGCACGAGATGTTCGCGCTGTACGACCTGGGCCGCCTCGGCTTCGCCCAGGAGGTCAACGAGCGCATCGGCGCCCTGGCGCAGACGGTGGAGGGCCGCCTCGCGCCCGCCATGGCCTGGCACGTGCGCGCGATGGCCGAGGAGGACGGCGGCGCGCTGCTCGCGGTGGCGGAGGAGCTCGCGGAGATGGAGCTGTACCTCTTCGCCGCCGAGGCCGCCGCGGGGGCCGTCACGCTGCTGCGCGGCATCCGCTCGCCGCAGACGCCCCGCGCCGCGCAGCGCCTCGCCGAGCTGCGCGTCGAGTGCCCGCAGGCGGTGACGCCGGCCCTCGTCGTGCCGCAACCGATGCTGACGGGACGGGAGCGCCAGATCGCGCGCCTGGCCGCGGCCGGCGTGCCGTCGAAGGAGATCGCGGATCAGCTTTACCTTTCCTCCCGTACCGTCGACAACCACCTCATGCGCGTGTACGCGAAGCTCGGCGTGACCGGGCGGGCGGAGCTGGCGGCGGCCCTGCGCTCGCTGCCGCCGGAGGAGTAGCGGCTCCCTTTCGCACCGGAGCGCCCGGCTGACGACCCGGGCGCTCCGTTTGTCCGGTCGGTCGTCCGCTCAGATGCCGGTCAAGGAGTGATCGCCGTCCTATCACCCTTGGAATATGTTGTTCACGTGACGAGTAGCGCGTTCCTGACCGACCACTACGAGCTGACGATGCTGTCCGCCGCGCTGCGCGACGGCACCGCCGACCGGCGCTGCGTGTTCGAGGTGTTCGCGCGCCGGCTGCCGACCGGGCGCCGGTACGGCGTGGTCGCGGGCACCGGCCGCCTGCTCGACCTGATCGCCGACTTCCGCTTCGGGGACGAGGAGATCGAGTTCCTCAAGAGCCGGGGCATCGTGGACGACACGACGGCCGGCTGGCTGTCGAAGTACCGGTTCAGCGGAGACGTCGACGGCTACGCCGAGGGCGAGCTGTTCTTCCCCGGCTCCCCCATCCTGACCGTGAGCGGCACGTTCGCCGAGTGCGTGGTGCTGGAGACGCTGATCCTGTCGGTGCTCAACCACGACAGCGCGATCGCGGCCGCCGCGGCGCGGATGGTCACCGCCGCGCGCGGGCGGGCCGTGATCGAGATGGGCTCGCGGCGCACGCAGGAGGAGGCGGCGGTCGCGGCGGCCCGGGCGGCGTACCTGGCGGGCTTCGCGTTCACGTCCAACCTCGAGGCGGGGCGGCGCTTCGGCATCCCGACGACGGGCACGGCCGCGCACGCGTTCACGCTGCTGCACGACTCCGAGCAGGCCGCGTTCGCGTCCCAGGTCTCGGCGCTGGGCAAGCAGACGACGCTGCTCGTGGACACGTACGACATCGCGCAGGGCATCCGCAACGCGATCGCCGTCGCCGGCCCCGAACTGCGCGCCGTGCGCATCGACTCCGGCGACCTGTCCGTGCTCGCGTCCGAGTCGCGGGCCCTGCTCGACTCGCTGGGCGCCACGGACACGCAGATCGTCGTGTCGGGCGATCTGGACGAGTACGCGATCGCGGCCCTGGCCGCCGAGCCCGTCGACGTCTACGGCGCGGGCACCGCCGTCGTCGTCGGCTCGGGCGCGCCGACCGCCGGGCTGGTCTACAAGCTCGTCGAGGTCGAGGGGCGCCCCGTCGTCAAGCGCTCGGAGCACAAGGGGACGGTCGGGGGGCGCAAGACGGCGGTACGGCGGCACAAGCCGACGGGAACGGCGATCGAGGAGGTCGTCGTCTCGCTCGGCGAGCCGGAGCCGCAGCCGCACGACCGCCTGCTCCAGCGGCCCCTGCTGCGCGCCGGCGAGCCGGTCGCGGACCTGCCGACCCTGGCCGCCTCGCGCGAGCACCTGCGCCAGTGCCTCATCTCGATCCCGTGGGAGGGGCTCAAGCTCTCGGCCGGCGACCCCGCGGTCCCGGTCATCATGTCCGGCGGAATCTCTGGAGGCACCGCATGACGCGGGCGTTGATCGTGGTGGACGTGCAGAACGACTTCTGCGAGGGCGGCTCCCTCGCCGTCGCCGGCGGTGCCGGGGTGGCCGCGGAGATCTCCGCGGCGATCGCCGACGGCCCGTGGGACCACGTGGTGGCCACCCAGGATCACCACATCGACCCGGGCGCGCACTTCGCCGAACACCCGGACTTCGTGAGCACCTGGCCGGTGCACTGCGTCGTCGGCACCGGCGGCGTCGACTTCCACCCCTCCCTCGACACCGCCAGGATCGAGGCGGTCTTCGAGAAGGGTTCGTACGCGGCCGCGTACTCGGGTTTCGAGGGCTCGGCGGCCGGCCGGGGCCTGGCCGACTGGCTGCGCGAACGCGACGTGACCGAGGTCGACGTGGTGGGCATCGCGACCGACCACTGCGTCCGCGCGACGGCTCTCGATGCGGTGCGTGAGGGTTTTGTTACGACCGTGCTCCTGAACCTCACGGCCGGGGTAGCCCCCGCGACCACACAGTCTGCCCTGGTAGAGCTGCGCGAGGCCGGCGTGACCCTGGTCGGCGAACCGGTCGTGGCCGGCAGCTGACCGACCGGCGGATGGCACATGGCTGGACTTGCCGTGTAACAACCGACGTGTACCGTCATCCGGGCAAGCGGATCCCGCAGCACCGATGTGAGGACTTCTCACGTCACTACGTAAGGAGCCCCTACACGGAGCGTGGCGAAAACAGCTGGACTTCGCTACGCTTGCGGGACCTCGAAGGGTCGTCCATGGTGGACGGCTCAGCACCAGGAGGGTCACGTGAAGTTGTCGATCGAGACTCGCCCCTCGGATCAGCGAGAGTCAGTGCTGACGCTGAGTGGCGAAATCGACTATGAGACCGCTCAGGAGCTCCGCACAGCGGTGAGCTCAGTGCTCGACGGAAGCATCGACCTCCTTGTCATCGATCTCGCGGGGGTCACCTTCCTCGACTCCACCGGCATCGGCACCCTCGTCGTTGCCAAGCGCATCTGCCACAGCATGGGCGTCAAGCTCGACATTCGCCGGCCGAACCCGTTCATCGCACGCCTGTTCGCGGTGGTGGGCGTGAGCGACATCCTCGGCGTGCCGATCCCGCCCGGCACCGTGTCCGGCCGCCTGCCCGCCCCGCGTAGCGGGGTTACCCAGCCGGCCTGACGGTTACCGAACGCAGTCTCTCCCCGGCCTAGGCCGACCCCTCTAGACGACGCATGCGGAGCGCCGTGCCCCTCACCCCGGGCGCGGCGCTCTCGTCGTTTCACGGTCACACTCAGTCGCTGGCCGTGTTGCCGCTTCCACGCTGGGTTACTTCGAGGTCGGAATTCACCCGCGCGAGTGATCACGCCCGATTTTTCATAGAACTGTCATACGGGGGGGCGGCGTTTCGAGGGCGAATACGGTGAGCTACCGCGATGTCCGCCGTGGTCCGGACCGTAACTCCCGTGGCCTCACCGCTCGTGGGTGGTGGCGCTCCCTGCTGGCGCCGGGCGCTGCACGCCGACCGTCCTTGGCCCCTGCGAGCCGCACCGCAAAGGCTTCAGATCGCCCGGGCAGCCGGGCCCCTTCCAGCCGCACCACTACGCGCCTCTTTCCCGCAACCGCGCACGGACCGCGCGGCGCCGTCAGATCCGCCCGCACGCCCCGCGCACGGCTCGCCGCGGGCACCCCGGTGACCTTTGTGGAGCGTGGCGCGCAATCGGAGTGCACGACGCGCGCAACGCGCCGCAACCGCGCGCGGGGGGCGCCGGCCGGGTCACCGACCGTCTCGGACGGCGGCGGAGCGGCGGATACGCTGCGCGATGTGAGAGACATCGAGATCCGCGGCGACATGATCCGCCTCGGTCAGTTCCTGAAGCTCGCCGACATCATGGAGTCCGGGGGCGAAAGCAAGGAGCTGATCCTCGACGGCGAGGTCAGCGTCAACGGCGAAGTGGACACCCGCCGCGGCCGGCAGCTGCACAAGGGCGACGTCGTACGCGTCCTCGGCGAAACCCTCCGCGTCGCCTGAGCCCGACCTGCCGGCGCCCGCCGTTGGAGGCGTGTGCGAGCAGTGCCGGGCCGACCGGTGCGATGCCCGCGGCCGCGGCAGTCGCCGTCGCGCCAAACCCGGGTGCGGCGGGGGCTGACCAGCGGGGGTACCCAGGAACTTCACAGCGCCGTATGGGCCGGTCCTCAGGTCGGACCCGCATAGTTCTTCATGTGACCGGCGCCGGAAAAACCGGAAGCCTCCCTGGATGGTCCACCGGCGCACGGTCACGCCAAAACGTTGCTCACGACGTCGCCGAGCTGGGGTGGTCAGCCGGGGTGACGGTGATGCGGTCGAGGTCGGGGCACCACCTGCCGGAGGTGTTCCCGGCCTCGACTGTGTTGCGGCCCTGATCGAACCGGACGGTCATGAAGATCGCCGCCACCTTGTTCGCGCCGCCGCTCGAGGGGAACGTCAGCTGCGTCCAGCGCCGGCCGAGGCCGATGTAGCAGCGGCGGGACGAGTCGGACGCGTAGGCGATCGTGAGGCGGTACTCGCCCTTCGCCGGCACCGTCACCGCCGGGAACACCAGCGCCCGGCCGTCGCCGATGCCGGTCACGACCCGGCCGCCCGAGGCGCCCGGCACGGAGCGGATCGTCATCGGGCCCGAGCGGCCGCCCGCCTCGGCCTCGAAGACCAGGGCCGGGGGCCGGGACGGCGACGGCGAGCGCTTGACCGACGGCGACGTGCGCGAGCGCGACGGCGACGCGGATACCGAGGGCGACGCGGACGGCGGCGCGGCGGACGGCGTGGGCGGCGGCTCCAGCGACAGGACCGGAATCACCGGATCGCCGCCTCGCCAGGGCAGGTCGCGCGGGGCCCGGTCCGGGAGCGCGACGACGAGGGCCAGCCCGGCGACCACGGCCACGATCAGCACCGCGATGAGCACCAAGGGTACCGGCCGATGCGAAACACGCCGCCGGCCCAGGTAGTCGCCGGGAGCGTCGATCATGTCCGAGAAGGTACCGCCACCAGGCGGAAATCCCTATGGCGTGAGCACGAGCTTTCCGCGCACGCCTCCGGCGCTCAGGAGCCGATGCGCGTCCGCCGCCTCGGCCAGGGGCAGCTCCCGGTGCAGGGCGACCCGCAGCAGGCCGCGATCGGCGAGCTCGGCCAGCCAGCGGAGGTCCGCGGCCGACGGGCTGGGGACCACGTACCGGCCGCCCGCCGCGGCGACCGCGGGATTCACCGTGGACACGGCGCGGGCGGGATCGCGGACCTCCCTCAGTACGGCTGCCGTGGTCTCACCTCCGGAGAAGTCGACGGCCACGTCCGCCGGGGACTCGTCGACCGGCTCGGCGCCGAGCTCCTTCAGGAATTCGGCGTCCCCGGTGCCCATGACCCGCTCGGCCCCCAGCGCCCGCGCGATCTGCACCGCGAAGTGCCCGACCCCGCCGGCCGCGTCGTGCACGAGCACCACGTCGCCCTCTCCGGTCCCGGCGGCGCGGAGGGCCTGCAGGGCCGTGACGGCGGCCCTCGGTACCGCCGCCGCTTCGACGAACGTGAGACCGGCCGGCTTGTGGGCGGCGAGCTGCGACGGGACCGCGACCCGCTCGGCGTAGGCGCCGTCGGCCCACGCGTAGACCTCGTCGCCGACCACGAAGTCGGTGACCTCGGGGCCCCGGCCGACGACGACGCCGGCGAGCTCGTGGCCCGGCACGCCGGCGTCCTGGGGGAGATCGTCGTCGACGCCCGCGGCGCGGATCGCCAGCAGGACCTGGTCGGGAGCCGGGCGCGGGTCGGGCAGGTCCCGCAGGGCCAGCGTGTGCTCTGCGGTCAGCGTGATCGCCTTCACGCCTCCATGTCTAGCGGCTGCGGGACCCGCGCGCAGGCGGATATGGCCAGGTCGAGGGAGGTGAGATGGGCAAGTCCCGCCCGGGTGAGGCGCGGCGCCACCCCGGCCGCGAGCCATCCGGGGCCGGCGGCGGCGAAGACGGTACCGGCGAAATCCGCGGCGACCGCGAACAGCCCGGCGGCGTCGGCCGTCTCCGCGGTCTGGGCCCAGATGACCGCGGCGCTCGGGGCGGTTCGCTCCGTAGCGGCGTGCAGGGCGGGCCACGGCAGCCCGGCCCCCAGGGAGAACGTGCCGACACGCAGCTCGAACAGCGCGGCCGCGAGCGCCTTGAGGGGCAGCTCGTGCTGCTCGCCCGGCGCGCAGGCGAGCAGCACGTGGTTGCTGCGGATGTCGGCGTGCCGCGGGACGCTGGCCAGGTCGAGGCCGCGGGCGATGCCCTCGGCGAGGGCGTGCTCGACGGCGATGTCGGCCGGGCCGGCTCCCGCGGCCATCCGCCGCAGGGCCGGGACACAGGCCCCGTTCCAGGTCGCGGCGACGCCGTGGCGCGCCGTCAGCGTGACGACGATGCCGGCGACGGTGCCGCTGTCGAGGTCCCGGGCCGCGTCCAACAGGTCCGAGAGCCGCATACCCAGTCATTCGCCCGGATAGCGGCGCTTGGATGCAGTGCCCCGACGATCAGGCGCTCTGGCGCCGCACGAGGGTCGTGGGCAGGACCGGCGGCTCGTCCCACGGCTCGTTCGACATCTGCGCGAGCAGCTGCCGGGCGGCGGCCGCCCCGATCTCCTCGACCGGCTGCTTGATCGTGGTCAGCGGCGGCTGGGTGAACGCGGCCAGGGGCAGGTCGTCGAAGCCGACCAGGGCCACGTCCTCGGGCACCCGCCGGCCCGACTGCCGCAGCGCGTGCAGCGCCCCGACCGCCATCAGGTCCGACGCGCAGAAGACGGCGTCGAGGTTGGGCCGGTGATCGAGCAGGCGGGTCATGGCGTGCACCCCGGCGGGGCGCGTGAAGTCGCCGTACGCGATCGGGCCCGGGTCCAGCCCCGCCCGTTCGAGCCCCTCGCGGAACCCGGCGAGGCGGTCCACCCCGGCCGAGACGTCCGGCGGCCCGGCGATCGTGACGATGCGCCGGCGGCCGGTGCGGGCGAGGTACTCCACCGCCTGCCGGGCACCGCCGCGGTTGTCCGCGTCGACGTACGACAGGGCACTGCCCTGCAGCGGGCGGCCGATCAGGGTGACCGGCACCCCGAGGGCGGGGAGCGTGACGACGAGGGGGTGGCTGCTGCGGCAGTAGATCAGCAGTACGCCGTCGATGTGCCCGCTGCTGAGGTAGCGCTGCAGCGAGGCGGGGCGCTCGCCCGCGGCGAGGAGCATGGGCATGTCGCGCTCGGCGAACGCGGCACTGGCTCCGGCCAGGACACGGGAGTAGAACGGATCGGCGAAGAGGCGCGCGTTCGGCTCGCACACCACGGCGGCGACGGAACGGGGGCGGCGATCGACAGCGCGGGCGGCACGCTGGCGGACGTAGCCGAGACGGTCAACGGCGTCGCGGACCTGCTGGCGGGCGGCCGGCGAGACACGGGCGGAGCCGTTGAGCACGCGTGAGGCGGTGGCGGAAGACACTCCGGCGAGGGCGGCTACATGGGCAAGAGTGGGGTGTTCGGAGCTGTCACGCATGGGGTCGTGCGTGGGATCGAGCGCTTCTGGAGCGGCGGTAATCGACATCGCGACCTCCTTAGATAGCAAGTCGTCGATTTTGGGAGCGCTTCCATATCGGAGCGTCGTACACCGTTTCTGCGGTGTCAACACGAGATTGCCGCAAGGTTTCGCTACCGGGGTTCTGACTGTAAATTTCAGCGCCGGAGCGTGAGCCGGGTCTCTCCCCGGCGCCGCCGGCACCAGCCGACTCTTCGGTGCGACGAATAGCCCGAGTCCCGCCGATCGGCCGATCTTCTGGGGGAAGATCCTCTTGATGCCGGCCGCGATCGCACCCCAGCGATTCCGCGTCACGTGGGAGGACTATCCTGCCTGCGGGGTGACGTGTTGATCGCTCGGCACCTCACGGAGCTGGCTCGCCAGCTGGTTCAACAGCCTCAGGAGGCCTTTCGTGACCACCGTCGCACCTAAGCCGATCGTCACCAGGCCATGGCCGGTGCACAAGCCGGTCAAGGGCTCGGCGTTCGCTCGGCTGCTGCGCACCACGGACGCGAAGCAGATCGGCCTGATGTACCTCATCACGTCGTTCGTGTTCTTCATGATCGGCGGGTTCATGGCGCTGCTGATGCGCGCCGAGCTCGCCCGCCCGGGCCTGCAGTTCCTCTCGCCTGAGCAGTACAACCAGCTGTTCACCATGCACGGCACGATCATGCTGCTGTTCTTCGCGACGCCGATCGTCTTCGCGTTCGCGAACTACATCACGCCGCTGCAGATCGGCGCCCCCGACGTCTCCTTCCCCCGGCTCAACGCGTTCGCCTACTGGCTCTACGCGTTCGGTGGCTCGATCACGCTGATCGGGTTCATCACGCCGGGCGGCGCGGCGGACTTCGGCTGGTTCGCCTACGCGCCGCTGAACAGCATCATCAACTCCCCCGGCGTCGGCGCCGACCTCTGGATCGTCGGCCTGGTGCTCTCCGGCCTCGGCACCATCCTCGGCGCGGTCAACATGATCACGACGGTGCTGACCCTGCGCGCGCCCGGCATGACGATGTTCCGGATGCCGATGTTCACCTGGAACATCCTGGTGACGAGCGTCCTGGTGATCATGGTCTTCCCGATCCTGGCCGCCGCGCTGCTGGCCCTGGAGGCCGACCGCCGCCTGGGCGCGCACGTCTACGACGCCGAGACCGGCGGGGCGATGCTCTGGCAGCACCTCTTCTGGTTCTTCGGCCACCCCGAGGTCTACATCGTGGCGCTGCCGTTCTTCGGCATCATCACCGAGGTCATCCCGGTCTTCAGCCGCAAGCCGGTCTTCGGCTACAAGGGCCTCGTCGGCGCGACGATCGCGATCGGCGCCCTGTCGATGAGCGTGTGGGCGCACCACATGTTCGCCACGGGCCAGGTCCTGATGCCGTTCTTCTCGTTCCTGAGCTTCGTCATCGCCGTGCCGACCGGCATGAAGTTCTTCAACTGGATCGGCACCATGTGGCGAGGCCAGATCACCTTCGAGACGCCGATGCTCTTCGCGATCGGCTTCCTGGTGACCTTCCTCTTCGGTGGCCTGTCGGGCGTGCTGCTGGCCAGCCCGCCCATCGACTTCCACGTGTCGGACACCTACTTCGTGGTCGCCCACTTCCACTACGTGCTCTTCGGCACGATCGTCTTCGCGGTGTACTCCGGCATCTACTTCTGGTTCCCGAAGATGACCGGCCGCATGCTGGACGACCGCCTGGGCAAGATCCACTTCTGGCTGACCACGATCGGCTTCCACACCACGTTCCTGGTCCAGCACTGGCTCGGCACGCAGGGCATGCCCCGCCGCTACGCCGACTACCTGGCCACGGACGGCTTCACGACGCTGAACACGATCTCCACGATCGGCTCGTTCATCACCGGCCTGTCGACGCTGCCGTTCATCTGGAACGTGTGGAAGTCGTACAAGACCGGCCGCGTCGTCGAGGTCAACGACCCGTGGGGCCACGGCATGTCCCTGGAGTGGGCGACGTCCTGCCCGCCGCCGCTGCGCAACTTCGACAGCATGCCGCGCATCCGCTCGGAGCGGCCGGCCTTCGACGCCCGCTTCCCGGCCCACGCGCCCGGCCACTCCCTGGAGGCCCCGCCGCCCGGCGGCGCCCGGCCCCTCAGCCACGAGGCCGACGGCGGCGCCAGCTACCAGGACTCCTGACCCGTCTGCGCCTTCCGCGACGCCCTCGGCACCTTTCTGGTGCCGGGGGCGTCGCGGCGTTTACGGGCGGCAGCGGCGGGCTGAGGGCGGTGGCAAGAGCATCAAGCAGCGGAGAGCTACCGCGATGTCCGCCGGGGTACGGACCGTTACTCCCGTGGCCTCACCCTCCGCGGCTGGTTGCGCTTCCTACTGGCGTCGGGTTCCCGGAACTCGTAAGGTCCCCGCCCCGTCGCGCTCCCCACTCGGCGCCGGTTCCCGATCTCGTGAGGTCTTCGCCCCGTCGCGCTCCCCACTCGGCGCCAGTTCCCGGAACTCGTAAGGTCTTCGCCCCGTCGCGCTTCCCATTCGGCGCTGGGCCCGCGGATCGATGTTGTGCAGATCTCGTGATGGCGGCCGCCGATCTGACGGGCTCGCCCCTACGCTGCGGGCATGACGAAAATCCGGGTCTGGCTGATCATCTTCATCGTCGGCCTGGTAGCCAGCGGCGTGACCGCGTTCCCCCTGGAGCACGAGGTTCGCTGGCTGCATCACCTGCTGGACGGCTCCCCCGCCCCGCAGGCCCTGGTGGATTGGATCGCCCGGGTCGACCGCGGCATCACCGAGACCAACGACCGCTACCCCTTCATCATGTACGGCACGGACTGGCTCGCCTTCGCCCACCTCGTCATCGCCGTCGCCTTCTGGGGCCCCTTCCGCGACCCGGTGCGCAACATCTGGATCATCGACTGGGGCATGATCGCCTGCGTCGGCATCGTGCCGCTGGCCCTGTTCGCCGGCCCCGTGCGCGGCATCCCGCTCTGGTGGTCGGTCATCGACATCTCGTTCGGCGTCTTCGGCATCATCCCCCTGCTCGTCGTGCGCCGTTTGATCAAGCGCCTGGGCAGCGCGGAGGCCGCTAACCAAGATGCTCCCGAAAAACCGTTGCGGGTGATCCATGGGGCTGGCTAGGTTGGTCGTACACGGGAAAGGAGGTGGTCCAAAGTTGTGTAGCAATGGGACTCGTGAGGTGACTGTCCGCTAGTCGCCGTCCTCTGGACTCGCACTTCGTTTGTCCGCCCGGATGGCGGCAGGCGAATACGAGACAGCCACCCAGCCCCCGAGGCTTTCCGGTGTAGTCCGACCGGCCCACGCGCCTAGCGCGGGAACCTCGGGGGCTGTTCCATTTCCTGGACCAGTCCAGCCTCCCGGTCGCTGCTTCTCCTGCCACCCTCGTGTTCGTTCACCTCGCGCGGGTATCTCGGCTCCGGCCACTCCTCGCTTTCGCACCACCACGCGCGCCCGACCTCGCGCGGGTGCCGCCTTCAGCCGCCGCTCGCTCCCGCCGCCTGTGCTCCCCGCCACTCGCTCCCCGCCACTCGGTCCCCGCCGCTTTGTGCTCTCCGCCTGTGCCTGCGCTCCCCGCCGCATGCGCTCTCCGCCGCTTGCCCCCGCCGCTCGCTCCCCGCCGCCTGCGCTCCCCGCCGCTTGGCCCCGCCGCTCGCTCCCCGCCGCCTGCGCTCCCCGCCGTCTGTGCTTCTCCGCCCCTGCGCGCCCACCTCGCGCGGGTCTCGCCGACGTCTCGTCTCCGGCCTTCCACTGCCTTCCACCGCCACGTTCGTCCGCCTCGCGCGCCGGCCCGTTCCCCGCCGCCGGGACCAGGCACTGCGCGCGGCGAGCACGGCGAATGTCCGACACGAGCAGCGAGCGATCCGCCGCACGGATGGGCGGATTCGCAAACGCGCGATGCGTCCGGCGTTCCCGGCCGTGGCTCGGATTCCCTATCCTGTGGCCATGATCTCCGCGAAACGGCTGCGCGCACATGTCGAGGCGCTCACCGCGCACGGACCGCGGTTCGAGGACCTGCCGGGAGTCGCCGCCTGCCTGCGGTACTCGACGGATCAGCTCAGCGCCATGGGCCTCAAAGTGCGCGTCGAGCGCTACGGCAGCGAGTTGCACCAGGTCAACCTCGTGGCCGAGATCGAGGGCGGCACCTCCGACGATGCCGTCGAACTGTGCGCGCACTGGGACACCGTCGAGGTCAGCCCCGGCGCCGACGACAACGCGAGCGGCGTGGCCGGCGTGCTGGAGGCCGCCCGCGTCCTGCGCGACGCGGACCTGCCCGCCCGCACCATTCGTTTCTGTCTGTTCGGCGGCGAAGAGTCAGGATTCGACGGCAGCGCCGCGCACCAAGCGTTCATCACCGCGCAGACGGAGTCGATCGTCTTCGAGATGATCGGGCACACCGCCGCGCACCAACGCATCCCGGATGAGCTCAGCGACTTCCTGGAGGCCCCCGAGCGCGGCGACTTCATCGCCCTCGTGGCCGACGAGCGCTCCCAGGACCTGCAGACGCGATTCGCGCGCCACCTGGAAATACCGTCGCTGCCGCTGATCCTGCCGGCATTCGCCGAGCATGTCGCAATGCGCAGTGACCACGTACCGTACTGGGACGCCGGCCGCCGCTCCCTCCTCGTAACGGACACGGCCGACTATCGCAACGCGCACTACCACCGCGCCGACGACACCGCGGACACGCTGGACTACGAGTTCGCAGCCAATGTCGTGACCGCCGCCGTGCGAACGGTCACGGAACTCGCCCAGTAAGCCCGCCCCGTGCATCGCCGTTCCCAGCGCCACGCGAATGGTCGACCGACTCCACGCCGCGCGGGCGTTGACCGACCCTACGCCGCACGGACATCGACCCCCATGCCGCACGGACGTTGACCGACCAACGCTGCACGGGGACGTCTACGAACCTCAGCACTGCGCGAATGTTTACCGGCCCCAACGCCGTGCGGACGCGTGATGTGCTCAAGCGTGCTGCGGCAACCGCACGTGTGGCACGCCCGAACGTGCAGGGGCGACCGCACGTGTGGCACGCCCGAACGTGCAGGGGCGACCGCACGTGCGGCACGCCCGAACGAGTAGGGGCGACCGCACGTGCGGCACGCCCGAACGAGCAGGGGCGACCGCACGTGCGGCACGCCCGAACGAGCAGGGGCGACCGCACGTGCGGCACGCCCCCACGTGTGGCGGCGACCGACGTGTGGCACGCCCGCACGTGTGGCGGCGACCGACGTGTGGCACGCCCGCACGTGTGGCGCGCCCGACCTCGTGGGCATCGACGCGTGACGGGCTAGCGTTCATGGCGTGGCACGATGCTCGGGTGTCCATCCGACTCTTGATCGCCGACGACCAGGCCCTCGTGCGGGGCGCGCTCGCGGCGCTGCTCGATCTCGAGGCCGATCTGTCCGTCGTCGCGGAGGTCGGGCGCGGGGACGAGGTCGTCGCGGCCGCGCGGGAGCACCGGCCGGACGTCGCCCTGCTCGACGTGGAGATGCCCGGCCTCGACGGGATCGCGGCCGCCGCCGCGCTGCGCAAGGCGCTGCCCTCGTGCAAGGTGCTGATGGTGACGACGTTCGGCCGCCCCGGATATCTCCGGCGCGCGATGGCCGCCGGCGCATCCGGGTTCGTCGTGAAGGACACGCCCGCGAAGCAGCTCGCCGACGCCGTCCGCCGCATCGCCCAGGGCCTCCGCGTGGTCGACCCGACCCTGGCCGCCGAGACCCTGGCCAGCGGCGACAGTCCTTTGACGCCGCGCGAGGCCGACGTACTACGCGCAGCCCGAGAAGGCGGCACCGTGGCCGACGTCGCCGCGCAGCTCGGTCTGTCCGAGGGCACCGTGCGCAACCACTTGTCCGCGGCCATCGGCAAGACCGGCGCCCGCACCCGAGCCGAAGCCGTCCGCCTGGCCGACGAAAACGGCTGGCTCTAGCCACACCGCCTCCCCGAACTGGCCGTTCGCGCCGTGGGTGCCACGCGCAACCCGCACAACGGACGGTGAGCGAACGTGCAAAGCCCGACCCGCACGGCGGGACGTGAGCGAGCGCGCAGGCGGACCCGCACAAACGCCGGGGATTGGGACGGCGGGACATGAGCGAACCTGCATGCACGACTCGCGCGGCGCGCGGTGAGCGAATGTGCATGCACGACTCGCGCGGCGGGACGTGAGCGAATGTGCATGCGTGACTTGCACGGGCCAATGTGAGCGAACGTGCGGTGTGCGGCCGGTCCGGAATCGCTTGCGGTGACTCGGCGTGGTGGTGGGCATCGAGCGTTCGTCCAGCGGTGCTCGTGCAGAACGGCCGCGTGCCGCTCACGAGAGTGGATGGCCCCGCCCCTAAGGGCTGAATGATTGCGACCGGGGACGTAGAGTCGCGGCATGACCGCACTTCTCGCGAGCGGCCGCGACGCGGATGTCTATGCGCTCGACGAGCGGCGAGTGCTCCGGCGGTACCGTCGCGGCGGGGATGTCGCGGCGGAGGCGGCGATCATGCGGTACGTCTCCGATCATGGGTATCCCGTCCCGCGCATCTACCAGGCCGAGGGCGCCGACCTGGTCATGGAGCGCCTCGACGGGCCCACGATGCTGCAGGCCCTCGGCGACGGCGCCCTCGACCTCAAGGCGGGCGCCACCGTGCTGGCCGATCTGCTCGAACGGCTGCACAAAGTGCGCGTTCGCTCAGCCACCGACCCCGGCACACGCATTCTCCACCTCGATCTGCACCCCGAAAACGTCGTCATGACCGAGGGCGGCCCCGTCGTCATCGACTGGCGCAACAGCTGCGAGGGGCCGCCGGAGCTGGACGTGGCGATGACGGCGCTCATCATCGCCACGGTCGCGGTGCTGCCGGGGCACCAGTTCGCCGAGCGGGCCGAGGCATTCCTGGACACGCTCCTGAGTTGCACTCGCGACAACCCCCTCTCCCAGCTCGAAGCCGCCGTGCACCGGCGTTCCGCCGACGCCAACGTCACCGCCGACGAGAAGGTCCACCTGCACGAGGCCAAGCTCCTGGTCACCACGGCCGCGCGCGCCCACTTCTGAGCGGGTCACGGCGCGCCGGCGTCGCCGAGGCGCAGGCCCGCACGATCGCCGCGGCCTAGTGCGGTGTCCACCAACCTTGCCGGCTCCGAGACACAGCCGAACGAGCGCTCACGGCGGC
This sequence comes from Dactylosporangium sp. CA-139114, assembly GCF_050955725.1. Classification (NCBI taxonomy): domain Bacteria; kingdom Bacillati; phylum Actinomycetota; class Actinomycetes; order Micromonosporales; family Micromonosporaceae; genus Dactylosporangium; species Dactylosporangium sp. CA-139114. The sequence goes on from NZ_CP192080.1 coordinate 9,220,186, forward strand.
GGCCACCAACCCGGTCAACGTTGGCGGTCAACGCACTAGGCGCTCGGCGGCGACGAGGCTGGGCCCAGGTCACAGGTCACAGGTCATAGTCGCGGCCGACCAGGGCCCGGCGGTGCGCAGGCGAGGGCGAATAACCCGATCAGGGCGGCGTACCGGGTTCGGGGTGGCGCCACGCTTTGCCTCATGGAAGAACTCTTCGTCCGACAGGTGGACATCGGCGTGGCCGACATGGACATCTGCGTCGATGACCGGCTCACCACCACCCGGGTCGTCGTTGAGCGCGCCACGGCTACCGATCGCCGTGGTGGACATGAGCGCGAACTCCTCCTTGTGTACGGCGCCGAAGAAACGCGGGCCGTGGCCGATGCCCTGCACCGAGCCTCCGAGGTGGCGGCCGGCTGAGCCGGTCGGCCGCATTGCGGAGGGAACACTGCGCGCTGGCGAACGGACGAAGGCACTGCGCCCGGTTGCGCATGACGAGCCGCGCCCGGCCGAGAGGAGGGCCGGGCGGCCGAGGAGGACGAGCCGCGCCCGGTCGAGGAGGACGTGCCGGGCCCGGTCGAGCGTGGCGAACCGCGAGCGCGCTCACACTGTTGAGCGCTCAACTAACGCGCTACTCTGGAAGTATGAACGAGCTTCCCCTTCTCGAGCGGCACCTCGCGGTAGCCGTGCCGGCCAGTCGCGAGCAGCGGACGTGGGCGCCCGAGGACGGGGCGCTGCCCAGCCTGTACATCAGCCATGGCGCGCCGCCGCTGCTCGAGGACGCCGAATGGATGCGCCAGCTGCTCGACTGGGCGCTCGACCTGCCCAAGCCGAAGGCGATCCTGATCGTGAGCGCGCACTGGGAGCAGGCGCCGCTGAGTGTGTCGGCCACGGCCGCCGGCACGCCGCTGGTGTACGACTTCGGCGGCTTCAAGCCCGTGTTCTGGACGCTGCGGTACGACACGCCGGACGCCACCGGGCTCGCGCGCAAGGTCGCGGCCCTCATGCCCGACTCGGAGCCGCTGCACGAGCACAGCAGCCGCGGGCTCGATCACGGGGCCTGGGTGCCGCTCATGACGATGTACCCGCTCGGCGACGTCCCGGTGCTGCAGCTCAGCCTGCCCACCCACGACCCCGATCGGCTGCTCGAGCTCGGGCGCCGGCTGCGGCCGCTGCGGCAGGAGGGCGTGCTCGTCATCGGCTCCGGGTTCATGACCCACGGGCTGCCGTTCCTCACGCGGGAGCACTGGACCGGGCACGGCACCCCGCCGGGCTGGTCGGCCGACTTCGACGACTGGGCCGCCGACGCGCTCGCCCGCGGAGACGTCGACACGCTGAGCCGGTACGCCAGCCAGGCCCCGGGCATGCCGTTCGCGCACCCGACGGCCGAGCACTACACGCCGCTGTTCGTCACGCTCGGCGCCGCCGACCAGCCCGACGCCCCGGTGCGGTCGGTCATCGACGGCTACTTCATGGGCCTGTCCAAGCGCTCGCTGCAGACGGCCTAGCGCCGGGAAGCCGGCACCAGCGCGGCCACGCGGTTGTGGATCTTCTCGCGGGTCCGCACCGGCAGCGCGTCGGCCGGGAGGAGCCGGGGCAGCAGCTCCGGCTCGGCGGTCAGCGCGCGGAAGGCGAGGCCGATCGTGACGTCGTGGGGCGGGATGTGGACCACGCGCACCTCGTCGCCGGCCCGGACCGAGCCGGGGTGGATGACGCGGAGATAGGCACCGGGGATCGCGCGCCGGGTGAAGGTCTTGATCCAGCCCCGCTCCCCCAGCCAGCCGGCGAACGTGCGGCAGGGGATGCGCGGGGCGGACACCTCGAGCACGACCGTGTCGCCCACGAGCCAGCGCTCGCCGATCCGGGCGCCGGTCACGTCCAGGCCGGACGTGGTCAGGTTCTCGCCGAAGACGCCGCCGGGCAGGTCGCGGCCCAGCTGCGCGGCCCACGTGTCGAGGTCCTCGCGGGCGTAGGCGTACACGGCCTGGTCCGGGCCGCCGTGGTGGCGGGTGTCGCAGACGCGGTCGCCCGCCACGCCGGTCTCCTGCGTCCCGCGCGGGCCGGGCACGAAGATCGCCACCGGGCCGTCGACGGGTCGCTTGTCGATGCCCGTGTGCGACACGTCGGAGTGCTGGGTGCGCACGGGCGTGCCGACGTTGACGGAGAGCAGGTAGGCCACCCGGTCAACCTAGCGGGTGACGCGCCGCGGCCGCGCCGTCATTTCGGGCACACAACGACGGCCGGCCCGATGTCCCGGACCGGCCGTCGTCGATGTGCGGGTTAGGGGAAGTTGACCAGGTACACGTTGTTGGTGGTCGAGTTCGCCGCCGCCCCCGTGTTGTTGATGACGTGGCTGATGGTGCCGACCCCGCCGAGCGAGACGATCGCCATGTTGTGGAACTTCACGCCCGCGACCGCCGGGACCTCGAACGCGCGGGCCGAGACCACGGAGTTGTTGACGTTGAAGAAGCAGTAGCTGCCCAGGCCCCAGGCCTCGAAGCTGGTGACCCCCGACGCGACCTTGATGGCCGGGTAGCCCTGCGTCGAGCCGTTCATCCAGGCCGCCTGGTTCGGCGGGTCGTAGGGCATCTCGTTCTGGAAGAAGACGATCCGGCCGTTGGCGCCGTTCCAGACGACCTCGTTCTTCTGGTAGTGCTCCACGAACAGGCCGGTCGCCAGGACGTTGTCGCCGTTGACGGTGAGGCCGTTGTCCGCGGTGTTGACCGTCCAGCCGATGCCGCTGCCGTGGTCGGCGCGCCAGGCCCAGGTGTGGTCGATGATCGTGTTGTTCGCGTTGACCACCAGGCTGTTCGTGGCCTTGCCGGCGACCATGCCGCCGATGCGGAAGAACACGTCCTGGACCGTGGTCGGGTTGCTCGCGTGGGACACGGCCGTCTTGGCCGGGCCGACCTTGAGCAGGGTGTCGCTGTTGGTGGTGCCGGCGTCGAAGAGCAGGCCCTTGAGCCGCACGCCGTCGACGTCGGCGACGTCCATCGCGTTGACGCCGCCGTCCGGGATGATCGTCGGGTAGCCGATGCCGAGGACGACCGTGTTGGCCTTGGTCACGTGCAGCGTCTGGTTGACGTGGTAGACGCCGGGCGTGAAGAAGACGTTGCAGCCGTTGGCGAGGGCGGTGTTGATCGTCGCGGCGGAGTCGCTGGGCTTGGCGACGAAGAAGGTGCTCATCGGCACCGAGGTGCCGGGGGTCGAGCCGCCGGCCCAGCTCGCGCCGGACGCGTTGGTGCGCAGCGAGGGCAGGAACACGCGGTACTTGCCGCTGCCGTCGATGTAGAGGTAGGGCACGTCCCGCGAGACGGGGGTCGTGGCCAGGGTCGTGTAGCGGGGACCGGCGGCCGGGTTGGTGTTGAAGTTGTTCGCCGGGGCGCCGTTGACGCCGGAGAAGACCATGTTCCAGTTGGAACCGCTCCAGCTGCCCAGGGTGCTGTCCTTGGTGTACCACTGCTGCTGCGACGCCGACTCGACGTTGCCGTCCACCTTGGAGTCGGAGATGTAGCCGCCGCTGGCCCAGCCGTAGCTGGCCGGGAACAGGTTGAGCCCGCCGATGACGTGCATGCGGCGGTACGGCGCGGCCTGGGCGACGGCCCAGCGGTTGGTCCCGCCGAGGGTGTTGACCGACAGGTTCTCCGCCGAGCGCCAGAAGTTCTGGGTGGCGTTGCCCGCGTCGCTGGCGTTGAAGGCGTCGACCGTGACGGCGCCGTTGATGCGCGTGTCGTCGGGGTTCTGGCCGAGGCCCAGGATCGAGGTGTTGAAGCCGATGTTCGCGCCGACGGCGTAGGGGGTGGTGCTCGGCTTGAACACCAGGGCGTCGCGGCGGGTCCCGAACTGCGCGGACTGGGTGTCCTTCTGCGCGTTGAAGACCGAGTCGAGCGACGCCTGGATGGCCGCGTCGCTCATCGAGTGGTCATAGATGTGCACGTTCGGGCCGAAGTCCGGCGTGTCGGAGTACGTCGGGCAGGTGCCGGTCGGCGGCGGCGGTGTGGTGATGGCGAACTTCTGGGCGCCGGTGCCGTTGCAGTCCCAGATCTGCAGGCGGGTGCCGTTGGCGGTGGCCCCGCTCGGCGAGTCCATGCACCGGCCGGACTGCGGGTTCTTCATCGAGCCGTCGGCCTGCGCGACCCACTGCTGGGCGCCCGTGCCGTTGCAGTCCCACAGCTGCAGCTTGGTGCCGTTGGCGGTGCCGCCGCTGACCACGTCGAGGCACCGGCCGATCGCGGTCAGCGCGGTGCCGCTCCAGGTCCAGTGCTGGTCGGCGGCGGCGGCCTGGCAGTCCCACAACTGGGCCGCGGTGCCGTTCACGCCGGTGTCGTCGCCGGAGATGTCGACGCACTTGCCGCCGGGACCGATGATCGGGTTGCCGGTGACGGCGGCGGACGCCGACCCGATGACGCCGGCGAGGCCGAACGCGACAACGGTCAATGTCGTCCCGGCCAGCAGAACATTGCGTAGGGCGCGAGATCTGGAACTCATGGGCTGCCTGCTTTCGAGGTTGCCGGCCGGGCGCGATCCATGGCGGTGAGAGCGCTCTCAGCGAGTACGTGAAGTGTTGCGTCGATGTGACCCCGTAGTCAAGAGCCTGAAAATTCAGTGTCTGGAGAGCGCTCTCTCAAGCCCATGACTCGGGTCCGCGGTGGTGCGGACCGTCGCTCCCGCCAGACACCGCTCGGCGCTGGCGCGCCGTCGCTGCCAGGTCCGTGGGTGGTCGCGCTGCCCCGATATCCCGCCGAGAACCCGGCCCCCGACGCGCCGCTGCGACATCCCGGTGACGGAGGGAGACCCGGAGCGCCTGACCGGCACGGTCGGGCGCGACGATCTGGCGGACCCATCGCGAGCAGCGGGCCGGCGGGCACATCCGTGCCGTGGTGGACGGCGACGGTCCGCGCGGGGCCCCCGGTGATGGTGCCGTCGGGGTCGGCGACGATCGCCCCGTCGGGGCGGACCACGTCGACGTGCGTCTTCGCGGTCACATCGGCTCGTCCGACGAGTAGCACGCGGTCGCGATGTTGATGCGCAGTGTGTCGGTGCCCTCGGGGGCGACCGAGATCTTGACCCGGTCGGGCGTGATCGCGTTCAGGGAGCCGTCGGCCCCGGGCGGCGCGACCGTGTACCGCGCGCCGCTGAAGTGCTCGCGCAGCTTCTGCAGGGCGGCGTTCTGCTGGTCGGTGGGGACGGGCACGTCACCGTAGGTGATCGCGGTGAACGTGTGCGGGCCCTCGCACGGCGTCAGGTTGCTCGTCGGCGGCCCGCTCAGCGTCGCGCCCAGGGCCGTGACGGCCTCGGTGCGGTACTTGTCCGCGAGCGCCTGCGCATCCGCGTGCGGCATGGCGACCACGCTCCCGGCCGACGGCTCGGCGGCGGGCGCGGGAGCGCTCTTGTCGTCGTTCGAGCAGCCGGCCAGCACGGCGGCGGTCAGGAACAGGCTCAGGATGCGCCTCACTGCACACTCCAAGAGGACGTCGGCGGCAACGTGATCAAGCTAGGTCGTACACGGTCGTCGGAATGTCGCGGGCGCACAGCCGGGTGATGATCAGCGGCTCGATGCGCTCCCCCAGCCGCCGAGGTCGTTGCCCACATGCGCAATGATCTTGGGACCGGCGGCCGGCGGGCTGGTCGCGTCGCCCTGGACGTAACGCAGCGGCACCACGCCAGCAACGTACCCGCGATCACCGCGTCCCGCAGATTCAGGACGTGACGTGTCGCGGCAGCACCAGAGCGAACGCGCGCGGGAAGCCCAGCGGCTCCAGCCGCCGCGCCGCCACGTCCGCGACCGGGATCGAGGTCACCACGCCCCGGGCCGGGTTGAAGCACTCCAGCACCCCGTCGTGGTGCCCCACGATCAGCACCCAGTGGCGCGGGATCGCGGCGCCGATGAGCATCGCCACCGGCCAGTCGCACTCCACCGCCGCGATCGCCGCGCTCAGGTCGCCGCGGAAGAACCGCCATCCGTAGCGCACGCCCAGCGCCGCCGTGTGCGCGGAGATGACCCCGGCCACGCCCCACGGGGTGGTGCCGAGCTTGCGGGGCCACAGCCGGTTGGCGGCGGCGTGGATGCGGTGCTGCTCCTCGCCCGCGTCCGTGACGGTCGCGCCGTAGGAGGGGTCCAGGGCCGCGGAGGCGACCATCGCGACCGTGGGGCCACAGGTGAAGCCGTCGGTCTGCCGTACGAACGCGTAGTCGGGCACGGCAGTAGACAATAGGGAACCGTCAACCCCGGCGCAGGAGCCGTCCCACGGCCGCCATCATCTCCGTGGCCATCTCCTCGCCCTTGCCCTCCTGGGCGCCGTTGTGCATGCAGTGCCGGGCGTGGTCGTCGAGCAGCCCGAGCGCCACCTTGTCCAGGGCGGCCTGGATGGCGCTGATCTGGGTGAGCACGTCGATGCAGTACCGGTCCTCGTCCACCATCTTCTCCACGCCGCGCACCTGGCCCTCGATGCGGCGCAGGCGGCTCTGGAGCTGGTCCTTGGTGGCGGTGTACCCACGCGGCGTCGGGCTGGTCATACCCACCAGCATACCCGCGTTCGGGGTAACCCCCTGGGGGTATGAAGCGGCGGCTAGACCGCCAGGGTCAGCCGGTCCGGGAGCACCACGCAGATGCGGCAGCGGGCCTCGTACGTGTACGTCCCGTCGTCCGGCAGCGCCGTCGAGGGCGCGAGCTCCCGGATCATCGGCTCGCCGCGCTCGAGCACCTGCGTGTGGACGGCCGAGAACGAGCGGCAGCGGTCGCACACCGCGCGCCGGTAGGTGACGCTCGCGGGCCCGAGCTCCAGCAGCGCCCGCACCGGCGCGAACAGCTCGCCGCGGTGGTCGAGGTCGATGCCGGCCGCCACCACGCGCGTGCCCCGCTCGAGCAGCCGGCGCACGACGAGCATGTCCGCGAGCGTGAACATGTGCACCTCGTCGATGCCGACGACGTCGAGCTCCTCGTCCAGCGCCGCGGCCAGCGAGGTCGCCTTGACGGTCGTGAGCGCGGCGCCGCTGCGCGAGACGACACCGGCGTCGCGCACGTGGCGCGCGCTCTGGAACACGCGGTGGCGCGCGTCCGTGTACTGCAGCGGCGAGAGCAGGCTCACCAGCTCCAGCGACTTGCCACTCTTCATCGGGCCGAGGATGACGGTCAGATCCACGGCGTCACGGTACGCCTTCGCGACTGTAGGAATTTTCACCCCAGGTTGCGACCTTCGCCGGGAACGGGCATGTTTGAGTGATGCAGGTCGTCTCGCCGCCCAGCCGCCTGCGGCGCAGCGTGCGACGACTCGCGATGGCCGTCTGCGCGCTGATCATCGGCGCCGGCTTCACCCCCGCCCTGCCGTCCACAGTGGAGCCGGTGCGCCCCGCGCCGGTGTCACTCAACGCCGCCGCACCCCCGGCGCCCGCGCCGAAGTCCACAGTGGACGATGCGCGGCCGGTCGCTCCGCGCACCCACGCCGGGCCCGCCCTCGCGGGCGGCTCGAGCCCGCTGCTCACCGGCCGCCACGTGGGTGCCGTGGCGGGCCGGGCACCACCGGCGCACCCGGCGTGAGACGAACCCCTCCCTGACCGGTCTCGCCATCCGAGGTGCCCCCACCATGCAGAACTTCTCGCACGGCATGCAGGAAGCGCTGGCCATCTGGCTGGCCCTGCTCGCCGCCGTCATCATCACGTTCCTGATCGTGACGCTCATCTCCCGCCGCGGCTCCGGCGGACCGTCCTGGTGGAGCCGCCTGCGCAAGGCGATCCGCGACCCCGAGGCCGTGCGCGAGAAGCAGGCCAAGCTCGAGCGCAGCGCCAAGGAGATCGAAGAGCTGCGGCGGTACTGCGCCGAGGTCGCCATCGCCGCCGAGCGCGCCAACGCCATGGCCGAGCGCCGGCGGGGCGAGTGGGAGGCGGCCCAGCGGACCCAGGAGGCCGCGTGGCGCGCGTTCGAGGAGGCGGAGCAGGCCGTGCACCGCCTCCGCCGCGCCAACGCGTTCCCGGCGACCGAGGACGACGACCCGGAGAACCGCCGCCGCGACCTCGTCCGCATGGTCAACGCCGCGCACGACCGCGGCGAGATCACGGCCTCGGACCTGGCCGACGCGCTCATGCACCGCAACGGGTGGGACCCGCGGGCGCACCCGTTCGCCCAGCAGCTCATGCTGCGCAAGGTCATCCGGGACCGGAAGTTCCACGCGTACCAGGAGGCGTCGGAGATCGAGCGCCAGACCGCGAAGGCCGCGGACATGGCCGCGGCCGCGAAGCGGAGCCTGGACGACGAGGCCTTCGACGCCGAGCTGCGCCTGCGCAAGGCGACCGCGGTCGCGCCCGAGCAGTCCGCGCCGTCCTTCCGCGCGGCGACCGCCCGCTCCTGAATCACGGCCCCCGGTTTCGCTTTTCAAGGTCAAGTTCGCTTGACCGGGCGTAACGTATGCGTAACATTGCGTGATCACGGGGGCCGGTCATGGGCATTGAGCTGTCGATCGTTGCGGGCCAGTGTTATGCGTCGTCCAGCGTCAACGCCCACGGGCAGGACCGCCATCCGACGAGCGAGTCGGAGGTGGAGCTGTTCGGCCTCGGCGACGACGGCCTGGCCGAGGCCGTGGCCGCGTGCCTGGGCCGTGCGCCGGACCGGGTGCAGATCGACGGCCTGCTGCACGGCACGCACGGCTGGACGCCAGTCACCACGACGCTGCGCGTGGCGAGCGCCTCGATCACCGGGGTGGGCTCCGAGCCGGTGGAGCTGCCGATCGAGGACGTTCCCCGGCTGATCGCCACCGCGGCCCACCTGTGGTCCCCGAACGGCGGGGTGGCGGCGGCGGAGCACCTGCGGTACGACATCGAGATCCCCAACGTCCAGCGCCTCACCTACGAGCACGCGTGGGGCGCCGACACCATCGAGTCGGCGAGCACGGCGCTGGCGGACGGCGCCCGGGGCGACACCCTGCTCGCGCTGCGGCTGGAGCTGGGCGTCCGGATCGTCTACGACGCCTACCTGAGCGGCGACGTGGCGGTGCTGTTCCGCGACGGCCACGAGGGCCACCGGGTCTGGGGCGTGGACATCGGCACCATCATGGCCGCCGGCGCCCTGCCCAACGGCCGGAACTTCGCCGAGAACGTGAGCATCCGCTACCTGGCCGGCGCCCGGGTGGTCCACGCGGGCCCGGGCGGCACCCGGTCGACCTTCAGCGGCCCCGGCATCCGGGCCGGCGAGGACCTGGCACTCGTCCACGCCTAGGACCGTCCGGGTCGGGTCGATCAAAAGAGCGCGACCACACGCGGGCCTGGCAGCGTCGGCGCGCCAGCGCCGAGCGGTGTCTGGCGGGAGCGACGGTCCGCACCACCGCGGACCCGAGTCATCATGCACGGCTGAAGCCGGCCTTCGCGCCGGGCTGCCGCTGCTCGTCGCCCGGCTGGGACTGCCGCTCGCGGCCGGCGGGCGCGCCGTGGCCGTGACGAGCGCGGAAGGCGAGCAGCAGCAGGACCGCGCCCAGGAAGGCGACCAGCGCGGCGGTCGCCGCCGTGGTGTGCATCGCGGCGACGAAGGCGTCGTTCGCCCGCTCGGTCAGGTCCGGGCGGTGCAGGGCATCGGCGACCGCGCGGGTGTGCTCGGCCGACGGGGCCGCCGCGTCGCGGGCCGCGGGCGGGAGGCCGGCCAGGGCCGGGGCGATGCGGTCGCGGTACGTCGTGGTGAGCACCGCGCCCAGCAGCGCGATGCCTAGCACGCTGCCGACCTGCCGGACGCTGTTGTTCACGGCCGAGCCGGCGCCCATGCGGTCCAGGGGCAGCACGGCGATGACGGCGGCCACGGTCGGCGCGATCGTCATGCCCATGGCGGTGCCGCTGACCAGGCCGACGGCGCAGAACCAGACCAGCGGGGTGTCCACGTCGAAGGCCAGGTTGGCCAGGAACGCGGCCGCCACGACGAGCAGGCCGCCGCCGCTGACCAGGCCCACCCCGAACCGTCTCGCGAGCCGCGCGCCCAGGCCGGAGCCGATCGCCACGCCCAGGGCGCCGGGCAGGAAGGCCAGGCCGGTGGCGAGGGCGCTCATGCCGCGGGCGCCCTGGAGATAGAAGTTGCCGTAGAACATCTGGCCGGTGATGGCGAAGAACAGCGCGGCGAGGGCGACGTTGCCGGCGCTGAAGCGGCCGCTGCGGAACAGGCGCGGGTCGAACGACGGCTCGGGCGCGCGCCACTCGAAGACGGTGAACAGCGCGAGCAGCGCCAGGCCGAGCAGGACCGGGCCCCACACCCGCACGCGGGCCCAGTCGGTGTCCTGGCCGGCCTCGATGAGGCCGTAGGCGAGGGACGCCAGGCCGGCCGTGGACAGCAGCAGGCCGATCGGGTCCGGGCGGCGCCGCTGGGCGAGCTTCGGATTCGGTACCGCCCACGCGATCCCCGCCAGCGCGAGCGCCACGACGGGCAGGTTGACCAGGAAGACCGAGCCCCACCAGAAGTGGTCCACGAGCACGCCGCCGAGCAGCGGGCCGAGCGCGACGCCGACGCCGCTGGAGGCCGACCACACGGCGATCGCCCCGGCCCGGCGCTCGGGCGGGAACGTGGCGCCGATGATCGCCATGGACGTGGGCATCATCATCGCGCCGCCGAGGCCCATCAGGCCGCGGGCCAGGATCAGGCCGGTCGCGTCGCCGGCCCAGGCGGCCCAGACCGAGGCGGCACCGAAGCCGAGGAGGCCGAGGACCAGGATCGTGCGGTGGCCGTACCGGTCGCCGAGCGCGCCGGCGGCGAAGAGCGCGGTGGCGAACAGCAGCGCGTAGGAGCCGACGGCCCACTGCAGCTGGCCCGGCGTGGCCCCGAGGCCGGTGCGCGGGTCCGCGATGCGCTCCAGGGCGATGCCCAGGATGGTGGTGTCGATCCAGATGAGCACCGCGGCGAAGACGAGCACGGACAGCACCCGGCGCTGCCGCAGTAGATTCATTGACAGGTCCCTGACGGTCATGATGGCCACGCTCCCGCAATGACAGGTCCCTGTCAATAGCCCCGGGCGCACAATGGGTGGGTGAACCCCAGCGACGCCTGCTCGACCTTCCTCGTCCGCCACGCCTGGCTCGCCCTGCGCGGGGTCGTCGCCGAGGCGCTGGTCCCGCACGAGCTGTCGGTGGCGCAGTTCGCGTCGCTGATGCTGCTCGACGAGGCGCCGGGGATGTCCGTGGCCGACGTGGCCCGCAAGGTCTCCACCGCGCGCCAGTCGGCCAACGAGATGCTCGCCGGCCTGGAGCGGGCCGGGCTGGTCGAGCGCCGCCAGCACCCCACCGACCGGCGCTCGCAGCAGATCTTCCTGACCGAGGCCGGGCGGGCGCGGCTCGGCGAGGCGGTGCCGGCCGTCCAGGCCGTCGAGGCCCGCCTGTCCGGCGGGTTCACCGCGGATGAGCTGGCCGTCGTCAACGCCTGGCTCACGCGCATGACCGAGGCCGAGGCCACTGCGAGCGAGGAGATCCCCACGCTCTGAGCTGGACAGCAGTGTGTCCCGCGTCACATTATGGATTGGGCGGGAGGTGCGGCATGGAACTGCTCGGCGGCATTCAAGTCATGCGACACGCCATCCAGACCCCGGTCGGCGACCCGGCGTTCGAGACCCGGGTGAGTCGCGCGGTCGCGCAGCTCAAGGAGGCGTTCGCGGTCCACGTGGAGGAGACGGAGGGGCCCGGCGGGCTCTACGCGGAGATGCTGGACGATGCGCCGCGGCTGGCGCCGTACCTCAGCACCCTCGTGGGCGACCACCGCTCGGTGTGGAGCGCCCTGGACGAGCTCGAGGGGCGGCTGTCGGGCCGGCACCCGGCGGAGGCTGTGCGGCGCGACGCCGACCGGCTCATCCGCGAGGTGTGGCAGCACCGGCAGCGGGGCGCGGATCTGCTCCACGAGGCGTACGAGACGGACCTCGGCGGCGAGACCTGACCGCTCTACAGTCGAGCGATGGGGCAGCGCGTGCTGGTCGTCGATGACGACCCGACCGTCAGCGACGTCGTCCGGCGATACCTGGAGCGGGCCGACTACGGCGTCACGCTGGCCGGGGACGGGCCGGGGGCGTTGGAGGAGTACCGCCGCGAGCGGCCCGACCTCGTCGTGCTCGACCTCATGCTGCCCGGCCTCGACGGGCTCGAGGTGTGCCGGCGGTTGCGGGCCCAGGACCCGGGCCTGCCCATCATCATGCTGACCGCGCTCGGCGAGGAGTCCGACCGGGTGCTCGGGCTCGAGGTCGGCGCCGACGACTACGTCACCAAGCCGTTCTCCCCGCGCGAGCTGGTCCTGCGCGTGCAGTCGGTGCTGCGCCGCGCGGCCCCCGCCCCGGCGACCGGCGAGCTGGCCGACGGCGACCTGCGCGTCGACGTCGCCCGGCGGATCGCGACCCGGCGGGGCGAGGAGCTCGCGCTGACCGTGCGCGAGTTCGACCTGCTGGTGTTCCTCATGCGCAACCCGGGCCGGGTGCTGCGCCGGGCGGAGCTGCTGGAGCAGGTGTGGGGCTGGACCTTCGGCGACCAGTCCACCGTCACCGTCCACATGCGACGCCTGCGGGAGAAGGTCGAGGACGATCCGGCCGAACCGAAGCGGATCCTCACGGTGTGGGGCGTCGGGTACCGGTACGAATATGCGTGACGTCCTCAACACCTTCCTCATGGCGCTGAGCGGCTCCCTGGTCGTCGCGCTGGCGGGCCTGGCCGCGCTGCGAGCGCTGCGCCGCCGCTCGGTGACCGCGCACGTCGTGGTCATCCTGCTCGTCTCGGTGCTCAGCGTCCTCGCCGGCATCCTCGGCGCCGCCATGCGCATGTTCATCTCCGACCACGACCTGCACGTGCTGCTCATCGTCGTCGGCACCGCGGCCAGCGTCTCGCTCGCCGTCGGGCTCTGGTCCGGCCGCCGCCTGGCCCGCGCCAGCATCTGGGAGCGCGAGGCCGAGGCGCGCCGCCGCGAGCTCGTCGCCTGGGTGTCGCACGACCTGCGCACGCCCCTGGCCGGGCTGCGCGCGATGGCCGAGGCGCTCGACGACGGGGTCGTGTCCGATCCCGAGACCGTCGCCGAGTACCACCGCCGCATCAGCGCCGAGACCGACCGCATGGCCGCGCTCGTCGACGACCTGTTCGAGCTGTCCCGGATCAACGCCGGCGCCCTGCGGCTGACCGTGGCCGACGTGCCGCTCGGCGACGTGGTCTCCGACGCCATCGCCTCCGCCGAGCCCCTCGCCACCGCCGGGCACATCAGCATCGTCGCCGAGCCCTCGACCGGCTGGCCGGTGGTGCGCGGCTCGATGCCGGAGCTCTCGCGGGTGGTGAACAACCTCGTGCGCAACGCGATCCGGTACACGCCGCCGGACGGCACCGTGACCGTCACCGGCGGCCAGGACGACGCCGGGGGCTGGCTCGCGGTCAGCGACACCTGCGGCGGCATTGCCGAGGCCGACCTGCCCCGCGTGTTCGACGTGGCGTTCCGGGGGACTCCGGCGCGCACACCCGACAGAAGCGCGGGCGGAGGACTCGGCCTGGCCATCGTGCGCGGGCTGGTCGAGGCCCATCAAGGCACCGTCTCCGCGGCCAACGTGGGCGACGGCTGCCGGTTCGTCGTGCGGCTGCCTAGCGCAGACCGTCCAGGGCGTGCCGGCACGGATCGTCCGGCCGCTCCGGCAGTCGCGGGATGACGTCGAGCAGGACCCGCCGGAGCCGCTCGGTGTTCTCCCCGAAGACCCGGAAGACCTCCTCCTGGGTAACCCCGTGCTCGCCCTCCACCCCGGCGTCGAGGTCGGTGACCAAGGCGATCGAGGTGTAGCAGAGCGCCAGCTCCCGGGCCAGCACCGCCTCCGGGTGCCCGGTCATGTTCACCACCGCGCCGCCGATCGCCGTGAACCACCGCGACTCGGCCCGCGTGGAGAACCGCGGCCCCTCCACCACCACCATCGTGCCGTCCCCGGCCGTGATCCCGTGCTCGGCCGCGACCTTCTTCACCACGTCACGCCCGGTCGCGCAGTAGGGGTCGGCGAAGTTCACGTGCACCGCGCCCTCGTCGTAGAACGTCTGCACCCGCCCCGAGGTCCGGTCGATGAGCTGGTCCGGCACCACGAACGTGCCCGGCCCCAGCTCCGGCCGCAGCCCGCCCACCGCACACGGCGCCAGCACCTGCGACACGCCGATCTCCTTGAGCGCCCACAGGTTCGCCCGATAGGGGATCCGATGCGGCGGGAACCGGTGATCCTTTCCGTGCCGGGGCAGAAACGCGACGCGCCTGTTGTGGACGGTCGCGACCGTGATCGGGTCCGACGGTGGGCCATACGGCGTGTCGACCACGTGTTCCTCGGCGTCGTCGAGGAGTGCGTAGAGCCCCGATCCGCCGATCACGGCGACGTCCGCGAGTGAGGTCACGGAACAGACCCTAACCGGGACGCGCGGGTCAGGCTATGGTGCGAGACATGACCCTCGCACCCCGCTTCGTTGTCTGCTGGTGGGACTGATGTCGATGCCCGGCGAACTGGGTGAGCCCCCCACGGGACGTGGGTCACCGAGACCGAGAAATTCCGGCACCGGCCGGGGCACGTCCAGGCAGCGTCGAGGGAGGGCGATGGAGTCGTTGACCGGGCGGCTGCTGGTGGCGACCCCCGCGCTCCGCGACCCGAACTTCGAGCGCACCGTCGTGCTCGTGGTCGCGCACGAGGAGGGCGGCGCGCTCGGCGTCGTGCTCAACCGCGCCACCGAGGTCCAGGTGGCCGACGTGCTCGGCGGCTGGGGCGCCCTGGCGGGTGAACCCCCGGTCGTCTTCGAGGGCGGCCCGGTCCAGCCCGAGGCCGCGATCTGCCTGGCCCGCACCCGCCCCGGCGTGGAGGACCTGGCCGGCTTCAACCGCGTCTCGGGCGCGGTCGGCACCGTCGACCTCTCGGGCGACCCGGACCTCCTCGTGGCCGGCGTCCTCGGCGTCCGCGTCTTCGCCGGCTACGCGGGCTGGTCCCCGGGCCAGCTCGAACGCGAGATCGAGGGCGGCTCCTGGTTCGTCTTCGACGCCCTCCCCAGCGACGCCTTCGCCCCGCGCCCCGACGACCTGTGGCAGATGGTCCTGCGCCGCCAGGGCGGCCTGATGGCCGCGGTGGCGCACTACCCGGCGGACCCGACGCAGAACTAGGGATACCCGATGTGACCCCCACCCCGGGTGTGTGTACTATTCCGTGAGTGCCCGCGAGAGCGAAGCACAGCATGATGGGGCCGTGGCGCAGCTGGTAGCGCACCACACTGGCAGTGTGGGGGTCAGGGGTTCGAGTCCCCTCGGCTCCACCCATCGATTGGCGCTCCCTGCTCATGGCGGCGGAGCGCCAATCGCGTTTGCGACGGGTGGCATTCCTCGCGCTCCCTTCGGTCGCTCCCCAATGGGGGGCTTCGCCCCACCAAACCCCCCGCGCACCGGCGCACCCTGGCAGCCGAAGAGTTCACGGCGCCGATTCGCGATCCCTGCTCATCGCGGCGGAGCACCAAACGCGTTTGCGACGGGTGGCATTCCTCGCGCTCCCTTCGGTCGCTCCCCAATGGGGGGCTTCGCCCCACCAAACCCCCCGCGCACCGGCGCACCCTGGCAGCCGAAGAGTTCACGGCGCCGATTCGCGATCCCTGCTCATCGCGGCGGAGCACCAAACGCGTTTGCGACGGGTGGCATTCCTCGCGCTCCCTTCGGTCGCTCCCCAATGGGGGGCTTCGCCCCACCAAACCCCCCGCGCACCGGCGCACCCTGGCAGCCGAAGAGTTCACGGCGCCGATTCGCGATCCCTGCTCATCGCGGCGGAGCACCAAACGCGTTTGCGACGGGTGGCATTCCTCGCGCTCCCTTCGGTCGCTCCCCAATGGGGGGCTTCGCCCCACCAAACCCCCCGCGCACCGGCGCACCCTGGCAGCCGAAGAGTTCACGGCGCCGATTCGCGATCCCTGCTCATCGCGGCGGAGCACCAAACGCGTTTGCGATGGGGGGTCGGTTGTTTGGCGCTGTCCGGTTCTTGCGGGTGGTGTTCGGCTCGCTTCGCTTTGCCTTTTCTTTGCTCGGGTTCGTTGGGGGGCTGGCCGTTGCTCCCGCCAGGCACCGCTTGGCGCTTCGCGCCGTTGCTGCCGGGTGCGCGAGGGGGTGCGGTCTTTTTATCGGGCGTTGACCTTGGGTTCGGTTGCGGTTGGGGTTGGGGTCGTGGGGCGGTGGCGGGTTGGGAGGCCCAAAGTCGGGTTGGCCACGGCCCAGGCCGCGCCCCTGCACACCAGCTCCTTGTAGACCGCGGCCAGGCGGCCGGTCAGGACGGCGGGCTTGGACCGGTCGTCGGCGGTCACGTACTGGATGAGGCCGTCCCTGCGGCCCAGGGAGATGCACTGGTTGAAGTAGCGGATCGGGGCGTTCGGGAGCTTGCCGCCGGTCAGTCTCGCGGCGATGGCGTCGGCGGCCTGCCAGGCGGAGGGGGTGCCCGAGGCGCAGGACATGCGCAGGGGCTTGCCGCCCGGGCCCATGGCCATGGCGGCGTCGCCGATGGCGTACACGTCCGGGTGCGAGACCGAGCGCAGGTAGCCGTCCACGACGATCTGGCCGGCCTCGGTCACCTCCAGCGTGGTGTCGGCGGCGATCGGGTGGACCGCGAAGCCGCCGGTCCAGATCGTCACGGCGGCCGGGATGGTGCGGTCGTCGGCGGTGCGGACGGCGTCGGGCTCGACGGCGGTCACCGTGGTGTGCTCGTGGGCCGTGACGCGCAGCTTCCGCAAGACCCGGCGCAGGTGGGCGCGGCCCTTCGGGGAGAGCCAGTCGCCCAGGTCGGAGGTGGTCACCAGGGACACGTCCAGGTCCGGGCGGGACTCGGCGATCTCGGTGGCCGCCTCGATGCCGGTCAGGCCGCCGCCGACGACCACGACCGGGCGGCGGGGTTCGAGGCGCGCCAGGCGTTCGCGCAGGCGGAGGGCGCCGGGGCGGCCGGCGATCTCGTACGCGTGCTCGGCGGCGCCGGGCACACCCCGCGCGTTCCAGGCGCTGCCGAGGGCGTAGAGCAGCGTGTCGTAGCCGAGCTCGCCGCCGGTCGTGCTGACCGTCCGGCGGTCGACGTCCACGGCGGTGACCTTCGCGATGCGCAGGTCGACCCCGGTGCCGGCGAACATCTCGGCCAGCGGGCGGGGCTTGAGGGTCTGGCCGGTCGCGAGCTGGTGGTTGCGGACCCGCTCCACGAAGTCGGGCTCGGCGTTGACGAGGGTGACGGTGGCGTCCTCGCGCCTGAGGCGGCGGGCCAGGCGGCCGGCGGCGATGGCCCCGGCGTATCCGGCGCCCAGGACGACGATGCGGTGCGACATGGTGGGTGCTCCCGTCCAGCGTGGTTTTGCCCTTTGAGCCGGGCGGCCCGCCGTTTCCTGACACCCACGCGCTGTGAAGCACCTCACAGGCGGTCAGAAGACCGTATACAGCGGCTCTCCGTGGTCCTCGGCCGCCCAGGTCGCGGTCGCGCGCTCGAGCTTGTCCGGGTTCACCTGGTTGAGCAGCGCGGCGATGCCGTCCTCGGTCACCTGGAGGCACATGACCCCGACCACGCGGCCGTTCAGGACACCGACGACCGCCGGATCGCCGTTGGCCGTCGCGGCGTAGACCTCGGGCGTGCCGCCGACGGCGGCGCGCTTGCCGGCCCCGGGCCGGAACAGCCCCCACACGAACTTGGCCACCGCCACGGCGCCCTCGAACGCCTTGGCCCGGGCCGGCACCTTCCCGCCGCCGTCGCCGATGCTCACCGCGTCGGCCGTGAGCAGCTTCACGAGCGGCTCGGTCCGGCCGTTGGCCGCCGCGGCCAG
The DNA here is from genome assembly GCF_050955725.1 of Dactylosporangium sp. CA-139114. Taxonomy (NCBI): domain Bacteria; kingdom Bacillati; phylum Actinomycetota; class Actinomycetes; order Micromonosporales; family Micromonosporaceae; genus Dactylosporangium; species Dactylosporangium sp. CA-139114. The sequence continues at coordinate 9,237,925 of NZ_CP192080.1, forward strand.
GAACTCCTCGACGATCCGCCGCGCCGCGGCCGCGTCGACCTCGGTGCGGGCCCGGCCCTCGGCGACGTGCTGCTTGGCGCGGTGGAAGATCTGCTGGCTGGCGGCCTCGCTGATGTCGAGGAGGCCGGCGATCTCGCGGTGCGGGTAGTCGAACGCCTCGCGCAGCACGTAGACGGCGCGCTCGTTGGGCGAGAGCCGCTCCATGAGGGTGAGCACCGCGAACGAGACGGACTCGCGCTGCTCCGCGGTGTCGGCCGGCCCGAGCATGGGGTCGCCGGCGAGCAGAGGCTCGGGCAGCCACTGCCCGACGTAGGTCTCACGCCGCGCCCGTGCGGAGGTGAGCTGGTTGAGGCAGAGGTTCGTGAGCACCTTGGTGAGCCAGGCCTCGGGCACCTCGATGCGCTCGGGATCGGCCGCCTGCCAGCGCAGGTAGGTCTCCTGCACCACGTCCTCGGCCTCGGCGGCCGAGCCGAGCATCCGGTAGGCGATGGCCTCCAGCCGCCGGCGGGATGCCTCGAACCGCTCCACATCCTCGGCGGCCAGGCTCATGGCCCGATGCTAACCCCACCCCGCCGAACCGCCCGGCGCGGAGCACCCCACCCCCCGCCTCGGGGTTTTCGCGATGAGGGGCTGCTCTGCCACCGCGGAGGTGGCAGCGACGGCGCGCCAGCGCCGAGCGGTGTCTCGCGGGAGGAGCGGTCCGCACCACGGCGGACCCGAGTCATGGCCTTGCATCCGCCCTTGCGTCGCTCTGGGCGCGGCCCATGAGGCGCTCGATCTCGGCCAGTTCCGGCTCGGTCAGCGGGCCGTGCCGCAGCGCGCCGGCGTTCTCCTCGACCTGGGCGACCGTGCGGCAGCCCGGGATCGGGATCGTGCGCGCGTCGAACGCCCACAGCCACGCCAGCGCGCCCTGGGCCAGGGTTCGGCCGTTCGAGGTCAGGATGTCGCGGACGGCGTCGATGCGGGTGAGGAACTCGGGGGTGGGGCGGCCGTCGCGGAAGTACGTCATCCACTCCGGGCTCAGCCCGCGCACGTCGTCGCGCGGCAGTTCCGAGGTCGCCGAGTAGCGCCCGCCGAGCAGCCCCATCGCGAGCGGCCCGCGGATGATGACGGCGAGGTCGTGCTTGGCGGCCACGGGCAGCACCTCGAACGAGCCGCGCAGCACCGAGAGGTCGGCCTGGATCGTGGCGCAGCGCCGCCCCTCGGTCGCGAAGGCGTCGGCGCGCTCGGGGAAGTCGGTGCTCCAGCCGTACGCTCGGATCAGCCCCTGGTCGATGAGCCCCTCGAGCACGGGCACGAGGTCGAGCGCCTCGGGGATCGGGAGGCTGTTGATGTGCAGCTGGTACAGGTCGATGTAGTCGGTGCCGAGCCGCCGCAGCGACTCGCGCACGGAGCGCTCGACGTTCGCGGGCGTACCGTCATCCGGCCCGGTCTGGCGCGTCTGCTCGTCGAAGGTCCCCCCGAACTTGGTGGCGATCACGACCTCGTCGCGCCGCCCCTCGAGCGCGCGGGCGAGGATCTTCTCGCTGTGCCCGGCGCCGTACACGTTCGCGGTGTCGAAGAACGTCACCCCGAGCTCGACCGCGCGGCGAACCGCCCGGATCGACTCGTCGTCGTCGACCTCGCCCCACCCGAGCGGCTGCGCACCGGCCCAGAACGGCCCGCCGATCGCCCAGCAGCCCATGCCGAGCGCACTGACCTCGATACCACTGCGTCCCAGGAATCGCGTATCCATGGTGGCGAGCCTGTCACCTGGAGTGCGCTCCAGGTCAACCGGTACTCGCGACTCTCCTCGACCTAGGCCGTGTGTCAGAAGTGGGTCGTGTAGTGGTGGTGGCGAGTTGACTGGTCGGGCGTGTCGGTGATCGATATGTGGCGAGGTCTCCGGTAGATGGGTTATCGACCAAGACAACCATCTGCACGGAGACCTCGTGGCCAGCGTAGCGGTGACGAGGCGGTTCGACCTGACCGACGCGCAGTGGGCGCTGCTGGAACCGCTGCTGCCCACGGGGAAGAAGTCAGGCCGGCCGCCGAGGTGGAGTAAGCGGCAGCTTATTGACGGGATTCGGTGGCGGATCCGGGTCGGGTCGCCGTGGCGGGACGTGCCGGAGTGCTACGGGCACTGGCGCACGATCTATGGCAGGTACCGGCTGTGGCAGCGCGACGGTACCTGGGCGCGGATCCTGTCGGTGGTGCAGGGCCGCGCCGACGCGGCGGGTCTGATCGGCTGGGACGTGAGCGTGGATTCGACGATCACCCGGGCGCACCAGCACGCCGCCGGTGCCCGCAAGCGGCCCGATCTGCAGGTCGAGCCGCCGGGTGGGGACGGCGCGGCGGAGCCGGGTGATCACGCGCTGGGCCGGTCCCGGGGCGGCTGGACCACGAAGCTGCATCTGGCCTGTGAGCAGGGCCGCAAAGTCCTGGCGCTGGTACTGACTGCCGGGCAGCGCGGGGACAGCCCGCAGTTCACTACGGTGCTGCGCCGGATCCGGGTGGTCCGTGCCGGTGGTGGCCGGCCGCGGGTCCGCCCGGACCGGGTCCTGGCTGACAAGGCGTACAGCAGCCGCGCGAACCGGGAGTACCTGCGGCGGCGGTCGATCCGGTGCGTCATCCCGATCAAAGTTGATCAGGCCGCCCACCGCCGCGCACGCGGTTCGCGGGGCGGTAGGCCACCAGCGTTCGACCTGGTGGCCTACCGGCAGCGCCACGCCGTGGAGTGCGGGATCAACCTGCTCAAAGCCCATCGAGCGGTAGCCACCCGCTACGAAAAGCTCGCCGTGCGGTACGAGACCACCACAACCATCAGCATCATCGACATCTGGCTGCGCCGCCTCGCGAAGCACTTATGACACACGGCCTAGTAGCCATGTGGCTCTCTAGACTCGGCACCGTCGTGCAGTTTCGCCTCGACGGCAACCGCTACGTGGAGTACGGCTCGGTCCCGCTCGAAAATCTCGTTCCCGACCTGAGCTGACGTCATCGGCGTAGTGCGGTTCACGGGCAACTGGACCCGGAAGGTCGATCGCCGTACACAACGGCCGGAGCCCACGATGTCCTCGAGGTTCGTGACGGACGAGCGGAGCGCCTATTAGCTAAGCTGTTAGCTAAGGAGTTCGCAGTGTTCGAAGCAGCCGCGTTCAACATCTACGACGCCAAGACCAACCTCTCGCGGATCATCGACCGCGTTGAGCACGGCGAGGAGATCGTCATCAGCCGGGCCGGCACGCCGGTGGCCAAGGTCGTCCCCTTGAGCCGACGAGTCAACCGCGCCGGCCGCGGCTCGCTCGCCGGTCGCCTGACCATGGATGAGGACTGGGACTCATCCGACGTCAACGACGCGATTGCCCGTGACTTCGGCCTGACGTCGTGAGTCTTCTCCTCGGTACGCACGTCGTCCTGCGGTGGCTCGCCAACGATCCGACCCTGCCCGACGACATCAAGGACCAGCTCGACCACGAGCCGGACGTCTACCTGAGCTCGGCAACCGTCTGGGAAGTGGCAATCAAACAAGCCCACGGCAAGCTCCAGCCACCCGACCTACCCGAGCGCGTCCGGGACGCCGGTTTTCGCCCGTTGCCGAGCACCGCCGAACACGCCATCGTCGCCGGCCGTCTGCCCCTCCTGCACCGCGATCCCTTCGACCGGATGCTCATCGCCCAGGCCCAGGTCGAGGGCCTGACACTGGCCACCCGCGATCCCGAAATCCAGAAGTACGACGTCAGCATCCTTCCGCTCTAGCGCAGGATCCGCGTTATAGCCGCAGGGGTGCGGAAAACACAGGCCCATGCACTCCCGCCCCCTGACGCGACACAACGGGCGAGGCCTGATTCGCTCAGCGTGTGGCCACCGGAGTTGATCTCCAGTGGAGCTGACGATGGCTTACTTGAACCGGGCGATGTGACGGAGTCTCATCCCCCGTCAGATCCGAGCCAGGTTACGACGTCTCTTCCCGGAACCTGTTTTGCCGCCAGCAGCACGTCGAGGGCATCGCCGAGTCGGATGAGTCCGTCCCTGGTCCGCGGATACCGTCGCGCCAAGACAAACATGATCCCGCAGTGAGCGACTCCCTGCGATGCCAGGCGGGCGAAGTCGCTTACGTTTTCCGTGACCACGCATCGGTTGTTCCGCGCGGCCCACGCCAACACGTCCTCATCGGATCTCGATGCGAGGCCAACCTCGATATCCAGCACGGCTACGACGTCGTGGCCGTTGTCGCGGAGCCGCTGAGCCAGCGTGGGTGGATACATTTTCGTCGAGCAGCAGGTTCGTCAGGCTTTCGGTCGCCGCAGAAGGCTCTGCTGGGCCGCCCACAACTGTTCCTCCCGCTCCGCAACGTCCTTGTTGCCTGCTATGCGCTCGTCGATCTCATCCGGGTAGGCGACGTAGTAGCGAAGCGCGATCGCCACTTGCGAGGCACTGAGACCCGTGACAGCGGCAAGTTCCTCGGTGAGCAGGTCCCCGCCCAAGCTGGGATCCTCATCGCGAATCGCGTTCAGCGCGGCGATGACCTCCCAAACGTCCGGACCACCGGACAGCGCGGCTCGGCGCCCGGTTGGACCCGGTCGGAACATGACACCTGGATGCTCGTAGGCCCGAAGAGACTCGTCAATGAACATGTTGGCGACGGAAGACGACGACGAACCTGGATGTTCTTTGACATACCGATCGAGACGGGAGAGCACCCCCTCCTCGAACCGGACCGAGCGCGGAGTCGTCATGACTACATCGTAGCCGTTCGTAGTTGGGGGGGGTCACCATACTGCCGCCCGGCCTGCGAGTCAACTCCGTATCGGAAATTTCTCCGATGGGATGTAGACTCCTCAAGTGGAGAAAATTGAGGTCGACGACGGCACGTACCGCGACTTGTCGCTCATAGCACGGACGGGAGGGTTGACGCACGGGCAAGCCGTCGCCTTCCTCATCGAACAGTTCCACCAGGCATCTCGAGCCACAGACGCTGGCCGGACAGCGCCAGACGGTGTGCCGGTCTACGCGACATATCAGGGTCAACGCGTGGAAGGGGTATTCGACGCCACAACCGGCGGCCTGACCGTGACATCGACACCACTGGCTGGAGCATGGTTTCGCTCCCCCAGCGGCGCCGCGAAGGCTGTCGTCTCAGCGCTCAAGCCTGGCGTGACCCCAAATCGCAGCGGCTACGACTTCTGGTTCGTTGCCAGCACCGGCAAGACCCTTGCCTCAATCCGCACGACAGCTCGCCGGTGACCTGCGACATGACCTTTCAACACCAAGGCGGCCGGCCTGCTGGCCGACCGCCTTGATCACTGTGGACGTGACGATGGACTACTTGAACCCACCGGCGGGCTCCGCATCAGAGTCCTCCTGACCGCCGACCGATGTCTTCACCGGGGTACCGCCGCTCGGCTCTGGCCCATCCTGAGATGAGATGGCGGTTGAGCTGAGCGCCGCCGGCACGGGTTCAACGATGACCGCCTCCTCGGGCGAGCGAAGCTTCGGAGGCGTCGGCATCCAGGGCTTGAGATTCTGGATCACGTCCTCGTAAAAGGAATCGATTGCCTCCAGCACCGAATCGACGAAGGCGCCCCGGCCGGTTCCACGCTTCGTGCCGGCCGGGGAGTTCTGAGCGACGCGGAACGCACGTAGGTCCTTGGCAGGGTCGGCGACCAGCACGGACGGGTTCTCACGCACGGTGCGGAGGAGTTCGGCCTTGCCGGGGCCACGCGCGTGCATCACATAGGACTCCAGCCTGAGCGTTTCCGGGGCATTCCTCAGCTGCCGCGTCAGCCAGTTCACCTTGGTGGTCATCCGACCCTCGCGCGGCGCCTCCAGGTCAACATGACAAATGATCTTGCCGGCTCGCAGGTCGGCCGTAATGTAGAGGTTCCCGACTGCGCCGGGAATACGCAGGCCGGCGGTCATCGTGCCGGTCGCGGCCAGCTGGCCGACCAGAGCCTGCGTGCGCAGTGGCGGTTCTGCCGCCTCACGTCGCGTCAGGGCGGGCACGACCTCGATGCCCAACTGCCGACCGAGCCGCAGCCCGGCGTATCGAACCAGTGCGTCGAATCTTCCGGCAACCTGGGGGACCGTCGCGTCGGTAGGCCGAAGCGTCCCCGCGCTCACCGACTCGCGTACTGAGACCCATGCCGGCCCCATGTCGCTGAACTCCATGGCGCCCGACTTGGGATGCTCCAGATAGCGAATCAGCTCTCCTAGGATCCATGCCTGGTCCGGATCGGCGACACCCCGATACTCCTTCTGCATGACCGCCGTGGTGAGCACCTCAGACCACGGAAGGTGGTACAACGCAACTTTCTTCAGCTTCCGCTTGTCGACGAGCGTCGGATGTTGGCCAGGAATCGGGGGAATTTCGTTCGAAATCGTAATGACTGCATCGAAGCCTTGTTCCCGGGCGATGTCGAGGTAGCTCTCGATCTGCTGCGGCTCCAGCTCATTGGCTCCGGTCTTCACCTCGACCAGCGCGGTCCACTGGCGCCCTCCCCGCGTCACCCGAATCAGCCCGTCGGGGAAGAGTTGCCGGTCGCCGAGCTTGAACGGAACCTCGATGTACGTCTGCACCACGCCCGCCGGAGCGCCCAACGGCTGCGTGAGCACACGGCCGAACTCCCGCACCGCGCTGATGACGGCCAACAATGCCGACGTCGCTCGCCGTTCCTGCTCCGCCGCGCCATTGATGCCAGAGGTCGGAATGAGTCGGGCAGCGAGCCACGTTTCTTGAGACACGGCAACTCCTCGCGGGTGAGTGGTTACCGTAAGCTACATCCAATTCCGCCGACGAAACGGGTGGATCGAGTTAGCAAGGGAATATCGAATTTAGTCTGTCCGTCGGCTCCCAGCAGCGGATCGCACGATGCATTCCGGACCAGAAGCACCCCCACAACCCGGGAGAACGGACACGTCACGCAGACGGACAGCGCCGGTCGAACCAGGCACCGCCCATCCGCCTCGGCTGTCGCGATCCAGGCAGCGTCGACATCACCGCTGGACACGGCCTGCTCGGATCGGAGGCAACGCTCGCCTACTTGAACCCGCTCATGTGAGGTTCCGAGACACTCGGCGCAGCAGGACGTTCGTGTCGAGATCGAACGCGAACGGTTCCCGGACGTGGAGCACGTCTCCAGCCTCGGCCACCGCATGCTCCACGTAGTGGGCCCCGTCGAGCCGAAACAACCGCAGCATGATCGAGCCGGGCGGCTCCTGCTCGACCAGCAGGTACAGGCCGATCCCTGCGGCGGCATACAGTTGCATCTTCACCAGCCGATCGGCGCCGGCGTTGCCGGGCGACACGACCTCCACGACCAACAGCACATCGGGTGCGTCGATCACGACGCCGTCCTCATCAGTGTCGGCCACGACAAGGTCGGGAATCATGATCCGGCCCATATGCAGCCGGACATTGACCGCCTCCAACGCAAGTAGCCCCGCCGCGGAAGCCGCGTTGTCGAGCTCGACAAACAACAGCGACGAGAGTCGTTGGTGCCGCTTGCTCGGCGCCGGGCTCACCAACAAGCTCCCGTCGAGCAGCTCGATCCGATCCACCGTCTCGCCGAGCGCAAGGTATTCGTCCTCACCCCATGGCCCTTCGTGCTCAAGCACCGCAACGCTCATCAGCTGCTTCACCTCCCGACGGCTGCTGCCACAAGCCTGCCATGCCAACCGGCCACCGGCGACGCGCACGCCCTCAAGACACACGCCGACACCTTACAGCAATGGGGACATGGCCATAACTGGACATGATTGGGGAGCCGCGCCGCCCCGCCCGCGAATCCCCGTCGCGGCAGTCCTCAGGCCGACCGGTCAACGAAAGCGGCGACCCCGCCTTGTGGCGGGGCCGCCGGAGTTGATCTCCAGTGGAGGTGACGACGGCTTACTTGAAGCCGGCGATGTGACGGAGTCTCATCGTTGGTGACCTTCCCCGTCAGATCCGAGCCAGGAGCGTGGTTTCGCTCCCCCAGCGGCGCCGCGAAGGCTGTCGTCTCAGCGCTCAAGCCTGGCGTTACCCCAAATCGCAGCGGCTACGACTTCTGGTTCGTTGCCAGCACCGGCAAGACCCTTGCCTCAATCCGCACGACAGCTCGCCGGTGACCTGCGACATGACCTTTCAACACCAAGGCGGCCAGCCTGCTGGCCGACCGCCTTGATCTTTGTGGAGGTGCCGGGAATCGAACCCGGGTCCTTCGTCGCTTTGTTAGGGCTTCTCCGAGCGCAGCTCGCTATGCCTCTACTCGGCCTCACCAATCACGCGAGCGAGTTGGTGTGACAGGCCCAGTCACAATTGATCTCACCGCACGAGCCCCGTGACCGGGCTCGATTGGCCAGCCTTCTAGCTGATGCCGGTTACTGGGCCGAAGGCAATCCCAGACCGACAGATCTCGGCCCTGGCTTAGGCAGCGAGGGCGAGATCGGAGCGCTTGTATTCGGCGCTTATAACTTTCCGACGACTGATTCACGAGACAACGTCGGCTTCCTCGGCTCGCTTCCCCTATCGCTACAAACAAAGTCGAAACCAGTCACCCCCGCGCGGGTGGTGTTGGCTGCCGCACCACCAACGGTGCGACGGATCAAGCGTAGCGCCTTCCCGCCACAACTTCATCCCGGTATGGCGGAGCACGTCTGGTGGTCGATCGTGCAGGTGAAGGGCTCGTTGCGGACGCCGAGGCCGTTGACGTCGAAGCGGACCGTGGCCGTGGCGCCGGGCTTCAGCCTGCGGGTCTCGTCGACCGGGGTGAAGGAGATGCGGCCCTGGGAGCGGGTCATGACGGCGCCGGAGACGTTGCTCACGTCCAGGTCCAACAGGGGGAGCTGGATGATCAGCACCCAGCCGTCGGCGGTGGCCGTGGTCGTGGCGGGGTTGGTGATGGTGACCGTCACACGGTACGAGGTCAGGGTCAGGTTCTCGGTCTTGTACCCGGCCGTGAGCTGGGCCGGGGCCGCCAACGCCGACGCCGGCGGCGTGAGCGAGGGGGTCGGCGGCGCGGACGGGGCGCGCGAGGCGGCCGGCACGATCGGGTCGGAGGTCGCGCGGGTCGGGGGCGCCACCGCGGCCGGCATCGTGGCCTGGTCTGGGCCCTCGCTCGCGCCGCCGGTCTGCGGTGGGCCGGCCGGGTGCAGGGCGGTCGCCTTGCCGATGAGGATGGCGGCCATCGCCAGCAGGAGCAGGACCGCCGCGCTCGTCGCGACCGCCTGACTGCGGCGGTCGGCGGACCAGTCGCGGGCCCCCACCAGCCGGTGCCACGCCGCGCGTACGGCCGGGCTGACGCGGGCGGCGAGCGTCGTCCGGCGCGACGGGGCCGGGGCGGCGGTCGCGGGGTCGGCGACCGTGGGAGCGGCGGCGGTGACCGGGGCGACACCGGTGGCCCGTGCGGTCAGCACGGCCGCGGCGAAACCCGGCACGGACGTGGTCGGGCGCGGGCCCGCCGTCGAGCGCATACGCGAGCTCAGGCCGGGCGCCGAGCGGCTCGGGGCGTTGCGCTGGCCGGGGAGGCGGTTGAACACCGATCCGCCGTCGTTGCGCCGCGGTGTCGTCGGCGGGTCGGGCGCCGGGGTCGCGGGCTCCGGGGCGGCGGCGAGCTTGGCCAGGGTGGCGGCCAGCGGGCCGTCGAAGAGGGTGGTGTACGTCGTGAGCAGTACCCGCCGCCGCATCGTCCCCTGAGGCCCCAGGAACCCGCTCTGGGTCATCGTGAGCCGGGTGCCGTCCTCGCGCTCGTGCAACGTCACCGCGACCACGGTGTGCAGGTTGGCGGCCTCCCAGCGCATCACGAGCCGGTGCGGCGCCTCGACCTTGACGATCTGGCCCTCGATCGGGTCCTCGAGGCCGGCGAGATCGGGCGCCTGGAACGTGAAGGTGCCGTCGTCGCGGACCATGAACCGGCTCGTCGGGAGCCAGTCGGTGACGAGCTGAGCCTCGGTGAACGCGCGCCACACCACGGCAGGTGGCTGCTCGAGGTCAGCGTCGACCCGAATCTCGGTCACGCTGGGACTATATGGCTTTCACGCATTGCTTGCATTACCGCGGCGAAGTACTCACGCGCGGGAGGTCCTTTACTCTGCGCTGCCCTTGCCCCGGCGCCCCATAACGCGAGCGATCTCGCGCTCGGCGTCGCGTTTGGCCAGCGTCTGGCGCTTGTCGTAGGCCTTCTTACCGCGCGCGAGGGCGAGCTCGACCTTCGCCCATCCGTCGGCGAAGTAGACCGACAGCGGCACCAGAGTCAGGCCGCTTTCGCGGACCTTGACCCCGATCCGGTCGATTTCCTGCCGCTTCAGCAGCAGTTTCCGGATCCGACGGGGTGGATGGTTGGTCCAGGTGCCCATCGTGTATTCCGGCACGTGCATCGCGTGCAGATAGATCTCGCGATCGGAGATCTGCCCGAACGCGTCCACGAGCGAGCAACGCCCGGCGCGCAGCGACTTGACCTCGGTGCCCGTCAACGCGATCCCGGCCTCGAACGTCTCGAGGATCTCGTAGTCGTGACGCGCCTTCCGGTTGGACGCGACGAGCTTGCGCCCCTTTTCGCGCGGCATCGACCCCTCCTGAGTTGCTCGATCGAAGAGAAGCGTAGCGCGCCCGGCAAGACCATTTCGGCCACGCGGCCGCAAACGCGCCGCCACCGCCCATCGCACGGCGCCGGCCCACCCGGCCGCACGCGGCACCCGCAAAGGGCGAAGTCCATGACTCGGGTCCGCCGTGGTGCGGACCGTTCCTCCCGCGAGACACCGCTCGGCGCTGGCGCGCCGACGCTGCCACCTCCGCGTCTGGTCGCGCACCCCAGATCTCCGCGAGCGCGACGGCCCCGACCCCCCCGGCGAGACCCCGCCCGGCACCGCCGGCACCTCCGCGTCGGCAGCACACCGCCCGATCTCCGCGAGTCCAGCAGCACCCGATCCTCCCGCGACGCACCGCTCCCCCGGCGAGCCAAAGCTGCCACCTCCGCGGCTGGTTGCGGACCCGATCCTCCGCAAGGCACCGCTCCGCGCCGGCGAGCCAAAGCTGCCATCTCCGCGGCTGCTCGCCCACCCGATCCTCCCGCGACGCACCGCTCCGCGCCGACGCGCCGAAACTGCCACCTCCGCGGCTGGTCGCGCACCCACCGTGAGCACACAGCGACTCCGAAGCGCACGTGATCTTCTGTGCGCCACCGCGAGCCTGTTTATCCCCCGTCAGGCGATAAAAGCGAAATGTCCGGCGCGCCAGCGCCGGACATTTCGCACTAATCGGCCCAGGCTCAGCAGAGGCACCCCGGCAGCCAGGTCAGGGGCTGGACCGGGCTCCCGTTGAGTCGCACCTCGAAGTGCAGGTGGTACCCGGTCGACGCCCCCGTGGTGCCGACACGGCCGATCAGTTCACCGCGGCTCACGCGCTCGCCGACGTGCACGAGGATCGCGGACTGGTGGGCGTAGCAGGTCGCGAGCCCCTTGCCCTGGTAGAGACCGTGCGAGATGCAGGTGTAGTTGCCGTTGCCGCCCGACGGGCCCGCGCGCACCACCACGCCGTCCGCCGCCGCGACGATGGGCTGGCCTCCGCCCGCCGCGATGTCGACGCCCGCGTGGAGCTGGTAGACCTTGTACACCGGGTCGAACCGCATCCCGAAGTTGCTCGACTTCCAGCCGTGCACCGGCATCAGGAAGAAGGCCCCGGTCTTCGGGCCGACGACGGTGGTCGGCGCGGCGTTGTTGCCTGTGCCGCCGCCCGAGCGCTGCTTCGCCTTCCGGGCCTCCGCCTGCGCCTCGGCCCGCAGCTGCTCAGCGACCTTGTCGCTTTCGACCTTGAGCGCCTCGTAGCGGGCGAGCACCGCACTGCGCTCCGCGTTCGCGGTCGCCTCGGCCGCCGCGCTGGTGTCGAGCAGCTGCTGCACGTCGGCGGCCGCCCGCTCCGCCCCGGCCTGAGCCGCCTGCGACTCGGCGAGGCTGTGCCGGGCGGCATCCGCGGCCTCCTGAGCGCGGCGCAGCGCGAGCACCGCGGTGTCGCTGCGCTTCTTCGCGTCCATCCGAGCCGCGGTGAGCTCGTCGACGGCCGCCTGGTTCTCCTCGGCGACGTGGTTGAGGTACTCGATGCGCAGCGCTAGATCCGTCGGGCCCCCGGAGTCGAGCACCGAGTTGACCATGGCGAAGCCGCCGCCCTTGTACGCGGCCGCCACGAAGACGGACACGTCCTGGCGGGCCTTGTCGACCTGCCGCTTGGCCTCGGCGTACCCGGCGTCGGCCTCCTGGGCGGCGGCGTCGGCGGCGGTGCGGTCGCGCTCGGCCTGCCGTACCGCCGCATCGGCCGCGATCACGCGCCCCTTGGCGTCGGCCAGGCTCTGCTGGGCGCCCGGGAGCGCCGCCTGCGCGCGATCGTGGTCGGCCGCGGCCTGCTGGGCCTTGTCGGTGGCCGCCTCGAGCGTGGCCTGCGTCTCCTGCAACTGCTTGTCGAGCCGAGCCTTGTCATCGCCGGCGTCCGCGTGTGCGACGGAGCCCGGGCCGAGCAGCATGAGCACGACGCCGAACGCGGCGACGATCCGGATTCGGTTCACGGAAGCAACCCTCCAGTACCACTTGAGGGTTACCGTACGCAGGAAAAAGCTCGTAAGTCCGGAATTTCGGTTAAATGCACCTATCGTGGCGACCCAACGTGAATGCCCTATCGCGAACGCACTCGCCGCCGGCTCCGACACCGACGACCGCGGCCGGCGAGGACCGACACAGGCGTGGACCGACACACTTGCGGCGCACGGCATCGCACACGTTGCCGAGGCGTAGACGCCGCCACGCGCGGCCGACTCCCGCGCGAACGCCCTGCGCTCGGGGCCGCGAACCAGCGCGGCACGGAGCACCTGCGCCGCACGAGCACAGGCGCGGACGCGACCCTCGCCGCCCACGGCACGCGAGCACAGGCACGGCTCCCCGCCCGCGGCACGCGAGCACAGGCGCGGACGCCACCCTCGCCGCCCGCGGCACGCGAGCACAGGCGCGGCTCGCCGCCCGCGGCACGCGAGCGAGGCACTGCGGAACAAGGCGGGTCGGCGCGGCGGAGCAGGGCCACCTAGCCGGCCGCCGTCCAACTCGAATGTCGGAAGATGCGGCGAGGGCGGACCCCGCAGTGGGGATCCGCCCTCGAAGGAGCCGCTGGGCCGGTCGGGTCAGACGCGCACGTAGAAGCGCAGCGTGACCCAGGCCGTGATGGCGCTCACCAGACCGCCGGCGCCGCACAGGACCGGAAGCATGACCCATACGTTGCTCCAGTCCACCGGCAGCAGGACCGCTGTCAGCGCCTTGAGCGAGCCGTCGATGAAGAAGATCTTGGCCGCGACCAGCCCACCGAAGGCGAGGATCGCGCCGATCAGGCCGGCGAAGACCGCCTCCAGGACGAAGGGCATCTGGATGAACCAGTTCGAGGCGCCCACCAGCTTCATGACGGCCACCTCGCGGCGCTTGCTGTAGGCGGCCACCTGGATCGTGTTGGCCACCAGGAGCAGGGCCGCGGCGCCTTGGACGACCGCGACGGTCAGCGCCAGGGTCTGCAGCGCGCCGAGCAGGTCGAAGACCCGTTTCAGCAGCTGCTTCTGGTCGAGGATGTCGCTGACGCCCTCCTGGCTGCGGAACTGGTCGCTGAAGTCCTGGACCTTGTTCGGGTCCTTCAGCTTGATCCGGTACGACTCGGGCAGGGAGTCCTGCTTGGTCGCGGCGACGAGGTCGGGCGCGTCCTTGAACTGCTCCTGGAATCGCTTCCAGGCGGCTTCCTTGGTCTCGTGCTCGTAGGACTTGACCAGGCCGTTGGACTTCAGCGCGCTCTCGATGCTCGCGCGCTGGTCGTCGCTGACGTCGGCCTTGAGGAAGACGGACACCTCCACCCGCTGGTAGAAGAAGTCTTCCATCTTGCCGACCTGGAAGAAGAGCAGCAGGCTCGCGCCGAGCATGGTCAGCGACACGGTCATCGTGATGATCATCGCGATGGTCATCGTGACGTTGCGCCAAAGCCCGGTCAGGACTTCGGTCAGGATGTATCTCACGCGCATCGGGTGGGGGTTCCTTCCCAGCGGGCCCAGCAGGAGGACGGGGAGCGGTGCGGACTAGGGCTGGGGTCAGCCGTAGACACCGCGCGGCTGGTCCCGCACAATCCGGCCACTTTCGATCTCTACGACCCGGCGGCGCATCTGGTTCACGATGTTGGAGTCGTGGGTGACCATGACGACCGTGGTCCCGGTCCGGTTGATCCGGTCGAGCAGTCGCATGATCTCGATCGACGTGTCCGGGTCCAGGTTTCCGGTGGGCTCGTCAGCCAGCAGGATCAGCGGCCGGTTGACGAACGCCCGGGCGACGGCGACGCGCTGCTGCTCACCGCCGGAGAGCTCGTGGGGGTAGCGGTGCTCCTTGCCGCCGAGACCGACGAGCTCGAGCACCTCGGGGACGACGCGGCGGGCGACGCCCTTGGACTTGCCGATCACCTCGAGGGCGAACGCCACGTTCTCGTAGGCCGTGCGGTTCGGCAGGAGGCGGAAGTCCTGGAACACGCAGCCGATCTGGCGCCGGAAGGCCGGGATCCGCCACGAGCGCATCGACGTCACGTCGCGCTCGTTCACGACGACCTTGCCCCGGTTCGGGGTGACCTCGTGCAGCAGCAGCTTGATGATCGTGGATTTGCCTGAGCCGGAGGGACCGATGAAGAAGACGAACTCGCCCTTCTCGATGTTCACGGAGACATCGTCAAGGGAGGGGCGAGACGCCTTCGGATACGTCTTCGTCACGTGGTCAAGCCGAATCACGGGAGGTGAGTCTACGCGGTGTGACAAGCGGGCCAAGTACACGCGGTGCGTCATGCGCGATTTGCCAGGATTGCGAACCCGAACCGGGGACGCGAACCGCAGGGCAGCGCTTGATTCCCACACAAGAATGTGATATACGTCACTTTTTACTGCGAGCAATCGGAGTCACCGTCAGTGATTGACGGACTCCAAAGAGATGATCAAGCGCGAAACGGTGCCGTTACGCGGCCGGGTCGAGCTCCCGCTGCTTGCGCCAGCGGATGCCCGCGTCGATGAACGCGTCGAGGTCGCCGTCGAAGACCGCGGTCGGGTTGCCGGTCTCGTGCTCCGTGCGCAGGTCCTTGACCATCTGGTAGGGGTGCAGGACGTAGGAGCGCATCTGGTCGCCCCAGGAGCCGGCCACGTCGCCGCGCAGGGCGTCCATCTTCGCCGCCTCCTCGGCCCGCTTGAGCGCCAGCAGCTTGGCCTTGAGCACGCCCATGGCGGTCGCCTTGTTCTGGATCTGCGAGCGCTCGTTCTGGCAGGAGACCACGATGCCGGTCGGGATGTGGGTCAGGCGCACCGCCGAGTCGGTGGTGTTGACGCCCTGGCCGCCGGGGCCGCTGGAGCGGTACACGTCGACGCGCAGCTCGTCGTCGGGGATCTCGACGTCGTCGGTCTGCTCGACGACCGGCACGACCTCCAGCGCCGCGAACGAGGTCTGGCGGCGGCCCTGGTTGTCGAAGGGGCTGATCCGCACGAGGCGGTGGGTGCCCGACTCCACGGACAGCGTGCCGTAGGCGAACGGGGCCTTGACCGCGAAGGTCGCCGACTTGATGCCGGCCTCCTCGGCGTAGGAGGTGTCATAGACGTCGGTCTCGTAGCCGTGCCGTTCCGCCCAGCGCAGATACATCCGCAGGAGCATGTCGGCGAAATCGGCCGCGTCCACCCCGCCGGCGCCGGCGCGAATGGTCACGAGCGCCTCACGGGCGTCGTATTCGCCGGAGAGCAGGGTGCGCACCTCGAGGTCCGAGATCGACTTCGTCAGCCCGGTGATCTCCTCGGCGACCTCGACGAGCGAGGAGGGGTCGCTCTCGGCCTCGGCCAGCTCGAGCAGGACCTGGGCGTCGTCCAGCCGCGACCGCAGCGACTCCAGCCGGTTGATCTCGCCCTGGACGTAGGACAGGCGGGACGTCACCTTCTGCGCGGCGACCTGGTCGTCCCACAGGTTGGGAGCCGACGCCTGCTCCTCGAGCGCGGCCTTCTCCTTGCGCAGGCGACCGAGGTCGAGGACCGCCTCGATGTTGCGCAGGGTGCCGTCGAGGTTCTTGAGGGATTCGGCGTGGTCCAGAGCAGTCACGCATCAAGGGTACGCCGAGGCGCCCCCGGCTATTTGCCGGGCGCGCTCTTGAGCCAGGTGAGCGCCGCCTTGTGATATCCGACCGCGAAGTCCAGCGAGGCCGCGAAGAAGTCGTCGCCGGACTTCTTGGCCTCTTTGGCCATCTCGCGGGCCTCGGTCAGCGCGGCATTGTGGTATTCGGCCGCCTGCGCATAGACGTCCTGCAGTTGCGTGGCGGACTGCTGTGCCCCGAATGCGACGCGCAGCGCCACCGGATTGCGCAGCGCCTCGCGACCGGCCGGCTCCGACAGCCACCGCGCGAAGGCGCGCTTGCCCGCCGGCGTGATCGCGTAGGGCTGGCTGGAGCGCGCGCCGGGCTTGCCGAGCTTGACGTATCCGGACTCGGCGAGGGCCGGCAGCTCCCGGTAGACCTGGCTGCGCGTCATGGACCAGTAGGGCCCGAGCCGGCGCTGCGCGGCTGCCATCAACTGGCCGCCCGTCATCGGTCCCTCGTGCAGGAGGCCGAGCAGCGCAGCCGCGGTCGCGTTGAGTCCAGAATCCGCCATAGCCCCACGCTGTCATCTTTCGCCAGCGCAGTCCAGCATTTCGGCAAATCCACAGTGAACTGTCGCGCTGCGACTGTCGAGTTAGGACGGCCGTACGGAGCTGCTCATTGCCTGAAGGTCGGGAATGCGGGCATCGACGGCATCGGGGGGAACGACGGCATCGGGTCGCCGAGGCCGGGCAGCCCGGTCTTCGTCGGCGCCGGGGTGGCGGGCTTCTTCGTCGGCTTCTGCTCGCCGGAGCCCGGGTTGCCGGTCGGACCGGGGTCGGCCGTCGTCCGGGTCTCCTGCGGTGTGACCGCGGGCGCGGCGCCGGCCGAGCTCGACGCGGCGGGTGCCGGCGTGGTGGCGTTGACCCGCTTATCGCCCGTATTGTCGGTTTTCGGGGTTTTTCCGGGCAAGAGCAGCGCGCCGACCGCCAGGATGACGATGAGCAGCAGGCCGCCGCCGATCGCGGCGAGAACCCGGCGCTGCCGCTTCTGCGTGCCGGGACCGTCTGGCGTGTCGCGGTGGCCGGGCGTGTCGGACTCGCCGAAGTCCTCGAACAGCCGGCCGGCGGTCTCCTCCGGAGTCGCCGGGGCCGGCTGCGCGAACGGGACGAAAGGCGTAATCGGCGCAACTGGTGCGAGCTGCGCAACGGGCGCGACCTGCGCAACAGGGGCGGTCGGCGGCTCGGGAGCCGCGACGATCTCCGTCAGCGGCTCGTCGGCGGAAGCGGCACGCTGCGACGGGATGATCGTCTCGGCCGCGTCCGGCCCGGCCCACAGCGGCGTCCCCGCCGCGACGGCCGCGATCGCCGGGTCGGCCTCCGGGCGAGCCGAGTCCGAGGACTCCCCGGCTTCGCGGGCGGCCGCGGCGGGAGGCTGCTCGGACGGTACCGATGCCGAAATGACCTGCGTGGGAACCTCGGCGACGCCGTGGGGCTCGGTGGGCCGCTCCCCGATCGGCACCGCCATCATCAGCGCGGCGGACGCGGCCGCCGGCGAGGTCGGGGCGGTCGGCAGCGGCACCCAGTCGACGCGCCGGACCGGCGCCTGCACGGGCGCGGTCAGCTCGGCCGAGCGCTGCCAGAACGTGACGGCCTCGGCGGGCAGCCGGGGCAGCGGCTCGAACCCGTCGAGGGCGCCCTCGGCCGCGCGGAGGCGCCCGACGATCGAGGCCGCCGTCGGCCGCATGCGCGGGTCGATCTCCATGCACGCCTCGATCACCGGCCAGAGCGCGGCCGGCATGCCGGGCGGGGGCACCGGCACGCAGTCGGCGTGGCGGCGCAGGACGTCGGTGGGCGAGCCGCCACGGTACGGGCTGCGGCCGCAGATCAGCTCGAAGAGCACGACGCCGAGCGCGTACACGTCGGCGGCCGGGCTCGGGGAGCCCCCGGCCACGACCTCCGGCGCCACGTACTCGGGCGTGGCGTGCGTCGGCCCGGCCGGGCGGTCCAGGCGCCGGGCGACGCCGAAGTCGGCGAGGCGCACCGGCCCGCCGTCGGTGGGCACGAGCAGGTTCCCCGGCTTCACGTCGCCGTGGACGATGTTGTTCGCGTGCACGTACGCGAGCGCGTCGGCGACCTGCGCGACCACCTCGGCCGCGACCGCGGGCGGCAGGGGACCCTCGGCGCGCAGCCGGCGGCGCAGGTCCGGCCCGGCGACGAGCTCCATGGCGATCGCGAGCACGTGCTTGTCGCTGACGAGGTTCTTGACCCGGATGACGGAGGGGTGCTCCAGCCCGGCGAGCAGCTCGGCCTCGCCGAGGAAGCCGTCCTTGAGCTCGGACACCTCGGCGGCCTCGGAGCGCAGCACCTTGACCGCGACCCACTCGCCGGCCCGCGTGTCGTACGCGCGCCAGACCGCGCCGATCGCGCCCCGGGCCACCTCCGACTCGAGCCGGTAGCGGTTGCCCAGGATCGTCTTCGCGCCCGTGACCGTCTTCATGACCGTCCCTCCCCTTACCCGAGACGGTAGGCGAGGGCCACCACGCCCCGGCTCCCCCGCCGGGCCGGATGGCACAAACCGGGGAGTCGGCTACATCCGGCTGCGCAGCTCCCACAGCTCGGGGTAGAACCGCAGCTCGACGCGGGAGCGCAGGTACGCCCCGCCGGCGCTGCCGCCCGTGCCCGCCTTGGTGCCGATCTGGCGCTCGGCCATGAGCACGTGCCGGGCCCGCCACAGCGACCAGGCCTGATCGTGGGCGAGCATCGCCTCGGCGAGATCCCACAGCGGGCCGTAGCGCTCCCGGTCCCGCGAGATCGCCAGCAGCGACTCGACGCGCTCCTCGGCGTCGTCGACCGCGAAGCCGTGCTTGCCGAGCATCGTCAGGAACGCCTCCCACAGGCTCGGCTCGGCCAGCCGCCGCTCCAGCCGGGCGCGCTCAAGCTCCGACAGGCCGCGGAAGCGCTGCAGGTACGTGTGGTCCTTCAGCCCCGACAGGAACTCGATCTCGCGGAACTGCGCGGACTGGAACCCCGAGGCCGGGGACAGCTTGTTGCGGAAGCGCAGGAAGTCCTGCGGGGTCATGGTGTCGATGACGTCGACCTGACCCACGAGCACCCGCTCGATCGACAGGCACCGCTCGAGCCGGACCCGGGGCAGATACGTCTCGCCGTCCAGCAGGCGATCCCGCGCGTTCTCGAGCTCGTGCAGCACCAGCTTGAACCACAGCTCGTACACCTGATGAATCGTGATGAAGAGCAGCTCGTCGTGCGCGGGCGGGCTGGACTCCGGGACCTGGGCCTCGAGCAACCCCGACAGGCGCAGATAGTCACCGTACGTGAGGCGGCCGCCCTGCTCCCCGAAATGCGCATCGGTCCAGTTGCCGGCCGCGCTGCCGGCAGATTCGTTGGTCACCGGCCCACGCTATAAGGTCACCAGTCGTGGCGAGAGGCGCACTGGTCCGGTGGCTGCGGGGTCTCGATGCTTCAGAGCTGGGCGAGCTGCTGCGGCGCCGCCCCGACGCCCTCACCGCCCCCTCCCCCGGCGACCTCACGGCGCTCGCCGCGCGCCTGTCCACACGCACCGCGGTCGCCGACGTCGTGGCCACCCTGCCGCTGCCGGCCCTGCAGGTCATCGAGGCCCTGGCCGGCCTCGGCGAGGCGCCGATCCCGCGCGCCCGGCTGGCGGCGGAGCTGAACCTGGCCCCCGACGACTCCTCCCTGGACGCGACCCTGCGCGTGCTGAGCCAGCGCGCACTCGTGTGGCCCGAGGGCGATGACCTGTGGACCTCGACCGGGCTCGAGCTCGAGCCCACCGCGGAACGAGCGTTCGATCCGATTCCCCCCGCGCCCGCGCTGGGCCCCGCCGACCGGGGCGCCATCCGCACCGCCGCCGGGCAGTCCGCGGCGGCCCTGCTGGACCACGCGGCCGCCCTGCTCGCGGAGGCCGCCGAGCACCCCCTGGCCCGCCAGCGCAACGGCGGCGTGGCGGCGCGCGAGCTCGCCCGGCTGGCCGCGGAGCTCGGCCTCGATGAGCCCCTCGTCGCGCATTTCGCGGATGTCGTACTGCAGGCCGGGCTCCTCGCCCCCGAAGGCGCCCACCTGGTGCCGACCACGGCCGCACTCGCCGACGAACCGGCGCCCGATCGCCTGGCCCGGCTGCTGTCCGGGTGGTGGTCGGGCCCGCCCCTGCGCCGGGTCGTGATCCGCGTGCTGCACGACCTACCGCCGGACACCGCCGTGCACGGCACCGAGTCCCTGGCGCCCCTTGTGCGCTGGACCGCTCCCCTGCCCGCGCGGGCGGTGACCTCTCCCCCGCCTCTGCGCGCGGTGCCGTCGTCGGGTTCGCCCTCCTCGCCCGATGGCGCGGTGTCACCTTCGTCGGCCGGGCGGGCGGGGTCGTTCTCGTCGTCCGATCGCCCGGTGTCACCGTCCCCGGCCGGGCGGGCGGGGCCGACGCTCGAGGATGCGGTGAGCGGGGTCGTGGCCGAGGCGACGCTCCTCGGCGTGTGCGTGATGACCGAGCCGGACGCGTTCTCGATCAGCCCGCTGGGCCGCGCGCTGGCCGACGGCCGCCCGATCGCCGAGGTGGCCGAGCGTCTCCTGCCAGCGCCGCCGCTGCGGGTGACACCCGCGGCGAGCGTGCTCGTCTGCGAGGACGTGCCCCTCCTGGACGAGGTGGTCTCGGCCCTCGGCCTCGAACGCCTGGCGCCCACGGTCGCCGCCTCCCCCTCACCCGTCCCGTCACTGCTGGCCGCGCTCCGGGAGCTGGGTCACCGGGCCGAGCAGTCGGGCCCGAAGGTCACCGTGCGCCGCCCCGCTCCTGCCCCGCCGGGCGCCCGCCGCCCGAAGCCGACCGTGGACCCGGGCGAGCTGGCGCGCCGCCTGGCCGTACCGATGCAGCGAGGCGCCTCACCCCTCGAACAGATCCGGCATCGAGCCCCGCAACTCCGCCCGGAGCAGGCACAGCTGCTCGCCGACGCCGTCGAGCACGGCACCCCGGTCTGGATCCGCTACGTGGACGCGAACGGCCGCGCCTCGGAGCGCGTGATCGAGAACGCCGAACTGTCCGGCACGGTCATCGAGGCCTGGTGCCGCCTACGCCGCGACGATCGAGCCTTCACCCTGGACAACATCGTCGCCGTGGCCCGCCCCCGCCACTAGCCCGGACAGCGGCACGCCCCGCCACCTGCCCGCCCCCGCCACCAGCCCGGGCAGCGGCACGGCTCGACGCCCCTGAACGCGGCCGCTCAGGCGCCAACCACCCCGCGGGCGGCCCTGCACGCGGGCGGACTCCACACCGCCGCAAGCCCGCACGCGGGATCGCCGCACACGAGCCCAGCCGAAGCGGACCCGCCGCCGCGGCCCACAGGACAACGAGCGAGGCACACGCGGCCCGAACGCGGACCCGCACCCAACCTCGCGGCAGCCGCGGGTGCGCCGCGTGGGGCCGGGCGTGAGCCCGGCCCGCGCGGTGCCGTCGAGCCGGAGGTCAGCCCATGTGCGGGTAGCGGTGGTCGGTCGGCGGGACGAAGGTCTCCTTGATCGTGCGCGGGGAGGTCCAGCGCAGCAGGTTGTGCCAGGAACCGGCCTTGTCGTTGGTCCCCGAGGCCCGCCCGCCGCCGAACGGCTGCTGCCCCACCACGGCCCCGGTCGGCTTGTCGTTGATGTAGAAGTTGCCGGCCGCGAAGCGCAGGGCGTGCGTGGCCCGGTCGACGGCGGCCCGGTCGGTGGCGAAGATCGACCCCGTCAGCGCGTAGGGCGCCGCGGACTCGGCCTGGGTGACGACCGCCTCGAAGTCCGCGTCGGCGAAGACGTGCACCGCGAGGATCGGGCCGAAGTATTCGGTCGTGAACACCTCGTGCTCCGGATCGGTGCACTCGACGATCGTCGGGCGCACGAAGAAGCCCTCGGAGTCATCGGCAGTGCCACCGGCGACCACCGTGCACGAGGACGAGTTCTTGATCCGGTCGAGCGCCGCGGCGTGCCGGTCGAAGGCGCGCTGGTCGATCACCGCGCCGCCGAAGTTCGTGAAGTCGGTGACGTCGCCGTAGGCGAGGGAGTCCGCGGTCGCCACGAGCTCGTCCTTGATCCGCGACCACAGGCTCTCCGGCACATAGGCGCGCGAGGCCGCCGAGCACTTCTGCCCCTGGTACTCGAACGCGCCCCGCACCAGCGCCGTGATCAACGCCGCCGGGTCGGCCGACGGGTGGGCGATCACGAAGTCCTTGCCGCCGGTCTCGCCGACGACGCGGGGGTAGGAGCGGTACACGTTCTCGGCGACGGTCCGGTTCAGCTTGCGGAACACCGCGGTCGAGCCGGTGAAGTGGATGCCGGCCAGGTCCGGATCGGCCAGCGCGACCTCGGAAACGGCCAGCCCGTCGCCGGTGACGAGGTTGATCACGCCGGGCGGCAGGCCCGCGGCCTCGAAGAGCCGCATCGTGTAGTGCGCGGCCAGCTGCTGGGTGGGCGAGGGCTTCCAGAGCACCGTGTTGCCCATCAGCGCCGGCGCGGAGGGCAGGTTGCCGGCGATCGCGGTGAAGTTGAAGGGCGTGATCGCGTAGACGAACCCCTCCAGCGGGCGGTGGTCGAAACGGTTCCACACGCCGGCCGAGGAGCGGGGCTGGTCGGCGAGGATCTGCTGCCCGAAGTACACATTGAATCGCAGGAAATCGATCAGCTCACAGGCGCTGTCGATCTCGGCCTGGATCGCGGTCTTGGACTGCCCGAGCATCGTGGCGGCGTTGAGCGTGTCCCGCCACGGGCCGCTGAGCAGGTCGGCGGCGCGCAGGAACACGGCGGCGCGCTCGGCGTAGGGCAGGTCCCGCCAGGCGGGGGCGGCACGCTTGGCCGCGGCCACGGCCCGGGCGGCGTCATCGGTGGTCGCGTTGTGCGTCACACCCAGCACGTGCCGGTGGCGGTGCGGCTGCACGACGTCGATCGGCTCGCCGGCGGCCATCCGCCGCTCGCCGTCGATCGTCATCGTCAGCTCGTGCCGCTCGCCGGCCAGCTCGCCGAGGCGGCGCTGCAGGCTCGCCCGTTCCGGGGTGTCGGGGGCATATCCGCGGGCCGGCTCGTTTACGGGCTCGGGCACGGTGATCAAGGCATCCATGAGGGTCTCCCACGTCGTCTCGGCAGCGTTGGCGAGGTTTTCCCCATCCTGCCACGCACTCGCGGGCTGCCCGAAGTTGTCCACAGGCGGGCTCCAAAACGAACTCGCGTACGCTGCAGATCGTGGTTGCGAAGCGTGCTGCGGTGGCGGAGCCGGCGGTGGAGACGTGGCGGCCGGCGCGTGCGGTGTTCGTGGCCGCGTTCGCGCTCGTGCTGCTGTTCCTGACGCTCTTCTCGGCGTACGGGCACGTCCCCGACGCCGCGGTCGCCGCGCTGGTGCTGCCGGGCGTGCTGACGCCGACGCTGATCGCCGGGGCGGCCGTCGGAGTGCTGGCCGTCGGGCGGTTCGCGGCCGAGGCGGGGGTGCGGGGGCGGCTGCTGTACGGCGCCCTCGGCGGCCTGCCCGTCGGGCTGCTCGCGATGGGCGGGATGCTCGCGGCGTACCACTCGGGCCCCTCCGTGGCCTACGTCGCCGTCACGGTGGCCGTCACCGGGGTGCTGGGCGGCCTCATCGCCGCGGCGCGCCCGATCAGCGCGGTCGCGGCGGGCGCGGCGGCGGGCGTGCTGGCCTCGGCGATCGGGCTGCTGGCGGCGTACTTCCAGAACGACCTCTCCGACCTCTTCGGCAACCGGGAGACGGTCGGGAGCATGGCCGATGCGGCGTACCGCCTCCAGCTCACGACCTCGATCGTCTCCGGCGTCGCGGCCGGCGCCGTGGCCTTCGGCTACCTGCGGCGCACCGGGCTCGCACTGCCGTGGCCGTCGTACCCGCTGGCCGGAGCCTTCCCCGGGCTGCTCACGCTCGCGGCGGCCCTGGTCGGCTGGATCGGTGCGCTGCCGCTGTCGCACGCGGTGGCGAAGCAGAGCGAGTTCGACGCGGCGATCATCGCCAACCGGCTGCCCGAGCAGGTCAACCACGGCTTGATCCTGCTGTTCGCGGGCGCGTTCGTGGCGATGATCCTGGTCGGGCGAACCCTCAAGCGCGCTTAGGTCAGGCCTCCGCGGGGCACACGCAGCGCCTTGGCCGGGCCGGCCTGGCGCAGCGCGCCGGACCAGCCTTGGCGTCGCGAGTCCGGCCCTCGTCCCGGCTCGACACGGCCGACAGGACAGGGCCTAACCGACGAGCTGGTCGAGCTCCGAGGGGTCATACCACTCCAGCTCGTGATCCTCAGCGCTGTCCACAGTGAACTGCGCATCCGGGTCACCCGCCTCCGCCTCCTCGACCACATCGGCCGCCGCGGCGACGTCGGCCTCGGCGTCGTGGCCGTCCACATGGATCGCGGCCACGGTGCGCAGCGCGATCTTCCCGGAGATCTCGACGGCGCTCGAGCCGAGGTCGAGCCCGTTCATCTTCACCATCGCGCCCGGCAGGTCGGCCGAGAGCACGACCCGGCGTCGTGGCGCCTTCGCGTCGTGCCGCAGCAGTCGCAGACCGCTCTGGGCGGCGCGCGTGAAGGCGACGTACTCCAGCTCCTCCTCGTCGCCCTCGGCGTACCACTCCCGCAGCGAGGGCGTGACCGCGTGCGCCTCGGTCGGCGGCGGCAGCTCGCCGCTCTCTCGCAGCACGGCGAGCTGAGCGAGTGTCGCGGGAAGGTACACGCGCGTGAGGTCCGTCGTCACGCTTCCTTGTACTACACCCTTGCCCGGGTTTCGACACGCATGTCGGGCGTGTCGGACCGATTCGTCGTAACCAGTGCCAAGCGAACGGTGGCAAACTGAGGCGATGGAGCCGCGATTCCTGCTCATGGCCGATGTCGCCGAGCAGTTGAACGTGTCTGCCTCGCAGGTGTACCACATGGTGCGCAGCGGGGAGCTGCCGGCGATCAAGGTCGGCGGACGCGGCCAGTGGCGCATCGAGCGGAGCAAGCTCGAGGAGTACATCGAGCGCAAGTACGCGGAGACGGCCGAGTGGGTGCGCAGCAACCCCCTCGTCGATCCCTCCCCAGACCTCGACTGACCTGCGCATTTACGTCTTTCGCCTCTTTCCATATTTCGCTCGTACTGCCTGAATCGGTCACGGCACTCCCGCGCGCGCGAAAGGACGAATCGGTCCTAACCGCACATACGCTGCCATAAGCCACCACCCCATTCTTGACGGCATCACCCGGCCTCGATACAACGGTTCCTGAAGGCAAACGAAAGCAAACGCAAGCATCGGGGGGCTTCTCATGACGGTGTCGACCGAACAACGTCCGGGCCGCGGCGCACGCGGCGGGTCCACGGCCACCCGCGGTGGCAACGGCAGCGCCACCCGCACGACCACGGCCACCCGCAACACCACGGCCACCCGCACGACCACGACCGCCCGTGGCGGCAACGGCAGGTCAGCTCGCATGACCACGCCGGCCCGCGACGGCACCGCCGCTCGAAGAGCTCCCGCGATCCGAGGCAGCGACGCTCCTCCGGGAACGGGGGCGGTCCGAGGAGGTGCCGCTGTTCGCGACGACGGGCCGGCTCGCGACGATGCCGCCCATCTCCGGGCCGGACCCGTTCAACGACGCCAGGCCGGCCTGCGAGCCGTCCCGAGCCACGCCCAGTCCGCCGAAGCGGGCCCCGACCCCGAGGACGGGGCAGACCGCGACGATGGTCACGAACGACGGCCGACGCTCAGCGCCGTCCCACGAATAGCCGATCCCCCACCCACTCGGCGCCGGGCCGGCGATACGCGCACCAGACCGAGCCGAAGCCCCGAAGTCCGTGGCCTGCGAAACAGCGCGAGGCCGACACCGGGAGCTCCCGCCGTCATCCTGCGCCTGCCCCCGCCGCTGGACCCTCCGATCGTGAATCCGCCGCCCGAGCCGCCGCGCCCGCTCGGCTACACGATGGAGCCGCTCCCGTTCGACTGGCCGCCCGGCTCCGCTCCCGCGCCCCGGCCGCCGGTGCGCGAGCCCAGGCTCCCGGCCGTTCCGCCGCCACCGACCGTGCGATCCGACTCGTTTCAGGCCGTCAAGCGCTTCGCCGCCATGTGCGTGGAGATCCTCAACGGCTACCGCCCGCCCAGCCAGCTCCGGCCCCTGGCCCACCCACAGAAGTTCGGGGACGTCAGCGACCAGGTGCTACGCCGGACCGTACGCATCCGCATGAACCCCGGCAACGCCGCCCGCAAGGGCGCCCTCGTCCGCGTCCGCCGCGTGCTCGTGGCCGAGCCCTTGGCCGGCGTGGCCGAAGGCGTGGTCGTGCTCGAGCACGGCACCTCGAGCTGGGCCATGGCCGTCCGCTTCGAGAAGACCAACCGCCCCAACTTCGGCGTGTTCGGCTGGGTCTGCACCCTCGTCCAGGTCCTCTGAGCCACCTCACCGCGACGGCGAGGCCCGGGCCGCTCCGATCACGGGGCCGAGCGGCCCGGCCCGTCAACGCTCCCGCCGCTCGTGGCTCCGGGGAGGGACAGCACACGAGCGGCGGCTCCGGAGGGTGGTCGTCCCGGATTCGGTGGGCCGGGACAACCCCTCCAAGGCGGCCATCGCGCCCAATCGTGCCGGGGCGCGATGGCCGCCGCCCACCACGCGTACCCCCGGTGTGCTCGGTAGCTCGATGAAGCGGCGGGTGCACTGGGTTCCAACCACCACCAATGGCGCGGTCGCCGCGGGCCGTATGGGCCCGACCCGCGGCGACCGCCTACAACCAGAGACCACCGCACTGGACGCGGCCGCCGCGGGCCGTATAGGCCTGACCGAGGCGACCGCCTACAACCAGAGACCACCGCAGTGGACGCGGCCGCCGCGGGCCGTATGGGTCCGACCCGCGGCGACCGCCTACAACCAGAGACCACCGCACTGGACGCGGCCGCCGCGGGCCGTATGGGTCCGACCCGAGGCGACCGCCTACAACCAGAGACCACCGCACTGGACGCGGCCGCCGCATTCCCCCAAGAGCTCATGCGGCGGCCGCCCTCCCCTTCGTCGACCGCTCGACGGTCCCTGGCCACGCTGCCGTAGCAGTCATCCACCGAGCCGGCCACCGACCCCAGCGAGCGCCACAACTCCACCCCGCCCGACGAACCCGACCGCCCCCAACCCGCCCGGCAAACCCCCGAACCTCGTACCCGCCCCGTGCGGCGAGCGCCGCGAATGCGAACCGGCCCGGCCAGCACGGTGAAGTCCGCGCGACCGGGCGCGCTTGAACTCCAACGCGCCCGGCGTACGCGTACGAACCCCAGGTCGGCAACGCCAAGCGCCAGCAACTACACGTCCACCGCCCGCAACCCGCGGCCGGCGCCAGGGGAGCCCAGCGGCCCGAGCCCGCACCAGTGCCCGGACCTGCGCTTGCCAGCGCCAGGGCCAAGCGCCAGGGCCGGGGCCAAAGCGCCTGGGCCTGGGCCTGGGTAGAGCCTGCGCCAGGGTAGAGCCGAGCGCCCGAATCCGGACGAGAGCCCGAGCCTGCGCAAGGACAAGCGCCCGCGCCAGAGCTCGAGATCAGCGAACAGCCGGGGTCCGGGGTAGACGGCAGCGTCAGGACCGAGAAGAGTCGCGGCCGAAATGTTGGCGTGAAAAAGAAGCGGGCGCTCCCCGGGAAACCCAGGGAGCGCCCGCCTCGATGGCGTAACAGGCGCGGGTTAGGCCGGGCCGCCCGGGGCGCCGTGGCAGCGCTTGTACTTCTTGCCCGAGCCGCACGGGCACGGCGCGTTGCGCGACGGACCGTTGCTCGCCGCCGCCTGGCCCGGTGAAGGCTTGCGCGCGCCCGCGTTCGGCGCCGGCGGGCCCGAGCGGCGGGCCGAGGGCGACGGCCGCTGGCCCGCGGCCGAGCCGTTGGCGCCGCCGGCGCCGGTGCCGAGGCCGAGGGCCGGGGCCTGCTCCTGCTCGATGACGACCCCGGACTCGCCGGCCGCGCCGTCGATGGTCGGGGCGGAGTACTGCAGGGCGCGCGGCGCGCGGTTGCCGCCGAGGCCCTTCGCGCGGATCTCGACGTGCGGCTCCGGCAGGGGCACGGCGGGAGTCTCGTCGTCCGCCGCCTCGACGGCCACGGACTCCTCCACCGCCTCCTCGACGTGGACCTCGAGGTTGAAGAGGAAGCCGATCGCCTCCTCCTTGATGCCCTCCTGCATCTGCTGGAACATGTCGAAGCCCTCGCGCTGGTACTCGACCACGGGGTCGCGCTGCGCGTAGGCCCGCAGGGTGATGCCCTCCTGCAGGTAGTCCATCTCGTAGAGGTGCTCGCGCCACTTGCGGTCGATGACGTTGAGCAGCACCTGGCGCTCGAGCTCGCGAACGGCCTCGGCGCCGAGCTCCTCCTCGCGGCGGTCGTACGCGCTGTGGGCGTCCTCGATGAGCTGGACGCGCAGGAACTCGGGGTCGAGCTGGCCGCCCGCCTCCTCCTCGAGGTCCTCGATCGTGACGCCGACCGGGTAGAGCTGCTTGAGGCTGGTCCACAGCTGCTCGAGGTCCCAGTCCTCCGAGGTCTCGCCGAGGGAGGTGGCGCCGACGACGTAGGCGCCGATGACGTCGTCGATCATGTTGCGGACCTGCTCGCTGAGGTCCTCGCCGTCGAGCACGCGCTTGCGCTCGGCGTAGATGACCTTGCGCTGCTTGTTGAGCACCTCGTCGTACTTCAGAACGTTCTTGCGGATCTCCGCGTTCTGCGCCTCGATCTGGGTCTGCGCGCTCTTGATCTGGCGCGTGACCATCTTGGACTCGATCGGCACGTCCTCGGGGATGTTGAACCGGTCCATGACCGCCTCGACCGCGCTGGCGCGGAAGCGGCGCATGAGCTCGTCCTGCAGCGAGAGGTAGAAGCGCGACTCGCCGGGGTCGCCCTGCCGGCCGGAGCGGCCGCGGAGCTGGTTGTCGATGCGGCGGGACTCGTGCCGCTCGGTGCCGAGCACGTAGAGGCCGCCGGCGTCGGTGACCTCGTCGGACTCCTGCTCGACCAGCTTCTCGAACTCGGGGAGGATCTCCGCGAACGCCTTCTCGTACTCCTCCGGCGTCTCCTCCTCGGTGATCCCGCGCTGGCGCAGCTCGGCGTTGGCGAGGTATTCGGCGTTGCCGCCGAGGAGGATGTCGGTGCCACGGCCGGCCATGTTGGTCGCGACCGTCACCGCGCCCTTGCGGCCGGCCTGCGCGACGATCTCCGCCTCCTTGGCGTGGAACTTCGCGTTCAGCACGGCGTGCGGGACGCCCTTGCGGCGCAGCAGCTGGGACAGCAGCTCGGACTTCTCGACGGAGACGGTGCCGACGAGGATCGGCTGGCCGAGGCTGTGGCGCTCGACGATGTCCTCGACGACGGCGTTGTACTTCGCCTTCTCCGTCTTGTAGATCACGTCGGGGTGGTCCACGCGGATCATCGAGCGGTGCGTCGGGATGGAGACGACGCCCACGCTGTACACCTTGTTGAACTCCGCGGCCTCCGTCTGCGCCGTTCCGGTCATGCCGGAGAGCTTGGAGTAGAGGCGGAAGAAGTTCTGCAGGGTGATCGAGGCGAGGGTCTGGTTCTCCTGCTTGATCTCGACGCCCTCTTTGGCCTCGATGGCCTGGTGCATGCCCTCGTTGTAGCGCCGGCCGTGCAGGATGCGGCCGGTGAACTCGTCGACGATGAGGACCTCGCCCTCGTTGACGACGTAGTCCTTGTCGCGCTTGTAGAGCTCCTTGGCCTTGATCGCGTTGTTGAGGTATCCGACCAGGGGCGTGTTCACCGACTCGTACAGGTTTTCGATGCCCAGCTGGTCCTCGACCTTGGCGACGCCGCGCTCGGTGACGGAGATGGTCCGCTTCGACTCGTCGACGTCGTAGTCGGCCTCGCCCTCCTTGCCCCGCTTGAGGCGGTTCACCACGCGGGCGAACTCCTGATACCACCGGGCGGACTGCTCGGCCGGGCCGGCGATGATCAGCGGGGTGCGGGCCTCGTCGATGAGGATCGAGTCGACCTCGTCGACGATCGCGAAGTTGTGGCCCCGCTGCACGAGCTCGTCGCGCGACCAGGCCATGTTGTCGCGCAGGTAGTCGAATCCGAACTCGTTGTTCGTGCCGTAGGTGATGTCGCACTCGTACGCGGCCTTGTGCGCGCTGGAGGGCTGGTTGGGCAGCACCGTGCCGACGGTGAGGCCGAGGAAGCGGTGGACCCGCCCCATCCACTCGGCGTCGCGCTGGGCCAGGTAGTCGTTGGTCGTGACGACGTGCACGCCCTTGCCGGACAGCGCGTTGAGGTAGGCCGGGAGCACACAGGTGAGGGTCTTGCCCTCACCGGTCTTCATCTCGGCGATGTTGCCGTAGTGCAGGGCCGCGCCGCCCATGATCTGCACGTCGTAGTGGCGCTGGCCGAGCACCCGGGAGGCCGCCTCGCGCGCGACCGCGAACGCCTCTGGCAGGATGTCGTCCAGCGTCTGACCGTCGGCGAGCCGCTCCTTGAACTGCACGGTCATGCCGGCGAGCTCTTCGTCGGTCAGGTCGGCATACTCGTCCTCCAGCGAGTTGACGGCGTCGGCGACGGCCTTCAACCTGCGCACCATCCGGCCCTCGCCGGCGCGGAGGATCTTCTCGAAAATCGACACGGGTCAGCGCTCCCTCAAACGTCTGCGACCCATCGTAGGCGGCTTTCCCGCCGACCTGCCGCCCCCGCCCGGCTACTCTTCGGACACTAACCCCCATACTAGGACAAATCACCCGAGGTACCGCGGAAATATCCGTCTCAGGGCGCCGGACGTACGGCAGGATCGGCGTTCATGGACCCCATCGAACTCGCCACCGGTGACGGGCTCGTCCTGCGCGCCTGGCAGCCCGAGGACGCCGAGGACGTCTACCGGGCGTGCCAGGACCCGCGCATCCAGCGCTGGACCACGGTGCCCGTCCCCTACCTGCCCGAGCACGCCGAGGACTTCACCGGCGCGGTCACCCGGACGGCGTGGGCGACCCAGACCTCCGCCCCGCTGGGGGTCTTCGACGCCCGCTCGGGTGAACTGCTCGCCTCGTCCGGGCTGGTCGCGCTGGACAAGGCGGGCGGCAACGGGGAGCTCGGCACCTGGGTGGCGCCGTGGGCGCGGGGCCGCCGGGTGGCCGAGCGGGCCGGGCGCGCGGTCGCGCACTGGGCGTTCGAGGTGCTCGGCCTGCGCCGGCTGACCTGGCGCGCCGAGGTGGGCAACCACGCCTCCAAGCTCACCGCCGAGCGGATCGGGTTCACCTTCGACGGGGTCGCGCGCGCCGCGCTGCCCGCGCGCGGGGGCGGCTTCGTCGACGGCTGGCACGGCGTGCTGCTGCCCGGCGAGGTCTGCGATACGCCGCCGGCCTGGGTGGCGCCGGGCGGCCCGGGCGCGCGGCGGGCCCAGGCGCTCAGCCACCCGCCGGGGCGCCTGCCGGCCGGCCCGTGCACGCTGCGCCTCCTGCGCGAGAGCGACCTGGACGACGTCGTGGCCACCTTCCGCGACCCGGGCACCGTGCAGTGGACCTCGATCCCGCTGGACTACGGCCCCGAGCAGGGCCTGGACTTCATCACCCACGCGTATCCGGCGATGTGGCTGCGCGGCACCGGCGTCGGCTTCGCGTTCGCCGACGGCGACGACCGCTTCGCCGGCACCGTCGACCTGCGCATCAGCGCGCTGGACCCGGTGACGGCCGAGGTCGGGTACTCCGCGGCGCCCTGGGCGCGCGGGAAGGGCTACACCACGGAGGCGGTGCGGGCCGCGTGCGGATACGGTTTCGAGCGGCTGGCGCTGGGTCGCATCGTGTGGCGCGCGCACGTGGGCAACGACGCGTCCCGCCGGGTGGCGGAGAAGGTGGGGTTCAAGGTGGAGGGCGTGCAGCGCGACAGTTGCGTCCAGCGCGGCGAGCGCGTCGACGGCTGGGTGGCCACGCTGCTGCCGGGGGACCTCTCGTGAGCGTCGAGCTGCGCATGTGGCGCCCCGAGGACGCCGAGGCCATCGTCGCCGCCGTCGACGACCCGACGACGCGGCGGTACCTCCCCATGCTCCCGGCCCCGTACACCCACGCGGACGCGCTGGCCTTCATCGAGCGGGGCGCCAACGAGCGCGCGGTGGTCGACGGGGCCACCGGCGAGGTGCTCGGCTGCATCGGCTTCATCCCGCGCGGCCCCGGCGTCGCCTCGATCGGCTACTGGGTCAGCCCGGCGGCCCGCGGGCGCGGGGTCGCCTCGGCCGCGCTCGGCCGGCTGAGCCAGGAGCTCTTCAAGGGCGAGTTCCATCGGCTGTACCTCGAGATCGAGGCCGAGAACATCGCCAGTCAACGGGTCGCGGTGACGGCCGGCTTCATCCGCGAGGGCGTCGCGCGCGGGGGCGGGCGGCGGCCGGACGGCTCGCGGTTCGACATGGTGGTCTGGGCGCGGCTCGACGACGATCCGGCCGGCCCGAGCCCGCGGGCGCTGCCCGACCTGCCCGGGGGCCGGCTCACCGACGGCGTGGTGACCCTGCGACCCCTGGTGCCGGCCGACGCCGGCCCGACGTACACCTTGCGGATCCGTCCCGACGTGAGCGGAAGGTCCGTCGTCGCCGCCCCGCTGGACCTGGCCGTGGTCGAGCGCCACTGCGCCGAGTCCGCCGCGAAGTGGCTCGCCGGGCAGCGGGCCGAGCTCACCATTCGCCGGGCGTCCGACGAGGAGTACCTCGGCGAGATCGCGCTGTTCTACTCCGAGCCCGCGCTGCGGGAGGCGATGATCGGGTACAGCCTCACGCCCGAGGCGCGCGGCCACGGGTACGCCTCGCGAGCCGCCCGCCTTGTCACCGGCTGGGGCTTCGAGATCGGCATGGCCCGCATGGTCGCCGGCACCGCCGTGGACAACGTGGCCTCCCAGCGCGTGCTGGAGGCGGCCGGGTACCACCGCGAGGCGCTCCAGCTCGCCCGGCTCCCCGGACCCGACGGGGGGCGAATCGACAACGTCGCGTTCGCCAAGGTGCGCCCCGCGGGCACCTGAACGTCACGTGACGCCGAGCCTCCCGCCGCCGCGCTCGTGCCCGCCGGCTCGACGCTCCTGCCCACGGTCCTCGCGCTCGTGGCCCTGGCACGGCGCGGCGCGGCGCGGCGCGAGCGTCGCGCACCGGGCGGGCGGCCGGTGCGGACGGCAGCGCGGGCCGGCGAAAGCGGCGCCGGCCGGCGAAAGCGGCGCGGGCCGGCGGTGCGGGGTTGGACAACCGGCCCCGGTGGGTCGCCCGGGGCAGCGGGGGGCCCACCGGGGCACGGTCGTGCTCGGTGCGATGCTCGACGACGGTCCGGCGTCGAGCCCGCTACAGGTGTTCGGCGTGGGGCTGCGGCTACATGCCGAGGCTCATGACGCCGTAGTCGTACGCACGGCGGCGGTAGACCACGCTCGGGCGCCCCGACTCCTTGTCGTTGAACAGGTAGAAGTCGTGGCCGAGCAGCTCCATGTGGAACAACGCATCGTCCACGGTCATCGGCTCGCTGGGGTGCTCTTTCTCGCGCACGATGTGCCACGGCTGGTCGTCGGCATCCTCGATGAGCTCGAAGCCCTCGGTACGCTCCTCGGCCTGGGCCGGTGTTTCGGCCCGGGTGGCGAGCGCGGTCGCGGTGTACCGCTCGGGTGGCGTGAATGCGAGTGACGCGGTCGCGGCGGCGACGGACACCGGCGCGTGCCGGCCCCGGTGCACTCGCCGCCGGTCTGCGGCGCGGCTCAGCCGCCTGTCAAGCTTGCTGATCGCGACGTCCAGGGCGCTGTAGAAGTCGGCGGCGCAGGCCTCCGCTCTGATCACCGGACCACGCGAGTAGCACGTGATCTCGACTCGCTGACAGTGATCGGATTGGCGCGGATTGCGCTCGTGAAACAACTCGACGTCGACGCTGATGAGCTTGTGGTCGTAGCGCTCGATCTTCTGAAGCTTTTCTGCCACATGCTGCCGGTAGTGATCGGGCACCTCGACGTTGCGGCCCTTGACGACGATGTCCACTCCTGACCTCCCCCACGGGTTCTTCCAAAGGATCGGGTTCGGGTTTCGGTATCGAGACTCGGCCGGAAACGCGCCTCCCCAGAGGCTGAGCCCCACGCGGCACGCGACCGAACAGCGGGTGTCAGATCCTCCCTTCGCGGCCTTCTCGCCGCGGCTCGCCAAGAGCGCCGCCGTGGCAAGCATTGGTCGTCTCTCGACGTTAAACCGAGGACAGCCGCTAGTCACCCCCCGTTCAAAAGAACGATCAGTTCCCGGCCCGAAACCCACCCCGAGGGATTACCCCACGCTACGCGGGAAGTAACATTCGGTATAAATCGACCAAACTACGTGATCCATTGTTGACGTAGCGTAGTGCCGCGTTCCGTCCACCCGGCCCGCCGAAGTCCACTCGGCAACGCCGGGAGCCTCGAATTCCGGCTCACGGCCCGCATCCCGGCTCACGTCAACGACTGCCGCCTCCCGACCCGCGCAGGACCGAGCACCGGGTCCCGCGCAGGGCCTGACATCGGATCCCGCGCAGGGCCTGACATCGGATCCCGCGCCGCTCAGCCGTCGCCTCGCTTGCCCGTTGCCCAGCCAGCACCTCGCCGCGCCGCGTCGCGTCCGGCGCCGACACGACGGGTCCCGTCCCGCTGCGTGGCGGCGAGCACGGCCGCCCCGTCGACCCGCACCCCCGCCGCCGCAAGCCGATCCGCCGCCGCGGCCAGCGTCACGCCGGTGGTGACGATGTCGTCGAGGAGTACGACCGCGGCGCCCTCCCGGTTCACCAGAGCCCGCAGCGCCGCCGCCGGCCGGGCTCGCACCGCGAACGCGTGCCGGGCCGCCACCGCGCGCCGCGCGGCCGTGAGCTCCGCCGAGTCGTCCTGCCGAGGGAGCGCCCGCAACGGCCGCGCGATCGCCACCCCGGGCCGCCCCCGCGCCGCCGCCCGGGCCAGCCGGAGCATGTGGTCCCCGTGCCGCCGCCGCACGGCCGCGGCCGTGGCGGGAACGGGCACGAGGACGACCGGCCCACCGGCCGCGGCGCGCTCCACCACGCGGCCGAGCTGAGCCCCGAGCGCCCCGGTCAGTTCGTGGCGATGCTTCTCCTTGTACTGCACGATCGCCCGCCGGACCGCCCCCGCATACGCCGCGAGCGCGAACGTCACCGGCATCCCCTCCGGCGCAGGATCCGGCGAGGTCCGCTGCGGCCGGGCCGCGTCCATCGCCGAACGGCACCGCTCGCACAACGCCCGCGCCGAGGGCTCGTCGCACCCCGCACACGTGGCCGGCAGCACCAGGTCGAGCAACGACTCCGCCAGCCCGCGCAGCCCCCGCATCACGACCCGGTTCAGTCCGCGTAGAAGGGGGCAGTGACCAGCGAGGCGGGGTTCTGTTCCGGAGACACCTGAATGGGGTCATTGCTCGTGGAGTACATGCGCTGGGCCACTCCGTTCGCCTCGGAGACGATCGAGTAGTCCAGCGGGAAGCCCGGACGGTTCACGCGCGTCACCAGCTCGGTGACCTCCGTCGCCGCGTCCGTCGTGCGCGAGAAGGCCGGCAGCGGCTCCTCCTGCGCCCCGTCGATGGTGACGGCCACGATGTTGTACCGCGGGCCGTCGTTGCCCACGCCGATCGGGTGCACCGACCGGGGAGACGGCTTGCCGCCCACGGCCAGCGTCGTCTCCGTGAGCCAGCCGACCGCCTGGTTGTCGCCGAGCGACGTGGTCACCGGCTGCACCGTGCCGATGCTGAACTTGTTGCTGTCCTTGTCGTAGAGCAGCGGCGCGACCATGAGCTGGCGGTTGGAGATGAACGCGATGCGCCGGCCCTCGGGCGCCACCGCGAAGGCCGTGATCGCCGCGCTCGACGTCGCGCCGAGCTCCACGGGGTCGTACTCCTTGTTGCCCTCCTCCGTGCGGCTCACCCACAGCTGGTTGCCATCGGCGATCATCAGGCGCTTGACGGGATAGCTGATCCAGGCCGGCCGGCTCAGCCGCGGCGCGGCGATGCCGACGTCGGCGTATTTGGGCGTGCTGCCCACCGACTGGTCCGGCGCGTAGACGAGCAGGTGCTGCTCGCTCTTGCCGGCGGTCTGGGACTTGGTCACGAGCGCCGCCCGGCTGCCCTGCCGGTTGATCGCCGCCGACACGACCCCCTTGTTCTGACCGCCCGGGGCGAAGAGCGGGTTTTCGGTCACGCCCGAGCCGAGGGTCATGCTGCGCACGGCCTCGTTGACGATCACGTAGACCTTGCCCTGATCTACCGTCGCCGCCTCGACCGCGGGGTTGTAGTCGACATACCCCTCCGTGTCCACCCCGAAGTCCTGGGTCTCGATGGCCAGCTTCACCGGCTTGTGGTCGGGCAGCGACCAGCGGATCTGCCGCGCGAGCCGGATCAGGTCCTCCCTGCTCTGCCCGGCCGCCTTGCCGCTGAGGTTCACCTTGACGTCGGAGTCCTCGAGGACGGGGTTGTCCTTGACCTCGAACGCGTCGGCCCACTTGTTCACCACGGGCGACAGCAGCTGCCCCGGGCCGCGCTGCAGCCACCGCATCGTCTCGGCCACCTGCTTGGCCGGCGACAGCGAGCTCGGCATGTATCGCAGATCCGGCACCAGCCGCGGGCTGTCGCCCCCGTTGCTCCAGAAGTAGATGGGCTGCTGCGTATACCACTCCCGCAGCCCCGACTCGCTCATGTAGATGTAGTCGGTCGGCACGTCCTGCAGCCGGCGCTGGCCGCCGACCAGGACGGTGGAGAAGGTCGCCGTCGGCAGCGTGCCGCTCGCCCAGCGGGTGACCTGGCCGCTCTCGTTCAGCACGCCCAGAGGCGTCAGCTTCACCTCGGCGGTGTCGCGGCCGTTGCCGTTGGGGACCGGCTCGATGTGCGGGTCCCGCACGATGACCACGCCGCCCGGCTTCTGCGGCTTCCAGGCCTCGGCCGTCGCGGCGACCATGAAATGCTTCATCCGGTCCAGCGCGTCTTTGTTGGCGTCCGGCTCGCCCCCGTCACCGCCGCCGCCCAGGTTGGCCCCGACCGACGCCTGCAGGAACCGCTCGATCAGCTGCTCCGAGGTCATCCCGTCGGTGGGCTGCGGCGGCGTCTTCTGGCCGCCCTGGGCCGCGGCCGGGCTCTGCGCCGGGCCCGCGTATCTCGGCTCGGTCTGCGACGGCAGCCCGCACCCGCCGCCGATCACGGCGAACGCGGCGAGCGTCGCCACAGTGGCCAGCCCCCGCCGCAGCCGGGCGGCCACGGCGGTCCGGGCAGCCGCGGAAGGACGGAACGAGCGGGTCACGGGGTCTCGCCGATCAGCGCGGCCTCGTCGGCGCGGGCGTCGTCCGGCACCAGCCGCAGCGGCGAGGAGACCAGCCGGTCCCCGCTGCGGGCCGGCAGCGTGAGGCGGAACTGGGCGCCCTTGCCGGCCGCGCCCCAGGCCTCCAGCCAGCCCCCGTGCAGGCGGGCGTCCTCGAGGCTGATGGACAGGCCGAGGCCGGTCCCACCCGTCTGCCGGGCGCGCGAGGGGTCGGCGCGCCAGAATCGGTTGAAGACCAGCTTCTCCTCCCCCGGCTTGAGCCCGACGCCGTGGTCGCGGACGGTCACGGCGACGGCCGAGCTGTCGGCGGCCAGGGTGACCACGACCGGCTTGCCCTCGCCGTGCTCGACCGCGTTGCCGACGAGGTTGCGCAGCACGCGCTCGACGCGGCGCGGGTCGACCTCGGCGATGACCTCACCCTCGGGCACGACGACCTTCAGCTCGACCTTGCACCGCTCGGCGAGCGACAGGAGCTGGTCGGTGACCCGCCGCACGACGGGGACCAGGTCGGTGGGCTCGGCGTCCAGCGCGGCGAACCCGGCGTCGAACCGGCTGATCTCCAGCAGGTCGGTGAGCAGGCCCTCGAACCGGTCGAGCTCGGCCTGCAACAGCTCCGCGCTGCGGGCCGCGGCCGGGTCGAACTCGTCGCGCGAGGCGAAGAGCAGGTCGGCCGCCATCCGTACGGTCGTCAGCGGCGTGCGCAGCTCGTGCGACACGTCGGAGGTGAACCGCCGCTGCAGCCGGGACATCTCCTCCAGCCGCACGATCTGGCGCTGGAGGTTGGCGGCCATCTGGTTGAACGCGGCGGCGAGCCGCGCCAGGTCGTCCTCCCCGCGCACGACCATGCGCTGATCGAGCAGGCCGGCCGAGAGCCGCTGGGCGGTGCGCGCGGCCACCCGCACGGGCGTGACCACGAGCCGGGTCATCATGGCCGCGATGAGGGCGAGCAGCGCGACGAGCGCGATGCCGGTCCCGGTCACGACGGCGCCCGTGAACCGGACGAGCTCGTCCTCGTTGTTCAGGGGAATCACGTAGTACAGCTCGATCGGCACCGAGCCCACCGCGACGGGGGTGCCCATCACGAGGTATTTCTGCGTGCCGTCGCCGATGTCGAGCGTGGCGAGCTGCTCGTAGGTGCCGCCCTTCGACCCGACCACGAGCGACCGCAGGCCTTTGACCTGCGGGTCGTCCATCACGTCCTTGTCGCGGGTGGGCGGCCAGGAGGCGGCGAGGGGCCCTCTGCTGCGCAGCATGACGACCTCGGCCTTCTGGTTGTTGATCGACCCGTAGAGCTGGGTGACGACGTTCTTCACGCTCGGCGGCAGGCCGGGGTCGTCGGGCTGGGTGAAGCCCGCGAGCTCGCGCATCGCGTAGGCGGCCCCGCTGTCGATCATCGTCTTGGACTGCTCGAGCTTGCTCTGCAGCACGCCGTTGCTGATCAGCGACGCGACCGTGTAGCTGAAGGCCAGCACGAGCGCGGCGGAGAGCGACAGCGTGATGCCGACGACCCGGAACTGCAACGAGCGGCGCCACTGCCGGCGGGCGACGGCCCAGAGCCGCCACAGCCGCCGGCTCATGGCCTGCGGGACGAGCCGCCGGGGTCGCAGACGGCGGGCTCGAACGATGATGGGGTCGATGCGCACCACGGACGGCCTATCCGGTCCCGGCCTTGTAGCCGACGCCGCGCACGGTCAGGATGATCTCCGGCTTCTCGGGGTCCGGCTCGATCTTGGCCCGCAGGCGCTGCACGTGGACGTTGACCAGGCGCGTGTCGGCCGCGTGGCGGTAGCCCCAGACCTGCTCGAGCAGCACCTCGCGGGTGAACACCTGCCGCGGCTTGCGGGCGAGCGCGACCAGCAGGTCGAACTCGAGCGGGGTGAGCTTGACCTCCTCGCCGTCGCGCATCACGGTGTGCGCGGGCACGTCGATGGTGATCTGGTTCCCCGGCGGCCCTATGGTCAGCAGCTCCGGCGCCACGTCCTCGCCCCGGCGCAGCCGCGCGCGCATGCGGGCGACGAGCTCCTTGGGCTTGAACGGCTTCATCACGTAGTCGTCGGCACCCGACTCCAGGCCCAGCACCACGTCGACCGTGTCGCTCTTGGCAGTGAGCATCACGATCGGCACGCCCGACTCGGCCCGGATGGACCGGCACACGTCGATCCCGCTCATCCCGGGAAGCATGAGGTCGAGCAGCACGATGTCGGGGCGGGTGTCCCGGAAAGCGGCAAGAGCGCGCTCACCGTCTGCGACGAAGGACGGCAGGAAGCCTTCGCTGCGCAGGACGATGCCGAGCATCTCGGCGAGGGCGGGGTCGTCGTCGACCACCAGGACACGGGCTCTCATGCGGTCCAATATTTCACCTCGGCGGGCGAAGTTGGGAACCCGATCGCCGATCTTGGAATTTTCGCGCCCTGTAGTGTCGATACCATGACTCTGGGTAATCAGGCCACCCGGAGTCGCGCGGGCCGACTACGGTGTCCCGCGTGGAGGAGTCCCGGGCCGTGATACCGATGCGTCCGCTCACCTTCGGGGAGCTGCTCGACGCCGCCGTGTCGCTCCTGCGCGCCCAGGCCCCGCTGCTGCTCGGCACCGCCTTCGTGCTCTGCGCCGTCCAGCAGGTGCTGCTCTTCCCGCTGCGGGAGTGGGGGCACATGCGGCCGCCGGCCTACTGGCTCGACCTGGACGACCATCCCGCCGAGTCCTGGCTGGTGTTCTGCGTCTCCATGGCGCTGGAGGCCGGGATCCTGGCGCTGCTCGGCGGGTTCGCGGGCGCCGCGGCCGGGCCGGGCCTGCTCGGCCGCAAGGCTCGCGGCCGCGACCTGCTGCGCCAGGTGGCCCGCCGCGCGCTGCCGCTGCTCGTGATCGCGCTGACGGCCACCGCCCTCATCTTCGTCACCGCATGCATGCTCATGCTGCCCTGGCCGCTGCTCTACGGGCTGCTCGGGCTCGCGCCGGCCGCGCTGGTGGTCGACCGCGTCGGGCCGTTCGCGGCCATCGGCCGCTCGTTCAAGCTCGCCGGGCGCGGGTTGCGGGGCATGTCCATCCGGGTCGGGGGCTACGTCAGCTGGGCGGCCATCCGCATCGCCCTCGGCCTCGGCGGCGGAGCGCTGCTCGAGATCTGGCTGCGGCCCCACACCACCGGCTACGCGATCGCCCTGCTCGCCGTCTGGGTCATCGTCGACACGGTGGCATACGCGATGCTCGCCTGCGTCGACGCCGTGCTCTACCTGGAGATCCGGATGCGGGTCGAGGGGCTCGACGTGGCGATCGGGCGCCTGCGCCGCCTCGGCCGCCCGATCGACCTGGCCGGATCGGTCATCCTCGGGGCGGCGGTCCGATGACCCGGGCCTGGGCCGGCTTTCTGCAGGCCGTCGACGACCTGATCGGCGTGCCGCTGGCGACGCTGCTGCTGATCGTCGCCGGGCTCGCGTTCGGCCTGCTGCACTACTTCTACCCCAGATGGATTCCCCGGCGCTTCCCGCGCCTGCGCCTGCGCCGCCGGCGCAGGTCGAAGCAGGACAGCGAGCAGCTCGACGTCGATCTCGGCGCGGACGAGGAGCCCGAGCCCGAGGCGGAGCCGTCCGACGGCGAGGGGGTCCCCGAGCTGCCCGCGCACGTGTTCGCCTCCCTGGCTGACCGGCTCGCCGCCGAGGGCCGCTACGCCGAGGCCGTCCGTGAGCGGCTCCGCGCGATGGTCCGCGGCCTCGTCGAGCGCCAGGTCCTCGAGCACGCGCCGGGGATGACCGTCACCGAGCTGGCCCGCGCGGCCGGCGCGGCCCGCCCCGCCGTCGAGGAGCCCATGCGCAGCGCGTCCGGGATCTTCTCCGACATCTGGTACGGCGAGCGCCCCGCCACCGCCGAGCACGACAATCGCATGCGGGAACTCGCCGCAGAGGTCGGCCGATGACCACCACGACGACGCCGTCCGCTCCGACACCGTCGGCCACGGCGAGGAAGCCGAAGAGGCCGCGCAACTGGCGATGGCTGCGACTCGTCGTGCCGCCGGCGGCCGCGCTGCTGCTCGTGCTCGTGGGCACGCTCGTCTACCAGGCGGGCGAGCCGAGCGACGACGACCCCGCGTTCCTCTCCCCGACCAACCGGGCCGGCATCGGGTCCGCCGACCTCGCCGACCGGGTGCGCCGGGCGGGCGTCGAGGTCGCCGTCGAGCAGAAGAGCTCGGACGCGCTCGTCGCCGCCTCGGCCGGCAACGCCACGCTGTTGATCACCACGCCGCGGCTGATGCAGCGGTACTACCTGCGCATGCTCAAGGTCCTCCCGTCCTCGACCCGGGTGGTGATCGTCGAGCCGAACGCGAGCGCGATCGTCGACGGACTGCTGCCGATGCGGGGCGCGAGCCGCAACTACATCGCCAGGACCGCCGCGCCCGGCTGCTCCTACGCGCCCGCGGCCAAGGCCGGGACCGCGGCGGTGGTGCGCACCCGCTACGGCCCGCTGGACGAGGACCTCGGCCGCGAGGTCGCGCGCTGCTACGCCGACTCGCTGGTGGTCTACGAGCGCGCCGCCGTCACCGTGACCGTCGTGGGCTCGGCGGACGTGTTCCGCAACGACCGCATCGGCGAGCACGGCAACGCGGCGCTCGCCACCGGCCTGCTCACCGCCGCGCCCCGGCTCATCTGGCTGGACCTGCACCGGCGCGAACCCCCGCCCGGCATCACGAACGACCCCGCCCTCGCGGGCGCCCCGGGCGCGCCGCCGTCGCTGCGCCCCGTCGACCCGTCCAACCCGGCCGACCCGGCGGACCGCGACTTCCCGCAGCCGGGCCCGCGCGCCACCGGCAACCAGCCCACCGGCCAGACCAGCGCGAACCACGAGGACCCGAAGCCGCCGCGGGAGCCGCCCAACCCGCTCTGGAGCGCGTTCCCGCCGTGGACGTACGTCGCGACCGCCCTCGTCGTGCTCGGCGTCGTCGCGCTCGCGGTGGCGATGGCCCGGCGGCTCGGCGCGCCCGTGGTCGAGCCGCTGCCGGTGGTCGTGCGCTCCAGCGAGACCGCGATCGGCCGGGGCCGGCTCTACCAGCGCGCGAAGGCCCGCGGCGAGTCGCTGCAGGTGCTGCGCGACGCCGCCGTGGTCCGGCTGATCAGGCTGCTGCGCCTCGCGCCCGACGTCGAGCGGCCCGTCCTGGTCGCGGCGGTCGCGGCGAGCAGCGGCTGGCCGCCGCCCGCGGTCGAGCACACGCTCTTCGGGCCGCCGCCCGACACCGACGACGAGCTGGTGAACGCGGCGCTGCGCCTCGAGCAGCTGGTCAACGCCGTCACGACCGAACAACCCGGGACGCAGCCGGCCCCGGCCGCGCCATTCGAAGGAGAGCCACGGTGACCGACATCGCCACCCCGCTGATCGAAGGCTCGCCGGAGACCGGCGCGCAGCAGGCCCGGGCCGCGCTCGGGCGCCTGCGCGCCGAGGTGGCCAAGGTCGTCGTCGGGCAGGACGCGGTCGTGACCGGCATGGTCATCGCGCTGCTCGCCCGCGGTCACGTGCTGCTGGAGGGCGTGCCCGG
The DNA here is from genome assembly GCF_050955725.1 of Dactylosporangium sp. CA-139114. NCBI lineage: Bacteria > Bacillati > Actinomycetota > Actinomycetes > Micromonosporales > Micromonosporaceae > Dactylosporangium > Dactylosporangium sp. CA-139114. The sequence goes on from NZ_CP192080.1 coordinate 9,280,720, forward strand.
CGTCGCCAAGACGCTGCTCATCCGCACCATCGCCGCGGCGCTGGACCTCGACTCGAAGCGGGTGCAGTTCACCCCCGACCTGATGCCCGGCGACGTCACCGGCTCGCTGATCTTCGACGCCCGCACCGCGGAGTTCCAGTTCCGCGAGGGGCCGGTCTTCACCAACCTGCTGCTCGCCGACGAGATCAACCGGACCCCGCCGAAGACGCAGGCCTCGCTGCTGGAGGTCATGGAGGAGCGGCAGGTGTCGGTCGAGGGCACCGCGCGCCCGCTGCCCGACCCGTTCCTGGTCGCCGCGACGCAGAACCCGATCGAGTACGAGGGCACCTACCCGCTGCCGGAGGCCCAGCTCGACCGGTTCCTGCTCAAGCTCACGGTCCCGCTGCCGACCCGCGACGAGGAACTGGGCGTGCTGCGGGCGCACCACCGCGGCTTCGACCCGCGCAGGCTGCGCGAGGCCGGCGTGCAGTCGGTGGCCACCGCGGCCGACCTGGCCCTCGGGCGCGCCGCGGTGCAGCGGGTGCAGGTGGCCGACGGCGTGCTGGCATACATCGTCGACCTCTGCCGCGCGACCCGCACCTCGCCGTCGCTGGAGCTGGGCGCCTCCCCGCGCGGGGCGACCGCCCTGCTGGCCGCGTCCAAGGCGTGGGCCTGGCTCACCGGGCGCGACTACGTGACCCCGGACGACGTGAAGGCCCTGGCCCGCCCGACGCTGCGCCACCGCGTGTGCCTGCGGGCCGAGGCCGAGCTCGAGGGCGTCACCACGGACAACGTGCTCGAGTCGGTGCTGGCCACCGTGCCGACCCCGCGATGATCACCTGGCGGGCCGCGGCGCTGCTCGGCGGCGGGGCCGTGATCCTGGCGCTCGCCGGCATCGTCGCGGGCGACGCGATCCCGGCCGCCGGGCTGTGGGTCGCGGCCGGGGTGCTCGTGCTCGCCGTCGCCGGCGCGTGCGCGCTGGACTGGCACAACGCCGCGTCGCCGAAGCTGCTGCGGATGAGCCGCACCGGCGAGCAGTCGCTCTGGCTGGGCGAGTCCGGCCAGGTGAGCCTGCTGCTGCAGAACCGCTCCGACCGCGTCCTCACCGGCAGGGTGCGCGACGCCTGGGTGCCGTCCGCGGGCGCCGCGCCCGCGCTGCACGACGTGCGGATCGAGCCGGGCCGCGCGGTCGCCGTGGCCACCACGCTCACCCCGACGCGGCGCGGCGACCGCCCGGCCGTGCGTGTGCTGGTGCGCTCGGTGGGGCCGCTCGGGCTGATGTACCGCCAGACGAGCCGGCGGACCGCGGACCGTCTCACGCCGGCGTGGCGGTTGCGGGTGTACCCGCGCTTCCACAGCCGCCGCCTGCTGCCGGAGAAGCTCTCGCGCCTGCGCGTGCTGGACGGCTCGGTGGTGACCCGGGGCCGCGGCCAGGGCACCGAGTTCGACACGCTGCGCGAATACGTGGTCGGCGACGACGTGCGCTCGATCGACTGGCGGGGCAGCGCCCGGCGCTCCGACGTCGTGGTGCGCACCTGGCGGCCCGAGCGCGACCGGCGCCTGGTGTGCGTGCTCGACACCGGCCGCACCTCCGCCGCCCGCATCGGCGACGAGCCCCGCCTGGACGCGGCCATGGACGCCGCCCTACTGCTCGCGTCCGTGGCCGCCCGCGCGGACGACCGCGTCGACCTGCTGGCCGTGGACACCGCCGTGCGCGCGTCGGTCACCGACGTCGACAAGCGCACGCTGCTGTTCCGCCTGGTCACGACCATGGCCCCGCTCGAGCCGGCGCTGGTGGAGACCGACTTCGGCCTGGTCGCGGGCGAGGTGCTGCGCCGCGAGCGCAAGCGGGCCCTGGTCGTGCTGTTCACCGCCCTGGAGCCCGGCGCGCTCGGCGAGGGGCTGCTGCCCGTGCTGCCCCAGCTCGCCGCGCGGCACAAGGTGATCGTCGCCGCCGTGCACGACCCGGAGCTGAGCCGCATGGCGCGCGTGATGCCCGACGCCACCCCGGCCGACGTGTACGCCGCGGCCGCCGCCCAGCGCGCCCTCGCCGAGCGCGACCGGGTCGCCGCCGCGCTGCGCCGCCACGGTGTCGAGGTCGTGGACGCTCCCGCGGACGAGTTCGCCTCCCGGCTGACCGACCACTACCTCGCGCTCAAGGCCACCGGCCGGCTCTGATCCGCCAGCCGCGGCAGCAGCACCGGGGTGGCGAGGATCAGCAGGCCCGCGACCAGCAGCGCCGTGCGCGGGCCGGTGAGGTCGGCGAGCACGCCGCCGAGCGCGCTCAGCACGGCGATGGACAGGCCGCTGCCGATCGACCAGGCCGACAGGGCGCGAGCGACGCGCTCCTTCGGAATCTCCTCGAGCCGGTACGCGGCCAGCACCGGGTTGAACAGGCTCATGCTCACGATGATCGCGAGCTCGACGGCGATCACGGTCGCGAGCCCGAGCGGCCCGGGCCGGACGAAGGCGAGGCCGACCAGCCAGACCACGCGCAGGGTGCCGACCACGCGCACGACCCGCCGCCGGCCCCAGCGGGCCACGACCCGCGGCGCCAGGCGCGAGCCGAGCAGCCCGCCGAGGCAGGGGGCGGCGAAGGCGAGCCCGTACTGCCACGGCGGAAACCCGAGCTCGCGCAGCAGGAGCACGGCCAGCAGCGGCTCGGTCGCCATGATCAGGCCGCTCACGAGCACCTGGTTCGCGTACAACAGCCGCAGGCCGGGATGGCCGAACAGCAACCGCCACCCGTCCAGCAGCTCGCCGAGCCGGGTCCCGCGGACGGCGGGTGCGGGGCGCTGCTCGCGGTCCCGGATCGCGGCGATCCCCAGGGCCGACAGCAGGTAGCTCGCCGCGTCCGCGACGACGCTCGCCACCGGCCCGAACAGCCCGACCGCGGCGCCGCCGAGCGGGGGCCCGACCGCGATGGAGCTCCAGTTCGTCGACTCGAACCGGGCGTTGGCCACGAGCAGGTCCGCGGGCTCGACCACCCGCTTGAGGTAGGCGCCGCTCGCCGAGTTGAACGCGATCTTGGCCGCCGCGACGACCGCCGAGACCACGAGCAGCTGGACGAAGCCGAGGAGCCCGATGGCGTACGCGACCGGAATGGTCATCATCGCGGCGAACCGGGCCACGTCCATGGCGATCATCACCGGCCGCTTGCGCCGGAACTCGACCCACGGGCCGAGCGGGAGCGCGATCAGCGCGCCGACCGCCGGGCCCACCGCCGAGAGCGCGGACACCTGCCCCGGGCCGGCGTCCAGCGCGAGGACCGCGATGAGCGGGAGGGCGCCGAAGCCGACTCCGGAGCCGTACGCGCTGACCGCGTACGCCGCCCACAGCCAGCCGAAGCGCGCACCCAGATCCCGTCGAACCACGCCGCCGATCTCAGCAGGCCGGGCCCGCCGCGATCAAACGACGCGCCCGCCGGGGCGCCACAACGGCCCGTTGTGCGCATAGGGTCGGCGGCGTGGACCTCGACGCCGTGCGTACCTTCGTCGCCGCCGAGGACGCCGGGCAGTTGCAGGCCGCCCCCGCGTGGGTCAGGCGGCCGGGAGCGACTCCTGGGCGATCTCTCCCTCGATAGCCGTCGACGCGCCGTCCAGGTGGGCCCGGCGCCCGAGCACGAAGACGTAGACCAGGAACGCGGCCCAGACCACGAAGCCGATGCAGTCGCGCACGATGTAGGGCAGCATGCCCGCCGGGGTCACGAACGCCTCCAGCAGGCCGCTGACCAGGAGCACGGCGACGAGTCCGAGGGCGACCAGCATGCCCTCCATCGCTGTGTCGGCCAGCGCTCGGCCGCGGGTGCGCAGCGGGCCCGGGGCGACCCAGGACCAGCCGATGCGCAGGCCCACGCCCGCCCCGACGAACACGGCGGTCAGCTCCAGCAGGCCGTGCGGGACGATCAGCCCGAAGAACGTGTCGGCGCGGCCGTAGCCGATCATGACCCCGCCGATGAGCCCGACGTTCATGGCGTTCTGGAACAGCAGGTACACGACGGGGAAGAAGACCACGCCCGAGGCCAGGCACTCGCCGGTGAGCAGCGCGTTGTGGGTCCACACGCGCAGGAACTGGTTCTGTGGGAGGTACTGGCTGTAGTAGCCCTCGAACTCCTCGTTGACCAGCGCGCTGATCTGGGCGTCGGAGAGGAAGTACCCGGCCACCGAGGGGTTCGCCGCCACGTATCCCATCAGCGCGAACGTGAACAGCGAGAACGCGGTCGCCACGCCGCACCACCAGGGCCACGCGCGGTACACGGCCATCGGGAAGGTGTGGGTGAAGAAGCGGACCACCGTGGCCGGCGAGAACGACGGGGCGCCCGTGAGCGCGTTGCGGGCACTCAGCACCAGCCGGGACAGGCGCGCGACCAGGATCGGGTCGGGCGAGCGGCTGCGGATGAGGCTCAGGTGCGTGGCGGCGCGCTGGTACAGCGCCACGAGCTCGTCCGCCTCGGCCGCGCCGAGCTTGCGGCGCTTCGCCAGCTCCTCCAGGCGCCGCCACTCGACGTTGTGCTCGGCGACGAAGGCGTCCAGGTCCACTCCGGCAGCGTAGACGGCGCCCGCACGCCCCGGGTGCCCGTTCTGCGCGGCTGCGGGCCCCGCGAGGTGCGCGTATGTAGCAAACTGTCAGCCATGACCGACCCCTCGGCCGCGGCCGCCCCCGGCGAGCGCCTCGTCAGCGGCGAGGCCGTCGAGCTCGAGGTGCGCGTGGCAAGGGCCGGTTCCCGCGTCCTCGCCCTGATGCTCGACATCGTGCTGCAGTGCCTGCTGCTGATCGCGCTGCTGTTCGCCACCGCCCTGGTGGTCTGGCTGACCCTGCGCGCGAACGTCTTCGACGGGGGCCTGTTCCAGGCGATCATCGTGATCCTGATGGCCGTGACCCTGATCGGGTATCCCGTGTTCTGGGAGACCCTCCTGCGCGGCCGGACGCCCGGCAAGGCGGCGATGGGCCTGCGCGTGGTCCGCGACGACGGCGGCCCGGTGCGCTTCCGCCACGCCCTCGCCCGCGCCCTGGTCGGCCTGGCCGTCGAGTGGCCGGGCCTGCTCTTCCCGGTGGTCTCCTGGCTGGGCAGCCTGGGCGTGCTGATGCTGAACCCGAGCGGCAAGCGCATCGGCGACCTCGTCGCCGGCACGATCGTGATCCACGAGCGCACCCCGGCCGGCTGGGGCTGGGTCCCGGCCATGCCCCCGCCCCTGGCCCGCTGGGCCGCCCTGCTCGACCTGACCGGGCTGGACGACAGCCTGGCGCTGGCCGTGCGGCACTTCCTGGCCCGCAACCGCGAGATCGCCGAGCCCGCGCGCACGGCCCTGGGCCAGGCCCTGGCCAGCGAGGTGTCGCAGCGCACGACGCCCCCGCCGCCCCCGGGCGTGCCGGGCTGGGCCTACCTGGCCGCGGTCCTGGCCGAGCGGCACCGGCGGTCGAGCCACCGCCTGGCGAAGGCCCGGGCGGCCTCGGCGGCGGTGTGGCCGGGGCTCTACGCGGTCGTCACGCCGCGCTTCCAGCCCCCGAAGCACCAGCCCGGCGTGACCAGCTCGTGGGCGCCGCCGCAGCCGCCGGCCGACCGGCCGCCGATGCCGCGCCCGCCGGTCCCGCACGCCTGATCCGACGGGTCCCGCATCAGTCGGAGCGCAGGCCCCACTCCCCGATGTTGTACGTCGGTCCCCACACGGACGGGTTGTCGCGGATGTTGGCGTACTCCGAGTAGGTGAACGTGAGCGTCGGGCGCTGCATGAGCGGCAGCACGTACGCGTCCTTCGTCAGCAGGTCGTCGGCCTGGTTCAGCAGGTCCGCCGCGTGCCGCGGGTCCACGTCCGTCGCCGCCGAGTGCACCAGCCGGTCCAGCTCCGGGTTCGAGTACCCGCCGTAGTTGCCCACGGCCCCGGTGGACCAGCGCCGCTCGGCCGCGCCCTGGTAGAGCGGGCCGTTGACGAAGTCGGCCAGCGCCAGGTCGAAGTCGGCGGAGGTCAGGGTCTGCGGCAGGCTGTCGGCGGCCTCGGGGTGGGCGTCGATGCCGATGTTCTTCAGCGCGGCCGAGATCAGCTCGGCCGCGGCCGCGCGGGTCGCGTTGCCCTTGTCGTAGCGCAGCCGCAGCGCCGGCACGGCCTCGCCCGCCTTCGTGGACAGGCGGCCGTTGTCCAGCTTGTAGCCGGCGGTGGTGAGCAGCTTCTTCGCCTTCTCCGTGTCGCCGCTGCCCTGGCCGGTGCCGGAGATCACGTCCTTGTAGGCGGTGTCGCCGGGGACGAAGTTGTGGCTGCCCAGCGGCTTGAGGTTCTTGTCGAAGGCGCCGTAGGTCTTCTCGAGCACCGTCTTGACGCTCACGGCGGTGAACAGCGCGCGGCGCAGGACCGGGTCGGCGAGGTACTTGTTGCGCACGTTGAGCGTCAGGTGCTCCCACGTGTAGCTCTCGCCCACCGAGTAGATCACCCCGGGCGTGGCGGACACGCCGGCGACGAGGGCCTGGCTCGGCAGCGGCGACATGCCGGTGAGCTCCTTGGCCTTCAGCGCGGGCAGGATCGCGCCGGGATCGGTGATGACCTTGAACGTGATGGTGTCGAGGCTGGGCTTGATCTTGCCGTACCACTTGTCGTTCTTCTTGAGCACCACGCTCTGACCCTGGTTGTAGCTGTCGACCTGGTAGGGGCCGCCGGACCAGGTCGGCACCGTGCGGGCGAACCAGTCGGACGCGGCCGCGACGCCGGCGGGCTTGGCCAGGTCGAAGCCCTGCTTGGTGGCCAGGTGCGAGGGGTACAGCCCGTCGTTGGAGAAGAGGCCCTTCCAGTCGCCGAAGGTCTTGCCGTCGGTGAAGGTCATCGTGACGGTCTTGCCGCCGTCGGAGCCGACGATGCTCTTGATCACGTCGTAGCCGGCGGTGGCCGCGGGCGTGCAGTTCGAGCAGTGCAGCGGGTTGCCCGAGTTCTGCTTCCACGCGAAGAGGAAGTCGTCGGCGGTGATCGGGATGCCGTCGCTCCAGACCGCGTCGGGACGGATCTTGTAGACGATCGTCTCGGGGTTCTGGTTGGTGATGTCGGCCGAGCTCACCAGGTCGGCGTTGAGCTGGAGGCGGCCCTGCGGGTCGACCTTGAACACCTGCGGCAGGAGGCCCGACAGCGCCTGCTTGGTCGCGGGCGAGGCGCCGTCGCGGGTGTTCACGTTCCAGTTGGCGATGGGCTGTTCGAGGCCGTACGTGTATGCCCCGCCGAGCTTGAGATCGCCACCGTTGCAGGTGGTCGGGTTCTTCTCGCAGTCCGCGAACCCGATGGTGGCCGTCGGGGACGGCTTGCTGGAGCCGCCGCCGGTGCACGCGCCGAGCAGCAGCGCGGCCGCCGCCAGCGCCGCGATCGAGCCCCGCATCTGCCTTCCAGTTACAAACGCCACCCGGCCACCATAGGGGGCGGGCCTAGACGAAGAGGGCACGACCCCACGAGTCGTCCGCGGCGGAGACTCCGGGTGGGCAGGCGAACAGGCCGCTGGAGACGTGCCGGATGTACTCGTTGAGCGCGTCCTGCCGCGACAGCCGGGTCTGGATCGGCACGAACTGCTTGCGGGGGTCGCGCTGGTAGGCGATGAAGAACAGGCCCGCGTCGAGCCGGCCCAGGCCGTCGGAGCCGTCGACGAAGTTGTAGCCGCGGCGCAGCAGCCGGGCCCCGTCGTTGAACTGGGGGTGCGCGAGGCGCACGTGGGAGTCCCGCGGGATCGTCTCACCCGAGAAGTCCGGCTCGTCGAACTCGCCCGCCTTGCCCAGTGCCGCGCCCTCGCCCTTGTTCCGGCCGATGATCGCCTCCTGCTCGGCCAGGGAGGTGCGGTCCCACGTCTCGATCACCATCCGGATCTTGCGGGTGACCATGTAGGAGCCGCCGGTCATCCACTCCGGGCCGTCGCCCGGCTGCACCCAGAGCTGCTCGTCGAGCAGCTTCGTGTCCTCGGCCTTCAGGTTGGCCGTGCCGTCCTTGAAGCCGAACAGGTTCCGGGCGGTCTGCTGGGTCCGCGACGTCGAGGAGGTCCGGCCGAACCCGAGCTGCGACCAGCGCACGCTCACCACCCCGAAGCCGATGCGGGCCAGGTTGCGCACCGCGTGCACGGCCACCTGGGGGTCGTGCGCGCACGCCTGCACGCAGATGTCCCCGCCGGAGATCTCGGGCTTCAGCGCGTCCTTGGCGAACTTCGGCAGGTCGGCCAGCGCCTCGGGGCGCCGGTCCGCGATGCCGAAGCGGTCCTTGCCCTCGGCCGTGCGGAAGAACGTCGGGCCGAAGCCGACGGTCAGCGTCAGCCCGGACGGCGGCAGCCCGATGGCCTCGCCGGTGTCGTCGGGCGCCGCCTCCGGCACCCCGTTCACGGCCCCGATGGCGCCGGCGTCCTGCCCCGCCGTCATCCGGGCCGCGGCCGCCGTCCACTTCCGCAGCAGCTCGGCGACCTCGGCCTTCTTGTCCGTGATCACGTCGAACGCGACGAAGTGCAGCCGGTCCTGGGCGGGCGTGACGATCCCGGCCTGCCGGGCCCCGTAGAAGGGCACCGACGCGCCCGGGTCGCTGGCCCGGGCGGGCGGCGGGTCGTCGAAGACCTGCAGGCCGACGGCCCCGCCGGCCGCGGCCCCGAGGGCCCCGGCTCCGGCGAGTCCGAGCATCTTGCGACGATCCATGGCGAGAACTCCGGTCGTTACTTGGAGGCGACGAGCGGGGCGACCTTGCTGATCGGCTCGGCGAGCGCGTTGATCGCGTCGGCCAGCGACTTGAGCTGGGCCTCGGAGAGCTCGTTGTGGAACTTCCAGCCGTCGCCGTTGCGGTACTTGTCGAGCTCCGTCTGCGCCGCCGCGAACTTCTCGTCCAGGCTCTTGGCCAGGGCGGCGTCCTTCTCCTCGATGACCGGGCGCAGCGCCGCGATCGCGGCCCGGGAGCCCTCGAGGTTGGCCTGGAAGTCCCAGAGGTCGGTGTGCGAGAAGGCGTCCTCCTCACCGGTGATCTTGCCGGTGGCGACCTCGTCCAGCAGCTCCTTGGCGCCGTTGGCGAGCTCGATCGGGGACAGCTGCACCGTCTCGGCCTTGCTCACGATGGTCTTGACGTCCGCGAGCAGCTTGTCGGCGGTCGGGCCGGACTTGCTGATGTCCTTGGTGACCCAGAGGTCCTTCTCGATCTTGTGGAAGCCGGTCCACTCCTGGCCGGGCTCGAGGTCGGCCTCGCGGGCGTCGATCGCCGGGTCGAGGTCGCCGAAGCTCTCGGCCACGGGCTCGATGCGCTCCCAGTAGGTGCGGGCGATCGGGAACAGCGACTTGGCCTTCTCGGCGTCGCCGGCCTTGACCGCGTTGACGAACTCGGTCGTCTTGTCGATCAGGGCGCCCGTGTTGTTCTTCACGTACGTCTGGTAGTCCTTGGTCGCCTGGGCGAGCTTGGCGTCGTCGGTCAGCGGCTTGCTCTCGCCGGTGGCCTTGAACTGGCCGCGGATGCCGTTGCCGACCATGCCCGGCTTGCAGGCGGTCTCGTAGGTGCCCGCCGGCAGCTCCACGACGAGGTCGCGGGTGAGACCCGGCGCGACGTTCTCGACCTCGCCGACGATGCGGTCGCCGGTGGCGTACACGTAGAACTCGGTGACCTTGCCGCCCTTGTTGCTGACGGTGAAGGTGACCGGCCCGGACGCCGTCTCGGTCTTCTCGACCTTGCACTCGGAGTCGGTGGCGGTGACGGCGATCTTGCCGTTGGAGCTGGCCCCGGCCCCGGCCCCGGATCCGCTCTTGTCGTCGCCGCAGCCGGTCAGCGCGACGGCCAGCGCCGGTACGGCACCGATCACGAGCAGGCGTGATGTACGCATGGTTCTCCTACGAGACGTGGAAGAGGGGGGTGGTGCGGCGTCAGGCTTCGGAGGCGACCGGCTTCGATGACGGCCCTGATGCCGGCTCGGATGCCGGTCGGCGCAGGAGCGGCAGCAGGAAGAGGACCAGGACCGGCACCCCGTAGGCGATCCAGGCGATGGTCTCGAGCACGGACGGCTGCGGCGTGAAGTTGAACATGCCGCGCAGCAGCTCCGCGTACCACGCGGTGGGCGGCAGCGCGCCGGAGAGGTCGAACGCGTGGTTGTTCAGCCCCGGCAGGAGGTTGGCCTCCTGCAGGTCGTGCACCCCGTACTTGAAGATCCCGGCGGCCACGAGCACGAGCAGTGCGCCGGTCCAGGTGAAGAACTTCGTCAGGTTGATCCGGATGGCGCTGGCGTAGAGCAGCCAGCCGAGCACGACCGAGGTGGCGAGGCCGAGCGAGATGCCGACGATCGGCTGCCAGGTATCGGCGCCCTGGGCCGCGGCGAAGAAGAGGATCGACGTCTCCAGGCCCTCGCGGGCGACGGCCAGGAAGGCCATGCCGGCGACCGCGAAGGGGCCGACCTGGATCGCGTCCTCGAGCTTGCCGCGCAGCTCCTTGGCCATCTGGCGGGCCATCCGCCGCATCCAGAAGATCATGAAGGTGACGAACACGACGGCGATCAGCGAGGCGATCGCGTCCACCATCTCCTGGTGGGGGCCGGAGAGATACGCGGTGCCGGCCTGCAGCAGGGCGGCCACCCCGATGGAGAGCAGCGCCGCGACCGCGACGCCGGTCCAGACCCACCGCAGCAGGTGCTTGCGGTCGCTCTTGACCAGGAACGCGACCAGGATCGAGACCACGAGCGTGATCTCGAGTCCCTCGCGCAGGCCGATCAGGTAGATGGCGGTCATTCGAGCTCCGCAGGTAAGCCTTGTCTTACTTAGGTCAGCATTACCTTAGACCTCACCGGCATTCGCTACAAGCTGGTGGGACTTGAACACCAAGGGCCCCGCCGGAGTGCTCCGGCGGGGCCCTTGACGATCAGGCTCAGTAGCGGTAGTGGTCCGCCTTGTAGGGGCCCTCCACCGGGATGCCGAGGTATTCGGCCTGCTTCTTGGTCAGCTCGGTGAGCCGGACGCCGAGCGCGTCCAGGTGCAGCCGGGCGACCTTCTCGTCGAGGTGCTTGGGCAGCGTGTAGACGCCGATCGGGTACTCCTCGGTCTTCGTGAACAGCTCGATCTGCGCGATCGTCTGGTTCGCGAAGCTGTTGGACATGACGAACGACGGGTGACCGGTCGCGTTGCCCAGGTTGAGCAGGCGGCCCTCGCTCAGCACGATGATCGAGTGACCGTCGTCGAACTTCCACTCGTCGACCTGCGGCTTGATGTTGATCCGCGTCACGTCGGAGCGACGGGCCAGGCCGGCCATGTCGATCTCGTTGTCGAAGTGGCCGATGTTGCCGACGATCGCCTGGTGCTTCATCCGGCCCATGTGCTCGGCGGTGATGACGTCGAGGCAGCCGGTGGCGGTGATGAAGATGTCGGCGGTCTCGACGACGTCCTCCATCGTGGCGACCTGGTAGCCGTCCATCGCGGCCTGCAGGGCACAGATCGGGTCGACCTCGGTGACGATGACCCGGGCGCCCTGGCCGCGCAGCGACTCGGCGCAGCCCTTGCCCACGTCGCCGTAGCCGAAGACCACGGCCACCTTGCCGCCGATGAGCACGTCGGTGGCGCGGTTGATGCCGTCGATGAGCGAGTGACGGCAGCCGTACTTGTTGTCGAACTTCGACTTCGTGACGGAGTCGTTGACGTTGATCGCCGGGAAGAGCAGCGTGCCGGCCTGCTGCATCTCGTAGAGGCGGTGCACGCCGGTGGTGGTCTCCTCGGTCACGCCCTTGATGCCGGCCGCGACGCGGGTCCAGCGGCGGTTGTCCTCGCCGATGGAGCGCTGCAGCAGCTTGAGGATGACCGCGTACTCCTCCGAGTCGGCGGTGTCCGGCGACGGCACGGCCCCCGCACCCTCGAACTCGGCGCCCTTGTGCACCAGCAGCGTGGCGTCGCCGCCGTCGTCCAGGATCATGTTCGGGCCCTGGCCGTCGGGCCAGAGCAGCACCTGCTCGGTGCACCACCAGTACTCGTCGAGGGTCTCGCCCTTCCAGGCGTAGACCGGCACGCCGGCCGGCTTCTCGGGGGTGCCCTCGGGGCCGACGGCGATCGCGGCGGCGGCGTGGTCCTGGGTCGAGAAGATGTTGCAGCTGGCCCAGCGCACCTGCGCACCGAGCGCGACGAGCGTCTCGATCAGCACTGCGGTCTGGATCGTCATGTGCAGCGAGCCGGTGATCCGCGCGCCCTTCAGGGGCTGCGTCGCGGCGAACTCGCGCCGGATGGCCATGAGGCCGGGCATCTCGTGCTCGGCGAGCTGGATCTCCTTGCGCCCGAACGCGGCGAGGGACAGATCGGCCACCTTGAAGTCACCGTCGGCGACGGTGCTCGGCGGCAGCGTGCTGGTCAATGCGATCTCCTGGTCTGCAGAGGCATACGGCGACCCTTCACGGTACGCGGCGACCGGAAAGCCTTCCAATCGCCCCTGCACGAAGTGACCGGGACAGCGAGCGGGGCGGCGGGATCGCTCCCACCGCCCCGCTCTTCCCCCCGGTTTGGTTCCCCCGCATTGGCTTCGAGCGCTGTCTCAAACCCTGCGTAGCTACGACACTACTCTGTGCAACCCAGATGTCAAGCAAATGCTCCAAATTCGGACACCCTGGATTGGTAACGAGACCGGCCGCGCCGCGAGGAACGCGACGCGGCCGGTTCAGCAGCCCGCGCCTCGCGCGAGCCTGCCCGAGTGGGTGAACTCAGGTCAGCGGCGTCGCCGCCTGGAAGGCCTCGCCGGACCCGCTGAGCGCGAGCACCGGCCGGCTCGCCGGCGCGAACGCCGCCTGGCCGGGGCTCAGCGTCACCGGGAGCGCCCCGTCGTCGACCCGGACCGAGCCGCGCGTGCACAGCACGATCCGCGGCCCCGAGCCCGGCAGCCGCACCGCCGGCCGGTCGGGGCTGAGCACCGCCCGGTGCAGCGCGAAGTCGGGCACGGGCACCGGGTAGGCCGACAGGCCGCCGCCCAGGTCCTCCGCGTGGGTGACGGGCTCGTCGAGCACCTCGAAGCGCAGCACCCGCAGCAGCTCCTCGACGTCCACATGCTTCGGGGTCAGGCCGCCGCGCAGCACGTTGTCGGAGGCGGCCATGATCTCGACGCCCACGCCGCGCAGGTAGGCGTGCAGGTTCCCGGCCGGCATCCAGACCGCCTCGGCCGGGCGCAGCCGGATCCGGTTGAGCAGCGTGGCCACGATGACCCCGCTGTCGCCCGGATACTGCTCGGCGAGCCCGGTGACCAGGTCGTAGGCCGGCTTCTCGGCCGCCCGCGGCCCGCACGCGGCCACGACCTCGCCGACGAGATCCGCGTCCGGGTGGCCGAGCAGGCCCCCGACCGCGTCGTGCAGGGCCGCGGCCGGGTCGGCCTGGCTCAGCGCGTCGATCGTCGGCTTGAGCCGCGCCACGCCGAGCGCGGCGAGGTCGGCCGCGGCCGCCGCCGGGTCGCGGAAGCCGCACAACGCGTCGAAGTCGGTCAGCGCGACCAGCATCTCCGGCTTGTGCCAGGCATCGACGTAGGACTGGTGCCCGGCCGCGTGCGCCGCCCGGGCCTGCTCCAGCGTCGGGTGCGCCTGCAGCGACAGCGGCTGGGCGGCCGCGAGCACCTTGAGCAGGAACGGCAGCCGCGTGCCGAAGCGCTCGACGTTGGCCGCACCGAGCAGCGTCCGCGGGTCGGCGGCGATCGCGTCGACCAGCGAGGTGCCGCTCACCGCGAGCCGCGACGGGCCGGCCGGGTGGGCCCCCATCCACAGCTCGGCCTCGGGGTCCGGGGTCGGCGTGGGCCGGCCCTGCAGCGTGGCGATCGCGGTGCGCGAGCCCCAGGCGTACTTGCGGATCGGGCTGTCGAGCAGTTCCACGGTCAGTGCGCCTCCGCGCTGGTCGGGACGGTGTTCTGGCCGGCCTCGCCGGCCTTGGCGGCGCGGTAGATGTCGGGCTCCAGGTAGATCACGCGGGCGATCGGCACCGCGGCCCGGATGCGGGCCTCGGCGGCGTCGATGCCGCGGGCGATCTCGTCGGCCGTCTCGTTGTGCCGGACCGCGATCTTCGCCGCGACCAGCAGCTCGTCCGGGCCCAGGTGGACGGTGCGCATGTGGATCACGCGCTCGACCTCGGGGCCGTCGACGATCGCCTGCTCGATCGCGGCGACCTGGTCCGGGGTGGCCGCCTCGCCGACGAGCAGGCTCTTCATCTCGACCGCCAGGACGCCCGCGACCGCGATGAGCAGCACGCCGATGGCCGCGGTGCCGATGCCGTCCCAGATGCCGTTGCCGGTGATCAGGGTCAGCCCGACGCCGAAGAGCGCGAGCACCAGGCCGAGCAGGGCCGCGAAGTCCTCGAGCAGGATGACCGGCAGCTCCGGCTCCTTGGCCCGGCGGATGAACTGCACCCAGGTCGCCTCGCCCTTGATCTTCTTCGTCTCGCCGATCGCGGTGCGGAAGGACAGGCCCTCCATGACGATCGCCGCGACGAGGACCGCCACCGGCACCCACTGCCAGGACTCGATCGGCTCCGGGTGGGAGATCTTGTGCCAGGCCTCGTAGATGGCGAAGACGCCGCCGACGAAGAACAGCACGACGGCGACGATGAAGGCGTAGATGTACCGCTCGCGGCCGTAGCCGAACGGGTGGCGCGCGGTGGCCCGCTTCGAGGCCTGCTTGCCGCCGAGCAGCAGCAGGCCCTGGTTGCCGGAGTCGGCCACCGAGTGGATGGCCTCGGCCAGCATCGACGACGACCCGGTCAGGAAGAACGCGACGAACTTCGTGGCGGCGATGCCAAGGTTCGCGGCCAGCGCCGCCAGGATTGCCTTCGTCCCGCCCTCGGTGCTCACATCGCCTCCGCTTCGCTACGGCGATGCGAGGCATCGCACTGAGTTGGTTGGTGAGAGGCCCCTCCGCTTCGCTTCGGACCGCTCACGGACTCACCAGATCCTTCATCTCGGACACGGCAGGGACGGCCATGGGGTCGAAGCCGTGGGCCAGACCCAGGTAGATCGAGGTGAAGTCCGGCACGGCGACGAGCGAAGCCAATCGTTCCAGAGCGGAGCCACCCTCGGCGGTGATCAGGCTCACCCGAACCCCCCGGCGCTCGGCCAGCTCCTGCACGGCCTCGGCCCGGCGCTCCTCGACCACGACCGGCTCGCCGTCGTCCTCGTCCTCTCCGGTCAGCCCGCCGTCGCGCAGCAGCACCAGGCGCAGCCGGGTGGCCGGGTTGTCGGCGTCCTCGTCCGGGTCGGCGAAGATGTCCCGGTCGGCCTCGGCCAGGCCGCCGTAGACCCCGTCGAGCAGGCCGACCCGGCCCCGGCCCGCCTCGCCGAGCGCGCCGACGACTGCGGGGTAGCGAGCGTTGGCCGACAGCGTGTCACCGAAGCGGCGGGCCGCCACGGTGGCCAGCGGCGAGGAGCCCCAGACGATCGGCACCGAGTGGGCCAGGTCCAGGGCCAGGCTCTTGCCCGGGTTCACGAACGTCTCCATCGCCGTGCGGCACCGCTCGGCGTCGACGTCCAGCCGCGCGGCGGTCTCGGCGAAGTCGGCCTCGGTGACCTTGACCAGGCCGAGCTGGCGCGCGGCGAGCAGCACCGGGACGGTCAGGCCCCAGAGGCTGGCCCGGGCCGGCGCCCGCCGCGGCACCGGGATGAACGGCGCGCGGAAGCGGTCGGCCAGGGCATGCAGCTGGGTGTCGGGCGCGCCGATGGCCACGAGCCGGGCCCCGCGGCGACCGGCGGCCTCGGCGGCGGCGAGCGCCTCCGGGGAGCGGCCGGACGCCGAGACGGCGATGACCACGTCGGCCGCGCCGACCCAGCCGGGGATGCCCGCGCTGCGGTGGGCCAGGACCGGCACCGGGCAGCGCGGCCCGGCGACGGTCTCGAGGATGTCCCCCGTGCGCGCGGCCGTGCCGACGCCCGCGACGACCACGGCCCGCGGGCGGCCCTCGTCGGCCAGCGCGCTCAGGTCGGTCTCGGCGGCCAGCGTGGCCGCCTCCCGCACCTGGGCACCGGCCGACGCGGTCGCGCGCAGCATGCCGCCCGGGTCGTTCTTCTCCAGCGCCTCGGCGTTGTCCAGCAGCGCCAGGTCGATCTCGCGATGCCCGCGGACACCCGCAGTGCCTTCCAGTGGATTCATGCCGCACCACCCTCTTCGGTCTTGGCGGATTCCCCGTCGGTACCGTTCTCAACCGCACCGTCGGGAGAGGGCCGGCGCGCCTCGTCGAGCAGGAGCACCGGGATGCCGTCGCGGATCTCGAAGATCCGCCCGCATTCGGTGCAGGTCAACGTCTGCGCATCGGCGTCGAGGGTGAGCTCGGCGTGGTGCTCGTCGGGGCAGCGCAGGATCGACAGCAGGGCGGGGTCCACGGACACGCGTTCCAACTCCTTCTCAGCGGCGGACGACTCAGCGGCGGATGACGGCCAGCATCTCATCGCGCAGCGCCGCCATCCGCTCGGCGGTCGGCGCCTCAACGTTAAGCCGCAGAAGCGGTTCCGTGTTGGACGGGCGCACGTTGGCCCAGCTGCCGTCGGGGAAGCTGAGGGTGATCCCGTCGAGCCGGTCGATCTCCACCGGGAACACCCGCTCGATCTCGGCCATCTTCGCGGCGGTGTCGGCGACCGTGGAGTTGATCTCGCCCGAGGCCACGTACCGCTCGTAGTCCTTGGCCAGCGCCGACAGCGGGGAGGGCTGGCCGCCGAGCAGGGCCAGCGTGTGCAGGGCGGCGAGCATGCCGGTGTCGGCGCCCCAGAAGTCGCGGAAGTAGTAGTGCGCCGAGTGCTCGCCGCCGAAGACCGCGCCGGTGCGGGCCATCTCGGCCTTGATGAACGAGTGCCCGACCCGGGTGCGCACCGGCTCGCCGCCGTGCTCGCGGACGATCTCGGGCACCACCTTCGAGGTGATGAGGTTGTGGATGATCGTCCCGCCCGGGTCCTTGGCCAGCTCGCGGACCGCGACCATCGCCGTGATCACCGACGGGGAGACGGCCTCGCCCCGCTCGTCGACCACGAAGCAGCGGTCGGCGTCGCCGTCGAAGGCCAGGCCGATGTCGGCGCCGGTCGCGCGAACCTTGGCCTGCAGGTCGACCAGGTTGGCCGGCTCCAGCGGGTTGGCCTCGTGGTTGGGGAAGGTGCCGTCGAGCTCGAAGTACAGCGGGATGATCGTCAGCGGCAGGCCCGAGCCGAGCACGGCCGGCACCGTGTAACCGCCCATGCCGTTGCCGGCGTCGACCACGACCGTCAGCGGCCGGATGTCGGAGAGGTCCACGAGCTTGAGCAGGTGGGTGGCGTACCGCTCCAGCAGGCTGTACTGCTCCAGGCCGCCCCTGAGCTCACCCTCGGCGACCCGGGCCCCGCTGTCGAGGATCTGCTGCGCGCGCTCGCGGATCTCGGTCAGGCCGGTGTCCTGCCCGACCGGCTTGGCGCCCTGCTTGCACAGCTTGATCCCGTTGTACTGCGCGGGGTTGTGGCTCGCGGTGAACATGGCGCCGGGCAGGTCGAGCACGCCCGAGGCGTAGTACAGCAGGTCGGTGGAGCCCAGGCCGGCCTCCAGCACGTCGGCGCCCTCGGCGCGCGCGCCGTTGGCGAACGCCGTGGCCAGGGCCGGGCCCGACGCCCGCATGTCGTGCGCGGTCACGATCTTCTCGACGAACTCCCCACGGCTGCGCAGCGTCTGCACGAACGCCCGCCCGAGTGCCTCCGCCACCGGCTCGTTGAGCTGGTCGGGCACCGTCCCCCGCACGTCGTAGGCCTTGACGATCCGGCTCAGGTCGATCACAGTCTCGCACCCCTAGTCGTGGTCGCTGTTCCTACGACGGAGCCTAGTGCGGTTGCGTTCCGTGCACGTGTCAGTCCTAAGTTGCGCATGTGAGAACCAGGAAAGCTTGTGGTGCAGGATGAGCACATGGCAGAGGAAGGCAGCTCCCTGCGGGCGATCGTCGCGGCCCTGTCCGCGAACCTCGGCATCGCGCTGAGCAAGTTCGTCGCGTTCCTGTTCACCGGCTCGTCGTCGCTGCTCGCGGAGGCCGTGCACTCGGTGGCCGACACCGCCAACCAGGTGCTGCTGCTCATCGGCGGCCGCCGCGCCCAGCAGCGGGCCAGCCAGCTGCACCCGTTCGGCTACGCACGGTTCCGATACTTCTACGCCTTCCTCGTCACCCTCGTGATCTTCCTCGTCGGCGGCGTCTTCGCGCTCTTCGAGGGCTGGCAGAAGGTGCACCACCCGGAGCCGGTCGAGGACCCGATCTGGGCATTCGCGGTGCTGGGCATCTCGGTCGGGCTGGAGTCGTTCTCCCTGCGCACCGCGGTGCGCGAGGCCGAGCCGTCCCGCCGCGGGGCGCCCTGGCTGCGGTTCATCCGCACCACCCGCTCCCCCGAGCTGCCGGTCGTGCTCGCCGAGGACTTCGGCGCGCTGACCGGCCTCACCTTCGCCTTCGCCGGCATCACCCTCGCGGTGATCACCGGCGACGGGCGCTGGGACGCGGCCGGCACACTGGCCATCGGCGTGCTGCTCGTGGTCATCTCGATCACGCTGTCGCAGCGGATGCGCAGCCTGCTCATCGGCGAGTCGGCCGACAACAGCACCCTGCTGGCGATCGAGGCGGCGATCGAGCGGGAGCCGCTGATCGAGCGCGTGATCCATCTGCGCACCGTGCACCTCGGCCCCGACCAGCTGCTGATCGCGGCCAAGGTGGCGGTGCGGGCCAGCGAGACGATGGCGCACGTGGCCCAGGCGATCAACCGCGCCGAGCGCCAGGTCCGCGACGCCCTGACCTACGAGTGCTTCATCTTCTTGGAGCCGGACGTGTTCGACGCGAAGCTCTTCGAGACCGCCGAGCGCCCGCCCGGCTCCTCCTCGGCCGAGCCCCGTGAGGCGTGGGAGTGACTACAGCTGGAGTCCGGTGAGGACCATGACGCGCTCCTCGGTGTAGTCGGCCATCGCGCTGGCCAGGCCCTCGCGCCCGACCCCGCTGGCCTTGGCCCCGCCGTAGGGCATCTGGTCGGCCCGGTAGCTGGGCACGTCGCCCACGATCACCCCGCCGACGTCGAGCACCCGGTGGGCCTCGAAGGCCCGGTCCAGCCGCCGGGTGAACACGCCGGCCTGCAGCCCGTAGGGCGAGGCGTTGACCGCCGCGAACCCGTCGGCGTCGGAGGCGACGCGCTCGAGCACCAGCACCGGGCCGAAGACCTCCTCGGCGCTGACCTTGGCGTCGGCCGGCGCGTGCGCGAGGACGGTCGGGGCGTAGGCGGCGCCGTCGCGGGTGCCGCCGGTGAGCAGCTTGGCCCCGGCCGCGACCGCCTCGCCGACCCAGTCCTCGACCCGCCGGGCCGCGGCCTCGCTGATGAGCGGGCCGACGTCGGTCTCGTCGGCGGCCGGGTCGCCGGTCACCTGGGCCTCGACCGCCGACACCAGCCTCTCGGCCAGCTCGTCGTAGTGGCGCTCGTGGACGTACACCCGCTGCACCGCGATGCAGCTCTGCCCGGCCTGGTAGTTGGAGAAGGTGGCGATCCGGTTCGCCGCCCAGTCCAGGTCGTCCCAGTCCTCGCACACCACCACGGCCGCGTTGCCGCCGAGCTCCAGGGTGACGTGCTTGCGCGGCACGGCGTCGCGGATCTGCCAGCCGACCGGGCCCGAGCCGGTGAACGACACGACGGGCAGCCGCGGGTCGGCGACCAGGGCGGGGGCGCGGTCGTTCGGGATCGGCACGATCGACCACATCCCCGCGGGCAGGCCGCTCCGGTCGGAGGCTTCCGCCAGGATCTCGCCGAGCAGCAGCGCGCTGAGCGGGGTCGCCGGGGCCGGCTTGAGCACGATCGGCGCGCCGACGGCCAGGGCCGGGGCGACCTTGTGAGCGACCAGGTTGAGCGGGAAGTTGAACGGGGAGATGCCCAGCACCGGGCCCCGGGGCACCCGCTTGACCAGGGCGATGCGCCCGGTCGCGGCCGGGTCGGTGTCGAGGCGCTGCAGCGAGCCGGAGAAGCGGCGGGCCTCCTCGGCGGCCCAGCGGAACGTCGACACCGCGCGGGCGACCTCGCCCCGCGACCACTTCATCGGCTTGCCGTTCTCGGCGGTGATGAGCCGGGCGACCTCGTCGGCGCGCTCCTTGAGCCGGGCGCTGACGTGGTCGAGGGCGGCGGCCCGGGCGCTCGCGGGCAGGGCCGCGGCCTCGGCGGCGACGGCGGCCGCGGCGGCGACCGCCGCCTCAACCTGCTCGGGGGTGGCGTTGGAGGTGGTGCCGACCTGACGCCCGTCATAGGGGTGGCGGATCTCGACGGCGTCGTCGCTGGTTGCCGGGCGCCCGGCGATGAAGAACGGGGTCACGATTCCACCCTAACCCCAACGGAAACAGTTGCCCGAGGGCTTGTGTGCGACGGATTCGATGGAAAGATGTCCGTGCCGGGCACTCAAGGGAGCGGACATGACCGAACAGCTGCAGAACTTCGTCGACGGCGCGTACATCGACCCCGCCGACGGCCGTTACTCCGACCTGATCGACCCGTCCACCGGCGAGGTGTTCGCCTCGGCGCCGGTCTCCAGCGCCGAGGACGTCGACCGCGCCGTGCGCGCCGCGGCGAAGGCCTTCGAGACCTGGCGCGACGCCACGCCCTCGGAGCGGCAGCGGGCCCTGCTCAAGCTCGCCGACGCGATGGAGGACCGGGCGTCGGAGATCATCGACGCCGAGGTGCGCAACACCGGCAAGCCCCGCGCGATGACCGCCAGCGAGGAGCTGCCGCCGTCGATCGACCAGATCCGGTTCTTCGCCGGGGCCGCCCGGGTGCTCGAGGGCAAGTCGGCCGGCGAGTACATGAAGGGCCACACCAGCTACGTGCGGCGCGAGCCGATCGGCGTGTGCGCCCAGGTCACCCCGTGGAACTACCCGCTGATGATGGCGGTGTGGAAGATCGCCCCGGCGCTGGCCGCGGGCAACACGGTCGTGCTGAAGCCGTCCGACACCACGCCCGTCTCGTCGCTGCTGCTGGCCGAGCTGGCCGCCGAGTTCCTGCCGCCGGGCGTGCTCAACGTGATCACCGGCGACCGGGACACCGGCCGCGCCCTGGTCGCGCACCCGACCCCGAACTTCGTCTCCATCACCGGCTCGGTCCGGGCCGGGCGCGAGGTGGCCGCCGGGGCCGCCCCGTCGCTCAAGCGCACCCACCTGGAGCTGGGCGGCAAGGCCCCGGTCGTGGTCTTCGACGACGCCGACCTGGCCGCCGCGGCCGAGGCGATCGCGGTCGCGGGCTACTTCAACGCGGGCCAGGACTGCACGGCGGCCACCCGCGTGCTGGCCGGGCCGGGCATCTACGACGACTTCGTGGCCGCGCTCGCCGAGCAGGCGGCCGCGACGAAGACCGGCGCCCCGGACGACGACGACATCCTCTACGGCCCGCTGAACAACGCCAACCAGCTGGCCCGGGTCGGCGGCTTCATCGACCGGCTGCCCGAGCACGCCCGGCTCGACACCGGCGGGGCCCGGGTCGGCGACAGGGGCTACTTCTACTCGCCCACCGTCGTCTCCGGCCTGCGCCAGGACGACGAGATCATCCAGGACGAGGTGTTCGGGCCGGTCATCACCGTGCAGCGCTTCACCGACGAGGACGAGGCGGTGCGCTGGGCCAACGGGGTGGAGTACGGCCTGTCGTCCTCCGTCTGGACCCGCGACCACGGCCGCGCGATGCGCATGACCCGGCGGCTCGACTTCGGCTGCGTCTGGGTCAACGCCCACATCCCGATCGTCGCGGAAATGCCGCACGGCGGGTTCAAACAGTCCGGATACGGTAAGGACCTCTCCATGTACGGCCTCGAGGACTACACCCGGATCAAGCACGTCATGCACAACATCGAGCTGTGATGACATCGTCCGAGGATCTGCGCAAGCGCCGCTCCGCCGCCGTCGCGCGCGGGGTCAGCAGCATGATCGGCTCGTACGTCGACCACGCCTCCGGCGGCACCCTCACGGATGTCGACGGGCGGGAGTGGATCGACCTCGCGGCCGGCATCGCGGTCACGAACGTCGGCAACGCGAACCCGCGGGTGGTCGAGGCGGTGCGGCGGCAGGCGGAGCGGTTCACGCACACCTGCTTCATGATCGCGCCGTACGAGGGCTATGTCGCCGTCTGCGAGCAGCTCAACGCGCTCACCCCCGGCGGGTTCGAGAAGCGCTCGGCGCTGTTCAACTCGGGCGCCGAGGCGGTCGAGAACGCGGTGAAGATCGCCCGGCACGCCACCGGGCGCCGGGCCGTCGTCGTGTTCGACCACGCGTACCACGGCCGGACCAACCTCACCATGGCGCTCACCGCGAAGGACATGCCCTACAAGCACGGCTTCGGCCCGTTCGCCGGTGAGATCTACCGGATGCCGATGTCCTACCCGTTCCGCGACGGCCTCGCCGGCCCGGACGCCGCCGCGCTGGCCATCGGCATGATCGAGAAGCAGGTGGGCGCCGACCAGGTGGCCGCGGTGCTGATCGAGCCGATCCAGGGCGAGGGCGGCTTCGTGGTGCCCGCGCCGGGCTTCCTGCCGTCGCTGGCCGCCTGGGCGCGGGCGAACGGGGCGCTGTTCGTCGCCGACGAGATCCAGACCGGCTTCTGCCGCACCGGGGACTGGTTCGCCACCACCCACGAGCGGCTGGAGCCGGACCTGATCACCACCGCGAAGGGCATCGCCGGCGGCCTGCCCCTGGCCGGGGTGACCGGGCGGGCCGAGTTCATGGACACCGTGCACCCGGGCGGCCTCGGCGGCACCTACGGCGGCAACCCGGTGGCCTGCGCGGCCGCGCTCGCCTCGATCGAGACCATGCGGGAGCTCGACCTGGCCGCGGCCGCCCGGCGGATCGAGTCCGTCATGCTGCCCCGCCTGCGCGACCTGCAGTCCCGCTTCCCGTTCATCGGCGACGTCCGCGGCCGGGGCGCGATGCTGGCCCTGGAGATCGTGGTGCCCGAGTCCGCCGCACCGGGCGAGCTCACCGCCGAGCGGGGCTGGGCCAGGGGCGCGCCGATGGGCGCGACCCCGGACCCGGCGAAGACCGCCGACATCCAGCGCCTGGCCCACGAGGCCGGGCTGCTGCTGCTCACCTGCGGCACCTACGGCAACGTGATCCGCTTCCTGCCCCCGCTCGTGATGGACGACCCGACCCTGCAGCGCGCGCTCGACCTGCTGGAGTCGGTGCTCTGAGCATCCGTTCGCCCCTTGGCGATCGGGGGTGACCCGGGTCACTATGGGGCATGCGCAATCCCTGGCTGGCCCTGCCGGCGGGCGCCGACGCCCGCGAGCGGATCGGCCAGGTCGGCCGCGCCTGGACCGCGTTCCTGGGCGGCGGCCGGGTCGAGGAGCAGGTGCGCGGCGTCGTCGCCGACTCGTGGCGGCGCAGCGCCGCGGCCCGGCTGGACCCGGACGCGACCGCGCCCGTGGACCTCGGCGACGAGGAGCTGGAGGAGTATCGCCGCAGCCACCCGCTGCGCCACGCGCTGCCGCTCTTCCGGGACCTGCTCGGCACCTTCGCCGAGGACGGGGACCACCTGATGGCCGTGTGCGACGCCCAGGGCCGGCTGCTGTGGGTCGAGGGCCACAAGACGGTGGTGCGCCGGGCCGAGGACATGAACTTCGTCGCCGGCGCGCAGTGGGACGAGGCCCACGCGGGCACCAACGCGCCCGGCACCGCCATCGCCCTCGACCACGAGGTGCAGATCTTCGCCACCGAGCACTTCAGCCGCCGCGTCCAGCGGTTCACCTGCTCCGCCGCGCCGATCCACGACCCGCGCACCGGCCGCCTGCTCGGCGCGATCGACGTGACGGGCGGCGACCACCTGGCCAGTCCGCACTCGCTCGCGCTGGTCGTCGCCACCGCCCGCGCGGCCGAGGCGCACCTGGCCACCCTCGCGCCCTCGGGCCCCACGTTCACCGCGCTCGGCCGCGACGAAGCCGTGCTGCGCGCGCGGCGGCTGAGCCGACGGCACAGCGAGATCGTGGCCCTGCTGTGCGCCCATCCCGAGGGGCTCACCGGCGACCAGCTCGCCCTGGAGCTCTACGGCGATGAGTGCGTCAACCCGGTCACCCTGCGCGCGGAGCTGTCGCGGCTGCGTCACGTGCTCGGTCCGCTGCTGCTGTCGCGCCCCTACCGGCTGCGCGACGCGGTCGCGTCCGACTTCGCCGAGATCGCCGAGTGCCTCGCGGCCGGGGACGTGAAGGGGGCCCTGCGCGCCTACCCCGGCCCGCTGCTGCCCAACTCGGAGGCGCCCGGCATCGTGCGGCTGCGCCGGCTCATCGAGGGCCAGCTGCGCGCGGGGGTCCGGGCCAGTGGGGACCCGGAGATGCTCGCAGCCTGGACGGCGGCCGCGTGGGGCGCCGAGGACCTGTGGATGTGGGAGGCCCTCGCCGCCGCCCTGCCGCCCGGCTCGCCCCGCCAGGCCCTGGCCCTGGAGCGGGTCGCGTGCCTGTCGGAGGAGTACGCAACGTTGTTGCAACGTCCCCGTAACTAACTTCGGGGCATGACCCGCTACGCAGCCCCGGGCCAGGACGGATCCCTGGTCACCTTCCAGTCCCGCTACGACCACTGGATCGGCGGCGAGTACGTCAAACCCGCCCGCGGCCAGTACTTCGAGAACCCGACGCCGGTGACCGGCCAGACCTTCACCGAGATCGCGCGGGGCACCGCCGACGACGTGGAGGCCGCGCTCGACGCCGCCCACGGTGCGGCCGATGCGTGGGGCCGCACCTCGGTGGCCGACCGCGCCAACATCCTCAACAAGATCGCCGACCGCATCGAGGCCAACCTCGAGACCCTCGCCGTCGCCGAGACCTGGGAGAACGGCAAGCCGATCCGGGAGACGCTGGCCGCCGACCTGCCGCTGGCCGTCGACCACTTCCGGTACTTCGCCGGCGCCATCCGCGCCCAGGAGGGAAGCCTCGGCGAGCTGGACGACGACACCGTGGCGTACCACTTCCACGAGCCGCTGGGCGTCGTCGCGCAGATCATCCCGTGGAACTTCCCGCTGCTCATGGCCACCTGGAAGCTCGCTCCCGCGCTCGCCGCCGGCAACGCGGTCGTGCTCAAGCCGGCCGAGCAGACCCCCGCCTCCATCCACGTGCTCATGAGCCTCATCGCCGACCTGCTCCCGCCGGGCGTGGTCAACATCGTCAACGGCTTCGGCGTCGAGGCCGGCAAGCCGCTGGCCAGCAGCCCGCGGGTCGCCAAGGTCGCGTTCACGGGCGAGACCACGACCGGGCGGCTGATCATGCAGTACGCCAGCGAGAACATCAAGCCGGTGACCCTGGAGCTCGGCGGCAAGAGCCCCAACATCTTCTTCGACGACGTCTCCTGCGCCGACGACGCCTTCTTCGACAAGGCGCTCGAGGGCTTCGCGATGTTCGCGCTCAACCAGGGCGAGGTGTGCACCTGCCCGTCCCGCGCGCTCGTCCAGCAGGGCCACTACGGCACGTTCATGGACGCCGCGACCGAGCGCGTCCGGGCGATCAAGCAGGGCCACCCGCTCGACACCGACACGATGATCGGCGCGCAGGCCTCCAACGACCAGCTCGAGAAGATCCTCTCCTACCTCGACATCGGCCGGCAGGAGGGCGCGAAGGTCCGCATCGGCGGCGAGCGCGCGGACCTCGGCGGGGAGCTCTCCGGCGGGTACTACGTGCAGCCCACGGTCTTCGAGGGCGACAACGCGATGCGCGTCTTCCAGGAGGAGATCTTCGGCCCGGTGGTCTCGGTGACCTCGTTCTCCGACTTCGCCGACGCCATCAAGATCGCCAACGACACCCTCTACGGCCTCGGCGCCGGCGTGTGGACCCGCGACACGAACACCGCCTACCGCGCCGGCCGGGCGATCCAGGCCGGCCGGGTGTGGACCAACTGCTACCACGCCTACCCGGCGCACGCGGCGTTCGGCGGCTACAAGCAGTCCGGCATCGGCCGCGAGAACCACAAGATGATGCTGGAGCACTACCAGCAGACCAAGAACCTGCTCGTCAGCTACAGCCCGAACAAGCTCGGGTTCTTCTAGAGATGCAGCGCGTGGCGGTGACCCCCGCGGCGGCCGACCTGATCCGGTCGCTGCGGGGCACGCACGGACCCCTGATGTTCCACCAGTCCGGCGGCTGCTGCGACGGCAGCTCGCCGATGTGCTACCCGGAGGGCGAGTTCCGCACCGGCTCCTCCGACGTGCTCCTGGCGTCGCTGGCCGTGGAGGGCGTCGACGAGCCGGTGACGTTCTGGATGTCGAAGTCGCAGTTCGAGCTCTGGCGGCACACCCACCTCACGGTCGACGTGGTGCCCGGGCGCGGCTCCGGCTTCTCCCTGGAGGCGCCGGAGGGGGTGCGCTTCCTGATCAGGTCGAGGCTGCTGACCCCGGAGGAGCTGGCAGCCCTCGACTAGCGGCCCTCGAGGAGCGGCCGGCGCGGGTCCCACGGGTCTCCGCGCCGGCGCCGGGCGATCGCCGACAGCGCCTCCAGCACGACCCGGTTGGCGAGGAACGCGGTGATCTCGGCGTGGTCGTAGGGCGGGCTCACCTCGACCACGTCGACCCCGGCGATCGGCAGCTCGTAGCAGCAGCGGCGCACCGCGTCGAGCAGCTGCCGCGCGGTCAGCCCGCCCGGCTCCGGGGTGCCGGTGCCGGGCGCCATCCCCGGGTCGACCACGTCGACGTCGACGGAGAGGAACACGCCGTCGCACTCGTCGGTGGCGATGGTGAAGGCCTCCGTCAGGCACTCGTCGAGGCCGCGGGCGACGATCTCGGTCATCTCGTAGGAGCGCAGGCCCTGGCCGGCCATCCAGTCCAGCGTCTGCGGGCCGGGCCAGTAGCCGCGCAGGCCCAGCTGCAGGAACCGGTCGCCGCGCAGGGCACCGGACTCGATCAGGCGACGCATCGGCTGCCCGTGGCCGACCAGCGAGCCCATCTCGACGTCGCCGGTGTCGGCGTGGGCGTCGAAGTGGACCATCGAGACGCGGCCGTAGCCGAGCTTGCGGGCCACGCCGGTCGCGTCGGGCCAGGCGATGGTGTGATCGCCTCCGAGCACGACCGGGATCGCGCCCGAGTCGGCGACGGCGAAGACGGCGTCCTCGAGCGTCTTGAGCGCCGCCGTGGACTCCGGGGCGTACATGTGGACGTCCCCGGCATCGAAGACCCTCAGGTCCCGCAGCGCGTCGACCCGCATGGCGAGCGAGGGCCGCGAGCCGTCGTGGGGCAGGTAGCAGGCCTGGCGGATCGCCTGCGGGCCGAACCGGGTGCCGGGCCGGTGGGAGGTTCCGCCGTCGTAGGGCGCGCCGATGATCACCACGTCGGCCTCGGGCAGCGCGGCCAGGTCGCAGCGCGGCACCCCGAGGAACGTGAAGTCCGGTCCGAATTGGTTCATGACTCGCTCACAGCTCCTGCATACTCCACGGCACCCCGTGCTCGGCGAGCAGCTCGAGGAACGGCCGCGGCGGGAAGGCCTCGGGGCCGAGCACGCCCGTGCCCGTCCACGTGCCGGCCGCGAGCAGCTCGAGGCCGACCACCGCGTTGACCGCGGTCTGCCACACGACGGCCTGGCAGCCGTACTCGCGCATGGTCCACGCGTTGTCGACGACGTGGTACAGGTAGGTCGCCCGCGGCCGCCCGTCGCGCCCGAGCCCGGTGACGTAGGTGCCGGCGCAGGTGCGCCCGTGCATCCGCTCGCCGAGCTTCGCCGGGTCGGGCAGGACCGCGGCCACCACGTCGCGCGGGGACACCGCCACGCCGCCGACCGTCACCTTCCTCGTCGAGTCGAGCCCGAGCTTGTGGATGGTCTTGAGCACCTGGATGAACTCGTCGCCCAGGCCGGCTTTGAAGGTGACCCGCCGCACGTCGATCCAGCGCGGGATGAGCACCACCTCCTCGTGCTCGACGTGCACGCACTCGATCGGGCCGATGCCGGCCGGGAAGTCGAAGATCTCGGGCTCGGAGAAGGGCCTCGTGACGTACAACCCGCGGTTCTTCTCGTAGATGAGCGGCGGGTTGAGGCACTCCTCGATCGTCGTCCAGATCGAGGACGCGGGGGCGAACTCGTAACCGTCCACCACCAGGTCCGAGCCGCCGCGGACGCCGATGTCGTGCACCTCGGCGAAGAGCACGTCGGCGGCGTAACGGGCGAAGACGTCGGACAGGCCGGGCGCGACGCCCATGCCCACGAGCGCCAGCCGGTCGGCCGCCCGCCACCGGTCCTCGACCGCGAACTGCTCGGCGCCGAGCAGCACCCCGACCTTCTGGTAGGGCCGCTGCGGGTGCGGCTGGGACAGCGACATCGCCATGTCGACGTAGTGCGCGCGGGCCTCGAGCGCGCCGGTGAGGATCGCGACCACGAAGCGGGGGTCGACGGCGTTGAGCACGTGCGTGATGCGCAGGCTCCGGCACAGCTGCGCGACGGCGGGGGCGGAGGAGGCGTCGAGGACCGCGGCGGCGAACCGCGGATCGTCCACCGAGGAGACCGCGGCCTCGGCCCGGGCGGCGTCGTGGTCGGCCACGACGCAGTGCTCGAGGAAGGGACGGCGGGCGGCGATGCGCACCGCCGCGGTGCCGACACCACCGGCGCCGACGATCAGCAGTCGCATGCGCCGCTAGGCCTTCCGGCGCAGGCGCGGCAACTGGCCGATCAGGACGATCAGGAACGAGATCAGGAACATCGCGGTGCCGATGACGTTGATCTGGGCGGGGATGCCGCGCTGCGAGGCTCCCCAGACGAACATCGGGAAGGTCACGACGGTCCCGGAGTTGAAGTTGGTGACGATGAAATCGTCGAAGGACAGCGAGAACGACAGCAGGGCGGCCGCGACGATGCCGGGCATCACCAGCGGCAGGGTCACCCGCAGGAACGTCTGCCGCTCGTCGGCGTAGAGGTCCATGGCCGCCTCCTGCAGCCGCGGGTCGAGCCCGGCCAGGCGCGCCTTGACCGTGACGACCACGAACGACAGGCAGAACAGCACGTGGGCGATGACGACGGTCCAGAAGCCCAGCGGCACGCCCGAGGCGACGAAGAGCGCCAGCAGCGACGAGCCCATCACGATCTCGGGCGTCGCCATGGGCAGGAAGATCAGCGTGTTGGTCGCGCCGCGGCCGCGGAAGCTGTGCCGGGCCAGCGCGAAGGACATCAGCGTGCCCAGCACCGTCGCGCCCACGGTGGCCAGCACCGCGACGCCGATGCTGAGCCAGAACGCGTCGGCGATGCCGGCCGCGCCGAAGGGGTGCTTCCAGTGCTCCAGCGTGAACTTGTAGTTGTCCAGCGTGTAGGGGGCGTTGGGGCGGGCGTCCCGGAACGACATCGCGGCCACGACGGCGATCGGCACGAAGAGGTACAGCAGGACGATCAGCCCGATCGCGAGCACCCAGTGATCGGCGAGGAATCTGCGCAGGCGGTGGAGCATCAGAGCACCTCGTCCGTTCCGGCGCGCTTGACGTAGACGAAGACCAGCACGAGGATCGCGGCCATCAGGGTGAACGACAGCGCGGCCGCGGCCGGGTAGTCGCCGACCTTGAGGAACTTGGACTGGATGACGTTGCCGATCATGTACTGCCGGTTGGTCCCCAGCAGCTGCGCGTTGATGTAGTCGCCGGCCGCCGGGATGAACGTCAGCAGCGTGCCGGCCACGACGCCGGGCATCGACAGCGGCAGCACGACCCGCGTGAAGCGCGCGACCGGGCGGGCGTAGAGGTCGCCGGCCGCCTCGATGAGCCGCGGGTCGAGCTTCTCCAGGCTGGCGTAGAGCGGCAGCACCATGAACGGCAGGAAGTTGTAGACCAGCCCCGCGATCACCGCCGGCGTGGTGGCCAGCAGCCGGCCGTCGGGCAGCGGGACGTGCAGCGCGTTGAGCACCGACACGACCGTGCCGTTGTCGGACAGGATGACCTTCCAGGCCAGCGTGCGGATCAGGAAGCTCGTGAAGAACGGCGCGATGACGCAGATGAGCAGCACGTTCTTCCAGCGGCCGGCCTTGAGCGCGATCGCGTAGGCCAGCGGGTAGCCCAGCAGCAGCGAGAACGCGGTGGTCAGCAGCGCGTACCACAGCGAGCGGCCGAACTGGGGCAGGTATTCGGCGACGGCGCCGGAGTAGTTGCTGAACTGCCAGGTCATCGCGTATCCGTCCTCCAGCGACCCGCTCGGGTCGTAGAGGCTGGTCGCGAAGAGCTGGACGCACGGCACCGCGAAGAACAGGATCAGCCACAGGCCGCCGGGGAGCAGCAGCAGGTAGGGCAGCCACTTCTTCCTGGGTCGTTCGAGCTTGACCGGGGCACTGTTACCGGCCCCCAGCTGCCCCAGCGCACTCATGCCGACACCTCCGCTCCGCTCCGGCGGCGGCATGAGGTCCATCTGAGCTGCTGATGAGCGGCCACTCCGCTTCGCTCCGTACCGCTCATGCCGCCACTTCCTGGGCATCCACCACCGGCGCGTGGGTCTCGCCGGCCGGGCGGGGCAGGAGGAACGCGTGGTCGGGCCGCCAGTGCACGGTCACCTCGCTGGCCACGGCGAGCGGCGCGGCCACGCCCGAGTTGGGCGCGAAGACCGTCAGCTCGTCGCCCCAGGGCGCACGCACGAGGTACTGCGTGCTGACCCCCATGTAGGAGGAGTCGGTCACGATCCCGGTGACGCTCTGGTGGCCGGCCGGCACCTCCCCCGTGCTCAGGTGCAGCTTCTCCGGCCGCACGCCGAGCCACACCGTGCCCTCGGCGGCGCGGGCGCGCGCGGCCGGAACCGTGTAGCGGCCCCCGTAGGCCCCGACCAGCAGGTCGTCGCCGGAGCGCCCGGTCACGTCGGCGGCGAGCAGGTTGGACTGGCCCAGGAAGTTGGCCACGAAGGCGGTGCCGGGAAAGTCGTACATCTCCACGGGCGCGCCGAGCTGCTCGATGCGCCCGGCGTTCATCACCGCGACCGTATCGGCCATCGTCATGGCCTCCTCCTGGTCGTGCGTGACGTGCACGAACGTGATGCCGACCTCGGTCTGGATGCGCTTGAGCTCGACCTGCATCTGCCGGCGCAGCTTCAGGTCGAGCGCGCCGAGCGGCTCGTCGAGCAGCAGCACCTGGGGCCGGTTGATCAGCGCCCGGGCGAGCGCCACCCGCTGCTGCTGGCCGCCGGAGAGCTGGGCCGGCCGGCGCTTGCCGAAGCCGTCGAGGTCGACCAGGTGGAGCATTTCCTCCACCTGGTCGGTGCACTTGCGGATGCCGCGCCGGCGCAGGCCGAACGCGACGTTGTCCTCGATGTTGAGGTGCGGGAAGAGCGCGTAGCTCTGGAACACCGTGTTGACCGGCCGCTTGTAGGGCCGCAGCCGCGTGACGTCGGAGTCGCCGAGCAGGACCTGGCCCTCGGTCGGCTCCTCGAGCCCCGCGATCATCCGCAGGGTGGTCGTCTTGCCACAGCCGGACGCGCCCAGCAACGCGAAGAACGAACCCTGGGGCACGGTGAGGGTCAGGTCGTCGACCGCGGTGAAGGTGCCGAACCGCTTCGTCACACCACTGAGGCGGAGGTCGGCGCCGCTGGGCTGCCCGGTCATGGTTCAGGCCCCCGACACGGCTTCGAACTTGGCGGCGTACTTCTTGTCCTCGTCCTCGGTGAGCGCCCTGAACGAGTGCGTCTTGGCCAGCGTCGCCGAGTCCGGGAAGATCAGCGGGTTGGTGGCCAGCTCCGGGTTGATCTTCTGCATCGCTTCCTGCGCGCCCTGGACCGGGCAGATGTAGTTGACCGTCGCGGCCACCTGGGCGGCCACCGCGGGGTCGTAGTAGTAGTCGATGAGCTGCTCGGCGTTGGCCTTGTGGGTCGCCGGGGCCGGGATGAGCATGTTGTCCGACCAGATGATCAGACCCTCCTCCGGCGTGACGAACGCGACCTTCGAGCCCTCCTCGGCGGCGAGCTGGATGACGTCGCCGGACCACGCGATGCACGCCGCGAGGTCGCCCTTGGCGAGGTCCTCCTTGTAGTCGTTGCCGGTGAACTTGCGGATCTGGCCGGAGTCGACCGCCTTCTTGAGCTTCTCGATCGCGGCGTCGTAGTCGGCGTCGCTGACCGTGGCCGGGTCCTTGCCCATCGACAGCAGCAGCAGGCCGACGGTGTCGCGCATCTCGGTGAGCACCGCGACCTTGCCCTTGAGGTCGGGGCGGGTCAGCAGCTCGTCGACGGTGCGGACCTCCTTGGTCACCGCGCCGTTGTAGGCGATGCCGGTGAGGCCGGACTGCCACGGCGCGGCGTGGTTCATGTCCTTGTCCCACGGGCGGTTGCGCAGCGTCTTGAGCACGTTCGCCGTGAAGTTGGGGGTCTTGGCCGGGTCGAAGGGCTGCACCCAGCCCAGGTTCACCACCCGCGAGGCCATCCAGTCGGTGAGCACCATGACGTCGCGGTCGATCGACTGGCACGCCTGGAGCTGGTTGCGCACCTTGCCGAAGAACTCGTTGTTGTCGTTGACGTCCTCGGTGTAGTTGACCGCGATCCCGGTCTTGGCCGTGAACGCGTCGAGCGACGGGCGCTTCTTGTCGTCGGTGGCGTCGATGTAGAGCGGCCAGTTGGACCAGTTGAGCTTCTTCTCGGTCGCCGAGGCGTCGGTGCCGATGCAGGCGGCCTTCTCGGCGTCGTTCTTCTTCGCGGGCTTCGTGCCGCACGCCGCCAGCGTCCCGCCGGACGCGACGACGGCACCGCTGGCCAGCAGGCTGCGAATCAGGGTCCGGCGCGAGAGGCCGGCGGCTTGGTTTCGCACAGGGGCTCCTACGGATCTCGATATCGGTCACCCGAACTGGGGGGCGGTGACCGACGACTGATCCTGACACGGGGTGCCATCACTCACAAGGGATTCCGTTGTCACGATCGGGCCGCACAACGAAAAACGCTATGAAGTCAACGTGAAGTCACGATCGTCATCGCGCCGAAACGCGGGGAGCACAGTCTGCAACGTTTTCCGGGCCGTCGGCAACCCTAACGATTCCGCAGATTGATCGTTGACCAGCCATGGAATCAGTTGCCAAAGCCCGCATGCTGGGTCAGAATCCACAGGTGACCGAGCCCGCCCTCGACGACGTCAACAAGCGCATCATCGAGCAGCTGCAGCGCGACGGCCGCATGTCCTACGCCGCCCTGGCGAAGGTCGTGGGGCTGTCGGAGGCGGCCGTGCGCCAGCGGGTGCAACGCCTGCTGGACACCGGCGTCATGCAGATCGTGGCCGTCACCGATCCCCTCACGCTCGGCTTCGCCCGCCAGGTGATGATCGGGGTCAAGGTCGAAGGGGATCTCCGTCCGGTCGCCAAGGCGCTCGCGGGGGTTCCGGAGATCGACTACGTGGTGATCTGCGCCGGCGGCTACGACCTGCTCGTCGAGCTGGTCTGCACCGACGACGAGCATCTCCTCGACCTCATCAACGACACGGTGCGGAGCATCCCCGGCGTCACCGCGACGGAGACCTTCGTCTACCTCAAGCTCGCCAAGCAAACCTATGCGTGGGGGACCCGATGACCATCGACCAGCAACCCGACGCCGCCGCGCTGGACAACGCGGCGCGCGATCACCTGTGGATGCACTTCACCCGCCTGTCGGACTACGCGGAGAACCCGGTTCCGGTCATCGTGCGGGGTGACGGTGCCTACATCTACGACAGCCACGGCCGGCGCTACCTCGACGGCCTCTCCGCACTCTTCGTCGTGCAGACCGGCCACGGCCGCCAGGAGCTCGCCGAGGCCGCCGCCAAGCAGGCGGCCGAGCTCGCGTACTTCCCGCTGTGGTCCTACGCCCACCCGAAGGCGATCGAGCTGGCCGAGCGGCTCACCAGCCTGGCCCCGGGCGACCTGAACCGGGTGTTCTTCACCACCGGCGGCTCCGAGGCGGTCGAGAGCGCCTGGAAGCTGGCCCGCTCCTACTTCCGCAAGGCCGGCAAGCCGCTGAAGACGAAGGTGCTCTCGCGGTACGTCGCCTACCACGGCACCTCGATGGGCGCGCTGTCGATCACCGGCGTGCCGGCGTTCCGGCAGGACTTCGAGCCGCTGGTGCCGGGCGCCTTCCGGGTGCCCAACACCAACTACTACCGCCGGCCCGACCAGTCGATGACGCCCGAGCAGTTCGGCGTCTGGGCCGCGGACCGCATCGCCGAGATGATCGAGTTCGAGGGGCCCGACACCGTCGCCGCGGTCTACCTGGAGCCCGTGCAGAACGCGGGCGGCTGCTTCCCGCCCCCGCCCGGGTACTTCCAGCGGGTCCGCGAGATCTGCGACCGGTACGACGTGCTGCTCGTCTCCGACGAGGTGATCTGCGCGTTCGGGCGGCTCGGCGAGTACTTCGGGGCCGACCGCTACGGCTACCGGCCCGACATCATCACCTGCGCGAAGGGCCTCACCAGCGGCTATGTCCCGCTGGGGGCGATGCTGGTGTCCGACCGGCTGGCCGAGCCGTTCCTGGAGGGGCGCAACTGGTTCGCCCACGGCATCACCTACGGCGGGCACCCCGTCGCCTCCGCGGTGGCGCTGGCCAACCTCGACATCTTCGAGCGCGAGAACCTCAACGAGCACGTGCGCGCGAACTCGGCGCTGTTCCGGTCCTACCTCGAGCGCCTGCACGACCTGCCGATCGTGGGCGACGTGCGCGGGGACGGGTACTTCTTCGGCATCGAGCTGGTCAAGGACAAGACGACCAAGGAGACCTTCAACGAGGCCGAGTCCGAGGCCCTCCTGCGCGGCTTCCTGTCCAAGGCGCTCTTCGAGGCGGGGCTCTACTGCCGCGCCGACGACCGCGGCGACCCGGTGATCCAGCTCGCGCCGCCGCTGATCTGCGGCGAGGAGCACTTCGCCGAGATGGAGCAGATCCTGCGCGCGGTCCTCACCGAGGCATGGAACCGCCTGTAGCGCGCACGCGGATTCGCCGGCTGCCCGGCAAGGCGGTCCGTGAGCGTTCCGCGCTGCACGCCGTGCTCGACGCGGGGATGGTCGCCCACGTGGCGTTCGTCCACGATGGACAGCCGTACGCGATTCCGGTCGCGTACGGCCGCGACGGGGACTCGGTGCTGTTCCACGGCTCGAGCGGGAGCCGGCTGTTCCGCCTGCTGGCGGGCGGCGCCCCGGCCTGCCTGACGGTCACCCTGCTGGACGGGCTGATCCTGGCGCGCAGCGCGTTCGAGGCGTCGATGCGGTACCGCTGCGCCATGGTCCTCGGCTCGTGCACGGTCGTCGAGGACCAGGCGCCGGCGCTGCGGGTGATCAGCGAGCACCTCACGCCCGGGCGGTGGGACGTGATCCGGCCCCCGTCCCGCAAGGAGCTCGCGGCGACGCTCGTGCTGCGGCTGCCGCTGGCCGAGTGGTCGCTGAAGGTGAGCGACGGCTGGCCCGAGACCTCGCCCGAGGACGCCGGCTGGTCCCCGCCGACCGGCGTGATCCCCATCCGCACCGAGCTCGGTGCGTTCCGGCCGGGCGAGGCGCAATGAGCTTCTGGACGGCGGTACTGCCGCCCCAGCCCCCGCGCCCGGCCCTCGCCGGCGACGAGGATGCCGACGTGTGCGTCGTCGGCGCCGGGTACACGGGCCTGTGGACCGCGTACTACCTCGCCGTGGCCGATCCCTCGCTGCGCATCACCGTGCTGGAGGCCGAGCACGCCGGCTTCGGGGCGAGCGGCCGCAACGGCGGCTGGTGCTCGGCCCTGTTCCCCAAGTCGGTCGGCTACCTGGACCGCGCGTTCGGCCGCGGCGCCGCCCTCGCGCTGAACGCGGCCATGGAGTCCGCCGTGGACGAGGTCGGCCGGGTCGCCTCGGCCGAGGGCATCGACTGCGACTACGCCAAGGGCGGCACCGTGGTGCTGGCCCGCTCGCCGGCGCAGCTCGCCCGGGCCCGCGCGGAGGTCGCCGAGGCCGCGCGCTACGGCATCGAGCTGCACCTGCTCTCGGCCGCGGAGGCGAAGGCGCGCGCGGGCGCGACCGACGTGCTGGGCGGCACCTACACCCCGCACTGCGCCGCGATCCAGCCCGCCAAGCTCGTGCGCGGCCTGGCCGCGGCCTGCGCGCGGCGCGGCGTGCGCATCTACGAGCGGACCCCGGTGACGCGCCTCGACCCCGGGGTGGCCACCACGGCGCTCGGGCGCGTCCGGGCGCCCGTCGTCGTGCGGGCGACGGAGGGCTTCACGCCGCGCCTGCCGGGCCATCGCCGCGTCATCACGCCGCTGTACTCCCTCATGATCGCCACCGACCCCCTGCCGCCGGCGTTCTGGGCGGAGGCGGGGCTGGCCGCCCGCGAGACGTTCGCCGACGGCCGCCACCTGATCATCTACGGCCAGCGCACCGCCGACGATCGCCTGGCCTTCGGTGGCCGCGGCGCCCCCTACCACTACGGCTCGGCGATCGACCCGGCCTTCGACCACGAGCCCCGCGTCTTCGCCGACCTGGCCCGCGTGCTGCGGACGCTGTTCCCGTTCATCGGCGACGAGGTGCCGGTCGCCCGCACCTGGGGCGGCCCGCTGGGGGTGGCCCGCGACTGGATGGCGTCGGTCGGCCTGGACCGGGCGACGGGGCTGGCCTGGGCCGGCGGCTACGTCGGCGACGGCGTCGGCACCGCGAACCTGGCCGGCCGCACCCTGGCCGACCTGATCACCGGCGCCGACAGCGATCTGGTCCGGCTGCCGTGGGTCGGCCACCGCTCCCCGAACTGGGAGCCGGAGCCTCTGCGCTGGCTGGGCATCAACGCGAGCCTGCGCCTGATGACGGCGTCCGACGCCGCCGAGGCCCGCACCGGGCGTCCCGCGAAACGGGCCGAATTGATCTCCCGAATGCTCGGTAACTGACTATTCCGCACCATGCACGCGCCACCGAATGAGCCGATCAGCCCAATCCATCCGGCTCATTCCTTCTTAGAATTCCAGACATGGCTGAGCCGGCCCGGATCGCCGAGATCGCACGGGACTTCGCGGTGCGATCCTGGGCGCTCGGCCGGATCGAGGCCTGGCTGAACCGGGTCGACGGACCCCCGGCCATGCTGCTCACGGGCCGTCCGGGCAGCGGGAAGTCGAGCGTGCTGCTGCAGGCGTGGGCCGGTTTCGAGGCCGTCGGCGAGCACCGCCGGGTTATCGCCACCGTTCTGCGTCATTCCAAGGTCGACAATGCGTTCGACGCGAGTCATCTGCTGGTCCAGATCATCGACCGGCTCAAGGCGGGCACCGATGACGATCATGTGCTGAGTGTTCGCGCGCCCGCCGTCGTCATCGAGAACATCAATCAACAGGTCGGCAGCGCCGAGCGCGTCGCGGCCGTCGCCGTCACCGTGAACGCGACGAACTTCTCCGCCCTCAGCGGGCTCGTGCCCGAGGCCGAGCGGCGCATCCGGGCCACCCCTGCCTCCGAGCCGGCCCTGATCCTGATCGACGCGCTGGACCAGGCCGAGGACGAGGGGGCCGAGGAGTTCCTCCGGGTCCTGAACACGCTGACCGCCGCCGCTCAGGGCACCGGCGTGCGGTTCCTGTGCGCGAGCCGGCGCCGGGGCTCCATCTGGCTCGACCCCGCCCGCAGCGTGACGCTCGATCTCGTCGAGGACGCCGAGGACCTCGACGGGGAGCTGCGGGCGTACCTCGGCCGGCGCTTCGCCGCGGTGCCCGGCGACGACCGCGGGCGCCTGGTCGAGGCGCTGGTCGGCGGCGCCCAGGGCAACTGGCTGTGGGCCACGACGAACGCGGCCGCGCTGGAGGCCGAGATCGCGGCGTCCGGCCGCGTGCCCCAGCCCATCCGGCTCTCGGCCGGGCTGGCCGGGCTCTACGAGGACGGCATCCGGCGCATCCAGCAGCACGTCAGCCGGCCCGCCTGGGAGTCGAAGGTCCGGCCGCTGCTGGGCGCCGTCGCGTGCTCGTTCAGCGGCGGCCTCGGCCCGACCGAGCTGCGCTGGGTCATCGGGCTCGACGACGCCGACCTCGATTCGCTCATCGAGGTCTGCCATCCGTTCGTGGAGCCCGACCCGCGGCGGCGGATTCGGCTCTTCCACCCGGACTTCGGCCGCTGGCTGCTCGCCGGGAACATCGCCGGCATCTCGGAGGCGGCCGAGCACCTGCGCCTGGCCATCGGGCTCACCCGGCTCGGCACGAGCGCCAGCTGGGGCCCCGTCACCGAGGACTACGCGGCCTCGTGGGTGCTGGGCCACTGGTTCTCGCTGTTCGTGCTCGATCCCTTCCACCCGGACGCGGAGCGGCACGAGCGCGAGGTCGAGCGGATCCTCGCCGAGCCCCGCTGGCTGGAGCGGGCCGGGCCGATGCTCGAGACGATCGAGCAGGCGGGCCGGATCGTGCCGCGGCTGCGGCTGCCGGGGCTGGCCCTGCCGCTCTCCGTCGGGTTCCGGGCGCTGATGCACTCCGACTCCGTGAACCGGTACATCGGCGTGCAGGTGCTGTCGGCCCTGTCCATCCAGGACCTCGACGAGCACGCGGCGCTGGCCGGCAACGAGCGCACCGACTGGCTCAAGCAGCGGCTGCCCGACTACCAGGCGCGGGTGTCCCGGGCGATGTGGGGCGGCCTGCTGCGCGGCTACTACCTGGTCGTCAGCGACTCCGGGCGGCTCGAGGTGGCGCTGGCCCCGAGCTGCGTGGTCGACCTGCTGTCCCCGGACTCGGGCTGGCCGAACCCGGACAGCCTGGAGGCGGCGGCGATCGCCCTCGCCGGGACGATCCGGCCCGGCCAGATCCCCGAGCTGCTGAGCCGGCTCGAGGCCATCGCCGCCGACCCCGCCCGGCCGTCGGAGATCCAGCGGGTCGCGTACGTGTGCATCGGCACGGTGCGCCGGGACCGGGCCGCGGGCCGTGACGATCTCATCGCGGCCGTGGCCGCCTTCGTGGCCGCGTGGCGGCTGATGCGGCCCGGCGATCCCAACCTGGTCGACGGCGCGATCAACGTGGCGAACACCGTGCGCGATTTGACCGATCCGGCGCCGGAGCACCTCGACCTGCTGGTCCAGGCCCAGACCGAGATCCAGCAGCTGCGCCGGGCGGGCGACGACCCCGCCTGGCTGCTGTCGCTGAACCTGCTCGGCGACGCGTACCTCGCCCGCGCCGACGCCACCGAGGACGACGACGCCCGCGCCGCGGACCTCGAGGCCGCGCTCGCCGCCTACCTTCCGCCCTGGACGATGGCCCCCGAGGACGACGACCTCCGCCTCGTCTTCGCCATCGGCGTCGCCGACATCCTGCGCCGGCTGCCGTCCCCCTCCCCCGACCAGCGCGACCTGCTGATCCGGGCCCAGACCGAGGTCCGGGACCGCCGCCGCGCGGCGGCCGAGCCGGCCTGGCGCAACTCGGCGAACCTGCTCGGCGACGCCTACCGGGCCCGGGCCGCCACCTGGCCGGACGACCTCGCGGCCGCCCGCGCGTTCGACCTCGGCGCCGCGCTCGACGCCTACCTGCAGGCCTGGTCCGCGGCGCCCGGCGACGACGAGAACCGCCTCATGTTCACCGCCGACGTGGCCGACGCCCTCCGGGAGCTGCCGGACCGCTCGGCCGAGCAGGTCGAGCTGCTGATCGAGGCGCAGACCGAGGTCCGCGACCGCAAGCTCGCGGCCGGCGACCCCGGGTGGGTGCTGGCGGAGAGCCTGCTCGGCGACGCCTACGGCGAGCGCGCCGGGCACCGGTCCGAGGACGACCCGGCCCGCGCCGCCGACCTCGGTGCCGCGCGCGCCTGCTACCAGCGGACCTGGGAGGCTGCGCCCGAAGACGACTCCCTGCGCCTCACCTACGCCGCCGACCTGGCCGACGCGCTCCACGCGCTCGCCCAGCCCTCGGCCGCGGAGCTCGACCTGCTGATCAGCGCGCAGACCGAGGTCCGGGACCGCTCCCGCGCGGCGGGCAGCGCCTCGTGGCCGCGCGCGGCCGGCCTGCTCGGCGACGCCCTCGGCGCCCGCGCCGCCACCCGGGCCGACGGCGACCCCGGCCGCGCCGCCGACCTCGAGGCCGCCGTCGACGCCTACGTGGAGGCCTGGCGGGCGACGGCGGCGGACGAGGGCGAGGACGAGTACGGGGACGATCACGTCGACTTCGCCATCGACGTCTCCAACGCCATCCGCCGGCTGGACGACCCGTCGGCGGAGCACCTGGACCTGCGCATCGCGGCGCAGATCGAGATCCGCGACGCCCGGCGCCGCGAGGGCGATCCGCAGTGGCCGCTCGCCGCGGCGCTGCTCAGCGGCGCCTACCTGGACCGGGCGACCGCCCGGTCGGAGCCGGCCGACGCCGACGACCTCGCGGCGGCGCTCGAGGCCGCCCGGCCGGCCTGGGCCGCGACCGCGGACGAGCCCGAGCACCGGGCCGATGCCGGGGTCGCCCTGGCCAACGCCCTGCTGACGATGCCGGACCACACGCCCGCAGAGCTGGATCTCTGGGTCGCCGTCCAGCGGGAGCTGCTCGGCCTGCGCGTCGCGGCCGACGATCCGCTGTGGCCCCAGTCGGCGAACATCCTCGGCGACGCCTACACGGCCCGGGCCGAGGCCGCGCCCGACGACGACGCCCGCGCGGCCGACCGGGGCGCCGCGCTCGACGCCTACCTGCGGGCCTGGCAGGGCTCGCTCCCGGACGACCCCCGCCGCCTCACCTACGCCATCGACGCCGCCCGGGCGCTGCGCGGGCTGCCGGAGCCGTCGCCGGCACAGCTCGACCTGTGGGTCCGCGTGCAGACGGAGATCCGCGACCTGCGCCTCGCGGGCGGCGACGAGGACTGGCACCAGTCGGCGAGCCTCCTCGGCGACGCCTACACGGCCCGGGCCGAGGCCGCGCCGGACGACGACGCCCGCGTCGCCGACCTCCTCCGGGCGATCGAGGCGTACGACGAGGCGCTGACCGCGGTGCCCGCCGACGACCGTGACCGCCGCCGGGACTACGCGATCATGCTGGCCGACACCGTCCGCGAGCTGCCGCTGCCGTCCGACGCGCTGGTCGACCGGTGGATCGAGGTGCAGCAGGAGATCGTGGACCTGCGGCGCGCGGCCGACGAGCCGGGGTGGGAATCCTCGGCCAACCTGCTCGGCGACGCCTACGCGCTGCGCAGCCGCCGGCGGCCGGACGACGAGACCGCGGCCGTGGACGTCGCGGCCGCGCTCGCCGCCTACCTCGAGG
Organism: Dactylosporangium sp. CA-139114; assembly: GCF_050955725.1. NCBI lineage: Bacteria > Bacillati > Actinomycetota > Actinomycetes > Micromonosporales > Micromonosporaceae > Dactylosporangium > Dactylosporangium sp. CA-139114. Next base: position 9,321,652 of record NZ_CP192080.1, read on the forward strand.
CGTGGCGGGCGGCGGCCCCGGACGACGAGCACCGGGTCACCTACGCGGTCGACGTCGCCGACTCCGTTCGTGAGCTGCCGGCGCCGTCGGACGAGCAGCTCGACGTGTGGATCCGGGCGCAGACCGAGATCCGCGACCGGCGGCGCGCGGCCGGCGATCCGCTGTGGATCAACGCGGCGAACCTGCTCGGCGACGCCTACGCCGCGCGGGCCGACACCCGCTCCGACGAGGCGCTGCGCGTCGCCGACCTCGGCCGGGCGATCGCGGCCTACGACGAGGCGCTCGCCGCGACGCCGGCCGACGACGCGCGCCGGCTCGACTTCGCCATCGACGCGGCCAACGCCCAGGTGATCCACGCCGCGATCGCCCGGCAGAACGGGCGCGCGGCCCTGGACGAGGCCCTGCGCAAGGTCATCGCCGAGGTGACCCGCACGCAGGACGACTACTCCAAGCTCCAGCGCCTGCTGCCGGTCATCTTCGCCCGGCTGCGGCGGCACGAATGGTGGACCTACTCCGGCTAGCTCGACTGGAGAACCCATGGACATCGCGATCATCGCCACCGGGGCCGTCACGCTGCTGGCGCCCTACGTGCGCAAGGCCGCCGAGGAGTACGCCGGGGCGGCCGGGCAGGCGGTCTGGGAGGCGACCCAGCGGCTCTACCGGAGGCTGAAGGGCGCGCTGGCCCCGGACCCGGCGGCGGCCGACGCGATGACCCGGTTCGAGCGGGCGCCGGAGGCCGAGCAGGAGGCCTTCGTCCGCGTGCTCAGCGCCCGGCTGGCCACCGACCCGGACCTGGCCGACCAGGTCGCGGAGTCCATCGCCACGGCCAAGCGGGCGGGCGGCACCGTCCACGTCATCCAGCGGGTGGTCGAGGCCGAGCGCGTGGTCGGGGCCGAGGTGGGCCGCATCCGGGGCGACCGCTCGCTGCGGGTCGACCAGCAGGTCGAGCGGGGCAAGGACGTGCTGGGCGTGCGGATCGACGAACTCTGAGGGCAGGGCTGCTCGGCGAGTCCACGGTGGAGCCGTGAAGAGGAGTGCTCAGCCCTCGAGCTCGTCGGGCGAGACGCCCAGCAGGTTGGCGACCTGCTCGATGATCACGTCGTGCACGAGGTCGGCCAGGTCGTCGTGGTCGGCGGCGCGGAACTCGAGCGGGCGCCGGTAGAGGACGATGCGCGGCGGGACCCCGTGCCGGCCCGGGCGGCCGGGCAGCAGGCGGGCCAGCGGGACCTCGCCGTCCTCGAGCACGTCGGAGTCGTAGACGTTGAGCTCCGGGGGGACGTCCTCGACGGCGAACTCGACGCCCGCCAGCTCCTGGGAGAAGCGCTGCTCCAGCTGCTCGACCGAGTCCAGGACGAGATCGTCGAACATCTCGGCGCGCGTGCGGGACATCGGCAGCGACGCGGGGACCAGCCGGCCGCGCAGCCCCCGGCCGTGCCGGTCGCGACCGCGCCGGCCCGGTCCACTGCGTCGTCGGTCTGGGCTCGCCACGATGTTCAGCGTAGCGCCAGGTTCCCCCCTCGGGCTCGGTGCGGCCGCCGCGGGTCGCCGGGCTCTTGCGACGGTCGCCCGTGCGGGCGTGTCGCCGTGGTCACGTCGGCGTGTCGCGGGCCTTCCGGGACGACGCGGCGGCCTTCGAGCGATACCGTCTGGCCGTGAGGACCCCACGTCGATGCTCGCGCAACGGTTGCCCCCGATCTCCCGTTGCGACGTTGACGTACGTTTATGCCGAATCGACCGCAGTTGTCGGTCCACTGGCCGCGTTCGCCGAGCCGCACTCCTACGACCTGTGCGAGTCGCACGCCCGCGGGCTGACCGCGCCACGGGGCTGGGACCTGGTGCGGCACGAGGGCGAGTACGGTCCGCCGCCGCCGACCAACGACGACCTCGTGGCGCTCGCGGAGGCGGTGCGCGAGGCGGCCCGGCCGGCACCGAACCGCGAGGAGCCCGACCAGCAGCATCCGCTCGGCCGGCGCGGGCATCTGCGCGTCATTCCCCCCGACGCGTAGATTATTCCTCCGAGCGCATAACAATTCCAATAAAAGGGCGCCGACCCCCGAATGGAGATCGGCGCCCGAATTCGAAAATCCGATCCGCTAAGCAGCCCGTCGTTTGAGCTTGCGACGCTCGCGTTCCGAGAGCCCGCCCCAAATCCCGAAGCGCTCGTCGTGCCCGAGCGCGTACTCCAGGCAGTCCGCCCGCACCTCACAGCGCGAGCAGATGCGCTTGGCCTCGCGCGTCGACCCGCCCTTCTCCGGGAAGAAAGCCTCCGGGTCGGTCTGCGAACACAAAGCGCGCTCTTGCCACTCCGGAGCGTTACCCAGCAGGTCGGCCACGACTGGTCGGCCGTCCATCAGCGTGCCTCCTTCTTGCGCACCGGCGTCAATGCCGGCGCAACCCCCCACGCGGAAGGCGCATGTCCTACAAGGTTGCTGTACCTCGGCGCGGTGTTCCATATGTCCGCTTGACAGGTTGTCGGAACCCATCCGGCGAACATCCCCCGTGAAATTACACGCGTGTAATGCGTGCGTCGTCAAGCCGAACCTGCTAAATAGGCCCGCTCGGGCGATCGCCTGCACCCCGTGCCGTACCCATACCGACGAAGCCCCACCGGAGGTAACGGGCGACACGCCGGACGCGCCGGAAGAGTCTCGGAAAGTTTGCTCAAGCCGCGCGCCGCCTGGCCGAACTGCGCCGATGTGCGGCAAGAGCTGAGATCCGACCTCACGGCCCGCCCATGATCCGCCGAGTGCTCCTGGGCGCCGCCGTCTCCGTGATCATGTTCACCGTCGGCGTCGCCAGCCTGGGGTGGAAGCCCTACGTCGTGATGTCCGAGTCCATGGCGCCCTCGATGCACGCGGGCGACCTCATCCTCGTCGACCCGCACGCGAAGTCCGTCGCGCAGTACGAGATCGTCACGTACAACGATCCCCGGGGCCCCGTCACGCACCGGGTCGTGGCCCAGGCGGCCGACGGCGCGCTGACGGTCAAGGGCGACGCGGAGCCGCAGGCGGTTCCGCGCGCGGTCGACCGCGAGCACGTGGTGGGGCCGGTGCGGCTGATCTTGCCGCACGTGGGGTGGCCGGTCCAGCAGGTCCGGACCCACCCCGTGAAGATCGCCCTGGGCGCGCTGCTGCTGGCCCTGCTCGTCCCCGGCCGGCGGATCCTGGGCCTGCTCCTGCTGGGCGCGCTGGTGGCCGGCGTGGCGATGGTGCCGACGACGATCGGCTAGACCACGTTCTCGACCCGGCCGTAGACCGTCGTGCGGCGGCGCACGGGACGGCCGGCGGCCCGGCCGATCGCCTCCAGCTCCTCCTTGGTGCGGGCCGAGCCGTGCTCGGAGCCCGCCATGCGCGAGATGGTCTCCTCCATGAGCGTGCCGCCGATGTCGTTGGCGCCCCCGCGCAGCATCGCGACCGTACCCTCGTCGCCGAGCTTGACCCAGGAGCACTGGATGTTGGGGATGCGCCCGTGCAGCAGCACGCGGGCCATGGCGTGCACGGCGCGGTTGTCCCGCCAGGTGGGGCCGGGACGCGCGATGCCCGCGAGGTAGATGGGCGCGCTGTGGTGCACGAACGGCAGCGCCACGAACTCGGTGAAGCCGCCGGTGCGGTCCTGGATGCCGGCCAGCACCCGGAAGTGGCCGAGCCAGTGGCCGGGGTGGTCGACGTGGCCGTACATCATCGTCGAGCTCGACCGGATGCCCAGCTCGTGCGCCGTGCTCACCACCTCGACCCAGGCCGACGTGGGCAGCTTGCCCTTCGTGAGCACCCAGCGGACCTCGTCGTCGAGGATCTCGGCGGCGGTGCCGGGGATGGTGTCGAGGCCGGCCTCCTTGAGCTGGGTCAGCCAGTCGCGGATCGACACCCCGGCCTTGGCCGCGGCGGTCACGACCTCCATCGGGCTGAACGCGTGCACGTGCATGCCGGGCACCCGCGCCTTGACCGCCCGCACGAGCTCGGCGTAGGCGCCGACGGGCAGCTTCGGGTCGATGCCGCCCTGCATGCAGACCTCGGTGGCGCCCGCGTTCCAGGCCTCCTCGGCACGGTCGGCGACCTGCTCGTACGACAGCCGGTAGGCGTCGGCGTCGCGCTCGCGCTGGGCGAACGCGCAGAACCGGCAGCCCACGTAGCAGACGTTCGAGAAGTTGATGTTCCGGTTCACCACGAAGGTGATGTCGTCCCCGACGGCCTCGCGGCGCAGGTCGTCGGCGATGCGCACCAGCTCGTCCAGCCCGGCACCGTCCACATTGAACAGCGCCAGGGCGGCCGCCTCGTGCTCGGGCCGCAGCAGGGCGCCCGGATCGCTCCCGGCCAGGTCCAGTCCACTGTGGACGTCGGAGTCCAGGCGCTCGGGCGCGGTCTGCGGCACGCGCGTGGCGACCTCGTTCCAGTCGCCGTACACGGTGTCGAAGTCGCCGCGGCGGTCCGCGCTGCGCCCCTGCTCGTCGATCGCGGTGTGCAGGTCGGTGCGGCCGCTGTCCTCGTGCCCCCCGTCCGGCTCCTGCCACGGCCGGCCGACCGGCATCGCGGACTCGTCGGCCAGGCCCGAGTCGCGCTCCATGAGGGCCTCGACGTGCTCCACGAGGCGGGCATCGAGCCACGGCACCCCGCGGCGGGCGTACTCGGGGTAGATCGTGAGGCGCTCGCGCAGGACGAAACCGGCGGCTTTCGTCCTTGCCGCCAGCTCGTCGAGGGCCGGCCAGGGGCGCTCGGGGTTCACGTGGTCCGGGGTCACCGGGCTCACGCCGCCCCAGTCGTCGATCCCGGCCCGGATGAGCAGCGCGTACTCCTCGTCGATCAGGTTCGGCGGGGCCTGGATGCGCGCCTTGGGCCCCAGCACGAGCCGGGCCACGGCGATGCTCGCGGCCAGGTCCTGCAGCTCCGCGTCGGGCATCCCGCGCATGGCCGTGTCCGGCTTGGCGCGGAAGTTCTGGACGATGACCTCCTGGACGTGGCCGTACTCCCGCATCGTCCGGCGGATCGCGAACAGCGACTCGGCCCGCTCGTCCAGCGTCTCGCCGATGCCGATGAGGATGCCGGTCGTGAAGGGCACGCCGACCCGCCCGGCGTCGTCGAGCACCCGCAGCCGGACCGCGGGCTCCTTGTCCGGCGAGCCGAAGTGCGGGCCGCCCGGCTCCGACCACAGGCGGGTCGCGGTGGTCTCGAGCATCATGCCCATGCTCGGCGCGACCGGCTTGAGCCGCTGCAGCTCCGCCCACGACAGCACGCCGGGGTTGAGGTGCGGCAGGAGGCCGGTCTCCTCCAGCACCGCGATGGCGCACGCGCGCAGGTAGGACAGCGTCGAGTCGTAGCCGCGCTCGTCCAGCCAGCGACGGGCCTGGGGCCAGCGCTCCTCGGGCCGGTCGCCGAGCGTGAACAGGGCCTCCTTGCAGCCCTGCCGGGCGCCCTCGCGGGCGATCTCGAGCACCTCGTCGATCTCGAGGTATTCGGCGGGCAGCCGGTGCGGCACCGTCGCGAAGGTGCAGTAGTGGCACCGGTCCCGGCACAGCCGGGTCAGCGGGACGAAGACCTTCTTGGAGAACGTGATGACGCCCGGGCGCCCGGCGTCGGCGAGTCCCGCGTCGCGCACCGCGCCGGCGATGCCGAGCAGATCCTCCAGGGCCGCGTCGCGGGCGCTCAGCAGGACGGCCGCCTCGGTCGGGTCGAGTGTCCGGCCATCGGCCGCCCGCCGCAGGGCCCGGCGCATGGCGTTGCCTTCGGTGCCTCTACCTTCAGGTGTCACCACCGAACTGTAGGCCGCCCGGGGGCGATTCCCGGGTAGGACGGTGTGTGACCTAATACCACCCGTGGCCGCGACTGGGTCGCGGCCACGGCGTTCGAGCGGGACGTCAGTTACCGGGCGGAATCGCCTGGGTGCGCTGGGTTGCCTCGCCCTCGTCGTCCTTCTTGGCGCCCGGCTGCAGGACCGTGGTGCGGTCCGGGTCCGCGGTCTCCTGGGCGGCCGGCTCGGCCGGCTTGACCACGGGCGCCTGCTGGGTGGCGTCGGGGTCGGCCGGGCTGAGCACCGCCGTGCCCTCGTCCTCGGCCGGGGCCGGGTGCGTCGAGTGGCCACCCGGCCAGCCCGCCGAGGCGAACCCGCCGGGCGGCGTCGAGGACTGGGCGTCGGCCGGAGAGGCCGAGACGGGCTCGTCGGCCACCGGGGTCGGGGCCGGTGCCGTGTAGGCGGCGAACGGCGAGCTCAGCGGCGGGCCGGAGGCCGGCTGGGCCGCGGGCGCCGCCGTCTCGGCCGCGGGGGTCTCGGGCGCGGCCGGCGCGGGCGCGGCCGGCGCGGCATACGCGGGGGTCGCGTAAGCCGGGGCCGCGTATCCGCCCGAGGTCGGCTGCGCCGGGTAGCCCTGGGGCTGCGCGGCGACCGCCGGCGTGCCGCCCGTGGCCGGCTGCTGCCAGCCCTGGGTGGTCGGCTGCGGCTGGGCGTAGGCCGGCTGGGCCGGCTGCGGCTGGGCACCCTGCTGCGGCTGGGCCGCGGCGGGCTGGGAGCCGGTGACGTAGCCGGTCTGCTGGGCGGCGTACGCGGCCTGGTGCTGCGCGTACTGCTGGGCGTACTGCTGCTGGGCGTAGGCCTGCTGCTGGTACTGGTAGCCCTGGTACGGCGAGGCGACCGGCTTCGGGGCCGTGTAGGCGCCGAGGTAGAGCCGCGCGGCGAGGAACAGCCCGAGGCCGATGAGCGCGAGGCCCGCCAGGTGCTCGAGGAAGCCGCCGAGCGCCCAGCCGATCGGGCCCTCGCTCTGGAAGTCGCCGATGAGGCCGCCGAGCAGCAGCACGAGGCCGAGCACCGCGGCGATCGCGTATTCGACCATCGCGATGAGCACGACGGTCTTCGCCCGCGGCGTGACCGGCTCGAGGAGCAGCACGAGCACGACCGCGACGATCGGCAGCAGGATGACCTCGAAGCCGATCACGTTGGAGAACGACGCGGTGGCGGTGGCCAGGAACGAGTTGAACAGGCCGGTGAGGACGCGCACGAGCCCCGCGATCAGGATCAGCGCGACGGCGCCGAGCAGGCCGAACGCGGCCAGCTCGCGGTAGGGCTCCAGCAGGCCGCGGGCCTTCTTCGCGTCCGGGGGCGCGACCGGCGCGGCCGGCGCGACCTGGTACTGCTGCGCGGCACCGGAGACGGGGGCGGCCTGGTACTGCTGCGCGGCCCCCGAGACGGGAACAGCCTGGGTCGCCGGGGTCTGATACTGCGCCGCCGCCTGGGGCTGGTAGGCCCCGGTGGGGGTCGGATCGGGTGGCTGGGTGCTCACTGGCTCTCCCGAAATGAAGCGGTCCGTGCAACAGGTCGCCAGCAGCCTAGCTCCCGGCGCCGATTCCCGCGTCCGTGAGAGACCCCCAATGGGGCCGTGACGGCGGTGGGGCAGGATTGGACGCATGCGGATCGTGGTTCTTGCAGGTGGCATCGGCGGCGCGCGCTTCCTGCTCGGGGTGCGCGCGGTGGCCCGGGAGACGGGCGCCGACGTCACCGCGGTGATCAACGTGGGCGACGACGTGACCCTGCACGGGCTACGCATCTGCCCCGACCTGGACAGCGTGATGTACACGCTCGGTGGCGGAGCCGATCCGGAGCGCGGCTGGGGCCGGGTCGGCGAGAGCTGGACGGTCAAGGAGGAGCTGGCCGCCTACGGCGCGGAGCCCACCTGGTTCGGCCTCGGCGACAAGGACATCGCGACCCACCTGGTGCGCACCCGGATGCTGGATGCGGGCTACCCCCTCTCGGCGGTCACCGAGGCGCTCTGCGACCGCTGGCAGCCCGGGATCCGCATGCTGCCGGCCAGCGACGACCGCGTGGAGACGCACGCCGTCGTGGAGGTCGACGGCGCGACCCGCGCGATCCACTTCCAGGAGTGGTGGATCCGCCACCGCGCGCAGATCCCGACCCAGCGGTTCGTGTTCGTCGGGGCCGAGACCGCGAAGCCGGCCGCGGGGGTGCTGGACGCGATCGCGGCGGCGGATGTCGTCCTGGTGGCCCCGAGCAATCCCGTGGTCTCCATCGCCCCGATCCTCGCGGTGCCCGCGATCCGCGACGCCGTGGCCGGGGGCCGGGCGCCGGTCGCCGGGTTCTCCCCCGTCATCGGCTCGGCCCCGGTGCGCGGGATGGCCGACAAGTGCCTGGAGGTGATGGGCGTGGAGGTCAGCGCGGCCGGCGTCGGCGGGCTGCTCGGGGCCCGGTCGCAGGGCGGGGTCCTCGACGCCTGGCTGGTCGACTCGTCGGATGCCGGAGTGGTCGTGCCAGGCCTGCAGGTGCGAGCCGTCCCGCTCTGGATGACCGACGAGGCCACGACCGCGACCATGGTCCGCGACGCGCTCGCCACGGTGGGTGTCGCATGATCCCGTCGCTGGAGGTCCACCCCGTCGTCGGCATCGGCGACGTGCAGCCGGGCGACAACCTCGCCGAGCTCATCACCGGGGCGGCCGACTGGCTGCGCGACGGCGACGTGCTCGTGGTCACCAGCAAGGTCGTGAGCAAGGCCGAGGGCCGGCTGGTCGAGCTGCCGCCCGAGGGGCCCGACCGCGACGCCGCCCGCGAGGCCGCGCTGCGCGCCGAGACCGCCCGCGTGGTCGCCGAGCGCGGCCCGACCCGCATCGTGCAGACGCACCACGGGCTCGTGCTCGCCCAGGCCGGCATCGACGCGTCCAACGTCGACTCCACGCACCTGGTGCTGCTGCCCAAGGACCCGGACGCCTCGGCCCGCGCGCTGCGCGAGGAGCTGCGCGAGCGCTTCGGGCTCGACGTCGCCGTCGTCATCACCGACACCATGGGCCGGCCGTGGCGGCTCGGCCTCGTCGACTTCGCCATCGGCGCGGCCGGCGTCGACGCGGTGGTCGACTACCGGGGGCTGCGGGACGCGTACGGCAACGAGCTCCAGCTCACCCAGATGGCCCAGATCGACCAGCTCGCCGCCGCGGCGGAGCTGGTCAAAGGAAAGACGACACAGGTGCCGGTCGCGGTGGTGCGCGGGTTCGCGCGCGCCTTCCCGCCCGAGCACGGCCGCGGCGCCGCCGAGCTCATTCGCGGGGCCGATGCCGATCTGTTCGCGCTCGGTACCGCCGAAGCCACCGCCCGCGGCCTGCGCGCCGCCGCCGAGCTGCCCGACGCGACCGGCTTCGCCCCGGCCGGCGGCCCCGTGCGCCTGCCCGCCCTGCCGTTCCCGACGACACGCAGCGTGACGGTTCCGGCCAACACCGTGGCCGCCGTGATCGTGTGGTCCCCGGCCGGCGACCTGCGCGCCGCGGCCGAGGCGGGCCGCAAGGCGGAGCGGTTGCGAGCCGTTCTCGCAGCTGACGGGCTTGCGAGCGGCTGGCTGGAGGTCACCGATCCGGCGACGCTGGCCGCCGAGCTGCCCGAAGGCGGTGTGCCCCTCGGCGTGCTCGTCATCGGGCGCGGTAGCCTGCCGTCACTATGACGACGCTGCACGAGGACGCACTGGCGGTGCTGTCGGGCTGGGCGGCTCCCTCGCCGGAGGCCGAGGCGACCCGACAGCGGTTCCTGGATTTCGTACGGCCCGATCCGACCACCGTCTGGCGCGAGCACACCGGCGGCCACGTGACCGCGAGCACCCTGGTCGTGGACGCCAACGCCGAGCGGGTGCTGCTGTGCCTGCACGGCCGGGTCAACCGCTGGATGCAGCTGGGCGGGCACTGCGAGCCGGTGGACAGCACGATCGCGGGCGCGGCCCTGCGCGAGGCGTCCGAGGAGTCGGGCATTCTCGGGCTGCGGGTGAGCGAGGCGCCGATTGACCTCGACGTGCACCATGTGCACTGCTCGGGCGGGTCGTCGCTGCACTACGACATCCGGTATGCGGCGATCGCGCCGGCCGGGGCCGTGGAGCTCGTCAGCGCGGAGTCGAGTGCGCTCGGGTGGTTTGCGCCCGACTCGCTGCCGGAGCCGCTTGCTGATGCTACTGAGCAGCTGGTCGGGCCGGCGTTGGCTTGGGCCAAGCGCTCCTGACGCGTTTCGGGCCTGATCCGGACAAGCACGAGCAGGCGCCAGGGGAAAACGCTCGGGCCCGGACGACGGCGCCCGGGCCCGGAAGCCGGAGCCGCCCTACAGCAGCTCGCTCGAGCCGCGCTCCTTCAGCGAGTCGACCAGCTTCTTGACGTCCTGTGCGCGGGCGCGCGGGCAGACCAGCAGCGCATCCGGCGTGTCCACGATGATCAGGTCGCTCACGCCCACCGCGGCCACCAGGCGGCCCGAGCGCGGCACCACGACCACGCGCTCCGCGTCGTGCATGAGGACCGTCGGCTTCGGGGAGACGACCGGGTCGTCGATGACGCCGGCGAGCTCGACCACCACGTTGCCCGCGGTGTCGGTCTCGAGCAGCTCGCCGAGGGTGTGGAAGTCTCCGACGTCGTTCCAGCCGAAGTTGCCCGGCACGGTGCCGACCAGGCCGGCGCGGCCCGCGCCCTCCATGACGCCGAAGTCGACCGAGATCTTGGTCAGGCCGGGCCAGATCTCGGCCAGGACCTCCTCGCGCTCGCGCGACTCCCAGGACTCGGCGATGCGCCGCAGGCCGTCGTGCAGGGTCGGCTGCTGGCGGGCGAGCTCGTCGAGGAACACGTCCACGCGCCAGACGAACATGCCGGCGTTCCAGAGGTACTCCCCCGAGTCGACGTAGCGCTGGGCCACGTCGAACGCGGGCTTCTCCGCGAACTCGGCGACCTTGCACACGTCGCCGGTGCCCGTGGGCTCGCCGACGTGGAGGTAGCCGTAGCCGGTCTCGGGGTGGGTCGGCGTGATGCCGATCGTCATGAGCAGGCCGTCCCCGGCGCCCTGGATCGCCCGCTGGAGCGTGTCCTGGAAGGCCGGGACGTCGCGGACCAGCTGGTCGGCGGCGAAGGCGCCCATGATGGCGTGCGGGTCGCGGCGGGCGATCACCGCCGCGGCGAGACCGATCGCGGCGCAGGAGTCGCGCGGCGTGGGCTCGACGAGGACGTTGCCCTCCGGCAGACCCGGCAGCTGCCGGGCCACGGCGGCCGCGTGCGCTACGCCGGTGACCACGAACGTGGACTCGGGCGTCGCCAGGCCTTCGAGACGCCCGTACGTCGCCTGGAGCAGCGACAACGGGGTCCCGGTGAGGGCGTGGAGAAACTTCGGATGGCCGGCTCGCGACAGCGGCCAGAGCCGCGTGCCGCTGCCACCTGCAGGAATCACCGCGTAGAACACGCGCCCATCATGCCCGGAAAAGGGGGCCTTCTCACAACTCGGGGGTGTCAATACCATTACCGAAATCGCCCCGTGCCGTTTCGGCGGGTGACATTCGGGGTCGCCCGGGGTCAGTAACCGCGGGGGCCCGCGGCTCTGGCCCAGGCTGCGAGGTGGACCTCGGCGCTGGACTCCCAGGTGAACTCCTTGGCGCGCGCGGCGCCGGCCTTGGCCAAAGCGTTACGTCGCTCGGTGTCGTCGAGCAGTGCCGCAAGGTCGCGGGCGATCTCGTCGGGGCCCGGTCCGGTGTAGGCCACCGCGTCCCCGCCCACCTCCGGCAGGGAGAGCCGCGGCGTGGTGAGCACGGGTGCGCCGCAGGCCATCGCCTCCAGGATCGGCAGGCCGAAGCCCTCGCCGAAGGACGGGTAGGCCGCGACCACCGCACCGCCGAGGAAGCCCGGCAGGTCCGCGTAGCGCAGGTAGCCCGGGCGCAGCAGGCGCAGGTGGCTGGGGACCTCCGCGATGGCCCCGTCGATCTCGTCGTCGTGGCCCTGGCCGCCGGCGACCACCAGCGCGGGCGGGTCCGCCCGGTCACGCACGGCCGAGATCCAGCCGCGGATCAGGCTGGGCACGTTCTTGCGGGGCTCCTTGGCCCCCAGGAAGGCGACGTACTCCGTCGAGCCGAGCCCCAGCCGCGCCCGCACACGGGCCTTCTCGTCCTCGCTGGGCGCGTGGAACGCCTCGGGGTCGACGCCGTGGTAGGCCACGTCGATGCGGGTCGGGTCGGCGTCGAGCAGGCGGATCAGCTCGTCGCGGGTCGCCTTGCTGGGCACGATCACCCGGCTGGCGCGCCGCAGCGACGTCTTGATCGCGGAGCGGAAGAACGTGCGGCGGGACTTGTCGTAGTGCTCGGGCTCGGTGAAGAACGTGGCGTCGTGGACCGTCACCGTCACCGGGCACCCCGCGCGCAGCGGGCACGTGTAGAAGGGCGAGTGCAGCACCTGGGCGCCGACCTGCTGGGCGAGCATCGGCAGGCCGGTCTGCTCCCACGCCAGGCGGGCCGGGCGGTGCGCGGCCGCGGCGGGGGCGGACATGATCCGCGCGTCCGGCAGGAGCCGCCCGTAGCGCTCGGCGTCGGTGCGCTGGCACACGACGGCCAGGTCGGCGTCGAGCGCGCCCAGCGCGCCCAGGAGACCGTCGACGTAGCGCCCCACCCCGCCTCGGTCGGCTGGGACACTCGTGGCGTCTACAAGCACGCGGGGCGGTCGGCCGGGGGTCACGGGGCACTCCCTTTTGAACTCGATGCGGATCTTCGGTGCGACGTCTCGCGGCAAAGCCTACGCCCGATCCGCCGGTGATCGATGTCCACGACGCGACTCGCATCGTGAGTTCCACCCAGGATTCAGCCTGAATCAACTCATGTGCCGGCCGCCAAGTTCAAGTACGAAGCCCTTCGCTGCCGCCGGGAATCGTCCAACTTCAAGTTTTGCTCAATTCAGGGGCATCGGTACGTCGCCGGGCGCTCCGACCTCGTACTTCCCTATCCCCCGCACGTCGAACCGCCCGTCGTGGTACACCGCGAGGTCCGCCCGGCCGTCCCCGTCGTACTGCCCCGGCACCGGCGTGTCGCCCGGGTCGCCGAGGCGCACGGGGGCCTGGCCGGTGATCGTGAACTGCTGCGTCGACGGGGACCACACGGCCGCGTCGAGCCGGCCGTCGCCGTCGTAGTCCGCGGGCACCGCGATCGCGCCGGGCTCGCCGAACTGCCACTCGCGGATCGCGCGGATCGCCCACAGTCCGGTGGACGGGCGCCAGATCGCGGGCTCGGCCCTGCCGTCGCCGGTGTAGTCGCCGGGCACGGGCTGGTCGCCGGCCTGGCCGAGCTGCAGCTCACCGACGCCCTTGATGTACCAGACCCCGTTGGACGGCCGGAACACGGCGAGATCGGCCTTGCCGTCGCCGTCGTAGTCCGCGGGGGCCGGCACGTCGCCGGGCAGGCCCCACTGAGCCACCGAGCGGCCCTCGCCGGTGAGCAGCATCGTCCAGTTGCCGGTGATCGGCGACCAGGTGGCCACGTCGGCCTTGCCGTCGCCGTTGTAGTCGGCCGGCACCGCGATCTCGTTCGGGCCGGACGTGAAGATGGGCTCGGCGATGCCCTGCAGGCGCACCGTGCCGTCGGCCGGGCGGTACGCCGCCATGAGCGACCGCACGGTCTGCGGCTTGACCAGGTCCCCCAGCAGCGCGGCGGCGCGGTCGCGGATCGCCGGCAGGGCGTCCATCCCGCGGGCGCCCGGGCACTCGGTCGGGTTGGTCTGGCGGTGCGGGAAGACGCGCGGGACGGTGACCGTGGTGCCGGTCGGGTACCGCGACGTGGAGCCGCCCCCGGTCAGCGTCACGCTTCCGCGCGGGTCGACGGCCTGGCTGAGTGAAAGTTTCCACGCGGTGTACCGGGCGGCCGACTCCACCACGGCGGGCGGGACGGTCACGGTGGAGTACGTGCCGATCATGGCGATGCCGGCCGTGCCGGTGTTGAAGCCGCCCGCCTGGGCCCCGACCACGGGACGGCTCAGCCCGCCGGCCCGGCCCTCCCAGAGCCGGCCGAACCGGTCGACCAGCACGTTGTAGCCGATGTCGCCCCAGCCGCGGCTGACCGTCTGGTACTGGTAGATCGAGCGCAGGATCTTGGGCACGTCGGCCTCGGAGTAGTCGTTGCCCGTCGCCGTGTGGTGCACCGCGACCGCCTTGACCATCGGCGCGTACTGCGGCCGCCAGTCCATCAGCTGCTCGTTGGCCCCCCAGGCGGCGCGGCGGTTGATGGCCGGCATGAACGGCCGCAGCGCGACCGGGGCGTCCTCGAGCACGGGCGGGGCCGGGGGCGCGGCGTCGGCGGGTGAGTCGGCCGGGTCGATGAGGTCGGCGGCGAGATCGTGCGGGGCCGAACCACCGGTGGCGCTGACGGTGATCTGCACGCCGTCGCTCGGCCCGACCCAGACGAGATCGGAGCCGCCGCGCTCGACGGGGCCGCCGGCCGGCGCGCTCGGCGAGGGCGAGGCCTTGGCGCGCGGCCGGGCGGGCACGCTCACCGGGTCGCGGTCGGCCGCGCCGGCGCCGACGGTCTGCCACGCGCTCCAGGCACCGCCCGGGGTGTGGTGGCGCACGGCGACGCTGACCGCGCCGACGCGCCCGGTCTCGCGCCAGGTGACGCCGACGGCGCTGAAGGGCTCGACGGAGGCGCGGGTGACGGTGAGCGTCCGGCTGCGGGTGGTCTTGCGGTATCCGCCGTCCAGCGGTACGTCCTCGAGCACCCCGTTCTGGGCGCTCACCCCGTCCGCGGGCCGGTCGAAGTCGCCGAGCGGGACGCGGGTCACGCGGGTGGGCACGCCGCTGCCACCGGGGGCCTTGGCCGCCGGGTTGGCCCACTCGACCGGCGCGGTGAGCCCCTCGGCGGCGACCGGGGGCTCGCTCGTGCGGGCCGCGGCGCCGCCGCCGACGGCCCCGGCGGCGAGGAGGGCGAGCGAGCAGCCGGCGAGGGCGAGCAGCCTGCTGCGCCGGTATCGTCGCGTTGCCCAGACACCCATCTCGCTTGCCCCATCTCGCTAGAAATCAGGTGAGATGCTATGGAAGGGATCAATTGGACATATGGGGAATACAGTTCCTTCACTCTTTGCGGCATTTGTGGGGAAAGACCCGTCACTTCCGTTGCTGACGTTCTACGACGACGCGACCGGCGAGCGCACCGAGCTGTCCGGGGCGACGCTGGCCAACTGGGTGTCGAAGACCGCGAACCTGCTGGTCGACGGGTGCGGGCTGGGGCCGGGTGACGTGGCCGCGGTGCGGCTGCCCGCGCACTGGCAGACCGCGGCGGTGCTGCTCGGCGCGTGGACGGCCGGGCTGAGCGTGGCCTACGGGGAGCCGACGGGCGCGGGGGCCGACGTCGAGTTCGCGTCCCTCACGGCGGCGGAGACGGGCGCGCCCGGGCCGGCCGACCGGTACGTGCTCGGCCTCGCGCCGATGGGCCTGCCGATGCGCGGCGGGGTGCCGGACGGGTTCGCGGACTACGTGGCCGAGGTGCGGCAGTTCGGCGACCACTACCCGGGGCCGGTCGGCGGGGCCGGCACCGAGGAGCTGGTCGAGCGCGCGCGGGCGCTGGGCTACCCGGCCGGGCGCGTGCTCGTGGACGCCGTCGCGCACCCCGACCCCGTCGAGTGGCTCGTCGCGCCGCTCGTCGCCGGGGCCAGCATCGTGCTGAGCGTCAACAGCGACCCGGCGAAGCTCGAGCAGCGCGCGGCGTCGGAGCAGGCTACCGCCGTGCTGTGACGAAGTACTGCAGCGACTCCGGATTCACCAGCGCGCCCTTGGCGGCCGCCTGATCCACCGGCGTGCCCGTGAGAATGCGCTTCACGGGCACCTCCAGCTTCTTGCCCGACAGCGTGCGCGGCACGGCCCCGACCTGGAAGACCTCGTCGGGGACGTGCCGCGGCGAGAGCGCGGTGCGCAGCTCCCGGGCGATGCGCGCGCGCAGCGTGTCGTCGAGGGTGACGCCGTCGGCCAGCACCACGAACAGCAGCAGCTCACCCGCCCCGCCCTCGGGGTCCTCCAGGTGGACGACCACGGAGTCCACGACCTCGTCCAGCCCCTCCACGACCGAGTAGAACTCGCTCGTGCCGAGCCGGACGCCGCCGCGGTTCAGGGTCGCGTCCGAGCGGCCGGTGATCACGCACGCGCCGCGCTCGTCGATGGTGATCCAGTCGCCGTGGCGCCACACGCCCGGGTAGGTGCCGAAGTAGGCCTCGGCGTAGCGGCTGCCGTCCGCGTCGCCCCAGAACCCGACCGGCATGCTCGGCATCGGGGCGGTGATCACCAGCTCGCCGAGCTCGCCCACCACCGGGGTGCCGTCCGCCGCGAACGCCTCGACCCGTGCGCCGAGCGCCCGGCAGGCGATCTCCCCGGCCCGCACCGGCAGCAGTGGCGCTCCCCCGACGAAGGCGGTGCAGACATCGGTACCGCCCGAGACCGACGCCAGCAGCAGGTCCTTCGACACGGCGTCGTAGACCCATTCGAAGCCCTCGGGCGGCAGGGGCGCGCCGGTGGAGCCGACCCCGCGCAGGCGGCTCAGGTCCGCGAAGTCCTTCGGCACCAGCCCGGCCTTGCGGCAGGAGAGCAGGAAGGGGGCGGAGGTGCCGAAATACGTGGTGCCGGTCTCTTGCGCCACCCGCCACAGCCAGCCGAGGTCCGGGTGCGCCGGGTTGCCGTCGACCAGCACGACCGCGGCGCCGACGGCGGGGCCGGAGACGAGGTAGTTCCACATCATCCAGCCGGTCGTGGTGAACCAGAAGAACCGGTCCCCCGGGCCGAGGTCGTGGTGCAGGGCGAGCATCTTGAGGTGCTCGAGGAGGATGCCGCCGTGGCCGTGCACGATCGGCTTCGGCAGGCCCGTCGTGCCCGAGGAGTAGAGGACGTACAGCGGGTGCTCGAACGGGACCCCGGCGAACTCCAGCGGCTCGTCGGTCGCCGCGGTGAGCCCGGACCAGTCGTCCCGGGCCGCGTCCGCGTCCCGGTTCAGGTATCCGATGCGCACCACGTGCTCGACCGACGGCAGGGCCGCGCGGATGGCCTCGACCTCGGCGGTGCGGTCGATGGGCTTGTCGCCGTAGCGGTAGCCGTCGACCGCCACGAGCACCTTCGGCTCGATCTGGCGCCAGCGGTCGACGACGGAGCGGGTGCCGAACTCGGGGGCGCAGCTGGAGAAGACGGCGCCGAGGCTGGCCGCGGCGAGCAGGAGCACGAAGGTCTCGGGGATGTTCGGGGCGTAGGCCGCGACCCGGTCCCCCTCACCGACTCCCAGCCGCCGCAGCCCGGCCCGCGCCCGGCGGACCTGCTCGCGCAGCTCGGCGGCGGTCAGCTCGACGGGTCCGCGGGTCTGCGAGCGGGCGATCACGATCGGCTCGTCGTCGGCGACCCCGGGCATGCGCAGGACGTGCTCGGCGTAGTTGAGGCGGGCCCCGGGGAACCACCGGGCGCCGGGCATCGTCGCGTCGGGCAGGGTGTCGGTGGGCGCCACATGCGCGACGACCTCGAAGTGGTCCCAGATCGCGCGCCAGAACTCGGCGGGCTCGTCGACCGACCACTGCCACAGTGCCTGGTAGTCGTCGAAGGCCAGGCCGCGCTCGGCCTCCAGCCGGCGCAGGAATGCCCCGATGCGGGTGTTCTCGCGCACGTCCGACGGGGGTTCCCAGAGCACCTTTGCCATTGGTCCATCTTGCGGTACGCGTGAATGGTCGCTCAGTGTGGGAGAACCCCATCCGATCCCTCGACCGGATGGGGCCCACCGACATCGCACTACTTCGTCTTCGGCGAACCGCTCGGCTTGGGCGGGTTGCTCAGCAGCACGCCGGGGGCCGGGCGGGGCTGGGTGCCGTAGTCGATCAGGCCGACGTTGCCCGCGTTCAGGGCCAGGTTCTTGGACGGCCAGGCGCTGCCCGCGTGGCGGCCCGTGGCCGAGTCGAACAACCAGCAGTCCACGCTGCCCGAGCCGTTGAGTTCACGATCCATGCAGACGAGGTCGTACGGCTTGTTGTCGATCTTCGCCGTGGTCGCCTTCACGTCGGGCATCTTCGCGAGCGCCCTGTAGATGACGGCCCGCTGCTGCGGCGTCCAGAACGGCTCCGAGTAGTCGATCAGCTCGAAGGCGTCCTTCCAGATCATGGCGTCGGCCGGGCGGCCGGGGTACTCGGTCTGGGCCCACTGCCGCCAGTACGTGAGGAGCTGGCCCGGGTCGGTGGGCAGGCCGGCCACGAACTGCGCGGTCGGGCGGTACATGCCCGCCGGGAGGGCCGCGGCCTGGTCGATCTCCTCCTCGGTGCTCGGCGTGTCCATCGTGTGCGTGCCGTCGGTGCGGCGGACGCGGAGGGTGACCATGGCGACCGGGTCCAGCCATACCTCGTGGATGTAGGTCTGCTCGCCGGCGGACAGGTTGTACGTCTTCACGTAGAGCACCTGCCCCGCCGGGACCGGCATCGGCTGGGCGCTCGCCCCCGCGTCGGCCAGGCGATCCATCGCGGCGACCGCCTTGGCGTGCGTCGCGCCCCCGTCGCCGATGACCTTGGCGTCGAGCGGAGCCCGGGTGCCGATCGCGACCGGGATGTCCGCGGGCCCGCCGTCCGTCGGCGAGCCGGTCGCGGCCGGGCGCTCGGCCGGGGCCTGGCCGCCGCCGTCACCGACCGGGCCGCCCGCTTGCCGCACGGCCACCCCCGCGCCCACGACCACGGCCAGGGCCGCGGCCGCACCGGCGGTGACCAGCAACCACTGGCGGCGGCGCGCCGGAGGGCGATACTCGCTGGCGGCCAGCCGGTAGCGGCCCTTCACGAGCACCCCTTCCGGCGGGGCGTCCAGGGCGCTGCGGAACTCCCGCAGGGCCAACAGGTCCTTGTCGTCAGTGCTCATCGTCGCTCCGCCTCGTCGAGTGCCTTGCGCAACTTGGTGCGGGCCCGGTGCAGCGCCGAGCGGACGGTGCCGAGGGGCAGGTGCAGCGCCTCGGCGATCTCCGCGTACGACAGGTCGGCGACCGCGAACAGCAGCAGAACGTCGCGCTGGCGGGCCGGCAGCTTGGCGAGCACTCGCGCGATGAGGCGCGCCCGCCGGCCGGCGTCCACCCGTTCGTCCGTCCGGGCCGCATGGCTCTCCGCCGACACCTGCGCCAGCAGCGGGTCCGCGCCCGTCCGGGCCAGCGCTCGGTAGCCGCGCACCTCGTCGCGGCGATGGCGGAACAGCACGTTGGTGGCGATGCCGAACAGCCACGGGAGCGGGTCGGCACCGGGGTCGACGGTGTGACGCTTCTCGTACGCGACGAGAAACGTCTGGGCCACCGCGTCCTCGGCGAGATCCGGCCCCACCCGGCGCGCGCAGTAGCGGTACAGCGCCTGCGTGTGCCGGTCGTAGAGGGCGGTGAAGCCGTCCGCGATCAAGAGGTTGCCTTCCGGGTCCACACACCTTCTTGTCCGGTGCCCGCCGCGCTGTTCCCGGGTTTTTCCGCTCTTGCCACCGCGGAGGCCGGGATTCCTGGCGGGAGCGACGGTCAGTGACTGACGCGGACCCGAGCCATGGGCTCCTGGCTTCTGGTTGTTGGCTGCTCAGCGGTTCGATCGATGCCGTTGGATCGCGTCCCGGCGGGCGAGACGGTGCTCGCGTCGGATTTCCGCCTCGCGCCACCGGCCCTCGTCGACGGGCGAGTCGGGGACGACGGCGGGGACGGGGCGGGGCCGGCCATGGGCGTCGATGGCGACGAAGACGAGGTACGCGGTCGCCACGACCAGCGGGGCGGCCTCGCTGACCTCGTCCCAGCGCTCGGCCTCGAGCCGGACGCCCACCTCCATCGAGCTCGTGCCGGTCCAGTTGACCTGCGCGAACGCGTGGACGAGGTCGCCGACGCGCAGCGGCTCGAGGAACGCGATCTCGTCGATCGAGGCGGTCACGGCCGTGCCGCCGCTGTGCCGCGCGGCCGCCGCGCCCGCGACGTCGTCGATGAACTTCATGATCACGCCGCCGTGGACCGTGCCGTAGAGGTTGACGTCGACCGCGGTCATGATCCGGCTCAGCGTGACCCGCGAGTAACCGGTGGGACGGCCGGGCGGTCCGGCGGTGTGCTCGGTCATGCCAAAGACGGTACGGTGCGAGCCATGCGACACGTCGGAAGCCTGATCGCGGGGATGTTCATCGCCCCGATCGCCTGGCTGCTGATCGCGATCGGTCAGCAGCAATCCGCGGAAACCGTGGCGAAGTGGGTCGAGCGCGGCGCTTTCGACTCCGTCGACCTGCTGGTGCCCGCCGCCTACCTCCTGGGTGCCGGCCTGCTCATCGGACTCATCGCCAGCCTGCGCATCTCGCCCGTCGGCCCGATCGTCGCGGGACTCGCGCTGCTCTCCACCTATGTGAGCCTCTTCATCGACCCGCTGTCGGTGATGAACAGCCTGCCCCGCGACCTGGCGATCGCCTCGCTGAAGGTGGACCTGCGCCTGCCGATCGTCAACGGCACCACCGCCGTGCTCGGGCTCGCGCTGCTCGTCGCCGCCTTCAGCGTCAAGCGCTGGCGGACCTGGCCGACCGCGGTGCCGCTGGTGCCGGTCGCGGGTGAGGGGCCGGCGGACGCGCACGAGTACCCGCTCGGGCAGGGGCCGGCGGCTCCGCCCCCCGTGGCCCGGCCCGCGTACTCGCCGCCCTCCACCACGACCGCGTTCCCGGCCGCCGCCACGTCGGTGCTGCCGGCGCCGGGCGGGTTCGGTGCCGCGCCGCCCGCGCCCACCGACGAGACCCAGCCGGTGCCGCGGTTCGCCCCGCCGGCCGCCTCGCCGTTCGCGCCCGCGCCGCCGCCGGTGTCCACGCCGCCGGTCTCGGCGCCGCCGGGGGCCTCCGTGCCGCCCGGGTCGGCTCCGCCGCCGTTCGCCGCGCCGCCGCCGGTCTCGACGCCGCCGTTCATGTCTGCGGCGCCGGTGGTTTCGGCACCGCCTGTCTCCGGACCGCCTGTCTCCGCGCCTCCTGTCTCCGGACCTCCTGTCTCCGGACCGCCGCCCGCGGCCGCGCCGCCGGTCTTCATGCCGCCGGTCACTTCCGCGCCGCCGGTCGTCTCGGCGCCGCCGGTTGTCTCCGCACCGCCGGTTGCTTCCGCGCCGCCGCCCGTCTCCACGCCGCCGGCGGCTGCCGCCGAGCCGGCCTGGTTGACGCCCGAGGACGACGCGCCCGCCGCCGGGGCCGTGGCCTACAGCCGGGGGGCCAGCTCGCCGCCGCCGGCCGACGACGCGCCGCCTGCCTGGCCGGTGCCCGCCTCGCCCGCGCCGGCCCCCGGGTCGACGGACATGCCGTCGGGCTCGTGGCCCGTCGTCCCGGCACCGAGCGCGGCCACCAGCACCAGCACCAGCACCGACCCCGACGCCGAGAGCGAGACGGAGGCGACCCGGCCGCTGCACGCGGGCGAGAGCGCCGGCGGCCTCCCGTCGCGCGCGGCCCGGGGGCCGGCCGAGGAGGAGCGCTCGATTCTCGCCGGGCCCTCGTTCGACGGGTTCGCCGCCGCGTCGTCGCGTCCGGGGCGCGAGGAGGAGACCGAGGCGTTCCACCCGGGCTCCCAGTCGCCCGCGGCGCCGCGGCCCCGGCACTCGGCCGGGCCGACCGGCGCCGGCGGGGACGCCGAGCCGGAGGGGCGGCGCGGGCGGTTCCAGCCGATGGCGCCGCAGCCGCCCGTCGAGGAGGCCACGACCGTGATCAAGGCGCCTTCCGCGGACGAGGCCACCACCGTGCTGCGCTCCGAAGCCCCGCCGGCGACTCAGGAGGCGCCGGCCCGTGCCGCGGAGCCGGCGAAGGCCGAGGCCGAGGACCCGGATGCCACGACGCGTTGGCCGAACGGCGGCGACGAGGCCACGACGCGGCTCGCGGCGCCGATGGCCGATGCCGAGGCGACCGCGAACTTCGGGTTCGGGGAGCAGGCGGTCAGCCCGGCCGAGGCGGCCGAGCGGCGGGCGGCGTTCGCGCGGGGCGAGGCGGAGCGGCGGGCGACCGCGGCGCAGTCCCACCTCGATCGCATCTCGGCGGAGCGGGCCGCCTCCCAGGGGACCGGCTCGCAGCCCGCCGCGCAACAGCCGGACACACAGCAGCCGGACACACAGCAGCCGGACGCCGACGAGCCGCAGCAGCGGCGGGACAACCCCTGGGCGCAGCCGCCGCGCGATCGGGGCTGAGCCGCACGTCGATCACCTTCCGGCCCCGCCGCTCGGCTCGAGCGGCGGGGCCGTTGCCGTGCACGCCCGTCGATGGATCGCACCGGCGGCGCTTTAAGGTTCCCGACCCTTACATTTAATAGTGTTAACTGATAGCGTCCCTGCTCATCGATCCATCGATGGGCAGGAGGTCCCGTGAGATCTCGTCGTCGCACAATCGCCCTGGTGACCGGGGCGGCCGCGGCTCTCGTTACGGCACTGGCCCTCGCGCCCGTGCTCGGAGCCCAGGCCGCCACGAACGTGGCCGCCGCCGCGTGTTCGGCGCCGGTCTGGGCCGAGGGCAACACGTACACCGCCGGCCAGCAGGTGACGTACAACGGCCACACGTACCAGGCGCTGGTGACCCACACCGCCTACGTCGGCGCCGGCTGGAACCCCGCGGCCACGCCGTCGCTGTGGAAGGACCTCGGCGCCTGCTCGGGCGGCGGGACCACCTCCCCGACCGCCTCGCCGTCGCCGTCGCGCACCACGTCCCCGTCGCCGTCGACCTCCCCGAGCAAGTCGCCGTCGGCCTCGCCGAGCAAGTCCCCGACCACGTCGCCGACCGGCGGCACGGGCGGCTGCGCGGTGAAGTCCCGGCCGTCCGGGAAGGTGCTGCAGGGCTACTGGGAGAACTGGGACGGCGCCTCCAACGGCGTGCACCCGGGCCTCGGCTGGATTCCGATCACGGACAGCCGGATGGCGCAGCACGGGTACAACGTCATCAACCTCGCCTTCCCGGTCATCCGCTCGGACGGCACCGTGCTGTGGGAGAACGGCATGGACGCGGGCGTGAAGGTGCCGACGCCGGCCGAGATGTGCCAGGCCAAGGCGAACGGCATGACGCTGCTGATGTCCATCGGCGGCGCCGCGGCCGGCATCGACCTGAGCTCGTCGGCGGTCGCGGACCGGTTCGTGGCCACGATCGTGCCGATCCTCAAGGCCAACAACTTCGACGGCATCGACATCGACATCGAGACCGGGCTCTCCGGCAGCGGCAACATCAACACGCTGTCGACGTCGCAGGCCAACCTCATCCGCATCATCGACGGCGTGCTGGCCCAGATGCCGTCGAACTTCGGCCTCACCATGGCGCCGGAGACGGCCTACGTGACCGGCGGCAGCGTGACCTACGGCTCCATCTGGGGCTCGTACCTGCCGATCATCAAGAAATACCTGGACAACGGCCGCCTGTGGTGGCTGAACATGCAGTACTACAACGGCTCGATGTACGGCTGCTCCGGCGACTCGTACTCGGCCGGCACGGTCCAGGGCTTCACGGTGCAGACCAACTGCCTGAACTCGGGCCTGACGATCCAGGGCACCACCATCCGGATCCCCTACGACAAGCAGGTCCCCGGCCTCCCCGCGCAGTCGGGTGCCGGCGGCGGCTACATGACCCCGTCGCTGGTGTCGCAGGCGTACAACAGCGTCAGCGGCATCAAGGGCGTCATGGACTGGTCGATCAACTGGGACGGCTCGAAGGGCTGGACCTTCGGCGACAACGTGAAGTCGCTGCAGGGCCGCTGATCACACACACCTCGATTCCGCACTGACGAAGGGCCGGGCGCGCATGCCCGGCCCTTCCGTCATGCCGCCCGGTGCAGGGCCGGCGTCTCCAGCAGCGGCGGGATCGCGGCCGGGTCGAGCGGCCGGTGGAGGTGGAACCCCTGCCCGAGGGAGCAGCCCAGCCGCTGTACCGCATCCAGCTGCGCCTGGTTCTCGATGCCCTCGGCGACGACCCGCAGCCCGAGGATGTGCCCGAGCTCCATGATGGTCGAGACCAGCGCCATGTCCCGCCCGGTCAGCTGGGTGCGCGCGATGAACGCGCGGTCGACCTTGAGCTCGTCGACGGGCAGGTCGCGCAGGTAGGCCAGCGAGGAGTACCCGGTCCCGAAGTCGTCGATCGACAGCTGCACCCCGCGCGCCCGCAGCCGGTTGAGCGCCAGCACCGCCGGCTGCGGGTCGCTCATGAGCACCGACTCGGTGAGCTCCAGCGTGACCGCGTGCGTGGGCAGCCCGGCGGCGGCCAGGGTGCGGGTCACGTCCTCGACGAAGCCCGGCCGCACCAGCTCCCGCCCGGAGACGTTGACGTTGAGCGTGAGCCCGGGCCGGCGCCGCCGCCAGGCCGCGACCTGCTGGGCCGCGCGGGCCAGCACCCACTGCCCGATGTCGGCGATGAGCCCCGACTCCTCGGCGATCGGCAGGAACTCGCCCGGCGCGACGATGCCGCGGCCCGGGGAGTTCCAGCGCAGCAGTGCCTCCACGCCCACGACCGAGCCGGCGTCGAGGCGGACCAGCGGCTGGTACACCAGCCCGAACTCCCCCTCGGCGAGCGCCCGCTGCAGGTCGGTCCGCAGCGAGAGGTAGTGCAGCGCGGCCGCGTGCATGGCCGGCTCGTAGACGACGACCAGCCCGGGGCCGTCCTGCTTCGCGCGGTACATCGCCAGGTCGGCGCAGTTGAGCAGCTCATCGGGCGATCCGCTGCCCTCGGCGCCGGGCAGGGCCGCGCCGACGCTCGCGCCGATGTAGACGCTGCGGCCCTTGACCCGGAACGGCTCCCGCACCGCGGCGATGATCCGCTCGCCGGTCGCCACCGCGACGTCGCGGTGCGCGTCGCCGAGCAGCACCGCGAACTCGTCGCCGCCGAGGCGGGCCACGGTGTCGCCGGCGCGCACGCAGCCGCGGATCCGCTCGGCGACGTCGGCGAGCAGCTGGTCGCCGGCGTCGTGGCCGAGGCTGTCGTTGACCGCCTTGAACCGGTCCAGGTCGATGAAGAGCACCCCGGCGCGCGGACGGCCGTCGAAGGCCTTCAGGAACAGGGCGCGGCTGGGCAGGCCGGTCACGTGGTCGTGGTGGGCCTCGTGGACCTGCTCGACGGTGCGCGCGTCGGTGAGCGCCAGGCCCACCTGCTGGGCGAAGGCCTCGAGCTGGTCGGCGTGGTAGCCGGCGGCGTCGCCGGCCCGGGCCACCAGGCTCCCGGCGATCTCTCCGGTCACGAGCACCGGCACGGCGATGACCGCGTGCCCCTCCTCGTCCTCGTCCACGTGCAGCGAGCCGGTGTGCATCGCCGCCCGGGCCGCGTTGCCGGGGCGGTCGCCCGGCCCGGCGCCGCCGACGCAGGAGGCCACCCGCGGCGCCGGGTCGGCCAGGATCAGCGCGACGTAGGCGCCGCCCAGCAGCTCCGCCGCGCCGCCGGTGATCGCGTCGAAGGTCTCCTGCAGCGGGCGCCGGCTCGTGATACCGCGCTGGATGGCCAGGAGGGTCTCCACGAGCCGGGTCTCCCGCTCGCGGTCGGCGCGCAGGGTCTGCTCGGCGGCCAGCGCCCGGGCACTGCGCATCGCGGCCCCGAGCATCTGGGCCATGCCCTGCAGCGTCTGGCGCTCCTCGGGCGTGAACGGCTCGTCGAGCCGGCCCAGGATCAGCGCGCCCGGCAGACCGGAGCCGAGCTGGCTCGGCACGGCGTGGACGTCGCCGAGCCCCGGGAGGTCCACGATCCCGCCCGCCGGGGACAGGGCGAGCAGGTCGCGCTCGGGCGCGGCGCCGCCGAAGCCCCACGAGCCGCGCGGGCGCCCGCCGAGCGCGACGAGACCGACCTCGGCCTCGACGATCTCGGCGGCCCGCTCCACGGCGAGCGCGATGGCGGCCTCCTCGGAGCCGGCGGCGTTGACGGCGACGAAGTACTCGGTCAGCTGAGCGGTCGACCATGAAGGCACGAGATTTCCCCTCAGGCCAGCGCGAGGGCGACGAGGGTGAGCTGGTGCAGTCCGGAGGCGCCGCGCAGCCGCGCGATCTCGCCCAGCGTGTAGAAGCCGGCGAAGGGCACGTCGCCGAGGGCGTCGCGCATGGCCGCCACCTCCTCGGCGATGCCGTCCTCCCCCAGGGTGAGCTTGCGGCCGCCGCAGTCGAAGGCGAGCAGGCCGATCGGCTCGGCGCCGCCCAGGGCCGCCGTCGCCGCGCCGATCGCGGCCCCCGCGCCGGCCACGAGCTCGTCGCGCTCGGCCTCCATCAGCCAGACCAGGGCGCCCTGCGGGATCTCGGCGGTCCCGAAGACCGAGCGCTCCTCGTCGTCGCCCGCGTGCAGCGAGCGGATGTCGAGGCCGCTGCGCCGGGCCAGGCCGACGGGCTGGAGGTTGACCCCGTCCTGGAACAGCTCGGCGGCGGTCCCGGGCGCGCCGGCGCCGGACGCGGCGGCCCGGCGCAGGAGCACGTCGAGGGCGGGCTCGCCGTCGAGCTCGTAGATGCGCTCGCCCACCGATCGCGTCACGATCAGCGGCGGCTCGACGCGGCGCCAGCCGTGCGCGATGCCGATGCCGATCGGGCGGTCGGAGCCGAGGGCGACGCCGACGACGCTGCCGGCCAGCACGCGGTCGCCGAGGAACTGGGCCGAGCCGCGGGTGAGGCCGCCGGCGAGCGGTACCGCCGCCCCCACCACGGAGTAGGCGCCGCGCACGATCTCGTGCGGGCCGAGCGCGGTGCCGTCCGCGACGAGCAGCAGCGCGGTGTGGGGCGCGTCGATCTCGGCCATCGCCGCGGCCGCCTCGGCCCCGGCCGCGCGGGCGCCGAGCTCGGCGATGCCGGCCGCGCGGGCGCGCACGGTGAAGCCGGGGCCGCCCAGGGCCGCGACCGCCACGCCGTGCGCCGTCGCACCGGCCCCGGTCAGCTCGCCGAGGCCGACGCCGCCGACCACGACGGCGTCGCCCGCCTCGGCCCGGACCCCGGCGAGCACCGCCACCGCGTCGTACTCGCCGGAGGCGAAGACGAAGACCGCGGCGGGGGTACGCCGGGCGATCGCCTGGGCCGCGGCCTCGCCGCCGGCCTTCGCGGGGTCGGCGGCCGTGCTGTGCCCGGCCCCGAACCAGCGCTCACTCGTGCTTGACATGGCCCTGCTATCGGCACGGTCCCGGGCAAGCTGAGCCGCCGTTACGCGGACCTCAGGGCAGGGTCGCCGCCAAGCCGTCCAGCAGCCGGTCCCGAGGCGGCCGCGCCCGAGGTCACGCGGTCCTGACGGCGGCCTCCGCCGCGGCCGTCCGGGCCTGGATGCGCCGGACGTACCGGACCTGCCAGGCCGCCAGGATCACCATCGTGGCGATGAACAGCACGGTGGAGGCGGTGACCGCGGCCGACGTGGGCAGGGCCAGCACCAGCGGGAGGCGCACGGCGGCGTCGAAGAGCAGCCCGGCGCCCCAGGCCGCGGACATGACGCGGAAGCTACGCCGGAAGCCGGGCAGGTCCCGCCACTTCTGCTCGAACTCGGCCGCCTTGGCCGGGTCGCCCTCCTGCATGCGCAGCGCGGCGTGGTAGATCAGCGGGCGGCCGACGAAGCAGGACACCACGAAGGCGAGGCCGGCGATGCCGGTGCCGAAGGACTCCTTGATCAGCAGGAACTTCGGCGAGCCGGTCAGGAACGACAGGCCGAGGCCGACCAGGAACACGCCGAGCATCACGGCGGCGAAGACGTCGAAGCGGCGGGCCCGGGCCGCGACCCAGAGCATCCGGGCCAGCGCCGCGAGGGAGCCGCACAGCAGGGCCACGTAGTCGCTCGCGCCCAGCCAGTGGGCGACGAAGTAGGCGGCCAGCGACAGGCCCACGTCCCACAGCAGAGACTTGAGGATGGCCAGGAATCCGGGGGTCTTGCTCGTCGCGCGCTCGTCGTCAGGCATGTGTCGACTCTGACATGTCGAGCCAGACATGTCAATCGGAACATGTCGAGCACGTCATGTCGTGGTCGACATGTCGAGTTTGACAGGTTAGGCTTCCGCCATGTCCCTTCGCCACGCCCTGCTGGGCCTGCTCTCCGACACCCCGCAGAACGGCTACGACCTGACCAAGCGCTTCGAGGTCACGCTGTCGTCGCACGCGTGGAACGCCGGGCACAGCCAGATCTACCCCGAGCTCAAGCGGATGCTCGCCGACGGGCTGATCGAGGTCGTGGACGAGGGGTCGCGGGGCAGCAAGGTCTACGGCGTGACCGAGCCCGGCCGCGAGGAGCTGCGCCGGTGGATGTTCAGCCCCCTCGGGGAGACCCCGCCGCGCAACGAGTTCGTGCTGCGCCTGTTCATGCTCTCCTCGCTGGAGATGCCCGACGTCAAGGTGCTCGTCGACCGGATGGCGGGCACCAGCGACGCGCGGGTCGCCGAGCTCGACCACGTCATCGAGCAGCTGGACGGCGCGGCCGAGGCGGGGCACGCGCAGGGCTATGCGCGCTACGCCGCGGAGTTCGGCCGGCGGTATTTCGCCCTGCAGCGCGACTGGGCCCGCTGGGTCGTCGAGCAGATGGACCAGGGCGCCGCCGGCTCGCCCGGCGGCGCGGTCTGACCCCCGTTCAGCGCATCCCGCGGTAGACGCCCCGCAGCCGGTCCAGACGCTGCCGCTGCTCATAGGTGGCGCCCAGGCTGATCAGCAGCACGCCGGTGCCGGTGAACAGCAGCAGCATCATCCAGAACGGCAGGCCGATGCGGAACAGCTCGTTCACCGTCGCGATCACCGTCACCGTGGCGCCGACCGCGACCGGGGCCTTCTGCTGCCGGGCCGCGCCGATGGCCACGCAGATGACGCCGGCCAGGATCAGCAGCACCTGGCGCAGCTCGGGCGAGTCGGGCTGGGCCACGGCGATCGCGAGGCTGGGGCCGAAGCCGGCCACGAGCGCCGGCCCGTAGGCGAGCCAGCTGCCCAGCTCCGGCCGGTTGCGGATCTCGATCAGGCCGGTGATGAGGGCGAGGGCGGCGAACGGGATCGTGTAGGCCTCCGGGACGGCGACCTGCACGGTCATGAGCAGCAGCCAGATCGCCAGCAGCTCGGCGACGGACGCGGCCACGATGAGGGTCGTGCGCTGGCGCGGGCTGCGGCCCTTGCGCGCCGCCGACAGGCCCAGAATCGCCCCGACGGCGGTCAGTGCAGCCGCGGTGTGCGCCCACGAGCCGAGGGTCAGCAGCACCGCGATCGCGGCGCCGGCGTATCCGGCCGCCTCGACCGTCATCGCCTCCCGGTTGATGCTGTCGCTGGGCCGCAGCCGGGGCAGGGCCGCGCCGAGCACCAGCAGCGCGGTCGCCACGATCAGCAGCGGGAACGCGCACTGCTTCAGGTTCAGGCCGGCCGCGAGCCCGGCGGCGACCGCGAAGCCCTCGGCGGTCGAGGCGGCCA
Organism: Dactylosporangium sp. CA-139114; assembly: GCF_050955725.1. Classification (NCBI taxonomy): domain Bacteria; kingdom Bacillati; phylum Actinomycetota; class Actinomycetes; order Micromonosporales; family Micromonosporaceae; genus Dactylosporangium; species Dactylosporangium sp. CA-139114. The sequence goes on from NZ_CP192080.1 coordinate 9,350,697, forward strand.
CGTTCCAGCCGAGCATCCGCGCGGTCGCGACCTTGCCCCAGATGCCGCCGATCGCGCCGACCACCACGGAGCCGGCCAGCCAGGTCAGCGTCTGGCTGCGGGTGGCCAGGCTCCCGGCGCCGCCCGCGCCCGCGGCCAGCAGCGCGATGACGAACACCAGCTGCCGGGCGCCGGTCATGAGCCGCGCGTCGGGGCTGTCCGAGCTCGGCGGCAGCGTGAGGGCCAGGCCCAGGCCGGCGATGGTGGCCACCAGCAGCGCCAGCGTCGGCTGCACCGGCCACGGCGCATCGAGCGCGGCCGGGGCGATGAGCAGCGTCAGGGCCGCGCCGGGCACCACGATCGCCACGGCCCGGTTGGCCATCGCCTGCCCGTCGCCGCCCAGGCCCACGGCCATCAGGGCGGCGGCGACCGTCAGCAGGAAGGCGCCCAGCACATGGGTGCTGTTGCCGGCGTACTGCGCCAGCGACCCCAGATGCGCCGCGGTCTGCGGGGTGCCGGTCCACGGCTGCTGGAGCCAGCGGTACGGCCCGGCGAGCGCGGCGAACAGCGCGGGCGCGATGAACACCACGACGATCGCGGCCGGGATGCCGGCGGCGGCCGCGACGCCCATCGCGAAGTTGCGCGGGATGCGCTGCTCGCCGGCGCGCACCCTCGGGCGGCCGGCGCGGTCGGGCCGGAAGCGCCCGAGCTCGGGTTCGGCGGGGCGGTACCAGTTCGCCCGCAGCAGCTCCGCGAGCACCCCGAGCAGCGCGGCGGCCGCGGCGTAGACGACCGCGCCGTCGCGCTGGACCACGAGCGCCGCCAGGGCCGTCGTGGTCGCCGCGACCGCGACGCCGGTGCTGACGTAGGGCATGTATCCGGGCGCCTGCTGCGCCCCGGCCGCGGCGGCGGCGAGGCCCACGGCGGCGGTCGCGAGCGCGGCGATGAGGATGGTGCTGGGCCGGTCCGGGTGCAGGCTGCCGACCATGGCCGCGGCCGCGCCGGTGAACGCGAACAGGGCGCCCGCGACCCCGGCTCCGCCGACGACGGTCAGCGGGCCCCCGTCGACGTCGTCCTCGCCGTCCTCGTGCGCAACACGGGCGCGCGTGTCCTCGGCCGCGCGCCGCAGGGCGACCGTGCGGGCCAGGGCGGCGACGAAGGCGCCGCTGATGCCGAGCGCGGCCAGGGTGCCCGCGGTCGCGCCGGGGCGCACGAGGCTCGCTCCGGCCGCGTAGAGCCCGGCGACGAGGGCGGCGCCGAGGCGCGTGTAGACCCCGCGCCAGCTGCGGGCGAAGGAGGCCCACACGGCGACGCCGGTGGCCGCGGCCCAGCCGATGACCATCGGCGCCGACCAGCCCAGGCCCAGCCCGACCGGCGCGCCCAGGGTGGCGAGCACGAGGGCGGCCGAGGCGGTGTCGTCGCCGTACGGCTGCGGCAGCGCGATCGCGGCCGCGCCGGCGAGCAGCAGCAGGGCGATCGGGATCTGCCAGCCGAACTCCGCGAGCCCGTGCGCGGTCTGCGCCCAGCGGGCGTCCAGCGGGGCGTGCCACATGGGGTCGGCCGCCCGGATCACCCCGATCGCGCCGATCACCGACAGCGCGCCGGCGTAGAGGCCGGTGCCGAAGCCGACCATGGCCGCGCCCGCGACCGGGCCCCGCCGCCACTCCTGCGGCAGCGACGAGCGGGCCGCGACCGCGACGAGGAACACGAGCACGGCGAGGACCACGACCTCGATGCCGGAGGCGGCCAGGGACACGGCCCGGGCCAGGGCGCCGATGGCGGCGATGGTGACCGCCGCGGCGGCCGCGTCGGAGCCGGAGAACTCGACGCCGAAGGTCTGCCGGTCGTCCATCCGCGGCGCCGCCCACAGCATCACCGCGGCGACGAGCATGAGCAGGCCGATGACGAAGTCGATGGTGGCCGCGCCGGGCGCGATGACCGTGGCGAGGCCGACCGCGACGGCGCCGGCGGTGGCCCCGACCAGCAGCGGCACGCTGGGCTCGGCGCCGGCGCGGTCCCGGGCGACCTGGATCAGGGCGGCCACGCCGAGGCTGACCGCGAGCGCGAGGAAGCTCAGCACCAGCACGACGGTCGCGCCGCCCGGCAGGCCGCCGAAGACGATCGCGGCACCGGACGCGGCCGCGCCGGGCAGGGCGAACAGCGCGCCCCCGGCCGCGGCGTCGGCGACCCGCTGGGTGACCGCGAGCCGGTCGCCGTCGGTCTGGTGCGGGCGGGGCAGCCAGGCGATCGCGGCCCCGGCGACGGCGATCGCGGTCAGGGTGAGCGCGGTCGCGCCCGGGCGGACCAGGGCGGCCGCGGCGGCGTAGAGGCCGAGCACGAGTGCGGCGCCGAGGCAGACCCACGCGGTGTGCGGGGCGCGCACGCGCAGGGCCAGGGCGCCGATCACGACGGCGGCGCTGACCGCCAGGGCCGGGATCGCCAGCCAGCTCAGGCCGAGCGCGGCGGGCGCGACGAGCAGGGTCAGGGCCGCGCCGACGACCGCGATGTCGGTCCGCAGCTCGTCCGGGGGCACCTCGGGACCCACGTTGTCGCGCAGCCGGACCGCCACCCGGTCACTGCGCCCGCTGAGCATGAGGATGCAGGCGCCCGTGAGCAGCAGGATGGCGATGACGTACTGCCAGCCCTCCGGCCCGACGGCGGCGTGGATGCGGGCCTCGTACGCCCCCAGATCCGCCTTCCACACCGGCCACGCGGCCCGCAGCGGCGCGACGATCCCGGGGAAGGCCCGCACCAGCACCAGCAGCGTGGCCCCGGCGGCCGCGACCGACACGGCGTAGCGCGGCCCCCGGCGGGCGTCCTCGGGCAGGAACGGCACCCCCGCGGCCGCGACGGTCACCGCGAGCGCGAGGAAGAGCGGGGTGGCCCCGGGCAGCCAGACGGCGCCGACCCGCGCGATGGCCACGATGACCGCGCCGGTGGCCACGCCCGCGGCGATGTCGGGCAGCGTTCCGCGGCGCCAGGTCAGCGCGCCGCCGACGCCGAGCGCGGCGGCCACGAGCATGGCCGCGGCGGCCTGCAGGGTGGCGACGCGCTCCGCGGTGACGGCCAGCCCGACCGCGGCGGCCAGCAGCGCGACGCCGGTGGCCACGGCGAAGAGGACCCAGGCCAGATCGCGCATGAGCCCGTCGGCGATGCGGTTGGTGCGGCCGGTGTGGGCGAGCTCGTCCTCGGCGGCGGCGTCCTCGTGGTGCGCCTCGATCCGCCGCTGGATCGACTGCTTGAGCGCGACGGCGAAGCCGAGGTCGATCAGCGCCACGCCCGACAGCGCGATCGCCCAGCCGGTCGGGCCGTGGATCGCGTCGTAGAACAGCAGCGGCAGGACCGGCTGCAGGGCCAGCAGCGTCGCGTAGCGGGAGGCGATGAGGTGGCTCTGCATGCTGTAGACGGCGGCGACCCCGGCCGTGAGCAGGCAGACGAGACCCAGGTAGGTGCTGAACTGGGGCCCGTCCGCGCCCAGCAGCTTCTCCGAGCGCACCACGTAGCCGTCGAGCAGCACGAGCAGCAGGGCGACGGACGCGACGGTCTCCGCGGTCGCGCTCAGCCCGCGCTTGACCAGCACGAGCGGCAGGGCCAGGGCGATCGCGGTGATGACGGCCAGGGACAGCACCCGGCCGACGGTGCCGATGCTGCCGAACGCGTCGAGGGTGAGCACGATCGCGGCGCCGGCCAGCAGCAGGCCGCCGAGCGCCAGGACCGACGCCTGCATGCTGCTCTCGGTGGCCTCGGGCTGGTCGCCGGGCGGGAGGCTCTTCTGGCCGCCGCTCGGCCGGCGCGGCGGGGGAGGCGCGTTGAGCGGCGCGATGCGGGGCCCGCCGGCCGCGGGCACGTGCCCGCTCTCGACCGCGTGCGGCGCGCGCGGCGAGAAGCGCTGCTGGCTCGGCGGCAGGGTCGCGGTGGAAGTCGTGCTGGAAGTCGAAGTCGTGCTGGAAGTCGTGGTCGTGCTCGTCGTGAGGGCCACCGGCTCCGCGGGCGCGCTCGCCGGGGTCGCCGCGGGCGGGACGATCTCGCGCTGGCGGCCCAGGAGCGGCCGCTTGGCCTTGGCCTCCTGGGCTGCGCGCTCGGCGTCGACGGCCGCGCGGACCTTGCGCCGGAGGCTGTCGCGCTGGGCGGAGGTGTGCGCGAGCTGCTTGCGCAGCATCTGCGTGTTTTCGGTGAGGTCCCGCTTCTTCTGCTCCAGCGCCGCGACGGTCCGCTGGAACATCGCGAGCGCCGCCGCGTCCGGATCGTGCGGCCGGCCGCACGAACGGCAGCCGGTGGCCTCGCTGGCCGGCCCACCACACGCCGGGCACGGATACGTCTCCACGCCACTCCTCCCCCGGTGCTCTCGGCCGGGACTCCGCGGTGCGGTGCCCCGGCCGTTCACGCCCTACTGGGAAGAATGCCTTGTTTCGCCGGGCGACGAAAGCGATGCGCCCGTTCGGGAGGTTCTCTATGAAACGACCGGACGCCCCATGCCGCGGTACTCCCAGCCGGCCGCGACCCAGACCGCCTGGTCGAGGCAGTTCCGGCCGTCGATGACCTTCTTCGCGGAGACGAGCGGCGAGAGGGACTGCGGGTCGGTGTTGCGGAACTCTTCCCACTCCGTGAGCACGCACACGAGGTCGGAGCCGGTGACGGCATCGGTGAGCGTCTTGGCGTAGGCGACGTCGCCGACCTCGGCCCGGGCCTGCTCCATGCCCTCCGGGTCGTAGACCGTGACCTCGGCGCCGGAGCGGGCGAGCTTGCGCACGACCGAGAGGGCCGGCGAGTCGCGCACGTCGTCGGAGTTGGGCTTGAAGGTCGCGCCCAGCACCGTGATCTTGGTGCCGGCCAGGTCCGGGCCGGCCGGGCCGTAGCCGCGGCCGAGCAGTTCGGCGGAGAGCTGGACGATCTTCTGCCGGCGACGCTGGTTGATCAGGTCGACCTCGTGCAGGAACCGCAGCGCCTCGCCGACGCCGAGCTCCTGGGCGCGGGCCTGGAACGCGCGGATGTCCTTGGGCAGGCAGCCGCCGCCGAAGCCGACGCCGGCGCGCAGGAACTTGTTGCCGATGCGGGCGTCGTAGCCGATGGAGCGGGCCAGCTGGGTGACGTCGGCGCCGGCCGCCTCGCAGACCTCGGCCATCGCGTTGATGAAGGAGATCTTGGTGGCCAGGAACGCGTTGGCCGCGACCTTCACGAGCTCGGCGGTGGCGAAGTCGGTGACCACGACCGGGACCTCGCGGTCCTCGGTGACGGCGAGGTCGAAGACGCCCTTGTGGGCGGCGTAGAGCATGCCGGTCGCCCACTCGGACTTGACGCCGAAGATGACGCGGTTGGGCCGCAGCACGTCCTCGACGGCCACGCCCTCCTGCAGGAACTCGGGGCTCCAGGCCACCTCGACGCCGAGGTCGACGGTCGAGTGCCGGGCGACCAGCTGCTCGATCCACTCGGCGGTGCCGACCGGGACGGTCGACTTGCCGACGATGAGCGCCTTGCGGGTCAGGTGCGGCGCGAGGTTGGAGACGGCGCTCTCGACGTGGGAGAGGTCCGCGGCCATGCCGTCGGCGCGCTGGGGCGTCCCGACGCAGATGAAGTGGATGTCGCCGAACTCGGCGACCTCCTCGTAGGAGGTCGAGAACCGCAGCCGACCGGCCGACAGGTTCTTGCGCAGCAGCTCGTCGAGGCCGGGCTCGTGGAACGGCACGTCGCCGCCCGCGAGCTTGGCGATCTTGGCCTCGTCGATGTCGAAGCCGATCACCTCGTAACCGAGTTCCGCGAAGCAGATTGCGTACGTCGCGCCGAGATATCCGGTGCCCAGGAAGGTCAGCCGGGGCCGCGCCGAACCGGACGGCGGGGCTACGACAGGTGGGGTGCTGGGGTACGCGATGGTCACGCCTTGTCTCCGCTCGATCGAGGTCTGCTCGGCCGACCCTCACCTGGTGGGACCGGGCCGACGTCGCCACGGCGAGGATAGACCCTCGGACGCTACCGTGCCTCCGGCCATTTCACTACTCGTCGGTATGCTCACAGCGGCGGGCTGCTGAACGCGGGTTCAGGAGCCCTGTGACGAGGGGGTTTGCCGTGTTCGAGGTGTATTCGCTGCCCGAGGAGCACATCGCCGTGCGTGAGGCGGTGCGCGCGGTCTGTGACGGCAAGGTTGCACCGAACGCGGCGGCTGCGGACGAATCCAGCGAGTTCCCTCAGGCGTCGTACGACGCGCTACGTGCATCCGACTTTCACGCGCCGCACATTCCGGTCTCCTACGGCGGCGCGGGAGCCGACGCGCTCGCCACCGCGATCGTGATCGAGGAGGTCGCGCGGGCCTGCGCCTCGTCCTCGCTCATCCCGGCCGTGAACAAGCTCGGCACCATGCCGCTGCTGCTGGCCGGCTCCGAGTCGCTGAAGCAGCGCTACCTGCCGGCGGTGGCCCGCGGCGACGCGATGTTCTCCTACTGCCTGTCGGAGCCCGACGCCGGCAGCGACGCAGCCGGGATGAAGACCCGCGCGGTGCTGGAAGGCGACACCTGGGTCCTCAACGGGGTCAAGCGCTGGATCACCAACGCCGGGGTGAGCGAGTACTACACCGTCTTCGCCGTCACCGATCCCACCGCGCGCTCGCGCGGCATCTCGGCCTTCGTGGTCGAGAAGTCCGACGCCGGCGTGAGCTTCGGCGCACCCGAGAAGAAGCTCGGCATCAAGGGCAGCCCCACCCGCGAGGTCTACCTCGACAACGTCCGCATCCCGGCCGACCGCATCATCGGCGCGCCCGGCACCGGCTTCGGCACCGCGATGCGCACCCTGGACCACACGCGCGTGACGATCGCGGCGCAGGCCCTGGGCATCGCGCAGGGGGCGCTGGACTTCGCGCTCGGCTACGTCCAGGAGCGCAAGCAGTTCGGCAAGCCCATCGCGGACTTCCAGGGCATCCAGTTCATGCTCGCCGACATGGGCATGAAGCTGGAGGCCGCGCGCCAGCTGACCTACGCCGCGGCGGCGAAGTCGGAGCGCGGCGACGCGGATCTGACGTATTTCGGCGCGGCGGCGAAGTGCTTCGCCTCGGACGCGGCCATGTCCATCACGACGGACGCGGTGCAGCTGCTCGGCGGCTACGGCTACACGAAGGACTTCCCGCTGGAGCGCATGATGCGCGACGCGAAGATCACCCAGATCTACGAGGGCACGAACCAGGTCCAGCGCATCGTCATGGGCCGCCAGCTGCTCAACGGCTGATCCAGCACATTTTCGCAGCTCAGGTCACTTCGATCAGCGACCATCACCTATTCAAGTCCTACGAAGCATGCCGAGATGCCGTTGATCTACGAGCACGCGGCACCGGCTTGCCCTCATGGCCCTATCGATTCTGTTTTCGCAGGTGAAAGGCCAGGAGACCAGGCAGACCCCACCCTCAAGCCAACCCGGTGGGCCACCATCACCCTGACGAAATCCTGGCCTTCAGCCGCATTATTACAAGTGCATCGATGTTTATCCTCCACTATGGACATGCCAAAATTGACCTCGACTGCATGTAGCGCACCGTAACGGCGGCCCATCCGACGAGCAGGGTCGGTAGCATTAGGTGTATGAGCGCGGAGGCCGTTGGCAGATACATGCCTGCCATCATCACGCTCGAGGACCTGGCCGCCATGATCTCCGCCGACACGCACGGCCGTCGGTATGAGACCAGTCCCGAGGGAGTGCTCTCCGTCGTGCCACCCCCCGACAGTGAGCACGCCGTCATCGCTACACGCCTGATGCTGTGGCTCGGCCTCGCCGGCTGGCCAGCCGAGCAGCTGATGCAGGCCGCCGGCATCCGCATCTCCGGCCCGGACGGTGACGGCGGCCGTATCCCCGACCTAACGGTGTGGTCGCGACCTCAGCAGCATGCCGTATGGCTGGCCGTGACAGATCTTCTGCTCGTCATCGAGATCATGTCCCGCGGCTCCGAGGTAACCGACCGAGTCATCAAGGTCGACGAGTATGCGGCAGCAGGAATTCCTCAGTACTGGACCGTAGCCCGCGACTCGGCCCAGACCGTGACTCTGTACGGACTCGGCCCGACCGGCACCTACGTGCGGTCGGCGCAGATGCCGTTGGCCTGGCTGCTGCAAACGTCACCCGGTGATCACCTGTCCAACGGGTGACCTGCAGCTTGACCACTTGACCCCGCCACCCATCGCGGCGGCACCTACCGAACGGTTTCCGTGCGTGTGCACCAGTCGAGGCGGTCAACGCCGCGGCGTATCAGTCGAAGGTCGGGAACGGTCCGGCGGAGTAGCCACACCGGACCGTGATCACCGTTTCGGTCGCCTCAGGTTGTCGCGGGAGTGGACGGCGTAGCCGGCAAGGGTTTCGGAGCAGCAGGCCCTTCCGGTCGTGCACCCTTCCGCCTCCTGGGCGACGGCGGCCAGGTACCCGGTCGAGCCAAGGCCGGCGCGTTCCGCGGCGGACGAATTGGTGACAAGCCGCGCTGCTTGCGCATGGATACCCCATTCATTCGCGGTTGCCTCGAGTCTATTCGCGGATCGAGGCCGACGTTATCGTCACGGCGAAGTGTGTCAGACGGATCGCAAGCAACGCCGATGCCGCTGTGAGCAACGAGTGAGCAAAGGGCTGGACGCCGATGCGACGATCGCCTTAGCGAACGACCGGCCTCCTTCCTCGATCGACTCACCTTGGAGAGCGATGCGCGTCCAGTTGCTCGGCCCTATTCGCGTCAGCGATGGCGATACTGCCGTTCCCCTGTCGCCGCAACAGCGGGTCCTGCTGGCCGCGCTTATTCTCTCCCCGCAGCAGCCAGTCGAGCACGGCTACCTGCAGATCAGGCTCTGGCCGAGCGGCACCGCCGGCAAGGTCAACACCTACCAGCAGTGCATCACCTCACTGCGCAGGCGCATGCCCCACAACCTGCCGAAGGGCAACCAGCCCGGCTACGTGGGGGTCGCTTTCGACCGCGACGATGTCGACTACTACCGGTTTCGCGACGCGATCACCGAAGCCCATGGACAGACGGGCACCGAACAGGTCGCCACGCTGCGCAGGGCCTTGGCCGAATGGCAGGGTGAGGCTCTCGCCGACGTCGACTCCGGATACCTTCCGGCCGAGAGGTCGCGACTCGCCGCGGAACGCGTCAAGGCCGGAGTCGATCTTTTGCGCATTCTGCAAAAGACAGACCCCAGCGCCTTCCGTCGCGAGCTGCAGAACCTCCGCAGATCTCGGCCCGACGACATCACCCTGTTCGAGATCGAACTTAGACAACGAATCAACGAGGGAGATTCGAACCTCGAGGAGTTCCTCAATCGGCGGGTCGAACGATATGGCCCGATACCCGCCAGACTTCGGAAGCTGTGCGACAAAAGCCGCACACGGCCGACTCCCCCGGTTCGTGAACGGATGATTCCGCGGCAGCTACCGGCGTATCGGTCCACACTGTTCGGTCGCGACGCGCAACTCGCCGAACTGGACCAGGTGTTGCTGGACGATGATCCCAACGCGGTACGCCGAATCGTGATCACCGGCATGCCCGGCGTTGGCAAGAGCCAGCTGGCCAGCTACTGGGCAGATCACGCGAAGGCCTCGTTTCCGGACGGCACGTTCTACGCGAATCTTCTCGGCTACACCGCGCCCGGGAAGCCCGAGCGGTCGGAGCAGATACTGGCCCGGCTGCTCAACGATCTCGGCATGACACCGCCGATGCCGACGCTCGACGGCATGATCTCCGCCTTCCGGACGGCGATGGCCGATCGGCGAGCGCTGATCGTGCTGGACAACGCACGGGACGCCAGGCACGTCGGCCCGCTCCTCCCCGGTAACAGCGCCGGTGCGGTGATCGTGACAAGCCGCGACCGCCTGCAGGAGCTGTGGGCACACGGCTATCAGGAAGTCTGGCTCAGACACCTGGAGCCCTCCGATGCACGGCGGATGATCTCTGCCCAGATCGGCACGGCGCGCACGCGCGGCGCGGATCAAGAGCTGGACGAAATCGCTGCGCTATGTGGCGGTCTGCCGCTGGCACTGGCCATCGTCGCGGCACGAGTGCAGCTCATGCGCTGGGAGACCATCACCGAGACCGCCGCCGCGCTCCGCGACGAACGGACACGCCTGGACGTCCTCGAACACGGCAACGGCGATCTCAACGCCAGAGCCGCGCTCAGCGCCTCGTTCAAGGTGCTGCCCAGGGCCTCGACGCGCCTGCTCGGGATCCTTGCGCTGCACCCAGGACCCACCATTGGGTGGAACGCCATCATCGCGCTCCATCCCAGCCGGAACAGCGCACGAATCGCCCGCGACGGCCTCCTCGCCGCGAACCTGCTCGAGGAGCCGGCTCCTGACCGCTACTCGCTTCATGACCTGGTCAGAATCCATGCCGCGGAAACGGTGCAACTGCCGGGAAGCGCCCGGGCCCGTGTTGCGAACCGGATTTTGGACTACCTGCTGTGTCACGCGTATGCCTGCGATCGCGCACTGGCCCCGGAACGGACCCTGCCGTTCGAGGAGAAGTTCGGCACTGAGATCGGGGCGCATGCAACGGTCGACCAGGCCATGCGGTGGCTGGACGACGAATACCAGACGATAACCGCTGCGATCCGGCAGACCCACGACAACGGCTTGAACCGCTACGCCTGGTCGCTCGCGCTGATCCTGACCACCTATCAGTGGCGGACCGGTCGATACGCGGACGCGGAACAGTACCTGCGACTCGCCGCGGCCGCCGCCCGTACCGCCGATGGGTCGACACGCGCGATGATCCATCTCGCCCTCGGCGGCTCGCTACGGGGACTCGGCCGCCGCGAGCAGGCCAAGACCGAGGCGGCACTGGCCGTCCAGCTGGCTGACGAGGCCGACGATCGGCTGGGTGTCGCGCGTGGGCGCCAGCGTCTCGGGCTCCTTTACCGCGAAGCCGGCGAACCGCAGGCAGCAACGGAGCAGTACGAGCTCGCCCGAAACGAATTTCGGCGCATCGGTGAGACCGGCGGCGAGGCTCATGCTCTGGCCGGCCTCGCCGACGTCCGGCTCGATGTTGGAGATCTCACAGCGGCGCTCGAGTTCGGTGAGGCCGCCCGGTCTCGGTTCCAGTCGACCTCGGACAGCAATGGTTATGCCAGCGCCATCGCGGGCCTCGGCCGGATACACATGGCCCGCAATGACGTACCGAGAGCCATCGCGTGCCTTGCGGATGCTGTCGATCGATATCGAAGCCTGCGCTACGTCAGCCGCCTGGCGCAGACCCTGGTCGCGCTGGCTGATGCACAGATCCGCGCGCTCGAGTTCGAAGATGCACGTGAGGCGTTGCAGCAGGCCCGCGCATTGTTCGAGGAGCTTGACGACACGATTGGTCTGCATGCCGCCGATGCACGAATCGGAGCACTCAATGCTTGAGATGACAACCATGGCGATACCACTGGGCCGGGTCAGGCGTGGGCGCCTTGGGATTGCGGTTCTGACCGGGGCGTGGCAGGAGCGGTTCAAGATCGCCGAGCACCACCGACGTGCTGGCAGGCCGGCGCTCAGGCTCAAAAGCCACCATCGCCAGCCCGATCCGTCGCAGCGTCTGGTTCATCGCATCCAGGCTGCCGGGCTCGAACTGCGGCGTGTCGGCTTGCGGTCGACTGTTGTGTCGTTCGTATGGTCGGAGGAGGGCACACATTTCGAACAACGTGACTCCGAGGGAGTAGATGTCCCACTGAATGGTGGGCAGCGCCTCTACGCGCGCTTCGGGTGCCGCGTATCCGTGCGTTGCAAAGGTTCGGAAATCGTCTTCCTCCGGGTCGGTGACAGCTCCGATCGGCACAGCGCTTCCCACATCGATCAGCCGGACACCTCCGTCCTGCCCCACCATGATGTTTTCGGGCTTGATGTCCCGGTGCACAAATCCCCGATCGTGCACCTGGCGAAGGATGTCGCACAACTGAGCCATGACGCTGGCGGCAAACTCGGCGTAGGCGGGGCGAATCTGCTCGATCAGCGAGGCGAGCGACGAACCATCAACCAGCTCCATAACTTGAAATTTTCGGCCTCCAAACTCACCACGGCCATACACGGCTGGAATTCCTCGAATGCCGACCAGGTGATCGGCCAGGTCTAGGTCGGCTTTTAGATAACCGCCGGCTGCGTACCAGTCAGTCGGCTCAAGGTTCCATGGTTTCTGAATCTTGATCGCGACCATTTCGCGCCGCTGGTGGTCAAAAGCTGCGAAGACCTGACCCGAGGTACCCACCCCGAGCAGACGTTTGAGAGCGAAGCGTCCAGCGATGGTGACGCCCGTTGCGATCACAAGCTCTCCAGACCGACACGAAAGCGAGGAAGCAGTATGGCACCGTGGCTGCCACCCGAAGGGCTGGTCGGCGACTCGGCCCTCATTCGGGTGTCGCTCGGGATTCTAGGCCCCCGGCAATACCGCTGCCCGGCTCGTGACGCCATGGCCGCCCGCCCGAATCTGCGCTCCCCCGAACGGCCGCGCCGAAAGCGGGAACTTCTGGAGTCGTTCACGGCCGGGCCCTTCATGGCGGCCATGGACCTGATCGAGGACCACACTCGCACGGCCGATCAGGCGCTCGACGCGATCAACCGCAGGCCAGGCCGGCCGATCCATGACGGGATCATGCAGTGGACGGCTCATGCGGTGCACGGCTACAGAGCCGCGTTCGCAGCTGAGGGTGCTCACGACATGCACCCGATGCGAAACAGATGGACGTACAGCACCAGGCTGAGCGCGCCAGATGATCGAGGCGCCGAGCGCTACGAGATCAACGTGTGGGGACGCTGCTACGTCTCAAGCGACGGCACAACCCGAGAACTACGACTGATCACCAACCGACGCGATGCGCGGGTCAGAGCGGACGCCGAAGTTGCCGTAGCGGCCTTTGTCGTCGCCCACGGCCAACCCGGGACTCGCCCTGAACGCGTGCGAGTCGTCCAGTTCGCGATTCTCGAAGGCACGATCGACACGCTCTTCGATGACACCGTCGCTGCCGCCGCCGAGGCGTACCGCCTGCACGGCCGGACGGCCCTAGGCGCGATCGTCGACAGCAACGAATACCGGCCTGGCGCAACGTGTACGGACTGCCCATACACCACCGTCTGCCCTGCCCTTCCGAGGACGCCCGGACTGCTCGGCATCGGCAACCAAGCGCGCCCCCGCCGCAGTTGGTCGGCCACCAGCGCCCGGGCGTACCGGGCGTGCCCGGCCCGGGATTACCTGAAACAGCAGCGGCTACCTGTCGAGTCCTCGATCGAGCGGAACTCCGCCGCGGAGCGCGGGCGGGCCGTTCACGCGTTTCTCGAACAGCAACATCGCTCAACAGCGGCCCGGACCTGCAGCGGGGACATCCCATCAGCCTGGGTTCCCACACCATTTGACCTGTCGGAAGCGGACCGCGTCCTTGGCGCGACGCTGCTGCGGCATCACATGGAGGTCTGCCCCTTGCGCCACGCAACAGATGTACAGACCGAACCCGATCTCGTCTACGACGACACCGACGCCGACGTGGTTGTGTTGGCCAAACCCGACCTGCTGTACAAGGAGCACGGTGCCTGGGTATGGCGCGAGGTTAAAACCTCTGCCAACAGTCGCTTCTGGTCGAACGACGTGCTGATGGACTACCCCCAGCTGGCGCTCGGGATTGTGTTGGTTGCTCGCGGCGCACTCGGCCCGGGCCGCGGCCGAGTCGAGCTTGAGGTGCTCCGGCCGGACGGCGCCGACCTGAGGATGTTCGACCCGTTTACGGCCGGTATCCGCGAACGGGCTGAACGCGTCCTGTTGCAGCACGCTCAGGCCTGGCACGACGACGATCGCTTCTTGGCCATGCCCGGCCGCGAGTGTCACCGCTGCGAGGTCTCGCGCTGGTGTTCCGTCCGGTTCGAGACTGCCGGATGAACGAGGACGAGGGCACGCACCTGCTACAGGCACTCGCTCAGGCGGTGATCGAACTTCACAACGTGGGCCGTTCTGGGGTGATCTCGCTGCCGTACCCGGCGCACGTCCAGCGGATCATGGACCGTATCGTGCGACTGTGCCTCGACCTCGGTCAACGTCCGCCGAGCGGAGTGCCCGAGCTGATCAACTGGTGCACGCAACGAGGTCCGGGCGATTGGCCGTTCCCGGTACAGCCCGATCTTGTCCGGCCCGACTCGGTGCTTGTCGACCCGTTCTCGCGAACACCGAGCCGGACATGCTTCGAGCTTGCCGGAACGGCTGCGGACGCAGCCCGCGACCTGATCCGGCAGCTCATCGAGGCGGCCGACGCACCAAACTCGGGCCGCCGAGCCAGAGCGTTCCTCGTCGCGCACCCGGTCGTGGTCAACGGCCTCACACATCAGATTTCGGGCGGCATCGCGACCTGGCAGCGCGTCAGGCACCTATACCAGTTCGTTCCGCCCGCGCATCTTAAGGAGCGTCAGATCGCTGCCTGTCCGGTCTGCGGTCTTCCGAGCAAAATGGACCGGCTGAAGGTTGTCTGGTGCGAGGCCGGGCTATGCGATCGTGTCGAAGAACCTCTCCGGTATCCAGCCACCAACGGCATTCAGTTGCTCGACGAGAGGCTCCGGCTGTTCGTGACCCTCCCTGGCCGCATCGAGCTCCGTCTGGTTGAACACCTCAGAGCGATCGGCACTGACATCACGTTGACTGATGCGGTTGAGGGAGCATACCTGCTCGAGCGCCCGGTACTCGGCAAGCGCGTCGTCCACGTCGCCGATCGCATCGAACCCGCGCTTCTGGCAGTCGATGCTGCGCGGTGGCCCGACTCGCTCGTAGTGGTACCGCAACAGCTCTTCGATCGGGTGCCCCACTACCGGCAGCGGTTCACGAACGCGGCGAGCGCCGACGCCGACGTTGCTCTCGTCTCGGACGACGAACTGGTCGCCCTGGTCGGTGGAACTGAAACGGAGCTTGACCGTGCGTGACGTCGAAACGGTACTCAAGCCAGTGATCGATGCAATGTCCGACCGGTTCCCAGAGTCCCGGTCGGAGCTGCAGCGACTGTGCGAAATCGAGATCGGCCTACTAACCCAGCAAAGACTGATGCCCGACGCGGCAGTCGCCGACGCATGGCCGCTGTTCAGCGGCTACCCGTTCGCCCGTGCCTGGGGCGTGTCAGACGAACGGACGCTCCGCACCGCGCGATACGCCCTGTGGCCGTACAACCGATGGGCGGCCTGGGAGGAAATGCTGGATCTCTACCAGGACTTCGACCCTCGGCTGCGTCTCTTCGATGTATCGGACCATCAAGCACCCGCGGTTCCTCAGTCTCCGGCCATCGCTGCGAACCGGCTGACGCACTACGAAGTCCTGATCCGCGAGGCACCACCGTTCACCATGCGTCCGACGCCGCCGGCCGAGCCCGGACCCCACCGGTTTCAGGTCGGCCAGGCGGATCTCACCGTCATCCTGCCCGAACGGTCTGCCAGACCGCAGCATCCGCATGACCTCAATCTTGCTCCAGCACAAAGGGGTGCAGGTCTGACCTTCAGCCGGGACGATCTCGAGGCGACAGCGCGGGAGATGGATGAACGGAGATCCGAAGACTGGGTCGGACGGCTCCGGCGAACTGAGTTCCTGACCAGGAGCGACCGTACCTACCATGCCGACAGCACATTCTCCATCGAGCGTGTCCAGCATCTTCTCGGCATCGTCGGTGCCGGCAAGAGCACCATCCGCGACATCATCGCGATTCATCTCGCTCGGCACCGGATGCGGGTCACCGTGATCGTCGGCGACGTCGCGGAGGTGCTGAAACTGGTGGAGCTCTACAACCTGCACCTGGCTCCAGACCTCGGCGCAGACGCGGCCGCCCCCGTAATCGGAGCGTTCGGACGCGAGAAGCATGCCGAACGGCTCCATCGTCGCAAGGCGAGCCGAGGAGAACGGAATCTCTTGGCGCACAACGACCCTGGCTTCCGGTATCTGTCGACTTCGTGTGTGATCAACACGTTGCTACCCGACGACCGGGAACCGCTGGCCTACGGCGAAGCGCCCTGCAGCGCGCTGCACGCGGCCGCAGCAAATGGCCGTCGGGCCGGCTCGGCACAATGGGCAATCGGCAGGTCCGCCTGCCCGTACTGGTCGGAGTGCCCGCGACACCAAGGCGAACGCGCTCTCGTCGACGCGTACATCTGGGTCACGACGCCCGCAGGGTTGGTCCAAGCTGCTGTGCCGAGACCGCAGAACGCCGAGCGAGCTCGCTACCTCGAGCTGGCTTGCCGCCGAAGCGACCTGGTGATCGTCGACGAGGCCGACCGAGTACAGATGCAGCTGGACCAGATGTTCGCCCCGGCTGTCTCGCTTGTCGGCTCCGTCGGCAATCAATCCCTGCTCGATGATCTCAATACGCACCGCATTCGTGTTCTCGCTGCTGCTGGACGCCGGCAACTCTCCGACCGCGACGTTGCCAACTGGACTGCCGCCGTGAACGTGGTCGGCACGGCGACCGACCGGCTGTACACGATGCTGGTCGGTCAACCCGAACTGCGCCGGTGGGTGCAAATCGGATACTTCAACTCCTGGACCCTTCAGCTGCGCCTGATCGAGGGCCGTTACGGCAACTCGGACGACGACCGGGCTCACCTGCAGCGCGAGCTCACGCTGCGGCTGGACGCCTTCCGGGCGAACCCGCTCGACTCGGGCTCATCCCTCTCCCAACTGACGGCCGAGCTTCTGCACACCGGGCGGCCGCGCCAGACGCGCGCACGACTCCGCACAATCATGATCGACCTCTTCAACCTCAAACCCGTACTCGAGAGGAAGCGGCAGGAGTTCGACGCACGTCGTCCGCGTAAGAAGACTCAATCCCCCGCCGACTGGCTCGACGAGACGTGTCGCAAGTTCGAGTTCACGCTGCTCCTGGCCGTCCTGGAGCGCAAACTGTCCCTCGTCAACGCCATGTGGCCGCGAGTCCAGGCCGCCCTGAACCTGGACTTCAACCAGATGTATCGAGGCCCCGACGACTATCGGCCGATCGTGCCCGAATCCCCGATGGGCAACGTCGTCGGGTTCCAGTTCGTGCCGAATGGCCCCAACAGCGGACGCGTCCAGAGCGGCGAACTGCGCTTCTTTCGATGCATCGGTGTCGGGCGCGAGCTGCTGCGCGCGATTCCGCGCATCGCCGAGGTCGACAGCCATCCCCCAACGAATGTCCTGCTTATGTCAGGTAGCAGCTGGGCCGGCAAATCCAGCCGTTACCACATCCCGGTTCCGGTCGGCGTGATCCTGAAACCTCGGCCGGATCCCGAGGCCTCGCCGGAAGCCGACGCATCGGCCGGACAACGCCCCGGTATCGACGCCTCCGAGATGCGCATCGAGTTTGTCAGAGACCGTGGTGAAGCCCTGCGCATCTCTGGCCAGCCAGAAGGTCGGCGTGAAGAAATGCTCCGGCGCATCGCCCGGCGGCTCGGTGAGTCCGTGAACGGAGAGCCGAGCATCCTCGAACGCGAACTTGCCACTCTCCCTGAGGAGCGACAACGAATCCTGCTGCTGGTCGGCAGCTACGCGGAGACGACCGTTGTCGCCGACGAACTGCACCAGGCAAACATCCGTTGGCAGCAGCACCGTGTCATGCGGCTCGTGCCGGACTATGACGACACGGTCGAGATCGGTTTCGAGGACGGCGACCGGCATGCGGGCATCCTGCGGCGGGGTGACGTCGACAACCT
Organism: Dactylosporangium sp. CA-139114; assembly: GCF_050955725.1. Lineage (NCBI taxonomy): Bacteria > Bacillati > Actinomycetota > Actinomycetes > Micromonosporales > Micromonosporaceae > Dactylosporangium > Dactylosporangium sp. CA-139114. The sequence continues at coordinate 9,368,301 of NZ_CP192080.1, forward strand.
GGCCGAAACACCAGCGTCTGTGCTGGTCGCACCGCTGCTCGCGGTCGAGCGTGGACACAACATTCTGAATCTCGACAACCAGGCGGCCATCGGTACCGCCTACTTTCTCGTCCGGCCGAATCCCAGGCCCGACGACATCATCCTCGCCGTACACGCCATCAACGACTGGATCGTCCGGGCCATCGATTCGGGCGAGTTCGACGGCTGGGTTCGGAGCAAGCCCGGGTTCGGTGAGGCGGCACGGGAGGTGCGTCGTCTGTCCCGCTCGAAGTGGTATAGCGTGCTCGCGCGATCGCTTGCTTGGAGTCGGCTCGGTGACGATCGCGACAGCATCACCTGGGACATGTTGGTCCTTATCTGGCAGGTCATAGGTCGGCTGGTGCGGGGAAACGTCGCCGCAAAAGTCGTGTTCGTCGACGCTGCTTTCGCGCCCCAGCTCGCCGAATTGCCGGCCGGTCGCGACACCAACGAGACGAGCCTGCTGCACAGCATGCTGCACGTCCTGCAGCCGTATTTCACGGATACATCCGACAAACCGATGGACGAGCGCTTCATCGTCGACGCCCTCTACAGGCCGCTCTGGCTCGCGCTCTCCGGCTGTGTCGAGCGGACGGTGGAAAGGAACTGAAGTGGTCAACAATCTGATTCGGCCGACGGCGTACGAGCTCGATCCCGACTTCGGCGTCTGGACGGAGAACTTTCACGTCATTGCCTTCTCCGAGGCATGGCGGACGAAGCTACTGAACCTCGATCGCCAGCGAAACCCGCATCGGGAACACCCGTTCACCCCACCGGTCAAGCAACTCAACTCGGCGCTGCGGGCCTTGGCCCCCGGGGTGGTCGCCACCGGGCGGCGGGCCGGAACCGATGTCGAGGCGCCATGGATCTACGCGCGTTCACCGGTTCCTGAGGCGGTCATCGCGCCGGTCGTCAGCGCGTGGATCCTCTCCGGGCATGATGACGAAGAGCGTGCGATCGAGGTGCTCGGCTCGATGTTCGATCAGGTCCCTAGGTGGGACGTCAAGCCGGTCGACTTCAGCGCTGCGGCGCCGTCGAGCGGGCCTACCGCTGATCCCGAACGCCGCCTCTACTCGCTCGTGCCAGAGATCCTCGCGGCGAGGATCGCCGACCGGACGTACCGCTCAGCCGGCCTTGACCGCGACATCCAGTTCCGGATGGTGGACCGGGAACAGGGTGCACGGCTCGTGTCCTGGCCGCCGCACCGGTTCTGGTCCAAGGGCCGCGACTGGTTCTACTCCGCGTCCATCGTCATCACGATGCAGACCGTGCCGTTTCGGCCGGGCTACCGGATTCACGTGGAGACCGGAATTCGGCGATGGACGACGAACTCGGTCGTCGACACGTTCGGGGGGCGGCACGCTCGCGTAGCGCTTGACGTGCCGATGCCGTGGCTCGACGCAAACGGCGAAAGGGCCGGGCGGCTCATCGAACACCAGGTCGGCTACCGCCGTGACCTTCGCAAGGTCGGATGGCTTCAGCGGAGCCCTGCCGACCTGTTGCCCGAGCTGGACATCATGCGGGTGTTCCCCGATCCGCAAGAAATCCTCCGCGAACCCAGGGCTTGGCTGGAGGGACGTCACAGCTCGATCGCCGCGGGTGTCGTCCACCGAAACGGGAACGGTCCGCACGAGGTCGAGGCCGGAATTTTCTCGGGCGAGCGGGCCATGTTGGATGCCTGGATCGAAGAGGGTTTCCGGCCGATGCTGCGTAGGGCCCCCAACCTGCGGCGTGCCGGCGAAAGCAACAAGCCAGCGCTGATGAGCAAAGCGTCCAAGACCGCGGAACCCGAGGTCCGAGTGGCCGCCGAGCGAGCTGCGGCGGCCGCGCGGCGCACGGCGTTGATTGCAGGTCTCAACGGTGACCCGCTCAACATCGACATCCTCTGGCAACTGCCTGAAACCCGCCGTCGGCTGATGACCGCGCTCGCCCAGGCCTTGGGCTTTCCTGCGCCAATCGAGCACCACCAGCATAACCAGGAATGGCAGTTCGGCGGCTTGCATCTCCGTATCCGCACAGCGGAGATCGGTCCTCTTGGCGGCGCGCTGGAGCCGCCCAAGCGGCCTGGCCTGACCGCAGCGGCCGCGCTCGGCGAGGCGGTTCAGGCCCGCCGCGTTGCCGTTAGCACGCGACTCGCGGCCGTTCACGACGGCATCGGTCTGGCTTTCGCCGAGATCAACGGCCGGACATGGTACGGGTCCGATGCCGATCCAAAGTTTGCACTTCGGCTCGGGCTCGCGGATACCGGCCGAGTCAGCAAGTTCCTTGTCGCGCCCGATCCGGCCGACAAGGAACTTGAAGAGAAGGCCCGCTGGACGATCTTGGACGGCCTGCGCCAGGTCGGCGCGATCACCATTCCGGAACGGCGGGTCAACTCATACGTGCCGAAGGACCTGCAGTACCTCGCGCTCTGGATCGTGCGTCGCCGCAGCGGCGGCCTCACGCGTGCGGCAGCCGCGCAACTCATTGCCGTGCGGGTACGACCCGGCGACGACGTCCACCCAGTGCGAGGCTGGGATCACGCACTCCAGGACTGGGTCCCGTACCCGCAGCTGCTGGTCGGTCTGGCGCGGAGTGTCAAGGTGGTCGAGGCGAATGAAGACGATCAACGTGCGCCCCGGGTTCGTCCGGCGCAAGAACAGCGCGACGACCTTGAGAGACGCATTCGCACCGTCCTCTTCGGCGTCCGGGACCGCCCGACACTGTTGCTCGGCAACGCCGCCAACCTGCGCAGTTCGTGGCAGTGGCTGCGCAACGGCTCGCTGCAGGCCGACCGGCTCGGATTCGGCGGCGACGAGGCGCAGCGCCTTGCGGTATACGGCCCCGACCTGCGCCTCGTGCTGATGCGGGATTCCGGCGGCCGGGGCGAGGTGCCGCAGTGGTACGCGCCGAGCGGCGGAGACGAAGCGGCCGGGCTGGCCGCGGGTCTGTGGTCGGAGGACGGAGCTCCACTCGACAACCGGGTCTTCGTCAGCGTCACCGACAAGTCCCACACCAACAAGAAGCCGAAGGGTGCGATGAAGCTCGGCCCGCACCCGGCCTGGCCGACGGCGCCGTCCTGGCCGGCGTCGAATCCGCAATATCTTGAGCTTGTTGTCCTTGGGTGCCTGTCGGAAAAGGCATTGGCAGATGCCGGGCGGGACGACGTTGAGCCAGACAAACCATCCAACTGGGCCGCACTGGCGCATCAGTTGCGCTTCCATGATGACTACATCCCGCTTGCACGGCCGCTGCCGATGCATCTGGCGAAGCTTGCCGAGGACTACGTGCTACCGGTCGTCGGCGAGGACGAATCATGAAACAGCCGCGTCGCTTAGGGCTGCACTGCGCAGTGGATGCCGGGGGCGGCAGGAAGAGATCGATCGTGCCCGTGCGGCCATGGACCAGCTGCTCGACGTCATCGACCGAATCATGATGCCGTCGGCCCGGTCGACCGCGAGCGCGTTCTGTACCGAGCCGATCGGAATCATGCAGGCGGAGGTCGACGCCGAACAACGGCATCACATTGAGTTCCAACCGGCCAATCACGCAGAGAGATTGGACGACAACGCATCGAAGGTAACCGTTATTGTCCGAATGGAGCGAATCATGAACTCTGGCAGAATCCTGGCCCGCCACCTAGATAGCGAGTTTTAGCAGCTCAGTGCCCACGGAACCAAAGATCACCCAGATCTACGAGGGCACGAACCAGGTCCAGCGCATCGTCATGGCCCGCCAGCTGCTGCAGGCCTGACCGATCGCGAGAGGCCGGCCCCGGCGCTCGGCGGCGCGACCGGAACCGGCCTCTGCGGTACTGCTACGACGACCATCTATCTATTGACGTCTTGTGTCAAGTCTGGAATTAACACTGGCGTTACAACCGGGCCGGACGGCCGCGCATCGACCGTGATGCGGATCGCGCCGCCGTGCTCGTCGGCCGCGTTCACCTGGGTGATTTCGGTCAGCCCGAGGTGAACCCGGGCTCACCGTGGGTGATCAGAGGCGGTCGCCCTGAAGCCGGCCTTACTCGTCGACGGCGTCCGGCGGCCAGGCGTGCCACGAGGTGATGTCGATGATCGCCGTGGTCCGCGGCCGCTCCCGGTTCGTGTAGGGCTTGCCGGTGTAGTGCCTGGCGATGCGGTCGATGTCCACGAAGTCCGGGTCGTCCTTGATCTCGGTGACGATGCCGGTGACGGAGACGTGGGTGTACCAGTTCTCCTTGTCGAGCACCGTCAGGCTGACGCGGGGCTCCTGGCGCAGATAGGCGAGGCGCTTGCGCCCGGCGTCCATGTTCACGACGATGTGGCCGTCCTCGAAGAGGTACCAGGTGGCCACGGAGACGGGCTGCCCGTCCTGGCGCACGGTCGCGATGACGGCCGGGTTGGGCTGGGCGAGCAGCCGCTGCAGAGACTCAGGAAGTGTCACGTCTCCCACCGTACGATCCCGTGGCCGGGCGCGGGCTGCAGTTCATGTCCTGCCGATCGCGCCGGCCGGCGACGGGCCCGGGTTCCGTGTGCCCCGCGAAGGCGGGGTCACCCTGCCGTAGCCAGGCCATCGCGCGGCACCCACACACGACTCGACATGACCGGCAGATCGGGCCTAGCCGATGCGGTCGCGGAGCCAGGCGATGAGCGCCGGGTATTCGGCGAGGATCCGGGCCACGGCCGCGGTGTCGTCGGGCCGCAGGAGCCGCTGCTCGGTGACGCAGGCCGCCTGGTCGGCCAGCAGCCGCTCGGCCTCGGCGTCGTTGCCGCTCGCGACGGCCCGGTTGCGCAGGCGCGCGTAGCAGGCGATCGCCTCCTCGACGGCTTCGAGCGCGGCGTCGTAGCGCGCGCTGTCCCGCCGGCTCCACTCGAACGACCCGACCCCGCCGACCGCCGAGTAATCGGACATCGATCCCCCTCACCGTCAACGCGACGCGGTCACTCTACCGCTACGCCACGGCTGCGTGGGGTCACCGATCGACGTTCGAAAAGCCCGACCTTTTCCGCCGCAGATCAGCGCACCTGACGGCGGGCGTTGATGATTCGCACGAGACGAATCAAGTGCGGCGCCACGACGAGGATCGTGCCCGCGAGGAGCAGCAGCAGGGTCACCGAGGCCACCCCGGCGACGACGACACCGCTCACCACGCGGGCCGGCTCGGCGCCGGGAACGGTCCGCGGGGGCGCGGCGGACGCGGAGCCGAACGCGAGCGCCGAGGCCACGGCGGCGCCGCCGACCAGGGCGCGCGCCGTCCACCGATGGAGCCTGCCGCCCTGGTGCGCCGTCATGCCGTACCCGCCCTCGTCCGCCCGAACCAACACCTCCGATAACGGAAGAAACAGACAAAGAGTTGCGCCGATCAGGCGATGCGGGCCCATTGGCCACGCTCGACCAGGTGCAGCACGAGCGCGGCGATGTTCCAGGCGTCGTCCGCGCCGTTGTGGTGCCGCCCCTCAAGGGGCAGGCCCGCCGTCCGCAGTGCGCCGGCCATGCCCTGCCTGCGCATGCCGTGGGCGTCGGCGAAGGCGACCTTCGCGTTGGTGTGGTCGCAGCCGAAGGGGTACCGCTGCCGCCCCTGACATTGCCGCTCGAACTGCTTGCGGTCGTAGTCGCCCCAGCTCGTCCAGGGCCGCGAGTCGCTGCGGTGCACGGTGCGCAGGCGCTCGCACGCCTCGGCGAACGAGAGCCCGGCCGCGGCCTCGTCGGGGGTGATGCCGGTCAGCTCGGTGCAGAACGCGCTGACGGCCGATCGGGCGGGCCGCACCATGATCCGGTCCCGGCCGACGCGCTCCCCCGCGTCGAGGTCCACGACGCAGACCCCGACCTCGATGATCTCGTTGACCTGTCCGGCGGGCGGCGGCCCGGCCCAGCACGTCGCCTCGACGTCGATCACATTGAGCAGCCGTCCCATGACCGCCGAGGGTAGGCGCGACCACCCCGGCCGCGCCTGCGGATTTTGCGGTGGCTCTACTCGGCGGCGGGCTCGATCAGGGACGCCGACAGCGCGGCGTCCTTCTCCGCGACCAGGGCCCGCAGGGACTCCTGGAAGTCGCGGACCTTGGCCAGCAGCTCCGGGTTCGCGGCGGCGAGGATGCGCACGGCGAGCAGACCCGCGTTGCGCGCGCCGCCGATGGACACGGTGGCGACCGGGATGCCGGCGGGCATCTGCACGATCGACATCAGGGAGTCGAGGCCGTCGAGATACTTCAGCGGCACCGGCACGCCGATCACCGGCAGCGGCGTGGCCGAGGCGACCATGCCCGGCAGGTGAGCGGCCCCGCCCGCGCCCGCGATGATGACCTTCAGGCCCCGGGCCACGGCCTCCCCCGCGTAGTCGAGCATCAGGTGCGGGGTCCGGTGCGCCGAGACGACGCGGACCTCGTAGCCGATGCCGAACTCGTCGAGGGCCTCGGCCGCGAGCCGCATGACCGGCCAGTCGGAGTCGCTGCCCATGATGACGCCGACCTCGATCACTGGCGCGCTCAATGCTGATACCCCTCCTCGAGAATGCGGGCGGCCTTGCGAGCCCGCCGACGGCAGTCTTCCAGGTCGTCGCCGAGCACCGTCACGTGCCCGATCTTGCGGCCGGGGCGGACCTGCTTGCCGTAGAGGTGGACCTTGGCCCCGGGCTCCTCGGCGAACAGGTGGTGCAGGCGCTCGTCGATGGACATCCCGCCCGGCTCGCCGCCGAGCACGTTGGCCATCACCACGGCCGGCGCGGTGAGGCGCGTGTCGCCCATCGGGTAGTCGAGCACGGCCCGCAGGTGCTGCTCGAACTGCGAGGTGCGCGCGCCCTCGATGGTCCAGTGCGCGGAGTTGTGCGGGCGCATCGCGAGCTCGTTGATGAGCAGGCGCCCGTCGGTCGTCTCGAACAGCTCGACGGCCAGCAGGCCGACCACGCCGAGCCCGGTCGCGATGTCGATGGCGAGCCGCTGGGCGGTGATCGCGAGGTCCTCGTCGAGGCCGGGGGCGGGCGCCAGCACCTCCACGCAGATCCCGCCCTCCTGGACGGTCTGCACGACCGGGTAGGCCGCGACCTGCCCGAGCGGCGAGCGCGCGACAACCGCGGCCAGCTCGCGCTTGAGCGGCACCAGCTCCTCGGCGATCACCTTGACGCCGGGCGGCACGTCGGCCATCGAGTGCGCGACGAACACGCCGCGCCCGTCGTAGCCGCCGGTCACCGTCTTCACGATCACCGGCCAGCCGACCTCGTCGCCGAAGGCCTGGACGTCGCCGTCGGTCCAGCGCGGCATCGGCAACCCGAGCGCGCCGAGGTGCTCGCGCATGGCCCGCTTGTTCTGGGCGAAGTGCAGCGCGTCGGCGCCCGGCAGCAGGGTGAAGCCCTCGCTCGCCAGCTGCCGGATCAGGTCGCCGGGCACGTGCTCGTGATCGAAGGTGACCACGTCGCAGCCCTTGGCGAACTCGCGCAGCGCGTCGATGTCGTCATGGCGGCCGATGCGCACGTCGGCGGCGACGAGTGCGGCGCCGTCGTCGGGCGAGACGGAGAGCACGCGCAGCGACTGGCCGAGGGCGATCGCCGCCTGGTGGGTCATCCGGGCCAGCTGGCCGCCGCCCACCATGCCGACGACGGGAAGTCCGGTTCGGGTGTCCATAGGCTGGCCAGCCTATCGTTTCGATTTTCGGGCTCGGAGCAGGGACGATATGTCGGGCGCTGGCGCGCCGCGACATATCGGATTTATACCCTGACGATAGAAATATCGCGTTCGTGACATTGTCCCGGATTGCACCGCGCGGCATTCGGGCATGTCCGACTTGCCCGAGAAGACCGCGCGGCGCAACTGGGAACGCAACCGTGGATCTAGACCGCCGGACCGCGCTTGCGCAGCTCGTCCACGGACTCCATGGCCTGCCGAAGCTCGGTCAGCCACGCGTCCGCGTGCTGCCCGACGAGCGCCACGCACCACGCGAGCGCCTCGGACCGCGACCGCGCCACGCCCGAGTCGACCAGCGTGTCGAGCACCTGCCGCTCGGCCTGGCGCAGGCGGGTCATCACCGGCGCCGAGTGCGTCGTGAACAGCTCCCGGGCCTCGCCGACCTGCACGCCCCAGGAGACCTTGCGGCGGTAGCGGCGCTCGAGCTGCTGGGCGATGCCGATCCGCTGGTCGCGGGTCGTCTCGCGGAAGCCCGCGATCCGGCCCTGCTCGGCGGCGGCCCGGTCGGCGTCGCTCGCGTCCTCGGGCAGGGAAGGCGCGCCGAGCCGGCCCACGATCAGGATCTCGTCGCGGTCGATGGTCACCTCGGCCGGACCTTGGAACCAGCTCTCCGGCAGCGCCCCGCCGATCCAGGCGGTGGCGTCGTCGGCGGGCGGGGGCTCGCTGCGCGGCCCACCGCCCCGCCCCCAGGGGGCGTCTCCTCGTCGCATCATCATGATTACACGATTACACCATTACAGGAGTTGGCCAACCATGGGCACTACGCTGCCAGCGGAAGACCGTGAAATGCTGATAAGTCCGAAATATCCGGTGAGGTACGAACCGGATATTTCGCGACCCGTCAGGCGAGCTTGGCGACCAGATCCTCCAGCGCGGTGACCGGTGCGTCGCACACGAACCCGCGGCAGACGTACGCCGTCGCCAGCCCGTCGCGCAGGGGCCGGTCCGACAGCAGCGGCACCCCGGGCTGATCGGGCGCGCCGGAGACCACCACGGCGCCGGGCGGGGCGTGCCACCACGCCGCCGCGACCAGCGGGTCCGACGGGTCGGCGGTGGCGATCGCGATCTCGAACGGCCCCGAGTGCAGCGCCTCCCCCGCGGCGCAGGCGTAGCCCGTGAACCGCCCGTGCGTGGCCGCCACGACGGAGACCGTCGCGAGGGCGCGCTCGGCCGCCTCGCGGTAGGTCGTGTCCGCCGTCAGCGCCGAGAACGTCACGAGGGCCGCGCACACCGCGGACAGCCCGGCCGGCGTGGCGTTGTCGGTGATGTCGGCCGGGCGGGCCACGAGCGCCTCGGCGTCGTCGGCGGTGTCGAAGAAGCCCCCGGAGTCCGGGTCGCGGAAGTGCTGGAGCGCCACGTCGAGCAGCTGCCGGGCCAGGTCGAGCCAGCGGCCGTCACCCGTCGCCTGGTGCACGGCGCAGAACGCCTCGGCGACCGCGCCGTAGTCCTCGAGCACGCCCGCCGGCTCACCCGCCACGCCGTCGCGGGAGACCCGGCGCAGGCGGCCGCCGACGAGATGCGTGCCGGCCAGGAACTCGGCGGTCTCGACGGCCAGCGCGATCGCGTCCGGGTCGCCGTACGCCTTGCCGAACTCGACCAGCCCCGTGATCGCCAGGCCGTTCCAGGCCGCGACCACCTTGCCGTCGCGGGCGGGCTGGGGCCGGGTCGTGCGGGCCGCCAGCAGCCGGGTGCGGATGTCGTGCCAGCGCTCGGCGTTGCCCGGGTCCTCGGGCAGCTGCAGCACCGACGAGCCGTGCTCGAAGGTGCCCTCCGGCGTGACCTGCAGCAGGTACCGCGCCCACGCCCCGTCGATCTCCCCGAGCACCTCGTCGAGCTGGGCCGGGGTCCAGACGTAGGTGAGGCCCTCCTCGCCGTCGGCGTCGGCGTCCAGCGCGGAGATGAAGCCGTGCCCGTCGTGCAGCTCCTGCGAGAGGAACGCGACGAGCTCGTGGGCGACCCGGCGGCCGGTCGCGCTGCCGGCGATGCGGTCGAGGTGCGTGTAGACCCGCAGCAGCATCGCGTTGTCGTAGAGCATCTTCTCGAAGTGCGGCACGGTCCAGGTGCCGTCGACGGCGTACCGCGCGAAGCCCCCGGCGAGCTGGTCGTACATGCCCCCGCGGGCCATCCGCTCGCAGGTGTGCCGGACCGCGTCGAGGATCGCGTCGTCCCGCGTGCGCTGGTAGTGCCGCAGGAGGAACAGCAGCGCCATGTGCGGCGGGAACTTGGGCGCGCCGCCGAAGCCGCCGTGCTGGGCGTCGTAGGACTTCATGAGCGAGGCCGCGGCGGCGCGCAGTACCGCATCGTCCATGGGGTTGGACGGCGGACGCTCCGCCACCTTGCGGATCGCCTCGACCACCGCGGCGCCCTGCTGCAGCACGCCCTCGCGCTGGTCGCGCCAGGCGGCGGCGACGGCCTGGACGAGGTTCGCGAACGCCTCGCGCGGGAAGTAGGTCCCGCAGTAGAAGGGCTCGCCGCCGGGCGTGGCGAACACCGTCATCGGCCAGCCGCCCTGGCCGCTCATCGCCTGGGTGGCGGTCATGTAGACGGCATCGACGTCGGGCCGCTCCTCGCGGTCGACCTTGATCGGCACGGTCAGCTCGTTGACGAGCTTGGCCACGCCCTCGTGCTCGAAGGACTCGTGGGCCATCACGTGACACCAGTGGCACGCCGCGTACCCGACCGAGATGAGCACGGGCACGTCGCGGCGGCGCGCCTCGGCGAACGCCTCGGGCGACCACTGCCACCAGTCGACCGGGTTGTCCTTGTGCTGCTGCAGGTAGGGCGAGGTCGCCCCGGCGAGACGGTTGGCCATGTGCGTCAGGCTACCCAGGCGGGTCGCGGACATGTACCGATCCGCCGGGCCGCTCGGCGCAGGCCGCTAGCGCCGGTCCGGGGCCCGCAGCACGAGCAGGTCGAGGGCGTCGACGACGGGCTGCGTCGGATCGGCGGCCCGCAGCCGGGCCAGGCCGCGCGCGTATTCGTCGTCGCCGATCAGCATGAGCGGGGTGTGGGCCGCCCGGTCGAAGGTGTCCACGATGTGGCCCAGGGTCGGCGCCGTGAGCTGGGGAACGGGTTCGAGGGCCAGGGCGGTGAAGCCGGCGGTGCCGAATCCGCGGGCAACGTCCAATGCGGACGGAAACCGCGTGGCCATCGCGGTCGCGGCCTCCGGGAAGTGCGTGAACAGCGAGATGCCGTCGGGGCGGCCCGCGAACGCCGAGCGGATCAGCACCAGGCCGCCGGGGCGCAGGACGCGGCGGATCTCGGCGGCCGCGGCGGGCAGGTCGGGGAGGTGGTGCACGACGGTGGAGAGCCAGACCGCGTCCACGTCGCCGTCCGGGAGCGGGATGCGCTCGGCGTCGCCACCGAGGATCGGCTCCGGCGCCATCGCGCGCATCGCGGCGGACGGCTCGATGCCGACGGGGGTCAGGCCGTACCACCGCCGGAACGCCGACATCCACTGCCCCGTGCCGGCCCCGAGGTCGAGCAGGCGCGTCTCGGCGGTGGGGCGCACATAGTGCGCGATGCGCTCGCGCCACCCGCGCAACGCGTCGTCGTCGAGGTGCCGTCCGGCGGCGAACGCGGCCGCGGCCCTGGTGTCGTAGTCGATGAGCGCCATGGAAACAGTCTGGACATCTCGCACCCCTCGTGCCACAGTTCTAGAACAGTCAACTGTTCTAGAACTGTGGAGGCTCACCATGACCGAGCTGCTCATGCGGCCGCGCCACTCCGCGATGACCGACCCGGGCGCGCGCGGGCGGTTCGGGGAGTACGGCGGGCGGTACGTGCCCGAGTCGCTCATCGGCGCCTGCCGCGAGGTCGAGGACGCGTTCCGGGAGGCGTGGGCCGACCCCGCGTTCCGCGGGCAGCTCGAGCGCCTGCTGGCCACCTACGCGGGCCGCCCGACCCCGCTCACACCCGCGCTGCGGCTCTCCGCCGAGCTCGGGCTGACGGTGCTGCTCAAGCGCGAGGACCTGACCCACACCGGCTCCCACAAGATCAACAATGTGCTCGGGCAGGCGCTGCTGGCGAAGCGGATGGGGCGGACGAAGCTCATCGCGGAGACCGGCGCCGGCCAGCACGGCGTGGCCACGGCGACCGCGGCGGCGCTGTTCGGCCTCGCCGCGACCGTCTACATGGGTGCGAAGGACATCGAGCGCCAGGAGCTCAACGTCTTCCGGATGCGCATGCTCGGCGCCGAGGTCGTGCCGGTGCACACCGGGGCCCGCACGCTCAAGGACGCGACCAGCGAGGCGATGCGCGCCTGGGTCGGCGAGGTCGCGACGGCGCACTACTGCATGGGCTCGGTGCTGGGCCCGGCGCCGTACCCGTGGATGGTCCGCGAGTTCCAGCGCGTCATCGGCGACGAGGCCCGGCGCCAGTGCGCGACCGAGCTGCGCTCGGCGGTGCCCGACTACGTGGTGGCCTGCGTGGGCGGCGGCTCGAACGCGGCCGGCACCTTCGCCGGCTTCGTCGACACGCCGGCCCGCCTGATCGGCGTCGAGGCCGACGGCGGCGCCGGTGCGAGCCGCGGGCGGCTCGGCGTCCTGCACGGCGTGCGCTCCCTGTTCCTGCAGGACGACGACGGGCAGGTGGCCGAAGCCCACTCCATCGCGGCCGGCCTGGACTACCCCGGCATCGGCCCCGAGCACGTCCACCTGCGCGACCTCGGCCGGGCCCGCTACGTCACCGTCTCCGACGAGGAGGTCGTGACCGCGTTCGGCCGGCTCGCCCGCACCGAGGGCATCGTCGCGGCCCTCGAGTCCGCGCACGCGCTGGCCTGGGTCATGCGCGGCGAGCTGCCCGAGGGCTCGACGGTGCTCGTCACCGTGTCGGGCCGCGGCGACAAGGACCTCGCGTCGCTGCGGGAGGCGTTGTGAAGCTGCTGATGCCGTACGTCACCGCCGGCGTGACGTCGTCGTGGACGGACTATCTGACGGCGTTCGCGGACGCCGGGGCCGACTACCTGGAGGTGGGCCTGCCGTTCTCGGATCCGACCCTGGACGGCCCGACGATCCAGGAGGCCACCGAGGCCGCGCTGTCCCGCGGCGCGACCCTGGATCGCATCCTGTCCGACCTTGCCGCGGTTTCCGTTTCGGTACCGCTGATCGCCTCCACCTACGCCAACCTCGTGATCCGCTCGGGCGCCGCGGCGTTCTGCGCCCGCCTGAAGGCGGCGGGCTTCACCGCCCTGATCGTGCCGGACCTGCCCCTGGAGGAGTGCGAGGAGGTGGCCGCCCACATCGACCTGGTCCTGCTGGCGTCCCCCGCGACTCCCGACGCCCGCCTGGCCGAGATCGGCCGGAGAAGCCGCCACTTCGTCTACGGCGTCACGGTCATGGGCACGACGGGCGAGCGGGCGTCGCTGGCCTCGTCGGCCGCCGACCTGGCCGCCCGCCTGAAGCCGCAGACCTCCCTGCCCGTCCTGCTCGGCTTCGGCATCTCGACACCGGCCCAGGCGGCGCAGGCCGCGTCCCTGGCGGACGGCGTGGTGGTGGGCGCGGCCCTGATGCGCCGAATCCTCGACGGCGCGAGCGCCTCCGAGGCGGGCGAGTACGTCCGCGCCTTGAGGGCGGCGATATCGTAGCGGCCTGCTCGCATCAGGCTTCACGCTTCAGGAGGACCGGTTGCCCCGCGACGGCGAACCCCGCTACCGCGCCATCGCGACCGACCTGGCCGCGAAGATCCGCAGCGGCTTCTACGCCCCCGGCGCGGCCCTGCCGGCCCAGCGTGACCTGAGCACCGCCTACGGCGTCACGTTGATGACCCTGCGGCAGGCCCTGCGCCAGCTGAGCGACGAGGGCCTGATCGTCCAGCAGCCGGGGCGGGGCACGTTCGTGTCCCCGCCCCCTCTGGCCTACCGCCTGGGCTCGCTGCGCAGCCTCGCCGACGACCTGCGCGACCAGGGCTTCGCCGTGGCCACCGAGGTGATCTCGTCGACGTTGGCGGACTCGAAGACCTTCGGCGGGCGCGCCCTTCGCCTCGAACGGGTCCGCACGTTCGCCGGACGCCCCTGCGTCCACCAGGTGTCGTGGGTGCCGGCCCCGTACGCCGCCGCCCTGCTGGAGGTGGACTTCACCACGACGGCCTTGTACACGGCCCTGTCGAACACGGGCGTGCCGGTCCTGCGCGCGACGGAGACGGTCAGCCCCGGCCTGCTGGACGCCGCGTCGTCGGCGCTGCTGGCCGAGCCCGCGAACACGCCGGTCTTCATCAGCGCGCGGCAGACGTACACCGTGCACGACACGCTGGTGGTGTCGGACCGGGCCGTGATCCTGGGCTCGGCGATGGAGATCCGGGCCGAACGAGCGGCAACGGCCCTGTCCATGACGTGGTCGGGCACGCCCGCGACCGCGTAGCCCTCGCTCTCGCCTCGCGGCACTCAGACGTGTCCCCGCAGCGACTCGTCGTAGGTGACCACGGGGTCCCCGCCGAGCAGCCCCTTGGCCGCCCGCTGAAACGCCGTGGCCTCGCTGGGCCGCCGAAGCCGCACAGCGACTTGCGCGCACCCACTCCCCCCGCCGAGCCGAGCCACCGCCCCGGCCGGCAACAACGCCACGGCGTCCGGCTGCCCGGAGGGCCGAGCCACGACCCCGACCACGCTGCCCGCGACCCCGCGCCCGCCCCGCGTCACGGTGACCCGGTCCCCGAGCTTCAGTCCCCGCCCGTCCACGGCAAGCATCTCGGCGTCACCCCGCACCGCCCGCCCCTGCACCAGCGCCGCCCGCTGCAGCCCCGGGCTCCGCACCGCCGTCAGCACCGTCACCTGCTCCAGCTGCAGCCGCCCGGTGGCGATCCCCACGTCGAACAGCGTGTCGTCACACTCGACGGCCTCCGCCTCGGGCAGCCCCGCGAGCCGCTCGACCTGCTGGGGTGTGAACCGCCCGGCGAGCCGCACGTCGGCACCCCCGGGCAGATCGGCGAACCGCTCACTCCCCCCGAAGTGATCGAGCACGACAAACGCCCCGACAGCAGCGACCACGAACCCGGCCGCCCCGGCAATCCCCCGCCTGCTCACATTCGGTGACGCTAGGGCAACGCCACTCCAACACCGAGCACCCGGCCGGTGTGTCAGTCCTCGATCACCCGCTCCGCCCATCCGTCCACACAGGACCTGGGCCGCGTTCCACCGGGCGCGCGGGTCGGGCGAGCCCGGCGGATCAGCCGGTGCCCTCGGCCCTCAGGTGGCGGCGCTGGACCTGGCGGCGCTCGCGCAGGACGGACTGGAGGCTCTCCGGCGACATCGGCGGGTAGAAGAGGAAGCCCTGGGCGGCCGTGCAGCCCAGCTCCGCCAGCCGGGCCCGCTGCTCCGGGTTCTCCACGCCCTCCGCCACCACGCGGAGGCCTATCCGGCGGCCGAGGTCCACCGTGGTCTGGACGATCGCGCCGGCCTTCGGCGAGTCGAGCATCTGGGCGACGAACTCGCGGTCGATCTTCACCTCTTGGACCGGTACCCGGGTCAGGAGCGTGAAGGCGGAGTACCCGGTGCCGAAGTCGTCCACGGCGAGCTGCACGCCCAGCCGGCGCACGCGCGCCAGGACGTCGTCGATCACCGGGGAGTTGGAGAGCATGACGGTTTCGGTGATTTCCAGGACGAGCAGCTCGGCCGGAAGGCGGTAGCGGCTCAGGAGGTCCTTGATCGTCTCGGGGAGCTGGCGGTCGGCGAGGCTGCGGGCGGAGATGTTCACGGCCACCGGCACGGCCGAGCCGGCCCGGCGCCAGCCCGCGGCCAGGAAGATGGCCTTCTCCAGCACCCAATGGGTCAAGGGGCCGATGAGCTCGCTCGCCTCCACGGCCGGGAGGAACTGCCCGGGCATCAGGCGACCTCGGCGCGGGTGGCGCCAGCGGATCAGGGCCTCGACGCCGGTGACCGGAGCGGTGCCGGCCGCCGGGGGAGCCGCCGCGGGCTTGGCGCCGCCGGAGGTGGACTTCGGCGAGACGAGCGCGGGGGTGAGGGCGATGGCCGGCTGCAGGTCCAGGGTCAGCTGCTCCTCGCCGGTGGTGGCGGCGTTCAGGGCCTCGCGAAGTTCGGCCAGGAGGGCCAGGCGGTCGGTGCTGGCGTCGTCGCGCGCCGGGTCGTACCAGGCAACCGGCTGGCCGCCGTGCTTGGCCTGGTACATGGCGATGTCGGCCCGGCGCAGGAGCTCGGTCAGGTCGGCGGAGCCGGCGGCCGCCACGACCACGCCGATGGACGTCTCCTTGGACAGGACCACACCGTCGATCTCCATGGGGGCCGCGATCTGGGCGCCCAGGCGGCGCGCTCGCTCCACGGCGGCGGCCAGGGCCAGGTCTTCGGCGCCGTCGGCCAGGTCGGTGATGAGGATCGCGAACTCGTCGCCGCCCAGGCGGGCGTGGAGGTCGGTGGAGGGGTGGACGTCCGCGGCCGCGGGCGCGCCCGGTGAGTACGACGCGCCACCGGGGGCCGATCGGGCGAACGCGGGCGCCGAGGGGGTCCGGGGGCGCGGGATGACCGGGCCGGAGGGCCGATCCGAGGCCGGGACCTCCGCCGCGGTGCCCTGGACCCGGCGCGCGATCACCTTCAGGACCTCGTCGCCCGCCGTGTGACCCAGAGCGTTGTTCACCTCTTTGAAGTCGTTCACGTCCAGCAGGAGCAGGGCCACCGGGGCGCCCGGCGAGCGGGCCGACAGCCGGCCGTTGCCCCTCGCCAGCAGGGCCGCTCGGTTGAAGAGGCCGGTCAGCGGGTCGCGTACGGCGTCGTAGGTCGTGCGCTCGCTCATGGCCCGCAGCTCGTCGTGCGTGATGGCGTCGTGCAGGGCCGCGGCCAGCGCGTCGCCGAAGGTCGCCAGCATCAGGCGGTCCCGCGAGCGCTGCGGCGGCGGGCCGGCCAGCTGGAGCTCGCCGACCGACACCGAGCCGACGGTCAGGGCTCGGCTGGTGTACGGCCCCGGGGGAAGATCGCCGTGAGAACGGCCGCCCGAGAGGACGATCTTGGCCGCCGGCACGCGGAAGAGGCGCACGGCGCCCGCGATGCCGGCCGTCGCCGCGTCGCGCTCGTCCAGGCGGTTCAGGTCGCGGGCCACGTCGGCGAACTCGGCCCACGTGCGGCGCTCGTCGTCCTCGCCGATGCGGTTCGCGTAGAACTGGTGCATCAGCCAGAGCACGGGAGGCAGCAGCAGGAGCAGGAAGCCGCTGGTGGCGCAGGCCCAGACGACCACCAGGCCGACCGCCACATTGCCGACGAGCATCAGCGGGCTGCTCGTGACCATGGTCGACACCGTGTCGCGCAGGTCGCCGCCGGCGGCGACGATGCGCAGGATCACCAGGGCGAACGTGGCCACGAAGTACACGGCCGCGGCCGCGCACAGGGCCGCGACGAAGCGCGCCGGAAGGCTCTCGCCGGCGGTGCCGCTGCCCCAGATCACGACCATGACCACGGTGGCCAGGGCGGCGCCCACGGTCAGGGCGGCCACGCCGTAGATGCTCTCGCGGACGGGCCGGGCCCGGCTCGCGCGGGCGTCGAACAGGTGCAGGGCGGCGTGGGCGGCGGCGAAGCCCAGCAGGGCGACGAGCGGGACGACCTGCGGGGGGAAGTTCGCGAGCAGCACCACGATCGCGGCCTCGCCCCAGGCCAGCCGGGCCAGGCCGCCACCCGCGCGCACACGCACGCGGGCCAGCTGCGAGACCATCGCCACGGCGGCGCCGGTGAGCACGGCCGTCGGCACCGCCGGCAGACCTTCGACGTTGAACCGATTCAACGCGGCGGCGACGGCACCCTCGGGGAGGCGCGCGGCGGCCACCAGCGCGGCGGCGACACTCAGCCCGGCGGCGGCGACCATGAGGGCCACGAGCCGGGACGGCAGCGACCGATGCGCACGCGCGAGGGCGATCACCGCCGCCTCCGCGGGAGCGTGGCGGCCGCCGGCCCGGTGGCGACAGGGACGGACGACGGTGGGTGCAACGGGGCGTGCGCCATCGCGGTCACCATTGCCCCCTTGCCTGCCTCACGGGGATGCGCGCACGGCGAAGTGGAACACGCACCTCGTGCAGGCTAAGCCACGCAGGACAGGGACCAACAGTGGCCGGCGATGCGTTTCTAACTCAGATCGTTGCTGCCGACTACTCAGACGATGTGGTCGAGTCGTTGCGGTCCGGGTTCTTGCGGGCGTCCGGATCGGGGAACTCGGCCGGCAGGCGACGGATCCGCGCGGTCATGTTGCGGATCAGGAACACCGTCGCGATGCCCAGGAGCACGATGATGAGCAGCCCCATGGGGCCGGCCAGGCCCCCGGAGCGGGTGTCGCCGAAGTTGTTCTCGGCCAGGACGGCCAACGCGCTCATACCCTCACCTTACGCCGGCGAAGAGGTCGTCCTCGGGCGTGGTGGTCTCGACGAAGCTCTTGACGAGCTCGTAGTCCTCCGTGGGCCAGATCTTCTGCTGGATCGGCATCGGCACCGCGAACCAGAAGCCGTCCGGGTCGACCTGCGTGGCGTGTGCGCGCAGGGCGTCGTCGCGGACCTCGAAGAACTCGCCGCAGGGGACCTTGGTGGTGACGCGCTGGTCGGGGTCGGGCCAGTCCTGGCCGTCGCGGCGCTCCTGCCACTCCTTGAGCCACTCGGTGTAGGGCGACTCGCCCGTCGCCTCCAGCATGGCCTCGTGCAGCAGCGTCATGCGCTTCCGCGACCAGCCCATGTTGTAGTACAGCTTCAGGGGCTGCCACGGCTCGCCCGCGTCCGGGTAGCGCGACGGGTCGGCGGCGGCCTCGAAGGCGACCATGCTGACCTTGTGCGTCATCACGTGGTCCGGGTGCGGGTAGCCGCCGCGCTCGTCGTAGGTGGTGATGACGTGCGGCTTGAACGTGCGGATGAGTTTGACGAGGGGCTCCGCGGCGACCTCGGGATCCATGAGCCCGAAGCAGCCCTCGGGCAGCGGCGGCAGCGGGTCGCCCTCGGGGAAGCCCGAGTCGACGAAGCCGAGCCACTCCTGGCGCACGCCGAGGATCTCGCGGGCGCGGTCCATCTCGGCGCGGCGGATCTCGCCGATGTTCTCCCAGATCTCCGGGCGGTCGAGCTTCGGGTTGAGCACGCTGCCGCGCTCGCCTCCGGTGCAGGTCACGACGAGGACGTCGACCCCCTCGGCCGAGTATTTCGCCATGGCGGCCGCGCCCTTGCTCGACTCGTCGTCAGGGTGTGCGTGCACCGCCATCAAACGCAACTGCTCGGTCACGAGCTATCCCTCCAGAGAGACCCACCGCGAGGCGAGGAAACGTAACGACCCTATTGTGGTCGGTACCTCTGACAAAAAACGACGAGGACGCACTCCCGTGACCACTGCCAAAGAGACGCACGCCACAGACAAGTACCCGCCGGGCCGCTACGGCCGCCGGCGGGAGCCGCAGCCACGGCGCCGCTGGCTGGTGTTCGCCCTCGCCGCGGTGGTGGCCGTGGCCGGGCTCGCGATCGCGTGGCAGCTCTACCGGCAGTATGGTCCCCAGGACTTCGAGCCGCAGGTCCAGCGCTTCTACAACGTCACCGACGACGGCATCACCGTCGACTTCGTGGTGCGCAAGGAGCCCGACCTGCGCGCGACCTGCAGCGTTCGGGCACGTTCGGCCAGCGGCCAGGAGGTCGGGCTGGCCCAGGTGGACGTGCCCGAGGGGGCGGAGGCGCAGGTCACATATCGGCTGGCCACGAGCGATCGGCCGGTCACCGTCGAGGTCCCCGCGTGCGGGCCGCTGAAAACCAGGTAACGCCCGGGAAAATTCAAGTGGCCGCGGTGATGCGAGTCACTGGTACTTTGGTGGTTTGACCCAAGCGTGCTCGTAAGGAGATCTTCAGTGTCGACCACCGACGGCAACCAGGCCACCACCTGGCTGTCGCAGGACGCCTATGACCGGCTGCAGGCCGAGCTCGACGAGCTCATCGCCAACCGCCCGGCAGTAGCTGCCGAGATCAACGCACGCCGCGAAGAGGGCGACCTGCGCGAGAACGGCGGCTACCACGCCGCCCGCGAGGAGCAGGGCAAGGCCGAGGGTCGGATCTTGTACCTCAAGGAGTTCCTCCGCAAGGCGGTCGTCGGCGACGCGCCCACCTCGGACGCGGTCGCGCCCGGCACCGTCGTCACCATCCAGTTCGACGACGACGAGGACGACACGGAGAAGTTCCTCCTCGGCTCGCGCGAGATCGCCGCGACGACCGACCTGACGGTCTACAGCCCGGAGTCCGCCCTGGGCAAGGCGATCCTGGGCACCAAGCAGGGCGACATCGTCACCTACACGGCCCCCAACGGCGCCGCGATCACGGTGAAGGTCATCGCCTTCGAGCCCTTCGCGGGCTGAGCGGCCGCCGAACCTCTCCGGACAGGCGGGCTACACGCCGAACGTGACCGTGTAGCCCGCCGTCCGCAGGGCGGTGAGCAGGCGATCCGAGTGCTCCGACCCGCGCGTCTCGACGGACAGCGCGAGCTCGACCTCCCCCAGCTGCAGCCGCGAGTCCTGGCGGCGATGAGCCACGTCGACCACGTTGGCGCCCTGCTCCGCGATGTACGTCAGCAGCTTCGCCAGATGCCCGGGCCGGTCCCCGCAGCGCACGGTGAACGTGAGGTACCGCCCCGCCGCCGCGAGCCCGTGCTCGATCACCCGCAGCATGAGCATCGGGTCGATGTTGCCGCCGGAGAGCACGGCCACCACCGGCGTCCGCACCGTCACGACCCCGGCGAGCAGCGCGGCCACCCCGACGCTCCCGGCCGGCTCGACGACCATCTTCCCGCGCTCGAGCAGCATGAGCAGCGCCCGGGAGATGTCCTCCTCGGTGACCGTCACGACGTCGTCGACGAGCTTGGCCACGTGCTCGAAGGTGATGTCCCCGGGCCGGCCGACCGCGATGCCGTCGGCGATCGTCCCGAAGCTGTCCAGCCGCACCGGGCGCCCCTGGGCCAGCGAGGGCGGGAACGCGGCGGCGTCCGCGGCCTGCACGCCGACGACCCGCACGTCCGGGCGCAGCGCCTTGATCCCGACGGCGAGCCCGGAGATCAGCCCGCCGCCGCCGACCCCGGTGATCACGGTCTTGACCTCGGGCACCTGCCCGAGGATCTCGAGGGCGACGGTCCCCTGCCCGGCGATGACGTCGGGGTGGTCGAAGGGGTGGATGAACACGGCGCCGGTGCGCTCGGCGAACTCCTTCGCGGCGACCAGAGCCTCGTCGACGGTGGAGCCCGCGAACTCGACGGCCGCGCCGTAGCCCTTGGTCGCGGCGATCTTGGGCAGCGGGGCGCCGTGCGGCATGTAGACCGTGCTGCTGATGCCGAGCAGCCCCGCGGCCAGCGCGACGCCCTGCGCGTGGTTGCCGGCGCTGGCGGCCACGACCCCGCGGCGGCGCTCCTCGGCGGAGAGGCGGGCGAGCCGGACGTACGCGCCGCGCACCTTGAACGAGCCCGCGCGCTGGAGGTTCTCGCACTTGAGCCACGCCGGGCCGCCGAGCTTGGCGGTGAGCGGCCGGCTCGGCTCCACCGGCGTCAGGCGGGTCACGCCGGCCAGCAGGTGCCGTGCCGCTTCGATGTCGGCCAGCGTCACGAGATCCGAGGAGACGGTCATGGCCCGATCGTCCCACCAGCGGCTCCGCGCAGCCGGGCCACCCGGCCGTACTGTGCGCTGGTCACATTGGCGATCAGCAGGAGCGCGGCCCCGGCGGCCAGCACGAACAGGGCGGCCGGAGGGAGGTGGAGGATCAGCTCCCGCCCGAACAGGTGCGCGGCCAGCGCGTCGTCCACCGGGTGCCCGGCCCGGGCCTGGTCGCGCACGGAGGCGATCTCCGCCGCGGTCTCGCGCCCCGCCAGCCAGGCCACCCAGACCCACACCAGCGCCACGGATGCCGTGCCGTAGAAGGTCCACCGCAGGATCGCCACGCGGCGACGCAGCTGCGGCGCCCGCCCGACGCTGTCGACGACGCGGCGCGACCGGACCCCGAAGGCGACCAGGTTGCCGCGGGCCCGAAGCAACCAGCCGGCCCAGGCCACGGCGGCCACCAGCAGACACCCGACGAGCAGGGTCCCGGCGAACCATCGCAGGAACAGGGCGAGCGTCGCGGACTCGACGCCGGGGTGATGGACCGCATGCAGATCGGCCAGGGGCAGGAACGCGACCCCGAGGTTGACCAGCGCGGCGGCCGCGACGCCGAGCATCGCCGCCGCCGCCGGGCCCGAGATCGCCCGGATCATCGGCGCCGCGCGGCGACGCGGGGCCACCCGGGCGCGTGCCGACGCCAGGGCGCGGCCTGCTCCAGCTGACCGGCCAGGGCGAGCAGCAGCGGCTCCGACCCGGGCGCCCCGACGAGCTGCACCGCGGCCGGCAGCCCGTCCGGCCGGACCCCGACCGGGAACACGAGCCCGGGGAAGCCGGCGAAGTTCCACGGCGCCGCGTAGGGCGCGTAGCGGGTGTTGACCAGCATGTTCGCGGCCCACGAGCGCGCCGACCAGCGGTCCGCGGACGGGGGCGCGGCGGCCAGCGCCGGCGTCACCAGCACGTCGAAGCCGCCGTCGCCGAACCAGTTGCGGCAGCGCTCGCGCCAGGTCGCCCGGTCGGCGTCGCGGATCAGGCCCTGCTTGAGTGCCCGCTCGCCGAGGGCCACGTGGCGGCGGGTGCGCGGCTGCAGCGCGGCCTTGTCCAGCTCGGCGGCGTCGAGGCTCGCCGCGGCGAACCAGGTGGACAGCACCCGGGCGGCCAGCGCGGGCGGATACGACGGGTCGGCGCGCACGGCGTTGTGGCCATGGGCGAGCAGCAGCCGTACCGCATCGCTGAGGCCCTTGCGCGACCCGGCGTCCGGCCACACCCCCGCGACCGGGCTGCGCAGCGACACGGCGACCCGCAGCCGGGCCGGCTCGGCGAGCGCGTGCGGGGTGCGGCCGGCCAGCACCGAGTAGCCCAGGTGCGCGTCGGCGACGGTGGTGGCCAGGATGCCGTTCTCGGCCAGCCCGTACCAGTCGTTGCTCCCGATCCCGGCCGGCACCGAGCCCGAGCCGGGCTTGAGCCCGACGATGCCGCAGCAGGCGGCCGGGATGCGGATCGAGCCGAGCCCGTCGTTGCCGTGCGCGATCGGCACCAGCCCGGCCGCGACCGCCGCGGCCGAGCCGCCCGAGGAGCCGCCGGGCGTGCGGTCGGTCCGCCACGGGTTGCGCGTGACGGTGCCGGCGTCGTCGGTGGTGGCCCAGATGCCCAGCTCCGGCATCCGGGTCACACCCACGACGACCGCCCCGGCCCCGCGCAGCCGCCGGACGACCTCGTGGTCGCGCTCGGCCACGGGGCAGCGCGCGGTGGCCGAGCCGTTCCACGTCGGCAGCCCCGTGACCGGGACGTTCTCCTTGACCGCGACCGGCACCCCGGCGAGGGCCAGGTTCGCGAGGTTCGGCTGGTCGTCGACGATCTCCGCCTCGGCGATCGCGGCGCCCCCGCGGACCTCGCGGAAGGCGCCGACGATCCGGTCGTAGGCGCGGATGGAGTCCAGGTGATCGGCGACGACGGCCGTGGCCGAGGTGTCGCCGCGGCGCACCGCACGGGCGATCTCCCTGGCCGTGGCCCCTACCCAGGTGGTTGCGCGGTCCAGCATCGATGACACCTTCCGTACCCGTCCGTGGTGCGGTCAAGTGTGTCAACGAGCGAGCGCGGACTCCAGATCGGCCAGAAGATCGTCGATCGTCTCGATTCCGACGGACAACCGGACGAGGTCCCCCGGCACCTCCAGCGGGCTGCCGGCCGCGCTCGCGTGCGTCATGCGGCCCGGGTGCTCGATGAGCGACTCGACGCCGCCGAGCGACTCGCCGAGCACGAACAGGCGCGCGCGGTTGCAGATCTCCACCGCGTGCTCCTCCGACTGCGCGCGGAAGCTCACCATGCCGCCGAAGCGCCGCATCTGCTTGGCCGCCGTCTCGTGCCCGGGGTGGTCGGGCAGCCCGGGGTACAACACCTGGGAAACGGCCTTGTGGCGCGACAGGAACTCGACGACCTTCTCGGCGTTGTCGCAGTGGCGGTCCATGCGCACGCCGAGGGTCTTGATGCCGCGCAGGGTCAGCCACGCGTCGAACGGGCCGTTGATCGCGCCCATCGCGTTCTGGTGGAACGCCAGCTCGCCCATCAGCCGCTCGTCGGAGCCGATGAGCGCGCCGCCGACGACGTCGGAGTGCCCGCCGATGTACTTCGTCGTCGAGTGCACGACGAGGTCGGCGCCCAGGTGCAGCGGCTGCTGGAGATACGGCGAGGCGAACGTGTTGTCGACCACCAGCAGCGCCCCGCGGTCGTGCGCGACCTGGGCCAGCGCGGCGATGTCGGCGATGCCCAGCAGCGGGTTGGTCGGCGTCTCGACCCACACGATCCGCGTGCGGTCGGTCATCGCGGCGCGGATCGCCTCGACGCTGTGGATCGAGGCCGCGCTCCAGGTGAGGCCCCAGCGCTCGGCGACCTTGGAGAAGAGGCGGAACGTGCCGCCGTAGGCGTCGTCGGGGATGACCACGTGATCGCCGGGGCGGCAGACCGTGCGCAGCAGCGTGTCCTCGGCGGCGAGGCCGGAGGCGAAGGTGAGCGCGCGGCGGCCGCCCTCGAGCGCGGCGAGGCACTCCTGCAGGGCGTCGCGGGTCGGGTTGGTGGTGCGGCTGTATTCGTACCCGAGCCGCGGGCTGCCGACGGCGTCCTGGGCGTAGGTGCTGGTCTGGAAGATCGGCGGGACGACCGCTCCGGTGGCCGGGTCCGGGTCCTGCCCCGCATGGATGGCGAGGGTTTCGAAGCCGTGGGTCATGGGCCGACACTAGTCGCGGCTAGGCTGGCGTTCGTGTCGGACTGCCTGTTCTGCTCGATCGCGTCGGGCGCCTCGCCCGGCTACCTGGTGGCCTCGACGGACACCGCCGCCGCGTTCCTCGACATCCGGCCGGTGTTCAAGGGCCATGTGCTCGTGGTGCCCAAGGCGCACGTGGTCACGCTGACCGATCTCGACCCGTCGGACATCCCCTCGTACTTCACCTTCGTCCAGCGGATCGCGGCGGCCGTCGAGACCGGGTTGTCCGCGGGCGGCACCTTCGTCGCCATCAACAACCGCGTGTCACAGAGCGTCGCGCACCTGCACACGCACGTCGTACCGCGGACGAAGGGCGACGGCCTCAAGGGCTTCTTCTGGCCGCGGACGAAATACGCGAGCGACGAGGAGGCGTTCTCCTTCGCGGAGAAGGTCTCCGCCGTAATGAGCTCATAAGGCATCGCGGCGCATTTCGCGGCAGACTTGAGCCAGCGAGCCTCAAGTTTTAAGGAGCGGATCGTGTTCCTGCGGTACAACAAGCAGCTTGACCTGCCGACCGCCGAGTCGGCCATCCCCGGGCGCGACACCGAGATGCCCGTCGCCGCGAAGCACACCGTCCTCGGCACCCCGCTGCGCGGCCCCTGGCCCGCCGGGCTCGAGGTGGCCTACTTCGGCATGGGCTGCTTCTGGGGCGCGGAGCGCATCTTCTGGCGGATTCCGGGGGTGTACTCCACCGCGGTCGGCTACCAGGGCGGGTTCACGGCGAACCCGACGTACGAGGAGACCTGCTCCGGCCGCACGGGGCACACCGAGGCCGTGCAGGTGGTCTACGACCCGGCCACGGTGTCGTACGAGACGCTGCTCAAGGCGTTCTGGGAGAACCACGACCCGACGCAGGGCATGCGCCAGGGCAACGACGTCGGCACGCAGTACCGCTCGGCGATCTACACCACCACGCCGGCCCAGGCGACCGTGGCCGAGGCCTCGCGCGCGGCTTTCGCGCCGGTCGTGCGCGACGCGGGCCACGGCGAGATCACGACGGAGATCGGGCCCGCGGGGCCGTTCTACTACGCGGAGGACTACCACCAGCAGTACCTCTCCGACGCCAAGAACCCGATGGGTTATTGCAACCACGGTCCTAATGGCATGACGTGCCCGATCGGTGTCGCAACCGTCCCTGACGCATCCTGAGATGGACACTTCGCCCGTACTGTCCGTACAATCGTACGGACAGTACGGGGAGGGTTCAATGACCATTGCAGCCTCGGCGCGCTTCGAGTTCCGCCTGCGACCGGAAGCCAAGAGGCGGATCGAGCAAGCCGCAGATCTTGTGCACGAGAGCACGTCCGACTTCGCGCGGACCGCGGCGGAGGAACGCGCCGAACGCGTCCTGCAAGAGCACATGATGGCCACCGTCGTCCCGGCGGAGTTCTTCGACGATCTCCTGACCGCTCTCGACGAGCCGACCAAGCCGAACCAAGCGCTGCGAGCCGCCGCACAACGGGCTCACGACGTTGTGGAACGGAGGTAAGCCCGCGTGGCGTTCATCAGCGAAGCCCTGAGCGAGCACCACGACACCAGCTTCTTCGACAGCAGCAAGCCCGACCTCGATGGCTGGCTCCAGCAGCACGCGATGACGACCGAAGCGCGGCGCACGGGGCGCACCTTCGTGTGGCACGAGGACCACCGCGTGGTCGCGTATTACACGATCGCCGCGCATCTGATCGTGCGCGAGGATCTTCCCCGCACGCTCGGCCGCGGCAACCCGGCCCAGATCCCGGCCGTGCTGCTCGCGCGGCTGGCCCTCGACAAAACTCTTCACGGCCGCGGCCACGGCGGCGCACTGCTCTCGGACGCTCTCGACCGGATCGTCGTCGCCACGCAGACCGTTGCCGCCAGGTTCGTGGTCGTCGATGCGCTCGACAGCGCGGCCCACGGTTTCTACCGGCACCACGGCTTCCGGGACATCCCGGGCTCGATGCGTCTGGTCCAGAAGGTCAGCGACATCGCCGCCGCGCTCGGCTCTTGAGCCGATGTTTTCCGAAGTACCTCATCGTGCGCCAGGCTCCAAGAACCCCGGCGGCTACTGCAACCACGGCCCGAACGGCATGACCTGCCCGATCGGCGTCGGGACCCTGCCCGCCTGACCGCACGCCGGGCACCGGATCAGGTATCGGCTCGCACGTATTGCATGCTGATGACCTCGTTCCCGTCGTGCGGCGTGACCATGTACCAGATGGTTACGCCGTCGGCGGGCAGGTGAAGTTCCTAGGCACCCGGCAGGGGATCGCCCGGCGGGAACGGATCTGCGAGCGTCGGAACCGGATCATCGAGAAGATGGAAGATCGCACGCTGGACTGTCTATCGCAGTTGCCGGGGAAGTGCCTCTACCTGTTGCCAGGCTTGCTCAGGAAAGCGAATCTGCCGGTCAGGCACGAATTCCCCACGCCTCGGCAAGCTGCTCACGCGTGAATACCCGAGCCTCGTCGCCGGGTCCGGCACCGCGGTCTGCCTGCATGAGGGTCAACGCGACCTCACGTGCGGCCTCGCGGCGCGGTGCGCTCGGACGGCACGGCTGACACCGGCAGCCGAGCCGCGTACGAACCCGGCATGAAAGCCGGTTGGAATACCACATTGCCCGCCAGAGTCGAAGAGCCCCGGCGGGCCTTCACGACGGCGTGCCGGAGGACCCCGAAGGCAGACCGCCGAGGTCCACTCCCCGCAGCTCGAGCGTCGCGCGACGGGCTCGCTCCTCCCCCGGGTACTGCGCGCCGAACAGCCGCGGGACGACGGCCAGCCCGAAGCCGACCGCCAGCGGCAGGAGCACGACGAGCACCGGCCCGCCGACGATGAGCCCGCGCCCGGCGTCGCGCTCCCGGGTCGGCACGTGGCGCAGCCAGTGCCGTCCCCAGAACACGCCGGGGACGACGAGCGCCGCGTACAGGTAGCCGACCACTTCCTCGCCGCGCGATGAGGCGTGCGCGGCCGCGCCGCTGAGCATCCACACCGTCGCCGCCGCGCCGCCGAGGGTGCCCAGCACCGCCGCGGCCGCGGTCAGGGCCCGGCGGCGACGGTACCGCGGGCCGCGCTCCAGCCAGGTGGTGCCGATCCACCGCAGCGCCACCGCCGGCCCGTCCGGTGTGTCCCGGACGGGAAAGACCCGCTCGACCGCCATTCGCCGGCTCCCGTTCCCCGCCACGACCGCCTCGACGAGGCAGCGACGCGCACTGTACCGGGCCCGCGCGTTCGTGGGGGCGCCGCGGAGGGGAACCCGGCCACGGCCCAGGTAGCTGATTTGGGGGTTTTTGTCACTACTTCGGTGGGATGATCAGGGCTTGAGGCCGCCCCGCGGAGGCTTCCGCGCGGGCGGCCGGCCATCGAAGCAGTGACACACGCGGGGGACTGAAGAGTATGGGCCACGCCGACGATCGTCGTGCCGAAGCGAAGAACCATCAGTCAGCGGATGAGAGGGTGCCCCGGTGGGCACGGCGGCGCCGGCCGCTCGTGCTCGGGGGCGTCGGTCTGGCGGCGGTGCTGGGAGTCGGGGGCTTCATGGCCCTGCAGACCAGCGCCGGGGCCGCCACCGACCCGGTCGCGAGGGCGGCCGCGCAGAACGTGGCCTCGGACGATCCGTCCGCGGCCGCCAGTGACGGCACAAGCCCGTCGACCGCCCCGGCCCCGTCGGCCGGCGCGGCCACGAGCGCGCCGGGCGCCGCGGTCATGGACACCACGGCGACGCCGAGCCCGATGACGAGCGAGCAGCGCATCGGCGCCGCGCGCTCGGCCGCGGCCAAGGCGAGCAACAACGTGCGACAGCCGCTCCCGCCGGCGCCGGGCGGGGCGTCGGCCTCGGCCTCGGTGAGCGAGACGACGGGCCCGGACCGGACCACGCTGCGCATCGTGAGCGCTCGCGCCGACCTGACCGGGCAGCGCGAGCTGGCCTGGGTCGCCGACGACGGCCACGCGGTGGGCGACGCGCACTGCTCGCAGAACTTCCGGCTCAGCGCGAACCAGCCGGTCTCGCACAAGCCGAACATGCTGATCTGCTGGCGGGTGAGCGCCGCGAAGAGCGTCTTCACGGTGCTCATCGACCAGAGCGGCCACCCGTCGGAGGCCGACAGCGTGGCCGCGATCGACAAGACCTGGCTCGAGCTCGGCTGAACGAACACGGCTGAACGAACACGGCAAAGCGGCCCGGGAGCTCAGCTCCCGGGCCGCTTTCGTATCAGCGGGCCGTCCTAGTAGGGCGACACCGTGAAGGTGGCACCGCTGGTGACCAGCGAGCTGTCGTAGTCCGGCGCCGAGGCCGCGTTCGCGCCACCGGTCTGGACGTCGAGCCGGCCGTCGGTGACGACGGTGAGCGTGTACGTGCCCTGCTTGACCGGCGTGCCGGCGGCCGGCGCACCCGTCACGCCGATGCTGCCGGTCAGCACGAGGGTGCAGATCAGCTCGGTGTCACTCACGACCAGCACGTTGACGCACTCGGCGACC
The DNA here is from genome assembly GCF_050955725.1 of Dactylosporangium sp. CA-139114. Classification (NCBI taxonomy): domain Bacteria; kingdom Bacillati; phylum Actinomycetota; class Actinomycetes; order Micromonosporales; family Micromonosporaceae; genus Dactylosporangium; species Dactylosporangium sp. CA-139114. The sequence continues at coordinate 9,397,178 of NZ_CP192080.1, forward strand.
TCGGGGTTGGCCTTGTTGGTGGTGACCGTGGCGTCCGGCGACGGGTCGTACGCGCCGGAGACCAGGTACACGTGGGCGTTGGTGTCGTTCGGCGTCGTGCCGTCGGACGTGGTGAAGTTCGGCGCCAGGAAGCCGACGCCCTGGACGTCGATGTCGACGGTGCTGGACGGCGGCGCGGTGTTCGGCGAGATCACCACACCGTTGGTGTAGTCGTACGCCGCCGTCTGGGTCACGAGGCCGCCGGCCGAGTTGATGATCAGCGACACGCCCGTCTGTGCGGCGTGGGCCGGCGCGGTGGCGGTGAAGCTGGTGCCGCCCGACGCCACGACGATGTTGGTCAGCGCCGTGCCGCCCAGCGTGCCGGTCATGCCGGTGGCCGGGAAGTTGGTGCCCGTGACGGTGATGGTGGTGCCGCCCAGCGCGGGGCCGGTCGACGGCGACACGCCGGTGATGGTGGGCTTGCCGGCGATGGTGTACGCCGCGTTGCCGATCAGCGGGCTGCCGGCCACGCCCGTCGAGGCCACCGTGGTGCCCGAGTAGACGCACAGGTTGTACTTCGCGGTCGACTGCAGGATGGTCGGCGTGCCACCGCCCGTGCTGGCCAGCGCGAGGCCGGCGGGCACGGTGACCGAGATCTTGTTGGTGTTCGTCCCGCCGAGCTTCTTCACGTTGGAGGACGGCACGGCGATGACACCAGCGGTCTGCACGTAGGCCGCGGTGCCGGTCGGGGCCGTGGTCGGCGCGATCGCCGCCGGGGCCAGGTAGGTCGCCGCGCAGCTGGCGGCCGCGCCCGTGCCGACGTACTGGAACTCCACCGCCGGCGTCGTCGCCGTGGTGAAGATGTTGGTCGTCGCCGTGGCGGTGATGGTGTTCCCGCCGCCGCTCGGGCCGCTCGCCGCACTGAGGGTCAGCGGGACTGTAGCCGCGAACGCGGTGCCCATCGTGCCGACGATCATTGCGGTGACGGTGCCGCCGACTACGGCAGCGCGCGTCCGCCAGGTGCGAAGACGCGTCTTCGGGTGGTTCATGTGTGGTCTCCTCCGGTGGTCGCCACAGCAAAGCTGACTTGAGGGCTTACCTCACGCAAAGTAGCAGTGAAGTAGCTGAGAGTTACTCAAATCAGCCAAGAAGAGCCCCGGCCGCAGCCGGGGCTCTTCGGTTACCACATGGAGGGTTTTGGCAGGCGAGGGCACATTTCGCGATATATGCGGGGGAACCACGAGAAGTGCCCTCGCCTGCCGGGTAGACCCGCCCGATCCCTGGGGAGGACGCCTGGCCGGAGGCGTTCGGAGCCGACGGAGGCATGTCGGCAACCGTGTCCGGGCGGGTCTTTGTGTCGCGGGACTGCGTAGCACTGGCGGGGCGCGCCGAAGTCTCCGCTGGTATCAACGATCGTGTTACAGGAAGGTTCCCCGGTTTCCGCCGGCTCGATGCCAGCCGCCGCGCGAGCGCGGCTTGCCGAGGTCGATCCGCCAGTCGGGCATGGTCCGCAGGCTGTAGAGGTCGTGACGCGCCGTCCAGGCCTCGTTCCAGGGGCGCCGCGAGGCCTCGGCGGCGTTCTCGGCGAGCCGGCGCGGCGCGCAGGGCCACTCCCGCCCGCACCAGAGGCACAGCCCCTCCCCGTCGGACTCGCTGTGCCGACTCAGGATCTGCGTGGCGTCCCGCCACAGGAGTCGATCGACGACGTCTGTTGGCTCGGACTGGTCAACACTGACCAACTTCCCTACCCCCAGTCTCATGAGGCTTCCTGAGCACCTCCGGACGAAACGTTAAACAGTCCGGCCCTGCGGTGGAGCGGACAACCAGTGCGACATTCTCCCGACCACACGAAAGGGGACGGCGTGGCGCCTGGGATGATGACGGTCATGCAGACCCCCCTCTTGCAGCGCATTCGTGCCGCGGTGATCGGCGATGACCAGGTCATGCGGGGGCCCTTCGGCGCGCGCCGGGTGACCTACGCGGACTACACCGCCTCGGGCCGGGCGCTGGACTTCATCGAGCGCTTCGTCCGGGACGAGGTTCTGCCGCGGTACGCCAACACCCACACGGAGTCGTCCGGCACCGGCCTGCAGACGACCCGCCTGCGGGAGGACGCGCGCCAGATCATCAACGAGGCCGTGGGCGGCGACGCCGACACCGTCGTGATCTTCACCGGATCCGGCTCCACCGCGGCGATCGACAAGATGGTGCACATCCTCGGCCTGCGGGTGCCGGCCGCGCTGGAGGACCGCTACGAGCTCTCGGCGCGCATCCCCGCCGCCGATCGCCCGGTCGTGTTCATCGGCCCCTTCGAGCATCACTCCAACGAGTTGCCGTGGCGGGAGTCCATCGCGGACGTGGTCGTCATCCCCGAGGATCACAACGGCCACATCGACCTGGACCGGCTGCGCGCGGAACTCGTGCGGCACGCCGACCGGCCGCTGAGGATCGGATCGTTCTCGGCGGCCTCCAACGTGACCGGGATCGTCAGCGACACGCACGCGATCTCGGCGCTGCTGCACGAGCACGGCGCGCTGTCGTTCTGGGACTTCGCGGCCGCCGCGCCCTACATCGACATCGAGATGCACGACAAGGACGCCGTCTTCATCTCGCCCCACAAGTTCGTCGGCGGCCCCGGCACCCCCGGCGTGCTGGTCGTGCGCCGGGCGCTGCTGACCAACCGGGTCCCCACCGTGCCCGGCGGCGGAACCGTGGACTACGTGAACCCGACCGACCACCACTACATCGCCGACCCGGCCCACCGCGAGGAGGGCGGCACCCCGGCGATCGTCGAGTCGATCCGCGCGGGCCTGGTGTTCCAGCTCAAGCGGGCGGTCGGCACGGACACGATCCGCGCCCTGGAGGAGGGGTTCCTGCGCGAGGCGATCGCGTCGTGGCAGACCAACCCCAACATCGAGATCCTGGGCAACCTGGACGCGCCCCGGCTGTCGATCGTGTCCTTCGTGATCAAGAAGCCCGGGGGGCGGTACCTCCACCACAACTTCGTCGTCTCGCTGCTGAACGACCTGTTCGGGATCCAGTCGCGGGGCGGCTGCTCGTGCGCGGGCCCCTACGGCCACCGGCTGCTGGGCATCGACATCGAGCGCTCGCACCGCTTCGAGCGGGAGATCATCGCCGGCTGCGAGGGCATCAAGCCGGGCTGGGTGCGGGTCAGCTTCAACTACTTCATCTCCGAGACGGTCTTCCGGTACATCGTCGAGGCCGTACACCTCGTGGCGACGCACGGGTGGGCGTTGCTGCCGCAGTACCGCTTCGACCCGCGGACGGGCCTGTGGAAGCACCGCGACGGCGTGGTCGAGCCCCCGCTGCGCCTGTCGGAGCTGTCCTACTCGGACTCCGGCGAGCTGACCTGGCCCTCGCACCACGAGCGGGCGCCCGAGTCCGACCTGGCCGGATACCTGCGCTACGCCCGGGAGCTGTTCGAGTCGCTGCCCGACGAGGCGGAGCCGGACGGGGTCGTGTCGGCCAACTTCGAGGCGCTGCGGTGGTTCGACCTGCCGGCGGTATCGCTGTTGGCGTAACGGCGGGCGGCATCGAAGGGGCGTCGCCGGTGTTCCTGCTCGCATGGACCCCGAAATCGATGCGCTCGACGCGTACAGCCGGGTCGTCTCCACCGTGGCGGCCACCCTGCTGCCGAGCGTCGCCAGCCTGACCGTGCGCAGCCGCCGCGGCGAGGGCGCCGGCTCGGCCGTCGTCTACACCCCGGACGGCTTCACCCTGACCTCGGCGCACGTCGTCGCCGGCGCCGACGGGGGCGTCGCCGAGTTCACCAACGGCACCCAGACCCGCTTCGACGTGGTCGGCGCCGACCCGCTCGCGGACCTGGCGGTGCTGCGCATCCGCGAGGCCGGGGTGCCCCCGGCGACCCTGGGCAACGCCGACGACCTGCGCATCGGCCAGCTCGTCGTGGCGGTGGGCAACCCGCTGGGCCTGGCCGGCTCGGTCACCGCCGGCGTGGTCTCCGCACTCGGGCGCTCGCTGCCCGTGCGCGACGGGCGGCACGCCCGCCTCATCGACGACGTCATCCAGACCGACGCGGCCCTGAACCCGGGCAACTCGGGCGGCGCCCTGGCCGACTCGGCGTCGCGGGTCGTCGGGATCAACACAGCCGTGGCCGGGATCGGGCTCGGCCTGGCGGTGCCGATCAACGGCACGACCCGCCTGATCATGTCCGAGCTCATGGCCACCGGCCGCGTCCGGCGCGCCTGGCTGGGGGTGGCCGGGGCCACCGTGCCGCTCCCGCCGCCCCTCGCGCAGCGCCTGGGGCAGTCCAAGGGCCTGCGGCTGGCCGAGGTGGTGCCCGGGAGCCCGGCCGGGCTGGCCGGGCTCTACGTGGGCGACGTGGTGCTCAGCGCCGGCGGCAAACCGATCACCGGCGTGCAGGACGTGCTGCGGCTGATGCTGGGCGCCGCGATCGGCACGCGACTGCCGATCACGGTGCTGCGCAAGGACGCCCTGGTCGACGTGGTCGCCGTCCCGGCCCCACTGGAGTGAGCGCCCGGGTGGGGGGTTCGGGGTCCCCCAACAGCAACGTCAGCTCAGCCGCTCCAGCACCATCGCCATGCCCTGACCGCCGCCGACGCACATCGTCTCGAGGCCGATGGACTTGTCGTGCCAGTTCAGCGAGTTGATGAGCGTCCCGGTGATGCGCGCGCCCGTCATGCCGAAGGGGTGCCCGACCGCGATCGCGCCGCCGTTGACGTTGAGCTTCTCCAGCGGGATGCCCAGCTGCCGGTACGACGGGATGACCTGCGCCGCGAAGGCCTCGTTGATCTCGACCAGGTCGACGTCGTCGATGGTCATCCCGGCCCGCCGCAGCGCGCTGCGCGAGGCCTCGACCGGGCCGATGCCCATGATCTCCGGCGACATCGCGGTCACGCCGGTGGAGACGATCCGGGCCAGCGGCGTGATCCCGAGCTCGCGGGCCTTGGTGTCGCTCATGATGACCACCGCGGCCGCGCCGTCGTTGAGCGGGCAGCAGTTGCCGGCGGTCACGCGGCCGTCGGGCCGGAACACCGGCTTGAGCCCGGCGACGCCCTCGAGCGTGACGCCCGCCCGCGGCCCGTCGTCGGTGGAGACGACCTCGCCGGTCGGGGTGGTGACGGGGGTGATCTCGCGGGCCCAGAAGCCGTTCTTGATGGCCTCCTCGGCGAGGTTCTGCGACCGGACGCCGAACTCGTCCATGTCCTGCCGGGTGACGCCCTCGACCTCGGCCAGGTTCTCGGCGGTCTGCCCCATGGCGATGTAGATGTCGGGCAGCTCGCCGTCCTCACGCGGGTCGTGCCACGCGTCGGCGCCGCCCTCGGAGCGCTTGGTCGTGCGCGCGTAGGCGTCCGCGAACGCCGGGTTCTGCCACGGCCCGCCGACGGCCGCCTGCGCGTCGGGCGGGAGGGCGTCGGAGTTGCCGCGCGCGTACCGCGACACGCACTCGACCCCGGCCGAGATGAACACGTCGCCCTCGCCGGCCTTGATCGCGTGGAAGGCCATGCGCGTGGTCTGCAGCGACGATGCGCAGTACCGCGTGGTCGTGGCGCCGGGCAGGTGGTCGAACCCGAGCAGCGTGCTCACCACGCGGGCCATGTTGAAGCCCTGTTCGCCGCCGGGAAGGCCGCAGCCCAGGTAGAGGTCCTCGATCGCGCGCGGATCGAGCTGCGGCACCTTGTCGAGGGCGGCACGGACGATGGTGGCGGCAAGATCGTCGGGGCGGAGGTCGCGCAGCGATCCCTTGACGGCACGGCCGATCGGGGACCGGGCGGTGGCAACGATGACAGCTTCCGGCATACCTCGGATGCTACTTCGAGGTAACCCCGGCCCATCCGCCTTCGCCCCGCCAAAATTGTCACACGACGTGCGCAATCCAAGGCACCATGACTCGGGTCCGCGGTGGTCCGGACCGTCGCTCCCGCCAGACACCACTGGGCGCTGGCGCGCCGACGCTGCCAGGCCCGCGGCTGGTCACCCTTCGCTTCCCCGCCGGACGCAGAGGCTCGCGCCCGGTCACCCCACGCCCGCCGGTCCGGCGCCGCCCGGCGCGCGGCCGGTCGCCGCCTCCCGGCGGCAAGTCCTCACGGCAGTTCACCCGACGACCGCCGCTCCTACACGGCCAGCACACGGCCAGCGCACGGCCGGTCGCCGCCTCCCGACGGCCAGTCCGCACGGCAGCTCACCCGACGGTCGCCGCGCCTACACGGCCGGCGCAGGGCCCGTCGCCGTCTCCCGGCGGCCAGTCCGCACGGCAGCTCACCCGACGACCGCCGCGCCTACACGGCCAGCACACGGCCGGTCGCCGCCTCCGCCGGCAAGTCCTCACGGCAGGTCATCCGACGGTCGCCGCGCCTACGCGGCCCGGCGCACCGCCGCGGCCTCCTCGACGGCGGGCAGCAGCGCGTGCGCCCAGACCCGATACCCGTCCGCCGACGGATGGAAGCCGTCGTGGCAGAGCGTCCCCGCGTCCGCCCGGAACACCGCCCCGGTACGCGCCCCCAGGTCGACCACCACCGCGCCCGCGGCCCCCGCCGCGGCCGCCTGCAGCCGGGCCATCCGCCGGCTCCGCAGCCCGAGAAGCTGCCGCAGCGGCGGCGCGAAGGCACGCAGGGCGCCGAAGTCGGGGCAGGTCCCGACGACCACGGGAATGCTCGCGTCGTGCAGCCGCCGGCAGGCCGCCCCGAGGTGCTCGGCCGCGTCCGAGGCCCGGCCGGCGTGGGTGACGTCGTTGGTGCCGACGAGCACGAGGGCCACGTCCGGCACCGGCCCGACGAGCGCCCGGGCGACCTGGGTGGCCAGGTCGGAGGAGCGTGATCCGGACACGGCGACGCTGGAGAGCTCGACCCGCCGGCCCGAGGCCCCGGCCGCCAGCAGCGCCGCGAGCTGACCGCCGACGGTGTCCGCCACCCGCTCGACCCCCACGCCGAGCGCGGTCGCGTCGCCGAGCAGCACCAGGCGCATGGGCGGCTTCCCGGCACCCCCGATCGAGGAGCGCATCGCGAGCCGCATGTCGGGCTTCGCGTAGGGGCGGGTGCGGGCGGCAACCGCCTGCGCGGCGAGCACGGCGGCCCCGCCGACCGTGCCCGCGATCACCGTGACGGTCGCGAGCTGGGCGAGGCGCTTGACGACACTCACGCCGTCACCTCCGTTCCGAGCGAGTCAATCGAATCACGGTCCGGGTGACACGAACAAGGGGCAAATCCGGACGAACTGCGGAACACAAAGTGACGGAAACCACTCTCCGCCCGTTCCCGCCGACTCCCGGACCGGCTCCAAGTCGCCGGGCTACGCAGCGTGCCACCGGTATCACGTGATGGCCCAATACCCTCTCCGCCCCGCGGACTCACACCCACCGCCGAGCGCCGCACCACGACCGCCCGAAGGACCGCCCGAAGGGCCGCCCCGGCCGCCGGCCTGTGGGCACCCGGACGACCGCCCCAGGCCGCCGTCCCAGGCCGCCGTCCCAGGCCGCCGTCCCCTGGGCCTGCGGGCACCCGGACGACCGCCCCAGGCCGCCGTCCCAGGCCGCCGTCCCCTGGGCCTGCGGGCACCCGAACGACCGCCCCAGGCCGCCGCCCCCCGGCCGCCCGAGGGACCGCTCCGGACCGCCGACCCACGGCCGCAGGGAGGACCGGTCCGGGCCGCCGGCGCGTGACTGTCCACGCCGGTCCCGGTCACCAGTCCGCCGGCTCCGCAGCCCGGCCCGTGGCCTGGACTGTCCACGCCGGTCCCGGTCACCGGTCCGCCGGCTCCGCAGCCCGGCCCGTGGCCTGGACTGTCCACGCCGGTCCCGGTCACCGGTCCGCCGGCTCCGCAGCCCGGCCCGTGGCCCGGTCTGTGGCCTGGTCCGCGGCTCGGTCCGTGGCCCGGTCCGGGGTGCGGTCGGCCTGCTGCGGGAGCCGGTGCCAGACCCGCCGGCGCAGCTGGGCCCAGCGGCCCGCCGGACCCCGGTCGTGCCCGGCCACCTGGGCCGCGCTGACCTCGGTGCCCGGCCGGTGCGCGGCCTCCGCCGCGGCCTGCGGCAGCGCCCGCACACCCTCGCCGGCCGCCAGCGCCCGAGCCGGGGCCGCGATCGCGCCCGCGACCGGGGCCGGCTCGGTGAGCGCGGCGACGACGGTGGGCAGGACGGCCTGGGCGGCGGCCAGGTATCCGGCGCCGGACGGGTGGAACCGGTCGAGGCTGAACATCCGGTCGGGCTCGGCGTAGAAGAGCTCGCCGAGCAGGTCGCCCAGCGAGACCGTCCGGCCGCCGGCCTCGACGACCGCGATCGTCTGCGCGGTGGCCATCTGCCGGCTCCAGCGCCGCGCCAGCCAGCGCAGCGGGGGCTGGATGGGCCGGATGGTGCCCAGGTCGGGGCAGGTGCCCACGACGACCTCGACGCCCGCCTCACGCAATACGCGCACCGCGCGCACCAGGTGCCGCACGGCGGTCGGGATGCGCACGCGGTGGGTCACGTCGTTGCCGCCGATGCAGATGACGGCGACGTCCGGATGCTGGCGCAGGGCCACCTCCACCTGCGGCGGGAGACCCTTGGACTCGGCCCCGACGACGGCCAGGCAGCGCATCCAGACCGGCCGTCGCAACTGCTCGGCCAGCCCGGCCGCCACCGCGGCGGCAAACGTCTCGCTGGGGCTCAGCGCACCGTACCCGGCGGCGGAGGAGTCCCCCAGCACCACCAGCCGCACCGGCGGCCCCTCGAACTGGGTGCCGTAGAGCCCGTTCGCGCGCGGCGGCGGGCTCACCACCTGGGGAATCGTCTTGCGCGCCAGCAGCGCCTGGCCCAGCACCAACCCGTAGAACAGCGCGCCCGCCCCGGCTACGCCACCGCCACCGACCACCGCCGCCGTGGCTATCCGCTTCACCCGCTCCGACTGCAGCTTCACCGCCCCCGCCCTTTCCATCCCCGAGGTCCCCGCGGCCCCCGAGGCTAACCCCCGCCCTCCAACTAAACGTCGCTCATCCGGACCGGTCCGGCCCCGCTCGCAGCAGGGTGATCCGAATCAGCACCCGCTGTTCCGCAACCATTGCGGCGCGATATTCATCCCAGTTGTCGTGTTCCCGTCCGGATGCCCGCCGGTAGTAGTCGATCAAACCTTCAACACTCTGCGGGGGCGGAATGATCTCAGCTTCACCCTCGACCTGGATCCACCGGCCGTAGAACCCGTCGGGCAGCACGCACACCGCCGCCCGCGGGTCCCGCCGCAGGTTGCGCACCTTGTAGGCGGGCTCGCGGCTGCTGATCACCACGCGGCCCTCGGCGTCCACCGCGACGACGACCGGCGACATCTGCACCCCGCCGTCGGCTCGGCGGGTGGCGAGCACGGCCTGGTGCTGGTCCGCCAGAACGGCACGAGCCTCATCGAGATCCATGTCGCCATTGTCCCTCAGTCCGGCTCGTGGCCGGCCGTTCTCGTCCGCGCGGACGAAGCACCCGCCGCGCGGACGAGAACAGCCGGCCCCACGCGGACAAAGCAGCTGCCCGCGGACAAAGCGGACGCAGCAGCTGCTCGCCGTGGACGAAACGGACGAAATGGCCGCTGCAGAGGGACACAGCGGCAGCTCCACGCGGACAAAGCGGACGCAACCGCCGCTCGCTGTGGACAAAGCGGACACAGCCGCCGCTCGCCGCGACAAAGCGGACGAAGCCGCCGCTCGCCGCGACAAAGCGGACGAAGCGGCCGGTCCGCCCGGATGAGGCGGACGAACACCCGCTCCGCGGGGACGAACCGGTCCAGGAGCCGACAGTGACTCCGGCACATGGTGACGAGCACCGTTACATTCGAAGCAAGGCAGAGAGGGCGGTCACCATGGCGGACAGTGCGCTGCGACGGAGGATGGCGTGGACGGCGCTCGCGCGCGTCTTCCGCTCCGACACCCCCGGAATCGGCCGGCGGCTCGGAGCGATCCCGCGCATGATCAAGGCGACGATGAAGGGGCAGTACGACGGCGGCACGCGCCTGGCGATGCTGGCCGTCGCCGGGGCGTACATCGTCTCCCCCATCGACGCCGTGCCGGAGGCGTTCCTGCTGGTCTTCGGGCTCGTCGACGACCTGGCCGTGGCCGGGTACTTCGCCGGCGCCCTGATGGACGAGCTCGAGCGCTTCCTGGAGTGGGAGAAGCAACGGGAGCACATCATTCCCGGACACGTCGTCGGGTAGCCCGCGGGCGGGCCGGATACGCTGGCGGCGTGCGCTACTACGACAACGTCGTCGAGATGGTGGGCAACACGCCCCTGGTCCGGCTCCGCAACGTCACCGCGGGCATCTCCGCCACCGTCCTGGCCAAGGTGGAATACCTCAATCCCGGCGGCAGCGTGAAGGACCGCATCGCGCTGCGGATGGTCGAGGAGGCCGAGAAGGCCGGGCTGCTCGGGCCGGGCGGGACGATCGTCGAGCCCACGTCCGGCAACACCGGCGTCGGGCTCGCGCTGGTGGCCCAGCTCAAGGGGTACCGCTGCGTCTTCGTCTGCCCCGACAAGGTGAGCGAGGACAAGCAGAACGTCCTGCGGGCCTACGGAGCCGAGGTCGTGGTCTGCCCCACCGCCGTCGCCCCCGAGGACCCCCGGTCCTACTACAACGTCTCCGACCGCCTGGCCCGGGAGATCCCCGGCGCCTGGAAGCCCGACCAGTACGCGAACCCGGCCAACCCGCGCTCGCACTACGAGAGCACCGGCCCCGAGATCTGGGAGCAGACCGAGGGCCGCGTCACCCACTTCGTGGCGGGCGTCGGCACCGGCGGCACGATCTCCGGCGCCGGGCGCTACCTGAAGGAGGCCTCCGAGGGCCGCGTGCGCGTCGTCGGGGCCGACCCCGAGGGCTCGGTGTATTCGGGCGGCACCGGCCGCCCCTACCTCGTCGAGGGGGTCGGCGAGGACTTCTGGCCGACGACCTACGATCGCACCATCTGCGACGAGATCGTCGAGGTGTCGGACAAGGACTCGTTCGAGCTGACCCGCCGCCTGGCCCGCGAGGAGGGCCTGCTCGTCGGCGGCTCCTGCGGCATGGCCGTGGCCGCCGCGCTGAAGGTCGCCCGCGAGGCCGGCCCGGACGACGTGGTCGTGGTGCTGCTGCCCGACGGGGGCCGCGGCTACCTCTCCAAGATCTTCAATGACGACTGGATGGCCCGGTACGGCTTCCTGCGTACCGCCGAGCAGACCCCGACGGTCGCCGACGTCCTCGTCGGCAAGGACGGCCGGGTGCCAGGCATGGTGCACGTGCACCCCAACGAGACCGTGCGCGACGCGATCGACTACATGCGCGAATACGGCGTCTCGCAGCTACCGGTGCTCAAGGCCGAGCCGCCCGTCGTCACCGGCGAGGTCGCGGGCTCGATCGCCGAGCGGGACCTGCTGGACGCGCTGTTCTCGGGCCACGCCCACCTGCACGACATGGTCGAGCGGCACATGGGCGACCCGCTGCCGATGATCGGCGGCGGCCAGCCCGTGAGCGAGGCGGTCGCGCTGCTGGAGAAGGCCGACGCCGCGGTGGTGCTCATCGACGGCAAGCCGGCCGGCGTCATCACCCGCCAGGACCTGCTCGCCCACCTGACCTGAGTCGTCTAGCCGAAGGCGCCGCGGACCGCTGTGATGCGGGCCGCGGCGTCCTGCCGCACCGCGAGCGGGGCGAAGCGGCGCAGGTCGGCCGCGACCACCTGCAGCTGGTCCGGCAGGGCCAGGTCGTTGTCGAGCCGGGGCACGGGCAGCGGCGGCCGGCCTTCCGCCTCCGCGCACCGGTCGGCCATCCACTGCACAAGGTCGTGCATCAGGTCGGCCCGGCTGGGCCCGGACAGCCCGGAGACCGACAGACTGGACGCCGCCCATCGGGGCGGCGTCCAGTGTGAGACCTGGCCGACCAGCTTGCGCACCGCGGTGTCGAGCTGATCGTCGTGCGTCATCAGCGGCGCAGGTAGCTCAGCATGCGCAGGATCTCGTAGTACAGGAAGATCAGCCCCACGAGGATGCCGAACGCGCAGTACCAGGCGTACTTCTCCGGCATCCCGTAGCGCACGCCCTGCTCGATCGCGTCGAAGTCCAGGATGAAGGTCAGCGCGGCCACGCCGATGATCACCAGGCTGAAGACGATCGGCAGCCAGCTGACCTGGCCGTTCATCGTGTACTCACGCAGGCCCAGGTTGACGCCGAACATGTAGAACAGCCAGTTGGCGAGCGACAGGACCACGACGCCGATGAGGGCGCCGATGACGAACTTGGTGAAGCGCGGCGTCGCTCGCAGCACCTTGAGCTTGTAGAGCACCGCCATCACGGCGAAGATGCCGAACGTGCCGACGACGGCCTGCAGCACGATGCCCGAGAACCAGCTCTCGAACGCGCGGCTGATGATGCCGAGCGCGACGCCCTGCAGCGCCGCGTAGGGGATGATCACCGCGGGGCTGGTGACCCGGCGGAACGAGATGACGAGGCCCAGCACGAGCCCGGCGATGCCGGACATGAAGGCCGCGAAGAAGGTCACCGGGCTGCTGGCCGGCAACAGGATCCATGCGCCGGCCCCGACCACGCCGGTGATGGCGAGCAGGGCGACGGTCCGGACGACGACGTCGTCCATGGTCATGGCGCGCGTCGGCGCGCCCGGATACGCGGTCTCGTAACGGGAAGCCCGCGCCGCCTCGCCAAGGCGGGTGAGCACCGGGTTCGAACTCTGCACGATCGGCCTCCATGGGCTCTCATTCACGTGTAAGCCCAGGGTACCGCGAACCCGCCCGCGCGAAACGGGCACCATACAGCCCGACGTTACGGTCGCGGACAATGACGGAACGCGTGGGGACTCGTGGGAATCGTGAGGGGGTGTCGACCAGCAAACTCGGTGCCCGGGGCGGGGTTCGAACCCGCACGCCTCGCGGCAGCCGCTTTTAAGGCGGCCGTGTCTGCCGTTCCACCACCCGGGCGTAGAAACGCGATCTCACGGTAGCCCGTCCGACGAACCCCCAACACCGACAAGGGGTTGGCCGTTACTGTCGTCCGGGTGACCAGCGCCCCACAGACCGACGAGGCGGGCACTGCGCCGGTTGACCATGAAACACCGGCCGCGCAGCCATTGCGCATTCGCCGCTTATGGATTAGCGACCTTGCCGCGTGCTCCCTCATGGTGCTCGCGGCCGCCCTGCTGACGCGGGGCCTCTGGGCCGATCCAGCGGGTCGCGGCCTCGCGCTGAACGCCAATGACCAGGCCCTCGACGAGTGGTTTCTCGCCTACGCCACCCGAGCGTACCGCGGCGACCTGCACTTCGTGACCGGTGCGCTCAACGCGCCCGAGGGCATCAACGTGCTCGGCAACGCCTCGCTCGTCGGGCTCGGCGTGCTCTTCGCCCCGTTGACCCTCGCGTTCGGGGCGCCGGTGACGTTCGCGGTCGTGACCGGGTTCAACCTCGCGGCCAACGGCGCCGGGTGGTACCTCCTCTTCGCCCGCACCGCCGGGCTCCACCGCCTGGCCGCGCTCGTCGGCGGCGCCTTCTGCGGCTTCGCGCCGGGCATGGTGAGCCAGTCCAACGGCCACCTGCACATGACCGCGGCCTGGCTGGTGCCCGCGATCGCCTGGTGCGTGTTCAGCCTCGCCAAGGGGCAGCGCAGTGCCCGGCTCGGACTGCTGCTGGGCGGGCTGGTCGTCGCGCAGTTCTTCCTCGGCGAGGAGGTCCTGCTCCTGGCCGCCGTCACCCTCACGCTGTTCTGCCTCGCGTTCGCCGCGACCACCCGGCCGATCCCGAGGCACGTGCTGCCGTCGCTGGGCATCGGGCTCGGCGTCGCCGCGGCCGTCGCCCTGGTCGCGCTCGTGTTCCCGATCTGGCTGCAGTTCCGCGGACCGCAGAGCGCGCACGGCGGCGTGTTCAAGCCGGAGTTCTACTCGGCCGACCTCAAGAGCTTCGCGGCCATCTCCCCGCTCTCGCTGGCCGGCGGCGACGGCGCGGCGCGGCTGGCGAGCGGGCCGGCGGAGTACACCGCCTTCTTCGGCGCCCCCGTGCTCATCGTGGTCCTGGGCGCGACGCTGTGGATGTGGCGCCGCCCGGCCGTCGTGGCGTGCACGGTGGTGTCGATCGTGCTGTGCGCGCTCGCGCTCGGCCCGCACGTCGTGGTCGGGCACGAGCGCACCGAGCAGTGGGCGCCGTACTCCCTGATCGCCCACGTCCCGATCGTGGAGTGGGCGCTGCCGACCCGCTTCGCGCTGGCCGCCGTCCCGCTGCTCGGATTCGTGCTCGCAAGCGTGGTACACGCCGCGCTGACCCAGACCGAGACGCTCCGGCTGCTCGCGCCGGTCGCGGTGGTGGCCGCGCTCGTGCCGCTGGCCCCGAGGCCGCTGCCCACCGCCGAGCGCGCCCCGGTGCCGAAGTTCTTCACCGAGGGGTACTGGCGCGGCTGCGCCCCCCGCGACGGCACGATCGTCCCGGTGCCGCTGCCCGACTGGAACGACCCGCAGGCGATGCGCTGGGCCGCGGCCACCGCCGTGTCGTTCGCGACCCCGCAGGGCTGGTTCATCGGCCCGTACGGCGACGGCGGCGGCTCGGCCGTTGGCGTCTTCCCGCGGCCGACGTCGCAGCTGCTGCACCGGGTGGTGGCCAACGACAGCCCGCCGGTGCTCACCGACCAGGATCGCATCGACCTGCGCCGCGACGCCGCCTACTGGCACGCGTCGTGCTTCGTGCTCGCCGACGGCCAGCGGGGCGCCGCGGCGCTCAAGAGCACCCTCGACGCCCTGCTCGGCCCCGGCGAACGCGTCGCCGACGTGTGGGTCTGGCGAGCCCGGAGCTAGGCCGCCTTCTTCTCGCCGGTCTGGCCCCGCACGGGCAGCGGGATCGGGACCGCGACCTCGGTGAAGGCCTCGCGCGGCTCGTGCAGGGAGCCGAGCGCGACGACCTCGCGGCGCAGCACGAGCTGCAGGGTCCAGTCCACGAGCACTCGGATCTTGCGGTTCAGGGTGGGGATGCGGCTGAGGTGGTACGTCCGGTGCATGAACCACGCCGGGACGCCTCGGACCTTGATGCCGTACACCCGCGCGGCCCCCTTGTAGAGCCCGAGCCCGGCGACCGAGCCCACGTGCTTGTGCCGGTAGTCGACGGGCGCCCGGCCCCGCACCACCGCCGCGATGTTGTCGGCGAGCCGGGCGGCCTGCCGCACCGCGTGCTGGGCGCTGGGCGAGCACAGCGCGCCCGGGTCCCCGGCGGTGAGGTCCGGCACCGCGGCGCAGTCGCCGGCGCTCCACGCGCCCTCGACCACGTTGCCCTCGGCGTCGACGACCTGCAGCGTCGGCTTGCAGGTGATCGCGCCGCGGGGGCTTCTGGGCAGGTCGGTGTCCTCGAGCATCGGGTGCGGCTTGACGCCCGCGGTCCACACGATCGTGTCGGCCTCGAAGGCGTCGCCGTCGGAGAGCCGCACGAGGCCGTCGACGCACGACTCCAGCCGCGTGCCGAGGCGGATGTCGATGCCGCGCCGCGTCAGCTGGACCGCGGTGTAGGCCCCCATCTCCGCGCCGACCTCGGGCAGGATGCGGTTGGCCGCCTCCACGAGCACGAAGCGGACCTCGTCGCGGGGGATCTCCGGGTAGTACCGCAGCGCGCCCCGGACCATGTCCTCCATCTCGGCCAGCGCCTCGACGCCCGCGTAGCCGCCGCCGACGAAGACGAAGGCGAGCGCGCGGCGCCGCGTGGCCTCGTCGTCGGTGGTCGCGGCGACGTCGAGCCGGTCCAGCACGCTGTTGCGCAGGAACACGGCCTCGCCGATGGTCTTGAAGCCGACCGCCTGCTCGCGCAGGCCGGGGATCGGCAGGGTGCGCGAGACCGAGCCGGGCGCGACGACGATGTGGTCGTAGGGCACCTCGCGCGCCGGGCCGATGATCGGCTGGACGATCGCGACCTTGCGCGCGTGCTCGATGCTGGTCACCGTGCCGGACAGCACGTGACAGTCCTTGAGCTCGCGGCGCAGCGGGACGACGCTGTGCCGGGGCGAGATGTTGCCGGCCGCCGACTCCGGCAGGAACGGCTGGTAGGTCATGTGGGGCTGGGGGTCGACGACGGTGACCTCAGCCTCGTGCCGGTGGAGCTTCTTGGACATGCGCAGGGCGGCATAGAGCCCGACGTGCCCGGCCCCGACGATCAGGATTCGCTTCGCAGCCACGGCTTCAACGCTAGGGACGACCGTCGCTCTGCACTGCCGCAGGCCGGACACATGTAACCCTCGTTACCAGGCCTGTAACCGGGGCCACAGGGGGTCAGCCGGACACCCGGCGGGCCACGAGATAGGCCAGGACACCGGCCGCGGCGACCCCCACGAGGGACGCGACGAGGAACACGGGACCGATCGTCGCCCGCACGAGGAACAGCATCGCCACGCTGACCACCGCGCTCACGGCCACCACCGCGCCGGCCCGCAGCAGCCAGCCGCTGATCACGCCCGGGGAGACCACGGCGTCGTAGGGCAGCACCGCGGCCAGGGCGGCCATGGAGTGCATGAGGTACAGCGCCGTCGAGAGCCCGATGAGCCGGGGGACGGAGACGCTCTCGCCGTACAGCAGCGGCCCCAGCACCCAGCCGAACGCGCACGCGAAGATCGCGAGCCCGGGCAGGCGCGAGCGCGGGAACGTCGCGGGCAGCAGCGCCACGATGGCGGCCAGCACGATGGCGGCCACGTTGCGCATGACCTCGGCCGGGAACGCGAGCACCAGGCTCAGCGCCGCGAAGAGCACGATCGCGCCGCGGACCAGCAGCGGCCCGGCCGCGGCCCGCCCGGCCTTGTCCCGCAGGCGGCCGATGCGGCCAGAGCAGTATTCCGCCAGCTCGTCCAGCATTACGCCGTCACCGTCCGCCCGACCGCCACGCGGGCGACCCCCTGCAGCACCTCGTCGAGGCTGCCGGCCCCGCCCCAGGCGACGACCGGCACGCCGTGCTCCCGCAGCTGGCCGATGATGGCCTCGCGCTCCAGGCGCCACATGCGCTGGGCGACGTCGCCCCACTTGCCGGTCGCGCGCAGACGCAGGACCGGATCCGCCAGCGTGTCCACGGCCACCACGAACCTTCCGGCGCGGGCCAGGTTGGCCAGCATCGCCGCGCTGCGCACGTCCAGCAGCGGGGTGAGCACCATCACCAGCGCGTTGCCCTGGATCATGTGCGGGCCGAACGACGACGGCGGCGGCTCGTCGGCCTGCTCGCCGGCGGCGACGTCGAGCAGGAACTCCAGCGCGGTCATGTAGTGCCGCCGGCCGCTGGCCGCGCGCAGGTGCCGGACGGTCCCGCCGTACTGCAGCAGCGCCACCCGGTCGCCCCGGTGCAGGTAGTGCTCGGCGATGCCGGCCGCGGCGCGCACGGTGATGTCGAGCACGGAGGCGCGCCCGTCGATGCCGCCGGAGCGCCCGGCCTCGTGCAGCGCGTCGAGCAGCACGACGACCTCGGCGTCGCGGTCGGAGAGGGTGCTCACGACGTGGATCTCGCGGGTGCGCAGCGACACCCGCCAGTCGATGCGGCGCAGGCGGTCGCCGGGGCCGAAGCGGCGCACGCCCGCGAGCTCGCCGCCCTCGCCGGGCCGGCGGGAGCGGTGGCCGCCGACGTGCCCGGCCGCGCGGGGCATCGCCTCGGCCGCGTCGAAGTGCTCGGTCGCCGGGTACGCCTTGAGCGGCAGCGGCGGCGTCTGCACCGCGCGGCCGACGAGCAGCCCGTCGGAGGCGACGGCGTGCGCGGTCACCGGGCCGAGCGGGTGGCGGCCCCAGCGCAGCACCCGGCCCTCGAGGTCGACGCCGGAGATCGTCCCGGCGTCGACGGTGACCGCGTAGGGGCGGTCGCTGTGCTTGAGCCGGACCCAGCGCGGGACCACCGAGCGGACCACGACCAGGTCGAAGCCGGCCGGGTTCGGGTTGCCGACGTTGATCGAGACGCCGAGGTCGGCCCCCTCGACCAGGAACGGCTCGGCCGCGACGGCCTCGACCGTGGGGCCGCGGCGCGGACGGCGAACCAGCGACACCGCGGTGCCGATGGCGAACGGCGCGGCGATGACCACCAGGTCGAAGCGGCCGGTGAGCACGGCGATGAGCACGAGCGCCCCGGTGACCAGCACGGCCCGGCCCAGGGCGCGGGTCGGCTCGAACGCCCGCGCGTGGGACCGGGGTGCCCCCCGCTCGCTCATCGGACCTCAGCCACGGCGACCGCCGTAGGACGGCAGCGCCCCGCTGGCCGGGGCCGGCGTCTGGGCCAGCACCTCGGTGACGACGGAGCGCGGGTCGATGCGCTTGAGCCACATCTCCGGGCGCAGCGAGATGCGGTGGGCCAGGGCGGGGATCGCGACCGCCTTGACGTCCTCGGGCACCACGTAGTCCCGGCCGCTCAGCGCCGCCGACGCGCGGGACAGCAGCAGCAGCGCGAGGGAGCCGCGGGGGGACGCGCCGACCAGCACGTGCGGGTGCACGCGGGTGGCGGCGGTCAGGGCGACGATGTACCGCCCGATCGAGTCCTCCACCATGACGTCCTCGAGCGCCGCCTGCATGGCCAGCAGCGTCTCGGAGTCGACGACCGGCTCGAGGATCGCCTCCTCCTGCCGCCGCGACATCCGCCGCCGCAGCACGTCCCACTCCTCGTCGGCCTCCGGGTAGCCGAACGACACCCGCAGCAGGAACCGGTCGAGCTGGGCCTCGGGCAGGGGGTAGGTGCCCTCGTACTCGATCGGGTTCGCGGTGGCGAGCACGTGGAACGGCGCGTCGAGGCGGTAGGTGGCGCCCTCGACGGAGACCTGCCGCTCCTGCATCGCCTCCAGCAGCGCGGACTGGGTCTTCGGGGGCGTGCGGTTGATCTCGTCGGCGAGCAGCAGGTTGGTGAAGACCGGCCCGGCCCGGAACGAGAACTCGTGGTTGCGCTGGTCGTAGAGGAACGAGCCGGTGACGTCGGCGGGCAGCAGGTCGGGCGTGAACTGCAGGCGGCGGAAGCCGATGCCGAGCGCCTGGGCGAACGAGCGCGCGGTCAGCGTCTTGCCCAGGCCGGGCAGGTCCTCCAGCAGCACGTGGCCGCCGGCCAGAATCCCGGCGAGGACCAGCTCCAGCGAGTCGCGCTTGCCGACGACCACCGTGCCGACCTGGTCCAGGACCACCTTGGCGATCCGGCCCACCTCGGCCGGTGCGAGCGTCTTCATAGCGCCTCCACCTTTGCGACGATCGATGCTATGTCCTGCGGGCTGGGCACGCGGGACGGTGTGTAGTGCAGCAGCTGCCAGAGCTCCTCGCCGACGAGCCGGCGCGCCTGCTCCGGCTGGCCGGCCAGGGTGATGCCGTGGCGCTGGCGGAGCCGGGCGTCGACCAGGTCGGTGAAGCGGGGCACGACGACGGCCGCGAAGCGGTTCGGGTCGCGCTCGCCCCACACGAACCGGTCGTCCCACTTGGCCACGGCCAGCAGGATGCCGTCGCCGGACGGGATCGCGTCGCGCAGGTCGCGCCGCCCGGGCGCCCGATCCGGACGCCGCCCCTCCCGCGGCCGGGCGACCGGCTCCAGGCCGACGCCGGTCAGGGTGGCGGGCAGCTCGTCGGCGCGGACCTGCTGCAGCATCTCCCGGATCACCTGGATGGCGACGATGACGAGCAGCACGAGCGCGTACTGCAGGGTGTAGCCGACGAAGTACAGGATGCCGCCGCCGACCGTGGTCAGCGCGACGGCGACGAACAGCCGGCGCACCCACCAGCGCCAGTCGAACGGGCGCGACGGGCGGCGGGCGGGGCGCGGCGCCTGCTCGCGGCGCGGGACCGCGGGGCCGCCGTCGAAGAGCTCGTCGAGGCCGACCACCTGCTCGTCACGGGGCACCGGGCTCACCCCCGCGCGCGCCGACGCCGGCGAGCTCGGCGCGGATCTGCCGCAGGGCGCCGATCGCGTCCTGGCGGGAGCGCTCGCCGACCGGGTGGGTGGCGTAGCGGGCCTCGCGGTACACCTCGGCGAAGCCCTCGAGCGTGGCGCGGCTCACCTGATGGGCCGCGAGCAGGCGGGTGACGAGCTCGGTCGGGCTGTCGCCGACCAGGCGCGGCGTGCCGGCGGCCGCGGCGGCGCGCTCCAGGCGCACCCAGCAGGCGATCACGGCCCGGCGGGGGTCGGTGTCGGTGTCGCTGAGCTCGACGATGCCCGCCTCGACGGCGGCCATGACCTCCTCGGCCGCGCCCGCGGTCATCGGGCGGGGGGCCTCGGGCTCGACGAAGACCCGCGCTTTGGGCTTGGCGGTGCGGTTGGTCAGCAGGTAGTAGACCAGGCTGCCGACCAGGACCAGGACGAGCAGCCCGCACAGCGCGGTCGCGCCGGTCAGCACCCAGCCCGGGATCTCGAGCTCCTCGTTGCGCCCGGGGTCGGGCGGCGGCTCGGCCTCCTGCTGGTCGCTCGTGGCCACGACGGTCGGGGTCGGCTGGTCCACGGCCGGCGTCGCCACCGGCACGTTGTTGATCTCCAGCGTGGACATGGACGACGCCAGCCCGCCGATGATGAGCACGGCGATGACACCCAGCACCGGCCACCATCGGCTGAAGGTGCGGTCCCGAGCCTCCACCAGCATCCCGTCGCTCTAAGCAGGCCCGGCGAGCTGCTTCGCCCGGGCGAGAATCTCGTCCAGCATTCCTGGCGTGAGCCGACCGGTAAAGGTGTTCTGCTGGCTCACGTGGTAACAACCGAGCAACGCCGGGGCGCGTTCGGCCTGCCACAGGGTCCCGTGGCCGAACGGTACCTTCCTTGCCGGTGCTACACCGTAGACGGCTCGCAGCGCAGGCCAGAAGGCGGCCCACGCGAATGCGCCGAGGGCGATCACCACGCGCAGGTCAGGGGCGATCTCGCGCAGCTCGCGATGCAGGAAGGGCGCGCAGGTGTCGCGCTCGGCCGGGGTGGGCTTGTTGTCCGGCGGGGCGCAGCGCACGGCGGAGAAGATCCGCAGGCCGGTCAGCGTGAGTCCGTCGTCGCGGGAGGTGCTGGTGGGCTGGTTGGCCAGGCCCGCGCGGTGCAGCGCCGCGAAGAGCACGTCGCCGGAGCGGTCGCCGGTGAAGATCCGGCCGGTGCGGTTGCCGCCGTGCGCGGCGGGGGCGAGCCCGAGGATGGCGATGGGCGCCCGGTGCGAGCCGAAGCCCGGCACCGGACGCCCCCAGTACTCCTGGTCCCGGAAGGCCGCGCGCTTGACGGTGGCGACCTCCTCCCGCCACGCCACCAGCCGGGGGCAGCGGCGGCACTCGGAGATCTCCTGATCGAGCCGGTCGAGCGCGTCTTCCACAGCTCAGACGTTAGCCGGACGCCGACGGGCTCCCGCTCGGGCTGGTGCTCGGGCTGGTGCTCGGGCTGCTGGACGCTGTGACGGAGGGGGTCGTGGTCGGCGTGACCGAGGGGGTCGGTGCCGTCCGGCCCAGCGGGCACAGCGGGTAGGCGGGGGTGGCCCGGGGCTCGGGCTCCTGGCCCGTGTAGCAGCGCCACGCGTCGCCCATCGAGATCGGGTTGCCGTTCTGGTCGTACAGCGTGACGTTCTGCAGCGGCCGCCCGTCCTGGTCCACCGGGTACACGTCCACGACCCCCTCGTACGGGTTGTACGAGGACTGCGGCAGGTAGGTGTGCGAGCCCCCGAGCCGGTCCAGGTTCACGGCGATGACCAGCACGCCGATCACGCCGAGGGCGGTGATCCCGTAGCCGACGAAGCGGTGCATGCGCGGGCGGCCGAGGGCACCCAGCCGCACCGAGACGATCACGGCCGCGGCCATGAGCACCCAGCCGAGCGGGTCGTCGATGCGGTCGGTCGGCAGGATGTCCATCGCGAAGATCAGCACCACGATGGCGACCCCGCGCGCGACCCACCAGGCCGGGCGCAGCAGGCGCAGGAAGTCGGTGGCGTGCTCGTAGCCGATGAGCCGCCCGCCGCGCGCGTCCACGGTCCGCAGCCGGCCGCGCAGCCGCTCCAGGTCGATCCGGGCGGCGCTGACGTTGCGGCCCCCGGCCTCGATGCCGGCCGCGGCGCGCAGCTCGGCGGCGTAGGCGGCGGGCGGGCCGAGCCGCTCGACCAGCGAGCCGCCCTGCTCCTCGAGGACCTCGGCGAAGTGCGCGGGCAGGTCCTCCATGAGGTCGTCGCGCACCTCCTGCGGCAGGTCGGCCAGCGCCTCCCCGACCCGTTCGAGGTAGTAGTCGATCTCTATGCTGCTGCCACTCGGCGCGATCATGCCGCCACCTCCGCTTCGCTCCGGCACCGGCATGACAGGACCTGATCTCCCTGATGAGCGGCCACTCCGCTTCGCTCCGTACCGCTCATGCCGCCTCCTCCCCGATGAGCCGGTCCATGGTCTGCGCGAAGCCCGTCCAGACCTTGCCGGACTGGGCGAGCTGGGCCCGGCCGGCGGCGTTGAGCGCGTAGTACTTGCGATGCGGTCCCGACTCGCTGGGCACCACGTAGGTGGTCAGCGCGCCGGCCTGGAACAGGCGGCGGAGGGTGCCGTAGACCGACGCGTCGCCGACGTCGTCGAGGCCGGCCGAGCGCAGCCGGCGCAGGATGTCGTACCCGTAGCCGTCCTCGTCGCGCAGCACGGCGAGAACGGCGAGGTCGAGCACCCCCTTGAGCAGCTGGGTGGTGTCCACGGCAAGCAGAGTAGTACGCAATGCACAGTAGTATCAAGCGCGTAGGACCGCGACGCGCAAAAAGGCGGCCCGCGATGGATGCGGACCGCCCTGCGAAGGTCTTGCCGGTTCTTGCTGCGCCTTACTTGGCGTCGTCGAGGCAGAGGGCGTCACCGCTGCTGACGTCGGTGCCCTGCCACAGCACGTACTTCGCGTCGGAGTACGCGTCGCAGACGGTGGCCTCGTCCTTCAGGGACTCGGTCTGCGACACGCCGTTCTTGATGCCCACGACCTTGTACTTCGCGGTCGCGTCGTCGCACTTCACGATCTTCACACTGACGTTCTTCGACGTGCTGTCGCTGATCGAGTCGCCGGCCAGGCAGTCGCCGACCTTGGCGTTGGACGCGTCGGAGTTGACGAACTCGTTCCACTTGTCCTTGGCGAACAGGTACGTGCCGCCGCAGCAGACGATCGCGAGCACCGCGATGACGCCGAGGATGATCAGGATGATCTTGCCGGCGCTGCTCTTCTTCGGGGGCGGCGGCGGGGCGCCGAACGGCGCGCCACCGGGCGGCGCGGCCGGGGCACCGTAGGCCGGCTGGTCGTACGGCGAGCCGGACGCCGGCGGCTGGCCGTAGGACTGGTCGTACGGGGCGCCCGAGGAGGGCTGACCGTACGGGGAGCCCGACGAGGGCGGGCCATACGGGGAACCCGAGGAGGGCGGGCCGTACGGGGCGCCGGACGACTGCCCGTACGGCGGCTGGTCGCCGCCGGGCGGCGGGTAACCCCCGCCACCGGGTGGCGGGTAGCTGCCGGGCGGCGGGTACTGATCAGACATGCGTTTCCTTCCGGGGGTATGCCGCAAAGATCACCCTAACGGGCAAAATGCCGGTTGAGCTTGGAAAACCGACCTCTTACCCGCTGGAGACGGCTCACGATATCGGTAGAGGGCCAATGCGCGCAGCACTGAGCGTGCTCGTACTACGGTGTGCGCCGTGACCGATCTGTTGAAGCGGCTCGCCGCGGCGCCCGGTGTCTACCGAGGCCGCGGGGACGGGCTGGAGTCCGGACCATTCGTCGCCCGGATCAAGGTGACCTCGGTGGTGCGGGGCAACGCCATCACGCTGGACTACGAGGCCGTCAGCGACAGCAAGGGCCTGCAGCACGTCGAGCACACGATCCTCACCGCGAGTGAGGCCGGCCGGCTGGAACTGCACGTCACGTGCCTGGAGCTGCCGGGTGTGACGCGATTCGTGCAGAGCGAGCCGGGGGTGTTCAACGCCTACGAGGGCGCCCTCCTGGCGAAGATCATCGTCACCATGCCGAGTGAAGGGGTGCTCACGTACGGCTGGTGGTGGTCCCGCGACGACGCCGAGCCCCGCGAGCAGTCCCGGGCCGAGGTCCGCCGGACCGGGTGACGCGGTGCACGGCACCTGAGCTGCTCTGACACAAATCCGACAGGGCAAACCTGAGGAACTTACGCGAGCGACAGGGCGATTCCGTCGAGAATGTCCGACTCGGAGGCGATCACCGAGTCGACCCCCACCCGATCGACGATCACCCGCAGGATGAGCGCCCCCGCGCCGATCACGTCGGCGCGGCCGGGGTGCATGACGGGGTGCTCGAGGCGCTGGGCGGCGGACTGGCCCAGCAGCCCGGCGGTCACCTTGGCCACGTCGGCGGCGGAGATCCGCGCGCGGTGGATGCGCTTCGGGTCGTACTCCCCCAGCCCGAGCGCCAGCGCCGCCACCGTCGTCACCGAGCCGGCCAGCCCGACCAGCGTGCGGGCCCGGGCGCCGTCGACCGCGGCCAGGGCCCGATCCACCGCGGCCTCGATGTCCGCCTCGGCCGCCGCGATCTGCTCCGGCGTCGGCGGGTCGGCGCGCAGGTGCCGCTCGGTCATGCGCACGCAGCCGATGTCGACGCTGATGGCCGCGTCGACGTCGCGCTCCCCCACCACGAACTCGGTCGAGCCGCCGCCGATGTCCACCACGAGGAAGGGCGCCTCGGCGGTGAGCCCGCGCACGGCGCCGGAGAAGGACAGCCGCGCCTCCTCGTCGCCGGTGATCACCTCGGGCGGGAAGCCGAGCGTGTCGAGCACCATCGCGCGGAAGTCGGCCGCGTTCCCGGCGTCCCGCGAGGCGCTGGTCGCCACCATCCGGGCCGCGTCGACCCCGGCCCCGGCGATGTCCGCGGCGTAGTCGGCCAGGGCCAGCCGGGTGCGCTCGATCGCGGCCTCCGACAGCCGCCCGGTCCGGTCCACGCCCTCGCCCAGCCGGACGATGCGCATCTGCCGGGTCACGTCCGAGATCTCCGAGTCCCCGGAGACGTCGGCGATGAGGAGTCGGACCGAGTTGGTCCCGCAGTCGATGGCCGCCACGCGCTTCACACCCGAAGCCTACAAATGCAGCAGCATCCGATGGTTGCCGAGGGTGTTGGGCTTGACCCGCTCCAGGTCGAGGAACTCCGCGACACCCTCGTCGTAGGAGCGCAGCAGCTCCTCGTAGATCTGGTGGGTGACCGGGGTGCCGTCGATCGGCACGAAGCCGAACGAGGCGAAGAAGCGGGTCTCGAAGGTCAGCACGAAGACCCGGCGCACGCCGAGCTGGCGCGCCGCCTCGAGCAGCTCGGTGACGATCCGGTGGCCGATCTTGTGCCCGCGCAGGAGCGGGTCGACGGCGACGGTGCGGACCTCGGCGAGGTCCTCCCACATCACGTGCAGAGCGCCACAGCCGACGATCGTGCCGTCGCTCGTACGCTCGGCGACCCAGAACTCCGGCACGGCCTCGTAGAGCGCGACGGTGGGCTTGGAGAGCAGGCGCCGGTCCGCGACGTACATCGCGACCAGTCGCCGAATCCCCCGCACGTCGGCGGTTCGGGCCCGCCGGACGGTTACCTCCATGGGCGTAAGGGTAGTGGCGCGCGGATGTGGCTCCTGACACGCGATCGGGTGCTGATGGTCACCACTGCGCTCATGACGGTGGTGGCCGGCACCATGACGGTCCTGTACGTGACCAAGGACGCGCCCGCCGAGCGCCCGCCGACGGCCCCCGCGGCCGGCCCGACCCAACCGCCCCGGCCGAGCGCCCCCGCCTCCGCCGCCCCCGGCTCGATCAAGGCGGCGTACGCGGTGCGCAGCAAGTGGAAGGACGGCTTCAATGCCGAGGTCACCGTCACCAACCTGGGCAGCCAGCCGCTCATGGGCTGGATCGTGCGGCTGGAACTGCCCAAGGACGTCGATGTGACCTCGACCTGGGGCGCCACCGCCGAGCTCGGGCCGGGGCGGCTGGTGCTGCGCTCGCAGGCGTACAACACCTACCTGGAGGCCGGCGGGGTGATCCGGATGGGATTCGAGGCCAAGGGACCAGCCGGACCACCGACAAGCTGTTCCGTCAATGGCTCACCCTGCTAACGTCAACAATCCGACTGTTCGGCCGCGAACGGGCTCCGGTCCCGCTCTCGGGTGAAGTCTGACGTACCGTCTTTGGGTGCTGACCCCACCGGCGGGACTCCCCGAGGACGCCCTCGGGGCGGTGCTGACCAAGGAGTGGGGCATTCCGGTCAAGTCGCTGAGCTATCGGGCCGTCGGCTTCGGCAGCCACCACTGGGAGCTCACCGACACCGCCGGCTTCCGCTGGTTCGTCACCGTGGACGAGCCGGCCGACCCCGCGAAGCTCGACGCCTCCCTGCGGGTCGCCGCCGACCTGCACGCCACCGGGCACTCCTTCGTCGTCGCGCCGGTCCCCGCGCTGGACGGCGCCGTCGCGGTGCACCAGGGGCCGTTCACGATCGCGCTGTACCCGCTCGTCGAGGGCGCCAGCTTCGAGTGGAACGCCTTCACCGGCCCCACGCACCGCCGGGCCACCCTGGACATGATCATCCGGCTGCACACCGCCCCGCCCATCGCCCGCCGCCACGCGCGCGTGGACGACTTCGCGGTCCCGCACCGCGACGAGGTCGAGGCCGCCCTGCGCCGGCCCGGCGACGAGGCCGCCTGCGGCCCCTACGCGGTGCCGGCGGCCGACCTGCTCGAGGCGCACCGCCGGCCGCTGCAGCGGGTGCTGGCCCGCTACGACGAGCTCGTGCTGCAGAGCCGGGCCGAGCCGGTGCGGGCGGTGCTCACCCACGGCGAGCCGCACTCGGGCAACACCATGCGCACGCCGACCGGGTGGCGCCTCATCGACTGGGACACGGTGCTGGTCTCCCCGCCGGAGCGCGACCTGTGGCTGATCGAGCCCGGCGACGGGTCGATCTTCGCGGCCTACGCCGAGGCCACCGGCGTGCTCGTCCGCCCGTCCACGATCATGCTGTTCCAGCTGCGGTGGGCGCTGTCGGACATCGCGGTCGAGGTGCGCCGCTTCCGTCGGCCGCACACCGGCACCCAGGACGACGCCGAGGGCTACGAGATCCTGCGCTCAGTCGTCACCAGCATCGAGTGACACGCCAGCATCGAGTGACACGCAGGGCCCCTGCGCCCACCACTCGCCGGCCAGCTTCAGGGTCTCGTCGCCGAACGGGTTGACGCCCGGCCCGACCGCCAGGGCGTGCCCGAGGTGGACGTGCAGGCACTTCACGCGGGTCGGCATGCCACCCGCGGAGACGCCGTCGATCTCGGCCACGTGCCCGACCGCCTCGCGGCGGCGCAGGTAGTCCTCGTGGGCGGCCTGATACCGGGCGGCGAGGTCGGGGTCCTCCGCGAGCCGGGCGCCCATCTCGCGCATCAGGCCCGCCGACTCGAGCCGGCTGCACTCGTGCACGGCCCGGGGGCAGGTCAGGTAGAACAGCGTCGGGAACGGCGTGCCGTCGGGCAGCCGCGGGGTGGTCTCGACGACGTCGGGCAGGCCGCAGGGGCAGCGGTGGGCGACCGCGCGGGTGCCCCGGGGCGTGCGCCCGAGCTGGGCCGCGACCACGGCGAGATCCTCCTCGGTGGCCGGCGCGGTGCTCTCGTCCGATTCGCTCACTGTTTGTCCGCCGCCTCGACGCTCGACCAGAGTTTGCCGTACCACGGCCGGGGCGGCTTCGGCGCGCCCGGCAGCTCGGCGGGGTCGGTGGCCTGGTTGTTCGCCGGGTCGACGACCACGTAGGGCTTCTCGCCGGGCAGCACCATGTGCAGCCGCTGACGGGCCTGGGAGATCACGTATTCGGGGTCGTCCCACTTCTTCGCGCGCGCCTGCATCTCGGCGACCTTGACGCTCTGGCGCTGCTGGCTCTCCTCCAGCGCCTCGATCTCGGCCTGCTGGGCGAGGTAGACCCGCACCGGGTAGGCGTAGGCGAGCAGCAGCACGAGCAGCACCAGGCTCAGCACGACCGCGCGGCTGGTGAACCGGCGCGGCTGCGGGGCCCGGGTGCGCAGCGCCGCCCCGGCGCCGGTGGCCACGGCCCGGCGCGCGACCATCGGCCGCGAGGGCGCCCGGCCGGCCCGCTGCGTGCCCCGGCGGTCGCCCTGCCCACGCGGGGCCGAGCCGCGGGGGCCGATGCCGCGCCCGCCCGGCCTGGTGCGCTGCTGCATGTGCTCCTCCCCAGCTCCGTGCGGCCCGTGACCCCGGTCCGCCCGGGGCGGATCGGGGTCGCGGGCCGATCAGAACGATTTATGCACGGTAGCGCGGGAAGGCGCCCCGGCCGGCGTAGCGCGCCGCGTCGTCGAGCTCGTCCTCGATGCGCAGCAGCTGGTTGTACTTCGCGACCCGCTCGGAGCGGGCCGGCGCGCCGGTCTTGATCTGACCGCTGCCCACGGCGACGGCGAGGTCGGCGATCGTGGTGTCCTCGGTCTCACCCGAGCGGTGGCTCATCATCGTGCGGAAGCCCGCGCGGTGCGCGAGGTCCACGGCGTCGAGCGTCTCGGTGAGCGAGCCGATCTGGTTCACCTTCACCAGCACCGCGTTCGCGGTCTCGGTGGCGATGCCCCGGGCGATGCGCTGCGGGTTGGTGACGAACAGGTCGTCGCCGACGATCTGGATGCGGGAGCCGAGCGCGTCGGTCATCGCCTTCCAGCCGTCCCAGTCCTCCTCCGACAGCGGGTCCTCGATGGACACGATCGGGTAGGCGTCGACGAGCTGGGTGTAGTACGCGATCATCTCGTCGGACGACTTGGCGGCGCCCTCGAACGTGTAGGCGCCGTCCTTGAAGAACTCGGTCGCGGCCACGTCGAGCGCGAGCACGATGTCGCTGCCCAGCGAGAAGCCGGCCTTCTCCACGGCCTCGGCGATCAGGTCGAGCGCGGCCGCGTTGGTCGGCAGGTTGGGCGCGAAGCCGCCCTCGTCGCCGAGGCCGGTCGACAGGCCCTTCTTCTTCAGCACCGACTTGAGCGTGTGGTAGACCTCGGCGCCGGTGCGCAGGGCCTCGCGGAAGGTCGGGGCACCGACCGGCGCGATCATGAACTCCTGCACGTCGACGTTGGAGTCGGCGTGGGAGCCACCGTTGAGGATGTTCATCATCGGCACCGGCAGCAGGTGCGCGTTCGGGCCGCCGAGGTACTTGAACAGGCTCAGCCCGGCCGAGTCGGCCGCGGCCTTGGCCACCGCGAGCGACACGCCGAGGATCGCGTTCGCGCCCAGCTCCGACTTCTCCGGGGTGCCGTCGAGGTCGAGCATGGCCTGGTCGACGAGGCGCTGCTCGGTGGCGTCGAAGCCGCGCACGGCCTCGGCGATGCGCTCGTTGACGTTCTCGACCGCCTTCTCGACGCCCTTGCCGAGGTAACGCTTGCTGTCGCCGTCGCGCAGCTCGTTGGCCTCGAACGCGCCGGTCGAGGCGCCCGAGGGAACCGCCGCCCGGGCCAGGGTGCCGTCGTCGAGGACGACCTCGACCTCGACCGTCGGGTTGCCCCGCGAGTCGAGGATCTCCCGCGCGCCGATTGCTTCGATAGTGGCCACTGTCGTGTCACTCCTTGCCGAAAAAATTGTGGTCGGCCGCCACGGTGCGGCACCCCTGAGCCTATCCCCCGGCGGGATCTCGCCCGCCGCTCGGGTTACAGATCCAGCAGCGTGCGCAGGTGGCGCGGGGGCGGGGAACCGTGCGCGAGCATCCGGTCGTGCCAGTCGCGGAGGGTGACGTTCGCCGGGCGTTCATCGGCGATCTGCCGGACCTCGGTGTAGCCCACGAAATACGTCGACAGCTGCGTCGAGCTCAGCAGGGCGCGGCGCCACTTGCCGGCCGCCTCGCCCTCCTCCTGGAACCCGCGCTCCATCATCAGCGCCATGGCGTCGGCCTCGCCCATGCCGTCGCAGTGCACGCGCTGGTCGATGATGGCATTGATGCTCATGCGCAGCTGCATCTTCAGCTGCTGCAGGCGCACCGGCAGGCCGCCGAAGCCCCGCTCGGCCATGAGCTCCTCGGCGTAGACCGCCCAGCCCTCCACGAACGGGCCGCTCCAGCCGATCGCCCGGGCCCGGGTCCGGCCGCGGAAGCGGCGGGCGTGGGCCAGCTGCAGGAAGTGGCCCGGCGTCGCCTCGTGGACGGTCAGGTCGCGCAGCATGTGGCGGTTGTACTCGCGGTAGAACGACGCCACCCGCTCGCTCGACCAGTCGGCCGGCGTCGGCGAGATGCAGAAGAACGTCGGCAGCTCCGCGGGCTCCAGCAGGCCCGGCGGGTCGCAGTAGGCCACGGCCACGCCGCGCGCGAACTCGGGCATCTCCATGATCACCAGGGGGTCGTCGATGAGGGTGATCAGGTCGTGCTCGCGCACGAAGGCGGTCGCCTCGTCCAGCGAGACCTTGGCCAGCTCCACGATGGTGTCGTCGTCCGGCACGTCGGCCGCGGCCCGGGAAAGGGCCGCGCGGATGTCCCGGTCGCCGGTCAGCTCGGCCGCGACCTCCCGCAGCTCCTCGGTCACCCGGTCCAGGTTCGCCTCGGCCCGCTCCAGCACCGTGCGGGCGCCCAGCTCGGTGTCCAGCGTGTGCCAGAGCCGCGCCTCCCACAGCCGGCGGCCCAGGCGGGGGTCGCGGTCGCTCGAGTCGAGGCGCCCGCGCAGCCAGTCGGCGAAGGCGTCCAGCTCGGTCGCGGCGCGCTCCTGCGCCGGCGCGATCACCTCGGCCAGGCCGGGCTCCTCCTTGAGCAGCTCGCCGAGCTCCTCGCGCACCAGCCGGGCGGTGCCCGTGAACTGACCGATCGCCGTCTCGACGTGCACGCGGGGCGACTCGCCGAGCACCTCGCGGGCGGTGGCCAGGGCGTCGGGGATCGCGCTCAGCCGCGCGGCGAGCGACATCAGCCGCTGCTCGGCCGGGGCGAAGGGGCGCGAGATCAGCCCGTGCAGCAGGGTGCCGGGGTTGTGCACGAGCGGGTTCCACTCGTGCTCGCGGATCTCGGTGCGCTCGAACAGCATCCGCTCCACCCGGGCCAGCAGCACGGCGTGGTCGACCTGGTCCTGCCGGTCGAGCTCGTCGACGTCGATCTGGCTCAGCGCGGCGGAGGCGTCGCGCAGCATGTCGACGTCGCCGGCCACCCCCTCGGCGGAGTAGTCGGGCAGCCGGTTGTCGAAGCGGTGATCCCCGGCGCCGGCGGCCAGCGCGGGCGCACACTCGAGCAACGCGTCCGCGATGTGCTCGGCCAACGGAACAAAGTGCTGGGACATCCCCCGACCGTATCCGGTGCGCGATGCCGGCGCTCACCCCCCGGGTCACACGAGCGTGGCGAGTTCGCGCACCGCGGCCGCCAGCTCGTGCGGCGTGTGCGCGGCGTAGCCCAGCACCAGCCCGCCCGGCCCGCCCTTGCGCACCCGCAGCGTCGACAGCGCCAGCGGGCCCAGGCCGGCGGCGGCCGCGCGTTCGGCCACGGCGCGGTCGTCGACGCCCGGCGGCAGCTCCACGACCAGGTGCAGGCCCGCCGCGATGCCGCCGATGCGGGCGCGCGGCAGGTGCCGGCGCACGGCCGCGACCACGGCGTCGCGGCGCTCGCGGTGCAGGCGGCGGGCGCGGCGCAGGTGCCGGTCGTAGCCGCCGCCGGCCAGGAACTCGGCGAAGGCGAGCTGCTGCAGGGCCGGGCCGCCGTTGTCGGCGTCGTGCTTGGCCGCGCACAGGTCGGGCAGCCACTGCGGCGGCGCGGCCAGCCAGCCCAGCCGCAGGCCGGGCGCGAGGACCTTGCTCACCGAGCCGACGAGGGCCACCCGGTCCGGGGCCAGGCCCTGCAGGCAGGCCACGGGCTCGCGGTCGTAGCGGTACTCGGCGTCGTAGTCGTCCTCCACCACGAGCCCGTCCACGCGCCGCGCCCAGGTGATCACCTCGGCCCGCCGGCCGGGGGCGAGGACCACGCCGGTCGGGAACTGGTGGGCCGGGGTCAGCACCACCGCGCGGACGCGGGTGCGGGCCAGGGCGGCGACGTCGAGGCCGTCGGCGTCCACCGGCACGGCGAGCACGTCGAGGCCGAGCCGGGCCAGGTGCTCGCGCAGCGCGGCCGGGCCCGGGTCCTCCAGCGCGATCCGCTTGACCCCGCGGGCCAGCAGCACCCGGGCCAGCAGCGCCAGGCCCTGCGTGACGCCCGCGGTGACGATCAGCCCGTCGGCGGGCACGAGGGCCGCCCGGACGCGGCCGAGGTAGCCCGCCAGCTCGGCCCGCAGCCGCGGCACGCCGGTCGCGTCACCGTAGTCGAAGTCCGCGTCGAGCGCGCTGGTCAGGGCGGTCTCGTAGGCGCGGCGCCAGGCCGTGCGGGGGAAGGCGCCCAGATCCGGCACGCCCGGGCGCAGCGGGGCGACCACGGCGCGCCGCTCGGCGACGTCGGCGCGGCGGCGGGGCGCGGCCGCGACCACCTCGGCCACCACGGTGCCGGAGCCGCGCCGGCTGACCAGGCGGCCCTCGGCGGCCAGCTGCTCGTAGGCGCCGACCACCAAGCCGCGGGACACGCCCAGGTCGGCGGCGAGGTCACGGGTCGAGGGCAGCCGGGTGCCGGGGGCGAGGCGGCCCCGCGTGATCGCCTCGCGCAGGGCGCCGACGAGCTGCTCGCCGACCCGTGGGCGGGTGCGGTCGAGCTCGACCAACGCCTCCCATACCGACAAGAAGTGGCCCTCCGAAACGGTCCCTCGGTGGCACTGTAGCGGGTACCACTGGCGCTCGTAAGTTCGTGCGCATGACCCGGCGTCACTCCGCCTACTGCATGCTGACCTGCGCGATTCTCGGCGGCTCGTTCGTCGTGAGCCGCTCGGTCGTCGCCTATCCGATCCTGTCCGGCCAGGCCCTTCGCTACGCGCTGGCCGCCGTCACGCTCTTCGCGCTCGTCCGGCGCGAACCCGCGCGGACCCACCCGACCGGGCGGGAGCTGGTGCGCCTCGGGCTCGTGGCCGCGACCGGGCTGGTCGCGTTCAACATCCTGCTCCTGTACGCCCTCCAGCACGCGGACCCGGCCGTCATCGCCACCGTCGTCGGCGTGAGCCCGCTGCTGCTGGCCCTGCTCGGACCGCTGTCGGAGGGCCGCCGCCCGGCCCCGCGGCTGCTCGGCGCGGCCGCGGTGGTCGTCGCCGGGGCGGCGCTGGTCTCCGGCTTCGGCGCGCACGACACCGCGGGGCTCGTCGCGGCCGGTGGCGTGCTGGCCTGCGAGGCGGCCTTCTCGCTGCTCGCCGCGCCGCTGCTGCCCCGGCTCGGACCCGTGCGCGTCTCGGCCTGGAGCACGGCCCTGGCCGTACCACTGCTGCTGCTGCTCCTGCCCCTGACCGGCGAGCGGCCGCGCCTTCCGCACCCGTGCGAGGCGGCCGCCCTGGCGTTCCTCGGGCTCGTGCTGACCGTGGTGGCGTTCGTGTGCTGGTACACGGGCGTGGCCGGCCTCGGCGTCGACCGCGCGGGCGTCTTCCTGGCCCTGGTGCCGGTGTTCGCCCTGGGCACCGCGGCCGTGGTCGACCACGAGGTTCCGGGCCCGGCCAAGGTCCTCGGCGTGTTGCTGGTGGGTGCCGGACTCCTGCTGACCGCGAGCCGTTCACCGGCGCGCTGATCGGCGCGTTCGCCGACCCGCGCACCGCCGCCGCGGCCGTGCGTCAGGGCCGCGAGCTCGTCATCGGCCTGTAGTACGTGTCCTGCGCGAGCGAGGAGCGGAACGCGTCGAGCACGCCGGGGTCGTCCGAGACCATGAACTGGTTCGTCGGCCCCTTGTTGTCGGTGGGGTCGGACTCGAAGTACAGCACCGCGCGGATCTGCGGGTTGGCCTTGAACGTGGCCGAGGCGTCGCGCAACCACGACGCCCGCTGCTCGGTGCCCCAGCTGCGGGCGATGCCGAACTCGCCGACCATCACCGGCTTGCTCGGGTGCTTCGCGCCGAACTCGAGGAACGGGCGCATGAGCTGGCCGATGGTGCCGTACTTCGTGCCGGCGTACACGTCCACGCAGGTCCAGTCGACCTGGTCGTCGCCGGGGTAGAAGTCCGCCGCGTAGCCGCCCTGGAAGCCCTCGGCCGTCGGGCACCACACCCACGAGGCGTTCGTCGCGCCCTCCTGGGTGAAGATGTTGCGCACGTACTTCCACGCCGCGATGTAGTCCGCGCCCGACCACATCTGCGCACGCAGGTTCGGGCGGTCCATCTCCCAGCGGTAGCGCAGCAGCACCGGGTGGCCGAACGCCTTGAGCTCCCGGGCCCGCTGGCGGATGAGGTCGTCGTAGCGGCCCATGGTGATGAGCCGGGTGTCGCCGCCGGCCCACGACAGCATCAGCGTGCTGCCGCGGGCCGCGAACTGCCGGTCCGAGACGGTGTCGAAGTCCTCGTCGAAGCGGCGGTAGGTGTTGACGATCGCCATCTTGCGCCCGAGCGACTGCTCCCAGGCCGTCATCGCGGTCACCCGGCCGGACTCGGTCAGGCTGCCGGGCCGCACCCAGGCGCCGAGGTAGGAGCCATGCTTCGGCGGCCCGACGGGCCCGGCCTGGAACGGCCCCTCCGACGTCGCGATGGCCGGCGGCCCCGTGTCCACGGTGGACGATGGGGCCGCCGACGGCGGATGCGTCCGGCTCCCGTGGTTGAGCACCGTCAGGGTGATCCCCGCGGCGACCGCGACGGTCACGGCCACCACGGCGACGGTAACGACGATCCGCTTCAAAGGGGCTCCCCTACTTCGGAATGCGCCTGGCTACATAGAGAACGTCCGTGGCCACCCCGGAGAGACTGCGCGAGCGGGTGGCGAGGTCGTCGGCCTTGCGGGCCATCGGGCGCAGCCACTCGCGGCGGTACGCGCCGGCCGGGAACACCGCGAAGCCGCGCCGGTCGATGACCTCGAAGCCGTGGCGGGCCAGCAGCTGCTCGACCTCCGCGTGCTGCAGCTCGGCGAACCAGGCGTTGCCGCGGTGCCGCCGGTGGCGCAGGTGGCGCAGCGACGCGCGGTTGCCGTGGTTCTCCACCACCAGCAGCCCCGAGTCGGCCTCGGGCAGGATCCGGGCGGCGAACGCGATCGCCCGGTCGCGCACGTCCTTCGGCGCGTTGAGCAGCAGCCGGAACACGGTCACCAGGGCCGGCCCGTCGACCGTCGCCGGCTCCGGCAGCGGCCCCTCCTCGCTCACCTGGTGCAGCTTCGCGTAGACGCCCGCCTCCCGGGCCTTGGCGAGCATCTGCTCGGAGGTGTCGTAGCCGTGCGCGGCCCGCACCACCCCGTGCAGCAGCTTGATGGCCCGGCCGGTGCCGCAGGCGAAGTCGTGCTGAACGGGTCGCCGCGCCGTGAACTCCCGCCGCACCAGCCGGCGCAGGAAGGCCCGCTGGCGCCCGCTCACCGCCGAGGCGTAGGTCTCCGGCGCGTACACCACCCGCTCGTACTTGTCGACCGCCGCCTCCGACTGGAAGACCTCCGCGTAGTCCGTTCTCATCGCTCCCCCTGCATCAGAACCTGTTTCATGCGCACCGCCGCGCAGCAATACGCGACGGCACCCGCCCCCGTGGCGGCGAATTTCACGATCAATCCGGGGTGCAGCGGCCACAGCGCGAGCTGCGGCACCGCGAAGCACATGGTCGCCATGGCGGCGGCGAGCAGCGTGGCCCGGCCGAAGGGGTGCAGTCCGAGCCCGCGCACCACCTGCACGAGCGGGACCAGGTTGTTCACCAGCACCGCGGCCGCGAGCCCCACGGAGGCGCCGAGCGCACCGCTACGAGGGATGAGCAGCGCGTCGGCGGCGAGCATCACGACGAGGGCGAGCCCGACGTTGGCCAGGTTCCACCAGGTGCGCCCGGCCATCGCCAGCACCACGTCGACCATGCCGCAGGCGGTGGCGACCAGCATCGCGGAGGCGAGCACGCGCACGACCCCGACGCCGCCGTCCTCGTAGTGGTCGCCGAAGAGGCCCAGATACAGCGGGGCGTAGGTGAACACCAGCAGGTACAGGGGCCAGCAGCACAGCACCACCCACGCGGTGGCCTGCCGGTAGAGCAGGTTGGCGCCCTTGGTGTCCCGGACGGCCAGGCGCTCGGCGAGCCGCGGCTGCACGGACTGGGACACCCCCTGGTTCACGAACTGGCCGAGGATGACGAACCGGCCGGCGACGGCGTACATGGCGGCCGGGGCGAGCCCGGCCAGCGCCGCGACCATGAGCACGTCGACGCGCTGCAGGGCCATCTGGGCGAAGCTCGCCACGGCGCGGGGGGCGGTGAAGGACCAGAACCGCTTCGGGGTGAAGTCCGAGGTCTCCGTCCGGTTCAGGTCGAGGCGGATCCGGAGGCGCTTGAGCGCGTACCCGGCCAGCAGCGCCGTCGGGACGTACGGCAGCGCCCACAACGCGGCGAACAGCTGCTCGCCCCAGCCCGCGGACCAGACCAGCACCAGCAGCACGAGCTGCGCGGCCGGGCGCATGACCCGGTCCAGCAGCACCGTGGGGCGCATGGCCCGCAGCCCGCGGGTGATGGACAGCAGCACGTCGGTGAACGCGGCCGCGGGCAGGAACAGCGCCAGCGCCCGCACCAGGTCGGGCCGGCCCGGCAGCAGGTCGGCCGCGAACCACAGCCCGCCCGCGATGCACACGGCGGCGACCGCCACCGGCACCAGCGCGATGCGCAGGCACTCGCCGAAGCGGGACAGGTCGCCGACCGCGCGCATCCGGGCCGGCCAGTAGACCAGCGACGTCTGCACGCCGAGCTTGGCGAAGGTCACGCCGAGCCCAAACGTGGCCGTGGCGGCGAAGAACGCGCCCGCCGCGTGCGGGTCGAGGGCCCGGGCGGCCAGCCAGGTGACCCCGACGCCGGCCAGCCCGGTGCAGGCGGTGCCGGCCAGGTTGGCGATCCCGCCGCGGGCCGCACCGCGCAGCATCCCGCCGGGCGACTCCAGTGCGGGCCGCTCCAGCGTTGCCGTCACGATGGCATCCAGGAGGGTTTGTACCCGAGGAAGTTCGCGAGGCGCTCGTCGTAGGGGGCGTAGTGCTCCGCCAGCCGCTGAGCGATCGAGTCGTCGAGGCGGTTGCGCGGGCGGGCGTTGTGCCGCTCGAACTTCGGGTAGGTGTTCACGTGCGGCAGGTCGAGGAAGTCCACGACGGCGTCGTAGACGGGCTCGGGCCGGGTGAAGAACTCACCGCTGTCGACCACGTGGATGCGGTCGCGGCCGAGCAGGCGGGCCATCGGCTCGAGGTACTCGATGTATTCGCCGCGGGCCCGGTAGGCGTGGTGCTGGTGGGCGAAGCTGTAGGCGAACGGGTCCCGCAGCAGCTTCTCCCGCTCGCCGGCCAGCCGCTCCTGCTCCAGTTCGAGCGCGCGGCCGAACTCGACCTCGGGCTCGAAGCCGCGGGCGACCTCGTGGGCGTGCTGCGAGTAGGCCCGCTCGACCGGGTCGCGCACGAGCACGACGAGGCGCACGCCCGGCAGGTCGGCGGCGATCCGGGTGAGCGCGTGCGGGTGGTACATGTAGTACGGGCTGGACTCGAAGGTCTGCGCGGGCACGCCGAACTCGGCCCGCACCCGCTCGGCTCGCCGCTGCAGCGGGAAGTGGCCGCGGTACCAGCGCAGGCCGTGGTGGTAGCCGACGTCGAAGTAGTGCACGCCCTTGTGCAGCACCGCCTTGATGACCGCAGGGTGCGCGGCCAGCGCCCGGTAGAGCGAGGTGGTGCCGCAGCGCTGCCCGCCGCAGATGAGGAACTGCGGCAGCATCCGCCGCCCGGCGGTGAGGTGACCGTAGTTGCGGGATCCGAAGTGGACGATGCGCTTCATCGTCTCGGGGACCTGCACGGGCATGGTTACAGCGCCTCCACTCGCGCGACGAGGACGGGCAGCAGCCAGCTGCCGAGCACGCCCAGCCGGGCGCCGGCCTCCGCCTGCCGGTCGGTGACGTACCGGGTGGCCAGGTCGATGAGGTACAGCAGCGCGGTCACCTCGACCGCCTGGCGGTGCACCACGCCAAAGGGCAGCAGCAGGTCGGGCGCGGCCGCGACGAGCTCGTTGACGGCCTGGCCCGCCGAGGGCGAGCGGCCGATGCCGAGCTGGAGGGCGTGGTGCAGCCCGTCGTAGCCGATCGGCACGCCCGGGGTGAACCGCTCCCAGTCCCAGACCAGCACCGCGTCGGCGACGGCCGCCATGTTCCACGGCGACCAGTCCCCGTGCCACGAGCCGAAGTGCAGCTCCACGTCGCCGGCGGCGCGCGCGATGCGCTCCGCGGCCGTGCGCAGGGCGGCGCCCTCGGCGTGGTCGGCGACGGCGTCGAGCCGCGCGCGCAGCCGGTTCCAGTAGCCGCTGCCGTCGAGGCGGCCGTGGCTCGTGCCGCAGCAGCGCGCCACCTCGAGCATGGCGCCCGCCAGGCGCGGCGCGGTCAGCGGCGCCCGCGGCTGCCACACCGGCAGCGCGGACTGCACCAGCACCTCGTGCTCGCCCCACTGCCCGGCGTGCAGCACGTCCGGCACCCGGGCCTGGGTCAGGCCGGCCGCGCCGACGGTGCTCAGCGCGGCCGCCTCGGCCCGCACCAGCTCCCGGGTCAGCGCCGAGGTGCCGAGCTTGGCGAAGGCGAGGGTGCGCCCGTCGCCGTCGAGCAGCTGCAGCACCGGCTTGCGGTTGGCCCGCGCGGGTCCGATGTGGACGCTCAGGCGCAGGCCGGCGCCGAGGTGGCGGCCCAGGTAGGTGTCGATGGTGTCCTCGGCCGGGCTCAGCGTCAGCCGGTCGCGCAGCAGCAGCCCGGACAGGCCGGTGCGCAGCGCGGCCACGACGGCGTCGCGCTTGAGCCGGGCCAGCCGCGACTGCGGCTCCGCGTAGCGGCGCACGGCCGCGGCGGCCACCCGCCGGTCGTCGGCCGGCACCAGCAGGCGCGGCTTGCGCGCGTTGGGGATCACGAGGTACTCGACCGGCCGGTCCCCGTCGCCGGGGTACAGCAGGCCCAGAACCTCCTCGATGTACTGGGCGCGCAGCTGTTCGTCGTCGGCTCGCAGTGCGGCCGGCGCGGTCTTCATCGGACTCATCGCTCGCTGAAACCCTTCTGCTGGTTGCGCCACAGGACGGCGTACGCCAGGAACGTCAGGGCCAGCGGGGTGACCAGGGCGTTGTACCAGAGCATCGCCGCGAAGCCGGACACGAGCGCGGCGCCGCCGGCGAGGCCGATCGGGCTCGCGTCGCGCCGGAACCGCCACAGGCCGGCCAGGAAGAATCCGATGTACGACAACGTGCCGATCAGCCCGTGCGCGTAGAGCAGCTGCCACAGCTGGCCGTTGCCGCCGATGGTGAAGTTGCCGCAGCGCGCGCAGTTGCTGCTCTCGCCGACCGCGATCGAGTTGCGCCCGCCGATGGTGCTGCGGGTCGAGCCGAAGCCGATCAGCGGCGACTCCCACATGCCGGTGAGGGCCTTCTGGGTGGTGTACATCCGCACGCCGTTGGACTTGCCGTCGTCGACGCGCGCGTTGACCACGTCGCCGAGCGGGGTGACCGCGAGCGCCACGGCCAGGCCGACGGTGACGACCGCGACGAGGCCGAGCGCGGCCAGGCGGCCCCGCAGCGCGAGCCGCACGGCCACGTAGACGGCCATCACGCCGAGGCCGATCCACAGGCCGCGGTTGAGCGAGTACACGATCGGCACGACGGCGACGAGCAGCGTCGCGGCCGCGGCGACCCTGGTGCGCCGGCGCCGGGCCAGCCAGAAGCCCGCGACGGCGAGCCAGCCCACCAGGAGGCACACGTTGTTGCCCCAGGTGTTCGTGTACCCCCACGGCGCCCCCGGCCGCGGCGTCTCCCCGCCGAGCAGGTTCATGATCTGGGCCGCGGTCGGGTGCACCAGCGACTGCACGAACCCGTCGTGGCGCACGTGCGCGGGCAGCAGCAGCTCGAACGGCGCGGTGAACTCGAAGCGGGGCGCGGCCATGCCGAGCACGCCGCCGGCCACGGTGACCGCGAACAGCCAGGCGAGCAGGCGCACGAAGCGCTCCTGCGTGAGCACCCGGCGCTCGAGGTTGCCGGCGTAGACCAGCAGCACGGTGAGCGCGCCGTAGCCGCCCAGGCGGAAGGCGTAGGACACCGAGCGGCTCGACCACGTGCCGGGGACGGTCCCGGCCGGATCGGCGCCGAGGGTGAACAGCCCGAAGCCGACGGTGGCCAGGAACAGCAGCCACAGCAGGAACCCGGGCGGCAGCTTCACCACGTGGCCGGCCGCGCGGTGGCGGATCAGCGACCACGCCATCGGCACCGCGGCGATGAAGAAGATGAGGACGCCGAGGCCCAGGGCCCACCACAGGGGGTACAGCAGGAGGATCCCGGTCATGGGCCAGGCGGCCAGCCGGTGGACCGGTCTGCGGGGCCGGGACGGCGCGCCGGGGCCGGCGAGGCCGGCGTCGGCGGAGGGGTGGCTCGTCAGGGTCGTCATCGGCGCTTGTCGGCACCGTTCTCGCTGGGGGCCTCGGCCGGGATGCGGGTGACCGAGATGGTGCGGGTCTGCCGCGTCGGCGGGACCGTCTTGGTCTTGTTCACGGTGGGCGGCGCGGGGGTGGCGGGAGCCGTGGGGGCCGGGGACGACGGGGCCGCGGCCGGGGCCGTGCGGATGCGCTTGGCCACCACCGGCTCCTCCTTCTCCTCCTTGGGCGGGAGCTTCTCCAGCACCGTGGTCATGTCGTCGGCCATGGCGGGCGTGGCCGCGGCGGTGTCGCGCTCCTCGCCGCCGCGCGGGGCGGCGAGCTTGGGCAGCACCACGGCGCCGAGCAGCGGGGTGCCGACCCGGCGCAGCTGGTCGGCGGCGTCGGCGATCTCGGTGTGGCGGGTGCGGCGCACCTCGACGGCGACGATGGCGGCGTCGGCGAGGGCGGCCAGGCTCTGCGCGTCGGCGCTGGTGGCGGTGGACGGGGCCTCGACCACGACGTAGGCGGCCCGCTCCCGCAGGGTGGCCAGGGTGTCCCGCAGCGCCTGCGACTGCAGCAGCCCGCCGGCGCTGGCGGTGCCGCCGGTCGTCACGACGCTGAGGTTCGGGTGGCGCGGGGCGCGCTGGGTGGCGCTGCTGAGCGAGAAGCGGCCGGCGAGCACGTCGGAGAGGCCGGGCACCGCGCGCACGCCGAGCATCCGGTTCACCGAGGCGGTGTCGACCATGCTGTCGGGGAGGTGGGCGCAGACGAGCACGGTCTCGGCGCCGGTGCGGGCAAACGCGGCGGCGAGGTTGGCCGCGACCACGGTCGAGGCGGCGCCCCGGCTCGCCCCGGCGACGACCACGACCTGGCCCGCGAGCGCGACGCGGGCGTCGCCGCCGGCCGGGGCCGGGATGCTCGCGAGGACCTCGTTGCGTAGCCGGTTGAAGATGCGCCCGCCGGCCCCGAAGGGCGCGAACACGTCGTCGAGGCGCGGCTTGACCCGGCCCGGGACGCTCGCGAGCACGCCGACGTCGACGCGGCGGGGCAGGTCGGAGGCGCGGCGGACGCGCTGGTCGAGCCGCTCGCGGAGCATGGCCGCGCCGACGCCGAGCAGCAGGCCGGCGGCCGCGCCGCTGGCCAGGTTGAGCAGGCGGTTGGGCTTGACCGGGGCGCTGGGCAGGTCGGCGTCGCGGGTGATCTTGCCGGCGCTCACGGTCGTGGTGAGCAGCTGGTTGAGCTGGCCGGCGAGGGCGTTGATCTGCGCGGTGGCGGTGCTGCGCTGGCTCTCCAGGTTGGGCCGGTTCGGGTCCGAGGGCTTGAGCGTGGCGAGCTTGGTGTTGATCTGGGTCAGCCCGGTGTTGAGCTGGTTGATCTTGTCGTTGAGGATCGCGATGCGGCCGGCGACGTCGGCCTTGGCGGACTCCTCGCGGTTGCGCAGGTAGGCCTCGGCGAACGCGTGCGAGCCGGCCTGGGCCTGCTCGGCGGTGCCCGCCGAGAAGGTGATCACCAGGAAGGTCGTGTTCGGCGGGACCTCGACGCGCACGCTCGCCGCGAGCGTGTCGGGCGGCGTGGTGGAGCGCATGAGCGCGGCGGCGTCGGTGGCGACCGTGGTGCTGGCGACGAGCTGGGCCTCGTTGTCGAGGTTGATGTCACCCTTGGTGCGCCCGCTGGTCGAGTTCGCGTCCTGCCCGTTGCCGATCGGCGAGACGAGGACCGACGTCGAGGACTCGTAGACCTTGGTCTGCGTGGAGGTGAACTGCACGGCGCCGGCCAGGCCGACCAGCACGAACACCAGCACCAGCCACCAGTGGCGCCGGGCCATGCCGAGCAGATCGACGCCGGAGGAGTCGGTTGCGGCATCAGCGGAGTGCAGGCGTGTGGCGTCCATTGAGCGGCGGCCCCTTCGGCGTCGGGTTCTCCAGCCCTTAACGCCGCGACCGCTATGTTCGTAATGGCCGATTGGTCCGGGTCGGCGCGAGTTCACCCGTGCTCGCTACGGGGTTCAACGCGTCGAGCCTGCTCTTGTCACCGCGGAGGCCGGGATTCCTGGCGGGAGCGACGGTCCGGACCACCGCGGACCCGAGCAAGGAATCTCCTAAGGAATGGGCCTCGGGTCCAGCCACCCGTTGCTGCCCAGGTAGCGCAGGACCGTCGTGACCGCCTCGCC
The DNA here is from genome assembly GCF_050955725.1 of Dactylosporangium sp. CA-139114. NCBI lineage: Bacteria > Bacillati > Actinomycetota > Actinomycetes > Micromonosporales > Micromonosporaceae > Dactylosporangium > Dactylosporangium sp. CA-139114. Next base: position 9,439,535 of record NZ_CP192080.1, read on the forward strand.
CTGGGACAGGTCGGTCGTGTCGATCGTCAGCTCGGCGTCCAGCGGATCCTCATACGGATCGTCGATGCCCGTCATGCCCTTGATGAGCCCGGCCCGGGCCTTCGCATACAGCCCCTTGCGGTCCCGCCGCTCGCACTCGGCCAGCGGCGTCGCCACGTGCACCAGCACGAAGTCGGCGCCCGCGTTGTGCGCGAACTGCCGGGCCGCGGCCCGGGCGTCGCGGTAGGGGGCGATCGGGCAGCAGATGGCCACGCCCCCGTGCCGGGCCGCCTCCGCGGCCACCCAGCCGATGCGGCGGATGTTCGTGTCGCGGTCCTCGGCCGAGAAGCCCAGCCCGGCCGACAGGTGCCGGCGCACGATGTCACCGTCGAGCAGGGTGATCGTGCGCTCCCCGGTCTCCAGCAGCACGTCGGCGAGGCCGGTCGCCATCGTGGACTTGCCGCTGCCCGACAGGCCGGTGAAGAACACGACCAGGCCGCGCTGGCGACGGGGCGGGCGGGCGCGGACCAGCTCGCGGGCGACGGCCGGCGGGGTGTGCCACTCCGGCAGGATCGTGCCCCGGTCGAGGAAGTCGTCGATCTCGGCGAAGGTGAGCGGCAGGCGGCGGTGCCGCGGCGGGATGTCGTCCAGGGAGCGCCACTGGCCGTCGCGGCCGTCGTAGGCCAGCTCGCGCGGGACCAGCACGCGCAGGCCGCCGCCGGAGAGCATCGACTCGCTCGAGGCCAGCAGGTGGGTCACGCCGTAGGAGGCGGCGACCCGGGTGCGCAGCATCGCGTCGCGGATGTCGTCGCCGTCGTGGTTGGGCAGCGGCAGGGCCACGATCGTCGAGGCCGGCATGCGGTCGCGGGCCGCCAGCACGCAGCGGACCAGGGCCTCCGGGGCCAGGCCGTCCGGGCCGGGCCCGTCGATCGGGACGAGGACCACCAGGTGCGCGGCCAGGGTCCGGGCCGCGCGCGCGATCTGGGCCAGCTGCGGGCGGTGCAGCGGCCGGTCGGCGATGACGCCGAGGATCCGCCCGGGCGGCAGGGAGCCGCGCACCTCCGCCGGGGTGCGGCGCATCCGCCGGAACGCGCCGTGGCCGCCGTCGCCGAGCCGCCGGACCGGGCCGGCCACGCCGGCGGTGGTCTTGCGGGCCGGGTAGACCTCCTGCACGTCCAGGGCCGCGACCGGCGCGCCCTCCAGATCGGCGAGGATCAGCACCCGCCGCGCCGGGTCGGTCACGTCGAACTGCTCCGCGAGGCTGCGGGGCAGCTCGAGCGTGACCGGCACCGGCCAGGCGGTGCCGTCGGCCAGCCGGCCGGTGCGGCGCAGCGCGATCAGGTCGGCCGAGCCGAGGAACCCGGTCAGGGGCGCATAGGCCCCCGACACGAGCAGCTCCAGGTCCGCGAGTTCGGACGGTTTGGGGGTATAGGTCGGGGCGTCCCGCAAGACGTCATCCGGCAACGTGAAACCCTCGACACCCCAACCGTTCACAGACACCTCGCAAGCCTGCCATAGGAACGGTCCGGGGGCTCAGCCGGTGTTGCGCATACCGGCCGCGATGCCGTTGATCGTGGTCAGCAGCGCGCGCTCCAGGGCCGGGTCCGGCGACGAGCGGCGGCCACCCGGCCAGGCGCCCGCGTCGGCCGACTTGCTGTCGCGGTACTGCCCCAGCAGCGTCACCTGCAGATGGTGCAGCGGCTGGAGGTAGCTGTCGCGGACCCCGAGCGTGCGCTGCAGCACCGGCTGGCGGTCGAGCAGGGCCGTCTCGCCGGTGATCGCCAGCACCTCGGCGACCGTCTGCTCGTACTCCGCGCTGATCACCTCGAAGATCGGGCGCAGCGGGGCCGGCACGAGCGTCTCGACGTACCGCGACGCGATCTCCAGGTCGGTCTTGGCCAGCATCATCTCCACGTTGGACAGGAACGTCGCGAAGAAGTGCCACTTCTCGTGCATCTCGCGCAGCACGTCGCCGAGGCCGGCCTCGCGGGCCGCCTTGAGACCGCTGCCCACGCCGAACCAGCCCGGCACGATCTGCCGCGACTGCGTCCAGCCGAACACCCACGGGATCGCCCGCAGGCCCGACAGGCCCGCGTCGGCGTTGGGGCGCTTGGCCGGCCGCGAGCCGATGTTCAGCGCGCCGAGCAGCTCGGTCGGGGTGGCCGCCCAGAAGTACGCCGGCAGGTCCGGGTTCTCCACCAGCGCCCGGTAGTTGGCGAAGGCCGCGGAGGACACGGTCTCCATCGCCGAGTCCCAGCGGGCCAGCGACTCGGCGGGCTGGCGGGGCTCGGTGTGCAGCAGCGCGCTCTGCAGCACCGCGGCCAGCGTCAGCTCGAGGTTCTCGCGGGCCAGGGCGGGCAGGGTGTACTTGTCCGAGATCACCTCGCCCTGCTCGGTCACCTTGATCGCGCCGTCCAGCGTGCCCCACGGCTGGGCCAGGATCGCCTCGTGGGTCGGGCCGCCGCCGCGCCCGACGGTGCCGCCCCGGCCGTGGAACAGCCGCAGCCGCACCCCGTGGCGGGCCGCGACGTCACGCAGCTGGCGCTGGGCCTTGTGGATCATCCACTGCGAGGTGGTGATGCCGGCGTCCTTGTTCGAGTCGGAGTAGCCGAGCATGACCTCCTGCACGTCCCCGCGGGCGCGCACGATCGCGCGGTACACCGGGATCGACAGCAGCTCGTCCAGCAGCTCGCCGGCCATCTCCAGCTCGCGGGCCTGCTCCAGCAGCGGGGCGAAGCCCACGCGCGCCCGGGCCGACTCGATCGACGCGCCGCCGAAGCCGGCCCCCGCGCTCACCTCGACCAGGCCCCACTCGCGGGCCAGGACCACCGCGGCGAGGACGTCGTCGATGCCCTGGGTCATCGAGATGATGTACGTCTCCACGACCTCCGGCCCGAAGCGCTCCTGCACCTCGCGGATCGCGGCGAACACGTCGAACGTCTTGCGCGCCGAGTCCGACAGCCCGGTGTCGCGGGTCGCCAGCGGGCGGCGGCCGTTGAGCTCGTCGATGAGCAGATCGCGGCGTGCTTCGCGGGACAGGTCGCTGTAGTCGACCTCGCCGACGCGGCGGTACAGCTGGGCCAGCACCTCGTGGTGGGCGTCGGCGTGCTCGCGAACGTCCAGCGTGGCCAGCTGCAGGCCGAAGGCCGACAGGGTGCGGATCGCCGAGGCCAGCTTGCCGGTCGCGGCGAGCTGGCCGCCGTTGCGGGCCAGGGACGCGCGCATGAGCTCGAGGTCGGCGATGAGCTCGCCGGTGCCGAGGTAGTCGCGGCCCGGCTTGTGCGGCGTGCCCGTGGCCAGGCGCTGGCGGGTGTGGCCGAGCTTCAGGCGGATGCAGCGCAGCTTGAGGCGGTACGACTCCTCCATGTTGACCCGGCGGTAGCGGGCCGGCAGCTCCGGGAGGTTGTCGAGGTCGGCCGCGAGGCTGGCCGAGAGGTCCAGCGAGACGCCGCGCAGGCGCTTGGAGACCGAGATCTCGTCGATGAGCGTGTCGATGACGCTCTCGGCCGTGCGGATGCCGTACTCGTGCTGGATCAGCAGCACGTCCCGGGTGACCGCCGGGGTGACGAACGGGTTGCCGTCCCGGTCGCCGCCGATCCACGAGCCGAAGCTCAGCGGGCGGGCGGTCGGCGGGAGCTGAACCCCCAGGTCGCGCAGCGTCTCGTAAAGGTCGTCGAGCACCTGCGGGGCCGCGCCCTCGGCCAGGTCGGCGAGGTAGTAGACCGCGTTGCGGGCCTCGTCGCTGGGCTCCGGGCGCTCCAGGCGCAGCTCGTCGGTCTGCCACAGCAGGTCGAGCACCTCGGCCAGGCGCCGGTCGGTGCGCGCGGTGCGGGTCTTGTCCGGCTCCACCGAGCCGTCCAGCGCGGTCGCCACGGCCTCGGCGTCGAGCTCGTCGCCCACGGCGCGCAGCTTGGTCAGGACCGAGCGGCGGGAGGCCTCGGTCGGGTGCGCGGTGAAGACCGGGCGCACGGCCAGCTTCGAGGCGATCTGACCGATCTCGCGCACGCCCACGCCGCGGTCCGCGATGAGCTTCGCGGCGCGCTCGAGCCAGCCGCCCTCGCGGACGCGGATCCGGCGCAGCTCGCGCGCGCGGTGGACCTGCTCGGTGATGTTGGCGAGGTGGAAATACGTCGAGAAGGCCCGCGCCAGCTGCGTGCCCGTCACCACGTCGAGCCCGTGCAGCCGCTCGGCGGCCGCCTCCGGGTCGGTGCGCACCAGCGCGCGCACCTCCTCGACGAGGTCGAGCAGCTGCTGTCCGTCCTGGCGCACCAGGCTCTGGCCGAGCAGCGAGCCGAGCCGGCGAATGTCCGCCCGCAGGGCGGCGTCAGCGGCGTCGTCGGACATGTGTCCCCTCCAATTGCGGTCGGCTCGGGGCGGGGACGGCGCTGTCCGATTTCATCGGCATCGTATCGGCTCTGTCGTCGGCCCGTGCCGTTCCGGTGAGCCATGTCTCGGTTTCTGTCATACCCTCCGGATAGGGTTGAACCCGCATCGACCACCCCCGCCCGAATCTCGGCGCGGGGCTGTTTGCCGTGCAGATTGGGTGCAAAACGCCATGAAGCTCGCCGGTCTCACCGACGCCATCCTCGCCGATCCGGCCCTCGCCCGCGCCCGTGACCTCGCCCGCGCCGGGCACAGCGACCAGGTCGACCTGACCGGGCCGCCCGCCCTGCGCGCGTTCGTCGCGGCCGCCATCGCCGGGGAGCGCCCCGTCCTGGCCGTCACCGCCACCGGGCGCGAGGCCGAGGACCTGGCCGCGGCGCTGACCTGCCTGCTGGAGCCGGACGCGGTCGCGGTCTACCCGTCGTGGGAGACGCTGCCCCACGAGCGCCTCTCCCCCCGCTCCGACACCGTCGGGCGGCGGCTGTCGGTGCTGCGCCGCCTGGCCCACCCGACCGCCGAGGCGCCTCGGCCCCGGGTCGTCGTCGCACCGGTCCGCTCGGTGCTCCAGCCGCAGCTCAAGGGCCTGGGTGACCTGGAGCCGATCGAGCTGCGCGCGGGCGGCTCCGCCGACCTCGACGCGCTCACGGTGCGCCTGGCCGAGCTGGCCTACGCGCGCGTCGACCTCGTCACCAAGCGGGGTGAGTTCGCGGTGCGCGGCGGCATCCTCGACGTCTTCCCGCCGACCGAGGAGCACCCGCTGCGGGTGGAGTTCTGGGGCGACGAGGTCGAGGAGATCCGCTCCTTCGCCGTCGCCGACCAGCGCACCATCGAGAAGGTCGAGCGGCTGTGGGCCCCGCCCTGCCGGGAGCTGCTGCTCACCGACGAGGTCCGCGACCGCGCCCGGGCCCTGTCCACCGACCACCCGCAGCTCGCCGAGATGCTCGACAAGCTCGCCGGGGGCATCCCGGTCGAGGGCATGGAGTCCCTCGCGCCGGCGCTGCTCAGCGGCACCGACTCGCTCGAGCTGGTGCTGCACTGCATGCCCGAGGGCACGCACGTGCTGCTCTGCGACCCCGAGCGCATCCGCACCCGCGCCCATGACCTCGTGCGCACCGGCGAGGAGTTCCTGGAGGCCAGCTGGGCCGCGGCCGCCGTGGGCGGCAAGGCGCCGATCGACCTCGGCGCGGCGGCCTTCCGCCACCTGGGCGACGTCCGGGCCGCGGCGGCCTCGCTCGGGCAGCCGTGGTGGTCGCTGAGCCCGTTCGCCGCGACGCCCGACTCGGCGCCGCCCGCCGAGCCCTGGCAGGACGCGGCCCCGGCGGTCGCCGTCTCGGACGACGCCATCTCGATCACGCTGCCCGCGCAGGCCGTGTCGCTCTACCACGGCGAGACCGCCCGGGTCGTCGACGACCTCAAGCGCCTCACCGGCGACGGGTGGCGGGTCGCGCTCGTGTTCGAGGGCACCGGGCCGGCCCAGCGGGCCGCCGAGGTGCTGCGCGGCTCCGACCTCGGCGTCTCCTTCGCCGAGGGGATCCCGGCCGCGCCCGCCCCCGGCGTCATCACGATCACCACCGGCTCGCTCGAGCTCGGCTTCCTCGACGACGGCGCCAAGCTCGCGGTCATCACCGGCACCGACATCTCCGGCGGCCGGGGCGCGTCCACCAAGGACATGCGCAAGATGCCCAGCCGCCGGCGCAACCAGATCGACCCGCTGGAGCTGCGCGCCGGGGACTACGTGGTGCACGAGCAGCACGGCATCGGCCGCTACGTGGAGATGGTCCAGCGCACGGTCAACGGGGCCGACCGCGAATATCTCGTCATCGAATACGCGGCGTCCAAGCGCGGCCAGCCCGGCGACCGGCTCTTCGTCCCCACCGACCAGCTCGACCAGCTGTCGCGCTACGTCGGCGGCGAGGCCCCCACGCTGCACAAGATGGGCGGCTCGGAGTGGCAGAAGGCCAAGTCGCGGGCGCGCAAGGCGGTGCGCGAGATCGCCGCCCAGCTCATCCAGCTCTACGCGGTCCGGCAGAACTCGCAGGGCCACGCGTTCGGCCCCGACACGCCGTGGCAGCGCGAGCTGGAGGACGCCTTCCCCTATCACGAGACCCCCGACCAGCTCGCCGCGATCGAAGAGGTCAAGGGCGACATGGAGAAGGCGGTGCCGATGGACCGCCTGATCTGCGGCGACGTCGGCTACGGCAAGACCGAGATCGCGGTGCGGGCGGCGTTCAAGGCGGTGCAGGACGGCAAGCAGGTCGCCGTCCTCGTGCCCACGACGCTGCTGGCCCAGCAGCACTTCAACACGTTCTCCGAGCGCGTCTCGCAGTTCCCGGTCGAGGTGCGGCAGCTGTCGCGGTTCCAGACGCCGACGGAGACGAAGCTGACGCTGGAGAAGGTCACCGACGGCACCGTCGACATCGTCATCGGCACCCACCGGCTGCTGCAGACCGCGACCCGCTTCAAGCAGCTCGGCCTCGTGATCGTCGACGAGGAGCAGCGCTTCGGCGTGGAGCACAAGGAGTTCCTCAAGCAGCTGCGCGCCTCCGTCGACGTGCTCACCATGTCGGCGACCCCGATCCCGCGCACCCTGGAGATGGCGATCACCGGCATCCGCGAGATGTCCACGATCGCCACCCCGCCGGAGGAGCGCCACCCGGTGCTCACGTTCGTCGGCGCCCAGGACGACAAGCAGGTGGCCGCGGCCATCCACCGCGAGCTGCTGCGCGACGGGCAGGTCTTCTACCTGCACAACCGCGTCGAGTCGATCGAGCGGGCGGCGCGGCGGCTGCGGGAGCTGGTGCCCGAGGCGCGGGTCGCGGTCGCGCACGGCCAGATGACCGAGGAGGCCCTCGAGAAGATCATGGTGGGGTTCTGGGAGAAGGAGTACGACGTCCTCGTCTGCACCACGATCGTGGAGAGCGGCATCGACATCCCCAACGCCAACACCCTCATCGTCGAGCGCGCCGACCTGCTCGGCCTCGCTCAGCTGCACCAGATCCGCGGCCGGGTGGGGCGCGGGCGCGAGCGGGCCTACGCCTACTTCCTCTACCCGCCGGACAAGCCGCTGACCGAGCACGCCCACGAGCGGCTGGCGACCATCGCGCAGCACACGGAGCTCGGCGCGGGCATGTACGTGGCGATGAAGGACCTCGAGATCCGCGGCGCGGGCAACCTGCTGGGCGGCGAGCAGTCCGGGCACATCGAGGGCGTGGGCTTCGACCTGTACGTGCGGATGGTCGGCGAGGCGGTCCAGCAGTTCAAGGGCGAGCGGCCCGAGGAGGAGGAGCCGGACGTCAAGATCGACCTGCCGGTCGACGCGCACCTGCCGCTGGAATACATCGCGGCCGAGCGGCTGCGGCTGGAGATCTACCGCAAGATCGCCGGGGCCAAGGACGACGCGGCGCTGGACGAGATCGTGGCGGAGATGAAGGACCGCTACGGTGAGCCCCCGCTGCCCGTCGCGAACCTCCTGGCCGTCGCGCGCTTCCGGTTCCTGGCCCGCTCCTACGGGCTGACGGACGTGTCGCTGCAGGGCAAGCACGTGCGGTTCGGGCCGCTGGCACTGCCGGACTCCAAGCAGATGCGGCTCAAGCGGCTCTACCCGGAGGCCGTCTACAAGGCCGCGGCCGACACCGTCTCGCTCCCCCGGCCGTCGACGCGCCGGGTCGGCGGCGAGCCGATGCGCGACACGCAGCTGCTGGACTGGGCGGCCGAGCTGCTCAAAACGGTCCTGGGCGAACCCGCGTCGCTGCGGGCCGCGGCCAACACTGCGTGAGAAGCTGCTGCACTATGCGTGTTCGTCGCCTAGCCGGTGTGGTCGCCCTGGCCCTGGCCGCCGCCTCCGCCCTGGCCGCCTGCCGCTCCCAGCCGGACGTCGCCGTCTACGTGGGCGACCGGCAGGTCTCCGCGGCCTCCGTCGACGCGATCGTGACGAGCGTCAACGACGAGGCCGACCGGCGCATCGCCGCCTTCGCCGCGGCCCGCGCGAAGGACTCGGGCACCCTGCCGCCCCCGCTCGTGCGCACCAACGGCACCGAGGTCGTCTCCCTGATCGTCCTCGCCGACCTCGGCAAACGCGTCATCGCCGAGCGCGGCCTGGGCTCGCGGACGGCGCCGGTCGACACGATCGCGAAGACCTTCGGGATGTCGGCGTCGGACCCGTACGTGGTGCTGTGGACGGAGTACCTGAGCGGCCTGCAGTCCGTGGCCGCGGCCGAGCAGGCGCGGCCGCTCACCGACGAGGAGGCCGACCGGCTCTGGGAGGCCGGCGGGGCGGACGCGGACGCCGACTACGACGAGGCCACGCACCACTTCAAGACCCAGATCAGCCTGGGCCCGCTGTTCTCGGCCCAGCAGCGGCTGGCCGGGGCCCTCGACGCGTCGGACGTGTCGGTGAACCCGCGGTACGGCCCGGTCGTCATGCCCGTGGTCTTCGAGGGCAAGCACCTTGACGTAGGGTTCCCCTCCGAGAAGGACCTGCTTTCGGAGGAGGGCTGACGGCGGTGTCGGGCAGCGTGGTCCTGCTGGTGACGTCCCCTCGCCTGCCGGCGGGCGTCCTGACGGCCGAGGCCTGGGACCTGGTGCGCGCGCACCCCGTGTTCACCGCCGCCGCGACCCCGCAGTCCGACGCCCTGGCGGCCGCGGGCGCCTCGGTGTCGGTGCTGACGTCCGCCTTCGTCGACACCCTGCTGACCGCGGTGGCGACGCACGGCACCGTGGTGTGGCTGGCGGCGCCCGACGGCGACGAGGACCTGGCCCGGGAGCTGGGTCTGCGGCTGGCCCGCGAGCCCGGCCTGGCCGCCCTGGAGCTGGTGCACGGCTCCTGGGACCCGCCGGGCGCCCGGCTCCTCGACGTGGTGACGGTGATGGATCGCCTCATGCACCCGTCGGAGGGCGACCCGTGGAAGCGCGCCCAGACGCACGCGAGCCTGGCGCCGTTCCTGCTGGAGGAGTCCTACGAGCTGTACGACGCGATCTCCTCCGACGACCCGCCCGCCGTGCGCGAGGAGCTCGGGGACGTGCTCCTGCAGGTGGTGCTGCACGCGCGCCTGGCCGAGGAGACGTCGGACTTCACGATCGACGACGTGGCCGGCGACCTGGTGGCGAAGCTGATCCGGCGCAACCCGCACGTGTTCGCGGACACGGAGGTGGGCGGGATCGACGAGATCATCGCCAACTGGGAGCAGATCAAGAAGGCGGAGAAGGCGCGGGGATCTTCGGTGGACGGGGTCGCGCTTTCGCAGCCGGCGCTGGCTCTGGCCGCGAAGCTCCTGCAACGCGTGTCGCGCGCGGGCCTGGACGTGCCGCCGCCGGATCCGTCCACGTTGGGCGGCCGGCTGTTCGCGGCGGTGGCGGAGGCCAGGGCGTCGGACGAGGACGCGGAGGCCGCGCTGCGGGAGGCGGCCTTGCGGTACATGGAGGCCGTGCGGGCCGCCGAGGAGCGCTGACTACCTTGAGTGAAGTCCGGTTGCGCCACGTGTTCGACCCGAAGATCGATTAGGTTGAGTCGGGTACGCTTGAGGTGTAAATCGGAACGCCCGGCCGAGGCAAATTCTGCAATCTCTTGAAATTTGCGGGCCAGTGTCTGTGGGTGGCCTTTCGTTCGGACGTCACGTCCGTCGCGCGCGTGCGTCGGGTTTGGCTTGACTTGCGGCCTCGCCTACCCGGGCCAGGACCTGCACCGTCTTGCCCAGGGTCGCGGAGCAGACCGCTACGCGGTGCGCGCTCTGATTCCGGCGGCCTCCACGGATCGCCGCAGACTTGTCCCGGCTCGTCATCGACGCCCGCAACGTTGTGGTCACCGCTCGCGGCGGCTTGGGGCCGCCGACTCGGCCCGCCCACGCGCGGAACGGCGCGCGACCTGCGCGAACAGGTCAGGCTCGGTGAGCCGGGCGGCGAGTCAGGCGGTAGTGCAGCGAACGAGCCAGCAGAGCGGCGGCGAACGGGGCGTCCTCGCGAAGGTACCGCCGGGCCAGGCGCCGGGGCTCGCGAGCCAGACGATCCAGCCACTCCAGCCCGGCCTTCTGCAGCGCCGGGCGGGCTCGCTGCACGTCGCCCGCCACGAAGTTCACCGCCGCGCCGCAGCCCAGGAACCACGTCGCGGGCAACGCTTCGCGCAGGGACGCGATCAGGTGCTCCTGGCGAGGGAAGCCGATGCCGACGTACACCATCTGGGGTTCCGCCTCGATGACGCGCGCGCAGACGGCTCGTAGCTGGGTTCGGTTGCGGTCGAAGCCGAACGGCGGGCAGTACGCTCCGGCGATCCGCAGGCCCGGGCACGCCTCCGCCAGGCGGGCGGCCGCGCGGTGAGCGCCGTCCTCCTGTGCGGAATCCGCGGGAGTGCCGCCCAGCACGAAGACGCTGCCGCCGCGTGTGGCCAGGCCCCGCGACAGCGACCAGATCAGATCCGAGCCGGGCACCCGAGCGGGGAGCGCCCGGCCCGCCAGCCGCGCCGCCCAGACCAGGGGGGCGCCGTCGGCCACCACGAGATCGGCCGCGCTCAGCTGGGCTCGCAGGGCGGCGTCTCGGGCCACCTTGCGCAGGATGTCCACGTTCGGGGTCACGATCCAGCCGCCCCGGCCCCGCTTCAGGGCGCTCAGGACGCGGGTGACCACCTCGGACTCCGTCACCGGGTCGATGGGCAGGCCGCCGACCGGTACTCGGCGGGTGTGGGAGTAGCTGCGCAGCATCGTTCGTCCGCGATTCCTCGTTAGACCTACCAGATGCCAGCGAAACTGGCATATCTACCAAAACGACCAAGGAGGACGCTTTGGTACGCGTTCTGTTCCTCGGAGGGCTTGGGCGCAGCGGCACCACGCTGCTCGAACGCCTGCTGGGGGAACTGCCCGGCGTGGTACCGCTCGGGGAGGTCGTGCACCTCTGGGAGCGCGACATCGCCGGCGACGAGCGCTGCGCGTGCGGCGAGCACTTCTCGGAGTGCGGGTTCTGGCAGGCGGTCGGGGAGAAGGCGTTCGGCGGGTGGCAGCACGTCGACGTGTGGCGGGTGCTCGCGCTGCGCCATGCCGTCGAGCGCACGCGGCACATCCCGCGGCTCGCCAGTGTGCGGATGACTCCGGCGCACCGGATGCTCGTCGAGGAGTACGCCGACTGGTACGCCCGCCTCTATGAGGCCGCCGCGATCGTCTCCGGGGCCGATGTGCTCGTCGACTCCTCCAAGCACGCCGCGCTGGCCTACTGCCTGCGGTTCGCGCCGAGCATCGACCTGCGCGTCGTGCACATGGTCCGCGACAGCCGAGGGGTCGCCTACTCCTGGACGAAGAAGGTCTCGCGGCCGGAGACCGACAATGCCGAGGAGATGACGCGGTACTCCCCCGGCCGCTCCGCCCTCCTGTGGAACGCGCACAACGTGGCGTTCTCGGCGCTGCACCGCTGTGGGGTGCCGGTGCAGCGGGTGCGGTACGAGGAGCTGCTCGACCGCCCCGAGGCCATCCTGCGCGATTTGTCGAGATTTATCGAGATAAAGCCGGGTGACCTGCCGTTCCTGGCCGGCAACACCGCCACCCTCGGCGCCTGCCACAGCGCCGCCGGCAACCCGATGCGCTTCACCGTCGGGCCGGTGCCGCTGCGCCGCGACGACGCCTGGCGCACGGCCCTGCCCGGCCGGCAGCGGCGGGTCGTGAGCGCGTTGACCGCGCCGCTGCTCGGCGCGTACGGCTACCGGGGCGCCCGATGAACGCGACCGGCCACACTGGTCCAACGAACGCGGCCGGTCATTGGCCGAGCGTCGGCGTCATCATTCCCACGCGCAACCGGCCCGAGCTGCTGCGCCGGGCCGTGGCCGGGATCGTCGCCCAGGACTACCCGGGCCCGGTGCGCACCATCGTGATCTTCGACCAGCACGACCCGGACGCGAGTCTGTGCCGCGGGGGTGAGCGCCCCCTCGACGTGCTGCCCAACCTGCGCAAGCCCGGCCTGGCCGGCGCGCGCAACACGGGCATCGTGGCGCTCGACACCGACCTGGTGGCGTTCTGCGACGACGACGACGTGTGGCTGCCGACGAAGCTGCGCCGCCAGGTGCACGCGCTGCAGCAGCGGCCGCAGGCCGAGTTCTGCACGTCGGCGATCGAGGTGGAGTTCGGAGACCGGCTCACGCCGCGGCTGGCGGGCGCCTCGCTGGTCGGGCTGGACGACCTGGTCCGCTCGCGGATGTCGATGCTGCACTCCTCGACGTTCCTGGTGCGGCGCGCCGCGTTCGCCGCCGACGAGATGGGGCTGGTCGCCGAGGACGCGCCCGGCAGCCAGAACGAGGACTGGGACCTGCTGCTGCGGGCGGTCAAGCGCAGCGAGATCGTGCACGTCGACGACCCGCTGGTGCGGGTGCTGTGGGGGCGTTCGTCGCTGTTCGCCTACGAGTACGGCACGAAGATGGCCTCGCTGCGCTGGATGATGAGCCGCCACCCCGAGATCGCGGCGTCGACGACCGGGGCGGGCCGCGTGTACGGGCAGCTCGCGTGCTGGTCCGCGGCGACCGGCAACCGGCGGGACGCGTGGCGCTGGACGAAGGCGGCGATGCGCTCGAACTGGCGGGAGCCGCGCGCCGCGATCGCCCTCGCGGCCGTGACCGGCGTGGTCAAGGTCGAGAGCGTCCTCGGGGCCCTGCACCGCAGGGGCCGCGGCATTTAGTCCGCCTGTCCAAGAGGTTCCACGTTCGCCGCCGGGCGGGAGCAGCCGTCGCTGCCTCGCCGGCCGCCTCGACGCAGAGGGCGACGGCCAGGTTCGGCGCGTGCCTGGCGGCGCGCGACCCGGACGGCCGCGTGGCCGCGGCCCTGGAGCTGGAGCAGGCGCTCCAGGACTGCCCCCGACTTATCGGACATTTCCCGGTATAGCGTTATCCTGCCAGCTCAGGGCCCGACTTCGAGCCCGCCCCAGCCATGCAGTACGCTCGTACTGCTAAGCGTGGACAGCGCGAGAGGAGCGCCCGGCCGATGGCGAAGATCAAGGTAAACAACCCTGTCGTCGAGCTCGACGGCGACGAGATGACCCGGATCATCTGGAAGCAGATCCGTGAGCAGCTGATCCTGCCCTACCTCGACGTCGATCTGAAGTACTACGACCTGTCGATCGAGTACCGCGACCAGACCGACGACCAGGTCACGGTCGACGCCGCGAACGCCATCAAGCAGCACGGCGTCGGCGTGAAGTGCGCCACGATCACGCCGGACGAGGCGCGGGTCGAGGAGTTCTCGCTCAAGAAGATGTGGCGCTCCCCGAACGGCACCATCCGCAACATCCTCGGCGGCGTGGTCTTCCGCGAGCCGATCATCATGTCGAACGTGCCGCGGCTCGTCCCCGGCTGGACCAAGCCGATCATCATCGGCCGCCACGCCCACGGCGACCAGTACAAGGCGACCGACTTCGTGGTGCCCGGCCCGGGCAAGGTCACGGTCACCTACACGCCGGCCGACGGCGGCGCCCCGATGGAGTTCGAGGTCGCCAACTTCCCCGGCGGCGGCGTCGCGATGGGGATGTACAACTACGACGACTCGATCCGCGACTTCGCCCGCGCGTCGCTGCGCTACGGCCTCGACCGCGGCTACCCGGTCTACCTGTCGACGAAGAACACGATCCTCAAGGCCTACGACGGCCGCTTCAAGGACCTGTTCGCGGAGATCTTCGAGACCGAGTTCAAGGACGAGTTCGCGAAGGCCGGCATCACCTACGAGCACCGGCTCATCGACGACATGGTCGCCGCGGCGCTGAAGTGGGAGGGCGGCTTCGTGTGGGCCGCCAAGAACTACGACGGCGACGTGCAGTCCGACACCGTCGCGCAGGGCTTCGGCTCGCTCGGCCTCATGACCAGCGTGCTGATGACCCCGGACGGCAAGACCGTCGAGGCCGAGGCGGCCCACGGCACCGTCACCCGGCACTACCGGCAGTGGCAGAAGGGCGAGAAGACCTCGACGAACCCGATCGCGTCCATCTTCGCCTGGACGCGCGGCCTGGCCCACCGCGGCAAGGTCGACGGCACGCCCGAGGTGACCAACTTCGCCAACACCCTGGAGCAGGTCTGCATCGACACCGTCGAGGGCGGCCAGATGACCAAGGACCTGGCCCTGCTGATCTCGCGCGACGCGCCGTGGCTGACCACGGACGAGTTCATGAACGCGCTGGACCAGAACCTCGCGAAGCGCCTGAGCGCCTAGTTTCCCGCGAAAGGCCCCGCCGCCCGATGGGTGGCGGGGCCTTTGGCGTCAGGCCTGGCGCTCGGCCAGCTCCACGACGTTGGCCAGCAGCATCGCGCGGGTCATCGGGCCGACGCCGCCCGGCATCGGGGCCAGGAACCCCGCCACCTCGGCCACGTCGGGGGCCACGTCGCCGACCAGCCGCGCCTTGCCGGACGCGTCCACGACGCGGGTCACGCCCACGTCGAGCACCGCCGCGCCCGGCTTGACCATGTCCCGGGTGAGCAGCCCGGCCGAGCCCGCCGCGACGATCACGATGTCGGCGTTGCGGGTGTGGGCGGCCAGGTCCCGGGTGCCGGTGTGGCACAGGGTCACGGTGGCGTTCTCCGTCTTGCGGGTGAAGATCAGTCCGAGCGGGCGCCCCGCGGTGGTGCCCCGGCCGATGGCGGTGATCTCGGCGCCGTTGATCGGCACGTCGTACCGCCGCAGCAGCTGCACGATGCCGTTGGGCGTGCACGGCAGCGGGGCCGGGATGTTCAGCACGAGCCGGCCCAGGTTGGTCGGGTGCAGCCCGTCGGCGTCCTTGCCGGGGTCGATGAGCTCCAGGAGGCGCTGCTCGTCGAGGCCGGCCGGCAGGGGCAGCTGCACGATGTACCCCGTGCACGCCGGATCCTCGTTCAGCTCCCGCACCGCCGCCTCGACCTCGTCCTGGGTCGCGGTCGCGGGCAGGTCGCGGCGGATCGAGGCGATGCCGACCTCGGCGCAGTCGCGGTGCTTGCCCGCCACGTACGCGTGCGAGCCCGGGTCGTCGCCCACGAGCACGGTGCCCAGGCCGGGGGTGATGCCCCGGGCCGCGAGCGCCGCCACCCGCGCGCGCAGCTCGTCCTTGATGGCGGTCGCGGTCGCCTTACCGTCGAGAATCGTTGCCGTCACGGATGCTGATCCTGCCATTAGAGTGCAGGGCGTGCTGCTTCGGCGGGGCGTTGTCGTCCTCCTCACCCTGTGCGTCCTGACGGCATGTGGCGATGACGCGGCGCCGCAGCCGACGGCGGGCCGGCCCTCGGGCGGGGCGAGCCAGGGCCGCCAGGTCGAGGAAGGCTCGGCCGGTCTGGCCGGCAAGGGCGCCTCGGCCGCGCCCGGGAGCACCGCGGATCGGGCCGCGCGGGCGCTCGCGTTCGTGCAGCGGCAGCCGGGCACCTTCGGCATCGTCGTGCGGGACCGGCAGACCGGGCAGGTCTGGCGGGCCGGGGACACGAAGGCGACGACCTGGACCGCGTCGACCATCAAGCTCGCGATCGCCGCCGACCTGCTCGAACGGCAGCAGGCCAAGGCGATCACGCTCGCCGCGGCCGACCGGGCGAACCTCGACAAGGCCCTGATCAACTCCGACAACGACGCCGCCACGGCGCTGTGGAACAAGTTCGACGGGCCCGGCATGCTCGAGCGGTTCAAGGCGAGGTTCGGCATGGGCGACCTCGCCGTCATCGACGGGTACGACACCTTCTGGCGCAATCTGCGGTGCAGCGCCGAGGATCTGCAGAGCCTGATGACGTACGTGCTGGAGAAGCTCGACGCGACGAGCCGGACCTATCTGGTGACGACGCTGCGGAAGGTCGCGGCCAACCAGCACTGGGGCGTGTGGGGGGCCGGCTCGGCGCTGCGGCCCGGCAACAAGGACGGCTGGGCGGAGAAGCCGGTCGACGGCAAGAACGTCTGGGTGACCCACACCGTCGGGTTCGCGGGCGACGGTGAGCGCTATGTCGTGGCCGCGATGTACGAGCAGAAGCCGGGCGGCACCCTGGAGAAGGGCGCCCACGCGGTCAGCGACGCGGTCGCGACCTACTTCGGGGCCAGGGTGCCCGCCCCCGTCACGCTGCCGTAGCCGGGGGCGGGCCGCCTTCGTCAGTGGAAGAAGTGGCGGGTGCCGGTGAAGTACATGGTCACGCCGGCGGCGTTCGCGGCCGCGATGACCTGGTCGTCGCGGATCGAGCCGCCGGGCTGGACGATCGCCTTCACGCCGGCCGCGATGAGCGCCTCGGGGCCGTCCGGGAACGGGAAGAACGCGTCGGAGGCGCAGACCGAGCCGGTGACCCGCTCGCCGGCCCGGCTGATCGCCAGGCGCACCGAGTCGACCCGGTTGACCTGTCCCATGCCGACCCCGACGGTCGCGCCGCCGGAGGCGAGCAGGATCGCGTTCGACTTGACCGCGCGCACCGCCCGCCAGGCGAACGCCAGGTCCGCCAGCGTCTCCTCGTCGGCGGCCGAGCCGGTGACGAGGGTCCAGTTCGCCGGGGCGTCGCCGTCGGCGTCGATGCGGTCGGCCGCCTGCACGAGCACGCCGCCGGAGATCTGGCGCTGCTCGGCCGGGGCCGGCGTCCAGACCGGGGCGCGCAGGACGCGCAGGTTCTTCTTGGCGGTCAGCAGCTCGGCGGCGCCCTCCTCGTAGGCGGGCGCCACCACGACCTCGGTGAAGATCTCGCTGATCTGCTTGGCCAGCTCGACGGAGACCGGGGCGTTGACGGCGATCACGCCGCCGTAGGCGCTGACCGGGTCGCAGGCGTGGGCCTTGCGGTGCGCCTCGGCCACGTCGGCGCCGACCGCGATGCCGCACGGGTTCGCGTGCTTGATGATCGCGACGCAGGGGTCAGTGAAGTCGTGCGCGGCGCGCCAGGCGGCGTCGGCGTCGACGTAGTTGTTGTAGGACATCTCCTTGCCGCCCAGCTGCTCGGCCTGGGCCAGGCCCGGGGCGGCGGCGGGGTCGGTGTAGAGCGCGGCGGCCTGGTGCGGGTTCTCGCCGTAGCGCAGGGTCGCCGCGTGGCGCAGGGCCGTGCCGGCGAACCGCTGGTCGTCGCGGGCGAACCAGGCGGCCACGGCGACGTCGTACTCGGCGATGTGCGCGAAGGCCTGCCCGGCGAGGGCGCGGCGCTCGTCCAGCGTGAAGCCGCCGTCGGCGACGGCCTGCAGTACCGACTCATAGGAAGCGGGCGACGTGACCACCGCGACGCTCGGGAAGTTCTTGGCCGCGGCCCGCACCATGGCCGGCCCGCCGATGTCGATCTGCTCGACGCATTCGTCGTCCGACGCGCCGGAGGCCACCGTGTCGGTGAACGGGTAGAGGTTGGAGACCAGCAGCTCGAACGGCTCGATGCCGAGCTCGCCGAGCTGGGCGGCGTGGGCCTCCAGGCGCAGGTCGGCCAGCAGCCCGGCGTGCACCTTCGGGTGCAGCGTCTTGACCCGCCCGTCCAGCGTCTCCGGGAAGCCCGTCAGCTGCTCGACCCGGGTGACCGGCAGCCCGAGGGCCTCGATGCGGCCCGCGGTCGTGCCGGTGGAGACGATCTCGACACCGGCGCCGGCGAGGCCGCGCGCGAGCTCCTCGAGACCGGTCTTGTCGTAGACGCTGATGAGCGCGCGCCTGATGGGACGGCGGTTAGCCACGGCCCAGCCTGACCTTTCGTTCGTTGACGGTCCACCCTTCGCGCACCATCCGCCCGACCGTGTCGACCAGCTGGCGGCGCTCGGCCACTTTGATCCGCTCCAGCAGCGTGTCCTCGGTGTCGTCGTCGAGGACCGGCACCGCGACCTGCGCGATGATCGCCCCGGTGTCGACGCCGCTGTCGACGAAGTGCAGCGTGGCCCCGGCGAGCTTCACGCCATAGGCGAGGGCGTCGCGGGGCCCGTGCGTCCCGGGGAACGCCGGAAGCAGGGCGTTGTGCGTGTTGACATACCTGCCCTCGTACTCGCCGAGAAACCGCGGCCCGACGAGTTTCATGAACCCGGCGGAGATCACGAGATCCGGCTGGAAGCGCGAGCACTCGGCCAGCAGCGCGGCGTCCCACTCGTCGCGGGTCGCGAAGCTCTTGACCGACGCCACGAACGTGGGCACGCCGTGACGCTCCGCACGCGCCAGCCCTTCGATGCCGGGGCGGTCCGCGCCGACCGCGACGACCTCGGCGCCATAGGCGGGGTCGTCGGCCGCGTCGAGCAGGGCCTGCAGGTTTGACCCGGAACCGGACACGAGCACGAGAAGCCGAACGGTCACTGCGAAACTCTATCGACCGGGTCGGCCCTGCTCAGCGCCGGGTCGCCCGCCATTTACGGACAAACTGCGCAAAACTTTAGCGTGTTACCGATACTCCATCGATTAGCACTGCGAAGAGTTGATCGGTCCAAGTAGGCTGCCGTGGTTCCGTATCCCCTCGGGACTACCCTGGTGCGGACCACCACACAGCAATTGTCCCCAGCCTTAGGAGCCAGCAGTCATGGGCTACCCACCACCGGGCCAGGATCCGTACGGGCAGCAGCCCAACCAGGATCCCTACGGCCAGCAGCCGCAGTACGGTCAGCAGCCCCAGTACGGGCAGCAGCCCGGGTACCAGGACCCGTACGCGCAGCCGCAGCAGCCCGCCTACCAGGACCCCTACGCCCAGCCGCAGCAGCCGGCGTACCAGGACCCGTACGCGCAGCAGCCGCCGGTCTCCGGCCAGCCGTACCCGACCTCGGGCGGTGCGTACCCGACCTCCGGTGGGGCCTACCCGGCCGCCGGCTACCAGGCGCCCTACGGTCAGCCCGCGGGCGGCCAGCCGCAGAACACGCTCGGCCTCGTCGGCATGATCCTGGGCATCGCCGCCATCCCGCTGGTGTTCTGCTGCTCGATCGGCCTGCCCCTGGGCATCGCGGCCGTGATCGTGAGCTACCTCGGCCAGAACAAGGTCAAGCAGGGCCTCGCCAACAACGCTGGCCAGGCCAAGGCCGGCCTCTTCTGCGGCGCCGGCGCGATCGGCCTGTGGGTCGTCTTCATCATTCTGGCGTTCGCGCTCAACCTGAGCTTGACGCCCACGTCCTACCCGTAAATCGCGAAACAGCTGAACGGGCGCGCGAGTTCCTCGCGCGCCCGTTTTGCGTTCAGGGCGACCTTGGTCGCGGCCGCCGACAGCAGCGCGCTCACTCGCGCGCCAGCTTTGACCGCAGGGCGATCTTGGTCGCGGCCGCCGACAGCAGCGCGCCGATCGCGACCATGAACATCGCGACGAAGCCGACCGCGCCCGCGTGGGGGCCGACGTCGGCCAGGCCGCCGGAGCCCAGCGAGCCGCTGGCCGCCGCGCTCACCAGCCCGAGCAGGACCCCGGCCACGGGCCCGGCGAGCAGGGCGGCGCCGAGCAGCGCATACCACGAGCGCCCGGGATCGAGCCGCAGCGACCGGCGGGCCAGCAGCCAGCCGGCGATCAGGGCCGCCAGCAGGGGCAGCCCGAGCAGCAGCGGGGCGTAGCCCGTCGCCGGTGTCGAGGGAAGACCGGCCAGCAGCGGTACGGCGGGCAGAGGCCCCACCGTCACGTGCGCCGCGCTGATGAAGGTCTCCGAGCCGATGGTGAAGCCGGGCCCGACGAGGTAGCTCGCGGCCCACGTCGCCACGTCCGGGGCGAAGAACCCGCACATCACCACGAGCCCGACCTGCCCGGCGATGCCCGTGTGGTAGTCGTCGATGATCTGGCTCGCGTCGCCGCCGCTGAACGCGACGGCCATGCCGGTGGTCGCCGCGCCGGCCCCGAGCACCAGCAGGGCGGCGACGGCCCCGGTGCGGGTCGCGTCGCGCAGCACCCGCGGCGTGCGGGCGGCGAGCCGGGCGATGCCGCGGGCCTCGGCGAACGCCCCGAGGGAGCCCGCGACCAGGCCGAAGCCGGCGAACGTGAGCGCGGCGCGGACCGGGGACACGGTGATGCCCTTGTGCCCGGCGATCGTGGCGGCGAGGGCGCCCAGCAGGCCGTACACCACCATGATCCCGGCCCCGGCGCGCGTCGCCGGCCATGGGGACCACGGCGTGCCCTTGTGGTGGGCGCGCGCGCCGATCGCGCGAGCCGTGTGCACGCCCGCGCGGTAGACCCGCCACGCGGCGATCGCGGTGAGCCCGAGCGGGGCGAGGCTGATCGGGCCGATGCCGGTTTGCAGCGGTACCCAATGGGCCAGCACCCAGCCGGCCAGCCCGAGGCGCAGCACCTGCCCGAGCGGGGCGCCGGAGCTGTCGAGGGCGAAGAGCAGCCAGACCACCAGCAGGGTCGGCAGCAGCGAGACCAGGGCCGCCCAGAGGGAGTTGACCACCGCGGCCAGCGCCAGCGGGGCACGCCGGGCCGGGCGCTTGGCGGGGTCCTTGCCTCGCACCGCGCGCCGCTGGATCGGCAGCCGGACGGTCTCGCGGTCGGCGAGCCGGGTCTGCGCCCCCTCTTCCGGGTCTTCAGGGGTGGTGGTCGGCATCGCCTTTTACTCTGCCAAAGACCGGACGGCCGGTCACGAACCCCGGCCGTCCGGACCTACGTCTTTACAGGGCGGTGACGATGTCCCGCATGAGGTTCGCCGTCTCCGTGGGGGTCTTGCCGACGGCGACGCCGGCCGCCTCGAGCGCGAGCTTCTTGGCGTCGGCGGTGCCCGCCGAGCCCGAGATGATCGCGCCCGCGTGGCCCATGGTCTTGCCGGGCGGGGCGGTGAAGCCCGCGATGTAGCCGACGACCGGCTTGCGCACGTTGGCCTTGATGAACTCCGCGGCCCGCTCCTCGGCGTCGCCGCCGATCTCGCCGATCATGACGATCGCCGCGGTCTCCGGGTCCGCCTCGAACGCGGCCAGCGCGTCGATGTGCGTGGTGCCGATGACCGGGTCACCACCGATGCCGATGCACGTGGAGAAGCCGATGTCGCGCAGCTCGTACATCATCTGGTAGGTCAGCGTGCCCGACTTGCTCACCAGGCCGATCTTGCCCGGGCCGGTGATGTCGGCCGGGATGATGCCGGCGTTGGACCTGCCCGGGCTGGCGATGCCGGGGCAGTTCGGGCCGATGATCCGGGTCTTGTTGCCGGTCGCCTGGGCGTGCGCCCAGAAGGAGGCCGTGTCGTGCACCGGCACGCCCTCGGTGATGACCACCGCGAGCGGGATCTGCGCGTCGATCGCCTCGACCGCGGCCGACTTGGTGCCGGCCGGCGGGACGAAGATGACGGTGGTGTCCGCGCCGGTCTGCTCCATCGCCTCACGGACGCTGGCGAACACCGGCAGCTTCGTGCCGTCGAAGTCGACCTGCTGGCCCGCCTTGCGCGGGTTCACGCCGCCGACCACGTCGGTGCCCGCGGCGAGCATGCGCCGGGTGTGCTTGGAGCCCTCGGCGCCGGTCATGCCCTGGACGATGACCTTGCTGGACTCGGTCAGCCAAACCGCCATGGTCGTTACACCCCACTCGCTGCGAGCTCGGCGGCCCGGCGGGCCGCGCCGTCCATCGTGTCCACCCGCTCGATCAGCGGGTTGGCGGCCTCGTCGAGGATCCGGCGGCCCTCTTCGGCGTTGTTGCCGTCGAGGCGGACCACGAGCGGCTTGGTGACCGCCTCGCCGCGGTCGGCGAGCAGCTGCAGCGCCTGCACGATGCCGTTGGCGACCGCGTCACAGGCGGTGATGCCGCCGAAGACGTTGACGAAGACGCTCTTGACGTCGGGGTCGCCCAGCACGATCTCGAGGCCGTTGGCCATGACCTGCGCGCTGGCGCCGCCGCCGATGTCGAGGAAGTTGGCCGGCTTGCTGCCGAGGCCCTCGCCCGCGTAGGCCACGACGTCGAGGGTCGACATGACCAGGCCCGCGCCGTTGCCGATGATGCCGACGTTGCCGTCGAGCTTCACGTAGTTGAGGTTCTTCTCCTTGGCCGCCTGCTCCAGCGGGTCGGCCGCGGCCTTGTCCTCGAGCGCCTCGTGGTCCGGCTGACGGAAGTCGGCGTTGGCGTCCAGCGTGACCTTCGCGTCCAGGCAGAGCACGGTGCCGTCGGTGGTCTTGGCCAGCGGGTTGACCTCGACGAGCGTGGCGTCCTCGGCGACGAACGCCTGCCACAGCTTGACCGCGATCGACACGACCTGGTCGGCGACGTCGGCCGGGAACTTGGCCTGCTCGACGATCTGGCGGGCCAGGGCCTCGTCGACGCCCTTGACGGCGTCGATGGCGACCTTGGCCACCTTCTCCGGGGCGTCGTGCGCGACGGTCTCGATCTCCATGCCACCCGCGACGCTGGCGATGCACAGGAAGGTGCGGTTCGCCCGGTCGAGCAGGTAGGAGAAGTAGTACTCCTCGGCGATGTCGGCCGTGGTGGTGACCATCACCTTGTGGACCGTGTGGCCCTTGATGTCCATGCCGAGGATGTTGGTCGCGTGCGTGGTCGCCTCGTCGGCGCCCTCCGCGAGCTTGACGCCGCCGGCCTTGCCGCGGCCGCCGACCTTCACCTGGGCTTTGATGACGACCCGGCCACCGAGTTGTTCGGCGATCGCCCGGGCCTCTTCAGGGGTCTCGGCGACACCGCCGCCCAGCACGGGCAGCCCGTGCTTGGCGAAGAGGGCGCGCCCCTGGTACTCGTACAGGTCCACAGTTGGTCCCGTTCCGTCAACCGTGCCGCCTGCCCCATCGCGAGGACGGCTCAACGATCGCAGCCTAACCAGGCGCGGGTCGTCCGGCTTCGCGCGGGTTCCCGATGTGCCCCATTCCACTCCCTGTGACTTTTCACTTCCGGGGGACACGGGCGCGACCGCGTAACCGCCCCGGCGGAGCGTCGTTGAGAGCAGTGTCGGCCCGCCCGCGGGAAACCCCGGGGGGCGAGGTCGGCACCAAAACGGCCGATGCCCTGTCGGTCGAGGGGTGGCGGCGGGGCATCGTGCGATAGAGGGGCCGGACGTGTGAGGGGTGCGTCCGGCCCCTCCCCCTGTTTCCATTTCGTGAGGGAGCTTCGCTTCCATTTCGTGGGGGAGCTTCGCTCCACCCACACCCCCTCAAGCTGAAACGATTCCTGCGGAAGCTGATTATTCGTCGGCGACCAGATTCCCCTGCGCCCATTCCACGATGGACTGTGTCGTCGCGCCCGGGGTGAAGATGGCGGCCACGCCGAGCCGCTGGAGTTCGGGCAGGTCCTCGTCCGGGATGATCCCGCCGCCGAACACGGTGACGTCGGCGGCGCCCCGCTCGGCGAGCAGCTCGATCACCCGGCGGAACAGCGTCATGTGCGCGCCCGAGAGCACCGACAGCCCGACGGCGTCGGCGTCCTCCTGGATCGCGGTCTCCACGATCTGCTCGGGCGTCTGGTGCAGCCCGGTGTAGATGACTTCCATGCCGGCGTCGCGCAGCGCGCGCGCCACGATCTTGACGCCTCGGTCGTGCCCGTCGAGGCCAGGCTTGGCGATGACGACGCGGGTCCGCGCGCTCATCCTCACGGTCCTTCCCGGCCGTTCGTGGCGGCCACTGGGTCGAGCCCGCACCGTTGCGGGATCTCAGCCGAAGGTACCGCACGCCGGGCGACCCATTCCGCGGTGCGCGCGCAACGACGACCCGACAATGCGGTTACGCACAATTCACCCGACGGGCTTTTATTCGGCGCGGCGCGCAGCACAGCTTGTGCGAACGATTCCGGCGTGGCTACCGTGACGTTCGGTCAACAGCATTTTTGATTTATGTTCACGATTTCCTCGTCCTGTGTCCGACTCGGAGGTTCCCGCGTTGCCAGCAAGGAACACGCGCGCGAACTACCGCGGCCGCCGCCGTCTCGAGGATCCCCGAACCCGTTATCTCACCGTATTCACGACCGCGCTGGTCGCCTCGGGAATCGTGGCGCTCGGCACCGCCACCACGCTGCCCGGCTCGCACACGGACGGGCTGTCCATGCAGTCCACGGGCAACTACGACGACATCTCGACCCGTTCGGGCGACCGCGCGAGCCGCGGCGTTGTCCACAGCACGGTGACGACCGCGAACCAGCCCGCACCGGACGTGTGGATCCTGCCGCTGCGCAAATACACGCTGACCTCGTTCTACGGCCAGCGCTGGGGCCGGCTGCACCCCGGCGTGGACCTGGGCGCGGCCCAGGGCACCCCGTTCGTGGCCGTGGCCGCGGGCAAGGTCATCCTGTGCCGCTGGAACGCCGGCTACGGCAACAACGTGATGATCGACCACGGCGACGGCGTCGTCACCGTGTACGGCCATGCCTCCAAGCTCCTCTGCAGGGAGGGCCAGCGGGTCAAGGCCGGGGATCCGATCGCGCTGGTGGGCAACACCGGGCATTCCTTCGGGTCGCACCTGCACTTCGAGGTCCGCGAGAACGACAAGCCGGTCGAACCGCTGTCCTTCATGCGCGAACACGGCGTGGACATCCAGCGGCACACGGAAGCGATCTATTCGTAAATCCTTTTCGGCTCTCGGCCGATTTCACGTTTCCGCTCCGATCGGACGCTCAGCCGCACCGCATTCCCCCGGCGGCCGCCGCTACAGCTCGCCGCGCTGTTCCCAGGGCGCGCAGGCAATTCGAAGGGTCGTTCCGCGGCCGGGCGGGATTCCGCACGGCGCGGCGCCCGCATCCATCCCCGGCACGCCCCTCACACGCGTCACCGCTCTCGTCCACTGTCGCGCCGGGCAGCGCGCACTGCTCTGGCGGCGCGCGGTGCGAACCCGCGCCCACCCGCGGGCCTTCGCTTGTCGGACGGCCGGGACCGGCCACGGCCCGATCTCCGCGCCGGCTCGAACGACCCACGCCTCCGGTCGCCCGCAGTGCCTCGCGCCCGGGACGCCCGCGGATCTGGCCCACGTCCGGGACCTGCGGTCCTTGTCCCGCGGACTCGGGCGCGGGGACGCCGTTGTTCGCCCTCCGCCGCTCTGACCGACGCGAACCGCCCGCCGCAGGACGCCCGGCCGAATCGCCCCGGCCCGGCCGGCCGACGTGAGCCCGAAGCGGCCAGGGTGGAGTCGATCCGGCTGGGCTGGACACGCCGGCTGGGCTGGACACGCGCGGGGCCTTGCCGGGAGTCGCCGCCGTGGCCGACGCCGGACTTCAGCAACTCCCCCCGGCGCCGGGCGCCGCGGACCCCGCGCGTCGCGCGCCCGCCGAAGTGCCGAGTCGCGCCCGTGCTCAGATGACGCTCAGATACACCTTCGTGGCCTTCTCCTCCCGGGTCGCGACCACCACGCGGCCGTCCGCCGCCTCGATCGTGGCCTCCGGACAGCGCGTGTCGCAGGCGATCGCGCGCTCCTCCATCGTGGAGCCGTCGTTCGTCGAGGCCGTGAGCAGACGGAGAGCGCCGGCGGTGTTGCGCCACAGCGTGTAGACGCGGCCGTCGGCCGTCGTCGCCGCCACCGGCTGATAGCCGCCGAGTCCCGCGAGGTCGGCCTTCCACTGCTCCTTGCCGGTCGCGGCCTCGACGGACGCGATCCGGGCCTTGGCCGAGCCCGCGCCGGCGTAGACGATGCTCGCGCCCACGGCCAGCGGCAGCGGGCCGGGCGCTTCGTGGCGGGCCCCGACCGAGCCGCTCACCGCGTCCATGTACGTCACCCGCTGCGGAGCCGCGCCCGTCAGCGTCACGAACCCGGCGCCGGAGGAGAGGACCCGCAGCTCGGTCGTGCCGCGCTGGATCGCGTGCCACGACCAGCGCTCCGCCCCCGACCCGGCGTCGAGCCCGACGGCCACGTCGTCGACGCCCTGGGCCCGGCACCGCAGCGCGACCGCGACGGTCTGCGGGGAGCCGGCCAGGTCGGTCACGTCGCACGCCGCCCCGCCCCGCGCCGGGGTCCACCGCCAGCGCTGGGTGCCGTCGTGGGAGTCGATGCCGAGCAGGTCCCCGGCGCCGATCCCGGCCCCGGACAGCACCGCCGTGCTCCCGGCGGCGCGGACGGTCGCCATCTTCCCCGACTGGTACCGCCGGGAGAACCGCTCCGCCCCGCTCGCCGCGTCGAGCGCGGTGACGAGCACGCCGTCGTCGGTGCCGAACACGACCACGACCGCGCCGTCGACCAGCCCCGCGGCCTGACTGGGCAGATCGGATCGCACGTATTGCCAGGCCGGGGTGGCGTTGCCGAGCCAGACCGCCCGGATGCCGTCGGCGGCGCGGACGACGGCCAGGCCCTTGTGGACGCCGACGAGCTGCACGCCGGGGTATGCCTGCGGCCCCGTCTGCCCCTGCGAGGTCGCCGGGGCCGCGCCGGCGGTCGTGGCGTCCACGAACCTTCCCTCGCGCGCCCAGGAGATGCCGTATCCGGCGGCCACGGCCAGCGCGACTGCGAAAACCCCCACGGGAGCCCACCGCCGCCAGTTCGCGCCGGGCAGGCGGCCCACGCCGGTGACGACCAGCAGCACCCAGCCCAGGACCAGCGCGGCGGTCCCCACCACGGTCACGGGCCCGCCGAGCCCGATGCCCGCGCTGGGCTCGACCAGGCGGGCGAGCGCCACCGCGATCACGGTCGCCGCGGCGGCCGCGACTCCGGCGACCACCGAGATCAGGCGCGAGCGGCGCGGCTCACTGCGGCCGTACACCACGCAGAGCCCGCTCAGCAGGGGCCCCAGGAACGCGATCCCGGCGATGGTGACCAGGTCGGGATGGCGGCCGCCGGCCATCGTCCACGGCAGTGCCAGGCCGGCGATGGTGGCGACCACGCCGAGCCCGATGACGACGACGCCTGCGGCGCGAGCGATGAGGTTCACGAGGACAGGATGACGGGTGGGTACGACAGTTGCTCTTCGGGCAGGAACGTCAGCTGCCGATCCGCGCGACCACCGGCACGTCCAGATCGGTCTGCGGCGCCTGCCGGACGTGCCGCCCGCGCCCGTCCAGAGCCTGCGCCACGCGACGGCCGAGCCGCTGCGCCGGCCGCTCGACAAGACGATGGGTCAATTCGCTGATGCCCAGCGACAGGGCCAGAAACCCAAGCGCCCACAGCACCTGCACGAACACGGGCTCATGCAGGTGGCGTTGCATGACCGGCCCCATCCACAGAATCACCACGTAGTGCACCACGTAGACCGAGTAGCTGATGACCCCCAGCCGCACCAGCACCCGCGGAACACGGCGGCGACGCAACCCCATCCCGATGACGAACAGCACCGCCACGAGCGTCAGCGTTCCGATCCACGGGCGGGTCGAACGCAGACTCGCCGCGCTCAGATCGGACAGCGCCCACCAGGCACTGGCCATGACGCAGGCGAACACCACCCCGATCGCCGGCGCGGTGACCCGCCAGGAGAACTGGCCCTGCTCAGCTCGGTACAGCGCCGTGCCGGCGAACATCAAGGCCGGAATCGAGAGCAGGAACCAGCCGGGGAACCGGCCGCTGGTCACCAGCAGCGCCGCGGCCAGCCCTGTGAGCACCACCGCGCCCGCCCCCACCAGCGCCGGCCGGCGGCTGACCAGGGCGCCGACACCCAGCACGGTGGCCAGCACGACCAGAACGGCCGCCCGCCGTGGACCCAGGCCGAGCGAGGGCAGCGTGACGAGCGGGAACAAGCCCCCCAGCCCGGCCGCGAGGCCGGCCCACGCGACCGCCCACGCAGCGCTGAACCGATGCCATCGGACCACGAACAACGCCGATACCAAGAGATAGAAAATCATCTCGTAGGACAGCGACCACAGCACCGCCGGCACCGACGGAAGACCCAGAATGTCCTGCAGCATCACCGTCGACGCGATCGCCGCCGCCAGCCCGTGCTTGACCCCCAGCGACTGCGCGGACACCACACCGGTCACCAGCATGATCAGCGTTGCGCCCATGCCCGCCAGCATCATCGGATACAGCCGGAACACCCGGCCGGTCCAGAACGCACGCAGGTCACCCCGGCGCTCCAGCGACGCCGGCACGATATACCCACTGATCACAAAAAACAGGAACACCCCGGCCTGACCCGGGTTGAACCAGGAATCCAGATGCACCCGCACCGCGCGCAGGATGTTGTCAGTGGCGTGCTCATACACCACCAGCAGCACCGCGACGCCTCGCAGCGCATCCAACCAGTCCAACCGCGCGTGCCGGTCGACCTGTTCTCCGGCACCCTGGCGTCGCACCAAGGCAGCATAGAGAACCCCCGACTTTTTGTCAGCCGCCCTACCAGACACCTCACGCACCGTCCAACCTGCCGCCACCAACCGGAGCCGGCGATACCCACCACCGCGGACATGG
The DNA here is from genome assembly GCF_050955725.1 of Dactylosporangium sp. CA-139114. Classification (NCBI taxonomy): domain Bacteria; kingdom Bacillati; phylum Actinomycetota; class Actinomycetes; order Micromonosporales; family Micromonosporaceae; genus Dactylosporangium; species Dactylosporangium sp. CA-139114. The sequence goes on from NZ_CP192080.1 coordinate 9,467,975, forward strand.
CTAGGGCGGTCCCTCCGGCCGAAGGCCATCCGGACCGCCCTTTTGTCTGGCGGGAGCAACGGTCCGCAAGTGACGCGGACCCGAGCAAAAAGCGTTTCAGATCTTCTCCACCGCGGCGTGCCGCAGCACGATCCACATCACCTGGTCGCCGAAGTCGATCTGGGCCTGGGCTCGGGGGCCGGCGCCCTCCACGGCCAGGACTCGGCCGAGCCCGTAGCGCTGGTGGTTGACGCGGTCGCCCACGGCCAGGGCCGGCACGTCGCGCTGGAGCTCGCTGGCCGTCGAGAGCTTCGACGCGTCCAGGCCCAGCTTCGCGGCCAGCTGGGCGGCCTTCGGCGTGCCGCCCACGAAGGACGAGTTGCGGGACTGGGTCGGGCCCGAGGAGCGGCCGCCCACGCCCGCGCGGCCGGACCAGCTCGTGTAGGACGCCTCGGTCCGCTCCCAGCGCATGAGCTCCGGGGGCAGCTCCTCCAGGAAGCGCGACGGCGGGTTGTAGGACGGCTGGCCCCAGGCGGAGCGGGTCACGGCGCGCGAGATGTAGAGGCGCTGGCGGGCCCGCGTGATGCCCACGTAGGCCAGGCGGCGCTCCTCCTCGAGCTCCTTGCGGTCGCTCATGGCGCGCTGGTGCGGGAAGACGCTGTCCTCCAGGCCGGTCAGAAAGACGACCGGGAACTCCAGGCCCTTGGCGGTGTGCAGGGTCATGAGGGTCACGACGCCGGTGTGGTCGGGGTCGTCCGAGGGGATCTGGTCGGCGTCGGCCACCAGGGAGACCTGCTCCAGGAAGCCCGCGACGCTCGGGGGCGGGGCGGCGGTCGCGTCGCCCTGCTCGGCGGCCACGGCGACCGTGGCCTCGGCGCGCTCGGTGTATTCGCGGGCCACGCTCACGAGCTCCTGGAGGTTCTCGACCCGGCCGGCCTCCTGCGGGTCGGTGCTCTCCTCGATCTCGCCCAGGTAGCCGGAGCGCTCCAGGGCGGCCTCCAGGACCTCCTCGGGCATCGCCGTCTCGGCCAGGGTGCGCAGGTCGTCGAGCAGGGCGACGAAGTCGCCGATGGCGTTGACGGCGCGGCTGGAGATGCCGGGGGCCTCGGCCGCGCGGCGCAGGGCGGCGCCGAAGGAGATGCGGTCGCGGCTCGCGAGGGCCTCGACGCAGGCCTCGGCGCGCTCGCCGATGCCGCGGCGCGGGGTGTTCAGGATGCGCCGGACGCTCACCGTGTCGTCCTCGTTGACCACGGCGCGCAGATAGGCCAGCGCGTCGCGGACCTCCTTGCGCTCGTAGAAGCGGACGCCGCCGACGACCTTGTAGGGCAGGCCGAAGCGGATGAACATCTCCTCGAAGACGCGGGACTGCGCGTTGGTGCGGTAGAACACCGCGACGTCGGCGGGGCGGACGCCCTCGTTGTCGCAGAGGCGGTCGATCTCGCGGGCGACCCAGTCGGCCTCGGCGTGCTCGGTGTCGGCGACGTAGCCGACGATCTGCTCGCCGGGGCCCTGGTCGCTCCAGAGGCGCTTGGGCTTGCGCTCGGTGTTGCGGCCGATCACGGCGTTGGCCGCGGACAGGATGGTCTGGGTGGAGCGGTAGTTCTGCTCCAGCAGGATCGTGTGCGCGTTGGGGAAGTCGCGCTCGAACTCCAGGATGTTGCGGATCGTGGCGCCGCGGAAGGCGTAGATCGACTGGTCGGCGTCGCCCACCACGCAGAGCTCGCCGGTGGTGCCGACCAGCTCCTTCACCAGCATGTACTGCGCGTGGTTGGTGTCCTGATACTCGTCGACGAGCACGTGGCGGAAGCGCCGGCGATAGGTCTCGGCGACCTCCGGGTGGCTCTGCAGCAGGTGGACCACGCGCATGATCAGGTCGTCGAAGTCGAGCGCGTGGGCCTCGGCGAGGCGCTGCTGATAGAGCGTGTAGGCCTCGGCGAGCGCCCGCTCGGCCGGGCCCTTGGCGGTGCCGGCGAAGGTCTCCGGGTCGACGAGCTCGTTCTTGAGGTTGGACACCTGCGTGGCCAGGCCGCGGGCCGGGTAGCGCTTGGGGTCCAGGTCGAGCTCGCGGGCGACGAGCTGCATGAGGCGGCGCGAGTCGTCGGCGTCGTAGATCGAGAACGTCGACTTGAGCCCGGCGTGGTCGTGCTCGGCGCGCAGGATGCGCACGCAGGCGGAGTGGAACGTGGACACCCACATCAGCCGGGCGCGGTTGCCGACCAGCTTGGCGACCCGCTCCTTCATCTCGCCGGCGGCCTTGTTGGTGAACGTGATCGCGATGATCTCGCCGGGGTGCACGTGGCGCTCGCCGAGCAGGTAGGCGATGCGGCTCGTGAGCACCTTGGTCTTGCCGGAGCCGGCGCCGGCCACGATGAGCAGGGGCTGCCCCTCGTGCGTCACCGCGTCGCGCTGGGGGCCGTTGAGCCCGTCCAGCAGGTCGCGCCTGGGTGGCCTGGGCTGCGCCGCCGAGCCCTCGGGCTGCGGCGGGCGGGACTGAGGTACCTCGAAGAGAGCATGCATCGCAGGGGCGACTCTACGCCGACCGTCCGACAGTTTCCGGCGCCCCGGGCCCGGCGGGTCGAACGGGTGACCGAAAACCGACGCCGTCCCAACTTTCGGAAGACCTTTCCGCTGACCTTGACGTCGTGCCATACTCGGCAACGTGATCGAGAGCGCACGCTACTTTTTTTACGGCTACCGGAGTCCGGCAGCCGTAGGTCGCGCCTGATCGCAGAACCTATCGACGCCCCGGGCTCCGAAGCCCGGGGCGTTCGCGTTCCCGGGGAGCCCACCCCGAGTCAGAGGAACGAAGAGAAATGGCCGCCATCACCATGGAGCAGCAGCCCGCCGACGCCCAGACGGCAACCCCCGACCAGCACATCTCCGGCCTGCGGACCCGCATCGACGAGATCGACTCGGCGATCGTGGCGCTGTGGAAGGAGCGGGCCGCGATCTCGCAGGAGGTCGGCAAGACCCGCGTCGCCGCCGGTGGCACCCGGCTCGTGCTCAGCCGCGAGCGCGAGATCCTCGAGCGCTTCTCCCAGGAGCTCGGCGCCGACGGCACGCAGCTGGCGCTGCTGATTCTTCGTGCGGGTCGCGGGCCGCTGTAGGCGGTACAAATAGGAACATGACGTTTCCTCCCTCGGCCGCGCCCCTGACCGACGTGCAGCGCGTGCTGTGTGTCCTCGCGCACCCCGACGACGTCGACTTCGGCTCGGCCGGCACGATCGCGACCTGGGTCGATGCCGGCATCGAGGTCGCCTACCTGCTGGTGACGCGCGGCGACGCGGGCGGGTTCGACGACACGCCGCGCGAGCAGATGCCGGTGCTGCGCGAGGCGGAGCAGCGGGCGGCCGCGGCGGCGGTGGGCGTGAAGCAGGTGGAGTTCCTCGACGGGTACCGTGACGGCATCCTCGAGCCGACGATCGGGCTGCGCCGGGACATCACGGCGGCCATCCGGCGGTTCCGGCCCGACCGCGTGCTGACCAGTTCGCCGCTGCGGCGCTGGGAGCGGCTCGCCGGGCCCAGCCACCCCGACCACCTGGCGGCGGGCGAGGCGACGACCTGCGCGGTGTACCCGGACGCGCGCAACCCGTTCACGTTCACCGACATCGGGCTCGAGGCCTGGACCGTGCGGGAGATCTGGTACAGCGGCGGCCCGGACCCGGATCACATCGTCGACATCACCGACACGTTCCCGCGCAAGCTCGCCGCCCTGCGCGCGCACGCCTCGCAGACCGCCCACCTGGACGGCTTCGAGGAGATGCTGCGCGAGCGCCACGCGATGGTCGCCCGGGCCGGCGGCCTGCCCGAGGGACGCCTGGCCGAGGGCTACTCGATCTTCTCGACCGCCTGAGGAACAACGGCCGAAGCGCATGACTCGGGTCCGCGGTGGTGCGGACCGTCGCTCCCGCCAGACACCGCTGGGCGCTGGCGCGCCGACGCTGCCAGGCCCGCGGTTGGTCACCCCACCCGAATGTCACGCACTCGGCACCAGCCGCGGCCTCAGACCAGACGGCGGTCGGCAGCCCAGCGTGACAGCTCGTACCGGTTCGACATCTGCAGCTTCCGCAGCACGTTGGAGACATGCGTCTCGACCGTCTTGATCGAGATGAAGAGCTCCTTCGCGATCTCCTTGTACGCGTACCCCCGGGCGAGCAGCCGCAGCACCTCCCGCTCGCGGTTGGTCAGCTGGTCCAGCTCCGGGTCGGCGACGGGCGCGTCCGGGCGGGCGGCGAACGCGTCGAGCACGAAGCCGGCCAGCCGCGGCGAGAACACCGCGTCACCGTCGGCCACGCGGCGGATGGCGTCGGCCAGCTCGTCCGGGGAGATGGTCTTGGTGACGTAGCCGCGGGCGCCGGCCCGGATCAGCCCGATCACGTCCTCGGCCGCGTCGGAGACCGACAGGGCCAGGAAGCGCACCTGCGGATGGGTGCGGCGCATCGCGTCGAGCACCGCGCGGCCGCCCCCGTCGGGCATGTGCACGTCGAGGAGCACCACGTCGGGCTCCAGCGCGGAGATCTTCTGCACCGCCTCGGCCACGGCGCTCGCCTCGCCGATGACGTCGACGTGCAGGCCGAGCTCGGCCCGCACGCCTGCCCGGAACATCGCGTGGTCGTCGACCAGGAACACGCGCAGCCGCTGGGTCTCTTCGGTGCTCATCGCTCTCCGCTTTCAGAAGACGAACTGGTGGCCGCGGGTTTGCGGCGCCGGGCCTCGGTGTCGATCGGCATGCTGAGGCGCACCTCGGTGCCCTCCCCCGGCGCGCTGCGGATCTCGGCCTTGCCGCCGTGGCGCTGCATGCGCAGGACGATCGAGCCGCGCACCCCGTGCCGATCGTCGTCCACCGCGGACAGGTCGAAGCCGGCGCCCCGGTCGCGCACGAAGACGCTCACGCAGTCGGGCTCGACCTCGGCGTACAGCGAGATCGTCTGCACCTTCGCGTGCTTGGCCGCGTTCACCAGCGCCTCCCGCCCGGCCGCGACGATGGCGCCGACCTTCTCGTCGACGTCGACGTCGCCGACCACGACGGTCTCCACGGCGACCGCGAACGTGTCCTCGACCTCGGCCGAGGCCTCCTCCAGCGCGGCGCTGAGCTTCTCCATGGGCGAGGCCGCCGGCTTGTAGAGCCAGTTGCGCAGCGTCCGCTCCTGCCCCCGCGCGAGCCGCTGGACCTCCTTGACGTCGCCCGCGTTGCGCTGGATCAGGGCGAGCGTGTGCAGCACCTGGTCGTGGATCATCGCCGCCAGCTCGGCCCGCTCCTGCTCGCGCACCCGGGCCTCGCGCTCGGCGCTGAGCTGGGTGAACATGCGGTACAGCAGCGGCGCGAGGGCGAGCCCGACACCGGCCAGGGCCACGGCCGCGAACGCGAGCCCGTAGCCGATCGAGGAGAACGGCACGCCCCGCAGCGGGAACACCCCGACCACGAACACGCCGATGATCCCGGCCACCACGAGCAGGCCGCCGCCGACGAAACGCAGGAGGTAGGACTTGCGGTTGTTGTCGACCGCCGCGCCCAGCCACGGCATCCCGGGAACGGTCGCCGACCAGCGCTCGCGGCGCTTCGGGTCCGCCTGGTGCCAGATGATGCCGGCGCCGAGCGCGATGATCGCGGCGAGCCAGCCGATCACCGACGAGACACTGCCGTCGGGCTGCACCATGAGGCGCAGGATCACGATGCCGACGCCGAGCGCGAGGAACGAGAACAGCTGGTTGACGTTGCGCCCGCCGCCGCGCCCGTGCGGCTGCAGCGGCAGGACGGCCCAGAACGCGGCGTAGAGCAGCGCCCCGAGCCCGTTGAACGCGGCCAGCACCACGAACGCCGCCCGAACCAGCACGACCGGCGCACCCAGGTGCGCGGCGATGCCGGCGGCGACCCCTCCCACGACCCGGTCGGCGGGCTCGCGGTAGAGGCGGCGGACGGGGAACGGGCTGCTCATCGGGCTCGTCTCTGCTCGGGGCGCGGATTCGGTACCCCCAGATCGTCACATGGATCCAGGGCGCGAAACCACTCCGAACGCCCCGGAGCCACAGAATCAGGGTGGCGTCAGGGTCGATGCCTGAGGCGGCCCGCCCCGCCCGTCCGCCAGCATGGATGACATGACGAACCCGCCTGCCGCCGACGAGCCGGCCGCCCACGCCGTCGCGGGACGGGGCGCGGAGCCTGATCCCGCGCCGCCCGCCGTCCCCGGGGCCGGCGACGCGACGCCCGAAACGCCCAAGCCGGAGTCGGACACCGTGCGGCTCGACGCCACCGCCGCGGACGAATCCGGCAGAACACCCAAGGACGACGGGCCCCGGCTCGAGGCCGAGTACGAGCCGGCGAACCCGTCCGCGCCGTTCGAATGGCCGACGGGCGATACCGGGGCTCCCCCGCCGCCGCAGGCAGACGTGCCGCCGCCCGGGGGCACGCCGCCACCCCCGCCGCCCGGGGGCACGCCACCACCCCCGCCGCCGTTCGGCGCACCACCGCCGCCACCGCCCCCGTTCGGGTCCGCGGGGTTCAACCGCCACCTGCTCGTCCGGCCGCAGCAGGGCCGGTACATCGCGGGCGTCTGCGCCGCCATCGGTCGCGCCACGAACACCGACCCCACGCTGTGGCGGGTCATCTTCGCCGTGCTGACCCTGGCCGGCGGCGTGAGCATCGTCGCGTACCTGCTCGCCTGGCTCCTGCTGCCCGCCGAGGGCGACACCGGCTCCCCGCTCGAGGCGCTGCTCGGCCGCGGCCGCTCCGGCACCTCCGCGCCCCTGGCGATCGTCATCGGCGTCGGCGCGGTGCTCGCGTTCCTGCTGGTCATGTCGCAGAACTTCGGCGCCGCGCTGGTCGGGCTGGCCGTGGTCGTCGGGGTGATCGCGCTGGTCGTGCGGGGGCAGGCCGGCAACGGCGAGTCGCCGCCGGGGCCGTTCGTGCCGCCGGCGGTGCCCAACCCGCCGCCCGCGCCGTTCGCGGCCGCCGGCGCGCCGTTCGGAGGCCCGCAGTTCCAGTCGACGGCACCAGGCCCCTCGTTCGGCCCCATGTCGTTCGGTGCGCCGTCGTTCGGCCCGGCACCGATGCAGCCCCAGGCCCCAGTGACCCCAGGAGCACCCACGATGTCCACCGTGCCCGGCGCGCCCCCGGCGCCCGAGTCCGGCACCGACCCGGCCGCGGACTTCCCGGCCGGCGACCGCCTCGCCCCGGCACCGCCGGCCCCGCAGCCCGCGGCGTACGCGGAGGGCAAGTCGCCGACGATCGGCCCGCGACCGCCGCAGCTGCCGCCGTTGCCGCCCCTGCCCCCGCTGCCGCCGATGCCGGGCAGCGGACCCGGGGCCGGCTACCGGCCGCCGTTCGCGCCGCACGGGCCCTACGCGGCCTCCAGCCCGTACGCGGCCAGCCTCGGCTACCCGCCCCCCGGCGTGCCGATGTCGCCGTATCCGGGCCTGGCCCCGACGCCGCCGCCGAAGAAGCCCAAGGAGCGCTCGCGCCTGGGCCGGATCACGTTCTCGCTGATCCTGCTCTCGCTGGGCATCCTCGCGGCGCTCGAGGTCACCGTGGCGGACTTCAAGGCCTCGACGTTCTTCGCGGTACCGCTGGCGATCACCGCCCTCGGCCTGCTCACGGGCGCGTGGCTCGGCCGGGCGCGGATCCTGATCCTGCTGGGCGCCGTGCTGAGCATCGCGCTGGCGATCGCGACCGCGGCGACGGGCACCTCGGTGCCGCACCGCAGCGACAACATCACCATCCAGCCGACCTCGTTCGACCAGCTGGGCGAGCGGTACTCCACCGACATCGGCAACATCGCCGCCGACCTCACGCAGCTCAACTTCAAGGCGCAGGAGGTCACCCCGACGGTGGTCGCCTTCCGGATCGGTACCGCGGGCAACCTGACCATCACGGTCCCGCCGGACGTGGACGTGACGGTGAGGGTGCACGTCCAGGGCGGGGACTGCCGGGTGTTCGGGTCCAGCTGCGGCGGGTTCAACACGACCACCACCGTCACCGACTACGGCGCGGACGGGCCCGGTGGCGGCAAGCTGGAGCTGGACCTGGACACGCAATGGGGAGATGTGAGGGTGGACCGATGAAGCCGCACCGTCTGGACGGAGTCTCGCTGACGTTCGGCCTGATCTTCCTGGGCATCGTGGTCGTCTGGCTGTTCAACCAGGCCGTCTCGGTGCACCTGAACGCCGGCTGGATCGTGGCCGTGGGCCTGATCCTGTTCGGGGGGCTCGGCCTGCTGGGGGCGCTGCGCTCGGACAAACCCGAGCGTGGCCGGGCCGGGCCGCACGGCGATGGGCTCGACTACGACCTGGACGCGGAGTAGCCCGGCCGGGCGGGGGGCCCGGCTCGCGTTGCAGGACGTGGACCGCCGCATCGCGGCACGGAATATGCTGGCCGACGGGGTTCGTGACCCCGTCGGCCAGCTGCCTGTTGCGGCCAAGACATCTTCACCCTTCTGCCTTTGAGGAGCCCTTCCGAGATGACCCAGTTTCCCGTTGGCGGCACATCCGGCGCTTCCCGCCGCCCGATCCAGATCGGTGACCGGGCCGCCCGGGTCCTCGCCTCCGAGCTCGCCCGCCACGGCGGTCCCAAGACCGGCCTGGTGGTCGGCGCGGCCGCCGGCTCGGCGGCGCTGGCCGCGGTGATCGACGCGCTGCTGCCCGACGACCGGCTGACCGTGGTCGGCACCGGGCCCGGCACGGCCGCCGCCCTGCGCGAGCACGTGGAGCGCCAGGGCCGCTGGGTCGCCGACCGCACCCGCGTGATCGACTCGATCGACGCCGCCGAGCCCGCCGACGTCGTGATCCACGCCGAGGCGCTGAGCGGCAGCGCCGAGGACGCCCGCGAGGTGCTCGGCGGCCTGGCCAAGCTGGTCGCCGACGGCGGCGTGCTCACCGTCGTGGTGGCCGCGACCCGCCTGCCCAGCGGGGCGGCGGACGAGGTCGAGCGGCAGGCGGCGCTCTACGGCGTCGGCAGCGACCTGGTCCTGCGCAACGTCCCGCCGGTGCGCATCCACCGGCTGCGGCACACCCCGGCCCACCACAGCGCGGCCGAGAAGCTCCTGCCGGCGCTGCGCCCGTCCAGCGTGCCGCTGACCCGGGGCATGAACATCGACTCCAACGGCGTGGCCGCCGCCGGCATCGCGCTGGGCCTGGCCGCGCTGGCCAAGGCGGCCCGCCCGAAGTCGAAGCTCTGGCTGGTCCCGGCCCTGGCCGCGGCGCCGGTGGCGGCGTTCTTCCGCGACCCGCAGCGCGACGTGCCGGAGGACGCGAAGGCGATCGTGGCGGCCAGCGACGGCAAGGTGCTCGGGGTCGAGCGGATGCACGACAAGCGCTTCGGCGACATGGAGTTCCTGCGGATCGCGGTGTTCCTGTCGGTGCTCGACGTGCACGTCAACCGCGCGCCGGTGGCCGGCAAGGTGGTCGACTACTTCGTCGAGGACGGCGGCTTCGCGGCGGCGATGAAGCCGGAGGCGGAGCACAACGTCGCGGCGTACACGCTGCTCGACACGGCCCACGGCCCCGTCGCGGTCGTGCAGCGCACCGGGCTGATCGCGCGCCGGATCGTGCAGCGCGCGCCGATCGGCTCGCTGCTGGCCAAGGGCGAGCGGTTCGGCCTGATCCGCTTCGGCTCCCGCACCGACGTCTACGTGCCCGCGGACAAGGCCGACCCCGAGGTCGCGCCCGGCGACCGCGTGGTGGGCGGCCAGACGGTCATCGCCTCCTGGAAGTAGGCAGCAAGCGAAACGGCCCCGCTCCGGCAATCAGGAGCGGGGCCGTTTCGCTTGGGAAGACCTGAGACTCAGGCGGCCTTGTTGCGCTGCTTGAGCCAGAGCAGGGGGCCGCTGACCAGGTAGGCGAAGACCACCACGACGAACGTGACGCGGTAGTTCACCAGGGCGCCGATCACCGGCAGCACCAGCAGCCACGGCGGCAGCTTCACGAGGCGGGCTAGCTTCGCGTAGGGGAAGCTCGAGACCATCGCGAGGCCGAGCAGCACCACGCCGGCGACGCGCAGGGCGGCCGGCATCTGCGGGGCGATCAGCGTGGCCAGCGCGAGGACCGCGGCGCACATCGTGGTCGGCACGCCGCAGAAGAAGCGGCCGTCCTTCGGTGAGACGTTGAAGCGCGCGAGGCGGATCGCCGCGGCCGCCGCGACCAGGGCACAGGCCGGGATGAGCAGCCAGCCGGGCGCGGAGGCGTTCAGCCAGGCGTAGACCACGACGGGTGCGGCCAGGCCGAACGAGCACATGTCGGCGAGCGAGTCCATCTGCGCGCCGAAGGGGCTGGCCACGCCGAGGCGGCGGGCCAGGAAGCCGTCGAGGCCGTCGAAGATGACGCAGGCGATGAGCAGCGAGGCCGCGACCCGCACGTCACCCTGGTTCACCGCGATGAAGATCGCCGACAGGCCGAGCATGAGGCTGCTCAGGGTGCAGGCGTTGACGAGCGCGAAGCGGATGCGGCGGGCGATGGTGCGCTCGCCGGGCAGCAGCGGGATGGACAGCGACTGCGGCTCTTCCTCCACCGGCGACGTGACCGCCGGGGTGGCGGCCGGCCGCGCGGTCTCGACGGCCGGGCTGACCGGCGCGATCGCGATGACCTCGGCCGCCAGATCCCGTGACACTCCGTCACGGCGTCGCATGCGCAGGCGTGGCAGGCGGACGCGGCCGGTGCGGGTGTCGGTCTCCGCGGCGGGGACGAGCAGGGAGGTCGCGCCGGCCACATTACCCTCACCGCGCCGCCCCACACGCCCGGCGAAGAGCACCTGGCGGGCGAGGGAGCCGCTGCGTCGCAGCCGTCCCGCCCATTGCCTTCCGCCACCGGGGCGCGGGCTGTCCGTAGTGCGTCGTCGCTGCCAAGGTGTGCTCGGCACTGATCCTCCACTGTAGGAACGAGGTTCCCACGGTCGCTTTTCGGGGCCTTTCGACCCTCGGTGTCCGTTTCGCGAGACGGTCTCGCGATCTACACGGTCTCATATCAGGTCGAGATTGGCGATGCCTCAGGGCGGAAACCGCCGGTTCAGGCGAGCCGCGGAACTACTCAATGTAGTTTTTTGTTAACCTCTAGTCCATTGTAACGACGTCGGTCACTCGGTCGTCGCGGGCAGTGAAGCGGCCCACTGGACCACCTCGGTCACGGGCAGCCCGGCGAGGTCGCCCGGCGCGAACCAGGCCGCCGACGCGGTCGAGCCGCCGGCCTCCTCCGTCACGCTCGGTGTCGACGGCTCGGGCACCCGGACGCGGTAGAGCGCCCGGACCGCGTGCCAGTTCATCGGGTACCCCTCCGGGCCGACAAGACCCGAACTGCGCCGGTGCGTCACCCCGAGCAGTTCGACGATCTCGCCGCGCTGGCCGGTCTCCTCGTACAACTCGCGCAACAGAGCCTCGGCCGGCTGCTCGCCGACGTCGGTCCCCCCGCCGGGCAGGTGCCAGCGGCCCGCCCCGGGGAACCCGGGGGCGATGCGGGTGAGCAGGACGCGTCCGGCCGGGTCGGTGGCGAACCCGTAGGCGGCGAAGCGCTGCCCCTTCGGCAGCTCGGACTCGCTCCCCGGCTCGGCGTCGACGCGCCCGGGCGCGTCGGCGGGGACGACGTCGAAGAGGACGCGATCCTCGTGGAGATCGGGGGTGATCAGGGCCAGCACGTCGCGTACACCCGAAACCGCCACCGGCAGCCCGGCGCTCTCGCGGAACAGCCGGACCACCGCGGACGCCGGATTCTCCCCGTGCCGGATCGGCCCGCCGATCTCCTCGGTCGCGCCCGGCAGCCGCCCGTAGACCGTGATCACCCGTGTCCGCGTCATGGTGATCAGCGTAGGCCGACCCCGCGAAGGGCCTCCTCCGTCACCTCGGTCAATGGCAGCTCGTCCAGGTCGTCCGGGTCGAACCAGCGCGCCTCGGCGGTCGAGCCGCCCACGTCGTGGATCACCGGGCGGCTGGAGCGGGCCACCTGGACGCGGTAGAACGCGCGGACGCCGTGCCAGTCGATCGGGTAGCCCTCGGGGCCGAGCTGGGCCGCGTCGCGGTGGCTGGCCACGCCGAGCAGCTCGACGATCTGCCCCTCCTGGCCGGTCTCCTCGACCAGCTCGCGGATGAGCGCGACGCCGGGCTGCTCGCCGAAGTCCGTGCCGCCGCCGGGCAGGTGCCAGCAGCCGCCGCCGGGGTAGCCGTCGGAGATGCGGGTGAGCAGGACGCGGTTGCGCCGGTCGGTGCAGACCGCGTAGGCGGCGAAGCGCTGGGCGCGGTGCAGCCCGTCGGGGCCGGGCACCGCGTAGAAGGACGGCACCTCGGGCGTGCCGTCGGGCCGGATGTCGGCGGTGGCGTCGGGCAGGCCGAGCGCGTCGGCGGTGAACCGGCGCAGCGGCAGGGTCTGCGCCTCCTCGATGGTGACCCAGCGGGCGAGATCGGTGGGCTGCCCGACCCGGTCGCGCAGCGCGCCGCCGCGCACCGAGACCTCGTAGATCAGCCGATCGGTGTGGATCGTGAGCCCGCGCGCCGGCACGGCCCGCATGTCGGCCAGCACGTCGCGCAGCTTGACCACGGCGACGGAGAGCCCGGTCTCGGCCGCGGTCTCGCGCACGACGGTGTCGACCGGGTTCTCACCGTGGTCGACGGCGCCGCCGGGCAGCGACCAGGCACCGGGCGTCCCGGACTTGGCCGAGGCGCGCACGAGCAGGAAGGCATCGCCGTCAACGCACACGCAGTAGGCCGCGATGCGCCGCAGCGGCTGTAGCGCTGGAGTCACGGAGATAAATTGTCCGGCCTTCCCCGCCGCTCGCCAAGAGCAAGTTCAGCCTGAAGGGGGATTCACTCCCATTCAATAGTGCCCGGGGGCTTGGACGTAACATCCACGACCACGCGGTTGACCTCGCGGACCTCGTTGGTTATCCGGGTCGAAATCTTGGCGATCAGCTCGTGCGGCAGCCGCGACCAGTCCGCGGTCATCGCGTCGTCGCTGGAGACCGGGCGCAGCACGATCGGGTGACCATACGTCCGCCCGTCCCCCTGCACCCCGACGCTGCGCACGTCCGCGAGCAGCACCACGGGGAACTGCCACACGCTGCGGTCCAGCCCCGCGGCGGTCAGCTCCTCGCGGGCGATCAGGTCGGCGGCCCGCAGGATGGCCAGCCGCTGCTCGTCCACCGCGCCGATGATCCGGATCGACAGGCCCGGCCCCGGGAACGGGTGGCGCATGACGATCTCCTCGGGCAGCCCGAGCGCGGCCCCGATCTGGCGCACCTCGTCCTTGAACAGCGTCCGCAGCGGCTCGACCAGCGCGAACTGCAGGTCGTCGGGCAGCCCGCCGACGTTGTGGTGGGACTTGATGTTGGCGGTGCCGGTGCCGCCGCCGGACTCGACCACGTCCGGGTAGAGGGTGCCCTGCACGAGGAACTCGACGTGCTCGTCGGCGTCGAGCTCGCGGGCGGCCGCCTCGAAGGTGCGGATGAACTCGCGCCCGACGATCTTGCGCTTCTGCTCCGGGTCGGTCACCCCGGCCAGGGCGCCGAGGAAGGTCGCGGACGCGTCGACGACCTTGAGGTTGATCCCGGTCGCGGCGACGTAGTCCTTCTCGACCTGCTCCGCCTCGCCCGCGCGCAGCAGGCCGTGGTCCACGAACACGCAGGTCAGCTGGTCGCCGACGGCCTTGTGCACGAGGGCGGCGGCGACCGCGGAGTCGACCCCGCCGGACAGCCCGCAGATCACCCGCTTGGTCCCGACGCGGGCCCGGATCGCCTCGACCTGCTCCTCGATGATGTTGCTCGAGGTCCAGGTGGGCTCGATGCCGGCGATGTCGTAGAGGAAGCGGCGCAGCACCTCCTGGCCGTGCGGGGTGTGCGCCACCTCGGGATGGAACTGCACACCGGCCAGCCGGCGCCCGGTGTCCTCGAACGCGGCCACCGGCGCGCCCGGCGAGCCGCCGGTGACCGTGAAGCCGGCCGGCGCCGCGGTCACGCAGTCGCCGTGGCTCATCCACACCGACTGCTCGGCCGGCAGGTCGCGCAGCAGCACGCCGCCGCCGGCGGCGAGGGTGAGCGGGGTGCCGCCGAACTCGCGGTTGCCGGTGTGGGCCGCCTCGCCGCGCAGGGCCACCGCCATCGCCTGGAAGCCGTAGCAGATGCCGAAGACCGGCACCCCGGCCTCGAACAGCGCCGGGTCGACCTGGGGCGCGCCCTCCTCGTAGACCGATGACGGACCGCCCGAGAGGATGATCGCCGCGGGGCGCTTGGCCAGCAGGTCGGCGACCGGCATCGAGCTCGGCACGATCTCCGAGTAGACGTGGGCCTCGCGCACCCGGCGGGCGATCAGCTGGGCGTACTGCGCACCGAAGTCGACGACGAGCACTGGCTGCGGCGTGGTCATGGACAAAAGCCTAGACGGAGTGCGGCCGGAGCCTCCGCGGGGACGGCGGGACGTGACGGAACTATCGGTGCGACCGGGACGTATGGCTCGCCCAGGTCCGGGCGCCGGTCCGGCTCACCCTTGTTCGGCCACATCGACGCCGCCCGCTCGGCCTGCGCCGCGATCGTCAGCGACGGGTTCACCCCCAGGTTGGCCGAGACCGCGGCGCCGTCGACGACGTGGAGTCCCGGATGACCGAAGACGCGGTGGTACGCGTCCACGACCCCGGTCTCCGCCGACTCCCCGATCGCGGCGCCGCCGAGGATGTGCGCGGTGAGCGGGATGTTGAAGACCTCCGACCAGCCGCCGCCGGGCAGCCCGCCGATCTCCTCGGCGAGCAGGCGGACGGCCTCGTTGCCCGCCGGGATCCAGGCCGGGTTCGGCTCGCCGTGCCCCTGTGTCGTGGTGAGCCGCCGCCGGCCCGTCCACGAGCGCTTGTAGTGCACGTCCAGCGAGTTGTCGAGGGACTGCATGACCAGCGCGATCACGGTCTTGTGCGACCAGCGGCGGACCGAGAGCACCCGCAGATGCCGCAGCGGGTGCCGGAAGAACACGCCGAACCAGCGCAGCGGCCGCCAGGGGCCGCCGTCGGTGAGCACGGTCTGCAGCAGGCCCATCGCGTTGGAGCCGGGGCCGTAGCGGACCGGCTCGATGTGGGTGTTCGCGTCCGGGTGGAAGGAGCTGGTGATCGCCACGCCGTCGGTGAAGTCGACGCCCTTGCGCAGCGAGCGGGCGCCGACGATGGACTCCGAGTTGGTGCGGGTCAGCGTGCCCAGGCGGGGCGAGATCCGGGGCAGCACGCCGTCGGCCCGCATCCGGTGCAGCAGGCGCAGGGTGCCGAGCGCGCCGGCGGCGAAGACGACCTGGCCGGCCTCGAAGGTCTGCCGCCGGCGGCGCCGGTCGGTGCCGCGGGTCTCGACCGAGTACCCCTCGGCGGTGGGGCGCACCGCGGTGACCGTCGTGAGCGGGTGCACCCGCACGCCCTGCTGTTCGGCGAGGTAGAGGTAGTTCTTCACGAGCGTGTTCTTGGCCCCGACGCGGCAGCCGGTCATGCAGGAGCCGCAGTGCGTGCAGGTCTGGCGGATCGGCCCGGCGCCGCCGAAGTAGGGGTCCACGCCGGAGCGGCCGAAGTACACCCCGACCGGCGTGGCGTGGAAGGACTCCCCGACGCCCATGCGCTCGGCCACCGCGCGGAAGGCCCGGTCGGCGGCGGTGGTGCGGGCGTAGGTCGCGACCCCGAGCATGCGCTCGGCCTGGTCGTAGAAGGGCTCGAGCTCGGCCCGCCAGTCGGTGATGCCCCGCCACTGGGGGTCCTCGTAGAAGGGCGGGAGGGGGCGGTACAGCGTGTTGGCGTAGACCAGCGATCCGCCCCCGACCCCGGCGCCGGCGAGCACCAGCACGTTGCGCAGCATGGTGATCCGCTGGATGCCGAAGCAGCGCAGTGCCGGAGCCCACAGAAAGCGCCGCGCGTCCCAGGACGTCTTCGGGAACTCCTCGTCGGCGAAGCGGCGCCCGGCCTCCAGGACCGCGACCGAGTACCCCTTCTCGGCCAGGCGCAATGCGGTCACACTGCCGCCGAACCCCGATCCGATGACCACGACGTCGTAGCGCATGCCCCATAGTGACTCGTGAGTAACTTGGACGGAAGCCCCTTCGGTTTCGGTGGTCATGTGCGGCAGACTGGTCAACTATGGCGAGACTTCCCGGCGGGCTGCCCGTCTGGCGTGGTCGCCGGCTGCTGGGCACCGACGAGGCCGGCCGCGCCGGGGCGTCGCCGCCCGCGCTGCCGGCCGTCGATGCGGGCCACCACGCGGCGCTGCACTCCGTGGTGCTCGACGCGCTGAAGTTCGCCGACGTGGGGGCTCCGCAGTCGGTGCACCTCGGCGGCTCCCCGACGGTGGAGTTCCGCGCCGGCGCGCTCGTCATCGGCCTGCCCCTGGCCTGGGGACTCTCCGCCGACCAGCTGCGCGTGCTGCTCACCCACGAGCTCGCCCTGCCCGCCTCGCGCCACCCCGACCTCGTGCGGGGCCTGCTCGACGCCCGCCACCGCACCCCGGCCGGGGAGAAGGCCGCCGCCCGCCACGCCCGCCTGCTCGCCGCCACCGAGCCGCTGCTGGCCGAGGCCGAGCAGGTCCGCGACGCGGCCGCGATCACGGCGGCCGGCGGCGGCCTCTCCGCCGTCGAGGACGCGGCCCGCGCCCTGCTCAAGGCGGCCGCGATCCACGCCGCGTTCTCGGCCTTCGCCGCGGCCCCGCTGGCCTCGGGCACCATGTCGGCCTTCAACACCGGCTCCCTGCCGACGAGCGGCCCGATCCGCGCGGAGGACCTGCACGCGGGCTGGCGGCTGCGGCTCTCACGCTGGGGCGCGCCCACCGCCGACATCGACCGCGAGGAGCTCGCCGGGCACCACCCCGGGCTCGCCGAGGAGCTGCGCGCCCCCGCCGACGGCCCGCTGGTGAGCCTGGACCCCGACGCGGCCCACCTCGACGAGCTCGGCCCGGCGGCGCTGCGCAGCCTGGCCGCCGAGGTGCTGCCGTCCGGCTCGGGCGAGCCCTGGGTCCGGCTCGCCGACCTGCCCGTCGAGGCCTACCTGCCGGACGTGGAGCGACGGGCCCGGCAGTACGTCGAGGCGGTCAACGAGGTCCTGGGCCGCGCGCCGGACGGGCGCGACGAGCTGGCCGGGACGCTGCTGCGCCGCCCGGTGGACGTGGAGCGGGCGCGGCGGGGCCTGCCGGCGGCCGCGGACTCGGAGCCACCGCCGCCGTGGATGGGGGCGGCGCTGCTGGCCGTGGTGGTCGAGTACACGCTGCTGCGCAAGGGGTGGCGGCGGGAGCATCCGCTGTTGCCGCGGCGGCTCGTGACGCCGGACTCGGATGCGGTGCTGGACCTCAACGAGCTGGTACGCAGCGACCCGGGCGCCCTGCGCACGCACCTGGGCTGACGCCGGGCGCGGACAAGCGCGAGAGCTACAGGTTCGGCGCCTGCGTGATCGAGAGCTCGGCGGGCTGGATCACCATGTACCCGTTCTGCGTCCGCTGCTCCACCACCCCCGCCGCGAGCTGGTTCACGCCCGTGCCGTCGAACCGGACCCCGTTCCACGGCATGATCGTCTGGGTCGCGGGGAGCGTGAGCTGCTGGACCGAGTTGCGCACCGCCTGCTTCGTGTAGTCGCCCGCCTGGTCCATCGCCATCGCCAGGGTGAGCGTCGCCATGAACGCGTCCGCCGCGACCTCGGTCAGCTTGGTGTGGAACGCCTGCTCGAACATCGCGCCGATGACCTGCGCGGTCGGGTTGCGCGTGGCGAACTCGTTCGACCAGCCCGAGGCCCGCAGCGCGGTCGGGTTCTTCACCCCGTCGAGCGCGGCGACGCCCGGGCCGAGCGCGATCACCGAGGCGATGCCCTTGAGCTTCACCGCGAGGTCGTTGGCGGCGCTCGCCTCGGCGGGGCTGGTGACGACGGCGAACACCGCGTCGCCCTTCTGCACCTGCCCGTTCGGCTGGCCGGCCTCGCTGCCGGTGAGGGGCAGCACGTGGTCCTTGCCCGCGACCTCGTAGCCGGAGGACTGGCTGAGGTCCTCGATCGAGTTCTTGAGGCTCGCGACCTCCTTGCCGAGCTCGCCGCCGGGCGCGCCGGACGCGGTCACGATGCGCTTGACCTGGCCGTTCGTGCCCTTGTAGCGGTAGAGCAGGTCCAGCGCGGTGTTGACCAGGTGCCGGTCGGTCGGCTGGATGCGGAAGTGCCCGGCGCGGTTGGACTCGCTGAAGGTGTCCGACGTGGTCAGGCTGTCGACCAGGGAGACGCCGAGGAAGTCCGCGACGCGGCTGGTCGTCTGGGCGACGTCGATGGTGTCGGCGAGGATCAGGCCGACCGCGCCGTCGTCGACGAGCTTGGTCGCCTCCTTCTCGATCCGCTCCGGCGCGCTGGCGGTGTCGCCGGTCAGCAGCGTGAGCTTGGTGCCGCCGCGCAGGCCGACGCCGGGGCCGAGGGGCAGGGGCAGCGGCTTGCTCGGGACGTCGCGGTTGACCACCTCGATGGCGAGCCGGGCGCCGAGGGTGGCCTGCTGGCCTAGCTGCGCGTTGGGCCCGCTCGTGGGCACCAGGAGCCCGATCGCGACGCTGGCCGGCGGGGTCACGGCCGGCTTCGCGTCGCCCGTGCACGCCGACATGAGTAACGCCGACGCCAGCACCAGGGCGGTCACTGCGGGCCGTCGGCCCCGGGTGAGCACGGCGTATGACTCCTTGTGGCGGGTGGCTGGTCGGACGGCCGTATCCTTCCCGTCTGATCAATGCGTAGCAAGCCCGCTGTCCGGCTTCGAGTATTGTGACCTGCGCCACTATGACGTGGTTGGACACTGGTCGCAACCCTGGTTTGATAAGTGCCGCACGCTGCTCGGCAGCGCGATGACGCATGCGAAAGGTGTGGAGGGGTGCAGACCTTCGCTTCGCCGCCTTCGACGAGGGCTCCGGCCGTCGTGATGAAGGTGAACAGCCATCGCCGTAGGCGGCCCGGGGAACCGCAACGGCGCAGCGCATCCCTGTTCCGGGTGCGCGACTGGCGCGTGCCCACGAAGCTCGCGGCCGTGCTCGTGCTGCCCGCGGTGGCGTTCCTGGTCATCGCCGGCGTGCAGATCAACGTCTCCGTGCAGGACGCGACGAAGCTGGACCAGTTCGCCCAAGGGGTCAAGGTCGGCCGCCAACTGACCGATCTCATCCACCAGTTGCAGCTGGAGAGGGACCGAACGGTCGGATATCTCGCCAAGTCGACCAGCGGGCCCCAGCCGTCCGGTCCGAATCAGGCAGCCGACGACCTGGCCGAGAGCCAGGCGGCGACCGACTCCGCGCTGCGCGCCTTCTCCGAGCAGGCCCGCCCGCTGCTCAAGAACCCGATCTTCAGCGGCGTGCAGAACCGGATGACCACCGACTTCACCGACCTCGGCCTGGTCCGCGACGGCGTCGCGCACCGGTGGCTGCGCGAGGAGGCGGTGTTCGAGCAGTTCTCGGTGACCATCCAGCACCTCTTCGACCTGGTGCCGGACCGGCCCGACATCGGCGGCGACTCCCAGTCGGTGGCCGAGGTCGCCTCGCTCATGGACCTCGCCCAGGCCAAGGAGCTCAAGGACCAGCTGCGCGGGCGGATCTTCGCCGCGGCCAGCGCCGGCAAGTTCGCGCCGGACGACTTCGAGACCTTCTCCGAGATCCAGGCGCGGCAGGTCGCCGCGGTCGAGCGGTTCCGCGCGTCGGCGAGCCCGGCCCACCTCGCGCTCTACGTGAGCAACCTGCGCCAGGACGCGGTCTCCACCGTCGCCCGGCTGCAGCAGGACATCATCTCCCGGGCCCGGGGCGCCGCGGTCGGCGTCTCCGCCGAGGACTGGTGGCGGGCGAGCACGCTGGAGCTGGGCTACATCCGCAGCATCGAGAAGGCGATGCTCGAGGACGCGATCACGGGCGCCGCCGATCGCAGTAGCACCCAGCGGACCAACGCCATCGTCGCCACCTCGGCGATCGTGCTGGTCATGCTCCTGGCGCTGCTGCTGTCCTGGCTCATCGGCCGGTCGATGGCCCGCTCGCTGCGCCAGCTGCGGGCCCAGGCGCTCGACGTGGCCCAGCACCGGCTGCCGGAGGCGATCCAGCGCCTGCGGACGCTGCCACGGGGCGAGACGGTCACCGTCGACACCACGACCCGCGTGCGCTCGTCCGACGAGATCGGCGAGGTGGCGGACGCGTTCACCGCCGTGCACCGCAGCGCCGTCAGCCTGGCCGTCGAGCAGGCGGTCATGCGGCGCAACGTCAACTCGATGTTCGTCAACCTGGCCCGCCGGTCGCAGACGCTGGTCGAGCGCCAGCTGCAGCTGCTGGACCAGCTCGAGTCGGCCGAGACCGACCCGGACCAGCTGGCCAACCTGTTCCGCCTCGACCACCTGGCCACCCGCATGCGCCGCAACGACGAGAACCTGCTGGTCCTCGCGGGCAGCGAGGCGACCCGGCGGTGGGCCCAGCCCGTGTCGCTGTCCGCGGTCATGCTCGCGGCCATGGCGGAGATCGAGCAGTACGCCCGCATCCGCCAGGACGTGTCCAACGACGTCTTCGTCGTCGGCCACGCGGTCTCCGACATCGTGCACCTCTTCGCGGAGCTGCTGGAGAACGCGACCACGTTCTCGCCGCCGGACACCGTGGTGACGGTGACCGGCTGGCCGGCCCAGCAGGCCCGCGAGGCGACGATCGTCATCGAGGACAAGGGCATCGGCATGACCGAGTCCGGCCTCATCGAGGCCAACGAGCGCGTGTCCAGCCCGATCGCGATCGACGTGGCCGCCTCCGAGCGGATGGGCCTGGTCGTCGTCGGCCACCTCGCCGACCGGCACGGGGTGTCGGTGCGGCTCACGGCGAGCGAGGAGGGTGTGACGGCATACGTCACCCTGCCCGCCCGCCTCCTCGCGGCCCCGCCCGACGGGGTCGGGCTCTACGGCAACAACGCGGCCACGCGGCTCGCGGGGGCGGCTCGCCTGCCGATCCCGGTCGACGGCGGCACCTCGCAGGCCCCGGCCGCGACCGAGCCGTCCGGCGAGCACCCGACCGCGGTCCTGCCGGCGCTGCCGTCCCGCCCGGCGAGGCCGGCCGAGGAGCCCGCGGATGACGAGGCGGATTCGGACGTACCGGCAGTGGCGGCGCCCCGGCTGCCGGAAGCGCCCGACGCCGTGCCGGTCTCGGCGGTCCCGGTCTCGACGGTCCCGGTGTCCGCCGCGCCGGTGTCCGCGGCGCCGGTCTCGGCCGCACCCGTCTCAGCCGCGCCCGTCTCAGCCGCACCCGTCTCGCCCGCACCCGTCTCAGCCGCACCTGTCTCAGCCGCACCTGTCTCGGCCGCTCCGGTGTCGGCCGCCCCCGTCTCGGCGGTCCCTGTGTCCGCGGCGCCGGTCACGGCCGCGCCCGGCTCGGCGCCGCCGAAGAGCGTCAACGGCGTCAAGCGCGGCCCGGTCCGCGCCGAGGACGTCATCGCCGGTGCGTCGCGGCCCAACGGTGCGCCCGCGACGGCCGCGAAGGGCACCCGCTGGTGGTCGCGCGGTGGGGGCGGCGACGCCCCGGCCCCGGCGCCCGTCGTCCCGGCCCAGCGGCAGCCGTTGACCGCCGGCACGAGCAGTGCCGGGCTGCCGATCCGCGTGCCGCAGGCGCAGCTGCCGGGCGATCCGAGCGTGCCCGCGCCCGCGCCGGAGGAGACGCAGCAGGTCACGGTGGTGCACACCGAGCCGGACCCGGCCAGCGTCGGCAGCATGCTGACCCGGTTCTACAGTGGCGTGCATCGGGCCGCGAACGAGGACGAGGTGCCCACGGTGCCGATCAACGAACATCGAGGGAGCACGGCGTGACCCTGAGCCAACAAGCACGGGACCTGAGCTGGCTGATCAACGCGTTCACCGAGCGGGTCCCCGGCATCGCCCATGCTGTGGTGGTGTCCTCCGACGGCCTGCTCGTGGCCGTCTCGGACCATCTGCCCCGTGACAGCGCCGACCAGCTCGCCGCGGTCACGTCGGGCCTGGTGAGCGTCACCAGCGGCGCCGCGCGGATCTTCGACGGCGACGAGGTCAAGCAGACCGTGGTGGAGATGGGCCAGGGGTTCTTCCTGGTCATGTCGATCCGCGACGGCTCGATCCTGGCCACGCTGGCCGGCCGCGAGGCCGACATCGGCGTGGTCGGCTACGAGATGGCTCGCCTGGCCAAGCAGGCGGGCGAGATGCTGACCCCGGCGCTGCGCGCGGAGCTGCAACAGGCGCTGCCCCGCTGACGAGACGACCTCGGGTGCCGGGCTCTGCGCCCGGCACCCGAGGTCGTGTGGCTGGTTTGACGAGCGCGATGGTCCCGCCGCCGCGCCCACCGCGGACGGTGAGGCCACGGGAGTTACGGTCCGGACCACGACGGACGTCGCGGTAGCTCGCTGCTGTTACTTATCGAGGATGAGCCCGACCTTCTGGAATTCCTTGAGGTCGCGGTAGCCGCACTTCGCCATCGCCCGCTTGAGCGCGCCGAACAGGTTGAGCGCGCCGTCGGGGTCCTCGGACGGGCCGTAGAGCACCTTCTCCAGCGTGCCCAGCTTCGGCTCGGCCGAGCCGAAGGAGCCGCGGGGCAGCTTCGGGTGGCTCGCCGCCGAGTGCCACCAGGCGCCGCCGCCCGGGGCCGAGTCGCTGCGCGAGAGCGGCTCGCCGACCATCACGGCGTCGGCGCCGCAGCCCAGCGCCTTGGCGATGTCGCCCGAGGTCTGGATGTTGCCGTCGGCGATGATGTGCACGTAGCGCCCGCCGGTCTCGTCCAGGTAGTCGCGGCGCGCGTCCGCGGCGTCGGCGATCGCGGTCGCCATCGGCACCCGGATGCCGAGCACGCGGTCGGTCGTCGACCACTCGTCGGCGCCGATGCCCACGATGACGCCCGCGGCGCCGGTGCGCATCAGGTGCAGCGCGGTCTGGTAGTTGGTGCATCCGCCGACGATGACCGGCAGGTCGAGGTCGGCGATGAACTCCTTGAGGTTCAGCGGCTCGTCGGTGGTCGAGACGTGCTCGGCCGAGACCAGCGTGCCCTGGATGACCAGGATGTCCACGCCGGCGTCGAGGATCACCGGGGCGAGCGCCAGGGTGTGCTGCGGCGAGACGCGCACGGCGACCGTGATGCCGCCGTCGCGCATCTCCTTGACCCGCTCGCCGATCAGCTCGGGCTTGATCGGCTCCGCGTAGACCTCCTGGAGGCGCTGCGTGGCGGGGGCCTCGTCGTCGAGACCGGCCAGCTCCTCGAGGATCTTGGTCGGGTCGGCGTACCGCGTCCAGAGCCCCTCGACGTTGAGCACGCCCAGGCCGCCGAGCTTGCCGAGCGCGACCGCGGTGGCCGGGCTCATCGTGGCGTCGGACGGGTGAGCGACGCAGGGGATCTTGAACGGGTACGCGTCGAGCTGCCAGTTCGTGGAAACGTCGTCGACGTCGCGGGTGCGGCGCGTCGGGACGATCGCGATGTCGTCCAGGTGGTAGCCACGCCGGGCACTCTTGCTGAGCCCGATCTCGACCACGTCACGCATGTCAGCTCCTGTTGGAATAGGGGTGTTCGTCCACCGCGTCAGCGCGAGTGGTAGTTCGGGGCCTCGACGGTCATCTGGATGTCGTGCGGGTGGCTCTCCTTGAGGCCCGCCGCGGTGATCCGGATGAGCCGGGCGCGCTCGTGCATGTCGGCCACCGTGGCCGCGCCGACGTAGCCCATGCCGGAGCGCAGGCCGCCGATGAGCTGCTGGGCGACGGCGGAGAGGGGGCCGCGGTAGGCGACCTGGCCCTCGATGCCCTCCGGCACCAGCTTGTCGTCCGAGCTCACGTCGTCCTGGAAGTAGCGGTCCTTGGAGTAGGAGCGCGCCTGGCCGCGGGACTGCATCGCGCCGAGGGAGCCCATGCCGCGGTACGTCTTGAACTGCTTGCCGTTGATGAAGATCAGGTCGCCCGGGCTCTCCTCGCAGCCGGCCAGCAGGCTGCCCAGCATCACGGTGTCGGCGCCGGCCGCGATGCCCTTGGCGATGTCGCCGGAGTACTGCATGCCGCCGTCGGCGATGACCGGCACGCCCAGTGGACGACAGGCCCGGGACGCCTCCATGATCGCCGTGATCTGCGGCACACCGACGCCGGCGATGACGCGCGTGGTGCAGATCGAGCCGGGCCCGACGCCGATCTTGACCGCGTCGGCGCCGGCCTCGGCCAGCGCCCGGGCGCCCTCGTAGGTCGCCACGTTGCCGCCGACGACGTCGACCGCGGTGTCCTTCTTCAGCCGCTGCACCATCTCCACAACCATTCGATTGTGCCCGTGCGCGGTGTCGACCATCACGATGTCGAGGCCGGCGTCGATCAGGGTGCGGGCCCGCTTGTAGCTGTCCTCGCCGACCCCGACCGCGGCGGCGACCCGCAGGCGACCGGCGTCGTCCTTGGTCGCGTGCGGGAACTTCTCGCTCTTGGAGAAGTCCTTCACGGTGATCAGGCCGCGCAGCTTGCCGGAGCCGTCGACGATCGGCAGCTTCTCGACCTTGTGCTTGCGCAGCAGCGCGAGGGCCTCGTCCTTGCTGACCCCGACCTGCGCCGTGATGAGCGGGGTGACGGTCATGATGTCCCGCACCCGGGTCTCGGGGTCGGAGACGAAGCGCATGTCGCGGTTGGTCACGATGCCCACGAGCTGGCCGTCGGCGTCGGTGACCGGCACGCCGGAGATGCGGTACCGCCCGCAGAGCGCGTCGACCTCCCGCAGCGTCGCCTCGGGCGAACAGGTCACCGGGTTGGTCACCATGCCGGCCTCGGAGCGCTTGACCAGGTCGACCTGCTGGGCCTGGTCCTCGATCGAGAGGTTGCGGTGCAGGGTGCCGATGCCGCCCTGCCGCGCCATGGCGATCGCCATCCGGGCCTCGGTGACCGTGTCCATCGCGGAGGACACCAGCGGTATCCGAAGGGTGATGTTCCGGGTGATCCGGCTCGAGGTGTCCACGGCGCTGGGCACGACGTCCGATTCGCCCGGCAGCAGCAGCACGTCGTCGAAGGTCAGGCCCAAAGGCAGCACGTCAGGTCGGGAGAAATCCATGAAGCGCATCCCAGCTCTCGGTCGTCCGGCGGGTGCGTCTCATCGTACTTCCGCCCCGGCGGCGCACCCGTCCGCCATGGCAGAGCCGTGCCCGGCCCCACACCAGGGCCGAATGGGGATACCGTTGAGGCGTGCACGAAGAGCCCATCGACCCCTTCGCCGGCGACCCGGCCGATCCTTCGGCCGAGCTCGACGACAGCGGGAACGAAGACCCGTTGACCGCCGCCGAGCGCCAGGACGTTCTCGAGGACCTCGCGGACCTCGAGATCTACCAGGCGCTGCTCACGGCGATCGGCGTCCGTGGGCTCGTCATCGAGTGTGAGGATTGCCACGAGCCGCACTATTTCGACTGGGATTTGCTGCGGGGGAACCTGAAACACCTGCTCACGTCCGGCCGACCGCGCGTGCACGAGCCCGCCTTCGACCCCGATCCCGACCATTACGTCACATGGGAGTACGCGCGGGGTTACGCTGACGGTGTTCACGACGCACTGGCGAGTGCGACCGACGACGGCGACGGCTAGCAGGCCCTCGTTTAGGTTTGCCGCGCGGCGGGTACCGCAGCGGCATGCCCCGGATGGCCTGCAGCGCCGCTAACTCACGAGCCCGGCGCGGAACGCCGCCGCTACGGCGTGTGCCCGGTCGCGTGCGCCAAGCTTCCGGAACAGCCGGCGAGCGTGCGTCTTGACCGTGTCCTCGGAGACGAACAGCTCGCGCCCGATCTCGGCGTTGCTCTTGCCGTCCGCCATCCCGCGCAGCACCTGCAGCTCCCGCTCGGTGAGCTCCACCCGCCGGCGCGGAGGCTCGCCCGGCACGTCGCCGCGCTGCTGCGGCACGCCGGCCCCGGTCACCCGGGCCCCGGGCATCCCGACCGCGGTCCGCGCCGTCCCGGGCAGTCCGCGCCCGGCCTGCAGCATTCCCCCGGCCGCCTGGCTCGGCGCGCCCATGCGCGCCTGGAGCACCGGCTCGCCGTTGCTGCGGCCCACCTGGCTCAGCACCAGCAGCACCGCCTTCGCGAGCGTCGTGACCGGGTCAGCCGTGTCGACCCGGATGACCGCCCGCGCACCGGCCGCGATCGCCGCGGCGGCGGCCCGGGGCTCCTCCGTGCCGAAGAAGACGACCGTCGCGCCCGGCGCCACGGCCAGCACGCGGCGGGAGAACTCCGCACTGTCGGGACGAGCCAGCGTCGGGTCCGCCAGCACCAGGTCGGCCGGCTGCTCGGAAAGACGCGCCAGGGCCTCGACCATCGTGACGGCGGTCCGCACCGCGTGTGCCACTCCCAGCCTGGCCGCGGCCGCCGCAACCGTCTGTGCCGCGACCTGTGTTCGCACACACACCAAAATCGTACGCACCGTCGTGCTCCTCTCTCTCAAAGAGAGAAACACGAAAAGGCGAGATCTAGACGTGGTTTCACCGCGATTGGCCTACGAGAAATTGACCGACGACATGCCGTTACCTGTGGCGGTCTCGCGCGTTGTACCCGGAATGGGCAACGCGCGAATTCCAGGCCGCACGCCTGGAAGGAGGAGCGAATGACGAATGTGACTCGCCTGCCCGGTCCGATCGCGGACATTTGGGACTGGCAGCGGCTCGGGCTGTGCCGCGGACGGGACAGCGCGCAGTTCTTCCACCCCGACGGCGAGCGCGGCGCTTCGCGCGGTCGTCGGGAGTCCGCCGCCAAGAACGTGTGCCGGGCGTGCCCGGTCCGTGCGGAGTGCGCCGCGCAGGCGCTCACCACGCGGGAGCCCTACGGCGTGTGGGGCGGCTTCACCGAGAGCGAGCGGCTGCGGCTGCTGGCGCTGGGCTGGGAGGACGCCGCGGACCGGCGCCACACCCGGGTCGACGTCGGGCGCCTGGAGGCGAAGCTGGGCCTGCGCCCGACCGCGCCGACGCCGTCGCCGAACCAGGGCGCCCAGCAGCCGCTGCGCGCGGTGCCGGCCCGCCCGGGCCCGACGCACCCGGCCCCCGGGGTGCCGTCGCAGCGGCGCCCGCAGGTGTCGGCCGGCAACGCCCGGTCCCGCACCGCGGCCCGCTAGGCACTACTTCACCTCAATATCGATCGAGTGCCACCCCGTGGCGCCGTCGGGATCCGGCGGCGCCACGGCGTCTGTCTGCGTCTCGCCGCCGTTGTCGGTGGCGCGCACGGTGATGCGGTGCCGCCCCGGCGTGGCCTGCCACTTGAGGGTCCATTGCCGCCAGGTGTCGATCGACGGTACGGGCAGCAGGCTCGCGACCTGCCAGGCCCCGTCGTCCACCCGGACTTCGACCTTGGAAATGCCACGGTGCTGCGCCCAGGCCACGCCGGCAATCATGATCTCGCCCGCCCTGGGATTGCTCCCGTCCCGCGGCGTGTCGATTCTTGACTCGGTCTTGATCGGCCCCTTGGCGGCCCATCCGCGCTTGATCCAATAGGCGTCGAAATCGGCGAACGAGGTCAACTCGAGCTCGACCAGCCATTTGGTGGCCGACACATATCCGTACAACCCTGGCACCACCATCCGAACCGGAAAGCCGTGCTCGACGGGCAGCGGCTCGCCATTCATGGCGATGGCGAGCATGGCGTCGCGGCCGTCCTGGAGCACCGCCGTCGGCGTGCCCGCGGTGAACCCGTCGATCGAGCGGCTCACGACCTGGTCGGCGCCGGGCTGGGGCCGCGCCTCGGCCAGCAGGTCGGCGATGCGCACGCCCTGCCACTTCGCGTTGCCGATGAGGCCGCCGCCGACCTCGTTGGAGACGCAGGCCAGGGTGACGTACCGCTCGATCATCGGCCGTTTGAGCAGCTCGTCCCAGCTGATCGTGAGCTCCTTGCCGACCCGGCCGTGGATGCGCAGCTTCCAGTCCCGCGTGGTGAGCTGCGGGACGACCAGCGCGGTGTCGATCTGGTAGAAATCCTTGTTCGGGGTCACGAAGGGGGCGAGATCGGGCAGGGCCGCGTCCGCCTGGGGCGGCAGCGGCGCCACGCTGTTCGGCGCGACAGTGGGCAGCTCGATCGACGCCCGGTCCTCCTCGACGTTGCGCCGGGTGGACCACCAGCGCCCGGCGAAGCCCACGAGGGCGGCGCCCAGCAGGGTGTACCCGCTCGCGCGCAGGAACCACCGGCGCTCCTCGGCCGTGGCGTTGTCGCCGGCCTCGTGGGTGAGCAGCCAGTGCAGGACCCCGGCGCCGGCGGCCGCGCCCAGCAGCGTGGGGAGGAACGCATACCAGGGCGCGTTGTGGCGGCTGAGCGCGGCGGCGATCCCGATGCCGCCGAAAAGGGCGATTCCGGCGTACCCCCACAAGCGCCGCCGGATCGCGAGCACCCCGATGCCGGCCGCGAAGGCCGCGAGGATGACCAGCGTACCGATGCTCAGCGCAAGCTTGTCGTAGGTGTAGAACACCTCGACGGCCAGATCCTTGACCTTGGCCGGAACGCTGTCGACGACCACGCCGCCGACGCTGACCAACGGCGACGTGGGCGCGCCGGTGAAGATCGCGACCACTTCGGCCACGCCGAGCGCGGTGCCCGCGGCGGCGAGGCCGGCGAGCGCACCGAACTTTCGAGTGTGCACGGTTACAGCATGCGGCGATCATCCGCACACCACCAGCCGCGTAATGGGTCCCTAATCTTTCCCTGAGCCGGCCGTGCCGAGGCCCGGACAGCGACGAGCCCCGGGCCGAAACCCGGGGCTCGTCGAACGTGCGGTGCGGGAACCGGTCAGAAGCCCGGCCCGTGCGAGTGCCCGTGACCGTGCCCGTGGCCGTGGCCAGCGGCAGCCGGCTCGGCCGCCTCCGGCTTCTCCACGATCAGGCTCTCGGTGGTGAGCAGCAGACCCGCGATCGACGCGGCGTTGGCCACCGCGCTGTGGGTCACCTTCACCGGGTCGACGATGCCGGACTTGACCAGGTCGACGTACTCGCCCGTGGCCGCGTCGAGGCCCTGGCCGAAGTCGAGGGCCTGGACCTTGCCGACCACGACGTAGCCGTCGAAGCCCGCGTTCTGGGCGATCCACCGCAGCGGCTCCACGAGAGCCTTGCGGACGATCGCGACGCCGACCTTCTCGTCGCCGGTCAGGCCGAGGTCGCCGTCGAGGACCGAGGCGACCTGGGCGAGGGCCGCGCCGCCGCCGGGGACGATGCCCTCCTGCACCGCGGCCTTGGTCGCCGAGATGGCGTCCTCGATGCGGTGCTTGCGCTCCTTCATCTCGATCTCGGTCGCGGCGCCGGCCTTGATGACCGCGACGCCGCCGGAGAGCTTGGCGATGCGCTCGTTCAGCTTCTCCTTGTCCCAGTCGCTGTCGGAGGCCTCGACCTCCTTGCGGAGCTGCTCGACGCGGGCGGCGACCTCGGACTTGTCTCCGCCGCCGTCCACGATCGTGGTCTGGTCCTTGGTGACCACCACGCGGCGGGCGGTGCCGAGCTGCTCGAGACCCGTGTTCTCGAGCTTGTAGCCCAGCTCGGGCGCGACGAGCTCGGCGCCGGTCAGGATCGCGATGTCCTGCAGCATGGCCTTGCGGCGCTCGCCGAAGCCGGGGGCCTTGACCGCGACGACCTTGAAGGTCTTGCGGATGGCGTTCACCACGAGGGTCGACAGGGCCTGGCCCTCGACGTCCTCGGCGATGATCAGCAGCGGCTTGCTGGTCTGGACGATCTTCTCCAGCAGCGGCAGGAGCTCCTCGATGGCGGAGATCTTCTGCGTGGTGATGAGGACGTAGGCGTCCTCGAGGACCGCCTCCTGCGCCTCGCCGTCGGTGACGAAGTGCGGGGAGACGAAGCCCTTGTCGAACTGCATGCCCTCGGTGACCTCGAGCTCGGTGGTCAGCATCGAGCCCTCCTCCACCGTGATGACCCCGTCGCGGCCGACGCGCTCCATGGCCGAGGCGATCAGGTCGCCGATGGTGGCGTCCTGGGCGGAGATGGTGGCGACCTGCGCGATCTCGGTGTGGCTCTCGACCGGGGTGGCCTTGTCCTTGAGGGTCTGGACGATCGTGGCGGCGGCCTGGTCGATGCCGCGCTTCACGCCGGCCGGGTTGGCGCCGGCGGCCACGTTGCGCAGGCCCTCGCGGACGAGCGCCT
This sequence comes from Dactylosporangium sp. CA-139114, assembly GCF_050955725.1. Classification (NCBI taxonomy): domain Bacteria; kingdom Bacillati; phylum Actinomycetota; class Actinomycetes; order Micromonosporales; family Micromonosporaceae; genus Dactylosporangium; species Dactylosporangium sp. CA-139114. The sequence continues at coordinate 9,497,956 of NZ_CP192080.1, forward strand.
GGGCCAGGACGGTCGCGGTGGTGGTGCCGTCACCCGCGACGTCGTTGGTCTTGGTGGCAACCTCTTTGACCAGCTGCGCACCGAGGTTCTCGTAGGGGTTGGCGAGCTCGATCTCCTTGGCGATCGTCACGCCGTCGTTGGTGATGGTCGGGGCGCCGAACTTCTTGTCCAGGACGACGTTGCGCCCGCGGGGGCCGAGCGTGACCTTGACCGTGTCGGCCAGGTGGTTGACGCCGTGCTCCAGAAGGTGGCGCGCCTCGTCGGAGAAGCTCAGGATCTTCGCCATGCGTGTGGATTCCCTTCAAAGCGACACCGCCCCGGCTGCCCCGCGCCTGTTCGCACGGGTCCGGGGCGGTGGCCACTGCTTCTAGTGAAAAACGGTCACTTCTCGATGACGGCGAGGACGTCGCGGGCCGAGAGCACGAGGTACTCCGAGCCGGCGTACTTGACCTCGGTGCCGCCGTACTTCGAGTAGATGACGGTGTCGCCGACCTTGACGTCGATCGGCACCCGGTTGCCCTTGTCGTCGATGCGACCCGGGCCCACCGCGATGACGGTGCCCTCCTGGGGCTTCTCCTTCGCGGTGTCCGGAATGACGATGCCCGAGGCGGTCGTCGTCTCAGCCTCGTTGGCCTGGACCAGGATGCGGTCCTCGAGCGGCTTGATCGCAACCTGCGTCGCGGTAGTCACGGGCATACCCTCCTGGGGTATCGAGCTTGCTAATCGAGTGCCCGGTGAAGCCGTCGTCGCGGGTGCCGGCCCCGGCCGGGTATGTCTGGCACCCTCCATAGGAGAGTGCTAACTCGGAGGTTATGCCGGTCGCTAGCACTCCGTCAACTAGAGTGCCAAACACGCCACGAAATCACCCCGGACTTTGAAGGATCACGTGCGCCCCGAGGATGTGCAGCCCCTGTTCACGGCGGCCGGGCGGGACGCGCTGGCGGCCGCGTCGCAGCTGCACGACGGCGATCCGCTGGCCGCGGCCTCCGCCCTGCGCGCGCGGGGTCTGCCGCCCGAGCTCGCCGCGGCGGCGCTGACCCAGGTCGCGCTGCGGCGCAGGGCGGCGGCGAAGTTCGGTACCGATGCCGCCGTCATGTTCTTCACCCGCGCCGGACTGGAGCAGGCGACCCGGGCCACGGTCGCGCGGAGAAGGGCCGAACGGCTCGCCGCGGCCGGCGTGACCCGGGTGGCCGACCTGGGCTGCGGGATCGGCGCGGACACGATCGCGTTCGCGCGGGCCGGGATGCGCGTGCTGGCCGTGGAAGCCGACCCCGCCACGGCCGAGGTCGCCCGCGCCAACGTCCGGGCGCTCGGCCTCGCCGACCGGGTCCTCGTCGAGGCGCGCGACGCGACCGAGACGCCGCTGGCCGCGATCGAGGCGGTGTTCTGCGACCCGGCCCGGCGCACGTCGGGCGGGCGGCGGGTGTTCGACCCGCGGGCGTACTCGCCGCCGTGGGACTTCGTCACCGCGCTGCCGGCCCGGGTCCCGCACACGGTGCTCAAGCTCGCGCCGGGGATCGATCACGCGCTGCTGCCGGAGGGCGCGGAGGGTGAGTGGGTGTCGGTCGACGGGGACGTGGTCGAGGCGGCGGCCTGGTGCGGACCGCTGGCCGAGGTCCCCCGGCGGGCGACACTCCTGCGGGACGGGCAAGTCGCGCACATCACGGGCACCGGGGACCGCAAGGCCCCGGTCGGGCCCATCGGCTCGTACCTCTACGACCCCGACGGCGCCGTGGTGCGCTCGCACCTGATCGCGGAGCTGGCCGAGACGCTGGACGGCACCCTGCTGGACGAGTCCATCGCCTACATCACCACTACCTCCCCCATCCCCACAGCATTCGCCAAGTGCTATGCGGTGACCGAGACCCTGCCGATCGCGCTCAAGAAGCTGCGCGCGGCGCTGCGGGACAGGAACATCGGCGCCCTGCAGATCCTCAAGCGCGGCTCGGCGCACGACGTGGAGGACCTGCGCCGGCAGCTCAGACTCCAGGGGACGGAAAGCGCCGTCCTGGCGCTCACCCGCATCAACCACCAGCCCGCGGCCATCCTCCTCAGACCAGCGGATGCCCGAGGCGCCGCTGCAGGTCGCTGAGCGTGTCGTCGGCCAGCGCCTCGGGCGGGCGCAGGCCGAGCTGGCTGAGCAGGTGCCGCCCGGTGTCGCGGCACATCTCGTAGGTGAGGCGGTCGTTGAGCCAGCGCAGCCACTCCACGATGTCGTTGACGTAGAAGGCCACGCTCTGCTCGGAGTTGCGCTGCCGGCGCTCCTCGGCCACCACCAGCAGGGCCGCGGCCAGGCGCCGCCGCGCGAAATCGTGCCCGGCCAGGGCGTCGGCGAACGCGTCGGCCCGGTGCCGGGGCGCGGTCGGGGACACGGTCAGCTTCGGGAACGGCGGCTCGCCCGCGGTCCACACCTGCGCGCTGCGGGGCACGAACTCGGGGTCCAGCACGACCTCGACCCGCGAGGCGTGGCCGGGGTCGTCGACCGCGACGAGCACGCGCGGGCTGTGACTGTTGACCTTGGTGACGTACCGCGAAAGCCCCCCGCCCTCCTCGACACAGAACTTGGCGTCCGGCAGCTTCAGCAGCCCGTCGAAGACCAGCTTGCCGACCCGGGGACCGGCTCCCTGCCAGAGCCGCACCCGCACCAGGCCGACCTGCGGGCGCGCGGCGATGCGGACGTGGTGCTCGGTCGCGGTCACCGCGCCGTCGCCGTCGAACACCGACAGGTCGACGCCGCTCGTCGCGCCCAGGAACAGGTGGCCGTGGCCGAGGTACAACTGGACCGAGCCGATCTGCATGTCGCTATTGTGGGCCAGTGGCGAGCAAAGGCACCCCGGCGACCGCGCTGCTGACGCGTTCGAAGATCGCGTTCACCCCGCACACCTACGAGGTCGACGCGCGCGCCTCCTCCTACGGCGAGGCGGCCGCCGCGGCCCTCGGCGTCGACCCGGCGCGGCTGTTCAAGACGCTGGTGACGACCGTCGACGGGCAGCTGACCGTCGGCGTGGTGCCGGTGTCGGCCTCGCTGGACCTCAAGGCGCTCGCGGCCGCGGTCGGCGGCAAGCGCGCCGCGATGGCCGAGCCCGCCGCGGCCGAGCGCGCGACCGGCTACGTCACCGGCGGGATCTCCCCGGTCGGGCAGCGCTCGCGGCTGCCGATCGTCATCGACGCCTCGGCCGAGGGGTTCCCCACGATGTACGTCTCCGGCGGCCGCCGCGGCCTGCAGATCGAGCTCGCCCCGGCCGACCTCGTGCAGGTCACCGGCGCGACCCTGGCGCCGATCGCGTCGCACTGACACCATGGCGCTCGTGCGGGCTTCGGACGAGGACCGGCAGCGGGTGATCGGGGTCCTGCAACGGCACACCGAGGAGGGCCGGCTGTCGCTGGACGAGTTCTCCGACCGGGTCGGGACCGTGTACGCCGCGAAGACCCTCGACGACCTGCGCGCCGCGGTCGTGGATCTCCCCGCGCTCGCCCGGTGCCCTCCGCCGAGCCCCCGGCCGCCACCTGTTGGTGATCTTTGCCCTGGCCATCGCCGTGGTGGCGGTCTTCGCGGTCGTCTACGCGCTGCTCAAGTAGCGCGGGAGCCGTGCCACGAGCGCCAGAGCGCGGCGTAGGCGCCCCCGGCCGCGACCAGCTCGTCGTGGCTGCCCAGTTCGGTGATCCGGCCGTCCTCGACCACCGCGACCCGGTCGGCGTCGTGCGCGGAGAAGAGCCGGTGCGCGATCGCGATCACGGTCCGGCCCTCCAGCGCCCCGGCCAGCGACCGCTCCAGGTGCCGGGCGGCGCGCGGGTCGATGAGCGACGTCGCCTCGTCGAGGACCAGCGTGTGCGGGTCGGCGAGCACGAGCCGGGCGAGCGCGAGCTGCTGCGCCTGGGCCGGCGACAGCGACAGCGACGTGGTGTCCAGGCCCTGTGGCAGCGCGAGCGCCCAGTCCAGCGCGTCGACGGTGGCCAGGGCCGCGCACACCTCGGCGTCGGTCGCGCCCGCGCGGGCCAGGGTCAGGTTGTCGCGCAGGCTGCCCATGAACACGTGGTGCTCCTGGGTCACGAGCGCGACGTGGCCGCGCAGCTCGTCGAGGGACAGATTTCGCAGCGGTACCGTCCCGAGCTCGATCACCCCCGACCGCGGCGCGTGAATCCCCGCGAGCAGCCGCCCCAGCGTGGACTTGCCGGCGCCGCTGGGGCCGACCATGGCGAGCCGCTCCCCGGGCCGCACGGCGAGGTCGATGCCGTGCAGGACGTCGCGACCGTCCACGTAGGAGTAGCGGACGTCCTTGGCCACCAGCACCTCGTCGACCGGCTGGGGGCCGCCGGCGGGGATCGGCGGCTCGGCCGCGGCGCGCACGCCGATGAGGCGCGCGAAGGAGGCGAGGCCGAGCTGCAGCTGGTCGATGTAGCTGAGGATGCGGTCGAGCGGGTCGATGATCGACACGAAGTACAGGACCGCGGCGGTGACCTGGCCGACGCTCGCCCAGCCCTCGAGCACGAACCAGCCGCCCGCGACCAGGGTGACGGCGGCGGGCAGCGCGTAGCCGAACTCGGAGAGCGGGAACCAGACCGTGCGCAGGCGCAGGGTGTACATCGCCGCGGCGTACGCGCCCTCGAGCTGCTCGTGGGTCCGTTCGAGGCGCCGCTGCCGCAGCCCGAGGGTCTCGACGGTCCGGGCGCCCTCGACGGTCTCGGCGAGGCCGTCGGCCACGCGGGCCAGGGCCGCGGTCTCGCGCAGGTAGCCGGCGTTGGCGCGGCGGAAGTACCAGCGCGACGGGAGGTACAGCAGCGGCAGGGCCAGCAGCCCGGGCAGCAGCAGGATCGGCCCGACCAGCGCGACGGCGACCAGGGTCAGCAGCATCTGCAGGCCGCCGACGACGATCGTGGGCAGCGCCGAGCGCACCGAGTCGGAGGTCTGCGAGACGTCCCGGGAGGCGCGGCTGAGCAGGTCGCCGGTGCCGGCCCGCTCCACGGTGGACAGCGGCACCGCCAGCACCCCGTCGACGAACTCCTCGCGCAGCCGGGCGAGCACGCGCTCGGCGAGCTGGGCGGCGGCGACGCGGGCGCAGCGCACGAGCACCGCCTGCGCGACGACGAACCCGGCGATGGCGAGCGCGATGCGATCGACGGTCCACGCGGTCGTCCCGGCCGCGACCCGCTCGACGAGCGTGCCGAGCAGCGGGGGCGCGGCGAGGCCGGCGGCGGCCCCGGCGAGATGCAGCGCGAGGACCCCGGCGAGCCGCCAGGGGTAGTCGGTGAACAGCGTGCGCAGGTAGGCGCGCACCTCCCCGCCGGATGCGATCGGCAGCACCGTCAGTCCTCCCCGCGCGTGACGGTCATGGCGTACTGCGGGCAGCGGTCGAGCAGTTCCCGATGCGCCCCGGTCGCGGCGACGCGCCCGTCGGCGCCCACGAACGCGACGGTGTCGGCCCGGTCGAGCAGCAGCGGGCTGGTCGTGCACACCACGGTCGTGCGCCCGGCCCGCGCGGCGGGCAGCCGCTCGGCGATGCGCGCCTCCGTGTGCGCGTCGACGGCGCTCGTGGGCTCGACGAGCACGAGCACCGGCGGGTCGGCCGCGAGCGCCCGGGCCAGCCGCAGCCGCTGCTGCTGCCCGCCGGAGAAGTCGCGCCCGCGCTCGGCGATCTCGGCGTCGAGCCCGCCGGGCAGCGCCTCGACGATGTCCAGCGCCGCGGCGTCGGCGAGCGTGGCCCCGTCGCCGACCTCGTCGCGCAGCGGGCCGCGGAACAGCGTCGCGTCGTTGTCGCTGAGCAGCACGTGGCGCCGGACGTCGGCGAGCGCCATGTCCCGCAGCGGTACTCCGCGCAGCCGCACCCGGGACGCCGGATCCAGCAGGGCGAGCCGCTCCGCGATCGCGATCGCGTCCTCGGGGCGCACGGCCGCGACCGCCGTGAGCCGCCCCTCGCGCACGCACAGCCCGGAGTCGGGGTCGTCGAGGTCGCCTTCTGTTGCCGGTACCGAATCCGGATGCTCCTGAAAGTCGGGCTCGAGGCGGAGCACGGCGACGACCCGGCCCGCGGCGACCAGGCCGCGGGTCAGCTTCTCGGCGAACTCGGTCAGCGTGCGCAGCGGCCCGATCAGGAACGCCGCGTAGGCGTAGAAGGCGACCAGCTCCCCCGGGCTGATCCGGCCCGCCACCGCGAACCGCGCGCCCAGCCACGTCACCAGGGCGATGAAGCAGCCGGGGAGCAGGATCTGGGCGGCCTCCAGCGTCGACTCGACCCTGGCCACGCGCACGCCGGCGAAGCGGACGCGCTGCGACTGCGTGCGGTAGCGCCGGGAGAACTCCGCCTCGCCGCCGACGCCGCGCAGGACGCGCAGGCCGGCCACGATGTCCGCGGCGCGGCCGGTCAGCTCGCCGGCGAGCTGGCGCTGGTGACGGCGCCGGCGGTGCAGCGGCCGCAGCAGCAGCCCGACCACGGCGACCAGCAGCGGCACCCCGAGCACCACGACGAGGCCGAGCGGCACCGACACCCGCAGCAGCAGCGCGGTCACGACGACGATCGCGACCACGGAGCCGCCGGCGCGGGCGGAGACGTCGACGGAGTAGCCGATGTGGTCGAAGTCCGTCGTGCCGATGCTCACGACCTCGCCGGTCGCGACCCGTTTCTGCAGCGCCGCCCCGAGTCGCGTGGCGTGACGCGCGGTCACCTGGACGGTCCGGAACCCGGCGCTGAGGAAGTTGGACACCGCGAACCGGTGGCGCAGGATCCCGGTGATCGCGGTGGCGGCGCCGAGGCCGAGCACGGCCGCGCCGGCCAGGAGCAGCCCGTGCCGGTCGCCCCGCGCGAGCGCGTCGACGCCGGACCCGATCACGGCGGGCACGAGCGCCTGGCTGACCATCCACAGCACGCCGAAGCACACGCCCCCGACGATCAGGGACAGTTGCCCGCGCACGATCCAGAGCAGGTAGCGGCCCGCCGAACGACTGTCGGGCTCTGCGGGCTCGGCTTGAGGCAGTCTCCGCACAGCTCCCGACGGTAACCGCGCGGGCACTCGCAGCGCCTTACATTTTCTACCGGTCGACCTCGGTGAAGTCCCAGAACTGCGGCTTGCGGGCGACCAGGTGCGACGGCGGCTCGGCGAACGACTCGGGCGTGCTGCCCCGCCACTTCGACACGACGACGAGGCGCTGGTCCGTCGATGCGTACACCTCGCTGCTCAGATGCATCGGGTGCACCTCGACCTTGGGCAGCATCGCCTCGCAGACCCAGGACAACAGCTCCCCGAACCCCTCCGGGTGCGCCCTGACCTCCCACATGCGCACGATCACGGCGCTGGACTCTACCCCCACGGCGTCAGGCGGTCACGAGGGTGATCGGCATGGCCGAATCCGAGGGCAGGCCGAGCTCGCCGGGCGCGGCCCCGGCCGCGACCAGGTGCGAGCCGAGCGCGGCGACCATCGCGCCGTTGTCGGTGCAGAGCTTCGGCCGCGGCACGCGCACCGTGATGCCGTGCTTCGCGGCGCGCTCCTGCGCCATCGACCGGATGCGCGAGTTGGCCGCGACGCCGCCGCCGATGACCAGGGTCTCGATCCCGTGCTCGCGGCAGGCGTCGATCGCCTTCGCGGTGAGCACGTCACAGACCGCCTCCTGGAAGCTCGCGGCCACGTCGGAGACCGGCACCGGCTCGCCGGCGCGCTCGCGGGCCTCGACCCAGCGCGCCACCGCCGTCTTCAGGCCCGAGAACGAGAAGTCGAAGCGGTGCTCGGCGAGGTCCCGGGGGCCGGTGAGCCCGCGCGGGAAGGGGATCACGACCTGGCCGTCGCGGGCCGCCTTGTCGATCGGCGGGCCGCCCGGGAACGGCAGCCCGAGCAGGCGCGCGACCTTGTCGAAGGCCTCGCCGGCCGCGTCGTCGATGGTCGCGCCGAGCGGGACCACGCCCCCGGCGAGATCATCCACCCGCAGCAGCGAGGAGTGCCCGCCGGAGACGAGCAGGGCGACCGCGGGCTCGGGCAGCGCCCCGTGCTCGAGCGTGTCGACGGCGACGTGCGCGGCGAGGTGGTTGACGCCGTAGATCGGCTTGCCGGCGGCGAGCGCGTAGGCCTTGGCCGCCGCGACCCCGACGAGCAGCGCGCCGGCGAGCCCGGGCCCGGCGGTGACCGCGATCGCGTCCACATCGGACAGCGTCACGCCGGCCTTGTCCAGCGCCCGCTGCATGGTCGGGACCATGGCCTCGAAATGGGCCCGGCTGGCGACCTCCGGCACCACGCCGCCGAAGCGCGCGTGCTCGTCGACGCTGGACGCGATCTCGTCCGCGAGCAGCGTGTGCCCGCGCACGATCCCGACGCCGGTCTCGTCGCACGACGTCTCGATCCCCAGAACGAGCGGTTCAGACATGTTCACGCTTCATCACCAGTGCATCCGTGTTGCTGGGCTGGTAGTAGCCGCGGCGGATGCCGACGGCCTCGAACCCGTACTCCGCGTACAGCCGCTGCGCGGGGCCGTTGTCCACGGCCACCTCCAGCAGCACCTGCTCGGCCCCGCGCCGCCGCGCCTCGGCGAGCAGCGCCTCCAGGAGGCGCCGGCCGATCCCGCGCCGCTGCGCGTCCTTGCGCACGCCGATGTTCTGCACCCAGGCCTCGTCGGGCGCGGCGAGCGCCAGTCCGGCGTAGCCCACGACGCGCTCGCCGTCGAGGGCCACGAGGTAGTGGTGGCCCATCGCCAGCTCGTTCCAGAACATGCCCGCCGACCACCGCTCCTCGCCGAAGAGCTCGTCCTCGATCGGCAGCAGGTCGGCGATGTGGAACCAGCGCAGCTCGGCGAGCTCGACGTCGTGCACGACCGCGCCCGTCACTGCAGTGCCGGTTTCCGCTCACCGGGCAGCACGGCGTCGGGCCGGCGCAGGTAGAGCGGCGTGAGCGTCTCGGCGGGCGCCTTGCTCCGCACCCGGTCGGCGGCGAGCTCGGCCAGGGCGAGCGCCGGCGGATAGCGCGGCCCGTCGACGGGGAGCTTCAGCACGTCGGCGTACTTCACCGCGCCGTCGCCCGCCGCGAGCCCGATCCCGTCGAGCGCGACCGCCGCCGGCTTGGCCACGTCGGGCCCCGCGAGCCGCTGGCCGTCGACGTAGGTGGCCCAGTAGACCTCCTTGCGCCGGGCGTCGGTCGCGACCAGCGCCCGACCCGGCAGCCCCAGCCCGATCGCGTCGAGCGTGCAGACGCCGTAGACCGGGATCGCCAGGGCGTGCCCCAGCGCCGCGGCCGTCACGAGCCCGGCGCGCAGGCCGGTGAACGGGCCCGGTCCCACGCCCGCGACCACGCCGGCCAGGTCACCGGCGGCAACCCCGCCCTCGGCCAGCACGGCGGCGATCTGGGGGGCCAGCAGCTCCCCGGCGCCGCGCGCGTCGACCGTCACCCGCTCCGCGAGCACGGTGACCTCGTCGTCGATCCGCGCCAGCGCCGCGGTCACCGCCGCCGTCGCTGTGTCCACCACCATCACCAGCACGGCCCAACTCTAAATCAGTTAACAGCGCCGCAATGAGGGAGACCTAGCATCGGCGCCTGTCGACGCGGGGAGAGAGCCGCCGTGAACGCACCGATCCTGGTCGTGGACATCGGGTCCTGGGCCCTGTCCGCCGCTGTCGTGCTGCCCGATGACCTGCACCCGGTGCGCGAGCCGGTGACGGGCGCGCCCCGCTGGCCGGGCAGCGCCACGATGGCCGGCCGCTCGCGGCTGCTCGTCGGGGCGGCGGCCGAGCAGGCCCGCGACAGTCACCCGCGCGAGTACGTCGACGGCGTGCGCCGCGCGGTCGACGCCGGCGCGCCCATCTGGCTCGGCGACCAGCTCGTGAGCGGCGTCGAGCTGCTCGGCGCCGCGCTGGAGCCCATCGTGGACGAGGCGCGCCGGGTGTACGGCCCGATCGCGCGCCTGGTGCTGAGCGCTCCGGCGGCGTACCGGACCCATGATCCGCGACGCGAGGCGCTGGTCGCGGCCGCCGCCGTGGCCGGCTTCCCCGACGCCGAGCTCGTCGTGGACGCGAGCGCCGCGGTGCTCGACCCGATGACGATGCTGGAGGTGCCCGAGGGCGGCTACGTGCTCGTCTGTGATCTCGGGGCGACCTGGACGGCGACGCTCGCGCAGATGCAGCACGGCCGTCCCGTGCCGCTGAGCCAGGAAAGCTCGGGCACCGGCCGCGACATCGACGTCATGCTCGTCGCCGATCTGCGCGCCGCGCTGGCCGAGTGGGTCGAGCCCGCGTTCGCGGCCGGCGGGGACACCAGCGTGCGGGCGAACCTGCACGCGCTGGACATCGTGCGCCGGCTCAAGCACCGCCTCGCCGACGTCCCCGAGGCCGCGGACGAGGTGGAGGCGGGGGTTCCGCCGTACCGGATGGACCGCCGGCTCCTCGACCGGCTCACCGAACCCGCGGCGCGGTGGCTGATCGCCAGCGCCCGGGCCGTCGTGGCGCGAGCGGGCATCCGGCCCCCGGACGTGGCCGCGGTGCTGCTCGTCGGCGGCGCGGCCCGGCTGCCGGGGATCGGCCAGGTCCTGCACGACGGGCTCGGGCGCCCGGTGACCCGCCCGGCCGACCCGGAGCTGGCGGTGTTACGCGGAGCCGCGGCGTGGGCGCGCGGGCGCTCGGCGCGCGGCGTGGCCGCCGACCCGCCCTCGTGGCGCGTCGAGCCGCTGTCCTGGACCATCCCGGGCGGGCGCGGGCGGCTGGTGCGCTGGCTGGTGAAGGAGGGCGAGGCGTACGGCCGCGAGGCTCCCCTCGCCCAGGTGCGCACCGCCGACGACCGCGTCTTCGACCTCACGTCCGGCCGCGGCGAGGGAATCCTGCTCGAGCAGCGGGTCGCGATCGGGGGCATGGTGGTCTCCGGCGCCGTGGCCGCGCACGCACGCCTGGAACCGGCCGCGCCCGAGCGGTTCCAGCTGGCCAAGCGCCATCACCTGCGCGTGGCCGGGGACTGGCTGCTCACGCCGGACCGGCGCACGCTCGTGGAGTGCTCGGCCGACGGCGAATACGTCAAGGTGCGCGCGATCGCCACCGGCGCCCTGGTCACCGAGCTGCGGCCGGGCCGCGGCGCCGGGCGGGGCGGGCACGCGCAGGTCGCGCTGGGGCCGGGCCAGCAGCTGGCCCTCGTGACCTGGGACGCCGAGGGGCACTTCGCGGTCTGGGACGTGCTCTCCGGCCGTGTGACGGCGAGCTTCTCCGATGTGCACAAGCCGGATGCCGTACTGCTCAATGAGGCCGAATGGCGCCTCGTCACCACGGGCGAGGGCGCGGCGCACGTCGGCCGCTACCGCCGGGACGTCGCGACCGTGTGGGACCTCGCCACCGGCGCCCGCCTCGACCGGATCGTGGGCGAGGACCTGCCCCGGCGCTTCGCCGGCTACACCGAGTCGAGCCGCGCGGACGCGTTCGCGGCGGAGATGGAGAGCCCGGACGGCCGGCTGCGCGCCGCGGCGCTGGACGGCACCCTGTCGGTCCGCGACCTGGAGACGGAGGCCGAGGTGTTCCGGGCCGACCTGACGCCGGGCCGCTCGGTGAGCACCGCGTTCTGCCACGAGGGGCGCCACCTGCTCGCGCGCGGCACCGACGACGCCGGCACGTGGGTCGACGTCTGGGAAGTGCTCCAGCCCGCCTGAGCCAACGGCTGGACGTTCACGGCGACCGCGCGGCACCGACAACACCACCGGCACCTGAGCCGACGTCTGGGACGTGCTCCAAGCCCGCCTGAGCCACCGGCTGGGCGTTCACGGCGACCGCGCGGCATCGACAACACCGGCACCTGCTCCGCGCGGCCGGCCACGACGCCCTCACTCGCCCGCGCACGGCACCAGCGACGGCGACACCGGCCCCGCGCCGCCACCCGCAAGGCCGGCACCCGCGCGGCCACCCACAACACGGGCACCGCCCCGCGCCGCCACCCACAACACAGGCACCGCCCCACGCCGCCACCCGCAACACCGGCACCGCCCCGCGCGGCCACCCGCAACACCGGCACCGCGCCGCGCCGCCCAAACCGTCGGCACCCGCCTGCGCACGGCGCCGACACCGGCGGCATCAGCCCCGCGGCCGCCCACAACGTCTTCGCCTTGCCACGCATCGCATCGACAGCGGCGGCGAGGGCCGGCCCCATTTCGGAGCCGAGCTGGACTTCTGGGGCGACCGCGCCCCATTCCGGCGCCGAGCTGGACTTCCGCGGCGACTCCGCCCCATTCCGGCGCCGAGCTGCGGTTCCGGCGACCGCGCGACGGCCACTCGCGCAAATCCGACTTAAGGTATAAATCCGATAAGTCGCGGCACGGAGTGCCCGACTTATCGGGCCACACCCGCGGCGCCGAGCACCCAGGCGAGGCTCAGCGAGCGAACGCCTCCGCGCGCGCCGCCCAGTCCCCGCCCCGCGGGATCAGCGCCACCACGCGCGAGTCGTCGTCGCGGCGGTCGAGGCGCACCTCCAGGTGCTCGTCGCTGAGCTGCTCGACCAGCCCCTCGCCCCACTCGACCAGCGTGACGGAGTCCTCCAGCGTCGCGTCGAGGTCGAGCGCGTCCACCTCGCCGATCGGGTCGGAGACGTTGCCGAGCCGGTACGCGTCGACGTGCACCATCGGCAGCGTGCCCCCGCGCTCGGCGTCGGGCCGGTGCACGCGCGCGATCACGAACGTCGGGGAGGTGACGTCGCCGCGCACGGCGAGCCCCGCGCCCACGCCCTGCGCCAGGGCGGTCTTGCCGGCGCCGAGCGGGCCGGTGAGCACGACCAGGTCGCCCGCGCGTAGCACGGAAGCGAGCGCCTTGCCGAAGTCCCGCGTCTGCTCGACGGTGGACAGGATTCGAGTCACTGCAGCACCTTCGTGAGGAACAGGTCCATGGCCTCGTTGACCTCGTCGGCGTGCTCGAGGAGCACCACGTGGCCGCCGTCGGCGACGACGACCAGCTCCGCCTCGGGCAGCACCGACGTTATCTCGTACGTGTGGGCCAGCGGCGTCAACACGTCCTTGTCGCCGCAGACCAGTAGCACGGGGACCGAGCGTAGCGGGCCGAGGACGAGCAGCCGCGAGTGCGTGTAGAGGGTGCGCAGATACCTGGCGATGACCTCGGTCGACGTGGTCGAGTTCATCTTCTCGACGTACGACACCAGCGCCGGACTGGGCCGGGACGTGCCGAACCCGTAGCGGCGGGTCAGCAGCCAGGCGAGGTCGGTCGAGGCCTTCCGGGCGCGGTCGATCACGGACGAGCTGATCGGGCCGGCGAGCCCGACGACCGGCAGCAGCGGCCGGCGGAACCGGGCCACGACCTCGGGGAAGCCGAACGTGACCTGGTCCAGCTTGCCGGCCGAGGTGGAGATGAGCACGCAGGCCACGACCCGGTTCTCGAACAGCTCGGGCACCTGCTCGGCCAGGGCCATGATCGTCATGCCGCCCATCGAGTGCCCGACCAGGATGATCGGGCCCTCGGGGCACGTGGCCGCGATCACCGCGCGGAGCCCGGAGCCGAGGGCGTCGATCGTGTACTCCCCCTTGCTCAGCCGCCCCGAGCGACCGTGCCCGGGCTGGTCGTAGAAGACCATGCGGTGCTTGCCCTCGAAGTACGTGCGCTGGAAGTGGAACGTGCCCATGTCCAGGCAGAACCCGTGCACGAAGACCAGCGTCGGGCCGGGCTCGTCCACCGGCCCCGCGACGACCTCGACGTGCAGGTCGATGCCGTCGTCCGTGGTGACCGTCAGCTGCTCGTCCGCGGCCCAGACGCCGAAGTCCTCGTCGGCGTACGGGTCGTCGGCGGTCTTGGAGCGGCGCACGAGGTACCGCTCGGTGGCCACCCCCGCCGCGACCCCGGCCGCGGCGAGGCCGACGATCGCCCCGATGATCCCGGCAGTGCGCTTGCGGCTGCCGCCCTTGACCACCTCTGTGCCCATGACAAGAGCCTAAACGGTCGTTACCGACGGGTTAAGCTCCCGACGGCCCCGCGCAGGTGGGAGGCCACGTCGGAGGCGGTCACCGGCCCGCCCTCGGCCGCGCGCCGCCCGGCCAGCCCGTGCGTGTAGGCGGCGGCCACGGCCGCGTGCTCGGCCTGCATGCCCCCGGCGAGCAGCGCGCCGAGCAGCCCGGCGAGCACGTCCCCGGTGCCTCCGGTGGCCAGCGCCGCGGTGCCGGTCAGGTTCACGTAGACCCGTCCGTCCGGGGTCGCCACGATGGTCCGGTAGCCCTTGAGCAGAACCACCGCGTCCATCCGGGCCGCGAGGGTCACGGCCGCCGCGACCCGGTCGTCGCCGGGCGCGCCGCCGGAGAGCCGCTGGAACTCCCCGTCGTGCGGGGTGACGACGGTGGGCGCGTCGCGCTCGCGCAGCCAGTCGGCCAGGCGGGCGTCGGCGAGCAGGGTGAGCGCGTCGGCGTCGAGGATCGCGGGCACCGGGGCGCCGAGCACCGCGCGCAGCTCGCCGTAGGCGCGCTCGTCGGTGCCGAGGCCGCTGCCGCAGGCCCAGGCCTGCACGCGCCCGGCGTCGGCGACCCGCTCGGTGGCGATGACCGGCGGGTGGTGCAACCGCACGGCGTCGGCGGCGCTCCCGGCGTACCGCACCAGCCCGACCGGCCCGGCCAGCGCCCCGGCGGTGGAGAGCACCGCGGCGCCCGGGTACTTGTCCGACCCGGTCGCGAGCCCGACGACCCCGCGGGAGTACTTGTTGTCGCTGGGCTGCGCCCGCGGCCACCACGCCGCGATGTCGTCGGAGTCGGGGACGTACAGCGCCGGCTCCCCGTCGAGGTGCCCGGTGAGTCCGATGTCGACGAGCTCGACGATGCCGGCGTGCACCGCGCCCGCCCCGACGAGCAGGCCCGGCTTGAGCACGCCGAAGGTCACGGTGATGTCCGCGTGCACCGCCATGCCGGTCACGGCCCCCGTGTCGGCGTCGACCCCCGAGGGCACGTCCACGGCGATCACGGGCGCGCCGATGAGGATGCCGGCGATGTCGGCGACCTTGGCGGCGGCGGGCTCGCGCAGGCCGCCGTGCCCGCCGATGCCGAGGATGCCGTCGACCACGAGGTCGGCCCCGTCCGGGGCGGCCTCACTCAGGCGTCCCCCGGCCCGGTACAGCGCCTCGGCCCCGCCCCGGTGCACCCGGTCGGGGTCGAAGAGCAGCGCGTCGACACGGGCCCCACGGCGGGCCAGCAGGGCACCGGCGTAGAGCGCGTCGCCGCCGTTGTTGCCGGGGCCGACGAGGAGCAGGACGCGCGCGCCGTACACCCTGGGCAGGGTGTCGGCGCAGCGCCGGGCCAGGCCGGCGGCGGCGCGCTGCATGAGCGCGCCGTCGGGCAGCGTTTGCATCAGGGACTCTTCGGCCGCGCGCACCTGCGCGACCCGCCAGGCTGCTCTCACGGAACAACCCAACCACACGGGCCCTATTCGACGGTCACGGACTTGGCCAAGTTGCGCGGCTGATCCACGTCGTGGCCCCGGGCCGAGGCGATCTCGCAGGCCAGGACCTGCAGCGGCACCGTGGTGACGAGCGGGGCGAGCAGCGTCGGGGTGACCGGGACGTAGAAGAGGTGATCGGCGTAGGGCTTCACGGCCACGTCCCCCTCCTCGGCGATCACGATCGTGCGGGCGCCGCGGGCGCGGACCTCCTGGATGTTGGAGACGACCTTGTCGTGCAGCACGCCGCGGCCCCGGGGCGAGGGCACCACGCACACGACGGGCGTGCCCTCGTCGATCAGCGCGATGGGGCCGTGCTTGAGCTCGCCGGCGGCGAAGCCCTCGGCGTGCATGTACGCCAGCTCCTTGAGCTTCAGCGCGCCCTCCAGGGCCACCGGGTAGCTCACGTGCCGCCCGATGAACAGCACGCTCTTGGCCTCGGCCAGCTCGCGGGCGAGCTCGCGGATCGGGGCCATCATCGCCAGCACCTGCTCGATCTTGGCCGGCATCTCCTGCAGCTGGGCGACGACGGCGGCGACCTCGTCGGCGTACTTCACCCCGCGCACCTGGGCCAGGTGCAGCCCGACGAGATAGCAGGCCACCAGCTGGGTCAGGAACGCCTTGGTGGAGGCGACCGCGATCTCCGGGCCGGCGTGGGTGTAGAGCACGGCGTCGGACTCGCGCGGGATCGTGGAGCCGTTGGTGTTGCAGATCGCCAGCACCCGCGCCTTCTGCTCCTTGGCGTGGCGCAGCGCCATCAGGGTGTCCATGGTCTCGCCGGACTGGGAGATGGACACGACCAGCGTGGAGCGGTCGAGCACCGGGTCGCGGTAGCGGAACTCGCTGGCCAGCTCGACCTCGCAGGGGATGCGGGTCCAGTGCTCGATCGCGTACTTGGCGACCATTCCCGCGTGGTAGGCCGTGCCGCAGGCGACGATGAACACCTTGTCGACGTCGCGCAGGTCCTGGTCGGTGAGGCGGACCTCGTCGAGCATGAGGTCGCCGTGCTCGTTGAGCCGGCCCAGCAGCGTCTCGGCGACCGCGTGCGGCTGCTCGGCGATCTCCTTGAGCATGAAGTAGTCGTAGCCGCCCTTCTCGGCGGCCGAGGCGTCCCAGTCGATGTGGAACGTCTTGCCCTCGGCGGGGTTGCCGAGGAAGTCGGTGATCACGATGTCGTCGCCGCTGATGAGCACGACCTGATCCTGGCCGAGCTCGACCGCCTCGCGGGTGTGCTCGATGAACGCTGAGACGTCGCTGGCCAGGTAGTTCTCGCCCTGGCCGCGGCCGACGACGAGCGGGGAGTTGCGCCGGGCACCGACCACCACGCCCGGGGCCCGCACGTCCACGGCGAGCAGGGTGAACGCGCCCTCCAGGCGGCGGCACACGGCGCGCATGGCCTCGGCCAGCCGCTCGGCCGGGGTGTCCCCCGCCGCGTCGGCCAGGGCCTGCGCGAGGAGGTGGGCGGCGCACTCGGAGTCGGTGTCGCTGGCGAACTCGATGCCGCCGTCCTCCAGCTCGGCCCGCAGCTTGGCGAAGTTCTCGATGATGCCGTTGTGGATCACCGCGACCCGGCCGTCGAACGAGCGGTGCGGATGCGCGTTGCGGTCGGTCGGGCCGCCGTGCGTGGCCCAGCGGGTGTGGCCGATGCCGGTCGTGCCGACGTCCAGGCCGTGGGAGCTCTCGTCGGCGAGCGCCTTCTCCAGGTTGGCGAGCTTGCCGGCGCGCTTGGCGGTGAGCAGCTCACCGTTCACGACCGCGACGCCGGCGGAGTCGTAGCCGCGGTACTCCAGCCGCCGCAGCCCGTCCAGCACGATGTTCAGAGCCGGCCGGGCGCCGGCGTACCCCACGATTCCGCACATGCCCGTACCGTAGCAGACTTTCGCGCAGGTCCCGTGCGCGAAACTGTCGCATACGCGCACGGGAACTGCGCACGAACGGGTACGACTAGATGAGCGAGGAGCGGATCTGCGCCCCGCCGTCGACCACCAGGGTCTGGCCCGTCATCCAGCGTGACGCAGGACCGGCCAGGAAGGTGATGACATCGGCGATGTCGTCCGGCTCGCCGATGCGCCCGAGCGGGAGCTTGTCGTTGAGGAAGTCCTCGTTGCTCTCCCACAGCCCGCGCGCCAGATGGGTGCGCACGATCCCGGGCGCGACGGCGTTCACCCGGACGGGGGCCAGCTCGGCCGCCAGCTGACGGGTCAGGTGGATGACGGCGGCCTTGGTCGCGTTGTAGTAGCCGATCCCCGGCTCGGTGAGCACGCCGCCGACCGAGGCGACGTTGACGATCGTGCCCGCGCCGCGCTGCGACATCGAGGCCTTCCACACCAGCTGGCTCCACAGCACCGGGCCGAACTGGTTGAGCCGGACGGTCTTCTCGGCGCGGACCGGGTCGATGTCCATGAGCGGTCCGAAGTACGGGTTCGTGCCGGCGTTGTTGACCAGCACGTCGATCGCGCCGAAGCGGGCCATGGCGGCCTCGACCACCGCCGAGGCCTGGTCCGGCTCGGCGGCGTGCGCGGCGTGGGTGAGCACGCCGACGCCCGGGAACCGCGCGGTGATCTCGGCCGCGACCTCGTCCAGGGTTTCGATCTTGCGCGAGGTGAGCACGACGTTGCAGCCCTCGGCGGCGAAGGCGAGGGCGCTCGCCTTGCCGATGCCGCGGGATGCGCCGGTGACGATGACGGTGCGGGCTTCTGTCATGGCGCGCAGGTTACTACTGAGTAGGACTGACCGTCCGCACAATGTGAGCGATCCGCTCGGCGGCCGCCTTGGCGACCTCCTGCGTGCCGGCCTCGACCATGACCCGGACGAGCTGCTCGGTGCCGGAGGGGCGCAGCAGCACCCGGCCCGCCCCGCCGAGCTCGGCCTCGACCTGCTTGGCCGCGTCGAGCACCTGCGGCGAGCGGGCGGCCGCGGCCCGGTCGAGCACGGGCACGTTGATCATCACCTGCGGCAGCCGGTGCACCACGGACGCGAGCTCCTTGAGGCTCTTGCCCGTGCGCTCCATGCGCCCCATGAGGTGCAGGGCGGTCAGCACGCCGTCGCCGGTGGTGGCGAACGCCGGCATGACGATGTGCCCGCTCTGCTCGCCGCCGAGCGCGAGGCCCTTGGCCCGCAGCTCCTCCAGCACGTACCGGTCGCCGACCTTGGTCTCCAGCAGCCGGATGCCGGCCTCGGCCATGGCCAGCTTCAGCCCCAGGTTGCTCATGACGGTCGCGACGAGGGTGTCCTCGGTCAGCTGGCCGGCCTCGCGCATGGACAGCGCCAGGATCGCCATGATCTGGTCGCCGTCGATCTCGGTGCCGTCCGCGGCCACCGCGATGCACCGGTCGGCGTCGCCGTCGTGCGCGATGCCGAGGTCGGCGCCGTGCTCGACGACCGCCTGGCGCAGGGCGGCGATGTGGTTGGAGCCGCAGTCCTCGTTGATGTTGAGGCCGTCGGGGTCCGCGTTGATCGCGATGACCGAGGCGCCGGCGCGGCGGTAGGCCTCGGGCGCGGCGGACGAGGCGGCCCCGTTGGCGCAGTCGACCACGACGGTCAGCTCGGCCAGCGGGCTCGGCAGCGAGGTCAGCAGGTGCTGGACGTAGCGGTCCTCGCCGTCGGCGTAGTCGGTGACCCGGCCGACCCCGGCGCCCGTGGGCCGGCGGTGGCTGGCGCCCTCCATGAGGCTCTCGATCTCGTCCTCGACCTCGTCGGGCAGCTTGTGCCCGCCGGCGGCGAAGAGCTTGATCCCGTTGTCGGGCATCGGGTTGTGCGAGGCCGAGAGCATCACGCCGATGTCGGCGTTCAGCACGCCGGTGAGATAGGCCACCGCGGGCGTCGGCAGCACGCCGACCCGCACCACGTTCGCGCCCGCGCTGGTGAGGCCGGCCACGACGGCCGCCTCCAGCATCTCGCCGCTCGCGCGCGGGTCCCGCCCGACGACCGCGACCGGCGCATGGGAGTGATCGTGCTCGAACAGCGCCTGGGCCGCGGCGATGGCGACCCCCATCGCCAGCTCGGGAGTCAGGTCGGCGTTGGCCCGCCCACGGACTCCGTCAGTGCCGAAGAGTCGCCCCATCGCGAAACCTCCCAAGGTCGAACCACCGCGCGCCTCGCCCGCCTGTACCCGTCCGCGCGACACGAAACGGCCGGGCGCCCACCTCCCAGGGTGGCACCCGGCCGACGTGCTTCGTTAGCGCTTCGAGTACTGAGGAGCCTTACGGGCCTTCTTCAGACCGTACTTCTTGCGCTCGGTGGCGCGGGCGTCCCGGGTCAGGAAGCCGGCCTTCTTGAGCGCGGGCCGGTCGTCCGGGTCGTTCTCGACCAGGGCGCGGGCGATCGCGAGGCGCAGGCCACCCGCCTGGCCGGTGGTGCCGCCGCCGCGCAGGTTGGCGAAGACGTCGAACGCCTCGGCCTTCTCCACGATCACGAGCGGCTCTTTCACCGACTGCTGGTGCACCTTGCTCGGGAAGTAGTTCTCGAGCTCACGGCCGTTGAGCAGGAACTTGCCGGTGCCGGGGACCAGGCGGACCCGGACGATGGCCTCCTTGCGGCGACCGACGGTCTGGATCGGCTGGCCGGCGCGGCGCGCGCGGGTCGGCGCCGCCGTGGCCGTGGCGGCCGGGGCGGCGGGGGTCTCGACGGTCGCGACAGCGGCCGGCGTCGGGGCGGCGGTGGTCTCGTCGGTCACGCTCAGTCCTTCGTCCGCGCTCACTGCGCGATCTGCTTGATCTCGAACGGCTGGGGCAGCTGAGCGGCGTGCGGGTGCTCGGACCCCGCGTACACCTTCAGCTTGTGGATCTGGCGCGCGCCCAGACGGTTGTGCGGGAGCATGCCCTTGACGGCCAGCTCGATCGCCCGCTCGGGGTTCTTGGTGAGCAGCTCCTCGTAGCCGACCCGCTTCAGACCACCCGGGTAGCCCGAGTGGCGGTAGGCCACCTTCGTCTGCCGCTTGTTGCCGGTCAGCGCCACCTTGCCGGCGTTGATCACGATGACGAAGTCGCCGGTGTCCACGTGCGGGGCGAACGTCGGCTTGTGCTTGCCGCGCAGCAGCGTCGCAGCGTGCGTGGCGAGGCGGCCGAGCACAACGTCGGTGGCGTCGATGACGTGCCACACGCGCTCGATCTCGCCCGGCTTCGGGCTGTACGTACCCACAGGTCTACCTTGTCTTCCACGTCGTCGGTTCTGGGGTGCGTCTCGATGACGGCGCTGAACCGAATCAGTCCGGGCGCACGATCATCCAGCGTACCCGAACGGTGGGAACGCCTTGTCATCGCACAACAGCAATCCACGATACTCGGCGCGCCCACCGGAGCCAAATCGGGGTGCTCGTGCCGGGCCCAGGCGGTGTTCATGGTGACCGGTCCCTGGTGACCGGCCACCACGCCCGCTCGCTACCGCTACACGCCGGCGAGCTTGCGCGGCGATCGGCGCAGGTAGACCAGCCAGGTGACGCCGAAGCACAGGGCGTAGAAGGCGATGAACGCGATGTACGCCCCGTCACCGGTCTTGTACGTCAGGAAGGACTCGCGGAAGGCGAGGTTCACGAGCACCCCGCCGGCCGCCCCGATCGCCCCGGCCACGCCGATGAGCGCGGTCGCCAGCCGGCGGGCCTCGCGCTCGTCGGCCGGGAACTTGGCCTTGAAGATCGCCGGGATCATCTTGTACGTCGAGCCGTTGCCGAGGCCGCTGAAGATGAACAGGAACACGAACCCGGTCACGAACAGCGGCAGCGAGTGCAGGCGCGAGGCGAGCAGGACGGTGGCCGCGCCGAGCGCCATGGCCACGAAGTTCCAGAAGGTGATCAGCGCACCGCCGAAGCGGTCGGCCAGCATCCCCCCGACCGGGCGGATGAGCGAGCCGAGCAGCGGCCCGAGGAAGGTGAGGTAGGCCGCCTTCACCGGGGTGTCGAAGTCGGCCTTGAACTGCACCTGGAGCACCTGCCCGAAGGCGAACCCGAAGCCGATGAAGGAACCGAACGTCCCGATGTAGAGCAGGGACATGATCCAGGCGTGGCCGTCCTTGATCACGTCGCGCATCGCCCGCCGGTCGTTCGAGGCGTGCGTCAGGTTGTCCATGTAGATCGCGGCCAGCGCCGCGGCGATGACGATCAGCGGCAGGTAGATCAGCACGATGAGCCGCGGGTGGGCCGCCCCGGCGGTGGCGAGCACGAGCAGCCCGACGAGCTGCACCGCGGCCACCCCGATGTTGCCGCCGCCGGCGTTGACGCCCAGCGCCCAGCCCTTCAGGCGCTGCGGGTAGAAGGCGTTGATGTTGGCCATCGAGGACGCGAAGTTGCCGCCGCCGACGCCGGCCACGGAGGCCGCGACGAGCAGCACAGGGAACGAGACGCCCGGCTCGAGGATGATGCCCGCGAAGATCGTCGGCACCAGGAGCAGCAGGGCGCTGAAGATCGTCCAGTTGCGCCCGCCGAACGTGGCCACGGCGAAGGTGTACGGCAGCCGCAGAACGGCCCCGACCAGCGTCGGCGCGCTCGTGAGCAGGAACTTCTGCGCGGGGTCGAGCCCATACCTGGGGCCCAGGAAGAGCACGAAGACCGACCACAGGCTCCAGATCGAGAAGCCGATGTGCTCGGAAAGGATGGAGACGATCAGGTTGCGCCGGGCGATCCTCGCGCCGGTCCGCGCCCAGAACTCGGGGTCCTCGGGGTGCCACTCGTCGATCCACCGGCCGCGGCGCGGCTCGGGCTGAGACTGCGGTTTGTCCACGGCAAGAGTCATGGCCGTGGATGCTAGGACCGCCCTGTTTCAGGTGGCGGCCTCTTTCCCTGACGGCGGCGGATCTGCCCTTGTGAGCGATCCGCCGCCGTCCGGAAACCGTTGCTAGGCCTTCTTGAACGTCCAGGTGCCGGTGTCGTCGGCACCGGCGGGCGGCGAGAGCTTCAGGGTGCCGCTGCCGCACTCGTACTGGCTCTTCTTGAGGATCGGCTGGGCGTCCACGGCCCCGCCGGTGTTGGCGGTGCCCGTCCCGGCGAACTCGGAGATCGAGACCTTGTCGGCCACGCGCTGGGCGACGGGCGCGGTGAGGTCCACGGTCACCGTGAGCGTGCTGAAGTCCACGGGGCCGCTCGGCTCGAGCGTGCCGGTCGTGCCCGACGGGCTCTTGACCGCGCCGTTGACCTTGCCGCCGTAGGAGAAACTGCCCTTCACGTCGTTGCCGGAGACGGAGAACGTGAAGGTCACCGGCTGCATGGAGCCGAAGTCGACCTGCGCCTTGCCGCCGGAGTCGATCGTGAGCAGGGTGCCGCCGCCGCCCTGGAACGTGCCGCCCACCGGGCCGGAGAGCTTGCCGGTGATGTTGTCGGCCTTCCACGTGCCGACCAGGCACGACGCCACGCTGCCGGCGCCGCCGCCGGTCGTGCCACCGGTGTCGCCCGAGGCGCCGGCGGAGGCGCCGGCCGACGTGCCGGTGCCCGCGGCGCCCGAGGCTCCGGCCGAGGCCCCGGCCCCGGGTTGAGCCTTGTCGCCACCGCATCCGGTGAGCCCGATGCTGAGCACCGCAACGGCCGCGAGTGCGGCCTTGCCGGTCGTGCGCATCTGCTTCCTCCTCGTTGCTACATAGGGGTCGGTGGTTCTTTACCCAGCCGCGAACCGTCGCCACCCTACAGTGTGAAGATCTGGCACAACCGACGCCCAAAATCCGGGATTCCATCGATGTTTGTCGACAGTGATTCCGACACGGAACGGTAACGGCCCGATGTCGATGCGTGTGAGGCGCTCTTAGCAGGCGCGAAACATTCGGGACTTTGGAGCGAAACCGCCCACCGGCAGCCTTTGGGCCATGTCCGAAGCGGTCGACGCCTGCCGCCCCGCCCGCGAGCACCGCGGTCGCAGGGTTGTTACAGCACCGAAATGGCTGTGTCATGCCAGCGTTACCGGGGCGCACGAATGAAGAACTCAGGTTCGTCTATGCATGTCGTGGTCGTCGGGCACGGCATGGTCGGGCACCGGTTCGCCGAGGCGCTGACCGCTCGCGACCCCGGGCGCCGGTGGCGCATCACCGTGCTCGCCGAGGAGGGCCGCGGCGCCTACGACCGGGTGCGCCTGTCGGCGTACTTCGACGGGGTCACGGCCGACGAGCTGACCTACGACGTGCCCGAGGGGGTCGACGTCCGGCTCGGCGAGCCGGTGCTGTCGATCGACCGGGGCGCCCGGCGGGTGCGCACGGCCCGCGCGCAGTACCAGTACGACGCCCTGGTCCTGGCCACGGGCTCGTCCGCGTTCGTGCCGCCGATCACCGGGGTGGACCAGGCGGGCGTCTTCGTCTACCGCACCCTCGACGACCTCGAGGCCATCCGGGCCCACGCCCGCGGCCGCGAGGTCGGGGCGGTCATCGGCGGCGGCCTGCTCGGCCTGGAGGCGGCCAACGCGCTGCGCCTGCTCGGCCTGCGCACGCACGTGATCGAGTTCGCCCCGCGGCTGATGCCGATGCAGGTCGACGCGGCCGGCGGGGCGGTGCTGCGCCGCTACGTCGAGGACCTCGGCGTGCGCGTGCACCTCGGCGCCGGCACGACCGCGATCCGGCAGACCTCACCGAGCGGGCGGCTCAACCTGACGCTCTCCGACGGCGCCCACGTGCCGGCCGACCTCGTGGTGGTCGCGGCCGGCATCCGGCCCCGCGACGAGCTCGCCCGGGCCGCCGGACTGGCCACGGGCCCGCGCGGCGGGGTGCTCGTGGACTCCGCCTGCCGCACCGACGACCCCGCGATCTACGCGATCGGCGAGTGCGCCGCGGTCGACGGCAACTGCTACGGGCTCGTCGCGCCCGGGTACGCCATGGCCGAGGTGGTCGCCGACCGGCTCCTCGGCGGCTCGGCCGAGTTCCCCGGGGCCGACCTGTCGACCAAGCTCAAGCTGCTCGGCGTCGACGTCGCGAGCTTCGGCGACGCCCTGCCTTCCGAGGCGGGCGCCCGGGCGGACCTGCTCGACATCGTGTACCTCGACCCGGCGAACGGGCGCTACGCGAAGCTGGTGCTCTCCGACGACGCGCAGACGTTGCTGGGCGGCATCCTGGTCGGGGACGCGAGCGCGTACCCCACCCTGCGCGCCAGCGTCGGCGGCCCGCTGCCCGGGCACCCGCTCGCGCTGCTGGCCGGGGACGCGTCCGGCGACGTGGCACTGCCCGCCGAGGCGCAGGTGTGCAGCTGCAACGCGGTGACCCAGGGCCAGGTGGTCGCCGCGATCACCGAGGGCTGCACCGACGTCGGCGCGCTCAAGGAGTGCACGCGGGCCGGGACGAGCTGCGGGTCCTGCGTCCCGCTGCTGAAGAAGATCCTGTCCGCGCAGGGGGTCGTGGCTTCGAAGGCGTTGTGCGAGCACTTCGAGCACAGCCGCGCCGAGCTCTTCGACATCGTGCGGATCCGCGAGATCCGCACCTTCTCCCAGCTCATCGCCGAGCACGGGACCGGGCGCGGCTGCGACGTGTGCAAGCCGACGGTCGCCTCGATCCTCTCCTCGCTGCACAACGACTACGTCCTCGACGGGGAGCAGGCCTCGCTGCAGGACACCAACGACCACTTCCTGGCCAACATCCAGCGCAACGGCACCTACTCGGTGGTGCCGCGCATCCCCGGCGGGGAGATCACGCCCGAGAAGCTGATCGTGATCGGCGAGGTGGCCCGGGACTTCGAGCTGTATACGAAGATCACCGGCGGCCAGCGCATCGACCTGCTCGGGGCGCGGGTCGAGCAGCTGCCCGCGATCTGGGGCCGGCTGGTCGCGGCCGGGTTCGAGTCCGGGCACGCCTACGGCAAGGCGCTGCGCACCGTGAAGTCCTGCGTCGGGTCGACCTGGTGCCGGTACGGCGTGCAGGACTCGGTCGCGCTGGCGATCGAGCTCGAGCTGCGGTACCGCGGCCTGCGCGCCCCGCACAAGCTCAAGTCCGCGGTGTCCGGCTGCGCCCGCGAGTGCGCCGAGGCCCGGGGCAAGGACTTCGGCATCATCGCCACCGACCAGGGCTGGAACCTCTACGTCGGGGGCAACGGCGGCTTCCGGCCCCGCCACGCCGACCTGCTCGCGCCGGACCTGTCGACGCAGGAGCTGATCCGGGTCGTGGACCGGTTCCTCATGTTCTACATCCGCACCGCCGACCGGCTCCAGCGCACGGCGGCCTGGATCGAGGGGCTCGAGGGCGGCCTGGACTATCTGCGCTCGGTGATCGTCGAGGACTCCCTGGGCATCGCCGCGGAGCTCGACGCGCAGATGGCGCGGCACATCACGTCGTACGCCGACGAGTGGCGCGCGACGCTCGAGGACCCGCAGCGGCTGGCCCGGTTCGTGTCGTTCGTGAACGCGCCCGGCACGCCCGACCCGACGATCACCTTCGTGTCCGAACGCGGACAGCCCGTACCCGTCGCGCTGGGAGTGCGCCCATGAACTGGACCGCCGTGTGCCCGTACGTCCGCCTGGAGCCGGACCGCGGGGTGGCCGCGCTCGTCAGCGGGCAGCAGGTGGCGCTGTTCCGCGTGTTCGACGGCGGTCTCTACGCCATCGGCAACGTCGACCCGATCAGCGGCGCGGCCGTGCTCTCGCGCGGGATCGTCGGCAGCCGGGGCGATCGGGCCGTGGTCGCGTCGCCCATGCACAAGCAGTCGTTCGACCTCTCCACCGGCGAGTGCCTCGACGATCCGGGCATGCGGGTTCCGGTGTACTCCGTGCGCGTCAACGACGGCATGGTGGAGATCGGCGGTCTCGCATGAGCGCCGGCAGCCGGCTGGAGGCGCGGCCCGCGTCCGGCGAGGACCTGCCGCTCGCCGGGTTCACCGTGGCCGTGACCGCGGACCGGCGCCGCGACGAGCTGAGCGCGCTGCTGGAGCGGCGCGGGGCCCGGGTCGTGCTCGCCCCGGCGCTGCGGATCGTGCCGGTCGCGGACGACACCGAGCTCAAGGCGGCCACGGTCTCGTGCGTCGACGTGGCCCCCGACATCGTCATCGCCACCACGGGCATCGGCCTGCGCGGCTGGATCGAGGCCGCCGAGGGCTGGGGTCTCGGGGAGGCGCTGCGGACGCGGCTCAGCGAGGCGTACCTGATCGCGCGCGGCCCCAAGGCCAAGGGCGCCGTCCGCGCGGCCGGCATGCTGGAGGCCTGGTCCCCGGAGACCGAGAGCTGCGACGAGGTGCTCGACTACCTGACGCAGTCCTTCCCCGGCGGCATCGCGGGCCGGCGCATCGCCCTGCAGCTGCACGGCGAGCCCCACCCCGAGTTCACGTCCGCCCTGCGCGAGGCCGGCGCGATCGTCGTGGAGATTCCGGTGTACCGCTGGGCGCCTCCGGTCGACCCGGCCCCCCTTCGCCGCCTGGTCGACCTGACCTGCTCCCGCCTGGTCGACGCGGTGACGTTCACGTCGGCCCCGGCCGTGAGCTCGCTGCTGCGCGTGGCCGGCCCGGAGGCGCCGGACGTGCTGGAGGCGCTGCGCACCGACGTGCTCGCGGCGTGCGTGGGCCCGGTGACCGCCGCCCCGCTCCAACGCCTGGGCGTGCCGGTGGCGGCCCCGTCCCGGGCGCGCCTCGGCGCCCTCGTCCGCATCCTCGTGGACGAGCTGCCGAAGCGCTCCCCCACCCTGCACGTGGCGGGCGCCGCGGTGACCCTGCGCGGGCACGCCGCGATCATCGACGGCACCTTGAAGCCCTTGGCGCCCGGCCCCATGGCGGTCCTGCGCGCCCTGGCCGCCTCTCCGGGCCGTGTCCTGTCGCGGGCGGCCCTGCTGCGCGAGCTGCCTCGGGGCGCGGACGAGCACGCGGTGGAGATGGCGGTGGCGCGCCTGCGGGCGGCGCTGGGCGGCTCGGCCTTCGTCCAGACGGTGGTGAAGCGCGGCTACCGCCTCAGGGTCGACTGAGGCCCCCGCCCTCACCTCGTGCCGGTGGCGCCCGTTGCCTTCGCTACTGGAGGTAGTGCTCGACCTCGTCGACGGAGTGCGCCTCGACCTCGTCGGGCGAGACTCCCTGCAGCTTCGCCGCCCGCCGGCGGCGCAGCAGATCCCAGAGCTGGTCGAGCTGCTCTTCGAGCCCCCGCAGCCGGTCGTGCTCCTCCTGCTCGGAGATCTTCCCGGCCTGCAGCTGCGTGCGGAGCTTGTGCTCCTCGTCGACCAGGGTCGAGATCTGGTGGATCAACGTCTTCTCGTCCATGGGTTGCATCATCCACCACGCATCGCGAAGTTCTCGCCCCCGTGCCTGTCTCGCTCTCCACACCACCCACGCCACCCGGTCACCCGGCGCATCAGCGCAGGGTCAGCGACGACCAGCCGAAGTGGTCGATCGGGCCGGTGCCGCGGCCCAGGCGCCAGTCCGCGGCGTCGCCGATGGCCCGGCCCACGAAGCCCTTCGCCCACGACACGGCCGCGTCCGCCTCGTCGCCGATCGCCAGGCGCGCGGCCACCGCCGTCGCGAAGGTCGCCCCGCTGCCGTCGGTGTTGCGGCTCGCGATGCGCGGGCTGTGCAGGACGCGCGCCTCGCCGTCCGACCAGACGACGTCGATCGCATCCCCGCCGGCCGCGAAGTCGCCGCCCGTGATGACCACGCAGCGCGGGCCGAGGGCGGAGAGCTGGGACGCGGCCGTGGCCATGTCGGTCGGGGTGAAGACGTCCCAGCCGAGCAGGGCCGAGGCCTCCTCACGGTTCGGGGTGAGGACGCTGGCGTGGGGCAGCAGCCGCTCGTACGCCGCGACCAGCCCCCGCCGCGAGCCCGACGCCGCGGTGAGGACCGGGTCGACGACGAGGTTCGGCAGGGCGCCCGTCCGCGCGCGGGCCGCGATCGCCACCGCCGTCTCCGGGGTCGGCAGGATGCCGGTCTTCACCGCGGCCACGGGCAGGTCCTCCAGCACGCAGCCGAGCTGCGCGGTGACGACGTTCGTGGGCTGCGGGAAGAGGCCGGTGACGTCGCGCGTGTTGCGCGAGATCACCGCGGTCACCACCGAGGCGCCGTGCATCCGCAGCGCGGCCAGGGTCCGCAGGTCGGCCTGCAGGCCCGAGCCGCCGGACGAGTCGGACGCCCCGATGGTGAGGACAACAGTCGGCTCCACGGGCGATAGGTGACCACGGAGCGTGACGCGCGGACCGCACAAGCAGTCCGTCAGGAGCGGCCCTCCCAGACCGGCTCGGGGACCTCCACGACCTCGCCGTCGGCGCGGAAGAGGACGTAGCGATCGAAGGAACGACTGAACCAGCGGTCGTGCGTGACCGCGATCACGGTGCCGTCGAAGCTGCGCAGCCCCTCCTCCAACGCCTCCGCGCTGGCCAGGTCCAGGTTGTCGGTCGGCTCGTCGAGCAGCAGCAGCGTCGCCCCGGACAGTTCGAGCAGCAGCACCAGAAACCGGGCCTGCTGACCGCCGGAGAGGGTGCCGAAGCGCTGGTCGGCCTGGGCCGCGAGCTCGTAGCGCCCGAGCGCGGGCATCGCCTGCGGCCGCGGCAGGCCGGCGCGCCAGTCGTCGCCGCGCCACAGGATCTCGGCGAGGGTCTTGTCCAGCAGCTCCGGGCGGTCGTGCGTCTGCGAGAAGTGGCCCGGCCGCACCCGCGCGCCGAGGCGCACCCGGCCGCCGTGGGCCACGGGGGCGAGCTCGGCTACGCCTGGTCCGGCTCGATGGGGCTCCGCGCCGATCGACCCGGACCAGGCGCCGATCTGAGGACCGTCGGGGTCGGTGCCGCCGCGGGCCAGCAGCCGCAGGAAGTGCGACTTGCCGGTGCCGTTGCCGCCGAGGACGGCCACGCGGTCGCCGTACCAGATCTCCAGGTCGAACGGGTAGGTCAGCCCGTCGAGCTCCAGCTGCTCGCACATGACGGCGCGTTTGGCCGTACGACCCCCGGAAAGACGCATGCGAATGTCCTGCTCCTTCGGGGGTGCCGGCGGCGGCCCGGCCTCCTCGAACTTGCGCAGGCGGGTCTGGGCGGCCTGCAGGCGCGAGGCGAGCCCGTCGTTGTAGGCGGCCTTGGTGCGGTACATCAGCACGAGCGCCTTGAGCTTCTCGTGCTCCTCGTCCCAGCGCCGCCGCTGCTCCTCCAGGCGCTCGTGGCGCGCGCCGCGGGCCTCGTGCCAGGACGCGAACCCGCCGGGGTGCACCCATGCGGAGCCGCCCTCGACCGCGACCACGCGATCCGCGGACCGGGCCAGCAGCTCACGGTCGTGCGAGACATAGAGCACGCTCTTCGGGGATTCGCGGAGCCGCTCTTCCAGCCACCGTTTCCCCGGCACGTCCAGGAAGTTGTCGGGCTCGTCCAGCAGCAGCACCTCGTCCTCGCCGCGCAGCAGCAGCTCGAGCGCGAACCGCTTCTGCTGCCCGCCCGACAGCGTGCGCACCGGCCGGTCCCGCGTGGCATCCCACGGCAGGCCCAGCGCCGCGACGCTCACGGTGTCGAAGAGCACCTCCGCGTCGTACCCGCCCGCCTCGCCCCACGCCGTCAGCGCATTCGCGTATCTGAGCTGCGACTTCTCGGTCCCGTCGGCGAGCGCCCGCTCGGCCAGGGCCAGCCGGCGCCCGACCTCGCTCAGGCGCGGCGGCGCCAGCTGCAGCGCCAGGTCGGACAGCGTCCGATCGTCGCCGATCATGCCGATGAACTGGCGCATCACGCCCAGCCCGCCCGAGCGCGCGACGGCGCCCTCGTGCACCGGCAGGTCGCCGGCGACCATCTTCAGCAGGGTCGTCTTGCCGGCCCCGTTGGGCCCGACGAGCGCCACCTTCGCGCCCTCGCCGACCCGGAACGAGACCTCGGAGAAGAGCTCACGACCGTCCGGCAGCGTGTGCCCGACCCCTGCGACGTCCACATATCCCACGTCTGAAGAGCTTCATCGGCGACCGTACGTCACGAAAGCGGTTTTCCGACCCGCAGCACCCGGAACCCTTTGTCGGTCGCGTGGCGCTCGGCCGTGAAACCCTGCTCGACGAGCCAGCGCTGCAGCGAGTCGCCGCCCAGGTTCTTGGCCACGACCAGCCACGCGACGCCGTCCGGGGCGAGCCGGGGCAGCCACCGCAGCAGCAGCGCGTGCAGCTCGGCCTTGCCGATGCGGATCGGCGGGTTGGACCAGATCTGCGCGAAGCTGACAGTCTCCGGCACCTCGTCGGGCAGCGCCGCGACGATGCGCCGCCCGCCCGCGTTCTCGCGCACCAGGTCCAACGCGCGCTGATTCACGTCGATCGCGTAGACCGTCGCGCGGGGCGCGGCGGTGGCGAGCACGATCGAGATCGGGCCATATCCGCAGCCCAGGTCCAGCAGCGCGCCCTCCGTGTCCGGCTCCGGCGGCGGCGCCTCGGCCAGCAGCACCGCGGTGCCCCGGTCCAGCCCGCTCCACGAGAACACCCCGGACGCCGAGGCCAGGCGAAACTCCTGGTCAAGGGCCTCGAACACGACCTCGTGACGCTCGTGCGCGACCGCCGGGTCGGCCGAGAAGTAGTGCTCGCCTGACAACATGCCCTCCATCGCCCGCGTTCCGCAACGCATTGTCCACGCGCAGGTGACCGGCGGTTTGCGCGGCCACCCGTTCGGATTGTGCGCAACATCGCCGACAAGCCACCGCGCGGCGGCGTCGGCTACCCTGTGCGACATGACTTCTCGGGACGAGCAGCGCCGGAAGCGGCGATCCGACTCGTTCCGCCGGGACGAGGCGGACGAAGCCGACAACTGGCTGGCCGGTCTGCGCGGCAGCGGACGCGGCGAACCCGACCCCTTCGCGGGGCCGCCCGACCCCTTCGACCGCCCCGGCCCACCCGAACGCCCCGGCCCGCCCGACCGCCCCGGCCCACCCGAACGCCCTGGCCCACCCGAACGCCCTGGCCCGCCCGACCGCCCCGGCTCCTTCGACTTCGATCGCCCCGACCCGATGGACCGCTCCGGTTCCTTCGAGCGCCCGGGTCGCATGGAGCGCTCGGGCACGGGCGAGCGCGCCTCCTCCTTCGAGCGCCCCGAGCGGATGGAGCGCTCCGGCACCGGCGAGCGCGCCGCCGACTTCGACCGCCCCGGGCGCATGGAGCGCTCGGGCACGGGTGAGCGCGCCGTCGACTTCGACCGCACGACGGCCATCCGCCGCCCCGGCGCCGACTCCCGCCCCGGCGACCCGCGCGGAGACTCCCGCACGGGCGACATTCGTGAGCCGCGGACCGGGGACGCCCGGCGCGGCCGCCGCTCGCGGGACGACGACTCCCCCAGCGGGGTCTTCGGCTCCCCCAGCGGCGTGTTCGGCCCCGGCTCGCTCCCGCCGGCCCCGCCGCCGAGCCGTCCGGCCAACGTCGAGGGCTGGTCGACGCCGGGCGCCTCCGCGCCGCCCGCGGGTCGCCGCCGGGCCGCCGACGACGACTCCCCGGGCGGCGTCTACGGACGCCCGGCCGCGCCTCCGGCCCGTCCCCCGCTGGACCAGCAGCTTCCCGGCGCCGGGCTCGACGAGCCGCGCGGGGGGCGCCGGCGGGCGCGGGACGAGGAGGATGTGCGCGCCTCGGAGTCATACGATCACGGTCCGCGGCTGACCCCGATCATCAAGCCGCTCGCCGAGCTGAGCGCGGCCAGCCCCCCGGCCGACCCGCCTCCGCTGGTGCCGATCTTCCCGAACATGCGCCCGGACGCGTCGCCCACGAGCGGCGCCGCCCGCCGGGCCCGCCGCGCCGCCGAGGAGCAGCGCGCCTACGCGGCCGACCCGCGCACCAGCGACTTCACCCCGCGCACGAGCGACTCCGGCCCGCGCACCAGCGACGTCGGCCCGCGCACCGGCGACTTCGGCCCCCGGACGGACGACTTCGGCCCGCGCACCGGAGACTTCGGCCCCCGGACGGGCGATCCTGGCCCGCGCACCGGCGACTTCACGCCGCGGACCAGCGACTTCGGCCCTCGCACGAGTGACGTCGGCCCGCGCACCGGCGACCTCGGCAGCCGCACCGGCGAGGTCAACGGTGGCGGGCGCCGCCGGGCCGCCGATGAGCCCCGCACGGGTGACGTGGGCGGGCGCCGTCGCGCGGCCGAGCCCGAGCCTCGCAACGGCTTCGGAGACCCTGGCGACGAGGCGAACGGCGGCCGGGGCGCGCTCTACACCGGCGAGACGACGATGTTCCGCCCCGGCGACGACACGGGCGCCCGCCGCCGGCGCGACGGTGCCGACGGGCCCCGCAACGGCTCCGCGCGCACGTACGGCGCCCCGGTCACCGACCCGCCCGCGCGCGGCTTCGACGAAGACGGGCCGCGCAGCGGCGCGCCCTACGCCGGCGAGACCACGATGTTCCGCCCGGGCGAGGACCCGCGCGGGCGTCGGGGGCGCCCGGCCTACGACGACGACCTCGAAAGCACCGGGCGCCGCGCCCGCGCCGCGTTCGAGTCGGCGGCCCCACCCGAGACCGGGCGCCGCGACGAGACCGGGCGCCGCGACGACAGCGGGGTGCGGCGGCGCGACGAGGCCATGCGGCGCCGGCCCGCCTACGACGAGCCTCCGCAGCAGCGCCGCGCACCCGACGACGACCTGGGCCACGACCGCTACGACGAGCCCTCCGGCGTGCGCCGGGGCCGCGGCGGGCGGGGCACCGGGGAGTACACGGGCGAATACACCACCGGGGGCACCAAGCGGGCCCTGCGCGAGCCGCCCCGCCGCCCCGACCGCGGGGACCCGCCGGAGCGCATCGACCGGCTGGACCGCCCGCGCGCCGTCATCGACCCGGTGCGCCCGGTCCCGCGGCCGCACCGATGGGTCGCGCTGCTCAGCGCGATCGCGGTCGTCGTCGTGCTCGGCGCGTGCGGCGTGGGCACCTGGTTCATCTTCAAGGACGAGAAGAACGGGCCGGAGTCGGCCAAGTCCGGCCAGTCGTCGGCGCCGAAGAAGCGCGACATCAGCAGCCGCGACGTGGACCCGAAGGCGCTCACCGAGGCCGAGGTGTTCCCGAGCAACAACATCGTGGCGGTGCCGGACGAGGCGCCCTACGTGATCCTGGCGACGAAGGCGTCCAACGACTGCAAGGTGGCCGCGACCGAGGAGCTGGCGACACTGCTCGCGGGGGCGGGGTGCTCGCAGGTCGTGCGGGCGACGATGAAGTCGCCGAATCAGGAGTACCTCATCACGGCCGGCATCTTCAACGTGACCAGCGAGGAGGTCGCGGCCAAGACCTTCGACGGGATCAAGCCCATCGTCGACGGCCAGAAGGGCCGGTTCGCGGGCATGAGCGTGGGCGCGGGCACCGGCACCGACGCGCTCGTGCGGGCGCCGACGCAGCTCGGGTGGAACTACAAGGGGCACTTCATCACGTACTGCGTGATCGCCCGCGTCGACGGCAACAACTTCACCCAGGGCGACCCTTATCCGAACCAGATCACGTACGACATCGTCGAGACGTACCTGGACAACGGGATCATCGAGAACCGCTCGGTCATCCAGCCCGAGGCGACCCCGGCCGCGTCCCTGCCCGGCTCGGCCCCGCCGAGCTGATCGCCCCTGCGATGCGTCGCGGCGCGCAGCGCCCGGCTTGCCGCCCGCAAACCGTCACAGGTCGCGGCGCCGCCGAGTCAGCTCAGCCCGCGCGCTCAACGCCGCCGCATCCGCCGGATACGTCACCTCCACGAGCGTGAGCCCATGCGCCGGCGCCACCACCACCTCGTCGGCCCGCGCCGTCCGCGTCAGCAGCGAACCCGGCCACGATGCCGCCCGCCGCCCGTCCCCCGCCACCAGCTGCGCCCCCACGAGGCTGCGGACCATCGACCAGCAGAACGCGTCCGCCGCCACGGTGGCCACCACGGTGCCGTCGGCGTCGCGGCGCCACTCCATCCGCGACACCGCCCGGATCGTGCTCGCGTGCTCCTTGCGCCGGCAGAACGCGGCGAAGTCGTGCTCGCCCACCAGCCCCGCCGCCGCCTCGTTCAGCAGCGCCAGGTCGAGCGGGCGCGGCCAGGCGAGCGTGTCGCGGCGGCGCAGGGGCTCGGCGCCGAAGGGGGCATCCGTGACGCGGTACTCGTACCGGCGCGCCAGCGCCGAGAAGCGCGCGTCGAACTCGGGCGGCACCGCGGCCGCGGCGAGCACGCGTACATCGGGCGGGAGGAGCCCGGCCAGCTTGCGCACGAGGGCGGACTCGAGCGCCGCCCAGCGCACTTGCGCCACGTCGACGTGGCACACCTGCCCGGTCGCGTGCACGCCGGCGTCCGTGCGCCCCGCCACCGTCAGGCCGGTGACCGAGCCGAACAGGCGCTCCAGGACGGCGAGCAGCTCGCCCGCCACCGTTCGGCGGCCCGGCTGCAGGGCCCAGCCGGAGAAGTCGGTCCCGTCGTAGGAGACGTCCAGGCGGATGCGCACGCTCATGCGGTACAACTCCCAAAAGAAAGCCCGGCACCCCCGAAAGGGTGCCGGGCCGACGAACCTCGACCGGTGATCAGGCCTTGGTCTCTTCGTCCTTCGCCTCGGCGGCGTCCTCGTCCGCGGAGGAGGTCGCCGGGGCCGGGGTCTCGTCCGCGTCCTCGCCGGCGAGCACCGCGATCGAGTCGGCCTTGGCGGCCTTCCGAGCGGTCGTGCGCGGCGCCTTGGGGGCGGCCACCTCGAGCTCCTCGACCAGCTCGATGATCGCCATCGGAGCAGCGTCGCCCTTGCGGGGGCCCGTCTTCACGATGCGGGTGTAGCCACCCGGACGGTTGCTGAACCGCGGCGCGATCTGGTCGAACAGCGCGAACACCACGTCCTTGTCCCGCACCACGGAGAGCGCTTGACGGCGCGCGTGCAGGTCGCCGCGCTTGGCCTTGGTGATGAGCTGCTCGGCGAGCGGGCGCAGCCGCTTGGCCTTCGTCTCGGTCGTCGTGATGCGACCGTGCTTGAACAGCGACGTGGCGAGATTCGCCAGCATCAGCCGCTCGTGCGCGGGGCTGCCGCCGAGGCGGGGACCTCTGGTGGGCGTGGGCATTGTCAGGGCTCCTCTAATACAGCGGCTGAACTACAGCTGCTCGGTCTCGCGGTAGTCGTCGGCGTCGTAGTCCACCTCGGCGAAGGAGTCCACGACGTGGGCCGGGTCGAACGTCGGGGCGGAGTCCTTCAGACCCAGACCCATCCCGGCGAGCTTCATCTTGACCTCGTCGATCGACTTCTGACCGAAATTCCTTATATCGAGGAGGTCGGCTTCCGTGCGGCTGATCAGCTCACCGACGGAGTTGATGCCCTCGCGCTTGAGGCAGTTGTACGAGCGGACGGTGAGGTCCAGCTCCTCGATCGGCAGCGCCAGGTCGGCCGCGAGCTGCGCGTCCTGCGGCGACGGGCCGATGTCGATGCCCTCGGCGCTCTCGTCCAGCTCGCGCGCGAGGCCGAACAGCTCCACCAGCGTCGAGCCGGCCGAGGCCAGCGCGGTGCGCGGGGTCAGCGACGCCTTGGTCTCGACGTCGATGATGAGCCGGTCGAAGTCGGTGCGCTGCTCGACACGGGTCGCCTCGACGCGGTACGTCACCTTGAGCACCGGCGAGTAGATCGAGTCGACCGGGATGCGCCCGATCTCCTGGCCCTGCTGCTTGTTCTGGTTGGCCGTGACGTAGCCGCGGCCCCGCTCGACGGTGAGCTCCATGTCGAGGCGGCCCTTGCCGTTGAGCGTGGCCAGCTTGAGGTCGGGGTTGTGCACGGAGACGCCGGCCGGGGGCTGGATGTCGCCCGCGGTGACGTCGCCGGGGCCCTGCTTGCGCAGGTACATCGAGACCGGCTCGTCGAGCTCGGAGCTGACGCACAGCTCCTTGATGTTCATGACGAGCTCGACCACGTCCTCCTTGACGCCGGGGATCGTGGTGAACTCGTGCAGCACGCCGTCGATCTTGATGCTCGTCACGGCCGCGCCCGGGATCGAGCTGAGCAGGGTGCGCCGCAGCGAGTTGCCGAGGGTGTACCCGAAGCCCGGCTCGAGGGGCTCGATGGTGAACTTGGACCGGACCTCGCTGATCGACTCTTCCGCGAGGCTGGGCCGCTGGGAGATGAGCACTTTCTGTTCCTCCAGTTCGTTGCGCGCCCGCTATATGACGCGCTCCGGATCGGAGGGGCCGTGAGGCCCCTCCGACTGTCCTGCTACTTGCTGTAGAGCTCGACGATGAGCTGCTCCTGGACCTGGGTATCGATGACCTGCCGGGCCGGCAGGCTGTGCACCAGGACCTTGAACTCGCTCGGGATGAACTCGAGCCACGCCGGGACGGTCTTGCTGCCCGCGAGGCCCTGCGCGACCTGGAAGGGGGTGAGCTCCCGCGACTTCTCCCGCACCTGCACGATGTCGTGCTCACGCAGGCGGTACGACGGGATGTCCACCTTCCGGCCGTTGACCACGATGTGGCCGTGCTTGACGAGCTGGCGAGCCATGTCGCGCGACGACGCCAGGCCGGCGCGGTACACGACGTTGTCGAGCCGCGACTCGAGGATGCGCAGCAGCTCCTCACCGGTCTTGCCCGGCTTGGCCACGGCCTCCTCGTAGTAGCCGGCGAACTGCCGCTCCAGCACGCCGTAGATGCGGCGGGCCTTCTGCTTCTCGCGCAGCTGCAGGAGGTACTCGGTCTCCTTCGGCCGGCCGCGGCCGTGCTGGCCGGGCGGGAAGGGACGCGACTCGAACGGGCACTTCGGCCCGTCGCACTTGCTGCCCTTGAGGAACAGCTTCATCTTCTCGCGCCGGCAACGGCGGCAGTCGGCACCTGTGTAGCGAGCCATGTTCTTCTCTTCCCTTAGACCCGGCGGCGCTTCGGCGGACGGCAACCGTTGTGCGGCTGCGGCGTGACGTCAGAGATCTGCCCGACCTCCAGGCCCACGGCCTGCAGGGAACGGATCGCGGTCTCCCGGCCGGAGCCGGGGCCCTTCACGAAGACGTCGACCTTGCGCATGCCGTGCTCCATCGCGCGACGCGCGGCGGCCTCGGCCGCCAGCTGCGCGGCGAACGGGGTCGACTTGCGCGAGCCCTTGAAACCCACCTGGCCGGCGGAGGCCCAGGAGATCACAGCACCGGTCGGATCGGTGATCGACACGATGGTGTTGTTGAACGTGCTCTTGATGTGCGCCTGCCCGTGGGCGACGTTCTTGCGTTCCTTGCGCCGGACCTTCTTGACAGCGGCCCCACCGGCGCGAGCCTTCGGCGGCATTCTCTATGCGCTCCTAGATACGTTTCTGATCGGACCGGTGGTTACTTCTTGCCCGGCTTCTTCTTGCCGGCGACCGTGCGCTTCGGGCCCTTACGGGTGCGCGCGTTGGTCCGGGTGCGCTGACCGCGCACGGGCAGGCCCTTGCGGTGCCGGATGCCCTCGTAGCAACCGATCTCAACCTTGCGGCGGATGTCCGCGGCGACCTCGCGGCGAAGGTCACCCTCAACCTTGTAGTTGGCCTCGATGTAGTCGCGCAGCTGCACGACCTCTTCATCGGTCAGGTCCCGGGCCCGCTTGTTCGGGTCGATGCCGGTGGCGGCCAGGGTCTCAACGGCGCGGGTACGCCCGATGCCGTAGATGTAGGTGAGTGCGATCTCGGTGCGCTTGTCGCGCGGGAGATCGACACCGACGAGACGTGCCATAAGTGGGCGTGCTCCTCAAGTGTGCGGAGGTCTGTGCCCGCTCCGCTCCCGTCTGCCCACAGACGGGCCCTGGCCTCCGACCAGGGGTGCAGCCCCACGCACGCCACGCCGTTGCCGGCGGGCCGCCCGAGGCTGGAACGGGCTGTTACTCAGAAAAGCGGGTGCCGGGGACTCAGCCCTGGCGCTGCTTGTGGCGCGGGTCAGTGCTGCAGATGACCATGACCCGGCCATGCCGCCGGATGACCCGGCAGTTGTTGCAGATCCGCTTGACGCTCGGCTTGACCTTCACGGTTTGCCTAACTCTCGCTGCGTGCGCGCTCATGGCGAGCGGGCACGACAGAACCCGACCGTTACCTGGGTACCGACACCGATTACTTGTAGCGGTAGACGATGCGCCCGCGAGTGAGGTCGTAGGGCGAGAGCTCCACGACGACACGGTCCTCGGGCAGGATGCGGATGTAGTGCTGTCGCATCTTGCCGCTGATGTGCGCCAAGACCTTGTGGCCGTTGGCGAGCTCCACCCGGAACATCGCGTTCGGCAGTGGCTCGATCACTCGGCCCTCGATCTCGATGGCCCCGTCTTTCTTCGGCATGTCCTCCGCTACCTGACATCGGGTCGGTTGGTCGACGCTCGCATCCTTTTCTCGAGGTCAGGAGACCCCGAGCCAGCCGCGGCTCCGGTCATGCCACTAGAAGCGCGTGGGGGCATGCCGGAGTGGACGCTCTGCGCCAATCGGCAAGTCTACGCGCGGGACTCCCAGGCACCAAATCGGGGGTATCTAACTGTCCCGGTACCGTCGCTGCTCGCTCTCGCCGGGCCCCTGACCGAGCGCCTTGACCGAGAACGTCGACACGAGCAGC
This sequence comes from Dactylosporangium sp. CA-139114, assembly GCF_050955725.1. NCBI lineage: Bacteria > Bacillati > Actinomycetota > Actinomycetes > Micromonosporales > Micromonosporaceae > Dactylosporangium > Dactylosporangium sp. CA-139114. The sequence goes on from NZ_CP192080.1 coordinate 9,536,625, forward strand.
ACCGCGCCCCACGGGCCCGCGACCCACATGGGCCAGAAGTAGACGGCCTCGCCGGCGGACAGGCTCACCAGCGCCCAGATGACCACGTTGACCGAGACGGCGACGAGCCAGGCGCTCCAGATGCCGATCAGCCAGCGCGGGTTGCTCCGGGTGTCGCCGCGCCCGCGGCGCTCGTCCGGGTCGTCGGCCAGGGGCTCCTTCGGCGCCAGCTGGGAGCCGCCTGCCGGGTGGAAGCCGGGAAGATCCTTGAGGATGGCGTCCAGGTCACCGTAGGTCCGGGCGGCGTAGGCCTCCTTGAGGCGGTCGTCGTACTCGCCGAGCGACAGTCGGCCCTCGTCCAGCGCCGCCTTCAGGCGCTCCGCCACGAACTGCCGGTCCACGTCGGCCGCGCGCAGGTCTTCCCGCCGGTCTGCCACCGTTCCCCCTTCGGACACTGCACACAGCATCGCATCGAGGCGCACACCGGTTCCACCCCGGGATTTCCCTTACTCGGTGGCGGGGACGGGCTCGCGGGCCGTGACCAGGTCGCCGAGGCGGCCGCGCCCGCCGTCGTGCGCGGTGAGCACCCAGACGCCGTCGTCGCAGAAGGCCATCGTGTGCTCCACGTGCGCCGCGACCGAGCCGTCGACGGTCACCACGGTCCAGCCGTCGTCGAGCTCCGCGACCTTCGGCTTGCCCCGCGTGATCATCGGCTCGATGGCGAGCGCCATGCCGGACCGCAGCAGCGGGCCCTTGCCGGGGCGGCCGGAGTTCTGCACGAACGGGTCCTGGTGCATGGCGCTGCCGATGCCATGCCCGCCGTAGCCCTCGACGATGCCGAAGCGGCCGGCCTTGCGGATCGAGGACTGGATGGCGAACGAGATGTCCGTCAGCCGCCCCTTGCCCGAGCGCGCGCCCCGGGCGGCCGCGGCGATGCCCGCCCACATGGCGTCCTCGGCGACGCGCACGAGACCGCGCAGATCCGGGTGTACCGCTCCGACGCCGACCGTGATCGCCGCGTCCCCGTGCCAGCCGTCGAGGTCCGCGCCGCAGTCGATGGAGATGAGGTCACCCTCGGCCAGGATCTGCCGAGGGCTCGGGATCGCGTGGACGACCTGGTCGTTGACCGAGGAGCAGATCGAGGCCGGGTAGCCGTGGTAGCCCTTGAAGGACGGCACGGCTCCCGCGGCGCGGATGGTCTCCTCGGCGATGCGGTCCAGCTCCGCGGTGGAGACGCCGGGCGCGACCGCGGCCCGCATCCGCTCCAGCGCGTCGGCCACGACCAGCCCGGCACGGCGCATGAGCCCGATCTGCTCGGGCGTCTTGAGCTCGATCTCGAGCTGATGAGGAGCCATGAGACTTACCCGTCGTGTGCTGTCGTCGGCGCCGTGTGCTGTGGTGGGCTCAGGCGCCGTAGGAGCGGAGGGCGTCGATCGCGCGCACGGTGACGTCCTCGACCGGACCCGTCGCGTCGATGCCCACCAGCTTGCCCTGGGCGCCGTAGTAGTCCACCAGCGGCGACGTGTCGCGCGCGTAGACCTTCAGCCGTTCGGCGATGGTCTCGGCCTTGTCGTCGTCGCGCTGGAACAGCTCGCCGCCGCAGCGGTCGCAGACGCCGTCGTGGGTCGGCGCGTCGAACTCGACGTGCCAGATCTTGCCGCAGCCACGGCAGGTCCGCCGGCCCGAGAGCCGGCGGATGACCTCTTCGTTCTCCACGACGAGCTCGAGCACGATGTCCAGCCCGGTGCCGAGGTCGGCCAGCAGCTTGTCCAGCGCGTTGGCCTGGGGCACCGTGCGCGGGAAGCCGTCGAGCAGGAAGCCGTCAGTGGCGTCTCCCTCGGCGAGCCGGTCGGACACCATGTTGATGGTGACCTCGTCCGGCACGAGCTGCCCGGCGTCCATGTATCGCTTGGCCTCGACGCCGAGCGGGGTGCCCTGCCCGACGTTGGCCCGGAAGATGTCGCCGGTGGAGATTTTGGGCACGGCGAGATGCGCGGCGATGTACTCGGCCTGGGTCCCCTTGCCCGCCCCGGGGGGACCTACCAGCACCAGCCTCACTACCGGAGGAACCCTTCGTAGTTGCGCTGCATCAGCTGGCTCTCGATCTGCTTCACCGTCTCGAGTCCCACACCAACAATAATGAGTACCGCGGTGCCACCGAACGGGAAGTTCTGCAGAGCCTGCCCGCCGCCCACGATCCCGATGAGCAGGTTGGGCAGGATCGAGATGATGCCCAGGTAGAGCGCGCCGGGAAGCGTGATGCGGCTGAGGATGAAGTCAAGATACTCGGCCGTCGGCTTGCCCGGGCGGATGCCGGGCACGAAACCACCGTACTTCCGCATGTTGTCCGCCACCTCGGTCGGGTTGAAGGTGATGGAGACGTAGAAGTAGGTGAAGAAGATGATCAGCAGGAAGTAGATCGAGATGTGCCAGGCGCTGTTCTGCGGCACGATGTTCCGGTTGATCCAGAGGATCGTCTTGTTCGTCGAGTCGGAGCCCGCGAACGACGTGATCAGCTGCGGGATGTAGAGCAGCGACGACGCGAAGATGACGGGGATGACGCCCGCCTGGTTGACCTTCAGCGGGATGTAGGTCGAGGTGCCGCCGTACATCCGCCGGCCGATCATCCGCTTGGCGTACTGCACCGGGATGCGGCGCTGGGCCTGCTCGAGGAAGACCACGAAGGCGATGACCACGACCGCGAGGCCGACGATCACGAAGAACGTGGTCTTGTTGTCCTGCCAGATCTGGATGCCCTCGAGCGGGAGCCGGGCCGCGATCGAGGTGAAGATGAGGACCGACATGCCGTTGCCGACGCCGCGGTCGGTGACCATCTCGCCCAGCCACATGATGACGCCGGTGCCGGCGGTCATGGTGACGACCAGGGTGGTCAGCGTCAGCCACATCGGGATCTTGCCGGTGTCCGGGATGATCGGGTACTGCGACTGGTCGCACGCGCCGCCGAAGAGCTGGCCGGACCGCGCCAGGGCGACGAACGCCGAGGCCTGCAGGATGCCGAGGCCGAGGGTCAGGTAGCGCGTGTACTGCGTGATCTTCGCCTGGCCGGACTGGCCTTCCTTGCGCAGCTGCTCGAGGCGCGGGATCACCACCGTCAGCAGCTGGAGGATGATGCTCGCGGTGATGTAGGGCATGATGCCCAGCGCGAACACCGACAGCTGGAGCAGTGCCCCACCGGAGAACAGGTTCAACAGGGTGAAGACCTGGTTGTCCTTGCTGTTCTCGACGATGTTGAGGCACTTCTGCACGTTGCCGTAGCTGACGCCCGGGCTGGGCAGCGTCGCGCCGAGCCGGTAGATGCCGATCATCAGCAACGTGAACAGGATTTTCTTGCGCAGGTCAGGCGTTCGGAACGCACTAACAAAGGCGGAGAGCAACTTCATCCTCCTGCGCAAGGCGGCCGGTCGTTCGGCCGACGAGGTGGGGTCCGGGTGGTGCGGGTGACGCTGTCGAACGTATGAGTCGAGTGTGCTCTTGCGCAACGGACTCTAACAGGATGTCCGGGGCACATCACGTCCGGCTTTTGAGGCGCCGCGTGGCGCCCACCAAGATGGTGGACGCCACGATAGCGCTCTATTCGCTGTCGCCGCCGAGCAGCTTCACAGAGCCGCCGGCCGCCTGGATCTTCTCTTTGGCCGACGCGCTGAACTTGTGCGCGCTGACCTGCAGCTTCACGCCGCCGAGCTCCCCGTCGCCGAGGACCTTCACCAGCTCGCCCTTGCGGACGGCGCCGGCGTCGACGAGCTCGGCCACGCCGACCTCGCCGCCCTGCGGGAAAAGCTCCGCGAGGCGTGCAAGATTCACAACCTGGAACTCGATCCGGTTGCGGTTGCGGAAGCCCTTGAGCTTCGGCAGGCGCATGTGGAGGGGCATCTGCCCACCCTCGAACGCCGCCGAGATGTTCTTGCGGGCCTTGGAGCCCTTGGTGCCACGACCGGCGGTCTTGCCCTTAGAGCCCTCACCGCGACCCACACGGGTCTTGTCGGTCTTGGCGCCCGGGGCGGGCCGCAGGTGGTGCAGCTTGATCGTCATCGGATTACTCCACCTCTTCCACGGTGACGAGGTGCGCCACGGTGTGGATCATGCCGCGGATCTCCGGGCGGTCTTCCTTGACGACCACGTCGCGGATCCGCTTCAGGCCAAGCGTGCGCAGCGTGTCGCGCTGGTTCTGCTTGCCACCGATCTCGGACCGGATCTGGGTCACCTTCAGACGGGCCATGGCTATGCCCCCACACCGGCGCGAGCGGCCAGCATGGCGGCCGGCGCGACGTCCTCGACCGGCAGGCCACGGCGCGACGCCACGGCCTCCGGGGACTCGAGCTTCTTCAGCGCCGCCACCGTCGCGTGGACGATGTTGATGGCGTTGGAGGAGCCGAGGCTCTTGGAGAGCACGTCGTGGATGCCCGCGCACTCCAGGACGGCACGAACCGGGCCGCCGGCGATGACGCCCGTACCGGCGGAGGCCGGCTTGAGCAGCACGACACCGGCCGCGTCCTCGCCGATCACCGGGTGCGGGATGCTCGCCGCGAGCCGCGGAACCTTGAAGAAGTGCTTCTTGGCCTCCTCGACACCCTTGGCGATGGCCGCGGGCACCTCCTTGGCCTTTCCGTAGCCGACGCCGACCGTGCCGTCGCCGTCGCCGACGATGACCAGGGCGGTGAAGCTGAAGCGACGACCACCCTTCACGACCTTGGCGACACGGTTGATCGCGACGACCCGCTCGAGGTGCGGGGTCTTCTCGGCGGGCGCGTTGCCGCGGCCGCCACCCTCGCGACGATTCTCGCGACGGCCGCCACCACCTTCTTGGGTGTTACCGGACCCGCCGCCCCTGCGCTGAGGACCAGGCATGAACGTTTCTCCTTCTCAGAACTCGAGTCCGGCTTCGCGGGCGGCGTCCGCCAGAGCCGCGATGCGGCCGGCGTACTTGTTGCCACCACGGTCGAAGACGACCTTGCCGACACCCGCGGCCGTGGCGCGCTCGGCGAGCAGCTTGCCCACCTTCGCGGCCTGGGCCTTCTTGTCACCCTCGGTGCCACGGATGGTCGCGTCGAGCGTCGAGGCCGAGGCCAGCGTGTGGCCCTTGAGGTCGTCGACGATCTGCGCGGTGATGTTCCGCAGCGAGCGGGTGACCACCAGGCGAGGACGCTCGGCGGTGCCACCCACGTGCTTGCGGATGCGGAAGTGCCGGCGAGCACGCCCCGTGCGGCGCGCGGCGGCAACGCCGCCGGAGTTGCGGCGCTTGAGCAGCGTGGCGCTCATTTCTTACCAGCCTTTCCGGCCTTGCGGCGGATGACCTCGCCCTGGTAGCGCACGCCCTTGCCCTTGTACGGCTCCGGCGGGCGAATCTTGCGGATGTTCGCGGCGACCTCGCCGACCTGCTGCTTGTCGATGCCGGCGATGTGGAACACCGTCGGCTTCTCGACCGTGAAGGTGATGCCGGGCGGCGGGGTCACCACGACCGGGTGCGAGAACCCGAGCGCGAACTCGAGGTCGCTGCCCTTGGCGGTGACGCGGTAACCGGTGCCGGCGATCTCCAGGCTCTTGCGGTAGCCCTCGGTCACGCCGACCACCATGTTGGAGACCAGCGTGCGCGACAGGCCGTGCAGCTCCTTGGACTTCCGCTCGTCGTTCGGGCGGACGACGCTGTAGGTGCCGTCCTCGGCCCGCTCGATCGAGATCGGCTCGGCCAGCGTGTGCTTGAGCTCGCCCTTGGGGCCCTTGACGGTGACAACCGGTCCGTCGATCTTGATTTCGACACCGGCGGGCACCGCGATCGGCTTACGTCCGATTCGAGACATGTGATGCCTTCCCTTACCAGACGTAGGCGAGGACTTCCCCGCCCACCCCTCGCTTGCGAGCCTGCTTGTCGGTCAGCAGACCCTGGGACGTCGAGATGATGGCCACACCGAGACCGCCGAGCACGCGCGGCATCTCGACCGACTTCGCGTAGACGCGCAGGCCGGGCTTCGACACGCGGCGGATGCCGGCGAGGCTGCGCTCACGGTTCTGGCCGTACTTGAGGTCGACGACAAGGGTCTTGCCGACCTTGCCGTCCTCCGGGTCCTGAACCAGCCACGAGGACACGTAGCCCTCGGACTTGAGCACCTCGGCGATGTTCGCCTTGATCTTCGAATATGGCATCGACACCCGGTCGTGGTACGCCTGGTTGGCGTTGCGCAGACGGGTCAGCATGTCTGCGATCGGGTCGGTCATGGTCATGGGTTTGTCAGCCTTTCTCGCCGCGGTTCCGCACCGTGCCGGTGGGCCTGCGGCGAAGGAGGATTACCAGGAAGCCTTGGAAACGCCGGGCAGTTCGCCACGGTGCGCCATCTCGCGGATGCACACGCGGCACAGGCCGAACTTGCGGTAGACGGCCTTGGGCCGGCCGCAGCGCTGGCAGCGGGTGTACGCGCGGACCGCGAACTTGGGCTTCGCGGCGGCCTTGAGGACGAGAGCCTTCTTCGCCATGGTCAGTTCTCCCTAGTTCTCACGGAAGGGGAAGCCGAGCAGCTTGAGCAGCGCGCGACCTTCCTCGTCCGTGCGGGCGGTGGTGACCACGGTGATGTCCATCCCTCGCGGCCGGTCGATGCGGTCCTGGTCGATCTCGTGGAACACCGACTGCTCGGTGAGACCGAACGTGTAGTTGCCGTTGCCGTCGAGCTTGCGCCCGTCGAGACCGCGGAAGTCGCGGATACGCGGCAGCGCGATCGACAGCAGCCGGTCCAGGAACTCCCACATGCGGTCGTTGCGCAGGGTGACCTTGGCGCCGATCGGCATGCCCTCACGGAGCTTGAACTGCGCGATCGACTTGGTCGCCCGCCGGACCTGCGGCTTCTGACCGGTGATGGTGGCCAGGTCGCGCACCGCACCGTCGATGAGCTTGGAGTCGCGAGCGGCCTCGCCGACACCCATGTTCACGACGACCTTCACCACGCCCGGGATCTGCATGACGTTGGCGTACTTGAACTGCTCCTGCAGCGCGCCGGCGATCTCGTCGCGGTAGCGCTGCTTGAGGCGCGGGTTCACCTTCTCGACCGTCGTCATCACAGTTCCTTACCGGAACGACGGGACACGCGGGTCTTCACGCCGTTCTCGTCCTCGCGGGAGCCGACGCGGGTGGCGTTGCCGTCCGAGTCGATCACCATCACGTTCGAGATGTGGATCGGGGCTTCCTGCGTCACGATGCCGCCGGTCTTCGAGCCCCGCTGGGTGGTGCGGATGCGGGTGTGCTTCTTGACCCGGTTGACGCCCTCCACGACGACCTTGTCCTCGCGGGGCAGCGCGGCGAGAACCTTGCCGCGGGAACCCTTGTCCTTGCCGGCGATGACGAGGACGGTGTCGCCCTTCTTGACCTTCACGGCTACAACACCTCCGGCGCGAGCGAGATGATCTTCATGAAACGCTTGTCCCGCAGCTCACGGCCGACCGGGCCGAAGATACGGGTGCCGCGCGGGTCGCCACCGTCCTTGATGATGACGGCGGCGTTCTCGTCGAAGCGGATGTATGAGCCGTCCGGCCGGCGCCGCTCCTTCGTGGTGCGGACGACGACGGCCTTGACCACGTCACCCTTCTTCACGCCGGCGCCCGGGATGGCGTCCTTCACCGTGGCCACGATGATGTCGCCGATACCTGCATAGCGGCGGCCGGAGCCACCGAGCACACGGATGCACAGGATTTCCCGGGCTCCCGTGTTGTCGGCGACGCGCAGCCGCGACTCCTGCTGAATCACGCTTGTCTCCTAATGTCTGCCAGTTCTCGGCGCCAGGTCCCTGGGCGATCCTGGGAGCCCGGCGCCGAGCTTGGCGGAACGACGGCCTTACTTGGCCTTTTCGAGGATCTCCACGACCCGCCAGCGCTTGGTCGCCGACAGGGGGCGGGTCTCCATGAGCAGCACCCGGTCACCGACGCCGCACGCGTTCTGCTCGTCGTGCGCCTTGAGCTTGCTCGTGCGGCGCATGACCTTGCCGTACAGCGGGTGCTTGACCTGGTCCTCGACCGCCACGACGACGGTCTTGTTCATCTTGTCGCTGACCACGAGGCCCTCGCGGACCTTGCGGCGGCCGCGCACCTCGGTGCCCGACTCGGTCGTCTGCTCGCTCATGCTCATGCCACCTCAGCCACAGCGTCGGGCGCAGCCGAAAGACCCAGCTCACGCTCGCGCATGATCGTGTAGATCCGGGCGATGTCCCTGCGGATGATCTGCAGGCGCCCGTGGTTGTCCAGCTGGCCGGTGGCCGACTGCACGCGGAGGTTGAACAGCTCCGCCTTGGCTTCCCGCAGCTTCTCGACCAGGCCCTCGTCGGACAGCTCACGCAGGTCGGTCGCCTTGATACCGGCGGCCATCAGACATCAGCCCCTTCGCGCGTGACGATCCGGCACTTCAGCGGAAGCTTGTGGATCGCACGACGCATTGCTTCCCGGGCGATCTGCTCGTTCGGGAATGACATCTCGAAGAGGATCCGGCCCGGCTTGATGTTGGCCACCCACCACTCCGGCGAGCCCTTGCCGGAACCCATGCGGGTCTCGGCCGGCTTCTTGGTGATGGAGCGGTCCGGGAAGATCGTGATCCAGACCTTGCCACCACGCTTGATGTGCCGGGTCATGGCGATACGGGCCGCCTCGATCTGGCGGTTCGTGATGTACGCGGGCTCGAGGGCCTGAATACCGAACTCGCCGAAGACCACGCGGGTGCCGCCCTTGGCCGGACCGTGCCGGTCCGGGTGGTGCGGCTTGCGGAAGCCCTTCGGGGGCTTACGAGGGATCAGCATTCGTCAGCCCTCCTGCTGCGTCTCTGCCGGAGCCGGAGCGGCCGCCTCGGCGGGTGCGCTCTCGGTCGCGGCGGCCTCGGCGGCGTGCGCGGCGGCCGCCGCGCGTCCGGCCTCGGTGCCACCGGCGGTCGTACCGGACGAGCCGGAACGCCCGCGACGCGGCCGCTCGGGCCGGTCCGCACGCTCACGGCGACCGCGCGAGGGCGCGGCCTCGGCCGGTGCCTCGCGACCCGGAACGGCGTCGCCCTTGTAGATCCAGACCTTCACGCCGATGCGGCCGAAGGTCGTACGCGCCTCGAAGAAGCCGTACTCGATGTTCGCGCGCAGCGAGTGCAGCGGCACGCGACCCTCGCGGTAGAACTCGGTGCGGCTCATCTCGGCGCCACCGAGGCGACCGGAGACCTGCACCCGAATCCCACGCACGAGCGGGTTCTTCATGGCCGACTGCATCGACTTGCGCATCGCGCGACGGAAGCTGACCCGGCTGGACAGCTGCTCGGCCACGGCCTGCGCGACGAGCTGGGCGTCCGACTCGGGGCTCTTCACCTCGAGGATGTTGAGCTGCACCTGCTTGCCGGTGAGCTTCTCGAGCTCCGCGCGGATGCGGTCCGCCTCGGCGCCCTTGCGGCCGATCACGATGCCCGGGCGGGCCGTGTGGATGTCCACGCGGACCCGGTCGCGGGTGCGCTCGATGTCGACCTTGGCGATGCCGGCCCGCTCCAGGCCCTTGGACATCATCCGGCGGATCTTGACGTCCTCCGCGATGTAGTCCTTGTAGAGCTTGTCGGCGTACCAGCGCGACTTCCAGTCGGTGCTGATACCGAGCCGGAACCCGTGCGGGTGAACCTTCTGACCCATTACTCGGTCCCTTCCTCGGCGTCAGCCTGCTCGGCGTCCGCCTTCTTGGCCGGCGCGGCCTGCTTGGCCGGGGCCTTCTTCGCGGCCGCCTTCTTCGCGGGCCGCGACTCGACCTCGTCGCCCTCGTCCGTCTCCGGCGTCACGGCCTTCGCGGCCTTGGTCGCCTTGGCCACGCCGGCCTTCGCCGCACGGGCCTGGGCGGCCGGAACGCTCTCGACCACCATCGTGATGTGGCTGGTGCGCTTGCGGATCCGGTACGCCCGGCCCTGCGCCCGCGGCCGGAACCGCTTGAGCGTCGGGCCCTCGTCGACGTAGCACTCAGCGACCAGGAGCGAATCCGGGTCGAGGCGCTCGTTGTTCTCTGCGTTGGCGATGGCGCTGGCCAGAACCTTGTAGACCGGCTCGCTCGCCGACTGCGGCGCGAACTGCAGCACCGTGAGCGCCTCGCGCGCGGGCAGGCCACGCACAAGGTTCACCACACGACGCGCCTTCATCGGCGACACGCGCACGTGCCGCGCGATCGCCCGCGCACCGGGCAGCGCCGCCTCGCTCTTCGTTGGCATCGGGAAATCCTCTTGATTCCTATCGGCTGCCTTAGCGGCGGCGGCTCTTCCGGTCGTCCTTCTCGTGACCCTTGAACGTGCGGGTCAGCGCGAACTCGCCGAGCTTGTGCCCGACCATCGCCTCCGTCACGAAGACGGGCACGTGCTTGCGTCCGTCGTGGACGGCGATCGTGTGCCCGAGCATCTCGGGGATGATCGTCGACCGGCGCGACCAGGTCTTGATGACGTTCTTGGAGTTCTTGGCGTTCTGGACTTCCACCTTCTTGATCAGGTGGTCGTCAACGAACGGGCCCTTCTTCAGGCTGCGAGGCATTGCTCAGGCTCCTTAGCCGCGCTTCCGGGTGGCGTAACGCCGACGGACGATGAGACGGTCGCTCGGCTGGCCCTTGCGCCGCGTGCGGCCCTCCGGCTTGCCCTTCGGGTTGACCGGGTGGCGACCACCCGAGGTCTTACCCTCACCACCACCGTGCGGGTGGTCAACGGGGTTCATCGCGACACCACGGACGGTGGGGCGCTTGCCCTTCCACCGCATGCGGCCGGCCTTGCCCCAGTTGATGTTCGACTGGTCGGCGTTGCCGATCTCACCCACGGTCGCGCGGCAGTGCACGTCGACGCGCCGGATCTCACCCGAGGGCATACGCAGCGTGGCGTACTGCTCCTCGCGGCCCAGCAGCTGGATGCCGACGCCGGCCGAGCGGGCCAGCTTGGCCCCGCCGCCCGGGCGCAGCTCCACCGCGTGAACCGTGGTGCCGACCGGGATGTTGCGCAGCGGCAGGTTGTTGCCCGGCTTGATGTCCGCGCCGGCACCGGCCTCGACCGCGTCGCCCTGCTTGAGGTCCTTCGGGGCGATGATGTAGCGCTTCTCGCCGTCGGCGTAGTGCAGCAGGGCGATGCGCGCGGTGCGGTTGGGGTCGTACTCGATGTGCGCGACCTTGGCGGGAATCCCGTCCTTGTCCGCACGCCGGAAGTCGATCAACCGGTACTGGCGCTTGTGCCCGCCGCCCTGGTGCCGAGCGGTGACCCGCCCGTGGACGTTGCGGCCGCCCTTGCTCGGCAGCGGCACGAGCAGCGACTTCTCGGGCGTCGATCGGGTGATCTCGGCGAAGTCGGCAACGCTCGAACCACGACGACCGGGCGTCGTCGGCTTGTACTTACGGATAGCCATCGTCTATACCCCTCAGCTGACCGGTCCGCCGAAGGCTTCGATCCGGTCACCCTCGGCGAGCTTGACCATCGCCCGCTTCGTGTCCTTGCGCTTGCCCCAGCCGGTGCGGGTGCGCTTGCGCTTGCCTTCGCGATTGATGGTGTTGACCGACAGGACGCGGACGTTGAAGATCTGCTGGATCGCGATCTTGATCTCGGTCTTGTTGGCGTCCGGGTGCACCAGGAACGTGTACCAGTTGCGGTTGAGCTCGCTGTAGCTCTTCTCCGAGACCACCGGCTGGATGATCACGTCCCGCGGGTCTGCGATCGTCGCCATGGCTCAGCCCTCCTCGTTGCTGTCGTCGGCGCGCGCGCTCGACTCGGCCGGAACCCCGAGGAACTCGTCCAGCGCCGCGGTGGTGAACACCACGTCGTCGGCCAGGAGCACGTCGTGGGTGTTGAGCTGGTCGGCCACCAGCAGGTGCACCGACTGCTCGTTGCGCAGGCTGAGCCAGTTCGCCTCGTCGTCGCGGGCGAGCACCACCAGGACCCGGCGGGCCTCGGTGATGGCGCGCAGCGCGACCAGCGCGGTCTTGGTCTTCGGCGTCTCGCCCTCGATGAAGGACTCGACGACGTGGATGTGACCCTCGCGGGCACGGTCCGACAGCGCGCCGCGCAGGGCGGCGGCCTTCATCTTCTTGTTCACCCGCTGGGTGTAGTCGCGCGGCACGGGGCCGTGGACCACGCCACCACCGGTGAACTGCGGCGCGCGGATCGAGCCCTGGCGGGCGCGACCGGTGCCCTTCTGCTTGTAAGGCTTCTTGCCACCGCCGGCGACCTCGCCGCGGGACTTCGCCTTGTGCGTGCCCTGGCGGGCCGCGTTCAGCTGGGCGACGACGACCTGGTGCATCAGCGGGATGCTGGCCTGGGCGTCGAAGATGTCGTCGGGGAGCTCGACGGAGCCGTTGGTGGTGCCGTCGGCCTTGCGAACGTCGACGGTCGTCATCGGGTGATCCCGCCCTTCTGCGCCTTCGCCTCGACCTTGGCCGCGCTGCGCAGCAGGACCAGGCTGCCCTTCGGGCCGGGGACGGCGCCGCGAACCAGGATCAGGCCCTGCTCGGCGTCGACCGCCTGCACCGTGACGTTCTGCACGGTGAAGCGCGCGCCACCCATGCGACCGGCCATCCGCACGCCCTTGAAGACGCGACCGGGGGTCGCGCAGGCGCCGATGGAGCCGGGCGAGCGGTGCTTGCGCTCGACACCGTGGCTGGCCCGCAGGCCGTGGAAGCCGTGCCGCTTCATGACACCGGCGTAGCCCTTGCCCTTGGTGCGGCCGGTCACGTCGATGCGCTGGCCGGCGGCGAAGGTGTCGGCGTTGATCTCCTGGCCGAGCGAGTAGTCGCCCGCGTCGGTGGTGCGCAGCTCGACGACGTGCCGGCGCGGCGCGACGTCCGCCTTGGCGAAGTGGCCGGCGCGCGGCTTGTTGACCTTGCGCGGGTCGATCTGGCCCCACGCGAGCTGGACCGCCGAGTAGCCGTCGTTGTCGGGCGTGCGCACCTGGGTCACGACGCACGGGCCGGCCTGCACCACGGTCACGGGGACAACCTTGCCGTTGTCCCAGACCTGGGTCATGCCGAGCTTCTCACCCAGGATGCCCTTGACTTGCCTGTCCATAAGTCCGAGTCCCTACAGCTTGATCTCGATGTCGACGCCGGCCGGCAGGTCGAGCCGCATGAGCGAGTCGACCGTCTTCGGCGTGGGGTCGATGATGTCGATCAGACGCTTGTGCGTGCGCATCTCGAAGTGCTCGCGCGAGTCCTTGTACTTGTGCGGCGAGCGGATCACGCAGTAGCGGTTGATCTCAGTGGGCAGCGGCACCGGCCCAGCGACCTGAGCCCCGGTGCGCGTGACCGTCTCGACGATCTTCCGCGCCGAGGAGTCGACGACCTCGTGGTCGTAGGCCTTGAGCCGGATGCGGATCTTCTGTCCCGCCATGGTGGCTTCAGTTCCCTCTCTCATGCGGGGCCTCGCAGCCCCGCCAAACCCCGCAGGGTCCGGTGCCGCCTAATGTGTTTGTCCGACCCCCGCGGTCGGGCGTGTCGCGGCCAAGGGCCAGGCTCCGCCGCAGACAACTTCCGCTGTGGAGACCTACCCCAGGGCGTGCCACGCCCAGTCGAGGGGATCCGCGCCAGTCACTGGACCGACGCCGCGCGGAAGCGGTCGAGACTCCTCATTGAGCAGTCTCGACCGCCCCACAACGCAACCCGACCATTATGCCGCACGTCCTGCGGCAAAGTGAAATCGGGGTACCTCCAGGTGTTACTTGATGATCTTCGTCACGCGGCCGGCGCCGACGGTACGGCCACCCTCGCGGATCGCGAAGCGGAGGTTCTCCTCCATCGCGATGGGCTGGATGAGCTGCACCGACATGCTGGTGTTGTCGCCCGGCATGACCATCTCGGTGCCCTCGGGCAGCGTGACGACACCGGTGACGTCCGTGGTACGGAAGTAGAACTGCGGCCGGTAGTTCTGGAAGAACGGGGTGTGCCGGCCACCCTCCTCCTTGGAGAGGATGTAGACGGTCGCCTCGAACTCGGTGTGCGGGGTGTTGGTGCCCGGCTTCACCACGACCATGCCGCGCTCGACGTCCTCGCGCTTGATACCACGCAGGAGCAGACCGACGTTCTCGCCGGCACGCGCCTCGTCGAGGATCTTGCGGAACATCTCGATCGCCGTGCAGGTGGTCTTCATCGACTTGGCCTTGATGCCAACGATCTCGACCTCCTCGTTCGGCTTGAGGATGCCACGCTCGACACGGCCGGTGACGACCGTGCCACGACCGGTGATCGTGAAGACGTCCTCGACGGGCATGAGGAACGGCTTCTCGGTCTCACGCTCGGGCTGCGGGATCGCGGTGTCGACCGCGTTCATCAGCTCCATGAGCGCGCCGGTCCACTGGCTGTCGCCCTCGAGCGCCTTGAGCGCCGAAACGCGCACGACCGGCGCGTCGTCGCCCGGGAACTCCTGGCTCGACAGCAGCTCGCGAACCTCGAGCTCGACGAGCTCCAGGAGCTCCTCGTCCTCGACCATGTCGCTCTTGTTGAGCGCCACGACGATGTACGGCACACCGACCTGGCGGGCCAGCAGCACGTGCTCGCGGGTCTGCGGCATCGGACCGTCGGTCGCCGCCACCACCAGGATCGCGCCGTCCATCTGCGCGGCACCGGTGATCATGTTCTTGATGTAGTCGGCGTGACCCGGGCAGTCCACGTGCGCGTAGTGCCGGTTCGCCGTCTGGTACTCGACGTGCGCGATGGAGATCGTGATACCACGAGCCTTCTCCTCCGGCGCCTTGTCGATCTCGTCGAACGGCGTGTAGGGGTTCAGGTCCGGGAACTCGTCGTGCAGCACCTTGGTAATGGCCGCCGTCAGCGTCGTCTTACCGTGGTCGATGTGACCGATGGTGCCGATGTTGACGTGCGGCTTAGTCCGCTCGAACTTCGCCTTCGCCACTGGTGTCCTCCTGTGGACTTCTTGGTTCGCGGTGCGCCGACGCTGGAAGCGCCGACGCACCCTGTCGACTTGGGTCTGGCTGGCCCCTTGCAGGAATCCGACTCAGCCCCGCTGACACAGCCTCACGGCCAAACTACCGGGGTGCTTACTCCCCGGTCGCCTTCGCGATGATTTCCTTCGCCACGTTCGCGGGAACCTCGGCGTAGGAGTCGAACTGCATCGAGTAGCTCGCCCGGCCCTGCGTCTTCGACCGCAGGTCGCCGACGTAGCCGAACATCTCCGACAACGGCACGGTGGCGCGGACGACACGGGCGCCGCCACGCTCCTCCATCGCCTGGATGGTGCCACGCCGGGAGTTGAGGTCGCCGATGACGTCGCCCATGTTCTCCTCGGGCGTCGTCACCTCCACCGCCATGAGCGGCTCGAGCAGCACGGGGTTGGCGCGGCGAGCCGCGTCCTTGAGCACCATCGAGCCGGCGATCTTGAACGCCATCTCGGAGGAGTCGACCTCGTGGTACTGCCCGTCGAGCAGCGTGAGCTTGATGCCGACGAGCGGGAAGCCCGCCAGCACGCCGTACTGCATCGCGTCCTGCGCACCGGCGTCGACCGAGGGGATGAACTCCTTCGGGATGCGACCACCGGTGACCGCGTTGACGAACTCGTACGTGGGGCCGTCGGCGCTGGTCTCCAGCGGCTCGAGCTTGATGATGACGCGCGCGTACTGGCCGGAGCCACCCGTCTGCTTCTTGTGGGTGTACTCGACCTTCTCCGCGACCGACTTGATCGTCTCGCGGTACGCCACCTGCGGCTTGCCGATGTTCGCCTCGACGTTGAACTCGCGCCGCATGCGGTCGACGAGGATGTCGAGGTGCAGCTCGCCCATGCCGGCGATGACCGTCTGCCCGGTCTCCTCGTCGTTCTTGACGCGGAAGGTCGGGTCCTCCTCGGCCAGGCGCTGAATGGCGGTGCCCAGCTTCTCCTGGTCGGCCTTCGTCTTGGGCTCGATGGCCACCTCGATGACCGGCTCCGGGAAGGTCATCGACTCGAGGATGACCGGGTTCGCCGGGTCGCACAGCGTGTCACCGGTGGTGGTCTGCTTGAGACCCTGCACGGCGATGATGTCGCCGGCGCCGGCGCTGCTGCGCTCCTCACGCTTGTTCGCGTGCATCTGGTAGATCTTGCCGATCCGCTCCTTGCGGTCCTTGGTGGAGTTGACCACCTGGGTGCCGGAGTCGAGCGTGCCGGAGTAGATGCGCACGTAGGTGAGCTTGCCGAGGTGCTTGTCGGTCTGGATCTTGAACGCCAGGCCCGAGAACGGCTCGCTGGTCGACGGCTTGCGCAGCAGCGGCGTCTCGCCGTCCGTCGCGATGCCCTCGATGGCCGGGATGTCCAGCGGGGAGGGCAGGAATTCCACGACGGCGTCGAGCATGGGCTGAACGCCCTTGTTCTTGAACGCCGAGCCACACACGACCGGGTTGAGCTTGCCGGCGATGGTGGCCTTGCGGATCGCGGCCTTGAGCTCCTTGACGTCGAACGAGTCGCCGTCGAGGTAGCGGACCATGATCTCGTCGTCGGTCTCGGCGAGCGTCTCGAGGAGCTTGTCCCGGTATTCGTTGGCCTGCTCGACCAGGTTCTCCGGGATCTCCTCGATGGCGTAGTCCTCGCCCTTCTGGGTCTCGCCGCGCCAGGTCAGCGCGCGCATCTCCAGCAGGTCGACGACGCCGATGTGGTCGCCCTCGAGGCCGATCGGAATCTGCAGCACCAGCGGGGTGGCGTTGAGCCGGTCGACCATCATCTGCACGCAGCGGAAGAAGTCGGCACCGGTGCGGTCCAGCTTGTTGACGAAGCACATACGCGGGACGTTGTACTTGTCCGCCTGCCGCCAGACGTTCTCGGTCTGCGGCTCCACGCCGGCCACGCCGTCGTAGACCGCCACCGCGCCGTCGAGGACGCGCAGCGACCGCTCGACCTCGACCGTGAAGTCGACGTGGCCGGGCGTGTCGATGATCTGGATCGTGTGGCCCTTCCACTCGCACTTCGTGGCGGCGGAGGTGATGGTGATGCCGCGCTCCTGCTCCTGCTCCATCCAGTCCATGACCGCCGCGCCCTCGTGGACTTCGCCGATCTTGTACGTGATGCCGGTGTAGAAGAGGATGCGCTCGGTCGTCGTCGTCTTACCGGCGTCGATGTGCGCCATGATGCCGATGTTGCGGACCTTGGCGAGGGCGGCGTCTGCGGCAGCCACTACAAATCCCTACTTCGTCTCTCGTCGGATGCTGGGGAAGCGTCGCTTACCAGCGGTAGTGCGCGAAGGCCTTGTTGGACTCCGCCATCTTGTGGGTGTCCTCGCGGCGCTTCACCGAAGCACCGAGACCGTTGCTGGCGTCGAGCAGCTCGTTCATCAGCCGCTCGGTCATGGTCTTCTCGCGGCGGGCGCGGGAGTACGTGACCAGCCAGCGCAGGCCCAGCGTGGTGGCGCGGACCGGCTTGACCTCGACCGGCACCTGGTAGGTCGCGCCACCGACACGGCGGCTGCGGACCTCGAGGGTCGGCTTCACGTTGTCCATGGCGCGCTTGAGCGTCACCACGGGGTCGGTACCGGTCTTCTCGCGAGCACCCTCGAGCGCGCTGTACACGATGCGCTCGGCGAGCTGACGCTTGCCCTCGACCAGGATCTTGTTGATCAGCTGGGTCACGAGCAGGGAGTTGTAGACCGGGTCCGCCACGAGCGGCCGGCGCGGCGCGGGGCCTTTACGCGGCATGTCAGCTCTTCTCCTTCTTCGCGCCGTAACGGCTGCGAGCCTGCTTGCGGTTGCGGACGCCCTGGGTGTCCAGCGAACCACGGATGATCTTGTACCGGACGCCGGGGAGGTCCTTCACACGACCGCCACGGACCAGCACGATCGAGTGCTCCTGAAGGTTGTGACCGACACCGGGGATGTAGGCCGTCACCTCGATGCCGTTGCTCAGCCGCACGCGGGCCACCTTGCGCAGCGCCGAGTTGGGCTTCTTCGGCGTGGTCGTGTACACACGCGTGCAGACGCCCCGCCGCTGCGGGCTTCCCTTGAGCGCCGGCGTCTTCGTCTTGCTCAGCTTCGCCTGGCGGCCCTTGCGGACCAGCTGCTGGATCGTAGGCACTGGGCCTGCCTCTCCCTTCGGCCTCGCGGCCGCAACGTCTTCTCTATCTGTCTGCCCGGCGTAGACCGGCACCCGCGGTCGGGCGTGTCGCCAGTTCCGCGGACCCGGCCCGTTTGATCCCAGCCCGGGGTTGTGGTCCGCACCCACCCTCACTCCCGCGGAGCGGGCGATGTGGGCGCACGCACGAGTTGCCCAGCAAAGCCGGGCACGAGGGGAAAGAGTACCCACCGTAAGGACGCTGGTCAAAATCGCCCGGCACGCCCCCCGACGGAACACTCTTCACACCAAGAGTACCTGGTCGCCGATCGAAGCGTCCGGGGGGCTCGTTTTCCCCGCTCAGCTGAGCAGGAATGTGAGCAGCACGACGAACATCGCCAGGCCGCCGCCCGTGCAGCCGAGCACGATGCCGGTGATGGCCATGCCCCGCCCGCTCACCGCGGCGCCGGCTGCGGCGGCCCGGCGGATCTGGCGGGTGCCGGCGAGGCCCAGGCCGGCCGCTCCGGCGCCGAGAAAGATACCCAGGACGGTGAACGCGCCCGCGGCGGCGAGGCCCCAGCCCTCGGACGCGCCGGTGGCGCCGAGGCAGAGCGCGAAGAGCGCGACCAGGATCGAGGCGATGCCCGCGACCAGGGAGCCGATGGACGGGCCGCTCGGCGTGGTCGGCGCGGCCGGGTAGGCGACGCCGAACTGCGTGCCCTGCACGACGTCGACGCGCATGGCGGGCGTCAGCGCGGGCGACGGCGGGAGCGGGGGCGGCGCGTAGCCCGGTGGCGGGCCATAGGCGGGCGGCGGGCCGTAGGGGGGCGGCGGGCCGTAGGCGGGCGGCTGCGGCTGATACGGCGGGTAGGACATCTAGTTCACCGTCGGGTCGAAGTCGGTGCCGCGCTGCCGCGCGTAGTGCAGCAGGCCGACGATCGCCAGCACGACGAGGCCGGCGATGGCCAGCACGATCCCGGTCCAGGCCAGCCGCACGCCGTTGCGCAACCGCCGGGCGCCGAGCAGGAAGCCCTCGGCGGCGACCAGGTCCTTGTGCGACTCGCGGGCCATGAGCAGCGCGAGCGTCGCCGGAATCACCCCACCGAGGAACGGGCCCGTGACGACGGACAGCAGGCCCAGCCCGAACACGGCGGTGGCCTTGGTCGCCCGAACGGGATCCGGATCCAGCGGATGCCGGGTCGATGACGTCACCAGACGACTCTATCCGGTGAACGGCGAAGGGACGGAGACCCCTGAAGGTCCCCGCCCCTGCGCCGTTCAGATCGCTTTGCTCGGCCTTGCGGAAGGAGCCTAGCGGAAGGAGCCCAGGTCGAAGTCGTCCAGCGGGACGGCCTGACCACTCGCGGGCCCGAAGCCGTAGTCGGCCTCCGGGTAGCCCGTCATCGAGTAGACCTTCGCCTTCGCCTCCTCGGTCGGCTCGACCCGGATGCTGCGGTACTTGCTGATGCCCGTACCGGCCGGGATGAGCTTACCGATGATGACGTTCTCCTTCAGACCGATCAGCGAGTCGCTGCGCGCGTGGATCGCGGCATCGGTCAGCACCCGGGTCGTCTCCTGGAACGAGGCCGCGGACAGCCACGACTCCGTCGCCAGCGACGCCTTGGTGATACCCATGAGCACCGGACGACCCGCGGCCGGCTCACCGCCCTCGGCGACGACGCGGCGGTTCTCCGCCTCGAACATCGCGCGGTCGACGAGCACGCCCGGCAGGAACTCGGTCGAGCCGGAGTCGATGACCGTCACCCGCTTGAGCATCTGGCGAATGATGATCTCGATGTGCTTGTCGTGGATGAGCACACCCTGCGAGCGGTACACCTCCTGGACCTCGGACGTCAGGTGCACCTGCACCGCCCGGGGACCCATGATGCGCAGCAGCTCGTGCGGGTCGATCGTGCCCTCGGTCAGCTTCTCGCCGACCTCGACGTGCTCGCCGTCCTGGATGCGCAGCTTGACGCGGCGGCTGAGCTTGTCGTGGACGATCTCGTCGCTGCCGTCGTCCGGCACGATGATGATCTTCCGCATCCGCTCGCCGTCCTCGATGCGCACGCGGCCGGGGGTGTCGGCGATGGGCGCCTTACCCTTCGGCACGCGGGCCTCGAAGATCTCCGTGACACGCGGCAGACCCTGGGTGATGTCCTCACCCGCGACACCACCGGTGTGGAAGGTACGCATCGTCAGCTGCGTGCCCGGCTCACCGATGGACTGGGCGGCGATGATGCCGACCGCCTCGCCGACGTCGACCGTCTTGCCCGTGGGCAGCGACCGGCCGTAGCAGGCGCCGCAGACGCCCAGCTTCGACTCGCAGGTGAGCACGCTGCGGACCCGGACGTTCTCGACGCCGGCCGCGACCAGCAGGTCCACGACCATCGAGTTGATGTCCGTGCCCCGCTCGGCGACCATCCGGCCGTCCTTGTCCCGCACGTCGTCGGCGAGGGTGCGCGCGTGCACACCGGTCTCCGCGTGCTGGTGGATGCGCAGCACGCCGTCGACCAGCTCGCCGACCGCCATCGGGATGGCGCGGTCGGTGCCGCAGTCCTCCTCGCGGATGATGACGTCCTGCGAGACGTCGACCAGACGACGGGTCAGGTAACCCGAGTCGGCGGTCCGCAGCGCGGTGTCGGCCAGACCCTTGCGGGCACCGTGCGTGGAGATGAAGTACTCCAGCACGGACAGACCCTCCCGGTAGCTGGCCTTGATCGGCCGCGGGATGATCTCGCCCTTCGGGTTGGCCACCAGGCCACGGATCGCGGCGATCTGGCGGAGCTGGAGGAGGTTACCGCGGGCACCCGAGTTGATCATCTTCCACAGCGGGTTCTCGCGCGGCAGCGCGCTCTCCATCTCCTTGGCCACCTCGCCGGTCGCCTTGGTCCAGATCTCGATGAGCTCGCCGCGGCGCTCCTCGGCGGTCATGAGACCACGCTGGTACTGCTTGTCGATCCGCTCCGCCTCCTTCTCGTAGCGCTCGAGGATCTCGCGCTTGCGAGGCGGCTGGATGACGTCCTCCATGCCGATGGTGACGCCGGACCAGGTGGCCCAGTGGAAGCCGGCCAGCTTCAGCGCGTCCAGGGCCGCCGCGAGGGAGACCTTCGGGAAGCGCTCGGCGAGGTCGTTGACGATCGCCGACAGCTGACCCTTGCGGATCTCGTAGTTCACGAAGCGGTACCCGACCGGGAGCGCCTCGTTGAACAGCACGCGCCCGAGCGTGGTCTCGATCGTGACCGTGTCGCCCGGCTGCCAGCCCTCCGGCGCCTCCCACGGCTCGGCACCGGCGCCGTTGTCGACGCCGATGAGCTCCCGGAGCCGGATCTTGACGGGCGCCTGCAGGTGCAGCTCGCCGTTGTCGAACGCCATCCGCGCCTCGGCGTCGGAGCTGAAGGTGCGCCCCTCGCCGAGCAGGTTCTTCTGGATGTGCGTGAGGTGGTACAGGCCGATGACCATGTCCTGGGTAGGCATGGTGACCGGCTTGCCGTCGGCCGGCTTGAGGATGTTGTTGCTGGACAGCATGAGGATGCGGGCCTCGGCCTGCGCCTCCGCGGACAGCGGCACGTGCACGGCCATCTGGTCGCCGTCGAAGTCGGCGTTGAAGGCGGTGCAGACGAGCGGGTGGATCTGGATCGCCTTGCCCTCGACCAGCTGCGGCTCGAAGGCCTGGATGCCCAGACGGTGCAGGGTCGGCGCGCGGTTGAGCAGCACCGGATGCTCCGCGATGACCTCCTCCAGCACGTCCCACACGACCGGGCGCTGACGCTCGACCATGCGCTTGGCCGACTTGATGTTCTGCGCGTGGTTGAGGTCCACCAGGCGCTTCATCACGAACGGCTTGAACAGCTCCAGGGCCATCTGCTTCGGCAGGCCGCACTGGTGCAGCTTGAGCTGCGGGCCGACGACGATGACCGAACGGCCGGAGTAGTCGACGCGCTTGCCGAGCAGGTTCTGCCGGAACCGGCCCTGCTTGCCCTTGAGCATGTCGGACAGCGACTTCAGCGGCCGGTTGCCCGGGCCGGTGACGGGACGACCGCGGCGGCCGTTGTCGAACAGCGCGTCGACGGCCTCCTGCAGCATCCGCTTCTCGTTGTTGACGATGATCTCCGGGGCACCCAGGTCGATCAGGCGCTTGAGCCGGTTGTTGCGGTTGATGACCCGGCGGTACAGGTCGTTGAGGTCGCTGGTGGCGAAGCGGCCACCGTCGAGCTGCACCATCGGGCGCAGGTCCGGCGGGATGACCGGGACGCAGTCCAGCACCATGCCCAGCGGCGAGTTGGCGGTGTTGAGGAACGCGGCGACGACCTTGAGGCGCTTGAGCGCCCGGATCTTGCGCTGGCCCTTGCCGCTGCGAATGGTCTCGCGCAGCAGCTCGGCCTCCTCCTCGAGGTCCAGGTTCTCGAGCAGGGCCTTGATCGCCTCGGCGCCCATGGCGCCGTTGAAGTACTCACCGAACCGGTCGCGCAGCTCGCGGTAGAGCAGCTCGTCGGTGATGAGGTTCTTGCGCTCCAGCTTGCGGAACGTGTCCATGACCTCGTCGAGGCGGTCGATCTCGCGCTGCGCGCGGTCACGGATCTGCCGCATCTCGCGCTCGCCGGCCTCCTTGACCTTGCGGCGCACGTCGGCCTTCGCACCCTCGGCCTCGAGCTCGGCCAGGTCCTGCTCCAGCTTCGCGGCCCGCTTCTCGATCTCGGAGTCGCGCGCGTTCTCCGCCTGCCGCTTCTCGGCCGACACCTCGTTCTCGAGGGTGGCGAGGTCGCGGTGGCGAGCCTCCTTGTCGACGCTGGTGATCACGTACGACGCGAAGTAGATGATCTTCTCGAGGTCCTTCGGCGCCAGGTCGAGCAGGTAGCCGAGGCGGCTGGGCACACCCTTGAAGTACCAGATGTGCGTGACCGGCGCGGCGAGCTCGATGTGGCCCATGCGCTCACGGCGGACCTTCGCCCGGGTCACCTCGACGCCGCAGCGCTCACAGATGATGCCCTTGAAGCGGACCCGCTTGTACTTACCGCAGTAGCACTCCCAGTCCCGGGTCGGACCGAAGATCTTCTCGCAGAAGAGCCCGTCCTTTTCCGGCTTCAGGGTGCGGTAGTTGATGGTCTCGGGCTTCTTGACCTCGCCGTGCGACCACTGGCGGATGTCGTCGGCCGTGGCCAGGCCGATGCGGAGCTCGTCGAAGTAGTTGACGTCGAGCACTTCGTCTATGTCCTCACGATTCAGTTGCTCGGGTAATTGCTAGGTCGCGTGCCGGTCCTCAACGGGCCGGCGAGGCGGCGCCCCCGCAGGAGCGCCGCCCGCGATTTCAGACTTCCTCGACGCTGCTCGGCTCGCGCCGCGAGAGGTCGATGCCCAACTCCTCGGCCGCGCGGAACACCTCGTCGTCCGTCTCGCGCATCTCGAGGGCCACGCCGTCGCTGGAGAGCACCTCGACGTTCAGGCACAGCGACTGCAGCTCCTTGAGGAGCACCTTGAAGGACTCCGGGATGCCCGGTTCCGGGATGTTCTCGCCCTTGACGATCGCCTCGTAGACCTTGACGCGTCCGAGGACGTCGTCGGACTTGATGGTCAGCAGCTCCTGCAGCGCGTAGGCCGCGCCGTAGGCCTGCATCGCCCAGCACTCCATCTCACCGAAGCGCTGGCCACCGAACTGCGCCTTACCACCCAGCGGCTGCTGCGTGATCATGGAGTAGGGACCGGTGGAGCGAGCGTGGATCTTGTCGTCGACCAGGTGGTTGAGCTTCAGGATGTAGATGTAGCCAACCGCGATCGGGTCCGGGAGCGGCTCGCCGGAGCGGCCGTCGAACAGCCGCGCCTTGCCACTGGCCCCGATGAGCTGGTTGCCGTCCCGGTTGGGCAGCGTGCTGCTCAGCAGGCCGGCGATCTCCTCCTCCTTGGCGCCGTCGAAGACCGGGGTCGCCACGTTGGTGTCCGGCTCGGACTCCCCCGCGTTGATGGCCTTCAGGGCGCGCTGCCACTCGTGCTCGTCGCCGTCGATCTTCCAACCGGTCTTGGCCACCCACCCGAGGTGGGTCTCCAGCACCTGGCCGATGTTCATACGGCTCGGCACGCCGAGCGGGTTGAGCACGATGTCGACCGGGGTCCCGTCCTCGAGGAACGGCATGTCCTCGACGGGCAGGATCTTGGAGATGACACCCTTGTTGCCGTGGCGGCCGGCGAGCTTGTCGCCGTCCTGGATCTTCCGCTTCTGGGCCACGTAGACGCGCACCAGCTCGTTCACGCCCGGGGACAGCTCGTCGCCGTCCTCGCGGCTGAACGTCCGCACGCCGATGACCGTGCCGGTCTCGCCGTGCGGCACCTTGAGGCTGGTGTCGCGGACCTCGCGGGCCTTCTCGCCGAAGATCGCGCGCAGCAGCCGCTCCTCGGGGGTCAGCTCGGTCTCACCCTTGGGCGTGACCTTGCCGACGAGGATGTCGCCGGTGACGACCTCGGCGCCGATCCGGATGATCCCCCGCTCGTCGAGGTCGGCGAGCATTTCCTCGCTGACGTTCGGGATGTCGCGGGTGATCTCCTCCGGCCCCAGCTTGGTGTCGCGCGCGTCGACCTCGTGCTCCTCGATGTGGATCGAGGTGAGGACGTCGTTCTGCACCAGCTTCTGGGACAGGATGATCGCGTCTTCGTAGTTGTGGCCCTCCCAGGGCATGAACGCCACGAGCAGGTTGCGCCCGAGCGCCATCTCGCCCTCGTCGGTGCACGGGCCGTCGGCGATGACCTGCCCCGCCTCGACCCGGTCGCCCTCGAAGATCACCGGCTTCTGGTTGACGCAGGAGCCGGAGTTCGAGCGGCGGAACTTGTGCAGCAGGTAGGTGCGACGGTGGCCGTCGTCCTGGTGGATCGTGACGTAGTCGGCGCACATGTCCTCGACGACCCCGCCGACCTCGGCCACGACCACGTCGCCGGCGTCGACGGCGGCACGGTACTCCATGCCGGTGCCGACCAGCGGCGACTCCGCCTTGACCAGCGGCACGGCCTGGCGCTGCATGTTCGCGCCCATCAGTGCCCGGTTGGCGTCGTCGTGCTCGAGGAACGGGATCATCGCGGTCGCGACCGAGGTCATCTGCCGCGGCGACACGTCCATGTAGTCCACCTGGTCGGCGGGGACGTTGTCGACCTCACCGCCCTTTCGGCGAACCAGGATGCGGTCCTCGGCGAAGTTGCCGTCGCTCTTGAGCGGGGCGTTGGCCTGGGCCTTGACGAACCGGTCCTCTTCGTCAGCGGTCAGGTAGTCGATCTGGTCGGTCACCCGGCCGTCGACGACCTTGCGGTAGGGCGTCTCGACGAAGCCGAACGGGTTGACCCGCGCGAACGTCGAGAGCGCGCCGATGAGACCGATGTTGGGACCCTCAGGGGTCTCGATCGGGCACATGCGGCCGTAGTGGGACGGGTGCACGTCACGGACCTCGAAGCCGGCCCGCTCACGGGACAGACCACCCGGGCCGAGCGCGCTCAGCCGGCGCCGGTGGGTCAGGCCCGCCAGCGGGTTGGTCTGGTCCATGAACTGCGACAGCTGGGAGGTGCCGAAGAACTCCTTGATCGCCGCCACGACGGGGCGGATGTTGATCAGGGTCTGCGGCGTGATCGCCTCGACGTCCTGGGTCGTCATGCGCTCGCGGACGACGCGCTCCATCCGGGACAGGCCCACGCGGACCTGGTTCTGGATGAGCTCGCCGACCGTGCGCAGGCGACGGTTGCCGAAGTGGTCGATGTCGTCGGCCTCGTAGCCCTCTTCGCCCGTGTGCAGGCGGCAGAGGTACTCGACCGTGGCGACGATGTCCTCTTCGGTCAGGACGCCCTGGTTGATCGGCACGTCCAGTTCGAGCTTCTTGTTGAACTTGTATCGGCCAACCTTGGCGACGTCGTACCGCTTCGGGTTGAAGAACAGGTTGTCGAGGAGGTTCTGCGCGTTCTCCCGCGTCGGCGGCTCACCCGGCCGCAGCTTGCGGTAGATGTCCAGCAGCGCCTCGTCCTGACCGGCGATGTGGTCCTTCTCGAGCGTGGTCATCATGAGCTCGGACCAGCCGAACTTCTCACGGATGCGCTCGGCGGACCAGCCGATGGCCTTGAGCAGGACGGAGACCGCCTGCCGACGCTTGCGGTCGATGCGGACACCGACGGTGTCGCGCTTGTCGATGTCGAACTCAAGCCAGGCGCCCCGGCTCGGGATGACCTTGACGCTGGTGAGGTCGCGGTCGGAGGTCTTGTCCGGCTGCTTGTCGAAGTACACGCCCGGGGAGCGGACGAGCTGGCTCACCACGACGCGCTCGGTGCCGTTGATGATGAAGGTGCCCTTGGGCGTCATCATCGGGAAGTCACCCATGAACACCGTCTGGCTCTTGATCTCGCCAGTGGTGTGGTTGGTGAACTCCGCGGTCACGAACAGCGGGGCGCAGTAGGTGAGGTCCTTCTCCTTGCACTCCTCGATCGGGGCCTTGACCTCGTCGAAGCGCGGCGCGGAGAACGACAGTGACATCGTGCCGGAGAAGTCCTCAATAGGACTGATCTCATCGAGGATCTCCGCGAGCCCGGAACGGGCGTGCTGATCACCGGCCGAGCGGCTCTGCCAATTCTCGTTGCCAACCAGCCAGTCGAACGAGTCGGTTTGGATGGCAAGGAGGTTGGGAACCTCTAGGTGTTCGGTGATCCTGCCGAAGGAGACCCGGCGGGGAGCGTAAGCGCTCGAACTGGTCTTCGCAGGGCGGGAAGCTGCCAAGATGCGTCCTTCCGAGGACCGGTGTTGCAGACAGGCCGTTTCGCGTGCAGCCTGACGACCCCCGATGTGGAGGAGCCCACGAAGGGGCACCTCACGCCGAAGGTGAAGTCAGAAGACAGCGCAAACTAGCAGTGTAGCCGAGAGGCTCACCGCTGTCCAGCGGCATCGTGCACGATGTTTCCAACGACCTTTTGCGAAGATCGTTTCTCCACCGGCCGGGCCGCTCGCGACGGTCGTGGCCTGCGGTTTCCCTGTTGATGCGCGCTGAACCGGACCCAAGAAGGATCGGGGCACATCTAGTCGGTCCGCCCGGCCCACCGCGTCTGCGGAAGGCAGTGCCTGATTAGCGTGCCTGGCCGCCGGTCACCGCGTCAAGGGTTCCCACGCGCGTCGGGGCTTCGTGACAGATATCTCGCACCCCGACCACTAAGTGTTGTGGTCGGCCCACTAGATCTTGGGGTCCTTACAAGTTGCTGACAAAAAAGACGGCCGCCGGAGTCCGGCGGCCGTCCTTGGATCGACGCTGAGTTACTTGAGGGTAACCTTGGCGCCCTCGGCCTCGAGCTTCGCCTTGGCCTTGTCGGCGTTCTCCTTGTTGGCCTTCTCGAGGACGGCCTTCGGCGCGGCCTCGACGAGGTCCTTCGCCTCCTTGAGGCCCAGGCCGGTCAGCTCGCGCACAACCTTGATGACCTGGATCTTCTTGCCGCCGTCACCCTCGAGGATGACGTCGAACTCGGTCTTCTCCTCGACCTCGGCGGCCGCGGCGGCCGGGCCGGCGGCGGCGGCAACGGCGACCGGGGCGGCCGCGGTGACCTCGAAGACCTCTTCGAACTGCTTCACGAACTCGGAGAGCTCGATCAGCGTCATCTCCTTGAACGCGTCGAGGAGTTCGTCGGTGCTCAGCTTCGCCATGGTGGCGTTTCCTCTCAAAAGTTTGGGTATCGGGGCGGGCCGGACTTATTCGGCCGCGCCACCGGCTTCCTGCGCGCGCTTGTCCACCAGAGCCTGGGCGGTGCGGGCCGCCTTCGACAGCGGAGCCTGGAACAGCGCCGCCGCCTTGCTCAGGTTGCCCTTCATGGCGCCGGCCAGCTTCGCCAGCAGCACCTCACGGGACTCCAGGTCGGCCAGGCGACGGACCTCGTCCGCGCTGATGGCCTTGCCCTCGAAGACACCACCCTTGATGACGAGCATCGGGTTGGTCTTCGCGAACTCGCGGAGGCTCTTGGCCGCCTCCACCGGGTCGCCGCCGACGAAGGCGAGCGCGGTAGGACCGGAGAACAAATCGTCGAGCCCGCTGATGCCCGCGTCCGTCGCGGCACGCTTCGCGAGCGTGTTCTTCGCGACGGCGTACGTGGTCTCGCGGCCCAGGTTGCGGCGCAGGGTCTTGAGCTGCGCCACGGTGAGGCCGCGGTACTCGGTCAGCACGGTGGCCGAGGAGCCCCGGAACTGCTCGGTGAGCTCCGCGACAGCCGTGGCCTTGTCGTCTCGAACCGGCTTGTCCGCCATGTCCCTCCTCTCTCGTTGCTTCGGTGCCAGTCACTGGCCCCAGCAATGAAAAACGCCCCGGGCGCAGGGGCGCTCGGAGCGGAGGACGGCACGTTGCGGCGCCGGCATTCACACCATGTTCGCGGCCCTGCGCGGGTCGCCCGCATTGCGGCGGGGCCTTCGATGTCCGCTCACGCGGACATGACCAGCGGTCTTCGGGTTTGCGCTACCAAAATACGCGACGGTTCGACGTTTCTCCAAATCAGGCGCGGTCGAGCCGCATGCGGCCGTACACGATCACGAATACTGCGGTCCACGCGATGCCCCACAGGGTCGTGACCGTGAGCGTGGGAAGGTGGGCGCCGCCGACGGTGTCACGGGCCGTGGCCATCACCGGCGGGGCGAGCCAGGGCGCCGGGAAGCTCTTGAGGCCGAAGACGATCGTGAACACGATGCCGGCCACGAGCACGGTCAGCCCCCGCGCCGCCTGGACGGTCACCGCGCGGCTGGCCAGCGCGCCGAGCGTCACGGCCGGCAGCAGGAGCAGCAGGTGCGCCCACAGGCCGAGCGCGATGCCGGTGGCCAGCGACGGGTCGCCCGGACCCGGTGTCGTCACGCCGTTGACGACCCATGGCAGGACCATCGCGACGAGGATCAGGGGCAGCCCGGCCAGCAGGGCGGCGGCCAGCCCGGCGGCGATCTCCCGCGTGGCGCCGCCGACCGCGACCCGGCCGAGGCGGCGCTGCACGTCCGGCTCGACGTCGAGCAGCACCTTGGTCTGCCAGGCGAGCACCACGAACAGCACGGCCGCGGAGACGCCGTAGGCCTCGCCGGCCTGGGCCTGCCCGCCGCCGTAGAGGACGGAGAGCACCACGAGCGCGGCGAGCAGCGGTGCGGCGGCACGGCCCGTCTGGACGAACCCGGTCAGCCGCATGCGGATCAGGGCGGTCATGACAGGGGCACCTCATCGCGTACCGCCACCACGTCGAAACCGGCCGAGCGCAACCGCGAGACCGCGTCCCCCGCCTCCGACGCGTCGACCGCCAGCTCGATCACCGTCTTGCGCGCCGACCGTTCGCCCGCGTGCACCTCACCGTCGCGAACGTGCCAGCGGCGTGCGCCAGGCAGCCGTGCGACCTCCCCCAGGTGGTCGCTGACCAGCACGGACCCGCCGCGACCGACGACCTCGGCGACGATCGCGGGCACCTGCTCGCGGGTCTGCGCGTCGAGGCCCTCCCAGGGCTCGTCGAGCACCAGGAGCCCGGGCGGGCGCAGGAGCGCCTGGACCAGGCCGACCTTCTGCGCCGAGCCCTTCGAGAGCCGGTTGAGCCGGACGTCGAGAAAGTGCTCGAAGTGCAGCCGGCGCGCCCACCGCTCGATGTCCTCGTCGGCGTCCAGGCCGCGAATGGCCGCCATGTGCCGCAGATGGGCGCGCGCCGTGAACGGCTGATCCGCCGCAAAGCGCTCGGGCACCCAGCCGACGACCGGGGGGCGCTGCGCGACCAGGCCCCGACCCGGCCGGAGCACACCGGCGGCCAGCTGCAGCAGCGTGGACTTCCCGGACCCGTTCGGGCCGGCCACGACCGCGGTCTCCCCCGGCTCGAGGGTCAGGTCGACCCCGCGCAGGGTCCAGGGTGCGCGGCGGCTGTATCGAAACCACACGTCCTGCAAACGCACCGGGACAGCGTGCCACAGGCACGCTGTCCCGGATGTTCCCGCTTGGCTGGGAGTCTGCTGACTACTCCGCGGCGGTGACGACGCTGTCGTCCTCGAGGAGGTTGCGCGTCTTGTTCGGGTCGACCGGGATGCCCGGGCCCATGGTGGTGGTGAGGAAGATCTTCCGCAGGTACTTGCCCTTGGCCGCCGAGGGCTTCGCCCGGTTGACCTCCTCGAGCACGGCCGCGTAGTTCTCCACGAGCTGCTGCTCGCTGAAGCTCGCCTTGCCGATGATGAGGTGCAGGTTCGAGTGCTTGTCCACCCGGTAGGTGATCTTGCCACCCTTGATCTCGTTGACCGCCTTGGTGACGTCCATGGTCACCGTGCCCGTCTTCGGGTTCGGCATCAGGCCGCGCGGGCCCAGGATCCGCGCGATCCGGCCGATCTTGGCCATCTGGTCGGGCGTGGCGATCGCCGCGTCGAAGTCCAGCCAGCCCTCCTGAATGCGGGCGACCAGCTCGTCGGTGCCGACCGCGTCCGCACCGGCGGCCTCGGCCTCGGCGGCCTTGGGGCCCTGCGCGAAGACGATGACGCGGGCGGTCTTGCCGGTGCCGTGCGGCAGGTTGACCGTGCCCCGGACCATCTGGTCGGCCTTGCGCGGGTCGACACCCAGGCGCATGGCCACCTCGACGGTGGGGTCGAACTTCACGGTCGTCGTCTGCTTCGCGAGCTTGACGGCGGCCATCGGGCTGTAGAGCGCGTTGCGGTCGACGAGGTCGACGACCTTGCGGTAGTTCTTGCCGTGCTGCGACATGTCGCTGAGTTCTCCTGTGGTCTCAGTGCGGACGCCCGCGGGCGCCCTCCCACTTGTGCGGTTCGGTGCGGTGCGGAGCGTCAGTCCTTGACGACGATGCCCATGGAGCGGGCGGTGCCGGCGATGATCCGCTCGGCCATCTCGATGTCGTTCGCGTTCAGGTCGGCCATCTTCTTCTCGGCGACCTCGCGGAGCTGAGCCTTGGTGATCGAGCCGACCTTGTCCTTCTGCGGGACGCCGGAGCCCTTGGGCACACCGGCGGCCTTGAGCAGCAGGCGCGCGGCCGGCGGCGTCTTGAGGATGAAGGTGAACGTGCGGTCCTCGTAGACGCTGATCTGCGCCGGGATGATGTCACCGCGCATGGACTCCGTCTGGGCGTTGTACGCCTTGACGAACTCCATGATGTTCACGCCGTGCTGACCGAGGGCGGGGCCGACCGGCGGCGCCGGGGTGGCCTGGCCGCCCGGCAACTGAAGCGTGAAGGTCTTGACGAGCTTCTTCTTCGGAGGCATGGCTGCTTTCGTCTTCCTGGGCTGGAATTCGGTTTCGTGCTGTTCCTCGAGTTCGCCTTAGCGGCGGTCTCTACGCACGACTGAGCGCCCGGCAACTGAGGCCGGACGCTCAAGCGTACCGTAGGCGAATTCGATCTTCGACCTGGCCCGGGGCCAGGTCGTGCTCAGATCTTCGGGACCCGGCCTCGGCCGGGGTCTTTTGTGACCTGGCCTCGGCCGGGTCACGACTCAGATCTTGGTGACCTGGTTGAAGTTGAGCTCGACCGGGGTCTCGCGACCGAAGATCGAGACCAGCACCTTGAGCTTCTGCTGGTCGGCGTTGATCTCGCTGATGGTCGCCTGGAGCGAGGCGAAGGCGCCGTCGGTGACGGTGACGGAGTCGCCGACCTCGAAGTCGAGGACCTTGACCTCGGTCTTGCCGCCGGCCTTCTTCCCGCCCTCCTGCTGCACGACGGGGGCCAGCCACTTGAGCACCTCGTCGAGCGACAGCGGAGCCGGGCGGTCGGCCCGGTCGGTCGCGCCGACGAAGCCCGTGACGCCCGGCGTGTTGCGCACGCAGGAGTACGACTCCGGGGTCAGCTCCATCCGGACGAGGATGTAGCCGGGGAAGACCTTGTTCTGCACCTGCGTGCGCTTGCCGTTCTTGATCTCGACCTCTTCACGAGTCGGGACCTCGACCTGGTAGATGAACTCTTCCATGTCGAGGCTCGTGATGCGGGTCTCGAGATTCGTCTTGACCTTGTTCTCGTAGCCGGCGTAGGAGTGCACGACGTACCAGTCACCGGGTGCGAAGCGCAGTGCGGCACGCAGCTCGGCGACGGGGTCCTCGGCGTCGGTCGTCACCGGCGGGGTGTCGGCCGTCATCACCGTCGACGTTTCCTCGTGCTGCTCGTCGTCGTCGGTACCGGGCGTCTCGTCGAATTCCTGCACGCTGCTCACTTCCGTCTGTCTGATCTTCGGGTCGCCGTCTGTGCTGGTCCGGCCTTCATCGGCGGCGTTCCGCCCGGTCGGCCGGTGCCCTTACTGGTCGGCGTTGCCGTTGCCGAAGGACCAGAGGACGAGCTTGGCGAAGCCGAAGTCGAGGCCGCCGACGATGGCCAGCATGATGATCACGAACACCACTACGACGAGGGTGTAGGTGGTCAGCTCCTTGCGGGTCGGCCAGATAACCTTACGCAGCTCGGCGACAACCTCGCGGATGAAGTTGATGAGCCGCGCGAAGATGTTGTTCGAGCTGCCCTCTTTGACCTTGACCTTCTTGCCGTCCTTGGTCTTGAGGTCCTTCGACTTGGCGTCCTTGGACTTGTCCTTGGACCGGCCGTTCTTGCTCGCGGTCTCCTCGTCGAGGTCATCGTCCTCGTCGATCTCGTCATCGACGTCGTCCGCGGTGTCGAGGCTGTCCAGCTCGTCGGCGAACTCTTCCTCGATAGCGGCGTCCTCGGCGCTGAGCTCCTCTTCACGGCGATCGTCGGCGGGGTTGGTCCCGCGTCGCCTGCGTTCGGCCACTTTCGCCCTCTTCCGTGATCTCGCGAGTGCTCGGTCCGTGTCGGCCGACAGCGAGAACCCGGGCCCTTGGACCCGTCGACCACCGGTTCGGCTCGGTTCGCGGGACACCGGCGAGAAGCCGGTGGCACGCGGTCGGACCAACCGTGACCGCTGTGGTCGACGTCCCGGCCTTCCGGCCGGGCGCACCAGACCCAGGTCAGGCCTTCGGCGCAGGGGCGACAGGACTCGAACCTGCAACCTGCGGTTTTGGAGACCGCTGCGCTACCAATTGCGCCACACCCCTTCGCGAGGAAGGCAGCTCCGACAGGTCCGGACAGGACGGTGTCGGGTTGCTCACCCCACGGCGGACCAGTGTACGGGTTGTCGGCGGGATATCCCAACCACCCCCCTCTACCGGTTGTCGTCGTTGTTCCGAACGAGTGCCTTCGCGGCCCCCAGGACCTTGTCCCCCTCGCAGGTCGCGGTCACGTCGATCTGCACCAGGCCGTCGTCGTGGATCTTCTTGACCACCCCGCTGATGACCACCTCGGTGCCCTTGTCGTCGTCGGGCACGACGACCGGATTCGCGAAGCGGGTGGAAAATTCCACGATCGCCGCTGTTCCGCCCACCCAGCACGCCACCGCCTGGCCCGCCAGACCCATGGTCAGCATGCCGTGCGCGATGACGCCGGGCAGTCCGACAGCGGTCGCCTGGCGGTCGCTCCAGTGGATCGGGTTGAAGTCGCCGGACGCGCCCGCGTAGCGCACCAGGGCGGCCCTGGTGACCCGGTACGTCTGGGCCGGGAACTCGGTACCTGGCTGCATCGTTCAGCCCTCCCCACGAATCACGAGCCGGGTCCAGATCGTCACGACGGCCTCGCCCTCGACGGTGGCCACCTCGTGCCGCGTGGTCAGGAACGCGTGGCCGGCCCGGCTGCTGATCTCCTCCACCGTCATGACCGTGACGAGGTGGTCGCCGGCCTGGATCGGCCGCACGTAGCGAAACGTCTGGCCGCCGTGCACCACCCGGCTGTAGTCCATGCCGAACGTGGGGTCGTCGACGAGCTGCTGGCCGGCGTTCTGGCTCAGGATGATGGCGAACGTCGGCGGGGCGATCACGTCGCTGTAGCCCCTCGCGCGCGCCTCGGCGAGGTCTCGGTGCACGGGGTCGGCGGCGAAGACCGCGTCCGCGAACTCGCGGATCTTCTCCCGGCCTACCTCGTAGGGCGGGGTCGGCGGGTACACCCGGCCCAAGAACGACTGATCCAGCGGCATGACCTGAAATTTACCGGTAACGCCCAAGCGCTCCGGTCGCAGGCCGGTCGTTCCTGCGGCGGCTCCCCCCGCGCACGGCTTCTCCGGCCTCCCGGTTACGGGCCGGTCGCTCCCGCGGCGACTCTCCCCCACCCACGGTCGGGGGGGGGTGGTCGTTTCTGCGGCTCCAACCGCCCGGGTACGCGATGAAGCCCCGGTCCCATCGGGGCCGGGGCTTCATCGAACGCTCGTGCTGCGCAGCGACTAACGGGTCTCGCGGTGGACGGTGTGCTTGCCGTCGCGCGGGCAGAACTTCTTCAGCTCGATGCGGTCCGGGTCGTTGCGGCGGTTCTTCTTCGTGATGTAGTTCCGCTCTTTGCACTCCGTGCACGCCAGCGTGATCTTCGGACGAACGTCGGTCGCCTTGGCCATGGCGAAGTGCCTTCCTTCAGAACGTTCAGGTGGGGCGGAATCAGATCCAGCGAACCATCATAACGGCTCACACAGACGGACGCCCAATCGGGCGTCCCAGTGGTGCTTCTGTAGCGGTGGCCGGACTTGAACCGGCGACACAGCGATTATGAGCCGCTTGCTCTGCCATCTGAGCTACACCGCCGCGGCGGACTCGATGTCTCAAGCCCGGTCTCGAGCCCCCTTACGGAATCGAACCGTAGACCTTCTCCTTACCATGGAGACGCTCTGCCGACTGAGCTAAGGGGGCGCATCGCGTACGTTCCCGTACACGCGCTCGCTAAGCGTACACGGCCCCCGGCCGGGCACGAAATCGACTTACCAACTTTCGGTCTTCTCCCAGCTCAGAGGCCCTTTTCGGCGCGTCTTGGCCCCCTGCTCCCCGCCTCGCTCGCGCGGCGTTCGAGGCTCGCCCTGCGCCCTCACCGTCAGCCGCTTTCGCCTCCTGCCGCCCGGCGCGTCCGCCTCCGGCTGGCTGGAGTGGGCCTCCGCGTTCGACTGCCCTGCGCCTCCGCGTTCGGCTACGGGACGGCGCGCAGCCAGCGGACCTCGCCCGCCGGGGCCTCGGCCGAATCCTCCGCGGTCTGGACCTGCAGCCAGGACTCGAAGCGCTCGTAGGGCAGCGGGCGGCTGAACAGGAAGCCCTGGCCCATGTCGCAGCGCATGTCCTCGAGCAGCCCGAGCGTCAGCTCGCTCTCCACGCCTTCGGCGACCACGTCGAGCTCGAAGTGGCGGGCCATGTCCACGATCGTGCGCACGATGGCGAGGTCGCTGGGCGAGGTGGCCATGCCCTGCACGAACGAACGGTCGATCTTGACCTCCTGCACCGGCAGTCGGCTGAGGTCGGCGAACGACGAGCGCCCGGCGCCGAAGTCGTCGACGGAGAGCCGCACGCCGAGATCGCGCAGGCGGGTGA
This sequence comes from Dactylosporangium sp. CA-139114, assembly GCF_050955725.1. Lineage (NCBI taxonomy): Bacteria > Bacillati > Actinomycetota > Actinomycetes > Micromonosporales > Micromonosporaceae > Dactylosporangium > Dactylosporangium sp. CA-139114. Next base: position 9,571,905 of record NZ_CP192080.1, read on the forward strand.
GGGTCGACAGGGCGCGGCCGCCGACGAGCAGGCCCTCGTCCTCGGCGATCTCCAGGATCAGCCGGTCCGCGGGGACGCCGTGCTCGTCGAGCAGCTCCGAGATCTGCAGCGGCAGGTCCGAGTCGCCCAGCGTGCGGGCCGAGAGGTTCACGGCGACGACGAGCGGCCGTCCGGCGTCGGCCCACTCGCGGGCGCGGCGGATGCCCTCGCGCAGGACCACGCCGTTGAGCCGGCCGAGCTGGCCGGTGTGCTCGGCCACGGCCACGAAGTCCGGCGGCGCCACCTGGCCGTGCACGGGGTGCTCCCAGCGGGCCAGGCACTCGACGCCGACGAGCCGGCGGTCGGAGAGGGCGACCTTCGGCTGGAAGTACACCTCGAGCTCGCCACCGGCGAGAGCCGTGCGCAGGTCGGCCGCGAGCCCGACCCGCCGCACCGCGCGGGACTGCAGGCCGGCGTTGAAGACCTGCACGATCCCCCGCGACTTCGCGACGTGCGTGGCCACGTGGGCCCGCTGCACCAGCTCCTCGGGGTCCGAGCCGTGCTCGGGATAGATCGAGATTCCGACGTACGTGTCGATGTCGATCGTCAGCGAGTCGATCACCATCGGATCGCGCAGGCCCTGGCGCAACGTGTCCGCGACGGTCGCGGCCGCGTCGGCGCTGGCCGTGCGCAGCTCGATCGCGAACTCGTCGTCGCCGACCCGGGCCACCAGCGCCCCCTGCGGCGCGAGCGTCCGCAGGCGCCGGGCCACCTCGGCGAGCACCTTGTCGCCGGCGGCGTGCCCGAGCGAGTCGTTGACCTGGCGCAGCGCGACGACGTCGAACAGCAGCACGGCCACGACCTCGCGCGGCCCGCGGCCGGTCATCGCCTCGCCGAGCGCCTCGAGCATCCGGCGGCGGTTGGCCAGGCCGGTGAGCGAGTCGTGGTTGGCGTCGAACTGGAGCCGGTCGACGAGCCGGCTGTTCTCGACCGCGACGCCGGTGTGCGCCGCGAGCGTCTCGATCAGCTGCACGTCGTCCTTGCCGAACGCGGTGCGCTCGCCGAGCCGTCCGGCCACCTCGAGCGTGCCGATGGTGACGCCGCCGGAGCGCAGCGGGACCACGATGATGTCCTTGACCGACGCCTCCTGCAGCGCCACGCGCAGCTCGGGGTCGCCGACGCGGGGGCCGACGGCGATCGTGCGCCCGCTGCGCATCGCGAGTTCGCGGAAGAGATCCGGCGTCGGGGCGGCGTCGAGCAGCCCCGGGTAGTCGAAGCGCGCGGAGAGCAGCACCTCCTGGTGCCGCCCGTGATGCGGGAGCCAGAGCGACGCGGAGTCGGCGACGAGCAGCGCCCGGACCCGGCCGAGCAGCACGTCGGGCAGGGTGCCGTCGTGGTTGGTGCTGGCGATGTCGCGGGTCAGTCCGTACATCTCCATGAGGCTCTTGTGCTGGCGCAGGAACCGCGCGTAGGCCCGGTTGCCCAGCACCAGCGCGATCGCGATGAAGATCAGCAGCAGGCTCGCCCACGGGTTGGCCTGCAGCGTCAGCAGCATCACGAGGCCGAGCACGATGCCGACGCCCATCACCGCGTGCCCCGGCAGGGCCGTGCGCAGGAACTGCGGCAGGTGCGCGATGCCCTGCACGATCGCCATGACGCCCGAGATCGCCGCGAGGTTGATGATGTTGCTCGCAACGATGGCGAGCGCGAGCACCAGCCAGGTGCGCGGCTCGCGGGGCTCCCCGATGTGCAGCTCGGCGACGACCAGCGTGGCCGCGGCGACGCCCGCGAAGTGACTGGCGGCGTTGAACGCGACCTTGTGCGGGCCCAGCCTCAGCTTGAGCACGTTCCAGCTGAGGCTGGCGATGATCCGGATGACGATCACCAGCACCGGCGAGAGGTAGCACAGCGCCAGCAGGATCGGGACGTCGTTCATCCCGATCGCCAGCACCTGCCGACGCACGTCCAGCCTCAGCTGCGTGTGGGTCGCCACGATCGCGAACAGCAGCAGCACGGGCGCGTACTGGATGTTGTGCGTGATCGGGTACGACTGGTCGGAGAGCAGCCCCGGCAGGGCCATCAGGACGCCGAGGAACAGAAGTGGACCGGTGATCAGCCAGGCGTGAGTGTCAGCACGCCTGATCGGCGTCTTCGGTGCGGGCACCAGTTCCCCATTCGCGCACAGCAGTGGCCATGATCGACCGTCGCCGGCTGCGATGGCGACGACCCGATCACTCCCAGCTATAGTCCTCGGTGACGAACATTTGCTCCTGCGCCGGGCTCAGCCGCGCCGCGCCGACCAACGTCGTCGGGTGAGCACTGAATCGGGCGTAAGTGGACTCGTCAGCGTGGGCCGCAGCGGTGGACAGCCCTAACGCCAGCGAGCCGGCCCCGACCGTCACCGCCAACCGCACAATCCACCGGCCTAGCGTCTTATCGCGCATCTCTTGCTCCCATGCGATCGCTGTGACACGTGGCCCGGTTTGGTTACCCACGATCGTGCCACACGCCACGTCAGGACCAACAGAGCGCGGGCCAAGATGACGTGGCCTCGCGGAAGAATCGACCTTTCGGCCGATTTCAGGGCTGGCGAACCGGCTATATCAGCTCACTCGTCGCAGCTTGTCCGCAACGTTTTGGCGTCGTCAGGAGTCGGCCTCCGTCAAACTCCACATCCGCCGTTCGCCGCCGCCGACCGTTCGGTCTCTGCAAGCTCACACAAATCGGACCCCCGTTCTTCCGCCCGTCCGAATGATCGTAAGTATCCGAACGACTTCACATGTCGCCGCAAGTCCGACGTGTCCGGCACGTCGCCCTCACTCGCGGCCGGCCACCTCGCCATCCGCCCCGCCACCGACGGACCCGGCACCCCCTCATGCGACTCGCCCGCCGCCACCGTCCGGCGCGACCCGCCCGCCGCTGCCACCGCCCAGCGCGACCCGCCTGACGCTGCCACCGTCCGGCACGACCCGCCCGCCGCCTCCGTCCGACCCGACCCGCCCGCCGCCTCCACCCGGCGCGACCCGCCTGACGCTGCCACCGTCCGGCCCGACCCGGACCGCGCCGCGACGGCCGCGCCCCTTTCCCTTGGACCGGATGGGGGCGACCTCGCGCCAGTTCGGCTCGGCGCCGACGACCGTGGCCTCGATCCACTCGATCGCCTCCCGCTCGGAGCCGAACTCGCGGGTCCGCACGCGCCCCTCGGGCCCGCCCCGGCGCAGTTCCACATCCCACCGGCCGTCGGCCGCGTTGCGCACGTAGACGTCGCGGCGCGTGAGCCGAGACCAGCTGCCGTTCCACCACCGTCGCTCATTCATGGGGACATCTTAGAACAGGTGTACGACATTTTTTGGGGCTCGTCGGGCGCCTCCACCCATCCGGGTGCGGTGTTACCTTCCGAATGTGGAGTTCCCGGGAAAAGGCCTCGCCAAGGGGCTGGCCGTCACGCTCGGCACGATGACGAAGCGGTCGCACACGCAGCAGTACCCGGACGTCGAGCCTGACCTCCCGCCCCGCTCCCGTGGCGTGATCGCGCTGCAGGAGGAGAACTGCACCGTGTGCATGCTGTGCGCACGGGAGTGCCCGGACTGGTGCATCTACATCGACTCGCACAAGGAAGAGGTTGTGGTCCCCGGCGCCGCGCGGCCCCGCCAGCGCAACGTCCTCGACCGGTTCGCGATCGACTTCTCCCTCTGCATGTACTGCGGGATCTGCGTCGAGGTCTGCCCGTTCGACGCGCTGCACTGGTCGCCGGAGTTCGAGTACGCCGAGCACGACATCCGCGACCTGCTGCACGAGAAGGAGCGGCTCGAGGAGTGGGTGCCCACCGTGCCGGCGCCACCCGCCCACGATCCGCGGGGCGAGCCGGCCAAGGAGCAGACGGCCGCCGCCAAGCGCGCCGCCCGCGAGTCGAACGCATCCTGACGTTGCGCACGAACCCAGGCTGATCGCGAGGCGGCCCGGCGGTCGATTCCTGTCATACCCGGATGGCAGGATGTCGGCCATGAGGGTGGCGCAGCGATGACCGTGGCCGACGTGCTCACGCTGGCGCTCGGCGCTGTGGCGCTGGGCGCCGGCCTCCTGGTTGTGACCACCCGGCACGTCGTGCGGGCCGGGCTCTGGCTCGTCGTCGCCCTGGGCGCGATCGCCGGCCTCTATCTGGTGCTCACCGCCGAACTCGTCGCCTGGGTGCAGGTGCTGGTCTACGTCGGCGCGGTCGTGGTGCTCCTGCTCTTCGCGGTGATGCTCACCCGGGCTCCGATCGGGGCGAGCGACGACCTCGATCGCACCCGGTGGCCCGGGGCCCTGATCGGCGCCGGTGCCGGGCTGGGACTCGCGGCCCTGTTCATCGACGCGTTCCGGTGGACGCGGGTCGCGATGCCGGAGCCGGGCACCGCCGAGCGCCTGGGCGCGGCCCTGTTCCGCACGTGGGTCCTGCCCTTCGAGCTCGTGTCGGTGCTGCTGCTGGCGGCGCTGGTGGGCGCGATCGTGGTGTCCCGCCCGGACATCGGCGGCCGCGCGGCGGAACGGAGGCGTGGCTGATGACACCACGCCCGACGCTTGCAAGCGGCCGCGCACCGGCCCGCATCTCCCGGCCTGCCCACACCTCCAGGCCGGCCTGCGTCTCCCGGCCGGTGCTCAACTCCCGGCCGACTCGCACCGCCGTACCGGTCGGCAGCTCCAGGCCGGCCCGCGCCGCCGTACCGGTCCGCAGCTCCAGGCCGGCCCGCGCCGCCGGGCCGACCTGTATCTCCCGGCCGGCTCGCAGTTTCCGACCGGCCCGCGGCTCGCGAGCGGCCGGCATCTCCCGGCTTGCCCCGAGCGGACGGGGGCGCGGCTGATGCATCCCGTGCTGCCGTTCACCATCGCCGGCCTGCTGTTCGGCATCGGGGTCTACGGCGTGCTGGTGCGCCGCAACGCCGTCCTGCTGCTCATGGCCGTCGAGCTCATGCTCAACGCGGTCAACCTGGTGTTCGTGACCGCCGACGCGACCATCCGGGCCGCGGCGCCCAAGGCCGGGCAGTCCTTCACGCTCTTCGTGATCGTCCTGGCGGCCGCGGAGATCGGGGTCGGACTGGCTCTGATCCTGCAGTTGTACCGGTTGCGGCGCACGGTCGGCGTCGACGACCTCCCGCTCGGCGACGGATCGCCTCCTCCCGGACCGTCGACCTCCCCGTCGCCGGAGCCGGGCGCGGTGCCGGCCCCGCCGCCGGACCCCGGTGCGGCGCCGGCCGCCAACTCGGAGCCGGAGCCGGGTGCGGCGCCGACCCCAGACCCGTCGCAGGAGCCAGAGCGGGAGGGTGCGGTGCCCGTCCCAGTCCCAGTCCCAGTGCCGGACGGGGGAGTGGGCGGCGGCGAGGCGGGCGCGGCGAGAACCGGTGCCGGCCCTCGATCCGATGAAGCGGTGGAAGAGCCGGACGCGGGCGGAACGGGGGTGGCTCGGTGAGCGTCGATGCGCTGGGGGCCGCGCTGCCCGGGGTGCCCGTCGCGGCGGGGCTGGTGGGGTTGCTGCTGCGGTACCGGATGCGGGGCTTTGCCGCTCTTCTCGGGGTGGGCGGGGCCACCGTCGCGCTCGCGTGCGCGATCGCGGTCGCGGTGCGGGGGGTTCGCGGCGCCGACGCCGGGGTGACGATCGCCGAGTTCGGGCGGCTCACGGTGACGTTCGGGACGTGGCTGGACGGGCCGGCGGGTCTGGTCGCCGTGGCGGTCGGCGTGGTCGCGCTCTGCGTTCAGGTCTACTCCGTCGCCTACCTGCACGACGACGAGCGATATGCGCCGTATGCGGCGCAGGTGAGCCTGTTCACGGGCGCGATGCTGCTGGTGGTCGTGTCCGGGGACCTCATCGCGCTGCTGGTGGGGTGGGAGGTCATGGGCATCTGCTCATACCTGCTCATCGGGCACGATCGGCGGCTGCCCGAGGCGCCGCGGGCCGCGGTCAAGGCGTTCCTGGTGACGCGGGTCGGCGACGTCGGCTTCCTGCTCGGGATCGTGGTGCTGGGGCTGCACGCGCACAGCTTCCGGATCGCCGAGGTGTTCGCGGCGGCGCGGTCGGGGGCGGTCTCCGGCGGGACGCTGACCGCGGCGTGTGTGCTGCTGCTCGCCGGGGTGGCGGGCAAGAGCGCGCAGTTCCCGCTGCACACGTGGCTGCCCGACGCGATGGCCGGCCCGACGCCGATCTCGGCGCTGATCCACGCGGCGACGATGGTGGCGGCCGGGGTGTATGTGGTCGCCCGGCTGTACCCGCTGTTCGAGCGCTCGACCGCGGCGATGGTCGTGCTCGCGGTGATGGCCTCGGTGACCATGCTCCTCGGCGCGCTCAGTGCGCTCGGGCAGGACGACATCAAGCGGGTGCTCGCCTGGTCGACGGTGAGCCAGCTGGGGTACATGACGGGGGCGCTGGCGGTCGGCGCGCCCTCGGCGGCGCTGTTCCACCTGCTCACCCACGCGGCGTTCAAGGCGCTGCTATTCCTCGCGGCCGGGTCGGTGATCCACGCGGTCGGCACCAACCTGATGTCGGCGATGGGCGGGCTGCGCGGCCGGATGCCGGCGACGTTCTGGACCATGACGATCGGGCTCGGGGCGCTGGCCGGGGTGCCGCCGCTGGCCGGGTTCTGGAGCAAGGACGCGATCCTCGAGGCGATGACCGGGTCCGGGCCGGTGCCGCGCGGGGTCGCGTGGATCGTGCTCGGGTCGGCGGGGGTGACGGTGGCGTTGACCGCGGCCTACGTGGTGCGGCTCTGGCGCCGGACGTTCTTCGGCACGCCGCGCACCGCCGCGGCCGAGGCCGGGCACGAGCCGCCGTGGGCGATGCGGGGGCCGCTGCTGGTCCTGGCCGTGCCGGCGGCGCTGCTCGGGCTGGCCGGGCTGCTGACCGGCTTCAGCGAGCGGCTCGGCGCCGGCGAGCCGGTGGCGCACCTGGGCTGGATGTCGCTGGTCGCGCTCGTGCTGCTGGCCACCGGGGCGCTGTTCGCCTGGCGTCGCGATCCGGCCGCCGCGCCGCCCGACACGGCGCTCGGGCGGCTGCTCACGAACGCCTTCTATCTGGATGCCGTGCAGGACGCTCTCGTGACGCGGCCGGTGGCCGCGCTGGCGCGGCTGGCCCGCCGCGGCGACGAAGGGCTCGTGGACGGGGCCGTCGAGGGGGTCGGCTCCGGGGCCGGCGGGCTCGGCGGGCTGCTCGCCCGGGCCCACAGCGCCGCGCTGCCCCGGGCCGCGACCGCGGTGCTGGCCGGCGGCGTGGTGCTCGCGGCCGTGATCGTCATCGCGCTGGGGGTGGGGCGATGAGCTCCGCACAGACGTTGTTGCTCGCCACGCTGCTGTTGCCGGCGATCGGGGCGGCGTTCGCGGCCGCCATGCCGGCCCGGCTCGACCGGGCCGGGCGGGTCGGCGGGACGGTGTTCGCGGCGGCCACCGCCGGGGTCGTCGTCGCCCTCGGCCTCGCGCGCACCGAGACCACCGGGGTGCGGCGGATCGAGCCGTTCGCCGAGATCGACGCGCCCTGGGCGCCGTCGCTGAGCCTGCGGTTCCACATCGGCGTGGACGGCATCTCCTATCCGCTCGTCGCGCTGACCGCCCTGCTGACCGTGCTCTGCTGCGCCTACTGCCTCTGGCGGGTGCCGGAGCCGGGGCGCGGGCGGCTGCTCGTGTCGCTGCTGCTGGTGCTGCAGACCGGCATCACCGGGGTGTTCCTCGCGCTCGACCTGGTGCTGTTCTTCGTGTTCTTCGAGGTCGTGCTCCTGCCGATGTACGCGGTGATCGCGGTCTGGGGCGGGGCCGATCGGCGGCGGGCGGCGCGGAAGTTCGTGCTCTACACCCTGTTCGGCTCGGTGCTGTTGCTGGTCGGCGTGTTCGTGGTCGTGTCGTCGTCCGGCACCGGGGACCTGGTGGCGCTGAGCGACCCGGCGGTGCGGCCGATGTCGGCGGGCATGCAGCTGCTGGCGTTCGTGCTGCTGGCGCTCGCGTTCGCGGTGAAGAGCCCGCTCTGGCCGCTGCACACCTGGCTGCCGGCGGCCCACACCGAGGCGCCGACGGTCGGGTCGGTGATCCTGGCCGGGGTGCTGCTGAAGATGGGCACCTATGGGCTGCTGCGGATCGCCGTCGGGGTGGCGCCGGACGGCGCGGCCCGCAGCGCGCCGGTGCTGGGGATCCTCGCGACGGCGGCGATCCTCGCGGGCGGCCTGATCTGCCTGGCGCAGACGGAGCTGAAGCGGCTGATCGCGTACTCCTCCGTCGGTCACATGGGCTTCGTCCTGCTGGGCGTGGCCACGCTCACGGCGACGGGCATGCAGGCGGCGCTCATCGGCAACATCGCGCACGGGATCGTCACCGGGCTGCTGTTCTTCGTCGCCGGCGGCATCAAGGACCGCACCCACACCGGAGACCTCGACCGGCTCGGCGGCCTGCGCGAGACGGCTCCGGCCCTGAGCGGGGTGCTGGCCTTCGCGGCGATCGCGTCGCTCGGCCTGCCGGGGCTCGCCGGGTTCTGGGGCGAGGCGTTCGCGGTGGTGGCGGCGTTCCAGCGGGGCGGGCCCCTGTGGACCACGCTGGGCGTGCTGGCCGCGGCGGGGGCGGCGCTGGCGGCGGCGTACTTCCTGCGGCTCCTGCGCCGGGTCACCCACGGCGCGGCCACGCCCGACGTCGCCGCGCTCGCCCGGCCGCTGCCCGCGCTCGTGGGCGCGGCGCCACCCGGCGCGCCGCTCCCCCGTGGCGAAGAACCCGGTCGCCCGGTGGACGACGGCGGCGGGCGGACGGCGGCCCGGCTGACCGCGGGTGAGCTGGTCGCCTGGGCGCCGCTGATCGTGCTCACGCTCGCCGTGGGTGTGGCGCCGGCGCTGGCGCTGGGCTGGTCCAACGCGGCCGTCGAGGCACTCGCGGGGGTGTTCGGGCGATGAGGATCGACCAGGTGGCGCTGATTCCCGCGTACGTGGCGGCGGGGACGGCCGTGCTCGCGCTGCTCGTGGATCTGTTCGTACCGGGGCGGCGGGGGCCGGTGATGGGCGCCACGGCGCTCGGGATGGCGGGGGTGCTCGCCGCGGCGATCGCGGCCGGGGCCGGGGGCGAGCGGCGGACCGCCTTCTGCGTCGGGCCCGACCAGTGCTCGCTGGTGCTCGACCCGGCGACGGCGATCGTCGCCGGCGTGTTCGCGGCCCTCGCGCTCGGGGCGCTGGCGCTGTCGGTGCCGCTGCTGCGGACCGGCGAGGTGCCGGTCGGCGAGCACTGCTTCCTGCTCGCCTGCTCGCTGACCGGGGCCGTGGTCCTGGGCGGCGCCCGCGATCTGATCACGCTGATCGTGGCGCTGGAGACGCTGACCCTGCCGCTGTACCTGCTGGTGGGGCTGCGCCGCGGGGCTCGCGAGGGCGCGACGGCGGCGGTCACCTTCTTCGTGGTGAGCGTCGTGTCGACGGCGATCGCGCTGCTGGGGGCGGCGCTCGTGTTCACCGCGACCGGCGGGGTGCACTTCTCGGACATCGCGGCGGGGCAGGCCCACCTGGCCGGGCAGCCGGCCGACGCCGGCGCGGCGGGGCTCGCGACCGGGGCGATGCTCAAGGTCGGCGTGGTGCTGCTGCTGGTCGGGCTCGGGTTCAAGGTGGCGGCGGTGCCCGCGCACGCGTGGGCCCCCGCGACCTACGACGGGGCGCCGCTGCCGGTCGCCGCGTACCTCTCGACCGCGTCGAAGCTGGGCGGGGTCGTCGCGCTGCTGCTCGTCGGGGTCTCGGCGGCCCGGCCGGTGCTGTCGACCTCGGGGCTGACGCTCGCGGTGCTGGCCGTGCTGAGCATGACCGTCGGCAACCTCGTGGCGCTGCGGCAGCGGCGGATGGTGCGGCTGCTCGCCTGGTCGTCGGTCGCGCAGGCCGGCTATCTGCTCGCGCCGCTCGGGGCGCTGGTCGCCGCCGGCAAGGTGACGCCGCTGCTGGTGGCGGCCGCGATCGGGTACGCCTTCTTCTACGTGGTGCTCGAGTTCGCCGCGTTCGGGGCGCTGGTCGCGGTGCGCGGGGCGGCCGACGGCGGCGAGATCGCCGACTACCGCGGGCTGGCCCGGCGCTCGCCCTGGCTGACCGCGGTGCTGGTGCTGGCCCTGGCCGGGCTCGCGGGGCTGCCGCCGGGGCTCGCGGGGCTGTTCGCGAAGGTGGCGGTGGTCCGATCGCTGCTCGGCGGGGACGCCACCTGGCTGGCGATCGTGGTCGCGGTGAACGCGGTGATCGGGCTCGCGTACTACGTGCGCGTGGGCGCGACCTTCTTCGCCGCACCGGGCGACGGGCCGGCGGCCGCGACGCCGCGCGCTCGGGTGCCGTGGCCGGTCGCCGCTTCCGTGGGGGCCGCCGCGGTCGTGGCCGTGCTGGTGGGCTTCGGCCCCGAGCTGGTGATGCGCGCCGCGGGGACATTCGGCTGACGATCAGCTTCTCGGCATGACTCTCAGCCAGCTCACGGCGAGCGTCGGGAAGAGTACGGGGAGTCGCGCTGTTGTAGGTGACATGCAGCACAGGCATTTCAACGGCGTGAAGACGGCAGCCCTGCTCGGGTTGCTGACCTCGCTCATTCTGCTTGTCGGCTACTGGCTCGGCGGTAGCACCGGTCTGGTCATCGCCGTGTTCCTGTCGCTGGCCATGAACGCGTTCAGCTACTTCTACTCCGACAAGATCGCCCTGCGCGCGATGAACGCGCAGCCGGTCACCGAGGCCCAGGCGCCCCAGCTCTACGCGATGGTTCGCGAGCTGGCGACCAGCGCCGGGCAACCGATGCCCCGGCTGTACATCAGCCCGACCCGGCAGCCGAACGCGTTTGCGACCGGGCGCAATCCGCAGAACGCGGCCGTCGCGGTCACCTCGGGGATTCTCGAGACGCTCACGCCGCGTGAACTGCGGGGCGTCATCGGACACGAGCTGTCACACGTGTACAACCGGGATATTTTGATCTCGAGCGTGGCCGGGGCGCTCGGCGGGATGATCACCATGCTCGCCAACCTCGCGATCTTCCTGCCGCTCGGCGGGTCCGACGACGACGAGGAGGGGCCCGGCCTCGCGGGGCTGCTGCTCATGATGATCCTCGGACCGCTGGCCGCGACCGTGATCCAGCTGGCGATCAGCCGGAGCCGGGAGTACCAGGCGGACGAGTCGGGCGCCCAGCTCACCGGGGACCCGCTCGCGCTGGCCAGCGCGCTGCGGAAGATCCACCGGGGCACCCAGGCGCTGCCGCTGCCGGCCGACGGGCAGCTGGCCAGCCAGGCGCACCTGATGATCGACAACCCGCTGCGCGGGGGCGGGATCGCGTCGCTGTTCTCCACGCACCCGCCGATGGAGCAGCGGGTGGCGCGGCTTGAGCAGATGGCGGGGCTCGCGCTGCACCGGTGACCCTTAGCCGAAGACGAGCGCTGACCGGTGTCCGCCGGTCAGCGCTCGCCGTTCACTCACACGAGCGATGCGAAACCGGCCGCCCTGTAGGGTCGGCAGCCATGGCTCAGACGCTCCAAGTCGTGCTGACCGATCCGGACGAGGCCGGCGAGCTCGACATCGAGATCCGCCACACGGACAGCTTCCTGCTCGTCCGCGCGCCCAGCGACCTCCGCGATCTTGTCGATCGAGACGGGTCAACGGCGGAGGTGTCACTCGGCTAGGCTGCGCGGCTATGGGTGCGATCCGGCCGTGGGAAGTTCTGTGCTGCTGCGTCGTGGTGGTGGTGGCCGTGATCGTGACCGCCGTCGTGGTGGTGGTCGTGCAGCGCAACAAGCGCCGCTGACCGCTCCAGGCCCACGTCGTGCAGCGCAACAAGCGCCGCTGACCACCCCAGACCCACGTCGCGCAGCCCGGCAAGCGCCGCTGAACGCTCCGGGGGCACTGACTGCTCCGGCCCGCGGGCGAGCCGGAGCAGCGCCAGGTCAGCGGTAGTTGGTGAACTGCAGGGCGATGCCGAAGTCCTCCTGCTTGAGCAGGGTGATGACGGCCTGCAGGTCGTCCTTCTTCTTGCCGGTCACACGCAGCTGGTCGCCCTGGATCTGGGCCTGCACGCCCTTCGGGCCCTCGTCGCGGATCTTCTTCGAGATGGCCTTGGCCTTGTCCGACTCGATCCCCTGCACGATCTTGGCGTCGATCTTGAAGGTCTTGCCGGACGGGCGGGGCTCGCCCGCGTCGAGGGACTTGAGCGAGATGTTGCGCTTGACCAGCTTCTCCTTGAAGACCTCGAGGGCGGCGACGACCCGCTCCTCGGTCTCCGCCTGGAGGGCCACCGTCTCCTCCCCGGCCCACTTGATCTCAGCGCCGGTGCCGCGGAAGTCGAACCGCTGCGCCAGCTCCTTCTCGGCCTGGTTGAGCGCGTTGTCGACCTCCTGCCGGTCGACCTTGCTGACGATGTCGAACGAGGGTGCCGAAGCCATGGCAGACGCTCCCGGTTACTGCGTGCGAAGACGGTTGTGGGCGTGCCGAGGGTACCCGTTTGCATTGCCCCCGGGGCCTACCGCTATTCTGGCTTCCGCCAGGCGGGTTGCCCGAGCGGCCAATGGGAGCGGACTGTAAATCCGTCGCGAAAGCTACAGAGGTTCGAATCCTCTACCCGCCACTGGCAGTACAGAGAGGCCCGCGACCAGGGGAAACCCCGGGTCGCGGGCCTCTCTCGTCGGTCCCACTGCGTCTCACTCGGGACAGGCAGATCTCACCCGTCGCGACCAATACGCGACCACGGTTTAGGCCGCCGCCTCCTCGTCCTCGCCCTGGTCGAGGCCCAGCGCGAGGCCGATGCGGTACAGCGCGGCCTCGGTTCCCCCGTCCAGGCACTTCGCGTACACGTCCAGCAGCACCTTCACGCTGTTGCCCGCCCGCTCGGCGACCTGGGTGGCCTGGTACGCCCGCGTTCAGCCACTTGCGGGTGACGAACAGCCGGCCATTCTCAGCGGGTGGGTACTCCGCGATGTGGCGCGCGAGCAGCTCGGCGAGCGGCGGCGCCACCGGCACGCGCCGGGTGGCCGTCTTCGCGCGGTGCTTCAGCCCGCGGTTCTCGGTGACCTCCTCCTCGTTGCTCCAGCCCTGACCGACCGCCACCGTCGCGCCCGTGAGGTGCAGCCAGCCCAACGCGCCCGGCTTCGGCGGTCGCTCGAACTCGTCGGCGGGGAGGTGGAGCACCTCCTCCGGCCGCAGCCCGGCGTAGTACATACAGCCGAAGAACGCCTCCAGCTCGGGGCTCTCCTCGGCCACGGCGGCCAGGAGGTCGGCGACCTGCTTCGGGTTGGCGACAACGGCCCGATCGACGCCTTCGTCCTTCTTCGGCCCCGTCCAGCTCACCAGCGAGAGCGGGTGTACGTCGAGCACGCCCAGCTCGACGGCGTACCGCAGGGAGTTGGAGAACACCGCCCGTTTGCGGGTCACGGTCGCGGCGGCGGGCTTGCCGTCGCTGCTACGCAAGGCGAGGGTGTCGAGCACCTTCCGGACCAGCGCGGCCTCTTTGAGCGCCGACAGCGCAACGGTGTTCGCCTGGAGCCACGCCACGGTGCTGGTGAGGTGCGGCGGCGTGGCCCGGGAGACGGTGAAGGGCGCGCTCGACGCGCTGCGCGCGGAGCGGCTCATCGTGTCGCGGCAGGGCAGCGGCGTGTTCGTGCGCGCGCAGACCCAGCGGCCGGTCGAGCTGCGGCCGCACCTGGAGGCCGCGTTCGAGCGCGAAGACGTGACCATTGACTTCGCCGGGTTCCTCGGCGAGACGCTCCAGGGGGCCCTGGCCGAGGTGCTCGACCGGGTGCGCGCGGGCCAGCTGGTGCCCAAACGCATCGCCATCCGGGTCCTGGTGTCCGACATGGGCGTGCCCATGGCTCTGCCGGCACGAGCCGACACCGGCGCCGATGACCCGATCGTGCGGGAACGGATGGAGCGCATCTCGCACCGGTCGCTCGACGCGATCGTCGACCAGGTGCACGAGCTCAGCGACCTCGGCCTGGTCGCATGGCACGCAGTTCGTGACGGCGTCGAAGCAGTGGTTCGACTCGGTGTGGGACAGCGTGGCGAGGGAGTACCAGGGATGAACGACGACCTGCGCGGGCTGCTGGCCCGCAGCCGGGCGATCCTGCTCGACTTCGACGGGCCGGTGTGCTCCATCTTCGGCGGCTACCCCGCCCCCCAGATCGCAGCCGAGTTACTCGACATGGTTAAAGCGCGCGGCGTGAACCTCGCCGAAGGCATCCGCTCCGAGACCGACCCGATGGAGGTGCTTCGCTGGTCGGCGACCGTTGGCAAGCCCCATCTGCTCCGGGAGGTAGAGGATGGGCTTTGCCGGGCCGAGTTACTTGCCGTTGAGTCCGCGATTCCAGAGCCAAACGGCCGAGCTGTGATCGAATCCTCTCGCGAATCTGGGCGGCCGGTGGCGATCGTAAGCAACAACTCTGCCGGCGCAATCGAGGCCTACCTCCAAGAGCACCGCCTTAAGGACTACGTCGCCTTCATCTCTGGCCGCGCCTACGCCGACCCCGAACGGATGAAACCTAGCCCAGAGCCGCTATTGCGCGCGGCTGCCGCGCTCCAGGTGAAGCCAGCAGATGCGTACTAATCGGCGACTCTCTGTTCGACATCGAGGGCGCACAAGCTGCCGGCGTGCCAGTAATCGCCTACGCCGACAAGGCCTCTAAGGTTAGCCGCTTCAGGGAGCTGAAGGCCGACATAGTAATAACGAGCATGGCCGATGCTGCCTTATACCTGGAGGCGCTATGAGAGGAACCATCGCGCCGCATTTCGCTCTACTTAAGAACGGCGGGCCTCTTTAGACTCTACATCTACGAGCTTAGGTAGATCGAATATGCGCCTATTGTTGAGATGGAGGGGAGTAATTCTTCACCCAAGCACGCTGCCGGGAATCCCAACCATAAAAGGCGTGCTGCCCGTAGTCTTCCGAGTCCGCACGTGTTATCCATCTCAAGGGATGATCCTGGTCGCCAATCCTATACTGAACCTCGTTTCCATTGATGATTGCGTCAATAACAATCGCTCCTTCGTACCGAAATTGCTCTTGAGAGTTGACACTCAAACGAATAGTGGCATAACCCTTCTGCTTCAGCGTAACTGAGCCTGGGGGCATTGGGTACTTTCGGTCGTCCTGGCCGCCTGCAGCGAGACCATTTTCCAGTATTTCGGTAGTACCCTTATTGGTATCAATAGTGGCGTTGTAGAAGGGGTCCACGTCTCCGCCATTCCACCTACACTTCACCCATGTTCCGGACCCGATTTGCCGAGAGCTACGCCGATAGATAGTAGCCGTGATATTTTTTACAACAAGAACATCCGGATCTCCGGCAAGCATGCTAAATAACACTTCAGGGCTATCGAAATACACGTTTGAGGCTCCACGGAGCCATGAGTCCCAGTCTCGGCAGTGTGCCCAATCACTTTTGAAAGACGGCGGCCATGGCAGCTTCTCTGGCGACGCGTCGAACCAAACGTCCGTGTAGTTGCTAGTCTCAACAAAAACCTTCGCCATCGAGGACGAAGATGGCAAGAACACGCAGCTGATGACTATGTTTTTTCCCTGGGCATTACAGTTTCCCACAATCTGCGGGCCTACGGCCTCCGCCCCAAGGGAAGGAGCCGACCCTTTCGGAACGATTTTATCGTCCGATTGCCTCAGAAAGCACGCCCCGAGCCCAGGAATAAGTGCAAGTGCAATTGATGCCGCCATGCCAAGCCGCCAAGATGCTTTCATTTAGGCTTCTCCGCGCACTGTACGGTATTGCTCCCGCCCTGCGCGTTGCAGTTTCCAATTATTTGGTTCGACGGTTTGGAATCGTCACGGCTCGGGCCGCACGAGACGATTGCGACAACGATCGAAACGAGAGTCAGTAGCGCGCCAACGCCCTGCCACCAACGCTTCCCGAGAAAGTAGTCCAGCCATCGCCTGCCGAACTTTTCCACACCCGACATACCACTCATTCCGATGGAGACTGCCACCAATTAATTCGCCGGTCTAGTCCTGACCAACTGGCGTGTCCTTCCAACTCTGCCACTTGAGGCGACAAGATCGGAATGACGTCAAGGACGAATCCACTGCCTGTGGCAACTTTCAGACTGATGTGGTCACCAAGGACGCTGATCGATGGAGAACACAATCCTGATGGCCCACGCCTCAACCTCATCGGAGCAGCCACGAGAGTGATTTGCGGACAGAACGGACTTTTCCGTTCAAGTCCACCATCAATGCGAGGTGATTCGGCGACGGGGGATTGATGGGAAGCGTCGAGGATCTAGACGGGAGTGGAGCTGCGGTGACCTGCCCTTCTTGGCGGCTCCGACTCAAGTACCTCTGCAACCGTGACGCGACAACGGGGAGCCGACAGCAGGTCTTTTTGCAGGTAGAGCAGCACCTATTTCTAAGACTGTAAATCCGTCGCGAAAGCTACAGAGGTTCGAATCCTCTACCCGCCACCGGCAAGTCTGAAGGGCCCGTCACCGACGGGCCCTTTTGCATTGCCGACCTCGGCCAAAGCCGCGTCCAGGGCCACCCGCAGCGCCGTCGAGTCCCCGGTCGCCATCAGGATGCCGACGCCACCCTGCACCGCCGCCAGGATGACCAGCCCCGACCGCTCCGGGTCGGGGGCGCCGGCTCGGCGCGCGCCCTCGGTGAGTCGCGTTCGCCAGGTCTCGAGCAGGTCCGACACGATCGGCCGCACCTCTGGGTTCGTCGGGGCCAGCTGGCGCGTCAGGGCCGCCAGGGGGCACCGCGTGCCCTGGGCCTCGTAGCGCTCGACCACCGCGTCCCGCCAGGCCGCCCAGGACTCCGGAGGGCCGAGGGAGGTGAGGTGGGGCTCTTGGTCGAGCAGTACCGCTGAAGCCTCGTGCCGCGCGACGGCCAGCAGGAGTCCGGCGCGCCCGTCCGGGAAGTAGTGGAAGAGCTGGCTCTTGCTCGTGGCGGTCGCGGCCCGGATGTCGTCGAGCGACACCTCATCGACGCCGCGCTCGCGCAGAAGTGCCGCCGCGCCGGCCACGATGCGCTCCCGGGTCGCGGCCCCCTTCGGCGTCAGGGACGTGCTCACCAGCACATCCTAGCCATGTGGACCGATCGGTCCAGAAATTGCTACCTTGGCTGGACCGTCTAGTCCATTCAGGAGTTGTACGTCATGAGCCGACTCGCCCACCGCACCGCCCTCATCACCGGCTCGACGAGCGGCATCGGCCGCGCGATCGCCGAGCGTTTCGCCGCCGAGGGCGCCGATGTCATCGTCAGCGGCCGCCGGGCCGACCTCGGCGCCGAGGTGGCCGCGGCGATCGGCGGCCGCGCCCGTTTCCTGCCCGTCGACCTCGCCGCCGGCCGTGGGGCGATCGAGGAGTTCGCGGCCCGGGCCGGCGACGTGGACATCCTGGTGAACAACGCCGCCTACCTGGTCGGCGGCCGCTCGACCGCCGATACGCCCGAGGACGTGGTGGACGCGGCTCTGGCCACGAACGTCAAGGCGCCCTACCTGCTCACCGCCGCCCTGGCGCCGAAGATGCTGGCCCGCGGCTCGGGCGCGATCGTGAACATCGGCTCGATCAACGCGCTCACGGGCATGCCCGGCAGCGCCCTCTACAGCGCGACCAAGGCGGCCCTGCACGCGCTCACGGCCGCATGGGCGGCGGAGTTCGGCCCGCACGGCATCCGGGTGAACACCATCGCCCCCGGCCCCACGGACGTGGAGTGGTCCACGCCGATACGGCCGTACCTCGAGCGCATCGTCGCCACCGTCCCGAGCCGGCGCCTGTCCAGCCCGGCGGAGATCGCGTCGGCCGCGGTGTTCCTGGCGTCGGACGAGGCCGCACACATCCACGGCGCCACGCTGGCGGTGGACGGCGGCCTGACCGCGGTCACGGCCCACGGCGCCGCCCGGGCGGCTTAAAGCCTCAGCGGTCACGGCCCACGGCGCCGCCCGGGCGGCTTAAAGCCTCAGCGGTCACGGCCCACGGCGCCGCCCGCGCGGCCTGAGGGCTGAGGGCTGAGCGGCTCAGTCGGAGTCGGGCCACCAGAGGGCGCGGCGCATGTCCACCTTGTCCCCACGCAGCGGCGTGCCCTCGTCGCGGTGGCGGCGCAGCGCCTCCCGCTCGTGGCCGGGCACGAGCCGGCCGTTCGCGGCCACGACTCGGTGCCAGGGCACCGGGCCGCCGTAGTGGGACATGACGCTGCCGACCTGGCGCGGTCCGCCCTGGCCGAGGTATTCGGCGATCGCGCCGTACGACATGACGCGCCCCGGCGGAATGCGCTCCACGAGCGACAGGACCCGCTCGGTGTACTCCTCGTCCGCCACGATATGGGAACCTACCGCGCCCGGGGCGGACGCACGCGGCAAGATGAGCGGCGTGCGTGAACAGGTCACCGAGGCTCGACGGATCGTCGTCAAGGTCGGGTCGTCGTCGCTGACCACCGCGGCCGGAGGGCTCGACGAGGCGCGGGTCGACGCGCTGGTCGAGGCGCTGGCCACGACGCCGGCCGAGGTCGTGCTCGTCTCGTCGGGCGCCATCGCGGCCGGCCTGGCCCCCCTGGGGCTCCCCCGGCGCCCGCGCGACCTGGCGACCCAGCAGGCCGCGGCGAGCGTGGGGCAGGGGCTGCTCATGCGGGCGTACAACGACGCCTTCGCCCGGCACGGGCGCGTGGTCGGGCAGGTCCTGCTGACCGTCGACGACGTGACGCGCCGCGCCCACTACCGCAACGCCTACCGCACCCTGCGGCGCCTGCTGGACCTGAAGGCGATCCCGATCGTGAACGAGAACGACACCGTCGCGACCCAGGAGATCCGCTTCGGCGACAACGACCGGCTGGCGGCGCTCGTGGCCGCGCTGGTGCACGCCGATCTGCTCGTGCTGTTGTCCGACGTGGACGGCCTGTATACGGGCGACCCGTCGCTGCCCACGTCCGCGGCCATCACGGACGTGCGCACGCTCGCCGACCTGGACGGCGTGGACGTCCGGCGGCCGGGCAGGGCCGGCGTCGGCACGGGCGGGATGGTCACCAAGGTCGAGGCCGCGCGGATCGCCACCACGAGCGGCATCCCCGTCGTGCTGGCGTCGGCGCCGCAGGCCTCCGCCGTGCTCACCGGGCAGCCCGTCGGCACGCTGTTCCACCGGCAGCGGGAGCGGCCGCAGGCCCGGCTGTTCTGGCTCGCGCACGCGACCAGCCCTCGCGGGCGGTTGCATCTGGACGCGGGGGCCGTGCGCGCGGTCGTGGGCGGGCACGCGTCGCTACTGCCGGCCGGGATCACCGCCGTGGACGGGCGGTTCGCCGCGGGCGATCCGGTCGACCTCGTGGACGGGGGCGGCGTTGCCGTGGCCCGCGGGCTGGTGAACTACGACGCGACCGAGCTGCCGCCGCTGCTGGGGCGCTCGACGGGGGACCTGGCGGCGGAGCTGGGCCCGGCGTACGAGCGCGAGGTCGTCCACCGCGACGACCTCGTGCTGCTGTAGCCGCCGCGAGTAGGCTGTGGCCATGTCGGGAGTGCTGGGTGAGCCGATCAAGTTCGTGCTCAACTGGGGACGGCGATACTCCCTGTGGGTGTTCAACTTCGGGCTCGCCTGCTGCGCCATCGAGTTCATCGCCACCTCCATGGGGCGGCACGACTTCATGCGGCTGGGCGTGATCCCGTTCGCCCACGGGCCGCGGCAGGCCGACCTCATGGTCGTCTCCGGCACCGTGACCGACAAGATGGCGCCCGCGGTCAAGCGGCTCTACGACCAGATGCCCGAGCCGAAGTACGTCATCAGCTTCGGCGCCTGCTCCAACTGCGGCGGGCCCTACTGGGACTCGTATTCGGTGACGAAGGGCGTCGACCAGATCATCCCCGTGGACGTGTACGTGCCGGGATGCCCACCGCGGCCCGAGGCGCTCCTGCACGGGATCATGCGCCTGCAGGAGAAGATCGCGGGCGAGCAGGCCGGGCTCGGCGGCACCCCGCGGCCGGACGTCAAGGCGCTCATGGCCCCGCCGGTGAAGAAGTGAAGGGCGAGGTCTCCGAGAGCGGGGGCGGCCGGTTCGCCCGCCCGACCTACGACGTTCCCGCCGGCACCTGGGCCGAGGCGATCGCGACGGCCAGGGACGAGGGCTTCGACTTCTTCGACTGGCTCTCGGCCGTCGACGAGCTGCCCGGCGGGTTCACGATCGTCGTGCACCTCTGGTCGACCACGCGCAAGACGGGCGTCCTGATCCGGGCCGAGATCCCGCGCTCGGCGCCGGCCATCGACAGCATCGTCGGCATCTACCCGGGCGCGGCCTGGCACGAGCGGGAGACGCACGAGATGTTCGGGATCGGGTTCACCGGGCACGGCGAGCTCAAGCCGCTGCTGCTGCCCGACGAGTTCGAGGGCCACCCGCTGCGCAAGGAGTTCGTGCTCGCCTCCCGGGTCGCCAAGCCCTGGCCCGGCGCCAAGGAGCCCGGCGAGAGCGAGCACACGGTGAGCAAGCGCGCCCCGATGCGGCCGCCCGGGGTTCCGGATCCCAAAGAGTGGCCGAAGTGATGCCGATCTGGCTGGATGTCGCGATCCGCGTTGTCGGGGTCGTCATCGCGTTCCTCACCCTGCCGCTCGTCGTCGGGCAGGCCGAGCACAAGGTCATGGCGCACATGCAGGGCCGGCTCGGGCCCATGTACGCGGGCGCGTTCCACGGCTGGGCGCAGCTCGTCGCCGACGGCGTGAAGTTCGTGCAGAAGGAGGACATCACCCCGCGGGCGGCCGACCGGGCGGTGTTCCGCCTCGCGCCGGTGATCGCGCTGCTGCCGTACCTCGCCGTCCTGCTCGTCATCCCGCTCGGCCCGAACGGGCTGGTCGCGCAGAAGCTCGACATCGGGCTCTTCTTCGTGCTCGCGGTGGTCGGCGTCGGCGTGGTCGCGGTGCTCATGGCGGCGTGGTCGTCGGCGAACAAGTACGCGCTGCTGGGCGGGCTCCGGGCGGCGGCCCAGCTGCTCGGGTACGAGCTGCCGTTCATCCTGAGCGCGCTGTCGGTCGCCATGGCCGCGGGCACCCTGTCGCTGTCCGGCATCGTCGAGGCCTGGCGGCCGTGGTGGCTGCTGTGGCAGCTGCCGGCGATGCTCGTCTTCTTCACCGCCGGGCTCGCCGAGATCCGCCGGCCGCCGTTCGACATGCCGATCGCCGACTCCGAGCTGGTCTTCGGCTACATGACGGAGTACACGGGCCTGCGGTTCGCCTTCTTCCTGCTCGCCGAGTACGTCGGGATCGTCGTCATCGCCGCCCTCACCACGGTGCTGTTCCTCGGCGGCTGGAAGGGCCCGTTCGGCCTCGACGCGCAGCTCGGCTGGCTCTGGACGCTGATCAAGGTGTTCGCGGTGTCGTTCGTGGTGATCTGGGTGCGGGTGTCCTACCCGCGGCTGCGCGAGGACCAGCTCCAGCGGCTGTGCTGGCTCGGGCTGGTCCCCGCCGCGCTGGCCCAGCTCGTGCTCACGGCCGCCGTGAAGGTCGCTGCAGGAGACTGAGAAAAGCCACCAGCAGCTTCTCTCGTACGGCCGGTGCCGCCGCGTTCAGCAGCGAGTTCACGGCCGCCATGCGCTCCGGCAGGCCCCCGCCCTCGCCCAGCCCCAGGGCCGCGGCCAGCTGCTCGACCGGGGCGGACTCGAGCAGGTCCAGCACGCCGTCGGGCAGCTCGACCGGCCCGTGCGCGCGGGCGGCGGCGACCGCGGCGGCCAGGTCGGCCTCGAACTCGCCCACCCGCGGCGCGACGGCGGCGGTGACGGTCAGGTGCACCGAGGCCGGCATCTCCCCGTGCCGGAACTGCGGCTGGGTGTGCCAGCCGCGCGCGGCGAGCTCGTCGGCGAGCACGAACAGGTCGACGCCGGAGGACGTGAAGGCGACGACCGTCGACTCCCGCGGTACGACGGAGAAGTCCTCGATCCTGGCGATGGCGTCCGCGATCGCCCGGGTGGCGTCCCGCGTCTTCGCGGCCAGCGCCAGGTACCCGTCGTCGCCGATGTGCCGCAGGGTGGCCCAGGCCGCGGCGATCGGGCCGCCGGAGCGCGTCGAGGAGATGACCGGGTTGACCATGGTGTACCCGGGCCAGTCGGCGTACCCGAAGTACTGCGCCATGCGTAGGGACTCGTCGCGGTGCAGCAGGACGGATACGCCTTTGGGTGCGTAGGCGTACTTGTGCAGGTCGACGGAGATGCTGGTGACCCCCGGCACCGACAGGTCGAACGGCGGGACGGGCTCGCCCAGCCGGCGCAGGTACGGCAGGGTCCAGCCGCCGAAGCACGCGTCCACGTGGCAGCGGACCCCGGCGGCCCGCGCGGCGGCGGCGATCGGCTCGACGGGGTCGATCAGCCCGTGCGCGTACGACGGCGCCGAACAGGCCACGAGCACCGTCTCCGGGGTGATGGCGGCCGCGACCGCCGCCGGGTCGACGCGCAGCGACACCGGGTCGACGGGCACGGTGTCGAGCTCCACGCGCAGGTAGGCCGCGGCCTTGGCGAGCGCGGCGTGGGCCGTGGCCGGCATGACCAGCCGCGGGCGCGCGATGTCGGGCCGCCCGTCCCGGGCCGCCTTCACGGCCAGGATCAGGGATTCGGTGCCGCCGGACGTGACGCTGCCGACGGTGTGCTCGTCGCCGCCGAGCACCTGCGCGGCCGCCCCGACCAGGTCGTTCTCCATCGCCAGCAGGGAGGGGAACGCGGTCGGGTCGAGCCCGTTGACGTGCGAGGCCATCGCGTGCGCGGCCGCCGCGAGGTCGTCGAGCCCGGCCAGCCCGGGGTCGTATACGTAGGCGAACAGCCGCCCGCCATGCGTCGGCAGGTCGTGCGCGCGCAGCTCCTTGAGCTCCGCGAGCACGTCCCGGGCCGGGATGCCCCGCTCAGGCAGTGCGCTCAAGTTCCTCACCCTCCCGCGACAGTCGCTCCTCGTCGAGGTCATAGCCTCGCAGAGTGAACAACGCCAATGCGACGACGATGGCCGGCGCGACCGTGAAGCCCAGCAGCACCCCGAGCTTCGCGGTGTCCGTCTGGGCCGCGGCGGTGCCGGAGTCGCTGGAGACGTACCCGAACGCGGCCAGGATCAGCGCGAAGATCCCGGGCCCGAGCGCCAGCCCGAACGTCTCGCCGGCCGTCCACAGCCCCGTGAACACGCCGGCCTGGCGCCGGCCCGTGCGCGCGGCGTCGAACGCGATGCAGTCCGGGAGCATGGCCAGGCCGAAGACCTGCTGGCCGGCGTAGCCGCAGCCGACGAGCCCAGTGACCACGTACACGACGGCGTTGGGCAGCACCGGCGCCAGCGCGATGAGGGCCGCGGCGGCCGCGAAGATCAGGCTGGACAGGACGTACGCGCGCAGCTTGCCGATCCTCGCCCCGACCCGCGACCAGAGCGGCATCACGAGCAGGGCCGGGCCGACGAAGCAGGCGAAGAGCACGGTGGAGCCCGTGTCCGGGTCCTCGAGGATCTGGGTGGCGAAGTAGCTGACCCCGGCGAGCATGGTGGCGATCCCGGCGGCCTGGACGATGAAGCAGATGAGCAGCCGGGTGAACGCCTTGTTGTTCCTCGCGGTGCCGAGCTGGGCCCGCAGCGAGCCCTCGCTGGGCAGGGTGCGGCCGGTCGGCGCCTTCCTGGTGCCGAAGAAGCTGCCCAGGGTACCGATGACGATGAGGACGGCCACGAACACGCCCATGGCGCGGTGGCCCGGGATCCCGTCGCCGAACTGCTTGGTCACGACCGGGGCCAGCGCGCCCGACACGAGGATGGCGACCGCGAGCAGGGCGACGCGCCAGGTCATCAGGCGGGTCCGCTCGGTGTAGTCGTCGGTCATCTCGGCGGGCATCGCGACGTACGGCACCTGATAGAACGCGTAGGCGGTGGCCGTGGCGAGGAACGTCAGCGCGACGTACACGCCGCTTCGGACCGGGGCCGCGAAGATCGCCGCGAAGAGGAGGGCCACGGCGAGGCCGGCACCGAGCAGAAACGGCCGGCGGGCGCCCCAGCGCGTGCGAGTACGATCGGAGATCCGCCCGGCAACCGGGTTGATCAGCACGTCCCATGCCTTCGGCGCCAGCACGAGCAGCCCGGCCAACCCGGCCGCGACGCCGAGGGTGTCGGTGAGATAGGGCAGAAGCAGGAGACCGGGCACGGTGCCGAAGGCACCCGTGACGAGCGAGCCGAGTGCGTATCCCGCCCGCACGCGACCGGGCAGTGACTCCGACGGGTGGTTCATGGTCCACGGATGCTACCGCGAGAATTCCTCATGGAAAGTCCCCGCCGGGGTGGCGGCCGGACATCCGGCGACGACCGAGGTCGGTCTGCGGGTGCTGGAGGAGGGCGGCTCCGCCGCCGACGCCGCCGTGGCCGCGATGCTGGCCGGCTGCGTGGCCGAGAGCGTGCTGACCGGCATCGCGGGCGGCGGCTTCGCGACGTTCTACGACGCCGCGACCGGGACCACCACCTGCCTCGACTTCTTCTGCTCGGTGCCGGGCCTGGACGCGACGCGCGCCGCGGCGCCGATGGAGCCGATCGCCATCTCCTTCGGCGGGGTTCCGCAGCGGTACGAGATCGGCGCCTCGAGCGTGGGCGTGCCCGGCGTCCCGGCCGGCGCCGGCGCCATCCACGCGCGCTGGGGCCGCCTGCCCTGGCCCCGGGTCGTGGCCCCCGCGCTGTCGCTGGCCCGCTCGGGCACGCTGCTGCCCCAGCCGCACGCCTCGACGCTGGCCTCCCTGGCCCCGGCGATGCTGCCGGGGCTCGGCGCCCAGGTGTACGCCCCGACCGGCCGCCTCCTGTCGGGCGGAGACCTCCTGTTCCACCCGGGCCTGGATCGCGCCCTGGCCATCCTTGCGGACTCGGGCCCGGCCGCGTTCTACACCGGTGAGGTGGGCCGGCAGATGGTCGCGACGGTCGCCGCGGGCGGCGGAATCCTGACGTCGACGGATCTGTCGGCGTATGAGGTCCAGGTGCAGCCGGTGGCGTCGGCGCCGCTGGCCGGCCTGACCGTCTCGGCCCGCCCCGACCTGAACGACTTCATCGTGACCCTGGGGTCGCTGCCCGACCTGGTCGCCATGCCCCGCGCGCCGCGCGCCGTGGCGCTGGCCGACGCCCTGCGCGCCTACGGCACCCAGCGCCTCGGGGACACGACCAACATCTCGGTCGTCGACGCCGACGGCAACGCCTGCGTCGTGAGGCTGACGCTGGGGATCGGGTCCGGCGTGTGGCTGGACGGCCTCGGAATCCACCTGAACTCGATGCTCGGCGAGGGCGAGCTGATCCGGCCGGGCACCCGGCCGGGCGAGCGCATGGCATCGTGCATGTGCCCGGCCGTCGTCACCGCCCCCGACGGCCCGCTGCTGCTGGCCATCGGCTCGGCCGGCGCCACGCGCATCCGCACGGCGCTGCTGCACGCCCTCATCAACACCGTGGTGGACGGCGACGACACCCTGACCGCCATCCGCCGGCCGCGCTTCCATGTCGTCTCCGACCTGGTGCACGCCGAGCCCGGCTACCCCGAGGACGAACTCGACGCGCTGCAGGAGGCGGGGTACAAGGTCCAGCGGTGGGACGGGCTGGACCACTACTTCGGCGGGGTGAGCGCGGTGGGGATCGCGGGCGCGGCCGGCGACCCGAGGCGAGGCGGCATCGGGCGCCTCCTGTAGCCGGATGCGCCCCCGGTCACCCCTCGGCGTCCGGCGGCGTCTCCGCCTGCTCGACCTGCTGGATGAGCTGCTTGAGGTGGGCGATCTCGTCGCGCAGGGCGGCCCGGCCGGCGGCGGTGAGAGTGACCCAGGTGCGTGGGCGCCTGCCCTCGTAGCCCTTCTCGATCTGGATCAGCTCGGCCTTCTCCAGCACGGTCAGGTGCTGCCCGAGGTTGCCGGCGGTCAGCTGCAGGGTGGTGCGGAGGAAGCCGAACTCGACCTGGCGGGCCTGGTGGGCGATGGCCATGATGCCGAGCCGGACGCGCTGGTGGACGACGTCGTCGAGGCCGTTCGCGGGGTGATCCGTCGTCACGCGCGAGCCTCGGCCCTCGGCCGGAACGCGGCGAACGCGGCCGCGCCCAGCAGCAGCACACCCGCGGGGACGAGCAGGTACGGCAGGAAGAACCACGGCGACGACGAGCGGATGGCCTGGTTGCCCTGCACCATGCCGACCGCCAGGTAGACGAGGGTGTAGGCCAGCAACGCCCAGTGCCGTTCGACCCAGGCGAGCACCAGCAGCGCCAGCCCGATCACCGCCAGGGGGCCGGCCAGCCCGTTCACGAGCCACACGAGCGGCCCGGCCTCGATCCGCGCCGGGTCGGTGGAGAGCGGGTCGGCGGGCGGGGGAAGGATCGGGTGGAACGTGAGCCAGATCGACACGGCCGCCATCAGCACGGCCAGCACGGCGCCGACGACGACGTAGGGGCGGACGGGGGTGCCCAGGCCGCGCCGCCGGGACTTGCTCACGTAGAAGGCCGCGATCGCCGCGTAGGCGAGCAGCAGCGCGACCGTCCAGTATCCGAGCTCGGCCGGGTTGGGCCCCATGCAGACCGTGTCCTGCGGGCCGGATCGGCAGGTGCCGAAGACGTCGACGTAGGGGACGTAGCGGTAGACGGGGATCGCGACCAGCGTGATCGTCGCGAAGACCAGCAGTGGGAACCAGGTGCCGCGCTGGGCGACACGGACTCGTCGCGTCAGCGCACGCACCGACGCCAGGAGCTCACGGGGACTTTCCGGCTCGTCTTCCATGGAGATAGCTTTGCATTACAGACCAGATCTGCGCAACAGAGCACAGCGGATCGGGCTGGACCGCGACCGAACGGAAGCTATCGAGCACGGCGGTGACGAGCTGCCGCCGTGTCAACTCAGCTGAACGCGGGCGTACCGGCAACCCAGGTCGCCGACTGGGCCGGGCACAGCGCCGCTGCACTCCTTCGCGTCTACGCCAAGTGCGTTGTCGGCCAGGACCACCCTGCGCGCCAACGCATTGAAGCCTTGATGGCGGGATAGGGATTAGCCACCACTGCCCTCGGCATTATCTGACGCGACTTTGGTGACCCCGAGGCCGTATGCTCCTACATCGCCCTCGTACCGATGTAGGAGCATGCGGTGAGCGAAACAACCCGCCCTTTTCAGCTTTTGGACCAGCGATTGGCCGGCCAACCGGCCGACGAGACGCTTTACGACGACGTGCCGAAATGGCTGGTTCTTCCTCTGCGCAGGTGGGTTGCCGACGCGACGAACGAGGATGTCGCTCGGCGAGTGGCACTACGGATGCGCTTGTCTGTGAAGACCCCGACCCAGACGTATAGATCGCTCATCGTGAACGACCGCACCAATCGCGAACTGCTAACGGTTGTTGATGCGGTGCTCCAACTCCATCCGGGGTGGGGGTGGAACTATCCCCATGAGGAAACGTGGGGGCACCTCGGCTGGTGGGTTAAACAGCTTGTGGAACTTGAGACCCTTCTCATCGACGCTGGTTCCCTGTATCGAATTGAGTTCGACGAGCGGTGCCTAATCCGGCGGGTGGACGTAGTTGCGGAACAGGCGTTCGAAGCGAGTGTGGCTGCGGCGCCTGCTAGTGCAAGCGCACACCTACGCGCAGCATGGAGTGAGGCCTACGGCGTGTCGCCAGATCCTGACAAATCGTATGGTGAGGCAATCCGCGCTGTCGAAGAGGTGGCATGCCCGTTGATTGAGCACAAGAAAGCGGCCGCCAACAAGGCCACGCTAGGAACGGTGATCGGCGAGCTGCGCAACAACTCGGGCCACAAATGGGAGCTACTCCTTCCTGGTAGCGATGGACGGCCGCAGGAAGTCGACCAGCTTGTCGGGATGATGGAGTTGCTGTGGCACGGGCAGGTCTCGCGACACGGGGGAGGCCCCAAGTCTCGCCGACAGACCCAGGGTGAGGCCGAGGCGGCTGTCCACCTCGCCACATTGCTTGTTCAGTGGCTCTCCGCTGGGTTCCTCATTCCCAAGGCCTAACCACGCCGCGGGCGACGATCATCCGCGTCCAACGGGCACCGGGAGGGTTCTTGGCTGCGTGCTGCCTGCTAGAAGGCGTCGAGTTGGCTACCAGGGAAGCGTGGCGGCCGGCGCGAGTCGGTCGTCCAGACGCCGTCTTGCTCGGCGGTGGGCAGCCTGGCCCGGGGGCTGCCTGGGCCTTGGACGGAACTTCTCCGCGTATTCTCCGTGGCCACCCGTGGAGGACTGGCTACGGCTGTACATGGCTGACTGCAACGGAAGCGCCTCCGACGGGATTCCCCCTGTTAGGGAGCGCTTCTTGCTGCAAGTGGTGGGTCTCCCTGGGGCCGCTTGCGCCGGCGTCAGCGGAGGGCGCGGATGGCCTGCAGCGTCGTGTGGACGTTGAACTGGTCCCCGTCGTCGCTGGTCCAGGCGCCGTCGCTGCGCTGGGTCTCCAGCAGGCGCTTGCGCGCCGCGCCCAGCAGCCAGTCCTCCGTCGACAGCCCGATGCGCCGCAGCGACGCGTACAGCCACGCCGTGTCCGCGGCCGTCATGGTCGGGACCCGGTCGGCCAGCGCGACCTGGATCTGCGCCGACTCGTAGAACCAGCCGAGGTGGTACAGCACCGCGCAGCCCAGCCAGCCGGTCACGAGGAACGAGGGCCAGGAGCCGTCGGGGCGCAGCGAGGCGCGGAAGGCCTCCGCGGCGCGGGCGATCCGGGCGGCGTGCTCGTCCTCGTCGCCGGGGGCGGGGCCGCCGATCACCAGCCAGTACGCGGAGCTGCACGTGAGGAACAAGCGGGCCTCGTCGTCGCCCGGCTGGGCCCACGGAGGGGCGACGCCGGCCAGGGACTCGTCTTCTTCCCACATGCCGTCCGGGCGCTGGCTGTGCGCGAGCCAGGACAGGGCGCGGCGGGCCGCGGGGCGGTTGATCGCGCCGAGGTCGTCGAGCTCGGCCAGGCGGAAGCAGGTGGCGTCGATCGAGGCCACGTGGGCGCCGAAGTATGCGGGCCATCCGCCCGTCGACGCCTGGCCGGTCTCGGCCCGGTCCAGGACGTCCGCCGTCGGGGTCTGGCCGGTGCGCAGCCAGGCTAGGCGGGCTCGGTCCACGGCGTCGCCGTGGGCGACTACGTAGCCGATCGCGGCGTCAAGGTCCACCATGGCCGTAGGCTACCGCCCGCCCGGCTCCACCCATACGGGTGAGCCGGGCGGGGAACATCACGACCTGAAGAACTAGTAAATGGGTAGCGACGGGTCGACCGTCTTCACCCAGGAGACCACGCCACCCTGCACGTGGACGGCGTCCTTGAAGCCCGCCGCCTTCACCGCGGCCAGGGCCTCGGCGGAGCGGACACCGCTCTTGCAGTACAGGACGATCTGCTTGTCCTGAGGGAGCTCCGACAGCGCGTTGCCGTTGAGGATCTCGCCCTTGGGGACGAGCCGGGCACCGGGGACCCGGACGATCTCCCACTCGGCCGGCTCGCGCACGTCGATGAGGTCCATCGGCTTGCCGGAGTCCTGCCACTCCTTGAGCTCGCTCGCGGTGATCGTGGAGCCGACGGTGGCGGCCTGGGCCTCGTCCGACACGGCGCCGCAGAAGTCGTCGTAGTCGATGAGGCCGGTCACGGTCGGGTTCTCGCCGCAGATCGCGCAGTTCGGGTCCTTGCGGAGCTTGATCTTGCGGTACGACATCTCGAGGGCGTCGTAGACCATCAGGCGGCCCAGCAGCGTGTCGCCGACGCCGGTGAGGAGCTTGATGGCCTCGGTCACCTGGATCGCGCCGATCGAGGCGCACAGGACGCCCAGGACGCCGCCCTCGGCGCACGACGGGACCATGCCCGGCGGGGGCGGCTCCGGGTAGAGGCAGCGGTAGCAGGGGCCGTGCTCGGCCCAGAAGACCGACGCCTGGCCGTCGAAGCGGTAGATCGAGCCCCACACGTAGGGCTTGCCGAGCAGCACCGCGGCGTCGTTGACCATGTATCGCGTCGCGAAGTTGTCGGTGCCGTCGATGATGAGGTCGTACTGCGCGAAGATCTCCATCACGTTGTCGTTGCTGAGCGCCTCGTTGTGCAGCACGACGTTGACGTACGGATTGATCTCCAGCACCGAGTCCCGCGCCGACTCGGCCTTGGGGCGGCCGATGTCGGACTGGCCGTGGATGATCTGGCGCTGCAGGTTCGACTCGTCGACGGTGTCGAACTCGACGATGCCGAGCGTGCCGACCCCGGCCGCCGCGAGGTACATGAGTGCCGGCGAGCCCAGGCCGCCCGCGCCCACACAGAGCACCTTCGCGTTCTTGAGTCGTTTCTGCCCGGCCACCCCGACGTCGGGAATGATCAGATGGCGTGAGTAGCGGCGGACCTCGTCCACCGACAGGTCGGTGGCGGGCTCGACCAGAGGAGGCAGCGACATGATTCTCATTCTGCCCCGCGAGACCGCCGAACCCGAGTGAGCTACGGCACTTCAGGCCATGTCCGGCCTACGGCACTTCAGGCCCTGTGTACGCCTGACCGTCCACGAAGGGCCACGAGTTGGCGACGCAGCCCTTGAGGCCGTACGTCTGCTGCATCATGACCGGCGCGGGCCTTCCGGCGGCCGGGCAGGCCTCGTGCCCGTGGCCGAGCTCGTGCCCGGTCTCGTGGTTGACGACGTAGCTGCGGTAGTCCTCGACCGGCGCGCCGTAGTCCGGGACGGCCGTGTTCCAGCGGGCCAGGTTGATGATGACCTTGCCGGTGATGCGGCAGGAGCTGTACCCGTCCGTGTGCAGCCCCGCCGTGGCGCACATCGCCTCGGACGTGACCGGTGTGGCCAGGAACACGGTGAAGTCGGCGGCGCCCTCGCCCTTGACGCGCTGCAGCCGCAGCTGGCCGCTCGCGGTCCAGCCGCGCGGGTCGGCATAGGTCTTCTCGACGGCCGCGGCGAAGTCGTCGGCCTTCAGCTCGGCGCCGTTCTCGACGGCGACGCGGTACTTCTTCACCGCCCCGCCCGTCCCCGCCACGGCCCCGTCGGTCGTCGCGTAGGAGAAGGTGCCGTCGCCCTTGGCCGCGCCGGCCTCGGGCGGCGGGCTGGCCGGCTGCGAGGGCGGCACCATCATCGGCGCCTCCTGCCGCGGAGCCGCCTTCGGCGCGGGCGCGGGATCGTCGGCGAAGAACAGCTGCCGGGTCAGGCCGAGCGCGGAGAGCAGGCCGGCCCCGGCCATCAGCCCGGCGATCAGGTACCGCCGCCGACGCGCCTCGATCCGGCGGCGATGGCGATGGGCGCGCACGATCTCGCGGGCGGCCGTCGGGTCGCTCGGCAGGGCAACCGGCTCCCGCCGGCGGTCAGAGAACAGCCGGCTCACCATCGACGCTCAGCTTGCCATGCGCACCCGGGCCACGCGCGAGCGGACCGCCTCCTGCACCCGTTCCGCAACCGGGTTCGAGACCTCGTCGATGAGGCCGAACACGGCCCGGGCCACGGTGCGTGGAACCTCCATCTGGGCGACGTGCCCGACGCCCTCGAGCATCATCAGCCGGCTGTCCGGGATGAGCTGGGCCACCTGCGGGGCGGTGCGGATGTCCACGAGCTTGTCCTGGCGCCCGGCGATGACCAGGGTGGGCGCCGTGATCCTCGCGGCGGCGCGCCAGATGGACCCCTCCCCCGGCAGGTACGCCCGCAGGAAGCTGCTCACCAGGCCGCGCAGGCTGCCGACGTACGCCTCGGCGTACCACGGCACCTGATGGCGCAGCCGAGCCTCCTCGATGGCCTCCAGGCGGCGCTGCTGCGGATAGCGGGTCGGGTCTGCGTAGCAGGAGTCGATGACCATGTCCGCGAGCGCCTCGGGCGCCATGGACGCCATGTGCCGCGCGGCGAGCCGGGCCGCGTTGGGCAGCAGGAGCAGCGGCACCACGCGGCCCTGCAGGGAGCGACGCGGGTCGAGGAACGGCATCGCCGGGGAGATCAGCGTGAGCGAGCGCACGAGGTCGGGGCGGCGCGCGGCGGCCTTGACGAGGGCGGCGCCGCCCATCGAGTTGCCGAACAGGTGGACCGGGCCGCGGTCGCTGTGCTCGATCCAGCGGATGACGTGGTCGGCCATCGCGTCGAGGGTGTAGCTGCGGGCACGGCCGCTGTACCCGAAACCGGGCAGGTCGATCGCCTGCCCGTCGAGCGCGGGGCCGTCCTCGCGGGCGGCCAGGATGCCGGCCAGATCGGTCCAGTTGGTCGAGGAGCCGCCGAGGCCGTGCACGTAGACGGCGGGTTCGGCCGTCGCGCTCAGCGCCGGGGTGTCGCGGACATACGCCACCGATCCGTCGAGCTCGACCTCTCGTCCGGGCCACCGCTCCGGCAGCCTGGCGGGTGACGGGACCGTGAGCTCCGGGACAAGAGTGGCTCGCCTCATGAGCCAAGTGTGCCGCGCGTTCCCGCCTTACGGCAGCAGAGCTTCCAATCGCCGGTTCACGGCGGCCAATGTGGCGCGCACGACCGCCTGGCGCGAATCCCCGTCCGCCGAGACCACGGCCGAGCCCGTGAGCTGCTCCACAAAGCCGTCATACATCAGCAGCAGCACGACGACCGCCACCTCGCACCCGCCGAGCGCGACGACCGCGGCGTGCTCGATGTAGCAGCGTGCGCGGACGGAGGCGTCGGTGTCGATCAGCAGCTGGTCGACGGCGGAGGCGGCGGCCAGGGCGGCCAGTTTCAGCATGTAGCCGTCGAAGTTCGGGCCGCTCGCCACGCCGACGGCCGGCTGGTTGTCGGCGGTCAGGCGCACCTCGACGGTCGCGTCGATGCCCTGCGTGTTGACGTCCACCGACTCGATGACGACCCGCGGCGAGACGATCGCGCCCGGGTTCGGCACGAGCGCGGGCGCCTTCTTCTCGACGCTCTCGACGGACGCGGCGGGCTTGCGTCCCCCGCTGCTCACCGGCCGGCGGCGACGGGCCTCGCGGCCTGACCCCGGCAGAGCGCTGTGTGGCGAGTTGCGCGTGACGGTCGCCGGCGGCCGCGGGGTGGGCACCGGCGCGGAGGCGGGCGCCTCGGCGAACGCGGCCGGCTCCGGCATGCCCTCCGGCAGCAGCGGATTCTGCTCGGCCGACAGGCCCATCGTGTCGTTGAGCATGCGCGCGACGATCCGGCTGACCTGCCCGGCGTCGGCCTCGTCGGCGAGCTCCAGGCGCAGGGTGTGCAGGCCGTCGGCGTTCTTGCGCAGGCTGGCCCGGGACACGCCGGTGACCGTCTGCACGGCCCGCAGGACGCTCTGCACGTCGAAGCCGTCGGGGCGCGAGTCCGGGTCGCCGGGCTCGCCGTCCTCGTCCTCGCGCAGGTAGTTGGTGATCCGCGTGAGCTCGGGCGCGCCGACCGCGGCGGCCGGCGGCTCCCCGGCCGGCACCGGCGGGACGTCGGGCTCGGAGGGCACCCGCTGGGGCAGCTCCAGCGGCTCGTAGGCGGGCTGACGCATGTCGTCGGCGAACGTCGGCATCACCGGCTCGGCGGGCGCCATCGTGGTGGCCGAGCCGAGCAGAACGGGCGGCAGCGGCCCGACGAGCGGATCGTCCTGCGGGACGCGCTGGCTCGGCAGCTGCTGGGGCTGAGCGGGAGCGGACTGCGGCGCCGACTCGGCCGGGGCGGCCGGGTGCTGGCTCGGGGCGGCCCAGTCGAACTCGGGCTGGGCGGGCTCGGGGGCCCAGTGGCGCTGCTCCTGGGGCTGATACTGCCCGCCCTGGAAGCCCCAGTGGTCGTGCGCCTGTGCCTGCGCCTGCTGCTCCGCGACGCGGTCGAGCGCGGACGGCGGCGGCTCGTAGGCGGCCGGCAGCTCCCGGCTCGGCCGCTCGTACGAGCGGGGCTCGTAGGCCTGCGGCTCGGGCTCGTAGGGCTGCTGGCCGTAGGACGGCTGGGCGGAGATCGGTCGGCGCACCTCACCCGTGTGCTCCGTCGACAGGGCTCCGTAAACCGTGCCGGGCGCGGGCGGCGGCGCAACGCTCTTGGTCTCGCCGGTCGGGCTCGAGGTCGGCCAGCCCTGCCCGTCGGGGCCGTAGTGCCCGTAGTGCAGCGTCGAGGTGGGCGGCTGGACCGGCGGCGGGGCGGAGACCGGCGGGCTCATCGGGGCCAGCATGTCGGAATACGGACTGCGGACCTCGGCCCGGCCGCGCGGGCCCACACCGTTGACGCCGTTGATCCCACTGGTCCCATTGGTGCCATTGGTGCCGTTGGTGCCGTTGGTCCCGTTTGCGCCGTGGCCGTTCGCCGAGCCGTTCGCACCGTTGACGTTGACGCCGTTCGACCCCAGGCCATGACCGCCGTTGATGCCGGAAATGTTGAACGCGCCCGTCACCTGGGCCCGCCCGGCGATCGCGCCGGTGGCCGGCTCGCGCCACGCCGAGACGATCGCCTCGAGCGCGTCGTCGGTCGGCGTCTGGCCGTTGACCTGCCCGTTCGGGTATGCGGCACGATCACGACCCAGGCCCGGACCCGGGCCAAGGCTGCCACCAGGGTATGCACCGCCCGCGTCCGGGCTACCGGCTTGCCCTGTTTCGTCCACCGCACGCTCCTCCGTCGCCCCTAGGTGAGGCTACCGTGTGGGTGGAAAGGGGGTAAGTTGCAATCTCGACCCAAATCCGGATGGTGAACATGACCTCGGCGATGAGCGGCACCCAGGCGGCCGGTCGGCCCGTGCGGCTGCCCCGGTCGGCCCGGCGAAAGCAACTGCTCGCCGCGGCACAGCAGGTGTTCGTGGCCCAGGGATACCACGCCGCGGCGATGGACGACATCGCGGAGCGAGCGGGCGTTTCGAAGCCTGTCTTGTATCAACATTTCCCGGGCAAGTTGGAGCTGTACCTCGCCCTGCTCGACACCCACTGCGACGCGATGGTCTCGCGGGTGCGCTCGGCGATGGAGGCGACCACCGACAACAAGGACCGCGTGCGGGGCGCGATCCAGGCGTATTTCGACTTCATCGACCACGAGAGTGAAGCCTTTCGGCTGGTCTTCGAGTCCGACCTGCGCAACGACCCCGCCGTGCGCGAGCGCGTGGACCGCGTCGAGACCGGCTGCATCGCGGCCATCACCGACACGATCATGGCCGACACCGGAGTGAGCCGTGCCCGCGCCGAGCTCCTCGCGTCGGGGCTGGTCGGCGCGGCCGAGATCGCCGCGCGCTTCTGGCTGGCCAACGGCCGCCAGGTGGACAAGGACGAGGCGGAGAACCTGCTGACCACATTGTCGTGGCGCGGCATCGCGAGCTTCCCCCTGCACGGCGAACACGCCTGATCGCGTTAATCTTCAACCACACTGGGTGTGCGGGCCTATGCACGGCCGCGCCCGATCAAGGAGGAAGACGTGGAGGTCAAGATCGGCGTGCAGTACGCGCCTCGGGAGCTGGTGCTGGAGAGCACGCAGTCGCCGGCCGAGGTCGAGTCTGCGGTCACCGACGCGATCAACGGTGGCGATAAAGGTGTTCTGTCCCTGGTCGACGACAAGGGCCGCCGGGTGATCGTGCCCGTCGGCAAGCTGGCCTACGTGGAGATCGCCGAGTCGTCCCCGCGGCCGGTGGGGTTCTCGGCTGCGCGCTGAGAGCCGGCTCTGCAGCGTGAGAGGGCTCCCGGGTTCGGGGGCCCTTTTTCGTGGGCCGGGATGTCGAGCCGGCGGCCCCGCTAGTTGTTGAGCCCCACCGCACCCATGCGCGCGGTGTGAGCCGTGGTCAGGCGCCTCAGCAGGGCCGGGACGTCGGTGCCGTGGACGGCCAGGAGCGTGCCGAGCGACGGGCGCTCGGCGGCCACCCGCAGCGACTGGGAGATCGCCTCGCCGACCAGGCGCCGGGCCCACATCGAGAGGCGGTTGGCCACCTTCGGGTCGATCGCGATCGCGGCCCGCAGCTCGTCGGCGGCGAAGTCGGCGTGGCGCGAGTCGTGCAGGACGTCGAGGATCAGGTCGCGGTCGGCGGACTCGAGCACCGCGGCGACCTCGCGGGTGAAGTCGTCCGCGATGCCGTCGCCGACGTACGCCTTGGTCAGGCCCTCGAGCCAGTCGTTGGGCTCCGTCTGCTCGTGGTAGTCCGACAGGGCGCGGACATAGGGGGCCATCGCCGCCTCGGGGTCGGTGCCCAGCTCGGCCAGGCGATCGGCCAGACGCCGGTAGTTGACGATCTCGCGGGCCGCCATCTCGCTGAGCACGGCGCGGCGGTGCAGGTCAGGGGCCAGGCGGGCGTCGGCGGCCATGCGGTCGAAGGCGACGAGCTCGCCGTACGCGAGCATGCCCAGCAGATCGACGACCGCCTCGGCCGCGGGACCGGTTGCTCCGGCGGACCGGACGGGAGTGACATCGGACACGTCGGCACAGTACCGCGCCGACACGTCTGACGGGCAGCACGCAGTGTTGCGAGCGGATCCGTCATGGTGTCGGTACAATGGCGGAAATAGGCCCGGGCGGACCCTAGCCCAGGCAGACCGGCGCTTGTAGCCCGCGACCGCAGTCAAACGGTCGCGTGTGGCCCGCGCCCCACACAGATCGAGCGCACCCGGCACTTCAGGGGCGCTCCCGCGAGAGAGACACCCCGAGCACAACATGACGATCGACAACACTGAGGCCGCCGAGACGGTGGCCCCCCGCGCACCCGTGCGCGGCGACTCACCATCATTCGCCGACCTGGGCGCGCGGCCCGAGACCGTGGCCGCGCTCGAAGCGGTCGGCATCACCCGCGCCTTCGCGATCCAGGAATACGCGGTGCCCATCGCTCTGCGGGGCACCGACCTGATCGGGCAGGCGCCGACCGGCACCGGCAAGACCCTCGGGTTCGGCGTACCGCTGCTGGACCGCGTCACCGCCCCCGGCGAGGGCGCCGACGGGCTGCCCCAGGCACTCGTCGTCGTGCCGACCCGCGAGCTGGGGCTCCAGGTCGCCCGCGACATCGCGGCGGCCGGCAAGACCCGCGGCGTGCGGGTGTTGCCGCTCTACGGCGGAGTGGCCTACGAGCCGCAGGTCGAGGCGCTGCGCAACGGCGTCGAGATCGTGGTCGGCACCCCCGGCCGCCTGCTCGACCTGGCCAAGGGCAAGCACCTGCGCCTGCACGCCGTGCGCGCGCTGGTGCTCGACGAGGCCGACCGCATGCTCGACCTCGGGTTCCTCGACGACGTCGAGCGCATCCTGACGCTGCTGCCGGAGGAGCGCCAGACGATGCTCTTCTCGGCCACGATGCCCGACCCGATCGTGACCCTGGCGCGGCGGTTCCTGCGCCAGCCGATGACGATCCACGCGCACCACGACGCGAACACCGGCCCGTCGCCGCTGACCAAGCAGTTCGTCTACCGCACGCACCCGCTCAACAAGATCGAGATCGTGGCGCGGGTGCTGCAGGCGACCGACCGCGGCCTGACCATGATCTTCTGCCGCACCAAGCGGGCCGCCGACCGGGTCGCCGAGGACCTGGACTTCCGCGGCTTCGCGGCCGCGGCCGTGCACGGCGACCTGGGCCAGGGTGCCCGCGAACGGGCGCTGCGCGCGTTCCGGGCCGGCAAGATCGACGTGCTGGTCGCGACCGACGTGGCCGCCCGCGGCCTGGACGTCTCGGGCGTCACGCACGTGATCAACTACGACTGCCCGGAGGACCCGGACACGTACACCCACCGCATCGGCCGCACCGGCCGGGCCGGCGCGACCGGCGTCGCGGTGACGTTCGTGGACTGGGAGGACATGCCCCGCTGGCGGATCATCGACAAGAGCCTGGGCATGGAGCTGCCGGAGCCGCCGGAGACGTACCACACGTCGGCGCACCTGCTCAGCGACATCGGCATCCCGGACGGCACCACCGGCTCCCTGCCGACGGCCGACCGCAAGCGGGCGGGCCTGTCGGCGGAGAAGCTGGAGGACATCGAGGGCAAGCCGCGCGGGCGGGCCGGTCGGGACCGCGGACGTTCGCGGTCGTCGGCTCCGGCCGCCACGGCCACCGAGACCGCCGAGCCGACCGAGCCGCGTCGTCCGCGTCGCCGCCGGCGCCGGGGCGAGGTGGACGCGGCCGAGCACGTCGAGTCGTCGGCCACCGTGGCCTCCTCGGCCGCGACCGAGGAGAGTTCGGCCGTGGCCGTGACCTCGGATGAGGGCGGAGCCGGGCGCGCTCGGCGCCGTCGGCGCCGGGGCGGTCGCGGGCGAGGCGGAAGCGGCGAGGGCGACAGCGCCGTGGAGTAGGAAGAAGCGATCAAGAGGGCGGGTCCGTATGGGCCCGCCCTTTTGCTTTGCTCGGGTCCGTGTCGGCGGCGGACCGTCGCTCCCGCCAGGAATCCCGGCCTTCGCGGTGGTCCAGGCCCCGGGCCCGACGTCCGCGCCGCCGCCCTCCGAGCGGCGAGCGGCCGGGCATCGTCGCGGCCCGCACCAGGGCGGGAGCCGTCCGGCGGAGTCGCAGCCCGTATCGCCGGCCTCGCGGCCGCTCGGGGTCGTCGAGCGGACCGTGCGGGGCCGACCGGGCCCGGTTTTGCCACCACGGACGTCGGGATTCCTGGCGGGAGCGACGGTCCGCAGCTGACGCGGACCCGAGCCATCTGCTTCTGGCTCTTACGGCACGTCGACCGTGAACTCCGCGCGGTGGACGGCGCCGGATTTCTGGAACTCGAAGAACAGGCGGTATCGGCCCGGGCTCGGCGCGGACAGCCAGAACTTGACCCCGCCACCGACGAGCTGGTCCTCGGGGTGCACGTGCAGGTAGCCGAGGTCGCCGTCGCGGAGGACGACCAGGTGGCCGTAGGCGGCCAGCCAGCGCTCCAGGTCCGTCACCGGCGCCCCGTCGGCGAAGACTCGGAAGGTCAGCGGCTGGGTGGCGCCGGCCCGCGGGGTGCCCTCGTAGGTGACCTTGAACGTGTCCGCGCCGGCCTCGCGTGCGGGCGGGGCGAGCGGCGTCGGCGTGTAGCTTCCGGCCACCGTCGCGTCGATCGACAGGGTGAGCGGCAGCTGCTGGCCGGCCGGGTCGAGGGTCACGAAGTCGGCGTAGAGGCGCCAGATGCCCGGCGTGGGCAGCGTGAGCGGGACCGACCAGGTGCCGTCGGCGGCCATCTCCGGGTGCAGGTGCTGGAAGCCCGACAGGTCGTGCCGGGCGACGATGAAGTGCAGCAGCTTGTCGTGGTTCGGGACGAACTTGGTGACCGGCTTCCCGTCCTGGCCGATGATCTTGAAGGCGAAGGTGCGCCGGGCGCCCGCCGCGAAGGTCGGCGCCTCGGCCGGGATCAGCGTGAAGCCGCCCGCGCTCAGGGAGAAGCCGCCCAGGTCGCCGATGACCGCGCCGCCGTGCGAGTGCGACGGGATCGTCGTCGGGTCGGACGTCGCCGCGGGCGTCGACTGCGCCGCGGTCGCGCGGGCTATGCCGAAGCCCAGCAGCAGGGCCGCGACCAGGCCGGCCGCCACGAACGGTCCCTTGAGCATCATGCGCGCCACCCTACCGGGGGAAGGTACGTCACTTATGTCCAAATTGCGACGTTAGTGACACGTGGGGTTTTGTCGCAAGAACTTGCGCAGCGCCGCATCACTGGTCGTTGCCGGACTCATGCTCCTGGCGGCGCCCGGAACCGGGAACGCGGATCCCGCCGCGGACCGGCAACGGGCGCTCGCCAACGCCTGGCAGGAGCTCGAAGGCGTCATCGAACGGTACAACGCCGTTCGTGACGACCTGCGGGCCACCGACGCGCGCCTGGAGCAGGTGAACTCGCGCCTGGGGCCGCTGCGGACCCAGGTCGAGGCCGCCCAGCGGGAGACCGACGCGCAGGCCGCCGCGCTGTACCGCAGCGGCGCTGTCGGCTCGACCGCGGTGCTGATCTCGGCGGCGTCGCCCGAGGCCTGGATGGACCAGCTCGCGATACTGGACCAGATCTCGCGCCGCCGCGTGGGTGCGCTCAAGGCGCTCAAGGACGCTCAGGCTCAGCTCGACGCGCAGCAGACCGAGCTGACGACGCTGCAGCAACAGCAGCGTGCGCAGTCGGCCGAGCTGGGCCAGCGCAAGGCCGCGATCGAGGCGCAGCTGCGCCGGCTCGGGGGCGCGCGCACGGCGAGGGCGCCGTCGGGTGCGCTGCACGACGGGTACGTGCCGGTCTTCACCGCCGACGCGGCCGGGCAGGCGGTCAAGTTCGCGTTCTCGCAGCTCGGCAAGGTCTACCAGTGGGGCGCCGACGGGCCGAACAGCTACGACTGCTCGGGGCTCACGATGGCCGCCTGGAAGACGGCGGGAGTCGTACTGCCACACAACGCCGCCCGCCAGAAGCAGACGGTCAAGCCGATCACGCGGGCCGAGCTGCGCCCCGGTGACCTGGTCTTCTACTACAAGGACGTCAGCCACGTCGGGATCTACATCGGCGACGGGCGCGTGATCGAGGCGCCCCGGGCCGGCGAACGTATCTCCATGCGACTGATCGATTACGCTCCGGTGGTCGGCTACGGGCGGCCGCTGTGATCGACTCGGTTTTTGTCAGACCCCTCGGCTAGCGTCGGCAGCGTGCGACAGGAAGCCACGGCAACACTCAAGAAGCTCGCCGGACCCAGCGCTGAGCTGCGCGAAGATCAATGGACGGCCATCGAGGCGCTGGTCGCCGGGCACCGCCGGGTGCTCTGCGTCCAGCGCACCGGATGGGGCAAGTCCGCCGTCTACTTCGTGGCCACCGCCCTGCTGCGGGCCCGCGGCGCCGGGCCCACGGTGATCGTGTCCCCGCTGCTGGCCCTGATGCGCAACCAGGTCGACGCGGCCGCTCGCGCCGGGATCGCGGCCCGGACCATCAACTCCGCGAACCTCGAGGAGTGGGACGCGATCACCGCCGAGATCGCGGACGGCTCGGTCGACGTCCTGCTGGTCAGCCCGGAGCGGCTCAACAACCCGGCCTTCCGCGACGACGTGCTGCCCAAGCTGGCCGCGACCGCCGGCCTGCTCGTGGTCGACGAGGCGCACTGCGTCTCCGACTGGGGCCACGACTTCCGCCCCGACTACCGGCGCCTGCGCACGCTCCTGCTCGACCTCGCCCCCGGCACCCCCGTGCTCGCGACCACGGCCACCGCCAACGCCCGCGTCACCGCGGACGTGGCCGAGCAGCTGGGCGACGCCCTGGTCCTGCGCGGCTCCCTCGACCGTGAGTCCCTGCGCATGGGCTCGCTCTCGCTGCCCTCCCCGTCGCACCGGCTCGCCTGGCTCGGCGAGCACCTGCGCGACCTGCCCGGCTCCGGGATCATCTACACGCTGACCGTCGCCGGGGCCCACGAGACGGCCGCGTTCCTGCGCGCGCAGGGCTGCGACGTCGCCGCCTACACGGGCAAGAGCGAGGACGCCGACCGCCGCGACGCCGAGGCCGACCTGCTCGGCAACCGCATCAAGGCGCTCGTGGCCACCTCGGCGCTCGGCATGGGCTTCGACAAGCCCGACCTCGGGTTCGTGGTGCACCTGGGCGCGCCCTCGTCACCGATCGCCTATTACCAGCAGGTCGGCCGGGCCGGGCGCGCCGTCGAGAAGGCCGACGTGCTGCTGCTGCCCGGCAAGGAGGACGGGGACATCTGGCGATACTTCGCCTCGCTCGCGTTCCCGCCCGAGCACCAGGTCCGCGCGGTCATCGACGTCCTCGCCGACGCGGGGCGCCCCCTGTCCATCCAGGCCCTGGAGCCGCGGGTCGAGCTGCGCCGCGGCCGCCTCGAGCTGATGCTCAAGGTCCTCGACGTCGACGGCGCCGTCCATCGCGTGCGGGGCGGCGGCTGGGAGGCGACGGGCACGCCGTGGCGGCACGACACCGAGCGCTACGCGCGCATCGCCACGGCGCGGGAGGCGGAGCAGGAGGCGATGCGGCAATACGCGGCGCTGACGACGTGCCGCCTGGAGTTCCTGCGCCGGCAGCTCGACGACCCGGAGGCCGCGCCGTGCGGGCGGTGCGACGTGTGCGCGGGGGCCTGGTATGCCACGACGGTCTCCCCCGAGGCCCTGGAAGCCGCCCGCGCCCACCTCGGCCGCGCCGGCGTCGAGATCGCGCCCCGCAAGCTGTGGCCGACGGGCCTGCCGGCCGTGGGCGTGCCGCTCAGCGGCAAGATCCCGCCCGCCGAGCAGTCGCTGCCGGGCCGCGCGATCGGCCGCCTGAGCGACCTCGGCTGGGGCGAACGCCTGCGGACCGTCCTGAACGGCCCGGACGCCCCGCTGCCGGACGAGCTCTTCAACGGCGTCGTGGCCACCCTCGCCGAGTGGGCCAAGGGCGACGCGAGGTGGGAGCAACGCCCGGCCGGCGTCGTGGTGCTCGGCTCCCAGCACGCCCCCACCCTCGTCGAGTCCCTGGGCGCCCGAATCGCCGAGGTCGGCCGCCTCCCCCTGCTCGGCACCATCCCCGCCGCCCTGACCTCGGACACGGCCTCACGGACGAACAGCGCCCAACGCGTGCGCGCCCTGCACGGCGCCTTCGACATCCCGCCCCAGCTGGCCGAGGCGGTGCGCTCGACGGCCGGCCCGATCCTGCTGGTGGACGACCTGGTCGACAGCGGCTGGACGATGGCCCTGGCCACGCGCTCCCTACGCCTGGCGGGCGCCCGGGCGGTGCTGCCGTTCGCCCTGGCCCTGACCGCCTGAAGCCCCGCGACCGCCACCACCACCGCTTCGCGACCGCCACCACGTCGCGACCGCCACCGGCTCGCGACCGCCACCGCTTCGCGACCGCGGCCCGGCCACAGCCATGCGGGCTGCGGCCGGCCCGCCGGTTCACCGCGTGTCACGCACACGGCCCCGCCGACGCCACGGTGCTGCGCTGGGGCAGCTGGTTCGCTGCCTCCCGCGCACGGTTTTGGCCACGGCCAGGCGGGGCCACGGCCCCTGCCGGGCCCGGGCCGCCGGTTCGTGAGTGCCGTCCGATCTCGTTTCGCCGCTCGGCGAGCGCGGCCCGGCCGTGACCAAGTCGGCCCGCCGGTCCGCCGCCTCGCGAGCCCCGCCCGGCCACCTATCCCCGCTCAGCCAGCACCGCCCGGCCACGCTTCGCCGCCTCGCGA
This sequence comes from Dactylosporangium sp. CA-139114, assembly GCF_050955725.1. Classification (NCBI taxonomy): domain Bacteria; kingdom Bacillati; phylum Actinomycetota; class Actinomycetes; order Micromonosporales; family Micromonosporaceae; genus Dactylosporangium; species Dactylosporangium sp. CA-139114. The sequence goes on from NZ_CP192080.1 coordinate 9,614,670, forward strand.
GCCCCGCCCGACCGCAGCCAAACCGGACCGCCGGCCCGCCACCTCACGAACACCACCCGGCCACCTTCCCCGCTCAGCCAGCACCACCCGGCCACGCTTCGCCGCCTCGCGAGCCCCGCCCGACCGCCAACCGGCCCGCCGGCCCGCCGCCTCGCGAACACCACCCGGCCACCCTTCCCCGCTCAGCCAGCACCACCCGATCACAGCCAAACCGGCCCGCGAGCCCCCGACCGCAGCCAAACCAGCCCGCCGGTCCGCCGCCTCGCGAACGCCGCCCGGCCTCGGCCGTGCGGGAGCCGCGCCGTGATCGTCAATTCGCCGCGATCGCCGCCCTCGCCGAGCCGTCGGTTCGCCACGAACCACGAGCTACGAGCTACGAGCTACGAGCTACGAGCTACGAGCTACGAGCTACGAGCTACGAGCTACGAGCTACGAGCTACGAGCTACGAGCTACGACATGACCGTGGCACGGCCGCGCTCGATCCAGCCTTAGGTATCGCCGTTTTCGCTGGTCACGACGATCCGCCGCTTCGTACACATGTTCGTCCACAGCCTGTGGATAGAACATGTGTACGACGTTCGAGCTGCGGCCTGACCAGGCACGGGGACCTCTTGACGCACCACACAGCGGTGCCCTCGATCCAACCGGTAGGAGTTCCACCGCGGCCGCTGTCGTCGGTTGCGTCGACATTGCGCGGGCCGACCATCAGCGAAGGAGAGCGCTGACTCGCCGACACCCCGCACTCGGCCGCAGCGAATCCTCACCGGAACCCGGCCGAGGAGCCCCAGCCAAGGAGCCCGGCCAAGGAGCCCGGCCAAGGCGCGCCCGGCCAAGGCGCGCCCGGCCAAGGCGCGCCCGGCCAAACTGCGTCCGCCGGGACCTGGGCCTGTCGGCGCGCCCGACAGGTGGCCGCCCGAGCGCGTCCGGGGCTGCGGGGTGCACTCGACTCGATCGTGCAGGAGTGGCAGCGGCGACCATCTGGTGCGGCGGCCCAGCGCGCCGCGACCGTCATCCGGGCTGGTCAGTCGGCCAGGCGCACAGCCACCGTCGAAGCGTTCAGCAGCACAGACCGGTGACGTCGGCGAATCTGAGGCCGACCGCCCGAACACGCTGCGACTGTCGTCCGGGCCGGCCTCGGTCCACCAGGCGCAAAGCATCGTCGTCGGAGCGTCCAGCAGCCCAAGGCCCCAGGGCCGGCCAGACCGGCTCAGCTCAGTCGACCAGGCGCATGGCTACTGTGGGGGCGTCCAGCAGTACCGATGCCGGCTCTGAACCGACCACCGTCTGCAGGCGGTGGTCGCCCACCACCAGCTCCACGCCGGTGTAGAGCTCGATCGAGTCCCAGCCGTCCAGCTGGTAGGACTTCTTGTAGATGCGCTCCGTCTCCTCCTTGATGTCGGGAGACGAGCGCTTCCAGATCACCGTGCCGTTCTCGCTGGTGTCGGTCACCTTCAGGTGGCCCGACTCCACCTCGAGTCGCACGTGCTCCTTCGCGATCCAGGCCGCGGCGGCCTCGTGCAGCCAGGTCGCGACCGAGATGTCGTCGGGGTTCTTCGGGTCCTTGCCGACTCGCACGGGGTGGTCCGTGGCGACCACGAAGCGGCGGCGCGCCAGGTCGTCCACGACCACGGCCACGGCGAACGCCGGTGGGCGCGGGCCGATGTCCTTCACGGCCTCGCCGTGGCGGGGGCAGGCGGGCATGCCGGCGCGCATGCGCGGGACCGGCTGGCCGATGCTGCGGGACGGGCCGAAGGCGGGGCAGTCCGGCTCCTTGCAGCGCCACTCGCGGGCCATCAGCGACGCGCCCACGCCGCTGGGGTCGGCTCTGGTGAAGCGGCGGCGTACGACTCGGGTGCGGCCGAAGCGCTGGGCGCCGCGCGCGGTGAAGGACTGCAGGCCGTCCGGGCGGCCGCCCTGCTGGTCGGCGGGGGGCGGGTCGGTGGCGGGGGCCGGCTCGGCCATCTCCTTCTCCGTCGCGGGGTCGTCCGGGTCGGGCGGCACGATCGGCAGCGTCGCCTTGCCCACGACCACCAGGCGCTCCTTGCCGTCCTTCGGCGGTGTCGGCTCGCCGCCCGGCGTCAGCACGGCGCCGCCGGCCCTTGGGGTCAGGCGCAGCAGGCGCTCGGGGCTGTCGGCGATCCACGGGAAGCGGGCCGCCTGCTGGGGCAGGTCGCGCACCACGATGAGCGGCAGGCCGGTGAAGTCGGCGATCTCGGCGGGGCGGTCGGCCACCACCGGGGTGACCTCGATCAGGCCGTCGTCGGCCCAGCGGCCCAGGACCATGCGCTCCTTCGACGTGAGCGCGGCCTCGGAGAGGACCTCGCGGCCGGCCACGGGATAGAGCATCGCGCCGGCGTCGATCAGGTAGCGGCTCAGGGCGTCGACCACCATGCCGAGGCGCAGGAGATTGATGGGGCGGCCGCCGTCGAGCGCCACGAAACGGGCGACCTCCGCGAGGTCGACCACGGCCTGCGCCAAGGTCACGTCCGTGGTCAGCCGCTGCTCGATGGTGTCCATGACCCGGCTGATCTCGAACCGCATGACGGCGCCTCCTGCCTTCGACCCCAACACGCCCGTCGACCTCAACACCCTAAGGCGGGGCGGCCACGAATCGACGGGACGCCACGAGGATCAGACTTGTGTACCAGTCCGGAAGGTTGCACGCCAGAACCTACAAAACGGCGATCAGACTACGAAAGGGTCAGTCGTCCTTGCCCTTTCCCTTCTTCCCGTTGTCCTTCTTCGCCGGCTTTCCCGGCTCCTTCACGACCGGGGCCTTCGGCGCGCCGGGATTCGCCCCGGCGCCGGGCTTGGCGCCGGTGCCGGTGTTGGTGGCGGGCGGCGGGGCGACCGTGACCACGACCTGCGCGGCCGGGGCGACGAGGACCGAGCGGCAGGCGGCGCCGTTGAGCGCGAAGTCGCTCGGCAGCGCGGACGCGTCGCGGTAGGCGCCCGCGACGGTGAACTCGGCGCCGGAGGACAGGTCGGTGGCGAGGTCACCGCCACCGAGCAGGACCGTCGCGCCGTCCTGGTGCCAGGTCGCCCCGTCGATCGCGCCGATCGCCTGGCCGTCGGGCACGCGGAAGGTGAGGCTCCAGCCGCCGGTGCCGCCCGCGGCCTTGACGCGCAGGTCGGCGTTGAAGTTGCCCGCCTGCTCGGTGCGGACCGTGTACTCCACGCTGCAGTCGACCGGCGCCGGAGCCGAGGACGAGGACGACGCGGATTCGGCATGAGCCGCGGGCTGGGCCGACTCGGCCGCGCTGCCCGAGGTGGACAGGGCCAGCACCCCGACGGCCGCGGCCGCCACGACGCCGCCCACGATCACGCGGCTGCGCATGCGCCGCGAGAGCAGGACGCGCTCGGTCTCGTCCAGCACCGGCGCGTCCGCCTCGGAGGTGACGGGGGACTCCAGCGTCAGGAAGCCGGCCAGGACGCCGGCCATCTCGGCGGCGGAGGGCCGGTTCTCGGGCGCCTTGGCCAGGCACCGGGTGATGGCCGCCGCCACCGGCGCGTCGACCAGGTCGTCGGGCAGGGGCGCCGGGCGCGTGCGGCGGTGCGCCTCCAGCACGCCGGTCGTGCTCGCGCCCTCGGGCCACGGGAAGTGGCCGGCGAGGGCGCGGTACAGCAGCAGCCCCAGCGCATACACGTCGGTCGCCGCGGTGGTGGGCAGCCCGCGGATACGCTCGGGGGCCAGGTAGGCGGGGGTGCCGAGGATCTGCCCGCCGACGTCGCTCTCGTCCCCCGCGACCGCGGAGATGCCGAAGTCGACCAGCTTGGCCCCGCCGTCGGTGAGCATCACGTTCGCCGGTTTGACGTCGCGGTGCACGAGCCCGCGCGCGTGCACCGCCGCGAGCGCCGAGGCCAGCTCGGCCCCGGTGCGCAGCACCGTCTCGGGCGGCAGCGGGCCGACCTCCTCCAGCGAGCGGCCCGTGACCAGCTCCATCACGACGTAGGGCACGTCGTCGGGGCCATGGCCGAAGTCGTACACCTGCGCGATGTGCGGGTGGCTGAGCAGCGCGGCGGCCCGCGCCTCGGCCTGGATGCGCCGCCGGGAGTCGGGGTCGGCATGCAGCTTCGGGGCCAGGACCTTGACCGCCACCGGCCGCTCGAGCACTTCGTCGAAGGCGCGCCAGACGACGGACATGCCGCCCGCGCCCAGGGGCTCGATCAGGCGGTACCGCGCTCCACTCAGGCCATTCCCGTCCACGCCATCGTCATGCCCAGATTCACCTCGGTCACACGGAAATCGTCCGCCGGGTGAGCGCCGTGGGACTCGAGGAGGGCGAGGAGGGGCTCGATCTTCTCGTACAGCAGCAGGACGACATCCCCGGGCCGCGCCATCGCCAGGGCCGCCGGCACCGCCTCGTCGACCGTGCGCACCTCGACGCAGGCGGTCTCGGGCGCGGCCCGCAGCAGCTCCTCCCGGACGATCCCGGGCACCTCGCCGGGGGCCCGGCCCCGGCGGTCGGCGTCCTCGTAGAGCACCACGCGCCCGAACCTGGACCCGACCACCGTCGCGGACTCGCGCAGCAGGTCGTCGCGGCGGTCGCCGGGCAGCGTGATCGCGGCGACCGCGCGCTCGCAGCCCCACACCCGCTCGACCAGGTCACTGACGGCGGCGATGGCGGCCGGGTTGTGCGCGTAGTCCACCAGCACGTCGACGTCGCCGCAGCGCAGCAGCATCCCCCGGCCCGGGTTGTCGGCCGGGTCGGTGCCGAAGCGGCGCAGCCGGTCGGCGATCTGGGCGGTGGTCACGCCGAGCACCCGGGCCGCGGCCGCGGCGGCGAGCGCGTTGGCGACCAGGTGCCGGGCGGCGCCGCCGAAGCCGCCCCCGAGCTCGTTCGCGGCGAGCAGCGGCACCCACCGCCGGCCGGCCAGCTCGACGAGCCAGCCGTCGGCGAGCAGGTACGCCCGCCCGCCGGAGTCCCAGTGCCGGCGCACGAGCGGGTTGCGCGGGTCGAGCGAGCACCAGATGATCTCGCGGCCGGGGAACTCCAGCTCGCGGCTCCTCGGGTCGTCGGCGTTGAGCACCACCGCGCCGCCCTCGCGCACCCGCTCCGCCACGACCGACTTGAGGTCGACGAGCTCCTCGATGCTCTCGATGCCGTCCTGGCCGAGGTGGTCCGAGGAGAGGTTGGTGATGATGCCGACGTCGCTCCAGTCGTACCCGAGCCCCTGGCGCAGCAGCCCGCCGCGCGCGGTCTCGAGCACGGCCGCGTCGACGGTCGGGTCGCCGAGCACCACGCGGGCCGAGCGGGGGCCGGTCGCGTCGGCGCGCTGAATCAGCCGCCCGCCCACGACCACGCCGTCGGTCGTGGTCAGCCCGACGCGCAGCCCGGCCCCGGCGAGCAGGTGCGCGGTCAGCCGGGCCACCGTGGTCTTGCCGTTGGTGCCGGTGATGGCCACGATCGGGATCCGCGACGGCGTCCCGGCCGGGTAGAGCGCGTCGACGATCGCGGCCCCGACGTCGTGCTGCTCCAGGTGCATGCGCAGCCCGGGGGCGGCGTTGACCTCGATCACCCCGCCCCGGCGCAGGGACAGCTCCTCGGCGATGTCGGGCAGGCGCAGGTCGATCCCGGCGATGTCCAGCCCGACGAGGCCGGCGACCCGGCGGCACAGGTCGGCGATCGAGGGGTGCACGAGTTTGGTCACGTCGACGCTGGTACCGCCGGTGGAAAGGTTGGCGTTGTCGCGCAGCCACACCGTCCGCCCCACCTCGGGCACGTCGCCCACCCCGAGCCCCTGGCGGCGCAGGAGCGTCTCGGCGACCTCGTCGACCGCGAGCCGGGTGAGCGCGCGGGCGTGCCCGTCGCCGCGGCGGGGGTCCTCGTTCGCGCGGGCGATGAGCCCGGCGATGTCGGTGCGGCCGTCGCCGATGACGTGCGCGGCGACCCGCTCGGCGGCGGCGACGATCTCGCCCCCGACGGTGAGGACCCGGTAGTCGCGGCCGTCGATCTGGCGCTCGACGACGGCGTCGCCGCCGTCCGCGGTCGCGGCCTTGAAGGCGGCGCGCACGGCCTCGGGGGTGTCGATGCCGAGGTACACGTGCCGCCCCTGCCGCCCGCCGCGGGGCTTGACCACGACCGGCGGGCCGAGCTCCTCGAACAGCTTCAGCGCCTCGGCCACGGTGTCGGCCGGCCCGCCCGTCGCGACCGGGATGCCGGCGTCCTCCAGCAGGCGGCGGGTGAGCTCCTTGTCCCCGGCGATGTCGACGCCGATGGCCGAGGTCTGGTCGGTCAGCGCCGCCCAGACCAGCCGCCGGTGGCGCCCGTAGCCCAGCCGCAGCAGGCTCAGGTCGCCGATGCGCTCGACCGGGATGCCGCGGGCGCGGGCGGCCTGGGCGATCGACCGGGTCGACGGGCCCGGCTTCTCGCGTTCGTAGCGCCGCTGCAGATCGGCCAGATCGAGCTCCGGGGGCGTCTCGCCGCGGGTCAGCGGGAGCACGAACTGCTGAATCGCCTTTTCAAGGAGTTTCTCGGATATTTCGGACTCAAGCGGCTCGTCGACGGGGCACTCCATGATCACGTCGAACGCGGCCGGGTCCTCGGTGCCCACCGTGCGGCCGAAGCTGACCTCGCGGCCCATGAGGTTGGACAGCTCGATCGCGATGTGCTCCGCGGTGTGGCCGAAGTAGGTGCCGCCGTGCAGCCGCGCGACGAACCCGCCGGGCGCCCCGGCCGCGCAGTGGTGCTCGGCCAGCCCCGGCAGCAGCTCCAGCAGCCGCTCCGGCAACCCCGGGAAGTCGCACGTCTCGCGGCCGGTGAGCCCGTCGAGCAGCACCCGGGTCACCTGGACCGGGCGGGCGAGGTACCGGTTGGGCCCCCGCAGGCGCCGGCTGCTTTCAATACGCATTGTCCTCTTCCGCTCTCCTCGTCGGCGACCGCTCGGTCAGGTTGAACCGGTGTCCGGCCGGCAGGACGTGCAGTTGGGCGCCCCACAGCGCGATCGGGCCGCCGGGCTCCCCGGCGAACCCGGCCGAGGGGCAGTGGATGTCACGCGCCTGGCCGGCGTCGATCACGGTGACCGTGCCGCGGCCGAGGACCTCGAAGATCTCCCCGTCGACGAGGATGGCGGTGTTCTCGTCGATGCCGAGCCCGAGTTCGTGCGGGAACATCGCGATGGCGCTGAGCAGCCGGTTGAGCCGCCCGCGCTCGGCGAAGTGCATGTCGATGAGCACGCCGGGCAGGAACTCCATGCCGGGGCCGGTCCGCACGCTGGTCGTGCTCACCGAGGCGACGCTCCCGCCGAGGATCATGGTGCTGGACATCATGGCGGCGCCCGCGCTCGTGCCGGCCAGGATCATGCCCTCGGCCAGCCGCGCGTGCAGCGCCGAGTCGACCTTGGAGCCGCCGACCACGGTGGTGATGCGCAACTGGTCGCCGCCGGTGAAGAAGACGCCGGTGGCGCGCTCGATGGCGGCCACGGCCAGGTCGCCGTTGGCGTCCTCGCGCGACTCGAGCCGCAGCGCCGTGACGCGCCCGGCACCGAGCCGGTGGAAGACCTCGGCGTACTCCTTCTCCCGCTCCCCCGGACTCTCGCTCGCGGTGGCGATCACGACAAGGTGCGCGTCACCGCCGCCGGCGAGCAGCACGAAGCGCTCGAGGATCTCGTCGTCGCCGGCGTCGTGACTCTCCGCGCCCCCGATGACGAGCAGTTTTCCGGCCATTCCACCTCCACGTCCCATCTTGGGGACCGGGGGTGCCGGGCGTCCGACGTTTGCCCGGATTGCTCACGCGGGCTGCGGCCGGACGCCGCCCGGCACCGGCCCGAGCCACGGATCGACATCGAGTTCCGAAAATGTTCGGTTCATGGTCGGCGATGTGCGACGGCGGCATTGATTATCGACGATCGTCTCATTACAGTGGGCGCACTATGTGCATATGAAACGTTTTAATGAAACGTTTCACAACCGAGGGAGCCCGCCATGCCCCTGCACAAACGAACGCGCGCGGCCGCCACCGCGCTCGTGTCGCTCGCCGCGCTGATACTCGTGGCGCCCCCGTCGCCGGCCGCCGCGGCCACCCCGGTCGCCCTGTCCGGCGCGCACTGGATCTGGTACCCCGAGGGCGATCCCCACGTCAGCGTGCCCGCCGCCACCCGCTACTTCCGCAAGACCTTCACCGTCGCGGCCGGTGCCGTCAGCGACGCCCAGCTCGTCGTCACCGGTGACGACACGGTCGACGTCTGGCTCAACGGACGCCCCCTCGCCGGCTCGCAGCGGGTGACCGACTCGTGGAAGAGCGCCGTCTACGTCGACCTGCACAGCGCGCTCACGAGCGGCAGCAACACCCTGGCCATCGCCGCGCGCAACACCACCGCGGGGCCGGCCGGGGTGCTCGGGCACGTGCGCGTGGTGACCGCGGGCGGCCAGGCCGACCTGGTCACCGACGCGAGCTGGAAGACCGCGCAGAGCGCGCCGGCCGGCTGGGAGCAGCCCGGCTTCGGCGACGGCGGCTGGGCGGCCGCGACCGACCTGGGGCTCTACGGGTCCTCGCCGTGGAACACGTCCGTCGTGCTGCCCGACACGAACGCCGCCTCGCCGCTGAGCGTCGCGAGCGCGACGGTCGAGCACAGGGCGAACCCGCTCGGTGTCGACGCCGCGCAGCCGCTGTTCGGGTGGAAGCTCAGCGCCGCCACGGGGCAGCAGGAGCAGGGGGCGTACCAGATCCAGGTCTCCACCACCAGCGCGAACACCGCCGACGTGTGGGACAGCGGGCGGGTCGCCTCGAGCAGCCAGGTCGACGTCGCGTACTCGGGCCCGGCCCTGGCGAGCATGCGCGGATACTTCTGGCGCGTGCGGGTCTGGGACACGCAGGGCCGCGCGGGGGCCTGGTCCGCGACCCAGTCGTTCGAGACGGCGCTGCGCAGCCCGGCCTCCGAGTGGACCGCGGACTTCGTCGGGGCGCCCGCGACCGGCGCCGACGTCTCCGGGGCGACGTGGATCTGGTACCCCGAGGGCGACCCCGCCGCCGGCGTGCCCGCCGCGACCCGGTACTTCCGCCGCACCTTCACCCTCACCGGCGCCCCGTCGAGCGCGACGCTCGTGGTGACCGGCGACGACACGGCCGACGTGTGGGTCAACGGCGTGCCGGTCAGCTCCTCGCCGCGGGTCACCGACTCGTGGAAGCGGGCGGCGACGCTGGACCTGGCCGGGCGGCTCACCAGCGGTACGAACACCATCGCCATCTCGGCGCAGAACACCACGCAGTCGCCGGCCGGCGTGCTGGCCAAGCTGACCGTCGCCGGTGGGCCGACGATCACCAGCGACGCCGGGTGGAAGGCGAGCACCACGAACCCGAGCGGCTGGAACACGACCGGCTTCAACGACTCGGCCTGGCCCGCGGCCCAGGCGGTCGCGGCCTACGGCACCGGGCCCTGGGGCTCCAACGTGCTCGTGGTCAAGCCGACGCCGCTGGTGCGCAAGGGCTTCACGGTGAGCAAGGCGGTCGCGTCGGCGCGGCTGCTGACCACCGCGCTGGGCCTGCACGAGACCCGGCTCAACGGGGCCAAGGTCGGCGCCGACGTGCTCGCGCCGGGGTGGACCGACTACAACAAGCGGCTGCAGTACAAGGAGTACGACGTCACCGGGCAGATCCGCCAGGGCGCCAACGCGCTCGGGGCCTACGTCGGCAACGGCTGGTACTCCGGCAACGTCGGCTTCGCGGGCAGCCAGCTCTACGGCACCCAGCCGTGGTACTCCGCCCAGCTGGTGATCACGTTCACCGACGGCACCACGCAGAGCGTCAAGACCGACGGCACCTGGAAGGTCACCACGGGTCCGATCCGATCCGACGATCTGTACGGCGGGGAGACCTACGACAACCGCATGGCCATCGCGGGCTGGGACAGCCCGGGCTTCAACGACGCCGCGTGGTCCTCGGTCGCGGTGCGCGGCGGCACGAAGCCCAACCTCGTCGCCCAGGTCGACAACGGCGTCACCGTGCAGCAGGACTTCCGGCCGGTCGCGATCACCCAGCCGCAGCCCGGCGTGTGGGTGCTCGACCTCGGGCAGAACTTCACCGGCTGGGACCGGCTGACGATGAGCGCCCCGGCCGGCACCACGGTGCAGCTGCGCCACGCCGAGGTGCTCAACCCCGACGGGACCATCTACACGGCGAACCTGCGCGGGGCGGCGGCGACGGATCGGTACACCTTCAGCGGCTCCGGCACCGAGACCTACGAGCCCCGGTTCACGGTGCACGGGTACCGCTACGTCGAGCTCACCGGCCTGCCGTCGGGCTTCACCCCGACCGCGGACACGCTGACCGGCCGCGCGGCGTGGACGAGCGGCGCGCAGTCCGGCACGTTCACCACGTCCAACGCGATGCTCAACCAGCTGGCGAAGAACATCCTGTGGGGCGAGCGCGACAACATGCTCTCGATCCCGACCGACTGCCCGCAGCGCGACGAGCGGCTGGGCTGGACCGGCGACATCGCGGCGTTCGTGGCCACGAGCACGTTCAACCTCGACGTGCACGGCTTCCTCGACAAGTTCGCCGACGACCTCACCGACGCGCAGCACTCCGACGGGGCGTTCACCGACGTGGCCCCGGGCGTGTCGGCGGGGGCCGGCACCGCCGGGTGGGGCGACGCCGGGGTGATCGTGCCGTACACCCTGTGGCAGCGCTACGGCGACGTGCGCGTCGTCGACCAGCACTTCGCGGCCATGGCCAGGTGGGTCGACTACCTGCGGGCCACGTCGGGCAGCGACCTGATCCGCAACGTGTCGACCTACGGCGACTGGCTCAACGTCAACGACAACACCGCCCAGGACGTCATCTCGACCGCGTTCTTCGCGTGGTCGGCGCGGCTGGTGTCGCGGATGGCCGCGGCGACCGGGCGCACCGCCGAGGCGACCTCGTACGGGCAGCTCGCCGATCAGGTCGCGGCCGCGTTCACGAACCGGTTCGTGGCGGCGGACGGCACGGTCAGCGGCAACACGCAGACCGCGTACGTCCTCGCGCTCGCCTTCGGCCTGCTGCCCGCCAACCGCGTGCAGGCCGCGGCGGACAAGCTCGCCGCGAAGGTCGCCGCGACCGGCGGCCACCTCTCGGTCGGCTTCCTCGGCGTGGAGAACCTGCTGCCGGTGCTGGCGAACAACGGCCACGCCGACACGGCGTACCAGATCCTCACGCAGCCCGGCTTCCCCGGCTGGGGCTACATGATCAACAAGGGCGCGACCACGATCTGGGAGCGCTGGGACGGCATCCGCACCGACGGCTCGTTCAACGACCCGGGCATGAACTCCTTCAACCACTACGGTCTCGGTTCCGTGGGCGATTTCCTGTACCGCCAGGTCGGCGGCCTCGCCCCCGCGTCGCCCGGCTACGGCGCACTCACGGTCGCGCCGCAGCCCGGCGGCGGCCTGACCTCGGCCAAGTCGTCGTACGACACCCCGTACGGCGGCGCGGTCAGCGACTGGTCCATCTCCGGCGGCACCCTGACCCTGCGGGTGACGATCCCGGCGGGCGCGACGGCGACGGTCAAGATCCCGACGTCGAACGCGGCCTCGATCAACGCCCCGGCCCAGGCGGTCCCGACCGCCACGGCGACCTACTACCTCCCGTCCGGCTCCTACACCTTCACGGCCACCGCCTGACCGGCCCCGGGGCGCGGGACACTCAGTCACCTGAGTGCCCCGCGCCCGCGGGGAGTCAGTCGGTTTCGGGGCGCTGGACCGGCAGGACGCGTGTGCGGTCCGGGTCGGCGTCCTCGACCCGCAGGACGCGCGTGCGGTCCGGGTCCGGCTCCTGCGGGTCGAGGGCCGGGTCGGGTGCCGGGGCGGGCTCGGACGAGGACTCGCCGCGGGCCTCCTCCAGGGCGGCCGTCAGCGCCGCGTTGATGCGCGAGCCGCCGCGCTTGAAGCCGAGCTGCTTGCGCGCCTCCTCCACGACCTGATCCTCGGTGCGCAGCAGCGTGTCGGACTCGATCCAGCGGATCAGGTCCACGAGGAGGGCGTGAGGGTAGTCGGCGATCGGGCGACCCGGCTCGAACGGCGGGCGGGGCGACGCGGGCCGCTCCGGCGCCGGTTCGTCGAGGTGCAGCACGACCGTCGGCTCGTTCGTGCGGCGGGCCTCCACCGCGGCCACGGCCTCGTCGTATGCGGCCCGGGCGCGGGCGGTCTCCGCCTGCGGGTCGGCGAACCAGTCCGTCGACCAGATGCGGTGGAAGCGCCAGCCCAGGCGCTCGAGCTGCTCCTGCCGCAGCCGGTCGCGGTCGCGGGCGGTGCTCGCGGAGTGGTACGCCTCGCCGTCCGTCTCGATGGCCAGCACCATCTCGTTCGGGTTCGTGGGGTGGGCGCAGGCGAAGTCGATGGCGAAGCCGGCCACGCCGAAGCGCGGGGTCACCGGGATGCCCGCGGCCGTGAGGCGACGCTCGACGTCGGCCTCGAAGGCGCCCAGGGCCGGGCGCTCGGCGGCGGCGGTGCTCAGCGAGGTGCCGCCGGACTCGGCGTACTCCAGGTAGGAGCGCAGCAGCCGCACCCCGTCGCTGGTCGAGCGGGCCGGGTCCATGTCGGCGGCGGTGAACGAGCTCACCAGGGTCATCCGGCGCCGGGCCCGCGTCACGGCCACGTTCAGGCGGCGTTCTCCGCCCGGGAGCAGGAGCGGGCCGAAGCGGTACAGCAGGCGCCCCTGCGCGTTCTTGCCGTAGCCGATCGACAGGATGATCGCGTCCCGCTCGTCGCCCTGGACGCGCTCGAGGTTCTTGACGAAGAAGGGCTCCGCGGCCGTCTCGGCGAAGAAGGCGTGCAGCTCGGGGCGGGCCGCCAGCACCCGGCGCAGGGCCAGGTCGATGCGCTCCGCGTGGGTGATGCCCATCGTGATGACGCCCAGCGACTCGTTCGGGCGGACCTGGGCGTGCTGCAGGATCAGCTCCACCACGCGGTCGACCTCGGCGGTCACCGAGTCGGGGGCGGACTCGTCGGCCGAGCCGGACCCCTCGGCCGAGCCGGACACGTGGACGTGCGAGACGCTGCCCTCCCCCGCGACGCCCGGGAAGGTGACGAGGGAGCCCTCGTAGATGTGGGCGTTGGAGAACCCGATCAGCCGGTCGTCCTGGCTGCGGTAGTGCCAGCGCAGCAGGTATCCGGGCAGCAGGGCGCTCAGCACGTCGAGGATGGACTCGTATCCGGACGTCAGGGACAGGTCGATGGAGCCGTCCGGGTTGACCCCGAGCGGATCGGTGCCCCCGCTCTCCTCCGCGGCCATGAAGAACGACGTCGGCGGGAGCTGGTGCTCGTCGCCGGCGACCACGACCTGCCGGCCGCGCAGCAGGGCGGGCACGGCGTCGGCCGGCGTGACCTGGCTGGCCTCGTCGAACACGACCACGTCGAACAGGTCGGCCTGGGGCGGGAGCAGCTGGGAGACCACGAGCGGGCTCATCGCCCAGCAGGGCCGCAGCGCGGTGAGCATGTGCGGGGCCGCCGCGAAGAGCTGACGGATCGGCAGGTGGCGGCGCTTCAGGTTGGCCTGGTGCTCGACGAGGCGGCTCTCGTCCGGGTGCTCGTCGCGGACCTTGGTGATGTGCTCGGCCACGGCCCGCAGCACGCGGGTGGCGGTGGCGTCGATGTGGCGGTGGTCGGCGTCGCGGTACTCCGCGACGGTCCGCGCGTGCAGGGGCCCGTCGAACGCGCCCACCCGCGGGTCGGTGAAGTTCAGGTGCTGCAGGATCGAGGCGTGCCAGCAGGCGTCGAAGACCGCGGCGGCCTGGTCGGCATCGGCCCGGCGGGCCTGCAGGTCGTCCACCAGCTCGTGCAGGCCGGCCCGGGCGAACGCGTCGGCCAGCTCGTTGAGGCGGGGCACGCGGCGCAGGGTGCGCTCGTCGGCGGCCAGGGCCTGCGCGGTGCGGGCCAGGCCGTCGAGGTCCATGGTGAGCAGGGGGATGTGCACGCAGTACCGCTGCAGCTGCTGCACTTCCCGGTCGAGCGCGTCGAACGCGGCGCGGGCGCGGGGCAGCTCGTCGGGGAGCCGCGGCACGCCACCCCACTGCTCCCGCTGGCGGTGGGCCACGGCCAGGCCCTCGAAGAGCTGCTCGGCGCTCGGGGTCCCGCCGCCGCGCCAGAGCCGGGCGGCCTGCTTGCGCAGCTTGCGCCGGGCCCACCAGCCCAGGTCCGCGACCTGCAGGTACGGGCGCAGATCCGCCTGGTACACCTCCGGCTGGAAGTTTCGCAGCGTGGCGGCGATCTGCTCGAGGAACGCGAACAGCGCCCGCCAGCCGGTCACGTTCACCGGGCGGGGCAGGCCGGTCTGGGCCGCGACGTATTCCAGCGCGGGCCGCGCCTCGGGCAGCGTGCGCCCGGACAGGCGCTCGGCGAGGTCGAAGGCGGCCTGGGCCTCCTGCGGGGTGTGGACCTCGGCCCCGACCCAGCCGGACTGCTGCTCGGTCAGGGCGAACCCGCCGACCGTGGCGTAGTCGCGCAGCTGCTCGCGGATGCGCCGGGCGCCCGCCTCGTCGAGGGCGGCCAGGACGGGGCCGCGCAGCCGGACGGCGGTCATCGGGGTGACCAGCGCGTTGAGCCGGATCAGCTCGTTCTGGGCCTGGAACGCCGAGATCCCCCACGGGCCCCGGATCTGGTGCATGGCCTCGTCGTGGTCGTTGAGCGCGGCCCGCCGGGCGGTCAGCGTCTCGTGCAGCACCGCCAGGTCGGGCTGGGCGATGCGGGCCGCGGAGTCGAACGCGGCCTTGAGGTCGGCGGCGACCTTTCTCCTGGAGGTCGTGCCGTCGTGCACGTCCATCACCAGGTTGCCCAGGCCGCGCCGGGTCAGCCGGTCGGTCACGGCGGTGATGGCCGCGCGCTTCTCGGCCACGAACAGGACCCGCTTGCCCTGGGCGACCAGCGACGCGATGAGGTTGGCGATGGTCTGGCTCTTGCCGGTGCCGGGCGGGCCCTTGATCACGCTGTGCTGGCCGGCGAGGACCGCGTTGATCGCGTAGTTCTGCGAGGAGTCGGCGTCGAGGACCAGGAACTCGTCCTCCGGCGGGATCCAGTCGGGGTCGCGCACGGCGATGCCCGACGCCGGGCGCAGCGCGGCCTGGGCGTCGCGGTCGCCGGCGATGGCCGCGATGACGTCGTGCTCGACCAGCGCCCGGGCGCCGACCCGCAGGTCGGTGACCATCGGCAGCTTGGCGTAGGAGAAGGTGCCGAGCACGAACCGGGGCGTGACGGCGAAGCCGCGAACCCGGCCGGCGGTCTCCTTGGCGAGCCGTTCGTACAGCGGCTGGGGGTCGAATCCGGAGGCGTAGCTGACCAGCTCCTCGAGCTCGTCGGCGTCGACGCGGATGCCGAAGTCCTCCTCGAGCAGCTGCAGCAGCGTCGGGTTGAGCTCCAGGTCGCCCTGCAGCGTGAGGTCGAAGTCGTCCTCCGCCGCGCCGCGGGCGCGCAGCTGGGCCGAGCGCAGCAGCACCGGGGCGGCCGGCGCGGCCCCGGCGCCGGGGGCCGGGGTCCAGGTGGCGCTGCCGATCGCGGCGAAGCACGTCTCGATGCCCCGCTCCTCGGTGAGCTCGCGGGCCTTGTTCCGGATCGTGCGGGCCCGCTTGATCGCGGCGGCGTGGGCGTCGGGCTCCGTGAACAGCTGGCCGAGCGGCAGTGTGCGCCCGCCCAGCAGCGCCTGCTGGGCCACCGGATCGGCGCTCGTCAGGTCCAGCGTGCCCGCGCGCAGGTCGCGGTAGTACAGCAGCGTGTTGCGGCCGCCGAGGTCGATCAGCTGTGACCGCCAGCGACGGGCCGCCTCCTGAACGAGCGCGCCCCTTGCTTCCTCCACATCGCAGAGCGTATCCGTCCTGGCAAGTGATTGATCGGGACCTTTACTGTTAACAAACCTTCGCGTAATCTTCCCCGCCAAGGGCGCCTAACCCCCTTCTACCCGAGGCAGGACACACCATCGTGCGGAGACTGCGAATCGGGGTGATCGCGGCCGTCCTGGCGACCGCCGCGGCCACCGTCATCTCACAAGCGCCGGCGTTCGCCGCGGCCGCCACCGCGACGTTCACGAAGACCTCGACCTGGGGCACCGGCTACGAGGCGAAGTACACGATCACCAACGGCACCGGATCGACGATCAACGGCTGGACGGTCGCGTTCGACCTGCCCTCCGGCACCTCCATCAGCTCCTCGTGGGACAGCAACCGGACCGGCTCGACCGGGCACATCGTCGTCACCAACAGCTGGAACGGCACGATCGCCCCCGGCGGCACGGCCAGCTTCGGCTTCGTGGCCTCCGGCAGCGGCGACCCGGCCAACTGCACCCTGAACGGTGCCTCCTGCTCCGGTGGCACCACGACGCCGGGCGCCCCGGGCGCGCCGGGCAACCTGCGGGTCACGGCCACGACCAACACCAGCCTCGCGCTGGCGTGGAACGCCTCGACGGGGAGCCCGACCGGGTACCGCGTCTACGAGGGCACCGCGGTGAAGGCGACGGTCACCGGGACCAGCACCACGGTCTCGGGCCTGGCGGCGGGCTCGACGCACACGTACACGGTCAAGGCGTACAACGCCCAGGGCGAGTCCGCGGCGTCGAACAGCGTCACGGCCACCACCACCGGCGGCACCACCAACCCGCCGGCCGGGGGCGCGGCGGCCCCGTACCTGTACCAGTGGGGCGACCCGCCGAACCCGCAGACCGTCCAGCAGGCGACCGGCATCAAGTGGTTCACGCTCGCGTTCGTGCTCGCCAGCGGCGGCTGCAACCCGGCCTGGGACGGCAGCCGGCCGCTCACCGGCGGCGTGGACCAGACCGTCATCAACCAGGTGCGCGCCGGCGGCGGCGACGTGATCCCGTCCTTCGGCGGCTGGTCCGGCAACAAGCTGGGCCCGAACTGCTCCACCCCGCAGGCCCTGGCCGGCGCCTACCAGACCGTGATCAACACGTACGGCCTCAAGGCGATCGACATCGACATCGAGAACACCGACGAGTTCGAGAACGACACGGTGCGCAACCGGATCGTCGACGCGCTCAAGATCGTCAAGCAGAACAACCCGAGCCTGAAGGTCATCGTCACCTTCGGCACGGCGACGACCGGCCCCGGCTACTACGCGCAGCAGCTCATCAGCCGCGCCGCGTCGACGGGCGCCAACATCGACGTCTTCACGATCATGCCGTTCGACTTCGGCGGCGGCGCGAACATGTACCAGAGCACGGTGAGCGCCTCCGAGGGCCTCAAGACCATGCTCAAGTCGGCCTTCGGCTGGGACGACGCCACCGCCTACAAGCACATGGGCATCTCCGGCATGAACGGCCTGTCCGACCAGCAGGAGAACACCACCCCCGCGCAGTGGCAGCAGATCCGCGACTACGCGCAGAACAACCACCTCGCCCGCCTGGCCTTCTGGTCGGTCAACCGCGACCGGGGCTGCGCCGGCGGGGGCGTGGTGTCGAACTGCTCGGGCATCGCCCAGAACACCTGGCAGTTCACGCAGATCACGGCGACCTTCACGGGCTGACGGCCCGCCGCCGCGCTCCGCGACGCAGGGGGCTCACAGCGTGAGCCCCCTGCGGTCCGGGTGCCGCCCCAGCCAGTTCGTGTAGCGCTCGTTGCGCCGGACGGCATCCGCGTAGGCCTCGATCGCGTACGCCCACACCTGACCCGCCAGATCCGCCGCGGGGCCGTCGGGCAGCCAGCCCAGCATCTGCCGCCAGTGCAGCGGCGCGCCCGCGATCGGCACGGTGACCAGCCCCGCCATCGGCCGCAGCGTCGCCTGGCACAGCCCCACCGCGTCGCCGGACTCGATCAGGTCGATCGCTCCGCGCACCTCGGTCTCGAAGAGCACCTTCGGGGTGAACCCGGCCCGCGCGCAGGCCGCCGCGTGGCACGCCGAGAAGCAGCCGTCCCCGGGCGCGGCCACCCACTGCGCCTCGGCCAGCTCCGACAGCTCCACCTCGTCCCGCCCCGCGAGCTCGTGCCCCTCGGGCAGCAGCAGGAAGACGGGATCGGCCGCGACCACGCGCCAGGCCAGCCCCCGGTCGGTCACCGGCGGCGCGTCCCCGCACGCGCCGACGAGCACGAAGTCCAGCTTCCCGGCCAGCACGAGGTCGCCCAGCTCCGACGCCGACCACGACGCGTGCGTGGTGACCTGGGCGGCCGGGTGGTTGCTGGTGATCCGGCGCACCAGACCGCCCAGGATCGGGCCGTTGACCGCCCCGATGCGGTACCGCCCCGCCGGCTCGGCCGCGCTGGCCAGGCGCGTCGCCTCGTCCTGCAGTCCCTTCACGGCCGGCAGCAGCACCCGGGCCCGGGCGAGCACCAGCTCCCCCAGCGGCGTCGCCCGCGCGCCGCGCCGGTCCCGCTCGAACAGCGCCCCGCCCAGCGCGCGCTCGATGCGCTGCAGCTGGGCGGTGAGCGCCGGTTGGGCGAGTCCGAGCGCGGACGCGGCCTTGGTCACGCTGCCGGCGTCGGCGATCGCGCACACGACCCGCAGATGCCGCAGCTCCAGTTCCATACAGAGACGGTAGGGCCGTCGAGCCCCTGGCAGAAGGCCCCTGGAGATCGAGACACACCGTTTTTACTTGGACGATACCCCTGGGGGGTATATGGTTCGAGCCATGGAATCCCTGACGCGACAAGCGGTGACCGCGACGCTGCACTGCCTGACCGGCTGCGCCATCGGCGAGGTCGCGGGCATGGTCCTGGGCACGGCCCTGGGCTGGGGCAACACGACGACGATCATCGTGTCGATCGCCCTGGCCTTCGCCTTCGGCTACGCGCTGACCCTGCGCTCGGTCCGGTCGGCGGGCCTGACCCTGCGCGCGGCCCTCCCGGTGGTCCTGGCCGCGGACACGGCCTCGATCGCCACGATGGAGCTGGTCGACAACGGCGTGGTCCTGGCCATTCCCGGCGCGCTGGACGCCGGCCTGGCCGACGCCCGGTTCTGGCTGAGCCTGCTGATCTCCCTGGTCCTGGCCTTCGCGGTGACGGTCCCGGTGAACCGCTTCCTGATCGCGAGGGGCCGCGGTCACGCGGTGGTTCACCAACATCACCGTTAGTCTTGGGGCGATGATCCCCCGCTGGTCCGCAACGGCATCCGCGGCAACGGGCTGCACCGGCGCCGCGGGCCTGACGGCCGCGGTGGCGACCTCCCCGCCGGCGACCTACGTGTCGGAGTCCGGCGTCCCGGGCGCCCCGCACGCCGGGCTGTATGCGGCGAGCATGCTGTTCCTGGCCCTGTCGCTGGCCCTGCTGGCGATCCCGGCCCGGCGGTCCTGCTGGCTGATCGCCGCCTCGCTGGCCCTGGCCGCCCCGCTGGCCGCCGTGTCGAGCGCGGTGCACTGCAGCCCCGGCTGCCCGCTGCCGCCCTACGAGGCCCCGGCGGCCCGCGACCTGGTCCACGCCGTGGCCGCGATCGCCGCGCTGCTGCTGTGCGCCCTGGCCATCCTCCTGTACTCCCTGCGACCTCCGCCGGACCGCTGGACCGGCCGGCTGGGGATCGCGGTCGCCTACCCCCCGCTGCTGCTCTCGGCCGCCGGCATCCTCTTCGCCGGCCGCTCCCTGTTCACGGGCGTGATGGAGCGGGCGGCCCTGGTCGCGGTCTCGGTGTGGGTGGTCCTCACGGCAATACGCCACTCGAGGCGGCGGTGAGCCTGCCGCGGACGGTCGTGCTCACCGGGGCCAGCGCCGGCATCGGCCTGGCCGCGGCCCGCCGCTTCGCCCGGGCCGGCGACCGCCTGATCCTGCTCGGGCGCGACGAGTCCCGCCTGTCCGCGGTCGCCGCGAAGCTACCCGGCTCCGTCCCCGTGCGGGCCGACTTCGCCGACCTGGGCCAGGTCCGCCGGGCCGCCGAGGAGGTCAAATCGGCCTGCGACCGGATCGACGTGCTGGTCAACAACGCCGGCGGGCTGTACCGCGGCCCCCGCGCCCTGGTCGTGAACCACCTGGCGGGATTCCTGCTGGCCCATGAGCTCAGGGGCCACCTGCGCGCGGCGGGCGCCTCGCGGCTGATCACCACCGCGTCGCTGGCCGAGGCCTGGGGCGTCCTCGACGTCGACGACCCGCTGAGGGCCTCCCTCGCGCACCGGGCGCGCTGGCTGGCGTACGGCTCCTCCAAGCAGGCCAACATCCTCTTCACCCGCGAGGCGGCACACCGCTGGGCGCCCGACGGCGTGCTGCCCACCGCGTTCTTCCCGGGCCTGGTGCGCAGCCGGTTCGCGTCCAGCAGCCCGCTGTTCATGCTGGGCAAGCTCATCCCGGTGCTGTCCACCACGCCGGAGCGGGCGGCCGACACGCTGCGGTGGCTGGCCGACGCCCCGGCGGGCGAGCTCGTGCCCGGCGGCTACTACTTCCGCCGCGAACTCTTCCCGGCCACCCCGCGCTCGACCGGCCGGGACCGCGCGGCCCGCCTGTGGCAGTCCTCGCTCGAGGCGGCCGGCCTGCCATCAGTTCGGTAGTGGAATCTCCGACCACGCCGCCTCCGGGCCGGGGTTCGCGGTGAAGTCGTAGCGCACGCCCGGCTCACCGATCGCGACCAGCGCCGCCGAACCCGAGCCGTAGAGCAGCCCCGCCACCTCCTTGCGGATCAGCAGGGGACGCTCCGCCGCGCCCGTGAACTCGCCGCCCGCCAGCAGGGCCAGCCAGTCGCCCCAGGCCTCCAGGGACGACAGGCCCGGCTTGGGATCCGGGGTCGAAGCCGTGGCCAGCGGGGCGAACGCGTTGACGTCGATGCCCTGGTTCACGATCACGTGGTTGCCCGGTTCGAGCAGGGTGTGGGTCACCCGCGCGCCGTCCCACGACGTCACCGCGATCTCCGTGGGTTCGGCCCGCACCAGGTGGAAGGCGTCGAAGGAGCGCAGCACGTCGTCCTCCGGCGGGAAGTGGGCCAGCGGCAGCGAGCCCCGCGTCGGGCGGTCGCCGGCCGGCGGGAGCGGCGGGTAGCCGTTGAGCAGGGCCGTCACGCTCGGGCGGGCCGGGTCCACGGCCAGCCAGGTGCCGCCCGCGGTGCTGTCCCGGCCGCCGAAGCGGCCCGGCCAGTGCTCGGCCGGGGGCTCCCACGGGCGGGCCAGGTACTCGTCGCGGACCGCGGCCAGGAGGACCGGCCACGTGGCGTCGGGGTCGAACCGGAGGAGCACGGTGCACATGAACCGGAACGTTATGCCAAGTGCCGGAGCAGGAGAACTCAGGCGACCCCGACGCGCGCGCTGAGCCAGTTCGCGAACTCGTCCGCGGGCAGCGGCTTGGAGATGTAGAAGCCCTGCACCAGGTTGCAGCCCTCCTGCCGCAGATGGTGCAGGGTCTCCTCGTCCTCCACGCCCTCCGCCACCACCATCAGGTCGAGGGCGTGGCCGAGCTGCACGGCCGAGCGCACCACCGCCCGGTCGCGGTGGTCCACGGCGATGCGCTGCACGAAGGAGCGGTCGATCTTCACCTCGTGGATGGGCAGCTCGCGGAGGCGGCCCAGGGACGAGTAGCCGGTGCCGAAGTCGTCGATGGCGAGCTTCACGCCGAGCGCGTGCAGCCGGTCGAGGATCACGAGGGCGCCGGTCGGGTCGGCCATGATGCTGCTCTCGGTGATCTCCAGGGTGAGCGCGCTGGCCGGGACGCCGGCCTGGCCGAGCAGGCGGGCCACGATGTCGGGCAGGTCCGACTCCTGCAACGAGTTCGGCGAGAGGTTCACGGCGACGTGCATGTCGTGGCCCGCGCGCCGCCACGCCGCGCACCGGCGCAGGGAGACCTCGAGCACGTGCAGGGTCAGGGGGCGGATGAGGCCGGAGTGCTCGGCGAGGGGGATGAACTCGTCGGGCGGGACGAAGCCGTGCACGGGGTGGTGCCAGCGGGCCAGGGCCTCGGCGCCGACGACGGCGCCGGTCGCGGTGGACAGCTTGGGCTGGAAGACCACGACGAGGTCGTGGCGCTGGATGGCCTCGCGCAGGTCGGCGACCATGGCGAGCCGGCGCGGGCTGTTGCGGTCGTCGTCGCTGGTGTAGACGCGCACGCCGGTGTGGGTCGTCTTGGCCACGTACATCGCCACGTCCGCGCGCTGGATGAGCGTCTTGGCGTCGTGGCCGTGCTCGGGCGCGAGGGCGATGCCGATGCTGCAGCGCGCGTTGAGCCGCAGGTGCCCGATCGGGATCGGCTGCTCCATCGCGGCGCCGAGGTCGTCGCCGACGGCGATGGCGACCTCACGCGTGCGGATGTTCGGCAGCAGGACGGCGAACTCGTCCCCGCCGAAGCGAGCCACCGTGCCGCGGTCGCCCAGCCGCTCCTGGAGGCGCTCGCCGACGAGCCGCAGCAGCTGGTCGCCGACGTCGTGACCGAGGGCGTCGTTGACGTCCTTGAACCGGTCGAGGTCCATCAGGAGCACGGCGACGGGGGTGCCGGCGGAGCGCAGCCGGTCGGTGAGCGCCTGGAAGCGCTGGCGGTTGGGCAGGCCGGTGAGCGGGTCGTAGTTGGCCAGGTGCTCCTTCTGCGCGACCTCGCGGCGCAGGTCGTCGAGGAGCCGGGCCTTGGTCAGCGAGAGACTCGCGTGGTTGGCCAGCGCCTGGAACAGCCGCACGTGCTGCTCACCGAAGGTGGGGATGTCGGGGAGGCTGTCGGCCACGAGGAGCACGCCGGACTCGCCGTCGTTCAGCGGTACCGGCACCGCGATGCCGTCCTCGATGGACCCGATCACGCGACTGCCCTTGGCCACGAGCACCGGCGAGCCGGCCCGGGCGGGCTGCCACCATGCGGTCTCGGGCAGGGCCTCGGCGGTGCCGATGTCGAAGATGTTCGCCCCGTGCATGCGCAGCCGCACGTGGGCGCCGTCGGCGTCGGGGACGATGAGCTCGGCCCGCTCCGCGCGCAGCTGGTCGCGGGCCTGCTCGAGCACGATCCGGGCCACGCCGCGGGTGTCGAGGGGGCCGTCGAGGGCGCGCGTGAACGCGTACAGCTCCTCCACCTGCTGGTGGCCCTGGCTCTGGTGGACGAAGGCGCGGTAGGCGCGGTACGTGACGGCGGAGACGATGGCCAGCAGCGCGATGGCACGGGCGTCGCGCTCGATGGCGAGGGCGCTGATGAGCCCGATGCTGGTGGTGATGGCCACGAGCGGGAGGCCCTGCAGGGCGCTCGGCAGCCGGCGCCACTCGCTGGGGTCGTCGTGCAGGGCGATCACGGCGGTGACGAGGACCGCGGCGATCACGTCGGAGAGCAGCATGGCGATCAGGACGTACAGCCACTCCTTGGGCCCGCTGGGCAGCACGGGTCCGGCGAGGGCGCGCAGCAGCACGGCCGCGGCCGTGGTCTGCGCCCCGAGGAGCGCGATGTTGAAGCCGAGCTTGACGCCGCGCTGGCGGCGCAGGACGGACAGGCCCACGACCCCGCCGATGAGGCGCACGCACAGCAGCAGCGTCGGGTCGACCGACAGCAGCCCCAGCACCATCGGGATCTCGCTGAGGCTCATCGCGTGGCCGCCGCGGCGCACCCGGACGTGGACCGCGAAGCCCTCGGTCAGCGCGAAGGCCACGAGCAGGATCGCGAGGGGTACCGCATCGGGAGCGGTGGGCAGGCCGACGGTCCGGATACGCAGCGCGTGCGCCGCGACGGTCGCGACGCCCAGCCAGAGACTGAGCGTCGCGACCCGCGCATCCGGGCGACCCCAACCGCGTACTTTCGTCATCATCGCCCTGTTTGTACGGTTAATGCGGCGTTACTGCCAGATGGAGCTGGACCAGTAGCTCCCACTCCAAGTTCGGCCGCTCCAGGTGTTTCCTGACCAAGTTCGGCCGCTCCATGTGCGCCCGTCCCAGGTGGCCCCGCTCCAGGTGCGCCCGCTCCAGGTGCGGCCGTCCCAGTTGGTGCCGACCCAGTTGACCGAGCTCCAGGTCTGGGCCGTCGGCAGGCCCGGGAACAGGCCGGTGCTCATCGCCGAGCCGGTCCAGGCCGCGCCGTTCCACGCGCCGCCGCTCCACGCGGTGCCGGCCGTGGCGGCCTTGCCCCAGGTGGTGCCGTTCCACGCCAGGCCCATGATGTCCTGCTCGCCGGTCAGCTCGACGCCGCTCGTCGGGTCGGCCACGTGGGCGGTGCCGCGGGACGCCTCCAGCGAGCCGGTCCCGGTGGACGCCGTCCAGGTCTGGGCGGCCGCGGCCGTGGTCGGCGTCGGCGCGTCGATGGCCCGCTTGATGTTCAGCTCGCCCGCCCCGCTGCCGAGCTTCTCGGCCTTGGGCATGGCGTCGGCGGTGCTCGTGAGCAGCTTCTTCACCTGGTCCGGGGTGAGCGACGGGCGTTGCTGCAGCAGCAGCGCGACCGCGCCGGAGGTGATGGCCGCGGCCTGGGAGCTGCCGCTGCCGCGGAAGTAGCGGCCCGTGGTGTCGCCGGGGACGAGCCCGGTCGGGTAGTTCACGTCGACGTACGAGCCGGGGTCGCGCAGGCCGACGATCGAGCGCCCGGGAGCGGTCAGGTCGACCGAGCGGGTGGCGTTGCCGCGGCTGCTGAAGTCGGCCACGACGTCGTCGGCGCGCGGGTCGGTGCCCTTGGAGTCGGCGGCGCCGACCGCGATGACGTACGGGTTCACCGCGGGCATCGACAGGTTGCTGCGGCTGGTGCCGTCGTTGCCGCCGGACACGACCACGGTGATGCCCTTCTTCCAGGCCGACTCCACCGCGTGGGAGAGCGGGTCGAGCTTCGCGTCCTGGTTGGAGTCGGTGCCGAAGGACAGGTTGAGGACCTTGATGTTCAGGCCCGGGTCGTTGCGGTGCTGCACGACCCAGTCGATGCCGGCGATCACCTGGGACACGTCGGTGGCCCCGTCGGCGGCGGCGACCTTGACGCTGATCAGCGTCGCGTTCGGGGCCATGCCGGTGAAGGTGCTCGGGTCGCGGACCGCCAGCAGGTTCGTGAGCGGGTCACGCCCGGCGATGAGGCCGGCCATGTGGGTGCCGTGGCCGAACGTGTCGGTGTAGCGCAGGTTGGGAGCCTGCGACTCGAACGACAGGTCGGGGCCGTTGACGATGCGGGTGGTGTCGTTGAGGCCCATCACCGGCGAGACGCCGGAGTCGATGAGCGCCACGCCGACACCCGTGCCGGCGATGTTCCGGCCGGTCGAGTCGACCTTCTTCCACACGTCGAGGGCGCCGGTGGCGCGAACGACGCTGAACATCGAGTTGGAGTCGCCCTCGGCGCGCCACCGGGCGGCGGAGAGGGAGACCGTGCCGTCCACGGTCACCCCGCGCACGCCGGGCGCGGTCTTGAGTGCCGACAGTCGCTGACCTGGTACCTCGGCCACGAAGCCGTCCACGACGGACAGCGGCCGCCCGACCTTGCCGCCGGCGCGGGAGACCGCGAGGGCGGCCGCGTCGGGATCGTCGTACTCGACGATGACGCGGGTCAGGCCGGCGGCGGTGGCCGTCGGGGTGGTGGCTGCGACCGCCGGCCCGCCCGGCGCGACCGCTCCGGCCGCGATCGCGATGATCGCGGCGGATGCGGCGCCCAGTGCGCCCCGGTTTCTGCTCGGCATGCGGGCCCCTTCCATGGGTTCATGACTAGCCGTGATCCATGGTTGGGCAGCGCGTAGCGTTCCGTTGTCAACAGATCGGTCGTACTTCACGCACGGTGCGTGACGCCGGGCACTAGATTTTGGCGGGCGTGCGCCGAATTGCCCCGGGTCCGGGCCGCGGCACGACGTCACGGGGTGCGACCTCGTGGTGCCCGGCCTCGCACACGAGCGTGGCGTGCACGTGGGCGCCGCAGTCGCGATGGACGGTCTCCAGCGGCGGGCCGCCCGGGTCGGCGAGGTACCGGTCGCCCCACTCGCGCACGGCGACGAGCAGCGGGTAGAGGTCGAAGCCCTTCTCGGTGAGGCGGTACTCGTCGCGGGCCCGCGACCCGGGCTCGCGGTAGGGCACCCGGCGCAGGATCCCGTTGGCCACGAGCACGCCGAGCCGGTTGGTGAGCACCTGCCGGGGCATGCCGGTGCGCTCCCGCATGTCGTCGAAGCGGAAGATGCCGTTGAAGACCTCCCGGAGCACGACGAGGGTCCACCGCTCCCCGAGGATCGCCATCGCGCGCCCGATCGTGCAGTTCTCCACGGACCACTCGAGTGCCCTGGGTCTCATGCTGTCAGGCTAACCCGGGGCTGAGTCCTGTTGACAGACTTAGCCTCGGGCCGCGAGGCTGGGGCCATGACCCAGACCGAGGGCGACCTCCGCAGCCGCACGTTCTCGTGGTCCGACCCAATGCTCAACGCGGAGCAGCTGGGCCGGCGCAGCGGGCTGGAGCTGCTGCGGGCCATGAACCGCGGCGAGCTGCCGGCCCCACCGATCATGCACCTGCTCGGCACCGGGCGCCTCGACGCCGAGGAGGGGCGCGTCACGGTGACGCTGGAGCCGCAGGAGTACCACTACAACCCCCTCGGCACCGTGCACGGCGGGGTGCTGGCCACCCTGCTGGACACCGCCACGGGCTGCGCGGTCCACTCGACCCTGCCGGCGGGCGTGGGGTACACGACGCTCGACCTCACCACCAAGTTCCTGCGCCCGGCCTCGATCGCCTCCGGCGTGCTGACGTGCGAGGGGACGGTGCTGTCGAAGGGGCGGCGCACGGCCCTGGCCCAGGCCCAGATCACCGACGGCCGCGGCGCACTGATCGCGCACGCCACGTCGACGTGCATGCTGTTCGAGATGGCGTGACGACCGACAAGTCGGGCGCTTCGCGCCGCGACGTATCGGATCTATACCCCGGCTGGGCATAAATGCGAAATGTCGCGGCGCGCAGCGCCCGACATTTCGGTCACGAACGGGACGACGGCACCGGGTCGCGGCGACCGGACGGGACCAGGCTCTGCCCGGGCGTGATGACCACCTGACGGGGCTGGGCGATCTGGGCCACCAGCAGCGTGCCGACGAGGCCGAAGAGCGCGTACCCGCCGAGCACGATCGCCGCGCGCTGCACGCCGGCACCGTCGAAGTACACGATGCCGCGGATCGCCTCGGTGCCCAGGCCCGGCGGCAGCCACTGCCCGATCGCCCGCCAGAACGGCGGCAGCAGCGGGGCCGGGTAGGCGCCGCCCGCGCTCGGGTTGCCGAGGACCACGAAGAGCAGGACCGTCAGGCCGGTGCCGACGAAACCGAACGCCGCCTGCAGCGCCATCGTGCAGCAGCCCGCGGCGAACACCAGCAGCGCGCCGAACCACCACAGCTGCGCGAAGTGGCCGTCCAGGGCCCCGAACAGCGAGCCCGCGACGAAGGCGCCGCCGACGCCGGACACGGCCGAGTAGACCGCCAGGGACAGCAGCCGGACCAGGGCCCGGTGCGGGTTGGCGGGGCGGGCACCCTTGCTCATGCTCACCGCGAGGGCGACCAGGTATCCGCCCACGACCCAGCCCAGCGCGAGGTAGAAGCCGGAGAGACCGCGGGCGTCGCCGAGCAGGGCCGGGCGCGCGTCCTCGGTCGTGAAGGCGCGCTCCTGGGCGTCCTCGAGCGGCGTGATGATCTGCTCGAGCACGGTGGCCACGCTCGCGCCGGCGGCACTGGCGATGATGAGCCGATCGGTGGCGTCGGTGTTGGAGACGACGAACGCCCCGTACACCTCGCGCTGGTCGATCATCCGGCGTGCGGCGTCCTCGCTGAACGCGGGTCGCGCGTCCAGCGGCTCGCCGGGCAGCCGGTCGAGCTTGCCGACCAGGTCGTCGAGCGCCTCGGGGGGCGCGGCGACGGCCACAGGAATCCGGTGCGGGGTCGGCTCGTGGAAGGCCCCGATGTAGCTGGCGATGAACGCCATCTGCAGGGCCAGGACCGCGAGGACCAGCGCACCCGCGCGCGGCGTGACGCCGTCGCGCACTTCATGAAGAAATCCCGCTTTCACCACATTTGACGGTATCGTACGGGCGACTCCGGCGTGTCAGACTTGACCAGTTTTGTCGGTAACTCGGGCTTCTCGGCGGGCGCGTCCTTCAGGGCGCGCGGAAGACCCACACCCGCATGAGGATGAACCGCAGCAGCGTCGTGACCGCGTTCGCGACCAGGAGCACCACGAGCTCGGCCGCGTGCGCGGGCCGCGGCGCGGCCATGTTCAGCGCGGCGAGCGCGGCCGCGTTGAGTGCCAGCCCGAGGGCGAAGAGCATCAGGCCCTGGAGCTGGTGGCGGATCGCGCCTTCACCGCCGCGGATGGCGAACGTGAGCCGGCGGTTGAGCGCGGTGTTGGCGATCGCGGTGCTCAGCAGCGCCACGAAGTTCGCCGCCTGGGCCCCGAGCGCCGGGCGCAGAAGGGCGTAGAGGACCAGGAACGCCACGGTGGAGAGCACGCCGATGCCGCCGAAGCGCAGCAGCTGCGGCAGCATCCCGGCGGGGACGCCCTCGACCAGCGGGGCCCGCCCGAGCCGGCTGCGCAGCGCGGCGACCGGCACCTTGCCGGTGACCAGCGCCCGGCCCAGCCGCACGATGCCCTTGAGGTCGGCGACGGCGGTCGCGACGATGTCGACCCGGCTGTCAGGATCGTCGATCCAGTCGACCGGCACCTCGTGGATGCGCAGGCCGGCGCGCTGGGCGAGCACGAGCAGCTCGGTGTCGAAGAACCAGCCGGGGTCCTCGACGAGCGGCAGGAGCTGCTCGGCGACCTCCCGGCGGAGGGCCTTGAAGCCGCACTGCGCGTCGGAGAAGCCGGCGCTCAGGGTGGTCCGAAGAATGCGGTTGTAACTGCGGGAGATGAACTCGCGCTTGGGCCCCCGCACGACCCGCGACCCGCGCGCGAGGCGGGAGCCGATCGACACGTCGGAGTGGCCCGACAGCAGCGGCGCGACCAGCGGCAGCAGCGCGTTGAGGTCGGTGCTGAGGTCGACGTCCATGTAGGCGAGCACGGGCGCGTCGGAGGCGGACCAGGCCTGCTTCAGCGCGCGGCCGCGGCCCTTCTCGGCGAGCCGGAGCACCTCCACGCCGTCCAGCTCCTGGCTGAGCGCCCGGGCCACCGCGGCCGTGCCGTCGGTGCTGGCGTTGTCGGCGACGGTGATGCGAAAGGGGAACGGAAAACTCTCGGCCAGGTGCCGGTGCAGGCGGCGCACGCAGGGCGCGAGACCGGCCTGCTCGTTGTAGACCGGGATGACGACGTCGAGGACGGCGCCGGTGTTGCCGGCGCCCCCGCCGACCGCGCGAGGAAGCGTCACACTGCTCATGCGGCGAAGCCTCGGGCCCGCACCTTCCGGCAACGTGCGGCGAACCTGTGCCCCGGCTGTGATTCTCCGCGTCCGCTACGCGCCCGCGGCCTGCGCGAACTCGTCCGGCATCGGCGCCTCCACGGTCACCCGGGCGCCGTTGTGGTCGAACGACAGCCGCCACGAGTGCAGGAAGGTGCGGCCGGCCGGGTTCTTCTCGAACAGCGGGTCCCCCACGATCGGGTGGCCGATCCAGGCCAGGTGCACGCGGATCTGGTGGCGGCGGCCGGTGTGCGGATACGCCTCCAGCAGCGCGCGCTGCGGGGTCTGGGCGCGCACGGTGAAGGTCGTCGTCGACGGGTACGTCGGCACGGTGTCGAACACCGCCGACGCCGGCACGCTCCAGGTGCCGTCGGTGAGCACGATGCTCTCCCGGGGCGCCGCGATCCGGACCCGGTTCTTGCGCCCGACGCTCAGCGGCAGCTCGACACGGCCGGACGGCGGCAGGTCGCCCGGGGCCGTCACCGCCAGATACGCCTTCTCCACCGTGCACTTGTTGAACTGCCGCGTCAGGCCCCCGTGCGCGGCCAGGTCCTTCGCGAACAGGATCACGCCCGAGGTGACCTTGTCGATGCGGTGCACCGGGAACAGCTGCTCGCCGGCGTCCGCGGCCATGCGGACCAGGTCGGACTCGTGCCGCTCGCCCATCACGGAGACGCCCACCGGCTTGTCCAGCACCAGGATCGCGTCGTCCTCCAGCAGCACGCGCTCACGAAACTCGGCCCACATCGTCCTAATCTCGCACGGAGGGAAGAGGAGGCTCGCATGGACCTGAGCGAAATCGAGCCGCACCGGCGGGAGCTGGAGCTGCACTGCTACCGGATGCTCGGCTCCTACCACGAGGCCGAGGACCTGGTGCAGGAGACGTTCCTGCGGGCCTGGAAGGGCTGGGACGCGTTCCAGGGGCGCTCGTCGGTGCGGGCGTGGCTCTACCGCATCGCCACCAACGCCTGCCTCGACGTGCTCAAGAGCGCCCAACGCCGCATCCTGCCGATGGACCTCGGGCCGCCGTCCGGCCCCGGCGACGACCGGCCCCCGCGCGCCGACGTCGCCTGGCTGGAGCCGCTGCCGGACCGGGTGCTCGACGCCGACCCGGAGACCCGCGCGGTCGCCCGGGAGACGGTGGAGCTCGCGTTCCTGGCCGCGCTGCAGCACCTGCCGCCGCGGCAGCGGGCCGTGCTCGTCGCACGGGACGTGCTCGGCTGGTCGGCGGCGCAGACCGCGGGGCTGCTCGACATCACGGTTCCGGCGGTCAACAGCGCCCTGCAACGGGCCCGGGCGACCCTCCGCGAGCGGCTGCCGGAGCGCGGCGACGACTGGACGCCCGAGCGTGGGCCCGACCCGGACGAGCAGGAGGTGCTGCGACGGTACGTCGACGCCTTCCAGCGCGCCGACGTGCGGGGCATGGCGCGGCTGCTCGCCGACGAGGCGCGCGCGGTGATGCCGCCGCTGCCGATGTGGTACCTCGGCCGGGACGCCATCGCCACCACGCTCGCGCAGAGCGTCCCGCCCGGCTCGCCGTTCCACGTCGGGCGGGTCCGCGCCGAGCTCACCCGCGCCAATCGCGACCCGGCGATGCTCGTCTACCACACGCCGCCGGGCGAGACGGTGGAGCGCCCCTTCGCCGTCGGGGTCATCCGCGTCGAGGGCGGACTGATCACGGAGCTGACCGCCTTCCACGACCCGCGGGTCTTCGAGTTCTTCGTCGTTCGCGACCGGGCGGGGTAGGGGAAACCCCCCTGCCGATCGGCGGGCTGGCACCGCTGATTTCGCGGCCCGCGGACGGCACGGTTGACGGCATGGAGGCGATGGCCGGCTGGGCTTACCTGGTGATCTTCGTGCTGCTGGTGCTGGACTGCCTGATCCCGGCGGTACCGGCGGAGACGAGCGTGATCGCGGGCGGGGCGCTCGCCGCGAGCGGGCACCTGCACCTGGCCGTCGTGCTGCTCTCCTCGATCACCGCCGTGTTCGTCGGCGACGTGCTCATGCACGAGGTGGCCCGGCGCGGCGGGCGGCGGCTGGTCGAGCGGCTCCTGCGCGGCGAGCGCTCGTGGAAGGCCGTCGGCTGGGTCTCGCGGCTGCTCGACCGGCACGGCGGGGCGATCGTCGCCGGCGGCCGGTTCGTGCCCCTCGGGCGCACCACGGTCGCCCTGGTGAGCGGCTACGCGCGGTTCCCGCGGCGACGCCTGCTGCCCGCCCTGGCCGCCGGGGCCGTGCTGTGGAGCGTCTACATCGCCGGCCTGGGCTACCTCGGCGGGAACGTCTTCACCGGCAACCCGCTCGCGGCCGCGGGGCTGGGGATCGCGCTGTCGTTCACCGTGACGGGCGTGACGACGCTGGGACGGCGGCTACGTTTGCGAACGCGCCCGGCCGGGCAACCACTCATCAGCAAGGCGTGACCGGAATACGTGGAAGGGATGTGCGATGAGTTTCACGGACAAGGTCGAGCACAAGGCCGAAGAGCTCAAGGGTGCCGCCAAGGAGAAGTACGGCGACATGACCGACAACGAGCGGCTGCAGGCCGAAGGCGCCGCTGAGCGCGCCGCCGCGAAGGCCAAGCAGGCCGGCGATCACGTGAAGGACGCCGGGCGCAACGTCGCCGACGCGTTCGACCGCTGATCGCACTCGCGACGCAGATGGGCCGCCCCGATTTCGGGGCGGCCCGCCCGCGTCTCAGGCCCGTTCTTCGGGGCCGAACGCGGCGCACGTGAGGATGAGCAGGCCCACGGCGATGTCGTTGGCGGTCGAGGCCGACCAGCCGAACCGCAGCACCAGCGGCGCGATGAGCACCCATCCGGCGAGCCCGCCGATGATCGGGGTGAACCCGGCCGCGCCCGGCTTGAGCAGCCGGACCAGGGTCGCGACGGCGAGCGCGATGCCGGTCACCGCGTCGCTCCAGAAGATGTCGTAGCGGCCCGCCCCGATGTACCCGAACGGCACCGCCGACACCACCAGCCACACCGCCGCCAGGAACACGATGGCCAGCGGCAGGGTCCGCGTCGCGCGGGCGGCGGGGGGCCGCTCGGGCGCGACGGGATCCAGGCGGATGTGCGCCGGCGTCGTGAAGTCCTGTTCCGAGATGAAGCTGCTCATGGCCGACAGCCTTCGGGGCGGCCGGATGAGCGGTGATCACCCCGCCGGAGCGCTTTCGTTCCAGGAGCGGTCGAGCGCGGTGACGCAGTACGTGCCCTTGGGGCCGGTGAACTCCCCGTCGCCGCCGCGCCGGGTGGCGACGAGTTTGGCCGCGCTGCCGTCGACCCGGTAGACGGCCGCGGAGACGCCCGGGCCCTTCCAGGTCAGTTTCACGTTGTCGCCGTCGGCCGCGGTGGACAGGGTGGGTGCGGCCGGGGCCTTGTTCGGCAGCCACCGCATGAGCGGCGGCAGCGCGGGCGTGCTGTAGAAGTCGCCGGCGTACTTCGAGACGGAGCCGAGCGCGTCCGCCCGCAGGTTCTTGGCGCTGAAGTGGACGCTGCCGGTGACCTGGGCGTACTTGCGATTCAGGGCGAGCTGGCGGTCGAGCTCGGCGGGGTCGGACCACGGGCCGGCCTGCCCGAC
Source organism: Dactylosporangium sp. CA-139114 (assembly GCF_050955725.1). Classification (NCBI taxonomy): domain Bacteria; kingdom Bacillati; phylum Actinomycetota; class Actinomycetes; order Micromonosporales; family Micromonosporaceae; genus Dactylosporangium; species Dactylosporangium sp. CA-139114. The sequence goes on from NZ_CP192080.1 coordinate 9,647,330, forward strand.
GCGGTAGTCGGCCTGCCCGATGTACAGCTGCACCCTCGTGTCCTTGACGACGTCGACCCACCAGGGCACGAGCTTCGCGTAGTCGGCGACGTCGAAGCCGATGTTCCAGTACAGCTGCGGCACGATGTAGTCGAGCCACTGCTCGCGCACCCACTTGCGGGTGTCGGCGTAGATGTCGTCGTAGCTCTGCAGGCCGCGGGTCGGCGAGCCGGCCGGGTCGGTGCCGTCGTTGCGCCAGATGCCGAACGGGCTGATCCCGAACTTCACCCACGGCTTGAGCTGCTTGATCCGCTGACTCACCTCCTTGACCAGCAGGTTGACGTTCTCGCGGCGCCAGTCGGCCTTGCTCTTGCCGCCGCCGTACTGCCGGTACGCCCCGTCGTCGGGGTAGTCCTGCTTGCCGACCGGGTACTGGTAGAAGAAGTCGTCGAAGTGCACGCCGTCGACGTCGTACTTCTGCACCGCCTCCAGCATCGAGTCCTCGACGAACTTGCGCGCCTCGGGAATGCCCGGGTTGAAGTGCAGGCGGCTGCCGGTGGTGCCCACCGACGGGTAGACCACCGCCCACTCCGGGTGCTTGCGCAGCGGGTGGTCGGGGGCGAGCGCGTTGATGTCCGGGCCGGCCCCGGAGGGCGCGGGCTGGCTGCCCCGATACGGGTTGAACCAGGCGTGGAACTCCAGATCGCGCCGGTGCGTCTCGTCGATCATCCACTGCATCAGGTCGAAGCCGGGGCCCTGGCCGCGCACCCCGGTGATCCACTCCGACCAGGGCGCGAAGTCGGACGGCCACAGCGCGTCGCCGCTGGGCCGGACGTGCACGAAGACCGCGTTGAGGTTGCGGCGCTGGGCGAGGTCCAGCCAGCCGAGGTACTCCTGCTTGATCTGGTCCGCGGGCAGCCCCGGGCGGCTGGGCCAGTCGATGTTCTCGACCGTGGTGATCCAGACGCCGCGCAGCTCCCGGGGCGCGCTCAGCGGGACGCCGCCGCAGCGGGACGCGCGCGGGTCGGTGGCGCGGTCGGCCCGGTCCGCGGTGCGGTCGACACGGTCCGTGGAGGGCGGGCCGGCCGAGGCGTTGATGGCGTCGTCCCAGACCATGCGGGCCAGCCCGACACCGCCCAGGAGGACCAGCACGAGGCCGATCACGAGCGGCAGCACCGACGTGCGGGCGGGCAGGCGGTGATGCACCGGCCCAGTCTGCCCGCAGGGCGGGGGCCGGAAGCAAGACATCGGGGCAACTTCTGCCCTAACGGACCAGTCGGGACTGGTCCTCCAGTTCCGCCATCAACCGCTCGGCGGCCCGGCTCACGGCGGCGTCCATGAGCCGCCGCTCGGCCACCACGGTCTCCAGGCCGTCGCCGGCCAGGGCCTGCGCCCGGTCCGTGACCAGCAGCTCCTGCTCGTGTCGGCGGGTCTCGGAGAGCTCCTTGCGCCGGGCCTCGCGGGCCTCGGTGCGCTCGTAGCCGTTGCCGTGCGAGACCAGCTTGAGCCAGACCGCGGCGCAGTCGAGGCAGACCAGCAGCGCGGCGACGCCGAGATAGAAGAAGCCGAAGCCCCAGAAGTCGCTGGTCACCAGGTGCCACATCGCGGTCGTGCGAGCCCCGAAGCCGGCCCCGGCCTCGACCGAGGTCCGGTTCGCGCCGCGCTGCTCGGCGATCTGCACGAGCAGCGACCGCACCTGGTCGGCCCGGGACTGCCGGCCCGGCTCCTGGCCGGTGCGCAGCGTCGCGGCCTCGCCGTCGAGGCGGGTGGCCTCGTCCATGAGCGTGCGGGACTGCTGCACGAGCGTGTCGCAGTAGCCGCCGGCCGGGCAGCCGGCCCGCCGGGTCACACCGCCGGCGCGGGAGTCGGCCAGGGCCTGGTCGTAGATGACCGCGGACTCCTTGCGCTTGTCGGCGGCGAGCTGGTGCAGGTCGGCCACGGCCTTGTCGTCGGCGGCGTCCTGCGCCCGCAGCGCGTCGACCTGGCGCTGGAAGGTGGCGATGGCGCCGCTCTGCTCGAGCCGGCTGAGCTGCTGGTTGTGCACGGTGCCGAGGTACGCGTCGATCTCGCCCTTGTAGCGGGCGAGCATGAGCGGCTCGGTGATCACCACGGCGAACAGCAGCGCGAGCAGCATGCGCCCGGCGTAGAGCCCGATCGTGCGCCGTCGCAGCAGATGCTGCGGGTCGGCCGAGTCCAGCTGCTCGAAGTTCACCGCGACGCGCCCGACCACGGCCCGGTCGTAGGCGATGACCGCCAGCGCGACCGGCGGCCCGACCAGCCACTGCCACCACGGGTGGGCGTAGTTCGTGGACGCGTCGACGAAGCTCGCCGCGCCGACGATCGCGTACACGCCGTAGAGCAGGATGAAGACCCCGATGGAGCTGTAGAGCGCCCGATCGGTGTGGGTCCGCACGCTCGCCGGGTTGACGTTGGCGACTCTCAGAAGTGCGGATCCGCCTGCCATGCTAGCGACGGTACGCGAGGATAAGTCGCATTTATGGGCGTTTGACGAAACGGCATCTGTCGACAATCGATTGTGAGCGGAGATGTGCAATGCCCTCGCCGGACGAGGCCCTGGACGTGTTCCCGGCGCTGAAGTCGCTGCTGCGCGACAAGGCCGGGTTCCTGTCCGGCGGCCTGGCCGACGCCTTCGTCGTCCTCGACGCCGGGGAGGTGGTGCGCACGGGCACGCGCGAGGACCTCCAGGACCCGTCCGTGCGTCAACTGCTCACCGTCTGAAGGTTTTTGATCATGATGAGGCAGGGTTCGGTACCGACACTGCGGACGCCCTCGTCGTCGTACTCGACGACGAGGGCGTTGATCCGGCCGCGGCCCCAGTCCACGTAACCCAGCCGCTCGTAGCGGCCGTAGGCGGCCCGGTCGCCGGGCCGGACACCGAGCACGATCCGGTGCCGCTGACGGGCGCGGGCCTCGGCCTCGGCGGCCTGGATGATGGCGGTGCCCACGCCGTTGCCGCGATAGTCCGGCGCGACCTCCACGTGCGAGAGCACGGGCACCTTGGGCAGCCACTCGCGCAGCTGCCACTCCTCGGCCGGGGCGAGGCGCAGGAAAGCGCTCCCGACCACCGCCCCCGCGCACTCCGCCACGAGCAGGATGCCCAGACCGGGCTGGCGGGCGAGGCGCTGGGCGAAGTAGTGGGGCTGCCTGTGGACGGCGACGAGCCCGGGCAGGTCGTCGGGGCGAGCCGGGCGCACCAGCACGGACCCCGCGTCGGCCGTCGCACCGCTCAACGCCGGACCCCACCTCAAGCGCCGTGGTTGCCAGTCGGCGCCGCTGCCTCAGGCGTATCGGAGGGGGCCAATCATAGTCCGCGATCTCTACCGGCGGATATCCTCCAGCTTCCGCTCCCGGGCCTCCTCCGCGGCGTCGAGCCGCTTGCGCTGCTGGCGGAGCCGCGGCTCGCGCGGCGCCGGGCCCGTGCGGTTGAGCCTGATCGTGGCCGATCGACGGAGCCCGAAGTAGCCGACCGCGCCGTGGATCCCGAGGTCGACGCCGGTGTTGTCCATCGCCCGGCGCCAGACGGCCTGGTCGCGTTCCCAGGCGCGCAGGAAGCGGGCACACCCGTGCGGCTCGATGAGGAACGAGCGGCCCCGGGCGGCCTTGAGCGCGATGATCATGTTGCCGCGCCGCTCGCCCGGCTCGGTCGCCTCGGCCCGGCGCAGGAGGTCGGTGATGAGGCGGCGGCGGACCTGCAGGAAGTCGACCCAGTAGCCGGGCCGCAGCGCGTCTTCGAGCTTGCCGTGGCTCAGCGCGGCGAAAACCCCCTCGGCGAGGGTGTCGCCGAGCTCCTCGCCGCGCGCCCGGTCCGGGTTGACGAACGGGTCGTACCACTGCTGCAGCGCCCGGCCCGTGCGCGCGACCGGGCGGATGCCGGCCTCGTCGAGCAGGAAGAACCAGTCCTCGTTGTAGATGTTGGGGAAGAACGCCCCGTCGTTGCGGTCCACGGGCACGAGCAGCGCCCCGCCGCCGACGAAGGTGCCCTGCTTGTCGCCGAGCTCGCGCCGGGCGTGGCAGACCACCGAGTTGTCCCACATGCCGCCGATGTGCAGCCCGACGGCGGCGTGGGTGGGCAGCCGGTCGGCGGCCCGGCGCAGGTCGAGCGCGTCGGGCACGGTGATGTCGTCGTCGAGGAACATCACCTGCCGCCAGCCGATGGCCCGGGACAGCATGAGCGCGAGGTTGCGCTTCATGCTCACGTCGGTGCCCCGGCGGAACGGGGTCCGGTCGAGCAGGCCGGCCGTCTCCAGCACCGGCATCCGCTTCGGCACGCTGTCGACGTCGATCGCCACGACGTCGGCGACGATGCCATTGTCCTCGATCTCCCGGACGATCGCGTCCGCGCGGGCCTGGCGGCTGGCCAGCACCATCAGCGGCGCGTTGAGCTCCTCGGCCAGGCCGGCGGCGTGCACGAGCGACGAGGCCGGGCGGGCGCTCGGCACCACGATCGCGTCGAGCCGCCGACCCCCGGGGCCGGGCGTGTCGCCGGAGGACAGCAGACCCTCGTGGTCGAGGAGCTGCTCCTCGGTGGTCGTGCCCATCCCGTTCACCCCGCGTCCGGCCACTCGTGGAACCGGTTGCGCGCAACGGTCCAGTCAGGGGTCAAGGTCTCTCCCGCGAAAACGGTGACGCGGAACAGGAGGCTGTAGCTGACGGCCTCGCCGAAGCGCTTGGTGAGGTAGTCCTCGTTGCGGTTGCGGAAGCTGCGATCGGTCAGCGCGCGCACTGCCCCGTAGGTGCCACGGCCAAACATGCCGTTGCACAAGGTCACGGTGCGCTTGACGTTCATGGGGCTCGGGCCGCGGAAGAAGTAGGCCACGTCCTCGAGCAGGGTGCGGGCGCCGGTCTCCTCGTCGACCTCGACGACCGGCGCGTAGCGGCGGCCACCGACCTCGAAGTAGCCGTTGTCCTCCTCGGCACTGCGGGCGTGCTGACGCACGGGCAGGTCGGCGAAGGCCTGGACGAGCTCGCGGGTGACCGGGTTGAAGTCGATGCCGCCGAGCAGGACCAGATGGCTGTGGTAGTCGTCGGCGAGCAGCCGGTCGTGGGTGCGGATGCGCACGTCGGCGGTGGGGTTGACGGCCCGGATGTGACCGAAGAGCTCGATCACCGAGTCGGCGTCGGCATACGTGTAGGCGCGCACGTAGTCCGGGTCGCTCTTGTGCGCGTAGGGCATCCGCTCGCGAAGGTCCTCAGGCAGCCGCGCGCACACGATGACGATGCGCTTGGCGTCGGGGCCGAAGTACCACGTCCCGCCGCCGATGGTGTCACCCGGGCCGAGCGGGATCTCGCCGCCGTCGCGAAGGACCGCCTGCGGGTTCGCCGCCGCGAGTGCCCCGGTGTCGCTGGGTTCCGGGGTGCGCAGCCGCGCGAGCGCCGCGTGGATGGCGTCCTCGTTGTCGCGCTCCTCGTCGGTGAGCTCGTCCTCGTCGAGCAGCCGCGCGGGGTCGGACTCGACCGAGCGGCGGGTGGCGAAGAAGCGCGCGTAGCCGGCGAGGCGGCCCTCGGGCGGCGTGACCGGAGTGCGGTCGTGCTCCCACGAGGAGATGACGGACAGGCTCAGCGGCTTGGCGCCGCCCAGGGCTTCGGCGATCTGGCGCTGGGTGACCTGAAGTTGCGGCCAGTGGCGTTTGCGAAGGTCGCGAAGGTACCGCGCCAACGCGCGGTTCGGTGGGGTTTCGCTCGGCTGCACCGTCTCACCTTCGTTCGCCGAACTTCGGTCGACTGATGAGTATACGGGGACCGCAAACCGGCGGGCCACGGGATAAGCCCGTCGTTTCGGATGGCGGGAGGCATACAGAGGGATCGCTCGAAAGCTTGTGTGGGGGATGCCCTGCGCCTACCGTGTTTGGTAAGGAGGTGAACTTCACCGAAGTGCAGAAGATCGGACGAAGTCCAGAAGAAGACACTCCACAGAACATCAGGCTCGTGGCGCCCTCTCCCGGCAAGGACCAGGCACCACGGGCCCGTCGGAACCGATTCCTGAGGAGGAATGGCTCATGTCCAACCTAACGCGCCGCGAGCACCGAGTAAACAATCGCCGTGTTGCGATTGGGTTCTGGGCGTGCAACACCGTCCTGGCGCTCGGCGGCTGCGCGACCGAACCCGGCTCGGGCGCCGGCGGGGGCAACCCGGTCTACCCCGCGCTGACCGTGGTGGCCTTCGTGGCCGCGATCTACCTGCTCAAGAACTGGCTGACCTCGGCCCGGGAGGTGGCCCGCAACGAGTGGAACCTGGCCCTGGCCAAGGTGCGGGCGGCGGTGTGGTCGACCCTGCTCGGTGCGGTGCTCTTCGCCGGCGTGATCTTCCTGGTGCTGAGCAACCACTGAAGCGACGAACGAACTTCACCGAAGTCCAGGGCGGCCGTCCCCCGACGACCGCCCTTCCCAGGGGCGCCGCCCGCCGGGCGGCGCCGACCGGACGGGCAGGAGTAAAAAAGCGCGCAGCGTGGTATGCCAGAGGGCACGGCTTCCCCACGCGGAGGTGTACCCCCATGGGCAAGGACGTCGAGTCCACCGTGTTCAGCCGGGAAGACCGGATGCGGTACCGCGACAAGGTCCGCCGCTGCCTGGACGCGTTCGCCCGGATGCTCGCCGAGAACCCGTTCGAGGCCGGCGACGGCATGAGCGGCCTCGAGATCGAGCTCAACCTCGTCGACGAGCACTACGACCCCGCGCTGCGCAACCAGCGGGTGCTCGACACGCTGGCCGACCCGGCGTTCGTGACCGAGCTCGGCCAGTTCAACATCGAGATCAACGTGACCCCGCAGCGGCTCGCCGGGGACGGGCTGGCCAGGTTCGAGGCCCAGGTGCGGGAGAGCCTCAACGCGGCCGAGGAGCACGCGGCCCAGGTCGACACCCGGCTCGCGATGATCGGCATCCTGCCGACGCTGCGCCGCGACCTGCTCACGCCCGACGTGCTGTCGGCCAATCCGCGGTACGCGCTGCTGAACGAGCAGATCTTCGCGGCCCGCGGCGAGGACCTCCTGATCGCCATCGACGGGGTCGAGCGGCTGCACGTGCGGTGCGACTCGATCGCGCCCGAGGCGGCCTGCACCAGCGTGCAGTTCCATCTCCAGGTGGCGCCGCAGCAGTTCGCGGCGTACTGGAACGCGGCCCAGGCCATCGCGGCCGTGCAGGTGGCGCTGGGAGCGAACGCGCCCTACCTGTTCGGCCAGGAGCTGTGGCGCGAGACCCGCATCCCGCTGTTCGAGCAGGCCACCGACACCCGCGCGGAGGAGCTCAAGAGCCAGGGCGTGCGCCCGCGGGTCTGGTTCGGGGAGCGCTGGATCACCTCGATCTTCGACCTGTTCGAGGAGAACGTGCGGTACTTCCCCGCCCTGCTGCCCATCTGCGAGGACGAGGACCCGATCGACACCCTCGAGCGCGGCGAGGCACCGCGGCTGGGCGAGCTCAAGCTGCACAACGGCACCATCTACCGCTGGAACCGGCCCATCTACGACGTCGTCGACGGCCGGCCCCACGTGCGGGTCGAGAACCGGGTGCTCCCGGCGGGCCCGACGGTCGTGGACAGCATGGCCAACGCCGCGTTCTACTTCGGCCTCGTGCATCGGCTCGCGAGCCAGGACCGGCCGGTGTGGACCCAGATGTCGTTCGGCGCGGCCGAGGAGAACTTCCACACCGCGGCGCGCCTGGGCATCGAGTCCTCGGTGTTCTGGCCGGGCCTGGGCTCGGTCCCGGTGACCGAGCTGGTGCTGCGCCGGCTGCTGCCGCTGGCCTACGAGGGCCTGGACGACTGGGGCGTCGACCCCGGCCACCGCGACCGGCTGCTCGGCATCATCGAGCACCGCTGCCTCGCCCAGCGCAACGGCGCCGCCTGGCTGGTCGAGGCCGCGCACGCGATCGAGGGCAGCGGCCCGGTGCAGCGGGACGACACGATGCGCAAGCTGCTCGCGGAGTACCTTCCGAGGATGCATTCGAACATCCCCGTGCACGAATGGTGACCGGCGAGCTCGTCCTGGCCCAGGACGGCCCGCTCGCCACCCTCGTGATCACCAACCCGGCCAAGCGCAACGCGATGAGCGCCGGAATGTGGGCCGCCCTGCCCGAGATCCTCGCCACGCTCGCCAAGGACGACTCGGTGCGCGTGCTGGTGCTGGCCGGGGCCGGGGGCACGTTCTGCGCGGGGGCCGACCTCATGGAGGCCGCCGCGATCGCCCGGGCCGGCGACGACAGCGTGGCGGTCGCGGCCGAGCGGGCCCTCGCGGACTTCCCGCGGCCGACGATCGCGCGCATCGACGGCTTCTGCGTCGGCGGCGGCTGCCAGCTGGCCGTCGCCTGCGATCTGCGGGTCGCGGCCGAGTCGGCGCGCTTCGGGGTCACCCCGGCCAAGCTCGGCATCGTGTACCCGCCGGTGCCGACCCGCCGCCTGGCCGCGCTCGTCGGGCCGGCCCGCGCGAAGCTGCTGCTCTACACCGCGGACCTGTTCGACGCGCGGTCCGCCGAGCGCTGGGGCCTGGCCGACCTCGTGGTCCCGGACGACGCCCTGGCGGCGACCGTCGACGACCTCGCCGCGACGATCGCGTCCCGCTCCCGGCTCACCCTGCGCGCCGCGAAGGCCGTCCTGGGCGGTCTGGCGGTTGCGGAGCAGGACGAGGCCGAGATGGCGGAGGGCATCGGCGCGTTCCGGGAGCGCCGGGCGCCGAACTGGACCTGACTCACAGCCGGTCCGCAGCTTCTCCCCACGCCGCCGGAAGGGTCGGGCCGCAGCGTAAGCGGCATGACAACCACGCTGACCCCGCCGGGCGCGCCCCCGGCGCCCGCCGCGACCCGGGCCGAGACGCGGGCCGGTGATCCCGTCTGGGTGCGGCCCGCCCTCGTGCTCCTGCTGCTCGCCACCGGCGCGTTGTACCTGTGGAACCTCAGCGCGTCCGGCTGGGGCAACGCGTTCTACGCGGCCGCGGCCCAGGCCGGCGGCGAGAGCTGGAAGGCGTGGTTCTTCGGGTCCTCGGACGCCTCGAACTTCATCACGGTCGACAAGACGCCGGCCGCCCTCTGGGTCACCGGCCTCGCGGTGCGGATCTTCGGGCTCAGCTCGTGGAGCGTCCTCGCCCCGCAGGCGCTGATCGGGGTCGCGACCGTCTGGCTGCTGTACTGCACCGTGCGCCGCTGGCACGGCCCGGCCGCCGGCCTGCTCGCCGGGGCGGTGCTCGCGACCACGCCGGTCGCCACCCTGATGTTCCGGTTCAACAACCCGGACGCGCTGCTCATGCTGCTGCTCGTCGCGGGCGTCTACGGCATGCTGCGGGCGATCGAGCGCGGCAGCACCTGGTGGCTGGTCTTCGCCGGCTCCGCGGTCGGCTTCGGGTTCCTGACGAAGATGCTGCAGGCGCTGCTCGTGGTGCCCGCGTTCGGCCTGGCCTACCTGCTCTTCGCTCCGACCGGGTGGGTGCGCCGGCTGGTGCAGCTGCTCGTGGCGGGCGCGGCGGTCATCGTCTCGGCGGGCTGGTGGGTGGCGATCGTGTCGCTCACCCCGGCGTCGTGGCGGCCCTTCGTCGGCGGCTCGCAGACCAACTCGATCCTGGAGCTCACCCTCGGGTACAACGGCTTCGGCCGGCTCACCGGGAACGAGACCGGCAGCGTCGGCGGCGGCGGTGGGGGCGCCGCCGGTGGCTGGGGCGAGACCGGCTGGTCGCGCCTGCTCGACGGGCAGACCGGCGGCCAGGCGTCCTGGCTGCTCCCGGCGGCGCTGATCCTCACCGTCGCGGGCCTGGTCTGGTCGGCGCGCAGGGCCGCCTACGTGCTGTGGGGCGGCTGGCTGGTCACCACCGCGCTCGTGTTCAGCTACATGCGGGGCATCTTCCACGACTACTACACGGTGGCCCTGGCCCCGGCGATCGGCGCGCTGGCCGGCATGGGGGCGGCGACCCTGTGGCGGCGACGCCGCGACCTGTACGCCCTGCTGGTCCTCGGCGGCTCCGTGGCGGTGACCGCGGTGTGGTCGTACATCCTGCTCAACCGCGCGACCGACTTCCACCCGTGGCTGCGCGTCGCCGTGCTCGCCACCGGGGCCCTGGGCGCCGCCGGCATCCTGCTCAGCCAGCGGCTCGGCCGCGGCCCGCGCCTGGCCGCCGCGGCCCTGGCCCTGTTCGCGGTCTTGGGCGGCCCGATCGCCTACTCGCTGAACACGGCCGCGACCGCGCACACCGGCTCGATCGTCACGGCGGGCCCGGCGGTCGCGGGCGGCAACGGCTTCGGCGGCAGGGGTCGCGGCTTCCCCGGCGGCGGGGTCGGCGCGTTCCGCGGTGGCTTCCCCGGCGGGGGCGGGGGCATGGGTGGCGGCGGCATGGGCGGGCTGCTCAACGCCACGACCCCGAGCACCGAGGTGGTCGCCGCGCTGCGGCAGGGCAGCGCCAAGTACACCTGGGTGGCCGCGGCGGTCGGCTCCAACAACGCCTCGGGCTACCAGCTCGCGACCGAGCTGCCGGTGATGGCGATCGGCGGGTTCAACGGCAGCGACCCGGCGCCGAGCCTCGCGCAGTTCCAGCAGTACGTGCGCGAGGGCAAGATCCACTACTTCATCGGCGGCTCCGGGCCGGGCGGGCGCGGCAACGGCGGGAGCAGGGTGAGCGCGGAGATCGCGGCCTGGGTCGAGGCCAACTACACCGCCACCACGATCGGCGACACCACCCTGTTCGACCTCACAAGCTGAACCCCTTTTCGCTCCCGACCACGAAGCCCCGCCGGCTCCCCCGCCGGCGGGCCTTCGCCCGTCCGGCGGCCCTTCGCCCGGCCGAGCACGACGAGCGCGAGCGAAGCGAGCGCAAGAAACCCACGAAGCGCCCCTGGCGCGATCCCCCGGGACACCGCGAACACCGGCCCCGGGGGTGCGGGTGGGCGGAGCCCCCCGCTGGGGAGCGAGCGAAGCGAGCGCAAGAAACCGCGAAGCGCCCCTGGCGCGATCCCCCGGGACACCGCGAACACCGGCCCCGGGGGGTGCGGGTGGGCGGAGCCCCCCGCTGGGGAGCGAGCGAAGCGAGCGCGAAGAACCCACCGAAGCCAACGGCAAGCGGCCCCCGCCGCGAAGCAGGGGCCGCCGAAGAGGTGGCCCCGGCGCGAATCGAACGCGCGACACCCGCTTTAGGAGAGCGGTGCTCTATCCCCTGAGCTACGAGGCCGTTGTGCTGCTGCTCCGAGTCTAGGGGAACCATGGCATCGACCGAAATCGCGTATCCGTGCAACCTTGTCACGTACCCCGCTCGTTGCAGCCCGGCGACGAGGTGTCCACGGTCCTGACCTCGTTGCGGGTGCCCGCGCAGACCTCCGGGACCTCGCTGATCCAGCCGGAGACGATCAGCGACGGCGGGCGCACGATCGCGGGCGAGATGCCTAACGATCGGAGCGGTTCGACGGCATACGTGGGGACCTGCCGATGAGGGCACGGGCCCGGGCCACCTTCACCGCCTCCGTGAGGGTGGCCAGGTCGTAGGCGCCGTAGTGGCGCTGGCCGTTGATGAAGAACGTGGGCGTGCCGCCGACGCCGCTCAGGTCGGCGGACTCGACATCCCGCGCGACCCGGCCCGCGTGCACGTGGCGGACGAGGTCCTTGTGGAAGCGCTCGCGGTCCAGGCCGAGCTGCTCGGCGTACGACACCAGCGCCACCGGCCTGAGGTCGTCCTGGTGGTCGAGCAGCAGGTCGTGCATGGGCCAGAAGGCGCCCTGCGCGGCCGCCGCCTCGGACGCCTCGGCCGCGAGCTGGGCCTGCGGGTGCACGTCGGTCAGGGGCAGGTGCCGCCAGACGTACCGCAGGTCGGCGTCCGAGAGCAGTGCGCGCACCACGGGCTCGGCCTGGCCGCAGTACGGGCACTGGAAGTCGCCGTACTCCACGATCGTCACGGACGCGTCGGCCGCCCCGCGCACGTGGTCGACGCTCTCGTCCACCGGCGGGATGAGGTCCACGAGCACCTCGGCGTCGCCCAGCAGGGCCCGGACCCGGCGGTGCTTGGGCAGGAGCGCCGTCACGCGGTAGACGACCCAGGTGAGCAGCGACGCGAGCACCGCCGCCGCGAGCACGCCCAGCTTCGCCTCGGCGAGCATGTCGCCCGTGAACGCCAGGCTGGCGATCAGCAGCGACACCGTGAAGCCGATGCCCGCGATCGTGCCGCTGCCGAGCACCGCCGCCCACCCGACCCCGGGCCGCACCCGGCCCCGCGACAGGCGCGTGACCAGCCACGACGTGCCGACGACGGCGACCGGCTTGCCGAGCACGTAGGCGGCGAGCACGCCCAGCGTCACCGGCGAGGTGAACGCCTTCACCAGGAACGCCCCGTCGATCGGGATGCCGGCGTTGGCCAGGCCGAAAAGCGGGACGATCACGTAGCTGCTCCACGGGTGGTACATCCGCTGGAGGCGCTCGTTCGGCGACAGCGTGCGCGTCAGGCCCACCGACGCCGAGCGGGCCAGCTCCGCCGTCGGCTGCTCACGGAAGAGCTTGAACAGCCCGCTCGCCGCCTCCAGGGCGCGCCGGGCCGGGGTGTACGCGGGCGCGGTGACGCCGATGGCCAGGCCGGCGACGACGGGGTCGACGCCGGAGCGCAGCAGGAGGTACCACAGCACGATGCACAACGGCGCGTAGACGGCCCCCGAACGCACCCCGAGGGCGCGCAGGCCGAGCAGCGCACCGAACACCGCCAGGGCCAGGACCAGGGGCATCGCCGCGATGTGCTCGGAGTACGCCACGGCGATGACGATCAGCGCGACGAGGTCGTCGACGACGAACACGGTCAGCAGGAAGACCCGGGCCTGCTCGGGCACGCCCCGGCCGACGAGCGCCAGCAGGCCCAGCGCCAGCGCGGTGTCGGTCGACATCGCCACGCCCCAGCCGTGCGCGCCCGCGCCGCCGGCGTTGAAGGCGAGGTAGATGCCCACCGGCAGCACCGTGCCCGCGACCCCGGCCGCGAGCGGCAGCAGGAAGCGGCGCCGGTCGCGCAGCTCGCCCAGGTCCAGCTCGCGCCGCGCCTCCAGGCCCACGACCAGGAAGAACAGCGTCATGAGCCCGCTGTTGACCCAGGTCCGCAGATCCTGGGCGAGCTCCCAGCCGCCGACCTTGATGACGAGCTGTGTGCGCCAGACCCGCTCGTACCCGTCCGCGTCGACGTTGGCCCAGACCAGCGCGGCGACGATGGCGGCGACGAGGACACCCGCGCTGCCGGACTCGGTCGCGATGAAGCTGCGCAGCGGTGCGGCGATGTCGCGGCGCCAGAGGGACTTGCCGCCTTCGGACGACGGGTCGGCCATATCGGCAAAGTCTAGGCTCAGTGACCGTAAGCATTCGGTTGGTGATCGCCGACGACCAGGCGATGGTGCGCCACGGGCTGCGGCGCATCCTCGGGGCCGCGGGCGACATCGAGGTCGTGGGCGAGGCCGCCGACGGGGTCGAGGCGCTCGAGCTGGTGCGCACGGTGCGGCCCGACGTGGCACTGGTCGACGTCCGGATGCCCCGCATGGACGGGCTCACCCTCACCCGCGAGCTGGCCGGCGGCCCCACCCGGGTCGTGGTCGTGACGACGTTCGACCTCGACGAGTACGTGTACGCGCAACGGGGCGGCCGGCTTCCTGCTCAAGCGCTCCGGCCCGGCCCTGCTCACCGAGGCCGTCCGGGCCGCCGTCTCCGGCGAGAGCCTGATCAGCCCCGCGATCACCGTCAAGCTGCTGCGGCACCTGTCCGGCCCGCGCCCGGAGTCGCCGGAGCCGCTGACCGAGCGCGAGCTGGAGATCGCCGCGCACGTCGGGGCGGGCCGCACCAACGCCGAGATCTCGCCCGGCACCGTGGAGACGCACGTCGCCGCGGTCCAGCGCAAGCTCGGGGTCCGCAACCGGGTGGGGCCTGGAACCACGGGGTCGTCGCGCCGTGAGGGCGCTCTGGCTGCTGCTGCTGATCGTCCCGGTGTTGTGCGGGCTGCCGTTCACCCGGGCCGCCGGCGTGCTCGTGAGCGTCGCGGCCATGCTCGCCGTGGCGGCGGCTGCGCGGCCCGCCCTCGCGCTGGGCGCCGTGGTCTCGATCGCCGTGACCGCGATCTACCGGGGTCCGCCGCGGCCGGCGGGCCTCTGGTTCATCTTCGAGTTCACCCCGCTGCTCATCCCGGTGACGCGCACCGCCCGGGCGGGCCGGTGGGTCGCGGCCCTGGCCGCGCTCGCCGTCCCCGTCCTGCCGCTGCGGGTCACCCTGCACCAGCCCGAGCACCGGCTCGACGGATCCGTGCTGGTGGTCGCCGCCGCGTTCGCGTGCGCCGTGGCCGCCGCCGGGCTCGGGCTCTTCCTGCGGGCCGGGGACGCCCGGCGCGCCCGCGCCCTGGCCGCGGCCCGGCGCTCGCAGCGGCTGGAGCCGGCCCGGGACCTGCACGACCTCGTGGCGCACGAGGTCACCCGTGTCCGCGGTCGAGTTCCTCACCTACCTCGCCGCGGTCAAGGGCCTCTCCACACGCTCGGCGCGGGCCCGCATCGACGATCTTCATGGGCATCCTGCACGGCGGCCCGGGCCCGCTGTTCTGGGCCGGATCCGCGGCCGTCCTCGTCGCGGCCCTCCCTCGCCTGGACGATAGTGCGGGAAGATCGTCGCCAGCGGATGCAACAGCGCTCCGTGGCCGCAGCGTCGTGCCGGGTATGAGGGCGGTGACGCGGTGATCGGGTTCGAGGAGTACGTGCGGTTGCGCGGCGAGCGCCTGGTGCGCCTGGCCCGCCTGCTGGTGCGCGACCGCCACCTGGCCGAGGACCTGGTGCAGGAGGTCCTCGGCCGCGCGTACGTGCGCTGGGACCGGGTGAGCCGGGCCGACGACATCGACGTGTACGTGCGCCGCATGCTTGTCAACCGCCACATCTCCTGGCGCCGCCGCCGCTGCTCGGCCGAGGTGGCGACGGACGAGTTCGGCGACCTCGCGGCGGCCACGGACGTCGGCGCGGAGGCCGCGGAGCGCTCGGCCGCCTGGGCGCTCATCGCCGACCTCCCGCCGAAGCAGCGCGCCACGATCGTGCTGCGCTACTACGAGGATCTCGACGACGCCACGATCGCCCGCATCCTGGGCTGCTCCCAGGCGACCGTGCGCTCCCAGTCCATGCGCGCGCTGGCGACCCTGCGCCGGCGGCTCGCCGACCGCGAGGAGGTCCTCCCGTGAACGATCTCGACCCCCGCCTCGCCACGGCGCTGCACGCGCGCGCCGACGGCGAGGTGCACATCGAGTCGCTCCTGGCCGCTTCGGTGCGCCACGGCGTGCGCCACCGCCGCAACCGCCGCCTGCTCATCGGCGGCGCCGCGGCCGCGACGGTCGCCGCGATCCTGGCCACGACCGCCCTGCTGCCCCGGGCCACCCATCCGCCCGCACCCGCCGGCACCCCACCCCGGCCGTCCGCCTCCGCTTCCCCGGCCGTCGTCCTGCCCCGCCCGCCGATGGCCGGCTCCGAGCGCTCGCTGCCGGCGGGCGCCCCGGTGGGCGACGCCTTCCAGATCCACCTGGACGTGACCGACCCGGACGTCCTGCACCTCTCGTACTCCTCCGCGGCCGGCCTCGAGTCGCTGCGCGTGACCCGGGGCAGCACGTCACCGAACGGCTACGACACGTATCAGCTGAGCCTGGGCGACTCCGCGGATCTCTGGACCGGCGACGGCGCCGTGGCACCCCTGCCCGAGGCGGGCCGCAAGGGCGAGATGAAGACGGGCGACGGCTGGGCGGCGCTGCGCTGGCAACCGATCGACGGCATCTGGGCGACCGCCCGCCTCGAGTTCCGGCAAGCGGACCCGAAGCCGGCCCCGAACGCGCGCGGGGGCCTGCTGGAGATCGCGCGCTGGGTCCGCCTCGACCGCGTGCTGCGCTGCGCGGCCGACTTCCGCCTGGGCTGGGCCCCGGAGAACACCCGGACGGTGGGCTGCCGCCTGGACTGGTCCGGCCGGACCGGCTCGGTGGGCTTCGTGTTCGGCTCCGCCGACGACGGCTCCCCCTTCTACCTCACCGAGATCACCCCCGGCGACGTGCACCCCAACGCCTCCTACGGCGGCGTCCCGTTCCAGTCCGGCCGCGACGGCTCTGCGATCGAGGTCGGCGGCCGGGCCTTCGTGATCGACGCCGGTTCGTCCGGGACGCCGAAGGACGTCCTGCAGCACATGCTGACGAGCATCCAGCTCAGCCCTGGAACCGTTGACCCGCTGACCCGGTGAGTCCGAAAGACGATCTCCGCGAGCAGCGGCCGCGGCTATGGTGGCGACCGTGCGGCTCGACTTCCGGATTCTCGGCCCGCTGGAGGCTCGGACTCCGGACGGCGACACCCTCGACCTCGGCGCGCGCAAGCAGCGGGCCGTGCTCGCGATGCTGCTGCTCGAGCCCGGCCGGGTCGTGTCCGTGGACCGGATCGTCGACGGGCTGTGGGCCGGGGACGCGCCCGCGAGTGCGTACGGGACGCTCCAGGCGTACATCTCCCAGCTCCGCCGCGTGCTCGAGCCCGACCGGGCGCCGCGCACGCCGCCGGCGGTCCTGCTCACGCGGGACCCCGGCTACCTGCTCGCCGTCGACGACGACGAGGTGGACGCCGCCCGCTTCGCCGCCGGGGTCGAGACCGCCCGGGCCCGGCTCGCGCAGGGCGACCTCGCCGCGGCCGAGCAGGGGCTGCACGCGGCGCTGCGGGAGTGGCGGGGCGCGCCGCTGGCCGACTTCGCCGACGAGGCGTTCGCCGCGGCCGCCGTGGCCCGCCTCGAGGAGCTGCGCGACGGCGCGCTGGAGGACCTGGCCGAGGTGCGGCTCGGCACCGGGCACACGGCCGCGGCCATCGCCGACGCCCAGGCGCTGCTGGAGCGCCGGCCGTTCCGCGAGCGGTCCTGGGGCCAGCTCATGCTCGGCCTGTACCGCGAGGGCCGGCAGGCCGACGCGCTCGCCGCGTTCCGCCGCGCCCGGGCGGTGCTCGACGAGGAGCTGGGGCTGCCGCCGGGCCCGGAGCCCAGCGCGCTCGAGTCGGCGATCCTGCGCCAGGACCCGAAGCTGGCCCACCGGCCGGCGCCCCACCAGGAGCCGCGGCGGACCCGGCTCGTCGGGCGGCAGGCGGAGCAGCAGCGCATCGCGGCGCGCATCCAGCAGGCGCGCCAGGGCAACGGCGGGGTGCTGCTGCTCGTCGGCGAGGCCGGGCTGGGCAAGACCAGCCTCGCCGAGCGGGCCGTGGAGCTGGCCGGCGCCGACGTCACCACCGCGTGGAGCCGCTGCGTCGAGGCGAGCGCGACCCCCGCGTTCTGGCCCTGGCAGCAGGTGCTGCGCGCGCTGCCGGGCACCGCCGACGTGCGGGACATGCTCGCCGGGAAGGCGACGACCCACGAGCGCGACCCGGCCACGGCCCTGTTCCACCTGCACGAGACCGTGGGCGAGGCGCTGCGCCGCGCCCCCGGCCCGCTGCTCATCGTGATCGACGACCTGCACGTGGCCGATCCCTCGTCGCTGCAGCTGCTCGCGCACCTGGCGCCGGCGCTGCCCCAGCGGCCGATCCTGGTGCTGGCCACCCTGCGCCCCGAGACCACCGACGCCGGCCCGGCGCTGCGGGAGACCCTCGCGCTGCTGGCCAACGAGCGCGGCGCGGAGCGGCTGCGGCTGGCCGCGCTGACCGAGGGCGACGTCGCCGAGTTCGTCGAGCGCCCCGGCGCGGTCGCGCACGCGCTGCTGGAGCGGACCGGCGGCAACCCGTTCTACCTGCAGGAGCTGCTGCGGCTGCTGGAGAGCGAATACCCCGACGGCTGGGGCGACGCCCAGGCGGTCGCCGCGTCCGGGGTGCCCGAGAGCGTCCGCGACGTGATCACCCGGCGGCTGTCGCGGCTGCCGGAGGCCACCCGCGAGCTGCTGGAGACCGCCGCCGTCATCGGCCGCGACGTCGACCTGCTCCTCCTGGCGGCCGCGACCGACCGGCCGGACGAGGTGGTGATGGCGGGGCTGGAGCCGGCCGTCGGGGCGGGTGTGCTGCTCGAGCTGCCCGACGGCTGGGACTACCGCTTCTCGCACGCGCTCGTCCGGGACGCCGTCTACGGCGGGCTGAGCCGGCTGGAGCGGGCCCGCCTGCACCGCCGCGTCGGCGAGGCGCTCGAGGCGTTCGACCGGCCCGACGACCCGGACCTGCTCGGGCTCCTGGTGCACCACTTCACGATGGCCGCGCGGCTCGGGGTCGCCGACCGGGCGGTCCGCTACGCGACCCGGGCCGCCGAGCTGGCGATGGCGCAGCTGGCGTACGACGAGGCGGCGCGGTACCTCGAATCCGCCCTCGGCGCCCTGGACCCGACGCGTCCGGGCGCGGCCCGGGCCCGATGCCGGCTGCTGGTCCAGCTGGGCACGGCCCGGCGGGCGGCCGGCGACGTCGACGGCACCCGGGCGATGCTCGACGAGGCCCTGACCCTGGCCCGGCAGATCGGCGACGACGGGCTGGCGATGGACGCCGCGACGCTCTTCGGCGGGGCGACGCTGTGGACCTGGCGGCCGTACCTCACCGTCGACGAACGCATGATCGCCACCCTGCGCGACCAGCTGGACCGGCTCGGCCCGCACGACGTCGAGCGCCGGGCGGTGCTGCTCGGCACGCTCGCCGTCGAGCTGTACCACCACCCCGACCGCGATCTCGGCGAGGCCCACGCGGCCGAGGCGGTGCGGCTCGCCCGCGGCCTCGGCGACCCCGAGCTGCTGGCCCGCACGCTGAACAACCAGATGTGCGCGACCCTGGTGCCGCAGCGGCTGGCGCAACGCCGGGCGAGCGCCGACGAGCTGCTGACCCTCCCCGGCCTGCCGCGCACGGCCGAGATCATGGCCCGGCTGCAGCGGATGATGATCGAGGTCAGCATGGGGGACGCGGCCGGCTTCGACGCCGACCTGACCCACTGCGTCCGGCTCGCCGAGGGGATCCGCGCCCCGGTGCTGGCCGCGCAGGTGCGCTACGCGCAGGCGGGCCGGGCGATGCTGGCGGGGGACTGGGTGGCCGGGGAGCGGCTGGTCGACGAGGCGTTCGCGCTGCAGGAGCACACGACCCTGTGGGGGACGCAGTGGATCCGGCTCGCGCTGCTCTACACCAGCCGCCGCTTCCAGGGCCGCCCCGGCGAGCTGGTCGACGAGCTCGTGCGCCGGGCGGACGAGCCGCACCTGCAGCTGCTGCGCCCGACCGCGGTGCTGGCGGCGTGCGAGTCGGGCGACGAGGCCCGCGCCCGCGCACTGGTCGAGCGGTGGGGCGCCGCCCGGGAGAAGCTCTGGTGCTGGGACTTCGTCGTGTTCCAGTGGGCGCTGGTCTCGGCCCGGCTGGGCACGCCCGACCCGCGCGAGCTCTACGCCGAGATCGAGCCGTCGCCGGGCGCTTCCCCCCGCTCGGCACCGGCGGCACCACCTGGGGCACGTTCGACTTCGCGCTGGCCGAGCTGGCCGCGGCGCTGGGCGAGCCCGAACGCGCGCTCGGGCACGCGCGGGCCGCCCTGGAGGCGCACCGGCGTCTCGGGGCCGCCCATCTCGTCGAGATCTCCGAGGCTCAAGTCGCGGCCCTAGTCGTCGCCAAGTCCTGACCAACCGGCCGGGCGCACCGTAGGCCCATGACCACTGCTCTGACTTCTCTCCCGGCGGTCGCCGGGCCCGTCTTTGTTCCCGGCGACGAAGGATACGAGGCCGAAAAGCAGGCCTGGAACGTCGCCACCGTCCACGAGCCGCTCGCCGTCGTCGGCGCCACCTGCGCCCAGGACGTGGCCGAGACGGTGCGCTGGGCCGGCACCCTCGGGCTGCCGGTCGCGGTGCAGTCCACCGGCCACGGCGCGGTCCGCCCGGTCCGCGGCGGGGTGCTGATCACCACGAACCGGATGACCGAGCTCACCATCGACCCGGTGGCCCGCACGGCGCGGGCCGCCGCCGGGGTGCACTGCGTGGAGGTGAACGCGGCGGGCGCCCCGCACGGGCTGGGCATGCTCAACGGCTCGGCGACGCAGGTCGGCGTGGTCGGGTACACCCTCGGCGGCGGCGTCGGCCCGCTCGGGCGCCGCTTCGGCTTCGCCGCCGACCACGTGCGCTCGGTGGAGATCGTCACCGCCGACGGCGCGCTGCGGACCATCGACGTCGACCACGAGGCCGACCTGTTCTGGGCGGTTCGCGGCGGCAAGGGCAACTTCGGCATCGTCACCGCGATCGAGTTCGGCCTGGTCGAGGTGGCCGGCTTCTACGGCGGCGGGATCTACTTCCCGATGGAGCACGCCGGCGAGGTGCTGCACGCGTACCGCGAGTGGTCGGCGACCCTGCCGGAGGAGATGAGCACGTCGGTGGCCCTGCTCCGGCTGCCCGACCTGCCGGCCCTGCCCCCGCCGCTGCGCGGGGCGAACGTGGCCCACCTGCGCGTCTTCTTCCTGGGCGACGCCGAGGCGGGCGACGCGCTGCTGGCCCCGATGCGCGCGGCGGCCCCGGCGGTCATCGACGACGTGGCGATGCTGCCGTATCCGGCGGTCGACGCCGTGCACCGCGACCCGGTCGACCCGATGCCGAGCCGGGAGCGCGGCGTGCTGCTCGCCGAGCTCACCGCGGAGACGGTCGAGCACGTGCTGGCGGCGGCCGGGGCGGGCGTGGACGTACCGCTGCCGATGGTCGAGATCCGTCAGCTCGGCGGGGCCCTGGGGCGCCCGGCGGCCGTGCCGAACGCGGTCAGCGGGCGCGGGGCGGCGTACTCGCTGTTCGTCATCGGCATCGGCGCGCCCGGCCTGGAGGCGGCGGTGGACGCGGCCACGGACCGGGTGCTCGCGGTCGAGCGGTTCCCGGGCGGGCTGCTGAACTTTTCGGGCGGCGCGGACGCGGAGACGATCCGGGCGAACTGGTCGGCCGCGGACCGGGACCGGCTGCTGCGGGTGAAGCACGCCTACGACCCGGCGAACGTGTTCTCCAGCGGCCAGCCGCTGCTGGGCTGAACTCCCGGCTTGCACCCGGTCCGCACTGTCGCGGGCCGGGTGCGGGCCGATGTCGGGGGCATGGCTCGACGGGACCCGATGTGGACGCTGGGCGTCAAGCCCGCCATGACCACAGCCACAGTCACAGCCATCGCCACAGTCACAGCCATCGCCATGGCCACGGTCGCGGCCGCCGCGTTCACCCCGATCCCGGTCCTCGGGTCGATGGCCGTGGTCGCGCTCCTCGGGATCGCCGCGCACGCCCTGCTGCGCCAGGCGCGGGACCGGCACCGGGCCCAGTCGGCGCTGTTGCACACGGTGTTGCGCCGGTTTCCCTCCCCCGTGCTGGTGACCGACCCGGACGGCACCGTGGTCCTGGCCAACCCCGCCGCGCGGGACCTGATCGGCGGCGAGCCGGCGCTCGAGACGTTCGACGGGCGCCCGCTGCGCCTGGCCGACCTGGCGCGCGAGGGCCGGGACACCTACGAGGCGCGGCTCACCCGCGCCGACGGCTCCACCAGCGACGTCCTCATCGAGGCGCTGCCGGTCGAGGGCGGGGCCGGCACCGTGTGGACGCTGCAGGACATCAGCGCCCAGCGGGTCTACGAGGAGTCGCTGCACCACGCGGCCTACCACGACGCCCTCACCGGCCTGCCCAACCGCGCCCTGCTCTGGCAGCACCTGAACGCGGCCGCCGCCGACGGGCGCCCCTACGCGGTGCTGGTGGTCGACCTCGACGACTTCCGCACCGTCAACGACCTGCACGGCCGCGCGGTCGGCGACGAGGTGCTGACCGCGGCCGCGCACCGGCTCCGCGACGCCGCGTACGCGGGGACCCGCACGGCCCCGGCCCGCGCGGTGGTGGCCCGGCTCGGCGGCGACGAGTTCGCGGTGCTGCTGCCGGGCGCGGACGCGCGGGCGGCGCAGCGGCTCGCGGCCGGGCTGCGGGCCGCGTTCGACCGGCCGCTCCCGACCAGCGCGGGCCGTGTGACGGTCCGGGCCGGCATCGAGGTGTCGACCACGATGCTGGCCGACGCTCAGGACAGGGCCTAAATGCCCGCCAGGTCCCGCGCCGCGCCGGCCGGCGGTACGTCACCCTGCGCCGACGAGACGCCTGATCGCCTTGGGCCGCCTTAGACCCGGTTTAGTTTCGACTTAGGGACCTTGAGAGAGCGCTCTCCCATGCATACGGTCTGGCCATGCCGCTCGACCCCCGGCTCAACCCGTACGTGGTGACGCCGAGCCGCCCGCCGAAACGGCGCCGGACCCTGCTCGCCCTGCTGCTGGTGCCGATCGCGGGGGCCGTGGCGACCAGCCTCATCCTCACCACGACCGCCGGCGCCGAGCAGGTCGACACCGCGGGCATGGTGCAGGCCGAGGCGTGGAGCGCGCAGAGCGGGGCCCGCACCGAGAACACCGGCGACGTCGGCGGCGGCAAGAACGTCGGCTGGCTCGCCGACGGGGACTGGATGCGCTACGACAACGTCGACCTCGGCGGCCCGGGCTCGCTCACCGCGAGCGTCCGGGTCGCCGCGGCGAGCCGCACGGGCGGCACGATCGAGCTGCGGGCCGCCACCCGCGACGGCGAGCTGCTGGCGAGCTACCCGGTCGGGTACACCGGCGGCTGGCAGACCTGGACCACGAAGACCGCGGTGAGCACGACCGGGCGCACCGGCCGGCAGACCGTGTTCCTGCTGCTCAAGAGCCCGCAGGCCGGGGACTTCGTCAACGTCAACTGGCTGCGGTTCAAGCGCACGCCGACGGCGACGATGCCTGGCTCGCCCTCGGCCCCGGCGCCGTCGTCCCCGTCGCAGAGCCCGACGGCGGTCCCGGGCTGGCCCAGCGTCGACCCGGCCAAGCAGCAGGCCGACACCGCGGCGTTCTTCGCCCGGCGGCCCGCGCCGATCACCAACAACCCGGTGAAGGTGCCCGAGTTCCACGCCGCCTGCACGGTGAGCCACCACGCCCCCGACGACCCGATCGTCTTGCCCGGGCTGGCCGGCGCCTCCCACGACCACACGTTCCTGGGCAACCGGTCGACGAACGCGAACTCCACGGCCGAGTCGCTGATCGCCGCGGGCACGACCTGCACGCCCGCGCAGGACCATTCGGCGTACTGGATCCCCACGCTGTCACGCAACGGCAAGGTCGTGGACCCGAAAGAGGTGACGGTCTACTACGGCTCCCGGCTCAAGGACCCGAGCAGGACCCAGCCCTTCCCGTTCGGGCTGCGAATGATCAGCGGGGACGCCAAGAACCAGAGCGACACCCCCGACCACCAGGGCAACCACTTCTGGTGCGCGGGCGTCGGCGGCGAGGTCGGGCGCACCGCCAACGGCGAATACCCGATCTGCGCCAAGACCGCCGAACTGGTCCGGCAGATCACGTTCCCGGACTGCTGGGACGGCGTGCACCTGGACAGCCCGGACCACAAGGCGCACATGGCCAACGGTGACCACACCGGCGCCTGCCCGGCCAGCCACCCGGTGCCGATCCCGTCGGTCTCCTTCGTCATCGCCTACCCGCTGAACACCGACACGAACGGCATCACGCTCTCGTCGGGCAACGGCTACTCGATGCACGCCGACTTCTTCAACGCCTGGGAGCCCGACGCCCTCGCCCAGCGGGTGCGGGACTGCCTCGACCAGGGCTACAAGTGCAACGCCCAAGGAACGTTCTAGTCAGGGGAACGTTCTAGTCAGGGGAACGTTCTAGTCAGGGGAACGTTCTAGTCAGGGAAGATCGAGCCGCCGAGAGCCGGAGGCCCACCCGCCGCCACGGGTGGGCCTCTTTTTTTCCCGTTAACATCAAGGCGGTCCCACCCGCATCGGTGGCATGGTTACCGCATGACGATCCGTTGCGTCATCGTCGACGACTCGGAGCGTTTCCGGGTGAGCGCCCGGAGGCTTCTGACGGCGCAGGGCATCGCGGTCGTCGCGACCGCATCGGACATCCGCCAGGCGCTGCTCGCCGTCGAGGAGCACGAGCCGGATGTCGTGCTGGTCGACGTCGGCCTGGGCGCGGAGAGCGGCTTCGACCTGGCCCACCGCATCCGCCACAGCTTCGTGATCATGGTCTCGAGCCTCGACCCGGACGACCTGGCCGAACTGCTCGCCGAGAGCCCGGCGATCGGCTATCTGTCCAAGGACCAGCTGTCCGGCAGCGCGATCAGCCACCTGTTGCAGAAGACGCCGCTTCGAGAAACGTGAGCACGGCGAGCACCCGGCGGTGCGTCTCGTCCGTCTCGGGCAGGTCGAGCTTGGTCAGGATCGACCGGACGTGCTTCTCGATGGTGCCCTCCGTGACCCACAGCGCCTTGGCCACGCCCGCGTTCGAGCGCCCCTCGGCCATGAGGGCCAGCACCTCCCGCTCGCGCGGGCTGAGGCCGCCGAGCGGGTCGCGGCGGCGGTGCGCGGCCACCAGCTCCTGCACCACCGCGGGGTCGACGACGGTCCCGCCGTCGTGCACGCGGCGCAGGGTCTCCACGAACTCGTCGACGTCGGTGACGCGACTCTTCAGCAGGTAGCCGATCCGCTCCCCGCTGGCCAGCAGCTCGATCGCGTGCTCGACCTCCACGAAGGCGGACAGCACCAGGATCGCCACCGACGGGAAGCGGCGGCGGATCTCCCGGGCCGCGCCCAGCCCCTCCGTCGTGTGCGTCGGGGGCATGCGGATGTCGACGATTGCGATGTCGGGGGCCTGCTTCTCGACCAGCTCCAGCAGGTGCGGGCCGTCGTCGGCCAGCCCGGTCACGGCGAACCCCTGCCGATCGAGCAGGCTCGCGAGCCCCTCGCGCAGGAGGACGTCGTCGTCCGCGATCACAACTGACTCGGATGCCATCAAATCCAACATATCCCCGCGATCCCGGGTAAACACCTCCCCATGCACGGGGGGTTGACCGTCCGGCTCGCGGTGACCAGCGCGCTGTTCACCGTGCTGATCACGGCGGCGTTCGCGATGATCCTCGTGTCGGTGTACCAACTGCGCGGTTCGGTCGCGGTCGTCAGCCAGGCCGAGCGGGCGGTCTCGGCCGGCAGCACGCTGGAGCGCCTGGTGCTCGACGTGGAGGCGGCGCGGCGCGGCTACGCCCTCACCCACGACCGGACGCTGCTGGAGCCTTGGGTGCAGGCTCAGCAGCAGATCCCCCTGCGGCAGGAGGAGCTCGCCTCGTCGGTGTCGGACACCCCGGCCCAGGCCGCGCGGGTGGCCCGCCTGAACAGCGACGTCACGGCCTACCTCGACAAGTTCGCCGACCCCGCGATCGCCGACGACCAGTCGGGCGATCCGGCGAAGATCGACCCGCAGTCGATCAAGGAGGGCCAGCAACAGATCGCCGCCCTGCGCACCGAGTTCGACGACTTCATCAACAACCAGCGGATGAGCGTGGACCGGATGCACGCGGCCGCGGACCACGCCGGGCGGCGGGCGCTCGTCGCCGGGCTCGCCGGGTTCGTGGTGGCGCTGCTCGCGGTCGCGCTCCTCACCCGCTCGCTGGCGGTCATGGTCGTGCGGCCACTGCACCGGATGGTCCTCGCGGCCGACCGGGTGGCGGGGGGCGACCTGCAGGTGCGGGTGCCGACCGACGCCCCGGTGGAGGTCGGGGCGCTGCAACGGACCTTCAACGCGATGGTCGCCGCCCTCGACAAGAACCGCACGATGCTCGGCACGGTCGCGGCCGAGCAGGCGGCGCTGCGCCGGGTGGCCACCGTCGCCGCCCGCGGCCGCCCCGCCGAGGACGTGTTCGCCGCGGTGACCGAGGAGGCCGGCAAGCTCTTCGACGCCGACGCGACCGTCCTGCTGCGCTTCGAGCCCGACGGCAGCGGCACCATCGTGGCGAGCTGGAGCCGGGACCCCGCGCACCGCGTCGACCTGGGCCGCGTGCACCTGAAGGACAACGGGGTGGCGGGCCAGGTGCTGCGCTCCGGCCGCCCGATCCGCCTCTCCGGCACGCACAGCGCCGACTTCCTGCAGCGCGAGTTCGGCGACCTGACGATCCGCTCGGCGATCGGCGCCCCCGTCATCGTGGCCGGCCGCACCTGGGGCGTGCTGAAGGCCCTGTCGACGTGCGCGTCGCCGCTGCGGGAGCACGACGCCGAGCGGGCCGCCGAGTTCACCGAGCTGGTGGCGAGCGCGATCGCCAACTCCCAGGCCCGCGCCGACCTGACCGCCTCCCGCGCCCGCGTCGTGGCCGCGACCGACGAGAGCCGCCGGCGCATCGAGCGCGACCTGCATGACGGCACCCAGCAGCGGCTGATCGCCCTGTTGCTGGCCCTGCGCGCGACGGAGACCGAGGCCGGCGGCGGGCTGCAGGACCGCCTGCACGGCATCGGCAGCGACCTGTCCGAGGCCATCGACGAGCTGCGCGAGCTGGCCCGCGGCATCCACCCGTCGATCCTGTCCGCGGGCGGCCTGAGCCCGGCGATCCGCTCCCTGGCCCGCCGCTCCCCGGTTCCGGTGGAGGTGCGGCTGGACCTGCCGTCCCGGCTCGACGCGTCGGTGGAGATCGGGGTGTACTACGTCGTCGCCGAGGCCCTCACCAACGCGATCCGCCACGCGCACGCCACGCTGATCTCGGTGACCGCGTCGGCCACGGACGCGTCGCTGTCGCTGTCCGTCGAGGACGACGGGGTGGGCGGCGCCAATCCCGGGACCGGCACCGGCCTGACCGGCCTCGGCGACCGCGTCGCGGCCCTGGGCGGCACCATGCAGATCGCCAGCCGCCGCGGCAACGGCACCCGCCTGTCCATCACGATCCCCCTCACGGAGGATGCAAGCGGTTGAGGTGCCTATAGCAGCCAGCAGGTATGCGGGGGTGGGCAAACCCAGAAGCCAGAAGCCCCGCTGGCCGCGAGGCACCGGACAACCGTCCGGAGGCACGGTGGAACAGTCATTCACGCCCCCTTGAACAGGTGATCCACCATGACGATTCGTCCGGTCGACCCGGCACTGTGCATGGCACTGTTCGTGTCCGACACACCCTGCTACTCCCACCCCGACGCCGAGACGGTCCGCGCCACGGTGTCCTCGACCCTCAGCCGCCTCGGCCGGGACGAGTGCTACGCACAGGCCGCCGAGGTCTTCGGCGACCGCCCGGACGTCGCCCTGAGCCGCATCCAGTGGGCGCGCGAGCTCTGCGAGGAAGCCCTCACCCCAGCCGGCGCCCGCTGACGCACCGGCTTCCCCAGGGCCTCGCGCCCTGACCGGGAGATGCACCCGATATGTCGCGGCGCACCGCGTCCGGCATATCGGCGCTACCCGCCAGGAATCGATCTTCGCGTCAGGAATCGACTTTCGCGTCAGGATTCGAGCTTCGCGACCAATCGCGCCAGCTCGTCCAGCTCCTCCGGCGGCAACGCCAACATCTGCGGCGGCGGCTGGGTCATGATCGCCTCGGCCCGAGCCGCCTCGCGACGACCCAGGTCGGTCGTCGTCACGAGCTTGGCCCGCCGGTCCGACGGGTGCGGCTCCCGTCGCACAAGACCCCGCTTCTCCAGGTCGTCGACGACCAGCGTGGTGTACGGCGCATCGGTCTGCAGCCGCCCGGCGAGCTCCCGCATGGTCATCGGCTCGCCCGCGAGACGCCGCAGGGCCTTGATCCGCACGAAGCTCAGGTCCAGCGCCTCGCAGACCTCCTTGCGCCGGTCGTGGCGCTCGTGCACCAGCGCGAGCATGGCGCGCCAGACCTCACCGGCGCGTTCCCGCGCATCGGGCACATGCGACTCAGGCATCGACGAGCTCCGCATCAGGGGTTCGGCTTTTCGCCCACGTACCGGTGGTGAGCGTACCGATGACCAGGATCGCGGCGCCGCACCCGGCGACGATCCACCAGCCCACATGGCTCGCGGGGCTGAACCCGACGGGCATCGCGCGGCCGTGCAGCCCCGCGGTGACCACGGCGCCGAGGACCGCGATCCCCAGCACCGAGCCGAACTGGCGGCTGGTCGAGGCGAACGCCGCGGCCACCCCGGCCTGAGCGACCGGCAGACCCGAGACGGCGGTGACGGTGATCGGCGGGTTGACCATGGCGAAGCCGATGCCGAACGCGACGTAGGCGGCCACGACCCACAGCAGCGGCGTGTGCGGGGTGAGCCCCGTGAGCAGCACCCCGCTGACCAGGATGCCGGCCCCGCCGACGAGCAGCGACGCGCGCGGCCCGCGGGCGCCGACCATGCGGCCGGAGACCGGGCCGAGCACCACCGTGATCGCGGCGATCGGCAGCGTGAGCAGGCCCGCGTGCAGCGGCGAGAGGCCGCGCACCTCCTGTAGGTAGAGCGTGTTGAGCAGCAGGAACCCGGCCAGCGCGCCGAACGCGGCGACGGCGATCGCGGTGGCGCCGGCGAACGGCGGGCTGCGGAAGAGCGTGATGTCGACCAGCGGCTCGGGGCGGCGCGGCTCGACCAGCAGCAGGGCCACCAGCGCGACCACGGCCACCGCCCCGGCGATCGGCTCGTGCTCGATGATGGCGAAGGTCGCGCTGGCGAGCAGGACGAGCACGATGATCTGGCCCGCAACGTCGACCCGGCGCGGCCGCGGCGCCCGCGACTCGGGCACGAAGAGCGCCGTGAGCACGACCGCGGCGATGCCGATCGGCACGTTGATCCAGAAGATCGTGCGCCAGCCGACGGTCTGCACCAGCAGGCCGCCGACGACCGGGCCGAGCGCCATGCTGAGGCCGACGACGCCCGCCCACACGCCGATGGCCCGGGCGCGCTCGCGGCGGTCGGTGAAGACGTTGGTGATGATCGACATGGCGACGGGGTTGAGCATCGAGCCGCCGATCGCCTGGACGACGCGGAACGCGATCAGCCAGCCCAGCGTCGGGGCCAGCCCGCACAGCAGCGAGCCGAGCGCGAAGACCACCAGCCCGGTCTGGAAGATGCGGCGCCGGCCGAGGCGGTCCGCGGTCGAGCCCCCCATGATCAAGAGACTGGCCAGCACGAGGGTGTACGCGTCGATCGCCCACTGCAGGCCGGAGAGCGGCGCGTTCAGGTCGCGCCCGATCGCCGGCACCGCGATGTTCACGATCGTGTTGTCGAGGCCGACGATCAGCAGGCTCATGCAGCAGATGCCGAGGATGAGCAGTCGCCGGCCGCGTGCTTGTACGGCCATAACTATTATGTTCGTACAAGCAACGGGCCGGCGCCAACCATCTGCGGCTCAGATCACTTCCCCTTGATCTCGGACTGTGAGTCAGGCCGTGACCAACGCCGCCTTCGCATCCGCGTCGGCGACCGGGGCGGGGCGACGGCGCAGCGCGGCGAGCCCGGCCAGGAGCAGGCCCGCGGCCGCCCACGCGACGAGCACGAGGACGTGCGGCCCGGCGCCGGCCCCGTCGAAGAAGGCGGTACTGCGCAGCAGCGACCCGGCCGCACCCGGCGGCAGATACTGCCCGAGCGCACCCCACCCCGACGGCAGCATCTCCGGCGCGCTGGACAGGCCCGAGAGCGGGTTGCCCAGCAGCATCATGGTCGCCGCCCCGATCGCGAGCCCGGCGGTGCCGAGCAGCGACTCCAGGCCGAGCACGGTCAGCGCCGTGGCGGCGATGGACAGCGCGACGACGCCGCTGTTGAGCCAGTAGTCGCCGTTCAGGGAGCCCAGCCAGTACTGCAGGATCGCCACCAGCGCCAGCCCGCCCGTCACGGCGAAGGCGAGCGCGCCCGCGATCCGCCGTCCGGCGCCCACGATCAGGTTGGTGAGCAGCCCCGCGGCGGCGATCCCGCCGAGCACCAGCGGCAGCGCCCCGGCCGCGAGCCCGGCCCCGCGCGGGTCGTCGGCCGGCAACGGCACGAGATCCCGCACGACCGTCCCGTCCGGGGCCGGGGCGAGCGCCTGGGCGACCTGCTGCAGGGCCTGCGCGACCGCCGGACCGGCCGCCGAGGCCACGATGACCTGGGGCTTGCCGCTGGTGAGGTCGATGGCGCCGTAGACCTCGCGGTCCCTGATCAGCCGCTCGGCCGCGGCGGTGTCGGGCACCGTGCGCAGGTCGAACGCGCCGGGCCGCTTCGCCTCGAGCTGCTGCACGACCTGGGCGGCCGCGGGCGCTGGCCCGGCGACGGCGAGCGGGATGTCGTGCACGCCGGCCCGGGTCGCGGGCCAGGCGAACGCGACCATGATGAGGCTGAGCAGGGCGGTGAGCAGCAGCACGACGCCCGCGACCTTTCGCATGACCATCTCCCATGAAAGAACGTTCGTTCGTTTTTTTCAGGGTGTACCGCCCGTGCTCACCCGTCAAGAACGAACGTTCGCTTTTACGGGGAGACGCCGGTCACGACCTTGGCCGCGGGGGCGTGCGTGGACGCGGGCGGCAGCGTGAAGATGAACCGTGACCCGCCGCCCGGGTTGTCCTCGGCGCGGATCGTCCCGCCGTGCCGCTCCACGATGCGCTTGCAGATCGCGAGGCCGAGGCCGGTGCCCGCGTATCCGCTCGAGCGGTGCGCGCGGTGGAAGTTGGTGAAGATGGCGTCGTGCTGGCCGGGCGGGATGCCGATGCCGTTGTCCGCCAGCTCGACCCGCACCAGCCCGTCACCGTCGAGCCCCGACGCGATGGCGATCCGGGGAGTCGTGCCCGGGGCCGTGTACTTCACCGCGTTGCCCACGAGGTTGTCCAGCAGCTGCCGCAGCAGCACGGGATCGGCTCGCACGTCGTCGAGGCGGCCGAGGGTGAACTCCGGCCGCGGGGTGCCCGCGGCCGCGGCCAGGTCCGTGCGCGCGTTCGTCACCTCGGTCACCAGCTCGTGCAGCCCGACGTCGACGGGCGCGATGGCGGCGTTGCGGGCGGTGGTGTAGGCGAGCAGGTCGTTGATCAGGTGGCGCATCCGGGCCGAGGCGCGCGTGATGCGCACCAGGCTGTCGAGGGCGTCGCCGACCGCGGGATCGTCCGCGGGCATGGTGTGCAGCGTCTCGCCCAGGTTCTCGGCCCAGCCGTCGATGGTCGCGAGCGGGTTGAGCAGGTCGTGCGCGACCACGCCGGCGAAGGCGGAGAGCTCGTCGCGGTGCCGGCGCTCGGCGGTCACGTCGTGGAAGACGACGACGGCGCCGCCCTCCTCCTCGGTCTCGCCGGACGGCAGGCGGGTCGCGCTCACCCGCAGGATGCGGCCCTCGGGCACCCCGGCGTTGCGGATGAGCACCTCCTGGCCGCGCACGTCGTGGCCGCCCAGCGCCTGGACGTGGGCCATCTCCCCGGGCGGCAGCGGCGTGCCGTCGAGGTGGAAGAGGCCGTAGTGATCGGGCCGGCCCACGGTGCCGTCGCTGCTGGTCACGCCGCCCACGAGGGCCACGGCGGCCGGGTTGCGCATGATCCAGGAGTGATCGGGGCGCACGACGGAGACGCCCTCGTGCATCGAGTTGACGATCGTGGTCAGCAGCCGCGCCTGGGCCTCCGTCTCGTGGCCCGCGGCCGTCAGCCGCCGCATGAGCTCGGCCCGCTCGTCCCGGCCGAGCGCGATGGACAGCCCGACGACCGCGATCATGCCGACGAACGCCTGCGCGATCAGCGCCCGGGTCGCGTGCGAGGGGATCGAGGCGAAGGGGCCGTTCCCGTGCAGCGTGAACAGCACCGCGAGGATGCCCAGCCCGAGGTCGTGCAGCACGACGAACGTGGTGTGCAGGCGCAGCCCGGCCCACACGGTGACGGCGAGCAGCGGGAACGCCAGGGGCAGGTGCGCCGCGCCGAACGCGACGCCGTAGGCGGTCAGCGAGCACACGAGGAGCGCCACGTACTCGGCCAGCCGCGCCGCGCCCGGCCGCGTCCAGCGCCAGCCCCGCGCGCGCTGGTAGCCCAGGCGCAGCCCGACGGCGACGATGAGCAGGATGCTCACCCCGTTGCGCAGGAACCACACGACGCCGTCGGTCCACAGGAAGCGGTCGGTGGTGAGCCAGATGGCGGTCGGCCCGACGAGCGCGCCCGCGCCGGCCCCGGCGAACGTGGCGAGCAGCAGGCGCCACAGGTCGGCCGAGCGGGAGAGCTGCTCGTCGCCGCCGGCGCCCCAGAGGTGCGGGCTCAGGCGGTGCAGGACCCGCGTGAAGATCGCCACCTGGGCCAGGTTCGCGACCACGAACCAGAGCGCGAGCAGCGGGGTGGCGCCCGTGGCCAGGTTCACGAGGAGCGTGATGACGGCCAGCGCCACGGGGTCGACCCAGCGCACGCGGGCCTTGCGCTGGGCGGCGAACCACAGCACCGACACGCCCGCGGCCGGCCAGACCAGGCTCAGGCTGGAGCCGTCCATGATGGTCTTGCGGCCGGCGACGGTCGCCAGGAGGTACACCAGTGCCCACGCCGCGGTCCGCAGCAGCGAGGTGGTCATCCGGCGCCCCGCAGGGCCCGCTCCAGCCCGGCGCGCAGCGTGTCGGCGGTGAAGGGCTTGCGGACGTACTCCGCGCCCGTCTCCCGCGCCCGGGCGGCCACGGCGCCGTCCCACAGCACCGTGAGGAACATCGCCGGCAGGTCGGCCCGGGCGGCCCGCAGCCGGTGCAGCAGCTCGATGCCGTCCATGCCGGGCAGGTCGACGTCGAGGATCGCGGCCTCGGGCAGCCCGTGCTCGGCCACGGCCGCGAGGGCGGCCGCGCCGTTCTCGGCGGCGAGCACGTCGTGGCCGTCGGCGGTCAGCCGCTTGACGATCAGGTCGCGGACGTCCGGCTCGTCGTCCACCACGAGCAACCGGGCCATTCGGCACCCCCCGCCTCTCCACCACCCAGATCGGCAGCGCAGAGACGGGCCTTAACGGGCTAGCGGGGCGAGCCGGGCACGATCCCCTGCAGGTGGCGGCCGTTCACGGCGGCGCGCCGGCCCGCGTCGACCTCGGCCTTCCAGGTGCGCACGTAGTTGGAGGCGGTCAGCCGCTCCACGTCGTCGAGGTCGAGCAGGTCGCCGACCATGGTCGTCAGGGCCACCACGTCCCGGCGGTCGTTGGGCGGCACGTTGTCGTGCAGCAACTGGTGCACCTGATTGCGCAGCGACCCCTCCCGCACCACGGTCGACGGGGTGAGGGTCGGCTCCTCGGCGATCTCGAGCACCTCGCCGGCGTCGTGCGTCACCGGGGCGGTCCGGCTGCGGGTGCGGCGCGGCGCGGGCGCGGCCGGGAGGATGCCCTCCAGGTCGGCGCGCAGCCCGCCCAGCGGCGAGGCCGAGACCACCGGCGCCGTCGCGACCACCGGCTCGGGCGCGGGCTCCGGCCCGGCGGCCGCCTCCGCCGCCCTGGCCACGGCCTCCCGGGCCGCGCGGCGCTCGTCTTCCTCGCGGGCCGGCCGGGGCACCGGGATCGGCTGCGGCGCCGTCGGCAGGGCCTGCTGCTCCTGGGTGTCGATGACCGGCAGCCGCTCCGGCGCGGG
This sequence comes from Dactylosporangium sp. CA-139114, assembly GCF_050955725.1. Taxonomy (NCBI): domain Bacteria; kingdom Bacillati; phylum Actinomycetota; class Actinomycetes; order Micromonosporales; family Micromonosporaceae; genus Dactylosporangium; species Dactylosporangium sp. CA-139114. The sequence goes on from NZ_CP192080.1 coordinate 9,680,525, forward strand.
GGCCGACTGCGGCGCGGCGGCCGGCGGCGGCGCCGGCGGGAGCGCGCTCTCGGTCATCGCGGCGAGCCGGGCCGGGGCCAGGTCGGCGGCGATGAGCGCGGTCAGCCCGTCGTAGTCGGCGCCGTCGGCGAGGCGGACCGCGATCTCGTCGAGGTCGTAGACGGCCACGGCGATGTCGGCGGTCGTCGGGTCGACCGCGGCGCGGATCTTGCGGTGCAGCACCTTGGCGATCGCCGCGGTCCGCTGCTCCTTGCGCTTCTCCGCCTTCGCCGCCGCGATCGAGGAGTAGAGCCCGAGCCGGGTGTCGGCCTTCGCGAGGTTCTTGGCCCGCAGCGTCAGCCACGGGTGGCGGACCCAGTGCCCGACGACCTCGTAGGCCGGCGTGGTCGGGGGCAGGTCACCCTTGGCCCGCAGCCGGTCCCGGCGCTGGTTCTCCGTGTGCATCAGCCACACCAGGTAACCCAGCGCGGACATCCCCGCGAAGAACCCGGCGAGCAGCTTGTTGTCGTGCGCCATCCAGTTGAACGCGACCGCGAACGCGGCGATGACCACCGACAGGATCCGCGAGGCGGTCGCCTTCTCGCCGAGCCGGCGGCGCACGTCGGCGTTGGCGAGCACGACGATGCCGCCGAGCTCCAGCGCCCCGACCGCGGGGATCGCCCAGATCAGTGGAATGCCGAGCGCCTCGACCGCGCCGGACACCTGCCCGGCCAGGGCGACGAGCAGCACCACGACGTAGAACAGCTGCCGCATGTACGACGTGCGCTTGACGGTCTTCTGCAGATCGGCGTCGAGCTGGTTGATGCCCGGCGTGCTCACCGGCTTCTCCCGTCGTTGTCGGGCTGGGGCAGCCGATAGCCCCGGGCCTCGAGGAATTCGGCCAGCGCGAGGTCCACCGAGCTCTGCACGGTGGTGTTGTGGTCGACGACGAACCGCTGCAGGGTCTGCTCGATCTCGACCCGCACCCGGGTGTTGAGCTGCACCCGCTCGAACCGCGGCCGCCGCGGCGGCATCGCCACCGTCTTCTCCGTCGCTTCCAACATCACTCCCGCTAGCCGTTTGCTAGCGGGCACGCTAGCAAAGCAGCCGTCGATGACCGAATCCGACACGCCGCACAACTGTTCGAACCCGAAAGGTCCTTACGGTCGTCGCTCCACGAAGGTTCAGCGTGACTTTCGGTAGTCATCCGGCCGCGTTCTTGAGCCTGTCCGGGGCCTTCGCGGTTCGGTACGCTCACCCGCATGCGGCGCCGGGTCCTCATGCTGATGCTCACGGCGCTCGTGCTGATCGGCGCCTGGGCCGTGCCCGCGGGCGCCGCGCCGGGCGATCCGACGGGCGCGCCGAACGAGGGCAACGACCTCACCCTCGGCGAGAAGCTCGACGCGGCCAACACGGAGTGGGTGCAGGCCCAGGCCGTGCTGGACGCGTCCAAGAAGCGCCAGGCCGAGCTGAACGCGCAGATGGACGCGATGCGGAAGGAGCTGGAGCCGGTCCGCGCGAGCGTGAACGTCATCGCGGCCGCGGCCTACCGCACCGGCGGCAGCGTCCGGCTCACCGCCGCGCTGGTGAACACGGACTCGGCCGAGCGGTTCATGGACCGCGTGCTGCTGGTGAACACGATCGCGCAGTACAACGACCGCCAGATCGCGCGGCTGACCAAGCTGGAGAAGGACCTCGCCGACGCCAAGAAGGCGGCCGACGACGAGGTGGCCAAGCAGCAGGCGCAGACCGCGATCCAGGCCAAGAAGAAGGCCGACGCCGAGGCGGCCCTGGCCAGGATGCGGGGCAGGGCGGACGGCTACGTCAGCGTCAACTCACCGCTGGCCACCCCGGCCCCGCGCAACGCCGACGGCTCCTGGCCGGCCGAGAACTGCATCATCGACGACCCGACGACGACGGGCTGCGTCACCCCGCGCATGCTGCACGCGGCCCAGGAGGCGCGCAAGGCGGGCTTCACGCACTTCTACTCGTGCTTCCGCCCGTCCGGGCCCTATGAGCACCCGAAGGGCCGGGCCTGCGACTTCGCCGCGGCCTCGGACGGCTTCGGCGGCGTGGCCAGCGGGGCCGACAAGACCTACGGCACGAACCTGGCGGCCTACTTCGTCAAGAACGCCTCGGCGCTGGGCGTGCTCTACGTGATCTGGTTCCGCCAGGTGTGGACGCCGGCGGCGGGCTGGCACGCCTACAGCGGGGGCAACGGCGACCCGTCCAGCGACCACACGAACCACGTGCACCTGTCCGTGCTGTAGAACGGTCCCGGCCGGCCGCGGGCGCGACGGCCCGCGGCCGGCCGGGGACGTGCGCGTCAGACGCGGACCGACCAGCCGAACGGGTCCTCCGCGCGGCCGCGCTGGATGCCGACGAGACAGTCGCGGATCTGGGCCGTGACCGGGCCCTCCGCGCCGCCGCCGATCGCGAACTCGCCGTCGTGCGAGCGGGCCCGGCCGATCGAGGTGATGACCACCCCGGTGCCGCAGGCGAACGTCTCCAGCAGCGTGCCGTTCGCGGCGTCCGTGCGCCACTCGTCGACCGAGTACGGCCGCTCCCGCACGGCCCAGCCGCGGTGCCGGGCGAGCGTGAGGACCGAGTCGCGGGTCACGCCGGGCAGGATCGAGCCGTTCAGCGGCGGGGTCACCAGGACCGGGGCCTCGGCCGAGCCGTAGACGAAGAAGAGGTTCATGCTGCCCGACTCCTCGATCCAGCGGTGCTCGACCGCGTCGAGGAACACCGTCTGGTCACAGCCCGCGTCCTGGGCCTGGGCCTGGGCGCGCAGGCTCACGGCGTAGTTGGCGGCGGCCTTCACGTGGCCCGTCCCGCCCGGCGCGGCCCGCGAGTAGTCCTGCGAGATCCAGACGGTGACGGGCTTGGCGCCGCCGGAGAAGTACGCGCCCGCCGGGGAGGCGATCACCGCGAAGAGGTACTCCGACGACGGCCGGACCCCCAGGAACGGGTCCATGGCGATCATGAAGGGGCGCAGGTAGAGGCTCTGCCCCTCGCCCGCCGGCACCCAGTCCCGGTCCGCCTCGACCAGGGTCCGCACCGCCTTGAGGAACAGCTCCTCCGGCAGCTGCGGCATCGCCAGCCGGTCGGCGGTCGCGTTCAGCCGGCGCGCGTTGGCCTCGGGGCGGAACAGCCCGATGCCGCCGTCCGGCAGCACGTACGCCTTCAGCCCCTCGAACAGCTCCTGGCCGTAGTGCAGCGCCGCGGTGGCCGGGCTGAGCGAGAGCGGCCCGAACGGGATCAGGCGGGCGTCCCGCCAGCCCTCGCCCTCGTCCCCGCCGCCGTAGCGAATCGTGACCATGTGGTCGGTGAAGACGCGACCGAACCCGGGATCGGCGAGCAGAGCCGCGCGCTCGGCCGCCGGGCGACGCTCGGCCGGGGCGATGTCGAATTCGAGCATTCCGGAACTGTATGCGGTTGCTGAACGATCCCTAAGCTCCATCCCGGGGACTGGTCGGTAACAACCACTCAGAACAGATTGGCCGGCGGCGCGGGCGAGGGGGTCGCGGTCGCGTCGGTCACCACGCGGGCGCCCGCGATCAGGTCGGTCAGGTCGTCGCCGGCCACGAGCCGCGCCGGGAACGGGTCCGCCGCACCGGCCCGGGCCAGCGGCGCCACCGGGATGCGCCCGGCCGAGGCCGCGGCCGCCAGGATCACGTTGCCGAAGCGGCGCCCGCGCAGCACCGCCGGCTCGGCGAGCAGGACCACCTCGCCGTACACCCGCCGCAGCGTGGCCGCCTGGCCGCGGGCGAACGCGAGCCCGGAGCCGTCGGCCAGGTTGGCCGCGTACACCCCGTCCGGGCGCAGCAGCCGCGCGGCCGCGGTCAGGAACTCCAGTGACGCCAGGTGCGCGGGCACCCGGGCCCCGCCGTAGACGTCGGCGATGACGAGGTCGAAACGGCCCGGCGCGAGCGACTCGACCGCCTCCCGCGCGTCGGCCGCGCGGACCCGGATGTCGGCATTGCGGGGCAGCGGCAGCTCACGGCGGACGAAGTCGATGAGCGCCGCGTCGCGCTCGACCACGCGCTGGGACGAGCCGGGCCGGGTCGCCGCCACGTACCGCGGCAGGGTCAGCGCCCCGCCGCCCAGGTGCAGCACCGACAGCGGTGCGCCGGCCGGGGCCATGGCGTCGATGATCGAGGCGACGCGACGCATGTACTCGAAGTCGAGCCGCCGCGGGTCGTCGAGGTCGAGGGCGGACTGCGGATAGCCGTCCAGCAGCAGCGTCCACCGCCCCGGCCGGCCGTCGTCGGGACACAGCTGCGCCACGCCGCCATCGACCTGCTCGACGATCCCCGTCTCGCGCTTGCGCCCGCCCACCCGGCAATCTTGCCCTGGACCCCGGCTCGCCCTGGATCCCGGCCCGCCACCCTTTCGGGAGGCGGGCCGGGGCCGGCGTCGGTCAGCAGCGGAAGGTTGCCGGGGTCGCGTTCGGGCCCCAGGCCACGGTCCCGGCGAGCAGGACCGTGGTCTGCTCGCCCGGCTTCAGCCGCGAGTTGCGCGGCGTCAGCTCGACGTCCGCGGCGGTCTGCTTCGCCGTGCCGTTCACGGCCAGCTCGACCTTCTGCGTGCCGGTGTAGGCGAAGCGCACCCGCACGTCGTTCAGCGTCTGCTTGCCGGTGTTGCTGATCGTGGCCTGCGCGATGTAGACGCCGCCGAGGTTCAGCACGGTGCTGTACCGCACCGAGCACCCCGACGCCGCCGGCGCGCCGCCCTCGCCCTGGTCCGCCATGAACGAGGCCACCCACGACAGCGTCGAGTTCCAGTTGATCGCGATCTCGTTGGTGGAGTACGAGTTGATGTCGTCGACGTAGCAGAACTGCGGCGCGCAGCCCGGCAGGAGCTTCTGCGCGAGCGGGTCCTGCAGGTTGGAGTTCGGGCCGCCCGCGAGGGAGCCCGCCGGCGGGTGCGGCAGCGCCGCGTTGAGCTGGTGCGCGTACATGCGCGTGTGCTGGTTCTGCGACGCGCGCTCGCCGTAGCCGGTGACGTAGGACTGGTTGAGCGCGTTGCGCCCGAGCAGGTAGTCCATGCCGGTCGCGACCCCGTCACGGAAGTCCGCCGACCCGGTCAGGTCGTAGGCGGTCGCGATGACGACGAGGTTGTTGAGCACGGCGCTGTTGGAGCCCCACTCGTACTTGCCGGAGCTCGGCGCGTACGCGATGCCGTACGGGTTGGCGCGCACGCTCGCGAGGTACCCCTTCGCGCCGTCCACCACGGACTGGCGCACCCGGTCGCGGTCCGGCAGCCCGTTGGGGACGGTCGCCAGGTCGAGCCGGCCCAGCGCCGCGGTAAAGCCCCAGCTGAAGCCCTCGGGCTTGAAGATGTCCGCGGTGTGCCACTTCGAGCTCGTGACCGCGTCGCGGTACACCTTCTCGCCCGTGCTGATGTAGAGCTCGGCGGCCGCCCAGTAGAACTCGTCGGTGACGTCGCTGTCGTCGTACGCGCCGCCGCCGTTGCCGTCGCTGCCGGGCGCGTAGACGGCCGGGTGGGCCACCGCCGCCGCGTACGCCGCCTTGGAGGCCGCGAGCAGCCGGGCCGCGAACGCCTTGTCGTAGGGGGCGAAGAGCCGGGCGCCCTGCGCCGCCGTGGCCGCGAGGTTCAGCGTCGCCGCGGTCGACGGCGGGTGCAGCTCGCGCGGCTGCGGGTCGGCGGCCGGGTCGAGCGGCAGGCCGGTCCAGTTCTGGTCGTGCACCTTGTGGTGCACCATGCCGGCCAGCGGCTGACCCGCGGGCACCTGCATGCGGAGCAGGAACTCGAGCTCCCAGCGGGCCTCGTCGAGCACGTCGGGCACCTGGTTGCCGTGCTCCGGCAGGCGCAGCGAGCCGTCGGCGAGGTCCTGCGGCTTGGCGCCGGGCGCGACCTTCGAGCGCTCGAAGGTGCTCATCAGCTGGTACGCCGCGATGCCCCCGTTGACCACGTACTTGCCGTGGTCGCCGGCGTCGTACCAGCCGCCGCGCACGTCCAGCCGGTAGTCACACACGCCCGCCTGACACGGCACGTCGGTGTCGCCCTGGTTCGGCGCCACCCCGAGGTGCCCGGCCTTGCGGCCGTATCCGGGCGCGATCGCGTCGGAGATCTCGATGCCGCTGCGCTGCACGTAGAACCAGGACAGGGCGTCGGCGCGCAGCCGCGCGTAGGAGGCGTTCGCGCCGATGTCGAAGGGCACGCTGGTCTCGCCGTCGGCGGTGAGCGTGAAGCCCTTCCCCTGGACCTTGTACTGCGAGAAGTCGGCCGTCTGCACATTCTGCCCGCTCGTGGCGTCCAGGCCGCGCGGGGTCGTGTTGCCGCTGGCGACGACGGTGCCGGCGGCGTTGCGCAGCTGCCAGGGCAGGGCCGAGGTGGACTCGGTCACGACGGTGGCCTGCTTCGGGCCGTTGGCGAGATACCCGACCTGGTTGACCCGCACCCGCGGGCCGGTGTCCGGCACGTACACGGGCGGCGGTGCCCCTCCCTGCAGCGAGACGTTGTCGACGCAGAACTGGTAGGCCGACGCGTTGCCGCCGACCTGGAACGCGACCTGCCCGCCGGTGGTGTCGGCGGCCGCGGTGAAGGTGTAGGCGAAGTCCTGCGGCTGCGGCGTGAGCTGCGGGGCCTCGGAGATCTCCTGCGTGTACGGCGGGTCCGCGAGCTGCACGTTCGCGCGCACGGTGACCGGGACGGACGCGCTGGCCGTGAACGCGAGGCGGTAGGACTCGCCGGCCTGCAGCGTGATCGCGTTCTGCCCGATGATGGCGTCCCACGGGTTGGTGGTGCCCGCGGGAATGTTCGCGCACAGTCGCCCGTCAATGACCGAGGCCGGCGAGTTGCCGGTCCACCACCACGGGTCGGTGCCGTTGTCGAAAGTTCCGTTGATGACCTGTTCCGCTGGGTCGGCGTGGGCCACGGCCGCACTCAGCGGGACGACCAGCAAAGCCGCCGCAATGGCGATGGGTAATTTGCGCTGCACGGACACCCCTTTGGCGGAAAAGATGTGGGAGCGTTCCCAAGGTGTCGCAGCACGGCGGGGCTGTCAAGATGTGAAGCGCTTCAACGCTTGACCGCGGGCAGGACGTACCAGATCCCGATGAAAGCTGCAGCGAACGCGGCGCTCACGCCGATCGCCCAGGACACTCCGACGACCACGTGAAAGATCAGGAAAATCGCACCGACGATCGACAGCCACAGAAACCACAATCCGACGCCGGCGAGATTGCTGCTCGTCTCCACCAGTTCTCCCTTGCGGCCCCGCCGGAAGAGAATGCGATGGTGGCTCACCGGCGCGATGAGGAACAGCGTGGCGAGGCCGGTGCAGAGGATCGTGACGACATAGGTGACCTTCTGTCCCGGGGTCACGATGGCGAATCGCTGGCTGAACGGCAGCGTCAGCAGGAACGCGAAGAGGATCTGCACACCGGTCTGCGCGACTCGCAGCTCCTGGAGCAGTTCCGCCCAATTCCGGTCAAACCGCTCGTCACGCGTCTCTTCGCGCCGGTCACCCGGCTCCTCGCGATCGGCCATGCGGGTCCATTTACCCACCGGAACAACCGGGCGAACCTGGCGGTTTGGCTCATCCTGCGCCGGTGCCGCGCGCGTGCGGCCATGTCGGGGCTGTGCAACTGCGCACGCTCGGCTTATCGTCGCGACGTGAGTGCCCCCTTCGATGAGCTGACCGCCGGCCGCCGGGCGTGGATCGCACGCGCCGGCCTCGCCGAGCTCGCCGCCACCATCGGCCGCCCCGGCCGGGCGGCGGTCACCGAGCGCCCCGACCTGCTCGCACGGGTCGACCAGCATGCGGCCGCGATCCGCGACTCGCTCGGCGGGGCGCTGCTCGATCCGGTCGCGCTGGCCGGCTACTCGGCGGCGATCCGCGACGCGGCCCGGGACGCCGGAGACCCGCTCGAGGACTGGTCGCGCCCGTCGTGGGCGATGCTGCGCCTGCTCGCGGTGTGCAGCCTCGTTCCGTGAGTCTCGCGGCCCGAGGCCGCAGAAGGCGTTACCGCTCCTAGATCTTCTGTGTCATCTGCCCGAGCAGCGCATGCAGGCGGTTGACGGTTCCGGGACCATCGGTGATCTTGCCGCTGTCGACGTAGTAGACGAACGACGCGCGCAGCACCAGGTCGCCGTCGTACGTCTCGACGTACGCCTGGCTGTCATCGAAGAACGAGAACGTCGTCGCGTCCACGCCCTTGGCGTCCTTGGCCGCGGCCTTGTCGAAGTCGACCTGCTCGGCCGCGGCCATCGACGGGCGCATCACGCTCAGGAAGATGTAGAACGCGCCGGACGAACCGTCGACGGCGCACGCCTTGAGGCTGTCGGTGTCGCGGCGCTCCTTGTCGGCGAGGCTCTCGCCGAGCGCGGCCTTGTACTGCTCATCACTGGCGAGCGAGCACACGTCGACGTGGTCGTAGGCGCCCGCGTTGGACTTCGCCTCGGGTGGCGCGGCCGCCTTGTCGTCACCGCAGCCGGCGAGCACCAGCATGGCGCCCGCCAGCAGCAGCACTCTGCGAACAGTGAGGGTCACTCGTGCTTTCTACCCGCTGAGCGACCCGGGTTTCCAGGCTCGCGGGTTCGGCTGTTTCTCAGACTCGGCTTCCCAGACTCGGCTTCTCAGACTCGGCCGAAGTCCTGCGTCCAGTACGGGGTGCCGTCGGCCTTGTAGGCCAGGCCGACGCCGACCGCGACGCTCTGGCAGTTGAGGATGTTGGCCCGGTGACCGGGGCTGTTGATCCAGCCCGTGACCACGTCCTGGGCCGTGCGGTAGCCCCACGCGATGTTCTCGGCCGAGGCCCCGGTGGTGTAGCCGGCGGCCGCCTCACGCTGCACGAAGTTGCTGCCGTCCGAGCCGGTGTGATCGAAGTAGTTCTTCGTCACCATGTCGGTGCTGTGCGCCCGCGCGGCCGTGACCAGGCGCGCGTCGATGCGCAGCGCCCCGCAGCCGTTGGCCTGGCGATAGTTGTTCGTGAGCGTCACGACCTCGTTCTCCATCGCGGCGTACTGCCCCGTGGCCGGCGCGGTCGTCACCGGCGTGGCCGGCTTCGTCGGCGCGGTCGTCGGCGTCTTGGTGGGCGTCGTCTTGGTGGGCGTCGTCTTGGTGGGCGTCTTCTTCGCGGCCGACTTCTTCTTCTTTTTCTTCTTCGACGTGTAGGAGGTCTTGGCGGCCGCGTCGTCCGCGGCCTGCGCACCCACGGCCTCGATGACGTGCGCGACACCGGCCGAGACGGGCGCGCCGGCCGCGAGGGCCTGTGGTCCGGCGGTCGTGACGAGCGCGAAGCCGAGCGGCGCCGCGATGAGGGCGGCGGCGATGGTGGTGGCGCGGCGGGCGAACCGGGTCACTGTACGTAGGCCTTCCATTCGGGAACAGGTGAGGTCTGACGCACTGGGTATCGGGCCCGTCACACCCGGCCTGAGCTGGTCAACCGGCAGGCAACGCGCGGCAACCGACCGGCTACCCGTGCGGAGCATTCCCTAGTGGGAGGGGCACGCGATTTCGGTCAAAGGTTGGAGGGCGAGGCGGCCGGGCATTTCTACGGTTGAGGTACACATCGACGAAGGAGCGCGGTCATGTCCAGTCTCGTCAGGCCCCGTGACAACCGTTGGATCGCCGGCGTCTGCTCGGGCCTTGCCCGCCGCTTCGGCATGTCGCCCAACATCATGCGGCTGATCTTCGTCATCTCGTGCCTGCTGCCCGGCCCGCAGTTCGTGATCTACCTGGTGCTGTGGGTCCTGATGCCGGACGAGTCCAAGGCCCGCAGCTACAACTGAGCCCGCTCCTTCCCACGGCTCTCCCTGGCGGACGGGGTCCGGTGTGCGGCCCGGGCCCCGTTTCCGTTCGCGCTGCGCTCCAGACCGACAAGTCGGGCACTGCGTGCCACGACTTATCGCATTTATCGCCTGGCGGGGCATAGGTCAGAATATGACCGATCTTCGCGTTTGTCGCCGTGTGTTCCCGGCGACCGGGGCGGTTTGTCACGGTTCATCCGGCGCGGCACCCGGCGTGGCGCGCTCCGACCATTCGCCGGTTCTCGACTGATTCCGCGGCGTTTGGGAGCGGGGCGGGTCGCACCGGGTGCGGGGCGGGTCCGGCGGTTCAGCCGGGTCCGGGGCGGCCGAAGTCGGTGGCATGTCCAACGACACGAGCTACACCGCAGCCGGCCCGGCCGCCTCCGGGGACTTCGCCGAGGCCACCCGCCGCAGCGTCGCCCGTTCGACGCTCAACGGCCTCATGATCTGGCTCGGCGAGGCGGGCCTGGCCGCGGCGCGCGAGTCCGCGGGTCTGCAGGCGACGATCGACCAGCACGCCGCCGCCGTGCGCGACGCCCTCGGCGACCCCGAGCACGGCCCCGGCGCCGTCCCGCTCGCGGGCTACGCCACCGGCGTGCGCGACGCCCTCATCGAGGCCCAGTGGCAGCTGCCGCCGACGAGCGAGCTCGACTGGCCGGCCCTGGAGTGGCCCGCCCTGCGCCTGATCGCGATCTGCGCGCTCGCCCGGGCGGGCGGCTTCGTCTAGGTCGTTCGCGAGCGCCCCGGCAACAGCAGCGCGCACAGGGCACCCACGACGCAGATGACCGCCGTGGCCAGGAAGATTTCGCGGTACTCCGTCCGAAGCGCCCCCTGCAACGCCGCCTTGTAGGCATCCAGGAGCCGACGCTGCTCATCCGGCGACTTGCCGAACACCAGCGGAAAGTTCAGGTGCGCCGTGAGCTCGTGGAAGCGGTGCAACCCCCAGGCGGTGAGCCCCGCGACGCCGATCAGCATGCCCATCATCCGCGCCACGACCACCGCCGACGACGCCACCCCGTGCTGCGCCGGGGGCGTCGCGCGCAGCACCGCGGCCGACAGCGGGCCGATCACGAGCCCGAGCCCGAAGCCGGCGATCACGAGGTCGGTGTCGAGCCGGGGCAGCAGACCGAGGTAGCGCACCTCGAGGATGTTCGCGGGCCAGCCGGCCACGAGCACGTACCCGGCCGCGGCCACCACCAGCCCCGCCACGGCGACGAAGCGCTCGCCCAGGCGCGACACCAGCCATCCGCCCAGCACGGCGCCGACCGGCAGGGCGATCAGGAACCGGGTCAGCACCAGCGTCCCCCGCACCCCGCCCCGCCCGAGCAGCGTCTGCGCCACCAGCTCCACGTCGACCAGCGTCACCATCAGCGCCGCCCCCGCGCAGAAGCTGGCCCCCAGCGCCGCGAAGAACGGCCGCCGCAGCGCCCCGCGCAGGTCGACCAGGCGCGTGCGGGCCCGCGCCTCCCACGCCACGAACAGGGCCGCCCCGACCCCGGCGCCGCCCAGCGCCCACGCACCCCAGGGCGGCAGCACCGCGCGCTCGGGATCCGGGTTGTAGAGGCCCACCACCGCGGCACCGAGCGTCAGGGCCAGCAGCAGCCCGCCCACAACATCGGTTTTCCGCTGCGGTACCCCCTGGGCCCGCCCCGGCAGCGCCACCCACACGAGCGCGATCGCGACCGCCGCGAGCGGGAGGTTGAGCCAGAAGATCCCTCGCCACGACCCGAAGAGGGCGGCGACCCCGACCCCGTACAGCGGGCCGAGCACGCTCCCGAGCTCCTGAGCCGCCCCGACCGCCCCGAGCACGCCGGCCCGGCGCCGCTCGGCCCAGAGATCTCCGGCCAGCGCGAGGGTGACCGGCAGCAGCGCACCGCCGGCCAGTCCTTGCACGGTGCGCCCGGCGCTCAGCAGCCAGATGGAGTCCCCGGAGGCCGCGGTGAGCACCGACCCGGCCGCGAACCCGGCCAGGCACCCGACGATCACCGCCCGCCGCCCGAGCCGATCCGAGAGCGACCCGAGCAGGGGCATCCCGGCGATGTACCCGAGCAGGAACCCGGTCACTACGGGCGTCACGCGTTCGAGCCGGTTGGTCGCGATGTGCAGCGCGTCGAGGATGTCGGTCAGCACCCCCACGACCACGTACGCGTCCAGGGCCGCGAGCAGCACGGTCGCCCCGCCGACCCCGATCGCCAGCCCCCGCCGGACCCGAACCCCGCCACCGGCAGCCACACCAACCCCGCCACCGGTCACGCTCACTGCACCGCCGCCTGGAGCCGCACCCAATCCGCCGCCGCCCGCGCCCGCTCGACCGGGAGCCGCACCCACGTCGCCACCGTCCGCGCTCACTGCGCCGCCAGTCTCATGCGCTCTGCCGCCGCCACTGTCGACGGCGTCAACCGCCTCGACCGCCCGCTCCTCACCGGCCGCGGTCACGCCTCGCTCACCGCCGACCCAAGACCGAGGCGAGACCTTCCATCACCGGCAAGCGAAGGCGCAGGCCCCTGACCAGCGCGAAGTCCGGCTCCTACCGGCGATACGGAAATGTCGGATATGTCGGTGCGCGCAGCGCCCGACATATCCCCGCCGCACGAGTCGACGGTGAGCCGCGGCGCGGTGCGGTCGGCGAACGGCATCGGGCGCGGCCTACTTCGGCGGCGTGATCGTCACGGCGGCGTCGAACTCGGTGAAGGTCACCGTCACCGTGCCGCCCTTCGCGTCACCGACGGCCGGGAGATCGAACGCGGCCTTGAGCAGGCGTTTGTTGTCCTTGGCGATCCACACCCGGCCCGGCACCGACCCGGTCACGCCCGGCACGATCTTGGAGAGGTTGTCGGCGGGGAACTTGGCGCTCACGCGGTACGTCGCCTGGCCGTCCACGTTCTCCGACGCCTCGGTCTTGCCGTCGGTCGCGGTGCTCAGCACCTTGGCGATGCCGCGCTCGGGGTCGAGGATCGCCGACGGGTCGTAGACGGACGCGGCCAGGGCGAGCGGGATCTGCTGGTAGTCGCCGGTCGGGCCCTTGAGGTACATCGTCTGGCCCACGATCGTGAAGCTCAGGTCGGTCGCCGCGCCCATCTGCTCGATCTGCGCGGTGCCCTGGGCGTTGCCCTCCTTGGTCAGCACGCCCTCGGCGCGCTTCAGGGCGATGCCCGCGATCGTGCCGTCGGCGGCGATGAGGAACTTGGCGCTCTTGATCGCGCCCATCGCGGTCGAGGAGTCCTTGAGCAGCCCGTCGGCGGCCGGCAGGTTCGGGTCGGCCGACGGGGCCGAGCTCTTCTTGTCGTCGGAGGAGCAGCCGGAGAGCGCGACGAGCGTGGCCGTCAGCGCGGCGATGCCGGCAACGAGCAGACCGGGGCGGGACTGGGTGCGGGACATACCCGGCATGCTAGACCCGCCCCGGTAACAACTCGATCAGCGCCGCTGAGCGCCCTCTCAGCCGGCCCCCGACCTCGGCCACGAACCGGCGACGCCGACGAGGACCCGACGCCGACGACGCCCGGTCAGGGCCGGCCGGCGAGCAGATCGGCCACCGCGCGGCCGGCCGCGGCCGTCGCGCCGAAGGTCGCGATGTGCACGTCGCCCAGCGGAGAGGCCGGGACGCCCATCTCGACGACGACGGCGTCAGGGCGTACCGATAACGCGCCCTTGAGGGATTCCGTCATCCACGCGTAGCGGTGCGGGTCCCGCGCGACCAGCACGAGCGGCCGGTCGCCGGACGCCTCCAGCGCGTCGGGCAGGCCCTCCGACGACGACAGGCGCACGCCCGTCGTGGCCGGCACCAGCTCCGCCAGCGGCGCGAGCAGGCCCCAGGGCGTCTCGGGGGCGATGGCGAGGTTGAGCTGGGGCTGGAACTCGATGACGTACGGCGCGGCGGCGAGCGGGAACGTCGCCTCCGGGGCCGAGATGCGCAGCGCGCGCCGGGCCGCGGACAGGCCCACGGCGGCCGCGCGCGGGTCCGGGGCGACCTTCGGGGCCGCGAGCGACCAGGCGGCCAGGCGGGCGACCCGCGCGGCGGCGTCGGCGAGGCGCTCCTCGGGGAGCCGGCCGGAGCGGACCGCGGCGATGATCGCGTCGCGGAGCATGGTCGCGGTCTCCTCGTCCGCGTGCTCCCCGCCGACGCAGATGGCGTCGGCGCCGGCCGCGAGCGCGAGCACGGTGGCGTTGGCCAGGCCGAACCGGTCGGAGATGGCGCGCATCTCGATGCCGTCGGTGACGATGAGGCCGTCGAAGCCGAGCTCGCCGCGGAGCAGGTCCGTCATGATCCTGCGGCTGAGGGTCGCCGGGAGATCGGGGTCCAGCGACGGTACTCGCAGATGCGCGCTCATCACCGCCTGCACGCCCGCGGCGATGGCGGCCCGGAACGGGATCAGCTCGACGGCCTCGAGGTCGGCGCGGCCGGCCTTGATCAGCGGCACGTCCAGATGAGAGTCGACGTTGGTGTTCCCGTGCCCCGGGAAGTGCTTGGCGCAGGCCGCGACGCCGGCCTCCTGCAGCCCGGTGATCCAGGCCGCGGTGTGCCGGGCCACGCGCTCGGGCTCGGCGCCGAACGCGCGCGAGCCGATGACGGGGTTGTTCGGGTCGTTGTTGACGTCGGCGTCGGGCGCGTAGTCGAACGTGATGCCGGCCGCGGCGAGATCGCGCCCGAGGTGGCAGGCCACCTCGCGGGTCAGGGCCGGGTCGTCGATCGCGCCGAGCGCGAGGTTGCCGGGCCAGGGGCTGCCGGTGTACGCATCGATCCGGGTGACATCGCCGGCCTCCTCGTCGATGGCGACGATGACGTCCGGCTTCTCGGCGCGCAGGGCCGCGGTCAGCTCGGCGACCTGGTCACGGTCGACCACGTTGCGGGCGAACAGCGCGACGCCGCCCAGCCCTTCGGCGAGGCGGCGACGAAGCCACGCCGGCGGCTCTTTGCCGACGAACCCGGGCTGGAGCACGGCGTCGGCCATGCTCCTGAGTTCGACCCCCGTGCGTGCGTCCATGCGTGACCACCCCTTCGCTTGGCGAAAATGGTCACATCACGGCTCGGTAATAGTCAAGAAACCTTCCAGTAGTTAACAGGCTCTTCCCAGTCCGGAATCACCCGTGCGGGCGGATGGTCCACACCACCGTCATGGTCGTCGTGACGGCGCCGTCAGCTCGGGTGATCTCGATGGAAACCGGGAACTCGGGGCGCCCACCGGCCTGCAACTCATCGATGACCTCCGACACCGGGCGGCCCAGCGTGGCCGTGGCGGCGACGGGGCCGCGGGCCAGCTTCGCGTACGCGATGTCCGAGCGCACCGCGAGCGGCGTGCCCAGGTGCAGGTGCGGGCCGAACGCGGCCATCACCACGGCGCCCGAGGCCGTCTCCCCGAGCGCGAACAGGACACCGGCGTGCGGGCCGGCCACGTGGTTGTGCAGGCGCTCCTCGTCCGGGAGCGTCGCGACCGCCCGGACGACGTCACCCTCGGCGTCCAGGTCGGTGATCTCGATGCCGAGGGTGCGCGCGAACGGTACGGCCGCGATGAGGTTCTCGCCGAGCGTCTTCGAGTCCAGGGTCATGCCGCGATGTTACCGACGGGTAGCAACGGCGGGATCAGGAGAACAGCCGACCGACGGCCCGCACGATCTCGACGTAGAAGTTGCCCTCGATCTGCCGAAATATCTGGAACGGCTCGTCCGGCGAGCCGAAGAACGGCCGCAGTCACTCACCGCCACCCCACGTCGATGCGCTGTCCCCTTTCGTCGAAAAAGTGCAGCGCTTCCATGCGCACAGCGACGGTCAACGGATGACCGTGCGTGACATTCGGGTAGGGCGCCAGGCGCACGGCGAGCTCGGCCGGGCGCCGGTGGTGCCGGCCCGGGTCGCTCAGCACGCTCTCGCGGTTCTGCGGCCGGCGCTGGGTGCCGCCGCGGCCGTTGACGCCGGCCCCGACGAGCTCGTCCTCGGCGCCGCGCCCGGTGATCTTGCTGACGAACCGGCGCAGCCCGCCGCCGTTGATCGGGATGTCGGTCGGCGGCTTGCCGATCTCGTCGACGATCACGGCGGTCGCGCCGATGTCGAGGAACGCCAGCGACTCGTGGCCGTGGTGCTCGAGATAGCGGATGCGGCCCCGCAGCACGTCACCCGTGGTCGAGTCCGGCACCGGGGTCAACGCCTCCGCCCGCACCCCGATGACGATGCGCTCGCCGTGGAAGTGCGCGACCTGGCGCGAGCGCAGGTCGTTCCACGGCAGGTGCAGCACCTGGTCGCCCATGTGCAGGGCGATGTGGCGGTCGAGGTGCACGTAGACCTCGGCCTCGAGCAGGTTCATGCGCGGGCTGCCGAGGAAGGCGGCGACGTAGAGGGTCGCCGGGCGGCCGTACACCTGCGTCGGCGTGCCCACGTCCTGCAGGACGCCCTTGCGCAGGATCGCCACCCGGTCGGCCATGGTCAGCGCCTCGGCCTGGTCGTGCGTGACGTAGATCGTCGTGACGCCGAGCTCCCGCACCAGGCCCGAGATCTCGGCCCGCAGCTCGGCGCGCAGGCCGCTGTCGAGGTTCGACAGCGGCTCGTCCATGAGGAACAGCTTCGGCCGCCGCACGATGGCCCGCCCCATCGCGACCCGCTGCCGCTGACCACCGGAGAGCTGGCCGGGCTTGCGCGCGAGCACGTCGCCGATGCCCAGCGCGCTGGCCACCTCCGCGACCTGCTCCGCCCGCGGCTCGGGCTCGATGCCCGACAGCCGCAGCGGGAAGCCGATGTTCTCGCCGACCGTCATGTGCGGGTAGAGGGCGAAGTCCTGGAAGACCATCGCGACCCCCCGCTCTCGCGGCGGCAGGTCGTTGGCCAGTTCCCCGTCCATGATGATCGCGCCGGAGGTGGGGTCCTCCAGCCCGGCCACCATGCGCAGCAGCGTCGACTTCCCGCAGCCACTGGGACCGAGGAGCACCATGAACTCGCCCTGTCCCACATCCAGGTTCACTCGGTCGACGGCAACCGTGCCATCGGCGAAGACCTTCATCACATCTTTGAGTGCGACGGTAGCCACCGTCACCTCCACCCCAGGTCAGCAATTCGCGATTCGGCCAGTTACCCCGAGTCAAATACTGTGATGAGGGGCACGCAAGTTGGTCCATCGGGTGAATGACCAGTGTTCGCCGCGTTACCGCGCAACTACTGTCGCGAAATTTTCCTGGTGGACGCCGAGATCAGCCCGCCGGGAAGTTCACCGTTACCGATGAGTACCCCAGGGCGCCCAGGAACTGCTGCAGCATCTTGCGCGTGTTGTCCTCGGCGCGCTTCTGCAGGCCGGCGTCCTTGGCGGCGTCGCCGATCTTCTGCTCGGCGAGCTTGTAGACCTCCTGCAGACGGTTCGGGTCCGAGCTGAAGGCGTCGCCGATGCGGTTGAAGACGCCGCGTTCCTCCTGGTAGACGTAGCTGTGATCATTGTCGATCCGGACCGGCCGCAGCTGCGGGGCCGGCAGGTTGATCTCGGCCGAGCGACGGTCCTCGGACTCCTTCACCGCCCCCTGGCCGATGCTGGAGAAATCGACGTAGACCTCGACCGAGCCGGCCGCGACGAACAGAATGCGCTCATTGAGCAGAAAGTCCGGGATGTACTTGCGGTCCTTCTGCACGTCGACGATGACCTGAAAGTTCCCCTCCGCCGCGACGAACTGGTTGAGGTCCTGCACGGACTTCAGCAGCGCGGGGCCGGAGCGGTCGGTCTGCTCCTGGGCGAACGGGTTCTTCAGGCCGGGGAACAGCCCGATGGTCTTCGCGCCGAGCACGAGCGCGACGACGAGGCCGATCGCGGCCACGAGCCAGAACAGCCCGCGCATCGCGCCGCCGCCCTGCTTGATGATCACCGGCTGGGGCGGGTCGGCCGGCCTGCGGTCGTCGCGCGGGTCGAGCCGGTCGCCGATCTCCAGGCGGTTCCCGGGGCCTGAGGCAACCTCGGGATACTCGGAGGTCTTCGACTCTTCGTTGTCGGCCATGCTGACGGCTCCCGGGTGCGGAGGATCTACCTACCGCTAACGGTAAGGGGAGCGGTAAAGCGCCGCGAATCGATCTCAGGCGAACGCGGCGAGCCCGGTGAGGCGCTGCCCGATGACCAGCTGATGGATCTCCGAGGTTCCCTCGTACGTGAGCACCGTCTCCAGATTCGCGGCGTGGCGCATGATCGGGTACTCCGCGCTGATGCCGTTGGCGCCCAGGATCGTGCGGCACTGGCGGGCGATCCCGAGCGCCTCCCGCACGTTGTTCAGCTTGCCCACGCTGACCTGCTCGGGCCGCAGCCGCCCGGCGTCGGCGAGCCGGCCGAGGTGCAGGGCGAGCAGGTACCCCTTCTGCAGCTCCACCGCCGCATCCGCGAACTTGGCCTGGGTCAGCTGGAACCCGGCGATCGGCCGGCCGAACTGCTCCCGGGCGCCGGCGTAGTCCAGCGCGGTGTGCAGGCTGTCCCGCGCGGCCCCGAGCGCGCCCCACACGATGCCGTAGCGCGCCTCGGTCAGGCAGGACAGCGGCGCCTTCAGCCCGCGCGCGAGGGGCAACTGGGCCGAGGCGGGCAGCCGGACCTCGTCGAGGAAGATCTGCCCGGTGCAGGAGGCCCGCAGCGAGAGCTTGTGGTGCACGACCCGCGCGCTGAATCCCGGGGTGTCCGTCGGTACCGCGAAGCCACACACCCCGTCGTCGGTGCGCGCCCACACGACGGCCACGTCCGCGACGGGGGCGTTGGTGATCCACATCTTGCCGCCGCTGAGCACCCAGTCGTCGCCGTCGCGCCGGGCCCGGGTGGTCATCGCGGCCGGGTCGGAGCCGTGGTCGGGCTCGGTCAGCCCGAAGCACCCGATCGCGTCGCCGGCCGCCATCCGGGGCAGCCACTCGGACTTCTGCTCCTCGGACCCGTACTTCCAGATCGCGAACATCGCCAGCGACCCCTGCACCGACACGAGGCTGCGCACGCCCGAGTCGCCGGCCTCGAGCTCCAGGCACGCGAGCCCATAGGCCACGGCGCTCGCCCCGGCGCACCCGTAGCCCTCGAGGTGCATGCCGAGCAGCCCCACCCCGGCCAGCTCCTTGGCCAGCTCGCGGACGGGCACCTCGCCGCGCTCGTACCACTCGGCGACGCTGGGCCGGACGTGATCGTCGACGACCCGGCGCACGAGTGCCCGGATCGCCAGCTCTTCCTCGGAATGCAATCCGTCGATGTCGAGCAGGTCGAGGGGGCGCGCCGTCGTCGTCACGCCCCCCAGAATATGCACTAAGCCTGCAGAACCCGTGCGTGGATCGAGGTCCTCTGCTGCAGAGCGGCCCGCAGCGCCCGGTGCAGGCCGTCCTCCAGGTAGAGGGCGCCCTCCCACTGCACCACGTGCGGGAACAGGTCGCCGTAGAACGTCGAGTCCTCGGCGAGCAGGTGGTCGAGCGCCAGCTCCCGCTTGGTGGTGATGAGCTGGTCAAGCCGCACCGGGCGCGGCGGGATCTCGGACCATTGCTTCAGTGTCAGCCCATGCTCCGGATACGGCCGACCCTCACGGACCGCCTTGAAGATCATGAACGCGTCACCCCCCTGACCGTGCCAGGGTACCGACTGGGTGCGACAGAAACCGCGTCACGAGCCTGCCCGGTTACCCCAATTCCCGCGGTGCGTAACACTCGGTGACTCCCGCCGGCCGCGCTTGAGCGACGCCGAGCGCGTGTCGGGCGCGCGGTACCCGAGCGTCATGGCCCCGATCGGCGTATACGCCTCCGGGACGCCGAACTCGGCCCGGAACTGCGGGATCCGATCCGGCGTGATGCCGAAGAAGCACGAGCCCAGCCCCTCGTCCACCGCGCCGAGCAGCACCAGCAGGCTCGCCATCCCGGTGTCGATGTGCCAGTACGGCACCGGCCACCGGGCCTCGTCACGGTCCGTCCAGCCCTTGTCCGGCTGGGCGTAGCGGTCGAGGTAGGCGTCCCGGTGGCTCAGCGGCACAACGATGACGGGCGCCTTGGTCATGCCCTCCATCCAGCCCGTCGGCGGGTGCTCCTCGGGCGTGGTGGCGGTCCAGAACCGCTCGACGTCCGCGCGGGTGTCGAGCAGCAGGAACTCCCAGCCCTGGGAGAAGCCCGCGGACGGGGCGTGCACCGCATACCCCAGCAGCCGCTCGACGATCTCCGCCGGCACCGGACGGTCGGGGTCGTAGTTGCGCACCATCCGCCGCCGGCGGATCACCTCGGAGAGCTCCATGCCTGAAGCCTAGATCGCGCGGATCCCCCAGCTCCCACGCCAGGTCGAACCCGGCTCCAGCACGACGACGTCGCGGCCGGAGCGGAACGCGTCGGGCGGGCAGGTCATGGGCTCGATCGCCAGCGCCTTGCGCAGCCGGTCGGCGGGCAGCGTGTCGGAGGAGTACACCTGCCACCACGAGAAGGCGGCGTCGGCCCAGACGGTCACGCCCCGGCCGTCGGGCGCGGTGACGTCGACCTGCGAGCCGCCGTCGGCCGCCGCGTCCACGTCGCCGAAGGCCGTGTCGAGCACCGTGGCGCCGAGCCGGCGGCCGTCCACGAAGTCGTACTCGGTGCCCGCCACCCGGGCCCCGCCGACCGGCAGCAGCCGCACGTCGACGAGCAGGCGGCTGCGAGCCGGCACGCGGAGGGTCAGCTCGTCCACGGGCACGCCCGGGACGAGGACGTACGGGTGCGTGGCGAGCCCGAACGGGGCCGCCCGGTCGCCGGTGTTGGTGACCTCGTGCTCGGCGCGCAGCCCGCCCTCACCGACCGACCAGGTGGTCCGCAGCCGCAGGGGCCATCCGTAGCCGGGCTGGGGCACCAGGTCGTGCTCGACGGTGATGCGGTCCTCGGCCACGTCCACGGCGGCCCAGCGGACCCAGTTCACCAGGCCGTGGATGGCGTTGTGCCGCTCCGGCTCGGTCAGCGGCAGCTGCTGCTGCTCACCCTCGAAGGCGAACTGCCCGTCGCGGATCCGGTTCGGCCAGGGGGCCAGCACCTGCCCGGCGCAGCCGACGGCGCGCTCGTGCTCCTCGTAGCCGGAGACGACCTCGCGCCCGTTCGAGGTGAAGGTGCGTACGCCACCGCCCACCTCGACGATGACGGCCTCATGGCCCCCGGAGCGGATCGTCCACTGTGTACCCGAAGGGGCGTGCTGCAGCTGCGCGGCGGCGGCGGTTTCCATAAGCGTGACAATATCGTCACGAAGACGTGTCGGTGTAGCGGAGGAGCACCGGGAAGGCCGCTGCGAGCAGCACAGCCACCACGGCGGCGGCGATTCCGCCGGCGACCCACGAGAATGTCGCGCCCGCCACGTCGGCCACCGAGCCGGCCCGAAGGTCACCCAGACGTGGACCTCCGGCGACCACGGCGAAGAAGACACCCTGCAGCCGGCCACGCATCGCGTCGGGCGCACTGAGGAGCACGCTCTGGCGGTACACCCCGCTGATCATGTCCGCCGCACCGGCCAGCGCCATGAAAGCTACACACGCCCACAGCCACGGAACCGCGCCGGCGGCCGCGACCGCGAGCCCCCAGCCGACCACGGCGCCGACGAGCGCGATGCCGCGGCGGTGCACCCGGTTGATCCACCCGGAGGTGAGCCCGGCCAGCACGGCGCCGATGGCGATGGAGGAGTAGAGCCAGCCCAGCGAGGATTCGCCGAAGCGCTCGTCGGCGACGACCGGGAACAACGCCTTGGGCATGGCCAGCACCATCGCCGCGATGTCGATGGCGAAGGTGAGCAGGATCAGCCGGTGCCCCGCGAGGAAGCGCAGCCCGACTCCGATGTCCCGCAGACCGGCCGACTTCTTCTCGCCGGTCGGCGGCAGGGCGGGCAGGCGCAGGGTGGCCCACAGCACGACGGTGAACAGCACGGCGTCGACGGCGTAGGCGGCGGAGAAGTCGAACGCGGCGATGACGACCCCGGCCCCGACCGGCCCGCCGATCGCGGCCACGTTGGACACGGTGAAGCCCAGCGTATTGGCCGAGGCCACCTCCTCCGGGCCGACCAGCGACGGGATGATGGCCTGGCGCACCGGGCTGTTGATGCCGAACGCGGCCGACTGGGCGGCGATGAGCCCGAGCATCAGCCACGCGTTGTCCAGGTGCAGCACGGCCTGGGCGAGCAGCCCGAGCGTCGTGAGCCACATCAGCACGGAGCTGACCAGCAGCACCTTGCGGCGGTCGTACGCGTCGGCGATGGCGCCGCCCCAGATCGAGAACACGATGAGCGGGACGAGGCCGACGAAGCTGGCCACGCCGACCCAGAGCGCGGACTTCGTGATGGCGTAGACCTGCACCGGCACCGCGACCGCGGTGAACTGCACGCCGAAGAAGCTGACCGCGTTGCCGACGAAGATGCGGCGGTACGGCCCGTGGCGCAGCGGCCGGACGTCGATCGCGTGCCGCCGCAGCCAGCCCCGCGACTCCCCCTGCTGCTGCTCGTCCTCGACCGCGGTCACGGCGCGAGCCGCTCGACCTTGGTGGCACCGTCCGCGATGACGAAGCGCAGCCGGTCGTGCAGCCGGCTGCCCCGGCCCTGCCAGAACTCGACCTCGTCCGGCGCGACCCGGAACCCGCCCCAGTGCGGCGGCGCCTCGATCGGCCCGTCGCCGAAGCGCTCCTCGGCCGCCGCCAGCCAGCGCTCGAGGTCCGCCCGGGCCCCGATGACCGTCGACTGCGGGCTCGCCCAGGCGCCGAGCTGGGCGCCGCGCGGGCGCACCGCGAAGTACTCCTCGGTCTCCTCGCGCGGCACCTTCGCCACCGTCCCGCTCACGATGACCTGGCGGTGGAGGTGGTACCACGGAAAGACGAGCGTGGCCCGCGGGTTCCCGGTGAGATCGTGCCCCTTGTGCGATTCGTAGTTCGTGAAAAACGTGAATCCGCGCCGGTCGTACCCCTTGAGCAACACCGTGCGCGCGGACGGCCGGCCCTCGGCGGAGGCGGTGGCCAGGAGCATCGCGTTGGGCTCCGGAAGCCCGGCCTCGACGGCGTCGGCGAACCAGGTGGCGAACTGGTCGAACCACGTCGCGGCGAGCGTTTCCTCATCCAGCTCGCCGGAGTACTCGGTGCGCATGCGCGACAAATCTTGCGGTGATGTGCTGGGGCTCACGCTCACATCCTTCCTCCGGCGATCGAATTTGCGTGAAGATGTGTCACGTAGGACACATCTGAGTCACCGTTCAGTCGGCAGCGGCCGCCTTCCGGGGCGAAGATGGCTGGGAGTTGACACCCCGATTTCACGCAGGAGTGAGTCATGTCCGATTTCAAGCCGGGACTCGAGGGCGTGATCGCCTTCGAATCCGAAATTGCGGAGCCCGACAAGGAAGGCGGCGCCCTGCGCTATCGCGGGGTCGACATCGAGGATCTCATCGGCCAGGTGTCCTTCGGCAACGTTTGGGCATTGCTCGTCGACGGGAAGTTCGGCCCGGGCCTGCCGCCCGCCGAGCCGTTCCCGGTGCCCGTGCACTCCGGCGACATCCGGGTCGACGTGCAGTCCGCGGTCGCCATGCTGGCGCCCTACTGGGGCCTCGGCCAGCTGCTCGACATCGAGACCCCGCAGGCCCGCGAGGACCTCGCCCGGGTCAGCGTGACCGCGCTGTCGTTCGTCGCGCAGGCCGCCCGCGGCCTCGGGCTGCCGGCCGTGCCGCAGAAGGAGATCGACAAGGCCGAGACCGTCGTCGAGCGGTTCATGCGCCGCTGGCGCGGCGAGCCCGACCCGCGGCACGTCAAGGCCGTCGACGCCTACTTCATCTCGGCCGCCGAGCACGGCATGAACGCCTCCACGTTCACCGCCCGCGTGGTCGCCTCCACCGGCGCCGACGCGGCCGCGTGCATCTCCTCCGGGATCGGCGCCCTGTCCGGCCCGCTGCACGGCGGCGCGCCGTCGCGGGTGCTCGGCATGATCGAGGCGGTCGAGCGCTCCGGGGACGCCGAGGGATACGTCAAGAGCGTCCTCGACCGCGGCGAGCGCCTGATGGGCTTCGGCCACCGGGTGTACCGCGCCGAGGACCCCCGCGCCCGCGTGCTGCGCCGCACCGCCAAGGAGCTCAGCGCGCCGCGCTTCGAGGTCGCCGAGGCCCTGGAGAAGGCCGCGCTCGAGGAGCTGCACAGCCGCCGGCCCGACCGGGTGCTCGCCACGAACGTGGAGTTCTGGTCGGCCGTCGTGCTCGACTTCGCCGAGGTGCCCGCGCACATGTTCACCTCGATGTTCACCTGCGCCCGCGTGGCCGGGTGGAGCGCGCACATCCTCGAGCAGAAGGACCTGGGCCGGCTGGTGCGCCCGTCGGCGAAGTACGTCGGCCCGGCGCCGCGCAAGCCGCAGGACGTCGAGGGCTGGGACCGCATCCCGCACGGCGTGTAAACGGTGTGACGCTCGTTATCTTTCTCGGGGGTGCGGCGGAAAAGTGGCAGGATCCGCCAGGTACCCGCTGCCGCCGCATCCCGGGAGTCTTTCCATGGCCGAAATCCGCATTCCCGACGAGATCAAGCCCAAGGACGGGCGCTTCGGCGCCGGCCCGAGCAAGGTGCGGCCCGAGGCCGTGCAGGCGCTCGCCGGCGTCGCCTCGACGTGGATGGGGACGAGCCACCGCCAGAAGCCGGTCCGCGACCAGGTCGCCCGGCTGCGGCGCGGCCTCGCGGAGCTGTTCAGCCTGCCCGAGGGCTACGAGGTGGTGCTCGGCAACGGCGGCAGCACCGCGTTCTGGGATGTCGCGACCTTCGGCCTGATCCGCGACCGGGCCCAGTTCGCCAGCTTCGGCGAGTTCGGCGCCAAGTTCGCCTCGGCCGCCGAGAAGGCCCCGTTCCTCGGCGAGCCCACCGTGATCAAGGCGGACCCGGGCACCGGCGCGTTCCTGCGCGCGGAGGAGGGCGTGGACGCGTACTGCTCGCCCCACAACGAGACCTCGACCGGCGTCGCGGTGCCGGTCCAGCGGCTGCACGGTACCGATGCGGGCGCTTTGCACCTGACCGACGCGACCTCGGGCGCCGGCGGGCTCGACGTGGACGTCAGCCAGACCGACGTGTACTACTTCGCGCCGCAGAAGGGCTTCGGCTCCGACGGCGGCCTGTGGATCGCGCTCATGTCGCCGGCCGCCATCGCGCGGGCCGCGCAGATCAAGGAGTCCGGCCGCTACATCCCCGACTTCCTCGACCTGCAGACGGCGATCGACAACTCGCGCCTCGAGCAGACCTACAACACCCCGGCCCTGGCCACCATCTTCATCGCCGCCGAGCAGGTCGACTGGATGCTGGCCGGCGGCGGGCTCTCCTTCGCGGCCAAGCGCAGCGAGGAGTCGGCGTCGCTGCTGTACGGCTGGGCCGAGCGCTCCAGCGTGGCGACCCCGTTCGTCGCCGACCCGACGGTGCGCTCCAACGTGGTCGGGACCATCGACTTCGCCGACTCGATCGACGCGGCGGCCATCTCGAAGGCGCTGCGGGCGAACGGGATCGTGGACACCGAGCCGTACCGCAAGCTGGGCCGCAACCAGTTGCGCATCGCGATGTTCCCGGGCGTCGACCCGGCGGACGTCGAGGCGCTGACCGTGTGCATCGACTACGTGATCGAACGGCTCTGATCTGCTGGCTTTGGGGTTTCTCTCGGCGCGGCGGACGTCTTTCCAGCTAGGGTTGCCGTACTGTGACCAGCAGGCGCCGGCCGATGGCGCCTGAAGCGGGTGGGACGGAGGCACGCGATGCGGCCTGTGCGATTCGTCGCCCTCTCGGAGGACGGCCAGGCGTTCGTCCTTGCCGACGAGGTAGGGCG
The DNA here is from genome assembly GCF_050955725.1 of Dactylosporangium sp. CA-139114. NCBI lineage: Bacteria > Bacillati > Actinomycetota > Actinomycetes > Micromonosporales > Micromonosporaceae > Dactylosporangium > Dactylosporangium sp. CA-139114. The sequence continues at coordinate 9,706,003 of NZ_CP192080.1, forward strand.
GCTGCTGGCGCTGCCCATCGATGAGCGTGTCCAGGGTGCCCTGCGCGCGGACCACGGCCACCATCCGGCCAGCGCCCCCGAGACCGGCTCGTCCCAGCTCGCGCCCCGCGACATCCAGGCCCGCATCCGCTCCGGCGAGTCGGCCGAGGAGGTCGCGCGGGTCGCCGGCGTGCCCGTGGACCGGGTCCTGCGCTACGCGGGCCCAGTGCTGCAGGAGCGCGCCATGCTCGCCCAGCACGCCCGGCGCACGCGGCTGAAGACGTCGGACCGGGGCTCGTCCCTGGCCGAGGTCGTCGACACGCGGCTCGGGCAGCACGGGATCGACACCGAGAAGATCTCCTGGGACGCCTACCGCCGCGAGGACGGCACGTGGCGGATCACCGCGACGTGGCCGAGCGGCAAGGCGACCGCCCAGGCCGTGTGGGAGCTCGACAAGGCCCGGCAGCTGGTCGCGCCGCACGACGACATGGCGCAGTACCTGTGCACCGAGCGCGGCCCCGGCGTCCTCGGCCAGGAGCCGCCCGCGCCCGAGCGCGCGCTGCCCAGCCGCGGCGAGACCAGCCGCGGCGACCTCGGGCTGCGCCCCGACGCCGTGCGCAGCGGCGGCCACGAGCCGATCCGGCCGGCCGCGCCCGAGCGCCGCCCCGGCGGCCGCGGGCTGGGCAACGACCCGATCCGCGCCGGGCGCGACGCGCTGCTGGCCTCGCTGGACCGCCCGCTCGGCTCGCAGCCGGGCGAGGAGGCGGCGCCGGTCGTGACGCCGCCGGCCAAGCACGACAACCGGGCCCGCGGCGCGGCCGCGCTCATCGGCCGCTCGCCGTTCGACGAGGACACCGACCAGAGCAAGGAGGTGCCGGCGGTTCCCTCGCTGGCCGTCCTGCGCCCGCGGCGGAACACGGCCTCGGCGGCCGGCCCGGTGGAGCAGCCCTCGGCGACGACGGAGAAGCCCCGCAAGCGTCTGCCCAGCTGGGACGACGTGCTCTTCGGCGGCGCCCCGGCGGCCCGCGAGACTTCCTGAGCCGCGCGGCGCGCCGCGATAGGTTGGTGTGCATGGAGTACACCAACCTGGGCCGGACCGGCCTGTCCGTCAGCCGCCTCTGCCTGGGCACCATGAACTTCGGCCCGAAGACCACCGAGCCGGACAGCTTCGCGATCATGGACCGCGCGCTGGAGCACGGCATCAACTTCTTCGACACCGCCAACGTGTACGGCTGGAAGATCGGCGAGGGCATCACCGAGACGATCATCGGCAACTGGTTCGCCCAGGGCGGCGGCCGGCGCGAGAAGGTCGTGCTGGCCACCAAGGTCTACGGCAAGATGCAGGAGTGGCCGAACGGCCAGGGCCTCTCCGCGCGCCACATCATCGCCGAGGCCAACGCCTCCCTGCGGCGCCTGCGGACCGACTACATCGACCTGTACCAGATGCACCACATCTCCCGCAGCACGCCCTGGGAGGAGATCTGGCAGGCCATGGAGGTGCTCGTCGCGCAGGGCAAGGTGTTGTACGTCGGGTCGTCCAACTTCGCCGGCTGGCACATCGCGGCCGCGCAGGAGTCCGCGAAGTCCCGCCACTTCCTGGGCCTCGTCGCCGAGCAGTGCATCTACAACCTCATGGCCCGCACGGTCGAGCTCGAGGTGCTGCCGGCCGCCCGCCAGTACGGCCTCGGCGTCATCCCGTGGTCCCCGCTGCACGGCGGCCTGCTCAGCGGCGCCCTGGCCAAGCTGGCCGCGGGCTCGGCGGGCCGCAGCGGCGAGGGCCGCGCGGCCGAGGACCTGGAGAAGCACCGGCCGGCGATCGAGCAGTTCGAGAAGCTGGCCGCGGACCTGGGCGCCGACCCGGCCAACCTGGCCCTGGCGTGGCTGCTGGCCCAGGACGGCGTGACGGCCCCGATCATCGGCCCGCGCACCCAGGAGCAGCTGGACAGCACGCTCGGCACGCTGGAGCTGAAGCTGGAGCAGTCGACGCTCGACCGCCTGGACGAGCTCTTCCCGCCGGTCGGCAAGGGCGGCCCCGGCCCCGAGGCCTGGGCCTGGTAACTCGCGGCTTTACCGCGGCCGTCCGCTTGTCGCAGGTTCTCCTGTTGCAGGTGGACGGCCGCTTCTGTTTTATTGCAGGTGGACGGCCGCGAGCACGTCATATTCGGGTTGTGGCCCGAGATGGCTCCGCATCAGCCGTACCTCGTCCAGCCGCCACGCCGGCCCCCGGTACGCGGCGAGCACCTCGAGATCCACCGCGAGCTCCTCGTCCCCGACGAGGTTCCCGGGCCGAGCGATCGTCACGTGCGGCTGCCAGCCCCGCCGGTCGAACGGCAGCCGGTGCCGCCGCAGCGCCTTGCGCACCGCGGCTCCGAGCCGCCGCAGCCCCACCCCGTCGTCCTCGGTCTCGAGCTCGGCGACGAGATGCTTGAACTGTCCGCGCCCGAGCGTCCGGCCCCCCGCGATCCGTACGACGGGCGCCGGGACGGAGGCGAGCTCTTCCAGCGCCTCGGTGGCGGCGACCTCGTCGTCGACGTCCCCGATGAACGCGACGGTGAGATGCCAACGCTCGGGCGCGGCGAGCCGGACGGACCGCTCCCGGGGCCGGGCCACCGCGAGCCCGTCGACCACGCGCTTGAAGTGCTCGCGCACCTCAGCCGGCGGGTAGACCGCCATGAAGACCCTCAACGCACTCCGTTTCCACTAGGACGACCAATCTCAGCGCGACGGTGAGATGCCGCCGCGCGAGCCGCGCTTGCAGTGGCCCGCGCGAACGGCCGGTTCAGCGCGACTGCGCACTCGCATTGCGCAACACGAGCCCGGCCCGCTGCAACTCCCCCTCGACCCGGAGCCGCTCGACCTCGAGATCGATGCCGCCAAGCTCGCCGAGGTGCTCCTCGACACCGAGCTGGGCGCAGGCGACGCGCAGTCCTTCGTCGTACGCCTCCTGCACCGCCACGAACCACACCCTCGACCGCATGGCCACGCTCTCGCGGAGCCGATTGAGCCGCCGCAGATCGCCGGCCACCTGCTCGATCGGCGGCCCGGCGGCCCACTCGCCCCGGCCGCGCGCGGCGTCACCGGCACCGCGGCCGACCCGGTTGAGCCGCCAGCCGCCGACCTGCGACCGCTCCGCCCGTTCTCCCCGCTCGGTCCGCGACTCCTTCCAGCGCCGGCCTGACCGAGCCTCGTACCGCCGCCGGGCACGCTCGTCGAGACGCTGCCGAAGGCGCTTGGGCAGGAGGCGTCGGGTCAGCTCCCAGCCGCGGGCGAGCACTTCGTCGGCCGACATGAGGAGCGCGCAGATGAGACACGGAGCAACGGCGATCAGCCCGATGACTACGGCCACGAGCAGGCCGTGCAGCACGCCCACGAGATGAGACTAAGCTCACACGACAACGATCGCCACCGATTCCAGGACTTCGGCCGGGTCAACCTTCGGCCGATCAATACCGGATTGTGCGGGTTTGCGGAAGATGCACCGCGACGCTGTGAGCGCGTGCGGCACGAGCGATCGAGGTGGCCCGCGCGCCGTTTTGCGACGGGTGGCCGAGCTGGTCCCGGCCGGGGACGAGTGGCCCCGCGAGCGTCGAGCGGAATCAGCGACCGTGGCGCTGCGCTGCGGGCCTGGACTGGCAGCGCCGAGGTTTCCGCGCGCCCGGCCCGGTCGGACGGCCGGCGCGAGCACTCGTTGTCGGGCTCGGACAAGACGCCGACGAAAAAGGGCAGCTATGCCGCAAGTGTTGCCCCCAGGCGAAGTGCGCGCGTGGCCGTGCGCTCCGCCCACGGGCGGCCGCCGGGCGAGGTGCACGCCGCGATTGGGAGCGGGCGCCACGCGCCGACCGAAGCAGGCGCCACGCGCGAAATGGGTGCCCAAGCGCGGTCGGTAGCGGGCGGCGGGCGCGAAAATGGGCGACGCACACGGGCAGGAGTGCTCGCCCGCACCGAGGCCGACGCCGAGCGCGGGCGCCATGCGCAGGCCGAAGCGCGTGACGGGCGCGAAATGGGCGACGCACACGGGCAGGAGAGTGTTCACCCGCACCGAGGCCGGCGTCGCGGGCGGGCGCGAGCGGGCGGCCGCGCAGGCCGAAGCGGGCGACGGGCGCGAAATGGGCAACGCACACGGGCAGAGGTGGGCGCCCGGGCGGGAGGCGGCGGGCGGGAGGCGGCGCCGCGCGCGGGCGCGATCCGGTGCCATGCGCAGGCGGAAGCGGGCGCCGCGCGCGAAATAGGCGCCCAAGCGCGATCGGGGAGCGGGCAACGGGCGCGAAATAAGCGACGCGCACGGCGGAGGTGGGCACCCGGGCGGGACGCGGCGCGCGGGAGGCGGCGCCGCGCGCGGGCGCGAGCGGCGCCATGTGAAACGGGCGCCCACGCGCGGACGGCAGCGGGTGGCTGGCGCGGGAGCGGGTGACGGGCGCGAAATGGGCGACGAACACGGGCGGAGGTGGGCGCCCGGACGGGAGGCGGCGGGCGGGAGCCGGGAGGCGGCGCCGCGCGCGGGCGCGAACGGGGCCACGTGAAACGGGCGCCCACGCGCGGACGGCAGCGGGTGGCTGGCGCGGGAGCGGGTGACGGGCGCGAAATGGGCGACGAACACGGGCGGAGGTGGGCGCCCGGGCGGGTGGCGGCGGGCGGAAGCGGCGGGCGGAAGGCGGCGCCGCGCGCCGGCGCGAACGGCGCCATGCGAAAAGGGCGCCCACGCGCGGGCGGGAGCGGGTGGCTGGCGCGGGAGCGGGAGGCGGGCGCGAAGTGGGCGGCGCGCCCGGGCGGGCGTGGGCGCCGCGCGAAGTGGGCGCCGCCGGCGGGTGTGGGTGCGGCCGGGAAGTGGCTGGTGAGGCCGGGTTGGCGGCGCCCCCTCGTCGTCGCCTACCCGGCCTCGTGCCTGGGTCGCGGGGTGCGCCGGGACGGCGGGTTACTGTGTGCCGGCCCGCAGCAGGGATCGGAGTTCTGCGATGGCCTCCTCGTCACCCTTCACCTCGATCGGGGAATGCGCATCGGTCGTTGGGGTTGATTCGCGTGCCCAAAGCCATCGCAGCAGAGGGACCGGAGAGGCCGTTACCGTCGCGGCCGGCGGCGGGTCGAGCGGGGAGCCGTCCAGCGGGGTCACCGAGGCGCGGCCGTCGGTCACTCGCACCAGCCAGGAGCGGGCGGGGACCGGGGCGGGATCGGAGGCGGCGGCCGGCGTGGCGGGTGTCGCCGGGTCGCCGGAGGTCGCGGGCGAGGAGGCGAGCATGCGCACCTCCACCGCGTGGCCCTTGGCCTGCTCGATGACCTTCGCGAACTCCTCCGGCCAGGCGTCCGAGGCGTAGCCGACGAAGATCTCGAGGACCTCGGCCACGCCCTCGGCGGCCAGGTCGTCGGCGATGGGGGCCGGGTCGATGACCTTGTGGGCGAATTCGCCGTCCAGGCGATGAATGACCGTTTCGAGGGCCATGCGGCGGATCCAGAACTTCACCGTCTGGTCGGGTGTGTAGAAGGTCGGCATGGCGTCGGCGTCGTGGCGGCGAGAGAACTCGTGGGTCAGCGCGCCGTAGGCTCGGTCGAGCAGGGCGATCGGGGGCTCGCTCAGGATGTCTTCCGGCGGCCAGGGCGTCGGCCAGTCACCGGTTCGCATGAGCTCGGCCTTGTGCAGGTATACCTGGCCGACGTGGCGCACGAGGTCCCCCACCGTCCAGGGGAGACAGGTGGGGACCTTGGCGGTCAGCCCGGCCCCGGCCACCTCGCGCAGGCGCATGTAATCGGCGGCCAGGCACTGCAGCAGTCGCGATCGCTCCATGACCGTGACTCAACCATATGGGTACGACAAAAACCGTCGCAGCCGCATCGTGCCGGTGCCAGCGCCGTGACCAAGTGCGCGTTCGGGCTCGCAACCAGACGTCCCGGCGCGAGCGAACGACCCGCCGGGGCGAATGGCGCCAACGCCGTGACCAGGTGCGCGTTCGGGCTCGCAACCAGACGTCCCGGCGCGAGCGAACGACCCGCCGGGGCGAATGGCGCCAACGCCGTGACTAGGTGCGCGTTCCGGATCGCAGGCCGCGCGTCCCGATGGAGCGAACGGCCCACGGTGAAACGGACCCGAGGCCCGATCTAGCGCACGGCGGGACGAACCGCCGGCACGCCGGTGGCGCGCTCGTGGACGTGCACGCTCGGGCGCGGCCGCCAGGCCACGTGGATGCGGCCGTGAGTCCGCCGCAGCTGCAGCACCCCCAGGATCACCGCCGCGACGAGCGAGATCAGGCCGCCCGCCCAGAGCCCGGACCGCGGGCCGTAGTGCTCCGCGCACCAGCCGATGATGAGCGAGCCGATCGGGGTGGTGCCGAGGAAGACGAGCACGTACAGCGCCATCACCCGGCCCCGGAAGGCGGCGTCCACGCCGAGCTGGACTCGCTGGTTCGCGGCCTGGGCGAAGTAGATCATGAAGAAGCCGGTCGGCAGGAGCAGGGCCACCGCGATCACGAAGGTCGGGGCGAGGCCGACCAGCGACTCGAAGCCGGCGAAGAGGATGGCCGCGGCGAGCACGCGGTAGACCGACGGGCGGCTCCGGCGCCGGGAGCTGGCCAGCGCGCCGGAGAGGGCGCCGATGGCCATCGCGGTCGAGAGCAGCCCGAAGTACTTCGCGTCGACGTGGAACTCGACCCGCGCGAGCACGGCCAGGGTCAGCTGGAAGTTGAACCCGAAGAGGCTCACGAGGAACACGAGCAGGATGGCGAGGCTCAGGTCGGGACGCTGCCGGACGTACCGCAGCCCGTCGATCGTCCGCGCCTCGCTCGCGGCCAGCGCGTCGCGCTCGATGCGGAACAGCTCCGCGGGGCTCATCCGGGCCAGCGAGATCAGCGGGGCCGTGCACAGCACCGCGGTGAGCAGGAAGATCGGGCCGGTCTTGTCGTGCAGGGTCGCGATGATCAGCCCGGCGGCGGCCGGCCCGACGATGCGGGCGGTGTTGAACGTCGCCGACGACAGCGACAGCGCGTTGGGCAGCAGGTCCTTGCCGACCAGCTCGGAGACGAAGGACTGGCGCACCGGGGTCTCGATCGCGCTGATCGCCCCGAACAGCGCGGCGGTGACGAACACCCACCACAGGTTCACGATCCCGGTCACGACGAGCACGCCGAGCAGGGTGGCGACGATGGCGGACCCGGCGTTGGCGAACAGCAGCAGGCGCCGCTTGTCGAAGCGGTCGGCGAGCTGGCCGCCGTAGAGGGTGAGGAGGAGCACCGGCATGAACTGCAGGGCGGTGACGACGCCGAGCGCGGATGCCGAGTTGTCGGACAGCTGCAGGACGAGCCAGTCCTGCGCGGTGAACAGCATCCAGGTGCCGAGAAGCTTGACGAGCTGGCCGATGGTGAACAGACGGTAGTTGCGGACCTGCAGTGAGCCGAACGTGGTCCCTGTCATGCGCTGCGCCCGATCCTCCCCAATATCTCGGCGGCCTTGGTGAGCACCTCGCGCTCCTCCGGGGTGAGGGCCATGAGCTGCTTGGCGAGCCACTCGTCGCGGGTGCGGCGGTGTTCGGCCACGACGGCGCGCCCCGACTCGCTGGCGGCGAGGATGACCTGCCGCCCGTCGGTCGGGTGCGGCGAGCGCTGGACGAGACCGCGTTCCTCCAGCTTCGCCACGATCTTGGTGAGGGTGGGCGGCTGCACCCGCTCGTGCTCGGCCAGCTCCCGGGGCGTCAGCGCGCCGGCGAGCTCCAGGCTCGTGAGGGCCGACAGCTGCGTGATCGTGAGGTCGCCCATGGGGCGGGCCTGTCGCAGTCGGCGGTTGAGGCGGGTGATGCTGTCCCGAAGGGCCGCCGCGAGCTGGGCGGCGGCGAGTCTGGGCACGCGAACCATCACAATAGTTAGCTTACCTAATGAGCCTGGCTAACGACCTGTGCGCTCGATCACCGGTGGTCCTGCGCGGAGGGGACCCGGACGGGTACCGTGTGCGCGTGACCACGCCGCCCAAGCCGCTCGACCCGCCGATGGTGCCCTTCGCCGTCGCCGGCATCGGGCTGTGGATCGTCGCCGCGCTGATCATGCTGGTGTTCCGCGACGACCTGGCCGCGCACGGCCACGGCAACTGGCTCGGCATCGCCGTCGCCGGCGCGCTGTGGGGCATCCCGGGCCTGCTCACGATGGTCGTGCACGACCGGAACCGGCGGCGGCGCCGGGCGGCCGCGGGCGCGTCCGATTCCTTCAAGACGGACACCTCCGCCGCGCCCTAGCTTGAGGCCATGAGACTGAACGTATTCGGCCTGGTCGTGGCCGACATGCCGCGCTCGCTCGCCTTCTACCGCCGGCTCGGGCTCGACGTGCCCCCGGCCGAGGACGCCAGCCCGCACGTGGAGCACGTGCTCGACGGTGGGGTCAAACTGACCTGGGACACCGTCGAAACCATCCGTTCGTTCGACCCCGAATGGACGACCCCGGTCGGCGGGAACCGCATGGGGCTCGCGTTCGAGTGCGAGTCGCCGGCCGAGGTCGACAAGGTGTACGCCGAACTCCTCGCGGCCGGATACGCGGGGCACAAGGAGCCCTGGGACGCGTTCTGGGGAATGCGGTACGCCGTGGTGCACGATCCGGACGGCGTCGGCGTCGACTTGTACGCCCGGCTCTGAGCGCGCTCTGGACGCCGGGGGCGAGCGCCGCTCCTGCCACTGCGAAGGCCGGGATTCCTGGCGGGAGCAACGGTTGGTTACTGACGCGGACCCGAGCCATGCACCAGCTCTTGCATCGTCACCCCGGCGAGCGCCTTGACGTCGCGTGCGAGATGGGCCTGGTCGGCATAACCGCTGCTCACGGCGACCGTGGCGAACGCCACCCCGCCCCGCGCCAGCTCCATCGCGGCCCCGAGGCGCAGGATGCGGGCGAGCGTCTTGAGGCCGTACCCGTACAACTGCAGCCCCCGCCGATGCAGCTGCCGCTCGCTGAGCCCGACGTCCGCCGCGATCCCGGCCACCGACCACCCGGCGCGCAGGCGGTCCAGCAGCCGCGGAGCCAGCGGGTCGGGCGCACGGTCCGCGGCGAGCAGCTCGGACTCGAGCACGGCACCGGGGTCGGACGCCTCGTCGAGCCGCTCGGTCAGGCGCCGCACCCGGGCGGAGGGCCAGAGGGCGTCGAGCGGCACCCGCTGGTCACGCACCTCGTGCGCGGCGACCCCGAGGACCGCCGGGCCCTGGCCGGGCGCGAACCGCACCGCCGCCGAGCGCGACCCGGCCGGGACGCCGGCCAGGTGGGCCACGGTGTCCGGTCCGGCGACGATCAACCCGCCCGGACTGTGGATGACGTCCATGCAGCCGTCGGGCAGGATGCGCTTCGCGCCGCCCTCGCGCGCGCGGTGGCGCCAGACGACCGCGCCGCGCAGCCGCGACGCTCGCTCCGCGTAACCGAACTCAGCCGTGTCCATAGGGCTCGGCCGGTTCGTCGCCGTCGACCGAACCCGGGGCTCGGCTCACCGCGACCGCCTCGACCTCGCTGTCGTCGAAGACCGTCGGCAGCTCGTCGACCGGCTGGGCCTGCTCGACGAGCACCTCGGAGTGCGCGCCGCAGCCGTGGTCGGCCGAGACCACCTGGGCGTCGTCCGGCGCGTACTCGTTGCCGCACACCCCGAACGCCGGCCGCAGCGAGCCCGCGAGCTGCAGGTAGAAGCCGCACGAGCCGCACCGGGCCGCGGCCGGGGCCGCGACCGAGATGGGCGCGTTGGGGCCGCGGTCGCCGTCATACCACCGCTGGGCCGCGTCGAGGCGACCGTCGCGGGACATCACCCGGGCCCGGCCGAGGCCGAGCTCCCAGTTGACCTCCTCGACCGCGGGGTCGTCGGACTCCACGTAGCCGGGCTGCAGGCGCGGGTCGTCGGCCGGGGTCGGCAGCAGGTCGCCGACGCCCAGGTCGCCGGGCTGGAGGCGCTCCTGCCACGGCACCCACTCGGGCGCGCGGAGCGCGTCGGGGCCGGGCAGCACCGTCGACTCGCAGATCGTGACCTGCTTGCTGCGCGGGATGCGGGTGACGGTGACGGCCCAGCGCCAGCCCCGGTATCCGGGCAGGCCGCACTCGAAGAAGTGCGTGACCAGGCGTTCGCCTTCTGCGACAACGCCCAGATGGGCGCCGATGTGGTCGGGGTCGACGACGTCGAGCCCCTGCCGTGCGACCTCGACCGCATCCGTCAGGACCTGGTCGGGCTTGGCGGCACGGCCGCTTCCTCGCGTGGGCGCAGTCGAGGCAGTCACACCTCTATTCTTCCTCATCGCCACGCCCGGTGAGCACGGCGGCCCCGGCGCGCCCCGAAACTGTCGTACCCATGGTTCAGGATGGTGGCATGTCGGTGATTCGGGGAGTGGCCCAGAGCGTGGTGACCACCGTGCGCGCGGCACGGGTCGCGACGGTCGGGACCACACGCGCGGGTCGATACCTCGGACGCAACCTGCTGCGCGTGCGTGAGCGCGGGGCCGGCGGCGAGACCGGCATGCTGCGCCTGCTCGACCTGCACGCGGCCTCCTGCGCCGGCGACACCCTGGTCGCGCTGGGCCTGGCCGGCACGGTCTTCTTCTCGGTGCCGGCGGGCGAGGCCCGGGGCCGCGTCGCGCTCTATCTCCTGGTCACGATGCTGCCGTTCGCGCTGCTCGCCCCGGTCGTCGGGCCGGTGCTCGACCGGTTCCGCCACGGCCGCCGATACGCACTCGCGGTCACCATGCTGGGCCGCGCCTTTCTCGCCTTCATGCTGGCCGACCACCTGACGAGCTGGCTGCTCTACCCGGCCGCGTTCGGCATGCTCGTGCTGTCCCGCGCCTACGGCGTGGCCCGCAGCGCCGCCGTGCCCCGGGTCCTGCCGCCGGGGCTCGGGCTGTCGGAGGCGGGCGCCCGGGCCTCGGTCTTCGGCACGTTCGCCGGCGCCATCGCGCTGCCGATCGGGCTCCTCGCCGGGCAGTTCGGGCCGCAGTGGCCGCTGCGGGTGTCGATCCTGGTCTTCATCTACGGCATGGTCACCGCGCTGCGCCTGCCGCCCCGCGCCGACTCCGACCCGCCCGAGACGATGCCCAGGGTCCTGCGGCCGGCCGGGCGCGGGGTCAAGGTGCTCAGCGGGCGCGTGGTCGTCGCGGCGCTGGTCGGCAGCGCCACGCTGCGCGGGCTCTACGGCTTCCTGACGCTCTATCTCGCCTTCGCCATCAAGGAGGGCACGCTCCCGGTCAAGCTGTTGGCCTGGCAGCTCTCGCAGCAGGTGGCGGTCGTCGTAGTGGCGGGGGCGCTGGGTGTGGGCTCGTTCCTCGCCACCGCGATCGGCACCCGGCTGCGCATCCACCGGCCCGTGCTGCTGCAGGCCATCGGGATTCTGCTCACCGCCTTCGTGGCCGTCCTCGCCGCCAACCGCCACTCGCTCGGCACGGTCGCGCTGCTGTGCCTGTTCACGGCGGTCGCCAGCGGCCTGGCCAAGCTCGCCGTGGACGCCTCGATCCAGGAGCGCGTCGACGAGAACGTGCGGGCCAGCGCGTTCGCGCACTCCGAGACGCTGCTCATGATCGCGTGGGTGATCGGCGGGGCGATCGGGCTCATCCCGTTCGGCGGTGCGTGGGGGCTGTTCGTGGCCGCGGCGTTCGTGGCGCTGGGCGGGGTGCGGGCGGCGTGGGCCGCCGTGGCCCTGCGCAAGGAGCGGCTGCGCGGTGCGCCGCCGGACGTGCCCGACGCCGCGGAGGCGCCGACGGTCCCGGCTCCTGCTGCTCCTGCCGCGCCGGCCGCGCCGGCCTCCGAGGCGACCACGGTGCCGCGCCCGGCGACCGCGAAGGACGACGACGGGGAGAGGCGGCGGTTCGGGTTCGGCAAACGGCGCGAGAACCCGACGGCCCCGGGCCCCGCACCGGCCGCGACCGAGACGAGGAAGATGCCGGTGGTGGACGTGGAGGACGGTTCGCCGCTCGCACCACCGGGGTACACGCTGTATCGGCCATCGGGGACGGACCCGACGGCCCGGCTGGAGGACGACGGGCGATGAGGGCGTTGCTGGGGTATTCGAGGGCGTTGGTCGTCACGGCGGTCGAGGCCGAGCGGGAGGCCGTGCTCGGCGGGCTCGGGCTGGGGTCGCAGGGCTCCGAGGCCCTGGAGGACGGCTCGCCGGTCGTCGTGGTCGCGGGCGGAGTGGGCCCGGCGGCGTCGGCGGCGGTCGCCTCGCACTACCTGACCACGGCCGCGTTCATGGGCCCGGCGTTCGACCTGGTGCTCTCGGCCGGGATCGCCGGCGGGTTCGCCGGGCGGGTCGAGATCGGCGGGCTGGTCGTCGCGACCGAGTCGATCGCGGCCGATCTCGGGGCCGAGGGGCCGGACGGGTTCCTGAGCGTGGACGAGCTGGGGTTCGGGTCCTCGCGGATCGACGCGGACTCGCAGCTGCTGCGGTCGCTGCGGATGGCGCTGCCGGAGGCCGTCGGGGGGCCCGTCCTGACGGTGTCGACCGTCACCGGGGCGAGCTCCGAGGGCCTGCTGAAGCGGTTCCCGGACGCGGTCGCCGAGGGGATGGAGGGCTTCGGGGTCGGCACGGCCGCGAAGCTCTGGCCCGGTGCGGCGTTCGGCGAGATCCGGACGATCTCGAACGCGGTCGGGCCGCGGGACCGCGCGGCCTGGAAGATTCCCCAGGCTCTGGGCCTGCTTCGCCAGGTGTTCGCCGCGATCCGCTGATCCTCACGGAGCCCCGCCCGCTGTGTCGCAAGGGTCACAGGTGCTCTTTTGGTGCTTGGGGTGCGGTCCCGCGCGTTCGGTCTAGATTCGGGGTTGTGACGCTTTCGCTCGCTTTTTCGCCGTGTCCCAATGACACGTTCGTCTTCCACGCGCTCACGCACGGGCTCGTGCCCGGGGCGCCGGCGTTTGACGTGACCTTTGCCGATGTCGACGTCACCAACACGGCCGCGCTCTCGGGGCAGTTCGACCTGGTCAAGGTCAGCTACGCCGCGCTGCCGTGGCTGCTCGACAAGTACACGCTGCTGCCCTGCGGCGGGGCGCTCGGGCGCGGCTGCGGGCCCCTCGTGCTGGTCAAGGACGCCGGCATCACCTCCCTGGGCGGCAGGACCGTGGCCGTTCCCGGGGACCGGACCACCGCCTACCTGCTGATGCGGCTCTGGTCGGCCGCCGAGCCGCCGGCCCGCATCGAGGTCGTGCCGTTCGCCGAGATCATGCCGGCCGTGGCCGCCGGGAAGTACGATGCCGGGCTCGTCATCCACGAGGCGCGGTTCACCTACCAGCGGTACGGGCTGCACGCCCTCGCCGACCTCGGCGAGTGGTGGGAGAACGACACCGGGCTGCCCATTCCGCTCGGGGCGATCCTCGCGCACCGGGACCGTGTCGACCCGGAGCAGGCGACGGCCTGGATCAAGGAGTCGGTGCGGCTGGCCTGGGAGAATCCCGCGGCCAGCCGGGCGTTCGTGCTCGAGCACGCGCAGGAGATGGAGCAGAGCGTCGTCGATCAGCACATCGCGCTCTACGTCAACGAGTTCACCTCGTCGCTCGGCCCCGACGGGCACGCCGCCGTCGACGCGCTGCTCAACCGGGCCGCGGCCGAGGGCCTGGTGCCCGCCACGCCGCTGGTCGGCGCCTGACCGTCAGAGGGGGCCCGCAGGCCCCCTCTGCGCGGCGTCAGACCTCGAGTTCCCGGGCCACCAGGTGCACGGCCTCGGCCACCGTTCGGGACGTCTTGCGGTCCGGGAAGCGGCCGCGCCGGAGGTCGGGCTGGATCTTGGCCTCCAGGACCTTGATCATGTCCTCGATCAGGCCGTGCAGCTCCTCCGGCGGGCGGCGGTTCGCGACCGCGCGGGCCTCGGCGACCGAGGGCGGCGCGTCCAGCAGCTTGACCTGCAGCGCCTGGCTGCCCTTGCGGCTCTCCACCACCCCGAACTCGACCCGCTGACCCGTCTTCAACTCACCCACGCCGGACGGCAACGCCGCCTTGTGCACGAAGACGTCTCCACCGTCGTCGCTGGTGAGGAATCCGAAACCCTTCTCCTGGTCGTACCACTTCACTCGACCCGTCGGCACGCTGCCCTGCTCCCCAGTGTCGGACCCGTCCCGGCGACCTCGCGTCACACGCGGTGCCCGGGATTGCACACCAAGGCTAGTCATCCGAAACGGGACGGCCAACCGAGATCATGCCTTGGAGAAACGCCGGAAACGGGCGCAGATCGGGGAACACGACCGTCGCGCCGGCGGCCCGGAGCTCGGTGGCCGAGCACGGGCCGGACGTGACGCCGACGACCGGAATGGCGGCCAGGACGCCGGCCTGCATGTCGGCCACGTGGTCGCCGACGTAGAGGGCGGCGCCGATCTCGCGCAGGACCTCGGCCTTCTGGGCGTGGAAGACGTCGCCGTAGACGTGGTCGACCTCGATGCCGAGGTGCGCGAGGTGGAGTTCCGCGAGGCGGCCGAGCTTCGAGGTGATGACCGCGATCCGGGCGGGCACCGCGCGCACCGCCGCCAGCGCCTCCAACGCCCCCGGGAGGGCCACCGAGGGCGATATGGCGTGGTCCGGGTAGAGGGACCGATAGATCCGAATAGCCTCGTCGACCCTTTCCGCCGGGAACCACTGTGCCATTTCTTCGCGCAGTGGCGGGCCCAGCCGGGTGATCACGAGGTCGGCGTCGACATGGACGCCGGTCGTCGCGGTGAGCGCCCGCCACGCTGCGGCGATGCCGCGCCTGGTGTCGAGGAGCGTCATGTCGAGGTCAAAGCCAATGACAACCGGTTGTTGAGACACTCTTAAGGATGCCCAGGTCACAGTAGGTATGCCATCGAAACACACGCTCGACTTCCTATTGACGAGTGAGATCCAGGCCACTACCGTCACCTTCACTTTTAGGAAAGTTTCCTAAGAGACCATCCAGGAGACGCGATGAAACGATCCGTCCGCAACGGCCTCATCGTCGCCGCCGCTCTGGCGGTGGCCGGAGCCGTCGTTCCCATCGTCACCGCCAATGCCGCCGGAAACCTGAGCGCCACGTTCACGGTCGACCAGGACTGGGGCTCGGGCTGGGGCGCCACCTACAAGATCACAAACGGGACCTCGAGCACGATCAACGGGTGGACGCTCGAGTTCGACCTGCCCGCGGGCGGTCAGATCACCAGCTTCTGGGACGCCGACGTGACCCGCACGGGTCAGCACTACGTCGCCACGAACAAGTCCTGGTCCCCGACCCTGGCGGCGGGCGCGAGCTTCAGCTGGGGCATGAACGGCTCCGGCGCCAAGCCGCCGACCAACTGCAAGATCAACGGCGTCTCCTGCAGCGGGGGCACCCCGACCACGGCGCCGCCCACGACCAGCACCACCAAGCCGCCGACGACCCCGCCGGTGACCACCTCGCCGACGACCAAGCCGCCGACGACCCCGCCGCCGACCACGACCACGCCGCCGGCCGGCGGGAGCAAGAAGGTCGTCGGCTACTTCGCGGAGTGGGGCGTCTACGGCCGCAACTACCACGTGAAGAACATCGAGACGAGCGGCTCGGCCGCGAAGCTCACCCACATCCTGTACGCGTTCGGCAACACCACCGGCGGGCGCTGCTCGATCGGTGACAGCTACGCGGACTACGACAAGGCCTACACCGCGGCCGACTCGGTGGACGGCGTCGCCGACACCTGGGACCAGCCGCTGCGGGGCTCGTTCAACCAGCTGAAGAAGCTCAAGGCGATGCACCCGGGCCTCAAGGTCATCTGGTCGTTCGGCGGTTGGACCTGGTCGGCCGGCTTCACGCAGGCCGCGCAGAACCCGACCGCGTTCGCGGACTCCTGCTACAACCTGATCAACGACTCCCGCTGGGCCGGCGTCTTCGACGGCATCGACATCGACTGGGAGTACCCGAACGCCTGTGGCCTGCAGTGTGACGGCTCCGGCCCGAACGCCTACAAGAGCGTGATCGCCGCGCTGCGCGCCAAGTTCGGCCCGTCGAAGCTCGTCACCTCGGCCATCACCGCGGACGGCAGCAACGGCGGCAAGATCGACCTCACCGACTACGCCGGTGCGGCCGCGAACCTCGACTGGTTCATGCCGATGACGTACGACTACTTCGGCGCCTTCAACGCGCAGGGCCCGACCGCCCCGCACTCGCCGCTGACCTGCTACTCGGGCATCCCGACGGCCGGCTTCTGCTCCGACGCGGCGATCACCAAGCTCAAGAGCAAGGGCATCCCGTCCAACAAGCTGCTGCTGGGCGTCGGCTTCTACGGCCGCGGCTGGACCGGTGTCACGCAGGACGCCCCCGGCGGCTCGGCCACCGGCGCCGCCCCCGGCACCTACGAGGCGGGCATCGAGGACTACAAGGTCCTCAAGAACAGCTGCCCGGCGACCGGTACCGTCGGCGGCACGGCCTACGCCAAGTGCGGCAACAACTGGTGGAGCTACGACACTCCGTCCACCATCGCCGGCAAGATGACGTACGCGAAGAACCAGAGCCTCGGCGGTGCGTTCTTCTGGGAGCTCTCGGGTGACACGAGCAACGGCGAGCTGATCACCGCCGTCAGCAACGGCCTGAAGTAACTCCGAGCGAGCAATCGAGGGCGGGCCCGCCGGGCCCGCCCTCTTTTGTCGTACGCGCCGGTTAGCGTATGAGGCGAGATGACGACGATTTCGCTGGCCGACCATTTGCGCGCCCTGCCCGACGACGAGCTGACGGCGCTCATCCGGCTGCGCCCCGACCTGGTCATCCCGCCGCCGTCGGACTTCTCGGCGCTCGCGCACCGGGCCCAGTCGCGGGTGGCGGTGGCCCGCGCGCTCGACGCGCTCGACCAGTTCACGCTGGAGATCCTGGACGCTTTGCGGTACACGCGCGTCGGCCACGCCTCGTCGGCCGAGTCGGTGCTGGCGCTCACCGCCCAGTCCGGCGTCGACGCGGTGCACGTGCGCGCGGCGATCGACCGGCTGCGGACCTTCGCGGTGGTCTACGGCCCCGACCCGGCGCTGCGGATCGTGGGCGCCGTCGACGAGGTGTGCTCGCCCTTCCCGGCCGGGCTGGGCCGCCCCGCCGAGGAGCTCGACCCGATGGCCGGCGCGCTGGTCGCCGACGCCGCCGGGCTGCGCCGGGCGCTGCTGGCCGCCTCCCCCGCCGCCCGGGCCGTGCTCGACCGCCTCGCCGCGGGCCCGCCCGTCGGCACCGTCGCCGCGACCGCCCTGCTGCCCGACTCCGACTCGCCGGTGCGCTGGCTGGTCGAACGACACCTGCTCGTGCCCGTCGGGCGCGACGCCGTGGAACTGCCGGTCGAGGTCGCGCTCCTGCTGCGCCGCGAGGCCGGGCCGCTCGGACAGCTGCACCCCGAGCCGCCGGCGCTGCAGACCTCGCAGCGCGACCCCGCCCAGCTGGATCGGGCCGGGGCCGGGCAGGTGCTGGAGCTGGTCCGCAACGCCGAGACGCTGATCGAGACGATCGGGCAGGAGCCGCCGGCCGTACTGCGCTCGGGCGGCCTGGGCATCCGGGAGCTGCGCCGCTACGCCAAGACCGTCGGCGTCGAGGAGCAGCAGGCGGCGCTGCTGGTCGAGATCGTCACCGCCGCGGGGCTGATCGGCGAGGAGATCATCGACAACAAGCGGGTCGAGAGCGTCTTCCTGCCCACCGTCGCCTATGACGCCTGGCGCGCGTTCGGCATCGCCGCCCGCTGGCACCGGCTCGCGGTGGCCTGGCTGACCATGACCCGCGCGCCCGCACTCGTCGGGCAGCGCGACGACCGCGACCGCCCGCTCAACGCGCTCGCGCCCGAGCTGTCCCGCCCCGGCGCCCCGGCCCAGCGCAAGTCCGCCCTGCAGGTGCTGGCCGACCTGGCCCCCGGACTGACCGCGGCGCCGGCCGGCGTCGTGGAGACCCTCGCCTGGCGCACCCCGCGGCGGATCAACCGGGCCACGTCGGCGGCGATCGAGGCGAGCCTGGCCGAGGCCGCGTTCGTCGGGCTGACCGGGTTCGGCGGGCTGACCGCATACGGGCGGCTGCTGCTGGCCGAGCTCGCCGCCGAGGCGCCCGACCCCGAGGACCCGCTGGGGATCGGCTCGCCCGAGGGCTATGCGCTCTCCGGCTCGGCCGCGCTGCTGGACACGCTGCTGCCGACCCCCGTCGACCACGTGCTGCTGCAGGCCGACCTGTCCGCGATCGTCCCGGGCCCGCCCGAGCCCACCCTCGCCGGGGAGCTGGAGCTGCTCGGGCTGCAGGAGAGCGCCAGCGTGTTCCGCATCACGGCCGAAACGATCCGCCGGAGCCTCGACGCCGGCTACTCCGCGGCCGACCTGCACGCGCTGCTCGCCCGGCGCTCGCGCACGCCGGTGCCGCAGACGCTCACCTATCTCATCGACGACGTCGCCCGCCGCCACGGCGGCATGCGCATCGGGTCGGCGAACTCCTACGTGCGCAGCGACGACGAGTCGATGATCGCCGAGGTCCTCGCCGACCGGCGGCTGCAGACGCTGGGGCTGCGCCGCCTGGCCCCGACGGTGCTGGCCTGCCGCCACACGCCGGCCCGGCTGCTGGAGGCGCTGCGGGAGGCCGGATACCCGCCGGTGCAGGAGGACTCGACCGGCGCCGCGGTGCTGAGCCGACCGAAGCAGCGCCGGGGGGCTCCGCGCCCGTCGTGGGCGTCGCGCGGGGTGGAGGACCCCACGGCGGCGGTACGGCTCTCGGGACCCCGGCTCGCCGGCGTCATCGAGCAGATCCGGCGGGGCGACGCGGCGGCCCGGGTCGCGCGGCGGGCGCCCGTGACCGTGCGGGCCAACGGGGCCTCCGGGGCCTCGCACACGGAGGCGCTCGAGGTGCTGCAGCAGGCGCTGCGGGAGAAGACCCGGGTCTGGGTGGGATACGTCGACGCGCACGGGGCCACGGCGTCGCGGCTCGTGCGGCCGGTGTCCATGGGCTCGGGCTATCTGCGCGCCGAGGACGAGCGCACGGAGATGCTGCACACCTTCGCGCTGCACCGCATCACCGGCGCGGTCCCGGAGGCGGAGGCCTAGTTCTCGGCCCGGGCGGTGCCGATCACGGAGCCGATCACGGACACGATCAGCATGACGGCGGCCAGGCTGCCCATCGTCTCGCCGATGGCGTCGGTCAGCGGGCTCTTGAGCACCAGCCAGGAGACGAAGAACCAGCTCAGGGCCGCGACGGCGACAACGGTGACGCCGAGCTTCGCCAGGTTGCTCATTTCCGCTTCCCACCGCTGCGGCGGGTCGAGCCGACGACCGAGCCGACGATCGAGCCCAGCAGCATGACGACGAGGATCGCGCCGAGCGACTCGCTCACGGCGGTCTCGACGTCCGTGTGCGCGACCCGATGGGAGAGCAGAAACCAGCCGACCGCCACCGCGAGGGCGGCGAATCCACCGAACGTCAAGGTCACCCTCGGACGCATGCCTCGATGCTAGGCGGCCGGCGCGGGCGACGACTCCGGTGAATCACCCGATGTTCGCCGGTCGCGGGATCGGACGTACGCGCTCGCCCCCGAACTCCATTCGAGCGCGTGCGTCCGGCTCCGCGGCGACGGCCGCCGAAGCCGTCAAAGTGTTGAACGCACGGGAAGGGCCGGTTCGTTGCACGGGTATCCATCGTTCCCACTATCCGGGAAGTGTCATACCCGCATGCGACACTGGTCCGGTGCCAGAAGGTCCACTGATCGTCCAGTCCGACAAGACGCTCCTGCTCGAGGTCGACCACCCCGACGCCCAGGCGTGCCGCATGGCCATCGCACCGTTCGCCGAGCTCGAGCGGTCGCCGGAGCACGTGCACACCTATCGCCTGACCCCGCTCGGCCTGTGGAACGCGCGCGCCGCGGGCCACGACGCCGAGGGCGTGGTCGACTCCCTGCTGCGCTATTCGCGCTATCCCGTGCCCCACGCGCTGCTGGTCGACATCGCCGAGACGATGGACCGCTACGGGCGGCTCCAGCTGCGCAACGACCCGGTGCACGGGCTCGTCCTGCACGCGTCCGACCGCGCGGTGCTCATCGAGGTCTCCAAGAGCAAGAAGCTCGCCGGGATGCTGGGCAGCCAGATCGACGCGGACACCGTCATCGTCCACGCGTCCGAGCGCGGACGGCTCAAGCAGGCCCTCCTGAAGCTGGGCTGGCCGGCCGAGGATCTGGCCGGCTACGTCGACGGCGAGGCCCACAAGATCGACCTGGCCGAGGACGGCTGGGTGCTGCGCTCCTACCAGCGGGAGGCGGTCGAGTCGTTCTGGGCCGGCGGCTCCGGCGTCGTGGTGCTGCCCTGCGGGGCCGGCAAGACGCTGGTCGGCGCCGCGGCGATGGCCCAGGCCAAGGCGACCACGCTGATCCTGGTCACCAACACGGTCGCGGGGCGGCAGTGGAAGCGCGAGCTGATCGCGCGCACGAGCCTGACCGAGGAGGAGATCGGCGAATACTCCGGCGAGCGCAAGGAGATCCGCCCGGTCACGATCGCGACCTACCAGGTGCTGACGACCCGGCGCGGCGGGGCCTTCGCCCACCTCGACCTGTTCAACGCCCGCGACTGGGGCCTCGTGGTCTACGACGAGGTGCACCTGCTGCCGGCGCCGATCTTCCGGTTCACGGCCGATCTGCAGGCCCGGCGGCGGCTCGGCCTGACGGCGACGCTGGTGCGGGAGGACGGGCGCGAGGGGGACGTGTTCTCGCTGATCGGGCCCAAGCGGTATGACGCGCCCTGGAAGGACATCGAGGCGCAGGGGTGGATCGCCCCCGCGGAGTGTGTCGAGGTGCGGGTGACGCTGACCGACGAGGAGCGGATGGCCTATGCCGTCGCCGAGCCCGAGGAGCGCTATCGGGTGGCGGCCACGGCCCGGACGAAGCTGCCGGTGGTCCGGGCGCTGATCGACCGGCACAAGGACGATCAGGTCCTGGTCATCGGGGGCTACATCGACCAGCTGCATCAGCTCGGGGAGTTCCTGCAGGCGCCGATCATTCAGGGGGCCACGACCAACCGGGAGCGGGAGAAGCTGTTCGACTCGTTCCGCAGCGGGGAGCTCCGGACGCTGGTGATCTCCAAGGTCGGCAACTTCTCCATCGACCTGCCCGAGGCGGCGGTGGCCGTGCAGGTGTCGGGGACGTTCGGGTCCCGCCAGGAGGAGGCGCAGCGGCTGGGGCGGGTGCTTCGGCCCAAGGCGGACGGCCGCCAGGCGCACTTCTACACGGTGGTGGCCAGGGACACCATCGACACGGAGTACGCGGCTCATCGGCAGCGGTTCCTGGCCGAGCAGGGTTACGCCTACACGATCACCGACGCCGACGACGTCGTCGCCTGAGCGTCGCTGTCGGCCTTGGCGCCGCTGTCGCCTGAGCGTCGCTGTCGCCTGAGCGTCGCTGTCGCCCTGAGCGCCGTTATGGGCCCTCGGCCACCACGTCGAGGGCCTGGTCGATCAGTTTCAGTGCCTCGTGCGCGTCGCCGCCGTCCCTGGCCCAGGTCAGGAGGGCGTTCATCATGGCCCCGACGCAGGCGCCGACGAAGGCCTGGCACCGGAAGTCATCGGCCGGGCGGCCCAGGCGTTCGGCCAGGGGGACCGCCAGAAACCTGATCGAGTCCTGCAGGGTGTCCAGGGCGCGCATCCTCAGCGCCGGGACGCCCAGCTGGAGCCTGGCCCGCTCCAGGGCCTGGTCCACCTCGTCCCGGGTGGTCGCCTTGAAGGCGTCCGCGAACGCATGCCGCAGCACCTCCAGCGGGGTCAGGCCGGCCGGTGCCGCCCGGATCCTCTCCGCCATCAGCTCGTCGTAGCGGTCCTGGATGACCACGTCTTCCTTGGTCTTGAAGTATCGGAAGAACGTGCTCGGGGAGATCTCCGCGGCCTCGGCGATCTGCTCGACCGTGGTCGCGTCGTAGCCCTGCTGGACGAACAGGCGCACCGCGTGCTCCTGGATCGCCCAGCGGGTCTTCTGCTTCTTGCGTTCACGCAACCCTGGTGAGCCCATCCACCGATTCTTCCGCACCGGGGCGCCGCTGGGCATTGGGCAGGAACAGGGCCGCCAGGAGGGCTCCGATGACGCCGATGGCGGAGCAGACCAGCAGGACCGCGGCCATGGCGTCCACGAAGGCCGTCCGGGCGGCCAGGGCCAGGGCCGCGTCGCCGGTCCGGGCGGCCAGGGTCACGCCGGCGGCGACCGAGCGCCGGGCCGCCTCCGGGGCGTCGTTCAGCCGGCCGCGGTACACGGCGCTGGTCAGGCTGCCGAGCAACGCCACGCCGAGGGCGCCCGCCACCTGGCGGAAGGTCATCGTGATCGCGGTGCCCGAGCCGGCCTCGTCGCGCGGCAGGGCGCCCAGCACCGCGTCCATCGCGGGAGTGATCGCCAGGCCGATCCCCGCCCCGGCGATCGCCAGCCAGGTCGCCACGGTGCCGTAGCCGGAGCCGACCTCGGTCCGCGCGCCCAGGCCGAGGCCCAGCGCGCCGATGAGCAGGCCCCCCGCCACCGGGACCCGCGTGACGGTCAGGTGGGCGAGCCGCTCGCCCAGGGGTGCCCCCACGAACAGGCCGGCGATCAGCGGGAGCAGGCGCAGCCCCACCCCCAGGGCGTCGTCGCCGCGGACCGCCTGCAGGTACTGGGGCAGGATGAACAGCACGCCGAAGAGGGCGAACGAGGACAGGGTTCCGGCGGCGGTACCCCAGGCGAAACGCGGCCTCCGGAAGAGCCTCAGGTCGATCATCGGGCTCTTCGCCCGGCGCTCCACCAGGACGAAGACGGCCAGCAGCGTGGCGCCGCCGACCAGGCCGGCGAGGACCCTCGCATCGGTCCAGCCGCGGGTCGGGGCCTCGATCACGCCGTACACCAGGACGACCAGGCCCACCGTCGACAGGCCGGCGCCGAGCAGGTCGACGCGCCTCGGCTTCGCCGCGCGCGACTCCGGGACGAGGAAGGCGACCGCCACCAGGGCGACCAGGGCCACGGGAACGTTGATCACGAAGATCGAGCCCCACCAGAAGTGCTCCAGCAGGTAGCCGCCGATGATCGGGCCCAGCGGCAGGCCGACGCCCATGCCCATGCTCAGCACGGAGATGGCCCGGCCGCGCTCGTGTTCGTCGAAGAGCACCGGCAGCACGGCCATGGTCAGCGGGGTCAGGATGGCGCCGCCGATGCCCATCAGCGCCCGGGCGGCGATCACCTGAAGCGCGTCCGTGGCGAAGACGGCCACCAGCGACGAGCCGGCGAACAGGGCCAGGCCGATCATGAGCAGGCGTTTCCGGCCGTACCGGTCGCCCAGGGCGCCCATGGGGAGCAGGAGGCCGGCGAAGACCAGCACGTACGCGTTGACGATCCACTGCAGGTCGTCCGAGCCGGCGTCGAGCGCGGTGGCGAGCGTGGGCAGGGCGACGTTGAGGATCGTGGTGTCGAAGCCGACGGTGAGCACGCTGAGCACGATCGCGATGAGCGCCCACCAGCGTCGGGGGCTCGAAGTGACAGCATCCATTTTTTGAGAGTAACTGTCATTTGATGGAGGCCGTCAACCGAGAGCTACTTCACAACGACGGAGCCGGACTAATACCCCGTCAGGCGACAAATCCGAAAAGTTGGGATGCGCAGCGCCCGACTTTTCGGCCGGAAGCGGATCAGGCGGTGAGTTCGGCCGAGAGCAGCTCGGCGATCTGGGCCGTGTTCAGCGCCGCGCCCTTGCGCAGGTTGTCGCCCGTCACGAAGAAGTCCAGCGCCCTCGGGTCGTCGACCGAGCGCCTGATGCGGCCGACCCACGAGGGGTCGGTGCCCACCGCGTCGATCGGCATCGGGAACTCGCCCGCGGCCGGGTCGTCGACCAGGATCACGCCGGGGGCGTGGCGCAGGACCTCGCGGGCGCCCTCCGCGTCGACCTCGGTGCCGAAGACCGCGTGGACGGCGACCGAGTGGCCGGTGACGACGGGAACCCGCACGCACGTGGCCGAGACCTTGAGGTCGGGCAGGCCGAGAATCTTGCGGGACTCGTTGCGCAGCTTGAGCTCCTCCGAAGACCATCCGGCCTCGCGGAGGGAGCCTGCCCACGGTACGACATTCAACGCCAGCGGCGCGGGGAACGGACCGAGGTCGTCGCCCACGGCCCGGCGGACGTTGCCCGAGCGCGAGCCCAGGGTGCGGTCGCCGCCGACGCGCCCGAGCTGGTCGAGCAGCGTGTCGACGCCGTTCTGGCCGGCGCCGGAGACGGCCTGGTAGGAGGCCAGGACGAGCTCCTTGAGCCCGTATTCGCGGTGCAGCGGGGAGAGCGCCACGATCATCGTGAGCGTGGTGCAGTTCGCGTTGGCGATGATCCCCTTCGGGCGGTTGCGCACCTGCTCCGGGTTGATCTCGGGCACCACCAGCGGCACGTCCGGGTCCAGCCGGAAGGCGGCCGAGTTGTCCACCGCGATGGCGCCGCGCGCGACCGCGATCGGCGCCCACTCCGCGGAGACCTCGTCGGGCACGTCGAACATGGCCACGTCGACGCCGTCGAAGACCTCGGGGGTCAGCTCCTGGACGAGCAGCTCCTCGCCGCGCACGGTGAGCTTGCGGCCCGCCGAGCGCTTGGAGGCGACCAGCCGGATCTCGCCCCACACGTTCTTGCGGGACGACAGCAGCTCACACATCACGGAGCCGACGGCCCCGGTGGCCCCGACAACAGCCAGGCTCGGCAGACCGCCCATGAAGGACGAACCTACCTTCCGGTCCCCGCGTACACCACGGCTTCCTCGTCTCCGCCCAGCTCGAACGCGTCGTGAATCGCCCGGACGGCGACATCGAGGTCGGTGTCGCGGCACACGACCGAGACCCGGATCTCCGAGGTGGAGATCATCTCGATGTTCACGCCGGCCTCGGCCAGGGCCGCGAAGAGCTTGGCCGCGACGCCCGGGTTGGAGCGCATGCCGGCGCCGATGAGCGAGACCTTGCCGATGTGGTCGTCGAACAGGACCGACTTGTAGTCCACGGTGGACTTGATGCGCTCGAGCGCGGCCTTGGCGGCGGCGCCGTCGGTCTTCGGCAGCGTGAAGGAGATGTCGGTGCGGCCGGTGCTCTCGGTCGACACGTTCTGCACGATCATGTCGATGTTGGTCTCCGCGGCCGCGACCGTCTGGAAGATCCGCGCGGCGACACCGGGCTGGTCGGGCACGCCGACGATCGTGATCTTCGCCTCGCTGCGGTCGTGCGCGACGCCGGTGATGAGCGCTTGCTCCACGGAAAGGTCCTCCATCGATCCGGTGACCATGGTGCCGTTGGCGGTTGAGTACGAGGAACGCACGTGGATCGGCAGCGAGAACCGCCGCGCGTATTCCACGCTGCGCAGGTGCAGCACCTTGGCGCCGCACGCGGCCAGCTCGAGCATCTCCTCGTAGGTGATCTGCTTGATGTGCCGGGCGTTCTTGGCGACCCGCGGGTCGGCCGTGAAGATGCCGTCGACGTCGGTGTAGATCTCGCAGACGTCGGACTGCAGCGCGGCGGCGAGGGCCACCGCGGTGGTGTCGGAGCCGCCGCGGCCCAGCGTGGTGATGTCCTTGGTGTCCTGCGAGACGCCCTGGAAGCCGGCGACGATCGCGATCGCGCCCTCGTCCAGCGCGCTGCGCAGGCGGCCCGGGGTGACGTCGATGATGCGGGCCCGGCCGTGCGTCGACGTGGTGATCACGCCGGCCTGGCTGCCGGTGTAGGAGCGGGCCTCGTACCCGAGGTTGTTGATCGCCATCGCGAGCAGCGCCATCGAGATGCGTTCACCGGCGGTCAGCAGCATGTCGAGCTCGCGACCGGCGGGGACCGGGCTCACCTGCGACGCGAGGTCGAGCAGCTCGTCGGTCGTGTCGCCCATGGCCGAGACGACCACGACGACCTCGTTGCCGGCCTTTCGCGTGTCGACGATGCGCTCGGCGACGCGCTTGATGCGCTCGGCGTTGGCGACGGAGGAACCGCCATACTTCTGCACGATCAGCGCCACCGCCGTCGAGCTCCTTTCCGGGGCAAGGTCAACACATGGTCAACGCAGCCGAGCGTACCGGGGTGGGATGCCCGCCGGGAGTGGCGTTCCACGATCCGGCCGCCCCGCCGGGCGAGAATACGCGGGTGCTTGCGCGACGGGTCGGCCATTATCCGATCACTGTGATCACCGGCACGGCGATGGCCGTGCTCACCGGCCTGCTCCTGTCGGGGTGCAGCTCGTCGGGCGGCCCGCCGTCGACCTCGACGACGACCCCGGCCGGCACCCCGCTGCCGGCCCAGCCGGACCCGCGCGGGATGCTCGCGGCGCGTGTGGCGGTGGCGAAGGATCAGCGGTACGTCGCCGCGTACACGCTCACCGTCCAGGGCAAGGCGCCCCGCTCGATCCTGGTGTCGATCGCCTCCGACCGGACCTGGCGGGTCGACATCCAGGGCGGCGCGCTGGGCGGCACCGCGGACGTGGCCATCGCGAGCCGGCCCGAGGGGCAGTACCAGTGCCCGATCAACCCCTCCGGCAGCTGTGTGAAGGTCGCGGCGGCCGGCAAGAAGCTGCCCGCGGCGATCGATCCGCGGGTGCAGTACGTCTTCGTCAGCTGGCTCGACGTGCTGCTGGACCGGCAGATCCCGCTGTCGGTGGCGCCCGCCGAGCCGCTCGCGGGCACCTCGGCGCCGTGTTTCGCCGTCGAGCCCGGTGTCACGGCGATCGCACCCCCGATCGACCCCGGCACCTTCTGTTACAACGACAACGGCATCCTCACCGCCGCCAGGCTCCCGTTCGGCCAGCTGATGCTGACGGGCGAGGTGGTGGCCGCCCCGGCGACGATCTCGCTGCCCGGCCCGGTCGCGGACGGCGCGCCGCTGGGCACGTCGGCCCCGCCGCCCCCGCCGCCCGCGGCCAGTGGCGGACCCAGTGGCGCCGCGTCGGCAAAGCCCGTAGGGTAGGTCTTGACATGTGGCAGACGCTTCTTCTTCGTCGCCGCGACGGGGCCCGACAGGCCGGCACCTCGTCGCGGGGATGACGCGCGCGTCCGCGCTCCTGCCGGTCTGACTTCCCCAGACCTTTCCGCGCATCGTGCGCGACAACCCAGGAGCAGGAAAGCATGTCCGAGATCGCCCGTCAGACCAACAGCCGTATGCCCATCCACCGCTACCGGCCGTTCTCCGAACAGTTCCCGATCCCGCTGACCGACCGGCAATGGCCCGCGAACGAGGTCACGGTCGCGCCCCGGTGGTGTGCCGTGGATCTGCGCGACGGCAACCAGGCCCTGATCGACCCGATGTCGGTCGAGCGCAAGCGGCGCATGTTCAACCTGCTGGTCCGGATGGGGTACAAGGAGATCGAGGTCGGGTTCCCGGCCGCCTCGCAGACCGACTTCGATTTCGTACGCACGCTGATCGAGCAGGACCTGATCCCCGAGGACGTCACCATCCAGGTGCTGACCCAGTGCCGGGACAACCTGATCGAGCGCACCTTCCAGTCGCTGGTCGGCGCCCGCCGCGCGATCGTGCACTTCTACAACTCGACCTCGACGCTGCAGCGGCGGGTCGTGTTCGGCCTGGACCGGGCCGGGATCACCGACATCGCCACCACGGGCGCGCGGCTGTGCCAGAAGTACGCCGAGGCGATCACCCCGGACACCGAGATCTTCTACGAGTACTCCCCCGAGTCCTACACCGGCACCGAGCTGGACTACGCGCTGGAGGTCTGCAGCGCCGTCATCGAGGTGCTGCAGCCGACGCCGGACCGCCCGCTGATCGTCAACCTGCCGGCGACGGTGGAGATGGCCACGCCCAACGTCTACGCCGACTCCATCGAGTGGATGTCGCGCAACCTGCCGCGCCGGGAGTCGGTCGTGCTGTCCCTGCACCCGCACAACGACCGGGGCACCGCGGTCGCGGCCGCCGAGCTGGGCCTGCTGGCCGGCGCCGACCGGGTCGAGGGGTGCCTGTTCGGCAACGGCGAGCGGACGGGCAACGTCGACCTGGTGACCCTCGGGCTGAACCTGTTCTCGCAGGGCGTCGACCCGCAGGTGGACTTCTCGGACATCGACGAGATCAAGCGCACGGTGGAGTACTGCAACCAGCTGCCGGTCCACGAGCGCCACCCGTACGCGGGTGACCTGGTCTACACCGCGTTCTCGGGCTCGCACCAGGACGCGATCAAGAAGGGCTTCGAGGCCCTCAACCGCGACGCGGCGGCCGCCGGGGTCGACGTCGACCAGTTCACGTGGGGCGTGCCCTACCTGCCGGTCGACCCGAAGGACCTGGGCCGCTCCTACGAGGCCGTCATCCGGGTCAACTCGCAGTCGGGCAAGGGCGGCGTCGCGTACGTCATGAAGTCCGAGCACCACCTGGACCTGCCGCGCCGGCTGCAGATCGAGTTCTCGGGCGTCGTGCAGCGGCACACCGACGACGAGGGCGGCGAGGTCAACCCGCAGCAGATGTGGGACTTCTTCGCGGGCGAGTACTTCTCGGACCGGCGGTTCACGCTGACGTCGTACGAGGCCAACACGGTCGACGGCAAGGTCACCCTGCAGGCCGAGATCACCGTCGACGGGCAGGCCCGCAGCGTGGACGCGACCGGCAACGGGCCCATCGACGCGTTCGTGCACGCCCTCGGCGACGTCGGCGTGGACGTGCGCGTGCTGGACTACGCCGAGCACGCGCTGACGTCGGGCGAAGGGGCGCAGGCGGCGGCGTACGTCGAGTGCTCCGTCGACGGCCGGACGTACTGGGGCGTCGGCATCGACGCGAACATCGTGACGGCCTCGTTGCGCGCGGTGCTCAGCGCGGCCAACCGGGGCTGACAGTCGCGTATCGGACCCGCCCGTGGCGATCGACACGGGCGGGTCCTCCAACACTTGTTCGCATTGATGCCGCACAGTAGGGACGTGCGCCCCTCCACCAACGGCAAGGCCGTTCTCATCGCTCTAGCGCTCGCCACGGTGCTCACCGGCGCCGGCAGCTGCCAGGTCTCCTCCACCCCCGGCTCGGCCACGGGCTCCTCGGACACGGGCACGAACACCGGCACCGGGGGCGGGGGTGGCGGTGCGAAGGCGTCACTGGACGCGCTGACCGTCGCCACGGCCGCCTCGATGTCCGGCTACAGCCGCGAGAAGTTCACGCACTGGATCAGCCAGGGGAACGGCTGCGACACGCGCGACGTCGTACTGAAGCGAGACGGCAAGAACGTCAAGGCCACCGCCGACTGCAAGATCACGGCGGGCTCCTGGCACAGCCCGTACGACGACAAGGACCTGACCGACCCGCAGTCCCTCGACATCGATCACATGGTGCCGCTCGCGGCCGCGTGGCGCTCCGGCGCCGCGAAGTGGACCGACGAGCAGCGCAAGGACTTCGCCAACGACCTCACCCGGCCGCAGCTGTTCGCGGTCAGTCTCCAGTCGAACCGGTCGAAGGGTGACCAGGACCCGTCGGCGTGGAAGCCACCGAACCACGCGTTCTGGTGCACGTACGCCACCGACTGGGTAACAGTGAAGTCCTACTACAAGTTGTCCGTGACGACCGCGGAGAAGACCGCGCTCTCGGACATGCTGGCGACCTGCTGATGCGCTTCTGGAGGAACCGGATGACGGAGACGACCCCACCCGCTTCGGCCCCGGATGACCCGGTTCCTCCACCGGCACCCAACTCGGCTTCTTCGGAGGCGACGGCCGCTTCGGCATCGACCGAGGCGGCCGCTTCCACCGAGGCCCCGGCTTCCGCCACGGCACCGGCTTCCGCGGACGTGCTACGGACCGACATCGTGGCCGGCCCGGGTGGGGTCATGACCGACGAAGTCGGAGTCGTGACCGGGGAGCTGACCCTGCAGTCCGAGATCGGCCCCGACGGGGCCTTCGTCGTCAAGGTTCAATACAAAGACGCCGATGAATGGTACACAGTGACGGGCGCCAAGGGCACGCTGAAGGACCCGGCAGACTTGGCGGCCGTCCACGCCGTCGTCGTCGGGATCCTCAACCGCCCCGAGGGCTAGGCCCTGTCCTAGACCGCCCGTCGGCCCTCGAAGGCGCGGCCCAGGGTGATCTCGTCGGCGTACTCCAGGTCGCCGCCGACGGGAAGGCCGCTGGCCAGCCGGGTGACGTTGAGGCCCATCGGCTTGACCAGCAGGGCGAGGTACGTCGCCGTCGCCTCGCCCTCGGTGTTGGGGTCGGTCGCGAGGATGAGCTCCTTGCACGTGCCCTCGGCCAGGCGCGTCATCAGCTCGCGGATGCGCAGGCTGTCGGGGCCGACGCCCTCGAGCGGATTGATCGCGCCGCCGAGGACGTGGTAGCGCCCGCGGAACTCCCCCGTGCGCTCGATCGCCACGACGTCCTTGGGCTCCTCGACCACGCAGAAGACCTCGTCGCTGCGGCGCGGGTCGCGGCAGATCCGGCAGAGCTCGGCCTCGGCCACGTTGAAGCAGCGCGTGCAGAACCGCACGAGCTCCTTGACCCGCTGCAGCGCCTGGGCCAAGCGCTTGACGTCCGCGGGATCGGCCGAGAGCACGTGGAACGCGATGCGCTGCGCGCTCTTCGGCCCGACCCCGGGCAGGCGACCGAGTTCGTCGATCAGATCCTGGATGGCGCCTTCGTACACGCCGGTCGCCCGTTAGAAGCCGGGCAGCCCGAGACCGCCGCCCAGGCCCCCGAGCCCGGCGGTCAGCGGGCCCATCTTCTGCTCGGTCAGATCACGGGCGGCCTGGGCCGCGTTGTGCACCGCCGCGACGACGAGGTCCTCGAGGGTCTCGACGTCGTCCGGGTCGACCGCCTTGGGGTCGATCTTCACCGACACGACCTCGCCGGTCCCCTTGACGGTCGCCGTGACGAGCCCACCCCCGGCCGTCCCGGTGAGCTCGGCCTCGGCCAGCTCCGCCTGCGCGGCGACCATCTGCTGCTGCATCTTCTGGGCCTGCTTCATCATCTGCTGCAGGTTGGGCTGTCCACCGGGCCGCACAGAGCGCTCCTTCATGGTCGGATTCTTCAATCAAAGCTTAGGGCCTGCCGAGCGTCCGCTTCCGAGCCGACCCGCCAGCGGAAATTCCATTTGCCCACGTCGCTGGCCGCGGTCACGCTAGGTTGAGCTTCACCGACGACTGAGGTCGAGCTCCACCAGCGACGCCACCCTGGGTGACAACAGTGGCACGGCGAGTGGGAGTTTCGCAGGTTGCGATATGGCACTTTGTGGTCTGGCGATCTGTGACGCAGCCGACTCATACTGTTTGACGAGGCTAAGGGGGGAACCGATGCCGACCGTCTTCTATCAAGGTCACGACATCGTCATCACTGATGATGTCTACGCGGTCTGGAAACCCGAGCCCCAGGTGTTCGACCTGGAGGCCCTCGAAGATCTGCGCGTGGAGCACGACGGTCGCCCCGGACGAATGGTACTCCTCGCCGCGGGCGCCCTGGTCACCGTGGGGGCGGCGGCCGCAATGACGCTCACCGACGGCGCCGGTCAATACGTCATCGCCGCGGCCGTGCTGTCCGTGCCTCCGCTCACGGGCCGCGCGATCCGCATTTTCACCCCCGTCGTCTGGCTCCTGCGCGCCAGCTACGCCGGGGCCGGCATCACCCTGTTCGCATCGAACAACGCGATTACCCTGCTGCGCGTGCGGCGCAGCCTGATGCGTGCCTTCGCGGCGAACGCGGCCAACGTGGAGCGCCTCGACCGCACCGGCTACGCCGAGGCCTACAGGAGGCTGAACTCCCTGCTCTGAGGGGCGGCCCCAGAACCTGCCCGCGGGACTTGTAGTCCCGCGGGCAACGCCCGTTGCCCGGTTTGCCGGATATATGCATTCATGGGCCAACCTCGCATACTCACGTGTCGTTGTGCGACGCGCTCCGTATGCTGAAGGTTCACGTCCTAGGGTTTGAGGAGGCCGACCCGATGGCCGAGAACAGGAAAGCCCTCGAATGGCGCAGGTCCCGTTTCTGCGGCAACCAATCGTGCGTGGAAGTCGCGTTCAGCGCGAATTCGGTTCTGATCCGGGACGGCAAGCATCCGGATGCGGCGCGCTTGCAATTCAACCCCGACGACTGGCGGGCCTTCATCGCGAGTCTGACGGCCGGCGAGGCCTAGCCGCGGTCGAACTGGCCGATCTTCACGCCGGCCACGAACGCCCGCCACGGGCCGGACTCGAAGGAAAGCACCGCCTCGCCGGGGTTCTTGCCGTCGCGAACGTGCACATCATTCGCGGTGGCGACCTCGACGCACGTCGTGTTGCCACAGTAGGAGCTGCGGCGGAAGACGCGTGGCATGGCCGATTCGTGCATGGTTCACCTGGGTTTCTGACGGGGAGGCACTCGCCTCCGGTCGGGTCCTTCGGCGTCAGGCCGAAGATCCTTCATCGGCCGGCCAGAGGTCCGCGGTGGCGGGAGCCTTCGCGGCGGCGGCTATCCTCCGGGCCGATTCGACTTCCCCGATCGAGGCATCCCACATCCGATCCCAGCCCTCGCGGTGTCGCGCAATGCGGACGGAATCGTCGACGATTTCGTCGATGGTATAGCTCTCTCGGTACAACACTGCGTGGCTGTTGTCCTCGCTCGACAAGTACAGCAGGTCGTATTGACCGAAAGGCGGATACGGACTCGAAAGCGGGTGGAGGCGCACGCTGAGCCAGCCTTCGGCAATGGCCGAACTGACCGCGGACAATGCCTCACCGAGCGCTTCGGCTCCGCCATACCGGCGCAGGAGTACCGACTCGTCGAACAGTGCGAAAAGCTTGGGGCGCGGGGCGCGATCGCGCAGCGCCTTCCAACGCGCGGTCCGGATCTCGGCGCGCGTGCGAATCTCGTCATCGGTCAGGTCGCCCACGAAGC
Source organism: Dactylosporangium sp. CA-139114 (assembly GCF_050955725.1). Lineage (NCBI taxonomy): Bacteria > Bacillati > Actinomycetota > Actinomycetes > Micromonosporales > Micromonosporaceae > Dactylosporangium > Dactylosporangium sp. CA-139114. The sequence goes on from NZ_CP192080.1 coordinate 9,738,634, forward strand.
CGCTGGTCACGGCGAGGGCGTAGGCCTCGGTCTGCAGCCATCCGGGGATCGCCGCCGGCGCGAAGCTCCGTATCACGGTCGCCTCGGCCTCGAAGCTGATCAATTGACGCAGGGCCGGCGTGAGCAAGTCCTGATAGCGCCGGTCGTCCCACCACTGCTTCCGCTGCCGTTTGGACGCCTTGGCCGCCTGGATCAGATCCTCGACGGTGTCGCGGTCCCTGATGCCCAGGTAGGACAGCAGCGGACGCAGGTCGTTCGCGGAGATCGTGACCTCGCCGGACTCGATCCGCATCACCTTCGACAGGGACCACTCCATCGCCTCGGCGACCTGAGACTGGGTGTCTCCCTTTCGGGAGCGGGCGTCCTTGATCGCCAGCCGAACCTTCCGGCGAGCAGCCGCGGGCGCGTCACCCGAACTCATCGTGTCCCTCGTTGGACGTATGCCTACTAGCCATATCGCAAAACGTGTTCAGCCTACGCGCCTGGTCGAGGCGTTTGGGTAAGACATGAAAAGAACCGAGTCCGGCCATACCCCGCCTTGTCGGGAAATATGGTCGCTCACTCGGGTGGCCCGCTCGGGCCGTGGCCCAGTGTAGAACCCAACGGCCATACGGCAATCGGTGATATAGCGGTTTCGCCGGATCGTTACCTACCGGACAGTAGGGCCACGATCCGGCGAAAGTGGTCAGCTCGCCGCGCCGGTGCGGTCGCGCCATTCGAGCGCACGGATCAGGGCGCGGCGGACCTGGCCGAAGGTCTGCCGATCGGTGCTGTGGAACAGCCGCACGTCCTGCAGGCCGTAGCGGGCGCGGATCTCCTGGGACGGGCGGGAGCGGCCGGAGCGCGGATGCTGCAGAACGTAGACGCCTTCGAGAAAGTCCAGGCGGTAGTGCACGGGTGACGGATGCAAGATCACGACGTGATCAGTGGTCACGATCAGGTCGGGGCCTTGATAGAACATGCGCATATCCCTTCCCCTCGGCCTTGCTCAAGGGGCCGGTCGTGCGGTAAGGATGACATCAGGTATCGATGCTGCCGCTCCGCGTGACCGAAGTGGCGGCCGCAACAGAAACAGCGCCCGGTGACCGCCGGGCGCTGTTGCGTTTCCGCCACTCGCCCCCTCGTGGCTCTCCATCGATGGTTGCATGGCCGCATGCCTGTGCGCTAGCTTTCAATCTGCCATATCGCAGATTGCCTGAAGGCCGGTTGCATCACGCGGCCACGCCCGGGCGGACGGCGTCAGATCGGCAGCGGATCGGTGCGGAACTCCAGGGCGCGGATCAGGGCCCTGCGCACGGCGCCGAACGCGGCCCGATCGGTGGTGTAAAAGAGGCGCACGTCGGCCGAGCCGAGGCGCGCGCGAATCTCGTGCGCCGCCCGGAAGCCGGCCCCCCGACCGTGCTTCACGACATACGGCGACACGATCTGCTCGAGCGGGTACCGCAGCTCCCGCGGGTGCAGGACTATCACGTGCGTGCTGGTGATCAGGATGTCCGAGCTCCGGTAGAACATCGCTGCCCCCTCCGACAGGTAATCAGATGGTCGCATGCGGTGTCACGCCGGAGAAGGCATCGACCTGCTATATCGCAGATGGCGACATGACGTTTGCCTGTCTGGCGGATGTCGTTCCGGGAGTGCGGCGTCGAGCCATACGAGCACGACGGTTTCGGCGCCGGTTCCCTGGATCTCTTCGCCCGGCTTCCCCCGTGTTCCCCAGGTTCCCCCGCGCTCACCGCGAGGGTGTGTCCGGGTTCCGCCGCGTCCCCCGCGTCCCCCGCGGTTCCCCCGCGCTCGCCGCGAGGGGCGTGTCCGAGGGTGCGGGCGAAGGTGATCAACGCGAAGGTGGGATCGGGGGCGCATCAGGGCGTGAGACGCTCGCCACACTCGGCTGTGCGCCATCTGCGGCCTTCGCGCCAGGAGCGGCAACGCCGGGCCCCGTTGCGCGGTAGCCCGGCGTTTCCCCTGGTAGAACCGGCGGAGGATACGAGATTCGAACTCGTGAGGGTTTTATCCCAACACGCTTTCCAAGCGTGCGCCCTAGGCCTCTAGGCGAATCCTCCGTGCGCCAGGATACCCATCGCTCGCCGGGTTCGTGCACCGGGTATTGTGGTCCGTAAGCCGCTCGTGCGGCGACACCTCATGAACCTCCCCAGGGCCGGAAGGCAGCAAGGATAAGTGAGCTCTGTCGGGTGCACGAGCGGTGTTTCATATCCGAGCCCGCCCGCGTGACGCCCGCCGGAAAGTGTCGGTGGTCGGGAGTACGGTGGTCCCGGCTCTAGTCGAACGGAGGACCGCTGGTGGCGCTCGCGCTCTACCGCAAGTACCGGCCTCGGACGTTCGCCGAGGTCATCGGCCAGGAACACGTCACCGAGCCGCTGTCGCAGGCGCTGCGCTCCGGACGACTCAACCACGCCTACCTCTTCTCCGGCCCGCGCGGCTGCGGCAAGACGAGTAGCGCCCGCATCCTGGCCCGCTCCCTCAACTGCGAGCGCGGCCCGACGCCGGAGCCGTGCGGCGAGTGCCAGTCCTGCCGCGACCTCGCACCCGACGGCTCCGGCTCGATCGACGTCATCGAGATCGACGCGGCCAGCCACGGCGGCGTCGACGACGCGCGCGACCTGCGCGAGCGGGCCTTCTTCGCCCCCGTGTCGAGCCGCTTCAAGGTCTACGTCATCGACGAAGCCCACATGGTCTCCTCGGCCGGCTTCAACGCGCTGCTCAAGCTCGTCGAGGAGCCCCCGGAATACGTCAAGTTCGTCTTCGCCACGACCGAGCCGGAGAAGGTCCTCGGGACGATCAAGTCCCGGACCCACCATTACCCCTTCCGGCTGATTCCCCCGGGCGTCCTGCGGCCCTATCTCGAGCAGCTCACCGCCGCGGAGGGCGTGAAGGTCGAGCCCGCGGTCTTCCCGCTGGTCGTCCGCGCCGGCGCCGGCTCCGCCCGAGACACCCTGTCGGTGCTCGACCAGCTCATCGCGGGCGCGGGCGAGGACGGCGTCACCTACAACCGCGCGGTCGCCCTGCTCGGCGTCACCGACGTGGCCCTCATCGACGAGATGTGCGAGTCCCTGGCCGCCGACGACGGCCGCGGCGCCTACGGCGTCATCGACCGCGTGGTCGAGGCCGGCCACGACCCGCGCCGCTTCGCCTCCGACCTCCTCGAGCGCCTGCGCGACCTGATCGTCCTGCAGCAGGTGCCCGACGCCGTCGAGAAGGGCCTGCTGGACGCCCCGCACGACCAGCTCGACCGCATGGGCGCGCAGGCCTCCCAGCTCGGCCAGGCCACCCTCTCGCGCTTCGCCGACATCGTGCACAACGGCCTCACCGAGATGCGCGGCACCACGGCCCCGCGCCTGCTGCTCGAGCTCATCACCGCGCGCATGCTCCTGCCCGGCGCGGACGATTCGAGCTCGGCCCTGCTGCAGCGCCTGGAGCGCATGGAGCGCCGCCTCCAGGCCGGCGGCGTCCCGGCCCCTGCCCCTGCCCCCGCGCCTGCTCCCACCGCTGCCACTGTTTCCGCCGCCGCCCCTGCTCCCGCTGCCACTGTTCCCGCCGCCGCCCCGGTCTCCGCCGCACCCGCGTCGCCCGCTCCTGTGTCCGCTCCGGCTCCAGCCCCGGCACCGGCCGACAGCGGGAACCGGGGGCTGGACTACATCCGCGACGCCCGCTCGAACGTCGCCCCGCCCGCGGCGCCGACGCCTCCGAGCACTTGGTCCGAGGCCCCCACGCCTGCGCCCGCACCCACGCCTGCGCCCCCGGCTGCCGCTCCGGCCCCACCGGCCCCCGCCGCTCCGGCTCCGGCCGCTCCGGCTCCGGCCGCTCCGGTGAACAGCGGCGGCGGAGGCATGGACGCCGAGGCGATCCGCCGAGTCTGGCCCGACCTGCTGGCCCTGGTGAACGACAAGAGCAAGAAGGCCGGCGCCATCGTCCGCGAGGCCACGGTCCAGGACGTCGAGGGCACCACGCTGGTGCTCGGCTTCAAGTACTCGACGCACGCCGACATGCTCAACGCCTCCCCGGACGTGCTGCTGAAGGCCCTGCAGGAGCTGCTGGGCGGCCGCTGGCAGGTGCGCTGCGAGGTAGGCGGCCAGCCGGGCGGCGGAGGCGGCGGCAACCGCCCCGCGCCCCCGAAGCCCACGCCTCAGCCCTCCGGCCCTTCGGCCCCGACGTCCGGCCCGCCTTCGGGTCCGGTCGGCGGCCAGTCGTACGGCGCACCGCCGCAGCAGGCGCGTTCCCAGAGCGCTCCGCAGCCGGTCGGCGCCTCCCGTGCCACGGCTCCCTCCGCCTCCGCTTCGGTGGCGGCGTCCTCGACGGCGGACGAGGAGTGGCCAGTGGCCGCGGTCCCCGGCGGCGCGGTGGCGAGCGCTCCCGCCCCGGCGGAGGACTGGCCGACTCCGGTGACCCCACCGGCGCCCGTCGCCGTCTCTCCCCCGCCGGCCGTCGTCGCTCAGCCGAACACCGCGCCCGCCCACGCGTCCGTGTCGGCACCCCCCGTTACCGCGGCCCCTCCCACGGCGCCCACCCCGTCCAGTTCGTCCGCATATGCCGGAAACGCCGCGCCAAACCCGGCCGCATCCGTCTCCAGCGGGCACACGGCGACGACGGGCGGCCCCAACACCGCCGCGCCCGCCCGGCCACGCCAGGGCGGCTCCAGCGCCCTGGAGAAGGCCCGCGAGGCCGCGAGCCGGGCTGCGGCGTCCGCGGCCGGGGGCACCCGGCGCCCGGCGGGCCCCAACGCCGGACCGGCCGCGGCGGCCGGCGGCCAGCCTGCGGGGCGCGGGGGCAACTCGGCCTGGGACGGCACGGCCGCGGACGAGCCTCCGTTCGACCCTGAGTACGACTCGCCGGTCGCCGACCCGCGCTTCCCTGGCCTGGACCCGGGCGACGAACTGCTCGACGACGCGTCGGAGGTGCGGGAGACGAGCGAGGAGGCGGCGGTTCGGCTGCTGATGGAGACGTTCGGCGCGGAGAAGATCACCGAGATCAGCAGCTAACTCCGCCGCCGAACCACACCCGTCGGCCTCGCGGGTCGACCGGCACGATGTCCATGAGGCTCTCGCGAGTGCAACCAGCTGTTGCGGTGCTTCGGGCCGCGGACTTCGACTCCGGCGTGAGTCCGCGCCACCGCCGCGGCGCGTCACTCTACGGAGTCCCATTGCGCCGTGCCGCGCCCCCCGTCGAGCGCGGGCAGGCAACATGACGCGCTCGCTGGCGACGATTCGCTCTGGCCAGCCTCGCGGACGTTCCACTTAACTGGGATATAAATTGCAAGTATGCGTAGTGAAGCGCCGAGCTTGCTGCCGCTCTTCCGTTCGCAGCACCAGGCCGAGTTGCTGACCTGGCTGTATCTCCACCCGCGCGACGAGTATCCAGCCACCGAACTTGCGACTCGGCTAGGCGTTCCGCTGTCGACCTTGCACCGCGAGGCGCAACGCTTGGTCGCCGCGGGCCTGATCCATGACCGGAAGATCGGCCGGACTCGCCTTTGGAGGGCAGCCACCGGGCACCGAGTCGCGAACGCCCTCACGCAGTTGCTGTTGCTCACGTTCGGCCCGCAGACGGTCGTCGGTGAGGCTTTTACCGACGTACGGGATGTGCGGCGCGTGTACATCTACGGCTCCTGGGCCGCGCGGTACGACGGCGAACCGGGCGCCCTGCCCAATGATGTGGATGTTCTGGTGATCGGCACCCCAACTCGGACCGCCGTCTACGAGGCTGCGGACGCCGCGCAGGATCGCCTCGGCCTCCCGGTGAACCCGACGGTGCGATCGCCGCAGCAGTGGCAGGATGCTTCGGACACTCTCGTGCAACAGATCAAGGCGTCACCTTTGGTGACCGTCATCGACCGTGATGCCACCGACTAGCCCACGGCGGCACACCATCCAGGAAGGACCCAGAGATGCCCCAGTGGGCGCAGGGTGCTGACAAGGTGCGCGAACTGCTTGACCTTGGCGACCTGCAAAAGATTCAGGGCGCAGATACAGACGGCCAACCATTGCTCGACAAGGCGGTCCGCACGCTGCTTTCGGCCGCCGTTCTGTGCGATGAGGACCCCGACAGCAGCTACACGCTGGCCTACGACGCAGCCCGGTTCGCATGCACGGCGCTGCTTGCGCAACAGGGCCTGCGGCCGACGAGCAAGGGCGGCCACTATGCGGTCGAGCAAGCGATGCGAGCCCAGTTTCAAGGCCACTTCCGCGGGTTCGGCACGCTACGAAGGCGGCGTAATGAGCTGGAGTACCCATCCGCCCAGGAGGTCGCCACGACTCCGGCCGAGGCGAGGGATGCGCACATCGAGGCTCGATCGATCGTCGAGGCGGCCGGCAAGCTCATGCCGCATCTGAGCTTCTTCTGACACACGACGCCGCGGTGCCTGGGTGCACGCGCCGAGCAGCAAACATCCTGGCGTGAATCGCTGGTGCGCATCGCGGCGACGCAACCGAGACGGAAAAGAGGCAAGAAAGCCGAACGCCCGGCTGCCTCCTTGCGGAGGTGCCGGGCGTTTGGCCTGCTTGCTGGCGGTGGCGCGGGGATTCGAACCCCGGGAGGGCGTAAACCCTCACACGCTTTCGAGGCGTGCTCCTTAGGCCACTCGGACACGCCACCGCCGATGAGGTTACCTGACCCCCCGGGGCCGTCCGCGCGGGGGCTCGCCGTTTGGCAGGATCAGCCTATGAGCACGCACATCGGCGCCGAGCCGGGTCAGATTGCCGAGCGAGTCCTCATGCCTGGGGACCCGCTGCGAGCCAAGTGGATCGCCGAAACGTACCTCAAGGATGCCCGCTGCTACTCGACCGTGCGGAACATGCTCGGGTTCACCGGGACGTACGAGGGTGTCGAGGTCTCCGTGCAGGGGTCCGGCATGGGCATGCCCTCGGCAAGCATCTACGCGCACGAGCTGATCAACGACTACGGGGTCAAGGCGTTGATCCGGGTCGGCAGCTGCGGGGCGATCCGCGATGAGCTCAACCTTCGCGACGTCGTGGCCGCCATCGGGTCCAGCACCGACTCCAACATGAACCGCGCGCGGTTCGACGGGCTCATCGACTACGCGCCCGTCGCGGACTTCGGGTTGCTGCGCACGGCCGTCGACGTCGCTGCGGAGCAGGGGGTCTCGATGCGCGTCGGGCCGATCCTCGCCGCCGACGCGTTCTACACCGACCGGCCCGACCTCTACGACCGCCTCGCCGACTACGGGGTGCTCGCGGTGGAGATGGAGTCCGCGGCGCTCTACACGATCGCGGCTCGCTACAACGCCCGCGCGCTCACGCTGCTCACGGTCTCGGATCACATCAAGACCGGCGAGCGCACCACGGCGCAGGAGCGCGAGCAGACGTTCTCGCAGATGGTCGAGATCGCGCTCAAGACGATCATCCAGTAGAAACCGGCATAATGTATAAATCCGATATGTCGCGGCGCGGAGCGCCCGACATATCGGATCTACACCAGGCCGCCGGAGACAGGCGAGAGGCTTGATCCACATCAAGCCTCTCGGACCGCCGGCCTTCAAGACACGCGCCGCGAGGACCATCGTCCGCAAAAGGGCCGACCAAGGGCCCTAAGAGCACAACAGCATCAGGACGCCAGCGCCGCCGTCGGGGACAGGCGAGCGGCCCGCATCGCCGGATACAGCCCCGCCCCAGCCCCGATCACCACCGTGGCCAGGAAGCCGCCGGCAAGGGCCCAGAGCGGCAACACCGCCGGCCACGAGCGCCACGCCGCATACGACTCCGTCACCAGCAGGCCCAGCAGCACGCCGAAGAAGCCGCCCAGGCCGGCCAGGAGCAAGGACTCCGCCAGGAACTGGGCGCGAACGTCGCGCCGCCGGGCGCCCAGAGCGCGCCGCAGACCGATCTCCGACCGCCGTTCCAGCACCGAGATGACCATCGTGTTCGCCACCCCGACGCCGCCGACCAGCAGGGCCACCGCGCCCAGGCCCAGCAGGAGACCGGTGTACGCCTGGTCGGTCGCGGCCTTCGCCGCCAGCGCGTCCGAGGGGCGGGAGACCTGCACCTCGTTCGGCGCGGCGGGGTTGGCGGTCGCGGCCAGCACGTCGGCCACGGACGATACGGCGTCGTCGCGCGAGCGGCTGTAGATGGTCGTCGCGTAGCCGTCGAAGCCGAGCACCGACGCGGCCACGGGCCAGCCGACGAGGGCGGCGGAGTCCAGCTCGGGCGCCAGCGGCACCGGATCCAGGATGCCGACCACCGTGAACCAGTGCCCGCCGAGCCACACGTTCAGGCCCAGGCCGTCGGTCAGGCCCAGGATCCCGGCCGCCCGCGAGCCGAGGACCACGGTGGGGTAGGTCGGCGCCGCCAGCCAGGTGCCGGCGCGCACGGTCGCGCCGACCGTGCCCGGCAGCGTCGTGCGCGCCGCGAGGACCGCGATGCCGCCGGACTCCGAGGAGGGGATGCGGTCGGTGCGGTACACGTGCGCCGACGTGACCCGCCCGGTCGCCGACACCGTGGTGACGGGGCCGATGCGCGCGACCATGGCCTCGGCCTCCTCGGGCAGGTGGGAGGCGTCGCCGAAGAACGACTTGCCGGGGCCGACGGTGAGCAGGTTGGTGCCGAGCGCGGCCAGGCGGCGGTCGACCTCGGCGCGGCTGGAGGTCGAGATGCCCACGACCGCGACCATCGCGGCGATGCCGATCGCGATCCCGAGCGCGGAGAGCACGACCCGCAGCGGCCGCGTCCGCAGCCCCGCGGAGCCGAGGCGCAGAATGTCCGGAAATTTCATGACAGACGACCGTCCAGCAGCGAGATCTGCCGGGGCAGCGACGAAGCGATGTCACGGTCGTGCGTGATCACCACGACCGTCGTCCCCGATGCGCACAGCGCGCGCAGCAGGGTCATGACCTGGGAACCGGCCGCGCTGTCCAGGTTGCCCGTGGGCTCGTCGGCCAGCAGGAGCGGCGGCGAGCCGATCACCGCCCGCGCGATCGCTACCCGCTGCCGCTCGCCGCCTGAGAGCTCGTGCGGGCGGTGGGCGAGGCGGTGCCCGAGGCCCACGCGCTCCAGGGCCGCGGCCGCTTGGCGGCGGCGGGAGGGGAGGGCCACGCCGGCGTAGAGCAGCCCGTCGGCGACGTTGTCCAGCGCCGAGCGCCCCGGCGCGAGGTGGAACTGCTGGAAGACGAACCCGATGGTCGTGGCGCGCAGCCGGGACAGGCCGGCGTCGGAGAGCGCGGACACGTCGCGGCCGTCGATGCGCACGGTGCCGCTCGTCGGCACGTCCAGCGCGCCGATGAGGTGCAGCAGCGTCGACTTGCCCGAGCCCGACGGGCCGACGACGGCGACCAGCGCGCCCGCCTCGATGCGCAGCGAGACGTCGTCGAGAGCGACGACGCCGCCCGGGTACACCTTCCGGACCGCCTCGAGCGCGATCATCCGGCGACTCCGACCGTCAGGCCGGCGGTCAGGCCGGGGCCGGAGACCTCGACGCGCCCGGAGGCGAAGAGGCCGGTCGACACCGCCACGGTGCGAGTCGTACCGCCGTCGACGACCTGCAGCCCGTAGCCGCCCTCGGCCAGTGCGACCAGCGCGCCGACCGGCACGATGAGGACGTCCGGGCGCTGCTGCGACACCAGGGTCACGGTCACCGGCGCCGCGTCGTAGGTGCCCAGTTTCTCCTGGTCGGCGACGGTCACGGTCACGTCCACGGTCACCTCGGTCCGGTTGTTCCGCACGGATGCCGTGGCCACCGCCCCGATCGCGGCGATCTTCCCCGGCACCTCGCGGTCGTCCGGCAGCTTCACCGTGGCGTCGGCCCCGACGGCCGCGAGGCGCTGCTCGGTCACGTCGAGCTGGACGGTGACCAGCCGGGTCGAGCCCGTCCACTGCAGGATCGGGCCGGCCGCGTTGTCGCCGAGGTGGGCCTTGAGCTCGCCCACGCGCACGGCGTCGGGCGCGACGACGATCCGGCCGAGCTCGACCGTTCCCGTCTCCGGCAGCCCGAGGTCCGACTGCCAGTCGCGCACGGCGTCGGAGGTGGCGCCGGTGAACGAGTCGTCGGCGGTGAAGCCCTTGTACCCGAGCGCGGCCAGGTTGGCCTCGAACGCGCGCACGTCCTCGCCCTCATCGCCCGGCTTCAGCGCGCGGTAGAAGGGGGCCGCGGCGTAGAACAGCACGACGGGGCGGCCGTCGGCGCGGTACAACACCTCGTTGCGCCGCACCGTGGACCCCTCGGCCGGCAGCCCGGTGACGATGCCGGGCAGGCGGCCGTTGACCGTCACCGGATCGCCGAAGCCGAGCGTGCCGTCCACGGTCTCGGTCGCGGTGAGCGTGCCCTTGGTGATGGTGACGGTCTTCAGGGCCGGCGCCACGCTCGTCGCGGGGGCCGGACGGTTGAGGCCGGCGTATGCCACCACGCCCGCCACGACGAGGACGGGCACCAGCCACACCAGACGTTTCACCGCCCCACCACCGACTTGCACGCGTCGGCCGCGGCCTTGAAGGTGGGCGAGTTGAAGTCCACGCCGCTGTTGAGGATCGCGGAGACGCCCGTGTCCGGGTCCGGGTCGGGCATGTCGACCCCGTGCTCGCGCATGCACTTGGCGAAGGCCCGCGCCTGCTCCAGCTGCTGCGGCGAGAGGTTCTCGAGGGTCCCGCCGTTGGGCAGGTACCGCTGGCAGGCCGAAGCCGCCGACACCGCCTTGTTCCGGTCGCCGCCGGTGGCGTCCGGGTCGAACTGGATGTTCCCGTCGGGGCCGGGATCGGGCACGTCGACCCCGTGCTCGCGCATGCACTTCGCGAACTGACGGTTGGCCTCAGCCTTGTCGACCGTGGCGGAGGCCGAGGGCTTCGCGGCGCCCCGGTCGGCCGAGGCCACCGACGGGCCGGACGGCTTCGACGAGCACCCGAACAGCAGCGCGCAGCAGAGCAGAACCAGCAGCTTCTTCATGCGGCCCAGTCAAGGCGCGCGGCCGTAAGGGGGGCGTCAGCACCGGCGCTTAACCCCGCCTTACGGCCGCGGCGGGCACCATGAGGGCATGCGAGTGCTGGTGGTCGAGGACGAGCAGCTGCTGGCCGACGCCGTCGCCGAGGGCCTGCGCCGGGAGTCGTTCGCGGTCGACGTCGCCTACGACGGATCGGGGGCCTTGGACCGGCTGGGCGTCAACGAGTACGACGTGCTGATTCTCGATCGCGACCTGCCCGGCGTCGACGGCGACGAGGTCTGCCGCCAGGTGAGCGCGCGGCTGCCCGACACCCGCATCCTCATGCTCACCGCGGCCTCGGCCGTGGCCGAGCGGGTCGCCGGGCTGTCCCTCGGCGCCGACGACTACCTGGGCAAGCCCTTCGCGTTCACCGAGCTGGTGGCCCGGGTCCGGGCCCTGGGCCGGCGCGCCCGCGCGGCCGCCCCGCCGGTGCTGGAGCGCGGCGACCTGCGGCTGGACCCGAACCGGCGCGAGGTGTTCCGCGCCGGGCACTACGTGGGCCTGACCCGCAAGGAGTTCGCGGTGCTGGAGGAGCTGCTGCGGGCCGGGGGCGCCGTCGTCTCGGCCGAGCAGCTGCTGGAGCGGGCCTGGGACGAGCACATCGACCCGTTCACCAACGTGCTGCGGGTGACCGTGATGACGCTGCGCCGCAAGCTGGGCGATCCGCCCGTGATCGAGACCGTCGCCGGAGTGGGGTACCAGATCCCGTGAAGCACCTGCGCATCCGCGTCCGCCTGACCGCCCTGTTCGGCGCGCTGTTCCTGGCCGGGGGCGTGCTGCTGCTCGGCGTGACGTACCTGCTGGTCCAGCAGAACATCCACCAGCGCAACTCGAGCGTCAAGCTCGACGACGTGCCGCCCGAGGTGCGTCAGACCCTCGGAGTCGACCAGCGGCGCTTCCTCGACCTGGTGCAGCAGCTGCAGGCCCGCCAGGACCAGGTCGAGCAGGCCACCCTCGACGCGCTCGTCACCCAGGGGTCGATCGCGCTCGGCCTGGTGACCGTGATCGGGGTCGGCTTCGGCTGGCTCGTCGCGGAGCGTGCGCTGCGGCCGGTCGAGCGGATCACCGAGACGGCCCGGCGGGTGGCCGGCGGCAACCTGCACGAGCGGATCGCGATGCGCGGGCCGCGGGACGAGATCAAGGAGCTCGCGGACACCGTCGACTCGATGCTGGAGCGGCTCGACCAGGCCTTCGACGGGCAGCGCCGGTTCGCCGCCAACGCCTCCCACGAGCTGCGCACGCCGATCGCCATCAACCGCACGCTCATCGAGGTGGCACTCGGCCGGCCGGACCCGCCGCCGGAGGTGGTGCAGCTGGGCGAGACGCTGCTGGCCGTGAACGCCCGCCACGAGCGGCTCATCGACGGGCTGCTCACGCTCGTCGCCTCGGACCAGCCGCTGACCGTGCACGACCGGGTCGACCTGGCCTCGGTGGCGCGGCACGTGGTTTCCGGTCAGGTGGATTCCGGTCAGGTGGTTTCCGGTCAGGAGGTCTCGGCCGAGCTCGAGCCGGTGGTCGTCGTCGGCGATCCGGTGCTGCTGGAGCGGGTCGTGCAGAACCTGGTGGACAACGCGCTGGCGTACAACGTGCCGGACGGGAAGGTCTGGGTGACGACCACGCGGGCCGGTGACCGCGCGCGGCTCGTCGTGGAGAACACGGGGCCCGTCATCCCGGCGTACGAGATCCCGGGCCTCTTCGAGCCCTTCCGGAGACTGCGGTCCCGGACGGGCTCGGCCCGCGGCACCGGCCTGGGGCTGTCGATCGTCCGCTCGGTGGCGGTCGCGCACGGCGGGACGGCCGAGGCCGAGCCGCGCGACGGCGGCGGCCTCCGCGTCACGGTGACCCTGCCCACATAAAACAATCCGATCGATCGCACTTTTTGTTGGTACGGTCTGAGCATGACTGACGGCCGACTTGCGCGCGGCGAGCGTTCCCGCACCGCCGCCCTCGACGCCGCGGTCGCGCTCGCCACCGAGTCCGGCCTCGAGGGGCTGTCGTTCAACCAGCTCGCCGAGCGCCTCGGGGTGAGCAAGTCCGGCCTCTTCGCGCACTGGCGCACCAAGGAGGAGCTGCAGCTCGCCGCGGCCGACCACGCCGAGGCGCGCTTCATCGAGCGCGTCGTGCGCCCCGCCCTGCACCGGCCGCGAGGGGTGCGCCGGCTGTGGGCGCTGCACGAGCACCGGCTCGCCGACATCGCCTCGGGCGACCTGCCGGGCGGATGCTTCTTCGGCATCGCCCAGTTCGAGTTCGTGGGCCGGCCCGGCCCGGTCCAGGACCGGCTCGCCGCGGCCCTGGAGCGCTGGCACGCGCTGCTCGAGCGGCTCATCGCCGAGGCCGTCGAGCTGGGCGAGCTCGACCCCGGCACCGACCCGCAGCAGCTGTCCTTCGAGCTCAACGCGCACGGCACGGCGGCCGTGTACGAGTCCCGGCTCTTGCCCGGTCGCCAGGTCTTCGCGCACGCGCGCGCAGCCGCCCTGGTCCGGCTGCGCGGCCTGAGCCCGCAACCTCACCTTCTGGAGGCGTGATGTCCGGTCATGTCGAGCCGTTCACGGTGCACTTCGACGACCTCGACCCGATGGGGATCGTGCACAACGCGCGGTACGCGGTCTTCCTGGAGCGCGCGCTGTCGCGGTGGTGGGCCGAGCGCGGGGTCTCGTTCGCGGGCGGGCGGCCCTCGACCCCCGATGCCGTGCACGCCGTCGCCGAGTACTCGATCGCCTACCGGGCCCCGGTCCGCGGCACGGGCGAGATCGGCGTGCACTTCTGGCTCGAGTCGCTCGGGGAGAGCAGCGCGGTGTACCGCTTCCGCATCCTCTCCGCCGACGGCGCCACGGTCCACGCGGAGGGCCGGCGGGTCAACGTGAAGCTCGACCCCGGCACGCTGCGCCCCGCCCCGTGGACCGAGGCGGCCCGGACCGCGGCCCGGCCGCTACTGGCGGTCGTCCCGCAAGCGGTCGTCCCGCAAGCGATCGTCCCGCAAGCGATGGTCACTGAAGAACTCGCGCAGCAGCGCTGAGGCCTCGTCCGGCAGCACCCCGGCGATCACCTCCGGGCGGTGGGTGAGGCGCCGGTCGCGCATGACGTCCCACAGCGAGCCGACCGCGCCCGTCTTGGGCTCCCAGGCGCCGAACACGACCCGCCCGACGCGGGCGAGCACGATCGCGCCCGCGCACATCGTGCACGGCTCGACGGTGACGACGAGCGTGCAGTCCTCGAGCCGCCAGCCGTCGGTTTTGGCCGACCGGCGCAGCACCAGCATCTCGGCGTGCGCGGTCGGGTCGCCGGTCAGCTCGCGCTCGTTGTGCGCGGCGGCGAGCTCGGCACCGTCCGGCCCGAGCAGCACCGCCCCGATGGGAACGTCGGCCCCGGCGCCGGCCGCGACCTCCAGCGCGCGACGCATGGCCGTCTCCCACCGGCGGATCACGCCTCGCGCAGCTCCTCGATCTCGTCCCCGGCGCCGACGGCCTGGCAGATCTCCGCCGTGATGTCGGCCGGGAGCATGCCCTCCTGGGCGCACAGCTCCAGCAGCCGGCCGCCGGACACGCCGAGGTCGGCCAGGAGCTCGGGGTCGCCGACGGGCTCGACGTCGGGCTCGGCCGAGGGCCGGTCCTCGTCCTCGTCGTCGCCCTCGTCGGCCTCGTCGGCATCGGCGTCGGCGATCTCGGGCAGCTGCTCCTCGATGTCGCCGAGCAGGATCGCGCCCAGCCGCGAGTCCTCGGCGAACACCTGGTCGGAGCCGAAGACCCGCAGGTCCTCACCCTCGTCGAGGCGCAGGATCGCGAGGTAGGCGTCGTCGGACTCGACGAACAGCAGCGAGACGGACGCCTCCGGATCGGCGTCACGCAGACGATCGGTGATCTCTTCGATGTCGGCGACGCCGCTGAGGTCGAGCTCGGCTGCGGCCCAGCCCTCAGCGCCGCGCGTGACAGCGGCAGCGAAGTGCGACACGGTCCCCCCGGTCGGTGCTCGTCGGTACGCGTGAACACTATTCGAGCGGGTTGCGCCTTGCTGGCAAAGGGCCCCCGAGTCCGCCTCGGCGAGTCGTCCTCTCCCTTACGTCCGTCCGGGTGAACTCGAACGGGCCGAAGCACCGAACAGGGGACTCAGCCGGCGATGCGGCGCCGGTTGGCGATGAGTTCGCGCAGGCGGTCGGCGCGCACCCGGCGGGGGTGGAGTCGCTCGCGGAGCGCCTTGGCTTCCGCGAGCTCGACGAGCAGCGCGAGCCGCCGTCGCCGCCGCTCGGGGTCGAGCCGCTGCAGCCTCAAAGCCATGCCGCTGAGCGTGATCCTCGTCGCAACGCTCGTCAAGAGCGCGATGTTCACCACAACAGCCAGTCGCCGCCCGCTAGACGGTAGGCGACGAGGATGCCCGCGATCGCCAGCGCGACGCCGCTCGCGGCGGCCACCCCCACCGCCACGCCCCGGTCGCCGAAGCGGGCCAGGATCGCGGCCGCGCCCCAGGCGACGAAGGCGGCGACGATGCTCGTCCACACGTAGGCGCGGGCCGAGGAGTTCATGAGCAGCCCGAACAGCAGCATCCAGGCCGCGCCCGCGGCGCCACCCAGCGCGACCATCTGGCCGCGGACGGGCAGCGGCTCCCGGTAGGTCGGCCGGGGCTGGCTGACCTTGAACACGGGCGGCTTCAGCGCGCCCTGCCACGCCCCGTAGGCCGCGGCGGGGGTCGGGGGCCGGGAGGTCGGCGGCTGCGCGCTGAGGCGCGGCGGAGGCCCCACGACCGGCGGCCCCATGGCACCCGGCCAGGGGCCGGGCGGGGCGGTCGCCGCGGTGGGACCGCCCGGCTCCTTCCACTGCGACTCGCTCACTGCCACATCTGCAGCTTAGCCCGGTGCGTCAGCCGAAGACCGCGAGCCGTTTCCAGCTCGCCCCGGCCACCATGGTGAACTCGCCGCCCGCAACGACCTGGCGCAGCGGCTCGGCGGCGCTCAGCGTGCGCACCCCGACGACGCCGTTGGCCTGCGGCGCCCAGTCCAGCAGGCGGCCGGAGCCGTCGATCGCGGCGAGCTTGACCCGGCTGAGCGAGCCGTCGGTGCAGGCGCCCTGGCTGCCGTTGCGGGCGGTCTCGCAGGCGCGGTCGAAGTGCCCGCCGACGTAGGCCACGTCGCCGAGCGCCGCCACGGCCTGCACGTCGCCGTCGAAGACCCGCAGCCAGCGCTGCCGCCCGTCGGGAGAGTAGGCCGCGGCCCGGCCGCCCTGCCCGCCCATGCCGGCGTAGACGGTGCCGTCGGCGCCGACGGCCACGGAGTGCACGACGGCCTCGGGGCGCGGCAGGAAGCCCTTGTCGAGCGCGCCGGTCACGGGGTCGACGGCGGTGAGGCGCAGCGAGTTCGAGACGTTGCCGGTCCGGTGGAAGGAGCCGCCGAGGAAGACCCGGCCATTCCCGGCCGCGAGCGACTCCACGGCGTCGTCGGTCGTGGGGGTCCACCGGGCGTCCAGCGCGCCCGTGGCCGTGTCGAACGCCGCGAGGTTGGTGCGCCGGGAGGAGTCGATCTGGGTGAAGCGGCCGCCGACGTACAGTCGCCCGCCCTGCACCGCGAGGGCCACCGGCGAACCGGCGATCGCGTGGCTGAACGCATCGACGGCGCCCGAGCTCGCGTCCAGCTTCGCGAGCGAGTCCCGCTTGGCGCCGGAGATGCGTGAGAACTCACCCGCCACATACACAGCGTGACCGTCGGTGGCCACGGCCCGCACCGTGCCGTCCGCCTTCGGGGCCCAGTCCAGCAGCGCCCCGGTGCGCGCGTCGAAGGCCGCGAGGCGAGACCGGGCGACGCTGCGCCCGCCCACGATCGCGTTGCCGAAGGAGCCGCCCACGTAGACGGTTTCGCCCAGGTAGACGGTGGTGTGGACGGTGCCGTCGAACTGCGGGGAGACGCTCGGGCTCCGCTCGACCCCGGCCGCGCTCGCGATGCCGCCGGTGAGCACGGCGACGGCCGCGACGGCAGCCGCCACAAAAGGGATAAGTCGCATGAACGCACGGTAACGGGATGTAGTCGCACGAACAGGAACGAACCGGTCCGCATAAGGCGTTCGGCGGCCGTCCCGAGCCGAACGGAGGATCGGGAGGTGTGCGACAGTTCCGCAGTGCGTGATGCGACGTTGAACGTGGCGGTGATCGGCCTCGGGCTGATCGGCGGGTCGGTCCTGCGGGCGCTCGCGGTGCACGGGCACCGGGTGAGCGGCTACGACGCGGACCCGGCGACCAGGGCGACCGCGCGCACGGCCGCGGCCCAGGCCCCGGCCAACGCGCGCTGGCACGTGACCGGCTCGATCGCCGATGCCGTGCGCGACGCCGAGCTGGCCGTCGTCGCGGTGCCGCTGCCGGCCGTGGGGGCGGTCTTCGACGAGCTCGCGTCGCTCGGATACGTCGGCGTGGTCACCGACGTCACCTCGGTGAAGGGGCCGGTGCGGGACCTGGCCGCCGACCGCCTGCGCACCGGCGGGCAGGCGCTGGCCACGTTCATCGGCGGGCACCCGATGGCCGGCCGCGAGACGTCCGGCTTCACCGCCGCCGATCCCCGCCTGTTCAACGGCTGCGCCTGGGTGCTGTGCCTGACCGAGGACGGCGCCGGGCTGCGGGACTGGGTCGACCTGGCCGCGCTCGTCACGGGGCTCGGGGCCCGGGTCGTGCCGGCCACCGCGGACGAGCACGACGCCGCCACGGCCGCGATCTCGCACGTGCCGCACCTCGTCGCGGCCGCGGTCGCCGCGCTCATCTCCAACGATCCGCTCGCCGGGACGCTCGGGGCGGGCTCCTTCCGCGACGGCACCCGCGTCGCCGCCTCCCGCCCGGAGCTCACCGCGGCGATGTGCGGGGGCAACGCGCCCGCCGTCGGCCGGACGCTCGACACGGTGCTGGCCGACCTGGCCGCCGCCCGCGCCGCGCTGGACGGGTCCGACCCGATCGGCGCGCTGACCCCCTGGCTCACCCCCGGCCACACCGCGCGGCTGGCCTGGCCGCCGGAGCCGGGCGAGTCCGCCGACCTGCCCGCGCGCGCGGACGTGCTGCTGCGCCTGGGCCGGGTCGGCGGCTGGATCGAGTCCGTGTCAGCCGACCGCAAGACCGTCCGGGCCGTCCGCCCGGCCTGAGAACGTGCGGGCGTCGGTGACCACCGCGGTCACCAGCTCGGCCGGTGTCACGTCGAAGGCCGGGTTGACCGCGTCGGTGCCCTCGGGCGCCGTGGACCCCGCGACCTCGGCCGCGCCCCGGTCCTCGATCTCCACGTCCGCGCCGCGGGCGGTGCCCAGGTCCACCGTGGACTCCGGCGCCACGCAGATGAACGGAATGCCGGCCGCGCGGGCGCCGAGCGCGTGGGCGTACGACCCGATCTTGTTCACCACGTCCCCGTTCGCGCAGATCCGGTCCGCGCCGAGGATGACGGCGTCGATCTCGCCGCGCGCCATGAGGAACGGCCCGGCCGAGTCGACGGCGAGCCGGTGCGGCACCCCGGCCCGGCGCAGCTCCCACGTGGTGAGCCGCGCCCCCTGCAGCAGCGGCCGGGTCTCGCTGGCGACCACCCCGCCGAGCCGCCCCCGCCGGTGCAGCTCGAACACCACCGCGAGCGCGGTGCCGTCCACGACCGTGGCCAGGCCGCCCGTGTTGCAGTGGGTGAGCAGCCGCGGGCTGTCCCCGCAGAGCTTCTGCACGAGGTCGGCCCCGCGCCGCGCCATGCGCCCGGAGCTGGCGATCTCCTCGTCCCGGATGCGCAGCGCCTCCGCCAGCACCGCGTCGAAGGACGGCAGCAACGCCGCCGCCCGTTGCGCGCCGCGCGCCAGATTGACCGCCGTCGGCCGCGCCGTCCGCAGCAGCTGTACCGCCCGAGCCCGCTCCCGCTCCCCCTCGAACTGCTTCGCGGCGAGCGCGACCCCGAGCGCCCCCGCGACCCCGAGCGCCGGCGCTCCCCGCACCCGCAGCCGCTGGATCGCCTCGACCAGCGAGTCGACGGTCTCGAGCCGCAGCACGACGTGCTCGTGCGGGAGCCGGGTCTGATCCACCAGGACCACGGCGCCGTCATTCCAGTCAATTGTGAACTTCAATGCATCTGCCTTCCGTCGCCCGTTGGAATTCGTCCGAACGGAGCTTCACCGCATCGGTTTCCCTAAACCCCCGACAGCGCACGTCGACGCGCGTACATTCGGTTTTCATGAGCTCCGCACTGGCGCTCGCGGCGGCCCCGATCGTGCTGGCCGCGGGTCTGCTCGCGTTGATGAAGGTCCCGACGAACCTCCAGCTGACCGTGACCGACAGCGCCCTGGTCATCGAGCCGCAGGGCCTGGATCGTCTCTGGACCCGGCGCGACCGCATCGAAGTCCCACTGACCGCGGTGGCCTCCATTCGCATCGCGCCGCGCTCCGAGGCCCCGCCGCTGCCGGAGCGCCGAAATCCCCTGCACCTGCCGGGAATCATCACAGCGGGCACCCACGGCCGGACATTCTGGGACGTCCGGCGGGGCGACCAGCTGCTCATCATCCAATGCCACTCGAGCGCGGAGTTCGACACGCTGGTGCTGCAGTTCGCGAATCCGTTCGCGACGCTGACCCGCACGCGAACGGTACTCGCACCGCACCCCCACCGCTCCGCCGCCTGAAAACGCATACGCTGCCGCAACATCGGGCCGTCTTCAATGGGGGCATGAACCGCAGCGCGATCCTGTCCGCCCGCCCCGGCCGCACGCGCCGGGTCGTGCTCCTCGGCTTGGTCATCCTCGTCATCCTCGCCCTGGCGCTCGTCATGTTCACCTTCCGGCGGATGCTGACGATGGCCGCGCCGGCGTGCATGGCCGGGCGGTGGCACGGCTGCTTCGACACGGACAACGGCGTCGTGCTCATGACGCTGGTCCTGCTGCCGGTGGCCGGGCTGGTGGCGTGGGCGCTGGCGAGTCTGCGGCGGGCGGCCGGGGTCGCGTCACCGTGGCGGCTGTCGCTGGCCGAGGTGGGCATGGTGCACGGGACGGTGCCGTGGATCTGGCTGACGATGATGCCCGGGCCCGGGGCCGGCGTCGTGCCGGGGCGCCTGAGCCTGATACCGCTGCGGGACCTGGTCGACATGGGGCTGCTCGGGATCGGCGGCAACCTGCTGGTGCTCGCGGCGCTGGGGTTCTTCGCGCCGATCCGGTTCGCGGCGCTCGCGTCGGGGCCGCGGATCCTGGCGCTCGGGGCGGGCGGTTCGATCCTGATCGAGACGCTGCAGTACGTGCTGCGGCTGGACCGGGTCTCCTCCGTGGACGACGTACTGCTCAACACCGTGGGCTGCGTGCTGGCCGGGCTGGCCTCGCGCCGCTGGTGGCGCACCGCGGGCTGACCGCCGCGGGCCCGGCCGAAATTCCTCGGGAAACCGGCAACCGTTCGGGATCAAACCCGCGTCATGGTGTGCGCCCGCGTCATCGACCCCCGAGGAAACCACCTCCATGGCATCGCCCCGGCGCCCCTTCCCGGTGCCTCCACCGCCACGAGCGCCACCACGGGCGCGACCACCGGCCCGCCCGCGAAGGTGGAGTCCAGCGCTCCCCCGAGCGTCACCGAGACCGTGCTCAAGGGGACGCGGTGGTATCTCGCGAGCACGCCGACCGAGTACGTCGTGCACGCCGTCACCGGGACCGACGACAAGGTCACGGCCCGCATCCCCGGCGACAGCAACGACGCCCACTGCGTCTCGCAGACCATCACCGTCTCGCCCACCGGCAAGCGGCTGGCCTGGGTCGAGGGCAGCGACGAGCTCAACGGCACGCTCAAGGTGGCCGACACCGACGGCAGCCACCGGCAGACGCTCGGCACCGGCGTGCTCTGCCTCGGCGCCGACACGCTCATCTGGAAGGGCGACGACCAGCTGGTCCTGACCAAGGGCAACCAGCAGCACCTGGTCGACATCGCCACCAGGGCCGACACCGCGCTGCCCACGACCGAGCAGGTCGAGTCGTACTCCCCCGACGGCTCCAAGGTGGCCAAGACGGTCGGGCAGCAGCGGGTCGCGAACGGGAAGTCGTACAAGTACACGCCCCCGGCCGCCATGGCCGAGCACTACGACGGCTGGTCGGCGCGCGGGCTGTCGGCGGACGGGCGCTACGTCGCCGCGGGCTGGGAGGGCACCGACCCGAGCCGCTGGCGCGACACCTTCGCGATCGTGGACACGACCACCGGCAAGGCCGTCGCCCTGCCCGGCAGCGGCGAGGAGAACTCCGTGGTGTTCACGGCCGGCGGCCTGGTGCTCGCGCACCAGGCCGGCCAGACGGTGATCTTCGACGCACGGCTGCAGCACCAGGGCGAGATCCGGGACCCGGCCGGTCTCCAGAACGCCCTGCTGCTCGGGTTCCGGCCCTAAAGTCGAGCCAGGGCCGCGCGCAGCGGGTCCAGGCCCAGGGAGCCCAGGTTGAGCGCGTCGCGGTGGAAGGCCCGCAGGTCGAAGCCGGAGCCCTTGCGGGCCTGGGCGTCGGCCCGTGCCCCCAGCCAGGCGCGCTCGCCGAGCTTGTAGGAGGGGGCCTGCCCGGGCCAGCCGAGGTAGCGGTTGAGCTCGAAGCGCAGGCTCTTCTCCTCCACGCGGCAGTGCGCCCGCAGGAACTCCCAGCCGAGCTCCGGCGTCCAGCGCTCCCCCGGCGCGAAGCCGAACGGGTTGTCGCGCGGGATCTCCAGCTCGAGGTGCATGCCGATGTCGACGATCACGCGGGTCGCGCGGAACGCCTGGCCGTCGAGCATGCCGAGCTTGTCGCCGGGGTCGCTGAGGTAGCCGAGCTCGTCCATGAGCCGCTCGGCGTAGAGGGCCCAGCCCTCGCCGTGGCCGGACGACCAGGCGAGCACGCGGCGCCAGCGGTTGAGCAGCTCGGCCCGCACGTACGTCTGGGCGATCTGCAGGTGATGCCCGGGCACGCCCTCGTGGTAGACGGTCGTCACCTCGCGCCAGGTCGAGAAGCTGTCGACGCCCTGGGGCACGGCCCACCACATGCGGCCCGGGCGGCTGAAGTCCTCGCTCGGGCCGGTGTAGTAGATGCCGCCGTCCGACGTCGGGGCGAGCATGCACTCGATCGGCCGCACCGGCTCCGGGATGTCGAAGTGGCGGCCGTTGAGCTCCTGCACCGTGGCGTCGGCGAGCTGCTGCATCCAGTCGCGGAACGCCTCCTTGCCCTGGATGACCCGGTTCGGGTCGGAGTCCAGCGCGGCGACCGCCTCGTCGACCGAGCCGCCCGGCACGATCTTGTCGGCCACCGCGCGCATCTCCGACTCGAGGCGCGCGAGCTCGTCGAAGCCCCACGCGTAGGCCTCGTCGAGGTCGACCGTCGCGCCGAGGAAGTAGCGGGAGGCGAGCTGGTACCGCTCCCGTCCGGCGGCCTCCTTGGGCCGGCCGAGCGGCGCGAGCTCGCGGCGCAGGAACTCGCCGGTCTCCGCGGTGGCGGCCCGCGCGGCCTCGGCCCGGGTCGCGAGCTCGCCGGCCAGCGCCGGGTTCTCGGCGCCGATGCGGGCGGCCAGGTCGGGGTAGAAGTTGTCGCCCTCGAGGTCGGCCCAGACCTCACACTGCTTGGCGACCTCGACGATCTGCTTGGCCGGGGCGACGTTGCCGCGCTGGGCCTCGTGCATGAGCGTCTGGCGCCACTGCGCGAGGGCGCGCGGCACCTCGCCCAGCCGGGCGACGATGTTGGCGACGGCCTCCTCGCCGCTCATCGGCATGAGGTCGAACGAGCTCCGCACCCCGTGCAGGGGGCTGGAGATCACGTTGACGTCGCTGGCGAGATCGCCGGCCTCGTAGCGCTCCAGAGCCAGCCCGAGCCGCTCCTGCATGGCCTCCTTGGCGACCCGCTCGGTCTCGTTCGCGGGGGTCTGCGCGTCCAGCGCGGCGAGCGTGGCGCGGTCGAGGTCGGCGAGCGCGGCGAAGCCGTCGGGCGACAGGTCGGTCAGCTCGTGGTCGTGGCCGGCCACGCCGACGAAGGTCGCCCCGATCGGATCGAGGGGCGCCCACTGCTCGACATACCGGTTGGCAATGTCATCGATAGAACCCACGGGCCGACCCTACAGGCCAATTCGCAACGTGTGGCTCGGCACTGGAGACAGTCTTTCCGGATTGGTGCAGAGTAAGGACTATGACGAGTCCCGCCCCTGACACGAAGCGCTGGCTGCCCGCTTTCGCCGCCGTCGCCCTGATCTGGGGCACGAGCTTCATGTTCATCAAGGACGCGCTCACGGGTCTCGCGCCGGTCTACATCGCGCTCTACCGCATCGCCCTGGGCGCCCTCGCCCTGCTGCTGTTCCTGGCGGTCCGCCGGATCCCGCTGCCCCGCGGGGCCCGGCTGTGGGGTCATCTGTTCCTGTTCTCGGCGTTCGCGGCGACGGTACCGTTCACCCTCTTCGGATACGCCGAGCAACGCGTGCCGTCGGTGCTCGCGGGCATCTGGAACGGCACCGCGCCGCTCACCACCCTGCTGGTGTCCCTGGTAGCGGTCCGGTCCCAGCGGCCCGGCCGGCGCCAGATCTGGGGCCTGCTCACCGGCTTCGTCGGGGTGCTCGTCGTGCTCGGCGTCTGGGAGGGCGTCGGCGGCAGCTCGCTGTCCGGGCAGCTCATGCTCCTGGGCGCGGTCCTGTGCTACGGGATCGCGTTCAACTACACCCGCTGGCTGATGCAGCACTTCGACATCTCGCCGTTCCAGCTCTCGGCCGGCCAGCTGATCATGTCCACGCTGCACCTGGTCGTCGCCGCCCCCATCATCGCCGGGCTGCCGTCGTCGCCGCTCTCGCTGACCCCGCGGGTCTGGCTGGGCGTGCTCGCGCTGGGCGTCTTCGGCACCGGCATCGCCTTCGGCCTGAACTACTACGTCGTGCAGACGGCGGGCGTGACCACGGGCTCGATGGTCACCTACTTCCCGCCCTTCGTGGCGGCCCTCGCCGGCGTGCTCTTCCTCGGCGAGCACCTCACCTGGCACCAGCCGGTGGGCGGCCTGATCGTGCTGCTGGGCGTGGGCATCTCCCAGGGCCTACTGGTGCGACGCCGCCCACGCCAGCAGCTCGTCCGCGGGCCGGGTGTTGAGGATGCGGTCGGCGGGGACCCCGCAGGCGATGGCCCGGGAACACCCGTTGGCGAGCCAGTCGAGCTGCCCGGGCGCGTGCGCGTCGGTGTCGATGGTGAAGCGGCAGCCGGCCTCCAGCGCCACCCGTAACAGCCGCTTCGGCGGGTCGAGCCGCTCGGGCCGCGAGTTGATCTCGATCGCCTTGTCGTGCTCGACCGCGGCCGCGAACACCGCCTCGGCGTCGAACCGGCTCTCGGGCCGCGTGCCCCGCCCGCCGGTGATGAGCCGCCCGGTGCAGTGCCCAAGAATGTCCATCCGCGGGTTCGCCAGGGCCGTGACCATCCGCCGCGTCATGACCTCGGGCTCGTCCTTGAGGTTGCTGTGCACCGAGGCGACCACGACATCGAGCCGGTCGAGCAGTTCGTCGGTCTGGTCGAGCGACCCGTCCGCGAGGATGTCGACCTCGATCCCGGTGAGCAGCCGGAACGACATGCCGAGGTTGCGGAACCCGGCGTTGACGTCCGCGACCACGTCGAGCTGCTCGGCGAGCCGCTCGGCGCTGAGCCCCCGCGCGACCGTGAGCCGGGGCGAGTGGTCGGTGAGCACGAGATACTCGTGGCCGAGCTGCGCCGCGGCCATCGCCATCTCGTCGATCGGCGAGCCCCCGTCGCTCCAGTCCGAGTGCGCGTGACAGTCCCCGCGCAGCGCCATGAGCAGCGCGGCGGTCTCGGCGTCGAGATCCTGCCCCGCGGTGGCCTCGAGCCGCCGCAGGTAGACGGGCTCCTCGCCGTTGAGCGACTCGGCCACGCACCGCGCGGTGACGTCGCCGATGCCCGCGATCTCGGTGAGCGTGCCCGCCCTGACCCGCGCGGCGAGCTCGCCGTCGGGCAGCTTGGCCAGCTTGGCCGCGGCCCCGCGAAAGGCCCGGACCCGGTAGGTCTTCTCGTGGGCGCGCTCGAGCAGAAACGCGATGCGCCGCAGATCGGCGATCGGATCACGCGCTGACGGCATGCGCTCCACGCTAACCGGTGGGGCCGGCTGCCTGGGCATCGCCGCCCTCGCCCGCTGCCCGACAGCCCCTTGCCGCTGTGGTTGCGCAAGAGCCCGGCGCCGAGGGCGCCGGGCTCTTGCACGTGCCGTGGGTCAGTTGGCGTAGGCGATGTTCAGCGCCGGCCCCTTCAGCACGTTGGACCGGACGAACACGAGCTCGATGTCGCAGGCCGTGTAGAAGCCGGGCAGCGGGATCGGGGGCGGGGGGAACGACGGGGTGAAGGTCATCGGGATCAGTCCCAGCACGTTGGCGGTGAACCTCGTGGTGTAGAACTTCACGTCGCCCTCGACCGTCAGCTTCGAGCTCGTCGTGATCAGCTTCCTCGGGCCGCCCGGGGTGTCGAGCTCGAACGGCGTCGACACCGAGTTCTTCATGCTGAAGGCGAGCACCTTCACGGTGCTGCCGTCCTTGCGCGGAAGGTCGACCACGCCCTCGTAGGTCAGCGAGTCCATCGTCATCACGTCCGCCTTCAGGATCGAGGGCTGGGCGGCGACGAAGGGCTGACCGGCGGCCAGCTGGGCCTTCTTGTTGTTCGGGGTCGGCGACGTGCTCGCCGAGGCGCAGGGCGGGGTGGACGTCGAAGGCTTGGCGGGTGTCTTGCTGGTGGCCGCGGACGGGGGCGCAGGCGCGGCGGCGGAGGCCGGCGGCTCGGAGGCCTCGGCGGTGGCCTCGGCGGTGGCCTCGTTCTTGTCACCGCCGGTGAACAGGTCACCCAGCCAGCCCAGCAGGCCCTTCTTCTCCTCCGTCGGCGTGGGCGAAGGGGTCGGGCTGGCGGAGGGTGCGGGGGTGGCCGACTGGGAGCCGGCGGAGGAGGGCTTCGTCGCGGCCGAGGCGGACGACGACGGGCAGGCGGCCGGGGCGGCGTACGCGGAGCCGCCCCGGTTGACCGTGCCCACGAGGGCCACCGCGACCGCCACGACCATCAGCAGCGGGCCCAGGTAACGCCGCTTGGGCAGGTCACCTGGGCCGGCCGATGGGGGGAGCTGCTCATCGGCGCTGCCCGCACCGCCCCCTTCGTAGCGGTCGTGCAGGGGGCTGAACTGCGCGGTCGGGATCTCGTCCCGCAACACCCCGGACGGCGGCCGGGCGTAGGGGTCGTCCGGCTGCTCGGCCAGGATGTCGTCGAGGGGCGCGTCCTCGTAGGGCGACTCGATCGCCGGTGCCGGCTCGACCGGCGGTGCCCCCTCGGCCGCGGGCGCGGCCGAAGGAGTCCAGGCGACCGCCAGGCCGCCGCCGACCAGGCCGAGCACGGTGCCGAGGAAGAAGCCGCCGAGGTTGAGGCCGATCAGCGAGTACAGCGCCGTGACCGTGCCCAGGATGCCGTAGAACAGCCGCTGCTGCGGGCTGAACCAGGTCAGCCCCCCGCAGAGGAGCATGATCAGCGGAATCACGTACGACAGAAAGCCGGTCGGTCCGAAGTGGACCTCCAGCGCCAGCTTGAGGTTTCCGCTGACGAAGAGCTCCACGCCCGACAGCAACAGGAACAGCCCGCCCCAGAACGGCCGCTGGGCACGCCAGCCGGCCGAAGCGTGCGAGGGGGTCACTCGGTCCTCCAAAACAAACAGGGAGCCCGCGGGGCATCACCCCGCGGGCCCTGGTGGAGCTGCTAGAAGCACTCTTCGGCGTTGGCGCCCGTCGAGATGCCGAGGTCGAGGCCGCTCAGCTTGAACGTGCCGGCGGTGGTCGACCAGGCGACCTGCTTGAGGTTGGTGATGACGACGCCGTCGGCCTGCTGGGCGAAGCCGCCCTGGAGGCCCTTGGCGTTCGCGCCGCCCTTGGTGAGGTCGGAGGCGTCGATGCCGATCTGGATGTTGTCGAACGTGGCGTCACCCTTCAGCGACGTCAGGTCGATCAGCAGGTCGGTGGCCTCGGCCGGGTTCTTGGCGTCCTTGCCCGCGTGGATGACCATGGTCACCGGCAGACCGGGCACCTTCACCGACTGGCAGAGGTTGTAGAGCTTGGCCTTCGCGATGCCGGAGACGGCGACGGGGTGGTTCTTCGGGTCGGCCGGGTTCGAGGCGTTGCCGCCCTTCTCCGTGGCCATGCCGCCGTACTGCACGAAGCCGGTCCCCTCCAGCCGGTCGGCGGAGACCTTGAACTGACTGCCGGACACGTTGAACGACGCGGCGATGGCGCCGGTCGCCTGGCCGAACACGATGGCGCCGGCGATGAAGCTGGCCGGCACGACGACGGTCGCGAACCGCTTCCATCGCGTGCGGCCCGTCGCCGCGCTGCCCTGAGCTACGGACACGTAGGGCTCCTCTTGTCGCGGGGTGCTGGTGGTGCGGCGCTCCTGCTGTGCGGGCGCTCGCATCGCGCCTTTCGGGGCCGGTCTCTGGACGCTGCCGGGCGGGGGGTCCAGGGGCCGGGGTCGGGGCGTGCCGACGATGTTGCCGGGTACCTCGCGCGGGTACAAGAGCGCTCGTTACCGACGGGTAACCCTGCAGTTCGGAAATTCATACGCTCCGTAGTCGGTTCCGGGCGGCTTTCCGCGGAGCGACGCGCGGCCTACGCCATCAAATCGGACAGAAGCCCACTGTGACCGCTACCACACGTGACCGATTCCGGCGATTGTCACGGTTTCATAACGACAAACCCGCGGGGTTCTTTTTTCAGAAGGTGCATCGACATTGAGCGCTGCCAGCGAGGTCGATGGCTAGTCAGCCCTCACAACGAACCGTTTGACGCGAAGGGTCGGCGCCCCCGCCAGCGGCCCACAAGTGCGCAAGCGCGGTCGGCGCGCGTCTTGGCTGGCCGAACCCCGCAGCTCAGGAAGGACACCCCCGCACATGGCACCATTCCCGCGCCGATGGCGACGGCTGCCCACCGCGGCGTCGCTCGTCCTCGGCGGATCCACCGTGGCCGTCGTGTCCGATGCCCCGGCCGCCGCCGCGATCCCCATCCCCGCCTCCGACGACGCCTCCTACACAGACAAGGGCGGGCAGCTGGGAGACGTTCAGGCCGATCCGCAACCCGGACGGCATCGTCAGCCTGCAGGCGGCGGAGAACAATGGCGCCGGCCCGCTGATCGCCGATCGGGACGCGATCGGGCCCTGGGAGCGATGCACAACCGCCCAGTAATACGTATCGGTAGACGTTGACACTTCTCGTTGGAATATGAGTGGATGTGTTGGTCCGTGAGGGTGTATGAGAGCCCTCGCGGACCGGCTACGGCCGCCACCGTTGCCTCGAGGAGTGTTCGCATGCAGCTCTCCAGACGGGTCGCGCTCGCGCTCGCCCCGCTCGTCGCCACCGCCGGCCTACTGGTCGCCTCCGCGCAGCCGGCCAGCGCCTGGACCCCCAAGACCCCGCCCATGACGACGCCGTGGACCAACTCGGTGCCGACCACCAACCCGCTGCCCGAATACCCGCGGCCGCAGATGACCCGGGCGAACTGGCAGAACCTGAACGGCATCTGGGACTTCGCCGTCACCGGCAGCGGGCAGACGACCCCGCCGGGCACGTTCGGCGAGCAGATCCGGGTCCCGTTCCCGGTCGAGTCGGCGCTGTCCGGCATCCAGCGCAAGATCACCGAGAACGACCGGATGTGGTACCGCCGCACCTTCACCGTCCCCGCGGGCTGGTCGGGCCAGCGCGTCCAGCTCAACTTCGGCGCCGTGGACTTCCAGACCACGGTCTGGGTCAACGGCACCCAGGCGGGCGCGGTGCACAGCGGCGGCTACGACGCCTTCACCTACGACATCACCCCGCTGCTGGGCGGCGGGACGAACACGATCGTCGTCGGGGTGTACGACCCGACCGACGCCGGCAGCCAGGCCGTCGGCAAGCAGCGGCGCAACGACGTGCTGCCGCACGCGGGCGGCGGGATCTTCTACACCGGCGCCTCGGGCATCTGGCAGACCGTGTGGCTGGAGCCGACGCCGACGGCCCGCATCACCCGGGTCGACCTGGTGCCGAACCTGAGCAACAACACGCTCTCGGTGACCGCGTTCGGCACGGGCCTGTCCGGGCAGACGGTGACCGCCACCGTGTCGTCGGGCGGCACGACGGTCGGCACCGCGAACGGCAGCGCCGGCTCGGCGTTCAGCGTCCCGGTCCCCAACGCGCACCGGTGGACCCCGAACGACCCGTTCCTCTACGACGTGAAGGTCGAGCTGAAGAGCGGCGCGGCGGTCGTCGACTCGGTCGGCAGCTACGCGGGCATGCGCTCGATCTCGATCGGCACTGTCAACGGCAAGCTGCGCATCCTGCTCAACGGCCAGTTCGTGTTCCAGAGCGGCACCCTCGACCAGGGCTACTGGCCGGACGGCATCTACACCGCCCCGACCGACGCCGCGCTGCGCTCGGACCTGCAGGCGCACAAGGACCTGGGCTTCAACATGGTCCGCAAGCACATCAAGGTGGAGCCGCAGCGCTGGTTCTACGCCGCCGACCAGCTCGGCCTGCTCGTGTGGCAGGACATGCCGGCCATGCCGACCGGCAAGAACCCGGACACGGCGGCGCGCACCCAGTGGGAGGCCGAGTACCACCGCATCATCGACCAGCACCGCAGCTCCCCCGCGCTGGTCATGTGGGTCGACGAGAACGAGGGCTGGGGGCAGTACGACCAGGCCCGCATCGCGAGCGACGTGAAGGCCTACGACCCGTCGCGCCTGGTCGACAACATGAGCGGGATCAACTGCTGCGGCTCGGTCGACGGCGGCAACGGTGACGTGCTCGACAACCACATCTACGTCGGCCCGGGCGCGACCCGCCCGTCCGGCACCCGCGCCGCGGTCCTCGGCGAGTTCGGCGGCCTGGGCCTGCGGGTCTCGGGCCACGAGTGGTCGCCCGGCAACGGCTTCTCCTACGAGGACCAGCCCAGCGCGGCCCGGCTCAACGACCGCCTCAACGGGCTCTACGAGCAGATCCGCACCGGCGGCATGCCGCAGGGGCTCTCCGCCTCGGTCTACACCGAGATCACCGACGTGGAGAACGAGAGCAACGGCCTGCTCACCTACGACCGGCAGGTGGTGAAGGTGGACGCGGCCCGGCTGCGGGCCAGCAACCAGGCGCTCATCAACGCCTCGGCCAGCCCCGTCGGCTCGGCCACGCTGCAGACGGGCGTCTACAAGTCGCTGCGCGCGACGACGGCCTGCTGCACGAACCGGTACGCGCGCCACCGCGACGGCCTCGGCTACACCGACGTGGTCGACGCCAACAGCGCGGCGCTGCTCAAGCAGGACGCGACCTGGCGCGTGGTGCCCGGCCTCGCGGACTCGTCGTGCTACTCGTTCGAGTCGCGCAACTACCCGGGGCAGTACCTGCGGCACCAGGCGTTCCGGGTGCGCAAGGACGCCAACGACAACTCGGCGCTGTTCAAGGCCGACGCGACGTTCTGCGCGCAGCAGGGCAACGGGGGCGTCCGGCTGACGGCCTGGAACTTCCCGGGGCAGTACCTGCGGCACTACAACGCGGAGCTGTGGCTGGCCACGCCGGGCGGGCCGAACCCGTACGACGCGGCGGGGCTGTTCGTCGAGGACACCACCTGGTCCGTCGACGCGCCCTGGGCACCGTGAACGTGCTCTGAGGACGGCCGGCTCCGAAGGAGCCGGCCGTTTTCGCACCACGGACGTCGGGATTCCTGGCGGGAGCGACGGTCAGCCAGTCCCGCGGACCCGAGCAAAACTCTTCTGCACCCTGATGCATCCCTGCTCGAACGAAGGGCGGCCCCGGGCACGCCGATCTACGGCGTATCGCGGTCACCAATCCCCCGTTAGGAGCACGGATGCGCCTTCTCACCTCGGCCCTGGGCCTCGCGCTGGCGGCGGGCGGCTCGCTGCTCGCCGGCGCGTCGCCCGCGCTGGCCGACACGACCGCGCTGCCCCATGCCGTCGGAGGCTTCGCGGCCCCCACGACCCGGGTCAACGCAAGCGTCCCCGCCTTCCGCGCGCAGGACGCGCTGCCGGACAGCGCCTCCCTCGTCGCCAACCTTCCCCCCGTCGGCGACCAGGGCCAGATCTCCTCGTGCGTCGCGTGGACGATCGCCCACTCGATCATGGGGTACTACGCCAAGCGCGACGGCGGCACGGGCGCCCCCTACGCCCCGCTGTACCTCTACATGCGCTCGGTCGCCAAGGGCGGCGCGCCCAATGCCGGCCTCAACCCCGACCGGGCCCTCCAGGAGGCGGCCACCTACGGCGTCGACACCCAGGACGACTACGTCCAGGGCGTCTACGGCTACCAGACGGCCCCGACCGCGGCCGAGGTCGCCAACGCGGCCAACTACAAGCTCTCCGGCTGGAACGCGCTGTGGGTCGGTGACAAGCAGGGCGACAAGGCCAAGACCGCGATCAAGACGGCCATCGCCGCGGGCTCGCCGGTCGCGATCGGCATGCCGGTCTTCAAGGACTTCATGTACCTCAAGGGCAACTCCCTCTACAACACGCTCACCGGCACCAGCCTCGGCGGGCACATGATCACGGCGTACGCGTACGACGCCGACGGCGTGTGGATCCGCAACCAGTGGGGCACCAACTGGGGCGCGAGCGGCGACGCGCACCTCTCGTGGTCGTTCGTCACCACCGACGTGCAGGCGGCGTACACCGTCAGCGGCCTGCGCTCCCCGGAGAAGGCGGTCGTCCCGGCCCCGGCGGTCACCTCGCTGTCCGTGGTCCGCGGCCCGGTCGCCGGCGGCACCAAGGTCGTCGTCAGCGGCGCCAACCTCTCGGCCGCGACCGCGGTGAAGTTCGGCGGCGTCGACGCGGCGTTCACCAGGGCCGAGGCGAACGGCATCACCACGCTCGTCGCGACCACCCCGGCGCACGCCAAGGGCAGCGTCGACGTGACCGTGACCAACCCGACCGGCACCAGCGCGCTCAACGCCCTGGCCAAGTACACGTACCTCCCGCCGGCCCCGGCCGTCACCAAGCTCTCGGCGACCTCGGCCTCGACCGCGGGCGGCGACGTCATCACCGTCACCGGCACGGACCTCTCCGGGGCCACCGGGGTCAAGCTCGGCAACTCCGCGGTCGCCGGCTTCAAGGTCGCCGCGCCGACCACGCTGACGTTCCCGGTCCCGGCCAAGCTCGCGGCGGGCGGCTACGACGTCACCGTCACCACGCCGTACGGTGTCAGCACGGTCGTCCCGGCCGGCCGGCTCACGCTGGTCGCCCCGGCAGCCCCGACCGTGGCCTCGCTGAGCACCAGCACCGGCCCGACCTACGCGGCCACGCCCGTCACGGTCACCGGCACCGGCTTCGGCACGCTCAAGTCCGTCACCGCGGGCGGGGTGAACCTCGCCTTCACCAAGGCCTCGGACACCCAGATCAAGGTGACGATGCCGATCCACGCGGCCGGCAAGGTCACCCTGAAGCTCACCAACGCGGGTGGCAGCTACGAGGCGACGGCCCTGCCGTTCACCTACGTGGCCCCGGCCGCGCCGTCGGTCGCCTCGCTCCTGCCGAGCTCGGGCGGCACCAAGGTCTCGACCACCGTCACGCTCGCCGGCGCCAACCTCGGCGGCGCGACCAGGGTGACCGTCAACGGCGCCACGGTCAGCTTCACCAAGGTCTCCGACACCCAGCTGCGCATCGTCCTGCCGCCGCACGCGGCCGGCGCGACGACCGTGCAGGTGACGACGCCGGGTGGCACCAGCGCCGCCGCGGCGGGCGCGACCTTCACCTACAAGGTCTGACCCTCGCTCCACCGGCCCCATCCCCCGTTTCGGGGGATGGGGCCGATTGCGTGCATCCCCCGAATGGGGCAACGGCGTCATACCAATGGCGGTTAGCCTGTGCCCTACTTCGATGAGCCGGGGGTTGCCGGATGCGAGGGTTCCTACCTGTACTAGCGGTGCTCGGCCTACTGGCCGGGTGCACCGCGTCCGGGGCGCGCGAGTCGCCGCCCCCGGGCCTGGCCGATCGCGGCACCGCGGTGACCACCGCGAAGCCGAGCCGCCAGGACCTCACGAACAAGGTGAGCCTCGGGGGGAAGGTCGCGCTCAACCCGACCTTCGGGCTCGTCGCGCCGATCGACGGCGAGGTGCGGTTCCTCGACGTGAAGGCGCCGACCGGCACGCCCACCAAGCCGACCAAGGTGGCCAACATCTGGGCCGGCGGGAAGGCGACCGCGGTCGAGGTCCCGGCTGGCGCGACGTTCGCCGGACGGCTCGTCGACGACCGGGCCAAGGTGACCGCGGGCATGCCGATCGTCTCGGCACGCCAGGGCGGCTACGGGATCGTCGCCGACATCGACGGCGCCCAGGCCTACCAGGTGACCGACTCGCTGCAGTCCGTCACCGCGCAGATCAAGAGCGGCCCCGGCCCGTTCCCGTGCGCCGTGCTCGGCACGCTCGCCGCGCTGCCGGGCGGGACGATCCCCGAGCCCAAGGCGCCCGCGGCCAACGCGAACCCGAGCGCGGCCCCCGTCGTCCAGCCCACCCAGGGGCAGACGCAGCAGCCGTCGGAGGCGACCGGGATGCGGCTGGTGTGCACCGGCCCGGCCGACGCGAAGCTCATCAACGGCGCGGCCGCCACCGTGGAGATCGTCACCGCGAAGGCGTCCGGCGTGCTGGTGCTGCCGGTGGAGGCGGTCGCCGGCTCGCAGGGCAAGGGCAAGGTCGAGGTGGTCAAGGCCGACCAGTCGCGCGAGATCCGCGAGGTGACGCTCGGGCTCACGGACGGCAAGGTCATCGAGATCAAGAGCGGGATCACCGAGGCCGAGACCGTCGCGGTGCCCGGCCCCAACATCCCCGACGCCAAGAGCGGCGGCCAGGGGGCCGGGAAGTGATCATCGAACTTTCCGGCATCACCAAGACGCTCAAGGGACAGTCCCAGCCGCGCACCATCCTCGACGGGGTCGACCTCACCGTGGACGAGGGCGAGAGCGTGGCGATCCTCGGGCGCTCGGGCTCGGGCAAGAGCACGCTGCTGAGCCTCATCGGGCTCTTCGACCGACCGGACTCGGGCACCTACCTGATGGGCGGCCGCGACCTGGCCCGCATCTCCGAGCGCCGGGCGGCCGCGCTGCGCAGCGCCGAGTTCGGCTTCGTCTTCCAGCGCTTCTTCCTGCTCAAGCACCTCACCGCGGCGCAGAACGTGGCCATGGCGCTGGTGAACGGCCAGGGCTGGCTGCCGCGGCGCAAGCGGCGCGCCCGCACCATGGAGGCGCTCGAGCTGGTCGGCATCGCGCACCTGGCCAAGAACCGGCCCGCGCGCCTCTCCGGCGGCGAGCAGCAGCGGGTCGCGATCGCGCGGGCGCTGGTGCGCCGGCCGCGGCTGCTCCTGGCCGACGAGCCCACCGGCGCGCTGGACACCGAGACCGGCAACCTCGTGATCGAGGTGATGCGCGCGGCCACCGATCGCGGCTGCGGGCTCATCCTGGTCACCCACGACCAGACCCACGCGGCGAAGATGCAGCGGGTCCTGCGCCTGTCCGACGGCGTGCTCGGGGCCGTCGCATGATGCGGCTCTCGGGGCGGTTCCGGTCCGCGCTCATCATCGGGTTCCAGGGCATCCGCGCGCGCAAGATGCGCACGTTCCTGTCCATGATCTCGCTCTTCCTCGGGGTGCTCGCGGTCGTCACGGTGCAGGCGGGGGCGGAGACCGTGCGCACCCTGCGGCTCGCCGACGTGGAGCTGCAGCAGGGCCGGGACGGCACCCGGGTCATGTACGTCCAGCCGTTCGGCGACGCCACGAAGATCACCAAGGAGACGATCGCGGGCCGCCCCGGCGCCGCGGCGACCTACGGCCTGCGGGCCATCATCGGCGAGCCCCGGGTCCGCCCGATCAACCCGGGCGCGATGCCGTTCGAGCACCTGGACCAGATGGATGGCGGCGAGGTGTACGGCCCGGAGACCAGGTTCGAGATGCAGTGCGACGACACGGGCGCCTGCCGCCCGGTCCCCGTGAACGCCTCGGCCGCGCTGCCCAAGGGCGCGGCGATCGAGGTGCAGCTCGTCGCGCTGGTCAACGACGTCCGCCAGTTCCGCCCCTTCCGCCCGGTGGCGGGGACGTTCCTCGACTTCTCGGGCGAGCCCTCGTACTCGCCCCGCCTGGTGATCAACAAGGCGGCCGCGGTCGGCTTCGCGAAGTACCGCGTCCCGGCGGAGATGCGCCTGGACGGCGCCACCGCCAACCCGACCCCGCGCATCATCGGCGTGGTCGACGACGGCAGCTCCCAGCCGACCGCCTACGCGCGGGCCGACGAGATCGACAACTGGCTGCCCGCGGCCACGGCCGCCCCGCCCACCCCCGCGGACCCCAAGGCCGCGATGATGATCTCGGGCCCGTCGCTGGAGGTGAGCTTCGCGCCCGGCAACGGCGAGCTGGAGGCGCTGCTGACCCGCAAGCTGATCGCCGCCGGCGTGCCCCGCGAGTCCCTCCACGTCGACGAGCGCAACGCCCGCAAGGACTTCGAGCAGGAGCTGGCCATCCTCAACGCGATCTTCCTGGCGATGGCGGGCCTGGTGCTGCTGATCGGCGTGGCCGGCATCCTCAACGTGGGCCTGGCGACGGTGGGCGAGCGGGTCGAGGAGTTCGCCCTGCGCCGGGCGGTCGGCACCCCGCGCATCCTCCTGGCCGGCATCGTCCTGGCCGAGACGCTCCTGACCGGGTTGCTGACGGCGGGCGCGGCGATCGGCACGGCCGCGGCGGGCGTCAGCGTGGCCACGCAGGTCCTGGGCGACCGGATCCCGCAGCTGCGGGACGTCTCCTTCCCCTGGCAGGCCGGGGTGGCGGGCGTGATCGCGGGCCTGATCGCCGGCATCCTGGGCGGCTCGATCCCGGCCCTGCGAGCGGCCCGCATCCCCATCGCGACGGTGATGCGCGCCTAGGCGGGATCCTCACCGGCGTCGTAGCGCTCCTGGGCGAGGGTGATCTGCGGCATCTCGGCCTCGACCAGCTCGATGAGCTCGACGAGCTTGGCGGCGATCCTCGTCCCGGAGTCGGTCAGGCTGTACTCGACCCGGGGCGGGATCGCGCTGTGCACCTCCCGCACGACCAGCCCGTCGCGCACCAGCGCGTGGAGCGTCTGCGACAGCATCTTCTCGCTCACTCCGTCGACCCGCCGGCGCAGCTCGTTGAAGCGGTGCGTGCCCTCGTGCAGCGCGGCGAGGGTCAGGATTCCCCACCGGCCGGCGACGGTCTCCATGACGGGCCGCGACGTGCAGTTGCGCGCGAAGACGTCGAACACCAACGGGTCGAGGGACATGTCACTACGATAACCGAACGGGTTGCACTTTCTAAAAGTTAGTGCCTACTATCTGGAAATGACCATCACCGTAACCGGCGCGACCGGGCACCTGGGACAGCTGATCCTGACCGAGCTGAAGGGATACGACGTCCGCGCCGTCGCCCGCCGACCGGAGGCGATCGAGGGCGTCGAGGCCCGCCTCGGCGACTACGACCGCCCGGAGACCCTGGCGAGCGCGTTCGCGGGCACCGACACGCTCGTCTTCATCTCCGCGAGCGAGGTCGGCCGGCGCGAGGCGCAGCACCGCGCCGTCATCGAGGCGGCCGTCGAGGCCAAGGTCGGGCGGATCGTCTACACGAGCATCACGCACGCCGACACCAGCCCGATCCCGATCGCGCCCGAGCACAAGACGACCGAGGCCCTCCTCAAGGACAGCGGCATCCCGTACACGTTCCTGCGCAACAACTGGTACTTCGAGAACTACACCGGCAACCTGGCCGGCACCGTCGAGCACGGCGTGGTCATCGGCTCCGCCGGCGACGGCCGCATCGCCGCCGCGACCAGGGCCGACTACGCCGCGGCGACCGCCGTGGTCGCGCGCACCGAGGGCCACGAGAACAAGATCTACGAGCTCGGCGGCGACCAGGCCTTCACGATGAGCGAATTCGCCGAGGCGGTCGCGCAGCGCTTCGGCAAGCCCGTCGCGTACCAGGACCTGCCCGTCGCGGACTACGCCAAGGCGCTCGAGGGCTTCGGCGTGCCGAGCGCGTTCGCCGACGTGCTCGCGCACTCGGACGCGGCCATCGCGAAGGGCGCGCTCGACGTGGTGACCGGCGACCTCAGCCGGCTCATCGGCCGGCCCACGATCACGCTGGCCGAGTTCCTGCGCCAGCTGTAAGGCGAACTACCGCGGCGCCTCGATGAGATCGGCGACGCGCACGAGCGGCCCGAACCGGGCGGGAATCCCGTCCGGTTCGCCCAGCCGCCCGCTCTGCACGACCATGAGCTCGTCACCGAAGAGGCTCCAGTCCGGCAGCCAACCCGACAGCTGCTCGGCGACCAGGTCCCGGCCGAACAGGTCCCGCACCATCTCGGGCCGCTCCGCCGAGATCCGGAACGCGCTGTCGAACGGCTCGTAGCCCAGCGCCGTCGAGCGGTCCCCGAACAGCGACCGCCCGAACCGGGACATCGCCCCGCGCCGGTGCACCGAGACCGCCGGCCACGATCCCCGCACGCGCACCACCCAGACCACGAAGTGATGCGTCTGACTGCTGGTCGACGTCGTGCCGTCGGCGCCCGAGGTCGTGCTCGTCGTGGTGTACGAGTACTCGCCCACCGAGACCGGCCGTCCGCCGACCGTGCCGCTGAGCGCCAGCGAGACGCCGCGCGGGTTGCGCCCCGGCAGCCGTCGCCACCAGTCCGCCGGCGGCCGCGGCACGTACTGCCAGCGGTTGCGCACCGCCCAGACCTCGAGCAGCTCGCGCCGCTGCCGTTCCCGCCGCCGCGACACGACGACCGCGACGACCATCAGCGTGAACGCCAGCGCGACGCACACGCCTCCGACGACGAACACGGACGCGTCCATGCACCCACGCTACGAGCACCCGGCAAGGGGCCGGGCCCTCGACGACCGTTGCGGTCATCGAGGGCCCGGCGCGCCGCCCCGGTACGGCCTAGACCGGAGCGGCGAGCAGAGCGGCCAACGCGTCGGCCGTCGCGGGATGCTCGGACAGCAGCGCCGGCGGCCCGTCGCCACCGGCGGCCGCCGCCGTGGCGGGCTGCCAGGTTACCGGTAGCCCGAGGGCCGAGGCCAGCGCGTCCGTCGTGACCGGGTGCGCGGCCAGGAACCCCACGACCGGCCCGGTCGCGGGAGCCGCGGCCGCCACCGGGGCCGGTCCTCGCGCGGCCCGCCACGGCGGCACGAACGCGTCCACCGCCGCGAGACCGGCCGGGAACGTCCGCCCCGCCTCGCGGATGAGCACCGGCACCAGCTCGCCCGCCTGGTCGCGCAGCGTGGTGATGAGCGTCGGCAGCCACGGCAGCAGCACCGGGTCGGGCAGCTTCGCGAACGCGTTCGACATGAACTCGACCACGAACGGCGTCAGCTTCGGCGCCGGGTCCAGCGCCTGGATGAAGCCGCTCAGGTATTGCGGCACCGACGGCACCACCAGCGGGTTGGCCAGCAGCTCGGCCCCGCGCGCCCGCAGGTCGGCCAGCGGCAGCAGACCGAGCTGGTGGTGGGCCGACCACAGCAGCGCCACCTTCGCCGGACTCTCCGGGTGCGACTGCCGCACGGCGATCTCCAGCTGCGCCCGGTCGCACCCGAGCGCCAGCGCCAGGCTCTCCATGGTGAACAGGAAGCCGAGCATCGCCGCGACCTGCCGGACCCCGGTCTCGTCGTCGACGAACGCGGTCGGCAGCAGGGTGCAGTAGTGCGCGTAGCCCGCGGTGACGAACGACTCCGCCCAGGCCGGCAGCGCCGGCTCGGTCGCGCGGTAGTGGGCCAGCAGCCGCCGGATGCGCTTGAGCACCTCCGGGGCCTCGTCCACGGTGCGCTCGGCCGCGAGCAGCTCCACCGCCCGGGCGCCGAGCTCGTCGGTGAAGCGGCGGCTGCCGAGGAACAGGATCGAGTCCTCGACCGCCCGCAGCGCCACCGCGGCCGTGGCGTCGGGCGCCCACACCGCTCGGCGCAGCCGCTGCTCGACCACCTGCTCGACGGTCACGCCCTCGTAGCCCAGCTCGATGATGTACCGCTGGTGCTTGCCGATCGCGAGGTCCCAGCTCTCCTGGATCGACTTCTCGCCCAGGCGCCGGGTGCCCATGATCGGCCGGACGGCCCCCTCCGGCAGGAGATACCGCAGCATCCACAACAGATGCGAGGCGGGCCCGAGCTCGGGCCGCCCGGCCAGGTCGAGCAGCGCCCGCTGGACCGTCGAGCGGGTCAGGTCCAGCCCGATCGGGGCGAGCCGGTCGTAGACGTCCTGGGCCAGCGGCGGCAGCGCCTCGTAGCCGACCTGCCCGACCCGGTCGCCGCCGAGCAGGATCTCGCAGAGCCGCCGCACGTCGCGCCGCCCCGGCACCACGTCCTTCTCGATGCACGTGACCGCGGCGTCCTGGAAGTCGTACGGCGTCGGCCGCGCCCGGTTGCGCATGCCCGCCAGCAGGATCGACGTCTCGAACACGGCGATCGCGTCGGCGGTGCTGGACAGGTAGCCGTTGCGCCGGGCGAGCCGCACGATGTCGACGCACCAGCCGAGCAGCTCCTCCTCGTCGAGCGCGTCGAGCGTCGGCGGGCTGGCGAGGAACCCGGTGAGCCGGTCGGCCACCGGCTCGTCGGCCGCCGCGGTGCCGGCCGCGACCGCCTTGCGCTTGCGGCTGCCCTTCTGGCCCTCGAGCTGAAACGGCGTGAGCCGGGCTCGCGTGATCGACTTCTGCCAGGTCGCCGCGGCGATGGAGACCGAGCCCGAGGCGAGGCCGAACTGCGCCTCGATCGCCGAATGGCTCGACGGGATCAGCCCGTAGAGCCACTTCGTGGCCGTGCGCGGGCTGATGTCGAAGTCGGGCACCCCCTCGGCGGTGCCGAACTCCTCGACCCGGCTCGCCGCGTGGAAGGCGCCGCAGACGTACAGGCAGTCGGCCCGGTCGACGCCGGTGCGCGCCAGGTGCTCGCGCATGCGCGTCCACATGTACCGCTCCCGGTCCTCGTCGACCTTGACCCGCCCCGGGTCCGGCGGGGAGAGCCGCCGGAACAGGCTGCCGATGAGCACCATGACCTGCCGGTAGGTGGCGTAGTCGGCCCCGGCCAGGGGCTGCTCGACGTATTGGTCCCACCACTCCGACCAGTGCCGCACCTTGCCGTGGTGCAGCAGGTGCCGCTCCAGCTCGGCGAAGCGCGGCCGCAGGTCGCCGATCTCGATGCCAACCGCGTCGCCGTGCAGGTCGGTGTCCTCGGACTCCTCGCCGCCCTCGGCCGGCGGCGTGTCGTGCTCCTCGCGCGACTGCCACTGGAAGACATGGTCGGTGGAGCGGTCGACGAGCACGAGCTCCACGCTGGGCGTCTCCAGCGCGTAGGCGATCGCCTGATACTCCGCCGACGCCTCGGTGATCGGCGCGACGATGCTCAGCGGCCCCCACTCCTGCGGGAACCCGTCCAGCTGCGACGCGAACGCCTGCAGCGCCACCGGCAGCCGGCAGTTGCGCAGCTCGGTCAGCAGCGGGCCGAGGTCCTCGCACAGCTCCAGGTAGATGACCTTCGGCTGCTTCTCGCGCAGGCGGCGGACCATCGCCAGCCCGGACGCCGGCGAGTGGTGGCAGACCGGGAAGATCTCCAGCTCCTCGCGCAGCGCCCGGTCGACGTCGTCGACGATCCCGGCGAGGATCTCCGGGACCACGTCCGGCCCCTCGGCGAAGGCCGTGGCCGCCTCCACCAGCTGGGACCGGAGCGCGTCGAACGGCTGGGTCGCGGTCATGACAGGGTGGCGATCGCCTGACGGCCGCCCTCGAGGAACGCCGGCCACTCCCCGCCGTCCTCCTTGCTGCGCGGCTCGACGACCCCGTGCCAGTACTTGTTCAGGATCGCCAGGTCCTCGGGGCTGCGCCGGGCCAGTGAACCGACCAGCGACCCGGCCAGCGTCTCGGCCCGCAGGCTGCGGTCGCCGAAGAACGTGCTGTGCAGGATCGCGTCCTCCAGCACGCCGATCTGCTCGGCGGTCGACAGCGCCGACTCGAGCTTCTCGTCGTCGCTGGTCGCCGAGGCGGCCGCTGCCCGCAGGTCGGCGAAGCTCTGCAGCAGGATGTCGAGCAGGTTGGGCGGCACGTCGAGCTCGATCTCGTGCCGGCGCAGCAGCTCGGTGGTGCGGAAGCGCACGATCTCCGCCTCGCTCTTCTTGTTCGTCACCACCGGGATGCGCACGAAGTTGAACCGCCGCTTGAGCGCCGAGGACAGGTCGTTGACGCCCCGGTCGCGGCTGTTGGCGGTGGCGATGATGGAGAAGCCGGGCTGGGCGAAGACGATGTTGTCGTCGTCGAGCTCGGGAATCGAGACGTACTTCTCGGACAGGATCGAGATCAGCGCGTCCTGCACGTCGCTCGTCGAGCGGGTCAGCTCCTCGAACCGCCCGATGACACCCTTCTCCATCGCGGTCATGATCGGCGACGGGATCATCGAGGCCCGCGACTGCCCCTTGGCGATGACCATCGAGACGTTCCAGGAATACTTGATGTGGTCCTCGGTCGTGCCCGCCGTGCCCTGCACCACCAGCGTCGAGTTGCGCGAGATCGCGGCCGCGAGCAGCTCGGCGAGCCAGCTCTTGCCGGTGCCCGGGTCGCCGATGAGCAGCAGGCCGCGGTCGGAGGCCAGCGTCACGATGCTGCGCTCGACGAAGCTGCGGTCGCCGAACCACTTCTGGGAGATCTCGCGGTCGAGCCCGTCGGCGCGTTCGGAGCCCAGGACGAACAGCCGGACCATGCGCGGGCTGAGCCGCCACGAGAAGGGCTTGGGGCCGTCGTCGATCGACTCGAGCCAGTCGAGCTCTTCGGCGTATTTGACCTCGGCGGGGGCGCGAAGCATGTCAGTCATGAGGGTCTCCTAGGCCAGGAAGCTCTTGAGTTCGGAAATGAGCTTGCGGACGTGCCCGGACAGCACGGGGGTGCCGAGGTCCTTGAAGCGCTGGCGGAACCAGGGGTTGACGCTCTGCTCGCCGCCGCTGCTCACGGAGCCGATCGGGATGAACTTGACGCCGGAGCGGTGCACCGCCTGGATCATGTCGAACAGCGGCTGGGACCGGTCGAACTCGTAGAAGTCCGAGATCCAGACCATCACCGTGTTGCGCGGATCGCTGATCTTCGGCTGGGCCATCGCCATCGCGACCGGCCCGTCGTTGCCGCCGCCGAGCTTGGTGCGCAGCAGCACCTCGAACGGGTCGTGCACCCACGGCGTGAGGTCCAGCGCCCGGGTGTCGTAGGCGATGAGGTGCACGTCCACCTTCGGCAGGCCCGCGAAGATCGAGGCGAGGATGGTGCAGTTGACCATCGCGTTGACCATCGAGCCGGACTGGTCGACGACCACGATCAGCCGCGCCGGGGTGGTGCGCTTGGCGGTCTGCTTGTAGAAGAGCTTGTCGACGTAGAGCCGCTCGTCCTCGGGGCTCCAGTTCGTCAGGTTCTTCCAGATCGTGCGCTCGATGTCGAGGTTGCGGTAGACCCGCTTGGGCGGCACCGACCGGTCGATCTCGCCGACGCTGCTCTGCTGCACCTGGGTGC
This sequence comes from Dactylosporangium sp. CA-139114, assembly GCF_050955725.1. Classification (NCBI taxonomy): domain Bacteria; kingdom Bacillati; phylum Actinomycetota; class Actinomycetes; order Micromonosporales; family Micromonosporaceae; genus Dactylosporangium; species Dactylosporangium sp. CA-139114. The sequence goes on from NZ_CP192080.1 coordinate 9,781,012, forward strand.
GCAGCACCGCGGCCACCTCGTCGACGAACCGGCGGATCAGCGCCTTGGCGTTGGCCAGCGCGACCCCCGACAGGTTGCTCTTGTCCCGCAGCAGCTGCTCGATGAGCGACATGCTCGGGGTCAGCTGCTTGGCCAGGGCCGGGTTGGCCAGCACCTCCCGCAGGTGCATCCGCTTGACCAGGTCGCCCTCGATGCCGCCGAGCACGCCCGCGAGGCCGCCGGCGCTGGGCCGCCCGCGCAGCTCGCCCGGGGCCATGCCGAGCGCCTTCTCGAACCACCCGGCGTCGGCCTGCCAGTTGCTCAGCTGGGCCGCGCTGACGTTGCCGTGCCCGGTGTTGAAGACGTTGATGAGCAGCTTGGACACCAGCGCCGCCCGGCGCACCGCGGCCCCGTCGCCCTCCTGGTCGCCGCCGGGCGCCGGGGCCATCAGGCCCTCGAACTCGGCGGCCAGCTCCGGGTGGCGCTGGACGAGGTTGTCGACCGTGACGCCCGGGTCGAGCAGCGCCGGCGGGAGGCCGATGTCGTCGACGATCGCGACGCTGGCGGACTCCAGGGACATCTGCTCGTCGGCCTCGAAGAGCCGCCCGAGCATGCGCCAGTAGAGGACCTGGCGCCGGTTCTCGTCGGCGGTCGTCATTTGCGCAGCAACCTTCCGGCCCGCTCGCGCAGCACCTCGACCGCCTCGCCGGCCGACTTGGCCGCCTTCGCGTCCGCGGGGCCGAGCGCCCAGTCGCCGGTGTGCACGCCGACCGGCTTCTTCTTCACCGTGGCCTGCACGCCGAGCGGCTGCACCGTCCAGGCGCCGTCGTCCCAGCGCAGCAGCCCGATGGCCGCGGTCGCGGCGGAGACGGCCGCCGGGGTCAGCGGCCCGCAGGCCGGCAGCCGGGTCGTGTCGAGGGTGACGGCGGCGAGGTCCTCGACGAGCACCGGCTCGGCGATGCGGACCGGGTGGCGCTCCAGCGGCGGGGTGGCCGGGGCGAGCGCGGCGCCGAGGTGCACCCGGGCGGTGGTGAAGGGGTCGGCCGGGTCGCCGGGCCGGGCCTGCGCGTCGCGCCAGATCAGGTCGCCGCCGGCCAGCAGCGGCATGTCGGTGAGGTCGAGCGCGCGGTGCTCGGCGAGCGCGGTGAGCAGCATCGGGTGGCCGGCCAGCAGGCGCCAGATCGCCGGGCCGACGATCGTGTCGACCTTCGCCGCGGAGACGCTCGCGCGCACCAGCCGGGTGGGTGCGCCGGTGACCTCCAGCACGCCGTGGACCTGCACCTGCACCGCGGTCGGGTGCTCGTGGACGTCGGTGCCGAGGACGTAGAGCCGTCCGGTCACCGTCTCGGCCGGCGCGGACCGCCGCGACTCGCGGGCCAGCAGCAGCGCGCGGCTCCACAGGTCGGCCCAGCGCCGCAGGGGCACCGGGTCCATCGTCGCGATCGGGCTGCCGGCCCGCAGCTCCGCCGCGAGCCCGTCGAGCAGGACGGCGAGGCGGCGCAGCCCCGGGTCGCCGAGCGCGGCCTCGGTCGCCTGGCCGGCCGCGGCGACGAGGTCGTGGTCGACGCCCCGCCAGCCGGTGATCGCGAGCTCGCGCAGCCATGACCGGGCGCCGCCGAGCACGGGGGTGGCGGCCGCGGCCGGTCGGTCCCCGTCCTGCCGCTCGCCGTGCCAGTCGGCCCGCGAGCGCCCCAGCGCCGCGTCGGCCCGGGCGAGCAGGGCGTCGTGGACCGAGCCGAAGAGCGCGATCCTCGCGGCGGCGAGGGCGAAGAGGTGGTCGTCGGCGACGGAACCGGCCACGATCTTGTCGACGGCCTCGGCGACCGACTCGCGCAGCGGGCTGCCGGAGAACGCCCCGGCCAGCGCGGCGAGCGCCGCGGCCCGGTCCTCGTCGATGCGGGCGAAGCCGTGCAGCAGGCCGTCGTCGACCGCGCCGGCGGTCTCGAGCGCCGCGGCGATCCCGGTGTCCGGGCCGGCGTCGGTGAAGAGTGTGGACAGCATCAGCGCTCCCCGGCCGGGGCGACGGACGGGAACCAGTGCAGCTCCGGGATGGGCTCGTCGCTGCCGGGCAGCTCCAGGTAGGCCAGGTGCCGCAGGAAGCCGCTGAACACGGTCGCGGCCGGGGTCGGCTCGTGGCGCGCCTTGAGCCCGCGGACCAGCGGGGTGGCGTCGTCGACCTCGATGCGCAGGTAGCGCGCGACGCGCTCGCGGCCGTATTGCAGCTGGGCCTCGTCGAGCAGGGCGACCAGGTGCTTGCACGGGCTGTCGCCGCGCAGGCCACCGCAGGGCCGGTTGTTGTTGGTGCTGCAGCTCAGGCCGTGGGAGCCGGCGCCGATCGAGGAGACGTAGACCCGCTCGATGTCCGATCCGCTCGACACCACGCCCTGCAGGCGGCCGTCGGCGAGTTCGACGAACGGCACCTTGGCCAGCTTGCGGGGCTGCACGGGCGGTATGACCACCGCCGTCGAGCGCGTTTCGACGCTCAAGACCATCTACCTCCAGCGTTTGGGGGTGATCCCTGACGCTGGATGTTGTATCGCATGGGTACGACAAAAACGCGTCAGGCCAGTTCGACGGCCCTTCGCAGGCAGGCCGGGACGTCGTCGGCGTGGTACGGCCATTCACTCGGCTCGATGTTCTGGACGAACGTCGCGTAGACGACGGCGCCGAGGAGCGCGGCCACCGGCTCCAGCAGGCGGGCCGCCCGGGCCGGGTCGCTGCCCGGCGCGACCTGCCGCCAGAGCCCGGCCCAGTGCTCGACCAGCGCGTCCGCCTCCCCGGCAGGCAGCCCCTCACGGAGCCTGAGCACGTCGAACGCCGGATGACCGAGGAACGCGTCGCCCCAGTCGAGGATGACCGGCAGTACGGATGCCGCGAAACGAACGTTGCCCGCGTGGAAGTCCCCGTGCACGAGGGTCTCGGGCAGGCCGCACGCCTCCACCGCGGCGAGGCGGTCCGGCAGGCTCTCCAGCAGCGCGCCGAGCCCGAGGATGTCGACCAGCCAGGGCTCCGTGACCGCCTCGATCTGCTCCCACAGCAGCGATCCGCGGCGGTCCCGCACGCCCCGCTCGGACAGCGCCTCGACGTCGTCGAGCGCCCGCTGCTGCAGGCCGTGCAGCTGGTCCGCCATGGCGACGCGGGCCGCGAACGGGGCGCCGAAACCGTCCTCGCCCGGCAGGTGCCCGAGCAGCTCGCGGCCGGTCCCGTCGGCGGCGATCAGCGGCGGCGCGACCCCGGGCGCGACCGCGCCGAGCCACGCCAGCACCTCGTGCTCGGTCCGCAGGAACGGCGGCAGGTGCTTGAGCCAGACCGTTCCCCACGCCGTCTCCAGCCGCCACAGCGCCGAGAGATTCCAGGTCTTTCGCTGCCGGGTCGCTTCGGGGGTACCGTATCCAGCCGCCTCGAGCGCGTCCCGCGCCCAGGCGATCGACGCCGCCGGCCCGCCCACCTCCGCGAAGGGCGCCCGGCGTTCGTGCGGCAGCGGGCGGAACGACGTCGGTTCGAGCTCGGGGGTCCCGCGCTCCAGCTGGGCGAGGTAGGTCACGACGCCCCCGGGCGGGTGGGGCCGGTCGGCGTGCAGCAGCCGCAGCACGCTGATCTCGGCCCCGTAGCGCCGAGCCCCCTCGACCAGCTCCTCGACCTCGGGCCAGTACGGGATCTCCACGTCGAACGCCGGAAGCCGGCCCAGCACGGCGCCGTCCCCGTCGACGAGGACGAGGACGGCGGTCCGTGTGGGCAGGCTCATCGCGATGTCGCCGCTACAGCGATCGGGCCAGGCGGTCGGCGAGCAGGCGGGTGAAGCGCGACGGGTCGGCCAGCTCCCCGCCCTCGGCGAGCAGCGCCATGCCGTAGAGCAGCTCCGCGGTCTCGCCCAGCGCCGGCGCCTCGGCGTCGGCCGCGAACGAGTCGCGGAGCCCGGACACGAGCGCGTGGTCGGGGTTGAGCTCGAGAATGCGCTTGGTGTGCGGCATTTCCTGACCCATCGCGCGATACATCTTCTCGAGCGTCGGCGTGATGTCGTGCTCGTCGCCGACGATGCAGGCCGCCGACGTCGTCAGGCGCGTGGAGAGGCGCACCTCCTTGACGTCCGCCTCGAGCTTCTCGCCGAGCCACCGCAGCAGCGGCGCGAAGCCCTCACTGCGCTCCGCGGGAATCTCCTCGCTGCCGAGGTCGACCTGGCCCTTGGCCACGGACTGCAGCTGCTTGCCGTCGTACTGCGTGACCTGCTCGACCCACACCTCGTCGACCGGGTCGGTGAGGATGAGCACCTCGTAACCCTTGGCGAGGAACGCCTCGAGGTGCGGCGAGTTCTCGACCATCGCGCGGGTCTCGCCGGTCATGTAGTAGATGTCGCTCTGGCCCTCCTTCATGCGCTCCACGTATTCGCGCAGCGAGGTGGGCTCGTCCTTCGAGTGCGTCGACGGCAGGCGCAGCAGGTCCAGCAGGGTGTCACGGTTCTCGGCGTCGTCGAGCAGGCCCTCCTTGAGCGCGCGGCCGAACTCGTTCCAGAACGTGGCGTACCGCTCCGCGGGCATGTCCTTGAGGGTGGAGAGGACCTTCTTGACGAGCCGGCGCCGGACGGCCTGGATCTGGCGGTCCTGCTGCAGGATCTCGCGGGAGATGTTGAGCGAGAGATCGTGCGCGTCGACGACGCCCTTCACGAATCGGAGGTACCGCGGGGTGAGCGCCTCGCAATCGTCCATGATGAACACGCGCTTGACGTACAACTGCACGCCGCGGTGCCCGTCGCGCATGAAGAGGTCGAACGGGGCGCGGGCCGGGATGAAGAGCAGCGCCTCGTATTCGAAGGTGCCCTCGCCGCGCATGTGAATGGTCTCGAGCGGGTCGGTCCAGTCGTGGCTGACGTGCTTGTAGAACTCGTTGTACTCCTCGTCCGCCACCTCGCTGCGCGGCCGGGCCCAGAGCGCCTTCATCGAGTTCATCGGCGCGCCGGACTCAGCCGCCGACTCGGCCCCGGCCAGGCGGATCGGCCAGGCGATGAAGTCCGAGTACTTCTTGACGATCTCGCGGATCTTCCATTCCGCGGTGTAGTCGAAGAGCTGGTCCTCGCTGTCCTCGGGCTTGAGGTGCAGCGTGACGCTGGTGCCCTGGGGCGCGTCCTCGATCGACTCGATCTCGTAGGTGCCCTCGCCCGCCGACTCCCAGCGCGTGCCCTGGCTCTCGCCGGCCTTGCGGGTCACGAGCGTCACCTTGTCGGCGACCATGAACGTCGAGTAGAAACCGACGCCGAACTGGCCGATGAGCTCCGCCCGCTGCTGTTGTTCGGGCGATTCCCGCAGCCGCTTGAGCAGTTCCGCGGTGCCGGACTTGGCGATGGTGCCGATGAGCGAGACGACATCGTCGTGGGACATCCCGATGCCGTTGTCCCGAACGGTCAGCGTCCGCTCGTCCTTGTCGATCTCGAGCTGGATGTGCAGGTCGCTGGTGTCGACCTCCAGCTCCTTGTTCACCATGGACTCCAGGCGCAGTTTGTCAAGCGCGTCCGAGGCGTTCGAGATCAGCTCGCGCAGGAAGATGTCCTTGTTCGAGTAAATCGAATGGACCATCAACTGCAGCAGCTGCCGCGTCTCGGCCTGGAACTCCAGCGTCTCGCTCACTCCGACTCCCTCTCGAAGGCTGTGGCCGCCGAAAAGAATACTCACTCCGGGGCTCGTCGCAGGGTGGCCAGGTTCCGATACTCCCGCCGGTGTGAGGCCGGGCCGACCCGCGGTCTCTCTGCGCGGCCCGCACACGGGCCTTCACCCGCGGATCCCGGAGCCCACGGGCCGGTCGTGCGAGGTGGAACAGATCTGGATCATTGACCATGCGGGAGGGCCGGATCGCCGGGATCCGGGCGGTCAGCGACCGGCCGGGCATATTCCTGCGGCCGGGGTGTGGATTGGCCCGGAGCGGACCGATCGTCAGCGGCCCTGGTGGCCGGCGACGGTGCCGATGGCGATGCTCAGCGCGATGAAGGCGAGCAGCCCGAAGACGGTCTGCCAGGCGCGGCGGTGGCCGAAGTTGATCGTCCAGCCCAGGCCGAGCCGCTTGGGGACGACCAGGTTCGGGTCGTCGGGGTTGGCGTAGATGAAGCCGTACCAGCCGCGCTCATCGTCGCGGCGACCCGGCCGGGTGCGGGCGCTGATGGGGGCGCCCCGGCGGTTGATCGGGATGACGACGACGGCCAGCGCACAGATCGCGACGATCAACGCGACCGCGAGCAACTGGGCGAGCACCGGATGGGTCATCTTTCGAGCATCCCACTCGGCGGCAAGATGGTCGAGCGCCGGCGCGGTCAGTTGGTAGCAGGAGGGAGGTTCGAGCGTTGCGTCAGCAGAAAATCACGCTCCGCACTGTTGCCGGCCAACTCGGCCGCCTTCTCGTAGGCCTTCTGCGCCTCGGACGAACGACCGGCCCGCCGCAGCAGGTCGGCCCGCACCGCGTGGAACACGTGGTAGCCGGGCAGGTCGAGACCCTCGGTCAGCCGCAGGCCCGCCTCGGGGCCCTGCACCTCCGCGACCGCGACGGCGCGGTTGAGCGCGACGACCGGCGACGGCGCGACCGTCAGGAGCTGGTCGTAGAGCTGGACGATCTGGCCCCAGTCGGTCGCCTCGGCCTCGGATGCGTCGGTGTGCACCGCGTTGATCGCCGCCTGGAGCTGATAGGGCCCCGGACGATCGCGCCGCAGGCACTCCCGCACCAGGCGGTGCCCCTCGGCGATCGCCACCCGGTCCCACCGCGAGCGATCCTGGTGTGGCAGCGGCACCAGGGCCCCGGCCTCGTCGACGCGGGCCGGGCGCCGGGCCGCGGCCAGGATCATGAGCGCCAGCAGCCCCGCGACCTCGGGCTCGTCCGGCATCAGGCCGCGCAGCATCCGCCCGAGCCGGATCGCCTCGGCGCACAGGTCGTCGCGGACGAGCCCGTCGCCCGAGCTGGCCGCGTAGCCCTCGTTGAAGATCAGGTAGACCACCGCGAGGACCGCGGCCAGCCGGTCGGGCAGATCGGCGGCGCGCGGCACCCGGTAGGGGATGCCGGCGTCGCGGATCTTGTTCTTGGCGCGCACGATGCGCTGGGCCAGGGTCGCCTCCGGCACGAGCAGCGCCCGGGCGATCTCGGTCGTGGTGAGACCGCCGAGCAGCCGCAGCGTGAGCGCCACCTGCGCGTGCCGGGCCAGCGCCGGATGGCAACAGGTGAAGATGAGCCGGAGACGGTCGTCGGGCTCGTCCGGGGGAAGGTTGTAGATCAAGTCGGCCTCGGCATGCTTCTCCGCGCGGCGCGCCTCGCGCCGGAGCCGGTCGATCGCGTGGTTGCGCGCGGTCGTGATGATCCAGCCGGCCGGACTCGGGGGCACCCCCTCCGACCAGCGCTGCACCGCCGCCGCGAAGGCCTCCTGGACCGCCTCCTCGGCGAGGTCGAGGTCGCCGAAGCTGCGGACCAGCACCGACACGGCGCGGCCGTACTCCTCCCGGAAGACCCGCTCGATGGTCGTCGGGGATGCCCCGCTCATCATCGGAAGGGCCGCACCTCGATCGGGAGCGTGGTGGCCTCGGCGCAGCGGCGCCCCCACTCGAGGGCCGCGTCCAGGTCCTCGCACTGCACGATCGTGAAGCCGCCGAGGTGCTCCTTGCCCTCGACGAAGGGGCCGTCGGTGACGAGCACGTCGTCGCCCTTGGGCCGCAGCGTGGTCGCGCTCGACGGCGGGTGCAGACCGCCGCTGAACACCCAGACCCCGGCCTCCTTGGCGCTGCGCTCGAACTCGGCGACCCGCTCCATGATCTTCTGCAGCTCCGCGGGCGCCGGGGGCTCGCCGACGCTCGGCTCGATGACGGCCAGCAGGTACTGCTTCATGGTCTCCTCCAGACGGAACGAAGCGACTTCCACCCGCTGTACGAACCGGGCCGCCCCGAAATCGACATCAGTGGGCGCTGGATTTCGCCCAGAGGTTGATGCCCGACTCGGTGGCGTGCCGGTCGATCGCGGCGAGCTCCTCGGCGGAGAAGTCGAGGTTGGCCAGGGCCGCGACGTTGTCCTCCAGCTGGGCGATGCTGCTCACCCCGATGAGCGTCGAGGTGACCCGCGGGTCGCGCAGCGTCCAGGCGAGCGCCATCTGGGCCAGGCTCTGGCCGCGCTGCGCCGCGATGTCGCGCAGGGCTCGGACCTTGGCCAGGTTCTCCTCGGTGAGGAAGTCGGCCGACAGCGAGCTGTTCTCGCTCGCCCGGGAGCCCGCCGGCACGCCGTTGAGGTAGCGGTCGGTGAGCATGCCCTGGGCCAGCGGCGAGAAGGTGATGCAGCCCATGCCCTCGCGGTCGAGCACGTCGAGCAGGCCGTCCTCGATCCAGCGGTTCAGCATCGAGTAGGACGGCTGGTGGATGAGGGCCGGGGTACCGAGCCCGCGCAGGATCTCCGCCGCCTGCGCCGTCTTCTCCGGGGAGTAGGAGGAGACGCCGACGTAGAGCGCCTTGCCCGCGCGCACCGCGGCGTCGAGCGCGCCCATGGTCTCTTCCAGCGGCGTCTCGGGGTCGAAGCGGTGGGAGTAGAAGATGTCGACGTAGTCCAGGCCCAGCCGTTTGAGGCTCTGGTCGAGGCTCGCGGTCAGATACTTGCGGGAGCCCCAGTCGCCGTAGGGTCCCGGCCACATGTCGTAGCCGGCCTTCGAGGAGATGACGAGCTCGTCGCGGTAGGGGCGCAGGTCGGTGGCCATGATCCGGCCGAAGTTCTCCTCGGCCGAGCCGTAGGGCGGGCCGTAGTTGTTGGCCAGATCGAAGTGGGTGATGCCCAGGTCGAAGGCGCGGCGGGCCAGCGCCCGGTGCCCGTCGAACGCCCGGTCGTGGCCGAAGTTGTGCCAGAGCCCGAGGGAGACGGCCGGCAGCTTCAATCCGCTGCGGCCGGTCCGGCGGTATTGCATCTGCTCGTAGCGTGAACCATCTGCGGTGTACGTCACGGCTTTCACAGTAGGACGGGGCTAGCCGATCGTCCGGACGATGTCGCCCTGCGGGTCGCGAATCTCCGAGCGCACGACCTCGACGACCAGCGGCTCCGCGCCGGGGGCCGCGCGGACGCCGGCCACGGGCACCAGCACCTGCAGCAGCCCGTCGAGCGCCTCGCCGGTGAGCACCACCTCGAGCAGGTCCTCGGTGCCGGGCGCGGTGCCGACGAAGAAGCTGCCGGAGGCGAACTCGGCGCTGCTCTCGGGCCCGTCCAGGCGCAGCGTGCGGCCGAACGGGAGGCGGCCGAGCAGCGTCTCGGCGACCACCGGGACCACGTGCGCGCCCATCACCAGGCGGACCAGGTCGCCGTCGGGGCGCCAGCCGAACTCCGCCAGCGCGAGGGTCGCGGTGGCGGAGCCGTCGAGGCGGCGGCCCTCCTCGACCGTCTCGGCCACCTCCGGGTCGGCGGCCACGGACGCCCGGGCGAGGTCGGTGACCAGCAAGGGGATGCGCCGGGCGAGCAGTTCGAGGAAGTCGCGCACGCTCCAGGCCTGGGTCGCGGCGTATTCGTCGGCGGTGATCCCCACGACCTGCAGGAACTGCACGGCGCCGTTGGGCGAGTCGATGGCGCCCAGCTCCGGGTCCTCGGTGAACACGACGGCCCGGATGAGCGTCTCGCGGTCCAGCGCGATGGGGCCGTTGAGGTCCATGTGGTGGTTGGGCTCGAACCAGTTGCCGGTCTGGAAGACGTAACGGGCCAGGTTCTGCAGGAAGTTCGCGGCCCAGATCGGCGGCTCGGTCTCGCCCCGGTCGCGGGCGATGCGGAAGGTGAACTCGAAGCCCCAGCCGGACTCGTCGGGGTTGTCGGACTGCTTGCCGTAGAGCTCGCTCATGCCGTAGGAGATCGCGTGCCAGTGGGGCACCGGATCGAGCCGGGGATAGAAGCTGATGCCGTCGAGCGGATCCGGGCCGCCGAGCGCCCACTTGCGGACCGTGCCCAGGTGACGTGGCTCGACGCCGGGGTAGATCCGCTCCAGCGCCGCGTCGATCGCGTCCCAGCCGGGCGTTTCGGAGGTCATGCGGTGATTAAACCCGTTCGATGGCCGTCCGGCATGTCCCGCGAAAATCCTTCACCTCCACACCGCCGAGTCGATCATGTCCGAGGAGAGGCCGATCCCGTCGGACGGGCACCGTGGATGAGCTGGTTCGCCGATCGGCACACTGTGCGCACTGGCGATGGGACGTTGGCGACCCCGGCCGAGCGCGGTGAGGCTAGATGCCCAGGCGGGCGGCGACCGTCTCGGCGGACGGGTGGCCCAGGCGCTCGTAGATGGCGTGGGCCCGTCGCCACAGGCCGATTGCCGGGGCGCCGTCCAAGGCGTCGCCCAGGCGGGTCGCGGTGTCGGCCTCGTCCAGGCGGTCGCCCAGCTCGGTGTAGCGGTCCAGGGCCGCGCGCAGGTGTTCCAGGGAGCGGTCGCGTTCGCCCAGGGCCGCGTGGACCCGGCCCAGGTGCGCCAGGGCCGCGGCCACCTCGTGCGGGTCGTCCAGGTCGCCGCGCACCGACAGGGCCGCCTCGCCGTGGGCCACCGCCTCGGCGGCTCGGCCGGCCTGGGCGTAGTGCCAGGCCGCGGCGGCGTGGGCGGCGGCCTGGCCGTGGCGGTCGCCGGCCCGGCGGAAGAGGGCCAGCGCCAGTTCGTCGTGGACGATGGCCTCGGCGAAGCGGGCCATCGACTCCAGCAGGGCCGCGAGGTCCTGGCGGCAGCGGGCGGCCGCGGCCGGTTCGCCCTGGGCCAGGAAGCAGTCGGCGGCCTCGCGCAGGCGGCGGAGGGCGGACTCGTGCTGGCCGGTGCGCAGGTACCCGGCGGACTGGGCGCGCTGGGCCCTCGCCAGCAGGGCCGGGTCGCCCAGGCGCTCGGCCGCGCGGATGGCGATCGCCTGCGCGGCGATCCGGTCGTCCCACCGACCGGCGGCGTCCAGCTCGGCGTCGACGGCCTCGGCGATGCGCCAGGCATCCCGGTGCCGGCCGCGTCGCATGGCCAGGCCCAGCACCGCGAACTCGGCGCCGTGCTCGACGAGCCGGTCCTGCATCGCGCCGCGCTCGGCGTCGGAGGTGCGGGCGGCCGCGTGCTCGCGGAGCAGGGCGTGCATCGCGTATCGGCCGGGGCGCACCTCGGTGACGAGCCGTGCCCGCCCCAACTCGGCGAGAGCATCGGCCGCTAACCGTCCACTGAAGACACGCGCGGAAGAGGTGCCTTCCATGGGGTCTGCGGCGGTTGCGATCAGGACGGCGGCGTCGGCGGGTGACAGGTCGGGGCCCGGGTGGGCGCCGAAGCCGCGGAAGAGGCGGCGGGCGTCCGGGGTCAGCCGGTCGTAGGCCCAGGAGAACGCCGTCGCCTCGGTCAGGGCGTCGGCCACCGCGGCCAGCCGAAGGTCCGGGTGCAGCGCCACACGCGCCGAGACCACCGCCAGTGCCATGGGCAGCCGGCCGCACGACGTGATGATGCGGTCCACCGCGTCCGGCTCCGCCGCGACCCGCTCGGCGCCGACGCGCGCGGCCAGCACGGCCCGCGCCTCGGTGCGGTCGATGGCGTCCAGCACCACCGTGGCCGCACCGTCCATTTCGGACAGCTTCGCCAGGCCGCCGCCGGAGCGGCCGCCGACGCCGTCGACGGTATCGCCCTCGACCGCGGCGGAGCGTCCGGGCCGCGCCCCAGCCGCGTCGAGCCCGAACAGGCCGCCGCGGCCGGTGATGAGGGCGACGCTGTCGCCCGCGGCGGGCAGGAGCGGACGCACCTGGGCGGCGTCGGCGGCGTCGTCGAGCACGAAGAGTACGCCGCGGCGGGCGGTCAGGGTGCGGAACAGGCCCGTGCGGGCGGCCACCCCGAGCGGCAGGTCGGCCGGGGCCACGCCGAGCGCGTCGAGCAGGACGCGCAGCGCCTCGGCCGGCGGGAGGGGTGGGCCGGACGGGTCGGAACCGCGCAGGTCCAGGAACACGGCGCCGGCCGGGAAGCGGTCGGCGACGCGATGTCCATAGTGGACGGCCAGGGCCGTCTTGCCGACGCCGGCCGCGCCGCCGATGACCACGGCCCGCGCGCCGGGCAGGAGGCGGTCCAGGCGCGCGACGACACCGGCTCGCCCCGCGAAACCGGGCGGTGGCGGCGGGAGGGCCCGCGACCCGGCGCCGGGCGCCGAGCTCCCGAGCGCCGGCGAGCGGGCGGCGGCCGGGGACCAGGGCAGGACTGTCTCGATGCGCGAGCGGGCGGAAGCGAAGGCGAAGCACTCGGCCGGCGAGGCGCCGAGCAGGCGGAGCAGCGCCTCCAGGCGCTCGGCGGGCGGCAGGGCGCGGCCGTCGAAGTACGCGCCGATGACGGCGTGCGGCCAGCCCGTGCGCGCGGCCATCTCGCCGAAGGTCAACGGGGACGACCGGACCCGCCGCGCCTGCCTTCGTCGCAGGTCACGCAGGAGTCCGGAGAGCTCGTCCAGGGTGGAGACACCCGACGGATCTACCACGTCGGGAAGCCTGCCACAGCGGTACAACTTCGGCTTGAGAAAAACGGCGATGCCCCGCCCGCGATGACGCAGAGCGGGGCACCACCACACGCAGCGTCAGGCGCAGATCGCCTCGAGGTCCTTGCTGGCGGCGTCGATGTCGCTCGTCAGCTTGTCCATGTCGGCGATCGAGTTGATCTTCGACAGGTACTCCGGCGAACCGAACAGCTTGATGCCGTCGGCGCCCTTGTCCAGCGCCGCCTGCAGCTTCGGGTCCACGGCCTCGGCCTTGAGGGCGCGCAGCTGCTCGGCCAGCGCGTCGGCGAGCTCCTTGGCCTTGGCCGCCGCAGCGGTCTCGGCCTGCTTGTTCTTCGAGCCCTTCGCCGCGATCATGATGCCGATCTGCTCACCGATGGGCTTCACGTTCGCCTCGGTGATGACGGCCTCGGCCTTGCCGCAGACCTGCTTCGTGTTCGCCTTCACGTCGGGCGTGGGACTCGACGTGGCGGCGGCGGTGGCGCCGGTGGAGGAAGCGGCCGAGGTGCCGCTGTCGGAGGTGTCACCGCAGGCGGCGGCAGTGCCGACGAGCGCGGTGAGGATGGCTACGGTCAAAAGCCGTCGCACGTGGGAGTCTCCTCAATGTGTGGGTTGCGTCACGCCTTGGCGTAGCTCCGGGCATTCCGGGGCCCTGGGAGCAGGCGGACGCCGGAGCGTAGCAGCCGGGGATGTCCTCGCGCTGCCTCACGTGAGCCTCGGCGCCGCCATGCGAGCAGGTCGAGCGCGGCGCGGAGGGTGCGCGGGACCGGCGCAGGGCGGGGTCGACGGCCGATCCGGTCACGGTCTCGCACGCGGCACCTTGCCGATGTCAGCCATGCTCCTGAAGGCTGATGACGTGCCCGACATGACGCGCCCGGATTTCGAACCCGCGACCGCCCGCTCCTACGACGCGCTCTCCGCCGGCCATCTCGACATCATCAGCTCGGACCCGTCCGATCGCGCCCACCTGGAGCTGTTCGCGGCGGCGGTACTGCACGCGCCCGGCCCGGTCGCCGACGTCGGCTGCGGCGCGGGCCGCCTCACCGCGGTCCTGGCCGAGCTGGGGCTGGACGCGTTCGGCGTGGACCTGTCCCCCGCCCTGATCGCGATCGCCCGCGCGGCCAATCCGCACCTGCGCTTCGAGGTCGGCTCGATGTTCGACCTGGACATCCCCGACGGCTCCCTCGCGGGCCTGCTCGCCTGCTATTCGATCATTCACGTGCCGTGGGAGCTGCGCCCGGCCGTGTTCGAGGAGTTCCGCCGCGTCCTGCGCCCCGGTGGCGTGCTGATGCTGGCGTACCAGGTGGGCTCCGACGCCAAACACCGCGACTCCCACGACGGGCTCGAGCTCGACGTGACCTGGTATCGCCAGCAGCCCGGCGAGCTCGCCGGGCTGCTGCGGGAGGCCGGATTCCAGGTGTCCCACGAGGCCGTGCGCCCCGCCCGGGAGGGCGAGCTAACGCCCCATGGCCACCTGCTCGCGACGGCCGGCGGGCGCCCACAGGAACACGATCGCGGCGACCTCGCCGACGAGTGACAGCGCCTGGAGCGCGACGATCGGCACCGCGTAGCCGGGCATCTGCGCGATCACGCCCGGCAGCGCGGCGTGCGCGAGAATCTGGATGCCGAGCACGAGCGTGAGGATGCGGCGCGCCTTGGGCCGCCCGCTGCGCAGCTTGTACGCGCGCAGCGGCAGCAGCACGGCGAGCACGAGGTGCGGCACGGCGGCCCCGATGCCGGCGGACCCGAGCGCCACGAGCGTCACCCCGATCGCGAGCACGTGCAGCGCGGCGATGGCGAGGACGGCGGCGAGGGTGCGGTTCATGTTCTTCTCGGTCATGGCTACGACGGTATGAGCGAGCGGGCCGCCGCACTCCTGCCCGTCGTCATCGCCGCACCATGACCGATGTCATGGTGCCGCCCGTTAGGTTCGGGCCGTGACGCTCCACGCGAGCGCCGAGACGTTTGCCGGGCGGCCCGTCGTGGACGTGGCGCCGGGCGAGCCGCTGCCCGAGGTCGACGGGCCGGCCGCGGAGCTGCCGGGCGTGGACGTCGACGTGACCGATCAGCAGGTCGAGGGGGGCTGGGGGCGGTACACCGCGGTCTGCGAGTGAGGCTCAGCCCCAGATCTGCGGCGCCTGGGTGCGGGTCGCCGCGTTGATGCGGTTGAAGAAGTTCGTGGTCGCGATCCACAGCACGATCGCGCCCAGCTGCTCGTCCGTGAAGTGCTCCGCGGCCGCGTTCCAGATCGGGTCGGGCACCGCGTCGCCCTTGTCGGCGAGGCGGGTGGCGTGCTCGGCCAGGTCCAGGGCGGCGCGCTCGGCGTCGGTGAAGTACGGCGTCTCGCGCCAGGCCGCGACGGAGAACAGGCGCTCGTCGGTCTCGCCGGCCTTGCGCATGGCCCGCGCCCCCGAGTCCACGCACGGGCTGCAGCCGTTGATCTGGCTCGCCCGCAGGTGCACGAGCTCCAGCGTGCTCTGCGGCACGCCGGCCGAGTGCGCGGCCTTGTACAGCAGGTTGATCGCCTTGACCACGTCCGCACTGGCCGTCGTGGTGGTGTCGATTCGAGCCTTCGACATCGTCGTCTCCTGTCACATCGGGGCGGTTTGCTTCGTCGCCCGTTTGACGAGCGCACTCGCGATAACGTGACGAATGTGGCGTAGGCCACAAAAGGGGTGGACATGACCGGCGACGAGGCGCTGGCCCGGCAGTTCGAGGAGCTGCGACCGCGGCTGCGGGCCGTGGCCCAGCGCATGCTCGGCTCGGCCGCCGAGGCCGACGACGCCGTGCAGGAGGCGTGGCTGCGGCTGGCCCGCGACGACCGGGAGAAGGACAACCTCGCCGCCTGGCTCACCACCGTGGTCGGGCGAATCTGCCTCGACATGCTGCGCGCCCGCACCAGCCGTCGCGAGGATCCGCTGCCGGAGGCCGGCGCGACGGCCACGGCCGACGACCCCGAGCAGGAGGTGCTGCTGGCCGACTCGGTGGGAATGGCGCTGCTCGTGGTCCTGGACACGCTCAGCCCGGCCGAGCGGTTGGCGTTCGTCCTGCACGACATGTTCGCGGTGTCGTTCGACGACATCGCCGTCGTGGTCGGCAAGAGCCCGGCCGCCGCCCGCCAGCTCGCGAGCCGGGCCCGGCGCCGCGTCCAGGACGGCCCGGCGCGCCCCGGTGAGCAGCGCCGCAACCGGGAGGTGGTGGCGGCGTTTCTCCAGGCGTCCCGGTGCGGCGATTTCGGTACCCTCCTGACGCTGCTCGACCCCGACGTGGTCATGCGCGCCGACGAGACCGCGGCGCGGATGGGCGGCCACGGCGAGACGCGCGGCGCGGAGGTCGTCGCGGCCTTCTTCAACGGCCGCGCGACGGGCGCGCGCCTGGCCGACATCGAGGGCCTGCCGGGTGCGTTCGTCGCCGCGGTGAACCTGGCCCTGGCATTCACGGTCATCAACGGCAAGATCACCGCGATCGAGGCCGTCGCCGACCCCGAAGACCTGGACGAAATGGCCATCCGACTCATCTAGACTCGCGCGAATGGAAGACGTCAACGAGATCTTCAACGACTTCGCCGCGCTCTTCACCGGGCACCTGCGCGACCCGGACGGCGAGGACGTCGTGCACGCCGACCGGCTCGACCGGGCCGCGCTGGACGGCACGCTGGAGAGCCTGAAGGTCGTGGACGCCTACCTGGAGTACCTCCACCAGCACCGCCCCGAGCGCATGGGCCCGGACTGGGCCCGCACCGTGCTGCGCGCGGGCGCCTACACCGGCGAGATCATCCGGCACACCGCCGAGCGCCGCTACGACTGGATCGACTACGACGTGTTCACCGCGGCGTACCCGGACGTCCGGCGCGTGCTCGGCGACCGGGGACTGCCCGTGGCGTCGGTGCTGTCGACCGGCGACGGCGGGTTCACGCTGCCGCTGAACAAGGTGATCAAGTATCTGGCCAACGGCTCCGAGGACAGCGTGTGGTTCTACGCGTCGGCCGAGATCCGGAGCTCGTGAAAGCTTCCGCCGACGGTATCCGCGCGCGCGATCGCAGCGTCAGCGGCAGGGGCGGCTTCCAGCGCGTCGGTACCAGACCCTCCGGCCCGACGATGCCGTCGCCGACGCTGACCAGCGCCACGACGAGCACCGCGAGCGGGATCTTCGTGCCGACCGACCGGTCCGCGACGTACGGCTAGCTCTGCTGCTGTGTGGGCCGTACCAGCATCTCGTTCACGGCCACGTGCCGGGGCCGGGCGACGATATAGGCGATGGCGTCCGCGATGTCCGGTGCCTGGAGCTGCTCGAGGCCCTCGAACCGCTGCTTGATCGTCTCGAGGATCTCCGGCCGGTTGTGCCTGGCCAGCTCGGTGGCGACGGCGCCGGGCTCGACCAGCGAGATGCGCACGAACTTCCCGGTGACCTCCTGGCGCAGGGCCTCGCTGAACGCCCCGACGGCGTGCTTGGTGGCGTTGTAGACGCCGCTGCCACTGCGCGCGATGCGTCCGGCGACCGAGCTGACGTTGACCATGTCGGCCACCCGGCGCGGCTCTTGCCCGGCGCTTTCGAGCAGGTGCGGCAGGGCGGCTCGGGCGCAGTACAGCAGCCCCATCACGTTGACGGAGATCATCCGCTCCCACTCCTCGACCGGCGCGTCGACCACGGGCCCGAGCAGCATCACCCCGGCGTTGTTGACGAGCGTGTCGAGCCGCCCGAGCTCGTCGACGGCCCGGCGCACGGCCGCCTCGGCCTGCTCCCGCTCGGTGATGTCGGCCTCGATGACCAACGCCCGCCCGCCGTTGCCCTCGATCTGCCCGGCGAGCGCGGCGAGCCGGTCCGCCCGCCGCGCCGCGAGCGCCACGGCGGCCCCCCGCTCGGACAGCGCGAGCGCGGCGGCCTCGCCGATTCCGCTGGAGGCGCCGGTCACGAGCGCGACAGTTCCTTCCAGAGTTCCCATGCCCGGGAACTACCCCGGGCATGGGAACCGAAGCGTCACCCCTGGACGATCTGGAAGTTCGCGGTGGTGCTGGTCCGCTTGTCCGGGTAGGTGGCGCCCTTGTCGTCCTGCGCGCCGACCCAGACGTCGCCCTGGGACTGGTTCGACTCGATCGGCGCGACCACCTTGATGGCGTAGACCTTGCTGCCGCCCGCCGGAATGCTGCCGCTCAGGCAGGGCACCGGCATCTCGCCGGGCTTGATCGTGCAGCCCGAGATCGCCTGGATCGTCCACGAGTCGGGGAGCCCGACCGTGACCCGCAGCTTGCCGGGCGTGGCGAACTGCGAGGTGTTGTGGACGGTCACCTTGAGCGTGCCCTCGCGGGTGCCGGGGCCGGCCGCGGTCATCGTGAGCTTGTCCACCGTGACGGACACCTCGACGGTGTTCGGGTTCGGGCCGAACACGGGCGGGCCGCCGGTCTGGGTGAACGCATTGCCGTTCCAGCCGTAGGTGCGCCACTGGTGCTGGGACGCCTGCGCCATGTCGCAGCACGGCCGGAACTCGCCGACGTCGACCTTGACCTGACCGTCGTCGCCGGCCTGGACGGACCAGATCGTCTCGATGTCGGCGCCCTGCTTGCCCTCGCTGCCGGCGCTGCCGACCACCTGCCCCAGGGTGACGATCTTGCCGCTCGCGTCGCGGTCGAAGGCGAGCACCTTGTAGTCCGACCCCTGCGGGCTGCAGGACAGGAGCATGACCGTCTCCTGCGCCCCGTCGTGGTCGACGTCGACGTACGCCGGGTCCCCCTCCAACTTCAACGGCGGGTGGGCGCCGCCGTTGCCGCCGCTGAACTTCACCGCTCCCTTGCCGCAGCCCTCGTCGAAGCCCTTGGGCCAGGCGGGAATGGTGAGGGTCGCGTTGCCGAGGTCGGTCTTGCTGATCCGCCCGTCCGGCGCGGTGGCGGTGGCGCTCGGCGCCGTCGAGGGCGCGGCCGGCGACGTCGTCGTCTCGACCGGGCTGACGGAGACGCCGGGCGTGGCCGGTGGACCATTGGAGTCGGTACCGATCGCCGCGTACGCCGCCACGGGCGTCACGATCGCGATGGCGGCGACGGCCCCCGCGGCGATGGTCCGCACCTTCTGCCGGTGCTGCACCGTGGTGCGTGCGGCGGCCGTGCCGGCGGGCTTGACGAAGGTCGACACCTCGCTGTTGAAGTCGGCGAAGGCGCTGGTGAGCAGGGCGTCGTTGTCGAACTCAGGCACGGCGGGGCTCCTTCTCGGTGAGCTGGGCGGCGAGCGCGGCACGGCCGCGGTGGAGCCAGGACTTGACGGTGCCTTCGGCAACACCTTCCTGGCGGGCGATCTCGGCGACGGGCAGGTCCGCGAGGTAGTGCAGGATCACCGCGCGGCGCTGCTGCTCCGGCAGGGTCGCCAGCGCCTGGGCGAGCGCGACCCGATCGGGACTCGGCGCGGCCACGTGCTCCTCGCGGTGCCGGCGCGCGAAGGCCATCGCGGTGCGGGCGCGCCGCCACCGGCTGGTGGCCAGATTCCAGGCGACCCGCCGGACCCACCCGGCGGGATCGTCGAGCTCGGCGACCCGCTTCCACCGCGACAGCGCGCGGCAGAACGCCTCCTGCACCACGTCCTGGGCCGCGGCCATGTCACCCGTGTAGGCGAACAGCTGGACCGTGAGCGGCCGGAAACAGGCCGCGTAGAACTCGTCGAACCCGCTGGTGCGGGCGGGCGGTCCGCTGTCGGACGGACTCTCCACTCTGCCCCCGTCAAGCAAGGTGCTCACACTGCCCTTCCTCCCCATCGCGACCGGCGTTCCGGTCGTACGGCGACAACACGCCCCAGCCCGAAGAGTGGTTGCAGTCGATCCTCTGTCATCCAGGCGACAGCTACGGCGGCGCGCTCGGCCGGTGCTGGGGCGCCCGGCGAGAGCACGACGCCGGTTCCGAGCGCAGCCGCCCGCCACCGGGTCCGCGCCGAACTCCTCAACCGGCCCGAGACCGACGGCCTCGTCCGCTACCCGAGACGATCGCCCTCGCGGCGACCCGTCGGGATCTCGGCCATGACACGGTCGCGATGCTGCTCTTCATGGGCTTGTCCACGGCTCTCCACGAGGCGAGTGTCCGGGACCCGGGAACCGGCCGGCAGGTCAACGGCGACTTCGCCGGCTACCACATCGCCACGCACGCCGACGTGCCGAGGCTGCCGTCGGGGTTGGTGACCAGCTTGAACCGCTCCCACGCGCCGACCACGGCGCGGTTCGCGACCAGCGGGCCGGGGGTGGCGGGACAACGTCCCACTCGCCCCGACGGCCGCCTGCCGCACCCGAACCACGTCACTCGCCGGTTCTGCCGTCTGCGCAGCGCCGACGGATCTGCCACCGGTTCGGCCCGGCGTTTCGGGTGCGAATCCGGCGGAGGGTCACAAAAGATATTCGCATTTGATCTACGTTCGGGGAGAACGAGCGACACCAGGTGCCGCTCCAACACCTGTACGGGGGGAAAGTGTTCGCAACGACGAACATCCGCAGGGGACCGGCATCCCGCGGACGAACCTGGGCCGGCACGGCGCTGGCCCTCGCCCTCACCGCGGCGGCTGTCGCGGTGGCCACGCCGGCACACGCAGCATCAGCACCAACGGTAACGGATGTGTCACCAGCGGCCGGCCCGCTGGCCGGCGGTACCGAGGTGACCATCACCGGCACCGACCTGACCGGTGCCACCGCGGTCACCTTCGGCGGCACGGCCGGCACCGGCCTGACGGCGGTCACCGCCACCAGCCTCAAGGTGACCACCCCGGCGCACGCCGCCGGCAACGCCGCGGTCGAGGTGACAACGCCGGACGGCACGTCCGACGGCACAGTGGAGTACACCTATATGGCCGCGCCGACGGTGACGGACGTGTCACCGCCGACCGGCCCGGTGGCCGGCGGTACCGAGGTGACCATCACCGGCACCAACCTGACCGGTGCCACCAAGGTCACCTTCGACGGCACGGACGGCACCGGCCTGACGGCGGTCACCGCCACCAGCCTCAAGGTGACCACCCCGGCGCACGCCGCCGGCGACGCCGCGGTCGTGGTCACCGCGCCGGGTGGCATGTCCAGCAGCAACAACACCCTGTTCTCCTACACGGCGGCGCCGGCGGTGACAACGCAGCCGCTCGCGCAGTCGCGCAGCGCCGGCGGCACCGCCACGTTCACGGCGGCGGCCTCGGGCAACCCGACCCCGACGGTCAAGTGGCAGGAGAAGCTCCCGAACGGCAGCTGGACCGACATGAGCAGCCAAACGAATACGACGCTGACGTTCACCACGAATGAACAGCAGAACGGCGCGCAGTACCGTGCGGTGTTCCAGAACTCGCTCGGCAGCGCGACCACCAGCGCGGCGACGCTGACGGTGACCCCCGCGCCGGGGAACGCCCCGAACGCACCGGCGGCACCGACGGCGACGGCCGGCGTGTCGTCGATCGAGGTTACCTGGACGGCACCGACCGAGAACGGCTCGCCGATCACCGGGTACACGGTGACGGCGAACCCGGGCCCGGCCACCTGCTCCACGAAGTCCAAGACCGAGACCAGCTGTGTCCTCGGCGCGAACGCGGGCGTGCCCTACACCGTCACGGTCGTGGCCCAGTCGGCCGTCGGCAACTCGGCGGCGAGCGCGGCGTCCAACTCCGTCACGCCGACGGCCCCGACGACGCCGTCGACGGCACCGACGGCGGATGCGTCGCTCACCACCGACGCCGGCCCGATCAACGCCGCAGAGCCGGGACAGCAGGTCACGATCAAGGGGTCCGGCTACGCGCCGTACTCCACGGTGATCATCACGATGTACTCGACCCCGGTCCAGCTGGGCAGCGTCATCACCGATGGCAGCGGTGACTTCACCCAGACGGTCGCCATCCCGAGCGACCTCGACGCGACAAGCCACGCGCTGGTCGCAGCGGGTGTGGACTCGGACGGCGCCGCCCGGAACCTGCGCCTGGACGTCTACGTGGCGCCGGGCGCGACGATGAAGATGTCGGGTCCGATCGTGCGCAACAGCGACGGCCGTCCGCAGATGTTCGCGCGCGGCTCGGACAACAACCTGTACACCAGCGTCCAGGCCGTCGACGGCACCTGGGGCGCCTGGACGAACCTGGGCGGACTCATCTACAGCGAGCCGGTCGCCGTGCTGGACAACAACGGGCGGCTGCAGGTGTTCGCCGTCGGCGGTGACCACTCGATCTGGAACCGCCTGCAGAACAGCGACGGCTCGTTCGCCTGGTGGGTCCCGGTGGGCTCGCCGAAGTACCTGCACTCGCTCGCGCTGACCCAGAACGACGACGGCACGGTCGTCATCATGGGCCGCGGCCAGGACGACAACCTGTGGTCGATCAAGCAGGCCTCGACATCCGACCCGAGCTCGTGGACCGCATGGGAGAACCTGAGCGGTCTCATCTACAGCAACCCGACGCTCTTCAATCGCCAGGACGGCCTGATCGAGGTCTTTGCCATCGGTGGCGACGGCCAGATCTGGCACCGAGTCCAGACCACCAAGAACACGAACAACTTCGCATGGTGGTCCCGTATCGCGATGTCGATGACCAACCACGCCGGCCTGTGACCGTACCGGCTTGAACAAACAGCACGCAGCGGGCGCCCCGGGAACCTCCCGGGGCGCCCGTCTTCATCAGCCCGACCTGGTCGAGACAACGAACCTGAGGCTCCCCCGGTAGCTCGGAGGGTGCATGACCGGTCGCCGGCCGGCTCGGGCTGAACGATGCGTCCGTGACCGTATCCGTGGTGGCCTCCGCACCGCCTCGTCACGGCGTGGGACGTGGTCCGCCGGCACTGAACCGGCTCTCGCTGGCTGTGTGCGTGGTCAGTCGGTGGTTGGTCTCGCGGTGCGCCGTCGGTCGCGTGAGGCGCGGAGGTTGGCGGCGTTGCCGCACGTTTTGACGCGATCACCCGTCCGGGATCGGTCGGTCAGAGCCCGCCGGAGACGGTGATATCGCTGCCGGTGACGTACGACGCCGCTGGGGAGATCAGCCACGACACGGCGTCGGCGATCTCATTCGGCCGACCGGCGCGACCGAGTGGACTACTCACGGCGGATTCCTTGGCTCCTCGAGTTCCGGCCGACATCTGCGTGTCGATGACACCTGGCGAGACGCTGTTGACCCGGATCCCTTCGGGGGCGACCTCGTGCGACAGGCCACGGCTGAACGACACCACGGCGCCCTTCGTGGCCTCGTACGGCACGAATCCCTGGATGCCGGGGGGCGCCTGGGCGGCGATCGAGGCGATGTTCACGATCGAGCCGCCCGTGCCGCCCCGCGCGGTGGACATCGCCTGCACGGCGTGCTTGGCGCAGACCATGGGGCCCACGACGTTGGTCTGCATCAGGCGGGTCAGGTGCTCTGCATCCTGCTCGTCGATACGAGCCTGGTCGCCGGCCGATCCGGCGTTGTTGACCAGCGCGGCCAGCGGGCCGATCTCCTGTCGTGCCCGGTCGAACAGCTCCGCGACGTCGCGCGGTGCCGTGACGTCCGCGCGCACGGCGACGGCCCGCCCACCGCGACCCCGGATGTCGGAGACGACGGACTCGGCGCCGTCGGCGTCCGCGGCGTAGTTGACCACCACGCCGTACCCGTCATCGGCCAGCTTCTGCGCGATCGCGGCGCCGATCCCCCGGCTCGCACCGGTCACGATCGCCGCGCCCTTGGTCTGCGTCATGTGGATGCCCTCCCGTCGTAGGACCTTGTTCCAGTTTTCCGCGACCCCGTGCCCCAACCCTCACCCGTTGGGGCGGGGCGGGATGGGCCGGTTTCGCCCGACGCTGGGGTCATGAGGGTCGTGGTGAACCTGACGCGATGCGAGGCGTACGCGCAGTGTGCCTTCCTCGCCCCGGACGTCTTCCGGATGCGCGGTGTCGAGGCGCTGAAGGGTACGGCGGTGGGGTCGCAGCCGCGCAGGAATTCCAGGGCCGGCCTGGCAATTGCGGCGTCGCCGTCGGCCGAGGCCCAGCTGAGCCTCCTCCACCAGCGCGGTAGGGCGTCGAGGCGGACGTTAGCGTGCGGGAACGTGCCCGTCCCGGTCAGCGTGACCCACTCGAGCGGTCGGCCGGACCGGTGAGCCCGGTCTTGGCCGACGACGGCCCAGGCGCTCGGAGGTGCAACGTGCAACAGCCAGCAGGCCGCGTTGCTGCCACCAAGATCGAGTGCGCGCTCATCGGCATCAGATCCGGATGCGTATCGGCTGCGGTGAGCGGCCCGGACGAGGGTCGACTGGGCGGTGTGCCTCAGCCAGGGTGCGGGGACTGGGCCTGGACCACGATCCGGGGACCCACTTGATCTTGGCTGACGTCATGGCATCCCAGTCCATGATCCGGACCAGCCGGCACGAACGGATCTCAAAGCACGCCCCGCGACCTGGACCGTTGCCAAACAGCGGATCCCCTTCGGAACCCAACGGGTCCACAGTGGACGAAACGCAAGAGGCGGTTGATCAGCGTTTCCGCAGGTCACCGCCTCTTGATGTGGCGCGCCCGAAGGGACTCGAACCCCTCCGCAGATCCACGCGATCCACCTTCCCACCGGCAGCGCCAGGCTCGCAGGCGGCGGGCGCCCGTGCTGGTTTGGTTCGGGTTGTGCTCGACGGTTGTGCTACGTCTGATCACATCAGGAACACATTTCGATCCCGCCGAACGCCTGCACGGTCGATGACCGAACGGGCCTCGCGCGTCGGAGACGTCACTGGTTGTAACGAAGTGTTGCCTGCGGGGATGCCGGCAGGTCGAAGACCGGGAACAGGGTCGGGCTGGGAAACCCGGTGATGGTGGTGATGGACCCGGCATGGGTGGTGAGGAGCATGATGCCGTACCCGCGGCAGGTGCCGGTGGGGTCGGGCAGGTAAGCGGCGACGGCGTGGTGGCCGTTGCCGGCGGTGACGAGGAGCGGGATCGTGTCGAGGCGGCCGTTGGCGGGGACGGTGGCGAAGAACGCGGCGACCGCGTCGCGCCCGGTGATCTCGATGGCTTCGGGCGGCATGGTGAGGCTGGCGTCGTCGCGCAGCAGTGCGGCGAGGGCGGGGATGTCGCAGGTATGCCAGGCGTGCAGGAACGCGTCGAGGACGACCTTGTCCCGGTCGTCAAGAGGCCGTGGCGTCGCGGCGCCGTTGGTGACGGTGACGCGGGCCCGTTGCAGGGCGCTGTTGACGGCCGGAACGGTGGTGTCGAGCAGCGCGGCGACGTCGGCGGCGGGCCAGGAGAGGACGTCGCGCAGGATGAGGACGGCGCGTTGGCTGCCGGGGAGCAGTTGCAGCGCGGCGATGAACGCGAGGGCGACGCTTTCACGGTTGCCGACAATCGCGGCGGGGTCGGCGTCGGGGTCGGTGAGCTGGTCGATGAGCGCGTCCGGGTAGGGCTCCAGCCAGGTGATCTCGACGGTGGCAGCCGGTGTTCGGCCGCGTCGTTCGATGGCCTTGAGGCAGGTGGTGGTGGCGATGCGCATCAGCCAGTGCCGTAGCGGCGCGCGGTGCTGGTAGCCGGGTAGGCCTCGCCAGGCCCGCAGCAGGGTGTCTTGCAGCGCGTCTTCGGCATCGTGGTAGGAGCCGAGCATCCGGTAGCAGTGCAGCTGCAGCGCTGGCAGATGCGGTGCGACGAGGTCTTGGAATTCCGAATCCACGTTTCGGACGGTACCTGCCCGGTGTGACGGGACCGATGAGTTCACCGCCCGGGCGGGATCTATCGGGGTAGGAGGCTCGACCGGGCCTGTGAGCGTGGATGGGGTAGGGCGGATGACGACGCCGTTCGTGTGGTTCGACCTGACTGTGGCCGACGGTGGGCAGGTGGCCGACTTCTATCGGGATCTGTTCGGGTGGACCTCCGCACCGGGGATGGGCGGCTACGACAGGTGGCTGGTCGACGGAGAGCAGCCGTGGGCCGGGCTGACGGTCGATGCTGAACGGCCCGGCCGCTGGGTGCCGTACGTGGTGGTCGCCGACCTCGCCGCGGCGTCGAAGCGGGCGGTGGAACTCGGTGGACGCGTGGTGCGGGAGGAGCGGGCCGGGCCGGCAGGGTCGGCTGTCCTGGTGGCCGACCCGGGTGGGGCGGTGGTGGCGTTGTTCGTCCCGGCCGGGCCGGCGGCGTGACCCAGGACGACTCCGTCGACGTCGAGGGCGACGTCGACGGTGAGCCATTGTTCTGGGATCTGGTCGAACCGATGTTCTCCGATCCGGCGGTGACGCGGTCGACGATGATGGGGCTGCCGTGCGTGCGTCTTGACGGGCGGTTCTTCGCCTCGCTCGATCACCGGACGAAGGCCCTGCTGGTGAAGCTGCCGCCCGGCCGGGTCGCCGACCTCGTCGCGGGCGGTGTCGGGGTGCCGTTCGCACCGGCCGGACGCACGTTCCGGGAGTGGGTGGCGCTGCCTCGCCCGGATGAGGAGCTGTGGCGGGATCTGCTCGCCGAGGCGAAGACCCACGTGGCCGGCGAGGTTCTCGCTCCGATCGGGCCACGGTTCGCCGGGTTCGGGCTGACCTTCCTGGCCGGCTTGGCCGACACGAACACGAGGACGTACTTCGACGCCGGCCGGGACGCCTACCGGCGGGAGCTGCTGGAGCCGTCGAAGGCGTTCGTGACGGCGCTCGCCGACACATTGCGTCCGCGGATCGACGGGCTGCGGGTGGATCCGCGGGTTGGCGGCAGTCTGTTCCGGATCGCCAACGACGTGCGGTTCAACCGGGATCAGCCACCGTACAAGCCGCACGTGGACATGGCCTTGTGGGTCGGCGACGCCGGCCCGCGAACCGATCCGGCGCTGCTGATCCGGCTCACTCCGGAGGAGGTCCATCTGGGGACCGGGGTGTTTCTCCGGGCCGGCCCGGCGTTGGACCGCTACCGGGCGGCGCTGCACGATCCCGTCGCGCTCGCCGAGCTCGACGGTCACGTCGACGCGCTGACCGAAGCCGGGGCGACCGTGTCACCGCCCACCCGACGACGGCCGCCGGCCGGGTTCCCGGCCGGCGGGACGGCCGCACAGTGGGCGATCCGGGACGGTTTCCACGTGATGCGGATCGAGCAGGTGCCGCCGGTGGTCAACAGCGCCGGATTCGTCGACTGGTGCGCCGAGAGGCTGACACCGTTGGGATCGGTGCTGCATTGGCTGGTCGAGCACACCACGCCGGCGGCGGTGACGAGGCGACGGTAGGAGTTTGCCCGGGCGGCGACGTCAACCCGCGGCTGACCGGCGGCACCACCGCTCAGCCGGTGACCGGCGCGCGGAAGAACGCATCGCTGACCTGGCCGAGCAGACAGCTCAGCTCGATGCGCAGCTCGTTGCGCAGCTGGTTGAGGGTTACCTCGGTGGTGGCGTCGAAGTGCGCGGCCACCCCGATAATCTTGATGATGCGGTCACCGATCCACGAAGTCGGCCGCCGACTGCTCAGGCCACTGGACGATCAGCGGACGCAGGTGCGATACGCCGGCGAGTTGTGAACCCGGGGTGTGCTCGGTGTGCTGGCCAGGCGGCCGCTGCTGGCACTGGTGGCCCGGGACGGCCGGTTCCTGCTCGAGGACCTCAAGCACTACGCCGAGCACGGCGAACCGTCGCCGCGCAAGCGACGAGCGCGTAACGTCGTACCGGTTCGTCCATGCTCGGCGCGCCGGCGGTCGTAGCACCCGGGTGTGGCCGTGGACGTGGTGACCGGGATCGTGATCGACCGTCGCGAGCGGGCCGGATCGGCGCGGACCGGAGCCCATCGTGCGCCGGCTGTCCCATCGGGTGGTTGCCGCCGCGTCGCAGCCGTAGCCGCGGTCGGGATGCCTCACGGCAGTGTTCAGTTTGTTGGTTGCCGTCGCCGCGGGCTGGTCCGCACCAGTGCCGGAATGATGATTGCCCCGCACGTTTCCATAGGCGCGCCGATCGCCGCAGACATCCCATGTCTACGTGTCAGGGCGATGATCGCGATGCGGCGGACTGGCCATCCCACAGCGGCGGCGATGAGTGACAACCGCCACCAATGTCCGAGTGCAAGGCCGAACAGGATGAGTGTCGGGACCACGCGGGCGACCTCCTGTTTCACTGTTTCCAACCGACGCTCGCAGCACGGCAGCACGGACAGTGGCGGATGGCGCATCGATCAGGAGTGGCCCGGGATGCTGTACGTCACGCACCGATCTTGTTTGTAAGTGCTTACTAATGCGAGGCTGCGGGCATGGGAACGCAGCGCAGCACAGCACCGCGGCGTCGTGCGGACGCGGTCGACATCGGCATGCGAGTCTTCGCCGACCACGGACTGACGACGGCGTCGGTGCAAAAGGTGGCTGACCAGATGGGTGTGTCACAGCCGTACGTTTTCCGGCTGTTCGGCAGTAAGAGCGACTTCTTTCTGGCCTGCGTGGATGAGATGGAGGGCCGTATTCGGCGGGTGCTCCGGCAGGCGGCGGCCCACAACCCGGGTGACCCGCTGCCGGCGATGCGCGCAGACTTCCGGGCATTGATCGCCGACGGCGTCGTCACCGGCCTGTGGTTGCAGGCCTGCGCGGCGGCCCGCTCCGACGAGGCGGTCGCGGCGCGTTGCCGGGCGGTGATCGGCGGGATCCTGGACGAGGCTGCGCATTGGTCCACGGCGGAATCGCGGGAGTTACGGGACACGCTCGCGCTCGGCGCGTTGGTGGTGATGCTGCAGGCGTTGAGCGTGGATCTGAGCGAGGGCAGTCAGGCCGCGATCGACTCCCTGCGAGGCCCGGGGCGGACGACGTGAATCCGGGGCCGCCGAAAGGTTCCCCCCGCGCGGCCTCTTCGGCGCGGACCGGTTCCACCCCTCGGGCAGCCGGATTCCGGCACCAGGCCGGGGTGGTAACAGCACACATCGACCTTGATCGAGAGGAGTGAGATGGTGGACGTCTTCGGGCCGGTGGCCGACCTGTACGAGACCGTCCGGCCGGGCTATCCGCCCGAGATCGCCGGGGAGATCGTCGCCTACCACGGCGGCACGCCGGCGTCCGTGGTTGAGATCGGCGCCGGCACTGGCAAGGGAACCGAGGTGCTCGCCCGCATCGGCGCACCCTTGACCTGTCTGGAGCCCGATCCGCGGATGGCGGCGTTGCTGGCCACGCGATTTCCCGACATTCACGTCATCGCCAGCACCTTCGAACGGTGGCTGCCACCTGCCGGTGGGGCCGGAGTGCTGGCCTGCGCCATGGCCTGGCATTGGCTGGACCCGGCCACCCGCAACGCGCACGCGCGGCAAGCACTCGCCCCCGGCGGCACACTGGCGCTCTTCGGGCATCGCTACGACTACGCCGACCCAGGCCAGCGGGCGGCGATCCGATCCGCGCTGCACGCTATCGACCCCACCGTACGGGAGCGGCCCGCGGACTGGTTCCACCAGGACGTCGTCGACCACGGGCGGTTCGTCAACGTCCGCAAGGAGGTCTTCCGGCGCGACCTGCCACTCGACAAGGCACGCTATCTCGACCTGGTGCGTACCTTCGGGCCGTACCTGTCCCGGTCGCCGGAGCAGCAACAGCGTGGACTGACCGCCCTCGGCCGGCTGGTCGACGACTTCGGCGGCACCGTCGTACTCGATCTGCGCACCACGCTGGTGCTGGGCCAGGCTGGAGGGCGGATACATGCTCGGTGACCGGTGGGGCGTGACCGACAGCGAGATCTTGCGCGCCTATCCGTGCGACGACTTGGTCGTCTCACCCACACTGCAGGCATGGCGAGGCGTACGAGTGAACACGCCTGCCACCGTGGTATGGCCGTGGGTCGCCCAGGTGCGGCTGGCGCCCTACTCCTATGACTGGATCGACAATCTCGGCCGCCGCTCACCTCGGCAGCTGGTCGGCCTCCCCGAACCTCGAGTGGGAGAGGCGTTCACCACCGCTGGTGGGCGGAAGCGGGGCAGAATCGTCTCGGTCGAGCCCGGGAAACAACTGACCGGAAGCATCATGAATGCCTTCATGTCCTACGTCTTGGTACCCGACGAGCACAACACCACGCGCCTGCTGCTCAAGGTCGTGATGCGGACAAACCGTGTGATCGCTCTCGGGTTGTCCGTCGGGGACCTGGTCATGGCCCGACGGCAGCTACTCACCCTCAAGCAACTCGCCGAAGCCGGTACGGAGTGACGATCACTCGCATATCAAGCAGATTCGGATGCGTATCGGCTCCGGCGGTGCCGTCAGACGGTCGGCGGCCGGCTGCGGTGAGGGGCCCGGACGGGGCCGGCTTGGCGGTGGTGCCCCAGCCAGGGTGCGGGGACTGGGGTGCGGCTGACGCGATGGAACCAACAGTCCGGACGGCCAGCGCTGTCGCGGACGTCCGCACGGCGATGTGACCCGGCAGGTGATCTTCGCTGAGGACGGTCGGCGTCGGCCTGGATCACGATCCGGGGACCCTGCTTGATCTTGGCTGACGCCGTGGCGCCCAGTCCAAGATCCAGACCAACCGGCACTGCTGCGCGGAGGCCGGCAGAGGGACACCGAGCGCTGCAAGATCGTCGAACGCGGTGTACCGGTCCACGCCATACCGCTTCGCGTACGCCTTGACAGAGACCGCGGCACCGGAGGCGATCCAGGCCCGGGCCGAATCCGGGCGTGATCGTTGACGCATCCGGTGCCGACGCGGCTGCATACCGCCGGATGCTACCGGCCCGCCGAGGCACCCCCGGGCACCATCAAGTGAGAGTAGGAGCGCCTCGGAGGCGCTCTACGCGGTCGGCCTGCGGGCCCCGGTCGCTCTGACGCACCGTGTACCGGACCCGGTCGCCCTGCTGCAGCGGTTCCGACCCCGCGACCACGGACACGTGGACGAACAGGTCGTCACCTCCGGCGTCCGGGGTGATGAACCCGAATCCGCGGTCGCCGTCGTAACGTGCGACGACGCCCTCGCCCGCGCGTGCGGGCACGCCCCGTGACGGCGGCTCCCTCCTGGCGGGTGCCGGCCCGACCGGCGCCCGTCGCGGTGGCGGTACGGGCTCGACCCCTCGGACCAACTGCACATCGCGGGCCTGCGGGCCCTTGTCGCCGCTGACGACCTCGTACGCCACGCGATCGCCCTCTGCCAGCCAGGTGAGGCCCTCGGCCAGGGACCGGGCGTGGACGAAGACGTCCCCGCCGCCGGAGTCGGGAGCGATAAAGCCGAAGCCCTTGTCCTCGTCGTACCAGGAGACGGTTCCGTCCGCCCCGTCGGCACCGCCGGCCCCGGCGTGCAGGCCGGCCCCGGGACCGAGCGGGACCACGTGCGCGGCCTGCGGGCCGCGCTCGCCCTCGACGACGACGAAGGCCACCCGCTGCCCGTCGCTGACCACACCGCCGGTCACGATGGCCGAGCTGTGCACGAAGATGTCGGCGCCGCCGCCGTCCGGCGACGCGAACCCGTACCCCTTGGCCGGCTCGTACCAGTTGACCGTGCCGAGCAGGCCCACGGCGCCGCCGGCGGCCTGCTCAGCGGTGACGCGGACGCGCAGCGCCTGGGGACCGCGGTCGTTCTCGCCGGCCTCGAACTCGACGGCCTGGCCCTCGCGGAGCACCTTCGGGCCGCCTTCACCCACGATCTCGGAGGCGTGCACGAACACGTCTGGCGAGCCGTCCTCAGGCGCGAGGAAGCCGAACCCCCGTTCGGCGTCGAACCAGCGGACGATCCCCTGCGGCATAGAAAGCTCCAGGTCGTAAGAGCGGCATTGCTCTCAGTCTCGCTCACGGCGTCGCGCCTGGGACCACCGGGACCGGCCACCGGCCCCCAGCCTCGCGCAGGCCCGGCCCCCAAGATCGAACCT
The DNA here is from genome assembly GCF_050955725.1 of Dactylosporangium sp. CA-139114. NCBI lineage: Bacteria > Bacillati > Actinomycetota > Actinomycetes > Micromonosporales > Micromonosporaceae > Dactylosporangium > Dactylosporangium sp. CA-139114. Next base: position 9,812,143 of record NZ_CP192080.1, read on the forward strand.
GCTCCGCCGCCCCACCCGGATGGATCTTCAACAGCTTCGAAATCCACAACCGGTCAGATGCCGCGCACCGGCCGTCACCCGTCGGATCCCTTTTCGGAACGATGGACCAGGCGGCACAGACCCGCGCCGACCAGCACGGACCGGTCTGGACCGTTCCGAAACGGCCGATCACTTTCGGAACACAACAGGTCCACAGTGGACAACGCTGCCGATCCGCGCCGCCGCACACCAACGGCGGCATGATAGTTAAACCGATCTTGGCCACGTGACCCGATTCATTGTTCACCGATCAGGTCTCTGGATCGGCGCGTGAGCCACTGTCCCCAGCGTGAGCCTGAAACAGGTCAATGACTCGTTGACTCAGTCCCTGCTCGCGTGACTTCATGCGCGAACTTGAGTCGTTCCTATTCCGTGTCCGCGCGTGATCGGCTCTGCCGACCCTCAGCGGTGTATCGGCGGCCACGCATTCGGCGGTCCGCCGACGCCGGGTCGTACGACGGTGGTGCTAGCACCTTGGGCGGAGGCAGCATGCACTGTGCCTCGATGTTTCCGATCGCAGGTGGATGGCCGGGGGCGGACGCTCGCCGACACTGGGCGGACCTTACTGAAAGCAGGTCCGCCCGTGTTAGCCAGGCTTTCCGATCGCGCCGCGTCGATCGTCTTCGTCCTGTTGGTTTTGGGGGTCTCGCTGGGGACCGCCGACGTCGCAGGAGGGCTGATCCTGGCCCTGTCTCCGCTGCTCGTGGTGTTGGTGATGCTCCTTCTAGTCACCCGCGAGGGCTACACGCGTGACGGCTGGCGTCGGCTCGGGATGGGCCGGCTCGGGCTGCGCTACTGGCCGCTGACGATCGCCACCACCGCAGGCGTCTGCCTGCTCGCGACCGTGGGGGTCGTCGCGTTCGGCTTTGCTCGGTTCGCCGCCCCGCAGCAGCCGTGGCTGGCCGATGTGCTCGCGCTGTGCGCCGCCGGCCCAGTCCTGGCGTTCGCGGAGGAGATCGGCTGGCGCGGCTACCTGCAGCCGAGACTTGCCTTCCTGGGCGAACGGGCGGCAATGCTCATCGTCGGTGTCGTCTGGATCGGCTGGCATCTGCCGTACATCCTGTTCACGCCGAACTACCACAGCGACGGGAACCGGGTCGTGGTGCTCACGCTGTTCAGCGGCTCCGTGATCGCGTTCTCGTTCCTGATCGGCTACCTGCGGACCATGTCCGCCAGCGTGTGGCCAGCCGTGCTGGCCCACTTCGCGCACAACGCCACATTCGCCGCCCTGACCATCCCGATCGCCACCGAGCAGCCGGTGGTGGTCAACGAATACCTCAGCGGCGACTCGGGGCTGTTCGTGATGCTTGGCACCGCCGCGTGCGCTGCCGCGATCGGTGTCAGCCGGGCGCGAGCGGCCCGTCTGTCACTTCGAGCGTCTGCGCGAGGATGACGGCCTGCACCCGGTCACGAAGCTCTAGCTTGCGCAGCACCGAGCCGATGTGCGTCTTGACGGTCGACTCCGCCACGTGCAGCCGTGCGGCGATCTCTGCGTTGGTCAACCCCAACCCGATCGCCGCGAGAATCTCGCGTTCGCGGGCGGTGAGCCGCGTCAGAGTGGACGGCGCGGCGGTCGGCTGGTCTTCGGTGGACCCGGCCGGCGCCACGAGGACGAACGAGTCGATCAGACGACGGACTAGCCGTGGCGAGACAGGTGACTCGCCGGCCGCCGCGGCCCGGATCGCCGACAGCAGTTCCGCGGGGCCGGCGTCCTTGACCAGATATCCGGACGCGCCCGCCCGTAGCGCGGCAACGAGCAGGTCGTCGGAGTCGAATGTCGTCAACATCACGACTCGCGGCGGATCCGCGGCGGCGAGTAGCCGCCTGGTCGTCTCCACCCCGTCGAGGCCGGGCATCCGTATGTCCATCAGAACGACATCGGCGCGGTGCTCCGGTTGCCGAAGCGCGTCGAGTGCCGCCTGGCCGTCACCGACCGACCCGACCACCCGCAGGTCCGGGGTCGCGCCCAGCAGCATCGCGAAACCGGCACGGACCAAGTCCTGATCGTCGACGAGGAAGACCCGGATCGGCTCTGGCCGGCTCATCATCGCCTGTCCTGGACGGCGACCGGGATGGTGGCCTGCACACCGAATCCGCCGCCCGGACGCGGACCGGCCATCAGAGCACCGTCGAGGGCACGCAGTCGTTCCCGCATCCCATCGAGCCCGTGACCCGGTGCGGCAGCCACCACGCCGACGGCTCGGCCGACGCCGTCGTCGTCGATGCGCACCCGTACGGCCTGCGGTGCCCGCTCGACGGCCACCCGCGCCACGGCCTGGGACCCGGCATGCTTCAGGACATTGGTCAGTGACTCCCGGACCACCCGAAGCACGGCGAAGCGCACTGCGGCGGGCGTGCGTTCGAACACGGCGGGGTCGACGTGGACCTCGACCGGCAGACCGGCGGACCGGACCGCCGCAACGAGTTGCTCCAGGTCGGCGAGGCCCACCGGCGGCCCGGCCGGGTCGTCGGCCGCTTCGGGATCGCGGAGCACGTCGATGACGCCGCGTACCTCGGTCAGCGCGGTCCGCGCGGTCCGCGCGATCGTGGCGAGGGCGGTCCGGGCCTGGTCACGGTCCCACGGCTGCGCATGCTCGGCGGCGTACTCGGCCCCGTCGGCCTGCACGATGACGACGGTGAGCGAGTGGGCGACAATATCGTGGATCTCCCGGGCGGCCGCGACCCGCTCCCGCTGTGCCAAGAACCGCTCGCGCTGCCGGCTGTTCTCCTCCAGCCGCGCATAGGCCTCGCTCAGCGCTCTCATGTTGGTCTCGCGACCCCGAACGACGTTCCCGATCAGCCAGATCAACCCGGTGAACACGGCGAGAAACACGGCGATGACCAGGGCGTTGCGGGGGTAGTCCGGCTCGGTGCCCCATCGGAAGCCGGCTGCGAGGCTGCCGGCCAGCCCTGCGCCGAGCGCACACAATCGGATCGGCAGCGACGGGACGTGCGCGGCGACCGTGTAGATCACAAATGCTTGGGCGACGTTGGCCGGCAGCGGAATAGGTAGCACCACGAGCTGGACCACGAAGATCGCAGCCAACCACGCCAGCAGGGCGGCCGGCCATCGGCGTCGCAGAACGAGCGGCAGAATAGTCACGGTGCCCACGACAAGTCCGGCGGGCCCGCCGAGCACGCTGGACACACCGAATACCAGCCACATCACACCGGTGAGAAGGCCATCCACCAGCAGTGGACGCGCCCGCGACCATCGGTCGGCTCGGGCCGCGAGGACCGTACTTGGTTCCACAGCCCTCCCACCGTGCCGGCGCCTCACCGGCCCCAGCCTAGCCATGGTCCGCGACTCGCGATCACACGGATCTGCATAGGCGATCACCATAACCAGCACCACACGCCCGGGACACGCCCGGCGTCATGATGAGCTGGCGGCCCGTTATCCGGCGCGTCTGAACACCTTCCAGGCCGAAGCGTCCCGGAACGCGGAGCCCGCGTCTTGGCCGCTCAGGAAATCATTCAAGAACACCTCACCGCAGGGTGAAAATCGGATTACGAGATCTTGAATAGCAGATCAGAAAGCAATTCAAAAAGCGCAGAAGCAGTCTTTTGCCAGCCATGATCGAATTTACTCTTCTCGGCAGATCCGGATGCGTATCGGCTGCGGTGGGGTGCCTGCGGTGGTGCAGTCAGATGGGTTGGCGGCAGGCTGCGGTGAGCGGCCCGGACGAGGGGTCGGCTTGGCGGTGGGCCTCAGCCAGCTGTACGGGGACAGAGGGTGCGGCTGACGCGATGGAGCCAACAGCCCGGACGGCCAGCGCTGTCGCGGACGTCCGCACGGCGATGCGACCCCGGCAGATGATCTTCACTGAAGACGGTCGGTGCCGGCCTGGACCACGGTCCGGGGACCCTGCTTGATCTTGGCTGACGCCGTTGCACCCCAGTCCAAGATCCGGACCAGCCGGCATGAACGGATCCCTACCGGCACGCCCCGACCTGGACCGTTGCGAAACAGCGGATCCCTTTCGGAACACAACAGGTCCACAGTGGACGAAATGCGAGAGGCGGTTGATCTACGTTTCCGCAGGTCAACCGCCTCTTGATGTTGCGCGCCCGAAGGGACTCGAACCCCTAACCTTCTGATCCGTAGTCGGCGTTCCCGGTCAGAGCCTTGATCAGCTTCGCGCAGCAGGCCCGATTACACCGGAAATCCAGTGGATTGTCCGTCCACTGTGGACCTCGGCGGCATCCCCCACGAATACGAACATGCCGCCTGAACTGCCCGGATGACATTCTCGGCAAGCGCAGCGTCAGCTCTCCAGGACCTGCCACACCTTGGGGACCCAGACCCAGCGCCCGTTGACGTTGACCAGGCCCTCGAAGGCGAGCCCGAGGTCGTCGCCCGGCTCGGTGTACTTCCAGCGGTACACGGTGAGGCCGGGCTTCAGGTGCGGGCCGATCTGCTGGTAGCCGCCGGGAAAGTTCGCCGCGACGGCTGATGACCAGGACCGGATCTCCTCGGTTGTGGCCTTGAAGACCTTCAGGTCGGTCTGTTCCGGTTTCGCGGCGATCTTGACCTCGCTGCCGTTCCACAGCTTCGCCTTGTAGTACTGCTCGGCCTTGGCCGCGACGTCGCCCTCGAACACGGCTTGGTAGTCCGCGGTCGTCGGCTCCAACTGCTGTACGAGCGTGGGGTCGTTGCCTGTCCCCAGCGCCTGCATCAGGGCTTTGGCGCCTTCGTCAGTGTTCGGGTACGTGCTGCCGGCCGCGTTCTGCGCGGTCGCGGGGGTGCCCGGTGTGTCCTCCGCGCCTGCCCCGCAGCCGGTGAGGGTGGCGCCCAGGAGCGCGGCCAGCAGGGTCCAATGTGTCAAGCGCTTCGCACTTGCGGGGCGCATGCTCGTCCTCCGATCACGAAATCTGGCCCGCGAAGCGCGGGCCAGGCGAACCGGCCCGGTCCGGGCCATTCCGATCAAGGATGGGCAGACGGGTTCAGAACGACATCAGCGTCAGTTCAAAGCCGCGACGGCGTCCGGGTTGCGAGGGCGAGCTAGCGTCGAGCGGCGGCAGCCAACCTCACGACGCGGGACGGGTGATCATGCGTTCGCGGCCCACCGAGCCACCGCTCGTACCGGTGCGGGTGTGTCTGCTCGGTGCCGTGTCGGCGCACACACCGCAGGGGCCATTGCACCTCGGGCCTCGCCAGCAGCGGCTACTGCTGGCGATCCTGGCTCTGGAGGCGAACCGGCACGTTTCGGTCGATCGGATCGTCGACCTGATGTGGCCGGCGGCGCCTCCGCGTACCGCCCGGCACGCGGTGCGGGTGTGCGCGTCGGGGCTGCGCGCCGCGTTCGCACCCGTGAGCGCCGCCGACGCCGCGATCGTCGCCGTCGGCGGCGGCTATGCGCTGCGGATCGACCCGATGGCGGTCGACGCGCAACACTTCCGCACGCTGCTCGGCGAGGCCGACACCGAAACCTCGGACCAGCGCCGCCTGACCTTGCTGGACCAGTCCCTCGCGCTGTGGCGTGGCACCACGCCGCTGGCCGACGCCGCAGAACCCGACGTACGCGACCGGCTCGGCGCGGGCCTCACCGAGTCCCGCCTCCGAGCTGTGGAGGACCGCTTCGACATTCGGCTGCGGTTGGGACAGCACGCCCGGCTGCTGGACGAGCTCGCCGATGCGTGCGCGGCGCACCCGGCACGCGAGCGGCTCGCCGGACAGCTCATGCTGGCGCTGTACCGGTGCGGGCGCGGCGCCGAGGGGCTCGCCGTCTACCACCGGCTGCGCGACCATCTCGCCGAACAGTTCGGCCTGGACCCGGGGCCGGCGCTGCGCGGGCTCGAGCGGCAGATCCTCCAGCAGGACCCGGCGCTGGAGCGGCACCCTGGTCCTCGTCGCCCGCCCGTGCCGGCGCAGTTGCCGGCGATGGCGGGTCTCGTCGGCCGCGAACCCCAGTTGGCCCAGCTCGACGCGCTCGCACGCAACACGGAACAGGATGCTGCGGGCACCTCGATCGCGGTGATTACCGGTACCGCCGGCGTGGGGAAGACCGCCCTGGCCGTACGGTGGGGACATACCGCCGCTGTGCGTTTCCCGGACGGGCAGCTCCATGTCAACCTGCGCGGCTTCGACCCGTCGGGTCCCGCGCTCGATCCGGCTGCGGTGCTGCGCACGTTCCTCAACACGCTCGGCGTTCCGGCGCAGCAGATCCCCTCCGACCCCGATGAACGCGCCGCCGTGTACCGCAGCACCATCGCCGGCCGCCGGCTGCTGATCGTGCTGGACAACGCCCGCCACGCGGAACAGGTGCGGCCGCTGCTGCCCGGCGCGGCGGGCTGCCTGACCGTGGTGACCAGCCGGGACCCGTTGCGGTCACTGGTCGCGATCGAGGGCGCCACCCCGCTGGTCCTGGGCCTGCTGACCGTCGAGCAGTCCCGGGACCTGCTGACGAGCCGCATCGGCGGCCCGCCGCATGCCGCGGAACCCCTGATCGACGAAATCGTCGAGCGTTGTGCCCGGCTACCGCTGGCATTGGCGGTGGCGGCCGCCCGGATCACCACGCGCCGGCATCTGCCGCTTGCAGAGGCCACGGCGGAACTGCGTGACGCGTCCACGGTGCTCGACGCCCTCGACGGCGGCGATCCCGTCACCGACCTGCGGGCCGTGCTGTCGTGGTCCTACCTGGCCCTCGGCCGGGACGCCGCCCGGCTGTTGCGCCTGCTCGGAACGCATCCGGGCGCCGACATCGGGGAGCTGGCGGCCGCCAGCCTGGCCGGCCTGCCGACGGTGTACACCCGCTCGCTGCTGGCCGAGCTGGTCTCGGCGCATCTCGTCAGCGAGCACACCGCCAAAAGGTACGTGCTTCATGACCTGCTCAAGGCATACGCTGCCGAGCAGTCGCAGGCGACCGACAGCGCGGAGGAACGCCGAGCGGCGATGCTTCGGCTGGCCGATCACTACCTGCACACCGCGCACCCCGCCGCACGCCTGCTCGACCCGCTCCAGGTGCCCATCACGCTGACCGCACGGCGGGACGATGTCGTGGCCGAGCCGCCGGGTCACGCCGACGCCGCGCTCGCATGGTTCCGCACCGAACACGAGTCGATGGCCGCCACCGCCGCCCGAGCGGCAGCACTCGGTCTTGACGAGCACGCATGGCGGCTCGTGTGGACCCTGACGTCGTACCTGCTGCGACAGGGCCACTGGCAGGCACAGCGCGCCGCCGGTCAGATCGCCGCGGACGCGGCCCGGCGACTGGGCGACCGCGGGGCACTGGCCCACTCGCTGCACGGCATGGGCATGGCCCACGCACGGTCCGGGCAGCACGACGAAGCCGCACCACTGCTGCGGCAGGCGCTCGACCTGTTCACCTCGGACGGCGACGTCCCCGGGCAGACCATCGTGCTGGAGGACATGGCCTGGGGAGCGGAGGCCGAAGGTGACGCGCAGCGCGGCCTCGCCCTCGTCGAACGGGCCCTCGTGATCGCGGAGACCGCCGGCCACACCACCGGCCTGGCCCGGCTGCACAACGCCATCGGCTGGTTCCACACCCTCCTCGGGCGCCACACCGACGCCGTCAACCATTGCGAGCAGGCACTGGCGATGTTCCAGCAAGTCGACGACCCCCCAGCGGTCGCGGCCACGTGGGACACGCTCGGCCACGCACACCGCCACCTCGGCGACCACGAGCGGGCCACCCGCTGCTACCGCAACGCCATCGGTTTCTACCAGACCCTCGGCGACCTCTACAACGAGGCGGCGACGCTTGTCGAACTCGGTCACGTGCTGCACGAATCCGGCCAGCCCGACCACGCCCGACAGGCGTGGTGGGAGGCGTACGAACGCTACGAGCAACTCGGCCATCCCGACGCGCGGCAGATCGCGGACCTGCTACAACCAGCCGCCGGACGCTGACGGGGACCTCCCCCGTGCCGGACTGTTGCGCACCAACGGCCTGGCCTCGACCAACGACCGCGCGGGCGTGAACCGACGCGAGGAGACGGCGCGGACGTTTCGTTCACCGACTGGAGGACGTGGGGACGATGAGTGAACGAGCGACAGTCAGGAAGCTGGTCACCGAAGCTCAGGTTCTGCTGCGCCTGGACACGGATCGCGTGCGCGTACTCGAACTCGTGACGGCCGCGGACGCGATGCTCGCCGATATGGACGCCGACGCGGAGGCGCGCGCCGACAGCTATGCGTCTGTGTCGGCGCTGTGGCTGGATCTCGGCGACGAGCAGCGCAGCGAGCAACGGATCGTCCAGGCGATCGAAGCGGAAACACAGGTCACGCCGGCTCGGCCCGTGATCCTGGGCACGCGCAGGCTGTTCTACGCGAAGCTGCTCCACGCGCAGCGGCGGTTCGCCGATGCAGCGCGACACGCGAGCGAGGGGCTCGCGATCTACGCGCACGGCGTGGCGCCGGATCACCCCGAGCTCGCGCGCCTGAAGGTCTATTTCGCGCCGATCCTGAAGGACGCGCCCGAGAGGCCGTCCGTTGTCGGTGCGCTGCGCGCGATGGGCGAACGCCTGTGCGCGGTGGCGACCGGCAGCGAGGCCGAGATCCGCAGCGCGCTCGGCATCCCGACGACCCCACCGCCGTTGGGTGCGAGCGAATGCCTGGTTACGGCCGGCGAGCTCTCGCGTGCGAGCGTGGAGCTACGATTCGCGGTCGGCACGCTGACACGGCGCGAACTCGACGAGACGTTCGGACCGGCAAACGTGCTGCCGCGCACCGGGCCGTTCGCGTCGCACACGCTCGGTTACGCGATACGGGTCCCCGGCAGGCCGGCTCGCATCAGCCTGTACGCGCTCTTCGCCACGACGCCCGAGACCGAAACCAGCGCGAAGAGCGTGCTGCTGCGGATCGATCCCGCGTGAGTGTCGCGGTGTCGACACCCTCTCCACCATCGGCTCGACACCGGCCTCGAACACGACGTCCGAATCCGGCACCCGTGAGAGCCGATGCCACCCTATGGGGTGCCAATACTCAGGCAAGCCCGCGCCCTGGGCATTCTCCGAAGCACGGCGACCGGCGGCGTTCTGAAGATGAACGCGTTCAAGCAACGAGATGCGGTTCCTGAACGCGTTCAGGTCGATCAAGAGTGGCGACGTAGTGCCAGGTCACAGGCTTGGCCGAGTTTCGGCACCCCACAGGGATCATGGTTGCATGGATTTGGGTCTGATCGTGCGTTCGTGTGCCGGGCAACGACGATGAACGCTCGTGGGCGGGGGGTTGACTCGCCGGTCAGCTGGGTGCCGATTGCCGGGCTCACCGAGCTTGCCCGCGCGCTGCTGGGCGACCGGCGCGGTGATCGAGATGTGATTCCGGAGCATGTCAGCGACCGGGTCAACGCGCTGGCCAAGCAATGGGCCGCGCACGGGTTCACCGCCGAGACGGTGCGCCCCTGGAAGGATCTGGATCCGGCGGCGGCCGCGCGGCTGCATGCGCACGGCGCCAGTCCGTCCGCTTTGCAGCAGCACACCGTCGCCACGCGCACCCGTAACGCGGTGGCCGTATTCTTCGCCGAGGTCGCTGATGCTGGCGCCGCAGGTTCGAAGATCCGCAACCCGAGCAGGCCGAGGAGCGCGATCAGGGCGAAGTCGTTCGGGTTGGCCGACAACCGGGCGGTCGTGATCAGCGCTTCGAACTGCAGATGCCCCAACCCGAGGGTTGGGGACTCGGCCGGTACCGTGGGCCGGCGGGCGTAGTCGGCGGGCGAGTGCGGCAGGATCTGGTCGATGACGCAAACCCGGTAGAAGCCGACCACGACCGACAGTCGGCGGGACACCGTGGAGGGCTGGTGGTCCGAGGGGCGGGGTCACAGGTGGAAGGTCTTTGAGCGATCGAGCGCCAGGCGGCGTTCGGCGGCCTCGGCGGCAGCCACCACCCTGCGGTTGCGGGCGTGGACCGCGCGCAGCCGGAGCGACCCGGGTGGGGCCTGGCTCACCACGGCGACGGGCAGCGCGACCAGCGCCGTGAGAACGAACGACCACAGTGCGATCGGCGGCGGATTGAACACCGCCCGCAGCGCGAGGCCGAGCATCGGCAGGAGCACGAGCCCGACGCCCAGCACCGTCGCCGGCAGCGTGAACGGCCACGCGACCCGCCGCACCCGGCGCAGCCGCCGGCGGTGGTTCACCGGTACGGGCTCCCAGACCGCGATGCCGTAGGACCGCAGGAACACCGGGCTCACCACGCGGTCGGCCGCTGCGCCGCCGCCGGGCCAGCCGGTTGACCGGTACAGCGCGACCTCCGCCGCGGCCGGCCGCCGCCGGCCACGGGCCTTCGCAGCGCGGCGGTGGTCGGCGAACACCGCGACCTCGGCCAGCCACGCTTCCCGGCTCGCGGTGAGTGCCTCCACAGCGGGTACGAGCCGCGCTGGGTCCTCCAGCGGACCGAACCGCTCCCGCAGGTAATCGAGCGTGGCGGTGTACCCGTACGGTGCGTAGCTCGACACGCACCGCCGCAGCGCCCGGATCCGGTCCGCCGGCGACCGTGCGGGGTCGCGCGCGATTCTGGCGTTCCGTTCGAAGCCCACCGTCTCAGCCTGTGGCGGGATCGGGCAGGCCTGCCTCCTTGCGGGCCACCGCGAACACCTCGGCGTGGTCGCCGAAGTACCCCCACGGCATGACTGCCGGGCGGGGGCCGCCGCGCTCGAGGTGCGGCCGAGCCCGCTCGGGCACGGTGGCCTGGTAGTAGAACGTGGCGAACGCCTGGTGTGCGGGGCGGGTGGCGGGATGGTCGGCGAACCGGTGAGCATCCGCGAGCAGCCGGTCCGACGCGGCGTCGACCTCGGCCCGCACCGTCTTGTTCGACGTGTAGCGGGTGTACCGCCAGAACCGCGAGAGCACGTTGCCCCGCATGGTGAGGTCGACGAGCCCCTCGATGTGGGCATACGCGACGAGTGCCCAGAGTGGGTGGCCCGCAGGCAGCGGTTCGGTGCGGCCGCGGGCGTAGGTCAGCGCCTGCTCCTGGCTGCCGTACCACTTGCGGGTGAGCGACACGAGCCGCCAGATGTTGGCGTTGTAGAGGTCCGGGGCACGCCGCTCGACCTGGGCGAACACCTCGTCGAGCTCCCGGTCGTGCTCGACGGCCCCCATCGCGCACCGGAACAGCTCGCTCCACGGCACCGGGTCAGCCGGGGCGAGATGCGCGGCCCGGCGGAGCGCCGTGCGGGCGTGACCGGCGAGGTTCAGCATGCCCTCGATCTGCTCGTCGCTCGTCCGGGAGATGATGTCCGCGCCGCGGGCACTCGCAGCGGCAGACGACAGGGCCGCACCCAAGAGCAGCCAGCGGTCGGGATCCTCGCCCTCCTGCGCCAGCGCCCGCAGGTCACGCAGGGCATGCTCACCGACGCTGCCGAGAACCTCGACGTACAGAGCCCGGCGGTGCGGGTCGGACCGAGTGGCCGCGAGCAGCGCCAGCCCGGGGCGGGCATCGCGGTGCAGCAACGCCCGCATCGCCGTCTCCAACCGCTCGTCCGACCAGGCCAGCGTGACCTCCACCGGCACGTCGTCCTGCCTCATCGCCCCTCCCGCCCGCGCAACACGTCGGATCATACGGGCGACGCCGGAGGCGTCGGCCTCGGACGATCGGCCATGCGAGCCCTACGCCAGCAGCATCGGCAGCACAAGCAGACCCGGGACGGCAAGACACGACCTTCCGTCCCGATTGCGGACCGGCGAAGATCCGATGCGCGCTCATCCGCACGGGCACGACTGTCAACGGCCAGTATTCCGTGGCCGCGGACACACGATGGGCACGCAGGCTCCAGCGGGCGTACGGAGCGTCACGATTACTGATGAGCCGCAGTGCGCGATCGGCGGCATAGCAGCGAATCAAGCGGTCCCGGTCAGTGAATCTCGCTGGGGCGCCTTCGGCGCTTGTGGATCATGTGCTGCCGAACGTGGCCCGTTGCGTGCGGCCTGTGACCCGTCTGCCGACGGCGGGAGGTCGTTGAGGATGGTCGCGCGGCGGCAACTCTGAGGACATCGGTGCCGCTGCGGCCGTGCGGTGGTCATGCCGGTGGCGCGCCGAGCACAAGGAGGTCGCTGTCCATGGTGATTGGTCCCGGGGTGTCTTCGGCCGCGACCGCCTGGTCCAAGGCGGCGAACCCGTGCTGGGTCTCCTCCTCGGTCAGGTGCTCGAATGTGGAGATGGCCCGTAGCCGCAACCGCTGGGCGTAGGCGGCGAGGTCGGGGGCCAGCGTTTCGCGTACCCGGTCGATGCCGATGACGGCCATTCCCGCCTCTTCGAACAGTCGTGTCACCTCCGCGAGGGAGGGAAACACCTGCTGCTCGATGCGCCGTGCGCGGGGAAAGAACCGATGCCACAGCAGGTCGGGCATGCGGTCGGAGAATGCACTGCGGATCAGGATCCGTCCACCGGGCTGCAGCACACGACGAATCTCCGTCACTGCGGCCCGGCGGTCGGTGACGTGGTGGAAAACGAGAAACATCAACACAAGCCGGCATGTCCGGTCGGGTAGCGGGATGGCTTCCGCGCTGCCCGCCAGGTACTGGACATTTGGGTGCCCTGCTGCCCGCTCGGCCTGTTGCCGCATCCGCTCGGACGGCTCGACACCGTAGACCGGGCCGCCGAAGGTGTCGGCCAGGATCGGCGTGAGCCGGCCCGTGCCCGATCCCAGGTCCAATACGGTCAACGGCTTCTGCGCGCCCGCCCACGTGGCGAACACGCCGGACCAGAGCTGCGCCTGCTCCGCGGTCAGCGCTCGGCCGGCCGAGTACACCGTGTGTTGCTGCACGTCGTAGTCAATCCGCTTCAGCATGGCGACCGTCCTTGTGTTCGACGTGGGTATCGTGGTCAACGCCGGCCGGGTCGGCAGATGCGGCGCGTGCCGCGTTGGCTTGGCAGAGCTCTTCCTCGGCGCGGGTCCAGCCGAAGGCCGCCGCGAGGGTTGCGAATTCCCGGTCGAGGGTGGTGTCGGCGGGGTGAGCGGTGATCGTGGGAACGGCTCCGGTGAGGACATTGCAGCGGGGCAGGTTTCGAGCGCGATCTGATCGCGGCGGACGCGGTCGAGCAGAGCGGCGTCACCGATGCTGCGCACGCCGTGGCCGATGCGGCGGGCCCCGAGCACGTCGAGCGCTTCCCAGACGCTTGCCGGTCCAGACATGGTCCTCACCGTGGTGTTCTAAACGATTAGATCCTCATTAGCATGATAGGCGACAATCACAAGGTGTCCAGGCTCGTAGGAGGGCGACTGTGGCGACCGGACCCACGATCCGCGATGTCGCTGCGCGCGCCGGCACCTCCACCGCCGTGGTCAGCTACGTGCTCAACGACGGCCCCCGGCCGGTAGCGCCCGCCACCCGGGCCCGGGTCCTCGCCGCGGTCGCTGAGCTCGGCTACCGGCGCAACAACCTCGCCAGGGCACTGCGTGCCAACCGCACCGGCACTCTCGGCCTCGTCGTACCCGACCTCGCCAAGCCGTTCTTCGCCGAGCTGACCCGAGCCATCGAGGACGCCGCCTTCGCCCGCGGGTTACGGCTGCTGGTCGGCAGTGCCCACTTCGACGCCGACCGTGAAGACGAACAACTCCGTGCACTACTCGACGCTCGCGTCGACGCGGCGTTCCTCGTGCCCTCCCAAGACCCGACATCCTCCATAACCCTGCTCCGCCGCGCCCGAATCCCCCATGCACTCGTGCACCGCACCCATCCCGACACCGTCTGCATTGCCGGCGATGACGTCAGCGCGGGTCGCCAGGCCGCCGAGCACCTCCTCCAGCACGGACATCGCTACATCGCACTGCTCGGCGTGGGCCGAGCCGAAGATCCCGTCAGCCTGCGCTCTCGCGGCGCCAGCGCGACACTGACCGAACACGACCGGCCGCTTCCGCCGTGGTCCATGCTCACGTGCCCCTTCCCGAACCTGCGCGACGACGCATATCGGGCCACCCTGGACCTGCTGACCACACACCCGCAGATCACCGCCATCTGCGCCACCACGGATGAACACGCCGTGGGTGCGCTGCGCGCCGCCACCGAGATCGGCCGCCGAATCGGCGATGACCTCGCCTTGGTCAGCATCGACGGCACAGAACTCGCCGCGTACCTCACCCCTGCCCTGACCGCCGTCACCGCCCCATTCGACACCCTCGGTGCCGACGCCGTAGACACCGTGCTCAACCCCTCCGGGGCAGGGCCCACCGTTCGACAGCACCCGCTCACGCTCACCGTGCGGCGCAGTTGCGGCTGCCATGCAACGCATGATGGGCACCGAAAGTCCTGAAGGTGTACCTGGCCGATGCACGCACATCGGCCAGATCCGGATGCGTATCGGCTGCGGTGGGGTGCCTGCGGTGGTGCGGTCAGATGGTCGGCCGCCAGCTGCGGTGAGGGGCCCGGACGGGGGTCGGCTTGGCGGTGGCGCCCCAGCCGGGGTGCGGGGACTGGGGTGCGGCTGGCGCGATGGAGCCAGCCGCCCAGACGGCCGGCACTGTCGCGGACGTCCGCACAGCGATGCGACCTGGCAGATGATCTTCACTGAAGACGGTCGGCGCCGGCGTGGATCACGATCCGGGGATCCCTTTCGGAACACAACAGGTCCACAGTGGACGAAACGCGAGAGGCGGTTGATCTACGTTTCCGCAGGTCAACCGCCTCTTGATGTTGCGCGCCCGAAGGGACTCGAACCCCTAACCTTCTGATCCGTAGTCAGATGCCCAGGACAGTCCTCTACTTCTTTAGCTTCTCACGAAAGCGTGTCGTTTCGCAAGGGCTCGGTACTTGAACGGTACGGCGCGTATCCGCAGGTCTACGCGATCTCGTGTTCGGTGGAAACAGCCAGACTCGCGGACCCTTGGCGTACGAGCTGGTTCGGTCCGGGTTGTGCTCGACAGTTGCGCTACGTCCGATCACGTCAGGAACACAACGCGATCCCAACGACCGACCCTACGGTCGATGGCTTCAGGCCTGGAACACCCGACGACGAGCTGCCCGACAACGACCTCGCCACCATCGACGGCCTCGTCAACGGCAACCTGCTCGGCTGGGATCCTGAAACCGTGCGGTCCTAGCGGTCAGGTTCAGCTGCCGCGACGAATTTCGATCCGCTGTGCGGTGACCAGCGGAGTCCGATCTTCGGCCTTTCAGAGAGTTGTTCACATATGTAGCCTTGGTGGTTAATGAGGTGATTTTTGGCTGTAGAAGTGGCAGTCTTCGGTGGCCATGAACTACGAGAACCTTGCGCCGCTCGCGGCGATCGCCTCGGGCGACTCACAGGATGAGACCGTGCAACCTGATGCTGACTCGGCAGGAGAGGTGGTGCGCGGTCCGTACGAGTTCGACGCCGCGCACGTGTCGGTCGCGGTGTCCATGGTCGACGACGCCTTCGCCACCGCCGTCGACAGCTTCGATGCCGGGTTGTCGATTATGAAAGCGGCAATTCCGACGGGCACGGTTCGGGCGGCGTCCCTGCGCGCCGTTCTTGTCGACGCGCTCACGTACTCGTTGCGTCTGGCTCCCGGTGGTGAGAAGGCGGGCTGTTTCCTCGACCCTGCGGACCGTGGCGGCGGCAGCGGCGGGTTGGCGGCCATCCAGGGGACCCCCGACGACGTTGTGCGGCTGTGGCGCGGTATCGCCGCCAGCGTGTCCGCCGCGGGTGCGGTCGCGCATTTCGAGGATCTGCTCTTCTGCCGCCGCGACGGTAACGGCCGGGATCGTGCGACCCGGTCCGGCGAAGCGTATCTGACCACCGTCCACGGCCGTGCCGTCGACATCCCCGTGGTCGAGATGCTGGTCCGGGCATGGACACTCGCGCGGAACGTGCGAAACTCCGGCCTCGACGCCGACGCGCGGTCGGCGATGTTCACCGCCGTGTCCGACGTGATGGCGGCGCGGCCCGGCGAGCGTCCGGGCGTCGTCCTGCCGATGCTGGCCGCGCTCGCGGCGGGTCCGCTCGAGGTGAAGGGCACACCCACAGTCGACCCTCTTGACGTCGACGGGCTCCTCCGCCAAGCGGCCGTAGACTGCCACGACGGTCGCCACGCCTCCGAGATCGCCCGGTTGCGTCGCCCGCGGACCTCGGACCCGGTCGCCCGGGAGGCGATCGCTCGGGAAGAGGTGGCCGCCTGCTTCCGAGCGGCTGATGCCGCACCACAGGCAGCCGTCCGGATGATCCGATTGGAGGAGGCCGCGCAGATCGCGAAGAAGCGGTCCCTTCCCGACTTGGAACGGCTCGCAGCCGCCGGGATGCAGGCGATCAAGCCGGCCGACCTCGGGTTCCAAATCGTCTCGGCCTCCGAACCCCTGCCGACCCACGTGGCGGAGGGCTTTCTGCACCCGTACACCAGGTCCCCGGACTGGCGCGACGGCCTGGACTTCTTTCTGGCGTCCGACCCGCCGAGCGGAGACATCGACGACCTCAGGAGTCACGCCCGGCAAGCGCGCAGCGGCCTGAGCCTGATCCTGCCGCCCCTCCTGTTCGCTGGCGGTCTGCCGCGGATGAGGGCCGCCACCGCCGCGGACCACGAGAAGCACGAGATGAGCTTCTTCGCGGGCGTGCGGGCCGAAAACATCGCCCGGTTGACCGCCGAGGGACTCGACCGGCTCGCCGCCCACTACGGCATTCCGAGCGAAGACGACCTCGTCGACTACTTCATGTCCCGGGGCAGCCGCGATCCCCGGGCGGCCCGGACCCTGGCGAAGGCGTTCCGGCACTTCTGGCACGGCGACTACGAGTCCAGCATCCACCTGGCTGCGCCCGCCTTCGAAGGCGCCGCACGGAACCTGCTCATCGAACTCGACGAAGGGATCTACCGCGCCCAGGCCGAGAAGGAACCCGGCGGATATCCCGGCCTCTACACCTTGATCTCCGAGTTGGAGAAGCTCGCGCTCGACGAATCCTGGGCCTACTTCTTCCGGTGGCTCCTCGGCGGACCCTACGGCGCGAACATCCGGAACACGATCGCCCACGGCCTCCCGTCGGAGATGTCACCCGCCGTCGCAGTCCTCACGCTGCGCGCCGTGTCCGTTCTCGCCGTCGTCGTTGGCGCGACGAGCACCCGGGTCCACACCTCCAACAACATCACGCGCGACCGCGAGACCGTCCTCAACATGCTCGCCTCCCCGATGCCGCTTTCCGGAAAGAGCGACCGGCTCCTCGGCTGGGTTGCCGGCCGACTTGGCCGGGCGGCGTGGACAGTCGACCTGCTGCGCGTACGTCTGGCCCGCCGCCGCACGCCTAAAAACCTCACCTGATCCAACGCATGCGCCGCTTCAATCGATCACTCGGCCGGTCTCCGACCACAGCACTGCAGGAACTGGTCGGCGACAGCTCGCCAGGGTCAGCCGCGGGCGTACTCGGGCTGCTGCTGTAGCGCGGCCCGGTCGGCTCCCACGGCGGGGCGACGCCGCTGCCGGCCGGCGATGAGGGCGAGGACCAGCAGCAGGGCGATCGCGAGCAGTACGCTGCCGCCGGTCAGGGCGGCGGCGATCCGGTCGACGAGCGCGGCGGTGTCCCCGGCGCCGGACGGCACGGCGGCCGAGCCGACGGCGGCCAGGATCGCGAGGCCCAGCGCGCTACCGAGCTGGTGGAAGGTGTTGACCAGGCCGGAGGCGGCGCCTGCGTCGGCGGTGTCGACGCCGGCCAGCCCGGCGGAGGTCATCGGCGCGAACGCGAGGCCCTGCCCGATGCCGATGAGGACCATCGGCAGAGCGACGGCGAGGAGGTAGTCGCTGCCGGCGTCGGCGCGGCTGAGCCAGGCCATGCCGGCGAGGGTGGCGGCGACCCCGGCGATGAGCACCGGCGTCGCGCCGAAGCGGCCCAGGACCCGGTTGACCAGCAGGGCGACGGCGAAGTTGACCGCGGACATCGGCAGGAACGCGAGCCCGGCCTGCAGCGGGCTGAAGCCGAGGACGCCCTGCAGGTACTGCGAGGTGAAGGGGAAGAACCCGATCATCGCGCCGAGGTAGAGCATCCGCACGAGGTAGGCGCCGGTGCGGCGGCGGTCGGCGAACAGGCGCAGCGGCATGATCGGCTGCGCGGCGCGGGCCTCGTTGGCGACCAGCCCGGCCAGCAGGACGACGCCCAGCGTGATCGCGATGAGGGTGCTCGGGGCGGCCCAGCCGACTTCGGCGGCGTCGACGATGCCGAACACCAGCGCGGTCATGCCCAGGGTGGCGCACAGCGCGCCGATCAGGTCGAAGCGGCCTCGGCGGCGTTCGGTCTCGCCGATGTACCGATAGGCGGCGTACACCATTGCGGCGCCGATCGGCACGTTGAGGAAGAACCCGGCTCGCCACGACACCAGGTCGGCCAGGACGCCGCCGACGACCAGGCCGGCGCTGGCGCCGATCCCGGCGACGGCGCTGTATGCGGCCACCGCGCGGGCCCGGGGGTGGCCTTCGGCGAAGCTCGCGGTCAGCAGTGACAGTGACGACGGCGCCAGGATCGCCGCGCCGATGCCTTGGAAGGCGCGGGCGGCGATCAGCCACCAGGCGTAGGGGGCGAGCCCGACCAGGAGCGAGGCGAGGGCGAACAGTACGAGGCCGATGACGAACATGCGGCGTCGGCCGACGATGTCGCCGGAGCGGGCGCCGAGCAGCAGCAGCCCGCCGAACACCAGGGTGTAGGCGTCCTGGACCCAGGTGAGGCCGGTCGGGGTGAAGCGCATCGCCTGCTCGATCTTGGGCAGCCCGGTGAAGATGATCGAGTTGTCCAGGATGACCATGAAGTAGCTGAGGCAGATGATCGTGAGGATCATCGCCGGTCGGGCTGGGTGGGCCGGGTGGCGCGGTGTCGGCACCGGGCACTTCCCTTCATCGTGACGGCTGATACCTCAAGACAACCCGAGAACTCGCAGGTCAGGCAGTGCCGGTCGGGCCCGGTACTGGCAGTACCTCCCTCCTACGGCGGCCGGCTCAGTGCAGGCCGATCTCCTGCAGCCAGGTTTCGGCCTGTGGCCGGGCGTCGGCGGTTTCCTCGCCGCGGATGGCGAGGCCGGTGCCGATCGTCGCGTCGGGGCGCAGCCGGCGGTACTCCTCGATGGTGGCGCCCAGCCCGCTGACGGCGTACGTCATGAACGGGTAGATGGTCTTGCCGGCGAGGCGGGCACGTTCGGCGAACGTGCTCATGATCATGGGCGGGCGGCCGTTCCAGATGCCGCTGCCGAGGAGCACGACGTCGTAGCCGGTGGTGTCGGGCAGGGCGCCGGCGACGGCTGGGCGGGTGTCGGCGCGCTGTTCGGCGACGTTGCGCTCGACGGTCGCGTCGTAGCTGTCGGGGTACGGATCGGCCGCCTCGATGCGGTACACGTCCGCGCGCACCAGCGCGGCGATCATCTCGGCGACGACCTGGGTGTTGCCGACCTGCAGCGTCCGGCGGCCGCCGTACCAGTAGTTCTCGCCGGCCCTGGAGAAGTAGGCCAGCAGCACCCGCCGCGCCGACGGGCCGGTCGAGCCCGGTGGGCGTTGCGGCTCCGGCTCGGCGGCGCCGCAGCCCGCTGCCGCCGAACCGAGCAGCACCCCACCGGCGAGGAGGGCACCGCCCAGCACGGCACGGCGCTTCACCGCCACGACCGGGGGTCCTCAGTCTTCCGGGATCGGCCGGCCGAAGGTGGCCAGGGTGACGTCGGCGGGTTCCGGGCCGCCGCGCTTGCCGGTCTCCAGGCCGTCGATCGCGGCGAGCTGCTCGCTGGTGAGCTCGAAGTCGAAGACGTCGAAGTTCTCCGCGATGCGCTGCGGGCGGACGGATTTCGGGATCGCGGAGCGGCCCTGCTGGAGGTGCCAGCGCAGCATCACCTGCGCCGGTGTCTTGCCGTGCGCGGTGGCGATCTCGCCGATGGCCGGGTCGTCGAGGGTGCTGCGGTGGCCGCTGTCGCGGTAGAAGGTGATGCCGCCGATCGGGGCCCATGCCTGGGTGAGGATGCCGTGCTCGGCGCCGAAGTCCTGCACCTGGCGCTGCTGGAAGTACGGGTGGACCTCGATCTGGTTGACCGCCGGCACGACCGTCGCGGTGTGGAGCAGCGCGGTGAGGTGCTCGACCATGAAGTTGCTGACCCCGATGGCGCGGACCCGGCCGTCGGCCAGCAGCGCCTCCAGTGCCCGGTACGCCTCCAGGGTCTTGCCGAGCTCCGACGGCAGGGCCTGGTGCAAGATCAGCAGGTCGATCTGGTCGAGGCCGAGCTTGCGGGCACTCTTGTCGAAGCCGTGCAGGGTCTGCTCGTAGCCGTAGTCGCTGATCCAGATCTTGGTCTCGACGAACACTTCGGCCCTATCAACGCCGGACGCGGCGATGGCCTCGCCGACCTGCCGTTCGTTGCCGTACGCGGCGGCGGTGTCGATTTGCCGGTAACCGGTGTCGAGCGCCGCGGCGACCGCGGCGCGGGTCTCCTCGGGCGGGGTCTGGAAGACGCCGAACCCGAGCGCGGGCATGGCGACGCCGTTGTTCAGCGTCAACTGCGGGATGATCATCGGTGGTCTCCTTGCGGGTCGTACTGCTCGTCGGTCACCTTGTCCAGCCACAGCACGGCCTGCCCGTCGCGGACGCCGGTGAGCGCCAGGTGGGTCATGGGTGAGCTGGGTGAGGCGCCGTGCCAGTGCTTGACGCCGGGCGGGCACCACACGACATCACCGGCGCGGATCTCCTCGATCGGGCCGCCTTCGGACTGGGTGCGGCCGACGCCGTCGGTGACGACGAGCCGCTGCCCGGCCGGGTGAGTGTGCCAGGCCGACCGGGCGCCGCGCTGGAAGGTGACGTACGCGCCGGTGTACGGGGCGGTGTCCTCGGCGGCGAAGAGCGGCTGGACGCGGACGTCGCCAGTGAAGTTCTCTGCCGGGCCGGGCGTGGACGGCTGCGAACCGCTGCGGGTGATCATCGGCGGCGGGCCTCCTTGTTCAGGTAGGGGCTGACCCAGCCGTTGTCGGCCGGGTTGAGCGTCACGCCGGGCGGCACGATCTCGTCGATGCGGTCCAGCACGTCGTCGCTGAGCTCGACGTCGGCGGCGGCCAGCTGCGAGTCGAGGTGGTCCATGGTGCGCGGGCCGATGATCGCCGAGGTGATGCCGGGGTGGCGCAGGACGAACGCGATCGCGAGCTCGATGAGGCTGACACCGGCGTCGTCGGCGAGCGTGGCGAGGGCGTCGGCGGCGTCGAGCTTGCGCTGGTTCTCCGGCAGCGACAGGTCGAACCGGTTGGCGAGGCGCTTGCGGGCCTCGGACATCGGCCCGGAGTGATCATCCTTGCGGTACCGGCCGGACAACCACCCACCGGCGAGGGGGCTGTAGGAGAGCACGCCCATGCCGTACCGCAGGGTCAGCGGCAGGACCTCGTGCTCGATGTTGCGGGTCAGGATCGAGTACGTGGGCTGCTCGGTGACGAACCGCTCCCGGCCCCGGTCCCGGGCGACGTACTGCGCGTCGACGAGCGCGGAGGCGGGGAACGTGGAGTGGCCGATGTAGCGGACCTTGCCGGCCCGGACGAGGTCGGTGAGCGCGCCGAGGGTCTCGTCGAGGTCGACGGCGGGGTCGTAGCGGTGCATCTGGTACAGGTCGATGTGGTCGGTGCCGAGCCGGCGCAGCGAGTTCTCGACCGCGGTCATGATCCAGCGGCGGGACCCGCCGCGGTGGTTCGGGTCGTCGTCGAACGGCATGAAGAACTTCGTCGCCACGACCACGTCGTCGCGGCGGCCCTTGAGCGCCTTGCCGACGATCTCCTCGCTCTCGCCCTGGGAGTAGACGTCGGCGGTGTCGACGAAGTTGATGCCGGCGTCGAGGGCGCGGTGGATGATGCGGATGCTCTCGTCGTGGTCCTTGGTGCCCCACGCGCCGAACATCATGGTGCCGAGGCACAGGTTGCTGACCTGGACGCCGGTGCGTCCGAGCGGACGGTACTGCATGGATCTACTCCTTGTCCGAGGCCGGGACGACCTCGTCGATGAGCCGGATCGCGTTGAGCGTGCGGGGGTAGCCGATGAACGGCAGCAGCTGGGTCGCGACCGACAGCAGCGCCGCGCGGTCGTTGCCGACGTTGCGATTCGCCGCGACGTGGCCCTTGGCCTGCGGTTCGCAGCCGCCCATCGCGATGAGCATCGCGAAGGTGAGCAGCTCCCGGGTCCGCAGGTCCAGGCCGCCGCGGGTGTAGTGATCGCCGAAGCAGTTGCCGGACAGGTACCGCTGGATGTGCGCGGTGTCGGCCGGCGCGGCGGCGTACATGGCGTCGACCACCTCGGCGCCGACGATCGTCCGCTGGACGGCCAGGCCCTGTTCCATGCGGGTCTCGGGTGTGGTGGTCGACTGGCCGTCCAGGGGAAGGGCGACGCCGCGGGCGGTGAGGATGTCGTTGGTGGCGTGCAGGAAGTCGAAGACCTTGCCCATGCCGACGTAGGGCACGGCCTGGTACACGATCTCCTTCACCTCGACCGGCGTCACGCCCACGGTGAGGGCGGCGCCGAGCATGACCCGGTACTCGCTGAGCCCCTGTACGGCGATGAGCGCGGCGAGCTGCACCATGAGCCGGGTGCGGGTGTCGAGCGTGCCGTAGCGCAGGACCTCGTCGAAGGCGAAGTTGTCGAAGTACTCGATCAGCTCCGGGTCCGTGACCGCCAGGGTCGAGGTGTGCCCGGGGAACAGTTCGTCGTGGTGTTGGCGGGCCTGCTCGTTGGGTGCCACAGCCGGAGGCCCTTTCAGGAGGCGGGGACGAGCCGGACGGTGACCGGGACGGCCTTGGCGCCGACGACGGAGCCGACGATGGCCTGGCCGTACCGGTCGTATTTGGCGTGGTAGGCCGCGTCGATACCGGCATGCACGTCCGGTCCGGCGTCGGCGAAGGTCACGTCCCGCTCGAAGCCGCCCGCGCGGATGCGCCCGGCACCGGCCGCCTTGGCGCGCCGGTACCACGGATTGTCGGGGCCGTAGGCGGAGCGCACGTACAGCTCGTCGCCGGTGCGGACGACCCACATGGTCACGTACGGGCGCAGGGTGCCGTCGCCGCGTCGAGAGGCCAGCTGCAGTTCCTCGGCCTGGCCGACCCGGCGCAGCTCGTTATCGGTCCAGGTCGCTGCTGGCGTGCTCACGGCTGGATCAGCACCTTCAGGGCGCTGCGGTCGGCCATCGCACGGTACCCGTCCGGGACCTGGTCCAGGGTGACGGTGCGGTCGAAGACCTTGCCCGGCTGCACGCGGCCCTCCAGCACGTCGGGCAGGAGCTCGTCGATGTAGGCGCGGGCCGGGGCGACCCCGCCGGTGAGGGTGATGTTGCGGAAGAACACCCCGAAGTCGGCGGGCACGTCCGGGTACTGCGGGGCGCCGACCCGGCTGACCGTGCCGCCGTTGCGCACGACGGCGAACGCGGTTTCGATCGCCGGCTTGAGCCCGACGCATTCCAGGACGGTGTGGGTGCCGTCGCCGTCGGTCAGTTCCAGGACCCGTTCCACGCCCTCCGCGCCGCGTTCGGCGACGACGTCGGTGGCACCGAACTCCCGGCCGAGGTCGGTGCGATCCTTGTGCCGGCCCATCAGAATGATCCGCTCCGCGCCGAGGCGCTTCGCGGCGAGGACAGCGGACAGACCGACCGCACCGTCACCGATCACGGTAACGGTGGTCCGCGCGTTCACGCCGGCGGTGACCGCGCAGTGGTGGCCGGTGGGGTACACGTCGGACAGCGCGAGAAGCGACGGCAGCAACGCGGAGTCCTCACCGACCGGCAGCTTCACCAGGGTGCCTTGCGCCTGCGGCACCCGGACGGCCTCGCCCTGGCCGCCGTCGACGCCGTCGCGGGCCCACATGCCGCCGTGCCGGCAGGAGGTCTGCAGCCCTTCGCGGCAGAAGTCGCAGGTGTTGTCCGCCCACACAAATGGCGCCACGACCAGGTCGCCCGCCTGCAGGCCGGACACGTCCCGGCCGGTCTCCTCGACGACGCCGAGGAACTCGTGACCGATCCTGTCCCCCATGCTGGTGGCCTCCCGGGCCCCGTACGGCCACAGGTCGCTGCCGCAGATGCACGAGCGCACGACACGGACGATCGCGTCGGTCGGTTCCCGCAGCACCGGGTCGGGAACTTCCTCAACCCGGACGTCGCCGGCACCGTAGATCAACGTTGCACGCATGGTTGTTTCCTCCGAAATGTCCGTTAAGCGGACCGCGCGGGCCCGTGGGTGAGTGCCGCGGCGTGGTGTTAATCCGGCCGTGTCAATGCGCAGACGCGTACTGCTGTCTTTCGGTGACCGGCTACCCCTGTGCTGTCCATCCAAGCGGCGGCGTGGTCGATCTGGCAGTGGCTGCCGTTCCAGGTACTGCCAGAACCCCTCAGCCTCGCGCCGGTCAGTCGGCCGGGCGGGCGACAGGCCGCTCGTGCGGGGCCGCGACCCAGCTGGCCAGCAGATTGAGGGCGTCCTGGGAGGCGGAGCCGGGTTCGGCGGTGTAGGCGTTGAGCCGCAGCCCCACGTCGGTGGTCAGGTCCAGGGATTCGTAGGCCAGCGTAAGGTCGCCGACCTCCGGGTGGTGCAGGTGTTTGACGCCGGAGCGGTGCAGCCGCACATTGTGCGCCGCCCACCAGGTGCGGAACACGTCACTGCGGGTGGACAGCTCACCGATCAGGTCGGTCAGCGCCCGGTCGTACGGGTCGCGGCCGGCCTCGGCACGCAGCAGCGCCACGGTGTCGCCGGCGAGGTTCTCCCAGTCGTGGTAGAACGCCTGGCTGGCCGGGTGCAGGAAGATGAACCGGGCGATGTTCGGCGTCGCGGCTGCGGTGTCGAACAGCGGTGCGAACACCGCCCGCCCGAGCGGATTGGCGCCGAGCACGTCGAGACGGCCGTTCCGCACGTATGCGGGAGCCATCGTCATCGCATCGAGCAGCCGCTGGACAACCGGCCGCAGCTGCGACGTCGGGCGGCGCCGACCCCGAGCTGTCGCAGCGGTGGTATTGGCCGCACGGGCCAGGTCGAACAGGTGCGCCCGTTCGGCGTCGTCGAGCTGCAACGCCCGCACGAGGGCCTCCAGGACACCGTCGGAGACGCCGGAGAGGTTGCCGCGCTCCAGGCGGGTGTAATAGTCCACGCTCACCCCGGCCAGCAGCGCCACCTCTTCCCGCCGCAGCCCGCTGACCCGGCGGTGCCCGCCGTAGTTCGGCAGGCCCGCCTGGTCCGGAGTGACCTTGGCCCGGCGGGTGGTGAGAAAGTCACGGATCTCGGCTCGGCTGTCCACGCCTTCGACGCTACGACCGCACGGCCGCGTCTGGGAGGTTCTGCCATTACCCCGAACAGCAGCAACTCCCTGACCAGCGCCGAGATGCGGTTCTGCTAAAGAGTCGCCCCCGTCCTTCGGGTAGCACTTGCCCAGCTGCACCGACCAGCAACGCCCAACCACGCCCTCGAACTGAGGCGGTGTCGCCTAGCCGAGTGACCACCTGATCACGCCCGCCTCTCCATGCTGTCCGCAGACGGAACCGGCGGAAGAGGTGGCGGTCATGCGATCGAGCAACGGTGTGATCTTCAAACGGTGCGGATGCCGCGACGCCAGCCAGCGACGGCTCGAGCAGCACTGCCCACGGCTCACCGAGCGCGGGCACGGCTCCTGGTACTTCCATTGTTCGGCGACCAACCTGCTCGGCCGCCGGGAACGGGCCCGTCGCGGCGGCTACCCGTCGCAGACCGCCGCCCGCCAGGCCCGGGACGCGTTCCTGGCCGGCACCGCTGCCGACCGCACCGCCGAGGGCTGGACGGTCGAACGGTGGCTGCGGCACTGGCTCGACTCCCGGACCAACATCCGGCCCACGACACGGTTTCACTACACCCGCGACGTCGACACCGTCCTCATCCCCCACCTCGGCCGGTACCGGCTCGCCGACCTCGACGCTAGCGTGCTGCGGACCGTGTTCGCCGCGATCGCCGACACCCGCAACACCAAAGGCCGCCCGCAGTCCGTCTCAGCGATGCACCACCTGCGCACCACCCTGCGCGCCGCGCTCAACCTCGCCGTCAAGGAAGGCGTCCTGGACTGCAACCCGGCCCGGCACATCGAGATCAAGGGCTACCAGCAGCCCCACGCCAAGGTCTGGACCGACGCCCGCGTCGAATCATGGGAGCAGACCGGGATCCACCCGGCGGTCGCGGTGTGGACCGCCGACCAGCTCGCCGAGTTCCTCGGCAGTGTCAACGACGACCCGCTGTTCGCCTTCTACTGGCTGGCCGGCCTGCGCGGCCTGCGCCGCGGCGAACTCTGCGGGCTGCGGTGGAGCGACATCGACCTCGACCGCGCCGTGCTGACCATCGAACGCAACCGCACCACCGCCGGCTACCAGGTCGTCGAAGGCGACCCGAAAACCCCAGCCGGCCGTCGAGCGGTCGCCGTCGACCGGCGCAGCGTGCAGATCCTGCGGGTGCACCGCCGATACGAGCAGGACCGGCGGGCCGAGGCTGCCGCGAACGGCAAACCATGGACCAACTCCGGGTACGTGTTCACCCGACCCGACGGGATGCCGATCAACCCGAACTACGCCACCACCCGCTTCCGGCTCCTCGTCCGCCGGGCCGGGCTACCACCGGTCCGACTTCACGACCTCCGGCACGGCGCCGCGTCCCTCGCCCACGAAGCCGGCGCGGACCTCAAGACACTGCAGGACCTGCTCGGGCACTCCAGCATCGTGGTCACCGCCGACACCTACACCAGCGTCCTACCCCAGATCCAACGCCGCTGCGCCGACGCCACCGCTCAGCTGGTGCTCAACGCCGCGCGGCGCACCCGCAAGAAGATCAAGACCAAGGCCCGCAAGAACCGGCCCGACCGCCCCAACACGGCAGCTCCGGCCCCGGCACCGAAAACAGGTGCTCCCGCCGCGACCAAACGTAAGCGTGCCGGAAAGCCACAGGTCACGCGCCGGCCCAGCCGCGAAACGACCGTCCCCAAGGCGGCCCCCACATCGCACCCACGTGACACCCACCGTCCACAAGAGACGGAAACGACGACGGGCCCGAACCGCATCGCTGCAGTTCAGGCCCTGTCGATCAAGCGCGCCCGAAGGGACTCGAACCCCTAACCTTCTGATCCGTAGTCAGATGCTCTATCCGTTGAGCTACGGGCGCTTGTTGCTCGCCTAGCATACACACCCTTGCACACCAGGTTTTGCGCGGAGGCTCCGGGATTCGAACCCGGGATGGGCTTTAAGACCCAAACCGCATTAGCAGTGCGGCGCCATAGACCGAACTAGGCGAAGCCTCCAGCCGCCCCCGTCACCGGGGACTGCCGTCCGAGGATACAGCCCCCCATCCTAGCCGGGCAAAGCGGGTACGCCCTGAGCGCAGAACGGGTGCTCAGGGCGCTTGGCCATTACGCTCTTGCAGATGGGAGAGGACTCGAAGGTACCGCCGAAAAAGCTCGGAGACACGGCGCTGCGGTTCGAGCCGCCCCCGGCCGACACGCCCGGCGACGACACGCCCGAGGCGCCTCCGCGACCGCGTACGCCCGCGGCCACGACGCCGTTCGCGCCGCCGACCCCGACCGTGGAGTCGACCCCGCTGCGAACCACTCCGCCGAAGCAGGCGGTCCCACCGAAGCAGGTCACGCCGCCGAAGAACGAGCCTGAGCCCGAGACCGAGACCGCGCCGGTCAAGAAGGCGGCAGCCAAGAAGGCGCCCGCGAAGAAGGCCGCCGAGAAGAAGGCCCCCGCGGCCAAGAAGGCCCCGGCCGCGAAGAAGGCACCCGCCAAGAAGACAGCTGTGACAAAGGCCACGAAAACGGCCGCGACCACCCCGGAGCCCGAGCCGATCATCGAGCCCCCACGCCCCGTGATCGAAGAGTCGCGGCCCGTCGAACCGCCGCAACCCGTTTCAGATGCTGAACAAATTCGCGAAACGGACGGAATCGACCCCGCCTACATCCCCGAGAGCCTCGCCCTCGCGGCGGTCGAGCGGCTCGGGGCCGGAGCCCGCCGTCGCATCGCCTGGTATCAGCTCACCTACCCCGACGCCGACGGCGACGCCCTCTCGCGCGCCATCACCCACGAGTTCGTCCGCCGGGCCCGTCGCCAGGGCTTCGCGGCCGGTCTCGTCGGCCCCACCGGCCTGGTCGTCGAGGCGGCCGGCGTCGCCTGGCTGCAGGCCAAGCTCGTGCTGCACCTGGCCGCCGCCTACGGCCACAACCCCGAGGACCGCCGGCGCGCCGCCGAGCTGCTGGTGCTGCAGCGGGTGCACGGTTCCGTCGAGACCGCCGAGGCCGCGGTGCGGGCCGCCGAGCGGCCGGCCTCCCGGCGGGCGAACCGGCGCGTCGCGGCCGAGCGCCTCGCCGGCCCGCTGGCTCGCATGGTCGGGGCGGGCCTCCTGCGCGCCGCCGCGACCCGGCTCGCGCGGCGCCTCGTGCCCGGCGCCGGGCTCGTCGTGGGATCCGTCACAGCGGCCCGCAGCACCGAACGTCTGGCCGCTCGCGCGGTGCGCTACTACCGCGGCTTCCGGCCCTGAAGCACCTGAACCCCGGCTGGCGGAAGCGGGGTAGAACTGGGTGTACGGGGAGTGAGGAGCGCCGTCGCCGTGGATTCGAAATTTGTCGTGGACAGCAACCCGAAACGAGGCCGCAACGTCTTGGTCACTGTGCGGACCATTCGTGGCCGATCCGGGGTCGAGCAACGTGAACAGCGCTTATGTATAGTCATGCCCCGTGTCGCTCTCCTCTGGCGCTATCGAATCTGACGCCGCCGACGTGAACGATATCGACATTGATGCATTGCACGGTGAGCGAGATTCACCGGCGAGGACCATCGACGAACCCCCCGTCAAAGCATCGACTGAACTCGAAGTCGCCGACGCTCCGGCCGCCGCCCCCAAATGGCGGACATGGATGCGATCGAAGGTTCGCCCGTGGATGGTGCCCTGGCTCGCCTCACTGAGGGTCGCGGGCGTGGTGTGGCTGGCCGCCGGGGCCGCCTACCTGATGGTCAACATCTACGCCTACCGGCTGACACCCTGGCAGACGCCGGGAGTCAGCGACCTCATCGGGTCCTGGTACCGCTTCGACACCGTCTTCTACGTACGCATCGCCGATGACGGGTACCTCTTCTACAAGTTCGCCCCGGCGTTCTATCCGCTCTACCCCGCCATGATCAAGATCCTCAACCCGGTCTTCCCGGGCGGGGGCCTGCCCGCGGCGCTGGCCATCAGCATCTTCTTCGCCCTGGTCACGCTGGTGATGCTGCACCGGCTCGTGGACGAGGAGTTCGGCGACAAGATCGCCAGCCGGACGACGTTCTACCTGGCCGCGTTCCCCGCGGGGTTCTTCCTCTTCGCGGCCTACAACGAGTCGCTCTACATCGCGCTGGTGCTCGTCGCCCTCTACGCCGCGCGCAAGGGCCACTTCTGGGTCGCCAACGCCGCGGCCACGCTCGCCGGCTCGACGCGCCTGTTCGGCCTGCTCCTGGCCGCCCCGATCGCCTACGAATACATGCGGCAGCGCGGCTGGAGCTTCCGCAAGATCCGCTGGGACGCGCTCGGGTTCCTGGCCATCCCGTCCGGCGTCGTCGCCTTCTCGATCTACCTGCACAGCGTCACCGGCGACTGGCTGGCGTTCAGCCACGCCCAGGACGGCTGGCACCGCAAGTACGGCTGGCCCGGCGAGCCGGTCTGGAAGACCATCAAGCTGCTCAACGACAAGCCCTACCTGCAGGACTGGCGCCTGCTCGGGCTGTTCAACCTCATCTCGGTGGTCGGCGCCGTCGCGCTGCTGCTGCTCGCCCTGCGCCGCAAGAGCCGGTTCGGGTTCCGGCCCGACCAGAACTACCTGCTGGTCTACGCGGCCGTGCCGATCCTGGTCTACCTGTGCACCGAGGCCGGCTGGCCCAACTATCTGATGTCGGCGCCGCGCATCGCGATGGAGTGGTTCCCCGCCTTCATCATCCTGGGCATGCTGGGCCGGAGCCGGACCTTCGAGCGCTTCTACCTGTTCATGGCGCTCATGGCCCAGGCCCTGTTCCTGGCCCAGATGCTGCTCAAGATCCAGTTCGTCGCGTAGCCCGCCGGGCTCACGGAATCGTCGGAGGCTGCGGGCCGACCGCCACGGTGGTCCAGGCCCGCGCCGCCGTCCCGTCCCCGAACTCGATCATCCCGAGGTACCGCTTCCCGGGCGCCAGCCCCTGCCAGTTCACGTCGTAGTGCAGGGTGTCGCCGGGCGCCACCGGACGGGTCTTCGGCGACACGGTGAGGTTGCCGGTGACCGGGGCGCCGACGACGAACAGGTGCGCCTTCGCCACCTGCTCGGTCAGCGTCGGGGGCAGCGCGAACTGCACGACGTACACCTGATAGGTCCCGGATCCCCCGGTCAGCGGCACCTCCTCGTCGGAGGTGGTGCCGTCGCTGCGCCCGACGAGCTTGTCGTTCTGGTAGACGTACAGGTCGAGGTCGGTGCCCGGCGCCACGTCGGCGTCGTAGGTCGCGAGCCGGGCGAGCTTGACCGCCGGCGGCAGCGTGAACTCGAAGCTGAAAATGGCCGGGGACAGGCCCGGCGACGAGGGTATGAACGCGGCGGTGCTGCCGACCAGCTTCTGGGCGTGCTCGTTCGACGCCGCGAGGCCGTAGGGGTGCGCGGTGACCGTGCCGCCGAAGCCCGCCGTCAGGTCGATGGTCGCGTGGCCGGAGGCGCCGGTGCCGGTGATCTCGCCCGGGCCGGTCAGGGCGACGGGCCGCACCGCGATCGGGCTGCGCACCGCGTGTCCGCGCAGGTCCGTCCAGGTCAGCGACCCGAAGGTGTATTCGCGGTACGCCGCGTCGGTCCGCGTCACCTTGACCGTGAACGTCGCGGTGCCGTCGGCGGGCACGGTCATGGTCGACGGGCTCACCTCGACCGTGGTGCCGGGCGGGGGCGTCACCGCGGCGACGTACACGCTGGGCAGGTCCGTCACGTTGGTGACGGTGCGCGTGACGGTCTGGGTGCCGGGCAGCGAGCCGATCGCGATCGACGGATAGTTCAGGTCGCTCGGGTCGATGGTGCCCACCGCCGGGCACCAGTCGCTCGCGATCTGCATCTGGCCGATCCCGCAGGCGTACCGCGCCCAGTCCTGCGCCCCCGAGTCGTAGACGAGCCCGGGGTCGAACGCGCGGGCCGGACGGACCTGGCCGGAGCCGTCGTCGAACGGGTTGGCCACCCGGTCGCCCCGCTGGATCGAGGCGCCCGTGTTGTCGAGGTTGCCGGCCGTCGTCATCAGCGCGGACTTGAGCTCGGCGGGCGTCCACCGCGGGTGCCGGGCGCGCAGCAGCGCGGCGATGCCGGCGATGTGCGGGCTCGACATCGAGGTGCCGCTCTCGCCGTCGAAGAGGTTCCCGTGGTGCCCGGCCGGGGAGACGCCGGCGACGATGTCGACCCCCGGCGCGGCGAGGTCGGGCTTGATGAGGTCCCCGTCGCCGGCGTCGGCCGGGCCCGCCGAGGAGAACGCGGCCATGGCCGGCGCGCGGGCGACGGTGACCGTGGTGGCGGAGAGCGCCGCGTGAGCGTTGGTTCCGCCGGCGTACTGCTTGATCGCCGCCCCGGCCTTGTCGTCCACGTGCACGGTCGGGATGACGTGGTAGTCGGCGTTGAGGGAGTTCTCGGTGGGGTTGTAGAGCACCATCCCGACCCCGCCGGCGTCGCGCACGGCGACGCTCTTGTCGGTGCGCGGGTTCACGCCCCGCTTGCACAGCACGATCTTCCCCTTGACCTTCGCGGGGTCGAGGGCGCCGGGGTAGCACAGCTCGGCCCGGTCCGCCGCGGCGCTCGCCAGCCCGGCCTTCACCGAGTCGACCAGCGGCGCGTCCGGCACCGCGTCGCCCTGCCCCACGCCCTGGTACGTCCGGCCGTCGCCGAGCGTCACGCTCTTGTCCGAGCCGCGGTCGTGCGAGCTCGCGGCGACCGTGGTGATCCAGGGCGCGTTGTGGGCGACCGTGGACGCGTCCGGGCCGTCGTTCCCGGCCGCCGCGGCGACGAACACCCCGGCCGCGGCCGCGTTGTAGAAGGCGAGGCTGACCGGGTCGATGACCAGGCGGCTGGAGCCGGAAACCGAGTAGTTGATGACGTCGGCGCCGTCCGCGACCGCGTCGTCGATGGCGGCCAGCAGGTCGACGGTGCCGCCCGAGCCCTCGCCGTCCTCCTGCCGCCAGAGCGCCTTGTAGACCGCGATCCGGGCGGCCGGGGCCATGCCCGAGACGCTCCCGACCGGCTTGCCGTTGATGGTCGCCGGCACGTTGTGGTCCCCGGCGGCCGTGGTGGCGGTGTGGGTACCGTGGCCGTCGTAATCGCGTGGGGACCGGAACTCGCCGCTCCAGTCGCCGAAGCCGCTGCTGTCGTAGAAGCGGGCGCCGATCACCTTGTTGTTGCAGGTGACCTTCTGCTGCGCCGTGCCCGTGCCCTCGACGCACGCGCCCTTCCACTTGCCGTCGATGACGGCCTGGTCGGGGCGCGGCTCGGGCAGCGCGGCGAGGCTGGGGCTCTCGGGCCAGAACCCGGTGTCGATGTCCGCGATGATCATGCCCTCGCCGGCGTGCGCGGGGTCGCCGAACTCCTTCACCCACGCGCCGGCCGGGCCGTCCAGCCCGAGGAACGCGGGCGTGGAGATGGTCTGCGTGGTGCGCCGCTCGTTCTTCCACAGCCGCAGCACGCCGGGGGTGCGCTGGACCCGCTCGCGCTGCTGGGGCGTGAGGGCCGCGGCGAAGCCGTTGAAGACGGTCTCGTAGTCCACGACCGTGGTGCCGATGCCGGCCCGGCGCAGCACCGACTCCCGGTTCGCGCGCACGGCGGCGCGGGCGCTCTCGGTGCGCAGGGCGGGGTCCCCGGCCAGCTGCACGATGTAGAGCGTCGTCCCCGCCTTGGCGGAGCTGGCAGACCCGGCCGTCGAGGGCAAGGCGAACGCGGTGGTCAGCACCAGGGTGATGACGAGAAGGATTCGGCCCACGCAGCCAGACTAATTGTCCGGATTTGCCCTAACTCAGGAAACGGAGATGATCCTTGAGCAGCGCGTACCCGACGAACGACACGATGTCGAGGATCGAGTGGGCGACGATCAGCGGCATCACGCGCCGGTTGCGGCGGAAGAAGTACCCGAACACCAGCCCCATCACCAGGTTGCCGACGAACCCGCCGAAGCCCTGGTAGAGGTGGTAGGAGCCGCGGATCACGGCGCTGATGAGGATCGCCGTCCACCAGCCCAGCCGCAGGTCGCGCAGGCGCGTGAGGAGGTACGCGATCATCACGACCTCCTCGAGCACCCCGTTCTCGACGGCCGAGAGGATCAGCACCGGCACCGACCACCAGTGTTCGCCGAGCGCCTCGGGCACGATCTGGGCGCTGACGCCGAGCTGCCGGGCCGCCCACACCAGCCCCAGGCCGGGCAGCCCGATGAGCGCGGCCAGGCCGACCCCCAGCACCGCGTCGCCGCCCGGCCGGCTCGCGTCCAGGCCGACCTCCAGCGGGTCGTGCGCCCGCCGCAGCAGGTGCACGGCGAGCAGGGCGGGCACGACGCCGAGCAGGATGCCGGCGAGCTGATAGAGCAGATCGAGCCAGGGCCGATCCGCGACCACCGTGGGGTTCAGGGTCGCGGTCTGCTCCGACAGGGGCTTGACGTAGGTCAGCCGGTTGATGATGTTGAGGATCGCGTAGATCGCCGAACTGCCCAGCGAGACGCCGAGCACGAGCAGGATCTCGGACCGGACGCCCCGCTGTTCCCGCCGATCACGCTCGATCACGGCGCAACTGTACTGGTCTCAGCGCCGGCGGGCGGTCACCGCACCATCGGCCGCCCGCCGGCGCTCAGCCATCACCGAAGGCGTCGTACTTGATCCGGATCGCCGGGACCTGCATCTCGGCGAGGGTTCGCAGGGTGGCCCGCACCATGCTCGGCGAGCCGGAGACGAAGAAGTCGTGGTCCTGCCACGGCCCGTAGCGCGCGAGGATGTCGGACACGTTGCCGTGCTCGCCCGGGAAGTCGGGGTCGTCGCTGGTCGCCGCCACGACCGACAACCACGGGTAGCGGGCCGCGAGCCGGTTGAGGCAGGCCAGGTCGTAGAGGTCCTCGCGGTCCCGGGCGCCGAAGAACACGTGCACCCAGCGGGTCCGGTTGGCGCGGGTCATCTCCTCGATGAGCGCCTTGATCGGGGCGAGCCCGGTGCCCCCGGCGACGCACACGATGTCGCGGGTCGAGCGGCGGTCGAGCGTCATCTGGCCCATCGGGGCGCCCAAGCGGATCATGTCGCCGGGCTGCACCCGCCGGACCAGGGCGGACGACACCCAGCCGGCCCCCACCGCGCGGACGTGGAAGTCGAGCGAGCCGTCCTTGCGGGGCGCGTTCGCGACCGAGTACACCCGCCACAGCCGCGGCTGGTACTTGGTCTCGACGCTGACGTACTGCCCGGCACGGTACTCCATCGGCTGCATCGGGCGGCAGGTCATCACCGCGATGTCGCGGCTTCGGCGCTCGTGGTGGAGCACCTCGGCGTGCCAGTAGGGCGGGTTGCCGGAGTCGGCCTCGGCCCCGGCGATCATGACCTCCGCGATCTTCGCGTAGGCGTCGGACCAGGCCTGCTCGAACTCGATGCTCCACTGGTCGCCGGCGTAGGTGCGCAGGGCCTCGACCAGCGCCTCGCCGACGACCTCGTAGTGCTCCGGTTGCACGTGAAACTTCCGGTGGTCCCGGCCGAGCGACCGGAGGTACTCCTCGAAGTGATCCGGGTCGTCGACGGTCTGGATGGCCGAGACGATGGCACCCAGCAGCCGGGAGCGCTGGACGTCCATGTGCACGGGGAACAGGTCCCGCAGCTGCGGGTTGTTGAGGAACATGCGCGCGTAGAAGTAGCTCGCGAGCTTGTCCTGCTGCTCCTCGACGAGTGTCCAACTCTCCTTCAGTAATCGCGACAGATTGCTCATCGGTGCCCTTCGCGGTCAAACGACGGTGCCGTGGTGTCCATCAGCGTCACTACCTGCGGAGACCATGCATCGCACTGACTGTGCGACGAGACGTGCCCGGGACCGGATTTCCCCGCGACGCGCCGATCCCGGGCACTGGACAGACCGCGTCGCATCGACCGAACGGCGGGGTCGCACCGGCTGTCCGGCTGATTCCGTGCGCCGGTGTCACCGTGGCGGCAAGGCGTTCGCAACCCGGAGGTGTCCCGTGTCCGCAGCATCGACCCGCACAGGTCCAGACCGCGAGGTGCTCACCGCCCTGGACGAACGGATGCAGAACTTCGTCCGCCGCCAGGAGATGATGTTCGTCGCCACCGGTGATCCGGACGAGAGCCACGACTGCACGTTCGTCACCGGCGGCGCGGGCTTCGTTCGAATACTGAGCGTGAATCGTCTCGCGTGGCCCGAGTTCGACGACGCGACCCTTTCCACGGCGGTCGCCGACATTCAGCGCGATCCGCGCATCAGCCTGTTGTTCGTCGACTTCGCCCGCGGCGCGATCGGGCTGCACGTCACCGGCCTGGCGAAGGTCCTGGACGACGACGCGATGCGGCGGGCCTGCCGCTCGCTGAACCTCGACCCCGCTCTCGACCTGGTAGCCGATCGCCGGCCGACCCGCTGGATCACCGTTGACGTAGCGGAGGCGTTCCTGTCGGCGGCCGGCGAACTCCACTGAGCACCGTCGCCACTAAACGTTACCTAAGCGCATAAGAATCGCACGCATTCATTCACGTTCAACGAGACCTAAAGGGGTTCACACCCGGCTCACCGCCGCTCACACTGGGT
Source organism: Dactylosporangium sp. CA-139114 (assembly GCF_050955725.1). Taxonomy (NCBI): domain Bacteria; kingdom Bacillati; phylum Actinomycetota; class Actinomycetes; order Micromonosporales; family Micromonosporaceae; genus Dactylosporangium; species Dactylosporangium sp. CA-139114. The sequence goes on from NZ_CP192080.1 coordinate 9,847,793, forward strand.
GGATGGCGCTGAGCCGGGCCGTCGCATTTCCGCACTCGTACCCGTACGATTCTTCGCGCCGCGGCCCCGCCAGGCCGCGGCGTTTGCGCATCTGGCTCGCGCCCATTCACGTGGCGATTGCAGTAACCGCCCCTTGAAGGAGCAGCGATGACCAGCGACGTGGCAGACGACCGCAAGACCGCCCCGGCCCCCGCGCCCCGCCGACCCGGCGGCGCACCCGGCCCGAGCGGTGGCCTCCGGCCCGACGACGCCCTCGCCCCCGACACCCGGCGGCCGAGCGAGGTGATGGCGTCGCTCGGCATCGTGCAGCTGGGCGACCCGATGCTCACGGCCAGGACCCGCCCCTTCGACCTGCCCCGCGAGCGCGACGAGGCGCTGCGCATCCTCGACCGGCTGACCGCGACCGCCGACGCGGTCATGCGGGTGCACGACTTCAGCACGGGCGCGATGGGCCTGGCCGCCCCGCAGATCGGCGAGCCGCGCTCGATCGCGATCTTCCGCGCCGCGGGCGCCCCGCAGCTGGTGCTCATCAACCCCCAGGTCCTCGAGGTCGGGCCGGACAGCCACGCGGACTGGGAGGAGGCGACGGAGGGCTGCCTGAGCTTCTTCGACTTCCGCTGCACCCTGCGCCGCCCGCGGACCGCGGTGATCAGCTACCGGACCATCGCGGGCGACGAGGCGATCGCCACCTTCGACCGGGGCCGCCTGGCCCGCGACGTCCTGCACGAGGTCGACCACCTGGGCGGCATCCTGAACGTGGACCACGTGGAGCCGGGCGCGCTGACCGTCTCGATGGCCTGAACGCCCCGGGGCGCCCGGCACTCGCCGGTCAGTGCGCGATCGCCGGGCTGGGCGCGACGCTCAGCGGGAAGGGCCCGGTCAGCGCGGCCCGGGCGCCCAGGGCGGCCCGCAGCTGCTCGACCCCGACGCACCCGAGCGACGGCGCCCACGTGTGGGCGAGGTCGGAGCGCATCATCGGCGCCACGTTGAGCACCGCGCAGCCGGCCACGTGCGCGCTCGCGACGCCGACGGCCGAGTCCTCCACGGCGACGCAGTCCGCCGCGGCGACCCCGAGGGCGTCCATCGCGGCGAGGTAGGGCGCCGGGTCGGGCTTGGGCCGGTGGCCGTCGTCGCCGCAGACGACCACGTCGAAGGTGCCCGGGCCGGCCTCGCGCACCACGTACCGCACGAGCTCCCGATAGGTCGACGTGACCAGCGCCACCCGCAGCCCCGCGGCGCGCACGGAGGCGAGCAGCGCCCGGGCGCCGGGCAGCCAGTGGACGCCCCGGGCGTACGACTCGTGGACCCTGCGCTGCACGAACGCCACGTCGGCGTGCACGTCGAGGCCGGTCCAGCCGTAGTGCCCGTGGATGCGCCGCATCGCCACCGTCGCATCGAGCCCGCTCAGGCCGCGCAGCAGCTCATCGGTCACCTCGGCGCGGCGGGAGCGCACCAGGGCGGTGTTCGCGGCGGCCCAGATGGGCTCGCTGTCGATGAGCGTGCCGTCGAGGTCGAATAAGACCGCTTCCGCCACGCGCGCCATCGTAGCGACGCCCTTGACTGAGTCTCACGCGGAGTACACCATTTTCACGCCAACGGTGTACCCACCGTAGCCATTCCCTCCGCGCTGCGTTTCGCGGTCGTCCGCGCGTCGGCCGCCTGGCCCCTGCGGACAGATCGCGTACCGCCGCCCGCGCCGGCTCAGGCGGAGAGCTGGTGCGCGGACGGCGGGACGAACGGCGGGTCCGGCCAGTCGTCGACGTCCTCCACGGCGCCCTCGGGCCGGCTGCCCCGGAAGCGCCACTCGAGCCGGTAGTAGTCGTGCAGCGTGGCCGCCTCCGTGTGCCAGGAGAAGACCGCGCGCCCGTCCTCCGAGAGCTCCTGCGTGATCGGCGTGCGCAGCGGCACCTCCTCGGCCGACAGCGACGTCTGCACGCCCCACACCACCGGCCGCATGCGGGCCGGGAACTCGACCTCGACCGTGAGGTGACGGGTGGGCAGGCGGATGGCCCGCTCGAACCAGTTGCCCCACTTGTCGATGCCGATGTGCCACGAGTACGCGATGGTGGTGCGCTGCCCCGGGTAGAGCGGGAAACGCCCCTGCGCGTTCTCGAAGAGCAGCCACAGCTCCTTGAGGGTGTCGCGGTCGGTCTTGGCCCGCCACTCCATGGGCTCCCCGGCGCACGAGGCGACCAGCGAGAGCTCGTCGAGGGAGAGCGGGTGATCGTGATGGTGGCGGTTGGAGCGGGCCGGGTCGTCCGGGTAGCGGTCGACCGAGATCCGCACGAGGTACCGCGTGATCGGCTCCGTGCCGGCGTTGTACAGCGCGCGGCGAACCGTGCAGCGGTACTTCCCGTCGACGTACGACAGCCGCGCCGTCTCGCGCTCGACCACGAGTCCGGTGCCCGGCGGCAGCCACTGGTCCGGCACCGGCGGGTCGCGCCCGGGCACGCCCACGCGGCTGCGCGCGGTCGCCCGCAGTTCGTCGTACTCCTTGTACCGCTGCCAGACCGAGCCGCCGCTCTGCAGGATGGCCTCGGCGCGCCGGGCGAAGTCCTCGGTGGGGCGGTGCCGGCCGGCCTCCACGTGGCTGACGTAGGAGGCGTCGAAGCCCATGGCCGCGGCGAGCTGCTTCTTGGACATGCCGCGCTCGACGCGCCACCGCGCGAACTCTGCGACGAACGCCTCCGCCGCCCGCTGCACGGGAGAAGGGTCGCTCGTGGTCATGTCCGGTCCAGCCCTACAGGGAGACGGCCCCTGTCCGGTTAGTGTCCACGAGTCCGGCTCTCGACCAGGCCGGCCGGACAGATTCCTGACAAAATGGTTGACACCACCGCTCGATCGGTCTTGATCAACCCATTTTCGTCACCAACCGCCGTCGGACCGGTGACGCAACGTTACGACATCCCGGTTGCCACAACGCGACAGGGCGAGGCTGGTTAGCCTTACCTAATAGCTGTATCGTGGGCGCTTGGCATGCACTTCTGGGGGTACGAGACGGTGGTGAGCACCATCCGCACGCACATGACAGACGCCGCGGCGCGGTGCTTGCGAGTCGTGCCCCCGGCCGAGTTCGGCGACCCAACGTGACCGCGCTCATCAGTCGCGAGGGGGTCGAACCGCTCCGCCCGGTCGTCGCAACCCTCGCCGCACTGCGGAATCGGCACGGTGAGGATTCACTCCAGGGGCTGGTGCCCGATCTGGTCGGCGCCCACGGCCCGCAGTGGCGCCCCGCGGCCGAGATCGACGTGAGCGACCTGCTCGACACCGCGGCCCGCCGCTGGAGCGCCCAGCCGCACGCCGCCGCCGCGCTCGCGTGGAAGTGCTACGCCTACTGGTGCGCGCTGCCCGCCGTGCTCGGCTTCGCCGCCTCGCGCCGGGTCCCGCTCATGACGCCGGATCACGTGCTGGTGCGGTACGGCGAACCCCGGCCCTTCCTGACCCTCGCCCTGCGCTCCCCGGTGACGGCGGTCCTGGCCACCGACCCGATCGTGGCCACCGACGCGCCCGGGCTGCTCATCGTCGAGGACGAGGACGAGCTGCTGGGGGTGCTGCGGCGCTCGCTGGTCGACGCGCACCTCGAGCCGCTGCTGGAGGAGTTCCGCAAGCGGGCCCGGATCGGGCGGCGGACGCTGTGGGGCTCGGTCGCGTCGGGCGTGGCCTACGGCCTGTCCCGGGCCGCCGACTCGCTGCCGGGGCCGACGCTGGAGATCGCGCACCGAATCCTCGGGGTGCTGGACGCCGACGACCTGGTGGAGCTGACGCCCCGGGCCGGGGGCGGGCTCGACATCCAGCGCAAGACCTGCTGCCTCGCCTTCACCCTGCCCACCCCGAAGGTCTGCACCACCTGCTGCATCCGCTGACGAGGTTTCGCGGACCACGCCAGGTGGGTAGATCACGTAGGTTGAAGCACATCAGCGAGCCGATCACCACGCACGCCGGGCGGGTCCGACCCGGCGATCACCTGTGCCTGCCCTTCGCCAGCGATGCCGAGCAGCGCGAGGTGGTCTCCGTGTTCATCGCCGACGGCCTGCGGCGGGGTGAGCGCGTGCTGTACTTCTCCGACCGCACCCACCCCGAGGTGCTGGAGGACTGGCTCGGCCCCCGCGGCGTGGACGGGGCGCTCGCGATCGCCCGCGGCCAGCTCGAGGTCCGCGCCGCCGACGGGCGCGACGGGTTCGACCCGGCCGAGGTCGTCGGGGGCATCCGGCACGCGGTGCGCGACGCGCGCGCGGCGGGCTTCCAGGGGCTGCGGCTCACCGGCGAGATGAGCTGGGCGCTGCGCGGGGTGCCGGGGGCCACACGGCTGCACGAGTTCGAGACCGGGGTCTCCGAGACGCTCGTGGACTCGGGCGATCTGGCGGCTGTGTGTCAGTACGACGAACGGCTCTTCGAACGGGCGGCCCTGAGCGGCCTCGTGTCCGTGCACCAGGGCGTGGTCTGCATCGACCCGCTGCACGACGACCGGCGGCTGCGGATCATCCCCATCTACTCGCCGCGCGGGCTGCGCATCGCCGGCGTCGTCGACGACTCCACCGCGGCGCCGCTCGCCGAGGCGCTCGCGCACGCGGCGCAGTGGCCCACCGGGGAGCCGTTGCTCGTGCTCGACCTCGCGGAGCTCACCTTCATCGACGTGGCCGGGATCCGGGCGCTGGTGCGCTTCGCCGAGTCGGTCGCGCCCGAGCGCCGGGTGCTGGTGCGCCACATGCCCGGCTCGATGCGCAAGGTCCTGCGCATCGCGCGCTGGACGCTGCAAGAGGCGGACGAGTCCCTGTGAACCTCATCCACCAGGCCCTCGTCTTCGACTCGGCCGCGGTCTTCCTCGCGGCGGCGGTGCCATTCGTGACCGAGGGCCTGCACCGGGGAGACACGGTGCTCGCGGTCACCTCGGACGAGAACGAGACCCTGCTGCGCGAGCAGATCGGCGCCGACGCGGACCGGGTCACCTTCCTGCCGGCCGCGGGCTGGTTCGACTCCCCCGGCCGCACGCTCGACGCCCACCACCGGCGCATCGACGCGCTGTCCGGGCCGACGGGCATCCTGCGGGTGCTCGGCGAGCCGATCTGGGACGGGCTGGACCCGCTCGAGACGTCGGAGTGGGGCCGGTACGAGTCGGTCATGAACGTCGCCCTGGCCGACTCGCGGGCGTGGCTGATGTGCGGGTACGACACCCGGACCCTGCCGCCCGCGATCGTCGACGACGCCCGGCGCACCCACCCGGCGCTCGCGATCGGCGAGCAGAGCGAGGTCAGCGCCGCCTTCGCCGACCCGACCTCCTACTACGCCGAGCGCAACACCCCGCTGCTGCCGCGCCCCGAGCGGGACGTCGAATGGCTCCCCGACTTCACGGACATGGCATCGGTACGGCAGTTCATCGCCGACCACGCGGTGCGCCTCGGCGTGCCGGCCGACCGTCTCGACGACTTCACGCTCGCGGTCAACGAGGTCGCCACGAACGCGGTCCGCCACGGCGCCGGCCGGGGCGAGGTGCGCCTGTGGGCGACCGATCGCCGGGTCGTCTGCGAAATCGTCGACCAGGGCCGGGCGCAGGACAATTTCCTCGGATTCCTGCGCTCCGATCCGCAGGCCGGCCAGGGCCACGGCCTCTGGATCGCTCGCCAGATCTGCGATCTGCTCGAAATGCGCACCGGCGGCCCGGGAACGACGGTTCGCCTGCACATACGCCGCGCCTCCTGAACGCGCCGAAGCGCACCGCACCGGTGAACGGACGGGCGGCGGCACCCCGCGCGGACACCGCCGCCCGTCCATTCCTCTCGTGGGCCACCCCCAGCACACGAGACGCGAACCGCTATGCGCACCAACCCCTTTCGGCTGACCATTTCGGTATTGCCCTCACCTTTGCACCGGCCCGGACGCGGACACCATCACCGGACCTGCTCGCTTGCGGCGGGCGTACGGCGTACCCCATTGGATTGACGCGGCCCGCGCTTGAGTAATCGAGATCGTCGCGCTGAGCGAAGGGGCCGCATCGAGGGCCGTCAGCGCAGCTCAGCGACTTACTCAGCCCCCGTTGGCGGGTACTCACCTACTTCCAGGGGAATCCGGACGGTCGCCGTCTCCGGACTGTTCGTGGTCTAACGAACCCGTGTCCGTCCCCGCACACTCAGTGGCGTGAGTATGCAACGAAGCGGCATCGGCCACGCCGCGCGGCACCGGGCCGCCGGCCCGGCGACCCGGATGCTGCGCAAGGTGCGCTGGCTCCGGGTGACGCACCCGCGGCAATCGGCGCCGATGAGCCCGCAGCTCGACGCCGCCCGCCGCGCCGCCACACCCACCATCGGATAGCCACGGGGATACCAGCGATGATGCGACGCCACACGAAGGTTCTGCGCCGCCCGGACGAGGACGAGTACATTCCGCGGCACGCCGTGGACCTGCGCAACACGCGCAACGACCTCGACCTGCGGGACCGCGTTGACGCCGAGCCGGCCACCGACGGCGACGGCGACCGCGCCGAAGATGCCTGAGACAGCGAGAGGGGCGGCCACCCGGGCCGCCCCTCTTCACTGATTCCGCCGGCTAGTCGTCCAGCCAGTCCAGCGAGCGGCGGTTGCCGCCACCGTTGTTGTTGTTCGGGCCGTAACCGCCGCGCTGGTCGTACTCGCCGCCACCGCCGCCGTTCGGGCCGTAGCCGTTGCCGGCCCGCGGGGGCTCCGGCACGCGCTCGTAGCCGTCGCGCTCGTAGCCCGCGGCCGGCTCGTAGCCGCCGCGGTCGTTGGGGCCGTAGCCGCCGCGACCCGCGTAGGGCTGCTCGTCGTAGCCGTTGTTGCCGGCACCACCACCACCGCCGCCGTTCGGGCCGTAGCCGCCGCGGTCGCCGCCCGGGTTGTAGCCGCCACCCGCCGACGGGCCTTCGTAGCCGCCGCGGTCGTCGTACCCGCCGCCACCGCCGCCGGGGCCGTAGCCGCCGCGGTCGTCGTAGCCGTTGTTCCCGCCAGCGCCGCCGTTCGGCCCGTAGCCGCCACGGTCGCCGCCCGGGTTGTAGCCGCCACCCGCCGAGGGGCCGTCGTAACCCCCGCGGTCGCCGCCGCCGGGGCCGTAGCCGCCGCGGTCGTCGTACCCGCCGCCACCACCGCCGGGGCCGTAGCCGCCGCGGTCGCCGCCGCCGGGACCGTAGCCGCCGCCGGCCGCCGGGCCGTCGTAGCCGCCGATGGTCGTGGGCGGGGCCTCGTAACCGCCGCGCTGGCCGCCCCCGTAGCCGCCGCCGGTCGCCGGGCCGTCGTAGCCGTTGTTCCCGCCGTAGCCGCCCTGGCCGCCGCCGTAGTTGTTGCCGCCGGTCGCCGGGTTGTTGTTGTAGCCGTTGTTCCCGTCGCCGTAGCCGTTGCCGCCGGGCTCGTAGCGCTGGGTCGCGTCCGCGTAGCCGCCGCCTCCGCCGCCGTTGTAGTCCGGCGCATACGGGTCGACCGCCGGGCCGGGGGCCGGACGGGCCTGCTGGCCGCCGTAGCCGTTGGCCCCGCCGCCGTTGTACCCGCCGGCGGCGAAGCCGGCGCGGTCGTCGTAGCCGCCCGCGGACGGGTAGCCGCCCGGGCCGGGCATCGGCGCGCCGTAGGGGTCCGGGGGAACGTCGTCGAAGACCCGGCCGGGCCGCACGATCGCCGTCGCGTCGTTGTTGCCGCCCCGGTTGACCATCGTCGCGGCCGGGCCCATCGCGGCGACCATCGTCGGGTCGGCCTGCGGGCCGCCGTAGCCGGGGCGCACGCCGGGCCCGCCGCGGCGCGGCGCGGGCTCGTCCTCGGGCTCGTCGTCGTCATCGCCGCGGCGGCGCAGGAGCAGCACGATCGCGACGATGCCGAAGCCGACCAGCAGCACGCCGAGCGCGATCAGGATCCAGGAGACCCCGCCGCCGCTGTCGTTGGAGGCGTTGTTGGTGGCCGTGTTCTGGGGCACGACGCCGCCGGCCGACTGACCGTCGGCGAACGCGTTGTCGTTGGCACTCGGCAGCGGGGCCGCCGAGGCGGTGTCGGCGAGCACCACGAGCCCGATCTTGATGCCGGTCGTGGCCTTGCCGGCCGTGCCGGTGACCGACTTGGGGCTGGAGTTCTCGTAGCCGCCCGCGCCGACCGTAATCGTCATCGCGCCGGGCGCGATCGGCTTGGCCTCGCTGCCGGTGAACTTGAAGGAGCCGCTGGAGCCCGACGTGATCTGGGTTTCCTTGCCGCTGCCGTCGGCGAGGACCACCGTGGCGCCGCTGATGCCCTTGCCGGTCTGCGAGTCGGTGATGGTGCCGGAGACCTCGGTGACCGTGGTCGGCGCCGCCTGCGTGGTCGGCGCAGCGGCCTGGGCCTTGAGGGTGGCGTTGAAGCCCTTGGTGTCGGAGCCGCCGTCGGTGATGATCACCTGGCCGCTGCCCTGCTTGCTCTGCCCGGCCGGGATGGAGCTCTGCGCCGGCGGGGCGATGCCGACCGGCAGGTTCTTGGTCGCGTCCTTCGCGAGCGGCCCGTCCACCGTGCAGGTGAGGTGGGTGCCGCTGCCGTCGCAGCCGCTGGGCTTGCTCGAGATCGTGAGGCCGAGATCGCTGGGAATGTCGATCGTGAGCTTGACCGGCGTCAGCTGGGGCGTGTCGCCTGTGTTCTTGATCTGGACATTGACGGTCTGCGCTCCGCCGCCTACGGTCAGTGTCACATCTGGGGCGCCACTGATCACTACGGTGGCGTCGGCGTAGGCCGGTGCCGCCATGCCGAGCAGAGCGCCTGCAGCCAGAACAGCCACCGTCCCCGCTCTGAGGAGCAGGGTTCGTCGGTGCGCGGTCACGTCCACACCCCTCCGGATCTTGACTTTCACCCGAGCGTCGCTGCCGAACATGTCTGTCTATGGTCCAACATGCGAGCGAGACTCGCCTTGCATGGTGCGCCGCAGCAAACTATGCCCTGTCCGCGGGGGTCGGCGAAACCCGCGTCGTGTTGCCAGCTCCATACAAGCGGTCGTATCGTCCGGCTATGTCCACTCCGCACCGATATTCCGGCACGGTGCAATCCGTCCTTGATGCCCTGAACGACGGAGCCGCTCCGGACCGGATCGCGGTTCGCGACGGCGTCCGGGAACTCCTCGCGGACCTGCGGACACGAGCACCCGGACGTTCGGTGGAGGTGCGCGTTCCCCCGTACGGCGCGATTCAGTGCATCGAGGGGCCCAGACATACGAGAGGTACGCCACCCAACGTCGTCGAGACCGACCCGGTCACGTGGATCGAGATCGCCACGGGTCGGAAATCGTGGCACGAAGCCGTCACGGCCGGGAAGATTCGCGCGAGCGGAGTTCGGGCGGATTTATCCGCCTATCTGCCCTTGTAACCCGGCGAATCGCCACGCGGGCGAGTCACCGAAGGGCCTCGATTCGTCGCTCTGCGTCATGCCCGAAACCTCGCGTACACTGGCCCCTGCGACGGCGACCCAGCGTGTGGCGTCGACCAGCCCGCGGTCGGATGGCTGACGTCAACCGGATGGCCATCTTCCTGACACCCACCCACCGTCTTCCCTTCAGCCACCCCCATGGCAACTGCGACGACAGGAGCGGCAAGTGCCCCGAGGCGATGGCCGGTTGAGCCACGAGCTCGACCCCCAGCGTCCAGGTCCTCAGGACAAGTGCGGTGTGTTCGGCGTCTGGGCGCCGGGCGAAGAGGTCGCCAAGATGACCTACTACGGGCTGTATGCACTGCAGCACCGTGGCCAGGAGGCGGCCGGCATCGCGGTGTCCGACGGATCCGGTGTGGTGGTCTACAAGGATCTCGGCCTGGTGTCCCAGGTGTTCGACGAGCCGACCCTGGCGAGCCTGCGCGGCCACATCGCGATCGGCCACGCGCGCTACTCGACCACCGGCGGCTCCACGTGGGAGAACGCGCAGCCGACGCTGCGCTCGACCCGCGCCGGCGGCGACCGGGCGGGCACCACCATCGCGCTGGCCCACAACGGCAACCTCGTCAACACCGCGGAGCTCGCCCGCCGGGTGGCCGAGCTGCCCGACATGGAGCCGGACGCGATCAACGCCACGAACGACACCGCCCTGGTGACGGCGCTGCTGGCCGCGCGGCCCGACCTCTCCGTCGAGGCCGCCGCGCTGGAGGTGCTGCCGACCCTGCGCGGCGCGTTCAGCTTCGTCTTCATGGACGAGGACACCCTCTACGCCGCGCGCGACGTCAACGGCGTGCGCCCGCTGGTGCTCGGCCGCCTCGAGCGCGGCTGGGTCGTGGCCAGCGAGACCGCCGCCCTGGACATCTGCGGCGCCAGCGTCGTGCGCGAGATCGAGCCGGGCGAGCTCATCGCGATCGACGAGCACGGGCTGCGCTCGAGCCGCTTCGGCACGCCCGATCCGAAGGGGTGCCTGTTCGAGTACGTCTACCTCGCCCGCCCCGACACCAACATCTCGGGCCGCAACCTGCACGCGGCCCGGGTCGCGATCGGGCGCACCCTGGCGCGCGAGCACCACGTCGACGCCGACATGGTCATCCCGGTGCCCGAGTCCGGCACGCCGGCCGCCATCGGCTACGCCCAGGAGTCCGGCATCCCGTTCGGCCACGGCCTGGTCAAGAACGCCTACGTCGGCCGGACCTTCATCCAGCCGTCCCAGACCATCCGCCAGCTGGGCATCCGGCTCAAGCTCAACCCGCTGCGCGACAACGTGCGGGGCAAGCGACTCGTCGTCGTCGACGACTCGATCGTGCGCGGCAACACCCAGCGGGCGATCGTGCGCATGCTGCGCGAGGCCGGCGCCATCGAGGTGCACGTGCGGATCTCCTCCCCGCCCGTGAAGTGGCCCTGCTTCTACGGCATCGACTTCGCCACCCGCGCGGAGCTGCTGGCCAACGGGCTCGACCTCGAGGGCATCCGGCGCTCGATCGGCGCCGACTCCCTCGGCTACGTGTCGCTGCCGGGTCTGATCGCCGCCACGGAGCAGCCCGCCAGCCGGCTCTGCGCCGCCTGTTTCGACGGGCAGTATCCGATCGAGCTTCCGGCCGACAATGTGATCGGCAAGCACGTCCTGGAAGGGGTCGCGCGCGCCGCGGGGGCCGCACCGACCACCGCTGACGGTGTCCCGAGTGTCGCCGCCAGCGTCGGAGGTTCCGGCGCACTGCTGCGCCCGTGACCGCCCATCCATCAAAGCCGCCCGCAGAGGCAATCAAAGGGGAGAAAGTGACGCACGTGGACGAGCGCGCCGACGAGACCGGGAAGTCCGGTCAGGGCAGCACCCCCGAGCGGCAACTGTGGACCGCCGGCAACGGCCGGAGCCGCCGCAAGACCGTGACCTACGCGGACGCGGGTGTGTCGATCCACGCCGGCGAGAAGGCCGTCGAGCTGCTGCGCACGAAGGTCCACCGCACGCACCGGCCCGAGGTGATGGGCGACATCGGCGGGTTCGCCGGGCTGTTCCGGCTCGACCTCAAGAAGTACAAGAGCCCGATCCTCGCCTCCTCGACCGACGGCGTCGGCACCAAGCTGGCGATCGCTCAGGCCATGGGCATCCACGACACGGTCGGCATCGACCTCGTCGCCATGGTCGTGGACGACCTCGTCGCGTGCGGGGCCGAGCCGCTGTTCCTGCTCGACTACATCGCCTGCGGCGAGGTCGTGCCGGACCGGGTGGCGGAGATCGGCGCCGGCATCGCCGACGGGTGCCGCTACGCCGGCTGCGCGCTGCTGGGCGGCGAGACCGCCGAGCACCCGGGCGTGATGCGGCCGGACGAGTACGACATCTCCGGCACCGGCGTCGGCGTCGTGGAGGAAGACGCGATCCTCGGCCGCGACCGGGTCGAGGTCGGCGACGCCGTCATCGCGCTGCGCTCGACGGGCCTGCACTCCAACGGGTACTCCCTGGTCCGCCACGTGCTGCTCGGCGCCGGCCGGATGCGCCTGGACAGCGTGATCGACGAGTTCGGCCAGCAGCGCACGCTCGGCGAGGAGCTGCTCACCCCGACCCGCATCTACGCGAAGGACTGCCTCGACCTCATCAAGGAGGCCGACATCCACGCGTACGCGCACGTGACCGGCGGCGGCATCCCGGGCAACCTGGTCCGGGTCCTGCCCGAGCACGTCGACGCCGTCGTGGACCGCTCGACCTGGCGCCCGCAGCCGATCTTCGAGCTGGTGCACACGAAGGGCCGCATCGACGACAACGAGATGGAGAGCACCTTCAACATGGGCATCGGCATGATGGCCGTGGTCTCCGCCGAGGACGCCGACCGCACCCTGGCCTTCCTGGCCGGCCGCGGCCTCGAGGCCTGGCAGGTCGGCGAGGTCATCGAGGGCACCGGCACCGTGCAGATGGTCGGCTCGCACACTCGCGGCTGACCCGGTCTTCGTGCGGGGGTGGTGCAACCGGCACCGCCCCCGCAGGCGTTTTCTGAATGTGTCGGAATGTGCGAACTCGCGTAGTCGATCAACTGGGGCTTACCGCGGCGCCGCGATGGACCTAGGCTGAAGCGACACGTCCCTACGCCCAAAAGGAGGAGGGGGCGGTGTCGTGGAGCGGCATGCGGGGCATCTCGCCGATCCCTGGGTATGTCGTGATGCAGCCGACGACCCTGTGCAACCTCGATTGCACGTACTGCTACCTGCCGTTCCGCGCGCGTAACGAGCGGATGAGCCCCGCCGTGGCCGCCGCGGTCGCCGCGTCCGTGAACCCCTGGGCGGCCGCCGACCGGCGCTTCTCCGTGGTCTGGCACGCGGGCGAACCCCTCGCGGCCGGCCGGGCCGCGCTCGCCGGGCTCATGGCGCCGTTCACCGGGGTCGAGCACCACGTGCAGACCAACGCCACGCTCATCGACGACGCCTGGTGCGAGTTCTTCGCCGAGCACGGCATGCGGGTGAGCGTCAGCGTCGACGGGCCCGAGGCCCGCAACGCGCAGCGGGTGAACCGCGGGGGCGTTCCGGCGTACGGCGCGATCCAGCACGGCATCGAGGCGCTGCGCCGCCACGGGGTGCCCTTCTCGGCGCTGTGCGTGGTCAGCGACCCCCGGCCCGGGCTGGCCGCGGAGCTCTACGAGTACTTCCTGGACCTCGGCTGCGAGGTGCTGGGCATCAACATCGAGGAGCAGGAGGGCGTCAACGCCCGGGCGAACGCGTTCGCCGACGAGGCCGTGCGCGCCTTCTGGGCCGAGCTCGTGGCCGCGTGGCGCCGCGATCCGCGCATCCACGTCCGCGAGATCGAGTGGACGCTGCGGTACGCCGGCGCCGTGCTCGACCACCGCGCGGATGGGCTACTGCCGGGCGCCCTCGACCCGATCCCGACCATCGCCGCGGACGGGCGCGTCTTCCTGCTCTCGCCCGAGCTGGCCGGGTTCACCGACCCGCGGTACGGCGACTTCTCCTCGGGCAGTGTGCTGGCGACCCCGCTGGCGGAGATCCTGGCCGGCGCGGCGAGTTCGGCCCCGTGGATCGGCGAGTACCTCCGCGGCGTCGAGTCCTGCCGCCGCACGTGCCCCTACTTCGGGTTCTGCGGCGGCGCGCACGCGGCCAACCGCTACTTCGAGCACGGCAGATTCGACGGTACCGAGACGAATCACTGCCGAAACAGCAAGATTCGCCTTCTGGAGGGAGTGCTGGACCATGCCGGAGCACGCTGACTCAGCCGTCGACACCGTCGCCGAGCGCGTCCACCGGGCCGCCGACGGCCTGAGAACCCTGCTGGACGAGGCCGCCGCGGCGCGGGCCGCCCGTGCCGAGACCACGGACCCGGAGGGCACCAGCGCCGTGTGCGCGTGGAACCACTTCGAGAACATCCCGACGTTCTACAACTGGAACAACCGTCCCAGGTAGTCGTGTGCGGGCAGGCGGCGTCGACGCACGGTGCCTGATGTAAGGACCACGGCCCCGACGCAGGGTCCACCCACGCCGGAGGCGGTGCACCGCTGCACCGCCTCCGGTCGCCGCGAGCGGGTGAGAACTCACTCGGGCTGTGGCTACGCCGAGACACCCGCACGACGGGCCGTCGAGAGAACGACCGCCGTGCGGGTGCTGTGGACACGACTCGGGCACGTGGATGTCCACGTGCCCGTGAGCCGGGTTACGCCCGGTCTGAGTCGAGGCGCGGAGCCGTTCGAGCCAGACTGGGCGTGCGATGGTCAACGACCCCGTGAGCGCCAATCACCGTCGCTGGGGGAGTCGTCGTAGTCGTCCTCGTCGTCAGCCTCTTCGTCGACCCCGTCATACTCGGCGTAGTCGTCGCTTGACTTAGGGCTGCCCGCCGCGAGCTCTCGTTGCAACGCTTCGAGGTCGGTGTTAGGCGAGTGATATTTCAACTCCCTGGCCACCCTAGTCTGCTTGGCCTTCGCACGGCCGCGCCCCATGGCTCGACCCCCTCGCACAGAATTACGGGGCAGCCATTACCGGCAGGCCCCGACAACGTCAGGCATCTCTCGTGGCTCTTACGGTACATGTCGAGGGCACCTTTCGGCATCTCGCCCCTGCCGACCATTTCGGTGGCGTTGCTTACCCGACCGGACCGGTCGGGTACCCGCCGGGTAAGCACCACCGCGGTCGACGGGTCGTCACGCCCGCCGCGCGCTCTCGCACATGGTTACACCAGGATGGTACGGAGCCTTCCGACCTCGGCCATCCGCCGTTCGGCGAGGCGGTCGGCGGCCAGCGCCGGGGGCACGCCCTCGACGGAGGCGAGCTCCAGGATCTGCTTCGTGGTGTCGTAGATCCGTCCGGCACGCTCCTTCGCCCGGGCGAAGTTGAAGCCTTCGATCTCGTCGGCCACCTGGATGACCCCGCCCGAGTTGACCACGTAGTCGGGGACGTAGAGCACGTCGCGCTCGGCGAGGAGCTTCTCGACGCCGGGGTGGGCCAGCTGGTTGTTGGCCGCGCCGGCGACGATCTTGGCCTGCAGGAGCGGGACGGAGTCGTCGTTGAGCGCGCCGCCGAGCGCGCAGGGGGCGTAGACGTCGATCGGGGCGGCGATCAGGTCGTCGTTGCCGTCGACCAGCTCGACCTGGGGGTAGGTCGCGGCGGCCCAGTCCCGGGCCCGCTCGGACACGTCGGTGGCGACCACCGAGGCGCCGTCGTCCAGCAGGTGCTTGGTGAGGTGCTTGCCGACCTTGCCCAGGCCCGCGATGCCGACCCGGCGGCCGGCCAGCGTGGGCGCGCCCCAGCGGTGCTCGGCCGCGGCCCGCATGCCCTGGAAGACGCCGTAGGCGGTGAGCACCGACGAGTCGCCCGCGCCGCCGTGGGACTCCGAGCGGCCGGTGACGAAGCGGGTCTCCTTCGCCACGACGTCCATGTCCCGCACGTAGGTGCCGACGTCGCAGGCGGTGTAGTACCGGCCGCCGAGGGACTGCACGAAGCGGCCGTAGGCGCGCAGGAGCGGCTCGCTCTTGTCCCTGTCCGGGTCACCCCAGATGACGGCCTTGCCGCCGCCGAGGTCCAGCCCGGCGAGCGCGTTCTTGTAGGCCATGCCCCGCGAGAGCTCCAGCACGTCGTGCAGGGCCTCGTCCTCGGACGCGTAGGGGTAGAAGCGGGTGCCGCCGAGCGCCGGTCCCAGCGCGGTGGAGTAGACGGCGATGATGGCCCTCAGGCCGGACTGCTGGTCGTGGCAGAACACGACCTGTTCGTGGCTGGTCTGGAAGACGCCCATGGATGCTCCCGGAGGCAATCGCGGCCCGTCCTCGTGAGACGGGGCCGTTCACGACAGTGCGGTGACTCGACCCTAACGCCGACACCTGGCCTTCGGTTCGAGGGCACCTTCGCGTCTTTCGGCCGTTTCGTGCGACGATCGGCCCGTGCCGTCGCTCTTCGCGTCATACCTGCGGGTGTATGAGCCGCTGGCCGCCTTCGACCGCGACCACCAGCTGTACTGGCGTCGCTACGTCAAGGAGGGCCGCGCCGTCGCGCTGTCCGACGGCCCCGTCCGCCAGCGCACTGCGGTCCTGGAGGCGCTGGGGGCCGGGTGGACCCGCCTGCCGGCCCTGCCCGACGAGGCCTACGTCCTCGAGGCCGACGACACGCTGCTCGTCTGTCCGTGGAACCTGCGCATCCGGGTCGCCGAGGCGGCGCTGACGGCGCGCGACGGGGTGCCGAGCGTCATCGCGGACGCGTTCGTGCCGCCCGTGCTGGCCGGCCTCGCCCAGACGATCGTGGACGACTGGCGCAGCGGCGACCACGTCCTCGAGCGCGGCCTGCCGCGGGTCCACGAGCAGGTGGCCACCTGGGGCGTGCCGCTGCGCTGGTTCGTCTTCGTCGACCTGGAGGAGCGCGAGCTGTCCCTGCGCCCCGGCCGCCGGGTCCTGCGCTACCGCACCGAGATCTCGAAGGCCCGCCGCCGCGCGCATCGCGCCTATGCGGTGCTGCGGCGCGCGATGGGCGACGCCCCGATCACCGTTGCCGTCGAGGAGACGGCCCGCTGGCTGGAGGAGTTCCACTCGCGCTCGATCGTGGAGCTGGACTACGGCGGCCTGGTCAACCTCATGTCGGACGACGCGCTGGCGGCCGACGACTCGCCGGGGCTGGTGTCGGCCGGCCTGTCGAACGTGGCCCGCGGCGACGCCGACGAGGCCACCGAGGTCTACGAGAAGCTCGTCGAGCGCTGGCGCTCCGTGCAGCTGCTGGAGCGCTGCAACTAGGGCTTTTCCCGTCCATGACTCGGGTCCGTCGGGGTGCGGACCGTCGCTCCCGCCAGACATCGCTGGGCGCTGCGCGCCTACGCTGCCAGGTTCGCGGGTGGTCGCCCTCACCCCGTGATCGACCGGCCTGCGGGCGACCGGCTCTTCGTTCTTGCCACCGCGGACCTGGCTGGGCGGCCCCCTCCGGCCGAAGGCCCTCGGGGCCGCCCTTTGTCTGGCGGGAGCGACGGTCTGTGACTGACGCGGACCCGAGCCATGATGTTGACGAAGCTAAATGTCCGCTTCGTCCACCACTCGATCGGGTGTCACCCTTCGCAACCGAATCGCACCCCGCTCGTGTCCGTTATGCCTACTACAAGGGTGTTTGTGGGCTACCCATCACCCCGGAGAGTGAGCTAGATTCGTGGTTGATCGCTCACCCTCCGTCAAAATGAGTCCGAATTTATCCGGTTTTGCGGTGTCAAAATCGGAAAATTCACTTATTCATCATCCGTCCATACAGGGACCTTCAGCCGTTCGGCCCATGTCGGACATCGGGGACTACCCGGACCATAGGAAACGCGTCGACCGGCGGGACCCCGGCCGGCGTTCCTGGGTACCTGTGGAGGAGTGACCGATGCCATCTCGTACGCATGAACCTGAGCCGTTGCTCACGCCGGCTGAGGTCGCGTCGATGTTCCGCGTCGACCCGAAGACCGTCACCCGTTGGGCGAAGGCGGGCAAGCTGAGCGCGATTCGAACGCTTGGTGGCCACCGTCGCTACCGGGAGTCGGAGGTGCGGGCCCTACTCCAGGGCCAAATTCCCACGCAACGCACGGGCGACTGACGCAGACAGTACCTCGCGTCGTCCTCCTGCGCCAACCAACACGGCTTATTACCGCAACGCGCTCGGATCGTCACCCCCCGGTGATCCGAGCGCGTTGCTTTTCAGCCTTCAGGACAGTGTTATCCGGACCCCGACGGTCGCGTCGGCGCCCCGGCGGCGGATGCTCGCCCAGACGAACAGCCGACCCTTCAGGCCGTACTTGCGCTTGATGAGCTCGCGTACGGCCGCGCCCCCCTCCGGGCCGAGCAGCGTCGCGTGCGCCGCAACCGCCGGGCCCGTCGCCTTGCCCCGCACCGTGCACGGCGCGACGGTGACCTTGCCGTCGCGGCGGATGCGCTTGACCTTGCCCGAGTCCCGCACGGTCCACACCATGAGCGCGTCCCCGTCGCGCGCGGCCCACACCGGAGTCGGCACTGGTGTACCGTCCCGGCGGAACGTCGTCACCAGGAGATACTGTTCCTCGCCCAACCGTTCCACCGTCGTCATACAGGACAAGGTACGAGCCGGCCCTCCTCTTCGGGAGGGTCACACGCCCGGGTGACGGGCCGCTAGTCTGATGGTTCAGCCAAAACGCCCCCGGAGTTCGTGATGAAGCTGTCGATCCTGATGCCCGTCTACAACGAGGAAGTCCGCGTTGCCGACGCAGTGAAACAGGCGCTCGACGTGGACTACCCGACCGAGATCGAGCTGGTGATCGTCGACGACGGCAGCCGCGACCGGACGGCCGAGATCCTCCACGGGCTCACCGACGAGCGGCTGCGCGTCGTCGTGCACCCGCGCAACCGGGGCAAGGGCGCGGCGATCAAGACCGCGGTCGAGAACGCGACCGGCGACTACATGGTCATCCTGGACGCCGACCTCGAATACGACCCGCAGGACATCCCGAAGCTGCTCGAGCCGGTGCTCGACGGGCGCGCGACCGTCGTCTACGGCAACCGGACCTTCGGCTCGCACAGCTCCTTCTCGTTCTGGTACGTGATGGGAAACAAGGCCGTCACGACCGCCGCGAACATGCTCTACAACTGCTACCTCGGCGATCTGGAGACGTGCTTCAAGCTGATGCCCGTCTCGCTGTACCGCTCGCTCCAGGTGCGCTCGGCCGGCTTCGGCATGGAGGCCGAGGTGACCGGCAAGCTGCTGCGCAACCGGCACCGGCCCTTCGAGGTGCCGATCAGCTACCGCGCCCGCACCCGTGAAGAGGGCAAGAAGATCACCTGGAAGGACGGGGTCGAGGCCCTGTGGATTCTGTCCCGCGAACGCATGCGCAAGCCGTCCCGGAGCATCGGGACCTCCTGAGCATCGGCGAGCTCTCCGCACGCAGCGGCGTGGCACCGTCCGCGCTGCGCTTCTACGAGAAACTCGGCCTCATCCACGCGACTCGCACCGGCGGCAACCAGCGCCGGTACGAGCGCTCCCAGCTGCGCCGCGTCTCCTTCATCCGCATCTCCGCCCAGGTCGGCGTGCCACTGGAGACGATCAAGAAGGCGCTCGCCTCGCTGCCGGCCAACCGCACGCCCACCAAGGCGGACTGGGCCCGGCTCTCCGCCGGGTGGCGCTCCCACCTCGACGAGCAGATCCAGCTGCTCGAACGGCTGCGGGACACGCTCACCGGGTGCATCGGCTGCGGCTGCCTGTCGCTGAAGACGTGCGCGCTGGTCAACACCGACGACCGCCTGGCGGCGAACGGCACGGGCCCGGTCGTGCTCATCCGGCCCTAAATCGTCAGCAGGATCTTCCCGATGTGCTCGTTGGACTCGAGCAGCCGGTGGGCCTCGGCCGCCTCGGTCATCGGGAACCGCCGGGAGATCACCGGCCGGATCAAGCCCTCGTCCACCAGCGGCCAGACCTCCTCGCGCACCCCGCGGACGATGGCGGCCTTCTCGGCGGCCGAGCGCGCCCGCAGCGTGGTCCCGGCGACGAGAGCCCGCTTGGTGAGCAACTGCCCCAGGTCGAGCTCCCCGCGGCGCCCGCCCTGCAGCCCGATCACCACGAGCCGCCCGCCGACCTTGAGCGAGTCGACGTTCTGCTGCAGGTATGGCCCGCCGATGATGTCGAGCACCACGTCGGCCTGGACCTCCTTGGAGAAGTCGGTCGTCCGGTAGTCGATCACCCGGTCCGCGCCCAGCTCCAGCAGCCGATCCCGCTTCGCCGCCCGCGCCGTCGTCACGACCCCGGCGCCGAGCGCCTTGCCCAGCTGGATCGCGAACGTCCCGATCCCGCTCCCGCCGCCGTGCACCAGCAGCGTCTCCCCCGGCTTGAGCCGGGCCAGGTCCACCACGTTGGAGAAGACGGTCGCGGCCGCCTCGGGCAGCCCCGCCGCGTCGACCAGGTCCACCCCCTTGGGCACCGGCAGCACCTGAGCCGCGGGGGCGGCCACGAGCTCCGCGTAGCCGCCACCCCCGAGCAGCGCGCAGACCTCCTGCCCGACCTGCCACCCGTGCACCCCGTCGCCGACGGCCTTGATCCGCCCCGAGACCTCGAGCCCCGGATAGGGAGGAGCGTCCTTGGGCGGCGGATAGTTCCCCTGCCGCTGCAGCGCGTCGGCGCGGTTGACGCCGGCCGCCACCACCTCGATCAGCACCTCGCCGGCGGCCGCGACGGGATCAGGAACCTCGCTCCAGCGCAGCACCTCGGGTCCACCGGGCCGCTCGATCGTGATCGCATGCACCCTTCCATCATCGCTGCTCCCACCACGGCCGCCACCGGTGGCCGTCACCCCACTGATGCCAGCGGTGCCGCCCCTGACGCTCGCCGACGTCGACCGGCTCCTCGGTGGGCTCGTCGGCCGGCTCGGGCTCCGCGACAACGGGCTCCTCGGTCACGACCACCACCGGCGGAGCCGCCGGAGCCGCCGCCGTGGTAGCCGGCGCCTTCGGCCGCGGCGTGGTCCGCTCGACCCGCACGGCGGCCTTCTTCCCGCTCTGCGTCTGCACCGGCGCCGGAGCCGCTGGGCTGGGCGTGACCCCGAGATCAAGAATCGGAACGGGGGCGGCGGGAACGGTACTCATCCCCAGCGGCCCACTCGCGTTCACCCCGCGCGCACTGCCGGTCGCGGCCGGCACGGCAAACCCCCCACCCTCGGCCCGAGGCGGCCCGCCGCTGCCCTTGGCGTCATACCCGGCCGACCCGATGACAACCCCGAGCGCGGCGACCCCGACTCCCCCGACGACGAGCGCGGCGAGCGAGGGCCGGACGATGCGGCGGTGCCGAGTGACGTACCCGTCCCGCGGATCGTTGAAGAAGAGGTGCACGGTCAAATCCCCCCGTCGCAGCAACCTGCCTTTCGAGTCTGCGCAGCTCAGGCCCGCATGGACGGCATTTGCCCGGCCGTGTTCGGGGGTTCACCGGCACGCGTTCGCCCGAACGACGTCCCTCACGTGGGTGACGTGTCGCGGGTGGGCGGGGATCTGGCACACTTAGCGTCGTTGCGCTGGAGGGCTCGCCTAGTGGCCGATGGCGCCGGTCTTGAAAACCGGTGAGGCGTTCCGCGTCTCCGTGGGTTCGAATCCCACGCCCTCCGCCAAAGCTCAGCCGAGATCTGGCTGACCAGTACCGACTCCGCCGAACGAGCATTACGGTTGACCGGCTGCCGTCTCCCCCAGTCTCACCAGTAACCGTTGCGGCTCACCGGTTGTGCCCGTGCCATGCTCTCGTACCGGGCGCCTTGGCCGGATCGCAGCGGCGGTCTTCGGCAGAGAAAGAGGGGCGAAGCCGCTACACGCCGGCCCAACGGCTAGGCAGGAGCTGTACGCCGTAGCCGACCAGACGTCACGGCATACGGCGTGCGGGTTGTACAACGGTGCCCGTCGCCGAGGGCTGGTTGGACAAAACCGGCGGGCGCTACAGACAGCAGCAATCGCTTGGCTTATGCAGCTTCCCCCTGGTGCCGTTCCAGGTACTCCTCGACTGCGGCCCGGATGATGCCGGATCGGCCGGCTCGATCGCGGCCGGCGGCGCTGTCCAGCCGCGCAACCATGTCGCTTGGCATCTTCACCGTCACGACCCGCTCGACGGCCTCGCCGGACGGGTCGACCTGGACGAAAGTCCCGGACGGGCTTGAGGGCTTCGCCCACTCGCGCCACGGAGTGATGTCGTCGGCCTCCAGCAGCCAGTTTGCGATCTCGTCCCTGCTCATCCGCTCGAAATCCGGCGTCCCGGTCATCGCTGATCTCCCCTCTGCTTCCACTGCTTACCGTCGGCAGCGCTGGCCACGCGCGCGTTGTGCACCCGCCAGACGAACGAGTCGTCGTTGCGCACCAGCAACACCCGAACGAGCACAAGGGCGTCCGTCTCGGCCACCACGAGCAGCAACAGGTCGCTGTGCTCCCGGAGCTGCAGCCGCTCGTCGCGGTCCAGGGCCTCGGCGACGTCCGCTACGGTCAGCCCATCCCTCAAGGTCGCCTGCGGACTCTCATCCGGCTGCGGCATCCGCCACTGCAACTCGCGCACGACCAGCATCGTATTACCGGTAATACTCCGATGGCCACACGATCGGGGAGATTTGCACCGTCCACCCCCGGGAGGGGCGACATCCGTGCCCGTGCCCGAGGAGTGTCACCGATGCTCTCGTCAGGGCCATCAGGGCAGCTCACCAGCTGTACCGCCTGCGCAGACCGGACGCCGCCGCGAGGAGCGAGCGCCCACCGCCGAGCTGCGAACTCGTCTCCGCGCCCGCGGACATCACTTGCGCCGTTTGCGCGGCAATCCGCGGAGTTATCCACAGGCGCGAATTGGGCCTTGTCCGGCGCCTCGGCGAGGCGAAGCCTGGACGCCATGACACGGGGGCGTTTCGGGGCCGCGATGATGGCCGTCGCGCTGGTGATCGGTGGTGCGGTCTGGTTCTGGTGGTCCCGGTCGGCAACGGCCGCCGGGTGCTCCGCCTCGGCCCCGAGGGACGCCGGCGCGCCGCCGGTGAACTCGTTGGTCGTCGCGGAGCAGGGGCTGAGCAAGGTCGGGCCGTGGACGTTCAGCGTCGGCGCGATCGTGGCGAATCGTGCGACCGGGCCGGCCGCGTACCGGGCGACGGTGAGCTTCAGGCTCGTCGACGCCGGTGGGCGGGAGGTCGCCGCCCTCGCGCCGCGGTCGGTGCCCGTCGTGCTGCCCGGAGCTGGGTTGCCGGTCGGGGCGGTGATCGACGTGCGGCCCGAGCAAGGTGCCGCGGTCGCGCGGGTCGACGCTGTGGTTCAGGGTGGGCGTTGGGTGAAGGTCGAGCGGTACAACCCGTTGTTCCACCGCTACGACGTGCTCGCCGAGTCCGACGGGCCGGGTCCGCCCGACTTCCTGCTGCCCGCCAACCTCGCAATGGTGCCGTGTCGGGGGCTTTCGGCCTCCGGGGGCGCGATCGTGTACCGCGATGCCGGCGGGGCCATCGTCGGGGGCGAGGCCGTTGCCTACAACGGTGAGTACTGCGCCGGCACCCACGCCGGGGATCGGGTCGCGGGGCGGCACGTGCCGGACGGCATCGAGGCGCGCAGAACGCAGATCGCGGTCTACTGCGACGTCGGCTAGCGGCGGAAGGCCCACCACTTGCTGAGCTGGTAGTTGATCAGAGGGGCCGTCACGATCAGGATGGCCTGCGCCACCAGGACCGGGATGTGCACCAGCTCCACCAGCAGCGGCAGGCCCGCGTACGTGAAGAGCAGGGCCCACAGGCAGATCACGTAGAACTTCAGGAAGCCCGCGACCACCGGGCCCTTCGACTGGAAGACCCAGCGGCGCTGCAGCGGATAGGTCGCCAGGGCGCAGCCGAAGTTGGCCAGGACCGGGATGACCAAGTAGTGCAGGTGGTCGCGGGTGGTCAGGTAGATCGCGGTGAACAGGGCGTAGTACACCGCCGAGGAGACCGCGCCGACCGCCACGTATCGCACGCGGCGGTCGGTCAGGACTCGTTCTACCGTCGTGGTCACTTGGGGCAGGCCGCGGCCGGGTGCGGGGTTCGGCGCACCGGGCGGTACGACTCGACCGCTCTGATGACGAGGTCGATGTCGTCGTCGTCCATGCCGGCGTAGAGCGGCAGGCGCAGCAGGCGATCCGCCACGTCCTCCGTCACCGGGCAGCCGTCGGTGCGGCCGTACTTCTGGCCGGCGGGCGCCAGGTGCAGGGGCTGGTAGTGGAAGGTCCCGAGCACGCCCTGCTCGAGCAGGTGGCCCAGCATCGCCGAGCGGCTCTGCAGGTCGGGCAGCAGCAGGTAGTACAGGTGCGCGGGGTGGGTCCTGTCCGACGGGACCGTCGGCTGGATCACGCCGTGCTCGACGGCCCACGTGGCCAGGCGATTGTGGTAGCTGTTCCACACGTGCATGCGGCGGCGCTGGATCTGCGGGAAGTGCTCCAGCTGGGCCGTCAGGAACGCGGCCAGCAGGTCCGAGGGGAGGTAGGAGCTGCCGAGGTCCATCCAGCGGTACTTGTCCACCATGCCCCGGAAGAACTGGCCGCGGTTGGTGCCCTTCTCCCTGATGATCTCGGCGCGGTCATAGAAGCGGTCGTCGTTCAGGATCAGCGCGCCGCCCTCGCCGCAGTGGACGTTCTTGGTCTCGTGGAAGCTCTGCGTAGCCAGTTCGCCGATCGAGCCCAGGTTGCGCCCGCGGTAGGTGCCGCCGAGGCCGTGGGCGTTGTCCTCGATGACCACCAGGTCGTGGCGGCGGGCCACGGCCATGATGGCGTCCATCTCCGCCGCCACGCCCGCGTAGTGCACGACGACGATCGCCCGCGTGCGGTCCGTGACGGCCGCCTCGATCAGGCGCTCGTCGATGTTCAGGGTGTCGGCCCGGCAGTCGACGAAGACCGGGCGGGCGCCGCGCAGGGCGTACGCGTTCGCGGTCGAGCAGAAGGTGAACGAGGGCAGGATGACCTCGTCGCCGGGGCCGAGGTCGAGCAGCAGCGCGGTCATGTCCAGGGCGTGCGTGCACGAGGTCGTCAGCAGGGTGTGGCGGGCGCCGATGATCTGGTTCAGCAGCTGGTTCGCGCGCTTGGTGAAGGGGCCGTCGCCGGTCATCGGGCCGTTCGCCATGGCCTGCTGGAGGTACGCGGGCTCGGCTCCGGTCAGGTACCCCTTGTTGAACGGGACGGCGAGTTGCTTCGTTGCCTTCAAAGCGCCTACCTAACGTCAGGAACGGGGCAGCTCGTACACCACGCAGACCCCGGACCGGAAGCGGAACTTCGCAAAGGTCGCAAGTCGCGGCGAAACGCTGCTCTGCGTTTCATCAACGAACAGCCACCGGACTCGGTAGCGATTGCGAAGAACGTCCACATTTTCGGGGTTCGGATCCGCGAACACGGCGTCGTTGGCGGCGAGCACCTCGGGCTTCCAGTACGGCACGGCGCCGGACCAAAGGCCCAGCTCGTCGGCGCGCTCGTGCGCGGTCGTGGAGAAGCCCCAGCCCTCGACGAGCATCCTGCGTTCGGAGTACGCCGTCATCGAGAAGTGGAGATTGCTGCACCGCCCGTCGAACGGCAGGCAGTGCGCGTTGGTCGCGACCAGGTCCGCGGGGCTGGAGTGGTCCCGCAGCCAGCGACCCGCTTCCAACGTGCCTTGGCTGATGTACCGCGGGCTGCGCACCACATCCCGCAGGCCGCTCTGCCGCGACTCCGCCGCGATGAGCACGAAGTGCTGCACGCTGGTGTTCACCCCGAATCCCAGCAGCAGCCCTAATACCACGAAATGTCCGAAATGTCGGTTGCGGAGCGGCCGACATTTCGTCACCCCGTACGCGACTGCGAGCACCAGAGCCAGGGCCGCATACGGCAGCACCAGATCCCGGACGGAGCCGTTGCGGGGGATGCTGTCCCGCCCGAGCGACTGCACGACCTGGATGATGATCACCCCGGCCACGGCCGAGACCGTCAGCACCCGCCAGCGGGAGAGGCCCGCGACCGCGGCGATGCACAGGTAGGGCCGCGCCGACTCGAGGAAGTAGCGCTGGGAGTCGCCGTCCTGGCCCAGCAGCATCGTCGCGGCCGCGCCCGCGATGCCGATGCCGAGCATCACGATCAGGGCCGGCGACGGGTGGCGCAGCCGTCCGATGCCCGCCCACATCGCGGCCCAGCACAGCACCGTCAGGCCGGCGAGCACCAGCAGCTTCCACGGAACCCGGCCGGCGCTGAAGCCCGTCGTCACCCCGATGCCCCCGGTGGCCACGTCGGTCAGCGGCGCCAGCCGCGTGCCCTGGCTGCTGGAGCCGAAGAGCAGCACCTGGGCGGCCACGATCGCGGCGACGGTGACGCCGAGCGCGACCAGCGCCGCGCGGTGGCGGAACCGTTTGACCAGCACGAGCAGGGCGAGGCCGGCGGCGAGCAGGGGCAGATAGGTCGCCTTGCCGCCGGTCACGCCCGCGAGCAGCACGGCGAAGAGCACCCACTGCCGCCGCCCGCCCGCGCCCTGGAGCAGATCGGCGAGCACGAGCAGCACCGGGACGAACAGCAGGGCGCCGAAGGTCTGGGTCGGGCCCGTCCACGCGGTCTGGCGCAGGTAGGCGCCGTCGTCGAAGCCGCTGAAGGCGAGGTCGCGGTAGAAGGCGTTGAGCTGCCACTGGTACGGGTTGGGGGCGAGCACGAGCAGCGTCATGGCGCTCGCGGCGACGCCGGGCCACCAGCCGCCGATGACCCGGCGGGCGAGCAGCGCGACGAGCACCGGGAACGCCATGAGCATGGGCAGCATCGACAGGCGCAGCAGCAGCACGTTGGGCTCGATGCCGGTCACCCAGCTCGTCGCGGCCATCTCGGGGTAGACGAACCAGTGGTACAGCAGCGGCTCGCCCTGGATCCACGGAATCGTCATCGGCATGTGGTGCTTGGCCTCGCCCACCAGCGCGAGGTGGAACGGGCTGTCGGTGTCGGGTGAGGCGTTGGCGGGGTAGCTCAGGCCGTACACCCGGAAGAACTTGACGCTCCAGACCAGCGTGATCCCCGAGAGCGCGGTCATCGCCCACACCCACAGGGCGGGCGGGCGCTCGGCGTGCGGGTCGCGGCGCAGGTGCCGCCGCAGGCCCGGCGCGGCGGCGAAGAGCGCGACGGTGCCCAGCGGGAAGACCAGCACCAGCAGCGGGGCCCCGGCGAGCCGGGCGAGGACATAGCAGAAGACCTCGCCGATGTACCCCACGACAAGCCCCGCGGCCACGTCCCCGCCGAACCAGGACGGCCCGCCGCGCAGCAGCCGCCACCAGAGGGTTCCCGGCAGCGCGATGCCGAGCGCGACGTACAGCCCGAACAGCGCGGTGCTCAGGGGCGGCACGCGGTAGAACCACAGCACCGCGACCGCGGCCGCGAGCAGCAGGGCCGGGCCGGTGAGCCGCACGGAGAGCGCACCCTTGGGCGCCGCGCTCACGGGCTCAGCGGGCGCCCTCGTCAGCGTCTGCACAGCGGGGTTCAACGATCGTGCCGGTGAGGTGCGGTGCCCCTGTCCCCCGATCGTGGACGGCGATGTGCCCGTCGCCCGCCGAGAACGCCACGGTCGCGGGCAGCAGGATCGGGCGCTTGAACTGGACCGAGACCGCGTAGGCCGCCGGCAGGCGGCCCTCGAGCGCGGCCAGGCACCGGGCCTTGGTCCACATCCCGTGCGCGATGGTGGAGCGGAAGCCGAACGCGCGGGCGAGGATGCGGCTCGTGTGGATCGGGTTGCGGTCCCCGGACGCGGCCGCGTAGTCGGTCCCCGTCCGCCTCGGCACGCGCCAGACCGCGGTGGGCTTCGGGGGCTGCGGGGGATCGGCCGCGTCCTTGCGCGGTGACCCGCCGCCGTCACGGCGCAGATACGTCGACCGCCCGCGCCAGACCGGCTCGCCGGCGATCGCGGCGGTCGCGACCATGTCGAACTGCGTGCCGCGCTCGTGGGGGCGCAGGTCTTCGGCGCGTACCGACAGGGAGAACGCGTCCGAGGACGTCAGCGGGCGGAGGACCTCGATCGCGTTGGCCACGTGCACCACGCCCAGCACCGGGAACGGGAAGTCCGCGGCCGTCATGAGCGCGAGCGCGAGCGGGAACGCGAGCACGTGCGGGTAGGTCGCCGGCAGCTCGTCGCGCAGCCGGAACCCGCACACCCGGTCGTACTCCGCGAGGTGCGCGAGGTCCACGCGCACCTCGTCGAGGCGCAGCTCCCGCTCGGGAAGCGTGCCGCCGCTGGGCCGGCGCAGGGCGGCGGCGCGGTAGAGCGGGCCGAGCCGGGGCGGCGCCGCGAGGACCGTGGTCTCCATCAGGCCCCCAGGAGGCTCTGCCCGCACACCCGCACGACGTTGCCGTTGAGCCCGCCGGACGCCGGGTGGGCCAGCCAGGCGATCGTCTCGGCCACGTCGACCGGCAGGCCGCCCTGGGACATGCTGTTGAGCCGCCGGCCGCCCTCGCGCACGAACAGCGGCATGGCCGCGGTCATCCTGGTCTCGATGAAGCCGGGCGCGACCGCGTTGATCGTGAGCCCGCGCTCGGCGACCGCGCCCGCGCTGGCCTGCACCAGCCCGATCACGCCGGCCTTCGATGTGGCGTAGTTCGTCTGGCCGCGGTTGCCGGCGATGCCGGAGACCGAGGAGACCGAGACGATCCGGCCGTTGCCGCCGAGCAGGTTCTCGGCGAGCAGCACGTCGTTGATGCGCTCCTGGCCGGCGAGGTTCACGTCGATCACGGAGGCCCACTGCCCCTCATCCATGCGCCCGAGGGTCTTGTCCCGGGTGATCCCGGCGTTGTGCACGAAGATGTCCGCGTGCACGTGCCGCGTGGCGATGAAGTCGGCGAGCCGGCGCGGGGCGTCCTCGGCGGTCAGGTCCAGCTGTAGCGCGGTGCCCTTCAGCTCGTTGGCGACCCGCGACAGCTCCTCGCCGGCCGCGGGCACGTCGAGGCAGACCACGTGCGCGCCCTCGCGGGTGAGCACCTCGGCGATGGCCGCGCCGATGCCGCGGGCGGCCCCGGTGACCACCGCGGTGCGGCCCACGAGCGGCTGGTCCCAGTCGTCGGGCACGTCCACGGTGGCGGGGCCGATGCGGATGACCTGGCCGGAGACGTAGGCCGAGCGCCCCGACAGCAGGAAGCGCAGGGTGGACTCGGTCGCCTCCTCGGCGCCCGGCGCCACGTAGACCAGCTGGGCCGTCGACCCGCGGCCGATCTCCTTGCCGAGCGAGCGCACGAACCCCTCGAGCGCCCGCTGCGCGGTGGCCTCCCGGGCGCTCGTGCACAGCTCGGGCGGGCTGCCCAGCACGATCACCCGCCCCGACGGGCGCAGGGAGCGGATCACCGGGTGGAAGAAGTCGAACAACGCGCGCAGTCCGGCGCTGCCGGTGATGCCCGTGGCGTCGAAGATGAGCGCGGCGGGCCGCTCGCCGTCGCCGAGGACGGTCGGCAGCTTGTCGAGGATGTGCCGGGTCGGCTCGGCCAGGCGCCCGTCACCGCCGAGGGTGACCGGCCCGAACCCCTCCCCGGCCCGGAAGCGGCGAAGTGGCGGCGGATCCGGCAGGCCGAGGCGCCTGACCAGGAACTTCCCGGCGCCCGAGTGGGCGAAGGTCGCGTAGCGATCGGTCATTGCGTGCCTCCCCAGTCACAACTCCGCGCGCTAACCTACTCACGAGTAGGGTAACGCCAGAATGCCCTGCCCCGTCGAGAAGGAGACTCCGATGGCCCCCTCGAATACCCCCTCGGAACCCCCCGTCCGGGTCGCGATCGTCGGCGGCAACCGCATCCCCTTCGCCCGCTCGGGCAGCGCCTACGCCACTGCATCAAACCAGGACATGCTGACCGCCGCCATAGACGGGCTCGTGGCCCGCTTCGGCCTCGCGGGTGAGCGACTGGGTGAGGTCGCCGCCGGTGCGGTGCTCAAGCACAGCCGCGACTTCAACCTGACACGCGAATCCGTGCTCGGCTCGCGGCTCGACCCGCGGACCCCGGCCTACGACGTGCAGCAGGCCTGCGGAACCGGGCTCGAGGCGGCGATCCTGGTCGCCAACAAAATCGCCCTCGGACAGATCGAGGTGGGCATCGCCGGCGGCGTCGACACCACCTCGGACGCGCCGCTCGGCGTCAACGAGGACGCCCGGCGGATCATGATGGAGCTCAACCGGTCCCGCTCGCTCGGCGCCCGGCTGCGCGCGGTGAGCCGGTTCCGCCCGGCGCAGCTCAAACCGGACATCCCGCGCAACGCCGAGGCGCGCACCGGGCTGTCGATGGGCGAGCACGCGGCGCTGACCGCGGCCGAGTTCGGCATCGGCCGCGAGGAGCAGGACGAGCTGGCGCTGGCCTCGCACCAGCGGCTCGCCGCCGCCTACGAGCGCGGGTTCTTCGACGACCTCGTCACGCCCTACCTCGGCCTCTCCCGCGACCAGAACCTGCGCCCGGACACGTCGCTGCCGAAGCTGGCCGCGCTCAAGCCGGTCTACGGGCGCGGCCCCGGCGCGACCATGACGGCCGGCAACTCCACCCCGCTCACCGACGGCGCCGCCGTGGTGCTGCTGGCCTCGCAGGCGTGGGCGAAGGCGCGCAAACTGCCGGTGCTGGCGTACTTCGAGGCCACCGAGACGGCCGCCGTGGACTTCGTGAGCGGGCAGGACGGGCTGCTCATGGCCCCGGCGTACGCGGTGCCCCGGCTCCTGGCCCGCACCGGCCTGACGCTGCGGGACTTCGACTTCTACGAGATCCACGAGGCCTTCGCCTCGCAGGTGCTGGCGACCCTCAAGGCCTGGGAGGACCCGCGGTTCTGCGCCGAGCGCCTCGGCCTCGACGAGCCGCTGGGCGCGATCGACCGCGCGAAGCTCAACGTGAACGGCTCGTCCCTGGCGGCCGGGCACCCCTTCGCCGCGACCGGCGGCCGGCTCGTGGCCACGCTCGCGAAACTGCTGGCCGAACGGGGCTCCGGACGCGGCCTGATCTCCATCTGCGCGGCCGGCGGCCAGGGGGTCACGGCCATCTTGACGCGCTGAAAGTGCTCCGGGCCCATAGCATCGTCGGCATGACCGTCCAGCCGACGATGCTGCGCCCGGCCACCCCCCGACCCGCCTGGCAGGTGGTCGTCGGCCTCGTGCTGGTGCTCCCGGCGCTGGTGCTGCTCATCACCTCCTACGTCGAGCCCGTGTTCTGGACCTTCAAGAGCTCGTTCAACCGGTTCAGCGGCCTGCGCACGCTCGCCGGCGGCGCGACGGGCGAATCCGTCGGGTTCGACAACTACCGCAAGGCCTTCGAGAACGGGCTGGGCGGCGCGATCGGCACCACGCTGCTGCTCGCGCTCCTGCCGCTGCTGGCCGTGCTCCTCGTCGCCCCGGCCGTGGCCTGGGCCGCCGAGAACACCGGCCGCACCGGCCGCTGGGTCGCCCGCGGTCTGCTGACCTTCCCGCTCGTGGCGTTCACGCCGTTCGGCATCGCGGTCGCGCACTTCGCCGACGGGCACTCCCAGCTCTCGGCCTTCTGGCTGGGCACCTTCGGCGTGGTCACGGCGGCCGCCGCCCTGCTCTACCTGGCCGCTTTCCGCAGCGGTCGCAGCCCGTGGCCCGGGGTGATCGTCGGCGGGCTGCTGGCCGTGCTGACCGTGCTCGGCCTGGTCCTGCAAGAGTTCGCGTTCGCGCAGGTCTTCCAGGAGGCCACGCCGGTTCTGCAGATGACGCGGTATGGCTTCGTCAACTTCAACTTCGGCGTCGCCACCGCGATCTCGTCGGTGCTGCTGGTGCCCCTGATGCTGCTGGGCGTCGCCGCGACCGTCCTGATCATCGTGACCAACCTGCGCTTCCAAGTCACCGGCCAAGCCACCGGCCAAGTCACCGGTCAAGTCACGGCGACCGCCCGCGAGGGGCGCGCCTGGGGCTGGGGCCCGCTGGGCGGCCTGCTGCTCATCGTGCTCGTCGTCACGCTGCTCGGGATCTGGCCCTGGCTGAGCCGCATCACCGACGACAACGACAAGCTCCCGGCGACCTTCGCCAACACGTGGCTGCCGCCGCTGATCGCCACGCTCATCGGGGTGAGCGTGGCCGGGCTGGCCGCGTTCGGCATCAGCGGCCTGCGCCCCCTCGGCCGCTACAGCGAGCTGCTCCTGCTCCCGTTCGGCCTGTTCCTGTTCGTCGGGGCCGGGCCGCTCGTGCTGCGCGAGTACGCCGCGGGGGCGACCGCGGGCCGGCTCAACACCTTCCTCGCCCTCGTCCCGCCGTCGCGGGTGACCATCCCGGCGCTCATCCTGCTGGCGATGCTGTTCCGCGGCCAGGCGCTGCGCCGCGAGGTGCTGCACCAGGAGGGGCGGCCGGCCTCGTGGTGGTCGGTGATCTGGCCCGGGCTGCCGATGCTCGGGATCGCCTACCTGGTGACCTGGTTCGTGCAGGCGCAGGACGCCCTGTGGCCGTACGTCAACGGCACCAGGACCCATCCGACCGGGATCTACGCGGTGATGGTCACGATGCAGCAGTACGGCCGCCACCTGGACGAGCTGCCGCTGGCCCGGCTCCTGCCGCTGCCCATGCTGCTGCTGTTGCTGGTGCTCGGGCTGGCGGCCCAGTTGCTGTACGCCGACCGTGTCGCCCTGCACTACGGTCGGCCCGAGCGTGATCACCCCCCGCGGACGTAGTCACAATGGAGGCGTGAAGAAAGCGCGGATTCCCGATGTGCTCGCCGCCCGTTACGCCTCGCCCGAGCTGGTCGAGGTCTGGTCGCCCGAGGAGAAGCTCCGGCTCGAGCGCCGGCTCTGGCTCGCCGTGCTCAAGGGCCAGCGCGACCTCGGCGTGGCGGTGCCGGACGGGGTCGTCGAGGCCTACGAGCGGGTCCTCGACGACGTCGACCTGGTCTCGATCGCCGAGCGCGAGCGGGTCACCCGGCACGACGTGAAGGCCCGCATCGAGGAGTTCTCCGAGCTGGCCGGGCACGAGCACATCCACAAGGGCATGACCTCCCGCGACCTCACCGAGAACGTCGAGCAGCTGCAGATCCGCATCTCCCTGGAGCTGGTCCGGGACCGGATGGTGGCGACGCTGGCCCGGCTCGCGGCGCGGGCGAAGCAGTACGACGAGCTGGTCATGGTCGGCCGCTCGCACAACGTGCCCGCGCAGGCCACGACGCTCGGCAAGCGCTTCGCCTCCGCGGCCGAGGAGCTGCTCATCGCGTACCGCCGCCTGGACGAGCTGATCGAGCGCTATCCGCTGCGCGGCATCAAGGGCCCGGTCGGCACCGCGGCCGACCAGCTCGACCTCTTCGGCGGCGACGCGGGCAGTGCCGCCGGAAAAGTCGCCGAGCTGGAGCGCAAGGTGGCCGAGCACCTGGGCTTCCGCAGCGTGCTGACCAGCGTCGGCCAGGTGTACCCGCGCTCGCTGGACTTCGACGTGGTGTCCGCGCTGGCCCAGGCCGTCGCCGGCCCGTCGAGCCTGGCCACCACGATCCGCCTGATGGCCGGCTACGAGCTGGTCACCGAGGGCTTCAAGGCGGGCCAGGTCGGCTCGTCGGCGATGCCGCACAAGATGAACACGCGCTCCTGCGAGCGGGTCAACGGCCTCGCGGTGATCGTGCGCGGCTACCTGTCGATGGTCGGCGAGCTGGCCGGCGACCAGTGGAACGAGGGCGACGTGTCGTGCTCGGTCGTGCGGCGGGTGGCGCTGCCGGACGCGTTCTTCGCGGTCGACGGGTTGTTTGCGACGTTTTTGACGGTACTGGACGAGTTCGGCGCATATCCGGCGGTCGTGGCGCGGGAGCTGGATCGGTACCTGCCCTTCCTGGCCACCACCCGGGTCCTCGTCGCCGCCGTCGGTCGCGGCGTCGGCCGTGAGGATGCTCACGAAGCCATCAAGGAGCACGCCGTCGCCGTGGCGCTCGCCATGCGCGAAAAGGGCATCCAGGACAATGACCTCCTCAACCGGCTGGCCGGCGACGAGCGGCTGCGGCTGTCCACGGGCGAAGTGCAAGCCCTCGTGGCCGACCCGTCGGCGTTCGTCGGAGCGGCATCGGCCCAGGTGGCGGCCATTGTCGAGCAGGTCTCGGCGATCGTGGCGGCCAACCCCTCGGCGGGCGCCTACGTGCCACCTCCCATCCTCTGAGCGTCGATCTTGGGCATCTCGGCGGATCGGTAAGATGCGAGTCGGGCGATGTTCTCTAGGGCTTCGCCGCGCGGTCGTCCGAACCCGTGTGACACGGGCGGTGATCTGCGGCGGAGCCCCGCCCGGTAGGCTCGTGTCGCTCGCCCTCGAGCGCCCGACTCAACGTCAGGAGTGCCCCGTGGCCCGCGTCGTGGTGGACGTCATGCTCAAACCGGAGATCCTCGACCCGCAGGGTCAGGCTGTCGCGAACGCGCTTCCGCGTCTCGGCGTGGACGATGTCGCCTCCGTGCGCATCGGCAAGCGGATCGAGATCGAGTTCGCGGGCGCCGCGGACCTCGACCGCGCCCGTGACATCGCCGACAAGCTGCTCGCCAACCCCGTGATCGAGGACTTCACCCTGCGGGTCGAGGAGCAGCCCGAGCCGGCGGAGGTCGAGGAGCAGTGACCGCCCGCATTGGGGTCGTCACGTTCCCCGGTTCGCTCGACGACCGCGACGCCGCCCGGGCCGTGCACCTCGCCGGCGCCGCGGCCATCCCGCTGTGGCACGCCGACGGCGACCTCTACGGCGTGGACGCCGTCATCCTGCCAGGCGGCTTCTCCTACGGGGACTACCTGCGCGCCGGCGCCATCGCCCGCTTCTCCGCGGTCATGGACTCGATCGTGAAGGCGGCCGGCGAGGGGCTGCCCGTGCTCGGCATCTGCAACGGCTTCCAGGTGCTCTGCGAGGCCCACCTGCTGCCGGGCGCGCTCACGCGCAACCAGCACCTGCACTTCCGCAACCGCGACCAGGGCCTGCGGATCGAGAACAACACGACCGCGTGGACGGTCGGCTTCCAGCCGCGCCAGGAGATCGTCATCCCGGTCAAGAACGGTGAGGGCTGCTACATGGCCGACACGCGGACCCTGGACGAGCTCGAGGCGGAGGGGCGGGTCGTCGCGCGGTACGTCCGCGGAAACCCCAACGGTTCGCTGCACGACATCGCGGCGATCAGCAACGCAGCC
The DNA here is from genome assembly GCF_050955725.1 of Dactylosporangium sp. CA-139114. NCBI lineage: Bacteria > Bacillati > Actinomycetota > Actinomycetes > Micromonosporales > Micromonosporaceae > Dactylosporangium > Dactylosporangium sp. CA-139114. Next base: position 9,882,159 of record NZ_CP192080.1, read on the forward strand.
GGCAACGTCGTCGGGATCATGCCCCACCCGGAGCACGCGGTGGAGGTGCTGACCGGTCCCTCGATCGACGGGCTGGGCATCTTCACGTCCGTGCTCGCTCACCTTGGAGCCCGTGTATGACCGCGGAAACGTTCGACACCGTCGATGAGGCCGCCAAGACTCCGGACACCGAGCAGCCCTACGAGGAGCTGGGTCTGCGCGAGGACGAGTACCAGCGCATCCGCTCGATCCTGAGCCGCCGCCCGACCACGTCGGAGCTGGCGATGTACTCGATCATGTGGAGTGAGCACTGCTCGTACAAGAGCAGCAAGGTCCACCTGCGCCAGTTCAGCGAGAAGGCCCCCAAGTCCGACCTGATGCTCGCGGGCATCGGCGAGAACGCGGGCGTGATCCGCATCTCCGACGAGATCGCGGTCACCTTCAAGGTCGAGTCGCACAACCACCCGAGCTTCGTCGAGCCGTACCAGGGCGCGGCCACGGGCGTCGGCGGCATCGTCCGGGACATCCTCGCCATGGGCGCCCGCCCGGTCGCGGTGATGGACCCGCTGCGCTTCGGCGCCGCCGACCACGAGGACACCAAGCGCGTCCTGCCCGGGGTCGTGGCCGGCGTCGGGGGCTACGGCAACTGCCTCGGCCTGCCCAACATCGGCGGCGAGGTCGTCTTCGACCCCTGCTACCAGGGCAACCCGCTGGTCAACGCGCTCTGCGTGGGCGTGCTGCCGGTCAACCGCCTGCAGAACAAGGAGGCGCACGGCCCCGGCAACATCGTCGTGCTCCTGGGCGCGAAGACCGGGCGCGACGGCATCGGCGGCGTGTCGGTGCTGGCCAGCGCGACCTTCAACGCCGACGGCCCGGCCCGGCGCCCCTCGGTGCAGGTCGGCGACCCGTTCATCGAGAAGCTGCTCATCGAGAGCTGCCTGGAGCTGTACGAGCGGGACCTGATCGTCGGCGTGCAGGACCTCGGCGGCGCGGGTCTGACCTGCGCCCTGACCGAGACCAGCGCCTCCGCCGGCACCGGCATGGACATCAACCTCGACACGGTGCCGCTGCGCGAGGCCTCGATGGACCCGCAGGAGGTGCTGGCCAGCGAGTCGCAGGAGCGCATGCTGCTCATCGTCGACCCGGCCAAGCTCGAGGAGGTGCTGCGCGTCGCCGAGCGCTGGGGCGTCATCGCCACCGCGATCGGGACCGTCACCGACACCGGCCGGCTGGTCATCACCTGGAAGGGCGAGACCGTCGTCGACGTGCCGCCGGGGTCGCTGGTCGACGACGGCCCGGTGTACGCCCGGCCGATGCGCGAGCCCGCGGACCTCATCCTGCTGCAGGCCGACCGCGCCGAGACGCTGCCCCGCCCGCGCACCGGTGTCGAGCTGCGCGAGACCCTCCTGCGGCTGGCCGCCAGCCCGAACCTGTGCGACAAGAGCTGGGTGACGGAGCAGTACGACCGATACGTGCAGGGCAACACGATCCTCGCCCAGCCCGAGAACGCCGGCGTGATCCGCATCGACGAGCAGAGCGGCCTCGGCGTCGCCCTGTCCGTGGACGGCAACGCGCGCTTCGCCCGCCTCGACCCCTACAACGGGGCCAAGCTGGCGCTCGCCGAGGCCTACCGCAACGTGGCCGCGTCCGGCGCCACCCCGCTCGCCGTGACCAACTGCCTCAACTTCGGCTCGCCGGAGGACCCGCAGGTCATGTGGCAGTTCGCCGAGGCCGTTCGCGGCCTGGCCGACGGCTGCGCGGAGCTGGGCATCCCGGTCACCGGCGGCAACGTCTCCTTCTACAACTCCACCGGCGCGCAGGCCATCCACCCGACCCCGGTCGTGGGCGTCCTGGGCATCCTGGGCAACGTCGGCAGCCGCATCCCGATGGGCTTCGGCGGCGACAGCGACCTGATCGTGCTGCTGGGCGAGACCACGGAGGAGCTCTCGGGCTCCGAGTGGGCGTGGGTGACCCACGAGCACCTCGGCGGCCTGCCCCCGCGCGTGAACCTGACCCGCGAGCGCATCCTGGCCTCGGTCCTGACCGAGGCCGGCGAGCGCGGCCACCTGTCCAGCGCGCACGACCTCTCCGACGGCGGCCTGGCTCAGGCCCTGGTCGAGGCCACCCTGCGCTACGACTGCGGCGCGAACATCAACCTGCCCGAGGGCCTGAACCCGTTCGTCGCCCTCTTCTCGGAGTCGACGGCCCGGGCCCTGGTGTCCGTGCCCCGCGGCCACGAGAAGGCGTTCACCGCCCTGTGCGCGCAGCACGGCCTCCCGGCCACGGTGATCGGCTCGGTCGACGGCCGCAGCCGCACGCTGGACATCCGCGGCCAGTTCACGATCGCCCTCGACGAGCTGCGCTCCGCCTGGATGGGCACCCTGCCGTCGCTGTTCGGCGAGGTGTCGACGGAGGCCCCGGCCTACCGCGCCCCGGCGCCGGAGTTCGACAGCGTCTTCGAGAAGGTCGAGGCGCCCGAGGTGCCGCACGCCCCGCTAGACACCGACGAAACCTGACCTCGAATGGCGGAGGGCGTCCACAGCCAGCCCGGCTCGGGCGCCCGTTTCGACTGGGGCCCAGCGGGCGCGGCCGAGCTGTCCCGCGTCTGCTCGGTCCTGGTGGTGGTGGACGTGCTGTCCTTCTCGACCGCGGTGGACGTCGCGGTGAGCCGGGGCATCCGCGTCCACCCGTTCCCCTGGAGCGACCAGGCCCACGCGTACGCGACCCGCTTGGGCGCCGCCGTCGCCGTCGGCCGCCAGCAGACCACCGCCGAACAGCCGTGGAGCCTCTCGCCCGCGACCTTGCAGACCGCGCCGCTGGTCGACCAACTCGTGCTGCCCTCTCCCAACGGCGCCACCATCTGCTCCGCCGCCGCCTCGACGGGCGTCCCCGTGGTGGCCGCGTGCCTGCGCAACGCCCCCGCCGTCGCCCGCTGGCTGCACGCCCACGGCCACGGCACCCCAACCAGCGCCGTCGGCGTCATCGCGGCCGGCGAACTCTGGCCGGACGGCACCCTGCGCCCCTGCGTGGAGGACCTCCTCGGCGCCGCCGCGGTCCTGGACGGCCTGTCGATGCTCGGCGCCCCGCTCTCCGTCGAGGCCGCCGTGTCCCTAGCGGCCCTCGCGTCGGTCCGCAACGTGCCCGCGGCCGTCCGCCGCTGCGTGAGCGGCCAGGAGCTCATCCAGCGAGGCTTCGCCGCGGACGTCCGCCTGGCCTCCCAGTCCGGCGTCTCCGACACCATCCCCATCATGACCGACGGCGAGTCCTTCGCCCCCGCCTCTTAGCGCTGTTCCGCAGCAGCAAGGCCGCTCAAGCCCGCCGGTGGCCGCCAGGACGGCCGTCGAGCGCCTAACCCTCGCTCTTCAGGAAGTGTTCGCGGACCACGTACGTGGGGCGGCCCATGCCGTGGGCGTGTACGCGCCCGAGGTACTCCCCCAGCACCCCGATCCCGATCATCTGCGCCGACGAGAAGATCGTGATCAGCGAGGCGAGCGTCGTGAACCCGGCGACCTTCGTGTCCCCGGTGAAGTAGAGCCACACCAGGCGCGCGGTGAGCAGCACCCCGCAGACGCCGATGAGGAAGCCCAGGTACGTCACGAGCCGCAGCGGCTTCGTCGAGTAGCCGAGGATCATGTTGATCGCGTGCTTCATGAGCGACCGGAACGTGAAGCCCGACCGCCCCTCGGTGCGCTGGTCCATGCGTACCACGACCGAGCCGACCCGGGTGGTGGTCCACGACAGCACGATGTCCACGGACACGTGCGGGCCGCTCACCTGGTCGAAGCCGGACCGCAGGAAGGTGCGGAAGATGCGCAGCGCCCCGAGCACGTCCGCGTTCGGGATGCCCATGGTGCGGCCCATCACCAGGTTCTTGGCGCCCCACGAGCTGAGGTTGCGCAGCATCCCGTGCTCCTCGGCCTCGGAGACCGCGTAGACCACGTCGAGGTCGTCGGTCAGCGCGGCGACGAGCTTGGGCAGCTCCTCCGGCGGGTGCTGCAGGTCGTCGTCCATGGTGATGATCCGCTCGCAGGACGCGGCCCGGATGCCGGCGATGAGCGCGTTGTGCTGGCCGTAGTTGCGGGCCATCCGGATCGCCTGCACGTGGGGGTGCTCGGCGGCCAGGTCGCGGGCGACGTCCCAGGTGGCGTCGGTGCTGTCGACCACGAGGATGATCTCGTGCACCGGGTCGATCGCCGGCAGGACCGCGTCCAGCCGCTGGACGAGCCGCGGCAGGATGCTCGCCGAGCGGTAGCAGGGGACGACGACGGAGACGGACACGCGGAGCTCCAAAAAGAAATCAAGCGACCGTGATGATGCGGGTGAACTCGTGCAGCAGGTCGAGGCCGTCCCAGACGCCGGCGAAGGTCAGCGCCTGGCCGAACGGCACGATCCGGTCCAGGCCGCGCCCGGCCACGAGGGTGACGAAGTCGTCGAGCTCGGCGAGCGTGAAGCCGAAGTGCGCGAGGGTCTGGTCCTTGCGCCGGATCGCCGGGGCGAGCTCGGCGAGCGAGCCGACGGTGACGTGGCAGACCGTGCCGGCGCCGAGCCAGCCGCGCTGCAGCTCCTCCAGGCCGGCCAGCTCCACCTCGGCCAGCGCGTTGCCGGCGAACGTGACCCGGGTCGCGGCGCCCTCGGCGGCCAGCCCGTAGGTGGCCACGTACTTCTCCACCGCCATGGCCGGATCGACCGTCCACTTGCGCAGCGAGATCTCCTCGGCCAGCAGGCCCGTGAACTCGGCGCGGGCGTCTTCGGCGTCCGCGGGCTCGCCCACCCAGCACAGGTCCCGCGGCGAGGAGCACGCGGCCTGGTCGAACCAGTAAAGGTCGTTGGCGAACCCGGCGACCGCCGCGCGCCGCTGCTGTGCCGTGGCCGCGCGCCAGCCGGCGACCGAGATCGCCGCGAACGAGCTGCGGTCCGGGAAGGCCAGCTCGCGCGCCAGCGGGCGGATCGGGTGGCGGCGCAGCGCGGTCACCGAGGCGTCCCCGCCCCAGAGCACCCGCAGGTCACACGCCGCGCTGAGGGCCGCGGTCAGGGTGTCGTCGCGCTCGTACGTCACCATCCGCTGCGTCTGCGCCACGGCCGGATCGGCATCGGCGAGCACGTCGTTGAGCGCCTCCAGCACCGCGTCGGCCGCGCCGGCCGAGCGGCTGGAGATGCGCACCACGTTGTGGTTGCCGGCCAGCGCGGAGAGCGCCCAGCTGTACACGAAGATCGTGTCCACGTTCGCCGGCGGGAAGTGCAGCACGAGGCCGCGGGGGGCCCGGCGCTGGCCGGCCACGCCGTCGCCGAGGCGGGCCACCGCCCGCGCCAGCTCGCCCTTGCGCAGGAAGAAGCCGAGCGAGCCCAGCTCCGGGTGGCGTCGCGCCACGTCGGGGCGCAGCAGGCGGCGGGAGAACGCGACGAGGAAGTCGCGGATGCGCTCGTCGCCGACGACCAGGCGCCCGCCCGGCGGCTCGGCGTTGACGTCGGTCAGGAGCGTGTCCAGGCCGACGCCGGCCGAAAAATGCGGAAATTTCACCATGAACTGGCTCAAACGACTGCCCCCACGAACGTGTCGCTGCAGCCCCGAGCCTCGGCCCGGGGCAGGCGGCCCAGGATCGAGAACCGCTTCCCGGGCCAGGCCCCGTCGTCGATGCCGTGGACCACGCCGAGGTCCTCGGTGAGCAGGACGTGGCCGGGGTACGACTCCGGCAGCGTCGAGAGCACCTCGACCAGCCCGGGGCGGCCGGGCGGCAGCGGCTCCCAGGTGTCGGGGTCGCGGATCACGACGTCGGCGAAGTCGGGGCAGTACAGCGAGTCGCCGTCGGGCCCCTCGAGGTAGACGACCCCGATCTGCTCCACCATCCCGTAGAAGTTGTGGATGCGCGTCAGGCCCGTGTCGGTGCGGAAGGCGCGGCGGAACTCGGCGTTGCCGACCCGGCGATCGGCGAGCTTCTTCCACCCGCCCGAGTGCACGAGGATCCCGTTGGCCAGGTCCAGCCGGTGGTCGCGGGCGAGCTCGTAGAGGTACTGCCACACCATGAAGGTGAAGCCGAACACCAGGAACGGCCCGTCCCCGTGCGCCGCCAGGAAACCGCGGACCGCGTCGGCGTCGGGGCGCCCGGCCTCGTCCAGGGCCCAGACGTGGTCCCGGCCGAACGTGGCCATGCCCAGCACGCCCGCGCCCCGGGCGCTGAACGAGCGCCGGTCCTTGATCACCGACTTGGTGTCGACCACGAGCATCGGCAGCCGGCGCGGGCCCAGCACGGTCTGCAGGGTCTCGCCGAGCATCCGGGTCTGCGCGGCGGCGGCCGCCTTGTCGAGGTAGATCCGGCTCACGTCGCCGGTGGTCCCGCTGGAGGTGAGGACCTTGAACACCTCGTCGTCGGGGATGCTCTTGAGCGCGTGGGTCTTGAACAGCCGGACCGGCAGCCAGGGCAGCTCGGCGGTGTCGCGGTACACGCGGCCGGTGGGGTGCCCGGTCGCGGCGAGGATGTTGGCGTACGCGGAGCCCCGCGCCCGGTGCCGCTCGGTCAGCTCGATGAGCCGCGGCAGCAGCCGCGCCTCCTTCTCGAGCTCCGGCAGCGTGAAGACGGTCATCGCAGACCCTCCAGCGCGCGGTAGTCGACCTTGCCGTTGCTCAGCAGCGGCAGGGCCTCGATCGGGCGCACGTCGAAGCCGGTCCAGTGCAGCTTGAGCCGGTCGGCCAGGGTCCGGCGCAGGTGCGGCGGCTCCCCGTCGGTGACGAAGACGACCAGCTTGTCGTCGCCGGAGACGGCCGCGGCCGGCACGGGCAGCATCCGCTCGACGTCGTCGAGGTTGAGCCGCACCCCGAAGACCTTGCCGAAGCGCCTGCGGCGCCCGTCGATCCAGAGGTACCCGTCCGCGTCGAGCCGCCCCAGGTCGCCGGTCACGAGCAGGCCGCCGTGGTCGTCCCCGCGCGCGAGGTCGGCCGCGGTCTCGGCGTAGCCGAGCATCACGTTGGGGCCGCGGTAGAGCACCTCGCCGCGCACGTCCGGCGCGGTGGTCTCGGTGCCGTCCTCGAGCCGGATGCTCAGCCGCCCGCCGGGGACCGCGGGGCCGACCGAGCCGAGCTTCTCGCCGAGGCGGCCGGCCGGGAGCGTGGTGAGGCGCGGGGCGGCCTCCGTCTGGCCGTACATGACGAACAGCCGCCCGCCGACCGAGGCCATCCGCTCGTGGAAGTCGCGGACGAGCTCCGGGCGCAGCCGGCCGCCGGCCTGGGTGAGCGTGCGCAGCGCCGGGTGCCGGGCGGGGTCGAAGCGCAGGCGGACCAGCATCTCGTACTGCGACGGCACCAACGCCAGCGAGGTCACCCCGAGGCCGTCGACGGCGGGCCAGAACCCGCGGCCGAGCAGCCCCTCGGGCTCGACGACCAGCGTGGCCCCGGCGGCCAGGTGGGTGTTGAGCACGGACATGCCGTAGCTGTAGTAGAACGGCAGCGCGCTGATCGCGACCTCGGCCCCGGTGATCCCGAGCGCCTCGATGATCGAGTCGGCGTTGGCCAGGACCGCGCGGCGCGACAGCCGCACCAGCTTCGGGTCGCCCGTCGAGCCGGACGTGGCCAGCAGCACCGCGAGGTCCGGGTGGGGCGCGGTCTCCGGGGGCGTCTCGCGCACCCAGCCGTCGGCGACGGCCTGGTACGACTTCGGCAGCTCCTCGGCGACGGGCCCGAAGACGGCGGCCGGCTCGAAGCGGTCGACGAACTCAAGCAGGGTCTCGTCCGGCAGCCCGGGGTCGAGCAGCGCGACGGGGCGCCCGGTCTCGAAGGCGGTCACGTACCGGACCACGGCCTCCACCGTGGTCGGCATGCGCAGGAGCACCACGCCGGGCGGGACGCCGTCGAAGAGCCCCGGCCGCACCAGCTCCCGCACGACGTCCCCGGTCGCCGCGTCGATGATCCGCGCGTTCGGGTGGCGCAGGGTCGTCATACGACCACCCCTCCGTCGACGCCGATCACCTGGCCGGTGACGAACCGGGCCTTCGGCGAGAGCAGGAACGCGACCACGTCGGCGACCTCCTCGGGCCGGCCCAGGCGGCGCAGCGGGGTCGCCGCGATCCGCTCGGCCCGCCCGGTCTCGTCGAGCGAGGCGAGCATGTCGGTCTCGACGAACCCGGGCGCGACCGCGTTGACGCGGATGCCCGCGGGCCCGAGCTCCTTGGCCGCGGCCCGCGCGAGCCCGGCGACGGCGGCCTTGGAGGCGCCGTAGACCGCCTGGCCCGCGGCGCCGGACGTGCCCATGACGGATGCGAGGAGCACGACGGCGGGCGCCGTACCGCGCCGCAGCAGCTTCACCGCCGCCTGCAGCGTGTGCGCGGCGCCGGCCGCGTTCACGGCGAAGAGCCGGTCGACGGCCTCGGCGCCCATCATCCCGAGCAGCCCAGCCTCGTGCACGCCCGCGTTGACGACCAGCGCGTCGAGGCGGCGGTGGCGCTCGAAGACGGCGCGGACCATGTCGGCCACGTCGCCGGGGCGGCTCACGTCGCCGTGCACGAGCAGGTGCTCGCCCGGGATCGCCTCGGCCGTGGCCTTGGCCGAGCCCTCCTCGCGCCCGTGCAGCGCGAGCTGGTAGCCCTCGGCGGCCAGGGCCGCGGCGACCGCCCGGCCGATCCCGCGGGACGAGCCGGTGACCAGGGCGACCCGCGTGTGGTCAGCCGGCGAGCGCAACGTCGTGCTTCCCCAGGATCTCGACGGCCTTGTCGAAGGAGCTCAGGTCGATGACCTCGTCGGTGTCGATCATGACGTCGAAGGCGTCCTCGATCTCGGCGATCAGCGTCAGGTGCGCCAGCGAGTCCCACTGCTCGATGCCGCGGTACTCCAGCCGGTCGACGTCGAGGTCCTCCGGCAGCCCGAGCGCCGTGCGGAACGCGGCGCGGAGACGGTCGAGGTTGCTCATCGGCGGTCCTTCGGGGTCGGCGCATCCCTGAGGGTGGTGCGCGAGTTGTACGGATCGTCATGCGGTTCAACGACCCAGGAGGTCCCGAAGGTGCTGCGCGAGGCCCGCGAGTCCGACGTGGAGACGATCCGGAGCTGGCGAAACCACCCGAAGACCAGGGGTGCGAGCATCCACACGGCGTTCATCACGCCCGAGGGGCACGCCCAGTGGTGGGGCAACGTGTGCTCGGACCCGGCCCGGCGCGTGCTGATCTTCTCCTATCGGGGGCGGGACTGCGGCGTCGTGACCTTCAACGATCACGATCCGGCCGCCGGTACCGCCGAATGGGGCTTCTTCCTCGACGTCGACGGCCTCGAGGCGCGCGGTGAGCTGCTGCCGGCCTGGATGGAGCTGGAGAAGGCGGCGGTCGCCTACGCGTTCGGGGAGATGGACCTGCGCGCGTTCGGCGGCCGTACGCTCGCGTGGAACAAGCCGGTCATCGCGCTGCACAAGCGCTTCGGCTTCGTGGAGGTGCCGTCGCGGCGGTACACCACCGAGATCGACGGCACCGAGCAGCTCGTCGTGTGGACGGAGAAGTCGCGTACAACCTGACCGTCGTCCGCACCCGTCTCAGGGAGGACAAATTCCTGGGAGGTAGGGATGGACGACTACGTCGAGTACGTCACGGCCCGGCTGCCGGCCCTGCACCGCCTCGCCTTCGTGCTCAGCGGCGACGCGCACCGCGCCGACGACCTGGTGCAGCAGACCATCACCACGCTCTACGTGAAGTGGTCGAAGGTGCGGCGGGCGGAGCACCTGGATCGCTACGTCCGCAGCATGCTCGTCAACACGTTCATCGACGAGCGCCGACTGGCCTGGTCTCGGGTGCGGCTGTTCGCGGCGCCTCCCGAACGCATCTCGCCCGAGGACGACCGGGACGAGCGGACGGCCGTGCGTCAGGCTCTCGCCCGCGTGCCCCGCCGCCAGCAGGCGGTGCTGGTGCTGCGGTTCTTCTACGACCTGCCCGTCGCCGAGGTGGCCGAGATCCTCGGCGTCCGCGAAGGCACGGTGAAGAGCCAGACCTCACACGGCCTGACGGCCCTGCGCAAACTGCTCGGCGAGCAGACGGTCGCCGCCCTGACCGAGGAGCGCTGACATGGTGGAACTGAACGAGCACAACGCCGGCGACCTGTTCCGGGCCGGCCTGTCCCCCGAGCCCCCGCGCCCGCCCCGCGTCGACGTCGCGATCGCCATGCGCGACGGCCGCCGCCGGCGCGCGGCCCGCCGGGCCGCGCTCGTGGGCGGAATCGCCGTCGCCGCCGCGATGGCGGTCGCGGTGCCGGCCGCGCTGGCCCTGACCCGGAACGAGAGCGCGCCGCCCGGCCTCGACCCGACGGCGGTCGCGAGCGAACATCCGGTCAACCCGAACACCGGCACCCCGGGCCCGACGGCCAGGCGCTCGCTGGAGGCGCCGCCGTTCGCCGAGCCGCCCACCAGCTGCACGGCCCACGAGCTGCCGTCTCCGTCGTCGGGCGGGGAGTCGACGCTGGTGACCGCCGGCTCGCCGAACGGCAAGGTGCATTTCGGGCTGCTCTACCGCGCCGACGGCGAGAAGCAGGTGGTGCGCTGGCGCGCCGGCCAGCCCGCCCTCCTCGCGTTCGAGGGCGACGAGCCCCGGATCCAGTCGGTCAACAACAACGGCGAGGCGGTCGGCGACTCTCTGGTCAACGGCACGGAGACCGCCTGGTTGCTCGGCGCCGACGACCAGGTGAAGCGGCTGCCCGGCGGCGAGCACGCGCACGCCGTCGCGATCAACGGCGTCGGCGAGGTGGCCGGCAGCCGCGGCTCGGACGGCCCGGGCGGCCGCCCGACGGTGTGGCGCGACACCGGGGCGCCCCCCGTGGACCTGCCACTGCCGGCGGGGGCGACGGGCGGCCAGGTTCGGGCCATGGACGACTGGGGCAGCGTCTTCGGCTCGGTGACCTTCGGCACCCGGGAGCTGCCCTACACCTGGGCGCCGGACGGCACGGGCCGGCAGCTGCCGCTGCCACCGGGCACGCCGACCTCACCGAGCGGCGGCCCGAAGCCCGGGCCGAGCTCGATCGTCTACGACGCCCGGGCGGGCTGGGCGGTCGGCATCACGGGGCTGTACTCCCCGACCCCCCGGCCGGTCCGCTGGAACATGCTGACGAACACGGTCGAGGTGCTGACCGGCCTCGACAGGGCCACGGCGGTCAACGGCATGGGCTTCACGATCGGGAACACCGCGGCCGGCCGGGGCGTGCTGCTGGCCGAGGACCAGCGCATCGTCCTCCCGGCGATCCTGAACCCCGGCAAGGACCGGCCCAACACGCCGGCGACCATCAGCGACGACGGCCGCACCATCGCCGGCCAGGCCTGGAGGGACAGCAACACCTTCCAGGCCGTGGTCTGGAACTGCCACTAGCCGCTAGGAGAGATCGGGCATGCGGCCCGGCGCGAGCCGGTCCTCGGGGTCGAGGGCCAGCTTGAGCCAGGCCGCCGCGCCCGGCAGCGGCTCGGGGCCGTAGCTCTCCACCAGCTCGCGCAGGTCGAGCGGGGCCCGCAGCAGGGTGCAGCCGCCGCCCCCGCGGGCCAGCAGCACGGTGCGGGCGGCGGTCAGCATGCCGTCCAGCCGCTCCGGGGTGACGGTGTCGGGCAGCGCGACGTGCGCGACGCCCAGGCCCACCGACCCGCGCACCGGCACCGGGACGCCGGCCGCGTCCCGCAGCGCGTACACGACGGCGAAGAGCTCGCTGGAGCGTCCCCAGATCTTGAGGCCGACGTCCTCGGCCGCGAACGGGTAGCGGCCCCACCAGGCGGGCGGGAGCGGCTCGACGCTCGCCCCGCCGCCGAGCAGCTTCGCGGCCGACTCGGCCCGGTGCGCGACGAACGCCTCGTCGCCCTCGAAGAGCGCGGCGAGCTCGGCCGGGCGGACCCCGGCGCCGCCGGGCAGGTCGGCCTCGATCGCGGCCGGCTCCAGCGGCGAGGCGACCAGGGCCTCGGTGAGCTGCTGGACCTCCCGCGGGGTCGACACCGGGCGCACGACCCAGGCGCGCGCGGCCGGGATCGGCTCCAGCCGCACGGTCGCCTCCGTGATCACGCCGAGGGTGCCGTAGGAGCCGCAGACGTACGGCGTCAGATCCCGCCCCTCGACCGAGCGCTCGAGGCTGCCCTCGTCGAGCGCGACCCGCACGCCGGACACGAGGTCGCGCGGGGCGCCGAAGCGGTGCCGCAGCGGGCCGGCCTCGTTGGTGGCCAGCACCCCGCCGAGGGTCGCGCCCGGGGAGCCGACGTCGAGCGGCAGGCGGCGCCCCTGCTTGAGCAGCATCGCGCGCAGCGCCCGCAGCGGCGTCCCGGCCGCGACGGTCGCGGCGCTCCGGTCGGGCGCGAGGTCCAGCACGCCGGTCAGGCGCCCGACGTCGAGCAGCACGTCGGCGTGGCTCGGCGGGCTGCCCCAGTCGAGCTTCGTCCCCGCGCCGGACGCGACGACGGAGAGGCCCTCGGTCGCCGTGAACCGCAGCACCGCCGCCACCGCCGCGGCGTCCCCGGGCTCGGCCACCCAGCCGACCGGCACACCGTCGACGGTGTCGCCCGGCCCCGCCTCCCACGCGTGGTCCGCCCCACAGGCCTCGGCCAACGCCTCGATCACCGTCACCGCACACTCCCGCTTCCCTGGTGTCACCCGCCGTGGACGTGGGGAAGATCGGTCGCTGGGATTCGCGGCTGCCCGGATGACGACATGATCCAGACATTCCCAATGACACGCTCGACTACATCCGGACCTCGATCGAATGCACATGGTGCATCAACCGACACCGAACATACGTTCGAAAGCGTATTGGGTCGCTAGGACAGCCGCAAGACCTGCTTGAGGAAGGCCGCCCGGTCGGTGGCGGCCGCGGCGAACCCGGCCAGGTCATGACCAGTGTCGTAGTCCTTGCGCTGCTTGGCGCCGGCGACCGCGGCGGCGAGCTCGGCCCGCTCGGCCTCGGGCACGACGGTGTCCTGGGTGCCGAACTGCAGCAGGACGGAGCGCTTGCCCCCGACGGCGACGTAGGGGCCGGCGTCGAAGCGCGCCAGGGAGTCGAGGTAGCCGTGCCAGTCGGCCGGCACCTTCTGCTTCACCATCCAGCGGGAGAAGCGGCTGGTCCCGCCGGCGAGCACGGCGCCGTTGATGCGGGACTCGAGGCCGAGCAGCACCGCGCCGAGGGCGGCGCCGGAGTGGTGCCCGGCGTAGCCGACCCGCGAGCCGTCACAGTCGCTGCGCCGGATGAGCAGGTCGAAGGCGCGGCGCTGGGCGACCACGGCGGCGGCGACCATCTTCGCGTCGGCGGCCGGGTCGCCGGTCGGCTTCATCGGCAGGCTGGTGATCATGACCAGCGCCTTCATCTTGGCGATGGCGGTGGCCTCGGCGAGAAGCTTGTCCCGGTCGCCGTCGGGGCCGGTGCCGAAGACGATGGCGGGCATCCGCAGGGTGTCGCCGGGGATGTCGGCGCTCACGACGTACGCGGGGATCTCGTCGTTGCCGCGCGTGTCGGAATACGTGATGTCCTCGAGAATGACCCCGTCGCCGGTGCGCCGGTCGGTGAGCTGCGCGTTGAGCGTGGAGCCCTTGTCGTAGTTGTAGAGCTTCTTGAGCTCCGCGATCGCCACCGCGGGTGGGACGTACCCCGAGGGATCGAACGTCGACGCCGCCTGGGACGCGGAGCTCGGCGAGGCGGAACCGCCCGCCGGGGACCCGCTCCCCGTGCCCGGTGTCGACGACGAACCCTCGGAGCACGCTTGGACCAGCATTGCTGCCAGTCCGGTCACCCCGATGTGCAACACCCCGCGACGCCGCACCGTCATCCCTCCGTGGTCTCGCCCGAACTACGAGACCTTGACGGTACCGGCGTCGCTCTCTCCTGATGGACAGACCGCCCAACGACGCGCTCGGTTGCATATCCGCGCGCGGGTTTTGCCGGGGCCGGGGGTAACGTTTGGCCGTGTGACGACCGAGCAGCCGCCCACCGCGAAGCGGATCCCGCACGAGCGGGTCCACCACGGCGACACCGTGGTCGACGAGTATTTCTGGCTCCAGAACCGCGACGACCCCGACACGATCGCCTACCTGGAGGCCGAGAACGCGTTCACCAACGCGGCGACGGCCCATCTCGAGCCGCTGCGCGAGACGCTGTTCAATGAGATCAAGTCGCGCACCAAGGAGACCGACCTCTCGGTGCCGACCCGCAAGGGCGGGTACTGGTACTACACCCGCACCGAGGAGGGCAAGCAGTACGGCATCCACTGCCGGGTGCCCGCGGCGGAGGGTCGCGACGCGCCGCCCGAGATCGGCGACGGCACCCCGCTGCCCGGCGAGGAGGTGCTCCTCGACGGCAACGCGCTCGCGGGCGACTCCGAGTACTTCGCCCTCGGCACGTTCGACCTGAGCGTGGACGGGCAGCTGCTGGCGTACAGCACCGACTTCTCCGGCGACGAGCGCTTCACGCTGCGGGTCAAGGACCTGCGCACGGGCGAGGACCGGCCCGACGTCATCGAGAACGCGTTCTACGGCTCGGCGTGGTCCGCCGACGGCTCGACGCTGTTCTACGTGACGGTCGACGAGGCCTGGCGGCCCAACCGCGTGTGGCGTCACACGATGGGGACGACCGGCGAGGACGCGATCGTCTTCGAGGAGCCCGACGAGCGCTTCTGGGTCGGCATCGAGCTCACGCGCTCGGAGCGGTTCCTGCTCATCGACGTCAACAGCAAGGTCACCAGCGAGGTGCTGGTGATCCCGGCCGACGCGCCGCTGACTCCGCCGCGCTCGATCGCGCCCCGGCGGCAGGGCGTGGAGTACTCGGTCGAGCACCACGGCCACCGCTTCCTGATCCTGCACAACGACGGCGCCGAGGACTTCGCGCTCGCCTACACCTCGGTGGACAACCCGGGCGACTGGACCACGCTCATCGAGCACGAGCCCGGCACCCGGCTGCTGCAGGTCGACGCGTTCTCCGGGCACCTGGTGGTCTCGCTGCGCCGCGACGGGCTGACCGGCCTCCGGGTGGTGCCGCTGCAGGGGGCCGCGCACTACGACATCGCCTTCCCCGAGCCGCTGTACTCGGTCGGCCCGGAGGCGAACCTGGAGTACGACACCACCTCGTTCCGCCTGCACTACGTGTCGATGGTGACCCCGGACTCGGTGTACGACTGCAACCTGGACAGCGGCGAGCTGACCCTGCGCAAGCAGAAGCCGGTGCTCGGCGACTTCGACGCGTCCCGCTACGAGCAGCACCGCGAGTGGGCGATCTCCGGCGACGGCACGCGGGTGCCGATCTCCATCGTGGCGCGCAAGGGCACGCCGCGGGACGGCTCCACGCCGGCGGTGCTGTACGGCTACGGCTCCTACGAGTCCTCCATGGACCCGTGGTTCTCGATCCCCCGCCTGTCGCTGCTCGACCGCGGGGTCGTCTTCGCCATCGCGCACATCCGCGGCGGCGGGGAGATGGGCCGGCGCTGGTACGACGAAGGCAAGATGCTGGCCAAGAGGAACACGTTCACGGACTTCATCGCCTGCGCCGAGCACCTGGTCAAGGCCGGCTGGACGGCGCCGGACCGGCTCATCGCCCGCGGCGGCTCGGCGGGCGGCCTGCTCATGGGCGCGGTGGCCAACCTGGCGCCCGGGGCCTTCGGCGGGATCGTGGCGCAGGTGCCGTTCGTCGACGCGCTCAACACGATCCTGGACCCGTCGCTGCCGCTCACCGTCACGGAGTGGGAGGAGTGGGGCAATCCGCTGCAGGATCCGGAGGTGTACGCGTACATGAAGTCGTACACCCCCTACGAGAATCTCGCGGCGGTGCCGTACCCGGCGATCCTGGCGGTCACCAGCCTCAACGACACCCGGGTGCTCTTCCACGAGCCGGCCAAGTGGGTGGCCCGGCTGCGGGTGACGTCCCCGTCGACCCACGTGCTGCTCAAGACCGAGATGGGCGCGGGGCACGGCGGGCCGAGCGGGCGCTATGACGCGTGGCGCGAGGAGGCCTTCGTCGTGGCCTGGCTCCTCGATCGGGTCGGCCTGGCCTGACGCTCGGGCGGGTTGTCCACAGGCTGTGGACAACAACCTGTGGACAACCCGCCGCCAGCCTGTGGAAAACTCCGTCGGAACGAGCGCCCGAGCGCGGCGTGACTGTGCGGATCCCCACAGGCATTACCCACAGCCTGTGGACAACCTCAAGCGAACAGCTTCGCGGCGAGCTCGGGCGCGATGTTGCCGCCGCTGATCACCGCGACCGTCCGGCCGGCCGGCAGCTCGTCGCGCCGGTGCAGCACCGCGGCCGTGGCCACCGCGCCGCTGGGCTCGACGATGAGCCGGGCCTTGCGCGCGAGCGTGCGGACGGTGTCGAGGATCTCCTCCTCGCTGACGGTCACGATCGCGTCGAGGTAGGTCGACAGGTGGGCCAGCGTCAGCTCGGACAGCGGCGTGCGCAGCCCGTCGGCGACGGTGGCGAGCATCCGCTCGACCGGCCAGACCCGGACCATGCCCGCGGCGAGGCTCTCAGCGGCGTCGGCCGCGACGGCGGGCTCCACGCCGATGACCGCCACGTGCGGGGCGAGCGACTTGATCGCGGTCGCGACCCCGGAGGAGAGTCCCCCGCCGCCGACCGGCACGACGACCACGTCGACGTTGGAGAGGTCCTCGAAGATCTCCAGCCCGATGGTGCCCTGGCCGGCGATGATGTCGGGGTGGTCGTACGGCGGGATCAGCGTCAGCCCCCGCTCCTCGACCAGCCGCTTGGCCTCGATCTCGCGCTGCGCCTGCGAGACCAGGATGACCTCGGCGCCGTAGCCGCGGGTCGCCTCGATCTTCAGCGGGGTCGAGACGTCGGGCATGACGACCGTGACCGGCACCCCCAGCGCGCGGCCCGCGTAGGCGAGGGCCTGCCCGTGGTTGCCGGAGGAGTGCGTGACCACGCCGGCGCGCCGGCGCTCGAGGTCCAGACGGTGCAGCGCGTTGGTGGCGCCGCGGAGTTTGAACGCGCCGATGGGCTGCAGGCTCTCGGGTTTGAGCCACAGCTCCTCGGCCCAGGGGCTGGGCAGGAGCGGGGTGCGCACCACGAGCCCGGACACCCGCGCGGCCGCGTCGCGGATGTCGTCCAGGTGAACGAGGTTTTGCTGGAGGGCGGTCACGGCGCCAATCCTGACATCACCCGGCCCGGATCGCCCTCGTCCCTTGTGCCGAATGAGAGATCCATAACGTCGTGCCAGCTAGCCGGAGCTGTAGTAGCGCGCGGCCCCGGGATGCAGGGGGATGGGCTCGGTCTGCGGGGCGGCGCCCTTGTCGAAGTTGCCGCCCTCCGGATGCACCCGGCTCAGCTCCTGCTGATACTCGAACAGCACCTTGGCCAGGTCGTGCGCGAGCTGCTCGGGCATGTCGGGCGAGACGACGATGAAGTTGCCCACGGCGATCGTGTCGATGTCGGCGACGGTGTTGTACGCCGCCTTGGGGATCTTCGCGCCGCCGTAGACCGCCCCGTACTTCTGCGTGAGCGGCTGCAGCAGCTCGCCGAGCGGGATGATCGCGAACGCGTTCGGCTGGGTGTTGAGCAGGTCGGCGATGCCGGGCGTGGGCAGGCCGCCGGTGAAGAACAGCGCGTCGGTGGTGCCCGCCAGCATGCCCTTCGTGGTCTCCGGCAGCGACAGGCGCTGGCGCACCACGTCGGCGTCGGGGTTGAGCCCGCCGGCGGCGAGGATGCGCCCGGCCAGCACGTCCGCGCCCGAGCCCTGCGAGCCGGTGGAGACCCGCTTGCCGCGCAGGTCCGAGAACCTCGTGATGCCCGCGGCCCGGCGCACCACCAGGTGCTCGTAGCTCTTGTAGACCCGGGCCAGGGCCACGACCTTCTGCGGCTTGCCCTCGAAGGCGCCCTTGCCCGCGTAGGCGTCGGCGGCGGTGTCGGCCAGCGTCAGCGCGATGTCCATGTCGCCGCTCGCGACCCGCTGGATGTTCTCGCCGGACGCGCCGGTCGCCTCCGCACGGGCCTCGTAGCCCTTCACGTGCTTGGTGATCAGGTCGGCGTAGCCGCCGCCGAGCGAGTAGAACACACCGGTCGTGTTGCCGGTGGCGATGAACAGGCGCCCGCCGTGCCACAGCCCGGCGCCGGGGCGGTCGGACGTGCTCGAGCAGCCGGCGACGGCGAGGATCGCCGCCACCAGCGCTAACGCCAGATGCCGTCTCTTCAAGCGGACCTTCTCACCGGCTCAGCGGGACAGGGCGTCACGGGGCAGGGGGTCGAGCGCGTCGGCGACGCGGTGGACCAGCATCGCGGTCTCGTAGCCGACCTGGCCGAGATCGCAGCCCGGCGCCGCGAGGACGCCGAGCAGCGCCCGGTCGCCGACGGCCATCACGATCATGACGCCGCCGTCCATGTCGACGATGGTCTGGCGCACGTTGCCGGCCTGCATGACCCGGGCCGCCCCGAACACCAGGCTGGCCAGCCCGCTGATCACGGCCGCGAGGTGATCGGCCTGATCGATCGGGAGGTCGGCCGAGGCGGCCAGGCGCAGCCCGTCGCCGGACACGGTGATGGCGTGAGCCACGTCCGGGACCTGGCGCGCGAAGCTCACCATCAGCCAGTCGAGCTGTCCGGCGCCGTGGGTTTGCTGAGGCATCATGACGAGTCCTTTGTTCCTGGGGTTGTGCTGTTGGTGCGTCGTGCGGCCGCCGAGACGCCCTCGGCGAACGCGGACAACCGGGAGCGGATCTGCTCCGGGTCGACCGCCGCGGCGCTGCGGCTCTCGGCAGGTGGTTCGACGGATCCCGGCACCAGCTGGGCGCCGGGACGGCGACGGGGAAGATTGTCCTGATCCTGCTCCGGCATCGAGCCACCTCCGGCACTGGACGGGCTCCCCGGACGTGGCGGCCAAGTGCCGGGGGAACCCCAGGTGGTTTGTGCGGTGTACTGCGGCGGCCGGACCGGCGGGGTGGCCGGGGACGGGTTGACGGCCACCTGGGCCACGCCGCGCGGCGGGGTGTATCCGCCCGGCTGGACCCGCGGCGGCGCCGGCGGCGGGGTCACGGACCCGCCGGCGCCGGAGTTGCCACTGCTCAGATAGGGGCGGAACCATGGCGCCGGTCCACCCGCACCCGCGCCGGCGGGGGCCGGCGGGGCGGACTGCTCGGGCCGGCGCTGCTGCGGGATGTGCGAGGCCGCGGCCCGGGCGACGGACGGCTCGGGCCGGTGCGCCGACGTGACGTGCGGCGCCTCGGCGGCGACCGGCGGCTCGGGGCGGCCGAGCGGGGCGCCGACGGTGGAGGGCACCTGCACCGGCCGGGCCACGGGCGGCTGGACCGCCGGGATCGTCTCGGTCGGCGCGCCCCGGCCGACCGGCAGGGCCGCGACCTGCTCGAGCAGCCGGTGCGGCAGCTCGACGTAGGCGACCGTGCCGGAGCCGTTGCCGGTGGCGTAGAGCTGGACGCGGATGCCGTGGCGGGCCGCGAGGTGGGAGACCACGTGCAGGCCCATGGTGCCGGCGGCGGCACTGCTCAGGACGCTCGGCACGGCCAGCCGGGAGTTGATCTCGGCGAGGCGGGCCGGGAGGATGCCGATGCCCTGGTCGTGCACGCGGAGCATGGCGCCGTTGCTGGTGGACCGGGCGTCGACGGTGACCGGCTCGGTCGGCGGCGAGAAGGCGGTCGCGTTCTCGAGCAGCTCGGCCAGCAGGTGCACGAGGTCACCGACGACCGGGCCGGCGATGGCCAGGTCGGCCGGCTGGAACTCGACCCGGGCGAAGTCTTCGATCTCGGACGCCGCGGCGGTGATGACCGCGCCGAGCCCGACGGCGGCGGTCTGCGGGCGGCCGGGCTCGCCGCCGGAGAGGACCAGCAGGTTCTCCCCGTTGCGGCGCAGGCGGGCGGCGAGGTGGTCGAGGGCGAAGAGCCGGGCCAGCATGTCCGGGTCGGTCTCGTCGCGCTCGAACTCGTCGAGCAGCCGCAGCTGGCGGGTGATGAGGGTCCGGATGCGCCGGGCCAGCACCTCGGCCATGCGGGCGACGTCGACCCGCAGCTCGGCCTGCTCACCGGCGAGGCGCAGGGCGGTGCGGTGCACGGTGCCGAACGCCTCGGCCACCTGGCCGACCTCGTCGTTGAGGGCGGCGATGCCGCGCGTGACCTCGGCCGCGGTCTGCCCGTTCTCCATGAGCGACGGGGCCGGGGCCGCGGTGCCGGCGGAGACCGAGTTGATCGCGTCGGGCAGGTCGCGGCGGGCCACCTGCAGGGCCGCGCCGCGCAGCTGGTTGAGCCGGCGGGCGGTGCGGATGGCCAGCACGATGGCGATGGCCAGGGCGCCGAGGGCCAGCAGGACGGTCAGCAGACCGGTCGCCCAGGCCCGGCGGGAGGCGCTGAGCGCGATCTGCTCGGCGCGCGCGTCGAGCCGGTCGGCGATCTCGACGGAGACGATGCTGACGCGCCGGATCACGCCGCTCTGCGCGACGAACCAGGCGTCGGCGTCGACCTTGAGCCCGGCCGGGTCCCGCTCGGCGTCGCGCAC
Organism: Dactylosporangium sp. CA-139114; assembly: GCF_050955725.1. Classification (NCBI taxonomy): domain Bacteria; kingdom Bacillati; phylum Actinomycetota; class Actinomycetes; order Micromonosporales; family Micromonosporaceae; genus Dactylosporangium; species Dactylosporangium sp. CA-139114. The sequence goes on from NZ_CP192080.1 coordinate 9,902,554, forward strand.
CTTGGCGCTCATGCTGTCGGCGTTGTCCACGTCGGTGCCGCGGACCTCGCTGGTGTAGAGGGCCAGCTGGTCGCCGGTGGCGACCCGGCGGAACTCGGCCTCGCGCTGCCCGCGCGCACCCTCGACCAGCGCCAGGTTGCCCAGGTCGCCGGGCTGGAGGTTGCCGCGGCTGAAGATGGTGCGCAGGAGGTCGCGCTTGACGGCGGCGTAGTGCTCGACGAAGGCGCTGGCGGCCAGGGCGCGGGCGGCGTTGGAGAGCTCGATGTCCTCGATCTGGCCGGGGACGGCGTCGGCGACGGCCAGCAGCGCGTCGGCCAGACCGCCGTAGACGACGTCGGTGACCAGCACCATCGTGGCGGTGCCGTTGTCGATCGCGGCGCGGGTGAAGCCCAGCTGGCCGTAGTTCTCGCCGGCCACCCGCACCCGGTCGAACAGGGCGGGCACGGCGTCGACGGCCTTGGCGGCGTCGGCGAAGAAGCGCGAGGCGGCCTGGTCGGTGCGCGCCCGCTGGGCGGTGACCAGGGCGGCGCCGGCCTGCCCGCCGCGCTGGCGCAGCGCGCCGGTCTCGGCGAGCTCACGCTCGATCTCGTGGACGAAGAGCACGGCGCTGGTGGCCGTGATGCTCAGCGTCCGGGCGTTGCCGGCGTCGCGGGCCGAGTTCACCGCGTTGGTGACCTGGATGCCGCCCAGGGCGACGAGGCCGACCATCGCGACCACGATCGGCGCGAGGAGCTGGGCGCGGACGGACTGCAGCAGGCCCGCGCGGGGACCGCCGCCCCGCCGGTGCCCGGCCACCGAGGTGTCCGTGCCCGCCGCGCGGCGGGTCGGTCCGCCGGAGGTGACGCCGTGACGCGGCACCGGGGCGCGCGAGGAGCCGCTGCCTGCCACCGCCTGGCCTCCTAAAAGTAGCGACTCCTTGACGGAGCGTGCCGGGGAGAGCGCTCCAACGCCACGGCGTCAAAGCGGGATCCACTACGGAACACGATCAGGCACGCTACTGGAAGAGGTCGGATCCCTAAAGAGTCCTTAGCCGAACGGCCGAGTAGTTATGACTGTGCGTGACGACGACGTCGCACAACGAACCATGCAGCGGTCGCGGCGAGCGCCAGGACGATCCCGACGACGATCCACCGGCCGGATCCGGTCGATGGCGCTTCCACGGACGCGGGACTCGGCGAGACCGCGCCGGCGCTCGGCGCGACGGTCGCGCCGGGGGCACCGGCGGAGGCCGCCGCCGGGGACGCGGGCGGTCGGCCGGAGGGCGCCTGAGGGGTCGCTACCGGCGGGAGCGTCCCCGGCTCGGTGGGCAGCGCGGTGAGGCCCGGCAGGGTCGCCGAGGGGCCGAGGGGCTCCAGGATCGGCGGCGGACCGGGCAGCGGGGTCGGCCCGAGGGCCGCGCCGCCGATCAGCACCGCGGCCACGAGCGACTTCACGACCGTCCCAACGGCATCGGCGGGACGGGGTTGAGCCTTTTGCGAGGATTAAGGGAAGCTTTACGAGATCAGCCGCGCCGGTCGTTACCGGGGACGCGCACCGGGACCGGTTCGTCGTCCCGCAGGTTCTGCACGAACTTGTAGAACAGCGCGGCGGACAGGACCACGCAGACGGCCAGGACCGTCGCCGCGGTCAGGGCGGCGCGCGAGGTCGCCACCCAGCCGGCGTCGGCGAGCAGGACGAGCAGCCACATTGCGGCCGTCGCCTTCAGGACGCGGTTGCGGTATCGACTCATGCGCAGATGGATACCCTCCCGCACGGATCTCATTCCTCCACGAACACCGCCACCGTGCGTGCCGGGACGGTGAACGATCCGTGCACACCGTCGAATGTGGACTGCCGGGCCACCGGATCGGCCGAGGCGGCCTGGACCGGGTGCAGCGAGACGTGCGCGTCGCGGTAGCTCGGCACGGTCTGGGTCGTGGCCGCGGCGCCGGCGTTGAAGACGACCACGATGGACTTCCAGTGCCCGTCCAGCCCCCGGGCGTCGAGCACCATGGTGATCACGCCCGGGGTGGCCTGGGCGCCCGAGAGCGGGAAGCTCAGCCGCTGCTGGACCTGCGCCGCGGTGCCGAGGGAGAACACCGGCGAGCCGGCCCGGATGCGCTGCAGCTCCTGGAAGCGCGCGGAGGCGAGGCCGACCGCGGCGCAGTCCGGCACCAGCGCCGGGTTCGCCAGCAGCGGCTGCGCGTACGGCCACTTGTCCTGGTTGTCCGCGGCCGGCGGGAGCCCGGCCCCGAAGCCGTTGCCGTCGGCGCAGTCCCAGCGGATCTGGTTGAACCAGTCGCCGGAGTTGAACGAGTTGCGGTCCAGGGACTTGGAGCGCAGCCGGTCCGAGCCGGTCGCGACGAAGCCGGTGCCCTGCCCGAGGATCGTCGTGGCCAGCGCGAGCACCTGCAGCCGGGCGCGCTGCTCGGCGGTCGTGGCGGTGGGCAGCTTGAAGGCCATCGCGTCGTAGAGGATCTCGTTGTCGTGCGCGTCGACGTACGTCACCGCCTCGCTCGGCGAGCGCGTGTACCCGGCGGGCGAGCCGTTGTAGTCGACCTGCGCGCCGGTGACCCGGTGCCCGGTCGAGTCGGTGAACTCGTAGGCCGCCAGGTTCCCGGTCAGGCCCACCTGGATCAGGTCCTGGTAGTGCAGCAGCCGCGCCTTCTGCTCCTCGGCGGTGCCGTTGACCGGGTCGCCGTTGGGGTCCGTGTAGAGGCCGGTGGCGAAGCCCTGCACCCGCGGGTTGCCGTCGAACGGGCCGCCGCCGCGCACCGCGTCGCGGAGCCGGTCGTTGAAGGTCCCCACGCCCGTGCCCGCCATGTTGGCCTGGGTGGCCTGCACGAACCTCGCGTCGCCGGCGACCTCGCCGAAGTTCCAGCCCTCGCCGTACAGCAGGATCTTCTTGCCGTCGACCCCATCCCTGGCCACCGTCAGCTGGTCGAGCGCGGCGCGGACGGCGAGGATGTTCGCCTTCGGGTGGTGCCCCATCAGGTCGAAGCGGAAGCCGTCGACCTTGTACTGCTTGGCCCACTGCACGATCGAGTCGACCACGAGCTTGCCCATCATCGCGTTCTCGGGCGCGGTGTTGGCGCAGCAGGTGGAGTCGGCGACGGTGCCGTCGTCGAGCAGCCGCTGGTAGTACCCCGGCACGATCTGGTCGAGCACCGAGTACTGGTCGGTGCCGGCCGCGGTCGTGTGGTTGTAGACGACGTCCATGACCACGCGCAGGCCCGCGTTGTTCAGCCCGGCGACCATCTGGCGGAACTGCGTGATCCGCGGGGTGCCCTGCGGGTCGGTCGCGTAGGAGCCCTCGGGCGCGTTGTAGTGGAACGGGTCGTAGCCCCAGTTGTAGCCGTCCCGGTCGGCCACCTGCGCGACGCACGCCTGCTGCTGCGCGGAGTCCGGCGGCAGCGCGGCGAGGTCGCAGGGCGGCTGGGCCTGCTCGGCGCGCACCTCGGGGATCGTGGAGATGTCGAAGACCGGCAGCAGGTGCACGTACGAGGTGCCGGCCTGGGCCAGCTCCCGCAGGTGCCGCATGCCGGCCGACTGCGGCTGGGCGAAGGCGAGATAGGTCCCGCGCTGCGCGGCCGGCACCGTGGTGTCGGCGATGGAGAAGTCGCGCACCGACAGCTCGGTGATCTGCGGGCGCGCCGGGGCCGGCGGCTTGCGCAGGTCGTTCCAGCCGGACGGGCGCAGGGCCGCGTCCGTCAGGTCGGTGAGCTGGCTGTGGGTGCCGTTGGCGGACAGCGACACCGAGTACGGGTCGGTGACGCTCGCCGTCGTGACCGCGTGGATCGCCGGCTGGTAGGCCGTGACCCGGAACTTGTAGTAGACGTTCTTCCAGCTCTTGTCGCCGCTCGCCGACCACACGCCGGTGCGCTCGTCGCGGCGCATGGCCACGACCTGCGGCGCCTTGGTGAGGTCGCCGTACAGCTCCAGCGACACGGCCTGCGCGGTCGGCGCCCAGACGCTCACGCCCGGCCGCCCGCCGTCGAACGTCGGGCCGAGCCTGGCGCTGAGCGCGGCGCCGTAGAGGTCGTCCAGCGCCCCGGCCAGCTGCACCCCGGTCGCCTCGGTGACCTGCCCGGACGCGTCGCGCTCGACGGCCACGACCTGCCCGCGCAGGGCGGTCGCGAACGCGTTGCGGTCGCCGTCGAGGTGGAAGGTCTGATACGCCCACAGGTGCGGGAACTTCGCCCGCTGGCTCTCGGTGAGGTTGCCCGGCACGGCGCTCATCGCCAGCCTGGTGCCGTTGCCGACGACCTGCCCGTCGACGACCTTGAGCCCGCCGGCCGGCGCGGACCACAGCTCGTAGCTGTGCCCGTCGGTCGGCCCGGCCCGCCACGCGACCGTGCTCCGGTCGATCCAGACGGCCTTGGCCTTGGTCACGTCGGTGTCGGGCGTGCCCTGGGCCGGGATCGGCAGCAGGTACCGCTCCTGCCCCGAGAGGATCCACACCTCGTGCCCGACGGTGACGAGGTCCAGCGCCTGGTCGGTGGGCAGGTCCTTGGTGTCGCCCTTGTGCACGATGTAGTTGAGCAGCGGCGCGTTGTCCGCCAGCGGCACGGTGAACGTCACGCCGAAGGCGTCGGTGCCGGACGGCGGCAGCGGGCTGCCCCAGTCGGTGCCGGTCGCCGCGCCCGTCCACACGTGCAGCCCCCAGCCGTCGTAGTCGCCGGCCGGGCGGCGGTAGTGCAGCACCGCCGTGTGCTCGGCCGCGGCGCGGGTCGGATGCACGGTCGCCTCCCCGGAGCGCACCCAGGCCTCGCCCTGGACGCTGGGCAGCACGGACTGGTCGGGGCCCGGGTCCTTGGTGTCGCCCTTGTGCACGATGAAGTTCACGGGCTTGCTCGCGTCGGCGACCGGCACGTGCCAGTAGGCGCCGAACGCGTCCACGCCGTCGGGGGTGCGCGGGCTCGCCCAGTCGGTCGCGGTGCCGGCGGTAAGGCCGTCGCCCCACAGGTGCAGACCCCAGCCGGTGTAGTCGCCGTCCGCGCGCTCGTAGTGGATCGAAACGCTGCCGGTGGCCGCCGCCTCGGAGGTGTAAATGGTCGCATCTCCCTGCTTGAGCCAGATCTCCGGATGTTTCGTGAGATCGAGCGATCGATCGGTCTCGACGTCCTTCACGCCGTTGTGGTCGACGACCAGGAAGCCCATGGTGGATGCCCCCGGCTTCAGCTTGACCCATGCGAAGCGTCCGTACGAGTCCTCCCCCGCAAATGGGGCACCGGCCGGCCAGGTCATCGGGTCCTGGACGTCACCCCAGGCATACAGGCCCCAGTTGTCGTAGCCACCGGTCGGCCGCTGGTAGTGCACGACGGCGTAGTCGGGCGCGGCGGCGCTCGGCGGCGTGCCGACCTTGGTGGTGATCTTCGATTCGGCCGTACGGCCCGAGCCGTCGCGAACCACCGCCTTGTACTCGAGCTTCGTGCCCGCCGCGAGCCCGTCAAGGTCGTGGTAGGCCGAGTACGGGCCGGCCTGGTCGGTGCCGAGCAGCTGCCAGGCGCCGTCGCCGACCCGGGCCGCGAACGTGACGCTCGACAGCGGGTCGCCGGTGACGCTCGCCCTGACCTGCGCGACGCCGGCCGGGGCAGGGTCCACGGCGAGCGTGACCTGCGGCCTGGCGGCCGGCTTCGCGAGCCGGCCGCGGGCCTTGAACACGAGCGTGGTCAGCGGCGGAATGCTCACCTGCAGGGCGCCGTTGCCCGCGGTCGCGGCGATCGGGCCGGTGCTCGGGTAGATCTGGTCGAACGTGGTGCTCGCCATGTACGTCGGGATCGTGACCGTCTTCGTGCCCGCCCCGTTGTTGCTCGCCACCACGTACTCGACCCGCTGATCCGGGTCGATGCGGGAGAAGGCGAAGACGTTCTGGTCGGCGTACCGGGTCACCTGCGCGCCCTGGCGCAGCCCCGGGTTGTGCTCCCGCAGGTCGGCGAGGCTCGCGATGGTCCGGTAGATCGGGTGCCCGGTGTCGTAGTGCGACACGGCGTGGGTGGTGTCGGTGCCGAGCAGGTCGTCGTCGAGGTAGTCCGCGGTCTTCGTGGCGAACATGTCCTGCCGCGCGTCCTTGTCCCCGCCGGCGCCGGTGAAGCCCTGCTCGTCGCCGGAGTAGACGACCGGCTGGCCGCGCGTGAGGAACATCAGCTCGTGCCCGAGCTCGTCGCGGCGCAGGTGCGTGGCCGGGTCCGTGCCGCCGGTCGCGACGAAGTACCCGATGCGGCCCATGTCGTGGTTGCCGAGGAAGGTCGGCAGGTACTGCGCGCTCGTGCCGGCCGACGTGTACATGTCGTCCTGGGCGTACATGTCGGCGAGCTCCTGGCCCGAGCCGCCCTTGGCCACGAAGTCGGATGCGGCCTGCTGGAACGGGAAGTCCAGCGTCGCCGGCAGCCGGCCCTTGCGCACGTACTGCGAGTCGAACGCCGGATTCGCGTCGTACACCTCGCCGAACATGAAGAAGTCCGGCTTCCCGGCCCTGTCGGCCGCGGCGTCGACGCCCCGGACGAACTGCGGCCAGAACGGCATGTCGACGTGCTTGGCGGTGTCGATGCGGTAGCCGTCGATGCCGCTGTCCCTGACCCAGTCCGAGTAGATCTTCGTCATCCCCTGGACGACCTCGGGCCGCTCGGTCCACAGGTCGTCGAGGCCGAAGAAGTCGCCGTACTCCGCGTTCTCCCCGCTGAACGTCGAGTCGCCGCGGTTGTGGTACATCGTCGGGTCGTTGAGCCACGCCGGCTTCTTCGCGTTCTGGTCGGCCGCGCTCGGCAACACCGGCGTGTACGGGAACGACTGCGCGTTGACCGGCGGGAACCCGTGCGTGCCGTCGGCGTAGTTGCGATCGTCGAACTTGTTGCCGGCGGCGTCGCGGTACGGGTAGGCGGTCTTGTCGCGGTACGTGGTCTGGTTCTGCGCGTAGCGGATGACGTCGGCCGTGTGGTTGGTGATGACGTCGAGGTAGATCTTGATCCCGCGGTCGTGCGCCTTCTTCGTCAGGACCTTCAGGTCGTCCTTGGTGCCGAAATGCGGGTCGATCGCGGTGAAGTCGGTGATCCAGTAGCCGTGGTACCCGGCCGAGACGTCGGCCCCGCTGCCCTGCACCGGGCGGTTCTTGAACACTGGCGCGAGCCAGATCGCGGTGGTGCCGAGGCCCTGGATGTAGTCGAGCTTGTCGATGACGCCCCTGAGGTCGCCGCCGTGGTAGAAGCCCTTGTCGGTGGGGTCGTAGCCGGTGCTGAGCCGGTCGCCCGTGAGCCCGCCGGTGTTGTTGCGTGGGTCGCCGTCGGCGAAGCGGTCGGCGAGCACGAAGTAGAACTGCTCGGCGCGCTTCGCCGGGGCCTTCCTGGTGTTGTCGAGCAGGCTCGCGATCGACGGCTCGCTCGACCACTCCGGCACGCCCTCGGCGCTGTAGCTCGTCGGGTGCTGCGCGACGTCCGGGGTGCGCGGGTTGTCGCCGGGCAGCGCGGCCAGCACGGCGAGGGTCGTCAGGATCCCTAAGGAGAGTTGCTTGGCGGACGGCATGGCGGGCCTACCTCTCTGGCGAGGTGGGCACCGTATCGATCAGTGGAGATCCTTACAAGCCTTGACAATCAGGCTTTGAGCGTCCCGTTGATCGCCTCGCTGATCTGCTTCAGCTGCTCGATCTGCTGCGAGGTGAGCGGGTCGAAGAGGTGGGTCCGGACCGTCTCGACATGCCCGGGCGCGGCGCTCACCAGCGCGGCGAAGCCCTCGTCGGTGAGGTCGGCGAACTGGCCGCGCCTGTCGTCGTCGCAGTCGCGGCGCTTGACCCAGCCGCGGGACTCGAGCTTGGTGACGGCGTGCGAGAGGCGGCTGCGCGACGAGCGCGTCTGGACCGCCAGCTCGCTCATCCGCAGCGAACGGTCCGGGGACTCGGAGAGCACGACGAGGATCTCGTAGTAGGCGTGCGGCATGCCGGCGTCGTGCTGCAGCTCGCGATCGAGCCGGTCGATCAGCAGCGTGGTCGCGCTGTAAAAGGCGCGCCAGGCGGCCTGCTCATCCTCGTCGAGCCAGCGGGTCATGCTTCATTTTTGCACGGGCAGAAAACGCTTTGCGGCTCACCGCGGGCGGGGGAGGCTGGACCCCGATGCTCACCAGTTGACCGGATTCTGCGAACGAGGGCCGCATGAACACCTACGATGACCTGGTCAACGACTATCTCCGCGCCGTCGAGCAGGCCTTGGACGGCGTTCCCGCGAACCGGCGCGCCGAGCTGCTCGCCGGCCTTTCGCAGCACATCTCGGCCAGGCGCGCCGAGATCCGCCCGGGCCAGGAGACCGAGGTCGAGGTGCGCTCGATCCTCGACCTGCTGGGCGACCCCGAAGAGGTGGCCGAGCAGGCCCGGCTCGACGATCTGGTCGACGAACCGATCCTGATCGAGCCGAAGAAGAAGTCGGCCGCGCTCATCTGGGTGCTGATCACCATCGCCGCGGTGGCCACGCTGTGCGTCCTCGGCGGCATCGCCATCGGCTTCCTGGCGCTGGTCGTCGGCCACCGCTGAGCGGTGATGCTCCCCGGCCGCCTCCAGCGAGGGGCGGCCGGGGAGCACTGCGCCTACCGCACGGTGCCGGCGGATCCGGACCCGCGCCGTACCGGTTCGGCGCAGGCCAGGAGCTTGCCGTGGGGCAGGAACTCGATGGCCGTGGCCGCGCCGATCTCGGCCGTCGGCGTGTACGTGTGGCCGAGCGCGCCCAGCGCCGTGCCCTGGGCCGAGCCGATGAACGCCGGCTCCGCGGTGACGGCCGCGGTGTTGCGCTGCGACGCGCGCGGGGCCGCGACCGCCTCCGGCAGCGTCATGCCGAGGTCGAGGCGGTTGACCAGGATCTGCAGGACGGTCGTGATGATCGTCGAGCCGCCCGGCGAGCCGAGCGCGAGCAACGGCTTGCCGTGCTGCAGGACGATCGTCGGGGCCATGGAGCTGCGCGGCCGCTTGCCGGGGCCGGGCAGGTTCGGGTCCTTCGCCGGGGCCTGCGTGTTGGTGAAGTTGAAGTCGGTCAGCTCGTTGTTGAGCAGGAAGCCGCGGCCCGGCACGACGATCGCGTTGCCGCCGATCTGCTCGATGGTCAGCGTGTACTCCACGACGTTGCCCCACCTGTCGGCGACGGTGAGGTTGGTCGTGGACTGGCCCTTGTCCGGGCTCGCCCCGCCGGTGCTCGTGGCGCAGCGCCGGTCGTAGCGCCCGTCGGGGTCGCCCGGCGGGACCGGCTTCGCGAGCGCCTTCGCCGGATCGATCCGGCACGCGCGCTCGCCCGCGAAGCCGTCGGTCAGCAGCGCGTCGAGCAGCGGCCGGGGCGTGTAGTCGCCGACGTAGCGGTTGCGGTCGGCGAAGGCCAGGGCGCTTGCCTCGAGGTACCGGTGCAGCGCCTGGGTCTTGTCGAGTTTCGACAGGTCGGAGCGCTCGAGGATGTTCAGCGCCTCGCCGACGGTGGAGCCGCCGGACGACGGGGTGGCCATGCCGTAGACGTCGTAGCCGCGGTAGGAGATCTTCGTCGGCGCCGGGTCGCGCACGTCGTAGGCCCGCAGGTCGTTCAGCGTCATGCCGCCGGGGCGGATCGGATACTGCCACGGCTGGCCCGGGTTCGCGGCCAGCGGCGGGTGCTGCACGGTGGAGACGATGTCCCGGCCCACCTCGCCGGAGTAGAAGACGCCGGTGCCGCGCCGCGCGACGAGGTCGTAGGTCGCGGCCAGGTCCGGGTTGCGCAGCGTGGTGCCGACGGCCGGCGGCGCGCCACCGGGCAGGAACAGCTTCGCCGTCGGCTCGAACTGCGCGAACGCGGCGGCGTTGTCCTTGACCTGCTGGTTGAAGGTCGCGTCGACGAGGAAGCCGTCGCGGGCGACCTGGGCCGCGGGGCGCAGCGCGGACGACAGCGGGCGGGTGCCCCAGCGCCGGGCCGCCTCCTGCCAGGTCGCCAGGGATCCCGGCACACCCGCGGAGAGCCCGCTCACGCGCGCCTCCTGGAACGCCATCGGCTGGCCGGTGGCCGGGTCGACGAAGGCGTTCTCGCCCATCGAGCGCGGCGCGGTCTCGCGGCCGTCGAGGGTCGAGACGCGGCCGGTGCGGGCGTCGTGGTAGACGAAGAATCCGCCGCCACCGATGCCCGACGAGAACGGCTCGGTCACGCCCAGCGTGGCCGCGACCGCGAGCGCCGCGTCGACCGCGTTGCCGCCGTCGCGCAGGACCCGGAGGCCGGCCGCGGTGGCGGTGGGGTCGACGGACGCGACCGCGCCGCCGTACCCGGTCGCCGTGGGGCCGTTCGTTCTCTCCACGGACGCGGACGCGGGCGCGGCCGGAGCGAGCAGGATCGGGACGAACAGCAGGGGGATGAGCCTTCGCACGGTTGCCTCCCATAGAGATCGACGGCGATCGCTCATACCTGCCTACCCGCCGCTGCCCTCGGGCACAACCCGGAACGTGCGGCGGTAAGCACTGGGGGCGACCCCGATCGTGTTCTGCAGGTGCTGACGCAGCCCCGCGGCCGTGCCCAGGCCGCAGCGGCGGGCCACCACCTCGACCGGCAGGTCGGTGCTCTCCAGCAGGGCGCGGGCGTGGTCGACGCGCCGCTGCAGCAGCCAGCGCGCCGGGCTCACCCCGGTCTCCTCGCGGAACCGGCGGGTGAACGTGCGCACGCTCATGCTGGCGTGCGCGGCCAGGTCGTGCAGGGACAACGGCGCATCCAGCCGTTCGGCCGCCCACGATCGGGTGGCGGCGAGGGTGGCGTCGGCCGGGCGGGGCAGGGGACGCTCGATGTACTGCGCCTGCCCGCCGTCCCGCCACGGTGGCACGACGCTGCGCCGGGCCGCGCGGTTGGCGACCTCGCTGCCGAAGTCGGTGCGCACGACGTGCAGGCACAGGTCGATCCCGGCCCCGACGCCGGCGCTGGTCAGCACGTCGCCGTCGTCCACGAACAGCACGTCGGCGTCGAGCTTGACCTGCGGGAAGAACTCCCGGAACCGTTCGGCCCACCACCAGTGCGTGGTCGCGGGCCGCTCGTCCAGCAGCCCCGCCGCGGCGAGCACGAACGCCCCGGTGCAGATGGACATGACACGCTTCCCGGCCTTGTGCGCCGCTTGCAGGGCGTCCTTGACTCGCGGATCAACCGTGCCCCGCTCGACCGGATCGCCGCGGTGGACCCCGGCCACGACCACGGTGTCGGCGCTCCCCAGCAGTTCGAGGCCGTGGTCCGGCATGACCTTGAAGCCTGCCGAGGCCTCCACCGGGCGCGCGTCGGGACTGCACACGAGGACTTTGTACTTCCGGTGCCCGCTCTCGTCCCGCGCGGCCCCGAAGATCTGGGTCGGTGTGCCCAGGTCGAAGGGGACCAGGCCGTCCATGACGACGATGGCCACAAGGTGCTGCTCGTGCATGGCTCAATTCTTGCGCATGATGGCTGTCGGGCCACTCGTCCGGCGGTACCGAATCGGCTGCAATGGTCCCGTGAAGAGACTGCACCCGGCCTGGCTCGTCGCCGCCGTCGCGTTCGTCGCCCTCGTCGGCGCCGCGGGCTTCCGCGCGACGCCGGGCGTGCTGATCCACCCGCTGCACGACGAGTTCGGCTGGTCGCTGGGGACCATCTCCCTCGCGGTCTCGATCAACCTGCTGCTCTTCGGCCTGACCGCCCCGTTCGCCGCCGCGCTGATGGAGCGCTTCGGCATCCGGCGCGTGGTCGCGTACGCGCTGCTGCTCGTCTCGGCCGGCAGCGGCCTGACGGTGTTCATGAAGCACAGCTGGGAGCTCATCGCGCTGTGGGGCGTGCTCGTCGGCCTCGGCACCGGCTCGATGGCGCTGGCCTTCGTGGCGACCGTCACCGGCCGCTGGTTCGTCAAGCGCCGCGGCCTGGTCACCGGCGTGCTGACCGCGGGCGGCGCGGCCGGCCAGCTCGTCTTCCTGCCGCTGCTCGCGCTGCTGACCGAGGCGCACGGGTGGCGCTCGGCCGCCCTGACGGTCGCGGGCGCGGCCCTGGCCGTGGTGCCGCTGGTCATGTGGCGCCTGCGGGACCACCCGGCCGACCTGAACGTGGCGCCCTACGGTTCGGCCGACGTCGTGCCGCCGCCCGTCGCGACCGGCGGCGCGGCCCGGCGCGCCCTCGGCGCCCTGCGCACGGCCGCCGGAAAGCCCGCGTTCTGGCTGCTGGCGGGCGGCTTCGCGATCTGCGGCGCGACCACGAACGGGCTCATCGGCACGCACTTCATCCCCGCCGCGCACGATCACGGCATGGCCGAGCCGACGGCGGCCTCGCTGCTGGCGCTCATCGGCCTGTTCGACATCGCGGGGACGATCGCCTCGGGCTGGCTGACCGACCGCATGGACAGCCGGGTGCTCCTGGGCTGGTACTACGCCCTGCGCGGGCTGTCGCTGCTCGTGCTGCCCATGCTGTTCGCGGCCACGGTCCGCCCCAGCATGCTCGTGTTCATCCTGTTCTACGGCCTGGACTGGGTGGCGACGGTACCGCCGACCGTGGCCCTCTGCCGCGAGCACTTCGGCGCGAGCGGCCCGGTGGTCTTCGGCTGGGTCTTCGCGTCGCACCAATTCGGCGCGGCGATCGCGGCCACGGCCACGGGCCTTCTCCGCGACCGCCTGGGCAACTACGACCTCGCGTGGTACATCGCGGGCGGCCTGTCGATCGGCGCCGCGGCGCTGTCGCTGCTGCTGTTCAAGACCCGTCGCGCCGCTCCGGTCGCGGCTCCCGCCATGGCCGCCACCCCCGCCTGATCCTCACGTGGAAGCGGCCGGCCCCTTCCCGGGACCGGCCGCTTCCGTCATTGCCGCCGCTACGCCTGCCACCGGCGACGGCTGCGGCTCGCCAACAGCAGCGCCCCGCCGCCGAACATGGTCGCCAGGCCCAGCTCCAGCATCGCCGCGATCGGCGCCCCGGTCACCGCGAGCCCGCCTCCGGCCGCCCGCACGGTGATCGCCATCTTCAGGCTGTGCGGCTGCCCGTTCGGCCCGACCCCCGCGGCCACGAGCTGATGCGCGCCGGCCGCGAGGTCCGGCGGCACCCGCACCGGCTTGCTGAAGTTGCCCTGCCCGTCGGTGACGACGGTGCCGAGCTCGACGGGCGTCGAGTAGACGACGATGGTCGCGGTCGAATACGCCATGAAGCCCGTCCCGATCACCACGATGTCCTGCCCCGGCGCCGCCGTGCTGATGAGCCCCTTGTCGGTCGTGAGCGTGAGATCGGTGTCGGGCGGCGTGGCCGGAACCACCGGCGCGGTCGGCGTGGCCTGGTTGGACGGCCCCGAGGCCGCCGAGTCGCCGAGCGCGTTGCCGGCCACGACGGTGACCGTGTAGTTCACGCCCGCCGTGCCGCCCATCACGCACGACGTCACCGCCGCCGAGCCGGTCGAGCACGTGGCCGGACCCGGATTCGCGTACGCCGTGTAGCCGGTCACCCCCGTCACGTCCCCCGGCGCGGTCCAGCTGACCGCGAGCGACGAGACGCCCCCGGTGGCCGTGACGGCGGTGGGGGCCGGCGTCGGCGCACCGACCGTGAACGTCCGCGACACCTGCTCCGCCGCGTCCCACGTGGTGTTCCCCGCCTGGTCCGCCAGGATGGTGCACGCCCCGGGCGCGACCAGCGTGGCGGTGCTCCCGGAGACGGTGCACACCGCCGGCGTCGAGCTCGTGAACGCGACGACGAGCCCCGACTCGGCGGTGGCCACGAGCGGCACGGTGTGCTTCGAGACCGACCAGTCGGCCGGGGCCGTGAAGCTGATCGCCTGCGGCTTGCGGTTCACCTGCAGCGAGGGCCGGCACCCGCCCTCGGTCCGCTTGCCCGCGCTCGAAGCACCGCGGCCCGACGCCGCCCGCGTCCGCTCGGCTTGCCCGCCCGACGCGCCACGGCCCGACGCGGCCCCCGCGCGCTCGGCGCAGCCGCTCGTCATCGCGGACCGCACCCCGACCGGGTCGGCCACGGACGTGTCATCGAAGTCGTACGTGCCGCCGACCGAGCTCGTGACCGGCACCGAGACCACGCAGTCGGCCGGGAAGCCGGTGAGCGACGCCCCGGCGAGCGTGAAGAACCCCGCCCCGCTCGCGGCCGTGACCGTGCCCCCGCACGTGTTCGCCGCGGTGCCGCTGCCGATCGTCACGCCATTCGGCAGGTTGAGCCGGAATCCGAGCCCGCTGGAGACCGCCGCGGCCCGCTGATCGGTACGGCTCAGGCTCACGTGCAGCATGCTGCTCTCCATGACCATGATGTGCGACGGCGAGAGGTAGGCCCCGACGCGCGGCTCGGCGGTCGTCACGGTCAGCGTCTGCGCGGACTGGTCGACCGACAGCCCCGCGACGCTCGTGAACTGCGCCGCCGCCACCGTGTAGCTTCCGGACGAGTCCGCCAGGACCGGGAACTTGACCGTGCAGTCCGCCATCCCGTTGCCCATCTGGATGTCGGAGACGGCGAGCACCGGATCGCCGACGTCGGTCGTGATGGTGGAGCCGCTGCAGGTCGAGACGTCGCTGCCCTGAGCCCGCCAGAGCGCTCCCCCGCCCGGCAGCGTGATCGTGAACCCGAGCCCGGTGGCCGCCAGACACCCATCCGGCCGACTGATCGTGACGACGAGCTGCGTCGGCTGATGATCCTCGACGGTGGCATCGGCCCAGGCCGCCCCCACCGTGATGGCGTTGGCCTCGGCACAGGCGAACACCTGCGCCCCGGTCCCCGGCCTCGCCCCGGCCGCGTTCTGGCGCGCGACGCCTCTGGTTCCCGCGTCCGCGCCGCTGCCGCCGGCGACGTCCGCCGCTCGACCAACGACCCCCGCGAGCCCGGCCGCCCCCGCCTGCCCCGAGCTGCTGGCCGTCTTCCCGTCCGCGCTCTTGCCCGACGCCTTCCGGCCGGCGTGGTCGCCCTGGCCGGCCGCATTGCTCTTGCCGCCCTGGACGCCCTTGCCGCTCTGGACGCCCTTGCCGCTCTGGTCGCCCTTGCTGGTGCCGTTGTCCTTGCTGGTGCCGTCGTCCTTACTGGGGCGGTCGTCCTTGTTGGTGCGGGTGTCCTTGTCGGCCCGGTTGCCCTTTCCAGCCTGGCCGCTCTTGTCGGCCCGGTCGGCGTTGGCCGCCTGATCGGCGTTGGCCGCCTGATCGCTCTTGCTGGCCTTGCCGAGACCGACGGCGTGATCGCTCTTGCCGCCCTTGCCGATGCCAGCCGCCCGGTCCGTCTGGTCCGCACGGTCCGTCTGATCCGCGCGGTCCGTCTGGTCGGCCCGGTCGGCGAGCCCGGGCCGCGCGCCGCTCGTCTTCCCAGCCGGCCCGGCCGCCGCCGCGAAGCCCGCCTGCGGCACAGCCAGCGCGCCGCACGTGGCGAGCACCGCCACCGCGGCCCAGCGCGTCGACCGTGCCCCCTTCTGCCGAAACATCATTGCTCCCCCCGTCCGGGGCGCCCGCGCCGAATCGAGCGCGAGCCACCCCGAGGGGCAATTTACGGCAAATGTCCGACTTAGTCGGTGCTGAGCCGATAATCCGGGTCCGGCGAAATCGTCAGCGTGTCCATCTGCGCGCGCTGGAGCCGCCCCGAGTAGTCCCAGTTCATCGACTGCCAGCGAGTGAACTGGTCGAGCACCCACACCCCCGACTGCCGGCTGCCGTTGCCCGAGCGCCCGTTGCCCCCGAACGGCAGGTGCGCCTCCGCCCCCGACGTCGAGTTGTTGACGCTGACCATGCCCGCCCGGGTGCCCCGCCGGAACGTGAACGCCTTGCGCGGGTCGGTGGTGTAGATCGCGGCCGACAACCCGTAGCCGGGCGCGTCCGCGAGCTCGATCGCCTCCTCCAGCGCCGAATACCGCGCCACGCCCACCAGCGGCCCGAACGTCTCCTGCTGGAAGACCTTGTCCTCGGGCCGCACCCCGTGCACGAGCACCGGGTGGTAGAACAGCCCCGCCGCCGGATCACCGACGAACCCGTCCCGCGGATTCTCGGCCGTGATCCGCCCGACCCCGGACGAGCCCGAGACCCGGTGATGGTCCTCGATCCACTCGAGATAGCCCTCGTACCGCTCCGCGAACCGCTCGCTCATCAGCGGCCCGTAGAGCACCGAGGGGTCCGCGGGGTCGCCGACGGTCGCGCCTCGCACCGCGTCCTCGAGCCGCCGCGTGAACTCGTCCAGCACGCTGTCGTGGACGATCAGCGTCCCCAGCGAGGTGCAGCGCTGCCCCGCGGTGCCGAAGCCGGCGAAGAGCGCCCCGTGCACCGCCAGGTCGAGGTCGGCGTCCTCGGTGATGACCATCGGGTTCTTCCCGCCGAGCTCGAGGCAGGCGCTCTGCAGGTGCCGCCCCGCCAGCTCGCCGATGCGCGCCCCGACCTCGGACGAGCCCGTGAACCCGACCTTGTCGATGAGCTGCTCGCGCAGCCCGGCCTCGAGTCCGGCATAGGTCGTGGGGCCGTCCGCATACACCACCTCGAACACGCCCTCGGGCACCCCAGCCCGCCGGATCAGCTCGGCGAACGCCTCGGCACACGCGGCCGCGTATTCGGCCGGTTTCCACACGACGGCGTTGCCGCACAGGAGGGCCGGCACCAGATACCAGCTCGGGACCGCCACCGGGAAGTTGCCCGCCGTCACGATCGCCGCCACACCCACCGGCACCCGGAACGTGAACAGCTGCTTGTCGGGCATCTCGCTCGGCACCGTCTGCCCGTAGAGCCGCCGCCCCTCGCCGAGGAAGAAGTCGCAGGTGTCGACGATCTCCTGCACCTCGCCGCGGGCCTCGGTCAGGGTCTTGCCGACCTCGCGGGTGACCAGCGCGGCAAGGGCCTCGAAGTTGGCCTCGACCAGGCGGCCGAGGTTGGCCACGACCCGGCCGCGCACCGGCGCCGGCACGTCGGCCCAGGCCTTCTGCGCCCGGCGCGCGGAGCGGCACGCGGCGACGAAGGTGTCGGCGTCGGCGAGCGCGACCTCGGCGACGACGTCGTCCAGCCGGGAGGGGTTCAAGGAGGGGACGCGGTGCTCGGTGGCGGTGACGGGTTGGCCGCCGACGGTCGAGACGATGAGGCGCTTCATGGGTCTCATCTTGGACCTGGGGTGTGACAGTTTCGCCAGAGGCCCTCGGGAGTGATTACTCCGGGTTTCGTACCGCTAACGTTCCGAATCCGTCGGGTCGAACGCCAGCTGCCCGCCGAACTGGTCGCGAAGCCGCTCGTCGTAGTAGTCCGCCGCGTCGGCCACCCAGTCGCAGGCATTGCTGAGCTCGATCGGGTCCAGCGTGGACGCCAGCGTCTCGACCGCCGCGAACACGCTCCCGTCGCGCCAGAACAGCCGGATGAAGTTGAGCCGCCCGTTGAGCTCGTTGAGCTCGGCCAGCAGCTCCGGCGAGCACTCCAGCCGCCGCAGCAACGGCGAGAACACGCGCACGAACGGCGGCTCGCTGGCGATCAGGCGCAAGTACACGACCGCGGTCCCGGACCGGATCGCGACCGGCTCGGCGACGAGATCCGCCGGGATGTCCTGTCCCCCGAGATACTCGGTGACGAGCCCGTGCACCCTCGCCCGCAAGGCGCCGTCAATCGACACGCGTTCACGATACAAGTGACGCGCACGCGATCCTTCAGCCGCTCTTGCCCGGGCGCCCCGGCGGCAGGAACCCGCGCCGGCGGGCCTCCTTCACCCAGCGGTGCGCGGTGCTCACCGGCACCCCGTGCCGATCGGCCAGGTCACAGGCGGGGCGGGGCGACGCGGCCGCGTACTCGAGATACACGTCGGCAACCTCCCGATAGAAGATGTCGGGCCGCCCGCGCAGCCGCACGGACTCAGCCGGGGCCGCGCGCACGACGGCGAGCGACGGCTCGACCATCTCCCACCCGACGTCCTCGGCCACCGGCGCGACGGCCGGCCGAGCCCGAAGGTTCAACACAGGAGTCGTACTCCCAGCAGCCCCCTCCGCCGCCAACTGCGCATTGGCCGCCGCCTCGATGCGCCCGACCGGAATGGCGCGCAGCAGCTCCGCGCTCGGCGTCCCGTCGATGCGCAGGCCGGTCAGCACCAGCCGCCCGCCCTCGCCGACCCCGACGCGCACCAGCACCGTCCCGGCCAGCGGCGGCTCGTCCTGGCGCCATTCATACCAGTCCTCGGCGACTGGAAAAAGGCGGCCCCGCACGCCGCAAGGCTAGTCCACAATTCCGCAAATCAACAATTGCGCTGACCTAGACGTCTAGATACGCTTATCCGGACCCACCTGCCACAAGGCGTTCAGAACCGGGGGGCGGTCGCGTGCTTGGGACCACTTGAGCTCGCAGCTGGATAGGCCGGTGGCTCGTCCGCATCGAAATCACGGGGGAACGAACGGGGCGATGCGGACGGTGGCCGCCGAGCGGACGCGTACAGGCGCGTTCCGCTCGGCGGTGTCGGCACAGAGCCGCGGTCGCGGGGTCTCGCCGGGCCCCGCGACCGCTTCATCGGCCCGGCCGATCGACGCCGACGTGGGCGGGGGACGGCCATCGGCGCCGAGGGGGGCAGGCCGGCGAGGGACGCTCTTCGCCGAGGGTGTGCCGGCGCGCGTCGGGCAACGGCATCGGGCCCGACGGCATCCGCCTCGACGCGGACGGCGCCGTGTGCGGACGTCGAGCGGCAGCAACGAGGCCGTTCGCCAACGCCTTGCCGGTTGAGGAAGTGGCCGCCCGGCCACTTCCAAAAGGCAAGTGCCCCCGCCGATCCGGAAGATCGACGGGGGCACTCGGTCACGCGGTGGTTACCAGGGCTGCGGAGCCGGCGGAACCACGACCGGCGGGCGGTCGTCGCACGTGATGGTGTTCGGCAGCTCCCACGACGCCAGCCACGGGCCCGTGGTGCCGCCGCCGTCGTTGCCGCCCAGGTCGGTCAGGGAGAACTCCGAGCCGGCCGGGGTGAAGTGGAACGAGCCGCAGTTGTTCACGCCGACCGCGCCCACGTTGCGGGCGTCGACGTTCTCGAAGGTCGCGGAGCCGGCCACGCGGGCCGAGACGACCGAGGTGCCGGTGCCGTCCACCTTGATGTCCTTGAAGTGGACGTTCGTGATCGAGTACTGGTCTTTCACCGGGAAGTCGACGACCAGCATGATCGCGTTGTAGGTGCTGTCGAGGAAGTTGTCGCCGGTGACCTGGACGTTCGCGTCGATGTTGCGCTCGAGCGCGTACAGCCAGATCGCGCCCAGGCCGATGTTCCAGTTGAGCTCGTAGGTCCCGGCCCGGACCGTGGTGTTGTCCTTGACGTTGATCGTGCCGGCGAACGGCTGGGCGCCGAAGCGGCTGCCCAGGTGCAACGCGCTGCCCTCACGGATCGGGTCCGCGACCAGGTTGCCGGAGACGGTGATGTCCTTGCCGCCGTAGATCGCGATGCCGTTGGCCAGCGTCGGGGTCTGGACGGTGTTGTGGTCGAACGTGTTGTTCGCGTTCGTGGTCGTCTCCGCCCACATCGCCAGCGCGTCGTCGCCGGTGTTGCGGAAGAAGCTGTTCGACACCGTCGAGTTGGTGACGCCGGTGTGGAAGTTGAGGCCGTCGGCGATCTGGTCGACGACCGTGGTGTTGGTGACCTTGGTGTTGTTCATCGGGCCGTCGAACCAGAGCCCGACCTTGGTGTGCTGGATGTAGAGCCCGTCGATGGTCGAGTCCGACATGGCGCCGCCGATGCCGTTGACCTGGTCGGTGTCGATGCGCTCGCGCACGTCACCGATGATCGAGAAGCCCGACAGGTGCACGTTGCGGCTGCCACCGTCCTGCGCGTACTTGCCGTAGAAGCCGACCCCCGTGTGCGTCGACTTGTCCGGCGCGGGCACGCTGAGCGCGACCTCGTGACCCTTGATGATCGTGTACCACGAGCCGGCGCCCTCGATCGTCACGTTGTCGACGATGATGTGCCGGTTCACCTGGTACGTGCCCGGCGGCACGTACACCTTCAGGTGCGTCCACTTGGCGAACGCGATCGCCATGTCGAACGCGTCCGCGGAGTCGCGCTTGCCGGTCGGGTCCGCGCCGAAGAACAGCACGTTCGACGCGATCAGGTTGAGCTTCGGGGCGGCCACGAGCTGCGAGTCGAGCAGGTCGATGGCGGTCCAGGCGGCGTTGCTGCCGGCCGGGACGGTGAGCCGGACCTTGTCCCCCGCCTTGTACGTCTTGCCGAGCAGCAGCCGCTGCTCGTCGTAGAAGTGGAACGGCCGGAACGGCTTCGTGATCTGCGGCGCCGGCGTGGTGGCGGCCGGCACGCACGCGCACTCGGTGATCCACCAGTCGTTGTGCAGCAGGTCCGCGTTGGGGTCGTTGGTGAACGGGTACTGGTTGTACAGGTAGGAGTACTGCGAGGTCAGCGTCATCGTCTGCTTGGACTTGCCGTTGACCGTCACGTCCAGCGGCGCGGTGATGCCGCCGCCGTTCGGGGCGTCCGGAATGCTGTAACGGACGTTGATCGCGTTGGCCGCGCCGGGCAGCGTGAACTCGACGTACTGCCCGGGGGTGAGCTTGACCGCCGACCGGCCCGACGCCTCCGCCGGCAGCGTGTACGCCGTGCGGTCGGGTCCGATGACCACCCCGTTGGTCTTGGCGTTCTCCGCCTCCTGCTCGGCGAAGCCGACGTTGGCGCCCCGGCCCGCGACGAGCGCGGGGTTCAGGCCCGCCCGCGTCACCGCCGGCGCGTCCGAGGCGGCGTAGGCGGTGGTGCCACCGGCGACGATGAGCCCGAGGCCGACGGCGGCCGCGGTCGCCGCCGCAGACCACCGCGGTGGTGCTCCAGTGGTGCTCCGTGACATCAATTGACTCGTTTCTCTTGGGTAGGCGGCGCACCCAGATGCATCGAGATGGCGGGACGTCGAGCGGGGTGATGGGGTGTGCACCTCGGACGCTCGAGGCGTTGTGGGAGCGGACGCCGTGAGTGAGGTGACATTAGGGCGGCCGCACGCCCTTGCACAAGGTCTTGCGACATAATTGCGTAACACTGCCGCCTTCTTGCACGGCGCGTTGTCCCAAATGGACGAACTAGGCGACTTCCGCCGCGGCGACGACGGCCGCGCAGATGCTTTCGAGGTCGGTGTCGCCGGTGACGTACGGCGGCATCGTGTAGATCAGATCGCGGAACGGCCGCAGCCAGACCCCGTGCCCGACCGCGGCGGCGGTGGCGGCGGCCATGTCCACGTCGTGGTCGAGCTGCACGACCCCGATCGCGCCGAGCACGCGCACCTCACGCACGCCGGGCCGGCCGCGGGCCGGCTCCAGCCCGGCGCGCAGGCCGGCCTCGATGCGGCGCACGTTCGCGGCCCAGTCGCCGGCGAGCAGCAGGTCGATCGAGGCGTTGGCCACGGCCGAGGCGAGCGGGTTGCCCATGAACGTCGGGCCGTGGGCGAGGACCGGGGTCTCGCCGCGGCTGATGCCCTCGGCGACGCGCGGGACGCAGAGCGTGGCCCCCATCGAGAGGTACCCGCCGGTCATCGCCTTGCCCACGCACATCACGTCGGGCGCGACACCGGCCAGGTCGGCCGCGAACAGCGCGCCGGTGCGGCCGAAGCCGGTCGCGATCTCGTCGAACACGAGCAGGACGTCGTGCTCGTCGGCGAGCTCGCGCAGGTCCTGCAGGTAGCGCGGGCTGTGGAAGCGCATCCCGCCGGCCCCCTGCACCACGGGCTCGACGATGATGCCGGCGATCTCGTCGCGGTGCTCCCGCAGCGTCGCGCCGACGAGGTCGACGTAGCCCGGGTCGTACTCGACCGGCGGCATCGGCACGAAGACCTGCTCGGGTAGCACGCCGCGCCACAGGCTGTGCATGCCGCCGTCGGGGTCGGTGACCGACATGGGGTGGAACGTGTCGCCGTGGTAGCCGCCCCGCCACGTGAGCATCCGGCGCTTCCCGCCACGGCCGAGCGAGCGGTGGTACTGCAGGCACATCTTCACCGCGACCTCGACGGCCACCGAACCGGAGTCGCACAGGAACACGTGCCGCAGCGGGTCGGGCGTGATGTCCACCAGCGTCTTGGCCAGCCGGATCGCGGGCTCGTGGGTCAGGCCGCCGAACATCACGTGGCTCATCCGGCCGAGCTGGTCGCGCACCGCGGCGTCCAGGGCGGGGTGGCGATACCCGTGGATCGCCGCCCACCACGACGACATCCCGTCGATCAGCTCCCGGCCGTCGGCGAGGGTGAGCCGCACGCCCGATGCCGACGAGACCACCAGCGGCGGCTGGGTCGCCGGCATCGGCGCGTACGGGTGCCAGACGTGTTCGCGATCGAGTGCGGTCAGGTCGTGCTCGATGGGCATGCCCCAGACGATAGTCAGCCCTGGGCCTGGCCGATGTTGACCATCCACTGGATGCCGAACTGGTCGACGCAGGAGCCGAACTCGTCGCCCCACATCTGCTTCTCCAGCGGCATGGACACCTTGCCGCTGGCGGCGAGCTTCTCCCAGTAGCCACGCAGCTCGGCGGCGTCGTCGCCGCTGAGGCTGATCGTGATGTGGTCGCCGGGGCTGAGCGTCATGTTCGGCGGCGTGTCCGACGCCATGATGGTGTACCCGCTCGGGCTCTCGAGCTGCGCGTGCATGATCTGGTCGGCGATGTCCGCGTCGTCCGAGCCGAACTCGCCGAACGTGTTCATGCGCAGCTCGCCGCCGAACACGCTCTGGTAGAACTCCATCGCCTGTCGGGCGTTGCCCCGGAAGTTGATGTACGGGTTGAGCCTCGATGCCACAGCAAACTCCTTTGGTCGTGTGACGTGCGCGATTACCCGCAGCCTAGTTCCGCCGACCCGCCCGGCACCCCGATGCGGCGAAGGTTCACGCCCCGACCGCCGCCCCTTCGCACCGCCACCGCCTGGAGCCGCCGCCACGTCACGAATCGCCGGCCCCTTGGTGCGCGTCGCCCAGCGGCCCGTCACGAACCGCCGGCACCCTGGTCCGCGAACGCGTCGCCCAGCGGCCCGCCACGAACCGCCGGCACCCGGGCCCAAGAGGGCGTCATCAAGCGGCGCGTCCCAAATCACCGGCACCCGTGAGCCGCGAGCGCCCGAAGCCGCCCACCACGTCACGAATCGCTGGCCCCTTGGTGCGCGAGCCCGTCGCCCAGCGGCCCGTCACGAACCGCCGGCGCCCTGGGCCGCGAGGGCGTCGCCGAGCGGTGTGCGCCGGTAGAGCACCGACCGCCCGGCCCGAGCCGAGCGCACCAGCCCGCTGCGCCGCAGGATCGCGAGGTGGTCCCCGACCGCGCCGACCGCGAGCCCCAGCCGCGCGGCGAGCTGTGTCGTGCTCGCGGGCTCCTCCAGCGCCAGCAGCACCCGGGCCCGCGACTGTCCGACGAGCTCCCCGAGCGCTCCGCCGCCCTCCGGCGCGCCCTCCCACAGCGCGGCGACTCCCCGCGCCGGGTACACGAGCGCGCGCCGCCACGGCGGATCCATGTACGCCCCCACGCCGGGCCAGATCAGCACCGACGGCACCAGCAGCAGCCCGGTCCCGTCCGAGGCCACGGTGCGAACGGCCGCGCCGCGCCCATCGAGCAACCCGGGCGAAGCCGGCCCACCGGACCCGGCCGCCGCCGCAAGCTCGGACGGAACCGTAGGCGCGAGCAATTCCCCAGGCGAGAGCGGCTGTCCAGGCGAGAGCGGCTGCCCAGGCGAGAGCGACTGTGCAGGCAGTGGCGAGAGCGGCGGCGTAGGCGCGAGCAACTCCCCGGGCGAGAGCGGCTGCCCAGGTGAGGGCGACAGCGCAAGGAGTGGCGAGAGCGGCGACCCAGGCGGAAGCGGCTGCCCAGGCAGTGGCGAGAGCGGCGACCCAGGCGGAAGCGGCTGCCCAGGCAGTGGCGAGAGCGGCGACCCGGGCGGAAGCGGCCGCCCACGCTCAGAGCGGCGGCTACGACGGGAGGTGGGCGGGGTGGTCTTGCCCGAAATCTCCACGGCCCCCTCGTGCCACCGCACCCGCCGATGCAGCCCCGCGAACGCCGCCGCCCATCCCCCCTCGCCCAGCCGCCCGGCCCGGTGCACCACATCGTTCTCGCAGATCGCCCGCAGCTGCGGCCAGTCCGGCGCCAGCAGCGTCAGCCAGGCCGCCTCCAGCGCCGCGGCCAGGCGCGGCACCACATCGTCGGAGCGCAGCACCGCCAGAGCCGCGTCGCCGATCCGCGGCCCCTCGCCCAGCGCCCGCGCGATCTCCCGGCGCGCCACCGGCAGCGGCGTCGCGCGCACCGCGGCGAGGTCGTCCTGCCAGGTCTGCTGCATCCCGGCGGGCGGCGGCCCCACGAAGTCCGCTCCATATTCCGCGGTGTGCAGCGCCACCACCGCGTCGAGGTCGGTCTCGGCACGCAGCCGCTCGAACGCCGGCCGCAGCCGCGCGAACGGCCCGAGCGGCGCCAGCCCGCTCAGGCGCCGCAGCAGCCCGCCTAGCTCGAACAACGGCGACACCGCGAACCGGGTGTGCAGCAGGTCCTCGGCGACGACCTCCAGGCGGAGCATGCCTCGACCTTACGTCCAGGGACGAATGAGTCCGGATACACGGCGCGCCTAGCGAGGCTGAGTGCATGACCACGTACACGGCCGTGCTGCGCGATGGGACATTCCGCGTGCTGTTCGGCACACGGACGCTGAGCATCCTCGCGGACACCCTGCGCATCGTCGCGTTCTCGCTGCTCGTCTACGCCGCGACCGACTCCCCGGCGCTGGCCGCGCTCGCCTACGGCATCGGCTTCCTGCCGCAGCTGGTCGGGGCGAGCGTCCTCGGCGCCCTCGCCGACCGCATCCGCCCGCGGCGGCTCATCGTGCTCGGGTACCTCGCCGAGGCCGCCGTCGCCGCCGTGCTGGCCGCCGTCGCGCTGCCGGTCTGGGCCTCGCTCGTCCTGGTCGCCGCGGCGGCCCTGCTCACCCCGGTGTTCATGGGTGCCCAGAGCGCGCTGATCGCCGAGGCCCTGACCGGCGACGCGTACGTGCTGGGCCGCTCCCTGTCCAATGTCGCCTCGTCGCTGGCGCAGCTCGTCGGCATGGCCGGTGCGGGCGTCGCGGTCGCGACCGTGGGCGGGCGCAACGCGATGCTGCTGGCCGCCGTCGGCCACGTCATCGCCGCCGTCTGGACCCGCCTGGCCCTGGCCGACCGCCCCGCCCCGGCCAGCGCGGCCGCGAGCAGCGGGCCGACGAAGACCGGGCGGACGAGCGACCGGCCGAGCACGACCGGGCCGGCGAGTGACGAGCCGACGAGAAGAGGGGCGGCGAAGAAAGGAACGGCGAGTGACGAGCCGACGAGGAAAGGAACGGCGAGGGATGCAACGGCGAGGGTCGGCAAGGCGCACGGTCTCGCCGCGGCCAGCTGGCACGGCAACGCGGCCCTGCTCCGCGACCGCACGATTCGCCGGCTGCTGCTCATGCAGTGGCTCCCGCCCGCGTTCATCACCGGCGCCGAGGCGCTGATGGTCCCGTACGCGGCCGGCCGAGGCTTCCCCGCCGGCGTCGCCGGTTGGCTGCTGGCCGCGATCCCGGTCGGCATGGTCGCCGGGAACCTGCTCGTCGGACGGCTGCTCGCCCCCGCCCGGCGCGAGCGGCTCGTCCCGGCGCTCATCGCGCTCATGGGCCTACCCTGCCTGGCCTTCGCCATCCCGTCCGGCGCCGCGGGCGGCCACCCGACCTGGCCGCTGCTCGCCGCGGCGCTCGTGGTCGTCGGGGTCGGCGCCGCGTTCGGGCTCGGCGTGCAGACCGCGTTCCGCGACGCGCTGCCCGCCAACGGCCGCGGGCAGGCGTTCGGGCTGCTCAGCACCGGTTTGATGACCGCGCAGGGGCTGCTACCGGCGCTGGCCGGCCTGCTCGCCGAGGCGCTGCGCCCCGGCCTGGTCGTCGGCCTGCTGGGCGCGGCGACGCTGCTCACCGCGGCGGGTGCGGCCCCAGGGCTTGTACGTCGACAGGATCGTCGAGAACAGCAGCAGCGAGCTGGACACGGCGGGCGCGATGACGAGGTTGAGGCGCTCCTGCGCCGGTAGCGCGGCGCCGAGGTCGGCGGCGTCGGCCAGGTTCGGGTACAGCGCGAACGTGACCAGCCCCAGCATCACCGTCACGATCCCGAGCTTCACCGCGACCCACCACCACGTGACCAGTCCCCACGGGGTGCCGACCGCGTTGACCACGCCGACCAGCCAGACCAGGAACGTCAGCGGCACGAACAGGACGGTGCCGATCAGCCCCATCGCCGGGTAGACGACCGCCCGCTCGGCGGCCCCGCTCAGCCCGGCGATGCCGAGCGTGAGCAGCACCACGTCGGTGCCGAGCCACCCGACCGCGGTGGCCACGTGCAGCGTCAGGATCGCCTTGCGCCCTCTGGGTGTGAATCGCACGCCTTCAGCCTGGCAAAATCGCGGGCTCCGGTCGTGGCCCGTGGGGCGTAGCCGCGCCTACGCCCGGTGGCGTACGCCAGTCTCCGCGAATTGGCCGTTCTCCGGAGTCGGGCGCGCGGGCATCGTGGGCTCCATGATCTCTGTCGGTGCGGTGGCGGGCGTCGCGCTCGTGGCGCTCGGGATGGTGCTCACGCCGGGCCCGAACATGATGTACCTCGTCTCGCGCAGCATCACCCAGGGCCGCCGGGCCGGTCTGACCTCGCTCGGCGGCGTCGCGGTCGGCTTCCTCGCCTACCTGGCCCTCGCGGCGACCGGGCTCTCGGTGGTCTTCGCGGCCGTCCCCGCCCTCTACACGACGGTCAAGCTCGCCGGCGCCGCCTACTTGGCCTACCTCGCGTGGCAGGCGGTCCGCCCCGGCGGCACCTCGGTGTTCGCCCCGGTCGAGCTGCCCCCGGACTCGAACCGGCGGCTGTTCACGATGGGCCTGATGACCAACCTGCTCAACCCGAAGGCTGCGATCATGTACGCCTCGCTGATCCCCCAGTTCGTCGACGTGCACGCCGGCCATCTCGTCGCGCAGGCCTTCCTGCTCGGCGGCGTGCAGATCACCGTCAGCATGCTGGTCAACACCGGGATCGTGTGCGCCGCCGGCGCCATCGCGGCATTCCTCGGGCGGCGCCCGGCGTGGCTGCGCGTCCAGCGATACGTCACCGGCACCCTCCTCGGGCTCATCGCGGTGAAGCTGGCGACCGACAAGGCCAGGCCTGTGGTGGTGTAGAGCCAGGCCTGTCGCGGTGCGGAGCCAGGCCTGCCGTGGTGTAGAGATGATGCTGTGACGGTCGAGGAGGAGCTGCGCACGCTCGCCCCGCAGGTGCTGGGCATCCTGATCCGGCGATACGGTCAGTTCGACGCCTGCGAGGACGCCGTGCAGGAGGCCCTGCTCGCGGCGGCCCTGCAGTGGCCCGCCGAGGGCACCCCGGCCAACCCGCGCGGCTGGCTCATCACGGTCGCCGTGCGCCGCCTGACCGACCAGTTCCGCGCCGACGACGCCCGCCGCCGGCGTGAGCAGGCCGTCGCCGCCCTCGAGCCCGAGCCCTCCGACGCCGTCCCCGATCGCGACGACACCCTCACCCTGCTGTTCCTGTGCTGCCACCCGGCTCTGTCGCCGGCGTCGCAGCTCGCGCTGACCCTGCGCGCGGTCGGCGGCCTCACCACCGCCGAGATCGCCAGCGCCTTCTTCGTCCCCGAGGCCACCATGGCCCAGCGCATCAGCCGCGCCAAGGCGAAGATCAAGTCGGCGGGCGCCCGGTTCGCCCCGCCGCCGCCCGAGGAGCGCCCGGCCCGCCTGGAGGTCGTGCTCCAGGTCCTGTACCTCATCTTCAACGAGGGCTACACCGCCAGCTCCGGCGCCGACCTGCACCGCGGCGACCTGACCACCGAGGCCATCCGCCTCACGCGTGAAGTCCACCGGCTGCTCCCGGCCGACGGCGAGGTCGCCGGGCTGCTGGCCCTGATGCTGCTCACCGACGCCCGCCGCCCGGCCCGCACGCTGCCCGACGGCACCCTGGTGCCCCTGGCCGAGCAGGACCGCTCGCGCTGGCTGCGCCCGATGATCGACGAGGGCACCGAGCTCATCACGCGCACGCTGCCGCAGGGGCCGACCGGCCCCTACCAGCTGCAGGCCGCCATCGCCGCGGTCCACGACGAGGCCACCGACGCCACGGCGACCGACTGGCCGCAGATCGTCGCCCTCTACCAGCTCCTGACCCGCGTCGCCCCGAACCCGATGGTCACCCTGAGCCACGCCGTCGCGCTGGCCATGGTGAGGGGCCCGCAGGCCGGGCTGGAGCTGCTGGCGACCCTGGACGCGGACGAGCGGATGGCCTCCCACCACCGCCTCGCCGCCGTGCGCGCGCACCTGCTGGAGATGGCCGGCTCTCCCGTCGAGGCACGCGAGTGGTACACCCTCGCCGCCAAGCGCACCACCAGTCTCCCGAGCAGCGATACCTCGAGCAGAAGGCCGCCGCTCTCCCTCTGGAGTTGTGAAGCAACGCGTTCTGGGGTCGAGGCTAGCCGCGGGGTACGACACTTTCCCGAACAGCGAACCGCCGGGGAGCGGACGAACCACACCCCGGCGAATCACAACCCCGACGAACCACAACCCTGGCGATCCACAAAACCCTGGCGGTCCGCAAAACCCCGGCGGGCGAGCGAGAAAAGCTAGCGGCCGCGGGCCACGTTGACGATGCCCCGGACGAGCTGGACGACACCCCAGATGACGGGGCCCCAGGCGACCAGATACACCGACGACCCGGACATGTAGGTGCACACCGTGATCCCGACGCCGGCCGCGATCAGGATCAGCCCGAAGATGATCTCCCGCTTCCCCTTCGAGGACACCGCGCTCTGAGCGGCCGGCGACTGCTGCACCTGCATGTAGTGCGGCTGCTGCTGCCCATAGGGCGGCGGCGGAGGCGGCTGCCCATAGGGCGCCTGAGGCTGCCCAAAAGCCGGTTGCCCGGACACAGGCTGTCCATAAGCAGGCTGCCCGGAAACAGGCTGACCATAACCAGGTTCACCATAACCAGGCTGACCATAGGCGGGCTGCCCCGAAACAGGCTGTCCATTGGCGGGCGGCTGCCCATAAGCCGGAGGAGCCGAGTACGGCGGCTGAGGCGCCTGAGGCTGCCCATACTGCGGCGGCGCCCCGTACTGCGGGGGAGGCGGCCCGTACTGCGAAGGCTGCTGCGGATCAGAGGGCGGCGGGTAACCAGGTTGCATGAGAGACGGTTCCTGTCAGGTGATCGGTCGGCCGTGGCGGGTCAGCGCCGCCATCAGGTGGTCGAGAAACTCGTCCCGCCCGTTGACGATGTTGATCGGGATCATGATGGGCTCGCTCCCGTGCACGAGCAGGTTGTAGTGACTGAGCTTGCCGGCCGCATCGCCGCGCTTGCCGAGCACCGACTGCAGTCCGGTGGTCTCAGGCCACGAAAACGCCTGGACCTTCCCGTTGTGTCGGTAGACGAAGCCCTCGCTGTAGGCAAAGTACGCGCGATTCCCCACGACCAGCGTCCGGATGGCGCTCACGATCGCGAACACCATGCCGAAGCAGAGGAACAGGCCGATGAACCGGACAACCGAGTACATGGCGTCGAAGACGCTCAGCCGGCTGCCCAGCGCGCCGGTCCCGATCAGCAGGCCGAGACACCCGGCCGCGATCACCAGCCACAGCAGGAACCGGTTCCGGGCCCGGGCCAGCCGCCGCTCGCTCAACAGCGGGCCGAACCCGCGAGCCTGAGCGGCCTCGCCCACCTCCACCGGCACCTCGCCGGCGGGCATGACACTACCCCCGTAGGTCACCGCGTCCTCCCCGTGCGCGTCGGCAACCGCCCCGCTCACGAGGCCTAGCGCACGATAACAGTCGATGACGTGCGGCAAAAATGCGGCAACCGACTCGGCGCCGCCGAGGCCTTCCTTGCACTCGACGGCGCCGAGGACTATGCGTCCACAGTGGACGGGGTCAGTACGCGGTTCGATGCCGGGAACGCCGGGAACCGCGGAAGATTCGGAACGCGGCGAAGGCCCCGATCGCGACGGCAAGGCCCGCGACCGCCCAGACGGCATTCGGCTGGAAGGCCACGGCGGGCGTGGTGTTGCTCTTGTTCGCGGGCGCCGCCCCGCTGACCGGCTCGGGCAGCGCCCCGAAGTTGACGTTGCCGATGCTCTCCAGCAGCGTCATGTGCTTCATCACGACGTTGACCGCGGTCTGGGCGAAGGTCCGCACGAGCTCGTTGCGCGTGCCCGAGCGGATCTGGGAGACGAGCGCGAAGACCTTGCCGTGCGCGGCCCGCAGGCGGTTGGCGAAGACGTCGTCGAACTGCGATCCCGTCTGGGCCGCGGTCATCTCGTTGAGCCAGCCCTGCTGCTCGTCGCTCGGCTTGTCCGGCAGCGGTACCCCGAGCTGCGCGGACACCTGCCGAACCTGCTGGTCGAGGCCCTTGTGGTCGATGGCGAGCTGCTTGCCGACCTCCTTGACGCGCTCGTCACCGGCCTTGGTCTGCGCCATGTTGCCGGCCGGACCCTCCCAGAGCCCGGCCTGGCGCACCTTGGTCAGGAACTCACGGTCCACCGGGCCGAGCGGGCCGGAGCTGGTCATCGTGTAGCCCGCGGGCAGGGCTCCGGCCGCCAGTGTGCCGGTGGCGGCGACCTGCACCGGGTTCTGGCCGGCCTGGGAGGCGCCGGCCGGGTAGCCCGCCGCCGGCGCCGTCTGCTGCGGGTTCGCCGAGCCCGCCTGACCACCGGTCAGGGCGGCGCGCCACGAGGGCACGCCCAGGATGACGCCCACGGCCGCGGCGATCAGCACCCACCAGGGCCAGGTTCGGCGGCGCGGCCACGGCCGGGAGCCGGCGCCGTCGGGCTCGACGGGGTACATCAGTAGCCGCCGGTCCCGCCGTCACCGGTCGGCGCGGCCGAGGCGGCCGGAGGCTCCACCGCGGTGGGCGCGGGCGTGGGGAGGCAGGTGAGGTTCTTCTTGCCGTCGGGCGCCACGACGAACCAGACGCCGCCGACGTTCTGCCCCTTCCAGGCGCCCGGCTTGGGGTCGCCGATGTAGCGGTACACGGGCCAGCCGGCCAGCGTGATCTGGCGGGCGCCGTCGGCGCGGGTCACGGTGCCGACGACGGACGGGTCGACGCCGGAGAGGTCCGGGTTGCCGTCGGTGATCGCGGGCGGCCACACCTGCGCGCACTTGTCGACGCAGTTGGACTTCGGCGGCTTGGCGGTGTCCTTGTCGAATCGGTACAGGACGAAGCCGTCCTGGTCGGTGACGACCTTGCCCATCTTGGGAATCGACGCCGCCTTGAGCGCGGTGGTCTGCGAGCCGACGGGCGCGACGACCGGCACCGCGCTCTCGCCGGCGACGTCGTTGAGCGCGGGCACCTGGGCCTGGGCCTGAGCGGCGTCGACAGTGTTGTCGACGTTGGCCCCGGGGGGCGCACACGCGGTCAGGGCGGCCAGCGCGGCCGCCGCCGCGGCGCATCCCGCCACGGTGGCGGTGAGCCTGGTTGCTGCCACTGGATCCTCCTCGGTTGGCGTATCTCGCGTTCCGCCAAGTGGTACGGGCGGCGGGGAGGACCGAGACTGAAGGTTCCACAGTGGACAAATTCACAAAGATTGCTGGGAGCTTCCTCGAACTCTCGCGGGCCGCGGCCCGTAGAACCATTGCGCGCGTCGAGCGCGGCGCGAAACACCGCGCAGCCAACTAGCGCGGGCCGCGGCCCGTAGAACCATTGCGCGCGTCGAGCGCGGCGCGAAACACCGCGCAGCGAACTAGCGCGGGCCGCGGTCCGCGGAGCTGTTGCGGGCGTCGAGCGCGGCGCGCAGGGAGCGCAGCGCGTAGTACACCCGCGACTTCGCCGTGCCCAGCGGGAGCCCCAGCCGCTCGGCGACCTCGTTGACCGTCCGGTCCCGCAGGTAGGTCTCCACGAGGATCTCGCGATGCGCCCGGCTGAGGCTGCGCAGCGCGTCCATCACGACCATGTTGGCCAGCACGCGCTCGGTCTCGTCGGACTGTGCGAGGTCGGCCAGCCACAGCTCGTCGAGGTCCTGGCCGTAGGTCTCCCCGGCCCGGGCGCTCGCGCTGCGGTGCTCGTCGATGGCGATGCGCCGCGCGACCGTGAACAGCCACGGGCGCAGCGAGCCGACCGCGTTGTGGTCGAAACGGTCCGCGTTGCGCCAGGCGCGCAGCAGGGTCTCCTGCACGATGTCCTCGGCCCGCTGCCGGTCGCCGCCGGTCAGGCGGGCGACGAAGCGCAGCAGGGCGTCGGCGTGCTCGCGGTACAGGGCGACGAGCAGCTCGTCGTCCGCGTCCCGGGCGCCGGGCGCGGGCCGGTGGGTTCGGTTGCCGTAGGCCTCGATCATCGCGTCACCGTTTCGGGGCAGCCATACGCAGCGCGAGTGCCGGGCACATCGCCACCGCCTGCGCGGCGACGGGTTCGAGCCGCACCGGCACGGGTGCGTCCATGAAGGCCGGATAGCCGTTGCCGTCCAGCCGGATCAGGTCGGGAGCCACGTCCGCGCACAGCCCGTGGCCGTCGCAGCGGGACCAGTCGACGTGCAGCCGCCGCGAGCCGCCCTCGTCGCGGGCGGTGGGCACCGGCAGCACCCCGGCGACCGGCCGTCCACAGTCGCCGGCTCGGGCGTGGCGGGCCAGATCGTCGGCGAAGACTTCCAGGGCGGACGTGGCGAATCCCGCCGTACCGTCCGGATGGCTGCAAGCCCCCCGCCCCTTGACCGCGGCCGCGGCCGCACGCACGACGGCCGGATCCCCGGCCCCGGACGCGAGCCCGTCCACGGCCCGGGCCAGGTCGGGCAGGCCCAGCCGGCACGGACCGCACTGGCCCGCCGACTCGGCCGCCAGATACCGCACCACCCGCGCCACCTCGCCGACCGGGCACGTCTCCGGCCCGATGGGCAGGATGATCCCGGCGCCGAGCGCCCCACCGACGGCCTTGAAGCCGCGGCGCGAGACGGCGGCGCGGGACGCCAGCGCCATGTCCAGCCAGCGGCCGTGGAAGCCGCCGGTGAGCACGGCCGGCCCGGCCGGGACGGCGCACAGGTCGAGCACCTCCTCCAGCGGCGTGCCGGTCGGGCACTCCACCACGGCCGGGTGTCGCGCGCTGCCGGTGACGCTGAGCAGGACGGTGCCCGGCTCCTTGTTCTCCGCGTCGCCGACCTCGCAGTAGCGCCGGGGCCCGATCCGGGCCGCGATCGCCAGCTGCGCGAACGTCTCCGCGTTGGACAGCAGCGTCGGCTGCCCCTCCACGCCGGCCTCGGCCGCGCGGCGCTTGATGCCCGGCGGGATGTGCGGGAAGCCGTTGATGCCCTGCACCAGGGCGCCGCCCTCGCCGGAGATGAACCGGTGCGGCACCCGCACGACGCGCGACGGCACCGGCATGTCCCGCTCGGCCAGGGCGTTGAGCAGCGAGCGCTCCCCCACCCCGTCGTCGGCCACGCACAGCACGATCTCCACCGCCCGCAGCGCCCACGCGACGAGCGCGGCGCCGTCGAGGATGAGGTGCGGCGCGCGGGTCAGCAGGACCTTGTCCTTCCACGCGGCCGGCTCGCCCTCGGTCGCGTTGACCACCACGAAGGGCGCGAGCATGCGCCGCTCGACGACGTCGACGACGGCCTTGACCTTCTTGTGGAACGGGAAGCCGGCGCCGCCGCGGCCGGTGAGCTGGATGTCCTCGGCGAGCTCGAGCAGGCCGCGCATCGACAGCGGGCCGATCGGGCCGTGCACCTGCTGGTGCGCGCGCAGGTCCAGCCGCTCGGCCCGGTCGAGCCCGGCGGTGAGCCGGGCCGGGCCGATCGACAGCACCGTCGGCACCTGCGGTGCGGCGGTGGCGGTGGAGCCGCGGCTGCGCGAGCTCATCGGGCCTCGCCCCGAATCCGGTTCCAGAAGTCCAGATCGTCGTCGCCGTCGGCGCGGTACCGCCGGCCGCGGCTCGCCTCGCGCTCCTGGCGGCGCAGCTCGCGCCGGGTGTCGAGGTTGACCAGCGTGGGCGTGTCGTCGTCGGCGTAGCGGTCCTGCTCGGCCTCCGCGACGGCCGCGGCCGAGCGCCGCGCGGCGAACCGGTCCCGCAGCGTCATGCCGGCCGTGTCGTCCACTGTGGACGACGGCTCGGGCGTGTAGGCGGCGTAGGGGTCGTAGTCGTCGTGGACCGGCTTGGCGACCCCACGGTAGGTCGGCTCGAAGACCGGCTCGACGAAGCTGTCGTCGTAGGAGGGGATGGCGGTGACCGGCTCGACGACGGGCTCGCGGCGGTAGTCGGCGCGCAGGTCGGCGTCACTGTCCTGCGTGGACCACAGCTGGTCGGCCGGCGGCGCGTCCCACTGGAAGCGGCCGGCCGGGCGGGACCGGGTGGCGCGGCGGTCGTACGAGACCGGCTCCGGCCGCCCCACGGGCGCGATGAGGGTGGTGGTGCGGTCGGCGGCGAGCTGCTGGCGGCGCCGGTTGCGCTCGACGGACAGCCGCAGGCCGAGCGCGACGAAGGTGAGGAAGGCCAGCAGCAGGTAGCTCGCGGTCACCCAGACGGCCGGCGGGCGCCCGGCGTTGAGGCCGTGCCAGAGGGCGACGGGCCAGCAGAGGTACGCCGTGGCGTGCAGCGGCCGCCACATCCACGGCTTGCCGGTCTGCGCGAAGCGGGCGCGGACCATGCCGGTCCACATCACCAGCACCATCAGGTACGCCGCGATGGTGCCCGCCCCGATGGTGAACGGCGCCGTGGTGAACGGGACCAGCGCGCCGAACACGCTGACCCGCGCGCTCATCAGCTCGGTGCCGATGTGCAGGCCGAGCATGGCGATCGCGACGATGCCGAGGGTGCGATGGACCGACTGGACCCAGACGCGGTGCCGGGCCACGAGCATGATGCGGTCGGTGGCGACAAGGCCGACGATGACCGTCAGCGTCAGCGACACCAGCGTGAAGACGCCGCAGTAGAAGACCAGGAACGCGAAGAGCTGGGTCATCGTCTCGCGTCCGCCGCCGGTCGCCACGCCGAGCAGCAGCAGCCCGGCGAGGGCCACGAGCCCGACGTTGACCGCGGACGGCGGACCGCCCCGTGTGGATCGACCGCGTGGTGGCTGGGCCCCGCCGGAGTCCGGCGGGTGCGGCTGAACCATTGCAGTTCCTCTATCCTGTCGAGCTGGTTTCCGGCGGTTTCCACCAACCGGCGAAACCAACCTAGGCAGGGGCTGAGGAGGGGGTCAATTTAAGTTTCATCGTGCACTTCCACGCCTGCGGAACATGATCCACAGACCCAATTTGAAGCTCTGTTAATCCTCTTTATTGTTCGCCTAAGGATCGTCAGGCATCGGTATGGAGCGCTTTCAGGGCGGAGGTCGGGGTTATTTGCCCGATTTGTCGGCTATCTCCCGCACATGGTGCACACGGCGAGGAAATCCGTCATCGATCCACTTCGAGCCGTAATCGGGCGGCCTCCGTGAACCGTTGCTTAAGTGACCGTTAGGGCTTCTTTCGGAAACTCTTGAGCCGGGCGATGATCACACCGTTCGGACCCGCACAACCCGTGAGATTCAGTCGAGCCGGTAGACGGCACACGCTCCGGAGCGGAACATCAGCGTCGCGTAGCGTGACAGCTCCGGCGACGGCGGCATGATGTCGTCCTCGGTGAAGAGCCAGCGGACGTGGTACCGGTCGCGCAGCACGCCGATCGTGTCCGGGGACGGGCGGGCGAAGGCGGCGTCGTTGTCGGCCAGGATCCGCGGATACCAGTAGGCGGTGTGCTCCTGCGGTACACCCTGGATCACCTCCTGGTCGTGGGCCTCGGCGGTGTAGGCCCACGACTCGACCAGGACCCGGCGCTCGCTGTAGGCGGCGATGCCGAAGTGCCGGCGGTCGCACGCGGAGCGGCCCCGGCGACCCTCGTAGGCGCAGTGCATGTTGGTGGCCACGAGGTCGTTCGGCGACGAATGATCGCGGAGCCAGCGGCCCGCCTCGAGGGTGCCCTGGGTGACGATCGGCCAGAGGTCGGCGCGCTCGGACCAGCCGTTCTCGCGGCCGTCCTGGACCGCGTAGGTGAGCTGGCGGACGGCGGTCGGGGCGGTGCAGCCGAGCAGGAAGACCGCCACGAGACCGTAGACGGCCGGGCGCCGGCGGGCCGCCAGCAGCCCGGCCACCGCGAGCACGGCGATCACGGCCCACGGCCAGACGAGGTCCACGGTCACGGCGGCGGCGCGGCGCTCGGGGCCGATCACGGGGACGGTCGAGCCGTCGAGGAGGCGCAGGACGTAGACGAGCACGACGCCGGCCCCGAACGCGAAGATCGCGCGGCCCGAGGTGACCAGGGACAGCAGGCCCCAGGTCGCCAGCGCCGCGAGGTAGGGCCGGGCGCCCTGCAGGAAGAAGCCCTCCGCCTGGCCGCCCGAGTGGCCGAACAGGATCAGGATCGAGAAGCCGGCCAGGCCCAGGCCGAGCAGCAGCACGGCATCCGGGCCCAGGAGCCGCCGGCGCAGGCCCAGCGCGCCGCCCCAGATCGCCAGCCAGCCGAGCGCCGTCAGGGCCAGCAGGACGATCAGGCGGTACGAGCGCGGATCCTCGGTGTAGTGCGTGGTCACGCCGGCCGGGTTGCGGCGCAGGGCGTCCAGCGGGCCCAGCCCCAGGCCCTGGCTCTCGCCGCCGAAGAGGACCAGCTGGGCGAAGATGAGCCAGCCGAGGATCACGGCCAGGGCGGCGGCCGCGACCCGGTGGATGCGGCGGTGCACGAGCAGGTGGACGGCCAGCACCAGCAGCAGGCCGGAGAAGAGGGTCGGCAGGAAGCTGGCCTTGGCGCCCATCACCGCGGCCGGGAGCAGCAGGAACGCGAGCCGGCGCCGTCGGTCCGCGCCGTGTTCGCGCAGGAGGTCGAGCAGGATCAGCATCAGCGGTACGAACAGCAGCGCCCCGAACGTCTGGGTCGGGCTCGTCCACAGGGTGAGCCGGATGTTGGAGCCGTCGTCCGTCGCGTTGAAGCCGTAGTCGCGGTAGAACAGGTCCTGCACCCAGCCGTAGGGGTCCGGGGAGAGCGCGAAGAACGCGGCCAGGGCCGTGCCGGCCCCCGCCGTCCACGAGCCGCCGACGCGCCGGCCGACGGCCGCGACCGCGACCACGAGCGCGAAGATCACCGGGAGCATGGACAGGCGGGTCACCAGCACGTACGGCTCGATGCCGGTCGCCCAGCTCGCCGCGGCCATGTCGGCGTAGGCGAACCAGTGGTAGTAGATCGGCTCACTGGTCACCCACGGCGTGACCAGGTCCATGTGGTGCTTGAGCTCGCCGACCAGCGCCAGGTGGAACGTCAGGTCGATGTCGGGCTTGCCGTAGCTCGGCCACCCGAAGCCGTGGTGGCGGTAGTAGAGCGTGCTCCAGAACAGCAGGACCAGGGCGATCACGGCGAGGGTCCACGAGTGCGCGACCGGGGCGCGGCCGGCCGGACCACTGCCGCGCCAGTACCGCCGCAGCCGTTTGATCCCGGCGAAGGCCCCGAGGACACCGGCCGGCACCAGAAGCGCGGCGAGCGGGGCGCCGAGCGCCCGGGCGGGCACGTAGGCGAGCACCTCGACGCCGTAGCCGACGGCCGTGCCCACCGCGAGGTCCTCGCCGAGCCCGCGGGAGCCGCGGTGGACGAGCCGCCACAGCAGCATCCCGGGCAGCGTCACGGCGAGGCCGACGTACGCGGCGAACGTGAGGTACGCCGGGAGCGAGACGCCGTACGCGTGCAGCACGGCCCCGGTCGCGACGAAGACCAGCCCGGCCGGCCACCACCCCGACCGCCACGACACCCGGGAGGTCCGCCTGACGTGCGTTTCCGACGTGTCGCGCTCAGCGAGCAGGGCCATGACCCGCTTTCCTACCGCAGCGCGCGGCGCTCAGCCGGGAAACGGCGGCGAATTCACCCGCTGGCGGGCCGCGATGCGGATCAGGACGGCCTTGAACGCGGCGTACGCGTCCGCGCCGACGTCCGCGGCGTGCCGGGCCTCGATGTCGGCGAGGATGGCTCGCGATTTGCGCCCCTGGTCCAGGCCCAGCTCGGTGGGGACGACCAGCTTCGCGCGGCGGTCCTGGGGGTCGGGGCGGCGCTGGACGTAGCCCAGCTCCTCCAGCTCGTCCACCAGCGTCCCGATGACCTGCTTGTGCTGGCCCGACTGGGCCGCGAGCTCGGTGGCGCGGCTCCCCTCGGGGTCGAGGTAGGCCAGCACGGCCCCGTGGCGCGGGCGCAGCCGCGGGTGCCCCTGCTCGGCCAGGCGCCCGAACAGCTCCTTCTGCAGCGCGAAGAGCACCTGCGCGGAGAGGACGCCGAGATCGGTGGGTGTAGTAGTCACTGAAGATGACTATATGCGGCAGGGATGGAGGTCACCGGGGCTGCTCAGGACCTTGCCCGGGCTCGCGTCCGGCGACGGCTCGCTCGAGACGGCCGACGGCGCGACGACGGCGAGCTCGGTGGGGGCCGCGGACCCGGTGACCGAGGGGCGGCTCGGCTTCGGCGCGGACGGCGAGGTGGTGGCGGCCTGCGCGCCGGGCTTCTGCACGGTGCCGACGCTGAGCGTGACCCCGTTGAGCGTGGTGCGCCGGCCCGCCGTGTCGGTGACCCGCACCGTGAACGGCCCGTTGCCGGCGCCGCTCTCGGCGATCCAGTAGTTGTAGTCGGTGCGGGCGAGCGCCTGGAACGAACCGCCCGACTGGATCTCGGCGCCGGCCAGGGGGTTCCCGGTGTTGTCGAAGCGCAGGGCGAGCCAGTACCGCGACGAGCCCTCCTTGACGCGGACCGTCATCCCGCCGGGCACGCCGGGATTGCTCACCTGGCTGTAGGAGACCTTGATGATCCCGTCGTCGATCGCCCCGATCCTGGCGAACGCCTGCCGGCTGAGGTCGATGTGCCCCGCGGCGCACTCGGGGCAGCGATCCGTGATCTTCACGCGGACGCTGCCCTTGGGCCCCTTGACGTCGAGGTACCCGCCGCAGGCCGCCCCGTTCTGGTACTCCGCGTTGCCGAGCGCGACGACGAGCGGCTCCGCGACCTTGTCGAACGAGCAGTTCCCGCCGCCGTCGGCCGCGTAGTAGGTGGCCTGCCCGTTGCCGTTGCCGACCGTGGCCGCGCAGGCGGCGCCGGACGCCTGGGCCACGAGCGCCGCGGTGGCGACCCCGGCCACGACGACGCCGGCCCCGGCCACGATGAGCGCGCGGCGGCCGCGCCACCAGGGTGCGGCCCGATGCCCGCGCGGTCCGTCCAGCTCCATCACGGCCGCAGCGTACCGAGCGGTCGGGGCCGAAACCGCCGACGAAAGCGAAGCTTAAAACTCAGCCCCACCAGAAGACGGCGCCGATGATGCAGTAGAGGGCGATCAGGGTCGCCCCCTCCAGCCAGGTCGACTCGCCGTCGAAGACGATGAAGGCCACGGCGATCACCGTGATCGCCACGGCCATGACGAGCATCGGCGCGAAGACCAGCGTCAGGGTCGTCGCCGTGAGCAGGCTGAGCAGCACCAGGGCCGGGGCCAGGACCAGGGCGATCTGCAGCGGGCTGTTGATGATCACGCTCAGCGCGTAGTCCGACTGGTTCTTGTACGCCAGCTTGATGCCGATCACGTTCTCGATCGCGTTGCCGGCGATGGCCACGATCACCAGGCCCGCGAACGCCTGCGAGATGCCCAGCGCGTCGATCGCCGGCTCCAGGGCGTAGACGAACCAGTCCGACACGAGCGCCGCGCACCCGCTCGCGACCGCCAGCAGGGCCACGGCGAGCCAGACCGGCCAGCGCGGCGGCTCCATGTGCACGTCCGCGCCCGCCGCCGCGCCGCGCTTCAGGCTCGCCGGCAGCGACAGGGCGAAGACGAGCAGCAGGATGATCGCGACGAAGATCGACAGCGACCGCTCGTGCGGCTCGGCCGGGGTGTGCACGTAGGAGGCGAGGCTCGGCAGGACCAGGGCGCCCGTCGCCAGCACCATGAGCACCATCGTGGTCCGCGCGCGCTCGGAGTTGAACTTCTGCGTGCCGTGCCGCAGGCCGCCGGCCACGAACGACAGGCCCAGGACCAGCAGGATGTTCGACAGGATCGAGCCGATGATGGCCGACTGGACCACCGAGACCAGGCCGGCCTTGAGCGCGAAGAAGCCGATGAACAGCTCTGGCAGGTTGCCCAGCGCGCCCTGCAGCACGCCCGTCGCGCCCGGGCCGAAGCGGTCGCCGAGCTGCTCGACGCTGCGGCCGACGAGCGAGGCCAGGGCGGCCACGGCGGCGCCCGCGACGACGAAGGCGAGCACCGAGGAGACGCCGGCGTAGCGGGTCACCGCCGCGAGCCCCACGGCCACGGCGCAGATGCCGAAGATGGTGAAGTCGGAGCGAACGAAAACCCGTTCCACGGTCACGCCGTTGAATATGGCACTCGATCACAAGTCTGTCGCGGTGGCCGCCCTGTACAGTTCCCGCAGTTTCGCGGCCCGGGCCGGGCGGCCGGCGGCGACCCAGGCGATCCGGCCCGCGAGGTGCGCCGCGAAGTCGGGGTGACCGTCGCGGTTGGCGGCGTCGAGGCCGTCGCGGGCGGCGGCGTGCAGGATCGCGCGCAGCCGGTCGTACTCGTCCCGCGCCGCCGCCGGCGAGTCGTTCACCACGAGCCCGGCCAGCCGCTGCCGGTCGCCGCGCCCGCGCACCCGCGTCTTGGCCGGGTGCACGCGGAAGCCCTCGTCCGCCACCACCTGCGACACCGCGTCGACCAGCGACGACGGCGGGAACGCGCCCGAGAACGCGAGGTCGTCGGCGTATCGGGTGTATTCGGCCCCGAACGCCGCGGCGAGCCCGCTCAGCCGCCGGTCGAGCCGGTAGGCGCACAGGTTCGCCAGCGCCGGCGAGGTCGGCGCGCCCTGCGGCAGGTGCGGGGCGCGCAGCAGCGACGTCAGCGGGCCGTGCCCGCGCAGGACCGCGAACGGCGTGCTCGTCGTGCACAGCGCGGCCAGCGTGTGGGCGACCGGCTCCGGGTAGCCGATCGCGCGGAACAGGCCGTACACCCGCCGCACCGAGACGCTCGAGAAGAACGCGACGAGATCGAGCCGGACGACCACCGCCCGGCCGGCGTGCGGCGCGGCGAAGGTGTGCACACTGCGGCCCGGCACGAAGCCGTGCGCGGCGGGGTGCACCGGCACGCGCCCGAGCACCTCGTCCAGCAGCCGCCGCTGCAGGGCGCGCAGGCGCGGCTTGGGGGCCTCGATCAGACGCAGACCCATCCAGGTGTACCGGTAGTGTCTGAGCGATTCCACCGTGCTGCGGCGATTCAGCTCCCGCCGGTCCGCGAACCAGTCGAGCCGGTCGCCGTCCAGCTCCAGGAACCCGGCCAGGGCGGCGAGGTCGCCGAGCGGCGGCGTGTCCCACCGCATGCGCACGACCCACGTCGGCACCGCCCGGCGCACCACGATCCGAGCCGGCACCCGGGCGGGCAGGTGGGCCGCGAGGAACCCGGCGAGCTCCCGCGGGCGGTCGGCGGGGCCTTCGCGGTACCCCCGCAGCATCGCCGAGACCAGGGGCCCCATCCAGCGCGGCCGGCGCCCGACGGCCTCGAACCCGGCCTCGAGCAGCACTGGCCGCGACCAGTCGGCCGCGGCCAGGAAGGCGTGCGCGAGGGCGTGCGCGGCAGCGCGCCCCGACGTAGCCCGGTCGTGCCTGCCCAGACTCGCGCGAAGCGCGGCAGCGGGCCGGCGGTGTGCTGCGGTGCTCAAGGGTGCGCCCCCGGGGTTGCCCCGGAGCGATCACGGCGAGCCGCGATCAGCTCGGGACGCGCTGCCACGCGGACAACCCTACGGCAACCGGTCCTGGTACTCCCGCAGCGCCTGCCGCGCGAAGACCTGCTGATACGTGGCCACCCGCTCGGAGCGGCCGCGACCGATGAAGCTCACGAACCAGTGCAGCACCGCGGTCACCCGGTTCTTGAACCCGACCAGGTAGAGCAGGTGCACCAGGAGCCAGAGCAGCCAGCCGAGGAGCCCCGCGAAGTGGAACTTGCCGACGCTGGCCACGGCCGAGAAGCGCGAGATGGTGGCGAGGCTGCCCTTGTCGAAGTACTTGAACGGCTGCCCGGTCGGCTCGCCCGCGAGGCGCTTGCGGATCTGCCCCGCCGCGTGCCGGCCGCTCTGGATGGCCACCTGCGCCACCCCGGGCAGCTGCTCGAGCGACATCATGTCGCCGACCGCATAGATCTCCGGGTGCCCGGGCACCGTGGTGTCGGGGTTGACCTTGAGCCGGCCGGCCCGGTCGGTCTCCGCCCCGGTCGCCTCGGCGATCTGCGTCGACAGCGCCGGCGCGGACACCCCGGCGGCCCAGATCTTCGTCGACGACTCGATGCGCCGCCGCCCGTTGGCGGTCTCGACCTCGATGCCGGTCTCGTCCACGTCGACGACCTTGGTGCTCAGCTCCACCTCGACGCCGAGCTTGTGCAGCTGCCGCAGCGCCTGGGTCGACAGGTGGTCGCCGAACGTGGACAGGACGGTCGGCAGCGCGTCGACGAGGATGATGCGCGCCTGCCGCGGGTCGATGTTGTGGTACTGCCCCGGCAGGTGCCGGTGCGCGAGCTCGGCGATCTGCCCGGCCATCTCCACGCCGGTCGGGCCGGCCCCGACGACCACGAACGTGAGCAGCCGCTCGATCACGGCCGGGTCGGTCTCGATCTCGGCCAGCTCGAACGCGCCGAAGATCCGCCCGCGCAGCTCCAGCGCGTCGTCGATGCTCTTCATGCCGGGCGCGAACTCGGCGAACTGGTTGTTGCCGAAGTACGACTGCGAGGCGCCGGCGGCCACGATGAGCGAGTCGTAGTCGACGCTGTAGGCGACCCCGGGCGCGACCACGTCGACCCGCCGGGCCGCGGGATCGACGCGGGTCGCGGTGCCGAGCAGCGTCTTGACGTTGTCCTGCCGCTTGAGGATCTCGCGGATCGGCGGCGCGATCTCGCCCTCGGACAGGATGCCGGTCGCCAC
Source organism: Dactylosporangium sp. CA-139114 (assembly GCF_050955725.1). Taxonomy (NCBI): domain Bacteria; kingdom Bacillati; phylum Actinomycetota; class Actinomycetes; order Micromonosporales; family Micromonosporaceae; genus Dactylosporangium; species Dactylosporangium sp. CA-139114. The sequence goes on from NZ_CP192080.1 coordinate 9,945,304, forward strand.
CTGGTAGAGCAGCGGCTGGAACAGGTGGTAGGCGGTGCCGTTGATCAGGGTGATGTCGACCGGGGCGCTCTTGAGTGCCTTGGTGGCGAAGAGCCCCCCGAATCCGGCCCCGATGACGACCACCCGATGCCGCTGCGAACGCTCGTCCATGTGCATCTCCCGATGGGTCAGTGGACCCTGCCATTCAAGTACACCACCGTTCCCGCCGCGCAGCGGTGTGTCCTGCACTACCTCGCAGCGGCCCTATTGCGGCAGGAGTCCGCGCACGTAGGCGGCCTGCCCGGCGTGCTGGACGGCGTCGTCGAGGACGCTCACGAGCCGCACCCCGAGCGACACGGGCGGGTCCCAGCGCTCGTCGACGATCTTGTCGAGATCGTCCTCGCCGAGCCGCGTCACGAAGGCGCGGGTGCGGGCGTAGACCGCGTCGAAGTACTCCAGCAGCACCTCCGGCGACTCCGGCCGCACCGTCTCGACCTCGTCCGGCGTGTGCCCGTAGCCGGTGTCGCGCGCGTGCGCCTCGAGCCCGAACCGCTTCGCGTAATCCCCGGTGACCCAGAGCTGCTCGACCCCGTCCAGCAGGTCCGTGATGTGGTCGTCCTGCACCCTGGTGAGATGCCAGACGAGCCAGCCGATCGAGTTCGCCCCGGGCCGCGGCGCCCAGTGCAGCTGCTCGGCGCTCAACCCCTCCACGGCCCCGCGCACCAGGTCGGGCAGGCGCCCGTAGCCCTCGGCCAGCAGTTCGTTCGCGCGCATCGCTCAGCACTCCTTTCCGCGCTTGGTCACCTCGCATCCTTACCCATCCCGGCCCCGGAGATGCCTCGCCGGACAGGCCAGCGGCCTCCGGCGACGTGCCAGTGGCCCCCGGCGAACCGGGGGCCACTGGAGAAACCGCACTACAGGAAGGCCAGCGCCGGCACGAACTTGTTCGCGTCGATGGTGCCCCAGCCCGAGCTCAGGTCGTAGCCGGGCGTCGCGGGGAAGCCGGTCACGCCCTCGAAGCTGTTGTCGCCCGAGGTCACGTCCACCAGGCCGGTCGGCAGGTGGGTGTGGGTGCTGCCCGCGCCCAGCAGGTACAGGGCCGCGTTGATGTCGCCCAGGCGGCGGCCCGCCTGCTGGTCGGCGAGGGCCACGATGCCCGAGAAGATCGGGGTGGCCTCGCTGGTACCGCCGAAGATGTGCCACGGCGAGGCGGCGCCGACGAAGGTGTAGTACACCCACGCCCCGCCGTCGACCGCGGCGCTCATCGAGATGTCCGGCGTCCCGCGGTGGTTGCCCACCACGTTCTGCACGCCGGCCTGGAAGAGCGGGCGCGGGAAGACGTGCGAGAGCCCGCCGCCGCCGGCCCCGTAGCCGTCGTTCCACACGACGTCGGCCGAGACGCGCTTGCCGGTGTTGTCGAGGTTGAGCTGCGTGCCGCCGATCGAGGTCACCAGCGGGTCCGACGACGGCCAGGAGTTGACCGGGTAGGTGTAGAGGTCCTCACCGTTCGCCTGGTAGTCGGTGGCCCCGGCATCGCCCGAGGCGGCCAGCACCGTGACGCCGTGCAGCGCCGCGTCGGTGTAGGCGTACCGCAGCTTCTGGATGCTGCTGAAGTCGCCCTTGTCGAAGCCGGGGAACGTGTTCTCGGTCGCGCCGAAGCTCTGCGAGATCACGTCGCCGACGCCCTTGTCGATGAGCGCCTTCTCGGCGTCCATCATCTCGGGCAGGCCGGTGACGCCCTCGGTCTCGGCGACCGGCGTCTCCACGAGCACGATCTTGGCGTCGGGCGCGATGGCGTGCGCGTACTCGACGTCGAGCGTGGTCTCCTGGGCCCAGCCGACGTGATCGGCGTTGGCCGGGTCGAACGGGGGCACGTTGCCGGCCTTGACGATCTGGACGTTCGTGTTCGGCAGGCCGAACTGCGCGTCGAAGACCTCGAGGTCGTGCTGGATCGTCGGCGACCCGAACGAGTCGACGATGACGATGGTGCGGCCCTTGCCCGTGATACCGCGGGAGTACAGCGGGTTGAGGTTGTACGCCGTGCGGTACTGCAGCGGCGAGTAGCAGTGGATGCCGATCTGCGCGAGGCAGTCGGACGTGGACAGCGGGGCGGTCCGGGAGACCTTTTCGACATGCCCGGTGACCGCCGGACGGAGCTTGAACGCGGGCGCCGCGGCCGAGGCCGCCGCAGGCAGGGCCACCGCGGCGAAGCCGGCCACGGTGGTCGTCACGACCGTCGCGACGGCGGCCCGGGACACGATCGAGATGAGCTTCATCGACACCTCTCGAGCAAGGCCAAATTGGACCCGCCCATCGGACCCCGCCACGAGGCTGCCGCGCCATCGGCCGAACCCTATTCGTTACCCTTTCTCAACCTAGATCCCCTTCCAAATGGGACATCTTCCCGGAATAATCCCGCCACCATCACGTAACGATGTCTGGTCGCTCCCAGTCAACTTCCAGCTACCAGTCGGCGCACGCTGGACGGGCGTGCCGTCCCTCGGCCGACGCCCAGGCGGCGAGGGAGACGTCGGTCTGACAGCTTCCTGGTGGCGGCCCGCCTGCCCATGAGCCGCGAGTCGTTCGACCGCCGACTGGAACTGCCCATTCCGGGTGAAGCCGCGATCGAGAACCCGGCGGAGATCTTCACCGGCTGGTTCTGGGACGGCGAGGAGTCCCCGGACGGCTGGGACGAGGCCGCCGAGGGCCTGACGGCCCGCGAATGGCTGCTCGAGCGCGTGGAGTCCGCCTGTACTGGTCCGAGCGCGACCGTCCGGGACATCTACTTCCGGCCCGGCGAGCGCACCGCGGCCGAGAAGGCGGCGACCTTGACCGAGGCGCGGATCGCCGCGGACCCCGGCGGCCGCTGGACAGCGGGTACGCCCAGTCCGGTCAGGACACCCGCGACGCTCGCCGCCCGGCTCGACGGCGACGACAGGGAGGCGCGGATTCAGGCGGCGACCAGGCTGGCCGTGCGGGGAGACGCGCGGCCCCTGGCGCGGCTGCGCCGGATGAGCGACGAGGACGGGCACGACCCGCTCGCCTGGAGGCAGCTGCGAGCCTTTGGCCTTTCGCGGCCCCACGGGCTGGGTGATCTGGCGGCGCGAACGCGCTCGCCATTGGCCGCGCAGCGGCCATGGGGGTGCGGGTGGGAACCCCGCCGCGCCGAAGGCGCAGCAATACAGTGGGCCGCCAAGGACTCGAACCCCGAACCTCCGGGTAGAAAGTCCGGCGCTCAAACGGCAGGCCGGCCGGGCTCGAATTGGTGTCGAGCCCGGCCGGCCTGCCGTTCAATGAGCGTGAGCGTCCTCAGATCTCCAGCCGGACCCGGCGCCGCCGGGCGATCAGTACCAGTCCGGCCCCGACCGCGACCGCAACGACACCGGCGACGGCCAGCAAGGTGGTGTTCGAGCCGGTGACCGGCAGCGCTGGGCCGGCCGAGGCCGACGGTGAGACCGAGACCGACGGGGACGAGGACGGCGAGTCGCTCGGCACCGGCACCTGCTTGGCCACGATGAAGACGCTCGGAAGGTCGGCCTGCTCGGCGATCACCTGGACCTGCTCGGGCGTCCCGTTGCCGTTCTCACCCGACAGGACCTTCCAGCCGCGGGGCGCCTCGAAGGTCAGCCGCGCGATGCCGGCCGGCAGGTGGGCGAACTTGAAGGTGCCGTCGGCGCCGGTGGTGGCCTGGCCGAGCACGGTCTTGCCGTCGTTGGTCTTCGCGGTCACCACGACGCCCGGCACGCCCGGGGTTTTGCCCGGCTCGTACGGGCTGCTCACCGACTCGCCCTGGAAGATGACGCCGGAGAACTGCGCGAACGCGCCCGGCACGTTGAGCTGCACACCGGTGAAGGCGCCCTCGCCGTCGATGTTGTCGGCGCCCAGGGAGAATGCGATGCCGCCGTACCCGTGCGTCCAGGCCGAGTGCTCGAACTTCCCGGTGATCGGCAGGCTCTTCGTCTCGTGTGCGGCCAGGTCGAAGCCGGTTGAAATGGCGCCCCAGACGACGTTCTTGACCGATTCGTTGTCGCCGCCGATGTAGTGCACGTGTTTGGCGTCTACCGAGCTGGTGTTCGTCACCTTCACGGTGACGGTGAACGTGTCGGTCTCGGCGTACGCCGTCTTGTCGGCGGTGGCCGAGGCCGTGATCGTGGCCTTGGTGTCGGCGGCGAAGGCCGCGGGACCAGGGATGAGGGAGATGACCGCGCCGGCGAGGGCGGCCACAGCGAGTGCACGCAGCTCGTTGGCCTTCTTGGCGTCGATGCCGCCGAGGAAGGTGTCGACGCGGGCGCGGTCAGCGACGAACTTGAGGACGGTGGTGCCCGCCGGGTCGGCCGGAGTCGCGCCGTCCATGCCGGTTCACGCCGAGCCGCCCGCGCCGGCGTACGGCCCGCAGCCGGCTGGATTCAGCGGATCCGACGAACCGACCGTGCCGGCCCGGGCGACCCCGACGTCCCGGCCCGGCCCGGCGCCCAGCCATGACCCTCACGGCGGACCCGACCCGCCCGGTCGGCAGTACCCCGGCCGCTCAACGCCGCCCACCCTGCAGCACCGGACGCAGCGCGCCGACCCAGACGCCGGCCATCTTCGCGTAACCGCCGGTATTGGGGTGGATCCCGTCCTGCAGGTCCTCGACGCCAAGCCCGGCGTGCATGTCCACGAAGCGCACGCGCGGCCCCCGCGCCGCCACCACCGCGGGCAGCCGCGCGTTGAACGCCTCCACCTGCTCCTCCCGGCCCGGATCGACCAGCGGCGTGATCGACGCGACGAACACGATCGCTTGGGGGGCCGCGGCGAGTACGTGGTCGATGAGCAAGCCGAGGCGGTCAGGCGCCTCGGGCATCGCGAGGTTCTGCAGGACGTCGTTGGTACCGGCCTGCAGCAGCACGACATCGGGGGCGACCGCCCGGACCCAGGCCTCGACCTTCGCGTCGATCTCGTCGATCCGGGCGCCGGAGTGACCCTCGTGATCATGATCGGGCAGGTCGGGCGGACCGCTGTCCATCGACCCGACGAAGTCGATCCGCGCGCCCAGCTCGGTGAGCTCCTGCCACAGCGGCCCGCGGTACCCCCCGGGCACCGTCAATCCATCGGTGATCGAGTCACCGAGCGGCATGATCCGCACGATCGGCGCCGGCGACGGGCTGGGCACCGGACCCGCGACCGTCGGACCGGCACAGCCGGCAACCAGAGACACGGCCACCAGCAACCCGGACACCCGTCGGTTCACGATCCAGATTGTGCCGGGTCATGCGACCCAGGACGCCCAGCCGCGACGGTAGGTATCCGCGGTCACAACGATGCCGGCGTGGCAGCCGCCGATCTTCTGCATTCGCTGCCGAGGGCTCAGAGTGTTCGCGCCACGCCACCGTCCTGGTCGGCGTAGCGGTCGCTCCATGGGGTGCCTGCATAGCTTTCGGAAGCGCCCATGTACACCCGTCCGCGGGCCGGCTCGAGTTTAGTGAGCGGCGGTGCGGTCTGGGTGGGCTCAGGAGCCAGGGCAGAAGCCGGAGCGGGAGTCGGCTGCGGTTCCGGCGTGGGGTCGGGCTCTGGTCCGGCGCGTAGGCCGCGTTCGAGGCCCGACTTCAGGTGCCGCTTCAGCCACGGCGCCATCGGCTTCTCCACGAACCGGTGACCGAGGTACGCGGCCAGGAGCACGCCGGTCAGGGTGGCCAGGAGCGCCAGCCAGGGGGCGACCCGGCCCTTCATGGAGAGGATGACGATGATGCCGGTGTCCTGGTGCAGCAGGTACAGCGGATAGGTCAACGCGCCGGCGAACGTCAGCCAACGCCAGCGGGCCCAGGAGGCCCAGCCGAGCGCGACCGCGCTCAGCAGGGCGAAGAAGACGGTGAGCACGATGGTGACGATCAGCCAGCGGTTGGACGTGCCGAACACGTGGTTGCGAGCGGTGATGGCGGCGTACTCGTGGTGCTGGGCCAGCAGGAAGCAGACGCCGAGGAGGCCGAAGAGCGGCAGTGACGGGCCGAAGCGGTGCACGAGGTAGAGCAGGATGCCGGCCACGAAGTACGGCATGGAGCTGGGCTGGAGGATGAGGTTCAGCACGGGCATGTTCGCCCCCGCGGCGAGGGTGCCGGCGACGATCCACACCAGGCAGAAGCCGAGGGTCCGCTTGTACGTCAGCCCGCCGCGGATCACCAGCGCGAACAGCAGATAGAAGCGCAGCTCCGACCAGAGCGTCCAGTAGACACCATCGACGTCCGACACGCCGTACGCGTTCTGGACCATGGTCAAGTTGAGCAGGAAGTCGGACTTGGGCACCGGGACGATGAAGTTGCTCGACCGCGCCAGCGGGGCGTTGAAATGCACGACCAGCGCCGAAATGAGCACGGCGACCCAGTACATCGGAAACAGCCGCACGACGCGCGAGACGGCGAAGTCCTGCAGCGACCGGCCCCACGAGCTCATGCAGATCACGAAACCGCTGATCATGAAGAACAACTGCACGCCGAGGTACCCGTATGTCGCGAACCCGTACAGTTTGCCGAACTCGTCGTGGTTGTGATGCTCGTACAGATGCGAGTTGGGCAGGCCGATGAGGTGGTAGGCCACCACGATCGCCGCCGCGAACAGCCGGAGCCCGTCAAGCGCCGCGAGCCGGCCCCTGGGCTGCGCCGTGCCGGCCGGCCGCTGGTCAATCACCGGTTCGCCCCCCATGCGCACAGGCGGGGACTGTACCGGACCATCGACCCGGAACGGAACGTACGAATGTCGGCGTCGATATTCAGGCGCTCACGATCCTCGGCTCCGCACGCCGGACACGCGGAAGCGCAGGCGGCGAAAGGGGGCCGCGAAGCCCCCTTTCGCCGAGCGGGACATCAGCCGATCTTGGTGAACTTCTCCCAGTCGCCGATCGCGGTGCGGTTCGCGGTGAGCTTGCCGGCGTTGTTCATGTCCGCGGTGACGTAGGTGCCGTTGGCCCCGGCCAGGATGCTCGTGCTGCCGTCGGGGTTGGTGAGCAGCTTGAACCGCTCCCACGCGCCGACCACCGCACGGTTCGCGACCAGCAACCCGCCCTTGGTCAGCTCGGCCGTCACGTACGCCGAGTTCGCGTGCGCGCGCAGCGCCACGTCGCCGCCGCCGAGGTCGATGACGTCGTACTGCTCCCAGGGGCCGACCGCGTCCCGGTTCGCGGTGAGCGTGGCGCCGTTGTTGAGGTCCGCGGTGACGATCTTGCTGTTGACGTTCGCGCGGAGGCTCAGCAACGTCGGCAGCGGCACCTTGGTGAACTTCTCCCAGGCACCGACCGCGGCCCGGTTGGCTACGAGCTGGCCGCCGTTGTTCAGGTCGGCGGTCACGTACCTGCCGTTGGCCCCCGCGAACAGACTGATCGTGCCGTCGGCGTTGTCGCCGACCGTGAACTTCTCCCAGGCGCCCACCGCGCTGCGGTTGGCCACCAGGCGGCCCCCGTTGTTGAGGTCCGCGGTCACGTACAGCCCGTTGGAGCGCGAGCGCAGCGCGATGTCGCCGTTGCCGACGCTCAGCACGTCGTACCGTTCCCACAGCCCGATCGCGTCACGGCTGGCGGCCAGCGTGGCCGAGCGGGTGAGGTCGGTGCTGACGTACCGGCCGTTCGCGTTCGCCCGCAGCTCAACCGGCGGCCCTTCGGCCGGGATGTCCCCGGCCAGCCGGGTCAGCGCGGCATAGTCGCCGTTGACCACGTTGCGGTCGTAGGTGCCCTGCGCGTTGTTCCCGCCCGCGTACTGCCAGATCGCGTACGACGTCCAGCCGCTGGGCATCACCCGCGGCCCCGTCGTGGACCCGAAGTCGGCCACGTCGAGGGGGTTGGCGCCGAACGCGGTGGAGTTGCCCGTGCACGGGTTCCACCAGTTCGGGTTCGTGTAGATCATCATGTCCCGGCCGATGCGCGCCTTCACCCGGTCGGTGAAGCCGCGGATCCACGCGACCATCGCCTCCGGCGTCAGGTTCCAGCAGTCCGGGAGCTTGAGCGAGGGATACGGCCACTCCAGGTCCAGGAACGGCACCAGCGTCTGGGAGTTGTTGACCCACTCCGCACGGTCGAGGAAGTAGTTCGCCTGCCCCACCGGATCGCCCAGATCCGGACGGGCGAACGCGTAGGCGCCGGTCAGGATGCCGGCCCCCTTCGCGGAGGTGTAATCGGCATGAAAGTACGGATTCGTGTAATACGTGCCCTCGGTCGCCTTGACATAGGCGAACCGGACACCGCCCGCCGCCACACCGGGCCAGTCGATCTGATGCACGGAATGGTCGTGGCTCGAAACGTCGATACCCACCTGCGAATAGCCCGCCGGCAGCGTGACCGCGGCCGCGCCAGTGACGGCGCTCGCATGCACACCCGGCGGCATGCCGGCGTGAGCGTATCCACCACCGTCATCCGGCGACTGCGCCGACGCGCCCACCAACCCCAGCGGCAGCAAGCCACAGGCGACGAGAAACGTGGCGGCGGCCAGCCTGGACACCGGGAACCGTAACGACATGCCCGAGAATGTACGCACGAACGTGAACTTTCGTCGCCCCGGGCACCCCGGCATCGTCGATGTCGCACACCGACCACCGGGACACACGAGGCAGAAATGGCCGAAAGAACGACAGCAGGATCAGCACATCAGGACACCCGCAACGGCCTTGGTGAGCCAGTTTCGACATTGTGGTCAGGCTCCGTCGCCGACCAAGCGACAGCGGCGGCGCCCTCAAGAGCAGCATTGACGTCAAACGGGTGCGAGTCCGGCGAATCGCATTCCTGGTCGCCGCCGACCGGCTTTACGCCCTGTGGTGGCTCGTCGCCCCGCGGGGCCTGCGGCGCGGCGAAGCGGTCGGGCTGCGCTGGTGCGACGTCGACCTCCAGCACGGCACCGCCACGATCGTCCAGCAAATCACCTGCGCCGGTCGGCCGCTCTTCGTCGGACCGCCGAAGAGCGCCGCCAGCCGCCGGGTCATCGCCCTGGACCGGCACACCGTTCAGGTCCTGCGCGAACACCCCGCCGGCAGCGCCTTGGCCTTCCGACCGGCCAGCCAACCGTCAACCCGCAGGTCAAGCCGCTGCACCGCACCCGAACGGGCCACGCAAGAGCAGAAGCGGCAAGAAGCGCACGCCGAGCAACCACCGTCCACACCGGACGGACCAGGCACGCAAAAGCGCAGGTCAACGAGTGGGCCGCCAGGGACTCGAACCCTGAACCTACGGATTAAAAGTCCGCAGCTCTGCCATTGAGCTAGCAGCCCGCGCCCAACAGGGTACCCTGCCCGCCCCCTCGACATCGCGCGCGTTTCCCGAGCCCCGCCGACCAGACCCGAAAACGCCCGGCGGCGGCCCCCCACACCCCATGGGAGGGCCGCCGCCGGGTTCGGAGGGAGAAAGATCAGCAGGACAGCGAGCCGGCCCCCGTGCCCGTGCCCAGGATGGACACGAAGCGCTGGTACGCCGCCACGCGGCTCTGGACCTGCGCCGGGTTGCGCCCGCCGCACTCCAGGCTGCCGTTGATGCTCCGGATCGTCTCGCCGAAGCCGGCGCCGTTCACGATCGCGTTGTGCGGGGTCATGGTGCCGGGGCCGCTCTGGGTGTTCCAGTACCAGAGGGCGGTCTTCCAGGCGACGGCCGAGTCGGTCTGCACGAGGTTCGGGTTGTGCAGCAGGTCGATGCCGAGCGCGTCGCCCGCGGCCTTGTAGTTGAAGTTCCACGACAGCTGGATCGGGCCGCGGCCGTAGTACGCCGACTGGCCGGCCGGGCAGCCGTAGGACTGGCTCGTGTCGCAGTAGTGCGGGTAGTTCGCGGTGTTCTGCTCCACGACGTACACCAGGCCGCCGGTCTCGTGGTTCACGTTGGCCAGGAACGCGGCCGCCTCCTGCTTGCGCACGTCGTCCGAGCCGGTCCTCGCGAAGCCGGGGTACGCCGACAGCGCCGCCACCAGGCCCGAGTAGGTGTAGAAGGAGTTCCGGCCCGGGAACATCTGGTTGAACTGCGCCTCGCTGACCACGAAGGAGCCGTTGGAGGGGGGCGGAGTCGTGCCGCCGCCGGTGCCGGTGCCGGTGCCGGTGCCCGAGCAGGTGTACGGGTCCCAGAACCAGGTGCTGATCACGGGGCTGTAGCCGGGGTTGTCGTGCTCGGCGATGTAGAACTTGCCGTCCGTGAACTTCACGATGTCGCCGGTCACGTAGTTGCGGCCCTGCACCCACGCCGGGAAGTCGCAGCCGCCGGCCGAGCCGGTCTGGGGCGGCTGGGTCGCCGGCGAACCGCCGCCACCGCCGCAGGAGCCCTGGTCCTGCCACACCCCGGTGGTCCCGGGCGGCGCCTCGTTCTGCGTCCACCACTTGGCGAGGTAGTTGTGGCCGTTGCGGGAGACCGTCGCGCCTCCGGTGTAGACCGCGGAGGCCTGCCACGCGGGGCTGCACGACGCGGCCGAGGCGGGCAGCATGTTGAACACCGCGACCACCCCTCCCGCGATGGTCACCGCGGCGAGCATCGCCAGCAGGCGGACTCTCGACACCGTTGATCACTCCTTCTGAACCAGCCGATTGACCAGCCCATATGACCAGGCACCGCGGGTCGAAGGAGCGAACGTCATCTTTTTATGAAGAATATTTACGGTTGCCTTGAGGCCCGGGCGCGGCGAGTGATCTGCATCACTTAGTCCAGGTCGAAAAGATCTCCGCACAAACGGTGCGGTGCGCAAAAGAAGCGCCCTGGGTACAGTGACCCACGGTCACGTCCAGCAGGCGCCGCCCCCGGTGCCGGGCGGGGCTGCCGCCCAATCGCCGCACGTGGCGAGCCGGGGACCCACCGTTACGTTGGGGTGAGTCCGCCCTTCCCGATCGGAGGGGCGGTAGGGATCGTTCCGTCCCGAACCCGTCAGCTAACTCGGTCGGCGGCCGACGGAAGGAACAACGAACCAGATGTCATCGCGACATCCCTACCGGCGCATGATCGTCGCGCTGCTGGCGGCTCTGGTAGTCGGGGGGCTCGCCGCCACGCCCGCCGCGGCCGAGCCCGGCGGCGACACCGGCGACGAGGGGTCCAGCGCGAACCCGACCCTGGGCTCCGTGCTCGAGGACAGCACCCGCGCCTGGTCCGAGGCGAAGGAGAAGTTCGACGCCTCGGTCAAGCGCCAGGGCGAGCTCACCGCGCAGCTGCAGGCGACCGAGGCCCAGCTGGCCACGGTCCAGGAGCAGGTGGCGGCGGTCGCCGTCGCGGCCTACCGCACCGGCCCGCTGACGACGTTCGCCGCGCTGATGGACGCCGGCACCCCGGACAGCTTCGCCGAGCGGGCCGACACCATCAACCAGATCGCCCACCACAACGACAACCTGCTGCACGAGCTCAAGGGGCTCAAGGAGAGCCAGGCCGCGCAGAAGAAGGCGCTCGAGGACGAGGTCGCCGCGCAGCAGCAGCAGGTCCAGACGATGGAGCAGAAGAAGAAGGACGCGGAGACCGCCCTGAAGCTGGCCGGCGGGCCGAGCAAGGGCTTCGTCACCGCGAACCTGCCGACCGCCGACCCGGTGCCGCGCACGTCCAGCGGCGGGCTGCCGAAGGAGTCGTGCAGCGTCAAGGACCCCACGACCACCGGCTGCATCACCCCGCGCATGCTCCACGCGATGCAGGAGGCGCAGAAGGACGGCTTCAAGCGGTTCGTCGCGTGCTTCCGGCCGAGCGGGCCCTACGAGCACCCCAAGGGCCGGGCGTGCGACTTCTCGGTCCAGACGAAGAACGGATTCGGTGGCGTGGCCTCCGGTGACGACTACGTCTACGGCAGCACGCTGGCCGCGTACTTCGTGAAGAACGCGAACCAGCTCGGCGTCATGTACGTCATCTGGTTCAAGGAGATCTGGACCCCGGCGGTGGGCTGGCACCATTACAGCGGCGTCGCCGGCGATCCCTCCAGTGACCACACGAATCACGTGCACCTGTCGATCCTGTAATCCTCAAACGCGCGACCGGCCGGCCGATGGGGCAACCATCGACCGGCCGTTTCCGTCGCAGGGGGAATAGCAGTGAAGTACCGTCTCGTGACCCGCAGCGACTTCGACGGACTGGTCTGCGCGGTCCTGCTGCGGCACCTCGACCTCATCGGCGACATCACGTTCGTGCACCCGAAGGACGTGCAGGACGGCGCGGTCGAGGTCGGGCCGACGGACATCCTCACCAACCTGCCGTACGCCCCCGGCGCCCACCTGGTCTTCGATCACCATCACTCGGAGACGCTCAGAGCGGCCAAGCTCCAACACGGGCAGGCGACCAATCACGTCATCGACGCGGAGGCCCCGTCGGCGGCCCGGGTGATCTACGACCACTACGGCGGCGCCGAGCGCTTCCCGCAGGTCTCCGACGAGCTCATGGTCGCCGTGGACCGGGCCGACTCCGCGCAGTACGACATCACCGAGATCCTGCAGCCGACCGGCTGGACGCTGCTGAACTTCCTGATGGACAGCCGCACCGGGCTGGGCCGCTTCCGCCAGTTCCGCATCTCCAACTACCAGCTCATGATGCAGCTCATCGACGCGTGCATCGACCACCAGGACGTCGAGGAGATCCTGGCCCTGCCGGACGTGGCCGAGCGGGCCGAGCTGTTCCGGGAGCAGCAGGACCTCTTCGTGGACCAGCTGCGCCGGGTGTCGCACATGCACGGCGACGTGGTCGTGGTCGACCTGCGCGACGAGGAGACGATCTACGCCGGGAACCGCTTCATGGTCTACGCACTCTTCCCCGAGGCCCGCGTCTCGATCCACGTCATCTGGGGCAAGCAGAAGCTCAACACGGTCTTCGCGGTCGGCAAGTCGATCCTGGACCGCACGTCCCCGACGGACATCGGGTCGGTCATGCTGCAGTACGGCGGCGGCGGCCACCTCGCCGCGGGCACCTGCCAGGTCCCGCACGACCAGTCCGAGCAGGTGCTGCACGACCTGATCGAGAAGGTCGGCGCGCCGATGAGCTCAACGGCGGCGACCAAGCACTAGAGGATCTCGGTGTCCCGCAGCAGGCGCCACAGGCCGGCGCCGTCCGGGGCGCCCAGCCAGCGCCGGTCGTTGGGCGGGAAGCGCCGCGGGCTGCCGGCCACGCCCGGGAACCCGCCGGCCAGCACCGCCTGCGTCGGCGACAGGTGCCGGATCGCGACCGCGGCGATGCTGTCCGGGTGCTCCGCGGCGAACTCGGCGTAGATCTCCGGGTCGTGCTGGCCGTCGTCGCCGACGAGCAGCCATCGGATGTCGGGGAACTCCTGGGCGAGCCGCGACAGCGAGGCCCGCTTGTGCGCCTGGCCGCTGCGGAAGAACCGGTCCGGCTGGGGCCCCCAGTCGGTGAGCAGCAGCGGCCCGGCCGGGTAGAGGTGCCGGGACAGGAACCGCGTGAGGGTCGCCGCCACGTTCCAGGCGCCGGTGGACAGGTAGAAGACGGGCGCGCCCGGGTTGGCGTTGACCAGCCGCTCGTACAGCACCGCCATCCCCGGTACCGATGCCCGGGCGTGCTCATCGAGCACGAAGGTGTTCCACGCGGCCAGCAGCGGCCGCGGCAGCGTGGTGATCATGACCGTGTCGTCCACGTCGGAGACGATCCCGAAGCGGGTGGCGACGGGGTCGATGATCCGGATCGGCGCCTCGACGGGGGCGCTGTCCTCACACTGCAGCGTCACCGTGCCCCACCCGGGGGGCAGGTCGGCCTCGACCACGAAGTCGATGAACCCGCCCCGGTCGCAGCGCACCTCGCTGGCGCGCCCGCCGACCTCGATGCGCACGAGCGCGTTGCTGACCGACACGGCGGTGAACGAGCGCCAGCCGCGCAGCTTCTTCAGGCGCTTGCCGGGCCTCGGGTCGATGCGGGCCAGCAGCACCCGGCCGAGGACCCGCACCCAGCCCGGCCTGGTCTCGGTCGCGGACGAGCCGTAGCCCGTGTAGGCGGTGACGGCAACCTTCCAGCCCCGCCGGCGCAGCCGCCGCTCCAGGAGGCCGTGGAACGCGTCCTCGATGCGCGCCGCCCGGTGCAGCGGCAGTGGCGCGCTGGTCGGAGAGCTGGGGGTCAGGGACACTGTCCCACCCTGCCACACGCCCGCCACCCCTGCACCCGGCTAGCCGATCAACCCAACGTGACCAGTAGGCGACGGTGGCATGAATCCGTGAACCAGAACCGCCGCGGCACTTCTAGCGTGAGTGTCATCAGGAACACACTGACAGCGCACAGGAGGTGCGAGATGGCTACCACATTCGAGGCCGTTCGGGCCGAGGCGCTGTTCGCCTCGGATCTGCAGGGCTCGCAGACCCCGGCGCGTAGCGAGATCCGGATGGCGATCGCGGCGACGCTGCGCCGCGTGGGCGTGCAGGGTTGCGCGGCCCGGGTCGCGAGCGAGTTCGGGGACCACCCGGAGACCGCCGTCGCCCGCATGGCGTGGGCGCTGGCGCAGGTCCGGGCGACCTACCCGGCCGAGGAATCCAAGACGCTGCGCGCGATCCGCACCCTGCGCCGGCCGGGCGCGGTCATCCGCAGGGTGGCCGCCTGAACTGCCCTGCATGAAATGTGCCGCGAAAGGGCAGTACCACGGCCATGCAGGAACTGCACGTCACCATCGACCCGGCCCACGCCGACCCCGCCGTCCAGCGGCTGCAGGAGCCGCTGGAGGCGCAGCTGACATCGGCGCTGCAGCGCGCCGCCGGGGTCATCGAGCACGACTACCACGGCGAGTCCGTGGACGAGGTGAGCCACCGGCTCCTCGAGATCACCCGCGCGAGCCTGCACCCCGACATCGCCGACGCCTGGCTGCCCGACGAGCACGAGCTGCGCCGGGCCGCCCAGTCGATCGTGAGGGATTTTCACTGATTGCCCCGATCGTGCAACCTGTCCGCTCCACACTGTCTGCAGAGCCGCACCAACCCAGGAGGACAGCGTGGAGCAGCACAAACTCACGATCGACATGAACGAGGCCACGATCGACCAGCTGCGCGACCACCACTTCGCGCTCTTCGGGCTCCACGCGATCGCCACCTCGGCGAGCGGCGCGCCGACGATCTGGCTCTCCGCCCACTACCTCGAGCGGCACCTCGAGATCACGTGGACCGAAACGTACTCGATGTACACCACCCGCCACACCCCGCACGCGCCCAGCACCAAGATCGTCGCCACCCACAACTACCCGGCCCCGCTGGGCAGCGTGCTGACCGTCTCGGGCAACGACGGCGCCGGCATCGTGACCCCGGGCGGCCCGGCCGGGCACATGGAGATCGACAACACGGGCCGGACCGAGCTCGGCGCCGGGCTCTGCATCCACGACTCGCACGGGATGTACCAGCCGATGGGCGTCTTCGACCTGATCGACGTGGACCTGTTCCAGCCGATCCCGAAGGTCGCCTTCTTCTTCTCGCCGATCCCGCACATGGCCGGCGAGATCGCGACCCGCTCGCTCGGCCCCGGCGTGCTGCTGGACTACCAGATGTCGAACAACGGGTCGCTGTCGATCGAGTACGACATCCACGACGGCTGGGCCACGAACAACCGCCCCTACGCGCGCGCCATCGCCGCCAACGAGCCGCTCAGCCCGCTCCTGCTGATCCGCTCGTCGGCCCTGCAGGCCCTCGCGATGCAGCGCCAGCGGTCGGCCACCCGCGGCTAGGGATTGCTGACCCAGCGGACCGAGTGCGCCTCGGTCGGGTCGGGCGGCTCCCAGCGCCCGGCCATCCGGTCGATCACGGCCGGCGGCACGACCCGCGCCCGCGCCCGGTTGCGCCGGTGCACGACGTCCGGCGGGGCCTCGACGCTGATCACCTCGACCCGCGCGCCGTAGTCGGCGGCCACCCCGATGGCCCGCGACCGCAGCGCGCGGGTCACGTTCGTGGCGTTCCAGACGTACGGGGAGCCGGCGCGCAGGTGCTCCTTCGCGCGCGCGTACGCCGCGGCCACCACCGGACCCTGGTCCTGCGTGGGGCCCACGCCCAGCTCGTCGCGCAGGTCGTCGAGGCTCACGACCGGCACGCCGGGCCGGTTGGCCGCGACCCAGTGGTCCTTGCCGGAGCCGGGCAGTCCGGACATCACGGTCACGGTGCACCGGGTGTCGTCGAAGGCGGCGTAGTCCGGGTCCCGCCCCGGGGTCCGGAAATACGCGAACCGCGCGTGGTCGGAGGAGAAGCCGCGCTGCGCTGCGAAACACCCCAAGCCGCAGGTGTACTCGCTGAAGAGCGCGATCGCCGCGAGCCGCGCCGGATCTCCGTCCGCCGCGGCCCTCGCCAGCAGCGCCAGCTCGTCGTTGCGGGCCAGCAGACTCACCCGGAAGGCCGCGCGGTCGAGGTCGGGATGCTCCAGCGCGTCGAACGGCAGGCGTCGGAAGCGCACGAGCGCCGCGACATGCTCCCGCCAGGCGATCGGCGCCCCGAGCTCCCACAGCAGCTTCCGGGCGGCGTGCTCGCCGCGATGCAGGAGCGCGGCCGCACAGTACAACCGCTGCTGTTGCTCTCGCGGCCGGCCGCGAAACTCCTCCAGGCGCTCGAGCGCCTCGGTGACCGGGGTCGGTTCCAGGCGCTCCAGGAGCTTCATGCCCGGACCCGGTTGGCCACGATCGGGCGGTCCTGCCAGTGGCTGCCCGAGTCCAGGATCGCCGTGTGGAAGCTCGGCCGCACCCACTTGTAGCGGCCCAGCACCGTGTCGGCGTCCTCGAGCTTGAGGTACAGCCCCTCCATCTCCTCGGACATGTCGGTCTCGCGCACGACCTGGTCCGGGTCGGCGCCCCCGGTCACGGCCGCCTCGCGCAGCGCGTCCCGCCAGCCGCCGGTGCGGCAGGTCGACGGGCCGACGAGCTTGGTCAGCGCCGCGAGGTCGGGGAACACGTCCTCGCCCAGGACCGGCACGGAGGCGATGCCGAGCCCGTCGAGCAGTTCCCGCCGGCGGGGCGTGGACAGAAACGTTTCGGATTGACGGTCGTAGACGTCGAACTCGCAGAAGTGATGCGGTAGCGCGTCATAGAACACGGTGTGCTTCGCGTACAGCCACTCGCCGTACAGGATGAAGCGCGCCCGCAACACGGGCCACAGTCCGTATCGGACGCCGGCCGCCCAGGCCTTGAACGGGGCGAACTGCTGCTCGCGCGGGCCGCCCGACAGATAGTGGCCGCGCGACTGCAGCCGCAGCGTGCCGTCGGCATCGAAGCTGATCGCGGCGTTCGCCCCGTCGAGCTTCTCCTCCACCACCAGCGCCCGCCCGGCCAGCTCCGCAAACGGCACCTGGGCGAGGTCGTGGTCCCCGGGCTGCAGCCGCGAACCCTGCAGGTGCGGCGTCCGAGGGTACTTGCGCAGCATCACACCGTTGTACCGGAGCCCGCCGGTTGCCCGACATCGGTTTTCGTCGGGTGTTGGAAAGGGTGTTGCGGCTTCCGCGCGGCGGGCCGGGCCGAAAGCATCGGCGTGACATTGTTTGACCCGAATCAGCTGGCCACTGCACAGATTTGGGCAAATTGGGAGGGTTGTCTTGACGAAGAAAACCGTGAAGGGGCTGGTCCTCTTCACCGCCGCGGGCCTGCTCGCGGCCGTCGCCCCGGCCTCGAGTGCCCTGGCGGCGCCCGGCTCGCCGAGCGCCGAGGGTTACTCGGCCTCGATCCCGTGGGGCCAGTGCGCGAGCGCCGGCATGCAGCGCCGCGGGGCCGAGTGCGGCCTGCTCGACGTGCCCCTCGACTACAGCAAGCCCAACGGCAAGAAGATCCAGATCGCCGTCTCGCGCATCAAGCACAAGGTGGCGGACAAGGACTACCAGGGCGTCATGCTGGTCAACCCGGGCGGCCCCGGCGGGTCCGGGCTGACGCTGTCGGTCCTGGGCGAATACGTGCCGAACGGCGCCGGCGAGGCCTACGACTGGATCGGCTTCGACCCCCGCGGCGTCGGCTCGAGCGTTCCCGCGCTGCACTGCGACGACGACTACTTCGCCGGCCCGCGCCCCGAGTACGTCCCCTGGAACAAGAACCTCGAGAACCTCTGGCTCGACAAGTCCAAGGGCTACGCCAAGGCGTGCGGCAAGGCCGGCGGTGAGCTGCTCAACCACATGAGCACCGTCGACTCGGTCAACGACATGGAGTCGATCCGCAAGGCGCTCGGCGCGCAGCAGATCAACTACTACGGCTTCTCGTACGGCACGTACCTCGGCCAGGTCTACGGCACGCTGCACCCGGACAAGGTCCGGCGCATGGTGCTCGACGGCAACGTCGACGTGCGCAAGGTGTGGTACCAGGCCAACCTGGACCAGGACACCAACTTCCAGCGCAACGTCGAGATCTGGTTCGGCTGGCTGGCCAAGTACGACAGCGTGTACCACCTCGGCAAGACCGAGAAGCAGGTCGAGCTGCGCTGGTACGCCGAGCAGCAGAAGCTGCGCTCGGCCCCGGCCGGCGGCGTCGTGGGCGCGAGCGAGTGGACGGACATCTTCCTCTACGCCGGCTACTACCAGTCGACGTGGCTGGAGCTGGCCGACGCCTTCGCGGGCTGGGCCAACGACCACAACACCGAGGTCATCGTCGAGGCCTACAACAACTACATCGCGCCCGGCGACGACAACGGCTTCGCGGTCTACAACGCGGTGCAGTGCACCGACGTGCAGTGGCCGCAGAGCTGGAACCAGTGGCAGCGCGACAACTGGCTGACGTTCCTCAAGGCGCCGTTCATGACCTGGTCGAACACCTGGTTCAACGCGCCGTGCCTCTCCTGGCCGGCCAAGGCCCAGAAGCCGGTCAAGGTCGACGGCTCCAAGGTCAAGAGCGTCCTGTTCGTCGGCACCACCCTCGACGCGGCCACCCCGTTCGAGGGCAGCCTGGAGGCGCGGCGGCTCTTCCCGCACAGCGCCCTGCTGGCCGAGGTCGGTCAGACCACGCACGCCAACTCGCTGAACGGCAACGCGTGCATCGACGACACGATCGCGGACTACCTCTCCACCGGCAAGCTGCCGCAGCGCAAGTCGGGCGACCGCGCCGACAAGAACTGCGACTCCCTGCCGCAGCCGGACCCGACCGCGGCCTCCGCGGCCTCGGTCCAGACGCTGCGGGCGGACAACAGCGCCGTCGCCCGCGAACCGCTCTACCCCGTGCACCACTGAGCACGCAGGCACCGAAGTGAGGGGCGCGGCCACTGCGGCCGCGCCCCTCTCCTTGTTCGGCGCCGAGTGACCGAAGGCTGACTCTCCCGTGAACCGCCCGCCTCCGGTGGCTACCTTGTGCGCCGCCGCCCAGCCCGCGCTTCGCGCGAGTCTGGTCCACCACACCTACGGGAGAGGGCTCAGTGTCTGAGCAAACGGGCAACGCCGTCGAGGGACGTACGCAGTTCGTGCACGGGGGACGCCGGGCCGGCCGGGTCGCGGCCGCACTCGCGAGTGGGGCCGCCGCCGTCGCGCTCCTGCCCGCGCCCGCGGCCCAGGCCATGACGCCGGGCGGGATCATCAACGGCGGGCGCATGTGCGCCGCGGGCCGGCAGGTGACCGGCGGCGGCGCGGCCGTCGTCGGCGAGGGCAGCGCCGACTTCGGCACGAGCATCGAGGGAGCCGAGGTCCGGGCCCACTTCGACCACACCGCGAACGCGGTGGCCCGCCTGTGGGCGACCACCATCCGCAACACCGGCGGGGCCTCGCACCAGATCGGGCTCTACAGCGTCTGCGCCGACGGCCTCACCGGCTACCAGATCGCCTCGAAGGACGTCACCGTGGCCGCGGGCGCGTTCGTGCGCGACGTCGCCGCGTGCCCGGCGGGAACGGTGGCGCTCGGCGGTGGTGCCACCGACACGCCGTACAGCTCCAACCAGCCGGCCTCGACCGACCGCATCGTCCAGGAGTCCGCGCCCGGCACGGCCGGCAGCCAGTCGCTGTGGCTGACCGCGCTGCGCAACAACGACACGGTCGCCCACACGATCCGAGTCTTCGCCGTCTGCGCCGATGCTCCGGCCGGCTACCAGGTCGCGCACAAGGACGTCGCCGTGGCCGCCGGCGGGTTCGTGCGCGACACCGCGCCGTGCCCGGCGGGCGCGGTGGTCCTCGGCGGTGGCGCGGCGGTCGTCGGCTCGGGCAGCGCCGACTTCCGCACCCGCGTCCAGGAGACGGCGCCCGGCGTGGCCGACGGCCGGTCGGTGTGGCTGACCGCCCTGCGCAACGGCGGCACCGCGGCCCGCACCGTCAGCCTGTATGCCGTCTGCGCCGGCCCGCTCGCCGGATACGAGGTCGTGCGCTCGGATGCATAGTCGCCACGATAAGTGAGGTATTAAGCACTCTGCGTAATATCCGCCCTATACTCGCGAACGGCGAATTCGCCCGGATCTGTCGTTCGTGTGGGCGCGGGTGAGCCCGCCCACCATGGTGAAGGTGGTGGTGGGATGGTTCTCGCGCAGCGTGTGCGAGCACGATTGCGGCGGTCGGCCGCGGTGCTCGCCAGCGGGGTGCTGGCCGGGGGCGGGGCGTGCCTGATGTCGGCGGCCCCGGCCTGGGCGACCTCGTCGCCGTGTTCGGACGGGTCGACACCCGCCTCACTGAGCACCGTGACGTGCACCTCGGCCGGCGCGTTCACCCTGGGCGTGCCGGCCGGCACCACGTCGGTCGACGTGGACGTCATCGGGGCCGGCGGGGGCGCCGGCTACCCGGCCCGCTCGCACATCGGGGGCAACGGCGCCGAGGTCGCCGGCACCACGACGCTGCCGCCGGGAACGACCTACCTGTACGTGATCGTCGGGACGGCCGGGTCCGGCGACAACCACGGCACGAGCAGCGGGGGCGGCGGCTCCGGCCTCTTCGCCCTCGACTCCGGGCACGGCCTGCTGACCAAGCTGGCCATCGCGGGCGGCGGGGGCGGCGGCGCCTACAACGGTGACGGCGGCGATGCCGGTTCGGCGGGCACCAGCGACAACGCCCAGGCCACCTCCGGGCCCGGGGCAGCCGGCAGCGGCGGCACCGGCGGAAGTGGCGGCACCGGCAACTACGCCGCCGGCACGGCCGGCGGCAACGACGACGCCGCCGCCCTGACCATCGCGGCGGGCGGGTCGGGCGGCCTGCTGCCCAGCAGCGCTCGCGGCGGCGGAGGCGGCGGGGGCTACGGCGGAGGCGGCGGCGGGGGCGCGAGCACCGCCGGCATCCTCAACACCAACGTCGCCGGCGGAGGTGGCGGCTCCTCGCTGGCGTGGCCGGGCAACCTCGGCCCGTCGACGATCGACGTCAAGAGCGGAACCGGCGGCGTCCAGCTGCCCGGCCTGATCGCGGGCGACGGCGCCACCGGCTCGGTCACGCTGACGTTCAACGGCCCCGCGGTGCCGGGCGCGCCCACGGCCGTCTCGGCGCAGCCGGGCAACACCCAGGCGGTCGTGTCGTTCACGGCTCCGGCCAGCGACAACGGCTCGCCGATCACCGGCTACACCGTCACGTCCAGCCCCGGCGGGAGCACCGCCACGTGCCCGGCGAGCCCGTGCACCGTCACCGGCCTGACCAACGGCACCGCCTACACGTTCACCGTCCACGCCACCAACGCCAACGGCGACTCGGTGGAGTCCACCGCCTCGGCACCGGTGACTCCGGCGCTGCCGCCCGGCGCCCCGACCGGGGCCTCGGCGACGGCCGGAGCCGGGCAGGCCATCGTGTCCTTCACCCCGCCGGCCGACGACGGCGGCTCGCCGGTCACCGGCTACACCGTCACGTCCAGCCCCGGCGGGACCACCGCCACGTGCCCGGCTAGCCCGTGCACCGTCACCGGCCTGACCAACGGCACCGCCTACACGTTCACCGTCCACGCCACCAACGCGGTCGGCGACTCGCCCGAGTCCACGGCCTCGGCCGCCGTGACCCCGGTCGACGTGCCGCAGGCGCCCACCGTGACGGTCACGCCCGGCGACGGCCGGGTGTCCGTCTCGTTCGCCGCCCCGGCGGACGAGGGGTCGCCGATCACCGGGTACCAGATCTCCACGGACGGCGGCGCGAGTTGGGCGCCGCTGTCCACCAGCGCGTCCAACGGGGTCCTCACCGGGACCGTCACCGGCCTGACCAACGGCACCGCCTACTCCGTCACCGTCCGGGCCGTCAACGCCGAGGGCGACGGTGCCGCGTCCTCCGCCCGGTCCGTGACGCCGGCCAGGGTGCCGGGCGCGCCCGGCGCCGTCGCGGCCACCCGCGGCAACGCCTCCGCCTCGGTCACGTTCACCGCCCCCGCCGACAACGGCGGCGCATCCGTCACCTCCTACACCGTGACCGCCACACCCGGCGGGGCCACCGCAAGCTGCCCGTCGTCCCCGTGCTCGATCACCGGCCTGACCAACGGCACCGCCTACACGTTCACCGTCCACGCCACCAACACCTCCGGCGACTCCGCCGAGTCGGCCGCCTCGTCGCCGGTCACGCCGGCCACGGTCGCCGGTGCGCCGACGGCGGTCAGCGCCGCTCGCGGCAACGGCTCGGCCGCCCTCACCTTCACCGCCCCCGCCGACACCGGCGGCGACGCGATCACGGGGTACGAGTACAGCACCGACGGCGGCACCACTTGGAACGCGCTGGTGACGACCGGCACGGCGCCCCTGCACGCGATCATCACCGGCCTCACCAACGGCACCGTGTACTCCGTGCGGCTCCACGCGCTCAACGGCATCGGCGCCGGCACGGCCTCCGCGGCCGTCAGCGTGACGCCCTCCACCGTTCCGGCCGCTCCCACCGGCGCCTCGGCCACGGGCGGCGCCGGGCAGGCGACGGTGTCCTTCACCGCTCCCGCGTCCACGGGCGGCGCCGCCATCACCTCGTACACCGTGACCTCGGCCCCGGGCGGGGTGACCGCCACCTGCGTCTCGTCCCCGTGCACGATCACCGGGCTCACCAACGGCACGGCCTACACCTTCACCGTCCACGCCACCAACGCCGCCGGCGACTCTCCCGAGTCCGCCGCCACCGCCGCCGTGACCCCGGCGGGGCCGCCGGCCGCGCCGAGCGCCGTCACCGCGGTGCCCGCGGCGACCTCGATGACCGTGAGCTTCACGGTGGCGGACACCGGCGGCTCCACGGTCACCGGCTACGAGATCTCCATCGACGGCGGCACCACGTGGACGGCCTTCACGCCCTCCGGGTCCCCGCTCACCGGAACCGTCACCGGCCTCACCCCGGGCACCGCCTACCAGGTCACGGTGCGCGCCACGAACGCCCTGGGCACCGGAGCGGCCGCCGCCGCCACGACCGCGACGACGCTTCCGGCCCCGGTGAGCGCGCCCACCGCGGCCGCGGGCACCGCCTCGGCCACCGTCAGCTGGGCCCCGTCCCCGACGACCACGGTGACCGGGTACACGGTCTACGCGAATCCCGGCCCCGCCACCTGCACCACGACCGCCCGCACCGCGACGTCCTGCGTCATCGGCGCCACCGCGGGCGTGTCCTACACCTACACCGTGGTCGCGCACACCGCCAGCGGCGACTCCGCCGCCTCCCCGGCGTCCGGCGCCGTCACCGCGGCCCAGCCCGACGTCCCGGCGAGCGTGCCGCTCAGCGCGCCGACGACCCTCACCACCACCGAGGGCGTCCTGTCCAAGGTCGAGCCCGCGCAGCGGATCACCGTCGTCGGCACCGGCTTCGCCCCGTACTCCACCGCGTCGATCATCCTCTACAGCACGCCCGTGGTGCTCGGCACCGTCACGACCGACGCCGCCGGCGCCTTCAGCCAGCCCATCACGATCCCCGCCGGCGTCGGCCTCGGCGCGCACGACGTCGTCGCCGCCGGCGTCGACCCGACCGGCACGATCCATCAGATCCGCATGGCCGTCACGGTCCAGGCCGCGAGCGCGGCCGACGGCGGCACCCTGCCCGTCACCGGCCCGCAGGCGCTCGTCCTGGCCGTCTGGGCCGGAATCATCACCGCGCTCGGCGCGGCCCTGCTGGCGTACGGCCGCTCCCGGCCCATCGCCTGACCGTCCACAAGGGGGGCGCGGCCGGCGACGGCCGCGCCCCCCTTGTCATGGCTGCACGATGAACTCGACCCGCCGGTTCACGGCGTTGGCCGCCGCGTCGCTGCCCTGCACCTTCGGCCGGCTCTCGCCGAAGCCCTTGGAGCTCAGGCGGTCCGTGGAGATGCCCAGCGAGACGAGGGTGTCCAGCACGGTGCGGGCCCGGTTCTCGCTCAGGACCTGGTTGTTCGCGGCGGTGCCGGTCAGGTCCGTGTGGCCCTCGATGCTGACCTTCACGTCCGGGTTCGCCTTGAGGATCGAGGCCGCGTTCTCCACCACGGCCCGGCCCTGCGCGGTCAGCGTGGCGCTGTTGTTCTCGAACTCGACCGTCGGCAGCGCGATGAGCTGCTTCTGCACCTGCTCGGGCGCGGCCGCCTGGCCGACCACGAGCTCGTCGCGGACCGTGCCGGACCTGGCCGCCGCCTTGGCCGCGGCCTCGGCCTTGTCCTTGGCGTCCTGCGACGCGACCGTACCGGTCAGCGTCACGACATGCTCGGTGAGGTCGACGACCCCGGCCTTCGCGTCCTTGCCCAGCGCCGCCGCGACCGCGCCCAGCCCGGCCAGGTCGGTGTCGTCGGCGGCCCGCGCCGCGTCGACGACCAGCTCGTCCTGCACGTTCTCGGCGCCGAACGCCTGCTTGGCCGCGTCCACGATCTTCGCGCGGTCGGCCGCGGCCGGCACGGTGCCGGTGAGCGTGATCCTGCCGTTGTCGACCAGCAGCTTCACCGACACGGACTGCTGCTGCTGGACGGCGGGGGTTTCCACCTTCGGCGGCGCCTGTACGTCCACGACGCGCACGCCCTCGACGCCGAGCGTGACCTGGCGCGCCTTGTCCTTCTCGTCCGCCGAGCCGACCTTCACGGTGCCGTCGCGCCCGACGAACTTCACGTCGGCGTCGATACCCGCGTCGGTGAGCGCGACCTTGGTGCGATCGGTGAGGTTGTCCTCGATCGAATGCCGGTGCGGTACCTCGAACGCGATCACCAGCGCCGCCAGCCCCACGACGGCGGCGCCGAGCGGGATCAGGGGGTTCCGCTTGCGGATCTCCCAGCTGGTCGTCGACGCCGACCGGGTCGTGCCCGCCATCAGGCGCGCCCGGTGTCGCGCCCGGCGACCAGGCGCCGGGTCAGGTCCGCGAAGCCCTCCTCGTCCCCGTCGGCGAGGTGCCGCGCCTGCCGGGACCAGGTGACGATGCTCGGGGCGAAGCGCAGGCCGGCCGCCTCGATCGCCGCGCGGAGCGTGTCGAGGTCGGCGTCGGCCAGCTGCTGGTACGTCTTGATGCCCGACGCGATCAACGCCGCCGACATCTTCGGGCCGATACCCTCGATCCGCCGGAGGTTGTCGGGCTGGACGTCCTCGGCCGGGGCGGCCTGCGCGGGGACGACGACCGGCGCGGGCTCTTCCACGACCGGCTCGGGCTCAACCGCGACGGGCTCGGGCTCGATCACGACGGGCGCAGGCTCGGGCTCAACCGCGACCGGCTCAGGCTCGGGCTCAACCGCGACCGCGACCGGCTCACGCTCCGGCTCAACCGCGACCGGCTCAGGCTCCGGCTCAACCGCGACCGGCTCGGGCTCGGCCACGACGGGCTCAGGCTCCGGCTCGACCGCGACCGGCTCAGGCTCGATCACGACGGGCTCAGGCTCGGGCTCAACCGCGACCGGCTCGGGCTCGTCAGCGACCGGCTCGGGCTCGTCAGCGACCGGCTCGGGCTCGGCGTCAGCGACCGGCGAAGGCTCGACGTCAGCGAGCGGCGAAGGTTCGGCCGCCGCCTTGGCCGCCACCTCTCGGCCCGCGATGAGCCGGTCGGTCAGCTCCTTGAAGCCGGCCTCGTCCCCGTCGGCGAGCAGCCGCGCCTGCCGCGACCACGTCCCGAGACTGGGCGCGAACCGCAGATTCGCCCGCTCGAGCGCAAGCTCCACAGTGGACCGCTCGGCGTCGGCCAGCTGCGCGTAGGTGGTGATGCCCGCCGCACGAAGCGCCGCCGCGATCTTCGGCCCGATGCCCTCGATCCGCTCGAGCTCGTCCCGCGCCGGCTCCTCGACCGGCTCGACCGCCTCGACCGGCTCGGCCGCGAACGCCGACTCGACATCGGCCACGAGAGCGGCGTCGACGGGCTCGTCCTCGACAACGGCGACCGGCTCGTCCTCGACAACCTCGACCGGCTCGTCCTCAACAACGGCGACGGGCTCGTCTTCAACAGCCGCGACCGGCTCGTCCTCAACAACGGCGACGGGCTCGTCCTCAACAACGGCAACAGGTTCGGGCGCGGGAGCCGGCTCCGCGATAGGTTCGGGATCGGCGACCGCCGCCGCGATGGGGGCCGCCGACGCGGGAGCCGCGACGGGCGCGACCGGTGCGGCTGTGGTGGACTCGGTGGCGGATTCGGACGACCGGACCCGGCGCAGGCGCAGGCCCCACCAGAGGTAGCCGACCAGCAGACCGAGCAGGAACGCGAGCAGGATCAACAGGAGTGACTGGTTGGTGTACCAGACCACGACAGGCCTCCGGGAGAAAAGTGACCTACGCGATGCATGCGCGTGAAGGGGGAGTTCGCGGGCAGCCTTGCACACCTGGATGTCCGGCAACAGGGCCCCGCCCCAGCCGTACATCTGCTCGTTATCCCGCCTCGAACCCCTGCTGATCGACGTTTCCGCAGATCGGGGGCCTTCGAATGGGCTCTGCCGGTGTCCGGCCGACCGGAGGGCCGAGAGAAAATCGAAACGGACGGGTGCTGAACCTCACCACAACTGGAGGCGACGGAGCAATGGGCAAAACGACTCGGGTGCTCGCGTGGGCCGCGGTGGCGGCCGCCGCCGGTGGCGTCGCATGGGCGCTGCGTGACCTTCCGGCGCAGCTGGGGGCGGTCCCGGCGGGCGCGCGGGCCGAGCGCATGCGGCGCTCGCCGCAGTTCGGCGACGGCAAGTTCGAGAACTCGGTGCCGGCCGACATCCTGCCACCGCACGCGATGCGGGACGCGTTCGTCGAGCTGCTCGTGGGCAAGCAGCGCCGCAAGCCGCTCGGCGTGATCCCGGTGACGCGCCCGGAGCTCGGCGGCCGGCTCGACCCGGACGGGCTGCACGTGACCTGGCTGGGGCACTCGACCGCGCTGGTCGAGATCGAGGGCGTGCGGGTGCTGTTCGACCCGGTGTGGAGCGACCGCTGCTCGCCGACGTCGTTCGCGGGCCCGAAGCGCCTGCACCCGATGCCGCTGCCGCTGGAGGAGCTGCCCCGCATCGACGCCGTGGTCATCTCCCACGATCACTACGACCACCTCGACCTCGCCTCGATCCGGGCGCTGCAGCGCACCCAGCAGGCGCCGTTCCTGGTGCCGCTCGGCGTCGGCGCCCACCTCGAGCGCTGGGGCGTGCCCTCGGAGCGGGTGATCGAGCTGGACTGGGACGAGCAGCACGAGGTCCGCGGGGTCACCCTCGTCGCTACGGCGGCCCGGCACTTCTCGGGCCGCCGGTTCACGCGCGACGGCACCCTGTGGGCGTCGTGGGTCGTGAAGGGGGCGCGCCGGAGCCTGTTCTACACGGGCGACTCGGGCTACTTCGAGGGATACAAGCGGATCGGCGAGCAGCACGGCCCGTTCGACGCGTCGCTGATCCAGGTGGGTGCGTACAACGACGCCTGGCCGGACATCCACATGAAGCCCGAGGACGGGGCGAGCGCGCACCTCGACGTGCAGGCGCGGGTGCTCATCCCGCTGCACTGGTGCACGTTCAACCTGGCCCTGCACGCGTGGTCGGAGCCGGTCGAGCGGCTGGTCGAGGAGGCCCGGGCCCGGGACATCGAGCTCGTCGTGCCGCAGCCGGGTGACCGGGTGAACATCGACGCGTTGCCGGCTCTTGAACCCTGGTGGCGCGCCATTGCGTAACGGTTAAAAGAGCAGCTCAGAGCACGTGTTACGGCCCACATGCCAGGACCCGACAAATCCCTGGCCGGGCCGCCCGCACCGACGTACTGTATCGATATAGAAGGACTGGATCGATACAGAAAGGGGGAAGCATGCCGGCCACGCTGCAGACGATCGCCGACGAGCTGGGCGTGTCGCGGAGCACCGTCTCCAACGCGTACAGCCGCCCGGATCAGCTCTCCCCCGAACTGCGGTCCCGCATCCTCGCGGCCGCCGAGCGGCTGGGCTACTCGGGCCCCAACCCGACGGCCCGCTCGCTGCGCCGCGGCAAGGTCAACGCGATCGGCGTCCTGCTCACCGACAACCTGTCGATGGCGTTCACCGACCCCTACGCGGTGGCCTACCTGCGCGGCCTGGCCGAGGCGGCCTCGGCCAGGGAGACCTCGCTGCTGCTGCTGAACCTGCCCAAGGACGAGGAGGCCGGCCGGCGGGTGGTCAGCAACGCCGCGGTCGACGCCTTCTGCCTCTACTGCGTGCCCGACTGGCACGGCGCGCTGGAGCTGATCCGCGCCCGGGGCGTGCCGATCGTGATCGGCGAGGACCCGGACGCGTTCGGCCCCGACGCCGGCTACGTCGGCATCGACGAGCGGGCGGCCGCGCGCCGGCTGGGCGAGCACATCGCCCGGCTCGGCCACCGCCAGATCGCGATCGTCGCGCACTGGATCGTCGACGGCGGCGTGACCGGGCCGGTCGACGCCGACCCGGACGGGCTGCGCTACTACGTCACCGGGCAGCGGGTGCGGGGCTTCCGCGACGCGCTCGTGGCGGCCGGCGTGCCGTGGGACCGGGTGCTGCTCATCAACGCGGCGGCCAACGCCCGCAACGAGGGCGGGGCGGCCGCGGCGCACGCGCTGGACCGGCTCGACCGGGCCACGGCGATCCTGACCACCTCCGACGTCCTCGCGCTCGGCGTGCTCGACGCGCTGCGCGCCCGGGGCCTGCGCCCCGGCCGGGACGTGTCGGTCACCGGCTTCGACGACATCGACGAGGCCGAGCCGGCCGGACTCACCACCATCCGCCAGCCCAGCGTCGAGCGCGGGCGGCTCGCGGGCGAGATCCTGCTCGAACCGCCCGAGGACCCGGCGCGGCGTCGCCTGACGCTGCCCGTATCGCTGGTGGTCAGGGCGACCACCGGCCCGAACACCAAGGAGCTCACATGACCCCGATCGCCCTGATCGTCTCGCTCGAGGCCGTCCGCCTGGAGGCAAACTCGGCGATGCCGAACGCCCCCGTCGTCGACGACCGCCGGCCCGAGTCGGCCACGCTGAAGAAGGTGCGCGGCTTCGCCGCCCGCCAGCTGCGCGCGGCCGCCGACCGAGTCGAGCCCACGCCGGCGCTCACCTACGGGTAACACCTCGCGGTAGGCGTTTGGAAACGACAGTGGGGAGGCCGGCCACCGCCGGCCTCCCCACTGTGGTGTTTCAGCGAACCTCGACCGACTCCGCGGACTCGATGCGCGCGGTGTTGGCCCGGGCGCCGAGGCCGATCGCCTCGTAGTCCTGCCGGTTGAGCCCGCGCAGGACGAGCGCCCAGACGATGCCGATGACCGCGGCGACGCCGTAGGCCGTCGGGAACGCCCACACCGCCGGGTTGGGGTCGTCCGGGGCGATGCCGAGCAGCAGGCCGAAGTTGTCGAACACCTGCCACATGACGTAGGCGAGCGCGATCGTCGCCAGGATCGGGGCGATGAGCCGCGACCAGGCGCTCTCGCCGCGGCCGTCCCGCACGAAGTAGAAGATCACCGAGAGGGACGTGGCCGCGACGAGCAGCAGCACGCCGACGCCGCCCGAGGTGCCCAGCCAGAAGAACAGGTTCACCAGCGGGTCCCAGCCGGCCACCGCGAAGAGCACGATGGTGAGGGCGGCGATGATCGTCTGGAACAGCGAGCCGGCCATGGGGGCGCCCGAGCGGGCGCGGGTGCGGCCGAAGAACGACGGGAGCACCCGCTCACGGCCCAGCGCGAAGGCGTACCGCGCCGTCGTGTTGTGGTAGCTCAGCGCCGCCGCCGCGATGCTCGTGATGAGCAGGACCGTGCCGACGTCGCCGGCCCAGTCGCCGCCCTTCTCGATCAGGGTCGGGAAGAAGGGGCCGCCGGTCGCGAGCGTCTCCTGCGCCTTGGCCACGGTCTGGTCCACGCCCATGCTGGCCGACGCGGCCCAGCTCGTGAGCGAGTACGACAGGAACATGACCCCGAGGCCCAGGAAGGTCGCCAGGGCCACCGTCCGGTTCTTGCTGCGGGCCTCCTCGGCGAAGACCGGGGCGGCCTCGAAGCCGACGAACGCCGTGGTCGCGACCGCGAACGCCGGGCCCGCGCCGTCCTTGAGCGCGCTCCAGGTCCACGGCTCGACGCTCAGCGAGCCGCCGGCCGGGTGGCTGAAGAAGATCACGTCGAAGATCGTCACCACGATCAGCTCGGCGCCGAGCAGGATCATGAGGACCTTGCTGTTGACGTCGACGCGCAGCAGGCCGAGGACCGCGATGAACAGCCACAGCACCAGCGCGAGGATCCACCAGTCGACGTTCAGGTTCGCCTTCTCGGCGAGGAACTGCGACAGGAAAGCGCCGAACGCGCCGTACAGCCCCACCTGCAGCAGGTTGTAGGCGAGCAGGGCCACCATGGCCCCGCCGACGCCCAGCGGCCGGCCCAGCCCCTGTGCGATGTAGGAGTAGAAGGCGCCCGCGTTCGTGATGTGCCGCGACATCGCGACGTAGCCGAAGCTGAACACGGCCAGAATCGCGGCGATGATCAGGAACGCCAGCGGGAAGCCGGTCGTGCCGACCACGCCCCAGCCGGTCGAGACGAGCGCGCCGACGACCATCAGCGGCGCTGCCGCGGTCAGGGCGAACATGATGACGGAAGGCACACCCAGCCGGTCGCGGGCCAGTGCCTGGGATACCACGCTCGGTCGCGCCTGCGACGTTGCGGACATCGGTCCTCCAGGGGATTTTTTTGAGGGGGAAGGGAAGAGGAAAGTCCGAGGCCGCGCCATCACCCGCGTTGCGACAGCACCGCGTCGCCGATCGCCGACTCGACCTGCAGAATCAGGTCGCGCAGCGGCGGCGGCAGGGAGCTGATCGCGTGTTGAAGCCTTCTGCCGCCCGAGGGGTCGCGGTCCCACAGGATGTGACCGGTCAGCCCGGTCGCCTCCGCGAGTCCCGCCAGGGTCGTGTCCGCGACCCGCATGGGCTCGAATCCGGTGAGCAGGCGGCGCAGGCGCACCACCCGCCCGGCCGGCAGGTTGATGTCCGTGGGCAGCCACCGGGTCTCCGACCGCAGGAGGCGCCGCACGAGGGTCTTCTCGACCAGGCCGACGCGGGCCAGCCGCGTGCCGACCTCCTCGACCGCCGAGAACCCGAAGAACTGCAGCCAGGTGCGCACCTCGCGGTGCTGCACCTCGGCGACCATCGTCGCCAGGTTGGTGTGCGCGAGCGGATCGGCGGGCGGCTCGCTGCTGAGCACGCGCAGCCGCGGTCCCTCGACCGTGATCCGTTGCTCCAGCACGAGCTCGCCGAGCATGGCTCCGGCCAGCCCGAGCTCCACCGCGCGGGCGGACAGCCGAGGCTTGCCGTCGCGGTCGTCGTGCGCAATCAGGAAGAAGTCATCGGCCAGCAGCATCGGACCGCGTACCCGTCACCCAATCGTCGGCCTCGGGCTCCCCCAACACCCGAGATCAGGACAGTTAGGGCCCGAAAGACCGTGCGACCCGAAGCGAAAGCATGCCCTGCGCATTGACCGATCGCAACTGTCCAGGCGCAAAATCGGATTAACGCTGATCACCAATGCCGAATTGACGGATGTCGCCCACGTAATATTTCACCCTCGGTGATGTCCGGATTTTCCGAGTTCACCGCCGCCGATTACACAGCGAATTGTGGTGCAATCCACGGGGCAAGGCTCATCGGCGGACGATCAACTCGCCGTCCGCCGAATTGCTGCGCTGCGTCACCGAGGACGAGCTACAGCGTGTGACCGCCCCGGTGCGGCACCGAAGTCGTCGCCTCGGCCGCCCGGTCGACCGCCTCGAGCAGGTCGTCCACGGAGTAGCCGCCGTCGTGCCGGACACCGTTGACGAAGAACGTGGGAGTGCCGCCGACCCCGCTGCGCACGCCGCCGACCAGGTCGCGGCGGACCCGGTCCAGGTAGAGGTGGGCGCCGACCTCGTCGCCCACCTCGGCCGAGGGCAGGCCCAGGCGCTCGACGCCGACCATGAGCCGGCGCGGGTTGATGCCGGACTGGTTGGCGAAGAGCCAGTCGCGCATCGGCCAGAAGGCGCCGCGCACCGCCGCAGCCTCGGCCACCTCGGCGGCGAGGTCCGCATAGGGGTGCACGTTGGTCAGCGGGAAGTGCCGGAAGGTGTACCGCACGGTCTCCCGCCGCAGCCGCAGCAGGTCGTGCAGGATCGCGTGGGCCATGGCGCAGTACGGGCACTGGAAATCCCCGTACTCGACCAGGGACACGGGGGCGCCCGCCGGACCGGAGGTGTGGTCATCGGGGCCCACGGGAATCGTCAGCCGGGGGGTCGTGACCTGGAAGGGCGTGGTGGTCATTCCTCAACGGTTCGCCAGGCTCGGCCCCGCCACGTCACCCCGCGGGCGCGACGCTGGAGACCAGCAGCGGGCTGCCGGTACACCCGGTCTCGCGGTTCGGGTCCGGCACGCCGGTCGCCGTGACCTGCTGGCCGTCGCGCACCTGGGCGGCCGCGGGGCCGATGAGCACCCAGTTCAGCTGGTCCGTGAGCAGCTCGACGCAAGTACCGCTGACGCGTATTTTGCCCTTGGCCACGACCTGCTGGAAGTCATCGGTCATCGGCTCCGACCTGGTGTTCTTGGGCAGCTTCGGCGGAAGGCTGACCGAGGGCTCGGCGCTGGGAGGCGGTGCGGCGGTCTGTCCGGATTCATCGGTTTTGGCCGCGCATCCGGAGAGGACCAGAACGGCCAGAAGGAGGCCCACATGAGCTTTCATGCCCACTTGGACCTCCTCCCGGTGCGAACGGTTCCCGCTCAGCTGGTGACGAGCACCGCCATCGACGTGCCGTTCTCGAGCAGCGCGAAGATCTTCACGCCGTTCTTCGGAACCTTCACGCCGTAGTAGGTGCTGGTCGCCGGGTCCTCACGGTAGTAGCTCTTGCTGTCGTCGAACAGCGGGTTGCCCCACTGCCCGCCCAGCCGGCTCGGCGCGTTGGTCGCGCCCGAGTGCAGGGTGAACGAGTCCGTCTTCGCGAACGAGAACGGCGCGTCGAAGCCCTGGACCCGCGGCCGCCACGGGCTGCCGTCGGCCTTGAGCATCAGGTCGGGGTGC
Organism: Dactylosporangium sp. CA-139114; assembly: GCF_050955725.1. Lineage (NCBI taxonomy): Bacteria > Bacillati > Actinomycetota > Actinomycetes > Micromonosporales > Micromonosporaceae > Dactylosporangium > Dactylosporangium sp. CA-139114. The sequence continues at coordinate 9,978,390 of NZ_CP192080.1, forward strand.
GAGTCGATCGGCAGGATCAGGCCCTCACCGTGGTGCTGGCTGGTGTTGTTGTCGCGGTACGAGGTGTCCCAGTAGGTGACCAGCAGGCCGGTCTCGTACGGGAAGTGCTCGACCATCTGCGGCTTGTCCGCGAACCCGAAGTTGTACGGGCCGGTCTTCATGTACTTGTCGAACGCCTCGTACGTGCGGTGCGAGGCGATGTAGAAGTTGTCGTACTCCGTCGTCAGCGTCGCGCCCACCGCCGTGAAGCCCACCGCGGTCCAGCCGTTGAGCCCGTTCTCCGCGCCGTCGGCGAACACCGTGGTGGCGCCGTTGGTGATGCGGATGTCGTCGGCGAAGAAGCCCAGGCCGCCCGCCGCCGGGTCGGTCACGTACCGGAAGCGCAGGCCGACCGTCTTGCCCGCGAACGCGGACAGGTCGAACGTCGCCGGCACCCAGCCGTTGCTGGTGTCGTCGATGCCGTTGCCCTCGTCGGCGACCGTGATGTTGCCCGGGATCGCCTTGAAGCCGCTGCCGTCGTTGACCTCGACGTAGGCGTAGTCACACGCGTCGGAGCCGCACTGCTCGATGTCCCAGCTGGCCTGGAACGACAGCGTCGTGGTGCCGGCCGGGATCGAGACGTTGCGGGTCAGCGTGTTGTCGAGCATGTTGCCCGCGCCGCTCCACCACGACTTGGTGCCCTCCGGCGGGGTCGCCAGCGGCGTGGTGACCTTCTTCTTCGGCAGGTTGACCACGACCGCCTGCGGCTTCTTGCTGTTGTACTCGTGCGGGCCGAGGTCCACCAGCTTCGTCTTGCCGGCGTTGACCGTGGTGTAGTCCAGCCAGCCGAGCTGCAGCTTGTCCCACGCCCCGAGGTCGGCGGCGCGGGCCGCGATCCCGTTGTCGCTGGGCAGGCTGACGCGGCTCTGCGCCATGATGGTCCACCAGCTCACCGGGTTCTCGGCGTTGCCGCTCGCGCCCGCGGTGTCGTAGTGGTCCGGCAGGCCGAGGTCGTGGCCGTACTCGTGCGCGAACACGCTCAGGCCGCCGTTCTCCGGCTGCATCGTGTAGTCGCTGACCCACAGACCGGTGTTGCCGACCTGGTAGCCGCCCCGCATGTTGCCCGCCGGGCCCTGGTCGGAGCGCAGGTTCGCCTGGGAGCGGTGGCTCCAGATCGCGTCCTCGCCCTGGATCAGGTCACCGTCGGCCTGGTCGCCGCCGGCGTGCACGATCTGGAAGTGGTCGATGTATCCGTCCGGCTCGTTGAAGTCGCCGTCGTGGTCGTAGTCGTTGCGGTCCCACTGGTCGTAGGAGGCCAGCGTCGCCTTGATGTCGGCGTCGGACTTGCCCTGGGCGTGCTGCGAGTCGACCCACGCCGCGATCGCGTCCTGGATCAGCGCGTAGCTGTTGCTGCAGACGTTCGCCGTGCAGGGGTAGCCGTTGCTGCGGCCGTAGCGGGCCTCGTTGTACGGCACCTTCACCCAGTCGGTGACCATGCCGTCGACGCTGTACCGGCCGGAGGACTGCTTCTCGTAGTACGTCTTGAGCGACTCCACCCCGTTGCCGGTGGCGAAGTACATGTTCTCGAAGTACTGCTTATTGAAGTCCTGCTTCCAGATCGTCGAGTTGTCCTTGGTGCGGTCCGGCTGCGGGATCTGGTTGTGCAGCGGGCCGTCGAACTTCGCCGGGCCGGGGATGGACGGGTTGGTGTCCTGGTCCGGGTAGTTCGGGTGCCGCTGGTCGCCGAACTCGGCGAGCACCACGAAGATCTTGTCGGTCCGCTCACGGCTCAGCTCGACGTACTTGTCGACGTGGCCCTTGCTGCGGTCGGCCTTGCCGATCTTCACGACCGTGCTCGCGCCGCGCTTCTCCGGCTGGGCCTCGCCCTTCAGCACCTGCGAGAGGGCGACCTCACGAGCGGCGCGCTGCTTCTGCTCGTCCGCCGAAATCAACTCGTCGGAGGGCGAGGAGGCGTCGACGGACGGCGACTGCTGCGCCGGCACGGCATGGGCCGCACCCCCGCCGACAAACACCCCCATCCCCGACGCGAGCGTGAGACTGAGCAGTCCCACGGTCAACTTACGCACAGGTACCTCCCTGGTGGGGCTTCAGCACCGAGGCCCTGCGTCGATGCCTCGATGCACCTGACGCGGAAGACTAGGGTCTGTTCCGGCCCACTGAAGATCAACAGAGCGGTATGCGCATAGTTGCAAGGGTCAAATCGAGGGTGACCCGACTATCGAGCCCGGTCTCTGAGGGCATCGAGATCATGGACGATCACGCGGAGCCTTCCCGTCTGGACCAAGCCCCTCTTCACGCAGCGTGCGCAGGGCGTCCTGCGACAGCGGCAGGCTGATGCGCAACCCCTGCGGCGTCCGCTCGACCAGCCGCCGTCGATCGCCGTCCCGAACGCGGGGGCAGAAGGCAGCGTCAGTGGGCTGGGTTCAGCAGGGGGATTCGCACGCGGAAGGTGGCGCCCTCCTGGGGGGCCGTTCGCAGGGTTACCTCGCCGTTGTGGGCGGCTACCAGGGCGGCCACGATCGACAGGCCCAGGCCTGAGCCGCCCAGGGCTCGGGTTCGGCTCGGGTCCGTTCGGTAGAAGCGTTCGAAGACTCGTGCCGCGTCCTGCGACGTCATGCCGGGGCCGTTGTCCGAGACCTCCAGGATGGCCTGATCCTCCTCGGTGCCCACGTAGACGGTGACCTCGGTGCCGGCGGGCGTGTGGTTCAGCGCGTTCGACAGGAGGTTCTGCAGCACCTGGCGGAGGCGGGCCTCGTCGCCGAGGACGATTGGGGCCTCGGCGTCGGCGTCGGCGTCGTCGCTGTTCGGGGTGCGTAGGCGCAGGCGGTGGTGGTCGCCGGCCGTCACTCTTGCGTCGATCATGGCGTCGGTTGCCAGGGACAGGAGGTCCACCGGCTTCTTCTCCAGGGGGCGCTGCTGGTCCATGCGGGCCAGGAGCAGGAGGTCGTCCACCAGGAGGCCCATGCGCGTCGCGTGGTGCTCGATCCGGCCGATGTTCTCGTCGTGGTGGCCGGACTGGCGGTACAGCTCGGCGAAGCCGCGGATCGAGGTCAGCGGGGTGCGCAGCTCGTGGGAGGCGTCGGCCACGAAGCGGCGCATGCGGTCCTCCGAGGCCAGCGCGGACTGCTCGGAGGCCAGGGCCGCCTGCTCCGAGGCTCGGCGCTCCTCGAAGGCGGTCTCGATCTGGCCCAGCATGGTGTTGAGGGCCCTGGCCAGGCCGCCGACCTCGGTGCGGGGGTCGGCCTCGGGGACTCGGCGGCTCAGGTCGCCGGCGGCGATGGCCTCGGCGGTCTCCTCGACCTCGACGAGGGGGCGGAGGCTGGAGCGGACGAGAAGGTAGGCGACCACGGCCAGGATCAGCAGGACGAAGCCGCCGATGGTGGCGCTCATGACGACCAGGCGGCTCACCGTGCTGTCGACCTCGTCGAAGCTGATGGCGATCATCACGGGCGGGCGGCCCAACCCGCGCAGCGGGGGGCGCTGCCGGGCAACGAGCACGCGCCAGGCGTGGCCGGTGCCGTCCCGGGACTCGACGGTGGAGTAGACGCCGGCGACGCTGGAGGTCAGCCACGGCAGGCCGTCGAACGCGCGCCAGTCCTCCGGGGTCACGGGCCTGGTCTGGTCGTCGGCGCTGGGGGTGAACACGGTGTCCTGGAAGGAGCCGTCGAGTTGGCCGCACGCGACGAAGTACCCGCTGCGCAGGACCGGCGCGCCGGGGCCGCGGCCCTGAGCGTCGGGCGGGCCGTCCTCGCAGTTGTGGAAGGCGTCGTTGAAGCTCTGCAGGAGCTGGTCATCGACGCGGGAGATGAGGTAGTCGCGGGTGCTGATGACGCCGGCGATGCCGGTTGTGGCCAGGGCCGCCGCGAGCAGGACGAGCATGAGGACGACGAGCTTGACGCGCAGCGGCCAGGATTTCATGTGCGTGGCAACCGCAGCGAGTAGCCGACGCCGCGCAGGGTCTGCAGGAGGCGGGGCTCGGTGGTGTCGATCTTCTTGCGCAGGTAGGAGACGTAGGACTCCACGACGCCCGCGTCGCCGCCGAAGTCGTACTGCCACACGTGGTCGAGGATCTGGGCCTTGGACAAGACGCGGCCGGGGTTCGTCATGAAGTACCGCAGCAGCTTGAACTCGGTCGGCGAGAGCTGCACCTCATGGCCCGCCTTGAAGACCTCGTGGGTGTCCTCGTCGAGCTCGATGTCGGCGAAGGTCAGCCGCGAGGTCTGGGCCGACGCGCCGCCCGCGGGGTCGGCGACCCGGCGCAGGACGGCCTGGATGCGGGCCAGGACCTCGGAGAGGCTGAACGGCTTGGTGACGTAGTCGTCACCGCCCAGGGTGAGGCCCTTGATCTTGTCCTCGGTGGCGTCGCGGGCCGTCAGGAACAGCACCGGCACGCGCGTGCCCTCGCCGCGGAGCTTGCGCAGCACCTCGAAGCCGTCGAGCTCGGGCATCATGACGTCGAGCAGAATCATGTCGGGCCGGAAGCGCCGCGCCTCCTCCATCGCCTGGCGGCCGCTGGTGGCGCTGGCGACCTCGTAGCCGTGGTACTTGAGGCTCGCGGAGAGCAGTTCGACGATGTCCGGCTCGTCGTCGACCACCAGCAGCCGCGTCATGATTCGCTCCAGATTGCGTCAGAGTTTCCGGAAATTCTCCCGTCACGTCTCAGACTGCCGCCGCTACCTGACGCCCGGATGCGGTTTTCCTGGAAACCGGCTGTGAACCACCTGCGACGGCCGCGAGCAGCACCGGGAACTCGAGGTAGGCGTGGTAGGACGCGAAGGCGCCGTAGAGCGCGCGGCCCGTGGCGTAGTCGATCGCGAACGGGATCGCGAGCAGCGCGGCCAGGCCGAGCCCGAGCAGCCAGGCGCGGCGGCCCAGCAGGAAGCGCGGGGCTTCCGGGGCGTATCGCGGCAGGAAGAAGACCCACACGAAGTAGTGCATGGTCTGCAGGAAGGCGAACACGACCAGGAACCGGGTGCCGACCAGGGCCGACGACCCCGGCGGGGCGATCGAGGCCACGACCGGCGACGACACCAGCCCGCGCAGCGCGAAGTCGAACGCGCCGGCCAGCACGAGCGCGGGCAGCACCAGCACCCACGCGACCTGCGTCCAGCGGAACGGCCCCGGCCGCCGCAGCCGCCCGGCCCACTCCCACAGGAAGAACAGCGGGACGACGTTGTGCAGATGGGCCAGGACGACGAAGTGGTACTGGCTGAAGGCCAGCGACACCGAGGCCGCGAGGACGAGCACCAGGAGCCCGAGGACGAGCCGGGCACCGCGCAGCGCGTGCACGCAGGCGGCCGCGAGCACGCCGTAGCCGACGAGGATCTCCGCGTACCGGGCCGGGGCGCCGACGACGAGCGCGGCCAGGCGGCATAGCACGATCGCGGTGACCAGCCCGAGCAGCACCGCCAGGAAGCGCCCGGTGAGCAGGGACGAGAAGCGCCCGGCGACGTACCGCAGCTCGAGCACGTTGTGCAGCGCCCCGAACGCGATCAGCCCGCCGACCGTGACCGCGAGCGGCGCGCCCAGGGCCAGCCCGAGCGCGGCGGCCGCGGCCGCGACGAAGAGCAGGCTTATCTTCATCGGGTGCTCCGGGCGCTGCTGCTGACGCTGGCCGTCGAGGTGCCGCTGTACACGGCGGCCCTGACCGTCCTGAGGCTCGCGAGCGCGGGGAGGGCCCTCGTGCTCGGCATCGTGGTCAACCTCGTGACCCACCCGGCCCTGTGGCTGTTCCTGACCCGCCACCCGGGCGCGCTCTGGCCGGCCGAGGCCGTGGCGACGGCGGTGGAGGCGCTGATCCTCGCGGTAGCCGTCACCAGGGACCGGCTCCTGGTCGTCGCCGTCGCGCTCGGGGCCAACGCCGGCTCGCTGCTCATCGGCCTGACCGTCGCCTGAGCAACCACACGAGCAGCACGACCGCCGCGGCGAGGAACACCACGCAGGCCAGGCCGATCACGACCAGCGCCGACGAACCCGAGACAGACGGCTGCGGCGCCACATCAGCCAGCAGAGTTTCCATGCCGAGCAGTCTGCGGCGCCGCAGCGCGAAAATGTATCTACTCCCCGACCTTGTTCGCCCCGGCAGCGTCCGCCGGCGGGATGTCCGAGGCCTCCGGCGCCTCGGCCGGTCGCAGCCACTGCCACAGCAGGAACAGCAGACCGAGCGCGAGCATGCCGAGCCCGATCCACAGGTTGATGCGCACGCCCGCGGCCTTGTCGATCTCGGCCTGCGAGTCGAAGATCCCGAGGAGCGTCACGATCACGCCGTACACCGTGAACAGGCCCCCGATGACCCGCCGCACGTCGAAGAGCCGCGCCGCCCGGGCGGTGTCGACCTTCTGCTCGTCGTCACTCATCACAACCCCTTAGGCCTACAGGAACGGCAGGTAGAAAGCGAAGGCCAGCACGAGGGCGCCGGTGCCGAGCAGCACCGGCGAGCGGTACCACGCGGTGTCCCCGGCGATCGCGTCGGCGCGCAGGTCGTGGGCGCCCACGCCGTACACGAGGCCGTCGAGCTCCGCGTCCTCCTTCGGCCGGGTCAGCGGCGTGACGATGATGGCCACGATCGCCACCACCACGAACGCGATGCCCGCGCCCCAGAAGGACTCGTCGAGGTCGGAGCCGAACGTGAACCAGCCGAACCACTTGTAGCCGGCGTAGGTGATGAACGCGGCGACCGTGCCCAGCAGCAGCCCCCAGAAGCCGGCCCAGGCCGACATGCGCTTCCAGAACATGCCGATGATGAACGCGGCGAACAGCGGGGCGTTGAACAGCGAGAACAGCGCCTGGATGTAGTCCATGATGTTGCTGTAGCCGGACGCGATGAACGCGGTGCCGATGCCGACGACGACGCCGGCGACGGTGATGAGGCGCCCGACGCGCAGGTAGTAGCCGTCCGGCTTGTCCTTGGCGATGTACTCCTGCCAGATGTCGTAGGTGAACACCGTGTTGAACCCGGACACGTTGGCCGCCATGCCCGCCATGAACGAGGCGAGGAGCCCGGTCACGGCGATGCCGAGCACGCCGTTGGGCAGGAAGTCGCGCATGAGCAGCGGGACGGCGTTGTTGTACTGCAGGTCACCGGTCTGCGCCCCGAGCCCCTTCACCGTCACCAGCGCGACGAGGCCGGGGATCACCGTGACGAACGGGATCAGCAGCTTGGGGTAGGCGGCGATGATCGGCGTGCGCCGCGCCGCGCTCATGTTGCGGGCCGACAGACCGCGCTGGACCTCGGCGAAGTTCGTCGTCCAGTAGCCGAAGGAGAGCACGAAGCCCAGGCCGAAGACGATGCCCCACCACGGCGCGCCGAGCGGGTTGTCGGTGCCGCCGGTGTTGGACCAGGTGTGCAGGCCCGCGTCGCCGAGCTTGGTGCTGTTGCGCACGGCGTCGAAGAGCCCGTCGATGCCGCCGAGCTTGACCAGGCCGACGATCGCGATGGGCAGCAGGCCCGCGATGATCACGAAGAACTGCAGCACCTCGTTGTAGATGGCGCTGGAGAGGCCGCCCAGCGTGATGTAGGCGAGGACGATCGCGGCCCCGACGATGATCGCGATCCACAGCGGCCAGCCGAGCAGCGCCTGCATGATGAGGGCGAGCGCATAGAGGTTGACGCCCGCGATCAGCACCTGGGCGAGGGCGAAGGACAGGGCGTTGAGCAGGTGGGCGGGGCGGTTGAAGCGCCGCCGCATGTACTCGGGGACGCTGCGCACCTTCGAGCCGTAGTAGAACGGCATCATCACGATGCCCAGGAACACCATCGCGGGGACGGCGCCGATCCAGTAGTAGTGGACCGTCATCAGGCCGTACTTCGCCCCGTTGGCGGCCATGCCCAGGATCTCCAGGGCGCCCAGGTTGGCGGAGACGAACGCGAGGCCCGTCACCCAGGCCGGCAGCGAACGACCGGACAGGAAGAAGTCCACGCTGTTGCGGATCGAGCGGCGGGCGGCGAGACCCACCCCCAGGACGGTGATGAAGTAGAGCGCCAGCAGGACGTAGTCGAATGCGTCCATCTGCAGGCGCAGCCCATCGGCGACTGTCTGCACCCGTTCCTCCCTTTGCCGGTACGAGTGGAGCGTCGAGGCACCTACCCAACCGGGGGTGAGGATCAAACCATGGTCGTCAACGGAGATGGTTGGCGAGCAACGTCACGAGGTCGGCGGCCGCATACGGTTTGTCCAGGAACGCGTCACACCCGGCGTCCATCGCCGCGGCCCGCTCGTGCGGCAGGACGCTCGCGGTCAGCGCGATCACCGTCGGCCGCCCCGGCTCCGCCTGCATTTCGGCGGCGAGCGTCAGCCCGTTGCCGTCGGGCAGGTTGACGTCCAGCAGCACCAGGTCGACGTCGTGCGCGGCGAGCGCGGCGCGCGCGTCGGCGATCGAGCCGGCCTCCAGCAGGTCCGCGTCCCGGACGGCGGCGGCCCCGGCCCGCGCCAGGATGGCCCGGACGAGCACGCGGTTGAGCTCCTCGTCCTCCACGAGCAGCACCCGGCTCATCGCACGGCCCCTTGCTGGCGCAGATCGGTGAGCGAGTTGGCCACCGCGGCCAGGTCGATCCACTCGCGCACCCCGTCGGCGGCCGAGCCGCGCGGCACGGTGCCGATGACCTTCCCGGTCAGCCGGAGCCGGTCCGCGTCGGACAGGTCGGGCGCGGTGAGCGCGAGCACCGGGATGCCCTGCGTCGACGGCTCCTGGTCGAGGCCCGCGAGCAGCGCGAAGCCGTCGACGTCCGGCATCTGCAGGTCGCAGATGATCAGGTCGAAGCGCCGGACGCGGGACAGCCGCAGCCCCTCGGCGCCGTCGTCGCAGGTGACCACGGTGATGCCCGCCTCGCTCAGGCGCTGCTCGACGACCGCGCGGGTCGTGTCGTCGCGGTCCACGACGAGCACCGACGGCGGATCCTGACCCGGATCCGGGTGCAGCGCCGGCGCCACGTGCCGGGCGAGCTGGGCCAGCAGCACGTCGTGGTCGACCGGCTTGACGAAGAAGTCGGCCGCGCCCAGGGCCAGCCCCGCGCGCCGGTCGTCGACGATCGTGGCGAAGAAGACCGGGATCGCGGCCAGGTGCTCGTCGCGCTTGAGCCGGCGGATCACGTCCCAGCCGTCGAGCCCGGGCATGATCACATCGAGCAGGATCGCGTCCGGCCGCCAGACGCCGGCCTCGGCCAGCCCGGCCTCGCCGCTGGCGGCGGTGCGCACCTCGTAGCCGGCGCCGGCCAGGTAGGCCTCGAGCAGCTCGGCCGCCCGCGCGTCGTCGTCGATGACGAGCACGCGGCCGCGGCCGGGCGCCGGGGCGGGGCCCGCGCCGGGCTCGCCGTGCGGGGCCCGGGCGGCGGGCAGCCGGACCGTGAACCGGCTCCCCTCCCCGGGCGCCGACTCGAGCGAGATGGACCCGCCGTGCGCCTCGACCAGCCGGCGGGTGAGCGCGAGCCCGAGCCCGGTGCCGGCCTTGCGCTGGGCGGCCGAGCCGAGCTGCTGGAACTCCTCGAAGACCCGCTCCTGGTCCGCGGCCGCGATGCCGATGCCGCTGTCGGCGACGGTGATCGCCACCGACTCGATCGCCGGGGAGACCGTGACCGCGATGAGCCCGCCGTCGGGCGTGAACTTGATCGCGTTGGAGAGCAGATTGTCGAGGATCTGCCGCAGCCGCAGCGGGTCCGCGCACACGGCGGCGGTCGGCGGCACGTCGAGGTACACCTGCAGCCCCTTGCGGTCCGTGAGCGGCCGCAGGGCGGTGATGACCTCGCCCACCGCGGCCTCGAGCGAGATCGGCTCGAGGCCCAGCTCCATGCGGCCGGACTCGACCTTGGCCAGGTCCAGGATGTCGTTGATCAGGCCCAGCAGGTGCCGGCCGCTGCTGTGCACGTGGTCGATCCACTCGGCCGGGACGCTGCGCCGGTCGCCGTCGGGCTGCTCGGCCCGCATGAGGTCGCTGAAGCCGATGATCGCGTTGAGCGGCGTGCGCAGCTCGTGGCTCATGCCGGCCAGGAAGTCGCTCTTGGCCTGGCTGGCGCGGGTGAGGGCGGTGACGGACTCGGCCAGGGCGGCGGCGAGCTCGCGCTGCTCGGCCAGCACGGCGCCACGCTCGGCGAGCACCTTCGCCTGGGCGCCGAGCACCCCGGTGAGGCGCAGGTCGTCGGTGCTGAACAGGGCCCGGTACCGGTCCAGCAGCAGCACCGTGCCCACCCCGGGCAGCGCGAGCGCGGTGGCCAGGCGGGTGCCGGTGGCCCGGGCGAGCGGGTGGTCCTTGGGCAGGCGGACCGGCTGGCGGGCGGCGGCGAGCGCGTCCGCGTCGAAGTCGACGCGCTCGTGCGGCAGGTGGGTGCCGGAGCGGCACACGGCGGCGAGGCGCTCGAGGTTCTCGTCCAGGAGCATGACGACATCGGTACCGGTGGTGTCGTGCACGACGTGCACGAAGCGCCGCCACACCTGGCCGGTGGTCACGTCGGCCGGCAGCCGCTGCAGGTCCTCGGTGGCCTCGTACCACACCGTCGCCGACATCATCCGGCGCAGGAACGCGGGCGGGAGGAAGGCGAGCAGGTACAGCCCCGCGCCCACGAGCCCGACCACCCGCCCGGCCGGCTGCCACCAGACCTGCTGGCCCGGGTAGCGGGCGGACGCGGTGAACAGCATGAGCATCATCACCGGGTAGAGGTAGGTGGCCCAGGCGGCGAGGCGGAGCCGGACCCGTCCGGCGCCGCAGCGGCGGGCGCTCACCCGTAGCAGGACGGTGCCGGCGATCGCCTCGGTGACCGTGAAGGTGGCGGTGACCAGGGTGAGGTACGGCAGGCTGAGCGGCCGGGGCGCGGCCGTCACCGCGGCGATGCTGCCCAGCAGGAGCACGAGCAGCGCGCCGTCCAGCCACCGCGGGACCCGGCCGAGGCGGGCGGCGAGACGCAGGGTGAGGTACGGCTGCAGCAGTAACAACGCGGTCGCGAAGGCGCTGGCGGCGACGGGCACGGGGCGGCCCGACTGCTCGCGGATCGCGGCGTTGACGCCCACGGCCAGGGTCGGCAGGAACAGCAGGGCGGTGTCGCGCCGCAGCGGGTCCCGGTGCCGGACGTACGCCGCCAACGCCCGCAGAAACACGGCCGCCAGCAGGACTGCTGTGATCAGAGTTACCATGAAGTTACGCCCCGTTACGTTCGCGAACGGGACTCACTTTAGCCAGCGGAGCGGACGCGGGGGACCGGATGAGCGATGATGCGCTGCGCGTCACCGTCGCCACGGCCACCCACGACCTGTCCAACGCCCTCGGCGCGGTCCTGAACTACACGACCTTCCTCACCGAGGACCTCGCCGCCTCCGGGCGCGCGCCGGAGTACCTGCCGCACCTGCAGAGCGCGGCCGAACGCGCCCTCGCCCTAGTGGCGGGACTCGCTGCGGCTCTTGCACGCGACGCAGAGGGTGACTGACGGGAACGCCGCCAGCCGGGCCACCGGGATCTCCCCGGCGCAGGTCTCGCAGGTGCCGTAATGCCCGGCGTCGAGGCGCTCCAGCGCCCGGTCGACCTGGTCCATCCGGTTGCGGATCGACATGGCCAGCGCGAACTCCTGTTCGCGGTTGAACGCCTTGGTGCCGAGGTCGGCCACGTCGTCGCCGGCGTCCACGACGCCCGCGAGCGTCATCTCGGCCACCGTCGCGGTGTACTCCGACTCCAGCTCCTCCCGCCGGCCGAGCAGGGCCGTGCGGATGTCCTGGGTACGGGTCTCAGGGAAAACGAGCGTCATCGGAGGCCCCCGGCTTCAGCGTCTGCGGCGGATTGGTGGCTTCCCGGGTGCCCAGCCGAGTGGTCGCCCAAACCTGACTGTTTTTTGCGACTGGCACAGGGCACCATGAATACCGTGGAGGGGGATTCGGTCCAGGTGGACGTGCGCGCGGGTCAGGCCCGCACGGCACGCCGCGTGATCACCCAGGCGCTGGAGGCCTGGGGGCTGCCCCATCTGACCCGCGGCGCGGTCATGGTCGGCCACGAACTCGTCGCCAACGCCCTGCGCCACGGCCTCCCGCCGGCCGTCCTGCGGCTGCTGCGCCAGGGCGACCGCCTCGTCATCGAGGTCGGCGACGGCAGCGACCAGGTGCCCCGCATCGCCGAGATCGACAACCTGACCAGCACCTCCGGCCGGGGCATGCAGATCGTGGACACCCTCGCGCGCGCGTGGGGCGTCCGGCCGCACCAGGGCGGCAAGACCGTGTGGGCGGAAATCTCCTAGTTCGACACCGACTCGTTGGTGATCGGCAGGATCTGGTCCAGCCCGGTGATCTCCAGCGTCACGCGCACGTCCTCGTTCGGGTGGGCCACCACCAGCGTCGCGCCCACGTTCTTGGCCCGCCGCCAGCACCCGACGAGCGTGCCGAGGCCGCTCGAGTCGATGAACGACAGATGCGTGAGGTCGACCACGACCTCCCGCGCGCCCGTGTCCAGCTCGGCCACGACCGCCGTGAGCAGGCTCGGCGCCGTGTCCAGGTCCAGCTCCCCGGTCAGCACCAGGTGGGCATGGCCGTTCTGCCGGTGGGTCGCCAGCTGCCAGATCGCCTCGTCGTCAACCACCTGGTAGGTCCTTTCCGCATCACTGGTCAACAGTGTGGGGTACCCAATCGGTGGAGTTCAAACGCTCAGGCCCGGTTGCCCCCGATCGGCTCCGCGCGCAAGACTCGTGCGTATGCGTGCCGCGTACCTGGTCGAGGCCGGAAGACAGGTGTCCGGCTCGCTGAACCTGGTCCACACGATCCGGCGATCGCTGGCCGCCTGTGTGCCCGAGTTCGCCGACTGGGCCCAGCTGATGATCGTCAACCGGGGCGAGGCGACGTTCACCTCGCTGCTCGACGGCGGCGCCCCGACCACCGCCCGCCGGCCCGCCCCGCCGGCCGCCCAGGCCCGGCTCCTGCGCACCGGCCGGCCCGAGCTGCTGCACGTGGCCCTGACCACTCCCACCGGCGACTCCGCCGCCGACGGGCTGAGCGCGCTGGTGCCGGACGAGGGCATGCGGGCCCAGGTGTCCGCGCTGCGCCCCGCCGACGTGCTCGGCGTCCCGCTCACCGCCCGCGGCGCCACCTTCGGCACCCTGACCCTCGCCCGGCGCGCCGGGACCGGCTTCGACGCCGCGGACGTCGAGCTCGCCGAGGAACTGGCCGTGCGCATCGCGCTCGCGGTCGACGCCGCCCGGCGCTACACCGAGCGCTCCCACGTCGCCACCGTCCTGCAGAGCAGCCTCCGCCCGCCGGAGCTGCCGAAGCTGCGCGGCGTCGACCTCGCCGCCCGCTACCGCCCGGCGGCCGGCGACGCCGAGATCGGCGGCGACTTCTACGACGTCTGGGGCGGCGACGAGGCGTGGTCGTTCACCCTCGGCGACGTCTCCGGCAAGGGCGTGGAGGCCGCCGTCGTCACCGGCCAGGCCCGCCACACCGTGCGGGGCGCCTCCGCGGTCGACCGCTCGCCCGCGGCCGTGCTCGGGGCGCTCAACGCGATGCTCGCCGGGACCACCTCCGGGCGATACGTCACCGCCGTCTACGGCCGCGTCACCCCCGTCCCCGACGGCGCCGGCCTGCGCGTCGAGCTCGGCTCGGCCGGCCACCCGCCGCCGCTGCTCGTCCGCCCCGACGGCACCGTGACCCCCGTCGCCGTGCACGGCCTGGCGGCGGGCCTCGTCGAGAACGTGCGCTACGAGCCGGTGACCGTCGACCTCGCGCCCGGCGAGACCCTCGTCTTCTATACCGACGGCGTGACCGAGGCCGAGCGCAGCGTCCGGGAGGGCACCCGGCGCCTGATCGCCCTGCTCGCAAGCTACGCCGAGGCGGGCGTCGAGGCCCTGGTCGAGGCGGTGGAGATCGCCGTCGTGGAGGGGGCCGGGGCCGCCCAGCGCGACGATCTCGCGGTGCTCGCCCTGCGCGCCTCATGATGCGGCGGTACTTCCAATGCCTCGCCGACCGCGACGCCCCCGCGGCCCTTCGCCTCTGCACCGAGCTGGTCGAGGCGGGCAGGAGCCCCGTCGACGTGCTGCTCGACGTCGTCGCCCCGGCCCAGCACGAGGTCGGCCGGCGCTGGGCCGCCGGCGAGTGGACGGTCGCCCACGAGCACGCGGCCACCGCCATCAGCGAGTCCGTCGCCATCGCCCTCGGCGCCCGCATCCCCCAGCCCGACCCGGCCCGCGGCCACGTGGTGCTGGCCTGCGCCGAGCGCGAGTGGCACGGCCTGCCGGCCCGGCTCGTCGGCTTCGCCCTGCAGGAGGCCGGCTGGCGCACCACGTTCCTCGGCGCCTCGACCCCGCCGACGCAGTTCGCCCGCTTCCTCGACGACGCCGACGCCGACGCGGTCGCGATCTCCTGCTCGGTGGCGGCCGCCCTGCCCGCCGCCCGCCGCATGATCGACGCCTCCCGCGAGACGGGGCTGCCGGTCCTCGTCGGCGGCGGCGCCTTCGGCCGCGACGACACCCGAGCCAAGGCCCTGGGCGCGACGGCCTGGGCCCCCGACGCCCGGGCGGCGGTGCGCGCGCTGGAGTCGATCGCCCCGCCGCCCGCGGGCCCGTCGGTCAACCGCCGCGCGGGGATCGACGAGCACGCGGAGCTGGTGCTGCGCTTCGCGGAGTTCCGCGACTCGGCGCGGCGGCGGTGGGCCGCGGTCATCGGCGAGGACGCCGCCACGCCCCTGGCCGATGACGCGCTTGACCATGCGCTGCACTCGCTGTCGGCCGCGCTGCTGACCGACGACTCACGGCTCCTTCGCGAGGCCGACGAGTGGCTCAGCGAGCTGTACTCGGCTCGGGGCGGCCCCTCGTGCGCGGTCCCCGCTCTGTGGTCGGCCCTGCGTGCTGTCGTGGGCGAGCCGCTGCCGGAGGCGTCGCGGCACTTGGGGCTGTTGCGACAAGTCGGGCGCTCCGCGCCACGACTTATCTGATTTATACCCCGTCGCCGCGTATGTCGGGTTTCTAGGCTATCGCCACGCGAAATGCGGTCGTCAGGGCCTCGTCGAGATGGTCGAGCAGATCCTGCGGGTCCGCGTAGACGCCGGCCGCGCCGTGGTCGAGCAGCTCCGCCGCGCACAGCCCGCCGCTCGTCAGGCCGATGCACGGGATCGAGAGCTGCCCGGACGCGCGCACGTCCCAGACGGAGTCGCCCACGAACACCGTCTCGTCCGCCGACAGGCCCGAGCGCTCCAGCGCCACCTGCACGATGTCCGGCGCCGGCTTGCTCTGCTCGGCGTCGTCGGCGCTCGTCACCGCGGTCAGGGACGCGTCGGCGTCGAGGCAGTGCAGCAGCGCGTCCAGTTCGGGATGAGAGGCCGACGTCGCCAGTACCACCTTGAGACCCCGATCCGCGCAGGAGTCCAGCAGCCGTCGCGCCCCCGGCAGCGGCCGCAGCGAGGGCCACAGCGGCGCGTAGAGCGCGGAGTGCGCGGCCCGGATCGCGTCGTCGTCCGACGAGTCGTGGTCGGCCCCGAGCAGCTCGTCGAGGATCTTGTCGGAGCCCATCCCGATCGCGCGGTGGATGCGCGCCATGGGCACGTCGTGGTCGTGCTGCCGCAGCGCCTGCCACCAGGCCACGACGTGCAGGTACACGCTGTCGACGAGGGTGCCGTCCACATCAAAGAGCACACCGGTCACGGGTTTGGTCATAGGCGGGGTGATACCCACCTGGGCGGGGGTATCACTGAATATATGACCGAGCCCGAACAAGCGGTCGCCGTCACCGAGTCCTTCCCGGGCTTCGACGCGGACGATCTCGGCGACTTCGCCTCCGAGCACCGCAGCGTCACGCTCGCCGAGGAGCTGGCCGGCGGCCCTGAGCACGCCCGCGAGCCGGAGAGTCCGCACGGTCTGGCGGGCATGGACGAGTAAGCACCCGCGACCCACACCCGCCGCCCACATCGAGCCGCCGATTCTCCGCCCGCCTTCGGGGCACCCCGAGTCGGCGGCTTCGTCGTGTCGGGACCCACATCACGCCGCCGGCGCCGCCGACTCCCCGCCCGCCCACGGGCCGACCCGAGTCGGCGGCCTCGTCGTCTGCGGGACCCACATCACGCCGCCGGCGCCGCCGACTCCCCGCCCGCCCACGGGCCGACCCGAGTCGGCGGCTTCATTGTGTCCGGGACCCGTCGCCCCGCCGGACGAACGACGCCAATAAATGCAAATACTCCCGGGCAGGAGTAATTCGGACTTACCCTCGTCATTGCCCTATCCACCTTTCACGATTTGATGCCACCGCGTGACTGCCCCTTTTCCGTGCGTGGAAAAGCTGGCATGTTGAGGCATCACTCCACCCGTGAGAGGGGGCACGATGGGCCGACGGAGATGGGTGCACGCCGCAGTGGCGAGCGCACTCCTACCGCCTCTGCTCGTGCTTGTCTCGGCCAGTCCGAGCGAAGCGGCACCAATCCCCGCAGCCAGCCTGAAGGCCGTCGAAAGCCTCAAGCCGGTCAAGCAGACCGACATGGCCAAGGCACCCACGAGCCGGATGGCCAAAACCGACCCGTCCCTGCTCAACCGCGACGACACCGCCAAGGTGTCCATCGCGGTGAAGCTCGACTACGACTCCACCGCGACCTATTCCGGGGATATTGCCGGATACGCCGCGACGAGTCCTTCCGTAACAGGCAAGGCACTGTCCGGGAACGCCGACGAGAAGCGGTACGAAAACCGAATCGCCGGAATCGAGGACAAGTTCATCGCGGACCTCAAGCAGCAGGTGCCCGACGCCAAGGTCGGACAGCGGCTCCGCACGGTCTACGGTGGCATCGCGCTCACGGTGCCGGCCAACAAGGTCAACACCATCCTGACCATCGACAACGTGGTCGCCGTCCAGGCCGACAAGGCCCAGCAGCCGCAGACCGACTCCTCGCCGGGCTTCATCGGCGCGGACCAGGTCTACCCGCAGCTCGGCGGCGCCCCGAACGCGGGCAAGGGCGTCATCTTCGGCTCGCTGGACAGCGGCATCTGGCCGGAGCACCCGTCCTTCGCCGACAACGGCAACCTGGGCGCCCCTCCGGCCAAGGCCGACGGCACCGCCCGCGCCTGCAACTTCGGCGACAACCCGCTGACCCCGGCGAACGACCCGTTCGTGTGCAACAACAAGGTCATCGGGGGCCAGGGCTTCCTGGACACCTACAACGCGCTGCAGGAGCCGGAGGTCTACGGGTACACCGCCCGCGACTCCGACGGCCACGGCACGCACACCGCGTCGACGGCCGCCGGTGACCCGGTCGCCTCGGCGAAGATCTTCAACATCGAGCGCGGGCCGATCAACGGCATCGCGCCCGGCGCGTGGGTCTCGGTCTACAAGATCTGCGGCGCCACCGGCTGCTACCCGACCGACTCGGCCGCCGCGGTCGCCGCGGCGATCAAGGACGGCGTGAAGGTCATCAACTACTCGATCTCGGGCGGCTCGACGCCGTACACCGACGTCGTGGAGCTGGCGTTCTTCGACGCCTACAAGGCCGGCGTCTTCGTCGCGGCCTCGGCCGGCAACAGCGGCCCCGCGGCGAGCACGTCCGACCACCTGTCGCCGTGGGTGACCACCGTGGCGGCCTCGACCCAGAAGCGCTCGTTCGAGTCGACGCTGACGCTGACGTCATCGGACGGCACCTCGGCGACGATGACGGGCGTGTCGATCACGGATGGCATCACCGGCCCGCTGCCGGTCGTGATGGCCTCGGCGCCGCCGTACAGCAACGCGCTGTGCACCAACACGCCGCCGCCCGGGCTGTTCACCGGCAAGATCGTGGCGTGCCAGCGCGGGCCGAACCGCGTGCTGAAGGGCTTCACCGTCAAGCAGGGCGGCGCGGCCGGCATGATCCTGTTCAACAACCCGAAGGCCGACGCGCTGAGCGACAACCACTGGCTGCCGACGGTGCACCTGGCGGACGGGGCGGCGTTCCTGGCGTACGTCAGCGCCCACCCGAACGTCAAGGCCAGCTTCACCCAGGGCGTGAAGGGCACCGGCACCGGTGACGTGATGGCGAGCTTCTCGTCGCGCGGCCCGGGCGGCAACTTCATCAAGCCCGACATCACCGCGCCCGGCACGCAGATCCTGGCCGGCAACACGCCGACCCCGGACGACGTCGCCGGTGGCCCGCCCGGCCAGTACTTCCAGGCCATCGCCGGCACCTCCATGTCCTCCCCGCACATCGCCGGCTCCGCGATCCTGGAGAAGGCGCTGCACCCGGACTTCACGCCGGGTCAGATCAAGTCGTCGCTGATGACCACGGCGACGACGAAGGTGGTCAAGGAGGACGGGGTCACCCCCGCCGACCCGTTCGACCTCGGCTCGGGCCGCGTCCAGGTCAACCTGGCCGCGAACCCCGGTCTGACGTTCGACGAGACGGCCGACCGGATGTTCGCCCTCGGCAACGACCCGGTCAACGCGGTGCAGATCAACCTGCCGTCGGTGAACGCGCCGGTCATGCCCGGCAAGCTCACCGCCGTTCGCACGGCGAAGAACGTCACGAACAAGACGCTCGTGTACCGCGTCGAGACGACGTCGCCGAAGGGCTCCGCGATCACGGCGACGCCGGCCCTGTTCTCGGTCGCGCCGGGCAAGAGCCAGCAGGTCAGCATCACGATCAAGTCCAGCGCGCCGACGGCGCAGTACTTCGGCGAGGTCCGGCTCGTGCCGGTCACCGGCGGGGTGCCGACGCTGCACCTGCCGGTCGCGTTCGTGCCCAAGCAGGGCGACGTGACGGTCACCCAGACCTGCACGCCTCCCGCGATCGGCCTGCTGCAGACCAGCAAGTGCACGGTCACGGCCACCAACAACACCTTCAACGACACCACGGCGGACTTCACCACCACGTCGTCGCTGAACCTCCCGATCGCGGGGGCCAACGGCGCCAAGGTGGTCAACCCGTTCAAGGCGGAGAAGAAGGGCGCGCCCCTCGCCGGGGCGGTCCCCGGAACGCCGTCGCTGACCCCGGGCACCATCGCCGGGTACCTCCCGCTCGACCTGTTCGGGATCACCCCGACACCGATCGGCGACGAGAACCTGACGACGTTCAACGTGCCTGACTACGTCTTCAACGGCGTCACGTACAACGCGGTGACCATCTCGAGCAACGGGTACCTGTACCCGGGCAGCGATGCCGGCAACGAGAACAGCGTCTTCGACCCGAAGCCGATCCCGGACCCGTCCAAGCCCAACAACGTGCTCGCCCCGTTCTGGACCGACATGAACGGCACCGGTGCCCCCGGCCTCTTCGTGGCGACCCTGACCGACGGCGTCGACAGGTGGCTCGTGGTCGAGTGGCGGGTGAACGACTACGGCACGACGACGGCGCGGCGCTTCCAGGTCTGGATCGGCGTCAACGGCGTGCAGGACATCGTGTTCGCCTACGACCCGGCGACGGTCACCGCGCTGCCCAACGGCCAGAACCTGGCCGTCGGGGCGGAGAACGTCACCGGCACGGGCGGCCAGGGGCTCTACAACACCCTGCCGACCGAGGACCTGCGCGTCGTGAGCACCGACCCGGTGCCGGGCGCGTCGACCTCGTACACCGTGACGGTATTCGGCCTCATCCCCGGCAACGGCGAGGTCACCACGTCCGTCAGCACCCCGGCCGTGCCGGGCACGACGGTCGTGAAGAGCACCGTCGCGGTGAGCGCCAAGCTCAACCGCATCGGCACCTGATCGCCACCTGCACAAGGCGGCCGGCTCCCTTCCGGGGGCCGGCCGCTTCTTTCTCACAAGCCCTTGCACGACCGCTCCCGCCGTCCCAGGATCGAGTGCATGCGGATCTTTGCGAGCGCGGGCGAACTGCTGGCTTCGGTGGGCGAGCACCTCGGCTACAGCGAATGGCAGGAGATCACGCAGGAGCGGGTCAACCTCTTCGCCGAGGCGACGGGCGACCACCAGTGGATCCACGTGGACCAGGAGCGCGCGGCGGCCGGCCCCTTCGGCACGACGATCGCGCACGGCTTCCTGACGCTGTCGCTGCTGCCGGCCCTGGTGGCGGAGATCTACCGCGTGGACAACGTTCGCATGGGCATCAACTACGGCCTGGACCTGGTGCGCTTCCCCGCTCCGCTGCCGACCGGTTCCCGGGTCCGGGCGGGCCTTGAGCTGCTGGTGGCCGACGACAAGGGCGAGGGCTGGATCCAGCTGAAGAACCGGGTGACAATCGAGCGCGAAGGCCACGAGAAGCCGGTGTGCGTGGCCGAGTCCCTGACGCGCCTGCTGATCTGATCCAACCCTTACACCGCGTGGAAGCTGGCTTCACAATCGGTGATTCCGGGACAGTCGGATTTGGTGGGCTCGGGTAGCATCGAGGAATAAGGAAGCGCACGGCCGAGGCTTCATTGCTCCTGGAGTTGCTTTGTCGCCCGGGCCACGACTCCCAGCCGCACAGCCCGCTCCTGACCCCGGCCGCCCGATCCCGCACGCGCGCGCGGGTTCTCGACGGCCGTCTCCACGGCCGTTTCGCCTTGGGCCGCGCGGGCATCCAGTTGGGGACGGGCACCGGCGCGGGCATCCACAGCACGGCCCTGATCTGCCCCGCGCGGCCGTCCAGCGAGATCGGGCCCGGCGCGCCGGACAAGAAGGCGCACCAGGCCCGAGGAGAGGAGCCGATCAGGCGGGAAGATCGACCAGGTCCGCGAGCAGTGCCCGATGCCGCGCCGCCGAGCCGAGCGCGATCGCGTTGGCCCGGGCCCGCTTGAGGTACCAGTGCGCCGGGTGCTCCCAGGTGAACCCGATCCCGCCGTGCAACTGCACGCACTCCTCCGCCGCCTTCACGGCCAGCGGCGAGCAGAACGCCTGCGCCAGCGACGCCGCGACCGGCAGGTCCGGGTCGTCGTTCGCGAGGCAGTCGGCCGCATAGCGCGCCACCGCGCGAGCCTGCGTCGCCGCCACCCACAGATCGGCGAGCCGGTGCTTGATCGCCTGGTATGAGCCGATCTGACGCGCGAACTGGCGGCGCGTCTTGACGTAGTCGACCGTCGTGGCCAGGCACCATTCGGCGATCCCGAGCTGCTCCGACGCCAGCAGCGCGGCCCCGGCGAGCAGGGCGCGCCCCACCAGCGGGGCCGCGTCCGGGGCCACGAGCCGCGCCGGGGTGCCGTCGAAGGCGAGATCCGCGACGGGGCGGGTCAGGTCCAGCGACACCACCGGCGTCCGGCTCACGTCCGCGGCCTCGGCGGCGAACAGGCCCGTCGCCGTCGGGACCAGGAACACGTCCGCGGTCAGAGCGTCGGCCACCGTCGTCACCGAGCCCGACAGCGCCGCGCCCGAGGCCGTCACCGTCCACGATGGACTGTCCGAGGTGGACAGCGGAACGGCCAGGGTCGCGGTCCGGGCGCCGGTGGCCAGGTCGCGCAGCAGGGGGTCGTCGGACGGCAGGGCCGCGACCGACAGCACCGCGCTGCCCAGGAACGGCACGGGTGCGACGAAACGGCCCAGCTCCTCCATCACCACCGCGGTCTCCCGCCAGGACGCGCCGGCGCCGCCCGCGGACTCCGCCACGGGCAGGCCCGCGCAGCCCAGGTCGGCGGCGAGCGTTCGCCACAGCTTCAGGTCCACGGGTTCCGGGCCTTCGAGCCGCGAGTGGTCGACGCGGTCCGACAACAGGGAACGTACCGAAGCGCGGAGCTCCTCCTCCACCTCGGAGTACAGCAGATCGCTCACTTCGGCAGGTCCTTCCACGCGACGTCCTTGTCGGCCCGCTGCTCCTGCGGCAGGCCCAGCACCCGCTCGGCCACGATGTTGCGCAGGATCTCCGACGTCCCGCCCTCGATCGAGTTGCCCTTCGCACGCAGGTACCGGTATCCGGCGGTGCGCCCCGCGAAGTCCACCTGCGTCGGGCGCCGCAGGGTCCACTCGTCGTGGCGCAGGCCCTCCTCGCCGAGCAGGTCCAGCTCGAGCGAGGAGATCTCCTGGTTGAGCCGGGCGAAGACGAGCTTCGACGCCGAGCCCTCCGGCCCGGGCTGGCCGGCCGCGAGCTGCTGGCGCAGGCGCACCCCGGTCAGCCGGGCCGCCTCGGCGTCGACCCACAGGCGCAGCAGCGCGTCGTGCAGTCCGGGCGAGCGGACCTCGGGGCGGGAGCGCCACAGGTCGGTCACGATGCCGATCGTGCCGCCCTCGCGCGGGACCGCCTGGCCGCCGATCGAGACGCGCTCGTTCATGAGCGTCGTCTGGGCCACGGCCCAGCCCTCGCCGACCGCCCCGAGGCGATCGGTGTCGGGGATCCGGACTCCGGTGATGAAGACCTCGTTGAACTCGGCCTCGCCGGTGATCTGGCGCAGCGGCCGCACCTCCACCCCAGGCGCCGTCATGTCCAGCACGAAGTACGTGAGTCCCTGGTGCTTGGGCAGGGCCGGGTCGGTGCGGGCGATGAGGATCGCCCAGCGCGCCTCGTGCGCCATCGACGTCCAGACCTTCTGCCCGTCCACGACCCAGTCGTCGCCGTCGCGGACCGCCCGGGTGGCGAGACCGGCGAGGTCGGAGCCGGCGCCGGGCTCGCTGAACAGCTGGCACCACACCTCCTCGCCGGTCCACAGCGGGCGCAGCCAGCGCCGGCGCTGCTCGTCGGTGCCGTGGCGCAGGATGGTCGGGGCGGCCATGCCGAGCCCGATGCCGATGCGCCGCGGGTTGTTGTCGGGCGCGCCGGCGTCGGCGAACACCTGGTCCACCTCGGGCTGTTCGGCCCGCGGGAGTCCGAGGCCGCCGAGCCCTACCGGGTACTGCACCCACGCCAGCCCCGCATCGAACCGGGCCCGCAGGAACTCCAGCGGGTCCATACCAACATCATGACCGGCCAGGAACTCCCGGGCGAGGTCCGCTGTGCTCACGTGATCCCCTCAGTTCAGTGGCCCGCCGGCCACGTAGATGACCTGGCCGGACACGAAGCCGGCACCGTCGCTGACCAGGAACGAGATCGTGTGCGCGACATCGTCGGGGCGCCCGACGCGGCGCACGGGGATCTGCTCCGCGGCCCCCTTCTGGAAGGTCTCGAAGTCGATCTTCATGCGCGCCGCGGTGGCGGCGGTCATGTCGGTGGCGATGAACCCGGGCGCCACCGCGTTCGCGGTCACCCCGAACGGGCCCAGCTCGATCGCGAGCGTCTTGGTGAAGCCCTGCAGGCCGGCCTTGGCCGCGGAGTAGTTCGCCTGGCCCCGGTTGCCCAGCGCCGAGGACGAGGACAGGTTCACGATCCGGCCGAACTTCGCGGCGGTCATGTGCACCTGGGCGGCCCGGCTCATGAGGAACGCGCCGCGCAGGTGGACGCCGACGACGGTGTCCCAGTCGCCGTCGGTCATCTTGAACAGTAGGTTGTCGCGGATGACGCCGGCGTTGTTCACCAGCACGACCGGCGGACCGAGCTCGGTGGCGACCCGCTCGACGGCCGCGGCGACCTGGTCGGCGTCGGCGACGTCGGCGCCCACGCCGAGCGCGCGGCCCCCGGCGGCGGTGATCTGCTCGACGGTGTCCTTGCACGCGGTCTCGTCGAGGTCGAGCACGGCGACGGCGTGGCCGTCGGCGGCGAGGCGGATGGCGGTGGCGGCTCCGATGCCGCGGGCCGCGCCGGTCACGATGGCGACGCGGTTGAGGTCAGTAGTGGTCACAACACCGATCCTCGCGCGTGAGACAGGGTCTCGAAAAGTATGCACTACGAGTGCATATTTCTGCCAGCGCCAAAGTTCCGCCTCGGGAACCGTTCAGGTGCGGCCCGGTTGCGCCGATGGTCGTGACGTCACACGGATGAGACAGCACAACGGGGGGCAAGGATGAACGGCAGGACGATCACCAAGGCGCTGACGATCGCGGGCCTGACCGGCGTCGCGGCGCTGCTGAGCGGGACCGCCGCCCATGCCGCCACCGCCTCCACCGCGGGGAAGGCCGTCGCCTACGTCCGCGGCGGGGCCATCTACAGCAGCACCGGCGCGGCCGAGGTCCGGCTCACCGAGGACGGGGTCAACGCCCGCCCGCGGTTCTCCCCGGACGGCACGAAGCTGGCGTACCTGCACGACGGCACGGTCTGGGTGATGGACGCCACCGGCGCGAACAAGCACCAGGTCAGCAAGCGTCCCGCCGGCGGCCCGGCCTGGTCCCCGGACGGCACCCGGATCGCCTTCGCCGCGCTGTCCTGCACCGGCGGCCCGGGCGTGTTCCTGGCCAAGGCGGGCGGCGACGACGAGCCGCTGTTCCCCGCGAGCTGCCGCGACCAGGAGGCCCCGCGGGTCAGCGAGTCCACGCCGGCCCCGGCCGCCGGGAACCTGGTCGACCGCCTGCGCACCGACGACGCCGTGGCCTGGTCGCCCGACGGCACCCAGATCGCCTTCCGGGGCGGCGAGTGCGAGAGCATCGCCGACAACTGCCTGAGCATCGGCACCCTGTCGACCGGCCGCGAGCGCGCGATCGACGTGTACGGCGGCGGCGGCAACGGCACCAGCGGCTTCGGCGTCGTCCCGGCCTGGCGCGCCGACGGCAAGAAGGTCGCGTGGACGAGCTACGACGCCGACGGCACCGCGGTGACCGTGACCGAGGCGGACACCGACGGCTCGAACCGGCACGTGGTGGGCAAGGCCGACGACCGCGAGATGGTCTACGAGGGCACCGGCACGGGCGTGCTGACCGCCGCGTACAACGGCCACTCCTGGGTCACCGCCGTCGACCTCGCCACCGGCAAGCGCACCCCGCTGCACCAGGGCTCTCAGCCGACCGTCGCCCCGTAATCGGCCGCGGGACACGTACAAAAGGCGCAAAATCGAACGATGAGCCATAGGTCGTTGCCCGTCGTCATCGGTTGCACCGCGGTAATACTGAGCGGCTGCGGCGGCGACAAGGCCCCGGCTCCCCGCCCGAGCGCGGCCGCGGTACAGAAGAATCTCGTCCTGACGGCCGGGGACCTCCCCGACGGCTACGCGACCAGCCCGCCCGATGCCACCCCCGAGGTGAGCGCCGCGAGCAGCTCCAGCATCCCCGGCTGTGACCCGCTGCTCGACCTGTTCCAGGCGGGCCCGCGGGACGCGGCCCGGTTCGAGGCCGGCAGCACCGGGCCGTTCCTGGCCGAGAGCCTCACCGACGCCACACCGATCGCCGACATGGCGGCCAGGTGCGCCACCTTCACGGACACCGGCGGCGACGGCGAGACGACGCACGTGAGCGTCAGCCCGGTCGGCGACTTTCCCGCCGTCGCGCAGAGCCAGAACGCCTTCATGATGGAAGCTACGGGTGGTACCGGTGACGCCGCCTGGACCACGTCGGGCTATCTGGTCCAGGTCCAGGTCGACGGCCTGACCTGCACCCTCGTCCACTTCGGCCAGCCCGGCGTCGACCGCGCCGAGACCGAGTCGATCGCGAAGGCGGCGGTCGCGAAGATCAAGCGACGACAATGAGGACATGCGGCTCGGCACGTTCAACCTGATGCACGGACGCTCACTGACCGACGGCCTGGTCGAGACCGGCCGGATCGGCTCGGCGATCGCGCGGCTCGACGCCGACGTGCTCGGCCTGCAGGAGGTCGATCGCGCGCAGCCCCGCAGCGGGCACGCGGACCTGGCCCGGATCGCGGCGGAGGCGCTCGGCGCGCGGCACGCGATGTTCGCCCCGGCGGTCGTCGGTACCCCCGGCGAGACGTTCCGCCCCGCCACCGACGCGGATGCCGAAGGGGTCGACCCGCACTACGGTGTGGCCCTGATCAGCCGCTACGAGGTGCTCGACTGGCGGATCACCCGGCTGCCGGCGGCGCCACTGCGGGCGCCGATCATGCTCCCCGGGCCGGAGCGGATGCGGGTGATGCTGCTCGACGACGAGCCCCGGGTGCTGCTCGCCGCGGTCGCCGCGACCCCGATCGGGCGCGTGACGTTCGCGACCACCCATCTGTCGTTCGTGCCCGGCTGGAACGTGCGCCAGCTGCGGATCGTCCGCCGGGCACTGCGCACGCTGCCCGCCCCGCGGATCCTGCTCGCGGACCTGAACCTGCCGGGCGGGCTGCCGAGGCTGTTCTCGGGGTGGCATCGGCTGGCGGCGGTACCGACTTATCCCGCCCCGGACCCGAGGGTCCAGTTCGACCATGTCCTGGCGGATTCGCGGGGCATCGAGCGCCTGGGTCCCGTTGTCGACGTCGCCAGCCCGGCCGTGCCGTTTTCGGACCATCGCCCGCTTGTCGTGACCCTGCGTGGCCGTCCGCAGGCCCCAGCCGACCGGTGACGATTGCGAAGAGTGCTCGTATAACTACGATTCTTCGGCGGCTTGTAGATTAGGCGTTCGTTTGTTGGGATGCGTACCGTCAGTGATTTTCAACCGAAGGTACAAGGCCGACAGAGGCCGCCGGTCCGGAGGATTAGAGCCGTGAAGGGTCGTCACCGCTCAGCGGGGTCGTCGGGCGGAGCGCTGAAGCTGGGCGCCGCCGCCGTCGCCGTGCTCATCGTCCTCGCCGGCAGCTGGTACGCGTTCAACAAGTACTCCAAGCCCGCCTGCGGCAGCACCGCCGCCAAGCTCAGCATCGGCGCCGTCGCGGACATCGCGCCCGCGATCAAGGAGCAGGCCGCCGCGTGGGCCGACCAGGCCAAGGAGAACGGCAACTGCGTCGACATCGAGGTCTTCGACGAGGACCCGGCCGACGTCGCCGCCGCCCTGGCCGGCAAGAACGACAAGTCGCTGACCGGCGTCGGGCAGGCCAACGGCAAGACCCGCGTCCCGGACATCTGGGTCGCCGACTCCTCGCTGTGGCTGCAGCGCATCCGCGCGGTCAACCCGCAGAGCGTCCAGGCCGGCGCGCACTCCATCGCGCTGAGCCC
The DNA here is from genome assembly GCF_050955725.1 of Dactylosporangium sp. CA-139114. NCBI lineage: Bacteria > Bacillati > Actinomycetota > Actinomycetes > Micromonosporales > Micromonosporaceae > Dactylosporangium > Dactylosporangium sp. CA-139114. The sequence continues at coordinate 10,005,106 of NZ_CP192080.1, forward strand.
GGTCGTGCTCGCGATGCCCGAGCCGATCGCCGCGGCCAACTTCGGCTGGCCGAACAAGAACATCACGTACGCCGATCTGCTCACCAAGGTGGCGACCGACCAGAAGGTCAAGGTGGGCATCACCGAGCCGAGCCGCGACGCGACCGGCCTCGGCAGCCTGCTGACCCTCGCCACCGTCGCCCAGCAGGCCGGCGGCGGCAACCAGACCCAGGCCACCCAGATCGCGACCGCCGCGCTGCGGGCGCTGGCCGCCGGGCGCTCCTCGGTGCGCTCCGACCTGGTGCAGAAGTTCCCCCGCGGCAGCGACCCGGCGGCGCTGAGCAACGGCCTGACCGTGGCCCCGCTGTCGGAGCAGGCGGTCATCCAGTACAACGGGCTGCAGCCGCCGGTACGCCTGGCCGCGCTCTACGCCGAGCCGTCGGCCCCGCCGCTGGACTACCCCTACGTCGTGCTCAGCACGGACAAGGCGAGCATGGCCGACGAGCTGCTCAAGCAGCTCAACACCCAGGACTTCCGCGACAAGCTCGGCGCGATCGGGCTGCGCGGCGCCGACGGCGCGCCCGGCAAGAGCTTCCAGACGCCGGCGAACGCGCCCGGCGCGCTGGCCGCCGCGGCGCCGCAGCTGCCCGACGCCGGCACGGTCGAGCAGCTGCTGAGCCGCTGGCAGGCGATCACCCTGCCGGCCCGGATGCTGGCCGTGCTCGACGTCTCCGGCTCGATGCTGGAGCCGGTGCCGACCGCCGGCGGCGCGACCCGCATGCAGGTGACGCTGGAGGCCGCGCGCAAGGGCATGAGCCTCTTCGACGACTCGTGGTCGCTGGGCGTGTGGATCTTCTCGACGCTGATGGACGGCAACAAGGACTACAAGCAGCTGGTGCCGATCGGGCCGCTGGTGAGCCAGCGCGCGACGCTGCTGCAGGCGCTGGGCACGGTCCAGCCGAAGAAGACCGGCGACACCGGGCTCTACGACACGATCCTCGCCGCGTACAAGACGGTGCAGGCCGGCTACGAGAGCGGCCGGGTCAACTCGATCATCGTCATGACCGACGGCGAGAACGACGACCCCGCCGGCGGGCTGAAGCTCGAGGAGCTCATCGCCCAGCTGAAGGCGTCCGCCGACCCGGCCAAGCCGATCCAGATCATCCTGATCGGCATCGGCGACAAGGTCGGCGAGGCGGCGATGCGCCAGATCACCGACGCGGTCGGCGGCGGCACGTTCGTCGCGCCCGACCCGGCAAAGATCGGCGACATCTTCCTGCAGGCGATCTCGCTGCGGGGCCAGATCGGCCATACGAAGTAGCGCCGCTCCACGCAGCCGAGTCGGGGCCTACCAGCGGGACTTCCGCGCCTGCGCCTCGTAGAGCAGGATCGACGCCGAGACGGACACGTTGAGCGAGTCGCCGGACCCGAGCATGGGGACGGCGACTCGCTGGTATCCGCGGCCGTACCAGCCCTTGGCGATGCCGTACCGCTCGCTGCCCACGACGAGCGCGGTGCGCCCGGCGTAGTCGGCCTGGCGGTAGTTGATCGCCTCGTCGGTGTCGGCCAGCAGCACCGTGAAGCGCCGCGACTCCAGCCAGGCGACGGCCTCGTCCACGGTGTCGAACTCCAGCGTCGGTACCGTCAGGATCGTCCCCTGGCTCGCCCGGATCACCTTCGGATGCGTGAGCCTGGTCTTGCGGTTGGTGAGCACGAGACAGTCCGCCCCGCACGCGTCGAGCGAGCGGATGAGCGTGCCGAGGTTGCCCGGGATCTCCAGCCCGTCGGCGACCAGCACCAGCGCCGTCTTGCCGAGGCGCAGGTCGCGCTCGTCCCACCGGGGCAGGGCGGCCAGCGACAGCAGCCCGTCGGGCTTGTCCCGCTCGGAGATCTTCTCCAGCGTGCGCAGGGAGATGCGGAACGAGCGCTCGGCCCGCGCCGCGATCTCCTCCGCCCGCTTGTGGGCCTCGTCGGCGTAGATGGCCTCCGGGCACCAGAAGAAGGTGTCGATCGGCGCCCCGGCCTCCAGCAGCATGTTGTGCGCCCAGAGCCCCTCGGCGACGAACAGCTTGTACCGGTTCGGCGCCGTGTTGTTCTGGATGTGCTGCACCTGCCGGACGGCCGGGTGTTGCAGCCCGATGGCCTGAAGTTCCATCACAGGCTGACGGTAGCCGACAGCTCCTCCGCCTCGGAGATGGCCCAGTCGCGCACGTTGCCGGCCGCGGTGAGGTCGCCGCGCACCCGCTCCAGGGTCGCGACCGGCCCGGCCACCTCCAGCCGGGCCACCTCGGCCTTCATCGACTGCTGCGCGGCCGACTTGGCCCGCCGGATCGCCCCGAGCACCTGGGCCGCGACCGTGAACGGCGCGACGTCCGCGGCGTCCGGCGCCTCGGGCCAGGGCGCGCGGTGCACGGAGCCGTCCTGCCACCACGACCAGACCTCTTCGGCGACGTAGGGCAGGAACGGCGCCAGCAGCCGCTGCACGGTCGACAGGGCCACGGCGAGCGCGGCCCGGGCCGAGTCCACCTCGGCCGGGGACGCCTCCCCGTAGGCGCGGGCCTTCACCAGCTCCACATAGTCGTCGCAGAAGGTCCAGAAGAACTGCTCGGTGACCTCGAGCGCCCGGGCGTAGTCGAAGCCGTCGAACGCGGCGGTCGCCTCCCGCACCACCGTGGCCAGCGCGCCGAGCAGCGCGAGGTCGACCGCCTCGGTCACCTTGGCCGCCTCGGGCGCCTCCCCGAAGCCGAGCACGAACCGGCTCGCGTTGAGCAGCTTCACCGCCAGGCGCCGGCCCACCTTGAACTGGTTCACGTCGATGGCGGTGTCGACGCCGCGGCGGGCGCTGCCGGCCCAGTAGCGGATCGCGTCCGCCCCGAACCGCTGCAGCAGCTCCTCGGGCGAGTCCTTGGCGTTGTCCTTGGACTTGGAGAGCTTCTTGCGGTCCGGGTCGAGGATCCAGCCGGCGATCGCCGCGTGCTTCCACGGCAGCACGCCGTGCTCGAGCTGGGAGCGCAGGACGGTCGTGAACAGCCAGGTGCGGATGATCTCGTGCGCCTGCGGCCGCATCGCCATCGGGAACACGAGCGCGAACAGCTCCGGGTCGTCGAGCCAGGCCCCGGCGATCTGCGGGGTCAGCGACGACGTCGCCCAGGTGTCCATGACGTCGGGGTCGCCGACGAACCCGCCCGGCATGCCGCGGTCGATCTCCTCGAAGCCCGGCGGGGTGTCGCTGCTGGGGTCCATCGGCAGGGTCTCGGGCACGATCGGGTCGTCGTAGATCGGGTTGGCGTCGGCGTCGAGGCGATACCACAGCGGGATCGGCACCCCGAAGAACCGCTGGCGGCTGATCACCCAGTCGCCGGTCAGCCCCTCGACCCAGTGCTCGTAGCGGGCCCGCATGTGCGCCGGCTCCCACTCCAGCTCCCGCCCGCGCTCGAGCAGGGTCTCGCGCAGCTCGGGGGTGCGGGCGCCGTTGCGGATGTACCACTGGCGCGTCGCCACGATCTCGACGGGCCGATCGCCCTTCTCGTAGAACTTCACCGCGTGGGTGATCGGGCGCGGCTCCCCCTCCAGCTCGCCGGAGGAGCGCAGCAGCGCCACGATCTTCTCGCGCGCCTGGTTGATCGTCAGCCCGGCGACGGGCGCGTAGAGGTCCTCGTCCACCCCGTCGGGCGGCTGCAGCCCGAGCCGGCCGTTGCGCTGCATCACGGTGCGGGTCGGCAGGTCCAGCTCGCGCCACCAGGTCACGTCGGTGAGGTCGCCGAAGGTGCACACCATCACCAGCCCGCTGCCCTTCTCCGGGTCGGCGAGGTGGTGCGCCAGGATCGGCACCTCCACGTTGAAGACGGGGGTCCTGACGGTGCTGCCGAACAGCGCCTGGTATCGCTCGTCGCCCGGGTGTGCCACGAGCGCCACGCACGCCGGCAGCAGCTCGGGGCGGGTCGTCTCGATGCAGTGCTCGCCGAACCTGATCCGGTGGAAGGCGCCCGGCCGCTCCCGGTCCTCGAGCTCGGCCTGCGCCACCGCCGTGCCGAACGACACGTCCCACAGCGTCGGGCCGTCGAGGGGATACGCCTCCCCGCGCGCGAGGCTGTTGAGGAACCCGCGCTGGGCCGTGGCCCGGGCGCGGTCGCCGATCGTGGTGTAGAGGTGCGACCAGTCCACCGACAGGCCCAGGTGCTTCCAGAGCCGCTCGTAGGACTGCTCGTCGATCTCGGTCTGGCGCTGGCAGAGCTCGATGAAGTTGCGGCGGCTCACGAGCACCCGGTCCTTGCCCGGCTTCTCGGGCGGGGTGAAGCCGGGGTCGTAGGGCAGCGTCGGGTCGCACTGCACCCCGAACGTGAGCTGCACGCGGCGCTCGGTCGGCAGGCCGTTGTCGTCCCACCCCATCGGGTAGAACACCTCGCGGCCGCGCATGCGCTGGTAGCGCGCGATGATGTCGGTCTGCGTGTAGGAGAACACGTGGCCGATGTGCAGCGCCCCGCTCACCGTCGGCGGCGGCGTGTCGATGGAGAACACGTTGTCGCGGGCGGCGGTGCGGTCGAAGCGGTACGTGCCCTCAACCTCCCATACGCGCGCCCACTTCTCCTCGAGGCCGTCGAGGCTGGGACGCTGCGGTATGCGGTCGGTTTCAGGCATGCCCCGATGCTAGGGCCGGGGGCTTCTAGGCGCCTTTCAATTCACTTACGGATCGGGGCCGCCGACCCGTGAGCGCCTCGACATCGCCGGTGACCTCGGCGAGTTCGCCGTTCGCGATCGCCTGGTAGGACGTCACCCATCCGGCGACCTCGAAGTCCGGCGCGCCGTAGTGGGCCCGCGACGCGTAGGCCTCCTCCACGGTCTCGGGGACATAGGTCTTCCCGAGCACGGCCGCGGCCTCGTGCAGGGTGAACGCTTCCGGTCCGGTCAGGGTGTACGTCCTGTGCTCGTGCGACTGCGGATCCTCGAGCACGGCCACGACTGAGGCCGCGATGTCGTCATAGCTCACGGCGGCGACGCGTCCGTCTCCGGCCGGCCCGCGAATGACCCCGTCCGCGCCCGCGAGCCGCGGGATCATCTCGAGGTAGAGGTTGTCGCGCAGGAATGTGTACCGCAGTCCGGTGGCGCGAATGTACTGCTCGGTGTGCCAGTGGTCCCGCCCGAACGTGAACGTGCAGTCTTCCGCGGCGCCGGCGAAGCTGAGATAGACGATCCTGCCGATCCCGGCCTCCACGGCGGCGTCGACGGCCGTCTTGTGCACCTGGAGCCGGTGCGGATCTTCGCGGCCCGAAACCAGGAACAGCGTCTCGGCGTCGCGCAGTGCTCGTACCATGCCCGATTTATCGGCATAATCGGCACTTCTTTCGGCTTCGGGCATCTTGGCGCGGTCCCGCACCAGCCGCACGTGCGGCTTGGTCAGCAGTTTGGAGACCCGCCCGCCGACCTGCCCCGACGCCCCGCTCACCACGATCATGGCCCCAGTATCCGCCTCGCTGGACGGTCGTATGACGGGCGTCGTACATTTGGGTCATGCCCTACCGCTGGTGGCCGGCGACTTTGGCGGCCCTCAGCGGAATCGACCCGCTGGAGGCCATGGAGGCCCTCAACGCGGACCGTCGACTCCCACGGGCAGGCGAGGCCCTGGGCCTACCGGTCCTGAGCGTGTGGGCCCGGACCAAGGCGGGACGCCCGTTGATCGTCGTCCTGCGACACGAAGGCGGCCTGGAGTGGCTCATCGTCGGCGCGCTCGACATGACCCCGGCCCAGCGGGCCGAGTTCGAGGAATGGGAGGCCAACCAGTGAGCGAGTTGCACGCGCGCGCGACGGACGACCAGCTGGATCAGCTGGCTCTGGCCGTGGCCGCGGGAAACGTCACCTACACCGACGCTCCGGCCGCCCTCCCCCCGAAGCCCGACGGCGAGACCATGGCCGTGTACTCGGTCCGCCTCCCCATGGACACCGCGGAGCAGCTGGCCACCCTGGCGAGGACCCGCGGCGTGAAGCCGTCGACGCTGATGCGCCAGATGATCGAGCAGTGCCTGGCCACCGAGGCCGACGACCACCCGATCTCCCTGGCCGACGCCCTGCGGGCCCTGACCACCCTGCGCAAGGTCGCCTGAGCCCTCGGCCCTGCACCGCCCGAGGGGGCTACTCCTGTCGCGTGCGCGTCAGGCCGGCGGAGGTGTCCTGATCTGGTGACGGCGACCGTCCGCCGCCGGAAGACGGCCGTTGCTACATAACGATCTTCATAGCAGATGGTGGTCTACAAAGACCGCGGCCGCGTTGCCGCTGGTCCGCTTTCAGATCAACGCGCCTCCGTGCCGGCGAGGACCTCCTGTCCCGAGACGTTGCCCTGTTCGATCTGCGACACCCGGCCTTTGGTGACGCCCATGCGGTCGGCGAGCTGCCGCTGGGTCAGCCCGCGGCTCCCGCTCCGACCGTCCGCCGCCTGGCAGCTCCTCGCTGCTGCCCGGATGAGCGAGGTGGTGGGCCGACAGCAAAAGACCCCGACCACGTGCGCGGCACGGACCCTGCGGCCTGCCGAGGCGAACCGACAGCTTACGGTTGCCGATATGCATCGGTAGACGTAGGGTCCACGACATGGCTGCCATGCGGGAACCCACGTTCCTCATCCTGACCGCCCTCGCGCCCGGGGCGTTGCACGGCTACGGGCTCATGCAGGAGATCGGCGAGCTGTCCCGCGGAGAGGTAGTGCTCGGGGCAGGGACGCTCTACGGAGCGCTCGACCGGCTCGCCGAGCAGGGGCTCATTGCCGTCGACCGGGAAGAGGCCGTGGACGGGCGGCTGCGCCGGTACTACCGGCTGACCGACGACGGCGCCGCCGCCCTCGCCGCCGAGGCGGAGCGGCTGCGGCGGCACGCCTCCGCTGCGGTCACGCGGCTACGGCGGCGGGGCTACCCCGGTGCGGTGACCGCATGAACCACGCGCTGCGCCGCCGGTACGGGCGGCTGATGCTGGCCTATCCGAGCGCCTACCGCCGCGAGTACGGAACCGAGATCGTCACCACGCTCATGGATGCCGCCGGGCCCGGGAAGGAGCGGCCGACCGCCGGGGAGGTCCGGGATCTGCTGCTGGGCGGGGTGCGGCAGCGGTTCCGGCTGCCGGTCGGGCGGCTCATGATGCTCGCCGCGGTGTCGACCGCGCTCACCGCCGGGGCGCTCGGCGCCGCCGCCGGGTCGGCGGTCGGCTGGGCCACGCGGCCGGCGCCGCCAGCCGACGCGGCCGTCGCCGAGGTCGCCGGGCTGGCGGCAGGCAGGCCCACCCGGACCGACGTATCGCGGCAGCCGGAGGCATACGGACTGCGGTACCAGATCGTGGCCGGACTGGTAGCGGCGAACGTCCCGTGGTCGGCCGAGCAGAGCGCGGCCCGGCTCGAGGCCGCGGGCTGGCGGGTCTACCCGGCGGTGACCGGGACGACGGAGGTCACCTACCTGGACGCGAGCGGCGCCACGACCCGCACCGCCGGGACGACGGATCTGCCCGCGGAGCGCGACGGGCTCCTGATCCACGTCTCCGCCGTGGGGACCCGGGACGGCGGCGACGAGCTCATGCTGCTCGTCGTGCCCGCCGAGCCCGCACCGGTCCTGCCGCTGACGCTGCTCGGCGCGGCGCTCGGCCTGGTCGGCGGCTGGCTGCTCGCGGGCCGGCTCGGGTACCGGCTGCGCCGGGCCCGGCCTTGGCAGCGGGCCGCGATCGGCACCCTGGCGGGCGTGGCCTGGCTGCTGCTCGCGCTGCCGTCGCTCGGCGTCTACTACCTCGCCTGGCGAGCCGTCTCCGGGCTGGCGCACAGCACCGTGCAGCCGAGCCAGGCCGCGTACAACGGCTACGTCTACGATCTCGGCCTGAGCCCATTCGCCGCCGCTGGGCTGCCCCTCGCAGCGGTCGTCGTCGTCCTGGCCCTCGCGGCCCGGCCGCGCCCGGCGGTGCCGGATCAGCCTGACGTGGCGAGGTAGCGCAGACCCCGCCGCAGGAGGGCGCCGAGGTTCGGGTCCGGGTGCCGGCTCCACTCGGCCGGCGCCGCGCTCGGCTGCCGCGCCCTGCCGACCGGGGTCGCGCTGCACTGAGCGACCGAGACTGAGCGGGGACACAAAGACCCCGACCGGCGTTGCAACCGGTCGGGGTCGGTGAAGCCCAGCGAAGAGCACCGTGGGCGGGGTCGAACCGCCGACCTTTCGCTTTTCAGGGAGACCCATAACCCCAGGTCAGCGCACATCCGCTAGCTGGCCGTGCGCTCTGCGTGCAATACCGGCCCTAGGGCTCTTCAATGATCCTCAGGACGTCTGGCGCGGCAAAGACCCGCCCATAGCTCCTACCTGTGCGTTCACGGAGGATGCCCAGCATCACCAGCCTGCTGATGGCCTTGTTGGCTCCGGGGTACGTCACGTTGTAGCGCGCCGCCGCCGCCGTCGGCGTGATCATCGGGAAGCCGATCAGCTCCTCAGTGATTCGCTCCGCGACCCCCCGAAGGTTGTTCTCCCGTAGACGAGCGAGGGCGTTGTCCCGCCAGTCGAGCAGAGCATCGATCCGCTCGACTTCCCGAACCGCCTGTGCGCGTACCGCTTCACAGAAGAACTGAACCCACGGGTTAAAGTCTCCCGTCGCACTCACCGCTAGAAGATGATCTTGATACTCGCGGCGACGCGCTTCGAGCCACGGCGAGATGTTGAGCACCGGGACCCTGAGCTCCCCGTCAACCATCATCTGAAGGACGCAGACGAGCCGCCCAAGACGGCCGTTGCCGTCGTTGAACGGGTGCAGCGTCTCGAACTGGTAGTGCCCGACTGCAATCTTCACCAGCAGTGGATCATCACCGACCGCCTTGATCCAATCGAGCCAAGCCTCAACGCCCGCCTTAAGCTGGTCACCGTGCGGCGCAGGGACAAACCGCGCATCTCGCACCCTCACACCGCTTGCCCCGATGAAAACCTGCGTGGACCGAAGGTCTCCAGCCTCGGCAGTCTCTCCGCGAGTGCCCCGAACCAGGATCTTCTGTAGCTGACAGAGCATCCCGAGGGTGATGGGAGCTTGGGTGATCCACTCGTAGGCCAACTCTGCCGCCTCGACATAGTTGCGCACCTCAGCAACCGACGACGACAGCTGATCGCGGTTGAGGAAGTCTGCCTCGAGGACGTCGTCGAGCGCTGCGTACGTCCCCTCAAGAGCCGACGTGCTGACAGCCTCTCGCCGGATGGCCGGCCGCGCTAGCAGCATAGGGTTCGGGAGACGGACCGACGCCTGATCCAAGCGAGCGATGGCAGCAGTCGCGCTGGTGACTGCGCGATAGCTGTCTGGCTGCAAGTCCAGCTTGGACGGCAACGGGTGAGCTAGGAACGCATGGTGGTTGTACTCCTCGTTGTATCGGGGATCCCAGCCGGAGATCGGGACGAGGGACCCCACGGGTGACGAAGCGAACCGGTTGACGTCCATCGAGTTAAACTCGCCTGCCAGTCAGTTTAATTACGGTCGTGTGATTTAAACGGGGAACGCGTGTCGGACGGGCGATCTAAACTTCAGGTCCCGCCAGTTTAGATCGCTACCTGACTTTGCAACTACGCAGCGTGCTGACCTCTGCGGCCCATGCATGGTCCTGGTGCTTTACAACGATCGTCTGTGGGAGTTTCGCGGCGTTTCCATGAGCCGCCAGCTCGGACAACGCTGCGGCGATCTCAGCGTCCCGACCGTGGACGGCGTGGAGGTAGCGGTAGCCGCCGCAGGAGAAGCATGGCCGAACCTACGCATCAGGTCCTTGACCCGTTGCCCCAGTGGATGCAGGTAGATGTCGCCGTCGTCGAAGACTGGGCGCTGTCAGACTTGAGCGCGTACTGTGCGCCGTGGCAGGTAGATGGCACCCGGAAACCGGGCCAGAGGACTTCCTCGCAGCGACCGCGAACCAGGCGTGCCTCGTGCGGGACGCGGACGAGGGTCAGCCAACTTACGATGCGGCTATCGGGTTCTCGGGCTTGACCATGAGCGCGATGTCCGAGACGCCTGAAGGCGAGTGCAATGTCAAGCCCCGGGTTTGATGGACAGTTGGTTAGCTGGTTTTCAGGGGTGCGGTGACCGGCTGGGTCATCGCATGTAGTGCCTCGTACTCGGCGGGCGGGACGTGGCCGAGCCCGCCATGAAGCCGTCGGTTGTTATACCAGTCGATGTACTCGACGGTGGCCATCTCCAGGTCGTCGAGCCCGCGCCACGGACCCTTGTTGCGCACGAGTTCGGCCTTGTACAGCGAGTTGAACGCCTCGGCCATGGCGTTGTCGTAGGAGTCGCCTTTCGAGCCGACCGAGGCGACGGCGCCGGCCTCGGCGAGCCGCTGGCTGTAGCGAATCGCGCGATATTGCACGCCGCGGTCGGAGTGATGGACAAGTTCATGCAGGTCAGCGCCTTGATGTTGGCGGCGCCAGATCGCCATTTTCAGCGCGTCCAACGCCAGGTCGGTATAGAGGCTGGTGGCGACCTGCCAGCCGACGATCATGCGAGAGTACACGTCCAGGACGAACGCGGCGTAGACCCAGCCGATGCTGGTGCGGACGTAGGTCAGGTCCGCGACCCACAGCTGGTTCGGATGCGCTGCGGTGAAGACGCGGTTGACCAGGTCACGAGGCCGGTCAGTTTCGGCGGCCGGGCGGGTTGTGCGCGGTGCTTTGTCGCGCAGCAGCCCGCGCAGCCCGGCGTCGTGCATCAGCCGTTCGACCGTGCACCGGGCCACCTCGACGCCACGGCGGTGCAGCTCGTGCCAGATCTTGCGGGCGCCGTAGACGCCGTAGTTCTCTGCGTGGATCTGCTTGATCAGCACGGTCAGCTCCTCGTCGCGCCGGGACCGGGCGCTGACAGGGCGGGTCTTGGCGGCGTAGTAGGTCGACGGTGCGATCTGTGCCGGCGTGCCTTCAAGCGCCTGCAGGACCGGCTGGACACCGTGCTGTTCCTTCTGGGAGTCGACGAAGCCGACCTTCATCGCGACGGACGGTCCAGCTCCGCCGCGAAGAAACTCGCCGCGGACTTCAGGATCTGGTTCGCCCGCCGCAGTTCACGAACCTCCCGCTCCAAAGCGGCGAGGCGTTCCGCGTCGCTGCTGGTGGTGCCCGGACGGTCCCCGGCATCGGTCTCGGCCTTCTTCACCCAGGTGCGCAACGCCTCCGGATGGACCCCGAGCTGATCAGCGATCCGACGGATCGCCCCGACCGCGGACACCGGATCCCGACGGGCCTCGACCGCCAGCCGGGTCGCCCGCTCACGCAACGCATCGTCGTACTTCTTCGGTGCCGGCACAGCAGCATCATCTCCCAGGTTTCGATGTCTCCATCAAACCCGGGGCGGAACACATCGCCGAAGTGCCGGCGTCTCTACATCTCATCTGGGGAGCCCTGACAGATGAGGTGGACGCTCCGGGCAGGGGTTCGCCGGAGCAGGACGCCGCCGCGGTCCGCCACATGAGCAGGCGGCCGCCGAGTGGCTGGCAGCCGTGGAGACGCAGCACGACAGAGCGGCCTACCTCGATCGTTGGGTTCACAACGAGTGCGGGTACGGGCGGAAGCCGTCCTGAATAAACGTCGTCAGGCTGAACGATCGCGCTGTTTGCGACACGAAACTTGTGGTCACGCGAGGGGTCACACGGTTTGGCGTCGTCCGTACGGTCGGCGACTTGCTGCGGGTCAGCTGCGACACACCTCGGTGACCGTCCGTCGTGGCGGGTGGCGAGCGACAAAGACCCCGACCGCGTTTCCGCTGGTCGGGGTCTGTAAAGCCCGGCGAAGAGCTTTGTGGGCAGGGGCGGGGTCGAACCGCCGACCTTCCACTTTCCAGGTGTCGGCGGCGCTGCGTGGAAGACTCGAACGCCGAGCCAACGCATGTCGCGCGATCTCCAGCAATCCGGGCATGTTCGCCGCCGTTGCTACACGCGTTGCTGCACGACGTTGCGATCAGGCGATGGCGGTGATGTTGCCGTCGTCGAAGTAGATGGCCTGGTGGAGGCGGCCACCCAGGGCAACGGCGTAGCGTGCGAGGACCGCTTGACCCGAGACCTTGCCTTAATCGATCTGGGAGACCCGGCCTTTGGTGACTCCCATGCGGTCGGCGACCTGCTGCTGAGTCAAGCCGCGACCGCGGCGCGCTTCGGCGAGGCGGTGGCCGGTGACCTCGGCCAGCAGCTCCTGCTTGCCGGCCGCGACAGCTTCCTCGCCGCCCGACTGTTCCACGAGTTCGCCCCGGATGTCGCTCCAGCGCACGTAGCTGCTCATCGCTGGTCCCCCTCTCCTGTGCCCGTTCTTTCAAGTAGATCTCGTAACGCTGCTCCGCCAGCGGTATCGCCTCTCGACACCAGGCTTCCCACTGCCTTGCCTTGTCGCCGGCGACGAGCAGGATGCTGGATCGCCAGGGGTCGAAGAGTTGGCCAGCGACGAGTGGGTGATGGTGTCGACGAGAGGCCGACCGAGGCCCGGTCCGCTTTCGGCGAGTGCGTCGATCGCCTGCACAACCCGCGCTTTGGCTCAGCTGCTTGGATCGTCAGCTGGTGGGAGATGGGCAACCAGCAAGGCGGCCGCGTGCTCGGGGCTCGTCGTCTCCTTGAGCAGCACGGCATAGCCGTGGCTGGGCAGATGCCGCCCGGAACAGTCAACTCATCGCCTTGCCTGGTTCCTGGCGTCCGTTCGAGCAGATACCGCCACGCGGTCTCGATGTCAGGCGCCTCAGTCGCCAGCCGATCCTGCTGCGTGTGGATGGCGGCGGCAAGCGCCTGCCGGCCGTCCGCCGTCACGGATAGCGGCTATTGCTACATCTGATCTTCGTGGTTGACCTCGGCATGCAAAGACCCCGACCGCGTTGCCGCTGGTCGGGGTCTTGAAAGCCCGGCGAAGAGCTGTATGGGCAGGGGCGGGGTCGAACCGCCGACCTTCCGCTTTTCAGATCAACGCAGTCACGCTCCGAGAGACGGCGAACCTGATAGAACCATCCAGGTCCGGCTGTCGGCGCTCAGAGGTGTGCGGAGCCGTTGCTACACGGGCGCCCCATGGGATCATGCCGCGAGGAGATCGACCCTGACCGCCGTGGGGACCGGAAGGGGCTCGCCCCGTTCGCCGAGCAACTCCAGGTGAAGCTTGATCGCCTCTCGCATTTCGGCCACCGCCTCATCGACCGTGTTGCCCAATGCAACACACCCGGGCACCTCGGGCGACCAGGCGCCGTAGCCGCCGTCTTCTGCACGTTCTACAACGATTGCGTACCCACTCACTGTTGCTCCCCCCATCACAGTCCCGCCTGTCTCAGGATGCTGCGCTCTGTACCGCGTGGCAAGTCCGCGCTCGGGCTGCCTGCGATCGTGACGACGCCCTGCTTCGTCGGGTGAACGTACTGCCGATGGCTGCCGCGAGTCCGTGCAAGTAACCAGCCGTCGGACTCGATCATCTTGATGATTTCACGCACCTTGAGCGGCATTCCGACCCTTCTGGGTATGTGGCTCGACGCCATGATCAAGTGGAGGGTCGAACTGCGGTCATGACCTGTCTATCGTAGGGCCAAGTGGCCTTATGGCAACCTCACGAACGCAAGGCACTGCTCCGCCGACGGTTCGTATGGCTGGCGTCATCAAGGGAGTCGGCCCTTGCCGGCTTCATCGATGACGTGGATGCATCCACTCCGGTGGCGCCACGGAGATGCAGCGCATCGCGGTCTTACTTCCGCTGGCGCACCGTTATTCGGTCAATCTGCGGGAGCATGGTGGGCATCTCATCGGTGACCCACGCGTACTCCAATGCGGAAAGTGTTCCCTCATCCAGCCAGACGAGGATTCGCCGATGTACTCGCCGCGGTCACCGTGGACCGCAGCATCCACGGGGATGCAGCCGTTTCGCCGTCGAGACTGCTTGGACCCCTCCGCCACGCGGAGATCCACGCTTGCTGAGCCCGGCGACCACGTCGCGACGACCGCGGCCACGCCGATCTGCGACCGGAGTTCCTGCACGCCGTCGAACTCCACGGAGAGGACGTGTTGAAGGACGCAGCGCTCAGCATCGTTCAACGGACGAGGTTGGACAGACACGCGCGCCATGACGCCATCATCCGCAGCACGTTGACCGTCCGCCGCGCAGACACCTGCCGTTGCTACATAACGATCTTCAGAGTCGGCCCGGGCATACAAAGACCCCGACCGGCGTTTCCGCTGGTCGGGGTCTGTAAAGCCCGGCGAAGAGCTTTGTGGGCAGGGGCGGGGTCGAACCGCCGACCTTCCGCTTTTCAGATCAACGCAGCCCTGCGCTGGTTGGCCTGTGACCTTGGCGCGATGTCCGTCGCCGACCAGCTGCGAGTGGAGCTGTGCGCAGCCGTTGCTACACGCGTTGCTACATGACGCTAATCAAGATCACGTGTCGGCCCGCACGAGCTGAATGCTGATGACCTCGTTCCCGTCGTGTGGCGTGACCATGTACCAGATGGTTACGCCGTCGGCGGGCAAGTGAAGTTCATAGGCTCCCGGCAACGGGTCGCCCGGTGGGAATGGGTCTGCGAGGCTGGAACCGGCTCATCGAGGAGGTGGAAGATCGCACGCTGGACTGTCCATCGCAGTCGCTGGGGAAGCGCCTCCACCTGTTGCCACGCTTGCTCGGGAAAACGGATCTGCCGTTCAGGCACGAATTCCCCACGCCTCGGCAAGCTGCTCCCGCGTGAACACACGGGCCTCGTCACCGGCCCCGGCACCGCGGTCCGTCCGCATCGTTGTCAATGCGACCTCGCGTGCGGCCTCACGGCGCAGACGCTTGAGCTCTGCCTGCATGGCATCGAACTCGACCCGCGGGATAGTGATCATCTCGGTCGCTTCGCTGGTCACGCCTTGCCTCCACTCATGCCACTACCGCTGACTGAGCACCACCCAACGATACGCCCGCTCGAGAAGACTCCGGCAGGTCCGCGACTCGCTGGAGTTGCGGAAGTTGGGACGGGATCACCTGGGCGGCGGCGCGGGCATGACCGTCCGCCGTCCGACAGTTCGCCGCTGCTACACGGGTGAGCGACGTAGTGGGCGGCGGACATGCAAAGGCCCCGACCGCGTTGCCGCTGGTCGGGGTCTGAAGCCCGGCGAAGAGCTTTGTGGGCAGGGGCGGGGTCGAACCGCCGACCTTCCGCTTTCAGATCAACGCAGCCGGGTGGTCGTGGCGGTGCCGGGCAGGGGTTGGGTCCGGAATGGCTCGCCGATGCGTGAGGTCGGGCGCGGCCGTTGCTACATGCGTTGCTACATGAGGCAGGTCTGATGCAGGCGAAGCTCCCTAGCGCCGAGTGATACAGGCGCTTATGGTCAGCTTGCGATGTGAGCCTTCTCGTCCACATGTGGGTCTACGACAGCAACGAGCCCGGTGGTTATCGGATCCCCGATGCGCCCGAGGGGGTTTCGGAACTTGCCGGTCCCGAGGTCGCCCGGACGAAGCTGTGGGGTTCTGAACCCGCTCGCCGCCTCGGCGCGACGTTCTTGCCACAGCTTGCGGAGGGCGACCTGCGGGTCCAGCCGGACGACGTCGAGGCGTTCGCCGAGGAGTGTGCGGTGCTTACGGCCGATCTTGCCGTGTTGTCGGCGGCCTCAGGCTTCGACGAGGAGCGCATCGAGGGCTACTTGAGGAACTTCGTCAGTGCGGTTGATCGCGCACGTCAGGCCGGCGGAGGTGTCCTGATCTGGTGACGTCGACCGTCCGCCGAGCACGCGTCAATCATCGCTGTGAGGTCCGGCAGCAAGGTCTGCGCGGCGGCAATCACCTCGGACGTCGATCGTTGGCCGGAACCGGTGTAACGCTGAGCGATCTGCGTGAGGCCCACGATGGGCTCCGGTGTGCGCTCAATGCCGTCGATCGTCTCCAGGGGACCGACGCCGTTCGCCAACAGCCACAGGTAGTCGCCGAGGTCGTGTGCGATGACGGCAAACTCGCCCTCAGAGCCGAGGAAAATGATGGGTTGGTGGTCGAGCCGCTCATCCGGTTGCCGAAGCCAGAATGCGGCCAAGCCACCGCTGCCGTCCTGTCCGAAGGCGCGGAATTGGGCTCCGTCGGCCTTCATGCCGCCCGTCCAGGCCTGCCACCACTCAGCCATCTCGACCGACCACATGAAGGTGTCGTACGGCTGGAAGTCGTGCCCGCTGTGTTCGTGGAAGAACTCCGCCGTATGTGCCTCGTTGAGTGCCGAGAGCACCGTCAGTTCGTCCTCGACCATCGGCGCAGTTTAGGACGATTGCAGCAGAGCCGTCCGACCGTCCGCCGTCTGAAGGCCTGCCGTTGCTGCATGGTGATCTTCGTGGGCACCCGGGAAAACAGAAGACCCCGACCGCGTTGCCGCTGGTCGGGGTCTGTAAAGCCCGGCGAAGAGCTTTGTGGGCAGGGGCGGGGTCGAACCGCCGACCTTCCGCTTTTCAGGCGGACGCTCGTACCGACTGAGCTACCTGCCCATAAACCCCGAAAGGGGCTGAGCGGTCCTGACGGGACTTGAACCCGCGACCTCCGCCTTGACAGGGCGGCGAGCACTCCAACTGCTCCACAGGACCTAGCTATAAACATGTACCGCGTGCCCCCAACGGGATTCGAACCCGTGCTACCGCCTTGAAAGGGCGGCGTCCTGGGCCGCTAGACGATGAGGGCGGCCCCGCAATCATCGCATATCGCGAGTCGTGCGGTGTTGCTCCCATCCGGCCCCGCCGGAGGCTTTCAGAGCATACGTGACCCCTCCAGCGTTCTCCAAATGAGTATCCCTCAGTGGCGTGGCGGAGCCGGGATGCGCAGGTCAGACGGGCATTGCCACGAGCGTGAACTTGCCCTTCAGCTCCGGCAGGAGGGTCTTGTAGGCGGCCACCGTGGCGCTGCGGTCGCCTCCGCCGTCGTGGGAGAGGACGATCGAGCCCGGCTTCGTGTTGTTCCTCACGTTCGTGCAGATGTGGTTGGTCATCTGCTGGCCGGACCACTTCTTGATGTTCCAGTCGGACGGGTCGACGCTCCAGCCCAGGGACTTCATGCCCAGCTCCGAGGCGATCTCGACCGCGGCGGGGGTGAAGTTGCCGCCGGGGTGGCGGAAGTACTTGATCTGGGCGTCGGGGACGGCCTTGTGGATCTCGTCGTTGGTCTTCTGCAGGTCGGCGCGGATCACGTCGGCCGACTTCTTGCCCAGGCTCTCGTCGTGCTTCCAGGTGTGGTTGCACAGCGTGTGGCCGTCCTTGACGATCTCCTGGACATACTGCGGGTACTCCTGCACGTTCACGCCGATGACGCAGAACGTGGCCTTGATCCCCTGCTCACGGAGCATCTCGAGGATCTTCGGGGTCTCCGGGCCGGGTCCGTCGTCGAAGGTCAGGGCCACCGTCGAGTCGCCGGTGGTCCGGATGATCGACGAGGCCGGGGAGGAGGACGAGGAGGCGGACGGCGACTCCGACGGGGAGGCCGAGGCCGACGGGGACGCCGAGGCGGAGGCCGAGGGCTTGGCGCTCGCGGAGGAGGAGCCGCCCGAGTCGACGGCCGGATGTGCGACCGGTTCGCCGCCGGCCTGGCCGGAGCCCGGGTAGGACCCGGAGCCCGACTGCGCGTGCCACGAGGCTGCACGCGGAGTGGCGCCGGAGTCGCAACCCGCAAGGATGAGCGAAAACGCGCTGATCACCACCGCGGCGAGTCGTACACGAGACATGAGGGGCTCCGAGGGGTCTCTGAGGTTTCTCTGACGGAGCCCCACGTTACTGATTCGAGACCGTCGACGTCCTCACGCGTTCGGTCCATGGCACGAACCGGGGAGTGGTGGCACAAGGGACTTTTACGCGGATGAACGGTCGAGTACCGAGGTGAGCATCCCGAGGGCCTCGCCGAGGCTGTCCGGAAGGACGACTCCGGGGGGTACGGACGGCCGAGGCCAGCCCGGGCCGGCGGCGGCGAGGACCAGGGGGCGGGCGCGCTCGGCCAGGATCGCCTCGAGCTGCTTCGGCGAGCCGGTGGACTGCAGCTGCGACCAGATGAGCACGGCCGCGGGGCCGGTGCGGCGCACGGCGGCCACCAGCGCCTCGGACGGCACCCGGGCCCCGAGCGAGCGGGCCGGCACGCCCTCGGCCGCCAGGGCCGCCGCGACCGCCTCGATCGGCAGGCTGTGCTGCTCGTCGTCGGCACAGGCCAGAAGAATCTCGATCGGTACTCCCGAAGGCGGCCGCGGCACCGCCCCGAGCACGGCGGAGACGCACCCCGAGACCAGGTGCTCGACCTCGACCAGCTCGCCCGTCACGGCGTGGCGCTCCCCGATCCCGGCCAGCACGGGCCGCAGCACGCCGTCCCACGCCGCGACCACCCCGAGCTCGCGGACGGACTCGGCGACGCGCTGGCGCACGGCGGGCGCGTCGAGGCGCAGCGCCGCCCGGCTGAGCCCGCGCACCGCCGCGGCGAGACCCGGGATCGGGCCGCCGGCCGGCGACGGGCGCGCCGTCGGGCGCCGGGCCCAGCGGGCCGCCTCGGCCGGGGCCACGCCCTCGACGATCAGGCGCTGCATGAGCTCGAGGCGCTGGATGTCCTGCTCGGTGTACCGCCGATGATGCCCCGGCTCGTGCAGCGACGGGCCCATCCCGTACCGCTGGTGCCACGTGCGCAGGGTCGTCACCGCGACGCCGAGCCGCCGGGCCACGGCCCCGGCCGAGTAGGCGGCGGCGCCGTTCATCTCGCGGCCGACCGCCAGACGTCGAGGACCCCGGCGAGCCACGGCGAGTAGAAGTCCGGGAACCGGCGGATCCGGTCGGCGAGCTCGTCCGGGGCCACCCACTCGGTCTCGGCCACCTCGGCCGGGTCGGCGTGGACCGAACCCTCGAACGGGCCGGTGAGCACGTGGTCGTATTCGAACTCGACGCGCCCGGAGTCGGGGTCGGCGGCCTGGTACACGTACACCCCCACCTCCCGCAGCGGCGCGGAGACGCCCAGCTCCTCGTCCAGCCGGCGCTCGGCCGCGGCGACGACGGACTCGCCGGGGCCCGGGTGCCCGCAGCACGAGTTGGCCCAGCGCAGCGCGAACCGGGTCTTCACCGCGGCGCGCTGCTGGAGCAGGAGCCGGCCGTCGGGCGCGACGAGCAGCACGGAGAAGGCGCGGTGGAGCCGGCCGGGGGCCTGATGGGCGGCCTCGACGGTCGCGGTGCCCTCGGCCCGGCCGTCGCTGGCGACGAGTTCGACCAGTTGCTGTTCGCGTGACAAGACTTCAGGACTCCCCCGTGACACGGCTCGCCGCGAGGCGGCCGGAGATGAGCACCATGGGCACGCCGACGCCGGGCTGCGTGCCCGAGCCGACGAAGACCACATTGGACAGTGTGGGGTGGAGGTTGCCCGGCCGGAAGGGGCCGGTCTGGCGCAGGGTGTGGGCGGCGGCGAACGGGGTGCCGGCGGCCATGCCCTGCTCGGCCCAGTCGGCGGGCGTGATGAACCGGGAGACCTCGATGCCGTCGCCGAACCCGACGTACCCCCGCTGCTCCAGCGTCTCGATGAGCTCGCTGCGATAGATGCCCGAGAGCGCGCCCCGCCAGTCGAGCAGCGGGGCGGTCAGGTTCGGCGTGGGGGCGAGCACGTAGTAGGTCTGGCGCCCGTTCGGGGCGAGCGACGGGTCCGTGCGCGTCGGGTTGGTGACGAGCAGGGACGGGTCGCTCATCAGCCGGCCCTGGTCGATGACCTCGTCGAACGTCTCGCGCCACGACCGTCCGAAGTGGATGTTGTGGTGCGCGATCGCGCCGTAGGCCTGGCGCGAGCCGACGTGGAGCACGACGCAGGACGGCGAGTACCGCAGCGGGCCCAGCAGCGGGCTGCGCCAGCGCGCCGGGGGCAGCAGGTCGCGGTACGCCACCGGAAGGTCGGGATTGAGCACGACCACGTCGGCGGGGAAGCGGCGGCCGTCCGACGTGGACACCCCGACCGCCCGTCCGTTCGCGGTCTCGACGCGGCTCACCTCCGCGCCGTAGACGATCTCGACGCCGTGCTTCTCCGCGACTCCGGCGAGCGCGCGGGACACGGCGTGGATGCCGCCCCGCGGGAAGTAGACGCCGGCGACGGAGTCGAGGTAGGCGATGACCGCGTAGAGCGCGAGGGCCCGGTGGGGCGCGACGCCCGCGTACATCGCCTGGAAGGAGAAGATGCGGCGGGTGCGCGGGTCCTTGAAGTAGGAGTCCACCTTGGACTGCAGCCGGCCGAACCCGCCGCGGCGGATCAGCCGCCACAGGTTGGCCGTGACCAGGTCGCGCGGGCGGTCGAGGTTGCGGTCGATGAAGTCGTGGCGCTCCAGGTCCCACAGCTCGCGGGCGTGGTCGACGAAGCGGAGGTAGCCGTCGGCCTCCCGCGATCCGCAGACCCGCGCGACCTCGCCGGCCATCCGGGCGGTGTCCGCGATGACGTCCAATGTGGACCCGTCGGGGAAGTGGGCGCGGTACGCCGGATCGAGCTTCGACATCGGCAGCCACGCCGCGAGGTCCTCGCCGACGGTGCCGAGCAGGTCGGCGAGCAGCTCCGGCATGGTGAGCACGGTCGGGCCGGTGTCGAACTCGTAGCCGTCCAGGACGAGCCGCCCGGCCCGGCCGCCGGGCTGGTCCTCGCGCTCGAGCAGGGTGACGCCGCGCCCGGCGGCCGCGAGGCGGATCGCCGCGGCCAGGCCGCCGAGTCCGGCGCCGACGACCACGACCCGATCCGTTCGGCCTCCAACGGTTCGCATGTCGTCCCCCAGGTGCGTTTCGGGTGGCTGTGCCGCCCAGCGTAGCGTAGGCTCGGGCTTGCGTCGATTGCTGCGTCGATTTGGCGCACACCTGGAGGAAGAATGGATGCGTCCCTGGCCGCCGCCTACGAGCGGTGCCGCGAGCTGCACCGCTTTCACGGCCGCACCTACTACCTCGCGACGCGGCTGCTTCCGGGGTGGAAGCGGCGGCACGTCCACGCGCTCTACGGGTTCACCCGCTACGCGGACGAGATCGTCGACCGATCCGAGGGTGGAACGCCACAGGAGCGCGCCGCCGAGCTCGCCGCGTGGTCGGCCGAGTTCCTGCGGGGGCTGCGCGGCGGGCACACCGACGACCCGCTGCTCCCGGCGGTGCTGCACACGATCCAGGTGTTCGACATCGACCTCGAGGACTTCCGCAAGTTCCTCGACAGCATGGCGATGGACCTGACCGTCACCCAGTACGAGACGTATGACGACCTCCTCGAATACATGGAGGGCTCGGCGGCGGTGATCGGCACGATGATGCTGCCGATCCTCGAGTCGTCCGACCGCGCCGCCGCCCGCGAGCCGGCCCGGCAGCTCGGCCTGGCCTTCCAGCTCACGAACTTCATCCGGGACGTGGCCGAGGACCTCGAGCGCGGGCGCGTCTACCTCCCGCAGCGCGACCTCGCCGAGTTCGGCGTCACCCGCGCCGACCTCGAGGCCGCGCTCGCCACGGGGCGAAGTTCGGACAAGATCAAAAGCCTGATTCGGTACCAGCTGAGCCGCGCCCGTCACCACTACGCCCTCGCCGCCCCGGGGATCCCGATGCTGGCGCCCGCGTCGCAGTCGTGCATGCGCGCGGCGTACCGGCTGTACGGCGGCATCCTGGACGAGGTCGAGGCGCAGGACTGCGACGTGTTCGCCCGCCGGGCCACGGTGCCGAAGTGGAAGCGGCTCGCGGTGGCGCTGTCGTGCGTCCTGGCGCGCCCGGGCGCCCCGGTGCCGGCGCCGTCCCCGCTGGAGGTTCCGCAGCAGCGGGACGGGGTGGCGCTGCTGGATCTGCGCGGTACGGCCGCATGAACACGTGCGTCGTGCTCTTCACGCGGGACCTGCGCGTGCACGACAACCCGGCCCTCGCCCAGTCCGTGCGCGCGTTCGAGTCGGTGGTGCCGCTGTTCGTCCACGACGACTCCCTCGCCGTCGGCGCACCCCGGGCCCGGTTCCTGCGCGGGGCACTCGACGACCTGCGGGGCGCGCTGCGGCAGCGCGGCGGCGACCTGGCCGAGCGGCACGGCGACCCGGTGCGCGAGGCCGTCCGCGTGGCCAAGTCGGCGGGTGCGTCGGCGATCGCGGTCGCGGGCGACGTGAGCGGGTATGCGCGCTCGCGCGAGCAGCGCCTGGCCGCGGCCTGCGAGTCGGAGCGCCTCGCGTTCAAGACCTTCCCCGGCGTGACCGTCCTGCCCCCGGGCGCGGTCCGGCCGGGCGGGGGCGGCTCGCACTACAAGGTGTTCACGCCCTACTACCGCGCGTGGACGGCGGCCTCGTGGCGGGCCCTGGAAAGCGCCCCGCAGCACGTGGTGCTGCCCCCCGGCCTGCCGAAGTCCTGGTTCAAGAGCACCACGGGCTCGGACGGCGAGACGGCGGCGCGCGAGCGACTGTCCTCGTGGCTGACGCGGCTGGAGTCGTACGCGGAGATCCACGACGACCTCGCGGCGGACCGCACGTCGCGGCTGAGCCCTTACCTGCACTTCGGCTGCCTCTCCCCGCGCGAGGTCGCGGAGAGGACCCACGGCCGCGAGGGGGCCGAGCCGTTCGTGCGGCAACTGTGCTGGCGGGACTTCTACCACCAGGTGCTGCACTCCTTCCCGGGGCTGCGGCACATGCCCTACCGCGCCGGCGCCGAGGACCGCTGGCGCGACGAGAAGGACGCGCTGCAGGCCTGGCGGGAGGGGCACACGGGGGTCCCGGTCGTCGACGCGGGGATGCGGCAGCTGATCGCCGAGGGCTGGATGCACAACCGCGCCCGGCTCATCACGGCGTCCTATCTCACCAAGCACCTGGGCTGCGACTGGCGAGCCGGCGGCAACCACTTCTTCGACCTCCTCCTCGACGGCGACGTCGCGAACAACTTCGGCAACTGGCAGTGGGTCGCCGGCACGGGCAACGACACGAAGCCGTACCGCCGCTTCAACCCGATCCGCCAGGCCGAGCGCTTCGACCCGACCGGCGACTACGTGCGCCGCTACGTGCCCGAACTCGCCGGCATCCCCGGCAAGGCCGTGCACGAGCCCTGGAAGCTGCCGGCCTCGCAGCATCGCGGCTACCCTTCCCCGCTGACGCTGGACGCACACTGACGCAGGTCAGACGGGTTGACAAACCACCCGCGTGAGTTGTGATCGACGCGCGCCCAGCGTCTTGCGCGCAGGTCGACTCCGGCCGCGCGCAGCGTGGCGCCGGGGACGCGCGCGGGCAGCAGCCCATAGGCGCTCAGCGTCCGGTCGGCCGCGCTGCGGAACACGCACGGGAACACGTCCCCGCACGCCGAGCACCGATCGCCGGTGAGGGTCGGAAGATGGTGCCGGACGACCTGCTGCGCCGCCCGGACGCCGGCCGCGGAGTAGCCCATGGTGTTGAACCACCTCTCGTGCGCGCACGTAGGTTGCGGTAGGAGGGCGGGCGCCCGAGCGGCCAAGGGTCAGTTGGCCGATCCGGACGCCCGCCCGTGTCACCCGACCGCGCGGACCCTTGTCAGCACGCGGCCGGGGAATCGAGCGCTGCGCCGCATCACCGGGAACACCCGGGATCTTCCAACATGCACATGCAGAATCGCAATGACATGTGGCCATAATGCGAGTTGAGCTGGACTCGCATCACCCGTTCGGGTGATGCGAGGGCCCCAAGTGCCCGGCCGCCCACGGTCGCCCGGACACGCCGCGGGTCGACAACGCCGGAGCGCTGGCGGAGGATGTGGTTCCGCTCCTCGACGTCGGTAGGTGCCGTGACGATCCCCGAACCGATCGCTGCCCCCGTCCCGCAGCAGCGACCGTCGGACGAGCAGGAGCGCACCCCGTCCGTCTACGGCGGCGTCCCCAGCCCGTGGTACCCCGCGCCCCAGCTCCCGCCCGAGCCGGCCCGCGGCTACGTCTGGCCCATCCTCACCGTGTTCCTCGTCGCCGCCACGCTGATCGCGCTCGCCGGGGCCGGCGCGACGGCGTGGACACTGCGCGGGCACGGCAACGCGCCCACCGCGGCCACCTGGGTCGGCGTCGACCCGCACGCGATCGACGCCGTGCTGCAGCGGCGGGCCGAGGCCGTGCGGAAGAAGGACCAGGCCGAGTGGATGGCCGACGTCGACCAGACCGACGCCGGATTCGCGCGGCGGCAGCGGCAGGAGTTCGAGAACCTCACCAAGGTGCCGTTCGCCGAGCTCGGCTTCGAGCGAGCCGGTCAGCCGGCCGCGAAGATGGCGGCCTTCCTGCCGCCGGCGCTGCTGGAGCGGTACCACGCCGCCGTGAAGGTCGTGCCCGTCACCGTCCGGCATCGCATCGAGGGGGTCGACAGCAAGCCCGTGGCCACGCCCTGGCTGGCCGTGTTCGGGTATGCCGGCGGCCGGTGGCTCGTCGCCGGCGACGGGGTCGGCAAGGACCTGCCCACGGGCGAGGCCGGGCAGCCGTGGGACGCCTCCGGGCCGATCACCGTCGTGCGCAGCCAGCGGGTCGTGGCCGTGCTCTCGGCGGACAACGGCGGCGCCGGGCAGGGGCTGCTCGATCTCGCCGAGAACGCGCTGCGGCGGGTGGCCGTGGTCCGGCCCGGCGGGTGGGACGGGAAGGTGCTCATCACCGCCGTC
The DNA here is from genome assembly GCF_050955725.1 of Dactylosporangium sp. CA-139114. NCBI lineage: Bacteria > Bacillati > Actinomycetota > Actinomycetes > Micromonosporales > Micromonosporaceae > Dactylosporangium > Dactylosporangium sp. CA-139114. The sequence continues at coordinate 10,029,584 of NZ_CP192080.1, forward strand.
GGGGACCGGCAGATCTTCGACACGTACTTCGCCGAGTCCCAGGACCGCATCGGGCAGGTCGCCGCCATCGCGGTGCCGTACTACTCGACCGTCGCGGAGTGGACGAACCGGCCGGCGTACGCCACCACGCGCATCGTGTTCAACCCGAGCGAGCTCACCGCGGCCGAGGCCGAGCTCCAGCACGATCTGACCCACGAGTTCACGCACGCGGCCATGGGGCCCGTCACCGGGCCCTACACGCCGCGCTGGGTCGTGGAGGGCTTCGCGGAGTACGTCGCCTACAAGGACGGACGGTTCAGCGCGGCGGGCATTCGGCAGGCGCTCGACGGCCTGGCGATCACGACGTTCCCGGACGACAAGCAGTTCTACGAGGAGCCGCGCAACTACGTCAGCGGGTGGCTCGCGTGCCGGATGATCGCCGACCGGTACGGCCAGGACAAGCTCATCGCCTTCTACGAGGGCTTCCAGAACATGTCCGAGGTCGAGTCGGTGGCCCGCTCGGTGCTCGGCGTCGGCCGGGTGGAGCTCGAGCAGCAGTGGCGCGACTACGTGGAACAGCAACGGCGCGGGTGAACGGGTCACCCGCGCCGCCGCGAACAGGAGAACTAGGCCGGGGGCAGGCCGCCGTCGCCGTCGACGACCTCGTCCGGCGTGCCGTCCTGGTCGAGGTCGCTCATCGTGATGTCGACCTTGCCGTCGCCGTTGGTGTCGAACTGGAACAGGTCCGCCTTGCCGTCCCCGTCGGTGTCGATTGCCCACAGGTCGGGCTTGCCGTCGTTGTTCGTGTCGCCGACGAGAAGCTCCACGCGCTCGTCGCCGCGGGTCTCGACGGTCTCGTTGTCGGTCATCTGGTGGGTCCTCTCACCTGACAAAGGGGCAATCCGGTTCACCGTAGGCCTTGCGGCACCGACGCGCGAGCCCAGAACGTGACACCGTCAGGCCTTGACGCCCGAGGTCACCAGCGACTTGATGGCCATCGCGGACTCGTCGAAGCCGACCACGAGGATGCCGGTGGCGCCGAAGCTCTTGATGTCCCCGGCGATCGGGTCGAAGAGCTTCGAGGCTTCCGATTTCTCGTACTTGTCCTTCGCCTCGTACTTCTTCACGAGAATGTTCTCGGGCCGGATGCCGGCGGACTGCAGGTCGGCCTTCACGCCCTCGGCCAGGCCGCTGCCGTAGTTGTCGTCGCGCGCGATGATCGCGACCTTGGTGTGCCCGTCGCGCATGATGATGTCCGCGACGGCCTTGGCCTGCAGGGTGTCCGGCGGCGAGGTGCGGAAGAAGAAGCCCTTGTCGTCGACCTTGGTGAGCGCGTCCGACGTCGCCGACGGCGAGATCATCACCCGGCCCGCGAGTGCGACCTGCGGGATCACGGCCGCGCTGACGCCCGAGGCGCCCGCGCCGATGATGACCGCGACGCCCTGGGCGATGAACTGCGCGGCGGTCGCCTTGGCGATCTCCGGGTTGGTGCCGTCGTCGCCCTCGACGACCTGCACCTGCTGCCCGAGCACGCCGCCGGCCTCGTTGATCTCCTTGATGGCGAGCTTCGCCGCCGCGAACATCGGCGGCCCCTGGAACGCGAGCGCGCCCGTCTTCGGCAGCAGCAGACCGTATTTCAGCGCCGGCTTCTGCCCCTTGCCGCCCGTCGCCGACGCGGGAGCCGGTGGCGGGGTCTTGTCCTCGCTGGCCTGGTCGCCCGCGCCGACGAACTCGGTCTTGGCGTCGTCGATCTTGTTGCTGGTGCCGAAGTTGAGCACGCCGTACATCGCCGCCGACGGCTCCCCGACGCTCGTGAAGCCGCTGCTGCGCATGGAGACGCCGCGGTACTTGAAGTCCCTGCCCGACTTCGCGGCGGCCAGGCACGCGGCCACCCCGTCGCAGGTGTTCTCGCCCGTGGTGACGCCGATCAGCTGCTTGGCGATGACGGCCGGGTCGACCGACTTGCCGGTCTCGGCGGCCAGGGCGGCGATGACCACGGCGTCGTAGGACTCGCCCGCGTAGTTGAAGTCGGTCAGCGTCGAGTCGATCGCCTTGACCCGGCGCTTGAAGTCCTCGCTGAGCGGCGTGAGCGGAGTTGTACCTTTCATGCCGTTCAGGACCGCCGGGGAGTCCTTGAGCGCGTCTCCGAACGAGTTGGCCATGTTGCCGTCGGTGCCGTACAGCCGGATGTCGGCGGCCGGGACGGCGTCGTCACTCTTCGCGTCGGAGGCGCAGCCGGATGCGGCGAGCAACACTCCTATCGCCGTGATCGCTCCCACGATGGCGGTGGCCGACCGTGCGCGCATTGGCGTCTCCTCCCCAAAGGCCTCCCCAACGGTGCCGTGCGCACCTTAGCGCGGGCAACCCACGGGTTTCAGCGGGGGCGCGGGTACGCTCCCCGATATGGCTGATCAAGAATCCATGACCCCGACCGAGACGCCCGGCGGCCTTTCGATGGAGGGCCATCTGCCCGAGCGCATGGGGATCGTGATCCTGGAGGCGTCGCCCGAGCGGGTCGTGGCGACCATGCCGGTCGACGGCAACACTCAGCCTTACGGTCTGCTCCACGGTGGCGCCTCGGTCGTCCTTGCCGAGACGCTCGGCTCGATCGGGGCCGCCATGCACGCGGGCCGCCTCTACAACGGGGTCGCGGTCGGCATCGAGGTGAACGCGACCCACCACAAGTCCGCCAAGCGCGGGCTGGTGACCGGCGTGGCCACTCCGCTGCGGCTCGGAGGCCTGATCGCGAGCTACGAGATCGTCGTGACGGACGAGGACGGCGAGCGGATCTGCACCGCCCGGCTGACCTGCGCGCTGCGCCGGGGATGAGCCGCGGGTCACCCCGCGAATCCCTCCGAGTGCACGCAGGGCCTTGACGGCGCGACATACGGTTGCGGCGTGGATGACCCGGGAGACGAGACGTATCAGGACGCCGCACAGGTCCTGGCCTCAGCACTCGCGGGCGACGAGGACGCGGTGACCCACACCTTCGACTCGGTGGTGGACCGGCGCGGCATGAGCGCCGCGTACGACGTCGCGTGGCGCCTGGCCGGCGAGATGGTGGGCGACAACCTGGCGCGCGGGCCGTGGCGGCTGGACTTCCCGGACATCGACGACGCCAACTACGACAAGCGCTGGGTGGCGCGGTTCGTGAGCGCATACGTCAACGAGGACGCCTCGAGCGCCACGGCCCTGTTCACCGTGGCGCTGGTCGACGGCAAGCTGCCGGAGTGCCTGCTGACGCTGGCCGGCTCGGCCGTGGCCACCCTGAAGCGGCGCGGCGCGGCCTGACGGTGCGCTCGAAGCGTGCTCGGCCCGCGCTCAGCCGCGGGTCGACAGCTCCGCGGTCAGCACGTTGGAGAGCACGGCGCCGTCGTTGCGGACCTGCCGCAGATACCACCGCTGCAGCGGCGTGCGCGTCTGCGTGAACTGCCAGCCGCCGCGGGGGCTGTCGATCTGGCCCAGGCGCCCGATGGCCGCGTTGAGCTGGAACGAGTCGAGGTTCCTGGTCGCGTCCGTGATCGCCTTGTCCAGCACGGCGGCCGCGTCGAAGGACGACATCGCGAACGTCGAGGGCACCGAGCCGAACGCCTTCTGGTAGTCGGCGACGAACCGGCGGTTGGCCACGTTGTCCAGGTCCGGCGAGTAGTTGAGCGCCGTGTAGATGTCGCGCGCGGCGTCGGCCTGCTGCTTGAGCACAAAGCCCTCGGTCAGGCTTCCGGTGCCGAGGAGCTTGAAGTCGGCGGGGAAGTGCATGTTGCGGTACTGCTTCACGAACTCGATCGCCGCGGCGCCGTTGAACAGCGCGTACATCCCCTTCGCGCCGGACGTCTTGACGGCGTTGAGCATCGCGGTGAAGTCCTTGGTGCCGTAGGCGACCGTGCGCGCCTGCCCGGCGATCTGACCGCCGACGCTCTTGTACGTCTCGACGAAGCTCGCCACGTCCTCGTCACTGCCGGCGGGGTCGGTCTGCCCGCAGATGGCGAGGCTGCCGCCGACGTTGCCGGCGGCCCACCGCGCGATCGCGGTGCCGGGCTCGTCCGACACGAAAGACGTGCGCCAGATGTACTTCGGGCCGAGCGTCTGCAGCGCCTTGGGCGACGCGTTCGACCCGATGAGCGGGATCTTCGCGTTCTCGATGTCCTCGCGGATCGCGAGCATCACGGCCGGGTTGGCCACGCCGGTGATCGCGAGGACCTTGTCGTCCTTGATGAGCTTGTTCGCGGCGGCCTTGCCACTGTCGGCCGTCTCGCCCTCGTCCGCCTTCACGAGCGTGACCTGACGGCCGCCGAGCTTGCCGTCGTGCTGCTGGAGATAGAGGCTGAAGCCGTTGTCGAGCTCGTCGCCGAAGTCCTTGAACATGCCGCCCTGCGGGACGATCATGCCGATCTTGACCGGCGGGCCGCTCGGCACCGCGGTGCTGTCGGTCGAGTCGTCGGAGCTGCTGCAGGCGGACAGGAGCGGCGCGGCCATGCCCGCCGCACCCGCGGCCGCGAACAGCCGGAGCGCCTGGCGGCGGTTCAGGTGGGACACGTGCTTTTCCTCCCCGGGACCCCGCGCTACGCGGGCGTCGACTGGCCCGCGCTCCTCGCGAGCCACGAGCCTACAACCCACGCTGCGTTCTACCGCCATCGCGCCGGACAGTCAATCGCCGCCGGCGGCCCCGCCGCTGGTCAGGGCGGGTCCTCAGCTGCCGGTGGCCCTTCTCGAGTCGCGGCCGGCGGCGCCGTCCCTGGTCAGTGCCGGTCAGTCGCCGCCGGTGGCCTCGCCCCTGCTCAGTGTGCCGAAGGCGGCCAGCACCGCGGGCCAGGCCTCGGAACGGGGGTCGATGACACCGAAGTGCTCCACGCCGGCCAGCTCGACGAGCGTGGCGTCGTCGCCGGCCCGGCGCGCGGACCGGCAGTAATCGCGCGACAACTCCACGGGCACGATCTCGTCGAGCGTGCCGTGCACGACCACGGTGCGCACGCCCGAGGGCAGGTTCCGCATCGGGTCCGCCGACCGGTACGCCTCGGGCACCGCGTCGGGCCCCCCGCCCAGCAGGTCGGCCACGGCTCCGGAGTCGAGGTCGAGCTCGTAGGCGCGGGTGAGGTCCGCCACCGGCGCCAGCGCCACGACTCCGCCGACGGCGTCGGGGGCGACGGAGGCGTACCACAGCGCGAGGTGCCCGCCCGCCGAGTGACCCGCGAGGATCGGCCGGTCGACCGACACGGGCAGCAGGCCCCGGTGCGCGACCTCCTTCGCCAGCTGGTCCGGCACCGCCACGGCGGCCGCGGCCACGTCGGAGAACGTGCCCGGCCAGCCGCCGCCGGGCTGCCCGGTGCGCCGGAACTCGATCGTGGCGACGGCGTAGCCGCGGGCGGCGAGGTCGGCGGCGAGCGGCCCGGCGTGCGCGCGATCCCACTCGTGACGCCAGAACCCGCCGTGCACGAACAGGACGAGCGGCGCATCCGGTACGGCCGGCAGGCGCACATCCGCGACATGATCCGGGTGCTCGCCGTAGCGCAGCGTGAAGTCCGGCGCCGGGGCCGGGCGGTTCAGCACGTCCCGGGGATTGCTCGTCACCGGGAGACGTTATCGCGTCACGAAGGGTGGCAACAGTGGCCGGATCGGCACCCCTTCTTGGTTGCCCCCGGAGGGCGTGCGTAAGACTTGGAGCCATGGCAGAAGAGGCGCAGGACGAGTCGCGAACCGTGCTCGTCGTCGGCCCGGACGGGCGACCGCTGGGCACGATGTCGACCGGCGATGACGACAATGCGGAAGACCCGAGCAAGCTCATCGAGCAGCCGGCCAAGGTGATGCGCATCGGCAGCATGATCAAGCAGCTGCTCGAGGAGGTCCGCGCCGCCCCGCTGGACGAGGCCGGCCGGCAGCGGCTCAAGGAGATCCACCGCCGCTCGATCACCGAGCTCGAGGACGGCCTGGCCACCGAGCTGCGCGAGGAGCTGGAGCGGCTCTCCCTGCCCTTCGATGACGACGCGACGCCGAGCGAGGCCGAGCTGCGCATCGCCCAGGCCCAGCTCGTCGGCTGGCTGGAGGGGCTCTTCCACGGCATTCAGGCCGCGCTGGTCGCTCAGCAGATGGCGGCCCGGGTCCAGCTCGAGCAGATGCGGGGCCGTCCCGCCCTTCCCGGCGCTCCGGGCATCGCTCCCGGGCAGCCGGGCAGCCCTTCGCCGTCGGGGACCGGTCAGTACCTCTGATACGACGCAGTACCTCTGATACGACTACCTCGCGGGCCCGACCGGCACCCGGTCGGGCCCGTTTCGGCTGCTTCGGGGCTCGGGTGGTTGACGCGATATGTCGGGCGCTTCGCGCCACGACATATCGGATTTTTCGCCCGACGGATCATAAAGCGGCATAGGCCCGAATTCACGGCGCCCGGCGCACTGATCGAGGCGCTCGACGCACTGATCGAGGCATCCACTTCATGAGCGGGGCGGGAAGAGTCGGCGTCGTGGACCCGCGAACATCGTCGCGAGACGGCTGATCGAGGCGTCCACCTCATGAGCGGATCCGGGAGAGCCGGCGTCGTGGACCCGCGAACATCGCCGCGAGACGGCTGATCGAGGCGTCCACCTCATGAGCGGATCCGGGAGAGCCGGCGTCGTGGACCCGCGAACATCGTCGGGAGGCGGCTGAGAGAGCGCGACGGGTCAGCCAGCCAAGGGTGGTCGGCCTCCGGTGGGGCTTGAAGATGCGCATCCACGGCGGCGCGGAAGCCGTAATACGGCGGCGGCAGCCCGAGCAGCTTCTCCACCGCCGGCATCGGCGTGCCGCCCGGCCACTGGTGGGAGCCGAGCCCCCCAACAGCGAGCACCGGAGCACCGGAGCACACCGATGGGCTGCCGCGGTGCTCCGCGAGAGTCTGGGCGCTACGCAACCAGCGGCGCCCGGCAAAGCGGCCGTGAAGTAGGGCGAACCGGACCCGAGCGCGGTTCAGAAGCTGAAGATGCGCTCGAGGTATTCGGCGACGCCGTCGTCCTCGTTGCTGTACTTCGTCACGTCCGAGGCCGCCGCCCGCACCATCGGGTGCCCGTTCGCCATCGCCACGCCGCGGCCCGCCCACGTCAGCATCGGCAGGTCGTTGGGCATGTCGCCGAACGCGATCACGTCCGTCGCCTCCACCGACTGCGTCCGGGCCACCAGCGCGAGCGCCGAGGCCTTCGTCACCCCCGCGGCCGACACCTCCACCATCCCGCTCGACGACGAGTGCGTCGCCTCCGCGAGGCCGGCCAGGCATGCGCCGACCCGGGCCGTGAACTCGTCGGGCGACTGCACCCCGGCGCGCACCAGCAGCTTCGCGGCCGGGCGGGTCAGCAGCTCCTCGGGGGTGCACGGGCCGACGGACTCGTGATCGGCCTCCCACGGGCCGACCGGGAAGCCCGGCTCGTGGCGCATCTGCCGGCCCCCGTCGCGCTCGACGGCGAAGACCACCCCGGGCACCTCGGCCCGCAGCCGCGCGCAGGCCTCGGCCAGGACGTCGGCCTCGAGCGGTGCGCTGTGCACGATGGTGTCGGTGGCCGGGTCGTAGGTCGCGGCGCCGTTGGCGCAGATGGCCAGGGCGGGGACGTTCAGCTGGGAGTACACGGGGAAGATCCAGCGGATCGGGCGCCCCGTCACGAGGACGATCGCGACGCCGGAGTCGTGCAGGCGCCGGAAGGCCGCGACCGTGCGCGGGCTCACCGTGCGGTCGTGGCGAACCAGCGTGCCGTCGAGATCCGTCGCGACCAGTCTCACGAGTTTCAACATAGCGTCGCGACGGGGCGTGACGCCGTCCACGGTGAGCGGCGTCTCGCCAGCGGTCCGTGTCACAGCTTCAACATGGCGTCGAGGTATGTCGCCACGCCGTCCTCGTCGTTGGTGAGCGTCGTCTCGTCGGCGATCGCACGCAGCTGAGGGTGGGCGTTGCCGACGGCGACCCGGCCGAACCCGGCCCACCGGAACATCGGGATGTCGTTGGGCATGTCGCCGAAGACGAGCACGTCGCCGGGGTCGACGCCGAGCGCGGTGGCCACGATCATGAGCCCGGTGGCCTTGTCGACGCCGGGCGGGCAGATCTCGATGTACCCGAGGCCGGCCTGCGTCACCGTGGCCACGTCGGGCGGGATGAGCCGCTGCGCGGTGGCGAGCAGGTCGTCGACGTCGCACACGGGGTGGCGTGCGAAGCCCTTGATCACCGGGCCGGTCAAGCACTCGGCGCGCACCCGGGCCTCGACGGCGTCGTAGCGCCAGTTCGGGTCGGTGTCGCCCCACAGCGGAGCCTCGTGGTGGTCGCCGGCCTCGACGAGCACCGACAGCGTGCCGAGCTCCCGCTCGAGCAGGGCCAGCACGTCGGCGAGCACCTCGCCGTCGAGCCGCTCGTCGCGCAGGATGACCGGGTGCTCGGGGTCGCGCAGGTCCAGCACCCGGCTCCCACCGCCCATGACCAGGAAGTCCGCGGCCGGGATGTCGTGGCGCACGAGCTCGGTGAGCCGGGGGCCGCGGCCCGTCGCGCCGACGACGTGGATGCCGGCCGCTCTGACGCGCTCGAGGACCTCACGCGTGTATGGGCTGACCGTCTCGTCGTTGCGCACCAGGGTGCCGTCGAGGTCGGTCGCGATCAGCTTGGGAAGGCTCGAACCGCGCATTGTTGCTGCTCCTTCCGCTCGAGCGGGGCAGCAACCGTACCTCTCGGATCCCGGCTGGTGACAGGCTGCGAATAAAACTCGACCGAACGTTTACTGCAACGTCATCGGTACGGGGGTCACCGTGAGCTCCAGCGGCTCGCCGCCACGAGGCTCGTCGACACCGCGACGGGACCCCGGCGACACCGGCCGCGCCGCGAGCGCGAGCGCCGCGGCCAGCAGGACGAGGGCGGCGAAGGCCAGCGGGTACCCCGGCCCGGTCTTCGTCTGCGGGTTGGCCACGAGCAGGAACGAGAAGTCGGAGTTGCCCATGTGGTCGATGACCGTCTTGAACCCGACCAGCACCAGCAGGTTCGCGGCGAGCAGACCGCCGGCGACCGCGGTCGCCACCCGGCGCGCCCCGGCGCCGCGCACCGCCAGGAGCACGGCCAGCGCGGTCAGGGCGCCGGCGAGCGTGAGGAGGTAGACGGTGACGTGGGCGGCGCTGAGGTACGTCAGCGGCACGTCGACCGACCGCTGCGCCGCCGACTCCGGCCCGAGCACGAACTCCTCGTCCGTCGTGCCCGACCGGGAGCCGAGCGTGAACGATCCCCAGGGCATGTACTGCGCCGAGATCGCCAGCCCGAACCCGACCGCGAGCAGCCCGAGCGCGAACACGTTCGGCCGGCGCCGCTCCTCGACCGGTGCCGTGGCGGTCGCCCCCGGCGGTTCCGCGGGCACGGGCGCGTGGATCTCCGGCATGGAGCTGGGGTGCTCAGGCATGCCCCGCATGGTAAGCCCTGTGGCAGCACCGGGGTGGGAGCGCGGCGGCGTCCGGATTCGTGATGCCAAGGCCGGCTAGCGGGCTGCGCCAGGCCGGGAGGTGGCGCCGGCGCGGCCGATGGCGATCGATCCGCAGGCGAGGCCCATGAGCGGCAGCGACACGAGCCCGAGCCGGCCGCCCGCCGCCACGGCCGTTTCCGTCACCCGGCCCGCCGCCGGCGCCTTGCCGCCGCGGTGCCGAGCAGCGCGAACAATGAACAGAGGAACAACACGTACCAAAGACCGTGCGGCAGGTTCAGGACCGTGACGCTCTCCACACGCGACTCCGCACGCCGCTGCGAGCCGGTCACGACCAGCTGCCGCATCCACGGCACGAAGCTGGACGCGACCCCGCCGACCAGGCCGGACAGCGCCATCACCCCGCCGATCCGCACCAGTTTGCGGCCCATGGACTTTACTCCCGTCCGTGTGCCGGGCTCGTCCCACGAGGGACACGCGATGGGCTAGCGTCTGGTTCATGCCTACTCGCACTTCATCTGCCCGCTGGGAGGGAGACCTCCGGTCCGGCTCCGGCACGGTCTCCACCGGTTCGGGCACCTTCCAGGGCAACTACTCGTTCCCGTCCCGTTTCGAAGAGGGCAAGGGCACCAACCCCGAGGAGCTCGTGGCGGCCGCGCACGCCGCGTGCTACTCGATGGCGCTGTCCAACGGCCTCGCCAAGGCTGGTTTCACGCCGACGTCGGTCGAGACGTCCGCGGCGGTGCAGTTCGGTGCGGTCGAGGGCGGCTTCGCCATCACCCGGATCGACCTGACCACCCGTGGCGACGTGCCCGGCATCGACGCCGCCGAGTTCGAGAAGCAGGCCCAGGACGCCAAGGCCGGCTGCCCGATCTCCAAGGCCCTCGCGGCCGTCGAGATCACGCTCGACGCTCAGCTTGTCTGAGGCTTTGCGCAAACGTTCTTGAGAGGGTCCCCGATTTCGGGGACCCTCTTCGCATGCCGGTGCAGATGAGCAAGGAGCGCTTCGAGGAACTCGTCGGGGAGGCCCTCGACGAGGTGCCCGAGGAGCTGCTCGATCTCATGGACAACGTGGTGATCCTGGTCGTCGACGACGCACCACCGGAGGATCCGGACCTGCTGGGGCTCTACGAGGGGCACGCGCTGACCGAGCGCGGATGGGACTACGCCGGCGTGCTGCCGGACCGGATCTCGATTTTCCGCAAACCGATCCTCGCGATCTGTGACGATGAGGATGACGTGGTGGACGAGGTCGCGATCACGGTGGTGCACGAGATCGCGCACCACTTCGGCATCTCCGACGAGCGGCTGCACGCCCTGGGCTGGGACTGACAACCGACGGAGCACCGGCTCGATTGGCCTCTGCTGTGTCAACCATCTACCGTCACTGTGCGGTTCAAAGTACGTCTCCGAGAGGACTACTCACGATGCGCAGTGCCCTGTTCGCCGCCGAAAACATGGAGAAGGAGTCGCAACAGCCGGGGCTGCGGTTGCAGAACTCCAAGTTGCTCAAGGCCGAGCTCAACGGCGAGATCATGGCCCGCCAGGGCTCGATGGTCGCCTACCAGGGGCAGGTCCAGTTCAAGGCGCTCGGCTCGGGCGGCGTGGGCAAGTGGCTCAAGTCCAAGCTGACCGGCGAGGGCGTGCCGCTGATGTCGGTCTCGGGCCGCGGGGACGTCTTCTTCGCCGATCGGGCGGCGGACGTACACCTGATCGACCTCGACCAGGGCGACGCGATCTCGATCAACGGCGCGAACGTGCTCGCCTTCGAGAGCTCGCTGCAGTACGACATCAAGATGGTCCAGGGCATGGGCATGATGTCCTCGGCCGGCCTCTTCAACTGCGTCTTCACCGGTCGCGGCCGGCTCGCGATCACGACCAAGGGCACGCCGGTCGTGCTCACCGTGGACCAGCCCACCTACGTCGACCCCCAGGCCGCGATCTGCTGGTCGGCGAGCCTGCAGACCGGTTACCACCGCGCCGACCAGATCGGCCTGGGCACGCTGATCGGCCGCTCCACCGGCGAGGCGTTCACCATGAGCTTCGCCGGCCAGGGCTTCGTGGTCGTGCAGCCGTCCGAGGAGCCGCCGCCCGGCGCGGCCCAGCGCCAGCAGCAGAGCGGCGGCGTCCTCGGCGGCCTGCTCGGCGACTGAACGCCCGCGACGACAGCAGAGCCAACAAAGCCGCCACGGACGCACGAAAGCCGACCGCGGACGCGGCGACGGCAAAGCGGCAAGTGCGCAACGGCTCCGAGACCAGCAGGTCGCGGGGCCGTTGTCGTTCGCTACGCTGCCCGTCGTGCGAGGTGACATCTTCAAGGCCGAGAACATGGCCCAAGCCCCTACCCAGGCAGGCATGAGTCTGCAGCACTCCAAGTGCGTCAAGTACGCCGTCAACGGCGAGGTCCTGGCCCGCCAGGGCGCGATGATCGCGTTCCGCGGCAACCTCGGGTTCGAGGTCAAGAGCCAGGGCGTCGGCAACTTCCTCAAGCGCGCGGTCACCGGCGAGGGCGTGTCCCTCATGTCGGTCCGCGGCCAGGGCGAGGTCTGGTTCGCCTCCGGGGCGGCCGACTGCTTCATCCTGGACATCGAGCCCAACGACGCCCTGTCGATCAACGGCCGCAACGTGCTGTGCTTCGACCCGTCGCTGCGCTACGACATCCAGATGGTCCGCGGCGCCGGGATGTTCGGCGGCGGCCTCTTCAACTGCGTCTTCACCGGCCAGGGCCGGCTCGCCATCGTCTCCGAGGGCGCGCCGCTCGTGATCCCGGTGACCCCGCAGGCGCCGGTCTGCGTCGACACCGACGCGGTCGTGGGCTGGTCGAGCAGCCTGCAGACCACCATCCAGAAGAACCAGAGCCTCAAGTCGATACTGCGCGGCGGCTCCGGCGAGCTCTTCCAGCTGGCGCTGCAGGGCCAGGGCTTCGTGATCGTGCAGCCCAGCGAGGGCAAGCCGGCCCCGGCCCAGTCCAGCAGCGGCGGCGGCCTGCTGGGCAACGTCCTGGGCGGCTGACCCCACCTCGGCACGACAGCACCTCGCACGGCGCCGCGCCCCTCATGGGCGCGGCGCCCTCGCGCAAGGGGGCTAGGAAATCTCGCCGAGCCGGACCCGCGACAGCCAGGCGGCGGCGTCGGCGAAGTCGGTGTCGGACAGCCCCGCGGCCGGCCGGGGTGGCGGGTCGCTGTGCGGGGCCCGCGGATAGGAGCCCAGGAAGCGCACGTCGGCGCAGATCCGCCGCAGCGCCTGCAACGCCTCCCCCATCTGCAGATCCGCGACGTGCCCGCCGCAGTCGAGGAAGAAGACGTACCGCCCCAGTCGCTCCCCCGTCGGGCGGGACTCGATCCGGGAGAGGTTGATGCCCCGGACCGACAGCTCGGTGAGCACCTGCAGCAGCGCCCCGACGCGGTCGTGGGCGATGTAGACCGCGAGCGTCGTGAGGTCGTCCCCGGTCGGCGGGGGCGGCGGCCCGGGCCGGGACACGAGCGCGAAGCGCGTCATCGCGTCCGGGTTGTCGGCGATGTCCGTGGCCAGGATGTGCAGCCGGTAGCGCTCGGCCCCGATCTGCGCGCAGACGGCCGCGTCGAACTCGCCCTCGGCCGCGCCGATCGCCGCGGTCGCGTTGGACAGCACGTCGACCACGGTCGCGTTGGGCGTGTGCGCGCGCAGCCAGTCGCGGCACTGCGTCCCGGCCTGCGGGTGCGCCGCGACCGAGCGGATCTCGTCCAGCGGGCGGGCCTCGCGGGCCGCGAGCACGAACTGCACCGGCAGGACCACCTCGCGGGTGATCACCAACGGCTCCCCGTTGGCCAGCTCGTCGAGCGTCACGCCGACCTGGCCGCCGATCGAGTTCTCCAGCGGCACGAGCGCCGCGTCGGCGTCGCCGCTGCGCAGCGCGTCGAGGCACTCGGGGACGCTGCGGGCGGGGCTCAGCACACCGTGCTCGGCGGCCGGAATGGTCTTGAGCGCCTGCTCGGAGAAGGTGCCCTCCGGACCCAGGAACACGAATCGCGTCGGCGGCACACCAGGCATATGACCAGCCTAGTTAATGCCGGTCAGTTGCAGTCGACCGCATCGAGGAATGCGATGGGAGCCGCCGCGCGCACCTCGACCGTGCACGGATCGGTGCCGACGGTCACGACGGTGAGCGAGCTCGGGCTGCCCTTCGTGATCACCCGCAAGGGCTCGCTGTCGGTGACGCTCAGGATGGTGTACTGCCACACGCCCGAACACACCGGCTCCGTCTGCACCTTCACGCCGCCCCCGGAGGGCAGGTTGGGCCGCGCCCTGCGCACCGCCGCGAGGACCTGGGCCCCGCTCGGCTTGCCGTTGCAGTAGCTCACCTGCGTCTCCGGGAACCCGGCCGGGCTCGGGCTGGAGCTCGGCGACGCGATCGGGCCGGCCGACGCCGTGGTGGTCTCGGGGGTCGGCGGCAGCACCGGGACGAGCGGCTCCTGGCTGAGCAGACTCGGCTTCACGGTAGGCGCGGCCGGGGGCTCCTCGTGCCGGCAAGCGGCCAGCAGGCATCCAACACCGACGATCGCCAGCAGGGCCGCCGGGGTTCGCATGCGCCCATCGTAGGAGGGCCCGCGCGGGGCGGGAAGGAGCGGTCCCCGGTCAGGATCGACGGCTGCGAGGCATCAGCGACGCTGACTGGATGCTCAGGTCGTCACGCGGTGTCCGGCCGCGCCCAGAGCGGCCAGCGCCTCGTTCAGCCGCACGGTCGGGACCAGCAGATAGTCGGTGTCGAAGGTCGAGAAGGCGAAGATGTTCACCCGCGCGTCCGCCAGCGGCGAGACGATCGACGCGAGGACGCCCGTCAATGCCAGCTGCACCGGTCCGGCCACCCGCAGGCAGCGCCACGGCGTCTCGACGGTCGCGCCCGGGGGCACCCGGTCGGTCGGGCAGAGGATCGACACCTCCTCCGGCGTCCACGTCACCGAGAGGACGTCACGGCCGGACATCGCGGCCTCGGCGAAACCGGCGGGCATGGCGGATCCGGCCGGCAGACGGCAGATCGCGTAGTCGCCCGGCAGGAGCGCAAGGTCCAGCATGACAAGGAGATTACGGTCTGAACGCGCTCCGTGGCGGCGTCCGTGACGACAGTAACTCCGTATTGACGACTCCTCGCCGCAACCGGCCGTGAGCTCAGTTGATCAGCGAGAAGAAGGTCAGCGACCCGACCGTCTTGCCGCCCTCGGTCAGCGGCGTGGCGATGGCATCGAAGGTGCACGGTCCGGTGGCGCACTCGATGCGGATCAGCCCGCGCGCGAGGCGGCCCGAGACCAGGGCCAGCACGACGGGCATGCGGGCGACCTCGGTCTGCTCCAGCGGCTTGCCGTCGGCGAAGTCGAGCAGTCGCAGCACCCCGTCCTCCGCGAGCAGGGGCCGGCTCACCGGGGACTGGGTGAGGCCGAGCATCTGTTCGAACGACGCGGACATCGCCACCACGACCTGCTGGGCGTCGATCACCAGGCAGGCCTCGGCGGCGCCGTCCACGGTCGAGCCCCAGCGCTCCAGGCCGGGTTCCGCGGAGGGAAGATCGGAGATGGAGAATTCGACGTGCTGCGGCACAGCGCCTCCTCAGGCACCGGTCGTGCGAATGCGAGCAGCCGGCAACCAAGCCCGATCGTGAATCGTCATCGCATCGCGTCCGGCCACCTCGAAGAGGCTACTCCGAGTGACCTCGCTTGTCAGTGCCCACCTGTTCGCCGTCGCGGTACCACCGGTAGCCCTCGACCACCGCGTCGTACCCCGGCTGGAACCAGGTCGCGGGGTGCATGGCCAGGTCGAACACCTTGTCGACGGTCTCCGTCGCGAGCCGCTGCCCGCGGGCGTTGAGCACGCGCGGAAGCTCGTGGTAGGCGGTGACCAGGCAGCCCTTGGGCACGCCGTAGAAGCTGATTTTTCCGCTACCGGCGAACGCGAGGACGGGCATCACGGGGATCGAGACCCCGGCGCCGCGCGACAGCGCCTCGGTGGCGGCGCGCGCCTCGCGGCGGGCCTCCTCGACGTAGCGCGGCCGCTTGCCGTCGATCTGGACCACGTCACCGGCGAACGCGACGCGGCTGCGTCCGTGGTCCTTGACCGTGACGGCGAAGACGCCGCCCGGCCCGACCGCCAGGAAGCCGGTGCGCTCGGCCCCGCCGAGCTCGCGGAGGTCCAGCACGTGCCACTCGTCGCCGAGGTGGCCGATGAGGGAGCCGATCCGGCGGTACTGACGGCTGTGCGCCGCCTCTTCCCGGCGCGTCTCGCGCTCGGCCCTGCGAGTTCGAACCCAGTCGATGGGGGTCGGCCGGCCCGCGTCGACGATGACGCGTTCTTCGAACCCTTCGGGCTGCGAATCTTGACCGCGGTACAGGACGTCGGTCATGTCGCACACCTCCGATGTCGCCGCTTCGGTTGCGTGTGTGTCCAAACACCGTACGTGAGGGTCCCCACGGTCGGCATCATGTAGTGGTCGGAATGACATGGAGTGACTGGGATGAATGCCGCATTCACGACCCTTCATGAATTTCACATAGCGACAACCAGACGATATCGGATCGACCGTTAGGGTGACCCCATGAGTGTCGACACGGAGGTCGGACGCCTGGTCACGGTCCTGTTGCACCGCCCGGGAGCGGAGCTGGCCCGGCTGACGCCGCGCAACAACGACTCGCTGCTCTTCGACGGCATTCCGTGGGTCGGCCGGGCGCAGGAGGAGCACGACATCTTCGCCTCGGCACTGCGCGCACACGGCGTCGAGGTGCTCTACGTGGCGGCACTGCTCGCCGAGACGCTCACGATCGAGGCGGCGAGGGCGGAGGTGAGCGCCGCGGTGCTGGCCGACTACCGGCTCGGCGACACGCTGCGCGAGCACGTCGCGGCCCACCTGGCCGATCTCTCGCCCGCGGAGCTGGCCACCACGCTGGTCGCCGGCCTGAGCCGCGCCGAGCTGGGCCTGGGCGGGCGCGACGGCGGGCTGGTGCACGCGCTCATGGAGCCCGGCGAGTTCGTCATCGACCCGCTGCCCAACCTGCTGTTCACGCGGGACTCATCCGTGTGGGTCGGCCCGCGGGTCGCGGTCACGAGCCTGGCCATGCACGCGCGGAGCCGCGAGACCACGCTCACGCACGCGATCTATCGGTACCATCCCCGCTTCGCCGGCACCGAACTGCTCTACGACCCGTCCCTGGAGCACCTGGAGGGCGGGGACGTGCTCCTGCTCGCCCCCGGCGTGCTGGCGGTCGGCGTCGGCGAGCGGACCCGTCCGGCCGGCGCCGAACGGCTCGCCCGGCGCTGCTTCGCCGCGGGGCTGGCCCACACCGTCCTGGTGGTGCCCATCGCCCAGGAGCGCGCCACGATGCACCTCGACACCGTGTGCACCATGGTCGACGTCGACGCCGTCGTGATGTACCCCAACGTCGCCACCGGCCTGCGGGCCTGGACGGTCACGGCCGAGTCGTGCACCGGCCCGGCACCGTTCCTCACCGCCGCGGCCGCCGCGATGGGCATCGACACCCTGCGGGTGATCGACACCGGTCTCGACCCGGTGACGGCCGAGCGCGAGCAGTGGGACGACGGCAACAACACGCTCGCGATCGCCCCGCGGCTGTGCGTGGCCTACGAGCGCAACGTCGAGACCAACGCACAGCTGGAGCGCAACGGCATCGAGGTCATCCGCATCCCGGGCTCCGAGCTGGGCTCGGGGCGGGGCGGACCGCGCTGCATGTCCGCCCCGATCCACCGCGATCAGCATCCGTGACCCGAAGGACTAGCGGAGGGGCTGCTGCCGCCCGATCAGACCCTGCTTGGCCCGGCGCTCGGCGGAGGTCAGCGGGTCGGTGACCGCGAGCGCCTCCTGGTACCGCTTGGCGAACTCCGCCACCGGCGTCTCCCAGTGCTCGGCCGGGGTCTCGAGCGGCAGGTCCCACACCGGGGCGAGGAGCCCGTGCGCGCGGAACATGCCCGCGAACTTGGTGTCGTCGCCGAGCAGCAGCCCGCCGCCGGCCGACAGGCGCGACAGCGCGTCCAGCGCACGGTCCTCGTCGTCGCCGAGCACCAGGCGCACGTGCGAGCGGTCGGTGACCTGGCACCAGTAGGTGGCCGGGGCGGCGGCCAGCTTCACGGTCGGGAAGATGCTCGCGTTGGCCCGCTCGAGCGAGGCGCGCACGTTGGGGTCGTCGGCGGCGTTGTCGTCGAGCCAGAACTCGAAGCCGGTGTGCACCGTGATCTCGAGCGGGGCGTTCTCGATGACGTCCTGGAGACGGTCGCCGAGGCCGGGCAGGGCGGGGATGTCGACGGACTGGCCGCTCGGGGTCTCCAGGCCGCACTGCAGCGCCACGGCGAGGTCGCGCGAGACGTCGCCGGACTGCACGTGCCGCTGCAGCCCGATGAACACGCGCCCGTCGGGCTTGGTCATGGCCGGCCACGCCATCGGCAGGACGGTCGCGAGGGTGATCTGGCGCTCGCCGTACTTCTCGGCGAACGCGGGTGACAGCTTCAACGGTGCCGAGGCGGCCGGCACCAGCTCTCGCAGGGCGACCCACTCGGGCTCGTCGGCCAGGCCCTGGAACGGACGGCCGACGTACACGTCGCGGATCTTCTCGCGCTTCTCGCCGCCGGCGCGGCCACGGGGGGTCTTCGCACGCTTGCTCACGGCGACCCAGCCTAGGCCTTCACGCACCGCGACGCGCAGACACACCCACTACAGGCCCATCACTCACCCACGCAGGTCCCACAAATCCGGCAAATCGGACGGTCAGAGGGTCGCCCAGACGCATTGACCGAGGCCGTCGCGCTCGACGCCCCAGCCGGTCGACAGGGCGGCCACGATCGTCAGGCCGCGGCCGTCGATGGCGTCGGGGCCGGCCACGCGCATCTGCGGGCCGGCGGGCGAGCCGCCGTCGGTCACGCGGATCTCCAGGGTGCCGTCGACCAGGAGGCGCCAGGCGACCCGGATGACGTCGCCGGGCAGCGGGGCCCCGTGCCGGACCGCGTTGCCGACCAGCTCCGCGGCGATCGCGATGGCGTCGTCGAGACGGTCGGCGGGCACGAGGGTGTCGAGCTCGTCGGCGAGGCGGTGCCGGGCGACGTGGGCGCCGCGGGCGTGGTGGGGCACCACGACACACCAGGCGCGCGGTTCCGCGACGGTTGTGGACACGCTCTCAAGCCTCCCCGGGGCCGTCGGCGTCAGCTCGGGGCAGTCGCACCTCGGCGACGGTCCCTCCCCCTCGACGTGGTCGCAATGATACCCATCCATGTTGACGCTCGACGATCCGGCGAACCAGGTACAAGCCCAGGCCGACCCCGCCGCTCGAGCGCTGGTCGCCGGTCTCCAACTGCCAGAACCGGTCGAAGGCGCGCTCGACGTGCTCCGGCCTGATGCCGATACCCCGGTCGGACACACGAAACCAGACCGTCTGCGGGTCGGCACCCGCTGTCAGCTCGATCTGTACCCAGTTCGGGGAATACTTACCAGCATTTGTGACCAGTTCCGCCAGCACGGTGGCCAGACTCGCCCGGTCCCCCCTCGTCTTGGGCAGGACGGCGGGCAGATCCACGCTCAGGTGCCGGCGCTGGTCGGCGTTGAGCTCCTCGACCGCGGCGCCGAGCGACTCCACCAGGTCGAAGGGGAGCAGGGTGCTCGACTCGACGCCGGAGCCGTCGTCGCCGACCGCGTTGAGCAGCCGGTCCACGAGCCGGCTGAGCTCGCGGGCGCGCTGCCCGACGACCTGGATGGCCTCGCGGCGGGCGTCCTCGGGCAGGGACTCCCAGTGGTCGACGAGCGTGTCGGCGTACCCCCGGATCACCGTCACCGGCGTGCGCAGCTCGTGGCCGGTGAGCGCGATGAACAGGTCGCGGCCGTCGGGCGGCTGCTCCGGGCGGGCCCGGAACGACACCGCGAGGTCCTCGGAGCCGGGCACGCGGGCGGTGCGGATCTCGATCCAGACGCCCGAGGGCAGCTTGTGGGCGATCGTCGCGTCGCCGGCCGGCAGCGGGAACGGCCACGGCTCGCCGAGCACCGTCTCGGCGGTCCGGGAGGTCAGCAGGGCCGCGGGCGGGTTCCAGGAGCGCACCCGGTGCTCGGGGTCCAGCAGCGCGAACGGCTCGGCCGCGGGGGTGACCGCCGGTCCGTCGGTGTAGACGGGCAGGCCGCGGCCCAGGCCGTACTGCAGCGCGATGAACGACGCCAGGAACCCCAGCGCGGCCCGCTGGCGCTCGCCGGCGGCCCCGTCGGCGTCGGTGTAGCTCACGAAGAGCACCCCGGCGCCGGTGCCGTTGGCGGTGACCTCGGAGGCCATCACGCGGTGCAGGCCCCGGCTGCCGAGCTGCTGGCCGCCGGCGGTGCCGATGAGGCTGCTCGGGAACTCGCGCACCCGCGTGCCGAACTGCAGCAGGGCGCGCACCGCGGGGTGAATGAGGTCGATGGGGCGCCCGAGCGCCCACTCGAGGTCACCGGCGGCCGCGACCACGCGACCGCCGTCGGCCGCGTATTCGATGAACGCCGCCCCGGCCGCGTCGGTGGCCTCGGCCGCCACCTCGACCGAGCGCTGCAGGCCCGGAAGCCCGCCACCGCCGGAGTTCAGCGCCTCCGTCACCTCGGCCAGGCCGGTGAACACGCCGCCGCCGGGGACGAGGCCGCCGGACGCTTCCGCGGCAGCATCGACCATGGTGCGAGTCTGCCTCGCATCGGCCGGACGCGAAAGGTCGAACGTTAAACTTGTCCGACTCAAGTCAGACGGAATCCGTGGTCAGGGCCGGTGGCCGGCCTCGCGCAGGCGCTCGATCACATAGGCCGGCCGGTCGGAGATGATGCCGTCGACGCGAAGCTTCATCACCAGGTCGACCTCGTCGGGCTCGTTGACGGTCCAGACGTAGACCGGGTAGCCGCGCCGGTGCAGCCGCTCGACGAGCTCCGGCGAGGCGCGCAGGAGCTGCACCCCGGGGCCGCCGATCGAGCTGCCGGGCGGCAGCCACCCGATGCGGCTCGGCACCGACCAGACGTCGATGAGCATCACGGTGGGCAGCCCCGGCGCCCGCTGCCGGATGCGCTTGACGGCGTTGGCCGAGAACGACATCACGCTCACCTGCAGGGCGCGCTCGGGATCGGGGCGATCCAGCCCGTACCGCCGCAGCAGTTGCACCAGCGCCACTTCGACCGCCCCGCCGTAGCGCACCGGGTGCTTGGTCTCGATGAGCAGCCGCACCGGGCGCCCCGCGTCGGTCGCGACCCCGAGCAGCCGGTCGAGCGTGAGCAGCCTGCCCCGCCCCTTGTCGTCGGCCTGGGAGCGGTCGACGATCAGCTCGTCGGGCGAGTCGGGCAGGTCGGCGCGCCAGGACGAGAAGTCGAAGCGGTCGAGCTCGGCGAGGGTCTGGGTGCTCACCCGGCCGCGCCCGTCGCTGGTGCGGTCGATGCGCGAGTCGTGCAGGCACACCAGGTGGCCGTCGCGGGTGAGCCGCACGTCGCACTCGAGGCCGTCGGCGCCCTCCTCGATGGCGAGCAGGTATGCGTCCAGCGTGTGCTCCGCGTGCCGGTGCGACGAGCCACGATGCGCGAAGACGAGCGGCCGCCAGGAATCCGGCGGCTCAGACGACTCGGGGAGCACCGCCGTCCTCGCTCACCATGGCGCGGCCCGCCGCGGCCCAGCTCTGCATGCCGCCGTCGAGATTGATCGAGCGGTCCACCCCGTTCTGCTGCAGGAACGCGACCACCTGCGCGGAGCGGCCGCCGGCGCGGCAGACCACGATCACGTCGCGATCGGTTGGCAGGTCGCCGAGCCGCGCCGGGATCTCCATCATCGGCACGTGCAGGGCGCCCGGCGCGTGGCCGGCCACCCACTCATCGTCCTCACGAACGTCGAGCAGAAAGGCCTCGTCGGGAACGTCCCCGGCCGCGACGGCCGGGACAGAGCTTCGCCTGAACACCAAAACAGGCTACATGTGGTTGACCCAGGTGGGGTTTTCGACCGCCCACGAGTCCAGCAGGTCGTCGCGCATGGCGGTGTAGAGACCCTCGGACTCGGGCAGGGCCACCACGTAGGAGATGCCGCCGATGTCCTGCGGCTCGGACGGCACCTGCAGGCCCATCAGGTTGCTGGGGCTCACGTTGCGCAGCGCGAACATCAGGTCGGCCAGCGAGACGCCGTTGGTGTCGACGGTCAGCGCCTGACCGATCGCCCGGATGAACTTGTCCAGCGCGATCGGGTTGGTGGTGAGGTCCTTCTCCTGCGCTTTGTCGAGCATCGCCCGGATGAACTTCTGCTGGTTCTTCTGGCGGTCGTAGTCGCCGTTGGCGAGGCTCTTGCGCTGCCGGACGAGGTCCAGCGCCTGCCACGACTCGAGGTGGTGGCAGCCGGGCTCGTAGACGGCCGGGTGACCGCCGTTCGCGGGCGAGAGGTAGTTGCCCTTGTCGTCCCAGCCGAGGTGGATCGAGGTGACCTTCTGGTCGATGCACATGTCGACCCCGCCGAGCAGGTCGACCGCGGTCTTGAAGCCGTCGAAGTCGACGATCGCGGCGCCGTCGAACCGGATGCCGAGCACGTTGTGCAGGGTCTCGGCGAGCAGCTGCACGCCGCCCTCGCCCCCGCCGCCGTGCTGGAACGCGCCGTTGATCTTCTCGTGGGACGAGCCGCGGAAGCCCGTCGCCGCGAAGGCGGGGATCGGCACCCGCAGGTCGCGCGGGATCGACAGCAGGTAGGCCCGGTCCATGGTGGCCGGGATGTGCAGGATGATGATCGAGTCGGAGCGCTGGCCGTCCTCGGGGTCGAGGGCGCGCAGGTCCGAGCCGAGCAGCAGGAAGTTGAGCGGGCCGTCGATCGCGGCGTGGCGCGTCTCGTCGGCGTTGCCGGCGCGCGAACTGTCGCCGAGCAGCGTCTTCTGGTTGATGCTCGCCGTGTAGCGCCGGTTGAGCGCGTTCACCCCGACGACGGCGGTGGCCGAGAGCAGCACCACGACGAGTCCGAGGGCGATGAGCAGCCGGGCCCAGATCGGGTCGCGGCCGGGGAGCTTCACCCTGTTCCTTTTCCCGGCCCGCTTCGTCGCAACCGAGGATGCAGATGGTGCGGATTCGGAAGATTCCGCGCTTTCTGGGGTATTCTCACTCGCGGCGGCGACGGCGTCGTCGGTGGATGTGCCGGCCTGACCGTCGAGCTCCTGCTGCATTCGATGCCCCCGAGCCAACCCGCCCGCGCGCCGGCGGGAATTCATCCGAGTCTACGTTCGCGGCCACAGCTCCGCTGACCGAGCCACCCGGGCGTGGTCCCCTGTGTGGCCATCGATGGGCGATTTCTACGCGTTCGCCAGGCATTCGGGCAATGAGATGTAGACGACAGCCCGGGCATGCAACCCCGCTCGCGGGGAGACATGCCCGGGCTTGCCCGATTTACGGGCTTACTTGGTCTTGGCCGACGGCACCGTCGAGGGCTTCGGGCCGTTGGTCGCCATCCAGTCGGCCATCTTGTCGGTGCGGACGGCCTCGTAGAGCGAGGTCGCCTTCTCCTTGTCCGGCACCACGACGTCCTCGCCGTTGATCTTCTTGCTGCCGTCGTTCGGGCTCACCATGAAGGTGAGGTCGTCGCTGCGCAGGTTGCGGAACTGCAGCGCCATGTCGGCCAGCGAGAAGTCCTTGTCGACGGTCATCGCCTTGGTGACGGCCTTGAGGAACGAGTTGAGCTTCGACGGGCTGGTCACCGTGCCGGAGCTGACGGCCTTGTCGAGGATGGCCTTCATCATCTCCTGCTGGTGACGCATGCGGGCGAAGTCGCCGTCGGGGAACTGGTAGCGCTGCCGCGCGTAGTCCAGGGCCTCGTCGCCGTTGAGGTGGTTCATGCCCTTCTTGAACTGCCGCTTCGGCGGGTGGATCGAGGTGATGTCCTTCTCGATGTTCATGTCGATGCCGCCGAGGGCGTCGATCACCTGCTTGAAGCCGCCGAAGTCGATGAGCAGCACGTGGTCCATGCGGACCTTCGTGTACTCCTCGATGGTCTGCACGGTCAGCGGGGTGCCGCCCCACGAGAACGACGCGTTGAGCTTGGCGTTCGTGTTGCCGTACTGCGTCGTCTTGCTCTTGGGGATGTGCACGTAGAGGTCGCGCGGCATCGAGATCAGGTAGGCCTTCTGGTGGTCGGCCGGGATGTGCATCATGATCATCGTGTCGGTGCGCCACTCACCCGCCTTGCCC
The DNA here is from genome assembly GCF_050955725.1 of Dactylosporangium sp. CA-139114. Lineage (NCBI taxonomy): Bacteria > Bacillati > Actinomycetota > Actinomycetes > Micromonosporales > Micromonosporaceae > Dactylosporangium > Dactylosporangium sp. CA-139114. The sequence goes on from NZ_CP192080.1 coordinate 10,053,128, forward strand.
TTGTTGTCGGGGTCGCGGGAGTCGCTGCCCAGCAGCAGGATGTTCAGCGCGCCGTCGGCCACCTTGGGCGGCCGGCCGTCGGTGATCTGCGAGAACGGGTCGTCGCGGTTCAGGCCGGAGTCGACGTTGCGGTAGTAGATGTAGCCGCCGAGGCCGGCCAGCAGGGCCAGCACGACGATGCCGGCGCCGGCGACGAGTGCGATGCGGCCCCAGCGTGGACGGATCTTCTTGCGACCGGAGTACTGGCCGCCGTTGCCCGGGGTGCGGCCCGGGCGGTTGGGCGGCGGCGGCGAACCCGGCCGGCCGTACACGCCTGGCGACGCGGGGCTGGTCGGGGCGTTGGCTGCGGAAACTCGGGCGCGCGCGCCCGACGTCGGAGCGAGCGCGCCGGGCACCGAGGCGCGACCCGAGGAGTTTGGGCCGCGTGAGGCAGGCGTGGTGGGCATAACACCACGATACGAACCCGGCGCCCTCGCGCCGCGCAAGCGCGACGGGCGCGGCACGAACCGGGGAGTGTCAGCGGTTGCGGAAATACTCGACCGTGCGGGCGAGTCCCTCCTCGGGCCCGACGACCGGCTCGTATCCCAGCAGCTCACGCGCCTTGGTCAGGTCGGGCCGGCGCCGCTCGGGGTCGTCCGCCGTCCGGGCGACGAGCGCCACGCGGGAAGAGCTGTCGCAAATCCGCACGATCGTCTCGGCGAGCTCCAGCATGGTCATCTCGTGCGTGGTGCCGCAGTTGATCGGGCCGGTCTCGTGGGAGTCGAGCAGCGCCAGGATGCCGCGCACGAGGTCGGAGACGTAAGTGATCGAGCGCGTCTGCGTGCCGGTGCCGTGCACGGTGATCGCCTCGCCGCGCAGCGCCTGGGAGATGAAGGTCGGGATCGCGCGCCCGTCGTCGGGGCGCATGCGCTCGCCGTAGGTGTTGAAGATCCGCACGATGCCCACGTCGACCCCGCGGCCGCGGTGGTAGCCCATGACGGCCGCCTCCGAGAAGCGCTTGGCCTCGTCGTAGACGCTGCGGATGCCGATCGGGTTGACGTTGCCCCAGTAGGACTCCGGCTGGGGGTGGACCAGCGGGTCACCGTAGGCCTCGGACGTCGAGGCCATGATGAACCGGGCCCCGTCGGCCGCGGCCCGCTCCAGCAGCTGCAGGGTGGCCAGCGAGCCGACCCGCAGGATCTCCACCGGCAGCGACGCGAAGTCGGTCGGGCTGGCCGGGGAGGCGAAGTGCATGATCGCGTCGAAACGCGCCGCGAGGGCTTCGACGGCCGGCAGCGGCTCGGTCACATCCGCCTCGACCAGGGTGAACCTGGGATTCTCGTGCAGGTGCGCGACGTTGTCCTTACTCCCCGTGAGGAAGTTGTCGACAACGACGACCTCGGCCCCTCGGGCGATCAGGGCATCCGCGAGGTGGGACCCGACAAACCCCGCTCCACCGGTCAGAAGGACGCGGTGACCCTCGCCGTAACGCTGCGCAACGACCATGACCGACAGCCTAGCGTGTCCCGGTGTCGGGCCCGGGGGCTCGGCGGCACCCCCGGACCCGGCACACTTCGGTGACCTTCGTCAGTGCGCGCCGGCGCCGGTCAGCGACCGGGCCTCCAGCTCGCTGTACTTGTCCGGGTCCCGCTCCTTGCTGGTCATCGCGCCGATGGCGGCGAAGATGAACCCGATCGGGATCGAGATCAAGCCCGGGTTCTCCAGCGGGATCGGCGCCGCCGTGGTGCAGCTGAACAGCGCCGTGGCGTTGGACACCTCCTTGGAGGTCTGCGCCACGCCGCAGTCCTTGGCCTGGGCCGCGTTGAGCGTCGCCGGGGTGCGGGCGTCGCTGACGCCGCCCCAGGCGATCGGGCTGAGCAGCACCACGCCGACGGCCGAGATGAGGCCGGCGTAGATGCCCCAGGTCGCGCCGCGGGTGTTGAACCGCTTCCAGAACAGCGAGAACAGGATCGCCGGCAGGTTCGCCGACGCGGCGATCGCGAACGCCAGCGCCACCAGGAAGGCGACGTTGAGGTTGCGGGCCACGATGCCCAGCACGATGGCCACGGCGCCGATGACGAACGCCGAGTACCGCGCGACGACGACTTCCTGCCGCTCGTCGGTCTGGCCCCGCTTGATGACGTTGGCGTAGAGGTCGTGCGCCAGCGACGAGGACGAGGCCAGGGTGAGCCCGGCGACCACGGCGAGGATGGTGGCGAAGGCGACGGCGGCGATGATCGCCAGGAGCAGCGATCCGCCGAAGTCGCCGCCGAGATACCGCTTGCCCAGCTCCTGCGCCAGCTGCGGGGCCGCGGTGTTGCCGGCGGCGTCCTGCGCGACGATCGCCTGGCGGCCGACCAGCGCCGCGGCGCCGAAGCCCAGCGCCAGGGTCATCAGGTAGAACACGCCGATGAGGCCGATCGCCCAGACGACGCTCTTGCGGGCCGCCTTGGCGTTGGGGACGGTGTAGAACCGGATCAGGATGTGCGGCAGGCCCGCGGTGCCGAGCACCAGCGCGAGGCCGAGCGAGATCAGGTCCAGCTTGCTCACCAGCGTCGCCGTGGCGTTGCCGGCGAACTCGCGGCCGTAGCGCAGCCCGGGCTCGAGGAACGCGTCGGCCGGGTTGCGGCCCGACTTCGCCGCGGCCTCGCCGAGCAGGCTCGACAGGTTGAACTTGTAGTGCGCGAGGACGAGCAGGGTCAGCACGAGCGCGCCGATCATCAGCATGAACGCCTTGACGATCTGCACGTAGGTCGTGCCCTTCATGCCGCCGACCGTGACGTACACGATCATCAGCACGCCGATGAGCGCGATCGTGACGATCTTCGCGGTCTCGGCGCTCATGCCCATGAACGTGTCGCCGGCCTTGATGCCCAGCAGCAGCGCCACGAGCGCGCCGGCGCCGACCATCTGGGCGAGCAGGTAGAAGATCGACACGATGATCGTCGAGATGCTGCCCGCGGTGCGCACCGGCGCCTGCCGCATGCGGAACGCGAGCACGTCGGCCATCGTGTACCGGCCCGAGTTGCGCATCAGCTCGGCCACCAGCAGCAGCGCGACGAGCCACGCGACCAGGAAGCCGATGCTGTAGAGGAAGCCGTCGTAGCCGTTGAGCGCGATGATGCCGGCGATGCCGAGGAAGCTCGCCGCCGACATGTAGTCGCCGCCGATCGCCATGCCGTTCTGGAAGCCGCTGAACGAGCGGCCGCCGGCGTAGAAGTCGGCGGCGGTGCGGTTCTGCCGGCTCGCCCAGATGGTGATGCCGAGCGTGACGCCGACCAGGATGACGAACAGCGTCAGGGTCAGCGTGCGCTGGGTCGTCACCGACGTCGCGGCGAGATACACGTGATCAGGCATCGCCCTCTCCCTCCGTCGTCGCGGCGACCGCTGTGGTGCCGGCCGGCGCGCCCTCGATCCGGGCGCGCAGGTCGTCGGCCAGCGGGTCGATGCGACGCTCGGCGTAGCGCGCGTAGAGCCACGCGATCAGGAACGTCGACACGAACTGCAGGAGCCCGAAGATCAGGGCGACGTTGATGTGCCCGACGACCTTGGTGCTCATGAAGTCGCGGGCGTATGCGGACAGGAGCACGTAGAGCGCGTACCAGACGAGGAACGCGGCGGACACGGGAAAGACGAACTTGCGCAGCGTGCTGCGCAGCGCGTCGAACTCCGGCGTGCGGGCGACGGCGACGTAGCGGTTCTCGCCGGTCTCCTCGGAAGCCGGGGTCTCGGTGCTCATGGTTGATCACCACCTGCCATTGGGTGTGGTGCGGGTAACCGCGCACGGTAGGAACCCGGCAGGCATCTATAAAGATCTTTACCCGGCATCGGTACCGCACGTGCGCCGAACGGCACCGCCCGTGCGCCCAGTGACACCCGTCACACCGCTTACCGGTGGTATCGAAACGTTCTCAGCGGCGGTAGCGGCCGCGCTCGTGCACCAGGGGCTCCCCGTCGGCGTCGAGCAGCTCGACGTGCTCGATCTCCGCCTCCACGAGCAGCGACCAGCCCTTGGGCTCGGCCCCGGCCAGGCGGCACCCGGCCCAGCTGCGCCCGCGCGGCACCGGCCCGAAGCCGGTGCGCTCCCACTCGCCGGTGGCGAAGAGCCCGCCCGGCGCCGGCATCAGCCCCGCGAAGCGGTCCGCGAGCTGCCGGTCGTCCGCGGCCAGCAGGCTCACCGCGAACCGCCCGCTCTCCTCGGCCGCCGCCCACAGGTCGCTCTCGTCGTCGACCAGCCCGAGCACCCGGCCGGGCTCGCCGTCCACGACGAGCAGCGACGAGACGGTCAGGCCCCGCTCGCCGTGGCGCTCGCTCGCGGCGGTCCACAGGGTGACGGCGGCCGGCAGCCGCCCGCGCAGCCGCCGGACGGGCGACTTGAGCTCGTCCGGCGTGGCGAACGGGTCGGAGGCGTGGATGCTCACGCCCCCATTGTCGCCAACGTCAGGCCCGCTTCGGGGTCACCGCGGCCAACACCTCGGGAGCCCGCCGCTGCAGCAGGTTGCCCGCGACCCGGGTGCCGGCCCAGGCGATCGCGAAGCCCCACGCGAGCCCGATCGGCAGCACGACCCAGGTGAGCCCGGCGGGCAGCAGCGCGAACGCGACGGCCACCGGCGCGGTCAGGATCCAGGTGCAGAACATGCTCACGAAGGACAGCAGGCCCTTGGCCCCGCCCCGGCCGCTGTTCATCGCGAACGGGTTGGTGGACTCGGGCATCGGGTAGGGCGCGAGGACGGACGTGATGCCGGCGGCCCCGACCGAGATGCCGAAGGAGCACAGCCCGACCCCGACGGCGGCCGGAAGCTCGGCGGCGTGCCCGCTCAGGATCGAGGCGGCGACGGTACCGATGAGCAGCAGCGGAAACGCCAGGACCCCCACGGCGACGGCGCGGGCCGCGAGCTCGACCTGGCCGGGCACCTCGGTGAGCATGTGCAGCGCGTAGGCCGTGCCGTCGTTGCCGAACTGGTTGACCAGCACCAGGCCGACGAACGCGCCCGCGAACATCAGCGAGAACACGAGCGCGTGCTGGCTCAGCCCGGGCGTGCCCGAGCGGCCGCCGTTGGCGCCGAAGGTGAACGCGAACGGGATGACCACCGACGCGGCCAGCAGCGAGATGAGGCTCGCCCGGCGGCGGGGGTCGCGCAGCCAGTAGCGCATCTCCCGCGACAGCAGCGCCGTGAACCGCCCGGCCGGCAGGAACCCCACGATCCGCGGGATGAACGCGCGCACCGGCGCCTCGCCGGTCGCGGCCCGGCGGTTGGCGCCCGGGCCCGCGGCGCTGCCGATCATCGCCGACTCGATCGTCTGCTGCCACCACCACAGCAGCAGCACGATCCCGGCCACCCCGATGAGCAGCCGGACCGGGACCAGCGCCCAGTTGCCGTCGACGGCGTCCACGTATGCCACGTAGGGCGCCGCCAGCGGGGTCCACGACAGCACCTCGCCGACCAGCGTCGCCTGCCGCGACTCGCCCCGCTGGACGAGCGCGAAGACGAGCTGGAACAGCGGGTTGCACGAGATGCCCAGGAGCGCGATCAGCAGCGCGGCCAGGTCGCGGACCCGGCGCGAGCGCAGCATGCGCGCGAACGCGCTCGTCACCGCCCGGCTCGCGGCCACGCACACGCCGATGCCGACGGCCGCGCCGAGCACCGCGACGATCGCGGCCGCGACGCCGCCGTCGCGCACGGCGCCGATGACCGAGCCGAGGGTGGCCAGCAGCGTGACGGTCGGCGGGATGCCGACGAACGCGGCGGCGAGCATGCCGCCGATCAGCGTGCGGCGCGGCACCGGCAGCAGCGCGAAGCGCGCCGGGTCGAGGGTCTCGTCGACGCCGAAGAACAGCAGCGGCACGAAGACCCAGGCGAGCACGACGGCGGCCCCGGCGAACGCGGCCACGGTCGGGCGCAGCTGCCCGGTCGCCAGGCTGCTGGCCGCGAACGCGGCGAAGCCGAGCAACGCGGCCCAGAGCCCGAACAGCGCGCCGAGGACGAAGAGGATGAGCCGCGAGTGCCGGCCGAACCGCTTGCGCGCCGAGTCGGCCGGGTGCGAGCGGCCGGGCCGCAGCGAGTTGCCCAGGATGCGCAGCTTGAGGCGGACGAAGTACGAGATCCGCGGTCGGCCCGTCGCGATCGGCTCGTGCGGGCGCAGCGTGGGCGTGTCGGGCGGTGCGGGCCGCGGCGCGGGCACGCCGACGGCGGCCGGGTGCGCGGCCCCTGGGCGCGCGGCCCCTGGGTGCGCGAAACCTGAGGGCGCGGTGCCCGGGTGCGCGGTGCCCATGTCCGGCCACAGCGGTCCGGAGTCGGCGCCGGGGCGGGGCTGCGGGATCGGGGCGTCGGCGCCGCCGGTCACAGCCACGACAGCTCCGCGCCCGTGGAGACGCGGCCGCCGACGATGTCGACGAAGACGTCCTCGAGCTCGCGGCCGCCGCGCACCTCGTCCGTGGTACCGACGATCTTGATCTGCCCGTCGGCCAGGATCGCGATGTGCGTGCACAGCTTCTCGACCACGGCCATGACGTGGCTGGAGAAGACGACCGTCCCGCCGTTGCGCACGTAGCGGATCAGGATGTCCCGGATGAGCGCGCCGGAGACCGGGTCGACGGCCTCGAACGGCTCGTCGAGCACGAGCAGCCGCGGCGCGTGCAGCAGCGCGCAGGCCAGGCCGATCTTCTTCTTCATGCCCGCGGAGTAGTCGACGACCAGGGTGCGCCCGGCGTCGGCGAGGCCGAGCACGTCGAGCAGCTCCGCGGCCCGGGCGTCGACGACGTCCTGCGGCAGCCCGCGCAGCAGCCCGGTGTAGGCCAGCAGCTCGCTGCCGGAGAGCCGGTCGAACATGCGCGCCGAGTCCGGCAGCGCGCCCAGGCGCCGCTTGGCCTCGACCGGGTCCGACCACACGTCGTGGCCGAGCACGTAGGCGTGCCCGGCGTCGGGGCGCAGCAGCCCCACGGCCATGGACAACGAGGTGGTCTTGCCGGCGCCGTTCGGGCCGAGCAGCCCGAAGAACGATCCCGTCGGCACGTCGAGGTCGACTCCGGCGACCGCGACCTTGTCATCGAAGCGCTTGCTGAGCCCCCGCAGCGCGAGAGCCGGATTCGGCCCGCCTGTCACGTGTTGAACGTAGGTCACGCTGTCCACCCTTGCCACTACAAACGCAGCGCATCGGGCGCGTGCAGGCGAAGCATGATCGCTCCGACCCCCACGGGCAAACGGTGCCTTGTCAGCAGGGAGACCAGAATCATGACCAGAAAGGCCAAAGGCACCGACCACGCGGCCGGTTGGGTCGTGAGCACGCCGGCCCAGCCCTCCAGCGGGCCGCCCAGCACGGTGAGCAGCACCGCGGTCGCGGCCGCCCCGCCGCCGACGATGATCCCGGCGGCGGCGCCGATCGCGGTGAGGCCGCGCCACCAGATGCCGAGCACCAGCAGCGGGCAGAAGCTCGACGCGGCGACGGCGAAGGCGAGCCCGACGACCTGGGAGACGTCCAGGCTCGCGACGAAGAGGGCGAGCAGGAGCGGCACGACGCCGGCGACCAGCGCGGAGCGGCGGAAGTCGCGGACCGAGCCGTGCCCGAGCACGTCCGTGGACAGCACCCCGGCGACGCTGGTGAGCAGGCCCGAGGAGGCCGAGAGGAACGCGGCGAACGCGCCGGCCGCCACGAGCGCGCTCAGCAGCCGGCCGGTGACGTCCCCGCCGAGCGCGGCCGAGGGCAGCAGGAGCACGACGGCGTCGGTGTTGCCGGTCATGAGCAGCTGCGGGGTGTAGATGCGCCCGAGTGCGCCGTACAGGGTCGGGGTCAGGTAGAACACGCCGACCAGGCCGAGCACGACGAGCGTGGTGCGGCGGGCGGCGGCGCCGTCGGGGTTGGTGTAGAAGCGCACGAGCACGTGCGGCAGGCCCATGGTGCCCAGGAACGTCGCCAGGATGAGCGAGTAGGTGCCGAACAGGTCCTGCGCGGACTCGCCCGGGCGCAGCCATTCCAGCGGGGTGTCCGCGGAGACGGCGGCGACTCGCGGTACCGCCGCCGCCTGGTCGAACACGAGCACCGCGCCCTCGGTGACGGCGTGCTCGCCGGGGGTGAGCACGAAGCTGCCGTCGGTCAGCACGCCGTCGACGAGGCCGTGGCCGGTGACCGTCGTCGCCTCGGCCACCGTCAGCCGGGTGTCGTGGTCGATGGCGACGGTCGTCACGGCGGGGAAGCGGGGCCCGTCGGGTGCGGTCAGGGCGGGGCGGCCGTCGTGCTGCCACTGCATGATCAGGAACACGAAGGGCACGGCGAGGGCGGTGAGCTTCAGCCAGTACTGAAACGCCTGCACGAAGGTGATGGAGCGCATCCCGCCGAGGGCCACGTTGAGCGTCACCACGACCCCGACCAGCAGCGCGCCGAGGGCGTAGGGCGCGCCCGTCACCGTCTGCAGGGTGAGCCCGGCGCCCTGCAGCTGCGGCACGAGATAGAGCCAGCCGATGAACATCACGAACGCGGTCGCGAGCTTGCGCAGCCGCTTCGAGCGCAGCCGCACCTCGCAGAAGTCCGGCAGCGTGAACGCGCCGGAGCGGCGCAGCGGGGCGGCGACGAACAGCAGCAGCGCGAGGTAGCCGGCCGCGAAGCCGACGGGGTACCACAGCAGGTCGACGCCGTGCTTGAGCACCAGACCCGCGACGCCCAGGAAGCTCGCGGCGGAGAGGTACTCGCCGCTGATCGCGGCCGCGTTCCAGGTCGGGCTGACCATGCGGGAGGCGACCAGGAAGTCGGACGTGGTGCGGGCGAAGCGCAGCCCGTAGAGGCCGATGGCGACGGTCGCGAGGGTGACGAGGACGACCGCCGTCACGGCGTAGGAGCTCACTTCTGGCCGCGGTCTTCGACCAGGGCCACGAACTCCTGCTCATTGCGCTCGGCCAGGTGCACGTACACGGCGCCGACCAGGTAGAGGAACGGGTACGCCAGCACGCCGAGCAGCAGCCACGGCAGCGACACCCCGAAAAGCCGGGCGTGCGCCACCGCCGGCACCGCCGCGAAGAGCAGCGGCAGCCCGCCGAGCCCGATCGCGACGACGGCCGAGAGCCGCACGGCCACGGACAGCTGGGCGCGCACCAGTCCGCGGGCGAGCGCGGCGCCGACCGGGCTCTGCTCCTCCAGCTCCTCGCGGGCCCGCGCGGGGTGGATCGGGGCCCGGGAGACGTCACCGAGCACCACCCGGACGCGCGGCGTCGACGGCTCCATGGACCGCAGTCTCGCAACGTGCGTGAAACAAAAGCAAGGGCCGACATCCCCCGTTTGCATGTCGGCCCTTGCCCCTTTTCGGATATTTCCTTCAGTACCGCCGGTAGCAGGGGTAGTCCCCCGCCCCGATCGGTTCCGGAACGATCTGACGCGCCCGGGCCCGGGCCAGGTTCCATCCCCGCCAGTCGTCCGCGTGCTCGGCGAGTTCGCCGGAGATCCCCGACAGGGCGCACTCGCGCTGACCGGTGGGCAGCCGGTCGAGCTCGGGCGTCGCGTCGGCGGAGAGGGTGCTGAGATACCAGATGTCGGCGTTGCTGCGATCCGCCCGCTCGACGTTGTGCGCGGCGATGAGCCGATCCGGGTTGAGCACCGCGAGCCCGAGCAGGACGACGACCCACAGCGCGACCCCCGCGCGGCCGAGCCACCGCGCGGACGGGGTGAGGCCGGCGACCATCACGAGCACGAACAGCGCGCCCAGCCACAGCTCGACGGCGCTGACGAACACGCGCAGCCGCGTGAACCCGTACGCCTCCTCGTACACGTTCATCCGCCACAGCGCCGAGCCGACCACGACCAGCGAGCACAGCGCGAGCAGGCCGAGCAGCAGCCGGAGCAGCCCCCGGTCGGCGGGCGGCGCCTTGCGGACGGTCACCCCCATGACGCACAGGGTCAGCAGGGTGATGACGAGGAGCTGCCAGAAGCCCTTGCGGGCGTACTCGGCGAACGTCAGCCCGACGGTCCGCATCACGTACCCGCGATCGCCGAACAGCACCGTGAGCTGGACGGCCACGAAGACCGCGAAGAGCGCCAGCAGAGCCCCGACCGGCACCAGCCACTCGACCCGGCGCACGGGCCGGACGTTCGCGTCCCGATCGCCGATCGCGGACGGGTTCGCCACGAGGAACGCCCCGCCCAGCGAGAGGCCGGCGGCCGCGGTCGCGACGAGCGCCCACCGCGCGACGGTGTCGGCGTCGATCGACGGGACGACCGCGTCGACGACCTTGGCGAAGCCGGGATCGGCGCTGGCGAAGAGGGCGCCGAACACGACGACGAGCGCCACGCCGATGGCGATCGACAGGAGCAGCCGCAGCCCGTTGTTCCCGGCCCGCACGGCCTCGGCCTGGTCGGGTCCGGCTGGGGCGGCCGGGGCGGCTGGGGCGGCCGGGGCGGCCGGGGCGGCTGGGGCGGCCGGGGCGGCCGGGGCGGCTGGGGCGGCTGGGGCGACCGGAGCCTGGTCGGGCCCGGCCGCGGCGGCCGGGGCCGCCGGGGCGGTGTTCGTGCGCGGGCCGGAGCGGCTCACGCCCGCGGCCGACCACGGCAGCGCCCGGAACACGGCGAAGACCAGCGTGAACGGTGCGGCCAGGACGGCCGGGACGCGGCGGTGGCGGCCGACCGCGAGCGCCATGCAGCCGAAGGCGGTCAGCGCGCTCAGGGCGAACAGCCAGCCCGCGGCCCGGAAGAAGCCGACGCCGAGCAGGGCCAGCGCGGCCGCGCACCACAGCACCGCCTCGATGCGGGCCCCGGGCCGGGCCGGCGCGCGGGTCACCAGGAGCAGGACCAGGGGGAGCAGCAGGCCGAGGCCCGCGATCGGCCAGCCGATGCCGGGGCGGTCCGGCGGGAGGGCGGCCGCGGCGACCACGGCGGCGGCCAGCGCGCCGTAGAGGGCGGCGGTGCCGGCGGCGGGGGTGCGCGCCGGCCACGCCCGCTGCCACAGCGTCGGCGCCGCCGGGCCGAGGCGGACGGGGCTGATCAGGGCGGGATTCGCCAGCACCGGCGTGATCGGGCGCGGAGGCGGGGGCGCCAGGGCGACCTGACTCCGCGGTTGGTTCGGCGGTTGATGCACTGGTTCGCTCGGCGCCGCGAACGCCCCGGGCTCGGCCCGGCCGGGTGTTCGTGGCCCGTCGGAAGTGTTCGACGGCGTCGAAGGCTGCTCAGGGATGTTGGACACAGTCGGCTCCTGAAACGCGCGAAAGTGGTGAGTCACCGGCAAGCGGGCGCGCGGCGCTGCGCGGCCGGGGTGGTGCCCGGTCACGAGAACGGGAAGTGGAGCGTCAGGCGGGCAGCGTCATGCGGGCAGCGTCAGGCGGGCAGTGTCACGCGGATTCGGCACCCCGGGAGGTTGTCCGGCTGCTCGACGACCGCGATGGTGCCGTCGTGCAGCTGGGTCAGCCACTGGGCGATGGCCAGGCCGAGACCCGTGCCGCCGCCCGAGGGGCGTGCGCCGCGGGTGAAGCGCTCGAAGACGCGCTCGCGCTCGGCGGTCGGGATGCCGGGGCCCTCGTCGGCGACCTCGATCATGACGCGGCCGGGCTCGCGGCGGCCCACGATGGTCACCGTGCCGCCGTCCGGGCTGTGCCGCGCGGCGTTGTCGACGAGGTTGGTCAGGACGTGGTGCAGGCGCGCGCGATCGGCTTTGACCAGCGCGTTCTCCGGAAACGAGCAGGAGAGGTATTCGACCTTGTGCCCGGCCGCCGCGGCCTTCACCTCGGCCTCGGCGACGACCTCGTGCAGCAGGTCCTCGATGTGGAACAGCTCGCGGTCCAGCGGCACCACCCCGGCGTCCAGCCGCGAGATGTCCAGCAGCTCCGTCACCAGCCGCCCCAGCCGCTCGGTCTGGGCCAGCGCGGTGCGCAGCGTGGCCGGGTCCGGCTCGGCGACGCCGTCGACGATGTTCTCGAGCACCGCCTGGAGCGCGGAGATCGGGGTGCGCAGCTCGTGCGAGACGTTGGCGATCAGCTCGCGGCGCTGCTGGTCGGCCGCGGCGAGCTCGCCCACCATCTGGTTGAAGGCGACCGCGAGCTGGCCGACCTCGTCCTTGGACGTGGCGCGGACGCGGGTCGAGTAGTCCCCGCGGGCCATGGCGCGGGCGGCGGAAGTCATCTCGCGCAGCGGGCGCGTCACCCCGTGGGCGAGCACCTGGGAGGTGAGCAGGCCGGCGGTCAGGGCGATGTACGTCGTGTTCGGCGGAATCCACCCGACCCCGATCCAGAACACGCCGAGCCCGGCGCAGGCCGAGGCGAGCAGCAGCACCGCGAGCTTGAGCTTGATCGACCGCAGCGGGTCGAGCGGCCGCGGGAGGAAGTCGACGATCGCCTTCAGCTTCATGCGGACTCCAGTGCGTAGCCCACGCCGTGGACCGTGCGTATGAGGTCGGCGCCGAGCTTGCGGCGCAGCGCCTTGATGTGGCTGTCGACGGTGCGGGTGCCGGAGGCGTCGGCCCAGCCCCACACCTCGGCGAGCAGCCGCTCACGGGGCAGCACCGTGCGCGGCCGGGCGGCGAGGTTGACGAGCAGGTCGAACTCGGTCGGCGTCAGGTGCGCCTCGACTCCGGCCCGGGTGACGCGCCGCTGCGCGCGGTTGATCTCGAGGTCGCCGAGGACGATCGGGGTCTGGTTCGGGTCGGGCTGCACCTGGGCGAGGCGCTCGAGGCGGCGCAGCAGCACGTGCACCCGCGCGGCCAGCTCCCGCATCGAGAAGGGCTTGGTCAGGTAGTCGTCGGCCCCGACGGCCAGCCCGACGAGCAGGTCGTTCTCGTCGTCACGGGCGGTCAGCATCAGCACCGCGACCGGCCGCTCGGCCTGAATTCGGCGGCACACCTCGAGGCCGTCGAAGCCGGGCAGCATCACGTCGAGCACCACGAGGTCGGGGCGCATGAGCCGGGCGGCGGCGACCGCGGCGGGCCCGTCGTGGGCCGTGTCGACGGAGAAGCCCTCGGCCCGCAGGCGCACCGCGATCGACTCGGCGATCATCCGCTCGTCGTCCACCACGAGCACGCGCCTGCGCTCTCCACCTGTCATGAAGAGGAGCGTAGGGCCCGCACGTGCAGGCCCTCAGTCGGCAATGTGCAGGAATTGTGGAGAACCTCAGCTCCAGGACTTGGCCGCTCGCACCAGGCGATCCTTCAGCTCCCGTGTGTGACGCCGGGAGACGGGCAGCTCGTGCTCGTCGATCAGCACGACGTAGCCGGTGTTGGTCATGCGCAGCTCGGTGATGAGCTTGAGCTGCACGAGGTACGACCGATGGATCCGCACGAACCCCGCATCGGCCCAGCGCTCGGCCAGGGTGGCCAGCGAGACGCGCACGAGGTGCGAGGCGTCCGCCGTGTGCAGGCGCGCGTAGTCGCCCTGCGCCTCGACCCACCGCACCGACGAGCGCGGCAGCATCCGGGTCGTGCCCGCGAGCTCCACCGGGATCGTCGGGTCGTCCTGCCGGTCCCGGCGCGCGGCCACGGCCGGATGGGCCGGGACGAGCCGGGTGGCGAGCACCCGGCGAATGGACTCCGCGAGGCGGTCCGCGCGCACGGGTTTGCGCACGTAGTCGGCCACGCCGAGGTCGAACGCCTCGGCGGCGCGGTCGTCGTACGCCGTCACGAACACGACCGCCGGCGGCTTCGCGAACCGGCCCAGGACGCGGGCGAGCTCCATGCCGTCCAGCCCGGGCATGCGGATGTCGAGGAACACCGCGTCGACGTCGGCGTCGCGCAGCACGCGCAGCGCCTCGGTCGCGTCCCCGGCGCAGTGCAGGCGCCCGACGCGGGGGTCGGCACGCAGCAGGTACGCGAGCTCGTCGAGGGCGGGCACCTCGTCGTCGACGGCCAGCACGCGCAGGAAGCCGTGCTCAGTCAAAGAGCTCAATGCGAGGTCACTCCCGGATGGAATTTGGGCACGCGCATGCTGACCTTGGTCCCGGCGTCGGGCGCGGTCTCGACCACAACGCCGAAGCCGTCACCGAAGACCGAACGTAGCCGATCGTCGACGTTGCGCAACCCGACGTGCTGCCCGGCGTCGGTGGCGTCGTCGGCGTTGAGCAGCGCGGCCGGGTCCATGCCGACGCCGTCGTCCTCAACGGTGATGTGGCACTCGGCCCCGGCATCGCGCGCGACGATGCTGACCGTGCCCATGCCGGGCTTGCGCGAGAGCCCGTGCCGCACGGCGTTCTCGACCAGCGGCTGCAGGCAGAGAAAGGGCAGGGTCACCGGCAGCACCTCGGGCGCGATCTGCAGCCGCACCTGGAGCCGCTCGCCGAAGCGGGCGCGTTCGATGGTGAGGTACCGATCGATGGACCGAAGCTCCTCGGCCAGCGTCGTGAACTCCCCGTGCGCGCGGAAGCTGTACCGCGTGAACTCCGCGAACTCCAGAATGAGCTCCCGGGCCAGCTCGGGGTCGGTGCGCACGAAGCTCGCGATCGCGGTCAGCGCGTTGTAGATGAAGTGCGGGCTGATCTGCGCCCGCAGCGCCCGCACCTCGGCCCGGGCCAGCCGCGCCCGCGAGGTGTCGAGCTCGGCCAGGGCGAGCTGGGTGCCGACCCACCGGGCGGTCTCGGCGGTCGCCTGCACCAGCCCCGGCGCCGGCGGCCCGTCGGAGAGCGCGACGAGCGCGCCCGCGCGCTGGGCGAGGGGCACCACCACGGCGCCCCGGATCGGGCAGTCGACCAGGTCGCAGGGCAGCTCCCGGCCGCCGAGCACGGTCGGGCGGCCGGCCGCGACGGCCTTGACCGCCGCGGCGGCGGCGTGCTCGCGGTGGTGCTCACCGATGCCGTCGAACGCGAGGACGCTCCTGGCGTCGGTGAGCGCGATGCCCGCGGCTCCCGTGAGCGCGCGCAGGTGCCGGACGGCCTTGGCGGCCGCGGGCTCGGTGAGCCCGCTGCGCAGCGGCTCGGCGGCGAGCTCGGCGATGTGCAGCACGTCGTACGTCGCCCGCTGGGCCGCGGTCGCGATGGCGCGGCGGCCCCGGTGCCGGATCACCGCGTAGACGGCCCCGCCGAGCGCGCACACGAGCACGACGACGATGAGTCCGGCGGCGAGGTTGGCACCCACGCGCACATCGTGGTCCACGGGCCGCCCGAGCGGAAGAGCGCCCGCGACCCGGGCAAATACCCCGACGGGGTATAGGTCCGAAAAGTCCGATTACGCAGTGTCGGACTTTTCGGCCAGCGCCCCCAGAAAGGCGCTCGTCAGTAGGCGCCCTTGCGGAATACGACGACCCAGATCGTCCGCCACATCGTGTGGACGTCCATCATCAGCGACCAGTTGTCGACGTAGTACAGGTCCAGCCGCACGGCGTCGTCCCAGCTCAGGTCGCTGCGCCCGGAGACCTGCCACAGGCCCGTGATGCCGGGGCGCACCAGCAGCCGCCGGCGCACGTCGCCGAGGAAGTCGCCGTCCTCGGCGGGCAGCGGCCGCGGCCCGACGAGCGACATCTCGCCCATCAGCACGTTGATCAGCTGCGGCAGCTCGTCGACCGAAGACGCGCGCAGCCAGCGGCCGACCCGGAACACGCGCGGGTCGTTCTTCATCTTGAAGAGCAGCCCGTCGCTCTCGTTCTCGTCCTTGAGCGTCGCGAGGCGGTCCTCGGCGTCGACGTACATCGTGCGCAGCTTCCAGACCCGGAACGTCTTGCCCTCGCGGCCGATGCGCGGCTGGCGGAAGAAGATCGGGCCGGGGTCCGACAGCTTGATGGCCAGCGCGATGAACGGGAAGAACGGCAGGACGAGCAGCAGGCCGAGCAGCGCGAGGATGCGGTCGATGATGTTCTTGAACAGCCAGCCGACGCCGGAGAGCTTGGGCTCCTCGACGTAGAGCAGCGGGATGCCCTCGATCGGGCGGATGTGCACGCGCGGCCCGGCGATGTCGGTCAGCTGGGGCGCGACGGCGAGGTCGATGCCGGTGCCCTCGAGCTGCCAGGCGAGCCGGCGCAGCTCGACGGGCTCGGAGCTGGCCGAGCCGCAGACCGCGATCGTGTCGGCGTTGAGCTCGCGGACGAGGGAGAGGATGTCGCGGCCGGCGTGGACGGGCACCGGGGTGACGGTGCTCGGGCGCGGCGCGTAGCCCTCGGTGAGGTGGATGCCGACCGGCACCAGCCCGGAGGCGGGGTCCCTGGCGATCGCCGCGTGCACCTCCAGCGCCTCCTGCAGCGTGCCGATGAGCAGCATGCGATGGGTCGCGAGGTGGAACTTCGTGCGGGCGAAGGCCAGGCCACGGCGGGCTATGTAGCGGAACACGAGCACGAAGATCAGGCCGAGGACCAGCGCGGCGCCGACCGAGAACCGGGACAGCTGGATCTTGAAGGCGAACGCGGCGAAGGCGACGATCGCCACGACGGTCCAGGACGCGCGCACGACCCGCTTGAACTCGTCGGTGCCGGTGCCGAGGTAGCGGCGGTCATACGCGCCGTGGCCCCACAGGACCCCCAGCCACACGGCCGGCAGCAGCACGTAGACGATGAGGCCGAACAGGCCCGGCTCGTCCTCGAAGCCGACGTTGGCGTTGGCGAGGGTCGCCTGGGCGATCAGGGAGGACAGCGCCACCGCGCCCACGTCGAGCAGGACCAGGATGGCCGCGTAGGGCCGGTGCCACCGCGCCGCCCGTTTGGTCCGCTGCCAGCCCGATCGCGGCACACCGTTCGGGCCCACAGGAACCGCCGCATGATCAGGAAGAATCTCGAAGCTGTCGAGTTCACCCAAGGTCGATCTCCGGCTCGGCGGGGTGGCCGGACGTTGGAGACTAGTGGTCACCTCAGTGCGTCCTCTCGCGCCGCGACCCGGGGGGCGCGGCACAGCTCTGCTCGGCCGGTTTCGACAAAGTCCGTGGTCGCTGCTGGTTCACGGACACCGGAAAGCACGTCCAAAGTGTCCCACGGCAGCCGGAGCAACCGATGACGACCGGCCGACACTAGTTGCTGAACGTATTCGCTGTCGAGAGCACTGGCGTAGGCCGGACAGAACTCCGCGTGACAATCACCCCGAGTAGCGCAGCACCCACCAAAGCACACAGAAGCGGCACGAGACTGCCGAGCGGAGGCGTCCAGGCGCCGCCGAACGGGTTGAGGCCCGCGGAAATCCCGCGCTCGAAGCGGGTCATGACCCGGGCCAGGGCATAGAGCTGCATAGGTACCGTGAGGGCGGCGGCGACGGGCACCGCGCGCTCACGCCAGGGTGAGGCCGACAACCACGCTGAGTAACCGAGCGCCAGCGGGGCGAGCAGGATCACGCCGACGCCGAGGGGCATCACGTATCGGCCGTGGGCGAAGTGGCCGACCTTCGGCGCGAAGTACAGCTCCAGCGCCACCAGCAGCGCCGCGCTGCCGAGGAAGGCGGCCCCGACGCCGAGCCGCAGCCGCCGGTCGCCCAGCACGAGGGCGGGCAGGACCAGGGCGGCGCACAGGAGGTACCACAGCCCGATGACGGCGATCGAGATCGTCGTCTCGCCGTAGTTGAACTGGCCCACGATCTGGCGGGCCCAGAACTCGGCGCGGCCGTGCGCGATGTCGGACAGGATCGCGCCCGTGCTCGTCGGCGGCACCGGCCGGCCCGGCACGAGGTCGCTGCCGCGGGACGCCACGGCCGCCCAGAACACGGCGAACGCGGCGCCCAGCGCGGCCGGGACGGCGAAGGCCCGGTGCAGCAGCACCCGCGGATGCTGCCGGGACACGAAGAGCGCCAGGACGATCGCGGCCAGCGCGAAGAAGGGCCCCAGGTCCCGGACGGTGAACAGCAGCAGGGCCCCGGCGCCGGCGAGCGCGAACCGGCGGTGCAGCAGCGCCACGAAGAGCAGCACGGCCGCGGCGATCTCCAGCCCGTTGGGGTTGATGGAGCCGGCCAGGTTCGCGAGCATCGGGGTCGCCACGAGCACGACGGCGAGCCGCTCCAGCCGGCCCGGCGCGATCGCCATCGCCGCGGCGAGCAGCGCGGCGGCGAGCGCGGCGGACAGCAGGCGGGCCCAGATCAGGCCGGTGCCGTCGGGGCTGATCCGCAGCGGGAGGCCGACGAGGGCGTAGTAGACGGGGCTGTACCGCGCGGCCGCGCTCGGCACCAGCGTGTCCGCCCGGTCGCCGGTGGCCACCAGGCAGCTCGCCGGGTGGTAGTCGGGCTTGTCGATCCAGGTGCAGTCGGCGTTGTCCGGCAGCAGGCTGCGCGGGCCGGTGAAGGCGCTGGTGTCGATGCCGCTCGCGTCCGTGGCCCGCTCGTGCGGCAGCCACTGGCCCGTCCACACCGCGTAGGCGCGGACGAGGTGCTGCTTCTCGTCGTAGGTCCCGTTCACCGGCAGGGCGAGGGCCCAGGCCGCACCGAGAAGGAAGAACGCGGCGAAAGCCACGAGGAAGGCACGACGCACGCCGGTCAGCGTACGAGCTTCGACAGGCGACGGTCCGCCAAGGGCTTGCCGTTGGTCTGGCAGGTGGGGCAGTACTGCAGCGAGGTGTCCGCGAACGAGACCTCCCGAACCGTGTCGCCGCAGACCGGGCACGGCAGCCCGGTGCGCGCGTGCACGGCCAGGCCGGAGCGCTTCTCGGACTTCAGCGTGGCCGCCTTCTGCCCGACCGAGCGCGCGACGGCGTCGGTGAGCACGGTGCGCATCGCCGCGTGCAGCCGGGCCATCGCCTCATCCGTGATCTTGTTGGTGAGCGCGAACGGGGACATCTTGGCGGCGTGCAGGATCTCGTCGGAGTAGGCGTTGCCGACCCCGGCGAGGATCGTCTGGTCGGTGAGGACGCCCTTGATCTGGCCCCGGCGCGAGCGCATCGCCGCCGCGAACTCGTCCTCGCTCACGGCCAGGGCGTCGGGCCCGAGGCGGGACACGCCGGGCACGAGCCGGGGATCGGTCACGAAGTAGGCCGCGAGGCTCTTCTTCGTCCCCGCCTCGGTCAGGTCGAAGCCGGACTCGTCGTCGAGGCGCACCCGCAGCGCGATCGGGCCGGAGCCCGGCTTGAGCGGGGTCTTGGCGTTGAACGCGTCGCGGTAGTGCAGCCAGCCGGCGCGGGCCAGGTGGGTGACCAGGTGCAGGTCCTCGCCGACGTGAATGTCGAGGAACTTGCCGTGCCGGGATGCGCCGGTGATCGGCTGTCCGGACGCGGCGGTGATCGGCGGGTCGAAGGTCTTCAGCGCGCTGAGCGAGGAGACCTCGATGCGGTCGATGGTGTGGCCGGCGGCGCGCTCCCGCAGGAACGCGGCGAGCGCCTCGACCTCGGGAAGCTCGGGCACCCGTACAGTCTGCCTCACCCCGGGGTCCGTACGCTTTGTTCACCATGGACTCATACGATGCTCAGGCGGCGCCCAAGGCGTCGTCCTTGAAGGTCGTCGTCGCACACAACCGGTATGCGTCCGGTCAGCCCTCCGGCGAGAACGTGATCGTCGACGCCGAGATCGCGCAGCTCGGCGCGGCCGGGGTCACCGTGCTGCCGTTCCTGCGCAGCTCCGACGAGATCGGCACGTTCTCAACGGCCCAGAAGGTGCTGCTGCCGCTGTCGCCGATCCGCAACGGCTCGTCGCAGAAGGCGCTCGCCGAGCTGCTGAAGAGCGAAAAGCCGGATGTCGTCCATCTTCACAACCCGTATCCACTGCTGTCACCGACGGTCGTGAAGACGGCCCACGCGCACGGCGTCCCGGTCGTGCACACGGTGCACAACTACCGGCAGGTGTGCGCGCCGGGCCTGTACTTCCGCGACGGCCACATCTGCACCGAGTGCCGCGGCAAGACGTTCCCCCTGCCGGCCGTGACCCACACGTGCTACCGCGGCTCGAAGGCCCAGTCGGCGGTCATGGCGGCGACACTGGCCTACCACCGCGGCACCTGGAAGCAGGTCGACCACTTCGTCGCCCTCACGGATCGCATCGCCGCGCACCTGGCCGACTTCGGCATCCCGGCCGAGCGGATCACCGTCAAGCCCAACGGCATCCCCGACGCGGGCGCGGCCCCGGCCCCCGGCGAGGGGTTCCTCTACGCCGCCCGGCTCTCCCCCGAGAAGGGCCTCCGGCTGCTGCTGGACGCCTGGTCGCGGCACCCGGACGGAGCGCTCGGCCCGCTGCGGATCGCGGGCGACGGCCCGCTGCGCCCGCTGGCCGAGGAGGCCGCCGCGACCCGATCGGACGTCACCTACCTCGGCGCCGTCGACAACGCGGCGGTGCGCGCCGAGATCGCCCGGGCGGCGTGCGTGATCGCCGCCTCCACCTGGCACGACGTGCTCCCCACGATCGTCCTCGAGGCGCTGTCGAGCGGGCGGCCGGTGCTCGTCACCGACCGGGGCGGCCTGCCCTACCTGGCCGGCGACGCGGGCTGGGTGGTCGAGCCGGAGCCCGCCGCCATGGCCGACGGGCTGCTCAAGGCCCGCGAGGGCGCGGCCGCGCTGGCCGCCGTGGCGCGGGCCCGCTTCGAGTCGCAGTTCGCCCCGGACGTGCTCATCTCGCGGCTGATCGACGTGTATCGCGGCGTCACCCGCTGAGCAGCGGGTCAGACCTTCTGCGGGGCGGCCGGGCGGGCCGGGGCCGGGGTTGCGGCGGGCGGGCCGATCCAGCGCAGGGCATACATGTAGAGGATCACCATGCAGATCAGCCCCGCGGTCGAGCCGGTCAGCAGCCCCCACGCGGCGCCGTGCAGCCCGCCGTAGTCCGCGCCGAGCGTCAGGCCGCTCAGGGAGACGACGGCGAAGACGACGTACTGCAGGAACAGCATCCGCGCCCGGTGCATCCCGCGCATGGCCGCGGTGAACGGCACCTGCAGCAGGTAGACCGCGCCCTGCAGCGCGATGGGCAGGGCCAGCGGAGCGGCCTCGGAGAACTTGTGCGTGTGCACGAGGACGAAGGACACGATCGGCCAGATGATCAGCACCATGAGCACGCCCAGCACCGCGAACGCGGTCGCGAGCGTGCGGGTCTGGCGGCGCAGGGCGGCCGCGGCCTCGACCCCTTCCGGTCCGGGCTTGGCCGCGTCGGCGGCGTTGCGCGAGGCCCTCGGCACCAGCAGGCTCTGGATGGCCGTGATCAGGTTTTGTACCGGCTGCAGCTGCACCGTCTGCACGAAGCGCAGGTTGCCCAGGTCGATCTTGGACAGGCGCCCGGCGACCACGAAGCTGATCGCCAGCACCTGCACCTGGGCGACGATCGCGGTGATCGTGAACCAGCTCGAGAGGTGGCGGGTCTCGGCCAGCCAGGCGAGCGGGTTGCCCTGCCACGGCAGTCGCTTCTCGCGCAGCAGGTAGACCGTGATGCCCGCGGTCGCGCCGAGGCCCCAGACCGCGAGCAGGCCGCCGGCGCTGGAGCTGTGCGTGACGATCATGGTCACGACCATGACCGCCTGGGTGCCCGCCCACACGAGGTCGATGCCGAGCGCCTTGTCGGGCCGCCGGTCGGCCAGGTAGTCGCAGCGGGCGGTGTCGTGCAGCATGATCGGGATCATGAACGGGGCGAGCCAGATGAGGTCGTGCAGGTCGATCTCGCCGCGGTTCGGCCACGCCGCCCACAGCCCCACGAAGACGACGGTGGTGACGAGGCCGGAGCACAGCGCGGTGGCCAGGCCGTTGCGGGCCAGCCGGATGCGCGGATCCCCGTCGTAGCGCGACGCGAGCGCGAGCAGGACGTCGCCGACGACGGCTCGGTTGAGGTACATCGCGAAGTATCCGACCGCGAGCGCCAGCGCCAGGGCGCCGAACTGCTCCTTCGGCAGCAGGATGCCGCCCAGGAGCGTGTTCGCCGAGTTGGCCGCGGCGATGACGACCTGGTCGAGCAGTCCCGCCCCGACGAAGCGTGACGCGCCGCGAAGACCCTGCAGGCGGCGCAGCAACGGCCGTGGCGTCACAAGCCGAGGGGGTCGCGAGCGAGGTTCACGACGTGCACCTTACGTGACCTACGGGACACCGGACCATCCGGTCTTTGAGGTAATTTTGCGGCTCTACCAGCTAACATCGAGGGGTTTACCCTCGGCGTAGCCGGCCGCGCTCTGCACACCCACCGTGGCGCGCGCGGCGAACTCGGCCAGGTCCGCGGCGCCCGCATAGGTGCACGCGCTGCGCACGCCGGCCACGATCTCGTCGAGGATGTCCTCCACGCCCGGGCGGCGCGGGTCGAGGTACATCCGCGAGGACGAGATCCCCTCCTCGAACAGCGCCTTGCGGGCCCGCTCGTAGAGGCTGTCGTCGGCGGTGCGGCGGCTCACGGCCCGGGCCGAGGCCATGCCGAAGTTCTCCTTGTAGAGCCGGCCGTCGGGGTCGCGCCGCGGGTCGCCCGGCGACTCGTGGGTGCCGGCCAGCCACGACCCGATCATCACGTTGGACGCGCCCGCGGCGAGGGCCAGGGCCACGTCCCGCGGGTGGCGCACGCCGCCGTCGGCCCACACGTGCCCGCCGTGGCGCCGCGCCTCCTGCGAGCACTCGAGCACCGCGGAGAACTGGGGCCGGCCGACGCCGGTCATCATCCGGGTGGTGCACATGGCGCCGGGGCCGACGCCGACCTTGACGATGTCGGCGCCGGCGGCGATCAGGTCGGCGGTGCCCTCGCGGGTGACCACGTTGCCGGCGACGATCGGCACCGACGGGTCGAGCGCCCGCACCGCGCGCAGGGTGCTGATCATCCGCTCCTGGTGGCCGTGGGCGGTGTCCACCACGAGCACGTCGACCCCGGCGGCGAGCAGCTTGTCCGCGCGGCCGGGGGCGTCGCCGGTGATGCCGATGGCGGCGCCGATGCGCAGCCGGCCCTCGGCGTCGACGGCGGGGGAGTAGAGCGTGGCGCGCAGGGCGGCGTTGCGGGTGAGGATGCCGACCAGCCGACCGGCCGCGTCGATGACCGGGGCGAGGCGGTGGTGCCCGGCCGCCAGGCGGTTGAACGCCTCCTCGGGGGTCACGTCGTCGGGCAGGGTGAGCAGGTTGCGCGACATGACGCCGCCCAGCTGGCTGAAGCGGTCCACATCGACGCAGTCGGCCTCGGTGACCACGCCGACCGGGCGGCCGTCCTCGACGACGATCACCGCGCCGTGGGCCCGCTTCGGCAGCAGGTCGAGGGCGAGCGAGACGGTCTCGGTCGGGCCGAGGGTGATCGGGGTGTCGTGCACGAGGTGGCGCTGCTTGACCCACGACACCGCCTCGCCCACGACGTCGATCGGGATGTCCTGCGGGATGATCGCGAGGCCGCCGCGGCGGGCCACGGTCTCGGCCATGCGGCGCCCGGCGACGGCGGTCATGTTCGACACGATGATCGGGATGGTGGTGCCGCTGCCGTCACCCGTGGTGAGATCCACCTGCATCCGCGACTCCACGGCCGAGCGACTCGGCACCATGAAGACGTCGTCGTAGGTCAGCTCGTGCCCGGGCATCTTGTCGTTGAGAAACCGCACGTTGCGCAACTGTATCTCCCCGCACCGGCGAGTGAGCGGGTCTTGAGACTTCGCGCCCGGCACGGGACCATTTGGCGTAACCGTGCCGTTGCGAGGAGTGATCACCATGCAGGTACACGAAGCGATGTCCACGGCCGTCGTGCAGCTCGGCCCGGACCACACCCTGCGGCAGGCCGCGGCGCTCATGGCGCGGCGGAAGGTCGGCTCGGCGATCGTCGCCGACCCCGACGGCGCCGGCATCGGCATCATCACCGAGCGGGACATCCTCAACGCGATCGGCACGGACCTCGATCCCGACGTCGAACGCGCGGCCGACCACATCACCTGGGAGGTCGTCTACGCCAGCCCGTCGTGGACGCTCGAGGAGGCCGCGGCCGCGATGGTCCGCGGCGGCTTCCGTCACCTGGTCGTGCTCGACGACGACGATGTGTTGGGAGTCATCTCCGTGCGCGACATCATGCGAGTCTGGGTCCAGACGACGATCCCGGCGTGAATCTTGGCGCGCCGGGCCTCTCCGGCCGCAAGAACCTCGGAAACGGCCGGTCACACCCCAGGTGGAGGGCGGGAACTCGGCTGAACGGCCAGCGACGGCGTGCGTAGGCTGCCAGGCATGCAGCTGATTTCTTTCGCCCGTGGCGCGCCCAGTCTTGACATCATCAACGTCGACGGGCTCAAGGCCGCCGCGGTCCGCGCGTTCGAGACCGACCCGGCCGGCATCACGGCCTACGGCACGTCCGTGGGCTACCTTCCGCTGCGCACGTGGATCGCCGAGCAGCACGGCGTGGAGGCTGACCAGGTCATCGTCACCAACGGCTCGATGCAGGCCGACGCCCTGCTCTTCGAGCACCTGGTGAAGCCGGGCGACGCCGTGATCGTGGAGAAGCCGACGTATGACCGCACCCTGCTGAACCTGCGCAACCTGGGGGCCGAGGTCCACCCGGTGACGCTGGAGGCGGACGGCATCGACGTCGCGGAGCTGCGTGCGCTGCTGGAGAGCGGGGTCCGCCCGGTCCTGGCGCACATCATCCCCAACTTCCAGAACCCGGCGGGTGTCACCCTGTCGGCGCAGAAGCGCGCGGCGCTGCTGGCGCTCGCCCAGGAGTACGGCTTCACGATCTTCGAGGACGACCCGTACGCGGAGATCCGCTGGCGGGGCGAGAAGCTGCCGTCGATGCTCTCGCAGGACACCGCGGGCGTCGTGGTGCACGCGAGCTCGTTCACCAAGACCATCGCGCCGGGCCTGCGGGTCGGCTACCTGGTCGGGCCGAAGGCGACGATCGCCGGCATCGCGAAGCGGGCCACGACGATCTACATCTCGCCGAGCATGGTGGCCGAGGCCATCGTGCACCAGTTCTGTGTCAGCGGCGACGTCACGCGCTCGATCGAGAAGGTCAGCGCGACGCTGGGCGAGCGGGCCCGCCTGCTGGGCGAGAGCCTGCGCAAGCACATCCCGGACGCCACCTTCGTGGAGCCGGACGGCGGCTACTTCCTCTGGGTGGAGCTGCCCGACGACATCGACACGACCGAGCTCGAGAAGGTGGCGGCCAAGGACTTCGGCGTGGCCGTGGTCAAGGGCTCCGACTTCCTGCTCGACGGCGGTCGGCACTCGGTGCGGCTGGCCTTCTCGGCGGTGCTCAACGACGAGGTCGACGAGGGTGTCCAGCGCCTGGCGGCGGCGATCGAAGCCGTCCGCAAGCCGGCCTGAGGCCGCACAATTACGCAGCAATACCCGTTCCAAGGAACCTGACACCAAACCGTGATGGTGGGGGTGGTTCCGCCGGCGGTATCGGATGGATCAAAATCCAGCCCGGCGCGCTTTCCAAAGCGAGCGCGCGCCACAGGCATCACCCCCCGCCCCCCAACGGCACCGGGTGGGCCGACCGCGCCCCCACCCCCCACCTGCGGTCGGTCCGCCCGGTGCCAACATCGCGCGGGCCGGCCCCTCGTCCCACCCGGGAGGTCGAGATGGCCGACGAACAGCACCCCAACTCCGGTCCGCTGCAGCGCGCGCTGTCCCGGCCGGTGCGGGCGATGTCACGGATGCTCACCAACTCCGCCCCGCCCGTCGTCCAACCCGCGACCACGCCCGGGCACAGCGCGATCGTGGACTGCGCCCTCTACGTCGACGGGGTCCGGCAGCCCGGCGAGCGCACCTACGCCGAGGCCCTCTACGCCGCCCGCCGCCACCGGGGCTTCGTGTGGATCGGGCTCAAGGAGCCGCAGGCCGCGGAGATGGCGGCGATCGCGGAGACGTTCCAGCTGCACGAGCTCGCGGTCGAGGACGCCGTGCAGTCGCGGCAGCGGCCGAAGGTCGAGCGGTACGGCGAAATGACCTTCCTGACCATGCGCACGGCCCGATACGTCGAGCACGACGAGCTGACCGACACCAGCGAGGTGGTCGAGACCGGCGACGTGCTGATGTTCATCGGCGAGCACTTCGTCATCACCGTGCGCCACGGCGACGCCAGCCGCCTCGCGCCGGTCCGCTCGGGGCTGGAGCGGCGCCAGGAGGTGCTGGCCCGCGGCCCGTGGGCGGTCGCGTACGCGATCGCCGACAGCGTGGTCGACACGCTCGTCGACGTCGCGCAGAACATCGAGGAGGACGTCGCCGCGGTCGAGGACCAGGTCTTCAGCCCCCAGGGCAACCGGGGTCGCCGCAGCGCCGACCGCATCCAGCGCATCTACCAGCTCAAGCGCGAGCTGATGGAGTTCAAGCGGGCCGTGCTGCCGCTCCAGCGCCCGATGAACAGCCTGGTCGCGAGCCAGGTGGCCGAGGTGCCGGACGAGATCCGCCGCTACTTCCGCGACGTGGCCGACAATCTGGCGCGGGCGGTCGAGCAGGTGCTGTACCTCGACGACGTCATCAACTCGGTGCTGGCGGCCCGCCTGGCCCAGGTGAGCGTCGACCAGAACAACGACATGCGCAAGATCGCGGCGTGGGCCGCCATCGCCGCGGTGATCACGTCGATCGCCGGCATCTACGGCATGAACTTCGACTTCATGCCCGAGACGCACTGGGTCTTCGGCTACCCGGGCGTGATGGCCCTGATGGTGGGCAGCAGCGGCGCCCTGTTCTGGGGCTTCCGCCGAAGCGGCTGGCTCTGAGGCCTGTCCTGGGCATACACAGGTGGCCCGTCCCCCGTGGCCGGGGACGGGCCAGTCCATGTGCGATCAGGCCGTGCTAGGAGCGGCTGTTCTTCGAGGCGGCGTACTCTCCGCCGCTCGTCGGCCCATCATTGGGGCTCTTGTGGCCGATCAGGTCGGAGGCGCGATCCTTCGCCTGCTCGCCCATCGTCTTGGCCTTGTCGATGCCGGCGTCCATCGTGGACTTGGCGGCACCGAGCATCGACCCCGTGTCGCTGGTCGTGCGGGTCGAGCCGTACTCGTCCCAGGTCCGCTCGTTGCTCCGACGGCGCAGGAACGCGGCCGCGGCACCCACTGCCGCCCCGGCCACCACCAGGCCGCCGATCGTCATCGGCATCCGCCGCGGCGACTTGCGCTCGTTGCGCGCGATCTTCTTGCGGGTCTTGCGGCTCATCTTCTCGGCCTTGCGCCCGGCCTTCTTCCCGCGCTCCCGCGCGATCTCCATGACCGACTCCATGCCGCCCATGGCGCGGTTGACACCGCTGTCCAGTCGCGGCTTCACCGCCTTGCGGGCGGCGTCGACGCGTGGCGCCAAGGCGCCCGAAGCGCCATCGGCGGCATGCGCCGCGGCCATCCGCAGGTGATCCAGGCTCTCCCCGAGCTCGTCCCGCATGAGCCGGGTGTGCGACTGCACCTGACGACGTCGAAACACTTGCTCCACCTCCCGAGGCGCGAAATCCCGTCTTTCCCCGGTTACCCCGATCCGACCAGGGGGAACCTCACGACCAGGACCGCTCGTGTTGATCCTGCATCGAACCGGGGCCCCGTACACCCCGAACCGGCAGAATCCGCGTCGGATACCGTGATGACGGAATGTCACCAAGGAAAGGGAGAACTGGTGGCCGAGCAACTGTTCGCGACGCTGCACACGAATGTCGGCGATATCCGGCTTGAGCTGTTCCCCACCCGCGCCCCGAAGACCGTGCGCAACTTCGTGGAGCTCGCCGAGGGCACCAAGGACTACACGGACCCCCGCACGGGCGAGGCCGGCAAGGGTCCGTACTACGACGGCGTCATCTTCCACCGCGTGATCAGCGGCTTCATGATCCAGGGTGGCGACCCGACGGGCACCGGCACCGGCGGCCCGGGCTACAACTTCAACGACGAGATTCACCCCGAGCTGCAGTTCAACCGGCCCTACCTGCTGGCCATGGCCAACGCCGGCGTGCGCTTCGGCCAGGGCACCAACGGCTCGCAGTTCTTCATCACGGTCGGCCCGACCCCGCACCTCAACGGCAAGCACACCATCTTCGGCGAGGTCGCGGACGAGGCCTCCCGCAAGGTCGTCGACCAGATCGCGACCACCCAGACCGGTCGCATGGACCGCCCGGTGAACGACATCGTGATCAACAACGTCACGGTCGAGCGCACCAGCTGAACGACGCGCCGACGGACGGGACCGCGCGCCGCCGGGCACCGGGTGAGTGCTGGCTAACCTTGTCAGCATGACTCAGCCGCCGGCGAACGTGGTCCCCGTCTGCTACCGGCACACCGATCGCGAGACGTACGTCCGGTGCACCCGGTGCGACCGGCCGATCTGCCCCGACTGCATGAACGAGGCCTCGGTCGGCTTCCAGTGCCCGGACTGCGTCCGCGAGGGCGGCCGGACGCAGCGGCAGGCCCGCACGGCGTTCGGCGGCACCCAGGCCGGCGCGGCCGGCACGGTGACCATCACGCTCATCGTGATCAACGTGCTGGTCTTCATCCTCGGGATCATCAGCGCCGGCCGCAACGCCACCGAGGGTCTCGGCGGCGGCGGGCTGGGCGGCCTGCTCAGCAGCTCGACCCCGCTGCACGACTGGGGCGCCGAGGTGCCCTACTTCGCCGTTCCCGGATCGGGCATCCGGCTGGCCGGCCGCAGCATCGCCGACGGCGATTTCTACCAGCTCTTCACCTCGATGTTCCTGCACTTCGGGCTGCTGCACCTGGCGATGAACATGTGGGCGCTGTGGGTGCTGGGCCGGCCCCTGGAGGCGGCGCTCGGCCGGGTTCGCTTCCTGGCGCTGTACCTGCTGAGCGGCCTGGGCGGCGGCGTGCTCGTGTTCCTCCTCGCCGCGCCGAACTCACAGAGTGCCGGTGCCTCAGGCGCGGTCTTCGGCATGTTCTCGGCGCTCATCGTGATCCTGCGCAAGCTCAAGCTCAGCATCGCCAGCGTGGTGCCCGTGCTGATCTTCAACCTCGTGGTGACGTTCGGCTTCAGCCACTTCATCTCCTGGCAGGCGCACGTCGGCGGGCTGATCGTGGGGGCGGTGGTGGCGGCCGGGTTCGCCTACGCCCCACCCAAACAGCGCACGGCCATGCAGGTCGCGACGGTGGTGGGCACCCTGCTGCTGCTCGGCGCGCTTGTCGGCATCGGCCTGACCCAGGTGCCGGCGGTGGGCACGGCTTAGGCCCGCCAAACCCGGCCCTGCAGCAGGGCGTCGGCGCCGACCCAGACGAAGTTCATCATGCGGGTCGCGGTGTGCTCCGGGTCCTCCTCGGCGTGGTCGGCGAGCCAGTCCGCGAGCGACTCGGCGGCTCCCACGTAGGCGAAGGCCATCGCGAGGAAGTCGTCGGCCACCGCCGTGCGGCCCGCCTCGGCCTGGGCCCAGGCGCCCTCGAGCAGCCCGGCGACGACCTCGACGATCCGGGTGCGCATCGCCGAGAGCTCGGCGGCGAAGGGCGGCTCGCTGCGGGCCTGGCGGTAGAGCACCTGCCAGCCGTCGCGGTGCGCGCCGACGAAGGCGAAGAACGCCCGCAGCCCGTTCCACAGCTGCTCGTCGGGGCGGGCGGTGGGCACGACCCCGGCCGCGACCGCCTCCATCAGCCGGGTCGCCTCGCGCTGCAGGCAGGCCAGGAACAGCTCGTCCTTGGTGCCGAGATACGCATACACCATCGGCTTGGAGATGCCGGCCACCTCCGCGATCTCGTCCATCGACGCGGCGTGGAACCCGCGCCGGGAGAAGACCTTGACCGCCGCGTCGAGCATCTGCTGCTCGCGGACGACGCGGGGGAGCCGTTTCAGCATCTTGCCTCCTTACCTACTCGTGCGTAAGGTTACGCACGAGTAGCTTATTCCGACGGAGGGACATCCATGTCCGACCTCGCCGCCCTGGGCGACTTCAACAACGTCGACCCGAAGCAGTTCGCCGCCCTGGTCAAGGGCGCGCCGGACGCACAGCTGGCCGACATCATGAACAGCCCGCAGCGCAAGACGATCCTGGACACGATCTTCTCCCGGTTCCCCGAGCTGTTCCGGGCCGACCGCGCGGGCTCGACCAACGCGATCATTCACTGGAACATCACCGGCGCGCCCGACGGCGGCACCGACTCCTACGAGCTGGTCATCGCGGACGGCGCCTGCCGGCTCTCGCCGAGCCCCGACCAGGAGCCGAAGCTCTCGATCACCGTCGGCCCGGTCGACTTCCTCAAGGTCGTCTCCGGCGTCGGCAACCCCATGATGATGTTCATGACCGGCAAGCTCAAGGCCAAGGGCGACCTCGGCCTCGCCGCCAACATCGCGAACCTGTTCGACATCCCCAAGGCCTGATGGTCATGCCCGAGTTCTCGCTCGATCTGAACGAGGAGCAGCGGGACCTTCGCGACTGGGTGCACGGCTTCGCCGCGGAGGTCGTGCGCCCGGCCGCCGCGGAGTGGGACGCCCGCGAGGAGACCCCCTGGCCGGTGATCCAGGAGGCGGCGAAGATCGGCCTCTACGGCTTCGAGTTCCTCGCCAACGCCTGGTCGGACCCGTCCGGCCTCTCGCTGTGCCTCGCCAACGAGGAGCTGTTCTGGGGCGACGCCGGCATCGGCATGGCCATCTTCGGCACCAGCCTGGCGGTGGCCGCCATCTACGGCAGCGGCACGCCGGACCAGATGGTGGAGTGGGTGCCGCAGTGCTTCGGCGACGCCGACGACCCGAAGGTCGCCGCGTTCTGCACGACCGAGCCCGAGGCCGGCTCCGACGTCGGCTCGATGCGCACCCGCGCCCGCTACGACGAGGCCGCGGACGAGTGGGTGATCAGCGGCCAGAAGGCCTACGCGACCAACGGCGGGATCGCCAACGTGCACGTGGTGACCGCCAGCGTCGAGCCCGAGCTGGGCTCGCGCGGCCAGGCCGCGTTCATCGTGCCGCCGGGCACGCCCGGGCTCGACGGCGCCAAGAAGCTCAAGAAGCTCGGCCTGCGCGCCTCGCACACCGCCGACGTCTTCCTCGACGACGTGCGGGTCCCCGGCGAGCTGGTGCTCGGCGGCCGGGAGGCGCTCACCGAGCGGCTCGCCCGGGCGCGCGAGGGCCGCAAGGCGCAGGGCCAGGCGGCGATGCGCACGTTCGAGCTGTCCCGGCCGGCCGTCGGCGCGCAGGCGCTCGGGGTGGCGCGGGCGGCGTACGAGTACGCGCTGGAGTACGCCAAGGGCCGCGTCCAGTTCGGCCGGCCGATCATCGAGAACCAGGCCATCGCGTTCGCCCTGGCGGACATGCGCATGGAGATCGACGCCGCCCGGCTGCTGGTGTGGCGGGCCGCGTGGATGGGGCGCAACAACCGCGTCTTCGAGGCCGGCGAGGGCTCGATGAGCAAGCTCAAGGCGGGCGAGGTGGCCGTGGCGGTCACCGAGAAGGCGGTGCAGATCCTCGGCGGGGCCGGGTTCCTGCGCGAGCACCCCGTCGAGCGCTGGTTCCGCGACGCCAAGATCTACACCATCTTCGAGGGCACCAGCGAGATCCAACGCCTGGTGATCTCCCGCGCGATCTCGGGCACGTACATTCGCTGACCTCGCGCTACTTCGGTCAGAGGGGTAGGTTTCGGACTTACCCCTCAAAGCCGAGCAACCATGAACGAGGAGTTCACCGCCGATGGACGCCGGATTCGTACTGCGCACCCTCGCCAAGCGCAAAGTGCTCAACCCGGCCGGCCCGGGCCGCGTCATCCGCCAGCTCAACGCGCTGCGTCGATGGGGCTTCGGCCTCTACGGCGAGATGCGTTCCGCCGCGGCCCGTGACCCGGGCCGCGCCGCGGTGATCGACGAGCGCCGCCAGGTCACCTACGGCGAGCTCGACCTGCGGGTCCGGCGGCTCGCCAACGGGCTGCGGGTCGAGCTCGGCGTGCGCCCGGGCGACCGCGTCGGGCTGCTCTGCGAGAACTCCGCCACGATGGTCGAGGCGATGATGGCCGTCGTGGCCCTCGGCGCGCAGGCGGTGCTCGTCAACACCGGCCTGGGCAACGCGCAGGTCGAGTCCGTCGCCCACGACCAGGGCCTGCAGCTGCTGCTGCACGACGAGGTGTTCCTCGGCATGCTGGCCGCGATCCCGCCGAACCTGCCCCGGCAGTCGACCGAGCGGCTCGAGGAGCTGATCCAGCGCGCACCGGCCGAGGAGCTCGCCCCGCCGGCCGAGCCGGGCTCGATCGTCGTGCTCACCAGCGGCACGACCGGCACGCCCAAGGGGGCCCGGCGCCGCAACCCGGCCGGGCTCGGCCCGCTGGCCACGGTCGTGTCGCGCATCCCGCTCAACGCCGGCGAGCGGATGTTCGTGGCCGCCCCGCTCTTCCACACCTGGGGGCTGGCCGCGCTGCAGCTGTGCCTGGCGCTGCGCGGCACCATCGTGCTGAACCGCCGCTTCACGCCCGCGGGCGCCCTGGGCTCGGTGAACGCTCACGGCTGCACCTCGCTGTTCGCCGTACCGGTGATGCTCCAGCGCATCCTGGAGGCGCCCGCGACCCGGACCCCGACGCTGAAGGTGGTCGCGGTCTCCGGCTCGGCCCTGACCGGCCCGCTGGCGACCCGGTTCATGGACGTACACGGCGACGTGCTCTACAACCTTTACGGCTCGACCGAGGCGTCCTGGGCGTCGATCGCGGTGCCGGAGGAGCTGCGCGCCGCGCCGGGCACCGCCGGGCGGCCGCCGCACGGCACGCGCGTGGCCATCCTGTCCGCCGCGGGCGAGCCGCAGCCGACCGGCGCCGTGGGGCGGATCTTCGTCGGCAACGACATGCTCTTCGAGGGCTACACCAACGGCACCGGCCGCGAGCACTACGGCGACCTCATCGCCACCGGCGACCTCGGCCACCTCGACAAGAACGGGCTGCTCTTCGTCGACGGCCGCGAGGACGACATGGTCATCTCCGGCGGCGAGAACGTCTACCCGGCCGCGGTCGAGGACGTGATCGCCGACCTGCCGCAGGTGCGCGAGGTGGCCGTGGCCGGCGTGCCCGACCCGGAGTTCGGCCAGCGCCTGGCCGCGTGGATCGCGCTGCACCCCGGCGAGCAGCTCGACGCCGACGCCGTGCGCGAATACGTGCGGCACCGGCTGGCCCGCTTCTCGGTGCCGCGGGACGTCTTCTTCGTGCCCGCCCTCCCGCGCAACGCCACCGGCAAGATCGTTCGTCGTCAGCTTTTTCCCAGCTAGGGGCGTTATCGTCGGTCGTCCAATGGACACCGTCTGGTTCGAGCTGGCCCTGGTCCTCCTCCTGACTCTGCTCAACGCCGCGTTCGCCGGCAGCGAGATGGCACTCATCTCACTGCGCGAGGGGCAGCTGCGCCGCCTCGAGCGCCGCGACGGCGCCGGCCG
This sequence comes from Dactylosporangium sp. CA-139114, assembly GCF_050955725.1. Classification (NCBI taxonomy): domain Bacteria; kingdom Bacillati; phylum Actinomycetota; class Actinomycetes; order Micromonosporales; family Micromonosporaceae; genus Dactylosporangium; species Dactylosporangium sp. CA-139114. Next base: position 10,086,103 of record NZ_CP192080.1, read on the forward strand.
TGCGCTCGCCCGCCTCGCCCGCGACCCGAACCGCTTTCTGTCCACCATCCAGATCGGCATCACGCTCGCCGGATTCCTGGCCTCGGCCACGGCCGCGGTCTCCCTCGCCGAGCCGGTCGAGCCGCTGCTGGGCTTCCTCGGCGGGGCGTCCGGCCCGATCGCGATCGTGCTGGTCACCCTGGCGCTCACCTTCGTCACCCTGGTCATCGGCGAGCTCGCCCCGAAACGGATCGCCATGCAGCGCGCCGAGGGCTGGGCGCTGGCCGTGGCCCGGCCGCTGCGGGTGCTCTCCATGCTGCTGCGCCCGGCCATCTGGGTGCTCGCGTCGGCCAGCGACCTCGTGGTCCGCGCGGCCGGGGCCGATCCGCACCGCCGGCAGGACGAGATCGGCCCGGAGGAGCTGCGCGACCTGGTCGCCAGCCAGCCCGCCTTCACGCGCCAGCAGCGCGAGATCATCTCCGGCGCGGTCGAGATCGCGGCGCGCAGTCTGCGGGCGGTGCTGGTACCGAGGCCGCTGGTCTTCGCTCTGCAGACCGCCACGCCCGCCGCGCGGGCGGCCACCGAGCTGGCCGCGTCCGGCCACGCCCGCGCCCCGGTGATCGAGAACGGCGACCTCGACAGCGCGGCCGGGGTCGTGCACTGGGCCGACCTCGTGCGAGCCGCCCCCGGCGCGACGGTCCGCGACGTCATGCGCCCGGCCCTGCTGCTGCCCGAGACGCTGCCGGTCGCCGACGCGCTGCAGCGGTTCAAGGCCGAGCGGCAGGAGATCGCGCTGGTCGTGGACGAGCGCGGGGCGATCGACGGCATCGTGACCCTCACCGACGCCGTCGCCGAGGTGGTCGGCGCGCTGCCCGGGCCCGACGCCGGCTCGCCGGTGCGCCGCAACGCCGACGGCAGCGTGCTGCTGCCGGGCACCTTCCCCATCCACGACCTGGACGACGTGCGCATCCCGCTCGAGCTCGGGCCGGACGCGCCGTTCACCACGGTGGCCGGGCTGGTGCTGGCGCGCCTGGGCAAGCTGCCGACCGCCCCCGGCGAGACGGTGACCGTCCAGGACTGGCGGTTCACCGTCTCGCAGGTGCGGGGCCGGGCCATCACCGCGGTGACGGCCGAGCGGGTCGCTCAGGGCACGGTCGGGTAGAGCGTCATCTCCGGGGCGGTGGCCAGCCTGATCGCCTGCTCCTCGCTGATGAACGGCACGTTCGCGCTGCTGCCGGCCGCCGAGGGCTCCACGGCGAGGAGGATCTCCGTGCCGTCGGGCCGGGAGACCAGGACCCGGGGGCCGGAGGCGATCATCACGGGCAGGCCGTGCACCGTTTCGTGGCGGCAATCGCTGCCACACGGCACGTCCAGCCACTCGGCCTTGTCCTTCGGGTTGGCGTAGAGCCACACGCTGAGATGGAAGGCGTGGCCGTCCCGGTTGTAGTCCCACGACGCGAGGTAGGACACGGACGCGGCGGCGGTGCGCACGAATCGCGGAGTGGGCCAGTCGTTGCCCAGCTCGTCCTGGAGGTTCCCGCCGAAGGTGGCGGAGAGCCGGGAGGTGGCCTGCTCGCAGGTCTCGGTCACCGGGTGCAGCGGCGGGTCGCCGTCGCCCTGCTCGACGTCGCACGGCGGCTGGGTCGTCATCGACCGCGAGCCGGACGGCACGGTCGAGTGGGCCGGCAGGGCGCCCACCGGCGGGGCCAGGCTCTCGCCGAAGTAGCGCGGCAGCATGGTCGCGCCGAAGGCGAGCACGGTCACGACGGCGGCGAGGCCGGCCACCCGCAGGCCGCGGGCGCGCCGGCGTTCGCCGGTGACGATCCGGTCGACGTCGATCGCGGTGGGCGGCGGGGCGTCGGTCGCCTCCCACATGGCCTCTCTCAGGTCCACAACGCTTCTCCCTCGCTGAGGTGGGCCCGCAGCGACTCCAGTGCCCGGGCCGTCTGGCTCTTCACGGTCCCCTCGGTGCACCCGAGCGCCTCGGCCGTCTCCTCGACGGAGAGGTCGCAGAAGTACCGCAGGACCAGCACGGCCCGGCGGCGCGGGGGCAGCGAGCCCAGCAGGGAGAGCACGGCCAGCCGGCGATCGGCGTCGGGGCCGGGGACGGACGCGTCGGGCAGCACCTCGGTCGCCGTCTCCCGGCGCCAGGGCCGGCGGCGCTCGTCGAGCCACGCTCGCAGGAGCATGCGGCGGACGTACGCGTCCCGGTGCTCGAAGCGCGCGGCCCGCTTCCAGTGCCGGTACAGCTTCACCAGCACCGTCGAGACGAGGTCGTCGGCGGTGTGCCAGTCGCCGCACAACAGAAACGCGGTGCGGCGCAGGCGCTCGAGGTTGCCGGCGACGTACTCGCGATAGGACTGCTCCGGCGTCATCCGTTTCCTCCCGTGTGGGTACACGAGGGAAACGGCGCCCGCGACGGCCCGGGTTGCCTACGGCAGGGCGATTCTTCCCTCCGCCGCGGCGAGGGCGATGTCGGTGCGGAACTGCGCGCCGTCGAAGGAGATCCCGCGCACGATCGCGTAGGCGGCCTCGCGCGCGTCGGCCAGCGTCTCGCCCAGCGCCGTGCAGGCCAGCACGCGGCCGCCGGCGGTGACGAGCGCGCCGTCCGCACGCCGGGCGGTGCCGGAGTGCAGCACCCCGGGCACGCCGTCGGCGCCGGTGATCACGTCGCCCTTGCGGGCCGACTCGGGGTAGCCCGCGCTCGCCATGACCACGCACACGGCCGCGCCCGGGCGCCAGGCCAGCGGCGGGTCCTCGGCGAGGCGGCCGACCGCGGCGGCGTGCAGCACCCCGGCGAGCGGGGTCTCCAGCCGGGCCAGCACGGCCTGGGTCTCGGGGTCGCCGAAGCGGCAGTTGAACTCGATGACCTTCGGGCCGTCGGCGGTGAGGGCGAGCCCGACGTACAGCGTGCCGCTGAACGGCGCGTCCCGCCTGCGCATCTCGGCGAGGGTCGGCTGGACCACGCTCGCCATGACCTGCTCGACGAGGTCCGGCGGGGCCCACGGCAGCGGCGTGTAGGCGCCCATGCCGCCGGTGTTGGGGCCCTCGTCGCCGTCGAAGATGCGCTTGAAGTCCTGGGCGGGCTGCAGCGGTACGGCCGCCACCCCGTCGGTCACCACGAACAGCGACACCTCGGGCCCCGCGAGGTACTCCTCGACGACCACCCGCTCGCAGGCCGCCCCGTGCGCGAGCGCCACGGCGACGTCCTCGGTGACGACGACGCCCTTGCCCGCGGCGAGCCCGTCGTCCTTGACCACGTAGGGCGGGCCGAACTCCTCCAGCGCCGCGGCGAGCTCGTCCGGCGTGGTGCAGACGAACGAGCGCGCGGTGGGCACGCCCGCGGCGCGCATGACGTCCTTGGCGAACGCCTTCGACCCCTCCAGCTGGGCCGCCGCCTGCGACGGGCCGAAGCAGGCGATGCCCTTGGCCCGCACCGCGTCGGCGACCCCGGCCACCAGCGGCGCCTCCGGCCCGACGACGACGAGATCCGCGCCCGACTCGACGGCGAGCGCGGCCACGGCGCCGGGGTCCAGCGGGTCGACCGCGGCCAGTTCCCCCAGCGCGGCCATGCCCGGGCTGCCGGGGGCGCAGATGAGGGCGGTCACGGCCGGGTCGGCGGCCAGGGCGGCGGCGAGCGCGTGCTCGCGGCCGCCCGTTCCGATGAGGAGTACGCGCACCCGGACAGACTAGATCAGGGGGTGCCGCACCACGTTTTCGTCCCGGCCCGGACCCACCCCGACGATGGACACCCGCGTGCCGGCGAGCTCCTCGATGCGCTCGATGTAGGCGCGGGCGTTGGCCGGGAGGTCCTCGAACGAGCGGGCCTCGGAGATGTCCTCCCACCAGCCCGGCAGCTCCTCGTAGACCGGGGTGGCGTGGTGGAACTCCGTCTGCGTCATCGGCATGTCGTCGGTGCGCTTGCCGTCGACCTCGTACGCCACGCAGATCGGGACCTTCTCGAGGCCCGAGAGCACGTCGAGCTTGGTCACGACCAGGTCGGTGATGCCGTTGAGCCGGGTGGAGTACTTCGCGACGACCGCGTCATACCAGCCGGTGCGCCGTTCGCGACCGGTCGTCGTGCCGTACTCCCGGCCGATCTTGCGCAGGTGCACGCCGTTCTCGTCGAACAGCTCGGTCGGGAACGGCCCGGATCCCACCCGCGTGGTGTAGGCCTTCGTCACCCCGATGACCTGGGTGATGGCGGTCGGCGGGATGCCCGCGCCCACGCACGCCCCGCCCGCGGTCGGGTTGGACGACGTCACGAACGGGTAGGTGCCGTGGTCCATGTCGAGCATGGTGGCCTGGGCGCCCTCGAGCAGCACCGTGCGGCCCTGCTCCAGGCCCTTCCAGAGCACCTGCCGGGTGTCGGTGATGTAGGGCCGCATGCGCTCGGCGTAGGTGAGGTACTCCTCCACCACCGCGTCGACGTCGATCTCTTTGCGGTTGTAGACCTTGAACAGCACCTGGTTGCGCTCGCGCAGCACGATCTCGAGCTTCTTGCGCAGGATGCCGGGGTCGAGCAGGTCCTGCACGCGGATGCCCATGCGCGCGACCTTGTCGCCGTAGGCCGGGCCGATGCCGCGGCCGGTGGTGCCGATCCGGGACGAGCCCAGGTAGCGCTCCACCACCCGGTCCAGGGCCCGGTGGTGCGGCATGATGAGGTGTGCGTCACCCGAGATCATCAGGCGGGACACGTCGACCCCGCGCTCGGCCAGGCCGTCGATCTCGGTGAGCAGCACCTTGGGGTCGACCACGACCCCGTTGCCGATCACGATGGCCGCGTTGGGCCACAGCGCGCCGGACGGCATGAGATGCAGGGCGAACTTCTGCCCGTCCGGCGTCACGACCGTGTGACCCGCGTTATTGCCGCCGGAGTAGCGCACGACGTAGTCGACGCCGCCGCCAATCATGTCGGTAACCTTGCCCTTGCCCTCGTCGCCCCACTGTGCGCCGATGAGCACGATCGCTGGCATGTCTGCTCGCCCTCCAAGGTCGGGCGACCCGCGTTCGCCCGGGGTGCCAGGCTAACAACCTTCGGAAAGGCAGGCTGACAACGGTGGTCGACATCGTGCTGCTAGCGCTCGGCGAAGACTCGCAGTGCGGCTGCGAAGGCGGCGCGTGCGGCACCCGTACTCCCATTCTTGCCTGCCGCGACGCGCTGCGCACGGCAAGCGCCGAGGTCCGGACGGTCGTGGCCCACGACGACAAGGAAATCGACGCGGCGCTCGCGGCCCTGCCCGAGGCGCGCGTGATCGTCGCCACGGCCGCCGACGGCCAGCTGCGGGCCGTCGTGCGCCGGCTGGTGCGGATGTACGCCCCGGCGCCCAGCAAGCGCCCCGACGACCTGCCGAGTGACCGGACCCTCCCCGACCTGCCGCCGATCGGCGTGCTGCCCCTCGGCCCGGACGCGACCGACCTGGCCACGCGGCTGGGCCTGCCCCGCTCGCCGGCCGACGTGGCCGCCGCGGTGCTGGGCGGCAACGTGCGCCGGCTCGACCTGCTGCGCAACGACGGCGGCTCGGTCACCCTCGACGGCGCCCTGCTCGGCGGGGTCACCGCGAGCGGGACGGCGGGCACCTACCTGGCCCGCGTCGAGGTCGACGACGCCGTCCTCGCCGACGGGACCGAGCCCGTGCTCGTGTCGGTGGTCGCGAACGCGGCGCGGTACGCCACCGTCGACGGCCTGCCGCTGGTCACCGCGCCCGCCATGGACGACGGCGTGCTCGACGTGGCCGTCGCGGTCCCGGTGGCCTCGCGCCGGCTGTTCCGCCGGGCCCGCATGGAGATCCAGGTCCGTCGCGCCCACGGCCGCGCGGTGGCCATCCACCCCCGCGCGGACCTGCCGTTCGTCGACGACGGCGTGGAGGGCACCCTCACCCGGAAGCGATCGTGGTGGATGGAGCGCGGCGCCTGGGCGGTATACGTCCCATAAGGCCATCTCGGCCCGCTCGATCTCTCACATGTGTCGCAGTTCGACCTCGTCGCATACGGTGGTAGTGCACTGCGGGGAGGGATTCGAGCGTGAACGACATGGTCTGGCCGCCGGACGAGAACATCGACGGACGGCGGGGTGAACGCCCGGCCTCGGGCGGGGGCACCGCCGGGTCCGACCACGGCGGTTCGCCCTGGTCGCAGCCGCCCGGCGCGGTGGACCCGCTGGCGTGGCCGCCGCCACCGCCGAGTGGTCCGAAGCCGGCGGACGAGGACGAGGGCGGGCTGCGGCACGGCCACCCGGTGACCCACACCCCCGCGAGCGGCGAGCCCGTGTCCACGCCGGGCGGGGGCGGCATCCCGCTCCCGGGCGGCGGCGGCATTCCGGTGAGTGGCGGCAACGGCATCCCGGTGTCGGGCGGCATTGCGGTGGGCGGCCCCTTCCAGGCCCCGCGCCCGCCCGTCTCGGGCCCTCCGTCGCACATCGCGGGCGCCCCGGGCCCGGTCTCGGCTCCTCCGGCCCCGCCGGTCTCGGCTCCTCCGGCCCCGCCGGTCTCGGCTCCTCCGGCTCCGCCCGCACCTTCCGCGCCTCCGGCTCCTCCGGCTCCTTCCGCGCCTCCGGCTCCGCCCGCGCCTTCCACGCCTCCGGCTCCTTCCACGCCTCCGGCTCCCCCGGCGCCTCCGGCTCCCCCCGTTGCGGACGTTCCGCCGCCGCCTGCTCCTGCGGCGCCCGGCCCCTTCACGGCTCCTCCCGGCCCGCCTCCGGGGCCGCCGCCCAACATCTACGGCGCCCCGCCGATGCCCGGGCCGCCCCCCGGACCCCCCGGACCGCCCGGACCTCCGCCGCCACCTCCGGGGCCCTGGCCGATGCATGGCCCGCCGCCGGCCGCACCCCCCATGCCTCCGCCGCCGTACCAGGGCCCGCCGCCGGCCATGCCGCCGGGCCAGATGCCACCTGGGCAGATGCCGCCGGGCCCGATGCCGCCTGGGCAGATGCCGCCGCCTCCTTACGGGGCGCCGATCGGTCACGCCCCGAACCCGCACGTGCCCCCGCTCCCGCCCCTGCCCCAGGAGAACTGGCACGACGGCAAGACCCCGACCGCCGAGGAGTTCGCCCGCCGCCGCCAGGCCAAGCCCGCCGACCCGGTGGCGTCCCGCGGCGTGCGCGGCGTGCTCGCCAAGGGCACCATGGGCCTCGTCTCCGTGGCCCCCGGCCGGCGCGAGCTCGAGTACCGCCAGGAAGTCGAGATGGTCCGCCGCAACTTCGGCGGCCTGCGCCAGGTGACCGTCGTCAACCCCAAGGGCGGCGCCGGCAAGACCGTGGCCGTGCTGCTGCTCGCGATGACGTTCGGGCAGAAGCGCGGCGGCTACGTGCTGGCCTGGGACAACAACGAGACCCAGGGCACCCTGGGCATGCGTGCCCAGCAGGACTTCCACCACCGCACGGTCCGCGACCTCATGCATGACCTGAAGAACTTCCACGGGTCGCAGGGCCGCGTCGGGGACCTGTCGCAATACGTGCGGGCCCAGGGCGAGGGCATGTTCGACGTGCTCGCGTCCGACGAGTCGGCGACGGCGGGCGAGATGCTCACCGCCACCGCGTTCGGGGAGATCCGCGACGTCGTCAGCCGGTTCTACAAGCTGATCGTCGTGGACACCGGCAACAACGTGCGCGCCGAGAACTGGCAGGCCGCGATCGACGCGACCGACCAGCTCGTCGTCACGATGTCGGCCCGCAACGACTCGGCCGAGACCGCCTCGCGCATGCTCGACCACCTCGAGCAGCACGGGCGGCAGCGGCTCGTGCGCCAGGCGGTGACGGTCGTGTCGATGCCGCCGAGCCGCCGGCACGTCCACGTGCCCGCGATCACGCAGCACTTCGCGGCCCGCACGCGCACCGTGCTGATCGTGCCCTACGAGAAGTTCATCGACTCGGGCGAGCCGATCCGCTACCCGGGCCTGTCGACCGCGAGCCGCGACGCCTGGCTCAAGGTCGCCGCGGCCGTGTCCGAAGGGCTCTGACCAGCTGAAGGTGGCCGCCTAGCCGAAAGCGGCCCGGCTGGATGGCCGCCTAGGAGAGGGCGGTCACGGCGGCCGGGTCGCTGTCGCGCAGGAAGGTCGCGCAGCGCTCGGCCTCGTCCGTCTCGCCGATCGCCCCGGCCGCCTGCCCGAGCGCGTGCAGCGCCCGCAGAAAGCCCTGGTTCGGCTCGTGCGCCCACGGCACCGGCCCGGCCCCGCGCCACCCGCTGCGGCGCAGCTGGTCGAGGCCGCGGTGGTAGCCGGTGCGCGCGTACGCGTAGGCCGTCACCGGCTCGCCGGCCGCGAGGGCCAGCTCGGCCAGGCGCGCCCAGGCGGCGCTGTAGGCCGGGTGCTGCGCGGCGACCGCCTTGGCGGTCTTCTCGGAGTCGGACTCGGCCAGCTGGGCGGCGGCGTGCGGCTCGGCGGGCAGCAGGGTGGGCGCGGGCTCGGGCAGGAGGTTCTGCATGCCGCAATTACACCAGAGAGGGCCTGGCTGAACGGTTGAGCCCGCGCGACGCGCACGGAGGGTGTGGCGGCGCCGGAGGACGGGCTACAACTGAAAGTCCGGAGCCTCCCCAGGACCCGGTTCGCGATGGCCCGTTCCTTCCCGGATCGGGCCATCGCTCTTTGCGGGGGTTTGGCAGGATATGGGCGTGCCAACCCCGCCACCGCCCGACGTCGTCGCGCTGCACGATCACTCCCCGGACGAGATCGAGTCGATCGAGGAGCTGCGGTTCCACCTGCGCCAGGGCACCATCGCCGGCAAGATCGTCCAGGGTCTCGACCTCTCCGCCGTCGACCTGGCGCGCATCGACGTCGCCGACTCGCTGTTCATCGGCTGCCACTTCGCCGCGCTCGACACCGTCGTGGACCTGCTGCTGCGCCGGGCCGTCGTGGTGCCCGAGTTCGCCGGCATCCCGTATCCGACCCACCCCTCCCAGCTCTACGTGCCCGAGGACCTCGCGGCCGGCTTCGCCTCCGACGGCTTCGACGGGATGTTCGACACGGTGGTGTACCGGCACTTCCGCGCCACGGGCGGGGCGACGCCGGAGATCCGCGAGGCGGTCGCCCAGCGGATGCACGACTCGGGTGTCGACAACGCGCTGGCCAACGTGACCGCCGGCTGGATCGCCGCGCGGGGCCCGGCCGCGGCGATCGGCATCATGGGCGGGCACGCGGCGCTTCGGGGCGCGGTGGAGTATCGCCACGCCGCCGAGCTCGCGTGGCGCCTCGCGCGCGCCGACCGCCTGGTGGTGACCGGCGGCGGCCCCGGCGTCATGGAGGCGGCCAACCTCGGCGCGTTCCTGGCCGAGCACCCGCTCGAGACCGTGACCGCGGCGATCGACGAGCTCGCGGGCTCGCCCGATTTCCATGACCATCAGCCGTACACCGCCGTCGCCCTGCGCGTCCGCGAGCGCTACGGCCACCCGGTCCCGCCGACGCCCGACTCGTCCGAGCCGGCCGACCAGGCCGCCGTCGACCCCGTCACCTGGGCCCGCCGCGGCGGTCTGGCCATCCCGACCTGGCTCTACGGCCACGAGCCGGCCAACCTGTTCGCCGCGAAGATCGCGAAGTACTTCTCCAACGCCATCCGCGAGGACACCATCCTGCGCCTGTCCCGCGGCGGCATCGTCTTCGCGCCGGGCATGGCGGGCACCGTCCAGGAGGTCTTCCAGGCCGCGACCAAGACCTTCTACGCCAGCGACGGCGCCAGCGGCCCCTTCGTCTTCCTCGACGTGGCGCACTGGACCGAGCGGCTGCCGGTCCGCGGCCTGCTCGAGCCGCTGCTCGCCACCTCTCCGGTCGGCGACCTGCGGCACCTGCTGCACATCACCGACGACGTGGCGGAGGCGGCGGAAATTCTGACCGCCTAAGTGAGCGCGTTTCGCCATTACGCAAAGTGATGTGACTGTTACTTTGGGTCAGATAGTGGTTTCAGAGAGGACCCCGACCCCATGTCGCAGCAACGATTCTGGCGAAAGCGCGCCGTCTCCCTCGGCTTCACCGCCGCCGCCGCAAGCGCCGTGATCGTCGGTGGCCTGCCGCACGTGGCGTACGGCGCCACGCTGACCGGCACCATCGCGATCACCACGCCGTCGACCGGCAAGCTGGCCGCGGGCACCGCCAAGCAGGTGCTCCTGCTCACGGTCACCGGCCAGACCCTGTCCGAGGCGCTGATCACCGGCGTGAACCTCGGCACCGACGCGAGCTGCCAGAACATCCCGACCTACATCGTCACCAGCCCGACCACCATCGCGGTCAAGACGCCGTCCGGCGGCTGCCCCGCGACCACGGCCACCGGCGGCGACGGCATCGACATCCTGTTCGCCGGCGGCAACACGCTGAGCAAGGCCAACGGGCTGTTCTTCATCACGCCGCCGGCCATCGCGGCGCTGTCCGACAAGCCGGTCATCAACGACAACAGCGCCCTGCTCGACCCCACCGCGCAGACCCGCCGGTTCGTGACCGCCGGTGGGCAGACCGTGCGCGTGAAGGCCGACTCGACCTTCGCGTTCGACCCGCGCACGTCGGCGGCGCTCGCCGTGACCTTCGGGGGCAAGCCGGCGACCGAGATCAAGGTCTACGACTCCTCGGGCACGCTGATCCCCGCCAACACTTCGTCCGCGCCGGCGGCCGGCAACTACCTGACGTTCAAGTCGCCGGCCGGCCTGTCGACGACCGACGCGAGCCTCGCCATCAGCCAGGGCGGCGTGAGCAAGACGTTCGCGGTCTCCGACACCGGCGCGAGCATCATCGCGGTGCCGACCGTCATCTCGCTCAGCGTCTCCTCGGGCCGCGCGAAGGGCGCGACCAGCACCGTGCTGACCACGAGCGCGCTGGTGTCCAAGACCCTCAGCGACTACCAGGGCGGCTCGGCGACCTGGGGCGTCTTCTTCTGCAACAAGCCGGCGGCGGTCACCGCCGTCAACACGGCCGGCACGCAGCTCACCGTCACCACCCCCGACGTGACCAACGACCCCGACGGGCTCGGCACCAACGTCTACGCCGGCAGCTGCCCGGTCACCATCGCGGACCTGACCGACAACGCCAACCCGGTCAAGGGCCCCATCACGCCGGGCGGCTACTTCAACTTCCTCAACGAGTAGTCGATGACCCAACGCGAACGGCCCGGCTGGAGTGATCCAGCCGGGCCGTTGTCGCGTCTGCCGAGCGCGGCGCTTACTTGGAGAGCGTGGTGCCCGTCGAGCGCAGGTGCTCGCAGGCCTCGACGACGCGGGCGGCCAGCCCGGCCTCGCCGGCCTTGCCCCAGGCGCGCGGGTCGTACGCCTTCTTGTTGCCGACCTCGCCGTCGACCTTCAGCACACCGTCGTAGTTGGTGAACATGTGCGCGGCGACCGGGCGGGTGAACGCGTACTGCGTGTCGGTGTCGATGTTCATCTTGACCACGCCGTAGTCGAGGGCCTCGCGGATCTCCGAGAGCAGCGAGCCCGAGCCGCCGTGGAAGACCAGCGAAAGCGGCTTTTCCTTGCCGTACTTCTCGGCGACCGCGTCCTGGATCGTCTTGAGGATCTCGGGGCGCAGCTTGACGTTGCCCGGCTTGTAGACGCCGTGCACGTTGCCGAAGGTCAGGGCGGCCATGTACCGGCCCTTCTCGCCCAGGCCGAGCCTCTCGACCATGGCCAGGCCGTCCGCGACGGTCGTGTACAGCTTCTCGTCGATCGCACCGACGACGCCGTCCTCCTCGCCGCCGACCACGCCGACCTCGATCTCGAGGACGACCTTCGCCGCGGCCGTCTTGGCCAGCAGCTCCTCGGCGATGTCGAGGTTCTCGCCCAGCGGCACCGCGGAGCCGTCCCACATGTGCGACTGGAACAGCGGCTCCTCGCCCTTGGCGACGCGCTCGGTCGAGATGGCCAGCAGCGGGCGGACGAACTTGTCGAGCTTGTCCTTCGGGCAGTGGTCGGTGTGCAGCGCGATGTTCACCGAGTACTTCTTCGCGACCTCGTGCGCGAACGCGGCCAGCGCGACCGAACCCGTGATCATGTCCTTCACGGTGGGGCCGGAGATGTACTCCGCGCCACCGGTCGAGACCTGGATGATGCCGTCACTCTCGGCCTCGGCGAAACCGCGGATCGCCGCGTTGAGCGTCTGCGACGAGGAGACGTTGATCGCCGGGTAGGCGAACGCGCCGGCCTTGGCGCGGTCGAGCATCTCGGCGTAGACATCGGACGAGGCGATGGGCATGACGGCGCTCCTTGACTGTTTGGATCGTGCGGTTTGGAGCCGATAGACGCGAGCTCCTCGCGGACCGCTCTGTCCTGCCACGGAGTATCTCGCAGTCCTGAGCATCGCTCGTAGCCGGGTGACCTGACCGGGAATTCCGGGGGGCACGGGGCAAAGGGGGCGCAACAGTCGTACGGTGGAGAACGCCCAAGGACGGAAGCGAGCTACCGCAGCGAGCGACAGGGAGCCCCGGCGATGACCCAGCCAGACGAGGAACTGCTGACCATCGAGGACCGTCTCGACCCGGACGTGCGCGACCCGGAGTCGTCGCCGGAGGATGCGGCCGAGCAGGCCCAGCCCGCCAATCCGCTGGACCGGCCGCACACGCCGCACGCGCGGCCGTGGGAGGCGAACGAGTACGACGCCATCGAGCAGGACCGCGAGGTCGACCTCAGCGACGAGTACTAGCCGGGGGCCCGCAGGGCGACTACCCCAGGGTGAACTGGGGGTGCGCCGTCAACCAGGCGCCGACCCGCCCGTCGCGCATGGCGTCGTAGAGGCCGTCGCCCCCCGGCAGGGGCTCCGGGCCGCCGTTGGACGCGCTCACCGGCAGCCGGATCGCCGAGACCGCCGAGGGGTCCACGCCCGCCATCCGTGCGGCCAGCACCGGCAGCGACGCGGTGCCGAGGTGCAGCTCGAGCGTGCCTCCGGCCGCGGCGAGCAGGCCGGGCACCCGGGCCGGGTCGGCGGCGGCCTTCGCGAGCGCGGTCAGGTACTGCTGCAGCACCCGGTCATCGCCCGACCCCAGCGATCGGCGCAGGGCGTCGCCCGCCTCGCCCGGATCGTAGTGCCGGCATACGGGCGCACAGAGGTCGACGCCGCCCGCGGCCCGGGTGACCGACTCGAGTCCGGCGATGTCGACGACCGCGCCGCCGTCGAGGGTCAGCCCGGTCATGCCGGCGACCGCCTCGGCCGCGAGCTCGTACCCGCCGACCAGATAGGCCCCGTCGGCGCGCTGCGGGCCGATGCCGGGCAGGTCGAGCAGGAGATCGCGGGGGATCACGACCTCGTAGGCGGTGCGGGCGGCCGGGTTCACGTGCAGCAGCACGATGGCGTTGGCCTTGACCCGCACCGGTGTGCCGGTGCCCCGGTCGATGCCGACGATCAGCAGGTTCACCGGCCGGCTGGGCTCGGGCGCGGCGGGCGGCGCCGCGTGGGGCCGGGCCACGATCGGCACCAGCAGCAGCGCGAGGGCGGAGCACAGGAAGGTCAGGCCGGAGAAGACCCAGCGCCGCAGCGCGCGCAGCCGCCGGGCGCCCGTCACGATCGACTCGCCCAGGTCGGGCGACGCGGCCGGGACCAGCTCCTCGTGGCGGGCGAAGGTCTCGCGCAGCAGGTCGTCCATCACGGCTTCGCACCCCCGTCCACGGTGAGCGTGGGCGCGACGCTGGTGCGCAGGGTCGCGAGCGCCCGGGAGATCCACGAGCGCACGGTGCCGACCGGGCAGCGCATCACCTCGGCGATCTCGCCGTCGGTGAGCCCCTCGTAGTAACGCAGGACGAGCGCGGCGCGCTGCTGGCGGGGCAGCCGCCCGAGCCACAGCCACATCTGGTCGCGCTCGGCGTGCCCGTCGGCGTGGTCGGGCGCCGGCACGCCGGTGTCGACCTCGACGCCGCGCAGCGCGACCCGGCGCAGCCAGGAGCCGCGGTGCAGGTCGACGTACGCGTTGGTGATCATGCGCTTCACGTAGCGCTCGGGCATGTCGGCCGCCGCGATCCGCCGCCACTTGAGCTGCGCGCGGATCATCGTCTCCTGCACGAGGTCCTGCGCCGTGTGCGGGTCGCCGGTCAGCATGACGGCGTAGCGCAGCAGCGCCTGCAGCCGCGCCTCGACGAACTCCTCGAACGTCAACCCGACCCCTTCGCCCGTCCCCGACCCTAAGACGCATCGAGGACGGGCGAACATTGCGCTAGGGGATCAGCGGGGGGTAGCCCGGGTCGAGCAGCCCCCGGTCGCGCAGGGCGGTGTAGAGCGGCGTCGACTCGGGGTAGTGGCCCCAGTGGTGGTCGCCGTCGCCGACCCCCACCCCGCCGAGCAGCTGCTGCTGCACCGGGTTCAGCTCGTTCCACCACGGCTTGCCGGGCAGGTCGGCGATCTCGTCGCGGATGGCGATCCAGCGGTACGTGTAGCCGAGGAAGACGCAGCGCCGGGTGATCTCGGAGTGGTTGTCCGAGCGGGCGTGCCAGATCCGGCGGTCGAAGAAGACCACGTCGCCCGCGTCGACCTTGACCTGGATCGCGCCCTGCGGGGCCGGCCACGGCACGTCGCGCTTCGGCGGCCCGGGCAGCCAGTTGGCGGTGTGGCTGCCGGGGATGAGCGTCAGGTTGCCGCGGCCCTCCTCGGAGACGTCCGAGAGCCAGTACGCGAGCTTCACCGACAGCCGCGGCCGCGGGTCGGTCTCGAGCTCACGGTTCTGCCGGCCGCCGTCCTGGTGCCAGTGCCACCAGTCCGGCTTCGCCGCCGGGACGGTCGGATGCACGTCCAGGTGCGAGTGGTAGATGTGCACGTTCCAGCCCAGGATCGACCAGACCAGCGGGAACGTCGCCGGGTGGTCGATCAGGCCGGCCAGCTCCGGGCAGCTCGTGACGGCGCTGAGCAGGTGCAGCGAGCCGTCCGCCGCGCGCGGGTGCGTGGCGTGCGCGACGTCGAGCACCGACGCGTAGTGACGCACCTCGTCCGGGCTCAGCACGCCCTTCAGCACGAGGTAACCGTCCGTGTCGAACTGCTCCCGCTGCTCGGCCGTCATCGGCACCCAGCCGGTGCCGGCCGCCGGGCCGGCCGTCGTCGTGGCAGACATGCCCCGTTCTCCAGTTCCGGCGCCGAACACCGGCGCCTCCATTCGGAAGACGGTCGCGGGGCACCCCTTCAGAGGTCGGCCGATCGGTCAGGGTCTTTTGGCCGGTTCGGAGGCAACGGAATCGACCGTTATGACGTCGGTGTGCCGACCATGGCTACTCCGCGTCATCAGTCCAGCGAGGCGGCGAGGTAGCCGACCACCCGGTCCGGGGGGCCGCCCTCGTCGCCCGACGTGGCCCGGTGCAGCTCGCGAACCGTCGATCCGCGGCCCCGGGCCCACGCCAGCAGGCCGCGCAGCGCGTGCCGCCCGCAGGCGTCCCGCTCGCCGATGTCGCCGGGTTCGAGCCGCGCAACGGCGTCGATGGTCCGCGCGTCGGCCGCCCGGGCCTGCTCCTGCGGCAGGAAGTGCGAGAGATCGGTGCTGCACAGCACGATCGTCCCGGGCCCGTGGACGGCGGCCAGCAGCTCGGCGACCGCGTCGGCCTCGCCGGGCCCCACGCACACCGGCAGCACCTTGGACAACCCGAGCAACTGCAGAAACGGGAGCTGTACCTCCAGGGAGTGCTCGGGCGCGTGCGGCGCGTCGTCCGCTCGCGCCAGCCCGGCCGCCACGAGCCTGGCGGCGCCGTGCGTGTCGAGCGTCACAGTGCCCAGCGGCGTCGACCACTCGGCCAGCGTCGGCACCGCGGCCCCTCGCAGCGGCACCCGGTGCGCGGGGCCGAGGAGCACGACGCGCTCGGCCGTGCGCCCCTGCAGCCGGCGGTACACGTGGGCCGCCGTGGGACCCGACCACCGGTACCCGGCGTGCGGGACGATGTACGCGGGGGATTCGTCCGGCTCAGGCGGTACAGCTGCCAAAAGCTCCTCCACCGCGGCCTGCAGCTCCCTCGGGTCGGCCGGGTAGAAGCTGCCGGCCACGGCGGGCGGCCTCATCCGATGGCCACCGGCAACCGGCGGCGCCCCCAGCTCCCGGCCGGCCCCTCGAACACGCCCGGCACCGCGAACCCGCACGCGGTGCAGCGCCCGTCGTCGGTGAGCGCGTACGCGACCAGGTCGTACCAGTCGCGCACGACCGCGGCCGCCCCGCAGCCCGGGCACCGGGTCGTCTGGCCCTCGGGATCGTGGACGTTGCCGGTGTAGACGAACCGCAGCCCCGTCTCCAGCGCGATCCGCCGCGCCCGGCGCAGGGTCTCGGGCGGGGTCGGCGGCACGTCACGCATCTTGAAGTCGGGGTGGAACGCGGAGAAGTGCAGCGGCACGTCCGGCCCCAGGTGCTCCAGCAGCCAGTCGCACTGCTTGCGCAGCTCTTCGTCGCCGTCGTTGCGGCCGGGGATGAGCAGCGTGGTCACCTCGAACCAGACGTCGGTCGTGCGCAGGTACTCCAGCGTCTCCAGCACCTTGTCGAGCCGCGCGAACGTGATCTTGGAGTAGAACTGTTCGCTGAACGCCTTGAGGTCGATGTTCGCCGCGTCGATGTGCCGGTAGAACTCCTCCCGCGGGGCCGGGTTCATGTATCCGGCCGAGACCGCGACCGCCTTGATCCCGCGCTCGCGGCACGCGTCGGCGACATCCATGGCGTACTCCATGAAGATCACCGGGTCGTTGTAGGTGAACGCGATCGAGCGGCAGCCCAGGCGCTCGGCCTCGGCGGCGAGCCGCTCCGGGCCGGCGGCCGAGCCGAGCGTGTCCACCTCACGGCTCTTGGAGATGTCCCAGTTCTGGCAGAACCGGCAGCCGAGGTTGCAGCCCGCCGTGCCGAAGGACAGCACCGGCGTGCCCGGCAGGAAGTGGTTCAGCGGCTTCTTCTCGATCGGGTCCACGCAGAAACCCGAGGACTTGCCGTAGGTCGTGAGCACGATTTCGTCGCCCTCGCGCTGCCGGACGAAGCAGAAGCCGCGCTGACCCTCGTGCAACCGGCAGTTGCGGGGACAGACGTCGCACTGCACCCGACCGTCATCGAGCCGGTGCCAGTGCGCGGTCGTGACCACCGCCATACTCCGAGCTTAGCTTCGCAAGGAGGCTCACGTACCCTGGTGACCCGTGGAAGAAAAGACGCGCGCCCTGGGCGACCTGCTCTCCCTCAACCCTCTCGACGCGAAGGGGCTGCTGAGCACGTTCGGCGTGATCGGCGTCTGGCTCATCATGTTCGTCGAGACCGGACTGCTGGTCGGCTTCTTCTTCCCCGGCGACTCGCTGCTGTTCCTGGCCGGCGTCGCCGCATCGCCGGTCGCCAGCGAGCTGGTCGGCACCCACATGAGCCTCACCCAGCTGCTCATCGGCGCCCCGATCTGCGCGATCGCCGGCGCCCAGCTCGGCCACTACCTCGGCGCCCGCTACGGCCGGAAGATGTTCGACCGGCCCAACTCGCGAATCTTCAAGCGGGAGTACGTCGAGAAGGCCGAGCACTACTTCGCGAAGTTCGGCCCCGCGAAGGCGGTCGTGCTCGCCCGCTTCATCCCGATCGTGCGCACCTTCCTGAACCCGGTCGCGGGCGTCGTGGGCATGCCGGCGCGCCAGTTCTTCATCTGGAACGTGGTCGGCGGCATCCTGTGGACCGACGGGATCATCCTGGCGGGCTGGGCGCTGGCGAAGCAGATCCGCGACGTGATCCCGGACGGCCAGATCGACAAGTACCTCCTGCCGGCCGTGGTCCTGATCGTGCTGATCTCGGCCCTGCCGATCTTCATCGAGATCTTCCGCGGCTGGCGCGAGCGCAAGCGGGGCAAGGCGACGACGACGGCGCACCTCGCCGCCGACCCGGCGAACGCCCCGACGGAGGTGTTCCCGGCGGTGCCTCCGGCGGACCGCCCGGGCAACCACCGCGTGCACGACCAGTTCTAGTCACGACGTTCGGATCAGGGCCTGGAGCAAGACGTTACCGAGCTTCTCCGGGCCCTGATTCATGTGCTCTCGGGCCTGCCGCTGCTCTTCGCCTTCCCTGCGCCGCCTCGAGCTCTCGCGGCGCACGCGGTCACGTGAAGGCGTCCGGGTCAGGCGGTGGCCGTCGGATCGTCCAGCCAGTCGGTCGCCAGCGAGGTCGGCGCCACGCGCAGGGTCAGAGCGCTGTATGTCAGCCGCGCCGCCTCCTCGAGGTACAGCGCGCGCTTGTGCGCCAGCTCGACGGAGTCCGCGATGACCGAGCACCCGTGGCGCGACAGCACCACGCAGTTCGTCCCGTCCGCGCACGCCTCCGCGGCCAGCTTGCCCACCTCGGGCCGGCCCGGCGGCACGAACGGCGTGGTGGCCACCCGCCGCAGGTAGAAGGCATGGTCGGTGGTGACCAGCCGGATCGGCTCGGCGATCGCGTCGAGCAGCAGGACGCTCTGCGGGTGCAGGTGCACGACCGCGTTGACGTCCGGGCGGACGCGATAGGTGGCCACATGGAGCCCCAGCTCCGAAGACGGCGCGACCCCAGAGTTGTCAAGGGTCGCGCCGTCGCTGATTCGGATCCGAACGAATGAACCGCGGTCGAGCCGGTCCAGCCAGGTTCCGGCCGCGGTTGCCCAGCATTCGTCCGCGCCTGGTGCCCGGGCGGAGAGATTGCCACCCGAGCCCACGACGAGTCCGGCCCGCACGACCGCGCGCCCGAGATGGGCGAGCTGGTCGCGAAGGTCGCCGGCCGGGTAGTGCCCGGAGGCGCTACCCGACACTGCTAGCGAGGCGCCTTCTTGGTCGCGCGCTTGCGCGGCGGCGTCAGAAGGTCGGCGATGGTGCCGATGGCGGAGGGCACGAGGCGGTAGAACGCCCACACACCCCGCTTCTCGCGCTCCAGCAGACCAGCCTCGGTCAGGATTCGCAGGTGGTGGCTCACGGTCGGCTGCGAGAGCCCGAGCGGAGCCGTCAGGTCACACACACACGCCTCGCCGTCGGGAGCCGACTGGATCAGGCTCAGCAGCCGGAGTCGGGCCGGGTCGGCAAGCGCCTTCAGGACGCCGGCCAGACGCTCGGCATCGGCGCGGTCAATTGGCTCGCCGGCAAGCGGCGAGATCTGGGGCAGGGTCATCTCAGCCAGCGCAGTTCCCACGTATTCCATCCTTCCACCAACACCATCGACCCGCCTGCATATGCGCAGGTCCGAATCGACAATTTTTCAGCCCTGTCGGCCGAGGTCGGCCAACGAAAACGCTGAGCGATAGCTCAGCCCCGCGGCGCGAACCGCCTTTTCCGCGCCTCTGTCGACGATAACGGCGCAACCGACAACATCGGCGCCCGCCTCTCGCAACGCGTCGACCGCAGTGAGCACACTTCCACCTGTAGTGGAGGTGTCCTCGACCGCGAGGACGCGCCGGCCGGCGACGTCGGGCCCCTCGACCCGGCGCTGCAGACCATGAGCCTTGTCACTCTTACGGACGACGAACGCATCAAGCGGACGTCCTCCGCGGGCAGCCGCCGCATGCAGCATCGCGGTGGCCACCGGGTCCGCGCCGAGGGTCAGCCCTCCCACGGCATCGAACTCCCAGTCGTCGACGAGATCGAGGAGCACCCGGCCGACCAACGGTGCACCAGCATGGTGCAGCGTCAAACGACGAAGGTCCACGTACCAGTCGGCAACTTGTCCGGACGACAGCGTGACCCGTCCTTCGACCACGGCTAGGTCGCGCACGAGTTTCAGCAGGTCGTCACGGTCGGTCATGTCCGAAGCGTACGCGCTAAAGCTGCGCAGTGAATCGATGACCCGCACTCTCGGCGAAATTAATGGCCGTCAAGGGGACAAGGGTGAATACGAAGGTGATCGCAGCGATCACCACGAGTGACGCGAGAGGTGCCGGTGACAGGGGATAACGATGCACCGATGCCCTCGCGACGAACCCGAATCTGACTCGAATTAGATCGTTGCAATGCTCGATGGAAGCCTCTGACCTGCGGAAACAGCCGAACGTACCGCCCCGGGCCACCCGGACGCCCATGGGAGCGCTGCCAATCGGCCCATCAGCCGTTCGTACGTGACCACAATCATGTTCGATACACAGCAAACTCAATGCTTGCAGGGATACACACATCGACGCTCAACGGTGCCTCGATGGGCGTTATTGCTCCTCATGCCCGATGCGTCCCCTCCCGAGCACCGCCGCGCGCCGAAGGAACCCACGAGGTGCGTAGCGCATGAACGCCACCGCGACCTTGTACCTGCGGCCGGGCACGCTGACCGCCCGGCCCCGCCGCAGGTCCGCGAGCGCCGCCCGCACGACCCGCTCGGCGTCCAGCCAGATCCACGACGGCGCCCGGGACATGTCGATGCCGGCGGCCTCGTGGAACTCGGTGCGGACGTAGCCGGGGCACAGCGCCATGACCCGAACCCCGGTCCCACGCACGAGCAGCGCCTGCGACTCGCTGAAGCTGGTGACCCAGGCCTTGCTCGCCGGATACGTCGAGCCCGGCATCAGTGCCGCGAACCCCGACGCCGACGAGACGTTGACGATGCCGCCCCGGCCCCGCTCGACCATCCCGGGCAGAGCGGCCAGCGTGAGGCGCATGACCGCGTGGACGTTGAGCCGCAGCAGCTCCTCCTCCAGCTCGGGCGTGGAGCGCAGGAAGGAGCGGTTGAGCGACCGCCCGGCGTTGTTCACGAGCAGGTCGACCGGGCGCCCCGGGTCGCTCAGCCGGGCCGCGACCGCGTCGGCGCCCTCGGTGGTGGCCAGGTCGGCGACCAGCACCTCGACCGGCCCGGGCAGTTCCGCGGCAAGGGCCTCGAGCCGCTCGCCGCGACGGGCGACGAGCACGAGCGCGTGCCCCCGGGCGGCGAGCTCGCGAGCGAAGGCGGCCCCGAGGCCGGCCGAGGCCCCGGTGACGAGAGCGGTGGGCATCGCGGCAGGGTAACGAACAAGGGGACCGGGCGAACCCGGTCCCCTTGTCATAGATCACCTGTCGCGATCACCTGTCCCGCGATCAGCCGTTCGGCGGCCCGTAGCCGGGCGGAGGCGGCGGCGGGTAGCCACCCGGACCGCCGGGGCCGGGCGGGGGCGGCGGGAAGCCACCAGGACCGCCGTTACCCGGCACCGGGGGCTCCCACTGGGGCTGCTCCTTGCGGAAGTACGGGTGCGAGGCGGGCAGGGCCAGCAGGACGATCGGCACCGCGACCGCGATGATGATCAGGATGCTGAGCACCGTGGTGACCGGCTGATACCAGCCGGGCACCGCCGAGTAGACGAGCTCCTGGTACCTGTCCCAGGTGGGCAGCTCCGGGCTGTTCTTGCGGGCCGCGTCCCAGAACGTCTTCGCGAGCAGGACCGATCCGACGTTGAGCACGCCGCAGCACAGTGCGATGCCGCCGACGACCCAGGTCAGCACCCGGGCGACCTGGTTGCCGCGGCTCACGTAGTAGCCCAGCAGCACCAGGATCACGATGATGATGAAGCCGAAGATGACGCCGATCGATGAGCCGATGCCGGTGGTCGTGGTCGCGCTGGTGTTCAGCCCGGCGTCCTCGTAGACCTTCTTCGTGCCCTCGGCGATCTTGCCGGCGTAGAGGAGCGAGAGTACGACCTGGATCACTTCGAGCCCCGCCGCGGCGAACAGCAGGGTCGACGCCAGGCTGACGGTTGACGGCCGGGCGCGCGGCCCGGCCGGCACTGCGAAAGACATCGAGTTGGCTCCCCTCCCAGGAACGTTCCTGGGAATCACCGTATCGATGCGCCGCTAATCTCGCAGCCGCTCCTCGGCATACCGCGCGAGCGTCGTGCTGCCCATGATGCAGCCGGTGAACGTCTTGACCTCGCCGCGCTGGCCGGACAGCTTCTGCCAGGCCGAGCGCCCGGCCGCCGCGTCGGCGTGCGTCAGGAGCTCGGCGGCGTAGACGCGCCCCGCCGGGGTGGCCTTGTCGAGCAGGGCCTCGAGCCGCGGGCGCAGCTCGCCGCCGTGCTGGCGCAGGCCCTCCTCGACCGCGAAGTAGGCCTTGGTGGCGGGCAGGAGGGTGCCGGCGATGCCGACGCCGCCGAACGCGAGCGTGTCGGCGTCGGCGAGCAGTCGCAGCTCCTCGTCGTACGCCTGCTTCTTCCACAGCATCAGCCGCACACCCTCCCCTGGTCCCGGCTAGCCGGCCCGCACCGTGAGCGTCTTCTTGTCGTCGGACAGGTCGACCAGCACCCGGTCCCCGTCCCGGATCTCGCCGCCCAGGAGGGCCTTGGCGAGCTGGTCACCGATCGACGTCTGGATCTGGCGGCGCAGGGGGCGGGCCCCGTACACCGAGTCATACCCAAGACTGGCCAGCCAGTCACGTGCCGCGTCGGAGACGTCGAGCGTGAGCCTACGGTCGGCCAGCCGGCGGCCGAGCGCATTGAGCTGGATCTCCACGATGGCCCGCAGATCGGTCGGCGACAATGCGTTGAACACCACCATGTCGTCCAGCCGGTTCACGAACTCCGGCTTGAAGTGGCCCCGCACGGCGGCGATGACCGCGTCGCGGCGCTGCTCGGGCAGGAGCGTCGGGTCGTCGGCGAGCACCTCCGAGCCGAGGTTCGAGGTCAGGATCAGGATCGTGTTGCGGAAGTCGACCGTGCGGCCCTGCCCGTCGGTGAGCCGGCCGTCGTCGAGCACGGCCAGCAGCACGTCGAACACGTCGGGGTGGGCCTTCTCCACCTCGTCGAGGAGCACGACGGTGTACGGCCGCCGGCGCACCGCCTCGGTGAGCTGGCCGCCCTCCTCGTAGCCGACGTAGCCGGGCGGGGCGCCGACGAGCCGGGCGACGTTGTGCTTCTCGCTGTACTCGCTCATGTCGATGCGCACCATCGCGCGCTCGTCGTCGAAGAGGAACTCCGCGAGCGCCTTGGCCAGCTCGGTCTTGCCGACGCCGGTCGGGCCCAGGAACAGGAAGCCGCCGGTGGGGCGATCGGGATCGGCGACGCCGGCCCGGGCGCGGCGCACCGCGTCGGAGACGGCCTGGATCGCCGCGTCCTGCCCGATGACCCGGCTGCGCAGCGAGTCCTCCATGCGCAGCAGCTTGGCGGTCTCGCCCTCCATGAGCCGGCCGGCCGGGATGCCCGTCCAGGAGGCGACCACGGCGGCGATGTCGTCCGCGGAGACCTCCTCCTTGAGCATCGCGCCCGCGGACTGCAGGGCGACGAGCTCGCTCTCGGCCTGCTGCAGATCTCGCAGCAGGCCCGGGATCACGGCGTAGCGCAGCTCGGAGACCTTCTCCAGGTCGTTGTCGCGCTCGGCCCGCTCGGCCTCGAGCCGCAGCTGCTCCAGCTGCTCCTTGGTGTTGGAGATCTTCTGGATGTGCGCCTTCTCGTTCTGCCAGCGGTCGGTGAGCGCGCTGAGCGACTCGCGACGGTCGGCGAGCTCGGCCCGCAGCCGCTGGAGCCGCTCGGCCGAGGCCTGGTCGGGCTCCTTGGCCAGCGCCATCTCCTCGATCTCGAGGCGGCGCACGCTGCGCTCGACCTCGTCCACCTCGGTCGGGCGCGAGTCGATCTCCATGCGCAGCCGGGAGGCCGCCTCGTCGACGAGGTCGATGGCCTTGTCCGGCAGGAAGCGGTCGGTGATGTACCGATCCGACAGCGCGGCCGCGGCGACCAGCGCCGCGTCGGTGATCCGCACGCCGTGGTGGACCTCGTAGCGCTCCTTGAGCCCGCGCAGGATGCCGATGGTGTCCTCGATCGTGGGCTCGCCGACCACGACGGGCTGGAAGCGCCGCTCGAGGGCCGGGTCCTTCTCGATGTGCTCGCGGTACTCGTCCAGCGTCGTCGCGCCGACCATCCGCAGCTCGCCGCGGGCCAGCATCGGCTTGAGCATGTTGCCGGCGTCCATCGAGCCCTCGCCCTTGCCGGCGCCGACGACCGTGTGCAGCTCGTCGAGGAACGTGATGACCTGCCCGTTGGAGCCCTTGATCTCCTCGAGCACGGACTTGAGCCGCTCCTCGAACTGCCCGCGATACTGCGCGCCGGCCACCATCGCGCCCAGGTCGAGGCTGACCAGGCGCTTGTCCCGCAGCGACTCGGGCACGTCGCCGGCCACGATGCGCTGGGCGAGGCCCTCGACGATCGCGGTCTTGCCGACGCCGGGCTCGCCGATGAGCACGGGGTTGTTCTTGGTGCGCCGGGACAGCACCTGGATCACCCGGCGGATCTCGGCGTCACGGCCGATCACCGGGTCGATCTTGCCGTCCCGGGCGGACTGGGTGAGGTCGACGCCGTATTTCTCCAACGCCTGGAAGGTCTGCTCCGGATCGGCCGAGGTCACCTTGCGATCGCCCCCGCGGATCTGCGGGAACGCCGCGACCAGGGTCTGCTCGGTCGCCCCGGCGTCCTTGAGCAGCGTCGCGACCTGTCCACCGACGCGGGCGAGGCCCGCCAGCAGGTGCTCGGTCGAGGTGTACTCGTCGCCGAGCGGGCGCGCGATCTGCTCGGCCGCCGCGATCGCGTTGGCGAACTCGCGGGCGACGTTGGGCTCCACGACGCTCGAGCCGCGGGCGCTGGGCAGCCTTTCGACGGCGTGCAAGGCGGCACGGCGCACGTCGGCCGGGTTGGCCCCGACGGCGCGCAGCAGGCCGGCGGCGGTCGATCCGCCCGTGTCCAGCAGCGCCAGGAGCAGGTGCCAGGGTTCAACGGTCGCGTGTCCGCGCTGGCTCGCCGCGTCCACGGCGGCCTTGATGACCTCGCGACTCTTGGTGGTCAGGCGTTCGGCGTTCATCGTTTGCTCGCAGACTCCTCGGTCCAGTGCGTCCTACAGGAGGTACGACACTCAGGAGGTTGAGTCTATTCCACTCAACTCTGATTTGCCGAGCGTCACGGGACTATCGCGCCGAGACCCCCACGTGCACCCAGTCACATCCCTGGTCGCCGACGGTGCAGAGCCAGACGTCGCCGGACTGCTGGGCGGGGTACCCCAGAATCGTCGTGGCATCGATGCGCCGCAGCCGGAAGATCAGCCGGGCTTCCGTGTCGCGCACCCGCTGCCGCTCGTCGACGAGCCACACGCCCTGCCCGCTGGCGACGAGCAGCCGATGGCCGGGCAGCACCTCGGCGCTGAAGACCTGGGTGACCTCGCGCATCGCGGTCGACTCGCTCCAGGCCGCGGCCGTGGACGAGTTCGAGGCCGAGCCCGCCACCATGCGGGCCGCGAACTGGGGGCCGACCAGCCACACGTCCCGCCCGTCGGGCGAGACGTACGGCCGGACGACGGCATCGGCCTGCGGCGCGAGCGTGCTGCCCTGCGCCTTCCAGGTGTGCCCGTGGTCGGAGCTGCTCCAGACGCTGACCGTGGTGCCCCCGGCGGGCGAGGAGCCGGCCGCGCCGCCGGGCGAGCGGGCGGTCAGCCAGAGCGTGCCGTCGGCGGCCGCGGCGAGGCCGGTCCATTCGTGCTGGCCGGACGGGCGGGCCGGCAGCGGGGCCCGGCTGCCGTCGTCGCCCACCACCCACGGCTGGGCGTCGGCGCAGCCGTTCGCGGCGGGGTCCTGGCAGCCGACCGAGTACTGCTGGTCGGCGAGGTTGAGCTCGACCGGCGGCGGGGTGAGCGGGCGGCGCTCGAAGGTGCGGCCGGTGTCGCGGGAGATGAAGTACCCGTCCGGGGCCGCCTTGAGGATCAGCACGTTGCCGCGGCCGAGGCGCATGTCGATGTCGAGGGCGTCGTTGAACGGCAGGTCGCGCGCCACCCAGCTGGCGCCGCCGTCGAGGGTGAGCGCGAGCCCGGCCTTGCACGTGGTCCCGGCCACGCACGAGGTGAACAGCGCATAGCCGGTGCCGGCGTCGGCGAACTCGACGCCGCGGGGCGAGGTGCCCTTCGGCACCGGCACGACGGTCTGCCGGTCCTTGGGATCGGTGCTCGGGTAGGCGGTGGGCACGTCCTCGTAGGAGACGTCCCCGTCCGGGGTCTGCTCCGCCTGCGGGGTGCTGTTCGGCGCGCACGAGCCCGCGCTCAACGTCGTGACCAGGGCGGCGGCGAGCGCGAGGACCAGGACGGGGCGGCGTCTCACCAGCGCCAGCGCCAGAACCTGCGCTGGTAGCGCACCCGCACGCTGCTGCTGCGCACCTCGCCGCCGATGCGGAAGACGATCCCGGAGCCCGCCGGGTCGTAGGCGGCGGGCACCTTCTGCTTGAGCGAGCTCGAGTGCGGCGCGATGCTGTCGATGTCGGCGGTCGCCCCGCGCGGCAGCACCAGCTCGATCGAGCTGGACCGGGCCTCGAGCCGCACCTCGACCAGCTGGGAGCTGAACTGGGCCTCGGTGAAGTCGAGCTTGACCGATCCGGCCCGCGTGCTGATGAGCAGCTTCCGCGGCACCGTCCAGCGCCCGACCCGCTTGAGGTTGGAGGACCGGTTGCGGATCTCCTGCTGCTCCGGGGCGGCGATCGGGCCCTTCTGCGGCAGGTCCCCGACATACGGCTCGATCTCGCCGACCGTGCGGGACCGCAGCACGCCGTCGACGCGCTCCTCGAACTCGGCGAGCGTCAGCCGGCCCTCGGACACGGCGGTGTTGAGCTGAGCGACCACGAGCTCCCGCTCGGCGTCGGAGATGCGCATGTCCGGCCGGTCCTGGCTCACGACGACACTGTAGACCTCAGCGGGATTGAAAGTCTCTAGGCTCAGCTGAGGCGCCGGGGCTGGCGCACCAGGCCGCCCTCGCACCAGTCGTGGTACTCGAAGAGGTCGGGGCGGGCCAGGAGCATGCGCGCGTTGTGCGCCCACGTGCCGAGCAGCTCGTCGCCGTTGCTCTCGGCCTGCTCGACGAACTTCTTCAGCCGCCGCTTCGGGTGGGCGCGGAAGTGCGTGCGGATGCCGTCGGCGGCGTAGATGTAGAGGCAGTGCAGGGCGAAGCGGCGCGCCGGGCAGCCCGGGTCCATGGCCAGCTCGAAGAGGGTGCCGATCAGCCGGTCGCCGGCGACCAGCAGGTCCCAGTCGGGCGGCATCGTCGACAGCAGCGACGCGTCGGGGTGGTAGGCCCAGGCGCGCAGCTCCGCCGGGGTTGGGTCGACCGGGTTCTCGAAGCCCCGGAATCCCGCCTCTGTCACGCTCACCGTCAGCTCCCGTGGCCAGCGGGTTACAACAACCGTCAGGGGGTCCTTGGTTTGGCGACAACTTAGCCCGCCACCAGGTCGCATGGGAAGGGGGGAAGCGATCGCTTACCGACGGTGAACCCGCATATATCCGGATTTGTCACCCTTTCGTGGACCAAAATACGAGGGGCGCCTCGCAAATCGCGAGACGCCCCTCGAGGTGACCACACCCCTTGCGCTTGCCGCTCCGGTCAGCCTCCGGAACGACCGCACCATTCCCTGATCCAGTGGTGCCCCTGCCGCGCGCGGGCCAAACGTCCGTCAGGAACTCTTGGCCGGGCGCCACACCACGAGCGCGGTCGGGTGCTGGTTGGACGGCACGAGATCGCGCCGCGGGAAGCCCGCCGCCTCGATCTGGGCCAGCCGCGTGCGCGTGCGCACGAGCTCGGCCTCGAGCTCGGCCACCCGCTGCCGCAGGTCGCCGACCATGCCCTCAAGCTCGATGATCCGCTTGATGCCGGCGAGGTTGACGCCCTCCTCCTGGCTGAGCCGCTGCACCTCGCGGAGCAGCGCGACGTCGCGCTCGCTGTAGCGGCGTCCGCCGCCGGCCGTCCGGCCCGGCTGCACCAGGCCCATGCGGTCGTACTGCCGCAGGGTCTGCGGGTGCATCCCGGCCTGCCGCGCCGCGATCGAGATGATCAGGACCTTGGCGTCGGAGACCGCCTCGAAGCTGAAGAAGACCTCGCTGTGGATGTCTTCGTCATCGCTCATAACTACTGCGCTCCCGTGCGATCGCGTCGAGCCGCTCACGAGGAGCCGGCGGCGCCGCGGCCGCATAGTCGGACAGAGCCTGCCGCGCCTTCTCAGACAGCTCGGCCGGCACGTGGACATCGATGGTGACCAGCAGGTCACCGACGTTGCCGTCGCGCCGGGCAACGCCCTTGCCGCGCACCCGCAGCGTCCGCCCGCTCGGCGTGCCCGGGGGCACTCGCAGCGTGACGGCCGCGTCGAGCGTCGGCACGCGCAGATCGGCCCCGAGAGCCGCCTCCGCGAACGTCACCGGCACCGTCAGCGTCAGGTCGTCACCGCTGCGGCCGAAGACCGGGTCGGGACGGACCTTGATGAGCACGAACAGGTCGCCGGGCGACCCGCCCCGCGCCCCCGGCTCGCCCCGGCCGGCCAGCCGGATGCGCTGGCCGTCGGAGACGCCCGCCGGGATGCGCACGTTGATCGTGCGGGTCTTGGTGACCCCGCCGGTCCCGTGGCACTCGGGGCACTTCTCGTCGACGATGGTGCCCACGCCCTGGCATTCGCGGCAGGGCTCGGTGAAGCTGAACGAGCCCTGGTTGCTGCTCACGACGCCGAGGCCGCGGCACTTCGGGCACGTCCGGGGGGACGAGCCGGGGGCCGCGCCGTTGCCGTGGCAGGTCTCGCAGGTGCCGGGCGTGCGCAGGGTGATCGGCAGCGTCGCGCCCTGCACCGCGTCGACGAAGTTGAGCACGACCTCAGTCTCGACGTCCCGGCCCCGGCTGCGCCGTCCGGTCGCGGGAGCGGCGCCGCCACCGGAGAAGATCGAGCTGAACAGGTCCGAGAAGCCCGCGCCGCCGAAGCGCCGGTCCCCGCCCGCCCCCGCGGGGCCGGCGCCGCCACCGGCGGCCGACCCCGCGTTGCCGAACAGGTCGGAGAAGTCGAACCCGGGCCCGCCCGCGCCCGCCGGGCCACCGGCCCGGGCGTTGCGGCGGAACTGCCCGGCGCCGAACAGCGACCGCATCTCGTCGTACTCTTTGCGCCGCGCCGGGTCGGAGAGCACGTCATAGGCCTCCGACACCGCCTTGAACCGCTCCTCGGCCGCCGCGTTGTTCGGATTCCGGTCGGGGTGCAACTCCCGCGCGAGCTTCCGGTACGCCTTCTTGATCTCGTCGGTGGGAGCGGATTTGGTGACGCCCAGAACCGCGTAGAAATCCTTTTCCAACCAGTCCTTCGAACTCATTGCGCCACCTCCTCCAGGCGTTCGTCTACTCCGGGTCGGCGACCGCGACCAGTGCCGGTCGCAGCAGCCGCTCGCCGAGGAGGTAGCCGCGCCGCATCACGTCGATGCAGGTCGGCTCGGCCACCTCGGCCGAGGTCAGATGGGCCACCGCCTCGTGGCGGGTGGGGTCGAACGGGTCGCCCTTGGCCCCGAAGACGGTCAGCCCGAACTTGGTCAGCGCGGCGGTGAGCTGCTCCGCCACTGCCCCGAACGGCCCGACCAGGTCGCCGTGATCGCGCGCCCGGTCGAGGTCGTCGAGCACCGGCAGCAGCGCGCCGAGCACGTTGGCGCTCGCCTGCTCGACCACCAGCGCCCGGTCGCGGTCGACCCGCTTGCGGTAGTTGGCGTATTCCGCGGTGACCCGCTGCAGGTCACGCGTGCGCTCGTCGAGATCGGTGCGAAGCGCCGCCAGCTCCGCGCCCAGCCCGTGCTGGTGCGCGTCGTCGGTGGTGCCCTGCGCCGCCGCCTGGTTCGGCCCCTCGGCGGGGGCGTGCACCGTGAACTCCTCGTCCACGATCTCGCCCTCCACCGGCTTCTTCTCCTCCGGCTCCTCCGCGGCTCCCGCCGTGACGGTCTCGTCGACCGTCACGGCGTCGGCCTCTGGCGCCTCCGGCGCGGCCGGCTTCTTGGCATCCGTCACTTCTTGTTGTCCTCGTCGATGATCTCGGCGTCCACGACGTCATCGGGCCCGTTGCCGCCCGCGGCACCCGTGGCACCGGCCCCGCCGGGCGCGTCACCCGCGCCGGAGGCGTCACCGGCGGCCTGCTGGCGCTGCTGCTCGTACAGCGCGCTGCCGGCCTGCTGCGAGACCTGGGCGAGCTTCTCGTGCGCCGCCTTGATCCGCTCGGTGTCGTTGCCGCCGAGCGCGCTGCGCAGGTCGCCCAGCGCCTCGTTCATCTGCTCGCGGGACTCCGCGGGGATCTTGTCGCCGCTCTCGGCCAGGAACTTCTCGGTCTGCCACTGCAGAGCCTCGGCCAGGTTGCGGGTCTCGGCCTCCTCGCGGCGGCGCTTGTCCTCGTCGGCGTGGTCCTGCGCGTCGCGCATCATCCGCTCGATGTCGTCCTTCGGCAGCGCCGAGCCGCCGGTGATCGTCATCGACTGCTCCTTGCCCGTGCCCAGGTCCTTCGCGGACACGTGCACGATGCCGTTGGCGTCAATGTCGAAGGTGACCTCGATCTGCGGCACGCCACGCGGCGCCGGCGGGATGCCGGTCAGCTCGAAGGTGCCGAGGCGCTTGTTGTACGCCGCCATCTCCCGCTCGCCCTGGAAGACCTGGATGAGCACGGAGGGCTGGTTGTCGTCCGCGGTCGTGTAGACCTCGGAGCGCTTGGTCGGGATGGTCGTGTTGCGCTCGACCAGCTTGTGCATGATGCCGCCCTTGGTCTCGATGCCCAGCGACAGCGGGGTGACATCGAGCAGCAGGACGTCCTTGACCTCGCCCTTGAGCACGCCGGCCTGCAGGGCGGCGCCGACGGCGACGACCTCGTCCGGGTTGACGCCCTTGTTGGGCTCCTTGCCGGTGAGCTGCTTGACCAGGTCGGTCACGGCCGGCATACGGGTCGAGCCGCCGACGAGGATGACGTGGTCGAGCGTGGAGACGTTGATCCCGGCGTCCTTGATCGCCGACTCGAACGGCACCTTGGTCCGGTCGAGCAGGTCCTGCGTCATCCGCTGGAACTCCGAGCGCGACAGCTGGGTGTCCAGGTGCAGCGGGCCGTCGGGGCCTGCGGTGATGTAGGGCAGGTTGATCGACGTCGTGGTGGCCGCGGAGAGCTCGATCTTGGCCTTCTCGGCCGCCTCGCGCAGCCGCTGCATGGCCATCTTGTCGGCCGACAGGTCGATGCCGTGCTGGCCGCGGAAGGTCTTGACCAGGTGGTCGATCACGCGCTCGTCCCAGTCGTCGCCACCGAGGTGGTTGTCGCCGGAGGTCGACTTGACCTCCACGACGCCCTCGGCGAGCTCCAGGACGGAGACGTCGAAGGTGCCGCCGCCGAGGTCGAAGACCAGGACGGTCTGCTCCTTCGAGCCCTTGTCCAGGCCGTAGGCGAGGGCCGCGGCGGTGGGCTCGTTGACGATCCGCAGCACGTTGAACCCGGCGATCTCGCCGGCCTCCTTGGTCGCGGTGCGCTGCGCGTCGTTGAAGTATGCCGGCACGGTGATGACCGCGTCGGTGATCTGCTCGCCCAGGTAGGCCTCGGCGTCGCGCTTGAGCTTCATCAGGACCCGCGCGGAGATCTCCTGCGGGGTGTACTTCTTGCCGTCGATGTCGATGGCCCAGTTGGTGCCCATCTCACGCTTGACGGAGCGGATGGTCCGGTCCGGGTTGGTGACGGCCTGCCGCTTGGCGACCTCACCGACGAGCACCTCACCGTTGCGGGCGAAGGCGACGATCGACGGCGTCGTGCGCGCACCTTCGGCGTTGGCGATGACGCTGGGCTCGCCGCCCTCCAGGACACTGACCACCGAGTTGGTGGTTCCGAGGTCGATGCCGACCGCACGTGCCATAGCTGCTTGACCTCCATGGGGCAGTCGGCGGCGACCACCGGCTGCGAAGTTGAGTGACTGTCACTCAATAGTGCCACGAGTCGCTCGATCGTCAAGTGGAACCTTGAGTCCGCTTGACGCAACTCCGGCGGGGCCCGGGTGATTCCCGTGTGTCGTCGCGCTGGGTGGCATCGATGCTCACGGCCATTGCATGGCGCTGACGAGCCACATCATGGACGATTTACCCGTGACCACACAGGGCGAGTCGGTGTCCGCCCGGTCGACGGGCCCGGCCCTTTCGTCGGATGACCCATCGTCCGGTCGCCCACCGCGTCCGCGTGACGGCGGCGACACCCCCGGTGACGTGCTGCGCGAGCGGCTGACCGAGCTGCGCGACACGGTCCGGGTGACCCGGTTCACACTGCCGCTGCCCAGCGCCGAGCGGGCCGGCACCGTGGCCAGGAGCATGGTCGCCCAGCTCGACGACTACCTGCTGCCCCGCCTCGAGCGCCTCGACGCCCCGCTGCTCGTGGTCGTCGGCGGCTCCACCGGCGCCGGCAAGTCCACGCTGGTCAACAGCCTGGTGCGGACCCCGGTCAGCCCGGCCGGGGTGCTGCGCCCGACCACCCGCGCCCCGGTCCTGGTCTGCCACCCGGCCGACATGTCGTGGTTCTCCCGCGCCAACCTGCTGCCCACGCTGACCCGCACCAGCGGCCCGAACGCCGACCACCGCTCGCTGCAGGTCGTCTCGGCCCAGGCGCTGACCCCCGGGCTCGCCCTGCTCGACGCGCCCGACATCGACTCGGTCGTCGACGCCAACCGGCAGCTCGCCGGGCAGCTGCTCGCCGCGGCCGACCTCTGGCTCTTCGTCACCACCGCGGCCCGCTACGCCGATGCCGTGCCCTGGACCCTGCTGCGCACCGCGCGCAACCGGGGCACCGCCGTCGCGCTGGTGCTCGACCGGGTGCCCGGCGGCGCAGCCGCGGACGAGATCGCCCCGCACCTGACCGAGATGCTGCGCGAGCAGGACCTGGGCGGGGTGCCGCTCTTCGTCCTGCCCGAGACCCGCCTCGACAGCCAGGGCCTGCTCGGCGAGGCGCAGATCGGCCCGCTGCACGACTGGCTGAGCCGGCTCGCCCGCGACGCCGAGGCCCGCGCGGCCGTGGTGCGCCAGACCGTCGGCGGGGCCATCGACGCGCTCACCGTCGACGTGGTGATCCTCGCGGCCGCGGCCGAGGACCAGGTCGCGACGGCCAGGACGCTGAGCGAGGCGGTGCATGTCGCCTACCGGGCCGCCACGGAGTCGGTCGAGCACGGCATCCACGACGGCGCGCTGCTGCGCGGCGAGGTGCTGGCCCGCTGGCAGGAGCTCGTCGGCACCGGCGACATCATGCGCGCGCTGCAGGCCCGGGTCGGCAAGCTGCGCGACCGCGCGGTGGCCGCGATCACCGGGCGACCGGCGCCGGGGGAGCGGTTCCAGCAGGCCCTCAGCTCGGGGCTCGCGGTGCTGCTCAAGGCGGCCGCCACCGATGCCGCCGAGGGGGCCGGGGCCGCGTGGAAGGCGCACCCGGCCGGGGCCGCGCTGCTCGACGCCGCACCGGGTCTCGTGCGCCCCTCCGAGGACCTCGACGAGCGCATCGACCGGCTCGTGCGCGACTGGCAGCGCTCGGTGCTGGAGCTGGTCCGCACCGAGGCCGGCGACAAGCGGGTGGTCGCCAAGGCCAGCGCCTACGCCGTCAACGCGACCGGCCTGCTGGTGATGGTCAGCGTCTTCGCCGCGACGGCGTTCATCCCGACCGGGGCCGAGATCGCGGTCGCCGGCGGCACCACGATCGCGGCCCAGAAGGTGCTCGAGGCGATCTTCGGCGACCAGGCCGTACGCTCGCTGGCCGAACGCGCCCGGCAGAGCCTCGCCGAGCGGGTCGCGGCCCTCTTCGCCGCCGAGGCCGACCGCTTCACCAGCGCGCTGACCGGCGCCGGCATCGACGAGGAGCTCTCACCCCGGCTGCGCGCGCTGAGCACGGCCATCCACAACGCCCGGCCGGAGGTGGACCGGACATGAACCCGAACGACCTCGTCCGGCCCGGCTCCACCGCGGCCATCCACGACGCCCGGCCGGAGGTCGACAGATAATGAGCCTGGTCGAGCGGGTGAAGCAGATGGTGCCGCGGCAGCCGGTGAACGCGGACCGGCTCGTCACGCGGGTCGAGGCGCTGCACCGGTTCATCGGCGCGGCCGAGGGCCACGTGCCGGAGGACCAGCTCGTCGCGGCCCGCACCGTGATCGACCGCTCCGGCGAGCGGCTGCGGCTCTCCCGCGCCCACACCGTCGTCGCGCTGGCCGGTGCGACCGGGAGCGGCAAGTCGAGCCTGTTCAACGCGGTCTCCGGGTTCCAGTTGTCGCGGGTCGGGGTACGCCGCCCGACCACCGGCGTCGCCCACGCCTGCGTGTGGGGCCAGGCCGGCGCCGGCCCGCTGCTCGACTGGCTCGGCGTGCCTCCGAACCGGCGGTTCACCCGCGAGAGCGCGCTGGACGGCGACGACCAGGCGGCCCTGCGCGGGCTCGTCCTGCTCGACCTGCCCGACTTCGACTCGGTGCAGGAGCGCCACCGGCTCGAGGTCGACCGCCTCCTGCGCCTGGTCGACCTGGTGGTCTGGGTGCTCGACCCGCAGAAGTACGCCGACCGCGTCGTCCACCAGCAGTATCTCGCCCAGTTCCAGCGCCACCGCGACGTGACCGTGGTCGTGCTGAACCAGGCCGACCGGCTCACCCGGCCCGACTCCGAGCGTCTGATCGCCGACCTTCGCCGGCTGCTGGACAACGACGGCCTCGGCGGCGTGCCCGTCTTCGCGACCTCGGCCAAGGGCCAGCCCGGCCTGGATCCGCTGCGCGTCGCGCTGGAGCGCACGGTCGCCGCCCGCCAGGCCGCGCTGCTGCGCCTCAACGGCGACGTCACCGACGCGGTCGCCGCCCTGCAGCCACTGGTCGTCTCCGGGGCCAAGGTCTCCTCGGGTGTACCGCCGCAGACCGTCGACCGCCTCGCCGCCGCGCTCGCCGACGCCGCCGGCGCCCCGATCGTGGCCGCGGCGACCGAGCGCACCTACAAGCACCGGGCCGCCGCCTCCCTGGGCTGGCCGCTGCTGCGCTGGGCCCGCCGGATGCGCCCCGACCCTCTCAAGCGGCTGCACCTGGAGCCCGGGGCCGTCGAGCGACCCGAGGCCACCTCGCTGCCCGACTCCACCGCCGCGCAGAAGGCCGCGGTCACGCTGGCCGCCCGCGAGGTCGCCGCGAGCGCGGCCGAGGGGCTGCCGGAGCCGTGGCCGACCGCGATCACCGCCGCGTCGCGCTCGCGGGTCGACGACGTGCCCGACGCGCTCGACGTCGCCGTGGCCTCCGCCGACCTCGGCCTGGCCCGCCGGCCGGCCTGGTGGCGGCTGGTCGGCGCGCTGCAGTGGCTCGGCGCCGCCGTCGCCTTCACGGGGCTGGTCTGGCTCGCCGTGCGGGCCGTGTTCGCCCTGCTCGGCCTGCCCAACGTGAGCGGGCCCACGGTCGGCGCCGCAGTGCCGGTGGCCACCGTGCTGCTCGGCGGCGGGCTGCTCTTCGGTCTGCTGCTGGCGGTCGTCGTACGCCCCTTCACCGCCATCGCCGCCCGCCGCGCCCGGGCCCGGGCCGAGCGCCGGATGCGCAACGCCATCGCCGGCGTCGCCCGCACCCACATCGTGGCTCCGGTGGAGGAGGTGCTGCGCTCGTACGATGACGCGCGTGACGCCCTTGCCGCCGCCGCGTAGCCTCCTCCGACCGGTCCGCCGGCTCGGCTTCACCGCCCTCGGCCTGCTCAATCTCGTCTGGGGCGCCTGGGCGGTCGCGGCCCCGCGCCACTTCTTCGCCACGTTCCCGGGCTTCGGGCTGCACTGGACGGCGTCCTACCCGCCGTTCAACCAGCACCTGACCGTCGACCTGGGCGCCACCATGCTCACCCTCGCCACGCTGTTCCTCGGCGCCGCGATCGCCGACCAGCCCGCGGTCAGCTGGATCGCCGGCATCGCCACGGCGGTCTTCGGCACCCTGCACTTCGGCTACCACGCCCTGCACGCCGGGCACATGGGCACCGCCGACCGGGTGCTGAGCCTGCTGAGCCTGATCGGTGGAGCCGTGGTGCCACCGGCCCTTGCCGCGACCCATCGTCTGGAAAGGTCCGAGTAATGGACCTGCAGTACCTGCGGGAGCACCCGGCCCAGCTGCCCGTCTTCATCAAGCACCAGCGCATCCGCGAGACGCCGGTGCCGGGCGGCTCCATCTGCGTCGCCCAGCGGCTGACCCTGGACGACGGCGGTTCGCTCTTCGCCAAGTCGCTCGCCGACCCGCCGCCGGGCTTCTTCGCCGCCGAGGCCGCGGGCCTGCGCTGGCTGCGGGAGGCGGGCGCCGCCCCGGTGCCCGAGATCATCGCCGAGCTGCCGGACCTGCTGGCCCTGGAGTGGATCGACCACGGCGAGGCCACGCGGCGGGGCGCCGAGGAGCTCGGGCGCGGGCTGGCCGGGCTGCACCGGGCGGGCGCCGACGCGTTCGGGGCGCCCTGGCCCGGCTACATCGGCACGCTC
The DNA here is from genome assembly GCF_050955725.1 of Dactylosporangium sp. CA-139114. NCBI lineage: Bacteria > Bacillati > Actinomycetota > Actinomycetes > Micromonosporales > Micromonosporaceae > Dactylosporangium > Dactylosporangium sp. CA-139114. The sequence goes on from NZ_CP192080.1 coordinate 10,122,111, forward strand.
CCGTTGCCCAACGAGCCCTCGCCCGGCCCGTGGGGGCCGTGGTTCGCCGAGCACCGCCTGCGCCCCTTCCTGGAGGCGTCCACCGGCGCGCTCACCGGCGCCGACGTCGCCGCGGCCGAGCGGGTGCTGGCGAACATCGCGGACTACGGCGGCGACGAGCCCCCGTCGCGCATCCACGGCGACCTGTGGCCGGGCAACGTGCTGTGGGACCACACCGGCCGGGGCTGGCTGGTCGACCCGGCCGCGCACGGCGGGCACCGCGAGACCGACCTGGCGCTGCTGGGGATGTGGGGCGGGGTGCCGCACCACGATCGGCTCGTCGCGGCCTACCGGGAGGCGTATCCGCTGGCGGACGGGTGGCAGGAGCGAGTACCGCTGCATCGTCTGTATCTGATGCTCGTGCACACCGCGCTCTTCGGGGCGGCGTACGGGGAGTCGGTTCGGGCGCTGCTTCGGGCGCTCTGAACCGGGTACCGTTCGACGCATGACCGAATCGGAGCACGGGCCACCCGGGGCCGGCCTGGCCGACCGGTTCGGGCGCGTCGCGACCGATTTGCGGGTATCGCTGACCGACCGGTGCAACCTGCGCTGCACGTACTGCATGCCCGCCGAGGGCCTCGACTGGCTGCCGAACCCGTCGCTGCTCACCGACGCCGAGGTCGTCCGGCTCATCGACGTGGCCGTGCGCCGCCTCGGCGTGACCGAGGTGCGCTTCACCGGCGGCGAGCCGCTCCTGCGCCGCGGGCTGGCCGAGATCGTCCGCGCGGTCGCCGCGCTGCCCAGCCGCCCGCGCACGATGCTGACCACGAACGGCATCGGCCTCGCCCGCCTCGCCGGGCCCCTGGCCGCGGCCGGGCTGGACCGGGTCAACGTCTCGCTCGACACCACCGACCCGGCGCGGTTCAAGGCGATCACCCGCCGCGACCGCCACGCCGACGTGGTCGCCGGGCTCGCCGCGGCCGCCGCGGCCGGGCTGCTGCCGGTGAAGATGAACGCGGTGCTGCTGCGCGGGCTCAACGACGACGAGGCCGTGCCCCTGCTGCGCTTCGCCCTCGAGCACGGCTACGAGCTGCGGTTCATCGAGCAGATGCCGCTGGACGCCGGGCACACCTGGCGCCGCGAGGAGATGGTCACCGGCGCCGAGATCCTCGCGCGGCTGCGCGCGGCGTTCACGCTCACGCCCGATCCGGACACGCGCGGCGGGGCGCCCGCGGAGACCTGGGTCGTGGCCGGGCACACCGCGGTCGGCGGGGGACCGGCCCGGGTCGGCGTGATCGCCAGCGTGTCGAGCCCGTTCTGCGGCGCCTGCGACCGGACCCGCCTCACGGCCGACGGCGCGATCCGCTCCTGCCTGTTCAGCCAGGACGAGACCGACCTGCGCGGCGCGCTGCGGGCCGGGGCCGGCGACGACGAGCTCGCCGAGCTCTGGCGCAAGGCGATGTGGGCCAAGCCGGCCGGCCACGGCATCAACGACCCCAGGTTCCTGCAGCCCGCGCGGCCCATGTCTGCCATCGGAGGATGACCCAGTTGCTGCTCGTCCGCTACTTCGCGGGGGCCCGCGCGGCCGCCGGCGTGCCCGAGGAGAAGGTCGAGGCCACGACGCTGACCGATCTCGTCGCGGCCGTGACCGCCGGCCGTCCGCGCCTGGCCGGCGTGGTCACCGCCTGCTCCTTCCTGGTCGACGGCACCGCCTGGCGGGACCGGGACGCGGCGCTGCCCGCGGCCGCGACGGTCGACGTGCTGCCCCCGTTCGCGGGCGGGTGAGCCGGTGATCGCCGTCCTGCTCGTGGTGGTGCTCCTCGTTGTCGGGGGCATCCACTGGTACCTCTGGAAACGCCTCGTCAGGGACACCACCCGCACGCGCCGGGCCCGCGTCGTCGGCTCGGTCGTCGTGGTGCTGCTGGCCCTGGTGATCCCGGCGACCCTGGCGCTGTCGCGCACCCTGCCGCACTCGCGCCAGGCGATCGTGGCCTGGCCCGGGTTCCTCTGGCTCGCGGTGATGTTCTACCTGCTGGTCACGCTGCTGATCCTGGAGATCCCGCGCTCGGTGATCCTTCTGTGGCAGCGCCGCTCCGCACCGCCGTCGACCCCCCAGGCGGCACCGACGGACGTTTCGGACGAGGATCCGTCCTTCGCCGCCGAGGCGCCGCCGAAGCCGGTTGCGCAGGAGCCGGGGTTCGACGCGAGCCGGCGCCTGCTGCTGGGCCGGTCGCTCGCCGCCACCGCGGGCGTGCTGTCCGCGAGCGCCGTGGGCATCGGGGTGTACCAGGCCATGAGCGCCCCGAATCTCAAGCGCGTCCCGATCCGGCTGGCCAAGCTGCCCGCGAGCATGAACGGCTTCCGCATCGCGGTGGTGTCCGACATCCATCTCGGCCCGCTGCTGGGCCGCCCGCACACCGAGCGCATCGTGCGGATGATCAACTCGGTGGACGCGGACCTCGTCGCCGTCGTCGGAGACCTCGTGGACGGCAGCGTCGCCGAGCTCGGCGAGGCCGCCGAGCCGCTGCAGGACCTGCGCGGCAAGCACGGCAGCTTCTTCGTGACCGGCAACCACGAGTACTTCTCCGGCTACCAGGAGTGGGTCGACGAGGTGAACTCGCTCGGCGTCCGCGTCCTGCGCAACGAGCGCGTCGACGTGCTCGGGCTCGACCTCGCCGGGGTGAACGACCTCAGCGGCGAGGACGTCGGCGACGGCCCCGACTTCGGCAAGGCGCTCGACGGGCGGGACACGAGCCGGCCCGTGGTGCTGCTCGCCCACCAGCCGATCCAGGCCCACGACGCGGCCCGCCACGGCGTCGACCTGCAGCTGTCCGGGCACACCCACGGCGGCCAGATGGTGCCGTTCAACCTGCTCGTGGGCCTCCAGCAGCCGGTCGTGGCCGGCCTCGGCACGGTCGACGGCACCCAGGTCTACGTCACCCGCGGGGCCGGCTTCTGGGGCCCGCCGGTCCGCTTCGGCGCGCCGCCGGATATCTCGATCATCGAGCTGCACGGCGCGTAGCCGGAAACGCGTGGGGCGCCTGTGACAGGATGCAGCGTGCCTTCGAACGTCGCCTCCGACTCGTTCGTCGCGGACCTGCACATCCACTCGCGGTACTCCCGGGCGTGCAGTCGCGACCTCAGCATCGAGACGCTCACCTGGTGGGCGCGGCGCAAGGGCATCACGCTGCTCGGCACCGGCGACTTCACCCACCCGGCCTGGTTCGACCACCTGCGCGAGGCGCTGGTCCCCGCCGAGCCGGGCCTCTACCGGTTGCACCCGGACCGCGAGGCCGACATCCTGCGCCGGCTGCCGGGCCGCCTCGGCGTGGCCGACTCCGCCGTGCGGTTCATGCTGTCGGTCGAGATCTCCACGATCTACAAGCGCGGCGACCGTACGCGCAAGGTCCACCACCTGATCTACCAGCCCGACTTCGACGCGGTCGAGCGGTTCAACACCGCGCTCGGGCGCATCGGCAACCTGGGCTCGGACGGCCGCCCGATCCTCGGCCTGGACTCCCGCGACCTGCTGGAGATCACCCTCGAGGCGAGCCCGGACGGCTTCCTGGTGCCGGCCCACATCTGGACGCCCTGGTTCTCCGCGCTCGGCTCCAAGTCCGGCTTCGACGCGATCGCCGACTGCTACGCCGACCTCGCCGAGCACATCTTCGCGGTCGAGACCGGGCTGTCCTCCGACCCCGAGATGAATTGGCGGGTGTCGTCGCTGGACAGGTACCGGCTGGTGTCGAACTCCGACGCGCACTCGGCGCCGGCGCTCGCCCGCGAGGCCACGGTGCTCGACGGCGACCTGTCCTACCTCGGCGTGCGCGACATGCTGCGGACCGGTCAGGGGCTGGTCGGCACGCTCGAGTTCTTCCCGGAGGAGGGCAAGTATCACGCCGACGGCCACCGCGCCTGCGACGTGAACTGGCCGCCCGCCCGCACCCGCGAGGCCCAGGGCCGCTGCCCGGAGTGCGGCAAGCCGCTCACCGTCGGCGTGCTGCACCGGGTCGAGGAGCTCGCGGACCGGCCCGAGGGCTACACGCCGCCGGGCGCGCCGGGGGTCACCCACCTCATCCAGCTGCACGAGATCCTCGGCGAGATCAACGGGGTCGGGCCGAAGTCGAAGACCGTCGACGAGAAGCTCAACGCGCTGGTCGCCGAGCTCGGGCCGGAGCTGTCGATCCTGCGCTCGGTGCCGGTCGAGGACATCGCGCGGGCCGGCGGCGAGCTGCTCGGCGAGGGCATCGCGCGGCTGCGGCGCGGGCAGGTGCGGCGGACGCCGGGGTTCGACGGGGAGTACGGCGTCATCAAGCTCTTCGACCCCTCCGAGCTGCGCGGGAACGCGCACGAGGATGTGCTGTTCGACGTGCCGATGCCGGTCGTGCCCAAGCAGCGCAAGGCGGAGCCGGCCGCAAAGGCCCAGCCGAAGAGGCGCCGGGCCGCCCCCGCCGAGGCCCCGCCGCCGCCCCCGCCGATCTCCGCGCCGCCCTCGCCGCACGAGCCCCTCGAGCCGATGCTCGCCGGGATGGAGGAGGTCGGGACCGGGCTGCTCGACCGGCTCGACGCGCTGCAGCGGGTCGCGGCCTCGGCGCCCGGCGGCCCGCTGCTCATCGTGGCCGGCCCCGGCACGGGCAAGACCCGCACGCTGACCCACCGGGTCGCGTACCTCTGCGCCGAGCTGGGCGTGTATCCGGAGGAGTGCCTGGCGATCACGTTCACCCGCCGAGCCGCCGAGGAGCTGCGCGAGCGCCTGGAGGGGCTGCTCGGGCCGGTCACCGAGGCGGTGACGGTCTCCACGTTCCACTCGCTGGGCCTGTCGGTGCTGCGCGAGAACGCGGCCGCGGCCGGGCTCACGCCGCAGTTCCGCATCGCCGAGGAGGCCGACCTGCTGGCCGCGCTCGAGCCGCTGGGCGAGCGGGAGGCGCGCAAGGCGCTCAACGCGATGGAGCCCGCCACGCGGGAGACGCTGGCCAAGGCGCTGCGGGCGAAGAACCTGGTGTCGCTGGACGAGCTGCTCACGCTCACCGTGCAGCTGCTGCGGGAGACGCCGGCGCTGGCCGAGCGGTATCGGGCGCGCTGGCGGTGGATCTTCGTGGACGAGTACCAGGACGTCGATCCGGTGCAGTACGAGCTGCTGCGGCTGCTCTGCCCGCCCGGCGGCAACCTGTGCGCGATCGGCGACCCGGACCAGGCGATCTACTCGTTCCGCGGCGCCGAGGTCTCCTTCTTCCTGCGCTTCACCGGCGACTTCTCCACGTCCGAGGTCGACGCCCGGGTGGTCCGGCTGACCCGCAACTACCGCTCCTCGGCGCCGATCCTGGCCGCCGCGGTGCAGGCGATCGCCCCGACCACGCTGGTGCCGGGCCGCCGGCTCGACCCGGCCCGCCTGGACCTCGAGGCGCCGGTCGTCGGGCTGTACCCGGCCACCTCGGTCGCCGACGAGGCGGACTTCGTCGTGCGTACCGTCGACGAGCTGGTCGGCGGCCTGTCGCACCGCTCGCACGACAACCGCGTCGACTCCCGGGTCACCGTGGGCGCGATGTCGTTCTCGGACATCGCCGTGCTGTACCGCACCGACTCCCAGGCCGCCCCGATCGTGGACGCGCTCAGCCGGGCCGGTGTCCCCGTGCAGAAGCGCTCGCACGACCGGCTCCTGGACCGCCCCGGCGTCGCCGCCATCGCCCGCGAGCTGCGCTTCGCCGAAGGCCTCGGCGGCTCGATCGCGGCCCGGGTCCGCCTCGCCGGCCAGGTCGTCGCCGGCCGCTGCGGCACGCTGGACAGCGACCTGATGACGCTGAGCGAGGCCGACGTGTGGAACGCGGTCGACCTGATGACCCCGCTCGCGCTGCGGGCCCGCGACGACCTCGAGGAGTTCCTCGGCGCGCTGGCCACCGGGGCCGAGGTGGACGGCTGGGACCCGCGCGCCGACCGGGTGAACCTGCTGACCCTGCACGCCTCGAAGGGCCTCGAGTTCCCGGTCGTGTTCCTGGTCGGCGTCGAGGACGGCCTGCTGCCCCTGCGGCCCTACGCCGGCGCTCAGCAGACCCACGACGACGTCGCGGAGGAGCGCCGGCTGTTCTTCGTCGGGCTCACCCGCGCCCAGGATCGGCTCTTCGTGTCCCACAGCCGCACCCGTTTCCGCTTTGGATCCGAGCGCGACATGTCCCCGTCGCCATTCCTGTCGGTCATCGACCCGGGCCTGCTCGAACGGCGTGGCCCCGCGGCTCCCCGCAAGCCCAAAGATCGACAGTTGCGCCTGATCTGAACCACTTTTGGCGCGAATCCGTGAGGCCAAGGGGGTGAGTGAGGGCGCTACCGTAGCTGCATTGACGCCGATAGGCTCAGCAAGCCGACCACCGGCCGCAGGACGACCAGGAGGACATCATGTCGGGTTACGGACCGCCGGGCGGACCGTACCAGGGTCAGCCTCAGGATCCATGGGGGCAGGGTCAGGGCGGTCAGCGCGACCCCTATGGCGACCAGGGCTACGGCGACCAGGGCTACGGCCAGGGCGGCGGAGGCTACGGCGACCGCGGTTACGGCCAGGGCGGCGGTTACGGTCAAGGCGGCGGCTACGGCCAGGGCGGCGGGGGCTACGGCAACCAGGGCGCCTATCCGGGCCAGGGCTACGACGACCGGCGCGGTGGATACGACGACCGCACCTACCAGCAGCCGGGCGGCGGCTACCAGCCCTACGGCGACGAGCCCGGCGGCTACAACGACGGGCCGCCGCAGTGGGGCCCGCCCCCGGAGCCGGAGAAGAAGAAGCGCTCCGGCGGCACGATCGCGCTGGTCGCCTTCCTCGTGCTGCTGCTCTGCGGTGGCGGCGGCGTCGGCGTGTACTACTACGTGCTGAAGGACAAGAAGGCCGACACCAACGCCCCGGCCGCCTCAGGCTCGTCCAAGCCCGACGCGTCGACCCCCGCGGGCAACGGCGCCGGGCAGTCGGCCGCCCCGAGCGCGGGCTCCTCGCCGAGCAAGGCCGGCGTGCAGGCCGGCGACGCGGCCTCGGTCCAGGTCGGCGAGTGCCTCAAGAACGTCGGCACCGACAACCAGCACCCGCAGATGCAGAAGGTGCAGTGCGCGCCCGGCGCGTATGAGGTGCTGAAGCGAATCCCGCAGACGAAGGACACTACGAAGTGCAAGGGCACGGAGGGGTACACGCACGACTACTTCTTCGACAGCCCCGTGGACGCCAACGACTTCGTGCTCTGCCTCAAACTGCGGACCTGAGGTTTCGACCACATCCGCGGCTGATCGCGTTTCGAGGGCCCCCGGTGACCGTGGTCACCGGGGGCCCCATGCATGACCAGACAAGCTTCGCCCCCATATGTGACCCCCTTGCCACGCGCTCCCGCGGGGGTGTAGTACATTAGTTCGAGCCAGCCATCGAACGCGTGTTCGGTATCCTTCGATGGTGCCTTATAAGGCTGTCTTGCGTGCGCGCTAGAAAGCCGTAGATGCTCCACGACGACACGCCGTAGAGGTTCCTCTACGCGGTTCTAGCCTGCGCGCTAGAAAGCCCGATACTGTGCGATTCGTGGACCCGGTTCGCAATCCATACGCTCCCGGCGCCGGTCAGCGCCCGCCCGAGCTCGCCGGCCGCGACCGTGAGCTGCACGCCTTCGACATCGTGCTGGAGCGCGTGGCGCGCGGGCGCCCCGAGCGGTCGCTCATGCTCACGGGGCTGCGGGGCGTCGGCAAGACGGTGCTGCTCAACACCCTGCGCTCCGAGGCCATCTCGCACCTGTGGGGCACCGGCAAGATCGAGGCGCGGCCGGACCAGTCGCTGCGCCGCCCGGTCTCGGCCGCCCTGCACATGGCCGTGCGGGAGCTGGCCCCGCAGCACCGCGCGCCCGACCGGATCGACGAGTTCCTCGGCGTGCTCAAGGCCTTCGCGCTGCGCGAGGACCCGCGCAAGCCGCCGTCCAAGCTGCGCGACCGCTGGCAGCCCGGCATCGACGTGCCGGCCGCGGTCGGGCGCGCCGACTCCGGCGACATCGAGATCGACCTCGTCGAGCTGTTCACCGACGCGGCGAGCGTGGCCAGTGACGTCGGCACCGGGGTGGCGCTGTTCATCGACGAGCTGCAGGACCTCGCGGCCGACGACATCTCCGCGCTCTGCGCCGCCTGCCACGAGCTGTCCCAGACCGGGGCGCCGCTGATCGTGGTCGGGGCCGGGCTGCCGCACGTGCCGGCGCTGCTGTCGGCGTCGAAGTCCTACTCCGAGCGGCTCTTCCGCTACCAGCGCATCGACCGCCTCGATCGGATCGCGGCCGACCTCGCGCTCACCGCGCCGGCCGAGCGGGAGGAGGTCGAATACGAGGCGAAGGCCCTCGACGCGCTCTACGAGGCCTCCGGCGGCTATCCGTACTTCGTCCAGGCCTACGGCAAGGCGACCTGGGACCACGCGCCGCGCTCGCCGATCACCGCGGCCGACGTGCGCGTGGCGGCGCCGGAGGCGGAGGCGGAGCTGGCGGTCGGATTCTTCGGCTCCCGCTACGAGCGGGCGACCCCGGCCGAGCGCGAGTACATGCGCACGATGGCCACCCTGCTGCCGGCCGTCGACGTCTCCGAGGCCGTGCCGACCGCCGAGATCGCCCGCACCCTCGGCCGCAAGCCCGCGAGCCTGTCGCCCGCCCGGGACGCCCTGATCAAGAAGGGCCTGATCTACTCGGGCGAGCGGGGAACGGTCGCCTTCACCGTCCCCCACTTCGCCCGCTATCTGCGGACTCAGCCGGCCGAGTGACGGGCCTCCGCCCGTTCCACGACGCCCCGCAGGTCGCGGCGCTCGATCGCGGCCGCCATGAGCTCCGGGAACACGTCCGGCGTGCACGCGAACGCGGGCACCCCGAGCGCGGCCAGCGCCGCGGCGTTCTCGCGGTCGTAGTCCGGCGCGCCCTCGTCGGACAGCGCCAGCAGCGTGATCACCTGCACGCCGGCCGCCGTCATCGCCGCGACCCGCCGCAGCATCTCCTCGCGCACACCGCCCTCGTAGAGATCGCTGATCAGCACGAAGATCGTGTCCCGGGGCCGGGTGATGAGCTGCTGGCCGTAGGCGATGGCCCGGTTGATGTCGGTGCCGCCGCCGAGCTGGGTGCCGAACAGCACGTCGACGGGGTCGCTGAGGCGATCGGTCAGGTCCACCACCGCCGTGTCGAACACGACCAGCGACGTCTTGATCGAGCGCATCGAGGCCAGCACCGCCGCGAAGACGCCCGAATACACCACGGACGCCGCCATCGACCCCGACTGGTCGACGCAGAGCACGATGTCGCGCTGCACCGCCTGGGCCCGCCGGCCGTAGCCGATCAACCGCTCCGGCACGACGGTGCGCTGCCGGGCCTGGTAGTGCTTGAGGTTCGCGCGGATCGTGCGGTGCCAGTCGATGTCGTGGTGCCGCGGCCGATTGATCCGCGCGGCCCGGTTCAGCGCCCCGCTCAGCGCGGTGCGTGTCGGCTGCGCGATGCGCCGCTCGAGCTCGGCGACGACCTTGGCCACCACCTTGCGGGCGGCCCGCTTGCTCTTGTCGGGCATGACCCGGTTGAGCGAGAGCAGCGTGCCGACGAGGTGCACGTCGGGCTCGACGGCGTCGAGCATCTCGGGCTCCAGCAGCAGCCGGGTCAGGTTGAGCCGCTCGATCGCGTCGGCCTGCATCACCTGCACGACGGTCGACGGGAAGTATTGCCGGATGTCGCCCAGCCACCGGGCCACCCGCGGCGCCGACGCCCCGAGCCCCGCCCCGCGCGGCCCGGACGTCCCGTCCTCACCCTGGTCGTAGAGCGCGCCGAGCGCCGCGTCGACCGCCGCGTCCGTCCCGGTGAGCCCGTAGCCGGTGCCCTCGGCTTCGGGGGCCCCGCCCAGCGCGAGCCGCCAGCGCCGCAGCCGCTCGTCGCCCTCGTCCTCAGACATGCAACTCCCTCCCGAGCAGCCGCGCCGCGACCGGCAGCAGCAGCGCGCCGCGGGCCGCGTCGATCTCGTCGTCCGCGCCCGCGCCCGGGCGCCCGGTGCCGATGCCGGCCGCACGCTCGCCGATCATGCGCCGCTGGGGCGCCGGATAGCCGCTGAACGTCCGCCGCAGCAGCGGCAGCACCTCGAGGAACGCCTCGGCCGGGATGTCCGTCAGCCACGCGTCGACCAGGGCCAGCAGCCGCTCGTCGTGCACCAGCAGGAGCCCGTCGCCGGCGAGGAAGCCCTCGATCCAGGCCGCCGTGCGGGCCACCGGCACGCCGACGGTCAGCACGAGCGCCATCCGCGCCCCGATCTCGTCGGAGTCGACGGCGCCCGCGTCCAGCAGCAGCCGGTTCATCCGCCCGGTGAGCAGGCCGTGCAGGTCGTCGCGGGTGGCCAGCCCGGACAGCACCGCATGCCAGCGCGCGTGCGCCTCGGGGTCGTCGACCAGCGCGAGCGCGCCCTGCACCCCGTCGATCCGGTCGCGCATGACCGCCGCGGCGGTGTCGTCGAGCCCGCCGACCGCCGCCGGCAGCCCGACGCAGATCCGGGTGATCATCCCGAGCGTGACGTCGCGGAGCGCCGAAAGGTCGGTGCCGCGCACGTCGCCGTATCGCAACGTGCGCGCCAACGCCGGCAGCGCGTCCATCAGGTGGGCGACGTCGGCGTCGAGGGCCATCCGCTCGTCGAGCGCGTCGAGCACGCCGGGCAGCGCGTCGGGCAGGTCGGCGAGCAGGCACCGCTCGACCAGCGCGGTCACGTCGGCCAGGGTCGCGGCGTTCAGGGCCTGCTCGGTGACCCGGGCGGTGGCCGCCTCGAGCACGGTCGTGCCGTAGGCGCCCGCCTCAACCAGGTCGACCGCGAACTCGGGCTGCCAGGCGATCTCCCACTCCTCGCGGAACGTGCCCTTGCCCTTGGCCGCCGCCAGCACCTTGCCCCACTCGACGCCGAGCAGCCGGAGCCGGTGCAGCAGCCGGCTGCGCTCCAGGTCGAAGGGCTGGCGCAGGTCGAGCTTGAGCTCCCGGCGCTCGACCCGGGGCGGCAGCCGCAGCCGCCGCTGGCTGCCGGCGACGTCCCGGGCGATCGGCACCCCGGGCGTCTGGTCCGGCACCCGGCCGAGCCGGTCGCCGACCACGAGCCGCCGGTTGATGAGCGCGAGCCGCAGGTCGTCGCCGTCGCAGAGCACCGCGTGGGCCGCGTCGGTGACCTCGGCGAGCCCGGCCAGCGGCCGCCCGCGCATGGTCGCGAGCGCCTCGGCCAGCCGGGTCGCCTCGATGACGTGGGCGCTGGACACCGGCACGCCGTCCTTGCGCAGGACCCCGGCCGCCCGCACCAGCCAGCGCTCGATCACGTGCGCGTCGACGGAGGTGAACAGGTGGTGATACCAGCCGGGGGAGCGCACGCCGGCGCCGTAGCCCTGCCAGGACGCCAGCCGCGCATGCGTCCACGGCACCCAGGTCATCGCGACCTTGACCTTCGGCAGGCCGCGCACGACGGCGTTGTCGGCCGCGGCGCTGGGCAGCGGCCCGGTCAGCGCGGGCACGTGCCAGGCCCCGCACACGACGGCCACGCGCTCGAACTCCTTGAGCGCCGAGCGCAGCCCGATGCGCATGTAGGCCTCGCGCCGCTCCTCCTCGACCCGCTCGGCCTCGCCCGGGACCGGCGCGTGCGCCCGCACGACGGTCATCGCCTCGGCGATGGCCGCGAACGGGGACTGGTCGACCCGGTGCTCGACCACGTCCTCCCACCAGCGCTCGGGATCGTCGTAGCCGGCCGCCTCCGCCAGCGCGCCGATCGGGTCGAGCCGCACCGCGTCGTCGTCGGACTGCGCAGCCGCCGGCGGGGAGGCCAGGCGCACGGCCGCCGGCATGTCGGCGAACCGCACCGGCACCTCGCGCGCCACGGCCCACCGGATCGCCTGCCACTCCGGCGAGAACTCGGCCAGCGGCCAGAACGAGGCGCGCAGCTTCGGGTCGGGGTTGTCCGCGGGGTAGGCCAGCAGCGCCACCGGCGCCCGCATGTCCTCGTCCCCGGCGAAGGGCACGAGCGCGTCGGCCTCCGGCGGCCCCTCGATCAGCACCACCTCGGGCTGGAACTCGGCCAGCGCCCGGCGCACCGCCCGGGCCGACCCCGGCCCGTGGTGACGAATCCCGAGCAGCAGAGGCTCACTCGCCACGGCGGGCCGCTCGGTAGAAGTCCCGCCAGCCCTCGCGCTCGCGCACCACCGTCTCGAGGTATTCCTGCCACACCACCTGGTCCGACACCGGGTCCTTGACCACGGCGCCGAGGATGCCCGCGGCCACGTCCCCGGCCCGCAGCACCCCGTCGCCGAAGTGCGCGGCGAGCGCCATGCCGTTGGTGACCACCGAGATCGCCTCGGCCGTGGACAGCGTGCCGCTGGGCGACTTGAGCTTGGTCCGCCCGTCCTCGGTGACCCCGTTGCGCAGCTCCCGGAAGACGGTGACCACGCGCCGGATCTCGTCGGCGGCCGGCGGCAGCTCGGGCAGCTCCAGCGCCTTGCCGAGCGCCGCGACGCGCCGCGCGACGATGTCGACCTCCTCCTCGACGCCCGCCGGCACCGGCAGCACCACGGTGTTGAACCGGCGCCGCAGCGCGGAGGAGAGCTCGTTGACGCCACGGTCGCGGTCGTTGGCGGTGGCGATGACGTTGAAGCCCTTGCGCGCCTGGACCTCCTGCCCGAGCTCGGGCACCGGCAGGGTCTTCTCCGACAGGATCGTGATCAGCGTGTCCTGCACGTCGGAGGGCACCCGGGTGAGCTCCTCGATGCGCGCGATCCGCCCGTCGGCCATCGCGCGCAGCACCGGGCTCGGCACCAGCGCGGCCCGGCTCGGCCCCTCGGCGAGCAGGCGGGCGTAGTTCCAGCCGTAGCGGATCGCCTCTTCGGGCGTGCCGGCCGTGCCCTGCACGAGCAGCGTCGAGTCGCCGCTGATCGCCGCGGCCAGGTGCTCGGAGACCCAGGTCTTCGCGGTGCCGGGCACCCCGAGCAGCAGCAACGCCCGGTCGGTGGCGAGGGTGGCGACGGCGACCTCCATGAGCCGCCGCGGCCCGACGTATTTCGGGGTGATCGCGGTGCCGTCGCCCGCCTCGCCGCCGAGCAGGTAGGTGACGACGGCCGAGGGCGAGAGCCGCCATCCCGGCGGGCGCGGCCGCTCGTCGCCGGCCGCGAGCGCGACGAGCTCGGCCGCGAACTCGTCCTCGGCGTGCCGCCGCTGCACCGTCTCGGCGACGGGCGCGCCGGCGACGTGGGCGGCGGTGACATCGACTGTGCTGGTCACGCTGACTCCTGGGAGATCGGCTCGGACGTCGGGGGTCATGCCAGCTCGGCCAGCATGTCGTGGCGGAAGCGCAGGGTGTCGGCGAAGCGGCCGACGATCGAGGACATCGGGTCGTCCGAGGGCAGGGCGGCGGCCATGCGGGTCGCGCGGGCCGCGGTGTCGGCCGGCAGCCGCAGCGCGGCCAGCTCGCACAGCCCGGCCAGGCGCCAGCCCGCCGAGCGCCGGCCGCCGAGGTCGTCCAGCGCGCCGAACACCGCCTCGGCCAGCGGCTCCGGCCACGGCCGCGGGCACAGCTCGAGCACGTGCTCGACGCCGACCGCGGCGGCCCCGGCGAGCCCCCGGCGCAGCACCCCGACCGCGAGGGAGGAGAGCGCGTCGGAGGGCAGCGCGTCGTAGAGCGCCTCGAGCAGCAGCCGGTCGTCGGGGCGACCGCCCGCCGCGACCTCCTCGGTGAGCCGCCCGGTCAGCGCCGTGGCCCAGCGGGGGTCCCGCTGCCCGGCCGCGGCCCGGGCCAGCCCGCGGCGCAGGACGGCGGCCCACTCGTCGGTCACCGGCAGCGCCAGGAACTCCTCCGGCTCGCCCCACACCCGCAGCGGCGTGCGGGTCAGCAGCTCCTCCAGCCACCAGGCCCGCTCACCGATCCCGGCGGGCGGGCGCGGCACGATCCCGTCGCGGCGCATCGCCTTGTCGCAGGCGCTCGGCGGCACCACCTGGATCCCCCCGCCGACGATCCGCACGCACGCCGCGGTCCGCTCGATCATCCGCCGCGCATAGGCGCTGTCGGGCAGCATCGCCAGCAGGTCGAGCCCGACGATCCGCACCTCCTTGCGCCGGTCGTCGAGGGCGCCCTCCAGCACCGGCTCGTCGGCGGGGGAGAGCCCGGTCGCGAACGTGCCGAGCAGCGCGGCCCGGTCCTCGGGCGTCTCGGTCGGCCAGACGTCGGCGAGCATGTCGCGGCCGCGCTGCTCGCCCTCGGGCCCGCCCCGGCGCACCGCGGTGAGGATGCCGACGCGCCGGCCGATCGAGCCGAGCTCCCAGCCCTGGGCGTCGTCGGCGGGGGCACCGGAGGCATCGTGGGCATCGGCCGCCGAGGCGCCGAGAAACGCCCACTCGGGCCGTTGCCGGGCCAGCCACGCCGCCCGGGACCCGCCGGCCGCGGCGACGAGCGGCCGCAGCGCCCGGTGCCGCCGCGCGATCTCCAGCAGCGCGGGCAGCAGCTCGCCCGGCACGCGCCGGTCGTGCACGGCCCCGAGCCACTCGGCGAGCAGCTCCAGCCGGCCGTCGGCGTCGCGGACCGGCACCGCGTTGCTGGTGCCGTAGCCGGCCGCGTCCACGGCGAGCAGGTCCGCCGCCCGCGCGGCCGCCGCCCAGGACACGAGCGGGATCCCGGAGTCGTCGGGGGCCGGCTCCGGCACCGTGAGCCCGGCCCGCGCCCGGAACCCGGCCCGCCGGAACAGCGTCAGCGTCCCGGCCGCGTCGAGCAGCGCCTCCGCCGGGTCCTCGCCGGGCCGCCCGACCCCGGCCGGCAACGTCCGCCGCTGCGTCCCGACGAGCGCGGTCGCCAGCACGTCGCCCCAGTCCGGCCCGTTCACAGCCGCACCAGCCGCTCGTCGGCCCACACCCCGAGGGGGCGCAGCCCGCCCGCCGACCACTCGCCGGTGACGGTCGCGGGGCGCCCCGCGGTCACCGCCACCAGCCGCCAGGGTTCTCCGGCCGCCGGGTCGAGCGGCAGCCCGAACCCGTCGGCGTCGACCAGCGCCCACCCGGAGCCGTCGCGCACCGGGCACACCCCGTCGAGCGCCATCGGCCAGTAGTCGAGCCAGGGGTCCCCGGCCAGGGCGAGCGCGTGCGCCCGCAGGTTGTCCTCGATCCCGGCGCCGCCGGCGACGAAGTGCATCCGCTCCGGCGGCGCGTGCCGCTTGGCGATGAGCGCCCGGGCCGGCTGGCCGCCTGGATACAGGCACACGTCGGCGTCGAACTCCGTGCCGGGCAGCAGGTCGACGGGGAGCGACTGGCCCGCCACGGCGAACGACAGCACGATCAGCGGCTGCCCGGACCCGGCCCCGCGCAGCCAGGCCCGGCGCACGGTCAGCTGGTCCTCGATCTCGTCGCGCACCCCGTGCACCTGCCAGCGGTCGCGCACGGGCGCCCCGGCGAGCACCGTCTCGGTCGCGATCGGCACCCCGACCCGCATCCGCACGCTCGCCGCGAGCTCCTCGGGCAGCTCATCCTGCCGCCGGTAACCCCCCACGAGCAGGTGCAGCCGCGCCAGCTCGCCCAGCAGGCGCTCGGGGGAGCCCAGCACGGCGCCGGTCCGGCGCAGGATGCCCGCGGCGCTGGCCGCCTGGGCGTCGACGAGCCGGGCGGTCATCGTGTCCCAGGCCGCGCCGCCCTTGCCGGTGCCGGCGAGCCCGGCGCGGACCTGGTCGGCGAGCCAGCGGTCGAGCTCGTCGAGCCCGGCGGCGATCCGGTCGGCCCGGCGCGCCTGCGCCTTCTCGCTGACCGCCGCCCGGCCACCGGCGCGGCTGCCGGGTTTCGGCTCCTCGGCCGGTCCGGCGGTGGCGCGGCCGGCGCGGGCCGCCCGGGCCGCCTGCCAGGCACTCGCCCACGAGGGTGCGACCGCCTCCGGCACCGAGCCGGAGGACCACCGCAGCAGCAGGGCGAGCGCGTGCTTGCACGGGAACTTGCGGCTCGGGCAGGTGCACTTGAACGCGGGCTCGGTGAGGTCGACCGCGGTCTGATACGGCGTGCTCCCGCTGCCCTGGCACAGCCCCCACAGGGTCGGGTCGACGTCGTCGGCGGCGCTGAGGCCGGTCTCCAGCCAGACGCGGTCGCCCGCGAGCCCGCGCGCCGCCCGCTGCGCGGACGAGTCGGGGGCCAGCGCCATCACCTGGTCGGTCGTCCAGACCGTGGTGACCGTCGTTGTTTCCGCCATGCTGCTTACCGTAGTGAGGGGGTACGACATTTCCCCGCTGGGTATGTTTCCGTCATGAGACCCGTACGTACCGCAGCCCGTTCGATGCTCGCGGCGATCTTCGTGGTCCAGGGCTGGGCCGCGTTCACGAGCCCGGCGCGACTGGCGGGCCGGGCCAAGCCCGTCACCGACCGGCTCGAGCCGACGATCAAGGCGCTGCACCCGAGCCTGCCGACCGACGCCGAGACCCTCGTGCGGATCAACGGCGCGGCCCAGGTGGCAGGTGGCGTGCTGCTCGCGACCGGGCACGCGACCCGGCCGGCGGCGCTGCTGCTGGCCGGCTCACTGGTGCCCACGACCCTGGCCGGCCACGCGTTCTGGGAGATCGAGAACCCGCAGGACCGGGCCCAGCAGCGCATCCAATTCATGAAGAACCTGGGCCTGATGGGCGGCCTGCTGCTGGCCGCGCTCGACCGCGAGGGCCGGCCCGACCTGCGCTGGCGTGCGGGTCATGTGGGCAAGACGCTCAAGCGGGCCCGGCGCCACCTCAAGGACAGTTCACCCATTCCTCTTCGCCGTCGGTGAACACCTGACGTTTCCAGATCGGCAGCCGCGCCTTCACCTCGTCCACGAGCCGGGCGCAGAGCACGAACGCCTCCGCCCGGTGCGCGGTCGCCACGGCCGCGGCCAGCGCCACGTCGCCGATCTCCAACCGACCGACCCGGTGCGAGACGGCGAGCGCGCGCACCGCGGGGTCGGCGGCGATCTCGGCGGCCACCTCGGCGAGCACGTCACCGGCGCTGGGGTGGCCCTCGTACTCGAGCTCGACCACGCCCCGCCCGCCGTCGTGGTCGCGCACGACGCCGGCGAACGACACGACGGCCCCGGCGGCCCGGTCGGCGACGGCCCGCTCGTGTGCCTGGACGTCGAGGGGCTCGGTGGTGACCTGGGTGCGGATCACGCGCGGTCCCCGTCCAGCAGGGGCACGAGCTGGGCGGGCGCGCCCGCGTGGCCCTCGGTGCCGGGCGGGATGACCGCGAACCCGACGGAGTTGGCCAGCCCGCGCAGCATCGACGAGCCGGCGTGCGCGACCGGGTGGGCGCGGCCGCCGGCCAGCGTGACCAGCGCGAGGTGGGTGAAGTCGCCGCGGCCGGGGACGTCGGCGCCGAGGGTCACGGTGGCCGGCTCGGGCACGGTGCGGCCGGTGAGGCCGGCGAGCAGGGGCAGTACCAGCGAAACGAGCGCGACGAACGTGGACTGCGGGTTGCCCGGCAGGCCCGCGACGAACTGCCCGCCGGGTAGCTGCGCGACGAGCATCGGGAAGCCGGGGCGCACGGCCACGGTGTTGACGACGTAACGGGCGCCGAGCTCGGCGAGGGCGGGGTGCAGGTGGTCGACCGGCCCGTGCATGGTGCCGCCGGTGGTGCAGATGACCTGCGCGCCGGCGTCGACGGCCTTGCGCAGCGCGGCCACGTGCTCCTCGAGCGTGTCGGCGACCGGCCCACGCGCGTGCACGACCTGGGTGCCGGCGCGCCGCAGCCAGGAGGGCAGGGCCGGCCCGAGCGCATCACGGACCCGGCCGTCGGCGGGGACGCCGGAGGTGAGCAGCTCGTCGCCGAAGACCAGCAGCGCCGTGCGGGGGGCGGGGCGGCAGGTCAGCGTGTCGTAGCCGCACGACGCCGCCAGCCCGATGACCCCGGGCGTGACCGGGGTGCCCGCGGGCAGCAGCACCTCGCCGGCGGCCGCCTCCTCGCCCTGGCGGCGCCAGTCGGGCTGCCGGCGGACGGCGCCGCTGACCAGGCCGTCGACGGTCTCGGACTCCTCGATGCGCACGACGGCGGTGGTGCCGTCGGGCACCATGCCGCCGGTGGCGATCTCGACGCAGGTGCCGTCGGCGGTGAGCGGCGCGGCGGTGTCCCCGGCGAGCACCCGCCCGACGATCCGCCAGGGCGCGGGACCGCGGGCGGCCCAGCCGTCGACGCTGGAGGTGGCGAAGGCGGGCAGGTCGGTCAGGGTGACCAGGTCCGCGGCGAGGGTGAGGCCGTCGGCGTCGGCGAGGGGCACCTCGACGGGCTCCGGCGCGACCGCCGAGCCCGCGGCGTGCACGATCTCGCGGGCGGTCGTCCAGGCGATCGGTAACGTCACGTTCGAAGCCTAATGCTCCGGTCCGCGTCACCTGCGGACCGTTGCTCCCGTCAGACACCATTCGGCGCTGCGCGCCGTCATTGCCGGGTCCGCGTGGGCTCGGCCTCGCTTTTATCCCTCAGTGATCTCCGCCGCGAAGCTGCTCCACCGCGTGCTTGAGAACCGGTCCGAGCACGGCCAATCCATCCTTCGCGCCACCCCGGGACCCGGGGAGGTTGACGACGAGCGTCCGCCCCGCGACTCCGGCGAGCCCGCGCGACAGGATCGCGGTCGGCACCTTCGCCGCGCCGGCCGCCCGGATCGCCTCCGCGATGCCCGGCACCTCGTAGTCGAGCACGCGGCGCGTCATCTCGGGCGTGCGATCGGTGGGCGTGATTCCGGTGCCCCCGCTGGTCAGGACGACGTCCGCGGCCGGCAGCGCCGCCCGCAGCGCCGCCTCGACCGGCTCCCCGTCGGGCACCACGACGGGCTCGTCCACCTCGAACCCCAGCGCCCGCAACCCCTCGACCAGCAACGGCCCGCTGGTGTCGGCGTAGACGCCCGCCGCCGCCCGGTTGGACGCCACCACCACGACCGCCCTCATCGCTGCCACACCCCGCTCTTCCCGCCCTCCTTGCGCAGCACCCGCACGTTCTCGATGGAGGCCGCCGGGTCCACCGCCTTGATCATGTCGATGAGCGCCAGCCCCGCGGTCGCCACGGCGGTCAGCGCCTCCATCTCGACGCCGGTCCGGTCGGCCGTCTTCGCCACGACCTCGATCTCGATGGTCTCGTCACGCAGCGTCAACTCGACCGTCACGCCATGCAGGGCGATGGGATGACATAACGGCACAAGATCGGGCGTCCGCTTCGCGCCCATGATCCCGGCGATGCGCGCGACCGCCAGAGCGTCACCCTTCGGCAGCGCCCCATCACGCAACAGCGCGACGACTTCGCTTGTGGTGCGGACGAATCCCGCCGCGACGGCCCGGCGCGCGGTGATGTCCTTCGCGGCCACGTCGACCATCCGCGCCGCCCCGGACGAGTCCACGTGCGTCAGCTCATTTGGCACCCAAAGAGCTTAGTCACCGGAGGCGCGCGGCCGGTTGATCATGCAGGCTAAGGCTTAGCTGCGTCGATTTCGCTATACGGAGCGTCACGCTCACGTCGCCAAATCGTGACAAAGGCCGTTATAGTTCGCAAACTATGATTCGACGGACAAATCGCTTTGGGCATCTTGCGTTTTGCACCCTAGGCTGCGTTCAGTGCTTCGGACTTCGATGATTTTCGATATTCGGAGCTGACGGGGGGTCGAATTCAGCAGCGACCTTTGGGGGCGAAAACATGGAGAAGGACCACACCTGGCAGTGACCCGTTCGACGGGTTGACAAGCCCGCGGCCACATCGGCCACGATGAAGCGGGCCGATGCAGAAAACACCGCGAACCGACGACGCGACCAACCGGCGCCTATGGCGCCTCGTTGGTCCCGTCGTCGTCGGCGGGTCCGCCGCCGTCCTCACGGCACTGTCGTCATTCGCCGAGCATCCGACCGCCGTCGCAGGCCTGGCTGTCCTCGCGATCGTGCTGGTCGGCAACGGTTTCGCCGTGATCGACGTGCGCATCCGCTCGGTCTCCGACGGCATCGTGCCGACCACCGCCGTGATCACCCTCGCCGCGGTCTTCCTCCCGGCGCCGGCCATGATCCTGGGCACCGCCTGCGGCGCGTTCCTGTCTCAGCTGAGCCGCCGCGCGACCGATCCGATGAAGATCGGGTTCAATGTCGGAAAAGACACCATTGGCGCGACGGCCGCGGTTGCCGCCGCCGGCGCCGTCGGAACCTCACCAATACTGCTCGATACCACTTTTTCCGTAATCGGCGTCATACCCGGACTTTTCGCCGCATTCGTCGCCTATATGCTCGTCGACGAGATCGTGTCGCACGCGCTGTTCTCGATCATCACGGGCAAACCGTTCCGGCAGCTGATCCTGGCGCAGGTCAACTTCACGATCATCACGCGCCTCGGGCTCTTCGGCGTCGCGCTCGCCACCGTCCTGGCCTACCGGATCAGCGAGTGGCTCCTGATGGTCCTCCCGCCACTGGTCTCCGCGATCCACCTCGCGGCCGCCAACCAGCTGCGCACCCGCCAGGGCAACGAGGCGTGGCAGCGCCTCGCCGAGGCCACCGACGAGTTCAACTCCGTCGACGAGACCGCGGTGCTCTACGCCGCCGTCCGCCGGGCCACCGACATCTTCTCGACCGACCAGGCCGAGGTCGAGATCCATCCGCCCCGCGGCGGGTCCCGCCTGGTGCGCAGCAACGGCTCGGAGATCCTCTACGACGGCCCGCCCGGCGAGGCGCCGGCCGCCGAGGGCTACCTGATCCCCGTCGCGCTCGAGAGCTACCGCGGCGATGGTGACCTCGGCCAGCTGCGCCTGCGGTTCCGGGGCTCCGGGCCGGTGCGGTTCACCGAGCGCGAGCAGTACACCCTGCGCACCTTCACCGCCGCCCTGTGCACGGCGATCCGCAACGCCGCGACCTTCGCCGAGACCCAGCGCCTCGCCGACAGCCACGCCCGGGCCGCGGCGCAGGACCCGCTCACCCGGCTGGCGAACCGGCGGCGGCTGCAGCAGTACGGCAACGACATCCTCGCCGGGCAGGCCGGGGTGGTGGGCGTACTGCTGATCGACCTCAACCACTTCAAAGAGGTCAACGACACCCTCGGGCACGCCGAGGGCGACCGGGTGCTGCTCGCCGTCGCCGAACGCCTCACCGCCGCGGCCCGCCCCGGCGACCTGGTCGCCCGCTTCGGCGGCGACGAGTTCGCGGTCCTCCTCGCCGGCCTCAGCGCGCCCGCGATCGCCGAGCTGCGCGCCCACGCCATGCTCGACGCGCTCGCCCCGGCCATCGAGCTCGACGACATGCGCATCAGCGTCGAGGCCAGCTGCGGCGTGACCACCGGCACCGGTGGAAGCGTCGGCGAGCTCCTGCGGCGCGCCGACATCGCGCTGTACCAGGCCAAGCAGGACGGCCAACGCGTCGTCGTCTACGCCCAGGCGCGCGACACCGCCGACGTCAACAGCCTCACCCTCGGCGGCGACCTGGCCCGCGCCATCGCCGAGCACCAGTTCACCGTCCACTTCCAGCCCATCGTGGACCTCGCCAGCGGCCGGGTCATCGCCGCCGAGGCCCTGACCCGCTGGCAGCACCCCGACCAGGGCCCGCTCTCGCCCGACCGGTTCCTGGGGGCCATCGAGCGCTCCGGCCAGCTCGCCGCGTTCGCCGACGCCGTGCTGGACCAGGCCCTGATCGCCGTCACGGACTGGGCGGACGCCGGCTACCAGATCCCCGTCGCGGTCAACGTCTCCCCGCGCAGCCTGCTCGACCCGTCCTTCCCGGACGCGGTGGCCAGACGCCTGAGTGCGCGCGGGGTACCGGCCTCCGCCCTGGTCATCGAGCTCACCGAGTCGGTGACGCTGAGCAAGCTCGAAGTCGTCGACGAGGTCCTGGCCGCCCTGCGCGACCAGGGCATCCGCCTCGCCCTGGACGACTTCGGCACCGGCTTCTCCTCGCTGGCCACCCTGGCCCGCGTCCCGGTCGACGAACTCAAGATCGACCGCAGCTTCGTGTCGGCGATGAACGCCTCGGCCCCCGGCGCCGTGGTCCGCTCGACCATCGACCTGGGCCGCAGCCTCGACCTCCTGGTGGTGGCCGAGGGCGTGGAGCGCGAGGACCAGCGCCAGCAACTGTGGGAGCTGGGCTGCCCGGCGGGCCAGGGCCACCTGTTCGCGCGGGCCATGCCCTCGGACCGTCTGCTGGCCCACCTGCACCGGGGCGAGGGCCACCTGGCCGACCCCCTGCACGACACCGGCGCGGTGATCCGCATGTCGAGAAGCCGCCGGGCCCGCCGCATGAGCCTCGGCGCCGAACCCCCGCCCGGCCGCGAGCGGTCAACCTGACCTTCGGCACAATTGGCCGCATCGCTACCGACCTGCGCCCCCGTCTCCTGGACGCCGCCTTCTACGCCCTGTGCGCCGTCTTCGCCGCGGTGACCGCCCTGACGTCCACCCTGCTGCCGCACCGGGCCTGGGGCCAGGTCGCCTGGATCGGCTACGCGGCCGGCGCCGTGCTGGTCCTGCTGATCGCCCGCTGGCGGGTGATCCCGCTGCTGTTCGCCGCGACCGCCCTGCTGCCGCTGCTGATCGAGTCGATCCAGCGAGCGGCCGGCCGCACCGACCGGGCCCAGGAGGAGGTCCTGGTGGTCGAGCGGATGGGCGAGCGCCTGGTCCACACCGGCACCCCGTACCTCTCCCACGACGCGATCGCCGCCCTGCCCGAGCCCGACCGCCTGATGGGGTACGCCCCCTACCAGCCCGGCATGGCCGTCTTCGGCCTGCCCCGAGCCGCCTTCGGCGAGGCCTGGTGGACCGACGCCCGGGTGTGGTTCGCCGTGGCCACGGTGTTCTGCCTGCTCTGGACCCTGCGCCTGCTGGCCTTCTCGACCCGCGCCCTCCCGCTGGCCCAGGCGGTGGCCGTCCTGCCCCTGTGCGCCCTGACCCTGGCGACCGGCGGCGACGACCTCCCGGTGCTGGCCCTGTGCCTGCTGGCCCTGGCCCTGTCGGCGAACGACCGCTTCCTGGCCGCCGGCGTGGCGGTCGGCCTGGCCGGCGCCCTGAAGCTCTTCGCCCTGCCGGTGGCCCTGGTCCTGCTGGTCCTGGCCCTGTCGACCCGCCGCCGCCCGGCCTGGTTCGCCGCGGCCGCCCTCGGCATCCCGCTCCTGGCCCTGCTCCCGGCCCTCCTGGTCGACGCCGACGCGTACCTCGAGAACGCCGTTCGCTTCCCCGGCGGCCACGGCCTGGTGACCAGCCCCGCCCAGTCCCCGCTGCCCGGGTACCTCATCGCCTCGGCCCTCCCGGCGGGCCGCACGGTCGCCCTGGCCCTGCTCCTGCTGGCCGGCGCGGTCATCGCCCTGCTGCTCGTGCGCAACCCGCCGAGGTCCTCGGGCCGGGCCGCGGCGTACATCGCCGCCGGCCTGACCGCCGCGATCATGCTCACGCCGGCGACCCGCTTCGGCTACCTCCTGTACCCGGTGGCCTTCCTCGCCTTCTGGTGGTCCCAGCACAAGACGCGTGAGCCGGTCCCGGCGTAGACAGAAGGATGGGGTACCGCAACCGCGAGGAGGCCGGCGCCGTCCTGGCCGGGCTCCTGGCCGCCCACGCCGGCCGCGAGGACGCCATCGCCCTCGGCCTGGTCCGCGGCGGCGTACCGGTGGCCGCGGAGGTCGCCCGCCGCCTGCGCATCCCCCTGGACGTCCTCGTGGTCCGCAAGCTGGGCGTGCCGTGGGCCCGGGAGGTGGCCTTCGGCGCCGTGGGCCCCGGCGGCGTGCGCGTGATCAACGACGACATCGCCCGCCACCTCGGCGACGACGAGATCGCCGCCGTCCTGCGCCGCGAGTCCGCCGAGCTCCGCCGCCGCGAGCGCCACTTCCGCCGCGGCCGCCCGCCACTGAACCTCGACGGCCGCACGGCCCTCGTGATCGACGACGGCCTGGCCACGGGCGCGACCGCGGGCGCCGCGGAGGCGGTGGCGAGGTCGCTCGCGGCGACCGCGGTGATCCTGGCCGTCCCGGTGGGCGCGGCGGAGGCGGTGGCGCGGCTGCGGCGCTCGGCGGACGAGGTCGTCTGCCCGCTCGCGGAGTCCGACTTCGGCGCCGTGAGCCGCTTCTACAGGGACTTCCATCAGCTCACCGACGCCGACGTGACGGCCCTCCTGGCCTGACCGTCCCGGCGGGGCTCACATGCTCAAACGCCCCCTGCCGACGCTCGCCGCCCTCGAGGCGTGGTTGCACCGGCATGCGCCGGCGACCGCCGCGGACCTGCTGCCCCGGCCACCGACGACGAACTGGACGAGATCCGCGACCCGCTCGGCATCGACCTCCCCGCCGACCCGCTGACGGTCCTGCGCTGGCCCAACGGGTCCGGCTTCGGCGACAGCGGGCGGTACTCCGACGACCCGGACGACATCGTCGAGATCGAAGACGGCTTCCTGGTGCCCAGAGCCTGGATCTGCGTTCCGGAGCCCGCCGGCCCTTAGATCGCCATGTCCACGAACCGCGACAGGTGCAGCTGCGCCGCGACCGTGATGCTGTCCGTCGGCCCGTTTCGGTGCTTGGCCACGATGAAGTCCGCCTCGCCCGCGCGCGGCGACTCCTTGTCGTAGTAGTCATCGCGGTGCAGCAGGATGACGACGTCCGCGTCCTGCTCGATCGACCCGGACTCACGCAGGTCGGACAGCTGCGGCCGCTTGTCGGTGCGCTGCTCGGGACCACGGTTGAGCTGACTGACCGCGACCACCGGGCACTCGACCTCCTTGGCCAGCAGCTTGAGCCCACGGGACAGGTCCGCGACCTCCTGCTGCCGGCTCTCGGTGCGCTTGGGGCTCGTCATGAGCTGCAGATAGTCGACCACGATGAGCTTGAGATCGTGCCGCTGCTTGAGCCGCCGCGCCTTGGCCCGGATCTCCATCAGGTTCATGCTGGGCGTGTCGTCCACGAACAGCGGCGCCTCGCTGATCTCGCCCATGCGCCGCGCGAGCTTGGTCCAGTCGTCATCGGACAGCTGCCCGGACCGCAGCACGTGCAGCGGCACCCGAGCCTCGGCGGAGAGCAGCCGCATGACGATCTCGACCTTGGACATCTCCAGGCTGAAGATGGCCGAGGCCATGTTGTGCTTCACCGAGGCCGCGCGACTGAAGTCCATCGCGGCAGTCGACTTCCCGAGACCGGGTCGGCCGGCCACGATGATCAACTGGCCCGCGTGCAGGCCGTTGAGGAGGCGGTCCAGGTCCTGGAAGCCGGTCGGGACGCCGGTCATCATGCCGCCCTGCGCGCCGACCGCCTCGATCTCGTCGAGGGTCGGCTGCAGCATCTCCGCGAGCACCGCGAAGTCCTCGCTGACGCGCTTCTCGGTGACGTCGTAGATGGCCTGCTGCGCGAGGTCCACCACGTCGTCGACGTCGCGCCCGCCCGGGCCGTCGGAGCCGTAGCCGAGCTGCACGATCCGCGTCCCCGCCTCGATCACGCGGCGCAGGACGGCGCGCTCGGCCACGATGCGGGCGTAGTAGCTGGCGTTCGCGGCGGTCGGCACCGCGGTCATCAGCGTGTGCAGGTAGGGCGCGCCGCCGATCTTGGCGATGTTGCCGCTGTCGGCCAGCGCCGCGGCCACGGTGACGGCGTCGGCGGGCTCGCCGCGACCGTAGAGGTCCAGGATCGCGTCGTAGATGGTGCTGTGGGCCGGCTTGTAGAAGTCCTGCGTCTTGAGGATCTCGACGACGTCGGCGACCGCGTCCTTGCTCAGCAGCATGCCGCCCAGCACGCTCTGCTCCGCGGCGACGTCCTGCGGCGGGGTGCGCTCGAAGGTGCTGGCGCCGCCCGAGGGCGGACCGGACGCCTTACGCTCACCGCGCTCGCCGCGGTCACCACGCTCGAAGCGTTCGCCCGGCTCCGGGGGCGGCTCCTCGTCCCAGCTGTGCTCGCTGCTGCGCCTGTCCTCGGTGATCGACATTTCCGCCCCCCAACGCCACACCCGCCTGGTCATTAGACCTCGGGGGTATGACAAAAACTCGCCGGCGCGCGACGCGCCCGCGCAACGGTATGGGGCGACTGGCGTTGGGTGAAAGTTAGCCGGTGGACAAGCCTCTGGACAACCTGTGGACCGAGGCCGCAGACCTTGGGATAGGTTGTGCACAGCCCTGTGGAAAACTGCGTGAACGACCCGTTCAACTGCCCCCTGACCTGTGCATACGTTCTCCACAGCCTGTGTGCGGGAAAAAGAGCGCCGCGAATCCTCATCTGGACGACCGATTGCGAAAAGGTCACGAAAGGGTGACGCTCTCCGGCGTGGGGTACCCGGATTGGGATCGGCCGCGAGGCCGAGAGCGGCAGGCACCGGAGACGGGCCGCTGGGATCCGCGCCAGGAGCGCTGGATCCCGCAGCAGCGTGTGTCGGAGGGGGACGACTACGGCATCGAGCCGTTCCCCGCCCGCTCCGACCCGAACCGGCGTCCGGGCCAGGGCCGCGTGCTCGATCACGACGAGTGGGCCACCCGACGTCCCCGCCGCCGCCTGCCCCTGCCGCCGCCCCCGCCCGTGGACCGCGAGGACGACGACGAGGAGGAAGAGGACGACGAGGAGGAGCCGGACCAACACAGCGTCTACATCGGCTCGTTCATCTCGACGGCCTGCTGGTATCTCATCCCCTTCGCCGCCTACACCGCGTGGTCGCTGACCCTGCCCGACGACCCGCGCCCGGGCTGCACCAACGCGTTCGGCCTGCCCTGCCCGTCGCAGCACGACGAGGCCCTGGCGAACATCGGCCGCCTGGTGCCGCAGCTCGCCGTCTCGCTGGCGATCAGCATCGTGGTCGCCATGTTCCTGGGGAAGGTGACGACGGGCTGGCGGCCCTTCGCGATCGGCTTCGCCAGTGCGGTGCTGGGCGCGGGGGTGGCGACGGTCGGATTCGCCGTACTGGCGACGCAGCACTTCTCCTTTTGACAACTCGTCGATCACCGTTGGGTCACCGTCGGATCACGCCGGGAGCCGTTCCCTGAGCGCCGCCGTCTGACCGGCCAAACACCTCATGAGGAGGCTTCGATGGCCGGTCGACACGCAGCACGACGCCTGCGGCTCGCCGCGGTGGTGGCACTGGCCGCCACCCTGCTGGCGGCTTGCGGCGGCACGGACGGGCTCGACAGCGACAGCGGGGGCAAGGCGGCCCCGGGCCAGAACTACGGCACGCCGGGGGGCATGGTCGGCGGCGCGACGCCGGAGTCCGACGGCGACGCCGGGCGCGCGGGCGCCGGCGAGGTCTCCGCGGCCGACCGGCCCGTGTCGACGTTTGCGGTGGACGTCGACACGGCCTCGTACGGCTTCGCGAAGCGCACCCTCGAATCCGGCCGCCGCCCCGCGACGAGCACGATCCGCCCGGAGGAGTTCGTGAACTCCTTCGACCAGCAGTACCGCGAGCCCGAGGGCAACGGCTTCTCGATCAACACCGACGGCACGCGGATGCCGTCCACCCACCGCGGCGCCGACGAGTCCACCCGCCTGCTGCGCGTGGGCCTGCAGACCCGCGCCGGTTCGGACGCCGGCCGCCCGGACGCGGCCCTGACCTTCGTCGTGGACGTCTCCGGCTCGATGTCGGAGCCGGGCAAGCTCGACCTGGTCCAGCGCGGCCTGCACACGCTCGTGGACCAGCTGCGGCCGACGGACTCGGTGGCCCTCGTCGCGTACTCCGACGAGGCCGAGGTCCTGCGCCCGATGACCCAGGTCCGCGACCGCGACGGCGTGGAAGCGGCCATCGACCGCCTGAAGGTCTCGGGCAGCACGAACCTCGAGGCCGGCCTGCGCCTCGGCTACGACACCGCGCGCAAGGGCTTCCGCAGCAACGCCACGAACCGCGTCATCCTGCTGTCCGACGGCCTGCCGAACGTGGGCAAGACCGACGCCACCCCGCTCGTGCGCGAGATCCAGGAGGCGGCGGCCAAGCAGATCACGCTCATGGGCGTCGGCGTGGGCAGCGACTACGGCGACCGCTTGATGGAGCAGCTGGCGGACAAGGGCGACGGCTACGTGGTGTATGTCAGCAGCCAGACGGAGGCCGACCGAGTCTTCGTGCAGCAGCTCCCCGCGACCGTCGCCGTGCGCGCCCTGGACGCGAAGGCCCAGGTCGAGTTCGATCCGAAGACGGTCCTCTCGTACCGTCTGATCGGCTACGACAACCGAGCCCTCGCCGCGTCCGACTTCCGCAACGACCGGGTGGACGGCGGCGAGGTCGGTCCCGGCCACGCGGTGACGGCCCTGTACGCGCTGCACCTGCGCCCCGGCGCCGAGGGCCACCTGGCCGACGTGCGGGTGCGCTGGCAGGACCCGGCGACCCGCCAGCCGAGCGAGCTGGCCCGGCCGGTCAAGGTCACAGACTTGAGCGCCGACTTCGCCGAGTCCCCCCGCCCGCTGCGAGTCGACTACGCCGCGGCCTACCTGGCCGAGGTGCTGCGAGCCAGCCGGTACGCCGAGGAGGTCCGCCTCGCCGACCTGCACACGATCGCCGCGAACGCCGGCGATTCGGCCCAGGCCGACGACCTCGCGAGCACGATCAACGACGCGATCAAGCTCTACGACTAAACGCCGAACCTCATGCGCCGACCAGCCGGGAACGCCGCCCACCTCGCCGGCCGCGGAAAGCCGACCGCCCCCACAAAACCCGAAGGGCCCCGGAGCACGATCGCCCCGAGGCCCAACGACTTGCAAAGCGCCCTACTTGGCCGCCGTGACCTTCAGCGTGAACGAGGCCGCGACCTCGGGGTGCAGCTTGATCTGCACCTTGTAGTCGCCGACCGACTTCACGTGGCCCGGCAGCTCGAGCCGCCGGCGGTCGAGCTCCGGCCCGCCCGCCTTCTGCACGGCCTCGACGACCTCAGCCGGCGTGACCGAGCCATACAGCCGACCCTCGCGCCCAGCGCGAACGGCCAGCTGCACCTTGAGGCCCTCGAGCTGGGCCTTGACCTCGTTGGCGTGCCCGAGGTCGCGGATCTCCCGGGCCGAGCGGGCCCGCTTGATCGTCACGATCTGCTTCTCGGCGCCCTTGGACCACGGAATCGCAAATCCCTGCGGCAGCAGGTAGTTGCGCCCGTAACCGTCCTTGACCTCGACGATGTCGCCGGGGGTCCCGAGGCCCGAGACCTCCTGGGTAAGGATGATCTTCATGTCCCGGCCCCCTTAGCGCGTGGTCGCGGTGTAGGGGAGCAGCGCCATCTCGCGCGCGTTCTTGACGGCACGCGCGATCTGACGCTGCTGCTGGGCGGTCACACCGGTCACCCGCCGAGCGCGGATCTTGCCGCGGTCGGAGATGAACTTCCGCAGCAGCGCGGTGTCCTTGTAGTCGATGTAGGCGATGCCCTCCTTGTCGAGAGGGTTCACCTTCTTCTTCGGTTTGCGCAGGGCCGCAGCCTTCGCCATTGCTCTTGCTCCTGATGCCATTAGAACGGGGGCTCGTCGTCGAAGGAAGAGTTCGACCTGCCGCCGCCTCCGCCGCCACCAGCCGGGGTCGCGTTGGCCCACGGGTCATCGTTGTACCCGCCGCCTCCGCCACCGCCGCCGCTGTTGCCGCCGGAGCCGAATCCACCGCCGCCACCACCGGAACTGCGCGACATCTTCTGCACCTTGGCAGTCGCGTAGCGCAGCGAGGGGCCGATCTCGTCGACCTCCAGCTCGATGACGGTGCGCTTCTCGCCCTCGCGCGTCTCGTACGACCGCTGCTTGAGCCGGCCGGAGACGATCACCCGCGACCCGCGGGTCAACGACTCGGCGACGTTCTCCGCCGCCTGCCGCCACACCGTGCAGGACAGGAACAGCGGATCGCCGTCCTTCCACTCGTTGGTCTGGCGGTCCATCGTCCGGGGGGTCGAGGCCACCCGGAACTTGGCGACCGCCGCTCCCGACGGAGTGAAACGCAACTCAGGATCATCGGTCAGGTTACCGATGACCGTGATCGTGGTGTCTCCCGCTGCCATATGAGTCAACTCCTCGCGCGCTGGTGTATGGCCACCTTGTCACAGGGGTACGACAGTTTCCCGTCACGCCCTTTGACCTGCGGCCGGGCGAAGCAGATCGATCTCGCCCGAATCCGCTTAGCGGACCTCGGGCCGGATGACCTTGGTGCGCAGCACGGACTCGTTGAGTCGCAGCTGACGGTCCAGCTCGGCCACCGACTCCGGCGACGCCTGGAGGTCAATGACGGCGTAGATACCCTCGGTCTTCTTGTTGATCTCGTACGAGAGGCGCCGGCGGCCCCACACGTCGAGCTTCTCGACCGAGCCACCCGACGTCCGGATCACGTTGAGATACGTGTCGAGCGACGGGGCTACGGTGCGCTCCTCGAGACTGCCGTCGAGGATCACCATGATCTCGTAATGACGCAAGACGTTCTCACCTCCCACGGGCTAAGCGGCCGCGGTCCATCCGCGGCAGGAGGTCGTGCGTCGTCTACCCGTCCATGAGGCGGGAGACCGAACCAGAGTACACGTTGCCGTGTCAAGACAGAAAAAGACCGCGGGGCGCGTCATCCGCTTCGTTGGGTGGGACCTGGGGAGGAACGACCACACCGGTGCGTTGGATGACGGCGCCCCGCGGAGCTATGGAAAATCGTACCTTATGCGAAGCTAGCGCGTGATGCCCGCTGCGCAATAATAGCCCGAATTGCGGCTATTCCAACACCGACCACGCAGACCGTGGCGACCAGTGCCAGCAGGCCGGCCGGGCCGTTGCTCGCCGGGCCGCTCGCGGCCACGGGCTCCTCAACGGTGACACGATCGTCGACCGGCGCGCTCGGGTCCGCGGCGATCGCCGGGGCCGCCGCCGCGCTGGGGTCCAGCAGCGACGGGTCCGCGGGTTCGGTACCGAGCTCATCCGCCGCAGTCGCCGACCCGTCCTGCGCCGCCGGCGTCTTGGTCGAGCGGGTCGCACCACCCGTGCGGTTGTTGATCACGCCGTTGGCCGCACCGGCCGCCGCGCCCGCAGGTCCGTGAGCCGGCGAGCTCTTCGTCGCGCCCGGTGCCGCCTTGGCCGGCCCCTGCGCGGCCTGTCCGGTCGCGGCGGGAGCGGGCGGGGGCGCGGTCACGCCGACCGCAACGGGCTTGAACTGCTGCACGACGCCGACTCCGCAGTCGAAGGTCATCGCGACCTCCACAGGCCCCTTCTTGAAGAGCACGGGGACCTGCTGATTCGGCTGTACCGTCGCCACGGACTGCCCGTCCACCTTCAGCGACGCGTTCTGACCGAGACGGTTGACGAAGTTGACCCGCGTGTCGGCCGGCACCGACAGGTCGGCGGTGTTCGGCTGCGACTTGCAGACCAGCAGGCTCAGCACGCTGCCGCCGGAGAACTCGACGGTCGGGTCGGCGGGGGCGGCACTCACCGGGCTGGCGCCCACGGTCAGGGCCGCGGCGGCGATCGCCGCGGCGGTAGCCGCCAGGCGGACTGCCGTTCGGTGTCCAGACAAGGTAGCCATCCAGTAGCCATCCAGGGTTGGGGGATTCGATTGGGGGAGCCGTTCCATCGAGCCATACGAGCGCCGGCGCGATCACGAGCGGCTACGTGCGTAACGAGGCGATCGGCGGGACGGTGACGCAAGACCGGCATTCCGGACGCTTCGGCCGACGGGGCAGAGGCGGGTCGCGCGAAGTGTCACACCCACGTCGTAGGCTCTGCGGCATGCGAATCGGTGCTCACGTCGACCCCGCTGAGCCGCTGGCTGAGGCCGCCGCCCGCGGCGCCGACCTCATCCAGTTCTTCCTGACCGACCCGCAGGCCTGGACGGATCCCAAGGACCGCGAGGATGCTGAGGCCATCAACGCCTCGGAGATCGACGTCTATGTCCACGCGCCGTACCGGATCAATGTGGCCTCCTCCAACAACCGCATCCGCATTCCGAGCCGCAAGCTGCTGTTCAGCCATGCGGCCGGGGCGGCGAAGGTCGGTGCCAAGGGCCTCATCGTCCACGGCGGTCACGTGGAAAAGGCCGACGGGCTCGACGCGGGGTTCGACAACTGGCGCAAGACCTTCGCCTACGCCGCCGAGCAGGGCGGCTTCGCCACCCCGGTGCTGATCGAGAACACGGCCGGCGGCGACAACGCCTGCGCACGCCGGTTCGACAACCTGGCCCGGCTGTGGGACGCCATCGGCGACTATGAGGTCGGGTTCTGCCTCGACACCTGCCACGCCCACGCCGGTGGCGAGGACCTGCTCGACATCGTCGACCGGGTGAAGGCCATCACCGGACGCATCGATCTGATCCACGCGAACAATTCGCGCGACGGCTTCGACTCGGGCCGAGACAGGCACGACAACATGACCTCCGGCGAGATCGATCCGGAGCTGATCGTCGCGGTCATCCGCGCGGCCGGCGCCCCGGCTCTCGTCGAGACTCCGGGCGGCGCCGAGGGCCAGGGCGCCGACATCACCTACCTGCGGGAGCGGCTGGCGTGAGCAACGTTTCGTCGGAGCCGACGGTGTCTGAAGAGCCGTCGGCGGACGATTCCTCGGATTCGGCCGGGCCGGTGCCTCCCGAATCGCCCGAGTCCATCCCACCGGCCCCCGCCGATGGGAAAGTTTCGGTCACCCTGGGCGCGCCCGAGACCGCTTCGGATAGCGCCGATTCGGACACCGCCTCCGCCGAGCCGAGGGCGGCGAGCACCGCCGCGACGGCCGCAGCCGGCTCCGCCAAGGCCGCAGGAGCGAGCACCGCCTCCGCCGAGGCCGCAGGAGCGAGCACGGTCTCCGCCGAGCCGAGGGCAGCGAGCACCGCCGCGACGGCCGCAGCCGGCACCGCGAAGACGACCTCCGCCGGGCTGACGGCAGCGAGCACCGCCGCAGCCGGCACAGCGAAGACCGCCTCCGCCGAGACGTCCGCCGAGAAGACCGCCGCGGCGGGCACCGCTGCGGCAGAGGCCGCGAAGACGGCCACGGACGCACCCGATTCATCCGATGGGGCGACCAAGGCCAAGTCCAAGGCCCGCAGGGCGAGGAAGTCCCGCACCTCGGTCATCGAAGCCGACGCCATGGTCGCCTGGGCGGGCGCGGGCGACGACTCCGACGCCGCGGCCACCGACGCCGAGGCTGGAAAGCCGTCCGACGCCGGCGAGAAGACCCTCGACGCCAAGAGCAACACGGACGGCGCCACCGGCAAGAACACCGCAGCCGCCAAGAGCATCAGCGTCGTGGAGGGCAAGAGCACCGGCGCCGCGGACAGCAAGAGCGCCAGCGACAGCAAGAGCGCCAGCGCCGCGGATGGCAAGAGCACCGCGGACGGCGAAAGCGGGAGCGGCGCGGACGGCGACTCAGGCGCCGGCGACGGCGAGGACGCGAACACCGGCGACGGCAAGAGTGTCGAGGACGCCAAGGACGGCGGCGCGAGCGCGAAAAGCGGCGCGAAGAGCAAGGACGGCGGCGCGAGCGCGAAAGACGGGGAGAAGGGCGAGGACGACGGGGACCCGTTCAGCGCGTTCGCGCCGGAGCCCGAGTTCGTCCCCGGGCGCGTAGGGCGGATCGGCCGCCGAGGTGGGTCGGCGCTCGCGCGGTTCTTCGCGCACGAGTGGACCCTCGCCGCGATCGGGTCCATCATGCTGGCGATCGCCATGACCTGGCCCGCGATCAAGCATCCGGCCACGACGATCCCGCAGGACATCTGGGACCCGACGCTGCAGGCCTGGCAGATGGCGTGGGCCGGGCACATCCTCACGACCGACCCGCTGCAGCTGTGGCACGCCAACGCGTTCTACCCGGATCAGTACAGCTACGCGTTCTCCGACACCCTGCTCGGGTACGCCCCGGCGGGCATGATCGGGACGGGGCCAGAGGCCGCTGTCGTACGGTACAACTTCGTCTTCATCTTCATCTTCGCGTTCGCCTTCTTCGGCGCCTATGCGCTGGTCCGCCAGCTCGGGGCCGGGCGCACGGGGGCCGCGGTCGCGGGTGCGGCGTTCGCCTACGCGCCTTGGCGCCTCGGGCAGGCCGGGCACCTGCACGTGCTGTCCATCGGCGGGATCGCGCTGTCGCTGGCGATGCTGGCGCGCGGGCACGGGTTCTCGCTGAAGAACGGGTACGAGCCGGAGAAGCGCCGCTGGGGCTGGGTCGTGGGCGGCTGGCTCGTCGCCGCGTGGCAGATCAGCCTCGGCTTCGGCATCGGCATCCCGTTCGCCTACGCGCTGCTGTTCGCGGTGCTGGCCAGCGCGATCACGTGGGGCTACCGGCAGGTGTTCCGCTGGAAGGAGCGCCGGCCGTTCGGGTGGAAGCTGCTGGCGGCCAACCTCGGCGGCGGGCTCGCCTTCGCCGGGGTGAGCGCCATGATGGCGTACCCGTATCTGCAGGTGCTGAAGCAGCACAAGGAGGCCAAGCGCAGCGCGGAGATCATCAGCCTGTTCTCGCCGCCGCTGAAGGGCTTCTTCATCTCGCCGCCGGAGTCGGCGCTGTGGGGCGACGCCTACGCGAACGCCCGCTCGACGCTGGGCTGGGCGCCGGAGATGGCGCTGCTGCCGGGCTTCTTCCTCTACGGGCTCGCGTTCGCCGGGCTGTTCGTGTCGGTATGGAAGCTGCAGCACCGCGTCCTGCTCGGCGTGGGCGTGGTGCTCACGGCCATGCTGGCGATGGGCAGCAACGGCCCGGGGCACGGCGACTTCGGCTACATGGCGCTCTACCACGCGCTGCCCGGTTTCGAGGGCATCCGCACGTCGGGCCGGCTGATGGTCTGGGTGACGCTGTTCCTGGCGCTGCTCGCCGCAGGGGCGGTGAGCGCGTTCGCGGACCGCGCGGTCGAGCTCTTCGCCGACCAGACCCAGTCCGACGTCGGCAACCGGGCGGGCATGTGGCGCCTGATCACGCTGATCCCGCTCGTGCTCGTCCTGGCCGAGGGCGTCCACAAGTGGCAGCCCAACCCGGAGGTGCCGCCCGCCCCGGTCGCCATGAGCACGCTCGAGGCGCCGCTCATGGTCTTGCCGACGGGTGAGCTGCAGGACATGAACACCATGCTGTGGAGCACCGACGGCCTGCCGAAGATGGTCAACGGCGGCAGCGGGTTCACGCCGGACGACCAGCAGATCCTGCGCCTCAACATGCAGCAGTTCCCGGACGAGGCCACGGTCGCGCAGCTGCGCGAGCTCAAGGTGCACACCGTCGTGGTCCTGCGCGACCGCGCCCAGGGCACCGAATACGCGAAGGCCATCGACGCGCCCATCGACGGGCTCGGCATCACGCGCACCGAACAGGGCGACGTGATCCTCTACAAGATCGACGGATAGCCGCGGCGCCGGCGGGCCGCGGGCAGACGTCCGCGCCCGGCCGGACTCAGAGACCCGAGCGCAGCAGGGTGAAGGCCTCGTTCGCGTTGGCGACGGCGGACGGGTACACCGTGTCGGCGCTCTCCCCGGCCAGCAGTCGATTCGTGTTCTCCATGACCAGCGCGTTGCGCACGCCCGTAATCATGGCCGCCGCCGCGCGGTGGGAGAAGTCCGGCCCCAGCTCGAGCGCCAGCACGTCCGACGACTCGCTCAGGATCGCCATGGTGCGCTGCGTGAGGCTCGGCGTCGTGAAGATCAGGCGCAGCACCGCGAGGACGTTCGGCTTGTCGCACAGCCCCGTGGTCAGTTCATGGCGGGCGAGCCCCTCGAGAAAGTGCCGGTGCAGCGCGTCGACCGCCGACTCCCCGTCGGCCCGGCCGCGCACCACGAGGGCCGGCTCGTCGATGTGCTCCGACATCGGCCCCACCACCAGGTCTTCCTTGCTCGGGTAGTAGTTGAAGAAGGTCATCTTCGAGACCCCCGCCGCCGCCGCGATCTGGGCCACCGACACGTTGTCGAAGCCGTGCGCCACGAACAGCTCGATGGCCGCGTTCCACAGCGCCGACCGCGTCTGCGCCTTCTTCCGCTCACGCAGCGTCGAGGCATCCGGCTTTCTCTCGCGCAGCGTCGAGGCATCCGGCGCGCCCGGGCGCCCGAGCGCGCCCCGAAGCGCCACGGCATCCCGCAGCCGCGAATTCTCCATGGGCACGACTGTACCAGGATCAAACTTGTACCGAGTCTAATTGTGTGCTTAGTCTAATAGGCATGACGAAGACCCAACGGCTCGTCGGGGCGCTGCTGTGCATGTTCACGATCGTGCTGGCCGTGCTCGACCAGAACATCGTTTCCGCGGCCGTCGTGCCGATCGTGCGCGACCTCGACCCGGCGCACGGCGTCGAGCACGTCGCCTGGCTGGTCGCGGCTTTCGCGCTGGCCTCGACCGTCGTCCCGCCCCTGTACGGCCGCCTCACCGACGCCTTCGGCGCCAAGCCCGTGTGGCTCTCGGCCGTCGCCGTCTTCCTGCTCGGCTCGGTCCTGTGCGGCGCGGCCCAGGACATGACCCAGCTCATCGCGTTCCGGGCGGTCCAGGGCATCGGCGCCGGCGGCCTGATGAGCGTCACCATGGTCGTGCTGGCCAACCTCGCGGACGAGCCCGGCACCGACCGCGGCAAGGGCGGCGGCATGGGCGGCCTGTTCGCCGGGGTGGGCATGGCGATCGGCCCGTTCATCGGCGGCCTCTTCGCCGACCACGGCAACTGGCGCGGGATCTTCTACGTCAACGTCCCGCTCGGCCTGATCGTGATCGCCGGCGGACTGTTCGCGATCCGCATCCCCCGCGAGACCCGGACCCGCCACACTGACCTCGACCTGCCCGGCGCCGCGCTGGCGGGGGCGTTCGCGGCCGCCCTGCTGCTGGTCTGCGAGTGGGGCGGTCAGCAGTACCGGTGGACGTCCCCGACAATCCTCGCGCTCATCGCGGCCGGGGTCGTGAGCCTGGTGCTCTTCGTCTGGCGCGAGTCGGTCGCGGCCCACCCCGTGCTCCCGCTCTCCCTGCTGCGCGACCGCACTGTCCGCGGCAGCTACGCGATCCAGCTGCTGATCGGTGCCGCGATGATCGGGGCGATGATCCACCTGATGCTGTACCTCCAAGTGGCCCGCGGCGTCAGCGCCTCCGAGTCCGGCCTGTACCTCGCGTTCATGGCCGTGGGCCTGACCGCCTCGGGCATGGCGAGCGCGCGGCTGCGACTCACCACCCGCGCCTCGATGCTCGTGGGCACGAGCGCCGCGGCCGCGGCCTTGGGCGCGATCCTGCTGTGCGTCCACGAAAACGCGTCCCTGTGGGCGATCCGCGGCGCGCTGGTGCTGCTCGGCGTCGGCTTCGGCCAGCTCATCGGGCGCCTGATCACGGTCGTGCAGGATGCCGCACCCGCGCACCAGCTCGGCGTGGCCACGACGGGCATCCGGTTCTTCCAGTCGCTGGGCACCGCGGTCGGCGCGGCGGCGCTCGGTTCCGTACTCAGCCGGGTGTACGAGAGCCAGACCGGCACCCGCATGTCCACAACCGCCATCACGCACCAGCCGGCCGCCCTCGGCGGCTTCGTGACCGGCATCGAGGTGGTGTTCACCGTCGCCGGCGCGATCGTCGTGGTCGCCCTGCTCGTGGCCGCGCGCCTGCACCCGCTCGAGCACCTGGCCCCCGAACCAGAATCAGCGCCCAACCCCGCAATATCATGAAATGTCCGATAAGTCGCGGCGCGAAGCGCCCGACTTATCGACCAAGCACTCGCACGCAAGTCCGGCCGAAACACGAGATCGGCCCGGCTCGACGCCGGTTAGGCATCGAGCCGGGCCGATCATGGATTCACGTGAAACGGAAACCAGGTCGGAACCAGGGCTACCCGGACGTCACGAGCGCCGGCCCGCCCGACGCCCGCGGCAGCTCCTCGTCCAGCGGGTCCTCGTTGTAGGTGCCGCCGTCGGGGTCCTGGCCCTCGTACGTCTGGCGAACCACGTCCTCCTCCGGCTTGCGGATGTCGCGGATGACGTAACCGCACACGATCGCGAGCGTCACCAGCCGCAGGATCGAGGCGAGCACGAACACGCCCTCCGGGAACACCTGGCGCCCCGAGGCCCCCATGAGCTCCCCGTAGAAGGAGACGAAGTAGAGCACCTCCGCCACCTGCCAGGCGAGGAACGCTCCCCACCGAGGCCGGGCGAGCACGGCGAGCGGGATCAGCCACAGGACGTACTGCTGCGACCAGACCTTCCCCGTGATCAGGAACGCGGCCACGATCAGGAACGCGAGCTGGGCCAGGCGGGGCTCCTTCGCCGACGTGAGCCCGAGGATGAGGATGCCGGCGCAGGCGATCAGGAACAGGCCGAGGTACAGGATGTTGAGCGTCGCGTGCTCGGGGTCCAGGTCGAGGTTCTGGAAGAACGGGAATCCGTACTGCCCGTTACCCCGCGGGAAGTGCGCGCCGATGTACCACAGCGTGCCCCAGTCGATCCCGCGCAACTGGTTGAACTGCCAGAACTTGGCCCAGGCGTCGTAGAAGAAGATCGCCACCGGCAGGTTCACCACGAGCCAGGTGACCACGCCCGAGCCGACGGCTATGAAGAAGCCCTTCCACTTGCCCGTTCGTATGCTCAGCACCAGCAGCGCGCCGAGGATGAGGACGGGATAGAGCTTCGCCGCGGTCGCCAGGCCGAGGAACACGCCGGCGAGGACCGGTTTTCGTTTGGCCCAGTAGGCGAGGGCTATGGCGGTGAGCCCGACGGTGAACAGGTCCCAGTTGACGGTCGCGGACACGAACATCGCGGGTGCCGCGGCCAGCAGCGCCGCGTCCCACGGCCGGCGGCGCCGCACGGCCAGGGTGGCCGCGACCGCCGCGATCCCGAAGGCGCCGAGCACGACCGCGTTGACGTCGTAGAACGTCTGGCCGTCGTTCTGCACGATGCCGCGCTCGTGCAGGTCGTGCACCGGCAGGCCGAGGACGCCCATGAAGGCGCCGGTCAGCACCGGGTACTCGACCTGGTGGTCGGCGTAGGGGACCTGCCCCTCGTTGAGGCCCTCGGCGTAGTAGAGCGCGAGGACGTCGGTGTAGCAGAAGTACTTGTACTGCTTCATGTCCGTCCACGCCGCGTCGCGGCACGGGGACTTCTGCATCCAGTGGAAGCTCAGCATGGCGCAGATGAGCAGCAGGACCACGCGGGCGGGGGTCCAGAAGCGGCCGCCGGCGGACAGCCGGTTCCAGGTCCGCACGGCGTGGTTGCCCATCGGGCCGCCGATCGCCTCGGAAAGGCCACCGACGAAGCGGTCGGAGCTGGCGGGCTCGTCGACTAGACGTTCGGGGCGCACGTTTGGCTGACCCGTACTCATCGGCATGTTTGTCACCGTACCGTCGCGGGCTCGGAAGTCGATGCAAGCCCCGGCTCGACGCGGGAATCCCTCCGGATCGGCAGAGCGAAGAGCAACGCGACCATCAGCAGCAGGTACCAATTCTTGATGATGAATCCCTGAACACCGTGGCTCCAGGGGTCCACCGGCAGCCCCTGCTCGAACCAGGAGACCAGGCCGAGCCCGACGGTCAGCGCGATGACCACGGCGAACCAGGCGCGCCGGCGGGTCGCGGCGAGCACGATCAGCGCCGGGACGAACCAGTAGATGTGGTGCACCCAGGTGATCGGGCTGACCAGGCAGCCCACGATCCCGGTGAGGGTCAGGCCGACCACCTCGTCACCGGCCAGCGCGGCCCGGCGCGCCCGCCACAGCCCGAACCCGAGCGCCGCCAGCACGAGGACCGCCCAGACCAGGCGGTTCGGGTCCCCGGGGGCGTAGAGCCGGGCGAGCATGCCGAAGAAGGACTGGTTGAAGGTGTACGCCGCGTTGCCGAGCCCCTCGCCCTTCCACAACGCGTCCGTCCAGAAGTCGATCGAGCCCCGGGGCATGACGGCGAACGCCAGCAGGCTCGCGGCCGCGGCGCTCACGGCCGCCGTGATCGCGGCCCGGTATCGCCGGCTGAGCAGCAGGTACACGATGAAGATGGCGGGGGTCAGCTTGATCGCGGCGGCCAGGCCGATGAGCACGCCCGCCCACCGGCTCCCGCGCGGCAGCAGCACGAGCAGGTCGGCCAGGACCAGCAGCACGAGCACCATGTTGATCTGGCCGAACGTGTAATTCTCACGGATCGGCTCGAGCGCGCTGATCACGGCGAGCGCGAGGACGAGCGCGAACGGCAGCTCCCAGCCCTTGCGCCGGGCCTCGGGGGTCAGCAGCCACCAGGTCGTCACGAGGGTCGCCGCGACCGTGATGACGCTGTAGAGGATCACGGCCCCGGTCCACGGCAGCACCGCGAACGGCACCAGGACGAGCGCGCCGAACGGCGGATAGGTGAAGCCGAGCTGGCCCTGGGTGTCGTCGGGCTTGACGTAGTCGTAGAGGTTGTGACCGTCGAGCCACCAGTTCACGGCCTGGCGGTAGATGCCGAGGTCGAACCAGTCGTGGCGGTTGCGGTACCAGATGTGCCCGTAGACGACCAGCGCCACGAAGAGCCCGAGCAGCACCCATCGGACGACCCTGCGCCTGCCCGAGTCCAACGCCAACCCCCAACAGAATGCGGCCACGGTCTCGGCGAACATACCGCCGTGGCCGTGGCCGCACACATCAGACCCTGCTGATGTCAGCGTCTTCGGGTGGCCGTGGTGGTCGGCACCGTGCCGCCGCCGTTGCCACCGCCGCCGTTGCCGCCGCCCGGGCCCTGGCTGTTGCCCTGGCCGGGGCCGCCGCCGCCCGGGTTATCGGTGTTGCCCTGGCCAGGGTTGCCGCCGCCCGGGTTGTTCGGGTCGACCACCGGCGCGCTCGGCTGCGGCGAGATGCCCGTGCCGACGTCGAGGCGGCCGGTGTTGGCCGGCGGCCGGAAGTTGACCTTGGGTGCCTTGATCGCGGTCAGCGCGTCGTTGAGGAAGTCGCGCCAGATCGGACCCGGCAGCGAACCACCGATGATCGACGTGCCCTTCGAGTCCTTGATCGGCTGCTCGTCCTTCTTGTTGCCGACCCAGACCGCGACCGCGAGATCGGGGTTCTTCTTCACCGGGTCGTAGGCGGCGTAACCGACCATCCAGGCGTGCGCGTTGCCGCTCTGGTTCTGGCCGTACTGCCAGGTGCCCGTCTTGCCGGCGATCTGGCGCCCGTCCTTCATCTTGAGTTTGTAGTGCTCCGGCACGCCCTGCAGCACCGTGTTGATGTCGTCGGACATGCCGTCGGTGAAGCCCGGGATCCGCTTGGGGTTGATGACCTCGCTGTAGGTCTTCTTCCCGTCGGTCCACACCTCCTTGAGGAAGTGCGTCTTGGCCGCGTAGCCGCGGGCCGCGATGGTCGCGATGCCGCCGGCGTGCTCGAGGACCGTGACCGGGTACTGCCCGAACGCGACCTCGGTGTTGAAGGTGCCCGGGACCAGTTCCTTGCCGGTCTTGGTGGTCATGTCGATCTTCGTCGACTTGCCGTTGACGGTGGCCCACATGTCGGTGATGCCGGCCGCGCGGGCGGTGTCGATGACCTTGTCCGCGCCGACCTTCTCGGCGAGCGCGAAGAAGGGCACGTTGAGCGACATCACGGTGACCTCTTCGAGGGTGCACCAGCTGCTCGAGCCCGACTCGCACTTCGGATGGGAGACCGGGTTCTCGCCGGCGTTCTTGACCGGGTTGCCGCCCTTGATCGACCGGCCGGACGCCGGGAAGTCACCGGGGGAGTTGCCGTCCCACATCGAGTCGATGCGGTAGCCGGCCATCAGGCCCGTCGCCAGCGTGTAGACCTTGAACGTCGAGCCCGGCGGGTGGCCGCCGCAGCAGCTGTCCTCGCCGTTGCCGAGCACCGGGTCGTTGTAGTAGCCGGCGAAGTCGCCCCCGTTGCCGCTGTCGCCGCCGTAGTAGCCCTTCACCGCCCCGGTCCCCGGCTCGACCGCGACGAGCGCGGCCTGGAGGTTGTCGGGCTGCTTGTTCATGTTCGAGTCTTTGTTGCGGCTGGCCTCGCGCACCGCGATCGGCTGGATGTCCTTGTCGATCGTGGTCACGATCTTCAGGCCGCCGTTGCGGATCCGGTCGAAGTTCTTCTTGCCTTCGGCGTCGGTGTCCTCGTAGAGCAGCTGGCCGGTGCGCGGGTCGGTCAGCGCCGCGACCTCGCCGAGCACGTGGTGGACGATCAGGCCCTCGGGCTTGTCGAGGTTCTGCGCGGCCACCGAGCGCTTCCGGGCGTCGGCCGGGGTGATGACGTTGTCCGGGAACTTCATCCGCGTGTCGGCCTCGGCCTGCGGGACGAAGTTCAACTTGATCATCTGGCCCTTGATGTAGCCGAACCGCTCCTGGGCCTGCGTCTTGTCGATGTTGGGGTCGAACGGCGAGCCCTTGCCGCTGTTGCCCTCCGGGTTCTTGATCAGCCCGGCCAGGAGCATGGCCTCGTTCGTCTTCAGGTCCTTCGCGGGCTTGCCGAAGTAGGCCTGGGCGGCGGCCTCGACGCCGTAGGCGCCGCGGCCGAAGTAGACGACGTTGAGGTACATCGTCATGATCTCGTCTTTGCTGTACTGCTGGTTGAGCTTCAGCGCGATGACCGCCTCGCGGAGCTTTCGCGCGTAGGTGACGCCCTCGAGTTCGGCCCAGCGGCGGGCGTACTGCTGGCTGATCGTCGAGGCGCCCTGCCGGTCACCGCCGGAGATGTTGTTCCAGGCCGCCCGGACGACGCCCTTGTAGTCGACGCCGTCGTTCGTGTAGAAGCTGTTGTCCTCGGCCGCCACGACCGCGTGCTGCATGTCGGTCGGGATGTCCTTGAACGCCAGGACCGTGCGGTTCTCACCGATGCGAGCCATCTGGGTCTGGCCGTCGGAGTAGTAGATCGTCGTCGACTGGTCCAGCGAGATGTCGTCCGGCAGCGCGACCTTGTCGAAGTAGTACGTCCCGGCGACGATGCCGATGCCGGCGATCATGATGAACGCGGCGATCGAGGCGATGAGGATGTTGCGCCGGCGGCGCTTCTTGGCCTTGGCGGTGACGCTGCGGCCGTCCTTGCCGCCGCTGCCACCCGAGCCCGGGGGAACGTCACCCGGACCGCCGGGCCCCCCGGGGCCTCCAGGGCCCTCCATGACGTCGCCGAACGGTGCGCCGACCGCGGCGGAGCCGACGACGGCGCGGCCCACGCTCGCGCGGCCCGCGGCGCCCGGCACCGACGCCGAGCCCACAGAGGCCCGGCCGGTCGGCCCCTCGGGCGGCGAGACCCGCGCCGACCCGACGCTCGCCGAACCGCCGACCCGCGCGGAGCCGACGCTCGCCGAGCCCGTCACGGATGCGCGGCCCGTCGGCCCCTCGGGCGGCGAGACCCGCGCCGAGCCCACGCTCGCCGAACCGCCGACACGGGCCGAGCCGACGCTCGCCGATCCGGTGGCACCGCCACCGCCGACGCTCGCGCGCCCGACCTGCGCCCGGCCGGGCGGCGGAGCGGAGGGGTTGGGAGAGGGGGGTTCCGGCTGGATCCCGGGAACCTGCGCGCGGCCCGATTGGGGGTTGCTCGGGTCACCGTAGTTCATTCGTCCCACCTTGCCGGTTGCCTCGTCGGCGCGTGATGCGTCGCCGTCGTGTCTGTGAGCTGCGCCACTGCGGGCGCGGCCGTCGCGGCACTGCCCCGTTGCCGCACTTCGGGGGTCACACCAGGAAAGTCAGCGAGCATCGGCCCGTCCTCGTGACAACGCTTTGTCACGCGCAACAGGTTCACTCCGCCGCGCCTCCTCGTATCCGCGAGGATGGCTCATCACCCTCGGTCGCGAGTCCATCACGGCCCAGCAGGTACTGCTCGACGAGGTGGTTCCAGCCGCAGGCGCGGCAGACCTCCACGACGTAGACATGAAACTCACTCAGCGTCATCGCGAGGATCGGCAACTCGGCGAGCCGGCGCGCCTGCCCAGAGGACTGCCGCAACTCATCCCCGTAGATGTAGTGCACCAGGGTGAGGTTCTCGCGGCGGCAGACGGGGCAAAGCTCCTCCGTCGGCTCGCCGTGGAATTTCGCAGCGCTCTTCAGGTATGGCGACGCGTCGCACACCTCATACGTGCCGACGCGTCCGGATTGCACCTCACGCAGCAGGGCGCGTCTTCTCAGGGAGAAGTCGACAACCTGACGCTGGGTACGCATGGGGCCGAGGGTACGCGGTCGCGCGCCGCACGGCGACTCCCGTCACGATCGGTGACCGTCCGATAG
The DNA here is from genome assembly GCF_050955725.1 of Dactylosporangium sp. CA-139114. Classification (NCBI taxonomy): domain Bacteria; kingdom Bacillati; phylum Actinomycetota; class Actinomycetes; order Micromonosporales; family Micromonosporaceae; genus Dactylosporangium; species Dactylosporangium sp. CA-139114. The sequence continues at coordinate 10,166,002 of NZ_CP192080.1, forward strand.
ACGACCTGCGGTGTGCTCCAGCGCACTTGGTCGCTTTTGTTGCATCGCGCGGGATCCCGACCTAACGTTCGATGTATCGGTCCGATACATCGGGCTGGTTACTGGAAGGAGGCCGGGAGTGCTCGAGTTGGCGATCCTGGGCCTTCTGCACGAGTCCCCGATGCACGGGTACGAGCTGCGCAAGCAGTTGACGACCAAGCTGGGGGCGTTCCGCTTCGCGATCAGCTACGGCTCGCTGTATCCGACCCTGCGCCGGCTGCAGGCGGACGGCTGGATCACCGAGGGTGCTCCAGCCGTCGACGCCCCGGCCGGCGCCAACGACGTACCCCTGCTCACCAGCAAGCGGGGCCGCGTGGTCTACACGATCACCGCGGAGGGCAAGGAGCGCTTCCAGGAGCTGCTCGGTGCCGCTGGACCCGAGACCTACGACAGCGAGGCCGGTTTCGGGGTGCACTTCGCATTCTTCGCGCGCACCGACCCCGCCACCCGGCTGCGGATCCTCGAGGGCCGCCGCCGGCGCGTGGAAGAGCGCCGCGAGGGCATGCGCGACGTGCTCAGCCGGGCCGCCGAGCGGCTCGACGCCTACACGCTCGAGCTGCAGCGGCACGGCCTGGACGCGTGTGAGCGCGAGGTCCGCTGGCTCGAAGAGCTCATTGCGAACGAACGCAATGGCACCACCCCTCAGCCGCCTTCGGCCCAAGATCCGGAGCGGTCATCGTGAACAACAAGAAGGAGGCATCCGCGATGAGCTCCGTCCGCGTTGCCATCGTCGGTGTCGGCAACTGCGCCTCGTCCCTGATCCAGGGCGTGGAGTACTACCGCAACGCCGACCCGAATGACCGGGTACCGGGTCTGATGCACGTCAAGTTCGGCGACTACCACGTCGGCGACGTCGAGTTCGTGGCGGCGTTCGACGTCGACGCGAAGAAGGTCGGCCAGGACCTCGCCGCGGCCATCGGCGCGAGCGAGAACAACACGATCCAGTTCTGCGACGTGCCGCCGACCGGCGTGACCGTCCAGCGCGGCCCGACCCACGACGGCCTCGGGCAGTACTACCGCGAGATGATCGACGAGTCCGACGAGCAGCCGGTCGACGTCGCTCAGGTGCTCCGCGACGCGCAGGCCGACGTCGTCGTGTGCTACCTGCCGGTCGGCTCCGAGCAGGCGGCGAAGTTCTACGCCCAGGCCGCGATCGACGCGGGCTGCGCGTTCGTCAACGCCCTGCCGGTGTTCATCGCCTCCAACCCGGAGTGGGCCCAGAAGTTCACCGACGCCGGGCTGCCGATCGTCGGCGACGACATCAAGAGCCAGGTCGGGGCCACGATCGTGCACCGCGCGCTGGCCAAGCTGTTCGAGGACCGCGGGGTCGAGCTGCTGCGGACGTACCAGCTCAACTTCGGCGGCAACATGGACTTCATGAACATGCTGGAGCGCACCCGCCTGGTCTCGAAGAAGATCTCGAAGACCCAGTCGGTGACGTCCCAGATCCCGCACGAGATGGTCAAGTCCGACGTGCACATCGGCCCGTCGGACCACGTGCCGTGGCTCGACGACCGCAAGTGGGCGTACATCCGCCTCGAGGGCAAGTCCTTCGGCGACACCCCGCTCAACGCCGAGCTCAAGCTCGAGGTGTGGGACTCGCCGAACTCGGCCGGCGTCATCATCGACGCGCTGCGGGCCGCGAAGATCGCCAAGGACCGCGGCATCGGCGGCCCGATCCTGTCGGCTTCGAGCTATTTCATGAAGTCGCCGCCGGTGCAGTACAACGACCACGACGCGCACGAATCGGTCGAGAAGTTCATCAAGGGCGAGATCGAGCGCTGATTTCGCTTCGGGAAGGGCCGGCCCACTCGGGCCGGCCCTTTTTTGTCACGGGATTGTCATAAGAGGCCGAACTCGCGCTCGATGCGCACCTTCGCTTCGAGTTCCAGCATGATCTTCTTGCGCCACAGCCCGCCGCCGAAGCCGACCAGCTTGCCGTCGGCGCCCACGACACGGTGGCAGGGAATGATGACCGGAATCGGATTCCGATTGCACGCGGTGCCGACGGCGCGGGCCGCGTCCGGCTCGCCCACCGCGGCCGCGATCTGGCCGTAGGTGCGCATCTGCGCGTACGGGATCGCGTAGAGCTGCCGCCAGACGGCGCGCTCGAAGTCCGAGCCCCCGCGCACCGACAACGGCACCGTGAATGTGATGTCCTCGCCCGCGAAATAGCGCGTGAGTTCGTCGCGCGCCCGCGTGAGCACCTCGTCCGGCTCCGCCGCCGTCGCATTCGACGGCAGGCCGCCGAAGCGCACCCGGCAGATGCCCGCCTCGTCGACCGCCACGCCGAGCGCATCGATCGGCGCCTGAACCTCAACCCACCGCACGTCGCCAATTCTGCCCCCTTTCGCCGGACGTTCGAAGTGGCGCGGTGGCGATACCCTCCAGGTGGCTTGCGAGGGGAGGCGCACGGTGGAGACGACGTTCCTGGTGATCGGCGCCGTAGGCGTGATCGTGCTCGCCCTCTCCGTCGTCATCGGCGACCTCTTCCACTTCGGCCATCCCGACGTGGACGGGCCGTTCTCGGTCCCCGCCGTCGCCGGGTTCATCGGCGCCTTCGGCTTCGCCGGCGCCGCCGTCGGGGCGCTCACCGGGGGCAACGGCCTGCTGATGCCGGTCGTCGGCGGTGTCGTCGCCGCCGTGCCGACCGCCTGGCTCGCGACGCGCCTGTCCCGGCTCGCGCTCAACATGCGCACCGACGCCACCCCGACCCAGCGCGACATGATCGGGACCACCGGCGTGGTCGTGACCCCCATCACCGGCAACGGCTTCGGTGAGGTCCGCATCTCCCTCGGTGGCCAGCCGTTGAAGGTCAGCGCCCGCGCCGACCGGCCCATCGCGCTCGGCGCCCGCGTCTTCGTGGTGGAGGCGACCAGCCCCACCAGCGTGATTGTGGAAGAAACCCCCCTCTAGATACCCCCTGGAAGAAGGAGCGGATGGACACAGTCCTGCTCGTCGCCATCGGCGGCGGCGTATTGTTGATCTTGCTGATCGTGCTCTTCATCGTCTCGCGCATCAAGGTGGCCGGCTCCAACGAGGCGTTCATCATCACGGGCCGCAAGGGCAAGTCGGTGCAGGGCCTCGACGGCTCGCGCTCGACCGACCTGTCGGGGCAGAAGGTCGTCATGGGCGCCTCGGTCTTCGTGGTGCCGATCGTGCAGAAGCTGCAGGTGCTCGACCTGTCCAGCCGCCGCATCCACGTCGAGATCACCGGCGCGGTGAGCAAGCAGGGCATCCGCGCCAACCTGCAGGGCGTGGCGATCGTCAAGGTCGGCGGCACCGAGGACGCCATCCGCGCCGCCGCGCAGCGATTCCTCAACCAGCAGCAGGGCATCGACCTGTTCACCAGCGAGGTCCTGGCCGGTGCGCTCCGCTCGATCGTCGGCCGGCTGACCATCGAGGAGATCATCCGGGACCGCACGGCGTTCGCCGGCGCGGTCGCCGAGGAGGCCGAGCACTCGCTCACCAACCAGGGCCTGGTGCTGGACACCTTCCAGCTGCAGGACATCTTCGCCGAGGGCTCCTACCTCGCCGACCTGGGCCGGCCCGAGGCCGCCCGGGTGCTGCGCGACGCGGCCATCGCCGAGGCGCAGGCCCGCCAGGCCGCCGAGTCCGAGCGGCTGCGCTCGGAGGAGGCCATCGCCGAGGCCAACCGGAACCTCGCGCTCAAGCAGGCCGGCATCCAGGCCGAGATCGACGCGGCCAAGGCGAAGTCGGCCGCGGCCGGCCCGCTCGCCCAGGCCGAGCGGGAGCAGATCATCCTCGCCGAGCAGCAGAAGGTGGCCGAGCGCAACGCCGAGCTCAAGCAGCGCCAGCTCGACACCGAGGTGCGCAAGCCCGCCGACGCCGAGCGCTACCGGGTGGAGCAGGAGGCCGAGGCGGCCAAGAACGCCGCGATCCTCAAGGCCGAGGCGCAGCGGCAGGCGACCATCGCGGCCGCCCAGGCCAACGCCGAGCAGGCCCGCCTCACCGGTGAGGGCGAGCGGTCCCGCCGTGCCGCGCTGGCCGAGGCCAACGCGATCGAGGGCGCCAAGGAAGGCGAGGCGGAGCAGCGGCGCCGTGTCGCCATCGCCGAGGCGCTCGAGCGCGAGGGCGCGGCCGAGGCGTCCGCCATCCTGGCCCGCGGCCAGGCCGAGGCCGAGGCCATGAAGCTCAAGGCCGACGCGTTCGCCACCTACGGCGAGGCCGCGATCCTCGACCTGCTGGTGCGCGTGATGCCGGATGTGGTCAAGGCGGCCAGCGACCCGATGGGCAACATCGACCGGATGACGGTGATCTCGACCGACGGCGCCTCGTCGCTGACCAAGTCGGTGGCGAACAACGTCGCCCAGGGCCTCCAGCTCGGCACCGACCTCACCGGCATCGACCTGCAGAAGCTGCTGAGCAAGCTCGGCGGTCTCGCGGGCGACGACGTCGTCGAGCCGGTGAACGGCCGGCCCGCCGTCGAGGCGCCCAAGTCGTAGCCTCGTGACCTTTCGGAGTGGGGTCCTCATCATTCGGTGAGGGCCCCCACTCTGTTCGTGCGGGGTCACACGGGCGTGGTTCGCCGTAGGCTTTGGGCCGTGTCCGCCAGCACCATCGCCCCCCGCCAGTCCAGACACTTCGTGCGCGCCGTGCTCCGTCAGCGGGGCTTCCGGCGGCTGGTCGCGGTCCGGGCGGTCGCCCAGGTCGGTGACGGGCTGTTCCAGGGCGCGCTGGCCGGCAGCGTGCTGTTCAATCCGCAGCAGCGGGCCGGCGGCATGGCGATCGCGGCCGGCTTCGCGATCCTCCTGCTGCCGTATTCGCTGGTCGGTCCGTACGTCGGCGTGTTCCTGGACCGCTGGCGGCGCCTGTCCATCGTGGTCGTCGCCAACCTCGTGCGCGCGCTGCTGGTGCTGCCGATCGCGGCGTTCGTCTGGACCGGCGAGAAGTCGCCGGTGCCGTTCCTGCTCGCCCTCGTGGTCATCGGGCTGAACCGGTTCTTCCTCGCCGGGCTCTCCGCGGCCACCCCGCACGTGGTGTCGGACACGACGCTGGTCACCGCGAACTCGTTCGCCGGCACGGTGGGGTCGCTGTGCTACTCGCTGGGCATCGGGGCGGGCGCCGCGCTCATCAAGACCGTGCTGGCCACGTCGTTTCACGGGTACGCGCTCGTCGCCGCCCTGGCCGCGGCCTTCTATCTCGTCTCCGCGCTCATCGGCCGGGCGAGCTTCGGCCCCGACGATCTCGGGCCGGACGCGGCGAACCGGAGGGGCGGCTCGATCCTGACCGCGCTCGTGCAGACCAGCCGCGGCACGGTCGCCGGGATCCGGCACCTGGCGGCCAAGCGCGGCGCGGCCTATCTGGTGCTCGCGCAGGCGACGTTCCGGTTGCTGTACGGCGTCGTCCTGCTCGCGTCCCTGCTGCTGTTCCGCACCGGGTTCAACCACGGCGGCGACGTCACCGGCTCGTTCGGCACCATCGCCAACGCGTTCCTGGCCGGCGGGGTCGGCATGATCATCGCCTCGTTCGCGACGCCCCCGGTCGCGCGCCGGATCGGCGGCTGGCGCTGGGTGGTGATCGTGCTGGCCGGCACCGGCGCCGCGATCCTGGGCTTCGGGCTGCCGTTCGACCCGGTGCTGCTGCTCGGGGCCGTGTTCGTGACGAACCTGGCCGCACAGGGCATCAAGATCGTGACCGATACCTCGCTGCAGCACGAGTGCGCGGACGAGTACCGTGGCCGCGTTTTCAGCATCAACGACACGACCTTCAACCTGACGCTCGTCGCCGGGATGTACCTGGGCGCGCTCACGCTGCCCGAGACCGGGCGCTCGGTGCCGGTGCTGTGTGTCGTGGCCGCCGGATACATGCTGGCCGCGGCCGGGTACGCGGCTCTGGGCGGCCGCTGGGCCCGCCGGGTCGGCGACGACATCGCCGGCCCCGGCGGGGCACTACGCCGTGCGCGTCAGTAGCGCTACGACGTCTTGGTCGCGGTGCTGGTGAACGTCGAGCCGCTCAGCGTCAGGTCGTTGCCCTTGCACGTGTACTTCGCCGGGTTGTCGTCCGTCTGGAACGGCTCGGTCTCGTCGTAGTTGATCGACGGCGCCTTCGTGTTGATGGTGCCCGTCGCCTGCACGTTCTGGTAGGCGATGGTCCCGCTCGTGGTCGACACGTTCGAGGTGACCGTCGCGTTGACCGTCAGCGTGATCGGGGTCGCCGAGCCCGAGATGGTCGGGTTGCCCGTGAGGGTCGTGTCCTTGTACGTCTCGGTCAGCTTCCCGTCCGCGGTGAACTTCAGCGTCGAGCCGTTCTTGGTCAGGTTGATCGGCACGTTGCCGACGCCGTCCATCGGGACCTGCTGCGTGAAGGTCTTGGTGGTCCAGGTGCCGACCAGGCACTCGTCGATCGCGGCCTTCTCGGTCGCCTTGCCGGTCCCGGTCGCGGCCGGCCCGCCGGTCGTGCTGTTCGCCTGCGGGTTGGTCTTGTTGTCGTCGCCGCCCTTGAGCGCCGCGACCACCACGATCGCCACGACCAGGATCACCAGCACGCCCGACAACGCCAGGACGGGCATGAGGAACTTGTTCCGGCCGCCGCCCGACGGCGACGAGCCGCCGCCGTAGGTCGCGCCGTAGGCGGTGGGCGGAGCGGAGATCGGGTCGTTGTATGAGGGTGGAGCCGAATATTGCGGTCCGGAGCTGGTGGGGTATCCGGCATAGGGCTGCTGTCCGCCGTACGGTCCGCCACTGTACGGCGTGCCGCTCGTCGGCTGCTGGGGCGCCTGCGGGACGCCTCGATAGGTGCGGCACTGCGTGCAGTAGCCGTTCGCATCAATGCCCATGCCGCCGCACGTTGGACACGGCTGCATGTCTGCCTCCAGGTTCAGGGGGGGTTGCGTGCTAGCGACGGTAGCGGACCCGGTCTACACGCAGAAGCGGCCGAATCGCCACATGCACGACGCTACGGTGGTCGGGGTTCCGACAACCTGACGATCTCAAGCAACAGGCTCCGGGATTGTCGCTTTAAGTAGTCGTAAGATTACGAAATGTCAACACCACCGGAGCCTGGCGACCCCCGGCCGCCCGAGCTCGCCGAGCCGCTGCCGCCGTCCGCACCCGTTCCCGGTGTGCCCGGAGCGGTCCGGCCCGAATCGCTGCGGGACTCGTCGCCGCGGTCGAAAGAAGATCCCCAGTTCCCGCCGCCGACCAATGGTGGAGCCGGTGCCGAGGCCAGGGCGCTGCCGGTCGCCCCGCCCGCCGAGCCACCGCCGCCCGCGTCCCCGGCGCGCCGGCTCGTCCCGCTGGCCGGCGGGGCCGTGCTGGCGCTCGCGGTCGTGGCGGTCGTGGCGTACCTCGTGCTGGCGCCCGGCCGCGAGTCGGCCGAGTCCATCGGCGGCCCGGTCTCGGCCGTCGCCTCCGGCCGCGGACCGGCGCCCCAGGTCGGCGGCCCGATCACCACCGGCGCGCAGAGCAACCCGCCGCCGGACGGGGCCACCGTCGGGCCGACCGGCGCCCGCACCCAAGCCCCGGCCGGGGTTCCGTGCGCCTACGCGTCGGCCGACCGCGGCGAGGGCGACTCGCGCCTGATCGCCACCCCCGCACCCAAGTCCACGCTGACCGGGCGGGTGGCCGCGACGATCCAGACGAACCTGGGACCCATCGGCATTCAGCTGTACGCCGACCGCGCGCCCTGCACCGTCAACTCCTTCGTGCACCTCTCCCGCGACGACTTCTACAGCGACACGCCGTGTCACCGGCTCACCACGGACGGGTTGTACGTCCTGCAGTGCGGCGATCCGAGCGGCACCGGAACCGGGACGCCCGGCTACCAGTTCGGCGAGGAGAACCTGCCCACGACCGTGCCGCCGTATCCGCGGGGCACGCTCGCGATGGCCAACGCGGGCCCGGGAACCAACGGGTCGCAGTTCTTCGTAGTCTACAAGGACAGCGACATCCCGCCCGACTACACCGTCTTCGGCACCGTGACCAGCGGGATGGACCTGCTCGACCGGATCGCCGCCGCCGGCACCACGACGGGCGGACCGGACGGCCCGCCCAAGCTCGCCGTGCAGATCACCGAGATCCGGGTGGCGTGACGCCCTCGGCCTCGGCCCACTTGCGCAGCTCGATGATGGCCTCCTCGTGCTCGAGGGGGCCACGCTCGAGCCGCAGCTCCTTGAGGTAGCGCCAGGCGCGGCCCACGATCGGGCCGGGCGGCACCCCGAGCAGCTCCATGATCGCGTTGCCGTCGAGGTCGGGCCGGACCCGGGCCAGGTCCTCCTCGGCGGCGATGCGCGCGATCCGCTTCTCCAGCGCGTCGTAGTCGGACGCGAGCTGGGCCGCCTTGCGCCGGTTGCGGGTGGTCACGTCCGAGCGCGTGAGCGCGTGCAGCCGGTCGAGCAGCGGGCCGGCGTCGGTGACGTAGCGGCGCACGGCCGAGTCGGTCCACTCGCCGCGGCCGTAGCCGTAGAAGCGCAGGTGCAGCGCGACCAGCTCGGCGACGTCGGAGATCACGTCCTTCGGGAACTTCAGCGCCTTCATCCGCTGCTTGGTCAGCCGCGCGCCGACGATCTCGTGGTGGTGGAAGCTCACGCCGCCGTCCGAACCGACCGCCTTCGTCGCCGGCTTGCCGATGTCGTGCATGAGCGCCGCCATGCGCAGGGTGAAGTCGGCGCCGTTGCGCTCGTGGCCGATCGCGTTGCGTACGACGATCAGCGTGTGCTCGTACACGTCCTTGTGCTGGGCGTGCTCGTCGATCTCCAGCTTGAGGCCGGACAGCTCCGGCAGGAACTGCTCGGCGAGGCCGGTCTCGACCAGCAGCCGCAGGCCGGCGACCGGGTCCTGGCCGCACATGAGCTTCACGAACTCGTCCCGCACCCGCTCGGCCGTGATTCGGGCCAGGTCGGGCGCCATCTCGGTGATCGCGGCCAGCACCTCGGGCGCGACGGCGAAGCCGAGCTTGCTCACGAACCGGGCCGCGCGCAGCATCCGCAGCGGGTCGTCGGCGAAGGAGTCCTCCGGCCGGCCCGGGGTGCGCAGAACCCCCTCGGCCAGGTCGTTCAGGCCACCGTACGGGTCGGTGAACTCGTGGCCCGGCACCGAGACCGCCATCGCGTTGACGGTGAAGTCGCGCCGGCGCAGGTCGTCGGCCAGGTTGTCGCCGTACTGGACGATCGGGTTGCGGCTCACGCGGTCATACGCGTCCGCGCGGAACGTGGTGACCTCGATGCGCAACCCTCGCCGGGCCAGGCCGATCGTGCCGAACTCCTGGCCGGTGGTCCACACCGACTCGGCCCAGCCGCCGATGATGCGCAGCGTCTCCTCGGGCCGCGCGTCGGTGGTGAAGTCGAGGTCGTCGCCGAGGCGCCCGAGCAGCGCGTCACGCACCGAGCCGCCGACCAGGTGCAACTCCTTGCCGGCCCGGCCGAAGCGTCGGCCGAGCTCGTCGGCGACGGGGGAAACGCGCAGCAGCTCGTGCACGGCGCGGCGCTGGGCTTCGTTGAGGGCGCGTGTGGTCTCGGGCATCGGTCGGCCAGCCTATCGCGACGGGGAAAGCAGGCACCGAGGGTAGCCGCCGGATGTGCGCCGGGTCGCCTGAAAATCGGCGACCCCTCGGAAGTGTCGGGGGGTGCCACTATGGTCGGTGCTGCGAGCGTGAACGTACGGGCGAGTTGGGATGTGGCGAATGGATCCGGGGCAGGACCCGGCACAGCGCGGGCGCTGGAGCGATGACCCGACCGCGTCGATGCGACCGGACTCGGACGCGCAGCTCGTGGACGAGGACGGCTGGCCGGACCCTCTTGGCGAGCCGCCGCGGCGTCGTCGGGGCGCGCACCGGGCGCACGACGAGCCGACGCAGGTCGTGCCGCCCGCTGAGCCGCCGTCGTGGGCCGGCCTAGGCCCCGCCGCTGCTACGCAGATCGTGCCGCCCACGCCTTCTTCCGCGCCGCCGGCTTCGGGGCCGTCGACGGCCGCGACGCCTTCGTGGGCCGGTCCCGCCGCCGAGCCGCCGTCGTGGGCCGACCCGGGCCCCGCCGCTGCCACGCAGATCGTGCCGCCCACGCCTTCATCCGCGCCACCATCGTTCGCGCCGCCTTCATCCGCGCCACCATCGTTCGCGCCGCCTTCATCCGCGCCGCCCGCGCAGGGGTCCTCGGGACTGCCCGCCTGGGCCACGGAGTCGCCGGCTTGGACGCCCGCCGCACCCGCGGGACCCGCCGAGAGCGCGCATCCGGCGCCTGCGACGCCTTCGTGGGCCGCAGCCTCGCCCGCCGAGCCGACGCAGATCGTGCCGCCCGCGCACGGGTCTTCCGAGCGGCCTTCCCCGTGGGCCGAGTCCTCGCCCGCCGAGCCGACACAGATCGTGCCGCCCGCACCGCCGCACGCCGCGCCGCCGCACGCCGCGCCGCCGCGGCCGCACGCGCACGCCGCGCCGCCGCACGCGCACGCCGCGCCGCGGCCGGGGCACACGCCGCCGCGTGAGCCTGGGTCGCTCGCGGCGACGGGCGCGCCGGAGGATCGCGGGGGCGAGTTCCTGTCCGGGCCCACGCAGCTGCTCCGGCCCCCGGCCGGACCTCTCGACCCCGGGCAGACCGTCCGGCTCGAGGTCGGCCGCCGCCCCGCGGACATGCCCCTCGACCCCGCCAACGCGCCCACCGTCGCGATGCCGCTCGTCGTCCCGCGGCCGCAGGTGGTGGCCGACGCGCCGGTCGTGGAGGAGACCGCGCCGCCGTCCGCGGCCGACGACGACAGCACCGGCACCGTCGTGCGCAACAGCAGCACGATGGCCATCCTGAGCCTGGTCAGCCGGGCCACGGGGTTCATCCGGGCCGCGGCCATCGCGGCGGCCATCGGCGGTGCGGTGGTCGGCGACGACTACACGCTGGCGAACAACCTGCCCAACCAGGTGTACGAGCTGCTGCTCGGCGGCGTCCTGGCCAGCGTGCTCATCCCCACGCTGGTGCGGGCCCGCAAGGAGGACCCCGACCGCGGCGAGGCGCACGCCCAGCGCCTGCTCACCCTGGCCGTCGTCGCGCTCGGCATCGCCACGCTGATCGTGGTCGTCGCCGCGCCGCTCATCACCGCCATTTACACCCTCGGCAACGACAAGGTCACGAGCAGCGACCGCGACCTGATCACGCTGCTGGCGTACCTGCTGCTGCCCGAGATCTTCTTCTACGGCCTCGCGGGCATCTCGGCCGCGATCCTCAACGTGCGCGGGCACTTCGCGGCGCCGATGTGGACGCCGATCCTCAACAACGTCGTCATCATCGTCACCGCCGGCGTGTTCATGATGGTGCGCGGCGGCGGGCTGCCGACGCCGGAGACGATCACGCTGCCCCAGGTGCTGGTCCTCGGCCTGGGCACCACGCTCGGCATCGTCGTGCAGGCGGCCGGCCTGTGGCCCGCCATGCGCAAGACCGGGTTCCGCTGGAAGTGGCGCTTCGACTTCCGCAAGCTGCACCTGCGCGAGCTGGCGAAGCTGGGCGCCTGGATGCTGCTCTACGTCGGGGTGTACCAGCTGGGCATCACCGTCGTCATGGCGCTGGCCAAGAACAACCAGCTCCGCGGCGGCGAGGGCCCGGCCGTGTTCAACAACGCCTTCCTGATCTTCATGATGGCTCACGGCATCGTCGCGGTCTCGGTCATCACGGCGATCATGCCGCGCATCTCCGCCGCCGCCGCGGACGGGCGCTTCTCCGACGTCACCGAGCAGCTCGCCCAGGCCAGCCGCCTGGCGTCGGTGATCCTGATCCCGGCCGGGGCCGTGTACCTCGTGCTCGGCCGCCCGCTCGCGGTCACGCTGTTCAACTGGGGCAGCTACAGCTACGACCAGTCGCTGGCCACCGGGTCGGTGGTCGCCGCGGCCGGCCTCGGCCTGGTGCCGTTCGCGCTGAGCCAGATGCAGACGAGCGTCTTCTACGCGATGCGCGACACGAAGACCCCGGCGCTGGTCAACATCGGCGGCGTCGCGGTGCGCCTGATCCTCGACGTCGGCTTCTACTTCGTCCTGCCGGTCGCGGTCGTCACGACCTCGCTCATGGTCGGCACGGCGCTGTCCTACGTCGTGGCCCTCGTCGTCGGCTACGTCCTGCTCCGCAAGCGCCTCGGCCGGCTCGGCCTGCGCAAGCTGCTGGACACGCTGATCCGGCTCGGCGTCGCCGCCGCGGCCGGTGGCCTGCTGGCCCTGGGCGTGACGTGGCTGGTCGGCCTGATGATCGACCCCGGCAAGGTCCAGGGCGTGGTGCAGCTGATCCTCGGCAGCGCAGTCCTGCTCGCCGTCTACGCCGCCGGCGCCATGTTCCTGAAGGTGCCCGAGGTCAACCAGTTCGCCTCGATGATCCGGCGCCGCCTCGGCCGCTGATGGTGTTCACGACAGCGCAGAGCAGCCGTGAGCGATATTTGCCGAGATTGACGTTTACGGGTGGCTTGTGGCGATTCGACAGAGATCGTCGTCTCAGTGGGTGGCGAGGGTGAACCCGAACGGGGCTGCGCTCGTGAGACCGATGTGGGCGCTGTGACTCCCGGGCCTCCGGGCGCGTGACACACACTCCGTCCTGCGGTTCGTCAGATTTGCGGCCCAATGTCCGATATGACGCTCCGCGGCGGCGCCGGGCAGCGTGGCGGTCAGCGACTATTCGGTGAAAAGTGCATGAAGGGGAAATGACCGCCGTGTCCTGACATGGGTGATCAATTGGCCTCACGCGGGGTGGTCCGGAGATGATGACGTGTCGGAGACCTAAGAGCCGACAGGTAAGGTCAACCCCGGCGCCCTGCCGAAGCGCTTAGGCTTAGTGACTGCGACTCGCGTTACGACAGACGCCACAGGTTGGCACACGGATCGGAAGGGAGGACGGGTGGCTGAGCTCGACGAAGGGCTGGAGGCTGGGGGCGCTCCCCAGGTTCTGACCTTCGGCACCCCATCCGTCGGTGAAATCCTTGCCGAGCGCTACCAGCTCGAAGAGCACATCGGCAACGACTCGCTGGGTCGCCAGCTCTATCGCGGCATCGACGTCATCCTGCGTCGCCCGGTAGCGGTGGTCACGCGCTACCCCGGTGGGGAGAGCGCGAAGGAGATGCTGGCCGCGGCGGTCGCCATGAGCCGCATCGTGCACCCCCACCTCGTCGGCGTCTACGACGCGATCGACGAGGGCGAGCGCGCCTACGTGGTGCGCGAGTGGGTCGACGGCATCGCGCTGCGCGACATCGTGGCGCAGGGCCCGCTCGACGCTGGGCGCTCGATCGCGATCGCGTGGGCCGTCACCGACGCCGTCGCGGCGATGCACGGCACCGGCATGGCGCACGGAAACGTGCACCCCGGCACGGTGCTCGTCGCGCACGACGGCCGCGTGGTGCTCACGGACGCGCGGGCCGACGACGGCGCCACGCCGGAGACGGACATCCGCGCGATCGGCGCCGTGCTGTACTGCGCGCTGACCGGCTACTGGCCGCACGCCGAGGCCGGCACCTACTCGGTGCCCGACGGCGTCCGCGACGGGAACGGCGCGCTGCAGACCCCGCGCCAGGTGCGCGCCGGCGTGCCCGCCGCCCTCGACTCGCTCGTCGCCGACCTGCTCAACCCCGACCTCCCGCTGCCCTCGGCCGAGTCGCTCGCCGGCGAGCTCGCCTCGTTCGGCAGCCTCGACGAGGAGGAGGCGGCCGAGGAGGGCGGGCGCGTCGACTTCGCCGCGTTCGACTCCGCCGCGCAGTCCACCGCCCCGCCGAAGCCCGCCGGACGCAAGCTCGCCGTGGGCGTCGTCGGCCTGCTCGTGCTCGCCCTGGCCGGCACGCTGGCCGCGGCCCGCGTGCTGGGCGACCCGGCCACGCCGGAGACGCAATCGCCGGGGAACGGGCCGGTCGGCACGACCGCGTCGCAGCAGGCCAAGCCGGCCGGGCAGCCGGTCGTGCTCAAGATCGATCCCTCCAAGGTCCGCATCATCGACCCGCAGGGCACCCGCTCCGAGGTCAAGGACGCCGACAAGACCGTCGACGGCGACGCCAACACGGTGTGGAAGACCGAGCGCTACCCGAAGGCCGACTTCGGCGGCAAGAAGGCCGGCATGGGCGTGTGGCTCGACCTCGGCGAGGAGAAGCAGGTCGTCTCCGTGCAGGTCGACTTCCAGACCCCGGGCGCGGACGGCGAGCTGCGGGCCGGCAGCCAGGACCTCGGCAGCGGTCAGTCCCAGGACCAGGCGACGGTGCAGCAGTACGGCACCGTGGCCGGCACGCCGCGGCAGAACATGGGCAGCACGACGATCTTCAACGGGCCGGAGCAGAAGACGCGCTACCTGCTCGTGTGGATCACCAAGCTGCCCAAGGAGAGCAACAGCGGATACCGCGTGGCTATCGGAGAGATAACCGTCCGGGTGCAGTGACCCCACGGACCGGCCGCGATCGATAGGGTGCGAGCCGTGGACGCTGCGGAGCCGGGCGCGCGGGACATGCGCGACGACGCGTGGCTGCTGCGTGCCCACTCCGGCGGCGACCCTCACGCCTTCAGCGAGCTCGTCCAGCGCCACCGCGACCGCCTCTGGGCGGTCGCGCTGCGCACGCTGGGCGACCGCGAGGAGGCCGCCGACGCGCTCCAGGACGCCCTGCTCTCGGCGTTCCGCGCGGCCGGCAACTTCCGCGGCGACTCGGCCGTCACCACCTGGCTGCACCGGATCGTGGTGAACGCGTGCCTCGACCGGGTGCGCCGTCGTCAGGCCCGCCCCACGGTCCCGCTGCCCGAGACGGACATCACACCGGCCCCGGCGACCGACCGCGACACGGCCCTGGACGTGCGCCAGGCGCTGCAGCAACTGCCCATGGAGCAGCGGGCCGCGCTCGTGCTCGTGGACGTGCAGGGCTACGCCGTCGCCGAGGCCGCCGTGATGCTCGGCGTCGCGGAGGGCACCATCAAGAGCAGGTGCGCGCGCGGCCGGGCCCGGCTCGCGCTGCTCCTCGGCCACCTGCGGAACCCCGTCGACGGTGGCCGCGTCCCATCTGATGCGGCCCGGGCCGGCGCGCCCGCGAACGCCCGAGCCGCCGCACCGACCGACGCCCTGCCCGGCGGCCGGTCCGGCGTCCCGCACGACGCCCGGGCCGACGACCGAGCCGGGCCGACGACCGACAACCGCCCCACCGGGCTCGCGTCAGACGTCCCATCCGCGTCCGGAAAGGAGGGTGGCGCGTGACGGCCTTCACCGAAGCCGACCTCGACCGGCTCGCCGATTTCGTCGGCGGGGCGCTGGACGGCACCCCGGCCGCGGACGACGTGCGCCACCTGGTCAGCACCGAGGAGAGCTGGGCCGAGGCCTACGCGATGCTCGTGTCGGCCGACGCGGCCATGCGTGACGAGCTGCACGCGCTGGGGGCGGAGGCACTCCCGGTACCGCTGGATGTGCAACAACGCCTGGACGCGGCCCTGGCCTCGGCCGTCACCGCGCCCCCCGCGGACGCCCCCGTGGTCGACCTGAACCGTGCGCGCGAAGCGCGCAAACGGCGCCGGACGCGCTGGACCGCCGGGTTGGCCGCGGCCGCCGCGGTGCTCGTGTGCGGCGGCGTGGGCGTGCAGGTGCTGCGCGAGTCCGGGGCCACCAAGTCCGACCGGCCCGCGTCCGCCGTGCCCAACGTGGCCGCGGGCGGGCCCGAGCGCGGCTCCGCCACCGGCGCCCAGGGCGACGCCGGGCCCGGATCGTCGGGGTTCCTGCCGTTCTCGGGGGACTCGCCGATCATCTCCAGCGGCCGCGACTACGCCCGGGGCACGGTCGGCGGCGTCGCCGAGACGGTGCCGAAGGCGCAGTCCCACAACAACGTGCAGGGCGACGGCGGCGCGAGCGCGTTCGACAACAGCGCCAAGGCCCCGGCGGCCGTGCCGAGCCCCCTCGCGCGCCTCGCCGAGCCGGCCGCGCGGGCCGCGTGCATCACGGCGATTACGAGGGAATACGGTGGTCAGGTGGCGCTGGTCGACTACGCCGCGTTCGAGGGGCAGGCGGCGCTGGTCGTGGTCGTCGACGGTTCGCGGACCGCGGTGGGCAGGCGTCTCGTGATCGTCGTCGGACCGGACTGCGGCCTCGGCGGGGCGATCGCCGACGAACGGTACCGAACCACCGCCCCGTAGTGGTGATGTGGCACACGAGTCACCGTTCACCGGGAATGGCCGGTTCGTAGGATGGCGTTTTGCTGGCACAGGCTGAATTCGAGGAGTCGACCGTGGACGAGGTCCGCAACCTGATCATCGTGGGGTCCGGTCCCGCCGGGTACACGGCTGCCGTCTACGCGGCCCGGGCCAACCTCAAGCCCCTGGTGATCGAGGGTGTTACTTCCGGTGGCGCGCTGGTGACCACCACCGAGGTGGAGAACTTCCCCGGCTTCCCGGACGGCATCAACGGGCCCGAGCTCATGGACAACATGCGCAAGCAGGCCGAACGCTTCGGGGCCGAGTTCATCACCGACGACGCGACCCGGGTCGCGCTCGACGGCCCGGTGAAGAGCGTGTGGGTCGGCGAGACGGAATACCAGGGCAAGGCCGTCATCCTGGCCACCGGCTCCGCCTGGCGCCCGCTCGGCGTGCCGGGCGAGCAGGAGCTGCTCGGCCGGGGCGTGTCGTCCTGTGCCACGTGTGACGGCTTCTTCTTCCGCAACGAGAACATCGTCGTCGTGGGCGGCGGCGACTCGGCGATGGAGGAGGCGACCTTCCTCACCCGCTTCGCCGCCAAGGTCACGATCATCCACCGCCGCGACTCGTTCCGCGCCAGCAAGATCATGGCCGAACGCGCCCTGGCCAACGAGAAGATCGAGGTCCTCTGGAACAGCGTCGTGACGGAGGTCGTCGACGGCGGCGGCCGCGTCGGCGCGGTGCGCGTCAAGAACACCGTGAGCGGCGAAGAGCAGGACCTGCCGGTGGCCGGCGTGTTCGTCGCGATCGGTCACGACCCGCGCAGCGAGCTGTTCCGCGGCCAGGTCGAGCTCGACGACGAGGGCTACGTGAAGGTGGCCGCGCCGAGCACCCGCACCAACATCGAGGGCGTGTTCGCCGCCGGCGACGTCGTCGACCACACCTACCGGCAGGCCATCACCGCCTCGGGCACCGGCTGCGCCGCGGCCCTTGACGCCGAGCGGTACATCGCGGCCCTGTAGAGCGAGCAAGAGAGCTTGGAGAGAAGGAGAGCGCATGGGAGCCATCCAGCCCGTCAGCGACAAGACCTTCGAGGTCGACGTCCTCAAATCGGATATTCCGGTTCTGGTGGACTTCTGGGCGGAATGGTGCCAGCCGTGCCGCAAGATCGAGACCATGCTGAACGAGATCGCCGCCGGTGAGCTCGCCGACAAGGTCAAGATCGTGAAGGTCGACATCGACAGCAACCCGGAGACCGCGCGGGCCTACCAGGTCCTCTCGGTGCCCACCCTGACCGTGTTCAAGGACGGCGAGCCGTTCCGCTCGGTCGTGGGCGCCAACCCGAAGAGCGCGCTGGTCCGGCTGATCGAGTCGGCGCTCGACCCGGCCTGATCCCAGCTCGCGCTCCGCGCGAGTCTCTCCGATGCCCCGTCTCCGCCGACGCGGAGGCGGGGCATTTCGGATCCGGTGTAACGCTGCGCCCGGCGCGGCGCTTTTTCTCTATGGTGCGGTGCCCGGTGGGGCGCGCTACCGGGGTGGTGGGAGTACGCTGCCTCGCGGACGCGGCTCAGCATGGGTGAATCGCCCCATAACGGCGCGCTCAGGCGGGCACGTACGATTCCGACGCGGGGCACAGGCACTTCAGGAGGACCATATGCGGGCTATCCGGCGCGGGGCGCGGGGCGCGGCGGTTGCCGAGATCCGCGGCATTCTGGTCGTGCTGGAGCTGCTGGAGGATCTCCTGCCGTCGGATCCGTCGTGGGGTGATCCCGAATACGACGCCGACGTCGAGCGGGCCGTGCGCGCCTTCCAGCAGAGCCGGGGCCTCACCGTCGACGGCGAGGTGGGCGACGAGACCTGGCGCGCCCTGGACGCGGCCCGCTGGCGGCTCGGCCAGCGCGCCCTGTTCCACACCGTCGGCGACCCCTACGTCGGCGACGACGTCCGGCAGCTCCAGGAGCGGCTGCTCGAGATGGGGTACAACCCCGGCCGCGCCGACAGCATCTACGGCAGCCGCACCGCGCACGCCGTGGCCCAGTTCCAGCGCGAGGTCGGCCTGCGCCCCGACGGCGAGTGCGGCCCGGCCACGATCGGTGCCCTGCGCCGGCTCGGCCGCAAGGTCATCGGCGGCCGGCCCCAGCTCCTGCGCGAGGCCGAGGCCTTCCGCGCCTCGGGCCCGACGCTGCTGGGCAAGCGCATCGTGATCGACCCCGGCCACGGCGGACCCGACACCGGGCACGTGGTGCCGGACGGGCCGCTGCGGTGGGTGGAGGCGGACCTCGTGTACGACCTTGCGGCCCGTCTGGAGGGCCGTCTGGCGGCCGCGGGTATGCGGGTGAACCTCACCAGGGGTCCGCAGCCCGCGAACGCTCTGGGCGACCGTGACCGGGTGCAGCTCGCGAACGAGCTCGGCGCCGACCTCCTCATCTCGATCCACCTCGACGGCCACGCCACGCCCCTCGCGGACGGCGTCGCCACCTACCACTACGGCTCCGTCTCCGGCCCCACCTCCGTCGTGGGGGAGCGGCTGGCCGGCCTCGTGCAGCGCGAGATCGTGGTCCGCACCGGGCTGCGTGACTGCCACACCCACGCGAAGACCTGGGAGCTGCTCCGGCTCACCAAGATGCCCGCCGTCCGGGTCGACGTGGGCTACCTGACGTCGCCGGGCGACCGGCGGCAGCTGATCGACCCCGCGTTCCGCGACCGGGTCGTGGAGGCCATCATGGCCGCGGTCCAGCGGATGTACCTCCCCGTCGAGGCGGACGTCCCGACCGGCTCGATCGACGTGAGTCTGCTTCGGGCCTTGACCGGCTCGACCGCCCCGACCGCGTAGCGCTCACCCGCCACCTGGCCCGGGGCCGTGCGGCTTCCGGGCCGTCGGCGCTTGGCTGAGCACAGTTCTCGTGCCGTTGCCGGCTGCGCTCCGGTCGGTGCCGCGATCGGCACTGCGGGTAAGGGCTCGGCTCGAACGCACAACACAGCGGACCGTCTTCGCGAATGCCCCCTGGCCGCGCCCAACCGGAGTCTCAGCCCCGGACCTGCTCGCCGGGCCGCCGGATGCCTGGACCGAACCGAGGCCCCCACGCTCGGGTGTGGCGTGAGAATTTGCCCGAATTTGGGAGCCTTTTCGGGCTCGGTCGGCTCAGCCGGAGGTCATCTCTCGAGTCGCCGGGCGAACCGGGAGCACCGGGCGGAGCAGCGACTCCGGGCTCATCGAGCCGAGCAGCTTCTCCAGGGCGTACTCGACGTCCGACTTCCACGACAGGGCGGTCCGGAGTTCGAGACGCAGACGGGGATAGCGCGGATGCGGTCGTACGGTCTTGAAGCCGATCGACAGAAAGAAGTCCGCCGGCGCCACGCAGCCGCGCTCGTTGCGCCCCGCCTCGTCGACCTCGCCGAACTTCGCGTCGCCGAACGCCTCGATCGCCTTCACGCCGCGCTTGGTGAGGTCGCGCGCGACGCCCTGGACGAGCATGCGGCCGAGCCCGCCGTCGGCGAACGGCTGCACGACGTGCGCGGTCATGAGCAGCACGGCGTCGGGCGAGACCGGGGAGGTCGGGAAGGCCATGCTCCGCGGCACGTACGCGGGCGGCGCGAACATCACGAATCCGGCCGGCATGCCGTCGACGTACACGAGCTTGCCGCACGAGCCCCACTCGAGCAGCGTCTGCGAGACCCAGGCCTCCTTCTCGAGGCCCGGGTCGCCGTTGGCACACGCCCGATCGGCGGCGACGGGGTCGAGCTCCCAGAACACGCAGTCACGGCACGATCGAGGAAGGTCCTCGAGGGTGTCCAGCGTCAAACTGACGAGACGTCGCGACATTGGCCCATCTCCACCGCACCCGGGATTAGCTCGTCCTGATGGTACGCATTCGCGACACGCCGTGGGACCCATCCGCGGACAAGTTCCTTATCCCTGCTCACCCCCGGCGCCCGTTCGGGTGGATCGTCGTGGCCGGACGGCTACCAAAGGTGGGCGGCGGGGTCGGCCCGATGGCGAGTGAATGCCCCGCGCCGGGCCTGATCGCGGCGGTCTCCGGACAGGACGGTCAGCACGAGCAGGCCCGGTGCCCGCCCGCCTGCGTCTTGAGAGCTGTCCGACGCGGGCACCGCTGCCCCCTTCGCTCCCGTGGTCGGGTCAGCGGGCCGGGGCCGAAGGCTGTTGCGACGCCGGGTCGTCCGGTGTGTCGTCGTTGCCCGCGGCCGGCTCCGGGACCGTCACGTCGTCGTTCTCGGCCGCGGCGGCCGCCGGCTCCAGGGCGTCGTCGGGCTGCGACTGGGCCTCGCGCTCGGCCAGGCTCGTGGGGGCGGTCCAGTTGATGCGCGGCGGCTCGGCCAGCGGGCGGCCGCCGAACTCGGCCAGCCAGGCGGCGACCATCGCCAGGTTCTCGCGCCAGCGGTCCTCGGGGATCGGGGGCAGGATGTCGTCCCACAGCGCGAGGAAGGTGCCCTGGAGCTGGAGCCGTCCGTAGGGGCGGGCGAGGAACCACACATGCAGGTGCGCCGCGCCGTCGCCCCAGCGGTTCACGTGAACCCGGGCCACGCCGTCCAGCGAGCGGATCGCGCGCTCCAGGCGGACGGTCATCACGCCGAGCTCGGCCGCGAGCATGTTCGGCAGGTCGCCCAGGTCGAGGTGCGACCGGGACTCGAGGATCAGCACGGCCGGCAGGCCCGTCGGGCGATCGAGCGCGCGGACTCGCCAGCGGTCGCTCACCCAGATGTACGCCTCGTCCGGCGCCGAGCACGCCCGGCACTCGGCCGGGTTGTCGCCGTGGCGCGGGGGCTCGATCGGCACCGGGTCGAGGAGGCGTTTGACGCGGATGTCGCCCTCGAACGGGAAGGTGGGCCAGTAGGTGAACGCGGGGAGCTGTGGCGGTTGCTGTGGCGACTCGGGCACGAAGCCGACCCTAGCCGAACGGAAGGCCGCTGTCCGCACCCTGTGGACAGCGAGCGAGTTATCCACAGGTTCGGTGGATTGCGCTGTGGATGACGCAATCGAGGTCGTCCTACGTGTGGCAATGTTCATCCACAGGGCCGCGCCCGATTTCGCGCTCGGTTTCACGTGAAACGGGTGAGCCTGTGGATAACCCCTGTGGACAAGATTCGCTCAGAGCCGTTCTCTCAAGATTTCCTCCCACCGACTTTTTCGGCTCCCGGGGTTCGGAATGGCGCTTTTCGGCCCATCTCGGGGTCGGCGACCTGTTTTTGCCACCGCGGACCTGGCTGGGCGGGCCCCTCCGGCCGAAGGCCCTCGGGCCCGCCCATTTGTCTGGCGGGAGCAACGGTCAGATAGTGGCGCGGACCCGAGCCATGGATTTCTGAAACGGCACGAGGGCCGACCCCGGTTAGTTCGGGATCGGCCCTCGCTCTGTGCGGATGCGCTGCTGCTCTATGCGGAGGCGCTGCTGTTTGTCCGAAGGCGCTACCGCTCGCTACTACTGTTCGGGCTGGGTCGCCGACTGCTCCTCCGGCACGCCGATGATGCCCACGATCCGCTCCAGGTCGTCGACCGTCGCGAACTCGATCGTGATGCGTCCCTTGCGGCGGCCGATGTCGACCTTCACCCGCGTGTCGAAGCGGTCCGAGAGACGGTCGGCCAGATCGGACAGTGCGGGCGCGTGCGGCTTGGCGCGGCGCTGGGCCGGGGCCGACTTCTTCGGCGCGTTCTCCGACACCGCCAGCTGGACGAGCTCCTCGGTGGCGCGCACCGACAGACCCTCCGCGACGATCCGCGTCGCCAGCGACTCCTGCTCGTCCGAGTCCTCGAGACCGAGCAGCGCCCGCGCGTGCCCGGCCGAGAGGACACCCGCCGCGACGCGGCGCTGGACCGGGGCCGGCAGGTTCAGGAGCCGGATCGTGTTCGAGATCTGCGGGCGGCTCCGGCCGATCCGCTTGGCGAGCTCCTCGTGCGTCGCGCCGAACTCCTCGAGCAGCTGCTGGTACGCCGCCGCCTCTTCGAGCGGGTTCAGGTTCGCCCGGTGGATGTTCTCCAGGAGCGCGTCCCGCAGCATCGCGTCGTCGCGCGTCTCGCGGACGATCGCCGGGATGGCCTCCTTGCCCAGCGCCTGGGCGGCGCGCCAGCGGCGCTCACCCATGACGAGCTCATACTGCTTCTCACCCTCCGCCTCGCGCAGCTCGCGCACGACGATGGGCTGGAGGAAGCCGACCTCCTGGATCGAGGTCTTCAGCTCCTCGATCGCCTCGTCGTCGAACACCTGCCGCGGCTGCTTCGGGTTTGGCGTGATGGCGCCGACCGGGATCTCGGCGAACCGCGCGCCCGGCACCGGGGCGAGCGCGTCGGCCGCCGAGGCCTGAGCCGGGGCCGGGGCCGGGGTCTCCGCCGGGGTGCCGTTCGTGACGTTCGGGGGAGTGGCGAGCGCAGTCGCCGTGCCGGTCGCGCCCTCGGCCGGCGCGGCGGCGGTTGGGATGAGAGCGCCGAGCCCCCGCCCGAGACCCCCACGTCGGTTGGACTTCATGCGACCCCTCCCACCTGCGCGCCTTGCGCGCCGCGCAGCGCGATTTCCTGCGCCGCTTCGAAATAGCTGACCGCACCCCGCGAGCCGGGGTCGTACGTCATGACCGACTGGCTGTAGCTCGGCGCCTCCGATACCCGCACGTTGCGGGGGATCACCGCGTTCAGGCACTTCTCGCCGAAGTGGTTCCGCACGTCCTGCTCCACGAGGTCGGCCAGGCGCGTGCGCCGGTCGTACATCGTCAGGAGCACCGTCGTGATGTCGAGGTGCGGGTTGAGGTGCGACCGGACGAGCTCGATGTTGTTCGTGAGCGCCTGCACACCCTCCAGCGCGTAGTACTCGCACTGGATCGGGATCAGGACCTCCTCGGCCGCGACGAGCGCGTTGACCGTGAGGAGGCCGAGCGAGGGCGGGCAGTCGATGAAGATGTAGTCGTAGTTGTCGCCGCCGGCCTCGATCGCGCGCTTGAGTCGCGACTCGCGGGCGACGACCGAGACGAGCTCGATCTCCGCTCCGGCGAGGTCGATCGTCGCCGGTACCGCCCATAGGTTCGGGATCCCCTCGACCTGCTGGGTCACCGCGTCCAGCGGAGCGCCGTCGATGAGGCAGTCGTACACGTCCGGCACGCCCGAGTGGTGGGGCACGTTGAGTCCGGTCGAGGCGTTGCCCTGGGGGTCGAGGTCGATCACCAGCACGCGGTTGCCGTGGAGCGCGAGGGCTACGGCGATGTTCACCGCGGTGGTGGTCTTCCCGACGCCGCCCTTCTGGTTGGCCACACACATCGTGCGGCGCCGTGGTGGGCGGGGCATGGTGATCTCCCCGCTCGGGTTGAGAATCTCCACGGCGCGCTTTGCCTCCTGTGCGAGCGGGGGGTCTTCGGTTTCACGTGAAACATACGCGTCAGTCATGGCGCCCTCGGTATCCGCGGTGACGACGGACGGGTGAGGCCGGGGGGATGGTGGGTTCCGTCGTTCGGGCCGCACCTCGGCCTGAGAAGCGTCGACTGTTGGCGATACTCCCCGGCCGTAAAGGGTACCGGTTGCGCCGCGGTCGTTCGGGGCCGCCACCTGAAAATCCACCGTGCCCCCGCGTGTCGACTCCGCGTCCGAGCGAGTCGGCGAGCCGTGCGGCGGAGCGGACACGGGATTTCGCGGCGGTACCGCATGAGGAACGGTCGGCGAGACCGGCGCCGGCGTAGCGGAGGGCGAACCGGGGGCCTCGAATCGCACCGGCTCGACCGGCCGGGAGGAGTCGCCGTACTCTGCTCGGGGCTGTGGCACCGGTCGGCCGGTCGGGCGTACGCCCCAGCCCTCTATCCCCGTTTCACGTGAAACATGACCGTCTGCATCGCCGTAGCCCGGACCATCATCGCTATCGCGCACCATGTCAGTCCCGTCCCGCTCGGAAAGGTGTGCACCCTCGGCCACCTCGTCCGCCGGCCCGTGGTCCTCGGGAACTCCCGCCGCGTGGTCGACGGTGTCGAGTCCGTCGGTCGCATCGATGGAGGGTTCGCCGGGGGCCGCCCGGGGGCCGGAGTCCGCCGCCCTGGGGGTCGTCCCGGCGGTACCGGCTCCGGAGCCGTCCGCCCCTGAGGGGCGCTCGCCGTCCGGACCCGTTCCGTCCAGGCCGGCCCCATCGGGTGCCGTTCCGTCGGACAGAAGAGTGGCGCGGGGCCAGCCTACGGCGCTTCGCCGGGCGGAGCTATGACTCACCGGCGCGTCGTTGGCCTTCTCACCCCAACTCGGCCGCCAAAAGACCAGAAATCCGTCAACTCGCCGGAGCAGGCCGCCGAGTCGCTGTATCGGCGACATCGGCCATCCGATGCCCACCGCCCTGCCGTCCGCCATGCGTGGTCCCCGTTCCCCCGTTGCCCGGGGGTCGCGAACACGCCCCCGGCTATCGGCCGCGGCGCCCTCCGGACTTCCGGGGACGCGCGCCTTCCCGCTGCCGCGCGTCTCCCGCGTCTCGGGTACGCGCGGCTTCCCGCTCGCGCGCGGCCCCGGCCTTGCGGACGCGCACGCCTTCTCGCTCCCGCACGACGTCGACCACGGTGGTGGGCTCGGCGAGGATGGCGTCCCCGCACGTGCGCACCGCGGCCGTACCGGCACCGAGCTTCGTCAGGGCCTCCGCGTGCTCGGCGACCTCGGCCGCCGCGGAGGCGCCCTTCATCGCGAGCAGGTGGCCGCCGATGGCGGTGAGGGGGAGACACCAGCCGGCGAGCCGGTCGAGCGGAGCGACGGCTCGGGCGGTGACGACGTCGGCGAGCGCAAGCTTGCCGACGCACTCCTCGGCCCGGGCACGGACCACGGTGGTCCGCTCGAGGCCGAGGGCCGTCACCGCTTCGGAAAGGAATGCGGTACGTCGTGCGAGCGGCTCGACCAGGGTGACGGACAGGTCGGGACGAGCCACTGCCAGCACCATACCGGGGAGACCGGCTCCAGACCCGACGTCGACCACGGAGGCACCCGACGGAATGAGGTCCGCGACCACAGCACAGTTCAGAAGGTGCCGCTCCCAGATGCGTGGCGCTTCGCGCGGCCCGATGAGCCCGCGGAGAACTCCATCCGTTACGAGCAACTCCGCAAAGCGGATCGCGGCGGGGAGCCGATCGCCGAAGACCTTCTCGGCCACGGGGAGAATCTCGCTGGGCACTGCACCGTCCATGGGGTCAAGCAAACCACGTACCGCTCGCCACCCCCGGACGCGGGGAGCCCCGCTGGGCGTGTTTCACGTGAAACGTGGACGGCGCGATCGGTGCGCATCGGGTGGTGGGTGGCGCGGGCCGATTGGGGCCGTGGTGCGGGAGAGGGGGCTGATGCACGGCGGGGCTGGGGTAGGCGCGGAGTCGGACGTGGTCAGTGGTGCGCTCGAACGCGGGGAAGGCGAGCGGCGGTATTTCGGACCGCGAGCCCTCGACGCGGCCGACGGCCCGGACGGACCGGGAGGCGCGACTCGCAGCAGACCGGTGGGCTTGGTTCAGGCGACCACCGAGGGCAAGTTCTACGCGACCCGAGAAGCACGGCCTGGACAGCGCTGAAGGGCGAACGCATCGGGCTCGAGAAGGTAGTACGGGCCACTGAGCAATCGACGAGGCACGGAGCGGCAGTCGGCTGGGGCCGAGTCCGTCCGTGGGGCGGGCGCCCTCACCCCGTCGCGTTCGGACGACGGAGAGCCGGCCGACCCCGGGAGTCACCACTTCGCGGTCCAGGCCGGTCGGCCGGGTGAGCCTGCCTGGCGCCATCCGTGAGGAACGACGACGCGTCGATACCTCGGTGTGATCCGGTCGGGCCGACGGCCAGCTCGCCTCGACTGATGCTAGAGCCGCATGGCAGACGGGAGACTGCTCCATCCCTCGTCCGCAGAACGACCCCGTGCGGTGCGCATCGTCGTCGCCCACCACACCGACGCCGGGGCTGGGGCTCTGGTTCGCCGCGGCGGCGTTCCGCACCGGACGCCGGTGGGCAAGCTCGACCGGACCCGGCGGGCAAGCGGCGGACGGCGCAACGGCCACGGCTCACAAGCAGACGCCGGGTCCTCATCGACGGGCCAGCCAACCTCGGCCGCGCGTCCCCCGCCCCGCCGAGCAAAGCCACTGGATGAACCCAGCCCCAGGAGGCACCCACACGGGCCGAGTTCTCGGTCGCCCTCGACGGCCAGGCCCCGAACCTCCTCGACAACACCACGCGGCACGCGGCACGCGGCACGCGGCACGCGGCACGCGGCACGCGGCACGCGGCACGCGGCACGCGGCACGCGGCACGCGGCACGCGGCACGCGGCACGCGGCACGCGGCACGCGGCACGCGGCACGCGGCACGCGGCACGCGGCACGCGGCACGCGGCACGCGGCACGCGGCACGCGGCACGCGGCACGCGGCACGCGGCACGCGGCACGCGGCACGCGGCACGCGGCACGCGGCACGCGGCACGCGGCACGCGGCACGCGGCACGCGGCACGCGGCACGCGGCACGCGGCACGCGGCACGCGGCACGCGGCACGCGGCACGCGGCACGCGGCACGCGGCACGCGGCACGCGGCACGCGGCACGCGGCACGCGGCACGCGGCACGCGGCACGCGGCACGCGGCCGAAAAAAGCGCGACGAGCCCGAACCACCACGAGCCCGAACCACCACGAGCCCGAACCACCACGAGCCCGAACCACCACGAGCCCGAACCACCACGAGCCCGAACCACCACGAGCCCGAACCACCACGAGCCCGAACCACCACGAGCCCGAACCACCACGAGCCCGAACCACCACGAGCCCGAACCACCACGAGCCCGAACCACCACGAGCCCGAACCACCACGAGCCCGAACCACCACGAGCCCGAACCACCACGAGCCCGAACCACCACGAGCCCGAACCACCACGAGCCCGAACCACCACGAGCCCGAACCACCACGAGCCCGAACCACCACGAGCCCGAACCACCACGAGCCCGAACCACCACGAGCCCGAACCACCACGAGCCCGAACCACCACGAGCCCGAACCACCACGAGCCCGAACCACCACGAGCCCGAACCACCACGAGCCCGAACCACCACGAGCCCGAACCACCACGAGCCCGAACCACCACGAGCCCGAACCACGTTTCACGTGAAACGGCGCTCCGCGGCCTCGATGGCGTTGCGGAAAAGCATGGCCACCGTAGTCGGGCCGACGCCGCCCACCCGCGGCGTGATCGCGCCCGCGACCGTTTCGCAGGACTCGTCCACGTCCGGGAGGAGGCGGCGGCCGGCGTACCGCACGCCGCCGCCGACCACGACCGCGCCCGGCTTCACGTGCTCCGGCTGAATGATGCCCGGCACGCCGGCGGCGGCGACCAGGATGTCGGCGCGCTGCGTGTACCGGGTCCAGTCCGGCACCCCGGTGTGCACAACGGTCACGGCCGCATTCGCCGTGGGTCGCTTCTGGGCCAGCAGCATCGCCAAGGGGCGGCCGAGCGTCGCGCCGCGGCCGAGGATCACTACCTCGCGGCCGCTGACGGGGATCTCGTAGTGGGCCAGCAGCGCCTCGATGCCCGCCGGGGTGCAGGGGAGCGGTCCGGGAATGCCGGCCGCCAGGCGACCCAGGTTCAGCGGGTGCATCCCGTCGACGTCCTTGTCCGGGTCGACTCGCATGAGGGCGGCGTCGTAGTCGAGGTGCTTCGGCGTCGGGTACTGGATCAGGAGGGCATGCACGTCCGGGGCGGCGTTGAAGTCGTCGATCGCGGCGTGGAGGTCGGCCTGGGTCGCGTCCGCCGGGAGGTGGCGGTGCGGGGAGTCGAAGCCGAGCTCGGCGGCCTGGCGTTGCTTGATCCGGATGTAGCCGGCACTGGCGTCGTCGTCGCCCACCAGGATCGTGGCCAACGACGGGGTGATGCCTCGATCGCGGAGGGCCGCCACACGCGTGGCCACGTCCGCCAGGATGCGCTCCGCCACCGGCGCGCCCGGCAGGAGGCGAGCGGAGCCAGATGCCGCAGGAGAACCGGCCGCAGAACCAGGGGCCGCCGCGAAAGTGGAATCGGAGAGATGGGAAGCGGAAGCGGGTGAGTTAGGCATACGGCTCCTCGTCACGCGTGAGAGCCCAGGCGGTCGACTCCCACGACGAGGCTTCCCGATGGTTGCCCATCCTCGATGCCGCCAGTCGCGTCACCAACCAGTATGCCCGCGCCGGAACAGGACCGGCCAAGTGGGAGCGCCGGAACGAAGGAGGCTCAAGCACGAGGCCGCAAAGGGCAGATCAACCCGAGAACCTGAGGGCAAAAAAGAACCGCCCCGGGCGCGTGCCGGGGCGGTCCAGGAAGAGCAAGAATCAAGCGGTCGGGCGAACCACGATCCGGCGGGACGGCTCCACGCCCTCCGACTCGCTCTCCACCCCGGGCAGGGCGTTGATCACGTCGTGCACGCACTTGCGCTCGAACGCGCTCATCGGCTCCAGCCGCACGGCCTCGCCGTACTCCTTCACCTTCTCGGCCGCGTTCTTCGCGATCGCCCCGAGCTCCTTGCGCCGCAGCGCCCGGTAGCCGCCCACGTCGAGCAGCAGCCGGCTCGGCGAACCCGTCTGCCGGAACACGGCCAGCCGGCTCAGCTCCTGCAGCGCCTCAAGGGTCGCGCCCCGCTGGCCCACGAGGGCCTGCAGCCGCTTGCCCGAGCCGTCCCCGCCCTCGACGACCTCGACGACCGGCCGGCCGCTCACGACGAGCTCGTCGATGTCGCCGTCGTAGTCGAGGATGTCGAGCAGGCCCTCGACGTAATCGGCCGCGATCTCGCTCTCGCGGAACAGGTCCGCGCTCGAGCGGCCGGAGCCGTTGGCCGAGGCCGAGGACTCCTCGTCGCCTTCGGGCTCGGACTCGGTGGACGCGGCAGCCGTCTGCTCGTCCAAGTCCTCGGCGCCGAGATCACTGGTGGTGTCGGTCACGAAACTCATCTCCGCTTGTTTGGGGCGCCGAGGCGCCGTCACAGGTCGTCGGTGAGGGGTGGGTTGCTTGCAGGGAGCGCCCCGCGCTGGGCCCGTTGAGGGGTGGCCCAGCGGGGTCGCATCAACCCGACTGCCGCTTCGCGGCGCCACCCTTCTTCGGGTTGATCGGCTTGGCGCCGGGCTTCGGAGCCCGGGACGGCCCGGTGGCCTCGGGGGCCGTGCCGTTGGCCTTGGCGCCGGTCGCCTTCGCGGCGCCCTTGCCGTTGGCCCGCTGCTGCGCCGCGGCGTCCTCGCGGGCCTTGGCGAACAGCGCGCCGAGCCCGCTCGGCTGCTTGGTGTCGGCGGCCTTCTTGGCGCCGTTCTTGAAGGGCACGTTGTTGGTCGACGCGCTCGCCGGCGGCGGGTACTTGTGCAGCACCCAGTACTGCTGGGCCAGCGTGATGGCGTTGTTCGTGACCCAGTAGATGATGACGCCGATGGGGAAGTACCAGCCGGACGTCAGGGTGAAGAACGGGATGCCGTAGAGCATGAACTTCTGGATCATGCGCTGCTGCGGGTCGGTGTTCCAGCCCGTCTTCTTGATCATCTGACGCTGCGTCAGGTAGGTGGTGGTGATCATCAGCGCGACCAGGATGGCGGCGACGATCTTCACCGTGGTCGAGCTCGCGTCGATCTTCAGCAGCTCGGCGGTGCTGCTGCTGAACTTGGCGACGATCGGGGCGTCGAAGAGGCGGGCGTCGACGGCGCTGAGGAACTCCGACTTGGTCCAGCCGTAGAGCTCCATGCTGTGGTCGGACATGCCCGGCCGGAGGTGACGCAGCACGTGCAGGAGGCCGATGAAGACCGGGATCTGCAGGAACATCGGAAGGCAGCCCATGAGCGGGTTGACCTTCTCTTCCTGGTAGAGCTTCATGACCTCCTTCTGGAGGGTCTCCCGGTCGCCCTTGTGCTTCTCCTGCAGCTCCTTCATCTTCGGCTGGATCGCCTGCATCGCGCGCTGCGACTTGATCTGCTTGACGAAGATGGGGAACAGCACGACCCGGACGGTGATCACCAGGAAGACGATCGCCAGGACCCATTGCCAGTTGGTGCTCAGCACCCGGTGGTCCGGCAGGATCGAATCCCAGACGGTGTGCCAGAACAGCATCACCTTCGAGATCAGCCAGTAGATCCCGGCCATCAGCTTGCTAATCACGACACCGCTCCAGTCACGTCGACTCGGGCTCGGGCGAGTGTCCCCGGCGCGGTGGCACCGGGTCGAACCCACCGGGGTGGAATGGGTGGCAGCGCAGCAGCCGCCAGATCGCGAGGCCGATTCCCTTCACCGCGCCGTGCGTGCCGACCGCCTCCAGGGCATAAGCGCTGCACGACGGGTAGAACCGACAACGCGCCGGCAACGCCGGGCTTATCCAACGACGGTACGCGACGATGGGAGCTGCCACGATCCGGGCTCCGGCGTTCATCGACGGACACCTCGGTTCTTCGGTCGGCGCGCGGCCTCCAGCGCCGAGTCCAGGTCCTGTTGCAGAAGGTCGTAGGGCCGGGTCGCCGCCTCGGGCAGCGCGCGCACCACGATCACGGAGCCGGCGGGCAGGTCGGCGAGGCGCGGGCGCACGAGGTGCCGCAGCCGCCGCTTCACCGTGTTGCGCACGACGGCGTTGCCCACCGCTTTGGAGACCACGAACCCGGCCGAAGGCGACAAGTCAGAAGGATCCGAAACGCCGGAAACCCCGGGCCGCGACGGCCCGGGGTTCAGGAAATGCACGACCACGGCCCCCCGGCCGGCGCGACGGCCGTTGCGAATGGTGGCGGCGAAGTCTTCCCGCCGCCGCAGTCGCTGAGCGGCCGCCAGCACGCTGCCTCCCGGAAGGCCCGGTCGAAGAAACGGCTTCGAACTGACAACTAGGCCGAGAGGCGGTCGCGCCCCTTGGCGCGGCGCGCAGACAGGATCGCGCGGCCGGCACGGGTGCGCATGCGCAGCCGGAAACCGTGGGTCTTCGCGCGCCGGCGGTTGTTCGGCTGGAAGGTGCGCTTGCTCACGTCGGGGCTCCGTCTTCGTGACTGGCGGGACGCGGAGGAGGCGCCCACGGGATGTCGATCAGTGTTTTGGAGTTTACCAGGCAGCGGTCCTCCAACCGAAACAGGGTACGCGCCGCCTCACGGACCGTCAACGATCACGCGACGAGCCGGGGTGTGAACAAAGAAATGCCTGGTAGAGGCCGAAATCCACAGGCTCGTTGTGGACAAAGGTTGAGTGGTTGTGGACAACGCTGTTAACGTGCCCGGTTGCCGGTAGACACCGCGACTCCGGCGACGGGACACAACTGGACTTTCCGGGATTCGACGGGCGTTCTGCGAGGGGGGCAGACACGCGCCCGACCTGCATGACCTCTGCGTACGCGCTGATCACCGCACGGTCAGCACGGGACGAGGGGGAATCAGGACGATCCGTCCACGGGACATGACTCGTTGATACACAGGTTGTGGAAAACCTGTGGACAATGATGACCCGGGACGGCGGGAAGAACCGGGCACCGTCCACTCGCGGTGGGGGCCGCGAATGATGATGGGGGTGCGCGAACG